>NZ_CP085193.1:0-9000000 GCF_024298965.1 Streptomyces rapamycinicus NRRL 5491 | reverse complement strand
CGTCCCGACGGTCGTCGCGGCGGAAGCCGCCACGGTCATCATCTCGGCGGGAACTGCCACGGTCATCATCACGACGCGGCCCGCGCGGTCGCTCATCGCGGCGGTCGTCACGCCGGAAACCACCACGACCGCCGTCGCGGCGCGGCCCGGAGCCGCGGGCCTCCCGCCGGTCGCCGGCTTCCCGGCCCCGCGGCTCGCGGCCCGACCGGTCGTCGGGAGAGTTGGTGGACATCGGCGTGACTCCTGTCTTCATGTACTTCAGCCATTCTCCCGCACCAGCCACGCCGATGCGGGTCCAGCAAAAACAAAAAGGACCCTTGGTCCCAGCATGCACGCTGGGACCAAGGGTCCTTCAAAGATTGTTCGGCGGCGTCCTACTCTCCCACAGGGTCCCCCCTGCAGTACCATCGGCGCTGAAAGGCTTAGCTTCCGGGTTCGGAATGTAACCGGGCGTTTCCCTAACGCAATGACCACCGAAACCCTATCGGGTTCTAGCGAACAAGCACACTCTTCAATTAAGTAAAGTGGAACTGATTCACCGGTGCGACTGTTCGCAACCCGGGAACCACACAGTGGACGCGAGCATCTGAGGACAAGCCCTCGGCCTATTAGTACCAGTCAACTCCACCGGTCACCCGGCTTCCATATCTGGCCTATCAACCCAGTCGTCTACTGGGAGCCTTAACCCATCAAGTGGGTGGGAGCCCTCATCTCGAAGCAGGCTTCCCGCTTAGATGCTTTCAGCGGTTATCCCTCCCGAACGTAGCCAACCAGCCATGCCCTTGGCAGAACAACTGGCACACCAGAGGTTCGTCCGTCCCGGTCCTCTCGTACTAGGGACAGCCCTTCTCAAGACTCCTACGCGCACAGCGGATAGGGACCGAACTGTCTCACGACGTTCTAAACCCAGCTCGCGTACCGCTTTAATGGGCGAACAGCCCAACCCTTGGGACCGACTCCAGCCCCAGGATGCGACGAGCCGACATCGAGGTGCCAAACCATCCCGTCGATATGGACTCTTGGGGAAGATCAGCCTGTTATCCCCGGGGTACCTTTTATCCGTTGAGCGACGGCGCTTCCACAAGCCACCGCCGGATCACTAGTCCCGACTTTCGTCCCTGCTCGACCCGTCGGTCTCACAGTCAAGCTCCCTTGTGCACTTACACTCAACACCTGATTGCCAACCAGGCTGAGGGAACCTTTGGGCGCCTCCGTTACCCTTTAGGAGGCAACCGCCCCAGTTAAACTACCCACCAGACACTGTCCCTGATCCGGATCACGGACCCAGGTTAGACATCCAGCACGACCAGAGTGGTATTTCAACAATGACTCCCCCTGAACTGGCGTCCAGAGTTCACAGTCTCCCACCTATCCTACACAAGCCGAACCGAACACCAATATCAAGCTATAGTAAAGGTCCCGGGGTCTTTCCGTCCTGCTGCGCGAAACGAGCATCTTTACTCGTAATGCAATTTCACCGGGCCTATGGTTGAGACAGTCGAGAAGTCGTTACGCCATTCGTGCAGGTCGGAACTTACCCGACAAGGAATTTCGCTACCTTAGGATGGTTATAGTTACCACCGCCGTTTACTGGCGCTTAAGTTCTCAGCCTCGCCGACCCGAAAGTCGACTAACCGGTCCCCTTAACGTTCCAGCACCGGGCAGGCGTCAGTCCGTATACATCGCCTTACGGCTTCGCACGGACCTGTGTTTTTAGTAAACAGTCGCTTCTCGCTGGTCTCTGCGGCCACCACCAGCTCAAGGAGAAAATCCCATCACCAGCAATGGCCCCCCTTCTCCCGAAGTTACGGGGGCATTTTGCCGAGTTCCTTAACCATAGTTCACCCGAACGCCTCGGTATTCTCTACCTGACCACCTGAGTCGGTTTAGGGTACGGGCCGCCATGAAACTCGCTAGAGGCTTTTCTCGACAGCATAGGATCATCCACTTCACCACAATCGGCTCGGCATCAGGTCTCACCCACATGAGAGACGGATTTACCTACCCCTCGGGCTACACCCTTACCCCGGGACAACCACCGCCCGGGCTGGACTACCTTCCTGCGTCACCCCATCACTTACCTACTACCACCTTGGATCAGCGGCTCCACCACTCCCCTCAACTCCGAAGAGATCAGGGCGGCTTCACGGCCTTAGCATCAGAGGATTCGATACTGGGCGTTTCAAAGCGGGTACCGGAATATCAACCGGTTGTCCATCGACTACGCCTGTCGGCCTCGCCTTAGGTCCCGACTTACCCTGGGCAGATCAGCTTGACCCAGGAACCCTTAGTCAATCGGCGCACACGTTTCCCACGTGTGTATCGCTACTCATGCCTGCATTCTCACTCGTGAACCATCCACAACTCGCTTACACGGCTGCTTCACCCGGCACACGACGCTCCCCTACCCATCACAGCGATCGTTGGACCACATGCTGCAATGACACGACTTCGGCGGTACGCTTGAGCCCCGCTACATTGTCGGCGCGGAATCACTTGACCAGTGAGCTATTACGCACTCTTTCAAGGATGGCTGCTTCTAAGCCAACCTCCTGGTTGTCTCTGCGACTCCACATCCTTTCCCACTTAGCGTACGCTTAGGGGCCTTAGTCGATGCTCTGGGCTGTTTCCCTCTCGACCATGGAGCTTATCCCCCACAGTCTCACTGCCGCGCTCTCACTTACCGGCATTCGGAGTTTGGCTAAGGTCAGTAACCCGGTAGGGCCCATCGCCTATCCAGTGCTCTACCTCCGGCAAGAAACACACGACGCTGCACCTAAATGCATTTCGGGGAGAACCAGCTATCACGGAGTTTGATTGGCCTTTCACCCCTAACCACAGGTCATCCCCCAGGTTTTCAACCCTGGTGGGTTCGGTCCTCCACGAAGTCTTACCTCCGCTTCAACCTGCCCATGGCTAGATCACTCCGCTTCGGGTCTTGAGCGCGCTACTGAATCGCCCTATTCGGACTCGCTTTCGCTACGGCTCCCCCACACGGGTTAACCTCGCAACACACCGCAAACTCGCAGGCTCATTCTTCAAAAGGCACGCAGTCACGACCGTGCTCCGAAGAACACGGCGACGCTCCCACGGCTTGTAGGCACACGGTTTCAGGTACTATTTCACTCCGCTCCCGCGGTACTTTTCACCATTCCCTCACGGTACTATCCGCTATCGGTCACCAGGGAATATTTAGGCTTAGCGGGTGGTCCCGCCAGATTCACACGGGATTTCTCGGGCCCCGTGCTACTTGGGTATCGCACAAGCAAGTTGCTGACATTTCAGCTACGGGGGTCTTACCCTCTACGCCGGGCCTTTCGCATGCCCTTCGCCTACATCAACAATTTCTGACTCACCCAGCCGCCGGCAGACGACTGAAGTACGAACCCACAACCCCGTACGCGCAACCCCTGCCGGGTATCACACACATACGGTTTAGCCTCATCCAGTTTCGCTCGCCACTACTCCCGGAATCACGGTTGTTTTCTCTTCCTGCGGGTACTGAGATGTTTCACTTCCCCGCGTTCCCTCCACATACCCTATGTGTTCAGGTATGGGTGACAGCCCATGACGACTGCCGGGTTTCCCCATTCGGACACCCCCGGATCAAAGCTCGGTTGACAGCTCCCCGGGGCCTATCGCGGCCTCCCACGTCCTTCATCGGTTCCTGGTGCCAAGGCATCCACCGTGCGCCCTTAAAAACTTGGCCACAGATGCTCGCGTCCACTGTGCAGTTCTCAAGCAACGACCAGTCATCCACCACCTACATGGACTCCGGCCTGTCGAGGGGATTCATTCCCTCAGACACCCAACAGCGTGCCCGACCCGGTCTCCGATCCGATCCGCGTTCCACACCCCAAGGGGCAGTACTAGCAGCCGTCACACGAAGAACCGTGCCGAATAGTCAACGTTCCACCCATGAGCAACCGTGCAGGACATCTGCCCACAGTCGGCTATGTGCTCCTTAGAAAGGAGGTGATCCAGCCGCACCTTCCGGTACGGCTACCTTGTTACGACTTCGTCCCAATCGCCAGTCCCACCTTCGACAGCTCCCTCCACAAGGGTTGGGCCACCGGCTTCGGGTGTTACCGACTTTCGTGACGTGACGGGCGGTGTGTACAAGGCCCGGGAACGTATTCACCGCAGCAATGCTGATCTGCGATTACTAGCGACTCCGACTTCATGGGGTCGAGTTGCAGACCCCAATCCGAACTGAGACCGGCTTTTTGAGATTCGCTCCACCTCACGGCTTCGCAGCTCATTGTACCGGCCATTGTAGCACGTGTGCAGCCCAAGACATAAGGGGCATGATGACTTGACGTCGTCCCCACCTTCCTCCGAGTTGACCCCGGCAGTCTCCTGTGAGTCCCCATCACCCCGAAAGGCATGCTGGCAACACAGAACAAGGGTTGCGCTCGTTGCGGGACTTAACCCAACATCTCACGACACGAGCTGACGACAGCCATGCACCACCTGTACACCGACCACAAGGGGGCACCCATCTCTGGATGTTTCCGATGTATGTCAAGCCTTGGTAAGGTTCTTCGCGTTGCGTCGAATTAAGCCACATGCTCCGCCGCTTGTGCGGGCCCCCGTCAATTCCTTTGAGTTTTAGCCTTGCGGCCGTACTCCCCAGGCGGGGAACTTAATGCGTTAGCTGCGGCGCGGACAACGTGGAATGTCGCCCACACCTAGTTCCCAACGTTTACGGCGTGGACTACCAGGGTATCTAATCCTGTTCGCTCCCCACGCTTTCGCTCCTCAGCGTCAGTATCGGCCCAGAGATCCGCCTTCGCCACCGGTGTTCCTCCTGATATCTGCGCATTTCACCGCTACACCAGGAATTCCGATCTCCCCTACCGAACTCTAGCCTGCCCGTATCGAATGCAGACCCGGGGTTAAGCCCCGGGCTTTCACATCCGACGCGACAAGCCGCCTACGAGCTCTTTACGCCCAATAATTCCGGACAACGCTTGCGCCCTACGTATTACCGCGGCTGCTGGCACGTAGTTAGCCGGCGCTTCTTCTGCAGGTACCGTCACTTGCGCTTCTTCCCTGCTGAAAGAGGTTTACAACCCGAAGGCCGTCATCCCTCACGCGGCGTCGCTGCATCAGGCTTCCGCCCATTGTGCAATATTCCCCACTGCTGCCTCCCGTAGGAGTCTGGGCCGTGTCTCAGTCCCAGTGTGGCCGGTCGCCCTCTCAGGCCGGCTACCCGTCGTCGCCTTGGTAGGCCATCACCCCACCAACAAGCTGATAGGCCGCGGGCTCATCCTGCACCGCCGGAGCTTTCCACCACCAGACCATGCGGTCGGTAGTCATATCCGGTATTAGACCCCGTTTCCAGGGCTTGTCCCAGAGTGCAGGGCAGATTGCCCACGTGTTACTCACCCGTTCGCCACTAATCCCCGGCCGAAACCGGTTCATCGTTCGACTTGCATGTGTTAAGCACGCCGCCAGCGTTCGTCCTGAGCCAGGATCAAACTCTCCGTGAATGCTTCCGGGCTATCCCGGCAACACATCACGAGAGCGGAACCACCGGAGGAATAATCCGATGGTTCACAGCGTCCTCGCTGTGTTCTTCTTCAAAGGAACCTCGTCCAACAATGGACGGGGTATCAACATATCTGGCGTTGACTTTTGGCACGCTGTTGAGTTCTCAAGGAACGGACGCTTCCTTCGAAACCGTTTCACCGGCTTCTCCGGGCGCTTCCCTTCGGTGTTTCCAACCTTACCAGACCCGATTCCCGGTCGTTTCCGATCCGAATTCCGTTTCCGGCCCCCTGCTGGAGCGGGGTCTTTCGCGCCTTCCGGCGTGTCCACCACTTTAGCGAATTTCCCGCCCGGCTCCTAATCGGACCCTCGGGCCTTGATTTCGCGCAGCGAAACAGGACCCTGTTCGGGAATCGTCGTAGTGATTGGCCGCTCCGGGGCCGCGGTGACCCGATCCTAGGATCGTGATGACAGCGCTGCCCGTCTCAAGCGGCTCGGGCTACGTTAGGCGTCCCGTCCAGCGGAGTCAAGTTCCGACCTGACGGCGCGTCGAATTCCGGCGACGCGGGGTGTGGGCCCGGTAGGGGCTCACCGAGGGATCGCCGTCGATCCAGAAGCGCCAGGGGTGGGTTGCGCCCTCGCCGCCCACACCGGTGCGCGGACCGCTGAGCACCTGCTCGGGCCGGGTGGGGCGGCCGGTGAGTATGGCGAGCGGGGCGTCGGGGCTCCCGCACACATCGCTGCCGTCCTGTCTGCGGTCCACACCCAGGGCCGTGGCCAGCCGGGCCGGGCCCTTGGCCAGCTCATGGTCGTTGCGCGCCTTCGGCCTGCGCTGATGGGCCCACTCGTGGCCGTTCAGCACCTCGCCCGCGCGCAGCAGTACCCCGCTGGGGTGGCCCTCCGGTCCACAGACCAGGTTGAGGCAGTGCCACATGCCATAGGTGAAGTAGACATACGCATGACCCGGGGGACCGAACATCACGGCGTTGCGCTCGGTGCGGCCCCGGTAGGCGTGCGAGCCGGGGTCCGCCGGGCCCGCGTACGCCTCGACCTCGGTCAGGCGCAATTCGATCGGTCCGTCCGGGGTGCGCCGGACCAGGACGCGGCCCAGGAGGTCGGGGGCGACCTCGAGGACGGGCCGGTCGAAGAAGGCGCGGTCGAGGGGGGTGCGGTCAGGTCCTGCTGTCACGCGCCCCGAGCGTAGTGGAACAGATATGAACCGGTGGTTGGAGGCGGCACCGGTCCGCTGGAAGGGTATGAGCCGCGGAACCGTCCACGGCTGTTTCGCGTTTCTAGGTGTCAACAGTGATCGAATGCGATCGAGTCAAGACGCAGTCGCGTCCTTGAGAGGGAGAACATGGGCTTCAAGAAGCTGCTCGCGAGTATGGGTGCCGGTGGCGCTTCGGTGGAGACGGTGTTGACCGAGGAGAACGTCGTCCCGGGCGGCATCGTGCAGGGCGAGGTCCGGATCCAGGGCGGCTCGGTCGCGCAGCAGATCGAGGGGCTCTCGGTCGGCCTGCAGGCGCGGGTCGAGGTGGAGGGCAACGACCAGGAGTACAAGCAGGACGTGGAGTTCACCCGGCAGCGGCTGGGCGGTGCGTTCGAGGTGCAGCCGGGCGCGGTGCACGCGGTGCAGTTCGGCCTGGAGGTTCCGTGGGAGACTCCGATCACCATGTTCATGGGCCGCCATCTGTCCGGCATGAACGTGGGGGTGACCACCGAGCTGGCGATCGCGCGCGCGGTGGACTCGGGCGACCTGGACCCGGTCAATGTGCATCCGCTCCCCGCCCAGCAGGCGATCCTGGACGCATTCGGCGCCCTCGGCTTCCGGTTCAAGAGCGCCGACCTGGAGCGCGGGCACATCCGTGGCACCCGCCAGCGGCTGCCCTTCTACCAGGAGATCGAGTTCTACGCGCCGGAGCAGTACCGGGGCCTGAACCAGGTGGAGTTGTCCTTCGTCGCGGACGACCGCGAGATGGACGTGGTGCTGGAGATGGACAAGAAGCCGGGGCTGTTCTCCGAGGGCAGTGACACCTACCGGTCGTTCACGATGAACCTGACCACCTTCCAGGACACCGACTGGGCCGCGTATCTGAACCAGTGGCTCGCCCAGGTCGGCGGCAAGCGCAACTGGTTCTGAGGTTTCCCCTCCCCGGACCGGACTTCCGCGCGGGGCGTGCACCGAGGGCAGCTCGGCGCACGCCCCGCGTTCATGTGCGGGGGCGACCCCTGCCGGGTGCGGGGACGGCACGTGCCGGGCCCACCAGGGGCCGTCCCCGTGACCGTCAGGGGCCGTCGTCGTAGCGCACCACCAGGGGCCGTCCCTGCGCCGCCCAGTACGCCTCCGCGTCGGCCAGGATGTCGGCCGCGATCGCGGCGGCGTCGGGGTCCGCGTCGCGGAAGGCCGGCCAGCCCTGGATGTCCAGCAGACAACCGCTGGGCTCGCCGCCCTCGGCCCACCAGGACAGATCGGTGACGCAGTCGGCGAGGGCATCCCAATTCCGCCCGTACCAGTCGGGAAAGCGCAGGTCCCGGGCGCAGCGGGCGAGGAAGCCGTCCTTGTCCGTCACGCCGTCGAGGCGCAGGTGGAGGGCGAGGGTGGGGCCGGTCATGGGCGCCATGGTGCCAGCCCGCCGGGTACCGGTCTCGTTAGGCTGGCCGCGGAGATGATCCACTGCGACTTCGAGGAGGTTCTCGACGTGTCCGAGCAGAACCGGGCCCCGCTCCCGCACGACTTCCATCCGCCGGTGCCGTCGTTCACGGTGGTGAGCGACGATGTGGCACCGGGCGGCACGCTCAAGTCCGCCCAGGTGCAGGCTGAGGGGAACACCTCTCCGCAGCTGCGCTGGGAGGGTTTCCCGGAGGGGACGAAGAGCTTCGCCGTCACCTGCTTCGACCCTGACGCGCCGACGGGCAGCGGGTTCTGGCACTGGGTGGCGTTCGACATCCCGGCCACCGTCACCGAGCTTCCGGCGGGTGCGGGCAGCGGTGGCTTCACCGGCCTGCCCGAGGGTGCCGTACAGGCGCGCAACGACTACGGGACCCGTGACTTCGGCGGGGCCGCGCCGCCGCCCGGGGACGGTCCGCACCGCTATGTGTTCACCGTCTACGCGGTGGACGCCGAGAAGCTGGGCCCGGACGCGGACGCCTCGCCCGCGGTGGTCGGCTTCAATCTGCGGTTCCACACGCTGGGGCGGGCCCAGTTGATCGGGGAGTACGAGGTGCCGGCCGCGGGCTGACGCGGCGAAATTGCGTTGTTCTCGGCCAGGCTCCCGGCCAGAGTTGATCCCGGTCCCGCCGATCTCCGGCGCGGGCCGGGACACCGGGACGCGGGGGTGGTCGGGATGCGCGAGACGCTGGTTCTGAACGCGAGCTTCGAGCCGCTGGCGACGGTCACGCTGCGGCGCGCCGTGGTGCTGGTCCTCCAGGACAAGGCCGTCGTCGAACACGCCCACCCGGGGCTGCGGGTGCGGGCTGCGGACGTCGATCTGCCGCTGCCGCGGGTGATCCGGCTGTGCCGTTACGTACGGGTGCCGTTCCGAAGACGTGCGCCGTGGTCGCGGCGCGGGGTGCTGGTCCGGGACCAGCACCGGTGCGCGTACTGCGGCCGCCGGGCGACGACCGTGGACCATGTGGTGCCGCGGTCGCGCGGGGGCGGGGACACCTGGCTGAATACGGTCGCCTCGTGTGCCGAGGACAACCACCGTAAGGCGGACCGGACTCCGGAGCAGGCGGGGATGCGGCTGCTCAAGGCGCCGTTCGAGCCGACGCCTTCGGATGCGCTGCTGCTGGCACTGGGGGCGGCGGAGCGGGACGGTCTGCCGGAGTGGCTGGCGCTGCCCGCCTGAGTCCCATCCCTGGCGAAGGCGCTGAGGGGCCGCCCCGCCGCCGTCCGTTCAGTCGATCGTGGGCTGTTCGCGGCGCGGGGCGGGCTCCTTACCGGTGGGGCCGGGGGTGCCGCCGCCGTTTCCGCCGCCGGTCAACGGGCCGAAGTTGCCCATGGCCCCGCCGAGGCCCTTGAGGGCGTCGCCGATCTCGCTGGGTACGATCCAGAGCTTGTTGGCGTCGCCCTCGGCGATCTTCGGCAGCATCTGGAGGTACTGGTACGAGAGCAGCTTCTGGTCCGGGTCGCCGGCGTGGATGGATTCGAAGACCGTGCGGATGGCCTGCGCCTCGCCCTCGGCGCGCAGCGCGGCGGCCTTGGACTCACCCTCGGCCCGCAGGATCGCGGACTGCTTCTCACCCTCGGCGCGCAGGATCTCGGACTGCCGGACACCTTCGGCCTGGAGGATCGCGGCGCGCTTGTCACGGTCGGCGCGCATCTGCTTCTCCATCGAGTCCTGGATGGAGGTGGGCGGCTCGATGGCCTTGAGCTCCACGCGGTTGACGCGGATGCCCCATTTGCCGGTGGCCTCGTCGAGGACGCCGCGCAGCGCCGCGTTGATCTCCTCGCGGGAGGTCAGGGTGCGCTCGAGGTCCATGCCACCGATGATGTTCCGCAGGGTGGTGACGGTCAGCTGCTCGATCGCCTGGATGTAGCTGGCCACTTCGTAGGTGGCGGCGCGGGCGTCGGTCACCTGGTAGTAGATGACGGTGTCGATGTTCACCACCAGGTTGTCCTGGGTGATCACCGGCTGCGGGGGGAAGGGCACGACCTGTTCACGGAGGTCGACGCGGTTGCGGATCGAGTCGATGAACGGGACGACGATGTTCAGGCCCGCGTTGAGGGTGCGTGTGTAGCGTCCGAAGCGCTCCACGATGGCGGCGCTGGCCTGTGGGATGACCTGGATCGTCTTGATCAGTGCGATGAAGACCAGCACCACGAGGATGATCAGGACGATGATGATCGGTTCCACAGCGGCTCCCCGTGCCCTTCATGCGGCGATTCGGATGGTCGGGATGATCAAGTCTGACGGTTCCCGAGGGTGGAGTCTGTCAGATCGATGGTCGACTCCGCAGCTCAACCGGGGCGCCCTCAACTCTTGGTAGGACACCCCGCTACGGCGTCTACATGACGACGGCCGTCGCACCGTCGATCTCCACCACGTCGACCTGCTGCCCTGGTTCGTAGGCCTGGTCGGGGTCGAGTGAGCGCGCGGACCACACCTCGCCCGCGAGCTTGATCCGGCCGCCTCCGCCGTCGTCGACGCGCTCGAGGACGACGGCCTGGCGGCCCTTCAGCGCCTCGATGCCGCTGCGCAGCTCGGGCTGCTGACGGCGGCTGCGCACTGCCATCGGGCGTACGACGGCGACCAATGCCACGGAGACGGCGCAGAAGACGACGACTTGAAGCACGATGCCGCCGCCGAGCGCGTCGGTGATGGCACCGGCCACGGCGCCGACCGCGACCATCCCGAATTCGGGCATCGCGGTCAGCACGAGCGGGATGCCCAGTCCTACGGCGGCGATCAGCCACCACACCCACGGATCCACATGGTCATGGTAGTTGTCCCAAGTCGCCGGGGACAGTGCGCGGATCACCTGCCGGTGGCACGGTGGGCGCAGGGGGCGGACATCAGGTCAGCGGCAGGCCCTGGGCGGTCCAGCGGTCGCCGTTGCGCTCGACGACCAGCGGGAGTCCGAAGCAGCGGGAGAGGTTGCGGGAGGTCAGTTCGGTCTCGACCGGGCCCGCGGTGAGCACCTTCCCCTGGCGGATCATCAGAACATGGGTGAAGCCGGGGGGGATTTCCTCGACATGATGTGTCACCATGATCATCGACGGGGCGAGCGGGTCGCGGGCGAGCCGTCCGAGGCGGCGGACGAGGTCCTCGCGGCCGCCGAGGTCGAGTCCGGCCGCGGGCTCGTCGAGGAGCAGCAGCTCGGGGTCGGTCATCATGGCGCGGGCGATGAGGGTGCGCTTGCGCTCGCCCTCGGAGAGGGTGCCGAACCTCCGGTCGAGGTACTCGGTCATGCCGAGGCGGTCGAGGAAGGCGCGGGCGCGGGTCTCGTCGACCGCGTCGTAGTCCTCCTGCCAGTGGGCCGTCATGCCGTACGCGGCGGTGAGGACGGTCTCGAGGACGGTCTGGCGGCGCGGCAGCTTCTCGGCCATGGCGATGCCCGCCATGCCGACGCGGGGGCGCAGCTCGAAGACGTCGACGCGGCCGAGCAGCTCGCCGAGGATCCGGGCGGTTCCGGCGCTCGGGAAGAGATAGCTGGAGGCGAGGTTGAGGAGGGTGGTCTTGCCGGCGCCGTTGGGCCCGAGGATGACCCAGCGCTCGCCTTCTTTGATCGACCAGGAGACCTCGTCCACCAGAGCCCGCCCATCGCGGACCACCGATACGTCCAGCAGCTCCAGAACCTCGCTCATGAGCGCGTTGTCTCCCATTGCAGTCTCGAGTCGTGCGTGCGCCTGTGGGCGCAGCCCCCTGAGGAAAACCTACGCCACACGTTGTCGGTGGCAGTCCTTAGGCTGGTTCCATGCTCGATGAACCACGTTCAGGGCGCCTCGCAGCTTGGGGAAATGCCCTTCTCGCCGGACTTGTCTCCCCCGATGAGGCGGCGCATCGCATCGCGGATGAGGACGCGTCGCACCGGGTGGCCGGGCTTCCGGGCGAGTCCGGGCAGGTGGGGCTCACTTTGGCGCTGGGGCGGCTGCGGGCGCTCGGGGCCAAGGGGCTGCGAGTGGCGCTGCCCATAGCGGGGCATCCCCTGGGGCTGAGCGGCCCGCCGGAGTTCAACGCCCACGCGCTCGACGCGGGCGAGGCGGTGATCGCCACCGGGGCGGCGCTCGGCCTGGTGCCCGAGGTGTCGGCGGCCGGGCCCGAGGGCGATCAGCACATCGAGGTGGTGTGGCGGTGTCAGGCCGTGCGGGAGGCGCCGCCGGCCGATGTGCCGTCGCTGGGTGAGGCCGAGCGGGAGCTGGCGGAGGCGCTGCGGGAGGCCACCGAGGTGCTCTCGCGGCTGAACGTGGCCGGGTCGGGCCCGGTGGCCGAGGCGGCCCTGGAGGCGTATCGGGCGCGGGCCGAGCGGGGGCGCGAGGTGCTGGCCCCGGGCTATCCGCCGCGGGCCATACGGGTGCTGGAGCTGGCGCAGCGGGTGGCTGCGCTGGTCGACATCGCGTACATGGCGGGCGGGGACGGCCGGGAGCACGGCGGGGCGGTGAGCGCGTCGGAGATCACGGCGCGGGCCGAGGCGCTGCGGCCGGTGGAGCGCACCTCGCGGCGGGCCCAGGTGGCGGCGTACAACGCGTATGTGGAGGAGCGGGAGCGGGGCGGTCTCTGACCTTCGCGGGTCTCGGGCCTCTGGCCTTCGCCTCTGGCCTTCGCCGGGCTGGTCTTCAACCTTCGCGGGGGCTGGTCTTCGACCTTCGCCGGGGCTGGTCTTCGCGGGTCTCTGACCACCGTCGGGGGCCGGGCTTCCCGGGTCCGACGTCCCGGGCCGTCATCGGGTTCGGGGGCCGACATGGGGCCGGCCCCGGAGGCGGGTGCCTCCGGGGCCGGCCGGTGGTGCGTCGGGATATCCGCCAGGGGGCCGGTCAGCGGACGCAGGGGACGCCGAACGCCGGGTTCATGGCCCCGATGACCGAGATGGTGTTGCTGCAGACGTTCACGGGCACGTGGACGGGCGCCTGAATGTTGTTGCCGGAAACGACACCCGGGGACGTCATCGCCCCACCGTCGGCCTGGGGGCCCTGGGCGGAGGCGACACCGGCACCGGCGACGGCGAGTCCGCCGGCCACGATCGTGAGGGCAGCGAACCTCTTGATGTTCTTCACTTCTCGAGACCCTTCATTCATCAGCGCATCACCGCGGCGGTACGCCGCGGTACGCCGTGAAGAACGGCCCGGCCGATGGCGAGTTGCGCTGTTCGAGTGATCGCCACACGTTGGTGTGATTTCACGGAGAAACGCTGTTCATGCTCCGATCCCGTGCCGTACCGCCCATAGAGCGGCCTGGGTGCGATCGGCGAGGTCCAATTTCATAAGAATGTTGGACACATGGGTTTTCACGGTCTTTTCCGACAACACCAGCGCACGGGCGATCTCCCGGTTGGACCGGCCGTCCGCGATCAGCGCCAGCACCTCGCGTTCACGCTCGGTGAGGGACCCGCCGCGCCCGTGGCCGCCGCCGTCCTCCTGGGAGAGCAGCGCGAGGGCCACCTCGGGCTGGAGCAGCACATGCCCGGAGTGGACGGAGCGGATGGCGCGGGCCAGCGCCTCGGGGTCCACGTCCTTGTAGACATAACCCGCGGCGCCCGCGCGCAGGGCGGGGACCACGGTGCGCTTCTCGGTGAAGCTCGTCACCACCAGCACCCGGGCGGGGTTGTCGAGGTCGCGCAGGGTGCGCAGCGCCTCGATCCCGTCCAGGCCGGGCATCTTCACGTCCATGAGGACGACGTCGGGGCGCAGCTCCTCGGCGCGGGCGACGCCCTCCTCGCCGTCCGACGCCTCGCCGACCACCTCGATGTCGTCCTGGACCTGGAGGAAGGTCCGCAGGCCGCGCCGCACCACCTGGTGGTCGTCGACGAGCAGCACCCGAATCCGTCCCGGGTCAGCCACCGGGCACCTCCATCTCGATCACGGTGCCCTTGCCGGGCGCCGACTCCACCGTCAGACCGCCACCGACGCCACCGGCCCGGTACCGCATCGACACCAGCCCGAGGTGGCGCCCGGCGCGGCGTACGGCCGAGGGGTCGAATCCCACGCCGTCGTCGGCGACGCGGAGCCGGGCGCCCTGGCCGTGCCGGGCGAGGGTGACGTCCACCTGCCGCGCGTCGGCGTGGCGCAGCGCGTTGTGCAGGGCCTCCTGGGCCACCCGCAGCACGGCCTCCTCCTGGGCGGCGGGCAGCGCCCGTACCCCGTGGCAGGCGAAGGTGACACGGGCGGAGTGGGCCCGGTCGAGCACCTGCACCTGGGTCCTGAGGGTCGCCACGAGGCCGTCCTCGTCGAGGGCGGCGGGGCGCAGCTCCACGACGGCGGAGCGCAGTTCGTCGGCGGCCTCGGCGGCGAGCAGCGCGATCTGCTGGAGCTCGTCCTTGGCGCGGCCGGGGTCGCGGTCCACCAGGGCCGTGGCCGCCTGGGCGGTCAGCCGCAGCGAGAAGAGCTTCTGGGAGACCGCGTCGTGCAGCTCATGGGCGAGCCTGGCCCGCTCCCCGGCGATGGTGAGCTCGCGGCCGCGCTCGTGGAGCCGGGCGTTGGTCAGGGCGATGGCGGCGTGCTGGGCCAGGATGGACAGCAACTCCTCGTCCTCGGCGGTGAAACCGCAGCCGCCCTCGGGCTTGGGGCATCGCTTGTTGGCGAGGAATACCGCGCCGAGAACTTCATCGCCGTCGGCAATGGGAAGTCCCAAGAAATCCGACATAACGGGATGAGCCGATGGCCATCCCCCAAAACGGGCATCCAGCCGCACATCGGCGAGTCGCTGTGGAGTGGCGTCCTTGAGCATCGCGGCGAGAATGCCGTGCTGTCGCGGCAGCGGCCCGATGGCCTTCCACTGCTCCTCACTGACCCCATCTACTACGAACTGGGCGAAACCTCCGTGATCATCCGGAACCCCCAGAGCGGCATACTCCGCATCGAGCAGCTCACGGGCGGACACAACGATGGTCTTTAGGACATCACGGACTTCCAGATGTCGGCTCATGGCGAGCAGCGCCGCGCTCACCCGGCTCAGCCCGGCCTCGGCTCCGCCACCCCGTCCTTTCGTCATGGGCATTACCGTACCCACCGCCATCCGGTGGGCATATCGGCCGGTCGGCGGCCACCTGATAAGACCTGAGCCCTAGGTCGAACGGCGCACACGAGGCCCCCAAAGGGGCTGTTACAGGGGTGGAAAAAACAAACACCCTGAGCATTTGCGTGGGCACAGCGCGCAATATGAGAAGCTCCGCGATGTGAGCCCGGACACACGACCTAAATCACGTACGAACGTGCTTAGTGGACGTTTCATAGGCGACTGAGCGGGGATGACGGCCGTCCGCGTGGGCATGAACGGCCTACTTATCCACTAAGCAGCATCGTATGTCACGCCTTTGCGACAGCTTTTTGCGGCAGCTAAGAATTTCACCCAGTCGCACGGCGCCGTAGATCCAGGAACGGCGCTCTGCGCGCCGATTTGGCCTGCGACTCAAGCGATTGGAAGAGGTCTACTCCGCCATGCCCCTGCCCAACATCCCCGGTTACAGCCGCCTCAACAAGACGCACAAGTACTCCGCCGCTGGAATCGCAGCCGCCGGTGCGGCCGCCATAGCCTTCGCGGTCGTCCCCGGTGGAGACGCCGGTGCCAAGACCACGGCCCAGGACCTGCCGAACAAGCCGGTCGCCCTCACCTCTCAGAAGGCCGACGCCCAGGCCCACCACGAGGCCCTGGCGAAGCAGTCCGCCCTCGCCGCCAAGCAGGCCAAGGACGAGGCCGCCAAGAAGGCCGCGAAGAAGGCCGCGGCGGACGCCGCCGCGAAGAAGGCGGCTGAAGAGGCCGCCGCGAAGAAGGCCGCCGAGGCCAAGGCCGCCAAGGAGCGCGCCGCCAAGCAGGCCGCGAGCCGCTCCGCCACGCGTATCGAGACGGTCGCCGCCGAGAAGAAGACCTACCCGGACAACCTCGACGGCTGGATCCGCGAATCCCTCGACATCATGAAGAAGAAGGGCATCCCCGGCTCCTACGAGGGCATCCACCGCAACATCATCCGGGAGTCCGGCGGCAACCCGCGCGCCATAAACAACTGGGACATCAACGCCCAGAACGGCGTGCCCTCCAAGGGCCTGCTCCAGGTAATAGCGCCGACCTTCCAGGCGTACCACGTCGAGGGCACCGCCTGGGACGCCTACGACCCGGTCGCGAACATCACCGCGGCCTGCAACTACGCTGCCGACCGGTACGGCTCGATGGACAACGTGAACGGCCCGTACTAAGCCCGAAGGGCCCGTCCAGAACCCGGCGTGCCGACGCCGAAGGGCGACGGCACCCCCTGTGTGCGAGGGGTGCCGTCGCCCTTTCCGCGGCCATGCTCTTCGCTCTTCGTGGCCGTGTCTTCCGCAGCCCTGTTTTCGTGGCCGTGTTCCCGTGGCCGCCGTGGCGGCTACTTGCGCATGACCTCCGGCTCATGGCGGCGCAGCAGCCGTGCGACCGCGATGCCGCACACGATGCCCAGGACGATCAGCGCGACCATGTCGATGCCCCACTGGGTGGTGGTGTGCTCCCACAGCGGGTCGGTGTCCAGGGGCTTCTTGCTGTCCCACGGCGCCATCATGTGACCTGCGCCCGGGCCGAGGTCCAGCGTGGCACCGGCCGCGCCGATCGCCCAGCGGGACGGCATCAGCCAGGCGAACTGCTCCACACCAGGCGATCCGAAGATCTTGAACAGCACACCGGTGAAGACCACCTGGATGATCGCGAACATGACCAGCAGCGGCATGGTCTTCTCGGCGGTCTTCACCAGGGACGAGATGACCAGGCCCACCATCATCGAGGTGAAGCCGATCGCGATGACGGCCACGCAGAGTTCGGCGGCCGGCGGCATCAGCAGGCCCTCTTCGGGCAGTTTGCGCGTCGAGAGACCGATGGCGGAGATGATGACGCCCTGGCATGCGGTGATCACGCCGAGCACGATCACCTTGGACATCAGATACGCGGAGCGGGACAGGCCGACCGCCCGTTCCCGTTCGTAGATGACCCGTTCCTTGATCAGTTCTCGTACGGAGTTGGCCGCGCCGGTGAAGCACATGCCGACCACAAGGATCAGCAACACCGTCCCGGCGGCCTGGTTGAAACTGCCCTTCGGGGCCATCTGGAGGCCGAACTTCGCCGGGATGACGACGCTCACCGCCCCCAGCACGGCGGGCAGGATCACCATCAGCCCCATGAAGCCCTTGTCGGAGCCGATCACCGACAGATAGCGGCGGATCAGCGTCCACAGCTGCGAACCCCAGCTCTGCGACTTCTGCATCCGGGCCGGCGGCGCCTGGACGTTCACCGACTGCGGGGCAACGGAGTCGAGGTCCGCCGCGTACATCTGGTAATGCTGCGAACCGCGCCAGCGGCCCGCCCAGTCGTAGTCGCGGTAGTTCTCGAACGCCGAGAAGACATCCGCCCAGGTGTCGTAGCCGAAGAAGTTGAGCGCCTCGTCCGGCGGGCCGAAGTAGGCCACCGAGCCGCCCGGCGCCATCACCAGGAGCTTGTCGCACAGCGCCAGCTCGGCCACCGAGTGGGTGACCACCAGCACCGTGCGGCCGTCGTCGGCCAGGCCGCGCAGCAGCTGCATGACATCGCGGTCCATGCCCGGGTCGAGACCGGAGGTCGGCTCGTCCAGGAAGATCAGCGACGGCTTGGTGAGCAGCTCCAGCGCGACCGAGACCCGCTTGCGCTGACCGCCGGAGAGGGCGGTGACCTTCTTCTCCCGGTGGATGTCCAGCTTGAGCTCGCGCAGCACCTCGTCGATCCGGGCCTCGCGCTCGGCCTCGGCGGTGTCACCGGGGAAGCGGAGCTTGGCGGCGTAGCGCAGGGCCTTCTGGACGGTCAGCTCCTTGTGGAGGATGTCGTCCTGGGGCACCAGACCGATGCGCTGGCGCAGCTCGGCGAACTGCTTGTAGAGGTTCCGGTTGTCGTAGAGGACATCGCCTTGGTTGGCCGGGCGGTAACCGGTGAGCGCCTTGAGCAGCGTGGACTTACCGGAGCCGGACGGGCCGATGACCGCGACGAGGGACTTCTCCGGGACGCCGAAGGAGACGTCCTTGAGGATCTGCTTGCCGCCGTCGACCGTCACCGTCAGATGGCGGGCCGAGAAGGAGACCTCACCGGTGTCGACGAACTCCTCGAGGCGGTCGCCGACCAGCCGGAAGGTGGAGTGACCGACGCCGACGGTGTCGGTGGGGCCGATGATCTGCTGCCGGACCGGCTGGCCGTTGACATAGGTGCCGTTGTGGCTGCCGAGGTCACGTATCTCGAAGCGGCCGTCGGGCAGCGCCTGGAACTCGGCGTGGTGGCGCGAGACCTGCAGATCGGAGACGACCAGGTCGTTCTCCAGCGCACGGCCGATGCGCATCACCCGGCCGGCGGCCAGCTGGTGGAAGGTGGTCGGGCTGCGGTCACCCTGGGCGGTCGCGGTGCCGGCCGGGCCGGAGGGGCCGGCGCCGGGGCCGCTCTGCGCGAGGTTGCTCTGCGGAGACTGTGGCTGCTGGTGCGGCTGCGGGGGCTGCTGCTGCGGGATGAACGGCTGCTGCTGGTGCGCGGCCTGGGGCTGCTGCCAGCCTGCGGGCTGCCGTTGGGGCTGCGCCTGGGGCATCCCTTGGGGCGGCTGCCCTTGGGGCGGCTGCCCTTGGGGCGGCTGCGGCCAGCCACCGGGGCCGGGCTGCTGCGGCGGCTGCTGGGCGGGGGGCTGCTGACCCTGGTGAGCCTGCTGGCCCTGCTGAGGCATGCCCATCGCCGCCTGCTGGCCGTACGCGCCCGCGGCACCCATCGAGGGGGCACCGCCCGAGGCGGCACCACCGCCGGAGACGCTGAGCCGGGGGCCATCGGTGGCATTGCCGAGATGGACGGCCGAACCAGGGCCGATTTCCACCTGTTGGATTCTCTGGCCCTGCACATAGGTGCCATTGGTGGAACCCTGATCCTCAATGATCCAACTGCGCCCACCCCAGCGCACCGTGGCATGTCGCCAGGAGACCCTGGCGTCGTCCAGCACCATGTCGCCCTGTGGGTCACGCCCCAGGCTGTACGACCTGGATGGATCAAGTGTCCAGGTCTGTCCGTTCAATTCCAGTACGAGTTCCGGCACTCCGCGCCCCACTAGTTGTCCCCCGAGTTACCCCCTGACACAGGGAGTCTAGGGATGGCGAACATCGTGAGGAACTATTTCAGGCTCAGTCCCTTCACCGGAAGTCGGGTTTTGACAAGACCGCATCTCGGGCGTCATTGACTCATCCGAAAGGCCCTCGGAAAGTGGTAAGCGCTGACGGATAGTGCGGATCATGGTTTATCCGGGCAACTCGCGACGATCGGGGGGTCGGCGGTATGAGCGCGAGCGGCGGCGTACGAGTGCCCTGGGGACCCGCGCTGCTCGCCGCGATCGCCTCGGTGAGCTGGGCGTTCCTGGCCATGGTGGGGATCGCCGCGCTCGGCCTGCATCTGATCGGCGCGGACAGTGCGGGCGCGCTAGGGCCGATGGCCGCCGCGGCGACGGTGCTGGCGGTCGGCGGTTCCGTCACTCCGTCCGGCGATGTGGGCGTCTTCGGACTGGAAGGCGCGCAGGCCCACGCCGCCATCGATATCGCGCCACTCGGGGTGAGCCTGGTCGGCGCGCTGCTGCTGGGATGGCTGTTCGTACGGTCGTTACGGGGCGCGGGGGCGGTGATCGGCGGGGGCGAACTCGCCGCGCGGGCGGGCCTGGTGGCCCTGCTCTTCCTGCTGCTGCTCGCCGGGCTGACCTGGGTGGGCAACGATACGGTCACGATCGACGGCGCCACGCTCGTCCGCCGCGGCCTGAGCACCGAGCAGACCGAGCACGATCTGCTGAGCCGGCTCCCCGAGCAGCTGGGCGATATCGCGGACATCGGCGGCGGGCTGCTGCCGGACCGGCTGTCCGACCTCGTCGGCGCGAAGGCGTCCGTCGGTTTCACCGTGGCCCCCGGCCGCTCGCTGCTGGGCGGCCTGGTGTGGGTCGTCGCCGTACTGCTGCTCGCGCTGCTCGCCTCGCGCCGTACCCCGCTGCCGCCCGGCGGGCGGGCGCTGCACCGCACGGTCCGGCCGGCGGTGTCCGCGCTGTGCGGGGTGCTGGTGCTGGCGGTCGGCGCGGGCCTGGTGGCCGGGGTCTACGCGGCGATCGGGGACGACCATCCGCGGCTGGTGCTCGGGTCGGCGCTGCTCGGCGCGGTCAACGGGGTGTGGATCGGCGTACCGCTCGGGCTGTTCGTCCCCTGGTACGGCCGGGCGAGCGGGGCGCTGCGGCATGTGCTGCCCGATCCGGTGGACGATCTGCTCGCCGGGCCGGGCGGGGATCGGCTCACGGTGGGGCGGCTGGCCGGGCTCGACGGCCGGGTCTGGCTGCTGGTGGTCGCGAGTGTGCTGCTGATGCTCGCCGCCGGGGTGCTCACCGCGGCCCGTACGCCCGTGGATGGCTTCCGGCCGTCACCCGCGGGGAACTCCCGGCCGTCACCCGCGCGGAACTACTCCCGGCCGTTGACCTTCGCGGGGTGGTGTGCGCTGCGGCTGGGCGTGGTGACCGCGCTCGCGCTGCCGCTGCTGGTGGGGCTGACCCAGGTCTCGGCGGGGGCGAGCCTGTCCGTGCTCGGCTTCGACGCCTTCGGGGCGGGGATCGAGCTGTACGGGAACGCCGCGCTCGCGCTGGCGCTGGGCGCGGGGTGGGGCGCGGTGGCGGGGGCCGCCGGGGCGCTGGCGGCATGGGCGACGGGCGCGGCGGGGCGCCGGGCGGTGGCGCTCGCGCGGCCGGACGAGGGCGACGGCGGGCCCCCGGGGCCGGGCGGGGGGCGCGGCACATGACGTCGCCGATCATGCGAGGGGTGACTTCACGGCGACCGGGACATGAACGTTCCGCCTCGGCCGGCCGTCCACGGTGCGGGCTGCCGCGCGCGGCGCGCGAACAGCCGGATACGGTGGGAAGACCATGAGCGCATCGCGGATCCTCCCTGTCACCACCGTTCCGGACGATGATGTCCCCACTCTCCTTGTCAAGATCTTCGGCAAGGACCGCCCCGGTATCACCGCCGGGCTCTGCGACACCCTCGCCGCCTATGGCGTGCACATAGTCGACATAGAGCAGGTCGTCACCCGGGGCCGCATCGTGCTGTGCGTCCTGGTCACGGCGCCCAAGGCCGACGGGGCGGAGGGCGATCTGCGGGCCACCGTGCACAGCTGGGCGGAGTCGATGCGGCTCCAGGCCGAGATCATCTCCGGCCGGGGCGACAACCGGCCGCGTGGCACGGGCCGGTCCCATGTCACCGTGCTCGGGAATCCGCTGACCGCCGAGTCGACGGCCGCCATCGCCTCCCGGATCACCGGCACCGGCGGCAATATCGACCGGATCTTCCGGCTGGCGAAGTATCCCGTGACGGCCGTGGAGTTCGAGGTGTCCGGCGCCGAGACGGAGCCGCTGCGCACCGCGCTCGCCACCGAGGCCGCCGATATCGGCGTCGATGTGGCCGTGGTCGCGTCGGGGCTGCAGCGCCGGTCGCAGCGGCTGGTGGTCATGGATGTGGACTCCACCCTGATCCAGGACGAGGTGATCGAGCTCTTCGCCGCGCATGCGGGCTGTCAGGCCGAGGTCGCCGAGGTCACGGCCCGGGCGATGCGCGGTGAGCTGGACTTCGAGCAGTCGTTGCACGCGCGGGTCGCGCTGCTGGCGGGGATCGACGAGTCCGTGGTGGAGAAGGTGCGCGCGGAGGTCCGGCTCACGCCCGGCGCCCGTACGCTGATCCGCACCCTGAAGCGGCTCGGCTATCAGGTGGGCGTGGTCTCCGGTGGCTTTACGCAGGTCACCGACGACCTCAAGGAACGTCTTGGCCTCGACTTCGCCTCCGCCAACACCCTGGAGGTCGTGGACGGCAAGCTGACCGGCCGGGTGATCGGCGAGGTGGTGGACCGGGCGGGCAAGGCGCGGCTGCTGCGGCGCTTCGCGGCCGAGGCGGGGGTACCGCTGGTGCAGACGGTCGCGATCGGCGACGGGGCGAACGACCTGGACATGCTGAACGCGGCCGGTCTGGGTGTCGCCTTCAACGCCAAGCCGGTGGTCCGGGAGGCCGCGCACACCGCCCTGAACGTGCCGTTCCTCGACACCGTGCTGTATCTGCTGGGCGTGACCCGCGAAGAGGTCGAGGCGGCGGACGCGCACGTGGACTGACAAGCGTCTGACGAGCCCGGTCCGGAACGCGGAACGGCCCCCGCTCCCCCGTACGGCTACGACGACGGTGGAGCGGGGGCCGGTGCGTTGGGACGTGGCAGCACGCCCGGGGCGGCACGGCCGGGCATCAACGCCCGGGGCGGCACATCCGGCGATCACGCCTGGCGGATCAGCCGGGAGCGGGGCCCGGGCGGCTCACTCGTGGGGCGCCCAGAAGCTGGTCAGCCGCCCGCAGCCGACCTCGACCGACTTCCACGAACCGCTGAACGTCACGACCGCGAACGCGGAGGTGGGGAAGGCGCCGCGGTCCATGCGCTCCTTGGCGTCCTCGTCGGCCTCGCCCGCCAGCGCGTCGGCCAGGCCGTGCATCCCGGGGTTGTGACCGACGACCAGCAGGTCGGTGATGTCGTCCGAAGTCTCGTTGATCACCTCGATGAGCTGACCGACCGGGGCGTCGTACAGCCGCTCCTCGTAGACGGTCTTGGGGCGCTGCGGCAGCTCGTGGACCACCAGCTTCCAGGTCTCACGGGTGCGCAGTGCGGTGGAGCAGAGGGTGAGTTCGGGGGTGAGACCGGCGTCCGCGATCCGGCGCCCGGCGAGCGGGGCGTCATTGCGGCCGCGCTCCGCGAGCGGGCGCTCATGGTCGGCCACCTGGGGCCAGTCGGCCTTGGCGTGTCGAAGGAGGACAATCCTGCGGGGCACATCGACGCTCATGCGTCCCAGCTTCGCATGAATCGGTGCACGAGGCGCAGGGTGTTGGAACGACCTCGTCAAACGTGAGCACACCCGCGATACGGCGGACACAACTGATCTCCACCGCCTACGGTGGTCACGGTGCCGCCTCCCCGAACGTCCGCTGCACCAACTCCACGACCTGCGAGACCGGCCCCGAGCCACCGCTGTCGGCGTGGGCGTCGGTGGGTCCGGTCAGCAGGAGCAGCAGCGCCGCGAAGGCCACGGCCGGGAGGGCGACGGCCCACCATGGCAGCCGGGTGTCCATGCCGCTGTCCACCGGATGCGCGGGCCGGGTCTGGGTGCGGGCGGACATGGGATCGCCTCCGGGGTCGCCGAACGTGTCGATGGTTCGACGGTACGGAGCGGGCGCGGCGTCTCCCATCCGGTGAGCCACCCAGTTCCCCCTGAGCCCTGCCCCCTAGGGGATGGTGGGGCCAGCCCCACCATCCGGCGTCCGCACCAGGTCAGGGCGAGGCGATGGTGGCGATCACGCCGATGATCACGGTGATGCCCAGCATCACGCCGAAGATGACGAGGAGCTTCTTCTGGCCGTTCGGGGGGTTCTCATCGAGCACTGGCATGGCACCAGTGTCCCATCCCCGGTGCGCGGGACCACTCAGCCCTCGCCCGGCTCTGGGTTTGCGCTTGTCAGACCTCGTCCTCGAGGTGGCGGTCGCGTCCGGCCAGTACGCCCGCGACGATCTGCGGCACCATGAACCCGGCCATCAGCGCGAGCGGCTGCCCCCAGCCGCCGCTGTGCTGGTAGAGCACGCCGACCAGCAGCGGGCCCGGGATGGAGAGCAGATAGCCGACGCTCTGCGCGAAGGCCGACAGCCGGACGACGCCCGCGTGGGTCCTGGTCCGCATGCCGATCATGGTGAGGGCGAGCGGGAAGGCGCAGTTGGCGATGCCGAGCAGCACGGCCCACGCCCAGGCGCCCCCGGCCGGGGCCAGCCACAGCCCGGCGTAACCGGTGAGCCCGAAGACGCCGAGGATGACGACCAGGACGCCCTGGTGCCGCAGCCGGGCGGCGATCCGCGGCAGGACGAAGGCGAGCGGCACGCCCATCGCCATCATCACGGCCAGAAGCAGACCCGAGGTGGAGGCGGAGACCCCCGCGTCCCGGAAGATCTGCGGCATCCAGCCCATGGAGATGTACGCGGCGGTGGCCTGGAAGCCGAAGAAGACGGCCATCGCCCAGGCGAGGGGGGAGCGGGTGATGCGCATCGCGGGGGCACTGGCCGGGGCCGCGGCGGGTGCGTCCGTATCCGTGGCGCCCGCTTCCGGGCCGCTCGCACCCCCGCGGGCGGCACGGGCGAGGAACAGCCAGGGCACCAGCGCCACCGCGGCGAGCAGCGCCCACACCCCGAGCCCGCTCCGCCAGGAGCCGCCCAGCGCGTCGGTCATCGGCACGGTGGCCGCCGCGGCGGCGGCCGTGCCCAGCGACAGGCCCATCGAGTACAGCCCGGTCATCGCGCCGACCCGGTCCGGGAACCAGCGCTTGACGATCACCGGCATCAGGATGTTGCTCACCGCGATCCCGGCCAGGGCGAGCGCGCTGGCGGCCAGGAAGACCACGGTCCCGCCGGCGAAGGGGCGCAGCAGCAGGCCGGTGGCGATGGCGGCGAGCCCGGCGCAGACGATGGCCCCCGGCCCCCAGCGCCGGGCCAGCCGGGGCGCGGTGAGCCCGAAGAGCGCGAAGCAGGCCGCGGGCACGGAGGTGAGCACTCCGGCGACGGTGCCGCTCATCCCGAGGTCGTCGCGGACCTCTTCGAGCAGCGGGCCGAGACTGGTGACGGCGGGGCGGAGGTTGAGCGCGGCGAGCATGAGCCCTGCCGCCATGACGCGGCCGCGCCAGGGCGAGGCCGGACGGCGCGGTCCTCCGTGTTCCGCCGGGCGGGGCGCGGAGGCGGCGGTCTCGGGCGTCGCGAGGTCGTCAGACGGGGGCGTATGCATGCCGACCATCATAGAATCATGGGATGAATGCCCGTCCAGTGGATAGCGACCACCCGGTAACGGCCGGACGGCATCATGGAAGGGTCGTCCGTTCGCCCACCTCGGGCCACATCCACATCCACATCGCACCCGCACCCGCACCCGCACCCGCACCCGCACCCGCACCCGCCGAACGCACAGCCGCACGCACAGGAGAGTCATGCCGCTGACCTCGCCCCGGCGCTCCGCCCTCGCCGACCAGGTGATCGCCCAGCTACGTGCCCAGATCACCTCGGGCGAGTGGCCGGTGGGCTCGCGGATCCCCACCGAGCCCGAGCTGGTCGAGCAGCTCGGGGTCGCGCGCAACACCGTACGGGAGGCCGTGCGCGCCCTCGCGCACAACGGGCTGCTGGACATCCGCCAGGGCTCGGGCACATACGTCCTGGCGACCAGCGAACTGGCCGGGGTGATGCGCCGCCGCTTCGCAGCCGCCGACCCCCGTCATGTGGCCGAGCTGCGCAGCGCGCTGGAGACCAAGGCGGCCCACCTGGCCGCGGCGCGCCGTACCGAGCAGGACCTCAAGCAGCTGGACGCCCAGCTGGACCGGCGCGAGGGGGCCTGGGAGGCGGGCGACCCGGACGCCTTCGTCGAGGCGGACGCCACCTTGCACATGGCGGTCGTGGCAGCCGCGCACAACGATGTGCTGGCCGAGCTGTACGCGGATCTGGGCGCGGTCGTACGGGACTTCCTGCGCGCGGACGTCGACAGCGGGATGGGCCCGGACACGTATGTGGACCACGGGCGGCTGGTGGAGGCGATCCGGGAGGGGGACGGGGAGCGGGCGGCGGCCGAGGCCAGCACCCACCCGTTCGGCTGCCGTTTCCGGAGCCGCTGAGCAGCCCCCCCGGTCAGCGGTGGCTCACCCAGGCCTTCCGTATCTCCTTCCAGCAGCGCTCTGCGAGCCGCACATACTGCGCCGGGCCGACCTCCACCGGGCGGGCGTCCATGTCCGGGTCCCACCAGTGGGCGCATTCGACATGCAGCTGCACCCGGTCGGCGCGGGGATTGGGGTTGAAACAGCTGGCGGTGGCGTGCGAACCGCGCACCGTGGTGCTGCAGGCGGCCTCGCGCGGACGGGGCCGGTCCTGCGCGGCGGAGCTGGAGGCGGCGATGATCAGACCCACCGTGGCGACGAGCAGCACCGCGGCCGCGACACGGCGGGTCGTACGCATGCGGGACCTCCTCCGCCGTACCGCTGGCGCCGGCGCTCCGGTGAGTCGGTTCGTCGTATCAGGCGTTATCGGGGCATCGGGGTATCGGGGTATCGGGGGTATGGAGATCCGTATAGGGCGTATCAGGTGTTACGGGGTGTACGACTCCACAGTGCGCGTGCCCGCCACCCGTACGCGCGTCCTGGTCCCCCGAACGGGTGAACGCGGAAGCGGAACGGCCGCCGTCCGGACCCGCGGTGCGCGGGAGCGGGACGGCGGCCGTCGCGCGGAAACACCGTGGGCGCGGCCGTGGGCTCAGGCACCCATCATGTGCACACCGCCGTCGACATGCACGATCTCGCCCGTGGTGCGCGGGAACCAGTCGGACAGCAGGGCGACGACGCCGCGGCCGGCCGGCTCCGGGTCGGTCAGGTCCCAGCCGATCGGGGCCCGGTGGTTCCACACGTCCGCGAGCTCCTCGAAGCCGGGGATGGACTTCGCGGCCATGGACTTGATGGGCCCGGCGGAGACCAGGTTGCAGCGGACGTTCTGCTCGCCGAGGTCGCGGGCGAGGTAGCGGTTGGTCGACTCCAGGGCGGCCTTGGCCACGCCCATCCAGTCGTACTTCGGCCAGGCGAACTGGGCGTCGAAGGTCAGACCGACGATCGAGCCGCCGCGGGGCATGACCGGCAGGCACGCCATGGTGAGCGCCTTGAGCGAGTAGGCCGAGACATGCACGGCCGTGCCGACGTCCTCCCAGGTGCCCTCGAGGAAGTTGAACGCGCCCTGCGGGCCGAAGGCGATGGAGTGCACCACGCCGTCGAGGTCGACACCCTCGCCCAGGTGCTCGCGCACCTTGTCGGCCAGGCCGTCCAGCTGCTCCTGGTTCTGCACGTCCAGCTCGATGACCGGGGCGGGCTTGGGCAGCCGCTTGGCGATCCGCTCGACGAGGGAGACCCGGCCGAAGCCGGTGAGGATGACCTCGGCGCCCTCCTCCTGGGCCAGCTTGGCGGCGTGGAAGGCGATGGACGCCTCGGTGATGACGCCCGTGACCAGGATGCGCTTACCAGCGAGAATTCCACTCATGACGATCAGTGACCCATGCCCAATCCGCCGTCGACAGGGATGACGGCTCCAGTGATGTACGCGGCCTCGTCGGAGGCCAGGAAGCGGACCGAGGCGGCGATCTCCTCGGGCTGCGCGTAACGCGCGAGCGGTACCTGCTTCACGATGTTCTCGCGCTGGTCGTCGCTGAGCGCGCGCGTCATGTCCGTGTCGACGAAACCGGGCGCGACCACATTGACGGTGATGTTGCGCGAGCCCAGCTCACGGGCGAGGGAACGGGCGAAGCCCACCAGGCCCGCCTTGGACGCGGCGTAGTTCGCCTGACCGGCCGACCCCATCAGCCCGACGACCGACGAGATCAGCACCACGCGCCCCTTACGGGCCCGCAGCATCCCCCGGTTGGCCCGCTTGACCACGCGGAACGTGCCCGTGAGGTTGGTCTCGAGGACGGCGGCGAAGTCCTCCTCGGACATCCGCATCAGCAGCTGGTCGCGGGTGACCCCGGCGTTGGCCACCAGGACCTCGACCGTGCCGTGCTTCTCCTCGATCTCCTTGTACGCCTGCTCGACCTGCTCCGGCTCGGTGATGTCGCACTTGACCGCGAGGAAGCCGGCCGGCGGCTCACCGGACCGGTAGGTGATGGCGACCTTGTCGCCAGCGTCGGCGAAGGCACGGGCGATGGCGAGGCCGATGCCGCGGTTGCCTCCGGTGACGAGAACCGAGCGGCTCAAGGGACCACCTTCTCTTGTCGATCTCTGTCGATAGTTCCTGCGGGACGTCACAGTGCGTGCCGACCCCTACCCCCGCAAACTATCGGTCCCAGGCCCTCGAGGAGGAATCGGGCACCCACAGGGGCGGGTCCCCCTCCCTGTCGACTTCCTACAGAAACCCAGGTGGTCACCGGCCTCGGCCGGACCCTGTCCCGGCTCCTCCCCCATCCGGCCGCTCCGTCACCATCGGACGGCCGTGAAGTCGATCGGCCGGGGCCGCAGCAGCCCCGTGCGCTCCGTCAGCGCCCGCAGCCGCCGGGACATCTCGTCGGCATCCAGCCGGCGCCGGTCCCCGTGGCCCGGCAGGATCCACTCGAAACGCAGCCGTCCGGCCACCCTCGCCAGTGAGGCGGCCAGCTCCTCGATGGAGTGCCAGGTCACGCTCTCCGCCACGGCCAGATCCCCGAGCGCGCGCGACCAGTAGATGCTGTCACCGCTGAAGCAGTACCGGTCGTCCGCGAGGTAGAGCACACTGCCCAGGGTGTGGCCCGGCAGCGGATGGGCGATGACCCCCGGGCCGATCTCCACGGGCTCCAGGCCCCGGATCACCTGGTCCGCGTCGGGTGCCGCGTCCAGGTCGCCCTCGTGGATCCACAGCCGGGCGCCGAAGTGATCCGCGTAGCGACGGCCGTGGGCGGCGTGGTCGCGGTGGGTCAGCAGCACATCGGTGACGGGGCCCGACGCCGCGTAACGTCCGGCCAGCTCCCGGCTCCAGCGCGGTGTGTCGATCATCATCGCCGTGCCGGACGGCCGCGGCAGCAGATAGGAGTTGGCCCCGGCGGTGTGCTGGGAGTTGTGGCCGCAGATCAGCACACCGTCGTCCAGGGCCATGGGGAACGGGTCGAGCGCCCGGTCCGGCCGCCCGGACGCCGGGCGGATCGAGCGGGTGGGGCAGGCGAACACGGCGGTATGCAGGCGCCGCGTCTCCGCCTCGTCGCGCGGCTGACGCACGACCTCCGACCGCCCGCCGACCTCGCTGATCAGCTCGGGCGCCAACTGCCGGGCGACATCGCAGTTGGTGCAGCGGTCGTCCACGTACCAGTCGTCCATAGCTGGGCTCCTTCCCCGGGAATCGCGGCCCTGCGGGACCGCCCTTCCAGGGATAGCCAGCCGCGGACAAAACCGGTAGGCCCTGCCGATCTTGTACTTTCGGGCCCGAGTCCCTCTCACGGGCCCGATGGCTCCCGAGTGGTCTGTCATCAAAAACACTGACATTGACTCATTGAGGCAATCGCCGCCGCTCATGGAGACAAGCTCCGCGCACCGGCTGAGCGGCGGATCTCTTGACGCTCTTGGTTCAGACCTTTAAGTTCACCTCGCCCATCTGCGAAGGGCCGTGCCTCTGCGGTGGTGAACGCCCCGCTCCGCAGCCGTGTCGGCGTTCTCCGTCAATGTCCTGATCCCCCACCCGTGACAGCGGCATCATCCGTACAGCGAGGAGCGCACATGCAGAAGAGCGGAGACATCAGATCGCCCAGGACGCCGTCCGTGGCCATACGGCTGCTGATATTGCTGGCAACTCTGCTGGGACTGGCGGTCACTCCCGTCCATGCGACGGCCCGCGACGCGGCCGCGCCGTTCAAGGTGTTGGCCCTCTACAACGGGACGTGGGACGCCGCCCACATCAACTTCGTCCACGAGGCGAACGACTGGTTCCCGATCCAGGCCGAGCAGAACGGTTTCACCTATACGGCGAGCAACGACTGGAACCAGCTCAACGACATCGGGACCGACGACTACCAGGTGGTGCTGTTCCTCGACGACCTGCCGCAGACCGCGGCCCAACGGGCGGGATTCGAGCGCTATATGCGCGCGGGCGGCGCCTGGATGGGGTTCCACGTGGCGGCCTTCACCACCGAGGCGCAGAGCTGGCCCTGGTACCACGACGAGTTCCTCGGCAGCGGCGACTTCAAGTCCAACACCTGGGGGCCGACCACGGCCACCCTGCGGGTCGAGGACCGGACCCACCCGTCCACCAAGGCCCTGCCCGCCACCTTCACCTCGTCGGTCAGCGAGTGGTACAGCTGGTCGAAGGACCTGCGGCAGAACCCGGACATCAAGATCCTGGCCTCCGTCGACCCGAGCAGCTTCCCGCTCGGCACCGACCCCAACCAGACCTGGTACGACGGCTATTACCCGATCCTGTGGACGAACAGCAAGTACAAGATGCTGTACGCGAACTTCGGGCACAACGCGATGGACTACGAGCACAACACCCCCCTGTCGTCCACCTTCGCGAGCCAGACGCAGAACCGGTTCCTGCTCGACGGGCTGAAGTGGCTCGGCGGAGCGGGCTGACCCCGGGCTGAACGCGCGGTCCCGACTCCGCACGGAACACCCCCGATGTACGTGCCGCCCCGGGCGACCGGGGCGGCCGCGTTTTCATCACGCCGAGTCGCGTGGCGGTCACCAGTGGTGTCAGTCGCCTGTGCGAAGATAGCCCGCATGTTTGGGGGAGGGGACAGCAGACCGCCTGGTCAGGCTGGCAGAACGACGCTGGCGGACCTCATCCGCCAGGAGACCGCCGCGCGGATGCCGGAGCGCGAGAAGTGGGCGGCGCTGCGGAAGGCGCGGCTGTACTTCCAGCGCCCGGAGGAACCGGGCTTCCTGGTCTCGGAGACCGCCGAAGGCGGTCCGCTCGTGCCGGTCTTCACCTCAGTCGAAGGGCTCGCCCGCTTCGCGGGGGCGTGCGGATGGGCGTCCACGACCGTCGAGGATCTGGTGGGTCTGCTGCCCGAGGGCGTACGGGCGCTGGTGGATCCGCTGGGCGAGCGCCCCTTCCTGCTGGACGCGCGGACGTTGCGCGACGCGGACGGCCAGGAAGCGGAAAGTCCCGAGGAGGAGGGGGCTGGGCATGGCGGATCCTGATGCCCGGAATGTGAACCGCGCCCCCAGCGAGGGCGGCGAACACGGCAAGTACGGCGGCAATGAGGGTGCCGACGGCTACAAGATCGAGATCGCTTCGGTGAAGGGCCTGATCGCCCCGCTGGAGGAGTCGGTCGTCGGGGCCCGGGCCGTGAAGAACGGCCAGGAGAAGCTGACGGCCTATCTCCAGCACTGCGGCGCCCCCGAACTCCTGGAATCGGGCAAGGGGTTCCTCAAGGAGTGGGGCTTCGGCATGGGCGAGCTGGCCGATCACGCGGACGCGGTGGTGGAGCGGCTGTACGAGGCGATAGCCGGGTACATGCTGGCGGATCTGATGCGGATCAAGGACTTCTGGCCCTCGGACGAGAACATGGCGAAGCTCCCCTCGGGCTCGGCGGGCAAGTGGTCCTGGGAGCACGTGGGCGCGCCGGAGATGGAGAAGCGCCCGGAGGACACGGGATTGTCGAAGTTCTCGCGCAAGCTGCTGAGTGAGTACGGGGACGAATCGTAATGGGCGATCCGGACGCGGGGCGGGCCCCGCAGATACGGATACCGGAGGACGCCAAGCCCAAGGATCTGATCCCCGGCAATCCGGACGACATCGACGACCTGGTGCTGGAGCTTCGCGCGTACGCGGGAGCCTTCCAGGACGGCAAGGACAAGCTGCGGCCGCTGGAGCTGGCGGACTGGTCCGGCAAGGGCGCGAGCGAGTTCCGGAAGTCAGTCGACCGGCTGCCGAAGGAACTGACCTCGGGCCATGACCAGTTCACCCATGCGGCGAGCGCGCTGGCGGCGTACGCCACCAAGCTGCGGTCGGTGCAGAAGCGGTGTGAGCCGATCATCGAGGACGCGGACGCGGCGCGGGCGGCGTCCAAGGCGTACGGCAAGAAGGTCGACTCGTACAACGACGCGGTGACGCGCGGGGACGAGCAGCTGCCGGAGAAGCCCTCGGAGACCGATCCGGGCATCGCCGCGATGGAGGGGTGTGTCGGTCGGCTGGACAAGCTGATCGAGGAGTTGCAGCTGGTCGTCGACGCGTCGAAGAAGAAGATCGACAAGGCGGCGGAGAAGGCCCCGAACAAGCCGAGCAACTGGCAGAAGGTCGGGGGCGGCCTCAAGGACGGGCTGTGGAAGGTCCACCACGGCATCCTGGGCGTGGCCGAGCTCCCCGCCTCGCTCCTCAAGGGCGACGCCCAGGGCTTCGCGATGCAGCTGGCCGGCATGGTGGACGGCGCGGCGTACGCGGCCCAGCACCCCAAGGAGTTCGCGAAGGCGGTCACGAACTGGGACATGTGGTCCAAGGACCCGCTGCGCGCGGCGGGCGAGATCACCCCGTCGCTGCTGCTCGCCCTGGCCACGGGCGGTGCGAGCGCGCTGCGCAAGGAGCTCCAGACGGGCAGGACCGCCGCCCAGCGGCTGGCGGCCCGCAAGAAGGTCCTGGGCCGGGACGGCGAGGCGTCCGGGCGGGCGGACAGCGAGGGCACGCACGACCGCCACACCCACGACAGGGACTGCGAGGACGACCCGGTCGACGTCGCGACCGGCGAGATGGTCATGCCGGCCACGGATGTGTCCCTGCCCGGGGCGCTCCCCCTGGTCCTGGAGCGCACCTTCGTCTCCGGGCACACCTGCGGCGGCTGGTTCGGCCGCACCTGGGCGGCCACGCTCGACCAGCGGCTGGAGCTGGACGCGGACGGGATCGTGTTCGTCACGGCCGACGGGATGGTGCTGCGCTACGGGGTGCCGACGCCCGGGGAGGACACCTACCCGGCGCGGGGCCCGCGCTGGCCGCTGCGCTGGGACGGCGCGGCGGGCGGCACGATGCGGATCGAGATACCGGAGCAGGCCCGCACACTGCACTTCGACCCGCTGGCGGGCAACGAGCTCCCCCTGGCGAGGATCGAGGACCGCAACGGCCGGTCCATCACCTTCGCGTACGAGGAGGACGGCACGCCGCGCGAGGTGGCGCACTCCGGCGGGTACCGCATCGCGATCGACACCGATCCGGAGCTGATGCGCGTCACGGGGCTGCGGCTCCTGGGCGTGGGCGACGCCGAGGAGGGCACCCCGCTGGTCGCCTTCGGCTACAACGAGGCGGGGGACTTGACCCAGGTCTTCAACTCGGCCGCCGAGCCGATGCGGTTCACCTACGACGACCAGCACCGCGTCACATCATGGACCGACCGCAACGGCACCAGCTTCGGGTACGTCTATGACCACCGGGGCCGGGTGCTGCGCACCATCGGCTCGGACGACATGATGACCGGCCGCTTCCACTACGACGAGGCGTCCCGCACCACCGTCTACACGGACTCGCTCGGCCACCGCATCACGTATGTCTTCGACGAGGCGCACCGGGCGGTGGCCCGCACCGATGCCCTGGGCCGCACCACCCGCACCGAATGGGACCCGGAAACGCGCCGCCTGCCGCTGTCGGTGACGGACCCGCTGGGCCACACCACACGCTACGCGTACGACGACTCCGGCAACCTGATACGCGTCACCCGCCCGGACGGCACGGTGGCCACGGCCACGTACGACGCGTACGGCAGGCCGCTGGAGGTCCGGGAACCGGACGGGGCCGTGTGGCGCCACGCCTACGACGAACGGGGCAACCGCGTCCGGACGACGGACCCGATGGGCGCGGAAACGCACTACACGTACGACGAGTCGGGGAACCTGACCTCGGTCACGGACGCACTGGGCCACACGGTGACCGTGGTGTGCAACGCGGCTGGCCTGCCGGTAGAAGTCACCGACGCATCGGGCAACACGACACGGGTCCGCCGGGGCACCCACGGCCGTATCACCCGCGTCACCGACCCCCTGGGCCACGTCACCCGCCAAGGCTGGACCATCGAGGGCAAGCCCGCCTGGCGCACCCGGCCGGACGGCAGCCGCGAAACCTGGGCCTGGGACGCCGAGGGCAACCTCGCCGAACACACCGACCCCGCGGGCAACACCACCCGCCACACCCACACCCACTTCGACCTCCCGGCGACGCGGACCGACCCGGACGGGGCGACATATGCCTTCACCTACGACACCGAGCTGCGCCTGACCGGGGTCACGAACCCGCAGGGCCGGACGTGGACGTACACGTACGACGGGGCGGGGCAGGTCGTCTCGGAAACGGACTTCAACGGCCGCACGCTGTCGTACGAGCACGACGCGGCAGGCCGCCTGATATCCCGGAAGAACGGCGCGGGCGAAGCACTGGCCTACGCACGTGACGCGCTGGGCCGCACAGTCGCCACCCGCACGGCGGACGGCACGGAGACGACGTTCGCGTACGACGCGGCGAGCCGCCTGACGCGGGCGGCGAACCCGGACACGGAGCTGCACCGCACGTATGACGCGCGGGGCCGGGTCCTGAGCGAGGCGATCGGCGACCGTACGACGTCGTACGCGTACGACGCGTCGGGCAACCGCACGGAGCGGATCACCCCGAGCGGCCTGCGCTCGACCTGGACGTACGACGCGACAGGCCGCCCGACGACCCTCACCACGGCGGACAACTCCCTGCACTTCGCGTACGACGCGGCGGGCCGGGAAACGTCCCGCACCTTCGGCGACGACGTGACCCTGACCCAGGCGTGGGACGCCCTGGACCGCCTGACGGGCCAGACCGTCACCGGCCCGGCCAACACCCTGATCCAGCATCGGGCGTACGCCTACCGCCCGGACGACCACCTCACCGAAATCCGCGAGCTGACGTCCGGGACCCGCAGCTTCGACCTCGACCCGGTCGGCCGCGTGACGGCGGTCCACGCCCACGGCTGGACCGAGACCTACGCCTACGACGCGGCGGGCAACCTGACGCACGCCACGGCCCCGGGCCATGAGGCCACCGGCGACCGGGAGTTCACCGGCACGGTGATCCACCGAGCGGGCCGCACGACGTACGAACACGACGCCCAAGGCCGCCTCACCCGCCGCACCCGCAAACTCCTGAACGGCCAGACCCGCATCTGGACCTACACCTGGAGCCCCGAAGACCGCCTGACGGACGCGACAACCCCGGACGGCGACCACTGGCACTACACATACGACCCACTGGGCCGCCGCACCACGAAACAACGCGTCGCGGAGAACGGCACGGCCGCCGACCGAATCGACTTCACCTGGGACGGCACCCGCCTGGCCGAACAGACGGCGACCGACGGCACGACCCTGACGTGGGACTACGCCCCGGACACCCACCGCCCCCTGACCCAAACCGAGCGCCACACGCCGCGTGAGCCAGCGGCGGAAACATCACCGGTCCTCCGCCGCTTGACCGATACGACCCCGCAATCGGAATACGACGCCCGCTTCCACGCCATCATCACCGACCTGGTCGGCACCCCAACGGAACTTGTCACCCCCGACGGCATCGTCGCCTGGCAACACCGCACCACCCTCTGGGGCACCCCCCTCCCCCCCCCACCCGACTCGGCCGACTGCCCCCTCCGCTTCCCCGGCCAATACGCCGACCCGGAAACCGGCCTCCACTACAACTACTTCCGCCACTACGACCCGGAGACAGCGCGATACGCGTCCCCTGATCCGTTGGGCCTGGAGCCCTCGCCTAATCACCACGCCTATGTTTCCAATCCATCGGCGTGGGTGGATCCCCATGGACTAGCGACGTGCGACAGGCACTTCCAAAATCGCAAAGAAGCATTTAATGCAGCAAAAGACTTGGCAGACGTCCCCCGGAGCCAACAACCCACTCGCCAATGGACTGTGGGCAACGATCCGGCCCAACGTCACAGGAGCAGCAACTATGTGTACGACACGAACCTCGGGTCGAGTGGGCGCTACTATCAGTTTGAGACACCGCAAGGCACTCGATTGGTCATCGAACACACTAGTGATCCGAATGCGCCGAGTCCGCACTTTCATGCTGGGCAGCCCAAGGGCGGAGGTTCGGACGTGGATATGAGGGGCCAGCGGTACCAACAGGTCGGACAGAAACATCACCTTTACTATCCCTGACTGGATTAGAAGATGAGTAGGGAACTGCAGGAAAAACTTCGACTACACAAGGAAAAACGTGAGGCCGAGAAAATCCTGTCTGCCCTGGACGGCATAAAATATCACGGTCCGGAGAGCATCCCAGAGTGGGTCGATGGCGAGATCGCCGAATATTTGAGCTCGGCCTCGGTTCCCGATTCTCAGATCAGCGATGAGCTGGGTGAAGATCGGGTGGAATCGTGGATGGAGCAATTCGCCGAGCAAGCCGGCATTGGGCAAACCGTGCATATTCGAACCTCGATGCAGTTCTTTCCGTGGCTGGAGTGCGCGCTCCCTGAGCGCGGATGGGCGCGGAAACTACGAGAAGTTCTCGGCAGTGATCTGATGCTGTTGTCCCATGACATAAGGGTTCTCGTCGTCTTCTTCGAAGAGGAATACGAGTACCATGCCTTCGCGTATGTCCATGATGCCTAGTCTTGCTGCATCGGACCTGACCGACGAGCGGCGCGGTCGTCGGCCGGGGCGGGAACCCAGGCCCGGCGTTCCAACGGCAATTACCGCGCCCGATGTCGTAGCAACATAGCTCTGACCGACTCCGACAAAACCGGACTGCTCACCGAGTGGAGCCAGCGACTGCTGGCCGCCGACGGTGGTCAGCGGGTCAGTGGTCCTCGGGATAGGTTCGCAGGTCCGTGGTGGCGAGGGTCCAGTCACCGATGGCCACCTCGTCGCCGAAGGCGTAATCACTGCGGGTGCGGTAGCGGGGGCCCTCACCGCCGAGCCCGGGGCCCGGATCGGACAGGGCCGCGATGGTGCCCTTCCGTGGATCGACGAGAAGATAGAGAGGGATGCCCATCGCCGGGTAGTCGTGCGTCTTCTCGACGCAGTCGGTGGAGTGATTCGACGGCGAGACGATCTCGGCGACCAAAGCGACATCTCGGGGATGGAACGGTGCCATCGTGTTCTCGGCGAACACCGCGTCAGGAACCACGATCAGATCCGGGCGCCGGAGTTTCCCGAGTGAGGAGTCTTCCACCTCACCGCCCGTGTGGGCGACCAGGAAAGACGGGATCTGCCGGTCGAGCTGCTGGCGGATACGCAGAGCGATGAACTCGTGCGGACGCGAGGCGGACATCATCATGACGATCTCGTCGCCGCTGATCTCGTAGCCCCGGAACGAGTCAGGGGCGTGTTCGGCGAGCCGCTCCGCGATTTCCCGTAGACGCCCGTACTCCACGGCCGACGCTCCCTCACCACGGCGGTCCTGCTTGTCCGTGCCCCCATCATCGCGCATCGCCGGCTCCAGTGTCTCCCGTGACCTGCCGCGACCGGCACTCCTCGGACGCGAGAGCGTATTCGCACCACACCGTCTTCCCGACGCCCCGTTCCGCCACCCCCCACTTCGACGCGAGCGCGTCCACGAGCAGCAGCCCGCGCCCGCACTCCGCCTCGTCCTCCTGGTCCCGGAGCACCGGGCGCCGCTCGTCGCGGGCGTCGGATACCTCGATACGGGCCGAGACGGGTCCGCCACGGCTGTCTCCGCCGGGCGGAGGCTGCACGCTGAGCCGCAGATAGAAGTTCCGGCCGGGCACATGCCCGTGTTTTACGGCATTCGCCGCGAGTTCGCCCGCGATCAGCGCGAGGCTCTGCGAAGCCTCGCCGTCCCGGGGGATGCCCCACTCCTCCAGTCTGCGGACGACGATGCGCCGGGCGAGCCGGGCACCGCGCCGGGAAGAGGTGAAGAACATCTCGAATGTACCGCTAGGGGGATTTTCGCCATTCACGTCACCGAGCGTGGCGAAGCGCGCCTAGCCTGACCAGACGGGCGGCGGGTACGCAGGGTCGCGGTACGGGCACGACCGGTGCCCGTACGGGAGGACCGCCGTGACGCCGAGGGGAAGGGGCGCGTTCTCGCGCAAGGAGGTGGGTGGGCATGGCGGGTGACATCGTCAAATGCATCGGCAGGCAGGTGAAGCTCTTCCGCGAACGGGCGGGGCTCACGCAGGCACAGTTGGGTGAGGCGATCGGGTATAGCGAGGAGCAGGTCTCCTCGGTCGAACAGGGACGCCGGGTGCCACAGCCGGAGTTCCTGGACGCAGCGGACGAGGCACTGGAGGCATTCGGGGTCCTGCGGGCGGCCAAGGAGGAGGTGGCCAACGTACAGCTCCCGGCGTTCTTCCGAGGCGCGGCACGGCTGGAGGCACAGGCGACCGAGTTCCACGCGTACGACAGCCAGGTCGTCAACGGGTTGCTGCAAACGCAGGAATACGCTCGTGTCATCTACCGCATGCGCCGCCCGGTTCTGGACGAAAAGACCGTTGAGCAGCGGGTTTCCGCGCGCCTCGCCCGCCAAGAACTTTTCGCGCATCGGCCCGCACCCGCCATGAGCTTCGTGACGGAGGAGACCGTGCTGCGGCGCCCGCTCGGCGGCGAGGAGGTTCTCCGAGGAGAGTTGGAACATCTGCTGTCCATCGGCCAGATGCGCAACGTGGAGCTCCAGGTGATGCCCACCAACCGGAGAGACCATGCCGGGCTGGGCGGCCCATTCGCTCTCCTTGAGCGCAAAGGGCGACAGCTCGTGGCCTACTCAGAAGTACAGGGACGAGGCACGCTTGTGACCGATCGCAAAGCCGTCCGGGAGCTTGAGCAGCGGTACGGGATCATCCGCGCGCAAGCTCTCACTCCACAGGAGTCACTGGACTTCATCGAGAAACTGCGGGGAGAAACGTGAACCACAAGCAGGCTGGAAGCGACACACCTGAACTCTCATGGTTCAAGAGCAGCTACAGCGACAACGAAGGCGGCATGTGCGTCGAGGTGGCCGCCACCGCCGACACCGTCCACGTACGGGACTCCAAGAACCGCCACGGAGAACAACTCGCCTTCTCCATACGCCAGTGGGACGCGTTCATCGGCCGTCTCACGGCTGAAGAGTTCGGCGCGTAACCACCCGCTCGGCCGCCCTGGGCAACCGGGGCGGCCGTTGTCCTTTCGCCGCGCGGAGCGCAACCGCAATTACCGCGCCCCACCCCCCACCGGCATGGTTCACTGCCGACGGACACCACGCGATGTACGCGACGACGAGGAGCCGCCCGTGACGCACGAGATTGATCCGTCCTTCCTCGCGCTGCCGCTCAGGGCGCTCGCCGATGCGGCGCTGGCGCGGGCGCGGGCGCTCGGGGCCGCGCATGCGGACTTTCGGTTGGAGCGGGTGCGGAGTGCCGCGTGGCGGTTGCGGGATGCCAAGCCTGCGGGGGCGGCCGACAGTACCGATCTGGGGTATGCGGTGCGGGTGGTGCACGGCGGGGCGTGGGGGTTCGCCTCGGGGGTGGATCTGAGCATGGACGCCGCCGCGCGGGTGGCCTCGCAGGCGGTGGCGATGGCGAAGCTGTCGGCCAAGGTGATCGAGGCGGCGGGGTCCGATGAGCGGGTGGAGTTGGCGGACGAGCCGGTGCACGCCGACAAGACCTGGGTTTCGTCGTATGAGGTCAATCCTTTTGATGTGGCCGACTCCGACAAGACCTCACTGCTCGCCGAGTGGAGCCGACGGCTGCTCGCGGCCGATGGGGTCGCGCACGCGGACGCGTCGCTGCTGACCGTGCAGGAGAACAAGTTCTACGCGGACACGGCGGGCAGCACGACTACCCAGCAGCGGGTGCGGCTGCACCCGCAGCTGACGGCCGTGGCCGTGGATCCGGCGAGCGGGGAGTTCGACTCGATGCGCACCCTGGCCCCGCCGGTCGGGCGCGGCTGGGAGTATCTGACCGGTGGGCCCGGCGCGGGCGGCTGGGACTGGGACGCGGAGCTGGCGGAGATCCCGGAGCTGCTGGCCGAGAAGATGCGCGCGCCGGCAGTCGAGGCCGGGTCGTACGACCTGGTGGTGGACCCGTCCAATCTGTGGCTGACCATCCATGAGTCGATCGGCCACGCCACCGAGCTGGATCGCGCGCTCGGTTACGAGGCGGCGTACGCGGGCACCTCTTTCGCCACGTTCGACCAGCTCGGAAAGTTGAAGTACGGCTCCGAGGTCATGAATGTGACCGGGGACCGGACCGCCGAGCACGGGCTGGCCACCATCGGCTACGACGACGAAGGCGTGGCCGCCCAGTCCTGGGACCTGGTGAAGGGCGGCACGCTCGTCGGCTATCAGCTGGACCGCCGGATCGCCCGGCTGACCGGTTTCGAGCGGTCGAACGGCTGCGCCTTCGCCGATTCGCCGGGCCATGTGCCGGTGCAGCGGATGGCGAACGTATCGCTGCGGCCCGCCCCCGGCGGCCCCTCGACGGAGGAGCTGATCGGGGACGTCGAGAACGGTCTGTATCTGGTCGGCGACCGCTCCTGGTCGATCGATATGCAGCGGTACAACTTCCAGTTCACGGCGCAGAGGGCGTATCGCATCAGGAACGGCGCTCTCGCCGGGCAGGTGCGCGACTTCGCCTACCAGGCCACCACCACCGACTTCTGGGGTTCGATGACGGCCGTGGGCGGCCCGGGAACGTATGTCCTGGGCGGTGCCTTCAACTGTGGCAAGGCCCAGCCCGGGCAGATCGCGGCGGTCTCGCACGGCTGCCCGTCGGCGCTTTTCCGCGGCGTCAACATCCTCAACACCACCCAGGAGGCCGGACGATGAGCGTGCAGCCCCATGAGATCGTCGAGCGCGCCCTGGAGCTGTCCCGCGCGGACGGCTGTGTGGTGATCGCCAACGAGACCTCGACGGCCAATCTGCGCTGGGCGGGCAACGCCCTGACGACCAATGGCGTCACCCGTGGCCGCACCCTGACCGTCGTGGCCACAGTGAACGGCGGGCAGGGCACCGCCTCGGGCGTGGTGTCCCGGTCCGCGGTCACCGCCGAGGAGCTGGAGCCGCTGGTCCGGGCCGCCGAGGCGGCGGCGCGGGAGGCGGAGCCGGCCGAGGACGCCCAGCCGCTGGTGGAGCGGGATCCGGGCGCCGCGGTCTCCCCCGGCTTCACCGACGCCCCGGCCGTGACCTCCTCCGAGGTGTTCGCCGACTTCGCGCCCGCCCTCGGCGAGTCCTTCGCCCAGGCCCGCGCGGGCGGCCGGGAGCTGTACGGATTCGCCCACCATGAGCTGGTCTCCAGCTATCTCGGCAGCTCCACCGGGCTGCGGCTGCGCCATGACCAGCCCACCGGCACGCTCGAGGTCAACGCCAAGTCACCGGACCGGACGCGTTCGGCCTGGGCCGGGCGGGCCACCCGGGACTTCACCGATGTGGACCCGGCCACGATCAACGCCGAGCTCGCCCAGCGGCTCGCCTGGGCCGAGCGCAGGGTCGAGCTGCCGGCCGGCCGCTACGAGACGCTGCTGCCGCCGAGCGCGGTGGCCGATCTGCTGATCGACCAGCTGTGGTCGTCCTCGGCCCGGGACGCGACGGAGGGCCGTACGGTCTTCAGCAAGCCGGGCGGTGGCACCCGGGTCGGCGAGAAGCTGTCCGAGCTGCCCTTCACGCTGCGCAGCGACCCGGCCGAGCCGGGTCTTGAAGCGGCGCCGTTCGTGATCGCGCACTCGTCCGGGGACGACGCGTCCGTCTTCGACAACGGTCTGCCGCTGTCCGCCACCGACTGGGTCCGTGACGGGGTGCTCCAGCGATTGGTCACCACCCGGCACACATCCGCCCTCACCGGGCTGCCGCTCGCCCCCGCGGTCGACAACCTCATCGTGGACGCGGGCGGCACCCGCTCGCTGGCGGAGATGGTCGCGTCGACCGAGCGGGGGCTGCTGCTGACCTGCCTGTGGTACATCCGCGAGGTCGACCCGGCGACGCTGCTGCTCACGGGGCTGACCAGGGACGGGGTCTATCTCGTGGAGAACGGCGAGGTGGTCGGCGAGGTGAACAACTTCCGGTTCAACGAGTCACCGGTGGATCTGCTCGCCCGCGCCACCGAGGCGGGCCGCACCGAGCGGACGCTGGCGCGGGAGTGGAGCGACTACTTCAACCGCGCCGCGGTGCCGCCGCTGCGCATTCCGGACTTCAACATGAGCTCGGTCAGCAAGGGGGTGTGAGGAGCCGAATAGACTGGTCCACGCCCATCCGAAGCGACCGTTTCGGATCCATCCATTTCCGTTTCGTCTATCCCCAGGAACGCCATGACACGCCTCGGCGAATCCGTCGCCCGCGCCAGTGAGCTCCTCAGCCAGGACCTCTCCTCCGACAAGACCGTCGAGCGGCTGCTCGAGGAGACGGGCTCGCGGCGCTATATCGACCTGACGGACCTCTCGCCGACGGAGCAGGCCGAGCTGATCGCGTCCCGTACGGTCGAGATCCTGCCCGGCGTGGCGGACCTGGCCAAGCGGATCGAGGAGCGCCGCGGCGCCGGCCAGGGCCTGGCCATCAAGCTGGGCATCGACCCGACGGCCGCCGATGTGCACCTCGGCCATGTGGTGCCGATGATCATCCTCAATCGCTTCCAGCGCATGGGGCATGACGTCACGCTGCTGATCGGCGACTTCACGGCCAAGATCGGCGACCCGTCGGGCCGTACGGCGGAGCGCCCGCCGCTGACCGACGAGGACATCGCCCGGAACCTCGCGGGCTACCAGGACCAGGTCCGGCCGTTCTTCGACTTCGAGAAGGTCAATTTCCGGCAGAACAGCGAGTGGCTGGCGCCGTACACCTTCCCGGAGCTGCTGGGGCTGCTCGCCCAGGTGCCGGTCTCCCAGCTGCTGCAGCGCGAGGACTTCCGCAACCGGCTGGCCGCCGGCTCCGGGCTGACCATGTCCGAGCTGCTCTACCCGATCGCGCAGGCGCTGGACTCGGTGGCCCTGGAGTGCGATGCGGAGCTGGGCGGCGCGGATCAGCTGCTCAATCTGCAGATGGGCCGCAAGCTGATGGAGCTGCGCGGGCAGCGGCCGCAGCTGGTGGTCACGATGCCGCTGATCGAGGGTACGGACGGCACCGGCGCCAAGATGTCCAAGTCCAAGGGCAACTATGTGGCGCTCTCCGCGACCGCCGACGATGTCTTCGGCAAGATCATGTCGATTCCGGACCGGCTGATGAAGCCGTACCTGGAGGCATGGACCGAGTGGACGGACACGGAGATCGCCGCCGCGATCGCCCGGGTCGAGGAGCGGTCGCTGCACCCGATGGATCTGAAGAAGGTCCTGGCGGGCGAGGTGGTGGCGGCGCTGTACGGCCTGGAGAAGGCGATGGCGGCCCGTGCGGGCTTCGTCGCCCAGTTCTCCAAGAAGAGCTTCTCCGACGTCGAGACGCCGGTGGTCGACGCCGGGGAGCACGGCAGCGAGTCCATCGCGACCGTGCTGAGCAAGGTGCTGGAGTTCCAGCCCAGCGCCTCGGCCGCCCGCCGGGTCGCCAAGCAGAACGGTCTGCGGCTGGTGATCGAGGCCGAGGGCGGCCAGGAGTCGGTGGTGCTGCCCGAGGCCCAGGCGGTGCGCCCGCTGGCCGAGGTGGTCGCGGAGACGCTGGCGTCCGCCGGGCTCACGGGGGCCTCCGGCGCGGTCTACCTCAAGGCCGGGCGGAAGATCGCCCAGGTGCGCGGGGTGTAGTCCGCCCCGCTCACGACGGAAGCCCCACTACGGGGCCCCGCAACCGCGAGGAAGCGGCGGCCGGTGCGCGTCCACCACGCGCACCGGCCGCCGCCGTCGTACCAGCCGTCGCACCGGCCGCCACCGTCGCGCACCGGATCACACCGCCGGCGCGCCCCTCAGGTCGTACTGCGTCTGCGTCCGCCACCGCGGATCGAGTGCCACAGCGGGGTGCCCAGCGCGACGATCAGCACGGCCCCCGCCAGCTGCAGCAGATGCCGGATCCAGTCGAAGCCCTCGGTGTGCCTGACCCCGATCCAGCCGGCCACCGCATTGCCCAGAATGGAGCCGAGGATGCCGTAGATGCAGGTCAGCCAGAGCGGAATGGCCTGTTTGCCGGGCAGGATCGCCCTGGCGATCACACCCAGGATCAAGCCCACGACGATCGCCCATAGCCAGTTCATGTCGCCTCCCTGACACGCGGCGAGGGGATGCACATCGCTTCCAGTGTTCGGCCACTTCGGGTGGGGCGCACGCCGGAGGGCCGATACGCACGTCGGCGCAGCCGGAGACGGCACCCGTCAGGGTGCCCCGGTCTCGAACCGACAGCAGGCGCGGCGTAACGTTGAGTACGTCCCAGAGCGGGGGAAGCCCGCCCGGCGATCAGGTGGTGGAACGTGATGCGGAAGCACGGCGATGCGGAGGTCTTCCGAATCACCGGAGCGCGACAGGGGCTGGCCGACGATGTACGCGGCCGGCAGCGCCGCTATGTGATCTCGATGTCGGTCCGGACCGTCGCGGTCGTGCTGGCGGCGGTGTTGTGGAACGTGGAGCGCCACGTGGCCATCGTGGCCCTGGTGCTCGGCGCGGTGCTGCCCTACATCGCGGTCGTGATAGCCAACGCGGGCCGGGAGAACGCCACTTCGCTGCCCACCACCTTCATCCCGACGCCGCCCCGTCCGATGCTGATCGCCGGGCGCGGAGAGGAGCCGAGCGATCCCCACGGGGCGGAATCCGGCCCGGAGGACGTCGGACATATCAGCGATCCTGGACCCGGTGAGCGTGGCTGACCTGCCACGTTTCCGTAAGCTCAAGAAAACCTCAGATCAATAGTGCAGTACCGGTGCACCGGGCCCCATCCCTCGTGACATACTGCGTACGCGCTCCGCATCCCCCGTCGGAGCGACGGACCGACGCCGGGCGGCTCCCCCCGTGGCTGCCCGGCGTCGTCATGTCCGGCGCGCTTTTCGTAGAGTCTGCGGTGTGAACATCCGCGAGACCGCCGCCGAGACCGACACCGTGATCTGCTCCGCCAAGGGCTGCCACGCCCCCGCCGTATGGGTGCTGGCCTGGAACAACCCCAAGATCCACACCCCGGAGCGGCGCAAGACCTGGCTCGCCTGCGAGGAACACCGCGAATATCTCTCGGAGTTCCTCGGAGTGCGGGGCTTCCTCAAGGACGTGGTGACGCTGGAGGAATGGTCGGCCACCGAAGACCAGTGATCAGCCCCCGATCGCCGACATCGGCCGGTCCGGCTGGAGGAACGAGGGGTCATCGAGCCCGGATCCGGCCTTCTTGCCCCACATCGCCAGCCGCCACAGCCGCGTGATCTCCTCGTCCGCGGCGCCGGAGCGCAGCGCTCCGCGCAGATCGGACTCCTCGCGCGCGAAGAGGCAGGTGCGCACCTGCCCGTCGGCGGTCAGCCGGGTGCGGTCGCAGGCGCGGCAGAACGGGCGGGTGACCGAGGCGATGACGCCGACCCGGGCCGGGCCGCCGTCGACCAGCCAGCGCTCGGCGGGTGCGGAGCCACGCTCGTCCTCGCCCTCGGGGGTGAGGGTGAAGCGGGTGCGCAGACTGGCCAGGATGTCCCCGGCGGTGATCATGCCGTCGCGCTTCCAGCCGTGCTGCGCATCGAGCGGCATCTGCTCGATGAAGCGCAGCTCATAGCCGTTTTCCAGGGCCCAGGCGAGCAGCTCCGGCGCCTCGTCGTCGTTGAGCCCGGGCATCAGCACGGCGTTGACCTTCACCGGGGTCAGCCCGGCGGTGTGCGCCGCGTCGAGGCCTCGCAGCACATCGCCGTGGCGCTTGCGCCGGGTGATGGCCTGGAACACCTCCGGACGCAGGGTGTCGAGTGAGACATTGACCCGGTCCAGGCCCGCGTCGCGCAGGGCCTGGGCGGTGCGCTCCAAACCGATGCCGTTGGTGGTGAGCGACATCCGGGGGCGCGGCTCGAGCTCCGCGCAGCGCTCCACGATGCCGACCAGACCAGGGCGCAGCAGTGGCTCACCGCCGGTGAAGCGGACCTCGGTGACCCCGAGCTCGGTGACGGCGATCCGGATCAGCCGGACTATCTCGTCGTCGGTGAGCAGGTCCGGTTTGGCGAGCCACTGCAGGCCCTCTTCCGGCATGCAGTAGGTGCAGCGCAGATTGCAGCGATCGGTCAAGGAGACACGCAGGTCGGTGGCTACGCGACCATAGGTGTCGATCAGCATGGTGGCGGCCCCTCCACGGTTGGCGTGCGTGCACTGCTCAATTCTCTCGCAGCGTACGTGATGGGTGTGACATGGAGGGGCCGCGCGGGTGGGAGTGGCCGGTCAGTGGGCTCCGTGCCCGGTGAGCGAGCGCACCTCCAACTCGGCGTACTTCTCCTTGTCGGGCTGCTCCTTGGAGACGACGGTGCCCAGCCAGCCGAGCAGGAAGCCCAGCGGGATGGAGATCAGTCCGGGGTTCTCCAGCGGGAACCAGTGGAAGTCCACGTCCGGGAACATCGAGGTCTCCTTGCCCGAGACGACGGGCGAGAAGAGCACCAGGAAGACCGAGGAGATCAGTCCGCCGTAGATGGACCACAGCGCGCCCTGGGTGGTGAAGCGTTTCCAGAACAGGCTGTAGAGGATGGTCGGCAGATTGGCGGAGGCGGCGACCGCGAAGGCGAGTGCCACGAGTCCGGCGACGTTGAGATCTCGTGCGAAGACGCCGAGGACGACGGCGACGGTGCCGATGCCGACGGTGGCCCAGCGCGCGGCGGAGATCTCCTCCTTCTGGGTCGCCTTGCCCTTGCGGATGACGTTGGCGTACAGGTCGTGGGCGAAGGACGACGAGGAGGCGAGGGTGAGCCCGGCGACCACGGCGAGGATCGTCGCGAACGCCACCGCGGAGATCACCGCGAGCAGGATGGCGCCGCCGGTGGAGTCGGGTCCGCCGCCGATCTCCTCGGCGAGCAGTGGGGCCGCGGTATTGCCCGACTTGTTGGAGGCGATGATGTCGTCGTGCTTGAGCAGCGCGGCGGCGCCGAAGCCCAGCGCGATGGTCATCAGGTAGAAGAGGCCGATGATGCCGATGGCCCAGTTGACCGAGTTGCGGGCGGCCCGCGCGGTGGGCACGGTGTAGAAACGGATGAGGATGTGGGGCAGCCCCGCGGTGCCCAGGACCAGGGCGATACCGAGCGAGATGAAGTCCAGCTTGGTGGTGGCGTTGACCCCGTACTTCAGCCCCGGCTCCAGGAACGACTCTCCGATGCCGCTGTTCTTGGCGGCCTCGCCCAGCAGGTCGGAGATGTTGAAGTTGAACTTCAGCAGCACCAGGAAGGTGATCAGCACCGTGCCCGCGATCAGCAGCACGGCCTTGACCATCTGCACCCAGGTGGTGCCCTTCATGCCGCCGATGGTGACGTAGAGCATCATCACGACGCCGACGAGGACGACGATGAGGATCTTCCCGGCCTCGCTGGTGATGCCCAGCAACAGGGAGACCAGCACCCCGGCACCCGCCATCTGAGCCAGCAGGTAGAAGATCGAGACGACGATGGTGGAGACGCCCGCGGCGGTGCGCACCGGGCGCTGGCGCATCCGGTAGGCGAGCACGTCGCCCATCGTGTAGCGGCCGGAGTTCCGCAGCGGCTCGGCGACCAGCAGCAGGGCCACCAGCCAGGCGACGAGGAAGCCGATCGAGTACAGGAAGCCGTCGTAGCCGGAGAGCGCGATGGCCCCGGCGATGCCGAGGAAGGACGCGGCGGACATGTAGTCGCCGGAGATCGCCAGGCCGTTCTGGAAGCCGGTGAACTGACGGCCACCGGCGTAGAAGTCGGTGGCGTCCTTGGTCTGCCGGCCCGCCCAGACGGTGATGACCAGGGTCGCCACGACGAAGACCGCGAAGAGCGTGACGATCAGCGGCCGGTTGTCCGGGGCGCTCTCGGCCGCGAGCAGATGGGGGCTCATGAGCGCTCCTCCAGACGGGACTTGATGGCCTGGGCGCGGGGGTCCAGCTTGGCGGCGGCGTGCCGGGAGTACCACCAGGCGATGAGGAAGGTGGTCAGGAACTGGGCCAGCCCGAACACCAGGGCCACGTTGATGTGGCCCACGACCTTGGTGCCCATGAAGCCGTCCGCGTAGTTGGACAGCAGGACGTAGAGCAGGTACCAGCTGACGAACGCGATGGTGAGCGGGAAGGCGAACGAGCGGTGGGCACCGCGCAGTTCGCCGAACTCCGCGCTCGCTTGCACCTCGGCGTAGGCAGAACGGTCAAGTTGCCGCGGATCGTCGGGGCGATCGTTGGCCGGTGCGGTATCCACGGTCTCTCCTGGTGAGTGGGTCCGACGGGAATGAATACGGCGGCGAGTGATCCAGATCACGCATGGTAGGGCGGCGCGGACCCGTACGACAGAGGCCGGTTGATTGAAAGACGGATAAGAATTCGGGGGAGGGATCGGCTCCGGGTACTGTGGCGGGTTTTCTTCCGGAATGCATTGATGTCCGACCTTGATCAGCGATAGCTTCCTTCGTCATGTACCCGCCCAGCCGCCGACGGCGTCCGGGCGGCCCGTACGGATGAAGTGGAGACCCCATGGCTCATCTGAGATCGGCTCCTCCAAGACCCGGACGGCGGGTTTTTGACGGCCCGTCGGCTTCGCACCACCCCCTCACCACTCCCCGCCGCCTCTGTCCCGGTTCCGCGGCGTCCCGGGACATCGAGGCGGCGCGCGGGAGCCGCGCCGCAAGGGCGCGCACATTAGCTTGTGCGGATGACCCCGGCCGGACCGCCGCCGTTGACGCGGCCCGCCGGACCGCCGCCCGCGCCCGGGGGCTCCGCGTCCCCCGAGTGGCGCGCTGAGCGCGCGTCCGCGCCCCCGGTCCGGAACGCTGACGATCCAGCCCGGTCCGCCCGCCCAGAGCCTTCTCATCCACCTCGAGAGAACCGTCGAGCACCTCGAGAGAACCGTCGAGAGAACCGGAGTACCCATGACGCCGCGCCGCACCTCCCTGCCGCTGCGCACCGCCGCGATACCCGCCGCCATGGCGCTCACCACCGCGCTGGCCTTCCTGCCCACCACCGCCACCGCGCTCGGGCGGGACGGCCACGCCGCCGCGGCCGCCACGGCCGACGGCCCGTCCCTGAGCTATGTCGTCAACACCCGCCCGGGGCAGGACCCGTCCCGGATCCGCAAGGCCATCGCCCAGGCCGGCGGCACGGTCGTGGTGTCCTACGACCGGATCGGCGTCATCGTCGTCCACTCCGCCAACCCGGACTTCGCCAAGACCGTCCGTAAGGTGCGCGGCGTCACCTCCGCCGGGAACACCCGCACCGCCCCGCTGCCCGCCCAGTCCACCGACGACATCGACACGCCGAAGCTGTTGAGCGAGAAGCAGCGGCAGGCGGTGGCGGCGAAGGCGAAGGCCGGGCAGGACCCGCTGGAGCCGCTGCAGTGGGATCTGCCGGCGATCAAGGCGGACAAGGCGCATGAGAAGAACCTGGGCAGCCGTAAGGTCACCGTCGGGGTCATCGACACCGGTGTGGACGACACCCACCCCGATCTGGCGCCGAACTTCGACCGTAAGGCGTCCGTCAACTGTGTGACGGGCAAGCCGGACACCGCCGACGGCGCCTGGCGGCCGAGCGCCGAGGAGTCCCCGCACGGTACGCATGTGGCGGGCGAGATCGCCGCCGCGAAGAACGGCGTCGGCGTCACCGGCGTGGCCCCGGGCGTCAAGGTCTCCGGGATCAAGGTGTCCACGACGGCCGGGTTCTTCTACACCGAGGCGGTCGTCTGCGGCTTCGTCTGGGCCGCCGAGCACGGCGTGGACGTCACCAACAACAGCTATTACACCGACCCGTGGTACTTCAACTGCACCACCGACCCGGACCAGAAGGCCCTGGTCGAGGCGGTGCGCCGGGCCTCGTCGTACGCCGAGCGCCGGGGCGTGGTCAATGTGGCCGCGGCGGGCAACGAGAACTACGACCTGACCTCGGACACCATCACCGACCCCTCCAGCCCCAACGACACCACCCCCGGTGACCGGGAGGTGGACCCGAGCGTCTGCCTGGACATCCCGACCCAGTTGCCGGGCGTCGTCACGGTCGCCTCGACCGGCGCCAAGGGGCTCAAGTCCTCGTTCTCCAACTACGGTCTGGGGATCATCGACATCGCGGCCCCCGGCGGTGACAGCACCGTCTACCAGAAGCCCGAGCCCCCGGCCACCAGCGGCCTGATCTACAACACGCTGCCGGGCGGGCAGTACGGCTACATGGCGGGCACGTCGATGGCCTCGCCGCATGTGGCCGGTGTCGCGGCGCTCATCAAGAGCACCCATCCGCACGCCTCCCCCTGGCAGGTGAAGGCGCTGCTCAAGGCCGAGGCCGATGACCTGGCCTGCCCGACGCCGTACGACATCGACGGCGACGGCACGGTCGACGCGGTGTGCGAGGGCGGCAAGCGGTACAACGGCTTCTACGGCGCCGGGCTCGCGGACGCCCTGGACGCCGTCGAGAAGTGACCGGCTGACACAATGCACGGGCCGCCGGGGCGGAGCAGTCGCCCGGCGGCCCGTACGTGTTCCCCCCATGAAGCCGCGAGAGGACCGCGTTCCCGTGCACCACGACGACTCCTGGGGACCGCTGCCCTCTCGGCCGGCCTACTCGCTGCTGATCCGGTTCGTGCTGACCGTGCTGCTGCTGCCGCTGTGGTGGGCGCTGATCGTGGTGATCTTCCTGGGCTTCATCGCCTTCGGGATCGTGGCCGAGATCCTTACGGTGATCCCCGGGTTCGAGAAGGGCTTCCTCGGCCTGATCGACAAGTTCGGGGACAGCGTGAAGATGTGGCCCGCCTGGTGCGTGACGCTCCCGGAACTGCGGCACGAGGGCGACGCGGCCTTCTACCGGGCCCGGGTCGACAAGCGCATCGCCTCCTGGACCGCCAAGGAACTGGCCGCCCAGAAGGCGAAGAAGGCCCCGCCGCCGGGCCCGCACGACATCCCCGTGCGCGAGTACCGCGGAGTGGGCGCGGGCTATGTGGTCGAGGCGGCGCGCGCCCGGGACTGGGAGCTGAGCCATGACCGCCACTCGGACCCGCTGCGCGTGGTCCGGCTCAGGCGGTTGCCGGTCACGTACTGATGAGGGGCACTGCCTTACGGGCGTCATGGGCTTGGGCGTGACCACCTTACGGGCGTCACAGCCTTGAGCGTCACGGCCTTACGGGCGTCACGGCCTTACGGGCGTCATGGGCTGACGAGCGCCCGTTCCGGCGCGGGGCGCGGGGCCGTCGCGCGTCGCCCCCGCCGTCAGCAGCCACTGGGCGGCCATATAGGTGGCCATGATCCAGAATTGGGGCACCGGCGGCCGTGGCCAGTCCGCGAGCCCGGCCGCGATCAGGGTGTCGGAGAGCATGAACAGCGCCCCGCCGAGGCCGCTCCACACACCCGCCCCGAGCGCGGCCAGCGCCATGACCGTCAGCAGGAGGCTGTAGCCCGCGACGGGAAGCCGCAGATGCGGGGCGAGGCCGGGCCACAGCAGCGCCACCGTGCCCAGCCACGCCGCCCCGTACCCGGCGGCCGCCCAGGGCCGCGTACGGCGCCGCCCGGCGCGGGCGAACAGCGTCAGATAGCAGAGGTGCCCAGCCGCGAAGCACCCCATACCGGCCAGGAACGCGGTCTCGCCGCCGATCTGCAGCAGCACATCGCCCCCGCAGCCGCACAGCAGCGCGGCCGGAAGCGGCCACGGCCCGCCACGCGCAAGGGCCCATACGGCGAGCACGGGCATCAGGGCGGGCTTGGTGAGGTGGACGGCGGTGGTGGCGTCCACGAGCAGCGCGGCCAGGTGAACGGCGGTCAGCAGCGCGAATAGGGCCAGCGGGACCGTCGTCGCGCGCCCCGCGGCGGCCGTCACCGCACGCTCTCGCCGACCGGCTCCGGCCGCCCGGCCTCCGGACCGGCCTCGGGGGAACCGGCCTCCGGGAGACCCGCCTCCGGGGCCGTCGCGGGCTGCCAGCCCGGTCCCCGGAAGACCCGGCCCGCCCGCTCGCGCCAGTCCCGCGCCGCCGCGATGTCGCGGGCGATGGCCGCGTACTCGTGCGTGGCCACGCGCAGCGGGTTGTAGGTGTCGATGTTCTTCGTCAGGCCGTAGACGGGCCGATCGGTCTCGGGGACGAAGGACCCGAAGAGCCGGTCCCAGACGATGAGGATGCCCCCGAAGTTGCGGTCCAGATAGCCGCCTTGGGAGGCGTGGTGGACGCGGTGGTGCGAGGGGGTGTTGAAGACGAACTCGACGGGGCGCGGCAGGTTGCCGATCCGCTCGGTGTGGATCCAGAACTGGTAGACGAGGTTCACCGACGAGCAGAACGCCACCGCCGCCGGATGCACCCCGAGCGCGATCATCGGCACGTAGAACGGCCAGACGGTCCAGGTGGTCCACGGCTGCCGCAGGGCGGTGGTGAAGTTGAACTTGCGGCTGGAGTGGTGCACCACATGGCACGCCCACAGGATGCGGATGACGTGGTGCCCGCGGTGCGACCAGTAGTAGAAGAAGTCCTGGGCGAGCAGCATCAGCGGCAGCGTCCACCACACCACCGGCACGTGCAGCGGGGTGAGTTCGTAGATGGCGGCGTAGATCGCCACAATCGGGATCTTCCACAGCAGATCGAAGACCAGGCTGCCGAGCCCCATGGTGACGCTGGTCGCGGCGTCCTTCGCCGCGTAGCCCTCGGCGTCGTCGTCGGGGTGGAAGCGGTAGCTCACCATCTCCACGACGGCGAGCAGGACAAAGGCCGGTATCGACCACATCACGGCATTGGGCAGGTGCGGCATGTCGGCAACATAGAACCGCCCGTAAGGCCGCCGCTAGGGGTAGTTACCAACAAGTATGGTAGATGCGGTGTCAACAACAGGTCTCGCCCCGGACGGCGTGGCCGATGGCGGCATGGCCGATTAAGCTCCCCGCCTGTGCGCAGAGCCGGAGAACGGTCCCGGATCGGTGGCATGGCCTTCGCCTGCCTGCTGTCGGCGCTCACCACGAAGTGCCCCTCCGGGCCGGGCGGCGATGACTCCCCCTCAGCCCTGATGGGCGCGGTGGGGCACATCTCGGCCGCGGGCGCGCAGGGGCCCCAGGTCTCCTATCTCGACGCCGCCCGGGTGCGTTCCCAGGGCTCCTTCGACGCGGACCGCGTCACCGCGAAGCTCACGGGCGGCCTGTCGGCGGTGCGCCCGGCCAAGGGCAAGTCCGTGGCGGACGACCCGGACTACCGGGCGCTCGGCGACTGTCTGGGCGATGTCTACCGCGTCGACTTCGACCCACCGCCCGGGCCCGACACCCCGTCAACCCCGGGGCGGCATACGTCCCGACCGGCCCGCCGGTCAGGGTTGTCCGTGACGGCCCGTATCCTCATTGACCATGCTCGAAGACCCCACGGCAGCCGCCCCGCACCTCACCCCGCCGTCCTCCTGGCCGGCCACCTATCCGCAGGGGTACGCGGTCGTCGACGTGGAGACCACCGGCCTCGCCCGCGACGACCGGATCGTCTCCGCGGCGGTCTATCAGCTCGACGCCCGGGGCGCGGTGCAGGACCACTGGTACACCCTGGTCAATCCGCAGCGCGATCCCGGCCCGGTGTGGATCCACGGCCTCACCGCGGAGATGCTCGCGGGCGCCCCGCGCTTCCCCGAGATCGCCGCGGAGCTCTCCGAGCGCCTGGCCGACCGCGTCCTGGTGGCGCACAACGCCGCCTTCGACTGGTCGATGCTCGCCCGCGAGTACGCCCGCACCCGCGGCGCCGCGCCCGTGCGGCAGCGGCTGTGCACCATCGCCCTCTCCAAGGAGCTGGGCCTGCCGCTGCCCAACCACAAGCTGGAGACCCTCGCCGCGCACTACGGAGTGGTCCAGCGGCGCGCCCACCACGCCCTGGACGACGCGCGGGTGCTCGCCGAGACCTTCCGGCCCAGTCTCCACCGCGCCGCCGAGACCGGGCTGCGGCTGCCGCTGCTGGCCTGCCAGCCGCTCACCGAGTGGTCCGAAGGACCGGCCATCGGCCGCCAGCGTTCGTACCAGCAGACCTGGCGTCCCAGCCGCAAGCGCCCCGCCTGCCCCTACCCCAACCCAGGGCGCTACGAGCCGGGCGGGCAGCTGGTCCAGGGCATGCGGGTGGCGTTCTCCGGTGACACCTCCGTGGACCGCGAGCTGCTGGAGGACCGGGCCATCGAGGCCGGGCTGCACGTGGCCACCAGCGTCTCCCGGCTCACCAGCGTGCTGGTGACCAACGACCCCGAGTCACCCACGTCCAAGACCACCAAGGCCCGCTCCTTCGGCACGCCCGTCATCGACGAGGCGGCCTTCATGCAGCTCCTCCAGGACGTCACCCCCGCGCCGCCGACAAACAGGTGAAGTCGGCGCGACGCGCCCGCCCGCCGCTCGCCCGCCACCGCGCGGCCCCGCACGCTGAGGCGCATGGCACGTTGTGAGGTCTGCGGAAACGACTACCGGATGACATTCGAAGTGCACGCACAGGGCAATGTGCACGTCTTCGACTGTTTCCAGTGCGCCATCCACCGCATGGCGCCCATCTGTGAGCACTGCCGGGCCCAGATCATCGGGCAGGGCGTGGAGGCCGACGGCCAGTTCTACTGCTGTGCGCACTGCGCGCGGGCGGAAGGGAAGGTGGGCATCGTCGACCATGTGTGAACCCGACCACCTGCGTGGATTGTCCTGGGCCGCCCCCAGCGGCCGAGGGACAATCCACGCCGAGTAGGGTCAAGGATGTGTACCGCTTCCTGTTGACCCGGCAGTGGGTGATCCTCACACTCGTGGCCCTGGCCCTGATCCCGACGATGATCAGGCTGGGTTTCTGGCAGCTGCACCGCCATGAGCACCGGGTCGCGCAGAACCAGCTGATCGGGGACAACCTCGACGCCCCGGCCGTGGCCGTCGAGAAGTTCACCGCCCCCGGCCGTACGGTCCCCCGCGACGACACCTGGCGCACGGTGACCGCCACCGGCACCTATGACACCGCCCATGAGGTCGTCGTCCGCCAGCGCACCGGCTCCGACGAACAGTCCATCGGCTACTTCGTGCTCACCCCCATGCTGCTCCCGGACGACCGCGCGGTGCTGGTCAACCGGGGCTGGATCCCGGCGGGCACGGACCTCACCAAGTTCCCCGAGGTCCCCGCCGCCCCCTCCGGCAAGGTCACCGTCACCGGCCGGCTGAAGGCCGACGAGACCAGCGGCAACAGCGGCATCAAGGACAAGCAGGGGCTGCCGCCCCGCCAGGTCTCACTGATCAACAGCGAGCAGCAGGCGAGGGCGCTGTCCCGGCCCGTCCTCGGCGGCTACATCGAGCTCACCTCGTCCTCTCCCAAGGGCGGCAAGCAGCCCCAGCCGGTCGCCGCGCCCAACCACAGCGACATCGGCCCGCACATGGCGTACGCCGTCCAGTGGTGGCTGTTCTCCGCCGGTGTGCCCATCGGCTGGTTCGTGCTGGCCCGCCGCGAGCGGCGGGACCGCGCCGACGAGGCCGCGAAGGCGGCGGCCACGCCGGAGAAGGTTCCCGCCGCGGCCGCCACGGACTAGGGGGCTTCTGATGGATCTCCGCGGCGTCGCGACACCCGGCACGCCCTCTCGCCGCACCGGACAAAACCCCTAGTAGCTCCGCTACGAGGGCTTCCGCCCGGCACGCCGAGAGCACGCTCCCCCAGCTACCGCTGGGAGGTGCCCCCTGACGCCGCTCCTTCCTCCACGGAGATCCATCAGAAGCCCCCTAGGCCCTCGTCCGGCGGGCCGTAACGCCTGCGGCGGGGAGGGGAACAGCCCGCCGCACACCCCATCAGCCCTCATCCAGCGGATCTTGGCCGGGCGGGGCCTAGAATCCCGCTTCCCCGGGAAGGCGCCGGACATGGCCCAGCACATCGACGACTACGCCCTCATCGGCGACCACCAGACGGCGGCACTGATCAGCCGCCATGGCTCGATCGACTGGCTGTGCCTGCCCCGCTTCGACTCCCCCGCCTGCTTCGCCGCGCTCCTCGGCGACCGCGACAACGGCCACTGGCGGCTCGCCCCCAAGGGCGCGGGCGCCTGCACCCGCCGCGGCTACCTCGACGACTCCCTCGTCCTGGAGTCCGTCTGGGAGACGGAGACGGGCACGGTCAAGGTCATCGACTTCATGCCGCAGCGCGACCGCGCCCCCGACGTCGTGCGCATCGTCGAGGGCGTCTCCGGCAGCGTCGAGATGCTCGGCGTCCTGCGGCTCCGCTTCGACTACGGGCGGGTCGTCCCCTGGGTGCGCCGCACCGACGGCCACCGGATCGCGATCGCCGGGCCGGACTCCGTATGGCTGCGCTCGGAGCCCGAGGTCCGCACCTACGGCGAGGACTTCAGCACCCGCTCCGAGTTCACCGTCTCGGCCGGGGACCGGGTGGCCTTCGTGCTCACCTGGCACCCCTCCCATGAGCCCCGCCCCCGGCTCATCGACCCGTACCACTCCCTCCGTGCCAGCCTGGAGGACTGGCACGGCTGGGCCGCCCGGTGCCGCTACGAGGGCCCGTACCGGGACGCCGTCATGCGCTCCCTGATCACTCTCAAGGCGCTCACCTACGCCCCGAGCGGCGGGGTCGTCGCGGCCCCCACCACCTCGCTGCCCGAGCGGCTGGGCGGGGTCCGCAACTGGGACTACCGCTACTGCTGGCTGCGCGACTCCACCCTCACCCTGAACGCCCTGCTCCGTGCCGGCTACCAGGAGGAGGCCGTCGCCTGGCGCGACTGGCTGCTGCGGGCGATCGCCGGCGACCCGGCGGAGCTGCAGGTCATGTACGGCCTGGCGGGCGAGCGCCGGGTCCATGAGCAGGAGCTGACCTGGCTGGAGGGGTACGAGCGCTCGACCCCGGTCCGGGTCGGCAACGACGCGGTCGACCAGCGCCAGCTCGACATCTACGGCGAGGTGCTCGACACCCTCCACCTCGCCCGCGCCTCCGGGCTGCCCGCCGAACCGCACGCCTGGCAGATCCAGACCGCGCTGATGGACTTCCTGGAGTCCGCCTGGCGCGACCCCGACGAGGGGCTGTGGGAGGTCCGCGGGCCGCGCCGCCACTTCGTCCACTCCAAGGTCATGGCCTGGGTGGCCGCCGACCGCGCCGTCCGCGCAATGGAGGCCGACCCGGGGCTGGGCGGGGACGCGAACCGCTGGCGCGCGATGCGTGACGCCGTCCACCGCGAGGTCTGCGAGAAGGGCTACGACCCCGAGCGGTCCGCCTTCACCCAGTCCTACGGCTCGACCGAGCTGGACGCCGCGACCCTGCTCATCCCGCGCGTGGGCTTCCTCCCCGCCACCGACCCCCGCGTCCTCGGCACCATCGACGCGGTCCGCCGCGAGCTCAGCGAGGACGGCCTGATCCGCCGCTACACCACCGACGGCGGCGTGGACGGCCTCCCCGGCGCCGAGGGCGCCTTCCTCGCCTGCTCCTTCTGGCTCGCCGACGCCCTCCAGCTGGCCGGCCGCCACAAGGACGCCCGGACCCTCTTCGAACGCCTCCTCGCGCTCCGCAACGACGTCGGGCTGCTCGCCGAGGAGTACGACCCGGCGACCGGCCGGCAGCTCGGCAACTTCCCGCAGGCGTTCAGCCACATCGGACTGGTGGGGACCGCCCTCACCCTCGCGGAGCGACCCAGGGCAGACTGACCCCATGGATCTTGGACTCAAAGACCGGGTGTACATCGTCACCGGGGCCACCCGCGGGCTGGGGCTCGCGGCCGCCCGTGAGCTGATCGCCGACGGTGCGAAGACCGTCATCACCGGCCGCGACGCCGATACGGCGGCCGCCGTCGCCGCCGACCTCGGGCCGAACGCGGCCGGGGTCGCCGCCGACAACGCCGACCCCGAGGTGGCGACCCGCCTCATCACCACCGCCCGGGAGCGCTTCAGTGGCTTCGACGGCGTCCTCATCAGCGTCGGCGGCCCCCCGGCCGGGCTCACCACCGACATCACCGACGCCCAGTGGCAGGCCGCCTTCGACTCCGTCTTCCTCGGCGCCGTCCGCCTCGCCCGCGCCGCCGCGGAGCAACTCCCCTCCGGGGGCGTGATCGGCTTCGTCCTCTCCGGCTCCGTCCGCGAGCCGATCCCCGGCCTCACCGTCTCCAACGGCCTGCGCCCCGGCCTCGCCGGGTTCGCCAAGTCCCTCTCCCTCGAGGTCGGCCCCCGCGGCATCCGCGTCGTGGGCCTCCTCCCGGCCCGCATCGACACCGACCGCGTGCGCGAGCTCGATTCCCTCTCCGGCGACGCGGAGGCCTCACGGGAGCGGAACGCGGCGGCGATTCCGCTGCGGCGGTACGGGACGCCCGAGGAATTCGGCAAGGCCGCGGCTTTCCTGCTCTCGCCTGCGGCGTCGTACCTGACCGGGCTGATGCTTCCGGTGGACGGCGGGGCCCTCCACAACATCTGAGGGATCGCCTCCGGAAGTCGGCCTCTCCGGCGTTTGAGGAGCGGGGTCCGGGGCGGAATGAGGAACGGGGTCCGGGGCGGAGCCCCGGTGGGGGTCCAGAGGGCGGAGCCCCATGCCGCGCGGCGGAGCCGCACATCGGATCCAGCGGGGAGGGGGGGGGGGGGGGAATGCCCGCCGGGGGCGAACACGGGTCGGCGGGGTCGCGCCACGCATCCGCGCTCGCAGAGCTACCGCGCCCGCTCCGCCCCGTGCCGGGCCACCCTCAGCCGCACCTCCGCCGGAAGCCGCTCCAGGCCCGCCGACGTGCGGGCGCGTTCCAGGGCCTCCGCCCGCACCGCGTCCAGAGTCGACAGCGGGTCCGCCCGCGCGTCCAGCGACAAGCCCATCCGGGCCTCCGGTGTCGTCCGGCGGCCCCGTAGCAGGACGTGGGCGCGCTCCACGCCGTCCAGCGTCTCCGCGTCCGACAAGAGGGCGGCTTCCAGGGCGCGGCCGCGCAGCAGGGCGCCCTCGCCGTCGCCCGTCTCCACGAGCACTTCCTGGAGCCGACGCCGTCGCAGCTGGACCAGGAACCAGCACAGGGACAGCACGAACAGCACCGCCAGCGCCGCGATGACGGCCGGCCACCACCATCCGGTGTCCCGCCACCGCGTGCGGTCCGCCCGGCTGAGCAGCACATCGTCGCGGCCGTCGAACGGCGGCCACCCGGCCAGGACCACCGCGCCCGCGGCGGCCAGGACCAGCCCCACGACCCCCAGCAGCACCCGGTTGACGACACTCAGCATGGCGCGCTCACCCCTTCGGCTCCGCGGAGCGCCGTACGTGGACGGAGAGGGCGGGCGGCCGGGCCAGACCCAGTTGGCGGATGCCCTCGTGGAGGGCGGTGTCCAGATCCGCGCGTACCTCGTCGAGGTCGCGGAAGTGGGCCAGCGCGCGGGCCCTGATCCGCCGACGGCCGACGTCCACGCGGGCCGACCGGACACCGGGCACCTCCATCGCCCGGTCGCGAAGCACCAGCCCCGCCGACGTCCGGTCGATTCCCGCTCGAACGGCGGCCCCGGCTTCTCCGCCCGACCCCGGCCCCGACTCCGCCCCCGGCTCCTGCTCCGGCGCGCGCATCGGCAGCAGACCCCGCAGCCCCGGCGCCATCGCGAGGATCACCATCCACACGCCCAGCGCGGCCAGCAGCGCCGCCCCGCCCACGATCCACGCGTTGTCCAGCGGCCGTGCGGCGAGTTCATCGGCGAGCCAGTCCCGCCACCGCATGGCGCGCCGGCCCGAGCGCACGGCCGCCACGTCGTACAGCAGCAGCCCGCTGACGGCGGCGATGACCAGGGCGACGATCCCCGCCGGTAGCCGCCGCTCGGACCAGAAGCGCCGGACGCGCCCGGGCGCGTCCCCGTCCCCGGTACCGGAACCGGCGCCCGTCCCCGCCCTCGCGCCGTACGCCGACGCCGAGGTGGACTGACGCATCTTCTGGTCCGCGTTCATCGCACCCTGTCCCTCCCCCGACGCGCCCTGCGCTCCGGGCGCTCCCACCGCGGCACACGCAGCCGTTCGACCGTCACCGCGACCTCGGGCACCTCCATGCCCGTCATCTCGCCTACCCGTTCGATCACCTGCCGACGCACCGCACCGCAGTGCGCGCCGATGTCCGAGGGATAGCCGAGCTCGACGGCGACCCGGACGCGCGCGACGCCCCCGCGCACCGCGGCGACCGCGTACGGCCGCGCCGCCCCGGCGACATCGGCGAGGACGACCTCACCGGCGTCCACACCGGGGTCCACACCGGCGTCCGCACCCGTATCCGCGCCTCCGTCCGCACCGGAGTCCGCGGCGCCGCCGCCCCGCAACGCCTCCCGCGCCGCCTGCGAGGCGATCTTCGCGACGACCCGGTCCGCGATCCGCGTCGCACCCCGCTCACCCGGCTCCACCACGGCACGTCCTTACGGTCGTCATGGCGCTCACCGGGGCCGTCCGTCACGGCCACGGGAACGGAAGAAGTCACCCGGTTCCAGATCACCGTCCAGGAACCGGCCGACGATGAACCCGACGGCTCCCAACGCCGCCACCAGCAGAAAGGCCCCGAAACCGCCGAAGTAACCTGCGAAAGCCAGCGCCATTCCCGCGATCATCCCGACCACGGCCATGCTCATCGTGTGCTCCTTCGCTGGAGCCGACCGGAACCGCTGCCGGCCTATTGGAGCCGCGGCTCCGGCGGTTCCTCCTCCTCGTCCGGCAACTTCACATCGCTGACCGCGATATTGACCTCGACGACCTCGAGGCCGGTCATCCGCTCGACCGCCGCGATCACGTTCTCCCGTACGGCCCGTGCGACATCGGCGATGGAGACGCCGTAGTCCACCACGATCTCCAGGTCGAGGGCCGTCTGTACCTCCCCCACCTCCGCCTTCACCCCGCGGGTGACCGACCGGCCGCCGGGCACCCGGTCCCGTACGACCCCGAAGGTACGCGCGAGACCGCCGCCCATGGCGTGGACGCCGACCACATCGCGGGCCGCCATACCCGCGATCTTCTCGACGACGCCGTCGGCGATGGTGGTGCGCCCCCGCACGGCCGGGTCGCCTCCGCCCCGCCGGGTCCGATCGGTGGCGGCGGCTGCCGCGGCCATGCCGGGCCCGGCGCTCATTGTCTTGGGCGTACCGGCGGCGGGTTCCGTGGCGGGGTTCTCGGGTCGGTTCCGTGGTGCGGTCTCGGACATCACCGATCGTCCCTTCCGAGGCGAAGAGCGTGGAAGCGATTTCCGCTCGCTCTATTTGCCACCTTAAAGGGACTTTCCCCGAACCGCTTCGGAGATGCGGCACTCGCGCGATCGATACGGCAGGCTGAGAGCGGTAGGGCTCACGTCCATACGGCGGTAAGGGGTGACACGGTGGTCACGGACCGGCTCGCGCAGACCGTAAGGGAGCAATTGCGGATCGGTCGGCTGCTGCCCCTGGGCGAGCGGGAGGACGGCTCCTGGATCACCGAACGCGCGGCGAGCGATGTGCTCGGGCGGGCCGCCGCCGAGGTCCCCGGCGCGCGTCTGGGAGCGCTGCGGATCGGGCCCGCCGACCCCGACACCGCCGGGATGCCCGCGGTCCCGCCCCCGCCGAGCGCGCTGCCGCCGGGGCCCCTGCGCATCGCGGCGGACTGCGGGGCGACGCTGGAGGAACCGCTCCCGGTGACGGCGGACCTGCTGCGCGACGTACTGTTCGACGCGGCGACGGACCGGCTCGGCCTGCTGGTGGAGGCGGTGGACATACGGGTGACGGAGGTGCTGGACGAGTTCCCGGCCCCGCCCCCGGAGGCCCCGCGGCCCCATCGGGCCGAAAGCCCTGCCCCGGATCCCGCCACCGCGGCCGCCGCCCGCGCCGCCACCTCCGTGCCCGGCGTCGCCCGGCTCGCGCCGGTGCTGGGCTCGCCCCGGGCCGTGCGGATCGAGGGGGCGCACATCCGGATCGAGCTGGCCGTGTCGGCGGATCACCGCGCCGTGGATGTGGCGAGGGCGGTACGAACGGCGGTGGCACAGACCGCCCCGGCGCCGGGAGACCAGCCGCCCACGGTGGCGGTCCTCGTCACGGCCGTGGACTTCTGACCGGAGCCCGGCCCCGGCCGGTCACTCCTCGACGTACTTCCGCAACCCCTCGACCGTGCGCTCCAGCTCCTCGACCCGGTCGGACAGCTGCTCGGTCCGCGCCTCGAGCCGGCGGTTCTTGCGGTGCATCTCCAGGAACACATTGACCTTCGTCCGCAGCAGCCAGGGGTCGAAGGGCTTGATGAGGAAGTCGGCGGCGCCGATCGCATAGCCCCGGTAGGCGTAGTCGGAGTCGGCGTCGGTCCCGGTCAGCAGGATGATCGGGACGTCCTTGGTCTGGTCGAGCCGCTTGATGTTGGCGGCGGTCTCGAAGCCGTCCATGCCCGGCATCAGCACGTCGAGCAGAACGACGGCGAAGTCCTGCCGCAGCATGGCCTTCAGCGCCTCCTCGCCGGAGCGGGCGCGGACGAGCTGCTGATCGAGCGGGCCGAGGACCGCCTCCAGCGCGATCAGGTTCTCCTCCATGTCGTCGACGATGAGGATTCCGGCCTTCTCGGACACGCTCGTAGTCATCGCTCCCCCTGCCTCGGCCTCGGCGGACCGGTCTCGGCGGGCGCGGCGCCCTTTCCGGACACGCCCTCTCCGGACACGGCGGTGTCACCGTCGGACGTGGCGTCATCGCTCCCGGACTCGCCCGCCCGTCCCGGCTCGCCCGACTCCCCCACCTCAGCGTCCGGATCGAGCAGGTCGAGGATCGCCGACATCAGCCGGTCGACGTCCACGGGCTTGGAGACATAGCCATTGGCGCCGCTGTCGATGGCCTTCTCCCGGTCGCCGGGCATGACCTTCGCGGTGAGGGCGAGGATCGGCAAATCGGCCAGACGCGGTGTGCTCCGGATGGCCCGGATCGTCTCGTACCCGTCCATCTCCGGCATCATCACGTCCATCAGGACCAGTGAGACGTCCGGGTTGCGGTGCAGCACCTCCAGCCCCTCGCGGCCGTTCTCCGCGTACTTCACCGTCATGCCGACCCGGCCCAGCACATGCGTGAGCGCGAAGACGTTCCGGATGTCGTCGTCGACGATCAGGATGCGGCGGCCGTGCAGCACCTGGCCGGGGCGTCCGCGCTGCCACTCCTTGAGCCGGGTGGTGCCCGGCCAGCCGTCGTCCTGGTCCTCGCCCTCGTACTCGGTCTCCCCCTCGCTCCCGGCCTCGACCCCCGCCCCGCCGCCCGGGGCCCGGCTGGCGAGCCTGCTGGCGACCAGGCTGTCCGCCTCGCCGGAGGGCCCGCTCGGGGCGTGGTCGGCGGTGTCCGGCAGCGTCTCGTCCGAGGCGGGGGCGACCGCCGGGACGGTGGAGCCGGTGGCCCTGGGGTCCGAGGGGTCGGGGGCCGGGGCGACGCCGCTGTAGTGCGCCGGGACGTAGAGCGTGAAGCGGGAGCCGACGCCCAGTTCGCTCTTGGCCACGATCCGGCCGCCGAGCATTCCGGCGATCTCCCGGCTGATGGACAGGCCGAGGCCCGTCCCGCCGTACTTCCGGCTGGTGGTGCCGTCGGACTGCTGGAACGCCTCGAAGATCACCGGCAGCTTCTCCGGCGGGATGCCGATACCGGTGTCGGTCACGGAGAACGCGATGACGGCGTCCGCGGCCCGCAGCGCCTCCTCCTCGAACTCCGCTCCCGGGGTGCGCTCGACGCGCAGCGTCACCCCGCCCGACGAGGTGAACTTCAGGGCGTTGGAGAGCAGATTGCGCAGGATCTGCTGGAGCCGCTGCTCGTCGGAGAACATCTCGCGCGGTACGTCCTCGCCGACCGCGATCTCGAACGACAGGCCCCGGTCGACGGCGAGCGGCCGGAAGGTGGCGTTCACATAGTCGAGGATCTTGACCAGCGGCAGCTTCTTGGGCCGGACGTCCATCCGGCCCGCCTCGATCTTCGACAGATCCAGGATGTCGTTGATCAGCTGGAGCAGATCGGAGCCGGAGCGGTGGATGGTGGCGGCGAACTGCACCTCCTGGGGGGACAGCCGGTCCTCGGGGTTGTCGGCGAGCAGCCGGGCCAGGATGAGCAGCGAGTTCAGCGGGGTGCGCAGCTCATGCGACATATTGGCCAGGAACTCGGACTTGTACTGGGAGGCGGTCGCCAGCAGCGCGGCCTTCTCCTCCAGCTCCGCGTTGGAGCGCTGCAGCTCGTTGGAGCGCTGGCGCAGCTCGGTGGTGAGCCGCTGGGACTCGGAGAGCAGCGACTCGGTGCGGGCGTTGGCGATGATGGTGTTGATCGAGACGCCGATGGTGTTGACGAACCGGTCGACGAAGGCCAGGTGGACCTCACTGAACCGGCTGAACGAGGCCAGCTCGATCACTCCGAGCACCTGGTCCTCGTAGAGGATCGGCAGGATCACCACGCTGGCCGGGAGCGCGGAGCCCAGCCCGGAGTCGATGGTGATGTAGTCGGGCGGGACGTCGTTGATGAGGATCCGCTTCTTCTCCACCGCCGCCTGGGCGACCAGCCCGCGGCCCCGGGGGCCGGTCCGCGGCGTCTGGCCGTCGCCCCGGACCGCGTCCTGGTCGGTGCCGTATCCGGCGATGAGCTCGAGCCCCTCACCGGGCCTGGCACCGGCCGCGCTGAGGAAGAACGCCCCGAACTGCGCGTTGACCAGCGGGGTCAGCTCGCTCAGGATCAGATCGGCGACCTCGACCAGATCGCGGTGGCCCTGCATCAGGGAGGCGATACGGGCCAGGTTGGACTCCAGCCAGTCCTTCGCACGGGTGGTCTCGCGGAGGTTGGCGACCATCAGATTGACGTTGTTCTTGAGCGCGGCGACCTCGCCCTGCGCCTCGACCGAGATGGACCCGGACATATCGCCCTGGGCGACGGCGGACGCGACCTCGGCGATCGCGCGCACCTGGGTCGTCAGGTTGAGGGCCAGCTCGTTCACGCCGGTGGTCAGCCGCTTCCAGGTGCCGTAGACGCCCTCGACCCGGGCCTGGCCGCCCAGCCGGCCCTCGCTGCCGACCTCGCGGGCCACCCGCGTCACCTCGTCGGAGAACGAGGAGAGCGTGTCGACCATGGTGTTGATGGTGGTCTTCAGCTCGAGGATCTCGCCGCGCGCGTCGACGTCGATCTTCTTGCTCAGATCGCCCTCCGCCACCGCGGTCGCGACCTGCGCGATATTGCGGACCTGGGACGTCAGGTTGGACGCCATGAAGTTCACGTTGTCCGTAAGGTCCTTCCAGACCCCGGACACGCCCGGCACTCCGGCCCGGCCGCCCAGCTGGCCCTCGGTGCCGACCTCGCGGGCCACCCGGGTGACCTCGTCGGCGAACGAGCGCAGCTGCTGGACCATGGTGTTCACGGTGTCCTTGAGCTCCAGGATCTCGCCCCGGGCATCGACCGTGATCTTCTTCGACAGATCGCCGTTGGCGACCGCCGTGGTGACCTGGGCGATGTTGCGGACCTGGGAGGTCAGGTTCAGGGCCATGAAGTTGACGTTCTCGGTGAGGTCCCGCCAGACCCCGGAGACGCCGCGGACCTGGGCCTGACCGCCGAGGTTGCCCTCGGTGCCCACCTCGCGGGCCACTCGGGTCACCTCGTCGGCGAAGGACGACAGCCGGTCCACCATGGTGTTGATCGTCGACTTCACCTCCAGGATCTCGCCCTTGGCCTCCACCGTGATCGTCTTGCTCAGATCGCCCTCCGCCACGGCGGTGGCGACCTGGGCGATGTTGCGGACCTGGGAGGTGAGGTTGTCCGCCATGAAGTTGACGTTCTGCGTAAGGTCCTTCCAGACCCCGGAGACGCCGCGGACCTGGGCCCGGCCGCCCAGCCGGCCCTCGGTGCCGACCTCGCGGGCCACTCGCGTCACCTCGTCGGCGAAGGCGGAGAGCTGGTCGACCATGGTGTTGATCGTCGACTTGAGCTGGAGGATCTCGCCCCTCGCATCCACGGTGATCTTCTGCGAGAGATCACCGGTGGCGACGGCCGTGGTCACCTGGGCGATGTTGCGGACCTGGGAGGTCAGGTTGGACGCCATGAAGTTGACGCTGTCCGTAAGGTCCTTCCACACCCCGGAGACGCCGCGGACCTGGGCCCGGCCGCCCAGCTCGCCCTCGGTGCCCACCTCGCGCGCCACCCGCGTCACCTCGTCGGCGAACGCGCCCAGCTGGTCGACCATGGTGTTCACGGTCAGCTTGAGCTCCAGCAGCTCACCGGTGGCCTCGACCGTCACCTGGCGGGTGAGGTCACCGCGGGCGACCGCCGTGGTCACCTCGGCGATGTCACGGACCTGCGCGGTGAGCCGGGAGGCCATGGTGTTGACGGCCTCGGTGACCATGCGCCAGTCGCCGGAGAGCCCCTGCACCTTGGCGCGGCCGCCCAGCCGCCCCTCGGTGCCGACCTCGCGGGCGATCCGGGTCAGCTCGCCGGTGAACAGCGACAGCTGGTCCACCGTGCGGTTCACCCCGCGCCCCAGCCGCCGCAGATCGCCGCGGAGCTGGCGGTTGCCGTCGTGCAGATCCACCCGCTGGGTCAGATCGCCGGACGCGATCGCGTCGAGCACCCGCGTGGCGTTGGACACCGGGCCGACCAGGGCGTCCACCAGCTGATTGGCCGCGTCCACGTTGGTGGCCCAGGCCCCCGGGCCGGGGCTCGCGGTGATCCGCTCGTCCAGCCTGCCCTGGCGCGCCACCTCGCGGCGCACCCGGTGCAGCTCACCGGACAGATGAGCGTTGCGCATCGCGAGCTGGTTGAAGACCCCGGCCATCTCGCCGACCAGACCCTCGGCCGAGGTGTCCGCGCGGACGGTGAAGTCGCCGTCGCACAGGGCGTTCATCGCCGCCAGCAGGGACCGCAGCTCGGCCGCGGACGCGGTCTCCGCACCGCGCGCCGGGCCGGAGGGCCGGGCGTTTTCCGGACATTCCACGGGCAGGGCCGGGGAAGTGTCGGTGGTGATCGGGTCGAGAGCCATGGCGTCGTCCCTTAAAGATCATTCATATCCCCCTGTCTGTCATAATATGGCACCTAGATGGCCTAAACCGCCTGTATTGCCCTGGAGCCGCACGTGGGAGCCTTGTTTCCTCTCGCGCGTGAGTCCGTCTCGCGGACGACGCTGCCCGGCAGCGTGCGCGCGCCCGGCGCGGCACGCGCCTTCATCCGTACGGCGCTCACGGGACGGAGCGCGGCGGAGGTGTTCGCCCCGATCACCCTCGACGAGCGGTCGATCGACGACGCGGTGCTGCTGGTGAGCGAGCTGGTCACCAATGCCGTGCTGCACGCGGGCACCCGGGTCGAGGTGGTCTGCCGGCTCCAGCCCGGCGACGGCGGGGAGGGCTACGGGCCGGAGGACGGCCCCCTGGGGCCCGAGGAGACGAGCGGCCCGGACGATGTGCCGAGGGATGTGCCGAGGCGGCCGGGGATCGTCATCGAGGTGGCGGACCTCCACCCCGCCAGCACCGTCTACGGAGGGCCCGAGACCCAGCGCCGGGGCCGCGGCCGCGGGCTCCAGCTGATCGGGGCGCTCGCCGAATCCTGGGGCGTGACCTATCACCGCACCCGTAAGGCGGTCTGGTTCCGGCTGGACGCCGAGCGGGCGGGGACCGAGTTCGACGCCGTCCCCACCAGCGCGCTCGGGCGCGAGCTGCGGTTCGCCGAGACCCTGGCCCCCATCACACCGCGTGAGCAGCGCGATCCGACCGCCGATTGGGTGGACCGCGGCGGACCGTCCTTCCTCGCCGAGGCCAGCGAACTCCTCACCGGTCAGCTCGACGAGAACATGGTGGCCGCCCTCGCCGGGCAGCTCCTGGTGCCGCGGCTGGCCGACTGGTGCGCGGTCTGGCTGACCACCGAGAGCGGCGCGCTCCAGCTCGCCCGCGTCTGGCACAGCAATGAGCACCGCATCGGCGCGCTCCGCGTCTCGCTGGAGCGGCATCCGCCGCCCACCGGGCTCGGCTCGGCGGGCACCTCCTGGCCCTGGCCCGGGGTCGCGGACAGCCAGGGGGTGGGCGGATCGGCGGTGTGCTTCCCGCTGATCGCACACGGCCGCAGCCACGGCGTCCTGCTGCTCGGCCGGGCGGGCGTGCCCCGCATGGCGGAGGGCGTGGTGCGGCTCTCGGAGGACGTGGCGCGGCGGGTGGCCCAGGCCGTGGCCACGGCCCGGCAGTACACCCGCCAGGCGACGATCAGCCGGGCGCTCCAGCGCCGCCAGCTGCCCATGTCGCTCGCCCATATCCCGGGGGTGGACACGGCGATCGTCTACGAGCCGCACGGCGAGGGGCAGACCGTCGGCGGCGACTTCTACGACCTGTTCCCCATGGGCGACCGCCGCTGGTGCTTCCTGCTGGGCGACGTCCAGGGCAGCGACCCGGAGGCGATGTCGGTCACCGGGCTGGCCCGCCATCTGGTGCGGCTGCTGGCCCGCGAGGGCCATGGGGTGGAGTCGGTGCTCAACCGGCTGAACCAGGCGCTGGTGGAGGAGGACGCGGAGGCGGCGGAGATCGACGGCGAGCAGTCCCCGCCGCGCTTCCTGAGCCTGCTCTACGGGGAGCTGGAGCCGGACCCGGCCGGGGGCGGCGCCCGCTGCACCCTGGCGAGCGCCGGCCATCCGCTGCCGCTGCGGCTGACCACCCAGGGCGCGGTGGCGCCCGCCGCCTCCCCGCAGATGCTTCTCGGCATCGACGAGAACCCGGACTTCCACGCCGACAGACTGGCCCTGGGACCCGGTGAGACGCTGCTGTGCGTCACCGACGGGGTGACCGAGCGGCGCAACGGCCTGCGCCAGCTGGATGACGACGACGGCCTGTCGGACATCCTGCGGGACTGTGTGGGGCTGGGCGCCAAGGCGGTCGCGGAGCGGGTGCGGCGCGCCACTCATGACTTCAGCCCCGAGCCGATCGACGACGATCTGGCGGTGCTGGTGCTGGAGGCGGTGCCGTCGGTGGAGCCGCAGCGGATGGCGTGACGGGGCGCTCGCACCCCGAAGGGGCACGGGGCCGTATCACCCTGCGGCTCCGCCGCGGGGCGCGATCAGCCACGACGGCGCCGCAGACGATCGACGGCAACACGGCACAAGACGGCAAGACGGCACATGACGGCATGGCGGCAAGACGGCACATGACGGCATGGCGGCAAGACGTCACGGCACTCCCGGCGGAGCGCGGAGCGCTCAGTCCGTCAGCCCCGCCAGGTCGCGCAGCCGGCGTGCCTGGGCGGCACGCTCGGCGGCGCGCTGCTCCTCGTAGGTGCGGTCCACGGCGCCCCGCAGCAGCGCCTTGGTCTCGACCAAGGCGTCGCGGGGCGCGGCAAGCAGGGCCGCCGCCAGGTCCTGGACCGCGCCGTCGAACTCGGCGGCGGGCACCACGAGATTGGCCAGCCCGGTCCGCTCGGCCTCCTCGGCGTGGACGAAGCGCCCGGTCGCGCAGATCTCCAGCGCACGGGCGTACCCCACCAGCCCGACCAGCGGATGGGTTCCGGTGAGGTCCGGCACCAGCCCGAGGCTGGTCTCGCGCATGGCGAACTGTGCGTCGTCCACGCAGACCCGCAGGTCGCAGGCGAGCGCAAGCTGGAAACCGGCCCCGACGGCATGGCCCTGGACGGCGGCGATCGACACGATGTCGTTCCGCCGCCACCAGGTGAACGCCTCCTGGTACCCGGCGATGGTCGCGTCCAGCTCGCTGTCGGAACCGCGCGCCATGTCGAGGAACGACGGCTCGCCGTCGAACCCCTCGGGCGTGAACGCCTGACGGTCCAGGCCCGCCGAGAAGGACTTGCCCTCGGCGCGCAGCACCACGACGCGCACGGTGCCCGGCACCAGCTTTCCGGCCTCGGCCAGCGCCCGCCACAAGGCGGGCGACTGGGCGTTGCGCTTCGCCGGGTTGTTCAGGGTCACCGTGGCGACCGTGTCATCGACGGTGAGCTGAACGCCGTCCTTGTCGAGCAGGGTCACAGGGGCCTCCGGTCGGGTGCGGTCAGTACAAGTGACTGCACAGTAACCACCCGGCCGAACCGACGATCAGCCGGGTGGCACCCCTGTCCCTACCTGCTGATGGTGATGGAGCATACGGGCGATCAGGCCGAGGCGGTCTTCTTGCCTCGCGTCGCACCGCCGCGTCCCCGTAGGGAAACTCCGGATTCGCTGAGCATCCGGTGAACGAATCCGTAGGAACGGCCGGTCTCCTCGGCCAGCGCCCGGATGCTCGCCCCGGAGTCGTACTTCTTCTTCAGGTCTGCCGCGAGCTTTTCGCGCGCGGCGCCGGTCACCCGGCTGCCCTTCTTCAGAGTCTCGGCCACCCGTGCCTCCTCATGGGAAGTGCGCTCTGGACTCTCATGATCACCCCTACAGGCCTTCCTGGCCACCCATTCGGCAAGGTCTGTGGATGAAGGATTGCGGGAAATCGCGGCGCGACGACCTTCGGAAGCAAGGATTCCGGCGCTGTTCAACCTGACACTCTTTCGTCTTCATCGGCGAAGAGGCAGGTCAGGGCATACGTGAGCTACGTCGCAGACATCCGGACCGGCGCACGGCACGTGGTGTGCGCCGGTGGCCCACGACGCGCCGCGATACCAGCCGTTCTCACTCAGATGATGGATCACGCCTAGGCCGAATGATCTACGGGAAGGGGGTCGGACCGGAGGAACCGGACTCTTGGGGCGGCGTCCGGAACGCCACCCCCGGCGCTCCGCCGGGCCCACCCCGCCCGCCGTCTGGCCTCGTCAGGCGAGCGCGACGAGGTCCGCGTAGTCCTGGCCCCAAAGATCCTCGACACCGTCCGGAAGCAGAATGATCCGCTCCGGCTGCAGCGCCTCGACGGCGCCCTCGTCGTGGGTCACCAGGACCACCGCACCCGCGAAGGTGCGCAGCGCGCCGAGGATCTCCCCACGGCTGGCCAGGTCGAGGTTGTTGGTGGGCTCGTCCAGCAGCAGCACATTGGCCGACGAGACCACCAGGGTGGCCAGCGCCAGCCGGGTCTTCTCACCACCGGAGAGCACCCGGGCCGGCTTGTCCACGTCGTCGCCGGAGAACAGGAAGGACCCGAGCGTCTTACGGATGTCGACCAGGTCGAGATCCGGGGCGGCTGAGCGCATGTTCTCCAGGACGGTGCGCTCCGGGTCGAGCGTCTCGTGCTCCTGCGCGTAGTAACCCAGCTTCAGCCCGTGTCCGGGGGTCACCTGGCCGGTGTCCGGCGTCTCGACCCCGGCCAGCAGCCGCAGCAAGGTCGTCTTACCGGCGCCGTTCAGCCCGAGGATGACGACCCGGGACCCCTTGTCGACGGCCAGGTTGACATCGGTGAAGATCTCCAGGGAGCCGTACGACTTCGACAGGCCCTCGGCGGTCAACGGGGTCTTGCCGCACGGGGCGGGGTCCGGGAATCGCAGCTTGGCGACCTTGTCGGACTGCCGCACCGCCTCCAGACCGGACAGCAGCTTCTCGGCGCGGCGGGCCATGTTCTGCGCGGCGACCGTCTTGGTGGCCTTGGCGCGCATCTTGTCGGCCTGCGAGTTGAGCGCGGCGGCCTTCTTCTCGGCGTTGGCGCGCTCGCGCTTGCGGCGCTTCTCGTCGGCCTCGCGCTGGGCCTGGTAGAGCTTCCAGCCCATGTTGTAGACGTCGATCACCGAGCGGTTGGCGTCGAGGTAGAAGACCTTGTTGACCACCGTCTCGACGAGGTCGGCATCGTGGGAGATGACGATGAAGCCGCCGCTGTAGGTCTTCAGATAGTCCCGCAGCCAGGTGATCGAGTCGGCGTCGAGGTGGTTGGTGGGCTCGTCCAGCAGCAGGATGTCGGAGTCCGAGAAGAGGATCCTGGCCAGCTCGACCCGGCGCCGCTGACCGCCGGAGAGCGTATGGAGCGGCTGGCCGAGCACCCGGTCCGGCAGGCCGAGGCTGGCGGCGATGGTCGCGGCCTCCGCCTCGGCGGCGTATCCGCCCTTGGTGAGGAACTCGGTCTCCAGGCGCTCGTACTTCTTCATCGCGCGCTCGCGGGTGGCGCCCTTGCCGTTGGCCATCCGGTCCTCGTTCTCGCGCATCTTGCGGAGCACGGAGTCGAGCTCGCGGGCCGAGAGGATGCGGTCGCGGGCGAGGACGTCGAGGTCGCCGGTGCGCGGGTCCTGCGGGAGGTAGCCGACCTGACCGGAGCGGGTGATGGTGCCGCCGGCCGGGATGCCCTCACCGGCCAGACACTTGGTGAGCGTGGTCTTGCCCGCGCCGTTGCGGCCGACCAGACCGATGCGGTCGCCCTTGGCGATACGGAAGGAAGCGGACTCGATGAGGACACGGGCGCCGGCACGCAGCTCGACGCCGGAGGCGGTGATCACGGGAATTACTCCTGGGCAGGGTGGACGGCGGACGGGACGGACGAGGGCGGCCGACGCCGTCTAATGCACGAGGAGAATTGCCATGGGGCTAGTTTAGCGGGGCGGGCAAGTCGTTAATCCCCCGGCTTTAGCCCCCCGGCTTTCCCCCCGGCCGCCCGTCCCTCAGGCCCCGCCCGTGTGCACCTGGAAGGCCGCCCGGCGCACAGCCTTGGCCAGGGCCGGATCGGGGTGGGCCGCGGCCAGCGCCACCAGGACCTGCACGGTGCGGGGGTGCCCCACGGCCCGTACCTCCGCCAGCAGCGCGGGCACGGTGCCCTGGACGGCGGACTCCAGGTGGCGGACGAGCAGCGGGCTCTCCCCGTGGTCGGAGATGGCCGCGGCGGTGTCCACCCACAGCCAGGTGGCCTCCTCGCGGGTGAGCGCGTCCAGCGCCTCGTCCGGGTCGGCGCCCTCGTGCTCGGCGAGCCACAGGAGCGCGTACGGCCGCAGACACGATTCGTCGGCGACGGCCCGCACATTGGGCTCGGCGGGCGCCCCGACGACGCGCAGCGCCTCGAAGGCGAGCCCGCGCAGCAGCGCGTCGTCGCCGCGCGCCGCGTCGATGAGCTCGACGACGGCGCTGCCGACGGGGCGGGCGGCCAGCCAGGCCCGGTACTCGGCGCGGGCGGGGCCCGGGGTCAGGCCCGCACAGCCGCGCAGCATGTCGGCGGCGTGCTGCTCGATGTTCCCGGCCGGGCTCTGGGCTGCGACGCAGATCTGCTCCAGCTTGACCCACACCGCCCAGTTGCCGAGCGCGGTCAGCTCGGCCTCCCGGCGGTCGCCCTTGGCGTCGTCGGCCGCGCTCCCGGCGCTCTCCGGCCCCTCCGGCCCGTCCTGGGGTTCCTCCCGCACCGTGAGCGCCCCGACGGACGAGAGGGCGGCCAGGGCCCAGTCGAGCAGCCCCTCCAGCGTGGCGGCGTCCTCGGCGTCCTTGGTGTCGTCGGCGCTCGCGGCGCCCCCGTCGCCCCCGGCGTCCTCCGCGGGCTCCCGGTCCTCCGTGACCTCCTGGGGGACCTCGCACCGCTCGGTGCGCAGCTCGGCGACCCGCTGCCGGAGCATGTCCAGCAGGGTCGAGATCGGCATGGGACCGGCCGAGAGCTGCAGCAGGGAGAGCAGCTGCGGTACGGCCTCGACGACCTCCGCGACCGCCGTCGGCTCGGCCGTCTCGGGGGCGGGGCAGGCCAGGGACCACGCGTCCAGGAGCGCGACCCAGCCCCGCAGCACGGCGCTGTCGTCCCGGTCCCACGCCTGGAGCCGCCAGCCGGGGCGGGTGGTGCCCGCGTGGTGCTCGATGAGGCCGATGAGGCGGGCGCGGTCCCAGTCGGTCCGCACCTCCCGCTCGCTCACCCCGAGCGCCTCGGTGGCGCGGGCGGCGGCCTCGTCGGACAGCGCGCCGGGCGCGCCGTGCTCGGCCGCGGCCCAGTGGGCGATCGCCACGGCCCCGGTGAGCCCCGCCCGGGCCTGCCGGGCCAGCTCCGACGGCGGCGGAGTGCCCTCCGGCGGACGGGGCGCCGGTCTTGAGCCGCGGTTCACCGCGGGCCGGCGGGCCGTGGCCATCGGCCGGTTACGGACAAGTCGGAGCCGGGAGTCGCGCGGAGTACGGGACGTCACGGAAGCAGTCTCGCCGTTGACGGCCCGAAAGCCCAATCGGCACCCGTCCGGCGGTCGCCGCGAAGGGTTCACGCCATCTTACGGACGCTTCCGCCGCCGCCCCGCGAACGCTTCCCGCGCCGCCCCGCACGCGCTTTCGCGATCGCCTTACGGGCGCTACGGGAGGTCGGGCGGCGCGGGAGAGCGCCTTACGGGTGTTACAGGAGCGGTACCAGAAAGCGCCGCAGCGCCTCCTCGTACGCCTCGGGGTCCGCGTTCCACATGGCCGCGTGCGGGGCCTGCCGCACCGTGTGAAGGGTCACCAGATCCCGTCGGCGGTCGACGAATTCGCGCGAGACGTGCCAGGGCGCGAGGGTGTCGTCGGGGCCGTGGGCGACGAGCGTGGGCACCGACAGCCGCTCCGGGTCGGCCACCTCCGGGAGCCTGCTGTCGTGGAGTCCGGTGCGCCCCTCGGCGGCGCGCAGGGCGAGCGGGAGCAGCGGCGCGGGGATGCCGCGGGCCGCGGCGAGGGCGCGCAGGGTCGCCTGCCAGTCGAGCACCGGGGAGTCCAGGACGAGGCCGGTGACGCGGTGCCGCAGCGCGGAGTTCGCGGCGGCGTGGAGGGCCATCGAGGCGCCGGTGGACCAGCCGTGCAGCACGACCCCGCTCGCCCCGTAGCCCACCGCGTAGCGGATGGCCGCGTCCAGGTCCCGCCACTCGGTGTCGCCGAGGTGGGATATGCCGTCCGCGGAGCGCGGGGCGCCGGGGTCGCCGCGGTAGGCGAGGTCGAGCACCGGCACCCGCAGCTGCCGCAGGAAGGGCATGACGACCATAGGGTGTTCACGGGTGGTGCCGAGGCCATGGGTGGTGATCACCCATGTGGAGCGTTCGCCGGGGATGAACCAGGCGGGCAGCGGACCGAGTTCGGCGTCCACGTCCACGTCGGCGTGGTCGATGCCGAGCGCGTCCCGTGGGTTGCCGATGTGCACCTGGGGCGTCAGCCGGACCCGAGTGCCGGGGGTGAGCTCGCCGTGGGTGACCCGCTCCAGCCGGCGCACGACGCAGTCGGCTGGGTGCGGGGCGTCCTCGATGACGGGGCCGACGACGGCGTGGCAGGAGCGGCCGGTGAGGCCGTAGGTGCCGGGGCGCAGCGAGGCGAGCGAGCGGGTCAGGGTGATCTGGCCGGCCGCGGTCGCGTGGACGGTCAGCGGCGCCTCGTTGGGCAGCGGACGGTCGGGGACCGGTTTCAGCGCAGCGCTGGTGGCGTACCGTCCGGCCGCCACCGCGGCCACGCCGACACTCAGCAGGGTGGTGGCGGCCGCGACCGCCGTTGTTCGCAGGCGCATCCCTCCCAGTGTGGTCGGGGAGGCGGCGCCCGGCCAGCGGGCGTGCCCGGCCGGGTGACCTCCCGGGCGTGGCGCGGGGCGTACCGGGCGGGGCCCGGGGCGTGCCAGGCCGGGTCCGGAGCGTGCCAGGCGTGGCCCGGGGTACCCGGGGTACCGGCTGGGGCCCGGGGCGTGCCTGGCGGGCTCAGCCCTTCTGGCCGTAGCCGCTCAGCTTCTCGGCGGCGCGCCGCATCTCGTCCGGCGGGATCAGGGAGGGGGCGCGGCCGGGGACGGAGACCGCGTTGAGCCAGACCCGGCACATCCACTCGAGCTGGGCGGTGCGGTCGTACGCCTGGTCCAGGGTGGCGCCGTGGACGACGGTGCCGTGGTTGCGCAGCAGACAGCCGCTGCGGTCGCGCAGCGCCTCGATCATGGCGTCGGCCAGTTCGTCCGTGCCGTAGAGCGCGTAGGGCGCGACGCGGACCGGGCCGCCGAGGGCGGCGGTCATGTAGTGGATCGCGGGGAGCTCGTCGACGAGCGTGGAGACGGCCGTGGCGTGGACGGCGTGGGTGTGGACCACGGCCTCGGCGTCGGTCTCCCGGTAGACCGCGAGGTGCATGGGCAGCTCGCTGGTGGGCTTCAGCGTGCCGAGGACCTGCCGCCCGTCCAGGTCGACGGCGACGGCGTCCCTGGGGCCGAGCCGGTCGTAAGGGACGCCGCTCGGGGTCACCAGGACGGTGTCGCCGACGCGGGCCGAGACATTGCCCGAGGTGCCGACGACCAGGCCGTCGGCGGTGGTCCTGCGGGCCGTGCTCACCACCTGCGTCCATGCCTGCCGCAGGGGATGCGTCAGCCGCGGCTGCGGCTGCCGCGTGGATCGCGACTGGGTCACCTGCCCTCACCTCCGAGGCCCGATCCTTCCAGGCGGCCGCCGGCGGCGCGGCGGCGGGACCGGAACGGGCACGGCGGGCGACTACGACCGTGCTTAGTGGACACCCGGCTCCGGGCGGGTGAGCGTGGGGGGTACGGGGACGCCCGCGAGGCCGGTCCCGGCGCTTGCTCGGCGGCCCTCGATCGCGGCTCAACTCCCGTACGACATGGGAACGTAGGCTGGAATTCACACTGCCTTGGCGATCCCGCAACCATGTCACTCCGATGCCCTGCTCAGTTCATCTTCCGTTCACCCTGTTTCCTTACGTTCACCGTGCCACTAACGAACTTCGAACTGATTGACCGGGTGTATGGAACACATCACGCTTCTCATCGGGATCGTGATCGTCACGGCCTTGGTGTTCGACTTCACGAACGGTTTCCACGACACGGCTAACGCCATGGCCACCACCATCTCCACGGGAGCACTCGGGCCCAGGGTGGCGGTGGCGATGTCGGCCGTCCTCAATCTCGTCGGCGCGTTCCTGTCCGTGGAGGTGGCCAAGACCATCTCCGGCGGGATCATCGACGAGGGTTCCGGTATCCAGCCAGAAGTGATCTTCGCGGGACTCGTCGGCGCGATCCTGTGGAATCTGGTGACGTGGCTCGCCGGACTCCCCTCCAGCTCCTCGCACGCCCTGTTCGGCGGTCTGATCGGCGCCACCGTGGTCTCCGTGGGCCTGGACGGGGTCAACGGCGACGCGATCGTCATGAAGGTCCTGATCCCCGCCGTCGCCGCGCCGATCGTGGCCGGCATCGCCACGCTGGCCGCCACCCGGCTCACCTACCGGCTCGGCCGCGACCGCTCCCCGGAGGACACCGCGAAGGGCTACCGCGCGGGGCAGATCGCCTCGGCCGCCCTGGTCTCCCTGGCCCACGGCACCAATGACGCCCAGAAGACGATGGGCGTGATCACCCTGGCGCTGGTCACCGGGAACGTGGTGGCGCCCGACTCCGACCCGCCGCTGTGGGTCATCGTCTCGGCGGGTCTGGCCATCGCGCTCGGCACCTACCTGGGCGGCTGGCGCATCATCCGCACCATGGGCAAGGGCATCACCGACATCCAGCCGCCGCAGGGCTTCGCCGCCCAGACCGGCGCCGCCACCGTCATCCTCGCCTCCTCCCACATCGGTTTCGCGCTGTCCACCACCCAGGTCTGCTCCGGCGCCGTCATGGGCGCGGGTGTCGGCCGTAAGGGCGCCGTGGTGCGCTGGTCGACCGCGGGCCGGATGGTGGTCGCCTGGGTGCTGACCCTGCCGGCCGCCGGTCTGGTGGCGGGCGCCGCCGCGCTCCTGGCCGACCAGGGGAACGCGGGAATCACGGCGGTGGCCGTGCTCGCCGTCCTGGCCTGCGGGGCGATCTGGATGCTGTCGCGCCGCAAGCCCGTGGACCACACCAACGTCAACGAGGTCGGCACCCAGGAGCCGGTGGGCGCCGTCACGGCCGCCCTGCGGTCCGTGGCCCCGCCGCCCGCCGGTGCGTCGAGCGCCGCCCCCGGGGACACCACCCCGGAGAGCACGCCCGAGCAGCCCCCCACCCCCGCCGTCGCGAGCAGCACCACCCGCTAAGGAGCCAGGAAACATGAGCATCGACTGGGCGGCACTCGGCCAGGTCTTCGGCATCAGCCTCGCGGTGACGGTCGCCATGGTGGGCGTCTTCACCCTGGGCATCGTCGGCACCTCCCGTAAGACGGCGCCGGAGCAGGGCGGTACGGCCGCCGCCGTGCCCGGGGGCGCCATGGGCGCCTCCCCGCTCGCCCGCACCGGCGCGTACGCCTGCTTCGCGGTGTGCGCCGGGGTCGTGGCGTACGGCATCTATCTGATCGTCGCCTGAGGACCCCGCTTCCTTTCGTCGTATAAGGGCCCCGCTTCCCCGAACGACCCACCGGCCGCCGGATGGTGGCGCTGACCAGCGCCGACCGTCCGGCGGCCGTTCTGTGAGGGGCGGTGGTCTGTGGGGCTCGGCACACTCGGGCGTCATGGGTCATATGCGAGTTGACGGCCATTCGCGGCCCATGGTGGACTTCCCGAGCCAAACGGCGGCAGGAGAGGAAGCCGGTGAGAATCCGGCGCGGTCCCGCCACTGTCACCGGGGAGCACCCTCCCATCGCCTGTATGGGGTCACGGCTCGTCCGTACGGTTCGTCGCGTACGCGGGGCTGGAAGACCGGGAGGGCCGCGGATCCGGGAGCCAGGAGACTCTCACCGCCGGTCACGTCGAACCAGGGCGAGGACCCTGAGTGAGGACATACCGCCATGCCCGGCATCGCCACGCCGCCAGCCCTCCCTGTCCGATTCGGCTCTTCCGGCCCCACTGGCCCCTCTGGTCCCTCTGGTCCCGTATCGCCGCGCCGAGGCGTGACGGCGGCCTGACGGATGCGTGCCGACCACGCCTCGTTCGCGTGCGGCGCCGCCCTCGGCTTCCTCGGCGACCTCGCCACGGGTGATCCGCGCCGCGGCCATCCGGTGGCCGCGTTCGGGCGCGCCGCCGCGGCCGCCGAGCGCCGGCTGTGGCGCGACCACCGGGGTTACGGGGCCCTGCACACCGCGTTGTGCGCGGGCGGCGCGGCCGCCGGTGCCGCGCTGCTGAGCCGCGCCGTACGGGGCCTTGACGGCCGCCGTGGCGCGGAGGTCGCGCTGACCGCCGCCGCCACCTGGGCCGTGCTGGGCGGCACGAGCCTGGGCCGTGAGGCACGGGCCGTCGGCGGGGCGCTGGCCGCCGGGGACCTCGAGGTCGCCCGGGAGCGGCTGCCGCATCTGTGCGGCCGCGATCCGCAGGCGCTGGACGGGCCGCAGATAGCCCGCGCGGTCGTCGAATCGGTGGCCGAGAACACCTCCGACGCGGTCGTGGGCGCGCTGGTGTGGGGCGCCGTGGGCGGAGTGCCGGGGCTCATAGGTTTCCGCGCCGTCAACACCCTGGACGCCATGGTGGGCCACAAGTCGCCGCGCTACCGGCGGTTCGGCTGGGCGGCGGCCCGGCTGGACGATGTGGCCGGCTGGCCCGGTGCGCGCCTTACGGCGGCCCTGGCGACGCTCGCGGGCCCCGATCCGCGCGGTGCGTGGCGCGCCTGGCGGCGCGACGGCCGGCGCCATCCGAGCCCCAACGCGGGCCCCGTGGAGGCGTCCTTCGCGGGTGCGCTCGGCGTCCGGCTGGGCGGCACCCTCGCGTACGGCGGCCGGGTCGAGCACCGGCCGGTGCTCAACTCCGGCGGGCGGCCGGTGGAGTCGGCCGACATCGAGCGGGCGATACGGCTGTCGCGGCGCGTCGGCGTCCTGGCGCTCGGGTTGTCCATAGTGGCCCGGCCGGTCCTGAGGACGATGACGGGGCGGCCCCGGGCCTTGGGAAGGGGCGGCGGATGAGTGGGATACGCGGTAAGGGCGGCACGGACGGTTCCGGGGCGCGCGGTGGGGGGCTGCTCGTCGCGGGCACGACCTCCGACGCGGGCAAGAGCGTGGTGACGGCCGGGATCTGCCGGTGGCTCGCCCGTAAGGGCGTCAGCGTGGCGCCGTTCAAGGCGCAGAACATGTCGCTCAACTCCTTCGTCACCCGGGAGGGGGCGGAGATCGGGCGGGCGCAGGCCATGCAGGCCGCCGCCGCGCGCGTCGAGCCGAGCGCGCTGATGAACCCGGTCCTGCTGAAGCCGGGCAGCGACCGCAGCAGCCAAGTGGTGCTGCTGGGCAAGCCGGTGGGCGAGCTGAGCGCGCGCGGGTACTTCGGCGGGCCCGGAGCCCCCTCGCCCGGTGAGAGGCTCTCCGCGGGGCGGGAGGAGCTGCTGGGGACCGTCACGGAGTGCCTGGAGGAGCTGCGGCGCACCCATGACGCGGTGATCTGCGAGGGCGCGGGCAGCCCGGCCGAGATCAATCTGCGCCGCACCGACATCGTCAACATGGGGCTGGCGCGGGCCGCCGGGCTTCCGGTCGTGGTGGTCGGGGACATCGACCGCGGTGGCGTCTTCGCGTCCTTCTTCGGCACGACCGCGCTGCTGTCGGCGGCGGACCAACGGCATGTGGCCGCCTACTTGGTGAACAAGTTCCGCGGCGATGTGAGCCTTCTGGAGCCCGGGCTCCAGATGCTGCGCGGCCTCACCGGACGCCCGACCGTCGGGGTGCTCCCGTTCGCCCACGGGCTGGGGATCGACGAGGAGGACGGGCTGCGGGTGTCGCTGCGCGGCACGGTGCGGGAGAGCGTCGTGGCGCCCCCTTACGGCGCGGACGTCCTGCGGATCGCGGTCGCCGCCGTGCCGCTGATGTCCAACTTCACGGACGTGGACGCGCTGGCGGCAGAGCCGGGCGTGATCGTGCGGTTCGTGGATCGGCCCGAGGAGCTGGCCGACGCCGATCTGGTGGTGCTGCCGGGCACCCGGGGCACTGTAAGGGCGCTGGAGTGGCTGCGTGAGCGCGGGCTGGCCGACGCGATCGCCAGGCGGGCCGCCGAGGGCCGTCCGGTGCTGGGCGTCTGCGGCGGCTTCCAGGCGCTCGGGGAGCGCATCGAGGACGAGGTCGAGTCAAGGGCCGGGAAGGTCGCCGGGCTCGGGCTGCTGCCGGTGCGGGTGCGGTTCGCGGCCGAGAAGACCCTGGCCCGGCCGGTGGGCGAGGCGCTCGGCGAGCGGGTGGAGGGCTACGAGATCCACCACGGGGTCGCCGAGTTGCTGGACGGGGCCGAGGAGCCCTTCCTGGACGGCTGCCGGGTGGGCTCGGTATGGGGCACGCACTGGCACGGCTCGCTGGAGAGCGACGGCTTCCGGCGGGCGTTTCTGCGGCGGGTGGCCGCCGCGGCGGGCCGGGCGTTCGTCCCCGCGCCGGACACCCGCTTCGGCGAACTGCGCGAGGAGCAGCTCGACCGCCTCGGCGACCTGATCGAGGAGCACGCCGACACCGACGCGCTGCTGCGGCTCATCGAGGAGGGCGTCCCGGAGGGCCTGCCGTTCGTCCCTCCGGGGGCGCCGGGCGGGACGACATGACGAACCCCCGCCCCCATACCGGACCGCTGTGCCCACGCACCCCAGGAGGTATCGCCGCGTGACCATCACCTATCCCTTCAGCGCGATCGTCGGCATGGACGGCCTGCGGCTCGCCCTGCTCCTCAACGCCGTCTCGCCCGCCGTGGGCGGCGTCCTGGTGCGCGGCGAGAAGGGCACGGCCAAGAGCACCGCCGTAAGAGCGATCGCCTCGCTGCTGCCCGAGGTGGACGTGGTGGCCGGGTGCCGGTTCTCCTGCGATCCGGCCGCGCCCGACCCGTCCTGCCCGGACGGGCCCCATGAGCCGGGCACGGGCGAGGCGCGCCCCGCGCGGATGGTCGAACTGCCCGTGGGCGCCTCCGAGGACCGGCTGGTGGGCGCGCTCGACATCGAGCGGGCGCTGTCGGACGGCGTGAAGGCGTTCGAGCCCGGGCTGCTCGCGGACGCCCACCGCGGGGTGCTCTACGTCGACGAGGTCAATCTGCTGCACGACCATCTGATCGACCTGCTGCTCGACGCGGCCGCCATGGGCGCCTCCTATGTGGAGCGCGAGGGGGTGTCCGTACGGCATGCGGCGCGCTTCCTCCTGGTGGGCACCATGAACCCCGAAGAGGGCGAGCTGCGGCCGCAGTTGCTGGACCGCTTCGGTCTCACGGTGGAGGTCGCGGCGTCCCGCGACACCGAGGAGCGGGTCGAGGTGGTGCGGCGGCGGCTGGCGTACGACGAGGACCCCGAGGGGTTCGCGGCGCGCTGGGCGGCGGACGAGGAGGCCCTGCGGGAGCGCATCGCGGCGGCCCGCGCCCTGCTGCCGCGGGTGGCCCTCGGCGACCGCGCACTGCGGCAGATCGCGGCGGTGTGCGCCGGGTTCGAGGTGGACGGGATGCGCGCGGACATCGTGACGGCCCGTACGGCGACCGCGCTGGCCGCCTGGGCGGGGCGCACCGACGTCCGGACGGAGGACGTACGGGGGGCCGCGCTGCTGTCGCTCCCCCACCGCCGGCGGCGGGCGCCGTTCGACGCGCCGGGGCTCGACGAGGACAAACTCGACGAGATCCTGCGGCGGTTCGAGGAGGACGACCCGGAGCCGGATCCGGACCCGGACCCGGGTCCCGAGGACGGGCCGGGCGGCCCCGGGCCGGATGACGCGGGCGGCCCCGAGGACGGACCGCGGGAGGGCGCGGATGACGGGGCGCGCGAGCAGGCGCCGCCCGCCGAACCCGAGCCGTCCGTACCCGACCAGCGCACGGGTGAGCACGAGACGGCCGACCGCGAAACCGACTCCGCCCCGGCCGACCGCGACGGCGGGGCGGGCGAAGCGGACGGCGGTGCGGGCGGGGAGCGGGCGGCCGTGGGCGCCGCCGAACCGTTCCGGACCCGGCGGCTCGACGTCCCCGGCCTGGGCGAGGGCGCGGCAGGGCGGCGCTCGCGCGCCCGCAGCGCGCACGGCCGCACCACCGGCGCGCGCCGCCCGCGGGGGACGCTCTCCGCGCTGCATCTGTCGGCGACCGTCCGGGCGGCCGCCCCGCATCAGCTGGCGCGCGGCCGGCGCGGGCCCGGGCTGCTGGTGCGCCGGGACGATCTGCGCGAGGCGGTGCGCGAGGGCCGGGAGGGCAACCTCGTCCTGTTCGTGGTGGACGCGTCGGGCTCGATGGCCGCGCGCAAGCGGATGAGCGCGATCAAGGGCGCGGTGCTGTCGCTGCTGCTCGACGCCTACCAGCGGCGGGACAAGGTCGGGCTGATCACCTTCCGGGGCGCGGACGCCGAGCTGGCGCTGCCGCCCACCTCGTCGGTGGACACGGCCGCCGCACGGCTGGAGCGGCTGCCGACGGGCGGCCGCACGCCGCTGGCGGCCGGGCTGCTGAAGGCCCGGGAGGTACTTCGGGTGGAGCGGCTGCGGGATCCCGCACGCCGTCCGCTGCTGGTCGTGGTGACCGACGGGCGGGCCACGGAGGCGCGGCGGTCCGGCGGGCCCACACCGGTCGAGCGGGCCGGGCGCGCGGCGCGGATGCTCGCGGGCGACGGGGTCGCCTCGGTGGTCGTGGACTGCGAGTCGGGGCCGGTGCGGCTGGGGCTCGCGGGCGCGCTCGCGCGCGAACTGCGGGGCACGCCGGTGACACTCGACGAGCTGCGCGCGGACAGTGTGACCGCGCTGGTGCGGGATGTACGAACCGTTTCCAACCCTCGGAGGGCCGCCTGATGCCGCAAGGACAACCGACCGTCGTGCCGGACGACGGGCTGACCACCCGCCAGCGCCGCAACCGTCCGCTGGTACTCGTCCACACCGGTCAGGGCAAGGGCAAGTCGACCGCGGCGTTCGGGCTGGCGCTGCGGGCGTGGAACCAAAACTGGCCGGTCGGTGTATTCCAATTTGTAAAGTCCGCGAAATGGCGGGTCGGTGAGGAGCGTGCGCTGCGCGTCCTCGGCGACTCGGGCGAAGGGGGGACCGTCGCATGGCACAAGATGGGCGAGGGCTGGTCGTGGGTGCAGCGCGACATGGCTTCCAGCGAGGAGGCCGCACGCGAGGGCTGGGAGCAGGTCAAGCGCGATCTCGCGGCGGAGACATACCGGCTCTATGTGCTGGACGAGTTCGCGTATCCGATGCACTGGGGCTGGGTGGACCCCGACGAGGTGGTGGCGGTGCTGCGGGACCGGCCCGGGACACAGCACGTCGTCATCACGGGGCGTAACGCACCGGCGCAGCTGCTGGACTTCGCCGACCTGGTCACCGACATGTCCAAGGTCAAGCATCCGATGGACGCCGGTCAGAAGGGCCAGCGAGGCATCGAGTGGTGAGTGTCCCACGCCTGGTGATCGCGGCGCCCGCCTCCGGCAGCGGGAAGACGACGGTCACGGCGGGGCTGATGGCCGCCTTCGCGGAGCGCGGTCTGGATGTGTCCCCGCACAAGGTCGGCCCGGACTACATCGACCCTGGCTATCACGCGCTCGCGATCTCCTCGGCCGCCTCTTCGGGCGCCTCGGGGGTCGGCCGGTCGCGGGTGGGGAACGCCCGCCCGGGCCGGAATCTGGACGCCTATCTGTGCGGTCCGGACCGGATCGCGCCGCTGTTCCTGCATGGGGCGGCGGGCTGCGATCTGGCCCTGGTCGAGGGGGTGATGGGCCTGTTCGACGGGGCGGCCGGGCAGGGCGAGCTGGCCTCGACGGCGCATGTGGCCAAGCTGCTGCGGGCACCGGTGGTGCTGGTGGTGGACGCGTCGTCGCAGTCGCGGTCGGTGGCAGCGCTGGTGCATGGCTTCGCCTCCTGGGACCCCGAGGTGCGGGTCGCGGGGGTGATCCTCAACAAGGTCGCTTCGGACCGTCACGAGGCGATGCTGTGCGAGGCGCTGGAGGGGTGCGGGGTGCCGGTGTTCGGCGCGCTGCGCCGGACGCGGGCGGTGCGGGCCCCGAGCCGCCATCTGGGTCTGGTGCCGGTGGCCGAGCGCCATGCGGAGGCGGTCGATTCGGCGGCCGCGCTGGCCGCCCGGGTGCGGGAGGGCTGCGATCTCGACGGGCTGCTGGCGCTGGCCCGCAGCGCACCGCCGCTGTCCGGGCGGGGCTGGGATCCGGAGGAGGAGATACACAGGGCGATGGACGCGGTCCCCGGTGCCGGGGTCCGGGGCGGCCGGGCGGCGCGGCCGGTGGTCGCCGTGGCGGGCGGGGCCGCGTTCACCTTCTCGTACGCGGAGCACGCCGAGTTGCTCACGGCCGCCGGGGCACGGGTCGTCCCCTTCGACCCGCTGCGGGACGAGCGCCTCCCGGAGGGCACCGGCGGTCTGGTGATCGGCGGTGGTTTCCCGGAGGTCTACGCCCCCGAGCTGTCCGCGAACGAGCCGCTGCGCACCGCCGTCGCCGGGCTCGCCGCGTCCGGCGCGCCCGTCGCCGCCGAATGTGCCGGACTGCTGTATCTGGCGCATTCGCTGGACGGGGAGCCGATGTGCGGGGTGCTGGCCGCGAAGGCACGGATGTCGGAACGTCTGACGCTGGGCTACCGTGAGGCCGTGGCCATCTCCGACACCTCACTCGCCGCCGCGGGGACACGGGTGCGCGGCCATGAGTTCCACCGCACCACCGTCGTGCCCGGAGCGGGGCCGGAGCCCGCCTGGGGTCTCGTCCACCCGGAGCGTCGTACCGAAGGGTTCGCACAGGGAGATGTGCATGCCTCCTATCTGCATGTGCACTGGGCATCGGTCCCGGGGGCGGCGGCCCGGTTCGTCGACAGATGTGCGCCCCCTGCCGGTTGAGCCGAGGCGGTGAGCTGACGTGGAGGTCATCGGCCGGGGCACGGCGTCTCCCCCGCCCGCGGCACCGCTTGTCGTCGGGGTCGGGGCCGGCCGGGGCGTATCCGCCGCCGAGGTGCTCGGACTGGTCGAGGCCACCCTGGCGGAGGCGGGCCTTCCGCCGCGTGGCGTCGCCGAGTTGGCCACGGTCGAGGCCAAGGCCGGGGAGGCCGGACTGCTGACGGCGGCCGAACGGCTGGGGGTGCCGCTGTGCGGATACCCCGCTGAGGCGCTGGCCGCGGTGGCGGTGCCCAACCCGTCCACGGCACCGCTCGCCGCCGTGGGCACGGCCGGGGTCGCCGAGGCGGCCGCGCTGCTGGCCGCCGGTCCGGGTGGCCAACTGCTCGTCGCCAAGCGGAAGTCCACGCCACACGGCCGCCCCGGGAAGGCCACCTGCGCTGTCGCTCGCCGCCCGGCGGCGGTCAAACCCGGGCAGGGCGGGCAGCGAAGACCTGCCGTCGACCGCCCCGACGCAGGTCAGTAACGTCTCGGGGCGGAACAGCCCGCCCCCCGCCGACCGTGACACCCGCACCACCTGCACCAAGGAGACCTCGTGACGACCCCGCCCGCCCTGCTCATCGCAGGTATCGGCACGCGAGACGAGAGGCGTGCCGCCGCCTTCCAGGCATTCGTGAGGGAGTTGGCCGCACGCCACCCGGACCTGCCCGTGGCGGGTGGCCTCACCGGACCGGGCAGCCACCCGCTGTCCGACGCGGTCACCCGGCTCGTCGGGGAAGGGGTGACCCGCTTCGCGGTCGTCCCGATGACGCTGATCCCGGCGGCTCCCCCGAGAGACGGCATCGCCGCCGCGCTGGCCCAGGAGGCGGAGCGGCACGCCGACGCGTCGTTCGCCTCCGCCCGGCCGCTCGGCCCGCACCGCACACTGCTGAGCCTGCTGGAGCGGCGGCTCGACGAGGCGCTGGGCAATCGGCCCCGGCTGCCCTCGGACCGCGCGGAGACGACCGTGCTGCTGGTGGGCGACGGTTCGCCACTTCCCGAGGCCAACGCCGAGGTGCACCGCGCGGCCCGGCTGCTGTGGGAGGGCCGTGGCTTCGCGGGCGTCGAGGTGGCCTTCGCCTCGCTCGCCGCCCCGGATGTGGCCTCCGGCCTGGACCGCTGCGCCAAGCTGGGGGCGCGGCGGGTCGTGGTGCTGCCGTACTTCCTGTTCGAGGGGGACGCCCTGGAGCGGGTGCGGCAGCAGGCGGAGGGCTGGGGGCTCGCCCACCCCGAGGTCGAGGTGGTCTCGGCCGATGTCATCGGTCCGGCGCGGGAGTTGGCCGACCTGGTCATGGACCGCTATGAGGAGGTGGCCGACACCAGCGAGCGCGCCGGGTTCAGCGACGAGGCCCATGCCTTCGCGCATCCGGATGCCCACGCCGATGTCCGCTGAGCCGTCTGCGATGTCCGCTGAGCCGTCGGCGATGCCCGCTGGCGTATCGGCCGGCCTGCCCGCGGCAGGGGCCGCCGCCGATGGCGTGTCCGCCGGGTTCGACCTGCGGCATCACGGGGACGCGGAGGTGCGGGGTGCCGATGCCGCTCTGACGGACCTCGCGGTCAACGTCCGGGCCGGTACGCCTCCGGACTGGCTCAAGGCCCGTATCGCCGCGTCCCTCGACGGGCTGGCCGCCTATCCGGACGGGCGGGTGGCCCGGGAGGCGGTCGCCGCGCGCCATGGGCTTCCGGTCGGCCGGGTACTGCTGACGGCGGGCGCCGCGGAGGCGTTCGTCCTGCTCGCCCGTGCCATACCGGCCCGACGTCCGGTGGTGGTGCATCCGCAGTTCACCGAGCCGGAGGCGGCGCTGCGGGACGCTGGACACACGGTGGAGCGTGTGGTCCTCGATGAGCGGGACGGTTTCCGGCTGGGTCCGGCGGCCGTGCCGGAGGACGCCGATCTGGTAGTGATCGGCAACCCCACCAACCCCACATCCGTGCTGCACCGGGCCGACGCTGTGGCCGGGCTCGCCCGGCCGGGGCGGACGCTGGTGGTGGACGAGGCGTTCATGGACGCCGTCCCGGGTGAGTCGGAGTCGCTGGCGGCCCGCACCGATGTGCCGGGGCTGGTGGTGTTGCGCAGCCTCACCAAGACCTGGGGCCTGGCGGGGCTGCGGATCGGCTATGTACTGGCGGAGCCGGACACCGTCACGGCGCTGGAGCGGGTCCAGCCGCTGTGGCCGGTGTCCAGCCCGGCCCTGGCGGCGGCCGAGGCGTGCTGCGTCCCGTCCGCCCTCGCCGAGGCGGCCAGGGCCGCCGACCGCACAGCCGCCGACCGGGCCCATCTGGCCGATCGGCTGGCCGAGTTGGCGGAGTCGGCCGAGGTGCGGGTGTGCGGCCCGGCGGCCGGGCCGTTTCTGCTGATCCGTGTGGAGGGCGCGGCGGCGATCCGCACCCGGCTGCGGGAGCTGGGCTTCGCCGTCCGCCGCGGTGACACGTTCCCGGGACTCGGCCCGGACTGGCTCCGGCTCGCCGTCCGCGACCGCGCCACGACGGATCGCTTCGTCATCGCCTTGACGAAGGCGATAGCGGACACGGCCGCCTGAGCGCTTCGCGGGAAGTGGCGCGGGGTACGGTCGTTCATCCGCGGCTGCGTCGTGGCTGAACGCCCACGCGGCGGAGCCGCATATCGGCACAGCCGCGGCGGAGCCGCATATCGGCACAGCCCCGCGCCCCTTCGGGGCGCAATCGAACCGCACCGGACTTCAGCGAGGCCGCTCGGCGGACGCTGCCGCCCGACCGTGCCCCGCGCGGCGCGGAGCGCGGTCGACTACGGCTCGCCCGGGCCCTCGTGAGCGGGCCCCGCGCCCGCACGCACCCGTGCGCGCAGCCGCACCGGCACCGGCCCCGGCACCCGCGCCGGGTGGCGCGAGTGCCGGGCCCAACACCGGCGAACCGGCGTCAGGCGGTGTCGCCGCTGGTGGCGGCGGCTCGGCGGCGGCGGGCCAGGACGACGGCGCCGCCGCCCACGGCGAGCAGGAGCGCGCCACCTGCCACCAGGTACGGCGTGGCCGAGCTGCCGCCGGTCTCGGCCAGGTGCTCCGGCTTGGGCTCGGGCTTGGTCTGGGAGCCCACGCTCGGGCTGGGCTCGACCGCCGCGGCCACGGGCGACTCACAGGTCGCCCGGGCGAGGGTGACCTGCCCCTCGACCTCCGAGACGTTCAGCTTGAGCGGGTTCACGGAGACCTTCAGGTTGAGGGCCGTGGCCGCCGCCGTGCGCGAGGTGGTGGCCGTCCGCGACAGGTCGAGCCGGACCTGGCCGAGCGACGGCACATCAACCGTGGTGGTGCCGCTCGTGCGCAGGGTGACCTTCTGACCGAGCACGCTGACGCCGCCGAGCAGGTTGGAGTGGGCGGTCGGCCGCTTCCCGACGGCGCACACCGCCTTCGAGGTCACCTGCTCGACCGTGATCAGCGGCACCGCGGCCAGGCCCGGGACATGCACCTGGGCGTTGACGAGGTTGGAGTACCCCTCGGCGCGCTGCTTGTCCGCGGCGGCCCGGGCGGTGGCCACATCGGCCCGCAGGACATTGAACGGCCGGCCCCCGTCCACGCCGTCCAAGGTCGCGCTGAGCGCCGTCTTGCTGGCGGTCGCGGGCGCGTGCACATCGTTCAGCACGACCGAGAGCGGAGCCCGGACGGTCTTGTTGAGCAGGGAGACATCGAGATCGGTGCGGAGCACGACCGCACCCGCCTTACCGGTGGTCGCACCGGAGTCGGCCTGCGCGGTCGTCGCGGGCAGCAGGCCCAGGACGGAGACCGCGGCAGCGGCAGTGGCGGCCGCCAGACGGCGGGTGGGCATGCCGAAGTAGGTGTTACTGGAACAGGACACGTGAGTTGACCCCCACAGGAGACATGGAGCCGCCGGCGCCTGCCGCGGGGGACTCCACGGGCGCCGACGGCCTCGACCACGCCATATTTGCGCACTGAGGGTAAACAGGCAGACACATGATGTCCGTTCATCCCAAAGGGTGTGGTTCGCCGCCCAGTTCGAACCACGTTCCCTTCCGGCACCCCTCGCCCCACCTGTCCCCCACCCGTATCAGCCCCGCTTGCCCCGCCCGTATCAGCCCCGCTCACCCCGCCCGTATCGCCCCGCGTACCCCGTCAGCCGACCACCCGTCCCCGCAGCACCACCCGCCGCGGCGTCGTCAGCACCCGCACATCGGCGCGCGGATCCGCGTCGTAGACGACGAGATCGGCGGAGGCGCCCTCGGTGAGTCCCGGCCGCCCGAGCCAGTCCCGTGCCTCCCAGGTCGCCGCCGAGAGCGCGTCGCGCACCGGGATGCCCGCCTTCACCAGCTCGGCGACCTCCTGCCCGACCAGCCCATGGGCCAGGCCGCCGCCCGCGTCCGTGCCGGTGTAGATCGGGATGCCCGCGTCGTAGGCCGCCCGCACCGTCTCGTAGCGGCGCGCGTGCAGCCGCCGCATATGGTCGGCCCAGCGCGGGAACCTCGCCTCGCCGCCCAGCGCCAGCCGGGGAAAGGTGGCGATGTTGACCAGGGTCGGCACGATCGCCACGCCCCGCTCGGCGAACAGCGGGATGGTCTCCTCGGTGAGCCCGGTGGCGTGCTCAATGCAGTCGATCCCCGCCTCGACCAGCGGGGCCAGGCTCTCCTCGGCGAAACAGTGCGCCGTGACCCGCGCGCCCAGCCGGTGCGCCTCCGCGATGGCCTCCTCGACCGCGCCGCGCGGCCAGCAGAGCCCCAGGTCGCCGGTCTCCCGGTCGATCCAGTCGCCGACCAGCTTGACCCAGCCGTCGCCGCGCCGCGCCTCCGCGGCCACATAGGCGACCAGGTCCTCGGGCTCGATCTCATGCGCGTAGTTGCGGATGTAGCGCTTGGTGCGGGCGATATGACGGCCGGCCCGGATGATGCGGGGCAGGTCCTCGCGGTCGTCGACCCAGCGGGTGTCGGCCGGCGATCCGGCGTCCCGCAGCAGCAGCGCCCCGGCGTCGCGGTCGGTCAGCGCCTGTTTCTCGCTCGTCGAGTCGTCCACCGCCCCATGGGCGTCGAGTCCGACATGGCAGTGGGCGTCGACGAGGCCGGGCAGCACCCAGCCCTCGACCAGCCGGATTTCCCTGACCCCGGACGGCCGCTCGAAGGTGATCCTGCCGTCGACCACCCACAGCTCGTCCCGTACGTCCCCGGCAGCGTCGCCGGTGTCCGGTCCGACCAGGACCCGGCCCTTGATGTGGAGCACCGCGCTATCCCTCATGCAACGCACTGTACGAGACCGGGGCAGGGCGTTGACCGGCCAATTCCCATCAGCGGGAACGGCGCCACTCGAACAACACGCAGAGCGCTGCTACGCTCACGCAACCCACCGGACGAGCGGCAGTGAGGAGGTCCTCGTGAGCGCTCCCGCCGATGACGCGGCCGCCTCGGGCACCGCGCGAGCCGTACGGATGGCCGCGGCGCGCACGGGGGACACGCCACGGGGTCCAGGGGGCCCGGGGCACATGTCCCCGCAGGCGCCCGACGCACCGGAGGGCCCCGACGGCTTACCCGCCGAAGCCTTACCGGCCGACGCACTACCGGCCGACGCCTTACCCGCTGACGCCCTACCGGCCGACGTGCACCCCGCCGACGCCTTGCCGCCCGCCGACGCCTTGCCGGCCGATCCACAAGCCGAGTTCCGGGACTTCTTCGAGCGGCACCACGCCGAGCTGGCCCGCCTCGCCCATCTGCTGCTCGGCAGCTCCGACGGGGCGGACGACCTGGCGGCCGACGCGCTGGTGGCGGTCTGGCACCAGTGGGACCGGGTGCGGGCCGCCGACCACCCGGCCGCGTACGCCCGGGGTGTGGTCGCCAACCTGGCCCGGTCCCGGATCCGCAGCCTGGTGCGCGAGCGGCGCCGCGTGGCGCTCTTCTCCTCGCAGCGCCCCGACCGCGTGGACGACCCGGATGTGTCCGCCGTGGTGGATGTGCAGGCCGCGCTGGTCCGGCTGCCGTTCCGCAAGCGCGCGTGTGTGGTGCTGCGCCACGCCTTCGACCTCTCAGAGCGGGAGACGGCCCGTACGCTGGGCATTTCGGTGGGCACGGTCAAGAGCCAGACCTCACGCGGCATCGCCGAGCTGGAGCGGCTGCTCGGCCCTCCGGACGGCGGGGACGAGGAGGAACTGTCCGCGGCGACCGAGGCCGATCGGACAGGACGCACAGGACGGACGGTACGAACGCTCCGCGCCGGAAGCACCGGAAGCACTGGCCACACAGGTCACACGAGCCACACCGGCCACACAGGCCCAGCCCGCCACTCCGGTCATATGGGCCACGCCGGGCACGCAGGAGGGGGCAGTTGATGATCGAGCATCGCGAGCGCCCCGAGAGCCGCGGCCGCCCCGAGGGCCGCGATGTCGTCGCCGAGCTGCGTACGGCCGCCGCCTCCCATGAGCCGGACCGGGTCCGGATGCTGGCCCGGGTCACGGCGGGCATGGCGGCCGACGACCGGCGCCGCGCCCCGCGGACGAGCCCGCGCTGGACCCGGGTGGTGAGCCCGGTCGCCGGGCTGGCCGCGGCGGTCGCCGCGACGGGGATCGCGGTGGTGGCCACGGACGGTGCCGAGCGACCGCAGACGGTGCGCACCTCGAGCGAGCCCGCCGCGCCCCCGGCGGCGAGCGCGGGCGCCGGGGCGGGCAGCGCGAGTGCGGACGCGGACCGGCGGACCGGGGACGAGCCGGACGCCGGGTCGCAGGGCGATGCTGAGCGGCACACGCCGAGCGCCTATCCCACCGCGGCCGGTCCAAACCACCTCGCCGAGCCGACCGTGCGGTCCAAGGGCGCCATCAACACTCATTCCAATCCGTACTGGGCGCAGAGCGACATCACGCTCACCATCGGCAGGCCGCTGACCTCGCTGACGGTGGAGCTGCGGGTGGCGGACACCGGGGGTGTGCGGTCCACCGGGTCCTGGAGTTCGCTGCCGACCGGCGATGTGACCACCGCCACCCATGTCGAGGACGGTGTGCTGGTCTACCGCTGGACGCTCCGGAAGGGCGCGACCGTGCCCGCGGGCCGGTATGTCTTCGCGGGGCAGTACAACCACGCCGAGGGCGACCGGGACACCGGCCGGGACGCGTACGCGGCCTCGGGCAACGGCGCCACCGGGGCCTTCGCGGTGCGGGGCGACTTCCCTCAGTTCACCGTGGGAGATTGAATTCATGGCAGCTTGGCCAGAAATTCCCCGCGTTTTTCCGCTACTGCTTCCACATTCGTCTGCCCGCTTTTGTGATTCCTAAACACAAAATTTTTCACGAGATCCTGCCACCAAAATTCAAGCCGGTCACCGGCCAGTTACGCACATGTGACAGACTCCACATGCGATGCGCTATGCCCCAGTAACTCCCCCACAAATCACCGCCTTTCGGTGAACGGCCGCGCGCGCTCGCGCTCCCGCGTGATAACACATCGCCCCCCTTCCACGTAACCCCCCACCGCGATGCATTTTCTGATTCTGCTAGGTAAATTGAATTTGCATGACCGCCGCACAAGCAGACCTAGTCCGTAGCGAATTGGATTTGCCGGAGGGCCTGTCTCTCGACACCCCGCGCGTCGAGGACGGAGCCGCGATCTGGCGAATCGCTCGCGACTCCAAGACCCTGGACCTCAACTCTTCCTACAGCTACCTCCTGTGGTGCCGCGACTTCGCCGCCACATCCGTAGTGGCGCGCGACGCCGACGGCGGACCGGTCGGCTTCATCACCGGCTACGTCCGCCCCGAGCGCCCCGAGACCCTGGTCGTCTGGCAGGTCGCCGTCGATCACGCCTGGCGTGGCCGCGGACTGGCCGCCACCCTGCTGGACGGGCTGGTCAAGCGGGTCGCCGCGACGGGCGTCCGCGGCATCGAGACGACGATCACCCCGGACAACACCGCCTCGAAGCGGCTGTTCACCTCGTTCGCGGAACGGCACGAAGCCCCGCTCGAGCATGAGGTGCTCTTCCACGGCGGCCTGTTCCCCGACGGTGCGCACGAGCCCGAGGTGCTCTACCGCATCGGTCCGCTCGGCCAGCGCGCCGACCGGGCCTGACCCCGACCTCGATCGATCCCCCGATCCCTCACCCCCTCCTCACCCCCTCACACCCCTCTCCCAGGAGAACGCTGTGACCATCACCCCGCCCGCCCTGAGCGTCTTCGAGGCCCTGGAGTCGGAGGTGCGCAGCTACTGCCGCGGTTGGCCTGCTGTCTTCGACCGCGCGCAGGGCAGCCACATGTACGACGAGGACGGCCACACCTACCTCGACTTCTTCGCCGGGGCCGGATCGCTCAACTACGGCCACAACAACCCGGTGCTGAAGCGGGCGCTGATCGACTACATCGAGCGTGACGGCGTCACCCACGGCCTGGACATGTCCACCACGGCCAAGCGCGCGTTCCTCGAGTCGTTCCAGAACAACATCCTGCGGCCGCGCGACCTGCCCTACAAGGTCATGTTCCCGGGCCCGACCGGCACCAACGCCGTCGAGGCCGCGCTCAAACTGGCCCGTAAGGTCAAGGGCCGCGAGTCGATCGTCTCCTTCACCAACGCCTTCCACGGCATGTCGCTGGGGTCGCTGGCCGTGACCGGCAACGCCTTCAAGCGCGCCGGTGCGGGGATCCCGCTGGTCCACGGCACCCCGATGCCGTTCGACAACTACTTCGACGGCACGGTCGAGGACTTCCTGTGGTTCGAGCGGCTGCTGGAGGACCAGGGCTCCGGGCTGAACAAGCCCGCCGCCGTGATCGTCGAGACCGTGCAGGGCGAGGGCGGCATCAACGTGGCCCGGCCCGAGTGGCTGCGCGCCCTGGCCGAGCTGTGCGAGCGCCAGGACATGCTGCTGATCGTCGACGACATCCAGATGGGCTGCGGCCGTACCGGCGCCTTCTTCTCCTTCGAGGAGGCGGGCATCACCCCGGACATCGTGACCGTCTCCAAGTCCATCAGCGGCTACGGCATGCCGATGTCGCTCGCCCTCTTCAAGCCCGAGCTGGACATCTGGGAGCCCGGCGAGCACAACGGCACGTTCCGCGGCAACAACCCCGCATTCGTCACCGCCGCCGCCACCCTGGACACCTACTGGGCGGACGGCCAGATGGAGAAGCAGACCCTCGCCCGCGGCGAGCAGGTCGAGCAGGCCCTGCGCGCCCTCTGCGAGGAGCAGTCCGGCACCCACTTCCGCGGCCGTGGCCTGGTGTGGGGTATCGAGTTCGAGGACAAACCGCGCGCCTCGGCCGTCTGCAAGCGCGCCTTCGAACTCGGCCTGCTGGTCGAGACCTCCGGCCCCGAGAGCGAGGTCGTCAAGCTGCTGCCCGCGCTGACGATCTCCCCCGAAGACCTGGACGAGGGGCTGCGGACCCTCGCCCGCGCGGTCCGCGAAACCGCATGACCCTCCCGCACCGCAGAGAAGAGAAAGGCAAGATCTCACCGTGATCGTCCGATCCTTCAAGGACATCGAGGACACCGAGAGGCATATCAAGTCCAAGTCCGGCACCTGGGAGAGCAAGCGCATCGTGCTCGCCCGGGAGGGCGTCGGCTTCTCGCTCCACGAGACCATCCTCTACGCGGGCACCGAGACGTCGATGTGGTACGCCAACCACATCGAGGCGGTGCTGTGCGTCGAGGGCGAGGCCGAGCTCACCAACGACGAGACCGGTGAGAAGCACTGGATCACGCCCGGCACCATGTACTTGCTGAACGGGCACGAGAAGCACACAATGCGCCCCAAGACGGACTTCCGGTGCGTCTGTGTCTTCAACCCGCCGATCACGGGACGGGAGGACCATGATGAGAACGGCGTATACCCGCTGATCACCGAGACCGAGGAGGCATGATCCGATGACCACGGTCACTGACTTGTACCCGACCCGTGGTGCCGTGGAGGTGGCCACACCGCGCGTGGATCCGGTGGTGTGGTCCGAGCCCGGGGCTTCGGGGCCGCTGCAACCGTCCGAGCTGAGCGATTTCGATCGCGACGGCTTCCTGGCGATCGACCAGCTGATCACTCCGGATGAGGTCGCGGTGTACCGCGCCGAACTGGACCGGCTGGTCACCGACCCGGACGTGCGCGCCGACGAACGCTCGATCATCGAGCCGAAGTCCAGGGACGTACGGTCGGTGTTCGAGGTGCATCGGATCAGCGAGGTCTTCGCGAACCTGGTGCGCGACCCGCGAGTGGTGGGTCGCGCGCGGCAGATCCTGGGCTCGGACGTCTATGTCCACCAGAGCCGGATCAACGTCAAGCCGGGTTTCGGGGCCTCGGGCTTCTACTGGCACTCGGACTTCGAGACCTGGCACGCCGAGGACGGGCTGCCGAACATGCGGACCGTGTCGGTCTCGATCGCCCTGACCGAGAACTTCGACACCAACGGCGGCCTGATGATCATGCCGGGCTCGCACCGCACCTTCCTCGGCTGTGAAGGCGCCACGCCGAAGGACAACTACAAGCGGTCGCTGCAGATGCAGGACGCCGGCATCCCGTCGGACGAGGCCCTCACCGGCTTCGCCGACAAGCACGGCATCAAGCTGTTCACCGGCCTGGCCGGGTCGGCGACGTGGTTCGACTGCAATTGCATGCACGGGTCCGGCGACAACATCACGCCGTACTCCCGCAGCAATGTGTTCATCGTGTTCAACAGCGTGGAGAACACGGCGGTCGAGCCGTTCGCCGCACCGGTCCCCCGGCCGGAGTTCATCGGCGCGCGGGACTTCACGCCCGTACGGTGATGACCGCCGTGCGATGACGTGACGTCCGTGATCTGAGGGAAGCCGGAGTATCCCGGCTTCCCTCAGATTTTTGCGCCGCGCCTCCCCCGTACCGGGACCTGCTCAGCCGGAGAGCCGCTCCAGCAGCCGGTCCACATCGGCCACGGTGTTGTACAGGTGGAAGGAGGCGCGGAGGTTGCCGGCCCGCGCCGAGACATGCACCTGGGCCTCCGCCAGCCGGGGCGCGGCGTCGCCCAGGCCCGGTACGGAGACGATGGCCGAGCCCGGGGCGGCCACGGGCTGGTGGCCGAGCGCGACGACCCCGTCCCGGAAGCGGTCGGCGAGCGCGCGGTCGTGCGCGGCGATGGCCTCGGTGCCCAGTTCCTCGATCAACCCGAGTGAATGCCGGGCCGCGACGTACGCGTACACGCTCGGGCTCTCGTCGAAGCGCCGTGCGGAGTGGGCGAGTTCCGCCACCGGGCCGTAGCAGCTGTCCCAGGGCTTCTCGCCCGCGACCCAGCCCGCGAAGACGGGGGTGAGTTCGCCGAGGTCCTCGGGCACGGTCAGGAAGGCGGCCCCGCGCGGGCACATCAGCCACTTGTAGGCCACGCAGACCGTGTAGTCGGCCTCGGCGGCGTTCACCGGGAACCAGCCCGCCGCCTGGCTGATGTCGACCAGCGTGCGGGCCCCGTGGGTCCGGGCGGCCTCCCGGATGGCGGCGAGGTCGGCGATCCGCCCGTCCGCCGACTGGACCGCGCTCACGGCCACCAGCGCGGTACCGGGCCGCACCGCCTCCGCGATCTCCTCCAGCGGCACGATGCGCAGCTTGAGGTCGCCGCGCACGGCGAAGGGGTTGACCAGGGAGCTGAAGTCGCCGTCGGCCACCAGGACTTCGGCCCCGGGCGGCAGCGAGGTCGCGATCATCCCCGCGTACACGGCGACCGAACTGCCAGCCGCGACGCGCCGGGCCGGTACGCCGACGAGCCGGGCGTAGGCGGCGCGGCTCGCCTCGACCGCCTCGAAGGACACGTCGGCGATGGGCTGTCCGGCGGCCGAGCCGTCGAGGACCGCCTTCACGGCGGCCGCGGAGCGTGCGGGGATCAGACCGCTGGACGCGGTGGTGAGATACGTCGTGTGTGGCGCGAATTCGGCGCCCGCCAGGCTCTCCATGTCCACCCACTATGGGACGGGCGCACCCCGGCGTCCATCGCGTTTCTGTGTCGGATGCCTTCAAGCGATCCTTATACATACCCGCTGACCAGCGGCGATTCCGATGGTTTGGGCGGCGCCCGGGTGAAGGCCGACATGAATCGGCCGCCGGACGCGCGGGTCAGATCCGCGGGTCCGGCGGCCGAGCCGTCGTTCCGGAGGGTCAGCCGCGCTGCTCCCGGACGCCGTTGATCCGCCGCGGCAGCTCCAGCGGGTTCTCGTCGCGCAGCTCCGGCGGCAGCAGGGCGGCCGGGGTGTCCTGGTACGCGACCGGCCGCAGCCAGCGCTCGACGGCGGTGCCGCCGACCGAGGTGGAGGTGGAGGTGGTGGCCGGGTAGGGGCCGCCGTGGTGCTGGGCCGGGGCGACCGCGACACCGGTCGGCCAGCCGTTGACCAGGACCCGGCCGGCCAGCGGGGTGAGCTCGGCGATCAGCTCACCGGCCCGGCCCTCGGTGCCCTCGCCCTCGGCGGCGGAGAGGTGGACGGTGGCGGTGAGGTTGCCCGGGAGCCGCCCGAGCACCGCGCTGATCTCGTCGTCGCTCTCGTAGCGCGCCACGACGGTCACCGGGCCGAAGCACTCCTCCAGCAGCACATCGTGCGGGCCGCCCTCGGCGAGCCGCCGTGCCGGGACGGTCAGGAAGCCCGCGCTGACCGTGTGCTCACCGCCGGATCCCGGGGTGACCGGGGCCTCCACGTCCGCCAGTTCGACGCGCTCCTTGATCCCGGCGACGAAGTTGTCCCGCATCCGGTGGTCGAGCAGGACCCCGGCGTCGGTGTTGCTGACCGCGTCGGTGAGGGACTTCAGCAGGCCGTCGCCCGCCGGGCCGGCCGGGGCCAGCACAAAGCCGGGCTTGGTGCAGAACTGGCCGACGCCCAGCGTCATGGAGCCCGCGAGCCCCGCGCCGATCTGGTCGCCGCGCTCGCCTGCCGCGGCCTCGGTGACCACGACCGGGTTGAGGCTGCCCAGTTCGCCGTGGAAGGGGATCGGCACCGGCCGGGAGGCCGCCGCGTCGTGCAGGGCGCGGCCTCCGCGGACCGAGCCGGTGAACCCGGCGGCGGCGATCAGCGGATGCTTGACCAGCTCAAGACCCGCGTCGAAGCCGTGCACCACCGCGATCACATCGGCGGGCACCCCGACCCGCTCGGCGGCGCGGCGCAGCGCGGAGGCGGCCACCTCGGAGGTGGCGGGGTGGTCGGGGTGGGCCTTGACGATCACCGGGCAGCCCGCGGCGAGGGCGCTCGCGGTGTCCCCGCCGGGCACGGAGAAGGCGAGCGGGAAGTTGCTGGCGGCGTAGACGGCGACGACGCCGAGCGGGAGCTTGTAGCGGCGCAGATCGGGCCAGGGCGGGGTCTGGGTGGCGTCGGCGTGGTCGATGCGGACGTCGAGGAAGGCGCCCTCGTCCACGATGGTCGCGAACGACCGCAGCTGGTAGGTGGTGCGGGCGAGTTCGCCGGTGAGCCGGGCGGGGCCGAGGGCGGTCTCCGCGTCGGCGGCCTCGACCAGCTGGTCACGGGCCTCGTCGAGCAGATCGGCGGCGGTGCGCAGCAGGGCGGCGCGCACCGCGCGGTCGGCCAGGGAGCCGCGCGCGGCGTGGGCCGCGCGCACCACGCGGTCGACCTCCTCCGCCGTGGCTTCGACCGCTACCTGCTCGCGCTGCTTTCCGGTTCGGGGGTCGACGCTCCACACTGGTGCTGACACCGCGGATTCCTCCTGCTGTGGTGTTACCGCTGCTTGCGTCACACACATCGACGGTGTTCGATATGCTGAACGCTGTCCCGGGTGATGAATTTCCCCTCGGGACTCTATGGCTGGTCGAACAGAGGGGTCAAGGCGATGTCAGCTGCCGAGACAGGCGGGGCCCAGGTCAAATCGGCAGTCCGCACGGTCGAACTGCTGGAGTTCTTCGCCGGGCGGCCCGGGATGCACAGCCTCGCCGCGGTCCAGGAGGCCGTGGGCTATCCCAAGTCGAGCCTCTACATGCTGCTGCGCACCCTGGTGGAGCTCGGGTGGGTGGAGACGGACGCCACCGGCACCCGCTACGGGATCGGGGTGCGCGCCCTCCTCGTCGGCACCTCCTACATCGACGGCGACGAGGTCGTGGCCGCCGCCCGCCCCACCCTGGACCGGCTCTCGGACGACACCACCGAGACCATCCACCTCGCCCGGCTCGACGGCACCAATGTCGTCTATCTCGCCACCCGGCAGTCGCAGCACTATCTGCGCCCCTTCACCCGCGTCGGCCGTCGGCTGCCCGCCCACTCCACCTCGCTGGGCAAGGCGCTGCTGGCCACGTACTCCGACGAGCAGGTGCGCAAGCTGCTGCCGGAGACGCTGAGCCAGCTCACCGAGCACACCATCACCGACCGCGAGAAGCTGATCGAGGAGCTGCACCTCATCCGGGAGCAGGGGTACGCGGTGGACCGCGAGGAGAACACCCTGGGCCTGCGCTGCTTCGGCATCGCCATCCCGTACCGCACCCCCTCGCGCGACGCCATCAGCTGCTCGGTGCCGGTGGCCCGGCTCACCCCCACCCATGAGCAGATGATCAAGGACGCCCTGTTCGACGCCCGGGACCGGCTCACCCTCGCGACGCGCCGCCTCTGACCCACGGGAGGAGGGCCCCTCCGCCGCGCGGGGGAGGGGGGATCGTCGGTCGGGGGGACGCGCCGCGCCCGCCGCGCCGGAAGGCTGGTGGCCATGGCCCTGACCCGCCCCGGCACCCGCGAATCTGACCTACGCTGTGCGGATGACCGTCGGATTGCCCCGGTGACCGGGGCTTGGTGGCGGCGGGCGGTCCGGGCGGTGGTCGGCCGCCGGGTCCAGCTGCGCTGGGTCCATCTGGTGCTCGGCGGCGCCCTGCTGATGCCGTACTACCTGCTGACCACCGTGGTCTTCGCGATGCTGGCCCATGGTGCCCATCCCTTCACCTCCCTGCCCCGGCAGCTGGGCACCTTCGCCTCGGCCGTGCCGCTGGCCGCGCCGACCGCGCTCCTGCCGCTGGTACGCCCCTTGGAGGCCACCGCCGCGCGCTCGCTGTGCGGGCTGCCGGAGTCCGCGGAGCTCGCGGCCGGGCCCGCCGGTTCATGGGACGCGCGCGCCCGCACCGCGCTCTGGTACGCGCTGCACCTGGCCATCGGCGGGCTGGTCAGCGGGGTCTTCCTGTCCCTGCTGCCCGCCTCGGCGCTGCTGGTCGCGCTGCCGTTCACCGACGATTCGTACGCCGACGGGCTGGGCTGGCCGGACGCGTTCGGCTCGACCCCCACCGCGCTGGCACCCCTGGCCGGGGTGGCGCTGCTGGCCATTCTCATGGGCATCGCCGCGGCCGCCGGGGCGCTGCTGGCCCGCTGTGCGCCCGCGCTGCTCGGCCCGGCCCCCGCCGAGCGGCTCGCCGCCGCCGAGCGGCGGGCCGCCCGGCTGGCCTCCCGCAACCGGCTCGCCCGTGAGCTGCACGACTCGGTCGGCCATGCGCTGAGTGCGGTGACCCTCCAGGCGAGCGCGGCCCGTAAGGTCCTCGACTCCGATCCGGACTTCGCCCGGGAGGCGCTGGCGGCCATCGAGGAGACCACCCGGGACGCCGTCGGCGAACTCGACAGCGTGCTGGGCCTGTTACGGGAAGGGGAGGCCGCCCCGGCCCCCCCCCCCTCCCCCCCCCTGATGGACCTGGACGGGCTGCTCGCCCGCACCCGGGCCGCGGGCGTCGCCGTCGAGCTGACGGCCCCGGGCACGCTGGACCGGCTGCCGCCCGTGGTCTCCCGCGAGGCGTACCGCATCGTCCAGGAAGGGCTCAGCAACGCGCTGCGCCACGCGGGCCGGGTGCCGGTGCGGCTCCGGATCGCCGAGGAGCAAAAGAAGGTGGAGATCACGATGGAGAACCCGGTGGACGGAACCCCCCGGGCACGGACCGCCGGCGGCGGCCGCGGGCTGCGCGGCATCACCGAGCGGGTCACCCTGCTGCGCGGCACCTGCGCCTGGGACACCGTGGACGGCGTCTGGCGGCTCACGGTCCGGCTCCCGGTGGAGGCGTCCCGGTGAGCACCCCGCCGTCCCCCTTGCGCATCGTGCTCGTCGACGACGAGCGGATGGTGCGCACCGCACTGCGCGCGATCCTCTCCAGCGAGCCGGACCTGGAGGTCGTGGGCGAGGCCGGAAGCGGCGCCGAGGCCGTGCCGGTGGTCCGTGACCTGCGCCCGGACGTGGTGCTGATGGACGTCCGGATGCCCGAGGTGGACGGCATCCGCGCCACCGAGCGGATCCTGGGCACCGTGCCGGACCCGCCGCGCGTCATCGTGGTGACGACGTTCGAGAACGACAGCTATGTGTACGACGCGCTGCGCGCCGGGGCCAGCGGCTTCCTGCTCAAGCGGGCCCGCGCGGCGGAGCTGGTGCAGGCGGTGCGGGTGGTGGCGCGCAGCGATTCGCTGCTGTTCCCGGCCGCGGTGCGGGCGCTGGCCGCCGAGCACGCCGCCGCCCGTGGCCCGGACCGCGAGGCGACGGCGCGGGTGCTGCGCGAGCGGCTCTCCGAGCGGGAGGCCGTGGTGCTGCGGCTGATGACCGACGGGCTGTCCAACTCCGAGATCGCGGCCCGGATGGCGGTGGGCCCGGCCACCGTCAAGACGCATGTGGGGGCGGTGCTCACCAAGCTGGGGGTGCGGGACCGCACCCAGGCGGTGATCGCCGCGTACGAGAGCGGCTTCGTCACACCGGGCTGACATCCGGCGGCCGGGGTGGTCTGCTGTGACGGGTCGGCCGCACGGGCGGACGAGCAGGAGGAGCAGACGCATGGAGTACGTACGGCTGGGCGCGTCGGGCGTCAAGGTGTCGCGGATCTGCCTGGGCATGATGAGCTACGGCAACCCCGAGCACCGGCCCTGGCAGCTGGACATCGACGACGCGCGGCCGATCGTGCGGCGCGCGGCCGAGGAGGGGGTGACCTTCTTCGACACCGCCGACATGTACTCGGTGGGCCGCAGCGAGGAGATCACCGGCGAGCTGCTGCGGGAGCTCTTCCCCAGCCGCGACGACTACGTCCTGGCCACGAAGGTCTACAACCCGATGGGCGAGGGCCCCAACGACCGCGGGCTTTCCCGCAAGCACATCATGGCGGGCATCGACGCCTCGCTGCGGCGGCTGGGCACCGACCACGTGGATCTCTACCAGATCCACCGCTTCGACCACGAGACACCGCTCGAGGAGACGATGGAGGCGCTGCACGATGTGGTGCGGGCCGGAAAGGCCCGGTACATCGGCGCGTCCTCCATGTACGCCTGGCAGTTCGCCAAGGCCCAGCACATCGCCGAGGCGCACGGCTGGACCCGGTTCGTCTCCATGCAGAACCACTACAACCTGCTCTACCGCGAGGAGGAGCGGGAGATGAACCCGCTCTGCCTGGACCAGGGCGTGGGCGTCATCCCCTGGAGCCCGCTGGCGCGCGGGCTGCTGGCGGGCACCCGCGACCGGGACCGCACCGGGCAGACCGTCCGGGCGGGCAGCGATCCGCTGGTGGAGAGGTGGTACGCGGACGCGGACTTCTCCATCGTGGACGCCACCCGCGCGATCGCCGAGGAGCGCGGGGTGTCCCCGGCGCAGGTCGCGCTGGCTTGGCTGCTCAGCAGGCCCGCGGTCACCGCGCCGATCGTCGGGGCCACGAAGACCCACCATCTGGAGGACGCGGTGGCGGCGGTCGGGCTGACGCTCGACGAGAAGGAGGTGGCCCGCCTGGAGGCCCCCTACCGCCCGCGCCCCATCATGGGCCACAGCTGACGGGGCGGGGCGGCTTCCGGGGCGGGCTCCGGGACGGAGGCGTCGCGGCTCAGGTGAGCAGTTGCTCGAGGGGATCGATCGCGAAGTAGACCACGAACAGCGCGGCCGTCCCCCACAGCAGCCAGTGCACCTCCCGCACCTTGCCCAGCACCGTCTTGATCACCACATAGGAGATGAACCCGGCGCCGATCCCGTTGGAGATGGAGTAGCTGAACGGCATCAGCGCGATGGTGAGGAACGCCGGGACGGCGATGTCGATCCGCTCCCAGTCGATGGACCGCACCTGGCTCATCAGCAGGAAGCCCACCGCGATCAGCGCCGGGGCGGCGGCCTGGGCGGGCACCACGGTGGCCAGCGGGGTCAGGAAGAGCGCGAGCCCGAACAGCGCTCCGGTGACCACGCTGGCGAACCCGGTGCGCGCGCCCTCGCCGACCCCGGCCGCGGACTCGATGTAGCTGGTGTTGGATGACGCGGACGCGGCGCCGCCGAGGGCGGCCGCCGCACCGTCGATCAGCAGCACCCGCCCCAGCCCCGGCACCCTGCCCTCGGCGTCCAGCAGCCCGGCCTCGTTGCTCACCCCGACGACCGTGCCCATGGTGTCGAAGAAGTCGGACAGGATGAGGGTGAAGACCAGCAGGACGATGGTGACCACACCGACCTGCTGGAATGCCCCGAAGAGGCTGAAGGAGCCGAGCAGCCCGAAGTCCGGGGTGTCGACGACGCTGTCGGGGAGGGTGGGCACGGTCAGCCCCCACGCCTCCGGCCGGATGTCGGCGATCTCGTTGATGACGATCGCGAGCACGGTCGAGACGACGATGCTGATCAGCAGGGCGCCCTTGGCCTTGCGTGCCATCAGCGCGATGGTCAGCAGCACCCCCACGCAGAAGACCAGCACCGGCCAGCCGCTGAGCCGCCCGTCCGAGCCCAGTTGCACGGGCGTGGAGCCGGTGGGGCCAGGGATGCGGGAGACGAACCCGGCGTCGACGAAGCCGATGAAGGCGATGAACAGCCCGATCCCCACGCTGATGGCCTGCTTCAGCGCTTGCGGGATGGCGTGCATCACCGCCTCGCGCAGCCCGGTCATCACCAGCGCGCAGATGATCAGGCCCTCCAGGACCACCAGACCCATGGCGTCGGCCCAGCTCATCTGCGGGGCGATCTGGAAGGCGACGACCGCGTTGAGCCCGAGGCCCGCGGCGAGGGCGAGCGGCAGATTGCCGCCGATGCCCATGAGGACGGTCATCACGGCGGCCACCAGGGCGGTGGCGGTGGCGAGTTGGGTGCCGGAGAGCTGCTCGCCGAACTTGTCCTTCGCCCCGCCCAGGATGATCGGGTTCAGGACGAGGATGTACGCCATCGTGAAGAAGGTGGCGAACCCGCCCCGGACCTCCCGGCCGAGGGTGGAGCCCCGCTCGGATATCCGGAAGTAGCGGTCGAGCAGGGGGAGTCCGTGCGGTGGTGGGGCCGGGGCCTTGTCCGTGATCTGTCTCGCCATGGTCGCGCTCCTCGGGGGACGGCGGGCGGGTCGGCGGCGTGCCGGATCAGGGGATTGTGCCCGCCAGGAGCGCGATGCAGGTTTTCCCGGGGTTTCAGTTCATCGGCGAACCGATCTCGGTGCGGTCCATGACCACGAGGAAGGCGGTGAGCGGCAGCGAGCCGTTCGGCCGCCGGGGTCCGAGGGCCGTGGTGGGGTCGGTGGTGACCAGCGGCGGGGTGGCCCGGCGGCCCGGCGCCCAGTTGTTGTCCCGGGAGACGGCGAGGAGGCCGGTGTCGGCGCTGCCGCGGCCGTTGGAGAGCGCGAGGTTGCGGGTCAGCCGGGCGCGGGAGCCGGCGACGGCGTAGCCCTTGCCCCAGTTGTCGAAGGAGGTGGTGCGCTGGAGCCGGAGGGCCCCGGTGTTGCCGCCCGCGTCGAAGCCGCTCTTGGTGTTGGCCCAGGCGGCGGAGGACCGTACGAGATGGGCGGGCGAGGGGGCGCCACGGCGGTCGGCGCCGAGCTGGAAGCCGCTGCCGTCGCCCTTGAAGTAGGGGATGTGCCAGCGGTTCCGGCCGTTTCCGAAGGCCCAGGAGTGCTCGATGGTGACGGGGCTCGCCCACATCCACAGATCGAGGCCGTCGTCGCTGTTGTGGAACAGCCGGGATCCGGTGACCACGTTGCCCGAGCCGGAGCCGTGGGTGATGGCTATGCCGTCGGCCCGCTGACCGCCGGTGGCGTCGTCGTGGTTGGCGTAGGAGTCGAGGTTCCGGATGACGTTGCCGTTGGTGTCGTCGCCGCGGAGGGTGAGTCCGGTGTCACCGTTGCCGTGGGTGCTCAGGTCCTGGAAGACGTTGCGCGCGCAGGAGGTGCAGACCAGGCCGCCGCCCGGGGCGTTGCGCAGTTCGATCCCCGAGACCGTCCAGTAGTCGGCGGTGAGGGAGACCAGGGAGGAGCCCCGGCCCAGCCGGGAGCCGTCGAGCCGGACCTTCTCGGCCCGGTACGACCGCAGTTGGACGCGCTCGCGGGGGGTGCCGCTGATGGAGCTGCGCAGGGTCCTGGAGGGGTAGTAGGTGCCGCCGCGGACCTCGATGGTGGTGCCCGCCTTGGCGGTGGAGAACGCCTTCTCCAGGCTTCGGTAGGGGGACTTGAGGGTGCCGGTGTTGCCGTCGCTGCCGTTGGTGGCCACGTACAGGGTGGTGGGCACGGCGCTCGCGCCCTCCGGCGAAGCCGTCAGATACACCCCGGCCACGGCCGACGCCACGATCACGGCGCTGCCCAACGGCAGCGTGCGATCCTTGCGACGGCGGTGACGGCCCCGTTTGCGTCTCAGCCTCATGGCAACTCCTGTTCCGCGTCGAGAGAACGGGCCGGAGGATCCGGACCGGCCCGCTCCATGTCGTAGTTGCCGCCACTCCAGATTAGGTTGCCGGGCTCCCGAGGATTCTTAGATTACGAAATCCCGATCGCATCGCGATAGCTTGCGACAACACTTGATCATTTTGTGGCCGAGGATGTTCGAACGCGACGGAGATCGTGTCGGTCTGTTGCCTCATGGGCGATAGACCTTGCCCGCTTCCGGGACCGCCGGGGCCATCAGCTGGGAGACCGTCACCACCGTGTAGCCCTCCTTCTTCAGCTTCGCCAGTATCCCCGGCACGGCCGGCACCGTGCCCTTGTAGATGTCGTGCAGCAGGATGATCCCGTCGCGCTTCGTCTGCTCCAGCACCCGCTTCTCGATCAGCGCGGAGTCGTTCGTCTGGTAGTCCTTCGCCGTCACGCTCCACAGCACCTGCGCCACGCCCAGCTCACGGCAGATCTTGGAGACCCGCTCGTCGGTACGCCCCTGCGGCGGGCGCATCAGCAGCGGCGTACGGCCGGTGAGCTTCTTGACGGCGGTCTGGACCCGGGTGATCTCCGTGCGGACCTCGTCGGAGTCGGTCTTGGTCAGGATCTTGTGCGACCAGGTGTGGTTGGCCAGTTCATGCCCCTCGTCGGCGATACGGCGCACCAGGTCCGGGTGGCGGTCGATGTGCTTCCTGCCGAGCATGAAGAAGGTCGCGTGGACCTTCTCGTGCTTGAGGATCTTCAGCAGCCGGGGCGTGTTGCCGCTGGGGCCCGCGTCGAAGGTGAGAGCGACGCATTTGGCGACGGCGCAGTCGACGGAGCCGTCCGCCCCGTTCTCGCCGTTCGCCCCGCTCTTGTCGTCCGCCCCGCTCTTGTCGTCCGCCCCGTTCGCCCCGTCGCCCTTCTTCAGCACGTCCGGCTTGGAGGCGGCCGGTGTCGAGTGGTCGGCGTCCGACGCCGCGTGCTCCCGGGCGCTGCGCGGCGAGGTGGTGTCGTACGACGCGCCGCAGCCGCTGAGGCCCAGCGTCAGGCAGACGGCGCCGACGAGGCTGACGCACAGACCGGATATTCGACCTTTTCGCCCCATTGATGTCCCCGAAGTCCTCTTGTGGTCAGTAAGTGGTCGCCATGCCTCCAACGTCCGCCCAAAAACGTAAAGTTGGCAGCACAGATTGCGAGCACTATACACCGCAGGTATACATGGAGTTCATAGAAGGCTAGCTCTGGTGCTTCTTCCAGTCCGCCTGTGCCGCGTTGAGCTCCTTCGCGACCTTGTCGCAGAACGCCTTGGCGGTCATCTTGCCGAGCAGCACCTTCTGGAAGCTGGGCTCGTTGTCGGCCTTGCTGATGTTGTTCCAGTCCGGGAGGTAGTACGGCAGCTGGACGACCCTGGTCCGCGGATCGTTGAGCGACTCCAGCGCGGCCTTGGTCGGCGGGGCCTTCGCGATCCAGTCGTCGTCCGCGGCGCCGACGTTGGCGGGGATCGCGCCGACGTCCTCGTTCCAGAGGCTGTTCATCTCCGGGGAGGCCGCGAACTCGATGAACTTCCAGGCCGCCGCCTTGTTCTTGCTCGCCTTGAACAGCCCGAGGCCGTCGACCGGGTTGGAGACGATGGTGCGCGCCGCGCCCTGCCGGGACGGCGGCAGCGGTATGCCCGCGATCTTGTCCTTGCCGAGCAGCCGCACGTGGTCCACATAGCTGCCGAGGTTGTGCTGGAGCATCCCGATGTCGCCCTGGTCGAACTGGGCGACCATCTTGGCGAAGTCGTTGTTGAGGTCCGCGGCGGGGGTGACCTTCTTGAAGAGGGCGATGTACTTCTCGAGCGCCGCGACGTTCTTCGGGTCGTTGAGGGTGGTCCTGTCCCCGCCCTCGCCGTTCCAGAAGGACGAGATGCCGGACTGGGCGTACATCATGTCCAGCGCCTGGGCGATCGAGCCCGCGCCGCCACGCAGGGTGAAGCCGAACTTGTTCCGGCCCTTGTCGGTCAGCTCATCGGCGGCCTTGTAGAAGTTGTCCCAGCTGTCGGGCGCGGGCAGCTTCGCCGCCTTGAAGAGGTCGGTGCGGTACCAGAGGGTGCCCTGGTTGGCGGAGGTCGGGACGGAGTACAGCTCCTTGTCGTCACCTCCGGCCGCGCGGACGCTCTCGACCATGTTCTTGATCAGCTTGCCCTTGAGGGCGCTGTCGCCGATGCGGTCGGTGACGGGGTCGAGGGCGCGCTGGGCCACCAGATTGGCCAGATACGCGGTGCCCACGCCGCCGACGTCGGGCAGGCTGTCGCCGCCGCTCTGGATGGCGGTGTCGTACTTCGACTGCACGTTGGCGATCGGGATCGGGACGTACTTGACCGTGATGTCGGGGTACTTGTCCTCGAACTTGGCGATGATCTGCTTCCAGATCTTGGTGCGGGGGCCGCCGTTGTTGTCCCAGAAGGTGATGGTGCCCTTGCCGGAGCCCTCCTCGCCGGAGGTTGAGCCGTCGTCTCCGCACGCTGTGGCTGTCAGGGCGAGAGTTAGGACTGCGGCCAGGGCGGCTGCGGTGCGGGGTGCTCTGCGGGTGCGTGGGTTCATGGGTGTACGTCCGTCTCCTTTGTGGGTTTGCTTGCGGGTGGTGGTCGTTGGGGTCGCGCCGTTGTGGCTGGGGTCCGTGGCCGGGTGCGGGTCGTCGTGCCCACCCGTTCCGCCCGGGGGCACCTCCCAGCGGTAGCTGGGGGAGGAACGATTGCCCACAACTAGGTGCTTATACGGCCGCCCCTTTGTCTGAGAGGTGGGCTGCCAGGCGGGCTGCGGTGGGGTGGGTCAGGCGGGTGTCGGCTATCGCTGTGACTATTCGGCGGGTCACTGTGTCGGCGGGGGCTATGGGCAGGGGGTGCTGCCAGGTGAGGGCCGAGCCGACGCCCGGGTGGTCGCCGGTGCGGACCCACCACGGGTCGGCCCGGGTGTCGCCGGTCGCGCCGACGAAGACCAGCGTCCAGTCGTCGGTGGCCAGCGCCAGCCAGTCCGCGGGCCGTCCGTGCGCCGCCGCCTCGCCCTCGCCGTCCGCGCTGAAGACGTGCGCGGGCTCGGGGCGCCGGGGGACGCGCCAGAAGAAGCCGCCCGCGTGGCCCGCCCCGCCGAGGGCGATCTCCTCGCCCGTCACATTGGTGAGGGCCGAGGTGAAGTCCAGCGCCCAGCACTCGGTTCCGAGGGACCGTACGGCCACCGTGCGCCGCTCCAGCAGCAGTTGCCGCCCACCGGCCGTCCACGACAGCTCTTCCACGAATCCGTCGGGGTCGCGCAGCAGCCAGCTGAGGTGGCGCTGGCTGCCGTGGTGATCCCGTCGGCCGGGACCGCCCCGGAAGTCCCATCCGGCCACCTCCGGGATGGCCATGGACACCCCCGGGCGGGCCGGGTCCTCGGTGGGCCGCAGCCCGGTGACGGTGACACCGCCGAGGGTGCGCACGGGGTGCAGATAGGGGCGCGGCGCGGCCGGGCCGGGCATTTCGGGGCGGTGCACATACGTCCCGACGACCCGGTGTTCATGGCGCAGCAGGGTGCACGGGGGACGGCGGGTGAGGGAGGGAGTGAGCGGGTTGGAGGGGGTCAGGGGGCTGGAGGGGGTCAGGGGTGTCATGGGTGCGGGACCTCCGTGGGGGGAGCGGCCCAGGGGGCGCGCAGTTCGGAGTAGAGGGCGAGGCGCTCGGCGCCGGCGGTGACCAGTCGGTCGATGCCGGTCACCACGCGCCGCTCGGCCGCTCGCGCGGTGACGCCCGCACCGGGCTCGGTGCGCCAGGCGTCGGCGGGCAGCTGGACCGGTGCGGGGGCGGTGCGGACCGCCTCGACCACGCGCATGAACGCGCCGGTGCGGTCCGGGGGAACGAGCAGTTCGGTGCCGTCGCGGAGATGCGCGACGAGGTTGTCCAGCAGATCGGTGCGCGCGTGGCCGGTGGTCTCGGGCGGCGCTCCGTCGCGTTCGATACGGACCCGGTCGAGCTTGTACCAGAAGGTGATCCGGCCCCGGTCGCCGTGGACGGCCACATAGGGCTCACCGGGTTCCTCCGCGCACAGGGTGACGGCGGCGGCCACGGTGGTGCCGTGGGTGGTGCGGATCCGTACGCAGGAGGTGTCGTCGGCCTCGATGGCGTTGGCCCGGTACAGCTCCAGTTCGATTCCGGCCACGTCCTCGGCCCGGTCGGCGTCGGCGAGGTGCAGGGCGGTGGAGACGGCATGGGCGAGGGGGTTGGTGAGGACGCCGTCCACGACGTCACGGCCGTCGAGGGTGCGGTGTCCGGCCCAGGGGGCGCGGGTGTAGTAGTCCTCGTCGCGAGCCCATGCTCCGGCCGCGCCGATGCCGCGGACCGCCCCTATGCGGCCGTCGGCGACGAGCTTCCGGATGACGGGCAGGGCATGGGAGCCGAGCGACTGGAAGCCGATCTGGCAGGCGGTTCCATATCCGCGTAGTCCTTCGCTCAACCGGGTGAATTCGGCGTACGAGGGTGTGGGCGGCTTCTCCAGCAGAAGGTGCGCACCGCGCTCGGCGGCGGCGAGGGCGAGGTCGGCGTGGGTGTGGATCGGGGTGCAGATGATCGCGATCCGGGCGCCGCTCCGGCTCACGAGCGCGGCGAGGTCGGCGGACTGCTCGGGCTCGCCGAGCCCGTCGCCCAGCTCCTCCCGGGTGAGCGGCGCGAGTTCGCACACCCCGGCCAGCCGGACCTTTCCCTCGGCGGTCAGCCGCCGGATGTTGTCCAGATGCCGGCGCCCATGCCCGCGGGCGCCCGCGAGGACGACCGGTATCGGCTCCGTCGGTTCCTGGGGCTCTGTCGGTTCCTTCAGTTCCTTCGGTTCCGGGGCCGTGCCCATGCTCGGACCTCCTTGTCCGGCTCGTTCGCGAATGCTCGTTCCGCCGACCCAACGGGTCAGGTTGCGGTCAGCCCTTGACCGCCCCCGCGCTGAAGCCGGTGATCAGCCACTTCTGGATGAAGGCGAAGACGATGACGACGGGCACCGCGGCGATCACCCCGCCCGCCGCGAGCGCGCCCAGGTCGACGCTGTCCGCCCCGATGAGGGTGTTCAGGCCGACCGGAATCGTCTGCTTGTCCTGGGAGCTGAGGAACATCAGCGCGAACAGGAAGTGGTTCCAGCTGTGCACGAAGGCGAAGGAGCCGACCGCGATCAGCCCCGGGCGCAGCAGCGGCAGCACCACCGCGCAGAAGGCCCGGAAGCGGCCGCAGCCGTCGACCCACGCCTGCTCCTCGAGCGACACCGGCACGTTCTTGATGAAGCCGCTGATGAGGATGATCGACAGGGGCAGCTGGAAGACCGTCTCCGCGATGACCACGCTCCCCAGCGAGTTGATCATCTGCAGGTTCTTGAAGATCTCGAAGAGCGGCACCAGCATCAGCGCGCCCGGGATGAACTGCGAGGCCAGCAGCGCCAGCATGAAGCCCTTTTTGATACGGAAGTCGAAGCGGGCGAGGGCATAGCCCCCGGCCAGCGCGACCGCCGTCGTCATCACCAGGGAGGCGACGCCGACGATCATGCTGTTCTGGAAGAAGATCCCGAAGCTGCGCTCGTTCCAGACCTTCTGGAAGTGCTCACCGGTGATCGGCCAGGGCACCAGCGCGTTCGAGCCCGCGGGGCGCAGCGCGAACAGCAGCATCCAGTAGAAGGGGACGAGGGTGAACAGCAGATACAGGCCCAGCGGCAGATAGATCTGCCAGCGCGGCACGCCCTGGTCGGATCCGCGTCGGCGCCTCCCGCGGGCGGTGGGCGGCGGGGTGGCCGCGGCGGCGGGCAGGGTGCCCTGCTCGGCGAGTGCGGCGGTCACTTGGTCTCGCCTCCGAACTTGCTCAGGCGCAGATAGAGGATCGAGCAGAAGAGGAGGATCACGAAGGCGACGGTGGTCAGCGCGGATGCGTAGCCGAAGTCATGGCCGTTGATCCCGGTGTTGGCGACGTACAGCGGAAGGGTGGTGGTCTGCCCGGCCGGTCCGCCGCCGGTGAGGGTGTAGAGCAGATCGACGTTGTTGAACTCCCAGACCCCGCGCAGCAGCGTGGAGAGGACGATCGCGTCCTTCAGATGCGGCAGGGTGATGTGGAGGAACCGCCGCGTCCGGCCCGCGCCGTCGACCGAGGCCGCCTCGTAGAGGTCCCTGGGGATGGACTGGAGGTCGGCGAGGAGGAGGATCGCGAAGAACGGGACGCCGCGCCACAGTTCGGCGACGACGGCGGCCCAGAAGACGGTCCCGGTGTCCGAGAGCACCGAGGTGCCGTACGTGCCGATCCCCGCGTCCGCGAGATAGCGGCTGATGCCGGTCGAGGGGTTGTAGAGCAGCATCCAGATGGTGGTGGTCAGCACCCCGGACACGGCCCACGGCGAGAAGACCAGGGCGCGGGCGAGGCCGCGGCCGAGGAAGGTCTGGTTCACCAGCAGGGCGAGCGCGAGGCCGAGCAGGAGCTGCAGCAGTACCTCGGTGACGACCCATTTGCCGCTGAAGACGAGCGTGTCCCAGAACTGTGGGTCGTCGGTGAGGATCCGGGTGAAGTTGTCCAGGCCCGCGTAGCCGTTCCGCCAGGGCTTGGTGACGTTGTAGTTCCGCAGGCTGTAGTAGAGGACGCTGAGCATCGGATAGGCGATGAAGCCCAGCATCAGCAGTCCGGCGGGGGCGATCAGCAGATACGGGAGGCGGCGGGCCGGTCCTCCCGTACGGCGCCGGGTGACCCGGGGTGGTTTCGCCACGGCGTGGGCCATGACTGCTTCTCCGTTCTCAGAGGTGCGGGGCGGGCGGTCTCGGAGGGGCAGGGTCTGGTGAAGCGCTTCCGTGAAGCGCTTACCGAATGTCGTTCGGAATCTCGTACAAAATTTTTCGCGCTGGGAGGTCGCGTCAGCCCGCGTAGGGTTCGGGCACCGCCCCGGGGCGGGCCAGGAAGCGGAAGTCGCAGCCGGTGTCGGCCTGGGTCATCTGCTCCTGGTAGAGCGCGCCGTAGCCGCGCTCGTAGCGGGGCGCCGGGGCCGTCCACCGTGCCCGGCGCCGTTCCAGCTCGGCGTCCTCCACCTCCAGCCGCAGCACCCGCGCCGCGACGTCGAGGGTGATCGGATCGCCGTCGTGGACGAGGGCGAGTGGGCCCCCCACATACGACTCGGGCGCGATGTGCAGCACACAGGCCCCGTAACTGGTGCCGCTCATCCGGGCGTCGGAGATCCGCACCATGTCCCGCACCCCCTGCTTCAGCAGATGGTCGGGGATCGGCAGCATGCCGTACTCGGGCATTCCGGGGCCGCCCAGCGGACCCGCGTTGCGCAGCACCAGCACACTGTCCTCGGTGATGCCGAGACCGGGGTCGTCGATGGTGGCCTGCATCGCCCTGTAGTCGTCGAAGACCACGGCGGGGCCGGTGTGTTTCAGCAGCCGGGGCTCGGCCGCGATGTGCTTGATGACCGCGCCGTCGGGGCACAGGTTGCCGCGCAGCACCGCCACTCCGCCCTCCTCGGCCAGCGGGCGGTCGCGGTCCCTGATCACCTCGGGGTTGTGCACCATGGCGCCGGCGAGCTGTTCGCGCAGTGTGGGGTGGCCGACGGTGGGGCGGTCCAGGTGCAGGACGTCCGTCAGCCGGGAGAGGAAGCCCGGGAGCCCGCCCGCGAAGTGGAAGTCCTCCATCAAGTACCGGCCACCGGGCCGCAGATCGGCCAGCACGGGGACGGTACGGGCGATCCGGTCGAAGTCGTCGAGGGTGAGCCGCACCCCGGACCGGCCCGCCATGGCGATCAGATGGATCACCGCGTTGGTGGAACCGCCGAGGGCCAGCACGGTCGCGACCGCGTCCTCGTACGCCTCCCTGGTGAGGAGTTCCGAGAGCCTGAGGTCCTGTCGGACCAGCTCGACCACGCGTAACCCGGAGGCGGCCGCCATCCGGTCGTGCCCGGAGTCCACGGCCGGGATGGACGAGGCGCCGGGCACGGTCACGCCCAGCGCCTCGGCGGCGGCCGTCAGCGTGGAGGCGGTGCCCATCGTCATGCAGTGGCCGGGCGAACGGGCCAGTCCCCGCTCCAGCTCGGAGATCTCGCAGTCGCCGATCAGCCCGGCCCGCTTGTCGTCCCAGTACTTCCACATGTCGGTGCCCGAACCCAGCACCTCGTCGCGCCAGTGCCCCGGCAGCATCGGCCCGGCCGGCACGAAGACCGCCGGGAGGTCGGCGCTGGCCGCGCCCATCAGCAGCGCCGGGGTGGACTTGTCGCAGCCGCCCAGCAGCACGGCGCCGTCGACCGGGTACGAGCGGAGCAGTTCCTCCGTCTCCATGGCGAGAAGGTTGCGGTAGAGCATGGGGGTGGGCTTCTGGAAGGTCTCGGAGAGCGTGGAGACCGGGAACTCCAGCGGGAAGCCGCCCGCCTGCCAGACCCCGCGCTTGACCGCCTGGGCGCGGTCGCGCAGGTGCACATGGCAGGGGTTGATGTCGCTCCAGGTGTTGAGGATCGCGATGACCGGCTTGCCCAGGTGCTCCTCGGGGAGATAGCCGAGCTGGCGGGTGCGGGCCCGGTGGCTGAAGGAGCGCAGGCCGTCGGTGCCGTACCACTGGTGGCTGCGCAGCTCGTCGGGGCGCTTGCGCGCGCTCCGTTGCGTACTCACACCGACCACCCCTCGACGATCGCGGCGACTTCCGCGCGCCTCGGCTCGGGCAGCGGCTTGCTCGGGGCGCGGACGTCGCGCCGGCACAGACCCATCGCGGCAAGCGCTTCCTTGACCACCGTGACGTTGTTGGCGGACTGCCGCTCGGCCCTGAGGTCCTCGAACCGCCGGATCTGCTCCCAGACCTTCATCGCGCCCGGGTAGTCACCCGCGCGCAGCGCGCCCAGCATGTTGAGCGAGACGTTGGGGGCCACGTTGACCAGGCCCGAGGTGAAGCCGGTGGCGCCGACCGCCCAGTACGAGGGCGCGTACAGCTCGGCGAGCCCGGCCACCCACACGAACCGGTCCAGCCCGGCGTCGCGCGCCACGGCGGCGAAGCGGGTGGCGTCATGGACCGCGTACTTGACCCCGATGACATTGGGGCACGCCTCGCCGAGCCGGGCGATCGCCGCGCCCTCGATGAGCGGATTGCGCAGATACGGCACCACGCCCAGCTCGGGGACGGCCTCCGCGATGGTGCGGTGGTAGTCGATCCAGCCGTCCTGGGCGACGTACGGATGCACCGGCTGATGGACCATCACCATGTCGGCCCCGGCCGCGCGGGCGTGCCGGGCGGCCTCGACCGCGGTGGCCGCGTCATGGCCGACCCCGACGAGGACGGCGGCCCGCCCGGCGGCCTCCTCGACGGTCAGCTCGGTGACCAGCCGCCGCTCTTCGAGGGTGAGGGCGTAGAACTCCCCCGTGTTGCCGTTCGGGGTGACGGCCTTGACCCCGCCGTCGAGGAGCCGGCGGAGCAGGGCCCGGTAGGCGGCGCGGTCCACGGCGCCCTCGGCGTCGTACGGGGTCACCGGGATCGCCACGACGTCCGCGAGCGCCGTCCTCAGCGGTGAGTACTCCATACGAACCCTTTCTCTCGATGTCCGGCATCGGGACGAGCTGTTCGGATGGTGCTGAGTGCTGGGTGCTGGGTGCTGAGTGCTGAGTGCTGGGGTCGGCGGCCGGGGCCGCCGGGTGCTACTCCCCGTCCGGAAAGGCGCGCCGGACGAAGGAGGCGATGTGCTCGTGCAGTGCGCGGGCCGCCCCGTCGGCGTCGCCGTCGAGCGCGCGGGCCAGGATCTCCCGGTGTTCACGGGCCTCCTGCTCCCAGGAGGGCACCGCCTGCCAGGCGATGGCGGACACCAGCGCGGCCTGGTCGCGCAGTTCGTCGAGCATCCGGGTCAGCAGGGGGTTGCCGCAGGGCAGATAGAGCGCCCGGTGGAAGTCGCGGTTGGCGAGCGACCGCCCGGCCGGATCGGCCGCCGCGTCCGACCGCTCCAGCGCGGCCCCGGCGTCCTCAAGACCGGCCCGCGCGGCCACGGTCCGGCGCAGCGCCTCGGGCTCCAGGAGCAGCCGCACATCGTAGACGGCGTGCGCCATCGCGGTGTCCACGGTCCTGACCGTGGCCCCCTTGTACTCGCTCATCACCACGAGCCCCCGCCCCGCGAGCGTCTTGAGCGCCTCCCGCACCGGCGTCTTGGACACCCCGAACTGCGCGGCCAGCTCGGCCTCCACCAACGCCTGCCCGGGCCGCAGCCCCCCGGTGAGAATCGCGCGCTTGACCGCCTCCAGCACGTACTGGGTGCGGGAGGGGATCGGGCTCGGGGCGATGTCCATGGATGCTCTCAGATCTCACATATCGCGTCTCATATATGACATACCAAGTACGACGCGATGAAATTAGGGCGGCCCCAGGGGTTCGTCAACGGTTCTGACAAAAACTGGCCGAGGGGAGGGCGGGTTCGCGCAGGGGGCGGAGGAGGAGGCAGCCGAGGGCGGGGAGGGCTATCAGAGGGGCCAGGGCGGTTTGGAGGGTGGTGGCGTCGGCCAGGGCGCCGATGAGGGGGCTGGCCAGGCCGCCTACGCTGACGGTCAGGCCCAGGGTGACCCCGCTGGCGGTGCCCACACGGCGGGGCAGGTAGTCCTGGCCGAGGGTGACGTGCAGGGAGAACGGCACATAGAGCCCGGCCGAGGCCAGGGCCACGCAGAGGTAGAGCGCCGGGCCGGGGACGAGGACGACGCCCGCGACGGCGAGGACGGTCAGGCCGTAGGACCACTGGACGACCGGGACGCGGCCGTGGCGGGCGGCGAGTCCGCCGCCGGCCACCGTGCCCACCGCGCCGCCGGCGTAGAGCACGAACAGGGCGGCGGTACCGGCCAGTTCGCCTCCGCCCGCGCGCTCGCGCACGTACAGGGAAATGAACGCGCTCAGCCCGACGAAGACGATCGAGCGGCACATGATGGCGCCGGACAGCCGGAGGAAGGAGGGCCAGTCGTCCCGTCCCTCTCCCCCGCGGCTCGCCCGCGCGGGCCCGGCCACCGCGCCCGGGGCCCTGAGCGCCCGTAGCGCGGCCGCGCACAGGGCGGCTCCGGCGACGGCGGGGACGGCCAGCAGCGGGGAGGCCCGCAGACCGCCGGTGGCGATGACGGTGGCGACCGCGAGCGGCGCGGCGGCGAAGCCGATGTTGCCGCCGAGGGAGAACCAGCTCATCGCGGTGTGGCTGCCCCGGCTGGCGAGCCGGGCCAACCGGGCGGATTCGGGGTGGTACGCGGCGACGCCGATGCCCGAGACGGCGACCACCGCCAGGGTCGCCGCATAGGAGCCGGTGACCCCGCTCAGCGCCACACCCGCCCCGCCCACCAGCGTGCTCACCGGCAGCAGCCACGGCATGGCCCAACGGTCGGTGAGCGCCCCGAACAGCGGCTGTACGACGGACGACAGCAGCGAGGCGGCCAGTACGACGCCGGAGGCGGCGGCGTAGCCGTAGGCCCGTTCCGAGACGAGGAACGGCACCAGCGCGGCCACCGCTCCCTGGTAGATGTCCACGCAGGCGTGTCCCAGGGACATCAGCGCGATGGGCCTGCGGGGTGAGGGGGTCCGTTTCGTCGACACCCTTTGATCGTGGCGATGCCACCGGGTGTCGCGCTTCCGATAATCCGCCGGGCCGTCCCGGAAACCCGCCAGCGGGCGGCGGGTCCCCGAGCTCGGCTCAGCTCAGCTCGGCCAGGGCCGTGCGGACGGCCGCCAGGTCCTGGTCCGAGGCCAGACCGGCGTGGTAGAGACGGAGCTCGTCCGCGCCCAGCTCCACCGCGTGGGCCGCGTCCCGGGCCAGCGTCGCCGGGCTGCCGCCCATCCCCGCCACCACCGTGAAGTTGGCGGCGAGCACGGTCCGTTCGGTCCGGTACGGGACGAACGGCGGCAGGACCCCGGAGCGCGCTGCCTCGCCCCCCGTGCACGGCAGTACGACCCCGTCGGCCTGGGCCAGCACATCGGCCGGGTCCACGCCCACGTTGGCGCCGAGCCGGTGCGGGGCCGGGTCGGCGTGCAGCAGGACCTGGAAGTCCTCGTCCGCCGCGGCCCTTACGGCGGCCACGGCCTCGCCCCGCAGACCGCTCGCGATCCGGTCGCGCCAGGCCGCGAAGAGCGCGGCGTGGTCGGCGCCGAGCAGCTTCTCGACCTCGGCCCACTCCCCCGCGCGGTCACCGCCGTCCGCGGTGGTCTCGCCCGCCCACACCGGCCGCAGGGCGCGCACGACGAGTTCGCGCAGCTCCTCGGGGTCGGCGCCCAGCCCGGCGTAGCCCGCCTCGCAGCTCTCGCAGAAGCACAGCGACATCAAGTACTGGCCGGCGCCGCCCAGCGGCACCCCGCCGATCTTGTCGTGGGCGTGCAGATGGGCGAGTCCGTACCAGCCGCAGGACTCCAGCTCGGTGCCGCGGGCTCCGGGCCGTACGGCGGCTTCGGCGGCCAGGTCCACCAGATAGGCGCGCACCTCGGGGCGTGCGACGCACGGCGCCCAGGGGTAACGGTCGCCATAGGCGTTGCGCACGGTGATCCGCGGATGCTCGTCGCCCAGCCGGGTGTTGTGCGCGAGCACCACCCAGGTGTGGACCTCGAGACCGGCGTCGGCCAGCGCGGCGGCCGCCGCCCCGTACGGATCGTCGCCGGGCACCCACGACTGCTCGTACGGCCGCAGCTCGCGCCCCTGCCAGCGCTCCGCGCTCGGCGGGTAGAGCACGGCCGCGTGGCGGGCGGTGACGATGCGGTGGCCGGGGTGGCGCGGGGTCAGGGCCCGGGTGGAGTGGTAGGCGGAGGCCAGTGTCACCTGCTGGACGCCGAGGTCGGCGATGCGGTGCGCGGCGTCCGGGTCCCCGACGACGTCCCAGGGGTAGACGAAGGCGGAAGCCTTCACCGCGCCTCCCCGTCCCCGTTCCCGTCCTTGTCCGCGTCCCCGTCCGCGTCCCCGACCAGCGCCATACCGCGCTCGATCAGCTCGGCCAGCTCCTTGACGTGGGCGGGGCTGGGCTCGCTCAGCGGCGGCCGCACCTCGCCGACGTCCAGCCCGCGCAGCCGGACCCCGGCCTTGACCAGCGACACCGCATAGCCGCGGCCCTGGTTGCGGAGCTCGACCAGCGGCCGGTAGAAGCCGTCCAGCAGCTTGTTGGCGGTCTCGTCGTCGCCCGTCATGAGCGCCTTGTGGAAGGCGAGGGCGACTTCGGGGACGAAGCAGAAGACGGCGGAGGAGTAGAGCGTCACGCCGATGCCGCGGTAGGCGAGGCCGGTCAGCTCGGCGGTCGGCAGCCCGTTGAAGTAGCGGAACCCCTCGTCGGGGGCGTCGGCCCGCACCGCGCTCACGACGCGCTGCATCAGGTCGAGGTCGCCGATGCCGTCCTTGAGGCCGATGATGCCGGGCACCTTGGCGAGCCGGGCCACGGAGTCCGGGGCCAGGACGGCGTTGTCCCGCTGGTAGACGATGATGTCGAGGCCGGTCGCGCCCGCGAGGGCGCTGTAGTGGCGGATCAGCCCTTCCTGATCGGCCACGACCAGATACGGCGGCATGGCGAGCAGCCCGTCCGCACCGGCCCGCTCGGCCAGCTTGGCGTACTGGATCGCCAGCGCGGTCCCGTATCCGGCGCCCGCGACCACCGGCACCCGCCCGGCGGCCTCCTCCACGGCGACCGCGACGCAGTCGTGGAACTCCTCGGGCGTCAGGGCGTGGAACTCGCCCGTGCCGCAGCACGCGAAGACGGCGCCCGCCCCCGCCTCGATCCCGGCGCGGATGTGCGCGCGGTAGATCTCCAGGTCCAGGGCGCCATCGGGACCGTAGGCGGTCACGGGGAAGAACAGCAGTCCGTCAAGGCGCTCGGCGAGTGAAGCTGAGGTCACGGGCTTCTCCCTGTCGTGTACACCGACCCGCCGTCACCCACCGACGCCGTGTGCACGTTTCTGATCGTCATCTACATTCGTGAACAGGTTCACCGTAAGGCAGCCATCGGCCGCCGGTCAAGGGCGCCAACCGGGTGACGCCACTCACCCGACGGTGAATTCGCCGACATCGCGCCGCCCTTGACGGCCCATGCGCCGATCCTTACGGTGTCCATGAATCTGAACCACATACATGAACAAAAACCACATACGCAATAGCCCCCTTCGCGATAACCCCATAACGCGATACCCCCGGAGGAGATCCGCCCATGCCCGCTCCCCGCACCGTCCTCCTCACCGGCGCCGCCGGCGGCATGGGCACCTTGATGCGCGAGCTGCTGCCGCCGTACGGATACCAGCTGCGGCTGCTCGACCAACTCCCCATCGAGGGCGAGCCGGACGCGATCACCGCGGATCTGTCCGACCGGGACGCCCTGCGCGAGGCCGTGCGGGGCGTTGACGCGATCATCCATCTCGCGGGTATCTCCCTGGAAGCCCCGTTCGAGAAGATCCTGCGGGCCAATATCGAGGGCACGTACAACGTGTACGAGGCGGCGCGCGAGGCGGGGGTCCGCCGGATCGTCTTCGCCTCCAGCAACCATGTCGTGGGCTTCACCCCGCGCCCGGTGGGGGACGACCCGCTCGTCCCCCTCGACGCCCCGCGCCGCCCCGACACCTACTACGGGGTGTCGAAGGCGTTCGGCGAGGACCTGGCCGCGTTCTACTGGGAAAAGCACGGCGTCGAGACGGTCGCCATCCGCATCGGCTCCTGCTTCCCCGAGCCGACGACGGTCCGCATGCTGTCCATCTGGATGAGCCCGGCGGACGGCGCCCGGCTGCTCCACGCCGCCCTTACGGCGGAGAACGTGGGCTGTACGACGGTCTACGGCAGCTCGGCCAACACCCGCCTGTGGTGGGACCTCTCCTCGGCCCGGGCCCTGGGGTACGAGCCGAGGGACGACTCCGAGCCGTACGCCGCGAAGCTGATCGCCGAACAGGGCGAACTGGAGCCGGGCAACCCCGAGCACGAGTACCTCGGCGGCGCGTTCTGCACCAACCCGCCCATCTGGCCGCGTTGAGGTTTCCGGGTCGGGCCGGCCACTGTGCGCATGGGCGCCGCTTACCGAAGCGGGGTGGCTTTTTGAGCATGGGTCCGGAGGTGGGGGGCGAGGCGCCGCCGCCGACCGCCGGGCCGGTGGGGTGTTGGAGCCGTGGCGGCTCGGCGACGCGGCAGAAGCGTCCGAATCCGGAGTGCGGACCGGCGGGGACCCGGGCCTCTCCGGATACCCCTGCAAAAAACGCTTGATCTGAAGCAACTAATTTGTCAAGCAATTCGGCGAGGGGTACCCCACCACGGGGCCATCCGGAAGCCGGTCCGGCCCCGATCCCCCATCGCCCCGCCAGCCCGGCAACGACCCTGGCCCCCGAGCACGGACGCCGCCGCCGGGCCCCGCCCCCACCGGCCCGGCGCCCGGCGACGAGGGCCGGGCCCCCACCCACCGACCCATGCTCAAATGCGCCGAAGGCGCGAAACGGCGCCGCACCCGACCTGGCCGGGCAACCCGAGTGTCGGCCCGGAGCAGGATGCCTCAGCCCCAAAGCCGCTCAGCCCGCTGCCTTGACCCACTCCTCCACCGTCATGAGCTCGGCCTGCGACGGAAACACCTTCTCGATGAGCAGCCGGTGGACCTCCGGGTCCGGGTCGTAGCAGGCGTCGGACAGCACCGTGAGCCGGAAGTCGAGGTCGGCGGCCTGGCGCAGGGTGGACAGGACGACGCCGCTGGTCGCGACGCCGGTCAGGACGAGATGGGTGATGTCGCCTGACCGCAGTACCACGTCCAGGTCACTGCCGGCGAACGCGCTGACCCGCCGCTTGGTGACCACGACCTCGTCCGGCCGGGGCGCCACACCGGCGTGGATGGCGATCTTGGGGTCGTCCTCGGTGTAGAGACCCGGCGGCAGGGAGCCGACGATCTTGTTGCGGGCCGAGCCCTCGGGACGGCCGGAGCGGAAGCCGATGGCGACGTACACGACGGGGATTCCTGCGTTGCGGGCCGCGTCGGCCGCGCGGCTCACGCGGGGCACATAGTCCGGGTCCTGGACGCGGGCCACGATGCCCTCCTGGACGTCCATCACGAGCAGAGCCGTCTTGTTCGCGTTCATGTTCATGTCATGAAGCCTTTCGTTGCGCGGAAGAGGAAGAAGAAGAGGAATCGTCGGCACCGATACGGCCCAGCGAGCGGTCCGCGAGCGTCAGCGCCAGGCACAGGCCGGTGACGGCGAGCATGAACCAGGCCAGGCCGTGCAGCCCACCGGTGTCGGCGCGGGCGCCGAAGAAGACGCCATCGGCGCTGGAGGCGACGATCGCGCCGAGGTAGAAGAAGGTGCGGAGCAGCCCCGCCGAGGAGCCCATCCGCTCCGGATCGGCCTGGTGGTACACCGCGTTCTGCAGGGCGAGGTTGATCAGCCCCTGCGGTACGCCGAAGACGAGCCCGATGACGATCAGCAGCCATATCGCGCTGTGCGGCTGGAGCTGGAGCAGCAGGGCGCAGGCGACGATCTGCCCCACGGCCCCCACCAGCAGCTTGCCGCGTACGGCGGCGCGGCGGCCGGTGGCGGTGGACACCGCGATACCGGTCAGGAACAGGGGCAGTTGGGCGAGCCCCGCCTGTGAGGCCGTCAGCCCCCGGCCGTCCTGGAGCCACTGGGTGTAGCCGTACAGAAAGACGTACAAGACGACGGAGAGCAGGAGCGCGCGGGCGTAGGTGAGCAGCAGGGGCAGATTGCCGCCGAAGACCCGCAGATCGATGAACGGCTCGGTCACCCGCAGCTCCCGCACCGCGAACCCGGCCGCCGCCACCGCCATCAGCACCGGCAGATACCACCGGTCGGCTCGCGGCTCCATCAGGAACAGCAGCAGCGAGACGAGCATCGCGGCGAACAGCCCCATGCCGATCAGATCCAGCCGGACGCGCTCGCCGGTGCGTTCCGCCGGGGGCCGGTCCTTCGGCAGACGCCGGACGCCGAGGATCAGACCGGCCACCGCCAGCGGGATGTTGACGGCGAACGTGCTGCGCCAGCCGCCCAGCCCGATCAGCAGTCCGCCCAGGGGCGGCCCGATGACCGCGATGGTCTGGCTGGCGACCGCGAGCGTGGCGAGGATCCCGGCGGGGCTCTCCTGGCCGGTCCGCCGGGCCTCGCCGCGGATGAGGTACATCGAGGCCGGATAGCCCGCGCAGGTGCCGAACCCGAGCACCACCCGCGCGACGATCAGCGTCCCCAGGTTCGGGGCGAACAGTCCGATCAGCCCCGCGATCCCCGTCAGGGTCGCCCCGGCGAGGAAGAGGCGGCGCGGCCCGTAGAGGTCGATCAGCCGGCCCATGACCGGCTGGCCTATCGAGGTGGCCAGATAGAGCGCGGAGACCAGCCAGGCCGTCTGCGACGGCGGTGCCCCGAACGCGGCGCCGATCGGCACCAACGACACCGAGATGATGGAGGAGTTGACCGGGTTCAGTACCGAACCCAGCATCATCGGCGCGAGCAGCCTCCGGTCGAAGGCGCTCCTCGCGTCCGCGCTGCCCTTTCGTCGTGTCAGCCGCTCGATCATGTGCGGCTGAGCCGGTCCAGCAGGGCCAGCGCCTCGAGGATGGCCTCCCGTTCCGCTTCGGTATAGCCGCTCTCCAGGGCCCGGGCGAGCCATTCCTCGCCCGCCCGCCGCTTGTCGGCCAGGAAGGCGCCGCCGGTCTCGCTCACCGAGACCAGCTGCCGCCGCCCGTCGCCGGGATCGGGGCGCCGCTGGATCAGCCCGCGCTCGTCCAGGGCGGCGAGCGTGGCCGCCATGGACTGCGGCCGTACGCGCTCGGCCGCCGCCAGCGCGCTGGCCGAGGCGGGGCCCTCCTTGCTGAGCCTGCTGAGCACGGACGTCTGCGAGGGGGTGAGTTCCTCGAGGTCGTACGTCTCCTTGATCCGGCGCCGCAGCCGGCCGACTACCACGCGGATCTCATGCGCGGCGCGCACGGCGGACGCGGACATGCCGCCAGGGGTCTCTGCCATGCCCCGCACGATATTTCCTTCAGTTCAGGCTGTCCAGTTCAAACTGAACAGGCTGGACTGTCTACCTACCCGGCGAAGGCATCGACGCCCGTGAGCTCGGCCGACAGCGCCCACAGCCGCGCGGCCCGCTCCGGATCGGTGACCCAGGCGCTCACACCACTGCCCAGTTCGGTTCCCTCCGACGCGGGCCCGGCGATGTCGCAGTCCTCGCAGTACACCCCGCCCATGCCCGCGAGCCGCGGCGAGGTCGCCGCCCAGACCTGGGTCGCCGCCCCCTCCTCGGGTGCCTTCCAGCCGACGTTGGTGGGGCTGGCCTCGATCGTCCCACTCAGCTCCGCCAGCTCCTCCGGGGACATGTGGCGCCCCAACTGGGTGGCGATCGTGCCGGGGTGCACGGAGAACGCCCGCACACCGGTGTTCCGACCCAGCGCGTCGAGGCGCAGCGCGAACAGGGCGTTGGCCGTCTTCGCCTGCCCATACGCCTGCCACTTGTCGTACGCGTGCCGCTCGAAGTGCGGGTCGTCCCAGTGGATGTCCGAGAGCTGATGCCCATTGGAGGAGACGGACACCACGCGTGCGCCGCCACGGGCGATGGCGGGCCACAGCCGGTTGGTCAGGGCGTAGTGCCCCAGGTGGTTGATGGCGAACTGGGCCTCCCAGCCGGGGCCCACCCGGGTTTCGGGCGCGGCCATGATCCCGGCGTTGTTGATCAGAATGTCGATATCGCGCCCGGACGCGAGGAATTCCTCCGCGAAGGCCCGGACGCTGCCCAGGTCCGCGAGATCCAGCTCGGCGACCTCCGCGCCCTCGATCCCGCCAAGCGCCTCGACGGCGGTCGCAGGCCGCCGCGCGGGCACGACGACGTGGGCCCCCGCACCGGCGAGAGCCCGTGTCGTCTCCAGCCCGAGCCCCGAATAACCCCCGGTCACAAGTGCGAGCTGCCCGGACAGGTCGATGCCCGCGAGGACGTCACCGGTCGTACTGCGTACCCCGAAACCGGAGCCGATCGCATGCTGTTTGGTCGTCATGCGGGGAACGTACGGTTTTGAGCGCGCTCAAGGTCAAGCGACGCCCCGGGCGACGCGCCCGGGTCAGTCCGCCAGGGCCGCTCCAGCGCCCGTCGGGCCAGCTCACGCGCGGTGGCGACCGGATCGGTGACCACCGAGAGCCCGTTCAGCACCGTGGCCCCCTCGTGGAGCAGCAGCAGCTCGTCCGCCGGTTCGTCGGGGGCCGCCACGCCCGCCTCCTCGCACAGCTGCCGCAGATAGCCCCGCAGCCAGCGCTTCTGGTCGGCGATCACCCGCCGGGCCGGATGCCCGGCGTCCGGCAGTTCGGCCGCCGCGTTGACGAAGCCGCAGCCGCGCGGGTTCTCACGGCGCACCCACTCCGCGAGCGCGTCGAACGTGGCGAGGGCGCGATCCGCCGGGGGCGACTTCTCGACCTCGGCGGTGAGCCATGCCCGCCACCGTTCATCGCGCTCCCGCAGATACGCGGTGACCAGCGCCTCCTTGGAGCCGAAGCGGTCGTACAGCGTCTTCTTGGTGACTCCGGCGCGCTGGGCGATCAGATCCACGCCGACCGCGTTGATCCCCTGCCCGTAGAACAGCTCGGCGGCGGTGTCGAGGATGCGGCGCCCGGCGGGGGTGAGCACATCCGTCCGCGTTTCCATGCCCCGATCGCCTCCTGGGGTTGACGGAGGGGTATACCGATCTGTTTAGTCTAGTGGATGAGGGAGTAAACAGACCGGTATACCCGGAGTCGATTCGCAGTCCCGGCCGGACAGCCCGACCAGGTAGCCAAGACCAGAGCGAGGACCCCATGCCCGTCAGCGCCGCCGTCACCGCCATCGGCCTCGTCGTGATGTGGAGCTCCGGCTTCATCGGAGCCGAGCTCGGCACGCGGGAGGCCGCCGCCGACACCCTGCTGATGTGGCGCTTCCTCGCCGCGGCGGCGGTCCTGGGCGGCGCCTGGGCGCTGCTGAGGCGCCGCAGACTGCGCCCGCGCGCCGTGGCCGAGCAGGCGGTGATCGGAGCGCTTTCGCAGGGCGGCTACCTCGGCGGAATCGTCTGGTCGGTCGGGCTCGGCGTGCCGTCCGGCACCGCCGCGCTGATCGCCGCGTTGCAGCCGCTCGCGGCGGGCGCGCTGGCCGGGCGGCTGCTCGGGGAGACGGTCAGCCCGCGCCAGTGGGCGGGGCTGGCCATCGGCCTCGGCGGGGTCGCGCTCGTCGTCCAGGGCGATCTGTCGGCGGGTCCGGCCGCCCCGGCGTGGGCGTACGGGCTGCCCTTCGCCGCCATGGCGGCGCTGCTGGCCGCGAGCTTCCTCGAACGCAGGGTGCGGGCACCGCTCGACCCCGTGGACGCCATACCGCTGCACTGCCTGGTCAGCGCCGTGCTGTTCACCGGGGTCGCCGTGGCCGGGGGCCATGCCGCGCCCCCGGCGGGCGGGGGTTTCTGGGCCGCGGTGGTCTGGACGGTGCTGCTCTCCACGGTCGGCGGCTACGGCTTCTACTGGCTGAGCCTGCGCCGCAACGGCGTCACCCGCACCAGCGCGCTGATCTACCTCACACCCCCGACCACGCTGGTGTGGGCGTACGCGATGTTCGGGGACGCGCCCGGGTGGACGGCCCTCGCGGGCATGGCGGTGTGCGTGATCGGGGTGACCGCGGCCACCGCGCGCCGCCGCCCCGACCGGTCAGCGCAGCTCGCGGAGGATCCAGTCCGTGATCGAGCGGTGTCGCGGGTGCCAGCCGAGTAGCTCGCGGGCGCGGCGCGCCCGTACGCGGCTGTTGGAGCCCAGGGCATGCCGGGCGAACCGGGGGTCCCAGACGTTGTCCGGCGCGTCGGGGTCCCAGGGGCGGGGGCCGGGCAGGCCGAGGGAGCGGGCGACGGCCTCGGCGATCGCGCCGAACGACTCCTCCCCGTTCTCCACGAAGTAGAAGGTGCCCGGAGGCGTCTTCTCCAGCGCGAGTAGGTACAGGTCGGCGACGTCGTCGACATGGACGGTGGACCAGATGTTGCGGCCGGGACCCACATGGCGGACCACTCCCCCGGCGCGGGCCTGCCGGACCAGTGCGGCGATCAGGACGCTGTCCCGGCCCGGGCCCCGCCCGTGCCCGTAGATCAGGCTGTCGCACAGCACCGCCGACCGCACGCCCCGTTCGGCCGCGCTCAGGACCAGGCGGTCGATGGCCACCCGGGCCGCGCGGATGGGGTGATCGGGCTCCCAGGCCGATCCCGGGTCGAGGACGTCCTCGCCATGGACCGCCTCGGAGGCCTCGCCCTCCGTGCCGGTGCCGACCGTGCTGGAGCCGCTGGTGTGGATCAGCGGCTTGCCCGATCCGGCCAGGGCGGCGATGAGTGTCTCCACGGCCGCGCGGTGGTCGCTGTCGGCCGCGTTGATCACGGCGTCGGCGCGGCGGGCCCGCGCGGCGAGGAGGTCCGTGTCGTCGAGCGAACCCACCACGGGCTCGATGCCCAGCCGGGCGAGTTGTCCGGCCTTGGCCGGATCGCGGGTCAGACCGCTGACGTGGTGGCCTGCCTGGCGGAGGCGTACGGCGACGGTGCCGCCGATGTAGCCGCTCGCGCCGGTGAGGAGGACATGCATGGGAGGGGCGCCTCTCTGACGGGGGTCAGGGCGCAGCATCGACCGGGATTCGGGGGACCCCCAACGGGGTTTGCCGCGACGGCAAACCCCGTCAGCAACACTGCCAGGTGAACAGGGCCTTCTCGAAGCGGCCCGCGGCCAGGTCGTCGGGGCGGATCAGCCAGTACAGCGCGCCGCTGTCGCCCCACATCATGTCCGCGTCCTCATCGGAGTCGAACTGCGCGAGCAGCACCCAGCGCCCCGCCTCTTCCTCGAGCCGCGGGTCCTCCCAGGACACGTCCCGCCCGCCCAGCGCGCCACGGGCCACCACGACCTCCACCGCGCCCTGCACGGACTGGGCATGGCCGCCGATCTGATGGGCGACACCACTCTCGTGGCCCCATATCGCCCTCGTGAACGCCTCCGGGAACCCGTCCTCGCCGAACGCCGCGGTCAGCGCGGGCAGATCGAAGTCGGGGGCGCTCGGGCCGGTCCGGACGGTCAGCGGCACCTCCGGGTACGGGGTGAGACCGGCCGGTGCGGGCCGTTCGGGCGCGCCGGCGGGCGCGGGCGGGAGGTGGAGCACCCGGGCACCGGCCCAGGTGTCCGGGTCGGCGGTGTCGACCAGCGCGTCAACGTCCCCGTCCTCGTCGCCGTAGTAGAAGAAGGCGAGGCGGCCGTCGGCGGGCAGCGGTATGTCCAGCTCCGCCCGGGGCAGCGCGGCGCAGTCCACCTCCGCCACGAACCCCAGCGGGCCGCGCCCCTCCCACACCGGCCAGTCCGTGCCCTCGGGCAGCCGGGGCAGTCCGCCGAGCCGGCCGACGACCGGATCGGCCGCCCCGGCCCCGCGGAGGTGGGCGGCCGGGAAGTCACTCCGCAGGTCAAGGAACCGTAAAGCGGAGACGTTCGTTACCCCGGGCATGACCGCTATGACACCCGGCTCGAACCTCCCCCTCTCCGTCGCGCGCGTGGCGGTTGACGTCACCGCTCCGGTGCGGCTCGACGTATCGGGCCTGCTGCTCACCGCCAACGGCAAAGTGCGTTCCGACGACGACTTCGTCTTCTACAACCAGCCCACCGGACCCGGCGTGACCCACCGCGCCGGGGCGGCGGGCGCGGGCGACACCATCACCGTGGACACCGCCGCCGTCCCCGCCGACATCGAGAAGATCGTGGTGACCGCGAGCCTGGACGCGCCCGGGGCCACGTTCGCGGGCACCGAGCCGACCGCCACCGTGCGCGGCGCCGACGACGGCGCGGTGATCGCCGCGTTCACCCCGCCGCGGCTGGGCAACGAGACCGCGCTGGTGGTCGTGGAGGTGTACCGGCGCAATGGGGCGTGGAAGGTGCGCGCGGTCGGACAGGGGTATGCCAACGGTCTGGCGGGCATCGCCACCGACTTCGGCGTGACGGTCGAGGAGCCCGCCGCCCCGCCCGCCCCCACCACCCCCGCCGCCCAGACGCCGCCCCCGCCGAGCGGTCCGCCCGCCGGTTTCCAGCCCCCGCCGCCCATGCCGTCCGCTCCCCCGGCCGCGGCGCCCGCCGCGGCGGCGGCCCCGGCCACCGGGAAGATCAACCTGGACAAGGGCCGGGTCAGCCTCCAGAAGAACCAGACGGTGTCCCTGGTCAAGGGCGGCCGTCCCCTGCTCAGCTCGGTGAAGATGGGCCTGGGCTGGGAGCCCGCGTTCCGCGGCAAGGACATCGACCTGGACGCGTCCGTGATCGCCTTCGGTGTCGACCGCAAGAAGATCGACGCCTGCTTCTTCGGCAAGCTGGCCATCCTCAACGGCGCCATCCAGCACTCCGGCGACAACCTCACCGGTGAGGGCGGGGGCGACGACGAGTCCATCACCGTCCACCTCGGCGGGCTCCCGGCCGAGGTCACCGGCCTGGTCTTCACGGTCAACTCCTTCTCCGGCCAGAAGTTCACCGATGTGGCCAAGGCGTACTGCCGCCTCCTCGACGCCCAGACCGGCGAGGAACTGGTCCGCTTCGACCTCACCCACGCCGAGCCGCGCACGGGCGTGATGATGGCGAAGATGATCAAGCAGTTCTCGGGCGAGTGGGAGATGACCGCGATGGGCGAGTACGTGGACTCGCGCACCGTACGAGGCATGGCCAAGCCCGCCGGCAAGGCTCTCTAGGGACTGTCCGGGCGCCGACCCGGTCACCGAAGGACTTCCCAATCGTGATGTCAAGCCGCAGTCGTGACGGGAGGTGAACCTTGGTAGCACTGTCCGTCACGGATCATCGCCCACAGGACGTTGAGCCTGCGGCGGGCGAGCGCGAGCAGGGCCTGCTTGTGGCCCTTACCCTCGCTTCTCTTCCGCTGGTAGTACGCCTTGGACGCGGGGCATTTCGTGATGCTGACCATCGCCGAGAGGTACATCGACCGCAGCAGTCCGCGGTGGTAGCGCCGGGGGCGGCGCAGGTTGCCGCTGACGCGGCCGGAGTCACGGGGCCTGGGGGCAAGGCCGGCGAAGCCGGCCAGGCGGTCGGCGCTGCCGAAGGCGTCCATGTCACCGCCGGTCGCGGCGATGAATTCGGCGCCGAGCTTGGGGCCCATACCGGGCAGGCTACGGATCACCTCGGCGTGCGGATGCTCGCGAAACGTGGCCTCGATCAGGGCGTCAAGCTCGACGATCTCCTCATCAAGGGCCATCACCCCCTTCGCGAGGCGGACCACCATGGCGGCCGCCAGCTTCTCGCCGGGCAGTGCGGTCATCTGGGCCCGGGCGGCCTCCACAACCGTCTTCGCCAGCGCCGCGGCACCGCGGACCTTGCGGTTCTTCAGCCAGGTCTCGATCCGCTGGACGCCGGCGCGGCGGATCGCGGCCGGGGTCTGGTAGCCGGTCAGCAGCATCACCGGGCCTTTATTGACCAGGTCCAGCGACCGCTCCAACGCGGGGAAGATCTCCAGCAGTTGGGCGCGGAGCCGGTTGATCTGCCGGGTGCGGTCGAAGACCACGTCAAGGCGCCGGTTGGTCAGCGTGCGCAGGTCGACAGCGATCTCGTCACCGGGCCTCAGCAGCCCGAGGTCCCGGCGAACGCGGGCCTGGTCGGCGATGACAAAGGCGTCCTTCGCGTCCGTCTTGCCTTCGCCCTTGTAGGTGGCCGAGGCACGGTGGACTGCCAGGCCGGTCAGATAGGCCATCGGCTGATCGTGGCTGAGGAGCAGGCAGATCAGCAGGGCAGCTCCGCCGTGGTTGAGATCGACGGCCCACAGCACGTCCGCGGATATCGCCAGGACATCGCCGATGAGGTGAAGCAACTCGGTCTCATCGTTCAGGACCCGGCGCGACAGCAGCCGTTCGCCGTCCGCGTTGATCACCACGCAGTGGTGGTGTTCCTTGCCGATGTCCACTCCGGCCCAGATCTCGGGCACGGCCACCTCCGCCAGCTCGCCGTCTCACATGTCACCCGCAGACGACCTCGCCGACGTTGTCCTACAGCAGCGATCGAGTCGCGTCTCCCAATTGGCGGTCGAGTCGTCGCGGGGTCCCGGGCGGCCAAGTCCTTTGAGCCTTGCCAACGGCGCCCACATGCCAGCCATACCCAGAACCCCTGGGCCCTCCGATCTTACGAATGACCAGAGCAACCACCCTTGAAAGGTAGGACATGCGCATGCCGCTCTGCGAGAGCCGCGTGCGCGGCGTCAAAGTCCGGCCCCACCGCCGACGGCCTCGGGGTGTGCGGTGGACAGCCCCGCCACGCGGGCCAGGCGGCGGTAGGAGTCCAGGAGGGCCTGGCGGTCATAGGTGCTCGTCGTGACCAGCACCTCGTCGGCGTCGCTGCGCTCGATCAGCTCGTCGAGCACGGCGGCGACCTCGTCCTCCGTGCCGTACAGCTGGCCGCGCAGGCCCCGCTCGTAGAAACCGCGCTCCTTCTCGGTCATCTCCCGGGCCTCGATCTCCGGGGCCGGGGCCAGCGGCGGGAAGACGCCGTGGGTACGGGAGTGGGCCATCGACCACGCCTCGGGGAGCAGCAGTCCGCGGGCCTCCTCCGTGGTGTCGGCGACCGCGACATTGCCCGAGACGACGACGTACGGGGCGGAGGACCACGCGGAGGGGCGGAAGCCCGTGCGGTAGCGGTCGATCGCGCGCAGCATCTCGTCCCGGCCGCGTAGATCGCCGATGACCAGGGACAGTCCGGCCCGCGCCGCCAGATCCGCGCCGGCGCCGGTGGCCAGGACGAAGACGGGCAGCCGTAGCCCCTCCGCCGGGTGGGCGTGGACCTGGGGGTGGGCGTCCTGCTCACCGGTGAACCAGCCGAGCAGCTCGTCCAGTTGGGCGCCGAAGTCCCGCGCGGCGTCCTTCTCGGCGCCCAGGGCGCGGCGGATGCCGTCGGTGAAGCCGACGGAGCGGCCCAGGCCCATGTCGATCCGGCCCGGGAAGAGGGATTCGAGCACCCCGAACTGCTCCGCCACGACCAGCGGGCGGTGGTTCGGCAGCATCACACCGCCCGTGCCCACGCGGATGCGGACCGTCGCCGCCGCGACCGCGGACGCCAGCACCGTGGGCGCCGAACCGGCCACGCCGGGCACGCTGTGGTGCTCGGAGACCCAGAAGCGGTGGTAGCCGAGCGCCTCGGCGGCTTGCGCGAACCGTACGGTGTCGCGCAGCGCCTGCGACCGCTCCCGCCCCTGGCGGGTGCGGGAGCGGTCCAGGATGGAGAAGGGGGTGGTGCGCAGACGTGAGGTCACCCTCATGTCAACGCGTGCCCCGGCCGGGACGATTCCCCCGGCCATGGGCCTCAGCGCTGGCGGCGCCAGGGGCCGGTGATCGCGAGCATGATGCCCGGCACCTGGATGTTGGCGTACAGCGTCGAGCCGTCGGGCGAGAAGACCACACCGGTGAACTCGCTGAACTCCGGCTCCTCCGCGCTGCCGATGTTCAGGTCGTTGCGCGCGATCGGGTACGTGCGGCCGTCCTCGGTGGCGCCGAAGAGGTGCTGGATGCCCTCGCCGTCCTCGGCGATCACCAGACCGCCGTACGGCGAGACCGTGATGTTGTCCGGGCCGTCGAAGGCGCCGTCCTTCGACGGGTCGGGGTTGACGCCCAGCAGCACCTTGAGGGTGAGGGTGCGGCGCTTGGGGTCGTAGAACCAGACCTGGCCGTCGTGCTGGACCGGGCTCTCCTCACGGGCGAACGAGGAGACGATGTACGCGCCGCCGTCCGCCCACCACATGCCCTCCAGCTTGCGGGCCCGGGTGATCTCGCCGTCCTTGAACTGCTTGCGCACCGAAACCGACTTCGCGTCGCGGTCCGGCACCGGCTCCCAGTCCACACCGTAGACCGTGCCGGTCCTGGTGGCGCGGGACAGGTCGTCCACGAAGTTGCCGCCCGAGTCGTAGCACTTGGGCGCCTGGAGCACGCCCGCGTCGTCCTTGAGCGTGTCGAGCTTGCCGCGGCCGTGCTCGAAGCCGTGCGGCGGGACCCAGCGGTAGAGGAGGCCGTTCGGCCCTGAGGCGTCCTCGGTGAGGTAGAGGTGGCCGCGCCCCGGGTCCACGACGACGGCCTCGTGGGCGTACCGGCCCAGGGCCTTGATCGGCTTCGGGTCGCGGTTGGCCTTGCGGTCGTGCGGGTCGACCTCGAAGACGTAGCCGTGGTCCTTGGTCATGCCGTTCTGGCCGGCCTTGTCCTCGGTCTCCTCGCACGTCAGCCAGGTGCCCCAGGGGGTGCGGCCACCGGCGCAGTTGGTGGCGGTGCCCGCGATGCCGACCCACTCGGTGACGTGGTCGCCGTGCTTGGCCACCTCGACCACGGTGCAGCCGCCGGAGGCCGCCGGGTCGTAGACCAGGCCCTCGGTCAGCGGGACCGGGTGCGGCCACTTGCTGCGGGGGCCGGCCAGCTCGTGATTGTTGACCAGCAGCGTCGCACCGCGCGAGCCCTCGAAGGTGGCGGTGCCGTCGTGGTTGGACGGGGTGGACTCGCCGGACTCCAGCTTCGTCTCACCGGTACGGGTGATGATCTTGTAGCGGAAGCCCTCGGGGAGGGCCAGGATGCCCTTGGGGTCCGCGATGAGCGGGCCGTAGCCGAGCGACGAGCCGCCGTGGCCCTGGTGGCCCTCGACCCCCGCGACGCCCTCCTCCGTCGCCTCGGCGGCGAGCGCGCCGGGTGCGGTGGCGAGCACCCCCGCACTTCCGACCAGGGCGAACCCGGCCCCGGTGTACGCGGAACGCCTCGCGAAGTCTCTTCGGCTGAGCGGCATGTCATCTCCCGAACGCAGGATGGTGTCCTCCGGACTGCGGCCATACGTTCCCGTCCCCGGCCGAACATCAGTTGAACGGCGCGCGACATCAACGGACGAATGGCAGCCGATCCCATATACGGTGCGTGGGCCGATACGGCTCTACGCAGCGCGCGCTCCCCCGCTACCAGGGGCTCCACCCCTGGCCCCCGGGGTCTGGGGCGGAGCCTCAGTTTCGGGAAGGGGCAGGGAGGGGAACACCCCCGCCGCAGGCGCACCCTCCCTCCAGCATCCCTCTTGGCGCGGCTATGCCCTTGAGCGAGCCTTGAAGGCGGCCTTGCGGGCCTCCTTCGCGGCCTTCTTGTCGGGGTGCAGGCGCCCCATCGCCTCCAGCACGTCCGCCGTCGCCGGGTGGTCCACCCGCCACGCCGAGTCGAAGAAGCTCCCCGACTGGTCGACCAGGCCCCGCACCAGGTCGCGCAGCTCCGCCGAGTCGCCCTCGGAGGCGAGCTGGGCCGCGAGGGTGTCCACGGTGAGCCAGAAGACCATCTCCTCCGACGGCTCCGGGACGCCCGTCACTCCGTGCTCGGCCAGCCAGACCCGGGCCAGCCCGCCCAGGTGGCGGTCGTCGAGCACCTCGCGCAGGGCGGGCTCGGCCTCGGTCCCGGTCAGCGAGAGGGTCTGCTGGCAGGTGAGGCGGCGCAGCGGCGCGTCCTCGTCGTCGCCGCGGGCGGCGGCCAGCAGCTCGCGGGCGGCCTCCTCGGGCGTACGGCGGGCCAGCCACTGCTCGGCCTCGGCCTGCGCGGCGGGCTCGGGGCGGCCGGGGAGGGCGTCCAGCAGGACGCCGGCGCCCTTGTCGGCCAGGTCGCCGACGGCCGGGGCATCGATGCCCGCCTCGAGCATCCGGGCCCGTACGGCGTAGACGCCGAGCGGGGTGAGCCGGACCATGCCGTAGCGGGAGACGTCCTCGTCCTCGGGCTCCTGGGCCGTCTCGGGCTCCTGGATCCGGCCCTCGCCGTCGACCTCCTGGATCAGCGCCTCGTCCACCGGCTGGTAGTCGACGAGGCCGGTCGGGGCGAGCAGCCGGAACTGGTCGTCCAGCCGCACCATCGCCTCGGAGACTTCTTCGAGGATGTCGTCGGTGGGCTCGTCCATGTCCTCGGGGACGATCATGGAGGCGGCGAGCGCGGGCAGCGGTACGGGGGCCGTGGCGGCCTCCTCGTCCAGGGCGGTCAGCAGATAGAGGTTGCCCAGCACCCCGTCGAGGAATTCGGCCTCCTCCTCCGGGTTCCAGTCGAGCGCGTCGAGGTCGAGCTCACCGCTCTCGCTGATCTGGGCGGCGATGTCGCTCAGATCGGGGGCGGCGGCGTCGGCCAGCACCGTTTCGAAGCCGTCCAGCCAGATGTCCAGGACGTCGCGGGGGCCGCCCTCGGTGATCAGCCGCAGTTCCTCGCCGCTGGTCGCGACGGCGGGGAACTCGTCCTCGGCCGTCGCCTCACCGTTCGCGTCAACACCGGCACCGTCGCCGTCGCCGTCGGCCCCCGCCGGCTCCTCGATCTCGACCAGCCCGGTGTCCACCGCCAGCTGCCACGCCTGCGCCGCGTACAGCGGCCCGTCCTCGTCCCCCGCGAGCTCCAGCAGCTCGGTCGCCTCCCGCAGCTCGCCCTCCGGCAGCGCCCCGCCCGACGCCACCGGCTTCCCCTTCTCGGCCCAGCGGGCGAGCCGGACCGCGCGGGCGAGCAGCGGCGTGGCGAGTGCGTCCCGCGCGAGTTCCGCGTCGGTGCGAAGCCGCACGGGCGGCATGGTGGGGCGCTCTTCTGGCATGGGCGGACGTCACTCCTCGAGGGCACGGAAGTCGCGGGCGCGGAGGTCGCGGGCGCGAATGCGGGGCTATGGGGCTGTGGGGCCATGGGTCCACGGGACCGCGGAGCCATGGGGGTACGGCGATGCGGGGTGTACCGGCGCGGGTGCGCGGATACGGCCCGGACCCCAGCGTAGACGGAACGGGACGGCACTTTCGTCCCGATGTGGTCCGCGCCCCGTCCCGCGCCCCCTCCCGCACCACATCCCGCGGCCCTCGTTCATGTTTCCGCCCCACTTCCGCCATGCCCGGGCCACCCGTCCTCCCTTGACAACTTCCGTGGCGAGGAAAGAGATTGACGCGCGTAGAGGCACATCCCTCGCCGTTCACTCCTTTCCGGAGGCCACCACCATGTCCCTTCGCGCCCCGCGCGGACCCGTCGCCCTCACCGCCGTCGCCGCCTCGGCCCTCGCGACCGGGCTGCTCGCGGTGGGCTCGCCGGCCTCCGCCGCCGAGGTCCGCATCCATGACATCCAGGGCAGCACCCGGATATCCCCGCTCGCCGGACAGCAGGTGAGCGACGTCCCCGGCACGGTCACGGCGATACGCGCCTTCGGCTCCTCGCGCGGCTTCTGGATCCAGGACACCAGGCCCGACAAGGACGCGGCCACCAGTGAGGCGATCTTCGTCTTCACCGGGTCGACCACGCCCTCGGTCACCGTGGGCGACTCGGTGCTGGTCTCCGGGTCGGTGTCCGAGTACTACCCGGGCGGCAAGGACGCCGGTGGGCAGTCGCTCACCGAGCTGACCAAGGCGGCCTGGACGGTCCGGTCCTCCGGCAACGCGCTGCCCGCCGCCTACCGGCTCGGCCCCGCCACGGTCCCCGACCGCTACGCCCCGGACGCCGGCGGCGGCTCCGTCGAGGGGCTGACGTTGCGGCCGCGCTCGTACGCCCTGGACCGCTACGAGTCGCTGGAGGGCATGCGGGTCTCGGTCGAGAACGCCCCCGTGGTCGGCGCGACCAACACCTACAAGGAGCTGTGGGTCACCGCCGAGCCCCGCCACCAGCGCACCGCGCGCGGCGGCGCCCTCTACGACTCGTACCGCGACCCGAACGCGGGCCGGGTGAAGGTGGTCTCGCTCCTGCCCTACGCCCAGCTCCCCTTCCCCGTGGCGGACGTCGGCGACGCGCTGACCGGCACCACGGCCGGGCCGATGGACTACGACAACTTCGGCGGCTACACGATCGCGGCCACCGCGATGGGCGAACTGGCCGACCACGGCCCGCGGCGGGAGACCACCCGTAAGCAGAAGGCGGACGAACTCTCCATCGCCACCTACAACGTGGAGAACCTCTCCCCCAAGACCGCCCAGTCGAAGTTCGACCGGCTGGCCACCGGTCTTGTGGAGCACCTCGCCTCGCCGGACATCGTCGCCCTGGAGGAGGTCCAGGACGACAACGGCGCGACGAACGACTCGGTGGTGAGCGCCGACGCCACACTGAAGAAGCTCACCGACGCGATCAAGGCGGCGGGCGGTCCCGGGTACGAGTGGCGGCAGATCAACCCGGTGGACGACCAGGACGGCGGCGAGCCGGGCGGCAACATCCGCGTGGCGTTCCTCTACAACCCCGAGCGGGTGTCCTTCACCGACGTCCCCGGCGGCGACTCCACCACCCCCGTGAAGGTCGAGAAGAAGGGCGGCAAGGCCACGCTGTCGGCCTCCCCCGGCCGTATCGACCCGGCGAACGGCGTCTGGAAGGACAGCCGCAAGCCGCTGGCCGGGCAGTTCTCCTTCCGGGGCCACCCGGTGTTCGTGGTCGCGAACCACTTCAACTCCAAGGGCGGCGACCAGGGCCTGGACAGCCGCTTCCAGCCCCCGGCCCGCTCCTCGGAGACCCAGCGCACCGGGCAGGCCACGGCGGTCAACACCTTCGTCAAGTCGCTGCTCAACGCGGACCCGAAGGCGTCGGTGGTCGTCGCGGGCGACCTCAACGACTACCAGTTCTCGCCCGCGCTGGCCGACCTCACCGAGGGCGGTGTGCTGACGGACCTGGTGACCCGGCTGCCGAGGGACGAGCGCTACGGCTATGTCTACAACGGCAATTCGCAGGTGCTGGACCACATCCTGACCAGCCGCGCGCTGCGCCGGGCCGACTACGACATCGTGCACATCAACGCCGAGTTCTCGGACCAGTCAAGCGACCACGACCCCCAGGTGGTACGAGTGCGCCCCTAAGGGGCGCACTCCGGTGGGTGACCGTTGTGGGCAATCGTTCCTCCCCCAGCTACCGCTGGGAGGTGCCCCCTGGCGGAACGGGTGGGCACAACACCACCCACCGGCCCGCACCCCGCAACGAAACCCAAGGCGCGCGCCCAACCTCAGTTGTGGCGGTGCAACGCCTCGTTCAACCCGCCCCAAGAACCCGTCCGAGGCAGCGCCTCCACCGTGCCGGTGATGGAGTTGCGGCGGAAGAGCAAGTTGTTGACGCCGGACAGCTCCAGGGCCTTGGCGAGCTTGCCGTCCGGGAGCGTGATGCGGGTGCCCGCCGTGACGTACAGCCCCGCCTCGACGATGCAGTCGTCGCCGAGCGAGATGCCCAGGCCCGCCTCGGCGCCGAGCAGGCAGCGCTCGCCGATGGTGATCGTCTGCTTGCCGCCGCCGGAGAGGGTGCCCATGATCGAGGCGCCGCCGCCGATGTCGGAGCCGTCGCCGACCACGACGCCCGCGCTGATCCGGCCCTCGACCATGGAGGTGCCGAGCGTCCCGGCGTTGAAGTTGACGAAGCCCTCGTGCATGACCGTGGTCCCGGGGGCAAGGTGGGCGCCGAGCCGGACCCGGTCGGCGTCGCCGATGCGGACCCCGGCGGGGACGACGTAGTCGGTCATCCGGGGGAACTTGTCGACACTGGTCACCGACAGCTGCAGCCCCTCGGCGCGGGCGGCGAGCCGGGCCGGCTCCACCTGGTCGGCGGCGACCGGGCCGAGCGAGGTCCAGGCGACGTTGGCCAGCAGGCCGAACTGGCCGTCCAGGCTCAGGCCGTGCGGCTTGACCAGCCGGTGGCTGAGCAGATGCAGCCGCAGATAGACGTCGTGCGCGTCCCTGGGCTTCTCGTCCAGCGAGGCGATGACCGTGCGGACGGCGACGACCTCGACGCCGCGCCGGGGGTCCGGTCCGACCGCCTTGAGGGCGGTCTCGCCCAGCAGCCGCGTGGTGCGCTCGGCGTCGAGCCGCTCGGTCCCGGCCGGGCGGGGTTCGGCGGTCAGCTCGGGGGCCGGGAACCAGGTGTCCAGGACGGTGCCGTCCTCGGTGAGGGTGGCGAGACCGGCGGCGACGGCGCCGGTGGGGGCGGTGGTGGGTGCATCGGTCATGGTCAGAACGCTAACCGGAGCCGGGCCCGGGAGGCGAACCGGTCTCAGCGAGCGGTCCCGGGCGGTCCGCTGTGCGGTCCCGCCGAGCAGGCGCCCGTGCGGTCCCGCCGAGCGGGCGCCCGTGCGGTCTCAGCCTGCGGGCGGCCCGTCGTCGCCGTCCCCGCCCATGATCCGCGCCAGCGCGGCGCGGGTGTCCTCCCGGTCGTACGGGCGGTCCGCAAGCAGCACCTGCAACGTCAGCCCGTCGATCAGGGCCACCACCGCGCGCGCCGTGGCCGCGTCGGGCACCAGTCGCGTCAGCATCCGGGCCATCTCGTCCAGGCACTCGGCGGCGAGCGGCCGCAGCCCCTCATGGCGCAGCGCGGCGAAGTACAGCTCGTACTCCAGCTCCATCCGCGCCCGGTCGTCCGTGAGCTGCTCCCCCAGCCACCGGGCCAGCTCGTCGGCGGGCGGCGCGGCCGGGTCGACGCCCTCCACCCAGTGCTCCACCTCCGCCAGCCACTCCGCGTTGATCTGGCGGAGCGCCGCGATCAGCAGGTCGTCGAGGGTCGCGAAGTGGTAGGTCGTCGAGCCCAGCGGCACATCGGCCGCGGCGGCCACGGCCCGGTGGCCGAGCCCCGCGATGCCGCGCTCGCGGACCACGGCGGCCGCGGCGTCGATGATCCGCTGCCGCCGCTCGGGGTCGTAGCGGCGGCCCATCAGTGGGCGCCGTTCAGATTGAGCACCACCACACCGGCGATGACCAGCAGTACGCCCAGCACCTTGGCGGCGGTCATCGCCTCCCCCAGGAAGAGCATGCCGATCGCGGCGATGACGGCGGTCCCGGCCCCGGACCATATGGCGTAGGCGGTGCTGACGGAGAGGGACTTGAGCGTGTGCGCGAGCAGCACGAAGGAGAGCAGATAGCCCGCGCCGGTGGCCAGCGAGGGCCAGAGCCTGCTGAAGCCTTCGCTGTACTTCATCGAGGTGGTCGCCAGGATCTCGGCCAGGATTGCCCCGGAGAGCGTCACATATGCCATGCGTACAAGCGTACACAACGATGCGTACGGCCGTACACAACCAGCCGCGGCGGGTCCGGACAGCGCCGGGTCCGGACATACGAGCGGCCCCCGCGCCGAAGCGCGGGGGCCGCTCGAAAAGCCCTGGGGGGAGCTGTCAGACGTTGAAGCCGAGCGCCCGCAGCTGCTCACGCCCATCGTCGGTGATCTTGTCCGGGCCCCACGGCGGCATCCAGACCCAGTTGATCCGCAGCTCGTTCACGATGCCGTCGGTCGCGGACTTGGCCTGGTCCTCGATGACATCGGTCAGCGGACAGGCCGCCGAGGTGAGCGTCATGTCGATGGTGGCGATATTGCCGTCGTCGACATGGATGCCGTAGACCAGACCGAGGTTGACCACGTCGATGCCCAGCTCGGGGTCCACGACGTCGTACAGGGCCTCGCGGACCTCTTCCTCGCTGGCGGGCTTGGTGGTGGTGGCGTTCTCAGTCATGCGGTCTTCCCTCCGGCGGTCTCGCCCAGTGCCTGCGCCGTGGCGTCCTTCCAGGCCATCCAGCTCAGCAGGGCGCATTTCACCCGGGCCGGGTACTTGGAGACACCGGCGAACGCGATCGCGTCCTCCAGCACCTCCTCCATGGCGTCGTCCGGCTCGGCCTTGCCCTTGGACTGCATCAGCTCCAGGAAGGTCTCCTGGATTCTGCGGGCCTCGGCCAGCTCCTTGCCCACCAGCAGCTCGTTGAGCACCGAGGCGCTGGCCTGGCTGATGGAACAGCCCTGGCCCTCGTAGCTCACGTCCTTGATGGTGTCGCCGTCAAGCCGCACCCGGAGCGTGATCTCGTCACCGCAGGTGGGATTGACATGGTGTACCTCTGCGTCGCCGTTCCTCAGCCCCCGGCCGTGGGGGTTCTTGTAGTGGTCCAGGATGACGTCCTGGTACATCGAATCCAGCTTCACGCGGCACGCCCCTACCCGAAGAAGTTCCGTACGTGCTCCAGGCCCTCCACCAAGGCGTCGACCTCGGCCGGCGTGGAGTACAGATAGAACGACGCTCGGGTGGTCGCCGGAATTCCGTAGCGCAGGCATACGGGGCGGGCGCAGTGGTGGCCCACCCGGACCGCGATCCCCTGCTCGTCCAGCACCTGGCCCACATCGTGGGGGTGGATGTCGCCGAGCGTGAAGGAGATCGTGGCACCGCGCTCCTCGGCCGTGGTGGGGCCGATGATGCGCAGGTCCGGGACCTCCAGGAGCCTGCCGACCGCGTAGTGCGTGAGGGCGTGCTCATGGCGGGCGATGTTGTCCATGCCGATCGAGGTGAGGTAGTCCACGGCCGCGCCGAGGCCGACGGCCTGGGCGATCGGGGGCGTACCGGCCTCGAACTTGTGCGGCGCCGGGGCGTAGGTGGACGAGTGCATGGAGACGGTCTCGATCATCTCGCCGCCGCCGAGGAACGGAGGCAGGTCCTCCAGCAGCTCCTGGCGGCCCCACAGCACCCCGATACCGGTCGGACCGCACATCTTGTGGCCGGTGAAGGCCACGAAGTCGGCCTGGAGCGCCTGCACGTCCAGCAGCATGTGCGGGGCGGCCTGGGAGGCGTCGATCACCACGAGGGCGCCGACGTCCTGGGCGCGGCGGACGATCGCCTCGACCGGGTTGACCGTACCGAGGATGTTGGAGACCAGCACGAACGAGACGACCTTGGTCTTCTCGGTGATGATCTGCTCTATCTCCGACAGGTCGAGGCGGCCGTCCTCGGTGAGGCCGAACCACTTCAGCTTCGCGCCGGTGCGCTGCGAGAGCAGCTGCCACGGAACGATGTTGGAGTGGTGCTCCATCTCGGTGATGACGATCTCGGTGTCCTGGTCCACCCGGTAGGGCTCATCGGCCCAGCCGAGCATGTTGGCGACCAGGTTGAGGGACTCCGACGCGTTCTTGGTGAAGATCACCTCGTCGCGGCTGGGAGCGTTGATGAAGGCGGCGACCTTGTCGCGGGCGCCCTCGTACAGCGCCGTGGCCTCCTCCGCGAGCACATGGACGCCCCGGTGCACATTGGCGTTGGAGCGCTCGTAGTAGTCGTTCAGCACGTCCAGCACCTGGCGCGGCTTCTGCGAGGTCGCCGCGTTGTCCAGGTAGACGAGCCGCTGGCCGTCGTGGACGACCCGGTCCAGGATCGGGAAGTCCTTACGGATCGCCTCGGTGTCGAGGAGGCCCGGCAACTGTGTCACTCGGACGCGCCTCCCTTCACGTACTCCTCGTAGCCCTCTTCTTCCAGCTTGTCGGCGAGCTCGGGACCGCCGGACTCGGCGATCCGGCCCGCCGCGAAGACGTGGACGTGGTCGGGCTTGATGTACCGCAGGATGCGGGTGTAGTGGGTGATCAGCAGGGTGCCCACCTGGCCGGCCTCGCGGACCCGGTTGACGCCCTCGGAGACCACCCGCAGCGCGTCCACGTCGAGGCCGGAGTCGGTCTCGTCGAGGATCGCGATGGCCGGCTTCAGCAGCTCCAGCTGGAGGATCTCGTGGCGCTTCTTCTCACCGCCGGAGAAGCCCTCGTTCACATTCCGCTCGGCGAAGGAGGGGTCGATGTGGAGGCGCTCCATGGCCTCCTTGACCTCCTTCACCCAGGTGCGCAGCTTGGGCGCCTCGCCGCGGATCGCGGTCGCGGAGGTACGCAGGAAGTTGGAGACCGAGACGCCGGGGACCTCGACCGGGTACTGCATGGCGAGGAAGACACCGGCGCGGGCGCGCTCGTCGACGGACATCGCGAGCACGTCCTCGCCGTCCAGCGTCACGGTGCCGCCGGTGACCGTGTACTTCGGGTGACCGGCGAGCGAGTAGGCCAGGGTGGACTTGCCGGAGCCGTTGGGGCCCATGATGGCGTGCGTCTCGCCCTGCTTCACGGTCAGGTCGACACCGCGCAGGATCTCGCGGGGGCCGCCCTCGGCGTCGACGGAAACGTGCAGGTCGTTGATCTCAAGCGTGGCCATGGGTGCCTCAGGACTCCTGGGTGACGGAGACGAGCACATCGTCCCCTTCGATCTTTACGGGGTACACGGGGATCGGGCGCGTCGCGGGGAGGCCGGACGGCTTTCCGGTGCGCAGGTCGAAGCTGGAGCCGTGCAGCCAGCACTCGATCTGGCAGTCCTCCACCTCGCCCTCGGACAGCGAGACGTTCGCGTGCGAGCAGATGTCGTTGACCGCGAACACCTCGCCCTCGGTGCGCACCAGAGCGACCGGCACGCCCTCGAGCTCGACCCGCTTGGGGGTGTCTTCCTCGAGTTCGTCCAGCGCGCAGACGCGTACGAAGGTCGGGGTCATCCTACGGACGCCTCCAGCTCGGCCTCGATCTTGGCGATCAGCCGCTCCTCCAGCTCGGGGAGCCCGATCTGCTGGACGAGCTCGGCGAAGAAGCCGCGGACCACCAGCCGACGGGCCTCGTCGGCCGGGATGCCGCGCGCCATCAGGTAGAACAGCTGCTCGTCCTCGAAGCGACCGGTCGCGCTCGCGTGACCGGCGCCGACGATCTCACCGGTCTCGATCTCCAGGTTCGGCACCGAGTCGACGCGGGCGCCGTCGGTGAGGACCAGGTTGCGGTTGAGCTCGTAGGTGTCGGTGCCCTCCGCGGCGGCCCGGATCAGCACATCGCCGATCCACACCGCGTGCGCCTCCGCGCCCTGCAGCGCGCCCTTGTAGGCCACGTTGCTGCGGCAGTGCGGGGTGTCGTGGTCGATGAAGAGCCGGTGCTCCTGGTGCTGGCCGTTGTCGGTGAAGTACAGGCCGTAGAGCTCGGCCTCACCGCCCGGGGCGCCGTAGACGACCCGCGGGTGGAGCCGCACCAGGTCGCCGCCGAAGGTGACGACCACGGACTTGAAGGTGGCGTCCCGGCCGACCAGCGCGGTGTGCTGACCGGCGTGGACCGCGGTGTCGTCCCAGTCCTGGACCGAGACCACGGTGAGCTTGGCGCCGTCGCCGATCAGGTACTCCACATTGGCGGCGACCGTGGCGTCACCGGTGTGGTCGATGACCACGACCGCCTCGGCGAAGGCGCCGATCTCGATCACCTGGTGGCCGAAGGCGGTGCCGCCCTCGCCGTGCACGGCGATCCGCACCGGCTCGGTGAGCACCGTCTCCTTGGGCACCGAGACGACCGATGCCTTCTCGAAGGAGCTGTACGCCTGCGCCGCCACCCGGTCCACCGGCTTGCCGGCCTTCCCCAGGCGCGCGTCGTCACGGCCCACGGTCTCGACCGTGACGCCCGCGGGGGCGGTCACCTCGACCTTGACGCCGCCGTCGGCGACGGCCGTGCCGTCGTGGAGACCGCGCAGCCGCTCCAGGGGGGTGAACCGCCAGTCCTCCTCGCGGCCGTGGGGCACCGGGAAGTCGGCCACGTCGTACGACGCGGGCGCGCTCACCCGGGCATCGGTGGGCTGGCCCACCTGGATGACGCCGTCCGTGGTGGATCCGGCCGGGATGGTTTCAGCCATGGCTGTCGTACTGCTCTCTTTCTGCCTGATGGGCCTGAGTGGGGTGCCCGGGCGGAGGCTTCGGCCCCCGCCGGGCGGGGAGGGGGTGGCGTCAGCCGACCGCGCCCTCCATCTGCAGCTCGATCAGCCGGTTGAGCTCCAGCGCGTACTCCATGGGCAGCTCGCGCGCGATCGGCTCGACGAAGCCGCGCACGATCATCGCCATGGCCTCGTCCTCGGACAGTCCGCGGCTCATCAGGTAGAAGAGCTGGTCGTCGCTGACCTTGGAGACGGTCGCCTCATGGCCCATGGACACGTCGTCCTCGCGGACGTCCACATACGGGTAGGTGTCCGAGCGGGAGATCGTGTCGACGAGCAGGGCGTCGCACAGCACATTGGACTTGGAGCCCTCGGCGCCCTCGCCGATCTCGATCAGACCGCGGTAGGAGGTGCGGCCACCGCCGCGCGCCACCGACTTGGAGACGATGTTCGACGAGGTGCGGGGGGCCATGTGGACCATCTTGGCGCCGGCGTCCTGGTGCTGGCCCTCGCCCGCGAAGGCGATGGACAGGGTCTCGCCCTTGGCGTGCTCACCCATCAGGTAGACGGCGGGGTACTTCATGGTCACCTTGGAGCCGATGTTGCCGTCGACCCACTCCATGGTCGCGCCCTCGTAGGCCACGGCGCGCTTGGTGACCAGGTTGTAGACGTTGTTCGACCAGTTCTGGATGGTCGTGTAGCGGCAGCGGGCGCCCTTCTTGACGATGATCTCGACGACCGCGGAGTGCAGCGAGTCCGACTTGTAGATCGGCGCGGTGCAGCCCTCGACGTAGTGGACGTAGGCGTCCTCGTCGACGATGATCAGCGTCCGCTCGAACTGGCCCATGTTCTCGGTGTTGATGCGGAAGTACGCCTGCAGCGGGATCTCCACGTGCACGCCCTTCGGCACGTAGATGAACGAGCCGCCGGACCAGACCGCCGTGTTCAGCGAGGCGAACTTGTTGTCGCCCGCCGGGATCACGGTGCCGAAGTACTCCTTGAAGAGCTCCGGGTGCTCCTTGAGCGCGGTGTCGGTGTCCAGGAAGATGACGCCCTGCTCCTCCAGGTCCTCACGGATCTGGTGGTAGACGACCTCGGACTCGTACTGGGCCGCGACACCCGCGACGAGGCGCTGCTTCTCGGCCTCCGGGATGCCCAGCTTGTCGTACGTGTTCTTGATGTCCTCGGGCAGGTCCTCCCAGGAGGCGGCCTGCTGCTCGGTGGAGCGGACGAAGTACTTGATGTTGTCGAAGTCGATACCCGACAGGTCCGAGCCCCAGGTGGGCATGGGCTTCTTGCCGAAGAGCTTCAGGCCCTTGAGGCGGAGCTTGAGCATCCACTCCGGCTCGGACTTCTTCCCCGAGATGTCGCGTACGACCTCCTCGGAGAGGCCGCGCTTGGCCGAGGCGCCGGCCACGTCGGAGTCGGCCCAGCCGTACTCGTAGTTGCCCAGGCCCTCAAGCTCGGGGTGAGCGGTCTCCGTGGGGAGAGTCATGCGGGGTTCCTCCCGGCCGTGCTGGCAGATGCGGTGGTGGTCTTGGTGGTGCTGGTGTCGGCCTTCTCGACCTTGCCGGTCTTCGGAACGAACGTCGTGCACACCCCGTCGCCGTGGGCGATGGTGGCCAGACGCTGCACATGGGTTCCGAGCAGCTGGGAGAAGACCTCGGTCTCCGCCTCACACAGCTGCGGATATCGCTCGGCTGCGTGGGCGACCGGGCAGTGGTGCTGGCAGAGCTGTTCGCCGACCGGCGCGCTGCGCGCCGTAGCAGCGTACCCGTCCGCGGAGAGTGCTCCGGCGAGCGCTTCGGTGCGGCCGCCGGGGGCGGCGGCCTCGACGGCGCCGCGGTACTCCTCCGCCTGGGCGGCGAGCCTGGCGCGGGCGAACGCCGCGACCGCGGCACGCCCCGCCTCACCGCCTCCGGCGCTCTGCTCGATCCAGCGGAGAGCGTCGACGGCGAGCTTGTCGTAGGCCTGGTCGAAGGCGTCGCGACCGCAGTCGGTGAGCGCGAAGACCTTGGCCGGGCGGCCGCGCCCCCGCGCCCCGTACACCCTCTTCTCCCGGGGCTCGACGACGCCGTCGGCAACGAGGGTGTCCAGGTGGCGGCGGACGGCCGCCTGGGTCAGCTCCAGCCGCAGGGCGAGCTCCGCCGCGGTGGAGGGGCCGTGGTCGAGGATGGAGCGCGCCACCCGGTTGCGGGTGCCGTGCTGCTCTTCCGGCGCGGACGCGGGCATGCCGGACCGCGCGGCCGCTTCGGCCGCGCGTTCGTTCGGAGCCTCGCTCGCGTATTTCACAACACCATTGTTGCGTAATTCCCCGGCGATCCACAAGCGAGGAGATCGCCGGTTCCGGTGTGGTACGTCACTTAGGTCTGCCTAACTCCGAGACCGGGGCTCACCTGCGGCGACGCCTCCGGGCCCGGACAGCGGGCGCCACGGCTTCCGGCCCTGCCGCCCACGGACGGCCCCGGGATTCGTAGACTGCCGGGCATGCGAGAAGAGCCCGCGGTCGACATCGTCGGCCTGGTCAAGCGGTACGGCCCGAAGACCGCGGTCGACGGGCTCGATCTGTCCGTCGGCCGGGGCACCGTGACCGCCGTTCTGGGCCCCAACGGAGCCGGTAAGACCACCACCGTCGAGACCTGCGAGGGGTACCGCCGCCCCGACGCCGGGACGGTCCGGATATTCGGGCTCGACCCGGTCTCGGACGCCCCGGCGCTGCGCCCCCGGGTCGGGGTGATGCTCCAGTCCGGAGGCGTTTACTCCGGCGCGCGCGCAGAGGAGATGCTGCGCCACACCGCCTCCCTCCACGCGCATCCGGTGGAGGTGAATCTGCTGATCGAGCGGCTCGGTCTCGGCTCCTGCGGCCGGACCACCTACCGGCGGCTCTCCGGGGGCCAGCAGCAGCGGCTCGCGCTCGCCATGGCCGTCGTCGGCCGCCCCGAGCTGGTCTTCCTCGACGAGCCGACCGCCGGGCTCGACCCGCAGGCCCGCCGCGCCACCTGGGACCTCATCCGCGATCTGCGGGACGACGGGGTCACCGTGATGCTGACGACCCACTACATGGACGAGGCCGAGCAGCTCGCCGACGACGTGGCGATCATCGACGGCGGCAAGGTGATCGCCCGGGGCACCCCGGAGGAGCTGTGCCGGGGCGGCGCCGAGAACACCCTGCGCTTCATCGGCCGCCCCGCGCTCGACCTGGCCTCGCTGCTCAAGGCGCTGCCCGCCGACTCCACGGCCGCCGAGCTGACGTCCGGCTCGTACCGCGTCACCGGCAAGGTCAACCCCCAGATGCTGGCCACCGTCACCTCCTGGTGCGCGCAGAACGGGGTGATGCCGGACCGGATCTCGGTCGAGCGGCACACCCTCGAGGACGTCTTCCTGGAGCTCACCGGTAAGGAGCTGCGAGCGTGACCGCCACGGGCACTTTTCTCCCCAAGCCGGGGGCGGCCCCGCTGCCGCGGATGATCCGGGCGCAGGCCGCCCTGGAGACCCGGATGCTGCTGCGCAACGGCGAACAGCTGCTGCTGACCGTCGTCATCCCGTCCCTGGTGCTGGTGCTCTTCAGCACCGTCGACATCGTCGACACCGGCTCGGACGGCAGCACGGTGGACTTCCTGGCGCCCGGCGTGCTGGCGCTCGCCGTGCTGTCCACGGCGTTCACCGGACAGGCCATCGCCACCGGCTTCGAGCGGCGCTACGGCGTGCTCAAGCGGCTCGCCGTCTCACCGCTGCCGCGGTGGGGGCTGATGGCCGCCAAGACCTGCGCCGTGCTGGTCACCGAGGTGATGCAGATCGTGCTGCTGACCGCGATCGCGCTGGCGCTCGGCTGGTCGCCGCACGGCGACCCGCTCTCCGTGGCGCTGCTGCTGATCCTCGGCACCGCGGCGTTCTCCGGCCTCGGGCTGCTGATGGCGGGCACGCTGAAGGCCGAGGCGACGCTGGCCGCCGCCAATCTGGTCTTCCTGCTGCTGCTCGTGTCCGGGGGCGTCATCGTGTCGCTGGACAAGTTCCCGGGCGCCGTGCGGAGCGCGCTGGAGCTGCTGCCGATCTCGGCGCTCTCGGGCGGGCTGCGGGACGTCCTCCAGGACGGGGCCGGGATGCCGTGGCGGGATCTGGGAATCCTGGCGGTCTGGGCGGTGCTGGGGCTGGGCACGGCGGCCCGCTTCTTCCGCTGGGAGTAGCCCGGATCGCGCTGGAAGCAGCCCGGGTACCGCTGGAAGCAGCCGGGTACCGCTGGAAGCAGCCCGAGCGCCGCTGGAAGCAGCCCAAGCCGACCCTCGCGACCTGCGGCTTTACCGGAACACAACCCCTCGTGAAAAGCTGCACAAGCGGCGGCCTACGATGGGCGGGTGCCGAATTCGCTGAATCCCTTCGAGCTGATCGCCCGGCGCTGGCAGCCCTCCGCGCGGTTCGTGGAGCGGGCCGCGCTGGCCACCGTGGTGATGGCCGTGGTCATCGTGGTGACCGGGGGCGCGGTCCGGCTCACCCAGTCCGGCCTGGGCTGTGACACCTGGCCCAAGTGCACCCCGTCCAGCCTGACGCCCACCGCCGACATGGGCATCAACGGTGTCATCGAGTTCACCAACCGCATGCTGACGTACGTCCTGTGCGTCTTCGTCGGTGTGCTGATCATCGCCGCGCGGGCCCGCACGCCGGTGCGCCGCTCCCTCACCCGGCTGGGCTGGGCCCAGTTCTGGATCGTGATGGGCAACGCCGTCGTCGGCGGCATCGTGGTCCTCACCGGGCTCAACCCGTACATCGTCAGCTCGCACTTCCTACTGTCCTCCGCGCTCCTCACGGTCGCGATGGTGGTCTGGCAGCGGGCTCGCGAGGGTGACGGCGAGCCGCGCGACCTCATCGCCCGCCCGGCGCGCCAGCTGACCTGGCTGCTGGTGGGCGCGACCCTGGCGCTGATCCTGATCGGCACGGTGGTCACCGGCGCGGGCCCGCACGCCGGTGACGCCCGTGAGGTGCACCGCATCCCGCTGAACTGGCAGGAGATCACCCAGCTGCATGTGGACTTCGTCTACATCGTGCTGGGCCTCACCGTCGCCCTGTGGTTCACGCTGCGGGCCGTGAAGGCCCCCGCCGCCCAGCGCCGTACGGTCCTGGAGCTCCTCGTCGTGCTGCTCGCGCAGGGCGTGATCGGGTACGTGCAGTACTTCACCCATCTGCCCGAGGTCGTCGTCGGCATCCACATGCTCGGCTCCTGCCTGGTGTGGATCGCGGCGCTGCGGGTGCTGCTCGCCCAGCGCGAGCGCGCCGCGCTCCCGGCGGCCGTGCCCGCCCCCACCGGCGACCACGAGACCGTTCAGCCCGAACCGGCCGCGTCCAGCCGGTAGACCCGGCGCGCGGTTCCGGCCGCGACCAGCCCGGCGATCCGCTGGGCCTCGGCCCGGGTGCAGATCCCCTCGCCGACCCACTCCTCCGCCAGCCGGGCCATGGCCTGGCCGAACAGCCGGGACGCGGCCACATACAGCTCGGGCAGCGCCCGCGCGCCCGTCGAGAACAGCAGCTTGCCGAACGGCGCCTCGCCCAGGGTCTCCCCGGGCCGCGGCCCGGCGTCCGCGTAGACGTGCGGGAAGGCGGCGGCGAGCTGGGCCGCCCGCCGGTGGTGCGGCCGGTCCGGCAGCAGCACCAGATCGGTGCCGAAGCCGGCCGTGGCGCGCAGGAAGCCGATGAGCGACTGCGGATCGGCGCAGTGCAGCTGCACCGGAAGACCGGTCGCCACGGCGCTCCACAGCAGATGCTGGGCGAGCGCGGGGTCGGGGGCGCGGTTCCGGTCCGGACGGACGGTGAGCGCGAGCCAGCGGGCGGCGGCGCGCCGCACCTCGCGCGGGTCGGGCGGGATCTCGTCGCAGAAGGCGATCCCCATGGCGAAGGCGGTCGCGTGCTGGGCCGCCGCGTACAGCGCCTCCGCGGTGTTGCCGATGAAGGCGTCAACCGTGCCGGAGGTGTCGGCGACCTGCTCGGCCAGCGGCTCCAGCCGGACCACCTCGAGGACCGTGCCGTCGGCGGCCGCGGCCAGTTCATCGGGGCCGCTGAGATCGTCCCGGGCGCCGGACTCCAGCAGAAAGGTGCCGATGCCCGCGCCGCGCAGCAGCAGCCGCGCGGCGCGGTACGCGCCCAGCTCACGGCGGCGGGCCAGATAGCTGACCGGCGCGCAGTGGGGCTCCATGCCCAGCAGCGGAGGGCACCAGCGGCGCACCGCGAGGCCGGTCCAGCTGTCGAAGAAGGTGGTGCCGGCCGGGGCCGCGCCGGACCCGGCGGCCGCCGCCAGATGGGTTTCGAACGAGCCCACTCCGAGCTCGCCGTCGACCGTGCCGTGGCTGTGCTGGTCGACCAGCGGCGGCAGGGTGATCGGCCCCGCCGCCTGGCCCGGCCCGTCGCGGGGGACCGGGCCGGTCGGCGGGCCCACGGTGTCCGGGGAGTCCGTCGCCTCGTGCATCGCCGCCCGCCTCCTCGCCCTCCGGCATCGACGGGCTTAACGGACGGAAGGGGCACGAGGTGTCGCCGGACCCGTTCTCAGGTGTTCTACGAGGCGGCTGCCGGAGGGTTGCCGGGTCCGCCGAGCTGGATGCCCGCCATGCGCGTCCACTCGTACGGACCGGTGCGGACCTTGGCGGCGAGCTCGCCGCCGAAGTCGTCCTGGAGGGTCAGCCCGGCGATCTCGGCGGCACGCCGCGCGCTGTCCTGGGAGGGGGCCACGAGGACACCCCATTCGCCGTCGGCGCCGACGAGGGCGATCCGGACGGTGCCGCGCCCGATGTGGGCGAGCTGCCCCTCGGCGCCGCCGTGGCTCCCGGCGAAGGCCGTGATCTGGCGGGCGAGCCGCTCGGCCCGCTTCTCGTCCTTGGACGGCTTGGACGGCTTGGACAGCTCGGACGGCTTCGAGGATGCTTCCGGCGCGGAGGGCTGGGCGGCCGACTCGCCGCTCTCGGGTGTCTCCGGCTGGGTGGTGTCTGCCATACAGCCGATGCTACCCGCCGGTAATCACCGCAGGAAAGGGTCCACGGCCACGGCCACGAACAGCAGCGACACATAGGTGATCGACCAGTGGAACAGCCGCATCTCCTTGAGCTTCGCGCCCGTGATCCCGGCCCTGGCGCGCGCCTGGAGACCGTGCGCCTCCTTGAGCCAGAACCCGCCGAGCACGGCCGCGACGGCCGGGTAGAACCAGCCGGTGTAGCCCAGCGGCCACAGCAGCAGCGAGACGCCGACCATGGCCCAGCTGTAGAGGACGATCTGGCGCGCGACCGCCTTGTTGCCCGCGATCACCGGCAGCATCGGCACGCTGGCCCGCTCGTAGTCGTCCTTGACCTTCATCGACAGCGGCCAGTAGTGCGGCGGCGTCCAGAAGAAGATGACGAGGAAGAGGATGACGGCGGCCCAGGAGACCTCGTCGGTCACCGAGGACCAGCCGATGAGCACGGGCATGCAGCCCGCGATGCCGCCCCAGACGATGTTCTGCGAGGTGCGGCGCTTGAGCAACATCGTGTAGACGACGACGTAGAAGACCAGCGCACCGAGCGACAGCATCGCGGACAGCGGGTTGACCAGCGCCCAGAACCAGGCCGTCGACCCCGCCGCGAGCGCGAAGGCGAAGACGAGGCATTCCCGCGGTGAGACCATGCCGGTCACCAGCGGGCGCCGCGCGGTGCGCTCCATCAGCGCGTCGATGTCCCGGTCGTAATACATGTTGAACGCGGCGGCGCCACCGGCCGACAGGTAACCGCCGACGCAGGTGGCCACCACCAGCCACAGGTCCGGGACGCCCTGGGCGGCCAGGAACATGACCGGCACCGTCGTCATCAGCAGCAGTTCGATGACACGCGGCTTCGTCAGCGCCACGAACGCCTTGACACGGGCCCCGAACGGCCGGTGACCGGAGCTCGTTTCGCTCGTCTCGAGCACCCCCGCAGGACGGGATTCGACGGCCGTCACGCACACCCCTGGTGAAAGCAAGAACAAGCAAGCACCGGACATGAAGAGCCGGTAAAGACTTGCGCGTACCACGCCACTCTAGACGTAGCGGATGCGCCGCCCCGCGCCGGGGTCCCTCGTGTTGTAGAGGCGCGGCAAGGCGCCCGTAAGGCGGCCACGCCCGGCGGACGACGGGCTCGGCAGGGCCCGGAACGGTGCCTTCCATAGGGCTCGGGACGCCCTTCGGACGGGCCCCGGAGGGAATGCGGCAACCTCGGAATTCGTTCCTTATCCCGTTGGGCGGAACTCGAAAAGATGACCGTTGTTCCAGGGGTAGGCTCGACATCGCCGGTGTACATACGGTCACCGGATTTCGACATTGTGGAGAGGAGCCCTGACTCAGGGTGAGCACCAAGCCGACTACCACAGACCTCGAGTGGACCGATCTGGACCAGCGAGCCGTCGACACGGCCCGGGTCCTGGCCATGGACTCCGTACAGAAGGTCGGTAACGGCCACCCTGGCACGGCCATGAGTCTCGCGCCCGCCGCGTACCTGCTCTTCCAGAAGCTGATGCGGCACGACCCCTCCGACGCGGGCTGGGCGGGCCGGGACCGCTTCGTCCTCTCCCCCGGGCACACCAGCCTGACCCTCTACGTCCAGCTGTACCTGGCGGGCTTCGGTCTTGAGCTCGAGGATCTGCGGTCGTTCCGCACCTGGGGCAGCAAGACCCCGGGCCACCCCGAGTTCGGCCACACCACCGGTGTCGAGACCACCACCGGCCCGCTGGGCCAGGGCATCGCCAACGCGGTGGGCATGGCGATGGCCGCCCGCTACGAGCGCGGCCTGTTCGACCCGGAGGCGCCCGAGGGCGCCTCACCGTTCGACCACACCATCTGGGCGATCGTCTCCGACGGCGACCTGGAGGAGGGCATCTCCGCCGAGGCGTCCTCGCTGGCCGGCCACCAGAAGCTCGGCAACATCGTCGCCCTGTACGACGACAACCACATCTCGATCGAGGGCGACACCGCGACCGCGCTCTCCGAGGACGTGCTGAAGCGCTACGAGGCGTACGGCTGGCACGTCCAGCGCATCGAGCAGGCCGAGAGCGGCGACTTCGACATCCACGCGCTGCACGCGGCGCTCAAGGCGGCGCAGGCCGAGACCGAGCGCCCCTCGATCATCGCGGCCCGTACGATCATCGCCTGGCCCGCCCCGAACGCGCAGAACACCGAGGCGTCCCACGGCTCGGCGCTGGGCGCCGACGAGGTCGCGGCCACCAAGCGCGTCCTCGGCTTCGACCCCGAGCAGCACTTCGCGGTCGACACCGAGGTCATCAACCACACCCGCGCCCTGGTCGAGCGCGGCCGCGAGGCGCACGCCGCCTGGGACAAGAAGCTCCAGGAGTGGCGGAACACCAACTCCGGGCGGGCCGCCCTGTTCGACCGGATCACCGCGGGCGAGCTGCCCGAGGGCTGGGAGAGCGCGCTGCCGGTCTTCGAGCCGGGCAAGGACGTCGCCACCCGTAAGGCCTCCGGCCAGGCGCTCAAGGCGCTCGCCGGGGTGCTCCCCGAGCTGTGGGGCGGCTCCGCCGACCTCGCCGGCTCCAACAACACCACGATCGACGCGTCCTCGTCCTTCCTCCCGAAGGGCAACCCGCTGCCGGAGGCCGACCCGTACGGCCGCACGATCCACTTCGGCATCCGCGAGCACGCCATGGGCTCGACCATGAACGGCATCGCGCTGCACGGCAACACCCGTGTCTACGGCGGTACCTTCCTGGTCTTCTCCGACTACATGCGCCCGGCCGTCCGGCTCGCCGCGCTGATGAAGCTGCCGGTCACCTACGTGTGGACGCACGACTCCATCGGCCTCGGCGAGGACGGCCCGACCCACCAGCCGGTGGAGCACCTGTCCGCGCTGCGCGCCATCCCGGGCCTGAACGTGGTCCGCCCGGCCGACGCCAACGAGACGGCCATCGCCTGGCGGGAGATCACCCGCCGCCACACCGCGAACCCGGCTCCGCACGGCCTGGCCCTGACCCGGCAGAACGTGCCGACCTACGAGGCCGACGAGAACGCCGCCAAGGGCGGCTACGTCCTCTTCGAGGCCGAGGGCGGCGAGCCGCGGGTCATCCTCATCGGCACCGGTTCCGAGGTGCAGCTGGCCGTGGAGGCGCGCGAGCAGCTCCAGGCCGCCGGGATTCCCACCCGTGTTGTGTCGATGCCCTCGGTCGAGTGGTTCGAGGAGCAGGACAAGGGGTACCGGGAGACAGTGCTGCCGCCGTCCGTCAAGGCTCGGGTGGCCGTCGAGGCGGGTATCGGCCTGACCTGGTACCGCTACGTCGGCGAGGCCGGCCGCATCGTCTCGCTGGAGCACTTCGGCGCCTCGGCCGACTACAAGGTGCTCTTCCGGGAGTTCGGCCTCACCGCCGAGGCCGTGGTCACCGCCGCCCGCGAGTCCCTCGACGCCGCCGGGCGCTGACCCCACAGACGACGTAAGTGCGACGAGTAGGAGAACACACCCCATGACAGACGCACTCAAGCGGCTGGCCGACGAAGGCGTCGCGATCTGGCTCGACGACCTCTCCCGCAAGAGGATCACCTCCGGCAATCTGGCCGAGCTGATCGACCAGCAGCATGTCGTAGGCGTCACCACCAACCCGTCGATCTTCCAGAAGGCGATCTCCGGCGGCGACGGCTACCAGCAGCAGGTCGCCGACCTCGCGGTCCGCCGGGTCACCGTCGAGGAAGCCGTCCGCATGATCACCACGGCGGACGTCCGCGACGCGGCCGACATCCTCCGGCCGGTGTACGACGCGACGGGCGGCCAGGACGGCCGGGTCTCCATCGAGGTGGACCCGCGCCTGGCCCACAACACGGCCGCCACCATCGCCGAGGCCAAGCAGCTGGCCTGGCTGGTGGACCGGCCCAACACCTTCATCAAGATCCCGGCGACCGAGGCGGGGCTGCCCGCGATCACCGAGGTGATCGGCCTGGGCATCAGCGTCAATGTCACGCTGATCTTCTCCCTGGAGCGGTACCGCGCGGTCATGGACGCCTTCCTGGCCGGTCTGGAGAAGGCCAAGGCCGCGGGTCTCGACCTGCAGAAGATCCACTCGGTGGCGTCCTTCTTCGTCTCCCGCGTGGACACCGAGATCGACAAGCGCATCGACAAGCTCGGCACCGACGAGGCCAAGGCGCTGCGCGGCAAGGCCGCCGTCGCCAACGCCCGTCTCGCGTACCAGGCGTACGAGGAGGTTTTCAGCTCCGACCGCTGGGACGTCCTGGACCGGGGACACGCCAACAAGCAGCGTCCGCTGTGGGCCTCGACCGGCGTCAAGGACCCGGCGTACAAGGACACCATGTACGTGGTGGACCTGGTCGCCCCCGGCACCGTCAACACCATGCCGGAGGCCACCCTGGAGGCGGTCGCCGACCACGGCGAGATCCGCGGTGACGCCGTGCGCGGCACGTACGAGCAGGCCAAGGCCGACCTCGACGCGCTCGCCGGGATCGGGATCTCCTACGACGACGTCGTCCAGGTGCTGGAGGACGAGGGCGTCGAGAAGTTCGCGTCCTCGTGGAACGACCTGCTGAAGTCCACCGAGGCGGAGCTCAAGCGCCTCGCACCCTCGGAGGCGTGAGAACGTGAGCAGCAGCAATCCGCTGCGTGACCCACGAGACCGGCGGCTCCCGCGCATCGCGGGGCCGTCCGGCCTCGTGATCTTCGGCGTCACGGGCGACCTGTCCCGTAAGAAGCTGATGCCGGCCATCTACGACCTGGCCAACCGCGGGCTGCTGCCCCCGGGCTTCTCCCTCGTCGGCTTCGCCCGCCGCGACTGGGAGAACGAGGACTTCGCCCAGGTCGTGCACGACGCGGTCAAGGAGCACGCGCGGACCCCGTTCCGCGAGGAGGTCTGGCAGCAGCTGGCCGAGGGGTTCCGCTTCGTCCCCGGCGTGTTCGACGACGACGAGGCGTTCGTCAAGCTGCGGGCGACCATAGAGGAGCTCGACAAGGCACGCGGCACCGGCGGCAACTTCGCCTTCTATCTGTCGGTCCCGCCCAAGTTCTTCCCCACCGTCGTCCAGCAGCTCAAGAAGCACGGGCTGTCGCACGGGCAGGGCGACTCCTGGCGGCGCGCGGTCATCGAGAAGCCCTTCGGCCACGACCTGAAGAGCGCCCAGGATCTCAACCAGGTCGTCCACGAGGTCTTCCGGCCCAGCGACGTCTTCCGGATCGACCACTACCTGGGCAAGGAGACGGTCCAGAACATCCTGGCGCTGCGCTTCGCCAACACGATGTTCGAGCCGATCTGGAACCGGTCGTACGTCGACCACGTGCAGATCACCATGGCCGAGGACATCGGCATCGGCGGGCGCGCGGGCTACTACGACGGCATCGGCGCGGCCCGCGACGTCATCCAGAACCACCTGCTGCAGCTGCTCGCGCTGACCGCCATGGAGGAGCCCGCCTCCTTCGACGCGTCCTCCCTGGTCACCGAGAAGCTGAAGGCGCTCAGGGCGGTCAAACTGCCCAAGGAGCTGGGCGAGCACACGGTGCGCGCCCAGTACGCCCCCGGCTGGCAGGGCGGCGAGGAGGTGCACGGCTACCTCGAGGAGGAGGGCATCGACCCCCACTCGAAGACCGACACCTACGCCGCGATCAAGCTGGAGATCGACAACCGCCGCTGGGCGGGTGTCCCCTTCTACCTGCGCACCGGCAAGCGGCTGGGGCGGCGGGTCACCGAGATCGCGGTGGTCTTCCAGCGCGCCCCGCACTCCCCCTTCGACGCCACCGACACCCAGGAGCTCGGGCAGAACGCCCTGGTCATCCGGGTGCAGCCGGACGAGGGCGTCACCATCCGGTTCGGCTCCAAGGTGCCCGGCACCTCCATGGAGATCCGGGACGTGACGATGGACTTCCAGTACGGCGAGTCCTTCACCGAGTCCAGCCCCGAGGCGTACGAGCGGCTGCTGCTGGACGTCCTGCTCGGCGAGGCGAACCTCTTCCCCCGCCATGAGGAGGTCGAGCAGTCCTGGCGGATCCTGGACCCGATCGAGGAGTACTGGGACCAGCACGGCAGGCCCGAGCAGTACACCTCCGGGACCTGGGGGCCGAAAGCCGCGGACGAGATGCTCGCACGAGACGGACGGAGCTGGCGGCGGCCATGAACATCGATCTCACGGACACCACGTCCAGCCGGATCAACTCCGCTCTGGTCCAGGCACGCCGGGCCACCGGTACCCCGGCCGTGGGCATGGTGCTCACCCTCGTCATCGTCACCGACGAGGGCAACCACTACGACGCGCTGCGGGCGGCGAGCGAGGCGTCCAAGGAGCACCCCTCGCGCACCCTGGTCGTCATCAAGCGTCCTGGCCGGTCGCCGCGCGACCGCAAGATGGCCCGGATGGACGCCGAGGTGCGGGTCGGCGGCGAGACCGGCACCGGCGAGACGGTACTGCTGCGGCTGCACGGCGAACTCGCCAACCACGCCTACTCGGTGGTCCTGCCGCTGCTGCTGCCGGACGCCCCGGTGGTGGTGTGGTGGCCGGAGGACGCCCCGGAGCACCCCGCCGAGGACCTGCTCGGGCAGCTGGCCCAGCGCCGGATCACCGACGCCCAGGCCACCGAGGACCCGGTGGCGTCCCTGGGGCTGCGGGCCGCCACCTACACGCCGGGCGACACCGATCTGGCGTGGACCCGGATCACCCCGTGGCGCAGCGTCCTGGCCGCGGCCCTGGACCAGCGGCACTCCCCGATCACCTCCGCGGTCGTCGAGGGCGAGGCGTACAACCCGAGCAGCGAACTGCTCGCGCTGTGGCTCGCCCAGCGGCTGGGGGTCCCGGTGGACCGGCAGATCTCGGAGGGCCCCGGGCTGACCGCGGTGCGGCTGGAGACGGCCGACGGCGTGATCTGCCTGGACCGGGCGAACGGCTCGCTGGCCGAGCTGGCCATGCCGGGCCAGCCCGACCGGCATGTGGCGCTGCAGCGGCGTGAGATGTCGGAGCTGATCGCCGAGGAGCTGCGCCGGCTGGACCCCGACGAGAGCTACGAGTCGTCGGTGAAGTTCGGCGTCAGCAAGCTGGGCAAGGGCGGCGTGGGGACGCTGGAGCGGGACGCCAAGGCCGCCCCGGCGACCCAGGTGGTGCCGCCCGGAGCTGACCTGCCGCCGCTGCCGACCCGGGACCCGGAGACGCCGTCGGAGCACGCTCCGGGCTCGCCGAAGAACCCGCCGCAGGCACCGGCGCAGCCGCCGGTTCCCAAGCCCCACCCCCCGAAGTCCCAGGAGCAGAAGTCCCAGGAGCAGAAGGCGGACGGGAAGGCGGACACATGACCGCACCACAGGTGGTCGTCCACCGCGACAAGGAGCTGATGGCCCAGGCCGCGGCGGCCCGGCTGATCACGAAGATCGTGGACGCCCAGGCCGCCCGTGGCTCGGCCTCGGTCGTCCTGACCGGCGGGCGCAACGGCAACGGCCTGCTGGCCGCGCTCGGCGCCTCCCCGGCGCGCGACGCGGTCGACTGGTCGCGGCTGGACCTGTGGTGGGGCGATGAGCGATTCCTGCCCGACGGCCACGCGGACCGCAATGTCACACAGGCCCGCGAGGCGCTGCTGGACGCGGTGGAGCTGGACCCGGCGCGGGTGCACCCGATGCCCGCGTCCGACGGGCCCCACGGCGGCGATGTGGACGCGGCGGCCGAGGCGTACGCGGCCGAGCTGGCCCGGGCCGCGCGGCCGGAGAACCACGGCGCGGTGCCGTCGTTCGACGTGCTGCTGCTCGGCGTCGGCCCGGACACCCATGTGGCCTCGCTCTTCCCCGAGCTGCCCGCCGTCCGGGAGACCGAGCGGATGGTGGTCGGGGTGCGCGGCGCGCCCAAGCCGCCGCCGGTACGGATCTCGCTGACCCTGCCCGCGATCCGCGCGGCACGGGAGGTGTGGCTGCTGGCGGCCGGTGAGGACAAGGCGAAGGCGGTCACGATAGCGCTGTCGGGCGCCGGGGAGCTGCAGGCTCCGGCGGCGGGCGCGCGCGGCCGCCGCCGGACGCTGTGGCTGCTGGACCGGGCCGCGGCGGCGGGGCTGCCGCGCGAGCTGTACCCCCCGGCCTCGCCGTAACCCTCGTATCGCACAGAGAACGATCCCCCTGGCGCCTGGAAGCGCCCGGGGGATCGTTCTCTGTGTGCGTCGAGGACCTCAGCGGCCGCGCAGCGAGCGGTAGGTGGCGACCAGGTGCTCGGTGGAGGCGTCCAGACCGGGCACTTCGGCGCCCTCGGTCAGGGCGGGCTCGACGCGCTTGGCGAGCACCTTGCCCAGCTCCACTCCCCACTGGTCGAAGGAGTCGATGTTCCACACCGCGCCCTGGACGAAGACCTTGTGCTCATAGAGGGCGACCAGCTGGCCCAGCACCGACGGGGTCAGCTCATGGGCGAGGATCGTGGTGGTGGGGCGGTTGCCGTCGAAGGTCTTGTGCGGCACCAGCTCCTCGGGCACTCCCTCGGCGGCGACCTCCTCGGCGGTCTTGCCGAAGGCCAGCGCCTGGCCCTGGGCGAAGAGGTTGGCCATCAGCAGGTCGTGATGGGACTCCAGGCCGGGCGGCAGGTCCTTCACCGGCCGCGCGAAGCCGATCAGATCGGCCGGGACCAGCTTGGTGCCCTGGTGGAGCAGCTGGTAGTAGGCGTGCTGGCCGTTGGTGCCGGGGGTGCCCCAGACGATGGGGCCGGTCTGCCAGCCGACGCGGTTGCCGTCCCGGTCCACATGCTTGCCGTTGGACTCCATGTCCAGCTGCTGCAGATAGTCGGTGAACCGCGACAGGTAGTGGCTGTAGGGCAGGACGGCATGCGCCTGGGCGCCGTGGAAGTTGTCGTACCAGATGCCCAGCAGGCCCATCAGCAGCGGGACGTTCCGCTCCGGCGGGGCGGTGGAGAAGTGCTCGTCGACCAGGTGGAAACCGGCCAGCATCTCGCGGAAGCAGTCCGGGCCGATGGCGACCATCAGGGAGAGGCCGATGGCCGAGTCGTAGGAGTAGCGCCCGCCGACCCAGTCCCAGAACCCGAACATGTTGTCCGTGTCGATGCCGAACTCGGCGACCTTCTCGGCGTTGGTCGACACCGCCACGAAGTGCTTGGCGACGGCCTCCTGACCGGCCCGGAGCCCGGTCAGCAGCCAGTCGCGGGCGGAGACGGCGTTGGTCAGGGTCTCGATGGTGGTGAAGGTCTTGGAGGCGACGATGAACAGCGTCTCGGCGGGGTCCAGGTCGCGCACCGCCTCGTGCAGATCCGCGCCGTCCACATTGGAGACGAACCGGAACGTCATCGAGCGGTCGCTGTAGGAGCGCAGCGCCTCGTACGCCATCTTCGGGCCCAGATCGGAGCCGCCGATGCCGATGTTGACGACGTTTTTGATCCGCTTGCCGGTGTGGCCGGTCCAGTCGCCGGACCTGACGCGGTCGGCGAAGACGGCCATCTTGGCGAGCACGGCGTGCACTTCGCCGACGACGTCCTGCCCGTCCGCCTTGATCTCCGCGGAGTGCGGTGCGCGCAGCGCGATGTGCAGCACCGAGCGGTCCTCTGTGGTGTTGATCCGCTCGCCGCGGAACATGGCGTCGCGCAGCTCGGCCACCTTGGTGGCGCTCGCCAGCTCGCGCAGCAGCCGCAGGGTCTCGTCGGTCACCAGGTGCTTGGAGTAGTCGACGTGGAGATCGCCGACCTGAAGGGTGAGACGGCTCCCGCGCTCCGGGTCGCCCGCGAACAGGTCGCGCAGATGGGCGTCGCCCAGCTCCTTGCGGTGTGCGGCCAGCGCGTGCCATTCCGGCAGCTGGTCCAGCCTGGTGCGGCCTTCCATGTTCATCTCGGACATCAGCCCACTTCTCGTCGGTACCTGGCCCCCGTGCCACCAACCTAATTGATGACGGACCACATTCCCGGAACGAGGGCCGCCACCCCGCAGACGAAGAGCGCGGCGGCCCCCAGCGCCGGGGTGTTGAGCCCCCACGCCTGGGCCATCACCCCGCCCAGCAGCGCGCCGAGCGGGGTGCCCGCGATCGACAGGGTGCGGAAGGCGGAGCTCACCCGCCCGAGTGCCCCGTCGGGGCTGCGCTGCTGCATCATCGTCACCTCGGTGACGTTCCAGACGATCCCCGCGAAGCCGAAGAGGCCCATGGCGGCGACCGCGACCGGCAGGCTCCGTATCGCCCCGAGGGCGGTCAGGGCACCGATCTGCGCGGTGCCGCACACCACGAGGGCGCGGGCGCGGCCGAGCTTCTCGGTGAGCCGGGCGGCCACCAGGCCCCCGGCCACGCTGCCGATCCCGTAGACCGTGATGACGGCCGCGTAGCCGGTGTTCCCGGCGTCCAGCCAGCCGGTGATGTGCAGCACCAGGGTGGCGATGAGCGCGCCGATGCCTATGTTGCACAGCGTGGTGGAGGCGCACAGCGCCCGCAGCGTGCGGTCCCGCCACAGCACGGCCAGGCCCTCGGCGATATCGCGCCGCAGCGACCCGCCCGGCGGGCGCGGGGCCCGCTCGGGGGGTGCCGCCCGCAGCGAGGCGACCAGCGCGGCGGCGGCGAGGTAGGTGACCGCGTCCGCCGCGTACGGCATCGCGGCGCCGAGGCCGAGCAGCACCGGCACCAGCGGGGCGCCCACGAACCGGCCCATGACCTCCTGCCCGGTCATCAGCCGCGCGTTGGCCCGGCCCAGTGCCCGCTGCCCCACCACGGACGGCAGCAGCGCCGTGGCCGCGTTGTCGAACAGGGTCTGGAGGGTGGTGAGGGCGAAGGCGAGGGCGAGCAGCAGCCCGATGCTGGCCCGGTCCAGCCACACCGCGACGGCGAACCCCGCCATCAGGACGGCCCGCACGCCGTCCACCGCCCACATCGCCCGCCGCTGGTCCACCCGGTCCGCGATCGCCCCGCCGATCAGCCCGAACAGCAGCCAGGGCAGAAAGCCGCAGGCGGTCACGAGCGAGACCAGCACCGGCGAATCGGTCAGCGAGACGGCCAGCAACGGCAGCGCCGCGCCCCGCAGGGCGTCCCCGAACCGGGAGACGACCGCGGCGGCCCACAGCCGGCCGAACCCCCCGCGCCACCCGGGCGCCGCCGGTTTCCCGGCACCCAGCTCACCGGCGTCCACCGCGGCCATGACGATCCCCCCTGCGTCCCATGAACCGGCCCCACCGGCGGGACGGCTCCCCCGGTGATCCAGCACCCCATGACCGTAGCCCGCACCACTGACAACGGCCCGGCCGCGCACCCCTCACAGGAGGTGCCCGGCCGGGCCGTCGTACCGCGTTGTGTGTCTAGATCTCGCCCCGGAGCTTGGCGAGTGCCTCGGCGAGGATCGCCTCGCCGTCGGCGTCGCTGCGCCGCTCCCGTACGTACGCCAGATGCGTCTTGTACGGCTCGGTGCGCGGCGGGTCCGGCGGGTTGTCCCGGTCCTTGCCGGCCGGGAAGCCGCAGCGGGGGCAGTCCCACGTGTCAGGGATCTGCGCGTCGCTGGCGAAGCTCGGCACGGTCTCATGCCCGTTCGAGCACCAGAAGGAGATGCGCAGGCGCGGCGCCGATTCGCCTCGCTCGGCTTCTCCCATCGGCCCCGCCCCGACCCGACTTCCACGGATCGCGTTGCCACTTGCCACGGTCGTAACTCCCTGCGTGATGGTGCCGCGAAGCCTCGATTGGCAGCTTCGCCGCCCGGCGCCCCAGTCTACGTAAGGCCCAACGCGCGTCCAGTGAGAGGAGTTACACCCGTCACGGAGGACGCCATGCCATCATAGGCCGCATATGGGCCCCGCTGACGACGGTACGTCAGTTATCGGGCGTCAGCCGGGCCCCGGACGGGCCCCGCCGGCGGACCCTCAGTCGAGCTTCATCAGCAGCCCGAGCACGACGATGCAGACGAACCACAGCAGCCCGACCACCACGGTGATGCGGTCCAGGTTGCGCTCGGCGACCGAGGAGCCGCCCACCGAGGACTGCATGCCGCCACCGAACATGTCGGACAGGCCGCCGCCCTTCCCCTTGTGCATGAGCACCAACATCATCAGCAGCAGGCTGAAGATGATGAGGGCGATCGAGAACCCCATGATCACAGCTGGACCAACCTTCTCGGGCTTGTACGGACGTCGGGGGCCGGACGGTGCGATTTCCACCGCCCCGGCCCCCGACAGGGTACGACGACGCGCGCGCTAGGGCCTACTCACTGGTCGCGGAAACGAACGATCTTGACGAATTCGTCCGCGTCCAGCGAGGCACCGCCGATCAGGGCGCCGTCCACATCCGGCTTGGCCATGATCGCGGCGACGTTCCCGGACTTCACCGAGCCGCCGTACTGGATCCTGACCTTGTCGGCGCCCTCCTGGCCGTAGAGCTCGGCGAGCCGGCCGCGGATGGCCCCGCAGACCTCCTGGGCGTCCTCGGGGGTCGCGACCTCGCCGGTGCCGATCGCCCAGACCGGCTCGTAGGCGATCACGATCGTCTCGGCCTGCTCGGCCGGGACGTCCTTCAGGCCCCCGTCCACCTGGGCGAGGGTGTGCGCGACCTGGTTGCCCGCCTTACGGACGTCGAGGCCCTCGCCGACGCACAGGATCGGGGTGAGGTCGTTGCGGAAGGCCGCCTTGACCTTGGCGTTGCACAGCTCGTCGGTCTCGTCGTGGTACTGGCGCCGCTCCGAGTGCCCGACGACGGCGTAGGCGCACCTGAGCTTGGCCAGCATCGGGCCGGAGATCTCGCCGGTGTAGGCGCCGGAGTCATGCGCCGAGATGTCCTGGGCGCCGTACTTGATCTTCAGCTTGTCGCCGTCGACCAGGGTCTGCACGGACCGCAGATCGATGAAGGGCGGCAGCACCGCGACCTCCACGGCCTCGTAGTCCTTGTCGGCGAGCCCGAAGGCGAGCTTCTGGACGTGGGCGATGGCCTCGAGGTGGTTGAGGTTCATCTTCCAGTTGCCCGCCATCAGCGGAATGCGGTCACTCACGGTGTTCAGTCCTCCAGTGCGGCGAGGCCGGGGAGCGTCTTGCCCTCGAGGTATTCGAGGCTCGCTCCACCGCCGGTCGAGATGTGGCCGAAAGCGTTCTCGTCGAAGCCCAGGATGCGTACGGCCGCGGCGGAGTCGCCGCCGCCGACCACGGTGAAGGCCGGGCTGTCCAGGAGCGCCTGGGCCACGGCCCGGGTGCCCTCGGCGAAGTCGGGGTGCTCGAAGACGCCCATGGGGCCGTTCCAGAAGACGGTGGCCGCGTCGGCCAGCTTCGAGGCGTACAGCTTGCGGGTCTCCGGGCCGATGTCCAGCCCCATGAGCTCGGCCGGGATCGCGTCCGCGGCGACGAGCCGCGGGTTCGCGGGGGCCTTGGTCTTCAGGTCCGGGAATTCGGACGCGGCCGTGACATCGACCGGGAGCACGAACTCCACACCGCGTTCCTCGGCCCGGCGCAGATAGTCCTGGACCGCCGGGACCTGGTCCTCCTGCAGCAGCGAACCGCCGACCTCGTGCCCCTGGGCCTTGAGGAAGGTGTAGGCCATGCCGCCGCCGATCAGGATGCGGTCGGCCTTCTCCAGGAGGTGGTCGATCACGCCGAGCTTGTCGGAGACCTTGGCGCCGCCGAGGACCACCGCGTAGGGCCGCTTGACGTCCTCGGTGAGCTTCTTCAGGACGGTGAGCTCGGCGGCGATCAGGTCGCCCGCGGCGTGCGGCAGCCGCGCCGGGAGGTCGTACACCGAGGCGTGCTTGCGGTGGACCGCGCCGAAGCCGTCGCCCACGTAGAGGTCGGCGAGGCCGGCGAGCCGGTCGGCGAAGGCGCCGCGCTCGGTGTCGTCCTTACTGGTCTCACCGGCGTTGAAGCGCAGGTTCTCCAGCAGCGCGACCTCGCCGTCGCCGAGGGCCGCCACGGTGGCCCGGGCGCTGTCGTCCACGGTGTCGGTCGCGAAGGCGACCTGCTTGCCGAGGAGTTCGCCGAGCCGCCGGGCGACCGGGGCGAGCGAGTACTGGGGGTCCGGGGCGCCCTTGGGGCGGCCCAGGTGCGAGGCGACGATCACCTTGGCGCCCCGGTCCAGGAGCTTGGTGATCGTCGGGACGGCGGCGCGGATCCGGCCGTCGTCGGTGATCGTCTCGCCGTCGAGCGGAACGTTCAGATCGGCACGGACGAAGACCCGCTGCCCGGCGACCTGAAGATCGTCAATCGTCTTCACAGGGATGACTCCTTGATCATGGATCGGGGCCCGTTACGACGGCGTCGTAGCGGGCCCCGTTTCCTAGCTCATCGGGACAGCGGTCAGAGCCGGCCGCCGACGAAGACGGTCAGGTCGACGAGGCGGTTGGAGTAGCCCCACTCGTTGTCGTACCAGCCGACGACCTTGACCTGCTTGCCCTGGACCATGGTCAGGGAGGAGTCGAACGTGCAGGACGCGGGCCAGTTGACGATGTCCGAGGAGACGATCGGGTCCTCGGTGTACTCGAGGATGCCCTTGAGCTGACCCTCGGCGGCCTTCTGGAAGGCGGTGTTGATCTCGTCCTTGGTGACCTCGCGGTCGAGCTCCAGGACGAGGTCGGTGACCGAGCCGGTCGGGACCGGGACGCGCATCGCGATGCCGTCCAGCTTGCCCTTGAGCTGCGGGAGGACCAGCGCGGTGGCCTTGGCGGCACCGGTGGAGGTCGGGATGATGTTCTCGGCCGCCGCGCGGGCGCGACGCAGGTCCTTGTGCGGGAAGTCCAGGATGCGCTGGTCGTTGGTGTACGCGTGGACCGTCGTCATCATGCCCTTGACGATGCCGAAGTTCTCGTCGAGGACCTTGGCCATCGGCGCCACACAGTTGGTGGTGCAGGAGGCGTTGGAGATGACGTGGTGGTTCGCCGGGTCGTACTTGTCCTGGTTGACGCCCATCACGATGGTGATGTCCTCGTTCTTGGCGGGCGCGGAGATCAGGACCTTCTTGGCGCCGGCGGCAAGGTGCTTGGCGGCGTCATCACGCTTGGTGAAGATGCCGGTGGACTCCACCACGATGTCGGCGCCGAGTTCGCCCCACGGAAGGGCGGCCGGGTCGCGCTCGGCCATCGTCTTGAAGGTCTGGTTGCCCACCGTGATGGTGTCCTCGGTGTGGCTGACCTCGTGCTTCAGCCGGCCGAGGATGGAGTCGTACTTGAGCAGGTGGACCAGGGTGGCGTTGTCGGTCAGGTCGTTGACACCGACGATCTCGATGTCCGCGCCCTGCTCAAGGAGCGCGCGGAAGTAGTTGCGACCGATGCGGCCGAAGCCATTGATGCCTACGCGGATCGTCACGAACCGATCTCCTCGTTGGTGTGCCGGTCTGGACGCCGGCGAACGTGTAATGGGATGTCCCCGACCGCCTCCGACCCTACCGCTATCACGGGACGTACGTGACATTGGCATCGGCGGCCCATGACCACCGGAAAGTGGTACGGACCGCCGATTCAGTCACGATGTGTCACGCACTGTCAACGACGCAGCGCACGTAGCGCGTCGCCCACCAGCCGGGCCCTCTGGCCGGTGTCGGGGACGTGCTCGAGGCCGAATCCCAGCAGCACGGTGTCCCGCGTGGTGACACCCGCGACGGTGTGGAAGAGCTCCCGGGAACGGGACCGGTCCCCGGCGTTGGCCGGACTGCCCTCCGGCGCCCCTCGCACCGTCCACGGGCCGAGCGCGGTCTCGAAGCCCTCGGATTCCTCGGCGGTGCCGCCGACCGTGAGCTCGGTGCCGTCCACGAAGGCACCCCTGCCGCCGGTGCCCGGGTCGGTGACGTACGAGATGGCCGGCTCGGCCTTCTTGCCCGCGTAGCCGCTCACGTCCAGCGAGACCGGCACCCACCCCTCGGAGGAGCCCGTCAGGCTGTTCCAGGAGCCGGTGTTGCCCTTCGCGGTGCAGCCGTCGTCACCGGGGGTCAGCTAGTGCTTCCGCCTGTCCTTGCGAGGAACCCCGGGCGATCACGCCTGGGAGAAATCGCATCCTCCGCCGTCGGACTGCGCAGCGGTCCGGCAATCCCTTCGCATCCGTTCGCGAGCCTGCAACGCACGAACCGGCTTGCCGGGGATGCGACTCAGATGGCGCTGACCGAACGGATGCCGCTGGGCGCGCCCCAGTGTGCGGCCCCGTCAGCGGTCCCACACCGCAGTCCTGCGGTGGATGTGATTCGCGGCGCGGAAGCCAGCCGCGCAGGACATGAATCGGTGTGGCCGACTGAGTCAACAAGCTCGGTCCGTTCACGGCCGAGAAGTTGACGAACGGGTGCAGGTTGAGCAGGAAGCCCGCCTCACACTCGTTGGGCACCTCGGTGGAGAAGCCGCCGTTCGCGTCGGGGGCGGGTGGTCCAGTCGTCCTGGCTCGCGGTGCGCGCCTCGACGATCACATGGTCGTAGCCGGGCTCGGTGTCATAGGTCAACTGCTCGGCCGTATACGACGAGTTTGTTGACTCGGTTTGATACGGCTCCGCTTATGCTCCCGACTGCCCCCTACGGCAGGACGGTCACGGGTCACATCTACCAGTCCCCGCGCTATGCGGGGACCGGGTCGGGCATGCAGGTGAACCGCACGTTCTTGACCCGGCCGTCCAGGGTCCAGACGCTCACGGTCCGGGTGTCGTAGTTCCAGCTCAGGCTCCGGTCGTCAAAAGTGTGCGCGGCGTGCGGACGGAAGACGACCCGCTTGGACTCCGCCTTGCTCCGGCGCTTGGAGTGCTCGGGGCCGAGATTCCCGGCCTTGATGTTGGCCCGCAGCGTCGTACAGGCGTCGGCCACGCGCTTGATGATGTGCTGCGCGGCCTGTGCCCCGAACCCACGGGTCTTCAGCTCGCCGTAACACCGCTTCCGCAGCTCGCGCACGCTGCCCTTGAGCCCCCCAGTGCTCGAAGGACACGGCGGAGACCCAGTTCGCGGCCTCGTTGATCGCGGGCAGGGTGCGCTCAAATGCCGGAGCCTGCAAGGCATCCGGCATCAGCTTCACTTGCGTCACGGTCTCGGACCGTAGTACGACCACCGCACACAAGCTCGCATTTACTCATCGATCACCATAACCAGTGACTCGCAGGCCGGTTGTTCGATTCTCTGGCTCCGCCAATCGTCCGGGCGTTCTGCGCTGGACAGACAGCAGAGCGGCGACCCTCCGGAACGCCACTACGGGAGGCGATGACTCCGCCATCGCGGACACCAAGCAAGCGCTCCGGCGCATGACCGGGGGACGTGTGCGCCGCCGGATCGCCCGTGTTCTTCAGGGGCGCGAGGTGCGGGTACGGGGAGCGGGGACGCGGCTTCCGCGCTTCACTCCCGAGGCGGTCAGCCGACCACACCCTCGGCCAGCCGCTGCTTCAGCCCGCCCTTGCCGCTGTCGGGGCGGAAGACACCGTCGCCCGCGGCCTTCAGCCGGTCGCGGCCCTGCGCGGAGACCTTCTTCTCGGCGAGCCGCACGTCCTTGCCGCGCAAGCGGGCGGCCTGCTCGGCGGTGAGGTAGAGCTCGACCGGGCCGGTGCCCTCGTCGGGCATCTGCCGCCCCAGTTCGGTGCCGTCCACTCCGGCGCGGAGCAGCAGCGGGATGTCAACTTCTCGGCCGTGAACACAAGGCTCACGCCGAGTCATGCTCTCCTGCACAGCCGGCTTCCGCGCCCGGAGTCACATCCACCGCAGGACTGCGGTGCGGGACCGATGACGGGACCCCACGCCAGGCATCGCCCGGCGACATCCGCCCGGTCAGCGCCATCTGAGCCGTATCCCCGGCGAGCCGGTTCGTGCCTTGCAGGCTCGCGAGCGGATAGGGAGGGACTACCGGGCCGCTGCGCGGTCTCAGGACGGTCGGCCCCGGGCACGGGCGCCGTCAGCCGACCATGCCGTCGGCCATCTCCTCGGTCAGGCTGGACTCGGTGCCGGGGATGCCCAGGTCCTGGGCGCGCTTGTCGGCCATGGCCAGCAGCCGGCGGATACGGCCCGCGACGGCGTCCTTGGTCAGCGGCGGGTCGGCGAGGGCGCCCAGCTCCTCCAGGGACGCCTGCTTGTGCTCCATGCGCAGCCGCCCGGCCGCGGCGAGGTGCTCGGGCACCTCGTCGCCCAGGATCTCCAGGGCGCGCTGCACCCGGGCCCCGGCGGCGACGGCGGCGCGGGCCGAGCGGCGCAGATTGGCGTCGTCGAAGTTGGCGAGGCGGTTGGCGGTGGCCCGCACCTCGCGGCGCATCCGCCGCTCCTCCCAGGCGAGGACCGACTCATGCGCCCCCAGCCGCGTCAACAGCGCGCCGATGGCATCACCGTCCCGGACGACCACCCGGTCCACCCCGCGCACCTCGCGCGCCTTGGCCGCGATCTGCAGCCGGCGGGCGGCGCCGACCAGGGCGAGCGCGGCCTCCGGGCCGGGGCAGGTCACCTCCAGGGAGGACGAGCGGCCGGGCTCGGTGAGCGAGCCGTGGGCGAGGAAGGCCCCGCGCCAGGCGGCCTCGGCGTCGCAGGTGGCGCCGGAGACGACCTGCGGCGGCAGTCCGCGGATCGGCCGGCCGCGGCCGTCGACCAGACCGGTCTGCCGCGCCAGCTGGTCACCGCCCGCCACCACCCGCACCACGTACCGGCTGCCGCGGCGCAGCCCGCCGGGGGCCATCACCACCAGGTCCGAGGAGTGGCCGAAGATCTCCAGGATGTCCTTGCGGACCCTGCGGGCCGCGATCCCGGTGTCCAGCTCCGCCTCGATCACGATGCGCCCGCTGACCAGGTGCAGCCCGCCCGCGAACCGCAGGATCGCCGAGACCTCCGCTTTCCGGCAGCAGGTCCGGGTGACGGGGAGCCGGGAGATTTCGTCCTTCACCGCTGCCGTCATCGCCATGGGCCGATCCTTCCATGCATCCGAAAAATACGGTCGTACGCGGCCGCCAGAAGCTCCGGGTCGTGCTTCGGGGCACCGTCGGTCGCGGCCACCGGCGCCAGCTCGACTGTGCCGCCCAGCCGCTTGGCGGCGTCGCACAGACTGCTCTGGTCGGGGACGGCGGCCTGATCGGCCAGCACCACGTCGAAGGCGAGTTTAGGGGCGTGTCGGGCCAAAACCTCCAAATGACGCTGCGGGGAGAAGCCGTCGGTTTCTCCCGGCTGAGGGGCGAGGTTCAGCGAGAGCACGCGCCGGGCCTTGGTCTCGGTGAGCGCCTTGAGCAGATCGGGGACCAGCAGATGCGGGATCACGGAGGAGAACCAGGAGCCGGGCCCCAGCACCACCCAGTCGGCGTCCATGACCGCGTCAACGGCCTCGGGGACGGCCGGCGGATCGTGCGGCACCAGATGGACCGACTGCACCTCGCCGGGGGTGAGCGCCACGGTGGCCTGCCCGGCGACGGTGGAGACCTCGTCCGGGCGCGCCGGGTCATGGCCCCGGACGTACGCCTGGAGCTCCAGGGGGACGGCCGACATGGGCAGCACCCGGCCGTGGGCGCCCAGCAGCTTGCCGACCAGGTCGAGCGCCTTCACATGGTCGCCCAGCTGCTCCCACAGGGCGACGATCAGCACATTGCCGACCGCGTGGCCGTGCAGCTCGCCCTCGCTGGCGAAGCGGTGCTGGATGACCCGCGCCCAGGTCTGGCCCCAGTCGTCGTCGCCGCACAGCGCGGCCAGGGCCTTGCGCAGATCGCCGGGCGGCAGCACGCCCAGCTCGTCGCGGAGGCGTCCGCTGGAGCCCCCGTCGTCGGCCACGGTGACGACGGCGGTCAGATCGCCGGTGATCCGGCGCAGCGCGGCGAGCGACGCCGACAGGCCCATGCCGCCGCCCAGGGCGACGACCTTGGGCTGTGCGCCCCGGTTCGTCCGCGCCCCGACCAGCCGTCGCAGCCGGTTGCTACGAATGGTCACTCGCGCCCCATGTCCCGGTGGACGATGACGGTCTCCACTCCCTCGGCGGCGAGCCGCGGGGCGAGCCGTTCGGACATCGCGACGCTGCGGTGCTTGCCGCCGGTGCAGCCGACGGCGATGGTCACATAGCGCTTGCCCTCGCGGCGGTAGCCCGCGGCGATGAGCTGGAGCAGTTCCGCGTAGCGGTCCAGGAACTCCTTGGCGCCGGGCTGGTTGAAGACATAGCTGGAGACCTCCTCGTTGAGCCCGGTGAAGGGGCGCAGCTCGGGGACCCAGTGCGGATTGGGCAGGAAGCGGCAGTCCACCACCAGATCGGCGTCGACCGGCAGCCCGTACTTGTAGCCGAACGACATCACGGTGGCCCGCAGCTCGGGCTCCTCCTCGCCCGCGAACTGGGCGTCCATCTTGGCGCGCAGCTCATGGACGTTGAGGCTGGAGGTGTCGATCACCAGATCGGCGTCCCCGCGCAGCTCGCGCAGCAGATCGCGCTCGGCGGCGATGCCGTCCACGATCCGGCCGTCGCCCTGGAGGGGGTGCGGGCGGCGCACGGACTCGAAACGGCGCACCAGCGCCTCGTCGGACGCCTCCAGGAACAGCACGCGCCGCTTGACGTTCTTGGCGGCGAGGTCCGCGAGGGACTCGCGGAGGTTGTCGAAGAAGCGGCGGCCGCGGACGTCCACCACCACGGCGATCCGGGCCACGTTGCCCTGGGAGCGGGCGCCCAGGTCGACCATGGTGGGGATCAGCGCGGGCGGCAGGTTGTCCACGACGAACCAGCCGAGGTCCTCCAGACACTTGGCGGCGGTGCTGCGGCCCGCGCCCGACATTCCAGAGATGATCACCAGCTCGGGGATGGCCGCCGCCTCGGCGGGCTCGCCCGACGTGCCCGTATTCACCTGCGCTCCGTCTCCGTGGTTCTCGTGCTCGGTCATGGTCTGGTCCCCCCGTTCGACGAAGCCGCGCCAGCGGCCTCGTCCTCAATGATCTCTCCTGTGGCGGTGTTCACGGCGGGCGCGGCCGGGGCGGCCCCGGCGAGCGCCGCGGCGACCGTCTCGGCCGTCTTACGGCCGACGCCGGGCACCTCGCAGATCTGCTCGACGGTGGCGGCGCGCAGCCGCTTGACCGAGCCGAAGTGCTTCAGCAGGGCCTGCTTACGGCTGTCACCGAGGCCGGGAACGGTGTCCAGCGGCCCGGCCTTCAGCGACTTGGCGCGCTTGCTGCGCTGGTAGGTGATGGCGAAGCGGTGGGCCTCGTCGCGGACCCGCTGGAGGAGGTAGAGCCCCTCGCTGCTGCGGGGCAGCACCACCGGGTCCTCCTCGTCCGGCAGCCATACCTCCTCGAGCCGCTTGGCGAGGCCGCAGACGGCGACATCGTCGACGCCGAGCTCGTCCAGGGCCCGCTTGGCGGCGGCCACCTGCGGCTTGCCGCCGTCGACCACGACGAGCTGGGGCGGGTAGGCGAACCGCTTCGGCCTGCCCTCCTCGTCGATCGGGCCGGAGGGCCCCTGGTCGGGGCCGTCGGGTCCAGCGGGTCCCTCGGGTCCGTCGGGTCCAGCGGATCCGTCGAGGGGCTGCCCGGGGGCCCCGGTGGACCCGGCGGGCTCGGACGCCTCGACAGCCCCGGGAACCCCGGAAGCCCCGGTGACTTCCTCCTGCCACTCCCCCGTCTTCTGCTTCTCCTGCAGATAGCGGCGGAAGCGGCGGCTCACGACCTCGTGCATGGAGCGGACATCGTCCTGCCCGGCGAAGCTCTTGATCTGGAAGCGGCGGTACTCACTCTTCCGGGGGAGCCCGTCCTCGAAGACCACCATGGAGGCCACCACGTCATCGCCCTGGAGATGGGAGATGTCGAAGCACTCCACACGCAGCGGAGCGGAGTCCAGCCCCAGGGCCTCGGCGATCTCCTCCAGCGCCCGGGAGCGGGTGGTGAGGTCGGAGGCGCGCTTGGTCTTGTGCAGCGCGAGCGCCTGCTGGGCGTTGCGCTGCACGGTCTCCATGAGGTCCTTCTTGTCGCCGCGCTGCGGGATGCGCAGATCGACCCGGGAGCCCCGGCGCCCGGCGAGCCACTGGGCGACCGGCTCGGCCGGTTCCGGCACGGCGGGCACCAGGACCTCCTTGGGGACGGCGTCGCCGCGCTCCTCCCCGTACAGCTGCTGGAGGGCGTGCTCGACCAGCCCGGCGGTGTCGACGGCCTCGACCTTGTCGGTGACCCAGCCGCGCTGACCGCGCACCCGGCCGCCGCGCACATGGAAGATCTGGACGGCCGCCTCCAGCTCGTCCTCGGCGACCGCTATCAGGTCCGCGTCGGTGGCGTCGGCGAGCACCACCGCGTTCTTCTCCATGGCGCGCTTGAGCGCCCCTATGTCGTCACGGAGCCGGGCCGCCTTCTCGTACTCCATCTCCTCGGCCGCCTCGTGCATCCGCTCCTCCAGACGGCGCAGATAGGTGCCGGTGCGGCCGGCCATGAAGTCGCAGAACTCCTCGGCCAGTTGGCGGTGCTCCTCGGCGGTGACACGGCCGACGCAGGGGGCCGAGCACTTGCCGATGTAGCCGAGCAGACAGGGGCGGCCGATCTGGGCGGAGCGCTTGAACACCCCGGCGGAGCAGGTCCGGACGGGGAACACGCGCAGCATCAGGTCGACGGTCTCGCGGATGGCCCAGGCGTGGGCGTACGGGCCGAAGTAGCGCACGCCCTTCTTCTTGGCACCGCGCATCACCTGGACCCGGGGGAACTCCTCGTTGAGGGTCACGGCGAGGGAGGGGTAGCTCTTGTCGTCGCGGTACATGACGTTGAACCGGGGGTCGAACTCCTTGATCCAGGAGTACTCGAGCTGCAGGGCCTCGACCTCGGTGGAGACCACGGTCCATTCCACGGCGGCGGCCGTGGTGACCATGGTGCGGGTCCGCGGGTGGAGGTTCGCCAGGTCCTGGAAGTACGACGAGAGCCGCTGGCGCAGGCTCTTCGCCTTTCCGACGTAGATCACCCGGCCGTGCTCGTCACGGAACTTGTAGACCCCCGGCGAGTCGGGGATCTGTCCCGGCTTGGGGCGGTAGCTGCTCGGGTCGGCCATGGTCACCACCCTACTTGCGGGGAGTGACACATCCGGTGCCGTCGGGACGCGGTTCGGTGAGGTCCAGGGGATTTCAGGAGTCGCCGGCCTCGCCCGTCCAGATGCCGTCCGCTCAGGCGTCGGGGCCCGCGACGAGCCGTCCGCCCTTCGCGGTGACCGGGACCGACGGCAGGGGCTTCTCCGCGGGCCCCTGGACGACCTTGCCGGTGCGGGCGTCGAACTGGCTGCCGTGGCAGGGACAGTTGATCTTGCCGTCCTCGACGGTGTCGACGACGCATCCGGCGTGGGTGCACACCGCGCTGAACGCCGTGAACTCCCCCTTGGCGGGCTGGGCCACCACCACCCGCTGCTCGCGGTAGATCTTGGCGCCGCCGACCGGCACGACACCGGCCGAGCCGAGTTCGACGGGGGCGGTGGGCGTCGGGGACACCTTCTTGCCCGATCCGTCCGGGGAGCAGGCCGCCACCCCGAGCCCGGCGGCTCCGGCCAGCGCTGCGCGGCACAGCACGGTTCGACGGGAGGCGGGCTGGCTGGACATCTGCGGCTCCTGGGGGTGTGAGGGCCCTCCGACCATACCGGCACAGATCCATCCGTCCGCGGCCGCCCCCGGGGTGTGCGCAAGCGCTTACGCAAACGTTTACGCCGAGCGCCCGATGCGATACGTTACGTGCCCCTCCCCCGACGATCTCGACGTTAAGGACCGCAGCGGATGGCAACCATGGTCGATGTCGCCCGTCGCGCCGGGGTGTCCGTGGCCACCGTCTCGCACGTGCTCAACAAGACCCGGCCGGTGCGCCCCGGCACCCGTAAGGCCGTGCTGGACGCCATCGACGACCTCGGCTACATCCCCAACACGCTGGCGCGCTCCCTGGTGACCGCGCGCACCCGCTCGATCGGCCTGGCCGTCTCGGCGATCAGCAATCCGTACTTCACCGAGATCCTCCAGGGCGTCGAGTCCAGCGCCCTGGAGCGGGGCTACGGCCTGCTGATCGCCGATCCGCATGACGACCCCGCGCATGAGCTGACCGTCGTCCGGCTGCTCCATGAGCGGCGGGTGGACGGCGTGATCCTCGCCCCGTCGGCCGAGCCCGCCGGGCTGCTGGAGTATCTGGGCCGCCGCAAGATCCCCGCGGTCTTCCTCGACCGGCTGGTCGGCGACGCCCACGACCAGGTGTGCGCCGAGAACACGCGCCCCGTCGAACAGCTGGTCGACCATCTCGCCGATCTCGGCCACCTCCGCATCGGGCTGGTCGCGGGGCTGCCGGGGCTGAGCACCACCACCGAGCGGATCGCGGGCTACCGGGCCGGGCTGGAGCGGCACGGGCTGCCGTTCCGCCCCGGGCTGCTGGCCGAGGGCCACTCCGAGGCGCGGGGTGCGGAGGACGCCGTTCACCGGCTGCTGGCCTCCCCCGAACCGCCCACCGCGATCATCACCGCGAACAACGCGATGACCATCGGTGCGCTGCGCGCCCTGCGGACGGCGGGGCTGAGCGTGCCGGACGATCTCGCGCTGGTCTGCTTCGACGACTTCTCCTGGGCGGATGTCTTCTCCCCCGGGCTCACCGCGATCTCCCAGCCCAGCCGGGAGGTCGGCGCCACCGCCGTCCGGCTGCTGCTCGATCGGCTGGAGAATCCGGGGCGGCCGCCGCGCACCGTACGGCTGCCCTGTGCCTTCGTCCACCGCACCTCGTGCGGCTGTGCGGCCGAAGCCCCCGACCCACCGCTCGACCGACCGCTCCCCGGAACCCCCGGAATCGCCGGAATCGCCGGAAAGGACCCCGTCTCGTGATCGTCGTCGCCGGAGAAGCCCTGATCGACCTCGTGCCCGAACGCACGTCGAGCGCCGCGGCGGCGGGCCAGTTGCCCGCGCTGCGCCCCGCGCGCGGCGGCGGCCCGTACAACACCGCGCTGGCGCTGGGGCGGCTCGGCTCGCCCACCGCGTTCTGCTCGCGGGTCTCCACGGACGGCTTCGGGGAGGCGCTGCTGGAGGGCCTGCGGAAGGACGGTGTGGACACCGCGCTGGTGCAGCGCGGCGAGGAGCCCACGACCCTGGCCGTCGCCTCCATCGGGGCCGATGGCTCGGCCGGGTACGGCTTCTATGTGCAGGGCACCGCGGACCGGCTCTTCACCCTGCCGCCGTCCCTTCCCGAGGGGGTGAGCGCGCTGTCGCTGGGCACCTGCTCGCTGGTGCTGGAGCCGGGCGCGAGCGCGTACGAGGAACTGCTGCGGCGCGAGGCCGCGCGCGGGGTCTTCACCACGCTGGACCCCAATATCCGCACCGGCCTGATCCCCGACGCCGATGCCTACCGGGCCCGCTTCCACGGCTGGCTGCCCCATATCGGCCTGCTGAAGCTGTCCATAGAGGACGCCAGGTGGCTGGCCGACTCGGAGGACGCGGGGGATGTCGAGAGGGCCGTGGGCGCGTGGCTGGCGACGGGTCCGGCGGCCGTGGTGCTCACCCATGGCGGGGAGGGGCTGAGCGTACGGCGCCAGGACGGCTCGGTGATCTCGGTGCCGGGCGAGCGGGTGGACATCGTGGACACCATCGGGGCGGGTGACACCGTGAACGCCGCGCTGCTGCACCGGCTGGCGGGGCACCAGGCGCTGTCGGCGCCCGCACTGGCCAAGCTGGACGAGGCGGCCTGGCGGGATGTGCTGGGCTTCGCCGCCCGCGCCGCCGCGATCACCTGCTCCCGCGCGGGCGCGGAGCCGCCCTACGCGTCCGAGCTGGCCTGAGCCTGCCGCTGTACGCCTGAGCACGCCGCTGTACGCCTGAGCACGCGCCGCGCCCGGATCGGTCCGGGCGTGGCGCGGGCACAGCGGCTCGGGCTACTTCGCGGCCGCCCGCTTGGAGGCGGCCGTGGTCTTGGCCGCCGCCTTCTTGGCCACGGTCTTCTTCGCCGCGGTCTTCTTGGCCGCCGTGGACTTCGCGGCGGCCTTCTTGGCGGGCGCCTTCTTGCTGGTCACGCCGCCCTTGCGCGCGGCGGGCACCGTGGCGTCGCTCACCCGGTCGCCCAGCATGTCCCGCAGGAACTTCCCGGTGTGGCTGACCGGGATCGAGGCCACGTCCTCCGGGGTGCCCTCGGCGATCACCAGACCGCCGCCGCTGCCGCCCTCGGGGCCCATGTCCACGACCCAGTCGGCCGTCTTGATCACATCGAGGTTGTGCTCGATGACGATCACCGTGTTGCCCTTGTCGACCAGGCCGGAGAGCACGCTGATCAGCTTGCTGATGTCCTCGAAGTGCAGACCGGTGGTCGGCTCGTCCAGCACATACACCGTGCGGCCGGTGGACCGCTTCTGGAGCTCGCTCGCCAGCTTGACGCGCTGGGCCTCACCGCCGGAGAGGGTCGGCGCGGGCTGCCCGAGCCGGACATAGCCCAGCCCGACCTCGTTGAGGGTGCGCAGATGGCGGGCGATGGTGGGCACGGCCTCGAAGAAGTCCAGGGCCTCCTCGATGGGCATGTCCAGCACCTCGGCGATGGACTTGCCCTTGTAGTGCACCTCCAGGGTCTCCCGGTTGTAGCGCGCGCCGTGGCAGACCTCGCACGGCACATACACATCCGGCAGGAAGTTCATCTCGATCTTGATGGTGCCGTCACCGGAGCAGTTCTCGCAGCGGCCGCCCTTGACGTTGAAGGAGAACCGGCCGGGCTGGTACCCCCGGACCTTGGCCTCCATCGTCTCCGCGAACAGCTTGCGCACATGGTCGAAGACGCCGGTGTACGTGGCCGGGTTCGAGCGCGGGGTGCGGCCGATGGGCGACTGGTCGACATGCACCACCTTGTCGACGAGATCGTCGCCGGCGACCCGGGTGTGCCGCCCGGGAACCGCCCGCGCCCCGTTCAGCTCGCGGGCCAGATGGGTGTAGAGGATGTCGTTGACCAGCGTGGACTTACCCGATCCGGAGACACCGGTGACGGCGGTGAGCACCCCGAGCGGGAAGGACACGTCGATGTCCTGGAGGTTGTTCTCCCGGGCGCCGTGGACCGTGAGCCGCCGCTTGGGATCCATGGGCCGGCGGGCCGCCGGCAGCGGGATGGCCTTCTTGCCGGACAGATAGTGCCCGGTCACCGACTCCTGGTTGACCAGCAGCTCGCTCAGCGGCCCGCTGTGCACCACCTTGCCGCCGTGCTCGCCCGCGCCCGGGCCGATGTCCACCACCCAGTCCGAGGTCTTGATGGTGTCCTCGTCGTGCTCCACGACGATCAGGGTGTTGCCGAGGTCGCGCAGCCGTACCAGCGTCTCGATCAGCCGGTGATTGTCACGCTGGTGCAGGCCGATGGACGGCTCGTCCAGCACATAGAGCACACCGACCAGGCCGGAGCCGATCTGGGTGGCCAGCCGGATGCGCTGGGCCTCGCCGCCGGAGAGGGTGCCCGCGGCGCGGTTGAGCGAGAGGTAGTCCAGGCCGACGTCGACCAGGAACCGCAGCCGCTCGTTGACCTCCTTGAGGACCCGCTCGGCGATGGTCTTCTCGCGCGCGCTCAGCTCCATGCCGCGCAGGAACTCGGCGCATTCGCTGATCGACATCGCCGAGACATCCGCGATGGACTTGTCCTGCACGGTGACGGCCAGCACGATCGGCTTGAGGCGGGTGCCCTCACAGGTGGGGCAGGGCACCTCGCGCATATAGCCCTCGAACCGCTCCCGGCTGGCGTCGCTCTCCGCCTCCGAGTGGCGCCGCTTCACATAGGGCAGCGCGCCCTCGAAGGCCGTGGTGTACGCCCGCTGGCGGCCGTAGCGATTGCGGTAGCGGACCTCGATCTGGGTCCGGTGCCCGTTGAGCAGCGCCTTCTTGGCGCGCTGCGGAAGCCCGGCCCAGGGGACGTCGGTACGGAAGCCGAGCGCGTCGGCGAGCGCGCCGACCAGACGGCCGAAATAGTCCTTGGTGTGGCCGTGGGACCAGGGGTGGATGGCGCCCTCGTCCAGCGACTTCTCCTCGTCCGGGACGATCAGCTCCGGGTCGACCTCCATCCGGGTGCCGATGCCGGTGCACTCCGGGCAGGCGCCGAAGGGCGAGTTGAAGGAGAAGGTGCGCGGCTCCAGCTCCTCGAAGGACAGGTCGTCGTACGGGCAGTAGAGATGCTCGGAGAACATCCGCTCCCGCTGCGGGTCGTCCTCCTCCAGGTCCACGAAGTCGAGGATCACCATGCCGCCGGAGAGGCCGAGCGCGGTCTCCACCGAGTCCGTCAGCCGGCGCTTGGCGCTGTCCTTGACGGTGAGGCGGTCCACGACCACCTCGATGGTGTGCTTCTCCTGCTTCTTCAGCTTCGGCGGGTCGGACAGCTGGATGGTGGCGCCGTCCACCCGGGCGCGGCTGTAGCCCTTGGTCTGGAGATCGGAGAAGAGGTCGACGAACTCCCCCTTGCGCTCGCGCACCAGCGGGGAGAGCACCTGGAAGCGGCTGCCCTCGGGGAGCTCCAGCACCCGGTCCACGATCGCCTGCGGCGACTGGCGGGCGATCGGACGGCCGCATTCGGGGCAGTGCGGCTTGCCGATACGGGCGAACAGCAGCCGGAGGTAGTCATAGACCTCGGTGATGGTGCCGACCGTCGAGCGCGGGTTCCGCGAGGTCGACTTCTGGTCGATCGACACCGCGGGGGACAGGCCCTCGATGAAGTCCACATCGGGCTTGTCCATCTGCCCCAGGAACTGGCGGGCGTAGGAGGAGAGCGACTCGACGTACCGGCGCTGCCCCTCGGCGAAGATCGTGTCGAACGCGAGGGACGACTTGCCCGACCCGGACAGCCCGGTGAAGACGATGAGCGAGTCGCGGGGAAGGTCGAGTGAGACGTTCTTGAGGTTGTGCTCGCGAGCGCCACGAACGATGAGACGGTCGGCCACGCCGGTCGGCACCTTTCTTGAGAGAGTCGGGGTGCGCCGAGCCCGCTCGCGGGGCGGCCCTGCCGGTCGGAGCAGAGGCGGAGCGGAGCGAAGCCCCCAACCCAGGGTATGGGGGCACGACGACGATGTCTTAAGGATGCAGCACGCCGAGCCTATAGCACGCACATTCGATTTGCGGGCCACGGGAGCCGACTTCACCCGATCGTGTGGTGCGCACTACGGTCGGGTCATGACCGACTACGCCGGGGCCGACTACGCCCGGGACGCCGCCGCCGTACAGGAGGCGACGGACCGGCTGCTGACCGCCGTCGCCGCCCTCGACGAGGCCTCCCTCACCCGTCCATCGGAGCTCCCGGGCTGGACCCGCGGCCATGTCCTGGCCCATCTGGCCCGCAACGCGGACGCGATGGTGAACCTCCTCACCTGGGCCCGGACCGGTGAAGAGACCCCGATGTACCCCGACGCGGAGACGCGCGACGCCGACATCCGGCGGGATGCCGACCGGCCGCTCGCCGTCCACCTGGACGATCTGCGCACCAGCGCCACCCGCTTCGACGCGGCGGTCGCCGCGCTGCCCCCGGAGCGCCTGCCGTACGAGGTGACCCCGCGCGGCGGTGTCCGGGAGCCGGCCGCCGGGCTGCCGCTGCGCCGCCTCACCGAGGTCGAGCTGCACCATGTCGATCTCGGCGTCGGCCGCACCGTGACGGATCTCCCCGCCACGTTCGTCGAGAGCCTGCTCACCGTGCTGATTGGTACAAGGTTCGCCGGGCGCCCGGATATTCCCCCGCTGCGGCTGGCCACCGGGCCCGGCGAAGCGGACGTCCGGCACACCGGCCGCCCCGCCGCCCCCGGGGAGTCCCCGGTCACCGTCACCGGCTCCCCCGCCGCCCTGCTGGGCTGGCTCACCGGCCGTACGGACGGCGCCGGTCTCTCCTGCCCCGACGGTCCCTTGCCCCTCCTGCCCGCACTAGGCTGAGGCCATGACCTACAGCGGAGTGGTGACGGTCGGCGGACCGGCCGACGTGCATGAACTGCCCGATCTCATGATCTCGAAGGTCGCGGTCGGCCCCATGTCCAACAACGCCTATCTGCTGCGCTGCCGGGCCACCGACGAACAGCTGCTGATCGACGCCGCCGCGGAGCCCCACACCCTGCTCTCCCTCATCGGCGAGAGCGGGATCGCGTCCCTGGTCACCACCCACCGCCACCCCGACCACTGGGGCGCGCTGCGCGAGGTGATGGAGGCCACCGGCGCCCGTACCTACGCTGGCCGCTACGACGCGGAGGGCATCCCGGCGCGCACCGATGTCCTGGTCGAGGACGGCGACACGCTGCGGGTCGGCCGGGTCGAGCTGACCGCCCGCCATCTGGTCGGCCACACCCCCGGCAGCATCGCCCTGATCTACGACGATCCGCACGGCCATCCGCACGTCTTCACCGGCGACTGCCTGTTCCCGGGCGGGGTCGGTAACACCCGTAAGGATCCCAAGGCTTTCGAGAGCCTGATCAACGACGTCGAGAGCAAGCTCTTCGACCAGCTCTCCGACGAGACCTGGGTCTACCCCGGCCACGGCGACGACACCACCCTCGGCGCCGAGCGCCCGCACCTCGGGGAGTGGCGCGAGCGCGGCTGGTAGCGGCGCTCGCACGGCCCCGGAGCGCCGCGCGCCTCCGTACGCCCCGTGACCCCCGGCGGGCCGGGGCGGTTGTCGCGTCATGCAGCACGACCGCTCACCGCAGCATGACCGCTCACCGTCCATGGCCCGCCTCGCGGCCGCGTCCCTGGCCGGCACCGCGATCGAGTTCTACGACTTCTTCGTCTACGGCACGGCCGCGGCGCTCGTCCTCGGCCCGCTGTTCTTCCCCACCTTCTCGCCGCTGGCCGGCACCCTCGCCGCCTTCGGCACCTTCGCCGTCGGCTTCGTCTCCCGGCCGCTGGGCTCGATGCTCTTCGGGCCCCTCGGCGACCGCCACGGGCGCCGTCCGGTGCTCATCGCCTCGCTGCTGCTCACCGGTCTCGCGACCGTCGCGGTGGGCTTCGTACCGGCCTACGACTCGATCGGCATCGCCGCCCCCGTCCTGCTGCTCGTGCTGCGCTTCCTTCAGGGGCTGGGGCTGGGCGGCGAATGGGGCGGCGCGGTGCTGCTGACCGCCGAGCACGCGCCCGCCGCGAGGCGCGGGCTGTGGTCGGGCTTTCCGCAGGTCGGCCCGTCCATCGGCTTTCTGCTGGCCAATGGCACGATGCTGGCCCTGTCGGCCACGCTGAGCGACGGCGAGTTCCGGTCCTGGGGGTGGCGGGTGCCGTTCTGGGGCGCGGGGCTGCTGGCGGGCGCCGGGCTGCTGCTGCGGGCCCAGGTGACCGAGTCCCCGCAGTTCCGGGAGCTGGCCGAGCGCGGCGAGCAGGCCGCGGCGCCGCTGGCCGAGGTGGTGCGCGGCCACTGGCGGCTGGTCCTGCTGACCGCGGGCGGGCTGGCGGTGGGCTACGCCGTCTTCTACGCGGTCACGACCTGGTCCCTGGCGTACGGCACGGAGCGGCTCGGGGTGGCCCGCACCACCCTGCTCGGCTGCATCATGGCGGCCGTGGCGGTCCTGGGCGCCCTGACGCCCCTGGCGGCCCATCTCGGCGACCGCTTCGGGCGGCGGCCGATGTGCCTGGTGGGCTGCGTGGCCATCGTGGTGTGGATGTTTCCGCTGGTGGCACTGTTGCGCACCGGTGAGCCGCCGCTGATGTTCCTGGGCTTCCTGGGCGCGCTGCTCTCCTTCATCACCATGTTCGCCGTGACCTCGGCCTATCTGCCCGAGCTTTTCGAGGCGCGGGTGCGCTGTACGGGGGCGGCGCTCGGCTACAACCTCGCGGGCGTCCTGGGCGGGGCGCTCACCCCGATCGTGGCGACGGCGGTGTCCCACGGCGACGGCCCGCCCTGGGGCGTCGCCGCGTATCTGACCGCCGTGGCGCTGCTGAGCCTGGGCTGTTTCGCCCTGCTGCCGGAGACACGGCCGACGGCCGACCGTCCGGACGGTGGACGGTCGGCCGTACGGCCTCTGGAGGCCGGGGAGGCGGCTGTGTGAGCCCGTCCTCCCGGACCCGGGACGGACAGAGCTGTCGGACGTCGTCGGGCGCTCTCTGGCGCCGTCAGGGCGGTGACGCCGCGGGCGCCGTCAGACGTCGACGCTGTCCTTGTCCCGGGTCCGGTCCTCCCCGCTCCCCGCCTCCGCCAGGGCCTGTTTCCTCGAGGCGTACAGACTGGTGGCCGTGGTGACGGCGAGCACCGCGCAGATGACGCCGAGCGAGACCGGGATGCTGATCTCCGGGACATGCACCCCGGACTCGTGCAGCGCGTGCAGCACCAGCTTGACGCCGATGAAGCCGAGGATGATCGACAGTCCGTACGAGAGGTGGACCAGCTTCCTGAGCAGGCCGCCGATGAGGAAGTACAGCTGGCGCAGGCCCATCAGCGCGAAGGCGTTGGCGGTGAAGACGATGTACGGGTCCTGGGTGAGGCCGAAGATCGCGGGTATCGAGTCCAGCGCGAAGAGGACGTCCGTGGTGCCGATCGCCAGCATGACGATCAGCATCGGGGTCATCAGCCGCTTGCCGTTCTCCACGATGAACAGCTTGGTGTCGTGGTACCGGTCGGTGGACGGGAACCGCTTCTCGACCGCCTTGAGCAGCCGGTTCTCCTCGAACTCCTCTTCCTCCTCATCGGCCCGCGCCTCCTGGATGAGCTTCCAGGCCGTCCAGATGAGGAAGGCGCCGAAGATGTAGAAGACCCAGGCGAAGGTCGAGACGATCGCGGCGCCGGCGGCGATGAAGACCGCGCGCAGCACCAGGGCGATGAGCACACCCACCATCAGCACGCGCTGCTGGTAGATCGTCGGCACGGCGAACTTCGCCATGATCAGGACGAAGACGAAGAGGTTGTCGACGCTCAGCGACTTCTCGGTGATGAAGCCCGCGAAGAATTCGCCGGAGGGCTGGCCGCCCGCGAAGACCAGCAGCCCGAGCCCGAAGAGCCCGGCCAGGGCGACCCAGACGGCGGTCCAGATCCCGGCCTCCTTGATGGAGACCTCATGCGGTTTGCGGCCGCCGATGAAGAAGTCGACGGCGATCAGGGCGCAGAGGCCGATGATCGTCAACCCCCACATGGTCACGGATACGTCCACGGTTCCTCCGGCATTCGTACGGCAGTCTCAGCGTCGTCGCTGCCGGAGGTCTCTTCCGCCCGTGGACCGCGCCATGGACCGGTGCCCCGGGATTCCGTCCGGCCTCCTGGTGCCGGACGGAATCCGTGGTGACGGGAACACCGCTAAGGAGTACTCCCCTCCGCGTAAAAGAGAGTACAGGAATCCCCATGAGAGAGTAAAGAGAAAGGCAAAAGCCCTGGTCAGGGCCGGGTCAGCCCTGGTCAGCCGCCATACGACTGGCGGGCCCGCGCGGCCCGCAGAGCCTGCGCGGCCCTCCCCACCTCCCCCAGCACCTGGTCCAGCACCCGGCTGCCCGGCGGCACCGTCGGCGGCTCGTACGTCCACGCGTGGCCCACCCAGGGGTCGGCGAGGTGGTCGTCGGCCACCGGCGTGAGCCGCAGCAGCGACCGCCACAGCGGGTCCAGCACCGGACCGTAGGCCCGCGCGTCCTCGCGGTCGGCGACCATCATCAGATGCACGCCCACCGAGGGCCCCTCGTCCGCCAGATAGCGCAGCTGGGTGACGGCCCGGTCGTCGAAGCCGTGCGGGAAGTCATGGACGATCAGCAGCTGCTCGGCGATGTCCACTTCCGGCGGCAGCGCGTCCGTGGCCCCGCTGCGGATCGCCATCTGCACCAGGTCGACACGCTGGGTCAGCGCGGCGAGCACCGCCGAGACCCCCTGGGCCCCGGTCGCCGGCGGCTCGGCCAGCACACCCGACCCCACCAGCGGCGCGAACGAGCCCGCGGCCGAACCCGCCGGGTCGATCACATGCACCGCGAACTCCCCGACCGGATAGACGGCCAGCATCCGCGCCGCGATCGCCACCGCCGCGTCCGCCGCCAGCCTGCGCTGCTCACCGGAGTCGGCCGGCCCGTCGAACGAGCCGGAACGCCCGGCGTCGATCCACAGCCCCCGCTCCAGCGGAAGCCGCACCAGCATCGGGATGTGCAGATCCGCGCGCTCCGGAAGGTGCAGATCGCCCAGGCGCAGGGCCATCGGGACCTCCATCGGCACCTGGTACGCCTGCCACACCGGGCTGTCCCAGCGGGCGTAGGCGTACGGCAGCGCGGGCTCCACCACCTCGGCCTCGGCGATGAGCTGCGCCAGATCGCGGTCCAGGGCGATCCGGGCCTGCTCCACGAGGTCGGTCTGCTTGGCGCGCGCCTCGGCGCGGGCGGAGTCGGCGGCCGGGCCCACCCGGGTGCGCGGGTCGGAGAGCACCCGGTCCAGCTCCTGCTCCATACGGGACTCGGCGAAGTCCACCGCGCTGCGGTAGGCCGCGGTCGTCCGGGCCAGGTCCTCGAACATGCCCCAGATCTGGTTGTAGAGCCGCTCGTCCATGGACCAGCCGGAGGCGTCGCCCGCGACCGGCTGGGCGGGCTGTCCGGGCGCGGCGGGCGGCGCCGTGGGCGGGGGCGTGGGCGGCGTGGCCGTACGTCGGCCCGGGTGCTGGTAGTCGATGGACCCTCCGGCGGCGGGCGTGCCCTGCGGCTGCTGCGGCGGGGTCTGCGGCTGGGCGGGGGCCGGGTCGGTGGCGCCGCCCGCGGCGGCCGTGCGCACCCGGCCGTCGCCCTCCGGGCGGGGCGGGGGCTGGGCGACCGAGCGGGCCATGCCTCGGGCCACCGCCTCGTTGATCCGCGCCGCGAGGGCGGTGCCCTGCTCCAGCCCCTGGTCGTGCAGCATGGCGGCCAGCCCGCCCGCGTACCCCTGGCCGATGGCGCGCACCTTCCAGGCACCCTGCCTGCGGTAGAGCTCCAGGGCGGCCACCGCGGACTCCGAGTCCAGATCGGTGATGGTGTAGCTGGCGATCTCGGTGCCGTCGAGGCCGGTGACGGCGGCGAACGGCGCGGCCATGGCGCCGAACCGGGCCGGGCCGCCGACACCGGTCGGCAGCGCGAGCAGCACGGTGACCCGGTGGATGTGCTCGGGCATCGCGTCGAGGTCCACGGCGAGCCGGTGGTCGGCCGCCGCCTGTTTGGGCACCTCTATCCCGGCCAGTTGGGGCGAGGCGGGATGCGCGACCCATTCGGCGCCGTGCACCGTGCCCCGCTCATCGCCGAGTGTCGCCCCGGCCACGATCGGATTGCCCGCAGAGATCCGGATCTCCAAACGGGTCTGGGGCAGCGGGTGGTTCTGCCCTCGGACCAGCTCGGCCGTCATGGCTGCGTCCCCTCGTTGTGTTCCGCTGTGTGCCGTACGTGTTGTGTGGTGATGCGATGGTGCGATGAGCGCGTCGGCCCGGCGAGCTCTGCTCAACCGGGCCGACGCGCTCACCTGGGCGGTACGCCTTTACAGATGCGGTACGCCCTTACAGATGCGGCAGGATGTGCGGCATCAGGTCCTGGAAGGTGCGGCCGTTGGCCGGCTCGCCGACCGCCTTCATCTGCCAGGAGCTGCCCGCGCGCTGGACCGTGGCCATGATCTGGGCGGTGTACTGCCCGCCGCCGGTGAGGGTGTAGCGGGCGAGCTCCTGGCCGTTGGTCTCGTCCACCAGCCGGCAGAACGCGTTCTGCACCTCGGCGAAGGTCTGGCCGGTGAAGGAGTTCACCGTGAAGACGATCTGATCGATGTGGACGGGCACCCGCTGGAGGTCGACCAGGATGGCCTCGTCGTCGCCGCCCTGTCCGGCGCCGCCCACGAGGTTGTCACCGGTGTGGCGGACCGAGCCGTCGTCGCTGACCAGGTGGCGGAAGAAGACGACGTCGGTCGGCTGCTTGTCGGCGAAGAGGACGGCCGACGCGTCGAGGTCGATCTCCCGCGTACGGGAGCCGAACAGCCCGCGGCGGGGCGCCGCCTGCCAGCCCAGCCCCATCCGCACCGCGGTCAGGGTGCCCCCGTCGGCCTTCTGCAGGCTGATGGCCTGTCCCTTGGACATGTTGACCGTCACGCGCTGTCCCTACTCTCATCTCTCGATTCCCCGTGGCCGCCGCGGGTGTGCGGCCGTGGCCGCGCCGTACGCACGGCCCTTCCGAAAACCCTATGCACTGTGGCCAGGGCTCCGGCCGGACGAGCGGACTTTTGTGTCGGTCTTGCAACACAGGGAACCCACGGGCGCCCCGGTGAGTACCCGGGGCGCCCGGTGATCAGGAAACTCCGGCCTCCCTCATCTGCCGCAGCTCCTTCTTCAACTCCGACACCTCGTCGCGCAGTCGGGCCGCCACCTCGAACTGGAGCTCCGCCGCCGCGGCCCGCATGCGGTCGGTCATCTCCTCGATCTGCTCGGCGAGCTCGGCCGCGGGCCGGTCGGTCAGCACCTCCTCCTTGGCCTTGCCCTTGGCGGCCTTCGCCTTACCGCCCTTGGCCGCCTTGCCGCCGGCCGCCGGCTCGGCCGCCTTCGCGCCCTTGCCGTCCTTCGTCTTGCGGTAGCCGGTGCCGAGCAGCTCCTCCGTGTCGACGTCCTCGCGGGCGATCTGGGCCACGATGTCGTTGATCTTCTTCCGCAGCGGCTGCGGATCGATCTTGTTGGCCTTGTTGAACGCGACTTGCTTCTCGCGGCGGCGGTTGGTCTCGTCGATGGCCTTCGCCATCGCCGGGGTGACCTTGTCGGCGTACATATGCACCTGGCCCGAGACGTTACGGGCGGCACGGCCGATGGTCTGGATCAGCGACGTGCCCGAGCGCAGGAAGCCCTCCTTGTCGGCGTCGAGGATGGCGACCAGCGAGACCTCCGGAAGGTCGAGGCCCTCCCGCAGCAGGTTGATGCCCACCAGTACGTCGAACTCGCCGGCGCGCAGCTCGCGCAGCAGCTCGACCCGGCGCAGGGTGTCCACATCGCTGTGCAGATAGCGCACCTGGATGCCCAGCTCGAGCATGTAGTCGGTGAGGTCCTCGGCCATCTTCTTGGTGAGGGTAGTGACCAGGACCCGCTCGTCCTTCTCGGTGCGGGTGCGGATCTCATGGATGAGATCGTCGATCTGGCCCTCGGTCGGCTTGACTACGACCTCCGGGTCGACCAGGCCGGTCGGGCGGATGATCTGCTCCACGAAGCCGTCGCCGCGGGACATCTCGTACGTCCCCGGGGTGGCGGAGAGATAGACCGTCTGGCCGACGCGCTCCAGGAACTCCTCCCACTTCAGGGGGCGGTTGTCCAGTGCGGAGGGCAGCCGGAAGCCGTGCTCGATGAGGGTCCGCTTGCGGGAGGCGTCGCCCTCGTACATCGCGCCGATCTGCGGGACCGTGACATGCGACTCGTCGATGACCAGGAGGAAGTCCTCCGGGAAGTAGTCCAGCAGGGTGTGCGGCGGGGATCCGGTCTCACGGCCGTCGATGTGCAGCGAGTAGTTCTCGATACCGGAGCAGGTGCCGATCTGCCGCATCATCTCGATGTCGTAGGTGGTGCGCATCCGCAGCCGCTGGGCCTCCAGCAGCTTGCCCTGCTTCTCCATCCGGGCCAGGGTCTCGGTGAGTTCGGCCTCGATCCCGGCGATGGCCTTCTCCATGCGCTCGGGCCCGGCCACATAGTGGGTGGCCGGGAACACATAGAGCTCCTGGTCGTCGCTGATCACTTCGCCGGTGAGCGGATGGAGCGTGGACAGCGCCTCGATCTCGTCGCCGAACATCTCGATGCGGACCGCGAGCTCCTCGTAGACCGGGAAGATCTCGATGGTGTCGCCGCGGACCCGGAAGGTGCCCCGGGTGAACGCCATGTCATTGCGGTTGTACTGAATGTCGACAAAGCGGCGCAGCAGCTGATCGCGGTCGATCTCCTCGCCGACCTTGAGCGGCACCATACGGTCCACGTACTCCTGCGGCGTACCGAGGCCGTAGATGCAGGAGACGGAGGCCACCACGACCACGTCACGCCGGGTGAGCAGCGAGTTCGTCGCCGAATGGCGCAGCCGCTCCACCTCCTCGTTGATCGAGGAGTCCTTCTCGATGTAGGTGTCCGACTGCGGGACGTACGCCTCGGGCTGGTAGTAGTCGTAGTACGAGACGAAGTACTCGACCGCGTTGTTCGGCAGCAGCTCGCGGAACTCATTGGCCAGCTGGGCGGCCAGCGTCTTGTTCGGAGCCATGACCAGCGTGGGCCGCTGAAGTTTCTCGATCATCCATGCGGTGGTCGCGGACTTGCCGGTGCCGGTCGCGCCGAGCAGGACGACGTCCCTCTCCCCCGCGCGAACGCGCCGGTCGAGGTCGGCGATGGCGGTGGGCTGGTCACCGCTGGGCTGATAGGGGCTGACGACCTCGAAGGGCGCCACCTTGCGTTCGAGCTGAGTTACGGGCCGCATGAGACCAACCGTACGACTCGCCACTGACAACGGCGGAGCGCTCGTCCGCGCCACCCCCCTGCCCGGCCGTCTGGCCGGATTCAGGCGATCATGCACACGATGTCGCCCGTGGCACGAATTTTCCGTCCATCCGATATCTATCCTCCACTGCCGCGCATCTGGGACCCTCTGCCCGTCCATGAGTCGGACGAGAACCAGACGATGCGAGGAGTCCGTATGCAGATCCGCCCGGCCGCCGCGTTAACCGGCGCGCTCATCGGGATGTCCGCGCTCTTCCTCCCCACGGCCACGGCCCAGGCCACCGGCCGGACGACGCACCACCACACGGTCACCGTGGCCCATCGCGGTGCCTCCGCGTACGCCCCCGAGAACACCCTGGCCGCCGTCGACGCCGCCGACGACCTGGGCATCGACTGGGTGGAGAACGACGTCCAGCGCACCAGGGACGGCGAGCTGATCGTCATGCACGACACCACGCTGAGCCGGACCACCGACGTCGAGCAGGTCTTCCCGGACCGCGCGCCGTGGAAGATCTCCGACTTCACCCTCGACGAGATCGAGAAGCTGGACGCCGGGAGCTGGTTCGGCCCCGAGTTCCAGGGCGAGGCGGTGCCCACCCTGGAGGAGTACATGGACCGGGTTTCGGACAACCACCAAAAGCTCCTGCTGGAGCTCAAGGCTCCCGAGCTCTATCCGGGGATCGAGCGCCAGACGCTGCGGGAGCTGCGAAGAGAGGGCTGGCTGGACCACCGGCACAAGCGCCGGCTGATCGTCCAGAGCTTCAGCGCCGACTCCGTGCGGGCGGTCCACCGGCTGCGCCCGGACGTCAAGACCGGCTTCCTGGGCACCCCGGCCGTCGCCGACCTGCCGGAGTACGCCGAGTTCTCCGACCAGATCAACCCCAGCTACACGACCATCGACGCCGGCTATGTGTCCGCGGTGCGGTCGGTGGACGGGGCGCACGGCAAGCCGCTGGAGGTCTACACCTGGACCGTCAACGACGGCCCGACGGCGGTCTCGGTCGCGGCCATGGGCGTGAACGGCATCATCACCAACAAGCCCGATGTGATCCGGGACGCCCTCGACGACGCCTCGTGAGCCACGGCTCCCCCTGACGAGGCGCCCCGCCGGCCAACCGGCGGGGCGCTGTCGGCGGCGCTGTCGGTGGGGGGTTCTACGCTGACGGCGTGACGATCGCAGAGCGGCAGACACAGCCGGACCCGCCGGAGCGGCTGGAGCGGCGGGAGCGCCCGGAGGCGCCGGACGCGCGCGCCTGGGCCTGGGCGGTCCTGGCCACGCCCATCGGCCCGCTGCTGCTCGCGGCCACCGACGAAGGGCTGGCCCAGGTGGTCTTCCACGCGGAGGAGAAGACGGCGGCCGAGGCCGTCGCCCGGCTGACGCGCCGCCTCGGCACCGAGCCCACCGCCGTACCGCCCGAGGCCCCCGGTACCACGGCCGCCCCGGCCGCACCTCGCTGCGCCGGGCATCTCGCCGAGGCGATACGGCAGATGGAGAGCTATTTCGCCGGGGACACCAAGGCGTTCACCCTCTCCCTGGACTGGTCCCTGATCACCGGCTTCAACCGCCGGGTGCTGCGCGAGCTGGCCGCGCATGTGCCCTATGGCACGGTCGTCGGCTATCAGAACCTCGCCGACCGGGTGGGTGAGCCGGGCGCGGCCCGCGCCGTCGGCGTGGCCATGGGGAGCAATCCGCTGCCGGTCGTGGTGGCGTGCCACCGAGTGGTGGAGAGCGGCGGGGGCATCGGCGGCTTCGGCGGCGGGTTGGAGACCAAGCGCACCCTGCTGGCACTGGAAGGCGTTCTTCCGCAACCGCTCTTCTGAATCGTTCTTCCCGGCCGGACGGAAATATCTTGTTCCGGAATTCCGCGGCCGTCTTGTGGTGCTTGTCTATCACCCTTATCTTAAGAGCGCCCATCGCCCTGGCTTTCCGTCACCAGCCGGGCGTGGGGCTCTCATTGCGTTCGGCCGTACGAACCGTACCGCGCGATAACGCTCTTCCGCTCTTCAGCTCTTCCCGCTCCACCGATCGTGCGTGCCACCCGCTCTGCCGGTACTTCCCGCACGTCCCGCACCCCCGCTCTTCCTTGCCCTTCCTCGCTCATCCCGCTCTTCCTCGCTCATCCCGCTCATCGGAAATTCATCGCTCAACTACGTCCCCACAAGTGATCGAATTGGAGAGCCATGTCCGGTGTTCTGCTCGCGGGCGGCGCGGCCGCGGCGCTATTCGCCTCGGCCCTTTCCACCCAGGGTGTTTCGTCGGCCCCTGATGGGCCGCCGGAAAAGATCCAGATAAGCGTCAAGACGGTGAACGGCTCGGGCTGCCCCAAGGGCACCACCGCCGTGGCCGTCGCCGCCGACAACTCGGCGTTCACCGTGACCTACAGCGACTATCTCGCCCAGGTCGGCCCCGGCGCGGACCCGACCGACATCCGTAAGAACTGCCAGCTCAGCCTGGGCGTGCATGTGCCGCAGGGGTTCACCTACGCCATCGCCCAGGTCGACTACCGGGGCTATGGCTACCTCGAAAAGGGCGCCAAGGGCACCGAGAAGGCGAGCTACTACTTCCAGGGCTCGTCGGACACCGCGTCGCGGACCCATGACTTCAGCGGTCCGTACAACGACAACTGGCAGACCACCGACAGCACCGACTACAGCGCCCTGGTGTGGGCCCCCTGCGGCCAGGACCGCAACTTCAACGTCAACACCGAGCTGCGGGTCGGCGCCGGCACCTCTCCTGCGGGCACCACCAGCTTCATGGCCATGGACTCGACGGACGGCGGGGTCAACACGGTTTACCACCTCGCCTGGAAGGAATGCCCTTCCGCCGTCCGGTAGCCCGGTAAATCCACCATCGAATGGAGAATCATGCCCGGTGTTCTGTACGCAGGCGGTGTGGTCGCGGCGTTATTCGCCTCGACGCTCACTTCCCAGGCATACGCACAACCCCCGTTCGACACCGTGCCGCCCGACAAGATCGTGATCACGGTCGCTACCGTCAATGGGTCGGGCTGCCCGGCGGGCACCGCGGCGATCGCTGTCTCCCCGGACAACACCGCCTTCACCGTGACCTACAGCGAGTATCTCGCGCAGGTGGGCAAGGGATCGAAGCCGACGGACTTCAGAAAGAACTGTCAGCTGAGTCTGGTCACGCATGTGCCACAGGGCTTCTCCTACGCCATCGCCAGTGTCGACTACCGTGGTTTCGCCCATCTGGAAAAGGGCGCGTCCGCCACGCAGAAAGCCTCTTACTACTTCCAGGGGCAGTCGCAGACCTCGTCGAACACGCATGGCTACAACGGCGCTTACGACGACAACTGGCAGGCCACCGACGTATCCGATATCGCCACCGTGGTGTGGTCGCCCTGCGGTGAACTCCGCAACTTCAACATCAACACCGAGTTGCGGGTCAACGCCGGAACGTCCAACACCCAGGAAACGACCAGCTTCATCGCCATGGACTCGACGGACGGCGATGTGAGCACCACCTATCACTTCGCCTGGAAGGAATGCCCGCCGACCAAGAAGTGACCCCTGCGCGCCAATCCGCACATGACCCCCTGCGCACCGCCCCGAAACGTGCCCGGCTACGGCTCCGGGCGGTGCCAGGCCGGATGCCGGGGGTCGTCCATCCGCACCACCACATCCGCCGCCTCACCGGGCCCCACCTCGTCCTCGTAGCGCGCGAAGGCGGGCAGGGTCCAGCGGTCGCCCTCGTCGGTGCGGCGGGCGAGGGCGGCCGGGGACAGCCGCAGATGCACCGAGAGGTCGAACGGGAACCAGTGCCCCAGCAGCAGCGCGCCGTGCAGCAACAGCACCCCGCCCGGCGCGAGCTCGGCGTACGGGCTGCGCGTGGCCCGGTCGGTCTCCGGATCCCACAGGTCGGGCAGCACCCGCCCGGTGCCGCCCGGCTCCGGTTCCAGCGGATCGAAGACCTCGCGCCAGAGGGCGCCGGTGTCCAGCCAGCGGTCGTAGTACGCGTCGGGGTCCCGCTTCCCGTACTCGTAGCGCAGCGAGGCGGGCCGCCAGAACCCCGCCGCCGCGACCACCAGCGCCGGCCGGCCGAGGACGCGCAGGGCCTCCGCCAGATCCCGCGCCAGTTCGCCGGTGGGCGCCGCCGGAGCCCCGTCTATGGCCACTCTCAGCCAGGGGCTGCCGTCCGCCGCCGTCAGCCCGGCGATGCGGTCGGCGGTCGCGTCGGTCAGCCGTTCCCAGGTGATCGCTTCGAGCCGCACGCCCCCATCATGCCGTGGGGCCCGGCGGCTGCGGGCTCCAGGGGTCAGGGTTCAGGGGCCAGGGGTCAGGGCCAGGGGTTCCGGGAGAGGTAGAGGTACCCTCCGGCCATGGCATCTCAGATAGCGCTGCTCCGCGGCATCAATGTGGGCGGGAACAGGAAGTTCCCCATGGCGCGGCAGCGTGAGCTGATGGCCGAGCTGGGCTTCGAGGACGTCACCGTCCACCTCCAGACCGGCAACATCGTCTTCGCCGACCCCGGCACCCCGCCCGGGCGGACGGCCCGTACCCTCGAGGACCACTTCGCCGCCGGTCTCGGCTTTCCCGTGGACGTCATGGTCCGTACGCGCGACGAGCTGGCCGCCGCGATCGAGGCCAACCCGTATCCGGAAGCCGTGGCCGAGCCCAAGACCCTGCATGTGGTCTTCCTGGCGGCCGTGCCCGCGGACACGGCCGCGCTGGACGCGCTGGATCCGGCCGCCTACGCCCCGGACTCGTTCCGCCTCATCGGCCGCGAGATCTTCCTGCGCTGCCCGGACGGGGTCGGCCGCTCCAAGCTGGCGGCGAAGGTCACCAACGCCCGGCTCGGAACGCCGGCCACCGCCCGCAACTGGAACACCGTCACCAAGCTGCTGGCCCTGGCCGACGGCTGAGACGTTTCCTCGGCAGCGGCCGGAGACGCACCGAGCCGCGCTCAGCTCCAGCCGTACCGCTGCCGCAGCCGCATCACGACCAGGTCGAAGCGCGGCCGGTCGAGCGCGCACGCCTCGCGCCGCATCCCGTCCGGGTGCACCCGCAGCACCCGGTCCACATCGACCCATGACTCCCGCCCGGCGCGGTCCCACGGCCCGGAGCCGATCGGCACCCACTCGCGGTCGCCGTCGTGCCGCTTGCTCGACAGCTGCACGGCGAGCAGCGTCCCGGCCCGCTCCCGCGCGACCACCAGCACCGGCCGGTCCTTGCCACGGCCGTCGTTCTCCTCGTACGGCACCCATGTCCAGACGACCTCGCCGGGGTCCGGGTCCCCGTCCGGATCGGGTGCGTAACTCGTCCGTACCCGCCCGACCTGGCGCGGATGAGCCTCGACGGTGGCGGCCGGGCCGGTGCTTCCGGGAAGCGCCGCGCCGTCCCCCGTCCCCTGCGTTCCGTTGAATGGGCTGATCACGCCCGACACGTTAACCCGTCCGCGAAACCCGATGACATGGCGACCCCCTCCGCGTGGAAGGGGCATGTACGTGCCCGATGTTCTCGACCCACTGGCGGAGCTCGTCAAACGACGCCATGACCCGGTCGTCGTTCAGACCGTGCGCTCCACGGCGGCCGCGACCATCGCCTACGTCGTCGCCCTCGAGCTCAGCAAGGAACCCGCCCCGCTCACCGCGCCGCTGACCGCCCTCCTCGTCGTCCAGGTCACCCTCTACGCGACCCTCACCAGAAGCCTCCGCAGGGTCGAGGCCGTGGTCGTGGGCGTCCTGATCGCCGTCGCCTTCAGCGTGCTGGTGGGGCTGACCTGGTGGAGTCTGTGCCTGATCATCCTCGCCGCCCAGACCGCCGGCTATGTCACACGCGTGGGCGACTGGGTCCAGGAGGTGGCGATCAGCGCCATGCTGGTCCTGGGCGTGGCGCAGGTGACCACCTACGCCTGGGACCGGGTGCTGGAGACCCTCATCGGGGCCGGTGTCGGAATGGGTTTCAACTTCTTCCTCGCGCCTCCGGTGTGGGTCGAGACGGCCGGCAAGTCCATCGAGGACCTGGCCCGCCGGATGCGTCAGCTGCTGCTGCACATCGGCGAGGAGCTGGGCAGTCAGATCGCCGTCGACCGCGCCGCCGCCCGGCTCTACGAGGCCCGCCGCCTCGACCACGACATCTCCCAGGTCGACGCGGCCCTCCGGCAGGCGGAGGACAGTGTGCGGCTCAACCCCCGCGTCAAGGAGGGCCTCCTCTACCGCGTGGTGCTCCGTACCGGCCTGGACACGCTGGAGATCTGCACCGTCATCCTGCGCGTCATGTCCCGCACCCTGACCGACCTCGCCAGGGCACGGACGGACGAGCCCCTCTTCCCCCCGGACGTGGCTGATGCCCTGAAGGACCTCTTCATCCATCTCGCCGCCGCCGTCGAGAGCTTCGCCGTCCTGGTCACCACCCAGGTCAGCGCCAACGCCGAGGAGGCCGAATCCCGCCTCTCCAGCGAGCTCGTCAAGGCTCACGCCGGCCGCGACCGCGGCGCCGACCTCCTGCTGCGCCGCGTCCAGGAGCACCCCCGCCAGTGGCAGCTGCACGGTGCCCTGCTGGCGGAGATCGACCGCATCCTCGACGAACTCGACATGGAGCAGCGCTCCAAGCGGCTCATGGAAGAGCTCGACCGCAGCACCCGCGAGAAGCGCGAGCGCTTCCTCTTCCTCCAGAAGCTGCGGCGCCGGTTCCGGCGCGGCCGTAAGGACGGCTCCGGAGCGGGCTGACTCCCCGGGGCGGTCCGAGTCCTGGGGCGGCCGGAGTCCTGGGAGCGGTCAGCTGAGCGGGTAGCGGTCGCGGGGGAAGACCACGTCGTCGTAGGGCTCGTACAGCTCCACCGAACGGTGGAACTCGGAGGCGAAGTCGTCGGCGAGTTCGGCGATCGTGCCGCGGCCCTCGGTCAGGGACAGCCAGGACGGCGGGAGGCGGAGGTCGCCGTGGTGGGCGCCGAGGATGTTGCCGCAGATCGAGCCCGTCGAGTCGCTGTCGCCCGAGTGGTTGACGGAGATCAGCAGGGCCGCCTGGACGGGGGTGCGCGGGGGCGCCGGGTCGTAGCTGATCTTGCCGCCGGGGCCGTACAGGATCTGCTGGGCCGGGGTGCGGGCCAGGGCGCTGTAGACCGCGATGGCCAGGGCCTCCTCGGCGACCCAGCCGCCGCCGAGCGATTCGGCCTTCTCGGGCGTCGGATCGCCCTCGGCCGCCAGGTCGACCGCCTTACGGAGGGCGGCGGTGGTCTCCTCGTGGCCGGGGTAGCGGGCGAGGAGTTCCAGGGTGCGCAGGGTCGCGCCTTCCAGGGACTCTCCGTCGAGCAGGCAGGCGATCATGGCGGCCAGGGCACCGGCCGCGTAGTAGCCCGTCGGATGGCCATGGGTGATCTGGGCGCAGCGGGCGGCGAGTTCGAAGCAGTCGCGGGGGTCGAGCCCGGTGAGGCCGAACGGCGCCGAGCGCATCACGGTGCCGCAGCCCTTGGAGCCGGTGTTCACCGGGCCGGGGGTGCCGTCGAGGGGAGCGCGCGGGGCGGGGACGTGCTTCGCGGTGAGGCCGGAGAGGCAGGCGTTGCCGGGGGCGCGGCGGGCGTACAGCCAGGGCTGGGTGCGCAGCCAGCCGGAGCGGACCAGGTCCCCGGTGCCCTCGGCGGGCGGCGGCCCGGGGTGGTTCTGGGTGTCCAGCCAGCGCAGATAGGCATGGCGGACGACGGCGGTCTCGGACCCTTCGAGGCCCTTGGACGAGGTTCTGGCGTGGGCCCGTATCAGGCCCTCGGCCGTGAACAGTGTCATCTGGGTGTCATCGGTGACCCGGCCCACGACTCCGCTGCCGTCCGGGACGAGGGCGGTGACGCCCGCGGCGCCGTGGGTCTCGCGGATCGACCGCAGGGACAGGAACTCGATGGGGTTGCCGAGGGCGTCGCCGATCGCACCGCCCAGCAGGCAGCCGCGGATGCGGGCCCGCTTGGCGGCCGTTTCGTCCCATGACTGGCGGATCACTGGCAGCTCCTCATCGTCCTGGTCCCATGCCGTCCCGTATGGATGCACACGACATGATCTCAGGTGTCGGTGGGCGCCCCTCGGCGGTAGATTCGAGAGGGCGGAAAGCGTAAGGAAACGGCCGAAACCGGGAGATACGGTGCCATGCCGATGCGGCTGATCCGAACGGGCGATGAGCCGATCCACGCGCGCAGTCCGCTGCGGATGCGGCTGGGGCTGGCCACGTGGGGGCTGTTCTGGACACTCGGCGGCGCGGTGGCCTTCGCGGTCGTGGGCCGGCCGGGGTGGGCGGCGGCGTGCGGAGCACTCGCCGTCGTCACGCTGATCGACCTCGTCCTGGTCATCCGGCACATCCGGCAGGGGCCGCACTACCAGCCGGGCCGGGATGTGCCGCCGTACGCGCCGATCGCCGAGCGCAGGCGGAGCCGCGGGCGGCGGCGGGCTCCGTAAGGGCGTCGCCGCTGAAATGTGGGCACCGTAAGGGCGGCACCGTCCTGGTGCGCGCGGACACCGTAAGGCGGGCACGCGCTCCGGCGGTGACGGGATATCGACGGCGGGGAGCACCGCATTCCGGGGGATACTGCCCAGTACCAGCTGAGTACCTGCCGCGACAGGGGGCCGTCATGGGGGTGCTGGCGATCGGCATCGCGCTCTGTGCGCTCGGGCTGATGCTCTCCGGGACCGGAGAGCCGTACGGGCGGCGGGAGGCGCGGCGGGGACAGGAAGCCGACCCGTACGACTTCGCCCGTCAGCGCGGAGTGGCGCTCGGGCTCGGCGGGGTGGTGCTGCTGGGCGCGGTGGTCCTCGGCGGTTTCGCCCTCTGGGGCTGACCGGGGCGCGGGCGCCCCCGCGCACCGGCGCGCACGACGGCACGCGGGCCCGGCGAGCGCCGTGGCTCAGCCCGCGCCCCGGCTATCCGTCCCGGCCGCCCCTCTCGCCGAACCGGGCCGCCTCCACGAAGTCCGGGCGCGGATCGAGCGCCGCGGCCAGCCGGAAGTGGCGGGTGGCCTCGGCCGGCCGGTTGGCCCGCTCCAGGGTGCGGGCCAGGGCGAAGTGGGCGAACGCGTTGTCCGGCTCGCGCTCAAGGACGAGCTGGAACTCCAGCTCCGCCGAGCGCAGCTGGGCCGCGCCGAAGAACGCGCGCGCCCGGAGCAGCCGGGCCGCCGTGTTCTCGGGGTGGGCGCTGATGACCGAGTCGAGCAGCTTGACGGCGCCCCGTGGGTCTCGGGCGGCGAGCAGGTGCTCGGCGGCGCGGAAGTCGATGACGTGGGTCTCGGGCGTGGGCTCGGGCACAGCCGTTTCCTTCCCCGGGTACGTACTCGGTGGTGAGGCGATGGATGGAGTGAGGGGATGGGATGAACCGTCACGGATGATCGTTCGCTACGGGGTGCACAACAATCACCCCGCACGCCGCATTCCCCGCCACGGGCCAGCGCACGCTCCGCACCGCGCCCCGGCTCGGCCCCGGCCGTTCCGCGCCCCGCCCCGGCTCGGCCCCGGCCGTTCCGCGCCCCGCCCCAGCTCGGCCCCGGCCGTTCCGCGCCCCGCCCCAGCTCGGCCCCGGCACGCTCCGCGCGCACCGCGCTCCCGGTCAGCCCTCCGTGGTGCCCGCGCGCCGCACCAGATCCGCCCAGGCCTTTCTGACCTGCGGCTCCAGCGCCTCGATCGGGCCATTGTTGTCGATCACGACATCCGCGATCGCCAGCCGTTCCGCGCGGGTGGCCTGTGCCGCCATCCGGGCGCGCGCCTCGTCCTCGGCCATGCCGCGCAGCCGCACCAGCCGGTCCAGCTGGGTCTCCGGCGTGGCATCCACGACCATGACCAGGTCGTACAGCGGCGCCAGCTTGTTCTCGGCCAGAAGGGGGACGTCATGGACGACCACGGCGTCGGGCGCGGCCGCCGCCTGGAGTTCGGCGGAGCGGTCCCGGACCAGCGGATGGATGATCGCGTTCAGCGCGCTCAGCCGCTCCGGGTCGTTGAAGACGATACCGCCGAGCCCGGGCCGGTCCAGACGGCCGTCGGCGGTCAGCAGCTCGGGGCCGAACTCGGCGACCACGGCGGCCAGTCCCGGCGTGCCCGGCTCGACCACCTCGCGAGCGATCCGATCCGAGTCGATCAGCACCGCTCCCAATGAGGTCAGGATCAGTGAGACCTCGCTCTTGCCCGCGCCGATTCCGCCCGTGAGCCCCAGGTTCAGCATGGGCCCCACGCTATACGGCGCGCCGGTGGGATCATCGGTCAGGCTCCGCCGTCGCCCTCGCGCTCGGCGAGGAACCGTTCGAACTCCGCGCCCAGTTCATCCGCCGAGGGCAGCTCGGCCGGCTCCGCGACCAGATTGCCGCGGCTCTCGGCCCCGGCCACCGCGTCGTACTGGTGCTCCAGGCCCCGTACGAGCGCGACCAACTCCTCGTCGCCCTCCGAGATCTGCCGCTCGATCTCCTCCTGCGTCCTCAGGGCCTCGTTGCGCAGGGCGTGCGTCGGCCCCGGCAGCACCAGACCGGTGGCCGCGGTGATGGCCTCCAGCGCGGTGAGCGCCGCGTCCGGGTAGGCCGACCGGGCCAGATAGTGCGGCACATGCGCGGCCACGCCGAGCACATCGCGGCCCGCCTCGGCGAGCCGGTACTCGATCAGGGATTCGGCGCTGCCGGGCACTTGCGCCTCGTCGAAGTAGCCCCGGTGACCGGGCATCAGATCGATGCGATTGCCGTGCGGGGTGATGCCGACCGGCCGGGTGTGCGGCACGCCCATCGGGATGCCGTGGAAGTTCACCGCGAGCCTGACGCCCAGCCGCTCGACCATCTGGCCCACGGCCGCCGCGAACCGCTCCCACTCCACATCCGGCTCCGGCCCGGTGAGCAGCAGGAACGGGGCCGCGGTCGCGTCGCGCACCAGATGCAGCTCGATCTTCGGGGTCTCGTACGCCGTCCACCGGTCGCGCTGGAAGGTCAGCAGCGGGCGCCGGGCCCGGTAGTCGACCAGCCGGTCATGGTCGAAACGCGCGACCACCTTGCGCGGCAGACCGTCGAGCAGCCGCTCCACGATCTGGTCCCCGGTCTCGCCGGCGTCGATATAGCCGTCGAAGTGGTACAGCAGCACCAGCCCGGCCGAGTCCCGCGAGGCTATCGCGTCGACCTCCGCCAGCCCGCTCGGTTCCCATGCGTACAACTCCTGCGGATCATGCACTGTGACCGCTCCTCCTCGTGTTCGCACCGAAGAACACCGAACGGGGGCGGGGGCATTCCCCGGGCGGGACCTTCGATGGCCGAGCGGCTCCGAACCCCGTCGCCGAGCGGCCCCGAACCCCGTCTCCGAGGGGCCCACTTGGGCGGCGTCCCCAACGGCCCACCGGGGCGAACGGGAGCGGCCCGATCTCGACGTCGGCGCACGTCGCGGGGTTGACTCGCATATGCGGCACGCCTATCTTCGCCAGCCGTCAGCGGTTCATCATGTCATCCGGCGTTCACTGTCCCGAACCCAGCGTGTTCACCTCTGGCCACGGCACAGGAAGGCAGCCTCCTATGCACTCCCCCGGCCGCACACCCACCCGATTACGCACTCTCCTCACCGCCGTCGCCACCGGACTGATCGCCACCGGCGGGCTGATGGCGGCGGGCATGACCGGGCGGGAGGCCCCCGCCGCCACCGCCGTCCCGATCTCCGTCGATGACGCGGACGGACTCAGGGAGGCCCTTGCCGGGGCCCGGCCCGGCGATACGATCCGGCTCGCCGACGGCAGGTACCACGGCAGCTTCGAGATCACCGCCTCCGGCACCTCCGGCTCGCGGATCACCCTCACCGGCTCCTCGAAGGCGGTCCTCACCGCGAGCGGCGGCTATGGGCTGCGGCTGAACGGCGCCTCGTACTGGACCGTCAGGGGGATCACGGTCAACGGCGGCAAGGAGGGCATCAGGATCGACGGCGCCCGGGGCGTGACCGTGGACTCCGTTTCGGTCAGTGTGCGGCGCCATGGGCATGCGTAAGGCCCGCTCCCCGGGGGGAGCGGGCCTTACCTGCTCAGCTGGTGCCGACTAGCGGCGGCTGGTCAGCTCTGGCCACCGGCCAGCTTCTCGCGAAGCGCGGCCAGCGCCTCGTCCGAGGCCAGGGCGCCGGAGTTGTCGGCCGACTCCGAGGAGTACGAACCGCCGCCGCCACCGGCCGCCTGCCCGCCCGGCGCCGGGGCGGCGCTGCCCGCCTCGGCAGCGGCCTGCTCGTCGGCCTCGCGGGACTTGATGACCTGCGCCTGGTGCTGCTCGAAGCGCTGCTGCGCCTCGGCGTACTGGCGCTCCCACTCCTCGCGCTGCTTCTCGTAGCCCTCGAGCCAGTCGTTGGCCTCGGGGTCGAAGCCCTCGGGGTAGATGTAGTTGCCCTGGTCGTCGTAGGACGCGGCCATGCCGTACAGGGTCGGGTCGAACTCGACCGCGGACGGGTCGGCACCGAAGGACTCGTTGGCCTGCTTCAGCGAGAGGCTGATGCGGCGGCGCTCGAGGTCGATGTCGATGACCTTGACGAAGATCTCGTCGTTGACCTGGACGACCTGCTCCGGGATCTCCACGTGGCGCTCGGCCAGCTCGGAGATGTGGACCAGGCCCTCGATGCCCTCGTCCACGCGGACGAACGCACCGAACGGCACGAGCTTGGTGACCTTACCCGGGACGACCTGACCGATCTGGTGGGTCCGGGCGAACTGCTGCCACGGGTCCTCCTGGGTCGCCTTGAGCGACAGGGAGACGCGCTCGCGGTCCATGTCGACGTCCAGGACCTCGACCGTGACCTCCTGGCCGACCTCGACGACCTCGGAGGGGTGGTCGATGTGCTTCCAGGACAGCTCCGAGACGTGGACGAGACCGTCGACGCCGCCCAGGTCCACGAACGCACCGAAGTTGACGATGGAGGAGACGACGCCGGAGCGCACCTGACCCTTCTGGAGGGTGGTGAGGAAGGTCTGGCGGACCTCGCTCTGGGTCTGCTCCAGCCAGGCGCGGCGGGACAGGACCACGTTGTTGCGGTTCTTGTCGAGCTCGATGATCTTCGCCTCGAGCTCCTTGCCCACGTAGGGCTGCAGGTCGCGTACGCGGCGCATCTCCACCAGGGAGGCGGGAAGGAAGCCACGGAGGCCGATGTCGAGGATGAGACCACCCTTGACGACCTCGATGACGGTACCGGTGACGATCCCGTCCTCTTCCTTGATCTTCTCGATGGTGCCCCAGGCGCGCTCGTACTGGGCGCGCTTCTTCGAGAGGATCAGTCGGCCTTCCTTGTCCTCCTTCTGGAGGACGAGGGCCTCGATCTCGTCGCCGACGGCGACGACCTCGTTGGGGTCGACGTCGTGCTTGATCGACAGTTCGCGAGAGGGGATGACGCCTTCGGTCTTGTAACCAATGTCGAGCAGGACCTCGTCCCGGTCGACCTTCACGATGACGCCGTCGACGATGTCGCCGTCGTTGAAGTACTTGATCGTCTCGTCGATCGCGGCGAGGAAGGCTTCCTCGGAACCGATGTCGTTGACCGCCACCTGCGGGGTGGTGCGGGTTGCCTCGGTGCTGCTCGTCATGTGGAAAAGGGCTCCGGTACGGACATGAAGTCGTAGGTACTGCTACGCCGGGACCCTTTATCGCACTGCCGAAGCCGGACAGCCTTGGAGACGCCGAATCTTTCCGATTTCAGGGATCGAAAAACCCGAGCGCCTCGACAACCGAGGGGACATACAACAGATGCGAGCGCGGCCTGCTCCGTCCGAGGCGCACAGGCCCGCAGCGCAACTTGTAGCATACGGGGGCAGCCGGGCATGGTCAATGCACGAAGAGCACACGCGGGGAATAACACCCCGAACCCGGCAAATTGCATGGTCCGTACTGCGACGCGGTTCTCACCGTGCCCCGCAGCCACAGGTCGATACAGAGAGTACGACGACGCGCGCGATGGTCCAAGAACACGAGCCCAGCACCCCTGGGGTGGCCGCCGAGCCGACGGCCACCCGCCGGACCGCCGACACGGCGGAGAGCAGCCGGGCCAGCCGGGGGTGGTGGGACCGCAACGCGGACGAGTACCAGGAGGAGCACGGCGCCTTCCTGGGCGACGACCGGTTCATATGGGGCCCGGAGGGGCTGGACGAGGCGGAGGCCGGGCTGCTGGGCCCGGTGGACGCGCTCAAGGGGCGCGATGTGCTGGAGGTGGGCGCGGGCGCCGCGCAGTGCGCCCGCTGGCTGGCCGCGCGGGGGGCGCGGCCGGTGGCGCTTGACCTCTCGCTCCGGCAGTTGCGGCACGCGCGGCGGATCGACGCGGAGGCGGCGGCCTCAGGGGCCTCAGGGATCTCCGGGGCGTCCCGGGACGCCGACGCGGCCGGGGTCGCGCTGGTGCAGGCCGACGCCACCGCCCTGCCCTTCCGGGACGGCTCGTTCGACCTGGCGTGCTCGGCGTACGGGGCGGTGCCGTTCGTGGCCGAGCCGGTGCGGGTGATGCGCGAGGTGCGCAGGGTGCTGCGGCCGGGCGGGCGGTGGGTCTTCTCGGTGACGCATCCGATCCGCTGGGCGTTCCCCGACGAGCCGGGGCCCGAGGGGCTGTCCATCGCCGCCTCCTACTTCGACCGCACGCCCTATGTGGAGCAGGACGAGTCGGGCCGGGCCGTCTATGTGGAGCACCACCGGACGCTGGGCGACCGGGTACGGGACGTGGTGGCCGGAGGTTTCCGGCTGGTCGACCTGATCGAACCGGAGTGGCCCGCGTGGAACCACCAGGAGTGGGGCGGCTGGTCCCCCTTGCGGGGGAACCTCATCCCGGGCACGGCGATCTTCGTATGCGAGCGGGACTGAGGCGAGCGTTGACCAAACCCGCGGACGCGCGCGCCGAGGCCCTGGACCGCCTTCCCGTACGCGAAGCCGTGCCCGAACTGCTGCGCGCGCTCGACGACCGCGGGGTCGCCGTGCTGTGCGCGCCCCCGGGGACCGGTAAGACGACGCTGGTGCCGCTGGTACTCGCCGGGCTGGTGGACGGCGGGCCGGTGCGGCGGGTGCTGGTGACCGAACCGCGGCGGATCGCGGCGCGGGCCGCCGCGCGGCGGATGGCGTGGCTGCTGGGCGAGCGACCGGGCGGCAGGGTCGGCTTCACCGTGCGCGGGGAGCGGCAGGCCGGGCCCGGGACGGTGGTCGAGGTGGTCACGACCGGGGTGCTGTTGCAGCGGCTGCAACGCGATCAGGAGCTGGCCGGGGTCGATGTGGTCGTGCTCGACGAATGCCATGAGCGCCATCTGGACGCGGACACGGCCGCCGCCTTCCTGCTGGACGTCCGGGCCGCCCTGCGCCCCGATCTGCGGCTGATCGCCGCGTCGGCGACCACGGACGCGGAGGGCTGGGCACGGCTGCTCGGCGACGGCGGAGAGGTCGGCAACGGCCGGGACGGCGGCAGCGGCGGGCAGGCCAGGGGTGGCGGGACGGACGGCGGGGAGGGCTCTGGGGAGCCCGCGCCGGTCGTCTCCGCGCCGGGGGTCTCCCATCCGGTGGAGGTGGTGTGGGCGCCGCCCGAGCGTCCCGTAAGGCCGCCGCACGGAATGCGGGTGGACCCCGCCCTGCTGGACCATTTCTCGGCCGTGGTGCGGCGGGCGCTGCGCGAGCGGCAGGGCGATGTGCTGTGCTTCCTGCCGGGCGTCGGGGAGATCGCCCGGGTGGCCGGGAAGCTGGGCGGGCTCGCCGACGCGGAGGTCCTCCAGGTGCACGGGCGGGCGCCCGCCGCCGTCCAGGAGGCGGTGCTCGCCGGCGCGAACGGCGGGCGGCGGCGGGTGGTGCTGGCCACCTCGGTCGCCGAGTCGAGCCTGACCGTGCCGGGCGTACGGATCGTCGTGGACTGCGGGCTGGCACGTGAGCCCCGGATGGACCACGCGCGCGGGCTGAGCGCGCTGACGACCGTAAGGGCGTCACGGGCCGCCGCCCGGCAGCGCGCGGGCCGTGCGGGGCGCGAGGCGCCCGGAGTGGTCTACCGCTGCTGGCCGGAGGCGGAGGACGCCCGGCTGCCGCGTTTCCCGTCCCCGGAGATCGCCGGTGCGGACCTTACGGCCTTCGCCCTGCAGACGGCGTGCTGGGGCGATCCGGACGCCTCGGGGCTGGCCCTGCTCGATCCGCCGCCCGCCGGGGCGATGGCGGCCGCACGCGAGACGCTCACCGCGATCGGCGCCGTGGACGCCGCCGGACGGGCCACCGAACGCGGCACCCGGATGGCCCGCCTCGGCCTCCACCCACGCCTCGCACGGGCGCTCATCGACGGCGCGAAGGAGGTCGGCGCGCGCCGGGCGGCCGAGGTGGTGGCCCTGCTGAGCGAGGAGCCCCCGAGGGAGTACGGCGACGACCTCGCGGCCGCCTGGCGCGCGGCCCGCCACGGCGGCGACCCCTACGCCGCCCGCTGGCGCCAGGAGGCCCGGCGGCTCGAACACGCCCTGACCGCCGCGGGGACCTCGGGTCCGGACGGCGGGCGGCGCGGTGCCGGTCCGGCGCGCGGCGATGACGCCGTGGCGGGACTGATGGCCGCGCTGGCGTTCCCGGAGCGGGTGGCCCGGCGGCGCGGCGAGCATGCGTACCTCATGGCCGCAGGGACGGGCGCGGAGCTGGGCGACGGCTCACGGCTGGGCGGGGCGCCGTGGCTCGCGGTGGCCGTCGCCGACCGGCCGGTGGCCTCCGCGTCGGCGCGGGTGCGGCTCGCGGCGGTGACCGACGAGGACACCGCCCGGGCGGCGGCCGCGGCGCTGGCCTCGGAGGGCGAGGAGGTGCGCTGGGCCGACGGGGACGTCCTGGCGCGCCGGGTGGCCCGGCTCGGCGCGATCGAGCTGGTGTCCCGGCCGCTGGCCGACCCCGATCCGGAGCTGGTACGGCAGGCGCTGCTGGGCGGGCTGCGCCGCGAGGGCACGGGGCTGCTGCGCTGGTCGGCGCAGGCCACGGCGGTCCGGCAGCGGATGGCGTTCCTCCACCGTGAACTGGGCGGGGCCTGGCCGGACGTCTCCGACGAGGCGCTGCTGGGCCGCGCGGACGACTGGCTCGGGACGGAGCTGGCGCGGGCCCGCGGGCGCGCCGATCTGGGACGGGTGGACGCCGGGCAGGCGCTGGCCCGGCTGATGCCGTGGGCCAAGGGCGAGGCCGCGCGGTTCGAGGAGCTGGCGCCGGAGCGGATCGAGGTGCCAAGCGGCTCGCGGGTGCGGGTGGACTACGGCGCGGACCGGCCCGTGCTGGCGGTCAAGCTCCAGGAGCTGTTCGGCTGGCAGGAGGCGCCCCGGATCGCGGGCGGCCGGGTGCCGCTGCTGATCCACCTGCTGTCCCCGGCGGGACGCCCGGCCGCGGTCACCGCCGATCTGGCGTCCTTCTGGAAGGACGGCTATCGCGCGGTCCGCGCCGAACTGCGCGGCCGATACCCCAAGCACCCCTGGCCCGAGGACCCGACCGCGGCCGAACCAACCCGCCGCACCAACACCCGCCGCTGAGCGACGCGCCCGAAAGGCCGCACGACCGCCAGCGCTCAGCGGGCAGCGGGGCGCGGTGGGCTACGGAGACCACGGGGGCCTGTGAGCCGTGGGACGCGGAAGGAATCCCGGGCTCAGGGAGCCGTGCAGCGCGTCAGTGCGGCGTCAGTCGGCCCAGGCACGTAGGCGGCGGGCGGTTTCGCCGAGGCGGAAGCCGCTGATCTCCCGTATGTCGCGGACCAGTTTGACCATGGCGCCCGGCGGGGGCGCGATCGGTTCTCCGGACTCCTCCATGTACATCTGCGCGCAGGCCGCGCCGATCGTGGCGTTGTAGTCGGAGAACGGCTCGAGGATCAGTGAGGTGTGCAGAAAGGTCGCGGCGCGGGCGGCGGCCTCCTCGTAGTAGGGCTCGCCCGCGAACCGCTCGTAGCGGTGGCGCTCGGTCATGCAGTGCAGCGCACCCCAGTCCCGGACCGGGGTGTTCACCGGGGAGACCTCGACCTGGACGTTCAGTACCCAACCGGCATCGACGTACAGGATCACCGCATGCCGTGCGGGAACTCCCGCTCGAACTCGGCCTTGTAGGCCAGGGCGAACTTCACGGCGCCCTCGACGAAGCGCTGCTTCTGACGCCGCCGCACCACGTCCTCGGTCAGTATGTCGTGCGCCAGCCGCTTGATCGCGACGCCCTTCTCCCTCGCCTCGGCACGCAGCTCGGCCAGCTCCTGCTCGGTGAACTCAATCGTGATGCCAGGCATGGGCGGCATGCTAGCCACGCACTCGCCCTGATCACTACCGGCTTGGCCACCACGAGCGAATCGCGAGGACGGAAGTTGACGCGGCGGCCGCGCCGCTCAGCACTCCAGCCTCAGGGCGAACTGCTCCCCCGTCGGGAACGGCTCGTCCGCGGGGTGCGGCCCGACCCATATGAGCGCCTGCTCGAAGGTCATGTACGAGCCGTTGTCGACGCACTGGCCGACCACCACCGCATTGCCGCCGCAGCGCCATGCCGCGTAGTTCCACGGGCGGTCGCCCTTCTCGTCCCGCACCACGGTTTCCGGCTCGCCCAGGCGCTCGCCGAAGGCGTCCACGGCGGCGCGCCACCGGCCGTCGAAGCCGGAGCGGCCGGCCTCGCGGTCGAAGATCCAGCCGGGGTCGCCGGAGTGGTACCCGGCGAGCCACTCGACATTGCCGCTGAGCCCGTCGGCCTGCAACTCCGCGTCGAAGTCGTCCGGTTCGTAGTAGTAACAGAACGGGATCATGCATTCGGTGTCCGCGTCGTCCGGCCCGCCGAACCACTCCGGGAGGACATGGTGTCCGGTGTTGGTGGCGTACGAGGACGTACGGGAGCCGTCGGGCACCCAGCCGAAGCGCTTCGCGGCGGCCGCCGTGGCGCCCGGGGTCCATTCCAGGCGTGCCAAGTCGGCGATGTGGCCGATGAGTTCGGGGCCGGGGACGCAGCTGTTCACTGGCATGGTCATACGCTACGGCCCGCCACTGACAACGCGGCCGGCGCCGCCGGGGCGGACGGCGGCCGCGCGGCGCGCCCGCGTGCCTCCAGCAGCAGTGCGAGCGCGAGCAGGGCCAGCCCCAGGATCAGGAAGCCCCACGGCAGATAGGCGGTGAGCAGCAGGACCAGCTGGCGCTGGGACTTGACCATGTCCACCGTGTGCCGGATGTAGTCCTCGCGCATCTTCACATGGCCGGAGAAGACGGTCACCCGGTCGCGGTCGCCCAGCAGCGTGCCGCCGCGCAGCTCCTCCTTGTGGATCTCCTGCCCGTTGACCGGGGCGCCCGTGGTGGGCTCGACCCAGAACATCCGCTTGGTGCTGTACCAGCGGGAGGTGCCGGCCTTGCGGACGGTCTCGGGGGTGACGCCGTCGACCGGCATCGTCTTGGGCAGCGGCACCTTGGTCCAGGGGATGGTCTGCTCGAAGTAGTAGACCTCCAGGCCGCGGAAGTTCCGGGTGCCCTTGTAGTGGATGGGGGCGGAGGTGCGGGTCTGGGCGTCGAAGTAGCGGTAGTCGCGCTTCTCGGTGAGGAACGGCCACTTGTACTCGATGCCGTCGCGGCGCACCGCGTCCCCGTCGACATGTTCACCGCCCGCGTGCACCGGGTCCTGGGAGTGGGCGTCGAAGACATAGCGTTCGGGGATCTTGGAGACCATCTTGCCGTCGGGCCCGGCCACATACGACAGGGTGTCCCAGACGACGACATCGCGTCCGGTCGCCTTCCCGACCTTCTTCGCGGCGGGCACATTGCCGCGCAGGGTCTGCACGATGCTGACCTTGGGGACGGTGCGGGGCTGCATCGTGCCGTAGTCGAGCAGGGTTGCCGGGCTGGCCTCCATCACCGCCGTCTGGTACTCGCTGGGCGGGATCTTGGCCAGCCGGGGATAGGCGTACCAGCGCAGCAGCGGCGCGAGGGCGGCGAAGAAGACGGCGAAGGCCAGCAGCACCAGGCTTGCTCTGCGGCGCATGGCGGATGTCCCTCCCTCAGGGGTGCTTGGGGACGGTGGTGAGCAGGGGTTCCGGGGAGGTCTCACCGCTGGGGGCGCCGATGGCCGTCACCGTGAGAACGATGGCGAGGGCGGCGGCGAGTCCGATCGCGGCGGCGACGAGGGCACGCATACGGGGCCTCCTCGTGGTTGGTACGAGGCGCTGCCTGACGCTTCGTCAGGGATGGGGCACCGTAGCAACGGGGGGCGCAGATGAGAACACGAAGGAGTGAAAGCGTCACACCGCCCCTGGGCCCGGTGGGGGCTCAGGGGCGGTGCGGTGAACCGTATGAGGGGCGCTCGTTTACGAGGCGGGGGCCTGGGTGACCGTCAGCTCGATGTCCAGGACGGCGCCGCCCTCGGCGGTGAGGCGGAGCAGGAAGGTGCCCGCCTGGTCATCGGTGAGGATCTTCGGCAGCGTGAGCTGGCCGAGGTCGTTGGTCTTCAGGGCGGCCAGGGTGCGCACCGGCTTGCCCTTGTCGTCCAGGAAGTAGGGCCCCTTTTCGTTGGGCTTGGGGTCCTTCGCCGAGGTGATCATGGTGGCGGTCACCGGGACATCCGCCATGATCTTGCCCTTGTTGGTGGCCTTGACGGTGAGCGCGTCGGCGAAGGAGGCGCCGGTCCGGGCCGTGAGCTCCTTGTCGCCGATCCGGGCCAGCGCGTCGGCCTGCGGCACGGGCCGGGCCTTGACGGTGGCGGTGAACTCGACCGGGGCGGCCTCCCGCCCCACGGCGGTGGCGCGCGCGGTGAAGGTGCCGGTCTTCTCGCCCGCGAGCAGCTTCGGCGCGATGGCGGTGCCGTCGGCGGCGGTCAGCACGGTGGCGGACTTGACCAGGCCGAGGAAGCGCGTGTCGGTGTCGCCGAGGATCTCGTACCGCACCCGGGCACCGGCCACCGGCTTGCCCGCGGTGTCCACGGCCTTGACGCGCGGCGACCGGCCGAACCCGGTGCCCGCGGTGGTGGACAGCTCCTTCGCGCCGACGGTGGTGAGCTTGCTGGTGCCGCTCGGGGTGGACGGCGGAGTGGTGGGGGGCTTCGGGGTCGGGGTCCCGGTGCCGGGGGTGCCCTCGTTCCCGTCGGCCGGCGGGGTCGGGGTGGTGGTGTCGGGCTCGTCGTCGGGCTTGGGCAGGGTGTGGGCGTCGTTCTCCTTGCCGTTCCCGGTGTCCTTGCCGCCGCCCTTCCCCGGCTTCCTGCCCGGGTCCTTGCCCTTGTCGCCCGAGCCGGAGTCGTTCCCCGAGGGGATCGAACCGGTGCCGTCGGGGACCTCATGGGTGCCGCGCTTGTAGTACTCGAACCACGACAGGACGGTGTTCAGGTATTCCCGCGAGTGGTTGTAGCCGAGGATCGCGCGGTCCAGGTCGGCCTTGACGGACAGATCGCGGCCGTCAGCGCAGAGGTAGCCGCCCGCGGCGAGGGCCGCGTCATAGACGTTGTTGGGGTCCTTCTCGCCGTCACCATTGCCGTCCCGGCCCCAGTTGGCCCAGGTGGACGGGATGAACTGCATGGGGCCGACCGCCCGGTCATGCCTACTGTCGCCGTCGTAGGCACCGCCGTCGGTGTCCTTGATCAGGGCGAAGCCGTCGCCGTTCAGGACCGGGCCGAGGATGGGCGAGACGGTGGTGCCGTCGGCGCCCACATTGCCGCCACCGGCCTGGCCGGACTCGACCTTGCCGATCGCGGCGAGCAGTTCCCAGGGCAGATTGCAGCCGGGGTTGGACTCCCTCAGGGCCGCTTCCGCCTTCTTGTAGGCGGCCAGGACGCTCGCGGGTATTCCCGCCTCGGGCTTGGTGCTGCTGCCCCCGGGGAGCCCGGGCAGATCGACCGAGGAGCCCGGCTTGTCGGGGGTGACCAGAGGTGGCAGATCGGTGTGGTACGAGGAACCACCGTCGATGGGCGTGTCGTCCGGCGCCGGTGCTTCCCCCGCCCGCTGCTCCCGGTTCCGGTCGCCATGGTCGGAGTCGGCGAATCCCGGCGCCTGGGACGCGGTGAGGGCGGCCATCGCGGCCGCCGCCACCGCCGTCGTGGCCGCTCCCTTGCGCAGTCGTCGGCCGATTAGCGGTGCCATCCGTGTGCCCCTCCCGTCGAACACGATGCGCTCCCCCGGCGCGTCAACTCTGGTGACACTACGACAACTTATGGCACGCAGCTACCGGTGCAAACACCCCATCGGGCGAACTCTCAGTGAGCCGCGGACTCCCAGTCGGCACCGGATCCTACCGATACGTCCAGCGGAGCGCTCAGCTGGAAGGCGCCCGTCATCTCCCGGCGCACCAGCTCCTCGACCCGCTCCCGCTCTCCGGGGGCGATCTCCAGCACGATTTCGTCGTGGACCTGCAGCAGCATCCGCGACGAGAGCTTCTCCTTCGTCAACGCCGCGTCCACCTTGAGCATCGCGATCTTCACGATGTCGGCGGCGGTGCCCTGGATCGGGGCGTTGAGCGCCATCCGCTCGGCCATCTCGCGGCGCTGGCGGTTGTCGCTGGTGAGGTCCGGCAGATAGCGGCGGCGGCCGAGCATGGTCTCCGTATAGCCGGTGGCGCGCGCCTCCTCGACGACCCGCTGGAGATAGTCGCGCACCCCGCCGAACCGCTCGAAGAAGTTCTCCATCAGCTTGCGGGCCTCGTCGGGGGTGATGCCCAGCTGCTGGGAGAGGCCGAACGCCGAGAGGCCGTACGCCAGCCCGTAGGACATGGCCTTGATCTTGCGGCGCATCTCGGGGTCGACCGCCGACTTGTCGACGGAGAAGACCTGGGAGGCGACCGTGGTGTGCAGGTCCTCACCGGAGGTGAACGCCTCGATCAGGCCCTCGTCCTCGGAGAGATGGGCCATGACGCGCAGCTCGATCTGGCTGTAGTCGGCGGTCATCAGCGACTCGAAGCCGTCGCCGACGACGAAGCCGCGCCGGATCGCCCGGCCCTCGTCCGTGCGCACCGGGATGTTCTGCAGATTGGGGTCGGTGGAGGAGAGCCGGCCGGTGGCCGCCACGGTCTGGTTGAAGCTGGTGTGGATGCGGCCTCCGGGGGCGATGGTCTTGATCAGGCCCTCGACGGTGGAGCGCAGCCGCGCCTGCTCACGGTGGCGCAGCATGATCACCGGGAGCTCGTGGTCGGTCTGCGCGGCCAGCCAGGCCAGCGCGTCGGCGTCCGTGGTGTACCCGGTCTTGGTCTTCTTGGTCCTGGGCAGGCCCAGCTCGCCGAAGAGCACCTCCTGGAGCTGCTTGGGCGAGCCGAGGTTGAACTCATGGCCCACCGCGGCGTGGGCCTCCTTCACGGCGTGCTGCACGGCGGCCGCGAACTGCTGCTCCATGCGCTCCAGCCAGTCGCGGTCGGCGGCGATGCCCGACCGCTCCATCCGGGCCAGCAGCTCGGAGACGGGCAGCTCCATGTCGTGCAGCAGCCCGGCCGCGCCCACGTCCTTCAGCCGGCCGCCGAAGGCCTCGCCCAGGTCCAGGATGGTCCGCGCCTTGATCATCAGGGCGTCCCGCTCGGCCTCCTCATCGGCGCCGAAGGCCAGCTGTCCGCTGTCCGCGGCCACCGCCGGGGACAGCTCACGGCCCAGGTACTCCACCGACAGGGCGTCCAGCTCGAAGGAGCGGCGGCCGGGCTTGACCAGATAGGCGGCGAGGGCGGTGTCCATGCGCACGCCCGCGACGGACCAGCCGTGCTCGGCGAAGACCCGCATGATCCCCTTGGCGTTGTGCAGCACCTTGGGGCGGTCCGGGTCCGCGATCCACTCGGCGAACGCCCGCTCATCGGCCTCGTCCAGCTGTGAGGGGTCGAAGAAGGCGGCGGGGCCGGAGCCGGTGGCCAGCGCGACCTCGCTGACGCTGCCGCTGCCCAGCGCCCAGGTGTCGACGGTGGCCAGGCCCAGCGGGCCGTCACGGTGGCTCTCCAGCCAGGGGGCGAGCTCACCCGCGCCCAGCGCCGCCCCGTCGACCGCGACACCCGGCTCGGCGGCCACGGGCTCGTCCGCCGCCGCGCCCGGGTCGACGGCCATGATCCGGTCGCGGAAGTTCTGGTGGCGGAACTCCAGCGCGTCCAGGATCACCCCGAGCGCCTCCCGGTCGTACGGGGCGCGCTCGAGCCCCTCGGGGCCGGCGGTGAGCTCCACGTCCCGCACCAGCTCGGTCAGCTGGCGGTTGAGCTTCACGGACTCCAGGTGGTCACGGAGCTTCTCGCCGACCTTCCCCTTGACCTCCTCGACCCGCTCCACCAGCTCCTTGAAGGAGCCGAACTGATTGATCCACTTCGCCGCCGTCTTCTCGCCGACGCCCGGGATACCGGGGAGGTTGTCCGACGGGTCGCCGCGCAGGGCCGCGAAGTCCGGGTACTGGCTCGGGGTGAGGCCGTACTTCTCCTGCACCTTCTCGGGGGTGAACCGGGTCAGCTCGGAGACGCCCTTGGTGGGGTAGAGCACCGTGACATGGTCGGTGACCAGCTGGAAGGAGTCCCGGTCGCCGGTGACGATCAGGACGTCGAAGCCCTGCTCCTCGGCCTGGGTGGCGAGGGTGGCGATCACATCGTCGGCCTCGAAGCCGTCCACCGCGAAGCGCGTGATCTTCATGGCGTCGAGCAGCTCGCCGATCAGCTCGACCTGGCCCTTGAACTCGTCGGGGGACTTGGACCGGTTCGCCTTGTACTCGGTGAACTGCTCGGAGCGCCAGGTCTTGCGCGAGACGTCGAACGCCACGGCGAGGTGCGTGGGCCGCTCGTCACGGAGCGTGTTCGCCAGCATCGAGGTGAAGCCGTAGATCGCGTTGGTGGTCTGGCCTGTGGTCGTGTTGAAGTTCTCCGCCGGCAGCGCGAAGAACGCCCGGTATGCCAGGGAGTGCCCGTCCAGCAGGAGCAGGCGGGGACGGTCGTCCCCCGTGCGGTCGGGCGCGGGCGCCGCGGTCTTCTTCGATGCTTTCTCTGCCACGCCCCCGATCCTGCCACGCCCCACCGACAATGCCTCCCGCCCCGGCCACCGGACCGGACCGGGCCGCCGGACCACCAGGCGGGGGCACCGCCGGCCGAACCGGGCCGCCGCCCCGGCTGTCAGTGGCCCATGACAGGATCGGACCCATAGGTCCACACACAGGTCCCGCAACGCTCGAGCCCAAGGGGAGCGACATGGCAGCGAAGCCGCCCGCAGGCGATCCGATCCAGGACGCGCCCGAGGTCACACCCCCACAACATGCCGCCGCCGGGCTGCCGGCCGTGGGGCATTCGCTGCGCATCGCGCAGCAGCAGATGGGCGTGCGCCGCACCGCGCTCACCCTGCTGCGCGTCAACCAGAAGGACGGCTTCGACTGCCCCGGCTGCGCGTGGCCCGAGCCGGACAAGCGCCACGCGGCCGAGTTCTGTGAGAACGGCGCGAAGGCCGTCGCCGAGGAGGCCACCCTCCGCCGGGTGACGCCCGACTTCTTCGCCGCCCACCCGGTGGCCGACCTCGCCACCCGCAGCGGCTACTGGCTCGGTCAGCAGGGCCGGCTGACCCAGCCCATGTACCTCCCCGAGGGCGCCGAGCGGTACGAGCCGGTGACCTGGGACCGGGCCTTCGACATCGTCGCCGACGAGCTGACCGCGCTCGGCTCCCCCGACGAGGCGGTCTTCTACACCTCGGGCCGCACCAGCAACGAGGCGGCCTTCCTCTACCAGCTCTTCGCCCGCGAGTTCGGCACCAACAACCTGCCCGACTGCTCCAACATGTGCCATGAGTCCTCCGGCTCGGCGCTCACCGAGACCCTCGGCGTCGGCAAGGGCAGCGTGCTGCTGGAGGACCTCTACAAGGCGGATCTGATCGTCGTGGCCGGGCAGAACCCGGGCACCAACCACCCGCGCATGCTCTCCGCCCTGGAGAAGGCCAAGGCCAACGGCGCGAAGATCATCTCCATCAACCCGCTGCCCGAGGCGGGTCTCGAGCGGTTCAAGAACCCGCAGAACGCCCGCGGTATCGCGGGGGGCGGCACCGCGCTCACCGATCTCTTCCTGCAGATCCGGATCGGCGGCGACCAGGCCCTCTTCCGCCTCTTCAACAAGCTCATCCTGGAGACAGAGGGCGCCACCGACGAGGAGTTCATCCGCGAGCACACCCATGGCTTCGAGGAGTTCGCCGCCGAGGCCCGCGCCGCCGACTGGGAAGAGACACTGCGCGCCACCGGTCTCGACCGCGCCGAGATCGACCGTGCCCTGCGCATGGTCCTCGACTCGAAGCGGACCATCGTGTGCTGGGCGATGGGCCTGACCCAGCACAAGCACTCGGTGCCCACCATCCGTGAGGTCGTCAACTTCCTGCTGCTGCGCGGCAACGTGGGCCGCCCCGGCGCCGGTGTCTGCCCGGTGCGCGGCCACAGCAATGTGCAGGGCGACCGCACCATGGGGATCTTCGAGCGGCCCGCCCCGGCCTTCCTGGACGCCCTGGAGCGCGAGTTCGGCTTCGCCCCGCCCCGCGAGCACGGCTTCGACGTCGTCCGGGCCATCCGCGCCCTGCGCGACGGCCGGGCCAAGGTCTTCTTCGCCATGGGCGGCAACTTCGTGGCGGCCTCCCCCGACACCGAGGTCACCGAGTCCGCGATGCGCACCGCGCGGCTGACCGTGCATGTCTCCACCAAGCTCAACCGCTCCCATGTGGTGACCGGCGCGCGGGCGCTGATCCTGCCCACCCTCGGCCGCACCGAGCGCGATGTCCAGGGCGGCGGCCCGCAGTTCGTCACCGTCGAGGACTCCATGGGCATGGTGCACGCCTCCCGCGGGCGCCTGGAGCCCGCGAGCTCCCATCTGCTCTCCGAGCCCGCCATCGTCTGCCGGCTGGCCCGCCGGGTGCTCGGCCCCGGGAGCCACACCCCCTGGGAGGAGTTCGAGAAGGACTACGCGCGCGTCCGCGACCGCATCGCCGCCGTCATCCCCGGCTTCGAGGACTTCAACGACCGGGTGAGCGACCCCTCCGGTTTCGCCCTGCCGCACGCCCCGCGCGACAGCCGCAGCTTCCCCACCACCACCGGCAAGGCCAACTTCACCGCGGCCCCCGTCGAGTACCCCGAGGCGCCCGAGGGCCGGCTGCTGCTGCAGACCCTGCGCTCCCACGACCAGTACAACACCACCATCTACGGTCTGGACGACCGCTACCGCGGCATCAAGAACGGCCGCCGGGTGGTGCTGGTGCACCCCGAGGACGCCCAGGAGCTCGGGCTGGCCGACGGCTCCTACGTCGACCTGGTCGGCGAGTGGAAGGACGGCACCGAGCGGCGTGCCACCGGCTTCCGCGTGATCCACTACCCGACCGCGCGCGGCTGCGCCGCCTCGTACTACCCGGAGACCAACGTCCTGGTCCCGCTGGACGCCACCGCCGACACCAGCAACACCCCGGCGAGCAAGTCCGTGGTCGTCCGCCTGGAACAGACAACCCCGGCCTAAGCGTTTGCTCAGTTGCCTGGTAAGAAGGTGGCCACCGCAAGCAAAGGTGGCCACCACAGCAACCGAACGGAGCCTGTCCCGATGGGCGAGCAGACCAGCGTGAAGTTCCCGCAAGAGGTACTCGAGGAGTACGCGGCGCTCGGCGTGGATCTTCCCGCGCTGTTCTCCGCCGGACACCTCGGCACCCGCATGGGCGTGCAGATCATCGAGGCCTCGGCCGAGCGGGTCGTGGGCACCATGCCGGTGGAGGGCAACACCCAGCCGTACGGGCTGCTGCACGGCGGCGCCTCCGCCGTGCTGGCCGAGACCCTGGGCTCGGTCGGCTCGATGCTCCACGGCGGCAGCGGGCGGATCGCGGTCGGCGTGGACCTCAACTGCACCCACCACCGGGGCGCCCGCTCGGGCCTGGTCACCGGCGTGGCCACCCCCGTCCACCGGGGCCGCTCCACCGCCACCTACGAGATCGTCATCAGCGATGAGCAGGACCGGCGGGTGTGCACCGCCCGTCTCACCTGCCTGCTGCGCGAGGTGGACGACGCCGGCCGGGCCAGGACGGTCGCCGACATCACCGAGGCGAAGGGCCGCGCCGAGGCGTGACGCCCGGGACGCCCGGCGCCATCGCCGTTGTCCCCCTGGGGGGCCGGGTCTACCGTGACTCTCCATGGGGGCAACGACCCGGGCGGGTACCTGGCCCGCCGCAGTCTGTGGCTGCGCTCTCGTACTCGCCGTGACGGTGACCGGATGCGGCGGCTCCGGTTCCGGCCCCTCGGGCGGCTCCCGCAACTCCAGTGACTCCGGCCCCTCGGGCGGCTCCCGCAACTCCAGTGACTCCGGCCCCTCGGGCGGCTCCCGCAACTCCAGTGACTCCGGCCCCTCGGGCGGCTCCCGCAACTCCGGTGGCTCCGGAAACTCCGGCGACTCCCGTAACGCCCCGGCGTCCACACCTGCCTCTCACGGCCCCACACCGCGGGCCGCCTCCCCCGTACGGCTGTGCGCCGACCTCATCTCCTACTGGGCCGAGCAGGACCTCGCGGGCAGCCAGTGGGCGGGGCTCGACTGGGAGCAGAAGGGGCTCTCCAACGAGCAGTACGAGATCTACGACGACATCGTCCGGGCCGCGCGCACCGAGCGGAAGCGGCATGGCACTCCGGCGGCCAAAGCGCTGATCAAGCGGCTGGCCGAGCGCCGCTGCGCGGCCGCGAACGGCGCCACCCACAGCTCCGAGAACTGGCGTCCGCCGGCCTGAGCCGCACCGGCGCCACATCCGCGCGACATTCGCGCGACACCGGTCCGACACCATTCCGGAACCCCGCCCACCACCCCGGACAAGCCCCGGACCCGGACCGCCGGCCGTAACACTGCGTAACACTGACGCAATATAAGATCGCATTTTCAGCACCCTCGGCGACTCCGGAAACGATCTTTCCGCGCTCATCCGCGCAGCCGTCTCCGCGCTTCATTCACAAGCGCACCGCACTCCTTAGCGGAACTGCACCTTCTCAGGATCCGGACCTAATGATTGGCCCAAATGCGCCCTATTCGTCCCTTCCGTTCCGCTACACGGACATCCCGGGGTGACGCGCGTCATAACAAGACAGTCACATCATCGTCTAGACCTCTGCCCCCGGTCGCGCCCCGCGCTTAGAGTCACAGCCAGTCACGGCCCCGTGGGATGTACGCCGCACCCACACGGCCATTCCAGGTTCATCCGGCGAGGACACGGCACCCCATGACCCCGGGGTGCCGGGCCAGCGAAAGGATTCCTCGTGCGACACCGTTCCTTGCTCATCATGACGACCGCCATCACCGCGGGCGCCCTCACCCTCAGCGCCTGCGGGTCGCGGGACGACAAAGACGACAGTGGCGGCAAGGACGGCAAGACGACCGTGGTCATCGGTGTCGACGCCCCGCTCACCGGCTCGCTGTCCGCTCTCGGCCAGGGCATCAAGAACTCCGTCGACCTCGCGGCGAAGATAGCCAACAAGAACAACGAGGTGGACGGGGTCACCTTCAAGGTCAAGTCCTTCGACGACCAGGCCGTGCCCTCCTCCGGCAAGGCGAACGCGACCTCGATGGTCGACGACGAGGACATCCTCGGCGCGGTGGGGCCGCTCAACTCGGGCGTCGCCCAGTCCATGCAGGGCGTCTTCGACAGAGGCGACCTCGCCCAGGTCTCCCCCGCCAACACCAATCCGGCCCTGAGCCAGGGCGACGACTGGGCCTCGGGCAAGAAGTCGCGCCCCTTCAAGACCTACTTCCGCACCGCGACCACCGACATCATCCAGGGCCGCTTCGCCGCGCAGTACTACTTCAAGGACGCGAAGAAGCGGAAGGTCTTCGTCATCGACGACAAGCAGGCGTACGGCAACGGCCTCGCCACCATCTTCGCCGAGGAGTTCAAGCGCCTCGGCGGCAAGGTCGTCGGCCGGGACCACCTGACCGTCAAGGAGACCGACTTCTCCGGCATCTCCAACAAGGTGAAGTCCTCCGGCGCCGACTCGGTCTACTTCGGCGGCCAGTACCCCGAGGGCGGTCTGCTGTCCGACCAGGTCAAGCAGGCCGGCGCGCAGGTCCCGGTCATGGGCGGCGACGGCATCTACGACCCCGCCTTCATCAAGGCCTCGGGCACCAGCAACGACGGTGACCTCGCCACCTCCGTCGGCTACCCGGTCGAGCAGCTCGACTCCGCCAAGACGTTCGTGAAGAACTACGCGGACCAGCACTACAAGGACCCGTACGCGGCCTACGGCGGCTACTCCTACGACGCCGGCTGGGCCATCATCCAGGCCGTCAAGGCCGTGGTCGAGGACAACGACGGCAAGCTCCCCGACGACGCCCGCGCCAAGATCACCGAGGCGCTCGGCAAGGTCTCCTTCGACGGCGTCACCGGCAAGGTCTCCTTCGACAAGTACGGCGACACCACGAACAAGCAGCTGACCGTCTACAAGGTCACCAAGGGCGCCTGGAAGTCCGTGAAGAGCGAGACCTTCAAGGACTGACCCCCGGCAGCGATCGCACACCCACGAAACGAATCCGCGCGAGGGCGTACCCATCGCCCTCGCGCGGCGTCATATCCGACACGCTCATCGGAGGCCCTGCGGTGCACGAACTGCCGCAAACGCTGGTCAACGGCCTGACCCTTGGCGCCCTCTACGGCTTGATCGCCATCGGGTACACCATGGTCTACGGCATCGTCCAGCTCATCAACTTCGCCCATGGCGAGATCTTCATGATCGGGGGCTTCGGGGCCCTCACCATCTACATCTGGCTGCCCAGCGGCACCGCGCTCTCCCTCGCTCTGCCCCTGATGCTGATCGGCGGCATCGTCGCCTCGGTCGCCATCGCCACCGCGGCGGAACGCTTCGCCTACCGGCCCCTGCGCGGCGGCCCCCGGCTCGCCCCCCTGATCACCGCGATCGGTCTGTCCATCGCACTGCAGCAGGCCGTCTGGGCCTTCTACCCCGACGCCAAGAAGCCCCGCAGCTTCCCGCAGTTCGAGGGATCGTCGTTCGAGATCCTCGACAATCTGCACATCCAGCGCGGCGACGCCTTCCTGCTCATCGCCGCCCCGCTGTGCATGCTCGCCCTGGGGCTGTTCGTCTCCAAGAGCCGGGCCGGCCGCGCCATGCAGGCCACCGCGCAGGACCCCGACACCGCCAAGCTCATGGGCATCAACACCGACCGCATCATCGTGATGGCCTTCGCCATCGGCGGTGCGTTCGCCGCCGTCGCCGCCCTCTCCCACGGGCTCAAGTACGGCCAGATCAACTTCGAGATGGGCTTCATCGCCGGTCTCAAGGCGTTCACCGCCGCCGTGCTCGGCGGCATCGGCAACATCTACGGTGCCATGCTCGGCGGCGTCGTCCTGGGCGTCGTCGAGGCCCTGGCCATCAAGTACATCCAGGACATCCCCGGGATGGACCAGCTCGGCGGCGGTGCCTGGAAGGACGTATGGGCCTTCACCCTGCTCATCCTCGTCCTGCTGGTCAGGCCACAGGGTCTGCTCGGCGAACGCGTAGCGGACCGGGCGTGAGGGAGTGAACCGATGACCACCGACAAGACCCAGCCCACCGCCGTGCGCAAGGCCGAGGCCGGCGCACCCGCCCCGCGCACCACGCTGCTGCGGGCCCTCACCGCGGCCGGCGGCGCCGCCGCCGTCGTCTCCACCTTCCTCGCCTGGACCTGGACCGCCGAATTCCCCGGCGATCTGACCGTCTACGGCTACCCCGGCGGACTGCAGCTCCTCACCCTCGTCCTGGGAATCGCCACCGGCGTCTTCGCGCTGGCCGCCCTCGACCTGAAGGGCCTGCGCTGGCTCACCCCCAGCGGCTCCACCCAGGCCCTGCGGATGCTGGCCCTCGGCACCTTCGCCGTCACCTGGTTCACCGTCATCGCCATCGCGGTGGACCTGGACGGCCTGGTCAACCTGGAACCCGGCGGCTGGGTAGCCGCCGTGGTGACCGCCGTGCCGGTGGCCACCACCTACCTGCTCCCGGACGACAGCCGCCCGCTGTGCCGCCCCAAGGAGCTGCCCTCCTGGGCCGAGATCCTGATCATCGCGGCGGTCTTCGCCGTCGGCCTCTACGTGGTCAACTACGGCATCCAGACCGACGCCGACCACCCCGAGCCGTTCCTCGGCTACCTCATCGCCATCGGATTCGCCGCCGTCGCCCTGGTCAAGGCCGGGCTCATCAGCCGGATCAGCGAGCTCACCAACTCCTACCGCTCCGTCACCCTGGTGGCGGCGCTGATCACCGCGATCGTCTTCCCCTTCTTCCAGGACAAGTCCAGCTTCACCGAGCTGGGCGTCAACATCGCCATCTTCGCGACCGTCGCCCTCGGCCTGAACATCGTCGTCGGCCTCGCGGGCCTCCTGGACCTCGGGTACGTCGCCTTCCTCGGCGTCGGCGCCTACACCGCCGCCCTGGTCTCCGGGTCCACCGCCTCGACGATCGACGTCAGGTTCCCGTTCTGGGCCGCCGTGATCACCGGCGGCGTGGTCTCACTGATCTTCGGCGTGGTCATCGGCGCCCCGACCCTGCGGCTGCGCGGCGACTACCTCGCCATCGTGACCCTCGGCTTCGGAGAGATCTTCCGACTCGCCATGCTGAACCTCGACGGCACCTCCGGCCCCTCCGTCACCAACGGCCCCGACGGCATCCCCAACATCCCCCCGCTGGAGATCTTCGGGTTCAACTTCAACGACGACCACAGCGTCGGCGGCATCAGCCTCGACTCCAACGGCAACTACTACCTGCTGATGCTTCTGGTCACGGTGGTCGTCGTGCTGATCTTCAGCCGGGCGGGCAACTCCCGTATCGGCCGCGCCTGGGTCGCCATCCGCGAGGACGAGACCGCCGCCACCGCCATGGGCATCAACGGATTCCGGGTCAAGCTCATCGCCTTCGCGCTCGGCGCCACCCTGGCCGGGGTCGCCGGCGCCGTATGGGCCCACTTCCAGTCCACGGTCGTCCCCGAGCAGTACGTCTTCGCCGGACCCGTCCCGCCCAACTCCACCTTCCTGGTGGCCGCCGTCATCCTCGGCGGCATGGGCACCATCGGCGGCCCGCTGCTCGGCGCCACCCTGCTCTATCTGATCCCCAAGAAGCTGGAGTTCCTCCAGGACTACCAGCTCCTCGCCTTCGGTATCGCGCTCATCCTGCTGATGCGCTTCCGCCCCGAGGGGATCGTCCCCAACCGGCGGCAGCAGCTCGAGTACCACGAGACCGGCCAGCTCGACGTCCCCGGCGCCACCGGACTCAAGGACGGTGCCGTCGGCGTCACCAAGGCGGAGGCATGACAGCGATGACCACCACCACGACCTCCCCCGTGCTCACCGCCACCGGCGTCACCATGCGCTTCGGCGGGCTCACGGCCGTACAAGCGGTCGACCTCGACGTCCACCCCGGCGAGATCGTCGGCCTCATCGGGCCCAACGGCGCGGGCAAGACCACCTTCTTCAACTGCCTCACCGGTCTCTACGTCCCCACCGAGGGCAGCGTCGCCTACCGGGGCACCGTGCTGCCGCCCAAGCCCCACCTCGTCACCCAGGCGGGCATCGCGCGCACCTTCCAGAACATCCGGCTCTTCGCCAATATGACGGTCCTGGAGAACGTGCTCGTCGGCCGCCACACCCGCACCAAGGAGGGCCTGTGGTCGGCCCTGCTGCGCGGCCCCGGCTTCAAGCGCGCCGAGGCCGCCTCCAAGGCCCGTGCCATGGAACTCCTGGAGTTCACCGGCCTCGCCGACAAGGCCGACCACCTCTCCCGCAACCTCCCCTACGGCGAACAGCGCAAGCTGGAGATCGCCCGCGCCCTCGCCAGCGACCCCGGACTGCTGCTGCTCGACGAGCCCACCGCCGGAATGAACCCCCAGGAGACCCGCGCCACCGAGGAACTGGTCTTCGCCATCCGGGACCTGGGCACCGCCGTGCTCGTCATCGAGCACGACATGCGCTTCATCTTCAACCTCTGCGACCGGGTCGCCGTACTCGTCCAGGGCCAGAAGCTCGTCGAGGGCACCTCGGAGGTCGTCCAGAGCGATGAGCGCGTCATCGCCGCCTACCTCGGCACCCCCTTCGAGGGCGCGCCGGGCGCGGAGGAGGCCGCCGAGGTCGAGGCCGCGGAGGCCGGGGCCACGACCGGAGCCACGGGAGGGGCCACGCAGGACGAGGCCCAGCGGGGCACCACAGCACGTACGGAGGACGGACAGTGACCGCACTGCTCGAGGTCGAGGACCTGCGGGTCGCCTACGGCAAGATCGAGGCCGTCAAGGGCATCTCGTTCAGCGTCGAGGCCGGACAGGTCGTCACCCTCATCGGTACCAACGGCGCGGGCAAGACGACCACGCTGCGCACCCTGTCCGGCCTGCTCCAGCCGCTCGGCGGGGAGATCCGCTTCGACGGCAAACCGCTGCGGGGCGTCCCCGCGCACAAGATCGTCGCCCTGGGGCTGGCCCACTCGCCCGAGGGACGGCATATCTTCCCGCGGCTGTCGATCGCCGAGAACCTCCAGCTCGGAGCGTTCCTCCGGAAGGACGCTGACGGCATAGCCGCCGATATCCGGCACGCCTACGAGCTCTTCCCCATCCTCGGCGAGCGCCGCAACCAGGCGGCGGGCACCCTCTCCGGCGGTGAACAGCAGATGCTCGCGATGGGCCGGGCCCTGATGTCCCGCCCCAAGCTGCTGATGCTCGACGAGCCCTCGATGGGCCTATCGCCGATCATGATGCAGAAGATCATGCAGACCATCGCCGAGCTCAAGTCCCAGGGCACGACGATCCTGCTGGTCGAGCAGAACGCCCAGGCCGCTCTGTCGCTGGCCGACCAGGGCCATGTGATGGAGATCGGCAAGATCGTGCTGTCGGGCTCGGGCGAGACGCTGCTGCACGACGAGTCGGTGCGGAAGGCGTACCTCGGCGAGGACTGACGAAAACGGGAGGGCCCGCACCGCGACAAGCAGCGGTGCGGGCCCTTCCCTCTTCTACTGCTCCTCGTTGGCGGCCTTCTTCTCCGCCGCGTCCTCGATGACGGCCTCCGCCACCTGCTGCATCGACAGCCGGCGGTCCATCGAGGTCTTCTGGATCCAGCGGAAGGCGGCGGGCTCGGTCAGCCCGTATTGCGTCTGAAGAACGCTCTTGGCCCGGTCGACCAGCTTGCGGGTCTCCAGCCGCTGGGAGAGGTCGGCGACCTCCTGCTCCAGGGTCTTCAACTCGGTGAAGCGGGAGACGGCCATCTCGATGGCGGGCACCACATCGCTCTTGCTGAACGGCTTCACGAGATACGCCATCGCCCCGGCGTCCCGGGCCCGTTCGACCAGTTCGCGCTGGGAGAAGGCGGTCAGCATCAGTACGGGGGCGATGCGGTCGGCCGCGATCCGCTCGGCGGCGGAGATGCCGTCGAGAACCGGCATCTTCACATCGAGAATGACGAGGTCGGGGTGGTGCTCCTGGGCGAGCGCGACAGCCGTCTCCCCATCGCCCGCCTCGCCGACGACGGAGTACCCCTCCTCCTCGAGCATCTCCTTCAGGTCGAGGCGGATGAGGGCCTCGTCCTCGGCGATGACGACGCGGGTTGTCTGCGGTGGGACGTGCGACTGCGCGTCGGGGGCGTCAGCGGTGCTCACTGTGCTCCTCGGTTTCCTGGCAGGTGGGCACCACGAGCCTACCTAGCTACGGTAAGGTGGACGCGCAGCGGGTCATTGGTGACCTTCGAAACTGCAAGCCCCGGTAGCCCAATTGGCAGCAGGCAATGGATTCAAAACCCATACAGTGTCGGTTCGAGTCCGACCCGGGGCACTTTTCCTTCGATTCCAAGGTCACATTGGAATCGGTCTTCTTCACTCGATGAAGTGAATGCTTCGGCGAAATACCACGTCGGGCCGAAGTACTGAACCAGTACTTCGGCCCCAAGGAGCGCGGCTCGGTTACCTCAGGTCGTCCGCGCCGATGTGGTGGACGCGGACCAGGTTGGTGGAGCCGGAGACACCGGGCGGGGAACCGGCGGTGATGATGACCAGGTCGCCCTTCTTGCAGCGGCCGAGGCGCAGCAGTTCCTCGTCCACCTGGGCCACCATCTCGTCCGTGGATTCGACCATCGGGCCGAGGAAGGTCTCCACGCCCCAGGTCAGATTGAGCTGGGAGCGGGTGCCCGGTTCCGGGGTGAAGGCCAGCAGCGGGATCGGGGAGCGGTAGCGGGAGAGGCGGCGGACGGTGTCGCCGGACTGGGTGAAGGCGACGAGGAACTTCGCGCCGAGGAAGTCGCCCATCTCGGCCGCCGCGCGGGCCACCGCGCCGCCCTGGGTGCGGGGCTTGCTGCGCTCGGTGAGCGGGGGGAGTCCCTTGGCGAGGATGTCCTCCTCGGCGGCGGCCACGATGCGGCCCATCGTCTTGACCGTGACGATCGGGTACTTGCCGACGCTGGTCTCGCCCGAGAGCATCACCGCGTCCGTGCCGTCGATCACCGCGTTGGCGACGTCGGACGCCTCGGCCCGGGTGGGGCGGGAGTTCTCGATCATCGAGTCGAGCATCTGAGTGGCGACGATCACCGGCTTGGCGTTCCGCTTGGCCAGTTTGATCGCGCGCTTCTGGACGATCGGCACCTGCTCGAGCGGCATCTCCACGCCGAGGTCGCCACGGGCGACCATGATGCCGTCGAAGGCGTCGACGATACCCTCGAGGTTCTCCACCGCCTGCGGCTTCTCGATCTTCGCGATGACCGGGAGCCGGCGGTCCTCCTCGTCCATCACCCGGTGGACGTCCACGACGTCGTTGCCGTTGCGGACGAAGGAGAGGGCGATGACATCGGCGCCGATGCGAAGGGCCCAGCGCAGGTCCTCGATGTCCTTCTTGGACAGCGCGGGGACGGAGACGGCCACGCCGGGGAGGTTGAGCCCCTTGTGGTCGGAGACCATGCCGCCCTCGATGGCGATGGTGTGCACCCGAGGGCCGTCGATGTCGACGACCTCCAGGGTGACCCGGCCGTCGTCGACGAGGATCCGCTCACCCTTGCTGACGTCGCCGGCCAGCCCCTCGTAGGTGGTGCCGCAGCGGAACCGGTCGCCCTCGATGGGTTCGACGGTGATGATGAACTCATCCCCGCGTTCAAGGAGTACCGGCCCTTCACGGAAACGGCCGAGCCGAATCTTCGGACCTTGAAGGTCGGCGAGGATGCCGACGCTGCGGCCGGTTTCCAGCGAGGCTTTGCGCACTCGCCGATAACGCTCCTCGTGCTCGGCATAGGTGCCGTGGCTGAGGTTGAAGCGGGCCACGTCCATTCCGGCCTCGATGAGTGCCTTGATCTGCTCGTACGAGTCGGTGGCGGGTCCCAAAGTACAGACGATTTTTGCTCGGCGCATGATGCCGAGCCTATGACTTACCGGCGAGTAAAGAACCGGGAACTTCACACTCCCCCATGGCCTTTGCATGGCAGGTTATTGACAACTAATGAAACGTGCAGTGGGCCGCTCCGATGAGCGTTCCGGAGGGTGGTTCCGGGGTTCCGGAGAAGGCGTTTCAGAGCTCGGGCGGGGTCATGGTGAAGCGCGCGTTGACGTGCGCGTACACCGTCTGGCGCTGCGGTTCCAGATCGAGCGCGGCCACGGCGTCCCGGTCGGCGGGGCCGCCGTAGCCGGACCGGGCGCGCGGGGCGGCGACGGCCACGGGCTGGAAGGGGCCCTCCTCCGCCTCCAGGTCGGCGAGCTCGGTGAGCGCCACCAGCCGGGCGCCGAGCGCTCCGGCGTACTCGCGGGCCCGCTGCACCGCCTCGCGCACCGCCTGCTGCCGGGCCCGGCCATGGGCGGGCGAGTCGGGGCGCAGCCCCCACCAGGGACCGTCGACGCGGGTGAGCTCGAGGTCGGCGAGGCGGGTGGTGAGCTCGCCCAGGGCGGTGAAGTCGGCGAGGGTCGCGGTGAGGTGCACCCGGCCGTGATAGGCCCGTACGCGCTCATGGCGGCTCTTGGGGTTGATCTCGGGGGTGACCGAGAAGGCGCCGGTCTCCAGCTTCTCGACCGCCTCGCCGTAGGACTTCACCAGCTCCAGGACCTGGTTGTTGCGGCGGGTGAGGTCCTCCAGCGCGGCGCGCCGGTCGTCGCCGCGGGCGCTGATGGTGATGGTGAGCCGGGCGATCTCGGGGTCGACCTCCAGGGTCGCCTCGCCGCGGACGGCGACGCGCGGGGTCTCGGGGGTGCCGTACGGCACGTGGGCGGCGGGCGGCGGCGGGCCGGGGTGGGCGGGCTGGGGCGGCGGCTGATTCATGGCGGCTCCCGGTCAGGTGTGCGAGGGCTGGTGCGAAGCGGTGCGGTTGGGCCAGAATCTACGCGCGTTGTGCCCAATTCGCAGGTATCTCAGGGGAGATCAGCCATGCCGCTCAACCGTCGGAAGTTCCTCGGCCGCACCGCGGCGACCAGTGCGGGGGCCGCCCTCGTCTCCGCCGCGGCCGCCGTCCCGGCGGAGGCACGGGGTCATGAGCGGCCCCGGCGGCGGTACGCCTTCACCGTGATGGGCACGACCGATCTGCACGGCAACGTCTTCAACTGGGACTACTTCACCGACGCCGAGTTCGACGACGCGGCGCACAACGATGTGGGCCTGGCGAAGATCTCCACGCTGGTCGACCAGGTCCGCGAGGAGAAGGGGCGCCGCAATACGCTGCTGATCGACGCGGGCGACACCATCCAGGGCACCCAGCTGTCGTACTACTACGCCCGGGTGGACCCGATCACCGGGGAGGGCGGCCCGGTGCATCCCATGGCGCGGGCGATGAACGCGATCGGCTATGACGCGGCGGCGCTGGGCAACCATGAGTTCAACTACGGCATCCCGGTGCTGCGGAAGTTCGAGGAGCAGTGCGATTTCCCGCTGCTGGGGGCGAACGCGCTGGACGCGAAGACGCTGCGGCCCGCCTTCCCGCCGTACTGGATGACGCGGCTGCGCACCCCGTGCGGACGGGATGTGAAGGTGGCGGTGCTGGGGCTGACCAACCCGGGCATCGCGATCTGGGACAAGGTCAATGTGCAGGGCAAGATGACCTTCCCGGGGCTGGAGGAGCAGGCCGCGAAGTGGGTGCCGCGGCTGCGGTCGATGGGCGCGGACGTGGTGATCGTCTCGGCGCATTCGGGGACCAGCGGCACCTCCAGCTACGGCGACCAGGTGCCGTATGTGGAGAACGCGGCGGCGCTGGTGGCCGAGAAGGTGGCGGGGATCGACGCGATCCTGGTGGGCCACGCGCATGTGGAGATCCCCGAGTCACGGGTGGTCAACAAGGAGACCGGGCGCGAGGTCGTGCTGTCGGAACCGCTCAAGTGGGGTCAGCGGCTCACCCTCTTCGACTTCGAGCTGGAGTGGGAGCGGGGCCGCTGGCGGGTGGCGTCGGTGTCGGCGACGGTGCTGAATTCCAACACGGCCGGGGAGGACCCGCGGATCGTGCGGCTGCTCGACGCCGAGCACAAGGAGGTCGTCGGCTATGTGAACCAGGTCATCGGCACCTGCTCGGCGGCGATGGCGGCCACCGAGGCGCCGTACAAGGACGCGCCGATCGTCGACTTCATCAACCATGTGCAGGCGGAGACGGTGAAGGCGGCGCTGGCGGGGACGGAGTACGCGGAGCTGCCGGTGCTCTCTCAGGCGTCCTGCTTCTCCCGTACGGCGGCGATCCCGGCCGGGGAGGTCACGATCCGGCAGGTGGCGGGGTTGTACCCGTTCGAGAACACGCTGGAGGCACGGGTGCTGACGGGTGCCCAGCTCAAGGAGTATCTGGAGTTCTCGGCGCGCTACTACGTCCAGACCCCGGCGGGTGGCGATGTGGACCCCGCGAAGCTGACGAACGCCTCGGACATCCCGGACTACAACTACGACGCGGTCGGCGGGCTCACGTACGAGATCGACATCGCGAAGGCGCCGGGCTCGCGGATCGCGAAGCTCAGCTTCGACGGCGAGCCGGTCGACGAGAAGGCGCAGTTCGTGCTGGCGGTCAACAACTACCGGGCGAGCGGGGGCGGCAACTTCCCGCATGTGGCCTCCGCGAAGCAGGTGTGGGCCAATTCGGAGGAGATCCGGAACACGATCATCGCCTGGGTGCAGGCGAAGGGGACGATCGATGTGTCGCGGTTCGCGTCGGTGGACTGGAAGCTGACCCGCGACGGCGCTCCGGTGTTCTAGGGCGTGTTCCGGGGGTATCGCCGCGCTCACGCCGTTCCGGCCGGCCGCCGCACCGGAACGGCGTGGGCTGACAGCGGCACGGCGGTCACCCGGTCGTGATGACGAGCTTGCCGCCCTTGGGTATGCCGCGTTCGAACTCCGTGAGCGCCGCGATCGCTTGTGTGAGCGGCACCGTGCGAGCGATGGGGAGCCGCAGCGTCCCCTGCCCGGCGGCTCGCGCGACTTCCTCGAGGTCCTTGGTGACGGCTTGGGCGATCAACACCTTGAAGGGCCCCGGCAGAGCACTTCTCGCGAACTTCGCCGGAGTGGGGGTGATGTCGATGATGTGGCCGCCGGACTTCAGCAACGTCTGCGCCGCCTTGACCGGGAGCGTGCCCGCCGTGTCGAAGACGATGTCGAATCGCCCTCGAAGCGTCGTCGGGTCGAAGTCGAACTCGACGATCGGGGCGATGCCGAGGTCGCGCGCGTCCCGCGTGGCGGTGGCGCGGCAGCTGCCTCCCACCGAGGCGCCGCGCATCGAGGCTATCTGGACGGCGGCCCGGCCCACTCCGCCGAGGCAGCCGTGGACGAAGACGGCTTGCCCGGGTTGCAGCTTCCCCAGGTTGGTCAGGGCCTGAAGGGCGGTGATCCCGACCGTTGGGAGCACGGCGGCATCCTCGAACGAGAGATCCGCCGGCTTCTTCACGACCCCCTTCGCTTCGGCGACGATCATCTCGGCGAACGCCCCCGCCGTCTTGAGCGGCGCCCCGCCGAGCACTTCGTCACCGACGCCGAGCCGGGTGACGCCGTCGCCGACCGCCTCGATGACGCCCGCGAAGTCGTGGCCCAGCCCACGCGGGAAGCTCCGGCCGGTCAGCATCTTCATGCCGCCACTGCGGATCTTCCAGTCCATCGGGTTGGCTGCCGCCGCCCGCATACGGACCAGAACCTCGCCGGGGCCGGGCCGGGCCGGCTGGAAGTCCTCGAGCCGCAAGACCTCGGGCCCGCCGTACTGGTGGTACTGAATGCGCTTCGCCGTTGTCATTCGAGGCCTCCACCGCTGATGTCATCAGGTGACATCACCCTAGCACGCCGATGTCACCTGATGACATCAGTGTGCGGCGACACGGTGTCATCAGGTGACATCACGTAAACTCGCCGCATGGGACGGTGGGAACCTGGAGCCGGTGGCCGACTGCGCGAGGCCGCGCTGGCGCTGTATCTGGAACGTGGCTTCGAGCAGACCATGGTTGCCGATATAGCCGAACGGGCCGGTGTCACCGCCCGCACCTTCTTCCGGTACTTCGCCGACAAGCGCGAGGTTCTCTTCGACGGGGCGTCCGAACTGGAGGAAAGGTCGGTTGCCGCCCTGGAGGGGGCGCCGGCCACGGCATCGGCGCTGGACGCCGTCGCGGCCGCGCTCGACGCGGTGGCCGAGGTGGTCGGCGGCGACCGTGAGTTCGCACGGACACGGCAGACGGTGATCATGGCCAACGCCGATCTCCGCGAACGTGAGTTGATCAAGCTCGCGTCCATGTCGGCCGTCCTGGCCGACAGGTTGCGGCGGCGGGGTATCGACGACGCCGAGGCCAGCCTGGCCACCGAGACCGGCATCGCGGTGTTCCGCGTCGCCTATGAACGATGGATCAACGCCACCGAGGACCGCGACTTGCGCGATGTCATCCGCGAGACGCTGGCCCAGCTGCGGGCACTGACCGCCACCGGCTGAGGTGCGCTTCCCGTGGCCCGGGGCGCGCCCGGCCCGGCGCGGTCAGGTCCGCGTCGGGGTGAGGGGGGTGCGCTGGTCGGGGAGGTGCGGGTTGCCGATCACGGTGCCGCACCGCCCCGACGGCTGGAGCCCGAAGGCGGTGAACGCGGTGCGGGACGGCAGCCGGTAGGCGGGCTCCGCGAGCAGCGCGTTGAGGATGACGGCGGAGCGCCAGGCGGCGAGGCCGAGGTCGGGGGTGCCGACGCCATGGGTGTGGCGCTCGGCGTTCTGGACGTACACCGAGCCCTTGATCATGGGATCGAGGACCAGCCGGTGGTCGGCGTCGACGCGGGGGCGCTCGGAGGCGTCCCGGCGGATGTAGGGGTCGAGGGCGGCGAGGAGGGTGTCGACGCGGCGCTCGCGGTAGCCGGTGGCGAGGACGACGGCCTCGGTGGTGTGGCGGGCCCGGGTGCCCTGCTCGGTGTGTTCCAGGTGGAGTTCGAGCTGGGCGGCGGCGATACGGCCGGCGGTGCGGACGGTGACCCCGGGGGTGAGCACGGCGCCGGGCCAGCCGTCGGAGTGCATGGCGCGGCGGTAGAGCTCGTGGTGGATGGCGTCGAGCGTCTCGTGGGCGATGCCCTTGTAGAGCTGCCACTGGCGGGGCAGCAGCTGGTCGCGGACGGGCTCGGGCAGGGTGTGGAAGTAGCGGGTGTAATCGGGGCTGAACTGCTCCAGGCCGAGCTTGCTGTACTCCATGGGCGCGAAGGCGGGCGTGCGGGCCATCCAGTGGAGCCCCTCGGCGCCGAGGGGGCGGTTGCGCAGCAGGTCGAGGAAGACCTCGGCGCCGGACTGGCCGGAGCCGATGACGGTGACGTGGCCGGTGGCCAGGAGCCGCTCGCGGTGTTCGAGGTAGTCGGAGGAGTGGAGGACGGGGACGTTGGGGGCGTCGGCGAGTGGGCGCAGGGGTTCGGGGACGTACGGCTCGGTGCCGACGCCGAGGACGAGGTTGCGGGCGTAGACGCGGCCGAGGGCCCTGCACTCCTCGTCGGTTCCGGTCGCATCGGACGCGGGGGTGTCGGCGGCCGGGCCGAGCCGGGTGAAGTCGATTTCGAACAGCTCGTATTCGTGGTCCCAGCGGACGGCGTCCACGCGGTGGTCGAAGTGGAGTCCGGGGAGCTGTTCGCTGACCCAGCGGCAGTAGGCGTCGTACTCGGCGCGCTCGATGTGGAAGCGCTCGGCGACGTAGAAGGGGAAGAGCCGCTCATGGGCCTTGAGGTACTGGAGGAAGGTCCAGGGGCTGCCGGGGTCGGCGAGGGTCACCAGGTCGGCGAGGAAGGGGACTTGGATGGTCGCGCCGTCGATGAGGAGGCCGGGGTGCCAGTGGAAGGCGGGCCGCTGCTCGTAGCAGGCGGTGCGCAGGGCGGGGACGCCGTGGGCGAGGGCGGCGAGGGAGAGGTTGAACGGGCCGATGCCGATACCGGCCAGGTCCACGGGCCGGTCGGTGTCGGATGCGGGACCGGCGGCGGAATTGGGGGGTTGTGCGGTGCTCATGGGGTGGTGTTGCCTTCCACGAGTTCGAGCAGCCCGCGCAGATCGTCGGGCTGGATGTGCGGGTTGAGAACGGTGGCCTTGAGCCACAGCCCCTCGGGTGTGGCGGCGCGGCCGAGGACGGCCGCCCCGTGGTGGAGGAGGCGGCGGCGCAGCGCGGCGACGGTGGCGGGCGGTGCCCCGGTGGGGCGGAAGAGGACGGTGCTGATGGTGGGGCGGGCGTGGAGCTCGAGCCCGGGGCGCGCCTCGATGAGGTCGGCGAGGTGCTGGGCGGCCGCGCACACGTGGTCCACGAGCTCGCCGAGACCGCGGCGGCCGAGCGCCCGCAGCGTGACGGCGATCTTGAAGATGTCGGGACGGCGGGTGGTGCGGAGCGAGCGGCCGAGCAGATCGGGCAGGCCCGCTTCGGTGTCGTCGTCGGCGTTGAGGTAGTCGGCGTGGTGGGCCAGCGCGGCGAGCGCGGCGCCGTCGGGCACGGCGAGGAGGCCCGCGGCCACCGGCTGCCAGCCGAGTTTGTGCAGGTCGAGGGCGACGGTACGGGCGCGGTCGAGCCCGTGGAGCCGCTTGTGGAGGGTGTCGCTGAACAGGAGCGGCGCACCGTAGGCGGCGTCGATGTGGAGGGTGGCGGCGTGGTGGTCGCAGACGTCGGCGATGTCGGGGAGCGGGTCGATGGCCCCGGTGTCGGTGGTGCCGGCGGTGGCGACGACGAGGGTGGGGGCGTCGGACGGCCGGTCGAGGGCGGTGTGGAGCGCGACCGGGTCGAGGACGCCGCCGGGGGTGGGGAGGGTGAGGGGCTCGTCCAGCCCGAGCAGCCAGGCGGCGCGCTGGACGCTGTGGTGACCGTTGGCGCCGCGGACGATACGGAGCGGAGCGCCCCGGGCGGCCTCGCGGGCGAGGAGCAGGCCGAGTTGGTTGGATTCGGTGCCGCCGGTGGTGACGAGGGCGTCGGGGTCGGGGCCGTGGGGGTGGACGAGTTCGGCGAGGGCGCGGCAGGTCAGCGCCTCCAGCGCACAGGCTGCGGGGGCCTGGTCCCAGGAGTCGAGGGAGGGGTTGAGCGCGGAGACCGCGAGGTCGGCGGCGGTGGCGACGGCGAGCGGCGGACAGTGCAGATGGGCGGTGCAGCGGGGGTCGGCGGGTTCGGCGGCGCCGTGGGCGAGGGCGCGGACGAGGCCGCGCAGCGCGTGGTGGGGCCCCTCCCCCTCGTCGGGGATGAGCGGCCGGGCCGCACCGCGTATCCGCCGGGCCACCGCGGCCGGTCCCCCGGCCGGGAGGGGCCCACCGCGGTCGGCGGCGCCGTGAGCGAGGGCGTCCAGGACGGTGTCGACCATCGGGCGGAGCACGTCCGGTCCGCTCTGGCCCCCGGCGAGGAGGCGGGCGGTTCCGGCTGCGGGCACGGGCATGGGTGTGCCCCTAGGGGGTGTCTGGGCGGCGGTCAGGGCTGCCTAAATTACTTCGCCCGCCGGCGGTCCGATCCGGGGTCGGGGGCAAGTGCACCCGTACGTGGTACGGCCCGGCCCCGCGAATTGATCGGTTACTCGATGTGCCCCGTCCCGGGGTCCACCTGACCGAGGAAGTCCCGTGCGGACTCCTCCAGTTCCCGCTCGCTCAATGAGTCGGCTCCGTGCACATGGGTGGTGAAGCCGTATCCCGGGTTCGGCCCGGTCAGCCAGGTGAAGTCGTACGTCCCGGGTTCGTCGGGGCGCTCAGCGACCTCGAACCCCTCTCCGTCGACCTTCAGCATCCACTGGCGCGCTTCTCGATCCATGCCGTCAGTCTGCCCCGTGCCCGGACCGGCGTTCATCATGGCGCGCAATATGTTCGGCCCGGTGCGCGGCGCGCGGGACCGGCAGTGGAAAGGCTGGTGGGGCGGCGATCCGCCGTTCCACGCCCCGGTGTCCGTGCTCACCCACCACGCGCGCGAGCCGCAGCCGATGGACGGCGGCACCACGTACCACTTCGTGACCGACGGGATCGCGGCGGCGCTGGCACGGGCACGCGCGGCGGCCGGGGACGGCGAGGTCTCGGTCCATGGCGGCGCGACCACCATCAACCAGTACCTCACCGCCGGTCTGATCGATGAGCTGCGGCTGCGTATCGTGCCGTTCACGCTCGGCGCCGGCACGCGGCTGTTCGAGGGCGTCCCGCCGCTGCGGCTGGAGCAGGTGACGTCGCGGTCGGTAGCGGCGCCCACTATTGGCTAGCGGCGCTAGTTGTTGTGTCGACGATAGTCATATCCTCGGCAGAATGTCTAGCACCGCTAAGATGTCGATATGTCCGCCATCAAAGAGCGCCGCGAACGTGAACGTGCCCAACGCCATCAGCTGATCATCACAGCAGCCCGCGAACTCGCCGAGGCCGAAGGCTGGGAGGCGGTGACGACGCGAAGGCTCGCCGAGCGCGTCGAGTACAGCCAGCCCGTGCTCTACAGCCACTTCAGCGGGAAGGACGCCATCGTGCGCGCCGTCTCGATCGACGGCTTCGGCGAACTCGCCGCCCACCTGCGCCGTGCCCGGCTGGCCGCCCCCGAGCCAGGGCAGGCCCTGCACGCCGTATGCCGCGCCTATCTGGAGTTCGCCACCGAGCGGCCCGCCCTCTACCAGGCCATGTTCGTCATGCCGACCGACGTGAAGTTCGCGCACGTCGACACCCCGCCCCAACTGCGCGCCGGCTTCGACGAATTCGTCAGCTGCTACCGCCCGGACAACGCGCGGCGCCAACTGTTCGCCGAAGTCATCTGGAGCGCGTTGCACGGCATCGCCGTCCTGTCGGACAGCGGCCGCATCCCCCCGGACACTCAGGATGAGCGCCTCGACTTCCTCATCACCCAGCTCGCCGACACCCCGAGCTGACCGGCCCCGCGCCAAGACCGCGCGGCAGGGGCGGCGGGGCGGCCGAGCGCCCTCGCCGCCCCCGTCGGCGCGGGATCACCCGCCCTGCTTCTCCCGTACGCGCAGGGCGCGCCGCAGGTCGTCGATCTGGTCGGCGAGGCGGCGGCGGAGGGCGGGAACGGCGTCGGAGGACGCGATCCACTCCTCGCCCAGGCGCAGGGTCTCGGCGTCGACGGTGCTCGGGAAGCCGAAGCGGGCGACGGTGTCGGCGATGACGGCGCCCCGGCGGGCACCCAGCGCGACGGCGGCCGGGAAGTAGCGCGGCACGTAGTCGACGAGGACGTCGTGGTGCTCGGGCTGCCAGAAGCCCGCGACGGTCGCGATGGCCAGGTAGTTGGAGAGCTCGGCCCCCTGACCACCGGCACCCTGACCACCGGCACCCTGGCCGTCCGTGTTCCGGTCGTCCTCGCCGCCGCCGAAGAGGGTCTGCCACGCGGCCTCCTTCGCCGCCGCGTCCGGCAGGGCGGCCCGGCAGCGGGCGGCGCCCTCCTGGCCGGTGGCGCTGGAGTCGCGGGCGCGTTCGGCGTCGATGTCGGCGGGGCCGACGGCGCCGAGGACGGCGAGGCGGCCGAGGATCTGCCAGCGCAGCTCGGGGTCGAGGGCGGGGCCGCCGGGGACGGTGTCGCCGTCGAGCCAGTCGCTGAGCTCGGCGGGCGCGGTGGCGCTGCCGATGAACGTACGGACCGCGGCGAGCCGCAGCCCGTCCCCGGAGCCGTCCTCGGTGCGGCGCAGCAGATCGCGGCAGGTGGCGCCGATGGTGGCCAGCGCGGCGGGGCGCCGGTCCGCGGGGAGGTAGCGGTCGGCGATCTGGGTGCGGGCGAAGGCGAGGACGCCCTGGACGATCGCTATGTCGGTCTCGTGCGGCAGATGGGCGCGGGCGGCCTCGAGGTAGTCGGTGGCGGGCAGGTCGCCGTCGCGCACCATGTCGCGGGCGGCGTTCCAGACCACGGCGCGGCTGACGGCGTCGGGGAGGCCGGACAGCGAGCGGTGGACGGCCTTCCAGGAGGCGGGGTCGAGCCGGATCTTGGCGTAGGTGAGGTCGCCGTCGTTCAGCAGCAGCAGATCGGGCCGGGGCCCGGTGAAGGAGAGGCTGAGGCCGGGCTCGGCGCCGTCGAGCTCGGCCTCGACGCGCTCGCGCAGGACCAGCTGGTGCGGGGCCGCGGGCGCGTGGTCGTACAGGCCGATGGCGATGCGGTGCGGGCGCCTGACGGGGGCGTCCCCGTCCGGGCCGCCGCCCTGGTGGCGGATCTCGGCGCTCCAGCGGTCGCCGTTCGCGGTGACGACGGGGGCGAGGGTGTCGACCCCGGTGGTGCGCAGCCAGCGGTCGGCCCAGGCGTGGACGTCGCGGCCGGAGGAGCGGGCCAGGGAGTCGATGAAGTCGGCGAGGGTGGCGTTGCCGAAGCGGTGCCGGGTGAAGTGGTCGTTGATGCCGTCGAGGAAGGTCTTCTCGCCGAGCCAGGTGACGAGCTGGCGGAGCGCGGAGGCGCCCTTGGCGTAGGAGATGCCGTCGAAGTTGAGGCGGGCGGCGGCGGTGTCGGGGACCAGCTCGGGCGCGGGGGCGACCGGGTGGGTGGAGGGGCGCTGGTCGGCGTCGTAGCCCCAGTTCTTGCGGCGGACGCCGAAGTCGGCCCAGGTGTCGGTGTAGCGGGTGGTCTCGGTGAGGATCTGGTAGCCCATGTACTCGGCGAAGGACTCGTTCAGCCAGATGTCGTCCCACCACTTCATGGTGACGAGGTCGCCGAACCACATATGGGCCATCTCATGGGCGATGACCATGGCGCGGGTCTGGCGCTCGGCGTCGGTGACGGCGGAGCGGAAGACGTATTCGTCGCGGAAGGTGACCAGGCCCGGGTTCTCCATGGCACCCGAGTTGAACTCGGGGACGAACGCCTGGTCGTAGGAGTCGAAGGGGTACGGCTCCTCGAAGAGCTCGTGGTAGCGGTCGAAGCAGCGCCGGGTGATGTCGAAGAGCTCGTCGGCGTCGGCCTCGAGGTGGGGCGCGAGGGAGCGGCGGACATGCAGCCCGAAGGGGAGTCCGGCGTGCTCGGTGCGCACCGAGTGGTACGGGCCGGCGGCCAGGGCCATCAGATAGGTGCTGATGGGCGGGGTGGGCGCGAGCTGCCAGCGGCCCTCCTCGGGGGCGCCGACGCGGGTGGCGATGCCGTTGCCGAGGACGGTCCACTCGGGCGGGGCGGTGACGCGGACGTCGAAGACGGCCTTGAGGTCGGGCTGGTCGAACGCGGTGAAGACGCCGTTCGCGTCCGACATGCAGCACATGGTGTAGAGGTACGTCTCGCCGTCGGCGGGGTCGGTGAAGCGGTGCATGCCCTCGCCGGTGTGGGAGTAGCGCATGTCGGTCTCGACGCGCAGCTCGTGCTCGCCCTCACCGAGCCCGGTGAGCGGGAGCCGGCCGCCCGCGAGCGCCTCGGCGGTCTCGCCGGTGAGGTCGAGCTCCCGGCCGTCGAGCACGGCGCGGTGGAGGGCGGCCGGCTGGAGCTCGGCGAAGGTGTCCGCGCCCGCCTGGCGCGCGCTGAAGCGGATGGTCGTGGTGGAGCCGAAGAGCTCCTCCCCGCGGGTGAGGTCGAGGTCGATCGTGTAGCTGTGGACCTCGATGAGGCGGGCTCGGTTCTGCGCTTCCTCGCGCGTCAGTACGGACATGGGGACATGCTGCCCTACGTGCGGCGGGCCGCACACGGGTGGGAAGTGGTTGCCCGGCGCGTACGGCCGCCCGGGCGCACTACCGGAGTGCGCCCTCGGGCCCCTCGGTGCCGTTGTCGGAGCGTGCGATGGTCTCGTGGTGCCGGATGACCTCGGCGATGATGAAGTTGAGCAGCTTCTCGGCGAAGCCGGGGTCGAGCTTGGCGCTCTCGGCGAGCTGCCGCAGCCGGGTGATCTGACGCGCCTCACGGGCCGGGTCGGCCGGGGGGAGCCGGTGGGCGGCCTTGAGGTGGCCGACCTGCTGGGTGCATTTGAAGCGCTCGGCGAGCATATGGACCACGGCCGCGTCGATGTTGTCGATGCTGTCACGCAACCGGGTCAGCTCGTCGAGGACGGACGGGTCGATCCCCTCGGGGTCGCCCGGCGTCGCCGGCTGTCCGGCGGTGTGGTCGCTCGTGCTGTGCGTCATGCCTCCCGAGAGTACTTTTCCCCGGGGCCCGGTTCCGCTCGGGGGCGCTTCGGCCGGCGTCGGCCGCGTCCGGGGCCCGCCCTCGGCCGGCCCCGGACCGCCCCGACCCCTGTGGGGGGTTCGGGGTCCGGCCCACGGGGCGCGGAAGGGGGCGGGGCGGTCGTGGTGGAGGACCGCTCCCGGTACGGCGCCTCCACCGTGGAGGAGTCACCTGGGCGGGGAGAGGTTCCACTTCCGGCCCGGCTTTCGGCGCGGCCCCGCTCCGGAGGGCGCCGTTCCGGGCTAGGGGGCTCCGGCGGGGCTTGACGCCTGCGGCGGGCTGCTCCCCTCCCCGCCCCTTCCCACAACTGGGGCTCCGCCCCCGACCCCGCCGGGGCTCCGCCCCAGACCCCAAAGGCGATGCCCCGCCGCGCGGCGCAGACGCATATCGGCCCCTGAAAGAAGGGGAAAGATCCGGCGGATACCCCGTAGGGTCCCCACATGATCGCGACGCTTCAGTGCACCGTCATCGACTGCCCCGACCCCGCCGCGCTGGCCGCCTTCTACGGCAGGATCCTGGGCTGGCGGCTGAACGACGCCGATCCCGAGTGGGCGACCCTGACCGCCGAGGACGGCCGTAAGCTGGCCTTCCAGCTGGCGCCGGACCACCAGCCGCCGCGCTGGCCGGACCCGGCCCACCCGCAGCAGATCCATCTGGACTTCGACGTGGAGACGCGCGCGGACGCGGAGCGGGCGCAGCGCGAGCTGATCGAGCTCGGGGCGACGTTCCTGCGTGACAGCGGCGGGGAGCGTTCGGGGTTCCGGGTCTTCAACGATCCGGCCGGGCACCCGTTCTGCATTTGCTACGGACAGATGGAACCGAGCTGACCGGGACCGGCCCGATGGCCGCACCCCGGTCAGCTCTCCGCGTTCTCGGTGCTGAGGAGGGGTCAGCCGCCGAGCTGGGTCGCACCCGCCTTGATGTCCTTGGCGAAGGTGCTCACCTCGGTGTAGACACCGGGCTTACCGGGCCGTGCGCAGCCCTCGCCCCAGCTGACGATGCCGACCTGGATCCACTGGCCGCCGTCGTCCTTGCGGAACATCGGGCCGCCGGAGTCGCCCTGGCAGGTGTCCACGCCGCCCTCGGCCATCTTCCCGGCGCAGATCTCCTCGCCGGTGACGAGCTCGTCGTAGGCGGACTTGCAGGTGGCGTCGTCGACGAACGGCACGCTGGCCTTCAGCAGGTAGCGCTGCTGGCCGCCGCCCTCGACCGCGGCGCCCCAGCCGGCCACGGTGAAGTCTCCCTTGTTGTACGCCGTGGTCTCGGCGATCTTCAGGGTGGGCTGGTTGATCGGCTTGGCGAGCTTGATGAGCGCCCAGTCCTTGCCGGTGCCGTTGTAGCCCGGGGCCTGGAGCACCCGGGTGGACTTGACCTTGATGGCGCTCGAGCTCTGGAGGTCCACGACGCCCGCGGTGGCGGTGATGGAGGTGTTGGCGCCGCTGCCGTCCACACAGTGGGCGGCGGTGAGGACGATGTCCTGGGTGTAGAGCGCGCCACCACAGCCCATGGACAGCCGGACCATGAAGGGGAATTCGCCCTGCGCGGCGCGGGTGCCGCCGACCACGGAGGGGCTCGGCTCGGGGCCGGTGGGCTGGGCGCTGGCGCTGCCGGGGGTGAGGCTGAAGGCGGCGAGGGCGACCGCGCCGAGGGCCGAGGCTCTCTTGATGTGCTTCAGCGTGTTCCGCAACGGACTGTCCTTTCGTGGGGGGTTCAAGGCATGTCAGGCTCATGCCAAGCATCGATTTACGGCTCCGCCGCGCGACAAAAATCCGGAAACCTCTCCGAAATCCCGTGGATGAGCCGGTAAAACGCCCTGTGATTATGTGGACCGGGTCAACGAGGTGACAAGGGTCGGTTTCAAGCCAGCGCGGCCTACCCACTGCCCCGCCGAACGACCGTAAGGTTGACGTGAGACAGGGCGCACGGCTGGCGACGGGCACGGGGTGACGGCGTGGCGGCACCGGGCAGCGACATCGAGCACGGCTATCCCCACCTGGACACCGTCCGGGCCGCGATCACCGCGCTCTACCACCGCCTGTCCCGCGACACGGTGGACACCTTCGGACTCAGCGTGGTCCCCGGCGATGTCGCCTTCTCCGACCAGGACGACCTCTACCTGGGCGTACAGCGGGTGGCCCGGGTCATGGTGCAGCATCTGCGGCTGCCGGACGCCCGGATGATCGTGAGCTTCCGGGAGATGCGGCACGCGGGGAACGTGGAACTGGCCGCGGGCCCGGAGTACTTCATCGAGCTCAACTCCCGCTTCAAGACCCACCGTCGGGACATCGGCGCGGCCCTGGCCCACGAGGTCACACATGTGTATCTGCACCGCCTGGACCTGTCGTTCCCCGGCACACGCGACAACGAAATCCTCACCGACACCACCGCCGCCTATCTCGGCACGGGCTGGTTGCTGCTCGACGCCTATCGCCAGGACTCGGTTTCCAGCCAGAAACTGGGCTATCTGACACCGGAGGAGTTCGGCTACGTCCTGGCCATGCGGGCGCTGCTCTTCGACGAGGACCCCTCCCCCTGGTTCACCTCTCCGCAGGCGTACGAGGCGTACACCAAGGGGCTGGAGCTGGCCCGCCGCGAGCAGGCCCGGCCGCCGCTCACCGCCGCCGGCTGGACCGGCCGCCGCCGCTACGCCAAGGACCGCCGGTCGGCCCAGTCCGGCCGGCCCTCCCCCACCGGAGGGGAGTACGCCTTCGACACCGGCCCTCCGCTGAGCGTCTCCTTCCCCTGCCCGACCTGCCGCCAGCGCATCCGGGTCCCGGTGCGCGGGCGGGTGCGGGCCCGCTGCGGGCTGTGCCGCACGGTGCTGGAGTGCGACACCTGACGCGGCACCTGACCACGTGACCGCGGCTTCTGACGCGACGCAGGTCCGCGACGCGGTCCGCGGTGCCGTACGGCCTTGGAGTGCGCTCGACGTCGTACGCTCGCCTGCATGAGCCCCTCCATCGCCACCAACACCCAAGTCGGCCTCGACGAACTGCTGGAGTTCGTACGCCCGCGCCACCGTGCGCTGCTGATGACCCGCCGGACGGATGGCTCGCCCCAGGCGTCCCCGCTGACCTGCGGAGTCGACGACTCCGGCCGGATCGTGATGTCCACCTACCCCGAGCGTGCCAAGGTGCGCAACGCCAAGCGCGACGCCGCCGTGAGCCTCGTCGTGCTGTCCGACGAATGGAACGGCCCGTGGGTGCAGATCGACGGCACCGCCGAGGTGATCGACACCCCGGAGTCCGTCGAGCCGCTGGTCGAGTACTACCGCAATATCGCGGGCGAGCACCCGGACTGGGACGAGTACCGCGAGGCCATGCGCAAGCAGGGCAAGTCGCTGATCCGGGTCACCCCCGAGCGCTGGGGCCCGGTGGCCACGGGCGGCTTCCCGGCCCGGCTGGTGGAGGACGAGGGCTGACGGGACGCCGGATCAGCAGCTGCCGGGGCGCGCGTACAGGACGATCCGCATCCCCGTGACGTCCCTGACGGCACACCGGTGGAAGTACTTCTTCAGCACCCCCCGCTTGACGTTCTCCCGGGGGTTGTCGTCCAGTGGCTGGCCGGGCGGGTCATTGACCGTGACGATCCGGCCGGCCGCCAGCATCCGGGTCCGGATGCGCGGCGCGGGCAGCTCGATGCCGTGCAGGGTGCCCGAGGGCACCGGGCGCTCGGCCAGGGCCAGATCCTCCAGCCCGCGGAAGTCCCCGGGACTCGACATGATCGGTTCCCGGCGGCGGGCGGGCATGAAGAGCACGCCGTCGCCGGGCCGGCTCAGCTCCCGTACGGCACGTGCGGCGGCCATGGTGTCGTCGATGCGGCTCTGCGGGGTCCGCAGCTGGACGGAGTACGGGAGCAGGGCGGCCACCGCCACCACCGCCAGCGCGGCGGCCGCCGTCCTCGGGGCCGGGGAGGTGCGCGTCAGCCGCTCCAGGCGCGCGCCCACCAGCAGTGCGAGGCCGACGTAGACGTAGATCACGTAGCGGTCGACGTACAGCGGGTGCAGATACGACACCGCGATCAGCACGGCCGGGGGCAGGATCAGCAGGGGCAGCGCGAGATCGCCGAGCGCGATGGGCCCGCGCGCCGGGACCGGCGCCCTGGCACACAGGACGCCCGCCAGCGCGGGCACGCCGAAGCCGAGCAGCTGGCTCGTGCCCGGGGCTGAGATCCAGCCGACCAGCGCCACCTGCTGCTGACTGACGATCACCAGCGGAGTCAGCACGAGGGCCGTCGCCGCTGCGGCCTGGCCCCAGGCCCAGCCCAGCGCCGCCGGCACCCGGGCCCGGAACAGGGCGACGCCGTGTGCGGCGACGGCCAGGATCGCGAACTCGTGCAGCAGACAGGCCAGCGCCGCGACGACGGCATAGCCGGTCCAGGTCCGCTTGCGGGGCCTGGCCACCGCGCTCAGCAGCAGATGCGTGGCCCAGACGACCACGGCGCAGACCAGGGCGTAGGAGCGCCCTTCCTGCGCGTACCGCTGCACCACCGGGAACAGCGGGAAGACCAGCCCGGCGGCGAGTCCGGCACGGGGCCCCGCGAGCCGCTGCCCGAGCAGTCCGACCCCGGCGGCCGCGGCGGCCATGGCCAGCACCGAGGGCAGCCGGAGGGCGACAATACCGCCGTCCCAGAGGGCGAACAGGCCGTGCATGAGCAGGTAGTACAGGCCGTGGACGACATCGGCCTGGCCGAGCAGATGCCAGATGTCGGCGAGGTCGCGGTGGGCGACCTGATACGTCGTCGACTCGTCCCGCCACATGCTGTTCTCGCGGCGGATCCCCCACAGCCCGAGCGCCAGCGCCAGCCCGGCCGGTGCGAGCCCGACGGCGGCGCGCCCGGTACGCCCGGCGGGGCGGGACGCCGGGGGCTCCGGGGACGCCCGGTGGGCGCGTGGACCGGCCCCGGCGGTGTCGAGGGCAGGCGAGATGGACATGGGAAGGGGAACTCCGATCGGAGCGGAAGGGCTGCTGGTGGAAGGGGGTGGCGCCGGTCAGGCCCGTCTGCGGCCGATCCACCACACGCAGAGGGCGGCGAGCGCGACGGCCGCGGCCAGGCAGATCCCGGCCTGCATCCACTGCATGGGCCAGTAGTGGCTCGCCGGGTGCACCTCCTCGTACCACCTGTCGGTGGCGCCGAGCCGGGCGAAGCAGCGGTCCCAGCCGTGCGGACCGACGGCGGACGCGCAGCTGTCCAGGGGGATCTTCTCCCCGGACCGGCCCAGATAGCCGTCGCCCATGCCGCGCCACGCGTTGACGTAGACCTGGGGGGAGGTGTCCTCGGAGAGGGTGGAGACGATCGTCCGCGGGGTCATCAGATGGGGGCGCAGGGCGTCCAGCCCGTACTGGACACCGGCGGTGGCCCCCAGGGTGACCACCATGGCGGGCAGGGTGCGCCGCAGCAGCAGCCCGGCCGCCGCACCGAGGAGGAAGGACAGCGGGGCGAGGGCGACGGCCGCCGGGCCGGTCGCGTCGAACGGTGCGGCGGTGCCCCAGGCGATGTCCTGGAACTGGATCCGGGCCACCCGCCACCACCAGGTGTAGAGGGCCACGAGGACCGAGGTGCCGGCCGTGACGGCGACAAGGGGGAGCGCGAGTTTGGCGATGAGCCAGCGGGTCCTGCCGACGGACTGGGTCCACACCACCTGGTGGGTGCCCGTCTCCAGCTCCCGGGCGAACAGCGGCGCGCCGATGAAGACGCCGATCAGCACGGGCAGCGCGATGAGCAGCCGTCCGGTGTTGAGCAGCGGTGTGCGGTAGGTGGCGGTGAGGTGGCGGAACGCTTCGGCCATCGGGTTGGTCCCCTTCTGGGGACTGATCTGCCTGCCGTGGCAGAGCGCCTCCGAGTCCCAGTCCGCGCAGCCCTGGATGTGGTGCGCCCGCATATAGCCGACCATCTCGGCGCGCTGCCAGACGATGTACGCGGCGATCGCCACGACCACGGCCAGGCCCGCCCACAGGGCGGCCCGGTGCTGGCGCGCCACCAGCCACACCAGCCCCCGGGCACGGAGCCGTGCGCCGGGTGCCCGGAGCCGTATGCCGATCGAGCTCATGCCCCCACCTCCGTAACGGTCGCCCGCGCTTCGGCCGTGAACATCGGCGGGGCGTCGGGCGCGCCCAGATAGCCGAGCAGGACATCCTCGAGGGAGGGTTCGGTGACGATCCAGCCGTCCCCGGCCGGGGTGCCCTCCGGGCGTATCAGCGCGGTGAGCTGACGGCCCGTCGTACGGGTCTCGACCACGGTGTGGCGGGCGAGCGCCTCCGGTGTTCCGCCACCGGGCGCGCTCGGGCCGGTGACCAGGCGGTGGGCGGCCTGGAGGGCGTCCGTCCCGCCCGCCAGGCGGATCCGGCCGCCGCCCATCAGCAGCAGGTAGTCACAGACGCCGTCGAGTTCGGCGAGCACATGGGTGGAGATGACCACGCCGGTGCCGCGCTCGGCGGCCTCGGCCATCAGGGCACCCATCATCCGGCGGCGGCGCAGTGGGTCCTGATCGGCCATCGGCTCGTCCAGGAACAGCAGATCGGCGCGTTTGCCGAGGGCGAGGGCGAGGGCCACACAGGTGCGCTGGCCGCCGGAGAGCGAGCCGACACGGGCGGACAGCGGCACATCGGCCTCCGCCACCACCCGTTCGGCGGCGCTCTGGTCCCAGCGGGGGTTGAGCTCCCGGCCCAGGCGCAGGGTGTCGGCCACGGAGAAGCGCGGGTAGAGCGGCTTGTCCTGGGCGACGAAGGCGATGCGCTCGCGGGTGCCGGGGTCGGAGGCGGGCCGGCCGAAGACCCGCAGGATGCCGGTGGTCGGGGTCAGCAGTCCGGCGGCGAGCGACAGCAGGGTGCTCTTGCCGGAGCCGTTGGGGCCCACCAGCGCGCAGATCCGCCCGGCGGGCAGCCGGAAGGCGACGTCTCTGACGGCCCAGCCGCGTCGGTACTTCCTGCCCAGCCCGGACGCCTCCAGTGCGTCGGCCGCGTCGATGTCGTCGGTCACCCGTTCTCCTCGTGTCCACGCTCGCCGGGGGCGGCGGTCTCGCCGAAGCGCTCTTCGAGGACCGAGGCCACCAGCGCCGTCACGTCCTCGCGGTCGAGCCCGGCGGCGCGGGCCCGGTCGGTCCAGTCGGCGAGCTCCGCGCGCAGCGGTGAGTCCGCGGCGGCGCCGGGCCGGGCCAGCGACCGGCGGACGAAGGTGCCGAGCCCCGGCCGGGGCTCGACCAGCCCTTCGCGCTCCAGCTCGCGGTACGCCTTCAGGACGGTGTTGGGGTTGATGGCGGTGGCCGCGACGACCTCCTTGGCCGTGGGCAGCCGGTCCCCGGGTTCCAGCAGGCCGAGGCGGAGCGCCTGCTTGGTCTGCTGGACGATCTGCAGATAGGTGGCGATGCCGCTGCGCCGGTCGATGCGGTATTCGACCATCCGCCCTCCACCACCCTTTCACTAATCAGTTAGTGGAATGATGGTGTAGTGCGCCCAAGGGAATGTCAACCGACCTGGTCAGCCGGTCTGTTCGGCCAACCTGGTCAGTCGGCCTGGTCAGCCGGCCTGGTCAGCCGGTCCGGGAGGACGTCAGCCCAAACGCCACGCGGCGCCTTCCCCCGGTCGGGAGGGGGAAGGCGCCGCGCGGCCGGTCCGTACGCCGTTGTACGGGCGGAGATCCGGGAAAGCCGGGAGACCGGGTCAGACCATGAGGGCCCGGTCGGTGGGGCGGATCGGGGCGGGCAGCTCGCTGGCCCCGGCCAGATAGCGGTCCACCCCGCGCGCCGCGGAGCGGCCCTCGGCGATGGCCCAGACGATCAGCGACTGGCCGCGGCCCGCGTCACCGGCCACGAAGACACCCGGCACATTGGTGGCGAAGGAGGCATCGCGCGCGATGTTGCCGCGCTCGTCCAGCTCCAGGCCGAACTGCTCGACCAGGCCGTTCTTCTGGTCGGTACCGGTGAAGCCCATGGCGAGGGTGACCAGCTGGGCCGGGATCTTCCGCTCGGTGCCCGGCTTCTGCTCCAGCTTGCCGTCCTTGAACTCCACCTCGATCAGGTGCAGCCACTGGACGTTGCCGTCCTCGTCGCCCTCGAAGTGGGTGGTGGAGACGGAGTAGATCCGCTCGCCGCCCTCCTCGTGCGCCGAGGTGACCTTGTAGAGCATCGGGAAGGTGGGCCAGGGCTGGCCCGCGTGCCGCTCCTCGCCCGGCCGGGGCATGATCTCCAGCTGGGTGACGGAGGCGGCGCCCTGCCGGTGGGCGGTGCCGACGCAGTCCGCGCCGGTGTCACCGCCGCCGATGACCACGACGTGCTTGCCCTCGGCGGTGATGGGGGACGTGGTGAGGTCGCCCTCCTGCACCTTGTTGGCGAGCGGCAGGTACTCCATCGCGAAGTGGATGCCGTTCAGCTCCCGGCCCGGGGCCGGCAGGTCGCGCGAGGTGGTGGCGCCGGCCGCGATGACCACGGCGTCGTACCGCTTGCGCAGCTTGGCGGCGTCGATGTCGCGGCCGATCTCGGTCTCGGTGCGGAACTTGGTGCCCTCCGCGCGCATCTGCTCGATGCGGCGGTTGATGTGCCGCTTCTCCATCTTGAACTCGGGGATGCCGTAGCGCAGCAGTCCGCCGATGCGGTCGGCCCGCTCGTAGACGGCGACCGTGTGCCCGGCGCGGGTGAGCTGCTGGGCGGCGGCCAGGCCCGCCGGGCCCGAGCCGATGACGGCGACGGTCTTGCCGCTGAGCCGCTCGGGCGGCTGCGGGGTGACGTCACCGGAGTCCCAGGCCTTGTCGATGATGGTGACCTCGACGTTCTTGATGGTCACCGCCGGCTGGTTGATGCCGAGGACGCACGCCGACTCGCACGGGGCGGGGCACAGCCGCCCGGTGAACTCCGGGAAGTTGTTGGTCGCGTGCAGCCGCTCGCTGGCCTCGCGCCAGTCCTCCCGGTAGGCGTAGTCGTTCCACTCGGGGATGAGGTTTCCGAGCGGACAGCCGTTGTGGCAGAACGGGATGCCGCAGTCCATGCACCGGCCGGCCTGCTTGCTGATGATCGGCAGCAGCGAGCCGGGGACGTAGACCTCGTTCCAGTCCTTGACGCGCTCGTCCACCGGACGGGTCTCGGCGACCTCGCGGTCAGTGCTCAGGAAGCCCTTGGGGTCAGCCATTGATCGCCGCCTCCATCATCTTCTCGTGGGTCTCGGACTCGGAGAGCCCGGCACGCTCGGCGGCGTCCTTGGCGGCGAGCACGGCCTGGTACGTAGCTGGGATGATCTTGCTGAAGCGGGTGACGGCGGTCTCCCAGTCGTCGAGCAGCGTGCCCGCGACGGTGGAGCCGGTCTCCTCGTGGTGGCGGCGCACCGCGTCGTGCAGCCACCGCTGGTCGGTGTCGTCCAGCGCGCCGACGGCGTCCCGCAGATCGACGTTGACGTTGTCCGGGTCGAGGTCGATCACATAGGCGATACCGCCGGACATCCCGGCCGCGAAGTTACGGCCGGTGCGGCCGAGGACTACCGCGTGGCCGCCGGTCATGTACTCACAGCCGTGGTCGCCCACGCCCTCGGCGACGACCGTGGCCCCGGAGTTGCGGACGCAGAACCGCTCGCCGACCCGGCCGCGCAGGAACATCTCGCCGCCGGTCGCGCCGTACGCGAGGGTGTTGCCCGCGATCGTCGAGTACTCGGCGAGGTGGTCCGCGCCCCGGTCCGGGCGGACGATCACGCGGCCACCGGACAGGCCCTTGCCCACGTAGTCGTTGGCGTCGCCCTCGAGCCGCAGCGTGACACCGCTGGGCAGGAACGCGCCGAAGGACTGGCCGGCCGAGCCGGTGAAGGTGATGTCGATGGTGTCCTCGGGCAGGCCCGCGCCACCGAACGTACGGGTCACCTCATGGCCGAGCATGGTGCCGACGGTCCGGTTGATGTTGCGGATCGCGACCTGGGCCCGGACCGGCTCGGCGGCCTCGGCGCTCGCGGCGTTCAGCGCGTCGGCCGCCAGCTTGATCAGCTGGTTGTCGAGCGCCTTGGCCAGGCCGTGGTCCTGCTCGATCGCCTGGTGGCGGACGGCGCCCTCGGGCAGCTCGGGCACGTACAGCAGCGGGGCGAGGTCCAGGCCCTGCGCCTTCCAGTGCTGGACGGCTCGGGTGGTGTCCAGCAGTTCGGCGTGGCCGATGGCCTCGTCCAGGGAGCGGAAGCCCAGCTCGGCGAGGAACTCGCGGACCTCCTCGGCGATGAACTGGAAGAAGTTCACCACGAACTCGGCCTTGCCGCTGTAGCGCTCGCGCAGCACCGGGTTCTGGGTGGCGATGCCGACCGGGCAGGTGTCCAGGTGGCAGACGCGCATCATGACGCAGCCGGAGACCACCAGCGGCGCGGTGGCGAAGCCGAACTCCTCGGCGCCGAGCAGCGCGGCGATCACCACGTCACGGCCGGTCTTCAGCTGGCCGTCGGTCTGCACCACGATGCGGTCGCGCAACCCGTTGAGCAGCAGCGTCTGCTGGGTCTCGGCGAGGCCGAGCTCCCAGGGGCCGCCCGCGTGCTTGAGCGAGGTGAGCGGCGAGGCGCCGGTGCCGCCGTCGTGGCCGGAGATCAGCACCACATCGGCGTGGGCCTTGGAGACGCCCGCGGCCACCGTGCCGACGCCGACCTCGGAGACCAGCTTGACGTGGATCCGGGCCCGCGGGTTGGCGTTCTTCAGGTCGTGGATCAGCTGGGCGAGATCCTCGATCGAGTAGATGTCGTGGTGCGGCGGCGGGGAGATCAGGCCGACGCCCGGAGTGGAGTGCCGGGTCTTGGCCACCCACGGGTAGACCTTGTGGCCGGGCAGCTGGCCGCCCTCGCCGGGCTTGGCGCCCTGGGCCATCTTGATCTGGATGTCATCGGAGTTGACCAGGTATTCGCTGGTCACACCGAAGCGGCCGGAGGCCACCTGCTTGATCGAGGAGCGCCGGGCGGGGTCGTGCAGCCGGTCGGAGTCCTCGCCGCCCTCACCGGTGTTGGACTTTCCGCCCAGCTGGTTCATGGCGATGGCGAGGGTCTCGTGCGCCTCCTGGGAGATGGAGCCGTACGACATGGCGCCGGTGGAGAACCGCTTGACGATCTCGCTGACCGGCTCGACCTCCTCGATCGGGATCGAGGTGCGCTCGCCCTTGAAGGAGAACAGACCGCGCAGCGTCATCAGCCGCTCGGACTGCTCGTTCACCCGCTCCGTGTACTTCTTGAAGATGTCGTAGCGGCGCGACCGGGTGGAGTGCTGGAGCCGGAAGACCGTCTCGGGGTCGAAGAGGTGCGGCTCGCCCTCGCGGCGCCACTGGTACTCGCCGCCGATCTCCAGCGCGCGATGGGCGGAGGGGACCCCGGAGGCGGGGTACGCCTTGGCGTGGCGGGCGGCCACCTCCTTGGCGACGACGTCCAGGCCCGCGCCGCCGATCTTGGTGGCGGTGCCGTGGAAGTAGGTGTCCACGAAGGACTCGTCCAGGCCGACGGCCTCGAAGACCTGCGCACCCCGGTAGGAGGCCACGGTCGAGATGCCCATCTTGGACATGACCTTCAGGACGCCCTTGCCGAGCGCCTTGATGAGGTTCTTGATCGCGGTCTCGGCCTCGACACCGGGCAGGAAGGTGCCGGCCCGGACCAGGTCCTCGACCGACTCCATGGCCAGGTACGGGTTGACGGCCGCGGCGCCGTAGCCGATCAGCAGCGCGACATGGTGCACCTCGCGGACGTCGCCCGCCTCGACCAGCAGCCCCACCTCGGTGCGCTGCTTGGTGCCGATGAGGTGGTGGTGGACCGCGGAGGTGAGCAGCAGCGAGGGGATCGGGGCGTGCTCGGCGTCCGAGTGGCGGTCGGAGAGCACGATCAGCCGGGCGCCGTCCTCGATGGCGCGGTCGGCCTCGGCGCAGATCTCGTCCAGCCGGGCGGCGAGCGCCTGACCGCCGCCACCGACCCGGTACAGGCCCGAGAGGTTCGCCGCCTTGAGGCCCGGCATGTCCCCGTCGGCGTTGATGTGGATGAGCTTGGCCAGCTCATCGTTGTCGATCACCGGGAAGGGCAGGGTGACGCTGCGGCAGGAGGCCGAAGTCGGCTCCAGCAGATTGCCCTGCGGGCCCAGCGAGGAGATCAGCGAGGTGACCAGCTCCTCGCGGATCGCGTCCAGCGGCGGGTTGGTGACCTGCGCGAACAGCTGGGTGAAGTAGTCGAACAGCAGCCGCGGCCGCTCCGAGAGGGCGGCGATCGGCGAGTCGGTGCCCATCGAGCCGATCGGCTCGGCACCGGCCTTGGCCATCGGCGCGAGCAGGACGCGCAGCTCCTCCTCGGTGTACCCGAAGGTCTGCTGGCGGCGGGTGACCGAGGCGTGGGTGTGCACGATGTGCTCGCGCTCGGGCAGGTCGGCCAGGTCGATCAGACCGGCCTCCAGCCACTCGCCGTACGGCTGCTCGGCGGCCAGCTCGGCCTTGATCTCGTGGTCCTCGATGATGCGGTGCTCGGCGGTGTCCACCAGGAACATCCGGCCCGGCTGGAGCCGGCCCTTGCGGACCACCTTGGCCGGGTCGATGTCCAGGACGCCGACCTCGGAGGAGAGCACGACCAGACCGTCGTCGGTGACCCAGTAGCGCCCGGGCCGCAGACCGTTGCGGTCCAGCACGGCGCCGACCTGGACGCCGTCGGTGAAGGTGACACAGGCCGGGCCGTCCCAGGGCTCCATCATCGTGGAGTGGTACTGGTAGAAGGCGCGCCGGGCCGGGTCCATGGAGGGGTGGTTCTCCCACGCCTCGGGGACCATCATCAGCACCGAGTGCGGCAGCGAGCGGCCACCGAGGTGGAGCAGCTCCAGGACCTCGTCGAAGGTCGCCGAGTCGGAGGCGTCCGGGGTGCAGACGGGGAAGATCCGCTCCAGGCCCTTCTCCCCGAACAGGTCGCTGACCAGCTGGGACTCCCGGGCCCGCATCCAGTTGCGGTTGCCCTGGACGGTGTTGATCTCACCGTTGTGGGCGACGAAGCGGTACGGGTGGGCCAGCGGCCAGCTCGGGAAGGTGTTGGTGGAGAACCGGGAGTGGACCAGCGCGACGGCCGTGGCGAAGCGTCGGTCGGAGAGGTCCGGGAAGAACGGCTCCAGCTGACCGGTGGTCAGCATTCCCTTGTAGACCAGGGTGCGGGCGGACAGCGAGGGGAAGTAGACCCCCGCCTCGCGCTCGGCGCGCTTGCGCAGCATGAACGCCTTGCGGTCCAGGGCCACGCCGGTGGTGGTGCCGTCGGCGACGAAGAGCTGGCGGAAGGCGGGCATGGTGGCCCGGGCGCCGTTGCCCAGCAGCTCGGGGGCGACGGGCACCTCACGCCAGCCGAGGACGGTCAGGCCCTCGTCGGCGGCGAGCCGCTCGATGTGCTCCGCGGCGGCCGCACCCTCGGTCTCGCCCTCCGGGAGGAACGCGATGCCCACCGCGTAGGCACCGGCTTCGGGCAGCTCGAAGCCGGTCACACTGGCCCGCAGGAAGGCGTCCGGAACCTGGACGAGGATGCCCGCGCCATCGCCGGAGTCGGGCTCGGAACCGGTGGCGCCGCGGTGCTCGAGGTTCCTCAGCACGGTGAGAGCCTGCTCCACGAGCTCATGGCTGGCCTCGCCGGTGAGGGTCGCCACGAAGCCGACGCCACAGGCGTCGTGCTCATTGCGTGGGTCGTACATCCCTTGGCGGGCAGGGTGGGATGCGGAACGCATCGGCTCTCCCGTCGTCGTCATGGCATTTTGCGTGTGCCGAGGGACGACGTTGGCCCTCCGCGAGAATTTCGTGCAGGTTACATGATGGAGTGCATCTCGGGAAGCGGAAATTCCGTTCCATCATGCGGACACCCCAGGGGTGGGGTGAGGTGAGGCAGTACGGGCATTGGGGATGGGGCGACCGGCGTCGCCATGGCGCGGATCGGGCGACACTGCCCAAGCGCTTCGGGCTTATGCCCGCCCGTAAAAGGATCGAAACCGAGGAGTAACGGCGTGATTATGCGGCTCGCCGTATGACTGTCATCCTACGGCCGTTCCGAAGAAAGCGCCCAGGGCATAGGTCACACCCGCCGCCGCGCCGCCCAGCGCCAGCTGCCGCAGCCCGCTGTACCACCAGTTACGGGCGGTCACCCGCGCCACCACCGCACCGCAGCCGAAGAGCCCGATCAGCGCCAGCACCAGGGCCGGCCACAGCGCCGAGGCGCCCAGCAGATACGGCAGCACCGGCAGCAGCGCGCCCAGCGCGAAGGAGCCGAACGAGGACACCGCCGCGACCAGCGGCGACGGCAGATCGTCCGGGTCCACGCCCAGCTCCTCGCGGGCGTGTATCTCCAGCGCCTGCTCGGGGTCGCGGGAGAGCTGCTCGGCCACCTCACGGGCCAGGGCCGGCTCCACCCCGCGCGACTCGTAGAGCGCGGCCAGCTCCTCCAGCTCGTCCACCGGGTGCTTGCGCAGCTCGCGCCGCTCCACCTCCAGCTCGGCCTGGACCAGATCGCGCTGGGAGGCGACGGAGGTGTACTCACCGGCGGCCATCGAGAAGGCACCGGCCGCGAGGCCCGCGAGACCGGTGATCACGATGGTCTGCCGGTCCACGGCGCCACCGGCCACACCGGTCATCAGCGCGAGGTTGGAGACCAGTCCGTCCATGGCGCCGAAGACGGCGGGGCGCAGCCAGCCGCCGTTCACATCACGGTGGGTGTGGTTGTCGCGGTGGGCGATGTGCGGTGACTCAGCACTGTCAATGACGGACATATGAAGATGTGCTCCCTTCGAGAAGGGTGTGGCGATGCGGCCCTCACCCCAACGGTTCGAAGGTACGCACGAATTCCCCCGCTCCGCCAGCAAGGAAGGCCGAACTTACCTCGCTGACCTGCGTAAACGCAGAAGGGCCGCCAAACCCCGAGGGGTCAGGCGGCCCGATGGACGCATATCGGCGCGCGTCAGGGATTCTTGGTGGGCTCCGCCTCGGCGGCCACCGCACCGGCCTCGTCCGCACCGTCGCTCTTGGCTGGACTGCCGTCGCTCTTGGCCGGAGTGTCGCCGCTCTTGGCCGCGCTCCCGGCCGGGGCGTCGCCGCTCGTGCCGGTGGCCGGGGCCGCGCCGTCCTCGACCGCGGCCGGTTCCACGACCTCCTCGCGGCCCGGGGACCGCTTCGCGGAGACCACCAGATAGGCCACCGCGGCCAGGAAGACCACGACGGACGTCCAGTTGTTGAGCCGCAGCCCCAGCACATGGTGGGCGTCGTCCACCCGGAGGTACTCGATCCAGAAGCGGCCCACGGTGTACGCCGCGACGTAGAGGGCAAACGCCCGCCCATGCCCCAGCTTGTAGCGGCGGTCCGCCCAGATCACCAGCAGCGCCACGCCGACGCACCACAGCGACTCGTACAGGAAGGTCGGGTGGTACGTGCCGGCCACCCGGCCCGCGTCGGCGTCGCCGTCGATCTTCAGCGCCCAGGGCAGCGTGGTGGCCTTGCCGTACAGCTCCTGGTTGAACCAGTTGCCCCAGCGCCCGATGGCCTGGGCGAAGGCGATTCCGGGGGCGATGGCGTCGGCGTACGCCGGAAGCGGAATCCCCCGGCGGCGGCAGCCGATCCAGGCGCCGAGCGCGCCCAGCGCGATGGCCCCCCAGATCCCCAGGCCGCCCTGCCAGATCTTGAAGGCGTCCACCCAGTCACGGCCGTCGGTGAAGTACAGCTCGTAGTCGGTGATGACGTGGTAGAGGCGGCCGCCGACCAAGCCGAAGGGCACCGCCCAGACGGCGATGTCGGCGACGGTGCCGACCCGGCCGCCACGGGCGACCCAGCGCCGCCCGCCGTACCAGACCGCGACGAAGACGCCGATGATGATGCAGAACGCATAGCCGCGCAGCGGGACCGGACCGAGATAGATCACGCCGGACGACGGGCTGGGAATATAAGCGAGGAGGTCCATGACAGGACCGACGCTACCGTGCCGGGCGGGCGATGCGGCAACCCACCCGGCAACGGCTGCGTAACAAGGATCAGTCGCGGGCCGCCGCGAGGACCATGTGCTTGAGCTTGTTGGGACTCAGCGGCTTCTTGGGGTCGCCGTAGATCGACTTCCCGTCCAGCAGCACGGTCGGCGTGGAGGCGTAGCCGGAGTGGGCGAAGACGTCGTTGGACTTGCGCACCCAGGCGTCGTGCCGGCCGTCCTCGACGCAACGCCGGAAGGCGGGCGTGACCAGCCCGGGGACCTGGTCCGCGAGCTTGATCAGCCTGCCGTTGTCGGCGTAGGTGTCCCGGGTCTCCTGGGGCTGATGGCGGTAGAGCACATCGTGGTACGCCCGGAACTTCGCGGGGTCCTTGTCCTGGGCGCAGGCCGCCGCGTTCGCGGCGCGGACCGAACCGGTGCCGCCGAGGTTGCCGTCGATGATCGTCACCAGGTGGTACTCGACCCTCATCCGGCCGCTGTCCTGGAGCTCGTGGACGGTCTTGCGGAAGACGTCCTCGAACTGCTTGCACCCCGGGCAGCGGAAGTCCTCGTAGACCGTCAGGGTCACCGGGCCCGTCTTCCCCGCCTTCCCCTCCTGCCCGGCCTTCTCCGACTTCCCCGAGGGGATCACCAGACGTCCCTTGCCGACGGCTCCGCGCGGCGGCACCAGGGCGCTGCCCGACTTCCCCGAGTCGTCGTCGGTCCTGGACGCGAAGACGCCCACGCCCACCGCCGCGCCGAGGACGGCCACCACCGCCCCCAGGACGCCCAGCGTCCGCTTACGCTTCGCACGCGCCCGGTCCCGCTCGCGCTGTTCCCGCAGGCGCTCTCGGGCGCCGCGCTTTCCCTCACGGTTTCTCTGGCTCACGCCCTCGCCTAACGAGGCGGAGGAGCACCGCTGAGCTTCTCCGCCCCGTTGTTCCCTCGAACGAGCGACCCTCTAACGGGCGGTGCGGACGCCCTCCGCCAGCTCACCCGCGAGCTCGCGCAGCCCCGCCAGACCGGCCTCGGTGTCACCCCCGGCGTCCAGCAGCCGCTTGACGAAGGCCGAGCCCACGATGACCCCGTCGGCGAACGCCGCGACCTCCGCCGCCTGGGTGGCATTGGAGACGCCGAGGCCCACACACACCGGGAGCGAGGTGGTGGCGCGGGTGCGCTCCACCAGAGCGCGCGCCTCCTGGCCCACCGATTCCCTCGTTCCGGTGACGCCCATCAGGGACGCCGCGTAGACGAAACCGCTGCCCGCCGCCGTGATCTTCGCCAGCCGCTCATCACGGCTGCTGGGCGCGACCACGAACACGGTCGCCAGACCGTGCTGCTCGGCGGCCTTCCGCCAGATCTCCGACTCCTCGACCGGCAGATCGGGCAGGATGCAGCCCGCGCCGCCCGCCTCGGCGAGATCGGCGGCGAACCGCTCGGCGCCGTACCGGTCCACGGGGTTCCAGTACGTCATGCACAGGATCGGGGCGCCGGTACGGGCGTGCGCCTCCCCCACCGTGCGGATCACATCGCGGATCCGGACCCCGTTGCGCAGCGCGATGTCGTCGGCGGTCTGGATCACCGGCCCGTCGAGCACCGGATCGCTGTGCGGCAGCCCGACCTCGACGATGTCGCAGCCGCCCTCGATCATGGCGGTCATCGCGTCCACCGCGCCGTCGATGGTGGGGAAACCGGCGGGCAGATAGCCGACGAGCGCGGCGCGCCCCTCGTCCTTGGCGCCCGCCAGGACGGACCCCAGCAGCTCCAGGTTCCCGGCCATCACTTCGCCCCCTCGTCGCCCTGCTGCTCGTAGAGCCCGAAGTACTGGGCCGCCGTGTCCATGTCCTTGTCGCCGCGCCCGGAGAGGTTGACCAGCACCAGGCCGCCGCTCCCCAGCTCCCGGCCGAGGTCCAGGGCGCCCGCGAGCGCGTGGGCGCTCTCGATCGCCGGGATGATGCCCTCGGTCTCCGACAGCAGCCGCAGCGCCCGCATGGCCTCGTCGTCGGTGACCGCCCGGTATTCGGCGCGGCCGGTGTCCTTCAGATACGCGTGCTCAGGGCCGACGCCGGGGTAGTCGAGACCGGCCGAGATCGAGTACGGCTCGGTGATCTGGCCGTCCTCGTCCTGGAGGACATAGGACCGGGAGCCGTGCAGGATCCCGGGCTCGCCCTGGCTCAGCGTGGCGGCGTGTTCCCCGGTGGCCACGCCGTGCCCGGCGGGCTCGAAGCCGACGATCCGCACGCTCTCGTCCGGCAGGAAGGCGTGGAACAGCCCGATCGCGTTGGATCCGCCGCCCACGCAGGCCGCGACCGCGTCCGGCAGCCGCCCGGTCCGCTCCAGGATCTGCCGCCGCGCCTCCACGCCGATCACCCGGTGGAAGTCGCGCACCAGCGCCGGGAAGGGGTGGGGTCCCGCCACGGTGCCGAAGAGGTAGTGGGTGCGGTCCACATTGGCGACCCAGTCCCGGAACGCCTCGTTGATGGCGTCCTTGAGGGTGCGGCTGCCGGACTTCACGGCGATGACCTCGGCGCCCAGCATCCGCATCCGCGCCACGTTGAGCGCCTGCCGCTGGGTGTCGATCTCGCCCATGTAGATGGTGCACTCGAGCCCGAACAGCGCGCATGCGGTGGCCGTGGCCACCCCGTGCTGGCCGGCGCCGGTCTCGGCGATGACGCGGGACTTGCCCATCCGCCGGGTGAGCAGGGCCTGCCCCAGCACGTTGTTGATCTTGTGGGAGCCGGTGTGGTTGAGGTCCTCCCGCTTGAGGAAGACCCGGGCGCCCCCGGCGTGCTCGGCGAACCGCTCCACCTCGGTCAGCGCGCTTGGCCGGCCGGTGTAGTTGACCAGCAGATCCTCGAGTTCGGCCGCGAAGGCGGGGTCCGCCTTGGCCTTCTCGTACTCGGCGGCGACCTCGTCGACCGCGGCGACGAGCGCCTCGGGGATGAACTTGCCGCCGAAGGCACCGAAATACCCCTCGGCGCTGGGCACCTGGCCCTCCGGGTCAGGGATGAAGAAATCAGAGGACATGCGACGTACTCCTCGATCGGGGCAGCGCCCCGCGACAGGTGGGATGGATGGCAGGCGTGCGGCGTGCGCTCAGCGCGCCGCCGCCCGGCGCCATCGCCGCCCGTTGATCTGCCCCGGCTCGCATCCGATGTGGTAGCGCACGCGCCGCCCCCGCACCCGCCTCGCGGGCGCGCGGCAGCCCCGGGGCCGACAGCCCCGTGCCAGGCGCGCGTACGTCTCCATGGTCCGCCGATCCCGCCCCGTCGTCAGTCCCGGCCGTGGCGCAGCGCCGGATGGGCGCCCGCCGCCACCAGATCGGCCACCGCGGCCTTGGGGTCGCGCCCGGTCACCAGGGACTCGCCGACCAGCACCGCGTCCGCGCCGTCGTTGGCATAGGCGATCAGGTCGTGCGGGCCGCGCACCCCGGACTCCGCGATCTTGACGATGTGGTCCGGGATCTCCGGTGCGATCCGGGCGAAGTTCGAGCGGTCCACCTGGAGGGTCTTGAGGTCACGCGCATTGACGCCGATCACCCGGGCTCCGGCGTCGACCGCCCGGGCGGTCTCCTCCTCGTCGTGCACCTCGACCACGGGCGTCAGCCCGATCGACTCCGCCCGCTCGATGAGCGAGACCAGCGCCTGCTGCTCCAGCGCGGCGACGATCAGCAGGATGACGTCGGCGCCGTGCGCCCGCGCCTCCCACAGCTGGTACGAGGTGACGATGAAGTCCTTACGGAGCACCGGAATGTCGACCTTCGCCCTTACGGCTTCCAGGTCGGCCAGCGATCCGCCGAAGCGCCGCTGCTCGGTCAGCACGCTGATCACGGCCGCGCCACCCGCCTCGTAGTCCGCGGCGAGCCCGGCGGGGTCGGCGATCGCGGCGAGCGCGCCCTTGGAGGGGCTGGACCGCTTGACCTCGCAGATCACCTTGACGCTGTCGCCCTTGAGCGCGGCGACACCGTCCTTCGCCGGCTGGGCCTTGGCCGCCCGCTCCTTGAGCTCGTCGAGGGCGACGCGCGCCTGCCGCTCCGCGAGGTCGGCACGGACTCCGTCGATGATCTCGTCGAGCACACTCACCGAGCGGCCCCCTTCCGTGACGGGGATGAAGCTTCTGATCTGTACCGGGTGGGGCGGTCCACCGCGTCACCTGGCACTGCGATGGTAGCCGCCGGTAGGCCGAGGTCTCGCATCCGGTTGACGCGGACGCCCGCCACATGCACATACACAACAACGATCACGGCACCAGTAGTCCCCCGAACGGGAAATTCCGGACGATTGTGAAGACCAGGGCCACCACGCCGAGCGCCCCCGCGTGCCACAGCCGCGGCGCCGGGAAGCGTCCGCGTACGCACCAGACCGCCCAGCAGACGGCGAAGGCCGCGTAACAGCCGACGGCGAGGGCGTTGTCCCGCAACGCGGCCGCCAGGTCGCCATGGGCCAGGGCATGGGCGCCGCGCAGCCCGCCGCAGCCGGGGCAGTACAGCCCGGTGAGCCGCAGCAGCGGGCAGACGGGGTAGTGGCCGGGCTCCCGGGGGTCCACGGCGCCGACGTAGCCGAAGGCGGCGAGAACGCCCGCGAGCACACCCAACGGGGCGGTCAGGCGCCGCACCAGCGGGGCGAGGGCGGTCGGCGGTGGTTCGGTCACACCGCCGAGTCTGCCCGGGGATCCACGAAGGCGCAGCTCAGGGCCGATACGCCGACCTCCGTACGGCTCAGTGCCGCATGCGGTGGAGGCGGGCGCGGCCCCGGGCCGCGCCGGGGCTCAGCTCTGGGTCTGCGCCTGCGACTGCGCCGCGGGCTGCGACTGCGCCGCGGGCTGCGGCTGCGCCGCGGGCTGCGGCTGCGGCGGGTGCTGCGTCTTGGGCATGCCCAGCCCGGCCGCGCGCATCGCCGCGCCGACGACACCGCCGAGGGCGATGATCACCATGCCCGCCCAGAAGCCGAGCGGGTTGGCCGCCACGGTGAACGCGCCGGCGACGCAGAAGCCGATGAAGGCGATGGTGACACCGGTCCAGGCGGCCGGGGTGTGTCCGTGGTCGTGACCCGCCATGAATTCTCCTCGTATCTGTACGCGCCTGGTCCGGGCGCTCGGGGGCGAACGCTCCCACGCCATTGTCCCCGATGCGCGAAACGCCCTTGAGCGGGGGTGGGACCTTACGGCGCGAGACGGGACGGCGGCCGGGAGATATGCGATGCGCGGCTCCACCGCATGGCAGGGGCTTCACCCCTGGACCTCCGGGGGTCTGGGGCAGAGCCCCGGGTCCGGGGTCTGGGGCGCACCCCCGAGGCCGGGGTCTGGGGCGCACCCCCGAGGCCGGGGTCTGGGGCGCACCCCCGAGGCCGGGGTCTGGGGCGCAGCCCCGGGCCGGGGGTCTGGGGCGCACCCCCGAGGCCGGGGGTCTGGGGCACAGCCCCGGGCCGGGGGTCTGGGGCACAGCCCCGGGTTCGGGAAGGGGCGGGGAGGGGAGCAGTCCGCCGCAGGCGCCTAGGCGCCGCGCTCGGCCTCCCGCCGCGCCGGGGTCGTCGGGGCTGCCGGGGCCTCCGTCGGGTCCTCGCCGCGGTCCAGGGCCTTCCACAGCTCCTCGGGGCGGTCCGGATCGGAGGCGGCGGCACCGCGCCGGGTGCGGCTCCGGGCCGGGGTGCCCGCGGTGCCCGCGCGCTCGTACCGACCGGACATGGCGGGCCAGTGACGGCCGTAACCCAGCGCGAGCACGCCCGCGAGCAGCAGCAGCACCCCGCCCGCCGCGGCGACCCACGGCCAGGGGGTGTACGCCACGTCGTGGATGGGGCTGTGGGTCAGCCCGCTCACCTTGGACGCCTTCTCCTCCAGCGCCGCCTTGTCGGACGCGCCGACGGCGGAGCTGATCACGATGCCCGCGCCGCAGAGGGCCAGCAGCGCCGCGACGACGGCACGGCCCAGGCGGCGTACGGCGAAGACCGCGACCAGCGCGGCCAGGCCGACGACCGCGAGGGCACCGGGGAGTCCGGTGATGTCATCGCCGTTGGCGCTCTGCGAGAGGGATCCCTGGGCGACGGAGGCGGTGCCCTCGGCCCATTTGCGGCTGGTGGCCAGCAGGACCAGGGCGGCGCCGAGCGCACCGGCGAGCAGGGCGATGGCAAGGCTGCTTCGGCGGCCGCGCGCGACGGGGGCGGAGGGCTCGTGCTCGGCCCTGGGCTGGGGTACGGCTGCTGCAGTCACGCCTACCACTATCCCCCACCCGGGTACGGGATCGTTCCCGGGTGGGGGATATGGGACCTACCGGGAGCCACTGGCCATGGGGAACTACCGCCTTGGGGGCCACCGGCCACCGGGAACTACCGCCCGAGGCGGCCCGCCGCGTGCACCGCCCGCAGCACCGCCGCCGCCTTGTTGCGGCACTCCGCGTCCTCGGCCACCGGGTCGGAGTCGGCGACGATCCCGGCGCCCGCCTGGACATACGCCGTGCCCTCGCGCAGCAGCGCGGTGCGGATGGCGATCGCGGTGTCGGAGTCGCCCGCGAAGTCGAGATAGCCGACACAGCCGCCGTACAGCCCGCGGCGGCTCGGCTCCAGCTCCTCGATGATCTGGAGCGCCCGCGGCTTGGGGGCGCCGGAGAGGGTGCCCGCGGGGAAGCAGGCGGTGAGCACGTCGAAGGCCGTACGGCCCTCGGCGAGGCTGCCGGTGACGGTCGAGACGATGTGCATGACGTGGCTGTAGCGCTCGATCGACATGAAGTCGACGACCTCCACGCTGCCCGGCTCGCAGACCCGCCCGAGGTCATTGCGCCCGAGATCGACGAGCATGAGGTGCTCGGCCCGCTCCTTGGGGTCGGCGAGCAGTTCCTCGCCGAGCGCGGCGTCCTCCTGCGGGGTGGCCCCCCGGTGGCGGGTGCCGGCGATGGGGTGCAGCATCGCCCGGCCGTCCTCGACCTTGACCAGCGCCTCCGGGCTCGAGCCCACCACATCGAAGCCCTCGAACCGGAAGAGGTACATATAGGGGCTCGGGTTGGTGGCGCGCAGCACCCGGTAGACATCGAGGGCGCTGGCCGAGCACGGCGTCTCGAACCGCTGCGAGGGGACGACCTGGAACGCCTCGCCCGCGCGGATGCGCTCCTTGATGTCGTCCACCGCTTCCATGAAGTCCTCGCCGCCCCACAGCGCGGTGTACTCGGGCAGCTCGGAGTCCGGCAGCGCGGCGGGGTCGGTCGCCACGGGACGGACCAGGTCGGCGGCCATCGCGTCGAGCCGGGCCACGGCGTCCGCGTACGCCTCGTCCACCCCTGTGTCGAGGTCGTTGTGGTTGATCGCGTTGGCGATCAGCAGCACGGTGCCGTCCCAGTGGTCCAGCACCGCGAGGTCCGACGTGAGCAGCATGGTCAGCTCGGGCAGGCGCAGATCGTCCCGGCCGTGCTCGCCGACCTTCTCCAGGCGGCGGACGATGTCGTAGCCGAGGTAGCCGACCATGCCGCCGGTGAACGGCGGCAGCTGGACCAGCCCGCCGAGGTCCCGGGGGGTGTGCAGGGTCTCGACGGTGGCGCGCAGCGCCTGGAGGGGATCGCCGTCGGTGGGGACGCCGACCGGCGGGGTGCCCAGCCAGTGGGTGCGGCCGTCGCGCTCGGTGAGGGTGGCGGCGCTGCGGACGCCGATGAAGGAGTAACGGGACCAGGAGCGGCCGTTCTCGGCGGATTCGAGGAGGAAGGTGCCGGGGCGCTCGGCGGCCAGCTTGCGATAGAGGCCCACGGGGGTGTCGCCGTCCGCGAGCAACTTGCGGCTGACGGGGATGACGCGGCGGTCGGCCGCCAGCTTGCGGAAGGTCTCGAGATCCATCGTGACAGCGTCCTGGGTCTGGGTCTGGGGAGCCCGGCGGGGCACGGGACTGGGGCTGGGGCTGGAAGGCTGGGCGGGGTGGTTACCGGTCTGCTGGCCGGTCCGCGGGCCGGTCTACGGGCCGGTCTGCGGGCCGAGCGGGAGCTCGTCGGCGTCGAAGCAGGTGCGGTCGCCGGTGTGGCAGGCGGCGCCGACCTGGTCGACCTTGACGAGGACGGTGTCGGCGTCGCAGTCGAGCGCGACGGACTTGACCAGCTGGACATGGCCGGAGGTGTCGCCCTTGACCCAGTACTCCTGGCGGCTGCGGCTCCAGTAGGTGCAGCGGCCGGTGGTGAGGGTGCGGTGCAGCGCCTCGTCGTCCATCCAGCCGAGCATCAGCACCTCACCGGTGTCGTACTGCTGGGCGATGGCGGGCAGCAGGCCGTCGGCGCCGCGCTTGAGGCGGGCGGCGAGGGCCGGGTCGAGGGCGGAGGGGCGGTCGGAGCCGGTCATGCGACCATTCTGCACGTCCGGAGGGGGGTCCCCGCGAATGATCTCCGCGGAAACGGGCCGGACCAGGGCCGGGCCCGAGGCCGGGCTGGGAAACCGGGCCGGGAAACCGGCCGGTAGGCCGGGCCCGATGGACGGATTGTCGGTGGAATGGGGCATGCTTCGGGCATGACGTTTCCGCCGCCGTCGAACGAGCCCAACCGGCCTGGAAACGGCGGGGGGTTCGGTCCACCGCCGCAGCCGCAGCAGCAACCACCACAGCCACAGCCCGCGCAGCCACAGCCCCCGCAGGCGCAGCAGCCGCAGCAGGGCTTCGGGCCGCCGCCCCCGGCGGACCAGCCCGCGCAGCCGGGCGGGACGGGGCCGCAGCCCCAGCCAGGTCCGCCCGCGCCGCCGAGCGGCGGTTTCGGTCCGCCCACCCCACCGGCGCTGCTGCCCGGCGGCCCGCCCCCGGGCGCGCTGCCGCCGGGGTCCATACCCCCGGGCGCGCTGCCGCCCCCTCCCCCGCCGCCCGGCACCGGCGGCTCCAGGACCACGGCGATCGTCATCGCGGCGGTGGTGGCCGCGGCGGTGGTCGTCGGCGCGGTCGTCATCGGGACGAAGGACGACGGCGGCAAGGAGACGGCGGCCGACGCCGGCCCGTCCGCCTCGGCCTCGGACCGCCCCCTCTCCTCGCCCTCGGACGCCGAGTCGTCCGCCGCCCCGTCGGGCTCGGAGGACCCCGGAGAGGGCGCGCCGCTGGGCGGTGGAAGCGAGGCCCCCGACGGGGATCCGGGCGCCTCGGAGTCGGCGGCCCCGGACGCGTCGGAGTCGGGCCCGCCCGGTGACAAGGTGCCGTACGTGGTGCTCGACCCCGGCCGGTGCTTCGACCACCCGGCGATGGACAGCAGCGTCACCAAGGTCGAGAAGCGGTCCTGCCAGGGCCCGCACGACGGCGAGGTGATCGCCAACGAGACGCTGAGCGGCGACTTCTCCACCGAGAAGGCGATTCAGACGAAGGCGCTCGCGCTGTGCGCGACGGATGCCAAGAAGCGGCTCAAGAGCATCCCCAACGACGGCCGGATGTACTACTACTACGCGCTGTACCCCGCGCTGGGCACGTACTCCATCCAGGGCGAGGACCAGGTCTCCTGCGCGCTCACGCTGAGCGCCGGGCGGGACGGCAAGAAGCTGAGCAAGCCGCTGCCGGGGTAGTCAGGGCGGCGTGTCGTCCGGCGGATTGTGGCGCCTGCGGCGGGCTGCTCCCCTCCCCGCCCCTTCCCACAACTGGGGCTCCGCCCCAGACCCCGCTCCTCAAGCGCCGGAGGGGCTGGAAGGCGGGGTACCGCTCGGACCCTGGGGTCCAGGGGCGGTGCCGCTGCCACGCGGCGGAGCCGCACACCGCGTAGGCCTGGCAGGAGGCCGCGCCGCGCCGGGGTGCGGCGGCGCTCCTCATGGCAGCGGGCGGGCCCCGGTCGTAGGGTGGACGCATGTCCACTCACGCGAAGCGCGAACGCCTGCTCCTCGCCGACCTCTTGGAGGGCGCGGGCCCCGGGGCCCCGACGCTGTGCGAGGGCTGGAGCACCCGCGATCTGGCGGCCCATCTGGTGGTCCGCGAGCGCCGCCCCGACGCGGCCGCCGGGGTGCTGGTCAAGCCGCTGGCCGCGCGGCTGGCCCGGGTGCAGCAGGAGTTCGCGGCGCGGCCGTACGAGGAGCTGCTCCAACTGTTCCGTACCGGTCCGCCGCGGATGTCGCCGTTCGCGCTGAAGCAGGTGGACGAGGCGGCCAACAGCTTCGAGTTCTACGTCCACGCCGAGGATGTGCGCCGCGCCCGGCCGGACTGGACACCGCGCGAGCTGGACCCGGTCTTCGCCGACACGCTGTGGTCCCGCATCGAGCGCGGCGCCCGGATCTTCGGCCGCCGCTCCCCCGTCGGCCTGGTGCTGCGCCGCCCGGACGGCCGTACGGCGGTGGCCCGCCGCGGCACCCCGGTCGTCACGGTCACCGGCGAACCGGGCGAGCTGGCGCTCTTCCTCACCGGCCGCCAGGATTCCGCCCGGGTCGAGCTGGAGGGCGACAAGGAGGCCGTGGCCGCGGCGCACGAGGCCGGGCTGGGCATCTGAGCCGCCCGCCGGACGCGAGGCGTGCCCGCCCGAACGACACGTCCCCGCCCGCGCGGGGCGGGCGGGGACGACACGAGGGAATTCCCTAACAGGTCACCGGGGAAATCCCCTAACAGGTCTCGCGGACGTAGCCGTCCTCACCCGCGGGCGAGACGCCCTCGTCCCGCCGGACGACGCTGAGCCGGTCGCCCCAGCCCTCGCACGCCTTGGCGAAGCCCTCGTCGCCGTACTCGACCACTACCACATGGTCGTCGTACGCCTCGGCGAACTCACCGCACTCGTCGTACTCGCCGCACTCCTCGACCACCGCGAAGTCCAGCCCGGCCGCCTCCCGGTCGGGGAGGAGCTCCGCGGTGTTCTTCTGCGCGATGGCCAGCCCCTGGGCGTGGGCGTGCTCCGACAGCAGGGCCATGAACGCCTTGGCGTGAGCGGTGGTCAGCAGCTTCTTGGAGCGTTCGTAGCTGTCGTAGTTGTCGGGCTCGACGGCGTCGAACCCCTTGTCGGCGCAGCCGTCGATCCACCCGTCGACCTTGTCCGCCACCCGCTCGCGCTTCCCGGCGGTACGGAGGTCGAGCAGCGGTTCCTTCCACTTGGTGTCGATGACGAGATCGCCGTTGCTGTCGCGCAGCAGCAGGTCGTCCGGCCACTGGTCGCGCTCGCCCGGCTGGACCTGGAAGGCGTTGACGTAGCAGATGTTGTACAGCCCCTTCGCCGGGGAGTCCCCGCGGTCGCGGCTGACGATGTCGACACCCTTCGGCGGGGTGTACGCCCCGCCGATCTGGTAGTCGAAGCCACCGTGGACGGGCGGCAGCGCCACTTCGGACGCGCTGGCTCCCGAGGACATGGACACGGTCACGACGGCGGCCGCGGCGGCGGCGGCCGTAACCACCGACGCGAGGGCCCAGCGGCGACGAAGGCGTGCGGCATGGCTGGCTGGCATGAAAGCTCCAACACTCGCGGGTAGCGTCCCCGCCTCGGATGGCATCCGCCGTCCTGGCGACTGTGTCCGGGCTCGGGACCGGCACCGGGTCCCCTACCGGCTGGGCGCACCTCTTGCGCGGCACGGGGCAGGTACACCGTGCGGCTGCTGCGATCAAAGCGGGCCCCGGCAACGGCGTCAAGTCGGCGGTACCGCTGGATCAGATGGCGTCACGCCGGCCGCCCCCGGACCAGATCCGCTGGAGCGGCCGGTAGTCGATCACCACGACGCCCTCCTCCGCCAGCAGTTCGCGGGCCCGCGCCGACGTCAGGAACGCGTGGTCGCCGTGGCGCACCCGCCATCCGCCGCCGGGCTCCGCGGCCCGCGACCGGGCGTCGTCAAGACCGGGGTGGACCGCCCACTCGCTGAGCCCGGGCGGAAGGGCGCGCAGCAACTCGGCGTAGCGGGCCGCCTTACCGTCGACGTCGAGGGCGAAGCTGTCCAGGAAGTCATGGTCGGTGACCGGCAGCCCCCGCCCGCGCGCCGTCCGGCGGCCGCCGTCGAGCCAGACCCGCACCGCCAGTCCGTACTCCCCCGCCAGCGCCACGGTCAGCTCGAAGACGTCCTCGCGGCCGCCGTCGGCCAGACAGTGCCAGTCCAGATGAGTCGGCGTCAGTCCCGCGTCGGCCACGGCCTCGATCTGCGCCCGGAACTCCCGCTCGACCTCCTCGGGGCGCGCCCGCGCGAACAGTTCCTCCCGCCGGCCGGCGGTGAAGAGCTCGCCCCGCTCGTCCAGCAGCGACGCCACCGTCGCCTTCGCGCTCAGCGGCCCCCACCGGAGGTGGTCCGCGTCGCGGACGAGGGTGAGGTGGATGCCGAACGGGATGCCCGGCCGCGCGCGCAGCATCCGCAGGGCCTGCGGCGCCCCCGGGCACGGCACCATCAGACTGCAGGAGCCGGCGATCCCCTCCTCGATCGCGTCGATGACGGCGACGTTGACCGACTCGTGCATGCCGAGGTCGTCGCAGTTGACGATGAGCACCCGCGCATCGGGCGGGAAACCCAGCAGCTGACTCGACGTGGCTCCGTCCATGACCTCAGTGTGAGCCGCCGTCAGCGATCGCCCCACCGGTTTTCCGCCCACCCCTCCTGGACGGCCCCCTCCTGGACGGCCCGCCCCTCCTGGACGGCCCGCCCCTACTGGGCGCTCGCCACCGGGCGCACCACGATCTCGTTGACGTCGACCTCGGGCGGCTGTCCGATGGCGTACGCGATGGCGTCGGCGATCGCGGAGGCGGGGATGGCCACCGAGCGGTAGGTCTTCATGGCCTCACGGGCGCTCGGGTCGGAGATGGACTCGGCGAGTTCGGACTCGGTCACGCCCGGGGAGACCAGGCTGACCCGGATGTGACCGGCCGACTCCTGGCGCAGCCCCTCCGAGATGGCGCGCACGGCGAACTTGGTGGCGCAGTACACCGCGGCGGTGGGCGACACCTCGTACGCGCCGACCGAGGCGATGTTCACGACGTGCCCGCCGCCCTGCTCCCGCATCACCGGCAGGGCCGCGGCGATGCCGTACAGCACACCGCGCACATTCACATCGAGCATCCGGTCCCATTCGTCGACCTTCAGCGCCTCGAGCGGTGAAAGGGGCATCACCCCGGCGTTGTTGACCAGCACGTCCACCCGCCCGAACCGCTCCCGGGCGGCCGCCACGAAGGCCCGCATGTCATCGGCCGCGGTGACGTCCAGCCTCTGGTACGCGGCGCTGCCGCCCTCGGCGGTGAGCTCCCCGGCCAGCTCCCCCAGCCGCTCGGTCCGCCGCGCCCCCAGATAGACCCGGTGCCCGTCGGCGGCGAGCCGGCGCGCGGTCGCCGCTCCGATCCCGCTGCTGGCCCCGGTGATGAGCACGACCTTGCCGGTCCCGGTCATGTCGTTCTTGGCGTTCATGGCGGTATCCCTTTCCGTCCCTGTGCGGCTCTGTGCCGACCCCACCGAGTCTGCGCAGGTCAGAGCCCCTGTACCAGGACGCGCTCCTCCTGGGTGCGACACTCCCAGTCAGCACGGCATGATGGGCAGGCGCCAGCTCCGCCACTGCTGGGACACGAAGGGGAGCACACAGACAATGGGCCGACAGCACACCTATCGCGCAACCGTCCGGTGGACCGGTAACACCGGTTCGGGGACGAGTGGCTACCGGGGCTACGGGCGGTCGCACGACATCCTCGGCGACGGGAAGCCGACCCTGCGGGGCAGTGCCGATCCCGCGTTCCTGGGGGACCCGGAGTGCTGGAATCCGGAGGAGTTCCTGCTGGCCTCGCTCTCGCAGTGCCACATGCTGACCTACCTCTCCGTATGCGCCCGGGACGGGGTGACGGTCACGGCGTACGAGGACGTCGCCGCCGGGGTCATGGAGGAGACGGCCGGGCACAGCGGACGCTTCGTCGAGGTGGTGCTCAATCCGGTGGTCACCGTCGCGGACGAATCGATGCTGGAGCGGGCGCGTTCGGCGCATACGGACGCCCATCAGACGTGCTTCATCGCGAACTCGGTCAACTTCCCCGTCCGCCACCAGCCGGCCGTCCGGGTCGGCTGAGCTCAGGCCGCCGTCAGGGTGGGGTTTCAAGCTGCTGCCGGTTGACAGCGTTTAGGCGCGTTTTGGCGTGCGGGACTGAGCATTGACGGCCGCGCGACGGGACTTGAAAAGGAACGGGAGTTCCTACCCCGAATGCGTGACCTTTGCGGGAGGTGCTCGCTGGGTGCGGTGACGGGAACTTCGAGCCGGGTAAGGGGGCGGGGGAAGTGGGTGAGCTGCGCGAGGTGGCGGCGCCGTTCGTGGTGCCCGGCCCGGCCGGAGTGTCGATCCGCTGCGGCCTCGAGGGTCTGACCGGGCAGGACGAGGAGGTCCTGCGTACGGTCGGGGGTTTGCTGGGCTCCCTGGCCTCCCGGGACCTGAAGGCCCGTTGCGCGGCCGGGCTGGATCACGACAGTGACCAGTGGGCGCGGCGCAAGCGAGTCGTGACCGGCCAGTCTTCCTCGCGCTGGGCGGGCAGCATCACCAAGGCCACGCATGACCAGTGGGCGCTGGCCCGGCGCGGTCAGCTCGCGCATATCCAGCACCTCCGGACGAGCATCGACATGATCGCGTTCCGGCTGTCGCTGCCGGTCGGGGCGAAGGGTTCCAAGGGCTCCCCGGGTGGTTACCGCTCCCGGCAGGAGTGGTTCGCCAAGGCCCGGCGCCTGCATCTGCTCCAGGACCGGCTGGAGCGGGAGCGGGCCGACCGTGAGGCCGGACGCGTGCGGGTGGTGCGCGGCGGAAAGAAGCTGCTGCGCCACCGGCACAACCTCCAAGCCGCCCGACTGACCGGGACGCGGTGGCGGGAGCGGTGGGAGGCCGGGCGCTGGTTCCTCCAGGCCGACGGCGAGTCGGGGAAGCGATGCGGGAACGAGACGATCCGTGTCACTCCGGACGGTGAGGTGAGCATCAAGCTTCCGGCGCCGCTGGCTGGACTGGCGAACGCGCCCCACGGCCGGTACGTGCTGGCCTGCCGGACCGGCTTCCGGCACCGGGGCGAGCAGTGGGCGGACCGCATCTCGGCGAACGGTGCCGTGGCCTACCGCATCCACTACGACGTGGAGCGTGACCGCTGGTACCTGACCGCCTCCTGGCAGAACCCACCGGTCAGGACGATGCCGCTGGAGGCGCCCCGGTCAGGCGGGCTGATCGGTGTGGACACCAACGCCGATCACCTGGCCGCCTGGCGCCTGGACCCCCACGGCAACCCCGTCGGCGAACCCCGCAGGTTCCCCTACGACCTCTCCGGCAACGCACCACACCGGGACGCACAGGTACGGCATGCCCTCATCCGCCTCCTGCACTGGGCCAGGCGCCACCACTTGGCCATCGCCATCGAAGACCTCGACTTCACCGCTGAGAAGACCCGCGAGAAGCACGGACGCCGCAAAAGCTTCCGGAAACTCATCTCCGGCCTGCCCGTCAGCACACTCCGGGCCCGTCTGGTCGCGATGGCGGCAGAACTGGGCATCGTCATCGTCGCCGTCGATCCCGCCTACACGTCCAAGTGGGGTGCTCAGCACTGGCTGAGGCCCCTCACCAGCAAGAATCGGGCCACCACGCGGCACGACGCCGCGAGCGTGGCCATCGGAAGGCGCGCCCTCGGGCACCGTATCCGGCGACGGACGGCACCGCCCCACACCCACCAGAGCGATGGGTGTAGGCATCGGACCGCCCAGGCCGGACACGGCGCCCAAGGGCGTGAGGAAAGCCGCCCCCGCATCCCCGGACCACGGACACGATCTGATGGCGCTGAGTGCGGAGCGAAAGCGGCCGACCAGTATGCCCAACACCGTTCGGGGCACACGGCTGGGCACGGGTTCTGGCAACAGGACCCACTCCCGCTCAGTCTTCAGGAACGGTAGTCCGTGTAGCCGGTCTTGCCGCCCACGTACGCCAGATACGCATACCGACGTCGGCGGCGACCCCGTCGCCGGGTAGTGCCGGGTTGGCGATCAGCGTGGCCGGCCAGGAGGGCCGAGGCGGGCGTCGCGACGGCGTCGGAGACCGGCCCGTGCCTTAACCCGTTCCTCAAGAGGTGTGGCACAGGTCACGGGAACCACCTCCGCCGTGCGGAGAGGCACGGGTGTGAGGTGTGAACGAGATGAGTGACGGCCTTCGGGCGCGAATACGGGCGGGTGACCGTGAGGCGTTCGCGGAGCTCTACGAGAGTTACGCGCGCACGGTCTACAACCATGCCTTCCGGCTGACCGGCGACTGGTCGGTGGCCGAGGAGGTGATGGGCGATACGTTCCTCGACGCCTGGCGGACCCGGGAGCAACTGGAGCCGGGCGACGGCACGCTGAAACCGTGGCTGCTGGGCGTGGCGACGAACAAGGCCCGCAACGCCAACCGCGGCATCGGCCGCCGCCTGGCCTTCCTGGCCCGCCGCCCGGCCCCCGCCCCGGTGGCGGACTTCGCCGACGAGGCGGCGGGCCGGATCGACGACGCCCGCCGGATCGCCGCCGTGCGCAGGGTGTTCGGACGGCTGCGGCGCGGGGAGCAGGAGGTGCTGGCGCTGTGCGTCTGGTCCGGTCTGGACTACGCACAGGCGGCCGAGGCCATGGGCATCCCGGTGGGGACGGTGCGCTCGCGGCTGTCCCGGGCCCGCGCCCGGCTGCGCGCCCTCGCCGATCAGCGGCTCGCGGAAGAAAAGAAGGAACCGCCGCACCGTCGCGGAGAGGTACAGCGTGAGGCCGCGTTCGCGGCCCTGCCCTTTCAGGAGTTTCAGGAGGACCCCCGATGAACGCCGCCGGCTCCGGGCCCGCCCGGCCCGAGCGCGAGCGCGAGGACGCCGCGTACGAGGACACCGCGTACGACGTGTACGAGGGCACCGCGCGCGAGGAGCTCGCCCGGCTGCTTCCTCCCGTCCCGGCCGAACGGGACGTGCCCTCCGCTCCGTACCTCCACCACAAGGACCGATTGATGCAGCACATCGATGACGACCAGAACCGCACCCCCGCGCCCGCCCGGAAGGTCCTGCGGCGGCTGCCGCGCCCGGTGCTGCTGATGCCCGCCGCGGCGCTGGCGCTGGCCGGGGCGCTGGCCATCACCTTCACCGGGGGCGGGACGTCCGGCGACACCACCGCCCAGCCGCGTGAGACCGCCACCGTCCTGCTCGACCGGATCGCCGGGACCGCGGCGAAGTCGGACGTCCAGCCGGTGCGACAGGACCAGTTCGTCTACGTCAAGAGCCTGACGGCGGGGGCCGAGATGAAGGAGGACGGCTCCTCGAAACTGGAGCCGCGGCATGAGCGTGAGGTCTGGATGTCGCAGCAGGTGAAGCGGATCACCAAGACCGGCGAGATAAAGGAAAACGGGGAGTGGGGCCGGATGGCCGAGTTGGGTGGGTCCCCGGCGGGCGTCCACCGCCCCACGTACCAGTGGCTGGCGTCCCTGCCGACCGACCCGGACGCCCTGCTCGAGGAGCTGTACCGGATGGCGAGCCCGGACGAGGACGTGGAGAAGGCGCAGGCCGTCTTCAACCGGATCGGCTCCTTCCTGGGTGAGACGGTGATGCCGCCGGAGAACGCGGCCGCTCTCTACAAGGCCGCCGCGAAGCTCCCCGGGGTGACGCGGAAGGAGGACGCGGTGGACGCGGCCGGCCGCCACGGGGTCGGCATCGCCCGCGTCGACAAGAGGTCGGGGGAGGCCACCGAGTGGGTCTTCGACCGGGACAGCCTGACCCTGCTCGGTGAGCGCAGCTACCTGACGAGGGACGTCGGGGCGGGCAAGAAGGGCGACGTCATGGAGAAGACCGCGTACCTGAAGCGCGGGATCGTCGACCACTACCGCGAGCGGCCGACCAGCTGAGACGCGACGCGGCGGGGGATCACCATCGGTGGTCCCCCGCCGCCGTGACGTACCTCAGCGCACCGGGTGCCCCGCGTCCCGCAGCGCGTCCTTGACCTCGCCGATGCGCAGATCGCCGAAGTGGAAGACGGAGGCGGCCAGCACCGCGTCCGCGCCCGCCGCGACCGCCGGGGCGAAGTCGGTGAGCTTACCGGCGCCGCCACTGGCGATCACCGGGACGGTGACGTGCTTGCGGACGGCCCCGATCATGGCCGTGTCGTAGCCGTCCTTGGTGCCGTCCGCGTCCATGGAGTTCAGCAGGATCTCCCCGGCGCCCAGCTCCGCCGCGCGGTGGGCCCATTCGACGGCGTCGATGCCGGTGCCGCGGCGGCCGCCGTGGGTGGTGACCTCGTAGCCGGAGGGGGTCACCGTCCCCTCGAGGCAGCGGCGGGCGTCGACCGAGAGGACCAGCACCTGGCTGCCGAAGCGCTCGGCGATCTCGCGGATCAGCTCGGGGCGGGCGATGGCGGCGGTGTTGACGCCGACCTTGTCCGCCCCGGCGCGCAGCAGCTTGTCGACGTCCTCCGGGGTGCGGACGCCACCGCCGACCGTGAGCGGGATGAAGACCTGCTCGGCGGTGCGGCGGACCACGTCGTAGGTGGTCTCGCGGTCGCCCGAGGAGGCGGTGATGTCGAGGAAGGTCAGCTCGTCCGCGCCCTCCTCGCCGTAGATCTTGGCCATCTCGACCGGGTCGCCCGCGTCGCGCAGATTCTGGAAGTTGACGCCCTTGACGACCCGGCCGTTGTCCACGTCCAGGCAGGGGATGACTCGGACCGCCAGGGTCATGACTGTCGTGCTCCTCGGAATGCTTCCAGTTCGACTTCTACCAGGACGCGCGAGTCGACGAAGCCGGACACCACGACCAGCGTCGCGGCGGGGCGCACGGCGTCGAAGAGCTCCTTGTGGGCGCGGCCCACCTCGTCCACGTCGCGGGCGTGGGTGAGGTACATACGGGTGCGGACCACCGATTCGACGCCGAGGTCGAACTTCGTCAGCGCGTCCAGCGCATGGCGGAAGGCCGCGAGCGTCTGCTCGTACGGATCCCCCTCGCCCTCCAGGACGCCGCGCTCCGCGAGCGGCATCGTCCCGGCGACGAGCACCAGGTCACCGGCCTCGACGGCCCGGGCGAACCCAATGGTCTGTTCCCACGGACTCTCGGTCTGGACCCGTCGCCCGATCTCGGGTGAGGTCATACGGCCACCGCCTCCAACGCCTCTTCCAAGGTGAACGCCTTGGCGTAGAGCGCCTTGCCCACGATGGCGCCCTCGACACCTTCCGGTACCAGGGTCGCAAGGGCACGCAGGTCGTCAAGCGAGGAAACGCCGCCGGAGGCGACGACGGGCCGGTCGGTCGCGGCGCAGACATTGCGCAGCAGCTCCAGGTTGGGGCCCTGGAGGGTGCCGTCCTTGGCGATGTCGGTGACGACGTAGCGGGCGCAGCCCTCGGAGTCGAGGCGGGTCAGCGTCTCGTACAGATCGCCGCCGTCCCGGGTCCAGCCGCGGCCGCGCAGCGTGGTGCCGCGCACATCGAGGCCCACGGCGATCAGCTCGCCGTGCTCGGCGATGACCTTGGCGACCCACTCGGGGGACTCCAGCGCGGCCGTGCCGAGGTTCACCCGGGCGCAGCCGGTGGCCAGGGCGGCGGCCAGCGAGGCGTCGTCGCGGATCCCGCCGGACAGCTCGACCTTGAGGTCCATGGCGCGGGCCACCTCGGCGATCTGCGCGCGGTTGTCCCCGGTGCCGAAGGCGGCGTCGAGGTCCACCAGGTGCAGCCACTCGGCGCCCGCCCGCTGCCAGGCCAGGGCGGCCTCCATCGGGTCGCCGTACGACGTCTCGGAGCCGGACTCGCCGTGGACGAGGCGGACGGCCTGGCCGTCGCGGACATCGACGGCGGGGAGGAGTTCGAGGCGGTGCGTGCGCATGCGGACAACCTTCGGTGGGAGCGTGCGGGCGGTGAGAGCTGGCGCGGGGGGCCGGTCAGAGCGTGTCGAGCCAGTTGCGGAGCAGCCGCGCCCCGGCGTCGCCCGACTTCTCGGGGTGGAACTGGGTGGCCCACAGCGGGCCGTTCTCGACGGCGGCGACGAACGGCTCGCCGTGGGTGGACCAGGTGACCTTGGGGGCGGGGATATGCCGGTTGGTGACCTCGAACTCCCAGGTGCGGACCGCGTAGGAGTGAACGAAGTAGTACCGCTCGCCCTCGTCGAGGCCCGCGAAGAGCTGGGAGTCGCCGGGTGCCTTGACCGTGTTCCAGCCCATGTGGGGGACGACGGGGGCGCGCAGCGGCTCGACCGTGCCGGGCCACTCGTCCAGGCCCTCGGCCGGGGCGCCGTGCTCGATACCGCGCCCGAAGAGGATCTGCATGCCGACGCAGATGCCCATGACCGGGCGGCCGCCGGACAGCCGGCGCCCCACGATCCAGTCGCCGCGCGCCGCGCGCAGCCCATTCATACAGGCGGCGAAGGCGCCGACACCGGGGACGAGCAGGCCGTCGGCGGCCATGGCCTTGTCGTAGTCACGGGTGATCTCGACCCGCGCGCCGACATGGGCGAGGGCCCGCTCGGCGGACCGGACGTTGCCGAATCCGTAGTCGAGGACAACGACGCTCTTGTTGCTCAATTCCATACCTCAAGCCGCAGGACGCCGGCGAGCAGCGCCATCGTGGCGCCGATCCCGAGCAGCGTGATGATGCTCTTGGACATGCCCTGCTTGACGAAGGAGACGACCCCGCCGAGCAGAAACAGCCCCACGAGGATGAATACGGTCGACAGGCCATTCACGTCAGAGGGCGCCCTTCGTGGAGGGGAGGATCCCGGCGGCGCGGGGGTCGCGCTCGCTGGCGTAGCGCAGGGCCCGCGCCAGGGCCTTGAACTGGCACTCCACGATGTGGTGGGCGTTGCGCCCGTAGGGCACGTGGATATGCAGGGCGATCTGCGCCTGGGCCACGAAGGACTCCAGGATGTGCCGGGTCATCGTGGTGTCGTAGGTGCCGATCATCGGCGCGATGTTCTCCGGCTCGGTGTGCACCAGGTACGGGCGGCCGGAGAGGTCGACCGTCACCTGGGCCAGCGACTCGTCCAGCGGCACCGTGCAGTTGCCGAAGCGGTAGATGCCCACCTTGTCGCCGAGCGCCTGCTTGAAGGCGGCGCCGAGCGCGAGGGCGGTGTCCTCGATGGTGTGGTGGGTGTCGATGTGCAGGTCGCCCTCGGTCTTGACCGTGAGGTCGAAGAGGCCGTGGCGGCCGAGCTGGTCGAGCATGTGGTCGTAGAAGCCGACCCCTGTCGACACATCGACCTGGCCGGTGCCGTCGAGGTCGATCTCGACGACGACCGAGGTCTCCTTGGTGCTGCGCTCCACGCGTCCCACGCGGGTCATGCGCTCTTCTCCTTCATCAGCTCGCGTACCGCGTCGAGGAACGCGTCGTTCTCGGCCGGGGTCCCCGCGGTGACCCGCAGCCATCCCGGTACACCGTTGTCACGGACCAGGACGCCCCGGTCCAGCAGGCCCTGCCACGCCGCGTGGGCGTCCTCGAAGCGGCCGAACTGGACGAAGTTGGCGTCGGAGTCGGTCACCTGGCAGCCGATGGTGCGCAACTCGCTCACCAGCCGGTCGCGCTCGGCCTTGAGCGCCTCGACGTACCCCAGCAGCGTATCGGTGTGCTCCAGGGCGGCCAGCGCGGTGGCCTGGGTGATGGCCGACAGGTGGTACGGCAGGCGGACCAGCTGGACGGCGTCGACGACCGCCGGGTCGGCGGCGAGGTAGCCGAGCCGCAGCCCGGCCGCGCCGAACGCCTTGGACATGGTCCGCGAGAGCACCAGCCGCGGCCGCCCCTCGATCAGCGGCAGCAGCGACGGACGGTGGCTGAACTCCCCGTACGCCTCGTCCACGACGACGAGCGCCCCGGCGGTGTCCGCCCTGGCGTCCTGGGCCGCGTCGTGCAGCGCGAGCACCGCCTCGGCGGCGACCGCCGTCCCCGTCGGATTGTTCGGCGAGGTGATGAAGACGACGTCGGGGCGGTGCTCGGCGATGGCCTTACGGGCGGCATCGACATCGATGGTGAAGTCGGCGTTCCGCGGACCGGAAATCCAGCCGGTGCCGGTGCCACGGGAGATCAGCGCGTGCATCGAGTACGAGGGCTCGAAGCCGATCGCGGTGCGCCCCGGGCCGCCGAAGGTCTGCAGCAGCTGCTGGAGCACCTCGTTGGACCCGTTGGCCGCCCAGACCTGGGCGACGCCGACTTCGAGACCGGCCGTACGGCTGAGGTAGCGGGCCAGCCCGGTGCGGAGCTCGACCGCGTCCCGGTCCGGGTAGCGGTTGAGGTTGCGGGCCGCCTCGGCGACCCGCTCGGCGATCCGGGCGACCAGCGGCTCGGGCAGCGGATAGGGGTTCTCGTTGGTGTTCAGCCGTACGGGCACGTCCAGCTGCGGAGCGCCGTACGGGGATTTGCCACGGAGCTCGTCCCGGATCGGGAGATCGTCAATGCCGGTCACTTGCTCGGTGGCACCTTCCAGTCGAACCTTGCCTTCACCGCGGCGCCGTGGGCGGGCAGATCCTCCGCCTCGGCCAGCGTCACCACATGGCCGGCGATCTCGGCCAGCGCGTCCCGGGTGTAGTCCACCACATGGATGCCGCGCAGGAAGGACTGCACGGACAGCCCCGAGGAGTGACAGGCGCAGCCGCCGGTGGGCAGCACGTGGTTGGAGCCCGCCGCGTAGTCGCCGAGCGACACCGGGGCGTAGGCCCCGACGAAGATCGCCCCGGCGTTGCGCACCCGGGCCGCGACGGCCGCCGCGTCCTCGGTCTGGATCTCCAGGTGCTCGGCCGCGTACGCGTCCACGACGGCCAGGCCCTGCTCCAGACCGTCCACCAGTACGATGCCGGACTGCCGCCCGGCCAGCGCCGGACCGATCCGGTCCGCGACATGCTTGGTGGCACCGACCTGGGTCTCGAGTTCCTTCTCGACCGCGGCCGCCAGCTCCTCGGAGTCGGTGACCAGCACGGACGCGGCCAGCGGATCGTGCTCGGCCTGGCTGATCAGGTCCGCGGCGACATGCACCGGGTCGGCGGTGGCGTCGGCGAGGATGGCGATCTCGGTCGGCCCGGCCTCGGCGTCGATGCCGATCCGGCCCTTGAGCAGCCGCTTGGCCGCCGCGACCCAGATGTTGCCGGGACCAGTCACCATCGAGACCGGACGGCAGTCCTCGGTGCCGTAGGCGAACATCGCCACGGCCTGGGCGCCGCCCGCCGCGTACACCTCGTCCACGCCCAGCAGCGCGCACGCCGCGAGGATGGTGGGGTGCGGCAGCCCGCCGAACTCCGCCTGCGGCGGGGAGGCGACGGCCATCGAGGCGACCCCGGCCTCCTGCGCGGGCACCACGTTCATCACCACGGAGGAGGGGTAGACCGAGCGCCCGCCCGGTACGTACAGCCCGACGCGGTCGACCGGCACCCAGCGCTCGGTGACGGTGCCGCCCGGCACCACCTGGGTGGTGTGGTCGGTGCGCCGCTGGTCGCGGTGGACCAGCCGGGCCCGCCGGACGGCCTCCTCCAGGGCGGCCCGCACGGCCGGGTCCAGCTCGGCGAGGGCGCTCTCCAGCGCCTCCGCGGGGACCCGCACCCGCTCCATGGTCACGCCGTCGAACCGATGGGCGTAGTCGATCAGCGCAGCGGTACCGCGATGGCGCACGTCGTCGCAGATGGGCCGCACCTTCTCCAGGGCGGCCTCGACGTCGAGCTCGGCACGGGGCAGCAGGTCGCGGTCGATCCCGCCCTCCGGGAAGGCGGCGCCGCGCAGATCGATACGGGAGATCACGCGATCAATTGTCTCAGACCCGCCACGAGGCCCCTCCCCCCGTATCAGCCAGTGATACGGACCCCCTAAGTTGACCCTGACCGTTGGCGTTCAACCGGTTACTCAGCGGGAATGTGCTCCGTACGGGGACACGGAGAATCAGGAGGGGACACGGCTGTGACCGAGCCGCACGATGGCGATCCACCCCCGGGCCTCGATCTGACCACCGCCGAATGGGGCATGTGGCAGGCGTTCCGCAATGGCAGCACCCATGATCTGCGCACCTCCCACCCCCAGCGGAACGACCCCTCAGGACCGTATGCCTGGGGCCCGGAGCGCAGTGTCCGCGCGCGTGTCGTGGCCCTCCTGCTGCTGGACGGGCCGCCCGCGCAGCCCGGCCGGGTCTCGGCGCTCAAGCTCAACGGGGTGCACATCACCGGCACGCTCGATCTGGCCGGCGGGAACATCGAGCCCTATGTGGAGCTCAAGAACTGCCGCTTCGAGCGGGAGGTGCTGGTCCCCGAGGCGCAGTTCACCACCCTGCGCCTGGTGGGCTGTTCGCTGCCCCGGCTGGAGGCGGCCCGGCTGCGCACCGAGGGCGATCTGCATCTGCCGCGCTGTGTGGTCGAACACGGCATCCGGCTCACCGATGCCCATATCGGCACCGATTTACTGCTCAACCAGCTCATCGTGCGCCGCGACCGCCGGGGCATGTCGATCAGCGCCGACGGGCTGACCGTCGCCCAGGACTTCCAGGCCGACATGATCGAGTCGTACGGCGAGCTGAGCCTGCGCGGGGCGCAGATCGGCGTGTCGCTCAGCCTGCGCGGCAGCCGGCTGCGCAACCCTTACGGCCGCCGCGCGCTGAACGCGCCGCAGCTGACCGTGGAGCGCAGCCTGTACCTCACCGCGGGCGGGGTGAGCACGTACTCCAGCGGCTCCACCCCGCCGTACGGCACCGCCTCCACCCCCACCCGCGGCACCCGGATCCAGCGCTTCGAGTGCGAGGGCGGAGTCCGGCTGGACGACGGGCGGATCGGCGACGCGATCGACTTCGACCAGGCCCGTTTCATCATGGAGAACGACCAGGAGCTGTCGCTGCGCCGGGTCCAGACGCCCGAGCTGCGCTTCCTCGGGGAGCGGCCGCAGCGCGGACGGGTGATCCTCTCCGGCGCCCGGGTGGTCAACCTTGTCGACAAGTCGGTGAGCTGGCCGGGGCCCGGCGGGCTGACCATGGCCGGGTTCAGCTATGAGTGCCTGATCCCGCGCGGCCACTTCCCGCTGGCCCGGCGGCTGGAGTGGGTGGCCGCCGCCACACCCGAGTACGCGCCCGAGCCGTACGAGATGCTGGCCAACTCGATGCGGACCAGCGGCGAGGACGCCGACGCGCGCGAGGTGCAGCTCGCCAAGCAGCGGCGCCGCCGGGAGACCCTGCCGCTCGCCGGGAAGGTGTGGGGCTACCTCCAGGACTGGACGGTGGCCTACGGCTACCGCCCGGGCCGGGCGGCGGTGTGGATGGCGGTGCTGTGGGCGGTCGGCTCGGTGTTCTTCGCCCACAACCGGCCGGAGGCGCTGAAGCCCGATGAATCGCCGAACTGGAACGCCTCGCTGTACACGCTCGACCTGCTGATCCCGGTCATCGATCTGGGCATGGACGGCTACTGGAAACCCCAGGGCGCCGTCCAATGGGCCTCCATCGTCATGATCCTTCTGGGCTGGGTGCTGGCCACCGCGGTCGCCGCCGGCGCGTCCCGGCTGCTGCGGCGCCAGTGACCGCTGCTCCGGCGCCAGTGAAAGGGAACGCGCGGGGCCATTAGGCTTACGCCCCGTGACCTCCGCGCGCCTTCCGCTCTTCCCGCTGAACACGGTGCTGTTCCCGGGGCTCGTCATGCCCCTGAACGTCTTCGAGCAGCGGTACCGCTCCCTGATGCGCGATCTGTCGGCGCTCCCCGAGGACGCGCCGCGCCGGTTCGGCGTGATCGCGATCAGGGACGGCTATGAGGTCGCGCCGAGCGCGATCGGCCTCCCGGACTCCCACACGCCGCCGGACCCCGGCCCCACCGCCGGGTTCGGCCCCGACCCCGCCAAGTCCTTCTACTCCGTGGGATGCGTGGCCGACGCGGCCACCATCCGGGAGCAGGAGGACGGCACCTTCGAGGTGCTGGCCACCGGCACCACCCGCTTCGAGCTGGTCTCCGTGGACTCCTCGGGCCCGTATCTGACGGCCGAGGTCAAGGAGCTGGAGGAGGAGCAGGGCGAGGGCGCCGGGGCGCTGGCCTCGGGGGTCGTACGGGCCTTCCGCATGTACCAGAAGCGGCTCGCGGGAGCCCGGGAGCGCACCCTGGCGGCCGAGCAGGACCTGCCGGGCGAGCCATCCGTCCTCTCCTACCTGGTGGCGGCCGCCGCCGTGCTCGACACGCCCGCGAAGCAGCGGCTGCTGCAGGCGCCGGACACCGCGAGCCGGCTGGCCGACGAGCTGAAACTCCTTCGCGCCGAGAGCGCGGTCATCGGTAAGCTCCCGTCGCTCCCCGCCGTCGATCTGACCCGCGGTCCCACCAGCCCCAACTGACGCGGACGAACATGCCGAAGAAGACCAAGAAGAACTCGGCGGGCACCCCCGCCACCACCGCCCTCACCGCCGCGGGCACGGACTTCACCGTGCACTCCTACGAGCACGACCCGGCGGCCCCGTCCTACGGCGAGGAGGCCGCCCAGGCGCTCGGCGTCGCACCGGAGCGGGTCTTCAAGACCCTCGTCGCGAGCGTCGATGACCGCCTTACGGTCGCCATCGTGCCCGTCTCGGCCACGCTCGACCTCAAGGCGCTCGCCTCGGCGGTCGGCGGCAAGCGCGCCACGATGGCGGACCCGGCGGTGGCCGAGCGCACCACGGGCTATGTGCGCGGCGGGATCTCCCCGCTCGGCCAGCGCAAGCGCCTCCCGACGGCCCTGGACGCCTCGGCCGACGGCTACGAGACGATCTGCGTCTCGGCGGGCCGCCGCGGGCTGGAGGTCGAGCTGTCCCCCAAGGACCTGGCGTCGCTGACGGCCGCGGTGGTGGCACCGATCGCCCGCTCGTAGCTCTGCTCGTGGTTCCGCTCGTAGCTCTCATGGCGGGCCCGCTCATGGCTCGCGCGGCAGGTGCGGGCCCGCACCACGTGCCCGTCGCGGATCTCCACGTCGTACCCGGCGGCGGGACCGAGCGGGCCCCGGACCGCGAGCGCGTCCCCGTCCAGCCGGCCGCTCTGCCGGATCCACTCCAGCCGGACCAGGGTGTCGGCGGCCAGGGCACAGGGGTCCGGGCCGGTCGGCGGTGACCACAGGGCGGGCGCGGGACGGGCCCAGGCGTCCGCCACGCCCTCCACCCGCTCCAGATAGCGGCGGGGGAACCAGCGGGGCGAGGCGAGCGCGGCGATGACGGCGCGGGCCGTGGCCCCGGAGTCCACCAACGCCACTGTCCCGGGCACCTCCAACGCGGCGTCGGCCCGGCGGGCCCCGCCCGGGGCGACGCGCAGCACCACGCCCCGGCGCCGGTCCTCCTCCCCGGGCACGGACAGTGGCCCGGACGGCCGCGCGCGGTCCGGAGATGCCGGTTCCGCTCCGGGGGCCCAGCGCCGTACGGCAGCCACCAGGGCGACCAGCCCCGCACAGGCCGTGGTCGCTCCGGTGGGTCCGGTCACCAGCCAGCCGCCGCTCCCGACCGCCACCCGCACCCCGGGCCGGTCCACCGCGCCGACCGCGGCGGCCACCGCCCGGCGGGCGGCGATCCCGCTGACCCAGGGCCGCGCCCAGTCGAACGCGCCCCGCTCACCGCAGGCCCCGCACATCCCGCCACCTTCCTTCTTCTGTCGTTCCCGCTTCTGTCGTTCCGCTTCTGTCGCCCCGAGCCGTATGCGTCCGGGCCCGGCCCGCCGAGTCCGCGGTTCGCGTCCGACGCGGGGAGGGCCGCGGCCGACGCCGACGCGGCTACGGCATCACATCGCCGCTGTTGGGGCCGAGGGTCTGGCCGACGTACAGATTGCCGCCGGGGTCGCTGGCGAGCAGCACGGCGGTCGGGGCGACCTCCTCGGGCCGGCCGAACCGCCCCAGTGGCAGTTCGGCCTGTTTGGCCGCCTTCCACTCCGGGGTGATCCCGGCGACCAGCGGGGTGTCGATCGGCCCCGGCGCGATGGCGTTCACCAGGACGCCCCGCTCCGCGACCTCCAGGGCCAGCGACTTGGTCAGCCCGATGACCCCGGCCTTGGCGGCCGCGTAGTGGGACAGCGACCGGCCACCCTTGATACCGAGCTGCGAGGCGATGTTGATGACCCTCCCCCAGCCCCGTTCCGCCATCTGGGGGACCGCGTAGCGGCAGCAGAGGAAGACGCCCGTCAGATCGACCGCGAGGGTCTCGGACCACATCCGCGGGTCCATCTCCAGCAGCGGCGCCTCGGTGAGGATGCCCGCGGCGTTGACGAGGATGTCGATTCCGCCGAACTCCCCGACCGCGGCCGACATCACCGCCTCCACGGCGGCCGGATCGCTCACGTCCACCGCCGTGTGCCCCGCGGCGCCGGTCCGCTCGGCCACGGCCCTCGCCCGCTCCCCGTCGCGGTCGGCCACCACCACCCGGGCCCCTTCGGCCGCGTAGGCCTCGACGACGGCGCGGCCGATCCCGCTGGCCCCGCCGGTGATGAACGCCCTCCGTCCGTCCAGCGCACCCATCAGCGCTCCCTCCTCATGCCGGCATCCTCACGGTGAGGCCGCCGTCGACGACCAGGCTCTGACCGGTGATGTACGAGGCGCCGCCCGAGGTCAGATAGGCGATCGCGGAGGCGATCTCCCCGGGCCTCCCGACCCGTCCCCAGGGGATGCCCCCGGCGGCACGGGACAGCCCCTCGGGACCGAGCGAGTTGACGGGGTCGGAGGACTGGGGGGTTTCGATGAGCCCCGGAACGACGGAGTTGACGCGGATGCCCCGCGGGGCGAGTTCGACCGCGAGACTGCGGCACAGCCCGAGCACACCGGCCTTCGCGGCGGCGTAGTGGGCATGGTCGTCCCAGCCGTAGACCCCGCCCGCGATGGAGGACACCGCCACCATCGCGCCCGGTCCGTCCATCCGCCGCGCGGCGGAGCGCAGGGTGCGCAGCACCCCGGTGAGGTCGACGGAGAGCATGTCGTCCCAGGCGTCGTCGGTGAGCCGATCGAGCGGTGCCCGGCGCAGCACCCCGGCGTTGGCCACGGCGATGTCCAGGCGGCCGAAGGCCGTAAGGGCGTGTTCGGCGAACGCCTCGACCTGAGCGGGGTCGCGCACATCGACGTCGTACCGCGTGCACTCCCCGCCCGCCGCCTTCACCAGGCGCTCGGTCTCGGCGGGGTCGTGGGGGTCGCCGGGGTAGCCGCCGATGACGGTGCGCACCCCGCGGCGGGCGTACTCCACGGCGAGTGCGCGGCCGATGCCGCTGGCCGCCCCGGTGATGACGGCGACGCGCCGGTCCGTGGGATGGTCGGTCCTTGCCACTGTGGTCTTCTCCCGGTGGTTTCAGGCTTCGACGGTGTCGACGCGCCGGGCGGCGAACATCACGAAGCCGGACAGAAAGGTGCCGACCGCCCCGACGAGCAGCGCGGTGCGATCCCAGTGGGCGCCGGAGGCGAGCATCGCGGTGGCGATCGCCCCGGCGGCGATGGCCCCGGGCTGGCTGAACGCGTTGATGAACGAGGTGCCGGTGGCCCGGCAGCGGGTGTCGTAGCACTCGCCCATGTAGAAGAGCATCGCGGCGTACGGGCCGACCAGGAAGAACATCCCCAGGGAGTAGAGCACCACCACGGCGACGGTGCCGTGGGCGACGGTCAGCATGAGGGCGAAGAGCACGCCCGAGAGGATCCAGCCGCAGCCGATCACATTCCGGCGTCCGAAACGGTCACCGGCCCAGCCGTGGAAGAGATATCCGGCGAAGGCCACGGCGTTGATGACGATGAAGAGCACCAGGGAGTTGGCGAAGCTGACGCCCTTGGCCTTGGTGAGCACCGTGGTGCCCAGGACGCTGAAGGTCTGGATGCCGAACCAGTTGGCCAGCCAGGCGAAGCTGAGCACCAGGGTGTTGCGCCGGGCGCGGCCGCGGAAGATCTCCAGCAGCGGTGCGGAGGACCCCTCGTCCACGCCGTACTCCGCCGCGACCCGCCGTGCCTCGTCCGGCTTGCCCTCCCGGCGCAGCCGACGCAGCCGTTGCTCCAGTTCGAACTGCGGGGTCTCCGGCAGTCCGCGGCGCAGCAGGGCGATGACGACGGCGGGGAAGGTGGCCAGCAGGAAGCAGCCGCGCCAGCCGACGAGCGGGAGGAACACGGCGACGAACGCCGCGGCCACGAGCGTGCCGGTCGGCCAGCCGGCCTGCACCAGGCTGTAGACGAAGCCGCGGCGCTTCTTGATCGCCTCGTCCTCGGTGACGGCGTAGATCTCGTTGAGGTAGGTGGTGTTGACGGACTGTTCGGACAGCCCGATGCCGCCCAGGGAGCGGGCACCGACCAGATACCCGGCGTTCACGGTTCCGGCCGAGGCGGCCGATGCCAGGGCGGTGCCCGAGACGGTGAGGATCATGCCCTTACGGCGGCCGAGCCGGTCGACGAGCGGGCCGACCCCGAGGACCACGATGGCCGTTCCGGCGGAGATCAGGGTGGAGACCAGCGCCGCTCGTTCCTCGCTCCAGCCGAAGCGGTCGGAGATCTCCGGCAACAGGGTGCCGAAGAGGATGTAGTCGTAGACGGCGAAGACCCATGCGAAGAACGCGATGGCCGTCGCCTTACGGGTGGGCCGCACCCCGATGCGCGGCAATCTGCGGGTGGGCGCGACGGGGTCGGAGGAGACTGTGGTCATGACGGGTGCCCCTTGTCGGAAGCGGGGGATCGCCGCGCCGGCGCGGCGAGGGGAACGAAGATGCTTCGGCCGGGGGTGGGGCCGGGGCCCGGCGGCATGAAACCTGTCGCCCGGGAAAGGGCCGCGCCGCACACGGGATGACCGCGCTGGGGGCGGGACGGAGAGGGTGCTGGGGTCTTGTGGCCGGGGGCACCTCCCAGCGGTAGCTGGGGGCGAGCCGAAGGGGCGCGTCGCTGTCGAAAGGGAGAGCGCGCGCAGGGAGCGAGGGCTGCGATCGACATGCGGCTCCGCCGCGTGGGCGACCGAGCACGGTCGACCGTCGACAGGGGGCACCTCCCAGCGGTAGCGGGGGGAGGCTGAGGCGCCCCGGAGGCGAACCGAGCCTTCAGGAAAGGGGGAAACGAGCCTTGAAGTCGGTGGCGATGTCGTCGAAGGTCGACCAGCGCACGCCCTCGTGGCCGCCGATGTACTCGATGAGCCGCTCCAGCATCAGCAGCGTCTGGGGCCTGCCGGAGACATCGGGGTGGATCGTCATGGTGAAGGCCGCGTAGTCCATCTCCCGGTACACCCAGTCGAACTGGTCGCGCCAGGTCTGCTCCAGTTCGCGCGGGGAGACGAAACCGTGGCTGTTGGCGCTGGCCTTGACGAACATCATGGGCGGCAGGTCGTCGAGGTACCAGTTGGCCGGGATCTCGACCAGTCCGGTCTCCTGACCACGCACCAGCGGTTTCATCCACTCCTCGGCCGGGCGCGAGTAGTCGATCTTCGTCCAGCTGTCGCCCACCCGGACGTAATAGGGCGTGAAGTCGTTGTGCATCAGCGAATGGTCGTAGGTGATACCGCGCTCGATCAGCAACTCGTTGGTCACCGGCGAGAACTCCCACCAGGGGGCGACATAACCGGTCGGGCGGCGCCCGGAGACCTTCTCGATCAGATCGATGCCGCGGTCCAGGACGGCGCTCTCCTGGGCCCGGGTCATCGCGATCGGGTTCTCGTGCGAGTAGCCGTGGGCGCCGATCTCATGGCCCGCGTCGACCACCTGGCGGGTCTGATCCGGGAAGGTCTCCAGGGAGTGGCCGGGGATGAACCAGGTGGTGCGCAACTCCTTCCGCTCGAACAGCCGGAGCAGCCGTGGCACCCCGACCTCCCCGGCGAACATCCCGCGGGAGATGTCACAGGGCGAGTCCTCGCCGCCGTAGGAGCCCAGCCAGCCGGCCACCGCGTCCACATCGACGCCGAACGCCACGAAGATCTCTTTAGCCATGGGTGTTCCTCTCCAGTGAATCGTTGAATTCGGCCCGCACCCGCTCCGGATCGCCGTAGGCGCCGAGCAGGGCGATGAGCAGGACCCGCGCCTGGGAGGGGCGCAGGGTTCCGGTGGGGACGGCCCCGGCCCGCACCAGATCCGCGCCGCCGCCGTTTCCGTAGAGCGCGGCCACGGGGCCCGCGTGCACCCGGGTGGACAGGGCGACGACGACACCGGACGCGGTGAGCCTGGCGACCTCCGCGGCGACCTCCGGGTTGGCGTTGCCCGCCCCGGTGGCTTCGAGCACCACCCCGCGGGCGCCCGCGTCGGCCACCGCGCGCAACGCCCGGACATCGCATCCGGGGTAGCAGGCCACGATGTCAGCGCGGATCCCGTCGGGGCGGAAGGCGCCGAGGTCCAGCGGTTTGGGGCGCACCGGCACCGCCGAGATCCGCACCTCGCCGTCGCCGACCCGCCCCAGCGGGCCGCCGTCGGGTGCCGCGAACGCGGCGGGCGCCGTGGTGTGCGCCTTACGGGTGCCACGGGCGGGGTAGACCTGGCCGTCGAAACAGACCAGCACCCCCAGGTCACGGGCGGCGACGGCGTCCGCGACCGTGATCGCGTCCGCCAGATTGCGCGGGCCGTCGCCGTCCGGGGCGTCCGCCGGGCGCATCGCCCCGGTGAACACCACGGGCCGGGGGTCGCCGTGAAAGAGATCCACCAGATAGGCGGTCTCCTCCAGGCTGTCGGTGCCGTGGGTGACGACGACCCCGGCCACCGACTCGTCGGCCAGCGCCTCGCGGACGGCCAGGGCGACGCCGTGCATATCGGCCGGGGTCAGCAGATAGCTGCCCAGGCAGAACACGTCCCTCGCCTCGATCGCCACCCCCGGCGGCCACGGGAGCCGCTCCAACAGGGCGTCCGCGGGCTCGGCGGCGAGCCTGGTGCCATGGGCGTCCTGCCGCGTGGCAATGGTTCCGCCCGTCGACAGCACGACGATCCTGCGCACCCTGCCTCCTCATCGGTGACGCGAAACCGACCTCAGGTGGCTCGATTTCGCACCCAAACGTTTGGGCCAATCGTTTGGGTAGAATGTGGGCCACCGGCAGCGGGTGTCAAGGGGTCCGCTGTTACCATCGCGCCAACTGGCCGCAACCGAGGTCCGGCTGCGGCGGCGGGACAAGCGGAGGCCGAGCGGAGTGGGTACGCAGCGATCACGACCGGTCACCCTGCGCACCATCGCCGATCAGCTCGGCCTGCATGTCTCGACCGTCTCGCGGGTGCTGCACGCCAAACCGGACGAGAGCCTGCGCGCCGCCTCGACCAGCACGGTCGAGCGCATCCGCCGCCTCGCCGACGAGCTCGGCTATCAGCCCAACCCGCACGCCACGAGCCTGCGCACCCGGCGCAGCAACCTGGTGGGCGTGCTGGTGCCCCGGCTGTCCGACATGGTGCTGGCCACGATCTACGAGGGCATCGAGGAGGCCGCCGCCGAGCACGGACTGTCCACGTTCGTCGCCAACACCGGCGACCGGCCCGAGGCACAGCGCACCCGCACCAATATGGTCATCGGACGACGCGTCGACGGCATGATCTTCGGCGACGCGCATGGGGACGGGCGGTTCCTGGACGAGGTGGCCGACCGCGGCATTCCGTTCGTCCTGGTCAGCCGCACCGCCGGGGCCCATCCCTCGGTGACCTGCGACGACTACCTCGGCGGGCGGCTGGTGGCCGAGCATCTGCTGGAACTGGGCCACCGCGATGTCGCCATCGTCGCGGGCGAGCCGTACGCCAGCACCGGTATCGACCGCACCGCGGGCCTGGTGGACCGCTACCGGGAGGCGGGGCTGCCCGTTCCGGCGGACCGCATAGCCCAGTCCCGCTTCGACGTCTCCGGCGGCCACGCCGCGACGGCGCGGCTGCTGGACACCCCGAACCGGCCGACGGCCATCTTCGCGGTCAACGACTTCGCGGCCATCGGCGCGATAGGCGCGCTGCGCAACCAGGGGCTGCGGGCGGGGGACGACGTCGCCGTCGTGGGCTTCAACGACACGCCGCTGGCGGCGGAGTTGCCGGTGCCGCTGACGACGGTGCGGTCACCGATGCTCGACATGGGGCGCGAGGGGCTGCGGACGCTGCTGCGGCTGCTGGAGGGCGAGGCCGTGGAGTCCAAGCGGCTACGCCCCGAACTCATCGTCCGCGCCTCCAGCGTCCCCTCTCCCTGAGCCGGGACGACCTCCCTGAGCCGGGAGGGGGCAGCCTCCCTGAGCCGGGAGGGTGGCGGCGGACCGGGCCCGCGAACACCGGGCCCGGCAAGAGACGCGCGCTCCGCTCAGCGCGCTCCCGGCGTCGCCGGAGGCGGCAGGGCGGGCTCCGGGTCCCTCGGGCCGAAGAGCCCGGTCAGCGCCAGGTGGATCACCATCGCCGCCACCGACCACGCCAGCAGCGCACCCTTGGCGCCCAGCTTGAGCGGTCCGTCGAAGGTGACGCCCTTACCGGCCGACTTGGCATGCGCCACGACGTCCGAGGTGGGCCCCAGCCATACGCCGAGCCGCCAGGCGATCACCGAGGCGAGCACCCCGCCGATCGCCAGACCGACCACCAGCGCGATACCGCCGTGGCGGAACAGCAGAAAGACGATGATGGCCGAGACGGCGCCGAAGGCGAGCCCGAGCAGCGTGAACATCCCGTCCGCGCCGACCGCGTCCTCCCCTTCCGAGTTCTTCAGATAGACGGCGGAACCGTCCGAGACCAGGGGAACCTTCGGCGCCAACCACAGCCACAGCAGCCCGAGAAGCACGCCCGCGACAGCCACCGCGATGGCGACCAGCGACGCCTGCACCAGTTCGGCACGCAATTCGGGCCCGGGCTCGGAGTGCCCGGAGAACTCGGCGTGCTCATCGGAGTGCTCAGCGTGCTCGGAGTGTTCGGCGTGCTCCGGATACCCCGAAGCCTGCCCCGGATGCGCGGGATACCCGGTGGGGTACGGCGCGGCGGAGTCCCCGGCGGGCTGCTCGGGGGACGGCGGCCGGCCCTCGGCGGGCTCGTCGTGCGGCGAGTGCTGATCATGTGGCGTCAACGGTGCGGTCACCCCGTCATCGTGCCAGGCGGATGGCGTACTTCGGTCGGCGGGACGTTCACTGCGGCGCGTCACCGCACCGCCGCCCGCCGATAGGCCCAGGTCGCGGCGGCGAGGGACACCACGGCCACCCCGGCGCACACCCCGAGGTCGGCGCAGACCACCCACCAGTCGGGCTGCCCGTCGAAGGACCGGGCCAGGGCCTCCACACCGTACGTCGACGGCAGCAGATCGCGCGCGTACGACACCACCTGCGGCATCCGGGCCGCGGGCAGCACGCCGAGCAGCAGCGCGGCGGACATCCCCAACTGCCCGCACAGCGTGGCGAGTTCCTGACGCGGGGCGAGCAGCCCCAGCGCGGCGCCGAGTCCGGCGAGGGCGGCGCCGGACAGGGGGATCACGGCGAGGAGGATCCACAGGTTGGTCATGGGCAGTTGGAAGAGCACACTGCCCATCACGGCGGTGACGGCGGTCCCGGGCACGGTGAACGAGGCGTACGCGGCGGCCGCCCCGAGCACCACGGCCGAGGGCGGCACCGGCAGGGTCGCGTAGTGGTCGAGCCCGCCGCTGGCCCGCAGCTGGCCGAAGTACTGCGCGAGCAGGTTGAGCGCCACGAAGGCGACGACCAGCACGCTCGATCCGGCCACCACCGATCGCGCCTCGCTTCCGCCGTCCACCACCCCGCGCATCAGGATCATGATCCCGATGGACTGGAAGGTGGCCACGAAGAGCAGCGGTATCCGGGCCACCCGGGCCCGTGAGAGCTGGGCGCGGTAGACCGCGACGAGCGCGGGGAAGAGCCGCGCCCGGGCCGCCAGCGGCGCGGGCATGTCACCGGCGTCACCGGACGCCCCCGAGGTACCGGAGACACCGGACGCACTGGACGCACTGGACGCACCGGACGCACTGGGCAGCCCAGCGGACGCACCGGACACACCAGGCACACCAGTGGCCCCGGACACACCGGATACACCGGACACGGCGGGCATGACACTCACGTTGTGCTGCTCCTCTTCGCCTCTTACGGCTCGAATACGGTCACGGTCACCGACGCGTTCACCGGCTCGCCCCGGCGGTCACGCCCTCACCAGCCCCTCCGCGCCCTCGGCACGGCCCCCCAGGGCGATGTACACATCCTCCAGGCTCGGCGTGGCCAAGGTGAAATCGTCCAGCGCGGCGAAGGCGGGGCCGCCGGTCACGGTGGCGATGGCGGCGCGCGCGTCGTCCGGCGGCAGCCGGAGCGTCCAGCGCCGCCCGGAGGCGCCGCCGGCGGCCCGGGCCGCCCCGGCGGATTTCCACAGGGCGGCGACCTCGGGCACCTCCAGCGGCGGCTCGGTGCGCCACACCAGTTCCAGCCGCACCTCGTCGGCCACCAGAGCCTTGAGCCCGGCGGGCGTGTCGCAGGCGATGACCCGGCCGCGGTCCAGCACGGCGACCCGGTCCAGCACCGTCTCCGCCTCGATCACATTGTGGGTGACCAGCACCACCGTCACCCCCCGCTCGGCCCGCCGCCGGTCCACGGCCGCCCATACGGCGCGCCGGGCCACGGGGTCCATCCCGCTGGTGGGCTCGTCCAGCACCAGCAGCGGCCGCTCCCCCACCAGCGCGGCGGCGACGCAGGCCAGCCGCCGCTGACCCCCGGAAAGCTTCTTCAGCGGCCGCCCGGCGACCTCGCCGAGCCCCAGCTCCTCGATCACCGCGTCGCGCTCGGCGCGGGCCGCGCGGGTATCCAGACCGCGCAGCCGCGCGGTGGTCTCGGCGGCCAGGCCGACGGTCAGCTCGTCCAGCGCGGTCGAGTCCTGGCCGAGATAGCCCAGCAGCCGGGCGGCCCGCTCGGGGTGGCGTACGAGATCGTGGCCGAGCACCCGCACCTGGCCCTCGTCGGGCCGCAACAGGCCGGTGAGCTGCCGTACGAGGGTGGACTTGCCCGCGCCGTTGGGCCCGAGCAGCCCGAAGACCTCGCCGCGCACCACATCGAGGTCGATGCCGTCGCTGGCCCGGACGGCGGGCGTACCGGGCGCCCCGCGTCGGCCGCGCGCCGCGGGATAGGTCTTGACCAGGCCGCGCACGGTGCACACCACATCGCCACTCGTCGCCTGTTTCGCGCCCGTCCTCACGAGCTATGAGGGTACGCGCCCATACACCCGCTCCCGTCCCCGGGGCCCTCGGGTCACGGTTCACCCGGCAGCGCCGGACTGCGGCCCATCCACGGCCCACGGTGGCCCGGCGAACCACGCAACGAAGCCGCATACCGGCGCTTCCCCCTCCCCGCCCCTCCCCGTAACCATGGGCTCCGCCCCTGGACCCCCGGGTCTTGGGGCAGAGCCCCGGCTCCGGTGCCTTGGGATGGAGCCCCGGCTCCGGGGCCTGGGGCGCAGCCCCGATTCCAGGGCCAGGGACGGAGCCCCGGTTCCAAGGTCTGGGGCAGGGCCCCGACGCCGGGGCCTGGGACGAAGCCCCGGCCCCGCAGCCTGGAACGGAGCCCTAGTCCCGCGGTCTGGGCCGCAGCCGCGGTTCCAGGGTCCGGGGCAGAGCCCCGGACCCAGGGCCTGGGACGAAGCCCGGCCCGGGGCCTGGGACGAAGCCCCAGTTACGGGGTCTTGGGGCGGAGCCCCGGTCCCGGGGTCTGGGGCGAAGCCCCGGTCCCGGGGTCTTGGGGCGGAGCCCCGGTCCCGGGGTCTGGGGCGAAGCCCCGGTTTCGGGGTCTGGGGCGAAGCCCCGGTTTCGGGGTCTGGGGCGAAGCCCCGGTTTCGGGGTCTGGGGCGAAGCCCCGGTTTCGGGGTCTGGGGCGAAGCCCCGGTTTCGGGAAGGGGCGGGGAGGGGAGCAGCTCGCCGCAGGCGTCAAGGCTCGCCGGGTGACCCCTAGCCGCCGGTCTGGGCGTGTTCCGCCGCCGAGCGGAGGTCGATCTCGCGCCAGAAGCCCGCCCGGATCGCATAGCGGTCGTGCTCGTCGATCTGATCGTCCTTGTGGGCCAGCAGCCCGAAGCGGGCCGCGTAGCGCAGTAGTTCACCGTCGATGCGGTGCGGGATGCGGGGGTACTCCGTGGAGAGCTGCTGGAGGTGGACCGAATCGGCGAGCCGGTCGGTCCAGCGGCGGGCGAAGACCTGGCCGACCTCGAACGGGTCTCCGCTGACCGCGGTGATGTCCTCCTCGCGGTCGGCCCAGCGCTGTTCGGCGCTGGTGAGCTGGGCCAGCATGGGGAGGTTGGCGGTCTCCGGCGGCTCCCCCACCCCGGCGGAGCCGGGGCCCCGGTCGATCCAGCCCTTGTCGGAGGACCAGCGCAGCGTGGCACCGGCCGGCTGCCGGTCCCCCTGGCCGCCGGGCCCGGCGGGGCCAGCGGGGCCGCGGCCGAGGTCGGCGAGGTCCTTGGGGGTGGGCACGCCCTTGGCCGCGGCCCCTGCCGCGGCGTCCGCACCCGCCTCGGCGGCCGTGGCGGCGGGACGGCCGGGGGCGGCGGCCGGGCCGGTCACATCGGTGCCGGGCCGGGCGGCGCCGTTGCGGCCGGGTGCCGCCTCCGCCGCGCCGGGCGCTGCCGCCGCGGCGGCAGCGGCAGCGGCAGCCGCGGCGGTCTCCGGCAGCGGGGCGGAGAGAATGGCCGCGATCTCCGGGCGCGGCTCGGAGACGGGCGCACAGGGCCCGGGAAGCTCCTTGGCGCGCACCGCCCGGGTGATCCAGGCGCGGTCCAGGACACGGCGCTCATCGGCCTCGGCCACGAGGTCCTCGGACTGGTTGTAGTCGCCGTCGGCGGCCTGTACTGCCCAGAGGTGGACGGCGACGCCGTGCTCCTTGGCCGACATCAGCCCGGGCAGCAGATCCCCGTCGCCGGTGACGAGGACGATGTCGGAGCAGGCCCGGTTGCGGGCGAGCTCGGTGAGCTCGGCGTGCATGGCGGCGTCCACGCCCTTCTGGGCCCAGCGGCCGTCGCTGCGGGTGAGCGCGCCGAGCCGCACGGTCACCCGGGGCATCACCCGCAGCCGCCGGTGCTCGGGCTGGGGTACGCGGTCGGGGGCGCCGTCGAACCAGTAGATCCGCAGCAGCGGGCGCTCGGTCTCGGCCTCGGCCCGCTCCCGCAGGCCCTGGATGAGGGTCGCGTGGTCGACGGAAATACGCGATCGGGCGGGCTCTCCGGCCAGCAGGCTCGCGGCGGCGCCCAGCAGGTACCCGGCGTCCACCAGGACGACGCAGCGGTCCACGTTCCACCCTCTTCCCTGACGAATCCAGTCCTCGGTCGCCCCCCGCGCACAGCCGCCGTCCCCGGATGTGGTCTTTCGGCTTTCCTTCGAGTCTGCCCGACCGTGCGGGGGTTATCAGTCCGAACTGGATCACCGGCGTGGCGGATACGGCTTACCCGCCAAGACCCTCCTTCTCACTCACCGTAATTGCCCGAAATGCACGGGTCACCTCGGCATGTCACTGTTCTTCCCGAAGGGCTTCTTCCGAAGGGCTTCTTCCGAAGGGCTTCCTCCGAAGAGGTTCTCCCGGAGGGCCCTTCACCGGGGGGCTGATCCCAACTGGAGGAACACCACCATGGGCAAGAACAAGAACCGCGATCGCAAGCAGCAGCAGGAGCGGCGTCAGGAGCGCGGCATGGCCGACCGCCCCGCCGACCAGCAGTCCTCGATGGACGCGCAGTCGCAGGCGATGCGGTCGGAGGGCAGCCCCTCGACGCCGCGCAAGGACCGGCAGAAGAGCTTCGGCCACAACTGACGCACCGCGCACCGGCGCTGGGCCACCGCGGTGGCAGGCCGTGTGACATGGCCCCAAGGGGCGCGCCCGACACGGGCGCGCCCCTTGTGCGTTCTCGCCGGAACCGCTGATTTCGTCTTTCGCCGGGCCGGGCGATCACTGCTTTCACCGGGGCCGGGCGATCACTGCCTTCGTCAGGGCCGGGCGGTCACCCGGCCAGGCAGGACGCCCCCAACAGCACCTTGAGGTCGCCGAAGAGGGCCGGGTCGGCGGTGACGCGGTGCCGGTCGAGCCGCAGCACGGTGGTCTTCCGCGCCCCCTGGAGCTTGATCCGCACCTCGGTGGAGCCGCGGTGGTGGGTGAGCACCTCGCTCAGCTTCTCGACCAGCGGCGGGGTGACCTTGACCGTGGGAATGGTGATCGTCACGGGCGCGTTGGCGCCCGCCTCGGAGAGATCGGGGACCATCAGCTCCATGGCGACCAGCCGGGGCACGTCCTCGCGCTTGTCCAGCCGCCCCTTGACGAAGACAACCACGTCCTCGATCAGCTGGGTGGAGACCAGCTGATAGGTGGCCGGGAAGAACATGCACTCGATGGAGCCGGCCAGGTCCTCCACGGTGGCGATGGCCCAGGCGTTGCCCTGTTTGGTCATCTTGCGCTGGAGACCGGAGATGATGCCGCCGATGGTGACGATCGCGCCGTCCGCGTGCTCACCACCGGTGAGCGCGGAGATCGCGGCGTCCGCCTTCTCGTTCAGCACATGCTCGATGCCGAACAGCGGATGGTCGGAGACATACAGGCCGAGCATCTCCCGCTCCTGGGCCAGCAGATAGCTCTTGTCCCATTCGACGTCCGCGAACTCGACGTCGAGCCCGAAGCCCGGCCCGTCGCCGTCCCCGCTGTCGCCGCCCATGCCGCCGAAGAGGTCGAACTGCCCCTCGGCCTCCTTGCGCTTCACCGCGACCACATTGTCGATCAGGGCTTCGTAGTGCGCCGTGAGCCCCTTACGGGTGTGGCCCATCTCGTCGAAGGCGCCCGCCTTGATCAGCGATTCGGTGGTGCGCTTGTTGCAGACGACCGCCTCGACCTTGTCCAGGTAGTCCGGGAACGAGGTGTACTTCCCCTTGGCCTTGCGGCCGCGGATGATCGCCTCCACCACGTTCTGACCGACGTTACGGACCGCCGTGAGACCGAAGAGGATCACATCATCACCCTGGGCGGTGAAGTTGGCCTCGGACTCATTGACGTTCGGCGGCAGCACCTTGATGCCCATGCGGCGGCATTCGTTCAGGTAGACCGCCGACTTGTCCTTGTCGTCGCGGACCGAGGTGAGCAGCGCCGCCATGTACTCGGCGGGGTAGTTGGCCTTGAGGTACGCGGTCCAGTAGGTGACCAGGCCGTACGCGGAGGAGTGCGCCTTGTTGAACGCGTATCCGGCGAACGGGACCAGGACGTCCCACACCGCCTGGATGGCCTCGTCGGAGTAACCGCGCTCGCGGCAGCCCTTCTGGAAGGGCACGAACTCCTTGTCGAGGACCTCCTGCTTCTTCTTGCCCATCGCGCGGCGGAGCAGGTCGGCCTGTCCGAGCGAGTAGCCCGCGAGCACCTGGGCGGCCTTCTGCACCTGCTCCTGGTACACGATGAGGCCGTAGGTGATCCCCAGGACCTCCTTGAGCGGCTCCTCCAGCTCGGGGTGGATCGGGGTGATCTCCTGCTGGCCGTTCTTCCGCAGCGCGTAGTTGATGTGCGAGTTCATGCCCATCGGGCCCGGCCGGTAGAGGGCCGAGACGGCGGAAATGTCCTCGAAGTGGTCGGGCTTCATCATGCGCAGCAGGGAGCGCATGGGGCCGCCGTCGAACTGGAAGACGCCCAGGGTGTCACCGCGGCAGAGCAGTTCGAAGGTCTTGGGGTCGTCCAGGGACAGATCGAGCATCTTCAGGTCGACGCCCTTGTTGGCGCGCACCATCTTGACGGCGTCGTCCATGATGGTGAGGTTGCGCAGGCCGAGGAAGTCCATCTTCAGCAGGCCGAGCGACTCACAAGTGGGATAGTCCCACTGGGTCACGACCTGACCGTCGTTCTTCGGCGAGAAGACGGGCACATGGTCGGTGACCGTCTCGCTGGACATGATCACGCCGGCCGCGTGCACGCCCATCTGCCGGACCAGGCCCTCGATTCCGCGCGCGGTGTCGATGACCTTCTTCACATCCGGCTCGTTCTCGTACATCCCGCGCACCTCGCCCGCCTCGCTGTAGCGGGGGTGCTTCTCGTCGGTGATGCCGGAGAGCGGGATGCCCTTGCCGAGGACGTCGGCGGGCATGGCCTTGGTGATGCGGTCGCCCATCGCGTACGGATAGCCGAGCACCCGGGCGGAGTCCTTGATGGCGTTCTTGGCCTTGATGGTGCCGTACGTGCCGATCTGGGCGACCTTGTCGGCGCCGTATTTCTCGGTGACGTACCGGATCACCTCACCGCGCCGACGCTCGTCGAAGTCGATGTCGACATCGGGCATGGACACACGCTCGGGGTTGAGGAACCGCTCGAAGATCAGCCCGTGCTCGACCGGGTCGAGGTCGGTGATGCCCATCGCGTACGAGACGATCGAACCGGCCGCGGAGCCTCGGCCGGGGCCGACCGCGATGCCGTTGTTCTTGGCCCACATGATGAAGTCGGCGACCACGAGGAAGTAGCCCGGGAACCCCATCTGGATGATGACGTCCATCTCGTACTCGGCCAGCTTCTGGCGGTCCTCGGGGACGCCGCCGGGGAAGCGGCGGGCCATCCCCTTGTGGACCTCCTCCTGGAACCAGGTGACCTCGGTGTAGCCCTCGGGCACGTCGAACCGAGGCATCAGGTCGCGCTTCTCGAACCAGCCGTCGTTGTCGATCTGCTCGGCCACCAGGAGGGTGTTGCGGCACCCCTCCTGCCAGGCGTCCGAGGAGTCGATGGCGTACATCTCGTCGGTCGACTTCAGGTAATAGCCGGTGCCGTCGAAGCGGAAGCGGTCCGGGTCGGAGAGGTTCTTGCCGGTCTGGACGCACAGCAGCGCGTCGTGGGCCACGGACTCGCGGGAGTAGGTGTAGTGCGAGTCATTGGTGACCAGCGGCGGGATGTCCAGCTTCTTGCCGATCTCCAGCAGCCCGTCCCGGACCCGGCGCTCGATCTCGATGCCGTGGTCCATCAGCTCCAGGAAGTACCGCTCCTTGCCGAAGATGTCCTGGTACTCGGAGGCGGCCTTGAGGGCCTCGTCGAACTGGCCGAGCCGCAGCCGGGTCTGGAGCTCGCCGGAGGGGCAGCCGGTGGAGGCGATCAGGCCCTCGGACCACTGGGCGATGGTCTCCTTGTCCATCCGCGGCCACTTGACGAAGTAGCCCTCCATATAGGCGTCCGAGGAGAGCCGGAAGAGATTGTGCAGACCGGTCTTGTTCGACGCCCAGATGGTCTTGTGGGTGTAACCACCGGAACCGGAGACGTCATCGCGCTTCTGGTGCGGCTGGCCCCACTGCACCCGTCGCTTGTAGCGCCGCGACTCGGGGGCCACATACGCCTCGATGCCGATGATCGGGGTGATCCCCGCGCCCGTCGCCTGCTGATAGAAGTCGTACGCGCCGTGGAGGTTGCCATGGTCGGTCATGGCGATGTGGGTCATGCCCATCTCATTGCACGCGTTGAACATGTCCTTGAGCCGCGCCGCACCGTCCAGCAGCGAGTACTGGGTATGGACATGCAGGTGCGTGAAGGGCGGCTTGGTCACGGTGGAAGACCTCCGGCGAACAATCGATGACGGCACGGCGAGACAGCTCCGAAGGTTACCCCTCCGCACTGACAAGAGCCGGGCACTCGCGAGTAGCCTCAGGCGTTGATCCCGACGGGTCATCCGGACTTCCCGCGCACCCGGCGAGACGGAACATACCCTGTCGTATCCGCACCACCGATCATCACTCTCATGCCCCAGGAGGCGTTCCGCGATGTCGACCCAGCAGACCCAGGCGGAGCAGCGCGGCGAGCACATCCTCGCCGTATTCGACACCGCCTTCGGCGAGCTGCTCGCCGCCGACCCGGCCGCCTTCCGCGTCAAGTTCCGGAAGATGGCCGCCTCGGCGTTCGCGTTCTACCGCGGCACCGCCTGCCTGTTCTATTCCGATGTGGAGCGGGAGCGCTCCGGCGGGCCGTACCTGGACGAGCGCACCAGCCGGGTGTGGATCCACGGCGACCTCCACGCCGAGAACTTCGGCACCTACATGGACGCCAACGGCCGGCTGATCTTCAATGTGAACGACTTCGACGAGGCGTACGTCGGCCCCTTCACCTGGGACCTCAAGCGGTTCGCCGCCTCCGTGGCGCTCATCGGCTACACCAAGGCGCTCAGCGACGAGAAGATCACCGAGCTGGTGCGGACGTACGCCGGCGCCTACCGCGAGCGCGTCCACGCCCTGGCCACCGGCGCCAAGAACGACGAGGTGCCGCCCTTCACCCTGGAGACCGCGGAGGGCCCGCTGCTGGACGCGCTGCGCGACGCCCGCTCGCTGACCCGCTTCGGGCTGCTGGACTCGATGACCGAGATCCGCGACTTCGAGCGCCGCTTCGCGGCCGGCGGCGGGTCCATCGAGCTGGACGCGGCCACCCGCTACAAGGTGCTGGCCGCCTTCGACGGCTATCTGGAGACGCTCCCCGAGTCCAGTCTCTCGCGCCCGGACTCCTACCGCGTCAAGGACGTGGTGGGCCGCCGGGGCATCGGCATCGGCAGCGCCGGGCTCCCCTCGTACAACATCCTTCTGGAGGGCAACAGCGACGCCCTGGAGAACGATGTGGTGATCTACATGAAGCAGGGGCAGACCCCGGCGGTCTCCCGGCACATCACCGATGAGCAGGTGCGGTCGTACTTCCACCACGAGGGCCACCGCACGGTGATCTCCCAGCGCGCGCTCCAGGCCCACGCCGACCCGTGGCTGGGCTGGACCGAGCTGGACGGGGCGGGGCAGCTGGTCGCCGAGGTGTCGCCGTACGCGGTGGACCTGGACTGGTCCGACATCGACGACCCGGCCGAGATCGCGGCGGTCGTGGCCGACCTGGGCCGGGCCACGGCCACCATGCACGCGGCCGCGGACGACCAGAGCGGCCACTCGCTGGTGCCGTTCTCCACCGAGCGAGCCATCGACGCGGTGATCGCCGCCGACGAGGACGGCTTCGCCGAGCTCCTGGTGGACTTCGCGCACTCCTACGGCGCCCGCGCCCGCGCCGACCACCAGATCTTCGTGGACCTCTTCCGCAACGGCCGCATCCCCGGCCTCTGATCGCCTCCCGGGGGCGCCCCCGGGCCGTTGATCGTCACCCCGGCCATGGCCGGGGTGCGCTCGCCCCCCTATCGTTGTCTGTCATGTGGCCTGGACAGCAGCCGCCGGGGGGCGAGCGAGACCCGCAGCAGAATCCGTACCAGCAGCCGGGTCATCCGCCGCCCCCGGATCAGCCTCCGGGCTTCCCTCCCGCTCCCCCGCCGCCCCAGGGCCCGCCGCCCGGGCCGGGCGGCGGGCCCTGGGGCGGCGCTCCCGCACCGGCGGACCGGCAGCGCAAGGGCGGCCTTACGGCCGTCATCGCGGTGGCGGCCGCCGCCGCGGTGGTCGCGGGCGTCCTCGTGTTCACGGATGACGACCAGGGCTCCCGGGGCGGCTCGTCGGACGATGTCGTCCAGGGCCCGCCGGGAGCGCCGGGCTCGGGCGGTTCCGGGGACCCGGACAGCTCCGGCGGCTCGGAGGGCCCGGGAGATCTCGTCACGCCCGCCCACAGCTCCGGGCCGGGCGGAACGACCGTGGTGATCGGCGAGGCCGGTGCCGAGCACACCCTCGACGTCTACGAGGACCTGCGCTGCCCGCCGTGCGCCTCCTTCGACCAGGCGGTCGGGCCGACCATCGCCAAGGACATCAAGGCCGGCAAGTACAAGGTCTCGTTCCACTTCACCGCCATCCTCGACAAGACCATGGGCGGCAGTGGCTCCGCGAACGCCCTGAGCGCCCTCGGGGCGGCGCTGGACGTGAGCACCGACACCTTCCTCGACTACAAGGCCGCCCTGATGTCGCCGAAGAACCACCCCGAGGAGAGCAAGGACTCCTACGCCGACGACAACCAGCTGCTGACCGTCTCGCAGGAGGTGTACGCGCTCAAGACGAACGCCTCCTTCCGGGAGGCTCTGCGCGAGGGCACCTACGACCCCTGGGCGAAGAAGGTGATCGCCGACTTCGACGCCTCCGGGGTGAGCGGCACCCCCACCGTCAAGCTCGACGGCTCCCAGCTGACCGGCAGCGGCGGCTCCACCCCCGCGACCGCGACGGAGTTCACGGAAGCGGTGGACAAGCAGCTCAAGGGGTGAACCAGCAGGTCAGGCGGGTAGCCGGGCGCCGGGCCGATTCTTCACATGGTCCCTACAGCCGTTCATGGCAGAATTCGAAGTCATGGACGGCACCGGACCGCAGCTGAGGGCAGTGCGCGCGGCGCTCTTCACGGCGCTGTGCGTCACGCTGTCCTCGGCTTCGCATGTCCTGCTGTCGCGGGCCCCGCTGCCGCTGGGCACCGTCGGCGCGCTCGCGGTGGCCGTCTTCGCCGTCGCGTACGCCCTCGCGGGCCGGGAGCGGGGCTTCTGGTCCATAGCGGCCCTCATGATCCCCCTGGAGCTGGCCGCCGACACGATCTTCACCACCGGTCAGCAGGCGTGTTACGGACAGTCCGGTGGCCCGGTGGCGGGCTCCCTGCGCACCATGGGCGTCACCGTGCTGTGTGGCGGGGGCGACCTCGGCGGTCCGCTGCCCGGGGTCTCCCAGAACGGCATCGCCACCCCGCTGGCGGCGGCCGTGAGCTCCGCCACCCCCTGGCTGCTGCTCGCCGCGCATATCGCGGTGGGTCTGATCGCCTCGGCCTGGCTGCGGCGCGGCGAGGCCGCCCTGAGCCGTCTGCTGGCCGCCCTGGCCGCCTTCGCCTTCCGGCCGCTGCTGCTGGCCGTCGCGGTCCACGCGGCGGCCCCGCTGCCCCGCCGCCGGACCCCGCGGCCCGTACGGCCGGTGCGCCCGGCACCTGCGCTCCCTCTCCTCGTGCACTCCGTGGTGCGTCGTGGACCGCCCTGCTCGGCCGCTGCCTGAGCACAGCGCTCCCCACCCCCGTACGCATCACTGACGACGCACACCCACGGAGATCGAACCATCATGAGCAACCGCAACAGCCAGCAGAACAAGCAGGCCGCGCGCGAACGGCTGCGTGCCGAGCGCGAGCGCCAGGCCAAGAAGGACCGGATGCGGCGCCAGCTGTTCGTCGGCGGCGCGGTCGTCGCGGTCCTCGCGATAGCCGGCGGCATCGGCTACGCCGTCACCAACATGAGCTCGGACAACCCGAACCAGAAGTGGCGGGCGGCGGCCGAGAAGAAGACGTTCGCCAAGCCCGCCAACGCCACCGGCTCCCAGGGCACGACGGTCGTCATCGGCGACAAGAAGGCCAAGAACACCCTGCACGTCTACGAGGACATGCGCTGCCCGGTCTGTGCCCAGTTCGAGAAGTTCACCGGCCCGACCGTGCTCAAGGACATCAAGGACGGCACCTACAAGGCGCAGTTCACCATGGGCACCTTCCTCGACGACAACAAGCAGCAGCCCGGCGCCGGCTCGAAGAACGCGCTGAGCGCGCTCGGCGCGGCCCTCAATGTCAGCCCGCAGGCGTTCCTGGACTACAAGGAGGCGCTGTACGCGCCGAAGAACCACCCGGAGGAGACCGATGACGCCTTCGCGGACGACCAGAAGCTGATCGACGTCGCCCAGCAGGTCAAGGAGCTGAAGGGCAACACGGGCTTCGAGAAGGCCGTGAAGAACGGCACCTACGACCGGTGGGCGCTGGCCATGTCCAAGTCGTTCAACGACACCAAGGACGTCGACGCCACCCCGTCCTTCAAGATGAACGGGAAGAAGCTGATGGTGGGCCAGAACCCGCCGATGACCCCGGAGCAGTTCACCCCGCTCGTCAAGCAGGAGCTCAAGAAGTAGTGTCCGGCTCTTCCCGGCCGGATCGGCGGGCGCGCCCCAGGGTGCGCCCGCCGACGGCGTTGTGGCCCCGACGGCGGTGGCGGTGACCCGGCGGCCCGGGCGGTGACCGGGCGACCAGCGCGCCGGTGACCTGGCGGCGACGGGTGGGCGAACATCCCCCAAGCCCCCTGTCCCCGCGGGCTACTTGTCAGTAATCTCCACGGCCGTGACCGACCTCCACATATCGCGCCGAAGCGCCGTCACGGCCGCGGCGGCCGCCGCCGCCCTGCTGTCCCTCGTCCCGGGCCCCACCGCCACCGCCGCCTCCGGGCCCGCCTTCCTGCACGGCGTCGCCTCGGGCGACCCGCTGCCCGACGGGATCCTGCTGTGGACCCGTATCACGCCCGCCCCCGACGCCGTGCCCGGCTCGGGGCTGGGCCCCGCCGTCGAGGTGACCTGGGAGGTCGCCGAGGACCGGGACTTCCGCTCGGTCGTCGCCCACGGCACCGTCAAGGCCGCCGCCGACACCGACCACACCGTCAAGGCCGATGTGCGCGGGCTGCGGCCCGCCACCGACTACGTCTACCGCTTCGGCGTGGACGGCGGCGTCCGCTCCCCCGTGGGCCGCACCCGCACCGCACCCGCGCACGACGCGGCGCCCGACGGGGTGCGCTTCGGCGTGGTTTCCTGCGCCAACTGGGAGGCGGGCTGGTTCTCCCCGTACCGCCATCTGGCCGCCCGCACCGACCTGGACGCGGTACTCCATCTGGGCGACTACATCTACGAGTACAAGAGCGGCGAGTACCCGGAGGCGAAGGACGTCGTCCGTCCGCACGCCCCCACCCACGAGATCGTCACGCTCGCCGACTACCGCGTCCGGCACGGGAACTACAAGACCGACCCCGACGCCCAGGCGCTGCACGCCGCGCTCCCCCTGATCGCGATCTGGGACGACCACGAGTTCGCCAACGACGCCTGGTCCGGCGGGGCGGAGAACCACACGCCGGGCACCGAGGGGGCGTGGGCCCAGCGGGTGGCCGCCGCCAAGCAGGCGTACTTCGAGTGGATGCCGGTGCGCCCCTCCACCCAGGGCACCACCTACCGGCGGCTGCGCTACGGCGGCCTCGCCGATCTCCATCTGCTCGATCTGCGCTCGTTCCGCTCCCAGCAGGCGGCCACCGGCAGCGGGGACGTGGACGACCCGGAGCGCACCCTGACCGGGCGCGCCCAGCTCGACTGGCTGAAGTCGGGCCTGACCGCCTCGGACACCACCTGGCGGCTGGTGGGCAACTCGGTGATGATCTCACCGGTCGCCTTCGGGGCCCTCCCCGCCGAGCTGCTGGGCCCGCTCGCCGAGCTGCTGGGGCTGCCCAAGGGCGGGCTGGCCATCAACACCGACCAGTGGGACGGCTATACGGACGACCGGCGCGAGCTGCTCGCCCACCTCACCGACCACGGGATCGCCAACACGGTCTTCCTCACCGGTGACATCCATATGGCGTGGGCCAACGACGTACCGGTGAAGGCCGCCACCTATCCGCTCTCCCGGTCGGCCGCGACCGAGTTCGTGGTCACCTCGGTGACCTCCGACAACCTCGACGACCTGCTGCATGTGGCGCCACAGACGGTGTCCCTGGCGGCGGCCGCCGCGATCAGGGCCGCCAACCGCCATGTGAAGTGGGTGGACATGGACTCGCACGGCTACGGCGTGCTCGACGTCACCCCGCGGCGGGCCCAGATGGACTACTACACCGTCTCCGACCGGACCGATCCGCAGGCCACGAGCGCCTGGACGCGGTCGTACCGCACCCAGGCGGGCAGCCAGAAGATCGAGCGCGCGGACGCGCCTGTGCGCTGAGACTCGCCCGCGCGTCAAGACCACCCGCGCGTCGAGGCCCGCCCGCGCGTCAAAGGCTCAGAGGTTCAGAGGCTCGCCAGGAAGCCGAGCGCCACCCGCCAGGTGGCCTCGGCGGCCTCCTTGTCGTAGTCCGGCAGCTCGGGGTCGGTGAAGACGTGCCCGGCCCCGCCGTAGCGGAAGACCTCCACATCGGCACCGGCCCGCCGCATCCGCAGATACCAGGCGTTGAGCCAGTCGTGCGGCTCGAACGGGTCGGGGTCGGCCACATGCAGCTGCACCGGCAGGTCGTCGGCCGCGGCGTCGTCGGCGATGTCCGAGGTGCCGTGCAGCAGGAGCAGTCCGCGCGCCTTGTCGTCGGCCAGCGCCAGGTTCTGCGCGAGGGAGCCGCCGAGCGAGAACCCGGCGTAGACCAGCCCGCGGTCCGAGTACGGCGCGGCGGCGGTGACGGCCCGTTTCAGCAGCTCGTCCCGGCCGATCCGCTCCTTGATCACCATGCCGTCCTCGACGGTCTCGGCGGTCTCCCCCTCGTACAGGTCCGGCACGACCACCTCATGCCCGGCCGCGCGCAGCCGGTCGGCCGCCTCGTGCACGGCGGGCCGCAGCCCGTACGCGGAGTGGAACAGCACAATCGTCGAGGTATCGGCCACCGCCGTCACTTTCCTTCCCGTTTCACTTTCCGTGGATCAGCCCCTCCTATCGTGCCAGTCACAGTCTGAGGGCACCGGATCCGGGGAAGGCGGGACAGGACACCCTGGAGTCTCCCCTGGGGAAGGATGAGGTAGGTGTCCATGGAGGACGTGCTGCGTCCGCTCATTGTCATCGGCGGCTCACTGGCCATCACGCTGTTCATCGGCTGGGCCGTCGACTGGCTGCTGCGGAGGGTCGACGCCCGGCATCCCGAGACCCCCTTGTGGGGCCATCTGCGCCGCTGCCGGCTCCCTCTTCAGGTGACCGTGTGCACGGCGTCGCTGAGCGGTTCGTACGACAAGACCGGGGCGAGGGTCGTCCAGGAGCACGGGGCGGCGATCGGCCAGTTGCTCGCGCTGGTGCTCATCGCGGCCACGGCGTGGCTCATGGTGCGGGTCTCCTCGGCCGTGGTGGAGTCCTCCTACTTCCGCTACGCCTCCTCCAGCGCGCACGACCCCGCGCGGGTGCGCCGGGTGCGGACCCAGGTGACGCTGATCCAGCGGGTGGTGGCCGCGATCGTCGGCGTGGTGGCGGCGTCGGCCATGCTGCTGACCTTCCCGACGATGCGCACGGTCGGCACCTCCATGCTGGCCTCCGCCGGGATCCTCGGGGTGGTCGCCGGTGTGGCCGCCCAGTCCACGCTGGGGAACCTCTTCGCGGGGCTGCAGATCGCCTTCGGCGACATGGTGCGGATCGGGGACACGGTGGTCGTGGACGGCGAGTGGGGCACGGTCGAGGAGATCACGCTGACCTTCCTGTCCGTACGGACCTGGGACGAGCGGCGGATCACCATGCCGGTGTCGTACTTCACCAACAAGCCGTTCGAGAACTGGTCGCGGGGCGGCACCCAGAAGGTGGCCACGGTCTACTTCCACCTGGACCACACCGCGCCGATCGAGGAGATGCGGGAGCATCTGCGCGAGATCGTAAGGAAGTCCCCCGCCTGGGACGGCCGGGACTGGAACCTGGTGGTGACGGACACCACCCCGAGCACCATCATGGTGCGGGCGCTCATCACCGCGCGGGACCCGGATGACGCGTGGACCGTGCGCTGTGAGGTGCGCGAGAAGATGATCATCTGGCTGCGGGACGCCCATCCGTACGCCCTGCCGCGCATCACCACCGCTCCGGCCGCCCAGGCCCCGCAGGCGCCGCCGGAGAGCGAGCGCCGCCGCGAGCGCCACGATCACTTCGCCCGCTTCGAGGACGGGCTGCGCAAGGACGCCCGGCACTCACGGTGAGCCCGCCGGTCCGCCGCTACAGCGACCGTCGCATCGCCCGGTGCGGGATGCCGCTGCCCTCGTCGAACTCGGGGCCGAACGCCTCGTAGCCCAGCCGCTCGTAGAAGCCGAGCGCATGGGTCTGGGACTCCAGATAGACCTCGGCCAGACCGCGCCGGTGGGCCTCCGCCTCGACGGCCCGGACCAGATCGGCCCCCAGCCCGGTGCCCCGCGCCGCCCGGGCCACCGCGAGGCGGCCGAGCACGGCGGTGGTGGCGCCGTCGACACCGGCGTGGCCGTACTTCTTGTCCGCGGCCGCGCCGTGCAGAAAGCGGGCGGTGCCCACCGGGCGGCCCCCGGCGTCGGTGGCCAGGAGGTGGACGGCGTGCGCGTCGTACGCGTCCATCTCCTCCTCCTCGGGGATCCGCTGCTCCACCACGAAGACCTCGCGGCGGACCGCGAAGCAGCCGGACAGGTCCCCGTCGGCCACGACCTCGATCACGCGCTCTCCGCCTTCACGATGTCCAGCGCCCCGCGCAGATCGTCCGGGTAGACGGACTCGAATTCGACCCATCCGCCGTGCGCGGGGTGTTCGAAGCCGAGCCGCACGGCGTGCAGCCACTGCCGGGTCAGTTTCAGCCGCTTGGCGAGCGTCGGGTCCGCGCCGTAGGTGAGGTCGCCGACGCAGGGGTGGCGGTGGGCCGCCATGTGCACCCGGATCTGGTGGGTGCGGCCGGTCTCCAGCTTGATGTCCAGCAGGCTCGCGGCCCGGAACGCCTCGATGAGGTCGTAGTGGGTGACGCTCGGCTTGCCGTCCGCGGTCACCGCCCACTTGTAGTCGTGCTGGGGATGGCGGCCGATCGGGGCGTCGATGGTGCCGCTCAGCGGGTCCGGGTGGCCCTGGACCAGCGCGTGGTAGCGCTTGTCCACGGTGCGCTCGCGGAACTGCTGCTTGAGCACGGAGTACGCGAGCTCGGACTTGGCGACGACCATCAGCCCCGAGGTGCCGACGTCCAGCCGGTGCACGATCCCCTGGCGCTCGGCGGCGCCCGAGGTGGAGACGCGGAAGCCGGCGGCGGCGAGCCCGCCGATCACGGTGGGGCCGCTCCAGCCGGGGCTGGGGTGGGCGGCGACGCCGACCGGCTTGGAGACGACCACGATGTCCTCGTCGTCGTGCACGATGTCCATGCCCTCGACGGGCTCCGCGACGATCCGCACCGGCGGCGCGGCCTGCGGCATCTCGACCTCGAGCCAGGCACCCCCGGAGACCCGGTCGGACTTCCCGGCGACACTGCCGTCGAGCTGCACCTTTCCGGCCGCGGCCAGCTCGGCCGCCTTCGTCCGGGAGAAACCGAACATGCGGGCGATCGCGGCATCGACGCGCTCGCCCTCCAGTCCGTCCGGTACGGGCAGGGTGCGGATCTCGGGAATCGTACTCACCCGACGAGTATGCCGGACCGGGAGCACCGGTTCGTACGCCCGTCGGATACCGGCCGCCCGGTCCCTTCCAGGGTCGGACCGGTGTCGGCCCCGGTCAGTCCTTGTGGACCGTGCCGTCCGGGTCCAGACCGCGGAAGGACAGGATCACGATCAGGAAGCCGCCGCACACGATGGCCGAGTCGGCGAGGTTGAAGACCGCGAAGTGGGAGGGCGCGATGAAGTCGACGACCGCACCCTGGAAGTCCCCGGGGGCCCGGAAGATCCGGTCGGTGAGATTGCCGAAGGCGCCGCCGAGCAGCAGCCCGAGCGCGATGGCCCAGGGCAGGCTGTGGAGCTTGCGGGCCAGCCGCGCGATCACCACGATGACGCCGACCGCGATCACCGTGAAGACGATGGTCATGGCCTCGCCGAAGCCGAACGCTGCCCCCCGGTTGCGGATCACCTCGAACTGCAGCCAGGTGCCGATCACCTCGACCGGAGCGTGGTGCTCCAGCTTCGCGACCACGGCCAGCTTGCTGGTCAGATCGATCAGATAGGCCAGCGCCGCGACCGCGAGGAGCACCCCGACCCGCCGCTTCCCCCTGCCCGCCGCGGCCTCACCGGATCCGGCGGCGCTGGTCCCGGCGCCCCCCTCCGCCTTCCCCGCGTCCGGCGTACCGATGGCCTGCTCCGCCTCTGTCACGTGAGTCCCTCAACCTCGTGAGCCTGTCTCCCCCTGTGAGGGACGAGGGTACGGCACACGCGTACGGGCGTCAGCGCCGCTCCTGGCGCTGTTTGCACTCGACGCACAGCGTGGCCCTGGGGAACGCCTGCATCCGCGCCTTGCCGATCGGGTTGCCACAGCTCTCGCACCGCCCGTACGTCCCGGTGTCCAGCCGCTCCAGGGCCCGCTCGGTCTGGAGCAGCATCTCGCGGGCGTTTCCGGTCAGGGCCATCTCATGCTCGCGGGTGATGTTCTTGGTGCCGGTGTCGGCCTGGTCGTCGCCCGCGCCGTCGCCGGAATCGCGCATCAGCCCGGTGATCGCCTCCTCGGAGGCGAGGATCTCGGTGCGCAGCCGGCCGGCCTCGGTCAGCAGCCCGGCGCGCGCCTCGTCCACCTCCTCGGCCGACCAGGGGTCCTCGCCCGGGCGGACCGCGAGCTCACTGGGGTCGACGGGGGCGCCCGCCGCACGGGCCTTGGGCAGGGGCGGCGCGGTCGTCGTGGCCTTCTTGCCGTTAGGCGCACCACCCGAGGTCTTCTTCGCAACCACTTTCCTGGCTCCCGTCTTCTTCGCGGGCACCGCCTTGTCGGCGGGCGCGGCCTTCTTGGCGGGCGTCTCCGACTTCTTCTTCGGTGCGCTCTTCTTCGCCGCCTTGGCGGCGCCTTGCGCGGCGGCCCTGCCGGGTGCCGCGGTCTCGTTGACGGCCTTCTTGCCCGAGGCGCTCTTCTTGCCGGGCGCGGCCTTCGTCGCCTTCGCCGTGCTCTTCTGCACGGTGGTCTTTCTCGCCACCATGGCCGCGGCCCCTTCACATATTGTGATCTTGCGCGCGAATCGTTCCGGAACGATAAATCGACTCCGGGCGGGCGGCAACGGGGCACGCCGCCCGATTCGCCCGGCTTGCCCGTACGACAACCCGGTCTCCACCGTTGTGCCCCACTCCGCCTCCGGTAATCCGTCCGGGATCCGGTACCGGGGGGTGACCCAGCGTGACTGCCCTGATCGCGGCCCCCGGCGTCCGGCCGTTCGGGTCAGTCCCCGGACCCGGCCGTCCCCCACTCGGCGCAGCGCCTTATTCGGTCGGCCACGGTCCCCCCGGCCCCGTACACTGGGGCGCAGCGAAAGGCATGGATGGGGACGAGTAGCGTCGTAGGCGGCCCAGAGCGACCCGGGGACGGTGTGAGCCCGGGGGCGAGCGCGATGTGAAGGATCACCCCGGAGCCGCCGGAGGAACGCCCCCCGTGGGTCAGTAGAACCGGCATCGCGATCCCAATGAGGGGGCCGGGAGCCAACCACTGCCGGTCAAGGAGGGTGGTACCGCGGGAGCGCACGGCTCTCGTCCCTCCGACGGAAACGGAAGAGCACGTGTCCGCCGGAGGAAGAAGAGCCCCGATGACGCCGCAGTACCGCCAGGTGCCCGCCCAGGTCGACCTGCCCGCCCTCGAGCACGCCGTGCTCGACTTCTGGCGGGAGAACAAGATCTTCGCCCGTAGCCTCGAGCAGTCCGAGGGGCGGCCCGAGTGGGTCTTCTACGAGGGCCCCCCGACCGCGAACGGCATGCCCGGCGCCCACCACATCGAGGCCCGCGTCTTCAAGGACGTCTTCCCGCGCTTCCGCACCATGCGGGGCTACCACGTCGACCGTAAGGCGGGCTGGGACTGCCACGGCCTGCCGGTCGAGCTGGCGGTCGAGAAGGAGCTGGGCTTCAACGGCAAGAAGGACATCGAGGCGTACGGCATCGCCGAGTTCAACGCCAAGTGCCGGGAGTCCGTGACCCGGCACACCGACGCCTTCGCCGAGCTCACCACCCGGATGGGGTTCTGGACCGACCTCGACGGCGCGTACTGGACCATGAACCCCGGGTACGTCGAGTCGGTGTGGTGGTCCCTGAAGGAGATCTTCAACAAGGGGCTGCTGGTCCAGGACCACCGGGTGGCCCCCTGGTGCCCGCGCTGCGGCACCGGGCTGTCCGACCACGAGCTCGCCCAGGGCTATGAGACGGTCGTCGACCCCTCGGTCTTCGTGCGCTTCCCGCTGACCTCCGGCCCGCTGGCGGGCGAGGCGGCGCTGCTGGTGTGGACGACCACGCCGTGGACCCTGGTCTCCAACACCGCCGTGGCCGCGCACCCGGAGGTGCGCTACGTGGTCGCCACCAACGGCGAGGAGAAGCTGGTCGTCGCCGAGCCGCTGGTCGAGAAGGCCCTCGGCGAGGACTGGACGGTCACCGGCGAGTCCTTCACCGGGGCCGAGATGGAGCGCTGGACCTATCGGCGCCCCTTCGACCTGGTGGAGATCCCAGACGCCCACTTCGTCGTCAACGCCGACTATGTGACGACCGAGGACGGCACCGGTCTGGTCCACCAGTCCCCCGCCTTCGGTGAGGACGACCTGCTGACCTGCCGGGCCTACGGGCTGCCGGTGGTCAACCCGGTCCGCCCGGACGGCACCTTCGAGGACGGCCTGGACCTGATCGGCGGCCAGTTCTTCAAGAAGGCCGACGAGGCGCTGACGGCGGACCTCAAGGAGCGCGGGCTGCTGTTCCGGCACGTGCCGTACGAGCACAGCTACCCGCACTGCTGGCGCTGCCACACGGCGCTGCTCTACTACGCCCAGCCGTCCTGGTACATCCGCACCACCGCGATCAAGGACGCGCTGCTGCGGGAGAACGAGAGGACCAACTGGTATCCCGAGTCGGTCAAGACCGGTCGCTATGGCGACTGGCTCAATAACAACATCGACTGGGCGCTGTCGCGGAACCGCTACTGGGGCACCCCGCTCCCCATCTGGCGCTGCGCCGAGTCCCATCTCACCTGCGTCGGCTCCCTCGCCGAGCTCTCCGAGCTGACCGGCACCGACCAGAGCGGTCTGGACCCGCACCGGCCGTACATCGACGCGGTCACCTTCACCTGCACCGCCGACGGCTGCTCGCTGACGGCCGAGCGGGTGCCCGAGGTCATCGACGCCTGGTACGACTCGGGCTCCATGCCGTTCGCCCAGTACGGCTACCCGTACCGCAACAAGGAGCTCTTCGAGCGGCGCTACCCGGCGCAGTTCATCTCCGAGGCCATCGACCAGACCCGCGGCTGGTTCTACACGCTGATGGCGATCGGCACGCTCGTCTTCGACAAGTCCTCGTACGAGAACGTGGTCTGCCTCGGTCACATCCTGGCCGAGGACGGCCGGAAGATGTCCAAGCACCTGGGCAACATCCTTCAGCCGATCCCGCTGATGGATCAGCACGGCGCGGACGCGGTGCGCTGGTTCATGGCCGCCGGCGGCTCGCCGTGGGCGGCCCGCCGGGTGGGCCACGGCACCATCCAGGAGGTCGTGCGCAAGACGCTGCTCACCTACTGGAACACGGTCGCCTTCCAGGCGCTGTACGCCCGCACCTCGGGCTGGGCGCCATCCGCGGCCGACCCGGCCCCGGCCGAGCGGCCGCTGCTGGACCGCTGGCTGCTGGGCGAGCTGGGCACGCTCACCGAGCAGGTCACCGAGTCCCTGGAGGCGTACGACACCCAGCGCGCCGGAAAGCTGCTGTCGGCGTTCGTCGACGACCTGTCCAACTGGTACGTGCGCCGCTCACGCCGCCGCTTCTGGCAGGGCGACGCCGCCGCGATGCGCACCCTCCACGACGTCATCGAGACGGTCACCCGGCTGATGGCGCCCCTGGTGCCCTTCATCACCGAGCGGGTCTGGCAGGACCTGGTCGTCCCGGTGAGCCCGGAGGCCCCGGCCTCCGTGCACCTGACCACCTGGCCGGAGCCGGACCGGTCGATGATCGACCCGGCCCGCTCGGAGCGGATGGCGCTCGTACGGCGCCTGGTGGAACTGGGGCGCGCGACCCGCGCGGAGTCCGGTGTGAAGACGCGCCAGCCGCTGTCGCGCGCGCTGGTCGCCGCCTCCGGCTTCGAAACCCTCGGCGCCGAACTGCGCGCCCAGATCGAGGAGGAGCTGAACGTCTCCTCGCTCGCGTCGCTGAGCGAGGTCGGCGGCTCGCTGGTCGACACGACCGCGAAGGCCAACTTCCGCGCCCTGGGCAAGCGCTTCGGCAAAGGCACCCAGCCGGTCGCCAAGGCGATCGCGGAGGCCGACGCCGCCGCGCTGTCGGTCGCGCTGCGCGAGGGGAACGCGTCGGTCGTGGTGGACGGCGAGACGGTCGCCCTCTCCCCCGACGAGGTCATCATCACCGAGACCCCGCGCGAGGGCTGGTCCGTCGCCTCCGACGCGGGCGCCACGGTCGCCCTCGACCTGGAGATCACCCCGGAGCTGCGGCGCGCGGGTCTCGCCCGTGACGCGATCCGGCTGATCCAGGAGGCCCGTAAGAACAGCGGGCTGGACGTGGCCGACCGGATCGCGCTGCGGTGGCAGTCGGCCGACGAGGAGCTGCGTCAGGCTCTCGCCGACCACGCCGAGCTGATCGCGGACGAGGTCCTCGCGACCGACTTCGCCTCCGGCGACGGGGAGGAAGGCTACGGCGCCGAGTTCACCGACGCCCCGCTGGGCCTCACCTTCCGCCTCCGCAAGGCGTAACCCCGGCCGGGGGTTTGTTCCCCTACCCGCCCCTTCCCGCAGCATCGATATGCGGCTCCGCCGCGTGGCGGGGCTCCGCCCCGGACCCCGGTCCTCAGGCGCCGGACGGGCTGATTTCAGCCCGTCCGGCGCTTGAGGACACGCCCGAAGGGCGTCCGGGGGTCCGGGGGCGGAGCCCCTGGTTCGGGAAGGGGCGGGTAGGGGAAAAGCCCCCGCGGCCCGCGGGCATGGCAAAGGGCCGGGTCCCAGGAGGAGGCTCCTGGGACCCGGCCCTTGTGATTGCCGAACGCTCCGCGCTTACGCGCCCCGCGTCAGTTGTCGTCCTCGTCGATGAGGAAGCCCCGCATCGGGCTCGGCGCCTGCTGCATCGGCTGCGGACTCTGCGGCCGCACCGGTGCCATCGGCTGGGTCATCGCGGGAGACATCTGCTGCTGGCCACCGTAGGACGGCGCTCCGCCGTTCTGCTGGTGGCCGCCCATGGACTGGTTGCCGCCCATGGTGTGGCCACCCATCGTGCCGGCGCCGGCCGAGGCCATGGAGCCGCTCATCGAGGGGGACGGCGGCAGCGAGGCGGTCGCCGGGGTGCGCGGCGGGGCGAGCGAGTCGTCGGCCTGGTTCTCCAGCTGGCGCAGCTGGCTCTCCAGGTACGACTTCAGCCGCGTGCGGTACTCGCGCTCGAAGCCGCGCAGATCCTCGACCTTGCGCTCGAGCGTGGCGCGAGCGGACTCCAGGGAGCCCATCGCGACACGGTGCTTCTCCTGCGCGTCCCGCTCCAGCGCGTCGGCCTTGGCGCGGGCGTCCCGCTCCAGGCCCTCGGCGCGGCTACGGGCCTCGCCGACGATCTTGTTGGCCTCGGAACGGGCCTCCGCGATCGCCTGGTCGGCGGTCTGCTGCGCGAGCGAGAGCACGCGCGCGGCGCTGTCGCCGCCCGGGCCCTGCCCCGGCTGCGGCAGCTGCGGGCCACCGGGGCCGCCAGGACCGCCGGGGCCACCGGGACCGCCCATCGGGCCACCCATGGGGCCGCCGGGACCCATGGGTCCGTTCTGGCCCATCGGGCCGGGGCCGCCCTGCTGCATCGGACCGGGCCCGCCCTGCTGCATCGGACCGGGGCCGCCCTGCTGCATCGGCCCGGGGCCGTTCTGGCCCATCGGGCCGGCCGGCAGCTGCGGGGCTCCGCCCGGGAGTTGGGGCGGGCCACCCATCTGCTGCTGGCCGGGCGGCACCGGCTGCGGCGGTCCAGATATGGCGGCGGGCACAGGTGCGCCCGGCCGCTCCTGCTGTTCGGGAGGCTTGCGCATGCCTTGTTGCTGACTCTGGGCCGCGGCGCGTGTCGCGGCGGCCAGCTTGGCGCGCAGGTCTTCGTTCTCCCGCAACAGCCGGGTCAGTTCGGCTTCGACCTCGTCGAGGAAGGCATCGACCTCGTCCTCGTCATAGCCTTCTCGGAGGCGGACGGTCGTGAACTGCTTGTTCCGCACGTCCTCGGGGGTCAACGGCATCTCTACTTCACCTCAACGTAGTCGTCGGCAATCGGCAAGACCGTATCGTTCACACCCTGCTCGCAAAATTGCTCACGACGGTGATCAGGATCCAGACGATGATCATCAGCACGAAGAAGGACAGGTCGAGCGCCACACCCCCGAGACGCAACGGCGGAATGAACCGCCGCAGCAGCTTGAGTGGCGGATCGGTCACAGTGTAGGTGGCCTCGAGGATGACCACCATCGCCCTACCGGGTTGCCACGAGCGCGCGAACTGGAAGACGTAGTCCATCACGAGCCTGAAGATCAGCACGATCAGGTAGCAGTAGAGCGCGATGTAGATCACCTGTAGTGCGATGCCCATCCCGCGCGTCCCTCTCCCCTGGTTCGTACTCGGCCTTTCGGCCTCGGATGACTCGGTGTTGCCGGTTTGCCGTTTTTGCGTCTCAGCTCTGGTTGAAGAACCCGCCCTCCGCGATACGGGCCTTGTCCTCCGCCGTGACATCGACGTTAGCAGGAGACAACAGGAACACCTTCTGCGTCACCCGCTCAATGCTCCCATGGAGACCGAACACCAGACCGGCGGCAAAGTCGACAAGTCGCTTCGCATCCGTGTCGTCCATCTCCGTCAGATTCATGATCACGGGAGTGCCCTCACGGAAGTGTTCCCCGATAGTACGGGCCTCGTTGTAGGTCCGGGGGTGCAGTGTGGTGATCCGGTACGGCTCCCGCTCGGACACGACCTTGGGCATGATCACTGGCGCGTTCTTCTCCAAGTTCTGACGTTCAGGTGTGATGGACGCCACGGGGGCAATTCGCGCGGGTCGCCCGGTTTCCACCGCAAGTGGGGCCGGTTCGCGTTGTGCGGGAGGGTGGACGACTCGCACAGATTCGCCCCTTTCCGGCCGCGGTTCGGTCTCCACCACCTGATGCCGCCGGCGGTCCCGCTCGGGCTCCGGCTCGGGCTCGAACTCGTCGTCGGGGTCGAATCCCCGGCCGTCGTACCCATCGTCCTCCACGAGGCCGAGGTAGACCGCCATCTTGCGCATCGCGCCGGCCATTTTCTGCGTCCTCCGCTCTGTGGTGGATCGGCTCCGCCACCGGATGCCATGGATCCACGTGGCCCGCCCGTCTTTTGACGGGAATGACCATATTTTCTGCTGTGGTCCGACTTCTTCGCGACGTTACCGGAGCCTGGGTCGGACTCCGAGTACCGCAGTGCCGACGCGCACATGTGTCGCCCCCGCCGCCACCGCTTCCTCCAGGTCCGAGCTCATCCCCGCCGAGACCATGTTCGCAGCCGGATGTGCCACGCGCAGGCGGGATGAGATTTCCATCAGCCGGTCGAACGCCGCCCGCGGCCGCCCCTCGTAGGGGCCCGCCAGCGGGGCGACGGTCATCAGACCGTCGAGCCGGAGCCCTTCGGCCTCGGCCACGGACCCGGCGAGCCGTTCCACTCCGTCCGGTCCCACCCCTCCGCGCTCTCCCCGGTCACTGGAGTCCACGTCGAGCGCGACCTGAATCAGGACGCCCAGCTCCCGCGCGGCCCCCACAGCCGCACGGGAGAGCGCGTCGACCAATCGCCTGCGATCGACAGATTGCACCACATCGGCATAACTCGATACGGAACGCACCTTATTGGTCTGCAATTGCCCGACAAAGTGCCAGATCAATGGCAGATCCGCGCATTCCGCGGCCTTGGGGGCGGCCTCCTGGTCGCGGTTCTCGGCGACATGCCGTACGCCGAGTTCCGCGAGCAAACGGACATCGCTCGCCGGATAGGTCTTGGTGACCACGATCAGGGTCACCTCTTCGCGCTTGCGACCGGCCCCGGCGCAGGCGGCAGAGATACGTTCCTCCACCCGGGCCAGATTCGCGGCCAGTTCCGCCCTGCGATCCGTCACAGCTCAGCCGCCCAACCAGACATAGCTCGCGAGCCGCCCCGTGGTGTGCTCGCGCCGGTACGAGAAGTGGTCGGCCGACTCCAGGGTGCAGATGTGAGATTGTCCATCCATCTCGTCCATCCGCACACCCCCGCGCGCCAATTGGGCCCGCACCCCGGCCGCCACATCCACGGCGGGGGTACCCCAGCTGGTCTCGCCCCACGCCTCCGGCACCGTCTCGGCGACATCGGCGCGCATGTCCGCGGGGACCTCGTAGCAGCGGCCGCAGACCGCGGGACCGGTGCGGGCGACGATCCGGGCGGGCTCGGCGCCCTGTTCGGTCATCGCCTTCAGCACCGCCGGGACCACTCCGGCGACCAGTCCCGGCCGCCCGGCATGGGCGGCGCCGGCGACCCCGGCCACCGGATCGGCCAGCAGCACCGGGGTGCAGTCGGCGGTGAGGACGGCCAGGGCGAGGCCCCGACGCCGCGTCACCACCGCGTCCACCGCCGGGATCTCCTCGTCCGACCACGGTCCGTCGACCACCGCGACGTCCCGGCCGTGCACCTGGTTCATCCAGACGACCGCCGCCGGGTCCAGGCCCATCGCCTTGGCGGCCAGCTCGCGGTTGGTCCGTACGGCCTGGGGGTCGTCGCCGACCGCCCCGCCGAGGTTGAGCTCCTCATACGGAGCGGCGCTCACCCCGCCCCACCGGTCGGTGAAGGCGAAGTGCGCGCCGCTCGCGTCGTGCTGTTGCGCTATCACGTCTGGTTCACTTCAAAATCGCCGTCGAGCCATGCCGGACGGTTCACTTCAGGAAGTCCGGGACGTCCAGCTCCTCGGCCTGGCTGTCCGGGTACGGGCGAGCCGGGGGGACCTGGGGGTGCGGGGTGGGCACCGGGGGCGGCGGCACCTCGGCGACCGGGGCGGGGTCCGCCGGGGCGGTCTCCTCCTCGCGCGGGGTGACGCTGCCGAGCCCGCCGAAGGACGGGCGGCCGCCGCTGTCCTGGCCGGCCGGGCGGTTCGAGGAGCTGCCGGATCCCTCTTCGCGGTTGCCGCCGCTGTAGGAGCCGAGCACCTTGTCGCGGTTCTTCGCGGGCGGCTGACCGCCGTCGAAGCCCGCCGCGATCACGGTGACCCGGACCTCGTCGCCGAGCGCGTCGTCGATCACCGCGCCGAAGATGATGTTGGCCTCGGGGTGGGCGGCCTCGCTCACCAGCTGGGCGGCCTCGTTGATCTCGAACAGACCGAGGTCCGAGCCGCCGGAGATGGAGAGCAGCACGCCCCGGGCGCCGTCGATGGACGCCTCCAGCAGCGGCGAGGAGATCGCCATCTCGGCCGCGGCCACCGCGCGGTCGTCACCGCGGGCCGAGCCGATGCCCATGAGCGCCGATCCGGCCTCCGACATCACGGACTTGACGTCCGCGAAGTCGAGGTTGATCAGACCCGGGGTGGTGATCAGGTCGGTGATGCCCTGAACACCCGACAGCAGCACCTGGTCGGCCGACTTGAACGCGTCGAGCACGCTCACCTGACGGTCCGAAATGGACAGCAGCCGGTCGTTCGGGATCACGATGAGGGTGTCGACCTCGTCCCGCAGACCCGCGATGCCGTCCTCCGCCTGATTGGCGCGGCGGCGGCCCTCGAAGGTGAACGGACGGGTGACCACACCGATCGTCAGTGCGCCCAGCGAGCGGGCGATGTTCGCGACCACCGGGGCACCGCCGGTGCCCGTACCGCCGCCCTCACCCGCCGTCACGAAGACCATGTCGGCCCCCTTGAGGACCTCCTCGATCTCCTCGCGGTGGTCCTCGGCGGCCTTACGGCCGACGTCGGGGTTGGCGCCGGCTCCCAGGCCCCGGGTGAGCTCGCGACCGACGTCCAGCTTGACGTCCGCGTCACTCATCAGCAGGGCCTGCGCATCGGTGTTGATCGCGATGAACTCGACGCCCTTGAGCCCGACCTCGATCATCCGGTTGATGGCATTCACGCCACCGCCGCCGATGCCGACGACCTTGATGACTGCGAGGTAGTTCTGCGGTGCTGCCACGTCGAAGGCCTCTCGCCTCGAGTTACGTGTCGCCACCCCGCTCTTGCCGCGGTGCGCCGACTGATGCCGAATGGGACGGTTCCGATTGCCGACCCCAACCCTAACGCTGAAGTTTAGGGTTACCAGTGCCTCTGTTTCCCGGACTCTTCGGAACAGGACACTAAGTCGACAAGTGTCGCGCGTTCAATGAACACGCCGAACCTCCCGCTTTTCTTTTCACCCTATGTGATCACCCAGCGGGCTAGCCAACCAGGGTGCTGGCCTGCCGCTATCGACGTCAACTGCGAGACACCGCGGGGGCACTCGGCGCTTGGACATCGAAGTGGTCGGCGTCCGGCCGCGCTTTCATCAGGGCGGTGAGCGCCTTCGCCTTCGCCTCGCCGCGCTCTCCGCTCCCCCAGGCGATGGTACGTCCCCCGGTCAGCTCCAGGGTGATCGAATCGTACGAGCGGACCCGGAGGGAACGGGTGTCCTGGCGGACCTTCTCGGGGAGTTGGGTGACCACCCGGACCGCCTCGCGGCGCAGTCCGGTCGGGCCGAAATGGCGCGAACTCGGCGACCGATCCGGCTCCATTTCCAGCAGCGGAACCCCCTTCGGGCGCTTGCTCAGCGTGGAGAACCGGACTCCCGTGGCGTCCACTTCGTGGAACCTCCCGCCCTCTTCGACAATGGCTTCGGGCCTGCGTTCCGTCACCACCAGACTGATGGTGTGCGGCCATGACCGGGATACGTCCACTTTCGCAATCCGCTTCAGCCGCTCGCGTACACGGTGTTCGATCGCTCCGGTGTCCACCGTCACCAACGGGGTGTTCAGGGATACATCGGCGGCGTCGCGCACCTCCTCGACGGTGAGGACGGTGGTCCCGGCGACCCGCACCCGCTCGGTCCGCAGCCAGCTCGAGCCGTAGAGCAGCCAGACGGCCCCGGCACCGAGCAGGGTCACCGCCACCGCCGTCACCAGCAGGGTGCGGCGGCGGGGCGGCCGGAGCCTGCGACGGACCCGGAGGAGACGTGGGGGCGGGCCGGACGGAGTCATCCCTCGTGTGCCGCGCTCGGCGGTCGACGGTCCGGCCACGCTCCCTGCCTCCTCACGCCCGGCGGCGTGCGCTGATCGCCTCGTACACCATGCCGACCAGCAGCTCGTCGGCGTCCCTGCGGCCGAACTCGGCGGCGCGCCGGGACATCTCGTACAGCCGGTGCGGGTCGCCGAGCACCGGCAGCACATTGCTCTGCACCCACTCGGGGCTCAGCTCGGCGTCGTCGACCAGCAGCCCGCCGCCCGCCTTGACCACCGGCTGGGCGTTGAGCCGCTGCTCGCCATTGCCGATCGGCAGCGGGACGTAGGCGGCGGGGAGCCCGACGGCGGACAGTTCGGCGACGGTCATCGCGCCCGCACGGCAGAGCATCATGTCGGCCGCGGCGTACGCGAGGTCCATCCGGTCCACATACGGTACCGGGATATAGGGCGGCATTCCGGGCATGTTGTCAACATGCGGCATTTCGTTTTTCGGGCCGACCGCGTGCAGCACCTGGATCCCGGCGCGCTGGAGGAACGGCGCCACCGTCTGGACCACCTCGTTCAGCCGCCGCGCGCCCTGCGAGCCGCCGGAGACCAGCAGCGTCGGCAGGTTCTGGTCGAGCCCGAAGGCCGCGCGGGCCTCGGGCCGGACCGCGGCCCGGTCGAGGGTGGCGATGGAGCGGCGCAGCGGAATGCCCACATAGCGGGAGTTGCGGAGCTTGCTGTCCGGGGTGGAGACCGCCACGAAGTGGGCGTAACGGGAGCCGATCTTGTTGGCGAGGCCGGGGCGGGCGTTGGCCTCGTGGACGACGATCGGCACGCCGAGCCGCTTGGCCGCCAGGTATCCGGGCAGGGCCACATAGCCGCCGAAGCCGACGACGCAGTCGGCCTTGGTGCGCTCCAGGATCTGCTCGGCGGCCTTGATGGTGCCGCGCAGCCGCCCGGGGACGGTGATCAGTTCGGGGGTGGGCTTGCGCGGCAGCGGTACGGCCGGGATGAGCCCGAGCTCATAGCCGCGCTCCGGTACGAGCCGGGTCTCGAGCCCGCGCTCCGTGCCGAGCGCCGTGATCCCCACGGTCGGGTCCTGCCTGCGCAGGGCGTCCGCGAGGGCGAGCGCGGGCTCGATGTGGCCGGCGGTCCCCCCACCGGCGAGTACGACATGCACCGAAATTCACCGCTCTCCGGACGGCCGCCTCTTGACGGGCCGTCGCATCGTCTTCCGTCTCACCCGAGCCAGCTTCTTCCGCAAAGCAGGCTGCCGCATGGCCAGCGCCGCCCGCGCACCGGGCTCTGCCCGTGCGAAGGCGATCAGCAGGCCTACGGCGAACATGGTCGGCAGCAGGGCGGACCCTCCGTAGGAGAACAGCGGGAGCGGAACACCGGCGATCGGCAGCAGACCCAGCACCGCACCGATGTTGACCACGGCCTGGGCCGTGATCCAGGTGGTCACGCCTCCCGCGGCGTACCTCACGAAGGGGTCCTCCGTGCGTCCGGCCACGCGGATACCCGCATAGCCTAGAGCCGCGAAGAGAACGAGAACCGACAGCGTCCCCGCCAGACCGAGTTCCTCCCCGGTAATGGCGAAGATGAAGTCGGTATGCGGTTCGGGCAGTTCGCCCCATTTCTCCATACTTGCCCCGAGTCCTGAGCCGAACCATCCGCCGTTGGCGAGCGCGTAGATCCCGTGCACCGCCTGCCAGCACTGATCGTGCGCACCGGGCTCGGTGGCGCCGATGCAGGCGAGCCGGGACATCCGGTTGGCGCTGGTCTTGATGAGCAGCATGCCGATGACCCCGGCGAAGGCGAGGACGCCCACGAAGAGCCGGGTGGGGGCGCCGGCCAGCCACAGCAGGCCGAAAAGGATCGCCGTGAGAATGATCGCGGTACCCATGTCCCCGCCCAGCATGATCAGGCCGAGCAGCATGCCGGTCGCGGGCACCAGCGGGACCAGCAGGTGCTTCCACTGGGCCAGCAGCCGCTTGTCCTGTTTGCGGGCGAGAAGATCGGCGCCCCACAGGACCAGCGCGAGCTTGCCGAACTCACTGGGCTGGAGCAGGAACGGGCCGCCGAAGGAGATCCAGTTCTGGTTGCCGTTGACCGCGATGCCCATGCCCGGGACCTGCACAAGACACATCAGGAAGACCGAGACCGCGAGCAGCGGGTAGGCGAAGGCGCGGTGCAGTTTGATGGGCATCCGCACGGCGAGCAGCATCAGCCCGCCGCCGAGCGCGGCGGCGAAGAGCTGTTTGCGGAAGAAGTACGACGGTGAGAGCCCGGACTGCAGCGCCTTGATCTGGGAGGCGGAGTAGACCATCACCAGCCCGAGCACCAGGATCAGCAGCGAGCCGCCGAGCAGCAGGTAGTACGCGGTCAGCGGCCGGTCCCAGGCCCGCCTGAGACGCTGCTGAAGCCCGCGCAGGGCTTCGGGGACGCTCACCCTCGGCGGGCGGCGCGGAGGCCGGGAGGCGCCCGCCGTGCCGCGCGGACGGGCCGGTGACGCCGCCCGGCCCTTGCCCCGTACGGCCTCCCGCAGCCGCGGGGCGCCGCCCGAGCGCGGCACCGGGCGGCCGGTGCCGGGGCGGGCCGTCCGGGAGCGGGGGGCGGCGGGCTGGTCGGGCGTCATGTCGTATCCCCTCCGGTTTCCCCGCGCGGGCGGTCCTCGCGGGGGACCGGCGGGCTACTGATCGTCCGGGACCCGGCCGGAGGCCAGGTCATGAACCGCCGCGGCGAAGGCGTCGCCCCGCTTGTTGTAGTTGGTGAACATGTCCATCGAGGCACAGGCCGGGGCCATCAGGACGGTATCGCCCGGCCGGGCGAGCCGCGCCGCTTCGCGCACAGCCGCAGCCATCGCCCCAGTGTCGGTCCGGTCGAGGTCCACGACCGGGACATCTGCTGCGTGTCGCGCGAGCGCTTCCCGGATCAGGGCGCGGTCGGCGCCGATCAGCACCACGCCGCGCAGCCGCTTGGCCGCCGTGAGGACGAGTTCGTCGAAGGTGGCCCCCTTGGCGAGGCCGCCCGCGATCCACACGATGTGCTCATAGGCGCCCAACGACGCCTCCGCGGCATGGGTGTTGGTCGCCTTGGAGTCGTCGACGTAGGCCACGCCGCCGACGTCCGCCACGTGCTCCACCCGGTGCGGATCGGGCCGGAAGGCGCGCAGGCCGTCCCGTACGGCCGTCGGCGGGACGCCGTAGGCGCGGGCCAGGGCGGCCGCCGCGAGGGCGTTGGCGATGTTGTGCGGGGCCGGCGGGTTCACATCGGAGACCTCGGCGAGCTCCTGCGCCTGCTTCTGCCGGTCCGTCACGAAGGCCCGGTCGACGAGGATGTCCTCCACGACGCCGAGCTGGGAGGGGCCCGGGGTGCCGAGAGTGAAGCCGATCGCCCGGCAGCCCTCCTCGACGTCGGCCGCGCGCACCAGGTCCTCGGTGGCCGGGTCGGCCACGTTGTAGACACAGGCCACCTGGTTGCCCTCGTAGATCCGGCCCTTGTCGGCCGCGTAGGCCGCCATGGAGCCGTGCCAGTCGAGGTGGTCGGGGGCGAGGTTGAGCACCGCCCCGGAGTGGGCGCGCAGCGAGGGCGCCCAGTGCAGCTGGTAGCTGGAGAGCTCGACGGCCAGTACGTCGTACGGCTCGTCGCCCAGCACGATGTCCAGGAGCGAGACGCCGATGTTGCCGACGGCTGCGGTGCGCAGCCCGGCCGCCTCCAGGATGGCCGCCAGCATCCTTACGGTGGTCGTCTTGCCGTTGGTACCGGTGACCGCGAGCCAGGGCGGGGCGTCCTCACCGCGCAGCCGCCACGCCAGCTCCACATCGCCCCAGATGGGCACGCCCGCCTCGGCGGCGGCCAGGAAGAGCGGGCTGGTGGGCTTCCAGCCGGGGGTGGTCACGATCAGCTCGGTGCCGTCGGGAAGCGTCGCCCCGTCGCCGAGGCGGACCGTGATGCCCAGTGGCTCCAGCTCGGCCGCCTGGGCGCGCTGCGGTTCGCCGTCGCTGCCGTTGACCACGGTCACCGAGGCCCCGAGGCCCCGCAGCGCACGCGCTGCGGGGAGCCCGGAGACGCCGAGTCCGGCGACGGTGACCTGCCGTCCGGCGAGGTCGGCCACGTCGGGGGAGGCGGCGCCCGGCGTCACGAGGCCCGCCACCCCGCGTAGAAGAGGCCGAGACCGACGATCACGCACATGCCCTGGATGATCCAGAACCGGACCACCACAAGGACTTCGCTCCACCCCTTGAGTTCGAAGTGGTGCTGGAGCGGTGCCATCCGGAAGACCCGTCGCCCGGTCGTCCGGAAGGAGCCGACCTGGATGACCACGGACATGGTGATCAGGACGAACAGACCGCCGAGGAGGGCCAGCAGCAGCTCCGTACGGGAGCAGATGGCGAGGCCGGCGAGCGCGCCACCGAGCGCGAGCGAACCGGTGTCACCCATGAAGATCTTGGCGGGCGAGGTGTTCCACCACAGGAAGCCGAAGCACGCGCCCATCAGGGCGGAGGCGACGACGGCCAGGTCGAGCGGGTCGCGGACCTCGAAGCAGGACGCCGGGTTGGTGAGGGTCTCCGCGTTGGCGCAGGACTCCTGGTACTGCCAGACGCCGATGAAGGTGTAGGCGCCGAAGACCATCACGGAGGCGCCGGTGGCCAGACCGTCGAGACCGTCGGTGAGGTTCACGCCGTTCGACATCGCCAGGATCATGAACAGCGCCCAGATCGCGAAGATCACCGGGCCGAAGGACCAGCCGAAGTCCTGGACGAAGGAGAGCCGGTCGGAGGCGGGGGTCTGCTGGCGCGCGTCGGCGAAGTTCAGTGCGAGGATCGCGAAGGCGATACCGACGATCAGCTGACCGGCCATCTTGGCCTTGGCCCGCAGGCCCAGGCTGCGCTGCTTGACGATCTTGATGTAGTCGTCGAGGAAGCCGACCAAGCCCATGCCCGCGAACAGGAAGAGCACCAGCACGCCCGAGAAGGTCGGCTGGCTGCCCGTGATCACCTTCGCCAGGGCGTAGGCGATCAGCGTGGCCAGGATGAAGGAGATTCCGCCCATCGTGGGCGTGCCCTGCTTGCTGCCGTGGGTGCGCGGGCCGTCGTCCCGGATGAACTGGCCGTAGCCCTTGCGCGCCAGCAGCTTGATCAGCAGCGGGGTGCCGATCAGGGTCAGAAAGAGCCCGATGGCTCCCGAGAAGAGGATCTGCCTCATGCCACCCATTAGTGGATGCCCTCACCCTCGCCCTCGAGCAACGCCTGCGCGACCTGCTCCAGCCCCACCGACCTGGATGCCTTCACCAACACGACGTCCCCCGGTCGCAGCTCGCTGCGCAGCAGATCGACCGCTGCCCGCACGTCGGACACGTGCACCGACTCCTCACCCCACGAACCCTCGTTCTTGGCGCCCATGTCCAGCCAGGCGGCCTCCTGGCCGCCGACCGCCACGAGCTTGCTGACGTTGAGCCGGACGGCCAGCCGCCCGACCGCGTCGTGCTCGGCCAGTGACTCCTCGCCCAGCTCGGCCATCGGGCCGAGCACCGCCCACGTGCGACGCCCCGGTGTGGCAGCGCCCATGGCGACCAGCGCGCGCAGCGCTGCTCGCATGGACTCGGGGTTCGCGTTGTAGGCGTCGTTGACGACCGTCACGCCGTCCGAGCGCTCGGTGACCTCCATCCGCCAGCGGGAGAGCTGCCCCGCCTCGGAGAGCGCCACGGCGATCTCGTCGACGGACATGCCCAACTCATGGGCGACGGCGGCCGCGGCGAGCGCGTTCGACACGTGGTGCTCACCGTACAGGCGCATGGTCACTTCGCTGCACCCGGTAGGGGTGTGAAGCGTGAAGGCGGGACGGCCGCCATCGGCGAGCCGGACATTCCCGGCACGCACATCGGCGTCCTCGGCCTCGCCGAACAGAACGGTGCGGGCCTTGGTGCGCGACGCCATGGCGCGCACGAAGGGATCGTCGGCGTTGAGCACCGCCACCCCGCCCTCCACGGCGGACGGCAGGGACTCCACGAGCTCGCCCTTGGCCTCGGCGATCTGCTCCCGGCCGCCGAACTCCCCGATATGGGCGGTGCCGACGTTGAGCACGAGTCCGATACGGGGCGGGGTGAGAGTGGCCAGGTACCGGATGTGGCCCTTACCGCGGGCGCCCATTTCCAGCACCAGGTGCTGGGTGGCCTCGTCGGCGCTGAGCGCGGCCACAGGCAGCCCGATTTCGTTGTTGAAGTTGCCCGGCGTCCATACGGTGGGGCCGCGGCGCTGGAGCAGTTGGGCGATGAGGTCCTTGGTGCTCGTCTTGCCCGCGGAGCCGGTGAGGGCGACCACGGTGGTGCCCAGGCGCTCCACGACGGCGCGCGCGAGCGCTCCCATGGCGGCGATGACGTCGGGGACGACGATCGCCGGTACGGGGGCGTCCGGAGTGCCGACGGGGCGGGCGGCCAGGACCGCCGCGGCGCCCGCCTCGACCGCGCCCCTGGCGAAGTCGTGGCCGTCCACGCGCTCCCCGGGGAGCGCGGCGAAGAGGCTGCCGGGCCGCACCTCACGGGAGTCGATCACGACAGGGCCCGTGACCTTCAGGTCCGGGTCCGGTATGTCGTGCGGCTGTCCACCGACTAGGTCGGCGATCTCGGTGAGGGACAGTGCGATCACTGATCACCTCCGGCCGTGTGGGAGAGCTGCCTGGAGAGGGCTGGTGCGCGCATGGCGGTCTGTCATCCCTGGTCGTCTAGGTGTTTGTCCCGGTGCTGTGGGCTCGCCTCCGGGCGCGTGGCATCGCGCCCGTGGGCTCGCTCACTGAGCTCGATGGCTTCGCGGAGTACCTGGCGGTCGTCGAAGGCCCGGATGACGCCCGCGATGTCCTGGCCCAGCTCGTGGCCCTTGCCCGCCACGATGACGGTGTCACCCGGCTCGGCGCGGGCGACGGCGGCCGCGATGGCGTTGGCCCGGTCCTCCTCGACCAGCACATCACCGCGCTCGTGCGCGGGCACCTCGGCGGCGCCCGCCAGCATGGCGGCGAGGATCGCGAGCGGGTCCTCGGAGCGGGGGTTGTCGGAGGTGAGGACGGCCGTGTCGGAGTACCGGGCCACCGCGGCGCCCATGGGGCCGCGCTTGAGCCGGTCGCGGTCCCCGCCGCAGCCGAGGACGGCGTGCAGCCTGCCGTCGGTCACCTTACGGAGGGCACGCAGCACCGACTCCACGGCGTCGGTCTTGTGGGCGTAGTCGACGACCGCGAGATAGGGCTGGCCCACGTCGACCCGCTCCAGCCGGCCCGGTACGCCGGGGACGGCGGCGACGCCGTCGGCGGCCGTCTGCGGGTCGATCCCGGCGACGGCGAGCGCGACTACGGCGGCGAGCGCGTTGGCCACGTTGAAGGGTCCGGGGAGGGGCGCGGCGGCCCGTACGGACTCACCGTTCGGGCCGACGGCGGTGAAGGTCGAGCCGAGCGGGCCCACCTCGACGTCCGCGGCGCGCCAGTGGGCGTCGGGGTGGCCCTCGGCGGAGAAGGTGGTGACGGGCACCTCGGACTGCTCGATCAGGCGGCGGCCGTACTCGTCGTCGTAGTTGATCACTCCGAGACGGCTGCGGGCCTTGGTGAACAGCTGGGCCTTGGCCTGGAAGTAGTCCTCCATACCGGAGTGGAACTCCATGTGCTCCGGGCTGAGGTTGTTGAAGACCGCGACGTCGAAGACGCAGCCGTCGACGCGGCCGAGGACCAGGGCGTGGCTGGAGACCTCCATGACGACCGAGCGGACCTCGCGCTCCCGCATCACCGCGAACAGGGCCTGGAGGTCGGTGGCCTCGGGGGTGGTGCGCTCGGACTTGATGCGCTCGTCGCCGATCCGCATCTCCACGGTGCCGATGAGACCCGTAAGGCCGCCGTCGTGCTTCGCGGCGGCCTTGAGGCCGCCCTCGATGAGATACGCGGTCGTGGTCTTGCCGGAGGTGCCGGTGATGCCGATCTGGAGCAGGTCGTGACCCGGCTCGCCGTAGATCGTGGCGGCCAGCGCGCCCATCCGGCCGCGCGGGTTGTCCACCGCGAGGACCGGCAGCCCGGTGGCGGCGGCGCGCTCGGCGCCGGCCGGGTCGGTCAGCACCGCGACCGCGCCGAGGTCGGCGGCCTGGGCGGCGAAGTCCGCGCCGTGGAGGCGGGCACCGGCCAGCGCGGCGTACACATCGCCGGGGCGTACGGCCCGCGAGTCATGGGTGATCCCGGTGACCGCGGCCCCTTCCGAGGCTTCGGGGGCTTCGACGCCCAGCTGATCCGCCAGCTCCGCCAGCGGGATCGGGCGGACCTGGAGAGGACGGGGCGCTCCCGGGTATTCCACAGAAACGTCCTTCTGAGGGGTTTGGGACTGATCAGCGTGGGGCACGGCGGTGAGCGTACCCGGGACACCCGCTCCCCCGCGAAATGAGGCGGCGGTGCGGGGCCGTACCGGACCGTGGTTCCCGGGGTCCGGCGTGATCGTCATCACTGCTGGGCCCGCTCACTGGCCCGGGTTGTAGCTCACCGGGAGCCGTTTGGGCTGCTTCCCGGAGGGCGGGACCTGCAGGGCCTTGAGGCCGAACTCCATGACCTTCTTGTAGACCGGTCCGCAGACCTGACCGCCGAAGTAGCTGCCCTTGGTCGGGTTCTGAACGGCACAGTAGACCGTCAGCCGAGGTTTGTCGGCCGGGGCGAAGCCGGCGAAGGACGCGGTGTAGCCGCGGTAGCGGCCGGTTTTGGGGTCCACCCGGTTGGAGGTGCCGGTCTTGCCCGCGACAAGATAGCCCGGGATCTTCGCCTTGGCACCGGTGCCCTGCTGATCGTCGACGACCGACTCCAGCATCTCGGCGAGCGTCTTCGCGGTCTTCTTACTGACGACACGGGTCTTCTTGGGGGCGGGCGCGGCGGTGAAGTCGCCACCGGGCCCCCTGGCGCCGCGGACGAGGGTGGGCGCGATGCGCTCGCCCCCGTTGGCGATGGTGGAGTACACCGAGGCCGCCTGGATGGCATTGAGCGAAAGCCCCTGGCCGAAGGGGATGGTGTACTGCTGCGAGGTGCTCCAGTCCTGCGGCTTGGCCAGGATGCCCGGGGTCTCGCCGGGGAAGCCGAGCCCGGTGGGCTGGCCGATCCCGAACTTGCGCAGGTAGGAGTAGAGGATCTGGTTCTTCTGCCGCTTGGTCTTGGCCAGCTGCTCGGTGGCGAGGATCGTGCCGATGTTGCTCGACTTGGCGAGCACGCCGTTGAGCGTGAGGTACCAGGTCGAATGGTCGATGTCGTCGGCGAAGGCCCGGTCCGCGCGGGGCAGCCGGTTGGGGACCACCACATGCGTGTCCCAGCGCGCCACGCCCTCCTGGAGGACGGCGGCCATGGACATCAGCTTGCTGACGCTGCCGGGCTCGTAGGCGTCGGTGACCGCGGCGTTGCCCAGGGCGTCGGCGTCCGTGGTGGTGATGTCGTTGGGGTCGAAGCCGGGGGCGTTGGCCATGGCCAGCAGCTGCCCGGTGCGGGTGTCCTGGACGATGACGTAGCCGCGGTCGGCCCCGGACTTGCGCACCTGGTCGGCGATGGCGCTCTGGGCGGCCCACTGGATGTCCCGGTCGATGGTCAGCTCGTAGTCGCTGCCGGGGACCGCGGGCTGCTCCCTGACGTCACCGGTGGGCACCTGGTGGCCGCCGGACTGGGCGTAGACGCGCTTGCCGTCCTTGCCCGCGAGCTTCCTGTTGAGCTGCTGCTCGAGCCCGGCGGAGCCGCGTCCGTCGGCGCCCACGAATCCCAGTATCCCGGCGGCGAGGTCCCCGTTCGGATAGACCCGCTTGCTGTGCGCCTCGCGGTTGACCCCGGCCAGGACGTTGGTGCCCTTGCCCTTGGCCGCCGCGTCGTCCAGGGCGCTCTTCAGGTCCTTGATCTGGTTCCAGACCTGCGGGGACTGCTGCCGGGCGAGCACGACGTACTGCGACCTGGGGTTGTCGGTGAGCTTCTGCTCCAGGTCCGCCTCGTCCTTGCCGAGGATCGGTGCGAGCAGGGCCGCGGCCTGGCGGGGCGCGTCGTGGGACTTGGCCGTCTTGGGCGTGAGGAGGTCGGGGGCGGCGGTGATGTCGTAGGCGTCCACCGTGGTCGCCAGGTCGACACCGTTGCGGTCGGTGATGGAGCCGCGCTCGGCGGACAGCTTCACCGGGATGTAGCGGTTGACGTTGGCCTTGGCCGCGTAGGCGCTGGCGTCGACGGCCTGCACCTGGAGCAGCCGTACGACGAAGGCCAGCATGACGAGGGTGAGGCCGAGGCTGATCAGCCGCAGCCGGGGGCGCGGGCTGCCCAGTCGCAGCTGCTGGGGAGCGCCGGGGCGGGGGCGCGGGGCCGGGCGGCCGGACGGTCCGCCCTGGCGGCGGCGCTCATCGGGGCGCCGCCCCGGGTCCTGGCGCGGGCGGCGGTCGCCGCGGGGTCCGGCCGGGCCGGGCACCCCGCGGCGGCGGGGGTCCTGGGGCGCGCTCACGCGACGGCCGCCCTCGGCTCGATGGCCGCCCTCGGGTCGGCGACCGTTCTCGGGTCAGTGGCCGTCCACGGCTCGGCGACCGCCCTCCGGTCGGTGGCCGTCCACGGCTCGGTGGCCGTCCACCGCGCGCGGGCGGTCGTCCGCGCGGGCGGAGTGGGCTGGGCGCAGGCTGGGGATCGCGTCACCGTGTCACCTACTGAGGGGCCGGGGTGGAGTTCGCGGAGGCGGAGGCGGAGGGGCCTGCGGGCAGCCCCCATGGGGTCACCGAGGCCGTGGCGGACGGCGGCGCCGGCGGCGCGAGGGCGGACGGAGTGGTCGACGCCTCGGACAGGACGGGCGACGCCTCGGACGGCGTGGTGCCGAGCGAGGGCGGCAGCACCCGGCCGGGGCCGCCGAGCACCGAGGGCTGCCCCGTGGCGGGGGCGGGCACCCCGCTGACCGAGCCGTCCGGGTTGAGGAAGGCAGGGGTGCCGCCGGGCACCATCCCCAGCTCCCGGGCGCGCCGCTCGAGCTCGGCGGGCGCGGAGAGCTTGTCCACGTCCTGCTGGAGGGCCTGGCGCTCGTCGGTGAGCTCCTTGGTCTGCTTCTCCAGCCTGGTGAGCTCGAACGACCCCTGGTTGAGGGAGGAGTTCAGCAGCAGCAGGGCGATCAGGCCGGAGCCGAGCAGGACCACGACGAGCAGCACGAAGGGCGTGCGCCTGGCCGTGGTGGCGCCCAGCGCCGGCCGTCCTTTCGGGCCCGGCCCCCGCGCGCTCATGGGGCGACCTCTTCCCGGATGCGCTCCGCCCCCCGGAACCGCGCCGGGGCGGCCCGGCGGTTCTCGGCGATCTCCTGCTCGGTGGGCAGCTCCGCGCCACGGGTGAGCAGCTTCAGCCGGGGCTGGTACTGCTCGGGGATGACCGGCAGCCCCGGGGGTGCCGTATTGCCGGCACCGGCCGCGAGCACCTGCTTGACCAGGCGGTCCTCCAGCGAGTGATACGACAGCACCGCGATCCGCCCGCCGACCGCGAGCGCCCTCACGGCCGCCGGGATGGCCCGCTCCAGGACCGCGATCTCACCGTTGACCTCGATCCGCAGCGCCTGGAAGGTGCGCTTGGCCGGATTGCCCCCGGTGCGCTTGGCGGCCTGCGGCAGCGCATCGCGGATCAGCTCGACGAGCCGGGCGCTGTTGGTGAACGGCTCCTTGGCGCGTTCGCGCACCACCGCGTCCACGATCTTCCTCGCGAACTTCTCCTCGCCGTACGTCCGCAGGATGCGCACCAGGTCGCCCGGCGGATAGGTGTTGAGCACCTCGGCCGCGCTGACTCCGGTGGTCTGGTCCATCCGCATGTCCAGCGGGGCGTCCTGGGCGTAGGCGAAGCCGCGCCCGGCCTCGTCCAGCTGCATGGACGACACTCCGAGGTCGAAGAGGATCCCCTGGACGCGCGGGACGCCGAGCCGGTCGAGGACCTCGGGCAACTCGTCGTAGACCGCGTGGACCAGCGTCGCCCGATCGCCGTAAGGGGCGAGCCGCTCCCCGGCGAGCCGCAGCGCGGACGGGTCGCGGTCCAGGGCGATCAGTCGGGCTTCGGGGAAGTCGCGCAGCAGCGCCTCGCTGTGGCCGCCGAGGCCCAGGGTGCAGTCGACCGCGACCGCGCCGGGCTGGGCGAGAGCGGGGGCCAGCATGTCCAGACAGCGCTGGAGCATGACGGGAACATGGAGAGCGTTACTGCTCATTGCGCTGCTCGTGCGCCCTTCTGAGGATCGGGCGAGGATGATACGCACCGCCGGGTCCCCGCCCGCTCTGAAGGGGAAGTGGCCTACTGGCGCCGGGGAAGTGACGTCAGGCGACCGGAGCGGGAGGAGGCCGAGGGGTACGTACGCACCGCGCTCACGCGAAATTCCGGGATCCGAGGGGAGCGTCACGCCTCCCACTTCGCGCCACTTTAGTCCACTCGTCCCTTCGGTCAACCAACCGGCCTGCGCGTCCCGCCCCAGGGGTGGTATCCCCTCCCCCGGGCACCGGACCGAGGGGCGCGGGGGGTTGTGGAGTGCCTAACATCACCCCTTCGGCCCACCCCGTTGCCCCCGTTTGCCCTACCTAAAGAGAAGACAAAATTCCCTGGTGAGAGGTAGCGTCGTCATCATGTCGATATCAGCGCCGCAGCCGAACCCGTCCACCGACCGCGACGCCCGTACGGGAGACACGGTCACCGACAGCCTCGTGGAGGCCAACCGCAGTTACGCCGAGAAGTTCACCGACCCGGGGATGGACGCGCGGCCGGTGCGGCGCGTCGCCGTCGTCGCGTGCATGGACGCCCGTCTGGACCTGCACGAGGCACTCGGCCTGGAGCTGGGGGACTGCCACACCATCCGCAACGCCGGTGGTGTGGTCACCGACGACATCATCCGTTCCCTGACCATCAGCCAGCGGGCCCTCGGGACCCGCAGCGTCGTGCTCATCCACCACACCGGCTGCGGTCTGCTGAGCCTCACCGAGGACTTCCGGCACGAGCTGGAGGAGGAGGTGGGACAGCGGCCGTCGTGGGCGGTCGAGGCGTTCAAGGACCTCGACGCCGACGTCCGCCAGTCGATGGAGCGGGTGCGCACCTCGCCGTTCCTGGTGCACACCGACGACGTCCGCGGCTTCGTCTTCGACGTGACGACGGGTCTGCTGCGGGAGGTCGCGCCGCGGACGTGAGACGTGCTGGAGATACGGAAGGGATTCAGCACTCGAACTCGTACAAGCGTGACAAATAACCCCGGGTTATCCACAGCCGAGTGACGCGAGGCCGCGGAGACCGCAAGAATGCATAGGTGACATCGTCCCCCGCAACCACGCGGGGGTCCGATGTCAGCGTTTGCGGTGGGCCGGTCCGTTCCGAGGGCAACGGCCCTGAGAACGGGCCGAGGAGGGCCGGGTGACGACCTATGACGAGCGAGCGAGCCTCAGCGATCTGACCACCACAGCGGATCGGATCCGCAGGTCGGTGGAGGGTGTGATCGAGGGCAAGCCCGAGGTCGTACGGCTTTCGCTGACCGTGCTGCTCGCCGAGGGGCATCTGCTGATCGAGGACGTCCCGGGCGTGGGCAAGACGATGCTGGCCAAGGCGCTCGCCCGGTCCATCGACTGCTCCGTGCGGCGGATCCAGTTCACCCCGGACCTGCTGCCGTCCGACATCACCGGCGTGAGCATCTTCGACCAGCAGCGCAAGGAGTTCGAGTTCAAACCGGGCGCCATCTTCGCCCAGATCGTGATCGGCGACGAGATCAACCGCGCCTCGCCCAAGACCCAGTCGGCGCTGCTGGAGTCGATGGAGGAGCGCCAGGTCACCATCGACGGCGAAAGCTATGAGCTGCCCAACCCCTTCATGGTGGTGGCCACGCAGAACCCGGTCGAGATGGAGGGCACCTATCCGCTGCCCGAGGCGCAGCGCGACCGCTTCATGGCCCGTGTCTCCATCGGGTACCCGAGCCCGCAGGCCGAGCTCCAGATGCTGGACGTCCACGGCGGGGTGTCCCCGCTGGACGACCTGCAGCCCGTGGCGCACGCCCATGAGATCGTCAAGCTGATCGAGGCGGTGCGCTCGGTGCACGTCGCCGAGGCCGTCCGGCGTTACGCGGTGGACCTGGTGACCGCCACCCGCAACCACCCCGACCTGCGGCTGGGCGCCTCGCCGCGCGCCACGCTGCATCTGCTGCGGGCCGCCAAGGCGTCGGCCGCGCTGGCCGGGCGGGACTTCGCGCTGCCGGACGATGTGCAGACCCTCGCCGTCGCGGTGCTGGCCCACCGGCTGCTGCCCACCGCGCAGGCCCAGCTGAACCGCCGCACCTCCGAGCAGGTCGTCGCGGACATCGTGCAGCGCACCCCGGTGCCCACCTCCGCCCAGCGCGGCGCGGGCGGGATGCCACCCATGCCGCCCATGCCCCCGGCCGACTTCGGGCGGCAGCAGCCGGGCGCGCGGAGGCTGTGATGGCCGCAGGGGGGACGGACATGGGCCCCGAGGGGCCCGGCGCCGGCGAGCAGCCGGGCGGGCTGCGGGCCGCCCTCGCCGGTCTGACCACCCGCGGCCGTTCCTTCCTGGCCGCCGGGGTGGCGGCCGCGGTGTGCAGCTATGTCCTGGGCCAGGCGGATCTGCTCCGGGTCGGGCTGCTGCTGGCCGCGCTGCCGCTGGTCTGTGTGGCCGTGGTCTACCGCACCCGGTACCGGGTGGCGGGCAGCCGACGGCTCGCGCCCGCGCGGGTGCCCGCGGGCTCCGAGGCCCGGGTGCACCTGCGGATGGACAATGTCTCGCGGCTGCCCACCGGGCTGCTGATGCTCCAGGACCGGGTGCCGTACGTGCTGGGGCCGCGCCCCAGGTTCGTCCTGGACCGGGTGGAGCCGGGCGGCCGCCGCGAGGTCTCCTACCGGGTCCGCTCCGATCTGCGCGGCCGCTATCCGCTGGGCCCGCTCCAGCTGCGGCTGAGCGATCCGTTCGGGATGTGCGAGCTCACCCGCGCCTTCAGCGCCTACGACACGCTCACCGTGGTGCCCCGGGTCGAGCCGCTCCCCCCGGTGCGCCTGACCGGCGAGGCCGCGGGGTACGGGGACGGGCGGCACCGCTCGCTGGCCCTGGCCGGTGAGGACGACGTCATCCCGCGCGGCTACCGCATAGGCGACGATCTGCGCCGGGTGCACTGGCGCTCCACCGCGCGCTACGGGGAGCTCATGGTCCGCCGGGAGGAGCAGCCGCAGCGGGCCCACTGCACGGTGCTGCTGGACACCCGGCGCACCGCCCACTACGGCTCCGGGCCGGACTCGGCCTTCGAATGGGCGGTCTCCGGGGCGGCCTCGGCCGCGGTCCACCTGCTGGAGCGGGGCTATGCGGTCCGGCTGCTGACCGACACCGGAAGCTCGGTGCCCGGCCCGGACGGCGGAGGCGGCTTCACCGGTTCCACCCATGACTCGGCGGAGACGGCCGGGCTGATGCTGGACACCCTCGCCGTGGTGGACCACTCCGACGGCGGAGGGCTCTCGCCCGCCTATGAGGTGCTGCGCGGCGGCGGCGAGGGGCTGCTGGTGGCCTTCCTGGGCGATCTGGACGAGGAGCAGGCGGTGATGGCCGCCCGGATGCGCCACCGCACCACGGCCGCCGTGGCCTTCGTGCTGGACGGCGCCGCCTGGTCGCGCGGGGCGGAGTTCGGCGGCACACAGGAGCTGGAGGACCGGCTGCGGCGGCTGCGCGAGGCGGGGTGGACGGCGCTGCCGGTCGGCCCCGGGGCCTCGCTGGCGCAGCTGTGGCGGCAGGCCGACGCCCAGGGCGCCACCCGGGCGGACGCCGGAAGCCGCGCGGTCGGCGGCATGACAGGGAGCTGGACATGAGTGGAAGCGTTCGGCTCGCGATATGTGCGGCGCTGGCCACGGTGGCGGCGGGCTGTGCGCTGCTGCCGCTGGTGGATCCGGCGAGCTGGCTGTTGCAGGCCGTCCTGTTGCTGACGGTCCAGAGCGCCGCGGGCGTGGTGGCCCGCCGGGTGCCGCTGGCCCGCCCGCTGACACTGGCCGCGCAGGCCGTGGTGACGCTGCTGCTGCTCACCCTGGCCTTCGCGCACGATCAGGCGCTGGGCGGGCTGCTGCCGAGCCCGCAGGCGCTCCACGAGTTCGCCCTGCTGCTGCGCGACGGCGCCGACGACGTGGGGCAGTACGCGATCCCCGCGCCGCTCACCGACGGCATCCGGCTGATGCTGGTGGGCGGGGTGCTGGTGATCGGCCTGGTGGTCGACGCGCTCGCGGTCACGTACCGCAGCGCGGCCCCCGCCGGGCTTCCGCTGCTCGCGCTCTACTCGGTCGCGGCCGGCCTGTCCGACGACGGGAGCGACTGGCTGTGGTTCCTGCTGGCGGCGGCCGGGTATCTGCTGCTGCTCCTGGCCGAGGGCCGGGACCGGCTGTCCCAGTGGGGCCGGGTGTTCAGCGGCGGAGCCCCGCATCCGTCGGGGATGCCGCCCTCGGGCCTGGCCGGGGCCGGAGGCAGCCCGGCGCTCGCCCCGGTCCGCACCGGCCGCAGGATCGGCGTGCTGGCGCTCGGCATCGCGCTCGCGGTGCCCGCGGTGCTGCCGTCCCTGGACGGCGGGCTGCTGGACCGGCAGGGCGGCAGCGGTGGGGCGGGCAGCGGCGGCGGCACGATCTCGGCGGTCAATCCGCTGGTGTCGCTCCAGGACAGCCTGAACCAGCCGGAGAACAAGGAGGTGCTGCGCTATCGCACCTCCTCGCAGACCACCCAGGACCTCTATCTGCGGATCGTGGCGCTGGACCGGTTCGACGGCACCTCGTGGAAGTCGTCCGAGCGGCATGTCACCGATGTGCCCAGTCAGCTTCCCTCGCCCGCCGGGCTCGGCCCCTCGCTCCGGGTCTCGTCGATCGACACCTCGATCTCGGCCGCCGATTGGTACGCGCAGAACTGGCTGCCCCTCCCCTACCCCGCGTCCAAGGTCGAGATCGACGGGCGCTGGCGCTATGAGCCGGAGGGCCGCACGCTGGTCGGCGACCGCGGCCAGACCACCCGGGGCGCGCGCTACCGGGTCACCAGTCTGCTGGTGGAGCCGACGGCCGACCAGCTGGCGGCCGCCCCGGCACCGCCCTCCCGGCTGCGGAACGAGTACACCGAGGTGCCGGACTCGCTGCCGTCCGTGGTGGCCCGCACGGCGCGGGAGGTGACCGCAGGCGCGACGAACGCGTACGAGAAGGCGGTCAAGCTCCAGGACTGGTTCGCGGTGAACGGAGGATTCCGTTACGACACCCAGGTGCAGTCCGGCAGCGGCTCGGCCGCCATCGTCCGGTTCCTGAAGCAGAAGGAGGGCTTCTGCGTCCACTTCTCCTTCTCGATGGCGGCGATGGCCCGGACGCTGGGCATTCCGGCGCGGGTCGCGGTCGGGTTCACTCCCGGCACCGCCCAGGCGGACGGCTCGGTGTCGGTGGGTCTGAAGGACGCGCACGCCTGGCCGGAGCTGTACTTCGAGGGCGTGGGCTGGACCCGTTTCGAGCCCACCCCGAGCCGTGGCACCCAGCCCGACTACACGATGGACCAGACGCCCTCGGGCACCCCGACCGACGAGCCCACGACCGAGCCCACCGAGACCTCCGAGCCGACGGCCGCGCCGACCGCGTCCGACAGCTGCTCCCCGGACATGAAGAAGCTGGGTACCTGTGGCGGCGCCGCGGCCCAGCAGCCGGACAACGGCGCCTCGGGCGGGGGCTGGTCGGCCACCAAGGTCACCAGCTGGAGTTCGCTGGCGGTGCTGCTGGCCGTCGTGCCCCTGCTGCCCATGCTGTGGCGGCGGCGGATACGGGCCCGCAGACTGAACGGCTCGGGCGGGCGCACCGAGCAGGACGCCGTCGACCGGGTGCTCGCCGCATGGCGTGAACTCACCGACTCGGCCTGGGACTTCGGCGTACTGCCGGACGACTCGCTGACCTCGCGCAGAGCGGTGGCCCGGATGGTGCGGATCGCCGGGCTCGACGACGAACCGGCCCGGGCGGCGCAGCGGGTGGCCGAGGCGGTCGAGCAGGTGCTGTACGCACCACAGCCGCGCCCGGTCACGGGCGTCGCGGACGACGTCCGGCTGGTGCTGGCCGGATTCCGGGCCAAGGCGGGGCGGCGGGAGCGGCTGCGGGCGCTGCTGGCCCCGCGGTCCGCGGCCCAGCTGGCGTGGGCGGCCGGACAGCGCTGGTCGGCGCTGGTCGAGCGGTGGGGAGCGCCCCGCTGGGTCCGCTGGGCCTCCCAGCTCCGGACCCCGCGCGGCCAGCAGGAGAACTGATCCCCGGGCGGCCCTGAGCGCCTGTGACCAAGCCCCCGCGCATGGCGCGGGGGCTTGGTCGTGAGTGGGAGGGGCTGCGGCAGGCCCGGGCCCGGCCACAGGCGGAAAGGGAAGAGGGCTACAGCGCGGCCGGAAGGCCGGACCCCGGCCCGAGGGCTACAGCGCGGAAACGCTCCGCGAAAGCGCACTCCAGCAGCGCACCGCACGGTTGAGGGGCGGTCGCCAGTCGGCGACCGCCCCTCAAACCGCTTATCCGCTCATCCGCGAATTCTCAGTGGCCCTGCTCATCACGGCGCCGCTGCCACCGCTCCTCGATGCGTGTCATCATCGAGCGGCGCTGACGGCCCTGACGGCGGGGAGCCGCCCCGCCGCCACGCTGTGCCTCGCCGGGCTTGGGAGCCTTGCGCCAACCGGTCACCGCGAGCACCGCGCATCCCAGCATGATCAGGAAGCCCACCACGCTGATCCAGATCTGGGGAACGATCACCCCGACCATGAGGAGTGCGATGCCCGCCAGAAAACCCGCGACCGCCTGGTAGACCCGTCGCCGGGTGTACGTTCGCAGGCCGCTTCCCTCAAGCGCTGTCGCGAACTTGGGATCTTCGGCGTACAGCGCTCGCTCCATTTGCTCGAGCATGCGCTGCTCGTGCTCCGAGAGCGGCACGGAGTCCTCCTACTCGTCGGTCGCGGGGGGCGACCGGGTGCGACCCTTTCAGGATAGGCAGGGAATCGCCCCCGTGAAACCCGCCCCTCAACGCCAATTCGCCCACCCCTTCGAGCGTGGCGAAAGTTGACGCTGAGACGTCCATTCCCCTCCCGCCGATTGGCCATGCCGGACGGTGTACCCCGATCATACGGCGCCGGGCGTCCGATCGGGTCTCCTGTGGCCGACTCCACCTGCGCCGCCCGTCGTCGGGTGGGGCGGGAGGAACGCTCTAGTCCCGCTCGGCGAGAACGTGCAGCTGAGTGGCGACGGAGCGGAAGGCGGGCAGTTCGGCGGCGGCCTCCTCCAGCTGCAACAGGGCGTCCAGCGCCCCGGGCTCGGTGTCCACGAGCACTCCGGGGACAAGATTGGCGAAGACCCGCACCCCGTGTACCGCGGCGATCTCCAGACCGGCCGCGCGCACCAGCCCGGACAGCTGGTCCTCGGTGAAACGGCGCGGCATCGGGTCCCCGGAGCCCCAGCGGCCCTCGGGGTCGGTAAGCGCTTGCCGGGCCTCGGTGAAATGACCGGCCAGGGCGCGGGCCAGCACGGCGCCGCCCAGGCCCGCGGCGAGCACGCTGAGGGTCCCGGCGGAGCGCAGCGCCGCAGCCGCGTTCCGCAGGCCCTCGGCGGGGTCGTCCACGTACTCCAGCACGCCGTGGCAGAGCACTACGTCGTAACCGCCGCGCTCGACCACGTCGAACAGCCCGTGGGCATCGCCCTGGACCCCGCGCACCCGGTCGGCGACCCCGGCCTCGGCGGCCCGCCGCTCCAGCGCGAACAGCGCGTTCGGGCTCGGGTCGACCACTGTGACGCGGTGGCCGAGGCGGGCCACGGGGACGGCGAAATTGCCGCTGCCGCCGCCGGTGTCCAGGACGTCCAGCGCGCCGTGCACGGCCTCGCCCCCGGTGGGCTCCCGGCCCGCGGCCTTGGCCCGCCGTTCCAGGGCGTCTTTCAGGACCTCCCAGACCACGGCGGTACGGAGGGACGCACGGGGGCGCTGCGGGTCTGACACGGCGGGTGGCTCCTCGGCGCGGTGCCGCCACCGCCCGGAGGCGGTGACGACGGCTTGCTGAACGTCGGCGCTCCCAGCCTATTGCCTCCGGGGGGGCGGGCCGCGCCGAGGCGGCCGGCGGACCGGCGCCACACGGATACCGGTTCCCCAGCGGTCACCCGACCACCCCCGCCGCGCGATACCGGACCACCCCACGCGCACACGGGGCCGCTCCCACGCGAACGCCGGACGACCCCCGCGCGGACACCCGACAAGCCCCACGCGGACACCCGACCACCCCCGCGCGGACGCAGGGGCCGCCCCCACGCCCGTACCGGACCACCCCCACGCCGATACCGGGCCGCCCCTCAGGCCCCCGACGGGCCCGGCTCGTCGTCCGGCCTCTGGTGGGGCAGGGCGGGCTGCAGCATCAGCATGCGCTCCACCAGGCGCAGGAACATCGCGGTGGCGCGCAGCAGATCGTCCGCGTCCCGCGGGCTCGCGGCGCCCTCTATCCCCGCCTCGGCGCGGGCCCGGCGCTCGGCGCCGGAGGCGAACAGGGCACTCCACTCGGCCAGTTCGGGAGCGACCTCGGGCAGCACCTCCCAGGCACTGCGGATCCGGGCGCGGCGGCGCGCGGTGGGCTCGGGGCGGCCGCGCACGGCGAGCACGACGGCGGCCGTGCGCAGGGCGGCCAGATGTGCGGTCGCAAAGCGCTCGTTGGGGGTCTCGAGCACGGCGGCCTCCTCCAGACCCTCATGGGCCTGGGTGAGCAGGGCCGCGGCGGCGGGCGGGGCGGACGCGCGGCGCAGCACGGGGTGGACATCGCTCGCGGGACCGGTCAACGAGGGGGCAGGGGCGGCGGCACGGTGCCGGCGCGCTGCGGCGGTACTGGCCATGACGAACCTCCTGTCGTCGCGTGGCGGCCGCTCGTGTGGTAAAGCGACCGCCGTATGGGGCCATCGTGGGGCACACCACTGACAATCGGCCCTGACCAGCGCGAACGCCCCCGGCGCCACGCCTCGCTCCGCCATGCCCCATACTGGTTTTTGCACTGACCAGTCAGTTCAAAAATCAAGGAAGTGATCTGTGTGGGGGGCACCCCAGAAGCGGAGACCGGGGCGGCGGTGACGGCCGAGGGGCTCGGCGTCAGGGGGTCGCACGGCTGGGCGTTCCGCGGTGCCGACATCACCGCCGACCCGGGTGCGCTGATCGCCGTCGAGGGCCCGTCCGGTTCGGGCCGCACCTCCCTGCTGCTCACGCTCACCGGCCGGATGCGCCCCACCGAGGGACACGGCGGTGTCGGTGGCTTCCGAGTGCCCCAACAGATGGCGCGCATACGCCGGATCAGCGCGCTCGCGCATGTGCCGGGCGTCACCGAGCTCGACCCGGTGCTCACCGTCGCCGAGCACCTGCGCGAGCGGGCGATGCTGCGGCGCCGGTTCGCCGACTCCCCCCGCGGGCTGCTGCGCCCGCGCCGGGAGCGGGCCGCCGCGTCCCGGGCCGCGATCGACGCCGCCCTCACTGCCGCCGGGCTGGACCTCGACACGCTGCCCAAGGGGCCGCGTACGGCCGTACGGGACCTGGAGCGGCTGGAGGCGCTGCGGCTGTCGATCGCGCTCGCCCTCATCTCCCGTCCGCGGCTGCTGGCCGTCGACGACGCCGACCTGAAGCTCTCGGACGACGATCGCGAGCGGGCCTGGGCGCTGCTGCGGGAGATCGCGGAGGACGGCACCACGGTCCTCGCGGTGTGCAGCCAGGCCCCGCCCGGGGCGGTCGTGGTCCGCACCGCACGCACCAGCGCCGCCGAGAACGGCGAGAGCGGTGAGAACGGCGAGAAGGCCCGCCGGACCCAGCAGGCCGACGCGCCCGCCGCCGAAGGACACGAACACGACGAGAACGAGGAGGGGTCGGCGGATGCGCTCGCCGAAACTCGCCGCGCTTGAGCTGAAGCGGTTCGGAAGGGGCAAGCTGCCGCGTGCGGCGCTCGCCGCCCTGCTCCTGCTGCCGCTGCTCTACGGCGCGCTGTACCTGTGGTCCTTCTGGGATCCGTACGGCAAGCTGAACAAGATCCCGGTAGCCCTCGTCAACTCGGACACCGGCGCCACCGTGAAGGGCGAGCACCTCACCGCGGGCGACGACATCACCGACAAGCTGCTCGACAGCGAGACCTTCGACTGGCACCCCACGAGCGCCGCCGAAGCCCGTAAGGGCGTCGCGAACGGCACGTACTACCTCTCGCTGACCGTCCCCCAGGACTTCAGCCGGCAGATCGCCTCAAGCTCCGGGAAGTCACCGGAGACCGGCGCCCTCAAGGTGCGCACCGACGACGCCAACAACTACATCGTCGGCCAGATCTCCCGCTCGGTCTTCTCCGAGGTGCGCGCCGCGGCCTCCACCAAGGCGTCCCGCGGCTTCTACGACAACATCTTCATCTCCTTCGCCGACATCCACGGCGAGACGGAGAATGCCGCCAACAGCGCCGACAAGCTCGGTAAGGGCATCGGCAAGGCCAAGAAGGGCGCGGACGACCTCGCCAAGGGCCTGGCCAAGGCCAAGGAGGGCAGCCGCGATCTGAAGTCCGGGCTCGGCTCGCTCTACAAGGGCTCCGGGACGCTCGAGACCGGCGCGGGCGGGGTCGCCGACGGCACCCAGTCCCTGTCCGACAAGGTCAACGACGTGGCGGCCAAGGTCCGCCCGTTCCTCAAGGAGCACGGCAAGGAGATCGGGGACATCTCCCAACTGGTCGCCGACGCCTCCCAGAAGGCGTCCGACAACCTCGACACCCTGCCCGAGAAGACCTCCACGGCGGCCACCAAGGCCCGTAAGGCGTCCGACGACCTCGCCGCCGACTACCGGACCCGCTGCGAGGGCGCGGTGCCCACCGACCCGGACTGCCCCGCGCTGAAGAAGTCGGTGGCGGCGGCCGGCACCGCCGCCGATGTGGCCGAGGACGTCAACAAGCTGGTCCAGGACCACACCGGCCAACTCGACACCCTCGGCGGCCATCTGGACGATCTGCACGGCCAGGCGCTCTGGCTCGCGCACAACGCCCCGCACCTGGACACCGACCTCGACTCCGCCGTACGGAAGATCAACACCCTCAACTCCGGGGCGCGGAAGGTCGCCAAGGGCGCCGGAACCCTGCACACCGGGCTGAGCAGCGCCAAGACCGGCGCGTCCGATCTCGACAGCGGCGTCGGTAAGGCGCGCGGCGGCGCGGACACCCTGGGCGGCGGGATGTACCGGCTCGTGGACGGCTCCGGGAAGCTCTCCGGGGGTCTGCACGACGGCGCGGCCAAGATCCCCGACTACGGCGAGCAGGACCGGGACGCCCGTACGGAGGTGATGTCGGATCCGGTGCGGCTGGTGAACCAGGCGCTGCACAAGGCGCCCAACTACGGCACGGGCTTCGCCCCGTACTTCATCCCGCTCTCCCTGTGGGTCGGCGCGATGGTGGCCTACATGCTGATCCAGCCGCTCAACGGGCGCGCGCTGGCGGCGGGCGCGTCCTCCTGGCGGATCGCGTTCGCGGGCTGGCTGCCGGTCGCCGCGATCGGTGTGCTCCAGACGCTGGCCCTGATGGCGGTGTTGCACTGGGCGATCGGCCTCGAGATGGTGCGGGCCGCGGGCACGCTCGGCTTCCTGATGCTGGTGACGGCCTGTTTCGCGGCGATCGTGCAGTGGCTGAACGCCCGCTTCGGACCGGCCGGCCGGATCCTGGTACTGGCCCTGCTGATGCTCCAGCTGACCTCGGCGGGCGGCACCTATCCGGTGCAGACGAGTCCGCGCTTCTTCAACGCCATCCACCCCTTCCTGCCGATGACTTACGTGGTGGACGGGTTGCGCCGGCTGATCACCGGCGGCGGGCTCGGACCGGTGTGGCTGGCCTGCGGAGTGCTCATCGGATTCACCGCGGCCGCCCTGGCGCTCACCGCGTGGTCGGCGCGGCGCCGGCAGGTGTGGACGGTGGACCGGCTGCACCCGGAGCTGAGCCTGTGAGCGGGATAACATCGACAACGGGCAGAATCGGCGCCATGGACAGCAGCAGCACGCGCCGCCAGGCCACCCGGCAGAAACTCTTCGAGGCAGCGGTCACCCTCATCGCGGAACAGGGCTTCTCCTCCACCACCGTGGACGAGATCGCCGAACGGGCGGGGGTGGCCAAGGGCACGGTGTACTACAACTTCGCCAGCAAGACCGTGCTCTTCGAGGAGCTGCTGCAGCACGGCATCGAGCTGCTGACCGCCTCGCTCCAGACCGCCGCCGACGAGAACGCCGAGCGCGGCGGCAGCCACGTGGACGCGCTGGACGCCATGGTCCGGGCCGGGCTGGACTTCATCTCCCGCTATCCGTCGCTCACCCAGCTGTACGTGGCCGAGCTGTGGCGCACCAACCGCGCCTGGCAGTCCACCTTGATGATGGTCCGGCAGCGGGCCATAGCGGTGATCGAGGCCGAGCTGCGGGCCGGGGTGGCCACGCACGAGCTCAGCGAGGACATCGACATCCCGCTGACGGCCTCGGCACTGTTCGGGATGGTGCTGGTGGCCGCGCTGGACTGGCAGTCCTATCAGCCGGAGCGGTCGCTGGAGGATGTGCACGCGGCGCTGTCACGGCTGCTCCAGGGCCGCGTCGGCGGGACCGTGGCCTCGGGGTGAAACCCGGGGTGAAAGCAGAAGGCGCTGTTCCGGCAGATCGACCTTCATCGACCTGACCGGAACAGCGCCTCCCCCCGTAACTCCCCCGTACTTCCCCCGTTGGAGGCTCCTGGTCCGGAGACTCCCGGTGACTCCCACCTTTCGTCCGGGCCCGCGCCGTTCCGCCGCCCCGTGCCGGCGGTGCGGCGCGCGCCCTTCCGTGTGCTCCACTCTCTCGTCCACGCAGGTGGCGGTCCATCCGCGTGGCTACTCATCTCCCCGGCTGAGTACGCGTACTCAGCTCTGCGCGTTCGTCCCCAGGCACGGTGACCCGGCTGTCGGTGGGGGCGGATAAAGTCACGGTCATGGCACGGATTGTGGTGATCGGCTCCGGGATGGGCGCCATGGCGGCGGCCGCCCGGCTGGCCGTGGCGGGCCACCGGGTGGTGGTGTACGAGCGCGGGCGCGCCCATGGCGGCGGGGTCGGCCGCTTCGAGCGGGACGGCTTCCGCTTCGACACGGGCCCGGGGCTGCTGCATCTGCCCGCCGTCCACCGGGATCTGTTCGTGAAGACCGGCAAGCAGACCCTGGAGCAGAGCGTGGAGCTCGTCCAGGTCGACCCGGCGAGCCGGCACCTCTTCGCCGACGGCACGGACGTCCGGCTGCCCAACGCCTCGCGGGCCGGAGTGCTCCAGGCGCTGGACGGCGCCTTCGGCGCGGGCGCGGGCGAGCGCTGGAGCGATCTGGTCAACCGGGCGCGCGAGGTGTGGGACGCCACCCGCAGACCGCTCCTGGAGGAGCCGCTGCGCGCCGACTGGCGGGTTCTGGGCCGCGACCCCTATCCGGCCGCCCCCGTGCGGCGCAGGGGGCTCGGCGGCCTCTTCCGCCGGGGTGGTGGCGCCGCCGGGCCGCCCACGCTCGCCGAGGTGGCCCGCCGTGAGCTGGGGGATCCGCGCGCCGTGGCCCTCCTGGAGAGCCATGCGCTGGCACACGGCCTGGACCCGCGCTCGGCCCCCGCCGCGGCCACCGTGCTGCCTTATGTCGAGCAGACCTTCGGCACCTGGTACGTGCGCGGGGGGATGCGGGCGCTCGCCGATGCGCTCCATGAGCGCTGCCGTCAGCGGAAGGTGGAATTCCACTTCGAGGCCGAGGTCACCGGCATCGTGGAGAAGGACGGCCGTGCGGCGGGTGTGGAGCTGGCCGACGGCGGCGTCGCGGAGGCCGACGCGGTGGTCTCGGGCATCGACCCCGCGCTGCTGCCCCCACTGCTCGGCGGGCAGCGGCCCTGGCGGGACGGGGACGTGCGGCCGGAGCCCGGCGCGGGCGGCGGCACACCGGGGCGGCTGACCGTCTTCCTGGCGCTGCGCGGCGCCCGCCCCGCGGACACCGCGCACCGCACCGTGGTCCACGCCCCGGACCGCGACGCGGAGTTGGCCGCCGTCTTCGGCGACGGCCAGGGGCTCCGCGAGCCCTGCCCCCGCCCCACGGTGACCGTGCTGCGCCCGGACGACCCCACGGTGCGCCCGGACGCGGAGCACGAGGCCGTCACCCTTACCGCCGTCGTCGCCCCGCACGGCCCGGTGGACTGGACGGACGGCGCGGCGGCGGAGCAGGACGCCCAGCGGCTGATCACGGCCGCCGGGGCCGCCATACCGGATCTGCGGGGGCGGCTGCTGTGGCATGAGGTCCGCACACCCGCCGACACCGCGGCGGAGACGGGCGCCCGGGGCGGTGGCGTTCCGGGCCCGGTGCTCGCCGGGGCGGACGGCGCGTTTCTGCGGCCCGCCAACGCCACCCGGATACCGGGTCTGTATCTGGCGGGCGGCTGGGCCCATCCGGGCGGCGGGCTCGCCCACGCGGGGATGTCGGGCGCGCTGGTGGCCGGGCTGATCGTCGAGGGCGGGGACTGGCGCGGCTCCCAGTAGCGCGGGCCCGAGCGGCACGTCCCAGCCGTATCGCGGGCCCGGGAAACGAGTAGCGCGGGCCCGGAAACGCGCAGGTGGGTACCGCCCCGGGAGCGGCACCCACCTGTCGGCGGAGCTCAGTAGCGGTACTGGTCGTCGAAGCCCTGGGGGTAGCCCTGGTTCTGGCCCGGCTGCTGGCCCTGCTGCTGGTCCTGCTGCTGGTACGGGTACGCCTGCTGGTCCGCCGGGGGCGCGGCGTCGCCCTCGCGCTGCTGCGGCACCCAGGGCCCGCCGGACTGCATCACGTCGTACGCCGGGTCCGGGGAGGCGTAACCGGCCTCGGCCGCCCAGTGGTCGCCGCCGCCGTAGGTCCCGCCGTACGGATCCTGCTGGCCGTAGGCCGCGTACTGGTCGGCGTACTGCTGCTGGCCGTACGCCTGCTGATCGTAAGCCTGCTGGTCGTAGGGCTGGGCCTGGGGCTGGGCACCGCCGTACGGATCCTGGCCGTAGGCCGCGTACGCCTCGTTCCCGTAGCCGTACTGCCCGGCCTGGCTCATCTGGTCCGCGTAGACGTCCTGGCCGTAGTTGTGGCCCTGCCCCTGGCTGTGGTCCTGCTGCGCGCCGTAGCCGCCGTACGTCTCGTACGCGCTGTAGCCGTCCGCCGTCGCCTCGCTGTACGCGCCCGAGGCCGGGGTGAAGGGGGACGGCTCCTCGTAGACGCCGTACTCGCCGGTGTCGTCGGGCATCGGCTGCGGCTGGTAGGTGGGCGGCTCCGGCTGATACGCGGGGGGCTCCGGCTGATACGCGGGCGGCTCCGGCCGCGCCGCCGGGACCGCCTCCAGGTCGGAGACCTCGAGGATCGGCTCCTTGTCCGCGTCGTCCGGCCGGGCGCTCCTCCCCTCGCGCCCGAGCAGCCCCGGCAGCCCGCCGCTCAGCGCCCAGCCCGCGGCGAAACCGCGCCGGAAGGAGAGCGTCACATACGTCTGGCCGACGGCGAAGGCGATCGCCCCCACCCCGATAACCAGAACCGACGGGATCAGCACACCGAGGACCACGCCCAGGAAACCCACGAAGGCCAGCAGCCGCCAGCGGAGCCGCGCCTTGTACTGCAGGAGGACCTCTCCGAGCAGCCATAGCGCGACGACGCCGAAAGCGATGTAGAGGACCGTCCAGCCCATGCCCGCCCCTCTCAATGCGGCCGCCCGTCGGCTGCCGTCATCAGGACCGCTGATGCAGTCCCAGATTCTCGTAGATTTCCAGCGTCGCCGTGGAGTGGTTCAGGGTAATGAAGTGCAGCCCGGGGATCTCCTCGGCCATCAACCGCGCGCACAGCTTCGTGGCGTAGTCGATCCCGATCGAGCGTACAGCCGCCGGGTCGTCCTTCACCGCCAGAATCCGTTCGGCCAGTTCGGGCGGGAACGCCGCATTGCTGAGCTGCGCGAACCGCTCGATCTGCTTGACGTTCGTGACCGGCATGATCTCAGGGATGATCGGTGTCGTACAGCCCGCGGCGGCGACCCGGTCGCGCAGCCGCAGATAGTCCTCGGGGTAGAAGAACATCTGCGTGATGGCGAAGTCGGCACCCGTGCGGCACTTGTCGATGAAGTGACGGATGTCGGTGTCCCAGTCCGTCGAGCGGGGGTGCATCTCGGGGAACGCGGCCACGCCGACGCAGAAGTCGCCGGACTCCTTGATCAGCCGGACCAGATCCGCTGCGTAGTTGAGACCGTCGGGGTGCTGGATCCACTCCCCCATGGGATCGCCCGGCGGGTCGCCGCGCAGGGCCAGCATGTTCCGGATCCCGGCGCCGGCGTACTGCCCGATGATGTTGCGCAGGTCGGCCCGGGAGTGATTGACCGCGGTCAGATGGGCGACGGGGGTGAGCGTGGTGTCCGTCGCGATGCGCTCGGTGGCACGCACGGTGCCCTCGCGGGAGGAACCGCCGGCTCCGTAGGTCACGGAGACGAAGGTGGGCGAGACGGCTTCCAGCCTGCGGATGGCGTTCCACAGCGTCTGCTCGCCCTTCGCCGTTTTGGGGGCGAAGAATTCGAAGGAATACGACTGCTCGCCCGACGCGAGCAGATCGCGCACGGTACGGGCGCGATCGGTCCTGGTGGAAGCGGTGCCTAGGGCCATACGTGCAGGCTATCGACCCGGCCCGGCTACGCCCACCCGACCTCGGAGATATGGGGGTTTTGCCAGCTTCCTGTCCGCAGTGCGGACAGTTCCGTACGCCTTCGACCGGCGGACGGGCCGGACCGGATGAAAGGTGGGTGAAGCCCAGGTGAAGGGCCGGACCGGGCCGCGGGGCGGGCCCCACCCCGGTCGGGCCGGACCCCACCCGGGTCGGGCCGGACCCGGTCAGGATCCCGGTCGGGCCGGACCCGGTCAGGCCGCCGCGCGGACCCGCTTCGCCAGCTCAGCCGTCGCCCCCGCCGGGTCGTCGGCGGCCGTGATGGCCCGGACCACGACGATGCGGCGGGCGCCCGCCTCCAGGACCTGATCCAGGTTGGAGGCGTCGATTCCGCCGATGGCGAACCACGGCCGCTCCGTGCCCAGCGCGGCCGCGTAACGCACCAGGGACAGCCCCGGGGCGTGACGGCCCGGCTTGGTGGGGGTGGGCCAGCAAGGGCCGGTGCAGAAATAGTCCACACCGGGCTGGACGGCCGCCGCGTCCACCTCCGCCTCCGCATGGGTGGAGCGCCCGATCAGCACGTCCTCGCCGAGGATCGCGCGCGCCGCGGGCACCGGCAGATCGCCCTGGCCCAGATGGAGCACGTCCGAGCCGATGGCATGCGCGACATCGGCCCGGTCGTTGACGGCCAGCAGTTTGCCGTGCCGACGGCAGGCGTCCGCGAAGACCTGGAGGTGCTCCAACTCCTCGGCCGCCTCCATGTCCTTCTCCCGGAGCTGGACGATGTCCACCCCCGCCCCCAGAACGGCGTCCAGGAACTCCGGCAGATCGCCCTGGCGCTTCCGGACGTCGGTGCACAGATAGAGGCGGGCGTCGGCCAGCTGCTCGCGAGCGGTCGCGGTGGCGGTGACGGTGGTGGCGGTGGACATGGGGCCCCCTGGAGGGTCGGGCGGCGTACGGGCCGTCAGTGGAGCCCGGCCCGTACGCCAGGTGCGATCAGGGTTCGATCAGGTTGCGATCAGAGTGCGGTCAGGTGCGATGACGGCGGCGAGAGCGCGAAGCCCACGCGAAGCCCACGCGAAGTCCGTGCGAAAACGACCAGCCCTGTACAGGCCCCGTACGGACTGTGTACGAGCCCCGTACGGAAAGCCACGGAAAGCTGGCGCTGACGGCGTCAGACGGCGAGGGCCACGTCACACGGCGAGGGCCTGAGCGCGCCGCTTCACTTCCGTACCGCGATTCTCGCTCAGCGCCTGTGCCGGGGTGCCGGGCAGGCTTGGGTCGGGGGTGAAGAGCCACTCCAGCATCTCTTCGTCGCTGAAGCCGTCGTCCTTCAGAAGCGTCAAGGTCCCCACGAGGCCCTTGACGACCTTTCCGTCACCGATGAACTCCTCGGGCACCTGAAGGACCCTGTTCTCGCCACGGCGCACGGCGATCAGCTGGCCCTCCTTGACCAGCTGCCGGACGCGCGTCACATCGACCCTCAGTCGCTCGGCGACGTCGGGGAGGGTGAGCCAGGCGGGGACGAGAGCATCGATCTTTGCGTCAATCTCGGTCACGGAACAAGCCTGCCATCTGGGACTGACAGTGGGTAGCCGGGCGTCCGCCGCGCGGGCCGCCCGCCCCGCCCCCGAGCTCCCCGGCCGACGGCCGACCGGCGGTCGGCCCGCCGGTCAGAGGACGGCCGACTTCAGCGGCACCGAGGGGTCCTCGGCCCGCGTCCGGTCCAGCCGGGCGCCGCGCTCGATCAGCTTGCGCCCCTGGGCCAGATCGCGCGGACGGCCGACGGCCAGCAGGGCGACCAGGGCGCCCTCGCGCAGCCAGCACACCGACCAGGCGGCACCGGCCGGATCGCCGCGCCAGACCAGCTCATCGGCCTCCGAGTGGTGCCCGGCGTACTGCACGAAGCGCCCGAACTGCTCGGACCAGAAGTACGGCACCGGGTCGTAGACCACACCCGGGAAGTGGGCGGCCGTCCGGCTCCCCACCACATTGGCGGCGACGGTGCGCGGCCCCTGGAGCGCGTTGTCCCAGTGGTGCACCAGCAGCCGCGTTCCGTAGCGGGCGGACGGGAAGGAGGCGCAGTCGCCGACCGCGTAGACGTCCGGCGCGGAGGTGCGCAGCCGGTCGTCGGCGGCGACGGACCGGTCCTCGGCCAGCTCCACGCCCGAGCCCGCCAGCCAGCCCGTGGCGGGCCGGGCCCCGATGCCGACGACCACCGCGCCCGCGCGCAGCCGGGTGCCGTCGCCGAGCAGCAGCCCGCTCTCGTCGGCGGAGGCCACCCGGGCGCCCGTGACCAGCCGGGCGCCGTAGTCCTCGTACCAGGCCGCCATGGGGGCCGCGACCTCGGCCGGGAGCGCGCCCGCCAGCGGCCGGTCGGCGGCCTCGACGACGGTCACGGCGCAGCCCGCCTCGCGCGCCGCCGTGGCGAACTCGGCGCCGATCCAGCCCGCCCCCACGACCGCGATCTCGCGCTGCCGGGCGAGCACCGGGCGCAGTCGCTCGGCGTCGTCCAACGTGCGCAGCAGATGGACGCCGGGCTCTCCTTCGCTGCCCGGCAGCGGGATCGGCTCGGCGCCGGTGGCGATCACCAGGACGTCGTACGGGAGCTGGCCGGTCGCGGTCTCGACGAGCCGCTTGTCCGGGCGCAGGCCGGTGACCTCGACGCCGAGCCGCAGGCCGATGCCGAGCCCGGCGAAGTCCACGTCCAGCGTCGAGCCCTCGGCCTTGCCGAGCAGTACGGCCTTGGACAGCGGGGGCCGGTCATAGGGCTGGTGGGGCTCCGCGCCCAGCAGGACGATCTCCCCGGTCCAGCCCTGTTCGCGCAGTGCGACGGCGGTCTGCACCCCCGCCATGCCCGCGCCGACGATCACCACGCGCTGTCCGGCGCCGTTCGAGGACGGCTTCGTCGTCGTCTCATCGCTCACACGATCACTGTATTGCGGCTGGTGGGGCGGACTGGAGAGTGGCTTACGAGAGGTCGGACACAGAGTGGGGGGGACGGGCGGGGGTGGGAGGGGGTGGGGGGGGGGTTGGGCAGGGCGGCGGGGTGCGGGTTGTGGGCGCCTTCGGCGGGGAGCCCCCACCCCGCCCCTTCCCGAAACGATGGGGCTCCGCCCCCTCGGCCCCCGCCGGGGCTCCGCCCCCGACCCCGCTCCTCAAGCGCCGGAGGGGCTGGGGTTGCGGGGCTCCGCCCCGGACCCCGCTCCTCAAACGCCGGAGGGGCTGGATTGAAAACCGCCGGGGGCTGGAATGGGAACCGCCGGGGCCGGAATGGGAACCGCCAGGGCTGGATTGAAAACCGCCAGGGTTGGAATGGGAACCGCCGGGGCTGGAGTGGGAGCCGACTGGGCTGGGGTTGCTGGTGTGCGGCCGGTCTTTCGGGTGATTCGGGGCGCGTACTAGGGTGGCGGGACAGAGCACTCGCGGGAGCCCGGGCGGACCGGGCTGAGAGGGAGGCTGGAACGGCCTCCGACCGTACGAACCTGATCCGGGTCATGCCGGCGAAGGGAGGGGCAGCGTGTCCACGCACGCACCAGGTCACGGTCACGACGACGGACCTCACACATCAGGCGGGCCGCCACCCGGCGGACGCTACGACGCCCTCGTCATCGGCGGCGGCATCATCGGGCTGGTCACGGCCTGGCGGGCGGCCCAGCGGGGGCTGCGTACCGCGCTCGTCGACCCCGCGCCCGGCGGCGGAGCCGCCTGGGTCGCGGCCGGGATGCTGGCGGCCGTCACCGAACTGCACTACGGCGAGCAGACCCTGCTCGGCCTCAACATGGCCTCCGCACGCCGCTATCCGGACTTCGTGGCCGAGCTCGAGGAGGCGGGCGGCCAGGACGTGGGCCACCGCGCGTGCGGCACGCTCGCCGTCGCGTTCGACGCCGACGACCGCGCCCATCTGCGCGAGCTCCACACCTTCCAGCAGGGGCTCGGGCTGGAGTCCGAGTGGCTGACGGGGCGTGAATGCCGCCGTATGGAGCCGATGCTCTCGCCGGGCGTACACGGCGGGCTGCGCGTCGCCGGTGACCACCAGGTGGATCCGCGGCGGCTGACGGCGGCGCTGCTGACCGCGTGCGAGCGGGCCGGGGTCGCCTTCCACCGCGACCGCGCGGAGCGGCTGCTGCTGGACGGCGACCGCGCCACCGGGGTCGAGCTGACCGGGGGCACGCGCCTGGCCGCCGAGCGGACCGTACTGGCCGCGGGCAGCCTCAGCGGACGGCTCGCGGGCGTTCCCGAGGACGTCCTGCCGCCCGTACGGCCCGTCAAGGGGCAGGTGGTGCGGCTGTCGGTGCCCGAGCGGTACGCGCCGTTCCTCTCACGGACCGTACGGGCCGTGGTGCGCGGCGGACCGGTCTACCTGGTGCCGCGCGAGAACGGCGAGCTGGTCATCGGCGCGACCAGCGAGGAGCTGGGCTGGGACACCACGGTCACCGCGGGCGGGGTGTACGAACTGCTGCGGGACGCCCATGAGGTGGTGCCCGGCATCACCGAACTGCCGCTGGTGGAGACGTCCGCGGGGCTGCGCCCCGGCTCCCCCGACAACGCCCCGATGCTCGGCCCGACCGCGCTGCCGGGGCTGTTGCTGGCCAGCGGCCACTTCCGCAACGGCGTGCTCCTCACCCCGATCACCGGCGATGTCATGGCCGAGGCCCTGACCAGCGGAGAACTCCCCCCGGAGGCCCAGCCGTTCAGCCCGCGGCGCTTCGCGGCCCCCGCGGACACCTCGGCGGCCCCGGCCGCCCCGGCCGCCCCCTCGCCCGGCTCGGCAGCGTCCTCTCCCGGTGCCCCCGGCGCCCCCGGCGCCGCGCACTCCCCAGCACAGGAGCAGCACACATGACCGTCTCCGTCAACGGCGAGCCTCGCGAGGTGCCCGAGGGCACCACGCTCGACCGGCTCGTCGCGACCCTCACCCAGGCGCCCTCGGGTGTCGCCGCCGCCGTCAACGAGACGGTTGTCCCGCGCACCCAGTGGTCCGCGACCTCGCTCGGCGACGGTGATCGCGTCGAGGTCCTCACCGCGGTCCAAGGAGGCTGATCCCACCCATGGCTCCCACCACGACCACCACAGCCGTCGCGGCCGCCCCCGACGCCACGGCGGCCCACCGCGCCGCCGACCGCGCGTCGCTCGCCGCGCCCGACCCGCTGACCATCGCCGGGACCGACTTCGGCTCCCGGCTGATCATGGGCACGGGCGGCGCGCCCAGTCTGGAAATCCTGGAGCGTTCGCTGCTGGCCTCCGGCACCGAGCTGACGACCGTCGCGATGCGGCGGCTCGACCCCACGGTGCAGGGGTCGGTGCTCTCCGTGCTCAACCGGCACGGGATCCGTCCGCTGCCCAACACCGCCGGGTGTTTCACCGCCGGTGAGGCCGTACTCACCGCCCGCCTCGCCCGGGAGGCGCTGGGCACGGACTGGGTCAAGCTGGAGGTGGTCGCCGACGAGCGCACCCTGCTCCCCGATCCGATCGAGCTGCTGGACGCGGCCGAGATCCTGGTGGACGACGGGTTCACGGTCCTGCCGTACACCAATGACGATCCGATCCTGGCCCGGAAGCTGGAGGACGTCGGCTGCGCCGCGATCATGCCGCTCGGCTCCCCCATCGGCTCCGGGCTCGGCATCCGCAATCCGCACAACTTCCAGCTGATCACCGAGCGCGCCACCGTTCCGGTGATCCTGGACGCGGGCGCGGGCACGGCGTCGGACGCCGCGCTGGCCATGGAGCTGGGGTGTGCGGCGGTGATGCTGGCCTCGGCCGTCACCCGGGCCCAGGAGCCGGAGCTGATGGCGGGGGCGATGCGGCACGCCGTGGAGGCGGGGCGGCTGGCCCACCGGGCGGGCCGGATCCCGCGCCGTCACTTCGCCGAGGCGTCGAGCCCGGCCGAGGGCCTGGCCGCCCTGGACCCCGAGCGCCCGGCCTTCGGCTAGGCCCTGGGCCTTCGGCTGGGCCACGGGCCTTCGGCTGGGTCCAGCGCGTTCGGCGAGGCCCCGGGCGTGCGGCGAGCCCCGCGCGTTCGGCCAGGCCCAGCGCGTTCGGCCGACCGGTCTCCGGGCCCCTCGGGGCCCTACCGTGGAGGGAGGGAGCAGCCCACAGCCCGGAGGTGGTCGCCGTGACCGTGACCGTGGACGACCGGATCGAGCGCGAGGTGTACGTACCGGCGCCGATCGACCGGGTGTGGCGGGTACTGACCACGCCCGAGCACATCCGCGCCTGGTACGCCCCCGGCGGCTGCGAGATCGATCCGCACCCGGGCGGGCGGCTCCGGTTCCGCTGGGACGAGCACGGAGAGTTCCACGGCATGGTCGAGCGGGCGGTCCCGGACGCCCTCTTCCGCTTCCGGCTGGCACTGGAGCCCGATCACGCCCCCTCGGACCCCGGCGAAGCCACCCTCGTGGAGTTCGCGCTCTCGCCCGAGGGGCGGGGCACCCGGCTGCGGTTCGCGGAGAGCGGTATCCGCGCCCTGGCCGTCCCCGAGGACGCCAAGGCCAAGCACGCCGAGTACGCCGCGCTGTCCTGGACCTCCGCGCTGGAGGAGCTGGCCGCGATCGCCGCCGCGTCGCACAACTGACCCGCCGGTGTCACGGTTACTGACCCGCCAGTGTCACGGTTACTGACCCGCCGGTGTCACGGTTACTGACCCGCCGGTGTCACCGTTCCGCTGCAGTACCCGCCCCACCTGGAGCGGGCGGTCCTGGCCGATATCGGCGCCTCGTAGACTTCCCCCGTGGATACGACCCTCCAGGACCCCCTCGTCGGGCAGGAGCTCGACGGCCGCTACCGCATTGAGGCGCGCATCGCCGTTGGCGGGATGGCGACGGTCTACCGGGCCGTCGACACCCGGCTGGACCGTGTGCTCGCGCTGAAGGTGATGCATCAGAACCTCGCCTCCGACGCCGCCTTCGTCGAGCGCTTCATCCGGGAGGCCAAGTCCGTCGCGAGACTCGCGCACGCCAATGTGGTCGCCGTCTACGACCAGGGAGCGGACGGCGGCCATGTCTATCTGGCCATGGAGTACGTCCCCGGCTGCACCCTGCGCGATGTGCTCCGCGGGCGCGGGGCGCTGCATCCGCGCGCCGCGCTGGACATCCTGGAGCCGGTGCTGGCCGCGCTCGGCGCGGCCCACCGCGCCGGTTTCGTCCACCGCGACATGAAGCCCGAGAACGTGCTGATCGGGGACGACGGCCGGGTCAAGGTCGCCGACTTCGGCCTGGTCCGGGCGGTGGACACCAACACCAGCGCCTCCACCGGCAGCGTCCTCGGCACCGTCTCGTATCTCGCGCCCGAGCAGATCGAGCACGGCACGGCCGACACCCGCGCCGATGTCTACGCCTGCGGTGTGGTGCTGTACGAGATGCTGACCGGCGCCAAGCCGCACGGCGGCAGCACCCCGGCGCAGATCCTCTACCAGCATCTGAACGAGGACGTCCCGCCGCCCTCCGCCCTCGCGCCCGGGGTCGCCCCGGAGCTGGACGCGCTGGTGGCCTCGGCCACCGCACGCGCCGTCGAGGCGCGCCCCGCCGACGCCGTAGCGCTGCTGAGCACGACCCGCGCGGTGCGGGCGGCGCTGACCGACGAGCAGCTGGACGCGGTGCCGCCGCAGGCCAGGGAGGACCACTCGGCCGGGTCCGAGAACCGTACGGCGGTGATTCCGCGCCCGGCGGCGGCCGCCGACGACCAGGACCGGCTCAACCACACCAGCCGTCTGGAGCTGCCCCCGGAACCGCCCCGGCAGGAGGGGCACCGCAGGGGCGAACGCGGCGGCCGGGGCCGGTTGCCGCGCCGCGGGATCGTGACGATCGCCGCCGCGGTGCTGCTGGCGATCGCCCTCGGCGTCGGGATCTGGTACATCAGCGCCGGCCAGTTCACCGAGGTCCCGCCGGTGCTGCGGAAGACCCAGGCGGAGGCCGAGAAGAAGCTGCACGGCGCGGGCCTCGATGTGAAGGTCGTCAACGAGTTCAGCGATGTCATTCCCAAGGGGAAGGTCATCGGCTCCAAGCCCGGCCCGGGCGAGCGCGTCCGCGACACCGGCACCGTGACCATCCGGGTCTCCCAGGGGCGCCCGCGGGCCGAGGTGCCCAATGTGGTGGGGATGCCGCTCGCCGAGGCCAAGCGGAAGATCGCGGACCAGGGGCTGACGGTCGGCAAGGTCACCGGCCGCTTCAGCAGTGAGACGGCCCAGGACTCGGTCCTCTCCACCAGCCCGGGCCCCGACTCCGTGCGCCGCCCCGAGACGCCGGTGTCGATCGTGGTCAGCAAGGGCCGGCCGGTCGACATCCCGGATGTGGTGGGCGATTCGGTCGACGAGGCACAGTCCACGCTGGAGGACGAGGGCTTCAAGGTGAAGATCGCCGAGCGGCAGGTGTTCTCGGAGGAGGACAAGGGCTCGGTCGCCGAGCAGTCCCCGTCGGCGGACGGCGAGGGCGCCAAGGGCGACACGGTGACGCTGACGGTCTCCAAGGGCGTGCAGATGGTCGAGGTGCCGGACGTCACGGGGATGAACGTCGACGACGCCAAGGCCGAGCTGGAGGACGCCGGGTTCGAGGTGGACGTCGAGAAGGCGCTGCTGTTCCCCGGGGACAAGGTGCAGGACCAGTCGGTGGAGGGCGGCGACGAGGCGCCCAAGGGCAGCACGATCACCATCAGGACCAAGGGCGGCGTGTTCTGAGGGCCCGGGGACGGATGGCCGCGGCCGGACGGCCAACGCCATCCGTCCGGCGGCTCATCCGGCGAACGCCACCAGCCCGGCGGCTCATCCGAAGCTGACCCGCTCCAGCCAGAAGTCCAGCAGCTTCTCATCGCCCAGGATCTCGACGCCCGCGCCGCGGGCCGGGCGCCGCTTGTAGATGATCAGCAGCAGGTCGGTCAGCGGCCCGCGCACCGCGACCGCGGCCTTCTCATGCGCCCGCCGCCAGATGATCGCGTCGCCGGTGAGGTCGACCACCCACTCCGCCGCCACCTCCGGCGCGGTGTCGGTCGCGTGGAAGTGCAGGGTGCGGCCGGGGCCGAGCAGCTCGCGCATCCAGGGGTGGACCTCGAAGTGCATCGGCAGCGAGCCGAGCGCCAGCCACTCGTCGAAGCCGTCCAGGGCCACCTCCTGGTCGAGGGTGTACTCCGCGCCGAGGGCGAGGACCGCGTCGGCCCGGTGGATCGCCGTCTCATGGGTGAAGCGGCGGGCGTAGAAGTCCGCGCGCCCTCCGGCGACCTGCCCGAAGTCCGGCACCGGAGTCCACAGCCGCGCCTCGGGCCCCGCCTCGCGCAGCGTGTCGGCCAGCATCCGGGCGCCCTCGACCAGCCAGGGGGCGAGCTCGGCGGGGTCCTCCGCCGCGTACGGCGACAGATCGCGGAAGTGCTCATCCGGCAGCGCTTCCGTGGCCCGGGTGCGCACCGTCTCCTCGGCCCACCGATGGGTTCCGCCGATATGACGCAGCAGCTGCCCGACGTTCCAGCCGGGGCAGGTGGGCACGGGGCGGGTCAGATCCGCGCCCTCGATCGAGCCCCGCAGCAGCTGGGTCTGCGCGACGATCTCGGAGCAGCGGCGGTCAAAGCTCAGCAGAGTCATGTACGTCACAGTAGGGGCGCCCACCGACAGCGGGCCCCGGCCCGGGGACCGTGACCTCGCCGAGGGGTGACCACGAGGGGCAACGGGGGCGACAGGGGGCCCTTCGCACCTGGGACCCTTGATGGCGTGAGTACGCATCGCATCCGCAACCCCATCGGTGGCCATATCCGTGTGGCCGGCGGCCTGGCCACCGTCGGTCTGGCGCACGCCGCCGACATCGGCGCCGAGACCGTCCAGGTCTTCGTCGCCAATCCGCGCGGCTGGGCCACCCCGGCCGGTACGCCCGCCCAGGACGAGGCGTTCCGCGCCGGCTGCGCCGAGCGGTCGGTACCGGTGTACGTCCACGCCCCCTACTTGATCAACTTCGGTTCGCACACCGAGGCCACGGCCGAACGCTCCGTTGCGTCCCTGCGCCATTCGCTCCGGCGCGGCCGGGAGATCGGCGCGCTCGGCGTGGTCGTCCACACCGGCTCGGCGACCGGGGGACGTCCGCGTGCCACCGCGATCGCGCAGGTACGGGAGCGGGTGCTGCCGCTGCTGGACGAGCTGACCCGGGACGACGACCCCTGGCTGTTGCTGGAGCCGACCGCCGGGCAGGGCACCTCGCTGTGCGCGCTGGTGGAGGATCTGGGCCCGTATGTCGAGGCGCTGGACCGGCATCCCCGGCTGGGCGTCTGCCTGGACACCTGCCATGTGTTCGCGGCGGGCCATGACCTCGCCGCCCCGGGCGGTGTGAAGCAGACGCTGGACGAGCTGGTGGCCGTCGCGGGTGAGGGGCGGCTCAGGCTGATCCACGCCAATGACTCCAAGGACGTGGTCGGCGCCCACAAGGACCGGCACGCGAACATCGGCGCCGGGCACATCGGGGCGGAGCCGTTCCGCGAGCTGTTCACCCACCCCGCGACCGACGGGGTGCCGCTGGTGATCGAGACACCGGGCGGTACGGAGGGGCACGCGACGGATGTGGCCCGGCTGAAGGAGCTGCGCGCCGGGGCGGCCTGAGAACGCGCCCGGCGCATTGAGGAATACCCCTAGGGGGTATAACGTTGACGGTGGTCGACGAATCCGCGATCACCGCTGGGGGTATGGACATGCGACAGCATGAGCACACGCAGAGCGGACCTCATGGACCTCATGAGCACCAAGACCATGGCCATCAGCACCATGAGGGCACTACCAGCTGGTCGATGGCCGCCCAGGCGACCCTGCACTGCCTCACCGGCTGCGCCATCGGCGAGGTCGTGGGCATGGCCATCGGCACGGCCCTGGCCTGGCACAACGTCCCGACCATGATCCTTGCGATCGTGCTCGCCTTCGCCTTCGGCTACTCCCTGACGATGCGGGGCGTGCTGCGGGCTGGGCTGGATGTGCGCAGCGCGCTGCGGGTGGCGCTGGCGGCCGACACCGTATCGATCACGATCATGGAGCTGGCCGACAACGCGACGATCGTCGTCTTCCCGGGCGCGATGGACGCGACGCTGCCGGACGTTCTCTTCTGGCTCAGCCTGGCCCTGTCGTTCGTGGTGGCGTTCCTGGTCACCACGCCGGTCAACAAGTGGATGATCGGGCGGGGCAAGGGGCATGCGGTGGTCCACCAGTACCACTGATCGGGCCCACGGCGGCCCGGCCATCAGAAGCCCCTAGAGCTCCGGGCCGTCGCCCGGCTCCTCCTGGTAGGAGTAGCGCTTCTCCGTCCAGGGGTCGCCGATGTTGTGGTAGCCGCGCTCCTCCCAGAAGCCGCGGCGGTCGGCGGTCATGTACTCCACCCCGCGCACCCATTTCGGGCCCTTCCAGGCGTACAGATGGGGCACCACCAGCCGCACCGGAAAGCCGTGCTCGGCGGTGAGCAGCTCGCCGTCCTTGTGGGTGGCGAAAATCGTGGTCTCCGCCATGAAGTCCGACAGCCGCAGATTCGAGCTGAACCCGTATTCGGCCCACACCATCACATGGGTGACATCGGGCGCCGGCGGTGCGAGCTTCGCGATCTCCAGCGAGGAAACCCCGCCCCATTCGGCGTCGAGCATGCTGAATTTGGTGACGCAGTGCAGATCGGCCACGACCGTCGAGTACGGCAGGGCCGAGAACTCCTCATGCGTCCAGCAGTGTTTTTCGCCGTCCGCCGTGGCGCCGAAGACCCGGAACTCCCATCGGTCCGGCTTGAACTTCGGGACCGGCCCATAGTGCGTAACCGGCCAACCGCGCTGCAGTCGCTGCCCAGGAGGCAGCTTCGCGAGCTCCCCCTCGCGGCTTTCCGACTGACCCATGGGCTCCATGGTCTCAGACCGCCGGGGGTGGTCGTGACCAGGGCATCGGGGACGGGCACAACTCGTACTAAGCATGCACTTACTGGACGCCCCAACAGGCGCGGTGCGACGATGCGCGGAACCTGCCGTTCCCGATCGGATTGGAAGGAGCCCCTCCGATGCAGGGTGACCCCGAGGTCCTCGAGTTCCTCAACGAGCAGTTGACCGGCGAGCTGACCGCGATCAATCAGTACTTTCTGCACTCAAAGATGCAGGACCACTTTGGCTGGACTCGGCTTGCCAAATACACCCGGTCGGAGTCTTTCGACGAGATGAAGCATGCGGAGATCCTCACCGACCGCATCCTTCTTCTGGATGGACTGCCCAATTACCAGCGGCTCTTCCATGTCCGGGTGGGCCAGACCCTGACCGAGATGTTCCAGGCCGACCGGCAGGTGGAGATCGAGGCGATCGACCGCCTCAAGCGGGGCATCGAGCTGATGCGGTCCAAGTCGGACATCACCTCGGCGAATCTCTTCGAGTACATCCTCGCCGACGAGGAACTCCACATCGACTATCTCGACACCCAGCTGGAGCTGATCGAGAAGCTCGGTGAGCCCCTCTACATCGCCCAGCAGATCGAGCAGCCCAGCGACAACGGCGACAACTACTCCGGGAGCGGCAAGGGCCACTGAGTCCGCGGCGGCGGAACTCGCGGCGACCGGACCGGCCCGCCGGTCAGGCCGCCTCGGCCGCCGTCGCCCCCGGGAGGGAAGCGGCAGCGGATGCCGTCGTCACGGCCGTCGTCAGGACGACCGGGTCCAGCGCCTCGCGCCGGGGGCAGGCGCCGCGGCCCAGCAGCGCCTGGATCTTCCGCACGCACGATCCGCAGTCCGTGCCCGCCTTGCAGGCACCGGCGATCTGGCGCGGGGTGCACGCGCCCGTTTCCGCGTGCTGACGCACCTGCTGCTCGGTGATCCCGAAGCATGAGCAGACGTACACGGACTCTCCAGCGGTGGCGTCGACGATGGCATTGATCAGTGAGGTAACCCTTACCTTACCTGCCACGCCGGACCCCCACAACGCACAGCGGGCGCGGATCCGTGTGATCCGCGCCCCACCTGCGTCTTTATGATCTTTACCGGCCGGGCCCTACTGGTCCCGGTACATCTCCGCCACCAGGAACGCCAGGTCCAGCGACTGGCTCCGGTTGAGCCGCGGATCGCACGCCGTCTCGTAACGCTGGTGCAGATCGTCGACGAAGATCTCGTCACCGCCGCCCACGCACTCCGTGACATCGTCGCCGGTCAGCTCCACATGGATGCCGCCCGGATGGGTGCCGAGCTCCTTGTGGACCTCGAAGAAGCCCTTGACCTCGTCCAGCACATCGTCGAAGCGGCGGGTCTTGTGCCCGGACGCCGCCTCGAAGGTGTTGCCGTGCATCGGGTCGCAGACCCAGGCGACCTGCGCACCGGAGGCGGTCACCTTCTCCACCAGGTTGGGCAGCTTGTCGCGGATCTTGTCCGCGCCCATCCGGGTGATGAAGGTCAGCCGACCCGGCTCGCGGTCCGGGTCGATCCGCTCGATCAGCGACAGCGCCTCTTCCGGCGTGGTCGTCGGGCCCAGCTTCACGCCCACCGGGTTGCGGACCTTGGCGGCGAACTCGATATGCGCCCCGTCCAGCTGCCGGGTGCGCTCGCCGATCCAGACCATGTGCCCGGAGACGTCGTACAGCTCACCGGTGCGCGAGTCGGTGCGGGTCATCGCCGTCTCGTAGTCCAGGACCAGCGCCTCGTGCGAGGAGAAGAACTCGACGGTCTTGAACTCCTCCGGGTCCACCCCGCAGGCGTTCATGAAGGCCAGCGCCCGGTCGATCTCGCGCGCCAGCGCCTCGTAGCGCTGGCCCGAGGGCGAGGACTTCACGAAGTCCTGGTTCCAGGCGTGCACCTGCCGCAGGTCCGCGTAGCCGCCGGTGGTGAAGGCACGCACCAGGTTCAGCGTCGAGGCCGACGCCTGGTACATCCGCTTCAGCCGCTGCGGGTCCGGGATCCGCGCCTCGGGAGTGAACTCGAACCCGTTGACGGAGTCGCCGCGGTAGGTGGGCAGGGTCACCCCGTCCCGGGTCTCGGTCGGCTTGGAGCGCGGCTTGCTGTACTGCCCGGCGATCCGGCCCACCTTCACCACCGGCACGGACCCGGCGTAGGTCAGCACGGCGCCCATCTGGAGGAGCGTCTTGAGCTTGTTGCGGATCTGGTCGGCGCCCACGCCGTCGAATGCCTCGGCGCAGTCACCGCCCTGCAGCAGAAACGCCTCGCCCCGTGCCACGGCCCCCAGGCGGTGCCGCAGCGCGTCGCACTCGCCCGCGAAGACGAGCGGCGGATAGGACTCGAGCTCAGCGATCACATCGCGCAGAGCCGCTCGGTCCGGCCAGTCGGGCTGCTGCGCCGCGGGAAGAGACTGCCAGGTGTGGCCACCGGCGTGGGTTTCAGCGTTCACGGTCACCCGCACAAGGTTACGGGGTCTCCACGGCCGTCCAGCCCGCTGCCCAAAGGATGAGACACCATCCGTCACGCCGTGGACCACCTCGCTCCCGCGACCTCGCCCCGGCACATCCGGAAGCCGGGCCGCAAGAACGGGCGTTCGGGCATCCTGCGGCAGATTACGGCCATGTCGTGAAGAGAACGTGATGGAAGCGTGCCCTCCTCGGACGCTGTTCGAGGCCGGTCCACCCGGGCCGGTGCCGACACCCGAAGGAGAGACGCCATGAGCAAGACCCCGAAGGCCCCGAAAGCCCCGAGGCACCTGAGGACGTGGCTCCACGGCGGCGCGACCGCCCTCGCGGCCGTCGCCTCGCTCGTCCTGCTGCCGTTCGCCGCCTCCCCCGCCCAGGCGGCACCCTCGGCCATCCCGTCCGGGATGACCTGGACCGTGCTCGCGAAGGGGACCGACGGCACGATCCGCGTGGGCGCCGACTCCGCGACCGACGCCTACAACGGCGACACCGCCGCCACCGCGACGCTTCCCTTACTGTGCCTGAGAGTGAACGGCAGCGCCGTGCCCGCGGGGATCACCCCGGACTTCTACGCGGGCTGGGCACGCGGCACCGTGGCGGCGACGCCGCCCGTCCTGGGCAAGTCGCTGACCAGCCGGGCCGCGGCGGACGCGATCTGTGCGCAGTACTACGGAGCGGACTGGCGGGAGGCCGAGTTCCACGACGGCCGGTACGGCGCCAACCTGGAGGCGAGCGGTGGCTGGTCCTTCTGGGCGTACGGCTATGTGCCCGAAGGTACCCGCTTCTGGACCGCGATCAACGATCAGCCCGCGAACCCCTGGAACTGATCCTGTAGGGTTCTCGACATGTACGCGCGACTGACCATGACCTGGTGGTGGACCGCTCATCCGGCGGCCCACTGAATCGCGCACTCCCAAGATCTCGCGAAGGCCGCCCGAGGGGCGGCCTTCGGCGTTTCCGCGGGTCGTTCCTCATTCCGGAAGGAATCACCCCCATGCAGAACCCCCATGCCCAGGCCGTCGTCGCACGGCTGCTCTCCGACGACGCGCCGCCCTTCGCCCTGCTGCACCGCCGCACCCCCGGCCGGGCGCCCGACACCGTCGAGGTGCTGCTCGGACCGGTCGGCGAGGTGGCGCGGCTGACCGACATCCCGCTGCCCACCGGGGCCCCGCGGGACGGCGCCCCGGTGGCGGACGCCCTCGCGCTGGTGCCGTTCCGGCAGATCCGCGAGCGCGGGTTCGAGGTGCGCGACGACGGGACGCCGCTGGCCGTGCTGCGCCCGGAGGAGCGCTACGAGCTGCCGCTCGCCGAGGCGCTGGAGGCACTGCCCGGGCATCCGGTGCGGGTCGAGGACGGGGCGTTCGACGTGGACGACGACGCGTACGCGGAGATCGTGAGCCGGGTCATCGAGGACGAGATCGGCACCGGCGAGGGCGCCAACTTCGTCATCCGACGGACCTTCCGGGGCGAGATCCCGGGGTTCGCGAGTACCGACGCGCTCGCGCTCTTCCGGCGGCTGCTGGCCGGGGAGCGGGGCGCCTACTGGACGTATGTGGTGCGGCTGGCGGACGGGCGGACGCTGGTGGGGGCCAGTCCGGAGGTGCATGTGCGGATGTCCGGGGGGACGGTCGTGATGAACCCGATCAGCGGGACGTACCGCTACCCCGAGGGCGGGCCGAGCGCCGAGGGGCTGCTGGAGTTCCTGCACGACCGCAAGGAGGTGGAGGAGCTGTCCATGGTCGTGGACGAGGAGCTGAAGATGATGTGCACCGTCGGCGACATGGGCGGGACGGTGATCGGGCCCCGGCTCAAGGAGATGGCGCACCTCGCGCACACCGAGTACGAGCTGCGCGGCCGCTCCTCTTGGGACGTCCGTGAGGTGCTCCGCGAGACGATGTTCGCGGCGACCGTCACCGGGTCCCCGGTGCAGAACGCCTGCCGGGTGATCGAGCGGTACGAGCCCGGTGGCCGCGGCTACTACGCGGGGGCGCTCGCCCTGATCGGCCGAGACGGCGGCGGCGCCCAGACCCTGGACTCGCCGATCCTCATCCGCACCGCCGACATCGACGCCGGAGGGTCGCTGAAGGTGGCCGTCGGCGCCACGCTCGTCCGCCACTCGGACCCGCGCGGCGAAGTGGCCGAGACACATGCGAAGGCGGCCGGGGTGCTGACCGCGCTGGGCGTGCGGCCCGCGCCCGTACGGCCGGAGGCGGAGGTCCCGCGGCCGCGGCTCACGGACGATCCGCGGGTACGGGCGGCGCTGGACGCGCGGCGGGCGGACCTGGCGCCGTTCTGGCTGCGGATGCAGGCCCCCGAGGAGCCCCGGGCCGGGGCGTTGTCCGGGCATGCCCTGGTGATCGACGCCGAGGACACCTTCACCGCGATGCTCGCGCATCTGCTGCGCACCTCGGGGCTGACCGTGACCGTGCGACGGTACGACGAGCCGGGGGTGCGGGAGGCGGCGCTGGCGCATCGGGGGCCCGTGGTGCTCGGTCCCGGCCCCGGCGACCCGAACGACAGGGCCGACCCGAAGATGCGGTTCCTGCGGGCGCTGGCCGCCGGGCTGGTGGCCGGGCACCGGCACGGACTGCTGGGGGTGTGCCTGGGGAACGAGCTGATCGCGGCCGAGCTGGGGCTGGAGATCGTGCGCAAGGACGTGCCGTTCCAGGGTGCCCAGGAGCGGATCGACTTCTTCGGGCGCGAGGAGACCGTCGGCTTCTACAACACCTTCACGGCGCGCTGCGACGAGGCGGCGGAGACGGAGCTGGCGATGCACCGCGTGGAGCTGAGCCGGGACCGGGCGACCGGCGATGTGCACGCGCTGCGCGGGCCGGGCTTCGCCGGGGTGCAGTTCCACCCGGAGTCGGTGCTGTCGCGGGACGGGGCGGCGCTGGTGGCGGAGTTGCTGGCGGCCGTCCTGGTCTGACGGGCCCGCGGGCCCTTCAGGGCGGCGTGACGATGGGCCGGGTGCGACTTCCGCGCCCGGCCCATCGCCGTACTGCACCCAGACGGCCTCAGCCGAAGAAGACCTCGGCCTCGGCGTAGAGCGAGGGATCGACCGTCTTGATCCGTGCGGTCGCCTCGGCAAGCGGTACCCGGATGATGTCGGTGCCGCGCAGCGCGACCATCTTTCCGAAGTCCTCGTCCCGGACCGCGTCGATGGCGTGCAGCCCGAAGCGGGTGGCGAGCCAGCGGTCGAAGGCGCTGGGCGTGCCCCCGCGCTGGACATGGCCGAGGACGGTGGTGCGGGCCTCCTTACCGGTGCGCTTCTCGATCTCCTTGGCCAGCCACTCGCCGACCCCGGAGAGCCGGACGTGGCCGAAGGAGTCCAGCGTGTCGTCCTTGAGGACGGCGTCGCCGTCCCTGGGCATCGCGCCCTCGGCGATGACCACGATCGGGGCGTAGCGGATCTTGAAGCGGGATTCGACCCAGGCGCAGACCTGGTCGACATCGAAGCGCTGTTCAGGGAGGAGGATGGCGTTGGCGCCGCCGGCGAGCCCCGAGTGCAGGGCGATCCACCCGGCGTGACGGCCCATCACCTCGACGACGAGCACGCGCATATGTGATTCGGCGGTGGTGTGGAGCCGGTCGATGGCCTCGGTGGCGATGTTGACGGCGGTGTCGAAGCCGAAGGTGTAGTCGGTGGCGGACAGGTCGTTGTCGATGGTCTTGGGGACGCCGACACAGCGGAGGCCGTAGTCGCCGGAGAGCCGCGCGGCGACGCCGAGGGTGTCCTCGCCGCCGATCGCGATCAGCGCGTCGACCTCCTGCTTGACCAGGGTCTCCTTGACCCGGCGGATGCCGTCCTCGCTCTTGAGGGGGTTGGTGCGGGAGGAGCCGAGGATGGTGCCGCCGCGTGGCAGGATGCCGCGCACCGCGCGGATGTCGAGGGGAACGGTGTCGTTCTCGAGAGGGCCGCGCCAGCCGTCCCGGAAGCCGATGAAGTCATAGCCGTATTCCTGTACGCCCTTGCGTACGACGGCGCGGATGACCGCGTTGAGCCCGGGGCAGTCACCGCCGCCGGTCAGCACTCCGACCCGCATCGTTTCTTCCCTTCTCCCGTGGAATCCCGTGATTGGGCCCGGTACGGAGAGCCACGCTAACGGTGATCCAGGTCACACGGGATGGGGCGTCGGACGATTCCCGCGCGAATCAAGGGAGTTGGTTTTGAACTTCACCCGTACGAGGGGGTGACGCGGTGTCACCGGACCCGGGCTGACGGCGTCAGGCGTCGTCCAGGCCGCGCTCGATGGCGTAGCGGACCAGCTCCACGCGATTGTGCAGCTGGAGCTTGCCGAGGGTGTTCTGGACGTGGTTCTGCACCGTGCGGTGCGAGATGACCAGCCGCTCGGCGATCTGCTTGTACGAAAGCCCCTTTGCCACCAGCCGCAACACCTCCGTCTCACGCTCGGTGAGCTGCGGGGCGGCGGGCTGGTCGGCTGCGGTGGGGGCGGGCTCGCCCGCGAGCCGCCGGTACTCGCCCAGCACCAGGCCCGCGAGGCCGGGGGTGAACACCGGGTCGCCGGCCGCCGTACGGCGCACCGCGTCCAGCAGTTCCCCGGTGCTGGCCGACTTCAGCAGATAGCCGGTGGCCCCGGACTTGACCGCCTCCAGGACGTCCGCGTGCTCACCGCTCGCGGACAGCACCAGCACCCGCAGCTCGGGGCGTTCGGCGAGGGCCTCCTTGCACACCTCGACCCCCGGCAGCCCGGGCAGGTTGAGGTCGAGCACCAGGACGTCGGGCCCGGCGGCCTTGGCCCGGCGGACCGCCTGCGGTCCGTCCCCGGCCGTGGCCACCACGTCGAACCCGGCCTCGGACAGGTCCCGGGCCACCGCGTCGCGCCACATCGGATGGTCGTCGACCACCATCACCGTCACCGGGCGACCGTCGTGCTGAGCGGTCATCGTGCCGCTTCCCCCTTCTGCTTCGCCTTCTTCGCCGACCCCTTCGGAACCGTCAACTCCACTTCGGTGCCCTGCCCCGGCGCCGAGATCCATTCGGCGGTGCCGGCGAGGTCGCGCAGCCGTCCCCGGATCGACAGGGCCACCCCCAGACGGCCCTCCGCCTCCGCGTCCGCCAGCCGCCCCTCCGGGATGCCGGGTCCATCGTCCCGTACGGTCACCATCACCGCGTCCGGCTCGTCCTCCAGCAGGATCCAGGCGTGGGCGGCCTCTCCCGCGTGGACCCGTACGTTGTCCAGGGCGGCGCCGACGGCGGCGGCCAACTCCCCGGCGACGCCCGCCGGGAGGAGCACCGGGGCGCCCGGTTCGGAGAAGGTGACCCGGGAGCCCGCGTGCGGGGCCAGCAGGGCCCGCAGATCGCAGGGGCCGCCGTCGGAGCTCTCGGGGTCGGGCGGGCAGGGCGGGACCGGCGGGTCCACCACGTCCGGCAGGCCGCCCGGGTCGGCCGCGGCCTCCGTCCCGTCCCCGGCGCGCGGCAGGGTCACCAGACCGGTGGAGACCAGGGTGCGCAGCGCGATCTCCTGCTCCCCCGCCATCCGGCCCAGTTCGGCCGCCTCGCCGCCGATCGCGGCGCCGCGCCGCTGCACCATGGCGAGCACCTGGAGCACGCTGTCGTGGATGTCGCGGGCCAGCCGCTCCCGCTCCCGGGTGGCCGCCTCGATGCGCAGCGCGCGGGCGAGGGTGCGCTCACTGGCACGGGCCACCTCGATCACATAGCCGATGCCCACGCTCGCCACCCACACCAGCGACAGCATGTGGACGGTGTCCTGGGCGAATCCGCCGCGCTCGATCACATTGGCGGCGCAGACCACGGTGGATGCCGAGGCGCCCCAGCGCCAGCCGCCCTTGATGGCGAAGCCGAGGACCGCGCCCATCGTCCATATGGAAGGCAGCGTGGGGGTGCCCTCGGCGATCCGGTCGTGGCTGTCCACGAGCGGGGTGAGCAGAATGCCGGTCACCGCGATGCCGAGGTCGCCGACGAGGAACCGCCGGGTGCAGCGCTCGGCCGAGGCGACCATCCGGAAGGTGAGCGCCGTCCACAGCGTCAGCACCGCCATGTAGACGACGGCGCCGATCGGATGGTCGTAGTCGTCGAAGGAGTAGACGCACAGGCCTAGCGCGTAGAGCAGGGTGAGCACGCGGTAGGCGGTCAACGCCTGCCACAGCGGCTGCTCGACGGACATCCGCACCACGCGCTCGCCCCCGGCGCGCTCCCGTCCGGACCGCTCCCTGGACCGCTCCGTCAACGTCCCCCACCCCCGGTGCCGGCGCGGCTAGGCGCCGGACTTGTGTTTGTCCTTCTCCTTCTCGGCCTGCTTCTTCTCGGCCTGCTTCCGGGCCGCCTCCGCATCCGCGATCTGCCGCTTGGCGGCGGTGGCGTAGACGTCCACGTACTCCTGGCCGGAGAGCTTCATGATCTCGTACATGACCTCGTCGGTCACCGAGCGCAGGATGAAGCGGTCGCCGTCCATGCCGTGGTAGCGGCTGAAGTCCAGCGGCTTGCCGATCCGGATGCCGGGCCGCATCAGCTTCGGCATGACCTTGCCGGGGGGCTGGATCTTCTCGGTGTCGATCATCGCCACGGGGATCACCGGAGCGCCGGTCGCGAGCGCGACCCTTGCCAGACCCCCCGGCTTGCCCCGGTAGAGCCGTCCGTCGGGCGACCGGGTGCCCTCGGGGTAGATGCCGAAGAGCTCACCGCGCTTGATCACATCGATGCCCGCCTTGATGGCGGCCTCGCCGGCCCCGCGCGAGCCCGAGCGGTCCACCGGCAGTTGCCCGACGCCCTTGAAGAAGGCCGCCGTGAGCCGCCCCTTGACGCCGGGGGTGGTGAAGTACTCCTGCTTGGCGATGAAGGTGACCTTGCGGTCGAGCACCGCGGGCAGGAAGAAGGAGTCGGAGAAGGAGAGGTGGTTGCTCGCGAGGATGGCCGGACCCTCGGCGGGGACGTGCTCCAGCCCCTCCACCCAGGGCCGGAAGGTGAGCTTCAACGCGCCACCCACCGACAGCTTCATTGCGCTGTAGAACAACCGGGACCTCCTGTATCCGACGAGGAGACCTTAACCTGCCTACCCCGTATGCGGCGCGCCGCGTACGCTGAGGACCCGAGCCCGCTTCCCCAGCGAACGGAGATCCGTGGTGCCGCTCCTGCCCGGAGCCGAGCCGTTCCGCCACGACGGCGGAGAGATCGGCGTCCTCGTCTGTCACGGATTCACCGGCTCCCCGCAGTCCGTGCGGCCCTGGGCCGACCATCTCGCGGCCCGTGGTCTGACCGTCTCACTGCCGCTGCTTCCCGGCCATGGCACGCGCTGGCAGGATCTCGCCGTCACCGGCTGGCAGGACTGGTACGCGGAGGTGGACCGCGAGCTGGCCAGGCTCTCCCGGGAGTGCGAGCGGGTGTTCGTCTGCGGTCTGTCGATGGGCGGGGCGCTCGCGCTGCGGCTGGCCGCCCAGCACGGCGCGGCGATCAGCGGCGTGGCCGTCGTGAACCCGGCCAACCGCATCCACGATCCGCTGGCCGTGGCCCTTCCGGTGCTGCGTCATCTGGTGCCGTCGGTGAAGGGCATCGTGAGCGACATCGCCAAGCCAGGGTCGCGGGAGTCGGGTTACGAGCGGATGCCGCTGCACGCCGTGCACTCGATGCGCCGCTTCTACCGGGTGGTCGACGCCGAACTGCCACAGGTGACCCAGCCGCTGCTGGTGATGCACAGCCCCCAGGACCATGTGGTGCCGCCGGCCGACTCCGAGCGCATCCTCAGTCAGGTGTCCTCGCGGGATGTCACCGAGCGGCTGCTCGAGCGCAGCTACCACGTGGCGACGCTGGACCACGACGCCGAGTTCATCTTCGAGGAGACGGACACGTTCATCACCCGGCTGACGGCGGGTATGGGTGAAGACACCACCCGGACCGGCCTCGGGAAGGGCAGCGGAAGGGAGGGGGCGGCGGCCAGTGGCTGAGCGCGACTCGAATGAGAACGAGGCGGACGCGCGGCGGGACGACGACGCCGCCTTCGCCGCGATCGTCGCCGCGTACGGCGAGGAGCCGCAGGACCCGCCGGGCGCCGAGCGTTGGCCCGCCGCCGAGAACCTCGACGAGGAGCGGGACCGGGACCGCCGGTCCGCTGCGGACGGCGACACCGACACCGACGCCGACGGGTCCGGTGACGGCGAGGCGGCCACGGGCGGGCTGGCCAAGCCCGACAAGACCGAGAAGCCGGGCGGCTTCATCGTCTACGCACCGGGCGTGGGCCCCCGCGACTGGGAGCCCGAAGAGCCGTCCGAGGACGACTTCGACGAGACCGACGAGGGCCACTTCGTCCCGCCCGAGCCGCCTCCGCTGCCCGAGTCCGACACCACTTCCCGCTTCGCCTGGCTCGGAGTGCTGGGCGGGCCGCTGCTGCTGCTCGGTGTGGTGCTGTTCCAGGTGGAGATGGTCTGGTGGATCGCCACGCTGGGCGTCGGCGGTTTCCTCGGCGGTTTCGTCACGCTGGTGCTGCGGATGAAGGACGACGGCGAGGAAGAGGACGACGACCCGGGCCGCGGCGCCGTCGTCTGACCCCGGCGCTCCGGAGCCGGGCGCGCCCCGGCTCCGGCCTCATGCCCGCCCGCTCAGACCCCCGCCCGCTCAGACCGGGGACACCCGGGGCAGCCTGAGCGCGGCCAGCACCGGCAGGTGGTCCGTGGCCGCGCGGAGGTCCGCGTCGGTGACGCCCGGCAGCCCGGCCGGGACCCCACAGCCGATGATCTCGATGCCCTCCGAGGCGAAGACCCCGTCGATGCGCCGGCGCGGGTCCTTGGGGGAGAAGGTGGCCTCGCTCCCCCACGGCTCGGTGGCCCAGCCGTCCCGCAGCTTTCCCGCGATCCGGCGGAAGGCGCGGCCGTCCGGCCGGTCGTTGATGTCACCGGCCGCGATGGCGTACGGGACGTCCAGCGCGGTCAGGTGGTCCAGCAGCATCCCGGCCTGTTCGTAGCGCTCGGCCTCGGCGAGGCTCAGATGGCAGCTGACCACACCGAGCCGGACGGCGTTGCCATCGCCGTCGCCGCTCGCCGGGCGGCCGCTCGCCGGGCGGCCGGTGTCGCGCAGGCCGGTGTCGCGCAGGCCGGTGTCGCGCAGGCCCGGTCCGCGCAGGCCGGTGTCGCGGTGGCCGCCGCCGAAGCGCAGCACGGCGGTGGCGAAACCGCGCCGGTGCAGCCCGGGGACGCGCGGCAGCAGGGTGTCCTCGGCGTGCTCCACATGGGCGCGCAGCGAGGTGAGGATCATCGGGCCGGCGGCGGGGGCCCCGCCCGTGGTGTAGACGAGGCCGGTCTCCCGGGCCAGCCAGGCGGCGGCCTTGCGCCAGCGGAAGAAGCGCGGCGCCTCCTGGACGCAGACGACATCGGGGGCACAGGCCCGGATCACCCGGGCCAGCGCCGCACGGTCGTCCCGCATCGAGCGGATGTTGTAGCTGAGCACCCGCACCACCGCCGCGTCCGGACCGGTGGTGGATCCGGGCAGGTCCACGAGCGGCACGTTCCCCCCTCGCGTCTCAGCCCTGGCGGGCCAGGTCGGCGGCGCCGACGAGCCCGGCCTTGCCGCCGAGCTGGGCGGCGAGCACCTGGGCGTGCGGACGCCACTGATTGCCCACCAGCCAGCGCCGGAAGGACTTGCGGATCGGCTCCAGGACGAGATCGCCCTCGTCCGAGACCCCGCCGCCGACGATGAACGCCGAGGGGTCGAAGAGCGAGGCGAGGTCGGCGAGCCCGGCCCCGGCCCAGCGGGCCAGTTCGCGGAAGGAGTCGATGGCGACGGGGTCGCCCTGGCGGGCGGCGTCGCTGATGTGCTTGCCCTCGATGCCCTCGGAGGTGCCGTCGCCGAGGCCGAGCAGGACCGTGGCGTTCTCCGGGGTGGCGGCGGCGCGCTGCTTGGCGTAGCGGACCAGGGCGCGGCCGGAGGCGTACTGCTCCCAGCAGCCCTGGCTGCCGCAGCCGCACAGCAGTCCGTCCGGGACGACCCTTATGTGGCCGAACTCGGCCGCCACGCCGAACCGGCCGCGGTGCAGCTTGCCGCCGATGATGATGCCGCCGCCGAGGCCGGTGCCGAGGGTGATGCAGACGACGTCGTCATGGCCGACCCCGGCGCCGAAGCGGTACTCGCCCCAGGCCGCGGCGTTCGCGTCGTTCTCCACCACGACGGGCAGGCCGACGCGCTGCTCGACCTTGTCCTTGAGCGCCTCGTGCCGCCAGTTGATGTTGGGCGCGAAGAGCACCGTGGCGCGCTTGTCGTCCACATATCCGGCCGCGCCGATGCCGACGGCCTCGATCTCATGCCCCTCGCTGACGATGCGCACCGCGTCCGCGATGGCGTCGACGACTCCCTCGGGGGTGTGCGGGGTCGAAACCTGGCTCGTCTCGAGAATCGAGCCCTCTTCGTCGACCACGCCGGCCGCGATCTTCGTGCCGCCGATGTCGACGCCGATGGTGAGTCCCATGAGTCCCTCAGTTATTTGGTCGAACCCCGCCGAGGCTAACGGTACCGGAGGTAGCGCTCAGTCGAGGTCGATGTGTTCACTACTCGAACTCTCGGATTCCTCGCCGCCACCCTTGGAGTCGCCCTCGGCACCCTGGGTCCAGCGTCGCTCCTGGCCGGTCACGGCGGCGCGATAGGCGGCGAGCAGCTCGGATCCGGCGCTGGCGAGGTGTTCGAAAACCTCTGGATTGCGCTCTATGACCGGTTCTACGTTGGCTTTCGCCTGTGCGATCAATTGTTGTACGGCGCCCTGAACCGCCGCTCCGGCGATCGGCGTCTGGGCGACCTTCTCGGCGAGCGCGTCGGCCAGCTTGAGGAACTCCTCGGCCACGCTTCCCGGCTCCTCGGTGGTCTGCCGGGCCCGCTGCCTGGCCCGCTCGGCGGCGAGGTCCTCCTCACAGGCCCGCTCCCAGGCATCGGGGTCGATCTCGGTGACCGGCACATCGGTGGCCGGGGGCTCCGGGGGGCGCTCGGTGGCATCGCTCATGGCGAACTCCTGCGGCGGGGATGCTGGCTGCCCGGTGACGTTCATCCGGGCTTGTGACCGACGTTACCCGAAGGAAGGGGGCGGGGTCAGAGCCGGAGACCGGCCGTCGTGGACGCGGGCGTCAGAGCCGCTTCGGCCACAGGTCCGGGTCGGGAGTGAAGCGCACCTGGAGCCATCCGTCGCGCAGTCCGGCGCCGGAGACGGTGCAGCGGCGCAGCGCGGACGGCAGCGGCAGCACCCGGTGGAACGGCGCGACGGTGACGATCAGTTCATCGCCCCGGCGCACCAGGGAGAGCCCGTCGCGGTCGGCGCCGGGCAGCGGCAGCCGCCACAGCAGCACCCCGTCCTCGGCCAGCCGGTCCTCGACGGTCCAGGGGTCGGGCGCGGGCCGGTCGGGCCGCGCCCCGGGCGCCCCGACGGCCCCGGCGAGATCGGCGAGATCCGCGAGCCCGTCCGGGGCGCGCCGGACGCCGTCGCCGGGGTGCGGCTCGGCGGGGTGCGGCTCGGCGGGGTGCGGCTCGGCAAGGCGCGGCTCGGCAAGGCGCGGCTCGGCAAGGCGCGGCTCGGCGGGCCGCGGTTCGCCGAAGCCATGCGGATCGCGGCCCAGATGCGGCAGCTCACGGACCGGGACGGCGGGGGCCCACTGCTCGTACAGCTCCTTGAGCGCGTCCTGCTGCTGGCCCGACAGCGCGGCGAGCCACGGGTCGGCGGTGCCGGTGGGCAGCAGCCGGTTGGCGATCACCGCCTCCACCCGGCAGCCGTGCAGCGCCAGACCGGCGCGGGCGGTGCGCAGCGCCCGGTCGGCGAGCGGTCCGGGCTCCACGACCAGCCGTACGGTGGTCGCCTCGGACTCGATCACCCCCTGGACGGCGGCCAGCTCGCGCTCCCAGCGCTCGGCCGTCTCGTACAGCTTCTGCGCGGGCATCGGCACCCCCGCCAGCTGGGCGAGCATCGGCCGCAGCGCGCGGGCCGCCTGCCGCTCGGCGGGCATGAGCCGCCGCAGATAGCGCCGCAGCTGCTCGGGCAGCGCGAGCAGCGCGACGGTGTCCGGCGCGGGCGGCATGTCGACGACGAGGACGTCCCAGCCGGTGCCGGGCGGGGCGGTCTGGGCGGCGCGCAGGGCTCGCAGCAGCGCGATGGCCGCCACCCCGGGCAGGGCGGTCAGCTCCTCGCCGTCCAGCGGGGTGGCGCCGAGCAGGTCGAGCAGGCCGTGGCCGCGGTCCTGGAGGGCGGTCAGCTCACCGCGGAACCACTCGTCCGTGACGATCCGCGCGGCCCACAGCCCCGGCGCGAGCTCGGCGGGTACGGACCACGGCAGCCGGTCCGCCGAGCGCCCGGGGACGGACCGCGGCGTGCCGATGCCGAGCAGCGCCTCGGGGGTGCCGTCGGAGTCCGCGGTGAGCAGCAGGGTCCGCTGCCCCTCACGGGCAGCGGCGAGGGCGGTCGCGGCGGCCACGGTGGTGCGGCCCGCGCCGCCGGTGCCGGTGACGAGGACCGTACGCATGAAGAGAGCCTCCGGCAGGGGGGTTACGTCGGTGTGCGCGGCGCGGGTCCGGTGATCCGCACCCGCCGGAGCGTACCCCGCACCGTGGATCGCCCCGGGCACCGTGGGGCCCGGGGCGGTCCGGGCGGGTCAGGCGCCCTCGACGCGCTTCTTCAGGCCCGCGAGCGCGCGGTCGATGATGACCTTCTCGGCCTTGCGCTTGATCATGCCGAGCATGGGGATCTTGACGTCGACCGTGAGCTGGTACGTCACCTCGGTGCTCTTGCCGCCGTCGCGCGCCGACAGCCGGTAGGAGCCGTCAAGGGTGCGCAGCATCTGGGACTTGACCAGGGACCAGTTGACCTGGTCGGCCCCGGTCCAGCTGTACTGGAGGGTGTAGTCGTCCTTGATCGCGCCGGCGTCGAGCAGCATCCGCACCTGCTCGGCGCGCCCCTGGGCGTCCTTGGTGAGGATGTCGGCCTCCTTCACCTCACCGGACCACTCCGGGTAACGGTCGAAGTCGGCGATCACCTCCATCACGTCGGCCGGGGCCGCCTCGATCGTGATGCTCGAGCTGGTGTGTTCCGCCATCGCCGTGGCTCCTCCGTACCGGTCCGCCGCATGGGTCCTCTGCGGCTGAAGGCTACCGCGCGCGGGTCACCACTCCAGGGTCCAGGGGGTGCCGGAGGAGGCGAAGTGTCCGACATTGACGCACTCGGTGGCCCCGATCCGCATACGGCGGACGAGCGGCTGATGGACATGGCCGAAGAGGGAGTACTTGGGACGGACGGTGTGGATCGCCTCCAGCAGGGCGGCGCTGCCGCGCTCGAAGCGGCGGGCGACGGTGTCGTAGCAGAGGTCGGGCACGTCCGGCGGGATGTGGGTGCAGAGCACGTCCACCTCGCCGAGCGCCGCGATCTTCGCCGCGTAGGCCTCGTCGTCGATCTCGTAGGGGGTGCGCATCGGCGTGCGCAGCCCGCCGCCCACGAAACCGAAGACCAGCCCGCCGATCTCGGCGCGCTCGCCGTCCAGGACGGTGGTTCCGGACTGGGCGTACTCCGGCCACAGTGACGGCATATCGACATTTCCGTAGGTGGCGTACGTCGGGGTGGGGAACGCGGCGAAGAGTTCGGCGTACTGGCGGCGGATCCCGGCCTCTATCGCCGCATGGCGGTCGAGCCCCTCCCACAGCCGGTTGCCGAGCGCCCGGGCCTCCTCGAAGCGGCGGGCGGTGCGCAGTTCGACCAGCCGGTCGGCGTTCTCGACCCCGAAGAGATCGGGGAAGATGCCACGTGAGTGATCGGCGTAGTCGAGGAAGAGAACGAGGTCACCGAGGCAGATCAGGGCGTCCGCCCCGTCACCGGCCTTCTCGAGGTCCTCACTGTTGCCATGCACGTCACTCACCACGTGGACTCGCATGCGTGTCACCCTAAGACGTAAGGGCCCGCGCCCGTAAGGTGTTCTGCCTGCACCGCCCCGCGTCTACCTGCGGTTCCTTAGCGGACGTGGCGCCCGTCGACTAGTCTGCGGGCAGCACGAAGGCGGTGTGTGACGCATCAAACATCTGGGCAGGAACCCCTATCCCGGAAGCGTACCGATGGGTAACGTCCGGGCCGTCCACCACCCCCCATGCCCTGTAGCGGCGCCGGCGCCCCACGAGGAGCAGCAGTCTTGCGCGAGTTCAGCCTTCCGGCCCTGTACGAGGTTCCGGCCGACGGCAATCTGACGGATCTCATCCGCCGCAATGCCGCACAGCATCCCGATGTCGCCGTGGTCGGCCGCAAGGTCGACGACCGATGGGAGGACGTGACCGCGACCGTGTTCCTGGCGGAGGTGCGCGCCGCCGCCAAGGGTCTGATCGCGGCCGGTGTGGAACCGGGCGACCGGGTCGGCCTGATGTCCAGGACCCGCTACGAGTGGACGCTGCTCGACTTCGCCATCTGGAGCGCGGGCGGGGTCACCGTGCCGGTGTACGAGACCAGTTCACCGGAGCAGGTCCAGTGGATCCTCAGCGATTCGGGCGCGGTTGCCGCGCTGGTCGAGACCGGCGTCCACGAGGCCGCCGTCGAGGCCGTCCGGGACACCCTGCCCGACCTGAAGCACGTCTGGCGGATCGAGGGCGACGCCATCGGGACGCTGCGGAAGCTGGGCGAGCACGTCCCCGAGGAGAAGGTGGACGAGCGCTCCTCGATCGCCAACGCCGACTCCCCCGCCACCATCGTCTACACCTCGGGCACCACCGGCCGCCCCAAGGGCTGTGTGCTCTCCCACCGCAGCTTCTTCGCCGAGTGCGGCAACGCGGTGGCGCGCCTCAAGCCGATCTTCAACACCGGTGAGTCGTCGGTGCTGCTGTTCCTCCCCGAGGCCCATGTCTTCGGGCGGCTGGTGGAGATCGCGGCGGTGCTGGCGCCGATCAAGCTCGGCCATGTGCCGGATGTGAAGTCCCTGACCGACGAACTCGCCGCGTTCCGGCCCACCTTGGTGCTGGGCGTGCCGCGCGTCTTCGAGAAGGTCTACAACTCGGCGCGGGCGAAGGCCCAGTCCGAGGGCAAGGGCAAGATCTTCGACAAGGCGGCCGACACCGCCATCGAGTACAGCAAGGCGCTGGACGCCCCGGGCGGGCCGTCCTTCGGACTCCGCTTCAAGCACAAGGTCTTCGACCGGCTGGTCTACAGCAAGCTGCGGGCCGTGCTGGGCGGCCGGGCCACCCACGCCATCTCCGGCGGGGCGCCGCTGGGCGAGCGGCTGGGCCACTTCTACCGGGGCATCGGCTTCACGGTCCTGGAGGGGTACGGCCTGACGGAGTCCTGCGCGGCGACCACCTTCAACCCCTGGGACCGGCAGAAGATCGGCTCGGTCGGGCAGCCGATGCCCGGCACGGTGGTGCGCATCGCCGACGACGGCGAGGTGCTGCTGCACGGTGAGCACCTCTTCACCGAGTACTGGAACAACGAGACGGCCACGGCGGAGGCGCTGTCGGACGGCTGGTTCCACACCGGGGACGTGGGCACGCTCGACGAGGACGGCTACCTCACCATCACCGGCCGGAAGAAGGAGATCATCATCACCGCGGGCGGCAAGAACGTCGCCCCGGCGGTGATAGAGGACCGGATCCGGGCCCATGCCCTGGTGGCCGAGTGCATGGTCGTCGGCGACGGCCGTCCCTTCGTGGGCGCGCTGGTCACGGTCGACGAGGAGTTCCTGCCGCGCTGGGCGGCCGAGCACGGCAAGCCCGAGGGCGTGACGGTGGCCGAACTGCGGGAGGACCCGGACCTGCTGGCGGAGATCCAGCAGGCGGTGGACGACGGCAACGCGGCGGTGTCCAAGGCGGAGTCGATCCGGAAGTTCCGCGTCCTGGCGACGCAGTTCACCGAGGACTCCGGGCATGTGACGCCCTCGCTGAAGCTCAAGCGGAACGTGGTGGCGAAGGACTTCGCCTCGGAGATCGAGGCGCTCTACCGGGGCTGACGGCCACAGGGCCGCAGGGTCCGGGGGCGCGCCCCGGTGGATCTTTCCCCTCCCCGCCCCTTCCCTCAACTGGGGCTCCGCCCCAGACCCCGCTCCTCAAACTCCCCCAGCTACCGCTGGGAGGTGCCCCCTGGAGGGGCTGGAAGGCGGGGCTTCGCCCCAGACCCGGGGTCCAGGGGCGAAGCCCCTGGTAACGGGAAGGGGCGGGGAACAGCCCGCCGCAGGCGTACGCGTACCGCCGGACACCGCCCAAGCCGTCACAGCAGCGACTTCAGGCGGTCGGCCAGCAGATCCCAGCGCCAGCGCTCCTCCACCCAGGCGCGGCCCCGCTCGCCCATACGGCGGCGCAGCTCCGCGTCCTCCAGCAGGGTCACGACGCGCTCGGCGCCCTGCTCGGCGGAGTCGCCCCGTACGACCCATCCGGTCTCGCCGTCCAGCACCGCGTCCGGCGCCCCGCCCGAGTCCCCGGCGACGACCGGCAGACCGGTCGCGGACGCCTCCAGATAGACGATGCCGAGGCCCTCGACGTCCAGCCCGCCGCGGCGGGTGCGGCAGGGCATGGCGAAGACGTCGCCCGCGCCGTAGTGGGCGGGCAGTTCCTCCCAGGGGACGGGGCCGGTGAACCGCACCGACTCGGCCACGCCCGTGGTCTCCGCTAGACGGCGCAGATCCTTCGCGTACGGCCCGCCGCCGACGATCAGCAGCACCGCGTCCGGCACCCGCCGCAGGATCCGCGGCATGGCCCGGACCAGCGTGTCCTGCCCCTTGCGCGGCACCAGCCGGGAGACACAGACCACGACCGGCCGCTCGGCCAGGCCCAGCCGGGCCCTGATCTCATCGCCGCCCGAGCCGGGGTGGAAGGTCTTCTCGTCCACACCGGGCGGGAGTTGGACCATGCGGGCGGCGTCCCGGGGGTCGAGCGCGGCGGCGATACGGGAGCGGGTGTACTCACCGAGATAGGTGAGTGTGTCCGTGGCCCCGCCGATCCGCCGCAGCAGCCGCCGTGAGGCGGGCAGCTGCGCCCAGGCCGCCTCGTGGCCGTGTGTCGTCGCCACCAGCCGCCGCGCCCCGGCCGCGCGCAGCGCGGGGGCCATCAGCCCCAGCGGCGCGGCGGCGCCGAACCACACCGAGGTGCAGCCGTGCTCGCGCAGCAGCGCGGTCGCGCGGCGCGTGACGCGCGGGGTGGGCAGCAGCATGGTGGTCCGGTCCCGGACGACCGGGTACGGCTGCTCGGCGTCGAACCGGGCGGTGGCCTCGGCACCCTCCCGGCCGCGCTTCCAGGTGGAGGCGTAGACGACGATCCGGTCCGGGTCCAGGCGCAGCGCGATGTTGTGCAGAAACGCCTGGATGCCGCCGGGGCGGGGCGGAAAGTCGTTGGTCACGAGCAGGGTCTTGTCCATCCTGGCCGACAGTACCGGCTCGGTCGCCGCGTACGGGCCCGGGGATCGGCTCGGTCGCCACATACAGCGCGCGGGGCTCAGCCCAGCTCGGTCGCCGCGTACGGGCCCGGGGCTCAGCCCAGCTCGGTCGCCACGTACTTACGCCACCGCGACGTGAAGTCCCGCACGCTCACCCCGAGCACCTTCCGCAGCGCCGGCTCCACCGCGCCCGAGCGCTCGTGCGCCCGGCCCACCGCGCGGTAGAAGTCGACCAGCTTCTTCTCGCCCCATGTGTCGGCGATCAGGCGGCAGGCGAGCCAGCCCTGTTCATAGGCGCGGGAGAGGCGGTCGGGGTCGCTGCCGAAGCGGAAGTCGTCGTCGCGCGGGAGCGCGGCGGGCAGGTGCCCGGCGGTGACGGCGTCGGTGAGTTCGGGGGCGATCTGGCGGGGGGTGCGGCCCGGGGTGCGGTAGCCCACCCAGTCGGCGAAGCCCTCGGAGAGCCAGAGCGGGGTGGCGGCGCTGGTGGCGGTGCGGGTGGCCACATGGGCCGTCTCATGGGTGATCACGACGCGCCGGCCGAAGTCGCCGAGGACCTGGTACGCCTCCGGGTTGACGATCACGCGGTCGGCGGGGGTCTCGTCACCGGCCCCGCCGACCTCGCCCGTGGTGACGGCGGCGATCCCGCGGTAGCCGTCCGCGGAGGCGCCGAGCAGGGCGGCCATCCGGCTCAGGGAGGCGGGGACCTCGAGCACGACGCGCCCGGCCCACTCATGGGGCCAGACCTTGCCCAGGACGGGCACCGCCCGGTCCGCGGTGTCGGCGACCGCGCGCAGCACCCGCCGGTCCTGGCCGACGCCGAGGACGAGGCTGTGGGCGCCGCGCACGACGTCGACCGTGCCCTGGTCCCACAGCTGCTCCATACCGCGCTTGCCGTCCACCGCACCGTCGTCGGAGGCGACGTACCACTGCCCGCCGCGCCGGGCGAGGGTGAGGTACTGGGCGGAGACGACCGGCGCGGTGTCGTACCCCTTCAGCCGGTACCGGAGTTCGACCTGCGCGGCGAGGCTGCGGCCACCGACCCGCGCGGGCTCGAAGCCGCCGGTGCGCACCAGGCGGTAGGTCCAGGAGCGCAGCGGTACGGCGGACATCTGCCGGAACACCCGGCGCTGCTCGGCCAGGTACCCGGCCGAGCCGCGGTCGACGGTGGCGAGGAAGCCGTCCGCGTCCCGCTCCCGGACCGCCGCCGCCCGCTGGTCCAGCATGCGCTGCACGGCCCGGCCGTCGCGCCCCTCGGGGTCGTCGGGCGCGGGGACGGGGCCGCAGCCGCTCAGCGCGGTCAGGAAGAACGCGCCCACCAGGGGCAGGCACAGCAGCGCCCGCCATCCGCCCGATCTCCACCGACCCGCCACGTCTTAGATCGTACGAGCCCGCGCGCCGGGTTCAGACGCGAGTGATGGAAGAGATCGGCAACATGCCCACGGGGTCGTAGCGGACCCGCGCCCCGGGGTAAGGGGCGTGGATCACCTGCCCGTTGCCCGCGTACATGGCCACATGGCTGGCGTCGGAGCGGTAGACCACCAGATCGCCGGGCCGGGCCTGGGACAGCGGCACCGACTGCCCGGCGTGCGCCTGGGCCTGGGAGGTCCGCGGAATGGCCACCCCGGCGTGGGCGTAGGCCCACTGCATCAGCCCGGAGCAGTCGAAGGCGCTGGGACCGGCCTGGCCCCATGCGTACGGCAGCCCCAGGGCCGCCCGTGCCGCGCCGAACGCCGTGGCGGCACGCCCCGAGGACGGCCCGGCGTGCGGCCCGCCCGGCAGGCCCCCGGCGAGCTCGTCAAGGCCGTAACCGGAAGCGGAACCGGAAGCGGAGCGGCCGCCGGGCAGCGCGCCCGGCACCAGCCCGGCGAGGGCGCCGTGCTCCCGTCCGCCCGCCCGCGAGGCGCGGCGCGCGTAGCTCTCCCACTCCCCCGGCGGCAGCGCGTTCACCAACCGCCGCGCCGTGGCCAGCCGGCGCTGGACCGCCCGCTTGTGACGGGCCACCTCCTTACGGCTGTGCTCCAGCTTCACCAGCTTGGCCGCGGCCTCCGCGCGCTCCTGCCGCAGCGTCCGCTGGGCGCCCTGGACCACCCGCAGCTGGGCGGTCTGACGGCTGGTGATCCGATCCAGGGTGGCGGCCCGGTCGAGGTACTGGGCCGGGTCCCCGGACAGCAGCAGGGCGAGGCCCGGGTCGATCCCACCGGTGCGGTACTGGCCGCCCGCGAGGGCGCCGAGCGCCGTCCGCATCCGGTTGACCCGCTCCTGGCCGCGGGCGACCCGGTCCTGGACCCGGCCGACCTGGCGGCGCAGGGCCCGGGCGCGCGTCTCGGCCGCGTTGTAGCGCTCGGTGGCCCGCTCGGCCTGGGCGTAGAGCGTGGCGATCCGGTCGCCGGCGGACCGGGCGGACGGACGGCCCGCCGGGTCGTGCGGCTCGGCACCGGCCGGCACGGCGGACAGCGCGGCGGCGGAGGCCACCGCGGCCGCCGAGGCGGCGGTCCAGACGGTGGCCCGGCCGGACCGGGGTTTCGCGACGCGGCGACAGGACGCCATGGGAAGCCGCACTCCCTTCCGCAGTGTCGGGCTGAGAACTGCGGGCAGACAGTAGCCGCGGCGCCACCCACGGTCCAACGGCCGTGAGGTGCGGGCACACTGACGCCCCGCCGACTGACGCAGGTCACCGGCGGGGCGGAGGATCAGCGAGGGCGCTGGAGATTCGCCCGAAAGGATTGCGGTTGAGACGGTTTGAAGCCTGGTTCGCAGGACTTCCGGATCAGACCCGGACGCCGAACTGGAACGGCATGTTGTCCATCGACTCGTAGCGCACACCGGCACCGGGCTTGGGCGCGTGCAGCACCTGGCCGCCGCCCGCGTAGAGGCCTATGTGGTGCAGGTCGCCGTAGAAGAGCACCAGGTCGCCCGGCTTGAGCTCGCCCCGGCTGATGCGGGTACCGGCGTTGGCCTGGTCCTGGGAGATCCGCGGCAGCTGCACCCCGGCCTGCTGGTAGGCCCAGCCGGTGAGTCCGGAGCAGTCGAAGGAGGACGGACCGGTCGCGCCCCAGACGTACGGGAGGCCGATCTTCGTCTTGGCGGCGGCCAGCGCGGCGGCGGCACGCCCCGACTCGGGCACCTCGTTGCCGAGATCGACGCGCTCGCTGGAGCGGTTGGCGCGCTCGGCGTCCTGGGCCGCCAGCTTGGCGCGCTCCTTGGCCGTGAGGGTGTTGAGGAGGTTCCGGGCCTTGGACAGCTTGCCCTGGATCTCGTCCTTCTTCTTGCCGAGCGCCTTACGGGTGTCGGCAAGGTCCTTGAGCTTGGTGGACGCCTCTTCGCGCTGCTGCTTGAGGGTGCGCTGCTTGTCGGCGATCTTCCGCAGGGACTCGGCCTGCTTGCCGCTCAGCTGGCTGAGGGTGGACGCCTTCTCGAGGTAGGTGTCCGGGTCGGAGGAGAGGAGCAGCTGCACCGAGGGGTCGATCCCACCGGAGCGGTACTGGGCGGTGGCCATCGAACCGAGGCCGTTGCGCAGCTTGTTGAGGTCCTCCTGGCCGCGCGCCACCTTGTCCTGGAGCTCGCCGACCTGCTTCTCCAGCTTCTGCTGCTTCTCCTTGGCGCCGTTGTACTTCTCGGTCGCCTGCTCCGCCTCTTCGTAGAGCTTGTCGACCTGCTCCTTGACGTCCTTCTTGTCCTGCTTCGGAGCGGCCTGGGCGGCCTGGGACGTGAGAGCGACGGCGGCTGCCGCGGTCGCGGTGAGGACGGTTACCCGAGTGCGGCTCGGCTGCTTGGGTCGACGGTGGGACGCCACGAAGGCGAGCTCCTTCTTCCTCCAGCCGCCTACCGGGAGTTGGGGGGTTGTGAAGCCCCGGCTCCGCGACAGGGCGCGGACTCGGCGGTACCTCCGCTGTCACCCCGGATGGGTGATCAACCGCGCGAAGGTTCGAGCTGACGATAGTGACCCCGCCGTGATCCGTTCAAATCCCGACGGCAAAAAAGTCGGTCCGCGAGCGCATCTTTTACAAATATCGTACAGGCAGTGATGGTCGATGACGCTCCGCTGACACCACAAGTGCCCCGGGTCAGACTTGTGAAGCCATTCGAAGTGATTCGGGCACTTCGGCCGTGGAACGGAGAAACGGGGCAACCGGGGCGCAGGGAGGGACGACCGGGCCATGACGGCTCAGGAACGGGCAAGTCGCTTCAGCAGCAACGCCGATGCCACGGGGCGCGCTCCGGCGCGCGCCACCCCGTCGGCCACCTCGCGGTCGGTGGACACCACCACCACCGGACGGCCCGGCGGCTCGGCCCGCACCAGCTGCCGGATCAACTCGTCGGCCGTCACACCCGGCTTGCTGAACAGCACCCGCACCCCGCGCGGCGGCGCGAGCAGCACCGGAGCGGCCAGCTCCGCCCCGTCGAAGACACAGGTCATCTCCGCGCCCGTCTGGGCCGCGAGCACCGCAAGACCGCCCAGCAGCCGCAGCCGCTGCTTCTCCAACGGCATCGTGGGATAGCCGGTCTTGGTGACGTTGTAGCCGTCCACCACCAGATGCGCCTGGGGCAGCGCGAGCAGCTGGTCCAGCAGCGCCGGGTCCATCTCCGACAGCGCCCTGGTCGCTATGTCCTTCGGCGTCATCTTCCCCGGCTCCACGGCGTCCACCGTGTCCGCCGGGCGCATCGACGCGGGCGGCAGGGCCAGTTCGCGCCGCAGCCCCTGCGCCGCGTCCAGCACCGTGTCCAGCAGCAGCCGCAGCCGCATGTCCTCCACGCTGCGCCCCTCGCGCACCGCCCGCCGGCTGGCCTCCAGCGCCGACTCCGCCTCCGCGAGCCGGGCCCGCAGCCGCCGTGCCTCGCTGTCCGCGGTGGCCTGACGGGCCGCCGCCTCCGACCGTACGGAGTCCAGCTCCGCCTCGATCTTGCGCAGCGCGGCCGCGCCCCGCTTCACATCGCTCTGCGCGCTGCGCAGCTTGCGCTGGAGCACGTCGTTCTCCTTGCGGGCCGACTCCAGCTCGGTGCGCGTCCGCTCCGTCTCGTGCCGGGTGGCCGCCTTGGCCTCGGCGAGCTCGTCGCGCAGCCGCTGGAGCTCGCGCGCCGCCTCCTCACCGGCCCGCTCGGCGGAGGCCCGCTGGGCCTCCTCGCCCGCCGCCTCGACCAGCTTGACCCAGCCCACCGGGCGCAGCACATACGCCACCGCCGCGACATCCACCGGATCGGCCGCGGCGGGCGGCGAACCGCCCTCGATCGCCTCGGCCAGCTCCCGTTGGGTCTCCCGCAGCCGTCCCGCGATCCGCTGCCGGAAGACGGGGTCGCTCTCCACCGCGGCGGCCATCGCGTTGCCCGCGAACTTGGCGCGGCGGGTCGGGGTGAACCGGGCGTACTGCCGCAGCTGGGTGGGCAGCTCGGTGACCGTCAGACCGCCGAAGGCGTCCGCGACCAGCGCCACCACGCGCCGTCGCACCCCTTCCGGCAGGGGGCGGTCCAGCGCCTCGGGGACGCCCTCGGCGTCACCGGCCGCCCCGGGGTCACCGGTCCGCTCCACCACCTGTCACCGCTCCGTTCTCAGGCGCTCTGGCCGGTGCTCGGACGATCCACGAGTTCTACCTGGTCGACCGCGTTGCACCAGCGACAACGCACTGACTCAATGGTCTCACTGAGCACCTCGCGTTCCTCGACTCTGGGTTCCCCCGCCAAGTCGAGGTGCACATACTCCACGGCTCTGGTCGAGCGGGTCACATCGAACCGGGTGAGATTGCCGCACAGTGTGCAACGCCAGCGGGTCTGGGTGGTCGGCAGTGGCACGGCCATGGTTGCGGATCCTCGCTTCTCGGCTCGTCGGCGGCGTCCTGTAACCCTACGGCCTGAGCCCTGGCCCGCGCCGGGCCCGGTCCGCTGCCACGACCCGGCGCAGCGCGGCGAGGCGCTCTGTGGAGGTTGCGCCCGGTACGGAATGATCTGCCCATGATCGAGACGTCGTCGGGGCGCCACCGCCCCTGGATGGCGGGGCCCGGCCGCCCCTGGATGACGTACGGCCTGATCGTCAGCTGCTGCCTGATCTTCGTCCTCGGACCGGCCTCGGGGCTCAACCCCGGCTATGGCTCGGGCGGGCGGCTGGTGGAGGCCCAGTCCACCTACTTCGAGCGCTGGGGGGTGGTGCCCAGCGCCCTGTGGAGCGGCGACCCCGATCAGCCGCTCGCGCCGCTGACCGCGCTGTTCGTGCACGGCAACTGGCTGCACCTGCTCGGCAACATGCTGTTCCTCTATGTCTTCGGCGCGATGACCGAGGAACGGATGGGCCGTTTCCAGTTCGCCGTCTTCTACCTCGCCACCGGCTATCTGGCACTCCTCGGCTACGCCGCCGCGCACGCCGACTCGGCCCAGTCCCTGGTGGGCGCCTCCGGGGCCATCTCCGGGGTGCTCGGCGCCTTTCTGTGGCTGTTCCCCCGCGCCCGGGTGACCAGCCTCTTCCCGTTCCTGCTCTTCCTCCCGCTGCGCTTTCCGGCCTGGGCCGTGCTGATCTTCTGGGTGGCCCTCCAGTGGCTGGCCGCCCGGCAGGCCGACGACCGCCCCGGCGTCGCCTATCTCGCCCATCTCGTGGGCTTCACGCTCGGCTTTCTCTACGCGTGGGCCCGGTTCGGGCGGACGGCTAGAGTGGGCGGCGCAGCCAGGCCCAGTGAGGGAGAAAGCCAGCCGTGATCACTTCGATCGTGCTCATCAAGACCAACGTGGACCAGATCCCGGAGACCGCCGAGAAGATCGCCGCGCTGGAGGGTGTGAGCGAGGTCTACTCGGTCACCGGCGCGCACGATCTGATCGCGATGGTGCGGGTGGCACGGCACGACGACCTCGCGGACATCATCACGGGCCAGATCAGCAAGCTGCCGGGGGTCGCCTCGACCGAGACCCACATCGCCTTCCGGACGTACTCGCAGCACGACCTGGAGGCGGCGTTCGCGATCGGCCTGGACGGCTAGAGGGTGTCTGGCGGCTCGTGACGCCTGCGGCGGGCCATTCCCCTCCCGCCCCTTCCCGCAACTGGGGTTCCACCCCAGACCCCGGACGCGCGCGAAGGCCCGCCCGGCCATCCGCCCCGTCGGCCCGCCGACCGCGATCAACCCACCGCCGCAAGCGCTCACGACGACGGCCGCCTCGTCACCCCCGAAACCCAGGGGCGACGCGAAACCGGCGCTCCCCCAGACCCCGGCCGGACAACCCGGAAGCGCGCGGGCGTCCGCCCAGTCATCCGCCGCGTCGGCGCGGCGACGCGGCCAGCCCGCCGGTGCAGGTATTCACGCCCTCACTACCCGCCCCACGGACCCCCTGGCCCCGCTCACCGGCCGGCCACTCGACCACCGCCTCACAGGTGACGCGGTCGGCACCCTGGCCGGTCAGCTGATCGCGGCCGCGGTCGGCTCATCGACCCCCGGGTCCAGGAACGAAGCGAGACCGGGACTCCGCCCCAGACCCCGGCCGGACGCCCGGACGCGCCCGGTCATCCGCCGCGCCACCCGCGACCGGCTCGCCGGTGCAGGTGTTCACGGCGGCGGCGGTCGGCTCGTCGGTCTCCTGGGGTCCAGGGGCGGAGCCCCTGGTTGCGAGGAGGGGCAGGGAGGGGAAAGGGCCCCGGCAGGGCCCGGCGCGCGCCGGGCTGCTGGGCCAAACGGGCTCAGCCGCGGTCCGGGACGCAGCGGCCGTCCTCAGTGCGGTAGTTCCAGCGGGCGCCGTCGCGCACCAGTTCCTTCACGGCGCCCACGAAACGCTCCACATGCTCGTCGGGCGTGCCCGCCCCGAAGCTGACCCGGATCGCGTTCAGCGACCGCTCCCCCGGCGCGGCCTCGGGCGCGCCGCACTCGCCCGGCTCGTCGGGCTCGCTGTCCAGCAGGGTGCGGACCAGCGGATGGGCGCAGAACAGCCCGTCGCGTACGCCGATGCCGTACTCCGCGGAGAGCGCCGCCGCGAAGTGGGAGCTGTTCCACCCCTCCACCACGAACGACAGCACGCCGACCCGGGGCGCGTCGTCGCCGAACAGCGAGAGCACCCGCACCTCGGGCACCTCGGCGAGCCCCGTCCGCACCTTCTCGATCAGCTGCCGCTCACGGGCGACCAGGCCCTCGAAACCGGCCTCGGTCAGCGCCTTGCAGGCCGACGCGATCGCGTAGACGCCGATGACGTTCGGCGAGCCCGCCTCGTGCCGGGCGGCGGTGGTGTGCCACTCGACGTCGACGCCGCCGTCGTCCCTGCGGGTGACCTTACGGCTGGCGCCGCCGCCCGCGAGATACGGCCGGGCCTCGCGCAGCCAGTCCGCCCGCCCGGCCAGCACTCCGGCCCCGAAGGGCGCGTACAGCTTGTGTCCGGAGAAGGCCACCCAGTCGACGTCCGCCCCGGCGATGTCCACGGGATGGTGCGGGGCCAGCTGCGCGGCGTCCAGGACGATACGGGCGCCGTGGGCGTGCGCGGCCTCTGCCAGCTCCCGCACCGGCCACAGTTCGCCGGTCACATTGGACGCGCCGGTCACGCACACCAGCGCCGGGCCCCCGGCGCGCCCCGCGAGCGCCTTCTCCAGCGTCTGCACCGCCTGCCGCGGGGAGCGCGGGGCGCTGAGGTAGCGGACGGTGATGTCCTCCCGCTGCTCCCACGGCAGCAGCGAGGCGTGGTGCTCGGTCTCGAAGACGAAGACCTCGGTGCCCAGGGGCGCCACGGCGGCCAGGAGGTTGAGCGAATCGGTGGTGGAGCGGGTGAAGACGACCTGGTCGTCCTCGCGGCAGCCCAGGAAGGCGGCGACGTCCTTACGGCTGTTCTCGAAGAGGTCGGTGGACAGCTGCGAGAGGTAGCCCGCCCCGCGGTGCACGCTGCCGTAGTAGGGCGCGTACGCGGCGATGTCGTCCCAGACCCGCCGCAGCGCGGGGGCGCTGGCGGCGTAGTCGAGCGCCGCGTAGCTCACCTCACCGCCGGTGACCAGGGGGACCAGGACATCGTCGCCCAGCACGGGCAGCGGCTCACAGGCGGTGGCGGAAGAGGAAGAGGTGGCGGTGGTGGCAGCGGGGCGCGCGGACATGGCGAAGTCTCCCGAGGGGGTCGAAGGAATGCGTGACGCGCACGGAAACGGCGGCGGCGAGCCGGCCGAAAAAGGGCGCGGGAAATCGCTCGACGCACGGCCGCACCGCGCGGAGCACATGGAGGAGAGACGGGCCGCTCGGCCCTAGCGCATTCGCTGCATCACGGAAGAACTCCCTCGACCACCAGGACCCCTAGTGCGAGGGGTCCGCGCTTGCCGCCGGCCTCGCTGCCTGGCGGCCTGGTCATCACCCGGGGCACCCCGCCACGGACGGAGGGTTGCCGGACAGCGGGCCGGGGCCGTAGTCGCTGTCGCTCGTGACCTGGGCAGGAGTATGCCATGTCAGACGCCGGTGCCCATGGTCTGTCCGCATCCCGGACAGACCATGGGCACCGTAAGGGGCCCGCGCAGGGGCGTCCGGCGTGGCAAGGGCTGCCAGACCTCAGAACCCCAGGGGTCAAGGGGCGGAGCCCCAGCCGCCAAGACCCGCCGGACCGCCTAGGCGTGGGTGGCCCGGACCCACCGCTCCAGGACGTCGCGCGCCGCGCCCGAGTCGATCGACTCGGCGGCCCGCGCCGCACCCGCCCCGATCCGGTCCGTCAGGGGCTTGTCCCCCGGGTCCGGTTCGAGCGCCACCAGCGCCGCCGCCGAGTTCAGCAGCACCGCGTCCCGGACCGGGCCCCGCTCGCCCGCCAGCAGCCGACGTGCCACATCGGCGTTGTACGAGGCGTCCGCGCCGCGCAGGGCCTCCACGGGGGCCCGTTCGACGCCCACGTCCCGGGGGTCGAACGTCTCCTGGCGCACGGCGCCGTCCCGGACCTCCCACACCTGGGAGGTCGTGGTCACGGTGAGTTCGTCCAGCCCGTCGTCGCCCCGGACGACCAGCGCGGAGGAGCCCCGCTCGGCCAGCACCCCTGCGATGATGGGCGCCATACGGGCGTCGGCGACCCCGGTCGCCTGGCAGGTGACCTTCGCCGGGTTGGTCAGCGGGCCGAGCAGGTTGAACGGGGTGGCGACGCCCAGTTCGCGGCGGGCCGAGGCGACATGCCGCAGCGAGGGGTGGAACTTCACCGCGAAGCAGAAGGTGATCCCGGCCTCCTCGGCGACCTCGACCACCCGCTCGGGGGTGATGTCCAGGTTGACGCCGAGCTTCTCCAGCACGTCGGAGGCGCCGCTGGCGGAGGACGCGGCGCGGTTGCCGTGCTTGACCACCCGTGCGCCGGTACCGGCGACGACCAGCGCGGACATGGTGGAGATGTTGACGGTCCTGGCGCGGTCGCCGCCGGTGCCCACGATGTCCACGGTCGCCCCGGGCACCTCGATCACCCGGGCGTGCTCGTACATGGCCCGCACCAGACCGGCCACCTCGGAGACCGTCTCGCCCTTGGCACGCAGCGCGATCGCGAAACCGGCGATCTGGGCGTCGGTGGCCTCGCCCCGCATGATCCGGTCCATGGCCCAGGCGGTGTCGTCGGCATCGAGGTCCCGGCCGGCGATCAGCGAGCTCAGTACGTCCGGCCAGGTGCGGGCCGTCGCGGTGCTGTCGCCTCCGGCGGGGGTCACAACGTCCATGGTCCGCTCCTGGATCCGTGGGGGTGGGCAGGGAAGGGGTCCGCGCACTTCAGCGGCCCGTCGCAAGCCTATCGGCCGCACGGCCGGGGCCCCGGCCGGACCGTGTGGTCCGGGCCGGGGCCCTGGTCTGTGGCGTAGCTGTATGAAGAAACCGGTCGCTGCGGAGGTACCGGGAGATCAGTGGTGGCCGTGGCCGCTGGTGATCTCGTGGTGCTCCTCGCGGGTCGGCTTCGGAATGACGTTGTCCCCGCCGTAGTAGCCCTTGGAGAGCTTCGAACGGAGCTTCTGGGAACGCTTTATCTTCCGCTTGACCCCGTTCTCGTCGACCTCCGGGCCGATCTCGTAGGGCTCGGGCTGGTCGTGCTGGGTGAGCGTGTGCAGCTGCTCCTGCGAGAGCGGCTCGTGGACCTCGATGAACTCACCGTGCGGCAGCCGCTTGATGATGCCGGTCTCGCGGCCGTGCAGCACCTTGTCCTTGTCGCGCCGCTGGAGGCCGAGGCAGACCCGCTTGGTGGCGATGAACGCCAGGACCGGGCCGGCGAAGAAGCCGATCCGCACGAACCACGTGATCGAGTTGATCGACAGGTGGAAGTGAGTGGCCCACAGGTCGTTACCGCCACCGATCAGCATCACGAAGTACGCGGTCAGCCAGGCGACGCCGAAGGCCGTACGGGTCGGGGCGTTGCGCGGGCGGTCCAGGATGTGGTGCTCACGCTTGTCGCCGGTGATCCAGGACTCGATGAACGGGTAGAGCCCGATCGCGAACAGGACCAGCGGGAAGAGCACGATCGGGATGAACACGCCCAGGACGAGCGTGTGGCCCCAGGCGGTGATCTCCCAGCCGGGCATCACACGGACCAGACCCTCGGCGAAGCCCATGTACCAGTCGGGCTGGGCGCCGGTGGACACCTGGTCGGGCCGGTAGGGGCCGATGGTCCAGATCGGGTTGATGGTCGCGACCGCGGAGAGGACCGCGATCACACCGAAGACCAGGAAGAAGAAGCCGCCCGCCTTGGCCATGTAGACCGGCAGCAGAGGCATGCCGACGACGTTCTTCTCGGTCTTTCCGGCCCCGGGGTACTGCGTGTGCTTGTGGTAGAAGACCAGGATCAGGTGCGCCACCAGCAGACCGAGCATGATGCCCGGCAGCAGCAGGACATGGACCGGGTAGAGCCTCGCGATGAGGTCCGTGCCGGGGAACTCGCCGCCGAAGACGAACATCGAGATGTACGTGCCGACCACCGGGATCGACAGGAACACACCCTCGATGAACCGCAGACCGGTGCCGGAGAGCAGGTCGTCGGGGAGCGAGTAGCCGGTGAAGCCGGTCAGCATGCCGAGGAAGAACAGCAGGAAGCCGAACAGCCAGTTGATCTCACGCGGCTTGCGGAACGCACCGGTGAAGAACACGCGCATCATGTGCGTGAACATGCCGGCGAGGAAGACCAGCGCGGCCCAGTGGTGGATCTGCCGGATCAGCAGACCGCCGCGTACCTCGAAGCTGATGTCGAGGGTCGACTTGAACGCGTCGGACATCCGCACGCCCTGCATCGGGACGTACGGGCCCTCGTAGACGACCTCCGACATGCTGGGGTGGAAGAACAGCGTCAGGTACACACCCGTGAGGATGATGACGATGAAGCTGTAGAGGCAGACCTCGCCCAGCATGAAGGACCAGTGGTCCGGGAAGATCTTGCGCATATTGGCCTTGGCCAGGCTGTAGATGCCCAGCCGGCCGTCGGCCCAGTCCGCGACGCGCTCACCCGCGGGCGCTTTGCCCCGGCGCTGCGCGGCGCTGTCGCTTGTAGTACTCATCCGCGCTCCCAGTAAGCAGGACCGACGGGCTCCGAGAAGTCGCCCATGGCTTCGAGGTACCCCTGGTCGTTGGCCTTGATCCGCAGCTGCGGCAGCGCGTGACCGGCCGGACCGAAGATCACTCGGCCACCGTCGGAGAGGTCGAAGGTCGACTGGTGGCAGGGGCACAGGACGTGGTGGGTCTGCTGCTCATAGAGGTTGATCGGGCAGCCGACGTGGGTGCAGATCTTGGAGAACGCGACGATGCCCTCGTGCGACCAGTCCAGTTCGCGCTTGTCCTTGATGTTCTCCGGCTGGAGCCGGACCAGCATCAGGGCGGCCTTGGCGATCTCCGTCTGGAAGTCGTGCTGCTCCTCGCTCATGCCCTCGGGCATGGCGAAGGTGAGCGAGCCGACGGCGATGTCCTCGGGGCGCAGCGGCTGCATCGTGTTGTAGTTCATCAGCCGCTTGCCCTTGGCCCACTTGGTGTGCCGGAGCTTGGTGCCCGGCAGCGGACCGAGGTCCCGCAGCAGCACGATGCCGGAGAGCGGCACCAGCGCGAGCGCGCCGAAGAGGGTGTTGCGGGCCAGCTTGCGCCGGCCGAAGCCGGACTCCTTGGCGCCGGTGGCGAACTCCTCGAGGACCTTCGACTTGACCTCGGGGCTGGCCTCGATGGGGTGGCGCTCGTCGGCGATCTCCTCATCGGACATCAGGGTGCGGGCCCAGTGGACCGCGCCCGCGCCGATGGCGAACAGCGCGATGCCGAGCGTCAGCCCCAGCGCGAAGTTCAGCGCGCTGATGTGCCCGATCGGGAAGACGTAGATGTACCTGTCGACCGGGAGCGCCACATACGCCGCGATGAAGGCGATCGTGGCCAGCATCGAGACCGTGAAGAGCAGGGCGACGGTGCGCTCGGAGCGCCTCGCGGCCTGCTCGTCGATGTCCTGCTTACGGTGCTCGTGCGGGGGCAGCCCCGGGTCGGCGAACGGGTCCTCGGCCGGCCTTACGGCGCTCTCGGCCCCCCGCCCTTCCGGCAGCTTGTCTTCTGCTTCTGAAATCTCGTGGCTACTCATGACTTCTTGGCCTTTGCGGTCCGGGCGGCGACCCAGATGGTGAGGACGATCATCGCGCCCATGCCGAAGACCCAGCCGAACAGACCCTCGCTCACCGGGCCGAGCCCGCCGAGCTCAAGACCACCGGGGGTCTTGCTCTTGTCGCTGTTGACCGTGTCGAGGTAGGCGATGATGTCCTGCTTGTTCTTCTCCGGCATCACGGTGTCGGGGAAGGAGGGCATGTTCTGCGGGCCGGTCTGCATGGCCTCGTAGAGATGCTTGGGGCTGACCCCGTCGAGAGCCGGCGCGAACTTGCCGTTGGTGAGGGCACCACCCTTACCGGCGAAGTTGTGGCACTGCGCGCAGTTCGTACGGAAGAGCTCCCCGCCCTTCGCGACGTCCGCGCCGTCCGGGCTGTACTCGCTCTTGGTGGGCGTCACCGGACCCGCGCCGAGCGACGCGATGTAGGCCGCGAGCTGCTCGGTCTCGGCGTCCGAGTAGATCTTCTTCTTCTTCGGCACCTGGGCGCCCGGCTGCTGCGCGGGCATGCGGCCGGTGCCGACCTGGAAGTCCACGGCGGCGGAGCCGACGCCGACCAGGCTCGGGCCGTCAGAGGTCCCCTGACCGCCCGTGCCATGGCAGCTGGCGCAGCCGACGGCATAGAGCTTCTTGCCCTCCTCGATGGCGAGGGACTGGGCGGAGCTGTCGTCGGCCTTCGCCTCGCTCGGCGAAAACGCGGCGTACAGCCCCCCAGTGACCGCCAGCGCGAAGAGTAGGACGACGAGCGCAGCCAGCGGATGGCGCCGTCGTGCGGAGAGCTTTTTCACGGATTACCCCGGTGTCAGGATCTTCTGCGTCGATGCTGTTAAGGACGTGGTTCCGGTGCGGTGACCGGCTTACTTGATCATGTAGATCGTGGCGAAGAGGCCGATCCAGACGACATCGACGAAGTGCCAGTAATAGGACACGACGATGGCCGCCGTCGCCTGCTGGTGGGTGAACCTCTTGGCCGCGTACGTCCTGCCCAGGACAAGCAGGAAGGCGATCAGGCCGCCCGTCACATGCATGCCGTGGAAGCCGGTGGTCAGGTAGAACACCGAGCCGTAGGGGTCGGAGGAGAGCGAAAGCCCGTCCTTCTTGACCAGCTCGGTGTATTCGAAGATCTGACCGCCGATGAAGATCGCGCCCATGATGAAGGTGATCACGAACCAGGAGCGCAGCTTCTTCACGTCGCCGCGCTCGGCGGCGAAGACGCCGAGCTGGCAGGTGAGGGAGGAGAGCACCAGGATCGTGGTGTTCGTCGCCGAGAACGGGAAGTTCAGCGAGGACGCCATTTCCTTCCAGTGCTCGGCTCCGGTCACCGATCGCAGGGTGAAGTACATCGCGAAGAGGGCCGCGAAGAACATCAGCTCGGAACTCAGCCAGATGATGGTTCCGACGCTGGTGAGGTTCGGCCGGTTGACCGACGGGTGCGCGTGCCCGGTTTCTACTGCTGTTGCTGTCGCCACGACCGACATTATGTCGGTCGCTTATCCAGCGCTCACTCCCGGGGGTCCCGTTCGGAGTGTCAAGGGCCGCGTCGAGGACATCGACCCTGCTCGTCGGGGCTGTTCCGGACAGTCCCCCGAAGGAGGGAGAGATCCGTACACCCCCTCCTCCGGACGGCTGTACGGGAGTAGCATCCGCCTCAGGAGCCCGGCAGATCACTTACTTCGTCCGGAGGTCATGATGCGGCCCACCGCAACGGTGCTGGTCTACAGCGATGACGTGAGCACCCGCGAGCAGGTGCGCCTGGCGGTCGGGCGCCGGCCCGCCGCCGATGTGCCCCCGGTGGAGTTCCTGGAGTGCGCCACCCTCCCGGCCGTTCTCTCGGCGCTGGAGGAGGGCGGCATCGACGCCTGTGTGCTGGACGGTGAGTCGGCGCCCGCGGGCGGGATGGGCGTGTGCCGGCAGATCAAGGACGAGATCTTCCAGTGCCCGCCGGTACTGCTGCTCATCGGCCGCCCGCAGGACGCCTGGCTGGCCACCTGGAGCCGCGCGGAGGCCGCGGTCACGCATCCGGTGGACCCGGTGGCCCTGGCGGACGCGCTGGCCGGGCTGCTCCGCAAGCGGCTCGCCGTGGACGCCTGACCTCACCGTCTCGCACCGTCCGCTCAGACCTGGGGCCGGAGCCGGGCGGAGTCGGCGGGGGTGGCGTCGGACTGGCCGGAGGCGACGGCGCTGCCCTTGCGCCAGTCCGCCCAGGCCATGTTCCAGTCGCCGTAGCCGTTGTCGAATGTCGCCATGTCGTCTCCATTGCTGTGCACCACTTGGACGATGTCGCCCAGGCGCACGGTGTTGAAGAACCACTGGGCGTTCGCCGTGTTCATGCCCGTGCAGCCGTGGCTGACGTTGGCGTAGCCCTGCGAACCGGTGGACCAGGGCGCGGCATGGACGTATTCACCGCTTTTGGTGACCCGGGCGGCCCAGTAGACCATCAGGTCGTAGGAGCCCGCGCCGAGCCCGATGCTGGCGCCCGTCATCCGTACGGCGGATTCCTTGGCCAGGATGACCTTGATGCCGTTCCGGGTGTCGAATCCGGGCATCCCGGTGGTGATCGGGATGGTCCGGATCGGCACCCCGTTGCGCTTCACCGTCATCTGGTGGGTGCCGGAGTCGGTGAGTGCCTCGAGGCGGTCGCCGGTGGTCAGCCGCAGCGACTTGGCCGCGCCGCCGTAGAGCCCGCCGCCGATCCGGATGCCCTTGAGGTTGGAGTGCACCGAGATGGTGGCGTGGGCGGGCCAGTACTCCTGCGGACGGTAGTGCAGGTTCCGGCTGTCCACCCAGTGCCAGACGCCCTCCACCGCGGGCCGTGAGTCCACCTTCAGGGCGCGCTCGATCACGGCGCGGGCCGAGGGATCCTTGACGGCCCGGCTCAGCTTGGCCGTGATGGGCTGCCCCACCCCGTACTCCCCCGCCTTGGGGCCGAAGGTGACCTTCAGCAGCCGGTGGGCGGAGCTGGTGGTGAAGTCGACCGTACGGCGGCCCGGAGCGCCGCCTCCGTCCTCCGTGGACACCTTCAGCGTGTAGTGGGCGCCCGCGGCCAGCGGCACGGTGCTGCGCCAGTGCCTGCCGTCGTCGGTCAGCTCACCCCGTACGTAGCGGCCCGCGGCGTCGGTGGCCGTGACATCCGTGATCCGGCTGTCGTCGTCCTTGGCCGTCACTTCGAGCGGCTTGTCCGGATTGGCCTTGCGGCCTTCGCCGTCACCGCTGAACGAGATCTGATCGGCGGCGTCGTACGGCTTGGCGGACAGGGGGTCGGGAGATCCCCCGCATCCGCTCAGACCCGCTATCAGCGGCGCCACCAGCAGGGCGCAGGTCAGCACCGCCCGGCTTCTGAGTGATCGAGGTGTGTGGCTCATGGAGCCAACGTAAGAACGGGGTCCGGGAACGGCGCGCGGAGTGAGGCACCGGAGTGAACCGGGGCCCGGCGGGGCCGTGCGGGGCCGTGCGGGCCCGCGACGCCGAGCGGGGCCCGGACACCTGGGGAGGTGTCCGGGCCCCGCTCGTATCAGCCGGTCAGGGCTACTGGTTGGCGTTCTCGCCGCGGTAGTACTCGAAGACCCAGCCGAAGAGGCCGATCATGATGATCGGGGCCGAGAAGAAGAGCAGCCACCAGCCGAAGACCACGCCCAGGAAGGCCAGGGCGCCACCGACGGCCAGGGAGAGCGGCTGCCAGCTGTGCGGGGAGAAGAATCCCAGCTCGCCGGCGTCGTCCGCGACATCCGCGTCCTTGTTGTCCTGCGCACCGACATCCACCCGGCGGGCCGTGAAGGCCAGGTAGTAGCCGATCATGATGCTCAGCGCGAAGGCGAGGAAGAGCGCGGTGGTGCCGGCCGGCTCCTTCGACCACACGCCATAGACGACCGCCGTGGCGAGGATGAAGACGGAGAGCCAGATGAACATCCGGCCTTGGACCTTCACTTGCTGGCCTCCTTACCACCCGCGAGGGCCTTGTCATCGTCAGGCGCACCGTGGTTCTCGAGCTGGTCGAGCGCCGCGATCTCCGGGTGGTGCAGGTCGAACGCCGGGGATTCGGAGCGGATCCGCGGGAGGGTGAGGAAGTTGTGCCGCGGGGGCGGGCAGGAGGTCGCCCACTCCAGCGAACGGCCGTAGCCCCAGGGGTCGTCGACCTCGACCTTCTTGCCGTACTTGGCGGTCTTCCAGACGTTGTAGAGGAACGGCAGGATCGACAGGCCCAGCAGGAAGGAGCTGATGGTCGAGATGGTGTTCAGCGTGGTGATGCCGTCGGCCGCCAGGTAGTCGGCGTACCGGCGGGGCATGCCCTCGGCGCCCAGCCAGTGCTGCACCAGGAAGGTGCCGTGGAAGCCCACGAACAGCGTCCAGAAGGTGATCTTGCCGAGCCGCTCGTCCAGCATCTTGCCGGTCATCTTCGGCCACCAGAAGTGGAATCCGGCGAACATCGCGAAGACCACGGTGCCGAAGACCACGTAGTGGAAGTGGGCCACCACGAAGTACGAGTCGGAGACGTGGAAGTCCATCGGCGGCGACGCCAGGATCACACCGGTCAGACCACCGAAGGTGAAGGTGATCAGGAAGCCGACCGCCCAGAGCATCGGGGTCTCGAAGCTCAGCGACCCCTTCCACATCGTGCCGATCCAGTTGAAGAACTTGATACCGGTCGGCACCGCGATGAGGAACGTCATGAACGAGAAGAACGGCAGTAGCACTCCGCCGGTGACATACATGTGGTGGGCCCACACCGTCACCGAGAGACCGGCGATCGAAATGGTCGCGGCGATCAGGGAGATGTAACCGAACATCGGCTTCCGGGAGAAGACCGGAATGACCTCGGAGATGATGCCGAAGAACGGCAGCGCGATGATGTACACCTCTGGATGGCCGAAGAACCAGAAGAGGTGTTGCCAGAGCAACGCTCCGCCATTGGCCGCGTCGAAGACATGCGCCCCGAATTTTCGGTCCGCCTCCAGGGCGAACAGCGCGGCGGCCAGCACCGGGAAGGCGAGCAGGACCAGCACCGCGGTCAGCAGCACGTTCCAGGTGAAGATCGGCATCCGGAACATCGTCATGCCCGGAGCGCGCATGCAGATGATCGTGGTGATGAAGTTGACCGCACCGAGGATCGTGCCGAAGCCGGAGAAGGCCAGACCCATGATCCACATGTCCGCGCCGATACCCGGCGAACGGACCGCGTCCGACAGCGGGGAGTAGGCGAACCAGCCGAAGTCGGCCGCGCCCTGCGGAGTCAGGAATCCGCCCACCGCGATCAGCGAACCGAAGAGGTACAGCCAGTACGCGAACATGTTCAGCCGCGGGAACGCCACATCGGGCGCACCGATCTGCAGCGGCATGATCCAGTTCGTGAAGCCCGCGAACAGCGGGGTGGCGAACATCAGCAGCATGATCGTGCCATGCATGGTGAACGCCTGGTTGAACTGCTCGTTCGACATGATCTGCGTACCCGGACGGGCCAGCTCGGCGCGCATGAAGAGCGCCATCAGGCCGCCGATGCAGAAGAACGCGAACGACGTGACGAGGTAGAGCGTGCCGATCGTCTTGTGGTCAGTGGTGGTCAGCCACTTGACGACGACATTGCCCGGCTGCTTCCGACGTACCGGCGCTTCCCGCTCTTGCGAGGCGGTGGTGCCGGCACCCTGGGGTTCGTTGAGGATGCTCACGATGTCCTGGTCTCCGCGTTCTTGGCGGCGTCCGTCTGCTCAATGCCCGCCGGGATGTAGCCGGTCTGGCCCTTCTTCGCCAGCTCCTTGAGGTGCTGCTGGTAACGCTCCGGCGACACGACCTTGACGTTGAAGAGCATCCGGGAGTGGTCGACGCCGCACAGCTCGGCGCACTTGCCCTTGAAGGTGCCCTCGCGGTTCGGAGTGACCTCGAAGCGGTTGGTGTGACCCGGGATGACGTCCATCTTCATCAGGAAGGGGACCACCCAGAACGAGTGGATGACATCGCGGGACGTCAGGATGAACTGGACGGACTCGCCCTTCGGCAGCCACAGGGTCGGACCCGGGTTGCCGGTCTGCGGGTTCCGCTCACCGGGCGTGCCCGCCTCGTAGACGCCCTCGGCGCCCTTGGGGACCGCCTTCAGCATGCGCTGGGGGATCGCGGAGATCTCCTTGGCTTCCTGCTTGGGCGTGGCGGTGGACCCGTCCACGTTCTCCATGTAGTTGAAGCCCCAGCTCCACTGGTAGCCCACCACGTTGACCACGTGGTCGGGCTTCTTGGAGGTCTTGAGGAGCGCGTTCTCATCGCGTGCGGTGAAGTAGAACAGCACCGAGACGATGATGATCGGGACCACGGTGTACAGCGCCTCGATCGGCATGTTGTACCGGGTCTGCGCGGGAACCTCGATCTTGGTCCTGCTGCGACGGTGGAAGATGACCGCCCAGATGATCAGGCCCCAGACCAGGACGCCCGTGGCGAGCGCCGCCGCCCACGAGCCCTGCCACAGGGAGAGGATCCGCGGCGCCTCCTCCGTGACGGGGGTAGGCATTCCGAGGCGGGGGAAGTCCTTTGATGTGCAACCGGTGGCGGTCGCCAGGACCAAGCCCGCGGCCAGCGCCTGCAGCAGCTTCCGCCGCACCGGGCGCCGCGACGAGCGGTCGGAGCCGTTGGGACTCACGTAGCGCCTTCCCGAGAGTCTCGCCCGCGCGGTCCGCCGCGGCCGTCTGTCTGGTCGGTCGCCGGCCCGGTGCGGGCAGGGGTTTGGATGTTTATGCGGACCAAACCCTACTGGACGCCATTTGGGGTCGCGCGGGGAGGGTGCCCAACGCGCCGGGGCGCTCCACGAAGGGGTGGAATCCCGGGCTCCGGCGGCCTGTTCCGGCCGGGCGCGGCCTGGGTTCCGGCCCCGGTCCGGGCCCGGCTCAGGGCAGGTGCGACCCTGGTTCCGGGGACGGTGCGATCCCGGTCCCGGGGACGGTGCGATCCCGACTCCGGTCCCGGTGCGATCCCAGACGGGGCCGTACCCGTCCGTTCGTCGGTCGTGGCGACTAGCGTTCCATACGTGCCCTACTTCGACGCGGCCTCATCCGCTCCTCTCCACCCCGTCGCCCGGCAGGCGCTCCTCGCCGCGCTCGACGAGGGGTGGGCCGACCCCTCGCGCCTCTACCGGGAGGGGCGGCGGGCCCGGCTGCTGCTGGACGCCGCGCGGGAGGCGGCCGCCGAGGCCGTGGGGTGCCGCCCGGACGAGCTCGTCTTCACCCCTTCGGGGACCCGAGCGGTGCACGACGGCATCGCGGGGGCGCTCGCGGGACGGCGTCGCGCCGGTCACCATCTGATCGTCTCCGCCGTGGAGCACTCCTCGGTGCTGCACGCGGCGGCCGCGCACGAGGCGGACGGCGGCACGGTCACCGAGGTCCCGGTGGACCGTACGGGACGGGTCGCGCCGGGTGCGTACGCGGCGGCCCTGCGGGAGGCCCCGGGCGGGGTGGCGCTGGCCTGTCTGCAGTCCGCCAACCATGAGGTCGGCACGCTTCAGCCGGTGGCCGAGGCCGCCGAGGAGTGCGCGGCGGCGGACGTACCGCTGCTGGTGGACGCGGCGCAGTCGCTCGGCTGGGGCCCCACGGAGGGCAATTGGTCGCTTCTGACCGCAAGTGCCCATAAATGGGGCGGCCCTGCGGGGGTGGGGCTGCTCGCGGTGCGCAAGGGGGTGCGCTTCCGTACCGTCCAGCCCGCCGACGAGCGGGAGTCGGGCCGCTCCCCCGGGTTCGAGAACCTCCCCGCCATCGTCGCCGCGGCCGCCTCGCTGCGGGCCGTCCGGGCGGAGGGCGTCGCCGAGGCGGAGCGGCTGCGGGGGCTGGTGGAGCGGATCCGGGCACGGGTGCCGGAGCTGGTGCCGGACGTCGAGGTGGTCGGCGACCCGGAGCGGCGGCTGCCGCATCTGGTGACCTTCTCCTGTCTCTATGTCGACGGAGAGGCGCTCCTCCATGAGCTGGACCGCGCGGAGTTCTCGGTCTCGTCCGGCTCCTCCTGCACCTCCTCCACGCTGACCCCGAGCCATGTGCTGCGGGCCATGGGGGTGCTGTCCGAGGGCAATGTGCGGGTCTCGCTCCCACGCGGTACGGCCGGGGCGGACGTGGACCGGTTCCTGGAGGCGCTGCCGGGGGTGGTGGCGGGCGTACGGGAGCGCCTGGGCGCGCCGAAACCGGCCGAAGCCGCCGCCGGCCCGGCCCCCGAGCCCGAACCCGAGCTGGTGGTCGACTCGCTCGGCAAGCGGTGCCCGATCCCGGTGATCGAGCTGGCCAAGGTGATCGGCGAGGTGCCGGTGGGCGGGGTGGTGACGGTCCTGGCCGACGACGAGGCGGCCCGGCTGGACATCCCGGCCTGGTGCGAGATGCGCGGCCAGACCTACGAGGGCGAGCGCCCGGCCGAGCGGGGCGTGGCGTACCGGGTGCGCCGCCGCGCGTAGGCGTTGTCCGGCGGGTTGTGACGCCTGCGGCGGGCTGGGGCTCCGCCCCAGACCCCGCTCCTCAAACGCCGGAGGGGCTGGAAGGTGGCGCCCAGGGGGCAATGGCCCCCCGGGCGTCCCGCGGGTTCAGGGGAGGTGGGCCGCGATCTCGCCCGCCGCGTCATGGCCGTACGCCTTGGCGAAGCGCTCCATGAAGTGGCCGCGGCGCAGCTCGTACTCCTGCGTGCCGACCGTCTCGATCACCAGCGTCGCCAGCATGCAGCCCACCTGGGCGGCCCGCTCCAGCGGGAGGTTCCAGGACAGGCCGGAGAGGAAGCCCGCGCGGAAGGCGTCGCCGACGCCGGTCGGGTCGGCCTTCTGTTCCTCCTCCGGGCAGCCGACGACCACGGGCTCCTCGCCCTCGCGGTCGATCCGCACGCCCTGCGCGCCGAGCGTGGTGACGCGGGTGCCGACCTTGGCGAGGATCTGGTCCGCGGTCCAGCCGGTCTTGGTCTCGATCAGCGCGGCCTCGTACTCATTGGTGAAGAGGTACTCCGCGCCGCCGATCAGCAGCCGGATGTCCTCCCCGCCCATGCGGGCGAGCTGCTGGGAGGGGTCGGCGGCGAAGGCGATGCCGCGCGAGCGGCACTCCTCGGTGTGGCGGACCATGGCTTCCGGGTCGTCCGCGCTGATCAGCACCAGGTCGAGGCCGCCGACGCGCTCCGCGACCGGCTGGAGCTCGATCTGGCGGGCCTCGCTCATGGCGCCGGTGTAGAAGGACGCGATCTGGTTGTGGTCGGCGTCGGTGGTGCAGACGAACCGCGCGGTGTGCTGGACCTCGGAGATATGGACGGACGCGGTGTCCACACCGTGCCGGTCCAGCCAGGCGCGGTAGTCGGCGAAGTCCTCGCCGGCCGCGCCGACCAGGATCGGGCGCAGACCCAGCACGCCCATGCCGAAACAGATGTTGGGGCCGACTCCGCCGCGGCGGACGTCGAGGGTGTCGACAAGGAAGGAGAGTGAGACCGTATGCAGCTGATCGGCGACCAGCTGATCGGCGAAACGGCCGGGGAAGGACATCAGATGGTCGGTGGCGATGGAGCCGGTTACGGCGATACGCACTGAGTCGCTCCTGCGGGGCGGAGAGATCGGACGCTTCACGCTATCTGTTCGGCCCGGTCCATACGAACGGAAGAAACTACCCAATAGTAGGTCTTTTTTCGCCGAGACCAGCTGAATACGGTGCGTGGACACGGGGGACGCGTCGGCGAAAGACAAGGACCGGGAGGCATCATGCCCCAGCACCTCACCCCCGCGTTTCCCGCCACCGGGGCCATCGAGCCCGAATATCTGGAGGAGCTGCGCGGCGACGGCGCGCGGATGGCGCCGCACTGGACGGTCACCGTATCGGCCGCTCCCACCAGGCCCGTTTCCCCGGTCGCCGCCTCCCGCATCCGGGGGATCACAGTGCCCGCCACCTCGGCCGATCTGCTGGCCGGCATGTCCGATTACGGCGATTGAAGGAACCGGCCGCGCCCCGGCTCCGTCTCATCGGCATCTCCTCGCGAGGGATGGGACCGTAGAACGTGAGCGGAGCCGAAGGAGCGAAACGGTGAGCACCGAGGACACCGACACCCCGCAGACCCCCGACGACGACACTTCCCGTGCACGCCGGCGTTCGCCGCTGGCCGTCGTTTCGGTGGCGGCAGCGGTGCTGGTCGCCGGTGGTGGCGGCGCCTACTGGGCCTCCACCGCGGCGGACGGCGGCACCCGGGGTCCGGGCGCGTCGGGCGAGGACGGAGCGCCGAAACCCCTCGCATTGGACGCCTACGCCTCCCCGGGCGGAGAGCGGGGCGGGAACGAGGGCATCGCGCCCGGTGAGCCCGACCCGCGCGGCGGCCGCTATGTGGTGACGGGCAAGCTGCCGGACGGGCCCGACGAGGCCCCGGTCTATCTGACCGACCCGAAGGTCACCAAGGCCGATGTGGCACGGCTGGCGAAGGCCCTGGACGTCTCCGGCAGCCCCCGCGCCGACCACGGGTACTGGAAGGTGGGCGGCACCCCGGACGCGAGCGGCCCGACGCTGCGGGTGAGCCGGACCGGGCCGGGCAGCTGGTCCTACTCCCGTTACGGGGCGCCGGGCGACACCTCCTGCGTCCACCCGGACGGGAAGAAGGCGCCCCAGAGCACCCGGACCGACAAGGGCGACGGGGCGGACAAGCCCGACAAGAGCTGCCCCACCTACCGCGACGGCGACAAGCGCGGTGACAACGGCGCCGCCGAGGGCCGCGACAAGGCCGTCTCCGAGGAGAAGGCCCAGAGCGCCGCCGAGCCGGTGCTCAAGGCGCTCGGGCTGTCGGACGCCAAGCTGGACGCGAGCGGCCTCTACGGCGCCGTGCGGATGGTGAACGCGGACCCGAAGGTGGGCGATCTGCCCACCTACGGCTGGGGCACCAATCTGCAGGTCGGCGCCGACGGCCAGCTGGTCGGCGGCAGCGGGACACTGTCGAAGCCCAAGGAGGACGACAGCTATCCGGTGCTCGGCGCGGAGCAGGCGCTGCAGCGGCTGAACTCGACGTCGGGCAGGAGCGACGGCCCCTCGGGCAAGGTGAGCGTGCGCAAGGTGACGTTCGGCCTCGCCTCGCACATGGTGGACGGCCGACGGGCGCTGGTGCCGTCGTGGATCTTCGAGACCAAGCCGACCGGGACCAACCGGGTGGCGGTCACCCTCCCCTACCCCGCGGTGAAGCCGGAGTTCATCAAGAAGGCGAAGGAGCCGGGCCACTCCCCCTCGCCGGGCAAGGGGGACGGCACCTCCAAGCCGGATCACCTCACCTCGTACAGCGTGGACGGCAAGGCCCTGACGCTGCGCTTCTGGGGCGGGGTCTGCAACACCTACTCGGTCTCCGCGAAGGAGACCTCCGACAAGGTGACGCTGGACCTCGAGAGCAAGCCGAAGCATCCGGGGCGGGCCTGCATCCTGATCGCCAAGCAGCTGGAGCGGAAGGTGACGCTGAAGGAGCCACTGGACGGCCGGAAGGTCGTGGACGGGTCCACCGGTGAGACGGTGCCGCTGCGGAAGTGAGCGAACAGCTCAGGACAGCCGGAAGGGGGCGGGCCCACTGGGCCCGCCCCCTTCCGTCACGCTGTCTGCTCCGCCGCGCCCGGGGGCTCAGCTGAAGGAGTCGCCGCAGGCGCAGGAGCCCGTGGCGTTCGGGTTGTCGATGGTGAAGCCCTGCTTCTCGATGGTGTCGACGAAGTCGATCGAGGCACCGCCCAGGTACGGGGCGCTCATGCGGTCGGTCACGACCTTCACGCCGCCGAAGTCCTTGACGACGTCGCCGTCGAGCGAGCGCTCGTCGAAGAAGAGCTGGTAGCGCAGGCCGGAGCAGCCGCCGGGCTGGACGGCGACGCGCAGCGCGAGGTCGTCGCGGCCCTCCTGCTCCAGCAGGCTCTTGACCTTCGACGCGGCGGCGTCGGACAGGATGATGCCCTCGCTCGCGGTGGTCTCGTCCTGAACGGTCATCTGCTTCTCTCCCGGGTCGTACGGACTGCTTGCCGATGGCACAAACCAACGGCGTCCCGGATTCATTCCGGGCCCAAGCGCCTGTCTCCTGTTGCCCTTCATGCTCGCATACGGGCGGACACACTGGAATGCGTCACATAGACACAATGCCTCTCGTCAACGTGACGTGAAGCGGCTATGATAGATAGCGTCATTCTGACGATTAGGGTTCCCAGCGAAGAAAGAAGGGTGCGTGACGTGACCACCGCCCAGCCCCTCGACGTGCAGCCGACCCCGCTCGCTCTGCTGCTTCTCGGCCGGGAGGCCGACCCCCGGAGCGAGCGCGGCGTGGAGTGTCCGGGAGACCTCCCGGCGCCCTCCGACCCGGATCTGGTGGCACGCGCCCGCGCGGCCAAGGAGAAGCTCGGGGACAAGGTCTTCGTGCTCGGCCACCACTACCAGCGCGACGAGGTCATCGAGTTCGCTGATGTCACCGGAGACTCCTTCAAGCTCGCCCGGGACGCGGCCGCGCGGCCGGACGCGGAGTACATCGTCTTCTGCGGTGTGCACTTCATGGCCGAGTCCGCCGACATCCTCACAGGCGACGCCCAGCAGGTCGTCCTCCCCGATCTGGCGGCCGGCTGCTCGATGGCCGACATGGCCACGGCCGAGCAGGTCGCCGAGTGCTGGGAGGTGCTCACCGAGGCCGGTGTGGCGGATGCGACGGTGCCCGTCTCGTACATGAACTCCTCCGCCGACATCAAGGCGTTCACCGGTCGCCACGGCGGCACCATCTGCACCTCCTCCAATGCCCGGCGGGCGCTGGAGTGGGCGTTCCAGCAGGGCCAGAAGGTGCTGTTCCTGCCCGATCAGCACCTGGGGCGCAATACGGCGGTCCGCGACATGGGCATGTCGCTGGAGGACTGCGTCGTCTACAACCCGCACAAGCCGAACGGCGGGCTCACCCCCGAGCAGCTGCGCGCCGCCACGATGATCCTCTGGCGCGGCCACTGCTCGGTGCACGGCCGCTTCTCACTGGACTCGGTCAACGATGTGCGCGAGCGCATACCGGGTGTGAACGTGCTGGTGCACCCCGAATGCAAGCACGAGGTCGTGGCGGCGGCCGACTACGTGGGCTCGACCGAGTACATCATCAAGGCCCTGGAGGCCGCCCCCGCCGGTTCGAAGTGGGCGATCGGCACCGAGCTGAACCTCGTACGGCGCCTGGCCAATCGTTTCGCCGACCAGGACAAGGAGATCGTCTTCCTCGACAAGACGGTCTGCTTCTGCTCGACCATGAACCGGATCGACCTGCCGCATCTGGTGTGGGCGCTGGAGTCGCTGGTGGCCGGCAAGGTGATCAACCGCATCCAGGTCGACAAGGAGACCGAGCACTTCGCCAAGCTGGCGCTGGAGCGGATGTTGGCGCTGCCATAGGCGGCGTCGTCCGGCGATGGGGCGGGGCGCACGATCGTGACGCCTGCGGCGGGCTGGTCCCCTACCCGCCCCTTCCCGACACCTGACGATATGCGGCTCCGCCGCGTGGGGGGCTCCGCCCCAGACCCCGGGGGCCAGTGCCGTCGATCATCTGCGGCACCATCGTGGCTGGTCGCGCAGTTCCCCGCGCCCCTTCGGGGGCTGGGGCGGAGCCCCAGTTGTGGGAAGGGGCGGGGAGGGGAAAGGTCCGGCGGACAGCCCTACGCGCCCGCGCGGACCAGCCCCGTCTCGTAGGCGATCACCACCAGCTGGGCGCGGTCGCGGGCGCTCAGCTTGGCCATCGCGCGGTTGACATGCGTCTTGACCGTGAGCGGGCTGACCTCCAGCCGGGCGGCGATCTCGTCGTTGGACAGCCCGCCGCCCACCTGGACCAGGACCTCCCGCTCGCGCACGGTCAGGGCGTCCAGCCGTGAGGCGTCATAGGCGCCCTGGTCGCCGCTCCCGTCGCCCTGGGCAAGGAAGCGGGCGATCAGCCCCTTGGTCGCGGCCGGGGACAGCAGCGCCTCGCCCGCCGCCGCGATACGGATCGCCGCGAGCAGTTCATCGGGTTCGGCGCCCTTGCCGAGGAAGCCGCTGGCCCCCGCCCGCAGCGAGTCCACTACGTACTCGTCCACCTCGAAGGTCGTCAGCATGACCACCCGGACGTCCTTGAGCTGCGGGTCTTCGGTGATCATGCGGGTGGCGGCCAGCCCGTCCGTACCGGGCATCCGGATGTCCATCAGGACGACGTCGGCGCCCCGGGCCCGGGCGATGTCCACCGCCTCCGCCCCGTCGGACGCCTCGCCCACCACCTCCATGTCCGGTTCGGAGTCCACCAGGACGCGGAACGCGCTGCGCAGCAGCGCCTGATCGTCCGCCAGCAGCACCCTGATCGTCATGAGTCCCCTCCCCTACGCGGCTGCAGGGGAAGTCTCACCCGCACCCGGAAACCGCCCTCGGGCAGGGCTCCCGCCTCGCAGCTGCCGCGCAGCGCGGTCACCCGCTCGCGCATCCCCAGCAGGCCGTGTCCGCCGCCGGGCTCCGTCCCGTCCGCCCGGGGTTGCCCGGACCCGTCCGCGCCGTCCGGCGCCTCCTCGGGGCCCTCGGTCCGCGTCCCCGCCCCGTCGTCCTCGACCGTGACCTCCAGCGCGTCCGCGACCCGGGCGATGCGGATCTCGGCCGTGGCCCCGGGCCCGGCGTGCTTGTGCACATTGGTCAGCGCCTCCTGGACCACCCGGTAGGCCGTGAGGTCCACCGAGCCCGGCAGCGGACCCAGCTCCTCCGGTGGCTCCGCCCGGACCCGGACCCGCATCCCGGCCCGTACGAAGCCGTCCACGAGCTGGTCCAGCACGGTGAGGCCGGGGGCCGGTTCGGTGGGGGCGGCCGGGTCGCCGTACTGCCGCAGCAGGCCGACCGTGGCCCGCAGCTCCTCCAGCGCCGAGCGGCTCGCCTGCCGTACGTGCGCGAGCGCCTCCTTGGCCTGGTCCGGGCGGTTGTCCATGACATGGGAGGCGACCCCGGCCTGGACGTTGACCAGCGCGATGTGATGCGCCACGACATCGTGCAGCTCACGGGCGATCCGCAGCCGCTCCTCGGCGACCCGGCGGCGCGCCTCCTCCTCGCGGGTGCGCTCGGCGCGGACCGCCCGCTCCTCGATGGCGGCCACATAGGCGCGCCGGCTGCGCACCGCGTCGCCGGCGGCCGCGGCCAGCCCGGTCCACGCGAACAGACCCCAATTCTCCTGTGAGTACCAGGGGTTGAGCGCGAAGAGCATCCCGGCGCCGGTGAGCAGCACGGCCGTGGCGGCGCCGACCCGCCAGGTGGTGGGGCGGTCGGTGCGGGCCGCCACGGTGTAGAGCGCCACCACGACCCCGAACACGATCGAGGTGCGCGGCGGGCCCACGTCATTGGTGACGAGCTCGGTGAGGGTGAGGGCGACGTTGAAGGCGAGCACCCCGCGGGGCAGATCGCGGCGGAGCACCAGTGAGGCGGCCGCGAGGACGGCCAGCAGCACGAAGAAGGCGCCCAGCGACTGGTCGCGCATGCGCGGGCCGGCCACCGCGCCGATCAGGATCAGCGCGAGGACCCCCAGCGCCACCAGGGTGTCCAGGGCACGGGGGTGGGCGCACAGCCAGCGGTGCGGACGGGCCAGGCCCGGCCCGACGGCGAGGGGAGTCACGGAATCCAACGGTAAGGGCCGCGGGGAGCCGCCCGGCTTCGCGGGCGGCCCGTACCCGGCCGGTGAAGGGAGGTACGACCTGTGCTGGAGTGTGGATCCGGGAGCGCGCCGCACTAGCCCGGAATGAGGCCGTCGTCCTTGAGCATGGCCTTGACTTCCTCGAGGGTCGCGTCGGCGGCGGGGAGGATCAGTTCGGACGGCTGGAGCGCGTCGTCGGGCAGGGGCTCACCGGCCGAGCGCACCGCGTCCAGCAGCGCGCCCAGGGTCCTCCGGAAGCCCTCGTGATCACCGCCCTCGATCTCCGCGAGCAGCTCGTCGTCCAGCCTGTTCAGTCCGGGCAGATGGCTCTCGGCCACCAGCACCTGGCCCTCCCCCATGATCCGCACGATCATGACGACCTCCTTGGAGACCTCGCCCAGGCGGGGGCGCGGGCTACTGCTTGTCGAACTTGTGCTGGGTCCGGGACTGCTGGGACTCGTCCGTCTTGCCGCCCTCGATCGCCTGCTGCGGGCTGCCGCCGGCCAGCTCGGCCTTCATCCGCTGAAGCTCCAGCTCCACGTCCGTACCGCCGGAGATCCGGTCCAGCTCGGCCGCGATGTCGTCCTTGGCCATACCGGACTGGTCGTCCAGGGCGCCGGAGGCCAGCAGCTCGTCGATCGCGCCCGCGCGCGCCTGGAGCTGCGCCGTCTTGTCCTCGGCACGCTGGATCGCCATGCCGACGTCGCCCATCTCCTCGGAGATGCCGGAGAACGCCTCGCCGATGCGGGTCTGGGCCTGGGCCGCGGTGTAGGTGGCCTTGATGGTCTCCTTGCGCGTACGGAAGGCGTCGACCTTGGCCTGGAGCCGCTGGGCGGCCAGGGTCAGCTTCTCCTCCTCGCCCTGGAGCGTCTGGTGCTGGGTCTCCAGGTCGGTGACCTGCTGCTGCAGCGCGGCGCGGCGGGACAGCGCCTCGCGGGCCAGGTCCTCCCGGCCGAGCGCGAGCGCCTTGCGGCCCTGGTCCTCCAGCTTGGTGGACTGGCCCTGCAACTGGTTGAGCTGCAGCTCCAGGCGCTTGCGCGAGGTCGCCACGTCGGCGACACCGCGGCGCACCTTCTGGAGCAGCTCCAGCTGCTTCTGGTACGAGTAGTCAAGGGTTTCGCGCGGGTCCTCGGCCCGGTCCAGGGCCTTGTTGGCTTTCGCGCGGAAGATCATCCCCATACGCTTCATGACACCGCTCATGGGCCTCGCGCGCCCCCTTCTGACGGACGTGTGACTCCGGCACTCCAACAGACCCAGCCTACGGGGCCTGCTTCCATTACCGCACTGTTCGAGCCCGCCCGCGCTCCTCCGCAGGGACGATCAGACGGTCGGAGCCTCCGGCGCAAGGAGGAGTGCGCCCCCTGTGTCCCGATTAGGGCGGGACTCCGTTGCCTGATCGTTCCCCCAGAGGCTGGGGCGCACACCCCGCAACCCGTACCCTTGGGCTTTGTGTTCCGAAGCCGTTCCAAGGATGAGCAGGCCGCTACCACCAAGGTGACCGCGGACCAGCCGCAGCAGACCCGTGACCCGCAGGCGCCCAAGGGCCGCCCCACTCCCAAGCGGAGCGAGGCCCAGTCGCAGCGCCGTAGCCTGGCGAAGACGCCGGCCAACCGTAAGGACGCCACGAAGCGTGCGCGCGAGGCCCGCCGCGCCGATCTGGCCAAGCAGCGCCAGGCGCTGGCCGGGGGTGACGAGCGGTATCTGCCGGCCCGTGACAAGGGTCCGGTGCGGCGGTTCGCCCGTGACTACGTGGACTCGCGGTTCTCCGTCGCCGAGTACTTCCTGCCGCTCGCGGTGGTCATCCTGGTCCTGAGCATGGTCCGGGCCGGCGCCATGCAGAGCTATGTGCTGCTGGTGTGGATGGTGGTCATCGTCCTCATCGTGGTCAACTCCCTCGTCCTCGGCGTCCAGCTCAAGCGGCAGCTGCGCAAGCGCTTCCCCGACGAGAATCTGCGCGGCGCGGTGGCGTACGCCCTGATGCGCACCCTCCAGATGCGCCGACTGCGGCTGCCCAAGCCGCAGGTCAAGCGCGGAGAGCGGCCCTGAGCGGCCAACCCTCCGGCTTCACCGGCGGGGCGGCCGGCTGGCTGGGCCACCTCGGGGGCCTGCGGAACACCGTCCGGCAGGCGCTGGTCGCCCATCAGCTCGATGAGCAGATCACCGCGCGCTTCCCGGTGGGGCAGCGGCTGCGGATCCTCGACGTGGGCGTCGGCCAGGGCACCCAGGCCCTGCGGCTGGCCCGCGCGGGCCATGAGGTGACCGGGCTGGAGTCCGACGCCACCATGCTGGAGGCGGCCCGCACCGCGCTCGCCGACGAGCCCGAGGGCATCCGAAGACGTGTGCGGCTGCTCGAGGGCGACGGCCGGGAGACCGGGGCACACTTCCTGCCGGGCACCTTCGATGTGGTGCTGTGCCACGGCGTGCTGATGTACGTGCCCGAACCGGATCCGCTGCTCGCCGGGCTGGCCCGGGTGCTGGCCCCCGGCGGTCTGCTCTCGCTGCTGGTGCGCAACGGTGACGCGCTGGCGATGCGGCCCGGTCTGGCCGGGGACTTCGACACCGCGCTGGCCGCCTTCGACTCCCCCTCGTACACCAACCGGATCGGGCTGCCGGTGCGCGCCGACCGGCGCGAGGAGCTGACCGAGACCCTCACCGCGATCGGCGCGCCGCTGCGCGCCTGGTACGGCGTGCGGGTCTTCACCGACCTCGCCCCGGACGACGCGGAGCCGCCGGGCTCCCCGGAGTGGGAGCGGCTGCTGACGGCCGAGGAGCGGGCCGGCCGCACGGATCCCTACCGGGCGGTGGCGGCGCTGCTGCACCTGTGCGGGGTGCGCGGCTGATCAGGGGCCGCTGATCCGGGGCCGGGGTGGGGTGACGGTCGGGACCGCCACCCCGCGCTTTTGTCTGTTCGGCTCTGTCTGTTCGGCCTTGTCCGTTCGGCTTTGCCTGTTCGGCCTTTGCCTATTCGGCCTTTGCCTGTTCGGCCTTTGCCTATTCGGCGCGCAGGCTCATCGGGCCGTAGATCTTCTTACCGTCCTCGAAGAGCGTCACCTGCTCCGCGCCTCCCTCGAGGAGCTCCCGCCACTCCTCGCCGATCCACGACTCCGCGTCCCCCTGGGTCGGGAACTCCTCCGGCTGCACCGCGGGCTTCGTCTCCGCCCCGTCGGACTTCTCGAACCGCCATGTCCACGCCATTCCAGCCTCCTCCATCCCGCCGACCCACGGGTGATACCCGCCGGTCCACAGCTGATGTCTGCCCGCAGCCTAGGTGACTGATCACTCCGTACGGGGTGGCCCCGCGCGACCCGTGGGAACGGACGCGAGACGATCGGGGCGTGGAACTCACTCTTCTGGGCACCGGGGCCCCCGACGGGCTGCCGCGCCACGGCTGTCCCTGCGCCGCCTGTGCCGCCGCCGTCGGCGAGGAGGCACGGGCCGCAACCTCGCTGCTGATCGACGGCGCGCTGCTGATCGATCTCACCCCGGGGGCCGCCTTCGCCGCCGCGCGGGCCGGGTACTCGCTGGTGGGCGTCCGCCAGGTGCTGCTCTCCCATCCGCACGCGGGTCCGGCCGTCGAGTTCCCGGCCGGGCTGCCGGCGCCGGGGCGGGTGCCGGACGGCCGCGCGCTGTCCCTGATCAGCGGCCACCGGGTACGGGCGGTCGCGCTGGACTCCCCCGGTACCGGCTACGAGGTCACCGGGCCCGACGGCACCCGGCTGCTGTACCTCCCGCCGGGCGCGGCCGCCGCCGGACTCCCGAACCCGGCCGAGCCGTACGACATGGTGCTGCTCGACGTACTGGGCCGCCCCGACGCGCTGGCCGCCCTGCGCTCCTCGGGCGCCGTGGGCGCCACCACCGATGTCCTGGCCGTCCATCTCGACCACACCACCCCGCCCGGCCGGGAGCTGCACCGCCGCCTCGCCACGGTGGGCGCGCGGGCGGTGCCGGACGGGCAGACGCTGATCGTCGGCGAGTACCACGCGGTGCCGGACCTGCCGCGCCGCACGCTGGTGCTGGGCGGCGCCCGGTCCGGCAAGTCCCTCGAGGCGGAACGGCGGCTGGCCGCGTTCCCCGACGTCCTGTACGTCGCGACGGGCGGCACCCGTGAGGGCGACCCCGAGTGGGCCGCCCGCGTCGCCGCCCACCGCGACCGCCGCCCCGGCTCCTGGCGCACCACCGAGAGCTGCGACCTGCCCCCGTTGCTCGCCGAGGACGGCCCACCGCTGCTCATCGACTGCCTGGCGCTGTGGCTCACCGACGCGATGGACTCCGTGAGCGCCTGGGACGACGAGAAGTGGGCACACGGCGGCGAACGCGCCCTCCACGAACGGGTCTCCGCCCTCGTCACGGCGGTCCGCGCCACGACCCGTACGGTCGTCGCGGTGAGCAACGAGGTCGGCGCGGGCATCGTCCCCGCGACCGCCTCCGGCCGCCGCTTCCGCGACGAACTGGGCCGTCTGAACGCGGCGTTCGCCGAGGAGTGCGAGCAGGTGCTGTTGGTGGTGGCGGGTCAGCCCTTGCCGCTGCGCGGCTGATCGCGAGGCCTGGACGCTGGGCGCGCCTGGACGCTGGGCGCGCCTGGACGCTGGGCGCGCCTGGACGCTGGGCGCGCCTGGGCGCTTGGCGTGCCTGGGCGTGCGGGGGTGTGCGGGGGCGTGCGGGGGCGTGCCTGGGCGTGCGGGGTTGCTCGGTTCGGTTGGGTGCGGCTTTCGTCTCGCGCCTTCGGCGCAATTGAGCAGCGGGGCAGGGGGTGGGGGGCGCGGCGCCGCCGCCGGGCGCCGGGTCGGCGGAGGCGAGCGCCGGTGGCGGCCTCCCGCTTCGGCGGCCGAGGTCCCTCCGGACTGCGGGCCGGTGGTCCCAGGGCGGCCCCTCCGGGTACCCCTCTCGAAAACACTTGATCTGGCGCAACTAATTTGTCAAACGTTTTCGCAGCGGATACCCCGCCCCCCGGCGACCCGGCGGCGGGCGACCTGGCGGCCCAGCGCCCGGCAGCCCGGGAGCCCCGCAGCCCAGCAGTCCGGCAGTCCGGCAGCCCCGCCAGCCCCGCAGCCCGGCAAGGGTCCCAGCCCCCGTAGGCCCGAGCCGCTACGGTCCCCGCGACCCACCGGCCCGGCGCCCGGCGACGCGGCCCTCGCCCCCCACCCCCTCCCCCGCTGCTCAATTGCGCCGAAGGCGCGAGACGGCGGCGCGGGCAGCCGAGCCGAGTAGGCCGACGCGGACCCCGGCCGTGCCCCGGCCGTGCCCCGGCCGTGCCCCGGCCCGTTGCCCGCGCAGGGGCCGCGCAGGGGCCGCGCAGGGGCCGCGCAGGGGCCGCGCAGGGGCCGCGCAGGGGCCGCGCAGGGGCCGCGCAGGGGCCGCGCAGGGGCCGCGCAGGGCTCAACGGGCGGACGCCGTACCGGTTCCCGGGGCGCCCGGTAGGGTTCGGCAGGTGAGTGCTCTCAATCTCGATGACTTCGTCGACCTGATCGAGCGCCCCGACGGGGGCATCCGGCGTGACGCCGAGGAGCGCCGCGAGCGGCTCGCGTTGCCGCCGGGCGCGCTCGGGCGGCTGGACGAATTGGGCGAGTGGCTGGCCGCCGCTCAGCAGCGGGTGCCGGTCAAGCCCATCGAGCAGCCCCGCGTCGTCCTCTTCGCGGGCGACCACGGCGTCTCCGACCTCGGCGTCTCCGCCCGCCCCGCCAGGAGCACCCGCCGTCTGGTCCGCGCCGTGCTCGACGGCGAGAGCCCGGCCGCCATCCTCGCCGCCCGGCTCGGCACGCCCGTCCGCGTCATCGACATGTCGCTGGACTGCGACCCCGAGGACCTCCCCGAAGACGTCACCCGCCACCGCGTACGCCGCGGGTCCGGCCGGATCGACGTCGAGGACGCGCTCACCCCGGACGAGGCCGAGCGGGCCTTCCGCACCGGGATGGCCATCGCCGACGAGGAGGCGGACTCCGGCACGGACCTCCTCGTCCTCGGCGACCTCAGCGTCGGCGGCACGACCGCCGCGGCCACGCTCATCGCCGCGCTGTGCGGTACGGACGCGTCCGTGGTCACCGGCCGCGGCGGGGCCGCCATCGACGACCTCGCCTGGATGCGCAAGTGCGCCGCCATCCGCGACGGGCTGCGCCGCGCCCGCCCCGTGCTCGGCGATCAGCTCCAGCTGCTGGCCACCGTCGGCGGCGCCGACCTCGCCGCGATCACCGGCTTCCTGCTGCAGAGCGCCGTACGTCACACTCCGGTGATCCTCGACGGCGTCGTCTCGGCTGCCTGCGCGCTGGTCGCCCAGCGGGTGGCGTTCCGCGCCCCGGACTGGTGGCTGGCCGGTCAGGCCAGCGGCGAACCGGGCCAGGAGAAGGCCCTCGACCGCATCGCCCTCACCCCGCTGCTCGACCACGGCGTCACGATCGGCGAGGGCACGGGCGCGCTGCTCGCCCTGCCGCTCGTGCAGGCGGCCGCGGCCCTGCACGCGGAACTCCCGGAGCGCGACGGCTAAGGGCCGGCCCTACGGGGTGCCCGCCGCGTGGCAGGGGCTTCGCCCCCGGCCCCGGGGTCTGAGGCGGAGCCCCGCCTTCCAGCCCCTCCGGCGATTGAGGAGCCGGGTCTGGGGCGGAGCCCCCCGCGCGGCGGAGCCGCATATCGTCAGGTGTCGGGAAGGGGCGGGGAGGGGGAAGCATCGATATGCGGCTCCGCCGCGTGGCCGCCGCAGGCGCCACGACCCGCCGAACACCTCTCAGCCGACCAGCCGATCAGCCGAAGGTCAGGACCACCAGGGCGGTGGTGGCGGCCGTTTCCGCCAGCGCGCCGAAGACATCGCCGGTCACCCCGCCGAGCCGGCGGCGGCAGTGGTGCAGCAGGAGTTCGGCGGCCGCCAGGGCGGCCAGGGCCGCGAAGGCGTTACGGACGACGGCGTACGGGCCGAACGGGACGGCCACCACCGCGCAGCCCACCACCGTCACCGCCGCCACGACACCGGCGGAACGCCACGGCACACTGCCCGCGACCGCCGCGCCCAGCCCCTCCGGGCGCGCCGCCGGAACCCCCACGCGGGCCGCGAGCGTCAGGGCGCAGCGCGCGGCGACACCGGCCACGGCCGCCCCGACCGCGCCGTGCGCCCAGTCCTGCCCGTAGAGCTCGGCCAGGGCCGCCACCTGCCCGAGCAGGACGAACAGCAGCGTGATCACGCCGAACGGCCCGATGTCCGACCGCTTCATCACGCGCAGCGCGTCCTCGGCGGGCTTGCCGCTGCCGAGCCCGTCCGCGGTGTCGGCGAGCCCGTCGAGGTGGAGGCCGCGGGTCAGTACGGCGGGTATCGCGGCGGTGGCCACGGCCGCGAGCAGCGGGCCGCCGCCCAGGAACAGCAGCACCCCGCCCACCGCGGCCGCGCACAGCCCCACGGTCAGCCCGGCCAGCGGAGCGCACAGCATCCCCGTGTGCGCCGCCTCCCGGTCCCATCGCGTGCCCCGTACGGGCAACACCGTGAGCGTGCCGAACGCGAAGCGGAGCCCGTCGCCCCAGGGGGCACGCGGAGCGTGCGCGGGCGGCGGGTCGTAGTCGGGCCGCGGCGGATGCTCCGGCCGGTCGGGCTGCCGCTCCGCGCCCTCAGAGGACTCGGAGCGCTCAGGGCTCTCCGGCCGCTCGGGCCCGGGCTCGGCCTCCGGCGGGCGTGCGGACGGCTGCGATTGCGGCTGCGGCGGCTCCGGCGTGGTGTCCATCGCGCGGAAGGCTATCCCGGTCACCCGTAGCGGGTAAGCCCCAGGGCACGCCCCTGTGGAGCCCTGAGTGCCAAGGCGCGCCCCGGCGCCCGGCTCTTCCGGCCGGGGCCGCCTCCCGGCGGTGGCCGGGGGAGAACTGAGCCCTGATTAGGGCCTGGGCATACGATGCGGAGGGGCGCGGCCTACCAATCCATGACGGCCGACGAAATACCGGAAGAGGGACCCGACCACTGTGACTGCTCTGACTCTCAGCACCTCGTCCGCCGCGGCACTGCGCGCGGACGCCGTCGTCGTCGGTGTGGCGAAGGGGCCCAAGGGCCCTGTCGTCGCTGTCGGCGCCGAGGCCGTGGACAAGGCGTTCGGCGGGAAGCTGGCCGCCGTCCTGGAGACGCTCGGCGCGACCGGCGCCGAGGGCGAGGTGACCAAACTGCCCGCCGCGTCCGGCCTCAAGGCCCCAGTCGTGCTGGCGGTCGGGCTGGGCGAGGTCCCGGCCAAGGGCGACGGTTATGACGCCGAGACGCTGCGCCGGGCCGCGGGCGCGGCCGCCCGCGCGCTGTCCGGTTCGAAGAAGGGCGCGTTCGCGCTGCCGATCGAGGACCCGGCCGCCGCCACCGCCGTGGCCGAGGGCGCGCTGCTCGGGGCGTACACGTACGACAAGGGCAACGGCAACGGCGGTAACGCCAAGGACAAGGACAAGAAGAAGAACGGGCCGCTCGCCGAGGTCGCCCTCGTCGGCGGCAAGCCGCGCGACAAGGCGTACAAGGCGGCCGTGGAGCGCGCCGGCGCCGTCGTCGCGGAGGTCAACCGCGCCCGTGACCTGATCAACACCCCGTCCAACCTGCTCAACCCGGCCGCCTTCGCGGCCGAGGCGGTCGCGGCCGCCAAGGAGCACGGCCTCAAGACCGAGGTGCTGGACGAGAAGGCGCTCAAGAAGGGCGGGTACGGCGGCATCCTCGGCGTCGGCCAGGGCTCGGATGCCCCGCCGCGGCTGGTCCGGATCGCGTACACCCACCCCAAGGCCGAGAAGACGCTCGCCCTGGTGGGCAAGGGCATCACCTACGACTCGGGCGGCATCTCCCTCAAGCCGGCCGGTCACAACGAGACGATGAAGTGCGACATGAGCGGTGCCGCCGCCGTGTTCGCCGCGATCGTCGCCGCCGCGAAGCTGGGCCTGCGGGTCAATCTGACTGGCTGGCTGGCGCTCGCCGAGAACATGCCGTCGGGTTCGGCCACCCGCCCCGGCGATGTGCTGTCGATGTACGGCGGCAAGACCGTCGAGGTGCTGAACACCGACGCCGAGGGCCGGCTGGTGCTCGCCGACGCGATCACCCGGGCCGGTGAGGAGAAGCCGGACGCGATCGTGGACGTGGCGACGCTGACCGGGGCGATGGTCTTCGCGCTGGGCAACCGCACGTTCGGGATCATGACGAACGACGAGGCGTTCCGCACCGCGCTGCACGAGGTCGCGGAGGAGGCCGGTGAGCCGTCGTGGCCGATGCCGCTGCCCGACCACCTCCGCAAGGGCATCGACTCGCCGGTCGCCGATCTGGCGAACATGGGCGAGCGCATGGGTGGCGGTCTGGTGGCCGGCATCTTCCTGAAGGAGTTCGTGGCGGACGGGATCACCTGGGGCCACCTGGACATCGCGGGTCCGGCCTTCAACGAGTCCGGTCCGTTCGGCTACACCCCCAAGGGCGGCACGGGCACCGCGGTCCGCACCCTGGTGCGGCTGGCCGAGCGCACCGCCGACGGCGACCTCGGCTGAGCCCAGACCCAGAAACCGCGAGGCCCGGAGGAGTGTCCGGCGGTACGCGTACGCCTGCGGCGGGCTGCTCCCCTCCCCGCCCCTTCCCACAACTGGGGCTCCGCCCCAGACCCCAAGGTCCAGGGGCGAAGCCCCTGCCACGCGGCGGAGCCGCATCTCGATGCCACGGGAAGGGGCGGGGAGGGGACAGCGTCGATATGCGGCTCCGCCGCGTGATCCGCCGGACACCCACGTGAGCCCGCGACACAGCGGCATGTCGCGGCAACGCATCGCGACCGTATGAGACGCCGCCGCCATAGGCCGAAAGTCCCGTCGATTTCGCCCTCAACGAAATCGACGGGGCTTCGCGTTCCGGATACGCAGCGGTAACCCCTGAACTGGGGTCTGGAGATTTCTCACACAGCGGCCCCGCGTCCCGCCTCCTCCCAACAAGTGCGAAGATGTTGTCCCGGCAGGACAGGGCCCCCGACACCAGGGCCGACGTAAGAAGCGGCCGAACACACGCCGCCGCCCGGCCGACCAACGGCCGGCCCCGGCGCACCATGCATGGAGGACGTGACGTGGCGAACGACGCCAGCACCGTTTTCGACCTAGTGATCCTCGGAGGCGGTAGCGGCGGTTACGCCGCTGCCCTGCGCGCGGCGCAGCTGGGTCTGGACGTCGCCCTGATCGAGAAGGACAAGCTGGGCGGCACCTGTCTGCACCGTGGCTGCATCCCCACCAAGGCGCTGCTGCACGCCGGTGAACTCGCCGACCAGGCCCGCGAGGGCTCGGAATTCGGTGTGAAGACCACCTTCGAGGGCATCGACATCGAGGGTGTGCACAAGTACAAGGACGGCGTGGTCTCGGGCCTGTACAAGGGTCTGCAGGGCCTGATCGCGTCCCGCAAGGTCACCTATGTGACGGGTGAGGGCCGGCTGTCCTCCCCGACCTCCGTCGATGTGAACGGCGAGCGTTACACCGGCCGCCACATCCTGCTGGCCACCGGTTCGGTGCCGAAGTCCCTGCCCGGCCTGGAGATCGACGGCAACCGCGTCATCTCCTCCGACCACGCGCTGGTGCTCGACCGCGTGCCGAAGTCCGCGATCGTGCTGGGCGGCGGCGTCATCGGCGTCGAGTTCGCCTCCGCGTGGAAGTCCTTCGGGGCCGACATCACCATCGTCGAGGCGCTTCCCCACCTCGTCCCGGTCGAGGACGAGAACAGCTCCAAGCTGCTGGAGCGCGCCTTCCGCAAGCGCGGCATCAACTTCTCCCTCGGCTCCCGCTTCTCGGGCGTGGAGTACACCGCCGACGGCGTCAAGGTCTCGCTGGAGAACGGCAAGACCTTCGAGGCCGAGCTGCTGCTGGTGGCCGTGGGCCGCGGCCCGGTCTCGCAGGGGCTGGGCTACGAGGAGGCCGGGGTCGCCATGGACCGCGGCTATGTCCTCGTCGACGAGTACATGCGGACCAACGTGCCGACCATCTCCGCCGTCGGCGACCTGGTCCCCACCCTCCAGCTGGCCCACGTCGGCTTCGCCGAGGGCATGCTGGTGGCCGAGCGGCTGGCCGGTCTGAGCCCGGTGCCGGTCGACTACGACGGCGTGCCGCGGGTGACCTACTGCCACCCCGAGGTCGCCTCCGTCGGCATCACCGAGGCCAAGGCCAAGGAGCTGTACGGTGCGGACAAGGTCGTCGCCCTGAAGTACAACCTCGCGGGCAACGGCAAGAGCAAGATCCTCAAGACCGCGGGCGAAATCAAGCTCGTGCAGGTACGGGACGGTGCCGTCGTCGGCGTCCACATGGTCGGTGACCGGATGGGCGAGCAGGTCGGCGAGGCTCAGCTGATCTACAACTGGGAGGCGCTGCCTGCCGAGGTCGCGCAGCTCGTCCACGCCCACCCGACCCAGAACGAGGCGCTCGGCGAGGCCCACCTGGCCCTGGCCGGCAAGCCGCTGCACTCCCACGACTGACTCATCCCGAGCGCGAACCATCCAAAGATCGTTAAGGAGCAACCGAACACCATGGCGGTTTCCGTAACCCTGCCGGCGCTCGGCGAGAGCGTGACCGAGGGCACCGTCACCCGCTGGCTCAAGGCCGAAGGTGAGCGCGTCGAGGCCGACGAGCCCCTGCTCGAGGTGTCGACCGACAAGGTCGACACCGAGATCCCGGCCCCCTCGGCCGGTGTGCTGACGTCCATCAAGGTGGCCGAGGACGAGACGGTCGAGGTCGGCGCCGAGCTGGCCGTCATCGACGACGGCGGCGCGGCCCCGGCCGAAGCCCCCGCCCCCGCGGCCGAGCCCGCTCCGGCGGCTCAGCCCGAGCCCGCCCCGGCGCCCGCCGCCGAGGCCCCCGCCCCCGCTCCTGCCGCCGCGGCTCCGGCCGGTGGCGCCGAGGGCACCGATGTGATCCTTCCCGCGCTCGGCGAGAGCGTGACCGAGGGCACCGTGACCCGCTGGCTCAAGGAGGTCGGCGAGTCCGTCGAGGCCGATGAGCCGCTGCTCGAGGTCTCCACCGACAAGGTCGACACCGAGATCCCGGCCCCGGTCGCGGGCACCCTGCTGGAGATCCTGGTCGGCGAGGACGAGACCGCCGAGGTCGGCGCCAAGCTGGCCGTGATCGGCGCCGCCGGTGCCGCTCCGGCCGCCGCGCCCGCCGAGGCCCCGGCCGCCCCCGCCCCGGCTCCCGAGCCGGTCCAGGAGGCCCCGGCGCCCGCCCCGGCCCCGCAGGCCCCGAGCGCCCCGGCGCCGCAGGCCGTCACCCCGGAGCCGGTCGCCCCCGAGCCGGCCCCGGCCGCTCCGGTGCCCGCCCCGGCTCCGGCCGCCACCATCCCGGCTCCCGCGGCCCCCGAGGCCGAGGGCGCCTACGTCACCCCGCTGGTGCGCAAGCTCGCCGCCGAGAACAACGTGGACCTGTCCACGGTCAAGGGCACCGGCGTCGGCGGCCGCATCCGCAAGCAGGACGTCATCGCCGCCGCGGAGGCCGCCAAGGCCGCCCAGGCCCAGGCGCCGGCCGCCGCCGCGCCGAAGGCCGCCCCGCAGGAGGTGTCCCCGCTGCGCGGCCAGACCATCAAGATGCCGCGGATGCGCAAGGTCATCGGCGACAACATGATGAAGGCCCTGCACAGCCAGGCCCAGCTCACCAGCGTGGTCGAGGTGGACGTCACCAAGGTCATGCGGCTGCGCGCCCGGGCCAAGGAGGCGTTCGCCCAGCGCGAGGGCGTCAAGCTCTCGCCGATGCCGTTCTTCGTGAAGGCCGCCGTCCAGGCGCTGAAGGCCCACCCGGCCATCAACGCCCGGATCAACGAGGACGACAACACCATCACGTACTTCGACGTGGAGAACGTCGGGATCGCGGTGGACGCCGAGAAGGGCCTGATGACCCCGGTCATCAAGAACGCCGGCGACCTCAACATCGCCGGTCTGTCCAAGAAGACGGCGGAGCTGGCGGGCAAGGTCCGCTCCAACAAGATCACCCCGGACGAGGTGTCCGGCGCCACCTTCACGATCAGCAACACCGGCTCGCGCGGTGCGCTGTTCGACACGATCATCGTGCCCCCGAACCAGGTCGCCATCCTGGGCATCGGCGCGACCGTCAAGCGCCCGGTGGTCATCGACCACCCGGAGCTGGGCGAGACCATCGCGGTGCGCGACATGACGTACGTGGCGCTCTCCTACGACCACCGCCTGGTGGACGGTGCCGACGCGGCCCGCTACCTGACGGCCGTCAAGGAGATCCTGGAGGCCGGCGAGTTCGAGGTGGACCTCGGGCTCTGATCCGCGCCTCGGTTTCCCTGCCGCGCCCCGCACGGGCTTCCCGTGCGGGGCGCGGTTTTCATTACCGCACAGCCGGGATAATGGCAGCTGTTCACCGCTGGTTCTAAGGAGTCCCCCATGGCCGCGCCCGTCGTCCACTCGCTGCGCGAGCAGATCCGCGAGCACATCGTGGAGGGCATCGTCAGCGGCCGCTGGAAGCCGGGCGAGCGGATCGTGGAGCGCCGGATCGCCACCGAGCTGGAGGTCAGCCAGACGCCCGTACGGGAGGCGCTGCGGGAGCTGGAGTCGCTGCGGCTGATCGAGTCGGCGCCGAACAAGGGCGTCCGGGTGCGGAACCTGACCGCCGCCGACCTGGAGGAGATCTATCCGGTGCGGGCCGGGCTCGAACAGATGGCGGCGGAGCTGGCCGCGCCCGTGCTGGCCGAGGACACCTCCGCCCTGGAGCCCGAGGTGCGGGCGCTGTACGAGGCGGACCGCACGGCCGACGGGGAGGCGCAGGTCCGGCACACCGTGGCGTTCCACCGGGAGCTGGTGCGGGCGTCGGGCAACAGCGTGCTGCTGCACACCTGGGAGTCGCTGGGCATCGAGATCTGGACGACGCTGTCGATCCGCTGGCTGGGCACCGTCCAGCAGTCGTACGCCGAGGAGCACCAGGCCGTGGTGGACGCCTTCAGGCGGCGGGACCCGCGGGTCGGCGAACTGGTCAAGGAACATGTCCTCGGCTGTGCACCGCGTGCCTAGTTTCGCGGCACGGAATGCCAATTTCGGCCTGCGGAGCAGTTTTTGCTTGAGGGGTCTTTGATCGATCATCGATCAGTCTTACGGTTGCCTCATGACCGATCTCGCACGCACGCAGCCGAGTGCGCTCGACCAGCTTCCCGACCGTGACCCCGAGGAGACCGCCGAATGGGGCGCCTCCCTGGACGCCGTCACCCGGGCGGCCGGGTCGCACCGCGCCTCGTACCTCATGCGCCGCACCCTGGAGCGCGCCGAGAGCGCCGGGCTCGCGCTGCCGCCCCTGCTGGAGTCGGACTACCTCAACACCATCCCGACCGCCGCCGAGCCCGCGTTCCCGGGCGACGAGGCCATGGAGCGCCGCATCACCGCCTGGAACCGGTGGAACGCGGCGGCGATGGTCACCCGCGGCAGCCGTGACGGCCTCGGGGGCCACATCGCCACCTTCGCCTCCGCCGCCTGGCTCTACGAGACGGGCTTCCAGCACTTCTTCCGTGGCAAGGAGGCGGACGGCAGCGGCGACCAGCTCTACATCCAGGGCCACGCCTCCCCCGGCATCTACGCCCGCGCCTTCCTCGACGGGCGGCTGACCGAGCACCACCTGGACCACTTCCGCCGCGAGGCGGGCGGCGACGGTCTGCCGTCCTATCCGCATCCGCGCCGGCTGCCGTGGCTGTGGGAGTTCCCCACCGTCTCGATGGGGCTCGGCCCGATCTCCGCGATCTACCAGGCCCGCTTCAACCGCTATCTGGCGGCGCGCGGCATCAAGGACACCGCGAACTCCCACGTATGGGCGTTCCTCGGGGACGGCGAGATGGACGAGCCGGAGTCGACGGCCGCGCTCGCCCTGGCCGGGCGCGAGGGCCTGGACAACCTCACCTTCGTCATCAACTGCAACCTCCAGCGCCTCGACGGCCCGGTGCGGGCCAACTTCAAGATCGTGCAGGAGCTGGAGGCCCAGTTCCGCGCGGCGGGCTGGAACGTGATCAAGTCGCTGTGGGGCTCCGCCTGGGACGAGCTGTTCGCGCTGGACGCCTCGGGCGCACTGGCCCGCCGGCTGCGCGAGGTCCCGGACGGCCAGTTCCAGACGTACGCGACCCGCGACGCGGCCTACATCCGCGAGCACTTCTTCGGCGCCGACCCCGAGCTGGCCCGGCTGGCCCAGGGGCTCACCGACGCCAAGCTCACCGAGTGCTTCCACACCTCGCGCGCGGGCCACGAGCCCCGCAAGGTGTACGCGGCGTACCGCGCGGCCGTGGAGCACAAGGGCGCCCCGACCGTCGTCCTCGCCCAGACCGTCAAGGGCTGGACGCTGGGCCCCGGCTTCGAGTCGCGCAACGCCAACCACCAGATGAAGAAGCTGACCGGCAAGGAGTTCCGCGCCATGCGGGACCTCCTCGAACTCCCCATCCCGGACAGCAGGCTGGACGACGCCCTCGTGCCGTACGTCCACCCCGGCCCCGACTCCCCCGAGGTGCGCTACCTCCAGGAGCGCCGGGCGGCCCTCGGCGGCCCGGCCCCGGCCCGCCGGGTCCACCCGGTGGCCCTGCCCGAGCCGTCCGCGAAGCCGTTCCAGGCGCTCGCCAAGGGCTCCGGCAGCCAGGAGATCGCCACCACCATGGCCTTCGTCCGGCTGGTCAAGGACCTGATGCGGGAGAAGGAGACCGGGAGGCGCTGGGTGCCGATCGTGCCGGACGAGGCACGGACCTTCGGCATGGAGTCGCTCTTCCCCACCGCCGGGATCTACTCCCCGCTCGGCCAGACCTACGACCCGGTCGACCGCGATCAGCTCCTGTACTACAAGGAGGCCGCGAACGGTCAGATCCTCAACGAGGGGATCACCGAGGCCGGTTCGATGGCCGACTTCACCGCCGCCGCGACGTCGTACGCGACCCACGGCGAGCCGATGATCCCCTTCTACATCTTCTACTCGATGTTCGGCTGGCAGCGCACCGCCGACCAGATGTGGGCGCTGGCCGACCAGCTCGGCCGCGGCTTCCTCGTCGGCGCCACGGCGGGCCGTACGACGATGACCGGCGAGGGCCTCCAGCACGCCGACGGCCACTCCCCGCTGATCGCCTCCACCAACCCGGCGGCGCTCACCTACGACCCGGCGTTCGCCTACGAGGTGGGCGCGATCGTGCGGGAGGGCCTGCGGCGGATGTACGGCCCCGAGGCCGAGGACGTCTTCTACTACCTGACGGTCTACAACGAGCCCAAGGTCCAGCCGGCGATGCCTTCGGGCGAAGGCGTCGAGGAGGGCATCCTCAAGGGCCTCTACCGCTACCAGGAGGCCACGGCCCCGGCCGGGGACTCCCCCCGTATCCAGCTCCTCGCCTCCGGCACCGCCGTCCACTGGACGCTGGAGGCCCAGAAACTCCTCGCCGACGACTGGGGCGTGGCCGCCGACGTGTGGTCCGCCACCTCCTGGAGCGAGCTGCGCCGCGACGCCCTGTCCTGTGACGCGGCGCAGCTCAACGGCGAAGACCGGGTCCCGTACGTCACCCGTGCCCTGGCAGGCGCACCGGGCCCGGTCCTCGCCGTCAGCGACTGGATGCGTGCCGTCCCCGACCAGATCAGCCAGTGGGTCGAGCAGGACTGGTACTCGCTGGGCACGGACGGCTTCGGCCTCTCCGACACCCGCGAGGCCGCCCGCCGCCACTTCGGCGTGGACGCCCCGGCCATCGTGGTGGCCGCCCTGTCCCGCCTCGCCCGCCAGGGCGCGGTCCGCGCCACGGCCCCCAAGGAGGCCGCGGAACGCTACGGCATCTGACGTCGCCGACGCCCGGTGACGCCTGCGGCGGGCCACGCGGCGGAGCCGCACATCGATGCTTCCCCCTACCCGCCCCTTCCCTCAACTGGGGCTCCCCCCCCCAGACCCCGCTCCTCAAGCTCCCCCAGCTACCGCTGGGAGGTGCCCCCTGGAGGGGCTGATTCCAGCCCGTCCGGGGTCCAGGGGCGGAGCCCCTGGTTGTGGGAAGGGGCGGGTAGGGGAAAGAGCCGCCGCAGGCCATGGCCCGGCACGCGCCCGGAGGGCACGGCATCATGGGGCCGTGCGTGCTGCTCGGCTCATCAAGATGGTGCTCCTGCTCCAGGCTCGGCCCTCGATCACGGGGGCCGAGCTGGCGCGGGAGCTGGAGGTCTCCGAGCGCACCGTGACGCGGGACGCGGCCGCGCTGTCCGAGGCGGGGATCCCGGTCTACGCGGACCGGGGCCGGGCCGGGGGCTATCGGCTCATCGGGGGCTACCGCACCCGGCTGACCGGCCTCGGGCGGACCGAGGCCGAGGCGCTGTTCCTGTCCGGTGTGCCCTCCGCGCTGCGCGAGATGGGGCTCGCGGACGCCGCCTCCGCGGCCCGGCTGAAGGTGTCCGCCGCGCTGCTCCCCGAGTTGCGGGACGCCTCCCACACGGTGGCCCAGCGGTTCCACCTCGACGCCCCGGGCTGGTGGCGCGAGCCGGAGGCGCCGGAGCTGCTGCCGGGCGTCGCCGACGCGGTCTGGGACGATCTGCGGATCGCCGTCCGCTACCGGCGCCGGGACACGGAGGTCCGGCGGGAGCTGGAACCGTACGGGCTCGTGCTCAAGGCGGGCGTCTGGTATCTCGCGGCCCGCGCGGAGGGCGGCTTCCGGGTGTACCGGGTGGATCGTTTCGCCGCCGTCGAACCGACCGGCGCCCGCTTCATCCGGGACGAGGGGTTCGACCTGCCCGCCTTCTGGGAGGAGCGGGCCGAGCAGTTCGCCCGCTCGATCCTGCGGGAGCGGGCCGTCGTACGGCTGACCCCGGCCGGGGCCCGGCTGCTGCCGCATGTCACGGACCGGGTGGCGGCCGAGGAGGCCGTACGCGAGGCCGGGAAGCCCGACGGACAGGGGCGGCTCACCGTCACCCTGCCCGTCGAGTCGTACGAGGTCGCCCTCGCCCAGCTGCTCGGGCTCGGCCCGGAGGCGGAGGTGCTGGGGCCGCCGGAGCTGCGGGCGCTCTTCGCGGAGGCGGCGTGCCGTACGGCGGAGCTGTACCGGTGACCGTGCGGCGTCAGCGGTGTTACCGGTAGTCGGCCGCCGTGCCCTCCTTGCCGCCGAAGACGACGTCCCGGAAGTAGCCGAAGGCATCCGGCCGCGAGCCGTCCAGATCGGTGAAGCCGTAGACCTTGGCCAGCTCCCCGCTGAAGACGGACTTGCCGTTCCACCGCGCCCGGTCCGGATCGGCGGCGAGCGCGGCGACCGCGCGCCCGACGAAGTGCGGCGACTCGGCGATGGCGAAGTGCGGCTCCTTCGCCACCGCGTCCCGCCAGTTCTCCTCCGTCACCCCGAAGTGGTCCAGCATCTGCTCGGAGCGCAGAAAGCCCGGTGAGACGCTGACCGCCGTGCCGTCGAACTCCTTCAGCTCCTCCGCGAGCCCGAAGGCGGTGCGGATCGGGGCGTTCTTGGCGAGGTCGTAGAAGAGGTTCTCACGGTAGGTCTTGTTGAACTCCGCGTTGCCGTCGGTCACCTCGACCACCAGCCCGCCCGGGTGCCGGATCAGCAGCGGCAGCGCGTAGTAGCTGGTGATGAGGTGGGTCTCGACGCCGAGCCGGAGCATCCGCAGCCCGCCCGCCAGACTCGTCTCCCAGCTCTTCTTGCCGAACTCGATCAGCGCCTCACCGCCCCATACGTCATTGACCAGGACATCCAGCCGGCCCTGCTCCCGGTCGATCCGCTCCACCAGCGCCCGGACCCGCTCGGGCTCGAGGTGGTCGGTCGGCACCGCGATGCCCGTGCCTCCGGCGGCCGTGACCAGCTCCGCCGTCTCCTCGATGGTCTCGGTGGCCCGCCCCACCTCGCTGATCCGATCCCGGGTGGTGCGCCCCGTCGCGTAGACGGTGGCCCCGGCCGCCCCCAGCTCGACGGCCATCGCCCGGCCCGCGCCGCGCGTCGCCCCCGCGACGAGCGCTACCCGGCCCGCCAGTGCGCCCTGTGTGCTCACGTCCAATACGTCCTCTCGGTGTGAATGCCGTGTTGGGTGACGTGGCCGACCCGGGTCGGCCACGGGTCGACCTTCGCAGGGAAACCCGACACCTGCTGTCCGGTATTGCGGGGCGGCCGCATCCGGCCCGTTCCGCGTGCGGGGGTGCGCGGGAGGGCCGATCCTGGTCCCGTGATGATGGACGAGACGGAGTTCTGGGGGCTGGTCGACAGCGCTCGGGAGGCCGCGGACGGCGACCCCGAGGACCAGTCCGACCTGCTCGTCGAGCAGCTGTCACGGCTCGACCCCGACGCGGTGCTGGACTTCGCCCGGCACTTCGAGGCCCGCTCCAACCGGGCGTACCGCTGGGATGTGTGGGGCGCCGCCTGGGTGCTGCTCGGCGGGGTCAGCGACGACGCCTTCGAGGCGTTCCGCTACTGGCTGATCGGCCAGGGCCGGGAGATCTTCGAGGGCGCGCTGCACGATCCGGACGCGCTCGCCGAGCTGCTCGAGGACTTCGACGAGCAGGTGGACGGCGACTGCGAGGACCTGGGGTACGCGGCGGACGAGGCGTACGAGCGGCTGACCGGCGCGCCCCTGCCGGAGCTGGGGCTCCCGCCCACGCCCCGGGAACCGGTCGGGGAGCCCCTCGACTTCGAGAGCGAGGCGGTGCTGGCGGAGCGGTATCCGCGGCTGTGGGAGCGCTTCAGGGCCTGATGTGACCGCCCGGCACCCGGCAGCGCCTCAGCGGTCCAGCGGGCGCCCCATCAGCACATCGTCCACGTACTCCCCCTCCAGCAGGAACTCCCCCGGCAGCACGCCCTCCACCACGAACCCCTCCGACGCGTACAGCCGCCGTGCGGGCGTGTTGTGGCCCAGCACCCGCAGGGTCATGCGGGTCGCGCCCTGCCGCCGTGCCTCCTGGTACGCGGCGCCGAGCAGCGCCCGCGCCACGCCCTTGCCCCGCATCCGCTCGTCCACCGCGAGCCCCTGTATCTGGCGGACATGGGCGTTGCAGGCCAGCGGGGTCGGCGGCACGAGCCGTAGGTAGCCGACGGGGGACCCGGCGAGCTCGGCCACGATGATCTGCTCGACGCGGTTGTGGAGGGTGAAGAAGGGGTCGTACGGCGGCCGCGGCTTCGGCTGTACGGCGTGCAGGGGCGACCAGGTGCGGCGGTCGAGCTCGGCCAGCGCCGTGTCGTCGTCGTGCACGGCGGGTCGGATGATCAGCCCGGGCCGCTCGGACCGCTCGGGCCGCCGGGACGGTTGGGGCGGTTGGGGCAGGTCGCAGGGCTGGGGCATGCGGATCACTGTGCCACGCCCGCCCGTTGTCCGACATCCCTCCCGTGATCGAGGGCAGGATGGGGCCATGCGTATCGCGGTCACCGGCTCCTCCGGGCTCATCGGCACGACACTCGTCCGCTCGCTGCGCGAGGACGGCCACCAGGTGGTGCGTCTGGTGCGGCGCCCGCCGCGTGCGGAGGACGAGGTGGAGTGGGACCCGCGGCGGCAGTGGGTCGACGCCTCCGGGCTGATGGGCTGTGAGGCCGTGTTCCATCTCGCGGGCGCGGGCGTCGGCGACCGGCGCTGGACCGACGCGTACAAGAAGGAGATCCGGGACAGCCGGGTGCTGGGCACCGCCGCCATCGCCGAGGCGATCGCCTCGCTGGACACCCCGCCGCGGGTGCTGGTGAGCGGGAGCGCGGTGGGGTTCTACGGTGACACCGGGGAGCGCGCGGTCGACGAGAGTGCGCCCCCCGGCCACGGTTTCCTTCCGGATCTCTGCCAGGACTGGGAGGAGGCGGCGACCGCGGCGCAGGAGGCGGGCGTCCGTACGGTCTTCGCCCGGACCGGTCTCGTGGTCTCCGCCGAGGGCGGGGCGTGGGGGAAGCTCTTCCCCTTGTTCAAGCTGGGGCTCGGCGGGCGGATGGGCAGCGGCCGGCAGTACTGGAGCTTCATCGCGCTGCGGGACCACATCGCCGCGCTGCGCCACATCCTCGACACGTCCGAGCTCAGCGGGCCGGTCAACCTCACGGCGCCGACGCCGGTGACCAACCGCGAGATCACGGCCGCCATGGGCCGGGTGCTGGGCCGCCCCACGCTCTTCTCGGTCCCGGCGCCCGCGCTGCGGATCGCCCTGGGCGAGATGTCCGGGGACGTCCTCGGCAGCGTCCGGGCCGTTCCGCGCCGCCTTCTGGACTCCGGCTTCACGTTCGCCTGCCCGCATGTGGAAGAGGCGATCAAGGCGGCGCTCAGGTAAGGGAGTTGGGCGTTCCGCGCCCCCTCCCGCTCTCCCCCGCTCTCTCTCCTCCCCCGGCCGCGGACCGTTCGATGGCGGTGTGCGACTGGTGTGCGACCGGTGTGCGCCCGTGCCCGGTCGATGCGCGTCTGGCATCGACCGTTTTTGTCCGTACTGTCAAGACCGTCTCGCCGAGCCGACTCGCGGGACCCACGCATCCGGGCCGCCGGTCGGGGCAGCAGCCCCCGTGACGGACGCACCGACCTCGGGGAGGACACGTGCTCAAGCGCGCGCACCGCACGGACGTCGTCATCGTCGGCGCCGGGCTCGCGGGACTGGCCGCGGCCCATCGGCTGACCGGCGCGGGAGTCGCGGTCACGGTGCTCGAGGCCGCGCCCCACGTGGGCGGACGGATGACCACCGAGACCGTGGACGGCTTCCGGCTGGACCGCACCGGCCATCTGATGAACACCTCGTTCCCGGAGTTGCGGCGCACTCCGGGGCTCGGCGCCCTCGCCCTGCGCCCCTTCGCCCAGGGGGTGCTGGTCCACAGCGAGGGCCGTACGCACCGGGTGGACACGCCCCGGAGCATGAGGGGCGCATTCACCACGGCACGCGCCCTCGCGAACGCCGCCCGCGCGCCGCTCGGCAGCGGGCTCGACCAGGCCCGACTCGGTGCCGCGCTCGGCAGGCTCGCCGCCCTGCCCGCGGACCGCCTGCTCGCCCGCCCCGACCGGCCGGTCTCCGAGACCCTGGGGGGGCGGGGCCTACCTGCTCGTACGGTCGAGGGGGTGCTGCGTCCGCTGCTCGTCTCACTGCTGAGCGACCCGGACCTCACCACCTCGAGCCGCTGCGCGGACCTCGCGCTGCGCGGTTACGCACGCGGCCGCCTCTGCCTCCCGGCGGGCGGCGCGTCCACCGTCCCCGAACTGCTCGCGGCCGCGCTGCCGCCGGGGACGGTCCGTACGGGCGTCCGGGCCGTATCGGCCTCCACCACCGCCGTGGCCACCGCCGAACACGGCGAGTTCGGCTGCCGAGCGGTGCTGGTGGCCACCGGGGCGCACGACGCGGCCGGGCTGCTGCCCGGGCTGCGGGTGCCGGCCTTCCACCCGGTCACGGTGGTGCACCACACCGCCGACCGGCCGCCGCTGCGCGAGCCCGCGCTGATACTCGCCGCGGGCGGGCCGGGCCCGGTGGCCCACACCATGGTGGCCAGCGAGGTGGACCCCTCGCGCACCCCGCCCGGCCGGGTACTGATCACCTCCACGGTGCTGGGCACCTCCGCCGCACTGCCGACCGCCGAACTCGACCGGGCCGTCCGGGCCCAACTGGCGGCGGTGTACGGAACACCGACGGCGGGCTGGGACCTGCTGGCCGCCCACCACGACCCGTACGCCGTCCCGGCCATGCCCGCACCCCACGACCCACGCCGCCCAGTGCGACTGCTGTCCGGCCTGTACGTCTGCGGCGACCACCGCGACTCCAGCACGGTCCAAGGCGCCCTGGCCTCCGGCCGCCGAGCCGCCCGAGCAGTCCTCAGCGACTTCGGCGCCCCACCGGACTCGGGCTCCGACACACATACGGGCACCTTGCCCGCCGCAGCGGCCTGACCCGGGCCCCTGCGGGGGCTCACCGCTGAGGCCAGGCTCCCGTTACGGCCCACGGCCAGGGAAGACCGGCACCCGCGCCACGGCGGCCCGACCGGCGCCATCCGCGCGGTCCGCAGGGGCGCCGTTCGCCTTGATCGCCCCGAAGCCCATGGGCTGAGCCGACGCGGAGCGCGGGCCGGGCTCACGGGGTGGCCACCGCGTGGCAGGGGCTTCGCCCCTGGGCCCCCGGGGTCTGGGGCTTCAGCCCCAGTTGTGGAAAGGGGCGGGGAGGGGACAGCATCGATATGCGGCTCCGCCGCGTGGCGCGCCGCAGGCGTCAAGATCCGCCGGACACCCCTTGGCCCACTCGCGGCACGCGGCTGGTTCGGCTTGGGCGCCCCGCCAGGAGCCGGGTCCGGCCCGAGCCCCGGCCCGTGCCGCCGTGGTGGCCTGCGCGCGCCCGCGGGGCGGCAGGACCACTGGGGCCCGCGTGCGGCGCGACTGTGCGTCAAGACCCGTCCGTGGCAGCGGGGTTGGGCATGGTGCGGGCAGCGGGTCCCGACAGTGCCGCCAGGATCGCGCCGCATACGAAGCATCCGGCCGCGATCACGGCGGACAGCCGCATCCCGGCGTAGAAGGCGGAGTTGGCGGACGCCGCCGCGAGGGTTCCGAACAGGGCCACGCCGATGGCGCTGCCCAGTTGCCGCGCCGCGTTGAACGCGCCCGACGCCGCGCCGCGCACCTCGTGCGGCGCGGCCTCCATCGCCGCGATCGTCGCCGACGGCATGGTGAACGAGGTGCCGAACCCGGTCAGCAGCAGCGGCACGACCAGCAGCGCATACGGCGTATGCGGCCCCACGGCCGCCCAGCCGAGCAGCCCCACGGCCCCGGTCAGCAGCCCTGCCACGGCCGGGACATGGGTGCCGGCGCGCGCCGCGACCCGGCCGGACAGCGGCGAGGCGGCCGCCACCAGCGCGCCCATCGGCAGCAGCGCCAGACCGGTGGCGAGCGGGTCCCAGCCGCGGTGGCGCTGGAAGTAGAGGGTGGTGAGGAAGAGCAGCCCGTAGAAGCCGAGGTTGAGCAGCACCCCGACGGCCAGGGCGGCCGGGAACCGGAAACCGGTCAGCAGCCGCGGTGGCAGCGCGGGCGCCGCCGCGCGCCGCTCCAGCCACAGGAACAGCGCCCCCGCGAGCGGCGCCGCCGCCAGCGCGCCGAGCACCAGCGGATCGGTCCAGCCGCGCCCGCCCGCCTCGTTCAGCCCGGCCGTCAGGGCGGCCACCGCGCCGACGCCGGTGAGCTGGGCGGCGAGGTCCAGCGACGGACGCTCCGCGCGCGGCCGCGTGGCGGGCACATGGCGGACGGTGAGCCAGATGGCGAGCGCGCCCAGCGGGATGTTGACGAGGAACACGGTCCGCCAGCCCACACCCCACACCAGCACCCCGCCGAGCACCGGACCGGCCGCGGCGGCGACCCCGGCGATCCCGCCCCACACCCCGAACGCCCGCGCCCGCGCGCCGGGTTCGGGATGCAGCGCCCCGAGCAGCGCGAGCGAGGCGGGCACCATGGTCGCCGCCCCGGCCCCCTGCGCCAGCCGCGCGCCGATCAGAAAGCCGGCGGTCGGCGCGAGCGCGCACGCGGCGGAGGCCACCGTGAACAGCCCGAGCCCGGCGAGGAACACCCGCCGGTGGCCCAGCCGGTCCCCCAGTCCCCCGCAGAGCAGCAACAGCCCGGCGAAGACGAGCGTGTACCCGTCCACGATCCACTGCAGCGCCCCCTGCCCGGCACCCAGCCCGGCCCCGATGCGGGGCACGGCCACGTTGACGACGGTGACGTCGAGGATGACCAGGAAGTAGCCGAGGCAGATGGCGAGCAGCGGCCCCTTCCGCACGGCGCCCGCCACGGGCGGGTCCGAGGATCGCGGCGGCCGGTGTGTGGAGCGGTACGTCCTCATGCCCCCAGCCTCACTCCTGATCGCTTCGGTACGGACCGAACCATGGCGTGCCCGGAACCGCGGCCCGCGCCACCCGCCGAGGGCGCACGTGGCCGCCCCGCCACACTTCGGCCCTCGCCGAAGCGACCCCGTCCTACGCTGGAACCATGGCCACCACCACGGATGCCCGTGACGCCGACATCGCCCGCGCGGCCGCCGCGATCGCCGACCCGTCCCGTGCCCGCGTCCTGCGGGCGCTGCTGGAGGGGCGTGCGCTGCCCGCCAGCGTGCTGGCCGGTGAGGCCGGGGTCAGCGCGTCCACGGTGAGTGGGCATCTGGCCAAATTGCTGGAGGCCGGGGTGGTGCGGGTCGAGCGGCACGGGCGGCACCGGTACTACCGGCTGACCGGTCCCGCCGTCGGCGAGGCGCTCGAGGCGCTGGCCAGGATCGCCCCGCCGCTGCCCGTCACCTCGCTGCGGCAGAGCACCCACGCACACGCCCTGCGCCGGGCGCGCACCTGCTACGACCATGTCGCGGGCGCCCTCGGCGTGACCCTTATGGCGGCGCTGCTGGAGCGCGGGGTGCTGGAGGGCGGCGACGGGCGCTTCCACCCGGAGGCGGCGGAGGGCGACCGGCTCTCCGCCCCGGGCAAGGACACCACGTACCGGCTGACGGCCCCGGGGCGCGCGGAGCTGGCGGCGTTCGGCGTGGACGCGGACGAGCTCGCCGGGCGCCGCCAGCTGATCCGCTACTGCGTGGACTGGACCGAGCAGCGCCACCACCTCGCCGGGGCGCTGGGCGCCGCCCTGACGGACCGGCTCTTCGCGCTGGACTGGATCCGCCGTGGCAGCCGCCGCCGCGTGATCAACCTGACCGATGCCGGTCGCACCGGTCTGGAGCGCACCTTCGGCGTCGTGCTGGACGCCTGAGCGGCGGCGGGCAGGCCCCTCGCCCGAGCGGCGGCGGGCAGGCCCCCTATCCCAGCGCCGCCACCCGCACCCGGTAGCTCCGTACCGGCGCCGCGTCGCGGTACGGCTCCAGGCGGCGCTCGAAGTCCCGTACGTACTCCGCCGCCCGCACCGACCGCATCTCCGACGCCTGCTGCGCCGCCTCCGCGCCCAGCTGGCACGCCTGCTCCAGCTCGCCGAGGCCCAGCCGCGCCGTCGCCAGCACCACCCGGCAGAACAGCCGGCTGCGCACGAAACCGGCGCCGTGGAGCTGGAGCGAGCGCTCCGCGTGCTGGGCGGCGGCGCGGTACTGCTGCAGATCGCGGTGGCAGTGGCCGAATTCGTCGGCCAGCTGTGCCTCGTCGAACAGCCGCGCCCAGTACGGCACCTCGTCCCCCGGCCGGGCCGCCTCCAGCGACCGCTCGGCGCGGGCGAGCGAGGCGGTGCACGCGCGCACCTCGCCCAGCACGCCGTGGCCGCGCGCCTCGATCGCGTGCAGCAGCGACTGGAGCACCGGCGGGGCTCCGCCGCCGACCCCCTGCTGGGCCACCCGGGCCAGCTGTACGGCCTCCCGCCCATGGCCGAGGTAGACGGCCTGGCGGCTCATCGTCACCAGCACATAGCTGCCGTATGTGCGGTCCCCGGCCGCCTGCGCCAGCCGCAGCGCCTGGACGAAGTAGCGCTGCGCCAGGCCGTGGGCGGCGATGTCGAACGAGGTCCATCCGGCGAGCCGGGTCAGATCGGCGATCGCGCCGAACAGCCGCCGCCCGGTCGCCTCGTTGTACGAGCCGCGCAGCATGGGCTCGCCCTCGTGCTCCAGATAGCGCACCAGGGCCTGCCGGGCGTGGCCGCCGCCGTACGTCTGGTCCAGCGCCGCGAACAGCTCCCCGACCGAGCACAGGGCCGCGATGTCGCCGGAGGTCACCCGGTAGCCCGGCCCGCGCCGGTCGCGGTCGTGGCGCCGCTGGCGGGGCAGCGGCGCCCGGCCTTGCGGGCCGTGGGCGCCATGGGCGCCGTGCGGGCCATGGGTGCCATGGGTGCCATGCGGACCGTGAGGTCCCTGGGCGCCCTGACCGACGGCGCGCCCCACTGCCGCCCCCGCGGGGCCGCCCACCGGGCCGCCCGCCCGGCCGCCCTGTGCGGGCAGCCGCCCGACCCCGGCCGCCCCGGCGGCACCGGCTCCCGGGCCGGCCCCGGCGCCCACCGCCGCCCCCGCCGGAGCGGCCCCCGCCGGTGGATCGCCGCGCGCCACCCGGTCGTCGGGCCGTCCGATCAGCCAGTCGCGGCTGGGGACGACGAGACCCGCCGGGGTGAACGCGATCTTCCGCAGCTCCGCATGGCTCCCGGAGTCCTTGCGCCACAGCCCGCTGACGATGTCCACCGCCTCCTGCGGGGTGGCGGCGAACTCCAGCCCCGCGTAGACGGGCGCACACGCGTCCAGGCCCAGGTCCTGGGCGGTCAGCCGGCGTCCCAGCCGCCGGGTGAACACCTCGGCGATCAGCGCCGGGGTGGTGCCGCGCGGCTGCTGTCCGCGCAGCCACCGTGTCACCGATGTCTTGTCGTACCGCAGGTCCAGGCCGTGCTCCAGTCCGAGCTGGTCCACCCGCCGGGCGAGCCCGGCGTTGGAGAAGCCCGCCTCTGCGATGAGCGCGGCGAGCTGACGATTGGGAATGCGCTGCGGGGGTCGTTCCGTCATCAGCCTGCCGGTCTCCCTGATCGCTCTGTGGAACGGCGCGAATGTAACCGTCGCTCGAGGGCTGATCGCGGCCCTCCGGCTCCATTCATCCGATCGTGTGAGAACGAGCCGGGTGCGGACGTAAGGGGACACGGTCGTACAGTGGCGGGGGCGCCGCCGCGAGGCTCCGCCACCCCATCCGACGCGGGTCGAGAAGGAGCTTGCCGTGACCGCCGTGACCACGTCTTCCCCGGGGTGCGCCCCCGGTTCATCGGCGCTTGCCTACGTCCACCTGGGCTTCGGCGCGGACGCCGTGGACTACGAGGAGGCGTGGCAGGAGCAGCGCCGGGTGCACGCCGCCCGCTTCGCGGACGAGATCCCCGACACCTGCCTGCTGCTGGAGCACCCCCCGGTCTACACGGCGGGGCGGCGCACGGCCGACAGCGAGCGACCCCTGGACGGCACCCCGGTCGTGGACGTGGACCGCGGCGGCAAGATCACCTGGCATGGCCCGGGCCAGCTGGTCGGCTATCCGATCCTCAAGCTGCCGCGCCCGGTGGACGTCATCGCGCATGTCCGCCGCCTGGAGGACGCGCTGCTGCGCACCTGTGCGGAGTTCGGTCTGGAGACCACCCGGGTGGAGGGCCGCAGCGGGGTGTGGGTGCTGGGCGACCCGGTGGACCAGCGCCCCGGGCTCGGCGGGCTGAAGCTGGACTTCGACCCGCGGCTGGAGGACGAGGAGTTCGACGCACGGCTGAACGGGCCGGAGTACGCCCCGTCCAACGCCGGGCAGCGCCGCGAGGACCGCAAGCTGGCCGCCATCGGGGTGCGGATCGCCAAGGGCGTGACGATGCACGGCTTCTCGCTCAACTGCAATCCGGACAACACCTGGTTCGACCGGATCGTGCCGTGCGGCATCCGGGACGCGGGTGTGACCTCGCTCTCGGAGGAGCTGGGCCGGGATGTGCCGATCGCCGAGGTGCTGCCGGTGGTCGAGCGGCATCTGCGGGACGTCCTGGAGGACTCCGTCCCGCTGCCGCGCGCGGTCTGACCGTCCCGGGTCCTCCCGGCCCTTGCGGGAATGCGTCCTCGCGGCGTTCGGTTGCCCTGGACGTAAATCCGTACGAACCACGGGCGTACCCTGGTGACCGCCGACGATTCGAAAGCCCGCCGGCGAACTCGCCGCGCCGAGCCGCCAAGCAGAGTCAAGCAAAGAGGAGTGCCGGACGTGTCCGCAGTCGCACCCGACGGGCGCAAGATGCTGCGCCTGGAGGTCCGGAACAGCCAGACCCCCATCGAGCGCAAGCCCGAGTGGATCAAGACCCGGGCGAAGATGGGCCCCGAGTACACCGAGCTGCACGGCCTGGTGAAGCGGGAAGGCCTGCACACCGTGTGCCAGGAGGCGGGCTGTCCGAACATCTATGAGTGCTGGGAGGACCGCGAGGCGACCTTCCTCATCGGCGGCGACCAGTGCACCCGGCGCTGCGACTTCTGCCAGATCGACACCGGCAAGCCGCAGGCGCTGGACCGCGACGAGCCGCGCCGGGTGGCCGAATCCGTACGCACCATGGAGCTGAGGTACGCCACCATCACCGGCGTGGCCCGTGACGATCTGGAGGACGGCGGCGCCTGGCTCTACGCGGAGACCGTGCGCCAGATCCACTCCCTGATGCCGGGCACCGGTGTGGAGCTGCTGATCCCGGACTTCAACGCGGTCCCCGAGCAGCTCGCCGAGGTCTTCTCGGCCCGTCCCGAGGTGCTCGCGCACAACGTCGAGACGGTGCCGCGGATCTTCAAGCGCATCCGCCCGGGCTTCCGTTACGAGCGCTCGCTCGAGGTGATCACCAAGGCGCGCGAGGCGGGTCTGGTCACCAAGTCCAACCTGATCCTTGGCATGGGCGAGGAGCGCGAGGAGATCAGCCAGGCGCTCCAGGACCTCCATGACGCGGGCTGCGAGCTGATCACCATCACCCAGTACCTGCGGCCGTCCCCGCGCCACCACCCCGTGGAGCGCTGGGTCAAGCCCCATGAGTTCGTGGAGCTCAAGGAGGAGGCGGACGAGATCGGTTACGCCGGTGTCATGTCCGGCCCGCTGGTCCGCTCCTCGTACCGCGCCGGCCGTCTGTACCAGCAGGCCATCGAGCGGCGCAATGTCGCGGTGACTTCTCAGGCCGGCTGACTCTCCGTCGTCGCTCCGCCGTCACATTCCGTCGGCGGTCGGCCGTGTGAGCAACACGCTGTGTGATTGCGAGCACACACAGATTCGAGGGCCTTGAGAACGCCGCAGGTCAGGGGCGAAATGCGGGCCGCAGCAGGGCTTCATCGGTGTTTGACCGGCCAGTCACGCACTGGTAACACCATTGGGTAACGATTGAGCCACGTACTGCTTATACGTAGTGCGTAGCAATCATCCGCCGCTTCCGAGGGGTATCCATGCCGGCTGCGCCCGTACGCCCGTCCGTCACCGACGCACTCCTCGTCCTGGAGGGTCTGCTGCTGCGCGGCGGGCAGCGCACCGCCCGCCGCAACGCCTGGACGGCCGTGCTCGAGGACCGGCGCCGGGCCAAGGACCGGGACGAGGCGGAACACGTGCTGGAGGCCGTGTCCACCGGGGCTTCCCAGGCCACGTAAACTTCGCTGTATGGCGAGGAAGGAAACATCCGAGAACCCCGGGCGGCTGAAGCAGATCGCCCTGACCTACAAGATGACCAAGCGGGTCGACCCGAAGGTCACACTTGTCGTCGCCGGCGTGGGGATTGTCACCTTCGGTGTCCTTCTCGCGATCGGCTTCTGGATCGGCCACCCGATCTTCCTGGGCATCCTGGGCTTCGTCCTGGCCTTCCTCGCGATGGCGATCATTTTCGGCCGCCGTGCCGAGCGGGCCGCCTTCGGACAGATGGAGGGTCAGCCGGGCGCGGCGGCCGCGGTGCTGGAGAACGTGGGCCGCGGCTGGTCGGTGACCCCCGCGGTGGCGATGAACCGCAACCAGGACGTCATCCACCGCGCGGTGGGCAAGGCGGGCGTCGTGCTGGTCGCCGAGGGCAACCCGAACCGGCTCAAGGGCATGCTGGCCGCCGAGAAGAAGAAGATGGCGCGCATCGTCGCGGAGGTCCCGGTCCACGATGTGATCGTCGGCTCCGGCGAGGGCCAGGTCGACATCAAGAAGCTCCGCACCACGCTGCTGAAGCTCCCCCGGGTGCTGCCGGGCGCGCAGGTCACAGTGGTGAACGACCGGCTGCGCGCGCTGGGCGACCTGATGAGCAACATGCCGATTCCAAAGGGCCCGATGCCCAAGGGGATGCGGATGCCGAAGGGGCGCTGAGCGCCCCCCTCACCAAAACGGACGCGAGACGGCGGCACGGACAGAGAGTCCGGGCCGCCGTTTCGCGTGTGCCGCCGTCGCCTGCGCGTAACGCCGTTGTACGCAATCCGCGGGCTCAGCCCTGGTCCGTACGGCGGGCTCAGACCCTGATCTGCACCGCGCGGGAGAGCCGGTCGTGCAGCCCGCGGGTGTCGCGGTCCCAGACCACCGCCGGGATGACCAGCACCAGCAGCACACCGCGCAGCACGGCCCGCGGCAGGCTCAGCCGCACCCCGCCCTCGCCGACGACCCGCAGCTTCAGCAGCAGCTTGCCGGGGGTGGCGCCGACGGTGCCCACGGTGACCAGGCTCAGCGCCAGGAAGACCAGCAGCGCCCAGTTCCCGGCGACCTGGGCGTTACGGCCGGAGAGCAGCGCGTAGGAGACGAGCAGGCACAGGCCCCAGTCGATGAAGAGCGCCCCGAAACGGCGTCCCAGCGGCGCGATGGAGCCCGGTCCGCTCTCGGGGAGACCGAGGCCCTCGCCCCGGTAGCCGAAGTCGACGCCCATCTCCTCGGCGGCCGCGCGGGGCCCGGAAAGCCACGATCCGATTGCTTGCCTCTTGTCCACCCGTCTACGTTACTGCGACCGCATACGTTCCCCCGGCCGGACCCCTTCCCAGCGGTTCCCGCGACCCCGTACGGCGCCTTTTCCGAGGCCACAAGGTCCCCGCAACCACCCTCTGGCCGGTTAACCTGGGTGAAACAAATGGGTCATGCCCGGGAAATCCCGTCTGCCTATGGTCGTCGCGAGCGCGCCACCGCACATGGAATCGCGCCACCGGACATATCCCCGTCCCACCGCGGCCGGGCTAGGAGGAGTTGGATGTTCCAGAACGCCGACGACGCTCGGAAGTTCATCTCGGACGAGGACGTGAAGTTCGTCGACGTCCGCTTCTGTGACCTTCCCGGCGTCATGCAGCACTTCACCGTACCGGCGGAGGCGTTCGACCCGAACGAGGAGCTGGCCTTCGACGGCTCGTCGATCCGCGGCTTCCAGGCGATCCACGAGTCGGACATGGCCCTGCGTGCCGACCTCTCCACGGCGCGTGTCGACCCGTTCCGCCGGGACAAGACCCTCAACATCAACTTCTTCATCCACGACCCGATCACGGGCGAGCAGTACAGCCGTGACCCGCGGAACATCGCCCGTAAGGCCGAGGCGTACCTCGCCTCCACCGGCATCGCGGACACCGCGTACTTCGGTCCGGAGGCGGAGTTCTACGTCTTCGACAGCGTCCGCTTCGAGACCAAGGCGAACGAGGCCTTCTACCACATCGACTCCGAGGCGGGCGCCTGGAACACCGGCGCGCTTCAGGACAACCGTGGCTACAAGGTCCGCTACAAGGGCGGCTACTTCCCGACCCCGCCGGTCGACCACTTCGCCGACCTGCGCGCCGAGATCAGCCTCGAGCTGAACAAGTCCGGCCTCCAGGTCGAGCGCCAGCACCACGAGGTGGGCACCGCCGGCCAGGCCGAGATCAACTACAAGTTCAACACGCTGCTGGCCGCGGCCGACGACCTGATGCTGTTCAAGTACATCGTCAAGAACGTGGCGTGGCAGAACGGCAAGACCGCGACCTTCATGCCGAAGCCGATCTTCGGTGACAACGGCTCGGGCATGCACGTCCACCAGTCGCTGTGGCAGGGCGGCTCCCCGCTCTTCTACGACGAGCAGGGCTACGCGGGCCTGTCGGACACCGCCCGCTACTACATCGGCGGCATCCTCAAGCACGCCCCGTCGCTGCTGGCCTTCACCAACCCGACGGTGAACTCCTACCACCGCCTGGTCCCGGGCTTCGAGGCGCCGGTCAACCTGGTGTACTCGCAGCGTAACCGCTCCGCCGCGATGCGTATCCCGATCACCGGCTCCAACCCGAAGGCCAAGCGCGTCGAGTTCCGCGCCCCGGACTCCTCCGGCAACCCGTACCTGGCCTTCTCCGCCCTGCTCCTCGCGGGTCTGGACGGCATCAAGAACAAGATCGAGCCGGCCGAGCCGATCGACAAGGACCTCTACGAGCTCGCCCCCGAGGAGCACGCGGGCGTCCCGCAGGTCCCGACCTCCCTCCCGGCCGTCCTCGACTCCCTCGAGGCCGACCACGAGTTCCTCCTCCAGGGCGGTGTCTTCACCTCCGACCTGATCGAGACCTGGATCGACTACAAGCGCACCAACGAGATCGCCCCGCTCCAGCTGCGTCCGCACCCGCACGAGTTCGAGCTCTACTTCGACGTGTGAGCCGTGCGCGCGCTGTGAGCCCTTCCGGCTCCGTCCGAGCCCCCGCCACCGCCCCGATGGGCGGGGGCTGGGGCTCGGTGGTGTGCGGAGGGGTCATGCCGCCGGGTTGACGGTCTGGGTGTCGGTGCCGGAGGACGGCAGGAAGCTGGTGTCGCCGTTGTAGAGGGCGATCACGGGGTGGGTGCCGACGCCCAGGGTGTTGAGGGACAGCGTCGCGGTGCCCGCCGACAGTGGCTGGACGAAGGCGCCGCCACCGAGGCCGCCGATGATGAAGGTGACCGTCCCGGACGGGACGCCCGCGCCGGGTGCGACCGGGGTGACGGTGGCGGTGAACGTCACCGACTCCCCTTGCGTGGACGGATCCGGCGACGAGGACACCGATGTGGTGGTGGCCGACTGGACGACGACGATGGCGTTGGCGCCGGTGGACGGCGAGAAGTTGGTGTCACCGTTGTAGTTGCCGAGGACGGCGTGGGCGCCGACGCTCAGGTTGGGGACGGTGACCGAGGTCGTACCGCCCGACAGGGTCCCGGTCAGGGTGGGGCCGCCCGTGACGACGAAGGTGACGTCGCCGGTGGGGGTTCCGGTGCCGAGCGGGATCACGGTGGCGGTGAGCGTGACCGACTGTCCGAAGGTGGCGGGGTTGGGTGAGACCGTGACCAGGGTGATCGTGGGCGTAGCCATGGGTGGCCCTCCAAGTGGTGTGGGGTGGTGGGCCGTTACTCGCCGCGCTTGCGGGAACGAGGCGCGGCGGCGCATCGACGGTCAGGGGGTGCGCGCATACGGCGGTCCACGCGGGGGCATCCCGCGTCGCCGTCCCCCGGCAGATGTGGAACCCACCGGTCTGTAGCACCAGTAGGCGCGCGACTCGCCGCCGGCCGCCAGAGTCGTGCCGCGGAATTACCCCGGATAGCGCAGCGCTCGACGGCCTTCCCCGCGCACACCATCCGCCTCGTGCGGCGCGCGTTCGCCGTGGTCAGGGCACCGCGTACGCACCGCGCACGGGGCGGGTGCCGGGTTGCCTCCGTGCCGTGTGTCGTCGGTGCGAGGGTCAGCCGTCGCCGAAGCCTCCCCCGAAGCCACCGCCGTCGCCGAAGCCACCGCCGAAACCGCCGCCGTCGAAGCCACCGCCGGAGTCGCCGCCGTTCCCGCCGTCGCCGCCGTCGCCGAAGCCACCGTCGAACGCACCGGTCCCGTAGTCGGGGCCGAGGGACCCGCCCAGCAGGGTGCCGACCAGCAGACCGGGCAGCAGCATCGAGCCGTAGCCGCCGAAGTAGCCGCTCGCCCAGGGCCCGTAGGCCGGACCGGCGTCCCAGTACGGCCGGCGCCGGTCGCCGCCGACCGGAACGGTGCGGGCCTCCGGGTAGCGGCCGTCGTCGATGCGGGTGGCGTCCGCGGCGCAGGCGGGTACGGAGCGCTGGGTGCCGCCCGGGGGTGCCCATGGAACGTCCCGGACCGAGGGGCCGTGGCGCGGGTCGAAGAAGCACGGAGGGCGCCGCTCGGGCAGCGGGCCGCCCTCGCGGCGGGCTTCGAGCACCGCCAGCGCGAAGCGGCCCTCCTCCAGCGCCTCGGTCACCGGCCGTACGTCCTCGGGCCGCCGGGCGGCGGCGGATCTGGCCTTCGCCTCCTCGTAGGCGTCCAGGGCGCGGCCGTAGTCGTCCGCCATCTCCGGGGTGGAGGCCGGGTCGGCGGGGTCGAAGCGGGTCCCGCTGAGCCTCTCGCCGTACGCGGTGATGTCCTCCTCGACCGCGCCGCGCACCTGCTCCAGCTCGGCCCGTTCGCGCTCGCGGCGCTGCTTGCGGGTGCGCCGCAGCATGTACAGGCCGCTTCCGCCGACGGCGGCCAGGACGATCAGCACCGCCACCGCGTCCCCCACCGACAAGGTGGAGCCCCGCGCGCCCTGGTCGCCGTCGCTCCCCTGGCCGGTCCGGTCGTGGATCGCGGTGGCCGTGTCGGTCACGAAGCCGTTCAGCACCGCGGCGAGGTCGTGCGGGTGCTGCCGCAGGTTCCGCTCCGCCAGCGCCTGCGAGGTGCGTCCGGGCAGCACCGAGGTGTCGGAGGCGGCCCCGAAGGAGGAGCCGAGCGCCACCGCGTAGACGCCGGGGCGGTCGACGGCGGCGCGCAGCCGCCCGAAGACGCGCTCACCGCCGTACGCGGGGTTGTCCGGCAGAACGGCCACGTAGACCGGCACGTCCGCCTTGCGGATGTGTGCCACGAGGGCGCGGGCCTGTCCGGCGCTCAGTGCGTCGGAGGCGCCGGGATCGACGTACACGGGACTGCTGCGCAGCGCCTTGCCGATCTTGTTCACATCCGTTTCGGCATGGGCGCCCCCGGCGGTGAGCAGCACCGCCGTCAGGGCGACGAGGACGGCCAGCAGGAGCGTGCCCCATCGTGGCGTCTTGCCGGACACACTTCGCATTTACCCGCATAGAGGGCAAATATGCGCCAGGATGTCCCTCGGCGCCGCATGGCTGGGCCCCGCCACCGCCCCCCTCGGGCAGTGGCGGGGCTCAGTGCTGTGCGATCAGGTCGTGATCGTGGTCGTGGTCGTGGCCTACACGGTGTCCGGTGGACTCCCCTCCCGGCCCCTTCCCGTTACCAGGGGCTTCGCCCCAGACCCCGGGGTCCGGGGCGAAGCCCCAGTTGAGGGGAGGGGCGGGTAGGGGACAGCGTCGATATGCGGCTCCGCCGCGTGGGCCCGCCGCAGGCCTCAAGATCCGTCGCCCCCCTAGGCGCCGGTGACGATCTGTGTGTACTGGGAGACGCCCGAGGCTCCGAAATTGGCGTCGCCCGAGTAGACCGCGCTGACGTCCCACTCGCCTTCCGGCAGTTCCAGGTCGGGGAGGAAGGCGAATCCGAAGGCGTCCACGGGCCGCTCGGCGGCGATGGTGGTCGCACCGTCGGTGTAGTTGGCCGTCACGGTGTGCGAACCCGCGCCCAGGCCGCTGGTGGTGAACGTCGCCATGCCGCCCGACAGCGGCTGGGTGAACGTACCGCCCCCGCTGCCGCTGATCACGAAGGTGACCGTGCCGGTCGGGACCCCGGTGGCGGGCGCGACCGGGGTGACCGTGGCGGTGAACGTCACCGGCTGCCCCGGCGTCGAGGGGTCCGGCACCGATGTCACCGATGTCGTCGTCGACGCCTGGAGCACGACGACGGCCGTGGTGCCGGTGGACGGGGTGAAGCTGGCGTCGCCGTTGTACGTGGCGGTGACGATGTGGGTGCCGACGCCCAGACCGCTCGCGGTGACCGAGGCGGTCCCGCCGGACAGCGTCCCGTTCAGGGTGGGACCGCCGCTGACCACGAAGGTGACGGTGCCCGTGGGCGTCCCGGCGGCGCCGACCGGTATCACGGTGGCGGTGAGCGTGACCGGCCGCCCGGTCACGGCGGGGTTCGGGGTCGCCGTGACCAGGGTGATCGTGGGTGAAGCCATGATGGCCCTATGGGGTGGAGTGGTGGGCCGTTGCTCGCCACGCGGGGCTGTGACCGCGGCACGTGGCGGCGCGTCAGGGGTTGGGGGTGCGCTCTTATGGCGTCCGACGCGGGATGCGCGCCTCGCCGTCCCCCGGCAGATGTGAAACCCACCGGTCTGTAGCACCAGTAGGCGCGCGACGCGCCGTCAACACCACAGATACACCCCCCAATTACCCCATGCGGCGCAGCGCCCACCCCCTCCCCCAGCGCGCCTCCCACCCCATGCGCGGCGCGCATGCCTCATCCCCGACTGCCCGCGTACGCGGGGCGCGTGGCGTGACATGACGTGACGGACGGGACGTGACGTCAGAGGAAGTGGCCGCTGGCCAGGTAGGGCGCCGGGGGCGGCATGGCGCGCAGGGCCAGATAGCCCTCCTGGCCGATGTCGAGGCGGGCGGCCAGGCCGACGTCGACCGCCCATTCGTTGGCCGGGGTGATGCAGTTGACGAGGGTGTCGCCGCTGGAGGCGGCCAGGGCCTCCCACAGCAGGTCCTGGGCGGTGGCCGGCTGGGCGGCGGCGAGGAGGGCGGCGCGGCCCCGGTCGTCGATGTAGACATAGCCCGGTCTGCCGTAGGCGCGGGAGACGACGAGCCGCAGGGTGCCCCGCATATAGGTGTGGTCGGGACCGTGGCCCGCCCCGCGCAGGCGCCGGTCGAGGTGGTTCATCCAGTCGATGTCGTCGTCCCGCCCCTCGCGGACGCCGGTTATGGCGGGGAGGGTGGCGCGGTCGACGGTGCCGACCATGCGCATCTGGGGGTGGAGCGAGAACCCGGCGAGGCGGTAGCGCCGGGTCGCCCCGGGGTGGACGGTGGAGGAGAACATGCCCTGGCGGCCGTCGGCATGGGCCAGGGCGGCGTCCATGAGGCGTCGGCCGATGCCCTTGGCCTGGTGCCCGGGGAGCACACCGTAGGTGGCGAGGAACCAGAACGGGCCGCGGTTCTGGGAGATGGCGAAGCCGATGACGCCGTTGTCGCCTTCGGCTTCGTCCACGGCGACCCAGCAGCCGCCCGGGTCCTCGATGAGGAAGTGACGCATCCGGTCGATCCACTGCCGGGAGGCGGCGGCCGGGCGGGGCCGGGGCTCGGGTTCGCCCACTCTCCTGGCGCGGCGGTCGGCCTCGAGGAAGGTGGTGGCCGAGGCGCGTTCGGCGGAGGGGGGGGTCGGCGGGGCACAGCGGCCTGACCCGGACGGAGTCCATACGGCTAGTCAGCGCGGCCGGTGGCGGCGACGGTGACGCCGAGGCCGATCATGGAGAGTCCGCCGACGCCGCCGACCATGGCAAGGCGCCGCGGGGAGCGGGCGAACCAGGTGCGGGCGGTGGCCGCGGCCAGGCCCCAGACGCTGTCGGAGATCACCGCGATGGCGTTGAAGACCAGCCCGAGCAGGAGCATCTGCGGCACGACATGCCCCTGCTCGCGGTCGACGAACTGGGGCAGTACGGCGGCGAAGAACACGATCGTCTTGGGGTTGGCCACACCGACCGCGAACCCCTCCCACAGCGTCCGCAGGCCCCCGTGGGCGGGGCCGTCGCCGGTGAAGGCGGCCTGCAGCGAGCGGCGCTGCCGCACCGCCTTGACCCCCAGGTACACCAGATACGCGGCACCCACCAGCTTCAGCGCGGTGAAGACGAGGACCGAGCGCTCCACCACCGATCCGACGCCCAGTGCCACGGCCACGACCAGCGCATACGCCCCGAGCGTATTGCCGACGACCGTGGTCAGCGCGGCTCGGCGGCCCTGGGCCAGCGCCCGGCCGACCACGAAGAGCACGCTCGGACCGGGGATCACGATCAGCAGGAAGGACATGGCCGCGAAGGCTAGCAGTCGGTCGATGGACACCATGCAGCGCATCGAAGCACGCGAACGGCGCGCGGCTCCAGCGCTTTTCCCGGCCGCGTGACCCACCGGACGCGCTCCACGATCGGTGGACCTCGCCGTGAACCCCGGGCACTCTCAGGGGGATTAGTGACGTCTCGAACCACGGACCAGGCGGAACAGCCACCGGAACCACCACCGGACCCGGCGGCCGAGCGGCCCGGCGAGGGGTCGGATGGCGGAGGACCGCGCCGTGGTCCTGGTGACGCACCGGCTGGCGAACGTGGCCGTGGCGGACCGCGGGGTGCCGACGCCGCGCGAGGCGGCGCCCCGAGCGTCGGCCCTGCTCAGGGCCGGTGCCACCGGTCAGACTCAAGGGCCGGCGCCGCCGGTCTCGCTCAGGGGCTCTGGGACCGGCCGGTTTCGGCCGCGCGGGCGCGGGAGGCGGCTATCTCGGCGTAGGCCCGGTCGCGGCCCTCCCAGTGGGAGCCCTCGACGGACTTGCCGGGCTCGAGGTCCTTGTAGACCTCGAAGAAGTGGGTGATCTCCTTGCGGTCGAACTCGGGGACGTCGTCGATGTCCTGCACGCCGACGTAGCGCGGGTCATGGGCCGGGACGCAGAGAATCTTCTCGTCCGGGCCCTGCTCGTCGCGCATGCAGTACATGCCGATGGCCCGGCAGAGGATCACACAGCCGGGGAAGGTCGGCTCGGCGACGGTGACGAGGGCGTCCAGCGGATCGCCGTCCCGGCCGAGGGTGTGGTCGACATAGCCGTAGTCGGCCGGGTACTTCGTCGAGGTGAACAGCATGCGGTCCAGCCGGATCCGGCCGGTCTCATGGTCCATCTCGTACTTGTTGCGGGACCCCTCCGGGATCTCCACAACCACATCGAACTCACCCTGCTCCATCGCGGCCTCCGCTCCCCGTCGCCCTCCGGTGTCCCTCCAGTGTGCGCCGGGCCCGCCGGGCGGGCAGCTCGGACCGGGGCACCTCAGCCGCCCCGCACCAGGGCGTCGATCTCGGCCTCGAAGAGGACCGACGGATCGAAGCCCATGCCCGTGAACTGGCCTTGCACATCAAGGCTGATCACGCCGTGCAGCCGGGTCCAGGTGCGCAGCGCACGGCCCTTCAGCTCACCGCCGGGCTCCTCCCCGGGCACCCAGGAGCCCACGCCCTCGAGATGGCGCGCCAACTCGGCCTCGAGCTCGGTGAGGGGCTGCTGCCCGTGGCTCGCGGTGGCGCCGCGCGCGGCGCCGCCATCGGCATCGCCGACGGCGGAGCAGGCGTCGAAGATCGTCCGCATCATCCCGGCCGCGATCTCGGCGGTCTCCGGCGGCGCGTGGTAACCGGGCACCGGCGTGCCGTAGATGAGCAGATAGCGGTCGGGCTGGCGCTTCGCCCAGTCGCGCAGGGCGCGGGCCATGGCGCGGAAGCGGTCGGCGGGGGCGGCGTCGGCGACGGCCTGGGCGAGGGTTGCGGCCAGATCGCGGTAGGTGTCGGTGATCAGCTCGGTCAGCAGCTCGTCCCGGCTCGCGAAATAGCGGTAGAGCGCGGGGCCGGTCATCCCCATCGCCTTCGCGATGGCGTTCACCGAGATGCCCGCCGTGCCCGACTCGGCCAGCTGGGCCAGGGCCACGGCCTTGGCCTCCTCCCGGGTCTGTTTGCGGTAGCGCTCTCGCCGTGCTGTCGCCATGGACGCGCCTCCCGTGCGGGTCTTCGAATTCGGGCTTGACACCTCGAGAGTAACAGGTTCATTGTTTGGTTAGAAGTTCTCACAACAGCGAGAACACCTCACACCGAAATGAGGTCAGCCATGATCACCGAGGTCGTTCTGCCGGGTCAGGTGGAGCCCGAAGGGCTCGAGCTCCGCACCCGCCCGCTGCCCGAGCCCGGTCCCGGGCAGGCGCTGGTGGCCGTCGAGGCGTCGGGCGTCTCCTTCGCGGAGCAGCAGATGCGCCGCGGGAAGTACTACGACCAGCCGCCGTTCCCCTTCGTGCCCGGCTATGACCTGGTGGGCACGGTGGTCTCGACCGGCCCCGGGGTGGATCAGGCCCTGCGCGGGCGCCGGTTCGCGGCGCTCACGAAGATCGGCGGCTGGGCCAGTCACGCCCTCGTCGGCGCGGGCGATCTGGTGGCGGTCCCCGAGGGGGTGGACGCGGCGGAGGCCGAGACCGTGGTGGTCAACGGGATCACGGCCTGGCAGATGCTCCACCGCGTGGCCAAGGTGCGCCCCGGGATGACCGTGCTGGTCCACGGGGCCAACGGCGGGGTGGGCACCACCCTGGTCCAGCTCGCCCGCCACTCGGGCATCAAGGTCATCGGCACCGCCTCGCCCCGCCATCACGACGCGGTGCACGCGCTCGGCGCCACCCCGCTCGACTACCGCGATCCGGATCTGCCCGCCCGGGTGCGGGCATTGGCGCCGGGCGGGGTCGACGCGGTCTTCGACCACATCGGCGGCGAGGGCATCGTGGACTCCTTCCGGCTGCTCGCCCGCGGCGGCACGCTGGTCTCCTACGGCACGGCGGCCACCCGGGACGTCCCCGGCTCGTCCAAGGCCCCGGTGCTCAAGCTGCTCGCCCGGCTGACCCTGTGGAACCTGCTGCCGAACGGACGGCGGGCGCACTTCTACAACCTCTGGGCCGGGCGGCGGCGCCTGGCCGCCTTCCAGGGGCGGATCCGCGCCGACCTGGGGCAGGTGCTGGAGCTGATGGCGAAGGGCGAGTTCACCGCACTGGTGGCGGCGAGGATCCCGCTTTCCGACGCCGCGAAGGCGATGCGGCTGGCCGAGTCCGGCACGGTCGCCGGAAAGGTGGTCCTGGTCGCGGACGAGGACACCCGCCGGAGCGGCGAGGAGGGCACGCGATGAGCGACCGGTTCTTCAACGCATCAGCCAACCCCGCCAAGCCCGCCAAGCCCGCCAAGCCGCCCTATCTCAGCGGCCATTACGCCCCGGTGGGGCTGGAGTCCACCATCTGGGGCCTCACCGTGCACGGCTCCCTGCCTCCCGAGCTGACCGGCCGCTATCTGCGCAACGGCCACAATCCCCCGCCCGGAGTGGTGCCCTCGCACTGGTTCAAGGGCAGCGGCATGGTCCACGGGCTCCGGCTGTGCGAGGGAAGAGCGGAGTGGTACCGCAACCGCTGGGTGCGCACACCGGCCCTCCACGACGCCAAGGCGGCGGCCGCGGGCGGCGAGGGCGCGGCCGCGGGTGACGGGGGTGCGGACGGCGCGGAGGATCTCGCCGCAAGCGTCGCCGGCACCCATGTGATCGAGCACGCGGGCCGCATCCTGGCCCTCCAGGAGGCCAACCTCCCCTATGAGTTGACCCCCGAGCTGGCCACCGTCGGCGCCTATGACTTCGGCGGAAAGCTGAACCGGGCCATGACGGCACACCCCAAGGAGGATCCGGTCACCGGGGAGCTGCACTTCTTCTCGTACTCCCCGTTACCGCCCCACCTCGTCTACTACGTGGCGTCCCGCGACGGCCATATCGTGCGCGAGGAGACCATAAAGGGCGCGGGGCCCTCGCTGATGCACGACTTCGGGCTGACCGAGCGCCATGTGGTGTGGCTGGATCTGCCGGTCGTCTTCGACCCCGCCGAGCGGTCCGGGATCCCCTACCGCTGGTCCGACGGCTACCGGCCGCGCATCGGGATCATGCCGCGCACCGGGCCGCCCCGAGTCACCTGGTGCGAGGTGGAGCCCGGCGCCCTGCTGCACATCGCCAACGCCTATGAGGATCCGGCGGGCCGCGTCGTCATCGAGGGGCCGCGCTATGACCGCACCGCCTGGGAGACCTCCTGGAAGTGGTGGACCGGCGCCCCGGGCCACGCCGCCGTTCCGCTGGTCGGCTCCCTGCACCACCGCTGGATCCTCGACCCCGCCTCGGGCAGCGCGTGGGAGGAGCCGCTGGACGACCTGGTCACCGAGTTCCCCACGATCAACGACAGCGTGCTGGGGCGGCCCAGCCGCTATGCCTACGCCGTCGCCTTCCCCGGGAGCGGACTGGAGGAGTACGCACTGGTCAAGTACGACGCGGCCACCGGGGCCCGGCAGACAGCGCCGGCCGGACCGGGCCGGATGCCCGGGGAGGCCGTGTTCGTGCCCGCAGCCGGGAGCACTGACGGACACCCGGGCGAGGCGTCCGGGGACGGTGGAGGGAGCGAGGACGACGGCTATCTGCTGACCATCGTCAGCGATCTCCGCCGTGCCGCCTCCGAGCTGATCGTCCTGGACGCCCGGGACATCACGGCCGCCCCCGTGGCCACCGTGGAGCTGCCCCACCGCGTCCCGGCGGGCATCCACGGCTCCTGGATACCCGACCTCCCCGACGCTGCCGCCGGTCCATGATAATTTTCGTATACGAGTTGTATGCGAAGCAGCATGGGGGCCCAGTGCCAGCGCAGTCCGGACGAGAAAAGGCGTACGAGTTCCTCAAGGAGACCGTGCTGACCGATCCCGACATGCAGGGCAGGTTCCTCACCGAGCAGGAGATCGCCGACCGGATCGGCATCTCGCGGACCCCGATCCGCGAGGCCCTGCTCCTGCTGGCGGCCGAGGATCTGGTCCAGCTGGTCCCCAAGCGGGGTGCGCATATCGCCCCGCTCTCCGGCCGGGAGATCACCGAGCTGATGGAGCTGCGCGGGATCGTGGAGCGCCATGCCGCCGAGCGGACCATCGAGGCGGGCACGGTGCCGGTCGAGAAGCTGACGGAGCTGCTGGAGCGGCAGCGCGAGCTGATGGGGCCGGAGCAGGCCAAGGAGTTCATCGCCGTCGACCACCTCTTCCACGCGACCATGATCGCCGCGGTGGGCAATGAACTCCTCAACCGGCACTACGACGGGCTGCGCAGCCGCCAGATCCGGGCCGGGGTGGTGGCCCTCTACACCCAGACCGGCCGCCAGGAGGAGGTGCTCGGCGAGCACCGGGCGATCCTGGACGCGGTGGCCTCCGGGGACCCGGAGGCGGCCCGTGCGGCGATCAGCGCCCATCTGGGGTCGACGCTGAAGGTACTGCTCGCCGGTTGAGCCACCACCCGGGACTGAGCCACCGGCCGGGGTGAGACACCGCCCAAGGGTGCGTCAGCGCCCAGGGTGCGTCAGCGCCCGGCCGTTGCCTCCGGATAGGTGATCACCAGCATGGTGACGCCCTCCTCGGAGACCCAGGGGCCATGCGGCATCCCCGGCGGCCGGCAGGCGTAGAAGCCGCTCGAGAAGGTCTCCCCCAGGGTCAGATCGCGCATGCTGCCCTCGAGGAGATAGACCTCCTCCCAGCCGTCGTGGCGGACCACCCCGGACGGGGAGGTGTCCGTCCCCGGCTCCCAGCGCACCAGGGCGGTGGTGTGGGTGCCGCTGCCGTCCGCGGCCAGGATCTGTTCGCTCACCCCCACGGCCGCGCCCGGCGGCCGCTGCCAGGGCGCGGCGGGCAGATGGAACTCGTGCTCCGGCTTGGCCCCGCCGGTGCCGCTCGCGGCCGTACGCCCGGCCTCGCTCATGACTGTCCGCCCAGCTTGCGGTTGGCCAGCACGGACACCGTGCGGCGCACGGCGGTGACCTCCTCGGTGTCCACCTCCCCCACCAGCAGCCCAGGCCCCGCGTCCAGCCGCTCCCGTACGGTGCCGTCGGGGCCGATCAGGGCGCTGTGGCCGATACCGGTGGGGGCGGAGGACGCGGCGGTCAGGCCGGACGCCTCCGGGTCGGCCTGGCCCACGGCCGCCAGCCATACGGTGGCGTCCAGCGCCCGCGCCCGGGTCAGCAGCTCCCACTGTTCGCGCTTACCGGGCCCCGCGCCCCAGGAGGCGGGCAGCAGGGAGAGCACCGCGCCCGCGTCGGCGTGGGCCCGGAAGAGCTCGGGGAACCGTACGTCGTAGCAGGTGGCCAGGCCGATCCGGACGCCGTCGAGGTCGAAGGTCACCACCTCGGAGCCCGGGGCCACGGTCTTGGACTCGGCGAAGCCGAAGGCGTCATACAGATGGATCTTGTCGTAGGAGGTCTCCACCCCCGGGCCGGTGGCCAGCAGGGTGTTGGTCACCCGGCCGTCGGGCGCCGGGGTGAACATCCCGGCCACGACCACCAGCCCGGCGTCCTTCGCGATCTGCCGGACCTCGGTGGCCCAGGGGCCGTCCAGCGGTTCGGCGATGGGGCCGAGCCGGGTGCCGAAGCAGGCCATGGCCGCCTCCGGGAAGGCGACCAGACGCGCCCCGGCGTCCGCCGCCCGCTGGGTCTCCTCGCGCAGCAGGGCGAGGTTCGACGCCGGGTCCGGGCCCGTGGTGATCTGGCTCAGTGCGATGCGGAGGGGCATGGCGGGTGCTTGCCTCATTTCCTGGTCGGAGGGTCGGAGGGTCGGAGCGCGGCCCTGGTCGGGAGCGTCGGAGTGCGGTCGGGGTTCGTGATCTCGGCAGGGTACGCGGCCCCATCCCGCCCCTTCCCCGGTACGGCTCGCTTTACAGCTCCACGCAGCGGGGCGGGCGGGACAGGACCGGACGGGACAGGACCGGACCGGACGGGGCAGGACCGCGGTCAGGACACGGTCGTGGAGACGGTGTGGCCGACGGGGAGCGGCTCCGGCTCCTCCTCCTCGGCGGTCGACGGGTCCCGGCCCAGCCAGAGGCCCGCCACCGTGACCGCGGCGGTGATCGCGATGTAGACGGCCAGCGGCACCCAGGCGTGGTAGGCCCCGAGCAGCGTGGTGAAGAGCAGCGGCGCGATCGCGCCGCCGATGAGCCCGGCGAGGGTGTAGGCGAGCGAGGAGCCGGTGTAGCGCAGCCGGGGGGAGAACTGCTCGGCGATGAAGGCCGCCTGCGGCCCGTACATCAGCGAGTGGATCACCAGCGCGCCGACGACGCCGAGGGTGAGCAGCGCCCAACTGCCGTCCGCGACCAGCGGGAAGAACAGGAACGGCCAGACCCCGGCGGCCACCGCGGCGCCCACGTACAGCAGCCGCCGGTTGACCCGGTCCGAGAGCGCCCCGGCCAGCGGGATGAGCACGATCTGCAGCGAGGAGCCGATCAGCACGGCGGTGAGCGCCGAGCCGCGTGACATGTCGAGTTCATTGGTGGCGTAGGTGAGCACGAAGACGGTGAACATCGCGTACAGCACATCGGGCGCGACCCGGCTGAGGATCGCGGCGGTCAGCGCCCTCGGCTGGGTGGTGAACACCTCGCGCAGCGGCGCCTCCGGGCGGTCCTGCGCGGCCTCCATCGCCTTGAAGACCGGGGTCTCCTCCAGCTTGGCGCGGATCCACAGCCCGAACACCACCAGGAGCCCGGAGAGCAGGAACGCCACCCGCCAGCCCCAGCTGGTGAACTGGTCCTCCGTCAGCGTCGCGCCCAGCGCGGCCAGGACTCCGTTGGCCAGCAGATTGCCCGCCGGCGGGCCGACCTGCGCGGCGGAGGCGTAGAAGCCACGCCGCCGCGGATCGCCGAACTCGCTGGACAGCAGCACCGCGCCGCCCCACTCGCCACCGACGCCGACGCCCTGCGCGAAGCGCAGCAGCACCAGCGCGGCCGGGGCCGCGACGCCGACCGTGGCGTAGGTGGGCAGCAGCCCGATCAGCAGGGTGGCGCCGCCGATGAGCACGAGCGTCGCGATGAGCACCTTCTTGCGGCCGATGACATCGCCGAGCCGCCCGAAGACGAAGCCGCCCAGCGGCCTGGAGACATAGCCGACGGCGTAGGTGGAGAACGCCAGCAGGGTGCCGGTGGTGGGGTCCTTGGAGGGGAAGAAGAGATCGCCGAAGACCAGGGCCGCGGCGGCGGAGTAGACGGCGAAGTCGTACCACTCCAGGGCGGTGCCGGTGAGGCTGGCGACGAAGGCGCGACGGACCCCGGACCGGTCGGCCCGGGGTGGCGGTGCGCTCGATGCGGTGGGCTGCATATTCCGTCCTCGAGGTGGTGCATGAGGCTTACGGGATGGTACGTGGCGTTTTCGTGGTGGTGCGAGGGGTGGGGGTTGCGCGGATCGACCTTCCGGCATACTTCTTGTATACCAAGCGTATGCGCAACCCCTCCGGAGGAAGTTAACCGCTTCGAAACCGCGAAAAGCGCGGTCCCCGCGCCAGCGGGTGACCGCTCGGCAAGCACAGAAACCGCAGATCGCCCCCACAAGCCCCACCGCGCCCTGGAGAGCACAGCACCCATGACAACGAAGCCGTCGCAGCCCGCAGCACAGTCCGCCCCGTCCTCGCTCACCTTCGAACTCCCCGATGGCTCCCTGCACCACGTGGAGGTCGTCCAGGTGCTCAACGCGGGCTACGCGGGACGCAGCCAGGAGGACGTGGCCGCCCATGTGGCCGAGCTCGCCGAGCTGGGCGTGCCCGCACCCTCCGTGACGCCCGCCCTCTACCCGGTCGCCCCCTATCTGGCCCAGCAGACCGGCCGCGTCAGCGTCCAGCACTCCCGCACCTCGGGCGAGGCCGAGTGGGCGCTGGTCGTGGCCGCGGACGGGGAGCTGCTGCTGACCGCGGCCTGCGACCACACCGACCGGGAGCTGGAGGTCCACGGCGTGGCCTGGAGCAAGAACGCGGCCCCCGACGTGCTGGCCACCCGCGCCTGGCGGCTGTCCGATGTGGCGCCCCGCCTCGACGACCTGACGCTCCGCGCCTGGGTCACGCACGACGGCGAGGAGACCGAGGTGCAGAGCGGCACCCTGGCCGAGCTGCTGCCGCCCGCGTACTGGGTCGAGGTGCTGCGCGAACGCGGTGACCTGGTGCCCGGCACCGTGTTGATCTCCGGCACCATCCCGATGGCCGAGGGCGTGGACCAGTTCGCCGGGCGCTGGCGGGTGGAGCTGGGCGACCCGGCCACCGGCCGGACCATCGAGTGCTCCTACGACGTGGTCCCGCTGCCCGAGCCGATCGGCTGAGGCCCGCGCAAGAGCACGCGGCGGAGCACGCGCGGGAGCCCCGCACCAGAGCCCGCAGCGGAGCGGGGTCAACGCGCGAAGGCCGTCCGCCGCACGACCCCGAAGGGTATGCGGTGGACGGCCTTCGCCGTTGTCCAGACGGTTCGGTGATTCAGCGTCCGGTCAGGTTTCCCTGCCCTTCCGCATCACCATGCCGGCCGCGATCAGGCCGAACAGGCAGGTGATGGCACCCACGACGACATTGTTCACGATCATCCCGGCATCGGCGCCCCGGGCGACCACCCAGGGGGAAATGATCATCCATACGCCGATCGCGGACATGGCCCAGCACAGGCTGTACATCCTCCTCGGCGCCGTGGTGAGGCCGAGACCCAGCAGGGCGATGGTGATACCGAGGACGAGGTTGTTGACCATGAGGTTGGGGCTGGTGCCCGAGAAGTGCACCACCCAGGGAGAGATGGCGAAGTACAGACCGGCGAGAAGCACCGGCCCGTCGAGGAAGACAACGTCCCGCGCGTCCATCATGCGTGCGTAGCGCTCCCGCATCTCGGACACGTCGGGGTGGCCCGTTATATCGCCTCTCGCACGTGAGACGTCGGCCATTCGACTCGCCTCCTTCGATCCATGCAAGTCTGACCGCACAGTGCGGTAAAAACACCGCACCCCCATTGTGCGCCTCACCTTGGCATATAGGTAGATGCCGGATTTGCACTTAAAGGTGTATCGTGCGCCTCCGTCAGGCGGGATGGGCCGCCTCATGCTTCTGGTAGCAGTCCCGGTCGAGATCCCGCACGTCAACGGTGGTCTGCACGGTCAGCCCCGGCACCGGCGAGACATGGGCGCGCGCCACCTCCACCACCGCGGCGGACAGCTCCCGCTTGGTCTCCGCGTCGCGCCCGGACAGGATCGACACCTCGATGTGGATCATGGCGAGGCCCTCGGCGCCGTCCGCGAGATGGGCCTCCTCTATCCGCCGGAACCGGGTCTTGCAGCCCGCCACCGCCGTGTCGACGGTCTTGGCGACCACCGGGTGCAGTGCGGCACCGAACCCGGGGCGGTCGAACGCGTCGGTCAGGGTGTCGGAGTATTCGACGACGATGTGCGGCATGGGCTTGCGCTCCTCAAGGGGTACGCGGCGGCCTGCGGGGCTTTCCGCGCGGGGCCTCTTACCGGGGCATCGTCGCACCTCTTCCCGGTCAACGGCCGAGCGCCCCGGGCCCGGTATCTGCTTCAATAGGGCCATGGCCAGCCTCCATGACATCGCGACGGGTCGTTACGACCTCGAGCCGTTCTGGCCGTCCCGGCAGGCGCACCACTTCGACCGCGAGTGTTGCCGCGCATCCGATGCGCGGGCCCGCTCGCTCGGTCGCTGACCTCTCCGCCCGGCCGCCCAGCCCGCGCGCACGACGTCCACTGACGCCCTCTCGCGCGAAAGAGCTGACCTCATGACGAACCTCCGTGGCCTGTCGTCCGCCTCCGCGGCCCCGACCGGCCCATCCCTGCCACCCGCCCGCCAGCGGCTGCGAGCCGTCGCACCCGACGAGGTGCCACCGGTCGCCGAGCTGCTGCACCCCGGCGCCACCTGGCTGCCCGCTCCCCCGCACACCGTGCCCGCACTCCCCGGCCATCCGCCGATGGTCGGCTATCTGGTGCTGGTCCCGGCCGACCGGCAGGTGCCCGAGGCGGCGGGCCCGCCCACGGAGGGGGTTCCGGCGGTGTCGGGTGACGAGCTGATCCGGATCGACCCCGACCAGCGCACCGCCGAGATCGCCGGGCGGCCGCTGGACCTGACGTACCTCGAGTTCGAGCTGCTGAGCCATCTCGTCGCCCATCCGCACCGGGTGCACACCCGCGACCAGCTGGTGACCACGGTGTGGGGTTACGGCCATGTCGGCGACGGTCGGACCGTCGATGTCCATGTGGCCCGGCTGCGCCGCAAGATGGGCGCCGAGCACCGGGGGACGATCGTGACGGTGCGGCGGGTGGGGTACAAGTACGTGCCCACCGTCTGAACGCATCCGTGAACCCATGACGCCCGTCGTGGCGGGCAGGCCAGGAGCCTGTCCGCCACGGCGGGCGCATGTGGTGCGGGTCCGCGGCCTCAGCGACCCGCCCCCACCAGCGGCGGCCGCGGCCGCTCCACCGGCTCCTCGCCGTGGCTCACGTTCGGCAGCCACCGCAGGGCGCGCGGCAGATACCAGTTGCGCTCCCCGAGCAGCGCCATCACCGAGGGCAGCAGCACCATCCGCACCAGCGTGGCGTCCACCAGCACCGCGACCGCGAGCCCGACGCCCATCTGCTGCATGTCCTGCATCCGCAGCAGCGCGAAGACCGCGAACACGGCGACCATGATGGCGGCCGCCCCGGTGACCGAGCCCGCCGTCGTCCGGATGCCCTCGCGGATCGCGTCCCGGGTGGTGAGCCCCCGCTCATGGGCCTCCCGGATCCGCGAGACCACGAACACGTGGTAGTCCATCGACAGTCCGAAGAGGATGACGAGGACGAACAGCGGCATCCACCCCTCGATCGCCCCGGCCGGCTCCATCCCCAGCCACTCCGCGCCCCAGCCGTGCTGGAAGACGGCGGTCATCGTGCCGTACGCGGCACCCACCGACAGCAGGTTGAGCAGGATCGAGACGATCGCGATCGGCAGCGACCGGAAGCAGAGCAGCATCAGTACGAAGGTCACGGCGGCGATGAAGAGGAAGACCGGTGCGATGTCGGTCTTCAGCTGGTCGTTGAAGTCGCGGCTGGAGGCGAGCTCACCGGTCACGTACACCTGGTCGGAGACCGGTCCGAGGACCCTCGGCACCAGGTCCTCCTTGAGGGTGTCCAGGGCGCGCCGGGAGGTGGCGTCCTGACCGTCCCCGGCGAGCGGCACCTCGATCCGGGCCACCCCCTCCGTACGGTGCGCCTCGACGTCGACCGTCTTCCCGAACCGTCCGGACGCGGCGAGCTCCTTCTTGAAGTCCGCCACGGCCGCGTCGAAGCGGGCGGAGCCGACCTCGTCGGAGCGCAGCACCACCTCGGCCGGGGCGGGGCCGCCGGGGAAGGAGCCGGTGATCTCCTGGTACGCCACGGTGATGGGGGCGTCGGAACCGAACTGCTTCTCCAGGCCGAGCTGTTCGGTCTTCATCCCGACGGCGGGCGCGCACAGCACCAGCAGCAGTACGCCCGATACGGCGGCGAACAGCTTCGGCCTGGCCAGGACCGGCCGCATCAGCCTGCCGGAGAGGCCACCGCTGGCGTGCACGCCCTTCTTCCGGCGGCGGTTCAGCAGCGGCACCCGCCCGGCGTCGATCCGGTCGCCCAGCCAGGACAGCATCGCGGGCAGCACGGTCACCGAGCCGAGCATCGCCATCAGCACGACCAGGATGGTGGCCACCGCGAAGCCGTGGAACAGCATCAGCCCGGACAGGAACATCCCGGCCATCGCCAGCATGACCGTGACCCCGGAGATCAGCACCGCCCGGCCGCTGGTGGCGGCCGCGATCCGCAGCGCGGTCCCGGCGTCCCGGCCCGCGGCCCGCTCATCGCGCTCCCGCCGCAGGTAGAACAGCGAGTAGTCGACGCCGACTGCCAGGCCCACCAGGAACATCACCGAGTTGGTGGAGTCGAACAGGGGCAGCTGGTGGCTGACGAGGGCGAGCAGTCCGAAGGTGCCGACGCAGGCGGTCACCGCGAGCAGCACCGGCAGCAGCGCGGCCACCAGCGCCCCGAAGACCACCAGCAGGATGCCCAGCGCCAGCGGTACGGCGGTCAGCTCGGCCTTCTTGAAGTCGTCGGTCAGCATGTCGTCGAGCCGATGCTGGGCGGTGGCGTCGCCGAACTCGTAGGCCACGACGCCCCGATGGGCCGATTCGGTCTTCTCCACCGCCTCGACGACGGGACCGACCCGCTCCCCGGCCGTATCCGGGTCGCCCTTCATCTCAAAGCTGATCAGTGCCTCCCGTCCGTCCTCCGAGCGCACCGGGGGCTGGACGCGCACCGTCTCGCCCGTACGCTCCAGCCGCGCCAAGAGGTCGCGGGCCGCGTCCCGCCAGGCGTCCGGGCGGTCGCCGCGCAGCATCACCATCTCGCCGGCCGGGGTCTGGAGGCCCGCGTCCTCCAGGATCTTCTCGGCGCGTGCGGAATCGCCCGTACTGTTCTCGGAGTTGGTCATCTGCCGGGACCCCGACATTCCCCCGACCACGGCGACGACCACGACGAACAGCAGCCATCCGACGATCGCGGTCTTGCGGTGGCGGATGCTCCACCCACCCAGCCGCACGGCCAGGCCCTTCCTCGTTGCGCTCATGGCGTCTCTCCCCGTGAGGTACGGACGGAACAGGTCATGCCACGACGCTAGAAAACCGCAGGTCCGCGCCCCAGCCGGGCAGCCACCCTGTCGCCGAGCCATAGGGCGAGGCGGGGAGGTGGTGCCAGGTACACCCCGGGACGGTGTCCGGCCCCCGTGCCCGGGCGGCAGGCCGCTGACACACTGAGATGGCCCGCCGGTGCGGGCACGACATTCCGACCAGCGAGGGGGAAGCCGGATGAGGGCACGTGGAGCGCTGACGGCCTGCGCACGGGGGTTCGCCGTCTCCTGGCTCGCGCTGGTGTCGATCACCCTGTCCGTGCTGACGATCGTGTCGATCAGCTTCATCTCACTGGGCATCGGGGTGTTCACCACCCCTCCGCTGATCCGCGCGGTGCGGGCGCACGCCAATCGGCGCCGGCTGCTGGCCGCCTCCTGGTCCGATGTGCGGATCCAGCTGCCGTACCGCCCGCTGCCGGCCGATCGGCGCTCCGGGGTCACCGGCCAGGTCGAGCTGTGCACCTTCCTGCTGAAGGACCCGGCCACCTGGCGCGATCTGCTGTGGCTCCAGGTCGACATGACGGCCGGGTACGCCATCGCGCTGCTGGCCTTCGCCTTCATGCCGTACGGGCTCGAGGGGTTCGTACTGGCCGCCGGGGTGTGGCAGCCGATCGTGGACGCGGGCGGCACGTACTGGTACGCGTTCCTGCCCATCGACTCGCTGGGCACCGCCCTGCTGGCCGTCCCGGTCGGCGTCGGCTTCATCGCCCTCGGGTCGGTCCTCTCCCCTGTCCTGCTGCGCGGCCACTTCCTGCTGGCGCGCTCCTTCCTGGACCCGACCCCGCACATGGCGCTCGAGCAGCGGGTGCTGCGGCTCACCGAGACCCGGCACGACGCCGTGGACACCTCCGCCGCCGAACTGCGCCGCATCGAGCGCGATCTGCACGACGGCGCCCAGGCCCGGCTCGTGGCGATGGGCATGAGCCTGGGCACCGTGGAGGCGCTGATCGAGAAGGACCCGGCCAGGGCCAGGGAGCTGCTCGCCGCGGCCCGTACGAACTCCGCCGAGGCCCTGGCCGAACTGCGCGACCTGGTCCGCGGCATCCATCCGCCCGTACTGGCCGAGCGCGGCCTGGGGGACGCGGTGCGCGCGCTGGCGCTGCGGATGGCGGTGCCGGTGGAGGTGGACGTGGACCTCACGGGCCGCCCCGACGAACCGGTCGAGTCCGCGGCGTACTTCGCGGTCAGCGAGGTGCTGACCAACGCGGCCAAGCACGCGGGGGCGTCGCGGATGTGGGTGGACATCCACCACCAGGACGGCATGCTGCGCGTCACCGTGACCGATGACGGCCGCGGCGGCGCGGAGATCACCCCGGACGGCGGGCTGAGCGGCGTCGAGCGGCGGCTGGGCACGTTCGACGGGGTCCTCGCGGTCAGCAGCCCGGCCGGCGGGCCCACCATGGTGACGATGGAGATCCCCTGCGTCCTCTCGGCACAGGGCGCCGCCCGATGACCCACCGCCGGGGAAAATCCGGCGGCGGGACGCGCCGCGCCGGTGTTAGCGTGCCGATGCCGGCCGCGGGACTCCGGTGCGACTTCCGGAACCCGCCTGCTAAGCGACGATTCGCAGTTCGTGCCCCCATTCCCCGGCCGGCTCCCGCACCCCGTCGCCGGAGGCCCCATGGAGACGCTGGCCGATATGGAGACGCCGGCCGACCTGGTCGCGGCCGAGGACGTCCTGCTCTTCGTGAACGCGGCCATCACCTCGACCGGCCAGCGGGAATTCCACTCCGACGCGGGCGAGCAGCGCATGTCGCTCGACTTCCTGCACTCCTACATGCTCGGGAACTACCGGGATCTGTACGCGGCGACCCTCGCGCTGAACATCAATGACCACAACGCGGCGCTCATCGTTCGGCGGCTGCTGGAGAGCGCCAAGGAGGCCACACCGGAACAGCGCCGGACCGAGGGCCGGCTGATCGCCCGGCGTCTCGCCGCCCTTCCGCCGCCCCGGGTCTACCGGCTGTTCCGCGGGCTGCGCCGGGCCGGGGTCAACAACCGCCGCACCCGCGCCATCGTGCGGGACTGGCTGGCGGCCCGCCCCGATCCGGCGTTCGACGCGGTGAAGTACCGGGGGGCGGTCAAGTCGGCCGTCCGCCACGCGCATCTGCGGCTCGACGGCGACCTCGGCCCGTTCCTCTTCGAGCCGGTCGGCCGCCGGAGCGAGGGGTTCGGCTCCCCGCTGCTGGAGGCGTGGCGCCGCGCCCACTACGAGCAGTCCGCGGTGTACGACCTCCCGTACACCGTCGCCGAGGGCTTCGCCGCCAAGCACGGCATCGACCGCGAGGTCTTCCTGGAGCGGATCGCCCCGCGGCTCACCCGGCTGGAGCGGCTGCGGCTCCAGGGCGCGGCCCGCGCGGCCGGGGCCGACTCCGTACGGGCGGATCCGGCCACCATGCCGCTGACCCGGCTGGCGACCTATGTGCTCTCGCTCCCGCTGGACGAACGGGCCGCGCGCCGCGTCGAGTTGACCGCCGCGCTGCGCGCCGCCGCACGGCGCGCGGCGGGCACCCGGGCCGGTACCTGGGGCCGGGTCGCGGCGGTCCTCGACGACAGCTTCTCGTCGTTCGGCTCCACGCGGAAGCGGCGCCGCCCGCTCGCCGTCGCGCTCGGCTGTCACTTCCTGCTGGAAGCACTGGCCGAGGAGTTCATTCCGCTGTGGTTGTCGGGCGGCCGGGATCCGCTGACGCGGTATCCGTACGGCCCCACCCCGCTCGGCGAGCGGATCCTGGACGCGCTGGAGCACCGGCCGGACCGGCTGCTGATCGTCTCCGACGGCTGGGACAACGCACCGCCCGGACTGGCCGGAGAGGTGCTGCGCGTCTGGCGCGCCCGCCTCGACCCCGGCCACCGCACCGCTGTGGCGCACCTCAACCCGGTCTATGACGCGGAGGGCTTCGACGTACGGCGGCTGGCGCCGGGCGTGCCCACGGCCGGGGTGCGGGACGCGGAGGACCTGCCGACGCTGGTGGAGTTCGCGCGGTTCGCGGAGGGGCGTACCGGCCTGGCCGAATTGCGGGCGCATCTCGACGCCCGGGTGCGGCACTTCCTGGACCGGCCATGACCGAAGGAACGGAGCCATGACCACCACCACGACGCTGGAGCTCACCGGGCTGACCGCCCTGCCCGCCCAGACCTGGGGCGCGATCCGGCTGGTGCCCCTGGTCCGGGACGAGCCGATCGCCGATCTGCGGCTGGACGCCCGGCTCTACGGCGACGACCTCGCCGCCGTCGCGCTCGACCGGCGCACGGCGTACTACGCCTACATTCCGCATGGTTTCGTCGCCACCTGGACGGCCGACGGGACCCCGGCCGCGGCGTACGGCACCCGGCTGCGGCAGGGGGACGAGCGGCGGGCCGGCCCGCCGCCGTGCGTCTCCCTCCGCTTCCACCGCCGGATGGCGCGCCGCGTCGACCGCGACCGGCTGCGCTTCCTCCCCCTGCACCTCGCGCTGGAGGGCTATCTCGCCCTGCACTTCGGCGGCCCGGCGGTGGTGTGGGAGGAGTGGTCGCACCGGGCGGTCAGTACCGGTCTGTCGCCGCGGGTCGAGCAGGCGTACACCGGCGCCGAGGTGGCGGGGCTCGGCGACGCGCTCCGGGTCTTCGAGATCCACCCGGGCCAGTGCGGGGTGCTGCTCTACGCCGCCGACGCGCTCGCCGCCGCCTTCGTCGTACCGCATCCGGACGACTACCGCGCCCTGCATCCGTCGCTGCTGCACGATCTGTACGGGGAGCTGGTGTACCACTACGCGACGCTGTACGGGCCCGTGCCCGACTTCCGGGCGCGGATAGCGGACGGCGCGGTGTACTCGCTGGCCGGGCTGCGCGCCGAGGCGGCCCGGCAGCGGGCGGAATGGGCGGACTTCCACACCACCGCGCTCGCGGGTGGGCTGCTGGACACCGCGTACGAGGTCCAGCGGGTGCGCCGGATGGGGCCGTTCGCCCTGTCCCGCTTCCTGCCGCCGTTCCACCGCCGGGCCGAGCAGCACATCGGCGAGACCATCACCCACGAGGACGGCCGCCTCGCCTACCTCAAGACCTTCCGCCTCTCCGAGGCCCAGACCCGGCGCGGCCATCTGCTCACCCTTCTCGCCGCCCACGACTGGCACTTCGGCGCGACTGCCGACGCCCTGGGGGTGAGCCGCGACCAGCTCGCCTCCCGTGTGGAGCACGCGGGGTTCGGCGCGCTGCTGCGCCAGGACATACGCGACCACTACCGCGCGGCGGCGCGCGCGCTCAGTCAGTGATGTACCAGTCGTCCTTCATGTACTCCAGGGTGCTGGTCCCGATCTCGTTTTCGGAGAAGGTGACGGAGGCCTTGACCGCCGCGGCCGGGATGTCGAACTTGTCGGGGCCTCGTACGACGACCTTCTGCGGATCGACCGTCGCGGTCTGCAGAGCCTTCTTCTGCGTAGGCGAGATCATCTGGAACGTGACGAGGAACGTGGACGTGCACGGACCGAACCCCTGGTCCTCCGCCTGCTTCGCCGCGGGCCCGGCCACCTCGCAGACCGTCTTGATGTCCTCCCGGCCCACGGCGTGCAGATACTCCTCGTACCGCCGGATCGCCCCTTCCTTCGTCCTGGGCGCGGCCTGGTCCGTGGGCTGGTCCGTGGGCTGTTCCGTGGGCTGTTCCGTGGGCTGGTCCTTGGGCGGATCCGTCGGCGGCTTGTCGGCGGGCCCGCAACTGTCGTTGGTGAAGATGCCCGACAGCAGACGCCCCGGGCGCGGGCCCATCGGCCCGTTGAATCCGCTCACATGCTGCTGCGACCCCCACCACCCGGCGTACCCCCACCAGGGCTCGCGGTTGACGGGGCGGGCGTGCTCCCAAGTGCGCCACTCGGCGCCGCCCTTCGAGGGCCGGTCGAGCGTGCCGTTCACCCACTGGTTCTTATCGGTCGGATAGGAGCCGTGTGAACCACGCGCCGAGTACACCGTCGGATGTCCGTCCTGCGGATCCAGTTCCGACCACTTCACACTGCACGTGTCCTTGCCGTGCTTCGCGAACGTCACCGCCTCCGGCTTGCCGTCGCGCAATTGGACCGCGACGCGCTCCCAGTCGCCCTCGTGCCGGTTGCCCGGGGTCAGGTTGTTGTAGGCGTAGAAGAACCAGAAGACGTACGCCGCGCGCTTCGGGTCGGTCTTGTGGTTGTGGTACTCCCAGTAGACCGGCGCGTCAGTGCCCTCACCCTTCCGCACCTCCTTCGGCGGGTCGAGATAGAAACCGCCGTCGGCCTCGGTCGAGGTGTGCCACTTGTCCCCGTGCCCGGGGCAGGACACCGGCTTGGACGAGGACTTCCCCGGCTGCACGTCCGCGTGCTTGTAGGGATTGTCCTTACTCCCCAACTGCCGCGGGTCGGGCGGATCGGCCACCGGCCCCTCGTCACGGCAGAAGCCATCGTGGTCGAAGCGCAGCGCGGACCGCCCGATGAACCGCGTCGCGTCCATCGGCAACAGCGACTCCCCCTTGGCCAGCCGCACCAACGGCGCGAACCGCGCGGCCTCGGCCGCGGACCCCTTCGAAGGCTCCGCCCCCGTCCACTCCTTCTCCTTCTCCGGCCCGCACGCCACCAGCGCCACCGAAAGCGACACCGCCACGCCCACCGTCACCCGCATCCGACCCAGCACCGGCTCCCCCTTCGTTCACCCGCCACCGGCCGGCAGCATGTCAAGAGGACATTACGCGGAATCCGGCAGAACGGTTCCCGTGCTGCTCCTCGGGGGTCGGCGGCGCGAGGGCGAACCACGCCGCCTTGCCGGTGCCGCCCGTGTCTCACCGCACAGCGGTACATTCGTCGGATTCGGTCACGTCCCCCACCCCGTGGGGCCCGAAGACGCCTTGGAGCCGCCGTGCGCGTTGTCCTCGCCGAAGACCTCTTCCTCCTGCGGGACGGGCTGGTGCGGATGCTGGAGGCGTACGACTTCGAGGTCGTGGCCGCCGTGGAGAGCGGGCCCGAGCTGAGCAAGGCGCTGGCCGAGCTGGAGCCGGATGTGGCGGTGGTGGACGTACGGCTGCCGCCGTCGTTCAGCGACGAGGGGCTGCAGTGCGCGCTGGCGGCGCGGCGGGCGCGGCCGGGGCTGCCGGTGCTGGTGCTGTCGCAGCACGTGGAGCAGCTGTACGCGCGGGAGCTGCTCGCGGACGGCAGCGGCGGCATCGGCTATCTGCTCAAGGACCGGGTCTTCGACGCCGATCAGTTCATCGACGCGGTGCGCCGGGTCGCCGCCGGGGGCACCGCGATGGATCCACAGGTGATCTCGCAGCTGCTGGACCGGCGCGCCCAGGACCAGCCGCTGGGGCGGCTGACGCCACGGGAGCTGGAGGTGATGGAGCTGATGGCGGAGGGGCGGTCCAACACGGCGATCGCGGCGCAGCTGTTCGTCACCGAGCGGGCGATCGCCAAGCACACCTCCAACATCTTCGGCAAGCTCGGCCTGCCGCCGTCGGACGACAACAACCGGCGGGTGCTGGCAGTGCTGGCCTACCTCGACCGGGACTGAGCCGCCGGAGCCGGCCGGCCGTGCCCCGGCCTCCCGTGCGCCCCATTGCTCCCACCCCACAACGCTGGTTAAGTGCCTTGTCCATATGACCCATTGGCCGTTGTCCGTTGGGGGGCGCATGAGCGACCTGAGCAGACGCACGCTGATCGGAACCGCCGGAGCACTGGGGGCCGGGGCCACACTGGGGAGCCGGATCCCCGCGGTGGCCGACGAACCACACGACACACAGGACACCGCAGTGGCCGCATTCGACACCGCTCCCGCGCGCGCCGCCCTGCGACGGCTGCTGCCGACGCACGCCGATCAGTTCCGGCTGGTGGCGCTGGAGAAGCGGGGTGCCGAGGAGCGGTTCGAGGTCGGCGGGTCCGCGGGGCGGCTGACGGTCTCCGGGACCAGTCCGGCGGTGCTGCTCACCGGTGTGCACTGGTACCTCAAGTACACCTGCCACGCCCAGATCACCTGGTCAGGCGATCAGCTGAACCTGCCGAAGAAGCTGCCCGCGCCCGCCCGGCGCGTCACCCGCTCGACCGCGCTCCCGCACCGCTTCGCGTTCAACGACACCCACGACGGCTACACCGCGCCGTTCGCCGACTGGGACCGCTGGGAGCACCTGATCGACATCGCGGCCCTGCACGGCTGCAACGAACTGCTGGTCACCGCCGGTCAGGAGGGTGTCTACCACCGGCTGCTCCAGGACTTCGGCTATACGGAAGACGAGGCGCGGGCCTGGCTCCCCGCCCCCTCCCACCAGCCGTGGTGGCTGCTGCAGAACATGAGCGGTTACGGCGGACCGGTGTCCACCGCGCTCCTGGCCAAGCGCACCGAGCTGGGGCGGCGGATCGCCGACCGGCTGCGGGAGCTGGGCATGCGGCCGGTGTTCCCCGGCTACTTCGGCACCGTCCCGGACGGCTTCGCGGAACGCAACCCCGGGGGCCGTACGGTCCCGCAGGGCGACTGGAACGGGCTCCGGCGGCCCGACTGGCTCGATCCGCGCACCGAGGTGTTCCGGAAGGTGGCCGCCGCCTTCTACCGCCATCAGGGCGAACTGTTCGGCGAGGCCGAGCTGTTCAAGATGGATCTGCTGCACGAGGGCGGCGACCCCGGGGACGTTCCGGTGCCGGAGGCCGCCCGCGCCGTGGAGACCTCGCTCCAGACCTCGCGCCCCGGCGCCACCTGGGTGATCCTCGGCTGGCAGGAGAACCCGCGCCGCGATCTGCTGGACGCCGTCGACCACGACCGGATGCTCATCGTGGACGGCCTTTCGGACCTGGACACGGTCACCGACCGGGAGCGGGACTGGGGTGGGGTGCCGTACGCGTTCGGCACCATCCCCAACTTCGGCGGCCGCACCACGATCGGCGCCAAGACCCATATGTGGACCAAGCGGTTCACCGTATGGCGCGACAAACCGGGCAGCAAGCTGGTCGGCACGGCCTATATGCCGGAGGCGGTCGAGCGGGATCCGGCCGCGCTGGAGCTGTTCAGCGAGTTGGCGTGGCGGGATGAGGCGGTGGACCGGGCCGAGTGGTTCCGCTCCTACGCCGATGTGCGCTACGGCGGGCCGGACACCAGGGCCCGGGAGGCGTTCGCCGCGCTGCGCGGCACCGCGTACGAGATCAGCAGCAAGGACGGCCGCCCGCACGACTCGGTGTTCGCCGCCCGGCCCTCCCTGAGCGCGCGTTCGGGCACCAACTACGCCACCCACACCCCCGCCTTCGACCCGGCCGGGTTCGACGTGGCCTTCGCGGCGCTGCTGGGCGTGCGCGCCGGGCTGCGCGACAGCGACGCCTACCGCCACGACCTCACCGACATCGCACGGCAGGCCCTCGCCAACCGCTCCTGGCAGCTGATCCCGCAGCTCCAGGACGCCTATGACCGTAAGGACCGCACCGCCTTCAAGACGCTGTCCCGGCTGTGGCTCAAACTGATGCGGCTCAGCGACGACATGACCGGCGCCCACCGGCGGTTCCTGCTGGGCCCATGGCTCGAGGACGCCAAGCGGATGGCGTCGGGCGAGGAGGAGTCGGCGCAGCTGGAGCGGGCCGCGCGCACCCTCATCACCACCTGGGCGGACCGCGCCACGGCCGACGGCGGCAAACTGGCCAACTACGCCAACCGCGACTGGAGCGGCCTCATCGCCGACTTCCACCTCCCCCAGTGGCAGTCCTATCTGGACGAGCTGGCGGACGCGCTGGCGGAGAACCGCGCACCGCGCACCTTCGACTGGTTCGCCGTCGAGGAGCCGTGGACGCGCGAGCGCAAGAGCTACCCCGTGCGGCCGACGGCCGACGCCCACCGCACCGCCAAGCGGGTGTACGAGGCGCTGGCCAAGGCCCCGTACCAGGGCACGCTGACCGTCACCGCCGAGCCCGCCACCCTGCCGCCCGGCGGCTCCGCGACCCTCACCGCCGCCCTGCGCAACGTCAACGGGCTGCGCCCCACCGGCCGCGTCGACTTCGACCTCACCGCGGCCGGGCTCGACCCGTCCCCGGACGGGCCGACCCGGCTGCCGGGCGTCCCGGCGGGCGGCACCGGCGAGGTCCGCTGGCGGGCGACCGCGCCCGAAGACCCGCTGGAGCACCCGCTCAAGCCACTGCCGTACGAACTGGGCGTGACGTACGGGCCGCGGGGCGAGGAGCGGGTGCGGGCCGTACGCACCGGGACGCTGTGGATCGCCGGACCGCTGGCAGAGGGCTTGAAGACGGTCACCAACAGCGGTGCGGCCTTCGGCCAGTTGGACGAGCGGTTCGCGATCGACGGCGCGGGCCAGGACCTGTGGAAGGGCACCGCCGAATTCGGCTCCGTCTACCGCGACGGCGTCCTTACGGTGGGCACGACCGTGACCGTGAAGGTGGACGCCCAGGCGGTCACCGGGCCCTGGGCGCGGGCCGGGATCATCGTCCGCGACGACCTCGCCACGGCGGGCTCCCCCGGCTTCGTGAACCTCTCCGTCACCCCGGCCAACGGTGTCGTCCTGTCGTACGACTCGGGCGGCGACGGCACGCTGGACACCTACCAGCGGATCACCGGCGTCAAGGCGCCCGTACTGCTGCGGCTGACCCGCACCGCCGCCACCTCCTACACCGGCGAGCTGTCCACCGACGACGGCGCGAGCTGGCGGAAGGTGGCCACCGTGACGGCGCCGGGCGGGGCGGCCGCGCAGGACGCCGGGATCTTCATGACCGCGGCGAACGGCGGTACGGGCGCCCGGGGGACGGTCGAGTTGAGCGGCTGGAGGACGAGTACGCCGTAGCGGGTCGGCGTCAGCGGCAGGGTGGGGCGCAGGGGGTGTCCGGCGGTACGCGTACGCCTGCGGCGGGCCGTTCCCCCTCCCCGCCCCTTCCCACAACTGGGGCTCCGCCCCAGACCCCGCTCCTCAATCGCCGGAGGGGCTGATTTCAGCCCGTCAGGGGGCACCTCCCAGCGGTAGCTGGGGGAGTTTGAGGACACGCCCGAAGGGCGTCCGGGGGCCATGGGCGGTGGGCCTCCGCCGCAGGGCAGGGGCTCCGCCCATGGCCCCCCAGGGCCTGGGTCGAAGCCCCTGTACGGGGTCTGGGGCGAAGCCCCGGGATCGGGGCCTGGGGCAGAGCCCCAGTTTCGGGAAGGGGCGGGGAGGGGAACAGTCCGCCGCGGGCGCCAAGTCCCGCCGGACACCCGTAGGTGACCAACCCCGCCCGCCACTCGTTCACGACACGTGGACCAGCACCAGGCGACAGTCGCCACCGACGACGAAACCACCGGCCTGATCGACGTCGAGCAGGCCGAGGCCGCCATCGTCGAGCACTATCCCCGGCTGGTGCGGCTCGCGTACCTCATCCTGCCGCCGGGCATCGGGCGCACCCGCCGGGTGCTCGCGGCGCATGCCCTCGCCCAGCGCGCGCTGCCCCGCAACCGGGGCTACGGCACCGGCCCGGACCCGCACCCGGACGTCGAACTGCCCTGGCAGCGCGGGACGAAGGGCCCGGGGGCCGACACGGGCTACGCCTATGTGCGGCTGCGGGTGCTCCGCCTGGCGCTGCGCGCCGCCCGGCAGCGGCCCTGGTGGCAGCGGCCCCCGGCGCTGCCACAGGTTTTCGGGCTGCGGCTGTTCCCGCGCTCCGGCGGCGCCGATGAACTCGCCCTGGAGAAGGCGCTTTCGGAGCTGTCAGGACCCGGCCGCGCCGCATACGTCCTGCTGGAGCTGGAGCAGCTCGACGAGCACGAGACGCGCGCCCTGCTGCGCTCCGCGGGGGTCGCCGACGCGCGGGACGCGGTGGACGAGGCCGAGTCGGTGCCGGATCCGGCGGGCAGCCGGGACGAATCGCTGCTGGAGTCCGCCGAGTTCGACCCGTGCTCGCTCCAGGCGCGGCCCACCGATCTGGTGCGCCGCCGTCAGCATCTGCGGGCGGTGCTGGTGGCCGTGGTGGCGCTGGTGGTGTGCGGCACGCTGCTGGGGATGCCGGGGCGGGGCTGGGGGCCGAGCGGTGCCGCCGCGCCCTCGTACGCCCGCAATCCGGCCTCCGAACGCGCCCTGGACCCGGACAGGCTGACCCGCGCCGCGCCCGACACCTGGCGCACCGCGTCCCGCGCCGACTTCTCCTCCTGGCCCGCGCGCGGCGACCGGGTCCGGGACACCGCGCTGCTGCGCCGCGCGCTGGCCGTCTGGGCGCGGCCGGGCGGTTCGGTACGGGTGTCGGCCACCATGGGCACGCAGTCCGGACCGCCGTCGGGGCCGCCGCAGCTGCTGTTCGCGGGCGAGGTGGACCAGGCCACGGTGGTGCTGCTGTACGACGGGCTACGAGTGGCGCGGTACGCGGAGGCGAGTGAGGGCGGCGCGGTCGCGCTGGACTTCGCCCGGCTGGACGCCGCCGACGCGGGCACCTCGACCGCGCTGGTCCTCAGCCGCACGGACGGCAACGTCCGCTATCTGACCGCCCCTTGGGTGCGGCACGCCTGGGTGCGCGACCTGCTGCACCCGGCCATGGCGCCGCGCGCGCTGCGCCGCACCGGGGACGGGGTGACCGACCCGGTGCGCACCGTCCCGCGGCTGCGCCCCTGCCGTGGCTGGCCCGCGCTCCAGTTCGGCTCGCGGCTGGTGGCCGACCTCGGCGAACTGGCCCCGGCCCGGCTCACCTACGGCACCCCCGGCGCCGGGGTGCGCGACGTGGCGGGACGGGCCGCCCGGGTCAGCTGGGCCAGGACCGGATGCCGGCTGACGATGATGCGGGCGCGCGGGGTGCGCTCGGTCAACGCCTGGCGGTTCGCCGCCCAGGCCCTGCCGGAGGCGGGCGGCCACGCGGCCTGGCTGTGCACCCGTGCCGACACCTGGCGGGGCACGGGCAGCAAGGTCCTGGCCCAGTTCCAGCCGTGGGACACCCGCCGTGGCAGGGCGGGCGCGGTCGCGGCCGGCGCCGACAACTCCCCCGCCTGCGGCCCGCGCGAGCCGCGGGTGCTGGCGGGGGTGCTGTGGAAGGCCCGGTCCGGCCACTGGTACCTGCTGGCCGCCGGAAGCCGCCAGGTGACCGGCATCGTCGCCAGCGGCGGCGTCCGGGGCCGCTCCTACGGCCGCGGCCTGACCCTCCCCGCCAAGGCAGGCGCCCGCGCCGACCTGAGGGCCCGCCTGACCAACGGCGACCGACTGAGCCCCCTCCACTGACGCTCCGCTGGAAGTACCCCGCCCTGCCGTCGGTCATCCGCGGCACCCACCGTCGTGGCCGGTCACGCCCACGCGCCGGAGCCGCACATCGACACGGCCCCGCGTCCCTTTGGGGCGCCTCGAACCGCGGCCGACATCCGCCGAACCCCTCAGCGCCCCGCCGCCCCCGCCCTGAAGACGGCGACCGTGCGGCCGGGCACGGCGAAGGTGCCGGTCGCGCGCTCGTAGCCGGACGTCCGCACCGTGGCGTCGGCGCCGTGCGCCTGGACCGGGTGGAGGGCGTACGGGGTCCCGGCCAGGGCGGGGACGGTCTGCGACTGCCGGGACGGGGTCGCGTTGAAGACCACGACGAGCGGGCCGAGCCGCATGGTGATGACGCCCGGCGTCTCCCCGGTCCCGGACAGCGGGAAGGACAGCGCCTGCCGCACCCCCTCCGCCGTGGTCTGGCTGAACGCCTTCTCGGTGGTGCTGATCCGCAGCAGATCCCGGTAGGCCGCCGAGGCGCCCGTGATCTCGGCGCAGCCGGGGCGTGCGGCCGGGTTGGTCAACAGGGCTTTGGCGTAGGGCCACTTGGGCTCGTTGTCCGCCGCCGGGGGCAGTCCCCGGCCGAAGCCGTTGCCGGACGCGCAGTCCCAGTGGATGGCGTTGAACCAGTCCCCGCTGTCGAAGGAGTTGCGGTCCAGCGACTTCGAGCGCAGCAGATCGGTGCCCGCCTGGCTGAGCGCCGGGCCCTGGGAGAGGGTGGCGGTGGCCAGGGCCACCACCTGGGCCCTGGCCCGGTCGGCGGCCGAGGTGGTGGCGGGGAGTTTGTAGGCGAGCGCGTCGTAGAGGGTCTCGTTGTCGTGGGCGTCGGCGTAGGCGAGCGCGTCGCCGGGGGCGGCGGCGTATCCGGCCGGGGAGCCGTTGTAGTCGACCTCGGAGCCCTTGACCCGGCGTCCGGCGGTGTCGGTGAAGGTGTAGTCGGCGAGGTTGCCGGAGAGCCCGACCTTGATCAGGTCCTGGGCGTGCAGCAGCCGGGCCCGCTGCTCGTCCGGGCCGCCGTTGGCGGGTGAGCCGTTGGGGTCGGTGAAGAGTCCGGAGGCGAAGCCCTGCACACGGGGGTCCTCGTCGAACGGCCCGCCGCCGCGCACCGCGTCCCGCGCCCGGTCGCTGAAGGTGGCGATGCCGGTGCCGGCCATGTTGCGCTGGGTGGCCTGGACGAAGCGGGCGTCCCCGGCCGCCTCGCCGAAGTCCCAGCCCTCGCCGTAAAGGATGATCGACTTGCCGTCCACCCCGTCCTTGGCGGGGGTCAGGGCGTCGAGGGCCTTGCGCACGGCCAGGATGTTGGCCTTGGGATGGTGGCCCATGAGGTCGAAGCGGAAGCCGTCGACCTTGTACTCACGGGCCCAGGTGACGATCGAGTCCACCACCAGCTTGCCCATCATCGCGTGCTCGGGCGCGGTGCCGGGGCAGCAGGTGGAGGTGGCCACGCTGCCGTCGTCCAGCAGCCGCTGGTAGTAGCCGGGCACGATGCGGTCGAGCACCGACTTGTCGTCCTGCCCGGCGGCCACGGTGTGGTTGTAGACCACGTCCATGACGGTGCGCAGCCCGGCGTGGGCCAGCCCCTGCACCATCCGCCGGAACTCGCGGGTGCGGGCCGGGCCCTCCGGGTCACTCGCGTAAGACCCCTCCGGCACGGTGTAGTGCAGCGGGTCGTAGCCCCAGTTGTAGCCGTCCCTGTCGGCGGCCTGGGCCACGCACTTCTGCTGCTGGTCGGAGTCGGCGGGCAGGGCGGCCAGCTCGCAGCCGGGCCGGGCCTGGTCGGAGCGCCGCTCCGGGACGGTGCCGAAGTCGAACGCGGGCAGGAGGTGGACGTACGAGGTGCCGGACCGGGCCAGCCGCGTGAGGTGCCGCAGCCCGTCCGAGCCGCGGTCGGTGAAGGCGAGGTACTGGCCGGGGTGGGCACTGGTCCGGTCCGCGATGGAGAAGTCGCGGATCTGCAGTTCCTGGATGCGGGCGTCGCGCAGCGGGACGGCCTCGGGCTTCTTCAGCGACGCCCAGCCGGCGGGGGCGAGCCGGGGGTCGGCCAGGTCGGTGACCAGGCTGCGGGCGGAGTCGGCGGTCAGGGCGGTGGAGTAGGGGTCGGTGACCTCGTTGGTGACGGTCTTGCCGACGGTCGGCGCCCAGACCCGGATCCGGTAGCGGTACTGCTTGTCCCGCCAGTCGGGGCTCCCGGTGACGCTCCACACCCCGCTGCCGGGGTCCCGCCGCATGGCGACGGTGCGCCCGTCGAGGTCGAGCGACACGCTCCGGGCGGTCGGCGCCCAGACGGAGAGGGTGGGGCGGCCCCCGTGGAAGACCGGGCCGAGGCGGGCCCGGCGCGCCCGGTCGGCGTAGAGGTCGTCCAGCACGCCGGGGATCTGCACTCCGGTGCGGTGCAGTACGTGGTCGCGGTCGCCGGCCGCGCGCTGGACGACGGTGAGCGGGCCGCGCAGCGCCGTGGCGGCCTTGTCGCGGTCGCGCGGGTCGAGGCGGTAGGCGGGGCGGTCGGCCAGGTGCGGGTAGGCGGCCTTCTGGGCGTCCGTCAGGGTGGCCGGGGCCAGCCGCAGCGTGCCGCCGCCCGCGTAGCGCAACTCCTCGGCGGTCGCGGCGGTGTGCTCGACCTTCCAGACGACGGTGGCACGGTCGATCCACTGCGCCTCGGCGGTGGCGGCCTGGGTCCTGGTGGCCGCGGCCCGGGCGGTCTGCGAGACGGCGGGCACGGCCGCCGCGCCCAGCGCCAGGGTGGCGAGCGCGGCGGCGGTGCGGAAGAGGGTGGCTCTCGGGGGTTTCACGGGGCTGGTGGCTCCTTGAGGTGTGGTGTGGATGTGGGCTCCGCGTCCACGTCCCCGGGCGGGGCGGAACCCGGGGTCCGGGGCGGGGGCGGAGCCCAGGGCTCAAGCCAGAACCCCTGGCCCGGGGCCGGGGCGGAGCCCCTGCCCCGGGCCCACCGGTGAAGGCGGCGGCCTACCCGCAGCTACGGGCGCCCGTGTGCAGGGCCACCGCCGTGTTCGCGCCCAGCGTGGCGGTGAACCGGCCCGAGGAGTCGACCGTGACGGACTTGCCGCTCTGGACGTCGCAGTAGCCGCCCGCCGGGAGCGAGGTCTGGAAGGTCCGGGTGAGGGGGCCGCTCTCGTGGTTGATGGCCACGTATGCCTTGTCGCCGCGGCCGAACGCGATGGCGTTGTTGCCGTTGTCCCACCAGTTGGTCACCGAAGCGCCCCGGGCCGTGTTGCGGAGGGCGACCATGCTCATGATCTCGGGCCATTTGTGCTGGCACTTCCAGCCGTCCTGGTAGCAGGCGCCCGCCGCGCCGCCGTTGGGCGGGCCCGCGTCGTTGTCGCTGAACTCGTAGCCGGAGTGGACGTCCGGGGAGCCGTACGGCCAGGCCAGCATGAAGACGTTGGCCAGGGTGTAGTCGGCGCCGTTCTTGTAGGTGAGGGTGGAGCCGTTGCGCTCGGTGTCCCAGTTGTCGACGAAGACACCGGACTGGCCACTCGCCATATAGCCCCAGCCCTCGCCGAAGTTCTTCAGATACGCGAGCTTCTCGCTCTGGAACACCCGCTTGAGGTCACGGCCGTAGCGGAACTCCTGCACATCGCCGTTGCGCAGATACTCCGTCGGGGAGACCGCCTCCCCCTCGCCGTAGATGACCTCCTGCTTCCAGTAGACGCCGGGGTCGCTCAACTGGCTCTTGATGGCGGCCAGATCGTCCGCCGGGATGTGCTTGGCGCCGTCGACGCGGAAGCCGTCCACGCCGAGCGAGAGCAGGTCGTTGAGGTACTGCGCGAGCCGGGTGCGGACGTACTGTTCACCGGTGTCCAGGTCGGCGAGGCCCACCAGCTCGCAGTGCTGCACATTCCAGCGGTCCTGGTAGTTGCTGATCTGCGCGGTGCAGTCGTCCATGTCCTGGGGCTGGTAGATCCCGGGGTAGTCGTACTTGGTGTACGAGGAGCCGCCGGTGCCGGTGCCGGATCCGGCCGACATGTGGTTGATGACGGCGTCGGCCACCACCTTCACGCCCGCCGCGTGACAGGTGTCGATCATGTTCTTGAAGGCGGTGCGGTCGCCGAGCCGTCCGGCGATCTTGTAGCTGACGGGCTGGTAGGAGGTCCACCACTGGCCGCCCTGGATGTGCTCGGTGGCCGGGGACACCTCGACATAGCCGTACCCGGCGGGGCCGAGGGTGCTGGTGCACTCCTTGGCGACGGAGTCGTACTTCCACTCGAAGAGTTCGGCGGTGACGTCCTTGGTGCCGGGCGGTGTCGCCCGCGCGGTCTGGGGCAGTGCGACGAGCGTCACCGCGCTCGCCGCGAGGGCGAGCGCGGTGGCAAGGGGTATGCGGCTGCTGGCCATCGTTCCTCCGTGGGGGGAGTTCGGGGGTGCCGATTGAGCCTCGTACGGCAACGCGCCATGCCCGTAAGGCCAGTTGAAGGTTCTTGCTGCAAGACGTCAGTGGTGGGTGGTGACGGGACCGTACTCGCGAGTTTTTGTTGTTGCAAGACCTTTCGCAAGTAATTGCGGCGGTGTTACGTTCAACCACGTTCTCCGGTCCGGCCGGCCGGGGGTCCGGTCAACGGGCCTCACGCGCCCGGCCGGTCGGATCGGTTCGGAGGACGGGGCGTCAGTCCCGGGCCGCGACGGACATTTCCCCAAGGAGGGACCAATCCTCCTGGGGCACGTTCATATTGACGATCCGCGGGGTCTCCACCAGGTGCGGCGGAAGTGTCCGCCGCGCGGCCCGGAAGTGCGGCGAGTTGACATGTGCCGCGCCGGCCTCCTCGTCGCGGAACGCCTCGACCAGAACGTATTCGGCCGGGTCCTCGACGCTGCGGGACCAGTCGAACCACAGGCACCCCGGCTCGGCGCGGGTGTCCCGGGTGAAGTCGCCCGCGATCTCGGGCCAGCGGTCCGCGTCCTCGGGCAGTACGCGGAACTTCGCGGTGATGAAGATCATCGATAGGCCTTTCGTCGGTGCTGATGAGCCGGCCCCCGGTGGGCGGCCGGCCGGATTACGGGATCGGCGGTCAGGGGACGAGAACGGCGCGTCCGCGGACCCGGCCGGCACCGAGGTCGTCCAGGGCCTCCTGGAAACGGTCCAGCGGGTACGTGGTGGTGTGCAGGCGCACGCGGTCCTGCGCGGCGAGCACCATCAACTCGCACAGGTCGGTGTAGGAGCCGACGAGATTGCCGATGAAGTTGATCTCGGCGGAGATGATGTCGATCGTCGGGATGTCGAGGTTCTCCCCGTACCCCACCACGTGGTAGTCGCCCGCGCGGCGCAGCATGCCGACGCCGTCCCGGGTCGCGCCGCCTTCGCCGACGAAGTCGACGACCGCCTCGGCGCCCTGCCCGCCCGTCAGCTCCAGCACTTCCCCGACCTGGTCCCCGCTTGCCACGATCCCGTGGTCGGCGCCGATGGAGACGGCCAGCTCCACCGCGTCGGGGTTGCGGTCGACCACGATGAGTTCGGCGGCCGTGATGGCCTTCAGCACCTGTACGCCGATGTGTCCGAGCCCTCCCGCGCCGATGATCACGCACCTGGTCCCGGGGCGCAGCCGGCCGGCGGCCTTGGCCGCCGCGTGGTAGGCGGTGAGCCCCGCGTCGGCGAGCGCGGCCACGTCGGCGGGCTCGAGGGAGCCGTCGAGCTTCACGACGCTGCGGGCCGAGGTCTTCAGATACTCGGCGTAGCCGCCGTGGGTGTCGATGCCGGGGAAGAGGCTCTGCCCGCAGTGGACGTCGTCACCGGCCCGGCAGGCCGGGCACAACCCGCAGGTGATCAGGGGGTGCACGATGACCTTGTCGCCCTCGGCGACGTTGGTGACCGCGCTGCCGACCGCATGGACCCAGCCGGCGTTCTCGTGCCCGATGGTGTAGGGCAGGCTCACTCCGGACTTGTCAGCCCACTGTCCTTCGAGGATGTGGAGATCGGTGCGGCACACGCCCGCCCCGCCGATCTTGACGATCACGTCGTACGGGCCGGTGATCTCCGGATGCGGTACGTCGGCCATGCGCGGGCTCTGGCCGTACCCCACGACCTGGACTGCCTTCATCGAGTGTTCTCCTTCATGGGGGATGGTGGCGCGTTCGTCCGGGATGGTGGCGCGCGGGTACCCCGCGCGGGGAAACCGATCGGCCCCGTGGCGACCGCGCCCTTCGAAGAGGCACGCTAGGCAGCGTTGACGCACGTCAGCGAGGGCTGGATGTCTCACTTCGAGACACCCGCGCCGCTGGGACGTCCCGGCCGGCAGTACCGTGACCACGGTCGACGTGTCCTTACGGAGGTCGAAGTGGACAGCCACCGCCTGGCCCCGCGCCTGCTGGCATCGTGGCAGCGCAGCCGGCGCTACGGTCTGTCGCCGGAGGAGATGCGGCCGGTGTTCACCGGTTCGGTGGACACGGCCTCCCTGTTCTACGAGTGCGGTCATGAGGTGCTGCGGGGCCTGCGGGACACGCTCGCCAACGAGGCGGTCGGCATGATGATCGCCGACGGCGACGGCTTGGTGCTGTGCCGGGTGTGCGACGACGCCTCGATCAGCCGGTCCCTGGACCGGGTCCATCTGGCGCCCGGTTTCTCCTTCGCCGAACGCGACGTGGGCACCAACGGGCTCGGCCTGGCCCTGACGGATCGGGCTCCGTCACTGGTGAGAGCGGACGAGCACTACTGCACCGGCCTGCGGGGATACACCTGTGCCGCGGCACCGGTGCTCGACCCGGGGACCGGTGGGCTCGTCGGCAGCGTCAACCTCACCACGTGGTCCGACTCGTCCTCGAAGCTGTTGCTGGCCCTTGCGCAAGCCGCCGCCGGGAACACGGCGGCGCTCATGCTGGCCCGGGGGACCGGCCGCAGGGTCCGACCGGCCCCCCGGGGCGAGGTGTTCCGGATGTACGCCGACCGGTACCACCAGCACGACCACGCTCACCAGGCGCTCTCCCCCGGCTGGACGGACGCCGTCGCCGCCGCGCACAGCGCCTCGGCCCGCGGACGGATCGTCGCGGTGGTCGGTGAGCCGGGAGCGGGGAAGGCCGCGCTGGTCGCCACCGCCCGTCGGCAGACCGGGGCGCGGGAACGCCTGCTCAGCGCCCGCACACCCGCGCCCGGCGACGTGGCCGCGTGGCTGGCGCTGTGGGCCCCCGAACTCGGCAAGGACAGCACCTGCGTCGTCGTCTCCGGTGTGGACCGGCTGCCGGCGTGGGCGGCCACCGAACTGGCCCGGCTGTTCGAAGAGGCGCGCCGGGTGGCCGGAGAGGGGTCCGGGCGTCCGCCGCCGTTCGCCGTGACGGCCCAGTGGTACTCCGCGATCCCGGACGTGCTGAGGCCGCTGGTCGACACCGTGGTCGAGGTGCCCGCCCTGCGCTTCCGCCCCGACGACATCCTGCCGCTGGCCCGCCACTTCGCACGGTGGCACCGCGGACCCACGGTGACGTTCACGTCCGCCGCGGCCCGCGCGCTGACGTCCTACGACTGGCCCGAGAACGTGGGGCAGCTGCGCCGGGTGGTGCGCGAGGCGGCGTCGAGGACGGATGCGATCGACACCCATCACCTCCCGGCCGAGGTGTTCACCGGCTCGGGCGGCCATCTGACCCGGCTGCAGCTCCTCGAACGGGACGAGATCGTGCGCTGCCTGACCGAACCAGGCACGACGGTGGCCCAGGCGGCGGCGAAGATGGGCCTGGGCCGCGCCACCGTCTACCGCAAGATGGCCCGCTACGGCATCCGGGTGCCCGGCCGGCGAAGGGGCACCGGCCCCTGACCGGCGGGCGGCTGACCGGTCGGCGGCTGACCGGTCGGCGGCACCTGCGCCGTCGAGCCTCGCACGACCAGATCCGGCTGGAAGACGAACTCCGTGTGCTGGACCGGGTTTCCGGCCATCTCCTCCAGCAGCGCCCCCACCGCCGCCGTCGCCATCGACTGCACCGGCTGGCGGACGGTGGTCAGCGGGGGATCGGTGAAGGCGATCAGCGGGGAGTCGTCGAAGCCGACCACCGACACATCGTGCGGCACCCGCAGCCCGCGCCGGGCCGCCTCCCGGATCACCCCGAGCGCCATCAGGTCGCTGCCGCACACGACGCCCGTACAGCCCTGGTCCAGCAGCGTGGCCGCCGCCACCTGCCCGCCCTCGACGCTGAAGAGCGTATGCCGCACCAACTCCCGTGCCTCGTCCGCCGGTCGGCCCAGCAGCTCCGCGCTCGCAGCGAGGAACCCCTCGACCTTGCGCAGCGCGGGGACATAGCGGGCGGGCCCCACCGCGAGGCCGATCCGGTGGTGGCCGAGCGCGGCCAGGTGGCGGACGGCCATCCGCGCCGCCGCCCGGTCGTCGGGTGATACGAACGTGGCCTGGATGCGCTCGTGGTAGCCGTTGATCAGCACGAACGGCACCTTGCGCCCGGCCAGCCGGGCATAGCGGGCGGGGTCGGCCGTGGTGTCGGCGTGCAGTCCGGACATGAAGACGATGCCCGCCACATCGCGCTCCTCCAACTGCTCCACCAGCTCGTCCTCGGTGGCGCCGCCGGGCATCTGGGTGCACAGGATCGGGGTGTAGCCATGTCCGGCCAGCACCTGCTCGATGATCTGGGCGAAGGCGGGGAAGACCGGGTTGGTCAGCTCCGGGATGACCAGGCCGACCAGCCCGGCGCTGCGCCGCCGCAGCCGTACCGGCCGTTCGTAGCCGAGGACGTCGAGGGCGGCGAGCACCCGCTGCCGGGTGGTGGCCGCCACGCCCGCCTTGCCGTTGAGCACCCGGCTGACGGTGGCCTCGCTGACCTCGGCCTGGGCGGCGATATCGGCGAGCCGCGGCGGCGCCCCCGGTGGGCCCGCCGCGGATGGGCCTCCCCCGGTTGGGCTCGCCTCCCGCGCGCTCGCCGCCGGGGGGCCCGCCGCCGACGGACTCGTCACGACTTGGTCGCCCCGGCCGTGAGCCCCGCCACGAGATGGCGCTGGGCCCAGGAGAACACCAGCGCCGCCGGGATGGCGATCATCACGGCCGCGGCCGTCATGGAGCCCCAGTCGGAGGTGTACTGGTTGACGAAGGTCTGGAGCCCCGCCGCGAGCGTGAGGTTGTCCTCCCCCGTCATGAAGGCGGAGGCGTAGGCCACCTCGGCCCAGGCGGTGATGAAGGTGTAGAACGCGGTCACCGCGAGCCCCGGCTTGGCCAGCGGGACGACCAGCCGCCAGAAGGTCCCGAAGGGGTTGAGCCCGTCGACCCGGCCCGATTCGTCGATCTCCACCGGGATGGTGTCGAAGAAGCCCTTCATCATCCAGGCGCAGAACGGCACGGCCACGGTGAGGTAGGTGACGATGAGCGAGATCGGCTGGTTGAGCCAGCCCAGCGTCGACATGATGTTGTACAGCGGCACGATGAGGATGGCCACCGGGAACATCTGGGTGATCAGCAGCAGCCACATCAGCGGGCGCATCCCGGGGAACCGGAAGCGGCTGACGGCATAGCCGGTGGTGGCCGCGACGAAGACGCCCAGGAGCGTGGTGATGACCACGATGAACAGCGAGTTGCCGAACCAGGTCAGGAACTCGGTGTCGCCGAGGACGTGTTGGTAGTTCCGCAGCGTCGGTTCCTTGACCACATCGGTGCTGAACGCCTCGCTCTTGGGCTTGAACGAGGTCACCACCAGCCACAGCGGCGGGAAGACCGCGACCGCGGAGGCGATGACGAGCGTGGTGTGCAGCCCGACGGAGGCGAGCGTGCCGCGTCGTTGGTCGCGCATGGCTACCAGACCTCTCCCTGCTTGCGGAGCGAACGGCGGTAGATCACCGCGAAGAGCATGAGGATGAGCAGGATCAGCACACCCCAGGCCGAGGCGCCGGCGAAGTCGCGCGGGCTGTTGACGAAGGAGAGCCGGTAGGCGTACGTCACCAGGATCTCGGTGGAGTCGCCGGGTCCGCCGCGGGTCAGCAGGAAGATCACCGGGAACATGTTGAACGTCCAGATGGTCGACAGCAGGATCACGGTGGAGCTGACCGAGCGCAGCCCGGGCAGGGTGATGTGGCGGAACCGCTGCCGGGGGCTCGCCCCGTCCATCTCGGCGGCCTCGTACAGCTCACCGGGGATGGACTGCAGCCCGCCGAGCAGCGCGACCAGCATGAACGGCACCCCGAGCCAGATGTTCACGGCGATCACCGAGACCTTGGCCATGGTGGGGTCGTTCAGCCAGGGCACCGCGTCGATCCCGCCGCCGTGCAGCACCTTGTTGAGGATGCCGTTCTTCTCGTTGTAGAGCAGCCGCCAGGCGAAGACGGAGACGAAGGCGGGGACGGCCCACGGCAGGATCAGCAGCGACCGGTAGAGGGTGCGCCCGGCGAACCGCCGGTTGAGCAGTACGGCCAGGCCCAGGCCGATCGCGAAGGTGAGCGCCACACAGCTGACGGTCCAGGTGACGGTCCAGCCCAGCCGGTCCCAGAAGACCTGGTCCTCGAGGATGGCCCGGAAGTTGTCGAGGCCGACCGTCTGGTAGGTGGCGGGGATGTGGTTGATCCCGATGGTGCGCTCGACGTTGGCCTCGTTGGCGTCGGTCAGCGACAGATAGACGCCGCGGACCAGCGGATAGCCGATGATCAGCCCGATGACGAGCACGACGGGCGCGACCATGGCCCAGGCGTACCAGTGGCGGGCGAGCGCGTTGCGGATCCGGCGCGGCGGTGGGGTGCCGGCCTTGCGAACCCGGCCGCCCCGGCCGCGGGCGCCCCTCGCGCCCGCGGCCGGGTCCAGCGGCCGGCTGGTGTCGACAGCCATCGTCGCCGGCCCTACTTCCAGTCGCCCTTGAGGAGCTTGCGGTACGCGTCACCGACCGCGTTTGCGGCCTTCTCCGGCGAGGTCTTGCCGGCGAGGACGCCCGGGAACTGCACCAGGATCGCCTGGAAGAGGCTGTTGCCCTCGGGGATCCAGGGGCGCTCGACGGCCTTGTCGACGGCGGCCTTGAAGAACTTCACGTTCGGGTTCGCGGCGACCGTCTTGTTGGAGTAGACGGAGGTGCGGGTGGGCAGCAGGGAGAGCTTCTCGGTGGTCTTGGCCTGCACCTCGGCCGAGCTCATGTACTGCGCGAAGGCGTAGGAGGCGTCCAGGTTCTTCGACCCGGCGTAGACGGTGAGGTTCTGGCCGCCCTGCGGGGCGCCCCGGCCCTTGCTGCCGGCCGGGACCGGGACCACTCCGAGGTTGGACTTGTCCTTGAACGCCTTGCCCGCCAGGGTGTCCTCGATCGCCCACGGCCCGTTGATCGTCATCGCGACGTCGCCGTTCTTGATGGCGTTCTGCATGTTGTCCCAGCCGTCGGTGGCGTCGGTCTCCGCCGCCTTGGAGGTGACCAGGTCGCGGGCGGCCGCGAACGCCTTGATGCCGGGCTCGTCGTCGATGGTGACCTTCTTGGCGCCGGTGTCGAGGAGGTCGCCGCCCTCGCCGTAGATGAAGGGCAGGTACCAGTAGGCGTCGTCGCCGCGCAGATAGAGACCGGTCTTGCCGGTCTTCTCCTTGATCTTCTTGGCGGCGGCCTTGAGCTCGGTCCAGTCCTTCGGCGGCTGGACCCCGGCGTCCTTCAGCATCTTCTTGTTGTAGAAGAGGCCGAGGGTGTCGATGACCTGCGGTACGGCGTAGGTCTTGCCCTTGAACTTGGCGCCTGCGAGCGCCTTGGGCAGATAGTCGGACTGGTCGGCGAGGGCCGGGGTGCCGTCCAGCGGGGCGAGATAGCCGATGTTGGCCAGGTCCTGGGTCCAGGCCACCTCGGTACGCAGCACATCGGGCGCGCCGGAGCCGCCGGAGCCGGCGGCGTTCTTGAACTTGGCCAGCGCGTCGCCGAAGGGCACATTGACGTAGTTGACCTTGACGTCGGGGTGCTTCTTCTCGAAGCCCAGGGCGAGCTCCTTGTACGTGCCCTTCTCCGCGTCGTTCGACGTGTCCCAGTACGTCACGGTGCCGGAGAGATGACCGCCGGACTTCTTGTCGCCGCTGCCGCCGTCGTCACCGCCGCATGCCGTCGCCGCGAGCGCCATGGCCGCGACGAGTGCGGTGGCCGCTATGCCACGTCGCATCTGAACTCCTCCAAAGCCGGCCGCTCCCTCGCGGCCCCAAGTTGCGGAGGAACGTAACAGGGCCGCAAGCCCACCGAAAGACCTTGCGGCAAATTTCTGCAAGGCGTCCGGCATCGTTACGTCCGCGTGTCCCCGAGGTGGCCGCTCCGCCCCCGTTCCGGCGCTTGACATACGCCCACAGCACGACCGGGGCACCCCCGAAGGGCACCAGCGCGCCCTGCAAGCTCTTCCGCAAGGCATTGCAGAGCTGTTACGTTCGCGCCATGACCCAGGAGCTCACGACCTCCCTTGCCACCGAGCCGGCGCGACCGTCCGAAGGCCACGGATGGTGGCGCGACGCCGTCATCTACCAGGTGTACGTACGGTCCTTCGCCGACAGCGACGGCGACGGGATCGGCGATCTGCGCGGGGCGCGGGAGCGGCTGCCGCACCTCGCCGGGCTGGGTGTGGACGCCGTCTGGCTGACCCCCTTCTACGCCTCCCCGCAGGCCGACGGCGGCTACGACGTGGCGGACTACCGCGCCGTGGACCCGCTCTTCGGCTCCCTCGGCGACGCCGACGACCTGGTGCGCACCGCCCATGAGCTGGGGCTGAAGGTGATCGTGGACGTCGTCCCGAACCACAGCTCGGACCAGCACCCGTGGTTCCGCGAGGCGCTCGCCGACCGGCCAGGCGGCGCGGCCCGCACCCGCTACCACTTCCGCCCCGGCCGCGGCGCCCACGGCGAACTGCCCCCGAACGACTGGGAGTCGGTCTTCGGCGGCCCCGCCTGGACCCGTACCACCGCTCCGGACGGCACCCCCGGCGAGTGGTACCTGCACCTGTTCGCCCCCCAGCAGCCCGACCTCAACTGGGACTCCCCCGAGGTCCGCGCGGAGTTCGACTCGGTGCTGCGCTTCTGGCTGGATCTGGGCGTGGACGGCTTCCGTATCGATGTCGCGCACGGCATGGTCAAGGCCGCCGGGCTGCCCGACATCGGCCGCACCGAACAGGCCAAGCTGATCGGCTCCCAGGTGCTGCCGTTCTTCGACCAGGACGGGGTGCACGAGATTCACCGCTCCTGGCGGCGGCTGCTGGACTCCTACCCCGGTGACCGGATCGGCGTCGCCGAGGCATGGGCGCCCACCGCCGAGCGGCTGGCCCTCTACGTACGCCCCGACGAGCTGCACCAGGCGTTCAACTTCCAGTTCCTGAAGTGCCCGTGGGACGCGGCCGCGATGCGCGAGGTGATCGACGAGTCGCTGGCCGCCACCGGCTCCGTCGGCGCCCCCACCACCTGGGTGCTCTCCAACCACGACGTGGTCCGGCACGCCACCCGCTACGCGGACGGAGCCGGTGGCGGCCCGGAGCGGGGGCTCGCCCGCGCCCGTGCCGCGGCCCTGCTCATCCTGGCGCTGCCCGGCTCGGCCTATCTCTACCAGGGCGAGGAGCTGGGCCTTCCCGAGGTGACCGAGCTGCCGGACGAGCTGCGCCAGGACCCGGCCTTCTTCCGCACCTCCGCCGACGGGCAGGAGGGCCAGGACGGCCAGGACGGCTTCCGCGACGGCTGCCGGGTGCCCCTGCCCTGGACCCGATCCGGTGACTCCCACGGCTTCGGCCCCGGCGGCAGCTGGCTGCCCCAGCCGGAGGACTGGGCCGAGCTGTCCGTCGAGGCGCAGACCGGCGACCCCGGCTCCACGCTGGAGCTGTACCGCGACGCGCTCGCGCTGCGCCGTGAGCTGCCGGGGCTCGGGGACGGGCCGATGAGCTGGCTGGACGCCCCGGCGGGGGTGCTCGCGCTGTCCCGGCCGGGCCTGGTGTGCACGCTCAACACGCTCGGGGAGGAGGTCGAACTGCCGGTTCCGGGGCGTGCGCTGCTCTCGTCGGCGCCGCTGGCGTACCAGGCCGGAACCGTGTGCATTCCGCCTGATTCGTGCGCGTGGTGGGCAATCTGACACGCGACCGGTACAGTCCCACTCCATGACCGCACGGCTTGCTGACATCGCAGCCCAGGCGGGGGTCAGCGAAGCCACCGTCAGCCGCGTCCTCAATGGCAGGCCGGGGGTGGCCGCGGCCACCCGCGAGTCCGTCCTCGCCGCTCTGGACGTCCTCGGCTATGAGCGGCCGGTGCGGCTGCGACAGCGCAGCGCCGGACTGGTGGGACTGATCACGCCCGAGCTGGAGAACCCGATCTTCCCCGCGCTCGCCCAGGTCATCGGGCAGGCGCTCACCCGGCAGGGCTACACCCCGGTGCTGGCCACCCAGACCCCCGGCGGCTCCACGGAGGACGAGCTGACCGAGATGCTGGTGGACCGGGGGGTGGCCGGGATCATCTTCGTCTCCGGGCTGCACGCGGACACCTCGGCCGATATGCAGCGCTATGACCAGCTGCGCGGCCAGGGTGTGCCGTTCGTGCTGGTGGACGGCTACTCGCCGAAGGTGCGGGCGCCGTTCATCTCCCCCGACGACCGGGCTGCGATGGGGCTGGCGGTCACCCATCTGGTCTCCCTCGGACACACCCGGATCGGTCTCGCGCTCGGGCCGAAGCGATTCGTACCCGTACTGCGCAAGATCGAAGGCTTTCAGCAGGCGATGCGGGACCGACTGGGGCTCTCCCCGGCCGAGTCCGAGGAGCTGATCCAGCATTCGCTGTACACCCTGGAGGGCGGCCAGGCGGCGGCGACCGCGCTGATCGAGCGGGGCTGTACGGCGGTGGTGTGCGCGAGCGACATGATGGCGCTGGGCGCCATCCGGGCGGCCCGGCAGCAGGGTCTTGCGGTCCCTCAGGACGTCTCGGTGGTCGGCTTCGACGACTCCCCGCTGATCGCCTTCACCGATCCGCCGCTGACCACGATCCGTAAACCGGTGCAGTCGATGGGGCAGGCGGCGGTGCGGGCGCTGCTGGAGGAGATCGGCGGCACCCCCGCCCCGCCCAGCGAGTTCGTCTTCCTGCCCGAGCTGGTGGTGCGCGGGTCCACGGCCTCGGCGCATGGTGTGGAGGCGCGGAGCCGGGCGGCCGGGGGCAAGGCCTGAGCCTCGTGCGGGGGATCGTGGCGCCGGCGGCGGGCTGTTCCCCTCCCCGAAGCCCCACCTTCCAGCCCCTCCGGCGTTCGAGGAGCGGGGTCTGGGGCGGAGCCCCAGTTGTGGGAAGGGGCGGGTAGGGGAAAGCCCCCGTCCGGGGTCCTCGTCCAGCGGCTCGGCACCCAGTGGACGTATAGGGGCATACGCCCCTTGGAGGAACCCCCGGACCAGGACATAAGCAACCAAGACCCGATGCCGTGGATGATCTGCGGATGGGCGTCGTCTGGCAGACTGTTGCCCTATGGGTGGAGCGACGATCAGGACCACGGCAGGCCGCACAGCCACCCCGGCACCCATCGCGGACACCGACGCGGAACGGGCACCGGGCCTCACCCTGATGAACCGGTTGCGTACCCCCAGAAGGCCCCGGCTCTGGTTCGAGATCGTCCTCATCGCCGTCAGTTACTGGACTTATTCGCTGATCCGCAACGCCGTCCCGGAGCAGCGGCCGGAGGCGCTGCGCAACGCGAGCTGGATCTGGGAGTGGGAGCACCGGTTCGGAATGGCCTTCGAGCGGGGCGTCAACCATGCGATCGACTCGGTCAGCTGGCTGATCGTGGGCATGAACTACTACTACGCCACGCTCCACTTCATCGTGACGCTCAGCGTGCTGGTGTGGCTCTACCACTGGCATCCGGGCCGTTACGCCGCCATCCGGCTGGCGCTCTTCGCGACCACGGGCGTGGCCCTGCTCGGCTACTACTTCTTTCCGCTGGCCCCGCCCCGGCTGATGAGCGGCGGCCACTTCATCGACACCGTGGTGGTGCACAACACCTGGGGCTCGATGGCCTCGGGGAACCTCGCCGATATGTCGAACCAGTACGCGGCGATGCCCTCGATGCACATCGGCTGGTCGCTGTGGTGCGGTCTGACCATCGCGACGCTGGCGCGCCCGGTGTGGGTGAAGGCCCTGGGGCTGCTCTACCCCTCGGCCACGCTGCTGGTGATCGTCGCCACCGCCAACCACTTCTGGATGGACGCGGTCGGCGGGGTCATCTGTCTCTCCTTCGGCTTCGCGCTGTCGTGCGCGTGGTACGGCTCGCTGCCGTACCGGCTGCCGAGGCAGGTGGCCGTGATCTGCACGGCTTGATCGTCCCCGGCGGAGCCGCCATTCTCTGTTCCGCAAGGTCGACATGAGTTCACATGTCGACATGGTTCAGGGGCTCCATGTGTCGCGCTGATTCGACGCGGAATGAGCACGATGAGCGTGACGAAAGGGACCACCGGCCACCGTGCACACCGCCGACGCCGCCACCGCTGCCGCTTCTCCCTTATCCACTTCCGCATCCGCCTCCGAGTCCCCGGGCGCGCCGCTCCCCCGGCCCCGTACCGCCGGGCGGCCCCGCTTCCCGCTGGTGGCCACCGACCTCGACGGCACCCTGCTGCGCGGGGATCTGACGGTCTCGCCGCGCAACCGTGAGGCGCTGGCCCTGGTCCGGGCCGCCGGGGCGCGGCATCTGGTGGTCACCGGGCGCCCGGCCGCGTCCTGCCGGGAGTTCCTGGTGGCGATCGGCTACCGGGGGCTCGCGGTGTGCGGACAGGGCGCGCAGCTGTACGACGCCTCCGCGGACCGGCTGCTGGTCTCGGCGTCGCTGGACCGGGAGCTGGCCCGGTCGGTGGTGGAGCGCACCGAGGAGGCGCTGGGCGCGGGGCCGCTGGAGCTCGCCGTGGTGACCGCGGCGCCCGAGAACCGCTTCGTCGTCACCGCCCGCTTCACCGACCGGATGCGCCCGGAGTGGGGGCTGGCCGAGCGGGCGGAGCTGTGGGCGGCGCCGATCGAGAAGGTGCTGATGCGCCACCGGACGGTGGCGGACGGGCTGGTGGCGGCGGCCGCGCAGCGGGTGGGCGCGGGCGAGGTGGCGGTGACCCACTCCGAGAAGGGCATGATCGAGGTGCTCCCGGCCGGGACGGACAAGTCGGTGGGGCTCCAACTGGCCGCCGACCGCATGGGGTTCACCCCCGCCGAGACGGTCGCGTTCGGCGATATGCCCAATGACATCCCGCTGCTGGGCTGGGCCGGGTACGGGGTCGCGATGGGCAATGCCCACCCGGAGCTGAAGGCGATGGCCGACGAGGTGGCGCCGGCGAACGAGGACGACGGGGTCGCGGTGGTGCTGGAACGGCTGTTCGCCCACCCTTGAGCGGCCCTCGCACCGCACTCGCGGTGACCTCGAGCAGCCCGCCAGTCCCTTGACTGGATATACACAACTAAACAAAATATCTAAGGTGCGAGCTGAACCAGGATCCGAACCCCGCTACGTCGACGAGCGCTCCGGCGCCACTTACCCGATCGACGACCCTCGCTGGTGCGGCGATGACGGGGCTCCCCTCACCGTCTCCGCACTGCCCGGCATCACCCGCGAGCAGGTGGACACCGGGGCCCGGTCACTGTGGCGCTACCGAGCGGCCCTCCCGGTGCGCATCGACGCCCCGGTGTCACTGGGAGAAGGGTGCACCCCGCTGGTCGAGAAGAGCTGGGGGGAGGATCGGATTCTCTTCAAGCTGGAGTGGTTCAGCCCCACCGGCAGCTTCAAGGACCGCGGTACCAGCGTGATGATCTCGCTCCTCGCCCAGCGCGGCGTACAGGAGGTCATCGAGGACAGCTCCGGCAACGGCGGGGCCTCCGTCTCCGCGTACTGCGCCGCCGCCGGCATCCGCGCCCGGATCCTCGCCCCCGCCACCACCTCCCCCGCGAAGGTCCTCCAGAGCCGGGCCTACGGCGCCGAGGTCCAACTGGTGCCCGGCGACCGGGACGCCACCGCCGCGGAGGCGCTGCGCCAGTCGGCCCATACGTACTACGCCAGCCACAACTGGCACCCCTTCTTCCTCCAGGGCACCAAGACCCTCGCGTACGAGCTGTGGGAAGACCTGGGCTTCACCGCACCGGACGCCGTGGTGACCGTGGCGGGCGCGGGCAGCACCGTACTCGGCTGCGACCTCGGCTTCTCCGAACTGCTCGCCGCGGGCCAGATCGCCCGCCGCCCCCGGCTGCTGGTGGCCCAGCCCGCCCACTGCGCCCCGCTGCACGCCGCGTTCCGCGCGGGCACCGAGACGCCCGTGCCCTTCGACCACGCCCCGACCATCGCCGAGGGCACGGCCATCCGCGAGCCCGTCCGCTTCCCCGAGGTGCTGCGCGCCGTCCGCCGCTCGGACGGCGACATGGCGGCCATCCCGGAGGACGCGATCGCCGCGGCGGTCCGCCGGCTGGCCGCGATGGGGCTCTACGCGGAGCCGACCAGCGCGACGGCGGCCGCCGCGATCGAGGTCTTCCGCGCCCGGGGCGCGATCCGCCCCGGTGAGACCACGGTGGTGCTGCTGACCGGCTCGGGCCTGAAGGCGACGCCGACGATGACGGAGCTCTTCGGGTGACCGAGAAGAGGAGTCAGGAGACGACGGGAACCCCCGAGGACGAGCTGCTGCTCCGCGAGGCCGAGAAGATCGTGGTCGCCCTCGGCCGGATGTTCCCCGGGCTGTGCGAGGTGGTCCTCCACGATCTGCGCAACCCCGACCAGTCCATCCGCGCCATCGAGAGCAATCTCTCCGGCCGCGAGGTGGGCCAGCCCGCCACCGAGCTGGGCCTGGCCCGGATGCGGGACCCCGGCTTCCCCGACATCGTCCAGAACTACGCCAACCGCTTCCCGGACGGCCGCCCGGCGAAGAGCACCTCGATCGGCATCAAGAACAGCGCGGGCCAGTACGTCGCCGCCATCTGCCTCAACCTGGACGTCTCCCTCTTCGCGAGCGCCGCCCGCAGCCTCAACAACCTCGTCCGGACCGATGAGCAGGAGCAGCCGCTCACCGAAACCCTCCGCGCCCGCACCGCCGCGGAGCTGCGCACCGTCATCGAGGAATTCGCCGCCGCCCGCGGCCAGACCCCGCGCAGCCTGGGCACCCCCGCCAAGAAGGAACTCGTCCGCACCCTCAAGACCAGCGGCTACCTCCAGGTGAAGCACTCCGTCCAGGTGGTCACCGAACTGCTGGGGGTCTCCCGCGCCACGGTCTACAACTACCTGCGCTCGCCCGACGCCGGAGACCACCCCTGATGACCCCGCCGATCCGGCGCATCGACGTCCCCGAAGCCTTCGCCGCGTCGTTCGGCGAGCACGACGCCACCGGCCGCGCCTGGCTCGCCGCGCTGCCCCGGCTGGCCACGGACTTCCTCGACCGCTGGGATCTGCGCCCGGCCGGTCCCGCCGCCCATGGCATGGCCTCGCTCGCCCTCCCGGTGACCGGCGCGGACGGAACTCCCGCGGTCCTGAAGCTCCAGCAGGTCAGGGAGGAGACCGAGGGCGCCCCGCTGGGCCTGCGGACCTGGAACGGCAACGGCGTGGTGCTCCTGCTCGACCACGACCCGGACACGGGCACCATGCTGCTGGAGCGCCTGGACGCGTCCCGTCCGCTCTCCTCGCTGCCCGACGACACCGCCGCGATGCGCGTCCTGGCCGACCTGCTGGCCCGGCTGACCTCGGTACCCGCCCCCGGCGGCCTGCGCCGGCTGTCCGACGTCGCCGCCGCCATGCTCGGGCAGACGCCCGACGCCGTACCGGCCCTGCGCGACCCGGCCGAACAGCGGCTGGTCCGCGCCTGCGCCTCCGCCGTGGCCGAACTCCTCGACGAACCGGGCGACCGGCTGTTGCACTGGGATCTCCACTACGACAACATCCTCGCCGGTAAGCGTGAGCCCTGGCTGGCCATCGACCCCGAACCGCTCACCGGCGACCCCGGCTTCGAACTCCTCCCGGCGCTGGACAACCGCTGGAACGAGGTCCTGGCCACCGGCGACCCCACCTGTGCGGTACTCCGCCGCTTCGACCTGCTGACCGAGGCCCTCGGCCTGGACCGGCGGCGGGCCACCGGCTGGACCCTCGGCCGCGTCCTACAGAACGTCCTCTGGGACATCGAAGACGGCAAGACCGCCCTGGAACCGGCCCAGGTCATCATCACCACGGCCCTGATGGCCCACCGTTAGCCGCTCTGCTCCCGGCAGAGCGCCGAGCGGCCACACCGACGGCCATCAGTCACTGGTCGTGCGCCAGTCCGACGGCACGGTGATCCTCGCCGGTCAGGCCCATGACTTCGCCTCCGAGTTCGCCTCGGACCACCTGGCCCGCAGGGCCGCCCTCGACGGCGTGGCGCAGCCCCTTCCCCTGTACCGCCCCTGGCTGGACCGCCTCGTCGACTTCGCCCCCCGCCGCGTCCTCTTCGCCCACGACTGCGCGGTCTGGGAGCCGTCGGACGGCTGACGGTCTCGCCTCAACTTCCCGTTCATCCCATGGTCTTGGCGCCGTCCAGGGACTCGCGAATGATGTCGGCGTGCCCGGCGTGCTGCGCGGTCTCGGCGATGACCTGCAGCAGCACCTGACGGGCCGACCAGCGCACGCCGGACTCGAACCACGGCGCCTCCGGCAGCGGCTGGGTCGCGTCCAGGTCGGGCAGGGCGGCGATCAGCTCGTCGGTCCGGTGGGCCACCGCCGCGTACTCAGCAAGTACGCCGACCAGCGTCTCGCCGGGCAGCAGCCGGAACTCGTCAGCCCGCTTGGCGAAGTCGGCCTCGGTCATGGCGGTGAAGTCGGGCATGGCCGACGGGCCGTCCAGGATGAAGTCCACCCAGACCCGCTCCACCGCGGCGACGTGCTTGACCAGACCGCCCAGGCACAGTGCGCTGACGGTGGTGCGCAGCCCGGCCTGCTCGTCGCTGAGGTCGCGAGTGGTGAAGCGCAGGAAGTCCCGGTGCTTGCTCAACGTCCGCAGCAGGTCGGCGCGCTCGCCGGTGAGGGTCGCCGACTCGCTCGGGCTCAGGGTCTCGGTCATGATCTCCGCCTTCGGTTGGTCCCGTGTTCCTCGGTCAAGAACGACAGTAGGAGCCACAGCGGACAGTTTCTGTCCTCAATTCCGGGAGAATCGGAGACATGGCGAACACCAGCGCGTGTGCTTTTCGCCCACGACTGTGCGGTCTGGGAGCCGTCGGGCGACTGACGGTTTCGTCTCGCGCCTTCGGCGCCTTTGAGCATGGGGCCGGAGGTGGGAGGCGCGGGTGGCGTCGCCGGTCGGCGGGCCGTGGGTGGCGGGGCCGGTGGCGGCTCCCGTGCACAGGGGCCTGTGCCGATGCCGGACCGCCGGGGGTACCCCCTGGAAAACCTTTGACAAATTAGTTGCTTCAGATCAAGCGTTTTCGGAAGAGGTACCCGGAGGGGCCGTCAGTCCGGCCGGGCCCCAGCCCAGGACCGCAGAAGCCGCCACCGGGACGCACCACCACCGGCCCGTCATCCGGCGGCGAGGCCCGCGCCCCCCATCCGCCGTCCCCTGCTCAATGGCGCCGAAGGCGCGACACGAAACCCGCACCGCGCCACCGGCGGCCCCAACACCGGAACGCGGCCACGACGCTCACACACTCCCCGACAGATGGTCGAAATCACCCCGCTTGAGCCCCCGGATAAAGGCGGCCCATGGGGCAGGGTCCGTGGTGATGACGGCCGCCGGGTCGTCGCTCTCGCGCAGACGTATGAGGCCGTTCGGTGCCGTGGCGACTTCGACGCAGTCCTGACCTCCGACTCCGCTGCTGAAACTCGACTTTCGCCATTCGAGCCCGGACATGAGGTTCTCCTCAGAGCGTGTACAGCAGATGCTGCACGAGCCTAAGTGAGTCACTGCGCATATAGGACCCGCGTTCGGGAGTCGGGTCAATGGGTGACAGCGCTGCCGTCGTGAGACGTTCGAAAGCGGTGCCGTACTGGGCGAGATGCGCCTGGTCTCCGAGGAACGCCGAAGACACGGGGTGCTCCACGTAGACCGTGTTCAGCTCGGGCACCTCGGCCTCGAAGAGGATGAACGCAGCCGCCGGCGTCGCCGGGGAGAGGGTCGCCTTGAACGGCAGGAGCTGGATGTGGACATGCGGCAGCCGAGCCATCTCCACAAGGTGCTCGATCTGGCGACGCATAACGCCGTTCTCCACGAACTGCATGTGGAAGGCCGCCTCGTGGATGACCGCGTGAAAGGTGGGCGGGGACTCCCCGGCCAAGACCTCCTGACGCTTCAGCCGGAACTCGACGTACGTGTCCAGCAAGCTGGGATCGGCCTCTGGCTCACCTCCTGCCGTGAGGGCTCGGGCGTACTCGGGCGTCTGGAGCACCCCGGGCACATACATCCACTGGAACGAGCGGTGAGCCACCGAAGTCGCCTCAAGCTCCGCGAGATCACGAGCGCTCTGAGAGAGCGGGGACTTGCGGTAGTCCGACCACCACCCCTTCCCCTTGGACTCGCTCATGGCGACGAGCGCGTCGGACAACGATTCATCTTGGCAACCGTATCCGGCGAGCAGCGCACGGAGCTTCACCTCGGGAATGGCCGTTCGACCGGCCTCGATATGCCCGAGGTGCGGCGAGCCCAGAGCGGCGAACGCCCCCGCCTCCGCTGCGGACAAGCCGCGCTCATTGCGAAGCCTCCGCAGTTCCGACCCCAGACGCCGTTGCCCCTATCGTCGACGACGAATCGCCCAACCGGTGTCAGCCCAACGGCCGTTGGCCGAAGGAGGCAACATCACCATGAGCGCCCAGCTCCCCCGCGCCAACTTCTCCCTCGTCTTCCCGCCCGACCCCGGCTGGGTCCGTACCGCCCGAGAAGCCGTCCGCACCGCCCTGCGCACCGCGAACCGCTCCGACTTAACGGATACCGCTCTGCTCCTGACCTCCGAAGCCGTCACCAACGCCGTCAACGCCTGCCGGACCAACGGCTGCTCGGCCCCCGTCACCCTCTACGCCGAGTGGGGGCCGTACGGCGCCCTCCGCGTTCTCGTGAGCGACGACGCCCCCGGCCTCCCCGCCCAGCGCAGCCTCGCCCGGGACACGGCCGACGCCGAGAACGGCCGAGGGCTGCTCATCATCGGCAGCTCCGCCGCCGACTGGAGCGTCTGCCACCACGGACCGGGCCCCGGGAAGGCGGTTTGGTTCCAGGTCAACGGGGCCGGTTCCTGAGCGGTCCAGTTGCTCAATCGCCGACGTACACGAGAGAGCTCGGAGCTCGTCTCTCTCACTTCGGGGCCGCGAGGCCGGGGTGTGCCACCTGCGGAGTTACCGTGGCGCCACAGCTCCCCTTTCCCTCGGCGCCTGGAGGATTGCGTGCGGTACAAAGGGCCGCTTCCGAAGCGGGTCACCGGCCGGTTCAATGCCTGGATGGTCGGGCTGCGCGCCTCTCCGCGGTGGGGGCGACTGGTGAGCGGGCGGCTCACGGTCGTCACGTACACGGGGCGGCGGTCGGGGCGCACCTTCAGTACGCCGGTCGCCTATCGGCGCGCCGCCGACGTCGTCACGATCGCCGTCGCCATGCCCGAACGCAAGCTGTGGTGGCGCAACTTCACCGGTGAGGGCTGGCCGATATCGCTGGACCTGGACGGGAGCGGCCGGACCGGGCATGCCGTCGCTGACGTGGACGGCAAGGGGCGCGTCACCATCAGCGTGCGGCTGGACCACCCGCCCGCCGCGAGCGGCCGCTGACGCCTACGGAATTGCCATGACCTCTTCACGTCGTGGGCGGAGCCGCTGAGTAGGATCGACGGCCACACGGGGGAAGGTCATTAATGAAACAGTTGATGGGCGGCGCACGCCGCCGGGCCGTGTCGATCGCCGGCGCCGTCGCGGTGCTGGTGGCGGCCGGGGTCGGGACGTGGGCCACGGACACCTGGCCGTTCGACGGGAAAGACACCTACTGCTGGGGTGCGTGGAAAGAGGACAGCGGGCCGGACTTCCTGAGCGGCGACGCGCTGGACGAGGACAACGCCAGCCGTACGTCCAAGGAGACCGCGCCGACACCACGGCGCCAGCGCGGTCGGTGCACCGTGGCACTCCACTCCGAGCGCGCGGACAGCAGCGACGGCGGCAAGGTCGTGGAGCAGACCGAGATCACGGTCACCTACGGCCCCGCGCCCGAGGGCGCCGCGGAGCGCATGGAGTGGATCGGCGGCTACCTCGGCGACCGGGCGATGCCGCTGCCCGACGGGCTGCCGGGCGCCACCGACGGCCGGCACGCGCTGCTGGTGCTGCCGAAGGGGTGCGACGCCCGCGACGGGCGGCCGACCGCGGTGACGCTCGACTCGACGGCGCGGTCGGTCTACAGCGACTCCACCATGCCCGGCGACGCGGGGCTCGGCGGCTCCCAGTCCGTGGCCCGGTTGCTCGTCACGGCGGCCAACCACGCGATGGAGAAGGCGGGTTGCGCCCCGGCCGAGCCGCTCGAGGCGGTCTCGCCGATGCCCACACTGCCCGAGGAGGATGAGGACTTCTTCACCCGGGCCTGCCGGATCAGGGGCCTGGAGTTCGGCGAGAAGGCGGCCCGCGACCTGGAGTACCAGGTCGGTGCGGTCACCCGGGATCTCCAGTCCTGTTCGGTACGGACGCAGCGCGGTGAGGGCCGGTACTTCGACGCCCTGATGGTCGCCCAGCCGCGGCTCTCCGCGCTGTTCGACGGGGCCACGGGCAGCAAGGCACCGGCGCGCGGCTGGCGCGGTACGGGGTTCTTCGCCGACGACTACAAGGTCGTACGGGCCGACTGCGCGGGGCGCCCGCTCACCGTGCTGATGCTCGCCCCCTCCCTGCACGAGACGACTCCGTACTTCGCCGCCTTCGCCGACGCCGTGGCGCGACGCGTCGGTTGCGCGCCCGTCGCACCTGGGGGTTCCAGCCGATGAACGACTCCGAGAACAACGAGAACAGCGAAAGCAACGCGAGCAACGAAGCCAGCGAGAGCGGCACCCGCGTGCCGCTGCACGAGCGGCGCCGCCCCATGTGGCACTGGCAGCGCGTGGCCCGCTCCCGGCCCCGGCTGGGCGTGATCATGGCCGTGGTCGGAGCCGTCGTGGGAGCGCTGCTCGGCGGCGCGGGGGTGGCCTGGCGGGCCGAGGCGGGTCCGTTCGCGGACGACCGGGCCTGCTGGGGGGCGTTCGGGCAGGACGATGTGGCGGCGCTGTTCGACGGCAAGAGGGACATCGAGACCTCCGAGGTGCCCATCTCCACCGATCGCATCGGCACCGAGGGCCCCTCGGGCGAATGCCGTCTGACGTCGCCGCGCGGTCGGCGGATCACGGTCGAGACGCACCGGCTGGACTCCGGGTTCGGCGGCGCGGGCGACCGGTGGGCCGATGAGTTCCTCTCCGCGCGGCTCACCCCGCTGGGCGACGGGCTGCTGGGCATGGCCTCGGACACCCGGGCCTGGCTCGCGGTGCCCGACGGCTGTATCGGCCGGCCGAGCGGGCTGGACGTCAACGGCGGCCCCACCGTGATCGACATGGAGACCGGCTGGACCGTCTACGACGACGAGGTGGACACCGAGGCCCGCGACGCGCTCGCCCGCGCCGTGGTCAAGCTGGTCAACCACTACATGGCCGACGAGGGATGCACGGGCGAGCTCGCCGACCCGGTCCGCCGGATGTCCGGGCCGCCGCGGTCCCTGGACGAGAAGAAGGACGCGATGTGCGGCATCAAGGGGCTGCGGCTCCCGGCCGCGTTCACCCACGGGGCGAGGGGCGGCACCGTACTGACCCGGGGCGACGGCCCGGTGCGCACCTGCGACCGCGATGTGCTCTTCGGCCACCCCCAGCTGCGGCTGATGACCATCGAGGACCCCCGGCTCGCGATGCTCTACGAGGGGCTGTCCCGGGACGGCGCCAAGGCCCGGGTAAGCGCCGGTGAGCAGGATGGACACGGGTTCGTCCGCGACGACATGGGGCTGTTCCAGGCCGAGTGCCAGACCGGTCAGGTCACCTTCCTGGTCCGGGCGGAGAACGGCGACCACCCCGGCGACATCCGTACGATCCTCCCCCGCTACGTGGCCGCGGAGGCCGACCGGATCGGCTGCGGCCCGCTGCGCGTCACGCTGCCCGCGGACGGCTGAGCCGGGCCGCGCACCGCGGGAGTTCAGCTCTCGTAGTCGTAGAAGAGCCGCTCCACCACCGCCCGCGCCCGGCGGGTGGTGCGGCGGTAGTCCTCCAGCATCTCGCCGACGTGGCCGGGGCCGTAGCCCAAGTAGCGGCCCACGGCGGCCAGTTCGCGGACGTCCGTCGGGAAGGTGTCGCCGGGGCGGCCGCGGACGAGCATGACGGCGTTGCGGACGCGGCTGGCGAGGATCCACGCCTCGTCGAGGGTCTGGGCGTCCTCGGTGGAGATCAGCTCGGCGGCGTGGGCGGCGGCCAGGGCCTCGCGGGTGCGGGTGGTGCGCAGTCCGGGCTCGGCCCAGCCGTGGCGCATCTGGAGCAGCTGGACGGTCCATTCGACATCGCTGAGACCGCCGCGGCCCAGCTTGGCGTGGGTGGTGGGGTCGGCCCCGCGCGGCAGCCGCTCGGACTCCATCCGGGCCTTGAGCCGCCGGATCTCGCGGATCGCGTCCTCGCCCAGCCCCTCGGCCGGATACCGCAGGGGATCGATCAGCTCGATGAACCGCTCGCCGAGCCCGGGGTCGCCCGCCACCGGCTCGGCGCGCAGCAGCGCCTGGCTCTCCCAGACCAGCGACCAGCGGCGGTAGTAGGCGGCGTACGAGGCGAGGGTGCGCACCAGCGGCCCGGACTTGCCCTCGGGGCGCAGATCGGCGTCGATGAGCAGGGGCGGGTCCACGGTGGGGAGCTGGAGCAGCCGTCGCATCTCGTTGGCGACGGCGAAGGCGGCACGGGCGGCCTCCTGGTCGTCGGCGCCCTCGCGCGGCTCGTGGACGAAGAGGACGTCGGCGTCCGAGCCGTAGCTGAGCTCATGGCCGCCGAAGCGGCCGACGCCGATGACGGCGAAGCGGGTGGGCAGCTCATCGCCCCAGGTGTCGCGGACGGCGGCGCGCAGGGCCCCGGCGAGGGTCGCGGCGTTCAGATCGGAGAGGGCGTCGCCGACCATGTCGATCAGCATCGCGTCGTCCACGGGCGGTTCGGCCGCGGGGGCGGCGGGCCGGGGCGGCACATGGGGTTCGGAGTCCCGCAGGGCGCTGGGCACCTCGGGCGCCTTGGCCGGTGCGGGGGCCTTGGCCGGTACGGGGGCGGCCGCCCCGGCGGCCCGGCCCGGCGTCTGATCGCCCGACGGCGGCCAGCTCACGGTCGGGCGCACCTCGCCGTTGGCCAGCCGGGCGCTTTCGATGATGTCCGCGGCCGCCGTACGGAACATCTCGCGCCGCCGCACCCCGCGCGCCGCCGCGACGGCCTGCTCGGCGCCGTCGGCGCGGCCGACCGCGGCCAGCACCTCCTGCTCCAGATGGGCCCGGCCGCGCGGGCGCAGCCCCTCCAGGTCGCCGAGCAGGGCGACCGCCTCGGGGGCGCGCAGCAGCAGGTCGGGGGCGAGCCGCCCGGCGGAGAGCACCCGGGCCAGGTTCTCGGCGGCGGCGCCCTCGTCCCGCAGCAGCCGCAGGTACCAGGGCGTCTTGCCCAGCGCGTCCGAGACCTTGCGGAAGCCCAGCAGCCCGGCGTCCGGGTCGGCGGAGTCGGCGAACCAGCCCAGCAGCACGGGCAGCAGCGTCCGCTGGATCGCCGCCTTGCGGGTCACCCCGGACGCCAGGGCCTCCAGATGGCGCAGCGCACCGGCCGGGTCCGCGTACCCCAGGGCGGTGAGCCGCTGACCGGCCGCCTCGGAGCTGAGCCGGATCTCACCGGGCTGGAGCTGGGCGACGGCGTCCAGCAGCGGCCGGTAGAAGAGCTTCTCGTGCAGCCGCCGCACTTCGCGGGCGTGCCGCCGCCAGGCGGTGCCCAGCTCGGTCACCGGCTCGGTGCGGAACCCCAGCGACCGGCCGAGGCGGCGCTGGTCGGCCTCGCCCTCGGGCATCAGATGGGTGCGGCGCAGCCGGTAGAGCTGGAGGCGGTGCTCCATGGTGCGCAGGAAGCGGTACGCGTCGTCCAGCGCGGCGGCGTCGGTGCGCCCCACATAGCCGCCGGCGGCCAGGGCCGCGAGCGCGTCCAGCGTCGTACCGCTGCGCAGCGACTCGTCGGACCGTCCGTGCACCAACTGGAGCAGCTGGACGGCGAACTCGACGTCGCGCAGGCCGCCGGGGCCCAGCTTGAGCTCGCGGTCGACCTCGGACACGGGGATGTTCTCGACCACGCGGCGGCGCATCTGCTGGACGTCGGGGATGAAGTTCTCGCGCTCGACGGCCTGCCAGACCATGGGCGCGAGGGCGTCCACGTACGCCTGGCCGAGCGCGGCGTCGCCCGCCATCGGACGTGCCTTCAGCAGCGCCTGGAACTCCCAGGTCTTGGCCCAGCGCTGGTAGTACGCCAGATGGCTGGAGAGGGTGCGCACCAGCGGGCCGTTGCGCCCCTCGGGGCGGAGGTTGGCGTCGACGGGCCAGATGGTGCCCTCGACGGTGACGTCGGAGCAGACGCGCATCAGCCGCGAGGCGAGCCGGGTGGCGGCCCGTACCGCCTCGTCCTCCTCGACGCCCTCGACGGCCTCCGCCACGAAGATCACGTCCACGTCGGAGACGTAATTGAGCTCGCGGCCGCCGCATTTGCCCATGCCGATCACGGCCAGCCGGCAGGCGGCCGCGTCCTGCGGCTGCTCCTCGGCCGCGATCTCCAGCGCGGCCCGCACGGTCGCGGTCGCCAGGTCGGCCAGCTCGGCGGCCGTCTGGGTGATGTCGGTGGTGCCGCACACATCGCGGGCGGCGATGGCCAGCAGCGCCCGGCGGTAGGCGACGCGCAGCGCGTCGGGCCGGGGCCTCCCCGCCCCGGGCGCGCCCCAGACCCCCTCGGCCAGGGCCCGCTCGAACTCGGGGGTGGCGGGGTGCAGATCGGCCGACTCGTAGGTCACCAGGGCGTGCCAGTCGCCCGGGTGGCGGGCGAGGTGGTCGCCCAGCGCCTCGGAGGCGCCGAGCACCCCGAGCAGCCGGTCGCGCAGCGGTTTGGCGGTGACGAGGGTGTCCAGCAGCGCCTGCCGGGACCCGGCCCGCTGCCCGCCGTCCTCCTTCTCCTCCGCGTCCTCCTCGGGCAGCGCCTCGACGAGCCGTACCAGCCCGAGCAGCGCCAGATCGGGGTCGGCGGTCGCGCCGAGCGCCTCCAGCAGCACCGGATCGCTCCGCACCGCGGCCAGCTCGGGCGCGTCCAGCAGCCGCTGCGCCGTCGAGGCGTCGGTGAAACCGTGCCGCAGCAGCCGGGTGATATTGCTGCTCCTGCGTCCCTGCGGTACGGCCATCCCGCCGCCTCCCGTCCTGGTCGACTCCGCGCCGCTCGACCACGCGCACACCCGTGATCAAAGGCGCCGCTGACGAGCCTAAGCGACCCCGAGGGCGAAGCGGCAGGTCCGGGCGGTGACGGACGCGGACACGGCCCGCGCCCGCCCGCGCGCCGCGGCTACAGCACCGGCAGGTTCTTCCGGAGTTCGAACGGGGTCACCTCGGAGCGGTACTCCTCCCACTCCTGCTTCTTGTTGCGCAGGAAGAAGTCGAAGACATGCTCCCCGAGGGTCTCGGCGACCAGTTCGCTGCGCTCCATGAGGTCGATCGCCTCGCCCAGGTTCTGCGGGAGGGGCTCGATGCCGAGGGAGCGGCGTTCGGCGTCGGAGAGGGCCCAGACGTCGTCGTCGGCGCCGGCCGGGAGTTCGTAGCCGCCCTCGATGCCCTTGAGGCCGGCGGCGAGGAGGACCGCGTAGGCCAGGTAGGGGTTGGCGCCGGTGTCCAGGGAGCGGACCTCGACGCGGGTGGAGCCCGTCTTGCCGGGCTTGTAGAGGGGGACGCGGACGAGGGCGGAGCGGTTGTTGTGGCCCCAGCAGATGTAGGAGGGGGCCTCGCCGCCCGCGCCGGCGGTGCGCTCGGAGCCGCCCCAGATGCGCTTGTAGGAGTTGACCCACTGGTTGGTGACGGCGGAGATCTCCCCGGCGTGGCGCAGCAGCCCCGCGATGAAGGAGCGGCCCACCTTGGAGAGCTGGAACTCGGAGCCGGACTCGTAGAAGGCGTTGCGGTCGCCCTCGAAGAGGGAGAGGTGGGTGTGCATGCCCGAGCCGGGGAACTCCGAGAAGGGCTTCGGCATGAAGGTGGCCTGCACACCCTGCTCCAGCGCGACCTGCTTCATGACCAGGCGGAAGGTCATGATGTTGTCGGCGGTGGAGAGCGCGTCGGCGTAGCGCAGATCGATCTCCTGCTGGCCGGGGGCGCCCTCGTGGTGGGAGAACTCGACCGAGATGCCCATCGATTCGAGCATGGTGATCGCCTGGCGGCGGAAGTCCATGCCGATGTTCTGCGGGGTGTGGTCGAAGTAGCCCGAGGAGTCGGCGGGCACCGGGCGGCTGCCGTCCACCGGCTTCTGCTTGAGCAGGAAGAACTCGATCTCGGGGTGGGTGTAGAAGGTGAACCCGAGGTCGGAGGTCTTGGCGAGGATGCGCTTCAGGACGAAGCGGGGGTCGGCGAAGGACGGTGAGCCGTCCGGCATCAGGATGTCGCAGAACATCCGGGCTGTCCCGGGGGCCTCGGCGCGCCAGGGCAGGATCTGGAACGTCCCCGGGTCCGGCTTGGCGATCATGTCGGACTCGTAGACCCGGGCGAAGCCCTCGATCGCGGAGCCGTCGAATCCGATGCCCTCGTCGAAGGCGCCCTCGAGCTCGGCCGGCGCGACGGCCACGGACTTCAGGAAGCCGAGCACATCGGTGAACCAGAGCCGTACGAACCGGATGTCGCGCTCTTCGAGCGTGCGGAGCACGAACTCCTGCTGCTTATCCATGGTCCCCAATCCTTGCAGGTCAAACGGCTCTTTGCGCGGGCGCGGGGCACCTTCCGCATCCCCAGTATCACGCGGCGGGATTTCACGGAGGTTTCGGCCGGTCGCCCCGGTCTCCCCTCACCTCACCACGATGGGTGCATCGTACTTTCACCCGGCCGGTCCCGGACCCGACCGTTCCGCCCCCTGCGTGGCGCCTGCCGGGGCTCCATACCCCTTGGGGGTAGGGTGCCGAATATCACGATGATCAAACGGTCAGATGATGATCTGATCGTCTGAACGGTCAGATGGAGGCGCGATGCGGCGAGGCCTCTCACCCCAGAGCCGATCGCTGATGCGGCGCATAGAGCGGCGCGTCGGCCGCCCGCCCTCCCGGCGGCGTGGTGGACGCGCCGACCCTCACGCATCCGGCACACATCAGCATTGGGGTACTGACTCATGCACGAAAAGACTCGCCGTGCCGTGCTCGGCACGGGCATCGCCGCCGCGGGCAGCGGTCTGCTCGCCGCCTGCGGCTCCCCCGGCCCCCGCCCCCGCGCCGGAGGCCCCGACGGCGTGGACGGCAACGCGATGGGCGCCCCCGCCAGGCCCGGCGCGCCCGCGGACGACACCCCGGCGCAGTACGTCTCCCCCCACGGCCCGGAGGTCGCCGCGACCGAGCGGCGGCGGGGCCCAGGCCCGGTACGCACCTTCCGGCTCACCGCCACCGCGACCACCCTGGACATCGGCGCCCGCAAGGTGACGTCCTGGGCGTACGAGGACCAGGTGCCGGGCCGGGAGATCCGGGTGACGGCGGGCGACACGATCGCGCTCACCCTCGCCAACAACCTGCCGCAGCCCACCACGCTGCACTGGCACGGCATCCGGCTGCGCAACGACATGGACGGCGTCCCCGGGGTGACCCAGCGGCCGATCAAGACCGGCGCCGCCTTCGACTACCGCTTCACCGCGTTCTACCCGGGCACGTACTGGATCCATCCGCATTCGGGCGTCCAGCTGGACCGGGGGCTGTACGCACCGCTGATCGTGGAGGATCCGAAGGAGCCGCTGGAGTACGACAAGGAGTGGGTCGTCGTCCTGGACGACTGGCTCGACGGGGTGGGCGGCCGCACCCCGGACAAGGAGTTCGACCGGCTCAACGCGGGCAAGGGCGGCGCGGTCGGCCATGCGATGGACGACGGCTCGATGGGCGGCGGCTCGGCGGACGACGACGGCAAGCGCGGGGCCAAGGCCACGGCGACGGCCAGGGCCAAAGCCACGGCCACCGCCAAAGCCACCGCCGCGGGCGGGGCCAAGCGTGGCCGGGCCCGGCCCTCGGCGCGGAAGAAGAAGGCCGCGCCCATGGAGAGCCGCCTGCTGGGCGGCCACGCGGGCGACGTCACCTACCCCTACTACCTGGTCAACGGCCGCAGCCCCGAATCCCCGCAGGTCTTCCGCGCCAAGCGCGGCGACCGGGTCCGTATCCGCATCATCAACGCGGGCGGCGACACCGCCTTCCGCGTCGCCCTCGGCGGCCACCGGATGACCGTCACCCACACCGACGGCTACCCCGTCGTACCGGCCAAGACGGACGCGCTGCTGCTGGGCATGGGCGAGCGCTACGACGTACTGGTCACCGTCAAGGACGGGGTCTTCCCGCTCGCCGTGATCGCCGAGGGCAAGGGGCGGTCCGCGATGGCGGTGCTGCGCACCCGCGGCAAGAACCCGGTGAAGTTCCCGCGCCCCAAGGAGCTGGACGGCGAGCTGCTCACGGCGGACCGGCTGAAGGCGGCGGAGGACGTCCGGCTGACGCCCAAGGAGCCCGACCGCATCATCCGGATGCGGCTCACCGGCTCGATGCGACGCTGGGACTGGGCGATCAACGGCCGGCCGTACGACCCCTCGCAGCGCTATCCGGTACGGCAGGGTGAGCGGGTGCGGATCTCGTTCATCAACGGCACCGACATGTGGCATCCGGTCCATCTGCACGGCCACACCTTCGCGCTGCCGGACGGCGGCCCCCGTAAGGACACCACGGTCCTGCTGCCGCACCACAAGGTGAACGTGGACCTGGACGCCGACAACCCGGGGCTGTGGATGGTCCACTGCCACAACGTCTACCACTCGGAGTCCGGGATGATGACCATCCTCGGTTACCAGAAGTGAGGCCGGGCGTGACCGGCGTGAGAAGGGAGACACCCCCGGCCCCGGCTATCGCGTCAGACAGACGATTACACTGGGCGCGTGCCTCAACTTCGCCTCGCTCTGAACCAGATCGACTCGACCGTCGGCGACCTCGACGGCAACACCGAATCGATACTCCACTGGACCCGGCACTCCGCCGAGCAGGGCGCCCATCTGGTGGCGTTCCCCGAGATGGTGCTGACCGGCTACCCCGTCGAGGACCTGGCGCTGCGCTCGTCCTTCGTCGAGGCGTCGCGCGCCGCGCTGCACTCGCTCGCCGAGCGGCTGAACGCCGAGGGGCTGGGCGAGGTGCCGGTGGTCGTCGGCTACCTCGACCGCAGCGAGCGCGCCCGGCGCTACGGCCAGCCGGCCGGGTCGCCGCAGAACGCGGGCGCCGTGCTGCACCGGGGCGCGGTCGTCCTGACCTTCGCCAAGCACCATCTGCCGAACTACGGCGTCTTCGACGAGTTCCGCTACTTCGTGCCCGGCGACACCCTGCCCATGGTCCGCGTCCACGGCGTCGACGTGGCGCTCGCCATCTGCGAGGACCTGTGGCAGGACGGCGGCCGGGTGCCGGCCAGCTGCTCGGCGGGGGCCGGACTGCTGCTGTCGATCAACGCCTCGCCGTACGAGCGGGAGAAGGACGACACCCGGCTGGACCTGGTGCGCAAGCGGGCCCAGGAGGCGGGCTGCACCACCGCGTACCTGGCCATGATCGGCGGCCAGGACGAGCTGGTCTTCGACGGCGACTCGATCGTCGTGGACCGGGACGGCGAAGTCATCGCGCGGGCCCCGCAGTTCGCCGAGGGCTGTGTGCTGCTCGACCTCGATCTGCCCGCCGCCGACCCGGGCCCGGTCCCCGAGGGCGTCGTGGACGACGGGCTCCGCATCGACCACGTCACCCTCTCCGCCGACCCACTGCCCCGCTACGAGCCGGAGCTCGCGGGCGGCGAGGCCGAGCGGCTCGGGGACGACGAGGAGATCTACACGGCGCTGGTCGTGGGGCTGCGGGCCTATGTGGCGAAGAACGGATTCCGCAGTGTGCTGATCGGGCTCTCCGGCGGGATCGACTCCTCGCTCGTCGCCGCCATCGCGTGTGACGCGGTCGGCGCGCAGAACGTGTACGGCGTCGCGATGCCCTCGCGCTACTCCTCCGAGCACTCGATCGACGACGCGGCCGAGCTGGCGCGGCGCACCGGGCTGAACTTCCGCACGGTCCCGATCGCCCCGATGTTCGACGCCTATATGGGCTCCCTGGGCCTCACCGGGCTGGCCGAGGAGAACCTCCAGTCGCGGCTGCGCGGCACGATGCTGATGGCGATCTCCAACCAGGAGGGCCACATCGTCCTCGCCCCGGGCAACAAGTCCGAGCTGGCCTGCGGCTACTCCACGCTCTACGGGGACTCGGTCGGCGCGTACGGCCCGATCAAGGACGTCTACAAGACCTCCGTCTTCCGGCTGTCGAAATGGCGGAACCGTGCGGCGGAGGAGCGGGGCCAGACCCCGCCCATCCCCGAGAACTCGATCACCAAGCCGCCCAGCGCCGAACTGCGCCCCGGCCAGGTCGACACCGACTCGCTCCCCGACTACGACGTACTCGACCGGATCCTGGAGCTGTATGTCGACCGCGACCAGGGGCGCACCGAGATCGTGGCGGCGGGATACGACGACGCGCTGGTGACCCGGATCCTGCGGATGGTGGACACCGCCGAGTACAAGCGCCGGCAGTACCCGCCGGGCACGAAGATCTCCGCGAAGGGCTTCGGCAAGGACCGCCGGCTGCCCATCACCAACCGCTGGCGGGAACACGTCTGAGCCTCTTGACCCGGCTGAGCCTCTTGGGCGGCGTTACGCGCGGTACGCACGGCGCCCTATGACCGCGCCATGACCGCGTCCTATGACCGCGCCTCCTGGGCGTCCAGGAACGTCCTGATCAGGCCCAGCCACGCGGCGGGCGCCTCCGCGAACGGCAGATGGCCGGATGCCAGCTCGGCGAGGCGCGCCCCGGGGATCGCGTCCGCCACCTGACGGTGGTGGTACGGCGTGGCCATCGCGTCCAGCGTCGTGGAGATCACCAGGGTGGGCACCCGGATCCGGCCCAGATCCTCGCGGACGTCGATCCGGCCGACCAGTTCGACCTGGTCGATCGCGCCGGGCGGCACCGAGGCGCGGGCGCCCTCGATCACCGTGCCGAGCTCCTCGGGCGTCATCCGGTCCAGAAAGGGCGCGCCCGCGCCGATGAGCGCCGTCCAACGGGCGGTCGCCTCCTGGTCGCCCGAGCGGAGATGGCGCAGCCAGTCGTCCACCAGGAGCCGCATCCGGGCGCTGGGATGGGCGAAGGTCGCGGTCAGGACCAGCGCGGTGACCCGCTCCGGATGGCGGGTGGCGGCACGCAGGGCGACCGGCCCGCCGAGGGAGTATCCGGCGATCGCGAAGGTGTCCAGACCCTCCTCGACGGCCGTGGCCACGAGCTGGTCGGCCAGGGTGTCGAGATCCAGCGGCCCGCTCGCGCGCGGGGTGCGGCCGGAGCCGGGATAGTCGGGGCCGACCACCCGGTGGCGCTCGGCGAGGCCGTCCAGGATCGGGCCGTAGTTCCCCTCGATGGAGCCGGTCCCGCCATGGGCGAGCAGCAGCCCGGGGCCGGTGCCCCGGACGATGCGGGCCAGGGGTGAGGTGCTGGTCATCAGGTGTGTCCTTACGTTTCACGGCTGATGACGGGACGCTAAAGCCTCACATAGATGTCAAAGTCAAGCGAACGGGTCCCGGGCCCGCCCCGGCTGTGGACCCGGCCGCCCCGGGCAACGGAGCGGGGGCCTCTTGTGACGCCTGCGGCGGGCTGTTCCCCTCCCCGCCCCTTCCCGAAACCGGGGCTCCGCCCCAGGCCCCGGAGGGCCGGGACCCCGCCCAGGCCCGGAGAGCCGAGGCCCCGCCCCAAAACCGGAACCAGGACCCCGCCCCCAAACCCCCGAACCGGGGCTCCGACCCCAGCGGGTTCCAGGGGTCTGGGGCGGAGCCCCAGTTGTGGGGAGGGGCGGGGTGGGGAACAAGCCCGCCGCAGGCGTCACCACCCGCCGGATACCCGGTTGCTCAGCCCACCTCGGACATCCGCGGCAGCGACTCGCTACTCGCGACAACCCGCGAGCCCCCCGCCGGAGCCCGATCCGTCAGCCCCGCGATCAGCGCGACCGCGAGGCCGATCACCGCGAGCACCGCACCGACCAGCGTCGGGGAGGTCCAGCCCCAGCCCGCCGCGATGGCGGCGCCGCCGAGCCACGCGCCACCGGCGTTGGCCAGGTTGAACGCGGAGTGGTTGGAGGCGGAGGCCAGCGTCGGCGCGTGCTGGGCCTTGTTCATCACCAGCATCTGGAGCGGGGTGGTGGTCATGAAGCCGACCGCGCCCAGCACCACGACCGACAGCAGCGCCGCCCACTTCACATGCACCGTGAAGTCGAAGGCCACGAGCACGGCGGCCAGCGCCGCCAGCGAGCCGTAGAGCGTCGGCCGCAGCGCCCGGTCGGTGAGCGGACCGGCGACCAGGGCGCCCAGCGTCATGCCGATGCCGAACAGCGCCAGCACCAGCGTGACCGTCGATTCACCGAACCCGGTGACCTCGGTCATCATCGAGGCGAGGTAGCTGTAGACGGCGAAGACACCGGCGAAGCCGAAGACGGCGGTGAGCAGCCCCAGCAGCACCTGGCGGTCGCGCAGCGCGCCGAGCTCCTGGCGCAGCCCGGCGTGCTGCTCGTGGGAGATCTGCGGGACGAGCCGGGCGAGCGCGGCCATGGCGACGACGCCGATCGCGGCGACGACCAGGAAGGTCGCGCGCCAGCCGAGGTTCTGGCCGAGCAGGGTGGCCACGGGGACGCCGACGATGTTGGCGATGGTCAGGCCGAGGAACATGGTGGCGACCGCGCGGGCCCGCCGGTCCTCGGTCACCAGCCGCGCGGCGACCACCGCGCCGACGCCGAAGAACGCGCCGTGGGGCAGCCCGGCGAGCACTCGGCCCGCGATCAGCAGCCCGAAGTTGGGGGCGAGGGCGGAGGCGAGGTTGCCCACCGTGAAGAGCGCCATGAGCAACACGAGCATCCGCTTGCGCGGGATACGGGAACCGAGGGCGGTCAGCAGCGGAGCGCCCACCACGACTCCGATGGCGTAGGCGGAGACGAGGTATCCGGCCGTGGGCACCGAGGTGTCCAGATCATTCGCGACATTGGGCAGCAGGCCCATCATCACGAATTCGGTAGTACCAATGCCGAAGGCGCTCACAGCAAGGGCGAGCAGGGCCAGGGGCATGAGAGACCTTTCAAACGAAGGAGAAACGTGCAGGGATGCATATGTTCTCTAGCTGAACAAAGTCTCTCACGCAGAATGTTCCCGAGCAGATCCCCAAGATGAACGGCACGTAAGATCTCGCCGGGTGCCCCGTGAGCTATGTCACCCGACGGCCCTGGGACGCAGGCTCAGTAGTCGACCGACGCCGCCAGCGGAAGGTGATCGCTGCCGGTCCTGGGCAGCGCCCACGCCGAGACCGGATCCAGCCCCCGCACCATGATCTGGTCGATCCGCGCCATCGGGAACGAGGCGGGCCAGCTGAAGCCGAAGCCGTCGCCCGCCGCGCCCTGGGCGGACCGCATCTGCGCGGTGACGGGGGCGAGCGCGCGGTCGTTCATGGTGCCGTTCAGATCGCCGAGCAGGATCACCTTGTTCAGCGGCTCCCGGGCGATGGCCTGGCCCAGCGCCTCGGCGCTGTCGTCGCGCTGCCCGGCGGTGAAGCCCGCGTTGAACTTCACCCGCACCGAGGGCAGATGCGCCACATAGACGCCGACCTCACCGCGCGGGGTGGCGACGGCGGTGCGCAGCGCCCGCGTCCAGCCCAGCTTGATGTCCACCGGCTTGGTGCCGGACAGCGGGTACTTGCTCCACAGCCCCACCGTGCCCTGCACGGTGTGGTAGCGGTAGGTGCCCGCCAGGGCCCGCTCGTACGTCGGCACGGCCGAGTCCGTCAGCTCCTCCAGGGCCACCACATCGGCGCCCGAGGCGGCCACGTCCTTCGCGGTGCCGGTCGGATCGGCGTTCTCCGCGTTGACGTTGTGGGTGACGACGGTCAGTTCACCGCCGCCGCCGGACTTGTCGGAGAACATCAGTCCGCCGAAGAGGTTCAGCCAGACGGCGACGGGCAGCACCAGCGCCAGCACGGCGCTGGCCGACCGCCGCACCAGGCCGAGCACCAGCAGCACCGGCAGGAACAGGCCCAGCCACGGCAGGAAGGTCTCCAGCAGCGAGCCGAGGTTGCCCACCCGGTTGGGGATGTCGGCGTGGAAGATCATGACCAGGGCGAGCAGGACCGCGATCGCCGCCAGCACCAGTCCGCGCCGCCAGATGCCGCGATCGTTCCGGAGCCGGCCGGACAGCCGGTCGAACAGGCGGCCGATCCGGGAGCCCGATTGCTGGGGCGCGTCCCCGAGCTGTCCCGTCTCCTGCGTGTGCGCCTGCGTCATTCGCTGTCCCTCACTGCCTCAACTGCCGCGCCTTGGACTACGACCCTAGGTGATGACCAGGGCTTTTCCCGACGCCCCGGTTGGGGTGCTCCCCGTCCGAGGACGATGGGACGGCGGCCCCGAGTTCCACATCCCGGCCCGGGAGGGGGTGTTGTGACACAACAGGCACAAACCGCTCAGCGGCGTGGGGAGACCCCTTCGAGGACCGTGTCGACGATCCGTTCGGCCAGCCCCTCGGGCAGTTCCTTCCACTCGTGGAGCATGGCGCGGGCGAGCATCGGGCCGGTGAAGAGGTCGGCGAGCAGTTCCAGATCCACGTCGGCGCGGATCTCACCGCTCTCCCGGCCCCGCCGCAGCACGGCGCGCAGGCTCGCGCGGCGGGCGGCTATGACGTTCTCGTCGTAGGCCCGCCACAGCTCCTTGTGCGCGTGCATCTGGGTGATGACACTGCGCAGCAGGGCGGAGTTGCGCTTGGCGAGGCCGCGCCGGCGCATGAACTCCAGGATGGCGACGAGGTCGTCGCGCACCGAGCCCCCGGCCGGTTCGGGGCTGGGCTCCTCCAGGGAGCGCAGCACATCGAGCATCAGCGCGTCCTTACCGGGCCAGCGGCGGTAGACGGTGGCCTTGCCGACCCCCGCCTCGCGGGCGATCCCCTCGATCGAAAGACCGCCGACCGAGGCGCCCTCCTCCAGCAGCCGCAGCGCGGCCTCGATGATCGCGGCGTCGGTGGCGGGGCTGCGGGGGCGGCCGCGGAGCCTGGGCGCGGAGCTCTCCGGTGCGGTCATCGGTCGGCCGACGCCTCCTCCCGCGAATACGGCCGCCCGTCGTCGGGGGCCCGGCCGGAGCCTTCCTTGCCGGGCAGGAAGGCCAACACGACCAGCGCGCCGAGGACGGCGACGCCCGCCGAGCCGAGGGCGGTGATGTGCATGGCGTGGACGAAGGCGTCCTGGGCCGGGCCCACCAGCGACTGGCCCCTGGGCCCGAGCTTCTCGGCGACCCCCATGGTGGCCTCGACGGACTCGCCCGCCGAGCGCTGTACGGATTCGGGTAGGCCGGGCACGGCGGCCAGGGTGTCCCGGATCCGGTCGCGGTAGGCGGCGGAGAGCACCGAGCCCAGCACCGCGACCCCGAGCGCGCCGCCGACCTGCCGGAAGGTGTTGTTGAGGGCCGAGCCGGAGCCGGCCTTCTGGCGCGGCAGCGCCTGCATGATCCCGGTGGTCACCGGCGGCATGATATGCGCCATTCCGGTGCCCTGGGCGAAGAACAGCACCTCGAGCACGACGATCGGGGTGTGCACGCCCAGCAGCAGGAACCCCGACATGGTGGCGGCCACCAGCAGCATCCCGCAGGTGCACACCGCGCGGGCGCCGAACCGTTCGACGACCAGCCGGGCGCGCGGGGCGAAGATCAGCTGCGCCACGGCCAGCGGCAGGATCAGCAGCCCGGATTCGAGGGCGCTGTAGCCGCGCACGCTCTGGGTGTAGAAGACCATGAAGAAGGTCACGCCCATGAGGGCGAAGAAGACCAGCGCGACGGCGGCGATGGCGGCGGAGAAGGCGGGGTTGCGGAAGTAGCCGATATCGATGGCGGGGTGGTCGCTGCGCTTCTCGTGCACCACGAACAGGGCCAGGACGGCGAGCCCGGCGGCGATCGAGCCCAGCACCTGGGCGTCGGTGAAGTCGGCGAGCTGGCCGCCCTTGATGATGCCGTAGACCAGCAGGACGAGCCCGACGACGGACAGCAGCACGCCCAGCGGGTCCACCCGGCCGGGCGCCGGGTCCCTGGAGTCGGGGACGAGCACCACCATCGCGATCAGCCCGACGATCACGATCGGCACATTGACGAAGAAGACCGAACCCCACCAGAAGTGCTCGAGCAGCAGTCCACCGGTGATCGGGCCGATGGCGATGGCCAGCCCCACGGCGGCGACCCAGATGCCGATCGCCTTGGCCTGCTCCTCGCGTTCGAAGACGTTGACCAGGATGGCGAGGGTCGCGGGCATCACGAACGCGGCGCCGAGACCCATGAGCGCCCGGAAGCCGATGAGTTCACCGGGCGATCCGGAGAAGGCGGCGAGCACCGAGCCCATGCCGAACACCGCCATCCCGCCGAGCAGGACCTTCTTACGGCCGATCCGGTCGCCGAGGATCCCCGCGGTGAACAGCAGCCCGGCGAAGACCAGCGTGTAGGAGTTGATCGCCCACTCGAGCTGGCTCTGGGTGGCGCCGAGCCCGGTGGGCTTCGGCGAGGCGATGGTCTTCATCGCGACGTTGAGTATCGAGTTGTCGAGGACGACGACCAGCACGCTGAACATCAGGACGACGAGGATCGCCCAGCGTCTGCGGTGGATCGCCTCGGGGACGCCGGACCCGGCCGGTACGCCCTGGGTGCTGGATGGGCTTGCCATGCCGCCCAGGCTAGGCGACTTACGATACGAGACCGTCTCGTATTGGAAAATCTTTGCGATCCGGGCCCACTTTCGCCCCGGCAGGAGCCGTGCCAGCATGGGGTTGGTCCGGGGACGCCGTCAGGGCGCCTCGAGATGATGAACAGGAGCCGTAGCGATGGCGCACGTCAATCCTGCGCGAAAGCAGTCCGAGAAGGCGCTCTACGGGGGCACGGGCTCCCGCCGCATCACCGTCCGTGACATCGCGGCCGCCAAGGAACGCGCCGAGAAGTGGCCCATGCTCACCGCCTACGACGCGATGACCGCGTCCGTCTTCGACCAGGCGGGCATCCCGGTGCTGCTGGTCGGCGACTCGATGGGCAACTGCCATCTGGGCTACGAGTCCACCGTGCCCGTCACCATGGACGAGATGGCGCTGCTGTCCGCCGCCGTGGTCCGCGGCACCCGGCGCGCCCTCGTCGTCGGCGACCTGCCCTTCGGCTCGTACCAGGAGGGCCCGGTCCAGGCGCTGCGCAACGCCACCCGCCTGGTCAAGGAGGCGGGCGTGGGCGCGGTGAAGCTGGAGGGCGGGGAGCGCTCCGCCCACCAGATCGAGCTGCTGGTCCAGTCCGGCATCCCGGTCATGGCGCATATCGGCCTGACCCCGCAGTCCGTGAACGCCTACGGCGGCTACCCGGTCCAGGGGCGCGGCGAGGAGGCGGCCCAGCAGCTGCTGCGGGACGCCAAGGCGGTCCAGGACGCGGGCGCGTTCGCGGTCGTCCTGGAGCTGGTCCCGGCCGAGCTGGCGGCCGAGGTGACGGGGTCGCTGCACATCGCCACCGTCGGCATCGGCGCCGGTCCGGGCTGCGATGCCCAGGTGCTGGTGTGGACGGACATGGCGGGCATGACCGACGGCCGGGTGCCGCGCTTCGTCAAGCAGTACGCCCAGCTGCGCCAGGGCCTGGGCGACGCGGCGCGGGCCTTCGCGGAGGACGTCGTCGGCGGGGCCTACCCGGCCGAGGAGCACTCCTTCCACTAGGGGGCGCCCGACGGGCCTTGCCGCCTGCGGCGGGCCGCTCCCCTCCCGCCCCTTCCCACAACTGGGGCTCTGCCCCAGACCCCGGGGTCTGGGGCAGAGCCCCTCCACGCGGTGGAGCCGCAGATCGATGCTTCGGGAAGGGGCGGGGAGGGGAAAGCACCGATATGCGGCTCCGCCGCGTGGTCCACCGGGCCCCACGAGAACCACTGCGGTACAACGACAGCCCGCCGATCTTCCCCCGTCGGCGGGCTGTCTGCCGCTTGTCGGTGGTCTGTCGGTGAGGGCTGACATCGTGGCGGCATGACGCGACGGGAACACAGGATCAGGGACGGCAACGCCGTCGAAGTTCGGGGGCTGGTCAAGCACTTCGGTGACACCAAGGCCGTCGACGGAGTGGATCTGGACGTGCCGGAGGGCACCGTCCTGGGGGTGCTGGGCCCCAATGGCGCCGGTAAGACGACAGTCGTCCGGTGTCTGTCCACCTTGCTGGTGCCGGACGCAGGCACCGCGATGGTGGCCGGGTACGACGTGCTGCGCCAGCCCCGGCAGCTGCGCCGCACCATCGGGCTGACCGGGCAGTACGCCTCGGTCGACGAGAAGCTCCCCGGCTGGGAGAACCTCTACATGATCGGGCGGCTGCTCGATCTCTCCCGCAAGGAGGCGCGGACCCGCGCGGACGCCATGCTCGAGCGGTTCTCGCTCACCGAGGCGGGCAAGCGGCGGGTGCGCACCTACTCCGGCGGTATGCGCCGCCGGCTCGACCTGGCCGCGTCCATGATCGGCCGGCCCTCGGTGCTCTATCTGGACGAGCCCACGACCGGTCTGGACCCGCACTCCCGCAACGAGGTGTGGGACGAGGTCCGGCGGATGGTCGCCGACGGCGCCACCGTGCTGCTGACCACGCAGTACATGGAGGAGGCCGAGCAGCTCGCCGACAACCTGACGGTGATCGACCGGGGCAGGGTCATCGCCAACGGCCGGGTGAACGAGCTCAAGGCCAAGATCGGCGGCCGCACCCTGCAGATCCGCCCGGCCGACCCCGGTGAGCTGCACCGCATGGTCGGCGCCATCAGCCAGGCGGGGCTCGACGGCATCGGCGGCGCGATCGCCGACATCGAGGAGGGCCAGGTCAACGTGCCCATCGCCAGCGATGAGCAGCTGACCGCCCTGATCGGTCTGCTCGGTGAGCGCGGCTTCGCGATCTCCGGGATCCACACCCAACTGCCCAGTCTGGACGAGGTCTTCCTGGCCATCACCGGCCGGAAGGCGTCCACACCGCAGGAAAACAAGAAGCTGGAAGAGGTCGCCGCGTGAGTACGGCCACGATGACCGCGCCCGTGCGGGGGAAGAGCGACGGCCGGATCGGGCCCCGCGCCAATCTGCGCCACATCGGCGCGCTGGTGCGGCGCAACGTCATGCAGATCAGGTACGAACCGTTCGCGATGTTCGACGCCCTGGCGATGCCGATCGTCTTCGCGCTGCTGTTCACCTATGTCTTCGGCGGCGCGATGACCGGCGGCAACCGCTCCGAGTACGTCAACTACTTCATCCCCGGTCTGATGGCGATGGGTGGGCTCAACATCGCGATGTCGATCGGCATCGGCGTCAATGACGACTTCAGCAAGGGCGTCATGGACCGCTTCCGCACCATGCCGATCGCCCGCTCCTCGGTGCTGATCGCCAAGCTGATCGTGGAGAGCGGCCGGATGCTGGTGTCCACCCTCATCCTGCTGATCATGGGCTTCATCATGGGCTTCGAGCTCAAGACCGGTCCGCTGGAGCTGGCGTTCGCGGTGGCGCTGGCCGTGCTCTTCGGATCCTCGCTGACCTGGATCTTCATGCTGCTGGGGATGTCGATGCCCACCCCGCAGGCGGTCAGCGGTCTTGGCTTCCTGGTGATGATGCCGCTGCAGTTCGGCTCGTCCATCTTCGCCCCGACCGCCACCATGCCGGGGTGGCTGCGGTCCTTCACCGAGTACAACCCGCTGTCCCGGCTCGCGGACGCCGCACGGGCGCTGACCAGCGGCCATGGCGCGGTGGCCGAACCGGTGATGGTGACCCTGGGGTGGGCGGTGGCCCTCACGGTGCTCGTCGCGCCGCTCGCGGTGCGCAGGTTCCGCAACAAGACCAGCTGACGGTCCACCGACCCCGGCCACCGGCGGGCGCGTCCTACGGGGGACACGCCCGGCCGGTCGTCATGTCGCCGCCGGGCCCGGAGCGGGGCCCGGTCGGAGCGGCGCGCGGCCCCCGGGGGGGGCGGAACGGCGCGCGGGCCCCGGGGGGGCGGAGCGGCCGCGCGGCCCCGGGCGGGCCCCGGTCAGAGCAGCGCGGTGGCCTCCTCCAGCGTGAGCCCGGTGCCCTCGGCGTAGGCCCGCTCGTACCCGGCGTCCCCGAGCTCGGCCCGCGCCGCGGCCACGGTGCGCTCCCGGCCCGTCAGCTCGACGGCGGACTTCCGGTAGTACTGCGCCTTGCGCAGCACGTCGTACGCCCCCACCAGCCGCGCCGCGGTCCCGGCCCGCTCGGCGCCGCCGAGGCCGCTCAGCGCCTCGGCCCCGGTGAGCAGCTGGGTCACCGGGATGTACGGCGCGATGAGGTCCGTCATCCGGCCGGCGGACTTCGCCAGCGCACCGCGCACGTTCTCCAGGGCGTCGCCCGGCCGTCCCTCCAGCAGGTCGAGCCAGGCCAGCATCCCCTCCACCATGCCCGCGAACAGCCGCAGCTCCCGGCCCTCGAACTCCCCGTGCAACGTGGTCAGAAGGGCCCGTGCCGCCACGAGACGGCCCGTGGACCCGTAGCGCAGCGCCAGATGGACCCGGGCGTACGACAGGGCCTCGGCGCCCACATACTGCCGCTGCCCGACCACCTCGAGCAGGATCCGCTCGCCCTCCGCGGCCTCCTCCTCGTCGCCCAGCTCCACGAAGATCCCGGCCAGCCGGGAGCGGAGGAACAGCACCTGCTCATGGGCCCCGAGCTCCTGGGCGCAGCGGATCGCCGCACGGTAGTCCTCGGCCGCGGCCGCGCCCTCGCCCCGCTGTCCCCGGGTCTCGGCGCGGCCGGCCAGCGCCTCCGCCGTGCCCCATACGTCACCGATCCGGCGGAAGACCTCAAGGGCCTCATCGGCGTCGCGGATCGCGCCCTCGTGCTCACCGCTGCGCTCGTTGTGGACCCTGGCCCGCAGCTGGAGGTTGAACGCAAGCTCCCATGCGTAGCCCAGCTTCCGGCAGGTGCGCACCGCCTCGTCGATCATCCCCCGCAGCAGGGCGAAGTCGCCCTTGAGGAACACCGCGAAGAACCACAGCACGCCCGGCAGACGGCAGGACTGGGGCAGCCCCGGCCGGTAGGCGGAGACGATGCCCTCCAACTCGCGCTGGGTATCGTCGCCCACCACGGCCTGGAGGTCGCCCTCGATGTTGGACAGCGCGAACAGCCGCACCCCCCGCCGCGCCTCCTGCAGCAGCTCGGGCTCCATCGGCGGCGGGGCGGCGATACAGCTGACGTACAGCGGCGGCGCGGGCGTCACGGGCGGCAAGAAGGGGCTCGGCCCGAGCTCGGCCGCGGCCGTCGCCCAGTGGTGGGCCTCGACCCGATGGCCGCGCAGATGCCAGAACCAGCCGAGCGAGAGCACCAGGCACAGCGCCTCCTGCTCGTCGCGGGCGGCGACGGCCCGGCGCAGCGCGGTGCGCAGATTCTCGTGCTCGGTCTCCAGCCGGAGGAGCCAGTGGCGCTGCGCCGGGCCGCGCAGCAGCGGGTCGGCGGTACGGGCCAGCTCCCGGTAGGCGATGAGATGGCGGCGTTCGACCGCGGCCCGTTCGCCGGACTCGTCCAGCCGCTCCGCCGCGTACTCGGCGACGGTCTCCAGCAGCCGGAAGCGCATCTCCCCGTCCGTCCCCGGCTCCGTTCCGGGTGCGGTTCCGGGCGCCGTTCCGGGTGCGGTGACGACGAGCGACTTATCGACAAGGGAACCGAGCAGGGCGGCCACATCACGGGGGTCCACGGCTTCGGTGTGCTCTTCGACGTCCCCGCACACCGCCTCCGCCTCGGCCAGCCCACAGCCGCCCGCGAAGACGGACAGCCGGGCGAGCACGGTGCGTTCCGGGGCGTCCAGCAGGCCCCAGGACCAGTCGACGACCGCGCGCAGGGTCTGCTGGCGGGGCAGCGCCGTACGGCTGCCGCTGGTCAGAAGGCGGAAACGGTCATCCAGCCGGTCGGCGAGCTGCCGCGGGGTGAGCAGCCGCAGCCGCGCGGCGGCCAGCTCGATCGCCAGCGGCATCCCGTCCAGGCGGCGGCAGATCTCGGCACACGCCGCCGGATCGTCCTCGGTACGGAACCCGGGCCGGGCCGCCGCGCCCCGGTCCTGGAGCAGCCGCAGCGCGACGGGGTCGGGCAGCGGCTCCACGGGACGCACCAACTCGCCCGGGACCGCGAGGGGTTCGCGGCTGGTGGCCAGGATGGTGACCCCGGGGCACTGGGCGAGCAGCGACTCGGCGAGGTGGGCCGCGGCCGCCACGAGGTGTTCGCAGTTGTCGAGCACGATCAGCATCCGGCGCGGGGCGCAGTGCTCGATGAGCCGGGCGCGCGGATCGTGCAGGATCGGGTCGGTGGCGGCGCGCAGCCCCTCGGCCGCCGTGCCGAGGATGACCGTCTCGCGCGCCCCGAGCGCGCTGAGGACCGTCTCCGGAACGGTCTCGGGGTCGTCCACGGGCGCGAGCTCGGCCAGCCACACCCCGTCCGGCCAGCCGGGCGCGACCGCCTCGGCGGCCTCCTGCGACAGCCGCGTCTTCCCGGCCCCGCCGGGCCCCAGGAGCGTGATCAGCCGGTGCTCGGCCAGATCGCCGCGCAGCGCCGCCAGATCGGCCTCACGCCCGACGAAGCTGGTCAGCCTGGCCCGCAGATTGCCACCGCCGGTGCGGGCGGAGGCGGCCGGTACGGGCTCCGGGGAACCGGGGCCCGGCGGCCCGGGAGCCCCCTCGCCGGTCACCGCCAGCAGCTCGGCGTGGAGCGCCCGCAGCTCCGGCCCCGGATCGGCGCCCAGCCGGTCGGCGATCTCCGTACGGATCGCCTCGTACGCGGCCAGCGCCTCCGCCACCCGCCCCACGTCCCGCAGGGCGCGGATGCGCAGCGCGTGCAGCGGCTCGTCCAGCGGGTGGGCGTCGCAGAGCCCGGTGAGCGTGGGGAGGGCGTGACCGGCGCGGCCGAGGGCGAGGTCGGCGGCGAGCCGGGCGCGCCGCGCGTCCAGCCGCCGCGCCTCGGCACGGGCGGCGGGCGCGGTGGCGTCGGGCAGATCGCTGAGCGCGGGCCCGCGCCACAGCGCGAGGGCGGCGTCGAGCAGATCGACGGCCTTGGCCGGATCGCCGTCGGCGAGGGCGCGGGCGCCCTCCTCCGCGAGCCGTTCGAAGCGGTGCAGATCGACGTCGTCGGGGTCGGCGCTCAGCCGGTACCCGCCCGGAACGGACTCCACGGCGTCCTTGCCGAGCGCCCGCCGCAGCCGCCCGACCAGCGCCTGCAGCGCACCGTGCTCGTCGGCGGGCGGATCGGTGTCCCAGATCTCCCCGATGAGCGCCCCGGTGGTCCGCGCCCGCCCGGGCGTCAGCGCGAGCGCCGCCAGCAGCGCACGCAGCCGCGCCCCGCCGACGTCCACGGGGATGCCGTCGTCGTGGCGGGCCTGGGTGGTGCCGAGGATGCCGTAGCGCACGGGCCCATTCTGGTGGATGGCCCGCCGGGCGGGGCATCGGCCTCGGACGCGCGGGAACGGTGACGGGTCGCGGGAGCGGCGATGGGCCGCGGAAGCGGTGACGAGTCACGGAAACGGCGACGGGTCGCGGAAGCGGCGACGGGTCGAGGCCGGGCGTCGGCGGTCGCGTGGCGCTGCTCACATCCGGCCCTCCCGGCCCGGAACTCCGCGCACACTGTCCGTCGTTTCCCCCTCAGCGCTCACCAGCCCATATGGAGACCCCACCCGATGACCACCGCAGTCAGCCGCCGTGACCGGCGTATCAGCCCCGTCTTCCTCGGCCTGTTCGCGATCATGGTCGTATCCGCGTGGGCCGTATGGACGGAGTACTCCGCGAGCCCCGGCTTCGCCGTGTTCCTGTTCGTCGTCTCGGGATGGATTGTCTCCCTCTGTCTGCATGAGTACGCCCATGCGCGCACCGCGCTGCACGGCGGGGATCTGACGATCGGCGCGAAGGGCTATCTGACCCTCAACCCGCTGAAGTACACCCATGTGGCGCTGAGCATCGTGCTGCCCGTGATCTTCGTGATCATGGGCGGGATCGGGCTGCCGGGCGGGGCGGTGTTCATCGAGCGGCACCGGATCCGGGGGCGCTGGAAGCACAGCCTGATCTCGGCCGCCGGGCCGCTGACGAATGTGCTGTTCGCGGCCGCGCTGACCGCGCCGTTCTGGCTCGGCGCCACCGACCGGGTGCCGGAGCTCTTCCGCTGCGCGCTCGCCTTCCTGGCACTGCTCCAGGTCACGGCGGCGATCCTGAACTTCCTGCCGGTGCCGGGCCTGGACGGGTACGGGGTGATCGAGCCGTGGCTGTCCTACCGCATCCGGCGCCAGGTCGAGCCGTACGCGCCGTTCGGGCTGCTCGCGGTCTTCGGAATCCTGTGGATACCCGAGGTCAACCAGGCGTTCTTCGACGCGATCGACGCGGTGATGCGGGCGCTGGGCGTATCGGAATGGGACACCTACTGGGGGCAGGAATTCTTCCGCTTCTGGCAGGGCGAGCCCGATATCGCCGGATTCCGGTCTTAGAACCCCTAACGAAAGGTGGGCGAACGCGCGCTCCACGACCCAGCGTTGGGTGCCGGGGCCGGAGCCGTGTTCGGTGCCACGCCGGGCGATCAGCGGCTTCACGCCGAGGTCCCCTACCAGACGACGGTACTTGTCGTGGTCGTAGCCGCGGTCGGCCGGCACCACGACGGGGCGGCGCCGGGGCCGGCCGCGCTTGCCCGCACCGGCGGCACGGCTTGGAGGAGCGGGATCAGCTGGGTGACGTCGTTGCGGTTGCTGCCGGTCAGGGTGACGGCGAGCGGGATGCTGGCGGCGTCGACCTCCCATGGCCTTGGCCGAGCCACCCCACACCCCCCGGATCATCAGTCCCAGAATGATCCAAACACCTCGAAGATCATTTCGTTAGGAGCTCTAAGGGTCGTCTCAGGTTGATCGGGGACAATGAGCGGCAAAAGCATCGACTGGGAGGGGGCGGGCCAGCGTGCGGATCATGATCGCGGATGATGAAGCGGCCATCCGTGGGTCGCTGGAGCGGGTGCTCCAGGTCGAGGGTTACGACACCAGCACCGTCGCCAACGGTCTCGCCGTGCTCGACGGGGTCGGTGGGGCCGGCGGTGACACGCTGGATCTGCTGATCCTCGACGTGATGATGCCCCGCCTCGGCGGGTTGGAGACCTGCCGGCGGTTGCGGGCCGCGGGTCGGGATCTGCCGGTGCTCATGCTGACCGCCCGTGACCAGGTCTCCGACCGGGTCACGGGGCTGGACGCGGGCGCCGACGACTACCTGCCCAAGCCGTTCGCCACCGAGGAGTTGCTGGCCCGGGTGCGGGCCCTGCTGCGCCGGCGCACGCCGACCGACGGGGAGTCGCAGATCCTGTCGTTCGCCGACGTCCGGCTCGATCCCGACAGGTTCGAGGCGTGGCGGGGCGGGCGGCCGCTGCGCCTGACCCGGACCGAGTTCTCCCTCCTGCAGGTCCTCGTGCGCAACGCGACCCGGGTCTTGACCCGCGACGCGCTGTTCGAGGCGATCTGGGGCTTCGACATGAGCGCCACCGCCAACAACCTCCAGGTATACGTGAGCTACCTGCGCCGCAAGATGGAGGCCGAGGGTGAGCCGCGACTGATCTACACGCTGCGCGGCCTGGGATACACGTTGCGGGAGACTCCTCCGTGAGCAGGCCCGCCGGCCGGGAACCGCGCCGGCTGACCCGATGGTGGCGCCGGCGGTCCCTGCGGACCAGGCTGACGGTGATCGCGGCGACGGCCATCGCGGTCAGCGTGTTCGTGGCCTTCCAGGTGGCCAGCGAGCTACTGGGCTGGGAGCTGCGGGACACCGCCGAGAATCAGCTACGCGCCGACTCCCGCGTCCTGGCGACGAACGCGCAGCGCGCCGGTCTGGCGCAGGTCCAGCTACCGCCGTATCCCGGATCCGGTCGGCTGGTGCGGGTCATCCTGCCCGACGGCTCGACCCGGACGCCGGCCGGCCAACCCGCGCTGCCCCCCGTCAGCGAGCACGCCGGGCGCGTGGCGCAGGGCGCGTCGGCCGACCTGATGGAGTCGAAGGACGGCGACGAAGAAGGCTACCTCATCTACACGCTGCGGGCGGGCGACGGCGCGGTCCAGGTGGCCCGCGCCGCCGACGACAGCCCGATCAACCAGTTCGGGTTGGGCATGCTGCTGATCGGGCTGCTCTGCGTGGTCGGCGGCGCCCTTGTCGGACGGACCGTGGCGCGGACCGGGCTGGCACCGATCGACCGGCTGACCGCCGCCGCGGTACGTGTCGCGCACACCCGGGAGCTCGACGCCCACATCCCGGATGAGGGCGGTGGGGAGATCCGGCAGCTGATCCAGTCGATCAACGACATGCTCGCCGCGCTCAGGGACTCCCGGCGGGCCCAGCGGCTGCTCGCCGAGGACGCCGCCCACGAGCTCAAGACCCCGCTCACCAGCCTGCGCCTCAACGTCGAGCTGCTGATCCGGCTCGATCGGCGCGGCACCCTGGACAGCGCACTGCCGGCGGAGGGCCGGACCCGGCTGCTCAACGATCTCGGCGCCCAGGTGGCCGAGTTGAGCACCCTTGCCGCCGAGCTGACCGACCTGGCGCGCGGTGACGTCAGCGACGAGAACACCGAGCTGCTCGACCTCGCCGACGTGGTGGTGGCCGCCGCGACCCGGGCGCGTTCCCACGTGCCCGACATCGAGGTCGCGCTCGACGTGACCTCCGTGTGGGTGAGCGGGCGTCCCGCTGCGCTCCAGCGGGCGGTGCTCAACCTCATCGACAACGCCGGCAAGTGGTCCCCCGCGGACCAGCCGGTCCAGGTCCGGCTCCGTGCCGAGGGCGCGTCGGCGGTGCTCGAGGTCGACGACGCCGGGCCGGGCATCGACGCCGCCGACGTACCGCGGGTGTTCGACCGGTTCTACCGTGCCGACAGCGCCCGGGCGTTGCCGGGATCCGGTCTGGGGCTGTCGATCGTGCAGCGGGTCGTCGACGCCCACGGCGGCCGGGCCACCGTCGCCCGCTCCGCACGCGGTGGCGCGCTGCTTCGGGTCGACCTTCCGGCCGCGGCCCCGCCCGCCCCGATCGCGCGGCTCACCGCCGGGGAGGACACCGCGGTGCGCTGACCCGCCCCGGCGGCGCGGCGCAGGACAAGGGACGGCGGCCCTCGGGCATGGCCCCGCGCGGCTCACCGTCGGGGCAGGACGCCGCGCCGACCCCAGCCCCGGCGCGTGGCGCAGGACCAAAGGGCGGCGACCGTCGGGCCCATGAAAGATCCGGGACGGGCCTGGGTCCCCGTCCCGGATCTCGTCCGTGCCGCCGGGCTCACCGTTGCAGCGCGGGCTCCTCGTCGTCGGCGAGCGACCGTTGACCGTCCGCCAGCTCCGCCGCTGGACGGGACAGCCGGCTCGGCCACCACATCCGCCGGCCGATCAGCAGGGTGAGGGCGGGCACCAGGACCGACCGCACCAGCAGGGCGTCGAGCAGCACGCCGAAGGCGACCAGGAACCCGACCTCGATCAGCATCACCAGCGGAAGTGAGGCGAGGACCGCGAACGTGGCCGCCAGGACCAGGCCTGCCGAGGTGATGACGCCACCGGTAGCGGAGAGGGCTTTGAGCATGCCCTCTCTGGTGCCGAGGCGCACGGTCTCCTCCCGGGCCCGGCTGGCCAGGAAGATGTTGTAGTCGACGCCGAGCGCCACCAGGAACAGGAACGCCAGCAGCGGCACCGAATAGTCGACGCCCTTGAACCCGAGGATCGTGTCGAAGACGAACACGCTGCCGCCGAAGGCCGCGGCGAATGAGACGATCACGGTGGCCATCAGGACCAGCGGGGCCAGGATCGCGCGCAGCAGCAGCCCGAGGACGATCAGGACGACGGCGAGCACCAGCGGGATCACCAGCTTCTCGTCGCGCTTGGTGGTCACCTCGGTGTCGAGGTTCTCCGCACTCGGCCCGCCGACGATCGCCTCCGCCCCGCTCACCGCGTGCACGGCGGTGCGCACCCGCTTGATCGTGTCGTACTCCGCGACGGTGTCCGGCGCGTCCTTCGGGAACACGGAGATGTTGGCCCAGCCACCGCTGGTCTGCTCCGGGATGGCCAGGGCCACACCGCGAGTGTCCTTGACGATGTCGAGCACCCGCTCCTGGTGCGCCGGCCGCGTGAAGACCGTCATCGGCTGGCCACCGAGCTCCGGGAAGTGCTGGCGGAGAACGGTGAAGCCGGTGACCGACTCCGGCGCGGACAGGAACTGGTCCTGCTCCCGCAGGGCGCCGGTGTTGCCCGCCAGCCCGATGGCGAGCACGCCGAGGACTCCGAGCGAGCCGAGCGTCGCCACCCACCGGCGGCGGCTGATGGCGGCGCCAAGCCGTCCCCACAGCCCCGGCTTCTCCTCCACGGCCGTGCCGAACCGCGGGATGGCCGGCCAGAAGATCCGCCTGCCGAGCACCACGAGCACCGCCGGGAACAGCGTCAGCATGGCCACCAGCGCGCACAGGATCCCGGCCGCACCGATCGGGCCCAACCCGCTGGTGCTGTTCAGGTCCGCGACGAGCAGGCAGAGCAGGCCGGCGACCACGGTGGCCGCGGACGCGACGATGGCCGGCGCCGCGGAGCGCAGCGCGTGGACCATCGCGACCCGGACGTTCTCGTGGTGGTGCAGTGCCTCCCGATATCGAGCGATGAGCAACAGCGCGTAGTCCGTGCCGACGCCGAATACCAGGATCGTCAGCAGCGCCGAGTTCTGGTCGTTGACCACGATGCCGAAGCCCTTGACGAGCAGGTAGACGGTCGCCATCGCGGTCAGTGCGGCCGCGCCCACGGCCATCAGCGGGATGATCCACAACACCGGGCTGCGGTAGGTGAGGATGAGCAGGAGCGTGACGACGACGACGGTGGTGAGGAGGACCTGCAAGTCGATGCCGTCGAAGACGGCGTCCATGTCGCCGTCGATCGCGCCCGGGCCGGTCACGTCGAGTTCCAGGCCGGCGGGGCGGTCCTTCGCGGCATCACGCAACGGGCCGACGATGTCCTCCGGTGCGCCGTAGGTCGTGCTCACCTCGAGGGTGAACGTCATCGCCTTGCCGTCGGTGGAGGGGTTCGTCGGTGGGCCCTCGTCGTCGCCGGCCGGGGCCGCCACCTTCGGCGGGTACCGCTTGGCAAGGGTGTTGTAGTGGCGCTCGACCGTCGCGCGGTCGGCGTCGGTCATTCCGCCGGCGCGGTGGTACACGAAGACGAACGTGTTGTCGTCACCGTCGGGGAGACTGTCCTCCAGTACCGCGACCTTGGTGGACTCGGCGCTGGCCGGCAGGGTGTCCGCGGCGCTGTCGGTGGTGACCGAACTCAGCTTTCCGCTCAGCGGCACCATGAACGCCGCCAGCACCAACCACAAGCCAATCACTAACCACGGCACCCACCGGCCTGCCAACCGACCGGCCGGCGCTTCCCCGGACGGCGCTGCGTTGACTGCCATCACTAGCCTCCTACATACGGGTTACATCGCTTATCTGGTGCCTACTTCCTAACGAGCGAACCTGAGACGACCCTTAGAGTCCCTAACGAAATGATCTTCGAGGTGTTTGGATCACTCTGGGACTGATGATCCGGGGGGTGTGGGGTGGCTCGGCCAAGGCCATGGGAGGTCGATGACGAGTTGTGGGCGGTGATCGGGCCGCTGCTGCCCAAGGTCGAGCGACGGAGACGGCATCCCGGGCGCAAGCGGCATGCGGACCGGCTGGTGTTCCAAGGCATCCTGTTCGTGTTGCGCACCGGGATCGCCTGGGAGCACCTGCCGCGGGAACTCGGCTTCGGGTCGGGCACGGCCTGCCGGCGCCGCCTGGCCGAGTGGACCGAGGCCGGGGTGTGGCCCCGGTTGCACGAGGTCCTGCTCGCCAAGCTGCGCGGCGCGAACGCCCTGGACTTCTCCCGTACGGCGGTCGGCGGCTTCCCACATCCGGGCCTTAAAAGGGGCTCCACCTCGGTGGCCAGGGGCTCCTGCTGATCCCCTCGCTGTTCGGGACGGCCCACTCCATCATCAACCCCGACGCCGATCCCCAGCCCTGGCTCACCTTCCCCCTGGCTGGCCGCGCGCCTCACTCAGCCCGAGGCGCCCGTGCTCTCGCGGTCGGCCGCACGGTCGGCGCGGGCCTTGCGGAGGTAGTACCAGGCCATGTTGGACGAGATACCGGCGACCAGGATCCAGACGATGCCGAGCCAGCTCCCCCGCGCGAAGGACACGACGGCCGCGGCGATCGCGAGCAGGCAGACGGCCAGGGTGCAGAGGGCGAGGCGGGGCATGGGGTCGGCTCCTGTCGGGGGGTGTGTCGCTCCCCGCCATTGTCCCCCATGCGCCGCCGGAGGGGCCGGGCGCCCCGGGTGTGGGCAAGCCGCCGGGCGCCCCGGGCAAGCCCGCGGGGCCGCTCTCAGACGTCCGTGACGCGCAGGCCCGCGTGTGCCTTGTAGCGCCGGTTGACCGAGATCAGGTTGGCGACCAGTGACTCGACCTGGTGGGCGCCCCGAAGCCGGCCCGCGTAGATACCGCGCATGCCTGGGATGCGGGCCGCGAGTGCCTGGACCACATCGGTGTCGGCGCGCGACTCGCCCAGGACCATCACATCGGTGTCGATCTCGTCGATGTCCGGGTCCTGGAGCAGGACCGCCGAGAGGTGGTGGAAGGCGGCGGTGACCCGGGATTCCGGCAGCAGCGCGGCGGCCTGCTGGGCGGCGCTGCCCTCCGCCGGCTCAAGGGCGTAGGCACCCTTCTTGTCGAAGCCGAGCGGGTTGACGCAGTCGACGACGAGCTTGCCGGTCAGCTCCTCGCGCAGCCCTTCCAGCGTCTTGGCGTGGCCGTCCCACGGGACCGCGACGATCACGATGTCGCTGCGGCGCGAGCACTCCGCGTTGTCCGCGCCCTCGATGCCGAGCTCCGCGCCGCCCAGCTCCCGCGCCGCGGTCTGCGCGCGCTCGGCGGCGCGCGAGCCGATGATCACCTTCTGGCCCGCCTTGGCCAGCCGGTAGGCCAGGCCGCGCCCCTGGTCGCCGGTGCCGCCGAGGACACCGACGGTCAGGCCGGACACGTCCGGGAGGTCCCAGGGGTCCTTGGCGGGAGCCTTCTTCGCGGGGGCGTCGGACGCGGAGTTCGTGGCATCAGGAGTTGTCATGACAGTGATCCTGTCACGCACCGAGGCCACCTTCATGGTGACGTCTCTTACGCTTTGACACTCCCCTCCGTCAGCCCTGTGCGCCAGTACCGCTGGAGTACGCCCATCAGCACCATCAGCGGCAGGACGGACAGGAACGCCCCGCCGACCGTGTACTGGTACAGCTCCGGCTGCCGGTCCGCGTACCCCTGCCAGGACGTCAGACCGAGCTGGATCGGATAGAGGTCGGAGTCGGAGAGCATGACCAGCGGCAGAAAGAAGTTGTTCCAGATGTGCACGAACTGGAACAGGAAGACGGTCACCAGCGCCGGGGTCATCAGCCGCAGCCCCAGGGTGGAGAAGATCCGGGCCTCCCCCGCGCCGTCGATCCGCGCCGCCTCCAGGAGGGAGTCCGGCACGGCGGCGGCCGCGTAGATCCGGCACAGATAGACCCCGAACGGGCTGACCACGCTGGGGATCAGCACGGCCCAGTAGGTGTTGGCCAGGCCGATCTCGCTGAACAGCAGATACAGCGGGAGGGCGAGCGCGGTGCCCGGGATCAGCACTCCGGCCAGGATGACGTTGAAGATGCCCTCCCGGCCGGGGAAGCGGTACTTGGCCAGGGCGTACCCGGCCGCGGCCGACAGCAGGGTGGCGACGAGCGCGCCGACGCCCGCGTACATCAGGCTGTTGGCGAACCAGCGGACGTAGATGCCGTCGTCGTAGGTGAGCACCCGGTGCAGATAGTCCAGCGGGTGCGGGTCGTGGAACCAGAAGCCGAAGGTGCCGAAGAGGTCGCTGCTGGACTTGGTGGAGGAGACCACGAGCCAGTAGACGGGGGTCAGGAAGTAGAGGGCGGCGACGGTGAGCAGCGAGGCGGTGATGATGCGGTGCCGCAAGGGGGGTTCAAGACCCTCCCGGCCCTTCGCCGCGCGGCGGCGGCCCGCACCGGGCCGGTCGCCGGGCGGGGCCGCCGCCTCGGGTCCCCCGTGCGTGGCCCCATCCCTGGGCCCATCCGCGGCCCCGTCCGCGACCCCGTCCGTGGGCCCGCCGGGCTCGCCCGCGACCACGCCGCCGGTCGGGTCGTTCGCCTCGCTCATCCGCTCTCGCCGTCCTTCCCCCGCTGTCCCACGAGCCTCAGGAAGCCGAAGGACAGTACGCAGGCGACGAGGGCGAGCAGCACCGCCTCGGCCGCCGCGATGTGCTGGTTGTTGCTGGTGAACGCCTCGTTGTAGGCGGCCAGATTGGGGGTGTAGCCGGAGTCGATGGAGTTGCTCAGCGGTTTGAGCACCTTCGGTTCGGCGAAGAGCTGGAGGGTGCCGATGAGGCTGAAGACGGTGGTGAGCACGAGCGCGGGCCGGATCAGCGGGAGCTTGATGTGCCGGGCCACCTGCCAGGCGCTCGCCCCGTCGATCCGCGCCGCCTCGTACAGCTCGCCGGGGACGGCCTTGAGCTGGGCGATCAGCACCAGCATGTTGTAGCCGGTGAACTGCCAGGTGACGATGTTGGCGATCGACCACAGGACCGCCCCGCGGCCCAGGAAGTCCACGTTCCAGCCCACCGAATGGGCCATCTCCACCAGCGGGCTGATCCCGGGGACGTAGAGGAAGCCCCACAGGATCGAGGCGATCACACCGGGCACCCCGTACGGCAGGAAGAAGGCGGTCCGGAAGAAGCCGACCCAGCGCGCGGACGCCGCGTCCAGCAGCAGTGCGAGCCCGGTGGCGAAGGCGATCATCACCGGGATCTGGACGGCGCCGAAGAGCAGCACCCGCCCGAAGCCCGCCGTGAACCGGTCGTCCTCCAGGGCGTGGGCGTAGTTGGACAGCCCCGCCCACACCTGCTTGGTCTCCCCGCCCAGGCCGAGCGGCCCGGTGCGCTCGACCTTCAGCAGGCTCTCGTAGAGGGCGTAGCCGATCGGGGCGATGAAGCACAGCAGGAAGAGCGCGAGGAAGGGCAGCAGGAACCCGGACGCCGCCCGGGCGCTGCGTGCCTCGGTCCTGGTGAGGCGGCGGGGGGCTCCTCTCATCCGCCTCACCCGGCCTTCACCTGAAGGCCCTTTTCCTTCAGATCGGTGATCGTCTGGCTCTGTACCTTCTTCAGCACGGAGCGGAAGTCGGAGCCGTCCCCGATGGCCGCCGTGAAGGCGTCGCCGAGCCGCTGGTAGAGGGTGTCCGTGGCGGGGCCCCACTTCCAGCTGGTGTCCACGCCCTTGCTCGCCTCGTCGAAGACCTCGCTGTACTCCTGGCCGCCGAAGAAGTCCTTGTGCACATCGAGCTGGGAGGTGGTGTAGCCCTGCTTGGCGCCCGGGGTGCCATAGCCGTTCTCGATCAGGAGCTTGATCGACTCGGGGTCGGTGTTGAGCCAGATCGCGAAGGCCAGCGCGTCCTTGGGGTACTCGCTCTTGGCGAAGACCGCGGTGGTGGAGCCGCCCCAGTTGGCGTAGGCGGCCTCGCCCTTCTTCCACTGCGGCATGGGCACCACGCGCCATTTGCCCGCGGTCTTGGGGGCGTTGCCGACCAGCAGGGCGTCGCCCCAGCTGGCGCCGAGCCAGGAGGCCATGTCGCCGGTCTGGACATCCTTGTACCAGGCGTTCTGCCGGTCCGGGATGGTCTTGATGAGCTTCCGGCGGACCAGCCCGTACCAGTAGTCGGCGACCTTACGGGTGGGCTCGTCGTCGATGGAGACGGTCCAGGTGTCACCCTCGGTGCCGAACCAGCGCGCCCCGGCCTGCCAGGCGAGCCCCGCGAAGCGGTTGCCGTTGGTGGCCGAGAAGGTCTCGATCCAGGCGCCCTTCTTACGGATCGCGGTGGCCGCCGCCTCGTACTCGTCCCAGGTGGTGGGCGGTTCTATGCCCCACTTGTCGAAGAGGTCCTGACGGATGAACAGGCCCATCGGGCCGGACGCCTGCGGTACGGCGTAGACCGCCTTGCCGAAGACGGACTGCTGCCACTGCCAGCCGATGAACTTGTCCTTGTGGTCGGCGACCCCGTACTTGGTCAGGTCCAACAGCCCGTTGTCGATGAGGAAGCTGGGCACGACCGGGTACTCGATCTGGCCGAGGTCCGGCGGATTGCCCGCCTTGATGGCGGCGTGCATCTTGGCGTACTGGGCGCCGTCGACGGCCGAGACCTTCTCGACCTTGACCCGCACCTCCGGGTTCTTGCTGTTCCACAGGGCGACGGGCTTGTCGATGCCCGGCACCCAGGACCAGAAGGTCAGGGTGATCTTCTCGCCCTTCTTGCGGCCCTTGGGCTCATCACCCCCGTCGTCGTCCGAGCCGCAGCCGGCGAGGGCGAACCCGGCGGCCGCGGCGGCCGCGCCGCCGAGGACCGCGCGGCGCGGCGTGCCGTGCGTCCAGGTGTTCCATCGGGCCATCCGCGTGTCCCGTCGTGTCGGGGTGTCGCTCGTACCGGTCGGGGTGTCGTTCATCGGGAACCTCCGAGGAAACCCCCGCCTTCAGGCGGGGGAGGAATCGGGCCCCTGCGGAGCAGGGCAGGGAAAGCCGAATCGCCGCCGGGGCGATTCGGCGCCCGCCGCCGACAACCGTCCGGCAGGCAGTCACAAGCTGATGCGCTAGTCTGTGAGCCATGACCACTCACGTGAAGCGGGCGTATCGGTACCGCTTCTATCCGTCCGATGCGCAGGCAGTGGAGCTGTCGCGCACGTTCGGATGCGTGCGGAAGGTCTACAACATGGCGCTCGCGGCCCGTACCGAGGCGTGGACGCTGCGTCAGGAGCGGATCAACTACAACGCCACATCGGCGATGCTGACGGCGTGGAAGAAGACTGAGGAACTGGCCTTCCTCAACGATGTGTCCTCGGTTCCGCTCCAGCAGGCCCTGCGGCACCTCCAGGCGGCGTTCACCGCGTTCTTCGCCAGGAGGTCGAAGTACCCGCGGTTCAAGTCGCGCAAGAAGTCCGGCAAGTCCGCCGAGTACACCTCCAGCGCGTTCCGGTTCCGGGAGGGGAAGCTGACGCTGGCGAAGATGGACCAGTCGCTGGACATCGTGTGGTCGCGTCCCCTGCCGGAAGGCGCCCTCCCGTCCACGGTGACCGTCTCCCAGGACGCGGCCGGGCGCTGGTTCGTCTCCTTCCTTGTCGAGGACCCCGCCGTCCAGCCGCTGCCCGCCGGCGGCTCGGCGGTCGGAATCGACGCCGGACTCGGTCATCTGCTCACCCTGTCCACGGGTGAGAAGATCGCCAACCCCAGGCACGAGCGGCGCGACCGCGCCCGCCTCGCCCGCGCCCAGCGCAACCTCGCCCGCAAGGCCAGGGGCGACGGCACCAACCGGGCCAAGGCACGCCGCAAGGTCGCCAGGGTCTACACCCGGATCGCCGACCGTCGCCGTGACCATCTGCACAAGCTGACCACTCGACTCGTGCGTGAGAACCAAACGCTCGTGATCGAGGACCTCACCGTCCGGAACATGCTCACCAACGGCAAGTTGTCCCGGGCGATCTCCGACGCGGCATGGTCGCAGTTCCGGAGCATGCTCGAGTACAAGGCCGCCTGGTACGGCCGCGAAGTGATCGCGGTCGACCGCTGGTTCCCCTCCTCCAAGCTGTGCTCCGTATGCGGCACCCTGCAAAAGAGGATGCCGCTGGGCGTCCGCACCTGGACGTGCGCCTGCGGCACGACCCACGACCGCGACGTGAACGCGGCGAAGAACCTTCTGGCCGCCGGACTGGCGGTATCGGCCTGTGGAGCCGGTGTAAGACCTCAACGGGAGTCCTCCCGGACGGGGCAGTCGGTGACGAAGCAGGAAGCCCTGCGGCGCGAGCTGTAGGAATCCCTCTCGTTCGCGAGGGGGAGGAAGTCAAACCAGCTCCTCCATCGGAATGCGCCGGAATGTGATGGTCGAGTAGGCGCTGAAGTCGCCGGTCTCGTAGAGCAGTCCGACCGTGGCGTCGTCGAGCCGGACCAGATCGGAGTAGGCGGCGGGCAGGCCGTTCACGGTGTGGCTCGGCCGCCAGGTGATGCCGCCGTCAAGGCTGGTGCGGACGGTCATCAGCGCCCGGTACGCGGGGTCGGCGGGGCCGGAGAAGAGCAGCGCGTCCGGCTCGCCGAGGTGCAGCACGCCGCACTCCACCACCGGGGCGACCAGTCCGGCCTGCGGCCGGAAGGGGAGGTCCAGGGTGGCGCCGCCGTCACCGGAGTGGGCGTCGGCGCGGGTGCCGGGCGCGGTGGCGTCGGTGCGGGTGTTGAAGTAGACGCGGCCGTCCGGGAGTTGGGCGGCGGTGGTCTCGTTGACGTTGATATAGCCGTCGGGGTTGTCGTCCACGTACCCGATCCGCCAGGTGGCGCCGTCGTCGTCGCTGAGCAGGTCGTGCCCGCCGTTGTAGCGGCCCTCGGTGCCGTCGTCGCCGGGGACGGTCGGCGGCAGGGAGTGATTGCCGGGGATGACGATCCGGCCCGCGTGGGGGCCGTACCGCAACTGCAGGGCATGGCCGGGGGTGGTGGCGTACCAGCGCCATTCGGGCCGCTTGGTACTCGCGGTGATCTCGCGCGCCTCGCTCCAGCTCGCGCCGTCGTCATCGCTGTACGTCAGCCACACCCGCCGCCCGTCGGCCGCACTCACCTCGCCGCGCCGGATCCGGTCCTCGGTGGCGGAGGCCGCGCTGCGGACGTGCACCAGCAGGACGCGGCCGCCGTTCGGGCCGCCGTCGAGGACGACGGGGGCGGGGTTGCCCGCCGTTCCGTCGCCGTTGCGGGCCACCACCTGTAAGGCGTCCCAGGTCCGTCCGCCGTCGGCCGACCGCTTGAGCACGAGGTCGATATGGCCGTCGTCGGCGGAGGAGTCCACCCGGCCCTCGGCGAACGCGAGGACGGTGCCGTCGTGGGTCAGCGCGACGGCCGGGATCCGGTAGCTCGCATAGCCCTCGGTCCCCGCCCGGAACGGAACGGACACCTCGTACGAGCGTGCCGCCCCCGTGTCGACTGCCATCAGGCCTCCCGATGCCCCGTCGCAATCGAGTGTCGAGTCAGAAAAATAGGACGTAGGACGTCCCTTGTGTGCGGCGACCTTAGGGTTTGCCTTACAGAGCGTCAAGAGACGGCGCATGAACAGTTGGAGACGCGGACGGAGGGCGCGTGGGCGCCGGGTGCGGAGCGGGTCGACGGCATGCCCGCCGCATATGCCCCGAACGAGTGAGCCGGACCAGAATCGCCCCCGCCGGGGCACGGACCCGGGCAGGATCCGGATGCCATGGACGCCGTAAGGGTCGCGCTGCTGCGCGAAGTCCTCGCCGGAACGGAATGGCTCCAGGCCACCCGCCGCTTCGCGGGCTCGCTACGGGCCTCGGTCGGGCCGCGCGCGGGCGGACTGCTGCTGGTCGGCAGCGAGGCCTACGAACCGTGGCACCTGGCCGCGCACCTCGACGACGAGGCGGCCTGGTCCGGGCTGCCCGAACTGTCCCCCACCCTCGTCCGCCACCGGGTGCCGGAGGGCACCGCCGTCCCCGCGCACCTGGCGGTCGGGCTCGGGCGGCTGGAGCGGGCGGGCCGCGGGGAGACCCTGCTGGTGGTCGCGCCGGACGACCCCGGGGCCGGGCTGCTGGAGCGGGTGAACGACGCCCGCCGGGGCGGGGCCACCGTGCTCGCCCTCGACGGCGGCGCCACCGAACTGCACGCCCTGGCCCATGACGCCCTCTCCGCCCCCGAGGGCGGCGACCTCGACCTCGACACCCTCCAGCACCTCGTCAGCGCGGCCACCGGCGAAAACAGCCTGCCGCGCCCGGGCCGCCGCCGCTTCCAGGACCGGCTGGCCCGGCTGGCGGAGCACTTGGCGGCGCCGCCACCGACGCATTGGTGAGGGCGCCCCCGCCGACGCCGTTCTCTCGGTCGACCACTCTGACCGGTAACAGTTCACCCAATCGGGGTATGTAACTGTCGGCGAGGTCACGAATACGGGATGCTGTCAGTGTCCTGCAGCACACTGGCAGGGTCAGAGGCCGTCCGGGGGGTAGACGATGAGTGTGACGATCAACGAGCAGTGGACGACGGATCACGACGACGACGACGTCGTGATCGTGGTCTCCGATGAGGAGTACCAGGCCGCTGCCCAGCGCGCGTTGGACGGGCTCGGTCTGACGTACGCCGAGCTCGAAGAGCAGGCGAGCAGCGGCTACTTCACCTCCGCGCAGGCACACGCACTGTGGGTATCGATCGGCGGCACGGTTGACCTCTGAGCTCGAACGTCAGGCTCGTGCGTTCGCTCAGGAATTACAGAAGACGCTCAACGGGACGGTATGCCAGCACGTTCGCATCGCCGCCGTTCTCCGCCCCCGTTCCGAGGCGGGCCCCGTCTTCACTCTTGGTCACGGCCTGACCCGCGTCAATCCGACCCAGCCCGAAGCCTTCCCGCTGCGCGTGGACAACAGGAGACCTCGCGCCTGGATGAACCTGTCTTTTCAGCTCCGCCTCGACGACGAGGGATCGTATCTGGCCGTGCACTCGTCGTATTGCGCAATCTTCGCCGACGAGGACCTGGAGACCTGCCTCCGCAGCCTGTAGCGGGGGCCCCAATCAGCCTCAGCCCGTCGCCGGGGGCTCGTCGTCGCGCCAGCGCGGGTCGTTCCGCCACTCCTCGTTGCGCTCGCGCGAGGTCTCCATCGCGCGGGCGGCCTCCTCCGGGGAGGCGTACGGGCCGAGGCGGTCGGCGGCGCGGCACTCCGGGCCTTCCTCGACCTTCTGGTGCTTGATGCAGTAGTACCACTCGCCGGGCTTGCCGGCGGTCCCTCTCCTGAACAGCGCCATCCCGGCCCCGACCTTCCGCTCGTACTCCCTTGCGGCCATGCTGCCCCATGCGCCGCCGATACACTCGCTGATATGTCTGGCCAGTCGCTTCTAGTCCCGGGGAAGCTCTCCCCCACCCGTTCCGTCCCCGCCTCGATCCCGCGTCCGGAGTACGTCGGGAAGGAGGGCCCCACTCGTTACGAGGGGCCCGAGGTCCAGGACGCAGAGACGATCGAGCGCATGCGGATCGCCGGGCGGATCGCCGCGCGGGCGATGGAGGAGGCCGCCAAGCTGATCGCGCCGGGGGTCACCACGGACGAGCTGGACCGGGTGGCCCATGAGTACATGTGCGACCACGGCGCGTATCCCTCGACGCTGGGCTATCGCGGGTTCCCCAAGTCGTTGTGCAGTTCGGTCAACGAGGTCATCTGCCACGGCATCCCCGACACCACCGTCCTCAAGGACGGCGACATCGTGAACCTCGACGTCACCGCCTACATCGGCGGGGTGCATGGGGACAACAACGCCACTTACCTGTGCGGCGAGGTGGACGAGGAGTCGCGGCTGCTCGTCGAGCGCACCCGTGAGTCGCTCAACCGCGCGATCAAGGCCGTCAGGCCGGGCCGCCGGATCAACATCATCGGCCGGGTCATCGAGTCGTACGCCAAGCGCTTCGACTACGGCGTGGTCCGCGACTTCACCGGCCACGGGATCAACACCTCGTTCCACTCCGGCCTGATCGTGCCGCACTACGACAGCCCGCACCACACCACCGAGATCAAGCCGGGGATGACCTTCACCATCGAGCCGATGCTGACGCTGGGCACCCATGAGTACGACATGTGGGAGGACGGCTGGACCGTGGTCACCAAGGACCGCAAGCGAACGGCGCAGTTCGAGCACACGCTGGTGGTGACCGAGACCGGGGCGGAGATCCTCACTCTGCCGTAGCGGTCGGGGCGGTTCGAAGATGTCTTGTGCCGGGGGCCGATTCTTCGGCGGCCGTTTTACCGACAGCTTGTCGGGAAAGCTATTGACGTAGGCAGTGGCCTCCACTTAGGTACGGCTAACCTACATACCCCGGCCCCCGGAGGTCCACCGTGGAGTTCTCCGCCCTGATCCGCAATGCCTCACGGGAAGCGCACTCGGACGTCGGGAGCTCGTCGTTCATGAGCGACCTGCTCGGTGGGCGGCTGGGGGTGGCGGCCTACCGCCGCTACTCCGAGCAGCTGTGGTTCGTCTACCGAGCCCTGGAGTCCCCTTCCGACGCACTCGCGGCGGACCCGGTGGCGGGCCCGTTCCTCCGGCCGGAGCTGGCCCGGCTGGCCGAGCTGGAGCGCGATCTGGCCCACCTCGGCGGCCCCGACTGGCGCAGCGGCCTCACCGCACTGCCCGCCACGGCGGCGTACGCGGCGCGGGTCGCGGAGTGCGCCCGCGACTGGCCCGCGGGCTATGTGGCCCACCACTACACCCGCTATCTGGGCGATCTGTCCGGCGGCCAGATCGTCCGGGACACGGCGGCGAAGACCTGGGGCTTCGACCGTAAGGGCGACGGGGTGCGGTTCTACGTCTTCGAGTCGATAGCCAACCCGGCGGCCTTCAAGCGGGAGTACCGCGCGCTGCTGGACGCCCTGCCGGTGGACGACCTGGAGAAGCAGCGCGTGGTGGAGGAGTGCAAGCGCGCCTACGCGCTGAACGCGGGGATCTTCCGGGAGCTGGCCGAGGAGTTCCGGCTCAGCGCCTGAGGCACCGCATGCGCGAAGCCCGCGCCCACCGGGCAGGAGGGATCGGTGAGCGCGGGCGACCGGTGCGGCGGCCGTGCCGCAGCGGGCCGGGGCTGCACTGCTCCGCGCCGCGTCACGTACGGCTCACCCGCGCGCCACGAGGGGGCGCGCGGACAGGAGCCGCTGTGGCGTCATCCGGTGGTCAGCTCCTGGAGCCGCTGGCGCAGGGCGGCAGCGGGCGGGTCGGTGAAGCCGTCGAGGAGGACGAGGGCTTCGGCGCGGTGCTGGCAGGCATGTTCGGACTGCTCATCAGCCGTGCAGACGTCGGCAAGGTGGGCGAGGGCGTTGGCCAGGCCCCAAGGCTGATTCTGGTCGCGGAGGATGCGGGCGGCCGTGGTGTGGAAGTCGATGGCCTCCGTCAGACGGCCGAGAGCGCGCAGGGTCTGGCCGATGCCGTCGTAGGCCAGGGCCTGGCCGGTGCGGTTACCGATGGAGCGCTGGAGCCTCTCACACACCCAGTACGCCTCAACGGCTTGCTCGTGACGGTTCTGTGCGTTCAGCAAGGTGGCCTGTTCGAGCCGGAGGGCTGCGTCGATGGTGACGAAGCTTGAGTGTTCCTGCAGCGAGAAGGCGTCCGCAAGATGCTCCTCGGCCTGGGCATATTGGCCTGTTTCCCGGGCGAGGCGGGCCAGAAGACGTAGGGCGTCGATGCGGAGAGAGTGATCGGCTCCGGTTTCCCGGTACACAGTCAGGGCTTGGCGGGTGAAGTGGGCGGCTTGATGGAGTTCGCCTAGGTCGGCGGCGGTGAAGCCGAGGTTGCACAGGACCACACCGGTCCAGTGGTGAGGGCCGTACTGCTGGTAGAGGGCCAAGGCCTGTTCCAGACGGGTACGGCTGGCGTCCAGTTCGCGGCGCCCCAGATGGACAAGGGCCAGGCCGTTGGCGGATTCCGCCATCCCGGCGTGGTCGTCAATGCGGGTACGGAGATCGAGTGCGGCCTGGTGGTGTTCGGTGGCTCGCACCAGTTGTCCGGAGTCTTTGTTCGCGATGCCCAGGGTGTTGTGCATGAGTGCCTGGGCCCGCTGGTCACCCAGCCGTCGGGCGGCCTCCAGCCCGATGTCGGCCATCGCCTTCCAGTCGTCGAAAACGCTGCGGGCCATGTGAATGCCGTGCAGAGCGGCCGGCAACTGCCACGCGATCTCCTCCAGTCCGGCCTGCGCGGCAGTTCGGGCGACGGCCAGGAGATTGGCCTGCTCGCTCTGGTGCCAGGCGAATGCTTCCTGCTGTCCGCCGAAGGCCATCACTGGTGCCGGGCCGGTCTGCTCCGAGGGCAGGATGGAAGGATCGAAGGTCTGGGCCGCCGCGCAGGCGGCATCGGCGGTGTAGAGGTACCAGCTGGCCAGGCGGTGGAACGCGGCGTGCTGGCCTTCGAGGGTCTCTTCCTGGTGGGCCTGGTCGGTGGCGTAGGCGCGCAGCAGGTCGTGGAACTGGTACCGGTCCGCCCCGATGGACTCGATGAGATGGGCACCCGCCAGGAGGTCAAGCAGGCTATGGGTCTGCCGGGGTTCCTGTTCGGTCAGGGCGGCGGCCGCATGAACCGAGATGTCCGGGCCCGGGTGCAGGCCAAGGAGTCGGAAGAGGCGGGCGGCGGGGGGAGGAAGGGTGCGGTAGGACCAGGCGAAGACGGTGCGTACCGCATCGGCCTCTTCCTCGTCGGGGCTGGAGAGCGCCTCCCACAGCGTCGACTCGTCCCGCAACTGCGCGGCCAGCTCGGGCAGAGCGAACAGCGGATGGGTGGCGGCGCGCTCGGCGGCGATCCGCAGAGCCAGCGGAAGACGCGCGCACAGCTGCGCCAGTTCGGCGATCTGGCCCGGGTCGTCACCGGTGCGGTAGCCGCGGGTGGCCGCGGTGATCAGCTCGGCCGATTCCTGCTCGCTGAGCATGCCCAGGGTGATGCGGCGGGCGCCGTCGCGCACGGCCAGCCCGGACAAGCGGTGACGGCTGGTCACCAACGTCAGGCAACCCGTGGTGCCGGGGAGCAGCGGGCGGACCTGCCCGACGGTGGCGGCGTTGTCCAGCACCACCAGGACCCGCTTGTCCGCCAGCAGCGACCGGTACAGCTCCGCTCGCTCCTCCAGCCCGGACGGAACCGCCGGACCCGGAACACCGAGCGCGCGCAGGAACCGCTCCAGCACCGCCGCAGGCGCCAGCGGCGGCCCAGTGTCATAGCCGCGTAGGTTCACGAACAGCTGTCCATGAGGGAAGCGTCCGCTGATCCGGTGTGCCAGGTGTACGGCGAGGGAGGTCTTGCCCACCCCGGCAGTTCCGGCGATCACAACGACCGACACGACCCCTTCCGGACCTCCGCCGTCCTCGGGCAGCAGTTCGTCCAGCTGCGCGAGTTCGGCCGCCCGGCCGACGAAGCCGGACACATCGCCCGGGAGCTGACGCGGCACGGGAACCTCGGCACTCACCGGGGCGGGACTGTGGAAGTGAACACCACCGTGTACGTGTCCGGCCTGCACCACATCACGGGCCGCCCCGGACAGATCCGACCACACCCCACCACGCACTGATCCGTCTCCCGGCCCGCCGGGTAAGACATCCCCCATCCCCAGCCCTCCCCCTTCAGACCTCTCGGCGCCCAGCGCCGTGACAACAGCGGCCCAGTCTCTTCCGCTTCCCAACCTCACACACGCCGCCCCGTCTGTCACGACGGCCTGGACGGCGATGAGGGCTCCGGAGATTCGGACCAAGTCGTACTGAGTCGTACTCAGTCAGCCCGAAAGGTGCTGTGGACCGGAATCGGCCCACAGCACCCTGACTACGCCCTGCTATATCAGGCGGGCATATTGAACTCGCCGTTCCACGCCCCGAGCAGGAACGCCTCCCACTCGGCCCGGTTGAATGTCACCATCGGGCCACTCCTGTCGTGAGTGTTACGCACGTGCGCCAGGCCCCGCTGGAAACGGACCTCCACGCAGTTGCCCCCGCCCCCGCTGAAGCTGCTCTTGAACCAGCCCTCGTCCGCCGGCGGGATCACCGTCATCGTGGTCATCGCCTTCTCCTTCCCCTCGCCCGGACCGCTCGCCCTGATGCGGCGCCCCGGTGCCATGAGCACACCGGTGAGAACAGGGGTGAGACCACGGTGAGAAGCACTCACTCACACCTCACTCACCACCAGCCCGGGAAAGCGCCAGCAAGGTATGCCGGCCGCAGACGGTCCCGGCGCCTTCGGCCAGAGGCACAGCGGCCAACCCGGGAACAGCCGCAAACCCGCTCCGAGGACATGGTGCCCCCAGCCCCGCGCAGCGGCTGCTCTGGTCACATCTGGGACAGGAGTGCTCTGCTGTGACGGGAGAGGCGGTTCGCTCCGGTATTTGCCCCTGTGCGCTTCTGGTACGCGCCCCGTGCGCTGTCCAACGGTGGTCCGCCAAGGACACGCCACCCCGAGCACCGAATCCGCGTTCGCCGATCCGAACCCGCCTGGGGCGCGTGACGGGGACCTGGACGGTAAGGGGCACGGCATGGACGCCACCGGCACATCACCAGACGACGAAGACCCGGTGGACCAACCCCGGCCGACCGCCCACCTGCGGCCCGTGCCAGACGAAGCCACTGACCCTCCGCTGCCCGTAGACGAACCGCACAGCCCACCGCCCGACCGGGCACCGGAGAACTCGGTGCCGGTCCCGGTCGCGGGCGGTGCGGACGGTCCGGTACGGCAGGCCGCCGAAGCGTTCGCGGCCGAACTGATCCGGCTGCGCACCGCCGCAAAACTCTCCCAACTCGCCCTGGCCCAGCGTCTCGGGTACACCAAGTCCTACGTCACCCATCTCGAACGCTGCACCCAGGCCCCCACCCAGCCGGTCGCCCGCCAGGCCGACGAGTTCTTCGGCTCCGGTGAGACCCTGACGCGCCTCTGGCGCGCCTACCACACCGCCCGCGCCGCAGGCCGACGCCAACAGTCAGGGCGCCCCACCCACCAGACGCCGCCACGGCCTGCCCCCGCCGCTCTGCACAGCACCCTGCCCCGCGACATCGCGGCCTTCACAGGTCGCGAGGGCGAACTCCACCGTCTCCTGCGCGTGGCCGAGGAGGGGCGCGCCCCGGTCATCAGCATCCACACCGTCGACGGCATGGCAGGCGTCGGGAAGACCGCGCTGGTCACCCACGCCGCCCACCAGCTCGCGGCCCGCTATCCGGACGGACATCGGTTCGTCGACCTCCACGCCCACACCGCCGGCCAGCCCCCCGCCGACCCTGCCGACGTCCTGGCCACCCTGCTCATCAGCATCGGCATCAGCCCTCAGAACTTGCCCGACACCCTGGAGGAGCGCGCCGCCATGTGGCGTGACCGACTGGCCGGAAGCAGGATGCTGCTGATCCTGGACAACGCCGCCGGACCCGACCAGGTCGAACCTCTCCTGCCTGCCTCCCAGGAGTGCCTGGTGCTGGTCACCAGCAGACGGCGCCTGATCGCCCTCGACGGCGCCGAACCCCTCCCCCTGGACACCCTGCCCCCCGACCAGGCCGCCCGCCTCTTCACCCGCCTGGCCCGCCGCACCCCCACCGACACGGACCACAGCGCGGTCACCGAAGCCGTACGGCTATGCGGCCACCTCCCCCTCGCGATCACCCTGCTCGCCGGACGCCTGGCCCACCACCCCGCCTGGGACCTCACCACCTTCACCGACGAATTCGCCACCGCACAGGACCGCCTGGGCGAACTGGAAACCAGCGACCGCGCCGTCGCCGCCGCCTTCGACCTCTCCTACCAAGACCTCCCACCCCACCTCCAGCACCTCTTCCGCCACCTCGGCCTCCACCCCGGCCCCGACATCGACCCCTACGCCACCGCCGCCCTCACCGACATCCCCCTCGCCCAGGCACGACGCCACCTGGAAACCCTCTACACCGACCACCTCATCGACGAGCCCGCCCCGCGCCGCTACCGCCTCCACGACCTGCTGCGCGAATACGCCCACACCCTCACCACCCACGACCCGGCAGACGCCCGCACCCAAGCCACCCAACGCCTCCTGAACTACTACACCCACACCGCCCAAACCGCCGACCACCACCTCAACACCACCTCGCGCCCCCACACCCACCCCACCCCAGCGCCCGGCGCGGTACCCGACCTCACCACTCGCGAACAGGCACTGAGCTGGATGCACACCGAACACCCCAACCTCCTCGCCTGCGCCCACCACACCGCCAATCACACCCAACCCACCCACCTCATCGCCCTCGCCGACGCCATGGCCGCCTACCTCCGTCAGCAAGGCCCCTGGGACCAGGCCATCACCCTCCACCGCACCGCCGCCGAGAGGGCACACCGCACCAACGACCCCCTCGGCGAAGCAGGCACCCTGCGGGACCTGGGCCGGGTACGCCAACTGACAGGGGACTTCACAGGGGCGGCCGAGCTGGCCGAGCAAGCCCTGGAGCTGTACCGCGCCCTCAACGACCCCCTCGGCGAAGCCCACGCCCTGTTAGACCTGGGCTGGGTACAGCAGCTGACGGGAGACTTCACAGCGGCAGGCAAGACAGCCGAACAGGCCCTGGAACTGTTCCGCGCCCTCAACGACCCCCTCGGCGAAGCCCACGCCCTGTTAGACCTGGGCTGGGTACAGCAGCTGACGGGAGACTTCACAGCGGCAGGCAAGACAGCCGAACAGGCCCTGGAACTGTTCCGCGCCCTCAACGACCCCCTCGGCGAAGCCCACGCCCTGTTAGACCTGGGCTGGGTACAGCGACTGACGGGAGACTTCACAGCGGCAGGCAAGACAGCCGAACAGGCCCTGGAACTGTTCCGCGCCCTCAACGACCCCCTCGGCGAGGCAGGCGCCCTGCGGGACCTGGGCTGGGTACGGCGACTGACGGGAGACTTCACAGCGGCGACCGGGCTGGCCAGGCAAGCACTGGAGCTGTACCGCACCCTCGGTAACCGCCTCGGCGAAGCCAACACCCTGCGGGAACTAGGCTGGGTACGGCGACTGACGGGAGACTTCACAGCGGCGACCGGGCTGGCCAGGCAAGCACTGGAGCTGTACCGCACCCTCGGCGACCGCCTCGGCGAGACGTACGTCCTGCTAGACCTGGGCTGGGTACGTCAGCTGACGGGGGACTTCACAGCGGCGACCGCTCTCCTGGTACGGTCACGCAGACTGTTCGAAGAAGTCGGTGATAGACAGCGGGAGACGGAAACGCTGAACAGCACGGGGCACCCTGCTCGCCCGCTCCGCGGGACCGCAACGGGCGCTTGACACCTATCAGTAAGCTCTCCTCCTGGCACGTCAGGTCCGCAGCCCCCTGGACGAGGCACACGCCCTTGAAGGGATTGCCCGCTGCCAGGCACACACCGACGCACTCGCCGCGATCAACAACCTCCGTGAAGCCGTTTCCATCTACCAACGCATCGGCGCCGCCGAAACAGCCACCGCCACCGACTACCTCACCCAACTGGAAACCGGACAAGCCTAGGCTCGCCATGCGATGAGCTGAGGGGCGAGCAGAGTGGATCGGCCTGATCGGGGCCTCAGTCGGGGCGGCGGGGCGCTCTCCTGGGTGGATGGCTCCAGCAGTGACACCGGGCGAAGATTGCCGAGGAGGAACGGCGGGAGGCGTACTCCAGAAGTGCGGCAGAGGCCGGGCTCAGCGCCCTGCTAAAACCCAGCACCAACCCTCCTGTTCTGGGCCTACTTCAGGGGCAACTCGGTGAGCATGACGGCGAAGACCGGGGAGTCCGGGAAGGGCTGGTCCTTGCCCACCTTGCGGAAGCCCCAAGACTCGTACAGGGCCTGCACCCGGGGGTGTTCGGTGTCCACCAGCAGGACCACGAGATCCTCGTCCCGGTCTGCCATCAGCGCGCGGGTCAGCCGCTCGGACACGCCCTGCTTCCGCCACGCCGGGATGACGGCCAGTTCGGAGTACGAGAAGGTCCGGTGCTTCTCCGGCGCCGGGTCGAGGTGCTCGCGCCACCACTCGCGACCGGGGCTGCCCGGGGCGCCGTAGGCGAAGCCCACCGCCTTGTCGCCGTCGTACGCGATCACGCAGGAGAACCCCGGCCGACCGCCCCAGTGGTCCACGAACCAGGGGAAGCGCTGGTTGAAGGGGTCGTCCATCTCGTCCGCGAGGGCGTCGGCGTGTACGTCGATGAGCGTCTGGCGGATCTCCGGGAGATCGGTCTGGGTGAAGTGTCGAACGTTCAGCCCTGCGGCGGTCACGCGCGGCTCCATTCGGTTCGGTAGCGGTCTCCCCACTCGCGGGCGACACCCGCATCCGGGGCAAGAATGATCAGGTCGCGGTAGTAGTCACCGAGATGAGAGCGCATCCGTCCGGGGATCGGGTGCCCGTCCATCAGGTCGAAGGCGGTGGAGGCCGTGGCGCACGCCTGGTCGACGTCGTGCTGGTGGAGCTGGGTCAGCGCGAGCCGTACGGTGGCCAGGGCGCGGTTGCGGCGGAACTGCTCGGGGATGGTGGCCAGCGCCTTGTGGGAGGCGGCCTCGGCCTCCGCAGGTTCACCGATTTTGTCCCGGACGATGGCCGTGAGGGCCATCAGCTCGCCAGGTCCGTAGAAGGCGGTCCAGCTCGGGCGGGGATCATTCAGGGACGCCTTGTCCAGCGCCTCCCAGGCGCACCCGAGGGAGCGTAAGGCGGCCTGTCGGTCGCCCAGGGTGGAGTGGCCGAGTGCCGTCCGGACATGGGCCAGAGAGGCGTAGAACGGGTCCCGCCGGGCGATGGCCGTCGCCTGGGCCGCATAGCCGGAGTCGACGGCCTCGGTATACGCACCGCGATGGTGGGCGAGGAAGGCGTGCAAGTTCCAGGCTTGCAGCTCGGCGACGGAGTCCTTGGCCATTCCGGCCAGATAGAGCGCCCGATCCAGCAGGCCGCGAGCCCGGTCGGTGCGCTTGTCGTCGATGGCGGACCAGGCGGCACTGCACGTGTAGTCGGCGGCCACGCTGAACAGCCTCTGGCGGATGCGCTGAGAGGCACCCAGCTTCTGCTTCTCCAGCGCCTTGGCCGCCCCGGCAAGGGCCCTGCGCTCCAGTTCGTCGTGGCCTCCCCGTGTGGCGTCCACGGCCACCAGGGCGTCCAAGCCGGAACGGAGCCGGATCACGTCTGAGGTGCCTACGGAGTGCTGTGCGATGAGAGGAACGGCGACCGCAGCCGTCGTACCGGTGGTGGCCATCAGGAAGTTCCTGCGCCTCACGGGATCCTCCGGTTCTGTGGCGGGGCATCTTCGGGCTGGCGGGACGAATCCCAGTTCTTCGGCACTACATCCGAATACTGCCTCTAAGGCTGCCCGCTGCCGAGAGTGCGGCCAACGGGTCTTTCCGGTCAGCCAGTTGCGGACCGTCCGGTCGCTGACCGTGCCTTCGTGGCCGTCGCGGTGCAGGTGAGTGTTCACCGCGTCCGCCAAGGCGGCCTGGGTGAGCCGCTCTCGCGCAGGGCGCTGATGAGGTGTTCGTTCCCCTCCACGTACCCACCGTAGCGATGTGAGCCCCCTCCGCGAGGAGAGTCGGTCGAGAATTTCCGGCTGGGCGATGTGCGCACCTGGGCGACATTTCCCTCTGTCGCGCGGCGAGCCGTCGTTCACTCGGACAAGGCCGCTCACTTCGCACCCACTGAGGTCCTGATGTCCGTGACCGCTACACCTCGCCCCACAGGGCACCCCGGGTACTCCCAGACCATGCGCCGCGTACCGGAGAGCGCGGGAGCCGCCCGCAAGCTGGTACGGACCGCACTGGCCGCCTGGGGGCAGGAGGGCCTGATAGAGGTCGCCGCGCTGGTGATCACGGAGCTGGTCTCCAACGCCGTGGATCACGCCCGTCTGGGGTCGATCCGCGTCGTCGTCACCCGACCGTCCGAGAAGTTCGTCCGCATCGGCGTGGTGGACCGGTCCCGCGATGTCCCCTACCTGCGGACAGACTCAGGCGGCGACAACACCCGAGGCCGGGGGCTGCTGTTGGTCGATGCCCTCACGGACCGGTGGGGGACGGACCGGTACCGCTGGGGCAAGCAGGTTTGGGGCGAGCTGAAGTGCGGTTGATCATCCGTAGCGTCGACTGCCCGCGTGGCCTCGTCACCACGCTCCGGGCCAGGCCGCAGGAGCGCTGCTGATGGCAGGCGGCGACCGGACCGGGGTCGCCTTGGACGCCGAGGAGGCGTGGCGGGCGGCCATCGAGCACGCTGCGGGCTGCCCGGCCTGCCGGACGCCCGGCGCCGTATGCGAGACCGGGGAGCGGCTGCTCAGCGCCTACGAGGAGGCAGCACGCCTGGCTCGGGCAGAGGAGGGCACATGAGGCGGTGCCGTCGGCGGTCGACCACCGCGCGGGCCGGGCTGCTCGCCTTCCGTGCCACCCCGCGCGTCCTGCTGCTCTGCGTGCCCGCGCCGCCGGTGCTCGCGGTCCGGCTCTGCTTCGCGAGCACCCCCGCCCCATGAGCCGGGTGGGTCGCTGGTGTTCCGGGCCCCCGTACCGGACGACGGCCCCAGCGGCCCGCCCTCCAGACCCCCTGCGGTAGGCGCAGCCGCCGCAGGACAGGGACTCCGGCCCCATTCGGGGATCGCAAGGCCGTAGTCCCCCTTCAGGAAAGCTCACGCCGACTTCCCATTTGCAGGCCAAGTGGTCGTCGGGGCGGCGGCGGGCGCCAGCGGGGGCGGCGCCAAAGACGACGTCAAAGGCGACATCCGACGAGCCGCGCCCATGAGAGGCGTGCGTCACTTTTCCCGGACTGCGAACCGCATCAAATCAGCCACCTTGGCCAAACCTTTGCCATCCGCAGAGCACTCCTTGACCTTACACAGGATCCACACAGGCAAGGCTCAGTTAAGTTAGGCCAGCCTTATCCGACCGTCTTACGCCCGTCCCGCCCGCCCTGCCCTGATTCCGTCTGGAGCCCGTATGCGAGCCGCTCGCACCTCCGTTGTCGCCGCGATATCGGCACTGACGACGATCACCGCCGTCGCCGGATGCGCCCAGAAGTCCGACGCCAAGGACTCCGACGCCATCCAGGTCACCGCCTCCGACAGCGCGTGCGAGGTCTCCAAGACCTCCTTCCCCGCCGGACATGTGAAGTTCGCGGTGGAGAACAAGGGCTCCAAGGTCACCGAGGTCTATGTCTACGCCCCGGGCGACCGGATCGTCACCGAGCGGGAGAACATCGGCCCCGGCACCAGCGCCTCGATCAACGCCGAGGTCAAGACCGGTTCCTACGAGATCGCCTGCAAGCCCGGGATGAAGGGCCACGGCATCCGCCAGAAGGTGTCCGCCACCGGCAAGGGCAATCCGGCCAAGCGCGATCCGAAGCTGGACAAGGCGGTGGCCGCGTACCGGACGTACGCCCAGAAGCAGGCCGACGACACGCTGCCCGCGGTCCAGAAGTTCGCCGACGCGGTCAAGAAGGACGACCTCGAGGGTGCCAAGAAGCTCTACGCCCCCTCGCGCATCGGCTGGGAGCGCACCGAGCCGGTAGCCGAGTCCTTCGGCGATATCGACCCCAAGGTGGATGTGCGCGAGGACGGCCTGGAGAAGGGCCAGAAGTGGACCGGCTGGCACCGGCTGGAGAAGTCGCTGTGGCAGACCAAGAAGATCACCGCGGCCGACCATGACCTCGCCGACCAGCTCATCAAGGACCTGAAGGACTGGCAGAAGCGCGTCGGCACCGCCGACATCACCCCCACCGGAATGGCCAACGGCGCCAAGGAGCTGCTGGACGAGGTGCAGACCGGCAAGGTCACCGGTGAGGAGGAGCGCTACAGCCACACCGACCTGGTGGACTTCGAGGGCAACGTCGAGGGCGCCGAGACCTCGTACAAGCTGCTGAAGCCTGTGGCGGCCAAGAACGACCCGGAGCTGGCCAAGGAGCTCGACAAGCAGTTCGCGGCCGTCGGAAAGCTGCTGGACCAGTACCGCGAGGGCGATGGCTTCGTGTCGTACGACACCGTCTCGGAGTCCCAGCGCAAGAAGCTGTCCGACGCGGTCAACGCGCTCGCCGAGCCGCTCTCCCGGCTCGCCGCCGCCGTCGTCACCAAGTGAGGGAGCCGGACATGACCGACGAGGCCAACACGGCTCCCTCGCGCCGGGCGCTGATCGGCTGGGGCGGCGCCGGGCTCGCGCTCGGCGCCGCGGCAGCCGGGGGCGCGGCGGCCGCGCTCAGCGGCGACGCGGACGACACCCAGGCGGTCGCCGACAGCGGCGCCGCGGTGCCCTTCCACGGGGCGCACCAGGCGGGGATCGCCACCGCGGTACAGGACCGGCTGCACTTCGCGGCGTTCGACGTCACCACCGACGACCGCGCCGAGCTGATCGCGCTGCTGAAGGAGTGGACGAAGGCGGCGACCCGGATGACGCAGGGGCACGCGGTCGGCGGCGGCGCGGTGAGCGATCTGGCGGAGGCCCCGCCGGACGACACCGGCGAGGCACTGGGCCTCAAGGCGTCCCGGCTCACCCTCACCATCGGCTTCGGGCCCACGCTGTTTACGGACAAGAAGGGCAAGGACCGCTTCGGCATCGCCGACCGCCGCCCCGAGGCGCTGATCGACCTGCCCGCCTTCCCCGGCGACAACCTCGACCCGGCGCGCAGCGACGGCGATCTGTGCGTACAGGCGTGCGCGGACGATCCGCAGGTGGCCGTGCACGCCATCCGCAACCTGGCCCGCATCGGCATGGGCAAGGTGGCCATCCGCTGGTCGCAGCTGGGCTTCGGCAAGACCTCCTCGACCACGCCGGACGCCCAGACCCCGCGCAACATGATGGGCTTCAAGGACGGCACGCGGAACATCGCGGGCACCGACTCCGCCGCCCTGGACAAGCATGTGTGGGTGAGCGGGAAGGCGGGCCCGGCGTGGCTGGCCGGCGGCTCGTACCTGGTGGCGCGCCGCATCCGGATGCACATCGAGACCTGGGACCGCACCTCGCTCAAGGAGCAGGAGGACGTCTTCGGCCGGGACAAGGGCGAAGGCGCGCCACAGGGCAGGCAGCGCGAGCACGACGCGCCGAATCTGAAGGCGATGCTGCCCACCGCGCATGTCCGGCTGGCGCATCCGGACTCCAACGGCGGGGCCCGGATCCTGCGCCGCGGCTACTCCTTCACCGATGGCACGGACGGTCTGGGGCGGCTGGACGCGGGGCTGTTCTTCCTCGCCTACCAGCACGACGTACGGGACGGATTCGTGCCCGTACAGCGGCGGCTGGCGCGGACCGACGCGCTCAACGAGTACATCCAGCACGTGGGTTCGGCGCTCTTCGCCGTCCCGCCGGGCGTCCGGGACGCGGACGACTGGTGGGGCCGGGCGCTGTTCTCCTGACGGACTCCCCCAGAAATCCTCGACCACCTCCTCCAGGAACCCCCGACAAGGAAAAGGAAGGCGAACCTCGTGTTCGGCAATTACCTGATCGGTCTGCGCGAAGGACTCGAAGCCAGCCTGGTGGTCTGCATCCTGGTCGCCTATCTGGTCAAGACCGGGCGCCGGGAGGCGCTGCGCCCGGTGTGGCTCGGCATCGCCGCCGCGGTGGTCCTGAGCATGTCCTTCGGCGCGGCGCTGGAGTTCGGCTCGCAGGAGCTGACCTTCGAGGCGCAGGAGGCGCTGGGCGGCTCGCTGTCGATCCTGTCGGTGGGCCTGGTGACCTGGATGGTGTTCTGGATGCGGCGCACCGCCCGCCATCTGAGGTCCGAGCTGCACAGCAAGCTGGACGCGGCGCTCGCGATGGGCACCGGGGCGCTGGTGGCCACGGCCTTCCTCGCGGTCGGCCGGGAGGGTCTGGAGACCGCGCTGTTCGTGTGGACGGCGGTGCGGGCGAGCAACGACGGTACGGCGGACCCGCTGATCGGCGTGGTCCTGGGCCTGGTCACCGCCGTGGTGCTGGGCTGGCTGTTCTACCGGGGCGCGCTCCGGATCAACCTGGCGAAGTTCTTCACCTGGACCGGCGCGATGCTGGTCGTGGTGGCGGCGGGGGTGCTCGCGTACGGGTTCCACGACCTCCAGGAGGCCGACTGGCTGCCCGGGCTGCACTCGCTGGCCTTCGACATCAGCTCCACCATCGCGCCGGACTCCTGGTACGGCACGGTGCTCAAGGGCGTCTTCAACTTCCAGCCGGACCCGACCTGGCTCCAGGTGTGGATGTGGGCGCTCTACCTGGTCCCCACGCTCGCGCTGTTCCTCCGCCCGGGTAGGGTGTCGCCGTCCACAGCAGCCCCCACGAATCGGGAGCCGGAGCCCCATGACACGCAGGTCGCCCCGTCGGCAGCTGGCAGTTCCGACCGCAGCGGTGGTACTGACGCTGGGGATGACGCTCACGGGGTGCATGACGGTGCACGGCGAGCGGGAGAACATTCCGTCGGTGGACAAGGCTGAGGCGCCCAAGGCGCTCGAGCGGTTCACCGACACGTACAACAAGGCGTACCGGGAGCTGGATCCGGCGCTGGCGAGCAAGGTGGAGACGGGCCCGCTCGAGGCCATCACCACGGCCGACCTCAAGGCCCAGCACGCGAGCTCGCCCGACGGCAACCCCAAGTACCCGTCGCTGGAGCTGTCCGACGTCACCTACCGCATCCCCAGGCAGGTGGGCTGGCCGAAGTTCTTCGTCGCGGACACCGACAGCAACCGCGACGACAACCGCTGGCTGTTCGTCTTCACCCGTGGCGGTGCCGACGAGCCGTGGAAGGCCGCGTATCTGTCGATCCTCAGCCAGGACGAGGTGCCGGACTTCGCGACCGACAAGGACGGCTGGGCCAAGCCGGTCCGGGCCGCGGGACCGGCCCCGAAGCTGGCCACCCGGCCGGACAAGCTGAGCGCGGAGTACGCCGACTACCTGATGACGGGCAAGGGCTCGGTCTTCGCCGACGGGCAGTCCACGTCGGGGCTGCGGGACACCCGGAAGAAGTACCTGCGCACGCCGAAGTTCTGGACCGAGTACATCGACAGCCCGGCGCAGGGCGCACAGGACGCCCCGGTGGGGCTGCGCACCTCGGACGGCGGGGCGATCGTGTTCTTCACCTCGCACCACCGGCAGAAGCAGACCATGGCGAAGGGGTTCCGGCCCAACCCGGATCCGCAGATCAAGGCGCTGATGACGGGGGAGGCCAAGAGGGCGGTGACGCTGACCCGCATCGCGGAGTCGGCGGTACGGGTCCCCGCGAAGGACGCGGCAGACCCGAAGGTGGTCTTCCTCAACCGCCTGGAGGGCGTAACCGCCGCGAAGGGCGAATGAGGCTAGTTGTGGGCAATCGTCCCGCGGAGGGGGCACCTCCCAGCGGTAGCTGGGGGAGGGACGGGTGGGCACAACCCACCCACCGGCCCGCACCCGGCAACGAAACCCCGAGACGCGACCGCCCTACCGCCCCAGCGGCCAAGCAGCAGCCTGATCCTGATCCGAGCCCGCGAAGCGGGCACACGCATCGGTGAGCGCCTCCAGCAGCGTCAGCGGATCCGGCAGCGGCCGCTCCGGCCCGAGCACCCACCCCACATGCCCGTCCCCCGGCAACCTCGCGGGCGGCACCAGCACATAGCTCCCCCGGCAGTGCCACCGCAGCCCCGGATGCTCATCCATCGTCTCCGGATGGCAGTCCAGCTCACACGGCCACCACTCGTCCTCGTCGTCGGGCGTACCCCGCGTGGCCGCGAAGAAGAGCATCCGGCCCTGCTGGAGATCGCCGCTGCTCGTGGCCACGGGCCCGACCTCGACCTCGGCCGCGCCCAGCCGCTCGAGGGCCAGCCGCCCCGCGTCCGCGGGCACGTCGAGCACATCGTGGATGATGCCGGTGGCGGTGATGAAGTTGGCCTGCGGATCGGCGCGCAGCCACTGCGCGACCTTGTCCGGGTCCGTCGTCGCCTGGGTCTGCCAGGCGAACGAGACGGGGTGGCGGGCCGGGGTGGGACAGCCGATGCGGTCACAGGAACAGCCGTAGCCGGAGGGGTACGCGGCCGGCGCGAGCGGGAATCCCGCCGCCGCGGCGGCCATGAGCAGGTCCTCGCGGACGCCCGCGGCGCCCGCTCCCGTGCCCTGGTCGCCGCCCGCTCCGCTCCTCGGCCGACGCAGCCACTGGGAGAACCTGCCCATGCGTTCCATCTACCGCCTCGCTTCACCGCCCGTACCGGCGGTACCGCCGGTACCCGATCAATGCTGCCACCATCCTGCTCCGGAAGTGGCCGGTGTCCGCATCCGGGGTGGGTGAGAGCACCCCGACCGGGTGCCGATATCAGGGCATAACGGATGTCACGCCCCTAGCGTTCCGTTTATGATCAGCAGGCATTTTCTGACCGCCGTCGTGGTGCTCGGCCTCTCCATACCGGCGGCCGTCGCGGCCCACCCCACCGCTCGTCCGTCCGTACGACGCCTCATACCCCCGGCCGCCGAAATACTTCCGGCCGCCGAACCGGCGCGCCTCGGCCTCCAGCCCGCGCTCACGACGCCGTCGTCCCGGAAGCCCGCCGTCGTCTACACCGCGCACCGCGGCGGCGCCCTGGAAGTGCCGGAGAACAGCATGTCCGGGCTGGCCAGCGCCTTCAGCAGGCACGACGCCCAGGTCCTGGACTTCGACAGCCGCCTGCTCGGGGACGGCACGCTCGTGGTGATGCACGACGCGACGCTGGACCGCACGACCGACCGGACCGGGCCCGTACGGGCCCTGACCACCGCCCAGTGGCGCGACGTCCGGCTGCGCCCCGACCCCTCCCTGCGCGGCACCTGGCGGCCCGAGCGGCCGCCGACCGTCGCCGAGGTGCTGGACCGGTTCGGCGGTCGGATCACCTTGATGGTGGAGGCCAAGGACCCGGAAAGCCTGCCGCGGCTGGCGAAGATGATCCGCGACCGGGGGCTGATCCACTCCGTCTACGTCAACAGCAACCGCCCCGAGGTGGCCCGCGAGGCCCACCGCAAGGGGCTGCTGACCCAGCTGTGGCGGTCCGCCCGGCAGATGCGCACCGACACCCCGCGCGACTGGCGCGGCGTCGTCGATCTGCTGGACGTCGACTACCGGGCACGCGACAAGGACGTACGACGGGCCGTCGCCTCCGGGATACCGCGAGTATGGGCGCACACCGTGGACACCCCGGCACAGCGGGACCGGATGCTGCGGCTCGGCTGCGACGGCATCATCACGGACGCGCCGGGACGGCTGATCTCCACGCCCGTACGAATGCCGCGGGCGCACGGCGGGGGGTGACCGACGGCGGGCGGTGGCGGGCGAGCGGGCCGTGAGCGGGTCCGACCAGCGGTGGCCGACCAGCGGTCCGGCCCGGACGGCGGGGGTGGCCCGGCCCCTGACCGACCCTCCGCCCGGGCGGCGAGGACGGTTACCTCCCGCCGGTAGAATCCCCCGAATGCACGCCCCCGACGCCGCCCTCGCCGACGAGACGCCCCACACCGCGCTCGCCGGACTCCTCGACGGTCTGCCGCCCCGCCAGGCGGCCCAGGCGGTCGACCGGCTGATCGGCCACTACCGGGGGCGCACCCCGACCGACGCGCCCGTGCTGCGCGACCGCTCCGACGTCGCCGCGTACGCCGCGTACCGGATGCCCGCGACCTTCGAGGCCGTGCGCGCCGCCCTCGACGCCTTCCGCGCCCGTACGCCCGGCTGGGCCCCGGCCACGCACATCGACATCGGCGGCGGTACGGGCGCGGCCAGTTGGGCCGTGGCCGCCGCCTGGCCGGGGGCCGGGCACAGCACCACGGTCCTGGACTGGGCCGAGCCCGCGCTGACCCTCGGCCGCGAACTGGCCCGGCAGGCGCCCTCCGAGGCGCTGCGCACCGCCCGCTGGCAGCGCCGGGCCATCGGCGACGGCCTCGCGCTGCCGGACGGGACCGACCTGGTCACCGTCAGCTACGTACTGGGCGAACTGGCCGAGGCCGACCGGCACGCCGTCGTGGCCGAGGCGGCGCGCGCGGCGCAGGCCGTGGCGCTGATCGAGCCGGGCACCCCGGACGGCTATCTGCGGATCCGCGAGGCCCGGGACCGGCTGCTGGCGGCCGGGCTGCGGATCGTCGCCCCCTGCCCGCACGGCGCGTCCTGCCCGATCGAGCCCGGCACCGACTGGTGCCACTTCGCCACCCGGGTCCGCCGCTCCTCCCTCCACCGGCGGGTCAAGGGCGGTTCGCTGCCGTACGAGGACGAGAAGTTCAGCTATGTCGCGGCCGTACGGTTCGACGCGACGCCCGCCGGGGCGCGGGTGGTGCGCCGCCCGCAGATCCGCAAGGGTCAGGTGCTGCTGGACCTGTGCGCGCCCGAGGAGGGGCTGGGGCGTACCACGGTGACCAAGCGTCAGGGGCCGCTGTACCGGGCCGCCCGCGATGTGTCCTGGGGCGATGTCTGGCCCCCCGAGGAGGAGCCTCGCCACTAAGCGCTCCGCTGGATGCCCTGACCTGCCGTCGCTCGCCCGCGCCACCGTCGTGGCCGTTCGCGCCCAACGCGGCGGAGCCGGTCGTGGCGGGTCAGGCGAGGCCGGCCGCGATGGCGCGGCGCACGGCGTCGGCCCGGTCGCGGATGTCCGCCTTGGCGAACAGGTTGTTGATGTGGGTCTTGACCGTGGCCTCGCTGATGAAGAGCTTCTCGGCGATGGCCCGGTTCGGCAGACCCTGCCCGATCGCGGCCAGCACTTCGCGTTCGCGGGGGGTGAGGTCCGCGGGGAGCGCGCTTCCGGCAGCCGTGGGCTTGCCGCGGACGGTGGCCAGCAGCCGGTCCTGGACCTCCCGGTCGAGTACGGACTGGCCCGCGGCGGCGGCCCGGATCGCCCGGACGATGTCCTGGCGTCCCGCGTTCTTCGTCAGGTAACCGCGGGCGCCCGCGCTCAGCGCGGCCAGGATCGAGTCGTCGTCGGCGAAAGTGGTGAGGACGACGACGGCCACCTCGGGGTGTTCCTCGCTCAGCCTGCGGGTCGCCTCGGTCCCGTCGAGTACGGGCATTCTCAGATCCATCAGCACCACGTCCACCGGCCCGGCGGCGACCGCGGTCAGGACCTCGCTCCCGTCCGCCGCCGCGGCGACGACCTCGATGTCCGCGGAGAGTCCCAACACCGCGGCGAGCGGCTCCCGGACGGCGGCCTGGTCATCGGCGACGACCACCCTCAACGTCCGGCTGTCTCCGAAGGGTTCGGTCATTGCGGGATCACTGCCTCCACTTGCCAGCCGCCCTGGTCGGGTTCCTCGGTGACCGGGCCCGTGGTGAGGGTTCCGTTCAGCAGGGCCACCCGTTCACGCATCCCGATCAGTCCCATCCCGCTGCCGACGCCCGCGTCCACCGGGCGGGTGGCGGCACGGTTGCGGATCCTCAGTGTCGTCGACGAGGCGGCGAACGTCAGCTCCACGCCGACATCGCCGCCGGGCGCGTGCCGGGCCGCGTTGGTCAGCGCCTCCTGGGCGATCCGCAGGAGGTTCTGGGTCACCTGCGCCGGCACCTCCCGGACGGTCCCGGTGACGGTGAGGGCGTCGCGGTGGCCGGACGACGCCAGCATCGCGGTCAGGCTCTCCAGCAGCGGCAGGGAGTCCTCGCGGAGGGTGTGCACGGTCCACTGCGCCTGCTTCAGGCTCTCCTTGACCAGGCTGTGGGCCTTGCCGTTGGCCTCTCGCACCTTCTCCAGGTCACCGGTGTCGAGCAGCGCGTCGGCCAGTTCCAGCTGCATGTTGATCCCGGCCAGCGAATGCGCCAGGACGTCGTGCACGTCCCGGGCGATCCGGCTGCGCTCGGTCAGCACCGCCGCCTGGGCCTCCGCTCGGGCGGCGCTCTCGGCGGACTCCGCCGCCGAGAGCGCCGACCGCACGGCCTGGTGATGACTGCGGTTGGCGATCCCGACCAGGACCGGGACGCCGGTGGCCAGGCCGATTTCCCAGGGCACCAGGTGGTGACCGGGCCCGAGATGGAAGTACAGGACGGCGCCGCACAGCAGGCTGCAGGACAGCGCGAGGACGACGGCCGGTCTGGTCCGGAGCCGGTATCCGACGTGTCCGGCGAGGAAGAAGGCGAAGAGGTAGGTCGATCCGCCGCGGCCGGTGGCGATCAGTGCGGCCGACGCGACGATCCCGAGAGACAGCCAGACGACGGCGACCCGCTCCGTGACCCTGGCCTCGGGCAGCCCTCGGGCCAGCAGCGCCAGGCAGTTGAGCACGAAGAGCACGGCGACCGCCAGCCCCCACCCGCTGAAACCCATCGGCCGGATCGTCAGGATCCCGGCGCCGATGACGGCCAGGGTCAGCACCCACTGCATACGGGGGTCCCGTCCCGGCATCGACCGCGGTTCGACCCGGTGGGGTGGCACCGACGCGGGGGAGGACGCGGGCTCGGCTGCGGGCACGGCCAGACCATAGCTCACGGCCGGGCCAGGAGGTGGTTCGCCGCCGGTGCCTGCTGCTCGCGGGGCACCAGCCGGCCGCGCAGGAAGATCGTGGCCAGCCGCGTGACCACCTCGGTGAGAGCCATCAGGACGAACGCCGCCACCCATGCCTGGTCGCCCGTGATGTGGTGGGCGACGCTGAACCGGGCCACGTCGTCGGCGCCACCGCCGTGCTCGACCCACAGCTGGAATCCCATGCGCGCGCCCATGCCCAGCACCCAGAGAACCGCCGAGACCGCACCGGCCTTGACCAGGATGTGTCCGTCGAGTGCCCGGACCCGGGTGTACACACCACCGGCGACGCCGAGCACGGCGCCCACAGCCATCAGTGCCCCCACCAGCACCAGATCGTTGCCCGCGGTGGGAACGCCGTCCAGGTACGTATGGGCCACGAAGGCCACGATCCCCAGCGGGATGAGGAAGGATTTGAGGTCCAGGCGGCCTTCCCGCAGTTGCCGGAAGACGACAAGGATGAGGGCGATGTCGGTGATCCACTCGGTTGTTGTCATGCCCCCAAGCGTGCTGTCGGGCGCCCTTCCGCACCTGGACCCAGAGGTGGAATCGGGGGTGGAGAACAGCGCCTCCCGGAGGTCCACCCCCGATGACATCAAACGAGCACGATGCGGGGGCGGTGGCGCTCCCGATCGGACGCCGGCTAGCCCGCGGCCGGGGCGGGGGTGAAGGTGACCGGGAGGGAGACCAGGCAGCGGTACCAGAGGGAGTCCATCCACTGGAGCTCGTCGGGCTCGACGGCCAGCTCCAGGTCCGGCACCCGGTCGAGCAGCACCTCGATCGCCGTCTCCGAGATGATCTTGCCCAGGTCGGGCGCATGCGCCGGGCAACCGTAGTCGCCACCGGAGAAGGACACATACGCGTTGTTCCCGGCGTAGCCCACCGTGGAGTCGGGCCACAGCAGCGGGTCCGCGTTGGCGGCGGCGAAGCCGAGGACGAGGAGGTCACCGGCGCGGATGCGCTGGTCCCCGAGGGTGGTGTCCCGGGTGGCGAAGCGGCCGATGACGTTCTGGAGCGGGGAGTCCGCCCACAGCACCTCGTTCATGGCCTCGCCGATGCTGCGGCGGTTGCCCGCGAGGGTCACGGTGAAGCGGTCGTCGGTGAGCATCAGCCGGACGGTGTTGCCGATCCAGTAGGACGTGGCGGGCATGCCCGCGGCGATCATCACCATCAGGTCGCCGACGAGTTGCTCGTCGGTGAGGTCCGGGGAGTTCTCGATGTACCGGGAGGTGACATCCGGGCCCGGCTCCTCGCGCTTGGCCGCCACCAGCCGCTGTACCACCTCGGCGGCGCGCTGCTGGGCGGCCATGGATTCGTCGTTGGAGAGCAGCGAGACGGTCACCGCCTCCGCCATGTACTCCAGCTGGTCCTCGGGCAGGCCGTACATCGTGCCCATGGCGAGGGCGGGCACCGAGTAGACGTAGTCGAAGACCAGGTCCGCCTTGCCGCTGCCGACGAACTTGTCGATCAGCGAGTCGGCGAAGCGCTCGCAGTGCCGGCGCAGTTCGAAGGGGTCGACGGAGGCGAGGGCGTCGCTGACGGCCGCCGAGCGCCGCCGGTGCTCGTCCCCCTCCGTGAAGTGGATCATGGGGCTGTGGGCCACCCAGGGCATGAGGGGCCAGTCGGACGGCACCTCGTCCCAGCGGTTCCAGCGGCGTGAGTCGCGGCCGTAGGTCTGGACGTCGGTGACGACCTGGCGTATCTCGCGATAGCCGAGGACGAGCCAGGCGGGGACGTCGGACTCCAGCAGGACCGGGGCGACCTGTCCGTGGTCGCGCCGCATCCGCTCGTAGCTCTCGGCCGGATTCCGCAGGTACCGCTCCCCGTACAGCAGTGCGGGGCCGGTGTGGGAGGGGTCGGCGTGGGCGGGGCAGCCGGGGGGCGGCGCCGCCGGGCCCGGGTCGCCGGGCGCGTCCTCCGCGCCCGGTGAGTCCTGAGGGGCCGGAGAGTCCTGCGGGTCCTGGAGGTTCGTCACAGCGGTCTTCCTCATGGCGGTGGAGCAGCGCGGCCGTCCGGGGGTACACGGCAGTTGCACAGGCTAACGAAGCGAACGGATCAGGCCAACTGTCCTGACATCACCGGCTGGTGAGAGCAGGCCGGCCGAGGCAGGTCGGCCAAGGGCGCGGGCCAGTGCTGTCAGGCCGAGGCGCGGGCCAGTGCTGTCAGGCCGAGGCGTGGGCCAGCACCCTCAGCCAAGGGCTCGGGCCGGCACCCTCAGCCCAAGGCGCGCGCCAGCGCCGTGGCCGCCGCCGCTCGGGGCGCGTTGTCGCCGGGGCGGCGGCGCGGATGCACAGTGGTGGCGAGCAGCACCAGATAGGCCCCGCGGGCCCGGTCCACCACCAGGCTGGTCCCGGTGAACCCGGTGTGCCCCGCGGCGCCCCGCCCCGCCAACTCCCCCATGAACCACGGCTGGTCGACCTCGAAGCCCAGCCCCGGCGCGGTCAGCATCAGCTCGGTGGACTCCGACGACAGCGCGGGCCCGCCCCCGGCCAGCAGCGTCCGGCACAGCACGGCCAGGTCTCCGGCGGTCGAGAAGAGCCCGGCGTGCCCCGCGACCCCACCCAGCGCCCAGGCGTTCTCGTCGTGCACCACGCCCCGCAGCATCCCCCGGTCCAGCTTGCCCCAGGGCCGCCGCTGGTCCTCGGTGGCCGCGATCCGGGGGAGCCAGGAGGCGGGCGGGTTGAAGCGGGTGCCGGTCATGTCCAGCGGCCCGGTGACCGTCTCCTGGACGAGCTGGTCCAGCGGCTGCCCCGCCGACCGCTCCAGGACGCGCTGGAGCAGCAGGAAGTTGAGGTCGGAGTAGCGGCGGGCGGTGCCGGGCGGGGTGGCCGGCGGCTCGGCCGCGAGCCGGGCCAGCGCCCGCTCCCGCCCGTCCTCCACGTACTCGTACTCGTACAGCGGCAGTTCGGGGATCAGCCCGGAGGTGTGGGTGAGCAGTTGCCGCACGGTGATGCCGTGCTCGGCGGCGGCCGTGCACTCCGGGGCGTACCCGGCCACCCGACCGTCCAGCGAGATCAGCCCGCGTTCGACGGCCCGCAGCGCCACGATGGTGGTGAACAGCTTGGTGAGCGAGGCGAGGTCGAAGACGGTGTCGCGGCGCACCGGCTCCCACCGCTCGCGCGGCAGCTCCACGCCCCGGTCGGAGGTCTCGTCGTACGCCGCGTGGCGCACCGCCCAGCCGAAGGGCTCCTCGGCCAGCGGGCCGGAGCCGGTCCCGGCGGCCAGCGCCGCCCCGGAACACCAAGGGCGCTCCCCCTCGGGAAGCGCCCTGACGGTCTCCAGCAGCCGGGTCAGACCACGGTCACGCTGTGCTTCGTACGTCGCTGCCACGGACGGCAGAATCCCATGAAGCAGGCCATGGCCGCGAGCGCGCAGCACAGCTGGACGACGGCCATCGGCACCGCCGTGGTCTCGCCCGCGATCCCCACCAGCGGGGAGGCGACCGCGCCCAGCAGGAAGGTGGAGGTGCCCAGCAGCGCGGAGGCGGAACCGGCGGCGTGCGGGGTGCGCATCAGCGCCGAGGCGTTGGTGTTCGGCATGGCCAGACCCATCGACGACATCAGCACGAACAGGCAGGCCGCGACCGGCCCCAGACCGGCCTTGCCGAAGACCCCGGCGGAGAGGATCAGCAGCGCGGTCGCCGCGAGGGCGATCAGCGTCAGCGCCACGGCCAGCACCTTGTCCATGTTGACTCGGCCGACGAGCACCCGGCCGTTGATCTGGCCCATGCCGATGAGGCCGATCGAGTTGAGCCCGAAGAGGAGGCTGAAGGTCTGCGGGGAGGCGCCGTAGATCTCCTGGACGACGAAGGACGAACCGGAGACATAGGCGAAGAGGGCGGCGAAGGCGAAGCCGCCCGCGAGCATGTATCCGGCGAAGACGCGGTCGGCGAGCAGCCCGCGCATCGTACGGAGCGTCTGGCCGAGCCCGCCGTCCTGGCGGCGCTCCGCGGGCAGGGTCTCGCCCAGGAAGCGCCAGACGACGAGGGTGAGCAGGGCGCCGATCACGGTGAGGACGACGAAGACGCCGCGCCAGTCGGTGAAGCGCAGGATCTGCCCGCCGATGACGGGCGCGGCGATGGGCGCGACGCCGGAGATCAGCATGAGGGTGGAGAAGAAGCGGGCCATCGCGATGCCGTCGTACAGGTCGCGGACGACGGCGCGGGCGATCACGATCCCGGCCGACCCGGCGAGCCCCTGGAGCAGCCGGAACCCGATGAGCAGCCCGGCGGTGGGTGCGAAGGCGCAGATGGCGGTGGCGATGACGTAGATCACCATGCCGATGAGGAGGGGACGGCGGCGGCCCCACTTGTCGCTCATCGGGCCGACGACGAGCTGGCCGAGCGCCATGCCCATCAGACAGGCGGTGAGGGTGAGCTGGGCGGTGGCGGCCGAGCTATGGAGCGCGTCGGTGACCTCCGGCAGGGCCGGGAGGTACATGTCCATCGAGAGGGCGGGGAGCGCGGTGAGCCCGCCGAGGACGAAGGTGACGAGGAGGCTCGTACGGCGCTGCGCGGTCAGCGGGGCGGTGACCTGGGGCGCGGCGGCGGAGGAGGGAGAAGAGGGGTCGGGTCTGTGAGCCCGGGAGGGAGCGGCGGCCGTTTGGCCGGGCTGCTGCATGCTGACCTTCCATGAGTCGTTGAATCGTTGTCTATGCTCTCAGCTGAATTGGAGTGCTCACGACCGAATAAGCACCGAACAAGCCAGGGGTGGGGATGTCCGGACCGAAGGCCGAGCCGGTGCGGTGGGGGATTCTGGCGACCGGTGGCATCGCCGCCTCGTTCGCCACGGACCTGCTGGAGATGGCGGATGCGCAGGTCATCGCGGTCGGCTCGCGCCGTCCTGAGTCGGCGAAGCGGTTCGCGGAGCGGTTCGGGATATCCCGTGCCTACGGCGGCTGGGAGGAGCTGGCCGCCGATGACGACATCGATGTGATCTATGTCGCCACCCCGCACTCGGCCCATCGGGCGGCGGCCGGGCTGTGTCTGGAGGCGGGGCGTGCGGTGCTGTGCGAGAAGCCGTTCACGCTCAATGTCCGCGAGGCCCAGGAGCTGGTGGACCTCGCCCGGGCCCGGGGCCGCTTCCTGATGGAGGCGATGTGGACGTACTGCGACCCGGTCGTCCGCCGGATGACCGAGCTGATCCACGACGGCGCGATCGGCGAGGTCCGGGCGGTCCACGCGGACTTCGGGCTGCCCGGCCCGTATCCCCCGGAGCACCGGCTGCGCGATCCGGCGCTGGGCGGCGGCGCGCTGCTGGACCTCGGCGTCTATCCGGTGTCCTTCGCCCAGCTGCTGCTCGGCGAGCCGGACGAGGTGCGGGCGGTGGGGCAGCTCTCCCCCGAGGGCGTGGATGTGAACACGGGCCTGGCGCTGGGCTGGGACAGCGGGGCGGTGGCGCTGCTGTCCTGCTCGATCACCGCCGATACGCCGATGACGGCGGCGGTGACGGGCACGGCGGGGCGGATCGAGTTCCCGCGCGGCTTCTTCCAGCCCGAGCGCTTCGTACTGCACCGGCCCGGCCGGGATCCGGAGGAGATCACGGCGGTGGACGGGCTGCGCTCCTACCAGCGGGAGGCGGCGGAGGTGATGCGCGCGCTGCGCGCGGGCGAGACGGAGTCCCCGCTGGTGCCGCTGGACGGCACGCTGGCGGTGATGCGGACCCTGGACGCGGCGCGGAAGCGGCTGGGGGTGCGGTATCCGGAAGCGGACGGGGACGCGGACGAGGCGTGGGCGGGGCGGGGCGTGAGCGGGGCGGGGCGTGAGCGGGGCGGGGCGTGAGCGGGGCGGGGCGTGAGCGGGGCGGGGCGTGAGCGGGGCGGGCCCGGCGCATGGGGTGCGCGCCGGGCCCGCCCGCCCGTCAGACCTGCTGCAGGCCGGGGTTCCCGGCCTCGCTGACGAGCGACGCCGCCGTGGTGAGCGGCGCGCCCTGGGTCGTGACCGCGGAGACAGTCTTGTAGTCGGCCCGTGCCCGCTCCTCGTCCAGCGAGACCGTCACATAGCCGCGCCGGCCGTTGTAGAACTTCATATGCGGGTTGGCGGCCATGTAGGTGGCCCAGTTGTCGGGCTTGTCGGCGCCGTCCTTGCCGCTGCTGACGGAGGTGCCGACGAACTCCACGCCCAGGGTCCGGGAGCCCGGGTCGTCGAAGTCCTTCTTGATGTCGAAGGCGTAGTGCACATGGACATCGCCGGTCAGGACGACGAAATTGTCCAGGCCCGCCTTCTCGACACCGGCCAGGATCCGCTCCCGGGAGGCGGGGTAGCCGTCCCAGGAGTCCATGGAGAGCTTGGAGCGCGCGGCCGTGGTGTTCTTCCGCTGGGAGAAGGTGACCTGCTGCGGCAGCACGTTCCAGGTGGCGGTGGAGCGCTGGAAGCCGTCGAGCAGCCAGCGCTCCTGGGTGGCGCCGGTGAGGGTGCGCGAGGGGTCCTCGGACTCCGGGCCCGGGTACTGCCAGCCGTCGCCGTACGCCTGGTTGGAGCGGTACTGGCGGGTGTCGAGGATGTCGAACTGGGCCAGCTTGCCGTAGTGGAAGCGGCGGTAGAGCCGCATGTCGGCGCCGCTCGGCCGCTGCGGCATCCGCAGCGGCATGTTCTCCCAGTACGCCCGGTAGGCGGCGGCCCGGCGGATCAGGAACTCGTCCGACGGGCTGCCGTTCTCGTCGATGTCGCCCGCGTAGTTGTTCTCGGTCTCGTGGTCGTCCCAGGTGACGTACCAGGGGAAGGCGGCGTGGGCGGCCTGGAGGTCCTCGTCGGACTTGTAGAGCGCGTAGCGCAGTCGGTAGTCCCCGAGCGTCATGGTCTCGGTGTTGAAGTGCGCGGGGAGGGTGCGGTCGGTGTAGCCGCGGGCGCCGCCCGCGGCGCTGACCGCGTACTCGTACTGGTAGTCGCCCACGTGGAAGACGGCGTCCAGGTCCTCCCCCGCCAGGTGGCGGTAGGCGGTGAAGTAGCCGTCGTGGTACGCCTGGCAGGACACCAGGCCGAAGCGGACCTCCTGGACCTTGGCGCCCAGGGCGGGGGTGGTGCGGGTGCGGCCCACCGGGCTGGTCCAGTTCCCGGCCTTGAAGCGGTACCAGTAGACGCGGCCCGGCTCGAGCCCCTTGGCGTCCACGTGCACCGTGTAGTTGAACTCGGCGTGCGCGGTGATGGTCCCCCGGCGGGCGACGCGGCTGAACTTCTCGTCGCGGGCGATCTCCCACTCGACCTTGACGGTGCCCTCTTCGGGCAGCCCGTTGCCCGGCTCGTAGGGGCGGGGCGCCAGCCTGGTCCACAGCACGACGGCGTCGGGCAGCGGGTCGCCGGACGCCACGCCGAGCGTGAACGGGTTGTCGGCGAGCGCGCGCGGCGACACCTGCGCGGCGTGGGCGCTGGGCAGGTTGGTGGTGAAGGCGAGCGCGGCGGCGGCTCCCGTCACGGTGAGGAAGCGGCGGCGTCCCAACGTTGCGGCCGCGGCTCGTATGGCGCGCTGGTGCGAGTCGTGTGCCATGTGCTCTCCCCTGGCTCGTGGCGTCAGAGGAATTGGAGTGCCGGGGGACGGCCGGGCGTTTGCGTGCACACGACATCGATATGACCGCTCGGTGAGTTCCGTTGCCGGAAGGGACCTTTACGGCGAATCGGCGCACCAGCACGGTGAACTGACGTGGCGTACGCTGCGGCGCCATGAGCGACGGACGTGTGTCGGTGGTGTCGAAAGTGGCGGTGGTGACGGGCGCGGGCTCCGGGGTCGGCCGGGCCGTGGCGCTCGAACTCCTCGAGGCGGGCTGGTCGGTGGTGCTGGCCGGGCGCCGCGAGGAGGCCCTGGCCGAGACGGCGCGGCTGGCCGGTGGCGGCCCCCCGGCCCCGGTGGTGCCGACGGATGTGGCCAGTCCGGAGCGGGTGGACGCGCTCTTCGCGGCGGTGCGGGAGCGGTTCGGACGGCTGGACCTGCTGTTCAACAACGCGGGCAGCTTCGGCCCGCGCGGCGTGCCGCTGGAGGATCTGGCCTACGAGGACTGGCGGTCGGTGGTGGACACCAACCTCACGGGGGCGTTCCTGTGCGCACAGGCGGCGTTCCGGCTGATGCGGGACCAGGACCCCCGGGGCGGACGGATCATCAACAACGGCTCGCTCTCGGCGCATGTGCCCAGGCCGGACAGCGTGGCGTACACGGCCACCAAGCACGCCATCACGGGGCTCACCAAGTCGCTGTCGCTGGACGGGCGCCGGTACGGCATCGCCTGCGGGCAGATCGACATCGGCAACGCGGCGACCGAGATGACCGAACGGATGTCCGCCGGTGTGCCGCAGGCGAGCGGGGAGGTGGTGGCCGAGCCCGTGATGGACGTCGCGGACGTGGCACGGACGGTGCGGCATATGGCGTCGCTGCCCCTGGAGGCGAATGTGCAGTTCGCGACGGTCATGGCGACGGCGATGCCGTACATCGGCCGCGGCTGACGGATGAGGGAACGTCACCCGTCGTAGATAACCCTCCGATTGTGGAGATAATGTGAGGATGTGGGCAATTCACCCCATCGGCACAGCGGTTCCCGGACGCCCCCTCGCCCACCCCCGGACTGTTCGAGGACCGCTCGATATGGCAGGGTCGTCTCCCACCGCGCCACATCCTTCACCGCTGCCCCACCACCGCCTCACCATCGCCCCACACCGGCATCCGAACGAAGAGAGACCGCCGTGCGTTCTCTGCCGCTCACCCTGGTCGCCCGTCTGCTGCCCGTCGCCGTCCTCGCCGCCGCGGGGGTGGCCATGACGACGTCGGACGACTCGGACACGAGCGCCACCCCGGCGGGCCCCTCCCCGCAGACCTCGGCCCCGGCGACCGGCGCCGCCGCGCCGCGCTACGCCAAGCCGCCCGAGGAGGCGTGCACGGTCCTCCCGGAGTCGATGATCAAGGACCTGGTGCCGGGCGCCAAAACGGCCGGGAACGAGCTGAAGTCCAGCGACCTCAACCGCCGTACGGGCTGCTCCTGGCACGCGCTGGACGACTTCGACTACCGCTGGCTGGACATCGCCTACGACGTCAAGAGCGTCGCGGGGAAGCAGGGGAAGCAGAAGAGCGGGGGCGGCAGCGCGGTGCCCGGCCTCGGCGACGACGCGTCGGTGACCGAGAAGACCACCGAGGACGACGACCAGGGCATACGCGAGGCCGTGGTGACGGTCCACCAGGACAACGCCACGGTCACCGTGACCTACAACGGCGGCGACTTCGAGAGCCACAAGGCCGCCGGCTCCGATGACATCCGTAAGGGCGCCATCGACGCGGCCAAGAAGGCGCTCGCCGCACTCGACGGCTGATTGTTTTGCTCAGTCTTGGAAGCTCGTTGCTCAGTCCTTGATGAACATCAGCCGTACGGAAGTGTCTTTCTGAGTGAACGGTTACGATCGCGGGCATCGCAACCGAACTCTGGAGTCCCACCGTGCCCGCCGCCCCCGAACCACGCCTGGGTATCGCCATCCTGACCATGGGCAACCGGCCCAGAGAGGTGGCCGCCCTGCTGGAGTCGGTCGCGAAGCAGGACGTGCCCCCGGCCCGCGTCGTGGTCGTCGGCAACGGCTCCCCGCTCCCGGAGTTCCCCGAGTTCCCGGGCGAGGTGACCACGGTCGAGCTGACCGAGAACCTCGGGGTCTCGGGCGGCCGCAACGTCGCCTGGCGGCGGCTGCGCGAGTTCGGCGACGTGGACGTGGTCGTCGACCTCGATGACGACGGGCTGCTGGTGGACGCCGACGTCTTCCGCCGGGTGCGCGATCTGTACGCCGAGGATCCGCGCCTGGGCATCGTGAGCTTCCGCATCGCCGACGAGACGGGCGAGACCCAGCGCCGCCACGTGCCCCGGCTGCGCGCGTCCGACCCGATGCGCGGCGGCGAGGTGACCACCTTCCTCGGCGGCGCCCACGGCCTGTCGATGGCGATGCTGGAGCAGATCGGCGGCTGGCCGGACGCGTTCTTCTTCACCCATGAGGAGACCGACCTCGCCTGGCGGGCGCTCGACGCGCGCTGGAAGGTCGTCTACGCCCCCGAACTGCTGCTCCAGCACCCCCGGACCTCCCCCGCCCGGCACGCCGTCTACCACCGGATGACCGCCCGCAACCGGGTCTGGCTGGCCCGCCGCCACCTGCCGCTGCCGCTGGCACCGCTCTACCTGGCCACCTGGACGCTGCTCACGCTCGCCCGCACCCGCTCCCTGACCGGGCTGCGGGCCTGGGCGGGCGGCTTCCTGGAGGGCCTGCGCACCAGCTGCGGACGGCGCCGGCCGATGCGCTGGCGCACGGTATGGCACATGACCAGGCTGGGCCGCCCGCCCATCATCTGACGGCCCCGCAGCCCGCGAACGAGCCCGGCAACCCGGCCGACGGCCTTACGGTTCCGGTCCGAGGGCCCTGCGGGGTGTCCGGCGGTTCTGCTCCCCTACCCGCCCCTTCCCGAAACTGGGGCTCCGCCCCAGACGCCGCTCCTCAAGCGCCGGAGGGGCTGGAAGACCGGGCTTCGCCCCTGGACCCCGGGGACTGGGGCGGAGCCCCTCCACGCGCGGCGAAGCCGCAAATCGGTGCTGCGGGAAGGAACGGAGCCCCGGTCCAGTGCCTGGGGCAGAGCCCCGCCTTCCAGCCCCTCCGGCGCTTGAGGAGCGGGGCCCGGGGCGGAGCCCCGGCGGGGGCTGGGGCGGAGCTCCAGTTTCGGGAAGGGGCGGGGAGGGGAGCAGCCCGCCGCAGGCGTACGCGCACCGCCGGGCACCCCTAAGGAGCCAGCCCGAGCGCGGGGAAGACCGACGCCTCGAGGAAGCGGGTCAGATACGCGCGGTCGGCGGCCCGGCCCTCGAGCAGGTGGCGGACCCGCATCGCGCCGATCAGCTGGGTGGGGACGAATTCGAGGGCGGGGTTGTCCGCGGCCACCTCGCCGCGCTCCACGCCCCGGCGGACCATCGTCTGGATCGTCTTCACCTCGTGCTCGATCAGCGCGGCGCGCAGCGCCTGGAGCAGATCGGGGTTCTGCAGCGCGGCGTGCCCGAGCGCGTACACCAGCGCGGTGTCACCGCCGCACACCTCCCCCGCCTCGCCCACCGCCTCCGCGACGGCGCGCAGATCGCCCGCGAGGGAGCCGGTGTCGATGCCCTCCAGCGCGAAGGGGCGCTTGCAGGAGCGCAGCGCGGCGACGACGAGCTGGGGCTTGGTGCACCACTGCCGGTAGAGGGTGGAGCGGCTGGCGCGGGTGCGGGCGGCGACCGCCTCGATGGTGAGGGCCTCGTAGCCGCCCTCCTGGAGCAGTTCGAGGACCGCCTGATAGAACTCCTGCTCCCGCTCGGGGGTGATCTTGGAACGGCGCTGCGGCGCGTCCGTCTCCGGGCTCTGCGTCGCCATCGGGTCTCCTCCTCGGTCCACCGGACTCCGGCTCCCTCCCCGACCACGCAGTGTACCGACACATCCGCGTACCGATACGCCCTTGTACCGATACGGCACCGCACCGGTACACTCTCGTATCGATACGTTTGTGTGCCGATAGCGCCCCCGGTGGCAGGCAGACAGACAGTGCCCAGAGGAAGGCACGGTGGATGAACCCGACCGTCATAGCCGTCGCGCTCGCGCTCGCCTCGGCCGTCGCCTACGCGACCGCGGCCGTGGCCCAGGAGCGGCTGGCCGCGAGCGGGCGGCCGGACCGCATGCCGCGGCTGCTGCTGCGCGGCGCCTGGTGGAGAGCGGTCGGCCTCAACTCCACCGGTGCCCTGCTGCATGTGGCCGCGCTGCGGTACGGACCGCTCACCCTGGTCCAGCCGCTCGGCGCGCTGACCCTGGTGGCGGCCGTCCCGCTGGGCGCTCGGCTCGCCGGGCGGCGGGTGGTCCGGGACGAGTGGCGGGGCGTGGTCCTCGCCCTGCTCGGCCTCGGCGCCCTGCTGCCGGTCACCGCCGGTGAGACCCCGCGCGAGACGCTGAGCCTGCCGGAGGCGGTCGGGCTCGCGGCCGTCGTGCTGGCGTTCATCGGGCTGTGCGTCCGGCCGGGGCGCGGGGGGCGCGGAACGCCGGGCCGTGGCCTGCGGTTCGCCACCGGGTCCGGGGTCGCCTCCGGCGTCGCCTCGGCGCTCACCCAGACCCTCACGGTGGCGCTCGCCGGCTCCCGCGCCCCCGAGGCGGCCCTGGTGTCCTGGCGGACCGCGGTCGTGGCCGTGCTGGTCGCGGTCTTCGCGGTGAGCGGTCTGCTGCTGTCCCAGAGCGCCTACGGCAGCGGCCTCGGCGCACCCCTGGCCACCCTGACCCTGGCCAACCCGGTGGCGGCGGCCGCCATCGGGATCGTGCTGCTGGACGAGCGGTTCCGGGGCGGGCCGGGCGGCTGGGCGCTGGCCGCCATGGGCGCGGCGGCGGCCGCCCGCGGCGTGGTCCTGCTCTCCCGGGCCCCGCGGTCGGGGGCGGGTGCGGGGGCACGCGGGGACACCGTGGTCGTACGGGGGTCCGCCGTACGCGACGCCGCCGTAGCCGTACCGCAGACCGCCGTACGCGAGACCGTCATACGCCAGGCCGCCCTGGAGACCGCCGTACGCCAGGCCGTCGCACGCGAGGCCCTCGCCCCCGGCGAGCCCCCGCGCGAGCCCGCCGCCGTCCCCCGGGAGCCGGTGCCCACGCCCCGGTGACCCCCCGTGACCCCCGGGCGTCGCGGGGCCCGCCGCCGTAAGGTTGACCGCATGGTGGACGCGAACGTGTCGACCTCGGCCGAGACCGCTGAGCAGTTGCTGGAGGAGCTGCTCCGGGCCACCCACGAGGCATCACCGGCGGAGCTCCCGGTGGCCCTGGACCGCTACACCGAGGCCATGAACATGGGCCGCGCGGTCGTCTTCCTGATCGACCTCCGGCAGCGGCTGCTGATGCCGCTCGAGGAGGGCGAGCCACGCCTGGAGCTCGACCACTCCCTGGCCGGATTCGCCTACCGCACCGATTCGGTGCGGGTCGAGGAGGAGGGCACGGGCGGGCTCACCGTATGGCTGCCGCTGATGAACGGCGCGGAGCGGCTCGGGGTCCTGCAGCTGCGGATGGCCTCCCTGGACGGGCTCAGGCTCTGGCGCTGCCGGACGCTGGCCTCGCTCCTCGCCCTGGTCATCACGTCCAAGCGGACCTATATCGACACCTTCGCGCGGCGCACCCGCACCCGGTCCATGCAGTTGCCCACGGAGATGCTGCGGGCCTTCCTCCCGCCCCGCTCCATCGGCACCGGCCGGGTGGTCTCGACGGCCGTCGTGGAGCCCGCGTACGAGCTGGGGGGCGATGCCTTCGACCACTCGTTCACCGAGGACGTCCTGCACGCCACGATCCTCGACGCGATGGGCCACGACCTGGCGTCCGGGCTGACCACCTCGGTGGCGATGGCGGGCAGCCGCAACGCCCGGCGCACCGGCGCCGACCTGGCGGCGCTCGTCACCACCGTGGACGAGGCGCTGGCCAAATGGCTTCCGGACCAGTTCTGCACGGGCGTCTTCCTCCAGCTGCACATGCCCAGCGGGGCGCTGCGCTGGTCCAACTGCGGCCACCCCACACCGCTGGTCATCCGCCGCCAACGGCTGCTGGACAAGGAGCTGGAGCGGCCTGCCGAACCGCCACTGGGGCTGCCCGCGCGGCTGTCGGACGCGCCCCGCCAGATCTACGAGACGACGCTGGAGCCCGGTGACCGCGTCCTGCTCTACACCGACGGGGTCGTGGAGTCGCGCGACGAGGGAGGCGAGCAGTTCGGCCTGGAGCGCTTCGCCGACCACATCATCCGCTCGACGGCGGCCGGGCAGAACGCCCCCGAGGTGCTGCGCCTGCTCATCCACGCGATCCTCGACCACCGGCACAGCGAACTCAGCGACGACGCCACGATTTTGATGATCGAGTGGCATCCGCCGGGCCCATGAGCCGTCGACCCGATGTCCGATGATGACGCCTCCCGACCCCACAGCCCCCCGCGTCCGGCCGGACCCGCCGCCCGGCGCCCTCGGCCTGGCCACGGCCACGGTCGACGACCACGGCGTGCTGACCGGGTGGAGCGAGGGCGCGCGGCGGCTGCTGGGCTACCGCGCCGAGGAGGTCGTGGGGCGGCCGGCGGCCGAGCTGCGCGCCGAGACGGCCACCGGGGACAGTGGCGGGGACACCGCCCGGGGCAGCCCCGAGGACACCGGCGGGGACACCGGCGGGGACACCGGCGGGGGCACCGCCCGGGGCACCGGCGAGGGCGCCGGGCCGTGCCTGGCCCACGGGCCCCGGTGGAGCGGCCGGATCGCGCTGTGCCACCGGGACGGCCATCCGCTGGAGGTCGAGCTGCTGGCCCACCGCGGCCCGCCGGACGACGGCCCCGCGGGCTGGCTCCTGGTCTCCGCCGCGCCCCTGGAACCACAGGAGCCGGTCACCCCCGCGGACCACGCCTTCGCCCAGTGCCCCTGCGTCCTGGCACTGTTCGACACCGAGCTGCGGCTGGCGCGGGCCAACGCCTATATGCAGGCCGCCACCGCCCGCAGCGAGGAGCAGATGCGCGGGCTGCGGCTGACGGAGCTGGTCGGCCACGGGGAGAGCGACCGGGTCGAGCGGGCCATGCGGCGGGTGCTGGAGAGCGGCGAACGCCTGGAGCTGGAGACGCATCTGCGGGAGCCGGGCGATCGCCAGGAGCACACCTGGTCGGTCTCGCTGGCCCCGCTGGCCAACCGCACCGGCGGGCTGCGCGGCGTGTGTTTCGCGGCCCGCGACACCACCGCCGAGCAGGAGGCCCGGCAGCGGCTCCAGCTGCTCAACGAGGCGGGGGCGCGGCTGGGCAGCCATCTGGACCTGGACCGGATCGCCCAGGAGCTGGCCGAGGTGGCCGTCCCCCGGCTCGCCGACTTCGCCAGCGTCGATCTGCTCACCTTCCTCCACGAGGGCGACGAGCCCCCGGAGGGGCCGCTGCGCGAGCCCGTCACCCTGCGGCGCGCGGCCCACCGGTCCATCCTCGACGGCGCCCCCGAGGCACTGGCCGACGTCGGGGACCTGGCCACCCACCCCCGGCACTCCCCCACGGCGGCGTGCCTGCTCAAGGGCCGGGCCGCACGGCACCAGGTGACGCCGTCCCTGCTGGCGAGCTGGGAGACCAAGGACCCCGGCCGGGCCGCCCGTATCCGCGAGCACGGAGTGCATTCGGTGATCGTGACGCCGATGCGCGCCCGCGGGGTCACCCTCGGCACGGCGTTCTTCGCCCGCCACCGCACCCCGGCGCCCTTCACCGACGACGACACGCTGCTGGCCGAGGAGCTCACCGCCCGGGCGGCCGTCTGCGTGGACAACACCCGCCGCTATCTGCGCGAGCGCAGGACGGCGGAGGCCCTCCAGCGCAGCCTGCTGCCGCAGCGGCTGCCCGAGCTGACCGCGCTGGAGATGGCCTCGCGCTACCGGCCCTCGGGCGCCTGGGCCGGGGTGGGCGGCGACTGGTTCGACGCGATCCAGCTGTCCGGCGCCCGCGCCGCCGTGGTGGTCGGCGATGTCGTGGGGCGCGGTATCCACGCGGCCGCCACCATGGGGCGGCTGCGCACCGCCGTACGCACCCTGGCCGATATCGACCTGCCGCCCGGGGAGCTGCTGACCCACCTCGACGACATGGTCACCCGGCTGTACTCGGACGAGAAGACCGAACGCTTCTGGTCCTTCGGCGCCACCTGTCTGTACGTGGTCTACGACCCGGTCTCGCGCCGCTGCTCCATCGCCGCGGCGGGCCATCCGGCGCCACTGGTGATCAGCCCGGAGGGCACCGCCGACGTGCTCGGCCCGCCCATCGGTCCGCCCCTGGGCCTCGGTGAACTGCCCTTCGAGATCATGGAGACGGAGCTGCCCGAGGGCAGTCTGCTCGCCCTCTACACCAACGGCCTGATCAACGGCCGCGAGCGCGAGATCGGCGACGGGCTCGAGACGCTGCGCGACGTCCTGAGCCGCCCCGCGCCCTCCCTGGACGCGCTCTGCGACGACGTCCTGCGGGCCCTGCCCCCGGCCCATCCGGACGACGACATCGCCCTGCTCCTCGCCCGCACCCGGGCGCTCCACTCCGACCGGGTCGCCACCTGGGACATCCCGGCGGACGCGCGCGCCGTCGCCGAGGCCCGCCGGAGCACCACCGAGCAACTGATCGACTGGGGTCTTGAGGAGACCGTCTTCACCACCGAGCTGATCGTCAGCGAACTGGTCACCAACGCGATCCGCTACGGCCGCCCGCCCATCCGGCTGCGGCTGATCCGCGACCGCGACCTCATCTGCGAGGTCTCCGACGCCAGCAGCACGGCACCCCATATGCGGCGGGCCCGGGTCTTCGACGAGGGCGGCCGGGGCCTGATGCTGGTGGCCCAGATGGCGACGCGCTGGGGCACCCGGCAGAGCACGGACGGCAAGACGATCTGGGTCGAGCAGGACGTCTCCACGGGCTCCACGGGCTGAGGGGCCCGGCCCCGGCTCCCCCGTCCCGTGGGCGCATTCGGGTCACCGATATTCGACCCGGGGGTGCGGGGGCCGATTCCTGTCCGATTTGTCACCCTGGAAGGAGAGGCCCCGTTCACCGATCCCGCTTCAGCGGCCGACCGGGCGATGTATGCGGCCCGTGGCCGCCTCCGGAAGGAGTTGCCATGGCCAAGGCAGTCGGCGTCGACCTGGGCACCACCAACTCGGTGATCGCCGCATGGGAAGGCGGTGAGTCCTCGGTCGTTCCGAACTCCGAGGGGAGCCGCACCACACCGTCGGTGGTGGCCTTCACCGACACCGGTGAACGGCTGGTGGGGCAGCTGGCCCGGCGCCAGGCGATCCTCAACCCCAAGGGCACCATCTACTCGGCCAAGCGGTTCATCGGCCGCCACTACGACGAGGTCTCCGCCGAGGCGAAGGCCGTCGCCTACGACGTCGTCCCGGACGAGGGCGGCCTGGCCCGTTTCAAGGTGCGCGAGAAGCTGTACTCGCCGGAGGAGATCAGCGCGCAGGTGCTGCGCAAACTGGCCGACGACGCGGGGAAGCAGCTGGGCGAGCGGGTGACCGAGGCGGTCATCACGGTGCCCGCGTACTTCAACGACGCCCAGCGCAGCGCGACCAAGGACGCCGGTGAGATCGCCGGTCTGACCGTGCTGCGCATCATCAACGAGCCGACCGCGGCCGCTCTCGCCTACGGGCTGGACAAGAAGGGCCATGAGACGGTCCTGGTCTTCGACCTCGGCGGCGGCACCTTCGACGTGTCCATCCTGGACGTCGGGGACGGGGTGGTGGAGGTCCGCTCCACCGCGGGCGACAGCCACCTGGGCGGCGACGACTTCGACCGGCGGCTGGTCGACCACCTCGCCGACAAGTTCCAGCAGGAGAACGGCATCGACCTGCGCCGGGACCCGCAGGCGCTGCAGCGGCTCTTCGAGGCCGCGGAGAAGGCCAAGACCGAGCTGAGTTCGGTGACCCGGACCCAGCTCAACCTGCCGTTCATCACCGCGGACGGCTCCGGTCCGAAGCATCTGACCGAGACCGTGATGCGGTCCACCTTCGAGCAGATCACCGTCGATCTGGTGGAGCGCTGTCTGGGCCCGGTGCAGCAGGCCATGGCCGACGCCAAGGCCGGGGAGAGCGACATCGACGAGGTGATCCTGGTCGGCGGCTCGACCCGGATGCCGGCCGTACAGGCCCTGGTCCGCCGGCTGACCGGCGGCAAGGAGCCCAATATGAGCGTCAACCCCGACGAGGTCGTGGCGCTGGGTGCCGCGATCCAGGCGGGGGTGCTCAAGGGGGAGGTCAAGGATGTCCTGCTGCTCGATGTCACGCCGCTGTCGCTGGGCGTGGAGACCCGCGGCGGCGTGATGACGAAGATCATCGAGCGGAACACCACCATTCCGGTGCGCCGCACCGAGACCTTCTCCACGGCCGAGGACAGTCAGCAGGCGGTGGACATCGTGATCCTCCAGGGTGAGCGTGAGCGGGCCGCCGACAACCGGGTGCTCGGCCGCTTCCAGCTGACCGGCATCCGTCCGGCGCCGCGTGGTGAGCCGCAGGTGGAGGTGACCTTCGATATCGATGCCAATGGGATCCTCAATGTCACGGCGCGGGACCGGGACACCGGCAAGGAGCAGTCCGTTCAGATCAGCGAGACCGGCAACCTGGAACGCGGCGAGGTCGAGCGGATGGTCCAGGAGGCCGAGCGCAATCGCGGTGAGGACCAGGCGCTGCGCGAGGCCGTGGACGCGCGCAATGAGCTGGATGCCGCCGCTTACCAGGTCGAGAAGCGCCTTGCCGACTTGGGCGAGGCGGTGCCCTCCCATGAGCGGTCGCGCGCCGAGATGCTGGTGCACGACGCCCGCGAGGCGGTCAGGAACGAGGCCGGTGTCGACCGGACCAGGCCGCTGGCCTCCGAGCTCCAGCAGGTCTACGCGGGCCTGGCCGCCCATGAGGCGGCCGGTGCGGGCGCGGGCCCGGGCGGCGCGGCCGGCGGGCCCGGGGCGGGCGGCGCCCAGGACACCGGGGGCGGAGGCGGCGGGGGCGACGAGGACGTCATCGACGCCGAGTTCGACAAGGGCTGAACCGAAACCAATCCGACGAAGGCCGATCCCACGAAGGCTCACCGAGAGGCCGCGATGTCCACTCAACCGCAGCAGCCCGACCCGGTGCCGGAGGGCGCCGTGACGGAACCGGAGCGGGAGCAGGATCTGCCCGCCCCGGGCGCCGCGGAGGCGCGCGGCGCGGGCGGGGAGGGCCCCGGCCCGGACGCGGCCGGCGGACCCGCCGTCGGCGAGGCCGACGAGCGGGCCGCCGAGCAGGCCGCCGCGCTGGCCGAGCTCGACGACCGCTGGCGCCGGGCCCTGGCCGACCTGGAGAACCTGCGCAAGCGCCATGCCAGGGAGCTGGAGCGGGAGCGGGCCGCCGAGCGGGCCCGTACGGCGGCGGCCCTGCTGCCCGTCATCGACAACCTCGAACTCGCCCTCTCCCACGCCGAGGCCGACCCCGGCTCGATCGTGGAGGGCGTCAAGGCCATCCACGACCAGGCCGTGAACACCCTGGCCCAGCTGGGCTACGAGCGGCAGGCCGAGACGGGGGTGCCGTTCGACCCGGCCCGGCACGAGGTGGTGGGCGTGGTCGAGGACGCCGACGCGGAACCGGGCACCGTGGTCCAGGTGCTGCGCCCCGGCTACGGGGAGCCCGGCCGCCAACTGCGGCCGGTGGCCGTGGCCGTGGCGAAGCGGGAGTGAGAAGGCCATGGCACGGGACTACTACGAGGTGCTCGGGGTGTCCCGGGGCGCGAGCCAGGACGAGATCCAGCAGGCGTTCCGCACCCGGGCCCGCCGCCACCACCCCGATGTGAACAAGGACCCGGACGCCGAGGAGCGGTTCAAGGAGCTCAACGACGCCTACAGCGTGCTCTCCGACCCCCGGACCCGGGCCCGCTACGACCGGTTCGGCGAGGACTACCGCAAGATCCCCGAGGACTGGGAGGAGCGCGTCGGCACGGGTGCCGGGGGCGGCGGCGGTGGCTTCCGCGGCTGGACGACGGCCGGCGACGGCGGCCGGGTGCGGTTCACCCGTGGCTTCGGCGAGGACGCCGGGGGCGAGGGGGTGGACTTCGAGGACCTGTTCGGCGCGTTCTTCGGCGGTGGCGGCGCGGGGCCGGGCGGCGCGGTCGGCGTCACCATCGCCGGGGCCGATCAGGAGGCGGAGCTGCCGCTCACCGTCGAGGACGCCTTCCACGGCGGGCGGCGCGGCGTCACCCTGGCCGGGCCCACGGGGCAGCGCACCTTCGAGGTGAACGTCCCGGCGGGGGTCATCGACGGGCAGCGCATCCGGCTGGCCGGGCAGGGCGGCCGGGGCACCGGTGACGCACCGGCCGGGGATCTGTATCTACGGGTGCGGATCCTGCCGCATCCGCGGTTCCGGCTGGACGGCCGGAACGTCCACGTCCACCTTCCGGTGTCCCCCTGGGAGGCCGCGCTCGGCGCGACCGTCCCCGTACCCACACCCGGCGGCACCGCCAAGGTGACCGTCCCGCCCGGCACCTCCAGCGGCCGCAAGCTGCGGCTGCGCGGCGAGGGCATGCCGGATCCGCGCGGCCCCGACGGCGATCTGTACGCCGAGATCCGCGTCATGGTGCCGCCGCACCTCGGCGCCCGGGAGCGGGAGCTGTTCGAGGAGCTGGGCCGCACCTCCTCCTTCGACCCCCGGAGGGAGCGATGAGCACTCACGTACCCAGGACCGTCACGGCCACCCACCACCTCCCCGTGACGGCCGTCCACTACGAGCTGGTGCCCGCGCGCAGGCTGTCCCTGGAGACCGTGGCCCGTCGCACCGGGCTCCACCCCGACCTGATCCGGCGCTTCGTCGCCCTCGGCCTGATCGACGCCGAGCGCGACGCCGCCGGGCGGCTGGTGTTCGCCCTCGACGCCCCGGCGGCACTGGCCCGCGTCGAGCGGCTGCACACCGGGCTCTGCCTCAACTACGCCTCGATCGGTCTGGTGCTCGATCTGCTCGACCGCATTGACCGGCTCGAAGCCGAACTGCGCCGCGGCGGCGCGAGGAGTGAAGGACCGCCATGGACATGAACCGCCTCACCGAGAAGTCGAGGGAAGCCCTCCAGGACGCCCAGACCAGCGCCCAGGGTTACGGCCACACCGAGGTCGACGGCGAGCATCTGCTGCTGGCCCTCCTCGAACAGCCCGACGGGCTGACGTCCCGGCTGATCGGCCGGCTGGGCGCCGACCCCGAAGCGGTGCGCACCCTGCTGGAGGCGCAGGTTGCGCGCAAGCCCAAGGTCACCGGCCCCGGCGCCGCCCCCGGGCAGGTCTTCATCACCCAGCGGCTGGCCCAGGTGCTGGATGCCGCCGAGCGGGAGGCGAAGCGGCTGAAGGACGAGTACGTCTCGGTGGAGCATCTGGTGCTGGCGCTGGCCGGGGAGGGGTCCGCCACCGCGGTGGGGCGGGTGCTCAAGGAGCACGGCATCACCGGGGAGGCGTTCCTGCACGCGCTGAACCAGGTGCGCGGCAGTCAGCGGGTCACCTCGGCCAATCCGGAGGTGGCGTACGAGGCGCTGGAGAAGTACGGGCGGGATCTGGTCCTGGAGGCCCGTTCGGGCAAGCTGGACCCGGTGATCGGCCGGGATGCCGAGATCCGCCGGGTGACGCAGATCCTCAGCCGCAAGACGAAGAACAACCCCGTGCTCATCGGCGACCCCGGTGTCGGCAAGACCGCCATCGTGGAGGGCCTGGCCCAGCGCATCGTCCGCGGCGACGTCCCCGAGGGGCTGCGCGACAAGACGGTCTTCGCCCTGGACATGGGGTCGCTGGTGGCCGGCGCGAAGTACCGCGGGGAGTTCGAGGAGCGGCTCAAGGCCGTGCTCACCGAGGTCACCTCGGCCCAGGGGCGGATCCTGCTGTTCGTCGACGAGCTGCACACGGTGGTCGGGGCGGGGGCCGCCGAGGGCGCCATGGACGCCGGGAACATGCTCAAGCCGATGCTGGCCCGCGGCGAGCTGCACATGATCGGCGCCACCACCCTTCAGGAGTACCGCAAGCACATCGAGAAGGACGCCGCGCTGGAGCGCCGCTTCCAGATGGTGCTGGTGGACGAGCCGGGTGTGGAGGACACCATCTCCATCCTGCGCGGCCTGCGCGAGCGTCTGGAGGTCTTCCACGGCGTGAAGATCCAGGACACCGCGCTGGTCTCCGCCGCCACCCTCAGCCACCGCTACATCAGCGACCGGTTCCTCCCCGACAAGGCCATCGACCTGGTGGACGAGGCATGTGCCCGGCTGCGTACCGAGATCGACTCCATGCCCGCCGAACTGGACCAGATCACCCGCCGGGTCACCCGGCTGGAGATCGAGGAGGCCGCGCTGGCCAAGGAGAGCGATCCGGCCAGCCACCAGCGGCTGGAGGAGCTGCGCCGGGAGCTGGCCGATCTGCGCGCCGAGGCCGACGCCAAGCACGCCCAGTGGGAGGCCGAGCGGCAGTCCATCCGCCGGGTGCAGGACCTGCGCCGGGAGCTGGAGGAGGTGCGCCGCGAGGCCGAGGAGGCCGAGCGCGCCTACGACCTGGGCCGCGCCGCCGAACTGCGCTACGGCAGGCTCCAGGAGCTTGAGCGCAAGCTGGCCGCGGAGGAGGACCAGCTGGCCGCCAAGCAGGGCGCGCACCGGCTGCTGCGCGAGGTGGTCACCCAGGAGGAGATCGCCGACATCGTCTCCGCCTGGACCGGGATCCCGGTCTCCCGCCTGAAGGAGGGCGAACGGGAGAAGCTGCTGCGCCTGGATGAGATCCTCCAGGAGCGGGTCATCGGCCAGGACGAGGCGGTCAAGCTGGTGGCCGACGCCATCATCCGGGCCCGCTCGGGCATCCGGGACCCGCGCCGCCCGATCGGCTCGTTCATCTTCCTCGGCCCCACCGGCGTGGGTAAGACCGAGCTCGCCAAGGCGCTGGCCGCCGCGCTCTTCGACACCGAGGAGAACATGATCCGCCTGGACATGAGCGAGTACCAGGAGCGGCACACGGTAAGCCGGCTGGTCGGCGCCCCGCCGGGGTACGTCGGCTACGAGGAGGGCGGCCAGCTCACCGAGGCGGTGCGGCGCAAGCCGTACTCGGTCCTGCTCTTCGACGAGATCGAGAAGGCCCACACCGATGTCTTCAACGCCCTGCTCCAGGTCCTGGACGACGGCCGGATCACCGACGCCCAGGGGCGGCTGGTGGACTTCCGCAACACCGTGATCATCATGACCTCCAACATCGGCTCGGTGCACCTGCTCGACGGCGTCACCTCCGAGGGCGAACTCAAACCGGACGCCCGAAGCCTGGTGCTGAGCGAACTGCGCGGCCACTTCCGCCCCGAATTCCTCAACCGGATCGATGACATCGTGCTGTTCAAGCCACTCGGCGAGCCGCAGATCGAGCGGATCGTGGAGCTCCAGCTCGACGAGTTGCGCAAGCGGCTGGCCGAACGCCTGATCGCCGTCGAGCTGACCCCGGCCGGGCGCGAGGTGATCGCCCACGAGGGCTACGACCCGGTATACGGGGCCCGCCCGCTGCGCCGCTACATCTCCCACGAGGTGGAAACCCGCATCGGACGCGCCCTGCTGCGCGGCGACGCCGAGGAAGGCACCACCATCAAGGTGGACGGACAACAAGGCGAGTTGGCGGTCAGCTACGAACGCCACCCCGAGATCGCCGGTCTCGGAAAGGCCGCGTGAGCGCGATGCCGCACCGGACCGTCCAACCCCGCCACCGGCCGCACCCCGCGGACCGCGCCCCGGTCCGAGGTGCGGGCCGTCCCGTCCCTGCTCATCCTGGAAACGAGAAAGGGTGAACGCCATGGCCATCGAGCCCGATCCGCACCTGTCGATGGTGCGCCAGGTCTCCCCGCGCACCCCCGAGGGGTGCGAGGAGTGCCTGCGCCTGGGGTCCCCCTGGGTCCATCTGCGGCTCTGCCTGACCTGCGGGCACGTGGGGTGCTGCGACTCCTCGCCGCTCAAGCACGCCCGGTCCCACGCGTACGCCGAGGAACACCCCATCGTCGAGCCCATGGAACCGGGCGAGACCTGGCGGTGGTGCTACGCCCACGAGGCCATGGCCTGATGTCCGGCGAGGACCGTTCCCCGGACACCGCGCCGGAGGGCGCGGCACCGGACGAGACCCCGGATCTGTACGGCGCGTTTCCGCGGCTGACGGGCCAGCAGATCGCGTTCCTCTCCGGGCACGGCACCCGCCGTTCGGTGGCGCCCGGTGAGGCGGTGTTCCGCGAGGGCGACCGGGGCACGGACTTCCTCGTCGTCCTCAGCGGCACCATCGCGATCACCGAGCACCACGGCACCCCGGACGAGCGGGTGCTGAGGGTGCACGGCCCCGGGCGCTTCCTCGGCGAACTGGCCCTGCTCCAGGGGCAGGCGGCCTTCTCCGCCGCCCACGCCCGGGAGGCCGGGGAGGTGCTGGCCGTCCCGGTGGACCGGCTGCAGGTGGTGGTGGCCCGCGCCCCTGTCCTCGGCAATCTGATCCTCCGCGCCTATCTGGGCCGCCGCGCCCTGCTGGTCGGGGCGGGCGCCGGGTTCCGCATCCTCGGCTCGCGCTACTCGCCCGACACCCGGCGGCTGCGCGAGTTCGCGGCCCGCAACCATCTGCCGCACCGCTGGATCGACCTGGAGGCGGACGAGGAGGCCGAAACGCTGCTGCGCCGCGTCTCGGTCAGCCCGGAGGACACCCCGATCGTCATCTGGCGCGAGCACCAGGTGCTGCGCAACCCCGGCAACGCCGAACTGGCCCGGCTCATCGGCCTCTCCCCGCCGGTGGGCACCTGCGGCCACTGCGATCTGCTGGTCGTCGGCTCCGGCCCGGCCGGGATCGCCGCCGCGGTCTACGGCTCCTCCGACGGTCTTGGCACCACGCTCGTGGACGCGTTCGCCACCGGCGGCCAGGCCGGCACCTCGTCCCTGATCGAGAACTACTTCGGCTTCCCGGCCGGGATCTCCGGCTCCGAACTCACCGAGCGCGGTGTGCTCCAGGCGCGCATGTTCGGGGCGCGGGTGAGCGTCCCGGCGGAGGCCACCTCCCTCGAACGGGACGAGGGCCACTACCGCGTCACCTTCGCCGACGGCGGCGAGACCACGTGCCGCACCGTCGTCCTGGCCACCGGCGCCCGGTACCGCAGGCTGGAGGTCCCCGGGATCGAGCGTCTCGAGGGGGCGAGCGTCTACTACGCGGCCACCGTCTACGAGGCGCGGCAGTGCGGCGCGGACCCGGTCGCGGTGGTCGGCGGCGGCAACTCCGCGGGCCAGGCGTCGCTCTTCCTCGCCGAGCGGGTGCCCCGGGTGCACCTGCTGATCAGGGGCTCGTATCCGGGCTCCCGGATGTCCCGCTATCTGGTCGACCAGATCGAACGCCATCCGCGGGTGACCGTGGCCCTCGACACCGAGGTGCGCGAGGTGCGCGGCGACGACGCCCTGCGGGCGGTCGTGGTGGAGCACCGCCGTACCGGGGAGCGCCGCGTCCTGAACGCCTGCTCGCTGTTCGTCTTCATCGGGGCCAAGCCGTGCACCGCCTGGCTCTCCGGCGTCCTGGCCCTGGACGACCGGGGCTTCGTGCTCACCGGTGCCGAGGCCGAGGCCCGGGCGGCGGCCGGTGTGTGGGAGGGCCAGGGCCGCCGCTGTCTGAGCCTGGAGACCAGTCTGCCGGGGGTCTTCGCCGCCGGTGATGTGCGCAGCGGCTCGGTCAAGCGGGTGACCTCGGCGGCCGGTGAGGGGGCGATGGCCGTCCACCACGTCCATGACCACCTCGGCCACACCACCGCCGACCTCACCCGCCCGGTCGGCGAGCCGACCCCCGTCCGCCACTCATGAGAGAGGGACGAACACGATGGTTGCGACAGGCTTTCCCGCGTTCGACACGACCGTCGACAAGACCAACCGGCTCCTCAAGGAGATCGAGGACGCGTACGGCTGGCCCAAGGAGCGCCGTAAACAGTCCTACGCCGCCCTGCGCGCGGTGCTGCACCAGCTGCGGGACCGGCTGACGGTGGACGAGGCGGTCCAGTTCGGCGCACAGCTCCCGATGCTGGTGCGCGGCATGTACTACGAGGGGTGGAGGCCCTCGGAGACGCCCGTGAAGATGCACAGCGAGGAGTTCTTCCAGCGGATCCGGCACGACTTCCCGTACTCGATCCAGGGCGACACCGAACAGCTGGTCCACACCGTCCTGGGGGCCCTGCAGCGCCATATCAGCGAGGGCGAATGGGATGATCTCCGGGGTCGGATGCCCGCCGACCTGGTCACCGTCATACCGGCGTAGCCGAGTACCCGCGCAGCCGAATACCCGCGCAGCCGACTCCGGGCCCTCGAACCGCCTGGTGGTACCGTCGCCCCGATGGGCGGCTCATGCGGTGTGCGGCGAGGAGGACGGCGATGGGGACGGCGGCCGGAGAGGGCGGCGAGGGAGTACGGAGCGTCCTGCGCGCACTGGATCTGCTCGCCCTGTTCGACGAGTCCCACCGCTCCCGCAGCGTACGGGAGTTGACCGACGCCACCGGGCTGGCCAAGTCCACCGTGGTCCGGCTGGTGGCCACCCTCGAGCAGCGCGGGCTGCTGTGGAGCCGGGGGGACGGCCGGCTCACCCCCGGCGCCGGTCTGCTGCGCTGGGCGGCGCTCGCCCAGGACGCCTGGCGACTGCCCCCGGAGGCGGTGGAGTGTCTGCGTGTCCTCTCGGTCCGGTCGGGCGGCGAATCCTCCCGGATCTACATCCGCCAGGGCGGCTCCAGGGTGTGCGTGGCCCAGCACGAGGGCACCCAGCAGCTGCGCCATGTGGTGCGCATCGGTGAGGAGATGCCCCTGTGGGCCGGTGCCTCCGGGCACGTCCTGCTCATCGGCGGCTCGTCCCGGACGCTGAGCCGGGTGGCCGCGGCGGCCGGTCGCGGCCCGGACTTCGCCGCCGTCCTGGCGACACGGGCGCGCCTCGCCGCGGAGCGGGGCTGGGCGGTCAGCCACGGTGAGCGCGAGGACGGGGTGTCCGCCGTGGCCGCCCCGGTCACCGACGCGACCGGGCAGGTCGTCGCCGCGGTGGGGCTCGGCGGGCCCACCAGCCGCTTCACCGAGGAGCGTGTCGAGTCGTTCCGCCCGGCGCTGGCCGAGGCCGCGAAGCGGCTGTCGGAGCTGCGGTTCCTCGGCGAGAGCGGCTGACGTTCAGGCGCTCCCGGCGCTGTTCCCGCCGCTCTCCGGCCGGTCGAGGTTCCGGGGCGCCGGGCCCTCGTACGAGGGCAGCAGCCGCCGGGGCAGCGGGCCCTTGATCCTGGCCCCGCCGGACTTCTCCTCCCAGGCGTGGGAGAGGATGCCCACGCTGCGGGAGAGCACGAACAGCCCGCGTCCGAGCTCGGGCGGAAAGCCGAGTTCGCTGTAGACGATGGCGGTGGCGCCGTCGATGTTCATCGGCACGGGACGGCTGCGGCCCTCCGCCAGCGCCCGCTCCAGGGCCGTCCCGGCGCGCAGCGCCCAGCCCGGCGCCTCGCCGTCCGCCACCGCCGCGCCCACCAGGTCGAGCAGCGGGGTGCGGCGCGGGTCGTAAGGGTGGAAGCGGTGGCCGAATCCCGGAACGTGGGAGCCCGTGGCGCGGTACTCGGCCACCAGGTCCTTCGCGGCGGCGTCGACGTCCGCCCCCTCGGCCACGGCCTCCTCCAGCCCGGCCAGGACCCCCATGCACTGCTGACCGGCCCCGCCGTGGACGTCCCCCAGCAGGTTCACCCCCGTGGCCACCGCGTTGTTCAGCCCCAGTCCGCAGGTGGCCGCCATCCGGGCGGCGGCGATCGACGGGGCCTGGGGCCCGTGGTCGACGGCGGCGACGAGCGCGGCCTCCAGCAACCGACCCTGGGGCGGGGTGGGCAACTCGCCGCGCAGCAGCAGCCAGACGGTCTCGGCGAAGGACACCTGGCCGATCAGCTGCTCGACCGGGTAGCCGCGCAGCAGGATCTCGCCCGGCCGGATGCGGCTGACGGCGGTGGCCCACCAGTCGATGACGTCCTGTGGCACCGCCGTGGCCTCCGGCTCTCCGGACGGGCGGGTCATATCGCACCACGCTCCCTCATCGCGTCGATCTCCTTCGGGGTGTAGCCGAGTCCGGCCAGGATCTGGTCGGTGTGCTGGCCCAGCAGCGGTGGCGGGGCGGTGGCGGCCGCCGGTTCGCCGTCGACCCGGAACGGGCTGCCCAGGACGCGCAGTTCGCGCGTCCGCCCGTCCGGGAAGGGCAGCGTGCGGACGAAGTCCCGCTCCGCGAGCTGCTCCAGGCCCAGCGCGTCGGGTACGGACAGCACCCGCGCGGCCGGTACCCCGGCGTCGGCGAGGATCTCCTCCCACTCCCCCGCGGTCCGCTCGGCGAGCCCCTTCTCGACCTCGGCGCGCAGCTCCTCGCGGTGGGCCTTGCGGTCCGCGGGATGCGCGAACCGCTCGTCGTCCAGCAGTTCCGCGCGGCCGATGAGCCGGCACAGGGTGGCGAACTGCCGCTGGCGGTTGGCCGCGATGTTGAGGTATCCGTCCGCCGTGCGGAACGTCCCCGACGGCGCGGCGGTGAAGTTCTCATTGCCCATGGGCCGCGGTGGGCGGCCGGTGATCAGGTAGTTGGAGGTCACCCACCCCATCGCGGTGAGCGCGGCCTCCAGCATCGAGACGTCCAGATACGCGCCGCCTCCGGTGCGCTCCCGGCGCACCAGGGCCGCCGCCACGGCGAAGGCGGCGGCCATGCCGCCGAGGGTGTCGGCGACCGGGAAACCGGCGCGCAGCGGGCTGACCTCGGGGGTGCCGGTCACGCTCATCATCCCGGAGAGGCCCTGCACGATCTGGTCGTAGGCGGGCCGGGCGCGCAGCGGTCCGGTCTGGCCGAAGCCGGAGACGGCGCAGTAGATCAGCCGCCGGTTCTCCCGCATGAGGACGTCGCGGCCGACGCCCAGCCGGTCCATCACCCCGGGGCGGAAGTTCTCGAGGAGGACGTCGGACTCCCGCACCGCGCGCAGCAGGGCCGCGCGCCCCTCGTCCTCCTTGAGGTTCAGGGTCAGCGAGCGCTTCCCGGCGTTCTGGGCCAGGAACGACGCGCCCAGCAGATCCTCGCTGAGCTGCCGGTCGGCGCCCAGTTGGCGGGCCAGGTCCCCGGACCCCGGCATCTCGACCTTGAGAACGTCGGCGCCGTGGAGGGCGAGCTGATATCCGGCGAAGGGCCCGGCGAGGACATTGGTCAGATCCAGGACCCGGATGCCGTCGAGCAGGGGTGGCGGGGCGGCGGGGGCGGGCGTGCTCAACGGATGACCTCCAGCGCGAATCGGGGTGTGACCCCTTGCCACGGGGTGTGTGCCTCCATAACATCACCGAACCACCAAGTGGCACAAGCGAACCACACAGTGGTACTCGATCCACGGTGACAAGGGAGTCCCCCAATGACGCACACCGGCAGTTCCGCCACCAGAAGGCCGGTCTTCCAGCCCAAGGTCGCCCTCGCCGCCGTCTTCGGCACCACGGTGGAGTGGTACGACTTCGCCCTCTACGGAACCGCGGCCGCCCTCGTCTTCAACAAGGTCTACTTCCCGGACAGCGACCCGCTGGTCGGCACGGTCCTCGCCTACGGCACCTTCGCCATCGGCTTCCTCGCCCGGCCCCTGGGCGGCGCCTACTTCGGGGAGCGGGGCGACACCCAGGGCCGCAAGGGCGTGCTGGTGGCCACCCTGCTGATGATGGGGCTCGCCACCACGGCCATCGGCCTGCTGCCGACCCACGCGCAGATCGGCGTCGCCGCGCCGGTGCTGCTGACACTGCTGCGCTTCGTCCAGGGCTTCGCCGCGGGCGGCGAGAAGACCGGAGCGCTGATCATCCTCTTCGAGAACGCACCGCCCAAGTGGCGCGGGCTGCTCACCTCACTGCCCGCGATCGGCACCGGCACCGGCACCCTCCTGTCCACCGGCGCCTTCGCGCTCACCACCGGGCTGCTGTCCGAGGACGCCTTCCTCACCTGGGGCTGGCGGATTCCCTTCCTGCTCAGCGCGGGCCTGACCTTCTTCGGCCTCTGGGTGCGCCGCTCACTGCCGGAGACCGCCGAATTCCAGCAGGTGCGGCAGGCCGGGCAGACGGGCTCCACCGGCGCGAAATCCGGCCGCCCGCTGCGGCAGCGGATCGCCGGGAGCCGCTGCGTCGCCGCCTGGCGCCGCTACCCCAAGGAGATGCTCATCGTGATCGGCGCGGGCGCCGCCGAGAACGCGGGCTACTACGTCTTCGGCACCTTCTCGGTCACCTACGCCGAGGACCGCGGACTGCCGACCGCCGCACTCCTCAGCGGCATCTCGCTGGTCGCGGCCGTGAAGCTGGTGACCGTACCGGCCTTCGGCGCGCTCTCCGACCGCGTCGGGCGGCGCCCGGTCTCGATCGGCGGGGCCCTGGTGCTGCTGGCCGCCGCATGGCCGTTCTTCGCGGTGATCGACGGCGGACACACCTGGGCCATCTGGCTCGCGCTCTTCCTCACCCTGGGCATCGGTCAGTCCGCCGTCCTCGGCTCCCAGCCCGCGTTCTTCGCCGAACTCTTCGACACCACGGTCCGGTTCAGCGCGGTCGGCATCGCCAACAACATCGGGACCGTGCTCACCGGCGGCCTCGCGCCCATGCTCGCGTCCGCCCTGCTGCTCTGGTTCGACCACAGCGTCACCGGCGTGGTCGTCTTCATCGCCCTGATGAGCGCGCTCACCGTGGTCACGGTGGCACTGGCGCGGGAGACGCGCGGGGCCGCCGACCCGGCCGAGGAGACGGCCGCGCGTCAGGAGAACCTCCAGACCGCACCGTAAGTCTCCGGTCAGGCGCTCCCGTACTCCCCGAGGAACGCCCGCAGATGGCGCAGCGTCTCCTCCGGCGCCTCCTCGGGAAGGTAGTGGTCGCACGGCAGCGCGTGCCCGCGCACATCGTCCGCGTAGCCGCGCCAGACCTCCGGTACGTCGTAGTGGCGGCCGACGAAACCGTGCGCGCCCCACAGGGCCAGCAGCGGTGCGGTGACCCGGCGGCCCGCGGCGGCGTCCGCGTCGTCGTGGACCAGGTCGACGGAGGCGGCGGCGCGGTAGTCCTCGCAGCTGGCGTGGATGGCCGCGGGATCCGAGAAGCAGCGGACGTACTCGGCCTGGGCCGCCTCGTCGAACGGGGTTCCGCCCCGGTGGCGCGCCCCCATCCGGGTGCGGATCCAGAACCCGGGGTCCTGGCCGATGAGGTGCTCCGGGATGCCGTGGTCCGCGGCCAGGAAGAACCAGTGGAAGTAGCCGAGACCGAAGTCCTTGTCGGCGTGCTGGAAGACGTACCGCGTGGGCACGATGTCCAGGACCGCGAGCGCTGAGACGGCGTGCGGATGGTCGAGGGCCAGCCGGTGGGCGACCCGGCCGCCCCGGTCGTGACCGGCCACCGCGAACCGGTCGAAGCCCAGCTCCCGCATCACCAGCAGCTGGTCGCGCGCCATGGCCCGCTTGGAGTACGGGGTGTGCTCGGCGTCGGACACGGGCTTGTCGCTGTCGCCGTAGCCGCGCAGATCGGTCAGGACCACGCGGTGGGTGGCGGCGAGCGCCGGGGCGACGTGGTGCCAGATCATATGGGTCTGCGGATAGCCGTGCAGGAGGAGGACCGGCGGCCCGTCCCCGGCGGTGCGTACGTTGATTCCCACACCCTCGACGTGGACGGTGCGGCGGTCGAAGTCGTCCAGCAGCTGCTCGCTCATGCCCCGATCCCAGCAGCCGCCCGCGGTGCGCGTCCAAGACCCGTTGACGACAATCCTTATAAGCGACACCTATGGAAGTGTGCGGGGAGGCGGCGCGGTGGATGTGCGGCAGCTGGAGTACTTCCTGGCCGTGGTGGACCAGGGCGGATTCAACCGGGCCGCCGCCGCGCTGTATCTGTCCCAGCCGTCCCTCTCCCAGGCCATCCGCGCCCTGGAGCGCGACCTGGGCAGCGACCTCTTCCACCGCATCGGCCGCCGGGCGGTCCTCACCGACGCGGGCACGGCGCTGATCGGACCGGCGCGGGAGGCGGTGCGCAGCCTCCAGCTCGCGCGGGCCAGTGTGGAGTCGGTGCACGGGCTGCGCGGCGGCCGGGTGGACATCGCGGCCCCGCCCTCCCAGGCCGTCGAACCGCTCGCGGGGCTGATCGACCGCTTCGCCCGCGCCCATCCCGCGGTGTCCGTACGCGTACAGGCCGCGTTCACCCCGCGCGACGTTACGGAGATGGTGCGCACCGGCGCGTGCGAGCTGGGGCTGCTGGCCTCCCCCGGCCCCGTACCGCAGGGCGATGTGCGCACCTATCCGCTGGTCGAGCAGCGCTTCGTGCTGCTGACGCCCCCGGACGGGCCGTTCCGCCCCGGGGTGCCGGTGCACCATGAGCAGCTGTCCGGACACCGGCTGATCGTGGGCCAGAAGGGGACGGGGATGCGCCGGTACGTCGACGATCTGGTGGCCGAGGGCGTCGCGCTGACCGTCGTGGTCGAGACCGAGCACCGGGTGTCGATCCTGCCGCTGGTGCTGCGGGGCGTCGGCCTGGCCGTGGTGGCCGACGCCTGGCGCGGCCTCGCGGAGCGGGCGGGGGCGCTGGTCCTGGACCTGGAGCCGGCCACCAGCCTGCATATCGCCCTGGTCAGCAGGCGGGCCCGGCTGACACCGGCGGCGGAGGCGTTCGTCGGCACCGCCATGGAGCCACATGGAATCTCATAGGGCGGGCCTATAAGACCCATGCGATCTGCGTCTTGGACGCGGAAGTCGCTCACCTGCTGCAATCCCCTCCATGACGAACCGCCGCACGACCACCACCCACCGCATCGCCCTGATCCCCGGCGACGGCATCGGCAACGAGGTCATCCCGGCCGCCCGCCGGGTCCTGGACACCGTCGCCGCCCGGCACGGCATCGGCTTCACGTACGAGACGTTCGACTGGTCCTGCGAGCGCTATGCCAATCTCGGCGCGATGATGCCAGACGACGGTCTCGACCAGTTGCGCGGCCATGACGCGATCCTGCTCGGCGCGGTCGGCTACCCCGGCGTCCCCGACCATGTCTCGCTGTGGGGGCTGCTGATCCCCATCCGCCGGGGCTTCCAGCAGTACGTCAATCTGCGCCCCATCCGCGTCTTCGAGGGCGTGCCCAGCCCGCTGCGCGACGCGGGCCCCGGCGACGTCGACCTCGTCGTCGTCCGGGAGAACGTCGAGGGCGAGTACGGCGAGATCGGCGGCCGCCTCGGGCGGGGGCTGCCGGAGGAAACGGCCGTCCAGGAAGCGGTGTTCACCCGCAAGGGCGTCACCCGCGTCCTGGACTACGCCTTCTCCCTCGCCGAGCGGCGCGGCGGCCGGCTCACCTCGGCCACCAAGTCCAACGGCATCATCCACACCATGCCGTTCTGGGACGAGCTGGTGGCCGAACGCGCCACCGCGCACCCGGAGGTGGCCTGGGACCAGGAGCACATCGACGCCCTCGCCGCCAAGTTCGTCCTCGACCCACGGCGCTTCGACGTCGTCGTGGCCTCCAACCTCTTCGGCGACATCCTCAGCGACCTCGCCGCCGCGGTCGCGGGCAGCATCGGCATCGCCCCCGCGGCCAACCTCAACCCCGAACGCGACTTCCCGTCCATGTTCGAGCCCGTCCACGGCTCCGCCCCCGACATCGCCGGACGCGGTATCGCCAACCCGCTCGGCGCGATCTGGTCCGCCGCGATGATGCTCGACCACCTCGGCCACGCTGAGGCGGCCACCCGCGTCACCGACGCCATCGCGACCGTCCTGGCGAAGACCCCCGTCCGCACCCCGGACCTGGGCGGTACGGCCACCACCGAGGAGTTCACCGACGCGCTGCTCGAACTGCTCCGATGACAGAATGACCGCATGGCGACAAATCAGCCATGGGCGGGGCTCCATGGTGACCTGCTGGCGGCGAAGACACTGGTGTACGACCCGAGCGGTTTTGCCTGCTCGCCGCCGGTGCCCGAACCGGAGAGCGCCGAATACGCGGCGTGTCGGTTCACGCTCGACGGCCGCTCGGTCCGGTTCCGCGTGGCCAAAACCACCCCGACGAAGGTCGGGCAGTTCGTCACCGTGTGGCAGCGGTCCGAGGACGGGCCGATCCGGCCCTTCGACGCCGGCGACGGGGTGGACCTCTTCGTCATCAGCAGCCGGGACGGCCATGCCTTCGGGCAGTTCGTGTTCCCGTGCGCGGTGCTGTGCGAGCGCGGCATCGTCTCCCGTAGCGGGAAGGGCGGGAAGCGAGGGTTCCGGGTCTATCCGCCGTGGGCGACGACGACCAACCGGCAGGCCCGCGGCACCCAGGCATGGCAGGTGAACCACTTCTTCCACCTCGGCCAGGACGGCCCCGCCGACCCGGCCCGCGTCCGCGCCCTCTACCGGCCGTAGTGGGGTTGTCCAGGGCGATGGGGGCCGGCCGGATCGATCCCGAACGCGGCGGACTCTGACGTGACCATTCGGTCGCGATGGGGCTTCGAGGGGGAGCGCATGAACGTGGTCAGGCGCAGGCGGGTGCTGAGTGGCGGTCTCACCCTGGCGGTGGCGGCGGGTGTCGCGGCGGCGACAAAGGGTGCCGTGGCGGCGGCGCCGAGGGGTGACGGCGCGCCGCGGCGGAACACGACCGCCGACCACACCCCTCGCCTGCGCGCCATCCTGCACCGGCTGACCACGGCCGACGGCGTGCCCGGAGCACTCGTAGCGGTACGGAACCGGCGCGGCAGCTCCGTCCTGACCAGCGGCGTCGCAAACGTGAAGAGCCACCCGCCGATGCGCCGCGACAGCAGGTTCCGGATCGGCAGCATGACCAAACCATTCGTGGCGACGGTCGTGCTCCAGCTGGTGGGCGAGCGTCGCATCGTCCTCGACGCGCCGGTGGAGCGCTATCTGCCCGGTGTCATCCGCGGCCACGGAAACGACGGGCGGATCATCACCGTCCGCCAACTGCTCCAGCACACCAGCGGCATCCCCGACTACCTCGCCCACCTCACCCCGCAGGAGGTCCTCCGGCAGCAGCTTGAAACCCCTCGGTCGCGGGCGCGGGCGGCGGCATGATCTCCAGCGGCACCGACCTCAACCGCTTCCTGGACGCACTCGTACGCGGCAAGCTGCTGCGCCCGGCACAACAGCGGCAGATGATGACGACCCGCCCGACCGGCAACCCCGACGGTCGGGCGTACGGCCTCGGCCTCGGCCTCGGCCTGGAGAGCAGACCACTGCCCCACGGCGGCCTCTACTGGGGCCACGGCGGCGACATCCTCGGATACGGAACGGTGGGCGGCGCCACGGCCGACGGCCGGCAGGCGACGGTCATGGTGAACCTCAACGCGGGCGGCACGGACGCCCAGGACGCCGACATGAAGGCCGCCGTCCAGACAGCCCTCTGCGCGGGCCGCCACGCCTAGACCCGGTCCGGCGGAATAGCCACGGCCGGTCACACCTTGCCGCTGAACATGCGCATCTTCCGCACCTACGCCCGCGTCTACGCCACCGACCTGGACGCGGCGCTGTCACCGCTCACCGCCCTCACCGGTGAACCGATCACCACCCGCTTCACCATGCCGAACGGCCTGGAGCTGGCCACCGTCGGCCGGATTCTGGTGGTGGCGGGAGACGAACGGACACTGGAGCCGTACCGGGCGACGTCGGCCACGCTGATCGTGGACGACCTGGACGAATGCCAGGCACGTCTCACCCGGACCGGAGCCGAGATCGTACGCGGCCCGCAGGCGGCCCCCACCGGCAGAAACCTGACCGCCAGGCTGCCCGGCGGCGCCCAGATCGAATACGTCGAGTGGGACGAGGCCCAGTGGGAACGCGCCGGAGGCCGCCCAGCCGCCTCGAACCCCTCGTAGGCCAACTGACGGGACTCCCCGTGCCCGGGCGCGGTGGCGCCACGCGCTCGGGGAGCCCGTCGCCGTCATTCGGCGGAAGCCCCAGGTCAGGACTGGGGGCGGCTCCCGTGATTGGCTCCGTTCTTACGACGGGCCTTCTTCTTACGACGTCGCTTCGACGACATGTCGCCTCCTTTCCAGCAATGCTTTTCGCCCTATGTGTACCGATTACCTCGGCATCTCAAGCGATGATCGCGGCGCGCTTACCCAGCCCCCCGGCACATCACGCCCCTCCGTGAAACACCTCACGCCGCGCATCAGGCCAGGTCGAGGACGAAGCGGTAGCGGACGTCGTTGCGGGCCAGCCGGTCGAGGCCGGTATTGACGTCGTGCGCGGGCACGATCTCGGTTTCGGCGGTGATGCCGTGTGCGCCGCAGAAGTCGAGCATCTCCTGGGTTTCGACGGTTCCGCCGCTGCCCGCGCCGGCCAGGTTCTTCGCGCCGACGATCAGGCTGAGGGGGCTGAGCCGCAGGTCTTGCTCCGGGATGCCGACCAGGCAGAGGGTCCCGTCGATCGCCAGGGCGGTCAGATAGGGCTCCAGCGCGTGCGGCGCTCCGACGGTGTCGAGGATCAGGTCGAAGCGCCCGGTCTGCGCGGCCATCTGCCGCTCGTCCCGGGAGAGGACCACATCGTCGGCGCCCAGTCGGCGGGCCTCGGTGGCCTTGTCGGGAGAGGTGGTGAACTGCACGACCTCGGCGCCCATGGCGTGGGCGAGTTGGAGGGCGATATGGCCCAGGCCGCCCATGCCGACTACGCCGACCGTCCGGCCGGGGCCGGTGCCCCAGCGGCGCAACGGTACGTAGGTGGTGACGCCCGCGCACATCAGCGGGGCCACTCCCGCCGGGTCCAGCCCGCTCGGCAGCGGGTAGGCGAAGTGCTCGTCGACGACGTATTCGGTGGAGTATCCGCCTTGGGTGCGGGAGCCGTCGACGCGGTCGGTGCCGCCGTAGGTGAGCGTGACTCCCTCGTGGCACCAGTTCTCCCGGCCGGCGCGGCAGGCGGGGCAGGTGCGGCACGAGTCGACGATGTTGCCCACCGCGACCTGGTCGCCGACCGAGAACCGCGTGACCGCGTCGCCGACCGCGCTGACCTCCCCGACGATCTCGTGTCCCGCCACGAGCGGGAAGGCGGCCGGGTCGCCGTGGCGGATCGCGGACAGGTCGCTGGCGCACACACCGCAGTAGCGGACCCGCACCGCGATGTCCTTGTCCCGCGGCTCCCGGCGCTCGAAGTCCCACGGGGCCACGGCCGCGCCCTGCGCGTGCGCCGCCCATCCACTGACCTTAGGCATGTTCGTTCCTGTCTTCCGTTGTTCGCGTCGTTCCCGCCGCTCGCTTCGTTCGCGGGGCCGCCTCGCCCGGAGGGCGGGCGCCGGGGGCAGCGGTGCCGATCTCGTCCTCGCAGTCCAGGCCACGCCGTTTCAGGTCGCGGTGGTGCGCGATCTTGTCCCGCACCACCGCCAGGTCCTGACACAACTGCCCGATCTGCTGCTCGATGGCCGCGGCGTGCCGCTCCAGGAGGGCCGTACGCCTGTCGTGCCATTCCAGGCCGGAGCCCATCCGCACGAAGGCCCGCACGTCGTCCACCGGCATACCGGTGCGGCGCAGCGCCTGCACCAGGCGGATGAACCGGATCGCGGCGGGCGAGTAGCGGCGCCGTCCGCCAGTGCCCCGTTCCACCAGGGGCAGCAGACCTTCGCGCTCGTACCAGCGCAATGTGTCGATGCTCAGCCCCGTCAGCTCCGACACAGCGCGGATGCCGATCCGGTCCGGTTCGGAGGAGTCAGCCATACCCCCACGCTAAGAGCTGGAGTCAACTCCAGCGCAAATCGTCGCGTCGCCCCCTGCCGCCCGCAGGATCCGCGCCGTGTACGGGTTGAGTTCGATCGGCTCGCCCTCGCCGACGATCACCGTGCCGCCGAGGTAGGCCAGGCGCCGCCCGAAGGCGTAGTTGGGCTCGAAGGCGAAGGTCATCCCGGGTTCGAGTGCCAGGTCGCCGGAGATGGTGGGGTGATCGTCCTCGGGCGGGTAGGCCGAGGCGCCGGCCATCCGCCGACTGGCGTCCGCGGGGAAGCCGCTCAGCGCGATCGCCGGGTTGAGCGCGTGTACCGCGGGGCCGAATTCCCAACCGTCGGCCGCGTCCAACGGCTGGCGCACGGCGTCGACGACGTCGCCGAACGTCCGGCCGGGGCGCAGCGCTCGCAGCCCGGCGTCGTAGGCCGTGCGAGCGACGCCCGCGGCGCGCCGAAGGTCCTCGTGCGGCTCACCGATGGCGATGGTGACCTGGTGCTGGGTGTGGCGTCCGCCGACATTGCAGAACACCTCCGCGGAGATGATGTCGCCGTCCCGCAGGGTGCGGGGAGCTTGCGGGCGGTAGCCCCACTGCGGCAGACCGGAGGCGAGGGGGTCGGGGCCGGACCAGAAATGCATGGCCGCCGGAATGGTCCCGCGCGCATATCCCGCGGCCATTCCCGCCGCGTACACCTCGCTCTCCGGAACACCGGCAGCGGCGGTGTCGACCATGGCTCGCACCATGGCGTCGCCGATACGCGCCGAGTGGCGCACAACGGCGATCTCCTCGTGGCCCAGCGGCATGATGAGCCGGGAAAGAGCCATGGCGACCTGCTTGAACCGAACCTCGGGAAACTGCGTCAGAACGTTGTTCCAGAGGCGGTAGGGCACGATGCCCTCGGGGTGCCACGGGGGATAGGGCTCCAAGCCGACGACGCCGATCGTCCCTTTCTCCAGCCCCAGTTCGCGGAGCGTGTCACCGATCGCGCGGGAGTCGCGAGACGCTCGGATGTTCTCCGGCGGGATCCATATGACGTCGCCTCTGCGCGTGGATTCGAGGTGGTCCTTCGTGAACATCTCCATAGGGAACAGGGATATGGGGTCTCCGTCGCGGGGAAAGACAACCGTCGTCCCGGCCCTGCCGTTGGTGAACCAGGTGTCAAAGGCGAACGGCGCCGGGCCGGCGTCTTCGTGTTCACCGAAGACGAGCAGCGCGTCGAGACCCTCGCGCTCCATGAACGCCCGCGCCAGGTCCCACCGGCGATCACGCTCAGCCATGGAAAAAGTGGGAACTTCTCCATCACTCATGCAGCTCTCCTCAAGATTTCTCACCAAGGTTTCACCATGTGGGTGCGCCCGGTCCCCCTCACCAGGGGAGGGCGCCGTCGCGGTCGCGGTACTGCCCGGTCGGCCCGGGCGAGGTGGTGGCGAACTCGACGATGGCGTCGGTGCCCTCGGTGACCGTCTGGGTGCCCTTGTGTCCGTTGAGGTCGGTGGCGGTGAAGCCGGGGTCGGCCAGGTTGAAGCGGATCCCGGGGATGGCTTTGGCGTACTGGGTGGTGATCATGTTGAGGGCGGCCTTGGAGGACGGATACATGAGGTGGGGGAAGGTCGACTCCTTCCGCTGGGGGTCCGATGTGATGGTGAGCGACCCGGCGCCGCTGGAGACCATCACCACTCGTGGGTCGTGCGCCGCCCGCAGCAGCGGCAGGAACGCGTGAGTGACGCGGACCGGGCCGAACACGTTGACGCGGAAAACGGGGATGAGGTGCTGCGGCAGCGTATCCTCGGGGCCGATGAGCTCACCGGTGATCCCGGCGTTGTTGACCAGGACGTCGAGCCGGTCGGTGGTCTCGCGGACGGTCCGGACGGCGGCGTTGACCGAGTCGTCGGACGTGACGTCCAGCGGCACGAACGTCACGTCGGCGCCGTCGGCCGACAGCCGCTCGGCGGCCTCGCGGCCGCGTACATCGTCACGTGCGCCGAGGAAGACGCGCCAGCCGAGCCCGCCGAGCCGGCGGGCCGTCTCGTGGCCAAGGCCCTTGTTGGCGCCGGTGATCAGGACGGTGGTCGTGGGGTCCGAGGTGGATCGGGTATCGCTCATGCCCCGAACGATGCACCGGTGGCGGGACGCCATCCAGGCACGCCCGAGAGTGGGAGCGGCCGTACCAGGATGCCGAGCGCCGGCCGGGGGAGACTGGGCGCATGGACCGTCTCGAACTCGCCCGCGTCCTCAAGGCCGCCCGGGCCCGCATCGCACCCGGGGAGGTCGGCCTCGCGGCCGGCCCCAGGCGCCGGGTCGCCGGGCTGCGCCGTGAGGAGGTGGCCCAACTCGCCGGGCTGAGCGTGGAGTACGTGGTCCGCCTGGAGCAGGGCCGCGGACCGCGGCCGTCCACCCAGGTGCTCACGGCGCTGACCCAGGCGCTCCGGCTCGAGCGGGACGAACGCGACCAGGTCTTCCGCCTCGCCGGCAGCGCACCGCCACTCGCCGGCGGGGTTGAGATGGCGCTCCGGCCGAGCGTGCTGCGGCTGCTCCAACGACTGGCCGGCCTGCCCGCGCTGGTGCTGTCGGCCAAGGGCGACGTGCTGGCGCAGACCCCGATGGCGGGTGCGCTCCTCGGAGACCTGAGCCAATGGCCCGAGGGGCGCCGCAACATCATCTGGCAGCGGTTCCTCGGCAGCGGCTACGCGCGCGTGGCGCTCGACCCGGAAGAGGATGAGGCGTCGGCACAGCAGTCGGTCGGGCTGCTGCGCACCGCGCTCTCGCGCTACCCGGACGACCCGGATCTACGTGCGCTGATCGAGGAGTTGATCGCCGGCAGCGAGCGGTTCTGGAGCATGTGGGAGGAGGGGCGCTCGGCGGTGTACCGGTCGACGCGCAAGACGATCGACCACCCCGATGTGGGGCGCCTGGTCCTGGACTGTGACACGCTCCTGCTGCCGGACACCGACCAGTCGATGATCGTCTACTCCGCCGCGGCCGGCACGCGCGAGGCATCGGCACTCGACATGCTGCGCGTGACCGGCGCCGAGCGGATGAGCGTGAGTTCCTAGTCGTCCGCGGCGAGCCGGTCGAGCCATTCGCCGAGCAGATGCCGCTCCGCACCGCTGAGCGCCGTCTGTTCGGGCAGGAGGGCACGCAAGGTCCGGGCGGCGCCGGCCGGGCCCGCGTCCCGCACGACGGGTTTCTCGTGGGTGACGGCGGTGACCATCGCTTCGCGCATCGCCGTGAGCAGAGCCGGGTCGCGCTGATCCGCGGGCAGTGACAGCCAGGTGAGCACGGCCCCGCGCGCGGTCGCGTGGATGAGAGCCGCCGCAAGCGTTTCGTCGACGCGGAGCAGGCCGCCGGCGGCGAGGCGGCGGACGCGCCCCAGCAGGATCCGCATGCCCGCCTGAAATGCGGCCGATGTCGTGCCGCGTTTGGGCTCGCCGTACATCAGCGCGTAAAGCTCGGGGTTGGCGAGCCCGAACTCAACGGCGAGGTCCCAGCCCGCCCGCAGATCCTCCACGGGGTCCCGAGGGTGGGCGTCCGCGTGCTTGGCCGCGAGGAACGTGGCGTAGCCATGCTCGGCCACCGCCTCGAGGAGCCCGTCCTTGTCGCCGAACAAGCGATAGATCGCGGGGGGTTGCGCCCCGGCTGCCGCCGCGACCGCGCGGGTGGTCACCGCGTCGCGCCCCTCGCGCGCGAGCAAGCCCGCCGCCGCCTCGACAACCCGCTGCCGGGTGACCTCACGGGCGTCGACCGCGGCCTCCGGCTCCGGGACGGGAATGGCGCCGCCCTTCGATCCATCAGACATGAATCAATGATACCGCCGATCCGATTCCATCGATACTATCGGTGTTATCGTCATTGCCGTATCGTCGGAAACAGCGAACCAAGAGGAGTGTGCTATGCCCGAGCAGCTGCGCATCGTAGGCCTGGAGGAACACGTGGTTCTGCCGGTCCTGCTCGACGCATGGGCGAAGGCGGGGGTTCCGCGGATCCCGCAACTCGGCTACGGCGACGAGCCGTTCGCACGGCGGTTGCGAGACGTCGGCGATCGGCGCCTGGCCGACATGGACGACCAGGGCGTGGATGTCGCGGTGCTCTCCCTGGCCAGCCCGGGGGTGCAGAACCTCACGGCGGCGGACGCCGTGAGCGTCGCGCGGGCGGCGAACGACGCGCTCGCCGAGGCCGTCCGGGCCCACCCGCGGCGTTTCCAGGCACTGGCGGCCATCCCGACACCCTCACCCGAGGCCGCCGCGGCGGAACTCGAACGCGCGGTCACCCGGCTGGGCTTCCGCGGCGCGATGCTGTACGGGCGCACCGGCGACAAGCCGGCCGACGCACCGGAGTTCGACGACCTCTACGCCACCGCCGAGCGGCTCCGGGTGCCGCTGCACTTCCACCCGCAGACCCCGGTACGGGCGGTCCAGGAGGCGTACTACTCGGGACTGCCCCACGGGGTGGGCCCCATGCTCGCGACCGCCGGGCTGGGCTGGTACTACGACCTGGGCGTGCAGTACCTGCGGATGATCTTCTCCGGCGTCTTCGACCGCCACCCCGGTCTTCAGGTGATCGCGGGGCACTGGGGCGAGGTCGTCCTGTTCTACCTGGACCACATCGGGATCCTGAGCCACGCGGCGAAGCTGGAACGCCCCCTGGCCGACTACTTCCGCCAGAACTTCTGGGTCGCGGGAAGCGGCACGGTCAGCGAGCGCTATCTGCGGTGGACGGCGGAGGTCGTCGGCACGGACCGCATGCTGTACTCGACCGACTACCCGTACACGTTCGGGACGCGGCCCGGCGGCTTCCCCTTCCTGGACACCAGCGGCGGGGTCGCCCGCTCGTTCCTGGAGCAGGCGCCGTTCACCCAGGAGGAGAAGACGGCCATCGGCTCCGGCAACTGGGAGACGCTGACCGGCCATATCGCGGCCGTCACGGACGTTGCGCCCTGAGCAGGGCATAGGCCCAGGTCAGAGACCTGGTGGCGGACGAGTCGGCCTGTACGCCGGGGACAGTAGGGGCTCCCCCACAGATACCCTCCGACCTGCACCTACATGCCGCATCACCGATCGTGATGCACATCTGGTGCACAACCTTCCGAAGCCGAGGAACCCCAGCCGCATGGAAGTCAACTTCGCCGATCATGAGTGCTGCCCTCCTCGTGTCTCCGGGACCTTGTGCCGTGGCTACGATCAATCTGCCAGCGAAACGCCCGTCCTACCCGGTAAGCACCGCAGGTTACATCCATCGCTCACCGAGGTCGTTGGGAGCTCCTTCGTTCACGCTCGGCTCGGGGTGTCAGGGCAACCTCAGGCAGGCCAGCAGGCGCTGCGATGCCGTACAACTCCTCGAACGAGGCGGGAGCGTTCTCCCAGTCAACTTCCCAAACGAGGTAGCCGTACGTATCCAGCGTCTCGGCCAGCCGTGCGTGGCGCATGCGCGCCTGCACCTTGCGCGGCTCCAGGCCCGAGGCGACCAGCACGGCATCAGCAAAATGCCGAAGGTCCCGGAATGTGGCCTTCTTCGGGATCTCCACTCCTCGCACCCGAGCCCGCTCCTTCGCCAGGTCGAACGCCCGACACAGGGCGTTCTCTCGTACGGGCGTCCAGTACCTGGTTACTGTGACCAGGTCTCCGTACTCCTCAGGGACGGGGGGCAAACCTCGCTTTTCTCTCTTACGTAGCGCCGCAGTCGACAGAGGCGCTCGCCAACGAGCCATGTGCGCCTTGTACTTGTCGAGCAGGAAGGAACCAACATCGAGCACCGCTTGACTGGCTTCCGTCTTCAAGGGCACTGCTTTCCCCCGTTGCCGCTGTTCCTCCACTAACTGCTTGCCCGCTGCGGTCTCCATGTCGGGACGCCGCACTCCAGCAGCTTCCATGGAACGCAGAGCTTGCAAAGCCCCGTACCAAATCAACAGTTCATATCGAGGATCGATCTCCTCAGCCAATGCGATCACATGTTTCCATGCCAGCCGCACGCCTCTGCCGCTCCCTTTGGGAAGACGGATACCCGACACGGGGTTTCCCTCAAGGTAGCCATCCTCTACCGCCATGGACAACATGGCCGACAACGCCTTCTTCACTCCGGAACGAGTAGTATCGGGTATCCCTCCAGCCTTTATCTCGGTGAAGAAATCTCGATACTCTCCGCGCTTTACGTCGCCTACCAAACGCGAACCCAAAACCGGTACAACTTTCCCTCGCAGCCGGTACCCGTATGTCTTAACGGTGCCCTCACGGCCTTCGTGTCGAGACAGGAATGTCTCAATGTACTCAGCGATGGTCGGGGTGCCGGAGCTGCTCTTTCGACCCCTATGCGGGAACGGGTCTCGACCTTCCTCCACCGCAGCACGTTGACTGCGTTGGAATGCTAGAGCAGCCGTCTTCTTGTTCTTCGGGAAGTTCTTTGAGCACTGGCGTCCATTCTCGTCCCTCCAGCGCGCTTGCCACCGCTTCTCACACCCATGCTCGCCACTCGGTACCAGACCGGGGTGTTCGCGGCACTCTGGCTCTCCGGCCCTGGGCCGAGACTTGTGCCAGCGGTCATACGGCTCTTCCTTGGCCACTCGTCACCTCCTATCTAGCCCTCCGTCAGGCAGCCCGCGGCATGTTTTTGATGTACTGGGAAACATCTGATTCCCGATAACGCAGCGCCCGGCCTCCCATGCGGAGCGGTTCTGGACCCCGTCGCTCCACCTCCCAGGTGCTTGCCCAGTTATAGAGCGTCTTGCGCTTCACGCCGAGTCGGCCCGCTGTTTCCTGTGCAGTTAACAGGCGCCCAGAATAGCCAGGGGATTTCGACAATGAAACCCTCCAAATTTTGGTCCCGCGCAAGCGGAAATCAAGCGAATGAATTTGACTCTCCTGGCACGCCACTTTCGTCGACATGCCCACTGTAGGATCTTGAAGACTCCCAATCGGACGCGGTTCAGGGGGCCATGGCCACGGTGAGGTCAGCGACACGAAATGAAGCGTTGACAGAGCATGCCTTAGCGAAAACCGCGACTGGGGAATGGGCCAGTTTCACGGTGTCCCCGGCCGCCCGTCAGCAGGATCCTCTATATCGGCACTTTGCCGCCTCATCTGCGAAAGTCGCGCTTCAGCGAGAGTCTGGAACGGCGGGTTGAGGTCGATCCCGAGGTAGGAGCGGTCCAATTGGCATGCGGCCTGCCCGGTGGTGCCGGTGCCGCTGAAGGGCGAGGGGCACCGCCCCGGTGCGCGGTGGACGCGGGATATTCCAGGCTCGGGTGCTTGTGCTGGGCGGCGTTGGTGCCATGGCCTGTGGAATGGGCGCACGACGGGTTGCCGCCGGTCCAGGTGCCGGTGACGTAGTCGCGCAGTCCCCAGTACGGGGGCGAGGTGACCACGCAGTCCGCGCGGTCGTCCGGGAGATTGCGCAGCACCTCGACCCCATCCCCGGTGTAAAGGGTGACCGAATCATCGGCGTAGTACGGGAAGATCACGCCGCGGCCCTCCCCTGCGAGACGGCCGCCCGCTCCCGGCGGCGCAGCGGACTGGGCCCATGCGGTGGAGCGGACAGCGCTGCGGCGGCGGTATGCCGTGGAGTCTGGAAGATCAGCACATCCTGGTGAGTGGTCAGCATGACCGGCTGTGCGAGGACTCGTTCGTGGCGAGCGACGCTGCGGCGCTGAGCCAGCGAGGCGCGCACTACGAGCCGGGAGTCGCGCAGCCCACTCAGCAGCGCGACGCACCGTTCCACCGGAAGCAGTCCGCCCGTCCGCCCAACACGCGCTACATGCCCCGGCAGGTCGAGCAGAGCATCGCGGCTGCGGTGTCGCGGGACCACAACGATCACGTAGCCGCCGGGCCGCAGCAGCGGTTGGCATTGGACCAGCAGCGCATGGAGTCGGTCAACGGCCGCGCCTTCCTCGGCGGTCGCGCTGGTGCCCCGATCAAGTTCATCTGTCCGGTGCGCACGGGAGCGCAGAGGGGGACGCCAGGCAGTCAGGAGCAGGTCGCTGTGGCCGGCCAGCCCGGCATTGCGCATGGCCGTCGCGTCGGGGGGACCATCGAGCACCATTCCATCCGGCACAGCGCCGTCACGTTTGGCTGCGGTGACGTTGGCACGGGCGATGGTCCGCCATCGGTGGTGGCGGGTGATCCCGATGGCATGTCGTCCGGCGCACAGGGCCTCGACCAGGACCGTGCCGACGCCGCAGTCGGGGTCGAGCACGGTGTCGCCGGGGCGGGTATACGCAGCGATGGCGTAGGCGGCGATGGCCGGAGGCATACGGGCAGGATCCTGGGCGGTGGCGGACACGTAGGGGCCGCGCGCCAACTGGAGGGAGCCGTCGTGCTGTCCAGTGGGCCACACCGAGAGCGGAAGGCCCACCCAGCACAGCGGCGGGAATTGGTGAGCCATCAGCGCCCCTCCCCAGCTTCGGTGTCTGCCTCCGCCCGGGGACGTGCGAACAGGTACACGTCGGAGTGGATGCGAATGTGGCGCGCCTTCGAAGCATCGGTCCGACGTTGCGAGAGCGGGGTTGCCTCGCGAGGCGGTGGTGCGGTCAGGCCGCTGCGACGGATAGGAGTCTCCAGCAGGACTACGTGATCGAGGGCGATGAGCCCCGCGCGGTGAGCGGTGTGCGTCAGCAGGCTGCCGGGGTCGAACAGACGCCCCTGTTGATGGTCACTGTGGGTGATGAATGCCAAGGTCCCGTTCGGCGTCAGGAGATCGCGCCAAGGGGTGTCGGCGACCCAGTCGGGGTCTCGTGGGTCGACGAAAGTGATCACAGTGTCGTAGCGATCCGGACTGACTGCGGTCGCGTTCGGGTCCGCGGGCAGGTCGGCGTGAGTCGGTGTCGGGTCGGGCGGCCCCGGGAGGAGTCCGAACCCCGACTGGCGGGTGAGTCCGGGTTCGGACAGCGGGCTCCTGACGGACGCAGCGATACACACATGGAGGGTGCGGTCGAGTCGGGCTGCGGTCTGGGCCGCGTCGGTCAGTCCGGTCAGCAGACCGGATCCTGACTCAGCCGAGCCCGGGAGTTCTCGTCCGGCCGTGGATTCACCGTGGCGGGTGGGCGGGGCGAGGAGCAGTACCCGCTGCCCGGGTTCGCTGTAGAGGGCGACGATCTTGACGATGGCGCCCAGAAGCCACCCGGGGAGGGTGTCCGCATCCGGGTGGCTCTGCTCCAATGCGACCGGCCAGACCGACCCGGGGCGCACCCAGCGTCCCAACAGCGCGCCTCGGGGTGAACTGGCCTGGGCGCCCCCGCCGCCCCGTCGGTCGAAGGGGTCGTACTGCTGATGTCCTTCTCGACCGTGGGGTGGCCTGGCGCCTCGTCGGTTGCGTGTCATACCCGTTCTCCTTGGGTCCGTAGCACTGCGTGGACACCGGAAAAGACCGGGTTCGGGGCCAGTTTTGGACACCGTCGAGCCGAAGTCACCCATCCGCCCCTCAGGGTCGCGCCCTGCCGAACGCTCTCTTGGGATTCTTCGTCAGCATGCCGATGGGCGGAAAAGTCGGTGCCTCACCGGACTCCAGGCAGGCCTCGGCGACGCTCCATATTTCCTTCGGGGAATCTTCCACTCCCCGAGCCCTCGGGTGGCGAAAGCACGACCCGGCGCGCCCGGTCTCACTGGCTTGCCACACGACCAGGGAACACCTACTGAGAAAATAAAACAGCAGGTCAAAGCAGCTTAAGAGGCGACTAAGGGCGTGCGTCCAAAGCCGTTCCCCACTACCTCCGCGCGACCGCCTTCATTGTCGCGCTTAGGAACTCTTTAGCAATTTTGACGGCACACAAGGCCGAACGCCTTGTTGCCCTCTTGGCTATTTCTTGTCGGCGACCTGAATCCATTGATGCGTCGTTTCCACCTCTTGTGTGAAGGAGGGCGTTTCATGGCTGGCAGGCGTCACGCTCATCACTCGAACCGCCGTCAAGTCCAACAGTTGCCGCTTGATACCGCTCGGCAGTGCTTTACCTGGCTGGTGACCGGGCCGGATCCCCTGTCGGTGGACGGCCGGAAGTTTTCCGGTCTGCCCAACCGCCTGGTGCCGTTGAACGAGTTGCGGAGCCGCATGCTGCGGTGCCGCTGCTCTCGCCGCACCCGCGACGCCGTGTGGGCTCATCTGGTGCGGCGCTCCCGGGAGGAAGGCGCCACCTGGACTCTGGCGTGCACCGGGATGGCGCTGCCCGCCCTGGCAAGCACCTCGCGGTGGCTGGCGGCCCGGTATCCCGGCGACGCGTTCGACGTCCAGGCGGAGGTCCTCTCCGGCTTTCTATCCGCCTTGGCGGACATCGATCTCGACCGGCCGCGTGTGCTCGTGCGGCTGCGGTGGGCGGCCTATCGAGCCGGGCACGCCGCCCTGGCCGAAGCTCTGGGCGCGCCCACACCGGTGGCCTCCGGCTTCCATTCCTCTCCGCCCAGGCCCCCGTGGGGGCACCCGGACCTCGTTCTCGCCCAGGCAGTCCGTCAGTCGGTCCTGACCCGGACCGAGGCTGACCTGATCGGCGCGACCCGACTGGAGGAGTCCGCCATCACCGGCTGGGCAGTCGCGAATCGGACTACGACCGACGCGGCCTACAAGGCCCGCCAACGCGCCGAGCGCCGTCTGGTCGCATTCCTACGCGATCAAGCCCTGGACACCGACTCGAACGACCCGGTCGCCGCCAGCGTGCTGGCCGACCCCGACCGGCCTGCCCGACAACTCCGCACAGGCTCGTCACACTCCGTTAGCAATTCGCCGGACGACGCCGCGCAGAAAGCTCCGGATCCCCTGTCCAATTCGCGGCCCGAGACCGGCCTTCTCAGGTGCGGGGGGAGTTCGCCCGCCGCATCCCCCAGGCAGTCTTCGGAGGTACCACGATGCGCCTGACATCACCGCCGTCCCGCCGCTGCCGACACCACCGCACCGCCCGTGCCGACCGCAGCAGCCAGCGGTGCCTGGCCACATGGGCGGGGCGGTTCCTGCTGATCGTCAGCCTCGTTGTCGCGGTGTCGATCCTGCTGACGTCGGCGGCGCAAGCCGAGCCGGTACAGGTCCAGGCGCTGGCCAAGTCGATCAACACGGTCCTGGACAACCTGCGTAGCTGGCTCATGGGCATTCTGGCAGGTCTGGCCACCGTGTTCCTCACCGTCGGGGGTGTGCGGTACATCCTGGCCGCAGGCGACCCGGGTGAAGTCGAGAAAGCCAAGTCCTCCTTCAAGAGCGCCGGCTACGGGTATGGGCTGGCCACCCTGGCGCCGCTGGTGGTGGAGATCTTCAAAGGGATCGTGGGTGCCTGATGCCCGCCGCCCCGCCACCCCCTCCGCCCGTGGCCCGCTGGCACAGCGCGCTCCGCACAGCGTCGGGAGCGCGCCCTCACCGGCCGGTGAACCGGATACGGGCCCTGGGTTCGGGCTTCGTGGCGGTGGTCATCGCGGTGCTGTTCGGCTGGCTGCTGGCGTCGGGTGCGCGAGCCGCACCTGACGCCCCCGCCCCTGAACCTTCCGGCACCGCCTCAGCCGCGCCCGGCAGTCCGGCGCCGAGTTCGCCGTCGTGGGGCTCATCACCAGGAATTCCTCACGTTCCCACCGCACCGCCTTCAACGACGGAGAAGCACCCGTGTGCTTCTCCGTCGAGCGGGTCGCCGCCGTCGGACTGCATTCCGCAGCCCAGCAGCAGCGGCGACGCCAGCTCCGTTCCGCTCCCGACCGAAGAACCGGACGGCGACGACGATGACGGAGGCGGTCCGGGCGGTGTCGTCGGCTGGATCGTCGACGGCATCAACGCCGCCATCACCGTCTTCTTCAAGGGACTGGTCACCAAGGCGCTCAACCCGCTGCTGGACCTTCTCGGCAAAACCCTGCTGTCCACCCCGACCCTGGACCAGCTGCCACGCATCGGTGAGCTGTGGTCGAACTCCTGGCACATCATGCTGGCCTGTTACGGCATGCTCATCATGATCGCCGGGATCGTGGTGATGGCCTACCAGTCCGTCCAGACCCACTACTCCATCAAGGAAATCGCCCCGCGCATCGTCCTGGGCTTCCTGGCCGCGGCCCTGTCCCTGTTCGTCGCCAACAAGGCCATCGCCACCACCAACGCCCTGTCCCGAGCCGTACTCAGCGAGGGCGTGGACGAGGACAGCGCCGCGAAGACGCTGCGCAACCTGATCCTCAACTCCATCAACGGCGGCATCTTCGTCATCTTCATGCAGGTGTTCATCGCCGGGATGCTGGTGGCACTCCTCGTCACCTACGCCGTACGCGTCGCGCTCACCATGATCATGGTCGCCGGAGCGCCACTGGCCCTGATGTGCCACGCCCTGCCGCAGACCGACGGCATCGCCCGCTGGTGGTGGCGCAGCTTCTTCGGCCTACTGGCCGTTCAACTCGCCCAGTCCCTGACCCTGGTCATCGCCCTGCGGGTGTTCCTGGACCCGGACGGCTTCACCCTGCTCGGCCCCAACAAAACGGGCCTGGTCGACCTCATCGTCTCCCTGGCCCTGATGTACATCCTGTTCAAGATCCCCTTCTGGATTCTCGGCTCTCTCCGCGGCAGCCACCGGCGTTCCTTCACCGGGAGCCTGGTGCGCACCTACATCGCCGCCAAAACCCTCGGAGCACTACGCGGCATGAACTCAACCAGCGCCTTCGGTGCGGCATCGCGATCCCGCACCGGCAGGAACAGCACACCAATCCCCGCTCAGACCCGCCGCAGCACGCGAGCGGCCAGCCCACCCGTGGTCCGGCGCCGCCCGCCCGGACCGGCCCTGTTCCGCGAACCCGTACCCGGAGCAACCCCTCCGTTCGGTCCACAGATCGGACCACCGGGCATGCCCACCTTCCGCGCCCCCACCAGCCCATCCAACAACAACTCGGCCAGCCCCCGCCCGGCCCCCATGCCCCGGCCCACGACACCACCCGGCCCGCCGTCCTTCCGCACACCCGGATCCGGCACACCCCCACCCACCCGAACCGGCTATCCCACCACGCCCTCGGGCCGGCCACGGTTCCAGCCACCCACCGATCCGTCCCCCACACGGCCCCGACGGACCCGTGATCAATCCGCGCCGGTGACCTTCCGCCCGCCGGTGCCCGCTCCCACCGCCCCGGTCCCGCGGAAACGCACCAGTGCGCCGCCTCCACCACGCTTCAGCTCCCCACCCCCTCATCACCAACCATCACCCCGCCAAGGACGGCGCAGGAACTGAACGAGGGTGACCCGCGATGACCCAGCCGGTACGCATTCCAGCCGACGTCGACCGTGAGGACACGGTTCTGGCGAACCTGACCGCCCGCCAACTGCTCATCCTCTCGGTGGCCGGCATCGTGCTCTACGGCACCTGGACAGCCACCCGCGACGTGGTGCCGCTGGCAGTGTTCGCAGTCGTGGCCGTCCCCATCGCGGTGGCCATCACCCTGCTGGCCCTCGGGTGGCGGGACGGCATCTCACTGGACCGGCTGGCCCTTGCTGCCATCCGCCAGCGCATGAGCCCTCGCTACCGGGTCGCCGCTCCCGAAGGCATCCACCGCGCCCCCGCCTGGCTGGCCGACCGGGCCACCCACAACTCGCAAGAACTCAGCGCCAAGGGGGACATTGTTCCGGCAGCGCTGGAGCTTCCCGCCGAGGGCGTCACCGAGGCCGGTGTGGTCGACCTCGGCACGGACGGGGTCGCCGCACTGGCCGTGTGTTCCACCGTCAACTTCTCCTTGCGCACCCCGACTGAACAGGAGTCCCTGACCGCCGCGTTCGGCCGCTATCTGCATTCCCTCACCGCGCCGGTTCAGGTACTGGTGCGCGCCGAGCGCCTGGACCTGACGGGACAGATCAGCGAGCTCCGCGAGCAGGCCCCCACACTGCCGCACCCAGCGCTGGAGGAAGCCGCCCGCGAACACGCGGACTATCTGGCCCAGCTCAGCGCCCAGAGCGATCTACTGCGCCGCCAAGTGCTGCTCGTTCTACGCGAACCGCTGGGACCGCCGGGTGCGGTCGACGGGCTCGGCGGCGCCTCACCACTGGCGGCTTTCACCCCCCGCCCGCGGCACCGGGACGCCGCGCGCCCCTCGGCGGAGGCAGCGCGCGGGGCGGCGGAAGCCCGCTTGGTGCGGCGGCTCGGCGAAGCCGTTGATCTTCTGAGCCCGACCGGGATCGTCGTCACCCCGCTGGACGCCGGGCAAGCCACCGCGGTGCTGGCCGCCGCCTGCAACCCCGACAGCCTCGTCCCCGTCTCCTCCCACCTCGCCGGAGCGGACGATGTAATCACCACCGCCTCGGTCCCCGAAGACGACACCGCCCTGCGCACCTTCGAACGCCCGGACACATCCGCCCCAGAGAGCGACGAGACCGAACACGACCGGCCAGCAGGGAGGGAATCGCGATGATCCGCAAACGTGCTGGCCGTTCACGCGCCTCACGTCGGGAGGCGCCCGCGGCAAGCGTTGGTGCCTTCACTCCCGATGCGCTGACTGTCAGCCCCCGGCGGCTGGAAATCGGCGGCGATCAGGTGGCTTCCTTCGCCATCACCGGCTTTCCCCGCGAGGTCTACCCTGGTTGGCTACAACCTCTGCTGACCTACCCGGGCCGGGTGGACGTCAGCGTGCACATCGAGCCGATCGACCCGGTCACCGCCGGCACCCGCCTCAAGCGGCAGCTCGCCAAGCTCGAATCCGACCGCCGCTACACGGAGCAGAAAGGCCGGCTGCTCGACCCGCACGTGGAAGCGGCTACCGAGGACGCCTACGAGTTGTCCTCCCGGGTCGCCCGTGGCGAAGGCAAGCTCTACCGTCTCGGGCTCTACCTGACCGTGCACGCGACCAGCCCCGAGGAGCTGGCCGAGGAGGTCGCCGCCGTCCGCTCGCTGGCGGCGAGCCTGCTGCTGGACGCCAAACCGACCAGCTACCGCAGCCTGCAAGGCTGGGTCACCTGCCTGCCCATGGGCCTGGACCTGATCCGCATGCGCCGCACCTTCGACACCGCGGCGCTCTCGGCAGCGTTCCCGTTCACCAGCCCCGACCTGCCCCCGAGCGACCCCACCTCCGTCGCCGCCCCCACCGGCGTGCTGTACGGGTACAACATCGGCTCCCAGGGACTGGTGCACTGGGACCGCTTCGCCCTGGACAACCACAACTCCGTCATCCTCGGCCGCTCCGGCGCCGGCAAGTCCTACCTGGTCAAACTGGAGCTTCTACGTTCGCTCTACCGCGGCATCGAGATCCACGTCATCGACCCGGAGGACGAATACGCCCGCCTCACCCAGGCGGTCGGCGGCACCTACGTCCACCTCGGCGCCGAGCAGGTCCGCCTCAACCCCTTCGACCTGCCCGTGCACACCCGCCCCGACGGACGGCGCACCGCGCCCAAGGACGCCCTCGTACGCCGTGCCCTGTTCCTGCACACCGTCATCGGCGTCCTGCTGGGCAGCACCCTGCGCCCCACCGAGCGGACCGTACTGGACCGGGCGATCACGGCGACCTACCAGCGCGCGGGGATCACCACCGACCCGCGGACCTGGACCCGCCCAGCCCCGCTGCTCGCCGACTTGGCGGCCGTTCTGGAACGGTCGAAGAACCGCACAGCGCAGGACCTGGCCGCTCGGCTGGACCCGTACGTACGCGGCGCCTTCTCCAGCTTGTTCGACGGCCCCACCACGAGCAAACCCGAAGGCCACCTCGTCGCCTTCTCCCTGCGCGACCTGGCCGACGAGCTCAAAGCCATCGGAACGCTGCTGACCCTGGACGCGGTATGGCGACGGGTGTCCAACCCGGCCCTTCGCCGCCCCCAACTGGCCGTCGTGGACGAAGCCTGGCTGCTGATGCAAGAACCCGCGGGAGCCGAGTTCCTGTTCCGTATGTCCAAGTCCTCCCGCAAACGCTGGGCAGGCCTCACCGTCGCGACCCAAGACGCGGCCGACATCCTGGGCTCCGAACTCGGCAAAGCCATCGTGTCCAACGCCGCCACTCAAATCCTGCTACGCCAGGCCCCACAGGCCATCGACGAGATCACCGCCACGTTCAACCTCTCGGACGGTGAGCGGCAGTTCCTGCTGTCAGCCGACCGCGGCCAAGGCCTGCTCTCCACAGGAACCCAACGAGTGGCCTTCGAGGCGATCGCCTCACCCACCGAACACCGCCTGGTGACCACCGACCCTGCCGAACTCGCCGCCATGGCCGAATCCAGCGGTTTCGCAGAGGCCGAAGAACCATACCTGGACCTCGCCCACGCCGAGGCGGCAGACAACTTCGCGGATCACAACGGCGATCACGTCGACCTCGGGATCGCCTGACCAACCTCTCCGAGCGATCACGTCACTGCAGATGCAGTCGTACAGCCTCCAATACCGCAGTTCCGGAGCCAGCGACGCCTCACCTGCTCCTTCACACGAAGGGCGCTCTCATGCCTACCCCCTCATCAGCACCATCCCGCCTGCCTCCATCACCACCGTCGCCGTTGCTGACCCAGAACCGGGAAATGCGCGCGATCGGAGCGTGGAACTGGACACTGCCGGCCTGGGCCGGTCGGCTCCCGGAGGGCCATACCTACAACACCTGCCCCTCCGCAGGGATCTGCCGCCACGTCTGCTACGCCCGGCACGGCACCTACACCTGGCCGGTGGTCAAAGCCAAGCACGAGGCGAACCTGCGCTTCGTCCTGAATGATCTACCCGCCTGGGAACAGGCGATGATCACCGAACTCGGCGCCAAGAAGTTCCGCGGGGTCTGGATACGCATCCACGACTCAGGCGACTTCTTCACCGACGCCTACACACGCGGCTGGCTCCGGGTGATCCGCGCCCGGCCGGACGTCAACTTCTACGCCTACACCAAGGAAGTGGCCAGGTTCCGCGCACTGGTGGAGCCGGATCCACCGGAGAACTTCCTGTGGGTATTCAGCTTCGGGGGCACCCAGGACGCCGCCTTAGATCCCGAACGTGACCGCGTGGCGGATGTCTTCCCCGACGAGGAATCCATCACCGCGGCCGGATGGCACTCACAACAAGCCAGCGATCTCCTCGCGGTACTGGGTCCGCGGCTGGTCGGGATTCCCGCCAACAGAATTCCGCGCTTCCTCAAGAGGCTGAACGGTCGCACCTTCCGCTCGTGGCAGGCCGAGGTCGACGCCGAACGCCAGGCTCATCACCGATCGAGCGCGCGTAGCGGTCTGCGCCTGATCACGGGCAATCGACCGGAGACGCACGACAACGCCGAGGAACGGCGCGCTCCTGAGCACCAGGACCGCGCTGCCTAACGGCGGCTCTCCACCCCCCTGACGCTCTCTCCATGGAAGGTCGCGTGCCATGGGTCGCCCCGTTCATTTCGTTCTTCCATCCTCGTTGTTCCTTGCCACCGCTTCCGGCTCAGACGTACCGGATTCCCCGGTCGGCGATTACCTGCGCGACCCTTCCGGCGCGGTGCACGCAGTGCTGGCCCACATCCACAGGTGGGTGCTCGACTGGGGATGGATCGCCGGTCCTGCCGTGGTCGCCGGCGCTACCACGCTGGCCTGGGTGCGCTGGTGGTGGCGCCGCCGCTGTCGGAGGCATCTCGCCGCTGACGCGCGCGTCGTTCAGATCCTGCCCCCGCCAACTGTGGACGCTGCAGGGGCCGCCGCGCTGTGGGCGAACCTGGTGGGGCTGTTGCGCCCGGCCTGGCGCCGGTGGCTGACCGGCCAGCCACACCTTGCCTTCGAGTACCTCTTCGACCGCGAAGCCGTGCATCTGCAGATATGGGTGCCCGGCCACGTCCCGCCGGGCATGATCGAGCGGGCCGTCGAGTCCGCCTGGCCCGGCGCCCATACCCGCACCACACCCGCCAATGCCCCTCTGCCCGCTGCACCGCCTCCGGGACAGCGACTTCTCACCGCCGCAGGGGAGCTGCGACTAGCGCGCAGCGAGGCCCTACCGATCCGTACCGACTTCCCTCTCGACCCCGTGCGCCCGCTGCTCGGCGCACCGGTCGGGATGGGGCCGCGGGAGCGGGCGGTGGTGCAGGTGCTGGCCCGGCCGGTGACCGGGCACAGGGTGAAGAAGGCCCGCCGGGCAGCACGGCACGCACGCGCCGGAAGGTCCACCCGCTTGATCAGCCGCCTGCTGGATTTACTCACCCCCGGTCTCCACCCCCACCGCCGCGCCCGGCAGAACACCACGCTCATCGACCCGCAAACAGCTTTGGAGATGGCTGCCGAGGACCGCGTGATCGTAGCCAAACAACGCGGCGCTCCCTACGAAACCCGTATCCGCTACGCAGTCACCACCACTGCTCCGGACAATGCCTCGGCCGTCGACCAGGCGAAGGAACGGGACCGGGCGCGCGGCCGGGGCCACGCCATCGCCTCCGCGTTCGCCACCTTCACCGAGCACAACTACTACCGCCGTACCCGGCTGCGTGGCCGCCACGCGCTACGCCACCTGGCCGAACGGCGCCTGAACAGCGGCGACTTGCTGTCGATCCCGGAACTCGCCGCGCTGGCACACCTGCCGTGGGACGAGACGGTCACCGGTCTGCAACGCGCTGGAGCAAGGGCCGTGCCGCCTCCGCCAGGCATCGCTACCACGGGATCGGCGGTCCGGCCGATCGGGCTGGCCGACAGCGGCCACCAGCGTCCCGTCGGGCTACGTGTCCCCGATGCACGGCACCACCTGCACGTCCTGGGCGCCACCGGTTCGGGCAAGAGCGAACTGATGGCACGGATGGTCCTCGCCGACACCGAAGCCGGTCGGGGAGCGGTCGTCATCGATCCAAAGGGCGATCTGGTCACCGACCTGCTCCAGCGTTTACCCGTCGAGCTCGGAGAGAAAGTGGTGCTCTTCGACGCCGACAGCAAGACCCGCCCACCCGTACTCAATCCACTGGAAGGAGCGGATGGACCACGCACCGTCGACAACCTGGTATCCATCTTCTCCCGTGTCTACGCCGCCTCCTGGGGGCCACGCACCGACGACATCCTGCGCGCCTCACTCCTGACCCTGCGCGCCCAGCCCGGCACCCCCATACTGACCGACCTGCCCAAACTGCTGTCGAACCCCGCATTCCGGCAGCGCGCCACCGACCAACTCGATGACGAGATCCTCAAAGGCTTCTGGACCTGGTACCAGGCCCTGTCCGACCCAGCCCGTGCCCAGGTCACCGCCCCGCTGATGAACAAACTTCGAGGCTTCCTGCTGCGCCCGTTCGTCCGCCATGCCCTCGCCGGCGGTCCCTCCACTTTCGACATGAACGGCACACTCAACGGCGGGATCTGTCTCGTACGCATCGCCCAGGACGCGCTGGGCACGGAGACCGCGCACCTGGTCGGTTCCATCGTGGTCGCCCGCGCCTGGCAGGCCGCCACCGCCCGCGCGCGTATTCCCCAGTCCCAGCGACATGACGCCTCTCTCTACATCGACGAGGCGCACAACTTCCTCAACTTGCCCTATTCGCTGGGCGACATGCTGGCCGAGGCCCGCGCCTACCGGCTGTCGATGACACTCGCCCACCAGTACCTGCGCCAGCTTCCCAAAGAGCTGGAGGAGGGCATCAGCACCAACGCCCGCACAAAGATCATCTTCAACGCCAGCCCGGAGGACGCCCGGCACCTGGCCCAGCACACCGAGCCGCGCCTGACCGCACACGACCTGTCCAATCTGGACGTCTTCCACGCCGCGGTCCGCCCTGTGCTCCACGGAGCCGAAGCCCCCGCCTTCACCGCAGTCACGGAAAAGCTCCCGCCCGCTACCCGGGGACGGGCCAAGCAGATCCGGACCGCCGCTTCCCGAAATGCCCGGTCACGACGCGGCCCAGCAGCACTTCCTGAGGCTCGCAACACTCCGGTCCAGGCCGACCCCCGACGCACGATGTGACATCCAGTCGCCCGAGCCCACCCCGTCTCAGGCCGCCTCGAAACTACGTCCATACCTGCCAGCTCCCCCCACTACAGATATCTGGAGGTGAGCATCCCGTGATCACCAGTACAGCCCTGACGACACTCGACAGCTTGACCGCCCTCGGCGGACACATCAGTCCCCGCCGACTCCTTGCGGTTACCGAGCCGACGGCCCCGACTTCATCATTCTCCGCCACACAGAGGTGAGGCATGACCAGAGTCGGCATCACGCTCCTGGGGGCGATACTGCTGGTCATCACTTTGGCCGCAGCCGGAGCAAGTAGCGTCCTGTCTGTCTTCGGCGGTACTGGCGGCAGCCAGCCCAATCGCACCGCTCTCACTGACATACCGCCCAGCTACCTCACGCTCTACCAGCAAGCGGCGGCGACCTGCCCCGGACTGGACTGGTCAGTGCCAGCCGCCATCGGCAAGGTCGAGACCAACCACGGCCGATCCACCCTGCCCGGGGTACGCAGCGGCTCCAACGACAAAGGCGCGGAGGGCCCGATGCAGTTCCTACGGCCCACCTTCGACGCGGTCACTGCCAAGCACCTGATACCGCAGCGAGGAAAACGAGCTCCCTCTCCGTACAACCCACGAGACGCGATCTATGCGGCGGTCGACTACCTATGCGACTCCGGCGCCCGCGGCGGACGCAACCTCCATCAGGCGATCCTCGCCTACAACCCCGCCGAGTGGTACGTCTCGAAAGTCCTCGCTCAGGCACAGGACTACCAGAGCGCCTCAGGACTCGGCGGCACGGCGAAGGCAAATCCTCCCGCCCGAGAGGCGATCAACTACGCTCAGGGCCAGCTTGGCCTCCCGTACGTATGGGGAGGCAACGGCCCGGCAAACGGGGACACTGGATTCGACTGCTCGGGGCTGACCAAGGCCGCCTACGCCGCCGCGGGCATCTCCCTGCCGCGTACCGCCGAAGAACAGTTCCGGACCGGCCACCAGATTCCCAAGGGACAGCCGCTGCTGCCCGGCGACCTCGCCTTCTACGGCACCCCCGATAAAGGCATTCATCATGTCGGCCTCTACGTCGGCGGCGGTCAAATGATCAACGCACCAAACTTCGGCGAAAAGATCAAGATCGCACCCTACCGCTACCAAGGCGACGACTACGCCGGTGCGACCCGACCAGCAATTTCCGCCTCCGCCGGTACTGCCTAAAGCACCGCTGCGCCAAAGTCCCACCTTGGCTGACAGCACCGAGCGGCTGTCTCAGGAGAACCCGCCTGGCCGAGCAAAGCCCCGCGATTTTCGTCGCAACAGTTCCTCCATCGCCCGAAGACCGCACAGACGAAGGATTGCCCGGAGGTGCATCTTCACCGTGATCACCAACCCCACTTCTCAACGCTCTCTTCGCGCCCACCGGCCCAAGCGCCTCAGCCAGCGTGCCGCGACCAGCGGCGAATACATCGCCCGGCTCGCCGCACGCCTCACGGATCGGGACCGTTGGCTGGCTCGTATGTTCTACGAGCACAAGGTCCTCACCACACACCAGATCACCGAGATCGCCTATCCATCCGCCCGTGCAGCCAACCTGCGGCTCCTCCAGTTGTACAAGTGGCGTCTGCTGGACCGCTTCCAGCCCTTCATTGCTTCCGGCACCGCGCCCATGCACTACGTGCTCGATGTCGCCGGAGCCGCCGTCGTCGCGCGCGAAGACGGCCTTGACCCCCGCGACCTGGACTACAGGCACGAACGAGCCATCGGTATCGCCCACTCCCTGCGCTTGGCCCACACCGTCGGCACCAATGCCTTCTTCACAGCCCTCATTGCCCGCTCCCGCAACCCGGATGCTTCCGGACAGCTCACCGCTTGGTGGTCCGAGGCCCGCTGCAAGCGGCACTTCGGCGACATCGTGCGCCCGGACGGCTACGGCCGGTGGCACGAGCACCGCTCCGCCTTCGAGTGGTTCCTGGAGTTCGACTTCGGCACTGAACGCCCCGACCGCGTCGCGGCGAAACTGCCTGGCTACGCCAAACTCGCCACCGCCACTGGCATCACGACACCCGTCCTGTTCTGGATGCCCACCACGCGCCACGAAAGCCGTGTCCGCCACGCCCTCGCCACGGTCCTGAACACGTTCGACGACCCCACACTGGTACCCGTGGCCACATCCAGTGCCGACTTCGTCACAAGTGACCGTGACGCCCACCCGGCCGCCGCCGGCTGGCAACCGCTGGAAGGTAGGCAGCTCACTACGCGGCGTCTCGCGCTCGCGGAACTCGGGCGCGCCTGGCCGCACCTACCGCCCCTGCCGCCTTCCTCACCCACCTCAGTCGTGACCGGAAACAGCGGCTCTTGGAGCGATCTGCTTCCGCCATCACCGCTTGCCCCGGGTCCGACGCCCCGCCGCGGGACCCGGTGAAACGACATGGGTGAGATCACCGGTGCGCGGCATGGTGTAACCAGGCCCGCCAAGTCCGCCTCGAGAGCTGCGTTCTGGGGCAGTGAGGAGCGACCGGGCTGGGCAACGTACCGGCCATCAGCGTCACGTACTGGTCGGGTCACCGGACTCGTGCGTCAGGGCGCGCAGCAGGTGGCGGCCCGGGAAGTCGTCGTACGGCTGGACTGGGACGGTGATCACCGTATGGTCGTCGAAGACCGGCTCACCGCTCGGGCGGCGTGCGTAGGGAAGAAAGCCGTAGTCCACCCCATCGTCCGCGTCGAAGCTCATCCATGCGATGAGCTCCTGCTCGCCTTCCCTCAACGGCAAGTTGGCGACCGCGCGGCCGTACACAGTGTCCTGGTCGAAGAGCCACACCTGTGGGACCGCGAAGACGAAACGGACGGCATGAATCTGCTGTGCCTTCTCGGCAGCACGCTGTTCGAACGCCGCGGCCGTCGGGGCATCGCGCAGGTAGTCGTAGTCGGAGAGCACCAGGGTTCGGTCTCCTTGAACCGCGACCATTGCGGGGCAGTCCCGCTCGGTGACGGCCCGTTCCACGCGGCCGGCCACGTTACGCAGCAGGATCTCGGTGTCGCGGTTCATCCGGCTGCTCACTTTCCGGAAGGACGGTCCCAACCGCGGAAGTCGTAGAAGACCTCCATGATCTCCACAGAAGCCTTGTCACCGAGATGGGCAAGGTGCTGCAGGGTGCGGCTGATCTCGGTGCGCTGGCGCGACCCCTCGCGGGTCGGCGCCTGGTCCACCGCCCTTCCATCGAGCGCCTCCAGCCGTTCGGCCAGTTGCCGCACGGTCTCCCGTGCCACGCTCAAGTCGATCTCCACAGGTTCAACCTCCAGGCTCTCCGGCAGTCTCCCGCATCTGGAACGCCTGAGGGTATTCGTTCCCGCGGGTCAGCTGCCGTGGCCCGGCATTGTGCTGGCCTCGACGTAGTTCGACAGCTGCTGAAGGAGGAGGTTAGCCGCCTGGACGGCTTCGCGCAGGATCGCCATGGCCGCCTCCACTCCGGAGTCGTCCGGCTTCCCCAGCATGGGCATCGCCTTGGACAAGGTGGCAAGCTTCAGCGGCGTCGGGACGAGGGCATCCCTCCCGGATCCGTGGGTCTCCAGGCCATCCCCATCGGTGGAGAATCCGTGCTTCGTACGGGATTCCCCTCACCGAAGCCAATGCCCATTCCGCGGGCGACTACGAGTTCAGTGAGCCAGTGGCAGGCTTCCTCCTCATGCAAGATGAACGATTCCACCCGTTCTCTCCTCTCTCTCGCGTTCGGTGCATTCGCAGAACGCGAGCACCGCGCCGGGCAGCAGCACGGGGGCTATGGCTCGGCGTCGTCACCCTGACCGCTCCTCGGTGGAAGGCCGAGAAGCTGCCAGATCAGGTCGAGCTTTTCGTCAATGTCGACGTGGCGGTTCCTCCGGATGGGCCTGATCTTCAAGACGCTGATGTCGAGGTCCAAGCCGAGAAGGTCGTCTTGGGGGCCAGTCTTGAGCCGGTAGTTGGCGGGCGTGATCAACCAGGCGTCCCAGTCATCGGCCGGTTGTCCGGAGCGGGCCTCGTGGCCGCTCGAGTTGGTGTCGGGGCACGGGCAGTGCGAATCGGAGCATGGACGTCCTGCCGGGTGCGCGGCGAGCAGCGGCGAGCGCCGGTAGTGGGATGCCTGGCCATTGAGCATGGGGCAGTGCTGCTTGGCGTATCTCAGGCATTCAGGGTGAACAGCCGGTTCGGCGATATACCCGGCGTCTACGTCCATCGGCCGGACAAGCAGGTAGATGCGGTCACCGAGCCGCTGGCCGCAGATCTGGCACAGCCGGCGAGTGAGGGCCAGGTACCGCTTGCGCGAGTCGATGGCACCGAAGACGACGTGGCCGTTGTGTTCGAGGGTGATCCACGGCACGACCAGGCCGCCGCTGAGCGGGCGGCCGACGCACCGTAGCGGGACGGGCGGGGTGGTGGTCATGGCTGGTTCCGTTGAGGGGGCTGGTTGTGATGGATCCGTTGGGCGCGTGGACCGGGAAAGGCGGTGGCGCCGCCCTCTGGGGGCGGCGCCACCGCGCACGCGTGGAGAGGGAGGTCAGCCATCAGGCGCAGGATCCGGGGGCGGGGGGTTTGTACGGCCCTTGCTGGCGGCGTCGTACAGTTCGGGGTCGAACGCGACCCGGTAGCCCGCCTCCGTGAGCGCTTCGAGGGCGCCAGTCGCGTGAACGTTCTCCTCCTCAGTGTTCAGGCCCGGCGGCAGTTCGTACCAGCGGTATAGCGGGGGTTGTTGGTGCTCGACGAAGCCGTGCGCCTTCAGCAGCTCCTGCGCCTTCTCGGGCAGTGGTTCCTGGTCATCGCCGCCGTCGGCGATCACCGGGCCGCGCCAGCGGCGGAAGATCTCGATGTGGCACGGCTCTCCATCTCGGCTTATATGCATGGGATGTGCCTTTCTCATTCCGGATGCCCTGGCCTGCGGAGCCAGTCGAACAGCGCGGGGTAACGCTGCGGCCGGGCTGTGGTGCCACAGCCCACGCCGTTCACAGCAGGGCCTGGGCCTGTGGGGGCAGGAGGCATCGGTCATCGTCGGGAAGATGGCCGCGCTGGTCGGGCCAGAGCGCTTGCCAGACCGGCGGGGTAGTCCTGTAGAAGGCGTAGATGATGCCGAGGTCTTCCGGGCGGCTGACGGGGCGCAGCCGGATCGCGAGGCCCCCTTGCAGGGCTCCGCTGATCTCCAGTCCGTCAGCAGCGGCGGAATCACCGTCGGCGAGCGCAGTGGTGAGGGTGTTGAGCAGGGCGTGTGATGTCTCAGCGCGCAGCCCGGAGACCGCGAGCTCGTAGTCGCGGTCCGGGCGCGTGTGAAGGCCGACGGTGTAGGCGAAAGGAGGGGCTCCGGTGTCCGGGTCGCCTCCCACGTACTGCACCGCGTGACCGTGGTGGGCGATGATCCCTTCCACTCGGCGGAGGTACGGGTCGATGTTGGTCATGATCCTTTCCTTTGGTGAAGCAGGGTGTCAGTGCTGGCGCAGCAGCATCAGTCGGCGGTGCGTCTGGGATTTCAGTTCGTCGTCGGTGCCTTCCAGCAGACGCAGTCCGCGGGCGGCGGGCTTGTTGCCCTTCAGGCCGGAAGCGGCGCTGGGGCGGATGTCCGCGTAGTGGTCCAGGTACTCGGTCACAGCGCGCTCGGCTGCGTAGGCGGTGTGGCCGGTGCGTTGCGTTTCGCCCTCGAACAGGCCGTGGAGTCGGTCGCGACGGGTTTCGCGGTTGCGTGCCGAGCGCGGACCGGTGTCGTCCTGCGGCGGCCACAGGCTGTCGATCATCTGGTTGAACTCGTCGATCGCAATATCCGTGCGGGCCAGCGCGGTCTCCTCGGCTGCCCATCGGTCGTAGTAATTCAGCGACAGGCCGAGGGTGCGGCGGGCCTCTTTGACGCGGTCGGTGGCGTTGCGGGTGTGCCGGATCTTCCAGCGAGTGATCGCGTCCCTGACGGCGAAGCGCTCCGTGTTCTCACAGGCCGGGCGCCAGGGGGTGACCACGACCTGGTAGGGGGAGTGTCCGTCGTGGCTGTTGATCGCCACGATGAACGGCTCGATCCGGTCGTTGATGCCCTCGGCGTCGACGGTCACATGCCGGGGCAGGCGCATGGACACGAAGACCTTCTTGCCTCCCCGCAGGGCTCCGGCCGTCTCCCAGATGACGCCGGAGTCGGCCACCAATTTCTGAAGGAACTCGAAGGCGCTCCGGTTTTGGATGACCTCATAGCCTTTCCCGACGACGCCCAGGGAGGCGCCGGTGTCGGTGCGTACGGTGTGGAACCGTTCACGGTCCACACGGGACTCGCCGTTCCAGAGATAGGTGGCCGGGACCGTTGTGACGCCGTAGTCGATGCCGCCCAGTTCCAGGACCTTGTCGATGTCGCTGATGCCTCCGGGGACAACGTTGCCCAGGGAGTGCCATGCCGGAGCGGAGGTGTACAAGGCGGCTGTGCCACGGGTGAGGTCGAGGCCGTGCTGCGGGACGCCGCGGGCGCTGAGGATCTCTCCGGCGTCCCAGCCGGTGAGGACTCGATAGCGGCCGTCGGGCAGGCGTTCCACCGTCCCGGCGTCGAGGCGTTCCTGGAGAGCGCGCTCCCAGTTGCGCGCGTCCTCCAACTGGCCAGCGCGTTCGGCGGCGAAGGCTTCGTTTACGTCAGTGGACATGCGTACTCCTTTTCTCTGACAGGTGGTGCATCGGATGGGCCGCTGCGGCCAAGGCGGCAGCGTCACCAGATGTGGGCAGGTGACGCTGCGAGTAGGGAGGGGGCCCTCTCCTGGGAGAGGGAGATCAGGAGAGGGCCCGAGCCCGCCCCGTGGCGCGGGCGGGGCGGGACCGGCGGCGGGGAATGCAGACGAAGCCGCCGCCGGAGCTTGATCAAACGGAGAAGTTCCCCGGCCCGGCACGCCACTACTGCCCCCTTGGGGAAGGTCAGGAGCTCGGGTGCCGGAAGTAGCAAGCGGCTGGTCCCTCCGTGTAAATACGGGGTTGGACAGGCCCCGAATACCGACCTTGTGGTGGTGTCCTCGGGTGGGCTAGGCGGGTGGGTGATCAGGCGAACGGGGCCGTCACCCGCTCCCGGGCACTGGTTTCGCTGGGTCCCCATCTCCTCCCGGCCGCCACCGCGGGAGCCTCCCGAACACTCTCGTTCCCCGGCTGGTGGGCGGGGCGCCACTGGCCCCAGGAGCACGCGCACGCGGGCGGTCGCGGTGAACGGGGCGCCGGATGAGGACCCTGCGGGATGGTGATGACGCGGTCTACAGCGGTTTGACGCCACCGAAGATCCGGACTTCGAGTTCCTGGTTCTCATCGAGCAGGACGGCCGGCAGGTCCTTCACGCCCTCGCGCTGGGCACGGGCCAGCCGGTGCCATCCGTCGATGATCAGTGTGGCTCCGTCGGCTTCGCAGATCCTGACCAGGATCAGGGGGCGTTCCAGATCGGCCTGCGGGACGTGGTTTTCGTTCAGTCGGATGGCGCCGAGTAGGCGGAACCACGGCTGGGGGTCCAGGCGGCAGATGGGAAGTGTTCGTGCGATCTGCTGGGCCTTGGTGACGTCCCACCGGAAGGCCAGGAATTGGAAGTACTCGCCTCCCTCATCGTCGCTGCGCATCGTGTGCTTCTTCTCAGATGACATGGCACAGCTCGGTGTCAGCGGGCGGGGGCAGGCCCCGGAAGATGGCCGCGACGCGCAGCAGTGCGGTGCGGCCCTGGTGACCAAAGAACTCCTCGTCCATCACGTCCATGCGTCCCAGGGCTTCGATGACCGGGCCGAAGTAGTCGAACAGCTTGTGCGCTGCCGCCCAGTAGGCCACTTCCTGATCGCTCGCCTGCACGGTGATCACGACGGGCAGGAGATCAGGTGACATGGTCTCGCCGTCGGAGCCGATCGCCGTCTCCCAATCCGCGACGATCGTGAAATGCTCCCTGGCCAGCTCCTGCACCAGGTCGGCTGCGTCGGCCGCCAGGCCGTCATGGAGCCGGTTGACCTGATCCTCGTTGTATCCAGCCTTGACCGAATGGTCGGCCGCCAGCATGGCGTCGCGAGCTAGTTCATAGGTCTCGACGCGGTCGGTGATCTTTTTGGTGGTGTTCATACCCTGCTCCTGGTTGGCGTGGTATTCGGTACAGCCCCCGTCGTCGGCCGGGCATCCGTCGGGGCAAGCCGTCGTCCAACGGCGGGGCTTGCTTCGGGTGGGGCTGGGCCTCAGCGTTCGGGCCCCTCGGTCTGTGTGGGCCCGTGGTGCCAGGCCGCGCTTCGGCGCTCCTCCAGCAACTGCCGCATCTCTTCCTCAGAGAGCGGCTCGATACGGCAGCGGTCGCTCGCGACGTACCACTCCGCCGTACTGCCGAGGGGGCTGGCGAGACATACAGCCGCGATGCGACCGTCCCGGTATTCGATCTCCCGGACGTGGTAGCCGACCCGGACCTCGCCCGTCTGGTCGGTCACCTTGACGATTTCTGCTGGGAGGATGTCGGGGTGTACCCAGGGCTTGTCCGCCATTTCGCCTCCTTCCTTTCTTGTACACCACGTCTCCCGGACGGCTTTGAAGACGGTCCCATGAGGGGGAATTCGGCGATCTCGCCTGTGTTCTTGCGGATGTGGGCCTTGTCGCTGATGGCGATGAGCTGACCACCCCATACCGGCCGACCGTCGAAAGTGCGACCAGATGTAGCCCCATGAAAGGCAGCAGGTCCAGCGCATCCGGGTATTCGAGGTAGGTGACGTTCACGGTCACGATTACTCCCCGGAACTTCGTCAACCGTCATCAGCGCAGTCCTGCGGTTTTGAGGACACGCTCTGCCATGTCCAGGGCAACGCCCGGGTCGTCCCATCCGGGCCCTTGCGTGGTCACCAGCAGAGACAAGTCCACGAGTTGGCCATCAAGGCCGTTAGGGGTCAGCCGTACGCACAGTCCGGAGGCATAGGCGAGGTATAAGGTCCAGCCATCCCGAGTGAAGCGGACGCCATCGTGTTCGGCGTCGGCCACAGCCGTCAGCAGCATCCGGGGAACAGCCGGTTCGGGCATGCGATACCACGTGGTCCCGCCGACGGAGAGGTCCACGTGGTAAGTGCCGGAACCCGCGGTCAGGACTCGCGCGTCGACGAGCGTGCCCGGGAGGCTGGCCTGAGGAGTGCCGCCCCAGGTCACTGGGTACCGCCAGCCGTCTTGGTGCCACACCGTGACCCCGTTCGGCCGGTGCTCCCCTACTGCGATCGCCCCGGCCAGCAGTGCATTGACCTGCTCCGGCTCAAGGTGACGGGCCTCAGCGTCACTGTCGAAGGGGAAGATATAGGTGAAGCAGTCACTCCCGTCGCCATGATGAAGCCACGTGATCTTGTTGCCCTCGATGCGATAGAAGCCCGTCCTGGGCCACTCGGTGCGCCCGGTGTTCGGAAAGCCATTGATGGCATAGCGGATGCTCCTCGGTCCGATGGACCTGATGGTCCGTGGACCTGACAGGTGGGGGTGCTTATGGTTGACGCACTGGAATGTCGTGCAGTTTTGGGCACGGCGCTTGAACTCGGCAAGACTCAATGACATATCATCCTCCGTTTCCGGGCACGAAAAAGCGGCTCCCAACTGGTGAGCCGCTGAAAAATGTTGAAGAATTCCAGAGATCGGGCGTCGCTATCCGGAAATAGCTCTTGTGAATCCGGTCCGCCTCAAGGGTGGCCTAATGAACCGGAACAATGATGCCTTCGCCGTCTCTGCCGAACGCGGCGGCATTCACCAACAGCGGCGGGATCCACTTGACTTTCTTGAGACTCTTCCGGGGCCCGAAGAGAAAGGTGTGAGGATGGCCCCGGCGCACGTGGGGGATCACCTTCCAGTCTCTTCGAATGGCTGTCCGCCGTAGCCTGTCGACCTTCTCATGGAACTGTCGGATCGCCGGGCCCAGTCGCCAGCCGACGCGGTGTACCTGAGCTGCCCTCCCCTGGCGTATTCCACGGCGCTCAGCACGCCGCGGTGGCGCTGGAACCTTCTCCAGGTCCGGTTTATCGCAGCAGACGTAGAGCAGGTGCGAGACCACGATCAGGGTGAGGCGTGCCATGTATTCACGCAGCGCGCTGTCCTGCGGGCCCATCTCCCCGCCGAGGACGTGGATCACGGGCGCCTCGTCCATCATCTTCCGCGCGGTCGTGTTCTCCGCTTTGGTGGGGGCGAACAGCTCGACCGTCTGGCGCTCCAGTACTGAGCCGTGCTCGTCGAGGACATCCACCACGGCGATGACCGCATACGGGACCCCGTCGTGCTTGTCGATGTCAACGGTGCTCACCACCTCGGCCAGGGAGGGGCGGAGCATGAGCACGAATCCGCGCATCGCTGTCGGCCGGCCGAACTGGTCTTGGGACAAGATCGGCTTCCGGAACAGGAACAGCGGGTTCGGGTGGGGTAGGCGGCGGAGCACCTCTCCGGGGAACTCGGAGTCGAGTTCCATGTCCACCAGGCTCTCGGACAGCGACGGGTCGAAGTCGTACACCACTCGCGTCTCTCGCCACATACGCGTGGCCGCAACCATCCCGGCCGCCGCGAGCAGGTGGTCATCGTTGCTGTCACCGCGCGGTGCTGGGACCCGGTCGAGATCCGCTTCCCTGCCCTGGATCATCTGCACCAGCGGCACGGCGTCGGCGTGCCTCAGGAACTTCAGGCGCGGAGTTTCGATGGCGTCTGCCAGCGCCTCCGCAAGCGCGGCGCCGGACATCAGCTCCGGCTGCTTCGACGCGCGGCTCATTCCCGTGCTCGCTTCTCGACAGAGTCGATGCGGACGCGCAGCGGCTTCCTGTCGGGATGCTGCACCGACGTGACCAGAAGGAATCCGGTCGCATAGCCCTCAGAGCCGTATCCGACGTCGCGCTGCTCGAACGCTATGACCTCGAATTCACGGCCGGTCTCGGGCATCCACACCAGGTCGCCCAGGCTGATGCCGCACGCTGCCGTCCAGATATCGGCCGCGTAGTAGCCCAGGGCCTCGTCTCCGATGTGCCACGGCGTGTCATACAAGCCCTCGCAGCCGGGCGGCCCGATGTGGTTGCAGCTGCTGTCCAGGATGGCAGCGAGGGCCTCGGCGGCAACGATGTAGATCGTGTAGACCGCTTTCGTGCCTGTCCTCAGTGCTGTTGCATCCTCGGACTCGAAGTCGTCGATCGAGTAGCGGGCCTCCATGGTGGCGTGTGGCTTTCCTATCCCCTGGCGGACGATTCGGATCTTGGGTGGCGCCATGTATGTCCTCCTTTCGAATGGCGACGTACGGCACCCTCGACAGGTATGCGTGCCGGAGCCTGTTCATCTCGGCGCACGACTCGCGGGCGTCGACCATGTGGATCCAGCCCACATCCGACAGCCGCAACGCAGGTTGTACCAGCCGCTCTTGTCACCGATCCGGTCGACCAGTGCGGGTTCTTCGAGCACTGGGACCGGCCAGCGGCTGGTCTGCTGCTCATACGCGCTCAACAGCGAAGTCAGTACACAATTGGTGTTCCGATCGGATTTTCCTGGTCCGGAGTGGTTGCCGCGGGACTCGAACCCGCGACCGCATCGGCTTATAAGACCGGCGCTCTACCACCTGAGCTACGCAACCCGAGTGTGCGGGCCGCGCTCCGCCAGGGGCGGGCGAAGCGCGGCCCTGAGAGCGGCCAAGCCCAGGACGGAGGCCTGGCCGCTGGTCTGGAAATTGAGGAGGCGGCAGTCGGGCGGCTGATTCACAGCCCGGTGTCGATCCTCGACTGCAAGGGCCTGAGCGGAGAGAGGCGGCTATCAGGCGCCAAGCGCCTGAAGCGCGCCATAGTCGGCGTGGCCGAGCGGAAACGTCGCCACCAGCCGGACAGGCCAGAGGGTCTCTTGGAACGGGGCATGGTTGGCGAACCGACCATCGTGGTGAGGCGCACTCTGCCGACCCCGATAGACCTCCAATTCACCAGAATCGAAGTTCACGAGGTAGCCCCACTCGGCGAAGCACACGGCGAAAGCCGTGGCATCCGCAACGTATCCACAGGTGAGAATGGTTAGCGGATCCCCTTGTGTCTTCCACAGCAGTTCGTCCCACGTCGGCCCCTCCCGGCCGACGTGCTCAAGATCGTCGGTGTACGGCTTCAACCGCTCGATCTCCTCTGCGGTCGGTGCGTCGCCATCGGTCACAACACGCAATTCACGCGCCAGCCTTCGGGCTGTCTCAAGGTCTGCGCGCTCTGCCCATGCCATCACGGCGGTTCCGAGGCCAGCAGGAGCGCTGTCGTGCTGGTTGTATGCGATCTTCTTCTGTCCATCGACCACGAAGCCGAGAAAACCACGGGTGCTCAATGAGTTACCTCCAGTGTCAGAGAGGAAGGAGTCGAGGACATCAGGGCATTAGATGTTTCAGGATCTGCCTGAACGAATCTGTCCAGGCAGTGTGCCCTCGATGATTTCGACCCGCGCGAATGATTCCTACCTATATACGGCCCCGAGATGCGCTCAATTACCGATCACGCTCGAAATTTATTCGGGCGTCATGAACGAGCATGCCTGTGGCAGCCGATCAGGCGCGAGACGTTCCGGTACCCATACGGATGCTGTAGCCGTCGGCACTCACGGCGAGGTACAGGTGCGTGTCCCCGTCTCGGGCGTTTTAAGACGCACGCTCTGCCACTGAGCTACGGGCCCCAGCATGTGCCGGATACAGCAGCAGTCCTGCGGCCTTCAAAGGCACGCGTACCGGTACCTGCGATGCGTTCGGTGTGGACAACCCAGGTGACGGACTGCACGATGCTCGGCAGCTCACCGAGCCGCAGCGCGGCTTCGCGGTAGCAGTGGGCCAGCAGTGCGTACCGGCCGGCGCTGCCCAGACCTCGGTCGCGATTCCCATACGTTTCTCCCACCGCGACATCGTGAGCATGCCTGTCTATTACGACTGCATCGGGATCAGAAGGGTCGGCGATACAGCGGAAAAACATTCCTGTCTTCCGCTCCATGGGCAGCACTTCCGCAGGGTCCGCGCCAGCCATTATCTTGGCGACCTTGGTCAGGGCATCTTGAAAGTGACCGACGGGCCTACCGGTCTCATATGCTTGGCGAGCTAAGCGGCAGTTCTCCGACCACGATCTATTTGCGGACAGCGCGGCGATCACACCAGCGCCAGTACGTGCGTCCCCGTCCGTGATCAGCGAGGCCAGTTCATTCGCGACGTGGTACCACTTTCGTCCGCGCTGCATCTGCTCTGGAGTGGCAGCCCGCCATACGGAGATGATGTTGCCAATGTAATGCTCACGTGTCTCGCCAAATGCTTTGATGGAGATCACGGCGCGCCTCCCTCCGAGAATAGGTATCGCGAGAACGACCAAAAACTTGCCGCTCACCCAAATACGACGTCCAAAAGTACCCGATTACCGATCTTGAGTCGGCAACCTCCGACATGATTGGCAATCAGCTCTCCCCTTCCCGGAACGGGCAGTTCGAGGAATGGGCGGGATCCCGGTCGAACTCATCTGGGTAGCTTCCGGGCAGCATCCTGTTGTCCAGCAGAGGTGCGGGCCCTTGGCTCAGGAAGGTCCCGAGGTCTGCCAAGCTGCGAACTTCGGCGAGCGGCACCATGGCATCGCAGACTGGACATGGCCCCAGCAGGAAAAACGGTTCGTCGTCGTAGAGCGGATCGCGGTAGGAGAAGGTGTAGACCTGCTGTTCATCGTCCGGGTCGCTCGCATGGAGAGTGAGCGGCGCAAGAGGCAGCTCAAGGGAATTCCAGCTTCGGTTCGGCTGCACATACGCAGGATCGATTCCCAGCAACGCCGCCAGGCGGGCGGCGGCCTTCGCGATGTCAGCCGCCTTGCTGTCGGGTATCAGTGGATGGGTCGAGTGCCGCCGCAGTTGTTCGTGGGCGGATGCGGCACGGCTAGCGATACTCATGGCAAAAGACCTCGAATATTGTTTGTTGTGCGGCGAAGGGTGCATAGCAACGGACCGCTACCGGAGGCGTAGGTAGCGGTCCGCAAGATGGCTATGGACTCCCAGAGCGATAGCCGACGTTCGGGGAATCCAGGCCCTGCGTATGGGCCTGCCTGACCCGTGTATGGACGTACGGCGCGTTCGTTCGCGCGCCTGGACAGGCCCGGGTCGGCGTGCTTGTCGCTGTTTCGTCAGGCTTGGCCGACATCACTCATTGTGGTTCGGCGATCGGGATCGTCACACGCTGGTAGTGCTCATGGCCAGTTCCTGGAGCATCGGCTCTGCCTCGTTGTCCGCTTCGAGTTCAAGGTCGGTGGCGAGCTGCTCGACCGCTTCCTCAACGGCGCGGCGCATCGCAGCGAGCCCTCCGGCCTCGTGTGCGTAAGAAAGAAGATCGGAGACGATATCCCCGACGAGGAGGGGGGCCAAGTCGATGTCGAAGCGTGCCCAGCCGTCCTCGCCCGCGAAGTAGTCGCGCTCTTCCAGCCACTGAAGCGTGGTGAGGAGGTGGGACAGTCCCCGTTCCGGGGAGGTCGACTTGAGGACGTTGTCCTGGGTGATGAAAGGAGGCTTCAGAAGCGGTCCGGTGTGCCTCATGGCGGTACTCCTTTGAAACGTGTCATCAGGGGAAGGAGGTTTCCAGCCAGCAATCGAGTGAGAGCGGCTGCGCTCTCGGGTGCCGGTCGTTCCAGTGGTAGCTACTGTCCACAAGCGGGAAGCCCGGAGTGTGAGTTCAGTTGCGGCCACATGGTCAGCGCTCGGGTCCGACTACGGTGACGGTGAAGTCCCGGGGCTCCTCCCCACGCTGTTCTTGGGCCGGTTCCTACTGCGACGCGTCGAAGTGAGTCAGCGCCTTCCGAACGCGGTCGCTGCGATCAGGCTGCTTTGTCCAGCGGAAGAAGCTTGACGTCATCTACGTCGCGTTCGTTAACGGCCACGTAGTCGTTGCTTCCGTCAATCGGCAGGTCGTCCAGCCATAGATCTTCGTGCTCGGCCACGTGGCCCTTGAGAGCCTCGATGTCATCGGCGACATCGGCTGGGACTTCAAGGGTGATCGGGAAGTCGTAGGTCGCCACCTCGGTTACGGTCAGCTCGACGCTGATCTTGGTCAGCTCCCCCGACTCCGCTAACTCCTCCATCCCCTCGTTGTTCATGGTCTTGCTCGTCTCCTCTCAGGTCGTGAATGCCGGGGGCGCCGCCCGACATGACGGCGCCCCCGGCGTAGCCCCGCACCCCCTCAGGGGAGAGTGGAGGAGGTGCGGGAGTCCTTGGGCGACTCAGTGCGCGACGAAGACATCGTTGTCCCCGACGTTGATCTGCATGCGGACCGTCTCCTTTTCGGTCAGCAGCTCGGGGGCAGTTTCATCGAGGTGGACAGACACCCGTAGTGAAGCGCTGCAAGGGTCCACGTAGACGAAGACCTGAACCCCGCCGACTTGGATCGATGGGAGAGTGGTCGGGTCCTCCGAATCTGCTGGCCAGAACAACGCGTTCAGGTTGGCTTCGGTCGCGAAGTCCCTGCTGATTGCGGTCATTACTTCTCCCTTCTGGGAACGAGTCGGGGGCGTGTGGCTCTCCGATGTCTGAGTGCCGTGGTCACAGGTGGCTCACCTTGTTGAACACCTTGGCCCGCTGCTGCGGGGACCAGTCGCCGGTGAGCCGTACGGACGTTTCGGTGACCTTCGCGTCGCCTTCGTATAGGTCCTCGTACTGGCCGTGGAGCCACGCGTGCTCGGGTACGGCGTCGCCGATCGGATAGGCGGACGGGTCGGTCACGCCGGTCCGGTCGATTCTGTCGACGGCCCAAGCGATCACGTCGCCCTCCCACCATTCGGCGTCGCACCCGTCGTACGCCTCGCACACCGTGGACGGCGATTCGATGAGTCTGCTCTCCCCCTCCATCCACTCACCGCCGTATCGCCCGTCGGTCGGGGTGACGCCTGTCGGGGTGCGGTAGCTCACGACGCTGCGGGTGATTTCGATCGCGTAGCTCATGATCACGCCGCGTCCTGCCGGTCGCGGTTGTATTGCTTGCGCTCCAGATACTGCGGGCTGTAGATCGCGGCCTCACCGGAGTTGACCGGCACACGCCGCGACAGCACGTCATCGATCCGCGCCACGATGTCCGAGGACCCGTCCAGTGCACCGGCATCGTCACGCATGAGGGACCGCGTGAGTTCCTCAGCCGGGGTGGCCACTGCCGGATCGGGCGGGATGCCGCGGGCAGCCGCCTGACGGCGCCGTGTGGCCCGCTCTCGGGCCTCCTGCCGCTCTTCTTGTGCCGCAATGGCCAGCGGGCCCTGCGCAGACTCGCGCAGGGCATACAGCAGAGCCTGGTGCCCCGAGGTGGTCCGCGAGTACTTCACGTTCGGGATGACAACGGCCCCACAGCGCAAAACCCACGCGATCGGGGTCCGGTAGCTGAGGACGGTGAACATGACTTCGGCAGCGTCCTCGATGTACTGATCGCGCCAGCGGGGCGGAAGCCGGTTGCCGAACGGTAAGTGGTACCCGTCAACGGCACGGAAGGCGCCGTAGGTGTCGAACGGTTCGTGGCGGGCCAGCGCCTCTCGCGTGGCCCATGAGTGCGTGGCAAACTTCTTCACAGGTCCTGTCCTCTCCAACGATGCGGGACCGTGAGGGCCACCAAGGCGCCAGGCGACGCGTTCGGTACGCGAACGCCACGGGGCGGCATCCCCGAGAGCGACGCTTGGCGGCCCTCGCTTGTCGGGCGGATGGTCAGAGCCGGCGGCCTCCCTGGCTTGGCCGGGACCGTCGGCGTCCTGGTTTCATGAGCGCGAAGTGGCTGAGGCACAAGGGCTGATCATTTGCCGTTGACGGCATGGCATTCCCGCCCGCTGTAGCGGAACGCCCCAAGCACCCATGGCTGCGCGTCGTGCCGGTGGCGGGGGCGGTATTGCACCGGTCGGCCCTTGTACGGAGCGAGCGAGCAGACAATCACGCTCTGGGCTTTGAGCAGCCTGGCGGCAGAGCTCATGGGTCACGCACTCCTCAGAGGTACGGGCCCCCGGTCCAGACTGTCCGGACAGTGGACTAGCTGGCTCGTGACCTCGGAAATGCGCTGCGGTGTGATCCCCCTGCACATGATCAGTCCTCTCCATGCTGATCGCCGTCCCACCCCTCGGGGAGGGAGTCTTGCGAACTGCAAGGCCCAAAAAGCGCACCCTCGACGGAGGATGCGCCTTCCGTGACCCGGCCGTCACAGCGTCATCTCTGCACCTGCGGCCAGGTCGAAGATCGCCAGTTGCTCTCGCTCCTTTCCAGCTAAGATCGCGGCCTGCTGATCGGGGATGATCTCGATCGGGTCGATGTAGATCACTCCGTCGGACAGCCACCCGCCCAGACCGTTCGCGGCCCCGTACCGTGCCGTAACGCTGCGGATTAAGTCCGCGAATGCGTCGAACGGAGCGGTGGCGGGGATGGTGTGCTGCGTCGGGGTGAGGCTCACCGCGTACCCGTCGGTGGGCACGTAGGCGCTCCCGTCCGTACGGGCCATGATCGTGAACCCGCCGTTCAGGAACAGGTCGTCGTACAGGGATTCCACGGCAGGCGTGGTCAGGGTGTCCATGATCAGTCCTCTCCATGCTGATCACGGTCCCGCCCGGCATGGCGGGAGTCTTGCGGGCTGCAAGACCACGGGAGGCGCGCGTCCCGGCATGGACGCGCGCCCCTGTGGTCCAGCAGTTCACCCGTCAGCGTGTACGCCGAGCGCGGCCAGCAGTCCGGCCCATTCCGCGTTGCCGTATTCGGCCACCAGCCAGGCGATGATCCCGCCCAGCGTCAACAGCACAGTCTGGGAGGCCACGACGTACAGGCCCCGCAGGAGACGGTGCTTATCGGCGTACCAGTGGACATCGATCGCCACTGAGCAGCCGAACAGGCGGGGGTGGTACTCCCGGTGGATGCGTCCGAGCTTCGGGTGAGGCCGCGTAACGTGCACGCGGTGCCCATCGGTCGCGTGGTCGATGACCCTCTCGAAGCGCCACACCTGGCCAGCGGTGGGGCCCGACACCATGTGAATCATGGAACCCGGCTCGACCACGGAGGCGGTGGCATCGTTGATGAGCTGCATGATCCCTCTCCTTGATCATGTGCCTGCAACGGACGGGCGGCGGCACCCCGTTCGGGCGGGGTGCCGCACCCATGCCACGCGGCAGACGTGCTCACCTGCGCGCCCAAAAGATGATCTGACACACGACCGCTACCGCCAGAGCGCACCAGGTGATCAGGTACAAAGCTCGGTCGGACATCACGCGATCCCGAACTGAAGATCATCCATCAGGTCGGGTTTGTCGCTACGGGCGGCCCAGCGGCGCATACCCGTCGCCCGATGCGGATGGAACGGCGCCCAGTTGGTCGGCTGCACCCGCAGGAATTCCCTGGCCTCGTGCTCCTCGATGGACATGATGGTTTCAAGGAGCGCGGCGTACAGGTCTTCGTCGGTGTAGTCGTTGACCACCAGCGGGAATTCCGCGTAGGTGGTGATCTCCTGGGGGTACCCGGTCTCCGCCTGATCCCGGTTGCTGTTGCGCGCGGGGTAGTTCACGCGGACAACGATCGTGCTCTCGAACCGCTTCGTGTGATCGCGGGCGGTGAACGTCCAGCCCGGCTTGTAGATCACATCTTCCACTAACTCGATCGCGCTTGCAGTTTCCATGATCCCTCTCCAACGGGTCATGAGGGCTCCGGCATGAGCACCCCAGTCAGCGCACGTACGGGACGTGCGCTCAAGTGGGACTCAGTCGGATGTGTCGTCAGCCCGGCCCTTCCATCGGGCCATCAGAGACCTGACGCCGACGAAACCTGTCACAGCCAGACCGGTGACGATTGCAGGCCACGCAGTTGTCACAGCCCCTCCCACGCACCACGGTGGCGAGCCGCCACGCGGGCCGCCGCACGGCTGTTGGTGTGCTGAACGAAGACACCACGGCCGTTGACCACGCCCCAGGAACCCTCCTTCGAGTCCCAGTCGACGTCGTACATCTCGCGGTCGCGTGCAGCCATGATCAGCTGGCGCACTGTAGAACTGTTCGGGTTGACCGCATTCCGCATAGAAGGTGCCATGATCCCTCTCCAATCGATCAGGCAAGCGGCTTCGGCACAGAATCTCTGAGAGCTCTGCAACCACCGGGACGCTACGTCTTTCCGTGCATTCCGCACTGTGGCGAACCGGGCAGGTGCGACTCTGTGAGGCACGATGTGCTCTCACATAAATACGTCGCCCAAAACTGCCCGATTACCGATCAAGTGAGAACTGAGCGAAGTCTTTCACATTCACACAGGTAGCCACGAAGGGGAATTAGAACCCCTTCATGGCGTCACCGTTGGGTTCTCACATAAATACGGGTTCCGGAGGCCCCCGTATACCGATCTTGCGGGGATTTCTCGAAGACCTTTTCGGCACGACTGGTTGCGGCAGGGCTGTTTGCAGCTCACACTGCACCCCACTGCGACTAATGCCCATGGATCCCTGTCGTGATCACGCGTCCCAGTTGCGGTACTCGCTACGATGCACGTAGATCGTTTTGAGTTGACGCAAATCGATCAGGTCGCCAGCGTCAGTACACCCACTCAGCGACATCAATCCTGGTGCACGTAACGCCTTCCAGAGTTTCGTACGTATAGACGATCCTCATGATCGACCCTTCTGTTCTGATCAATTCAGGTGCCGCAGTCACAGCGGCGGCATCTGGGTTTCAGAAACGAGGGACACACGTTGCGCCATATCGGCGCCATGGCGCCCTCATTCAGACACGTCTCACAGAGACTCCCGAATACCGATCACTGAAGAATCCGTCCAGACTCATCCCCAAATCACGGCTGGGAACGACAGGCCACAGCGTGTGCAAAATGGGTTCACTGTGAAGCTACGGCACGGACCTGCCCGTAGGGCATCGCGGAACGGCACGCAACCAATGACACCCTCGACCACCGCCAACGCGCGCTCTCATGCCAAATACAGCCAGCCGAACCCCGAATACGAGCCATGGCATGCGCGGAGGCCCCGAACCCTACGGTTCGGGGCCGGGAACGCGCCGACCGCTCCTAGTCGTCCTTCTGTGGGCGTGTGCTGCGATAGATGAGCTCATCCCGCGCAGTGTCGAGGGACGCGGACAGCTCACGCCATTCCTTGGCGCCAGCATCCCGCGCACGCTGAACCTTGGACGATGAATTGAGCGGGCCACCGTACATCTCTTGCGCTGTTTTGCCTATGACACCGGCTCGCCCGAGATCATCCGCATTGCTCGCGTGCCGCAGCATACGCCGTAGCGTCGGGTACTCATTCCCATCCCCCCAAGCGGAGCGGAAGATCGTTTCGCTGTTGCCCGAGAGGTACGGGGTAACGGCGAGTGTGGTCAGCTTGTCCGCGTGTGGGATCCCGCGTGTGACCTGTTTCCCCGGTGTGGCGTCGTCTTCCTCGGGCTTGACGTCCATCCGGTACCCGTTCCGCGCAGCAGCATCGCGCACCGCCCAGTAGTGGAGGGTCTTACGGGTGACGATGATCGTTTCGCCGTCTCGGCGAACGTACTGCCACGCACAAGGTTCACGGGAGTCGATCCAGACGGCTGAGACCTCGCATGTCGCGACGATCTCACCCAGCCGCTTCGCGAAGATCAACACAGCATCCTGCGTGACGTCGTCACTCACGTCGTCTGTCCCGAGCAGCGCATAGTCGCTGCGTACTACCGTCGCGCTCCCGTCCATCCGCTTCCGTGAGCGTGTGGAGTCGACCGTCCGGCAGTACCCGCGTGCAGTCCTTTGCAGCTCCGCGAAATCTGCTGGCATCACGCGTTTCATGTCCTCTGCTGCGACTTCGCCGCGCTGCCGGTCACCCGGGGTTCCCCTGTTTGATTGTTGTTTGAGCACGATCGTCTCCGATCGTTCGCGACACGTACATGGTGTACTGCGTCTCGGTAATTCCATTCTCCCGCAATTCACCCTTTACGCAAGCCCCAATGCCACCCTTTTCGAATTCTCCACAAAACCCCTCGACCATCAAACCACAGCAGCCAATCGCCGGAATTCCAGCGAATCAGGGTCGCGGGAATCAGCAACAGAAGAACCCAAGACAAATGACACCCAAAACAGAACACCGAAAACGCGAATAATCACCGCCACGCAATTCCAGGAAATACTTATTTTGCCACCATCCCACGGTCACCCCCGCCCGTCTCCCTCAGTACCCCTGGGTATCGAGTTGCGGGTAGCACTGGTAGGGGCCACAGCGCCCCGACCTGCGCCAAGGCAAGCCGAGGGACCTACCGATCTAGAAGGAAGGGGGATTGGAAGTCCGATTGGCGGGCAGATCGGAAACCAGATCGGCAACTCGAAACCAGCAAATCAGGGCAGGGCTGACTCACTGTGGGAAAATATTCAGCAAGCGAACCGGGCCCATCTTCCATATCTTTCGCCCGGCATCTGATTGCACTATTCGCTTGAGGAGGAAGGCCTCGCGAAGAAGAGTAATTCGTCACTCAGGGGAGGGGCGGAAAGCGCGGGCCGGGTGGGGCCGAGGAGAGTGGCCAGGGCTGCTTTCGGGGATACAAGCTGTGCCATCGGTTTGGAGAGAGCGAACACGCCATAGAAGGCTGCTGCGGCCGCGGGGCGATCGCTCGCAGTTTTGACGAGCCGGTCCACATAGCGCTGCAGGAGGCGCGTCGCCATGGTGGGGGGTGCGCCAATGGCCTGGGGATAGAGCACGTCCTGGCTGGTTGCCGTCGACCACGCTCCTTCGGCGGTGCCTGCGATGGCTCGCTGAATGCGGCGGGCGGCTCCGGTATGCATGCCGTGCCGTGCCAGTCCGTGGTGGAGTGCAACGGCGCTGCGGGCTGCGACGGACATGCCGTGGCCATAGATCGGGTTGTAGGTGGCGACCGCGTCGCCGAGGACGACGAATCCATCCGGCCAATGCTGTAGACGTTCGAAGTAACGTCGGCGGTTTGCAGTGCTATGGGTGCTGTAGACGGGACTGTCAGGGTGAGCGCGAACAATCAGGTCGCCGACGATGGGGTGGCGCACGCCGCGCGCGAAGTCGACGAAGTGGGAAGCGTCGGTGGGGGGCTCACCGCCCCGGGTGCCGGAGAGGGTGACCAGCCATCGGCGGTTTTCGATGGGGATGAGGGTGGCGGTTTGCCCGGGGCGGGCCGCTAGGTGGTCGGCCTGGACGTTGATGAGGGGGAAGTCGGCCGGCGTCCCTTTCGGGGCGTGAAAGATCCTGGTCGCGTAGGTGAGGCCGGAGTCGACAGTCTTCTCGGCCGGCGCGGTGAGTCCGAGGTTCACCAGCCACTGGCCGGCCTGTGAGCTGCGGCCGGTGGCATCGACGACGAAGTCGGCCTGAAGCTCCGCTTCCTGGCCGCTCACCTCGTCGCATACCCGTACGCCGGTGACGCGAGCAGGACTGCCGAGGAGCGCTACGGCGCGGCCGGGAGGGGCCAAGGTGATCCGGTCGTTGGCGAGTACCTCTTTGCGTACCACCCAGTCGAGGAGGTCACGGCTACAGATGATGATGAATTGCATCCGCGGCCCGCGTCGCAGCCACCCTTGAGCGGTAAGGGAGACCAGCCCGCTGGGAACTCCGATCTGTCGGCCGCCGGCCGCGATCCACCGTCGGATGGTGCCGGGGAGGAGTGATTCGATGGCGCGGGCGCCTCCTGACCACATCAGGTGGGCGTGACGTGCCTGCGGGACTCCTCTGCGGGTTCCCGGGCCGTCGGGCAGATGATGGCGTTCGACGATGGTGACCTTGTCCATGTGGCTGGATAGCGCCACGGCGGCCAGTGTCCCGGCCAGCCCTCCGCCGAGAACGACAGCGTGTGCGGGTGTGCGCATGAGGCTGGTGTCTCCGTCCGTAGAGCAGACTCGTTATTCATTCCGGGTCGGGTTGAGCGCACCTTCCTCTCTCGCCCTTTGGAGTTGGATGAGTACGTCGCGGACGACTGGCGAGTTCGCAAAGGCGCGCGACACCTCCACCAGCCAGGCCAGTTCACCGATCCCATCGGCCCCGCCCTGCGGGTCGTCCGTCGCCGTATCCGGTGGAAACTTGATGTGCCGCGCCTTGTCGTCGACGGCTGACTTAAGGCGAGCTGCTTCTACAACCGCGCGGAGTTCGGAGCCAGAAAGGTCGGCTTCTCTACCGAGGCGCAAGGCGAGGTCCTTGACCTGTGGGTCAATGGAAGAGCGCAGGGCGAGACGGCCATCGTTGATCTCTGCCAAGCGCCGGACGAGGCGCAGCTCGAAATCGCCGCGCGGGATGCGGCCTGTTGGCACGATGGCTGGGATGGCCTGGCGCAGGGCGCTCCACAGCGGATACAGCTCTCGATAGGCGCCACGCCGGCTGACTCGGGTGTGCATGTGCGTCAGGAATTGGCCCCGTGAAGGCAGCACGAGGCCGATAGCCATGCATACCGTCGCTGGTGCCGCGAACAGGGGAGCCACATGGGAGCTCAGCCCGTCCCAATCCGTGCCGTACCATCGGGCGATCACCGCTACGAGTTTGGCAAGGCTGAAGGTAAGGCCACAACTCGCGCCAATGGCATTTATTTTGAGGCCTCGGCGCAGCCAGGGCCGGCCGGCCAGCGCGGCCCACTTCCAGCAGAGTCCCATCAAAGCAACATCAGCGACAGCCAGGGCGACGAGGTATAGCAGAATGAATTCGCGGATGAAGGCGGTGCTGGAGTAGTAGGTGTCGAAGTCCACACGGCGCTCGATGGGGGCCTCTCCTGCCACGAAGAGAGCGATCAGTGCCACGATAAGGATCGTGTACGTCACGGTCCACCGACGTGCGGCGCTCCGTGCGCGGTCCAAGGGGTGGAGCCAGTAGGCGAGTGTGACACGAGCCGAGGCACTGAATGCGACGATGATCGCGTATACGAGCAGGGCGGCCAGATTAGGTGTGCCGGTGGTCTTGTTGATGAAGGCGATCGTGGCCGGGGCCGCGCAGAACATGGACAGGGATGCGAGGGCGAGCATGATGCACACGGCCCTCCGCAATGGGTTATGCGGTGCCTGCTTCAGATCGCGGAGCTTGAAGCACAGCCCGAGCCAGCCGACTATCGAGCAGGTCCATAAAACGGCGTTCGGATTGCTCATTTTTCTCCCTCATCCGGGGCGTGTCCCAAGGAAGTCTCAAGCCGACGGACCACCGCTGCCGTTGCGGGTGATTCTGGCGTGGTCCAGATCTCGTTCGGCAACCAGCGGCTCACCTTGGCCATCAGCAACGAGGCGAAGAAGTCCGCTTCCTGCTCTGCCTCGCTGCTGCAATGAGTCCGGGAGGCAACGATGCGGGCCACTGTGTCGGGGTCCAACGAAGGGAACACCAAGCGAGTGGAGGCTTCGCCGGCCGCCAGTGTGGCCTCGTGGTCCGCCTCCATGTGCCAAAACTCATGGCAGGTGATGAGGAGTTGATGCCATGGGCTGGTGTCTTTCTCGCACAGTATGTAGTGCGCACTGTCTGTGGCCACCCATAAGCCGCTGACTGTGTCCGGGGGAAAAGAGACGAGGCGGTGATGTACGGCTCGGCCGAGCCGCTGCCTCATGCGCCCGCATAAGGCGGCCACCACCTGGTCAGGCTCCGCGGGGACAGGGAGGTCGAGATCCCGGACGAGCGCCTTACAACTGCGGCGCATTGTCTTCAGGTCCATCGGATCACCGTGCCGCTGTTGGTTGGTCGTGCTCCAGACCACGATGAGCATCCACGCCCCCCGGCCTCGCTTGGTTCACATGCTCAGTCCTTCGTTTCAGGTGGCTTTGGCGGAGTCCGGTCAGTCTCCAGTACGTGCTCGACGATCTTTGTCACCGCCGCGAGGCCTTCAGGAGTCAACTCCAGTGCTCGTAGGGCGAGTTGTCGGACACCCAGGTTGTGGGCGACCTTGGCGAGTTCGATCTCGGCGTCGGTCTGTGCCGCGGTGACCTCGTCGAGCAGGTAAGCCGTCGGGACACCGAAGAAACGCGCCAGAGCCGTGAGCAGTTCGGAGGAAGGCTTCTTCTTCGCCCCGGTCCTCAGCGCCGAGAGGTATGCACCTCCGACCCGGATGCTGGGGTTCGCCTGCTTGACGGCCTCGGCTACCTCACCATTGGTGTATGCGCGCCCCTTCGGACCATCCGGACGGATGCTGTCGAACAGGCGGTTCAGTTTTTCGGCCAGAGTCGCGCTCGGCTCGGCATCGGACATGGGGCCCTCACCTCCACCGCGTTGTGCCGGAGCTGTCTCGAACTCCCAGTTTTCAACCACTGGTTGACAGCCCTGGCGGATCAGAGTCTAGACTCACGCACCGCCACTCATCAACTACTGGTTGAACAGTACATCCGGCCAGTCAACCTGCAATTGATCTATGTCATGCGCAGGAGCACCGAGGACCCACAGCGGGGCGCTCGGTCACCAGTCGATGACCGAGTCAGCCACGTTCACGGCGGCTGAGCACGGGGGACCAGCCAGAGCGCAATGCCAGACGGCCGACCCGACCCAGGGGCCGCTGAAATCCAGCGAGAGCCGCTGTCCGTGAGTCCCAGCGCTCCCGCGCAGGGAGAAACCGATGATTGCCACCCCCCACCCACTCCCCCAGCCCCCTCCACCGCCAGACGGCTTACCCAGAGGTGACACGCAGCAGGAGCAACCTGCGCACAGAACTGAATCCCGCTGCCCGGCATGCCAGACCCCTTTGACCGACGAACTCACCGGCGTCCTGGACCGGCGCCGATGGGACCACGACGCCTCGCAGGCACTGCTCCAAGCACGCCACAAGCCCTGGCCCCTGTCCTTGATCCTGGTCGATCTCGACCGTTTCAAGGACATCAACGACCTGTACGGGCACCCTGCCGGAGACGCCGTACTCCGCGCCGCGGCGACAGCGCTACGCCACCACAGCGGCGAACGAGGCATCGTCGGCCGCTACGGCGGGCACACCGGCGACGAGTTCCTCATCCTGCTGCCCGACACCAATCTGAAGGCCGCCGTGGCGGTCGCCCGGAGCATCCAGGTCCACATAAGCAGCCTGTCGGTACCTGCCATGACCAGCTGCGAGTCGGCCGTGACCATTACCGGATGGACCGTATCCATGGGGGTCGCCGCCAGCACCGACCTGATCCCCGGCGACCTCTCCGAGTTGCTACTGGAGTGCGACGTGGCATTGCGCGATGCCAAGCGCAGCGGAGGCAACCAGATCTGCATCGCCGGCTCGCAAGCCGCGACGTCCCACCACGAGCGCAATCCGACGGTCGAAGAGGTGCGTCAACTGGCCGACGGTGAGGTGTGCATTCCGCTCACCCGCTACCTACAGGCGACCCCCTACGCTCCCCGTTCTCTCGTGCTGTCGCCCGAGTCGGCTCACCGGCTTCACGCCGACCTCACCGCCGTACTCGACCAACTCGCCCATACAGAACAATGAACAGCCTCCGCCAGTGGCTGCCCACGTGGATTCCTCCGACAGGAAGGCGTGAGGCCATTGCGACAGGCCTGTGGTGGGACGCGATTCGCACGTCGGCGGAAATTGGATACCAGGTGCTTGAAGTCCTCCGCCACCAGATCCGATGTACACCAGGCCCGGTTATCGCAGACCTGGAAGGAAGAGAACCGCACCTATACTTCCTGGTCCGGCGCTCCACTGCCCACCATTGGAGCGCACCAGGGAGTCGCGCACTCGGCAAAGGCTGGTTCGTCGTTGTCCCCAGCCATTCCCTCACCGCCCCTCCGGGCCCACACTGGACTGTCCCGCCCTGTCCTGATGAGCCGTGGTCGACCAGTCCCAGGTTCCTCTGCCTCGCCCTCCACCTGGTGGGCATGGGGGCTCGGTCGTCCAAGGCGCCCCAACAGCAACCTTTAGCGTGGAAGGCACGAATGTCCCGCAGCGAGCACCGCCGACGCCCAGAAGCGAATAGCGCAGAGGTCACCTCAAGCACGGGCGAGGAGCCCAGAGACCATATCTTCACTTTGAACCTGCGCCACGCTCTCCATATTCTCAACGGAGAATGGATACCCGACGTCCTTGTGGCACTTGCAGATGGCCCCAAACAGTACACCGGATTACTGGGCATCATCCGAGAAAAGACCCGCGAAGATGGCTGGTCGGAGACTCGGCACCTCTATCTCCAAGAAAGTGTGTTGAACCGGACCCTAAGGCGCCTGGAGCGGGAAGAGCTCGTGGAGCGTCACCGCGAGCCCACATTTCCCTACCGTGCCCGCTACCAATTGACGTCGGCTGCCAACGAGCTGCTGACAGCTCTCACGCCGCTGACGGAGTGGCCCAAACATCATGCGGATCTTGTGAGTCGCGCCCAGCAAGCCGGGCACAGGGAACAGTAGTCAAGAAAGCTGTCGGATCGAATCTCGGACCGTCCGGCTGCACCTGATGGCCGACCCGGCGCTGCGGGCGAAGGTGGACAGCAGCCTGGAGAACGCGGCCCCGTATCGTCACGATGTATCAATGCGAGATCACGGCGTTGACCTCGGACACAGTGAGGGGCTGGGAGACCCGGAGCAGACCTCGCGGAAGCTAGCGGCGAACGGGAACCCCGACCTGAGCGACGCCCCCACCGCTCTGCATCCTGGTATTGATCAGCATGAACGCCAGGAGCGAGGGCCTACGACGGTCTGGGGCCAGTGAGGCGCAGGGTGGTGACGCTCGCCACCAGCGCGTCAGCAAGGCGTACCGATGGAGGCAGCGTCCGCATCAAACAGCTGGACGTCCCGTGTGGCCAGGCTTACCGCACGCCGTTCCCAAGTGGAACTTCCCCTCCACCCACACCGAGCATGACTCACACCAACCGCAGATCTCGCCCCGCGCCGCCCACACCCATTGCCGAGCCCTCCGCCGCGAGACTGCCACTCGTCGCCTGGTTCTGGCCATAGGCGGAACCATCCCCGCAGGTGGCGGGGAGCAGACGTGCCGACGACCAGACACTGGGTGTCCGCAGGGACCATCCACGCGAGTGCGGGGAGCAGTTAATGCGCTCATCGCAGGTGTTGATTTCCGTGGGACCATCCCCGCGGGTGCGGGGAGCAGGACGGGTCGAACTCGATGTGGGCGCCGGCCCAGGGACCATCCCCGCGGGTGCGGGGAGCAGTCAAACAGGACGTCCTCCCAAGTGGCGTAGGCGGGACCATCCCCGCGGGTGCGGGGAGCAGGAAGGGGAGGGACCCACGTGCACGCGACAGCCGGGACCATCCCCGCGGGTGCGGGGAGCAGGAGGTAATTCGAGAGGTCAGACGGTGGCGGTGGGGACCATCCCCGCGGGTGCGGGGAGCAGGACCCGAGTCCGCCCGCTGCGGCGCCCGTTGTGGGACCATCCCCGCGGGTGCGGGGAGCAGACCTTGAGGTGGTCGCCCTCGGTGATGCCCTCAGGACCATCCCCGCGGGTGCGGGGAGCAGAGATTGCCCGCGTTCAGCAGCCGCTCCTCGAAGGGACCATCCCCGCGGGTGCGGGGAGCAGAATCCGACCGAACGCATCGACATCGCCAAGCAGGGACCATCCCCGCGGGTGCGGGGAGCAGCAGGTAGTAACCAGGGTTTAACCCAAGAGATGGGGACCATCCCCGCGGGTGCGGGGAGCAGACGGCATGCGACGTCTGACCACAGGCCGAGCCGGGACCATCCCCGCGGGTGCGGGGAGCAGCGCGGCTCTCGTTGAGGGTCAGCGGGTCGACGGGGACCATCCCCGCGGGTGCGGGGAGCAGGCCAAGTTCCGCCGCGATGTCCGCCGGCGCGCGGGACCATCCCCGCGGGTGCGGGGAGCAGCTCAAGATTTCCCCCTTCCCTCTGTTTTCGGTGGGACCATCCCCGCGGGTGCGGGGAGCAGGTCGTCGGCCAGGCCGTCGCTGTCGCCCGGGGGGACCATCCCCGCGGGTGCGGGGAGCAGTCCTCCACGACCGAGGACCAGGTGGAGCCGGAGGGACCATCCCCGCGGGTGCGGGGAGCAGGTTGTCCTTGATGACGCAGACCTTCAGGCCGAGGGACCATCCCCGCGGGTGCGGGGAGCAGGCCCTGGACTACGTGGTGCTGCTGCACCTGCTGGGACCATCCCCGCGGGTGCGGGGAGCAGTCATACCCCACGAGGTCTTTCTCCTCGACCTTGGGACCATCCCCGCGGGTGCGGGGAGCAGAGCGAGAGGGGACGCGATGCCGGTCAAGGATGGGGACCATCCCCGCGGGTGCGGGGAGCAGCGGACACGTACGGACGGCGGGCGGTGATGGGGAGGGACCATCCCCGCGGGTGCGGGGAGCAGCCCCAGACCTGGTCCCCGAACAGGGTGCGGGCGGGACCATCCCCGCGGGTGCGGGGAGCAGTTCGCGGGGTCGACCACGAAATGATCCTCGATGGGACCATCCCCGCGGGTGCGGGGAGCAGCAGGCCCGCTACGCCGCGCTCGGGCGCAACGCGGGACCATCCCCGCGGGTGCGGGGAGCAGGCGCACGCACGCGTCCCGCTCCGCCACCCAAAGGGACCATCCCCGCGGGTGCGGGGAGCAGTGGACGTTATCGCGCGCTCGCCCCGGAACGACGGGACCATCCCCGTGGGTGCGGGGAGCAGTTGATCTCCTTCGAGTGTGGTGGTTGGTGGTGGGGACCATCCCCGCGGGTGCGGGGAGCAGCCCTCGTCGAGGAGCTGGCGGATGCTGCCCTCGGGACCATCCCCGCGGGTGCGGGGAGCAGCTTCTCCTCCTCCGCGTCGACCTCGAAGGACAGGGACCATCCCCGCGGGTGCGGGGAGCAGTGCTGGTTTCCCCTTCGGCGAGCGCGGGGCGCGGGACCATCCCCGCGGGTGCGGGGAGCAGAGAGCGCCGGATGCGGTTCCAGGTCATCGACCGGGACCATCCCCGCGGGTGCGGGGAGCAGTGGTGACCTCTGTCCAGGTGCCGCCGACCTGGAGGGACCATCCCCGCGGGTGCGGGGAGCAGGACTCAAGCCCCCCAAGCTCGATAGCAAGATTGGGACCATCCCCGCGGGTGCGGGGAGCAGAGCCCTACGGCTTGCGTCCGGCAAGGTTCGGGGGGACCATCCCCGCGGGTGCGGGGAGCAGTGCATATCGAGTCGCTCCACAGTGAACCGCTGAGGACCATCCCCGCGGGTGCGGGGAGCAGCTCACGGCGTGGCGGGAGCACGCACCGGGGGCGGGACCATCCCCGCGGGTGCGGGGAGCAGAGCCCCCACCGAGCAGTGACCGAAAACCCCCTGGGACCATCCCCGCGGGTGCGGGGAGCAGGAGCGGGGGAAGGGCCGGTCCGGCCGCCGCTGGGGACCATCCCCGCGGGTGCGGGGAGCAGTTCGGCGCGGTGAGGATTCCGCCGATCGTGGTGGGACCATCCCCGCGGGTGCGGGGAGCAGATCGTACGGACCGCAGTCCGGCGGAGCTTGTCGGGACCATCCCCGCGGGTGCGGGGAGCAGGCTCCCTGACCTGCATGTCTATCTGCCAACAGGCGGTTCGCAGAGCACTTTCCCAAATTCCGGCATACCAGACATAGGTTTCCCACCTCTTCCGAGATTCGCGCCATGGTTGCTTGGCCGACCCGCCTTCCCTAAAGCCCAGACCTCGGCCACCATGGCCACCAACCCCTCCCTGCTCAACACAGCCTTCCTACGGTCTATATTCGCGCAGTCCTCACGAGCCCACAGCACCCGCCAGGTGCACATCGTCCACGTCATCCAGAGGGTGGTATGTGACATGATGCCGCGTTTGTTGTCGCTGGAACGTGTGGCACAGTCGTATCGGGGCTGATCGGGGAGTCCTGTCGTGCTGGAGTGCTCTTCGTGAGCGATCGCCAGCCCTACAAGAGCGCCTTATCTGACGAGCGGTGGGCCCTGATCGAGCCCGTCATCGCCTCCTGGAAGGCCCGGCATCCCTCTGTCAGCGGCCACCAAGGCGCCTACGAGATGCGGGAGATCGTCAACGCCCTGCTCTACCAGTCCCGGACCGGCTGCCAGTGGGACTACCTCCCCCACGACCTGCCCCCGGTCGGAGCGGTGAAGTACTACTTCTACAAGTGGCGCGACGACGGCACCGACCAGACCATCCACGACCTGCTGCGCTGGCAGGTCCGCGAGAGCCGGGGCGCAAGGCCGACCCCAGCCTGGTGGTGCTCGACACCCAGAGCCTGCACCGGCCGCCGGGGTGCCCGCCGACACCACCGGAAGCGACGCGGCAAAAAAGACCCAGGCCGCAAGCGCGGCCTGGGAGTTGATGTTCTCGGTCTGGTGATCACGGTGGTGGTGCTGGCCGCGTCCGCGCACGACAACGCCGCCGGCATCGCCTTGCTGGACAAGGTCGCCGCCGACACCGGCACGGTGCAGAAGGCCCTGGTGGACCAGGGGTTCAAGACCGCCGTCATCGACCACGGGCAGAAGGTGGGCATCGACGTCGAAGTCGTCGAGCGCAACCCGGCAACCAGCGGGTTCGTCCCGCAGCCCAAGAGGTGGGTGGTGGAACAGGTGAACGGGATCACGATGCTGCACCGCAGGCTGGTACGGGACTACGAGCACCGGCCCGCCTCCGCCGAGTCGAGGGTGTACTGGGCCATAAGCGACCGGATGGCCCGGATGCTGACCGCGACCTCCACTCCCACCTGGCGCGGCGCATGAACGGCAGCGAGCTGACCTTGGGAGCGGTGCTGGCGCACCTGAAAGAGCAAGAGTGCGAGATCGCCGCGCAGGCCGAGGCCGCGCGGGGACGCATGGCGGAACTCTTTGCGCAATTGGAGGAGTTCGACCGGGTCGCCCAGGAGGTCCGCATCACCCGCAAGACCTGCTGGCGCTGCCTGATCCGTCCCCGCCGACGCCGCCGGCCGCGAAGCTGCCGCACCATCCGGCCTACCGGCAGATCGTGGCGGTGTTCGCCGCGGCCGACGCCCCGCTGCGGGCACGGGCGGTCTGCGAGGCGATGGATCTGGAGATCGCGCCCAGCAACATCAACAACGTCCGGCTGAAGCTCAAGCGGCTGGTCGAACGCGGGATCCTGATCGAGCCCGAGCAGGGATTGTTCACCCAGCCACGGCCATAGCCACCCGGAGAGGCCACCACCCGCCCGACAGCCCCAGCGGCAAGCGCGAAACGGGCAGCACGTCACTTACCGCTCTCTCAGAACCCAACCGACCCTGGACCACCCAGCAAGCCCACAAATACCTCACGGACCTCAGCGACGACGCCGAGACAATCAGATTCCACACTCCTCGCACCTCCCACTACGACGCTCAGGCGCGTGAACAGAGCTATGGCCTCCGGCAACATCAGCCGCGCCAAGAGGGTAAAATCCAGTGGTTTCAGCGGGTTTGGACCGTCCATGAGCACAGCGCCTAGCGAAGTTGCTCGTCGACAGACTCATCCCGTACCAGCATGACGATCTCCGGTGCTCCCATGGTCAGGACGCCACGCACAAGCCGCCAGTCACCGGCGTGTACTCGGTGGACCCCAGTTGGTCCTACCACGGGGATAGTCGGCAGAAGGAACGCGTCGGCGAAGTAACTCGCACAGTGACACTGTTTCTTGGCTGGGTCTTTCTCCCAGCTCAGCCAGTGTGCTGGTGAGTAGAGCAAGTGTGCGTGCGACAGCATCACGCTGGCCGAGGTGTGCCTGAAGACGGGCGATGTCCTGGTACAGGGTCTCGTTGTAGCGGTCGAGTGTGCGGGCATGTTCCAGGAGAATGAGGGCCTGCTCCGGGTCGGTGTCGTCGATGGTGTGAGCCAGGGCGCCGAAGGCGTCGAGTACGTCGCGGCGCAGGGCTTCGCGAGGGGCCTCGATCCATTCAGCGGTCAGGTCTTCGGCGAGGTCGCCGCGGTAGAGATCGCCGAGGCGCTCCACCGAGGCCAGGCGGTGCTGGTTGGTGTGGCCAGGGCCGGTGGCGTCGAGAACGTCGTGCAGCTCCCACAGGTCGACGCTGACCCAGTCACGATCAAGGGTGTAGGGACCGTCCGTGCGGACGATCACCTCGGCCAGTGCCTCTTGAGTCGCGGTGCGCAGTGCGCGGCGTAGTTGGCTCAGTGTGGCGTGGAGAGCGTTGTACGGGCGGTCAGCGGGGGCGTCCGGCCACAGCGACGCGGTGAGTGTCTCGCGACGTGCTCCGTTGGGCTGGAGGGCGAGGAAGGCCAGGACTTCGCGCTGGCGGGGTGCGAGAGCGCTGGTGATGTCTTGGTGGTGGTCACCGTGGTGATGGATCACTTGGAGATTGCCGAGGAGGTTGATCGTCAGTGCGCTGTCGGCCGGTGTGATGTCACGAGCAGGCCGGGGGTGGCGTGGTTTCCCCTCGACAAGGTCTCGCGGGTTCTCCCGTGGCGGCCCTCCGCTTGAAGGGTCGCTCGTCTCGGTGGCGTTCTGTGGTGCTGCGGGTGTGGCGGCCGGTGGTTGTCGAGCATGTGTGTCGGGCGTCGAGGACGCGTCGCTGCTGGGTGCGGGCAATGACGTTGGTGGTGGCGGGGTATCGAGGAGATCGGCGCTGTCGATGCTCGGTGGGTTGGGGTTGCTTTCCGACGATGAGGTGCCGCGGTCGGGTGGCTTCGGACTCGACGGTCTGTTGCCCTCTGGCGAGGCGGTGGTTGTCTCGTCGTGGGGTGAGTCGCGGTTGTGCGGTGGGGTTATGGCAGGGGTTTCGCGGGGCGAAGGGTCTGCTTCGGCTTCGCTGAGCAAGTTCAGAAGGGCTTGGCTGTCGGGAGGTGGGAGGGTGAACAGCCTTGCGTTTAGGGCGTTGGCCCATCGTGCGCTGGTGGCGGCGATAGTGCCGTCTGTACGTACGTGAGCGGTTGCTCCGGGGCGCCACTGTCCGATGAGTACACCTGACAGGCCGAGGCTTGATCCGTTGTCGAGGATGGCTTGCATCCGTCTCTGGGCATGCGGGACGGGTGTGGCGACCAGTACGAGTTCGTTCGCGTTCGGAGTTTTCGTCGTCGTGTCGGCATCTTGGCGAGCCCGGGTGAGGAGTTCGGATTCGAGTGTGTCCAGGGCGGTGTCCAGGTCGTCGACGATGTGCAGTCGGCTGAGTCGCGGCTGGCAGTTGTCGTTCTCGCCGACCAGGAGGTGGACGTCGTGGGAGGGGATGAGGATGTCCGGGGGCGGCTGAGGTCCATGTCGTTCGGCGAGCAGGGTGATGATCAGAGCGCGGAGGGCGTCGAGTGCGCCGGGGCCGACCAGGCCGAGGCCTTGAGCGCGGGCCAGGTCCAGGACAAGCGCTCGGCCGTCTTTCACCGCAATAGGCCGTTCTGGCCTTGGCAGCGCCGTCAGGGCAGGGCGTCCGATCGGGGCCGTTCGATGAGTTGGGTCCTCGGACGCCTTGGACGTGACGTCGGCGGTGTCTGCGTCGGAGACGGAGGAGAGGTGGTCCTGGTCGTTGGCGAGGCGGAGTGCGCGGACGACAGGTGCGACGGTGAGGTCCTCGCGCTCGCCGCTGCCGGGACGATAGTGCATTCGACGGCGCCACCGAACCGACCACCAGGCGGCGGAGATCAAGGCAGCCAGGCCCAGGCTCACGAACGCCCCTGTGGGCAAGGAGATGCCGGTGCCGGGGCCGGTGTGGTGCGCTCGGTCGTCGGGGACGTGTGAGGAACCTTGCGGTGTGGAAGGAGCGGGCTGGGTGCTCGGGGGCTCCGGCGCGGTGGGGTGAGGGGCCGGAGGGAGTTCCGGGCTGCCGGGAATGGGTTGATCGTCGTGCCCGGGGCGAGAGTGCCGGGGGGTGTCGGGAAGATGGAGGATCCAGCCGGGCCGGATGAGACCTGGCGTGGTCAGGGCTCGGCCGTCTGGCTGCGTACGGCCCTCGTTGAGGGCATAGATCCTCGGCCAGAGGCGCCCATCGCCCAGTTCCCGCTCCGCGATGCGCCACAAGCTGTCATAGACGCCATCGTGTGGCGGGCGTACCACGGCCCTGCCCGGCGCTGCTCGCTGGTTCTCTGCTGCCTCGCTCGATACTGGTTGTGTGGGGACTGTCGGGCTGGTGGCGGTCGCGGTGCGGTCAACCACGGTAGTGGCGTAGGTGGGAATGCTCTGAGGGGTGGCTCTGCTGGTCGCCAGGGCCAGGAGAATCGTTCCTACGAGCGCGGTGGCCAGAGTGTGCACGAGGCCCGCCGGGCGTATCTCGGGCCACGCGGCGGTGCGCACGCTGTCGACGGTGGTGCGGGCGACGTCGAGGACGAAGACGGCCCATGTGGGCCAGAGCAGGCACGCCAGGATGTTGAGCAGCAGCGAGTCGTTCAACGGTGTGAGCAGGAGGTCTTGGATCTCGGTCCGGGTGGGCAGGTGGTCCGGCAGCGGCCAGCCGGCGAAGCACACCAGGCCCCAGGGGATGCCGACTGCAAGGACCATGAGAAGGAGTGCGGCCAACAGGGCACGGGCCACGGGGCCGAACCGGCGCAGCCGCTGGTGGTGAGCATCATGGACCATATGGGGGTCTCTTAGGGTTCGGGGGTGGTGACGCCGTGGCGGGGTCGGGCGGTGCCGGAGCTGGTGACGGCCAGTTCTTCGATGCCAGCCGCTTGGAGCAGTTGTGTGGGTTGTCGCACGGTGACGGCGACGGTCACCATCTGCTCAGTGGCCGTCACGGTGCCTGTGTCACCAACGGCGGCGAGGTAGCGGCGGGCCAACGCACGGGCCTGATCAGGTTCGAGTCGTACTGTGCCGTTGGCCCGGTAGGCGCTCAGATCGATTGCCTGAGCACCCGCGCGGGCGGCTTCCTGCGCTTCGCCCAGAGCGCGGATCTTCGCAGTGAGCGCCAAGCCGCCGTCGACGGCCAGACCGGCGAAGAGCACGACGAGTGCCGTGATGACGACGACGAACACCGTGATCTGTCCCCGGTCATCGGCCAGGTCACGTAGCCGGGAGACGGGGCCATCGGGGTTCACGGGCTCTCCTGTACGGAGTGGGGAGATGTTTCCGATGTGCCGCGAGCCGTTCTGCCGCGGTAGACGTCGACCGGGGCGGTGAAGCGGGCCTGGAGCACCGTCGTTCCGGGAAGTTGGAGGAGCGCGAGATCGTGCAGGTCTACCGTGCAGGCGACGGTGACGGTCACCGTCGAGCCGGGTTGCAGATTGCCGCGGGTGTTCACAGCGAGGGGCTGACAGGTGATCCCGGCCTGGTCCAGTGCCGCAGCGGCTGTGGAGCGGGCCTGGCGGGTGGCGGTGGCCGGACTGCGCGCCTGGCTTGCGGCGCGGGTGGCTTGGTGAGCCACGTCCTCAAGGCGCAGGCGTGCGTCGGGTAGCCGCGAGCAGTAGACGAGGAACCACACTGCCAGGAGCAGGACCGGGATGAGCAGGACGAGCTCGGCTGTGGCTGATCCCCGGTCTCCATGGTGGGCGGCAATCAGTCCACGCCGGTGCTGTGACGAAGGGCAACGTACGAAGGGGTGGTTCATGGCGCGGCCTGGTCGCCGGGCTGGAACCTCTCCAACGGCCCGGCCGATTCCGCGTGAACCGGCAGATGCAGGAAGGGCACGACACTTGTTGCGGTTCCCTCCACGCGCACCGAGGCACTGTCGGCGTCCCGGGTCACCCTGACCTTGACGCTGCGCAGCGGACCGCGGCCGAGCTGGTCCAGGACGTGTTGGGCGTCGGTTCTGCCGGACTGGGCGGTGCCGTCTTCCACGCGGGTGGCGGACAGGGCATGCGAGGCGGTGGCCTGCGCCATGTGGGTGGCGTACGCCCACACGGTGACCTGCCCGATCACCAAGACAAGGGTGAATAACAGCGGGAGGACGAGCACGATCTCGGTAGTCACCGCCCCGCGGTCATCTCGGGCCCGCTCCAGCAGTCGACGCCGTTCCGGGAAGCGGCGGCTTGGTATGAGGTCAACCGGATCGGGCAAGCGGAGGGCCGCGATTACTGTCATGTCAGTGACCTACTTGAAGCGTATGTTGCGGGCGGCGTCCACGATCTCCGGACCGATCAGCGCGCCGACGGACAGGGCGAGTGCGGAGAGGAGCGCGATCCAGATCACGGTCTCCGAGGTGTACCCGCGGTCGTCGCGGGCCAGAGTGCGCAGCCGGGCTGCGAGGCGCGTCGTCATCGAGGTTGGCGGCGAAGGCACGGCAGGCTCCTTCTCGGCGTCGGGCTGGGTTCACAGCGAGCTGGTGACGTTGGTCAGGGCGGGGTAGAAAACGAAGACGATGAAGCCGACCGCCATGAGCGCCGCCGGCAGCGTCATCCGTTCGGTGGCCGCGTTCGCCGCGGCCTCGGCATCACTGCCTCCTTGGTGGCGTAGCGCGGCGGCTTTGGCGGCGAGTGAGGCCCGGACCTTGGCTCCTTCGGTGCCGGCCAGGGAGAGTGCGGCGGCGAGTTCGGACAGCTCGTTGATCTCCAGTTCGTCGCCGAGTTGTCCCAGGGTCTGCCAGGGGGAGGTGCGGGTGAGTCGGGCGAGGTCCAGTGCGCGGCTCAGCTGTTGGAAGGCCCAGCCGTGTCCTGCCCCGGCTGCGTCGGTGAGCGCTCCGTCGACGCCGGAGCCGCCGGCGAGCAGGAGGTGGACGAGGTTCAGGAAGGCTCCGAGCGCGTGGCGGAACGCAGTCCTGCGTTTGGCGGCTTCGGAGCGCACCATGGCGTCCGGCAGGAGGAAGCCCCCCACCGCCAATGCCAGCGCCCCGGCCAGAGGCATCGTCCACGGCAGTGGACGGTCGCCGAGGGCCAGCAGCAGCTCGATCACCGTGGGCAGCAGCAGGCCGGTCAGCGCCAGGGCCGCCTTTTCGGCGAGGTGGACCTCGGCCGAGCGCTCGGTGATCGCGAGATCCCTGCTGAGTGCGCTCTGGGGCAGTCCCAGAATTCGCATGACCTCGACGAAGGGGCGCCCCAAGCGCTGTGCCCACCCGCCGTCACCGGTACGGACGACGATCGGGGGCGGGTCGGGTTCGGTACGCAGGCGGGTGACGAGTGCGTCCAGGGGCGGGCGGGGCGGGATGAGCCACACCCACAGTGCCCACAACCCCGCACCCACACCGGCGGAGAGCAAGATCAGCACAGTCACCGGCTGGCCCCCTGGTGCTCTACGACGACGTCGCCCCGTGGTCCTGGTCCCGTGAGGAATCGTTCAGGCTCCTCGATCCGGGCCATCCGGCGCAGCCAGGCGAATCCGACGGTGAAGATCGCCCCGATCAGCAGCAGCATCAGCTGCCCGGTGGCGGAGTCGTACGGGCTGAGGAATTCCGGGTTGAGCAGAACCATGCCCCCGGCGAAGACCAGGGTGGTGGCCACCACCACGCGGACAGTGGTGCGCATCCGGGCGCGGCTGGCGTCTACCCGCTGGCGCATCCGGACCTGCGCGCGGGCAGTCGAGGCCAACTCGCCCAGCAAAGGCGTGAGTTGCCGCGCCTGGTGCTGTGAGGCCAGCATGAGGGCGGCGATCACCAGATCGGCGGTCGGATCGTCCAGGTCGGCCTGCAACCGTCGCAGCCCGACGGTCAGGCGTTCTCCGCTGGCGAGCCGGGCGGACAGACTCAGCACGTGGGGGCGGATGGCCTTCGGCGCGGTGTGGGCGGTGGCCATGATGGTCTGCTCCAGGCCGGCTGCGGCGGCGAGGGTGTCGCGGAGCATCTCGGTCCATCCTGCTATGCCCTCGATCCGGGTGGTCTGCTGCTGATCGGCCCTGGTCGCCTCCAGGATGCGCGGCACGCTCCAGGTGGCCATCGCCGCCAGCAACGCCCCGACCACCCAGCCGGTGACGCTCCCCGCCAGTACGCCGGCACCGGCGGCCGCGGCCATCCACCACCGTGTCCGCGATGGCTGCCGCGCCGAGCGACGTGAGCTCCGGCGCTGCGTTCGGGCATCGGTCGGGAGACTGCCGCGCCAGACAGCGACCAGCACGATCAGGCCGTTGGCCATTCCGAGTCCGCACAGGCCCAGCAGGGCGACGTAGCCGTTCATGACCGCCACACCCACTCCGGGCGCTTGAACAGCCCTGCCTCGAACCCGGCGGCGGCAAGGTCTTCCTCCGTCTCGGCGCGCAGCGGTGCCCCGGGCACCGCTCGACCGTCCGGACCGGGTCGGAAGACTTCGTTGGACACGACCTGCTTGTCGTCGGCGTCGACCACTTCCCGCACCGAGGCGACCACCCGGCTTCCGCCAGGCCCGGTATCCAGGTGGACCACGAAGTGCAGGGCGGAGGCGAGGAGGAGGTTCGTGGCCTCCAGTGGGAGCTTCTCCGGGCCCTGGACGGCGTAGGCGGCCAGTTTGGCGAAGGCCCCGCGGCTGGTGGAAGCGTGGAGGGTGGCCATGGAGCCGTCGTTGCCCTGGCTCATGGCGTTGCACATCGGGATCACCTCGGGTCCGCGGACCTCGCCGACGATGACGCGGTCGGGGGACATTCGCAGCGCCCATCGCACCAGTTCCGCTTGGGTGATGGCTCCTTGGCCCTCGACGTTGGCCTCGCGTGCCTGCATCGCCACCACGTCCGGATGCTTCTGGCTGTCGGCGTCCAGTCCGAGCTCGAAAGTGTCCTCGATCGTGATCAGCCGCTCCCACCCAGGGATTTCGCCGGCCAGGGCCCGCAGCATGGTGGTCTTCCCCATCACCGTCCCACCAGTGATCAACACGTTCTTCCGCGCGCGGACCACGGCGCGGAGGAACGATGCCAATGCCTGGTCGACCGTCCCCAGCTCACACAGCTCGGCAAGCGTGACCGCCTCCAAGCGGTGTCGTCGGATCGACAGGGACGGGCGAGGGGTGACCGCCATCACGGCGAAGGCCCGCTCCCCGCCGGGCAAATGGAAACTCACCCCCGGCGTCCCCCGGTCGAAACGTCGTTCCTCCGCTCCGGAGCGTGCGGCCAGATCGCGGATAAGCTCGATGAGCTCCGTGTCCGACCCCGTAACAGCGGGCAGCTGCTCGCGGCGGCCGTCGGCGTAGCGGACGAAGACCCGATCGCCGGTGACGTTGATGTTCTCGATCTCCGGGTTGCGCAGCAGCGGCTCCAGCCCGGCCAGACCGAAGACCTCGTCCAGTACCTGGGCCATGATCTGCTGTTCGGTCTCCGGCGGTACCACGGTGCCGCCACGGCTCAGCTCGATGCGGGTGTGTTCCTCGGCTGTCTCGGCCAGGATCATCTCCGCCTGCCTGCGACGCTCGCTCGACGGGACCTCCCGACGGCCCCCTTCCTCATCAGCCCGGATGCGCTCGGACAGTCGCGCAGCCAGCTCCCGACGCAGTTTGCGCCGCAGTTTTTCCACAGGAGAATCCACAGGCACTCCGGCGCCGACCAGATCGGCCGGCCCAGGAAGTCTCACTCCCGGTTCCCGGTGCCGTTCCCTCCCCCGGTCCTGCTGCCCTTGCCCTGCTCGGGGAGACCAGGCAGCCTGCTCACCGCCCGGTTGCGTCATCGGAGCACACCTCCTTGGGCAAAGTCCCCGGTGCTCTCACCCGCCGCGTGGACGGGCTGAACCGCGCTATCGCGGCGAACCGGGGCAGACGACGTCCGCCCCAGGCGGTGGGCTCGGAACGGGCGTGGGAGGACACCAGCGCGGCAATGTCGACGATCGCCTGCCCCAGAGCGGAACGCGTCGGCGTCGCACGCCGGGAGGGCAGCCCGCCGCACGCCGCGGCGCCCTTCGCGTCCTCCGGGATACGCGCCAGAACCTCGATCCCCAGCGCCCCGGAGACCTCCGTCGTCGAGCAGCCATCGCCGACGAGCACCAAACAGGGGCGCCGCGACCAGCAAGCCGCCTCCTCAAGCCTCACCGCGACATGAGCCAGAGCGTCGTCATGCGCCCGAGCCAGGAGCAGCATCACGTCAGCCGCCTGTACGACGGCCATGGCCGGGGAGTCGGGGTCAAGGCGCCCGCAGTCGGCGATCACCGCGGTGTCGGGCCTGTCGGCCGACCGACGCAGTACCGACGCCTGGGCATCGCTGATCTCCCCCAGCGCCGCTCGCGCCTGTGCGGCGCCCGCGGGTCCGGCCACCACCGAGAGCCCGCCGGGGAGCCACTGGGTGTGCTGCCACACCAGGCCCGGCCGCGAAGAGCGGCGGGCCGCGACGGCCAGACTCACCAGCCCCGGTGACAGCTCCAGGCGGAATCGGGCCAGCAGATCGCCTCCGGCCGGATCGCATTCCACCACCACCGGCCGCTCCCCGGCCGGCCACCGGGCCCCCAGCGCCACGCACGTGGTCGTCACCCCAGGCGAACCCTTCACACTGCACAGGGCCACCAGGGTCACAGCGCTTCCTCGCGCACCAGCAGCACGCTGATGCTGTCTGTGGGAGAAGCCGCCACCTCGCGCGCCTCATCCTCACCCAGTTGCAGGGACACCACCGCCGTCTCCCCACGCTCCTTGCCCCACGCCGCGACCACCGTCGCGTACCACACGGGGGACGACGGCTTCGGTAATGGAGCCTCCGTGGAATCCCCCGCAGGCTCCGGCACCTGCACCACCGCAACCCGGCTCCCCCGCTCCAGCCCCGCAGGAAACCGCCCCTCCTTTACCCCCACGGCAACCACGGCCTTCCCCCGCGGTGGGACCTGCGGCTCGCCCAGCACCGATTCCGTCAGCAACGTCCCCTTGGGCATCGTGTAAGCCGCCGGACGCCCGACGATCCGGTCGGTCGCCCCGGAGGGGATCGCTGCGAGCCCACTGCCACGGGCCAGGTTCACTTCCCGTAGGTCCCGTTCCATCAGCGTCTGCCCCACCGTGACCGGGTGCGCCAACGCCAGCACCGCCTGCCGGTGCCCCAGGTTCAAGGCCACCACTACGCCGCCCGCCGAACAGCCCAGTACCAACAGCGCTCCCAGCGGCAGATACGACACCCGGCGTCGCCACCGACCACCGACCAGCCGAGACGGTTCCTCGCTCGCCCCAGGGCGCCGCCGTCCAGAGTCGCTGCCCTCTGGGAACGGGGCTTGAGGAGGAAGATACGTTCGCGTACTCATCACAACCGCCTCCTGGCATGGGCTACTCGGCACCGAGCCGCACAGCCCGGTGATCACAAACAGATGTGGGTGTTATCGCCCTCCTCCATCGGCAGGAGGAGAGCAGGCTCATTCGTCGTCGGTGTTGACTGCCTGGCTTTCCGCAACGCGGAAAGCAGCAGCCGAAGTCGTTGTCAGGCCCGGGAAGACGCCCGATTGGCCGGCTCCAGACCAGGTCACCGACCAGTGCACCGTCGCCGACACCCGATACGCGTCATCCGGCTGCCCAGCCGAAGACGAACGGTAGGTATAACCGCAATCCGGCGACGGCCTCTTCGGGTTCGGCCGCGCCTTGGACGCCTCGCTCGGACGGTACGACGTACCAGGGCCATGGCAGACTTTCGAACCGCCATCGCCCATCGACCAGACCACCGATGTCGGCCGCGCCACCGCGGTCACCGACACCCCCGGCACCGACGCCGTCGCCGACGCCTTCCGCCACGCGCCGCGCTCCAGCCACAGCCACGTCGGCAAGGTCACCAGTTGCTGCTCCGCCGGGCTCGCCTTGATCTCCGGCGAGGGCAGCCGGAGCTGACCGCGGGCCTGCTCCGCCAACCCGGCCGGAGATACCCGAGGGCCGCCATCGTCCTGTGGTCCCTCGGGAATCCACACCGGAGGCCGGTAGAGCGCGTCACGTGTACCGCCCGCATCGCACTTGTAGACGTACCAGGCCCCGTCTTCACCAGGCTTCGGTCCGGCCACCGGCCCAACCATCGGGAGCTGGGCCTGGGCGTGGAACACCGCTGACTGAGCCGTAGGGACACCGCCAATGAGGGACCCCTGGTAGGAGACCGATTGAGCGTCCGCGGGCGGCTTGTAGTCACTGCGCCGGTAGGAGCAATCAGCCCGATTGAAGTCAGGATTGGAGCTCTCCGGATCCTCCCTGCGACGGCTACCGCCGCTATCGCCTCCGCCTCCCCGTTCAGGCGATTCCCCACCCCCTCTACGATCCGGGCTCTCCTTCTGCGGGCCCTTCCCCGCGCCCAAGTCGCATCCGGGGTACGGGTTCTGTGTGCAGTCCACAGAACCCCACGAATCATCCGACCAAGCGGGGACCGCGCCCGCCATCACTGCCACCAGCGACAGCCCCACCACGACCGCTCCTCGCTTTAACACGAGCCGATCCCCTCGACGGCAAAGCGCGTCACCTTCCACTTACCATCCGACTGCTGCTTGACCTCGGCCGTAATCGACCGGTGTCCGCCAGGCTCATTGTCGGCGAGCTTGCCGTTATCGACCCGATACTTCAACCAGTGCGTAGAGTCCCCGCAGTCGGAGATCAGCACCGCATTCGGATCCTTCGACGGATCCACCGACGTCACCTTCGGGTGGTTTTTCGGCCTTCCCTTGTAAACGAATCCGTTGAGGTGGTCGGCATACATACCTCGCGAGATCGTCGACAGCGCATCTCCGGTGGCATACCTCGACAGCGTCGGGGACCGCCAGTCCGACGTCTCTCCCGCCTCCGCCATGTCCCGCCACATGCCTACGTATGCTGCTACTGCTTGCTGACGCGCCACCCCCACCGCAGACAGGGAAGACGGCGAGACTGGCGCCCTTGAACTCGATGCATCACCCGCACCCGCACCGGAGGCGCCTCCACGGCCAGTTGGCCCATCTGAATTGCACGCCGCTACGACAAACATTACGGAAGCGCCAAGGACCGCCCAAATGATCCGATGCCCGCACGACCTCCGTGATCCTTCTCTCCGCATAGCCATACCGCCTCAAGTACGGTTCTCGCCACGACCGAACAGATCCACGTCTATCGCGCCTCCTCGTTCCAACTGCAAGGTGCAGCCGAGCCTCCTCCGGGCCTAACTTCAAAGTCCGGATGACGATTCAGGCGTTTTAGCTGAATTAGTGAGCGCGTCGACCAAAAGGGAGAGCAGATCGTCGCCAGCTCCGCGGTGCTGGTGTAGTCGGTCTACGCGGCACGGCGCGACTGCGGGAAGGAGCTGGCGGACGGCTCAAAGTTGACCGGGCTCGCGCGGCCACCGGGCTATTCGGTTGCTCGGCTGCCCATTACCCCTTAGCGTCGCGGCTTTGGTCCTACGGCCGTTGGGGGGCTGAGCGTGGCGTTGGTCATGGTGGCCGCGGCGGTGTACGGCGTGGTGCAGTTGCTGGTTCTGGCCTCGCCTACGAGGTCGGTACGGGTGTCGACGGTGCTGCTGGCGATCGCGGTCGGTGTCTACGGCTGTGGTGTCGTGACAGCGTTGCTGGAGCTGGCGTACACGCGGAGCGCTGCGGATCTGACGGGTGAGCCGCTGGCGAAGGTCGTGGAGGTGGCCGGCTATACCGTCGATCCGGTCATCGAGGAACTCATCAAGCTCGCGCCGCTGTTGCTGGTCGCCTGGAACGTCCGGATCCGGCGCCAGTGGGGCATGACGGACTACGTGGTGCTCGGCGCGGCGCTGGGGGCGGGGTTCGGGCTGCTGGAGGCGGTGGCCCGGTTCGGGCTGGACGCGGACCGGGCGATCGCGCATCCCGCCGGCGGCTGGGCCATCCCCGACAGCCTTAGGGCGCCCTATATTCCGGGGCCCGAGCAGATCCTCTCCGCCTGGTTCCCCGCCCCCTCGGGCACGTTGGAGCTGGGGGATCTCAGCCCGGCCGCGGAGACCAGTCCCCATCTGGTGTATACGGCTCTGACCGCGCTGGGTGTGGGTGTGCTGTTGCGGGGTCGCGGATGGGTCCGTGCGCTGAGCTCACTGCCGGTCGCGGCCGCCGTTTCGCATCACATGCTGACCAACTATGCCGCCGCGCGCCCCGCCGACCGGGATGCGCGGGCCTGGGCGGATGTCTTCGACGGAGTCCTGTGGACGGTTCCGCTGCTGTGCCTGGCCATCGCCATGGCCGTCGACCTACGGCATATCCGGCGCGGCAAACGGCTCGTGCCGGGCATCCTCCTCCGGGGCGAGCGGACCGGCCGGTCCGGTTTGGCGGCGCTGGCGGCGTACGGGGGATGGCGGGTGCCGTGGACGATGCTGATCGCGCTGCGCTTTGCCCGGATGCGGCATTCGCTGCTCTACGCCGCGGCTCGTCCTGCGTACCCCGGTGCCGAGTCCCTGCATCACAGCGTCGTTTGGGCCGCGGGGCAGATCGACGCCTCCGACAACGAACACGCCTGGCGGCACCTGGACTTCCGCGCCGTGCGCGGAATGGCGGGCGCCGTGCGGGACCGGCGCCGTAAGTGGTTCGTCCTCATCTCCCTCGGGCTCGCGTCCCCGGCGATTGTCTTCCTCTGTGTCGGCTCCTTCCCCGCCGCTGCCGCCCTCCAGGAGCGTTTCGGTTCGGGAAACGGCCCGTACGTCCTGATGGCTTTCGGTGTCGCCGGACTGCTGTGGATGGGCTGGCAGCTCATCGCGCTGTTGCGCACATGGCAGGCGACCCGCGCCGTGCCCCACGGGGAGCTGCTAGCGGTCGCCCGGCTCCGGGTCTGGACGGCGCTGGGCGGACTGACCACCGGAGCGGTGCTCTTATTGCGCCTCCGGGACGGTCTGGAGCCGGATGAACCGCTGATCCGGAACCTCCACCTGCTGGAGGCGCTCGACAATTTCCTCGCCTATCTCGGCTTCGCTCTCCTCCTGATGGCGCTGCTCGCCCTCTTGCCATCCGGTGGCGGGCTCGCTCTGGCGACCGCCGGAGCCGAAGCGGGCCTCGTCACCGTCCCGGCGGTCATTCACGCCGCGGCCTTCGGCACCTTGGGCATCGTCCTGATGTCGGCGAGCGCAGCCGGGCACGGGGGCGGGGGTTCTCCGGAGTCCGAGGGGTCCGGAAGCCCGGTTGAAACGTCAGGACAGGGCAGGGTGCGGCGCGGTAAGGAGTACGAGGACCACGTGCAGGAGAAGCTGGGCGGTCGCGGATCCTTCAGAGAAGGGGGACGCGAGTTCGACGGAGCTTACCCGGGAGACGACGGGATCGAAGTATGGTACGAGGCCAAGTCCGGCCGATACTGGGACCTCGCGAACGAGAATCCGAAGGTGATGGAGAAGTTCAAGTCAAACCTCGGTGACGCGCGCCGCATCGCCGAAGAGGGCGGCAGGAGGTTCTCGCTCATCTCCGAGAAGCCGATCCCGGAAAACATCGTCAAGTGGCTCAACAAGAAAAACTATGTGTGGCGCGTGATCTCGAAGGAGGCGGGATAGATGTCCCGAACGGCAGACATCGACTTCACATTCCAGGCGCCGGTCACGGCTTCCCTCATCGTGCGTGCCTTGTCGGAGTCCGGATGGTCACCGGCCGAGCCTCGCGGGATCTCGTACGCCATCCAGGATGAGGACGGCGACCTGGACTGGTCGAGCGCGCCACCAGAAACGCTTGGACAGATCATCGGCACTCTTGACTCATCCGAACGTGAGCAGCAGAGTATCGGGGTTTCCGTGTACCACCCGGGAGCTGAGACCGGAGGCTTGCTTCTCCTCTTCCCTGGAAGAAGGGAGGCATCTTTCACACCGTCAATCAACAGGAAGTCTCACACGGTGGCCGAGGAGATGACGGACCTGCCGTGGTATCTCGAACAGATGCTGGCCCCATTGTTCAAGATCGGCCTCTTGGGATACACAGCCCAGGACATGGCCGACTGACTCGTCCCGCGACGTCGCCCGAGTTTTCGGCCAGTAATGGCGGGCCCGCGGGTGATGAGGGTTGACGGGGAAGATTCGCGGGGAGACCTCCCCAGCAGCCGCAGGGGACAAGTTCGCGGCGCCGCCGCGACACCGGACCTGCCACGCAGGGCCGGACTTGCCGGTTGATCGAGTCAACTGTGCGGGAGGGACCTATGCCCGAGTTCACCATGCTCGGCACGCGGAAGTCCGTACTGGGCATGGTCCATCTGCGGCCATTGCCCGGCACGCCGTTTTACGAAGAGGGCAGCCTGGAGAAAATCCTGGAGACCGCGGTGAGTTCGGCCAGGGCTCTCCACGAAGGTGGCGCCGACGGATGTCTGATACAGACCGTCGACCGGGTCTACAGCGTCGAAGACGAGTCGGATCCCGCCCGGACAGCCGCCATGAGCTTGATCGTCCGTGCCGTGGTACAGGCCACCGGACCGGAGTTCCAGGTCGGTGTGCAGTTGATGCGCAACGCGCTCAAGGCCTCGCTGGCGGTGGCGAAAGTAGCCGGTGGCACCTATATCCGGGCCGGGGCGGTCGTCGGGGCGACGCTCACCACCCATGGCATGGTGCAAGCCGATCCCCTCGGTGTGATGGAGTACCGCGGCAAGATTGGCGCCATGGGCATCAAGGTCATCGCCGAAGTGGACTCCATGCACTTCCGGTGGTTCGGCGAGGAGAAGACCACCGCGGAGGTCGCGCGGGCAGCGCGCTACGTGGGCGCCGACGCCGTATCGCTGTGCCATCCGGACGAGAACACCGCGCTGGAGATGATCGCTTCGGTACGCCGAGCCGTTCCCGACGTTCCGGTCTTCATGGCCGGACACACCAACCACGACAACGCCGCCCGACTGATGGCGGCGGCAGACGGCGCGTTCGTGGGCACATGCCTGGAGCGCGGGGGCTGGGGCGGACAGATCGATGTCGACCGAGTGAAACGGTACGTCGACATCGTGCGAGCGCTGGAGCGGTGATACCCGGTGCCGGCCACCACCCGCGGCGAGAGGAAGGACGCGGGGCCATGGAGCCCATTCAGCCCGAGGTCATGGTCCGGCAGGTCGAAGCCCTGTCCACCGACCTGCGCACCCGCACGGACCTGTTCACCAACCGGGTCAGCACGCTGCTCTCCCCTGCCGAGTGGGAATCGATCGACACGGTGATCCTCACCGGGAACGGGGACTCCCACCACGCCGCCTGCGCCGCGGAGATGGCCTTCGAGACCTTCGCCGAGGTCACCTGTGAGCCGCTGAGCGCATGGCGATTCCTCCGCTACAGCCCTCCCCTCGGCCGCCGCACCGGTGAAGGCCGCACCCTGGTCATCGCCACATCCGCCTCGGGCGGCACCAAGGGAGTCGTCCAGGCCATCGAGCGCGCCAAGGCCGACGGCGCGCTCACCGTGGCCCTGACCGGCACTCCCGGCAGCGCCGTCACCCGGGCGGCCGACCGCTTCCTCCTGGTCGACCTGGAGCACCCCGAGCGCTCGCCCGGGATCCGCACTTACCAGGCCAGCGTCTTGGGCATGCTGCTCATCGCCCTCCAACTGGCCGAAGCCCGCCGAGCCGACTCCTCTGAAGCAGCGGCGGCCGGCCTGCGCCGGGAACTCGCCGAGCTCGCCGGCACCATGGACGCGACCACCAAAGCCATCAAAGAGCGATGTGCGCGGCTTGCCGAGGTGATCGCCGAAGCGCCGGTGGTGGCCATGGTGGGAAGCGGCCCGAATCATGGGACGGCACAGTACGGCGCGGCGAAACTGGCCGAAGCGGCGGGAGTTTTCGCGGCGGGCCAGGACCTGGAGGAGTGGAGCCACGTGGAGCGGTTCGCCTACCCGGTCGACATGCCCGTGTTCGTCATCGCCCCACCAGGACGTTCCCAGCAGCGAGCCGCGCGACTCGCGGAGCAGGCATCCCGGCTCGGACGGCATGTCATCGCCGTCGTCGACCGAAACGAAACAGACCTGATCGCGTACGCCGATGCGGTCCTGCCAGTGCACGGCGCGGTGCGAGAGGAGTTCTCTCCCCTCCTGTATCACCTCTTCGCCGGTTATACGGCCTCCTACACGGCACAACGCCTTGAGCGCCTGCCCTTCCAAGCAGACCGCTCCAGCAGTTGACGCCACAGCCGTCGCAAGCGTCGGCGAGCGCGCTCCGCGAAGGGTCTCCCGGGCAAGGGCCGATTCGACAGTCCTGATGGCCACAGGGTCGGCGTCGCGGCGGAAAAGACTCTGAGTTTGGATCTCGTCGATGAAGGCGTCTCCCATGCGTGCTGGACGGTATGGGTAGCCTGCACTTGACCTGGTGGCCAACGACGCATGGGTGGCGGTATGCAGTTCGACGAGTGCGCACGCCTGATCCTCTGGGACATCGACCACACCTTGCTCGACGGCGGCGGAGTGAGCCGTGACGCCTACAGAAGCGCCTTCACCCGAGTGACGGGGCGCCCCATGTCACGCATGGCCGACATGACAGGTAAAACGGATCTGCTCATCGCCTCGGAGACCCTCCGTCTGCACGACATCGATCCAGACCCGGGCACCCTCACCACCTTCATCACGGCTGTTGCTGAGGAGCTTGAGGCACGAGCAGACCTACTAGCTGTCCGCGGCCACGTTCTGCCAGGGGTTCCAGAAGCACTCGGCACCTTGAGCCGAGTACCCGGTGTTCGGCAATCGGTCCTTACCGGGAACATGCGAATTCTCGCCGAGCTCAAGCTGAGCGTCTTCGGGCTGGGTGAGCATCTCGATCTAGACGCTGGGGCCTACGGGGATGACGCTGAGGAGCGGGTGGCACTGCTGCCCTCCGCCTGGAAACGCGCCCAACTGCACTACCGTCGGGACTTTTCCGCTACTGAGACCGTGATAGTGGGCGACACCTTGATGGACATCGCGACCGCTAAGGCAGGAGATGCGCGAGTTGTCGCCGTAGCGACCGGGTCGGTGTCGGCTGATGAACTTCACCGCGGAGGAGCGGACATAGTTCTTCCTGACCTTGCAGACACCCAAGCGGTGCTTGACGCAGTCCTGGGTGCCAATGCCGGTGAAGCCAGCGGATCGCTGACGAAACTCAGCGAGTGATCCCTGACTCTGCGACCCTGCCAAGCAACTGCTGAACAGGCCGCGTAGATCCGTGCAGCCGCAGCTTTGCCATGAAGTCGGTGATGTTCTTCGTCATCCGCGTCGAGGAAATCTGCTCATTGAGAGTGAGGGCTCGTGCGGCCTGAGCACAGGATTCGTCGAGGTCACCGGCCATTAACCCGATATCTGCCAGTCGGATCAGGTAGTGAACTTGGTCGCGAAGATTCTGTGTCCCACTCGCGCGTAGATACTCAAGGGCACCGCCCAAACAGGCACGCGCTTCTTCGAGAGCGCCACTCTTCATCAAACAGGTTCCTTGCTGCGCCAATAGTTCCCCTTCATCGAAATAGGCCAGCCACACAGGTGAATCGGGCTGTGCCCCTGTACGGCCGAAAGCACCTTCCGCAACACGGAGCATTGCCCGCGTCTCGGCCTTTTGGCCGTTCTCAGCGAGAGCGCGAGCCATACGAGTGGCGAGCATCGCGCCCGTTCGCCCCGTAGCAGAACTGGAATCATAGGCAGTTCGAGCCAGTGCGAGTGCCTCGACAGGGCTCCCATGGTAGAGAGCTGTCAGACTCATATACCCAAGAACGCTGCTGGCGAGACCAGGGTCCTCGCTTATGTGGGCAGCGTACAGAGCCGTGGTGAGATTCCTACGGGATTCGGCCGGCCGACCGGCATCCAGCGATAACCATCCCACCATCTGCGCCAGTTGGGCTACGGCATTTTGGAGAGGCTTCTCATGCACTGTACCGCCGGCTGACAGCACTGTCACAATTTCATGTAGCCGGCGCTCAGCCGCGGCGATGAGCGCATCTCCTCCAAATTGGTTGTCCTGCTGCTGTAATTCTATGACAAGGAGGTCTAGATCCTCTAGATTGACTGAAGGGACCGGCGCGTTAATCGCATATGCATGTGGCCCCGCCAGGGAGACGATTACCGATTCCGGGCCCCTGATTGCCTCGCCAATCGGGAGATCCGGAACCATGGCGTCAGGTACACCCAGAGCCCGCGTCCAGGTCATCACCTGCCGCCGGTCACGGACTGTCTTACGGCCCCGCTCCAGACGGCTTACCTCTGACTGGTCGATGCTGACAAGGGCAGCGACAGCAGATTGGGAAACGCCCGTATGTCTCCGATAGGCGAGGACCAGAGCACCGACGTCCCAGCGGCCCAGGGCTTCGCGCATGGCATCACTGGCCCAGAAGTTCGCAGACAGCTTGGGCGAAGACCGCCTACAACTGGCGCACAGCCCAGATGGGTTGTAGCGACTGAGGTCTGTGCCGCACCCCGAGCAGCTCCGGGAGCTGGCCCCGCGCATGTCCATCCCTGCCTCGTCCTTGCGTGGCTGCTACTGACCTTAACCGACTCTGTCATAAACGCTCATACGCAATGGGCGACTTCAGCCTCATCGTTGAGTTGGGCCTCGTGACTGGCGACCGCTCACTCCTTACGGGTGAGCGCTGCGCCGGTCACAGCCGGGTACCTCGGCTGGCCCGACCCGCCGACTTCACCGTGCATCCCATGCCGCTGAGCAACATGGAGCCACTTCTCATGACTAGCTGTCCTGACGAGCCCCGAACCAGGAGAGTACCGTCCGTTGTGGGTTCGAGCACGCAGGAACCTGACTGGCCGTCCGCAGTAGCAGGCCATTGGGGGAGCCGGGTTTGCGGGGAGGTCGGCTGGGCCGCTGCGGATGTGCGCACCGATAGGCCGCACCCGGCACGGATGTACGACTACTTTCTCGGCGGGAAGAACCATTACCACGTCGACCGAATTGCAGCCGAGGAAGTGGTCCGGCGAGTACCGGAGGCCATCGATAGCGCGCGAGCCAACCGCGCGTGGATGAGACGGGCGGTGTGCCATCTGGCAGATATGGGGGTCCGTCAGTTTCTCGATCTGGGAACCGGTCTCCCCACCGAACCCAATCTCCACCAGGTAGCACAATCAGTAGCCAGTGATGCTCGGGTCCTCTACATCGACAACGATCCGATCGTGCTCACCTACGCGCAAGCGCTACTTGTGGGTACCAAGCCTAATCAGGTCGACTATGCTTTGGGTGATCTGCGGGACCCGCAAGGAATCCTCCGCATGGCGCAGTCACAGGAGATCTTTGACTGGGGGCAACCCATCGCGCTCGTGCTGTCCGCGATCGCGCATTTCATTGCGGACGAGGAGGACATCGCCAACATTATCGCCACCCTCAGAAATGGATTGCCTCCCAGAAGTTTCCTGGCCCTGTCGCATGTCACTGGTGACCTTCAACGTGACAAGGCTGCTCTCGGTGCGGCCGTGTATGACGAGTACCAGGCCACCGCTGGCGTCACGATGCGTTCGCATCAAGAGATCGAGGCCCTGTTCTCGGGGTTCACTCTGATCGAGCCTGGGCTAGTGCAGGTTCCACTTTGGAATCCCGACGACGCGGTCGACGACGAGGAACTCAAGCGTGTATGGCTGTACGGCGGGATCGGCCAAAAGGTCACCACGAATGGGCCACGGGACCTACCTCAAATGACCAACCCTAGGCAGGAACAACTTCCAGACCCGCAGAAGCATCTGTGAAACCTTCCTCTGAATCTCGGCAGCCGGACCGTGAAGCCGCCCAAGAAATCCTCTGAGGACTCACCTAACACCCGATATCCACCGCTCCTCGCTTGCTCAGCATGACGCCACTGCGCAAGTATCTGGACCGGCCGTCGGGGCGATCTGCGAATTAGGGTCTTCGGCTCCCCCGTCCCGAAGCCCCGCAGCGTCCCGACGGCCTTCTCAATCCTCTCCCTATCCGTTGCGTTCGAGGTTCTGATGGCCTTCCTCTCTCTCTTCTGGTACTCGGCCTTCATTGTGGCCGCCGCATCTGCGGTTTCTTTGCGCTATCGCCTAGCGGCCATAACCCACGCCCATAAGGGGGAGGATTCGCTGTGATGGTGCCCACGCGGCGGGCGATGGTTGCCGAGGCCAGAGAGCTGGTACGGATACGTCAGCTCTCACTGACCTACCCCGAGCGCGAGGTCCTGTACACGTCCTTTGGCTTCTGGCACGGCGAACCGCGGATGATCTGGCGGGCCGAGTGATGGCACGACGTGGACAGACACAGAGCGCGCCTCTCAATCCGCATCCGGCTCGTGACGACGGAGCGTTGCGGTCCGTGGTGGACGACGCGGCGATGGGGCGATGGGAAGGCGCCCGGGATCTGCTGGCCGCGACGGGCGCGGACTGGGACCGCCGGATCTTCCGTCTCCAGGTCCTCGCCGAGGTGGGGGTGCGGCTCAGGTTCGCCGACACCTGGGCGAAGGCCGAGCCACGCTCACATCACGCCCTCGCTCTCCTCGCGAACGTGCACGCCCTGCGCGCGATGATCGCCGGACGCAGTGCCGGCCGGGCGCTGATGGAGGATGCCTGGTCCACCTGCCGCGCCGCCCTGAAGGTGTGGCCGCAGGATGTGGCACCGCTGGTGGTCATGCTCGCGCTGCTGCGCACCCACGCTCCCGACCGGAAGGTACTCAGCCTCGTGTGGGAGGAGATCAAGCAGCGCGACCCCTGGAACCGCGAAGCCCATCATGAGGTGGTCACCTACCTGTTCCCTCGCTATCACGGCGCACCGGGAGAGGCGGCCTGGTGGGCCGAGGAGCAGGCATCCACTGCCCCCAATGGGTTGCCCCTGGCGGTCTTGCCACTCGTCGTCCTGGCGGAAACACACCGGGCCCGCCAGGAGCAGGACCAGAGGTCCTACGGCCTGACGATCCACCCCTGGATCGACTGTCCGCACATCGACGGCGTGCTGGAGCGCTGGTGGCGCTATCGCGCACCGAGCCCGCACGCGTGTTTCGCCGATGACGCCAACTACCTCGCCCACGCCCTGTCGTTCGCGAACCGCCACATCGAGGCCCTGGAGGTGTTCGACGCCATCGGCCCGTACGCCACGCACGTTCCCTGGTCCTACTGCGGTCAGGCCCGCGAACTGTTCCTGCGGCACCGCGCCTGGGCCTACAGCCCACCGCGGCGCCGACACCGCTGAGCACCCACAACCACCCGACCGACGCAAGAAGGGCGGAATACCTGTGCCTCTTGATGTCTCCCGTGTCTCCGACGAGGAACGCCTCAAGCAGCTCGGCTACCAGCAGACGCTGTCCCGCTCGATGTCCGGCCGCGCCAACTTCGGCGTCAGCTTCACGATCATCTCCATCCTGTCCGGCTGCATGACGCTCTACGGCTACGGCATGAACACCGGCGGACCCGCAGTGATCATGTGGGGCTGGCTGTTCGTCGGCCTGATGACGCTCTTCGTCGGCCTGTCGATGGCCGAGGTCTGCTCCTCCTACCCCACCAGCGCCGGTCTGTACTTCTGGGCGCACCGCATGGCCCCCAAGCGCTCCGCAGCAGCGTGGGCGTGGTTCACCGGCTGGTTCAACACTCTCGGCCAGATCGCGGTCACTGCTGGCATCGACTTCGGTGCCGCCAACTTCCTCAATGCCTTACTCGATCTCCAATTCGGCTACGCCGCCACGCCGGGCCACACCATCTCGCTGTTCGGGATCATCCTGGCCCTCCACGGCGTCCTGAACACCTTCGGTGTGCGCATTGTCGCCCTCCTCAACGAAGCCTCCATCTGGTGGCACATCCTCGGCGTTGCTGTTATCTGCGGCGCCCTGGTGCTCATCCCTGACCACCACCAGTCGACCCGGTTCGTCTTCGGCGAGTTCGTCAACAACACCGGCTTCAGCTCCAGCGGCTACGTGGTGCTCGTCGGACTGCTGATGGCGCAGTACACCTTCACCGGCTACGACGCCTCTGCCCACATGACTGAGGAGACCATCGACGCCTCCATCGCCGGGCCCAAGGGCATCGTCCGCTCGATCCTCGTCTCCCTCGCGGCCGGATTCGTCCTCCTCTTCGGCTTCACCTACGCCATCCAGTCCTACACCGGTGCCCTCGAATCGGACACGGGAGTGCCCCCGGCGCAGATCCTCATGGACGCCCTCGGCTCGGCAGCCGGCAAGTGGATGCTGCTCATCGTCATCGTCGCCCAACTCTTCTGCGGCATGGCATCCGTCACTGCGAACTCCCGGATGATCTACGCCTTCTCCCGCGACGGAGCGCTGCCCTTCTCCAAGACGTGGCACAGACTCAACCCGGCCAGCCGGACTCCCACCAATGCCGTCTGGCTCGCCACCGGCGGCGCCTTCGCCCTCGGCCTGCCCTACCTGTGGAACAACACCGCCTACGCCGCGGTCACCTCCATCGCCACCATCGGCCTCTACCTCGCCTACGTCATCCCGACCTTCCTGCGGCTGCGGCAGGGGAGCCGGTTCGAGCGGGGGCCCTGGCACCTCGGCTCCTGGTCGACCATCGTGGGCACGATCGCCGTCGCCTGGGTCCTGGTGATCACGGTGCTGTTCATGCTGCCGCAGAGCTCACCGGTCACCGCGGACACCTTCAACTACGCGCCGATCGCAGTGGGCATCGTCATGGCCTTCTGCGGCACCTGGTGGCTCGTCTCGGCCCGCAAGTGGTTCCTCAACCCTGCCCACCCACGCAACTTCAGCCCGCATCGCGAACGTACCCGCGGAGAGGAAGTCCCTCGCCCATAGACCAGGGGCAGAGAGTGGCGGCCCGCTGCTGCTCGCAGGCATCCGGCATACGGAGACGGGGCGAGAGCCTCCACCGTAAGAGATGTCGGTGAGTAAGACCCAGTGACGCTGACACTGCCGGGGCGCTGACGCCCGGCGGCACTGCCCACTGTGGCCGCATCGGCCCTTCACCCATGATCTGGCGCACCCGGTATCCGCCGCCTTACCAACTCGCTTCTCACTCAGTCCTGGACTCCCCAAAGGGCCCTGCCATGACCACACAGCACCACACGCAGCGACGCTCCATCCTCCTCGTCCGTGCATCCTGGCGCATAGACGCAGTAACTGGAACAGATCGATCCATCTCTTCACTTGCCGCCGCACTGGCGGCGGCCGGGCACCAGGTGGCCATCGCCACGGCCACCGAACAGCATGACGGCACCGGACTGCCCGGCGTCCCCGTCGAGCAGTTCGACCTGCCCCTCGCCCTGCCCTGCACTTCACAGGCACTGCGTGAGGCCCTCATCACCACTGAGGCAAAAGTCCAGCGGTCCCTGAGCGACCTGATCGTCCGACGCCGAGTCGACACCGTCGTGTCCGTAGGTGTTTTGTGGGGTCTGGGTCGCCTGCCAATTGATCTTCCTTACGGCGTCCAGCGTGTGCTTGTGGTGCCCGCGCTCCCGCACGAGCAGGACATGCCACCGGCTCTGGCGTATGCCGACACCGTCATCACCTCCTGCGACGCCGTCCTGCGGCAGGCCACCACCGCAGCCTGGCCCACCCGTACATGGCACGTCGTCCCCAACGCCCCGCTCCACAATCCAGGCATCCCAGCCACGGTTGCACGGAAGGCTGAAGCCCCAGTGCGAGTACTGGCCCCGGTCGGCCAGGATGTGGGTGTCCTCGAACTGATCGCAGCCGCCAGAGCATGGCATCGCCATGTGGAGGTCGCCCTCGCTCCGCCCGGGCCCGACGACCTACGCGGTGGGCGAGCCTTACGGCAGCAGTGCCAGATACTCGCCGACCGGGCACCGAATATCACACTCGCCCCGGTGCCCGGCTGGGCAGAAGTACCCGGCTGGCTGGCCGAGGCTGCCGCAGTGATCATCCCGTGCCGCCGACCCGCCAGCAGCATGACCGCTCTGGAAGCCCTCAGCCAGGGCACACCGGTCATCGCCTACAACACCGGCATCCTGTCCGACCTGCTCCTGCCTCTCCAGCACGGTCCCCGCCGGCTGCTCGCCGACGTCATGCACGGGCCGAACGCGTTGCTGTTCCTCACCGACGGACTGCTCGCCGACCCTGCTTCCTATCGCGCGGCCTGCCAGGCCGCCTACTGGCGTGTCCAGGACCTCCGGCCTGTCCGCGTCGCACAGCTCTTCTGCTCTGCCCTGCCTTAAACGACACCGAACCGCCTCAATCCACCCGTCCGGCTACGTCGATGGATCCCCAAGGATGACCGACCGCATCACTGTCCAGGTGTGCGCCGATGACCCCCTCTCCGAAGCCGGGGTGATCGCTCTGCTGCGCCCGCGGCCGGAGATACGCCTGTACGACGGTGCCGACGATCCAGCCGTGACCGTGGTGGCAGCGGACATCTCCGATCCGGCCGGGTACCAACTGCTCCGCACCGCGCAGCACAGCGGCTCATCGCGGCTCGTCCTGTTGGTCTCCCGTCTCCAGGACCATCAACTGTCGCTGGCCGCCGAATGCGGTGCCGCCGGGATCATGTGGCGCGCGAGCGTCGACAGCGATCGGCTCGTCCGCATGATCCAGACCGTGGCTACAGGAGACGGCCACCTCCCGCCGGACCTCCAGACACGCCTGCTCCACTTGCTCGGCCAACTCCACGGAATGAAGCAAGGTCTGGGGATCGGGCATGTGGCCGAGAGAGAAATCGATGTCCTGCGGCTGGTCGCCGAGGGCTACGACACCCCGGAGATCGCCCTCAATCTGAGCTTTTCAGAACGCACGATCAAGAACGTGCTGCACGCCTTCATCACCCGGCACCACCTGCGCAACCGATCCCACGCCGTGGCCTTCGCGCTACGCAAGGGACTCATCTGACCTGCCCCGTCATCCTCTTCAGGAGAACCACTGGTCATGCCCGTAACGAGAGCCGCCGAGGATAGTGGCAGCGACACCTTCCATATCGTCAGCTCCAACTTCGAGGGCAACGGCGTGGGAGACCCCGGTCGCCGCCGGGCCATGCACACCACCATCACGGACATCGGCCCCGGCATCCTGCTGCGCCAGGAATGCGACAAAGCCCTCGCCAACAACGGCAAGCTCCTCTACGAGGACGAAGACGCCCTCGGCCTGCGCGGCTGGATCGGCCCCAAGAAGGGGAAGACCAAGCAGCTCACCGGCATATTCGTTGACCAGTCGCGGTTCCGCTGCGTCGGCGAATGGCGCGACAAGACGGTATGGAACCAACCGCCCACCACTCTCTCGCTGAAGATCGACGACTGCGCAGTGCCGTTCATCGCCTCCTCCGTACACGCCAACTACAGCTCCCCGGCCAGGCGCCGGCTGGAAGCGGAGCGGTGGACCACGCTCAACGACAAAGCCGCCACAGTCCCGGGCGCCTCACGCGCCTACGATCGCGACCGGCGGAAGACACCGGTGTACATGATCGGCGGCGGAGACTGGAACTCCTATCCCGAACCAGGTCTGGATCACGTCCAGCTGCCGGACTGGAACGAGATCGATGACGAGCAGCACATAGCCCACCGCAGCGTGCTGGACGCCCATGGACGCCGTATCGCGGACAGTTATCCCGACCAGATCCTGCGGACCGCGGGCCTGGAAGACATCGCCCGGCATGTCGTCCACACCAACGGCGCCGCCCACCGCCAGGCCCTGGCCCCCACCTGCGGCGTGGACCGGCAGGGAGGCCGACAGCGCGTCGACCGCATCTACGCCAGCAAGCCCCTCCTCCCAGCAATCACAGACGTCAAGGTCATCGACGTGGACTGGTCCGACCACGACGTCCTGGTGGCCACGGTGAACACCCAGGAATTCATCCAGATCCTCAACCGCACCTGGCAGCTGGCACTCGCGGCCTGACCGACCCCTCTCAAGCACCCACACCGTCCGGGGGTTTGCCACGCCCCATCTCAGCTCGGGTCCCTCGACACACAAGCCACCGCTCCACACATCTCTGTATCCCGCCATCACCATCAGACAGGAAACGCCTTGGCTCACGCGAGCTTGTGCACCGACCACCCCGGCTGGACCGACACCGAGTCCCGCTGCTACCGGCTGCTGTCCAACGAACAGGGCGGCACTTGGCTAGCCTCCTGGGACGGGCAAGCCCTTGACTTCATGCCCATGGCCGGCGACGGAAGCCTCCCCGACCTCACGTACACCCATCACCACCAGCTTCCCCCGGCCGTGCCACACCAGCTCGCCGATGCGCTGGCCCCCTTAGGAACAATCGTGCGCATCTCGAACCCCTCGCTATGGGACGCCCTGTGCGTCGCGATACTGCGACAGCGACAGCTCCCTCCCGGCGCCAGTCGCAGGCTCTACCACCGTTGGTGCACCCTCTATGGGCCTGTCTTCGAGAGCCCATACGGAGCCCTCCACCTCACCCCTACCCCGAAGAGGATGCTCGGCCTGCCCGACCACGCCTTCCACAGGGCCAAAATCGCCACCCTCCAGGCAAGCCTACGATCGGCCGCCCATGCCTACCTGCTCCATGCCACCGCGTGGAGACAACTCCAGGGCCACGCTCTGGTCACCGCACTGAGCGACATTCACAAAGTCGACAGTTGGACCGCCGCCGTAGCAGCAGCCGACTACCTGGGCGATTTCGCCCTCTATCCCCGCCACGACCTCACCTTGCGCACACTCGCCCACCGCGCGGCCCCCGACGCCAGTCTTCCCGTCGCGGAAGAACCCTTCGCGCACCAGTGGACAGCCTGGACCGCCGCCTCCAGCCAATTGCGCACCCTGACGCTGGCCACCCTCGCCTTCGGCAGCCACGCCTCCACCGTCCCCACCCCAGCGCAATGAAGTACCCCCCGACCCCAGCCAGCGACGAAGCTACTGTGGCGGCCGGTGACCATCACGGCGGCTTTGCCGGACGCGTGGACCACGTGCGCGATACCGCCCGCTACCAGCCAGTCCGTCGAGCGCTGCCAATGGCAGACATTGCAGAAGCGGCGAACCCGACGACGACCATACGCGGCACGGGGGTTGGTCACCGCAGGTCTACACTGCCGCTCATGACGCGGAGTCCTGTCGATCTGGCGATCTTCGATTGTGATGGCGTACTGGTGGACAGCGAGCGGATATGCGTCAAAGTAGACGCGATGATCACGGCTGACCTGGGGTGCGCGTTCACCGAGGAGGAGATCATCGAGAAGTTCGTCGGCTCCTCCACCGAGGTCTACACGGCTGCCGTGGAGGAACGGCTTGGACGCCGCCTGGAGACGAACTGGCTGCGGCAATACGAGCATCTCTACCAGGCGGCCCTCGAAGCTGACTTGACCGCTGTCGATGGCGTCGTAGAAGCCCTGAACAGCCTTGCGATGCCCGTTTGCGTTGCATCGAACACTGGTCACGCGAGCCTCAGGAGAAACCTGGAGATCGCCGGTCTGAGAGACCACTTCGAGGGGCGCATCTTCAGCGCAGCCGATGTCGCCCGAGGTAAGCCTGCCCCCGACCTCTTCCTGCACGCTGCGCGATCCATGGGTGTAGAACCCGGGCGGTGCGTGGTGATCGAGGACAGTGCGTACGGGGTTCAGGCAGCCCGTGCCGCCGGTATGCGGACTTTCGGCTACTGCGGCGGCCTCACGCCGGCCTCGCGGCTGGAAGGACCAGGCACCACGCTGTTCGACGAGATGCGCGACCTGCCCAAGCTGCTGGCCACCACTATCCACTGAACTTCAGCAGCGCCTTGCTCCCATGACTTGGCTCCGTGAGCCGGAGACACTCCCCCGGCTCACGGCTGAGCTGCCGTCTCCCGGTCTGCTTCAGGCTCCGGTGACCTCGATGGCCGCCAGATTCTTCTTGCCCCTGCGCAGTACCAGCCAGCGTCCGTGAAGGAGCTCGTCGGCCGCGACCACGGCATCCTCGGCAGTCACCTTGACGTTGTTCACGTAGGCGCCACCCTCCTTCACGGTACGGCGGGCGGCCGACTTACTCGGCGCCAGGCCGACCTCAGCGAACATGTCGGTGACCTGACCGAGCTCGCTCACCTTGGCGTTCGGGAGCTCGGAGATCGCGGCGGCCAGCGTTGCCTCGTCGAGTTCGGTGAGCTCGCCCTGCCCGAACAGCGCCTTTGACGCAGCAATCACAGCGGCGCACTCGTCGGCACCGTGCACCAACGTGGTCAGCTCCTCGGCAAGGGCACGCTGCGCGGTACGGGCTTGCGGCCGCTCCTCAGTCACCTTCTCCAGCTCCTCCAGCTCCTCGCGGGACTTGAAGGAGAGGATGCGCATGTAGCGCGAGATATCCCGGTCGTCCGTGTTCAGCCAGAACTGGTAGAACGCGTACGGCGTGGTCATCTCCGGGTCGAGCCAAAGCGTGCCCGTCTCGGTCTTGCCGAACTTGGTGCCGTCCGCCTTCGTCATCAGTGGCGTGGCCAGCGCGTGCACCTCGGCGTGCGGCTCCAGGCGGTGAATCAGGTCCAGACCGGCTGTGAGGTTGCCCCACTGGTCGCTTCCCCCCGTCTGGAGGGTGCAGCCATACCGCCGGTACAGCTCCAGGAAGTCCATCCCCTGAAGCAACTGGTAACTGAACTCCGTAAAGCTGATGCCCTGATCGGAGGCCAGGCGCTGGGCGACCGAGTCCTTAGTGAGCATCTTGTTCACCCGGAAGTGCTTGCCGATATCCCGCAGGAACTCGATCACGGTCATGCCCCCGGTCCAGTCCAGGTTGTTGACCATGGTCGCCGCGTTGTCGCCCTCAAAGGAGAGGTACGGCTCGATCTGCGCCCGCAGCCGGGTCACCCACTCGGCGATCGTCTCCGGGTCGTTCAGGGTGCGCTCGGCCGTCGGCCGAGGATCGCCGATGTGGCCGGTCGCGCCGCCCACAAGCGCCAGCGGTCGGTGCCCGGCCTGCTGGAGTCGGCGGAGGGTGAGCACCTGCACCAGGTGGCCGACGTGCAGGCTGGCCGCGGTCGGGTCGAAGCCGCAATAGAACGTGACAGGGCCGTCCGCGAGAGCCTTGCGCAATGCGTCCTCGTCAGTGGCATGGGCGATCAGCCCGCGCCACGTGAGCTCGTCGACGATGGCCGTCACGGTCCCGTGTCTCCTTGAGTCGCGCGTACAGTGCGGCGGCCAGTCTAGTCGTCCAGCCGGAGCTTCCGCGTTTGTGCTGGTCAGCGGCATCGCGTACGGCGGAAAAGCCAAGATCACCCCACATCTGAGTGTCCTGAGTCACACAGTCCCGAACCATGCGTCGAGCAGCCGGCCGGAAACAGCCTCGCTGTGATCACGGTAGTCACGCACGAGTGCTCTGCCGTTGGTCACGAATCGGGCCCGGAGTGCCGGATCATGATCAAGAGCGTCGATCGCCTGCCCGAGATCTTGCGCGGCCCGCTCGACGTCATTCTGGGAAACCATGGGGTACAGCACATCGCCATCGAGCTCGTAGCCGGCGATCGGTGGCGGGGCGATAAACATCGCGGCGTTCCCGAGTTCGGGCAGGCTGCCTATCCGGTGAGCTATGACAGGCACTCCTGACTCCATTGCTTCAAGCGTGACTCGTGCGAGACCTTCCGGGCCCAGCGACGGCACCAGCAGAATCCTGGTGCGGTTGTAGATCGTGGTGGGATCCGGGGTGAATGCGGCCACTTCGACCCTCGGTGAGGGCGGCACATACGCCGGGACATCGGGCCAGGTTTCCACGGCCAGGTAGGCATCGCTGGGGCGCTGCCGAATGAGCGCGTCCCAGACACGTCGACCCTTGATCGGGTGGTGATTGATCAATGTCAGGGATCGACTCTCTGCCCCCGAAGATGCCGGGCCGACTCGTCGCTCGGGTAGGAGATTAGGGAGAACCTGCGCTGGCACACCGGTTTCGCCATGGAAGGCGTCGGCGATGGTCTCGCTGACCGCGTGCACGCTGGTCTGCCGCATCAGGCTGTAGTAGCTCCGCACCTCATCTTCAGGGTGGTCACTGCTTGTGGGGTAGAGCTGGTCGGTCACGAGCACGGCTACCTGCCGACCGCTCGCAAGGCTCTCGTCCAGCACCGCGTGATGCGCTTCATTGAGCCGAACCGCACACGAGTTGAGCAGGATCACGTCGGGGTCCAGGTCGTTCAAAATATCTTGAAGAGCCCGCCGGTACGCACTGGCTACCCCCGGAGCATCGATGAAGGTTTCGTGGACAGTGCAACCCTGGATGGTTCGAGTTCTGCGTCCGACTCCGGGGTTCCTGCTCTGCGCGATACAGGCGAGGCTGGCCGGGTGCCCTCGGGTTATGACGCGCTTTAGTAGTTCGCGCACCTGCAAGAACAGACCATTGGTAAAGCCCTCGCGGGTGAAGTCGTCGATACTCACAAAGACGATACCGGCCATGACGTTACTCCTTGTGGGCCGCGGCACCGGCAAAGGCATCGAGCAAGCTCCGAAGCCGGACGGCGATCTGGCTGCCGGCAGAGGGCGGGCCAGCGACGCTGAGGGGACTGGGGGCGAGCATTTTGAGGCATGCGACCGCTGAGTACAGGTCGAATACACGCCGCTGATTCGGACCGACGCACAGCGGCACTGCAACCTGCTCAATACAGTCGGCCTCTGGTCCACGAGCCAGAAGTCCAGCACGAGCGACACCAAGCGGGTACAGAGAGTCACCGAATCCGACCTCATCCAGGTCGACGATCGCCGTGACTCTCCCGTCTTCCACCAACACGTTCTGGTGGGTGGCGTCGATCAAGTAGGGCAACGGGGCGATGCCATCGAATTCGGGATGTAGCTCGTGGATGGTTCTGCGAATTTGTCCAATGGCCGGGGCCTCCCGCTGCGGGGGCGCAAGCTGATCGACGGCACCGGTGAAGTACTCCCACAGCACGTCCGACCAGCGCGGGTGGCACCGAAGGTCACCGTAACTGGCGATACCGCCGTACCCAGGACCGGGCGGGAGGCCGCGCGTGCGGTGTTGGATATCGAGCAGGTCGTCGGCAATGCTTCGCTTCTCGGCAGCCGTAAGGCCCACGTAGACGTTGCAGAGATCGGTTCCTGGGGCTTGCTCAAGGAACATGATCGGCCAGGGCAGCGCTGTCCCGCTCAGGTCCATGTGCAGCACGCGGGGAACGGGCACTCCCACCCTTGCCAGCTGGCGCCGCCAATACGCGAAGCTGGCGAAGCACTCAGCGCGGTCGTGACGCGCGATCCGCGCAATCACGCGCTCACCGGACACCAGCTGCACCGTGAACACGAAGTGACTGCGGCCCATCGGGATTCGGTTCGCGGTCACGGCCTCTTGGTTCAGGCATCGGCTGGCCGCCCGCCGGACTGCCTGCTCTGTCGGCGGCTTCATGGCAGAAGCACCTCTGCTGCCGCGAGCGGGATGACATTGAGGCTGGCGTAGCCTCGAAAGAATGACCAGGTCGTCTCGAAGTCGTCGGTACTGACGATCAGACCAGGCACACCAAGGCACCCCGCGAGATGGCCCAGGCCGCTGTCGCACCCCACGAAGAGACGGCATGACAGCAGACGGGCAACCATTTCGGGAAGGTCGGCCCGGACGTAGATCAGGTCCTCGCCGAGGTAGGTCTGGGTGTCGGGGCCGCCGAGGACCCGCACTTCACCGTGCGCCGAGACCTGGTTCAGGAGCCGCCGAGCTGAGTGTCGCGATGGCGCAGTGCCGGAACGCGCATCGAGCTGGTAATACACCACATTCTCTTCGCCACGAGGCGTCGGTGCCCGGCGGAGAGGCAGCGGCGGCACTCGGTGGCGGGCTCGCCCTCCAAAGGCGTCGGTGACGGCGTGGTTGAACCGGTCAAGCCAGGGGATGCTCCATGACGATCGGGCGAAGATCGCGTCGCCGTTGATCGACTCGCTGGGCGAAGGGGCATAGCTCACCCGCTTGCACGCGAACACCTCCACTACCTCGGCAAGGATGGGCGAACCGGATACGGCAACTGATGCCACGGCGTTGTCGCGGCAGTAGTGCTCGAGGCCGGTCACGATGCCCAGTGCGTCGCCGAGGCGGTTATGCCGGGCAAATCGCATCACGGTTCCCCCGGCGAGTGTTGACGGCGGTGTGTCCACCCGCGACGCGATTTTTGCTGCGTCGACGAGCTGGTCGCTCAGGCAGCGCAGCCCTCGTTGGCCGCAGCGCCAAGTCCGGGGGACTGCCGCAATGTCCACCGCGGGCTGCCGGTGGAATTCGACAAATCGCACCTCGCCAAAGCCGAACTCCTCGATGAGCTCACGCATTGCCGGCGGCCCGCTCACCTCGACTCGGGCTAGTCCATGTGTCCGGGCATAGGAGGCCAGGCCGGCGGCCAACTCGACACAGTCACGGACAGGAAGGTCGGCGGCTGCGAAGCGCGTCGGTAGCTCTTCTCGGCCACACAGCGGCGGTCGCTTCATTGAGCCTCCTCGCACGCATCTGCATGCATGTATGTAGCATCGAACTGTCGCTTGCCCCTCAGCAGGCGTATGACCAGCTCTCTGGCGTGAGCATCGGAGAAGTACGGGTTGAGGGAGTACACCCGGAGAGCGACGACCGGCTCGCCAGCCGGTGTATAGAAGGCTGCGGAGGACTTGCTCACTGCGATTTGTTCAGCGTCCGGCACCCGTTGAGTCGATAGCCACGCGAATAGGTCAGAGATATATTGGTTTATCCGGCGGACGGAGCTGGTGTCGTCGAAGTCCTCCTCGGTAGCGGCGGGGTCGTCCGGCGGGTAACAGCGCACGAACACGTCCGGCCCGTACGAATGTCTGTTGATAGCTGTCGCGTCGCGACCTGCCAAGGCATTGATGTGGCGCCGGAGCGCTTCTGCCGTTTCAAGCGCGTGGCCGAGCAGTTGCCGCATCCCCTGCTTGCCGAGAGTCTGCAAGCCAACCCAGGTCGCCACCATGTTCGCTGCCGACCTGGACGTCTCCAACGTGAAGGTCCCGGGGTTGTAGGCATCCTTGTCATGGAACAACGGGGTCATGGCTCCGCCGTCGCGGCGCAGCCGCGAGAAGTCCCGACCATCTCGCATGACGATCATGCTCGACGTATAGGGCGCGAAGCCGGTCTTGTGGAAGTCCGTTCCGAACGAGTCGGCATGCTGCACCGTTTTCAGACGCTCCACAAGGCGTGACAGCTTGGCTACCACCGGTGGGCTGAAGCCGAGGGGATTCTTATGCAAGTCATAATCGATGAAGCAGAGGTATGCCCACCCGATGACTGTATCTGCGTGCACATGGGGTGTGTATTCCAACCCATATTCGGCGGCCAGCCGATCCCGCATCGTAGCGATCTCACCGAAGTCGTCGACAGCCATGTTGGAAGTCGTCCCGCCCGCACCGATGATGCATGCAAGCCGGTGGCCGCGTGCCAGTACGTCGCGGCAGGCCGCTTCCATCGACTCCAGGTCCGTGGTCTGGTCGGGTAGCGACGCAGCGGATATGTAGTTTCGAGTGCCGATCCCCAGCCACGCACACGCGGATTTCTGCGAGTAGTGCGCTGGCCAGGACCCGACGACGGCCATCCCAGGCTCGATCCCACGCTCGGCGTGGTCGGGCTGTGCCTTGGAAATGCCGACGTTGATGGCATACAGGTTGGTCGCAGTGCCGCCGAACGTGAACAGGCCGCCTGCCCGCTCCGGCTCGTACCCCGCCAACCGTGCCAACGCCTGGGCGGAGGACAACTCAGCGGAAAGGGTCTCCGCGGCGTCCTCTCCAGTGACGCCGTTAGGCATGAACAACGACACCGCGCACAACGCTGCGAGGTTGACGAACGACGGTGGCGGAACGATGTTCTTGGCGAACATCTGGTGATGAACTTTGACCGACCCAGCGAGCCACCAGCGCAATTGGCTGAGCGCCGTCTCCGCTGTGACAGGGCTTTCCGGTAGCCGTCCGTCACCCACGGGGGAGCGCCTACCCTCCTTGCCGGTGCGCGGATACACGGGCCCCTCGCCCTGATGGCTCAGCGTCTCATCGAGGGCGCGGCGGAGGAGCCCGACAAGCACATCGGCATTGGTCCCGTCGGGACGTAGGAACAGGCCGCTGCGCCAGCGCTCAAACTCATCTCCGTCCCCGAAGGAGTCAACCGTCATCGCAGATCGAACCTGGCGCTTCGGAGGAGCAACGTGACCGCGCTCATCGTGCTGACTTCCCGTAGAGCTTCATGCGCTCAGGCCGGGGCGTGCGTCGACGGCCGGACACAAGATCCTCGCAAGCGACCGCGATAGACCACACTAGATCGTCGTACTGGTGACGCAGAATCGCCACTCGCTCTGCCGTACCAGCATCCCGCCCGACGAGTCGCTCGATGTGCCTGATCCGAAGCGTCTGCACCGAGAGTCGGTCAAGCGCTGAGCCGATCGACTCCGTGAGGGGAGGCACGCCCTCATTCGCGCTCCACGCCGCATCCAAGATTCGATCGACCTGCTCGATGAGTGCATGGCGATTGCCGTTGAGAGCGTCGATCTCCCGCTTGATGGCCGGAATCTCCCCGTCGCCAGCTTGTCGCACCCGATCCTCGGCGTCCCACTGCCGACTGTTGACTGCGTGCAGCCGGTCCAAAGCCGGCGACAACTCCGGCGAGTCAGGAAGCGGAATCCCAGCGAGAGCGTCCTCGCACCAGCCACCTTGCCCGCCTGCCACGTCGAGGCAAGATGCAACCGCCGTCATCGGAGTGCGCGGGTCGCCCTCCAACTCATCCGTGTCCTTACCCAGTCCTGCACGTGTCTCAGTCATCAATGGTGATCCCCCTTCGGTATCTCGGGAGGCTGCCTCTGTCGACCGTCATCGAAGACAGCCTTGAGCACGGCCGGAGGGTGTCCGAGAGGGGCGCGTTACTCCACGATCGCTAGGCCATGATGCCCCTGACTCAACGGCCAAAGTGGCCGCTTGACATCCGTCCAGGTCCGCCCCTGCCCCTAAGTTGATCTCGTGGCACGCTAACAGTTCAGGGAGAGCCGGTGACCACGGGCCATCTTGCACCAGCGGCTGATGCCATCTGTCGCATCAGCGACCTGGCTCCGAGCCAGTGTGCGTCGACACAGTCGCATAACGTTGATCACCGCAAGCAGAACTGCGACGTTGATAGCCAAAATCATCCGGCCAGTCCTCCCTTCAGCAGCTGGCATCCCGCCCCTCTGCATAGCTCGAATCGGGTACTTCGACGGCCCCATCCGCAGTGTTTGGCGACAGGGCACTTGTCCAGTGGCTGGATTCATAGCGCTCCCGCAGCGTCACGCTGGCCAACAGATTCTCCTCGCACCCACTGCCCCACTCGACTGTTCGGGACAGAGCGGTTGGGCGACCGGGACCATCCCCGCGGGTGCGGGGAGCAGGACAAGTCTCGCCACGGTGGTGGAAGCGAGCCGGGACCATCCCCGCGGACGCGGGGAGCAGGCACCGAGGTACAGGCCCACGTTGTGCAGCTGGGGACCATCCCCCCGCGGGGCGGGGAGCAGTCGTGGTCGACGATCCAGCTGTGGTCGTGGATGGGACCATCCCCGCGGGTGCGGGGAGCAGTGGCGTGGACGTCGAGGATCGTCCGGTAGATCGGGACCATCTCCGCGGGTGCGGGGAGCAGTCGGGCTCGAGGCCCTGTTCCTTGAGCCAGTGGGGACCATCCCCGCGGGTGCAGGGAGCAGATCCTGCGTGCCGCCCGCGCTCGCCCACCACAGGGACCATCCCCGCGGGTGCGGGGAGCAGGCCGACCTCAAGACGTCCGATGCTGCACAGGCGGGACCATCCCCGCAGGTGCGGGGAGCAGATATCGACAGAGAGTGAACCGGTCGTCAGGGTGGGACCATCCCCGCGGGTGCGGGGAGCAGCCGAAGTTCCGCCTGGAGCCGATCCCGGAGAAGGGACCATCCCCGCGGGTGCGGGGAGCAGGCCTGCTCCGCCAGTTCCTCATCCGACATGGCGGGACCATCCCCGCGGGCGCGGGGAGCAGAGGTCGCAGCCGTGGATGTCGCAGTACGTACCGGGACCATCCCCGCGGGCGCGGGGAGCAGGCGGTGGCGTTGATGCCCGCCCGGTAGTAGTCGGGACCATCCCAGCAGGTGCGGGGAGCAGTTCTTCACCATCGCTTTCAGCGGCCGGTAGACGGGACCATCCCCGCGGGTGCGGGGAACAGACCTGGGCGCCCCCGACTGATTACGCCGATGAGGGACCATCCCCGCGGGTGCGGGGAGCAGCAGATCCACAGCCTGATCACGAAGGACCCCGAGGGACCATCCTCGCGGGTGCGGGGAGCAGGAGCCGCCCGGGGCCGGGTCACCTTCCCGGCCGGGACATCCCCGCGGGTGCGGGGAGCAGGCCACGGACACCGTGGCCGCAGCCTCCACCGAGGGACCATCCCCGCGGGTGCGGGGAGCAGCACCTCGGGGTCGAGCATGCGCTGGAGCTGGACGGGACCATCCCCGCGGGTGCGGGGAGCAGTCTCCCGCCTCTCAGTCGCTACGTCATCTGATCGGACCATCCCCGCGGGTGCGGGGAGCAGGCCCGCTTCCCCGAGCAGAGCATGTCGTCGCTGGGACCATCCCCGCGGGTGCGGGGAGCAGGCAGGGAAGGCCGTCCTGATGGCCACCGAGCCGGGACCATCCCCGCGGGTGCGGGGAGCAGATCGCTACCCTCTCGTTCCCAAGTGTCCACGTGGGACCATCCCCGCGGGTGCGGGGAGCAGGTCGCGACCTGGGGGCGGGATGCGGTCCGGCAGCTCCCACAAGAGGCAGGAGCTAGCAACCCACTCGCCAAGCTTGCAGCGATCGACGAGATGAATCCGGTGCTCCTTCACCCACTGTTCCTTCGAGCCTGATCGGTTGGTTTCCGCAGGTCAGGTATGAACTCCGTGGTGATGCGGCAGGGATGATGCGTCGTGTCGTCGCCATCGTGGAGGGGCGGCTGATGCCGTCGGTGATGGGGTTACTGGAAGCCGAGGAACACGCTGCCCGGCAGCAGGTGGGGGTGCTGCGCGAGCAGGCCGACCGTCTGCTGGCTGAATTGAACGAGGCACGAGACGGACTTGGCAAGAGTTGGTCATCGCCCAGCATTAGGTGGGCCGGGTCCTGGCCGGACGGCACGATGCCGAGTCCGAGCGGCAGGCTGTGCCGGTTGCTGTGGCGTCGCCAGTCGAGAACACCGCGGCGACGTCGGCTGTGGAGCCAGCCAGGCCCGGAATGATCGTCCCGCGGTGGAGACCGCCGCCCGGGCACACTGGCGGCCGGCTACCAAAATCCTGTCGATGCTGGCCGATGCCTGCCACCACGGACAGCCGCCGATGACCTGCAAGCAGATCACCATCGCGATGGGAACGGGCTGGCCCCGTCCAAGATCTAGGGGGTGGTGGGCTCCGCCACTGCACCGTCATCCCGCGTTCGCCCACGAGGGTCCTACTCCGGCGCGCCGAAGGTAAGCAGCGGTACGTCGTACAGAGCGTGGTTCCGCGGCCGAGTCATGTTCGGGGAGACGACTTCGATGATGAGAAGCTCGCTGAGAAACTGGACCTTGGCGCTCAGGAGGTGGCTGGTGCGGCCGTCGGCCGATTGCGCCTTCAGCCCAGCGGAAACATGGATGTGCGGCAGGATGCTTCCCGTATCCAGATCGTGGGCGATCGTCCCAGCGCCAAATGCCTCGACGTTGGTGACATGGGTCTTGGCCCAGACCGGAGCGTCCGGGTCTTCGAGTTTCTCGCAGGCGCCGACAATTTCGGCTTCGGTAAACGCCCCGATGAATGAGGGAATGTAGCCTTGCCGAACCTCGTGGTCACGGCAGAACGCCGAGAGCGCATCGAAGAAGTCCTCGCCGTGGTCGAAGGTGACACCAAACGTCCGGCCGGTGGTCAGTTCGTGGGCGCGCATACGGATCCTCTCTCTCGGGCGGAGCTGACGTATGTGGGTCAGCGCTCGAAGACGGTGAACTTCTTGGTGATCGTCTCGCGGTCCGCGTCTTGGGCGAGCAGCGCCTGGAGCAGAAGGCGTGCCTGGTAGGGGCTGAGGTGGTCGGCGGGGATGAGCCCCCGATTGATCAGGTCCTTCTCCGAGCCGGGGAAGCCGTACGTTCCGGTCAGGACGGGGCCGTTGCCGATGCGCGAGGCGAGAACCACGGGGATTCGCGCGGCGAGCCGTTCGAGGCTCTCAACGAGTCGCTGAGGGACGTGCCCAACGCCGAAAGCGGCGACGACGAGTCCATCGCATCGGCCGCCCCACGCATCGAGGAGCGTGCCGTCGTCGCCGAGGCTGACCGTGTACAGGCCTACGCGCGCGTCATGACTCGGCAGTACCAGGGGATCGGATCGGCGGGGCAGCGGGGCAGCCAGCCGTACGCGGTTCTCGACGACCCGGCCGACGGGGCCTGCGCCGGGCGACGTGAAGGCGGCGGGACTGGTGGTGTGGGACTTACGGACATGGTGTGCCGTATGGATCTCGTCGTTCAGGACGACCAGCACGCCAGCGCCGCGCAGCTGCGGGTCGGCAGCAGCAAGGACGGCCGCGTACAGGTTGGCGGGTCCGTCGGGCCCGGCCATGATGGGACTGCGCATGGCGCCAGTGACGATGACCGGCTGCTCGTGACCATGATGGATGTCGAGGAAGAACGCGGTTTCCTCGATGGTGTCAGTCCCTTGCGTGATCACGATCCCGTCGACGTCGCCTCCGGACAGGGTCTTGTCGATGGCCGCGCCAAGGTCTGTTAGATCGTCGAAGGTGAGTGAGGCACCGGGCAACCGCCGGAAGTCGTGCACGTGCAGGTCGATGCCGTGATCCCTCAGGCCGGGGATGGCGGCAAGGAGGTCGAAGGCGGAAAGGGCCGGTACGACACCGCCGGTGGCCGGATCCGTGGTCATGGCGATGGTCCCGCCCAAGGAGTAGACCGCCACTGTCTTTACCGCGTCCACCATCGTCCCCATCTGCCATGTCGGTTCGGTCCGAGTGGGCCTTACGCGCAGAGATCGTCCCGTGCAGGCTAAACGGGTCACCTCGTGGAGGGCACCGGACTCGGCTTCGGACCGCAACTCGGTGGCCACGTACGTGCAGGCGACGTTCAAAGCGTCAAGACTGAGGTGACGGCTGCGGGGCCGGGCAAGAGCCGTGACGCCCTCCGCCGCGAGCTGTGCGCAGCGGCGTGCTAACCATGCGCGGTCCAGGTCGAGGTAGTCCGCGGTCGCTGCCAGACGTTGCCCCGGGCTTGCCCCGGCGTTGATCGCGTGGGCCTGGGCATGACCGATAACGTCCGCGAACGTGCGTAATGTATGGGCCCCCGCCGTCAGCGCAGTCTGCGGATGGGAGCCCGTGCGTACCCAGGTCGCGATGGCTGCCCTGTGACCAGGTACGAGTGCGAAGCCCTCTGTCTGCTGGAGGTCGAGTTCATCGGTCAGCCAGGTCGTCACGCTGTAGGACTCCATCAGCGCGATCGCAAGGAACAGCAACACGCGCTCGTGGGTGGGCGACACGGCGACCTCCTGGCGGGGGATGCAGAAGGCGCGCGCGACTCCGTTGTGGGCCCTGCGGGGAGCCGTCTCCTGGAGATAACGGTGCTTGTGCTTGAAGATCAGCCACGTGGCCGCTTCCTCCCCACGTTGTTCGCGGGTCCAGAAAACTGGTTCGCCAGCCAGTTCGTCTCTCTGGTTGAGGATGAATTCGGCGCATGCATGCGACCCGAGGAGCATCTGAGACCCGTCGGTCAGGCTGCCCGGAGCAACAGGCCCGCCGTCTCCCCCGAGCACGCGCTGCGGTGGGAGAAGCAGTGTTTCCTGGAGCTCTGTGTCGTCGCTGAGGACAGCGGAGTCATAGCCCGCGACGGCCCACAGGATTCCATAGGTCAGCTCGTCGAGTTCGTATGCGGACGGAATGGCCAAAGAAGGCGCCTTCGCTGAGCCGCGAGCTGCTTCCCGTGCGTCCATGACGAAAAACTGCCGTCTCCCCTCGACGGTGCGGTGTGCGGCGAGCAGAGCTCTGAGCGGCATCCGGCTCCATGCCTCGGTGTCCCTGTTCGGCGCGAGCCACAAGGTGTTGTCATGAAAGGACGCGGCAGGTTCTGCGAGGGCGGGGATCACCGTCAGGGAAAGGTTTCGGCCGGCGGGCATGAGCATCTGGCACACTCCGTCCTGAAGCATCAGATGGCCACCAGGACCGCCCATATTCGGTAAGGGCGGCTGGTCCGCGGCGGGCAGCGGGCTCACCAATTCCCCTGGTATTCCCAGGGCCTCGCTCCATTGAGCAAATTGGCGCCGGTCGCGGATTTTCTTTCGACCACGCTCCAGTCGGCTCACTTCGGCCTGATCGATGTTGACCAGCCGGGCCACTGCCGTCTGTGACAGTCCAGTGTGCTTCCGAAAGAGTTGCACGACCACGCCGAGGTCCCAGGCGCTGATCGCGGATTCGACGACCGGGTCCGCCCAGAACTCAGGCGCAACCCTGGGCGTCATGCCGCTCTGACAGGGCCCGCACTGCGTTCCCGCGTTGAACCGGCTGAGCTTCGCACGGCACACCGAGCACCGGCGCTCCGTCTTGCCAGCCATCTCCACCTCGCCAGTACGTGATCAGGTGAGTCCTCAGCATGCGTAGGCTGCTGCAAGATCCACTCAACGTGTGTGTGGTTCTCGGTGACCGAGCCCTGGTCAGTCCGTGTCGTCGGGCAAGACCCGAGCATTCCGTGACCAGGGCGGGCCACGCGAGTGCACCGCCCGGAACGGCAATACTGGGTTGCTCAGGGCGAAACGGTTCTGGTAGCTAGGCCCTCGGACGTACTGGGAGGGTCAGCAGTTTTGCCTGCTATAGACCGCGCCTACGGCTTCTCAGCATCAGGGAAAAGGAGGGTCGGCTCGACCAGGATGTCGCGGCCGGCCTCACTCTTGTAGATCTCATCGACGCTTCCGAACCGGGCTTCGGTGTAATCGAGATCGAGCAAGGCGGCTGCCTGGCGGACCGATGCCTCGTCGGGGCCTTCGATCTCGACGAAGGTGGGAAGGTCGGGCCAGGTGTCGAAGTCGAAGACGACTTCACCCAGACGCCACTCCTCACGGTAGTTCTCCTGGTAACGGACTTCACGCAGACCGATGTGACGCAGAATATCGGCCATGGCATACAGATCGGTGACCTCCGTCTCGATCTCGGTAGTACCGTCGATCGTTGTGGAGTCGGTGACCTGCTTGAGGGTGAGGGTCGAGCGGGTGCCTTCATCACGGAGGCGGACCCACTGACCATTGTCGAGAGCATCGTTCTCGAAGATCTTGCGGGTGAGGAGAGTCCGGGGGAACGCGCGGGTGGCGCCCAGGGTCGTCAGCTTGGACTGGAGGTCGGTGACGTCGACGGACAAGAACTTGGCCTCGTACTCGTGGTTCATAATCCTCTTCTTCGGTCTCGGTTTCGGCTACTCAGCGGTGCGTGCTGCCAGGACAAGGCCCATGCGGTGTGTGTGGGCATGGAGTTGGCCGACATGGGCTTGCTCGGTGAACTCGTCCGTGCGCAGGGTGAGCAGAACTTGCCAGTTGGTGGCGAAGTGGCTGCTGAGCGCCTCGGGTGATGTGTAGTGCTCTATGAGGTAATGGCGTTGTTCGACAGGCATCATGAATTCTGCGCCGAACAGGCCGCCGACACGGACAAGGGACTGCATGCGGGCTACAAAATCGAGGAGTGGGCGGTTGTGATTTGCACTGTAATGCCATGAGCAACTCGTCCACACGGCATCGCACTGCGACCCCAAGAGTTCGGCCTGAAGGAAGTCCTCCTCCACGACCTGTACCCGGTCGTTGAACCCTTCGAGTTTCAGTCGGTCGATCAGCCCCACCGCATGAGCGTGGGTATCACCCGGAAGTATGACCTCGCCTCCATAGAGGGCGACTGGATCGCGTTCGATGGCTACGACACGGTAGCCAGCGGCGGCGAGGGGGAGTACGAACTTGCCATCACTCGCGCCGACGACTGCGACCGTGGCGTCAGCGGAGGCGCGATCCTTCAACGCGGCAAGGAATTGAGGGAAGAACGTGAGGGTGTGTTCCCATAGGCTCCGGGTCTCCACAGCTGGCTCCTTCGTTCGCAGTGGCGAAAATGGTTTGTACGACCTGGTCAGGTCTGAGGCCCGTGGTGTCCACCTGTTGCATCGGGAACTGGGCATAGGCATCGGTAATCGCGTCTGCGACCTTCTCGCCGAGCTCATCCCAACGGGAGAGAGACTTGGACCGTTGAGCGAGGCGACGCTGGCGTTCGCCCTCACTACAAACCAACTGGTATGTGATGGGTTGCGGCAGGCAGCGCGGCAGGGTAACGCCAAGCCGGGTTCCGAAGGCGCGGTGAGTGGCCAAGCAGCGGGCGAAGTAGCTCTCCACGACGACCGGGACGCCATCTGCCAGATAGTTCTGGATCTCATCGGCGGCTGTGAACAGCGCGGAGAGGTAGAAACACATGCGCGCCTCGACGCTTCCCTGCATGTCGACCCGCCGCCGCAGCGACTGGTAACAGAGCGGCACGGTTGGGACATGGACGGCGCCCCGGGCTGCCGCCAGCAGCGGTGCGACGGTCGACTTTCCTGTACCACGTAGACCTTCGAGGCTCTCAAACAGTGGCAGGTCAGGCACGGGCATACACCACGTCCGGCACCGGGAGGGTGAGCTCGTCGCAAGCCGAAGGACGGTGGACGACACGGTTAGCGCCCTTTTCGTACCAGAAAGCGTGTGAATCCTTGCCCACGGCCTTGCAGGACATCGTGAGCGCGCCGCGCGGGTCGGACTCGATCCGCTCAATCTCTTGAAGCACACCCCTCGGCCCACAGACCTCCGGGGCGCCCTCCTCCGACAGATCCTCGTCAATGATCACCTCGATGGACAGCCCGGCCGCCTGGAGCTGCTCGCGTAGGCGGGTGTACCGAGTTGTATCGGTGACCAAGAGCTCAGGGTGTGCAGCAGCGTTGCCCACGGGCCGCAGGCAGTGCAGCTTCATCTGATACGCACCGAGCTCCTGCAAGGTGCGGGCCAGAGGCAGCACTTCGTCGATGTTCCGGGAGGTGACCGTCATCGTCGCCCCCGTCCTGACTCCGAGCTCCCGGGCGAGTTTGAGTGCGCTCAACGCGCTCCGGTAGCTGCCGGCCTTGCGGATGTGGTCGTTGGTCGCGCCGATGCCCTCCAGCGAAAACCGCAGCAGGTCAAGGTACTGCGCGATCTCGGTAAGCCGGCGCTCGATCCGGTAGCCGTTCGTGCAGATCTCGACTTGCAGGCCCATTTCCTCCTTGGCGTAGTGGACGACCTGGGCGAGATCCTTATGGAGGAACGGCTCGCCGCCAAGCAACGTGACAGCCTCGGTGCCGTACTGGTTGCGCATCAGCCGGATGAGGTTAACCGCCTCGTCAGCGGTAAAGGCGTCGGCGTGCTTGAGCCTCTCGCCGTGGAAACAGTGCAGACACTGGAAGTTGCAGCGGTACAGCAGTTGCAGGTACAGCATGCGGATCCTGCGGATGCCGGTGACTTCGCCGATCACGATGGGCCCCCTGGGCTGGTTGGAGACCCGATCGTGGCGCAGCCGACCAGGACCTCGTTACCGCATACGCGGACGCCCCAAGACGTCCGGGGACGTTTTCACCATCGGGCGAAGCTCGCCAGGATCTCAAGGAGACCAGCCGTGTCCGACAGGTCCGGAAGGACCACGGGTGCTTCGGCAGCCGTCAGCTCTTCCTCGCTGTGGATACCGGAGGCGACTGCGATGATCCCTGAGCCTGTCGAGAGAGCTGCCTCGACGTCCCGCGGCGTATCACCAACCAACACCACAGGCACCTCCCCCCGCACACCGCGGAGTTGGTGGACACGGCCTCGGGCGACAGCTACAAGGTCAGCGCGCTGTACGGCATCCTCCCCATAGGCGCCTACGGACAGGCCCAGAAGTGGGTCGAGTTCGAAAGCTGACAGCTTCATACGGGCGTTGGCCGCGATGTTGCCGGTCAGAACGGAGGAGATCCAGCCCTCCCGCGCCGAGACGGCCTTCAGGACATCGCGCACACCGGGCAACGCCGTCCCCCGTGCGCGAAGGTCGTCGAAGCGCTCCTCCCCGGCATGAGCGAGGGCAGCCTCTATGGCAGTCCAGTCCGGGACGGGCAGTCGGTGCCGGCAGAACATGTCACGCATGATCAGACGATCCGTACGCCCTTCGGTGCGCGCCGCCTCGGCCGGCGGGAATCCCGACAGCGCCGTGAAGGCGCCGGCGTAGGTCTCCTTGCTCACCCCTGCGTTGTCGATGAGCGTGTGGTCGATGTCCCACAGGACGATGAGCCGCATATCGCCAGCGTAAAGACGCCGGTTGTGGTTCAGGCCCATCGAAGTGGCCCCATACCGAGCTTGCCCGCTCCTGGCCACCTGGGCTTGTATAGCCTGTGTGAACGAGCGACTTCACTCCGTACTCGCCCAGCGCGATGTTTCGCCCGAATCGCTGGCCGAAGTCTGCGAGGTAGACGCCAAAACCGTCAGCCGCTGGCTCAGCGGGCGCGTACCTCACCCGCGGCACCGTTTCCGTGCCGCTCAGCACCTACGCGTGGAGGAGACATTCCTCTGGCCGGTAGCGAAGTCCCGCACCGGCCAATCCGGTGCCGGGGTAGGCATCGAGCTCGTAGGCACTTATCAGAACCGGGCCAGCGTTCCGCGGGACGTGTGGCTCTCCCTGCTGCAAGGAACGCAGGAGCAGATCGACGTCCTCGTCTTCTCAGGCACCTTCTTTGCCCAGTCCAATCCATATGTCGCCAAGATGCTCACCGAACGCGCAGCTGCCGGTGTCCGAGTGCGCCTGTGTTTCGGCGACCCTCGAGGGCACGCGGCCGCCATCCGAGGCCGCGAAGAAGGGATCGGCAACACCCTCGCCGCCAAGATCCGCGCCTCTCTCACCTACTACCGCGCATTGCTGCCGGAGGCTGGGTGTGAGGTGCGGCTCCACGACACCACCCTCTACAACTCCCTCTTCCGCTACGACGACAACCTGCTGGTCAACCCACACATCTGGGGCCAGCCCGCGAGCGCCAACCCCTTATTCCACCTCAAGAAGGCGCAGTCCAACGGCTGGTTCGACAACTACGCTCAAAGCTTCGACGCAGTGTGGGCCGGCGCACGGCCCTGGAATCCCGACCAGGAGGAGACCGCCGCACATGGGCAGGATTGAGTACTACAACGACCCCAATGCTCCCAAGGCCAACACCCTCATCCCCGCCAGCAACCTGCTCGTCGTCGATGACAGCGGCGCGATCCTTCTCCAGCGCCGCCGCGATACCGGCCAGTGGGCCCTGCCCGGCGGTGCCCAGGACATCGGCGAGACCGCCGCGCAGTGCGCGATCCGCGAATGCCGGGAGGAGACCGGCATCATCGCCGAGATCACCGGCTTCCTGGGGGTCTATACCAACCCCCACCACATCGTTGCCTACACCGACGGCGAGATCCGGCAGCAGTACGAGAACACCTACATCGGGCGCCCAGTCGGCGGCAAGCCGACCATCAACGACGAGGCCGACGGTGTCCGCTTCGTCAAGCCCACCGACCTCGACCAGTACGACATCCACGCCAGCATGCGCCAACAGATCGGCGATTACCTCGCCGGCACCTACCCCCACCTCGGCTGAGCCGCCAAGGCCGCCTCCACCCGCTCCACGGTCGCAAAGATTTCCGGCGACGCCCGACGAATAAACCTGCCCACGACACTGCCAGCTCCGTAGCGGCCCACAATTTTCGTAACTCGCCGCTCAGCAGTCGTCTGCTCCCCGTCCGGCGTCGTCGTCATGTCACACCACACAAGAGCGTCCACGAGCAGCGGCTCGTCAAGCAGCGGGAACTCCTCCTCCAGTGTTTCCCTCAAGCCACGCTCTTCGGCCTCCAGCAACGCAAACGAGTGATTCGCCACCAACCGCACCAGCCGCTCATCAGCACCATGCACGTCACGGAGGAACCGGGCACCGTCAAGCGGATGAAACCCGGTCGCCACGAGCCCCGGTGAATACCCAATGTCATGCAGAACTGCCGCCGCGCGCAGCAGCCCTGCCGAATCACCAAGCAAGGGAGCCAGTTCCACGGCCCTTGCGGCCACACCCAGCGAGTGCGCCCAGCGCCGCGGCAAAGTTGACGCCAGTTCCGTCTTCGCCGCCTTCCAGGCCCACTCTGCGAGTTGCGAAGTCATAGCCAAGCCCGTTCCCAAAGCATCCGTATTCCAGTCACCGAACGACGGATACGCTCTCCTTCTGATCGGCCGACAGGCTCATCGTCACCACTACTTACTTTCTGCCGGACGGTAGCACTCATCACCGCGAGTGCGAGGAGCAGTTGGCCGTCTCCAGCCACCGCGCCTCGTAGCGGGAGCCATCCCCTGTAGGTGTAGGGAACTCCTTCCGGACGACGCCTCGCTCGCGGCCGCCAGGGGCCACCCCGCAGCGCGCCAGGTTCAAGAACTGGTCCCCCGAGGCAGGACCATCCCCGCAGGGGCCGGGAGCAGCAGGTCCTCGTAGCCGCGGGCCTGGGCCTCCAGGGACCATCCCCGCGGGTGCGGGGAGCAGCCGAGCTGGAGCGCGGCCGTGATGCGATCTTGGGGACCATCCCCGCGGGTGCGGGGAGCAGGAGGAGCACGTGCTCGCGCTGATGGGCGCGGCGGGACCATCCCCGCGGGTGCGGGGAGCAGTCGGCCCACCGGCTGCACGATCCGTCGCACTCGGGACCATCCCCGCGGGTGCGGGGAGCAGCCGGCCCTCGGCGCCGTCTCCTACATGCGCAAGGGACCATCCCCGCGGGTGCGGGGAGCAGGCTCGGCCGGCCGAGGCGAAGCGTCAGGCCGAGGGACCATCCCCGCGGGTGCGGGGAGCAGCATGTGGCCGGGTTGCCCGCGCTGATCACGGCGGGACCATCCCCGCGGGTGCGGGGAGCAGCGCCTGACACCCACTGACACGCCATACGTAGCGGGACCATCCCCGCGGGTGCGGGGAGCAGGATCTTGATGGTGGCCATTGATGGTTCCTCCCGGGACCATCCCCGCGGGTGCGGGGAGCAGCCCTTGCCCACCGGCACGATGTCCGTCGAGGTGGGACCATCCCCGCGGGTGCGGGGAGCAGGGCATAGCTGCTACGCCAGCTGACCTGCGGTGGGGACCATCCCCGCGGGTGCGGGGAGCAGATCCGCATGCCCGAGGGCATGATCACCACCCCGGGACCATCCCCGCGGGTGCGGGGAGCAGGCCATGCTGCCCTTGCGCAGGGCTTCCTTCGGGGGACCATCCCCGCGGGTGCGGGGAGCAGTGCGAGCCGGACCTGACCCAGGTGATCCATGGGGGGACCATCCCCGCGGGTGCGGGGAGCAGGCCGTTGAAGAACCGCCAGCCGAGCGCCGTGCGGGACCATCCCCGCGGGTGCGGGGAGCAGGTACCGGGCCCCTGCCGCCCCCGCGGCGGCCTGGGACCATCCCCGCGGGTGCGGGGAGCAGGTACCGGGCCCCTGCCGCCCCCGCGGCGGCCTGGGACCATCCCCGCGGGTGCGGGGAGCAGGGGCAGACGGCATCAGCCGCCTGTTGCGCCTTGGGACCATCCCCGCGGGTGCGGGGAGCAGCGACCCCAGCGCTTCCTGCTGGGCGGGCGTGAGGGACCATCCCCGCGGGTGCGGGGAGAGGCAGGCTATGCGCCCGAGTTCGTCGTGGCGGAGGGACCATCCCCGCGGGTGCGGGGAGCAGCGGTTGCGTCATCGTGACATGCAGCGCCTGCTGGGACGATCCCCGCGGGTGCGGGGAGCAGGCAAACCGCCGGGGACCGCCCCATGTCCAGGTGGGACCATCCCCGCGGGTGCGGGGAGCAGGGATTCGTCCTGCGTGGTGCAGGGGGCGCCGTGGGACCATCCCCGCGGGTGCGGGGAGCAGGAAGATGCCGAGCGCAAAGCGTTCGTGCCCGAGGGACCATCCCCGCGGGTGCGGGGAGCAGACGGGCTCGCCGTTGTGGATGACGACCTTGCCGGGACCATCCCCGCGGGTGCGGGGAGCAGCGGACGCGGCGTGAGGCGGCTGGTCAGCTGCGGGGACCATCCCCGCGGGTGCGGGGAGCAGCAGGCGGTCCTGCACTCCTCGCGGATTGCGTAGGGACCATCCCCGCGGGTGCGGGGAGCAGGAGCCAGTTCTCGCGCGGTTCGTCGTCGGGCAGGGACCATCCTCGCGGGTGCGGGGAGCAGCCGAGCTGGAGCGCGGCCGTGATGCGATCTTGGGGACCATCCCCGCGGGTGCGGGGAGCAGCAGCTCATCATCCTGACCCCGACCGGGGAGCGGGGACCATCCCCGCGGGTGCGGGGAGCAGCGGCACTTGGCCTTGATCTCCATGACCGTGGTGGGACCACCCCCGCGGGTGCGGGGAGCAGTACTGACATTCGCCGCACGGTTATCGCCCATCGGGACCATCCCCGCGGGTGCGGGGAGCAGGCCGGCACCGGCTACGTCTTCGGCTTGGTGCCGGGACCATCCCTGCGGGTGCGGGGAGCAGCCGACAACATCGCGCTGGCCGTGGTGAGGGCCGGGACCATCCCCGCGGGTGCGGGGAGCAGCCCTTCCGATGCGCCCCGCAACTCCCCTCTGTGGGACCATCCCCGCGGGTGCGGGGAGCAGTCAGCCTCCGGGAAGACCAGGTCCCCGGCCTCGGGACCATCCCCGCGGGTGCGGGGAGCAGCCGGTCTTGACGGGGGCAAGGCGTTCGGCGTCGGGACCATCCCCGCGGGTGCGGGAAGCAGTTCATTGCCTCGTTGGCCTGCGTGATCGCCTCGGGACCATCCCCGCGGGTGCGGGGAGCAGGTCCGGTTGGCAATGTTGTCCGGGTCGTTGCCGGGACCATCCCCGCGGGTGCGGGGAGCAGCTTCGTCTCCACCAGGGACTGAACCGAGGCCAGGGACCATCCCCGCGGGTGCGGGGAGCAGTCCTGCGACGGCGAGAGCGGCGCGGTTTCGCGGGGACCATCCCCGCGGGTGCGGGGAGCAGCGGCAGCAGCACCGCCAGGACGTCCTCCCCACGGGACCATCCCCGCGGGTGCGGGGAGCAGATCGCGATCGGTCTGCGGCACGACGGCCGCCCGGGACCATCCCCGCGGGTGCGGGGAGCAGGTGCGCCGGGCGTTCTCGGCCTCCCGCTGCGCGGGACCATCCCCGCAGGTGCGGGGAGCAGACTGCGTGGCCTGCGGGTTCAGCGTGCACAGAGGCCCGTTTCCCATACTTTTACCGATTCCGACAATTCGGCGATTTGGCTCATTATTGGGCTCGCCTACCGAAGCGGCGGCGCTTGGATGCCTTGCTCCAGCCTGGTTTCGGTACGCCGGTGGTCTGCTGTGCTTTGGGGTGGTGGCGTCGGATGAGGGTCAGGCCCTCGTGATCGATGGGGTGCCAAGCGTGTTCGTGGGTGCGGAAGGTGAAACCTTGCTCGTTGTTGGTGGTGTGGGCGAGCAGGGAACGACCTTGGCCCGCGTATTGGCGAACCTCATCCCAGAGGGCGTCACGGACGCGGGCCGAGGGGTTGCCGATGAAGACCCCGGCCTAGATTTCCAGGAGCCAGCGGGTGAGGAAGCCGCGAAGGCCGGGCGGGCAGTTGGTCAGAACGATGACCGTCACCAGAACACCTCGTCGCTGTCCGGGCCGTCGCTTTCGGCGTAGTTGCGGCCCGCGTGCACCTGACGGCCGCCGTCGCTGTGGAGGACGACGCGGTCCGTGGCGGGATCGACGGCCGTACTCCCTGCCGTGGCATTCGGCAGAAGCAGGGCTTTGATGTCGTCGACGCAGCGGTCCAGCAGGGACATCTGGTTGATTCGGTCCCGCAGTGCGCGGCGCGTGCGGGCGCCGACGTCCTGGTCGTCTTCTGCGGCGACGTCGAAGGCGACGGGGATGCCGATCTCGGTCTTGTACAGGTCGGCGATGTCGAGGACGAAGGACAGTTCGTGTCCGGAGTGGACGAAGCCCAGTGCCGGGATGCAGGCGAGGGAAGCTACGACGGCGTGGGCGATGCCGTACATGCACTGTGCGGCTGCCGTGACGGCCTGGTTGACGGCATCCCCGCTGGTGAAGTCGCCGGGGGTGTATCGGCGTCCGCGCCAGGGGACACCGGTGCGGGCGGCGTGCTCGCGGTAGCAGTCCTTGACCCGGCGTCCCTCGCGGCCGAGGAGTTCCTGCCGGGTGAGGCCGGCGGGGTCCTCGTCGGGGAAGCGCAGCCGGTACATGGCGCGTGCGACCGCGAGTCGGGTGCGGGGGTTGGCCCACTTGGCGGCCTGGGCTTCGGCGAGGGCGGCGGAGCGGGTCAGGGCGCGGCCAGCGGCGTAGTAGCGCACGCCGTGCTCGCCGACCCAGGCGACGGCTGCTCCTGTCTCGCCGAGGACGCTCATCGCCTGGTGGATGATGCGGGTGCCGGGGCCGAGGAGGAGTGTGCCGATGGTGGCGGAGGGGATGTGGGTCGTGCCGTCCGCGTCTTCGGCTGTGATGGCGTTGGCGTCGCGGTGGACGAGGCACCGTTCCAGGTAGACGAAGGAGAGGCGTTCGCCGGTGCGGGTCAGGTGCCTGGGGGTGAGCGCGGGGCGTCGGCCGACGGTGGTCACCGGCTCACCTTGCCGTCGTGGGGAAGGGGTACGAGGGTCATCAGGCCGCAGCCGTATGCCTTGGCCTTGCCGAGCCCCTGGGTAAGGGTGGCGCTGAGCCGGTCGGGGTCAGTGACGGTGAGCTGGCCGTCATAGGTGACAGTGACCAGGGTGACCCGGTGCCGGGTGGAGGTATTGTCCGGACCCTGTTTCGGGAAGGACAGGTTGCGCTGGTCGCGGACCATCAATTCATACCGGTCGCCGTGGTACGGCCTGTTGTGGTGGGTAGTGCCGCCGGGCAGGAGGCCTTTGTCCGCGGGCTTCTCGCAGATGAGGAATCCACCGCGTTCTTGGCGTTGTGGGTTCAGCAGCCAGTCCATCTGGTGGATCGGGGTCAGGTGCGCGGTCCGCTTGGTCGGCTCGCCTTCCTTCCGGCGAATCTGGTGGACGGGGTTGGCGGTGAGGCGGAACGCCCACACGCTCCCCTCCGTCAACCGGTCGAGGAACGGGGTATAGGGGCGGCTCTGCCAGCCGGGGGCTTGCGCGGTGGCTGCCGCCGGCCAGCCGGCCTGCTCCACGAGGTGGGTCATGTCGGGCCGGTCAGGGCTGACGACATACAGCAGGACCTCGGCGGCCGCGTTGCGGTCCAGCCTCCACAGCACCCGCGACCCGTCGGCTGCGCCGCTACCGGTGCCGGTGCCGGTGGGCAGCAGGTGGGGGAACGAGGACATTACCGCCGCGTGCAGCGATTGCGGGGAGGAGAGCAGACGCCGGGCCCCTGGTCGCGCGGTGTTGAACCGGAAGCGGGACAGGTACATCAGTTGCTCTCCTCCAGTGCGGCGAGAGGGTCGTGCTCGGGCACGCGCATCGTGGCCATCGCGGCGGCCTGGACGTCGGGGTGGGGTACTTCCACGGTCTCGGTGACCACAGGGCGCAGGGCATGGCGGCGGAACTCGGCCGCGTAGCTGAGGGGTTGGTCGCGCAGGAAGTCCCCGCCGTTCTCACCGGGGCGGACCTCGCGCTGCACTGTCAGTGGGACGGTGGCCTGCCGGTCGTGCCTTTTGCGGTACCAGGGGGCTGCCTGCCACGGCTCGTCCCGCAAGGCCTGGGTGAGGTCTGTCTCGTGGTGCACGCCGAGCCGCACGGGGCGTGCCGGCGGGCAGGAGCGCCGACCGAGGAAGGGAGCGTGGATGGGAGCACGCAGTGCGGCGTCGAGGAGGTCGACGAGTTCGTCCTCGCCTTCGACTGCTGCGACGAACACGGCGTCGGCCAGGTAGTAGCGTTCCGAGACGGGCATGGAGACCTTTGTGATCTGGTGCCGCGCGGTCTGGTAATCGCGCACTCGGGCGCCGGGCTGGTCGATGCGGACGGCGAAGCGGAGCGCGGCGAGGCGGGCCAGTTCGGTGTCGTCGCCGCGGTCCAGGCCGCGGGCGGCGGCGAGCATGCCGATGATGCCGCTCTTGGTGGGGGCAGACTCGGTGGTACGCCGGGCGAATCGGGCTGAGGCCCCCCATGCCTGCAAGGGGCCGTCGAGCCGGAGGGTGAGCACGCTCATGCGGGCTATCGAGTCGATCAACGCACGGCTGCGGAAAGCCACCCGCAACCGTGGACACTTCCCCTCCGAGCAGGCCGCGTTGAAGGTGCTCTACCTCGCCGTTCGCGAGCAGGTCACCCCCAGGGCGACTTACACAAAGTTCCGTACACGCCCACGGAACGGGACCATCCCCGCGGGTGCGGGGAGCAGGCCGGGGCCGACCGAGGCGAGCATCGCCACCAGGGACCATCCCCGCGGATGCGGGGAGCAGGCGACGACGCAGTGGACATCACCCAGGGCCGCGGGACCATCCCCGCGGGTGCGGGGAGCAGGCCTGGACGACCTTTTCGCCCTGCGCCTTGGTGGGACCATCCCTGCGGGCGCGGGGAGCAGTAGCCAGCCATGTTCCAATGTAGACGGGCCCGGGACCATCCCCGCGGGTGCGGGGAGCAGTTGGGCGCCACCTTCAGCACGACCGGGATGCAGGGACCATCCCCGCGGGTGCGGGGAGCAGCGTTGCCGAACATCTCCTGGACCTTCTCGACGGGGACCATCCCCGCGGGTACGGGGAGCAGTTTCCGCCACCGGTCGAGCGTCAGATCCCGCCGGGACCATCCCCGCGGGTGCGGGGAGCAGCCGGTGTTGCCCCCGCTCTGCCCCGCCGGGTCGGGACCATCCCCGCGGGTGCGGAGAGCAGTAGAGGTCGGGCAGGTCTGCGATCCGGCAGATGGGACCATCCCCGCGGGTACGGGGAGCAGGGCGGTGGTCGCCTTCTTGCGCGCCTGCTCCAGGGACCATCCCCGCGGGTGCGGGGAGCAGATGCGGGCGACCCACTCCCCCGGCACGCGGCTGAGACCATCCCCGCGGGTACGGGGAGCAGGCGCTGGAGGTCCCGCTGCGCCACACCGTGGAGGGACCATCCCCGCGGGTGCGCGGAGCAGTCGTAGCTGGCGGTCACCGGGAGCGTGTTGGTGGGACCATCCCCGCGGGCGCGGGGAGCAGGCCGCGATCGCGTTGAACGCGGGCTTGATGGCGGGGCCATCCCCGCGGGTGCGGGGAGCAGGCCCGTCAGGCCGCTGCTGACGCTCACGACCGGAGACCAGCTCCGCGGATGCGGGGAGCAGATCGACGCCAAGAAGCTGCCGCTGTTCTGGTCGGGACCATCCCCGCAGCTGCGGGGAGCAGTACCGGCACAAGGTGTTGTACGTGAACTCGCAGGGACCATCTCCGCGGGTGCAGGGAGCAGTTGAAGTAGAAGGCGGCGCCTTCGCGGCCTTCGGGGCCATCCCTGCGGGTGCGGGGACCAATCGCTCATCGCGCGGGACCCCGTCATTTTCTGGGGACCATCCCCGCGAGTGTGGGGAGCAGGCGATCAACGCCGCGGTGCTGAGCGTGCTCACGGGACCATCCCCGCGGGCGCGGGGAGCAGAAGGTCCCCTCTCCGCGCGGCCAGGAAGGGCGGGGACCATCCCCGCAGGCGCGGGGAGCAGAGAGGAGACTGGCATCGACCTGGCTGGCCATCGGGACCATCCTCGCGGGCGAGGGAGCAGTTCGTAGCGCCCGCACCCCCCCGCACACACCGAGGGACCATCCCCGCGGGCGCAGGGAGCAGCCCTGTTCGTCCCCGCGCTCGACAACCTTGCCGGGACCATCCCCGCTGGTGGTGCGGGGAGCAGTCCAACTGGAAGGCCGGACACCCATCGGTCGGGGGACCATCCCCGCGGGTGCGGGGAGCAGGAGACTGCTGTCTCCGCCCTCAGCTCTGAGTAGGGACCACCCCTGCGGGTGCGGGGAGCAGTACAGAACCCCGAACCGCCTTGCGCCGGCTTCGGGACCATCCCCGCGGGTGCGGGGAGCAGCGGATGGCGGCCATGACCCGGGTCGCGAGGAGGGGACCATCCCCGCCGGTGCGAGGAGCAGATCGGTGCCATCGCCCCGGCGCTCGTCCCGGTGGGACCATCCCCGCGGGCGCGGGGAGCAGTACGTCGTGCCGATCGACGCGGAGCCGGTGCCGGGACCATCCCCGCGGGTGCGGGGAGCAGTGGCACATCGCCCGCAGGTTGTCCGGGGCGCAGGGGCCATCCCCGCGGGTGCGGGGAGCAGGACGACATGCTCGCCGGCCGCGGCGTCACCGAGGGACCATCCCCACGGGTGCGGGGAACAGCAGGCCCGCCACCGTACCCGGCCGCTGGCCGCTGGACCATCCCCGCAGGTGCGGGGAGCAGCGCCTCCACCTGACCGGGACACAGCAGCGTCTCGGGACCATCCCCGCGGGTGCGGGGATCAGAAGGTGATGACCGTTGCCGCTCCGTAGAGAGGGGGACCATCCCCGCGCCGGCGGGGAGGACGATCCGCACCCCCGGGGACGTCGGCGGGGAGGACGGTCTTCTCCGCTCGGGCCATCCGGATGGCAGCGGAGCACCCCACATCGGTGGGGAGCACGAGAAGACGCTCGCGAAGGTGACCGGCGCGAGCGGAACACCCCCGCGTCGGCGGGGAGCACGGTAGTTGCCGGTGGTGCCCGTGAAAGAAGCGTGGAACACCCCACGTCGGCCTCCGGAACACCCTCACGTCGGCGGGGAGACAGGGGCGCCCAGGCTGCGCCCCTCGGACCGGTCGGAAAACACTCCCACATCGGCGGGGAGGGACCCGGACTTAGGGTCGGCGTCGATGACGAGCACCGGAAACACCCCCACGTCGGTGGGGAGGACTACGCCATCATGGGCCGCGAGCACGAGGTTCCCGGAACACCCCACGTCGACCGGGAGCATGCGACGACACGCCCTGTCTCCCATGCCGTGATCGGAACCCCCACGTTGGCGGGAAGCACGGCTGTTCCCGGTACTCGATGGTGGTCCTGAGCGGAACACTCCCGCGTCGGTGGGGAGGACCCCGGTGTCCGTCCCCTTCTCCACCACACCGGCGGAACACCCCCGCGGGTGCGGGGAGCAGCAGTACGTCCTGGCCGTCGAGCTCGGCGAGTCGGGACCATCCCCGTGTGCGGGGAGCAGCTCCAGACGGTGCGCGGCGCGTTCGGCCACCTGGGACCACCCCCGCGGGCGCGGGGAGCAATTCCAGTCCCCCATGATGAGTGCGGTTCGCCAGCAAGCGGGTGAGGAAGCCGCGAAGACTTGGCGGACAATTGGTCAGGACGATGACGGCCACCAGAGCGCTTCTTCGATGTCCGAGCCTTCATCTTCGGCGTAGTTGCGCCCGGCGGACACCGGGCGTCCGCCGTCGCTGTGTAGAACGACACGATCCGTGTCCGGATCGGCGGCTCTGCCCCCTCCTACGGCATTCGACAGAATGTATGGCCCCACGACAAGGGCACTTCCTTGATCGACAACTGCCGACGCCGGAAGGATACGGATCGCTCGTGCCGCCACTCCGCCGTAGGGGCATAATCACTGCCGCAGACCTGTTCGCCGCCCAACGGCCATACACTATCTACTCGGACGAAGCGGGCGAGTGACTGTTCTCGCTTGGGGCGCAGCTACTGATGGTCTTTGTGTGATGTCGCGCCATGGCCGACGATCGTCGCAGTTCAAGCGGATGCCGCGGGCGACATCACGCGTGGAATCTCAGTAACCTTGCCACGCAGCAGGTGATGTCGGTAGTGATTTCTGTGAGATGAGGAGCGCTGTGCGGCCAAACCGGATCTGCTTTTCTCGAACAGAATTGGCACCCCATCACCGCGAAGCTGACAAGGCGATCGTCTACCGTCAGATGGCCCGGGCCGCGCTCCTAGCCGCACTGAACGACTCCTATGACGCCACGTTCCGGGCTCCTGTGATGAGGCAGGCTGTGGCGCACCCGAACGGGTTTGTGAAGCTGCCCTTGGGGGTGGTTACTCACAGTGAGGGACGGTTGTTTCTGCATGTCTGGTTAACGGGAATTGAGGACACACAGGCTCACGATCATCGTTGGGACTTCTCGTCCACCGTGTTGCGGGGAGCCTTATACAACACCGTGCTGGACGTCGCACAGGCGGACGACGGGCAGGCGGCAGCGGCGCCGCAGTCTTCGATCCATCGGGTGGTCCGTTACCAACCCCACGAGGGAGGTTTCCGTTTCGACGCGCGCAATGAGGGTCGGGTGGACGTGGCGGTTCGGCCCACGAGAGTGGTGACGGCTGGAGAGCGCTATGGAATGTCAGCGTTCACGTTTCATCAGGCGAGGGCAGTGCCCGGGACGATGACCCTTGTCGCCAGGGGTGCACCGTTGAAACGGTACGCGCGGGTCCTGACACAAGGCGACGTTCCCGAGGAACGGCAGCGGTGGCGGCATGTGAGTCAGGCTGAGCGGCTTGGCTATCTTCGCGATGCGTTGGACTGCTTCGCATGAGCCGGGTGCGTCATCCAAGCTTGGCTGGGGGTGACGATCCGCTCGCGCTGATCCGCAGAGATACGGTCCTGATCGTGGCTGTCCACATCTCAGAGCCTCCGGCTGCTCCCTTCCGTCCGGGGCCGTTGGAAAGGCGCTGGCGTGTTGGCCGACCTGACGAGGTGGTGTCCAGCGCCTCCCGCCGTGCGGCGTATACGCAGCGCCGTCTCGGCCCACTCCTGTGGGGTCCGCAGGTGCGCTGGCATCGGGAATTGCCCGATACGGCAGAGTCACCCGCCCGATTCCAGCTATCGGCGGTTGAGTTGGTTCGCCTCAACGATGCGACACTCGGCGCTTTGAAGGAGATGGATTCACCGGCGGAGGCGAACGGCGTGGCACTGCTACACGGCGCTCTGCCTCCAGATGCGCCCGCGCGACTCCCGAAAACGCTACAGGAGTGCGCCGATGTCGATGAGCATCATGGGCAGGGTGTCCATCGTGCTTGGGTGGCACAACAATTACCGCCGGGATGCCGGATCGCAGTCACTGAGCGTGAGGCGGTGCACTGCACACTCGTCACTCCTCGCAGCGGTCATCTGCGGCTGCATCCGGGGCGTTTGCAGCAGGGTTGGAACTCCATCGACCAGTGGCTGTGGCACATGCACCACGCGACGCTTTATCCACCGGGTCCTGAGGCTCTTGAGCAGCTCCAGGGTATGCGCCTGCCACTTCCTACCAAGGTGCGTGGTGTGCTGGGAGTCCGTGGGCTGACGCTGGTGGGCACCGAGCGGGACCCGGGTCGCGACGTTCCGCTCAACTACTACGACGGCACGAGCTATCACCTGACGACGCTGTATGCGGATGCCTTGGCTCTGGCCCGATTGCAGCAGATCGTGTTGGACGCATTCGGCCACGAAGTGGCGCGGATCGGGGAGCACGAACCCCGGCGGCGGAAAGTGGCGCAGCTGGAGAGGGATCTGCTTGTCTTCCGCCGCAGCTACTGGACAGCTGACTTCGGTCGGCAAGGCACCGTTGACGCCATGATGCGTGCTTGGCAACAGAGTGCTGGCTTGCAGCAGTCACTGCAGAGCCTGATCAACGACCTAGGCGAGCTGTCCCGCCAGGTGCAATCCGCAGAGACGGAGACGACCAACGCCATCCTGGGACTTCTCGCGGCCGTAGGGTTGCCGCTGACCACGGGACTTGCTGTCTGGCAAGGACTGCCCCAAGCGGGAGCGTCGCTGCTGTGGCGGACCTTATCCGTCACTATGGTGGCCACGGTGGTCCTTGTGACGTTCTTCCCGGGGCTGCGCAGGCTGTTTGTGGACCTTTTCCGCCGCAGACGGCGGAGGCGGAGATGATGCCTGCGTTCTCGTGGCCACCGCGGCATGCTCCCGGGTACCCGTCCGGGTGTGTGGACACCGGCGATGTGCTGGCCCACTTCGCCCAGGCTGATCGCCGGCAGGCGACTGTGGTTGTTGTCACGAGCGCCTTGCGAGCCAGTGTGGAGGACAGCGGGGACCACGAGGCGGGCCTTGAGCGGGTGCGTCACAGCTTGAACACCATCGGTCGAAACTTCGGCGCCGAGTGGAATCCTTCGTATTACGGCAAGGATCTGGTCCTGGTCCGGGCTGGGAAGCATTCCCCTCCGGTAGGCGTCTTCGAGGATTTGCTGGGATCCGGGCCTGCGGGTGGTGGTGTCCGGCACGGCTGGGCATTGGACCACATATCGCTTGCCGGGGACAGTGATGCGCGGCGCGAGAGGTTACTGCGTGCCTGTTACGGCATATCGATGGCCGCGCGGATGCGCCGGGATTGGCCGGACCTGCAACCGTTCCGAGCCGACGACGTGCTGGGGCAAGTCCCGAGGCTCCTCTCCGTAAGGCAGGGTGCCTCGCTGCTGGCAGGTGTACTCGTCCGTCCACTGGGCAGCCGGGAGACGGGCTTAGGGGCTGGGCCGGAAGAAGATCCACGTTTTCCTGGACTGCAGTCGGCAGACGCCTGGGAAGCCTTCTCAGCGGCACCCCCGCAATGGGGTATCTACGTGGTGAGCGATGTCCACGACATCGAATGGGGCACCCCCTGCCGACGGCGGTGGGGCGCGCGTCTTACGGAAGGCAACGCGCATCAGATGCTTCCCCTGGCCACGATGTGGCTGAACGGATCCCTGCCGCTGGCGGATGTGCTGCGCCGGGCCTACCAGCTACGCGTTCACCGGGAGTCGTTGCTGCTGGGACACCTTCGGACGATGAGCGACGCGGCCGCTGCCGGAGGCACGCTCTTCGCGACTCTGGGCGATGGTCTGTCCGGCATCGTCTCGGATGCGGCGCTGCTGAGGACGGCAGTGACCACAGCTAACGATTGGACCGCCGGCCAGATGCACAGTGGAGCCGGTCTGGCGCGGCTGGGCGAAGCAGGACTCGGCACTGCCCGCCGCCACGCACACTTCAGCCTGCATGTGACCAAGACCCTCAAAGGCACAGTGCACCGAGAGCGCGTCCTGCATGTGTTCGGTGAACCGCTCAGTATCGATGCTGCCGACTCGGTCGTTGAATTCCTCTCCGGTCTTTGGAAAGCGGGGCCCGGAACGCCGGGCTTCCACCATCTGGCGCATGCCCTGCGGTGGCGTGGCTGGTGGCATATGCATCTGCCGTCCAGTGCACATGCTCGGCTTGCCCTGATCTTCGACTCCGGGCACGACAAGAGTGCGGCGGACACGTAACGGGCAGGTCATGGGGTTGCCCACTGCCATCTGGTACATGACCACAGCTGCGGCGCGTCCTCCGCTGCCTGGGCGGTTACTGGACCGTACGCGGCCACTGGTGTCTGCAGTACTGGACTCCAGAAGTGGGCCAGCTGGTCTACCGCCTCGGGCAGGCGGCCGAATGCCAGCCCATAGCGGAAGGTTGCCGTGTCCCAGAAATCCAGCCATTCCGTCGGCGGTGGCGGGAGGTGTGTCGGCCATTGGCGCCCCATGGCCGTGAACTCCAGCGCGACATCACTGCGTACGGCATCAAGGAGCAGCTGGGGAGCGCTTGGGCTTTCGGCAGCCAGCAGGAAGTCGATGAGGTCGGTCCAGCGCGTGTTGATTTTGCCACCGCCACGCTGTCGTGTGTAGCGCAACAGCTTCTGGGCCAGGCACCGGCTGAGGGTCGCCGTCGGCACCGTGACCGGGGAAGGCCAGGCAGGAAAGTCCAGCAGTGCGGTTCGTGTGTCGTCGGCGACTTCGGAGTCCGGTACCAGCAGGACGTTGAGCAGCACCTGCTCGTGGTCCTCCCCCGACTGTATCTTCACCAACGCGCGGTACACCGTGGCTTTGTCAGGTGAGCTGAACACGACAGGCTCCGAGCGCAGTAGCTGAAGTCGCTCCCCCTTCGGGCCGGGCGGCAGTTCGGAGGTGGACAACAGCAACTCCCCTGCGCTCGCCGACATGGCCAGGTCCACATCGTTCGGCAGGCGTGCCGTGGGGCCTATCCAGCCCAGGATCGCCGCGGACCCCTTGAGATGCCAGACATCCGGTGGCAGTAGTTGATCGATACTCGAGAGGACCGCTGCTACGGATTGGATCAGTTGGCGGTCACTTGTGGGAAGCGCGTCTTTGCCCGCCCCATCCCATCGTGCGGGTCGACCGTCCACTCGGTGCCTCCTTGGTTATGTGTCCGCACCCGGCTCGGTAGAGCGCCAGCGTCACAGGAGGGTAGCCACAGAGGGCGGATGATGCCGGACATGCGCTCCCTGGGCGATCCACTGGTGCAGGCGTTGAGATGGTTCAGGCAACACATCCCGGCGTCCGGTACAGACGGCGACGCGCGCTGCCAGTTCCTGCAGTGCGGCGATCCCGCAGTCGGCGGCCAGGGCCAGCAATCTGTCGGGGACATACGAGGCTACTTCTTGGTGCCGACCGGCGAGAGCGAGCAGTCGGGCGACCGAAAACAGATCCGGATGGGCTGCTTCCAACAGTTCCCGCACGGCCTCATGGCCTGCCGGTGTGTTCACGGCGCGGTCGAGGTAGTAGACGGCACGCGGCAGCAGTGTCGGCTGCGCGCGCACGATTCCGGGGATGCGCCGGGACACCTCCGCTTCGGGGTCTATGCGGGGCAGGGCGTATCTGAGGGCGCGCGCGTCGTTGTTTTGTATGCCGCGGCGCCACACCTCTGGTGGGTTCCCTGCGACATCGCGTGCTGGCCCGGCGAATACGGTGGCCACCGGTTCGGTGGTGCTCTTCTCCGCTGACAGGCGAAGCCCGAGGGCTTCGAGTCCGGCTTTTACTGCGGCACGGACATGCTCAGCTTCGGCGGTGTCGTGAACGAAGACATGCCAGTCGTCGCCCCAGCGGATCCACCGATCCGGCGCCATCGCGGTGAGTCGCGCGTCGATCGGGTGTAAGGCTGCTGTGCCGAGCCGATTGGCCCAGCGATGCCCGGGAAAGAGCGAGCGGCCGGTCTTGTGGTGCAGTTCCGTCAGCTGCTGGGCGAGCGTGTCGGTCATCCAGGGCGCATCGAGCAGCACGTGCAGAGGGAGCGACTCCCCGAATCGGTGGATGTCGAGTTTCAGTACGAGCGGTAGCTCCGTCTGGCGTCCGAGCGCGTGCATTCGGTCCCGTCTCGCGCGGTAGGCGCGGCGGTAGTCCCAGTCTGTTGAGCGGTAGCTGAGTACCTCAGGGTGTGGTCGGTGGTGGTGTAAGGATCGTTCGACCAGGAGGTGCATGTGGGCGCGTGCGGTCGAGTCCACGACGGGTATGTCTTCCGTGCGCCGGGCGAGTGGGACCCGAAGCCACCCGATGTCGAGCTGAGGCGGCGCAGACAGGGTTCCATCGGCCAGCGCCTGGGTGACGGCGGCGGCGCCGAGAGCGTCGGGGATCCAATCCGTCATCAGGTCGTGGCTGAAACTCATGCTGATCGCCCTGTTCGGCGGGGTGGCGTCGCCTCTCACAGCGGCATGATGTCACCCCGCAGGTAATTGCCCATGTGGTATCGCCAGAGGAACTGCGCGGCGCAGAGGGGGAACATGGCCAACGGTTCGACGCCGCAGGACGGGCTGGACGTCCTCGCGGCGCTGGGTGTCTTGGTGGGAAAGACGCCCAGCCATGCCGACGGGACAATGAATCTGCTGCTGTCGCACATGCTGGACACCGCGGCCGTCGCCGACGTCATGTGGGAGCGGTTTTTGGCTCCGTCCACCCGGCGACTGCTTGACGAGATCGCCGGAGGTACGGGCAGGGGGCGGGGGTTGTTCGTGTGGCTCTGCGGAGTGCACGACTGCGGGAAGGCCACTCCAGCCTTCCAGAGGAGGTGGCAGGCCGAGGCTGCGGCGGTACGGGCGGCTGGGCTGCGTTGGCATGAGCCGACCGCCCAGCGGTTCGATTGGCATCACGGGCGTGCCGGAGGACACCTGCTGCAATGGCTGCTCAGGGATGCTGAATGGCCGGACGAGCAGATCGCTTGGGTATGGCCGATTGTGGCAGGCCATCATGGCTTCTTTCCCGTCGCGAGTGCCCTGAGGCCGGACCCCAGAGCGCGTGGCCAGCTGGAGGGCGACGGGCGCTGGGCGACAGTGCAGCGGGCCCTCGTTCAGCGCCTGACCGAGGAGCTGGAGCTGGGCTCGTTTGCGGCCCTCGCGCCTGTGCTGGTGCCGACGCGGGCTGCCCAGTTGCACCTGAGCGGGTTTGTCGTGATGGCGGACTGGATCGCCAGCGGTTCCAAGCAGTTCCCCGGTGTCGACTCTCTGGGTGAGGTGAGCTTCGCCCGCGCGCGGGATCGTGCCAGCAAAGCATGGGCCAAGATCGGCCTGCGGGGTGGCTGGGGGGAATTGCCCGAGCCCGAATCCGACGCTTTCGTGCGGCGGTTCGGGTGCGAGCCGCGTCCATCGCAGGTGCTGGCCGTGGAGACGGCACGGCAGATGGAGGCTCCGGGGCTATTGATCGTCGAGGCTCCTATGGGAGACGGCAAGACCTGGGCCGGGCTGATGGCGGCGGAAGTTCTGGCTGCGAAATTCGGCGCGGACGGCGTGTTTGTCGGTATGCCGGAATGGGCGACTCATGATCCCATGTTCGGGCAGGTCAGACAGTGGGTGAGCCGCATTGACTCGAACTTGGCCGCGCGCGTCTCCCTGCTGCACGGAAAACGTATCCTCAACAAGGACTGGAGCGCGCTGCTGAGCGAACCACCCGAGGCTCGGCTCGGCGCAGTCGGCGAATGCGGAGAGCCCGCGGAGGGCGGTCGGTGCGTACCCGGAGGCAGTGGGCAGGCACACGCTGAACCATCGGGATCGCAGGTACCTGCCGAGTGGTTCTTCGGGTACGGGCGCGGGCTTCTGTGCCCCTTCGTCGTCGCGCCTCTTGACCAGCTGCTGTACGCCACGACCCGCACCAAGTTCGTGATGCTCCGTATGGCAGGGCTGATGGGCAAAGTCGTCGTGCTCGACGAGGTCCACGCCACCGACGTCTACTCTTCGCAGTTCCTGCTGGAGGGCTTGCGCTGGTTCGGCCAGGCAGGCGTACCTGTGGTACTGCTGTCCGCGACGCTGCCGGCCGCGCAGCGTCAGGCTCTGGTGGACGCCTATCTCGCGGGGGCCGCAGGACGTGAGGAGTACACGGCTGACGATCTCAGCCACCCTTGGGGCTACCCTTCCATCACTGCGGCCTGGAGAGCGCCGGAAGGCACCGGACACCGTTCCACCGCACCATCCTGTGTGAGCCGACGTGCGGACCTACCCCTCACGGTCGAACTCATGCCGGAGCCGGTCCCGCAACCACATGCCGATCCTGCTCTGCGTCGGATGGCACAGGACGCCGCCGACTCTGCTGTCGCCGATCGGCTCGAGGAGGAACTGACACACGGCGGATGCGCCCTGGTCATCCGCAACAGCGTGGCGCGGGCCCAGACACTCTGCACCGCGTTGCGTGAGCGCTTCGGTGACGAAGTGGTACTGCTGCACGAGCAGCTCCCCCTCGGAATACGCGCCGATCGCACGGCGCACTGCCTGCACCAGCTAGCCCCGCAACAAGATGGCCCGGGACGGGAGCGGCCCACTCGATTCGTCGTGGTCGCCACCCAGGTGGCTGAACAGGCATTTGATGTCGACGTGGACCTTCTGATCACAGACATGGCCCCGATCGACCTGCTGCTGCAGAGAATCGGCCGTCTGCACCGCGGTGACAAACTGCTCCGCCCTGCTCGGCTTGCCTCGCCACGCGTGATCGTCACGGGATACGCCTCCGGGGGCACCACCCCTGGTGCAGACGACATCGACCCGCCTGCGGGGGGCCGTGGCATCCCACGGTTCCTTGCGTGTACCGAATCCCTCTACGACCGCCATCTGCTGCTGCGCACGGCGGCTTTGGTGTTCAGGGCTGCCGGACGACAGGGCGCGTGGAGCGTCCCGAAGGACATTCCCGCGCTCGTGGCGGCCGGATACGGCAGCGAGGATGTGACTCCGCCACCGTGGCGGGACGCAGCACAGTCAGCCCGATGGCATTGGGAAGATGAACAGCGTAAACGAGCACAGAATGCCTCACATCACCTTCTGACAAGACGCGGTGACAAAGAAGGGCCGACGCTGGCCGGTCTCCATTACCTGACCGTTCCTCCCAGCAGTGGCGACAGCGGCCTGACCGCCTTGGTACGGGACGGGGATCCGGGCGTGGAGGCCGTCCTCCTGAGGCGGGATGGCAGGAGATACCGGACTTTTTCAGGAAATGTTCTGGCGGAGGGCGGCGCCCTCCCGGATGAAGAATGGGTCAACGACGTTCTCGCAGGCACGGTGAGACTCCCCGCGAGTTGCCGCCGCGGGGTGGCCGAAGCCCTCCATGTCCCGCCTGGCTGGGACAAGCACCCTTGGCTGGGCCGTAGCCGCGCTTTGGTTCTCGAGGCCGATGGAACCTCTGTCCTTTCCGGACGGCGGCTACGCTTCGACACCGTTCTCGGGCTCATGGACGACGGCCCCGTTGCCTGAGGGGCGGTGGAAGGGAACGCGGCGTATTTAACGTGGCGTTACAAAGAAGCACCTGAAGGCCACCCTTTCCCCCATTGTCAGCTCATCAGCCCTTCTGACCTCGGAGTGGGGCGAGGGTGAGTAGACCGCAGCCATAGGCCTTGGCTGGGCCGATTCCTTCCAGGAGCCGGGTGGTGAACGCGGCAGGGTTGGTGACACGCAGGCGGCCTTCGAAGGTGACGCTGTGGAAGGTGACACGGGGGCCTTTGCCGTTCTTCGTGAATGAGTGGCGACGGTGGGCAGTGATACGTACCTCACGCGCCGGGTTCGGATCCCAGGCCCTCTTCTCAACCCCGGAGTCGCTGTCGGCCGTCGCTTGGGCCAGACCGGGGGCAGGAGCATCGGTGCGGGATACGGGAATCTCGAAACCCCACCGTTCAGCGCGGGTGAGAAACCAGTCGAGCTGTGCGGCTGCGGTGCGATGGGCCATCCTGAAGCCCCGCCTGCGCTTACCCTCTGAGTCGTCAGCAATGCGAGCTGCCTGGGCAGACGTGGGCCTAGTCGGATTCTGAGTGTTCTGCACCGGGTTGGCGGTCAGACGGAACGCGAACTCCCGTCCTGTGGCGATCTGGTCGAGGAGGGCGGTGTAGTCGCGGACGGCTGCGTGTTCCCCCTCGGCGTCGGGCCATCCGGCCTTCTCAACGATGTGGGTCCAGTCGGGCTTGGACCGGGTGAGGACGAACAGGTATGGCCGGTGGGGATTGTCAGCGTCAAGTCGCCACAGAAGGCGCTCTCTGTCCGGGCTTCCGGGGATGCCGCCCACGACGGCGGCGTGCATCGCGCGGGGATTGGCCAGCAGTACGCGGCTCTCGGCGCGGAGTGGATTGATACGGATCCGGGAGAGGTAGGTCATGGCGGTCACCAGCCCAGCAGGGCGAAGGGGTCATGTCCGGCGGCCTCGTCCTGGCCGTCGGTGACGTTGGTGTCGGGCTGTGGAAAGCCGGTGGGGATGCTAAGCCAGCCGTGGCGCACGCGCCGGCTGGTGAAGCTGCGGGCGTAGGGGTCGAAGGACACTGGGGAGTCATGGAGGACATCGTCGCCCTCGGGGTCCTCGATGGTGACCGAGCGGTCAATGCGCGCTGGATACAGGGGACGGTCGAGGTCACGCTCGCGACCGCACTGAGCGGCGTACTGTTCGCGGGCTCGCCGAGATGCCTGCCACGGCTCGTCCCCCAGCACATCCTCGAGGCTTCCCTCACGGAGCCCGAGGGATACCGGCTGGGTGGGCGGGCAGGAGCGGCGCCCGAGTGCGAGTGGGAACGCGGGGGCACGGACGGCGTGGTCCAGCGTCTTCATCAGCTCGCGAGAACCACCGACGGCGGCCAGGAAGACCGCGTCCTGGAGGTAGTAGCGGGTTGTCACATGGGTATGTTTGGGCGGTGAGGTCGGCCTCTGGAGGCCCTTGGCCGAGACGCCGGCCTGGGGCAGCGCCCGGCCCCGGTAGTCGCTGACAGTGTGGTAATCACGCAGCAGCGTCCCGGGCTGGTCGACGCGGATGCCCAGGCGCAGTGGAAGCAACTCGTCGAGAGGTTCCTCGCGGGCACGTCCGGCTGCCGCTGCCAACAGACCAATTACGCCGGATTTAGTGGGTTCTGCGTTAGTCTCACGCCGATTGAAGGCACTGCGTGAGCCCCACGCCTGGAGCGGCCCGGCCAGCCGGAGCAGCAACACCGCCTGGCTATTGCTTTGCACTCCTTGTGAGCTGGTGGAAGGTGGTGTCATCAGGCGGCCTGCTTGACGGCGTCGGTGAGGTAGGTGCGCAGACCGGCCAGGAGCTGGGGGAAGGTGACGGCCTCACCGAAGGTGTCCGAGAGCAGCTCCGTGGTCTGTCCGCTGTCGGTGAAGGTGTGGCACAGGGAAGTGAAAGCCGGCGCGTCTCCCCAGGCCCGGGTGGCCGTTGCGTACTCGCGTGCGAGGCGGCGGGCGGAGGCCGCTGCGATACCGGAGGAGGTCGCGACCGGCTCTTCGAAGGCGGAGACGAGATTCACCGGCTGGTCGTCGCGCACCACGACCGCGACCAGGCTGGGCAGAGTCCGGTGGGCGAAGGAATTGCCGTAGCCGGTGGGCATGGAGCGGGCGAAGGAAGTGACGAACTCCTCGACCGCGGTAACGGCCGCCTCCTGATCCGTGAGGTTGCGCGAGAGCTGGTGCAAGCCGACTGACGCGTAGCGGTAGAGGGTGGCTGAGTTGAAGCCGATGGTCCCGATCATGCCCGCACCGGTCTCCTCCCCCTTCTTCGTCTCGTCGTCGACCGCTGTGAAGTAGTCGAATTCCAGCTCGACAGCATGGGTGGACAGCGCATGAGCCACCTGTGTGGCCGCGTCGACGTTCAAGGCCGGGATGTCGGCGACCATGCGGCCGAACAAGGCGACGTCCATGGGGTGGCTGGTGCTGAATTTTTCCTGGACCGGCAGCTGCTTGATCTCGGCGGCCAGCTCCGTGTCGTCGAGGGCGGCGAGTTCGGCAGCCCGGTCGTGGATGAGCGCGGCCACGTCGTCGAGCTGGCGATGGCCGTAGAAGAACAGATAGGCGGTGTCGCCCTCCTTCTTGCCGGCACTGATCTTCAGCGGTGCCAGCAGTGCGCCCGCCAGGCGGGCCGATGCCTCGGTGTCCAGGCCGGTCCGATCGGCAATCTTGTCGGCGAGGGCCCCGTTGATACGCCGGGTGCGGGTGGCCAGGTCCTGCTCGGGTACCCGCTCGGTGAAGTGGACGCGGGTGGCACGCTTCCACGCTTGGGAGGAGACCCGGGATCGGCGGACGCCGCCGTAGTACGCCTCTTTGGGATTGCCCTGGTCGTCGCGGTTGAGGTTGGCCGGGGGCACGGTCTGCAGGATATGGACATCGACGTACGTACGAGGCAGGGGAAGTGCCATGAGGTCCTCCGGTGAAGCGGTCGGTGAAGTGCAGCGGGTGCGGCCTTTGCACGCTTCGATCACGGCGAGGTCGCCCAGGATGGTGGCGGTGTGACGTCGGCGTGAGCAGGCGAGCACCCAGAGGTCTGCCGGTGAGCTCTAGGAGGCGTTCACGGGAGCTTCCGTGTCAGGCCGCGAGCCCCATGTGTGGTACGCGAGTCCCCAGCTGCGGCGGACACGCCGGCGCGATTCGGGGTAATGCCAGTCCTTGATGTCACGCAGCAGTCGGTCGTAGTCCAATGGCTGACCGATGGTACGCAGTTGTGTGACCAGTCCGCGCAGCCGGTACACCAGGGTGGGCACGGAAGTGGCGTTCACCGCGGCCGCGACCCGGCGGTCAACGGCCTCCTCGCTGAAGCGGTCGCTGCGGCGCAAGGCGCGCAGGGCCTCCCCCACACTCGCTCTGGGCTTGTGCATGGGGCGACGCTGGCTTTGCTGATGGAGGCCGTAGAGCGACAGTGCCGCGTGCTCGGCCTCGAGTTCCGGGGTGACCTGTCCGTCGGTAGGACTGGTGTAGAAGGGCCAGAGCGCGGGGACGGTAGCCGCGGTGTGGCCTAGCCCCGACCGCAAGGCGGCCAGGTCTTCCCCAGGGGGCTCCATTGGTGCCTTGCTCCTGGGATCCATGCGCCAGGTTCCGTCGGTTCGGACGTACTGGGCCCAATAGCGGGTAATGGAGGTCGTCGAGGTGCTGGTGGGGTCAGGGGTGGTGGGCACAGCGTGCACCCTTCCTACGGAGATCTCGATGGTGGTGGTGTCCTACGCCGATCTGCCGCAGCCAGCGCTCAGGCCGCCTTACGTCGAGCAGCCCGGCGGGTGAGGATCGCGTCCATCCGGTCTCGGAATCCGCGCTCGGCAGTGCTGAGCCGATACGCGCGCTCCTTGCCGTCTTTGGCCACGATCCGGCCGCTGAAGAGACTGGGAGCCGTGGCGGAGAAGACCTGCTCGGCTACCTTCCATGTCTCCCGCCCGGCTTTCTCCTCCCACGCCTCGAGCCCTTGCTCGGACCGGTCGAAATCCTCACCGACCTCACGCAGCCCGACCAGCAGGCGGCGCACCAACGGATCGAGAGCGTGCAGCAGGGTCTCACCCGGGCGCTGTCCCTTGTCCCAGGGGATCGGCTCACTGCCAGCGGCCCGCCGCAGGTCGGAGGAGAGATTGTTCACCGCACCGGCAAGCTTCTCTGCCTGCGCCACAGCCTCCAGCACACAGCCGAAGATGATGCCGTCCGGGTTTAACGCGGCCAGTGGCAGCGGGATCTCATCGAAGAACACATCTTCAATAACCGATGATTGAATGCCGTAGACCATGCCGGTCAGCTCCAGCCGCAGCGGATACCCCAGAGGCAATCCTTCCCGCACCACACTGAGCTGATCAAGCAGGACGCTGGTATGGAAACCAGCCTGAGTGTCCGTCGCCTCTCGCTGTTCGCTGACATAGCTGACGGCCAGCAGGGCCTCCAGACCACGCCAGGCCGCCCTGCCTGGCTGATGCCGACGAGGGCGTACAGCGGATGCCGCCCCAGGCTTTCCAGCCTGCTTCTTCCGGGCTTTTGCGCTCTCGACAATCCACGAGGTGTGCGGTTCGTGATCGGGCGCGGTATCGAGCCGGTCACCAGCTGCGACAATGACTCGCTGGACCCGCACTCCCGCCTGAGTTTCCTCAGGGACAAGCCGGATACGCCGTGCCTGCCACGTCCACACATCCAGCAGCCCACGGGACGGGCGGATCTGCCAAGCAGGCGTGGCACACGACAGCGTGTCCTCGACCCTGCCCTCGACGGCGCGCCGCCGCCATTGCGGCAGGTCATCCGAAAGCGGAGCCTGACCGAAGGGGATGTTCAACAGGAGAGTTTCAAAGATGGTGCGCCCCACCGGCATGACGACGCCCAGCTGCCCCAGGGGCCCGACTGGGTTACCGGTCGTCTTGCCTGTCTTGACCTGCGGGTCACCGACGACACCTGTTTTGATGGCGGCCGTGTCCCAGCAGTGCGTATGGACCAGCCAGCGGGCTGCCTGCGCCGGGGTGAGCGGCAGCGGATCGCCCTCAGTGCGGGAGGAGAACAACGGCACGTTATTACCCGTAGCGGCTGTGGCGACCAGCAGGCTTGATCCCTTGGTCTCACCCTTCGCCGTGTGCAACCCCGCCACCTGAGCGAAGGGATCGACGGCATCGAGCAGATCGAAGGACTGGCGGTGTTTATCCAGGTAAGCGGTCAAGGCTGCACGCTGCTGAGGCGAGAAGGCCCCCGCACGGAACATATCCAACCACTCGGCGGCATCCGCAGGCGGACCGAGAGCGTCAACGACGATCGGCAACAGCAACTGGCGGAAGATCGCGGGCTTCTGCGTGGGCAGGTCGACCACGATGTCCTGGAACTGATCTGCGCTCAGAAGGAGACGCCGAACGCCAGCCTTCTCGACCGGACCAAGCCCGCCCTGCACCCCTCCCCCTGCAATTGTGCCGACAGTCCTCGCAGACAGCCACGGCTCATCCAGCAAACTGAACAAAATTGGGCTCCCCTCCCAATTTCCTTCGTCTTGCACGTGGCGTCAGCCTTGCACACCAGCCCACGGCTCCGCATGATGAATGCCAGAATCCACCTGCCCCAGTCTTACTCGCCAGCGCACCATCGCGGGTCGGGGATGTTCCGTTCCTACGTCTTCACAGCGGGTTGGCCCCGCGAGCGCGGGGACCACCGGGGGTGAGCTCGGGTGAGGCCCGCGCCCGCCCTCGGTACAACGCTTACCCGCAGGCTGGCGCCAACCTGAGAGGCGGCTGGCCCTGCGACCAGCGGAGTAATTCCCAGGCGCCGCATCCGTCGTGCGCTATATGGAGCCCGCGCCAACGGGATCCAATCCGACAGAGGCGGGCCCGGGACGACCCCGCAGACGCGGGGAGCAGCAAGCCTTCAAGGCCATGTGCCTCCCCTTTCGACACCACCCCAGACCCGGGAAGCAGGCCGACGCGGCCACCTTCTCCAGAGCGATCACTTGGCCCCCCCGGGGGTGCGGTAGCAGTCCAGCCCGCCCGCAAAGTCCTTGGTGGTCTTGGACCATCCCCGCGGGTGCGGGGAGCAGTTGCCTTCTTCGGGGTGTACTCGACGTACTCGGGACTATCCCCGCGGGCGCGGGGAGCAGCTGTTCGGACCGGACCGGACGCCTGCCGCGCCGGGACCATCCCCTCAGGTGCGGGGAGCAGTTGCGGACGATGGCGTCGGCCACGCGAACGGAGGGACCATCCCAGCGGGTGCGGGGAGCAGACCGACGCCAAGTCGGGCGTCCTCCTCACGGCGGGACCATCCCCACGGATGCGGGGAGCATGCCTTCCTTGTCGACCAGCCAGACTCTGACGTGGGACCATCCCCGCAGATGCGGGGGAGCAGGACACCTCCGACCCGCTGTACTACGGCGGACCGGGATCATCCCCGCAAGCCCGGGGAGCAGATGCTGTGGGGCGGGCTGCGCACCGCCGGGACGGGACCATCCCCGCGGGTACGGGGAGCAGCACATGGCTGTGGGCGAACGGCATCAAGCCTGCGGGACCATCCCCACGGATGCGGGGAGCAGCTGTGGCCGCCGTCCAGGGGCGGCCATCGGTTGGGACCATCCCTGCGGGTGCGGGGAGCAGGTGTGCTGGCCTACTGTTGTCGTTCACGAAGGGGACCATCCTCGCGGGTGCGGGGAGCAGGGATTCGTGCCGGTCATGGCCGTGTTCTCCATGGGACCATCCCCGCGAGTGCGGGGAGCAGGCGGCCTTGATCATCGCTGTGTGGTCGTGGATGGGACCATCCCCGCGAGTGCGGGGAGCAGGCGGCCTTGATCATCGCTGTGTGGTCGTGGATGGGACCATCCCCGCAGGTGCGGGGAGCAGACCACGCTGATCTTGAACATCGGCCCGGCGGGGGACCATCCCCGCGGGCGCGGGGAGCAGCATCCCCCTAACCCGGAAGGTGGTCGGGGCTTGGGACCATCCCCACGGGTGCAGGGAGCAGGCCAGTACGCCACCGGCCACCCATGCACGGTCGGGACCATCCCCGCAGGTGCGGGGAGCAGCGGCTGCCCTCACGCGGCGAGCTGGGCGCCGAGGGACCATCCCCGCGGGTGCGGGGAGCAGCTCTTCTTCAACCTCTGGGACAAAGCCGGAGGGGGACCATCCCCGCGGGCGCGGGGAGCAGACTCCGTGACCTGCATGTCTATCTGGCAGCAGGTCCCTCACGAAGCCCGGCATTCCGGGCATATGTATTTCGAGATCCACCCCGCAAATTCTTCGGCTTCGACACCGTCCAAATCATTTCGCAAGAACATGAGTCGCTCCCCCGCCTTGGCGTGAAACGACACGAAGTAGCAACGCCGCCGCAACACCTACGGAGGCCCCGCCGCAGGGCACCACAGGGGCCCTTCTACCTCGACCCCTCCTCGCCCACACTGGCAGCTTGGTGACCCAGCTGCGGAGTTGAAGAATCACTTTGGGCAGACGACGCCTCCATCGTCACGTTACCGATCCTTGCCGAGCGCACCATGGACACCAACATCCGGGACCTGGCCGCCCCAACGTGTAGTCGCTTCCGTAGCGTCTCAGCTGAGATTGGCCGCTGATACGTCTGCCAATGCCACGCATCTTCTGCCACCGCACGCTCCAGAAGACCGTCCCCATCAGCCCCGAGTTGACCATCTTCCGCCAGGACCTGGCCATACCGCTGGTCGCCATCGGCACTCTCCTGCTCGGCCATCACCGCAACATGACCTTCGGGACACTCCGGGACATCTACCCTCTCGGACTCACGTGACGTCCGCCCCCCGGCACCATTGATGGCCTGCAAAAGCCCCGGACCTACCTCTGCCCAACCGATCAACAGCAACGGCCCGACCGCATCGAAAGCGGCCTTGCCATTCTGACCCGCCAGCAGGGGTCCGTCACGTTCAAAGCCAAGGTCATCAGGCTGGAGAAGACCAACAGCCGGCGCGCCGGCCGGAGCTGCTCCCGACCCGCACCCTGCAGCGCGAGATACCGCGTACCCAGCAGCAGCCCCAAAACAGAAAGATCCACTGCCGGAGCCACCAGAGGCGCCACCCAGGGCGGCACGCCCAACCGCAGCGCCAGAGTCCACACATTGCCGAAGCCGAACAAGAACGTCAGCCCCACCACCGCCGCCATGATCCCCGTCACCGCCCGAAGAGTGACCGCCCGCTCGAAAGAAGCCCCCGCCCGGCCACCGACGCGTGTCGACCCCTTACCATTCATCGGCCCACCCCGCCCCACGACACGGGTACGAAACTGCCCTTGATCACCAGCCTGCCGACGAAATTCCGCAGGTGAGGATCGCCATCCTTCTGCGTGGCGCCCTGCCGCGGGTGTGGGGAGCAGCGCTTCCCGGACTTGTTGCCGGACGAGTTGGTGGGACCATCCCCGCGGGTGCGGGGAGCAGACCTTGTTCAGCAGACCCGCGGACTTTATGTGGGGACCATCCCCGCGGGCGCGGGGAGCAGTCGTGTCGCGGCAGGGTCAGCCGATGGCCGTCTCTCTATGCAGGCATACACTCCGACGCCCAGACAAACGCCTGGATCAGGCGGAACCCGTACACCACTTCCGAGGACGCAACCGCGTCACACACTGAGCGCAGGTGACGGGGTCACCTATCCCCGCGGGCGCGGGGACCATTTGTTCAGCTCCTCGGCGCCTGCAGCATCCCAGGGGCCACCCCCGCACTCACGGGGACTACTCGCCCTGAAGCGTACCCACGACTTTGAGGCCGGGACCGCCGCACGAGTGGGCGTCCCTTTGGTCATCCCTCAAATTGAGGCATCCCAGGGGCCACCAGTACGGGCCTGGTAACCACGACAGTACAGAATGCGTGACGGATGCCCGCTGGGAGCTGTCCCATCGCTGCGGGTGTGGAGACCAGCACGGTTTCGGCGCGGTGGTGGGGCTGTGTGTGGGACTACCCCCGCTAGCGCGGGGACCACCATGTCGGCGACGCTCACATCCGGTGTGAGGCGGACCACCCCCGCGGGCGCGGGGACCACATTCGCTGGCGTTGCTGGATCTGTGGTCGGATGGGACCACCCCCGCGGGCGCGGGGACCACTCGTCCGTACGGATCGTGAGGTCGATCAGGTCGGGACCACCCCCGCGGGCGTGGGGACCACGTCCGGCCCCACGTGCCGTTCTGCGCGGGTTGGGGACCACCCCTGCGGGCGCGGGGACCACCAGTTGGTGACGGAGACGGATAGCGCGAAGTCGGGACCACCCCCGCGGGCGCGGGGACCACGGTACCCCGACGGCGCTGGGCCGGGTCGTTGAGGGACCACCCCCGCGGGCGCGGGGACCACACGTCGTGATCTGCTGTTTCACGTCGTGACTGAGTGGATTTTACTTACTCTCACGGAAACGGACATTTCTCTGGCAGGTCGTCTCGTTGCCGCAGGACCGTACTCAGTCCGTTCGTGTCACCGATTCCCAAAACGTCGCCTTTTGGCTGCTTTGCTCCAGCCTTGGCGTGGCTGGTCAGCGGGTCGGCTGCTAGGCGCGGAGGTCTGAACTGTCGGTCGATACAGGAGGGTGAGGCCCTCGTGATTGGTGGGTTGCCAGGCGTGCTCGTGGGTGGCGAAGGTGAAGCCTTGTTCGTTGTGGGTCTGGTAGGCCAGTAGGGCCCGGCCTTTGCCTCTGTACTGGCGGACTTCTTCCCACAAGATGTCCCGTACGCGGGCGGAGGGAGAGCCCAGGAAGACGCCGGGGGAGACTTCCAGGAGCCAGCGGGTGAGGAAGCCGCGTAGTCCTACGGGGCAGTTGGCGAGGACGATAACTGTCACCAGATCGGTTCCTCCCATGGGCGTTTCCGGAATCTGGGGTGCCGTAGTTGCGACCACTCGCTACGAGTTGGTCACGGTCGGATTGGAGTGTTACCTGATCTGTGGTGTTGTCTGGTGCCTGGGTGCCGTCGGGGGCAAGGAGGAGGCTTTTGATGTCTCGTACACACCGGTTGAGGAGGCCTGTTTCGTTGATGCGATCTCTGAGCGCTCGACGGGTGCGGGATGCTACGTCTTCTTGGCCTTGAGCTGCTGCGTCGAATGCGGCAGGGATGCCGATGTCTGTTTTGTAGAGGTCGGCGATGTCCAGGACGAAGGATCGTTCGTGTCCGGAGTGCACGAAGCCGAGCCCTGGTGAGCAACCGAGTGCGGTCACTACGGCGTGGGCGATGCCGTACATGCACTGGGCGGCCGCGGTAACGGCTTGGTTGGCAGGGTCGCCAGCGGCGAAGTTGCCTTGATGGTACTCACGTCGACGCCAGGGGACTTTGGTACGGGCGGATTCGTGACGGTAGCACTCCTTGACCCGGCGCCCCTCCATGTTGAGCAGTTCCTGGCGGGTGTGGGTCGAGGGGTCGTCCTCGGGGAAACGCAGGCGGTACATGGCGCGTGCTACCTCGAGCCGGGTGCGGCGGTTTGCCCAGGCTGTGGCCTGCGCTTCGACGAGGCGAGATGAACGGGTGAGGGCCCGGCCGCCTGCGTAGTAGCGCACGCCTTGTTCGCCGACCCATACCACGCCGGCTCCGCATTCCCCGAGCACGGACATGGCTTGGTGGGTCACGCGGGTGCCGGGGCCAAGGAGCAGGGTCCCGATCGTGGCGGAGGGGATGTGGGTAACTCCGTCCGAGTCCGTGGCTGTGATGGCGTTGTCCTCGCGGTGAATCGTGCAGCGTTCCAGGTAGATGAAGGAGATCCGGTCGCCGACTCGGGTGAGTTCCTGTGGCGAGGAGGCGCTGCGTTGACCGACGGTACTCATGATGCCCGCGCGGGAGCCAGAGTCATGAGGCCGCAGCCGTATGCCTTGGCTTTGCCGAGTCCGTGGGTGAGAGTACGGCGGAAGGCGTCGGCGTCGGTGATGCGCAGGCGACCGTCGAAGGTGACTCGGGTGAAGCGGACGTTGTGCCGGGAGGAACCGGCTGCATCCCTCTTGCGGAACTGCAGGGGCATCCGATTGTGCACGATGACTTGGTGTTCGTGGCCCCGCTGGGTCAGCTGGCGTTCGGGGGGCGTGCACACGATTTCAAAACCGGCCTGTTCCTGCCGTTTGAGGAGCCAGCCGATCTGGTGGCGTGGGGTGACGTGTGCCGTCCGTTTGGTGCGGGCCCCTTCAGGGTCTCCTGGTTTGTGGATGTCGTGGACGGGGTTGGCGGTGAGCCGGAAGCCCCAGGTGTCTCCTATGGCGAGGCGGTCGAGGAACTCCTTGTAAGCGAAGGTGGTCCATCCCGGTTGTTCCAAACCGGGCCAGCCTGCTTGTTCGACGAGGTGTGTCAGGTCAGGGCGGCCGGGGCTGACGATGAGCAGGTCGGTGCGTCCAGCAGCCTGTGGGTCCACGCGCCACAACACCCGTGGCCCTTGTCCGTCGCGGGCTGATGGGTTGGGAAAGGCCATGTTGACGGCGCCGTGCATGGCGTGCGGGGAGCCGAGAAGCCGACGAGCGCCGGAGCGGGCGGTGTTGATGCGGAAGCGGGTCAGGTACATCAGCTGGTCCTCGGGGAGTTCTCTGCCGTTGTGGTGCTGTTGGGCGAGTCGAGGGGGCGGAGCACGGAGGTGGGATCATGCGGCGCTGGCACACCGCGCCGCGCAGGCGGCGGTGGGGCGGAGTGGTCGGTGAGGACGCCCCGCAGTGTGTATTGCCGGTGCCGTGGATCGAAGCTCACCGGGGCGTCCCGAAGGGAGAGGTGCGGCGCCTCGCCCGGTGGACAGTCGATCAGTACGTCCAGGTCCACGGGGCCGGTCGAAGTCCTCATGTCGGCGGCGCGCTCCAGCTGCCGCCGGTACCAGCGGGATGCCTGCCATTTCGCAGTGCGCAGAGCATCCTCAAGGGCGTCTTCGAAGGGTGGGCCCATGTCGATGGGGAGGGAAGGAGGGCAGGAGCGCCGTCCGAGATAGGGCAGGAAGCGCGGAGCGCGCAGAGCCTGGTACAGGCGCTGCAGCAACGCCCTGTCTCCTTCGACGCCGGCGATGAAGACGGCATCAGCAAGGTAGAACCGCTCGGAAAGGGGCATGGCTTTGTCCGAGTCGGCGTGGTGGGCAGTGTGGAAGTCACGGAGGCGCGAGCCGGGCTGGTCGATCCGTACGCCGAAACGCAGCGCGGCAAGGTCGGAGAGGTCCGCGTCGCGAGGCCTGCCCTCGGCGGCGGCGAGGAGGCCCAGTACTCCGCTCTTGGTGGGCGCGTTTTCCGTGCTGCGGCGGGCGAAGCGGGCAGTGGAGCCCCAGGACTGAAGGGGCCCGGCGAGCCGCAGCAGCATCACCGTCATGCCCCGGCTCCGGGCATGAGCCGCTGTGCCACCGCCGCACTCACGTCGCGCATCAGAACCTCCAGGGACACTCGCTCGCCGAGCCGAGAAAGCTCCTCGGTCTCGTCGCCGACGCGGAAGACCCAGCTGTGGTCGTCCTTGGTTTCGATCCCGTACTGCTTCTCCAGGTCCGGCACGTAGGAGGCAAGACGGCGGCAGCTTTCCCGCAGGTATCCGCCACCTGCCCCCTGCGGAACAGGCTCCTCGAAGGCTCCGGCGAAGCTGACCGGGCGGCGGCCGCGGAGCTTTACGATCACTGCGGAGGGCAGCGTGTGGTTGCCGAAGGTGTTGATCTTCCCGGTCGGCAGTGATGTGATAAACGCCTCCAGGAACGCGCCGACCGCTTTCTCTACTGGGGTACTCGGTGATTCATCGTCTCGAAGTCCGAGGCCGAGGTTGTGCTGCAACTCGTCGACGTCCAGGGCGGCGTAGCGGTACAGCGTGGCGGAGTTGAAGTCGACGGTGCCGATCATGCCGGCCCCGGATTCCTCGTCAGTACTCAGGTCGTCCACTGCGGTGTAGTAATCGGACTCGATCTCCGACTTGTGGACGCTGATGGCGTGCGCCACCTGTGTGGCCGCTTCGACGTTCAGGTCGGCAGAGTCGGCGACCATGCGCCCGAAGAGAGCGATGTCCACCGAGTGCCTGGAGTCGACCGCCTGTCGGGCCTTGGCCTTATTCTCCTTCTTCTTGAAGTGTTCCGTGAGCGTGTCGACGTCCCCGTCTGTTCCGCTGCCTTCGATCGCCAGCTCGGCCAGGGCGTCCAACTGCCGTTGACTGAGGAACATCAGGTAAGAGGAGGTGGGGGAGGCGGTCGGCTCCTCGTCGTTCTTTCCCTTCCGCTTCGGCACGTCGATCTTAGTGCCGGTGGCCACCTTCAGCGTTTCGGTAGCCAGCTCGATGGCCACCGCGGGCAGGGAGTCAGCCCGGGCGCGGATCCGCTTGGCAAGAGCATCGGCGACCTTCTTGGTACGGACACCGAGTTCTTCAGGGGGCAGCAGGTCATTGAACGCTTTACGAGTCGCGCGCTTCCATGCCTGGCTGGAAACTCGTGCACGGCGGACCCCTCCGTAGTACGCCGACTTGGGAGTTCCTGTGTCGTCCCGGTTGAGATTGCTCGGCGGAACGGTCTGGAGAATGTGGATGTCGAGGATGGTGCGGGTCATCGTGGTCCGTTTCTTTTCAAGCAATACTGCTTTTTTTGGGGGGCGCAGCAGGGGGAGCGGTGTCGCGGCCGCGTCGCGGCTGGCGGGCGCGGACTACTCGACCGCCTCGTCGGCCAGTGCGTCCGGGGCCTGGACAGCAGCGTCAGGCGTGGCCTCTTCGTCGCCGTCTGTCGCAGAGGTGATGTAGGCGCGGTGGAAGTCACGGCCCCAGGAGCGCCTGACGTCGCCCTGGCTCGCCTCGTCCTGCCAGTAATTGAGCTGATCGGCAAGCAGCCCGTAGTCCAGGGGGATGCGAGCGTTGCGCAGCAGCACTACCACTTCGCGCAGCCGACGGCTAAGCATGTCGAAATCGACCGATGTTCCGATGCGCACAAAGCGGGTTCGAATGGGTGAATTGACATCCGCCACCGGTCGAGATGCCGGGCTGTTGGTGGGCGGGCGGGTCAGGTCCTTCAAGCCCCGCTTGCCATCTGCCAGCCGTCGTACGGCGCGGCCCAGAGACCAGCCGGGGACGTGCATCGGTTCATCCCGAAGGGACTGCTGGTGAAGTGCCCAGAGGGTCACAGCGAGATGGACCGCGCGGTCCTCGCGCTCCTCTCGCGTTTCGTGCCGTCGCCTGATCTCGCGCGACAGGTACCGCGACGGGTCGTTGCCTTCTTGGTCTTCTTGCCTGCGCTGTTCTCGAAGCTCGGTGAGGTCCGCAAGGACATCGAGACCCCAGCTCGAGGGCGAGGCATAGACATCGCGGCCAGCTTCCCGCCGCAGCCGCGCGACTGCCGCAACCGCGGCCGGATTGTCCCTGCGGTAGCCGCTCTGCAACCGGTTGACAGTCCGCAGGGCTGCCGAGCGAGGCACAGATTGGCGATGCGGGTCATTGGTGTCGCGCTCCTGCACGGCAGAAGCGGGCTTGGTCCCTTGTGTCGTTGTGGTCATCGTGCTCTCTTCGCGCGGTTGGGGGCGGCGAATCGAGTGCCGCCTGGCTGGGCGGGCACCGGAGCGGTCGTTTTGCGCCGGCTCGGCGGCGGGCCCAGGACCTTGTGCAGGCGGGCTCGGAACCACAGCTCGGCTCGGCCGGCATCCATCAGCTGGCCGCCCTGCCCTGGGGCGTCGATCAGTCGTCCTTCATCGGCTGCTGGCCCCGCTGAGGTGAGCAGTTGTCGGCTGAGTCGCTCGAGACGCTCGCGGACCGTATCCCGCCACTGCTGGCGGGCGATCTCCAGGTCGGGGAAGGCCAGCAGATCCTTCAGCCATGCCCGGTAGGGGCCGTCCAAGGCGCCGAAGCCCATGTCTCGGGCGGTGGCGATGGGCGTCGCGGGGGCGCTTCCGGCGGCGCGGGCCAGATTCCCGGCGAGCTGGCCTAGGGCGCGCACAGCGTCTTCCGCGTCGCTGACGGCGTCGACCGCGGCGGCGCCGAATACCGGGTTCGCCTCGTGCAGGGTGACCACCGGCAGGAGCACGGAGTCGTCCACGATCTCGTCAATCACTGACTGCTGGGTGCCGTACACCGTACCGACGAAACGCAACCGGACCAACGTTCCAGGGTCGATCTCGCTGGCGATGATCACCCGCGTAAACCAGCGGGCAATTCCGGAGCGCAGGACGGGGGCCGGCTCACCGCCTTTCCCTTCGTCCGCTACCTGCCGACGGGCCGGGAGCAGGGAACCCAGTCCTCGCCACGCCGCCCTGCTCGGGTCATGCCGCAGTGGCGTGTACACCGGAGTGCGCCCCTGCTTCTTCTCCTGGGCCTCATTGCGCCTCCAGCCCGACATCGGCTCGAGTTTCCAGGGCTCGGCCAGCGTCAGCGGGTCGCCATAGCCGAGCACCACCCCGGTGACCACGCCGCCTTCCGCATGCAGGCGGATCCTCCGGGACTGCCAGGTGTACAGGTCCCGCAGCCCTGCGGGGTGCGGGGGCCCGGACGCGTGCTTGCGTTCTCCCGCTCCTAGTGGGGCGGATCGCCGCCAGACCGGCATGTCCTCCCCGGCCCTGCTGTCAGCCTCGGCCCCTGCCTCCTCCAGAGCGATGAGGTTGAGCAGCAGGGTCTCTCGGAGCGTGGCTCCCTCGGCGAGGATTCCCCCGAGATTCCCCAACGTCCCTACGCCCAGGGGGTAGACCTTTCCGGCTTTCGCCCGCTCGTCGTTCACCATGGCGGACTTGATACCGGAGGTGTCGTAGGCGTGGGCGTGTACGAGCCACCGTGCGGCTTCCGCGTATGAGAGGGAAGCGACGCCGGGCCGCCGCATGGCGAAGAACGGCTCGCCCACGGGCACGTCCGCGACGATCCGGCTGAGCGGCGCGACCTCGCCTTTTTCCGTCCGCAAGCCGGCGACCTGATAGAACGGCCGCTCGGGGTCGAACAGGTTGAATCGGTCCCGGTGCTGTTCGAGATAAGCGGGGACTGCGGAAAACGCGTTAGACGACAGCCAGAGATCCTCCCAGTCTTCCACCTCTGCGGGGCCGTCCAACGCGTCGTACAAGATCGCAAGCATCATTCGCAGCAGAGCGATCTCCTGGGTGGGAACATCCCCTACCAGCCGCCGTAGGGAATCCGCCTGTTCGAACAGACCGAGCAGGGAGACCTCCTCTACCGTCCCGTCCCCTCGCTGCACCGGTAGCCATGGCGCGGAGACCAGATCGAAAGACGGAGGCCCGACCGCCTCCGCAGGCCCCTCGTTCATCACAGTTCCCTCCGAGCCCTCCGTGCGTACCCGGATAACAGCAGCGGCGTCGAACTCGGCGTCGACTGCGCCTGCTCCCTGGCGTCGCTCACTGTGGTTCCCTTCCTTACTCACACATCCGTCCTCGTACGCACCCACCCCCTCACCGGCTGCTCCTGTACCGGGTATGAGCACGCCAGGGGCCGTCACCCGCAGTCCATCGGCACGGCTGTAGGTGAGCAGGAAGCCTGCCAGACGGGTCTGACAATCGGCGTCGAGCACCAAAATCAGCTCTCCTGCCAGCCACGGGCACTCCTTCACCTGCCAGGCAGGAACCAGGAACTGCTCCAGCTCCGTGATGACCCGGTCGATCATCCAGGGCGTGCTGAAACGCCCCGGAAGCGTGAGCGCACTGGCGGCCACCGCCTCGGCCGCACGCCGACTCGGCGGGAAATCTGTGGGCAACTCCAAACCGCCGCGTCCCCTGTTCAGCCACGGCACGGTGGTCAGCCGTCCATCGGCTTGCCGCTGGACGACCAGCACTTCCAAAGTCTCCGCGCTGTCCCGCACCTGGGCACGTCCCGCACTACTGTCGTCCACGTCACCGGCGGCAGCCTCTAGCCACCCATACAGTGGCCGCCCGGCCCGCGCGACCGAATCGAGCAGAAAACCCCCGGCCTTCTCCCTCTTCTCAGCCAGCAGTTGCTCGTGCGCGACACGGGCCTCCGCTATCTGCTGCGACCACGCACTGGGACCGGCTGGCTGCTCCCCGTACGCCGTCTGCACCAGCGGGCTGATGCAGTCCGGCAACTCCAGAGCTACTCCGTCCAGGTACGGGCCGAGCACAGCCAGCGAACGCAGCAGGGCGTATTCGCTCCGATAGACCGCACGAGTTCCCTTGACCGGCGAGGGCGGAGTGGCCACCCAGTCCACACCAGTAACCAGACAACGCGGCTGCGCCAGACGGGGCGGCCGACGCCACCGGTGCCGGTGCAGCCGCCCCATCCTCTGAAGGACCAAATCCACCGGAGCCAGATCCGTGACCAGCAGATCGAAATCGATGTCGAGCGACTGCTCCGCCACCTGACTGGCGACCACCACATGGCGCGACGGACGCTCCTGCTGATCCGGCCCAAACCGCCGAACCAACTCGGCATCCTTCGCAGCCCGGTCAGCCGCAAGGAACCGCGAGTGCGCCACGGTGACCGCTTCCGTGCCCAGACGCTCCCTCAAAACGTCCGCCGCCTCCAACACACGGTCCACGGTGTTACGCACGACCAACGCGCAGCCACCCAGGGCCAGCTCCCGCTCCAGCCGGTCGGCCAGCACGCTCACGTCATCGTCCAGCCGCTCCAAGACCACACGGAGCAGCCGCCCCGAGGCGGCAGAGGGGCGAGCCGTGAGGACCGGGTGCCCCGGGGAGACAGCAGTGATCAGAGGGTAGGCGTCAACGCCCGTCTCGACGCCCGCGCCAGATGAAGCAGCATAGGCCGTTACCAGGGCACGCCTTCGGTCTGACGGCAACGTGGCAGACAGCAGAACGACCGGCACCCGGTACGCTGCCAGCCACTCCAGCACCCGGTCCAAATACCGTCCCATATACGCGTCATAGGCGTGCGCCTCATCGATGATGACGACCTTGCCCGCCACCGCAAGATGCCGCAGCGCCAGGTGCCGGCTTTTCAGGCCGGCAAACAGCAGTTGATCGATGGTCGTTACCGCGAACGAAGCCAGGAGTTGCTTCTTACGTCCACGCAGCCACTGATGAGCGTGGAGGCCAGAGGGTTTGGCAGAACCTACGCCGTCCTGCTCCTGTCCATCGAGATCAACGGCGACGATGGCCTGCTGCCCTCGGCGTAGCAACCCCGCCCACAACTCATTGAGCGCTGCCTTGGCATGAGCCAAAACGACGGACCGCCGACCATCGCCTCCCACCTCACCGTCAGGCAACCTGCCCAGCCAATCAAGGAACCGGGGAAACATGGCGTCCCCTGTGGCCCGGGTGGGCAGTGCCACCAGCACACCACCTGCGCCGGACCGAGCGGCCAAGACCTCCGCCGCAGCAAAAGCTGCCTCGGTCTTCCCCTCGCCCATAGGCGCCTCGATCACCACCATCCCCGGCGTCGGCATCGCACGCGCCACCCGAACAGCCTCGGCCTGAACCGGCCGGATCGCCGCATCCTTGAGCCGGGGGAACCGCTGGGCGAACAACTGCTCGACAGCCTCCAAAGGCTCCTCCGGGTGCCACGGCGCCGGCAGATCCAACCCCTCCCAGGCAGCCCGCAACCGGCGTTGCTCACCCACCGGACCGGCGGGCTGCCAGGTCTCCGGGTCATACGGGAACAACTCGGCAGAACTGGCGACCCAGTCCGAAACGATCACCACAGCGGTCAGGATCACCTGCACCGGCTGAGCCAGCCGAACCTCCTGCCACTCCGGCAGTCGTTCCGTCACACCAACCCATGCAGCACAGGCGTCCATCAGCTCGTACTGCACTCGGCGCCATACGTTCTCGCTCGACCCTGGATGCCGCAGCAGGTGCGGACGAAGTTGAAGATCGTGAATGTGCTGATGATCAGGAGGCGTGCCATGGTGCCCGCCCGCTACGACGGCGAACTGTCCAGATACCCGGCCGCGAAGGCCGAATCGCTGGGACATCCACTCCTGCAGCAGCAGTTGCCCGGCCAGCCCGTGCGGCGCCAACCGCCGGTCCTCTCCGTACTCCCGGGCAAGCGGCATCTCCAGCCCGGCATCCCGCATCCGCGCTGCCAAGGCCTCAACCTGACAGGCGAACGCAGGGGTGGCCTTGCCGGCATCGTGGACGGCCGCCAAAAACCCTACGAGCATCCGCGCATCTGTCTCACCTGCCGGCAGTGCCTCGGCCACCGACTCCTTGATGGACCGGGGAACCCAGTGTTCCCACAGCATCCCGGCTACAGCCCCGCTGTCCGCCATATGGCGCCACAACGGAAGCCAACTGTCCGTTTTTCGCTCGTACTTCGCCCACACCACCCGCGCAGCAGCGGACAACTCGGTGAACGGACCCCTCTCATCAGCCGGATGCGAACTCAGAGGCACATGAGGCATGTCTCCCCCTCCCCGCGCACGCGACGCGGCAAAACTGCCCAGACCTGGGCGGCGAGGTGGTACTGAGCCGTCGATACGGGCGTACACGTGGGGCGTGTTGGGTCGGGAGCGCCCACGCCAGCCACGACTGCCGCCGACGCCCCCGCTATGTACGTCAGGCCAAGCGCTGCTGGGCGGCCCAGGGCCGAAGCAACAGCACGACGATCACCACCACGGCACCCCACACCCACGGCGCGTACGGGGACGGCGTGGATGGGAAGGAAGTGATCACTGCGACCGGCAGACCGTGCCAAAGAGGCTGCGCCCAAGGCTCAGGCGAGCTGCCAGCTGCGTATTCGACGATCAAGAGTAAGATCCTCCAGTCTTAGTCATTGCCTGTGGCTTAGACAGGCCGGACCCGCCCCTCCCGCGACCATCGGGAAGGAACTGACGGGTCCGGCTTTTCACGTGCGGACACAGCGCTGCACGGTGGCTTGCTCTATGCCCGCTGAGAGAGCAGCCTAGCGCCCGATGCCCCGTCATGTCCGGCACCTCTTCATAGAGGTTAAGTGCAGCAGCAGCCTCCCAGTTCAACTTCTTCTGCCTTCGCGACAGTCCAGCCGGAGACGTCACCGGTACGGCTGCGGCAGGAACGCCGCTGCTACTGCTGTCCGAGTTCACGAGGCAATGACCGTGTCTGCCGGTGACCCCGCGTCGGCCCACGTCACGTCACGGCTCGTGACAGCAGGAACGGGGATGAGCAGTGAGGCATCAGCCCTCCGAGGCGTCCGTGACACAGCGGCTCCGCGCTCGTTCCGCACATAGACGCGCTCGCGATCCTTGACGATCTTCTGATGGACTTGGTCTGAAGGCCGAGACCGTTCATCTCGGTGATGGCAGCAAGACATAGGAGGTTCGACCGGCTCTTCTCCGCGGTCATGAAGATGCTTGCGCCATGTCGTTAAGGCCTCGCCCACTGGCTGTGAGCAGTCCGAACTCCAGAAGACATCGGTGGGTTGAAGTCCTTATTGACCTTGTTGCCCCAAGCCAGTTTCTGGGCGAAGCAGATACCCACAGTTCCTCCGGCGCGCGTGGTGCGTCGGTCAATGTCGGAGCTAATCAAGGAGATCTCCTCACTTTGCATCATGCGGAAGGATCACTCGTCCGCCAGTCCCTCCTCACCCGCACCGTCGATCTGGCCGCGAGGCTGAGCGCTTGAACGGCCGACCTCGACAGATGATGCCTCGACCGCCAGATGATCGGTCCTTGTCGAACGCACAGCGGCCACCAGCATCCGGGACCTGGCAGCACCAATGTGCAGTCGCTTCCGCAGCGTCTCAGCCGAGATCGGCCGTTGATACGCCTCCCAATGCCACGCGTCTTCTGCCAGGGCACGCTCAAAGAGATCGTCCACGCCATACCTGAGCTCACCTTGCTGATCATCGTCGTTCAGGCCGTTCGATTGGTCGACGTTGGCTCTCTCCGACTCGCTTATCTCTGCAGCGCGTTCCACAGGGCACTCCTGGACGGATGTCGCGCTCCCGACACCGCTGATGGCCTGTAGGAGCCCTGGACCCACCTCTGCCCAACCGATCAGCAGCAACGGTCCGACCGCGTCAAATGCGGCTTTCCCGTTCTGACCGGCCAGCAGCGGATCCGTCACATTCAGCGCCAAGGTCATCAGGCTGGAGAAGACCAACAACCGACGCGCGGGGCGAAGCTGCTCCCGACTCGCACCCTGCAGAGCGAGGAACCGCGTACCCAGCAGCAATCCCAGCACAGAAAGATCCACTGCCGGGGCCACCAGGGGCGCCACCCACGGCGGCACGCCCAACCTCAGCGCCAGGGTCCATACATTGCCGAAGCCGAACAAAAACGTCAGCCCCACCACCGCAGCCATGATCAGCGTCACTGCCCGAAGCGTGACCGCCCGCTCGAAAACAGCCCCCTCCCGGCCGCTGGCGTGTGTCGACCTCTCGCCATTCATCGGCCTGCTCCGCCCCACGCTCCGGGTTCAAAGCTTCCCTTGATACCCAGCCTGCCGATCAGATTCTGCAGGTCAGTGGGGTCATCCTTCTGTGTGGTGCCCTGCCGAGTACTGCAACCTGCGGCGCGTGCGCGGCGAGGCACACTCGCTTGCTCATGGTGATCGTCGGCGCTCAGCAGGTACTGCCTCGGCCAGGCAGTACTGCCGAAACCGACGTATGACGCAGAACCGCGATGTTCAGTGATCGCCATCAGCTCAGCGCCCCCCTTCCCGTTCGGTGGTGGAGGCAGAGAAGCTCACGGCGTAGCCGAAGCGTGCGGATACCGCGCATGCCGTCCGGAGCTCGAGGGGAGTCGTGGGTCCGGCGATGCTCTCCGAGCATGCGCAGACACCCTCGCCCAGCGGCCTGGGCGAGGATGCAAGCAAGCAGACCCAGTGCACAACGCGTGCACACTCGCGCGGGAACTCCCGGGAACTCCCAGGTAGAGGAGGGAAGTGCAGTGGTATGCCCGAGGGCCCCGAGCAGGGCATACTCCCTGGTCAGAGCCATGGCGGCGGACGAGTCGGCCTGTACGCCGGGTTCTGTCTCCCGGGGGCCTCGCGGCCCTCGGGGAGGCGGCCATCCATCTAGGACCGGCGTTGCCGCCGGTCTCGTGCGGTCTACCCGCGGACTCGGGCGGGCAGCCCTCGGTCGTCCGCGCAGAGCCGCCGTGCGGCGGCTCCTCTTGACCTTGCTCCAGGTGGGGTTTACCGAGCCGTCCGAGTCACCTCGGACGCTGGTGGTCTCTTACACCACCGTTTCACCCTTACCGGTCGCCTCGCGGCGTCCGGCGGTCTGTTTTCTGTGGCACTGTCCCGCGGGTCACCCCGGGTGGGCGTTACCCACCACCTTGCCGTGTGGAGCCCGGACGTTCCTCGGCGGGGCCCTGAGGACCCCGACGCGACCGCCCGGCCGGCTCGTCCGCCGTGTTGACCATGATACCCGGAGGGCGGCCCGCCCCGGTCGCCACCGGTCGGGTCGGGGGCCGGGGGCCGGCGTCAGGGGTTGTGGGGTGTGCCGGTCCCGGGGCGCCGGGTTCCCGGCCCGCGGCGGGGTGGGCGGGGCCCTGCTGCCCCGGGGGACGGATGCCCCGGGGGACGGCTGCCGCGGGGGACGGCCGCCCCGGGGGACGGCTGCCCCGGGGGACGGCTGCCGCGGCGGTGCCGGGAAACGGGGTAGAGGACCAGGTATCCGCTCTGGATCCGCATCCCCGCCCGTACCCATCACCGCGAGGACCACGTGACGCTTCAGCCCTCGGACCCCAACTGGTGGCGGCAGGCCGTCTTCTACCAGATCTACCCCCGCAGCTTCGCCGACTCAGGCGCGGACGGCATCGGCGACCTGCCCGGTGTCACCTCCCGGCTGCCGTACCTCGCCGACCTCGGCGTGGACTGCGTCTGGCTGAGCCCGTTCTATCCGTCCGCGCTCGCCGACGGCGGCTACGACGTGGCCGACTACCGCGATGTCGACCCGCGCCTCGGCACCCTGGACGACTTCGACCGGATGGTCGCCGAGGCGGACCGGCTCGGGCTGAAGGTCATGGTCGACATCGTGCCCAACCACACCTCCAGCGACCACGCGTGGTTCCAGGAGGCGCTGCGCTCGGCGCCCGGCTCCGCCGCCCGGGAGCGATACGTGTTCCGCGACGGGCGCGGCCCGGACGGCTCGCTCCCGCCCACCGACTGGATCTCCTGTTTCGGCGGCCCGGCGTGGACCCGGCTGCCCGACGGGCAGTGGTATCTGCACCTGTTCGCGCCCGAACAGCCGGACCTGAACTGGGACCACCCGGAGGTGCGCGCCGACTTCCTCACCACGCTGCGCTTCTGGTCCGACCGCGGCGTGGCGGGCTTCCGCGTCGACGTGGCCCACGGCCTGGCCAAGGACCTGGCCGAACCGCTGCGCGACATCGGGGACGTACGGGGCTACGACCCGGACGAACTGCCCGAGGACGGCAGCCATCCGCTGTGGGACCGCGATGAGGTGCACGGCATCTTCCGCGCGTGGCGCAAGGTGCTGGACGAGTACGACCCGCCGCGGATCGCCGTGGCCGAGGCATGGGTACGCAACTCCCGCCGCACGCCGTACGCCGGCCCCGACGAACTGGGCCAGGCGTTCAACTTCGACTTCCTCTACACCCCGCTGTCCGCGCCCGCGCTGCACACCGCCATCGACAGCGCGCTGCACGACGCCCGTACGGCCGGTGCCTCGGCCACCTGGGTGCTCTCCAACCACGATGTGATCCGGCACGCCACCCGGCTGGCGCTCCCCGACGAGCTGAGCCGGGCGGGCCGGGAGGCGTGGCTGCTCGCCGACGGCCGGGAGCCGGAGGCCGACCGGGAGCTGGGGCTGCGCCGGGCCCGCGCCGCGACGCTGCTGATGCTCGCGCTGCCGGGGTCGTCGTATCTGTACCAGGGCGAGGAGCTGGGCCTGCCGGAGGTGGCCGACCTGCCCCGGGATGCGCTCCAGGACCCGACCTGGGAGCGCAGCGGCGGACGGATCAAGGGCCGTGACGGCTGCCGGGTGCCGCTGCCGTGGACCCGGTCCGGCCCGTCGTTCGGCTTCGGCGCGGGGGGTTCCTGGCTGCCGCAGCCGGAGTACTTCGGCGAGCTTTCGGTCGAGGCGCAGAACGGGGTGGCGGGCTCCACGCTGGAGCTGTACCGGGAGGCGCTGCGGCTGCGCCGCGCGCTGGGCGGCGACGAGGGCGTGGAGTGGGTCGGCTCGGTGGCCGAGCTGAGCGCGGGGGTGCTGCACTTCCGGCGCTCCACCGGCTGGCACAGCCTCAGCAACCTCTCGGCGGTTCCGGTGCCGCTGCCGGAGGGGCTGGAAGTGGTGCTGGCCAGCGGGCCGCTTGATGGGGGGCGGGTGCCGGTGCGGACCACGGTTTGGCTGCGCTGAGCGCTTGCGGGAAGTGCCGCGAAGGGCCGTCGTGCGTCTGCGGCCGCGTCGTGGCCGGTCGCGCAGTTCCCCGCGCCCCTTCGGGGCGCACCCGAACCTCACCGGATTCCGGGGCGAGGCCGCTCGGCCGGAGGCCGTAGGCTGCGGGGCGGGGCGGGCCCGGGTTTTCCGGGCCCGCCCCGCGCCCCGTCGCCGACGACCATCCGACCTTCGAGGAGAGACCGTGCTCGTGCTGCTGCCCCCGTCCGAGGGAAAGGCCACAGGAGGCGCCGGGTCCCCGCTGGACCTGGGATCGCTGTCGCTGCCGGGCCTGGGCGAGGCGCGCGCGGAGGTGCTGGATGAGCTGGTGTCGCTCTGCTCGGGCGACGAGGGGAAGGCCGCGGAGGCGCTGGGGCTCAGCGAGGGGCTGCGCGGCGAGATCGCCAAGAACGCGGCGCTGCGGGAGGCCGCGGCGCGGCCCGCCGGGGAGATCTACACCGGTGTGCTGTACGACGCGCTCGGGCTGGCCACACTGCCCGCTCCCGCCCGCCGCCGGGCGGAGCGGTCGCTGCTGGTGTTCTCCGGGCTGTGGGGCGCCGTACGGATCGAGGACCGCATCCCCTCCTACCGCTGCTCGATGGGCGTGAGGCTCCCGGGGCTCGGCGCGCTCGGAACGTATTGGCGGACCCGGACCCCGATGGCCGAGGTGCTTCCGGAGGCCGCCGGGGACGGGCTGGTGCTGGACCTGCGCTCGGCGGCGTACGCGGCGGCGTGGAAGCCCAAGGGCGCGGTCGCGGAGCGGACGGCGACGGTGCGGGTGCTCCAGTCGAAGACCGTGAACGGGGTCGAGAAGCGGTCCGTCGTCAGCCACTTCAACAAGGCGACGAAGGGCCGGATGGTACGGGACCTGCTGACCTCGGGCGCCGAACCGGACGGCCCCGGCGAGCTCGTGGACGCGCTGCGCGGGCTGGGGTACGTGGTGGAGTCGGCGCCGCCGGAGCGGGTGGGCCGGGCGTGGGGGCTGGATGTGGTGGTGACGGAGGTGTAGGTAGTGACGGAGGTGTAGGTGGGTACGCGATCGGGCGGTGGTGCGGGGCGGGCCGCCCGTTCCGGACTGGGCGGAGGGCCCGGCCCCGCCGCCACTCCGTACGCGTCCGTTGCGGCATGCGCAACCGCCATTGCGCGGTGCGCCGCACCACAGGCAGGATGGACGCCGTGACTAGCACCGCGCCCTCCCCCGGTTCCCCGGATTCCTCGCTGCTCGACCTCGCCCCCGTCATCCCCGTGGTCGTCGTCCATGACGTGGCCCACGCGGTTCCGATGGCCCGTGCGCTGGTGGCGGGCGGGCTGCCCGCGATCGAGGTGACCTTCCGGACGCCCGCCGCCGCGGCCGCGATCCGGGCGATCGCCGACGAGGTCCCGGACGCGGTCGTCGGCGCCGGTACGGTCCTGACCCAGGAGCAGGTGGAGACGGCCGTCGCCGCCGGGTCGCGCTTCCTGGTCACGCCCGGCTGGACGGACCGGCTGCTGGGGGCGCTGGACGCGTCCGGGCTGCCGTATCTGCCGGGGGTCTCGACCACCTCGGAGGTCGTGGCGCTGCTGGAGCGCGGGGTCGAGGAGATGAAGTTCTTCCCGGCGGAGGCGGCCGGGGGCACCGCGTATCTGAAGGCGCTGGCCTCGCCGCTCCCCCGGGCCCGCTTCTGCCCGACGGGCGGGGTCAACGCCTCGAACGCCCTCGGGTACCTGTCCCTCCCCAACGTCGGCTGCGTGGGCGGCACTTGGATGCTGCCGCCGGACGCGCTCGAGGCGGGCGACTGGGCCCGGGTCGAGTCCCTGGCCCGGGAGGCGGCGGCGCTGCGGCGGTGACGGTGGCCGCGACCGGCACCGTGACAGAACCGCCGCGACCGGCACCGTGACAACTACCGCGGTCGGCACCGTGACCGCCACCGCGGTCGGCCCCTACCGCAGATGCGCCGTCTCGTTCAGCAGCCGCAACGACGCGTTCCCGTCCCCGTAGTACGCCACCGCCGTCAGCGAGGCCGCCGAGAGCTCCATGCGGAACAGGGACTCCGGAGGGGCACCCAGCGCCAGCCGGACCAGCGTCTTGATCGGGGTCACATGGGTGACCAGCAGCACCGTACGGCCCGGGTGACGGGCGATCAGCTTGTCGCGGGCGAGCGCGACCCGGCGGGTGACCGTCGCGAAGCTCTCGCCGCCGCCGGTGGGGGCCACCTCCGTGGAGGCCAGCCAGGCGTCCAGGTCGTCCGGGTAGCGCTCCTTGACCTCCGCGAAGGTCAGGCCCTCCCAGGCGCCGAAGTCCGTCTCGCGCAGCCCCTCTTCGACGCCGACGTCCAGGCCCAGGCGGCGGGCCACCACCTCGGCGGTCTCCCGGCAGCGCCGCAGCGGTGAGGCGACGACGGCCTGGATGGTGCCGCGTGCGGCGAGCGCCGCCGCCACCCGCTCGGCCTGGTGGCGGCCCACGTCGGAGAGTGCGGGGTCGGTGCCGCCGCTGCCGGAGAAGCGCTTCTCGGGGGTGAGCGGGGTCTCCCCGTGCCGGAGCAGGACGAACGTGGCGGGTGTGCCGAGATCCGCCGAACCCCAGCCCACCGCCGGGGCCCCCGTGGCGGCGGGCTCGGCGAGGGCGTCGTCGGCGGGTGCGGCGGCCTCCGGCGCGCCCGGCGCCAGTGTGCCGCCGGGCGGCACCTTCGGCCGCCACTGCTCGCCCCGCTTGCCCGCGTCCATCGCCTCGTTGGCGAGCCGGTCCGCGTGCTTGTTGTTCTCGCGCGGGATCCACTCGTAACTCACCTGGCCGGGCGGGGCGATCCCCTTGGCCTCGGCGGCGAGCGGCCGCATATCCGGGTGCTTGATCTTCCAGCGGCCCGACATCTGCTCGATGACCAGCTTGGAGTCCATCCGCACCCGGACCTCGGCCGCCGGATCCAGGGCGCAGGCCGCCCGCAACCCGGCGATCAGGCCCTTGTACTCGGCCACGTTGTTGGTCGCGGTGCCCAGGTACTCGGCCACCTCGGCGAGCGTCTCACCGGTCTCGGCGTCGCGCACGAGGGCGCCGTAGCCGGCCGGCCCGGGGTTGCCCCGGGACCCGCCGTCCGCCTCGACGATGAAGCGCCGCGCCATCGGCCTACAGCCCCGACTCGGGCGTACGGACCAGGATCCGGCGGCAGTTCTCGCAGCGCAGCACCGTGTCGGGGGCGGCCGAGCGCACCTCGTTGAGCTCGGTGATGGCGAGCTCCTGGCGGCAGCCGTCGCAGCTCCGCTGGTAGAGCCGGGCCGCGCCGACGCCGCCCTGCTGCTGGCGCAGCTTGTCGTAGAGCTTCAGCAGATCGGCGGGGACGGCCCCGGAGATCACCTCGCGCTCCTTGGTGGCGGTCGCGATCTCGGCGTCGATCCCCTCGGCCGCCGCGTCCCGGCGCGAGGTGGCGTCGCCGATCTTCGACTGGAGGGACTCCACCCGCTCGGTCAGCTCGGCGGCCCGCTCCTGGACGGACTCCCGGCGCTCCATGACCTCCAGGACGACGTCCTCCAGGTCGCCCTGGCGCTTGGCGAGGGAGGCGATCTCGTGCTGGAGGTTCTCCAGGTCCTTCGGCGAGGTGACGGCTCCGGAGTCCAGGCGCTTCTGGTCGCGGGCGGCGCGCTGGCGCACCTGCTCCACGTCCTGCTCCGCCTTGGTCTGCTCGCGGGCGGTGTCGCTCTCCTCGGTCTGCGCGGCGATGAGCAGGTCGCGCAGTTGGGTGTGATCGGCGTTCAGCCTCTCGATCTCGGCGTGCTCGGGCAGCGTCCTGCGCTTGTGCGCGAGCTGCGACAGCCGGACGTCGAGCGCCTGGACGTCGAGGAGGCGGATCTGATCGGCGGGCGCGGCATTCAGCGTGGGGCTCCAGGGGAGTCGAGTGGGACGGAAACGAGGTCAGGGAGTCGAGCGAGGGGCGGCGGGGGCCGCCGCGTGGGCCGTCCAGGGGTCGGTCACGATACGGGAGACATGCGTCCGCAGACCCCAGCCGTGCCGGTCGGAGATCTCGTCCAGCTGGGCCGCGGCCTGCTCGGTCCAGGGCCATTCGGTGGCCCAGTGCGCGGCGTCCAGCAGGGCGAGATCGCTGTGTTCCCGCGCCTCCGAGGACGGGTGGTGGCGCAGGTCGGCGGTGAGGAACGCGTCGGCCCCGGCCGCGCGCACCGCCTCGAAGAGGCTGTCGCCGGAGCCGCCGCTGACGGCCACCCGGCGGACGTTACGGTCCGGGTCGCCCGCGGCGCGGATCCCCTGTGCGGTGGCGGGCAGCCGGGCGGCGGCGCGCCCGGCGAACTCCCGCAGCGTCTCGGGGTGGTCGAGTTCGCAGATCCGGCCCAGTCCGCGGCGGCCCTCGGGGTCGGTGGCGTCGGGCACCAGCGGACCGACGATCCGCAGGTCGAGCGCGCCGGCGAGGGCGTCGGAGACGCCGGGGTCGGCGGTGTCGGCGTTGGTGTGCGCGACGTGCAGGGCGATGTCGTGCTTGATCAGGGTGTGCACCACCCGGCCCTTGAAGGTGGCGGCGGCGACCGTGGTCGTGCCCCGCAGATAGAGCGGATGGTGGGTGATCAGCAGATCGGCGCCGAGGTCCACCGCCTCGTCGGCCACTTCCTGGACCGGGTCGACGGCGAACAGCACGCGGGTGACCTCGGCGTCGGGGTCACCGCACACCGTGCCGACGGCGTCCCACTGCTCCGCCCGCTCGGGCGGCCAGAGGGCGTCGAGCGCGGCGAGGACGTCGTTGAGTGCGGGCACGGGGCAAGGCTACCTCCCGGATCACGGCTGAGCCCTGCCCCGGCCTTCACTCAGCGCGACGGCCCCGAGTCCATCCGCGCGACGGCCCGAAGGGGCGGGCTCAGTGGACGAGGTAGCCGCGCAGGTCGTCCAGGACCCGGTCGGCGGCGGTGACGCCGAGGCCCAGGTACCAGGTCTCCTCGTCGACGGATCGGGCCCGGCCCGCCTTGACCGCCTTCAGCTTCTTCCACAGCGGGTTGGACTGCGCCTGGTCCCGCTTGGTGGCCTTGGGGTCGCCGTAGACACCGGTGAAGATCCAGTCGGCGTCGGCCTCGTCGATCCGCTCCGGGCCGATCTCCGCGGCGAGATCGTTGATCTGCTGGTTCTTCGGGCGCGGCAGACCGACGTCCTGGAGGATGGTGCCGATGAAGGACGCCCTGGCGTAGAGCCGGGTGGCCTGCGGCATGAAGCGCAGCATGGTGATCGTCGGCTTGTCGGCGCCGATGTCCTCGCCCAGCTTCTCGGCCTTCTTCTCGTACGCGTCGAGGTTGCGCTCGGCCTCGGCGGTGCGGTCCAGGGCCGCGGCGTTGAGGCGGTAGTTCTCCTTCCAGGTGAAGCCGGGGCGGATGGAGAAGACGGTCGGGGCGATCTGCTTCAGCTCGTCGTAGAGCGGCTCGGCGCGCAGCTTGCTGCCGAGGATCAGATCGGGGTGGAGGGCGTTGATGGCCTCGAGGTTGAGGTTGTTGATGGTGCCGACGTTCTTCGGGTTCCCGGCGTCCTTCTCGAGGTAGTCGGGTATGGCCTGGTCGCCCTCGGAGGGGGCGTAGCCGACCGGCTTCACCCCCAGCGAGACCACGTTGTCGAGCTCACCGACGTCGAGCACCACGACCCGCTTCGGTTTGCTCTTGAGCTCGGTCCTGCCCATCGCGTGGGTGATGGTGCGGGGGAACGCGCCCGACTTGGCGTCCGTGCCCAGCTTCGCGGTCTCCTCGGCCGCCTTGCCGAAGTCCTTGCCGCCCTGGGCGACGGACTTCCCGCCCCCGCCGTTGCGCTTGCCGCCGTCCGCGCCGTCGTCCGAGGATCCGCAGGCGGTGAGGGAGAGCGCCCCGGCCAGGGCGAGGGCGAGGGCGGCGCTGCCGCGGGCGCGCAGGGACATGACGGAGCTCCAGGGATAGCCGGGCACGCCCGTGTCCACGAGCGCGACGATCGCACTTAGGTGTGCCTTACTTTAATCACAAACCATCCCCGCGTCGCTTACAGCACATTCACCCCCGACCTCTCAGGCGAATCGGGCAAGAGCCACACTTACGGGTGGAGTGGGCCCATTACGGCCTTCGGCAGGAAGTGCGAAAACTACGTTCAGTGGCCGGAGGTGACTGACCGATGACTGCCTGTGCCTTCGACACCGCCCTCACCGGGGGCGTCGGCGACCGGCCACGAGGGGGTTTCACCATCGCCTCGGACCATTCGTACGGCGCGCGGCTCGCGCTCAGCGGGGAGGCGGGCTGCTGGTACCCCGAGCGCTGGACGCTGGACGGCCCGGAGCCCTACGCCGTACCGCTGCCCGCCGCCCAGCCCGAGGAGCCGGACAGCGAGTTGCTGCCACTGGCCGATGGGCAGGTGCTCATCCACCGCCGAGTGGCCGGCCACCACGCCTTCTCGCTGCTCTACCCGACCGGCCCCGGCACCGGTGAGCGCCCGCTCGGCTCCATCGACCGCGCCGAGGTCTCGCTGCTGCCGCCCGCGCCCGGCGGCCTGTGCGCGTTCGCGCTGGGGCGCGGGCCGCGGTCCACCTCCGTCTGGCTGCTGTTCGGCGGCGGCGTCCTCGCCCCCCAGCACCTGGCCGAGGTGCCCGGCCGCTGTACGGGCGGCAGTTGGCTGGACCGTACGGGCCGGCTGCTGGCCCTCGACCGCGAACTCGACGGCCGCACCAAGACCGTGGTGGTCGACTTGCGGCGCGGCGGCGAGATCAGCCCGCTGCTCCAGATCACCGAGCGCAGCGACGACCGGCTGCTGCTCGCCGACCCCGACAGCGGTCTGCTGCTCGTACGGTCCGACGCGCCCGGCGAGCAGCGGCTGGGGTGGGGTGTGCTGGGCAGCACCCGGCCGGTGCGGTTCCCGGACTGTCTGCGGCCCGCGGGGTGGTCGGAGGCCACGCCGTTCGCGGTGCAGCCGGGGCAGGTGCTGACGCCCGAGGTGTGCGCGGTGGCCTTCCGCATCGACGGACGGGGCGGGTCCGGGGCCGGTGCCGGGGCCGGTGCCGGGCGGCCGTGGGTGGGCGTATGGCGCCCGGCGGAGCGGCGGCTGCGCGAGTTCCCGGCCCCGGAGGGCTGGCTCCCGGGCGCGGGCCTGTGGACGAGGGACGGCGAACTGTGCCTGCCGTACGCCACCCCCCAGGTGCCCTGCGGGCTGGCGAGGGTGCGCCCACACGGGGCGGCGGGGTCGTCCGGGTCGGCGGAGGCGCGGTGGAGACCCGACGACCGGACGGGATCGTGGCGGCGGGACGACACGGCGGGGCGCTGGAGACCGGGCGACACGGCCGCGCCGTGGCAGCCGGACGACGCCACGGGAGCGCGGCGGATGGCGCGCATGACACCGGTGACCGAGCCATCCGGCCAGGTGGCGGAGGTGTCCGGCGCGGCCACGGCCCAGGCGCTGTGGCAGCGGGACGACGCGGCGGCGCCGTGGGGGTCGGACGAGGCGGCCGGGGCGCGGCGGATCGCGGGGGCGACACGGGCATCCGGCGCGGTTCCGGCCGAAGCGCCGGTCGTCCAGGCGTCGCGGACGGCGACGCCCGCGCCGGGGGTCGCGACCAGGATCACACCGTGGACCCGGGTCGGCGGGCCCGGCGCGTCCACCCCCGTGCGGGCGTCCGGGCCGGTGCCCGAGCCGACGCCGACGCCGTCCCGGCCACCCGAGCCGATGCCGCCGCGGGAGCGGGCACCGATGGCCGTACACCAGCCCGTGCCGATGCCCGTACGCGAACCGGTGCCGCTGCCCGTACACCAGCCGGTGCCGATGGCCGTGCACGAGCCGACGCCGCTGCCCGTGCACGAGCGGGTGCCGGAGCCCGAGTGCGGGTCCGGGGTCGAGCCGTGGGGTGGGACCGGGTCGTGGGCCGGGGTCGAGCAGGAGATGGGGCCCGAGCCGGAGCCCGCTCCCGGGACCGGTCTGACCCCCGCCCTGCGGCCCGTACCGCTGCAGCAGGCGCCGCTCGCGCGGCCACCCCGGCCCCGGCCACCCCGCTGGGTCCGGGATCACCCGATTGGTTAGACTCGGGCAGGGGCTGCGCATTCCTGCGTTCCGTCCGCGTGCGGGACGCCCCGGGTGATGCGCATGGAACGTTGTGCGACATCGTGGTCAGCCCCTTTCGCACAGTACAAGCGATCTGACGGGGTGACGTACCCACCATGTCCGAAACCCACATCGACACGACCCAGGCGCGCCCGCGGGACGCCGCCGCGGCCCAGGCCGATGGCTCACAGGGCAAGCACCGGGGGCAGGCGGCGTCCGAGGAGACCCAGGCACCGGCCCACGGCCGCCACCGTCGCCCGAACGAGAACGGCTCCTGAGGACCGTCAAGACCTCAAGACCCTGGGCATCTCAGGACCGTAGGCGTCGCAAGACCGCAGGCAGCTCAAAACCGCAGGCATCTCAGGGTCGTCCCCGATCGCGGGACGGGCTGGATTTCCTCCGGAAGTCCGGCCCGTCCGGCGATCGCGGCCGGTGCCCCGGCCAGCCCCCTCCCCCCGGCCGACGGCACCTCACCCCCGCTTGAGCCCCAGCACCTCCACCGCCGCGAAGCTCTCCCCGCCCCGCTCCGCGAAGTACGGCGTCAGCGCCGCGTCCAGCTCCTCGAAGCCGAAGGCGTCCCCCTTCGCGTCCACCTTCGCCGCCACCTTCGGCCGCTCCAGGATCGCCAGCATGCCGCCGTGCACCACGAACACCTGGCCGTTCACCTTGGCCGCGGCCGGTGAGGCGAGATAGCCGACCAGCGGGGCCGCGTGTTCGGGGGCGAGGGCGTCGAGGCGGCCGTCCTCCGGGCGCTCGAAGCCGGCGAAGACGTCCTCGGTCATCCGGGTGCGGGCGCGCGGGCAGATGGCGTTGGCCGTCACCCCGTACTTGGCGAGGGCCGCCGCCGTGGAGGTGGTGAGCGCGACGATGCCGCCCTTTGCCGCCGCGTAGTTCGGCTGGCCCGGCGAACCGGCGAGGAACGCCTCGGAGGCGGTGTTGACGATGCGGCCGTGCACCGGGCCGCCGTCCGCCGCCTTGGACCGCTCGCGCCAGTGTGCGGCGGCGAAGCGGATGGTGTTGAAGTGACCCTTGAGATGGACCCGGATCACCGAGTCCCATTCGTCCTCGCTCATCGAGAAGACCATCCGGTCGCGCAGGATGCCCGCGTTGTTGACCAGGATGTCCAGCGCGCCGTAAGTGTCGATGGCGAGCCGGACCAGCTCGCCCGCCTGCGTGTGGTCGGCCACATCGCCCGCGTGGGCCGTGGCCCGGCCACCGGCCGCGCGGATCTCCTCGGCGACCTGTTCGGCGGGGCCCGCCGATGCCTCGCCGCTGCCGTCGCGTCCGCCCTGTCCGTAGTCGTTGACGACGACACTGGCGCCCAGCCCCGCCAGTTCCAGGGCCTCGACGCGGCCGAGGCCGCGCCCGGCGCCGGTGACGATCGCGGTCTTCCCGGTGAGCGGGCCGGTCACATCTCGATGCATGTGCGCAGCGCCTCCCCGGTCCGCATCTGGCCGATCGCGTCGTTGATCTCGCCGAGCCGCACCCGGTGGGTGATCAGCCCTTCGAGGTCGATCCGGCCGGCCCGCCACAGGTCGATGGTGCGCCGGTAGGAGCGGAGCACATCGCCGCCGCCGTACAGCGAGGGCAGGATCCGCTTCTCGTCGAAGAACAGCTCGAACATGTTGAACTGGAGGAAGTCGTCCAGCGCCCCGGCGCCGACCACGCACAGCGTGCCGCCGCGCCGGGTGATCTCGTACGCCCGGCGGGCGGTGGCGGAGCGGCCCACGACCTCGAAGACGTAGTCGAAGCCCTCGCCCGCCGTGACGCTGTTCTTGGCGGAGTCGAGACCGTCCGGGGCCACCGCCTCGGTGGCGCCGAAGCGCAGCGCGGCCTCGCGCCGCGACTCCACGGGGTCGACGGCGACGATCTGCGCGGCGCCCGACGCCCTCGCCCCCTGGATGACGCTGATGCCCACCCCGCCGCAGCCGATGACCGCGACCGACGAACCGGCCTCCACCCGGGCGGTGTTGAAGACGGCCCCGAGTCCGGTGGTCACCCCGCAGCCGATGAGGGCCGCGATGTCGTACGGGACGTCGTCGGGGATCGGCACGGCGCAGGGCGCGGCCAGGACGATCTCCTCGGCGAAGGTGCCGGTCCCGGACATCCCGAAGACGTCCTCCGGACTGCCGCCGGGGCGCCGGAAGTTGGGGGTTCCCGCGTTCATGAACCCGGTCAGGCACAGCTCGGTCTGACCGCGTTGGCAGGCCGGACAGCCGCCGCACGCGGGCAGCCAGCACACCAGCACCCGGTCGCCGGCGCTCAGCCCGGTCACCCCGTCGCCCACGTCGAGGATCTCGCCCGCGCCCTCGTGGCCGGGGACGAACGGCGCGGGCTGCGGCAGCACCCCGGCCATCGCGGAGAGGTCGGAGTGGCACAGCCCGGTGGCCCTCAGCCGCAGCCGGACCTTGCCGGGGCCGAAGCCCACCGCCTCGATGTCGTCGAGGACTTCGAGCTTGTCCTGTCCCGTCTCGTGAAGTACGGCTGCGCGCACAGCGGCTCCTCGTGATGTCGAGCGTGCGTGATCTCAGGTGTGGCGTGATCGCGGGTGTGGCGCGATCTCAGGTGTGTTCGACGACGGTGTCGGTGAGGACCGGTGCGTCGTCCCGCTCGACGGCGGTCGCCGTCACCTGGACGCGCCCCTCGTCCTGCCACATCCGGACGCGCAGGGTCTCGCCCGGGTAGGCCACCCCCGCGAAGCGGGTGGTGTACGAGCGCACCCGGGCCACCTCCCCGTCCAGCGCCGTGTCCACGACCGCCTTGAGCACCATCCCGTACGAGCACAGTCCGTGCAGGATGGGCTGTTCGAACCCGGCCAGCTTGGCGAACTCGGGGTCGGCGTGGAGCGGGTTCCAGTCCCCGGAGAGCCGGTAGAGCAGCGCCTGGTCCTCGCGGATGGCCCGCTCCGCGGTGCGGTCCGGCTCACGGGCCGGGGGCTCCAGGCGGTCGGAGGGGCCGCGCTCACCGCCGAAGCCGCCCTCGCCCCGGACGAAGATCCGGGTGTCGCAGGTCCACAGCGGGCCGTCCGCGTCGGCCACGTCGGAGCGCAGCACGATGACCGCCGCCTTGCCCTTGTCGTAGACGGCGGCGACCTTCGAGGTCTGCGTGGCGTCCCCGCCGAGCGGGATGGGGCGGTGCAGTTCGACGGTCTGGCCGCCGTGCAGGACGGCGGCGAGGTCGACGTCGATACCGGGTGCGGCCATGCCCCCGGCGACCGCCATCCCGCCGCCCGCGACGGTCGCGAAGCTGGGGAGCACATGGAGCTTGCTCTCCAGGGTGTAGCGGAGCTCCTGGGGGTCGGTGGCGGGGATTCCTGCGCCGATGCCCAGGTGGTAGAGCTGGATGTCCTTCTGTCCCCAGATGAGAGCCGTGCTCCGGGGTTCGGCCGAGACGGCCTTCGCGACATCGATGGGCATAGGGCGACACCACTCCTTGGTCCGCTCGCCGGTCCACGGTCCGAAGACCCCGGCCCGCCCGTCCGCACCGTCGGCCGTGCCGGGGTCGTCGCTGGTCGGCAGGGTCGCGTCGTCCGCGTGGACATGTAGAACGCGTTCTAGCCGATGGCACCCTGTATAACCCAATCGCCCCGAAGGGGGAAGGGTGCGGGCGGTGCGCACTGACGGCCCGTCAGGTGACGGCGGCCGGGGTGCCGAAGGGCCTGGGACAAATGTCACGGCCATCCCCCGACATCCGCATCTGCCCAGCTCATCCAGGGATCCGTAAGGTCAGGCGCATGTATGCCACCGCCGCGCGCATCGAGCGCCTCAAGCCACCGGGCCGCCGGGCCTTCGTGCCCTGGCTCTTCATGCTCACGGGGGACGTACAGGCGCTCTTCAAGGGGAAGACGCCGCTGCCCTGGCTCGGCGGTGCGGGGGTGGCGGCCTTCATCGCGCTCTACCTCACCACCGTCTTCACCGCCCTCGACGAGCGCCGCCGCCACACCAGGACCCCGCCGCTGGCGCTCGCCGGGCTGGCCGCGGTCACCTATGCGCTGGGCATCGGCTACGCCGGGAACTGGCTGCTGTGCTTCCCGCTGCTGTCGCTGGCCTCCGGGATCGTGCTGCGCGGCGGGAGGCGGAAGCTGGGACCCGTCATCCTCGTGCTGTCCGCCTCCGCGGGAGTCATCGCCGGGCTCCGCGGCGGCCCCTCGGACTCGCTCACGGTCAGTTACGGCACCATGCTGTCCGGCCTGGTGACGGCGGCCATCCTGTCGCTCTTCGAAACCGTGGCCCAGCTCCGCGCGACCCGTCAGGAGCTGGCCCGTACGGCGGTGGAGAAGGAGCGGCTGCGGTTCTCCCGCGATCTGCACGATCTGCTCGGCCACACCATGTCGGTCGTCGTGGTCAAGGCGGAGGCGGTGCGCCGGCTCGCCCCGAAGAACCTGGAGGCCGCGCTGGGACAGGCCGCGGACATCGAGGCGGTGGGGCGGCAGGCGCTCACCGAGATCCGCGAGGCCGTCACCGGCTATCGCGAGGGCAGCCTGGGCACCGAGCTGGACCGGGCCCGCTCGGCGCTGGACGCCGCCGGTATCGAGGCCGCCGTCCGCCGCGAGGGGCCACCGCTGGCCCCGCAGACCGAGGCGCTGCTGGGGTGGGTGGTCCGCGAGGGCGTCACCAATGTGGTGCGGCACAGCGGGGCGTCCCGGTGCGAGATCGAGGTGCGGAGCGGCATGGACCGGGTACGGCTGGAGATCACGGACGACGGGTGCGGCGTAGGCTCCCGTGCCACCGGTACGCGCGCGGCGGGCGCGGACGGCTCGATCGGCGGTACGGGGCTCAAGGGCCTGGCCGAGCGGCTGTCCGCGGCGGGCGGCTCGCTGGAGTCCGGCCCCGCCGGGCGCCGGGGCTTCCGGCTCGTCGCCGAACTGCCGGTGGATACGGAGGACGTGGTGGAGGCCGAGGTCGAGGGAGCCCGGACGGCGTGAACGAGGCGGAGGACGCGAAGGGCGTGAAGGACGCGACAGGCGTGATCAAGCTCCTGCTCGCCGAGGACCAGGGGATGATGCGGGGCGCGCTCGCCCTGCTGCTCGGGCTCGAGGACGACTTCGAGATCGTCGCGCAGCTCGGGAACGGGGACGAGATCGTGGACCGGGCCCTGGAGACCCGGCCCGATGTGGCGCTGCTCGACATCGAGCTGCCCGGCCGCAGCGGACTGGACGCGGCCGCCGCGCTGCGCGAGGCGCTGCCGGAGTGCCAGGTGCTGATCCTCACCACCTTCGGCCGCCCCGGCTATCTGCGCCGGGCGATGGAGGCGGGGGCGGCCGGGTTCCTGGTCAAGGACGGCCCGGTGGAGGAACTGGCCGTGGCGATCCGCCGGGTGCTGGCCGGTGAGCGGGTGATCGACCCGGGCCTGGCCGCCGCCGCCCTCGGCGCGGGCCCCAACCCGCTGACCCAGCGCGAACGCGATGTGCTCTCGGCGGCGGTGGACGGGGCGACGGTCGCGGACATCGCGGCCAAGGTGCACCTCTCCCCCGCCACCGTGCGCAACTATCTCTCCTCGGCCATCGGCAAGACCCAGACCCGCAACCGCATGGAGGCCGTCCGCGCCGCCCGCCAGAACGGCTGGCTGTAGATCGGCTACGAGCCGCCGCGGGTGACCGCGGGCGTCCGCGGCAGCAGGACGGCCATCAGCACCACCGCCGTCGCGATGATCCCGGTGGCCACGACGAAGGCGTGACCGTACCCGGCCGCGAGCGCCTCCGGTCCGGCCCCGCCGTGCGCCGTGATCCGCTCGGCCGCGACCGTGGCCAGCACGGTCAGGCCGAGCGCACCGCCGATCTGCCGCGAGGTGTTGACCAGCCCGGACACCAGCCCCGCCTCGGAGGGGGCCGCTCCGGAGGTGGCGGCGGAGGCGAGCGGGGTCATCATCAGCCCGCTCCCGAGCGACATGATGATCGCGGGGCCCAGGACCGTTCCCACGTAGGTGCCGTCGGCGCCCATCCGGCTCTGCCACGCGTAGCCGACGACGGCCAGCGAACCGCCCGCGATCGCCAGCAGCTTGCCGTCCATCCGGGCCATCAGCCGGGGCGCGAGCTTCGAGCCGAGGACGATCGACAGGCTGTGCGGGAGGAAGGCGAGCCCGGCCTTGACCGGGCTGAAGTGCAACACGTTCTGCAGGTAGAGCGACATGAGGTACCACATGGCGAACATGCCGCCGCCGCACACCACCATCACCGCGTTCGCCGCCGACACCGCCCGGATGCGGAACAGCCGCAGCGGCATCAGCGGCTCCCGCGTACGGGCCTCGACGGCCACGAACACCGCGAGCAGCACGAGCCCGGCGAGCAGCGGGCCGAGCGAGGCGGCGGCGGTCCAGCCGTGCGGTTCGGTCTGCACGATGCCGTACGCGAGCGTCGCGACGCCCGCCGTGACCAGCACCGCGCCCGGTATGTCGAGCCGCCGTACCACTCCGGAGCGGCCCTCGGTCAGCCACACCGCCGCCGCCACCAGCACCATGGCCCCGACCGGCACATTGACCAGCAGCACCCAGCGCCAGGACAGATACTCGGTGAGCACACCGCCGACCAGCCCGCCCGCCGCGCCCCCGCCGGCGCCGACCGCCGTCCAGGTGCCGATGGCCCGGGTGCGGGCCGCGCCGGCCGGGAAGGTGGTGGTGAGGATGGTGAGGGTGGCCGGGGAGAGCACGGCCGCGCCGATGCCCTGGAGCGCGCGGGCGGCGATCAGCTGCCAGGGCTCCTGGGCGACGCCACCGGCGAGGCTGGCCGCGGTGAACAGCCCGAGCCCGGCGAGGAAGACCCGCTTGCGCCCGAAGAGATCGGCCGCGCGCCCGCCGAGCAGCAGGAACCCGGCGAAGGTGAGCGCGTAGGCGTTCACCACCCACTGCAGCGCGGTCCCGCCGAGCCCCAGGTCGGTACGGATCGACGGCAGCGCGACGTTCACCACCGAGATGTCGAGCACCACCAGGAACTGTCCGGAGCAGGCGGCCAGCAGGACCGCCCAGACCGGGGGCGAGGCGCGCGGGGCCCGTGCGGTGGCCGCGGTTTCCGAGGGGAGGGGCGCTGGTGTGGACATGATGGCGATGCTCGCATCCGGAACCGGTCATACGCATCGGCGTTTCGGCGCATTTGGGTAGGGCGCAAGACCTAGTAGACCCACGAGGAAATCCCTCGTCGAGGCCGGCAGCACCGGAGGAGAGCATGACCGACAGCGCCACCAAAGTCGCCATCTACGGTCCAGGGGCCATGGGATTGCACATCACCAGGCTGCTGCACGAGCGCGGAGTGCCGATCGTCGCCGCGATCACCCGGCCCGGCTCCGACAAGGCGGGCAAGGACCTGGGCACCCTCGCGGGCCTTCCCCCGCTCGGGGTCCCGGTCCGCTGCGACGCCGCGGAGACGCTCGCGGAGACCGCGCCGGACGCCGTGGCGGTCGCCGTCGACACCTATCTCAACCAGGCCATGTACGACATCTACGCGACGATCGTCCGGGCGGGCGCCAATGTGCTCACGCTGGCCGAGGAGATGCTGTACCCGTTCCCGACCTCCGGGACGCGGGCACGGCGGCTGGACGAGCTCGCCAAGCGGCACGGGGTCACCGTGACCGGCACCGGACACCAGGACGCCTACTGGGTCGGCCTGGTCTCCGTCCTGGCGGGCTCGGCCCAGACACTGCACACGGTGGAGGGCGAACTGTCCTGGAACGTGGACGACTTCGGGCCGGCCGTGGCGCGGCAGCAGCATGTCGACAGCACGGTGGCGGAGTTCGGCGCATGGCTCGCGGGCGCCGCCCGGAAACCCACGTTCGGCAGGACCGCGCTCTACGCCCTGGCCGCCGCCATCGGGCTGACACCGGGACGGCCGGAGACCCGGACCACGCCCTTCGTCGCCGCGAGGACGATTCCCTGTGCGGCGCTCGGCAAGGACATCGCCCAGGGCAGGCTGCTCGGCTACACCGACACGGACACCCTGCACACCGAGGAGGGCGTGGACCTGGTCATCAGCTCGACCGGCAAGGTGTACGAGGCGGGCGAGGCGGACTTCAACGAGTGGCGCACCACCGGACGGCCCGCGCTGCGGCTGCGCAACGACCGGGTGATGACCCGGGACACCACCTGCACCACGCTCATCAACCGGATCCCCGACGTGGTCCGGGCGGAGCCGGGGCTCGTGACCGTCGACCGGCTGCCACAGCTCCGCTATCAGGCTTCCTTGGGGAAGGCGTCTTCGGGCCGGGCATCCGCCGGGTAGGGCGACGGCGCGGTCGGCTCCGCGCGGCGGCCCCAGCGCCGGGTATGCCGTTCCAGGAGCAGCAGCAGATCGATCAGAAAGGCGTCCCGTTCCGCGACCAGTTCGGCCACGGACCGTCCCCCTGCCGCCTCCGCGCTTCCGGTGACCATCCGCTCGTACAGCTCGTCCGTCAGCTCGGGAGCGTCGAGCCTGGTCAGGGGATCGAGCAGCCCCGGGCCGAACTGGTCGAGCATATGGGCCATCCCGCCGGGGCCGCCCGCCAGATGGGAGGTCAGGCACGGCCCCAACAGCGCCCAGCGCAGCCCGGGACCGTGGGCTATCGCGGTGTCCACCTGGCCGACGGTGGCCTCACCGGCGGCGACCATGTGCAGCACCTCGCGCCACAGCGCCTCCTGGAGGCGGTTGGCGATGAACCCGGGCAGCTCCCGGTCCAGGGTCAGGGGCGTCTTCCCGGTGTGGCGGTAGAAGCGGCCGGCCCAGGCGACCGTGGCCGGGTCGGTGGCCCGGCCGCCGACCACCTCCACCAGGGGGATGAGATAGGGCGGGTTGAACGGATGGCCGACCACGAACCGTCCGGGGGTGCGGCACGCCGTCTGCATATCGGTCATGGCGAAGCCGGATGTGCTCGAGGCGACCACGACGCCCCGGGGTGCCGCCGCGTCAATCGCGGCCAGCACACGGACCTTCGTATCCAGCCGTTCGGGGACGGATTCCTGGACGAAGTCGGCCACGGACACCGCCTCGGGGAGGGAACCGGTGAAGCTCAGCCTGTCCCGTCGTGCCCCGTCGGCCAGGCCGAGCCGCTCCACGGCCGGCCAGGCGCGGTCCACCAGCGCGTTCAGCCCGTCGGGGGCGTCCGGCGCGGGGTCATGGGCGACGACGTCATAGCCCATCCGCAGGAAGTGCGCGGCCCAGCCGCCTCCGATGAGGCCGGTGCCGACGACGGCCACGGTGCGGACCGACTCCGGCTCCCGCATGCCGTCCCGCGCGGGGGTCTCCCACTCCCCGGCGGCCATCAGCGGACACCGTCCGGGGCGCCCTCGCGCACGTCCCGGCACAGCCGCTCGAAGTTGGCCACGTACCGTCGCACATCGTCGCGGGTGTGCTGCACGGACAGGGTGAACTGCTCGGACTTGCCCCACGACGGCAGCAGGACCCCGCCGCACACCTGGTAGAGCCAGTGGGCGCGCCGCCACGGGGCGGGGGAGCGGAGAAAGTCGCGGTAGTCGCGCAGCCGGTCGGCGAAGACGACCGCGCCCTTGGCCCCGGCGGAGACGACCCGGCCCGGGATGCCGTAGCGCGATATCAGCTCGCTCACGCCGGTCACGATGGTGGTGCGCAGGGCCTCCAGATGCGCGTATGCCCCGGGGGTGAGGACTTCGGTCAGCATCGCGCGGGCCGCCGCCATGGTCATCGGGTTGCCGTTGAACGTGCCGACCTGCTGATAGGTGTTGTCCGCGATCAGTTCCATCAGTGCGGCGGTGCCGCCGATGGCCCCGCAGGGGAGCCCGCCGCCGAGCGCCTTGGCCAGGCATACGAGGTCGGGGGTGACGCCGAGCAGCTCGGCGGCTCCGCCGGGTGCCACCGCCAGACCCGTCTTCACCTCGTCGTAGGCGAGATACGCACCGTGGGCGTGCAACAGATCGCGCAGTGCGGCGAGGTAGCCCGGGGGCGGGAGGACCACGCCGATGTTCATCATCACGGGCTCGACGATCATTCCGGCGACGGAATCCGGGTTCTCCTCCAGCGCGGTGCGCACCGCGTCGATGTCGCCGAACGGCACGGCGAGCGTCAGACCGGCGAACTCCGGTAAGTACGCCGGCCCGGACGGCACCGAGCACGGCCGGCGGTCCGGTCCGATGTCGCCCTGCTCCGGAAGGGGAAACGTGGACACCTGAACCGAGTCGTGGTGTCCGTGGTAGGCACCCTCCACCTTGATGATCTTCTTGCGGCCGGTGGCCACCCGCATCAGATGGACGGCGTCCATGGTGGCCTCGGTCCCGGAGTTGCCGAACCTCCACAGCGGCAGGCCGAAGCGTTCCGCCAACAGCCGCGAGACGGCGATCAGATCCTCGGTCGGCAGGCCGAAGTGGGTGCCGAGACGCACCCGCCGCTCGACCGCGCCGACGATGGCCGGGTGGGCGTGGCCCGCCAGATTGGCCCCGAACCCGCCGTGCAGATCGACGTACTCGGTGCCGTCGGCGTCCCGGACCCGCCCGCCCTCGCCCCGCTCGATCCAGATCGCACCGGGCTCGGCGTCCTGCCAGGACGAGGCGACGCCCCCGGCCAGGGCGCCACGCGCGGCCTCCCGCAGCTCGAACGACCGCCGCATCCGGTCGACGAGCCGCCTCTCCGAGGCCTCGATGAGCTGGTCCAGCCGGGCGAGATCCCGCTCTTCCGCTCGTGCGGTCGGCGCACTGGTCATGATCCACCTTTCACGGGGCAACGGCGCTCCGGGCGCCTGAACGGCCGCATCGGACTATGGATCGTCGGCACCGTGCCGGGCCGGCCGGCGAAGCCGCGCTCGGTCCGGCCCATCGGGGCCACGACGTCGAGTGAGGGACGGCACCAGGGCGCATCGGCACCGGGAATCAGTGGAGGCTGGATACCCGGACCGCGGTCGAACCGCTGCTCCACATCGGGAATGTCAAGTGATTTCCCTAGGCGGAACCGGCTCAAATGCGAATGAACGGCCCGCCAAGAGGTCGTGGCCCCCGGGCGCCGCGAGTCAGGGGCGGTGCGGCAGGATGAGCGGGTGACCCAGTCTGCCGCCGCCGCGCCCGCGGCCCCCGACCGCACCGTGCTCGACGCCTTCGAGGCGGCCAAGGGCTTCATGCCGCTGGACGAGGGGCTCGCCCTGTACGCCGCGGCCGTGCGGGCGGCGGCGCCGGGGCTGCCGCTGGTGGAGGTCGGCACGTACTGCGGGCGCTCCACGATCCTGCTGGCCGACGCCGCCCGCGCGGCCGGGACGGTCGCCGTGACCGTGGACCACCACCGGGGCTCCGAGGAGCAGCAGCCGGGCTGGGAGTACCACGATCCGGAGGTGGTCGACCCCGAGGTGGGGCGGATGGACACGCTGCCCACCTTCCGCCGCACCCTCCACCGGGCGGGCCTCGAGGACCACGTCATCGCCATGATCGGGCGGTCCCCGCAGGTCGCGGCGGTGTGGGGGAAGCCGGCCGGGCTGGTGTTCATCGACGGCGGGCACACCGACGAGCACGCGGGCGCCGACTACGAGGGCTGGGCGCCGCATGTCGCACCGGGTGGCCTGCTGGTGATCCACGACGTCTTCCCCGACCCGGCCGACGGCGGCCAGGCACCGTACCGGATCTACCGCCGCGCGCTGGCCTCCGGCGCGTTCACCGAGGTCTCCGCCACCCGCTCACTCCGCGTCCTGCGCCGCACCGCTGCCGCCACCGGTCCCGGGGCCTGAGAAGGGGCCGCCCGGCGCCCCAGGCGCGTCGGCCGGGCCGCTACCATCGCCCGCGTGTCCAACGGCAGCTTTTTTCCAGAGCCCCGTCGTCGCGGCGGCACCCTCGCCATCGTTCTGGTGGCGCTGATACCGACCTGCTTCGTCGGCTGGCTGCTGTGGAGTTCCCTGGGCGGTTCGAAGGACGACGGCGCGGACGGGGCGGGCGGGGCGAGCGGGCCCACGACCTCCTCGACGTCCTCCCCACCGCCGCCGTCGTCCGGCACGTCCGCCCCGTCCGCACCCGCCCCATCCGGGGAGCCCGGAAGGCCCGGAGCGCCCGGAAAGCCCCTCAAGGGCAAGGTCGTGGTGCTCGACCCCGGCCACAATCCGCACAACCGCGACCACCCCTCGCGGATCGCCCGGCTCGTGGACATCGGCACCGAGACGAAGGAGTGCGACACCACGGGCACGGCCACCAACTCCGGCTACCCCGAGGCGTCCTTCACCCTCGATGTGGCGCGCCGCGCCCGCACCCTGCTCGAAGCGCGCGGCGCCACGGTGCGGTTCACCCAGGACGGCGACCGGCCGTACGGGCCGTGCGTCGACGAGCGCGCGGAGATCGGCAACAAGGCCCACGCCGACGCCGCGGTCTCCGTGCACGCGGACGGCGCGGCCGCCGGGGAGCGCGGCTTCCATGTGATCCTGCCCAAGTCCGTACGGGGCGGCGGCGCGGACACCTCCGCCATCACCGCCCCCTCCCGCCAACTCGGCGAGCGGCTGCGCGGCGAGTTCGCCCAGGCCACCGGCAGCGCGCCCGCGGGGTACATCGGCGACGGCAGCGGGTTGGACGTCCGGGGCGACCTGGGCGGGCTCAACCTCTCCACCGTCCCCAAGGTGTTCATCGAGTGCGGCAATATGCGCGACTCCCAGGACGCCGCGGAACTGACCGACAAGGCGTGGCGCGAGCGCGCGGCACACGGTATCGCACAGGGCATTACGGACTTCTTGAACGAGTAGCGCCGCCACAACCGAACGGGAGGTCACGACCGGGATACCGATGGGACACCCCCGGTCTCCGCAGGCGGATTCACCCGTACGATGGGGCCCACCCCCGACGCCTTCGCGCTATCGCGCCTGGCGGCAGCGCTCGTACAGACGAAACGACAAAGGACCTCACGTTGAACATCCGCTCGCTCACTCGAGGCGACGGCGTGGTGATCGGAGCAGCGGTGTTGCTGTTCATCGCCTCCTTCCTCGACTTCTACACCGTCGACTGCGGCGGTAGCAGCTTCTGCAAGGACGCCGGTGAGAACGGATGGAAGTCCGACTTCTTCCCCGTACTGCCATCCATCTTCCTGGCCGGCGTGATCGCCGCGGCGCTCATCGTCTCCGCGCGTTTCCAGCCCGCGGGCCGCAACCTCTTCGGGCTCTCGCTCGAGCAGTGGGGCTCGGCGCTCGCGGTGTTCGCGGCCTGGAGCTCGCTGTGGACGATCATCGGTGGCCCGGACGGAGTCGACAAGGGCGTCGGGCAGATCCTCGGCCTGATCGCCACCCTGGCGATGGCCGCCGTCGCGCTGCTCACCCAGCGCGTCCCGGCTCTCAAGGCCCCGCTGATGAACGCCTCCGCCCCGGCTCCGGCCCCGTACGGCGCCCAGGGCCCGCAGCCGGGGTACGGCTACCCGGGCCCGGGCGGTGCCCAGCCCGGCGCCCCCGCGCCGTACGGCGCCCCGCAGCCCGGTCAGCCCGGCCAGCCGCAGCCCGGCCAGTCCTTCGGCGGTCAGCAGGCTCCGGCCCCCACCCCGCCGGCCGCGGGTGGCGGGGACTTCGCCCCGTTCTGGTTCGCGGTGCCGGTGGCCCGTCCGCTGTACGCGGAGGACGGTTCGTCGAGCACCATCGCCGAACTGGCCCCCGGCACCTGGTACCTCGCGGTGGAGCAGCGCGGTCAGGCGCTGGTCGCCCAGACGCAGGACGGCCGCCGCGGTGTGCTGCAGGACACCACGGGGATCCAGCGCGGCTGACCCGCGTATGCGCGTCGCATGACATGACCGTGTGCGTCGCATGACATGGCAACGGCCCCTCGCCCGAAACACCAGGCGAGGGGCCGTTGCCATGTGCGGCCCCGGCCCGTACAGTCCGGCCGGTGTGCGGCTGACGTGCTGTGAGCCGCCGTTCTCCACCCTGTCCGGCGGAACGAGGGGGCTCCCATGCGGCTCGGTCTGGCGCTCGGCTACTGGGGCCGCGGCCCCGACCCCCACCATCTGGAACTCGCCCAGGAGGCGGAGCGGCTGGGCTACCACTCGGTGTGGACCGCCGAGTCCTGGGGCTCGGACGCCTTCACCCCGCTCACCTGGCTCGCCGCCCACACCACCCGGATCGCGCTCGGCACGGCGGTCGCGCAGATGGCCGCCCGCACCCCCACCGCCACCGCGATGCAGGCGCTCACCCTGGACCATCTCTCCGGCGGCCGGATGATGCTGGGGCTGGGGCTGTCCGGACCGCAGGTGGTCGAGGGCTGGTACGGACGCCCGTTCCCCAAGAGCCCGCTGACGGCGACCCGGGAGTATGTCGAGGTCATCCGGCAGGTGCTGAACCGCGAGGCGCCGGTGCGGCTCGACGGGCGCTACCACCCGCACCCCTACGCCGGTCCGGACGCCACCGGTCTCGGCAAACCCCTCAAGCCCATCGTCCATCCGCTGCGCGCCGACCTCCCGGTGCTGCTCGGGGCGGAAGGGCCCAAGAACATCGCACAGACCGTGCGCATCGCCGACGGCTGGCTGCCGCTGTACTGGTCACCGTCGCGGACGGACCTCTACCAGGCGACACTGGCCGACGCCCGGGACGGCTTCATGGTGGCGCCGATGACACAGGTGCGGGTGTGCGCCGATGTGGCGGAGGGGCTGAAGCCGGTCAAGGCGATGCTCGGCTTCTACATCGGCGGAATGGGCCACGCGGCCCGGAACTTCCACGCCGATCTGATGGCCCGCTTCGGCTACGAGGCCGAGGCGCGCCGGGTGCAGGAGCTGTTCCTGGCGGGGCGGCGCGCGGAGGCGATCGAGGCCGTGCCGGACGCCTTCGCCGATGAGATCTCGCTGGTCGGGCCGCGTGAGCGGATCGCGGAGCGGCTGGAGTTGTGGCGCAAGGGCCCGATCACGGATCTGCTGGCGCTGGCGCCGGACCTCCGGACGCTGCGGGTGCTGGCGGAGCTGGCGGGCTGAAGCGCGGGCTGAGGCACGTCGTACGGGGCAGACCGAACGCCTCGTACGGGTGTGCGGCCGCGCCGGGTTTGGCTTCGCCTCGCGGGGCAACACGTGAGGCATGTCACGAAGTTATCGCCACGGAAGCAACCAGGCGGCGACCGTCGTGGCGGTCGTCGCGGACGTCATGGCCGTCATCCTCGGCCTCTGGATCCTGTTCGCCCTTCTCGACGCGAACCGCGCCAATGACCTCGTCACGGTGGTCCATGACGCGGCGAGCTGGCTCGCGAGCTGGTCCCATGACCTCTTCACGATGGACACGGACTGGCTCCGCACCATCCTCAATTACGGCCTCCCGGCCGTGGTGTACCTGTTCATCGGCCACGCCATCGCCGGCCGGCTCCGCCGAGGCTAGCGGGCGTCCGACGGTTCGTGCCGCCTGCGGCGCGTCTTTCCCCTACCCGCCCCTCCCCGAAACTGGGGCTCCGCCCCAGACCCGGACACCCGTACGCCGTGGCCGGGTACGCGCCCCGAAGGGGCGCGGGGAACTGCGCGACCAGCCACGACGCCGTCGCGGATGATCGACGGCATGGCGAGGCAGTTCCAGTTTCGGGAAGGGGCGGGTAGGGGAACAGCCCGCCGCAGCACGAACCGCCGGCCGCCCCCTAGCCGCAGCAGTCCGAGTCCAAGCCTCGCGGCAGCCTCTCACCGCCGAAGACGGCCGTGGTCGCCTCGTCCCCGCCCAGCACCGCCACGGCGAGCAGCAGCGACCCGGCCGTCCAGGTCGTGCGCTCCTCCGGCCAGACCGCGTCGTCCTCGAAGACGTAACCGGTCCAGTACATGCCGTCCTCGGCGCGCAGCGTCGGCTGGATCCAGCGCAGGATGTCCACCGAGCGGTCGGACTCCCCCATCACCCAGAGCGCGAGCGCCAGTTCGCAGCTCTCGCCGCCGGTGACCCAGGGGTTGGGCGAGACGCAGCGCACCCCGAGCCCGGGTACCACGAAGCGGTCCCAGCCCTCCTCGATGCGGTCCTTCGCGGCGGCGCCGGTGACCGCGCCGCCGAGGACCGGGTAGTACCAGTCCATCGAGTAGCGGTGCTTGTCGAGGAACCGCTCGGGGTGGTGGCGTATGGCATGGCCGAGCAGCCCGGCCGACAGTTCCCAGTCGGGCTGGGGCTCCTCGCGGTGTTCCGCGATGGCCAGGGCGCAGCGCAGCGCCTGGTAGACGGAGGAGGAGCCGGTCAGCAGGGCGTCGGGGTCCACGGTGCCGTCGGCGCGGTGCCGCCAGCCGATCTGGCCGCCGCTCTGCTGCAGCCCGAGCACGAACTCGATGGCGGCGAAGACGGTGGGCCAGATCTGGTCGAGGAAGGCGTCGTCGCCCGTGGAGAGGTAGTGGTGCCAGGCGCCGACCGCCACGTAGGCGCAGAAGTTGGACTCCCGGCCGCGGTCGGTGGGGTCGGTGGCGGCCACGCCGTCCGGGGTGTCGGGGTAGGCCGCGTACCAGGAGCCGTCGGGATTCTGGTGCCGGGCCAGCCAGCGGTAGGCGGCGGTGGCGCGCTCGTGCTCGCCCGCCGCGTCCAGCGCCATCGCGGACTCGATGTGGTCCCAGGGGTCGAGGTGGTGGCCGCGGAACCACGGTATGGCGCCGTCCGCGCGCTGGACGGCGGCGATGCCCTCGACCGTGCGCAGCACCTGCTCGGGGCTGAGCACTCCGGGCAGCGCGAGCCGTTCGGTGCGGGGGCCGGGGCGCGGTCCGAGGGCGGTCACGCCCGCTCCTCACGCGGTGCGTGGGGCTTGGTCGCGTACGCCACGAAGCTCTTGCCGATGACGGGGTTCAGGGCGCGCTCGGCGAGCCGCGTGGCCAGCGGCTTCTTCATGATGTCCCACACCAGCAGCTGGTGGTACGCACGCACCGGGAGCGCCTTGTCGTTGTCCACTCCGAAGGCGCACTTGAGCCACCAGTAGGGGCTGTGCAGCCCGTGGGCGTGGTGGGTGCCGTACGGCCGCAGTCCGGCCTCGCGCATCTTCTCCAGCAGTTCGTCGGCGCGGTAGATGCGGATGTGGCCGCCCTCGACCTCGTGGTAGGCGTCCGACAGCGCCCAGCAGACCTTTTCCGGGCCGTAGCGGGGCACGGTGACGGCGATCCGGCCGCCGGGCTCGAGCACCCGCACCATCTCGGCGAGCACGCCCTTGTCGTCGGGTATGTGCTCCATCACCTCGGAGATGATGACCACGTCGAAGCTGTCGTCGGGGAAGGGCAGGGCGAGGGCGTCGCCCTCCATGGCGGTGGCCGTGGCGCCCGCCGGGGCCTCACCGGCCTCCTTCATGGCGGCGAACCACTTGGCCACCTCGCGTATCTCCTCGCCGTTGCGGTCGAGCGCCACGACCTGGGCGCCGCGCCGGTAGCACTCGAAGGCGTGCCGTCCGGCGCCACAGCCGAGGTCGAGGACGCGATCGCCGGGGGCGAGGGGGAAGCGGGAGAAATCGACGGTCAGCACGGGGGTCTGCTTTCGTCCGGCGGATTCGTGAGGCGGGAGGGGTCGGGGCGGGAGGCGTCAGGGGGTCGGGGGCGGGAGAGGTACGGGGTGGAGCCGGGGCTCAGCGGCGGGCGGCGGTCCGCGCGGACGCGCCGATGGCCCGGCGGTACTGCTCGACGGTGCCGCGGGCGGCCTGTTCCCAGGTGAAGCGCCGCAGCACCCGTTCCCGGCCGGCCGCGCCCAGCCGCCGTCTGAGGTCGGCGTCGCCCAGCAGCCGGGTCAGGGCGGCGGCGAGCGCGCCGGCGTCGCCGGGCGGTACGGCCAGACAGGTCTCGCCGTCGACCCCGGCGACCTCGGGTATGGCGCCGCCGGTGGTGGCGACCAGCGGGGTGCCGGTGGCCATGGCCTCGGCGGCGGGCAGCGAGAACCCCTCGTACAGCGAGGGAACGCAGGCGATCTGGGCGCCGCGCACCAGGTCCACCAGTTCGGCGTCGCTGATGCCCTTGACGAACTCGACGGCGTCCTCGAGCCCGTGGCGAGCCATCGTGGTGGCCACCGGCCCCTCCTCCGGCCGTTTGCCGACGACGACCAGATGCGCCTCGGGGTTCTCGGTGCGGACCTTGGCGAGCGCCTCGATCAGATACACCAGGCCCTTGAGCGGTACGTCCGCGCTGGAGGTGGTGACGATGCGGCCGGGGGTCTCCGGGACGGCGGGGTCGGGCGAGAACAGGCCGGTGTCCGCGCCGATGTGCACCACATGGATCCGGTCCGGCCGCACCCCGAGGTCCTCCGCGATCTCCCGGCGGGAGGAGCCGGAGACGGTGAGCACCGAGGGCAGCCGCCGGGCCACCCGCTTCTGCATCCGGGTGAAGCCGTACCAGCGGCGTACGGAGAACCTGCGCTTCCAGCCGTCGGCGGCGTCCAGCTCCAGCCGGCGGTCGACGGTGATCGGGTGGTGGATGGTGGTCACCAGCGGGAAGCCGAGCTTCTCCAGGCCCAGCAGCCCGTAGCCCAGGGTCTGGTTGTCGTGGACGACGTCGAACTGGCCGGGGCGCGCGGCGAGATGGCGGCGGGCGCGCAGGCTGAAGGTGAGCGGCTCGGGGAAGCCGCCGGTCCACATGGTGGAGACCTCCAGGGCGTCGATCCAGTCCCGGTACTCGTCCCGCCGGGGGGTGCGGAACGGGTCGGGCTGGCGGTAGAGGTCCAGGCTGGGCAGTTCGGTGAGGGTGACGCCCTCCTCGGTGTCGAGCACCGGGTACGGCTGGGCGCCGATGACCTCGACGGTGTGGCCGAGCCGGGCGAGTTCGCGGGAGAGATGGCGCACATAGACGCCCTGGCCCCCGCAGAACGGATTCCCCTTGTAGCTGAGCAGTGCGATGCGCAGCGGCCGTTCGCCGGTGGCGGTGGGGGGTGCTGCTCGAAGCGGGTCGGCCCCGGTCTCCTGCGCGGCCTCTGCGGTCACTCGCGCCCCCTCCTTGGTGCAGTTCAGCGGGAGCGTATCCGCTTCCGTTTATCTAGAACAAGTTTCACTAACGCATCCCCTGAGGAGTCACGAAGATACCTGCCCCGGGCGACCTCTCCAGGGCCGGGGCAGGTGATCCCTACCACTCGGTAGCCGGGGCGTGAGGAGAAGTTGACGACGGGGGTGTGCACCGGGTGCGGTCCCGCCGGCGCGACCGCGAGCGCCGCTCGACAGCAACCTGCCTCAACTGCGCGGACACGGGCGCTTCGGGGAGGACCCGCGCTAGCCTAGAACGAGTTCCAGTGACTCGCAGGCCCGGGACGGTCCTGTCATCATGCACGATGTCCGCTTGTCGCCGACCCGCAGACGCAACACATTCGAAGTGGGACAAATGACCGCAGAAGTCAAGCCGGCCGCCCTGCAGCTGACCGAGCGGCAGGAGGCGCGCCGCCGGCGCATCCTGCACGCCAGCGCCCGGCTGGCCAGCCGAGGCGGCTTCGACGCGGTCCAGATGCGCGAGGTCGCGGAGAACTCCGGGGTGGCACTCGGCACCCTCTACCGCTACTTCCCCTCCAAGGTCCATCTGCTGGTCGCCACGATGCAGGATCAGCTGCAGCACATGCACGAGACGCTGCGCAAGCGGCCGCCGACCGAGGAGGAACCGGCCGCTCGGGTCGCCCAGACGCTGATGCGCGCCTTCCGCGCGCTGCAGCGCGAACCCCATCTGGCCGACGCGATGGTGCGCGCGCTCACCTTCGCCGACCGGTCGGTCAGCCCGGAAGTGGACACGGTCTCCCGGCTCACCACCGCGATCATCCTCGACGCGATGGGCCTGGACGAGGCCCCGACGGCCGAGCAGCTCTCGGCGGTCCGCGTCATCGAGCACACCTGGCATTCGGCGCTGATCACCTGGCTCTCGGGGCGTGCCTCGATCGCCCAGGTGAAGATCGACATCGAGACCGTCTGCCGCCTGATCGACCTCACCGCCCCCGCCCCGGTCCGATAGCCGGACGGACGGTACCTCAGGGGCGCGTGCACCAATTCCTGCGCCCCTTCGAGCTTCTGGAAGGGGTTTGTGCGCCCTTGCGCCCCCCATTGGCTCAAATTCCGCGTTCACGCCCTACCCAATCCCGGTATTCATGAACGGCGCGCGACAGAGCGACAACGGCGCGCGACGAGAGAACGGCATCGTGGGGGTGGAGAAGTTCGTGATCCGGTTACTACTGGTACACGAGTCAGGATTACTGCGATCGGCCCTGGCATCCGTCATAGGGGCCGAACCAGACATCGAGGCGGCCGCGTGCTCCTGGCGCGACGCGCGTAGCAGAGCCCGTTCCTTACAGCCGCAGGTGTGCGTGGTGGACACGGACAGCCCGGTGGCGGACAAGGCGGCACGGAAGGGCGAGTGGGGGAAGTTCGTGGCATCCGCCTCTGGGGAGGGCGGGGACTGCGGACTCCTGGTGCTGGTCAACTCGGAGCGGCCGGGCCCACTGCGCCGCGCGCATGAGGCCCGGGCGCTCGGCTACGTCGACAAGGACGCCCCGCCGCAACGGCTGGTCGAGGCCATACGGCAGGTGGCGAGGAAGGAGCGGTACGTGGACGACGCGCTCGGCTACGGCTTCCTCCAGGCGGCCAAGATCCCGCTGACCGAGCGGGAGTTGGGCGTGCTGTCGCTGGCCGCCGACGGCGCCTCCATACCGGAGATCGCCCGTGCGCTGCATCTGTCCACCGGGACGATCCGCAACTATCTGGCCGCGATCACCCGGAAGACCGGGGCGCGCAACCGCGTGGACGCCATACGGATATCGCAGTGCGAGGGCTGGGTCTGATACCGCGGTACGAGGGCCGCTGAACCGGCGGGCGGCGGCCGGCAGAGCTATTCGTCGGGGGGGAAGACCTGCTCACCGGTTTCCGACAGCCGGATGGCGATCGCCTCGACCGGGCAGCCCTCGGCCGCCGTCAGCACCGCCTCGGAAGCGTCGGCCTCCGTCTCGACCGGATGCGACTGCCGCGCCCCGTCGAGCCGGAAGCCGCCGGGGGCGGCGCTTACGCACATCCCCGAGCCGATGCACACACCGCGGTCCACCTCGATCCGCCAGCGGTCCCCCATCAGCTCGGCTCCCCGTCCCACCCCTGGGGCAGGTGGATCATCTTGTGCTCCAGATACGCGGAGAACCCCTCCGGGCCGAACTCCCTGCCCAGACCGGAGTTCTTGTAGCCGCCGAACGGCCCGAGCATGTCGAGGCTGAAGGTGTTGACCGAGTAGGTGCCGGTGCGGACGCGCCGTGCGAAGTCGATGCCGTGCCCGACGTCCGCCGTCCAGACGGAGCCGGACAGCCCGTAGTCGGAGTCATTGGCGATCCGGGCCGCCTCCTCCTCGTCCCCGTACGGCAGCAGACAGATCACCGGGCCGAAGATCTCCTCACGGGCGATCCGCATGTCGTTGCCGACGTCGCCGAAGAGCGTGGGCTCCACGTACCAGCCGGTCCGCTGGGCCTCCGGACGGCCGCCGCCGGTCAGCACCTTGGCGCCCTCCCGCTGCCCCAGCGCGATGTAGTCCAGCGACCGGCGCTGCTGCCGCCGCGCCACCAGCGGCCCGACCTGGGTGGCCGGATCCAGCGGGTCGCCGACGACCAGGGCGGAGGCGGCGGCCGCGAACCGCTCGGCGATCTCGTCGTAGCGGGCGCGCGGCGCGAGGATCCGGGTCTGGGCCACACACGCCTGTCCGTTGTTCATCCAGGCGTTGGGCACGATCCCGGTGACGGCCGCCTCCAGGTCCGCGTCCGGCAGGATCACCGCGGCCGACTTGCCGCCCAGCTCCAGCGTGACCCGGGTCAGATGGCGCGAGGCCACCTCCATCACCCGCTTTCCGGCCGCGACCGAGCCGGTGAACGACACCTTGTCCACGCCCGGGTGGCCAACCAGGTACTCGCTGACCTCGCGGTCGGCCGGAAGGATCGACAGCACCCCCTCGGGCAGCCCCGCCCCGGTCGCGATCTCCGCCAGGATGTAGGAGTCCAGCGGTGTCTCGGGCGACGGCTTGAGGATCACCGAGCACCCCGCGAGCAGCGCGGGCGCCAGCTTCGCGGCCGCCACGAACTGCGGTACGTTCCACGGCACCACGGCCGCGACCACCCCGACCGGCTCCCGCCGCACCAGCAGCGGGCCGAGCACCCCGGCCCGCCGCTCCTCGTAGACGAAGTCGCGGGCCACGGTGATGGCCGAGTCCCACACCATCATCGCGCCGAGCGCCTGGGCGAGGACGCTCCAGGAGTACGGGGAGCCGTTCTGCGCGCTGATGACCCGGGCGATCTCCTCATGGCGTACGGCGATGGCGTCCTTGATCCGGGTGACCACCGCGATCCGCTCGTCCAGGCTCGTCCGGGCCCAGGGGCCCTCGTCGAACGCCGTCCGCGCCGCCGCGACGGCCCGGTCCACATCGGCGCGGGAGGCGTGCGGCACCCGCCCGATGACCTGTTCGGTGTGCGGCGAGACGACCTCGATGGTGTCCTCGCCCGCCGGATCGGCCAGCGCGCCGCCGATGAAGAGCTGCCCGTGCTCGATGAGGTCGTTCATCGCTGCTGCCTTCCGGCCGATGACTGAGGGGTACGGATACGTACGGCCGGCCCGCCCGGAGGGCCGTGGGCCGCGGACCGCGTCGAATATCTGACGCTGCATCAGAACTGATACCAGTTCTAGCTATAGTGGGCAATGCTTGTGTCGAGGAGAGGGGGAGCCGATGGCGCAGGTGACGCGCGTGACCAACCATGGCGGCGGGGTGTGGAGCATCCCGGTCCCGATCCCCGACAACCCGCTCGGGCACACCCTGGTCCACCTCCTCGACACCGACCGCGGCCCCGTCCTGATCGACACCGGCTGGGACGACCCCACGGCCTGGGACACCCTCACCGCCGGGCTCGCCGCCTGCGGCGCCTCCGTCTCCGATGTCCACGGCGTCCTCGTCACCCATCACCACCCCGACCACCACGGGCTGTCCGGCCAGGTGCGGGAGGCGTCCGGGGCGTGGATCGCCATGCACACCGCCGACGCCCAGGTCGTCCGGCGCACCCGGGAGGCCGAGCCCTCCCGCTGGCTGGAATACCTGGAGGAGAAGCTCGCCGCGGCCGGGGCGCCGGAGGCGCATCTGGCCCCGCTGCGCGCCAGCCGCGCCTCCGGCCGTACGAGCCTTCCGGGGCAGCGGGCCGCGCTCCCCGACCGCGAGATCGTCCCCGGTGAACTCCTCGATCTGGCGGGCCGGCGGCTGCGCGCCATCTGGACCCCCGGCCACACCCCCGGCCATGTCTGCCTCCACCTCGAAGAGGCCCATCCGGCGGCCGGGGAGGGCCTGCCCGGCCATGGCCGCCTGTTCTCCGGGGACCATCTGCTGCCCGAGATCACCCCCCATATCGGGCTCTACGAAGACCCCGACGACATGACCGTCACCGACCCGCTCGGCGACTACCTCGACTCCCTCGAACGCGTCGCCGCCCTCGCCCCCGCCGAGGTGCTCCCCGCCCACCAGTACGCCTTCACCGACGCCCCGGCGCGGGTGCGGGCGCTGCTGGACCACCACGAGGAGCGGCTGGCCGGGCTGCTGGCGCTGCTCACCACCCCGCTCACCCCGTGGCGGCTGGCGGAGGCCATGGAGTGGAACCGACCGTGGGAGCAGATCCCCTTCGGCTCCCGCAATATCGCGGTCTCGGAGGCGGAGGCGCATCTGCGCCGGCTGGTGAAGCTGGGCCGGGCGGAAGCGGTGCCGGGTAGCAATCCGGTGATGTACCAAGCGATTTGAGTGACGTATGGGGTGCCGGTCCGACGAACCGGAAGCTAGCCTTACCCGGCCTGGCGCACACAGCCGCACACCCCCCGTAACAGCCGTATCAGCAGGAGCATGCGTGACGAGCCCCACCCGCGATTCCGACCCGACTCCGACGGCCGAACCGGCAGCAGATCCGGCAGATCCGGCCGCTGATCCGACACCGCCCCCGGGCTGCCCCGCCCACTCCGGCCGGGCCCCGGCCGGATACGGGCTCGAGTCGCTGCACGGCCCCGAGTTCGCCGCCGACCCGTCCGCCACCTACGCCCGCCTGCGGGAACACGGACGCATCGCGCCCGTGGAGCTGGCGCCCGGCGTCCCCGTCTCGCTCGTCACCAGCTATCAGACCGCGCTGGACATCCTGCGCGGCCCCGAGACGTTCTCCAAGGACGCGCGCCACTGGCAGGCGCTCACCGACGGCACCATCCCCATGGACAACCCCGTGGTGCCGATGATGATGTACCGGCCGAACGCGCTGTGCAGCGACGGCGAGCAGCATCACCGGCTGCGCTCGGCGATCTCCGACACCCTCGACCGCCTGGACATCCACGCGCTGCGCCGCTACGTGGAGCGGAGCGCCGACTTCCTTATCGACCTCTTCGGCCCCAAGGGCGAGGCCGATCTGCTCAAGGAGTACTCCGCCCGGCTCCCCCTGCTCGTCTTCAACCAGCTCTTCGGCTGCCCGCCCGAGCTGAGCGACAAGCTGGTGCGGGCGCTCTCGGCGCTCTTCGACGTCACCGAGGACTCCGAGCAGGCCAACGCGCTCCTCGCGGAGACCCTCTTCCAGCTCATCGCCCTCAAGCGGGAGAATCCGGGCCCGGACATGACGTCCTGGCTGATCGCCCACCCCGCCGAGCTCACCGACGAGGAACTGATCCACCAGATCGTCGTCCTCGTCGGCGCGGGCACCCAGCCCCAGCAGAACCTGATCTGCAACGGGCTGTTGCTCCTGCTGTCGGACGAACGGTTCCGGGGCGATCTCGCGGGCGGCACCATGCTGATCGAGGACGCGCTCAACGAGGTGCTGTGGAAGGACCCGCCGCTCGCCAACTTCTGCGTCCACTACCCGCGCCATGACGTCACGGTCGACGGACACCGGCTGCCCAAGGGCGACCCCGTCGTCATCAGCCTCGCGGCCGCCAACAACGACCCGTATCTGCTGTCGAACCGGCGCGGCAACCGGGCCCATCTGGCGTGGAGCGCGGGCCCGCACACCTGCCCCGCGAAGGACCCGGCCCAGCTGATCGCCTCCGTCGCCATCGAGAAGCTGCTCGACCGGCTGCCCGATCTCGAACTCGCCGTTCCCGCCGAGCGGTTGGAGTGGCGACCCGGCCCCTTCCACCGGGCCCTGGCCGCGCTGCCGGTGCGCTTTCCCCGGACGGCCGCCAAGTCCGATGAGGCGCTGGCCGAGATGGCGGCGGCGGCGACCGCGGCCATCTCGGGCGCCGTGGGCAGGACCCCCACGGTCGCCCGCGCGGACGCCCCGGACGACAACGGCCCCGGCGGCACCGCACCCTCACCGGACACCGCACCCACCACCACGGAGCCGCGACCGGAACCCGAATCCGGCGCCGAACACGAGGCCCGGCGCCGCTGGTGGAAGTCCCTGGCCCAGTGGTGGCGCCGCGGATAGCGGCTGACCGTGAGCGGGGGCCGGGGGCGCGGCGCCACCGGATTGCCGGGCGGCCCCCGGCCACGTAGCGTCGCGGCGCATGACCCCGACGCTGCGCACCGCGCGCCTGCTGCTCGAGCCGTACCGGCCCGAGGACGAGGACGCCTTCGTGGCCCTGTTCCAGGACCGGCGGGTGTGCCGCTGGCTGGGGGACGGGAGGCTCGCCCCGGAGGCCGAGGACCGGGCGCTGTTCGGGCGGATCTTCACCAAGGTCTATGCCCGGCGGCTGTTCGACGTATGGGCCGTCCGCGAGGACGGCCGGTACGTCGGCCACGCCGAGATCAAGCCGACCGAGGCCGTCGGCGGCCACGAGATCGTCTACGCGCTGGCGCCGGAGGCGTGGGGGCGCGGTCTGGGGACCGAGTTGACCGAGGCGGTCGTCGGCCACGGCTTCGGCGCGCTCGGGCTGAGCGAGGTGCACGCCACGGTCATGGTGGCCAACGAGGCGTCGCTGGCGCTGCTCGCCCGGGTCGGCTTCGCGCGGCGCCGTGATATCGAGGAGGGGGACGGCACGACGACGCGCTGTCTCGCGGTCGTCCGGGGCGAAGGCCGTGGATCGGGCCCGTCCGTGGGCGGCTGAAGGCGCCCGACAAGTCGGCGGATAAGCTGTCCGTAAACTTCATACGCGTCCGATCGGGGGAAGCCGGTGCGATTCCGGCGCTGACCCGCAACCGTGAGCGCGCCCCGCGGGGCGTACGAGCCGGAACACCCGGGCGGGCGCGACGACGCAGGCTCCCGCCGCCGGACGACCGGTGGCGGCACCGTCGAGGTATGCGGAGCTGAGCCGGGTGCCAGGCGTGCCGCGGAGTGTTCCGCGTGCGGCGCGGCTGGACGGCCGTGCGCGGCTGCGTGCGCCCGTCCACCGACCGAGAGGCACCACAGCCATGAACATTCGCCGCAGCGTGGCGGCTCTTTCCCTCTGCGCCGCACTGGGCGCGGCCGCCGCGCCTGCCGCCGTGGCCGACGACGGCCCGGCCGGGCGTGCCGAGGGGCTCCACGGCGCCAAGGACCCGAAGTTCGACGGGGTGTGGCGGCAGTCGCTGGCGCTGCTCGCCCAGGACGCGGTGGGCGTCACCCCGGCGAAGTCGGCCATCGACTGGCTGGCCGGGCAGAGTTGCGCGGACGGCGGCTTCGCGGCGTACCGCGCGGACACGTCCAAGCGTTGCGACCCGAAGAAGGGCGAGTTCACGGACGCGACGGCGGCGGCGGTCCAGGCGCTGGCCGCGGTGGGCGGGCGCTCCGGCACCGTGGAGAAGGGCATCGGCTGGCTGAAGCGCCACCAGAACGAGGACGGCGGCTGGGGCATGAACCCGGGCGGCCCGAGCGACGCCAACTCCACCGCGGCGGCGGTCGGCGCCTTCGCCGCCACCGGCCAGGACCCGGCGAAGGTGACGTCGGCCTCGGGCGAGGGGGCCTCGGGCAAGGGAGGCAAGACCCCGTACGACGCTCTGCTCGGCCTGCAACTGGACTGCTCGGCGAAGGCGGAGGAGCGCGGGGCGTTCGCGTACACGGCGGCCAAGGGCAAGCCCGTGGCCAATGAGCTGGCCACCGCGAGCGCCGCGCTGGCCGCGCGGGGCAAGGGCTTCGTCTTCGAGACCGTCGGCAAGGACAGCGGCGCCGGGCCGAAGCCGCTGCGCTGCGAAAAGGGGAAGGACGGGGCCGACACCCCGAAGGACGCCGCCGAGGCGGCGCTGGCCCATCTCTCCCGCGTCATGTCCGACACCGATGCGCATCTGAAGTCCGCGATGCCCGGTGCCAAGGACCAGCCCGACTTCGGTGGCACGGCCGACGCGGTGCTCGCGCTCGCCGCCGGGGAACACAGCGCGGCCGCGGGCAAGCCCCTGCAGTGGCTCCAGAGCAAGGACAGCGGCGCGGCGGCCTGGGCCAAGGGCGACCCCGGCGCCCTCGCCAAACTGGTCCTCGCGGCCCATGCGGCGGGGGCCAACCCGCGCGACTTCGGCGGCGCCGACCTCGTCCAGCAACTGACCGCCACCGGCCCGGAGCCCGAGGCGGCGGCCCCGGGCGCGGAGTCGGACGGGAACGGCGAGGGCGAGGAGAAGAAGGACGACGACGGAGTCGGCGGCGTCTGGTGGACGGTCGGCGTCTGCGCGGTCGCCGGTATGGGCATCGGCTTCCTGCTGAGCGGCCGGAAGAGGCGACAGCTTTGAGCCCGCGCATCCACGCGGCCCGGCTGTCGCTGCCCGTCCTCGCCCTGTCCCTCGCCCTGTTCCTCGCCCTGTTCCTCGCCCTGTTCGCGATGCTCGGCGCGGGCCGGGCCCAAGCCGCCGACGGGTACCGCTACTGGTCGTTCTGGCAGCGGGGCGGGGACGGCCACAGCTGGAGCTACGCCACCCAGGGGCCCTCCTCCGCACGGCCCGGTGATGGCGACATGATCGGTTTCCGTTACGCGGTCAGCGAGGACTCGAACGACGCCACCCGGCCGCGCGGCATGGCCGACTTCGCCGCCGTCTGCGCCGACACCCCGGCCACGGACGGCACCAAACGGATCGCGGTGGTCATCGACTTCGGTACCGCCACCGACGCACCCGACCGCCGGACGCCGCCCGCGCCCCGTACCGAGTGCGCGCGGGTCGGCGAGGACGCGTCCGCCGGGGAGGCGCTCGCCGCCGTCGCGAAACCGCTGCGCTACAACTCCGCGGCCCTGCTGTGCGCCGTCTCCGGCTATCCGGAGACGGGCTGCGGGGACAAGGTGAGCACCTCCGGGGACGCCCACGCCGCCCCGAAGGGCGACGGCGGCAAGGCGGACGGCGGCGGCTCGGGACCCTCGGCCGGGCTGATCGGCGGACTCGCCGCCGTGGTCCTGCTCGGTGCCGCGGCGGTCTGGCAGGCGCGCCGCCGTCGCGTATGAGCACACGGAAGACCACCGCCATGACACCGCGCGCCACCGCCCCGGCCACGGCTCCGCGCCGCCCCGGCGCGGGCTCCCGCGCCGGGCTGCGAGCCGGCACCCCGCGCGGCGGGACCGCCCTGCACGCCGGGGCCTGGTGGCTGTGGGCGCTCGGGCTGGCCACCGCCGCGTCCCGGACCACCAACCCGCTGCTGCTCGGGCTGCTCATCGCGGTCGCGGGCTATGTGGTGGCCGTGCGCCGCACGGACGCGCCGTGGGCCCGCTCGTACACCGCGTTCCTCAAGCTGGGTCTCGTGGTGCTGGCCATCCGGCTGTTCTTCGCGGTCTTCTTCGGCTCGCCGATCCCCGGGACGCGGGTGCTCTTCACGCTCCCCGAAGTCCCGCTGCCCCACTGGGCGCAGGGGGTGCGCGTCGGCGGCCGGGTGTCGGCCGAGGGGCTGGTGTTCGCGCTGTACGACGGATTGCGGCTGGCCACCCTGCTGATCTGCGTCGGTGCCGCGAACGCCCTCGCCAGCCCGGCGCGGCTGCTCAAGTCGCTGCCCGGCGCGCTCTACGAGGCCGGGGTCGCGGTCGTGGTGGCGATGACCTTCGCACCCCATCTGGTGGCCGACGTGACTCGGCTGCGCTCCGCCCGCAGGCTGCGCGGCCGCCCCGACCGCGGGGTGAAGGCGCTGCTGCAGGTGGGACTTCCGGTGCTGGAGGGCGCGCTGGAACGCTCGGTGGCCCTGGCGGCGGCGATGGACGCGCGCGGCTACGGCCGCACCGCCCAGGTGCCGCCCGCCGTCGCCCGTACCACCACCGCGCTGACGCTGGGCGGGCTGTTCGGCGTCTGCTGCGGTACGTACGGCCTGCTCACGGCCGAGGGCGCGGGCTACGGACTGCCCCTGCTGCTCGCCGGAGTCGCCGCCGCGCTCGGCGGCCTGTGGCTGGGCGGCCGCCGCTCGGTGCGCAGCCGCTACCGCCCGGACCGCTGGGGCGTACGGGCATGGCTGGTGGCGGGGTCGGGGGCGGCGGTCGCGGCACTGATGATCGCTGCCGCCTCGTACGCCCCACAGGCCCTCCAGCCGTCCGTCGTCCCGCTCACCGCACCGACGCTGCCGCTGTGGCCGGCGGCGGGGGTGCTGCTGGGTCTGCTCCCGGCGTTCGCGGCGCCGGCGCCGGGCCGCGAGCCGGCTCCGGCGAACGAGGCCCCCGCCGCACCGGCCCGAGAGCGGATCCGGCGACACCCGGACCCCGGCACTCGGCCCGCCGGCGACCCGCAGCCGCACCGGCACCCGCAGCCCGACTCCACAACGACCGACCCACACCTGGACGCGGCCCCCGGCCCGCCCCCGGCCGCGGCCCGCGAAGCGGATCCGCCGGACGGCGTGCCCGCCCCCGCCGCGCCCGCCCGAGAGCGAGACCGGCGACGCGACCCGCGCCCCGACACGCCGCCCGGCTCGCACCCGGCAGACGCCCCCGACCACCACCCCACCGCACAAACCCCGCCCGCTGGCAAGCGCGCTGACGCGCGAGCCGAGGCGGGGCCCGAGGAGGGCAGCACGCAGTGATCCGCTTCGAGCAGGTGTCGGTCCACTACGACGGTGCGGCGCGGCCCGCCCTCGCGGGGGTGGACCTGACCGTCCCCGAGGGGGAGCTGTGTCTGCTCGTGGGCCCGTCCGGGGTCGGTAAGTCGACACTCCTCGGGGCCGTCTCCGGTCTCGTACCGCATTTCACCGGTGGCACCCTGCGCGGCCGCGTCACCGTCGCGGGCCGGGACACCCGTACCCACAAGCCGCGCGAACTCGCCGACGTCGTCGGCACCGTGGGCCAGGATCCGCTCGCGCACTTCGTCACCGACACCGTCGAGGACGAGTTGGCGTACGGCATGGAGTCGCTCGGCATCGCGCCGGACACCATGCGCCGCCGGGTCGAGGAGACGCTGGACCTGCTGGGCCTCGCCGAGTTGCGGGACCGTCCCATCGCCACGCTCTCCGGCGGGCAGCGGCAGCGCGTGGCGATCGGCTCGGTGCTCACCACCCACCCCCGTGTCCTGGTCCTGGACGAGCCGACCTCGGCGCTGGACCCGGCGGCGGCCGAGGAGGTGCTGGCCGTGCTGCAGCGGCTGGTGCACGACCTGGGCACCACGGTCCTGCTGGCCGAACACCGCCTCGAACGCGTGGCGCAGTACGCGGACCAGATGATCCTGCTCCCCTCCCCCGGCGCCGCCCCGCTGACCGGCGCACCGGCCGAACTGCTTCCGGTGTCGCCCGTCCAGCCGCCCGTGGTGGCGCTGGGCGGCCTCGCGGGGTGGCCGCCGCCGGTACCGCTGTCCGTACGGGACGCCCGCCGCAAGGCGGGGCCGCTGCGGGAACGGCTCGCGCCGCTCACCCCGCGGGCGGTGGCCGAGCCGCCGCCGGGCGGGCCGGTGGGCGAGGTGGCGCGGCTGTCCGTACGTCACGGCCGGGTGGAGGCGCTGCGCGGGGTGGACCTGACGGTGCGGCCGGGCGAGACGGTGGCGCTGATGGGCCGCAACGGGGCGGGCAAGTCCACGCTCCTGGCGAGCCTGGTCGGGCTGTGCGAACCCGCCTCGGGCTCGGTGCGGGTCGGCCCGGACCGGGTCGTACCGCACCGCACCCGCCCCGCCCGGCTCCTGCGCCAGGTGGGCCTCGTACCGCAGGAGCCGCGCGATCTGCTCTACGCGGACACGGTCGCCGCCGAGTGCGCGGCGGCCGACCAGGACGCGGGCGCCGCGCCCGGCACCTGCCGCGAGCTGGTCGGCCGGCTGCTGCCGGAGGTGGCGGACACCGCCCATCCGCGCGATCTGTCGGAGGGGCAGCGGCTGGCGCTCGCCCTGTCCGTCATCCTCACCGCCCGGCCGCCCCTGCTGCTGCTCGACGAGCCCACCCGCGGGCTCGACTACGCGGCGAAGGCGCGCCTGGTGGAGGTGGTACGCGGGCTGGCCGCGGACGGCCACGCGACCGTACTGGCCACCCATGATGTGGAACTCGCGGCCGAACTCGCCCATCGCGTCGTCATCCTGGCCGATGGCGAGGTGGTCGCGGACGGCCCCACGGCCGAGGTGGTGGTCTCCTCCCCCGCCTTCGCCCCACAGGTGGCCAAGGTGCTGGCCCCACTGCCGTGGCTGACGGTGCCGCAGGTACGCGAGGCAGTGGAGGGAGCGACATGAGCGGGACGGCGCCGAGCGGGCCGCACCGCGCGGAACGGGAAAACGGCGGCGGGACGAAGGCCATACGCCTCGGCCCGCGCTCGGTGGCGGCGCTCGCACTCGTCTCCGCGATCGGTGTCGTCGCCTTCGGCTGGCCGCTGTTCGCACCGGGCGACTCGGGGATCACCACCCACGCCGCCGACGCGCCCTGGCTGTTCGCCGCGCTGCTCCCGCTCCTGCTGGCCGTGGTCGTGGCGACCATCGCCGACACCGGTCTGGACGCCAAGGCCGTAGCGATGCTCGGGGTACTGGCGGCGGCGGGGGCGGCCCTGCGCCCGCTGGGCGCGGGGACGGCCGGGATCGAGCCGATGTTCTTCCTGATGGTGCTGTCGGGACGGGTGCTGGGCCCCGGTTTCGGCTTTGTCCTCGGCGCCGTGTCGATGTTCGCGTCCGCGCTGCTCACGGGCGGGGTGGGCCCGTGGATGCCGTTCCAGATGCTGGCGATGGGCTGGGTGGCGATGGGCGCGGGGCTGCTCCCCGGCGCCGCCCGGCCGCCCGGCCGGGCGGAGTCGCTGCTGCTCGCGGGGTACGGGGCGGTGGCGTCCGTGGCCTACGGAACGGTCATGAACCTCCAGGGCTGGACCCTGCTGCAGGGCATGGCCTCGGGGATCTCCTACGTCCCCGGCGACCCACTCGGCGAGAACCTCGCCCGCTTCGCGGCGTACTGCCTGGCCACCTCGCTGGGCTGGGACCTGCCGCGCGCCGTGGTCACGATGGTGCTCACCCTCACCCTCGGCGGACCGGTGCTGCGAGCGCTGCGCCGCGCAACGCGCCGGGCGGCGTTCGAGGCGCCGGTGGCCTTCGAGGACGGGTAACCGGGCGGGCCCGGCGCGTTGGTCCGCGCCGGGCCCTCGATCACTCCTGCTGGTGGAACGTCAGCTTTGGTGGAAGACGCTGGCGTCCCACTGGGCAACCCACCTGCCGTCACCGAACTGAAGCCCGGCGGTGCACTTATAGGTGTCACCGTCGCAGTTCAGGGCGGTCACCGGCACCGGCGCTGCGGCCTCCCGCGGAGCCTTGACCGTCTTCGCCGACGCGGTGGGCACGGCATTGGCCATCGCCTGGTGGAACACATTGGCGTTCCACTGGGCGACCCACCTGCCGTCACCGAACTGAAGCCCGGCGGTGCACTTGTAGGTGTCCCCGTCACAGGTGAGGGTCGTGACCGGAACCGGGGCCGCGGCACCGCGCGGCGCGTCCGCCGACCGGGCGGCCCGCTGTTGGCTCGCCGGGCTCTGGTGGAATACGTTCACATTCCACTGCGCGACCCACCTGCCGTCACCGAACCGCAGGCCGGCCGTGCATGTGTAGGTATCGCCGTCGCAATTGAGGCTGGTTACGGGGACGGGCGCGGCGTTGGCCGCCGGGGCGACCGCCGTGGCGGCCAGGGCCAGGGCTCCCAGCCCCAGGAACGTACCGGTGAGCATTCGGCGAGCTGACATGTCGTCGCTTCCCTTCGACTCCGGCCACGCAAAGTGCAATTGATGGCAAAACCACCTCAAGTGGCCAATCCGATGACATCCCAGAGATTAGCTGCCCTTCCATACTTTTCATCTGCTCGTACTACATGAACTCATATGCGACATAGCCCCCGTGACGGCGAGGGCGGTCACCGTGGATTGACGATTCCAGGCATACGAAAACGGCGGCACCCCAAGGGGCACCGCCGAGGAATCGTTACCGCCGAAATCCAACCCTAGGATTCCGGTCGATCAGCGCTCGGCCATAGCCATACTCTCGCCGGTGGCGGGGCGCGGCTGGAATCGTCCTCCGGGCTGCGGCCGGGCCAGTAAGGTGCGCCGGGTGAACCAACCTGCTTCCCGTCTCCCGAGCACCTTCCGCCTCATCGTCACGGGGGGAGGCACCGGCGGCCACACGTACCCCGCGCTCACCGCGGTCCGGGCGTTGCAGGCCCGGCTGGCGGCCGAGGGCCGCGCGCTCGATGTCCTCTGGATCGGCACGCCTGACGGACTGGAGGCCCGCGTCGCCCCGGCCGAAGGCATCGCCTTCAAGACGGTCGCGACGGGCAAGATCCGCCGGTCCGCGAACCCGCTCAAGATGATCAGCCCGGCGAATGTCAAGGACATGGCGCGGGTACCGCTCGGTGTCGCTCAGGCCCGCAAGATCGTGTCGAACTTCCGGCCGGATGTCGTCCTCGCGACCGGCGGGTACGTCGCCGTCCCGGCCGGGCTGGCGGCGCGGATGTGCAAGCGTCCACTGGTGCTCCATGAGCAGACCGTGCGGCTCGGGCTGGCGAACCGGAAGCTGGCCGGGTCGGCGGCGCGCATCGCCGTGTCGTCGGAGTCGACGCTCCCGCTCCTCCCGGAGGCCGTACGGTCCGTGGCCGTCGTCACAGGGAACCCGATCCGGCCGGAGGTCCTGACCGGGCATGCCGATAAGGCGGTCACCGCCCTCGGGCTGAGCGGCTTCGACCGGCGGCTCCCGACGCTGTACGTCACCGGCGGCGCGCAGGGTGCGCAGCAGATCAACAACGTGATCCGGGACGCGCTCCCGTGGCTGCTGGAGCGCGCGAACGTCGTGCACCAGTGCGGGCCGGCGAACGTCGAGGCCCTGCGCGCGAGCGCATCGGCGCTCCCGCCGTACCTCGCGGGGCGGTACTACCTCACCGGGTTCGTCGGCCCGGAGCTGCCCGACGTCCTGGCGCTCGCCGACGTCGTGGTCTCCCGCAGCGGCGCCGGCACCCTGGCGGAGCTCACCGCCCTCGGCAAACCGGCTGTGTTCGTACCGCTGGCCTCCTCGGCGGGGAACGAGCAGGCGCACAACGCCCAGCACCTCGAGGACGCCGGCGCCGCCGTCGCGCTCTCCGGGGAGATCACCGCGGCGCGGTTGCAGGCGGCGCTCGGGCCGCTCCTCACCGACCCGGCGCGGCGCGCGGGGATGGCGGAAGCGGCCCGGGCGCACGGACGGCCGGACGCGGCGGACAGGCTCGTGGACGTGCTCCTGTCCGCCGCGTCCGGCGGCTGACCGGCCGGGGCCGTACCTACGGGAGGTGCCGGGGGGGCGCCGTCCTCGTCACCTCCCCGCGTGCCCGGCGATACTGGGCACGTTGCCACCGCCGGGAGACACCCTCACGCACCACACGGGTCAGAACTCGCCGTGGGACTCGTCTCCGACGGCGAGGCCCGCCGGGCGAACGGCCGGAGGCCGACCGCCCCCTACAGCCGCTGAATGATCGTGCCCGTGGCCAGCGCCCCGCCCGCGCACATCGTGATGAGCGCGAATTCCTTGTCCGCGCGCTCCAGTTCGTGCAGCGCCGTCGTGATCAGGCGTGCTCCCGTGGCCCCGACGGGGTGCCCCAGGGCGATCGCGCCGCCGTTCACGTTGACCTTCTCCAGGTTCTGTTCGAAGACCTGCGCCCAGGAGAGCACCACCGAGGCGAACGCCTCGTTGATCTCGATCAGGTCGATGTCCTTCAGGGTCATCCCGGCCTTGCCCAGGACCGCCTTCGTGGCGTCGATCGGCCCGTCCAGGTGGAAGTGCGGATCGGTGCCGACCAGGGCCTGGGCCACGATGCGGGCGCGGGGGCGGAGTTTGAGGGCGCGGGCCATGCGTTTGGAGGCCCACAGGACCGCGCAGGCGCCGTCGGAGATCTGGGAGGAGTTGCCCGCGGTGTGCACGGCGGTGGGCATGATGGGCTTGAGTCCGGCCAGCGCCTCCATGGTGGTGTCGCGCAGGCCCTCGTCCCGGTCGACGGCGCGCCACATGCCCTCGCCGGCTGTCTGTTCCTCCTCGGTCGTGGGCACCTGCACGGCGAAGGTCTCGCGCTTGAACCGTTCCTCGGCCCAGGCGCGCGCCGCCCGCTCCTGGGAGATGAGTCCGAGGGCGTCCACGTTCTCGCGGGTCAGGCCGCGGTTGCGGGCGATGCGTTCGGCGGCCTGGAACTGATTGGGCAGGTCCACGTTCCACTCCTCGGGGAACGGTTTGCCCGGGCCGTGTTTGGAGCCGCTGCCCAGCGGCACCCGCGACATGGCCTCGACGCCGCAGCCGATGCCGACGTCGATGACACCGGTGGCGACCATGTTGGCCACCATGTGGTTGGCTTGCTGCGAAGAGCCGCACTGACAGTCCACCGTCGTGGCCGCGGTCTCGTACGGCAGCCCCATCGTCAGCCAGGCGGTGCGCGCGGGGTTCATCGACTGCTCCCCGGCGTGGGTGACGGTGCCGCCGACGATCTGCTCGACGCAGTCGGGCTGGATGCCGGTGCGGGCGAGGAGTTCGCGGTAGGTCTCGCCGAGCAGATAGGCGGGGTGGAGGTTGGCGAGCGCGCCGCCGCGCTTGCCGATGGGCGTGCGGACGGCTTCGATGATGACGGGTTCGGCGGCCATGGCTGTCTCGTCCTCTCATCGCATCCGCGGGGCTCCCGGCAGCGCCCGCAGTCAGAACTAGTACGCGTTCTAGTTCTTCAGCTCAGTCTGCTGAGACCCGGCCCGGCGGCGCAAGGGTTGTGCAGGGGTTGAGCGGACCAAGGGGGGCATCGATCCCCCGAAACAATGGCCGCGATTTCTCTTGCTACTTGTAGAACCCGTTACTACCTTGCGGACACTTCTGATAGGCCGTCAGATCTCTGGAGTGGCCGATGTCCTGCCCAGCGCTCCCCGAAGGCTTTGACCTCACCGACCCCGACCTCCATCAGCATCGGGTGCCACTCCCGGAGCTCGCCCGGCTGCGGCAGACGGCGCCCGTGTGCTGGATCCCCCAGCCACACGGCGTGGCCGGCTTCGACGACGACGGCTACTGGGCCGTCACCCGCCATGCCGACGTCAAGGAGGTCTCCACCCGGCCGGAGATCTTCTCCTCCCACGCCAACACCGCGATCATCCGCTTCAACGAGCACATCCAGCGCGATCAGATCGACGTCCAGAAGCTGATCATGCTGAACATGGACCCGCCCGAGCACACCAGGGTCCGCCAGATCGTCCAGCGCGGCTTCACCCCGCGCGCCATCCGCGCCCTCGAGGACGCCCTGCGCGACCGCGCCACCCGCATCGTGGCCGGGGCCAGGGAGAGCGGCAGCGGGGACTTCGTCACCGATGTGGCCTGCGAACTGCCGCTGCAGGCGATCGCCGAACTCATCGGGATCCCCCAGCAGGACCGGTCCAAGATCTTCGACTGGTCCAACAAGATGGTCGCGTACGACGATCCCGAGCTGGCCATCACCGAGGAGATCGGCGCCGAGTCGGCCATGGAGCTGATCTCGTACTCCATGAACCTCGCCGCCGACCGCAAGGCGTGCCCGGCCAAGGACATCGTCAGCCGGCTGGTGGCCGCCGAGGACGAGGGCAATCTGGGCTCGGACGAGTTCGGCTTCTTCGTACTGCTGCTCGCCGTCGCCGGCAACGAGACCACGCGCAACGCCATCAGCCACGGGATGCACGCCTTCCTCACCCACCCCGACCAGTGGGAGCTGTTCAAGGCCGAGCGCCCCGCCACCGCCGCCGACGAGATCGTGCGCTGGGCCACCCCCGTGATGTCCTTCCAGCGCACCGCCACCCAGGACACCGAACTCGGCGGACAGCGCATCGAGGCGGGCCAGCGGGTCGGCGTCTTCTACTCCTCCGCCAACAACGACCCCGAGGTCTTCGACGGCCCGGAGGTCTTCGACATCGGCCGCGACCCCAATCCCCACCTAGGCTTCGGCGGCGGCGGACCGCACTTCTGCCTCGGCAAGAGCCTGGCGGAGCTGGAGATCCGGCTGATCTTCAACGCCATCGCGGACACCCTCCCGGACATCCGGCTCGTGGGTGAGCCCCGGCGGCTGCGCTCGGCCTGGCTGAACGGGATCAAGGAGCTCAGGGTGACCTACACGTAAGCTGTTCGTGCCGCGCCAGGAGTCCCGCAACCACCCGGGCGGGAGCACACTGACCGCCATGAGCGAGATGTACGGCCCGCACGGCGCGGCGGGCGGCCGTCGAAGACTCTTCGACTTCATAGCCCTCACCGCCCGCCTCCGTGAGATCGAGCGCGCCAACAAAGCCACCCCGGAGCGCAAGGAGAGCGTCGCGGAGCACTCCTGGCACCTGGCGATGGTGAGCTGGATCCTGCACGCCGAGTTCGAGCGCGAGGCCGGGCAGCGACTCGACCTCACCAAGATGATCAAGCTCTGCCTGATGCACGACCTCGTCGAGATGGACGCGGTGGAGCGGGGCGCCGCGGGCGGTGAGCCACCGCGCTTCGCCTCGCTCCCCGCGCCGCTCGGGGCCGAACTCCTCGCGCTGTGGCGGGAGTACGAGGAGGGCCGTACGCCCGAGGCGTGCCTGGTGCGCGGGGTGGACCGGCTCAACCCCACCCTGATGCGCTGTCTGACCGGCCAGGGCTGGGGCGACATGGCCACCGACAGCCACGCTCCCGTGGACGCCGAGGCGCTGGACGGGCTGCATCTGCCGCGGGTGGCCGTGAGCGAGACGCTGCGCGCGCTGTACGAGGAGATCAGGGACGCCTCGGTGGAGGGCGGACTGCTGCCGCCGTGAGGCCTGCCCGCCCTCCGCCGAGTGCCGCGCGACGCGCGACGCGCGGAACGCCGCTACTTGAACGGCACGTTCACACACGCCACCCGGGCGCCCGCCTGTCCGGCCTTGCCCGACGTGGTGCCCGTCGCATGCTTGTGGATCACCACGGAACGGGCCTCATCGGGCCGGAAGTTCCACTTCACCCAGGACTTGGCCCAGCCCTTGCCGTTGCCCCTGGTGGTGAGGTCCAGCCACACCTCGTTGTGCGGGTTGGCGTACTTCGGGTTGGTCGAGGGCTGCTTGGGGTCCTGCTTGTTCTGGTAGTGCGGCCCCGACGAGTCGGGCTTGGTGCCACACGGCTTCGTGTGGACGTGGATCCCGAAGTGGTGATCGGCCGCGAGACCACGCACGCTGATGAACACGAACGTGCCCTTGTGCATCTTGTACTCGCCGTGGCCCTCACCACCTTCGTGGTGGTTCTTCATGCCCTTGCCGCTCAGCCGCGCCTCCGCGATGAACACCGACGCGGACGTCGGCACCAGCGACTTGTCGTACGTCACCGCACCGGCGGTCTTCGCCTGCGACGCCGGCTGGAACTGGTCGTGGACGAAGACGAAGGGGTGGGGCGGCGCGGCGACCGCGGGTGTCGCGATAGCCATTGAGGCGCCCATCGCGACCGCCGCGGTTACTGCCTTCACCAGGGACATCCTTGATCCCTCCTCGGTCGGGGTCCCCGCTCCCCGTCTCGATTCCCAGGTCCCCCCGTTTAACGCGTTTTCACGCCTTTCCGCCCCCCCTTCTCACCACGCTAGACCCGCTGGTCATGCTGCTCAACGCGAGCCCCGGCCCCCTTTTCGGGGGACTCACCGGCCCCTGGTTGGGTCTTCTCCGCGGGCTCGGCGTCGTCGTGCTGTCCGCCCCGCTGCCGTACCAGCCCCGGGACCAGCCCCCTGGCCCGGGCGACCGCGGCGCCCATCGTCGCCGACAGCGGTGGCGCCTCCTCGTGCGGGCGCCCGCCCACGCCGAGGAACACGTACTGCAGCGCGAACCCGGCCGTGACGATGACCGCGCCGCCGATCGCGTCCAGCACATAGTGGTTGGCGGTGCCCACGATGACCGCCGTCGTCAGCAGCGGATACAGGATGCCGAGCACCTTCGCCCAGAGGTACGGCGCCACGATCGCGATGACCACCCCGCACCACAGCGACCACCCCACGTGCAGCGACGGCATGGCCGCGTACTGGTTGGACAGCTTGGTGAGCGCGCCGAAGTCCGGGTTGCTCAGATCCTGCGGACCGTGCGCGGTGTCCACGTACCCGAGCCCCATCAGCCGCGGCGGGGCCAGCGGGTAGAGCCAGAAGCCGACCAGGGCGAGCAGCGTGGCGAAGGCCAGCGGGGTGCGGGCCCAGCGGTAGGTCGCGGGACGGCACAGATACAGCCAGCCCAGCAGGGACAGCGGAATCAGGAAGTGGAAGGTGCTGTAGTACCAGTTCATGAAGTCTTTGAGCCATCCGGTGTCGGCCACGATGGCGTTGAACCAGTGCTCGATGTCGATGTGCAGCCAGCCCTCGAGGGTGAGCACCTGGTCTCCGTGGCCCTCGGCCACGGCGCGCTCGTCCGGGGCGTGGCCACGGATCCAGGAGTAGGCGAAGTAGCCGACGCGGATCAGCATCAGTTCGAGCATCAGGTTCGGGCGGGACAGCGGCCGCTTGAGGACGCGCAGCAGCGGCACCCAGGCGAAGCGGCTCCTGGCCGGTTCGGCGACCGGCGTCGGCTCGGGGTCGTCCCACCGGGGCGAGGTGCGGGAGAGGAACGGCACCAGACAGGCGGCGGCGAGCGCCGCGAGCAGCGGCGCATTGTAGCCGATATGGCCGAGGATCTCGATGTCGGGCAGCAGCGCGGTGCGGTTGAGCGACATCGCCAGTACGACCAGAACCGGCCACACCAGCCGGTCGGAGCCGCGCCGCCCCACCCGGCCGACCACGGCCAGCAGGATCCACAGCTGCTGGTGGAGCCAGGAGGTGGGCGAGACCGCGAGCGCCACGCTGCCGGTGATGGCGGCGGCGAGCAGCAACTGCCCGTCCCTCGCGTAGCGCACCGCGCGCCGCAGGCCGATCACCGCGACCACGACCCCGAGCACGGCCAGCAGCGCGAGCTCCATCGGGCCCTCGACGCCGATGCGCAGCAGCAGTCCGTGCAGCGACTGGTTGGCCAGGCTGTCGGCGGGGGCGCCGAGCCCGAAGCCGCCGATGTGATGCCCCCAGTACGTCCCCGAGTCGTGCGGCATGGCCGCCCAGGCGAGCGCGGTGCACACGGCGAACGTGGCGCCCGCGAGCACGGCGGCCCGGCGCCGTCCGATCAGCCACAGCAGGACGGCGAACAGCAGCAGCGCGGGCTGCAGTGCCGCGGCCACGCCGATGAGCACACCGGCCTGCCGCCCGGAGGTTCTGGGCAGCACGGTGAGGACGACCAGGAGCACCGGGATGATGCTGGTCTGGCCGAGGGTGAAGGTGTTGCGCACCGGAAGCGACAGCACCAGCAGGCTGATGGCCAGCGGTGCGGCGATCAGCGAGGTGCGGCGGGAGACCGGGCCGGGCAGCGACCGGGCCACGACCAGCCCGAGGACGACCACCAGCAGCAGGGTGCCGAAGGTCCAGGCGACCCCGAGGCTCTGCTCGGCGGCCCGGGTCAGCGGTTTGAGGACGAGCCCGGAGAACGGGGTGCCGGTGAAGGAGTCCCCGTCGTACAGCGACCCGCTGACATGCAGCACACCGCGGTCGCCGATCCAGGTCTCCAGATCGGTCAGCCGCTCATCGGGCGGCAGCCGCAGCACCGCCGCCGCCTGACGGACCGCCAGCACGCCCGCCAGGAGCCACAGGGCCACGAGCCCCATTCTGGTCCGTGACGTCCGCGCCCCTACGGCGCCGGGGGCCGGCCCCGTGTCCGGGCTTCTCCCCAGTCCGCTCCGCTCCACGTTCGCCACGCCGTGCCGCTCCCCCACTCGCCCTCTTCATCTGTCCCGGATGTTTGGAGACCCTACTGAGCCCACTACTCAGACGCGGAATACCCCCTCTTCACCTGACTGTCGTCCGGGGTTGTCCGAAAGATGTCAGGCTTTGACAGGGTCCCTTGCGCTCCGCGAGGGTCCGTATGGTCCGGGCCAATTTCATCAGGGTCACGGGGCGCGCCGCGAATCGGGACTCGCCGCGCGCTGAAATGTTCCCGGCGTCACACCGAAGCACCGTACGAACCAGCGGTGGAAGTGACTCTGGTCGGCGAAACCCGCCTGGGCCGCGGCCTCCGCCGCGCTGCTGCCCGCCACCAGCAGCCCGCGCGCCCGGCGCAGCCGGAGCTGCCGCTGGAAGTCGCTCGGCGCCATCCCGTACGCGGTGCGGAACGCCCGGTAGAGCGCGAAGCGGCTGCACCCGGCGGCCTCCGCGAGCCGTGCCGCCGGGACCTCCTCCGCGTACGCCTCCTCCAGCAGCGCCCTGGCCCGCCGCGCGGCCCGCAGCTGCTCGCCGCTCCCGTCGGCGAGCTCCCGGGCCCACAGCGGCCCGGTGGCCCCGCGCCGCACCATCGCCCCGACGGCCGCGGTCAGCCGCTCGTCCCGCACCAGCGGCCCGGCCCCGCCGACCAGGGCGGTGTGCAGCCGCAGCAGGGCGCGGGGCAGCAGCGGATCGGACACCACGGGCCGGTCGAACAGCGGCAGCGCCGCCCGGCCGTCCGAACTGTCGGCCACATCGGCGAGGACGTTCCGCACCACATCGGGACCTATGTGGACGATGCGGTACTTGTAGCCGAGCTCGGCGGCCGCCTCCCCGTCATGCGGATCGTCGGGATTGAAGACCATCACCATCCCCGCCCCGCTGGTGCGCAGCGCACCCCGGCACCGGAAGCGCTGGGCGCCGACCTCGGTCACGGCGAAGGAGTAGGTGTCATGGCTGTGGGGATGGAAACGATGGCTGAAAAAGTGCGCGTGCATGGCCTCCACGGGCCGGTCGGGATCACGCCAGTACCGGGCCCAGTCCTCCCGGCCCCGCTCCCCTTCTCCGACGGCGTCCACGGATCCATTGTGCCGTGGCGCACGAGCGTTCAAGACCGCAGATCGCGGCAGTGGCGAGAGTGACGGCATGCGCTTCGACACCAAGATCGCCGTCATCGTCCGCTCCGACCTCGCCGACTGGCAGAAGCTGAACGTGACCGCCTTCCTCTCCAGCGGCCTGGCGCACGCCTCGGACGAGATCGTCGGCAAGCCGTACGAGGACGCCTCCGGCAATGTCTACCTTCCGATGTTCCGCGAGCCCGTCCTCGTCTACACCGCCGACACCCCCGCCCTCACCCGCACCCACGCCCGCGCCCTCTCCCGCGACCTGACGATGTCCCTCTACACCGAGGACCTCTTCGCCACCGACAACGAGGACGACAACCGCGCCACGGTCCGCGCCGTCGAGGCCGACGCCCTGAACCTGGTCGGCCTCGCGGTCTACGGGCCGCGCGGCCAGGTGGACAAGGTGACGAAGGGCCTGGCGCTGCACGGCTGAGGGACGGCCGGGTGAGGCGCCGCCGACGGGCGGCAGGGGCTGCGGCAAGATGGGGCCATGAGCGTAGTCAAGATCAATGTGCTGACCGTGCCGGAGGAACAGCGCGAGGTGCTGGAGAAGCGCTTCGCGTCGCGCGCCGGGTCCGTGGAGGGCTCCGACGGCTTCGAGTGGTTCGAGCTGCTGCGTCCGGTCGAGGGGACCGACCAGTACCTCGTCTACACGCGCTGGCGCAGCGAGGAGGACTTCCAGGCGTGGATGGAGGGCCCGATGAAGGCGGCCCACCAGCGCGGCGGTGAGGACGCCCCCCAGCAGAAGCCCGCCGCGTCCGGCTCCACCCTGTGGTCCTTCGAGGTAGTCCAGCAGGCGGCGCCGAAGCAGGGCTGACCCGGACCCCTTGCCGCCACCGTCAGCCCCCTGGCCAAGGCCAGGGGGCTGACGGTGGCCCTTCACCGTGTCCGACATGTTGTCGCTCTCATTAGCGGTCCTTACGTACGTCAAGACAACCGGGAATGCGCGGTCGCGGTTGGTGATCGCCTGGTGACTACGCGGTGACAAGCCGTACCCTGGTCACCATGAGCAGCGGGGAGTTCAGCCAGGAAGCGACTGAATCACCGGCCATCACTGACCGGATACTCGGGCTCAACGAAGCACGCGGAGCCGACTTCGTACAGGCCATCCGGGAGACTTCCCATCGCCTGGTCGTCCTGGACAACGAACTCAGCGGAGTATCCATCGCGGAGCCCGCAGGCCGTGCGTTCAAGGTCGTGCATCGGCGGCTCGGAGCGGGAGACTTCGACCCCCGGTACGAGCGCGACATTCAGTCGGCGGCCGCCGAACTCGCCGAAATAACCGGCTGGGCTCTGTTTGACGCGGAAAGAGACGGCGCCGCCCGGCGCTTCAACCAAGAGGCGCTGTTCCTCGCGAACCTCTCGGGGGACCGCTCCATCGCACTGCTGACGCTGCAGAACATGGCGATGCACAGTGAATGGCGCGGACGGAACCAAGAGGCGCTGGCCATTGCCCGGTCGGTGCTCAACCGAAGGCGGCTCTCCCCGCGCGTCGAGGCGATGTTCCGCATGCGTGAAGCGAAGGGACTGGTCGGCACGGGACGTACGTCGGATGCCATCGAGTCGCTTCAACGCGCCCGGTCACTCGTCGAGGACGGTAACGACGTCGGCGAACCGGACTGGTCATGGTGGTTGACCGACAGGGAAATCGACGGCCACTGGGGTCACACACTTCAGATCGCAGGTGATGTGCGGAAAGCCATCGAGCGGCTACTGCAATCCGCACAACCAGGGCGTGGCGTCGGGACCGGCTACGCAAGTATGTCATCCGCACGGCTCGCACAATGCCTACTGGACGTCAATGCCTGGCGCGACGCGGAAGACATCATCGGGTCCCTGGTCACCGCCGCACCCGGAATCTCCTCGGGACGGACCCTCCGCCTCATCGGTCACGTCGCCAAGCGGCACGAAACGCTGAACGGTGCGCCGACAAGCCTTACCGACACTCTTGAGCACCTGGCGGAAAAGCTCGAGGAGGACCCATTCACGCTGTGATACGCGAGTCGTGCTGACACAGATCGTCAACTGATTGATTCTCACGGGACTGGTCGCCGTCCTGGCCGTGCGTAAGGGTTTTGCGTATCGCGCCGAGTGTTCAGGCGCATCCACGAGAGAAGGAAACACACCCATGCGCGCCCTTGTGGTCGATCACGGCGAGGCCGGACCCGTCCGGTTCGCCGATGTCGATGAGCCCGTGCCGTCCAGCGACGAGGCGTTGGTCGAGATACGGCACATCGGTCTCAACTTCGGAGAGCTGAATTACGTGCGCCAGTGGCCGGCCGGCGCCGTGCACGGTCACGACGCGGCCGGGGTCGTGGTGCGTGCCGCGTCCGACGGCTCGGGGCCACCCGAAGGTGCGCGCGTCGCACTGGGAATGGCTCCCCACGCGTGGGCGGAGCGGGTAGCGGTCAGTCCCGCCTCGCTCGGCACCGTCCCCGAGGGCGTGGACCTGGCCGACGCCGCCGCGCTGGGGATCGCCGGAGTCACCGCGTTGCGGGTGCTGCGCAAGCGTTCCCTGCTGGTGCGCGAGGTCCTGGTCACCGGCGCCAGCGGGGGCGTGGGGCACTTCGCCGTCCAGCTGGCGGCGCTGGCGGGCGCCCGGGTGACGGCACTCGTCGGTTCGCCGGACCGGGCCGCCGGACTCCGCGAACTCGGCGCCGACGAGGTCCTGACCGACCTGGCCGGGACCGTGGACCGGTTCGACCTCGTCCTGGACACGGTCGGCGGGCCGCTGGTGGGCCAGGCGTGGAGTTCCCTCGCCGAGGGCGGCACCATCCACCTGGTCGGTTACTCCTCGGGGCAGGAAACCACGTTCCCGTCAGGGGCCTTGTTCGGCTTCGGCGAACCCCGCTCCATCGCCACCTACGGCGATATGACGCCGACCGGCGGGGAGCTGACGGACCTGCTGGGCCTCCTGGCCGCCGGACGGCTCTCGGCACCGGTCGGACTGCGAGGCGACTGGCAGGACGTGGACGACGCCGTCCGGGCGCTGTTCGCGCGGAAGGTGCACGGAAAGGTCGTTCTCGACGTGGCCTGAAGCCGTGAACGAGGGCGCGTGCGCCGTCGCCCGCCGGTGGGCGGTTCGCGGCGGTGAACGAGAATGGACCCATGGACGTGCTGGCGGAGGTCTTGCGGGTTTCGGGTGCGCGTGGCGCGCTCGGGGTCATGCTGGAGGCTGGAGGAACCTGGGGCCTGTGGCTGGACTCCTATCCGGGAGCGGCGCTGCACGTGGTGTCCCGTGGCACGATGTGGCTCCACGTCACAGGCGAGAAACCTCTTCAGGTGCAGGCCGGAGACGCCGTCCTGGTGTCGCCGGGCACCGCACACGGGATAGCCTGCGGCGCCGGCGTGACGATGGGTTCCTGCGACCGTGAGGCGGCGGCCCGGGCTTTTGGCGATGGCCGAGCCCTGCGGCTGGGCTCGGCGCCGGTGCAGACGGAAGTGATCGTCCTGCACTATGAGCAGGACCCGGAGGTGAGCACACCGGTGCTCACCTCCCTCGCCCGGCCGATGCACGTCACAGCCCGCCAGAACGCGCAGCTCAGAAGGACCGTCGAACTCCTCGCGGCGGAGCTCGCACAGCCGCAGATCGGCACCACCGCCGCCATCAACAGCATCGTCGACCTTCTGCTCGTCCAGTTCGTACGCGCCTGGCTGGCCCGCCATCCGGAGGAGCGGTCCGGCTCATGGCTGGGAGCGATGCGTGATCCGGTCGTGCGCGACGCCCTGGCATGTGTCCACGCCCAACCGGAACGCCTCTGGACCACGGAGACCCTGGCCGCCGCGACGAGCGTCTCCCGGGCAACGCTGACCAGGCACTTCCGGTCCGCCCTCGGACAGACGCCGGGCGCGTACGTGACGCAGTGGCGCATCGACCTGGCGTCCGTCCGGCTCCGCGATACCGATGAGCCGGTCGAGTCGATATCCAGTGCGGTCGGATACGGCTCTCCGCACACCTTCAGCCGTGCCTTCCGACGTGCCCGGGGCATGGCCCCGGGCGAGTACCGTTCTCGACTTCGCACGTGAGCCCCCCCTGAAGGCGGCTCTCGTGGCGGAAAGGTGTGCGGCTGTGTGGCCTGCCCGGGCGTCAGTCGAGCAGCCCCGCCACCTGCGCCAGCACCGCCGCCTGGACCCGGTTGGTGCAGTGGGTGCGGGTGAGGATGCTGCTGATGTGGGCCTTGACCGTGCCGGAGCTCAGGTGGAGCTGTACGGCGATCTCGGCGTTGGAGAGGCCGGTGCCCAGCAGCCGGAGGACGTCCCGTTCGGCCGGTGTCAGGTCCGCGAGCCGACGTGATGCGGCGTCGCTGCCCTGGCCCAGCCGGGTCCGGAAGTCGACGAGTTGGCGGGTGACCTGCGGGGCGAGGACGGGTTCTCCGGCGGCGGCGCGGCGTACGGCGTCGATGAGGTCGCGGGGGCCGGTGTCCTTGAGGAGGTAGCCGTGGGCTCCGGCGCCCAGGGCGCTGGTGACGGTCGATTCCTCGCCGAAGGCCGTCAGCATCACCACCCGGGTGCGGGGCGAGTGCCGGGTGATCTCGGCGACGGCGGTGATGCCGTCCCCGGGCATGCGGATGTCCAGGAGGGCCACGTCGACGGGGTGGACATGGCAGGCCTCGACGGCCTCGCGGGCGTCCTGTGCCTCGGCCACGATATGGAACTCGTCGTCGTTCTCCAGGATAAGCCGGATCCCGGTGCGCATCAGCGCCTCGTCGTCGGCGATCAGGACTCGGATCACGGGTTCAGTGTAGAACCGCCATGATCAGCAGGGCGATGGTGAAGCCGACCGTCGGCAGCAACACGAGCATCCCCACGCAGCCGCCGCCCAGGAGGCGGGGCCACGTGAGGACATCCGTGGACAGCGGGGGCCGGGAGCCCGCCCCGCCGGACACCGGCCCGGGCGAAGTGGCGTACACGGGCGGCGAGTCGGGCCGGACGGGTATACGGGCGGAGAGGACGAAGCCGCCCTCCGGGCGCGGTCCGGCGTGGAAGGCGCCCCCGAGCAGGCTGATCCTTTCCTGGAGGCCGATGAGTCCACTGCGGTTCCCGTTCCCGGGCGGACAGGGCACCGGCGGGGCATCGTTGACGACGGTGACCACCAGCGTTTCCCCTTCGTCGTGGAACGCCACACGGACAGGCGCGCCGGGCGCGTGCTTCAGCGCGTTGGTGAGTCCTTCGCGGGTGACACGGTGGACGGCCTGACGGGTGCGGGCGTCCGCGTCCGTCTGCCTGGTCGCGTTCCAGTGCAGTTCGGCGTCGGCCCCAGCGCTCCGGGCATCCGCGACCAGGGCCGAGAGATCCTCGTGGGTCCCCCGCTCGCCGATGTTCTCGCCGGACTGGTGACGGAGGACGCCGAGGATGCCGCGCAGTTCGTCCATGGCCGTTCCGGCAGTGGTGCGCAGAAGTTCGGCCTGGGAGGCCAGCGGGGGCGCCTGTCGTTCGGCGGCCAGCTGGAGGGCTCCGGCGTGCACGGAGATGAGGCCGATGCGATGGCCGAGCAGATCGTGCATCTCGGAGGCGATGCGCGCCCGTTCCTCCATGCGGGCCGCCTCGTCGGTGAGCAAGCGGGTCTGTTCGAGGTAGGCGTTGCGTTCCCGCAGCAGCCCCGTCAGCGGGCGGCGACGCCCCAGCATCATGCCGGACAGCGCGGGCAGCAGGATGAACAGCGCGGCCACGCCGGCGCCCGCGGCCAGGTACGACATCTTCGGAAGTCCGCTGAGGGACTGGGCGGCAATCGATACGAACACGGCGCCGGCGGCGCTCGCCCCGGCCACTGCCCAGGCGCGCCGCGCGGAGGCGATGCGGCGCACGGCGGACCACACGACACACGGCACCACCACCGCGGCCCACACGTTGTCCCCGGCGATCAACGGCACGCAGCACAGCACCGTGAGGGTCGGGTACATCCGCCGCGCGGGCACGAGCAGCGCCGCCCACACCCCCAGGAGGGCCACCGACACCGGGTGGGCGGGCGGAATCAGCGGAACCGACGCCAGCGAGCACAGCAGGACCAGGCCGGCGAGTACGGACTCGGTGACGACCGTCCGCCGGGGCGCGGCGCGCACCGCCTCCCGGACAGCGGCGGCCTCGCGGCGCATCCGCCTCCACGGTCGCGCTGCCGGGCTCATGGTTTCCTCCGTGTGGGTGCCGTTCTCAACGACCGCACTGGTCATACGCGTTGGCGAACCGCCGCAGCCTCAGGCAGCATGTGCCGCTCCGCCTGGGACCCGGAGCTCCGGCTCCGCCCGCAGCCCGGCGACGTCCGCCCCGCTCTCGGTCAGCACACGCTCGATCTCCGCCGCGGACTCCGCGTCCGTCCCGGTCTCGTCCAGCAGCGCGGCCAGCAGGTGGGTCGTGCCGACCGTGGGCGAGTCCTGAGCGGCGGCGGTGAACTGTGTGACGTGCAGGAGCCGCCGCTCGAAGTCGGCGGCGCCGCCGACCTCCGGGGGCTCCTCCTCCGCGACCCCGGTGGTGGGAAGCAGTAGTCGGGCGACGGCATCCTGCCGTGCGCCGTATCGACGTAGCAGTTCCGCCCCCTGGTTCGCTCCCGTCAGCTTCTCGGGCAGCTCACGTCCCGCGACGGTCAACGACCGGTCCAGCGCCAGGATACCCAGCAGCACATCGACGGGTTCTATCTCCGACGCCCCGCGCCGCACCGCCGCTTGTCGTGCCTCCGCGCGCACCGCGCCCACGACCGCGGAGCCGAACCCGGCACCGCCCCCGAAGATCCAGGCGGTGAACTTCCGGGTCAGCGGATTACCGCTCTTCCCGAACGTTCCCGCCTTGCGCAGCATCAACACCGAGCCGGGCTCCGGCGCCTCGTCGCTTCCCCGCAACGCGTCGAGCGCGGTCAAGGCAGCCGGGACATCCAGCTTCTCCACCACCATGGCCTCGCGGGCACGCGTACCGGGCAGCTCGACCAGTGCGCGCGCCACATGGCGGACGCGCACGGAAATGGTGCCCTCCTCCCGTGCGGCCTCCAGCGCCTTGCGCAGACAGGTCCGCACCGCACCGGTCATCGGCGGGAGTTCAAGGCTGTGCCCCTCCTCCCCCTCCTCCCCCTCCTTCTTCTTCCGGTTCTTCCAGCGCAGCCTCTTGGCCTCCTCCTGTCGGACCCCCCGCCACAAGGCGTCGATCTCCCGCTCGTCGTCCGGGCTTCCCGCTGTGCCGTCCCCCGCGTCGTCGCTGACCCACACGGATGTCCCTCGGCACCCGATCGAAGCGCTGAGCGAGCCGGAGTCCCTCATCCCGGGCGCGATCGCGGAACCCGCGGCCGAGTCACCCGACACGAGCGCATACAGCACACTTTCCGTACCGAGGTCCCCGCGTTCCTGCTTGGCCACCGCGCGCATCGCCTCCAGCAACAGCTTGACGACTTCCCTCTCGAACTCGGTGGTCACGTCGGCGTCGCGGTCGGACGTTCGCCGATCCATCGTGCCTCCTCTCCGTGGTGATACCTGCCGAAAAGGACGCTAGCCAACGTTCTCCCGACTCCGCGTCGCCTGACCGGCCAGGCTTCCGGTCCGATCGGCCAGGATCTTCCGCCCGGGCGGACGACAGCCTTGCGGGCCCAACCGCGCACCCGTGGCTTCGTTGCCGTGACATGGGGTGGCCGGGGCCAGGGACTGGGACCGCTCAACCGGACGGCGTGGCCGAGGAGGACCACACGCCGAACCACTGCTCGGCGCCGTAGGCCTCGTACCGTTCCACCTCGGTGAACCCCAGCTTTGCCGCAAGGCGCATCGAGCGCTCGTTGGCGGTCTGGGTGCGCAGCACCACCGACTCGCCGGGAAGCGCTTCGGCGAACCAGTCGAGTGCCGCCGCGCACGCCTCGGCGGCGTACCCGTGTCCCCACGCCTCCGGCAGGAACAGGTAGCCGAGCTCGGCCTCCCCGATGTCCGGACGGACATGGCCCGGACTCTCCGCGTCGTGCCGATCGAGCTTGACCATCCCGATCACCGCTCCGTCGAAATCGATCACGAAAAGGCCAGGCTGCCGCCCGGGTATCTCGGGCACCGCGCGTTCGAGCTCATCACGCGGTCGAGGGCCACCGAGGTAGGTGTGCACCTCCGGTGAGGCGAGCAGTTCGATGAACGTCGGACGGTCCCGGGCCTCGGACGGGCGGAGCACGAGCCGTTCGGTCCTTATCGGGGCGGGTGGCCAGGCGACGGGTCCGAGTGCGCGGGTCATGACGGCCGCCCGCCGAACTGCCAGCGGTGGACCTCGATGTCCGCGTACCCGTCCGGGGTCAGGACGGCGCGGGCCGTCTCCGGGTCGGGTGCCCGGACCAGTGCCGCTGTGCCCAGCCATGTGCTTTCGTCGTCGGACAGGAGTGGCCCGTAGGCGATCAGTTCGTCCTGGTCGGCGGGTACGGCGACGTCGGCGGCCTCGCCCGAGCCCAGGCCCAGGCCGAGGACCAGGAATCGGTTGCCGCCGGTCCGGCCGCCGGGGAATTCCCACATCGTGCGACCCAGCACATCGCGCCACCGCCGCAGCAGTACGTCCCGGTACACACCGGCCTGGTAGCCCGGTTCGTCGAAGGCGAACGAGCGGGCGGCGGCCGGGTCGGGCAGGTCGACGATGTGGACGCTGCCGGTCGGGGTCCCGTCGGCGTCGGAGAGGGTCGGTCCTCGGGCGATCATCTCCGACGCATACCGATCCATGTAGGACCAGTGCTGTTCGACCAGTTCTTGGCGCAGAGCCAGGGAGCCGGGCCGGTCGCGGTGGTAGCAGAAGAACTCCATGCGCGGCAGTCTTTCGGCCCATGGGCGGCCGGTACAGCGGATATCGGTGGGATCCGGTCAGCGGCTGGGGTCACATGCCATCCGTGCCGTGGTACGGGCGGCACACTCCGCCGTCGTAGTCGGTCGCGATCTCCAGCAGCTGGCGGCCGTCGGCCGAGGGCAGCAGGCTGGAGCTGTAGTTGGGGCAGAAGTCGATCTTGTCCGACTTCACGGCGACGGGGGCCGGGATCTCCTTCCAGGCGCCCTCTCCGCCCTTGCTGTTGGTCCAGACCGTGCGCCCGCTGCCCTCGGCCTTGCTGCCGTCCGCGTTGTACATCACCTGTCCGACCAGCAACAGCTTGCCCTGCGGGTTCCCCTCCTCCGGCGCCCAGGCCAGGGTCGGCGCGTGCTTGAAGTACTTGCCGTTCGCCGTCTGGGGCCGGGTGCCGAGGTTGGCGGGGTCGCCCCAGTCCCATCCGTCGGGGGATGTGCGGTAGTGCACGACGCACGAGAACTTGGGGTCGTCGGAGCAGATCTCGTACGTCATGACGTACTTGCCGTCCGGCACCTTCCGTACGACCGCCATCCCGGGGCGGTCGGAGACCGGGGCACTGGCGACGGTGTCATGCAAGCCGTCCCATGAGACGCCGTCCCGTGAGCGTACGGCGACGAGCTTCTGGCTGTGGTTCGGATCGGTTTCGTCGGAGTAGTGGCAGACCAGGTTGCCGTCGGCGTCGATGGAGAACTCCGGCTCCCACAGCCCGTTGGCGTCCGGCGCGGAGGCTACCGTGGAGAGGTGGCTCCAATGGCGTCCCACGTCGGTGCTCTTGAACACGCGTATCGACATGTGGCGGTCGGCTTTGGGTACGTCCTGGCCGAAGGAGGCGGCCCACAGCAGCGTGCCGGCCGGCATGTCACCGACCTGTTGCGGCAGTTCGTAGAGGACCGAGCAGCACAGCCCCTTGCCGTCGGCGGACGCGGGGTCGGCGATGGTGCCCACCTGGTTGAAGTTCGCTCCGCCGTCGGTGCTCTCCTGAATGGCGCCGATGCCGTTGCCGCCGCCCGGGACGACGGTCGAAGCGAGTACGCGGCCGTTGTCCTTCCCGTTGTGTTCCAGACGGATCGCCCGGGGGTAGAGGCCCGCGCCGTCGCGCAGCGGCTTGGGGTCCGTCTTCCGCAGGGCCGCCGCGCTGCCCTCGCCGTTCTTCGCCTCGGCGTCGGAGGAGCCGGGGCCCTTGGAACCGGAGTGCTGGGAGGCGGTGGAGGACGCGGCTCCGGAGGCGCCGTCCGAAGTGTCCTGGCAGGCGGCCAGCCCGAGGGCGGCGATGGCGGCCACCGTGGCGACGGCGGCGTTGCGAGCGTGCTGGCGGGCGATGCGGCGTGGCATTGAGTCTCCCCCTGTGGCGCGGGTGGTCCCCGCCTGTGGCGCGGGCGGTCTCCGTCGTTCGGGACCTGTGCCAACCAGCCTGTCCGCCGCCGCTGATGATCCTCTGCCGATCGGCTAACGCATCGCTAACCGACCTCGCCCCACGGCCGCCCTATGGCCGACTCATGGCCGACTCATGGCCGACTCATGGCCGCCCCTGCCCGCCTTGCGGTCAGCACGGCTCACACCATTTCGGGCCGCGGTTCCGGTTGCAGCGCGGGTGCGGCCTTCGGCTCCCACAGCCTGGTGGTCCGTACATAGCCGTGGATCACCGAGCCCATCGCCAGCAGGAGAAGGGGTCCGAACACCCATGGGTGTCCGGCCATCTCCACCGGCAGATAGCGATAGGCCACCAGGAGGGCGGCGAAGACCGCCGCGCCGTGGACGACCAGTTGGGTCCCCGACCGGTCCCAGCCACGTGCGAGCGAGCGCAGCGCCGCCTCGATCGTGAGCGCGAACACCACGCCCGCGATGAGATCCACGCCGTAGTGGTAGCCGAATCCCAGCGTCGCGCCGAGCGTGGCGACGAGCCAGAACGTTCCCGCGAACCGCAGGATCCGTGGGCCCTGGCGGGAATGGATGAAGATCGAGGTGGCCCACGCCGTATGCAGACTGGGCATGCAGTTGCGTGGCGTGATCTCGTCGAAGGGCATCGAGTGCGGAACGCTGATGGGCGGCGGCGTGTGCGGCCACAGGTTGGCCAGCGCCCAGTGCTCGCCACCGGTGCCGAAGGCGCCGCCGCCGTAGGCGAAGATCGGTCCGACCACCGGGAAGACCATGTAGATGGCCGGCCCGAGGAGGCCGATGGCAAGGAAGGTACGCACCAGGTGGTGGCGCGGGAAGCGGCGCTCGACCGACACGTTGCGCAGTTGATAAATCGAGACGATGACCGCGGCCACCGGAAGCTGAATGTAGACGTAGTCGAGCACGTGGGCGCCGATCGGGCCCATGGCCTCGACGATCCGGCCCGCCAGCCACGACGGGTTGCCCAGCGCGTGATCGGCGGTCGCCAGGTAAGGATCGAGCACCGTCGGGCGGGACTTCGCCGTGATGAGCAGCCAGGTGTCGCCGGTCTTGCGGCCGGCCACCAGCAGCAGCCCCAGCCCCACGCCCTTCAGCAGCAGGGCGCGTTCCCGGCCGGTGCGGCGCGTGACCGCGATGACCACACAGCCCAGCATCACCCACAGCGCGCCGTTGCCGAAGGGGTGCCCTTCGGTCACCTTCGCGTCGGCCACCCACCGCACCAGGAAGATGACGATGTCGATGCCGATCGCGGCACCGGCGGCGATGAACCGCTCCCGCCAGGTGAGCACCACCATCATCAAGCCCATACCGGCATACAGCAGAAAGCCCGATTTGGGGGCGAATACAACCTCTTGCACCTGATTGGTTATCGGCCCCGGCAGACCGTAACGGCGCGCCGTGACCTCCAGCGCGACGAGGAACCCGAGGACCGCCACACCCGCCACAGCCCACAGCACCGTCCGTGGTCGGCGCCACGCGGCGAACGTTATTCGGCTGTTTATTCGCGAAAACACCCGCGATGCTATAGATATCAATTGTTTGGCCGATTTGCTCGATGTGGGCTGTAGGTCACTCTTCGCACCGGATAGCACGGTTTTCCGGTGAAGGGCGGGCGATGGGGGCGCTCGTCGTGAGTTCGGATCATGCTATCTGAGCGATGCCGCACAGTCCGGTAAGGCATCCCGCTCCGCCCTGTCCGGATCTCTTCGGTCGCGGTCAAGGCCCCCGTGCCCCGGAACGGTCGGTTCACGTACTGTCATGGCGTGTACGGGAGTGTCAGCGAGAAACCAGCGCCGGCCCGTGGCAACGGGCAGCGCATCCTGGTCGTCGACGATGAATCGAGAATCGCCGAACTGCTCTCGACCACCCTTGAGCTGGCCGGTTACCGGGTCGGCACCGCGGCCACCGGCGGGGAGGCGCTCGACCGGGTCGGACGGGACCGGCCCGACCTGGTGATCCTCGATGTGATGCTGCCCGATCTGGACGGCTTCACGGTGTGCAGGCGCCTGGTGGCGGCCGACGAGAACCATCCGCCGGTGCTCTTCCTCACCGCCCGCGACTCGCTCGACTCGCTGGTCACCGGCCTCGGCATCGGCGGCAACGACTACGTCACCAAGCCGTTCCGGATCGCCGAGGTGCTGGCCCGGGTGCAGGCCCTGCTGCGCACCCGCAGCCGGCGGCGGGAGGAGCCCTCGCCGCACTACGCCGATCTGGTGCTGGACGAGACGACCCGCCAGGCGCGGCGCGGGCGGCGGGCGCTGGAGCTGACCCCGGCGGAGTTCCGGCTGCTGCGCTATCTGCTGGTCAACGCCGGGCAGGTGCTGTCCAAGGAGCAGATCGGCGAGCATCTGTGGGTGGCGGACCACCGGCGATACGGCGACAACGCCATCGAGAAGCTGATCTCCCGCCTCCGCCACAAGGTGGACGAGGCCGGGCCCGCCCTGATCCACACCCGCCGCGGCTTCGGCTACTGGCTCGGCGGACTCGCCTCCGGATGAGCATGCACGAGCGCCAGCAGCGGCTGGAGGTCCTGCTGCACGAGCTGCGCACCTCCCTGACCACCATCCGGGGCTGGGCCGAGCTCCCGCTGCAAGGGCTCAGCGACGACCCCGCGCTGATGGTGCGCGCCCTGCGCCGGATCCAGGACGAGGCCGACCATATGCACCAGGCGGTCCAGCAGGTGTTCCCCCGCGCGGACGTCTCCTGGGTACGGCCGCTTGACATGGAGCCGGTGGATCTGCGGGACGTGGCGGACGAGGCGGTGGCGGATCTCGGGCTGCTCGACCCCGAGCGCCCCATCACCCGCGAGAACTCCGGCCGGGCGACCGTCGTCGCCGACAACCGCATGCTGCGGCACGCCGTGCGCAATCTGCTGGACAACGCGCTGCGCCACACCCCCGCCGGGTCCCCGGTGACCGTGGCGGTACGCGGCCGGGCGGCCGAGGAGGCGGCCGGGACCGGGACCGGGGAGGGGGCCGGGACCGGCGGAACGCCGCGCGTCGAGCTGTCGGTCAGCGACCAGGGTCCCGGTATGGGCCCGCAGGACATCGCCCGGCTCACCTCCCCGCACGACGAGGACGGCCGGATCGAGCTGGGCGGCGGCATCGGCCTCACCATCGTGCGGCGGGTGGTCGAGCGGCACGGCGGCGAGGTGAGCGTGAGCAGCACACCGGGCCGCGGCACCACGGTCACCGTGACCTTCCCCACTGTCAGCGTTTCGTCAGGAAACTGACCGGGGGGAGTCAGGTCGAGCGGGTTCGCTGGTCATCACGTCCCCGGAACGCGAAGGTCCGCGTCCCCCGTAACGCGAAGGTTCGCGTCCCCGTAACACCAAGACACCGTCCCCACCGACCCGAAGGTTCACGCTCCGCTCCCATCGGAACCCCCACCCGAGGAGAGACATGACCGAGACGCTGGCAGAGACCGCGCCCGAGGCGGAAGAGCCGCTTCCGGAGTTTCCGATGCCGCGGGCGACCGGCTGCCCCTTCGACCCTCCCCCGACCGCACGGGCGCTGCACACCGAACGGCCGGTCGCGCGCGTACGGCTGTGGGACGGCAGCGCCCCCTGGCTGGTGACCGGGTACGCCGACCAGCGCGCCCTGCTCGCCGATCCGCGGGTCAGCGCCGAGAGCACGCGGCCCGGGTATCCGCACGCGAGCGCCGGCTTCCGCGAGAACGCCGGGCGGCGGCGGTCCTTCGTCACCATGGACGACCCCGAGCACGCCCGGATCCGCCGGATGGTCACCGGACCGTTCGCCATCAAGCGGATCGAGGCGATGCGGCCCGAGATCCAGAAGATCACCGACGAGCTGATCGACGCCATGCTGGCCGGGCCGACCCCGGTGGACCTGGTGCGCGCGCTCGCGCTGCCGCTGCCGTCGCTGGTGATCTGCCGGCTGCTCGGGGTGCCGTACGAGGACCACGACTTCTTCCAGCGGAACAGCTCGCTGCTGATCAACCGTCAGTCCTCGGTCGAGGAGGTGGTCGGCGCCAACGACGCGCTGACCGACTATCTGGACGGGCTGGTCGCCGCCAAACTCGCCGACCCGGCCGACGACATGCTCTCCGAGCTGGCCGCCCGGGTCACGGCCGGTGAGCTGACCCAGCGCGACGCCGCCAACATGGGCGTACTGCTGCTGATCGCGGGCCATGAGACCACCGCCAACATGATCGCCCTCGGCACCGTGGCCCTCCTGGAGAACCCCGACCAGCTCGCCGTCCTGCGGGAGACCGAGGACCCGAAGGTGATCGCCCGGGCCGTCGAGGAGCTGCTGCGCTATCTGACCATCGTGCACAACGGCCGCCGCCGGGTCGCGCTGGAGGACATCGAGATCGGCGGTGAGACCATCCGCGCCGGTGAGGGCATCATCATCTACACCGGCACCGGCAACTGGGACTCGGAGGTCTTCGCCGAGCCCGAGCGGCTGGACATCGGCCGCGACGCCCGCCGCCACATGGCGTTCGGCTTCGGCGTCCACCAGTGCCTGGGCCAGCCGCTGGCCCGGATGGAGCTCCAGGTGGTCTACGGCACGCTCTACCGCCGTATTCCCACCCTGCGGCTGGCCACCGGAATCGACCAACTACCGTTCAAAGACGACGGTTTGGTCTACGGCGTCTACGAGCTGCCCGTCGCCTGGACGTCATGAGCCTGGACGTCATGAGCGGCGAAGGCGGCGGGGACGGCAGCGGCGAAGGCAAGGGAGTCACCATGCGTGTGGAAGTCGATGTGCCCAAGTGTGTGGCGTCGGGGCAGTGCGTGATGATCGCACCCGATGTGTTCGACCAGCGGGAGGAGGACGGCATCGTGGTCCTGCTGGACGAACAGCCCGCGCCCGAACTCCACGCCGATGTGCGGGAGTCCGCGGTGGTCTGCCCGGCGGCGGCGATACGGGTGGTCGAGAAGTGAAGCAAGTGGTGGTGGTCGGTGGCTCCGCCGCCGGTCTGGCGGCGGCGGAGACGCTGCGCCGGGAGGGCTACGAGGGAACGCTCACGCTCATCGGCGAGGAGCCGTACCACCCGTACGACCGGCCACCGCTGTCCAAGCAGATCCTCGGCGGGCAGTGGGAACCCGACCGGGTGCCGCTGCGCGCCCCCGCCGACCTGGACGCGCTCGGCCTCGATCTGCGCCTCGGCGTCGCCGCGACCGGGCTCGACCTCGCGGGCCGTACGGTCGCGCTGGCCGACGGGGCGCGGGTGCCGTACGACGGCCTGGTCATCGCCACCGGCGTTCGCCCGCGCCGGCTGCCCGGCGACGGCGGGGAGCGGGCGCATGTGCTGCGCACCCTGGACGACGCCCTGGCCCTGCGGGACCGGCTGGGCCCGGGGCGGCGGCTGGCGGTGGTCGGCGCCGGGTTCCTCGGCGCCGAGGCCGCCGCCGTCGCGCGGGGGCTGGGCACGGAGGTCACGCTGCTGGAACCGGCCCCGGTGCCGCTGGCCCCGGCGGTCGGCGAGCGGGTCGGCCGGATGCTCGCCCAGGCCCACCACGACCACGGCGTGGACCTGCGCACCGGGGTCGCGGTGGCCGAGGTGGCCGACGGCGGGGTACGGCTGACGGACGGCACCCTCGTCGAGGCCGACGAGGTGCTGGTCGCGATCGGCTCGGTGCCCAACACCGGCTGGCTGGAGGGCAGCGGACTCACCCTGGGCGACGGCCTGGAGTGCGACGAGTACAGCGCCGCCGCGCCGGGTGTGTACGGCGCGGGGGACGTGGCCCGCTGGCACAATCCGCTGTTCGGCACCGCGATGCGGATCGAGCACCGGACCAACGCCACCGAGCAGGGCATGGCCGTGGCCCGCAACCTCCTCCGCCCGGACGAGCGGCGGCCGTTCGCCCCGGTGCCCTACTTCTGGTCCGACCAGTACGACTTCCGCATCCAGGCGCACGGGTATCTGCGCGGCCATGAGGAAGTCGCGGTGGTGGAGGGCGAACTGGAGGAGCGGAAGTTCCTGGCCGTCTACCGCTCCGGGGACCGGGTGGCCGGTGTGCTGGCCGTCGGGATGCCACCGAAGGCGGTGCGCACGTGGCGGCAGGCGGTCGCGACGCGGGCGGCGTGGCGGGACGCGGTGGGGGAACTGCTCCCGGAAGGGGCGTAGCGGGTACACCGCACCGCGCGGTGTACGGGCCGTGGCCCGGCGTGGCGTACGCCCGGAAAATCGCCGGGCGGGCCGCGCCGGGCCTTGCTACGGTGAGCGGCATGAAGCGCGCCGCGATGACCACTGCGATGACGACGACGCCGGAGAGTGTCCCGGCGCGCTGATCGATGTTCTGATCCGAAGCCCCGGGGCGAGTGCCCCGGGGCTTCGCCGTGCGGTCACTCGCCTCACGTTGTTGAGGAGACCGCGATGTCCGACCACCGCAAGCTGGGCCGCGAACTGGGCCTGTTCGACACCGACCCGCTGATCGGCGCGGGCCTGCCGTACTGGCTGCCCGACGGCGCGACCGTACGGCACACCCTGGAGGAGTACATCCGCGCCGCCGAGCGGCGGGCGGGCTACCGGCATGTGTACTCGCCGGTGCTCGGCAAACGGGAGCTGTACGAGCTGTCGGGCCACTGGCAGCACTACAGCGACGACATGTTCCCCCCGATGGACCTGGGCGCTGAGCAGGTGGTGCTGCGCCCGAGCCTGTGCCCCCACCACGCGGTCATCTACCGCTCCCGAGGCCACAGCTACCGCGAACTGCCGCTGCGCATGGCCGAATTGGGCGGAATGTACCGCTCGGAGCTGTCGGGGGTGCTCGGCGGGCTGACCCGGGTCCGGGCCATCCAGCTGAACGACGCCCATATCTTCTGCACCCTGGACCAGGTCGCCGACGAGGCCGGGGCCGCCCTGGAGATGATCCGCCGGGCGTACGAGGCGCTCGGCATCACCCCGGCCCGCTACCGGCTCTCCCTCCCGGGCCCGGGCCCCGGCGGCAAGTACGTCGCCGCGCCCGAGCTGTGGCGCCGCTCGACCGCCCTGCTGACCGACGTCCTGGACCGCTCCGGGCTGCCGTACGAGGCGGTGGAGGGCGAGGCCGCGTTCTACGGCCCCAAGATCGACGTTCAGGTCGCGGACGGCGCGGGCCGGGAATCCACCCTGTCCACCGTCCAGGTCGACTTCCACCAGCCCGAGCGGTTCGATCTCCACTACATCGGCCCGGACGGCGCCCGGCACCGTCCGGTCATGGTCCACCGCAGCATCATCGGCAGCGTGGAGCGGGCCGTGGCCCATCTCGTCGAGCACCACGGCGGGGCCTTCCCCGCCTGGCTGGCCCCCACCCAGCTGGTGGTCCTGCCGATCTCCGAGACCGAGCTGGCCCGAGCCGGGGAACTCGTCCGGCGGTGCGATGAACTCGGCCTCCGCGCGGAACTCGCCGGCCCGGACCACGGCAGCCTGGGCGCCCGCATCCGGGAGGCCCGCCGAGTCCCGTACCAGGCCGTCGTGGGCGCCCGGGAGGCCGCCGACGACCGAGTCGCCCTGCGGCTGCGGGACGGCCGCCGGTTGCCCCCACTACCGGTCGGCGAGGTACTGCCCCGGATCGAGGCGCTGGTGAGGTCGTACAGCCCCGACCTGTGGGATGCGGCGTAGCGGCGTAGGGGGCGCCCGACGGGTCGCGCCGCCTGCGGCGGGCTGTTCCCCTCCCCGCCCCTTCCCGAAACCGGGGCTCCGCCCCAGACCCCACAGGGGCTCCGCCCCCAACCCCGGCGGGGCTCCGCCCCAGACCCCACAGGGGCTCCGCCCCCAACCCCGGCGGGGCTCCGCCCCGGACCCCACAGGGGCTCCGCCCCCGGCCCCCCGGTTGGTCGGGCCCCGGGAGGCCGGGAGACCGGGGGCCGGGAGACCGAGGGCCGGGGGCCGGGGGCCGGGAGACCGAGGGCCGGGGGCCACGAGGCCGGGAGGCCGGGGGCCGGGCGGGAGACCGAGGGCCGGGGGCCGGGAGGCCGGGGGCCGGGAGGCCGGGGGCCACGAGGCCGAGGGCCGGGGGGCCGGGGGGCCGGGGGCCACGAGGCCGAGGGCCGGGGGGCCGGGGGGGCCGGGGGGCCGGGGGTGGGGCCCCTGGCCCGGGGCGGAGCCGCATATCGGGGCTGCGGCGTTACCCATCCCAGCCCCTCCGGCGATTGAGGAGCGGGGTCCGGGGCGGAGCCCCGGCAGGGGCCCGGGGGCGGAGCCCCCGGTTTCGGGGAGGGGCGGGGTGGGGGTGAGTCAGCCGGGCGAACACTTCCGCACGGCGGCGACGAGCCGCGACGCGCGCGCGTCACCGTGCCCGATCATCCGGTTGGCCACATACGCGAAGCCCACCCCGAACTCGTCGTCGCCGAAGGCGAACTGCCCACCCGCCCCGTCATTGCCGAAGCTCCGCTCCCCCAGCATCGGCCGGAACGAAGGCGAGTCCAGCAGAAAGCCCGAACCCCAGCGCGCCCCCATGTCGAAGCCCAGCCAGCCCTTACCGGACGAGACCTCGCGGACCGCGTCCGTCACGGTCTCGGGGGCCAGTAGCCGCCGATGGCCCCCGATGCCGGTCACGGCCGCCGCGTACAGCCCGGCGAGCCCGCTCGCCGACGCGGTGGCGCCCGCGCCGGGCAGTTCCATGCCGAGCAGCTCCGGGTCGTTCCAGCCGTGCGGCTCGTCGAGGCCGGGGAAGACCAGCGCACCGTTCATGGTCACGATGCGGGTCAGCAGGTGTTCGGGCCCCGGCATCCCGGGCCGCCCCTCGGCCTCGACCAGCCGGGCCCGCCCGTCCATCTCCGCGTCGGGCAGCCCGATCCAGGCCCGCAGCCCCAGCGGGTCCCCCACGGCCCGGCGGAAGTACGCGCCCGGGGTGTGCCCGGTGATCCGCCGGATGACCTCGCCGATGAGGAAGCCGAAGACATGGCCGTGGTACTCGTACGCCGTGTCCGGCTCCCACAGCGGCGACTGTTCCTCGACGGCGCGGATCACCGGCGCCCAGTCGGCGATCTCCTCGAACGTCAGCACCCCGTCGAGTACGGGGACCCCCGCCCGGTGCCCGAGGACCATACGGCAGGTGATGGCCTCCTTGCCGTACCGGCCGAACTCCGGCCAGTACCGGCTCACGGGGGCGTCGAGGTCCAGCCGCCCCTCCTGCGCGAGGAGGTGGGCGCAGACGCTCACCAGGCCCTTGGCGCAGGAGAACACCGGCACGACGGTGTCCCGTTCCCACCCCCGCCCGCTCCCCTCATCCGCGACCCCGCCCCACAGCTCCACGACCTTGCGCCCGCCGACGAAGACGGTGACGGCCGCCCCGAGCTCGGGAAACTCCTCGAAGTTCCGCGCGAACACATCGGCGACGCCGCCGAACCCCTCGTCGACCCACCCGCTGTACACCCTCATCGCCCCCGGTCCTCCATGAACCCCGCGTGACCACAACCGCGCCACGGTAGGCCGTGACCCGCCCCCACCACGAACGATTTACGAGGGCCCCCGGCCGATACGCCTTGGCCGCCGCCCGGCAGAGGTCCGGGCGGCGGCCAAAGGGTGGGCCGGGGCACTCAGATGCTGATGAGGCGCTCCAGCACATTGCGGTAGCCCCGCATCGCCAGACGCAGCTCCTCCGTCTCCGAGCTGGCCGCGTCGTCCTCGTGCCAGGCGGCACGGAGGGTGGCGCGGCGCTCGGCCAGGAGGTCGGTGAGGCGGGCTGCCACCTCCACGAGCAGGGCGTCGGCCTCCTCGACGGCGCCGCGTGGGGAGTCCACGAAGCCGCTGACCGCGTACCGCAGTCGCTGGATCAGCTTGTCGTGCTCGCTCGTGGGCAGCACGGGGAAGCTGGGGCCGTTCGGGGTGTCCGACGGCTCGCCCGACGGCTGGGCGGAGGACCCGTTCGTCGGCGTGGGCCGACTTCCGTTCGTCGGCTCGTGCTTCGGCATCGTGGCGTGCCAGGACGTCATCGGCTCCGCCGCCTCCGTGTGGCCCGGCCGCCGGGGCAGCGGTGCCACTTCATGCTTCTCCAGTCCGTGGCGCCGCTGCCCGTCGTTCTCCTCCGGGTCGGTCGGGTCGGTCGGGTCCGTCACCACGCGCCGCCCTTCCTGGTGTGGCCGAACCGCGTATGGCCCGTACCCGTACCGGTACCCGTCCGCGTCCCGGTCCCGGTCCCCGGCAGCCACTTCCGGAGGCCGTTCCCGCTCCGCCGCTCGCCGTGGTGGTGCTGCCGGGCGGTCTCGGAGCCGGTCGGGGCGCCGTGGTGCGGCGGCCTGACCAGATCCTCGAAGAACGGCCGGGCGTGCACCACGGCCTCGCGCAGCTCCTCGGTGTCCGCGCGCCCCTCACGGGCGCGGGCGGCCGTGTCGTGGATCTGCCGGTAGCCCTGGACGTGGTCGGCGTGGTGCACGGACAGCGCCGCCACCTGCTCCTCGTAATGGCCCGACGGGTAGCCACGGTCCTGGGCGAGCCGGGCCAGGAGCTGATCGGCGCCGGTCACCGCGTGTTCCGGAGACTCGATGAACATCTCCTGCATACCGGCCCACTCGGCCACGTACCGCTCGCGCAGCTCACCGGGCAGGGGCTCGGTCCTCAGATCGCCGTACCGCCGCAGCCGTTCCTCGAGTTCCCGCTCCGCCGCCTTGGTGTCGCCCGCGTGCTGGGCGACGTTCAGCTCGTACTCGGGCCCGAAGCGGCGTCGCAGAGCGCGTTCCCTACGGCCGGCGCCCGCGCGGACGACGCGGATGATGAGCGCGGCCGCGAGGACGACCGCGACGACAACCACGATGCTGATCGCACCAGTTGACATGGTCTGCTTCTGCCTTCCCGCTGGCTTCCCCCTCCGCGTTCGGGGGGCTCCTCTCTTCGGGTAGCCCGGTCTTCGCCCCTCAAACTGCGGTGCGTCAGAGGTGTGGTGGGTGCCAGGATGCGGGCCATGACGAGTACGCCCCATGCCCAGGCCGGTGAGCGCGCCGACGCCTCCTCCGCGTGGACCGTCGCCCCGCGGCCCGTCGACGACCCCGTCTCGGCCATGCTGCTGCGCGAGTACCTCGTCGATGTCGCAGACCGCTACTACCGGCTCCACGAGGAGCGGGACTCGACCCCGGAGGAGATCGAGCGGGCGCTCGCCGAGATGCCCAGCGACGATCTCGCCCCGCCGCAGGGCGTGTTCCTGCTGGCGCACCACGAGGGCGAACCCGCCGGATGCGCGGGGGTGCGGCTGATGGACCCGCGCACGGCGGAGCTCAAGCGGGTGTACGTACGGCCCGCCAAGCGGGGCCTGGGCGGGGGCGCCGCACTGCTCGCGGCCGTCGAGGCGGCGACGGGCGAACTGGGCGCCGGGCGGATCGTGCTCGACACCCGCCTCGATCTGGTCGAGGCCCGTGGGCTGTACGCGCACCACGGCTACCGGGAGGTTGCGCCCTTCACGGAAGGGCCGTACGCCGAGGTCTGGATGGCCAAGGAGCTGGGCTGATCCGAATGCCGGACCCGGGTCAGGGGCCCCGCGGCGGCGGTGGTCCGCGGTGGTCCGGGCGGGGCGTGCCCTCCCTCGGCCGCTCCGCGTCCGAGCCGCACAGCTCCCGCGTCAGCTCGTCCACCAGCTCGGTCAGGTCGGTCGGGCGGTCCGGTGACCACCAGTCGCCCAGGAGTTCCGCGAGGGACGCCTCGCGGGCCCGGTAGAGCCTGGTCGCGATCTCGCGGCCGTCGTCGGTGAGGAACAGCTCAAGACCGTAGCGGCGGCCGAGGCCCCGCGCCTCGATCTGCCGGACCGCCTCGGTGATGGCCCGCAGCGGTACGGGCGTGCGCTCGGCGAGCAGGGCGGGTTCGACCGAGCCGTAGTGCTGGATGCGCAGCAGCATCCAGCTCGCGGCCGGTCCGAGGTCGAGACCGGCGCGCCGGGTGATGTCCGCGTAGACCTTCCGGCGGCCCTCCCGGCTGCCCAGCAGGGACAGCGCGCGGGCGCATTCGTCGCGCGAGGTGCGCTGCACGGGGTTGCTGGCGAGTATCTCGCTGCCGTCGGGCGCGGTGACGCTGGCGCGCAGCGGCTCCTCCCGGAGGTACCAGGCGAGGAGGAAGGCGAGCAGTACGACCGGCACCGCGTACAGGAAGACGTCGGTGATGGAGACGGAGAACGCGTGCCGGACGGCGGCCTGGTCCGCGGGCGGCAGCCGGCCGAGGGTGCGGGGGTCGGAGGTGAGGGCGCCGGGGGTGACTCCGGGTGGCAGACGCCGTCCGGCGAGGGCGTCCGCGATATGCGGGCCGAGGTTGTTGGCGAAGATCGTGCCGAAGACGGAGACGCCGAACGAGGCGCCGATCGAGCGGAAGAAGGTCGCGCCGGAGGTGGCGACGCCCAGGTCCTGATAGCGGACGGAGTTCTGCACGATCAGCACCAGCACCTGGATGACCAGGCCGAGACCGCAGCCGAAGACGAAGAAGTACGCGCTCATCTCGGCCACCCCGCTGGACTCCCGCAGCTGGTGCATCAGCAGCAGCCCGACGGCGGTGACCGCGGTGCCCAGGACCGGGAAGACCTTGTAGCGGCCGGTGCGGCTGACCAGATGGCCGGAGACGGTGGAGGAGACCAGCGTGCCGAGGACCAGCGGCAGCAGATGGAGGCCGGACGTGGTCGGCGAGACGCCCTGCACGATCTGGAGGAAGGTCGGCAGATAGGTCATGCTCCCGAACATCGCGAAGCCGACGATGAAGCCGATGACCGCGCAGAGCGTGAAGGTGCGGCTGCGGAAGAGCGTGAGCGGCAGCACCGGCTCGGCCGCGCGGGTCTCCACCCGTACGAACGCCGCCAGCAGCAGCATGCCGGCCACCGCGAGCCCGACGATCTGCCAGGAGCCCCAGCCGTAGGTGACCCCGCCGAGGGAGGTCATGAGCACCAGGGCGGCGGCCACCACGGCGATCAGGAAGGTGCCGAGGTAGTCGATGGTGTGCGAGGTGCGGCGCACCGGGATGTGCAGGACGGAGGCGACGACGAGGAGGGCGACGACGCCGAGGGGCAGATTGACGTAGAACACCCAGCGCCAGCTGAGACGGTCCACGAACACCCCGCCCAGCAGCGGCCCCAGCACGCTGGCGGCGCTGAAGACGGCGCCGAAGAGACCCTGGTAGCGGCCGCGGTCACGGGGCGGGACGATATCGCCGACGATGGCCATCGACAGCACCATGAGGCCGCCGCCGCCCAGCCCCTGCAGCGCGCGGAAGGCGATGAGTTCGGCCATGTTCCCGGCGAGTCCGCACAGCGCGGAGCCGATCAGGAAGATGACGATCGCGGTCTGGAAGAGCTTCTTGCGGCCGTACTGGTCGCCGAGCTTGCCCCACAGCGGGGTGGCCGCGGTCGAGGCGAGGAGATACGCGGTGACGACCCAGGACAGATGCTCCAGACCGCCGAGGTCGCTGACGATCGTGGGCAGCGCGGTGGAGACGATCGTCTGATCGAGCGCGGCGAGCAGCATGCCGAGCAGCAGCGCGCCGATGGCCACGAGGACCGTGCGCCGCGGCCGGTCCCCTCCCGGGCCGGGGGCCACGGTGCCGGGGGTTCCTGGGCCCCCTGGGGCCGGAGCCGGGCTGCCGGCGTCCCGCGCCATGGCGACTCCTCCTCGCTCCCCTCCGTCCCCTCCTCATCCTCATCCCATCCTCACCTTTATGCCCTGTTACGGCCCGCCGGACCGGTCCGCACGGCGGGCGAACACCTGCGCGGAGGCCGATCGGATGCGCATAATCGCTGCGAACTCCAGGGAGGGAAAGTTCCGTGACGGCAGAGTCCTGCCCGCACTGCTTCGCACCGGCGCGCGCCAACGGCCGCCCCGGCTGTACATGTGCCGAACGCGCCGCCGCGGCCACCGCGACGGCAGGTGCGACCGATGACCAGACCCGGCCGAACCCCCAGGTGACGCTCCCGGAGGAGCGCCCGGCCGGCCCCGATCCGCGCGATCTGCGCCTCTTCGAGGAGGCGGAGCGGGCGGCGGAGGCGAAGACGGCGGCGAGGGGGGCGGCGAAGGGGGAGCACGCCGCGAACGCCGGTGATGCCGGTGATGCCGGTGACGCCGGGAAGGGGGAGGGTGAGGAGACGCGGGTGATCGACCGCGTCGAGGAGAGACCCGGCGGGGACGAGGGGGACGAGGCCGACGGCGATGCCGACGGAGACGCCCCCGGCCCGGGCCGCCACCGCAAGAGCAAGCGCAAGGTCGTGGCGGTCGTCCTCGCGGGCGCGGCGGCCGTGGCGGTGGCCGGTTCGCTGGCGATCGGCACCGGTTTACTCGGTGACCACAAGGAGGACGGCGGCGGAGGCGGCGCGAGCGATCACACGCTCGCCGACAGCACCGTCAGCCCTCCGGCCGAGGAGGAGCTGCCGGCCGAAGGGCCCGGCACGTCGTCCGGCTCCCCCTCGTCGAGTACGACCCCCCGCCCCTCCGCGTCCGGCTCGGTACGGGCCGGCGCGGCCCCGAGCGAGGGCGGCCCCTCGGGCTCGGCCCGCCCCTCGGCGTCGGCCTCCGCGACCGACTCGGCGACGAAACCCGGGCCGAGCGCGTCCGGCCGTCCGACCTCCGCCCCGTCCGACCCGCCCGAGCCGCCCGGCCCGCCGGTGCTGCGCGAGGGCGACAGCGGGGCCGAGGTGGTCGAGCTCCAGAAGCGGCTGACCCAGCTGCTGCAGTACATCGGTGTGGCGGACGGGAAGTACGACGGGGGGCTGCGGAGGATCGTGTCCAGCTACCAGGACCAGCACGACATCACGGGTGATCCGGATGGCGTCTACGGCGAGAACACCCGCCGCGACCTCGAATCGAGAACCGACGAGCCGTAGGCGGACACAAGGGGAACCAGCCGTAGGGGACTCCGTATGGGACGCCGTGAGGGGTGCCTTATGGGCCCACCCCCTGGCGCATAGCGGCCCGGCTTTGTATCGTGAAGGAACAAAGTGGTTCCGCCCGTTTTCCCTGACCGGCGGGCGGAGCCGCTTGTTTCCCTTTCCGTGGCGCCTTTTCGTTGCGTCTTTCCGTTGTGCCGTTCCGCGGTCCGCTCCGCGCTCGCGACCAGGAGTCCCGATGTCCCTCACCACCCGCGCACTCCTCCTCGACATGGACGGCACCCTGGTGAACTCGGACGCCGTGGTCGAGCGCTACTGGCGGATCTGGGCCGCCGAGCAGGGGCTCGACCCCGAGCAGGTCCTCAAGGTCGTCCACGGCCGACAGGGCCACGCCACGATGGCCGCGCTGCTCCCGGACCGCCCGGTGGAGCAGAACATGGCGGACAACCGCTGGATGCTGGAGCGCGAGACCACCGATCTCGACGGCGTCGTACCGGTGCCCGGCGCACCCGCTTTCATGGCCGCGCTGGCCGCACTCCCGCACGCCCTGGTGACCTCCGCCGACGAGGCACTCGCCCGCGCCCGCATGGGCGCCGCCGGGCTGCCGATGCCGGAGATACGGGTCACCGCGGAACGCGTCGGCGCGAGCAAGCCCGACCCGGAGGGCTTCCTCAAGGGCGCGGCCGAGCTGGGCTTCGACCCCGCCGACTGCGTGGTCTTCGAGGACTCGGAGGCAGGCATCGCGGCGGGCCGGGCGGCCGGAATGCGCATCGTCGGCATCGGCCCGCGCGCCGGGGCCCACGCCCCGGACGCGCATGTACGGGACCTGGAGCAGGTGCGGATCGAGGCCCTGCCCGACGGCACGATGCGACTGCACTTCTCGGACTGAGCCCCGGGACCCACACCGTGCGGTGATCGCGCCCCGTCCGCCCGCCGATCAGGCCGCGATGGCCTCGTACAGGCTGAAGCCGGCCAGCGCCAGCATCACCAGGGCCGCGATCCTGGTGATCAGCCGCAGCGGTACGTACCGCATCAGGGTGCGGCCGCCCACGATGCCCAGACCCGCGACGGCCCACAGGGCCAGCAGCGCGCCGACACCCACCGACAGCGGGTCGTCGTAGCGGGCGGCGAGGTTCGCGGTCATGATCTGGGTCAGATCACCGAACTCGGCGATCAGGATCAACGTGAAGCCCGCCCCGGAGACCTTCCAGAAGCTCTGGTCGGCGGGCTTGCGCATCTCCTCCTCGTCGTCGTCCTTCTTGAAGAGCAGCATCGCCGCTCCCCCGAGGAAGAGGACCCCCACGATCGCCTGCAGCAGGCGGTGCGGCAGCAGGGTGAGCACACTGCCCGCCGCGATCGCGAGCCCCACGTGAAGGGCGAAGGCGGCGGCCACGCCGACGAAGACGTACGACGCGCGGTAACGGGTGCCGAGCATCAGCCCGGCCAGGGCGGTCTTGTCGGGCAGCTCGGCGAGGAAGACGACGCCGAAAACCACGGCGGCGACGGTGATGCTGAACACGGAATGGATACCTCGTAGATCGGGCCGCGCCAAGGGCCCCTGGGGAGGGATCGCTTCGGCACGGCAGCGTCGGACACTGCGGCCGAAGGTCTCGCTGGCGTACGGCCTCCGCGTCACGCGGTGATCCGTACGCTCCGGGCGCCGGCCCGCACCTCGAGGGGCGGGCAGTATGTCGACGGTCCGGCGAGGAGCTACTCCCCTTCTGCTCCCGCCAAGGATACGGGAACCCCCGCCGCGGCTCGGCGGCATGCCGCCGAAGGCGCCGTGAAGTGTGACCAGCCCCACAAGCGCAGGCCCCGGTCGAGCCCCGACGGCAGCGCGCCAAGCGGGGCCGTCCGGCTTTCCCCTCCCCGCCCCTTCCCGATAGCCAGGGGCTCCGCCCCTGGACCCCGGGCAGAGCCCCACCACGCGGCGGAGCCGCATCTCGGCACCGCGGGAAGGAGCAAAGCCCCGCCCCGGGGCGGACCCCGCCGGGCACGGTGCCCTGCACCGGCCCCGGCACCGCGTCCGCCCCGCCCCGGGGCGAGGCGCAAAGCCGGACCCGAGGCCGGGGGCCAAGCCCAGCCCAGGGCCAGGGACGAAGCCCGACCCGGAGCCCGGGACCAGGCCCGGCCCAGGGCCAGGGACGAAGCCCGACCCGAAGCCAAGGGCCAAGCCCAGCCCGGAGTCCGGGGCCAAGCCCCGTCCAGAGCCAGGGACGAAGCCCGACCCGAAGCCAAGGGCCAAGCCCACCCCGGAGTCCGGGGCCAAGCCCCGTCCAGAGCCAGGGACGAAGCCCGACCCGAAGCCAAGGGCCAAGCCCACCCCGGAGTCCGGGGCCAAGCCCCGTCCAGAGCCAGGGACGAAGCCCGACCCGAAGCCAAGGGCCAAGCCCAGCCCGGAGTCCGGGGCCAAGCCCCGTCCAGAGCCAGGGACGAAGCCCCGTCCGGGGTCCCGGGCCAAGCCCCGTCCGGGGCTGGGGCCAAGCCCGGTCCGGGGGCTGGGGCGGAGCCCCGGGCGGGGGCTGGGGCGGAGCTCCAGTTTCGGGAAGGGGCGGGGAGGGGGACAGCCCGCCGTAGGCGCCGGACGCCCCCAGGCCGCCCGGAGCGCCGTCGGCGCCCGTGCGCCCCGCTCGCGGGCGGCTTGTGCGCTCGCCTCGCGGCGGAGCCGCGAGCGCCGCCCCGGGGCGCGGCGTTGACCGGCGGCGATGCCCCGGGCCTGGGCACGGGGGCGCGCCACATGTGGGCGCATCGTGAGCGCGCGACGGCCGCGCCGGAGCGGGTGCCCGGCACCAACTGCCTCCTGGAACCCCTTGCGTTGACATGACCGCGTCGTCACTCTGTTACCTGGCGCCCACCCCACAGCAACCCGGCGCCGCAACCATGGCCGGGCACCAGTGGCCAACGACCCCCCACCCTCAAGGGAGTTCGCATGTCGGACACGTTTTCTCGCCGTCGCGTCTACGCGCGTCGCGCCTCCGTCTTCGGCGGGTTCGTCGCCCTGCTGGGCACGCTCGTGCTGAGCGGGCCCGCCGCCGAGGCTTCCCCGCCCACTCCGCCCAGCGCCGCCACCGCCCGTACCCAGCTGGCCTCGCTGACCGTCAAGGCCGAGGGCTCGTCCGACGGTTACAGCCGCGACAAGTTCCCGCACTGGATCACCCAGAGCGGCGCCTGCAACACCCGCGAGGAAGTCCTCAAGCGCGACGGGAAGAACGTCCAGACCGACTCCAGCTGCGCGGCCACCAGCGGCACCTGGTACTCCGAGTACGACGGCGAGACCTGGTCCGCCTCCGGCGACGTGGACATCGACCACGTCGTGCCGCTCTCCGAGGCGTGGAAGTCCGGCGCCAACAGCTGGACCACCGCCCAGCGCCAGTCGTTCGCCAATGACCTGACCCACTCCCAGCTCATCGCCGTGACGGACAACGTCAACCAGTCCAAGGGCGACCAGGACCCCGCCGAGTGGCTGCCGTCCCGGACCGCCTACCACTGCATGTACGCCCGCATGTGGGTCTCGGTGAAGTACACCTACAAGCTCACCCTCGACTCGGCCGAGAAGTCCGCGCTCAGCGGCATACTCAACGGCTGCTGAGACACCGCGCCGAGACACCGCATTACCGGACACGTCCCCCGGCGCACCGGCCGGAGGAACCGCCGCACCTCCTCCGTCGTTCCGTACCGTACGCATGACGAGCACATCGAAGAACGACGGAGGAGGTCCGGATGGCCGGGCTGCGCCTGGGACCACTGCTGCGCCATGTCGACTGGGAGACCGGCACCGGCGCGACCGTCTGGGTCGAGGCCGACCGGCCCTGTGAGGCCGAGGTGCGGTGCGCCGACGGCGCGGGCGGCACGGCCCGCACCTGGCGGATCGCGGACCACCACTACGCCCTGATCCCGGTCACCGGGCTGCGGCCGGGCAGCGAGACCGCCTACCGGGTGCTGCTGGACGGCGAGCAGGTCTGGCCGCTGCCGGACTCCTCGTTCCCCGACAGCACCATCCGCACCCCGGCCCCGGCCCCGGGCGCCGACTCCACGGACCCCGCGCCCGTGCGCGTGGCCTTCGGCTCCTGCCGGTGGGCCGCACCGCCCTCCGACGCCTCGCACGACCCCGTGGGGCCCGACGCGCTGGACACCCTCGCGCAGGCGCTCGCCCGCGCCCCGGAGGCCCCGCGCCCCGATGTGCTGGTGCTGCTGGGCGACCAGGTGTACGCGGACGAGACGTCCGCCGAGACCCGCCGCTGGCTGGCCGAGCGCCGCGATCTGAGCGAGCCGCCGGGCGAGCAGGTGGCGGACTACGAGGAGTACACCCGGCTCTACTACGAGTCCTGGCTGGACCCCGAGGTGCGCTGGCTGCTCTCCACCGTCCCCAGCTGCATGATCTTCGACGACCACGACGTCATCGACGACTGGAACACCAGCGAGGCGTGGCAGCGCCGGATGCGCGCCACCCCGTGGTGGCGGGAGCGGATACTGAGCGGGCTGATGTCCTACTGGGTCCATCAGCACCTGGGCAACCTCTCCCCCGCCGAACTGGCCGCCGACCCGCTCTACGCGGAGGTGCGCGCGGCGGAGGACGGCACCGGGGCGCTGCGGGAGTTCGCCGCCCGCGCCGACGCCGATCCGGGGTACACCCGCTGGAGCTACCGCCGCGACTTCGGCCGCACCCGGCTGCTGATGGTCGACACCCGCGCGGCGCGGGTGCTCGAGGAGGGCCGGCGGGCGATGCTGACCGACAAGGAGCTCGCCTGGGTGCGCGAGCAGGCCATGGACGGCGTGGGCGGCTTCCCCGGCCCGGAGGAGCCCAGCCCGGAGAGGCCCGGGGCGGCCCCCGGCGGCTACGAAGAGGGTCACCACGGCGGTCGCCAAGGCGGTCACCACGAGGGCGGCTACGACCATCTGCTGCTCGGCACCTCGCTGCCCTGGCTGCTGCCGCACTTCGTGCATGACGTCGAGGCGTGGAACGCCTCGGTGTGCGGCGGCGGACGCGGTGGGCGCTGGGCGCGGATCGCCGAGGATCTGCGGCAGCGCGGCGACCTGGAGCACTGGGCCGCGTTCCCCGAGTCCTTCGACGCGCTCACCGACACCATCGCCTCGGTGGGCCGCGCACCGGGCGCGCCCGCCACGATCAGCGTGCTCTCCGGCGATGTGCACCACGCCTATGTGGCCGCCCCGGACTGGTCGCGGTGGCCGTCCGGGCCGCCCCGCAGCCAGGTGCGCCAGTTGACCTGCTCCCCGGTCCACAACAGCATCTACGCCTCGATACGGCTGGGCTTCCGCTTCGGCTGGAGCGCGGCGGGCCGCGCCCTGGGCCGGGCGTTCCGGCGCCATGGGCGGGTGCCGCACCCCCGTTTGAGCTGGCACAAGACGGGTGGGCCCTGGTTCGGCAACCAGCTGATGACGCTGACCCTCCGGGGCCGTACCGCGCATCTGCGGCTGGACCAGGCGCAGTCGGACCCCTCGGGCGGCGGCGCCCGGCTGGTGGCGGCGCTGGAGACGGACTGGGCGGGTCAGTCGACCCCTTGAGTGCCGTTCTGCGGCATATGCCACGTGATACAGACCACAACGGAGCGGTACGTTCCGGAGACCGGGGAGATTCGTGTGGAGCGAGCGGCATGATGGGCGCGCATCCTGAGCCACATCTGCCCCGGGAGACACAGCCTTGGCCGGAGACCCCCACGCGATAGCCGTCGTCGGCGCCGGGCCGCGCGGCACCAGCGTGCTGGAGCGCCTGTGCGCCTCGGCCCCGGAGCTGGCGCCCGGCACCCCGCTGACCGTGCACATGGTGGACCCCTCGCCGCCCGGCGCGGGACGGGTCTGGCGCACCGCCCAGCCGGAAGAGTTGCTGATGAACACCGTGGCCTCGCAGGTCACCCTGTTCACCGACGCGAGCGTCGAATGCGGCGGACCGGTGCGGACCGGGCCGAGCCTGTACGAATGGGTCACCGCGCGCGGCCTGGCGCCCGGCCTCGGCCCGGACGACTACCCCAGCCGCGCGCTCTACGGCCGCTATCTGGAGTGGGTGTTCGGCGAGGTGGTGCGGGGCGCGCCGGACACCGTGACCGTCCGGACGCACCGGGCCCGCGCCGTACGGCTGGAGGAACGGGCCGACGGCGAGCAAGTGCTGACACTGGATGACGGGAGCCGCCTGGAGGGGCTGCGCGCGGTCGTCCTGGCGCAGGGCCATCTGCCGGCGGCCACCGACGCCGCGGAGCGGCGGTACGCGGCCCACGCGGAGCGGCACGGGCTGCGCTACTACCCGCCCGCCAACCCCGCCGATGTCGACTTGTCGCTCATCGCGCCGGGCGAGCCGGTGCTGCTGCGCGGCCTCGGCCTCAACTTCTTCGACCACATGGCGCTGCTGACGGCGGGCCGGGGCGGCACGTTCGTCCCACACACGCACGGCGGTCTGGTCTACCGGCCCTCGGGACTCGAGCCACGGCTGTACGCGGGGTCGCGGCGCGGCATCCCGTACCACGCGCGGGGCGACAACGCGAAGGGTCCGTGCGGCCGGCACACCCCGCTGCTGCTGACCCCCGATGTGCTCGGCCACTTCCGCAAGCGCGCGGACGCAGGCGATCCACCGGACTTCCTGACCGAGATATGGCCGCTCGTGGCCAAGGAGGCCGAGACGGTCTACTACGGGGCGCTGCTGACTCTCCGCGCGCCCGACACCCACATCCCGGCCGCACCGGAAGCCCCGGAGGTCCCGGAAGCCGCGGAAGCCCCGGAGGTCCCCGAGGTCCTGGAAGCCCCCGGGTCCGGCTCCGGAACCCCCACCCCGTTCACCCCAGCACGCTTCAGGCGTCACTTTTTGGCCACCGAGCACGGCAGCCCCGAAGAGGCCGCCGTGCTCGCGGCGTACGGCATTCCGGACGCGGAGCGCTGGTCCTGGGACGCGGTGGCCCAGCCGTACCGCGGACGCCGGTTCACGGGGCGTGACGAATTCCGGCGGTGGCTGCTGGCCTACGCCCACCAGGACGCGGCGCACGCACGGCTGGGCAATGTCGAGGGCCCGGTCAAGGCCGCTCTCGACGTACTGCGCGACCTCCGCAACGAATTGCGTCTGATCGTCGACCACGGCGGGCTGACGGGGGCGTCCCGCCGCGCCCATCTGGACCGCTGGTACACCCCGCTCAACGCCTTCCTCTCGATCGGCCCGCCGCGCCGCCGGATCGAGGAGATGGCCGCGCTGATCGAGGCGGGCGTCCTGGACGTCCTCGGCCCACGGCTTGAAGTGACCTTGGAAAGTCCGGACCAAGGGGGAGCCGAGGCCGGTTTCGCCGCCCGGTCGGCCGAGGTTCCGGGTCCCCCGGTGGCGGCCACGACCCTGATCGAGGCGCGGCTGCCGGAGCCGGATGTGCGCCGGACCGCCGATGAGTTGCTGATCCATCTGCTGGAGACCGGGCAGGGCCGTCCACACCGGGTGGAGGGCTACGAGACCGGCGGCCTCGATGTCACCACCGCCCCCTACCGGCTGGTGGACGCCCAGGGCCGCCCGCATCCGCGGCGGTTCGCCCTCGGGGTGCCGACCGAGGGGGTCCACTGGGTGACGGCCGCGGGCGCGCGGCCGGGCGTGAACTCCGTCACCCTCTGCGACACGGACGCCGTGGCACGGGCGGTGCTGCGCGTGACGACCGCGCGGGAGCCCCGGCAGGAAGCTGCCCCGATGTGCGCCGTGGGGCTCTGAGGAGCGGGTTCAGGACGTCAGAAAAGGGGTTCCGGGGCGCTCATATTGGCAGGAACTTGAACTTGCAACAAAAGGTGAGGGGTACCTAACCTGGCGTTCCGCTGTTCCCCGTCCCCAGGAGCAAGGAGCTCCCCTCCCATGCCTTCTTCCACCACCCCCCGCACCCTCGGCGAGGCGCTCGACAGCGCCAAGCCGTATGTCCTCTCCCTCTTCCGCATCGTGGTCGGGCTGCTGTTCTTCTGCCACGGCGCCTCGTCGCTGCTCGGCTGGTTCGGCGGCATGATGGGCACCGGCAAGACCATCGAGGCCGGCACCTGGCCGGGCTGGTACGCGGCCGTCATCCAGCTCGTCGGCGGCGCGCTGGTGATGCTCGGCGTCGGCAGCCGCAGCGCGGCCTTCATCTCCTCGGGCTCGATGGCCTACGCGTACTTCCACGAGCACCAGCCCGAGAAGCTGTGGCCCATTCAGAACGGCGGCGAGCCCGCCGCGATGTTCTGCTGGGCCCTGCTGCTGCTCGTCTTCACCGGCCCCGGCCCCTGGGCGCTGGACCGGATATTCGGCTCGCCCCGCGCGAGCGAGGCGGCGCCGGAGGCGCGGCGCGAGCCGTCCCGGGTCTGACGGACGGCAGCCGGCCGGACGGCGGCCGGACGTCACCTCGTCCGGCCGCCGGTTCCACGCGTTCGGCATGACGTCACCCATCGCGCCATGCGGGGCCGAACGCCCCGCATGGCGTGATTCGAACAACATCATCACACCCCTTACCGTTATCCTCTTCAGTCACAGGCGTACGCTGTATGGCTGTAACAGGCTGACGCCTGCCGCTTCCCGGCGACATGCGCAGCGGGGGGACCGGGATCGGGAGAAGTACGTTGTTGGAACATTTGGGGTCGCTGACCAACACCCCATGGATCTATGCGGTGATCGGGGCGTCCGTCCTGCTCGATGTCTTCCTGCCCGTTCTGCCCAGCGGAGTTCTGGTGATCACCGCCGCCACCGCGGCCGCCGGCACCACCGTTGACGCCGTCGGCGTGGTGCGCCAGGCCGGCGCGGCCGACTTCCCCGCCATGTTCGGGCTGATGCTGTGCGCCGCGACCGCCTCCGTCCTCGGGGACATGGTCGCCTACCGGCTGGCCTGGCGCGGCAGCGACCGGCTCGACCGCGCCATCGCCCGCTCCCGCCGACTCACCTCCGCCCAGGAGAAGTTGGGCACCGCGCTGGTGCGCGGCGGCGGTCCGCTCGTGGTCATAGCCCGGTTCGCGCCCGCGGGGCGCTCGGTCGTCAGCCTGAGCGCGGGCGCGGCCCACCGGAGGGTGAAGGAATTCCTGCCGTGGTCGGCGGTGGCCGGGCTCGCCTGGGCGGCGTACAGCGTGGCCCTCGGCTATGTCGGCGGCCAGTGGCTCGGCGCCACCTGGCTCGGCACGGCGGTCTCGGTGCTCGCGCTGTTCGCGGCGGGCGCCGGTGCCGCGTATGTGATGAAGCGTCCGGGTGAGGGTGAGCCGAGTCCGCTCCCCGCGGGTCCGGCCGGGCAGCCGCTGCCCGGCGCCCACCAGGCGCGGTAGGGCCGTGTCGGCGAACGATTACTTATCGGCCGTCGATACCGGCTACGGTCCCTGCATGCGTACCCCCATCGTGCCGGTTCCGGCATGCTGACCCGCGCCGCCGGGATGGTCGCCGCGTTCCTCGCCGGCCTCGCCCTGGTCGTCGCCGCGGTCCTGGTCGTACGGCATCTCACCGAGCCCTCGGAGCCCGAGCTGCCGGTGGTCCCCGATGCCAGGCGCCCCGTCGTGGAGGCCGCGGTCCGCACCTGCTCCCCGCTGAGCGTGCCGCTGCTGGCCGCCCAGATCGACGCGGAGAGCGGCTGGCGCCGGGACGCGGACTCCGGGCACGCCCAGGGCATTTCGCAGTTCTCCCCGGTCACCTGGAAGGAGTGGGGCCAGGACGGCGACGGCGACGGCAAGGCCGACGTCTGGGAGCCCCGCGACGCCATCCCCTCACAGGCCCGCTACATGTGCCATCTGTACGAGGTGGTCAAGGTGGTCCCGGGCGGCAAGGCCGGGCTCGGGGCGACCCGGCTCGCGCTCGCGGCGTACAACGCGGGGCCGAACGCGGTGCTGCGGGCGCGCGGCATCCCGAAGATCCTCGAGACGCGGGAGTATGTCGACAAGATCTTGAAGGAGCTGCTGCCCAAGTACCGGAAGAGCGAGAAGAGGTACCAGGAGAGCGAGGCGAAGCACACCAGCAGTGCCTCCGCCTCACCCTCCACACCGGCCTCCCCCTCGCCCTCCGGCGATCCGTCCGGGCCCGCCTCCGGCTCCTCACCGGCGGCTACACGTCGGCCGTGATGAAGTCCTCCACGGCCCGTACGAGTTCCTGCGGTGTCTCATCGGCGGGGTAGTGCCCGGCGTACTCCAGCTCCACCAGCTCGGCGTTGACGTACCAGCGCAGCCAGGTCTGCCGCATCACCTCCGCCGTGAGCGCCGGGTCGTGGGCGCCGACCACGACCCGGACCGGCACCTGGGCACCGGCTATGTCCTCGTGGAAGTCCTCCAGCGCCCAGGAGTCCAGCCATGCGCGGAGCGCCTTGGGGTCGCTGTGCTCCACTGAGTGCCGCACCATCAGATCCAGCCAGGCGGCCGGGTGGCGGCCGCCGGTGGTCAGGTCGATGATCTCCCGGCGGTTCTCCGGGCGGTCGGCGGCGGCCGCGAACAGCTGCCACTGCTCGCCCTCCATCGGCACCCCGCTGGCCGGCACCGGCGCGACCCCGACCAGCCGGCGGACCCGGTCCGGGGCGGCCGCCACGACGCGCTGGACGACGGCCGCGCCCATCGAGTGGCCGATGAGCGAGAACCGCTCCCAGCCGAGGTGATCGGCGAGCGCGAGCAGATCGCCCCCGGCCTCGCCGGTGGTGTACGCGCCGGGGATGTCGCGCGCCTCGCCGTAGCCGCGCAGATCGGGCAGCGCATAGGTGAACCCGCGCCGGTCGACGTGCGGCAGCATCGCGGCGTACGCGGCCCGGTCCGAGAACCAGCCGTGCACCGCCATCACATGGTGCGGCCCGTCGCCGACGGTTTCGTACGGTGGAACGAGGGGTGGAACGATCGGTCCCATGGCACCTCCGGTCCCAGTCGAATACGGGCGCGCGGCGCGTGCCCGTGCGGGACAACGGTGACGTCTCCCGCTTCGGGTGGGCAAGCCCGGTGCGCATATGCGTGCCCGCGATACGACCCGGGAAGGGGTCGTATCGCGGGCGCGTGGTCGTCCGTGTGGCGGGGGGTGCTACGGATAGTTCACGAGGTTCGCCACATTGTTGCCGGAATTGGGTGGCCCACCCGTGTTGTTGATGAGGTGGCTGATGGTGCCGGTGCCGCCGAGCGACACGGTGACCATGTGGTGGAAGCGGACGCCCGGGGTGTCGGGAACCTCGAAGGCGCGGGCCGCGACGACACCGGGATTCACATTGAATTGACGTCCTCTCTCCCCTGGACGGTCCCGCACGCCCCGCAGGTCCACACACGGACGTGCGGGGGTTTGCGGCCGTCCTTGACGCCGCACACGCAACACACCTGACTGGTGGGCTCGAAACGGCCGATCCGGATGAAGGTACGCCACGACGCGAAGGTCGCCGCGTCCAGGCTGGTGAACTCCCTCAAGGGCCTGTCCTCGCGCAGGCTCCGCCAGGAGTTCCCCGACCTCGTCCGGCACTACTGAGGGGCGCAACGCCTGTGGTCCGGCCCGTACTTCGCCGGGTCGGTCGGCGGTGCGCCGCTCAGCATCGTGAAGCAGTACGAGCAGCAGAACCGGCCGCTCTGACTCTGGCTGAGGTGAACAGCGCGGATCCGTCCCCACAGCTGAAGTCAGAGCGGGCCAAAGATTCGCTTCATCACCGGGCTGAAGCCCGGTGCACTGCGAATAGACCTGGCAGAAGTAGGTCCGGCGCCGCCGTTGCCGTTCCAGATCGTCTGGTAGTGCTGATAGTGCTCGTCGAACAGGCCGTACATGGTGACGTCGTCACCGTTCACGATCAGGCCGTCGGTAGCGGTGGCGGGCACTGAATAGCCCCGGCGGCGATTCGGCTTCCCCTGCCCTGCTCCGCAGGAGTCCGATGCCTCCCCCGCCTGAAGGCGGGGATTCCTCGGAAGTTCCCGACGAGCAAGGCGGTGCTGCCTATGGGCGAGCTTGTGCTGCGTACGGGCGAGCCGGGCCCCGGTGGCCGCGTGTCAGCCGCGCCGTCCGAGGGCGCCCGTAGTCTGATGGCGGCTGTGGCGCGCGACATGGGGATCCGGCGGAACAACAGCCTCCGGCGTCACGGCGCCACCGCACTGCGGCTCGTGGCCGTCGCCGCCCTCTACTACGCGGGCGCCAGGATCGGACTGCTCCAGGAGCTGGTGCGCGGTCAGGTCACCCCGCTGTGGCCGCCGACCGGCATCGCACTGGCCTGTCTGCTGACGCTGGGCCCGATGGCCTGGCCGGGCATCGCCCTCGGCGCCGTAGCGGTCAACGCCCCCATCGGCCCGTCGCCCCCGGCCGTCATCACGATCGTGGCGGGCAACACCCTCGCCCCGGTCTGCTCATATCTGCTGCTGCGGCGCGTGGGCTTCCGGCCCGCCGTGGACCGGCTGCGGGACGCGCTCGTCCTGGTCTTCCTCGGCGCCCTGGCAGGCATGCTGATCAGCGCCACGGTGGGCGCCGTCGCGCTCCTGCTGTCGGGCGCGCTCGCGGCGGGTGACTTCTGGACGGCCTGGTCGGTGTGGTGGACGGGCGACGCGATGGGCGTCCTGGTGATCACCCCCGTACTGCTGGTGCTCCGCCGCGCCCGGCTCCCGCGCGGCGTCGGCCCGTACCGCCTGCTGGAGGCGGTGGCCCTGCTGCTGGGCACGGCGGCCGTCACGCTGGTGGCCATGCGGACGGAGGTCAGCCTGCTCTTCCTGGTCTTCCCGTTCCTGATCTGGGCCGCCCTGCGCTTCCAGCTCGCGGGCGCCGCCCCGTGCTCGCTCATCGTCACGGTCCTCGCGATCGCCTCGACGGCGGAGGGCACCGGCCCGTTCTCCCGCCACTCTCTCGCGGCCCGGATGGTCACCCTCCAGGCGTTCAACGGCTCCACGGCCCTGACGGCCCTGCTCCTGTCCGCGATCATCACCGAACGCAACGCCACCCGCCGCCAGATCGAACGCGTCTGCGCCCAGCTGGCCGACGTGGTCTTCCGCCTCACCCCGGACGAACCCCACCCGCCCGAGGGCAACCGCAGCTCCCCGGACAGGCGATAGCGGGCCGTACGACGGCGCCGCCGAACGCCCCCTCGGATACCGCCGAACCAGGCAGGACGCCGCCGGACCAGGCGGGACGGTGCCAGGGCAGGCGGGGCGCCACCGGAGCAGGCGGAACGGTGCCGGAACAGGCCGGGCGTCGCCGGAACCCGCCACCCGCCACCGGCCGTCCCTCCCAGCGACTCTCGACGGACAGGGACCATGACCGCGACCCAATCGACCCACACAGCCCACACGCCCCGCGCCGCCCGCTATCTCTATCTGACCCGCCACGGCGAGGCCACGCCGGACGAAGGCGCGCTCACGCCCACCGGCCGCCACCAGGCCACACTGCTCGGCGAGCGGCTCCGGGGCGTTCCGCTGTCGGCGGTCCACCACGGCCCGCTGCCCCGGGCGGCCGAGACGGCCCGGCTGATCGGCGACCAACTCGACGGCGTACCGGCCCATGTCTGCGAACCGGCCGGGGACTATGTGCCGTACACGCCCCGGCGGGACGAACTGCCCGCCGACTCCGCCGACTTCCTGCTCGAATTCGTCCATCGCTTCCCACCCGAGGAGCGCGCCCGCGGCCCGCTGCTGGCCCGTGCCGCCGAGGAGCGCTTCACGGGGCCGGTGGACGGGCCCGAGGACCGCCATGAGCTGGTCGTGACGCACAACTTCCTCATCGGCTGGCTGGTCCGGGCCGTGCTCGACGCCCCGAAGTGGCGCTGGCTCGGCCTCAACCAGTGCAACGCGGCGCTGACCGTCATCCGGTATCCCCCGCCCGGCCGCCCGCCCTCGGTGCTCTTCTCCAACGACATGGCGCACCTGCCCGCGCCGCTGCGCTGGACCGGCTATCCGCCGGAGCTGCGGATCACCTCCTGACCCGGCCCCGTGGCCTCGCGACCCGGCCCCGTGGCTTCGTGGCCCCGGGCGGTCGAACCGTCTTTCCGTCGGGGGCCGGACCCGCGCTGTTGGGTCCGGCCCCCGCCGTGTCCGAGTTACGCAAGCAGCCCAGCAAGCGTGAATAAGGACAGCCATACGCTAGGGCCCGGCACTGACAACGGGGCTCCTCGCCGGGGATGCGCGGGGTGTGCGCGGTCCGGTTCGCGCCATCCGCCCCACACCGAACGCATGAGCGATTCGCCAAGGGCAGAACGTTGTCCCCTTCCCGTGGGGCGCGACGCTCCTACTCTGAGGGGGTGAGCAGCCACGCGTCGAACCGAGCCCGCGTCATTCCCCTGCGTCCGGCCACCGCGGACCCGGCGCCCCGGTCTGGAGCCACCGCCGGGGCCGGTGCCCCCTCGGCCGCCCCCGCCCCGGCGGCTCCCGCCGTTCCGGCGGGCCCGGGTGGGCCCGGCGGACCGGAGCAGCCCGGCCGGGAGTCGGTGAGGGAACCCTTGTGGCGGGATGTCGTCGGCGGCGTGCTGCGGCGTGAGCGCCTCGCCCAGCAGCGCACGCTCAAGGACGTGGCCGAGGCGGCCCGGATCTCGATGCCGTACCTCTCCGAGCTCGAACGGGGCCGCAAGGAGGCGTCGTCCGAGGTCCTCGCGGCCGCCGCCCGCGCACTCGGCCTCGGTCTGGCCGACCTCCTCGCGATGGCCCAGGGCGAGCTGATCCGCCTCGTCTCCGGCCCGCGGCGGCGCGACGGCGCGGCGATGTCGGTCGCGTCCCTCACGTCCGTCACCTCCGCCACGTCCGTCACCTCCGCCACCTCCGTCGCGGACCGCGGAGCGCGGCACGCGGGGCGGCAGGGCGACGTACGCCTGGCCGCCTGAGGCACCGAGCCCTCAGAATGCCCGGGCCATCCGCCGGCTCAGCACCTCATCGGCGAGCCCGTACGCCACCGCCTCCTCCGCCGTGAAGACCTTGTCGCGGTCCATATCGGCGCGGAGCGCGGCGGCGTCGTGGGGCGTATGACGTGCCAGCACCTCCTCGACCTGCGAGCGGATCCGGAGCATCTCCTTGGCCTGCAGACTGAGATCCGAGACCGTCCCCTGCGCACCGCCGCTCACCGGCTGCCCCAGCAGCACCCGGGAGTGCTCCAGCACGAACCGCCGCCCGGGGTCTCCCCCGGCCAGCAGCACCGCCGCGGTCGAGGCCGCCTGCCCCACGCAGAACGTGGAGATGGGCGCGGACACGAACGTCATCGTGTCGTAGATCGCCATCAGCGAGGTGAACGAGCCGCCCGGGGAGTTGATGTAGATCGAGACCTCCTGCTCCGGGCTCGACGATTCGAGGTGGAGCAGCTGTGCGATGACGACGTTGGCGACGCCGTCGTCGATCTCCGTACCGAGGAAGATGATCCGCTCGGACAGCAGCCGGCTGTAGATGTCGTACGCCCGCTCCCCCTGCGTGGTGCGCTCGACGACCGTCGGAATCGTGTACTGCCCCATGTCAGATCCCCATCCTGCGCCGCGTACCGGCGGGCCGTACGTCCGCGAGCGACTCCACGACCCGGTCGACCATTCCGTACTCCTTCGCCTGATCCGGTGTGAACCACCGGTCGCGGTCACCGTCGCGCGAAATGGTCTCCACGCTCTGTCCGGTGTGCTCCGCCGTGATCCGCTCGATCGACCGCTTCATGAATTCCAGATTCTCGGCCTGAATCGCGATATCGGCCGTGCTCCCCCCGATACCGGCGGACGGCTGATGCATCATGATGCGGGAATTCGGCAGCGCGTAGCGCTTTCCCGTCGTGCCGACGGTGAGCAGAAACTGCCCCATGCTCGCGGCGAATCCCATGACGAGCGTGGAGACGTCGTTCGGAATCAGCCGCATCGTGTCGTAGATCGCCAGTCCCGCCGTCACCGAACCGCCCGGGCTGTTGACGTAGAGGCTGATGTCCGACCGCGGATCCTCGGCCGACAGCAGCAGCATCTGCGCACACACCCGGTTCGCGGACACCTCGTCCACCTGTGTGCCGAGAAAGACGATGCGCTGGGTCAACAGCTGCGCGGCCAGGTGATCGTCGAACCGCGTGGGCGCCGTGTCCCCCTCCGCGGCTCGCGGACTCATTGCCGGCTCCCAGCCGGTGGCGAATGTTCCCATCGGACCTCCCTGTGAATACCGCGACCCACACCGCCGCGGTCCTTTCACCATCGACCCAATTCGCCTGCTCCGTAAGGAATCTCGGCCCGCAGCAGATTCGCCCGCGGCAGACCCGGCCGGCGCGCGAGGGGCGCCCTTGCGGGGGCGTCCCGCCGCTCCCGACACTGCGGGGGAGGGGACGAGAAACGAACCGACAGGGGGCGCGGACAATGACCAAGCGAGGGCGACAGCGACGGGGACGAGGACAGGGGCGGGGGCAGGGGGGGGGGCGGGGACGTAAAGCGGCATTACGGCGGTTGAAGGCACGGCTGCGCCGCACGGCCTGGAGCGGCGGCGCGCTGGCGGCCCTCGCGCTGGCCCTGACCTGGAAGACGGTATGGCCGTACGTCGTCGGGGCGGTCCTCATCGGCCTGTTCGGCGCCCTCGGCTGGTGGCTGCGGAAGACCCGTCTGCGCACCGTCGCACAACACCGCACCTGGCAGAGCGAGCAGGAGAACGCGGCACGTGAGCGGTCCATGGCCGAGGTGGACGCCATGACCTGGCAGCAGTTCGAGGGTTACGTCGCCGAACTGTGCCGCCGGGACGGCTGTACCCAGGTCGTCGTCTCCGGGAAGTCGGGCGACCTGGGCGCGGACGTCACCGGCCGCATGCCGGACGGCCGCCTGCTGGTGATCCAGTGCAAGCACTACGCGCCCCATCGCACCGTGCCCAGCGGCGATATGCAGAAGTTCCTCGGCACCGCGAAGGCCGAACACGGCGCGGACGTCGCGGTGTACGTCGCCACCTGCGCCTTCACCCGCGAGGCGGAGAAGCTCGCGATGAAGCACGAGATCCTCGCCCTGCACCGGAACCTCCTCGGCGCCTGGGTGCGGGGCGCCACCCTGGAGTCCCTGCTCCCCCTCAACGGCGCGGGCAACGGCCGCACCGGCCGTGGGCCCCGAGGCCTCAGGGGCCCCCAGCCGGGGTAGACGTCCCCGTTCCGGCGCGGATCGCCGCCTTCCCGGTGAGTCGCCGCCTTCCCCGGGAGTCACCGCCCGGCCGGGAAGGCCGCGCGCCGGCCGTAGCCGACCGTGGCCAGTGCGATGAGCGCGAGCACGATCATCCCCATGGGGAGGACCGATGCGCCGATGCTGTCGACGACGACGGCCCCGAGCGCGCCACCCGCGAAGATCGCCAGGTTGAAGGCAGTCGTGAGCAGGGCGTTCGCAACGTCGCCGTTCTCGCCGGCGGCTTCCCCCATGGCCGGCCGTCTGCAGATGCGTCGCCGCCCCGCCGAAGGCGATGCCGCACAGGACGATCGCGAGGAGCGCGATAACCAGGGACTCCCCGGCGAGGACGAATCTCGCGCCGGAGACGACGAACAGGCTCACGCTCATCCCCAGTACGACCCGGGAAACGTCTTCCGGCTCAACCACAACATCGAGCTCCGCCCGCCGGGCCCGTAACGCCGGGCGGGCGGAGGCTCAGCCCGCTCCGGGCCGCGCGCGAGTCAGGAGAGCCAGTCGACGTAACGGGTGGGCGCCAGCTGGGCACCCGTATCCGTGAGGACGTCGCCCTGGACCACGGCGAACATCCCGGCGGCCGGGTCGGTGACGACGGTGCGGGGGTCGCCCTTCTGGGCCAGGGTGATCCGGCCCAGCTCGTCCAGCGGGAAGACCTCGGGCCCGGCGACGTTGCGAATGCCCCGCAGCGGGGCGCCCGCGGCGGCCTCCGTCACCGCCGCGGCCACGTCCTTGGCGGCGATCGGCTGGATCGGCGTGGCGGGCAGCCGGACGGTGTCGCCGTCGGCGGTCCAGGACAGGACGGCGTCCATGAACTCCATGAACTGCGTCGCCCGGACGATCGAGTACGGGATCGGCCCGGCCGCGAGGATCTCCTCCTGGAGCGCCTTGGCCCGGTAGTAGTCCAGCTCCGGCACCTGGTCGACGCCGACGATCGAGAGGATCACGAAGTGGCCGACGCCACCCTTCCGGGCCGCGGCCAGCAGGTTGTCCATCGAGGTCTTGAAGAAGGCCGGGGAGGCTTCGTCGAAGGTCGGGGAGTTCGTCAGGTTGACGACGACATCGGCTCCCGCGACCGCCTCGTCCAGCCCCTGACCGCTGATGATGTCGACGCCGGTGGACAGCGCGTGGGGTACCGCCTCGTGCCCGGCGGCGTTCAGATTCCTGACGACCTGGGACCCGATCAGCCCGGTACCGCCGATGACCGCGAACTTCATGACATGCCTTCCGTCGGAGTGGTGCGCATGGCCGCCCGTATGGGCGCATGGCGCCTGCCTGGATACGGCGCATGAACCACCACGTGGCCGCGCCGTCCATCAAACTCGGACACATCTTGTCCGAGAAAATACCCGGACACAAGTTGTCCGAGTAAGCGAGCTGATTAGAGTGGGGCGGGTGAAGATGTCCGGCGGAGTCGAGTGGGCCCTGCACTGCTGCGTCGTGCTCACATCCGTCGAGGAGCCCGTCCCCGCGACCAAGCTGGCGGAACTGCACGACGTCTCGGCGAGCTACCTGGCCAAACAGCTACAGGCACTCTCCCGGGCCGGGCTCATCCGCTCGGTCCAGGGCAAGGCGGGCGGCTACGTCCTCACCCGGGAGCCCGCCTCGATCACCGTGCTCGACGTGGTCGAAGCGGTCGACGGCCCCAGCCCGGCGTTCACCTGCACGGAGATCCGCCAGCGCGGCCCGCTGGCCACCCCGGCCGAGGCATGCACCACCCCGTGCCCGATCGCCCGCGTGATGGGCGGCGCGGACGCGGCCTGGCGAGAGGCGCTGCGCACGGTCTCGATCGCCGACCTGGCCCAGGACGTGGCCTCCGCCTCGGGCCCCACCGCGCTGGCCCGGGTCAGCGCGTGGCTGACCACCCCGCAGGGCTGAGGCCCCTCACGCCTCACTCCTCACCAGCCGTCGACGAACCTGACCGTCTCGCCGAGCGGCGCCCGCCCCGTACGGGGGTGACTCACGGCGCCATCCTCGTACCCGATCGACATGCCGCAGAAGAGGATGAGCCCCTCCGGCGGTGACACGATCTCCGCGACGGTCTTGTGGTACTTCGCCCACGCCATCTGCGTACAGCTGTGCAGCCCTTCGGCGCGGAGCAGCACCATGACGGTCTGCAGGAACATGCCGACGTCGGACCACTGGGGACCGCCCAGGTCGCGGTCGATGTAGCAGAACAGGGCGGCGGGCGCGCCGAAGCACTGCCAGTTCGCGGAGGCGGCCCGCTGGCGCGCCTCCAGGTCCTCGCGGGGAATCCCGAGCGCGCCGTAGCGCTGCTCGCCGAAGGCGGCTCGGCGCTCGCGGTACGGGGACTTCAGCGCGGGCGGGTACTGCTCGTACTCCGGCTCGTCCCAGGCGTCGCCCCCGGCCAGCCGCTCACCGGCCCGCTTCTTGAGCTCGGCCAGCGGCCCGCCGGTCAGCACATAGGCGTGCCACGGCTGGAGGTTCGACGCGGACGGCGCCCAAGCCGCGGCGGACAGCACCCGCTCCAGCACCTCCCGCGGAACGTGCCGGTCGGTGAATCCGCGCACCGCCCGTCGGCTCGTGACGGCCTCGTAGACGTCCAAGATCGTCCATCTCCCATCTGCTCAAGGCGCCGATATCTTCGTTACAGTCGAGACTGTATCATTCGATACCATCTTACTCTCAACCATCACCGAGCACTCATGGGAGAAAAGTCCATGGTCACGTTGTTGCACATCGACTCATCCGTGCTTCCGGGCGAGGCGTCCGCGTCCCGATCGGTCACGGCCGCCTTCCGTACGGCATGGGAGGAGCAGCACCCGGAGGGCACGGTGATCTACCGCGACCTCGCCGCCCACCCCGCCCCCCACATCACCGCCGACGCCTGGTCCGCCGGCTACACCGCGCCGTCCGAGCGCACCCCGGAACAGTCGGCGGCGTTCACCGCGCGCGAGGAGCTCATCGAGGAACTGGAGCAGGCGGACGCCATCCTGATCGGCGCCCCCATGCACAACTTCTCGGTCCCGTCGACCCTCAAGACATGGCTGGACAACGTGCTCCTGCTCGGCCGCACCGCGGGCGAGTCCCCCTCCGCCCAGGGCACCCCGACCGTCGTCGTCGCCAGCCGCGGCGGCTCCTACGCGCCGGGCACCCCGCGCGAGGGCTTCGATTTCGTACAGAACTACCTGGAGGCCGTCCTCCACCGCACCCTCGGCCTGGACCTCGACTTCATCGTCCCGGAACTCACCATGGCCCCGCGCAACCCGGCCATGTCCGAGCTGATCCCCCTGTACGAGGCCTCCCGCGAGCGCGCCTTCGAGGACGCGATCACGAAGGCGAAGGAGCTCGCGGAGCGCGTGGCGGCGTAGCGCCTGGCCGCGTAGCCCTTAGACCATGGACGCCGTGTGACACCTCACCAAGGCGAGGCCGTCACACGGCGTCCACTCACTCCATCCCGGCCAAGGGCCGACGCACAACACCCTTACGCCCCGCCCTCCGCGGGATAGGCAAACCGGGTCAGCAGATCCTTCAGCCGCTCGGCCTCATCGGACCCCAGCTCGCCGACCAGCCGCTCGGCCAGCGGCTCCGCCGCCACATGGGCCGCGTCGAAGAGCTCAAGCCCCCGAGGCGTGATCTCCACAGCCCGCACCCGCCGGTCCCCCGGCACGGCCTTGCGCACAACCAGCCCCTTGCGCTCCAGGTCGTCCACAACGCGCATGATCCCCGCCTTGTCCGACCCCGTCGCCGCCGCCAGATCCCGCTGCACCGTGGGCCCGCGGTCGACCAGCACGATCAGCACGGCAAAGTGCCGCAACTCAATGCCGAGCGGCCGAAGCGCCTCAGTCATCACCGCCGCCGCCCGCCAGTGCGCCCGCCGCAACAGCAAACCGAGCGCGAAGGGCGAGGCATCCCCGGCCCGGCCGGTCGCCCGCGAGGCGGTGGTGTGGTGAGGGAGGTCGGCGCTCATGGGGCCACATTACAGCCATTCATTCGTTCGATACGGTATCAATTGAAACCAAATCCGGCGGGATGAGGTCTCCTGGGACATGTCAGCTCCCCAGCATGTCAATGAGGTGATCGTCCAGATCGGCGACGAAGCCCTCACGCCGCCAGGGCCGCAATTCCTTGCGTGCCCGGCGCAGACGCAGCGCGGGCACCCGTCCGCCGGTGCTCGCAGCCGAGTCGACGCAGCTGTGCAGGAGGGTCGCGGCACTCTCCGGAGCGTCCAGCCGAATGCAGGCCAGTGCCTGATCGGTGGAGACGACGGTCCGCTGTACCCGCTCGCGCGCCGACCCCAGCGCCGCCACGCTACCGGCGAAGAAGTCGTGAGCGACCGCCGCGTCTCCGACGTACAGCTCACACAACCCCTCGAAGCCGCGCAGGTGATCGGCGCTGAAGTTCGTGTCCGACGGGTCGGTGCCGGTGTTGCTCTCGCGGTCGAGGTCGTACCGGGCGAGAGACAGCGCGGTCTGCGCATGCCGCTCGGAACCCGACCGAGCGGCGATCTCGGCCTGGAGCGCATGGGCCCGGGCCCGCACGCGGACGCTGTCGCCCGTGCGGGCGTCCCGCACCGCTGCGTCGACCAGTTGGCGGGCCGACTCGAGACCAGGAGTCGAGTAGAGCGTCACCAGCGCGTGGCTCATGTGGACGACGGCCCGGCGCCACCGGTCGCCGAGCGGCCCGGCCGTTGCCGTGCCGGCGGCGTACAGAGCGCGGGACGCCTGGTCGTCGCGGGTTTCGAAGGCCAGTCGTCCGGCCAGGGTGTACGCCTGCGTCGCGACTGTACGCAGCTCGGGCAACAGGGGTTCGGGAACGCCCCCGCTCAGCAGTCGCCGACAGGACTCGGTCACCGGGGCGAGCAGCAGCTGTAATCGGGCGAAGGGCAGTGAACCCACTTGGGAGTTGACGTCATCCACAGCCGCCATGAGACCGGCCAACAGCGCCTCATCGACGCGCGCCGGATCGGTGAGCGCGGCCGCCATCGACCGCCGAGTCGTGGGCGCGAGCAGGGCGAGCAGGCCCGTCCCGTCATCGGTGGCGGTACGAACCAGTAAGGCTCGCAGCTCGCTCAGTCGGCTGTCCGCCTCGCCCAGATGCGCCAGGGCGTCGAGCAGTTCGGCGAAGTCACTGCCAGGCCCAAGGGCGACATGGCCGTCCGCACCTCGGGCGTAGAGATGCGCGAGCAGCAACCGATACCGGTCGCCGGGGAGGACGGGGCACCTCGCGCTCTCCCAACGTGCGACGGACCGCTGCACGCTCGGGACCGATGAGTCGAGGGGCTGGCCGAGGCGGTGCGCGGTGTCGATGAGCGCCCGGGCGGCATCCGCGAGGGACCAGCCTCGGGCCTTTCGGAGGGCCTTGAGGGCAGCCGCGCCGCGGAGACTGTCGCCCGTGCTCATCCCCTCATCATGCCGGTGATCCCCGTCACACGGGCACGATCAGCTGCGCCTTCCCCTGTTCGGCACCGTAGTTGATCGTGTACCAGGTGCCCGACTGCGTTCGCGCGCCTGCCAGCGGGAAGCCGATGACCATCTCCGAGCGGTCGACCATCCACCGGTTCCGGGCATGGAATGCCGGAGCCCCGAGCTCCTGGGCACCCAGCTCGACCACTTCGGCGATGCGAGCACCGCCGCGCGTGATGGCCTGCCGCGCCTCGGCAGGCTGCTGCTGGACCGCGCCGGGGACGACCACGGTGATCCGCGCTTCGGAATTCCCGGCCAGCCACAGCAGGACCAGGCTGTCGATGCCCTTCGCGCCCCCGATGTAGAAGCAGGTGCCGGCATCGGCAAAGGGCGCGAGATAGCGGCTGAACAACTCGGCGTAGCTGGTGAGATCGCGGTGCGCCGTGGACCGGGTGCCCGTAATGGTCACAGCACGACTCATGATCCACTCCATGTCACAGGTTGTCATATCCCGCCGCGTTTGCCCGTGCGGTGAGATCGCTGCATGGACGCATCCCGTTTCCGCGACCTCGCCGACCGGCTGAAAGCCTACGGACTGCCGATAGTGGCGAAGGGCCCCCACCTGCGTCTGACGAGTCTCGTACTCGGCGCGTCTCCGGGAGGCGCAGCGTGAGGAGCGGAGCCCTGCCCTGGGCGCCACCCTGCGGCGACACCGTGGAGATGGCCGAGGTCGGCCCGTACTGGGATGCCGTGCGCGCCCCCGTGGAGATCGGTGAGCGAGCGCTGGAGTTACTCGGCGGAGCGACCGGCGCCGTCATCGCCGACTACGCACAGATGTGCTGGCTGATCGCGGCGGGGAGCGCCCAGTACTGGCGCCGCCTCCCGCAGGTGCAGGCACTCAGCGCGACCCCGACTACCTACCTCGGCGTTCCGCCCATCGGCCACACCACCGGGCCGGTACTGCACTGGCGCGTCCCGCTCGGGCCCGACCGCTACCTCACCGACAGCCCCCTGCTGCGCGGGGCCTTGGCCCAGGCGGTCGCCGCCGAGCTCGGCCCTGACCGGGAGGTCGGCCGGTGACGACCACCCCCGACCGCGGTGCGCTCGCGGACATGACGGCCGGTCTGCTGCCCGGCATCGAGCTGCCCGACTCCGACACCCTGACCGGTCCCCAACTGCAGGGCTGGCACTGCGCTCTGTGCAGGCGACGGCTGTATGCCGACCAACTGCTCGGCACCGTCAACTGGACCTGCGGCAGCACCACCGAGGCGGTCGAACTGTGGGTGTGCCGCCCACTGTGCAAGGAGGCCACCGGTGCGTAAGGCCGCGCCGCCGCCCTTGCTGTCCGCCTCCGCATCGCGGGCTATCCGGCCTCCGGCCCCGACATGGGACCGCGGGGCCACCGCGGGGCCGGAGTCCCCTCGCAAGAAGATCCACACACCAGACCGTGAGCCAGACCAGGGAGGACAGTCAGCTGGCAACCGACAAGGCGAACCACACCGACTGATCACTGAGCGCCCGGAGGTAGGGATCCATGACGGTCCTGGTGCTGACACGGCCCGATGACGCGACCGCCGACCCGGTCGTATCCGAACGTTCCTGGCCGAGTCGCGGCGTACAAGGCGCGCTCGGAACCGCCCACCCCAGCGACCGTGACGACCGGCCGCCGGGCACGGCCTGTTCGCCGCCGAGATCCATGCCGGATCAGAAGCCTCCCGCATCGACTTCCGGACGGACTACGAGTGCCTCGCCTACAGGCCCTGCCGGGTGCCCGAGCGCATCGCCCGGGGCGTCCACATGCTCATGCTCACGTTCGGCCTGCGATACGTGGCCCTCGACTTCCTCGTTGACCCACAAGGGCGCTGGTACCTGATCGACGTCAACCCCAACGGTCAGTGGGGATTCATCCCGGACCTGCGCACGCCCATCACCCGAGCACTCGCTGACCTACTGGAGAGGGCCACTCGATGATCACCGAGTCACCATCGGCGGACGAACTGCGACGCCACATGACCGAACAGTTGGAGACGGCCGGTTGCATTCGGTCCGCAGCGTGGCGTGCGGCGTTCGCGAGCGTCCCCCGCCACGCGTTCGTGCCCGACTTCAGCGTCCGGGTACAAGGCGCCCTGCACCGGTACGCGGAAGGTGATCCGGCGTGGCTCGTCACGGCCTACCGCGATGTCTCCCTGCTGACCCGGTTCGACCGCGAGTCCACCGCGACCAGCTCGTCCACGCAGCCTTCCCTCATGGCCCGGATGCTCGAGGCCCTCGACGTGCGGAACGGCGACACCGTGCCGGAGATCGGCGCGGGCACCGGCTACAACGCGGCGCTGCTCTCCCACCGCCTGGGGGCCGACCACGTCGTGACGATCGACGTGGACCCCGAGCTCGTCGCCGACGCGGCATCCCGTTTGCGGCAGGCCGGTTACGAGCCCGCCCTTGTCGCCGGCGACGGCCTGGCCGGGTGTCCGGAGCGCGCACCGTACGACCGGCTGCTGGCGACCTGCGGGGTGGGCCGGATCCCGACGCCGTGGCGGGAGCAACTCCGCCCGGGCGGCGTCATCGTGGCCAACATCGGCTGCGGCATCGTGCGCCTGGTACTCGACACCGACCGTTCCGCCAGCGGCCGGTTCCTGCCCGGTCTGGCCACGTTCATGACCGCCCGGCCGACTCCTGACACCGTGGGCACCACCGCGCGCGGGCTGTACGGCCCTTGCTGACATGGTCCGGCCGGACTCGGGAGATCACCGTACCGGCGAGCATGGGCGCACAGGGGCCGCAGTTCCTCTCCGCGCTGGTACAGCCGGGGGTCAATGACTTCACCCTGGTGGCCGAGGACGGTCGGCGGACGCGATGCCTCTACGACCCGGACAGCTCGTCGTGGGCGCGTATCACCATGACCGGAGTCATCACCGCACAGCTGGTCCACGCAGGACCTCGTGATCTGTGGGCCGAGCGGGAACCGCTGCTCGCCCACTGGCGGGATGCCGGGCGGCCGGGGCATGAGCGCTACGGCCTGACGGTCTCCCCGGACGGCACGCACACGGTGTGGCTGGACGAGCCGAATGGCATGAGCTGGCGGCTGCCGGACCAGAACGAGTCCGGTCGATCATGTGACTTGCGGTGATCACGACCTGTCCGCGGAGACGGCGGCCCGCGCTGGTGGCCCGAGCCGAGGGCCTCGCCCGCTCAGGTGGCGGGTGGCGTGGTGCGGCCCTGTTCGCCGGGCAGGTGGAGAGCCGTGATGCCGGTGAGTACGAGGTCGATCCCGGCGAGGAATTGCTCGCGGTCGTCGTGCTCGCGCATCTGGGCCGCGACGGCACGGATGAACGGGTAGTCGTCGGGGTCGAGTTCCTCCCAGGCCTTCGACGCGGCGTCGAGGAACTCGGCGCGGTCCACGTCGGGCGCGAGGGTGCGGGCGCTCGCGTTGTTCGCGGCGTTCTGGCCGGTGGCGCCGAGGATGTAGTGCACCAGCGCCGAGGCTGCCGTGAACCAGTGGCCCTCGGGCACGCCCAGCGCGCGGACCTGCTGGCCGATGCTTTCGAAGATCTGCGGCGTCACCGAACCCCAGGGGCTGCGGGAGAGCTGGAGGGCGAGCTGCGTGGGGAGCCACGGGTGGTCCTCGATCGCGCCGAACAGGCCGAACGCGATTGCGCGGATCTTGTCCTGCGGCGAGTCCGGGGATTCGGCGGGCTTGGTGGATTCGGCGGATTTGGCTAGCTCGGCTGGATCTGCGGACTCGGCCGCCTCAGCGCGCGCGGCCGGTTCAGCGGCCAGTGCGGCGGCGACCACCGCGCCAGTCGCGGCGTCGAGCAGTTCGTCCTTGTTCGCCACATGCCAATAGATCGCTCCGGGCCCGGTGGCGAGGCGCTCGGTCAGTGCCCGGAAGGTCAGCCCGCTCTCGCCGGCCGTGTCGAGCAGTTCGACGGCGGCCTCGACGATGCGCTCGCGGGAGAGCGCCTCTGTGCGCCGCTGTGACCGGCGTGTCCGTGTTGCCATGCCGCTATTTTGACATGACTGGAGCGTTGTTCCAACATGGAGCGACGTTCCATTATGGAGCGGCGTTCCAATATTGGAATGGCATACCAGCGAGGCCGGCCGGGCTGGCACCGGGCGGCCTCGATTCCGAAGGTTCCGAAGGAGTAGTCACGATGCGCACTCCCGTCACGATCATCGGCGCCGGACTCGGCGGGCTCACGCTCGCCCGCGTCCTGCACGTCCACGGCATCCCGGCCACCGTCTACGAGGCGGAGGCCTCCCCGATGGCGCGTTCGCAGGGCGGGATGCTCGACATCCACGACTACAACGGCCAACTGGCCGTGCGGGCCGCCGATCTGATGGACGAGTTCCGCGGCCTCGTTCTGGAGGGCCGCCAGGCGATGCGGGCCCTCGACCGGGAAGGGACCGTGCTGTTCGAGAAAGCCGACGACGGCACGGGCGGACGCCCCGAGGTACAACGGGGCGAGTTGCGGCAGATGCTGCTCGACTCGCTCCCGGCCGGGACCGTCCGGTGGGGGCACAAGGTCAGCGGGGTGCGTGCCCTCGGCGAGGGCCGCCACGAGGTGACGTTCGCCGACGGCGGCACCGTCGTCACGAGTCTGCTGGTCGGCGCGGACGGGGCGTGGTCACGGGTCCGGCCGCTGCTGTCCACCGCCATACCCGAGTACACCGGCCTGTCGTTCGTCGAGACGTACCTGTACGACGCCGACACCCGACACCCCGCCGCCGCGAAAGCGGTCGGCGGCGGGTCGATGATGGCGCACGCGCCGGGCAGGGCGATCCACGCGCACCGGGAAAGCGGTGACACCCTGCACACCTACGTATTGCTCCCCAGGCCGCAGGACTGGTTCGCCGCGATCGACTTCACCGATGCCGCCGCGGCCACCGAGCGGATCGCGCGGGAATTCGACGGCTGGGCACCGGAGCTCGCCGCGCTGATCACCGACGGCGACACCCCGCCGGTGCCGCGCCCCCACTACGCCCTGCCGATCGAACACCGCTGGGACCGGGTGCCGGGGGTGACCCTGGTCGGCGACGCCGCCCATCTGACGGCCCCGAACGGCGAAGGTGCCAACCTTGCCATGCTCGACGGCGCCGAACTCGGCAAGGCTCTCGCCGCGCACCCCGACGACGTCGAGGCCGCGCTCGCCGAGTACGAGCGGACCATGTTCCCCCGCAGCGCCGAGGTCGCCGCCGAGGGCGTCGGCAGCGACGAGCTCATGTTCGGCGACGACGCGCCCCACGGCCTGGTCAGGGCGTTCACCGAGTTCATCGGAAGGGATCCCGGGTGACCGGGTGACCGGGTGACCGCCGTAGGTTGCGTGGGTGACGACTACCGCATCACAAGAGGCATTCCTACAGGCGTTCCACGCCCGTTCGGGACGGGTCCGGGCACGGCCCGGGCCCGCCCGGGCGACGCTCAGGTGCGCCATCAGATGCGGGAACATCGGAGAGTCCCCGCCCTGGCCGGGCCCGACCAGCACCACGACCGGCCGCCGTAGAGCGCCAACAACTCGGGAGCATTGCGGCGGAACCCCTCGTTGCGGCGGAACCCCTCGGGGTACTTGGTTCGACGCCCCGTCGCGCGTCCGCCTCCTCGGCTACTGCCAAGTCAGGAGGCGTCCGACCCGTAGGTGTCACTTCACTCCTGCGTCACCGCCGTCCGTGGCCGGCCGCTGTCCGTGGCTGCCGCCGTCGGCCGCGCGGTCGTGCTATGCGCTGTATCCGCCGTCGATCCTCAGTACTGCGCCGGTGACGTAGGAGGCCTGCGGGCCGGCGAGGAAGACGACGCCTGCGGCGATCTCCTCCGGCCTGCCGTAGCGCCCCATCGCCGTTGTCGGAAGGAACATGGATGCGGCCGGGCCGTCGGCGGGGTTTCCTTCGGTGTCCACGAACCCGGGCTGGACGACGTTGACCGTGATGCCCCGGTGCGCCAGATCGCGGGCTGCGCCCCGGCTGAAGCCCTCGAGGGCCGACTTCGTTCCCGCGTAGTACGCCATCCCAGGGAAACCCGCCCGCGTTCCCACACCCGAGCTGATACTGACGATCCGCCCGCCATCGGGCAGCAGCGGGAACGCCGCCCGGATCCCGGCCACCACGCTGGTGTAGTTGACGGCGAGCTGCCGCTCGACAGCGACCTCGTCGACGAGGTCGCTGTCGACGAGGCCGCCACCACCCGTGGCCGCGTTGTTGACCAGAATGTCGAGCTTTCCGAACTGCTCGACCACGCTGTGGATCAGGCTCACCGCCTGCGTCGCGTCCGCCTGGTCGGCCCGGAAGGCCGCCGCGCGCACTCCCTTTGCCTCCAGGTCGGCGACCACGGCCTTGGCCCGGTCCGCCGAGGACGAGTAGCTGATCGCGACGTCGGCTCCCTCGTCAGCCAGCGCCAGCGCCGACGCCGCCCCTATCCCCCGCGATCCACCGGTCACGATCGCGACCTTGTTGTCCAGCTTTCCCATGTGCTTCCCACTTCCCTAGGTGCGACGGAGTTCTTGACCGTGCGGTCCACCATAAGCATGGTGGACCGCACGGTCAAGAATCCGTATCCTGGTCCGCATGGCACGTCCGCGAGCTTTCGACGAGAAGCAGGTACTGAACGCCGTCCGGGAGCAGTTCTGGAACGCCGGTTACGCCGCGACCTCGCTGGAAGACCTGATGCGGGTCAGCGGGCTGGGCAAAGGCAGCCTGTATGCGGCGTTCGGCGACAAGCGTCAGCTCTTCCTCCGGGCGCTGCGCAGCTACACCGACGACATCCATGGCCAACTTCGGGAAGCCCTCGCCGCGGCCCCACGGGCTGTGGATGCACTACGCATGCTCCTCGAGGCACCGATCGGCGACCCGACCGGCACCGGCACCGGCACGCGGCGTGGCTGCCTGATGGCCAACAGCACCTGCGAACTCGGTAACGCCGATCCGGAAGTCCTGGCCCACGCCCACCGCACCTACGAGACGTCTACCGCGCTGATCGGTGACTGCGTCGCCCGCGCCCAACGCGAGGGCGACCTGCCGGCCGGAGCGGATCCGATCGAATTGGCGCGGGCCCTCCTGGCCGCGCAACAAGGGATCGTGTTCATGGGCCGGACCGGGTTGGACACGGCCACACTCACTGCCACGGCACGATCACTCGCGGCTCAACTCCTGCCGGACCACTCCGGCGACTGAACCGACAGGGGCTAACGGACCGTTCGCACTGTCTGTCAGACGCTCGTGCGCGGCGTATCGTCGCGGTCATCCCTGAACCCGTCGGGCGGAGGAGTCATAGGAAGCGTATCGTCGTATACGGATACGGATACGGATACGGAGCTTCGGAGGGGTGGCTGCCCCCTGCGCCGACCTCATTATCGGAACTGACGGGCGGAGTATCCGGCGTATTGCCATTCAGACCCCCGTCGACATCTGACGGCCGGACCGCCCATCAGATCAATTTGCCGGTTTCGGCCAATTCCTCAGCTGGTTAACCCTGCTGCCGCCATGCGGACAGTCACCAAGTCACCAGAGAGGTCAGGGATGGTCATGGCTACGATAAGCAGCGTCCGGTACGTTTCCCCCTTCTCCTGGGTCGCTCTCAATACGAACGAAGCGCTGGAGGTCTTCGCCCGCGGTTCCGACGGCACCCTCCAGCACAACTGGCAGACGGCCCCCAGCCGCAACGAATGGTCGGGGTGGTCCTCGCTCGGCGGCAGTCTGGAAAGCGACCCGGTCGTGGCCACGAACCTCGATGGCCGGATGGAGGCTTTCATCCTCGACACCGAGGGCGCCGTCTGGCACGCCTGGCAAACCACCCCTCTCAGCAGTTCATGGTCGAGTTGGGGATCGCTCGGTGGCTTCGGCGACAGCAGCCCGGCGGGCACCCCGACCGTCGCCAGGAACTTCGATGGCCGACTGGAGGTTTTCGTCCGTGCCTCGGACGGTTCCGTCCAGCACGTCTGGCAAACCGCCCCCAACAACGGATGGGAAAGTGAGTGGAAAGCCCTCTTCGACGACCAAGTGATAGGCGACGTGGCCGTCATACCGGACGCCGATGGCCGGCTGGAGGCTTTCGCCCGCGCCTACTCGTACGAAGGCGCACTCACCGTTCTCCATGCCTATCAGCGTCCCCACGTCAACGGATGGGCCTTCGGCCAGCTCAACGGCGCCCCGCAGGGTGACCCGACCGCCGTCCTGAACACCTCCGGCCAGCAGGAGGTCTTCGTCCTCGGTCCGGACGACTCCGTCGAGCACATCTGGCAGACCAAACCCGGCAACGGCTGGGCCCCGGGCTGGCGATCGATCGGCGGCGACACTCCGGCGGGCACCCCTGCCATCGGCGTGAACACCGATGGCCGACTGGACGTCTTCACCCGCCAGGAAGGCGGCACCCTCGAGCACAAGTGGCAGACCAACCCCGCTCCCGACGGCAAATGGTCCTCCGCTTGGGTATCGCTCTACAGCGGCACCCCGCTCGTGATCGGCGACCCGGTGGTCGCCTCGAACGCCGATGGCCGCCTGGAGGTCTTCGCCCTCTTCGGCGACGGCACCATCAGGTGCGCCTGGCAGAATGTCGCCGGCAACGACAACGACTGGTCGGCTTGGCATTCGCTCGGCGTACCCGAAAGCTCGCAGGGTGGGTGAGGGCTCGATACCGACAGCCCTGCGCTGAGGGGCCGCGGTGGAGAGTGCGAAGAGTGCGTTGCCCGACGTTCCCGACGTTGCCCGCGCGTCAGCGCATGACGCGCGGGCAAGGCCATGTGGCGATTACTCCCCTGCTTCCGTGTTCCCGCGTTCCCCTTCGGGCTCGAAATCCTCCACGAAGTAGCTGTCGTGCCGGATCCGAAAGCGCTTGAGTTCCTCGCCGCCGCGCTGCGACATCTCCGCGACCCGTTCGAAGTACTCCTCGCGCGGGGCCCCCGGGGAGAAGAGCAGGAGCATGGACATGGGCTCGTCGGTCACGTTCTTGAAGGCGTGCAGACCGCCGACCGGTACGTACAGGAAATCGCCCTCCCGGCCCGTTACCCACCTCTCGCCGTTGTAGAGCTCCAGCTCACCGGAGAGAATGTAGAAGGACTCCGACATCGCCTTGTGGAAGTGGGCCTTCGCTCCGGCGGCCCGCGCCCCCAACTCCAGCTTGTACAGGCCGAATTCACCACCGGTCGACTCATTGGTGGCGAGATAGTGCGTAAAGCTGCCGCTGGGCGAGGAGATGTCGGGCGGGGTATCGGCCGGACGAAAGGCCGCGTTCACCTCGCCCTTGTCACCGTGGTAGCGGGGCTCCGGGTATTCGAGGAATTCCGGGTACGACATGATGCGCTCCTCTTCGCAGGTCTCCACCAGCATGGTGGCTCCCGCCTCGGGAACGCGGCATCGGACCCGCGAACGATCCCGGGTCGGCCCGAGCGGAGGGCCGGAGACCTAGGACGCGTTTCGAAAGAGCTTCGAAAGCGCTGAGGCTCCGGCGCGGAGACTCCGGGTGCCGGGATCCGGTGGGGGTACGCGAGCGTCGGAGCCCACGGCGCACCTCCCCGGATGGGGTAGCGTGCCGCCCCATGGTCGATGACGACGGGGGAGCTCGCCTGGTGCGGGCAGGGCAGTTGCTCGCCGATTCCTGGCGGCGGTTCTGGTTCGACGACGGTACGGAGGAGATCGCCGACCGGCTGGCCGAGGCGGGACGCCTGTACGACTCGGTCGCGGGCCGGGCGGCGCCCGGCGATGCGGCGCCCCGCGATGTCGAGACCGCAGACGTCGAGATCGCCGATACCGAAGTCGCGGCCACGATCGCCATCGGACGTTCCACCATCGCCGCGTTCGCCCTGCGGCTGGCCGTGGACGTGGACCACGACCTCAACTCCGGGTGGGACTGGGACGAGGACGGGCCACCGCTCGGCGAGATGGAGTGGGACGAGGACGGCGTCACCACCGCGCTCGCCGACCAGAGCGCCGCGGCAGCGCGGGCGGCACTCGACGCCGACCCCGACGACCCCTTGGTCCCCTTGCAGTTGGGGCATGCGCTCACCTGGATCGGCGACCGCGAGGGTGCCGTCGCCGCGTACGAGGAAGCGTTGCGGAGGGACCCGTGGGACGGCACCGCCCATGAACGCCTTGAGCGGCTCGAAGTGACACCCGCACCCGCCGAGCCGCCGCCGCCCGCCGGGGCGGGCGATCCGATCAGCCGGCGCCCCTATGGCTTCGCCGTGCTGCACGAACAGGGCCGTATCTCCCATTCCGACTGGTTCGAGGAGCGGCGGCTGTTCGGGACCCTCTCCGCTGCCCGCGCGGACGCCGAAGCGTGCCTGCGGGACACCGGAGACCTGGAACGAGAGCTCCTCGACGGCATGCTGAAACTCGAGCTGGAGATACACCGGCCCGGCAGGCCCGTCACCACCTACGACTTGATCGCCCGGGTGCCGGATGCTCCGGACACCGGTCCGTTCGACATCGACTGGTCGGGCATCCCCCTTGATCAGCCCCTGGAATCACCGCTGCCCCCCGGACGCCTTTTGCGGATGGACGACAGTGCCTGCTTCTACGGACCCAGGGAACCCAGCGCGGTGAGTCGCTGAGCCCTGCCACCACCGTCGGCATAAATACGGAGACGAGACCGTACCGAGCCCATAGGGTCCATCCCATGGTGATTGCGACTGTCCGCGAGTGGAGCGATGAGGAGGGGTGGGGCGTGCTCGATTCCCCCGAGACTCCCGGTGGCTGCTTCGGCCACTTCTCCGACATTCAGGTGACCGGCTTCCGCACGCTGTCGCCCGGACAGCGGGTGGACCTCACATGGGAAGCCCCCGGCTTCAAACAGGACGGGTACGACTACCGCGCGGTGAGCATCGTGCCTCGGCCTGCCGACGGCTGACTCGCCCACGGGCACTGGCCGCGGAATACCGACAATCCGGGTCGGGTATCAGAGGCGGGTTTCGATCTTCAGGTCGCCTTGGGTCACATTGCGGATGTGGTCAGGGAAGGAAGTTCCTGGGAATGCCAGTCCTACCCTGGTGGTTGGATCGACCATGACGACCCACACCGTGGACCGCACCGTGGACGCGACACAGGAGTTGGCCGCGTTCCTGCGAACCCGGCGCGAACGCCTGGATCCGGACGATTTCGGCCTGCCGTCGCGTCGGCGGTCCCGGCGGACCCCGGGGCTGCGCCGCGAAGAGGTCGCCGAACTGGCCGGGGTCAGCATCGACTACATCGTGCGGCTGGAGCAGGGCCGCGGGCTGCGGCCCTCGGCGGACGTGGTGGAGGCGCTGTCCCGGGCGCTGCGCCTGGCCCCCGACGAACGCGTCTACCTCTTCGACCTGGCCCAGCAGCGCCGCCCCCGCAACGCCGGCAGCCCCGCCACCACCGCGGTGCCGCCGCTGGCCCGGCTGGTCGCCGACCTGTCGCCGCTGCCGGCCATGCTGATGAACCACCGCTACGACATCCTGGCCTGGAACGGCGAAATGGCGGAGCTGCTCCTGGATTTCGGCACCCTGCCACCGGCGCGGCGCAATGCGATGTGGCTGTGCCTGATGCATCCGCGGATACGCGAGTTCTATGTCGACCGCGAACGCGTCGTACGGGAGGGAATCGCCCATCTGCGCGCCGCGTGGGCCGCGCATCCGGAGGACAAGGCGCTGACCGACCTCATCACCGAATTCACCACTCACGACGAGGAATTCGCGCGCCTGTGGGCCGAGCGAGACGTCAAGGTCAATGGCCGCGGGAACAAGGTGATACGGCACCCTGACGTCGGCGTGCTCGCACTGCAATTCGAAGTGCTGATGCCACTTCAAGATCCGGATCAGCGGTTGCTGATCTACCGCGCCGCGGACGATGAGAGCCAGTCGGCATTGGACCGGTTGTGCGCACGGTGATGTGAACCGTCCATTCGTGGACTGAGTTCGAACCGTCGTTCCGGCGTCTTTCAGGGGGCGGTCGCGGTGTGGCGGAAGTCGCTCGGGTTGACGCCTCGGACCCGTTTGAACGCCGCGCTGAAGCCGAACGGGTCGGAGTAGCCCACGGTGCGGGCGATGTCCGCGACGGTCGCGGCCTCCCGCTCGACCAGGAGGTCCGCCGCGAGCGTCATGCGCCACCGGGTGAGGTAGGTCAGCGGGGGTTCGCCGACCAGGTCGGCGAACCGCTTGGCCAGCGTCGAACGCGACACCCCGGTGCGCTCGGCCAGCGCGGCGACCGTCCAGGGTGCCGCCGGTTCGGCGTGCAGCAGGCGCAGCGCGTGGCCGACCACCGGGTCCCGCTGGGCGGCCCACCAGGCCGGGGGCTCGCCACCGGGCCGGTCGAACCACTCGCGCAGCGTGCAGACCAGCATCCAGTCCAGCAGCCGGTCGAGGACGACCTGCTGGCCCGGCGTGTCGACGGCCACCTCGGCGGCGAGGTGGTCCAGCACGGGGTCGGCCGTGCCCCCGGCGTCCACGCGCAGCACGACGGGCAGCGCGTCCAGCAGCCGGCGGCTGATCTCGCCGCGCACGGGGTAGGCGCCGACGATCAGGGTCGTCGCCCCGTCGCGGCGTCCGTCACCGGCGCCCCCGCCACAATCGTCACCGGCGTCCCCGCCACCGTCGTCACCGGCGTCCCCGCCGCCGTCGTGCCAGCCACGCCGGTGCCTGGTCCCGCCCTGCTCGGGCGTCGCGCAGTGCTCGCCGCACGCGATCGGTTCGGCCCGGGTGCCGACCTCGTCGACGAAGGTGAACGTCCCGGGGCCGCGTACGACGATCGTCTCGCGGGCGCGGAGCGGCTCGGGCGGACGGTGCTCCGGCACGATCCAGCCCGATCCGGTGAGGACGGTGCACAGGGTCAGCGGCGCGCCGTCCACGAAGTGGAGTGCCCAGGGCGGGGACAGGGTGGAACTGCCGAACAACGAGCCGTGGGCTCGCACCCCGCGGATCAGGTCACTGAACGCGTCCACCTCGGTGAGTTTAGACGCATACGCAGGTGATCCGGCTCTTCACCTATGGGGTCGTCCGAATCGGCCGTGTTCAATCGGCGTCATGAGCAACGACACCACTCTCGTCCTCGGCGCGACCGGCAAGACCGGCCGGCGGGTCGCCGCCCGGTTGCGGCTTGGCGGCGGCGCGCCGGTGCGTACCGCCTCCCGGTCGAGCCGGATCCGGTTCGACTGGTCCGACCCCGGCGGCTGGGACGCGGCCCTGCGGGACATCGCCGTCGTCTACGTGGTGCCCCCGCGCGTACCGGGCCCGGTGCACGAGTTCGTGGCCCGGGCCGAGGCCGCCGGGGTGCGGCGGCTGGTCCTGCTCTCCGGGCGCGGCGCCGACACCTGGGGCGACTGCACGTTCGGACTGGACATGCGCTCGGCCGAGGACGCCGTGCGCGGTTCGGCGCTGGAGTGGACCGTCCTGCGGTCGTCGAACTTCGCCCAGAACTTCGACGAGGACGTCTTCCACGCCCCGCTGGTCGCCGGGGAGCTGGCGCTTCCGGCCGGCGCGGTACCCGAGCCGTTCATCGACGTCGAGGACGTCGCCGACGCCGCGGCCGCGGTGCTGACCGAGCCCGGTCGGCACGCCGGACGGGTCTACGAGCTGACCGGACCGCGTGCGCTCACCTTCGGTGAGGCCGTCGAGCTGATCTCCCGGGCGTCCGGGCGGCCCCTCGTCTACCGGCAGGTCTCCCCGGCCGAGTACGCCGCGGCGCTGGTCGAGGAGGGGTTGAGCGAGGACGACGCCCACCACGTAGCCGAGATGTTCGTACTGATGGAACGCGGGCTGCTCGCCGGGACGACGGACGACCTCGCCACCGTGCTGGGACGGTCGCCCCGGTCCTTCGAGGACTACGTCGTACGGGCCGCGGCGGCGGGGGCCTGGGGCGACCCGACAGCGGTTGACCGAGCCGCTTGACCATCGCCCTCGGAACACCCGTTCCGTCGTCTTACATATCCGATACATATCCAATACATATCCGAAAGGCCGTGATGAGTACCGACGCCAGCTCGCTGACCGCCCAGGACGTCGAGTTCCTCCGCCGCCCCCTGCACGGGTTCCTGTCCGTGGCCGAGGGGCCGATCCCGCCACAGCCCCGGCCGGTGTGGTTCGAGGCCACTGCCGAGGGGACGATCCAGCTGTTCACGGCCCCGGACTCGGTCAAGGTGCGGCGCCTGCGCCGCGACCCCCGCGCCTCGATCGTCGTCGCCGCCCCCGTGGGCGAACGCGAGCGCTGGCTGTCGGTCGCCGGCCGCACCACGGTGGAGTCCGACGGAGCCCATGAGCTGTGCGCCCGTCTGGCCGCTCGCTACTGGGATCTCGACGACCCGGCCCGTGCGAATGACCTCGCCGAGATCCTGGCCACGGAGCAGATTCGGCTCGTCATCCACCCGGAGACCGTGAGCCGCTTCGCGTATTGACCTCCGCGACGGCCGGTTGGGAGGGTGTCCGGCGGATCTTGCCGCCTGCGGCGGGCTGCTCCCCGCCCCGCCCCTTCCCGTAACCAGGGGCTTCGCCCCTGGACCCCGGGGTCTGGGGCGGAGCCCCAGTTTCGGGAAGGGGCGGGGCGGGGAAAGACCCGCCGGACACCTCGTAGGGCACGGCGCCGTGTCAGGGGCCGTGTCAGGGGCGTGACAGGCGGGTGTCAGGCCCGGCCGGGACCGTGTTGGGCATGAAGAGTTCGGCGATCGCAGTTTCCGGGCTGCGCAAGACATATGGCGACAAAGTCGTGCTCGACGGCATCGACTTCGAGGTCGCCGCGGGATCGGTCTTCTCCATGCTCGGCCCGAACGGGGCGGGCAAGACGACGACCGTGAACGTCCTGACGACGTTGATGAAGGCCGACGCCGGGACCGTACGGGTCGCCGGGCACGACGTGGTGACCGGGATCAAGGAGGTGCGCGCGGTCATCGGCGTGACCGGTCAGTTCGCCGCGGTGGACGAGTTGCTGTCGGGCCGGGAGAACCTGCGACTGATGGCGGACCTGAAGCGCGTGCGCTCCGGCGGCCAGGTGGTCGGGCGGCTGCTGGAGCGGTTCGACCTGGTGGAGTCGGCCGACAAGATGGCGGCGACCTACTCCGGCGGTATGCGCCGGAAGCTGGACCTGGCGATGACGCTGGTCGGCAATCCGCGGATCATCTTCCTGGACGAGCCGACGACCGGCCTCGACCCGCGCAGCAGGCGCGCGATGTGGGGGATCGTCCGCGAGTTGGTGGCCGACGGCACCACCATCTTCCTCACCACCCAGTACCTCGACGAAGCCGACCAGCTCGCCGACCGGATCGCGGTGCTCGACCAGGGCCGCCTGGTCGCCCAGGGGACCTCCGAGGAACTCAAGCGCCAGGTCCCCGGCACCCATGTCCGGCTCCGGTTCGCCGGTCTCCGCGAACTCGACGCGGCGGCGGGGGCCCTGCCCGGGTCCACGCGGGACGACCAGGAGCTGACCCTGCGCGTGCCCGGCAACGGTGACTCGAAGTCGCTGCGGGGCCTGCTGGACAAGCTCGACGAGCACACGATCACCGCGGAAGAGTTCTCGGTGCACACACCGGACCTCGATGACGTCTTCTTCGCCCTGACCGGTCACGCCACACAGGCCGCGGACACCACACACGACACACACGCCACAAACACCACACACGCCACCACGGAGGCGATCGCGGAATGAGCACTGTCTCGACGTCGTTCGGCGACGCGGCGATCATGCTGCGTCGCAACTTCAAGCACACGGTCAGGAATCCGGTCACGGTCTTCCAGGCGGTCCTGTTTCCCGTCGTGATGATGCTGATGTTCGTCTACGTCTTCGGCGGCGCCTTCAAGGTCACCGGCGAGTACATCGACTACGCGGTGCCGGGCCTGACCGTCATGGCCATCACCTACGGGCTGGGCCCGACCGCGGCGGCCGTGAACGGCGACATGACGAAGGGCATCAACAACCGGTTCAAGGCCATGGACGTCTCCCACGGCGCCGTGCTGGCCGGTTATGTCGTCTCCACCACGGTGCGCAGTCTGATCGCCGACGCGGTCATCATCGGCGTCGGCTTCGCGATGGGCTTCCGTCCGCATGCGAGCCTCCTCCAGTGGCTCGCCGTGATCGGCCTCATGCTGTTGCTCGCCTTCGCGACCAGCTGGCTCACGGTCGCCATGGGCCTGGCCGCGAAGACCGTGGAGTCGGCGGGCATGGCCACCGTGCCGCTGATCATGCTGCCGTTCCTGAGCAGCGCGTTCGTGCCCGCGGACACGATGGGGACCGGTGTGCGGCAGTTCGCGGAGTACCAGCCGTTCACCCCGATCATCGAGACGCTGCGCGGGCTGCTGTCGGGCGGCCACCCGTCGACCGGCGACGCGATCGCGGCCGTCGCCTGGTCCGTCGGGTTCACGCTCGTCGGGTACGTATGGGCGATCGCCACGTTCAGGAAGCGAGCGTGACCTCGACCAGCCGGGACCAGCTGGTGCGCGTCCCGTCCCGAGTCGCCTCGGCGAACCTCGCCTCGCCGAGGCGGCACCGCGCGGCCCGCTCGATCCGGGCCAGGTCCGGGTGGGCGCGGTCCCGCAGCCCGCGTACGACCGCGCTCGCCGCGAGCAGCCGCGCGGCCTGCTCGTGCTCGTCGCGGCGCAGTGCCAGGTCCGCGACCCCGACCAGCACATGCGCGATCAGCAGCGCGTGTCCCACCTCGGACGCCGCCTCGCAGGCCGCCGCGCGGTGCGCCCGGACCTCGCCGAGGTCATCGGCGAGGTAGCCGAGCAGATCGTGTGTCACCGCGCGGATGTCCGCCCGCTCCGCCTCGTCGCCCAGCATGGCCGTCGCGAGGCCGAGTTGGCGGTGCGCCTCCTCGGCGTCGCCGTCCCACCGGGCGAGTTCCGCCCGCGAGAAGGCCAGTTCGGCCAGCGCGTCCGGCCAGGTGACCCGCTCCGCGCACCGCCGCGCCTCGGCCATGGCGGCCGCGCCGGCGTCCTTGTCGCCCAGCAGCCAGTACAGCTGCGCCTGCCGCGACCGCATCCGGATGACGTCCTCGGTGGCACCGACCTCGCTGACGACCGCGATCGCCTGCTCGTAGCGTTCGCACGCACCGGCGAAGTCGCCGCGTACGGCGAGCAGGTTGGCCAGCTCGGTCAGGGCGAGCGAGATCCCGTACCGCTCGCCGAGCGCCCGGAACTCGGCGAGCGCCGCCTCCAGGTGGGCCTCAGCGGTCGGGCCGTCCTGCCCGTCCTGGCCACCCCGACCGTCCTGCCCGTCCCCGTCCTGCCCGTCCCGCCCGGCCTGCCCGTCCCGCCCGGCCTGCCCGGCCTGCCCGAACATGATCCGCATCTTGCCCATATGCCACCGGGCCAGCGCGCGCACCCAGGGGTCATCGTCGTCCAGCAGCGGTGCGAACGCGGTCAGGGCCGCTTCGGGCGTGTGCAGCATGCGTTCCAGGACCGCGATGAACTTCACCCCCGGGTGGCAGTGGCCGTGCGCGCTGAGCCGGTGCGCCTCGTGGATCCACTCCGCGGCCTGGCGCTCATCGCTCCGCCCGGAGGTCACGAAGTGCACGATCAGCGCGTACACCAAGGCCCGTACGTCATCGGGTACTTCCCCTGGCGTCCTGGTGGCCGCGGTGATCAGTTCCAGGCCCTCGGTCCTGCGCCCGCCGAGCCACCAGTACCAGCCCGCGCCCGCCGCGAGCCGCATCGCCGCCCGCGCCTCGCCCGCCGCGAGCGCGCCGCGCATCGCCGCACCGATGTTGTCGTGCTCGGCCTCGAGCACGGCCAGCCACTCCACCTGCTCGGCGCGGCGCAGCCACGGCTCCGCGGTCTCGGTGAGCTCGGTGAAGTGGGCGAGATGCGCCTGGCGCGCCAGGTCCGACTCCCCCGCCTCCGCGAGCCGGTGTCCGGCGTACTCCCTGATCGTGCCGATCATGCGGTAGCGCGGGGCGCCACCGCCCTCGGCGACCAGCAGCGACTTCTCGGTCAGCGCGGTGAGCAGCTCCAGCACCCGCTCCTGCTCGACTCCGCCGCCCGCGCAGACCCGTTCTGCGGCCTCCAGGCTCGCCCCGCCCGAGAACACCGAGAGTCTCCGCAACACCATCCGTTCGGCCTCGGTGAGCAGCTCCCAGCTCCAGTCGACGACCGCGCGCAGCGTTTTGTGCCGCGGCAACGCGGTGCGGCTGCCGCTGGTCAGCAGGCGGAACCGGTCGTCGAGCCGGTGGGCGAGCTGGTCGATGGACATGGTCCGCAACCGGGCCGCGGCCAGTTCGATCGCCAGCGGCATCCCGTCCAGCGCCCGGCAGACGCGCACCATCGTCGCCAGCGTGTGGGCGTCGGCCGCGAGGCCACGGCGTACCGCCCCGGCCCGGTCCCGCAGCAGCTGGACGGCGGGTGAGGAGCCGATCTCGCCCGGGCCCGCGTCCCCCTCCGGCAGGGCCAGCGGCTCGACCGGCCACAGCGCCTCCCCGGTGATGCCGAGCGGTTCCCGGCTCGTCGCCAGGATCCGCAGCCGTCGGCACTCCCCGAGCACCCGGTGGGCGAATACCGCCGCGGACTCGATCACATGCTCGCAGTTGTCCAGGATCAGCAGCGCCTCCCGTTCGCGGACCGCGGCGATGAGCCGGTCGGTCAGCTCCGCGTTCGGGGCCGCGCCGAGCAGGGCGTCCCGGAGGCCGAGCCCGGCGAGCGCGGGCTGCGCCACATCGCCGTCCGCGCCAACGGCGGCGAGCTCCACCAGCCAGGCGCCGTCCGGCAGTTCGCCGAGCAGCGTGCGCGCGGTCTCCGTGGCCAGCCGGGTCTTTCCCGCGCCGCCCGGCCCGATCACGGTGGTGAGGCGGTGCTCGGCGATCAGCCCGCGGACCGCGGCGACATCGGCGTCCCTGCCGACGAAACTGGTCAGCTCGGCGCGCAGGTTGCTCTTACGGTTCGCTTCCCCCCGCCCCGGCTCGCCCCGTCCCGGCTCGCCCCGCCCCAGCTCGCCCCGCAACAGCGCGATGTGCAACGCGGCCAGCTCCGGCGAGGGATCGACGCCCAGCGCGTCGGCCAGCGCCTCCCGCGCGCGCTGGTACACCTGCAGCGCCTCGCTGTCCCGACCGGCCGCGACGAGGGCCCGCATCAGCGCGCCGACGAGCCGTTCCCGCACCGGGTGCGCGGCCACCAGGTCGGTCAGCTCCGCCACCAGGTCCGCACCCCGCCCGAGGGTGACTTCCGCCTCGACCCGCTCCTCCGTGGCGGTCAGCCGCAGCCCTTCGAGCCGTACGACCGCGGCGTCGAACGCGGCGCTGTCCCGCAGCCCGACGTCCTGCATGGCCGCACCGCGCCACAGGCCGAGGCCCTCGCGCAACAGCCGCACCCGCCGGGCCCCGTCCCCGGCGCGGGCCTGACCCGCGCCGACGAGCCGTTCGAACCGCACGGCATCCACGGCATCGGGCTCCACCATCAGCCGATAGCCGTCCGGCTGCCCCTCGATCGCCCCGCCCGGCAGCACCTTCCGCAGCCGGGAGACCAAGCGCTGCAGGGCATTCGCCGCATCGGCGGGCGGCTGCTCACCCCAGATCCAGTCGACCAGCGACGCCTTCGGAACCACCTGTCCCGGCCTGAGCGCAAGGGCGACCAGCAGTCCGCGCAGCCGCGCCCCCGGCACGTCGGCCGAGCGGCCGTCGTCCGTGCGAACCTCGAGTGGCCCCAGCATCCCGATCTGCACCCGCTGATTTTGCCACGGGCGTGTCGCGAGGCGTCTGGGGCCGCCAATGGGCTGGAGGAGGCCGCCTACCGCACGGCCTGGCGCCATGCGACGGGCGCCGACGTCCAGGACGATCTCACGGACGAGGGCCGGATGCGATCCGCGAGTGAACCGACCGGCCGCCGGAGGCCGCGGTCAGCCGGGTACGTCCATGCGCTGTGTGCCGATCACCGACAGCAGCCGCAGAGCCTCCTCCGCCGGGGAGCCGGGGTCGGCCGTGTAGATCACGACTCGCTGGTCCCGGTCGGTGATGTCCAGGACATCGCAGTTGAGCGTGATGGGACCGATCAGGGGGTGCCGGAAGGTCTTGTGCGGGGCGGGTTCGACCGACATCTCGTAGGCGGACCACAGCCGGGCGAACTCCGCGCTGCCGGTGAGCAGGTCATTCACCAGCGTGGCCACTTCGGGGTCGTCGGGGTAGCGGGCGGTGGCGGCCCGCAGGTGCCGGGCCGCGGTACGGCCGAAAACGTCCATACCGGACCGGCTGTACCACTGCCGCTCCCCCACTCGCGGATCGAGGAAGGTACGGCGCAGGAAGTTGCGCTCGCGCCGGGGCAGGGCGGAGAAGTCCTCCAGGAGGGCGGCCGCCAGGTCGTTGTGGGCGATCACCTCATAGGCCGCGGACAGTACGAGTACCGCGGCGTGCGGCAGCCGCCGCAGCAGGTCCAGAATGCTGGGGCGCACCTCGCGGGAGGGCCCTGACGGCGGGGCGGGCAGGGCGCCGGCTAGGTAGTGCAGGTGGGCGCGCTCGGCGTCCGACAGGCGCAGGGCACGGGTCAGACCGGCCAGCACCTCGCGCGAGGGCCGCGGGCCACGGGCCTGCTCCAGCCTCGTGTAGTACTCGGTCGAGATGTACGCCAGCTGCGCCACCTCCTCGCGCCGCAGCCCCGGGGTACGACGCCTCGGCCCGGCGGGCAGCCCCACATCGGCAGGGGTGATCCGCTCGCGCCTGCTGCGCAGGAAACCGGCCAGCTCACGTCTGTCCATGTTCCCCAGTGTCGGCGGGCCGACGAAGCCGATCCAGGTACCGCCGGTGCCTGGATGAGGGCGCGCGGCCGGACCCAGGCTCATCGGCATGGACAACACACAGACCACCGCCCCCTCCACCCCCGCCGACCCGGGCCTGCTGACCGGCAAGGTCGCCTTCATCAGCGGAGCCGGCCGCGGCATAGGCGCCGCCGCGGCGCGGCTGTTCGCCCGGGAAGGCGCCCGGGTCCTGCTCGCGGCCCGCACGGAGAGCCAGCTCGAAGCGGTGACCGAACAGATCCGGGCGGCGGGCGGCACCGCGGAGTACACGGTGTGCGACCTGGCGGACCCGACAAGCGTGCGCGCCGCCGTCGACCGCACCGTGGAGCTGTACGGCCGACTCGACGCCGCCTTCAACAACGGGGCGATCGGCACGCGGCGGATCGGCCCGATGGACCAGGTGCGGGAGGCGGACTTCGACCAGCAGTACGGCGTCAACCTCAAGGGCGTCTGGCTGGCCCTGGCCGCCCAGGTCGCCGCGATCAGGGCGACCGCCGGCACGGGCTCAATCGTCAACACCTCGTCCGTCGGCGGCTGGCGGGGCAACCCCGTACTGCCCGCCTACAGCGCGATGAAGCGAGGTGTCCACAGCCTCACCGAGTCGGCCGCCGTCGCCTACGGCCCGGAAGGCATCCGCGTCAACGCCATCGCCCCCGGCACCACGCTGACCGAGATGATGCGCGGCTGGGAAGCGGAATCGCCGGGCGTCATCGACCAGCTCAACGCCCGCACCCCACTGCGCCGCGCCGCCGAACCCGAGGAGGTCGCCGAGGCCGCCGCCTGGCTGCTGAGCGACCGCGCCTGCTACGTCACCGGAGTGGTCCTCCCCGTCGACGGCGGCATGCGCGTCTCGTGAGCCGAGGAAGCGTTCTGGCTTTCGCTCGTAGCGGCGATGCGGCCTGCCACCGGCGTCCATCAGGCCGTGCTGGGGTGCGGGTCAAGCGGCCTCGTAGTGCAACATGGCCCTCTCCGGATAACTCAGGCCCCATGCGGGACAACGCCTGGGGTGTGCGTCCCGAAGGTCCCTCAATCAGCCCCGGAGGTGCCATGCCCCTACAGATGCGGTTGCGCGCGATAACGCTCGATTGCCTTGATCCGCTGGCTTTGGCGACGTTCTACCAGCAAGCCACGGGCCTCGAACCGCACCCGAAATCCAATGCCGACTTCGCCGGTCTCACCTGTGAGGACGGCCTCTTCATCGGCTTCCAACGGGTCGACGACTATCGCGCTCCCTGCTGGCCCGAACAGAGCGTTCCCCAGCAGTTCCACCTTGACTTCGCCGTTGATGACCTGGACGAAGCCGAGGCGCGACTGCTGGAGCTGGGCGCGAGCAAACCGGATCACCAGCCAAATGACAGGTGGCGGGTCCTCACGGACCCGGCTGGACACCCCTTCTGCCTGGTCAGAGCCTGATCTCGACGAGCCAGGCCATGGTTCGTTCGATCCGGCGGCCCTGGCGAGGCCGCCTGGAGTCAGTGCAGGGCCTCGATGGCCTTCAGGATCAACGCCCGCGCCCCGGCCCCGTATACGGCCATGCTGCGCAGCCGCTCGAATACTTCCAGGTACAAGGCGATCTCGGAGGGCTGGGTGATGTTGACCTCCGCCGAGACGAACTCCACCGACACGAGGGTGTCGTCATAAACGTGGAAGGTCTCGACCGGCCACTGCCGTCGCTCACGTGTGGCCTTGGGGATGATGCCCAGCGAAACCTGGGGCAGGGCGCCGACGGTGAGCAGATGGCCGAGCTGTGCCGCCATCGCGTCCTCATCTCCTAGTTGGGCGTACAGGACCGCCTCCTCCATGAGCATCACAAACCGATGGCCTCGCTCATGGACGATGCGGGACCGCTCGACGCGCGCGGCTGCGGCCTCGGCGCCATCGTTGAACGGGATGCCGCGAAAGTCCGCGATGTTGCTCAGCAGTGCGGCCGCGTACCCCTCGGTCTGCAGCAGCCCCGGGACCATCGTCGAGGAGTAGATGCGGAACAGCTCGGTGTTGTGGAAGAGCCGCACCGCACTGTCCTGTAGTTGCTTCATCCCCCGGCGGACCTGGTGCCGCCATTCCGTGTACATCGACTCGGCGTGCAGGGACTGGGCGATGAGATCTTCCGCCTGATCGGTCACCGCGCAGGCGCTAGTCCATGCGCGGATGTCCTTCGCGGACGGACCGGTCTGGGCGTTCTCGATGCGGGAGGTCTTGGAGTGGTGCCAGGCGCACCGGTCGGCCAGTTCGACGACCGTCAGCCCGGCGCTCTTGCGGAGGTCACGAAGCCGCCGCGCTACAACTTCGCGTGCGGCTTGGGCCGAAGAGGACGGGGAGATGGGCATGAGCTGGCCTGTCCGGTGCGCGCTGTCAGTGGATGTCGTACTGGTCGTGCGGGGTGGCGCGTGTCCACACCGTTTCGAATGCTTCCACGCACAGCTTGGCTGCGGCCGGGTCGTCGGTGATCTCCTCACCGGTCCACGACCCGTCACCAGCGAAGTGGTTCCAGTGGACCCACTGGTCGTCGAACAGCCAAAAGTCGTTGCCGGGCAAGGCGATGTCGGAGGCCCGGCGGCGAGGCAGCCACCGCACCTGTTCGCCGGCCGCGACGTTCGTGAACGTGCCGTCGTACAGGAAACGGGTGTACTCGCTGACCGGCTCGGACACGATACGGGCCCGACGCACCACGATGCCGCGGCCTACGGTCTCCTGGATCAAGTCGAGCCACGGACGCCACCAGGACTCGCGGTCCGCCGGGTCGTGGCGGAAACCCTTGCTCCATGCGGCGAACGGGCCCTCCTCGTAGTCGACGGCGTAGGCGTCCCGCATCTCCAGGTGCACGGCGGAGCGCGTGCAATTGGCGATCAGCTCATCGAATGTCGGTGCGCTCGACGGCATCGCAAGCCTCCCGGATCATGTGCACCATCCTGGCGGGGATACGGATCACGGCCTCGTTGTCCGGGATGCCCTTGGCGTGGCCCGGCACCTCGAACGCGGCGCATTGTGCTTCAAGCTCGGGGCCCGGCTTCCAGCCCTGGAAGACGAGTTCCTGTTTGTCCTGGTCAACCCACACCGTGGGACTCTGTTTGTCCCCGGTGTTGGGGTCGATACCGATGAACAGTAGCGATGACATGACCGCCTCCGTCAATGTGTTGTGCATTTGTGTGCAACACCGTCAACCACGGTGAGTAGCCCGTCAAGAGAGGGACGCCGCATGCCACTCGTTCGAGTAGGCATGGTGCACAAATCTGCACATCGCTAGATGGGCCATACGCGCATTCCTAGCGTCGAGGGTTACAACGACACCCTGGCGGAGGCGGCAGAGCCTCCCGGGGCGCGGCCAACGCCACAAGGAGCGCCAGCATGGCCACTACTACCGCCCGAGCCCTCCCGTGGTGGACACCGCCGAACACCGAGGACGTCGAGGTGTTACCGGTGGGCAAATGGTGGGACGCCGTCTCCGCGCCCACAGCCGTCGCGGACCGCGCCCTGGAACTGCTCGGTGACCAGTCCGGCGCCGTCATCCAGGACGACACCTACGGCAAGACGTACTGGTTGACCGGCATCGGCACTTCAACCGTCCGCAGCTGGCGCATGCGCCAGGTCCGCGTCCTCACCGAACTTGCCGACGAGGGCACTCTCCTCGGCGTACCACCTGCCTCCTGGGGGGCTGAGCACCGGACATACTGGCGGATCCCGCTCGGCCCGGACCGGTATCTGACCGACATCAAGCGTCTACTCACTGCCCTGAGCCAGGCTCTCGACGACGTCCTCGGCCCAGAACCGGACGGCAGGCAGCTCTGCTATCACTGCCAACTCCCGACTGACGAGCCGGTCCCGGTCGAGGTGGAGGGCGGCGGCGACGTCGGCAAGGTCACCTATGGCTGCCCCGCCCACGCACCGCTCTACTCGAAGCGCCAACCGCGGACCCTCACCAGCGCCGCCGCAACCGAGCACGAGGGGCAGATCCGATGACGACCTGCCGGTCCTCCCTGCTCCCGGGCATCGAACTGCCAGACCCCGAAACCCTGACCGGCCCTCAACCACGGGGCTGGAACCGCGCCCTGTGCGGGCGGCGGCTGTTCGCTGACCAGCTGCTCGGCACGGTCGAGTGGACCTGCGGGGGCGTCACCAAGGAGAACCTCGAACTGTACGTGTGCCGACCACTGCGCAGCGAGGCTCGTGCAGCTCAGCCGGGTGGTGGCGAGCAGCCGCCCCCACCCCCCGGGGAAGGCCGAGCCCGGGAGGTGCCGGATGAGGCACCGCCGAAGGCCGCTCGCCCTGCGGGCCGGGCTGCTCGCCTACCGCGCCGCCCGCATGGGTCTCCTGCTCTGCGCGGTCCCCGCGCTACTGGTGCTCGCGGTCTGGCTCTGCTTCGCGAGCACCCCCATCCCGTAGACCGGGTGGATCGCTGGTGTTCCGGGCCCCCGTACCGGAACGAGGGCGCCAGCGGCCCGCCCCTGGGCACCCTGCGGTCGACGCAGCCAGGCACACGGCCGCCGGCCGCAGGGTAGGGACTCCGGCCCCCGAGATGGGGATCCCGGGGGCCGGAGTCCCACACAGAGAAGCCCCCGCCCCGGCCGCCCCGTTATCGGTGAGGACGGCCCGGCCAGGGCGGGCCTTACGCGGACGCCCAAGCGCCCGCACTCAGGAGGTAGAACTGTGACTGCCGAGAACAAGCACAAGGGCGATCCCGCCCCGATCAAGCCGTGGACGCCCCCGCCGCCGCCCCCGCCGGACGGCACACCGCCCCCGCGAGAGAGGTGACGGCCCATGACCGAAGACTGGCGGCCACGTCACGCGGCACTGCTGGAAGCCCTCACCGCGTCCGGCGAACTCCCGCACGCATGGCGCCCGGCCTTCGCCGCTGTCCCACGCCACCACTTCATCCCGGGCGACATCTGGGAGCAGCAGGCCACCTGCGTTCCCGTCACGACGGACGCGGCCTGGTGGGACCTCGTCTACCGGGATGTGCCGATCGTGACGCAGGTGGACGACGGGCAGCGCGACGGCCCGGGCATCGCGACCTCGTCCAACTCCATGCCCACGATGGTGGCGCGCATGCTCACCGCGCTCGAGGTCGCCGACGGGCAGCGCGTATTGGAGATCGGCACCGGCAGCGGCTGGAACGCGGCACTGCTCGCCGCACGACTGGGTAGCGGGAACGTCACCACCATCGAAGTCGATCCGGTGCTGGCGGAGAAGGCAGCAAGGGTCATCAAGGAGGCCGGATACAGCCCCGACGTCGTATGGGGCGACGGCGCACGAGGGTGGGAGTCCGGGGCACCCTACGACCGGATCACCGCGACCTGCTCGGCACGCCGCATCCCGTACGCATGGGTACGGCAGACCAAGCCGGGCGGGCTCATCGTCGCCCCGCTGGCAGGGGACTTCTGGTCCGGGACGCTGGTGCGGCTCGACGTGGCCGGTGACGGGGTCGCCTCCGGCCGGTTCGTCGGCGGTGCCCGGTTCATGCCGATGCGCTCGGAGCGCCCTGGCCCGGACCTCCCGGTGGACAGCGGAACCGGGCGGCGCGGCAGCACCGGCGCGCTTCCCTCCGAGACCATGACCGGCCTCGGCTTCGCGCTCTACGCGGGCGCGAAACTGCCGGGCGTGGTCATGGCCGATGGAGCACCCGACGGCAGACATCAGATCTGGCTCCACGATCGAAACGGGTCGGCGGCCACGGTCACCCAGGAGGAGGTGTGGCAGTACGGCCCACGCCAGTTGTGGGACGAGGCCACCGCCGTGCACGACGCGTACATGAACGACGGCAGCCCGGACTCCGGCGACTTCGGGTTGACCGTGTCCCCCGGCGGACAGTGCCTATGGCTCCGCTCACCTGACACGCCGCTTGGCTGACAGATCGCGCCAACCCAGACCCCGCCGGTGGTGCTCGCCCGGGTCGTCGCCGAGGACTACGGCGACCGGCCGCCGAAGCCGACGAAGGGCAACCTCAACGGGACGGACGGGAACCGGCACTTCTACGGCTTCGAGTGCATCAACCTCGGCAACGGCAAGGACCCCTGGACCGAGGCCCAACTCGACGCGATCGAGAAGGTGGGCGCGGCGACACCCTGTGGTCGATCGCGGCCTCGAAGCTCGGCGACGGCGCGCGCTGGCCCGAGATCGCCAAGCTCAATGGCCTCAAGGACGCCGACCAGATCGTCCCCGGCCAGAAGCTCAAGCTCCCCAAGCGCTGACCCCAACCCCAGCTACGAACGGATCTCCCATGGACGTCCATCTCGACCTCGCCTACTGGCTCGGCCCGCTCACCAGCGTGGTCCTTGCCCGTCCTCGTCGGCCTTGTCACCACCCACGTCACCAACTCCAGCGCGAAAGCCGTGCTCCTCCCGGCGCTGAGCACGATCAATGGCTTCGTGGTCGAGTACGCGAATCCCGGCCCGGACTACGACGGGGGCACCGCCGCTGTGCTGTCCCTTGTCGCGTTCGGCATCGGTGTGCTGACGCACTTCGGCCTGTGGAAGCCGACTGGTATCAGCGCTCGCGCGCAGAACGTGGGCGCCAGACCCGCGCCGCGCTCTCTTCCCCAGTAGGAGGCCCTGTTGGACGCCACCACCGCCACCGCCCTCGGCGCACTGCTCGTCGGCCTCGGCGGGTTGGCAACCGCGGTGGTGACGTTCGTGGGCAAGCGCGGTGAGAATGCGATCAGCGCGTACACCAGCTTGACCGACCAGTTGCGGGAAGAGCTGGCGACGAAGAAGACCGAGCTCGCCGAGAAGAGCACCGCGCTTGCGGAGACGAGCGCGGCCCTGGCCGTCGAGGCCGCCGAGCGCCGCACGGACCGAGGCAGAGAACGCCCGGCTGCGCGGCATCATCACCCATCTCGGAGGACAGCCGTGACCCGCACCCAGGCAGCGCTCGCTCACCGTTGGCGTACCATCGCGCTCGCATGCTGGCTGGTGGCCATCACCGGGGCGGTGCTGCTGGTGTGGGCGCGCATATCATCCGCGGACCACCGCGGAGACCAGCTGGCGACTGAGGCCGACCGGCGCGGTACCGCTGTCAGCACACTGGCCGGGGACGTGCGGGCCTTGCGAGGCCCAAGTGAAGGCAGCAGGGAAAACGCCGGTTGCGCCGGATCCCACGAGTGCGATCGAGGATCTCCCGGCGCGGGCCAAGGTGCCGGTACCGCTCCCCGGCGAGCGGGGTGAGAAGGGCGACCGTGGCGAGCAGGGGCCGCCGGGACCGTCCTGCCCGGACGGGTACAGCCTCCAGCCGCCCGCTGATGATCCGGATGCATTGGTGTGCAGGCGGGATGGCGCGCCTCAGCCGGAGCCGACGGATGCCCCAAGCACGCCAGCCGCGCTCGCGCCGGACCGCCGCCGCCTCTGATACACGACACCCCACGACACCCCCTCGTCTGGCCTACGGGCCGGGCGAGGGGGCTTTCGTCATGCCCGGCGGGATGCCCCGTCCGGCCAGACGACATCCACGGGGATGTCTGCCTCGCGAGCCTGGTGTACCACGTCCGCCGTCCCGCCGCCCTTGCCCGTAGGCGGCTGCCCGTTCCACACCGCCACCAGTCGATCGGCACGCTTCAACAGCACGGCGTTCGCCGCTTCGTACGCCTGACGGTTCGCCGTGGCGTAAGGCATCACCAGCACTTCGTCCGCCGCATCGACGAGCCGGTCGAAGGTTTCGGCATGCTCTGGCTTCACCTTCGCCTGCCGATAGTCCTCCGAAGGAATCACCACGGCCAGGCGCCCGCCCGCGGCCAGAACCGCATCCGCGAAGAGGCTGTCACTGCCCTTCGCGATGCACGACACTCCTACCAGGCCGGAGGGCTCATAGGCGGCTAGGACCTTGTCCAGCTCTCCTCGCACCAACGGCACCGATGCGTCGGTGATGTCCATGTGCCCGGTCACAGCGATCGTCGTCACGCCTACGCCTTCCTCGTTACGCGGTCAGCAGGCTCCGGATGCTACTGCGCACATCAGCTACGGCCCGGGGGACACCGTCGCCGACTGTGTAGGGGTACAGCTGTGATAGCTGTGCGCGCACGCGACCGGATCGAAGGCCGGACGCGACATTGACAGCGTTTTGCGCGTGGTCGGCTCCGCTCTGCATATCACCCAGAAGGAAGGCGTATTCGGCTAGGCCGATCCAGTCCAGGGCGTGGCTGCGGCCAGCTTCCGGGCCCCGTTGTTCCAGGGCGGTACGGATGTGGTCGGCGGCCTGGTCAGCGTAAGTACGGGGCTGGGAACGGGCCATCTCCAGGAGTCTGCCGCCGGTGACCCCGGCAAGCTCGGCGTCGTTGAAGTAGCCGATCCAGTATGGCTCGGTCTCACGCCGGTCAGCGGAGCTGAGTGCCTCGGCCGCCTGCGCGGTTGCGCGCCGGAAACCTGACGGCCGGTCCATGCTGGCCAAGGCCCACGCTTCACGGGTGTGGAGCATGGCCCGCAGTCTGGAACCAGCAGTACGGCGCGCCCCGTCCTGAGCCAGGCGCACCAGTTCGAGAGCGTCGTGTGGCCGATCTTGGTACAGCATCTGCCGGGCCATGCCCGCCAGCACGTTTGCGCCGAAGAGGGCATCGCCACCTGCGTGAGCCGCGCGGAGCGCAAGCCGATAGTAGTCCTGGGCACGGCGCTGCTGGCCGATGTCCCACGACATGGAGGCCGCCGTTCCTGCGAGTTCGGCCATGACGCTGTACAGGCGCCGCTCGATGGCCGGGGCCTGGTGTTCGTCGAGGGCGGCAGTCACCTCGGCGAGCTGCCCGACGACGGCCTTTCGGCAGAGGCCGCCTCCACCAGCGCGGCCCCATCGGCGGAAGGCGCGCGCGGTGGTCTCCAGTTCGTCCACCTCGCGAGCGCCCAGGCGCCCGGGACGGCGTGGTCGGTCGTCGGCTGCGGGGGGTGTGCGCCATCCGTCGAGGGCATCGAGAAGCGGCGCGCCGGTGACGATGCCTGCGAGGGCACGCGTCGCGGCTCGGCGGTCCATCAGGTCGCTCCTGGTGAGGTCGGCGGCCATGCCAGCGGTGGCGTCTGGCCGCCACGGTACGGCGTCGGTATCTCCTTGCTCGGTGTGGGGCCTGGACGCCCTCCGCGGTTCTTGTGGTGCGGAGGTCATGCTTTCCCACGGTTGGGGGGCGAGGCCGACGAGGTGCCCGGGGATACGCAGCCCGTCAGCGATCCGGCGGATGACCTCTATGGAGGTGACTCTGCTTGATCCGTTCATGATCGTGGAGACCTTGCCTGGGGTGAGCTGGCAAGCTGCGGCGATCCTGTTCTGTGACAGGCCGCCCCATTTTTTGATCAGGGAGAACACTGCGGCGAAGTCGTGCTCTTCCAGGGCTCGGCGCAGGTCGTCTCTGTCGAGGGTGTCTGGGGCGAGCGGGCCGGGGGTGGTGGCATCCATGGGGCCAACTTCCCGCCTGATCGTAGGCGCAAGCAGTGTGGTGTACCGAGCTGGGAACGAGCGTATTACCGCCTCGGTAACCCCCGCCGGTTATCCCGTGATCGCTGTCACACGACCAATCTCGATGTGTGCCAGTCCTTCACCGATGACGTCGGGGGAAATCGTGCAGACGAACGCCGCCTGTTGCTTGCCGTGGACACCGCCGAACACGGAGGACGTCGAGGCGTTACCCGCAGGCAGATGGTGGGACGCCGTCCGCGCGGCCCCGACCGTCGGCGAACGCGCCCTCGAACTGCTCGGCGACGCCACCGGCGCCGTCATCAAGGACAAGAACGGCACCCTGTACTGGCTCGTCGCCGTCGGCACCGAGACGAGTTGGCACCTGCGGCAGGTCCGCGTCCTCACCGAGCTGGCCGACGAGAGCACCTACCTCGGCGTACCCCCCGTCTCCTGGACGGAGGGCCCCCGCACCCATTGGCGCGTGCCGCTCTCGGCCGACCACTACCTGACGGACGCAGGGAGGCTATGGGGGGCGCTGGCCGAGGCCGACCGTGCCGAGTACGGCCGCAGGCCGGAAGGCCGTCAACTCTGCTACCGCTGCAAGCTGCCCACCGACGAGGCGATCCCGGTCGACGTGGAGGACAGCGGCGGCGCCGTCGACAGGACCACGTACGCCTGCCCCGCCCACTCGCCGCTCTACTCGAAGCGCCGACCGCGGACCCTCACCAGCGCGGCCGCGGCCGAGCACGAAGGGCGGCCCCGATGACGGGCAGCCAGACCGCGGCCACCGCGCGACCGGGCCCCGCGGGGATCGACCCGAACGCGCTGACCTACCAGCAACTCCAGGGCTGGAACTGCGCCCTGTGCGGGCTGCCCCTCGGCGCGGACCGGCCGCTCGGCACGGTCACGATCGCGCGGGGCGCAACGCACACGACGTACGAGGTGCGCGGCTGCGCTCCCTCTTGCGCGGAGACCTCCACCGGCCCGGCCGCCGAGACCGAGTGGCGCGCCGCCCTGGAGCACGCCGCAGGCTGCCGGGCCTGCCAGACCATCGGCGGTGGCTGTTCGGAGGGAGAGCAGTTGCTGCACGCCTACGAGGAGGCTGCGCGGCAGGCCCGGTCAGGGGGCGGCGCGTGATGGGGCACCGCAAGGCCACTCCCGCCGAGCGGGCGGCCAGAGCTGAGCAGATTCTGCGTGATGCCGGGTACCGGCCGCTCATTCCGTATCCGGGCCACGCCAGTTCCCCCTGGGCAGCGGTGTGTACGTCGTGTGACACCGTCCGGTACCCCACGGTGACGGAGGTGCTGCAGGACCAGTGCAAGCACGTCAGGCGCGAGCAGCCACCTCCACCCGGCCGGAAGAGTCCGGGAGGCCTCGGATGAGGCACCGCCGCCGCTCCACTGCCGTGAGGGCCGGGCTGCTCGCCTTCCGCGCCGCGCGGATGGGCCTGCTGCTCGCCGTGGCCCCCGCGGTGCTGGTGCTCGCGGTCTGGCTCTGCTTCGCCAGCACGCCGGCCCCATATCCCGGGTGGGCCGCTGGTGGCCCGGGGATCCCCCGCCCCGGGTTTGGCTTCGCCGCTGGCGGTCCACCCTCCAAACACCCTGCGGCCGGTGCAGCCGGGACAGCCGCCGACCGCAGGGCAGGGACTTCCGGCCCCCGAGATGGGGATCGCGAGGGCCGGAGTCCCCACACGGAGAAGCCCCGCCCCGGGCGCGCGCTTGGACGGCCAGCGACCGGGACGAGGACCGTGCACCACCCGACAGAGAGGCAGGCACATGACCGAACGTACGGCATTACTGGACGACACACAGCGACAGGGCGTCGTCCAGACCGCCCTCGACAACAACCCCGAGATGACCGCCGAGATGGCGGGCCGCATCGTCGATGAGGCGGCCAAGTACGTGCTCACCGCTGCGCAGTTCCCACAGGCGGCAATGGCACCGTCACGGGTCGTCGATGAGGGCTGGCACGCGCTCATCCTTCACACCCGCCTGTACAAGGCGTTGTGCGCGCGGCGCGGGAACTACGTCGAGCACACCCCGGGGTACGACCCGGAGAACTACGATCCGGCGATCCTCACGCGCACTCAGGCGATGATGCGCGAGGCTGGGTTCGCCCCCGATGAGGAGTTGTGGACGGCGCCGGACGAGCCGCTCGTGGCTGTGGCGGCGAAGTGCCAGCACGGGAAGGACGACGGCCCGATCATCGTCAACCCGCCCAAGCCCGGCTGACGCGTAGGCTGCGGGCCGGAAGGAGGAGGCAACCGATGGAGTGGATCAACCCGAAGTACGCGGACCTGGTGAAGGCCATGCGACAGGCCCAGGCGAAGGCCTCCCAGCAGGACCCGCCCGACTTCCGGCCTGTCCGGGGATTCATCGTCCCCGAGACCGGAACCGCTGGCCCGCTGCCTCGCTGAGTCCCGGCCCCGTCCGTGCGCCGCGGGCGCGGCGCACGGACGGGGCGCCAGGATTCTTCCGCCACTGATCGACGACACGTAACAGGTACCCGCTGGTAGTCGCTAATCTGACCGGCAGCAAACGTGGACCTCCCCGTCCACTGCCCACGCACGGGTCTGCTGAGCAGGAATCGGCAGCGCTGGATCGGGAGCAGCGCCACCCCTCGGAGTCTCACTTTACGAACTGCGCACCCCTGACACACAGGGTTACACCTCGTTGCAGAGCATGATCCTTTGGGGATGTGGACTCCATGTGGACTCCGGACATGACACTGCCCCCCAATTCGACTGAATCGGGGGGCAGATACTGCCTCTCACCTGCGGTCAATCACTGTGGGCACAGACGGGTTCGAACCGCCGACATCTGCCTTGTAAGGGCAGCGCTCTACCGCTGAGCTATGCGCCCCAGGGGGGCTGTCAGCCTACAGGGTTTCCGGGGTGGTGCCGCAATCGTGGGGAAGGGCGGGGAGGGGGCCGCCGAGGGGGCGGGGCCGGGTTGGAGAAATCCGCAGATCGCGAACCGAACCGGGCGCTGTGTTCGTCAGTGTCGGGTGGGAGAATGACATTCGGACCTGGGCGATCCATCGGGAGCGGGAAGTGGCGGCGTCATCTGCAGAGTCTGCGCGTCCAGCGCGCCGTCCGCGTCGTCCGGCCGACCGTGTTGCCCCATTCATCGCTTTTGGGCGGATCGTCCGTGCGCGTCGGTCTCGTCAGTCACGTCAGTCGCGTGGCCCCTCCGTGCTCGGGCTGATGCTGCTGCCCGTGCCGTTGCTGGTGGCGGTGGGGTCGTTGTCGTTCGCCGGTGGGAGTGGGGGGCGGCGGTGGTTCGGGGGGCGGGGGGAGAGTCAGCGGGCGGAGGCGCAGGCGGCGAAGGATGCCGCGGCGGCGGCGTTCTATGAGCTGGACACCGCGCAGCGGGATCTGCGGATCTCCATCGAGACGATCACCGCGGTGGACGATTCGCCCGCCGCGCGCCGGACGGCGGCCGACTTCTCGGCGCTGGAGCGGCGGATCGACCAGGTCAGCCAGGACTACATCACGGCGGTGGACGCCCACGATCTGGACCGGGACGATCTGGACGCGGCAACGGCCTCCCGGGCCCGTACCGATCTGACCAGGGCGAAGGACGCGCTGGAGCGTACGAAGGCGGATCTGGACCGGTTCGGGCAGGGGCTGGGGTCGCTGCTGGAGCAGGCCGAGACGCGGCTGGCGCGGTTGGCGCCGGCGGTGGAGCGGGCGCGGCAGGCGCTGCTCGCGGCGAGTAACGCGCTGGACGCGGTGCGTGCGTCGGGGCTGCGGGCGGACGATCTGGCGGCCCGGCTGGCGGCGCTGTCGCCCGAGCTGACCAAGCTCAACCAAGGGGCCGGGCAGCACGGTGTACAGGAGACGCTGCGGCGCGCCGATGATGTGCTGCGCGGGGCGGAGGCGGTGCGCGGGGAGGCCGAGCGGCTGCCGGAGCGGGCGGCGGAGATCGACAAGCGGCTGGTGTCGCTGCGCACCCGCGCCCAGGCGATCACCACTCGGGCGGCCGGGGTCGAGCCCGTCCTCAGCGAGCTGCGCCGCCGGTACACCGCGGCCTGCTGGCAGGATCTGCAGCCCGTCCCCGCACAGGCGGCGCGGGATGTGGCGCAGGCCGAGGAGAAGCTCAAGGAGGCGCAGGCGGCGCGCGAGGAGCAGCGCTGGCCGGATGCCACCGCGCTGCTGGCCACCGTACGGGCGCTGCTGAACAGTACGGACGAGGCCGTCTCGGCGGCCGGGGACCGGCTGCGGCGGCTGGACGAGGTGTCGTACGACCAGCAGAAGGAGATCGAGCGCACCCGGTTCGCGATCCGTGACGCGCAGCGGCTGGCCATGGCCGGGCGCAGCACCCCCGATCCGCGCCACGCGCGCCCGCTGGACGACGCCGTGGAGCGCCTCGACCGGGCCATCGCGGGTCTCGAGGGGCGGCATCCGGACTGGTGGCACTTCCTCTCCGAGACCGAGGCCGTGCGGCAGACCGTCGGCCGGGTCGTCCAGGAGATCCGGGACGAGCGGGGCGGGGGGCATTGAGCCCGCGCGAAGCCCAGGGCTCATTCGGGGGGCTGACCTGCGGTTCGGTGGTTATGCTCCTGCCATGCCTCGCTACGAGTACCGCTGCCGCGCCTGCGGCACCACCTTCGAGCTGAACCGGCCCATGGCCGAGTCCTCCGCTCCCGCGTCCTGCCCGGACGGGCACGACGACACGGTGAAGCTGCTGTCCACCGTGGCCGTCACCGGCGCCGCGTCCTCCTCGTCCTCCGCTTCCTCGGCCCGGCCCCCGTCCGGCGGTGGCGGTGGCGGCTGCTGCGGCGGCGGTTGCTGCGGTTGAGCCTTGGGGGACCCGGGCGGATCCTGGAGATACGTACCCGTGCCGCGCCTCCGGTTGTGCGCGTGTACGTCGTGCGTGTACGTCGTGTACGCGCCGGTGACGTGGCGGTCCACGGGTACGGCCTCGACCGCGAAGAGCGCGCGGCCGGGGTCCGGCGCCAGCAGCAAGGAGGCCGGAGATGGCTACGGGCCGCCCCTCCCCCATCGGTCCTCATCCCGCCGGAGTCGCACGGCACTTCCCGGAGCGGATCGGCGCGCACACCACGCTCGATGAGCATCTGCCCGTCGATCACCGGCTCAGCAAGGTCTATCGCGTCGGCGCCGGGCTCATGGGGCTGGTGCTCGTGGCCTTCGGCATCCTGGGCCTGATCCACCGGGTCGGCTTCTTCGACACCGGCAGCAACACGGTCGCCGGGCTCAACACCAACGGCACGCTGAGCGTGCTCTCCATCGTCATCGGGTTGCTGCTGTTCTTCGGCATGCTCATCGGCGGCAACTTCGCCTCGACGCTCAACATGGTGCTCGGGCTGCTCTTCCTGCTGAGCGGGTTCGTCAATCTGGCGCTGTTGGAGACCCCGTACAACTTCCTGGCGTTCCGGATGCAGAACGTGCTGTTCAGCTTTGTGGTGGCGCTGCTGCTGATGTGGTTCGGGATGTACGGACGGGTCAGCGGCGGTCTGCCGCATGACAATCCGTACTGGGTGACCCGCCACCCCGAGCAGGCCGAGCGCGAGGCCGCCCACGCGCGTGAGCTGGTCGCGGCGCGGGAGCGGGCCGCCGAACGGGGCGGTACGGCCCTCCAGCCCGGCGCCCCGCTCACGCCCGAGGCCCCGAGCGCCCAGGGTGAGCCTCTTGAACGGTCCGGTCAGCCGCCCGGTAAGTGGGGCAAGCTGGATCAGCCCGGGGGCGGCGAGCCCGCGGGTGAGCACAGGCCCCCCGGGCGCTGGGCCCGGGTCCGGCAGCGGATCCGCGACCGGCGGCTCAGCTGATCCGACCGGCGGTTCAGCTGACCCGGCGTGCGAGCGTCAGGCCGTCGGCGACGGTGAGCATGACCGCCTCCATCCGGGCGTCCGCCGCCACATGGTCGTTGAACGCCCGGATCGCGGCGCCCCCGGGCGATGGCGCCGCCTCCATGACCTGCGCGTGGTAGAAGACGTTGTCCGCGGCGATCAGACCGCCCGGGTTCATCCGTGGGACCAGCTCCTCCCAGTACGGGATGTAGTTCTGCTTGTCCGCGTCGAGGTAGGCGAGATCGACATGGGGTTCGGCGGGCATCGCGCGCAGCGTGTCCAGCGCGGGCGCGATCCGCAGGTCGATGCGGCCCTCGACACCGGCCTTCGCCCACGCCTTCCGCCCGTACGCCGTCCACTCCTCCGACACATCGCAGGCGATCAGCCGGCCGTCGGCGGGCAGCGCCTGGGCCATGGCCAGCGCGGAGAAGCCGGTGAAGGTGCCGACCTCCACGATGTGGCGGGCGCCGGTCAGCCGGACCAGGAAGGCCAGCAGCGGGGCCTGCTCCTCGGCGGACTGCATCCCGGCGTGGCCGGGAAGGTTGCGGTGGGTGACCTCGACGAGCTCGCGCAGGACCGGGTCGAGCGGCGGATTGTGCCGCAGGACGTAGTCGTAGAGCTCGGCCGTGATCGGTGTGCTCTTGCTCTCGGCCATCACGGCCTCCCTTTCGGCTCCTGGGCTCCCCGACCGGTTCCGATCCAGTCAGCTTCAGCTTCCCAGATAGCGCAGTACGGCGAGCACCCGGCGGCTGTACCCCGCGTTCCCCGGCAGTTCGAGCTTCTCGAAGATGGCGTTGATGTGCTTCTCGACCGCGCTGCGGGACACATACAGCCGTTCGGCGATCGCCGCGTTGGTGTGCCCCTGGGCCATCGCGTCGAGCACCTCCCGCTCGCGCGGGGTGAGGCGGCCCAGCGGGTCGGTGCGGGTGGAGCGGGCGAGCAGTCTGCGTACGACCTCCGGGTCGAAGGCGGCGCGGCCCGTGGCGACCCGTTCCAGCGCGTCGAGGAACTCGTCGACCTGCACCACCCGGTCCTTGAGCACGTAGCCGACTCCGCCGGACCGTGCCCCGGGAGCCCCGGGCCCGTCCGTCTCGGCCGCCCCCTCCCCCGTCAGCAGCTCCGTCGCGTACCGCTTCTCCACGTACTGCGACAGCACCAGCACGCCCACCCCCGGCCACCGCCGCCGGATCTCCAGCGCCGCCCGCAGCCCCTCGTCCGTATGCGTCGGCGGCATCCGTACGTCCACCACCACCGCGTCCACGTCCGGTGCCGCCTCGACCGCCGTCACCAGCGCGGCGCCGTCCCCCACCGCCGCCACCACCTGGTGCCCCTCCTCGGCGAGCAGCCGCACCAGGCCCTCGCGGAGCAGGGTCGAGTCATCGGCCAGGATCACCCGCACGGCACACCGCCCGGGGATGGGGCGGGCAGTTCCGCGGTGACGGTGGTGGGGCCGCCGGGCGGGCTCACCACGCTCAGCCGGCCGTCGAGGGCGGCGACCCGGCGGGCGAGGCCGAGCAGGCCGCCGCCCGCCGGGTCGGCGCCGCCGGTGCCGTCGTCGGTGACGCGGACGGTCAGCGTGCCCGGGGCCACGGCGGTCAGCGCGACGTCGACGCGGGCCGCGCCCGAGTGCTTGAGCGCGTTCGTCAGCGCCTCCGCCACCACGAAGTACGCGGCGGTGCGCACCGCCGTGACCGGTTCGGCCGTGAGCCCGTAGTCGAGCCGTACGGGGATGGCCGAGCGCTCGGCGACGGTCTCCAGGGCGATCCGCAGCCCGGCCTCGTCCAGCGCGGTCGGATAGACCCGCCAGGCCACCTCGCGCAGCTCGTCCAGCGCCTGGCGGCTCTCCTCGTGGGCCTGCGCCAGCAGGGCGCGCGCCTTGGCCTGGTCCTGGCTGCGGCGGGCCCGGCCGAGCAGCATGCCGAGCGCCACCAGCCGCTGCTGTACGCCGTCGTGCAGATCGCGCTCGATGCGGCGCCGTTCGTCGTGGACCGCCTCGACCACCCCGGCGCGGCTGGCGGCCAGCTCCTCGATGCGGTGCCGCAGCGCGTCCTGGGTCTCGGGGCCGAGGACGTCGCGCGCCAGCCGCGCCTCGAGGCCGACCACGCCGAGGACCCCCTGGACGGCGAGGAACAACAGGAAGAGGCCGCCGACACCGCTGGTCACGACGCTGACCAGGTCGTGGAAGGCGTAGCCGAGCAGCCAGCCCCAGAGGAGGAAGGTGCCGTAGGCGATGCCCGCGAGCCCGGCCAGCAGCACCAGACCGCCGAGCAGCCCGACGGCGGTGCGTGCCGCGAGGTAGCGCAGCGCCTGGTGACCGCCGTAGTCGGAGGTGACCTCGATGTCCAGGAACCGGGCCAGTCTGCGGCGCTCCAGCTCGGTCAGCCGCGCCGCGCCCGCCGTGAACGGCCGCAGTACGCACTGCCGCGCGCCCGGCCAGGGCACGGACAGCAGGGTCAGCCCCACCGCCACCAGGAACGGCAGCGCGACGAGCGCCGCGCCGCGCGCCGCGGCCATCTCCCCGTGGTGGCACTCATGGTGGAAACGCTAGCGGCCCGGACCGGCCGGGACACTGAGGATTTCCGCAGGTTGCCGGTGCGGTGGACGGCCGGGGAACCGGATGGTCGGCCTCATGGCCGCCGGGTGCGGCCGGTTCCTAGCGTTCCGGCCATGACTGATCGCATCACCGACTGGGCCACCGGCCTGATGGACGCCCTCGGGGCGCCGGGCGCGGGCGCCGCCATCGCCCTGGAGAACCTCTTCCCGCCGCTGCCCAGCGAGGTGATCCTGCCGCTCGCCGGGTTCGCGGCGGGGCAGGGGCGGATGAGCCTGGTGGCCGCGCTGCTGTGGACCACCGCCGGTTCGGTCGTGGGCGCGCTGGCGCTGTACGGGGTGGGCGCGCTGCTCGGCCGGGAGCGGACCGTCGCGATCGCCGAGCGGCTGCCGCTGGTCAGGCCCGCCGATATCGGCCGGACCGAGCGCTGGTTCGGACGCCACGGCACCAAGGCGGTCTTCTTCGGCCGCATGGTGCCGATCTTCCGCAGCATGATCTCGGTTCCGGCCGGTATCGAGCGGATGCCCCTGCCGGTCTTCCTCGCCCTGACCACCCTCGGCAGCGCGATCTGGAACTCCGTGTTCGTCCTGGCCGGTTACGCGCTGGGCGACAACTGGCGCGACGTCACGGACTACGTCTCGGTCTACTCGAAGGCGGTGCTGGGCGCGGCCGGGCTCGCGGTGCTGGGATGGGTGGCCGTGCGGCTGGTCAGTCCCGGCCGCGGGAGACGGCGCGGATGATCTGGCTGCGGGCGCGCGCCCAGGTGACGGAGGAACGTGTCCCCAGGGCGCGGACGATGGCCTCGCCCGCCGCGACGCCCTTCTCCTCGACCACGGTCAGCTGGGGCGCCGACCAGCCGATGTCGGCCAGTTCGCCGTGGCCGGGGCGCCAGGCGCGGTCGGCCGCGAGCAGCAGATCGGTGTCGAGCAGCGAATCGCCCGCGGCGAGCACCTCGTCGGCTCCGGTGCGGCTCTTGATCTCGGCGACGGCCGCGCTCTTGGTGAGCGGCTTGGGCACGGCGTAGATCTTGCGGCCCTGGAGGGAGACCGTCCAGCCGCGCGGGTCGGCCCACTGGGTGAGCTCCTTGACGTACCCCTCGGGCAGCAGCTCCCGCCTCACCACGAGATAGGCGAACAGCTCCTCGGCCACCCGCTCCTTGAGCAGCCAGGCGGGGTCGGCGGTGGCGCTGAGGTGGGCGCGCACCTCCTCCAGGGGGGCGCATCCGTCGTCGAGGGCGCCGCGCACCCGCTGCTGCCAGTCGGCGTCGGGCTCGCCGTTGACCAGCAGCTGGCCGCCGTTGGCGCAGATCGCGAAGCGGGGGGCGGGGCCGGGGAGGCGGATGCGGCGGTACTGCTCGACGGTGCGGGTGGTCGTGGGGACGAAGACGGAGGTGCGGACCAGCTCGGCGAGCAGCCCGGCGGCGGTCTCGGTCAGGTACGACAGCGGCTTGCCCTCGTACGTCTCGACGCACAGCAGCCGCGGGGCCTCGGCGTCCGGCATCTCGAGGCCGAGCGCGGCCGCGGAGTAGATCAGGGTGCGGTCGAGGTCGCTTGCCACCAGAACGCTCATCGTGCCGCCACCGTTCTCTCGTGTCTGCCGGCGGCGATGCCCGCCGTGTCCGCGGTGTTCGCCTTGTCGTCCGTCTTGTCGCCCGTCCTGTCGGCCGCCTTGTCGGAAGCCGTGCCGACCGTCTTTCCGTCGGCCCCGGTGGCGCCCCGGGTGTAGCGCGGGTGGATCAGCCCGACGCAGGTGTACGGGAGGTCGTCGGCCTCCTCCACCGGCACTCCGCGCTGCTCGGCGAGCAGCCGCACGTGGTCCAGGTCCGCGCCCGCGCCGCGCTGGGCGAGGATCTTCCACGGGACGCGGCGCAGCAGCACCCGCGTGGTCTCGCCAACGCCCGGCTTGACGAGGTTGACGTCGTGGATGCCGTACTCCTGGCTGATCCGCTCGACCGCGGCCCAGCCCTCCCAGGTGGGGGTGCGGTCGGTGGCCGCGAGCCGCTCGGCGTCGGCCAGGGCCGCCTCGGCGACCTCGGCGAAGCGGGCCGAGACGGTGTCCAGGAAGTGCTCCGAGACATCCGAGCCGGCGAGTTCGCGGTAGTACTTCGCGCCGTGGAAGTCGTTCGGGCCGACGAGGTCGGCGCGGAGCACGGTGCGCGATATCAGCCCGGAGACGGTCGAGTTGAGGCATGCGGAGGGGACGAGGAAGTCGTCCCGGGTGCCGTAGGTGTCCACACAGCGGCCGGGGTCGGCGAGGACCGCGATCCGCGGATCGAAGTCCGGGTACGGGGCGACGGCGTCCGACAGCTCGCGGGTGATGGCGCCCTTACCGGTCCAGCCGTCGACGAAGACGACGTCGGACGGGTCGTGGTGGTCCGCCAGCCAGCGCAGCGCGGCGGTGTCGATGCCGCGGCCGCGCACGATGGAGATCGCGTAGTGCGGGAGGTCCAGCCCGTGGGCGTGGCGCGCCCAGCGGCGCATCAGCACCCCGACGGGGGTACCGGCGCGGGCGAGCGAGACGAGTACGGGGCGCGGGGAGCGCTCGGCGAGCACGGTCTCGGTGACCGCGCCGACCGCGCGGGCGATCCGGGCGGCGGAGGTGTCGAGGGCGGCCCGGAACAGCTCCTGGTAGCGCTCGTTCGGCTGGTACTCCACGGGCAGCGACTCGGCGTAGTGCGCGCCCCCGCTCTGGATCGCCTCCTCCCGCTCCTCGGTGGGCGCCTCGAGGGTGACGTGGGAGAAGTCCTGGAGCAGCCAGCCGACCTCTTCGGGCGCGTAGGACGAGAAGTCCGGTCCGCGCAGGGGTTCGTTCGACGGTTGGTGCATGGGCGGTGCCTGTCGTTCGGGGACGGTGCGGGGGGTGGGGGGGGTCTGCGGGCGGTAGGACGGCACCACGGCCAGCACCAGCCGGTCCGTGTGCGCGCCCAAGCCGGCGAGCAGCCCGCCGGGGGCGTGCAGCGCGGGCGTGTCGGCGGTCGAGTCGACGACGGCGACGACGGCGTCGAAGCGGCGGCCGGGGTCGGCGCCGGGCGCCACGTTGTACGCGTAGCGGGGCCCGGGGCCGTCGGCGGGGTCGTCGTGCGCGGGGAAGGTCAGCCGGGTCCTGATGGCGTATCCGGGGTCGTCGACGGCGAGCACGGGCGAGCGGGTGGTCGTCGAATACCGCACCTCGACGCCGTCGAGCGCCTCGTCCAGCGCCTCCGCGATCCGCAGCGGCGCGTACATCAGCTCCTCGAACCCGAGGACGAGGACGCGACGGACGGGGCGGGGCGGGGCGGGGGCGCCGCCGGTGCCGAGGCCGCCCGGGGCACCCCCCGGCCCGCCCGCGTCGCCGCCCGGCCCGCCCGGGGCGGGCGCGGCCCGGCCCGAGGCTGCCGCCGGGTCGTCGGCAGCTGTGGCAGAGGCGTCCGGGGTTTCCCGCAGCGCCGCCGCGAGGCGGGTGGCCAGGGTGGGGAGGGCCGCTTCGAGGCGGGCGCGGTGGGTGGGGGTGAAGCCGTGACGACCGCCGTCCGGGAGCCCTTCGGGCCAGCCGAGGTCCACGCGGTCGGCGGACGGGCCCGCGCCGGTGGCGGTGTCGGTGGTGGCGGCGGCGGCCTTACGGTCCTCGGCGGCGGCCTTACGGTTCCCGGCGGCGGCCTTACGGTTCTCGGGCGCGTCTTCATGGCCCTCGGGCGTGGCCTTACGGTTCTCGATTGCGGCCCCACCGCCCTCGGCGGCTGCCTCGTGCGCGGCCACCAGCTCCGCGCCGCGCTCCAGGACGTCGTCCGGGAGGTGCACCGCTCCGGCCGCGGCGGCGACCAGGTCGACGCGCGCGCCGAGGTCGGCCGCGAAGGCGTCCAGGCGGTCGCGGTCCTCCGGCGAGCGCATGTCCACCAGGGCGACCACCACATAGTGGTCGCGGGGGAAGCGGCGGTGGAGGGCGGCGATGGTGTTGAGGACCGTGCGGCCGGTGGAGAACTCGTCGTCCACGAGGACCAGCGGGCCCGTCGAGGCCAGGAACCCGGGGTCCTCGGGGAGCAGCAGATGGGAGGTGGCGTGGCTGTGCTCCTCCTCGAAGCCGCCCACCGTGGCGACGCCCGGGACCGGGCGGCGGGTGGAGTGGAGGTACGGGGCGAGGGCGAGCCCGTCGGCCACGCTGTGGCCGAGGCCGGTGGCGGTCTCCGCGTACCCGAGCACCACCGCGCGCGCCGCCGCCTCGTCGCCCAGCAGCTCCCGCACCCGGCGGCCGAGCCGCACGCCCGCGCCGTGGACGGTGGCGGGGCGCTGCGGGACGTGCTTGCCGAGCACGTTGGAGACCAGCAGATGCGCCCGCTTGGGGTTGCGCCGCAGGGCCAGCCCCAGCAGCTCCCGCAGCTCCGCGCCGCCGTCGCCGTCCGCGCTCCCGCGCCCGCTCCCGGCCACGGCGCCGGTCCCAGTCCCAGTCCCAGTCCCGGCCCCAGTCCCGGCCCCGGCCAGCCGTACTCCGAGCCGGTCCGCGACCCACTGTCCCGACCACACGTTGTCCACGCTCACGCCGCCCTGCGCCTCGTTTCCATCGTCCCTCGTCCCTCGTCCCCGGGCCCGTGCCGGGCCCGGTTCGCCCTACGTCCGCAGGCTCGCCGCCAGCAGCTCCACGAAGCTCACATCCTCCCGGGCCACCCCGAAGACCTCCGCGCGCCGCAGGGTCCGCTCGGCCCAGGCCCGGTGCGGCTTCACCTCGTTCATTTTGTTGGTGTACGAGGAACGCAGCACACCGCCCCCGCAGCGCTGCGGCTCGAGGATGTCCACCGCGTCGCTGAACTCCTCGTGGCTGACGACGGAGAGCGCGTGCACCGGGGCCACATGGGTGGGGTGGATGCAGGTCTTGCCCTGGAGACCGTTGGCCCGGTCCAGCTCGATCTCGCGCAGCAGCCCGTCCATGTGGTGCTCGATCAGCGCGGTGCGCAGCGACTCGGCGCGGCCGCTGCTGAAGGGGCTGATCCGCAGTTGCGGCTTGAACATCCGCTCATGCGGTTTGAAGTACTCCCACACCGGCCCGGTGATCGTGAAGCCCGTGCCATCGGCCCGGCCCAGCATGTTCACCACGTCCGCGATCACGGACGCGACCAGCTGGACGTCGTAGGCGGTCATGTCGGGAGCCCTGCGCAGCCCGTACGCAGAGCACAGATCGGTGACCCCGAGCCGCAGCGCCAGCACCCGCTCCCGGTACTTGTCGACAATCCGGCTGATGCCGCTGAGGCTGTCGGTGCGCGTTTCGCGGTGCATCAGCTCGGGCGATTCGAGGACCGGCATCGCGAACAGCCGCCGTCCGCCCAACGCCTCGGTCACCTGGGCGGTTTCGGCCGACATCAGCGCCTCGAGAAAGGCCCCGCCACGCTCCTCGGTGAACTTCGGCAGTACGAATCCGGACAGCAGCCGCACGCCCGCTCCGAGCCGGGAGACGAGATCGACGATCTGCTCGGGGGTGCGGACCCGGATGAAGAGCAGCGGCAGCGAGGTGCCGGAGTCGCGCCCGGACAGCTCCGCGAACTGCCGTACGAGGTTCTCCTCCGCGCCCGCCACCTCGGCGTCGTCGATGGAGTCCTCCAGGCACAGCACCATGGAGACGACGCCACGACCTGCCTGTTTGACGATATCCTCGGCCAGCCGGGGCCGGGTCGCCGGGCAGTACAGGGTGGCTCCGAGGGCGACGGCCAGCGTCCGGGTGGGCGAGTCCACGCTGAATTCACCGGGCTCCCGGTGGAAGAGGTTGGCTCGCACCTCGACGGGCAGATGTTCGAAATGCCGCATACAACTCCCCGCGCTGCCGGTACGCCGCCTCGGTCACGCTGACCCACGGTTGGCCGATAATCGTACGTGCGGCCATGGGTCAAAAGTTCCCCAAGGGCGTGAAAATCACGTAACCCATGTGCGTCCGCGTGGTGTCCGGCATGCCCGCCCTGCCGCCCCGTACCACCCCCGCGCTGCCGCCCGCCGCGTACCCTGCGTTGTCCCCGCACCCACCGGGAAGGCAGGATTGCCGCCATGACGCAGGCGATGCTGAAGGGATCGAACATCCCGCTGGAGGCCACGGCCATACGCGCGGTGCTGCGCTGGACCCCCGGCACGGACGTACCCGACGTGGACGCCTCGGCGCTGCTGCTGGGGCCGGACGACCGGGTGCGCTCGGACGAGGACTTCGTCTTCTACAACCAGCCGCAGCACCCCTCGGGTCTGGTCCGGCATCTGCCCAAGAAGCCGAACCAGGACACGCTGACGGACACCATCGAGGCCGAGCTGATCGGGCTGCAGCCGGAGATCCGCCGGGTGGTGATCGCGGCGTCCGCCGACGGCGGCACCTTCGGGCAGGTACGGGATCTGAGCCTGCTGCTGTACGACGCCTCACCCGGTGCGCCGGACACGGCGGACGCCGAGCCGGTCGCGATCTTCGCGGTGCTGCCGGACACCGGCAAGGAGACCGCGCTGATCTGCGGTGAGGTCTACCGGCGCGGCGACGGCTGGAAGTTCCGGGCCCTGGGGCAGGGCTATGAGTCCGGGCTGGTCGGGCTGGCCACGCAGTACGGGATCTCGGTGGAGGACGGCGAGGGCGGCCCGGAGGACGACGCCGCGGCCGAGCCGGAGGCCATCGCCGCACCCGAGCCCGCCGCCGCACCCGAAACCCCGGCCCCCGCCCCCGAGCCCGCGGCCGCCGCCACCTCCGCACCCGCTTCGGCCCCCGGCGCTCCGCCCCCGCCACCGTCCGACGCGACGACCCAGGCCCACCCCCCGGCGTACGGCTATCCGCACCCGGTGTCGCCCGACCCCTGGGATCCGCAGCGCACCCAGCCCATGCACCCCGCCGCCGCGCAGGGCGACAGCGGCTACGCCTATGTGCCGTCGCAGGTGCCGCCCCCGCCCCCGCAGGCCCCGGGCGCGGGATATCCGCAGCCGCCCGCCCAGGCCCCGGCGCAGCCCGGCTATGGGTATCCGCAGCCGCAGCCGCAGCCTCAGCCGGGATACGGCTACCCGCAGCCGCCCGCGTACGGCTATCCGCAGCAGGTGCAGCCGACGGGACCGGTGCCGCCGCCCCCGCCGCCGATCCCGGCCCAGGTGCCGGACCCCCATTTCGTCCTGCCGCCGCAGGGGCCGCAGTTCCAGAACAGGTAAGAGCGGACGGGGACGGGGCCGCGGGGCGGGCCGGGGTCACACCTTGGACTTGTAGCCCCGGCCCCACTGGAGGCCCCAGCCGTACAGCCGGTCCAGCTCCGCCTGGAAGCCGTAGACGTACTTCACCTCGCGGCGGACCATCATCTCGCCCTTGACGTTCTCGATCAGCACGACGGCGCAGGAGCGCGCCTGCGGGGCACGCTCGTCGAGTGCGATCTCCACCCGCGGCCCATTGCTCGGATAGAGCGTGACCAGGCCGTGGGTGCGGTCGAAGGCGGGGGTGCCGTCATAGATGTAGACGAAGACGAGCAGTCGCTTGATGTCGTCCTTGTGGTCCATGTTGACGTAGACCGTCTCACCGGACCCGGAGCCGAACCGGTCGTCGCCGCTGAGCTTGATATACGGCGCCTCGTTGAGATTGCCGAAGAACTCGCCCAGCGGCTGCACCACGCCCTTGGAGCCGCTCTTCAGCTCGTACATCACCGCGAGGTCGAGGTCGACATTGACCAACGCGGGTCCCTGGGCCTGCACCGGCTCGGGCTTGAACATCTGCAGCGGATGGCGCAGCGAGCCGCGCCTCGCCCTGCTGTTGAAGTCCGAGGTGCGCATCTGCCAGGAGAGGTTGATGCGCAGATTGCCGGTGGCGGCCCCCTGCTTGGTCAGCGAGATCGACGCATGCCGCTTGGTCAGCTCGACCACACCGGACGCGTCACCGCTGTCGAACTGACGCCATGCGGACCGTCCCCAGTTGTTCCAGAACGCCATGGTGCGCACCCCCACCCTTCGTCGCTCGCTGCCTCGTGGCTGGCAGAAGGCTGCCCCGGAAACAGCCCCACAAGCCGCCTGCCACCCGCTCAACTGCCGCGGGGCGGCCAGGAGTCCGAAGACCTCGGCCGCCCCGCTCAGAGCGTTCCTCAAACACCGCCGCGTCACACCCCGGCGGTCAGACTCCGGAGGTGACTTCCGTCTTGGCCTCCGAATCCTCCCCGGCGGCCGCCTCCTTACGGTTGCGCCGGACCGAGGACCAGTACGAGGCGGCGATCAGCACCACGCCCACCAGGCCGGTGATGACCTCGTTGATCTCGTACTTGATCGTGACCAGCAGGATCACGGCCAGCGCGCCGATCGCGTAGTGCGCGCCGTGTTCCAGGTAGACGTAGTCGTCCAGGGTGCCCCTGCGGACCAGGAAGACGGTCAGCGACCGGATGTACATGGCGCCGATGCCCAGACCCAGCGCCATCTCGAAGATGTCGTTGGTGATCGCGAAGGCGCCGATGACCCCGTCGAAGGAGAAGGACGCGTCGATGACCTCGAGGTAGAGGAAGAGGAAGAACGCGGCCTTGCCGGCCAGGCCGACCACGGTGGCGCCGCTGGAGCCACGGCCGCCGCTGCCGTTGAGCTGGGCGTTCGTGGCCGCCTTCGCGCCCTCGTCGACCTCGCCCCCGGCCGCGTCGGCCTCGTCGTCCTCGTCGTCTTCCTCCTCCTCTTCGAGCTTGTCCTCGAAGTAGCCGGAGATGCCGCCGACGATCAGATAGGTGAGCAGACCGGCGACGCCGGACAACAGGACGGTGGCGCTCTTGTCACCGCCGCCGTGGGCCACGTCGGTGGCCACGGTGGTGGCGGTGACCAACAGTCCGATCAGGGCGACCACGATCGAGAACGTGTCCAGCTTGCCCAGCTTGGCGAGCGGCTTCTCCAGCCACCCCAGCCACCTGATGTCCCGCTCCTCGAAGATGAAGTCGAGGAAGATCATCAGCAGGAAGATCCCGCCGAAGGCCGCGATCGCCGGATGCGCCGCCGTGACCAGGTGCTCGTACTGGTTCTTGTCGTTGATCGCGAGATCGACGGCCTCGATGGGGCTCATCTTGGCCGTGACGGCGACGATGATCACCGGGAAGACCAGCCGCATGCCGAAGACGGCGATCAGGATGCCGACGGTCAGGAAGATCTTCTGCCAGAAGGCGTTCATCTTGCGCAGAATGCCCGCGTTGATGACCGCGTTGTCGAATGAGAGCGAGATCTCCAGGATCGAGAGGATCCCGACGATGGCGAGCCCCTGCCACCCCCAGAGGACGCCGGCCAGGGCCAGACCGATCGCCGTGATGGCGAACGACCAACCAAAGGTTTTGAGGAGCACTGCCTACCCAATCCTTCGTCGTAAGGTCTCCCCCGCGCACTTTACGCGGCTTTACGAAACGTTGACTCCGAAGTCTAGAGCGATGCCTCGCAGACCCGACGCGTACCCCTGCCCCACGGCCCTGAACTTCCATTCGCCGCCGTAGCGATAGACCTCGCCGAAGATCATCGCGGTCTCGCCGGAGGCGTCCTCGGAGAGGTCGTAGCGGGCCAGCTCCTGGCCGTCCGCCTGGTTCACCACTCGAATGAAGGCATTGCTGACCTGCCCGAACGTCTGGCGCCTGGCCTCGGCCTCATGGATGGAGACCGGGAAGACGATCTTGTCGACCTCGGCCGGGACCTTGCCCAGATCGATCAGCAGGGACTCGTCGTCACCCTCGCCCTCGCCGGTGAGGTTGTCGCCGGTGTGCTCGACGGAGCCCTCGGGGCTCGTGAGGTTGTTGTAGAAGATGAAGTACTCATCGCCGAGCACCCGCCCCGACTGGCACAGCAGGGCACTGGCGTCGAGGTCGAACGGCGCTCCGGTGGTGGAGCGCGCGTCCCAGCCCAGGCCGATGAGCACCTGTGTGAGATTCGGAGCGGCTTTGGAGAGGGAGACATTGCCCCCCTTGGCGAGTGTGACGCCCATGATGCTGTTTCCTCCCCGCGGTGGTGCATGGGTGATACGCGTCCGGCGCCGCACCCCTGCCTCTGGGGCGCGGGGGGTGCGGCGCCGGAATGATTGCCCTGTCGACGGCCTTCGGCGGCCTTCGACGGCCCGTTCGGACGTCGCTCAGACGTTGACGCCGAAGTCCTGCGCGATGCCGCGCAGACCCGAGGCGTACCCCTGGCCGATGGCGCGGAACTTCCACTCCGCGCCGTTCCGGTACAGCTCGCCGAAGACCATGGCGGTCTCGGTCGAGGCGTCCTCGGAGAGGTCGTAGCGGGCGAGCTCATTGCCGTCGGCCTGGTTCACCACGCGGATGAAGGCGTTGCGCACCTGGCCGAAGCTCTGCTGACGGGTCTCGGCGTCGTAGATCGACACCGGGAAGACGATCTTGGCGACATCGGCGGGGACGCCCGCCAGGTTCACCTTGATCTGCTCGTCGTCGCCCTCGCCCTCACCGGTGATGTTGTCACCGGTGTGCTCCACGGAGCCGTCGGGGCTCTTGAGGTTGTTGAAGAAGACGAAGTTCTGATCGTTGCCGACCTTGCCCTCGGCGTTGGTCAGCAGGGCGCTGGCGTCGAGGTCGAAGTCCGTGCCCGTGGTGGTACGGGCGTCCCAGCCGAGACCCACGACGACCGCGGTCAGGTTCGGGGCTTCCTTGGTCAGCGAGACGTTGCCGCCCTTGCTGAGGCTGACTCCCACGAGTCCTCCCAAAAAAGGTTCGTCAGGAGCACTGCGTGCCCCTTCATCAAAGGTTTCCCATCAGGATCAACGCGTCGATCCTAGTGAGCGGTTCCCGGCCGCTACAGGGTTTCGCGGGCCTTGGCTACAGGGTTTCCAGGGCCTTGGCGTAGTCGTTCAGGTCCCGGGCGTCGGGCAGGCCGTTGACGACCGTCCAGCGCACCACGCCCTCCTTGTCGATCACGAAGGTGCCGCGCACCGCGCAGCCCTTGTCCTCGTCGAAGACGCCGTAGGCGCGGCTGGTCTCGCCGTGCGGCCAGAAGTCCGACAGCAGGGGGTACTCGAGGCCCTCCTGCTCGGCGAAGACCCGCAGGCTGAAGGGCGAGTCATTGGAGACCGCCAGCAGCTGGACGTCGTCGTTGACGAACGTCGGCAGCTCGTCGCGGAGCGCGCACAGCTCGCCGGTGCACACGCCGGTGAAGGCGAACGGGTAGAAGAGGAGTACGACGTTCTTCTCGCCCCGGAAGTCGGAGAGCCTGACCGACTCGCCGTGCTGGTTCTTCAGCTGGAAGTCAGGGGCCTTCGCGCCGACCTCTATCGCCATGGGAGCCATCCCTTCGCTCACGTTCGGAAGATCATGCTCGGAAGATCATGTCCGGCATGATCAAGGTTTGAATTGATCAAGGTTTGAATTGATCATGAGGTGCGCGGCCCAGCCTACGCTCAGAGCCCCCCTCCGTAAGGGAACGGAGGGGGGCTCTGGGGTGTGGATCCGCCGGCCTCAGCGCTTGCCGCTGCGCGCGGCTTTGGGCGTGACCAGGCGGCTGCCCGTCCAGTCCTTGCCCGCGTTGAAGCTCTTGGTCTGGGACAGGCCGGCAGTGGTCGCCGCCTCATTGATGTCGCTCGGCTCGACATAGCCGTCACGGCCGGTCTTGGGCGTCAGCAGCCAGACCGGTGCGCCGTCGTCGATCATCTGGATGGCGTCCACCAGCGCGTCCGTCAGGTCGCCGTCGTCCTCCCGGAACCACAGCACAACGGCGTCGGCCACATCGTCGTACTCCTCGTCGACGAGCTCCTGGCCGGTGATCTCCTCGATGGACTCGCGGAGCTCCTGGTCGACATCGTCGTCGTAGCCGATCTCCTGGACCACCTGTTCGGGCTGAAAACCCAGCCTCGCGGCAGGGTTGGTCCGCTCCTCCGCGTGGTCCGCGGTCGCGCTCACGGATTGCCTCCTGTCATCTTTCATTCACTCTTCGAGTCTGTGCGCCCCGCGCGCGTACGCGAGGGCTTGGGCGTAGTCCACACGGGCCGGGCGGATCGCGCAAGTACCCGGCCAGCGATCCCGCCCAAACGTTGACGTGTCGCCGCAACTCCCATCATGGAGGAACGGCACGCAACGGCGCGCGGCCGACCGGATTGCCCGAGGATGTCCGGCTTACGTGTGTGTCTAGCCACCCTACGCCGCTCCCGTGCCGAACGGTCGTACGCAGACGACCCCGGTCGTGGGCGTAAGGTTGCGATTCGGCCGTCGCGCGTGAGACGGCCGCCGAAGCGCCCGTCTCGCCTGGTGATGGTTACCACTGGGTAGAGGTGACGTATCCCGTACCCGAGGTACACGATGGAGAGCGGCGCGACAGCAGCAGAGCACGAATCCATGTCCGTGCACAGCACGACCGAAAAGCGAAGGAATAGCGTGGCTTCCGGATCCGATCGCAACCCGATCATCATTGGCGGCCTTCCCAGCCAGGTCCCGGACTTCGATCCCGAAGAGACCCAGGAATGGCTCGACTCGCTCGACGCAGCCGTCGATGAGCGAGGCCGGGAACGTGCCCGCTACCTGATGCTTCGCCTGATCGAGCGCGCCCGCGCGAAGCGCGTCGCCGTGCCCGAGATGCGCAGCACGGACTACGTCAACACCATCGCCACCAAGGACGAGCCGTTCTTCCCCGGCAACGAGGAGATCGAGCGCAAGGTCCTCAACGCGACCCGCTGGAACGCGGCCGTGATGGTCTCCCGGGCGCAGCGCCCGGGCATCGGGGTCGGTGGCCACATCGCCACCTTCGCCTCGTCGGCCTCGCTGTACGACGTGGGCTTCAACCACTTCTTCCGCGGCAAGGACCACGACAGCGGCGACCAGATCTTCTTCCAGGGCCATGCGTCCCCCGGCATCTACGCCCGTGCCTTCCTGCTCGACCGGCTGAGCGAGGACCACCTGGACGGATTCCGTCAGGAGAAGTCCAAGCTCGGTCACGCGCTGTCCAGCTACCCGCACCCGCGGTCGATGCCGGACTTCTGGGAGTTCCCGACGGTCTCCATGGGCCTGGGCCCGCTCGGCGCGATCTTCCAGGCGCGGATGAACCGCTATATGGAGGCGCGCGGCGTGGCCGACACCTCCAACTCCCACGTCTGGGCGTTCCTGGGCGACGGCGAGATGGACGAGCCGGAGTCGCTCGGCCAGCTCTCCCTGGCCGCCCGTGAGGGCCTGGACAACCTGACCTTCGTGGTCAACTGCAACCTCCAGCGGCTCGACGGCCCGGTGCGCGGCAATGGCAAGATCATCCAGGAGCTGGAGTCCCAGTTCCGCGGCGCCGGCTGGAACGTGATCAAGCTGGTCTGGGACCGCACCTGGGACCCGCTGCTGGCGCAGGACCGCGACGGCATCCTGGTCAACCGGCTGAACACGACGCCGGACGGTCAGTTCCAGACGTACGCGACCGAGACCGGCTCCTATATCCGCGACCACTTCTTCGGCGACGACCAGCGGCTGCGCAAGATGGTCGAGGGCATGACCGACGACCAGATCCTGCACCTGGGCCGCGGCGGTCACGACCACAAGAAGATCTACGCGGCGTACTCGGCGGCCAAGGCCCACAAGGGCCAGCCGACGGTGATCCTCGCGCAGACCGTCAAGGGCTGGACGCTCGGCCCGAACTTCGAGGGCCGCAACGCGACCCACCAGATGAAGAAGCTGACGGTCGACGACCTCAAGCGCTTCCGCGACCGGCTGCACCTGCCGATCCCGGACAAGGAGCTGGAGTCCGGCCTCCCGCCGTACTACCACCCGGGCCGGGACTCGGAGGAGATCCAGTACATGCACGACCGCCGCAAGGCGCTGGGCGGCTACGCGCCGACCCGTGTCGTGCGCGCCAAGCCGCTCCAGCTGCCGGGCGACAAGACCTACGCCACGCTGAAGAAGGGCACCGGTCAGCAGCAGATCGCCACCACCATGGCGTTCGTACGGCTGCTGAAGGACCTGATGCGGGACAAGGAGATCGGCAAGCGGTTCGTGCCGATCGCGCCCGACGAGTACCGCACCTTCGGCATGGACTCGCTCTTCCCCTCGGCGAAGATCTACTCGCCGCTGGGCCAGATGTATGAGTCGGTCGACCGTGAGCTGCTGCTGGCCTACAAGGAGTCGCCGACCGGCCAGATGCTGCACGACGGCATCTCCGAGGCGGGCTGTACGGCCTCGCTGATCGCGGCGGGCTCCGCGTACGCCACCCATGGCGAGCCGCTGATCCCGGTCTACGTCTTCTACTCGATGTTCGGCTTCCAGCGCACCGGTGACCAGTTCTGGCAGATGGCCGACCAGCTGGCACGCGGCTTCGTACTGGGCGCGACCGCCGGTCGTACGACCCTGACCGGTGAGGGCCTCCAGCACGCGGACGGCCACTCCCAGCTGCTGGCCTCGACCAACCCGGCGGTCGTCGCGTACGACCCGGCGTTCGGCTTTGAGATCGCCCATATCGTCCAGGACGGTCTGCGCCGGATGTACGGCGAGAACAGTGAGGACGTCTTCTACTACCTCACCGTCTACAACGAGCCGATCCAGCACCCGGCCGAGCCGGACAACGTGGACCGCGAGGGCATCCTCAAGGGCCTCTACCGCTACCGGCAGGGCGAGAAGGGCTCCGTACCGGCACAGATCCTCGCCTCCGGTGTCGCGGTGCCGTGGGCGCTCGAGGCCCAGCGCATCCTGGCCGAGGACTGGAACGTCAAGGCGGACGTCTGGTCGGCCACGTCCTGGAACGAGCTGCGCCGGGACGCCGTCGAGGTGGAGGAGCACAATTTGCTCCACCCGGAGGAGGAGCAGCGCGTTCCGTACGTCACCCGGAAGCTCGCGGACGTGGAGGGCCCGAAGGTGGCCGTCTCCGACTGGATGCGCGCGGTTCCCGACCAGATCGCACGCTGGGTGCCCGGCACGTACCAGTCGCTGGGCGCGGACGGCTTCGGCTTCGCCGACACCCGCGGCGCGGCGCGGCGCTTCTTCCACATCGACGCCGAGTCGATCGTGCTCGGCGTCCTGACGGAGCTGGCCCGCGACGGCAAGATCGACCGCTCGGCGCTCAAGCAGGCGATCGACCGCTACCAGCTCCTGGACGTGGCCGCCGCCGACCCGGGCCCGGCAGGCGGCGACGCGTAGCCGTCTACGACGGCAGCAACCCGTGACGCGGGGCGGGCCGGAGATCCACCTCCAGCCCGCCCCGCGTCGTCGTGTGCCCCGAGGCCCTGGCGCCTGGGGCCAGGGGGTAGTTGAGGGCGGGGGCGCGGCGCCCCCGCCCCCCACCGCAGGGTCCAGGGGGCTCCGCCCCGGACCCCCAGCCCCCGGGACACGGCCCCGGACCCCAGACCCCCGGATCCCAAGCCGGACCCAGACCCCGAATCCCGGACCCCAGGCCCCCAGGCCCCCGGATCCCAGGGCACGGCCTCGGACCCCGGACCCTTGGACCCCGGACCCCCGGGTCCCAGGGCCTCGGACCCCGGACCCCGGGCCCGGACCCCCGGACCCCAGGGCACAGCCCCGGACCCCGGATCTCGCCCCCGGGCGCCAGACCCGGATCTGGCGCCCGGGTCACGGGCGACGGAACCCCGGACCCCCGGGCGTCGGGCCCGGGTCGGGCTTGGTGGTCCGGTCCAGGCGCCGTGCCTGGCACTTCCGGCGGCGCCGATGGCGGTGGAGCCGGCCGGATCGGCTGCACCGCGGACGGCGGCGGAACCGCCCGCCGCCGTCCGGCGGGACGCTTGAGGACAGGCCCGGAGGGCGCCCGGGGTCCAGGAGCGGAGCCCCTGGTTCGGGAAGGGGCGGGTCGGGGAACATCCCGGCCCCGCACCCGGGCGGCGGGACCCGGTGTGGGCCCCGGACCGCCGGTCAGCGTTCCCAGATCTTGAAGGCGCGGACCTGGTACGGGGTTTCGGGGGCCCACGTGCCGGTGGGGTAGGTGTGGAACTCGGCCGTCTCGGCGCATTCGCGGCTCTGATAGGCCGTCACCGGGCGGCCCGTGCGGTTCGCCAGGGCCGCGGCGGTGGTGCCGGACGGCAGGGGGACACAGCTTTCGATGTCGACGTCGGCCAGTTCATGGGTCTGGCGCGCCCCCGTGAAGCCGCCGCTCCGCCACAGGCACAGCTGCCCGGCGGCGCAGTTCCCCAGCCGCGGTGGTGCGGCGGGCCGGGCCGCGGCCGCGGCCGGGGCGAGGGCGGCGGTGAGGGTGGCGGCGAGGGCCAGGGCCGGGACGGCGGCCGTAATGATCTTGTGCATAACGCTTTCGCTCCCCGTGTGGAAAGAACAGAACGGGAGCCAGCCTGTCCGCCGGCTCCCGTTCGCCACCATGGGGTCGATCAAGGTCCACCCTGATAGGGGGTTGACCGCGAGGGGTCAGATGTGGACGGCGCCCCCGGACGCCTCCGCGTTCTCACCGCGCTTGGTGAAGGCCGCCACCAGGGCCGCGACCGCCGAGACGACGGCGGCCACCGTGAAGGCGAGCCCCATCCCTGACACGAAGGTGTCATGCGCGACGGCCGTGATCTTGCCCGCGACCTCCGGCGGAGTGCCCTTGGGGACCGGGGCGATGCCGACCTCGACCGCGTCCGACGCCTTGGACTCCGCGCCCTCGGGCATCGGCGGCAGCCCGGCGCCGGCCCACTTGTCCGGCAGCGCGCTGTCCACCCGGCCCGCCATGACCGCGCCCAGGACGGCCGTACCGAGGCTGCCGCCGACCTGCATCGCGGCCTGCTGGAGGCCGCCGGCGACACCGGCGTGCTGGATCGGGGCGTTGCCGACGATGACCTCCGTGGCGCCGACCATGACCGGGCCGAGGCCGAGGCCCAGCAGGGCGAACCACACGGCCATCTCCACACCGCCGCTGTCCACGTCCAGCCGGGACATGCCGAACATCGCCACGGCAGTGATCGCCATGGCGACCACCAGCGGCGTCCGCGGCCCGAACTTGGTGATCAGCGCTCCGGCCAGCGGCGAGGCGACGATCATCATCGCGGTGAGCGGCAGCAGCCGCAGCCCGCTGTCGACGGGGCTCATCCCGTGCACGTTCTGCAGATAGAAGGTGACGAAGAACAGCCCGCCCATGAAGCCGAAGGCCATCAGCAGCATCAGCACGGTGCCCGCGCTCAGCGGCACCGAGCGGAACATGCTGAGCGGCAGCAGCGGCTCCGCCGTCCGGTTCTCCCAGAAGACGAAAACGCCGAAGCAGACCGCCGCCAGGCCCAGGAAGAGCAGCGTGCGCTGGTCGGTCCAGTGCCAGTCGGCGGCGTTGATGAGCGCCCAGATGAGGCAGAACATCGCACCGGACAGCAGCACGATGCCGGGGATGTCGAAGGACCGCGGGGCCTTCTCCGCGCGGTGGTCCACCAGGAGCAGCAGGCCGAGGACCATGGCCAGCACGCCGACGGGCGCGTTGATGAAGAAGACCGACTGCCAGTTGACGTGCTCGACGAGCAGTCCGCCGACGATGGGCCCGGCGGCGGTCGAGGCGCCGATCACCGCGCCCCAGATGCCGATGGCCATGTTGAGCTTCTCGGCCGGGAAGGTGGCGCGCAGCAGCCCGAGCGCCGCGGGCATCAGCAGCGCGCCGCACAGGCCCTGCAGCACCCGGAACGCCACGACGAGCGACACCTCGCCGGAGAAGCCGATGGCGGCCGAGGAGATGGCGAAGCCGACGACGCCGATGAGGAAGGTCTGCCGGTGGCCGAAGCGGTCACCCAGCTTGCCCGCCGTGATCAGCGCGACGGCGAGGGCCAGCAGATAGCCATTGGTGATCCACTGCACATCGGCGAGCGAGGCGCCGAGGTCTTTCTGAATGGCCGGATTGGCGATGGCGACGATCGTGCCGTCGAGGGCGACCATCGTCACACCGAGGGCGACGGTGAGAAGCGTCAGCCATGGATGACCCCGAAGCCCCTTCGGGGCATCGGCTATGGGAGGTTCCGACGCCGAATCGGCGACGGTGGTCGAAGAGGTCATGACCGGAGGCTAATGTCAGCGTCTGACAATTGACAAACCGATTCATCCGCCGGTAACTGACGTTTTGGTCACAGGTATCCTGAGCAGCCGCGACGCGGCCCCACACCGGTAGAAAGCGAGCCGATAGGTGACGACGGACGAGGCAGTGGCGGGCACGACGACGCCACCACCGGCCGGGCTGCGCGAGCGCAAGAAGCGGCGGACGCGGAGCGCCCTGGTGCGCTCCGCACTGGAGTTGTTCACCCGTCAGGGATACGAGCGGACGACGGTCGACGAGATCGCCGAGGCGGTCGAGGTCTCCCAGCGCACCTTCTTCCGGTACTTCGCCAACAAGGAGGAGGTCGCCTTCGCGAGCCAGGAGGCGGCCGAGTGCCACTTCTTCGCCGCCCTGTGCGGACGCCCCGCGGGCGAGGCGCCACTGGCCGCGCTGCGCGGCGCGATCCTCGACGCCTGGGGGAACATCGGAGAGGCCATCGAGCAGCTGGTGTCGCCCGAGCTCCATATGCGGATGTACCGGGTGATCGAGTCCACGCCGAGCCTGCTCGCGGTCCATCTGCGCCGCACCGCGGAGATGGAGGAGCGGCTGGCGCGCGAGATCGCCCGCCGCGAGGAGCTGGACATCGACGCCGATCCGCGGCCGCGGCTGGTGGTCGCGATGTTCGGCGGGGTGATCCGGGTGGCCGGGAAGCTGTGGACCGAGGGTGAGGAGGACAGCGTCGTCACATTGCGAGACCTCACCGCGTTCCATCTTGATTACGTGGGTCCCACCCTTGCCGGAAAATGGGATAAGTAGCATCAATTCCGACATAGCTCCCGCGCATTCCCACTTTTAAACGTGATATGAATCACGGGATTTGGCATGCAGCGCCGCGCTTCTCCTAGGGTGTCCCGCGGTGACTTCCTTCTCGGAGCTCGGCTCCCCCTCCCCCGGTTCCACCGCCTGGCGCGCCCTGCTCGCGCTGGCGGTGGTCTTCGTCCTCCTCGCCACGACCGGCTGGACGGCCGTACGGAGCCACAGAGGAGCCCCGGACGCGCTCTCCGCGTCCATGGACGCCTGGCGCCACGGATCGCTCGGCGGCCGCGCGCTGCCCGACCCGTACGGCTCGCCGCGCGCCCTCGGCCGCTGGTTCGACTCCCTCACCAAGACCCAGACCAACCGGGTGGTGCGGCGCTATCCGCTGGCCGTGGGCAATCTCAACGGCGCGCCGGTGACCCTGCGCTACCGCGCCAACCGCGTCGCCCTGTTCAAGGCGCGCGCCGATGAGCGCAAGCGGATGCACGACACCCGGCTCACCCCGATGGGCCGCTCGGACGCGACACGCCGGATGCACCGCTACGAGGACCTGCTGGGCACCGGGCGGCAGATCCTCTCGTTCGATCCCTCGGGCGCCGGCCGGGCCGCCGAGGTCTTCGGCGACCTCGCCCACGCCAACCGGGTCTCGATCGTGGTGCCGGGCGTGGACACCGACATCCTGACGTTCCAGAAGACCGGGCGCCCGTACACCGCCACGGTCGGCATGGCCCGCGCGCTCTACGACAACGAGCGGGCCGACGCCCCGCACACCAAGACGGCCGTCATCGCCTGGGCCGACTACACCTCCCCGGCCGGGATCGGCATGGACGCGGCCACCGGGAAGCTGGCCGCCCAGGGCGCGGTGCGGCTGCGCGCGCTGGTGAACGCGCTGCCCGCGCTCTCCCGGGTGTCGCTGATGTGCCACAGCTACGGCTCGGTGGTGTGCGGAGTCGCCGCGCGCGATCTGCCGCCCAAGGTCACCGATATCGCGGTGGCCGGCAGCCCCGGGATGCGCGCCGGCCATGTCTCCGACCTGGGCACCAGCGCCCGCGTGTGGGCGATGCGCGACTCCGGCGACTGGATCGAGGACATTCCGCATCTGGAGTTCGGCGGGCTCGGCCACGGCGCGGACCCGGTCTCCTCCGGCTTCGGCGCCCGGGTGCTGGCCGCGGACGGGGCGGATGGACACGCCGGATACTTCGAACCGGGCACGACCAGCCTGGACAACTTCGCGCGGGTGGGAATCGGTGCTGTCCAGTCCGTGAGCTGCGGCGACGGCGACGACTGCACCGCGGGGCTACGCTGACGCCCGGCATAAACACCGGAAACTCTAGTGACGCGCGTAGCCTCAAAGGGGGACGGGCGGGCCACCGCCGCATACGATGAGCCGCATGGGTGATGTGCTGGCCGGTTTTCAGACCGTCTGGGAGTTCGACACCGACTCCATGCTCATCCGCTTCGAACGGGGGATCCGCACGCCGAAGCTGCTTCAGGCGCTCGGCGAACGCCGCATCCCCTTCGAGGCGCTGTCCGGGGTGGAGCTCGCCGTGGGCAAACGCGGAACGGTGGTGCTGCGCGCCGTGCCCAGACCGGGCGCCGACCCGCTGATGGACGCCGCCGACGGCCAGCTCAAGGAGGCGTACGACCCGTACCGCCTGGTGCTGCCCGCCGAGCGGGAGACCCTCGCCGACTACTACGCCGAGCGGATACGCGAGTCCCTGGGCCCCGAGGCGGACACCGCGGCCGAGGCGCATCTGGTGACCGTGCCCCCGCCGCCGCTGTCCTTCAAGGCGTACGACGGCAAGGCGTCCTTCGACGGCAAGGCCATCTCCTTCCGCTGGTTCTGGACCGGCGCCTCCTCGGAGAAGTGGAAGGTCGGGGACCAGCGCTTCCGGATCGACGAACTCACCGGTGTGGAGTGGCGTTCGCCGGAGAGCCGCGGCTCGGCGGCCACCGCCCCCAGGGAGGGCGCCGCCAAGGCCGGTGGAGCCAAAGGGGGTTCCGCCAAGGACGGCACGGCCAGGAACGGCACCGGCAGGGTCAGCCCCAAGGGCGGTGGCCACGGCTATCTGCGGCTGCTGCGGCGCTCCGCCGAGGACCAGCCCGCCGACCGCCCCGACCGGGACCCGGCGGCCGTCGTGTTCGGGATGGGCTACGGCCTCGTCCACCAGTCGCTGCCGTTCGCCGCGGCCGTCCTGGAGGCCATACGGGCCTCCTCCCCCGTACCGTGCGCCGAGGGCGCCCCGGCGCCGAACCGGGCCGCCGCCCCGCGCCGCGACCCCGCCGACATCGCCGAGCGCATCCGTCATCTGGGCGAGCTGCACACGGCCGGGCTGCTGACCGACGACGAGTTCAGCGCGAAGAAGGCCGAGCTGCTGGCGGAGCTGTAAGTGTCCGGTCCCTCCTCCGCACCGGCCGGCGAGGCCGCCGGCGCCTCCTCGACCACCGCCTCCTCCACCGCGTCCTCCACCGCGTCCTCCACCGCGCACGAAAGCCTGCCCAAGGCCGCCCGGCGGCAGGCGGGCGGCCTCGCCCGGGCCCTGGTGACCCCCAGCTATCCGGCGACACCGCTGTTCGCCCAGTCGCCCAGGAACTGGCTGCGCAGGGTGCCCTACGGCGTGGCGATGATCCTCACCACGATCCTGGTCCCCACCACCGCCCAGATGCTCTCCCATGACTACGGGGTGGGCGGCGGCGTCGCCACGCTGCTCGGCATCGTCCAGGGCAGCCCGCTGCTGCTGTCCGTCACCCGCCCCCTCCAGGCGTGGTGGATCGTCTTCCTCGCCGACCTGGTCTGCGCCCTGGTGGTGCTCGGCACCGCGGACCACCTGGAGAACCGGGTGTGGCCCTGGCTGCCGGGCGCCATCATCGGCTATCTCTTCCTGCTGCTCGCCCTCGCGCTGCGCGAACCCCGCCGCACCCTGGTGGCGGTGTGGCTGGTCACCGGCACCGCGGGACTGGCGCTCGGCATGGCCTTCCCGGACAAGAGCAACGGCAGCAATGTGGTGCTGTTCGTGCTCAGCGGCGTGGTGCTGCTCGTCGCCGGGGCGCTGCGCGAGCGCGGGGACGCCCAGCGGCGGCTGGCCGAGCAGGAGACGATCAGCGAGGCCGAACGGGCCCATCGCACCCTGCTGGAGGAGCGCACCCGGATCGCCCGTGAGCTGCACGACGTGGTCGCCCACCACATGTCGGTGATCACCGTGCAGGCGGACAGCGCCCCGTACCGGATCGGCGGTCTGCCGTCCGAGGCGGAGCGGGAGTTCTCCACCATCGCCGCCACCGCCCGGGAGTCGCTCGCCGAAATGCGGCGGCTGCTGGGCGTGTTGCGCAGCGAGGAGACCCGCGGGGAGCGGGCGCCGCAGCCGGGGCTGCGACAGGTGCCGCAGCTGGTCGAGGCGACGGTACGGGCCGGGATACCCACCACGCTGACCATCGCGGACGACGTGGCCGAGCTCGAACCGCTGCCGCAGGCCGTGGGGCTGTCCGCGTACCGCATCGTGCAGGAGGCGCTGGCCAATGTGGTGCGCCACGCGCCGGGCGCCGCCACCCGCGTGGCCATCTCCGCCGAGGACGGCTCGGCGCTGACCCTGCTGGTGGTCAACGGCCCGGCCCACAGCGCGCCCACCAAGCCCCTGGAGACCAGCGGCACCGGCCATGGCCTCGTCGGCATGGTCGAGCGGGTACGGCTCGTCGGCGGCATGCTCGACACCGGCCCGCTGGCCGACGGCGGCTTCCGCGTCGCGGCCCGCCTCCCCCTGGTAGACCTCGAAGAGACGGACCCGTCATGACCATCAAGGTGATCATCGTCGACGACCAGGCGATGGTGCGGGCGGGGTTCGCCGCCCTGCTCGCCGCGCAGAGCGATATCGACGTCGTCGGCGAGGCGCGGGACGGCCGGGAGGGCGTGGAGGTCAGCCGCCGCAGCCACCCCGATGTGGTGCTGATGGACGTGCGGATGCCCGAGATGGACGGGCTCGAGGCGGCCCGGCAACTGCTGGACCCGCCGCGCGGGGTCACCCACCGGCCCAAGGTGCTGATGCTCACCACCTTCGACGTGGACGACTACGTCTACGAGGCGCTGCGCGCCGGGGCCAGCGGCTTTCTGCTGAAGGACGCCCCGCCGGCCGATCTGATCTCCGCGGTCCGGGTGGTGGCGGCGGGCGAGGCGCTGCTCGCCCCGTCCGTCACCCGCCGGCTGATCGCCGACTTCGCCCGCCAGCGCCCTGCCCCGCGCCGCGACGGCCCGGCCCTGCGGCGCAGCGGGCTGACGCCGCGTGAGACCGAGGTGCTCGAGCTGATCGCCCGCGGCCTGTCCAACCAGGAGATCGCCGAGTCGCTGGTGCTCGCGGAGCAGACGGTGAAGACGCACATCGGCCGGGTGCTGGCCAAGCTGGGGCTGCGCGACCGGGCCCAGGCGGTGATCTTCGCCTATGAATCGGGCCTGGTGACGCCCGGCCAATGACCCCGGCCGGGCGGCCACCCCCTACTGGGGTACTACACCCCACTTGGCACCGGGGGGTGACGTACCGCCACCCGACACCTCTCTACCTTTCCCTCCGCCACCGATTGGAACCACTGACGGTTCCACCGACGGAATCAGTGACGGTTCCACTGACGGAACCGCTCACGGAACCGCCGACGGAACCACTGCCGGAAGAGGGAAAGCCGCCGCCATGTCCCAGACGCTACGCACCAGGCACTACGCACGACGCCTGATCACCGCGGCGCTCACCATCACCGTCATGGCGGGGACGGCCGGCTGGACGGTGGCCCACGAGGAGCAGGCCATCACCGGGCCGCCGCCGGGGACCGCCGCCTGGCTGGCGGACCATTCGCTGGGCGGGGCCGGGCGCGAGCTGCCCGATCCGGCCACCGTCTCGCCCGCCGGGATCGCGCGGTTCTTCGACCGGCTCACCGAGGTCCAGCGGAAGGCGCTGGTCATCCGGCACCCCGAGGTGGTGGGCAATCTGGACGGGGCGCCGCTGAGCCTGCGGTACGCGGCCAACGCCCGGGCGATCCGGGCCGCCTGGCACAAGGAGCGCAAGGCCGACCCGAAGAGCCCGCTCGCCGAGCGGTACGCGGCGCTGCTGGAGCCCGGCCGCCAGATCCTCGCCTTCGATCCGCGCGGGCGCGGCCAAGTGGCGGAGGTGTACGGGGACTTGGCGGCGGCCCGCCGCACGGCCGTGATCGTGCCCGGCTCGGACATCGACCTGGACGACTTCGACCGCACGGGCGACCCGTACGGCGCCCCGGCCGGAATGGCCCGGTCGCTGCGGGCCCAGATGGCCGAGGACGCGCCCGCGACCCCGACCGCCGTCATCGCCTGGGTCGGCTACACCACCCCGGTCGGGCTGGGCCCGGACGCCGCCACCAGTCGGCTGGCCGAGGCGGGCGCGCCCCGTCTGGACCGGTTCCTGGCCGGGCTCGCCGTGACCACCGCGGCCACCGCCGACGCCCCGCCCGCCGTCTTCTGCCACAGCTACGGCTCGGTGGTGTGCGGTCTCGCCGCCTCCGCGATGGACCGCGCCCGCGTCTCCGACCTGGTGGTGCTGGGCAGCCCGGGGATGCGCGCGGACAGCGCCGAGGCGCTGCGCACCGGGGCCCGGGTCTGGGCGGCGCGCGACCGCACCGACTGGATCCGCCGGGTGACCGGCTATGACTTCCTGGGCCTGGGCCACGGCGACGACCCGACCGATCCGTCCTTCGGCGCCCGGGTGGTCTCCTCCGAGAGCGCCCACGGGCACACCGGCTACTTCGCGCCGGGGACGGACTCGCTGCGCAACTTCTCGCGGATCGCGCTGGGGGACTTCGACGGGGTGCGGTGCGCGGAGGAGGACGGCGGCGGTCCGGGCACGGGGCCGGACTGCCGCCAGGGCCTCGGCTGACCGCCGTCCGGCCCGGCATCTGGTGGACCCGGGTGCCGTCGGCCACCCGCCGAGCCGTGACGCCCCGCGCTACGGCCCGACGCCCGCCATCAACACGGCGCCCGCCCACCGCGCACCGGCCGCCCGCCCGGCGCGTCAGACCGGGCGCGCCCGGCACCCGACGGCACCGCGCACCGGCGGCCTCCGCCACCACGGCCCGGCGCCGCAGGCTATTCCCGGCCCGCGCTCGTCGCGCTCATATCGGCGTAGCGGGCGCCCGCCACCTGGCCCGCGATCGGCTCCAGCGCGGCCAGTTCGTCCGCGCTCAGCTCGATCCGGGTCGCGCCGGTGTTCTGCTCGATCCGGGCGCGGGTGCGGGTGCCGGGGATCGGCACCACGGCGAGCCCGTACACCTGGGCCTGCTGCTGCACCCAGGCCAGCGCGATCTGGGCGAGGGTGGCCCCGCGCGCCTCGGCGATCTTCCGGAGCGGCTCCAGCAGCGCGGCGTTGGCGGCCGCGTTGTCGCCGGTGAAGCGGGGCTGACGGCGGCGGAAGTCGTCCTCGCCCAGCTCCTGCTCGGCCTGGACGAAGGAGCCGGTGAGGAAGCCGCGGCCGAGCGGCGAGTACGGCACGAGGCCGACGCCCAGCTCGCGGGCGGCCGCCACCACGCTCTCCTCGATGTCGCGGCTGAACAGCGACCACTCCGACTGCACCGCCGCGATGGGGTGCACCGCGTGCGCCGCGCGCAGCTCGTTCGCCGTGACCTCGCTCAGGCCGAGGTGCTTGACCTTCCCCTCGGCCACCAGCTCGGCCATGGCGCCGACGCTCTCCTCCAGCGGCACCTCGGGGTTGCGCCGGTGCATGTAGTACAGGTCGATGTGGTCCACCCCGAGGCGGCGCAGGCTGCCCTCGACGGCCTGGCGGATGTACGGGCGGTCGTTGCGTATCCGCTGGCGGCCGAACGGGTCGCTCTCGTCGCGCTCGATGGCGAACTTGGTGGCCAGGGTGATCCGGTCCCGGTTGGCCCGGACGAAGGGGGAGATGAACTCCTCGTTCCGCCCGAAGCCGTAGACATCGGCGGTGTCGAAGAGCGTGACGCCCAGCTCCAGGGCCCGCTCCAGCGTGGCCCGCGCCTCCGCCTCGTCGTGGGTCGGTCCGTAGGCCCAGCTCATGCCCATGCAGCCCAGGCCCTGGACGCCGACCTCGGGTCCGCCGGTCCCCAGGCCGACGGTCGCGATGGTCTCGTTGGTGCTGTCGCTCATACTGGGTCAAACCTCTCCGACGCCCTCCGGGCGTCAGCGTAGACATCGATCTTGAAGTCGAGGACTTCGAGCGTGCTCTGGAGCTCGACGATCCGCTCCCGCACGTTCTCGCGGTGCGTGGTCAGCAGCTCCTCGCGCTCGGCGAAGGTGTGCTCGCCCTCCCGCACCAGCTCGGCGTAGCGGACCATGTCCGCGACCGGCATCCCGGTCAGCCGCAGCTTGCCGACGAGGTCGAGCCAGTCCAGGTCGCGGTTGGTGAAGCGGCGCTGGCCGGTGTGCGTACGGTCCACATGCGGCATCAGCCCGATCCGCTCGTACCAGCGCAGGGTGTGCGCCGTCAGCCCGGTGTGGGCGACGACCTCACTGATCGAGTACCGGTCCTGCCCGGTGGGCCGGGGGTGGCCTACCCTCCCCGCGCAGTTCTTCCGCGCCTTCACCGGGGCGCTCTCCATCACGGTCATGCCGATTCACCTCTCGCAGGTCGCGGATCCGCACACCTCGTCGACGTCTTCAACGCTATTGACTTCGAGTGCACTCCAAGCAAGCGGAGATTTGGGGCAACCTTGGCGCCCACGGCGGGTCCTTCCCCTCCCCTCCCCGCCCCTCCCCTCAACTGGGGCTTCGCCCCAGACCCCGAGTCGGACGCCCCGGATCCACGCGGGCGCCCGCCCGGCCGTCGGCTGCGCGCCGTTCCCCAACCCCGCCCCTTCCCGAAACTGGGGCTTCGCCCCAGACCCCGCCGGACGGCCCGGACGCGCCCGGCCATCCACCGCGCCGGCGCGCCGACCGCAATCAACCCGCCAGTGCGGGCGCTCACGCCCTCACCGCCCACCCCGCAGACGCCCAAGCCCCTGCCCACCAGCCAGCCACCCGACCACCACGTCGCAGGCGGCGCCGTCGGCGCCCCAGCCGGACAGCCGACCGCAGCCACGCTCGGCTCACCGACCCGGGGGGTCCAGGGGCGGAGCCCCTGGTTGTGGGAAGGGGCGGGGAGGGGAAAGGGCGCCCGCCGGGCACCCCGTAGGCTCTTGGGCATGGAGAGCCTGCGGATGATCGAGAACTGGCCGGTTCCGGCGGCGGCGGCCGCCGTCGTGCGCGCGGACGGCGCCCTGGCGGGATCGTACGGCCCGACCGGCCATCGGTTCCCCCTCGCCTCGGTCACCAAGCCGCTCGCCGCCTACGCCGCGCTGGTCGCCGTCGAGGAGGGTGCGGTGGAGCTGGACGAGCCGGCCGGGCCCGAGGGCTCCACGGTGCGCCATCTGCTGGCGCACACCTCCGGGCTCGCCTTCGACGAGCACCGCTCGGTCGCCGCGCCGGGAAACCGCCGGCTCTACTCCAACGCCGGGTTCGAGGTGCTGGGCGACCACATCGCCAAGGCCACGGACATCCCGTTCCCGGAGTATCTGCGCCAGGCGGTGCTGCAGCCGCTCGGCATGGTCGCCACCGACCTGCCGGGCTCGCCCGCCAAGGACGGCGTCTCGACCGTGGACGACCTGGTGCGTTTCGCGGCGGAGCTGCAGGCCCCGCGGCTGCTGGCGGCCGGGACGCTGGCCGGGGCCACCTCCGTGGTGCACCCGGGTCTCACGGGTGTGCTGCCCGGCTACGGACATCAGCGGCCCAATGACTGGGGGCTCGGGTTCGAGATACGCGACGGCAAGTCGCCGCATTGGACCGGCGCCTCCTCCTCGCCCCGCACCTTCGGGCATTTCGGCCAGTCCGGGACGTTCCTCTGGGTGGATCCGGACGCGGGCGCCGCCTGTGTGGCCCTGACCGACCGGGCCTTCGGCCCGTGGGCGATCGAGGCCTGGCCCACGTTCACCGACGCGGTCCTGGCCGAGCTGGGATAGCGGGTGTCCGGCGGATGGTGACGCCTGTGGCGGGCTGGCCCCTCCCCGCCCCTTCCCGAAACTGGGACTTCGCCCCAGACCCCGGGGTCCAGGGGCGAAGCCCGTGTCACGCGGCGGACACCCCGTAGCCCCTCAGCCGTAGCCCGGCTCCGTGTGCATCTCCCAGATCAGCAGTTCGGCGGGGCCCTCGGCGCGTGCTTCCAGACCCTCCGCGGCGGAGATCCGGGCCGCGTCGCCGGGCGTGAGGGTCTCCTCCTCGATCCGCGCCGCGCCGCGCACCGCGTGCGCGTACACCCACGGCGCGTCCGGCAGCGCGGTGCGTTCACCGTCCACCAGCCGCCGCACATGCAGCACCGCCTCGGTGCGCTCCAGTGCGTACGGGGTGCCGTCGGCGATGCCGCGCACCACCTCGTACGCCGGGTCCGTGGCGGCGCCCGGGCCCGGCATCAGCCACATCTGGACGAAGGTGAGGGGTTCGGCGCCCGCGTTGCGCTCGGTGTGACGCACTCCACTTCCGGCGCTGAGCCGCTGGACGTCGCCGGGGCGCACGACGGTACGCGCGCCGGTGGAGTCCTCGTGGGTGAGTTCGCCCTCGACGACCCAGGTGACGATCTCCATATCGCGGTGGGGGTGTTCGGCGAAGCCCGCGCCGGGGGCGAGCCGCTCCTCGTTGCAGGCCACGAGCGAGCCGAACCGCACATTGCCGGGGTCGTAGTACCCAGAGAAGGAAAAGGCGTGGCGCGTCTCGATGCCCGCGCCCTGCCCGCCCGGATACCGTGCACCGGACCGCTGTATCCACATCACCCGGTCCACGGTAGTGCGCCCCCGACTGTCCGCCCCCGCCCCGTCCCTACCCCCGCGCATACCCCCGCGTAGCCTCCCGCCCCCAGCGCTCACCATCCGATAAGGCAGTCTTGTCCTCGTGCCTGAACCAGCCTCGAACACCCCGCATCCACACAGTGCCACCCTGCGCCGCCTGGAGAAGTCCTCCGGGAAGCTCGCCGCCAACGCCATCGCGCGCATGGACGAGCAGCTGCCGTGGTACCGGGCGATGCCGCCCGAGAACCGCTCCTGGATCGGGCTGGTGGCGCAGGCGGGCATCGCGGCCTTCACCGAATGGTTTCGCCACCCCGAGGCACCCCAGGCGATCAGCACCGATGTGTTCGGCACCGCCCCGCGCGAGCTGACCCGGGCGATCACCCTGCGGCAGACCGTGGAGATGGTCCGCACGACCATCGAGGTCATGGAGTCGGCGATCGACGACGTGGCGGCCCCGGGCGATGAGTCGGTGCTGCGCGAGGCGCTGCTGGTGTACGCGCGGGAGATCGCCTTCGCCACCGCCCAGGTGTACGCGCAGGCCGCCGAGGCGCGCGGCGCGTGGGACGCCCGGCTGGAGTCGCTGGTGGTCAACGCGGTGCTGTCCGGCGAGGCGGACGAGGGGGCGCTGTCCCGCGCCGCCGCCCTGGGCTGGAACTCGCCCGAACATGTGTGCGTGGTGCTGGGCACCGCCCCGGACGGGGACAGCGAGCTGACCGTCGAGGCGATCCGGCGGGCCGCCCGGCACGCCAAGCTGCAGGTGCTCACCGGGGTGCTGGGCGACCGTCTTGTGGTGGTCGCGGGCGGCTCGGACAATCCGCTCCAGGCGGCGAAGGCGCTGATCGGGCCGTATGCCCCGGGTCCGGTGGTGGCCGGTCCCGTGGTCTCCGACCTGCTGGCCGCGACCCGCTCGGCGGGGGCCGCGGCGGCCGGGCTGAAGGCGTGCACCGCCTGGCCGGACGCACCCCGTCCGGTGCTCGCCGACGATCTGCTGCCCGAGCGCGCGATGGCCGGGGATCCGGCTGCCCGTGAGCAGTTGGTGGAGGAGATCTACAGACCGCTGGAGGAAGCCGGTTCGGCGCTGCTCGAGACACTGAGTGTGTACCTCGAACAGGCGAGCAGTCTGGAGGGTGCGGCCCGGATGCTCTTCGTTCACCCGAACACCGTCCGCTACCGGCTACGACGTGTGACGGACGTCACCGGATGGTCACCTTCCGACGTCAGGTCGGCGTTTACTCTGCGCATAGCCCTGATCCTGGGCCGTCTCGCGGACGCGAACATATTGCCCTGACCGTTTGTTGGACCCCCACAATTCCCCTGACGGTTCTTCGTCCTTGTCCTCACGGGCGATTCGACCCGTCCGCAAGAGAGAGTGTGAGAGTGCTCGTACTCGTCGCTCCCGGCCAGGGTGCTCAAAAGCCCGGCTTCCTGACCCCCTGGCTCGACCTCCCCGGCGTCAGCGAACGTCTGACCTGGTGGTCGGCCGTCTCCGGTCTGGACCTCATCCACTACGGCACCAAGGCCGACGAGGAGGAGATCCGCGACACGGCGGTGGCCCAGCCGCTGCTGGTGGCCGCCGGTCTGGTCGCCGCCCACGCGCTGTTCGGCGAGGGCGGCGAGGGCGCGACCGGTCTCGCGGAGCTGCCGAACCGTATTGGCGCGGTCGCGGGCCACAGCGTCGGCGAGATCACCGCGGCCGTGGCCTCCGGTGTGCTCACGGACGAAGCGGCCATGGTGCTGGTCCGCCGCCGCGGACTCGCCATGGCGGAGGCCGCGAGCCGCAGCGAGACCGGAATGGCCGCCATACTGGGTGGTGAGCGGGACGATGTCGTCGCCCACCTCGACAAGCACGGACTGACTCCGGCGAACGTCAACGGCGCCGGGCAGATCGTGGCCGCGGGCACCGCCGAGCAGTTGGCGGCGCTGGCCGAGGACAAGCCCGAGGGGGTGCGCCGCGTCGTACCGCTCAAGGTGGCCGGCGCGTTCCACACCGACCACATGGCCCCGGCGGTCGCCGCCCTCGAGGCCCTGGTCGCGGGGGTCCCGGTGGCCGATCCGCGCACCCGCTACGTCTCCAACCGGGACGGCGGGGTCGTGGCGACCGGGGCCGGGGTGATCGAGCGGCTGGTCGCCCAGGTGTCCAACCCGGTGCGCTGGGATCTGTGCATGGAGACCTTCCAGGAGCTGGGCGTCACCGGGCTCATCGAGGTGGCCCCGGGCGGCACGCTCACCGGCATCGCCAAGCGCGCGCTGCCGGGCGTCACCAATGTGGCGCTGAAGACTCCGGACGACCTCGCCACGGCGCGTGCGCTGATCGAGGAGCACGCCGTCCCCGTCGACACACCGGCCGAAGAGGAGCTCCGAGAAGCATGACCGCGAAGATCAAGCCCAGTAAGGGCGCCCCGTACGCGCGCATTCTCGGCGTCGGTGGCTACCGTCCGACCCGGGTGGTGCCGAACGAGGAGATCCTCAAGCACATCGACTCCTCCGACGAGTGGATCCGCTCGCGTTCGGGCATCGCCACCCGGCACTGGGCCGGTCCGGACGAGACGGTCGCCACCATGTCCGTGGAGGCCGGAGGCAAGGCCATCGCCGATGCCGGTCTGACGCCGGAGCAGATCGGCGCCGTGATCGTCTCCACGGTCTCGCACCTGAAGCAGACCCCGGCGGTCGCCACCGAGATCGCGCATCTGCTGGGCGCCGGCAAGCCGGCCGCGTTCGACATCTCGGCGGGCTGTGCGGGCTTCGGCTACGGACTGACCCTCGCCAAGGGCATGATCACCGACGGCACCGCTGAGCATGTGCTGGTCATCGGGGTCGAGCGGCTTTCGGACCTGACCGATCTGGAGGACCGGGCGACGGCCTTCCTGTTCGGCGACGGCGCCGGCGCCGTGGTGGTCGGCCCCTCCAAGGAGCCCGCGATCGGCCCGACCGTCTGGGGTTCGGAGGGCGACAAGTCCGACACCATCACCCAGACGCTGCCCTGGGACGTCTACCGCGAGCAGAACGCCGCCGACGTGCGCTACCCGGCGCTGCGCCAGGAGGGCCAGGCCGTCTTCCGCTGGGCCGTCTACGAGATGGCGAAGGTCGCCCAGCAGGCCCTGGACGAGGCCGGGGTCAGCGCGGACGAGCTCGACGCGTTCATCCCCCACCAGGCCAATATGCGGATCATCGACTCGATGATCAAAACCCTCAAGCTGCCGGAGCACGTCACGGTCGCCCGTGACGTGGAGACCACCGGCAACACCTCGGCCGCCTCCATCCCGCTCGCCATGGAGCGGCTGTTGGCGACGGGGCAGGCGAAGAGCGGCGACACCGCGCTCGTCATCGGATTCGGAGCGGGTCTCGTCTACGCAGCGACGGTCGTTACCCTCCCTTAGGCTCCATAGTCCATATCCACGCAGCTCCGCAGAAGTCGGACGCTGCGCCACCACCGCAACACACCGAAGAAGGAGCGCCGCAATGGCCGCCACTCAGGAAGAGATCCTCGAGGGTCTCGCCGAGATCGTCAACGAGATCGCCGGTATCCCGACCGAGGACGTCCTGCTGGACAAGTCCTTCACCGACGACCTGGACGTCGACTCGCTGTCCATGGTCGAGGTGGTCGTCGCCGCCGAGGAGCGCTTCGACGTGAAGATCCCGGACGACGACGTCAAGAACCTCAAGACCGTCGGCGACGCCGTCGACTACATCCTCAAGCACCAGGGCTGAGCCCGTATCAAGACCGGTCGTCGCCGCCCGTGCGGTGGCAGGTCCAGCACCTTCTACACGTGGAGTAGGAATTCCTGTGAACTCGACCAATCGCACCGTGGTCGTCACCGGTGTTGGTGCCACGACGCCGCTGGGTGGCGACGCCCCGTCGACCTGGGAGGCCATGCTGGCCGGCCGGTCCGGTGTCCGCCTCCTGGAGGAGGAATGGGCGGCCGAGTTGCCGGTCCGCATCGCCGCGAAGATCGCGGTGGAGCCAGGCACGATCATTCCGCGTCCGCAGGCCCGCAAGCTCGACCGTTCCGCGCAGTTCGCGCTGCTCGCGGCTCGTGAGGCTTGGGCGGACGCGGGCTTCACCGCCAAGGCGGGCGAGGACTCCTCGATCGACCCCGACCGGCTCGGCGCGGTCGTGGCGTCCGGTATCGGCGGGGTCACCACCCTGCTCGACCAGTACGACGTGCTGCGCGAGAAGGGCGTCCGCAAGGTGTCCCCGCACACCGTGCCGATGCTGATGCCCAACAGCCCGGCGGCGAACGTCAGCATCGACCTCAACGCCCGCGCGGGCGCGCACACCCCGGTGAGCGCGTGCGCCTCCGGCGCCGAGGCCATCGGCTACGCCATCGAGATGATCCGCACCGGCCGCGCCGATGTGGTCGTCGCGGGCGGCACCGAGGCGTCCATCCACCCGCTGCCCATGGTCGCCTTCGGCAACATGATGGCGATGTCCAAGAGCAACGACGACCCGCAGGGCGCCTCGCGCCCGTTCGACGTCGACCGCAACGGCTTCGTGATGGGCGAGGGCTCGGGCGCCATCGTCCTGGAGTCGGCGGAGCACGCCGCGGCGCGCGGCGCCCGGGTGTACGCACAGGCCATCGGCCAGGGCATCTCGGCCGACGCCCACCACATCACCCAGCCGGAGCCGTCCGGCAATGGCATCGGGAACGCGCTGCAGAACCTGGTGGAGAACACCGGCATCAGCGGTGCCGAGGTCGCGCACGTCAACGCGCACGCGACCTCGACCCCGCAGGGCGACCTGGCGGAGATCAAGGCGCTGCGCAAGGTGTTCGGCGACGACGTGGACCACATGGCGGTCTCCGGCACCAAGTCCATGACGGGCCATCTGCTGGGCGGCGCGGGCGGGGTGGAGACGGTGGCCAGCGTGCTCGCGCTGTACCACCGGCTGGCCCCGCCGACGATCAACATCGGCTCGCTGGACCCGGAGGCGGACGCGGACATCGTGACCGGCGAGCCGCGGGCACTGCCCTCCGAGGGCCCGATCGTGGCGCTGAACGACTCGTTCGGTTTCGGCGGCCACAATGTGGTGCTGGCCTTCCGCACGGTCTGACCGCTTGGCGCTGTGAGGCGCCGATATGTGGGGGTGGCCCGCCTCCGGCTCCGGCCGGAGGCGGGCCATCGGTGCGTGAGCTCAGGGAGCTTCGCCGTCGAAGCTGGCGAAGTACGAGGCCACCATGTCCTCGTCGCCGTGGCCCGCCTCGATCGCGCGGCGGAACCGCTCCGCGCCCGCGGCCGCCAGGTCCAGCCGCACTCCGGCGCGCTCCCCGGCCTGCACGATCAGCCGGGCGTCCTTCTCGGCGGTCTTGGTGGCGAAGCTGGGCTCGAGGTCGCCCCGGAGCACCTGGGCCGACTTGGCCCGCATATAGCCGTTGTCCAGCGGCCCGCCCTCGACCGCGTCCAGGAAGCCCTGCCAGTCCACGCCGAGCCCCTTGGCGAGGGCGGCCGCCTCGGCGGTGGCGTGGGTGACGTTGAGGACCCAGCTGTTGAGCACCAGCTTGAGCCGGGTGGCGGCGGCGCCCTCCGCGCTGTCGCCGACCCACACCGTACGGCTGCCGATGGCGTCGAAGACCGGCCAGACGACCGGGCGGACGGGGTTGGGCCCGGCGGCCAGCACCAGCAGCTGTCCGTTCTCCGCGGGCTGCTTGGTGCCGAGCACGGGCGAGTCGATGAGGACGAGATCCTTCTCACGGGCGAACGCGGCGAGCGATTCCAGCGCATCCAGACCCGCCGTGGTGGCCTGGGCCCATGCGGTTCCGGGGCGCAGCGCGGGGGCGGCCTGCCGCATCGTCTCGAGCGCCACGGCGCCGTCGTAGAGGATGGTCAGGACGACATCGGCGCCGTCCACGGCCTCGGCCGGGGTGTCGGTGACGCGTACGCCGTCCTGGCTAAGCGGCTCGGCCTTGGATCGGGTGCGGTTCCAGGCACGGACCTCGAGCCCGGAGCGGGCGAGGTTACGGGCCATTCCGGAGCCCATGATGCCGGTGCCGAGGACCGCGACGGACGTTGCCGGGTGTTGTTCGGTCATTCCGCCACGCTAAGCGCTCCGCGGGAAGTGGCACGAGATGTGATCGTTCATCCGCGGCTGCGTCGTGGCTGGTCCCACGCGGCGGAGCCGCATATCGACACAGCCCCGCGCCCCCTCGGGGCGCAACCGAACCGCACCGGACTTCAGCGAGACCGCTCAGAGCCCGAAGCGCGCGTTCCAAGCCAAAGGGATGGCGGCGCGTCAGGCGCTCAGACGACCTGGTGCAGCCAACGGACCGGGGCGCCCTCACCCGCGTAGCGGAACGGCTCCAGCTCGTCGTCCCAGGGCTTGCCGAGCAGCTTGGCGATCTCCGCCTCGAGGTCGCTCTCGCCGCGGGCGGAGCGGGCGAGGGCGGCGCGCAGCCGGTCCTCGGGGATCAGGATGTCGCCGTGCATTCCGGTGACGGCGTGGAAGATGCCGAGCTCGGGGGTGGAGCTGTAGCGCTCGCCCTCGGCGGTGGCGCAGGGCTCGGCGGTCACCTCGAAGCGGAGCAGATGCCAGCCGCGGAGCGCGGAGGCCAGTTTGGAGGCCGTGCCGACCTCGCCCTGCCAGGAGAACTCGGCACGCCAGGCGCCGTTCGCCGCGGGCTGCTTGATCCAGTCGAGAGTGACACGCACGCCGAGGACGCCCGCGATGGCCCATTCGACGTGCGGGCACAGCGCGCGCGGAGCGGAGTGCACATACAGAACTCCACGGGTCGTCACCGGTGCCTCCTGTGCGGTTCGAGGTGCGCCTTCCCCAGCGGCCTCGCGCCCGTACCGGTCCCGCCCGGGACATCGGTTCACATTCTGCCCTAGTGATCACTCCCACACCAGTCTCGACGTCACCTTCAGTGAAATTTATCGTGCAGAATTCTCTAGAAAGTGGACAGGATGTGACGGGGCGTAATGTGCTGGTACCGCATAGCGCGCTTTGTCGCCGGGACGACGCTCATCTGGCGCAAGAAAAACGTACCGTGCGAGCCGACCGGAGGAGTGACGTACCGTCGGTCCGGATAGATATCACCCAACAGCCGGAGGGGGAACAGCCATGCGGGTCAGCGCGACACGCCGGAAGCGATCGGCGGCCGCTTCCTCGACCACGCCTACGATCGTGCGCCCGTCCCTGCGCACCGCTGGACGCACGGGCATGGTGCTGTTCACCACCGCAGCCGTGCTGAGCTCGGCGGGCTGTTTCGGCAGCTCGGACGACCCTTCCCGGCACGGGCCGACCCGCGCGGGGAAGACACCCGGCGCCAAGCGGTCCATCGTCTGGAACACCCGGCCGACCTCGATCGCCTCCGTGGGCGACTCCATCACCCGCGGCTTCGACGCCTGTTCGGTGCTCTCCGACTGCCCCGAGGTGTCGTGGTCCACCGGCACCGATGTGCAGAGCCTCGCCCAGCGGCTGCTGCCCTCCGCCACCGCCGACGCGGGGACCCACGCCTGGAACTTCGCCAAGACCGGCGCGGTCGTGGCCGACCTCCCCGGCCAGATCGAGGCGGCCGCGGCCCGCAAGCCGAAGCTGATCACCGTGATGATCGGCGCCAATGACGCCTGCCGGGACTCGGTGGACGACATGACCTCCCCCGAGCAGTTCCGCACCACCTTCACCTCGGCGCTCACCCGGCTGCGCCGTGATCTGCCGAAGACGCAGGTGTATGTGGCCAGCGTGCCGGATCTGAAGCGGCTGTGGTCGGAGGGTCGGAAGAACGTCTTCGGGCGGCAGATCTGGAAGCTGGGCATCTGCCCGTCGATGCTGAAGGACTCCGAGGACCTGGACGCGGCCTCGAACGACCGCCGGCAGCGGGTGTCGGACCGGGTGACCGAGTACAACAAGGTGCTGAAGGACGTGTGCGGGCGGGATGTGCTGTGCCGGTACGACCCGGCGGTGCACAAGTACCGCTTCACCACGCATGAGCTGAGCAAGTGGGACTGGTTCCACCCCAGCAAGGCGGGCCAGGCGCAACTGGCCGACATGGCCTACCGCCGCATCACCGCTGCCGCGCCCTGACCCCCGGCCGCGCCCGGCTCCCGGCCAAGGGCCGGGAGCCGGGCGCGGGGCACCCCTCCCTTTATGCGGCTCCGCCACACGGCAGGGGCTGCGCCCCTAGCCCCCGGGGCCTGGGGCGCAGCCCCGGCCCCCCGGAGTCTGGGATCCAGCCCCGACCCCCCGGAGTCTGGGGTCCAGCCCCGGCCCCCGGAGTCTGGGATCCAGCCCCGGCCCTCCGGGATCTGGAGCGCAACCCCGGGCCCTTCGGAGTCTGGGGCAGAGCCCCGACCCCCGGCATCTGGGGCGCAACCCCGACCCCCGAGGTCTGGGGCACAGCCCCGACCCCCCGGCATCTGGCGCACAGCCCCGACCCCCCGGGGTCGGGGGCACAGCCCCGATCCCCGGCATCTGGCGCACAGCCCCGGCCCTCCGGGGTCTGGGGCTCAGCCCCAGGTTCGGGAAGGGGCGGGGAGGGGGACAGCCCGCCGCAGGCGTCGCGATTCGTCGGCCACCGTCTGACCGGTGGACGCGAGCAGCCTCGCCCGCGCGCCGGACGGCGTAGCTCAAGCTGTCGTCTGCACCGGGACCGGGGACGACAGGCGGCGGTCGGCGACGCTGCGGCCCGCCTCCGCCGCGTAGCTGCCGGGGATCAGGCGCCAGGCGCCCTTCGCCTCGTCCCAGATCTCCGCTGCCCGGCGGGGCAGGGGGATGGTCGCCTCGGCCGTCTCCCCCGGGGCCGCGTCCACCGACGCGAAGCCCGCGAGGCGGCGCACCGGCCGCTCCACCCCGTCGTCCTCGGGCACGGTGAGGTAGATCTGCACGACCTCACGCCCCGCCCGGGGCCCCGTGTTGCGGACCCGTACGGTCACCGTGCCCAGCTCCTCGCCGTCGCCCTCCGCGAGGGTGAGGTCCATGCCCTCGTACGCCCAGTCCGTGTAGCCGAGGCCGTGCCCGAACCAGTACGCCGGAGCGGTCCCCGCCCGCCGCTCCCACGCGCGGTAGCCGATGAACACGCCCTCGTCGTAGACCAGCCGGCCCTCGCTGGGCGTGACCGCGCTGACCGGGGCGTCCTCGAGCCGCTGGGGCCAGGTCGTGGGCAGGCGGCCGCCGGGCTCCTCCGCGCCCAGCAGGACGTCGGCGAGCGCGGCCCCCGCCTCCTGGCCCGGGAACCAGCTCAGCAGCACCGCGGCGACCTCGTCCCGCCAGGCCATCTCGACCGGTGAGCCCGCGTTGACCACCACGACGGTGGGGGTGCCGGTGGCGGCGACCCGGCGCACCAGCTCGTCCTGACGGCCCGGCAGTCCCAGATGGCCGCGGTCGAACCCCTCGCTCTCGACCCGCTCGGTGGTGGCGACCACCACCACGGCCGCCTCGGCCGCCGAGGCCGCGGCGACGGCCTCCTGGATCAGCTCCTCGGCATCCCGCTCCGGGGCCCGGTGCAGCAGGCTGAAGCAGACGGCGTCGAGAAGGGCGTCCTCGGGGCGGGCCACCGCGCAGATGAGGCTGACCTCCACCGGTTCGCCCGCCGTGAGCTCCACCTTGCCCCGGGGCACGGGCGAGCCCATGAACGCCTCGAAGGGGTCGCCGACGTCCGCCGGATGCTGCTCCCCCTCGAAGAGCACCTCGCCGCCCACGGCCAGCCGGAGGCCGCCCAGCCCCCTGGTGCCGAAGGAGTGGGCACCGCTCTCGCGCGGGGTGAAGGTGCCGACGGTCTCGACGGTGTGCAGCTCCTCGAAGCTCACCCCGTCGGGGAAGTCGCTGATCCACTGCACTTGCCCGCCGGCCAGCCGGCACTCGCCCAGCACCCGCCCGTCGGCGGCCCGGACCACGGCGCGCAGCTCGAACCCCTGGGCGGCGGGGGCGAGTTCATCGGTGGGGTCGGCGCCCACGGCGTAGCTGAGCTCGACGCCCGGCGGCAGGGCGGCCCGCAGCCCGTCGAGCGGTGAGACCACATGGTCGGGGAAGACCACCGCCGAGCCGCCGCCCAGCACCCGGGCATCGCGCGCCGCAGCGCCGATCAGGGCCAGCGAGCGCACCCCGCCGGGGGCGCCGGGGTCGAGGGGCAGCACCGCTTCCCGGCCGCCCGCGCCCTCGTTCCGCAGCAGTACGAAGGACCGCCGGGCGATCTCGCGGGCCAGCGCGACCCCGTCGATCGGGCCGGGCCGGTCGGCGGGGGCGACGGCCGGGGCCGCGCCGTCCAGGACGCCGACCCGGGCGGCCAGGCTGAGCAGCCGCCGCACCGCCTCGTCCAGCTCCGCCTCGCCCACCCGGCCGTCGCGCACCGCGGCGGCCAGCGCCTCGCCGTAGACAGTACGTGGGCCGGGCATCGCGACATCGAGCCCGCCCCTGAGCCCCCGCACGGTGTCGCGGGCCGCCAGCCAGTCGGAGACGATGAAGCCGTCGAAGCCCCACTCCCCGCGCAGCACCCCCTGCTGAAGCTCGCGGTGCTCGGTCATGCTCGAACCGTTGACCCCGTTGTAGGCGGCCATGACGCCCCAGGGGCGCGCGTTCTTGACGATGGCTTCGAAGGGCGCGAGATACAGCTCGCGCAGCGCCCGCGCACCGACCTGATTGTCCACGGTGAAGCGCTCGGTCTCGGCGTCGTTGGCCACGAAGTGCTTGACGGTGGTGCCCACTCCGCCGTCCTGTACACCCGTCACATATCCGGTGCCGATCTCGCCGGTGAGATACGGGTCCTCGCTGTACGCCTCGAAGTGGCGGCCGCCCAGCGGGGAGCGGTGCAGATTGACCGTGGGCGCGAGCAGCACATGGACGCCCTTGCGCCGCGCCTCCTGCGCGAGCAGCCGCCCCGCGCGCCGGGCCAGCTCCGGGTCCCAGGTCGCGGCGAGCGCGGTGGGGCTGGGCAGGGCGATGGAGGGGTCGTCGGCGGTCCAGTGGACGCCGCGGACGCCGATCGGGCCGTCCGACATCACCAGGGAGCGCAGCCCGATCGCCGGAACGGCGGGCAGGCTCCACATGTCCTGCCCGGACAGCAGCCGCGCCTTGGTGTCCAGATCCAGCAGGCCGAGGGCCTTCTCCACGGACTCGGCCGCGCCCCCCTCGTTGCGCCCGCCGCCCTCGCCGCCCTCGCCGATCGCGTCCGCCATCGCTCACCCCTCCCGGTGCGGGTCCCGTCCGGTCCTCGTCCGGGGCCATGGTGGACCCGAGAGCCTGTCGCCAGGTAGGTACCGTTATCGACTCGTTATCAAACATGCTCTACGGTACGAGCATGGAGAGGGCGACCGAGCGCGGTACCAGACGTGGTGAGGAACGACGGGCGGAGATCGTCCGCTGCGCGCTCGAAGTGATCGCCGAGCGCGGCTACCGGGGCGCGACCCTCGGCGCGGTCGCCGAGCGGGTGGGCCTCACCCAGCAGGGGCTGCTCCACTACTTCCCCACCAAGGACTCGCTCCTCATCGCCGTGCTCGAGGAGCGCGACCAGTGGGACACCGGCTCCGCGCGGCGCGACGGGGGGCACGTATGGCCGCTGGACCTGCTCGCCTCGCTGGTGGACTACAACGCGATGCGCCCCGGCATCGTCCAGACCTTCTCCGCGCTCCTCGGCGAGAGCGTCACCGACGACCACCCCGCGCGCGGCTTCTTCACCCAGCGCTATGACAAGGTGCGCGCCGACATGGCGGCCATCCTGCGCGGCGAGTTCGGCGACCGGCTCCCCGGCGGGCTCACCCCCGAGGCCGCCGCGCCACTGCTGGTGGCGGTGATGGACGGGCTCCAGTTCCAGTGGCTGCACGACCGGGACGCGGTGGACATGCCCGCACTCTTCCGGGCCTTCGTCTCCCTGCTGGGGCAGGGAGACGAAGCGGCCGAGGGGTGACGGCCGGGCGGGCGGGCCGTCTGGTGACGGTGGCTCAGCCGTCGCCGCCCACCAGCCTGACCCCCCGCTCGACCCCGGCCGCGTTCCTCGGCATCGGCACGAAGGAGCCACCGGCGTCGAACCTCAACAGCGTGACCTCGGCGTCCGCCGGTCCCGGTTCGTACCGCCCCACGTCCACCGCGTCGATCAGCCAGCGGTGCCGCTGTCCGTCGCAGACCGCGTCATAGCCGCCGAGGCCGTGGCGCTCCCGGCCCTGGGTGAGGGTGACGAGCACGCTCGCCCGCGGGTACTCCATCCCTTCCCGGACGCATCGGTAGCTGCCGTACAGCGTGACGGATCCGTCCGGGGTGACGTCCCCGGTGCGGTCGATGGTCAGATTGTCGGTCCAGGGCAGGGGCAGACGCGGCCCGTCGGGCCGGGCGTGGGCGGCGGGCGCGGCGTGGGCGGCCGGCGCCGCCATGAGAAGAACGGTAAGGGCGCCGAGGGCGCGGCGGCGGTTGCGCATGGGCGTACGTACCTCCTGGGGCGGGAGTTCAGTTGCCCGTACAGCTACCGGGCGCGAGAACCCGTCCGGCGGAACCTCACCCCCATGCGGCGTGTCCGGCACCGCCCAACGGGTGGCCGCCGGGCACCCGGTTGACCCCACAGCCCCGCGACCGGTTGACCCCACAGCCCCGCGACCGGTTGACCTCGCGGCCCCCGCCCGGTTGACCCCGGTGACGCCCTTACGGTGCTCACCCGCGTCCTTACGGTGCTCACCCCTCCCGGGCCGCCCCCTCGGCCGCCCCCTCGGCCGTCCCCTCCGACCGGACCGCCTGAGGCCGACGTGCCCCGGGATCGCCCCGCAGTCCCGGGGCCAGGGTCAGGGTGACGGCCACGGAGACCGCCGCCAGCGTGGCCATCGCCACGGTCGGCGAGGTGGGCTGGGCCAGCGCGCCCGCGAGGGCGGCGGACACACCCTGCATCGTGAGCATGCCGGAGGAGTGCAGCCCCAGGGCCTGGCCGCTCATCTCGTTCGGTGTCAGGGCCATCAGCCGCTGCTGGAGCGCCAGCGTGGCCGAGAAGCCGATCGAGGCGAGGGCTACGGCGGCCAGCGCGAGCGGCAGCGGCGGGTGCAGCGCGAAGACCAGATACGGCGCGGCGAGCAGCAGCCGCAGGGGCGCCGCGAGCCGCTCCCGCCGGTGCGGCGGCAGCAGCCGTCCGGTGAGGAGGTCCCCCATCAGCATGCCGAGGGAGCCCACGGCGAAGAGCAGCCCGGCGTGCCGGGGCGCGTAGGGCACGAAGAGGGACTCACAGCCGACGATCAGCCCGTTGGGCACCCAGAGCGCGTAGTAGACATGGCGGCGGGGCGCGGAGGACCACAGCCGGGCGTTGACGCGCCAGGTCTCGGCGACCGAGGGCCGTCCGCCGGACCGGGCGGGGCGCCCGCTCAGGCCGAACCGGGCGGTGGCCCCGGCCAGCACGTACAGCGCGGCGGCGGTGAGCAGGGTGCCGCGTGCCGAGAGGGCGGTCACGAGGAGGCCACCGGCCGCGTATCCGCCGATCTGCATGGTGCCGCCCGACATGTTGAGCACCGAACGGCCCAGCAGATAGCCGTCCTTGGGCAGGATCTCGGTGAGCAGCCCGTAGCGGACGGCCCCGCCGAGGGAGGCCGCCGCGCCCAGCCCGAACACGATGGCGAGGACGGCCGCCACGGGCAGCCCGGGGAGTGCCAACGCGGCGGTCCCCAGGGCGAAGAGCGCCGACAGCCCGGACAGTGCGGCGCGCGGCGGCAGCCGGTCGGCCGCCGACAGCAGCGCCAGCGCGCCCGCCACCTGGGCGAGCGAGGGGCCGAACATGCTGAGCGCGGAGAGCAGCGGTGAGCCGGTCGCGGCGTAGACGAGGGTACCGAGGGCGAGTCCGCTCGCCGTGGAGGCGGCCACTTGGGTGGCGGAGAGCAGGAACAGCGGGGTGAACTCCGGGACCCGGAACACTTCTCGATAGGTGCGCATGGCCTCCAGGCTCGGGAGTGGTCGCGCGGTGACGCTAATGTTTCGCGCGGACGCGAAACCACGGGGTGACGGGAGTGGCCGGGTGGGGCTGTGGCTGATGGACGCGGACACTCTCGCGGGCAGCCGGTTCGTCCTCTCCGCCGGCGCCGAGACCACCGCGGCCCTGATCGCACTGGCGCGGGGGAGCGCCGCACACCCCGGCGAACAGGCATGGCTCGACGCCCATCTGCCCGCCTACCGGGCGCGGTTGGCCCACGATCCGGTGACCGCGCTGCTCGTACGGGCCGCGCTGGGCCGGACCTGGCTCGCGAACTTCCTCACCCTGACCCCGCCCGGCGAGGGCGAGCCGTCCGTCGAGGAGGAACTGGCCCGGATGCGCGCCACTTCCCCCGCCGCCGCGCGCTCCGATCTCACGGTCTCCCTGGGCCGCGCCCCGCTCCCCGCCGCGCTGCACCGCGACGATCTGCCGGAGCGGCTGGCGGATCTGCTGGAGTGGGTGTGGACGGAGACGGTGCGGCCCACCTGGCCGCGCCGCCGCCGGATCATCGAGGCCGATGTGGTGGCGCGCACCGGCCAGGTGAGCCAGGGCGGCTGGGCGGCCGTCCTGGACGGTATGCGGCCGGGGATGCGGTGGCTGGGCGGCAGCCGGCTCCAGATCAACGCCCACGACAATCCGCCGCGCGCGATCCACGGCGCCCAGCTGCTCTTCGTCCCCGTGACGCCCATGGCCGGATGGGTCTCCTGGGACGCGCCGCACCGCTACGCCGTGGTCTACCCGTGTGCCGGTGCCCTCGCCGGGTCCGACCCGCAGCCGGCCGCCGATCCCCTCGCCCGTCTTCTCGGCCCGGCCCGCGCGAGCGTCCTGCTCCTCCTCGACACTCCGAAGAGCACCACCCACCTGGTGGCCCTGACCGGCCAGACGCTGGGTTCGATCGGCCGTCATCTGCGCGTCCTGCGCGAGGCCCGGCTGGTCCGCAGGCGCCGGGCGGGGCGATCGGTGCTGTACGACCGGACGACGGCGGGCGAGGTCCTGGTGCAGGCGCAGCGGAGCGGTTCGTAGCCGCCGTCGCCCCTTGGCTTGACCTCAACCTTGGTTCATGTCCGAGGCTGCTCGCGAACCTTGGTTCATGTCCGAGGCTGCTCGCGCCGCGTCGGTCACGACCGGGGCGTGTCCCCGCGGCCCGGAACCAAACCGACTCCGATCAAGGAGGTCCCGCCATGACCGAGATGGTGACTCGATGGATCGAGGATCACGCTCATCGCCTCACCACGCTCGATCCCGAGGCTCCGTTGACCGATCTCCTGCCGCTGGTCGACATCGTGCGCGACGCCAGGGTCGTGGCCATCGGCGCCTCGACCCGTCAGACCCATGAACTCAGCGTCCTTTCGCACCGGATCGTCCGGCTGCTGGTCGAGGAACGGGGTTTCCGTTCGCTCGCGCTGGAAGGGGACAACCCGTCGGGGGTCGGCCTCGATGAGTACATCCGCACCGGGGCGGGTGACCCTCGGGCGCTGCTGGCCGGGGCCCGGTCGTTCTGGCAGACCGAGGAGATCCTCGACGTCGTCCGCTGGATGCGCTCCTTCAACCGTCGCCACCCCGATGACCCGGTCCGATTCGTCGACACGGCCCCGACCGCCCGGGAGCACCTGGCCCAGCTCTCCCTGCCCGACGGCCTCGCCCGCATTGAGCTGGGTCTGGCCGAGGACACGATCCGGTGGCACGAGAACACCACGGACAAGATCGTCTACTGGGGCGGTCTCGCGCACACCGTCAACGGAACCCCGCGGACCGTCTCGCCCGCCTCGCCGCCGATGACGCACCGTAACGCGGGCAGTTACCTCCGCGAGCGCTTCGGAGCCGGTTACGTGTCCATCGGCCTCACCTTCCATCACGGCATGGCCCCCGGTCCGGTACCGGAGCCACCGGCGGAGTTCGCTGACGCGATCCTGGGAGGCACCGCGCTGGACGCCTATCTCCTGGACCCGCGCGCCGACAGCCCGGCGCCCGTGCGGACCTGGCTCGATACGCCGACCAGGACCCGCCTGCTCGGTCCGCGCTACGACCCCGCCGACGACGCCGACCACCACCTCTCCGGCGGATCGCTCGCGGACTGGTGCGATGCCGTCCTTCATGTACAAGAGGTCACCCCGGTCCGTTTGCTCTCGCACACCAGGGGCTGAGCCGCGCCGCACAGGCGTCTTCAACGAACATTCCGGCAGCCATGTCGTCCTGCGAGATGATCGGTCATGATGGTTCTTGATCGGTCATGATGGGTTGTCACGTTCGAACGTCATTCGCCGCACAACCATTGACACCCCTGACGGGCGCTTACTACCGTCACGTCAAGATTTCGAACGTGTGACGAAATATCGAACATCGCGAAGGGTCGATTGCTGTGCGCATCACCGGTATCAGTACGCATGTCGTCGGCACCCCCTGGCGCAATCTCACGTATGTGCAGGTCCATACGGACGAGGGGATCACCGGCGTCGGCGAGACCCGCATGCTCGGGCGGACCGATGCGCTGCTGGGCTATCTGCGTGAGGCCGAGGCCAATCACCTCGCCGGGTCGGACCCGTTCGCGGTGGAGGACCTGGTCCGGCGGATGAAGTACGGCGACTACGGCCGGGCGGGCGAGATCGTGATGTCCGGCATCGCCTGTGTGGAGATGGCCTGCTGGGACATCAAGGGCAAGGCGCTCGGGGTGCCCGTCTGGCAGCTGTTCGGCGGAAAGGTGACGGACCGGGTCAAGGCGTACGCCAACGGCTGGTACACCGTCGAGCGCACCCCCGAGGCGTTCCACAAGGCGGCCTCCACGGTGGTCGAGCGCGGCTACCGGGCGCTGAAGCTGGACCCCTTCGGCACCGGCCACTTCGAGCTGGACCACGCCGAGACCCTGCACTCGCTCTCCCTCGTGGAGGCCGTACGGGACGCGATCGGCCCGGAGACCGAGCTGCTGGTGGAGATGCACGGGCGGTTCAGCCCGGCGACCGCCGTGAGGATCGCGGGCGAGCTGGAGCGGTTCCATCCGTCGTGGCTGGAGGAGCCGGTGCCGCCGGAGAACCTCAAGGCGCTCGCGAAGGTCGCGGAGAAGACGCGGCTGCCGATCGCCACGGGCGAGCGCATCCACGACCGGATCGAGTTCCGCGAGCTGTTCGAGTCGCAGGCCGCCGACATCATCCAGCCCGACGTCGGCCATATCGGCGGCATCGGCGAGACCCGCAAGCTGGCCGCCACGGCCGAGACCCACTATGTGCTGATCGCCCCGCACAACGTGGGCGGCTCGGTGCTGACCGCCGCGTCACTCCAGGTCGCCGGCTGCACCCCGAACTTCAAGATCCTTGAGCACTTCAACGACTTCGCCGACGCGGAGATCAAGAAGGTGGTCAAGGGCGCCCCGCAGGTCGTGGACGGCTACTTCCAGCTCTCCCACGAGCCCGGTCTCGGCGTGGATCTCGACACCGACGCGGCGGCCGAATTCCCCCAGCAGCAGGCCCACTTCGACCTGTGGGCCGAGGGCTGGGAGAAGCGGGACCCGAAGGGCGGACGGCAGTGACCGCGCTCGTCCTCGACGCCCCCGGCGCGTTCCGTCTCGTCGGGACCGGCACCGCCGCCGAAGAGGCCGCGCCCGGCCCCGGTGACGCGCGGGTGCGGGTGCACGCCTCCGGGATCTGCGGCAGCGACCGCGAGCTGTACCAGGGCAACCGGCCCGAGGGATACGTCCGCTACCCCGTCACCCCCGGCCATGAGTGGTCCGGGACGGTCGAGGCGGTCGGCGCGGGCGTCCCGGAGGCGCTCGTCGGCCGTAAGGTCGTCGGCGAGGGGTTCCGCAACTGCCAGGTGTGCGACCGCTGTCACGCCGGGGACACCACCTTGTGCACGGCCGGGTACGAGGAGACCGGGTTCACCCAGCCCGGGGCGATGGCCGACACCCTGGCCCTGCCGGCCCGGCTGCTGCACCCGCTGTCCGACGACGCCGACCTGGGCGCGGCCGCGCTGCTGGAACCCGCCGCGTGCGTCGCCGCCGCCGCGCTCAAGGCCCGGGCCCAGCCCGGTGAGCGGGTCGCGGTGGTCGGCACCGGCACGCTCGGCATGATCGCCGTGCAGTTCCTCGCCGCCGTCTCCCCCGCGCGGCTGCTGGTGGTGGGCACCCGCCCGGACCGGGAGCAGCTGTCGCTGTCCTTCGGCGGCACCGAGTTCCGCATCCGGGACCAGCTGTCCGACCAGCTCTCGGGCTATGACGTGGTGATCGAGACCGCCGGATCGGCCTCCGCCGCCCGTACCTCGGCCTCCCTGCTGCGCCGGGGCGGCCGGCTGGTGCTCACCGGCATCCCGGCGGCGGGCGCGCAGGGTCTGGACCCCACCGATCTGGTGGTCCGCCAGATCGAGGTGCAGACCGTCTTCGGGGCCCCGCCCGCCGCCTGGTCGCACGCCGTACGGGTCTTCGACGCGGGGCTGCTGAGCCTGCGGCCGCTGATCACCCATGAGCTGCCGCTGACCGAGTTCGCCTCGGCGATCGAGCTGGTCGGCAGCGGCGATCCGGCCGTCGGCAAGGTGCTGCTGCGCCCGCGGGGCCTCGACTAGGGGGCTTCTGATGGATCTCCGTGGAGGAAGGAGCGGCGTTCGGTGCGTGCTCTCGGCGTGCCGGGCGGAAGCCCTCGTAGCGGAGCTACTAGGGGTTTTGTCCGGTGCGGCGAGAGTGCGTGCCGGGCGTCGCGACGCCGCGGAGATCCATCAGAAGCCCCCTAGCCCATGTGTGAGACCTCGCCATGCCAGAACTCGCCGTGCCAAACCTCGCCGCGTCAAGCCTCCCGCCCCCGACTCCGGTCGTCCCACCAGCCTTTCGGCCCCGACTCCAGTCATCCCACCAGTCCTCCGGACCGTCTCTAGTCATCACCCCAGCCCCACTAGGACAACGATGTCCTGGGCAGCACCAGCCGGACGCCGAACCACCGGCCATCACTCCACAGGGAGCACCGTGACCGCCGCCTCACCCGCCTCTTCCGGCCCCCGCCGCCCCGCCGACGCGGCCCTCGCGTCGCTCGGCCACGCCGCGCCCGCCCCCGACCCCGCCGACGCCTCCGCGCACACCTTCCCCGACGGCGGCACCTGGCGCACCGAGGTCCCCTCCGTCGAGGGCCCGGAGGCGCTGGCCACCGTGTTCAAGGAGGCCGGGCGGCTGGATGTGCCGATCCACCGGATCAGCCAGGGCAGCGGCGTCTGGATGCTCACCGATGCCGAGATCACCGAGATGGTGGAGTGCTGCGCCGAGCGGAACGCCGAGCTGTGCCTGTTCACCGGCCCGCGCGGCACCTGGGACATCGGCGCCGCCACCCGCTCCGGCTCCGGCGGCGGGGGGCTGCGCGCCCGTGGCCATGACGCGGTGGCCGGTTGTGTGGAGGACGCGCTGCGCGCGGTCTCGCTGGGCGTGAAGTGCCTGCTGGTGGCCGACGAGGGGGTGCTGTGGCTGCTGAACCGGTTGCGGGCGCGCGGCGAGCTGCCCGCGGACACCACCTTCAAACTGTCCGCGCTCGTCGGCCCGGTCAACCCGGCCTCGTTCGCGGTGTACGAACAGCTCGGGGCCGACTCCATCAACATCCCCTCGGACCTGACGCTGGAGCACCTCACCGAGATCCGCCGGGTCTCCCGCGCCCCGATGGACTTCTACGTCGAGGCCCCGGACGACCTCGGCGGCTATGTGCGGATGTACGACGCGGCGGAGCTGATCCGGCGCGGTGCCCCCATCTATCTGAAGTTCGGGCTCAGCAAATCCCCGGGGATCTACCCGTACGGCGCCCAGCTGCGCGACGTGGCGCTGGGCAGCGCCCGTGAGCGGGTGCGCCGCGGGCGGCTCGTGCTCGACCTGCTCAACCGGCTGGGCGCGGACGGCGGGATGTCCCCGCTCGGCTCCCGGCTGCCGGGTCCGCTGCGGCGTTTCACCGCCGACGCGGACCTCCCCAGTTCCTGACGCAATGACGCCCCAGGGAAGGACCCCAACACCATGCGCACGGTAAGAGGAGCACGAGCCGCGGCGATAGGCGCCGGCCTCCTCGCGCTCTCGCTGACCGCCACGGCCTGTGGCCAGGAGGCGGTCGGCGGCAGCCGGTACAAGCCCAAGGAAAAGGGAGGCACGATCGGCATCGCGATGCCGACGAAGTCCTCCGAGCGGTGGATCACCGACGGCCGCAATGTGGCCAAGCAGTTCCAGGCGGCGGGCTACAAGACGGACTTGCAGTTCGGCGAGGACGACGTCCGCACCCAGGTGGCCCAGCTCGAAAACATGATCACCAAGGGCCACCGGCTGCTGGTGATCGCGCCGATCAACGGCGGGGCGCTCAACGACGTCCTGAAGCAGGCCCATGACGCCAACATTCCGGTGATCTCCTACGACCGGCTGCTGCTGGGCACGCCGAACGTCGACTACTACGCGACCTTCGACAACGAGAAGGTCGGCAGGCTCCAGGGCCAGTACATCGTCAACAAGCTGGGGCTGGCCAAGGGCCGCAAGGGCCCGTTCTCCATCGAGCTGTTCGCCGGCTCGTCGGACGACAACAACACCCGGTACTTCTACAACGGCGCGATGAGCGTGCTCAAGCCGTACATGGACAAGGGTGAGCTGATCGTCCGCTCCAAGCAGACGAGCCTCAACCAGCTCTACACCGAGAAGTGGAGCGGCAGCGCGGCGCAGGACCGCATGGAGGACCTGCTCAACAAGTCGTACAGCACCGAGGACGTCGACGCCGTCCTCTCGCCGTACGACGGCATGTCCATCGGCATCCTCTCGGCGCTCAAGAGCGCCGGCTACGGCACGAAGGCCAAGCCGTTCCCGGTGGTCACCGGCCAGGACGCGGAGCTGGCCTCCGTGAAGTCCATCACCCGGGGCCAGCAGACGCAGACCATCTACAAGGACCTGCGCAAGCTGGCGAAGGCGACCGTGCAGATAGCCAAGGCGGAGCTGACCGGCGGCAAGGCCCCGATCAACGACACCAAGTCGTACGACAACGGCAAGAAGATCGTGCCGACCTATCTGCTCAATCCGGTCAGCATCGACAAATCCAACACCCAGGTGCTGGTGGACCAGGGTTACTACACCGCGTCGCAGCTCAAGTAGGGCGGTACCGGGCCATGAGCACCATTCTCGAATTGCGTTCCATCACCAAGACGTTCCCCGGTGTCAAGGCGCTCTCCGACGTCAATCTCCAGATCCGCCAGGGCGAGATCCACGCGCTCTGCGGGGAGAACGGCGCGGGAAAGTCCACCCTGATGAAGGTGGTCAGCGGGGTCCATCCGCACGGCAGCTACGACGGCGAGATCCTCTTCGACGGCGAGGCATGCGCCTTCAAGGACATCCGCGGGAGCGAGCAGCGCGGCATCGTCATCATCCATCAGGAACTGGCGCTGATCCCCTATCTGTCCATCGCCGAGAACATCTTCCTCGGCAATGAACACTCCCGGCGCGGCCTGATCAGCTGGAACGAAACCCTCAGACACGCCACCGCACTGCTCAAGCGGGTCGGTCTGACGGATTCGCCGCAGACCCGCGTCACCGATATCGGCGTGGGCAAACAGCAGCTGGTGGAAATCGCCAAGGCGCTCTCCAAGGAGGTGAAGCTGCTCATCCTGGACGAGCCGACCGCGGCGCTCAACGACGAGGACAGCGGAAAGCTCCTCGATCTGCTGCTGGAATTCAAGGCGCAGGGCATCTCCTGCATCCTGATCTCCCATAAGCTCAATGAGATCCGCCGGGTCGCCGACTCCGTCACCATCCTGCGCGACGGCCAGAGCATCGAAACCCTGACCGTCCGGGAGACCCCCGAGGCCAGCCCCGAGATCTCCGAGGACCGCATCATCCGCGGCATGGTCGGCCGCGACCTCGACCACCGCTTCCCCGACCGCACCCCCTACGAGGGCGAGGACGCCTCCGAGGTGGCCCTGGCCGTCGAGGACTGGACCGTCCACCACCCCATCGACCAGCAGCGCAAGGTCGTGGACGGGGTGTCACTGAACGTACGGCGGGGTGAGATCGTCGGCATCGCCGGACTGATGGGCGCCGGCCGCACCGAGCTCGCCATGAGCGTCTTCGGGCGGGCGTACGGGCGGTACGCGGGCGGCCGGGTCTTCCGGGACGGCCAGGAGGTCCGCACCCGTAGCGTGCCGGAGGCCATCGACCACGGCATCGCGTACGTCACCGAGGACCGCAAGCACTACGGGCTCAACCTCGATGACACCATCAGCCGCAACGTCTCGCTCTCCTCGCTCGGCAAGGTGGCGCGCCGCGGTCTGGTCAACGAGCACGAGGAGTCCCGGGTCGCCGAGCGGTTCCGCAAGACGATGAACATCAAGGCACCCACGGTCTTCGAGCGGGTCGGCCGGCTCAGCGGCGGCAACCAGCAGAAGGTCGTGCTCAGTAAGTGGATCTTCGCAGGTCCGGAGGTGCTGATCCTCGACGAGCCGACCCGCGGCATCGACGTCGGGGCCAAGTACGAGATCTACACGGTCATCAACGATCTGGCGGCCCAGGGCAAGGCCGTCATCTTCATCTCCTCCGAGCTGGGCGAGCTGCTGGGGATGTGCGACCGGATCTACACGATGGCGGCCGGGCGGCTGACCGGGGAGGTTCCCCGGGCCGAGGCGAACCAGGAAGTCCTGATGCGCCATATGACGAGGGACAGAGGAGACGAAGGATGAGCACGGCCACCCAGAAGACCGAGAGCCCGGCCCCACCGCCGGCCGAGGGCTCGCCCAGCATCGGGACGTTGCTGCTCCAGGGCCTGCGGTCCAACATGCGGCAGTACGGAATGCTGGTCGCGCTCGCCCTGATCATCGTCATCTTCCAGATCTGGTCCGACGACATCCTGCTGCGGCCCGGCAACGTCACCAGCCTGGTGCAGCAGAACGGCTACATCCTCATCCTCGCGATCGGCATGATGATCGTGATCATCGCGGGGCACATCGACCTGTCGGTCGGATCGCTCGTCGCCTTCGTCGGCGCGGCCGCCGGCGCGATGATGATCAAACACGATATGCCGTGGGGCCTCGCGGTCGTCCTCTGTCTGCTGCTCGGCGCGGTGGCCGGGGCCTGGCAGGGGTTCTGGATCGCGTACATAGGCATTCCGTCCTTCATCGTCACCCTGGCCGGAATGCTGGCCTTCCGCGGCGGCACCCAGATCCTGCTGGACGGTCAGTCCCTGTCGCCGTTCCCCGACAGCTTCGAGAAGCTGAGCACCGGCTTCATCCCGGAGATGGGCCCGTACACGCAGTACCACAACCCCACCATGGTGATCGGCCTCATCGTCTGCGCCGCCGCCGTCTGGCAGGAGTGGCGGGGCAGGCAGCAGCGGGCGGCCTATGAGCTGGACGTGGCGCCGATCGGGCTGTTCTTCGTCAAGTGCGCCGCGATCGTCGCCGCCGTGATGGCCTTCACCATGACGCTGTCCAGCTGGCACGGCGCGCCGTACGGGCTGCTGATCCTCGCCGGTCTCTTCGTGATCTTCAGCTTCGTGATGCGCAACACCGTCATCGGGCGCCATGTGTACGCCCTCGGCGGCAACCAGCCTGCGGCCAAGCTGTCGGGTGTCCGGGACAAGCGCGTCACCTTCCTGGTCTTCGTCAACATGGGTGTGCTGGCCGCCCTCGCCGGTCTGGTCTTCGCCGCCCGGCTGGGCTCCGCCACCCCCAGTGCGGGCCTCAACTTCGAGCTCGAGGCCATCGCCGCCGCGTTCATCGGCGGCGCCTCGGCCAGCGGCGGTGTGGGCACGGTGCTCGGCGCGATCATCGGTGGTCTGGTGCTCGGCGTGCTCAACAACGGTATGTCGCTGGTCGGCATCGGTACCGACTACCAGCAGGTGATCAAGGGTCTGGTGCTGCTGGCCGCGGTCGGCTTCGATGTCTGGAACAAGCGCAAGGTCGGGTCGTAACCCATCAGCTGTCCCACATGGATCTAGCCTAATGGAGCCGCATATGACCACGAGCAGACGCACGGTGATCACGGCGGCGGCGGCCGGACTGGCGGCCTCGGCCGCCACGACCGGCACCGCCCACGCGAACAGCGGAGGGGACTCCGCGGGCAAGGGAGACGCGGTGAAGGAGCACTTCGGCACGCTCTCGGACGGCACCGAGGTCGACCGCTGGACGATCGGATGCGGCCGCACCCGGCTGCGCGTGCTCAGCTACGGCGGCATCGTGCAGGCCCTGGAGATCCCCGACCGCCACGGCCGCCGCGCCAATGTGTCGCTCGGCTTCGACGACCTGGACTCCTATGTGGCGGACAGCCCGTACTTCGGCGCCCTCATCGGCCGCTACGGCAACCGCATCGCACGCGGCACCTTCACGCTGGACGGCAAGAAGTACCAGCTGCCGATCAACGACGGGCCGAACAGCCTGCACGGCGGCGACAAGGGCTTCGACAAGCGCGTCTGGTCCGTGGAGCCGTTCCGCAAGGGCGCGGACGTGGGGCTCACCCTCCGCCGGATGAGCCCCGACGGCGAGATGGGCTACCCCGGCACGCTCACCGTGCGGGTGGACTACACGCTCACGGCGGCGGGCGACTTCCGCATCGACTACGAGGCCACGACCGACAAGGCGACGGTCGTGAACCTCACCAACCACACCTACTACAACCTGGCCGGGGAGGGCAGCGGCTCCGTCTACGACCACCGGCTGGAGATCGCCGCCAGCCGCTACACCCCGGTCGACAAGACCCTCATCCCCACCGGCGAGCTCGCCAAGGTGGCCGGGACCCCGTTCGACTTCCGCCGCGCCAAGGAGATCGGCCGGGACATCCGGGAAGCGCACCAGCAGGTGCTCTACGGGCAGGGCATCGACCACAACTTCGTGCTGGACAAGGGCATCACCAGCCGTCCGGAGCACTTCCTGACGGTGACCGAGCCGGAGTCCGGCCGGGTGATGCGGATCGCCACGACCGAGCCCGGTGTGCAGTTCTACACCGGCAACTTCCTGACCGGCACGTTCGCGGGCACATCGGGGCGGGTCTACCGGCAGGGCGACGCCTTCGCCCTGGAGACCCAGCACTTCCCGGACTCGCCGAACCAGCCGTCGTTCCCCTCGACGGTGCTACGGCCGGGGCAGACCTACCGGTCGACGACGGTGCACTCGTTCTCGACCCGCTGAGCGGCTCGGCCGCACGCGGCCCCGTAGTTCATCGGTTCCCCTCCCGTCCCGAGCTCAAGAACTCGGGACGGGAGGGGTTGTCGTTTCCCCCGACCCCTACCTCGACCCCGGCCTCGACCCGGCCCCCGTCATCCGACACTCCTCACCCGAGAGGACCCCGCATGAGACCGATACGCCCCCGGCTAGCCCTGCTCGGCGCCGCCCTGCTCACCGCCGCTCCCCTGGCCCTCGCCGTGCCGGCGACGGCCGCAGCCGACACCACCGCCGCCCCCACCGTGGAGGAGCAACGGCTCGACAAGGCCGCGCCCCAGGAGATCCTGCGGCGCAGCGGGTTCGACGACGCGGCGCCTGACTTCGCCCGCGCACTGGCGGGCGTACGGTCCCCTGCCGAGGCCGAGCGCGTGATCACCCGCGAGGGCCGGGCGCTCTGGAAGCGGGCCGTGGACCGCGTGCAGGGCCGGGGGCCCGCGGGCGGGGACCTCAGCCGGGACGACGACCGGCCGCTGTACTGGGCGCGGCTCGGGATGACCCGGGCGCTCGGCCAGTGGCAGCCGGGCTTCCCGCTCACCGACGCCCGCCGCGCCGCGCTCCTCGACACGCTGGAGCGCACCTCACGCGGGGAGGACTCGATCGACCTCCCGGCAGACAAGGCGGGTCAGCGCGTCAAGCGCGTCGTGGTCACCGGCTTCGACCCGTTCCAGCTGGACGCCGACGTCCGCCGCTCCAACCCCTCCGGCGCCGCCGCGCTCGCGCTGGACGGGACGACGGTCCGTACGGACAGCGGTCCGGCGCGCGTCGAGACGGCCGTCTTCCCGGTCCGCTGGGCGGACTTCGCGGACGGCACGGTCGAGCGGGCGCTGCTGCCCGCGTTCCGGCCGGGGCCGCGCCGGGTGGACGCCTTTGTGACGGTGAGCCAGGGCCGGGTGGGCCGGTTCGACGTCGAGCGCACCAACGGCGCCTGGCGGGGCGGCTATCCGGACAACGCGAACGTCTCCCGCACCGAGACCGTGCCCATCCCGGCCGGTGTGCCGACCCAGCGGCCCCAGCCGCAGTGGACGACGACCACCCTCCCCTACGAGAAGATCGTCGCGGCGGACACCGGCCCGGTCCCCGTCTACGACCACACCGAGGTCACCGAGATCCCGGCGGGCGGCACCACGCCCGTGGTCCGTCCGGACGGCCCGACCCCCGGCTCGACCGCCCGCGCGGGCGGTGGCGGCGACTACCTCTCCAACGAGATCGCCTACCGCGCCACCCTGCTGCGCGACGCGGTCGGGCTGAAGGCCCCGGGCGGCCATCTCCACACCCCGGTCCTACAGTTCGGCCCGGGCAACACCGACCCCGCCACGGGCCAGGTCACCGACCCGGACTTCGTCCACGACCGCGAGGCCATCACCGCCCAGGTGCGCTCGATCCTCACCGTGGTCGCGGCCACGACCCGTTGAGGGGCTCGCACTCGGCGAGCAGCAGAGCCAACCGGGGCCGTCCACCCCGGGAGGCGTCGTTCTTCTCCCCGGCGAGGACGGCCACGATCGCGCTCCGGGTGATGCGGATCCCGTCGTGCGCCATGGTGTAGACGCGCATCGTCATCTTCGGCCGCTTGTCCCGGTCCGGCTGGCGGTCGGCCATCAGCGGCCCTCCTTCTCGACCGGTGCGAGGAGCTGGAGCACGGTGCGTAGGCTCCGCTTCACCGCGCCGAGGTGGTAGGCCAATTCTTCCGGCGCCGCGTCGGCCAGGCTCAGTGCCTCGGCGGCGGCAAGACTCTGCCCCGCGACGATGACGACGGCCTGCTCCAGGCCGTCACGGGTGGGCTTTCCGGCCGCGATGCACGCGGGGCACAGGCCCGGACGCGGCTCGGCGGGCTTGCGGCGTAGAGCCGGGCCAAGCCGACTCCATGGCTGTCCGACAGACCGGAGATCGGGCGGAACGGCATGGTCGAGCCGTTCACGCAATCCGCCGCCCCGGGCGGTACGGGCACGTCCGGCACGCGTGCCGGACACAGCATCATCGGCACGTACTGGTGCGCTGCGGGACCGTCGTCGTCCGACTCGGCCGGCCGATGACGGCCGGACAACGGCAACCACAGCCGTAGCAGCGCTTCGAAGATCCACGCGATAGCAGGGTTACCGCGCGAAGCGTGCCTAACGTCCCAGGGGGTGCCGGTGAACGAAGCACTACGCCGTGCCATGCTTCAAGCTCACATGACAGACCGGCAGTTGGCGGAGAGCTGTGGCGTCGATATCAAGACTGTCGGCCGATGGATCATCGAGACGGGACGGGTTCCCCGCGCCCGTCACCGATGGGCCGTCTGCGAAGCACTCGGAGAGGATGAGGCGGTGTTATGGCCAGCATCCGCAAAGAAAGCGATCAAGGTTGGTCCGGACCGTGAGGTCGTTTCCGTCTATCCGTACCGGTCCGGCTGTCCGGCCCCCCTCTGGCGATCGCTGATCACCAAGGCCGAGCGAGAGCTGACCTTTGCGGGTTACACCAACTACTTCCTATGGCTCGAACAAGCCCGGTTCGGTACCGCGATGCGGCGCAAAGCCGTCCAAGGATGCCGAGTGCGCTTCCTGCTCGGTGCCCCTGACAGTGATCTCACCCGGTCGCGCGAGCAGGATGAAGACGTCGCGCTCACGCTGTCCACGCGCATCCGCGTGACGCTGGCCGAACTGGAGAAGATCAGAAGCCAGCCGGGCATCGATGCGAGGTACAGCGAAGGGCACGCGTACTTATCCGTGTTCCGCTTCGATGACGACATGATCGTTACGCCTCTGCTGACTCACCGCGTGGGACACGATGCCCCCACGCTGCACCTGCGCCGTTATCAGGACGACGGCATGTTTGATCGCTTCGCTTCCCACGTCGAGGAACTGTGGGGACGAGGCAGTCCGGTATGGGAAGGGGAAGACGATGGGTAGGCGGGACTACGAGGACGACCCGAATGCCCCAGCCGCGAACAGCCTGGTTCCCGCCGCTTCCGCCGTCGTCGTTGACGATGCCGGGCGCATCCTGCTTCAGCGTCGGCGGGACAACGGCATGTGGGCGCTTCCTGGTGGTGTCATGCACATCGGAGAGTCGCTGCCGGACTGCGCGATTCGGGAGACGCGCGAAGAGACCGGGGTTGATGTCGAGATCGTCGGCATCGTCGGCACCTACACCAACCCCCGTCACGTCTTTGCCTACGACGATGGCGAGGGACCAACCGGGTCGGCACTCGTGGGTCCGCCGCTACGAGCCGTTGAAGGCGCCCGCCGGGTCCGCCGCCGTCTCGCCCCGCGGAGTCGCGGGCTCGTCGTCCTCGCCCGTGAGGTCGCGTACGAGCAATGTCGCGCCCGCGACCGCGCCCGGCATCAGGAAGACCGCGACCAGCGGGATCAGGAAGAGGACGGACAGCGGGACGCCGAAGCCGAGGGAGAGGAGGCGGCGGGAGCGCAGCATGCGGCGGCGCTCCTTCAGCAGGACACCGCGGCGCAGCAGGGCGATCGACGTCAGCTCCTCGGTGAGGAAGAAGGCGGTCACGCAGAAGGCCAGGACGGGGATCACGGTCTGGCCGATCCCCGGGATGAAGCCGAGCGCGAAGAAGAGCACGCTCCAGAGGGTGACGCGGATGAGCAGCGCGATGGCCTCGCGCAGCCCTATCCACAGCTCCGCCCAGGTCGACATCCCGGACTCGGGCACCGCGCCGCCCTCGGTGCGGTCGACCGCTTCGGAGAGCGACTCGTAGAAGGGCTGGCCGACCAGCAGCGTGACCGCCGTGAACGTGATGATGGCGAGGAAGAGGCAGGTGGCGGCGAAGAGGATCGAGAGCGCGCCGCGGAAGACGCCGAGCCAGGGCGTGGACCAGTCGTCGGCGAAGGGTGTGGCCCATGCGATGACGTCATCGGTCCAGAAGAAGAGGGCGACGAGGGCCGCCGCGTATCCGACGAGGGTGATCAGGGCGGGAATCATCCCGAACCCCCACCATCTCCCGTGCCGGGCCGCCCAGCGCTGCCCCTTCATCAGATAACCGAAGCCACTCACAAGATCACGCATGGGCCGAAGCCTACTGCCGCCAGCTGAAGTCGACGGTGTGCGGATAGTGGTCGGACAGCGGCTTGCCGTCGCCGTCGAGGAAGGCCGTGTGCGCGTTGTGGTAGCGGGTGGCGGTGAGGGAGAGTCGCGGGCCGGAGCGGTAGAGAACCTTGTCCACCACCTCGCAGGTGTCGGTGACGTTGTCCGGGTCGCAGACGAGGGCGTCGGAACCGGCGGGCGGGGCCGAGCCGCCGCGTACGAGGTCCACCCAGGCGTCGGTGAGGCCGTTGCGGGTGGCGAGGTCGCGGATGTTGTCGGCGGTGCGGGTGTAGCGGGTGTTGGTGTCGCCCATGACCAGCACCGCGTTACCGGTGGAGTGGGCGGCCATGTAGTCGGAGAGCTGGGTGATGTTGGCCCGGCGGGCGGCGAGGTCGGCGTCCGTCGTCCCCGCGTTGGGGTGCAGGTTGTACAGATCGAGGTAGGCGCCCTCGGCCAGCCGCACCCGGGCGAAGGTGAAGCCCTTCGGGGTGAGGCAGTCGGTGCCGTTGCACCTCTTCCACTTCACCCGCTCGAAACCGTCGTACGGCAGGTCGGAGAGGGTGTTCAGACCGTCGCCGAAAACGGCGGGACCGCTGGTGGGGGTGCGGTACGGGTGGTCGTCACCGGCGTAGAGCGCGGCGTGGTAGTTGAAGTCCTCCTGGACGTTGACGATGTCGTACGCCCCGAGCCGGGGCGATATCAGCGGGGTGTTCTTGGCGGGGTGGCTGGAGGACAGGCCCTCGGGGAGCCCCGCCACGTTGTAGGTCAGCACGTTGAACGTGCCCGAGGTGGCCTGCCGGGTCCCGGCGTCCGCCACCGCGGGCGTGGTGCCGGATGTCGTGCCGGTCGCGCAGAGGGTGAGCGCCGCCGCGGTGGCGACGGCCAAGCGTCCGATGAGTCTCACGGAGATGTCCTCTCGGCTGATGAACCTCAGAGCTTTCCCGCGCCCGCCTGGGCGGTGACGGTGGCCACGACCGAGGACGCCGGTTCCGCCGTGTACGCGTACGGCGGGGTGGTGAAGCTGCCCGTCCGGGAGACCTCGGTGGCCGCCCCGCCCAGGTCGTTGCCGCGCAGCACCGCATAGCCGTCGACATCGCTGTCCCGGCTGGTGGTGACGGCCACTTCGGTGTCGCGGAAGACGTTGTTCTCGACCAGCGTCTGCGCGCCCATCCGGGAGTGCACACCGGTCTCCGCGCCCTGCACGTAGTTGTCGTAGAAGTGGCCGGTGCCGAAGCGCAGGCTGGGGATGCGGGAGTAGACGTCTGAGAACCAGTTGTGGTGGTACGTCACCTTGAGGTGGCCGGTGTCCTCGGCCGCGTTGTTGTCGCTGTGGCCGACCAGGCTGCCCTTGAAGTGGTCGGCGAACTTGTTCCAGGAGACGGTGATGTTGTCCGAGCCGTGGTTGATGTCCAGCAGGCCGTCGTAGTAGTCCTTGTCGTGGTCGCGGTCGGCCGAGAAGGTGTTGTGGTCGATCCACACCTTGGTGGACTTCTGCACGGTGATGCCGTCGGACGGCTTCCGGGGCTTGCTGATGTCGAGGTTGCGGACGATGACGTTCGTCGACTCCTTCAGCCGCAGTCCGCCGCCGGTGAAACCGGAGCCCGAACCCACGCCCAGCACGGTGGTGTTGGAGCCGAGGTCCACCTGGCCGGTGAGGGAGATCAGCCCGGAGACCTTGACCACCTTGGCCTGGTCGCCGGTGACGGCGGACTTGAAGGCGTCCAGGGAGGTCACGGTGGTGGCGGTGGCGTTCCCGCCGCCCGTGGTGCCGGCGCCGAAGCCGATGGGGGTGGTCTCGGCGGCGGGGAGTGCGTTTCCGGAGCGTGCGGCGGTGGTGTGCGTGGTGCCGGAGCGTGCGGAGTCGGCCGAGTCCGCGCCATGGGCGGAGACCGTGGAGAGGCCGCCGAGGGCGAGCGCCGCGGTGACGCCCGCGGCGACCGCGGTCAGCCGGCGTCGGTCGCGGGCGGTGACGCGGTTGACGTCAATGACATCGTCGCCGTCCGTGGTGCCGTGGTCGTGCGTGGTGCCGTGGTCGTGCGTCGAGCGCATGGGGGAGTCCTCTCATTCGGAGGATCTCCACACGGGAGGGTAATCGCTTGCGGGATGAGCGAGGGTGAGCGGCAAGCACGCTGATCACAAAGGCCGGTGGAGATCGCCAAAGGTTGCGGCTCTGACGGTGCAGGGCCCTGGCGCCGGGCGATGTGGTCAGGATCGCCCCGGCGGACAGCGGCCATCCCGGAAGAAGCTAGTAAGCGCTTGTCGCACTGTCAACACCCGTACGAGGTAAGGGAGTTGGCCGTATCGAGAGTTGACGGGCAGGGACTTTGCCGAATCCACAGGCGCCCCACAGGGATCTCCCCTACATTTCCATGCTCATGACAGACTTATCCCCCGCCCCCATGGGGCGCCGAAGAGTACTGCTCGCCGGAAGCGCCGCCGCGGCGGCCATCGGAATCGGCGCGGGCACGGCCGCCGCCCGCCCGGAGTCGGCGACGGCGAGTGATACGGCCGCCGGGTCCGCGGCCACCGGGACCACCACGGCCGCCGGGGCCCGCGACACCGCCGCCATCTGCACGCTCACCAAGGAGCTCACCGAGGGTCCGTACTACCTCGACCACGCCCTCGTACGAACGGACGTCGCCGAGGACAAGAAGGGAGTCCCGCTCGAGCTCGTCCTCACCGTCGTGGACACCGCCACCTGCGCGCCCCTCGACAAGGCGCTGGTGGAGATCTGGTACTGCGACGCGCTCGGCGAGTACTCCGGCTTCGTCGGCAACAACGGCCACCAGGAGCCGGACAACGGCAAGTTCCTGCGCGGCGGCGTGCTCACCGGCACCGACGGGGTGGCCAGGCTCACCGGGATCTACCCCGGCTGGTACCGGGGCCGCTGCGTCCATGTCCACCTCAAGGTGCACACGGGTGTCACCCTCACCCCGGACGGCTCGTTCACCGGCGGCAACGAGATCCACACCGGTCAGCTCTTCTTCGACGAGAAGATCACCGAGGCGGTGGCGAAGCTCTCCCCGTACTCCACCAACACCGTCCCCCGCACTCCCCTGTCCGCCGACGGCATCTACGGCAACGGCGGCACCGCCGCCGGGCTGCTCGCCGTGACGGCGCTGGGCAGCACGCCGGCCGCCGGTTATCGCGGCACGCTCACGGTCGGCGTCGACCCGGACGCCTGACCGGGCGCCGCACCGCGTCACCCGCACCCCGTCCCCCGTCCACGCCCCGCCCGGCACCCCGGGCGGGGCCTTCAACCCGGGGCGCTCAGGCCAGGCGTATGACGTTCCACGACATCGGCTCCAGCGTGGTGCGCAGGGCGCCGTCCGCGAGCTCCGTGCCCTCGCCGGGACGCGGGGTGACGCGCTCGGGGTCGGTGAGGGTGTTACGGGCCTCGGGGTCGGCGTCTGCGAGGACGGCGTGCTCGACCACGCGGGTCACCGGGAGGCCGTGCAGGGCGACCTCCAGCGGGAGCGGCCGGTGCTGGTCGCGGTTGACCGCGAAGACCGTCACCGCGCCGGTGGCCTCGTCGAGCACGGCGGTGGCGTGCAGCAGCGGCACCTCGCCGTAGACGGGGGTCTGGTACGTCGGGCTGTCGACGTCGACCCGCAGCACCCGCCCGCGCCCGTGCGCCGACGCCTGCGCGAAGGGGTAGAAGGTGGTCTGCCGCCAGGCGGGGCCGCCCGGTTCGGTCATGATCGGGGCGATGACGTTGACCAGCTGGGCGAGGCAGGCGACGGTGACGCGGTCGGCGTGGCGGAGCAGGGCGATCAGCAGCGAGCCGACCACGACGGCGTCGGTGACGGAGTAGTTGTCCTCCAGGAGGCGCGGGGCCTCCTCCCAGTTGAGCGGCTCGGCGTCGTGGTAGTGGGTCTGGTACCAGACGTTCCACTCGTCGAAGGAGAGGTTGATCCTCTTCTTCGACTTCAGCCGGGCGCCGATGTGATCGCAGGTGGCGACGACGTTCTCGATGAAGGACTCCATGTCCACGGCCGAGGCGAGGAAGGAGTCGCGGTCGCCGTCGCGCTCCTCGTAGTAGGCGTGCAGGGAGATGTGGTCCACCAGGTCGTAGGTCTGTGCGAGGACCGTCGCCTCCCAGGTGGCGAACGTCGGCATCGACTGGTTGGAGCTGCCGCACGCCACGAGCTCCACACCCGGGTCGATCTGCCGCATCGCGCGGGCGGTCTCGGCGGCGAGCCGTCCGTACTCCTCGGCCGTCTTGTGGCCGGTCTGCCAGAGGCCGTCCATCTCATTGCCCAGGCACCACAGCCCGATGCCGTACGGATCCTTGTCGCCGTGGCCGATCCGGAGGTCGGCGAGGGCGGTGCCGGACGGGTGGTTGGCGTACTCCTGCAGTTCGAGGGCCTCGGCGACACCGCGGGTGCCGAGGTTGAGCGCCATCATGGGCTCGACGCCGGCCTTACGGACGAAGTCGATGTACTCGGAGAGCCCGAACCGGTTGGTCTCGGTGGAACGCCAGGCCAGATCGAGCCGCCGCGGCCGCTCCTCGACCGGCCCGACACCGTCCTCCCACTTGTAGCCGGAGACGAAGTTGCCCCCCGGATACCGGATGACGCTGACGCCCAGCTCCCGGATCAGCGCGAGGACATCGGTACGCAGCCCGGCCTCGTCGGCGGCCGGATGGCCCGGCTCATGGATGCCGGTGTAGACGCAGCGTCCGAGGTGCTCGACGAAGGAGCCGAAGAGGCGGGGGTTGACGTCGCCGACGGCGAAGGCGGGGTCGAGGGTGAACCGGGCGGAATCGGTCTGCGGCATGACGGCCCATCTCTTCGGGTGTCGCGACTGCGCATGTGCGCGCCCGCGCGACTATTCGACATATCGACCAGCGCTCGTTTCTTCGAACGCGACCGTAAGATCTCGCCACGGCGTGCGTCAATGGCAGGACGGCGCCGGGGTGTCCGGGCTGAGCGGCCCGCGCTGGGGGATACCCCCCTTCCGATCCTGGGGTGCGCCGGATCGCCCCCCACCGGGGGCGAAATTAGCGTTCGGCCATGACTTCGACTCCGCGAAGGCGCCTCGCCGTGGCACTCGGTGTCGCTGCGCTGCTCGCCGCCGAGGTGGCCACCGCCGCCGCCCAGCCCACCGACCAGCCCGCCGCCCAGCCCGCCGCCCGCTCCCCCGGCGAGCGGCTGCGCCAGGACACCGAGGCGATCCACGCCCTCGGGGTCAGCGGTGTGCAGGCCCGCGCGATCGCGCCCGACGGCCGGCAGTCGGTCGCCACCAGCGGCACCGCCGACCTGAACACCGGCCGCCCGGTCCCTTCCGACGGCTACTTCCGCATGGCCAGTACGTCCAAGACGCTGGTCGCCACCGTGGTCCTCCAACTGGAGGCCGAGGGCGAACTCTCCCTGGACGACACCGTCGACCACTGGCTGCCGGGAGTGGTGCGCGGCAACGGCAACGACGGCAGCCGGATCACCCTCCGCCAACTGCTCCAGCACACCAGCGGCATCCACGACGACCTGCCCGGATACACCACGCCGGAGGAGTACTACCAGCAGCGCCACGACGTCCACGGCCCCGGGCGGCTGGTGGCCCGCGCCATGGCCCACGCGCCGGACTTCCCGTCCGGCGAGGGCTGGGCGTACTCCAACACCGGCTATGTCCTGCTCGACATGATCATCCAGAAGGCCACCGGCCGACCCGCCCACCAGGAGATCGAGCACCGCGTGCTGCGCCCGCTCGGCCTCGACCGGACCCGCTGGATGGGCACCTCGCCCACCCTGCCCCGGCCGCACGCCAGGGCCTACCAGCTCTTCGGCCCCGGTTCCGAGGTGGACGTCACCGACCAGATACCGGTGGACCACGAGAACCTTTCGTGGGTCACGACCACGCGGGACGAGAACCGCTTCCTCCGCGCGCTGCTCGCGGGCCGCCTGCTGCCGCCGCGGCAGCTGGCCGAGATGAAGCGGACCGTCCCCGTGAGCGCGGAGGTCCAACGGCTGTGGCCCGGCGGCCGATACGGGCTCGGTCTGGTCGAACGCCCGCTGAGCTGCGGCGGAACCTACTGGAGCCACGAGGGCGGGGACGGCGGCTACATCACCCTCAACGGCGTCACCGACGACGGCGGGCGAAGCGCCGTGGTCTCCATGTCCGAGGCGCGCGGCGACACCCCGGAGCACATCCTGGACCAGGAGAACGCGGCCAGTGCTCTGATCGACCACGCGCTGTGCCTGGGAGGCCCCCGCACCCGGTGAGCGGAGACGCCGGGCGGAGGCGCCGGGCGGAGGCGCCGGGGGCCCGGGCCTCCGTACCCGCTCAGCCGGTGTGAAGGATCCGAAAGCGACCGGGTTCCGCCGGATCCCGATCGACGACCTGGACCGGCGGCCAGGTCCATTGCCACACGCCGCTGCCCGAGGTGCGGGAGAACCGGATCCGCCCGCGGGTGCCTTCGACCGCGACGCTCGGCCAGGACGCGGCGACGCCCGCCCGGTCCGTGCCCTGGGCACGCAGCACCTCGGCGAGGACGGCGACCGTGTCATAGCCCTCGAAGGCGACAAAGGAGGGCGCCGCGGCCAGCCGCTCGCGGAGGGCGGTCTCGACGCGTGCGCCGAATGGGGTGAGGCGCTCGGGCAGATAGCGCAGAAACGGGATCGCGGCGCCGTCGGCGCCCAGCGAGCCCGCCCATTCGGCGAACTCCGGCTGTCCGGCGGGAGCGCCCATCACGATCTCGGCGAGGCGCTGGTCGCGGCGTACGGACGTAACGATCGACACGGCCGGCTCCGGGTGGCCGACCAGGAGCAGGAGGGCCGTCGCGCGATGGGCGACGAGTTCGTCGCACACGGCCGCGGGGGCGAGCGCGCGCATGTCGAGTTCGATGACGGTGCCGCCGCGTGGCGCGAGATGGTCCCGCAGGACACGGGCCCCGGACGCCCAGTAGACACTCGGCTCGGCCGCCACGGCGATGCGGCGGTGGCCCGCGCCGAGGAGGTAGTCCGCGTAGATCCGCCAGCCGTGGGACTGCGCGGGGGCGAGGCGCGCGACCCAGTCCGTCGGCTGGTCGGTGAGCGCGTCGAGAACCGCCGACGAGCAGAGGAACGGCAGGCCGAGGGCATCGGCCCGGGCGGCGGCGGCACGAGCGACGACGCTGTGGTACTCCCCCGCCACGGCGGCCACGCCCAGGTGGGCCAGTTCGTCCACGGCCGCCGCCGCCCTCCGCGGATCGGCCGCGGTGTCCCGGACCACCAGCTCGATCGGGCTTCCGGCGATCCCGCCGCCGTCGTTGACGTCGCGTACGGCCAACTCAAGGCCCGCGAGCACGTGTTGACCCGCCTCGACCCAGCCGGGCCGGGTCAGCGGGACAAGAGCACCGATCCGGACGGATGATCCGTCCCGCCGTGGCGGGCGTGCCTGGGTGACCATGCCGGACATTGCATCCGCCGCCGGCACCGCCAGGCAACCGATTATGCGTTCGCCGCCCCGCCGGGCACCCCGCCCCGCCGGGCACCCCGCCCCGCTCGGCCACGCCCCCTACGACGGGCGGATGCCGGTGTTGGACAGCCTCAGCCGGAGCTCCCGCTCCTGGTCGCCCGCCACCGCGCCCTGCTCGCGCACCTCGAAGGCGCGGGCCAGGACGTCCGCCATCCGCCGCACCGGGAGGGGGCCGCCCTGGAGGTCGGCGGTGACGGGGGCCGTCAGGGAGACCGGGTGTGGCTCCGCGCGTGGGTCGGCCACCTCGAACACGGACGTCCACACCGTGGGCCGCCCCTCCCCCGCGTCCTGCGGAAGGTTCGTCGTCGCCTGGTCGGAGGCGTAAGCCGTACGCAGCACACCGAAGACGGCCTCGGCGTCGTCCCGCGAGATTCCGCTCACCGCCACCAGCACCTGCGAGGCGGATCGAGGCTGTTCCGGACCGGCCGTCGTGGACATGGGGCCACCTTCCCGTCGTTCCGAGCTCTTTCGGCTCCCCGGGTACCCGCCCGCCCCCGGCCCATCACCTCGTGAGCGATCCCTTGACCCACCTCACCGCCGCCTCTAGCGTGCGGCCGACGTTACGGAAACGTTCCGGAACTTTCCGGAGCCGGGAAGGGAAGTTTTCGTGATCACTTCGGTCCGCACAACCCTCGTCGGCACGCTCACCGCCGCACTGCTCCCGCTCATCACACCGTCCGCCGCCGCGGAACCACTCCGCGGCGGCACCGTGGATTTCGGAAGGCATCTCCAGCCGATCGACGGTTTCGGCTTCTCCCAGGCGTTCCAGCGCGCCGATCTGATGCACGGCGCACAGGGGCTGACCCCGGAACACCAGCGCGAAGTGCTCGATCTGCTGCTGAACCGCGCCACCGGCGCCGGGTTGAGCATTCTGCGGCTCGGCATCGGCTCGTCCTCCGACGAGGTCTACGACCACATGAAGTCCATCCAGCCCACCGACCCGGGCGGCCCGGACGCGCCCCCGCGCTATGAGTGGGACGGCGACGACGGCGGCCAGGTGTGGCTGGCCAAGGAGGCGCGGCGGTACGGCGTCAAGCGCTTCTACGCCGACGCCTGGAGCGCGCCGGGCTATATGAAGACGAACGGGACGGACGCAGGCGGCGGCACGCTGAAGGCGGAATGGCGACGGGCGTACGCCGACTACCTGGTGCAGTACGCGAAGTTCTACCGCCAGGAGGGCGTACGCATCACCGACCTCGGCTTCACCAATGAGCCGGACCTCGCCACGTCCTACGCCTCGATGCGGTTCACCCCGGAACAGGCGGTCGAGGTGATCAAGGCGATCGGCCCCACGGTGCGGCGGGCCGGGATCAATCTGCTGTGCTGCGACGCGGCCGGATGGGACGAGCAGGCGTCGTTCTCCACCGCGATCGAGGCCGACAGCACCGCCGCGGACCAGGTCGCGGTGCATACGGGCCACCCTTATGTCACCCCCTCCGACCAGCCGTTGCCGACGAGCCGCCGCACCTGGATGTCGGAGTGGAGCCCCAACGGGACGACGTGGAACGAGGCGTGGGACGACCACAGCGGTTATGACGGCTTGGCGGTGGCGGAGGCGATCCACACGACGCTCGCGGACGCGGAGGCGAGTGGCTATGTGTACTGGTTCGGCGCGTCGGTGGGCGCCACCCGGGGGCTGATCCAGCTGGGCGGCCCGGACTACCACGTCTCCAAGCGGCTGTGGGCCCTGGCCGCGTACAGCCGTTTCATCCGGCCCGGGGCGGTACGGGTCGCGGCGGACTCCGGGACGGACTCCGGGACGGACGGCGTGAAGACGACGGCCTTCCGGAACCGGGACGGCCGACGGGTCCTGGAAATCCTCAACACCGGTGAGGAGCCGGTGCGCGGGGACTACGCGCTACGTGGCGGAGGAGACGGGGGCCGAGACGCGCGGGGCGCGGGCATGGTCTACCGGACGGATGGGACGCATGCGCTCAGCCGCGTCGGAACCGCGCGGGTGCGCGACGGACGGCTGGCGGTCGGACTGCCGGGGCGTTCGCTGACGACGGTGGTACTGCGATAGCCGGGGCCGCCCCTGCCACACGGGTGGCAGGGGCGGCCGTGCTGTCGGCCCTTGAGCCGTCAGTCCTCGAAGGCGACGATCATCTTGCCGGTGTTCTCCCCACGGAGCATCCCGAGGAAGGCGTCCACCGCGTTGTCCACGCCCTTGATGACGGTCTCGCGGTAGTGCAGCTTGCCCTCGCGGATCCAGCCGCCGACTTCCTGGAAGAACTGCTCCTGAAGGTTCTGGTGGTCCCCGACCAGCATGCCCTGGATCCGCAGCCGCTTGCCGATGACCATCGCGAGGTTGCGCGGGGCGGGGGTCGGCTCGGTGGTGTTGTACTGCGAGATCATGCCGCAGACGGTGACCCGGCCGTGCACCTTGAGGCGGCTGATGGCGGCTTCGAGGTGCTCACCGCCGACGTTGTCGAAGTAGACGTCGATCCCGTCCGGCGCGGCCTCCTTCAACTGGTCGGCGACCGGGCCGCTCTTGTAGTTGAACGCCGCGTCGAAGCCGTACTCGTCGAGCAGCACCCGGACCTTCTCGTCCGAACCGGCGCTGCCGATCACCCGCGAGGCGCCCTTGAGCTTGGCGATCTGACCGACCTCACTGCCGACCGCGCCCGCCGCGCCCGAGACGAAGACCGAGTCGCCCTCCTTGAAGGAGGCGACCTCCAGCAGCCCCGCGTAGGCGGTGAGACCGGGCATGCCGAGCACCCCGAGGTAGGCGGGGAGCGGGGCGATCTCGGGGTCCACCTTGACGGCGCTCTTGGCGTCCACCGTCGCGTACTCGCGCCAGCCGCCGAAGTGCAGGACGTGGTCGCCGACGGAGATGCCCTCCGCGTTGGAGGCGACGACCTTGCCGACCGCGCCGCCCCCCATCGGCTGGTCCAGCTGGTACGGCGGCGCGTACGACTTCACGTCGTTCATGCGGCCGCGCATGTACGGGTCCACCGACATGTAGAGATTGCGGACCAGCGCCTGCCCGGGGCCAGGCGTGGCGACCGGGACCTCGCGCAGCGCGAAGTCCTCCGGCTTCGGCCACCCCTGGGGGCGGGCGACCAGGTGCCATTCACGGCCGGTGGTGGGGATGACGGACATGGAAGGAGCCTCTCCTACGTTTCAGCAGATGAAACAATCATGGTGCTGGATATTTCATGTTGTCAAGTAAATGGGTACCCTGGTGGGCATGACGTCCCGCATCGACCCGCTGACCCTCGAGGTCGTCGAGCTCATCGGCACCATCGTGGCCCGTTATCACGAGGAATACGAGGAGGCGGCGGCCAAGCACTCCCTGACCGGGGCACAAGCCCGGGTGCTGGGCCTGCTGACCGGCGGCCCGACACCCATGCGACGACTCGCCCAGCAGCTGAAGTGCGAGCCGTCGAACGTCACCGGGATCGTGGACCGCCTGGAGTCGCGCGGCCTCGCAGAGCGCCGCCTGGACCCGGCCGACCGCCGGGTCAAACTGGCCGCCGCCACCGAGGCGGGCCGCGAAACCTCCGCACGGCTCCGGGGCTCACTCGACTTCGCACGCGAACCCCTGGCGGAGCTCTCGGACGAGGAGCGGACGGTACTGCGCGACCTGCTCAAACGAATGCTGGGCAGCGCGCCGTAGAGCCACGCCGCAAGGCCCGCGCCGCGCAGGCCCATCACCGGGACGCCCGGGTACGGGTGCCCGGCGGGCCACGCGGAGGAGCCGCTCCCCGATGCCGAGGGAAGGGGCCGAGCCCCCGGTCGGGGTCTGGGGCGGAGCCCCCGGGCCGGGGTCTGGGGCGGAGCCCCAGTTTCGGGAAGGGGCGGGGAGGGGAACAGCTCGCCGCAGGCGGCACGATCGGCCGGACACCCCTAGGTGCACCACCACAGGAAGCGCTGGCAGGTCTCCGTGGGCGTCGGGGTCGGCGTCGGGGCGGTGGTCGCCGGGGCGGTGGGCCTCGGGTTCGGCGGGGTGGTGGGCCGGTGGGTCGCGCCGGAGCCGCCCGGGGCCGACGGGGAGTCGTCCGACGGGTCGGAGGACGACGCGTGGTCCGGATCGGGCGAGGTGTCGTCGTCCCCGTCCTTGGGCGACTTTCCGTCCTTGTCCTTGCCCTTGGGCGACTTTCCGTCCTCGCCGTCCGCCGCCGAGGGGCCCGCGCTCGGGCCCCTCGTGTCCTGGACGATCGTCTCGGCGGATTCGGTCACGCCGCCGTCGCGGTCGGCCACCGGCTCCTGCCGCCTGGGTGCCGGGGAGGACTCCCGCCAGTGCCCCTCGGTGGCCAGCTCGGCCACGAAGACCGCGACCAGCACCGGGCCGAGCACCGACGCCAGGATCGCCACCCGGCGTCCCCGGCCCCGGCGGGCCCGGCGGGCGCGGCGGCCGAAGAGGCCCCGGGACTTGGGTTTCCGGCGCGACGAAGCACGAGTGGTGCCGGAGGCGCGGGAGGCCTGGGCCGCACGGCGGTCCGCCCGCCGTTCCGCCCGTGTGGCGGGCGCCTCGGCCCCGCCGCCCTCGTCCGCCGCGTCCGACGCGGCAGAGGGCAGCCCGAGTTCCTCGACGGGCCTCCCGCATCCAGGGCAGGAGACGGCACCGTTGAGATGGCGGCGACAGGGAGAGCAGTAATCCATTTCGCCGGGCAGGTTATGTGACCAACGGGTAGGTCAGCAGGACGCGGGGTGTGAGGATCCTGTGCAAAGAACCGTACGAAAGCCCTCGTCAGGCCCCTGTCTTCCGGCGAACCGGGGACGGCCGGGAACGGTCGGCGACGGCCGGGGCCCGCGCGGCCGCGCTCAGCCGCCGAAGGCGGGCTGCGCCAGACCCTGCCCCACACCCCGGATGACCAGCAGCGACCCGGCGAGCGGCGGCGCGGAGGCGCCGAGGCCGACGCGTGCCGAGGTCAGATACAGATCGGTGAGGTCCGCACCGCCGAAGGCACACGCGGTCGGGCGCGGGAACGGCAGCTCCACCACCCGATCGAGTGTCCCGTCAGGGGCGTAGCGGCGGATCGCGGCGCCGTCCCACAGGGCGACCCACACCGCTCCGTCGGCGTCCACGCACAGCCCGTCCGGGAAGCCCGCGCCCTCCTCGATCTCGGCGAACGGCCTCCGGCCCGAGACCACCGGGCCATCGGGGTCCGCGACGTCGAAGACGTCGATACGGCGGGTGGGGGTGTCGATGTAGTACATGAGGCGGCCGTCCGGGCTCCAGCCGATGCCGTTGCTGACCGTCACCTCCGGCAGGAACTCCGCATGGGAGCCGTCGGACCCGATCCGGGAGAGCGTGCCGCCGCCGGCCCCCTCGTCGTAGCGCATGGTGCCCGCCCACAGCGAGCCGTCGGGTGCGACGGCGGCGTCATTGCCCCGGCGGCCGGGGACCGCCTCGCGCAGCAGCCAGCCGAAGCCGCCGTCCGCCCCGTACACCCCGATGCCGTCGCGGAGGTTGACCACCAGGCCGCCACCCGCGCGGGGCTTGGCCGCGCCGACGTGCTGCTCGGTGCCCAGGGTGGTACGGCGGCCGGTGGCGGGGTCGTAGGTGTGGACGCGGGAAGAGAGGATGTCCACCCAGATCAGCCGCTGGGCGGCGGCGTCCCAGGTGGGTCCCTCACCGAGCACGGCGCTCGCGCGCACCGCGACCTCGAGCGATGGCCGTGTGCTCATATGTCCCGCCTCCGATGTCCCAGCCGCACCGACAGTTCACCCGCGCCCTTGGCCGCGAGCTCCTCCAGCTCGGCCTGGCGCTCATCACTCCAGCGGATCGTCGGCACCGAGATCGACAGCGCCGCGACCACCTTCCCCGCGGAGTCCCGTACGGGAGCCGCCACGCAGTTCACATCCGGGTTGGACTCCCGCTGCTCGACCGCGACGCCGCGCTCGCGCACGGTGGCGAGGTGGCGGCGCAGTTCGTCGGGGGCGGTGATGCTGTTGTCCGTCATCGCGGCCAGCGGCTGATCGCCGGACAGCCGCGCGGCCAGGGCGTCCTCCGGGAGGGAGGCGAGCAGCATCTTGCCGACCGAGGTGCAGTGGGCGGGCAGCCGGCGGCCCGCGGCGGAGACCATGCGGACGGCGTGGGTGGAGTCGACCTTGGCGATGTAGATGACGTCCATGCCCTCGAGGATCGCGACGTGCACGGTCTCGTCGCAGGTCTCCGCGACGCTCCGGGCCACCTGCTGGCCCTCGGCGGCCAGGTCGAGCTGCTCGGCGTAGCGGCTGCCCAGCTGGTACGGCCGCACTCCGAGCCGATAGCGGCCGGGCTGGTCGGGAACCTGGACCAGATAGGAGCGGGCGGCCAGAGTGGTCACCAGCTCATGGACCGTCGTACGGGGCAGTCCGAGCCGACGGGTGATCTCGGGTGCGGAGAGCGTGCCGTCCCCGTCCAGGAAGAGCTCGAGTATGTCCAGAGCCCGTGTCACCGCGGGCACCAGGCGTCCCATAGTGCTCGCCCTCCCCTTCTGGTCCAGATGGCAGGCGTTCGAGATTCCGGCCGGTGGCCGGTATCGCGAACACAGATTATGCGGAGGGGACTTCCCCCGGCAATGGTCCGGCAAAGGCACGATGCGCCGGAAAGCGCTTGCGCCACCGGATGAGAACGTACCCGTACGCCACGGCACGGCGAGCCCGTACGCCACGATAGGAGCCATGGATTCCGCGCCCGGCTCATTCGCTCAGCCCGATTCGTTCCCCGCCCCCTTCCCCTTCGTCCTCGTGCTGCTGCGCCGGATGGCCGACCATCAGCCGGGGCTGGTCGAGGACGCGCTGCGCGAGCTGGGCTTCGGGCGTGCGGTGATGCGCGAGGCCAACCGCCGCTGGCAGGCCATGCAGCGCTCGCCGCGGCGGCGGGCGGCGGTGGCCCGCTACCGCTCCGTGCTGGGCCCGCCCGAGTCCACCGCCACCCGCCGGATCGGCGATCTGACCTGCGAGGCGCTGAGCTGGTCCGTACCGCTGTGGCCGGATCTGCGGTTCGAGGTGCTCACCGCGCCGAACGGGGCGGTGTGGAACGAGTGGCTGGTGCGCGCTCCGGGCGCGCCCGGGCCCCGGCTGCGCAACGCCGCCGACCTCATGCCCTGGTCCTGCACGGTGGACGAGGTGGCGCGCGCCTTCGCGCCCGCACGGCCCATGGAGGGCTCGGCGCCCACCCGCTGGCGGCTCGCCTTCGACGCGCCGGAGGCGGAGAACGGTGAACTCCGCCACTATGTGGCGGAGTTCACCTGGGGACTGCTGCAGCGTATGGAGGACGTCAGGCCAGCTTCGCCGACAGCGTGATCTCCGTACCGGCGAGCGCCTGGCTCACCGGGCAGTTCTTCTTGGCGTCCTCGGCCGCCGCGGTGAACGCGGCCTCGTCCAGGCCCTCCACCGTGCCCTCGACGGTGAGGTGGATACCGGTGATCCCGGTGCCGGGCTGGAAGGTGACCTCGGCCTGGGTGGTCAGCTGGGTGGGCGGGTTGCCCGCCTGGGTGAGGCCGTGCGAGAGCGCCATCGAGAAGCAGCTGGAGTGGGCCGCCGCGATCAGCTCCTCGGGGCTGGTCTTGCCGTTGGCCTGCTCGGCGCGGGACGGCCAGGAGACCGGCTGCTCGCCGATGCCGGAGGAGTCGAAGGTGACGGTCCCCTTGCCCTCGGCCAGATTGCCCTGCCAGACGGTGTGCGCGGTACGCGTCGTAGCCATGCTCGCTGTTCCCTGCTTCCTGTCGGACGTGCGGTATGCGTATACGGTCGGAGACGATCAACCGGCGGGGGTGCCACCGCTCGCGGTCGCACCCTGTCCGGAGATCGACTCCGAGCCTACGTTCCAGGCGACCATGGCCGGGCGACCATGCTCACTTCCCAGTCGACTCACGGTCGCGGTGTCGAGCCGGAAGAGCGCACCGGCGGACGGCGGCAGGCCCAGCCGCCGGGCGGTGAGCACCCGCAGGACGTGGCCGTGCGCCACGAGCACCACATCGGCGCCGTCGGCCGACTCCAGCTCGGGGGCGATCCGGGCGAGCACCCGGTCCACCCGGGCCCCGATCCGCTCGGGTGACTCACCGGGTTGGCCGGGACCGGCCGGCGGCACGCCGTCGGTCCACAGGTTCCAGTCGGGGCGGGTGCGGTGGATCTCGTCGGTGGTGATGCCCTCGTAGCCGCCGTAGTCCCATTCGCGCAGGTCGGGCTCGACGGTCAGATCCTCGAGCCCGGCGAGCCGCGCGGTCCGCAGGGCCCGGTCCATCGGGCTGACCAGGATCAGCCCGATCTTCCGCGCGGCGAGCGGTCGGCGCAGGGCCCGTGCCTGCTCCTCACCGCGCGGGGTCAGGGGCAGATCGGTCCGGCTGGTGTGCCTGTGCGACCGGCTCCACTCGGTTTCACCGTGCCGGACCAGCAGCAGCTCAGCCACGGTCGCCGGATGCCTTCTCCTCGCCCGCGACGCCCTGCTCCTTCTCCTCGTCGATGGCGTGCTTCTCGTTCGCCGCGGCGGCGATGGAGGCGCGCACCGTGTCCATGTCCAGGTCGCGGGCCTGGCCGATGAGGTCCTCCAGGGCCGGCTCGGGGAGCGCGCCGGGCTGGGCGAAGACCGCGATGTTCTCCCGCACGATCATCAGCGTGGGGATGGACTGGATGTCGAAGGCGGCGGCCAGCTCGGGCTGGGCCTCGGTGTCGACCTTGGCGAACAGCAGATCCTGGTGGCGCTCGGCTGCCTTCTCGTAGATGGGCGCGAACATCCGGCACGGCCCGCACCAGGAGGCCCAGAAATCAATCAGTACGAATTCGCTCCCGGACACGATCTCGTCGAAGTTGTCCTTGGTGAGCTCGACGGTGCTAGTGCTCATGCCTGCGTTACCCGCTTCCGTACGTCGGCAGATGCCACATGCACGGTAACCCCGCCACCGCCCGCCGTTATTCCGGGCCGGTGGCGGGCCGGCGCCGTTTCCAGGGCTAGCCCGTCCGGAAGCGTATGCCCAGGTCGGCGGGGGTGAAGTGGCGTACGTTCCTGGTGGAGAGCCCACGGTCGGTCCCCCGGAGGATCCAGAAGCCGCCCGTCCTGCCGCGGCCGTAGCCGGGCGCGGCGGCGACCACGTCCTCGTGTCCGTCCCCGTCGACGTCGAGCAGCGGGGGCTGCGGGGCGAAGGCGTCGAAGCCGTACTGGGTGTGCCGACCTGGCACCCCCGGGGTGTCCAGGTCCAGGGACTGGACCTCGCCGCGCTCCCGGCCGTGCCCCTGGCCGTGCTCCCGGTGCGAGCCCTTGTCGCCCTGGTCGGGGGCGTACTCGCCGCCGCGCCCGTGCCGTGAACCGGGCAGCAGGGTGAGCCGGCCGTTGCCGTAGTTCTTCTCCGGGGTGGCCACGACGAGGTCGGGGCGGCCGTCGCCGGTGATGTCGCCGACGGCCGGGGAACCGCCGAACCCGTCGCCGCGCCGTGCGTCACCGGGCATGCCAGGGCCGGACTGATCCACGGTGAGATCCGCACGTCCCCGGCCCAGACCGGACTTGGCGCCGTGGACGACGGTCAGCCGCCCGGAGCCGCGGTGGCGGCCGGGGCCGAGCGTCCCCTGGCCGGGTGCGAGCAGATCGTCGACCCCGTCGTGGTCGGCGTCCCCGGCCGCGGGCTCGCGCGGACCGTCCTCCGTGCCGAGGGCGTGGGCCAGGCGCGCCTCGGGCCGCTTGTCCCGCACCAGGCCCTTGGGGCCGCCGCGGTAGTGGGCGACGGGGGTGTCGAGGGGGGCGGTGTCGCCGGGGTCCGGCTGATCCGCCTGGCCGAGGCCGTAGCGGTAGGTCAGCACCACATCGGTGCGGTGGTCGCCGTTGAAGTCCCCGGCCGTGGCGGTGGCGGGTGCGCCGCGACGGGGCCGGTCGGTGGGGCCGGTGGGGAGCGGGGCGGTACGGGCGGGGTGAGCCTTGGCGCCGAACGGCCCGTACAGCACGCGTACGGCACTCCGGCCTTCGCCCCGGCTGTCACTCGGGCCGTCCGCCGCCGAGGTCAGCAGGTCGGCCGCGCCGTCCCCGTCGAAGTCCCCCACGGCCAGCGCCAGGAATCCGGCCCCGCCGCCGCCGAGCGGGCGTGGCGCGGTCAGCCCTCGGGGGCCGCCGCGCAGCACCACCGTCTCCCCCTTCCGCTCGGCCCGCGGCGAACTCCCGTGCCGGAACCGCGCCGTCACCAGATCGGTGAATCCGTCCCGGTCGAGATCGGTACGCAGCAGGGGGCCCACGTAGTCGTCCTCGGCGCCGTTCACGACGAGGCGGTGCCGCGGGTCGAGGCCGTGCGCCCCGCCGTAGACCACCGCGAGCCGGGCGGGCAGCGGTCCCCGGGAGGCGCTGGTGGGGCGGATGGCGGTGGCGAAGTCGTCGTAGCCGTCGCCGTTGAAGTCCCCGAGCGAGGCACCGGCCGCCCCCTTGGTGGCCCCCTCCACCGGCCTCCGCCTCTCGTGGCCGCCCTCGCTGCACCCGGCGAGCAGCACGGCCACGGCCACGGCGGCGGCCACGACGGGAACGGACGAACGCACGGCGGCACCTCGCAAGGCGGATCGAGCGGACGGGCTTCACCGCTCAAGGACTCCAGGGAGCGCGCTCGGGTTGCTTCGCGGCCGCCCCCGCCAAATACACGCGACACCGGGCCCCGACCTTGCGATCATGACGCCTGCCCCCTGGCCCCTGGCCCCTGGCCCCTCGACAAGAAAGGGCGATGCGCGATGCCGGCCATACCCGCCGACCCGACCGTGCTGCACCCGATGCCCGAGCAGCCACGGGTGGTGCTGCTCAAGCCGCTGATCACCTCGCCGCTGATCGAGGTCGGGGAGTTCTCGTACTACGACGACCCGGATGAGCCCACCGCGTTCGAGACCCGCAATGTGCTGTACCACTACGGGCCGGAGCGGCTGGTCATCGGGAAGTTCTGCGCGCTGGGCGAAGGGGTGCGGTTCATCATGAACGGCGCCAACCACCGCATGGACGGCCCGTCCACGTTCCCCTTCCCCATCATGGGCGGCTCGTGGGCCGACCACTTCGACCTGATCACGGGGCTGCCGGGCCGGGGCGACACCGTGATCGGCCATGACGTCTGGTTCGGATACCGGGCGATGGTGATGCCCGGCGTGCGCATCGGCCACGGCGCGGTCATCGCCTCCGGTTCCGTGGTGGTGGACGACGTTCCCGACTACGGGATCGTCGGCGGCAACCCGGCCAAGCTCATCCGACGCCGCTACGACGACGAGGACATCGCCCGGCTGCTGGCCCTCGCCTGGTGGGACTGGCCGATCGACCACCTGACCGCCCATATCCGCACGATCATGTCCGGAAGCGTGGACGAGTTGGAGGCGGCGGCCCCGCACTAGGAGCTGTCCGACGGACCGTGACGCCTGCGACGGCCTGCTCCCCACCCCGCCCCTTCCCACAACTGGGACTCCGCCCCAGCCCCCGGCTACTCCCCTACCCGCCCCTTCCCAACACCTGCCGACATGCGTCTCCGCCACGTGCGGGGCTCCGCCACGTGCGGGGCCCGCCGAGCCCGGGACCCCGCCGAGCCCGAGGCCCCGCCAAGCCCGGGGCTCCACCGAGCCCGGGACTCCGCCGAGTCCGGCGCCCCCGAGCCCGAGGCCCCGCCAAGCCCGAGGCTCCACCGAGCCCGGGACTCCACCGAGCCCGGGACTCCGCCCCTGGGCGCCGGGGGCTGGGGCGGAGCCCCAGTTGAGGGAGGGGCGGGTAGGGGAAAAATCCGCCGGGCACCCCGCAGCCCCGCCCCCCATCAGCTCTCGAGACTCATGTACAGACGAGTCCCACGCGCCTCAAAACCCACGCGTTCGTAGACGCGGCGGGAGCCCTCGCCCGAGTACTCCAGCCAGACCGACCGGGCTCCCCGGGCGAACATCGTCTCGGTCAGCGCGGCGGTGACCGCGGCGGCGATACCCCGGCCGCGGAAGGCGGGCCGGGTGCCCACGCCCGCCAGTTCGGCGGTGCCCACGGCGGGAGCCGAGCAGGTGGCCCCGCCCGCGCAGCCCCCGTCGGGCGCCCGGACGAACCGGACCGCGCCGCCGTCCTCCTGGACGCGGCGCAGCCGGGCCGCCCACTCCTCGGAGGCGGCGAACTCACTGGCGAACGCCTCGGACAGCGCGGCGTCGATCGCCCGGTAGTCCTCGTCCGTGGCCGGAACCGCCACCGGAACGGCCGCCGTGCCCCGCGGAACGGCGAGCCGTTCCGGAGTGCACACCAGATACGCGTGCGTGGCCTCCACGCCGAACCCCGCCTCCCGCACCGCGGGCTCCACCTCGGGCGCGGCGTCCGGCGCGAACTCGAGCCGGGGCTTGAGCCCGCGCACCCGGAACGCCCCGATCAGTTCCATGACGTCCCGGGCGGTGGGCCGGGCGCCGGGAAGAGGGGTCGCGTAGTTGATGTACGGGCTGGTGGTGCCGGGGTCGAACCCCGCCACAAAGCCCCCGGCCTCGACAAGCACGGGGCGGCGGCGGAGGTTGGCTACGGCGAAACTCTGGACGTCAGTGCCCATGGTGATGTGACCTCACGGATCAACGCGGCGAAAGGCGCCGCGGAAGGAAGCGGTGTACGGATGCGTGGGGCCGCCGTGAGGAGACGGGTTGTTGGCACCGATCGCTCAGTGCCGACGGCGGCCGCTGGGGGACGCCGAGTCCATGGGCTTCAGTCCTTTGCTGACGGTCAGTGGAATCACCACGCGGAACATAGCGCACGGCGTGGCCGGGCGACACGTGGTTTTCGCGAGCCGGAGTGAAAGACCGGCACCGCACCCCACCGAACTCGTTCGGAGGATTGACGCGGACACACCACGACTCTACCGTCTCGTCACATCTCGGCGTTCACAACGAAACACCAACTTCATATACATGGACTGCGGTCCATGCCAACCCCCCACGGGAAGGCAATTCCCATGCGCATCCGTACGCTGCTCACCGCGCTGGCGACCGTGACCACCGTCGTCGGCGGCCTGGCCCTCGCGGGCCCCGCCGGCGCCTCCCCCACGACCGCCTCCCCCACGGCCGCCTTCGCCGACCCGTCGAAGGCGCCGGGCGGCAACTTCGACCTCTCGGTGTGGCAACTCCAGGAGCCGGTCGGCTCCCCCGGCAAGCCGACGACCATCCCCTCGTCCCGGCTCCAGGGGGCGAGCGGATTCCAGGACGACTACTTCCACACCGACAAGCGCGACGGGGCGATGACGTTCTGGGCGCCCGAAAAGGGCGTCACCACCCCGAACTCCAACTACGCCCGCTCCGAACTGCGCGAGATGAACCGCGACGGCGGCGCCGCGGACTGGTCGCTCGGCGGCTCGCACAAGCTGCAGGCGACGCTGCGCGTGGTGTCGGTGACGAAGAACGTCTGCGTCGGCCAGATCCACCTCGGCTCGGGCGGTTCCTCCACGAAGCCGCTGGTGGAGCTGTACTACCGCGCCAACGGCGATATCGTCCTCGGCACCGAGAACTCCCCCGACGGCGGCCAGACGCTGCACAACGTGGGCCATGTGTCGGTCGGCAAGACATGGAACTACACGATCGGCGTCTCCGGCGGCGACACCATCGACCTGACGGTCAACGGCAGCACGACGCACTACGACATCCCGTCGTCCTTCTTCCAGTACAAGCAGTACTTCAAGGCGGGCTCGTACAACCAGTCGTCCTCCGACAGCACGACGAACGGAGCGCGCGTCGGCTTCTACGGGCTGACCGTCTCCCACGGCTGAGCACGCAAAGCCCGGCGGCCGAGGCGGCCGCCGGGCCCCGTCGCCGCTAGGACGTCCGGCGGCTGAACACCTCGGCCACTTCGGGGATGCGGTCGATGTAGCCGTCGAGCAGCTTGCGGCCGACGGTGACCGAGTCGACCAGCGGGTGGAGGGCGAACGCCTTCGCGGCATCGGTCCGGGAACCGGTGACCGCGGCGCTGATGGTGAGCCGCTCGACCGCCTTGACCTGCTGCATCAGCCCGGTCTGGTGGAGATCGGGCTGGGTGATGGTGAGCGGGTGGACGCCGCCCGCGTCAACGGTCACGGGCACCTCGACGACGGCGTCGTGGGGAAGGCCGGAGACGGTGGTCCCGTTGCGTACGTTGAGGATCATCGTGGCGCGTTCATTGCGGCTGATCGCGGCCATCACCGCGAGGGCGACCCCGGCATACCCCTGGTGCGCGGGGTCCGGCCGGAAGTCCTCGTCCGGTCGGGCCTCTCCCTGGACGGCACCCTTGGCCTCGGCCATGTAGTTGGCGCTGCGGTCGGCGATGGTCTTCCGCCACAGCGACACGGCCGAGCCCCCGGCGGCCTCCGTCACCCGCTGGTAGAACTCCCGCTGCTGGCGGGCGAGGAACTCGCCGCGGGTCTGCGGGGCGTCGAGGATGGACCGTACGGCCTCCCGGTTGAAGTAGTAGTAGTACAGGTACTCGTTGGGGATCACACCGAGATCGCGCAGCCACTCGCGCCCGAAGACCACGCCCTCCTCCAGGTCGCCGAGGCGCTGCTCGTCGGCGAGCAGCCGGGGCAGGATGTCCTCGCCGTCGTGCAGGACGCGGCGCATCCAGCCGAGGTGGTTGAGACCGACGTAGTCGAACTGGGCCCGGGACGGGTCGAGGCCGAGGGTCGTGGCGATGCGGCGGCCCAGACCTGACGGCGTGTCGCAGATGCCGAGGACCCGATCGCCGAGGACGCTCTGCATCGCCTCGGTGATCATGCCGGCCGGGTTGGTGAAGTTGATGACGTAGGCGCTGGGGGCCAGCCGCCGCACCCGGTGCGCGATGTCGAGCATGACGGGGATGGTGCGCAGCCCATAGGCCAGGCCGCCCGGGCCGGTGGTCTCCTGGCCGAGGACATCGAGGTCGAGGGCGACCCGCTCGTCGCACATCCGCCCCGCCAGCCCGCCCACGCGGATGGCGGCGAACACGAAGTCGCTGCCCTCCAGGGCGTCGTCGAGCGACGTGGTGACCGTCACCCTGGGCGCTTCGGCATGGCCGTCGGCGAACTGGGCGAGCACTTCGGCCATGGCCTTGAGCCGGGCCGGGTCGGTGTCGTACAGCCACACATCGTCGATACGGGGGGAGCCCTGATCGTGCAGCAGGGCCTGGTAGACGTATGGCACGCGGAATCCGCCGCCGCCGAGGACGGTCAACTTCATGCGAGTATCACCTTTCCGTCCGCCTCGCGGCAGAGCTGGAGCGTGTTGGGGTCGGCACCGCTGGTGGTGATCAGGACGTCGAGGTCGGAGAGCGAGCACACGCGCAGCGATCCGGTGCCGGGGAACTTGGTCTCGACGGCGACCAGGACGACCTTTCCGGCGGTCTCGATCATGGCCTGTTTCAGGGGGGCCTCGACGGCCATGTTGTCCACGACATGACCGTTGGGCCGCACCCCGGTGCAGCTCAGGAAGAGCAGGTCGGCGCTGACCTGGCGGAGTGCCTGCTCGGTGAGGGAGCCGACCAGGGACTGGTAGTTGCGGCGCAGCACACCACCGAGCATCACCAGCCGTACGGCCTCGTCGTCGCGGAGTACGTCGAGCACCGGCAGGCTGCTGGTGATGACGGTGACGGGACGGCCCCGCAGCCGGCGGGCGATGGCCAGGGGGGTGGTTCCGATATCGAGGACGATCACGCTGTCGTCCTCGACGAGCTTCACGGCCTCCTCGGCGATCGCCTCCTTCAGCGCCTCGTCACGCGAGATGACCTGGTCGAACGGGGTCTCGGGCTCCACCTCCGCACCGGCGGCTTCCGCGGCCCCGTGCGGCGACAGGGCCGCGCCGCCGTAGGTGCGGAGCAGCTCGCCGTTGCGGTCGAGGAGGGTCAGGTCCCGGCGAATCGTGGACTCGCTGACCTGCAAGTTCTCGGCGAGCTCGCGTACCGAGGCCACTCCGGTCGACCGGAGTGACTCGACGATCTTCGCATGTCGTTTGCGTGAAGTCACGCATTGAAGATAGCACCGCATGACCGAAGTCAGTCATGAAGACAAGAGACATTCTCGTTGCTGATCGACTCTTGTCATTCCATAGGGGCAATGCTCATAGTTGAGCACTTCACCGTGGTCGCACCGGAAAGAGGCGGTCTCCGTGCTCGACGTGCTCTTCGCCGGCGAGGTCTTCTGCGACCTCGTCTTCGGCGGCATCCCTCACCTGCCCGCTCCGGGAACCGAGGTGTACGCCGACCGGTTCGCCGTCTCCCCCGGGGGAACCGCGAACCGCGCCGTCGCCGCCGCCCGCCTCGGACTGCGGACCGGGATCCTGGGGGTGATCGGCACCGACCTCTTCGGCGAGCACCTCGCCGCCCGGCTCGCGGCCGAGCGGAACCTGGACCCGACCTGGCTGCGCCGCGATCCCGCCGTGCACACCCCGGTCACGGTCGCGGTGACCCAGGAACACGATCGCGCCTTCCTCACCTACGAGGAGAAGGGGGCCCTGCGCCCCGAGGTGTGGGAGGGCGAACTGCCCGCCGTCCGCTTTCTGCAACTCGGGATCGGACGGCCGCTGCCCGCCTGGGCGGCCGAGTTCCGCGCCCGCGGCACCCGGGTGGTGGGCGGCGTCGGCTGGGACCCGACCGGCCAGTGGTCACGCGATCTGCTCACCCGGCTCGCCGAGGTCGACGTATTCGTCTGCAATGCCGTCGAGGCGACGAGCTACACCCGTACCGGCACGGTCGAGGAGGCCGTGAAGGTGCTCGCCGACCATGTGCCCGACGTCGTCGTGACCGATGGCGGGAACGGCGCGGTGGCGGTGGACGGCACCACCGGCGAACTGGTCCGGGTCGCCGTTCCCCGGGTGCCGGCCGTCGACCCCACCGGCGCCGGTGATGTGTTCACCGCGGGACTGATCACCGGCCTGAACCACGACTGGCCCCTCGCCACCCGGCTCCGCTTCGCCGGACTGTGCGCCGCCCTGTCGGTGCAGAACCTGGGCGGTGCGAACAGCGCACCGCGCTGGGAGGCGATCGACGCCTTCCTCGAACGCACCCCCCGGATTCCGGAGGCGGACCTCATCCGCATCCGTGCGATCAAGCCCTAGCTCCCGCGATCCGGGTCGGGTCGGGGTCAGGCCGGGGTCGGATCGGACGACCGCGCCCCACCCCATCCGGCAGATGCCGCCCCGGCACCAACCGCACCCCCAGCGCTCCCAGCACCCCCGGCACTCCCAGCACCCCCAGCACCCCCAGCACCCCCAGCACCAGGAGGACCACCCCATGGCCGAGAGAACCCCACGACACCCCCGTCGGCGCCTCATAGCCGCGGCGGCGCTCGCCACCGGTGTCCTGACCGGAGTCGCGGCCTGCTCCCCCGGCCCCAGCGGCGGATCGGCCACCAGCGCCAAGACCTCCGGCCCGGTCGCCACCGACCCCGCCAAGGCCGGGAAGGTCACCCTCACCGTGTGGGACCAGAACACCGATCCGGGCGCCGACGCCGCCACCGAGGCGCTCAACAAGGCGTTCATGGCGAAGTACCCGAACGTCACCATCAAGCGCGTCTCCCGGTCCTTCGCGGACCTCAAGACCACCCTGAAACTCGCGCTGTCCTCCGCCAATCCGCCCGACGTCGTCCAGGCGAACCAGGGCTACCCCGACATGGGCGCCTTCGTGAAGGCCAAGCTGCTCCAGCCGGTGGACCGCTACGCCAAGGCGTACGGCTGGGACACCGCCTTCCCGTCCCAACTGCTCGACCTCAACCGCTTCACCCCCGACGGCAAGACCTGGGAGACCGGCGATCTGTACGGCGTCTCACAGACCGGTGAGATCATCGGCGTCTACTACAACAAGGCCAAGCTGAAGTCGCTCGGCCTGCCGCTGCCCACCACGCTCGGCGGCTTCGAGAGCGCGCTGGCCAAGGCCAAGGCGTCGGGCCTGCAGCCCCTCTCCTACGGCGACGCCGACAAGAGCCCCGGCATCCACATCTTCGGCGTCATCCAGGCCCTCGCCGCGGGCAAGCCGGAGGTCCGCAAGCTCGTCTTCGACGAGGGCGACGCCAAGTGGACGGACTCCGGCACCCTCAAGGCCGCGACCACGCTGCGCCGCTGGGCCGACAAGGGGTATCTGGGCTCCGGCTTCAACGGCAAGAGCAAGGACCAGGCCGTCGACTCCTTCGGCCGGGGCAAGTCGCTGTTCCTCCTGGAGGGCACCTGGCAGTCGGCCGTCCTCGCCCCGAAGATGAAGAAGAACGTCGGCTTCACCGCACTCAGCCCGGCCGCCGGGCAGCCCCCGCTCACCCAGGGCGGCGAGGGCCTCGCGTGGTCCGTGACCGCCAAGTCCAAGCACCCCGACGTCGCCGGCGCGTACATCGACTTCCTCGTCAACAAGAACGGCATGAAGGCCGCGGCCACCCACGGCAACCTGCCGGCCATTCCCCCGGCCGACTACAAGCCGACACCCGGCACCGTCGACGCGGACATCCTCACCCGGTGGAAGGCCGTGAGCGAGAAGGACGGACTGCTGCCCTACCTCGACTACACCACCCCGACCTTCTACGACACCCTCACCGCCGCCGTCCAGGAGCTGACCGCGGGACACCTCACCCCCAAGGCGTTCACCAGCCGCCTCCAGTCCGACTACTCCTCCTTCCAGAACAGCAGGTAGACCCCCATCTCATGGCCGCCACCGCACACCGCCCGACGGCACGCAAGCGCCCGGCCGGCGCCCCCACCCGGGAGCCGGTCCGGCGCCGCGGCCGCGTCATCCAGTGGAAGGGCTACCTCTACGCCCTTCCCGCCCTGATCGTCCTCACGGTCTTCCTGCTGGTCCCGCTCGGCCAGCTGGTGCAGATCTCCCTCTTCCACTGGGACGGAATCTCCGTCTCCACCTGGGCGGGGTTCGACAACTACACCGAGATCGCCCGCGACCCGCAGTTGCGCGCGGGCTTCCTCCACTCCTTCGTCCTGATCCTGTTCTTCTCCGTCATCCCGATCGCGCTCGCCCTGATGCTCGCCGCGGTCACCACGCGGGCCGGCCGGCTGCGCGGCGTCTCCGTCTTCCGCGCGATGATCTTCCTGCCGCAGGTGGTCGCCATGGTCGTGACCGCCACCGCCTGGACGGCGATCTACGCTCCCGACGGCGTGCTCAACACCGCGCTGCGCGCCATCGGTCTCGAGGCGGTCGCCCGCCCCTGGCTCGGCGACTTCTCCACCGCCCTGCCCGCCGTCGGACTCATCGGCACCTGGCTGGAGATCGGCCTGTGCCTGGTGCTGTTCATCGCCGGCATCGGGCAGATCCCGGCGGAGCTGTACGAGGCGGCGAAGCTGGACGGGGCAGGCGCGGTGCGGGAGTTCTTCGCCGTCACCCTGCCCGGACTGCGCGGGCAGATCACCGTCGCGCTCACCCTCACCGTGATCGCCGCCCTGCGCACCTTCGACCTGGTGTACGTCGCCACCCACGGCGGCCCGGGCAACGCCACCAGCCTGCCCGCCTACGAGGTCTACAACCGGGCCTTCGGCACCGGCCAGGTCGGCTCGGCCTGCGCCATCGCCGTCACCCTGACCGCGGTGATCCTCCTTCTCACCTTCCTGATCACCAAGGTCCAGCCACAGGAGGACGAGACGTGATCTCCGGCCGCGAACGGGCGCTCAACTACGCCATCCTCACCGTCTTCGCCGCGCTGGCCCTGCTGCCGCTGATCGGCGTGGTGTCGTCCGCGCTGACCCCCGCCGCGGAGTCCGGGCCCTCCTTCACCTGGCCTCGCCACCTGGACCTCGGCAACTTCTCCACCGCCTGGCGCCAGGGCCACTTCGCCACCTATCTGACCTCCAGCCTGCTGGTCGCGGTCTCGGTGGTGCTCCTGACCGCCGTCCTGGCGATCCTGGCGGGCTTCTCCTTCGCGCACTTCGACTACCCCGGCCGATCAGCCCTCTTCTACGTCACCCTCATCGGGCTGATGGTGCCGCCCGAGGCCTTCGTCATCCCGCTCTACTTCAATCTGCGCGACACCGGACTCACCGATTCCTACTGGTCGCTGATCCTCCCGCAAACCGCCCAGTCCCTCGCCTTCGGCGTCTTCTGGATGCGCAACTTCTTCCGCTCGGTGCCGGTCAGCGTCATCGAGGCGGCGCGCCTGGACGGGGCGTCCGACTGGCGGCTGCTGTGGCGGATCCTGGTGCCCACCAGCCGTCCGGCGCTGCTGACGATGGCGATGCTGGTGTTCATGTGGACCTGGAACGAGTTCCTGCTCCCGCTGGTCATGATCACCGACGAGAGCAAGCGCACCGCACCGCTCGGCCTGGCCTTCTTCCAGAGCGAGCACACCACCCAGTACTCCGTACTGGCGGCCGCGTCCATCATCGTCGCCCTGCCGGTCGTCGCCTCGTACGTCTTCCTGCAGCGGCACTTCATCTCCGGCATGCTCTCCGGCGCGGTGAAGGGCTGACCAAACCGTTCAACCGAACGCGAGAGCGGGGGTCGCCGCGGCGGCCCCCTTCTCGCACCCGGAGCGCGCCTGCCAAGTATGCTTCCGGCCTCTTCTTGTCATGATCCCCACAGACCGGAGCCCACCATGACCACAGCCCGCTTGTCCGCGGCGACTTCGATCCTCTCGGCCGTGGCCGTCGGCGCGCTGCTCGTCGGCTGCTCGGCCTCGGTCAGCGTCGAAAAGTCCAAGCCGAAGCTGTCCGCGGACAAGCTGGCCACCATAGTCGCCGAGAAGCTCGCCGCCACAACGGGCCGGCCGAAGCCGGACATCGCCTGTCCGGAAGACCTCGTCGGCAAGGTCGGTAACACCACCCGGTGCAGGCTCACAGCGGATGACGGCAGCACCTTGGGCGTATCGGTCACGGTGTCCTCTGTCGACGGAGACCAGATCAACTTCGACGTCAAGGCCGACGACACCGCTTCCCCGGCCGCGAACTGAGGGCCGCCGGGCCTCCCATGTCCACATCAGCCGGCCGGAAAGCCGGCCACCCAACGCCGTTGCCACGGCGTCTCGACGGCCCGGGGGTGATGGTGGGCGCGCGCCCAGGTGACAGCGTCGGCGGGGGCCACCCCCGCCAGGACGGCCAGGCAGGCGACGACGGTCCCGGTCCGGCCGACGCCACCCCCGCACGCGACCTCCACGGGCGTGCCCGCCCGGGCCCGCTGGTGCAGTGCGCGGATCTGCCGTACGGCCAGGTCGCGGTCACGGGGCAGCAGAAAATCGGGCCACTCGACCCACGCGCGCTCCCACCCCAGGTCCCCGTCATGCCGCCGGCGCAGCCGGGTGGACCCCAGATACAGCCCGAACCCGGGCAGCGGCCCCTCCGGCCGCGGATTCCGCAGACCACGCCCCCGGACCCACGAGCCGTCCGGCAGCCGCAGGGCACCCGCCAGCGGTGCGTCACTCATCGAACCCCCGCCCCCGATCCGAAGCGCCCGACCACTGTCGGCACGGCGCCAATGTCCTTACGCATACGTTCACTCTGGCCGCGCTTCGCGCTTTCCGCAAAGGGCTTGAGTCATGTGAGGATGTGCCGATGGTGTCGCTGGGGAAACGCGGGTGGCGGACGGCCGGACTCATGGCCGCGGCGAGTGCGGCGCTGGCGCTGACCGCCTGCGGCCCGGGCGGCTCCGGCGCCGGAGGCTCGGGGGACGGTGACTCCGGGAACCGCGAGACGAAGTACCGACGCGTCATCGAAGCCCCTCACCCGCGCCCCGCCGATGTCATCGAGGCGGCCGGGGCACCCACCGACGTGGCCCGCGCGGACGACGGCTCGCTGCTCCTGGCGTACGAGGCCGACAACGTCGAGGACGACGAGGGACCGGCCGCCACCGCCTGGCGCATCGTCGGGCCCGACGGCCATACGGTCGCCGAGCACGCGGAACACGCGGACGCGGAGGAGGCGCCGCCCGCGTTCAAGGGGGTGGGCGGGGGCTTCGTACGGGTCCCGCCGGGCGAGGGAGCGGAGGGAGCGTACGCCCTCGACGTACGCGGCAAGCCGCACAAGACCGTCATCACCGAGACCCCCTCGCGCACCCGCCCCGGCGACGTACTGCTCGCCGAACCGGAACCGACCCTCGTCTACCGCCCCGCCACCCGCACCGTCGCGCCCCCGGCCGGAGTGCCGGACTCCGCCATCCGCTTCGCCATCGACGAACGGGGCACGGTCTGGAGCCTGGACCAGCCCCTCACCGAAGACCCCAACCGCGTCGTATGGCAGCGCGACGCTCACACCCTCGGCTCCAGAGCCGTCCCGAAGCCGTACACGGGGGGCGTCCTCGCCGCGCGGGGCGGCACCGCGGCACTGTCCCTCGTCCGGGGCGAGCACGTGCGCGGCCTGCTGCTGACGACCGACGGCGGCGAACACTGGCGGACGGTCCTGGCCGGCGGAATTCCCTGGAGGGACCTGAAGCGCGGCCCGGAGTCGCTGGTCCTGAAGGCGCTCGCGGACGGTCGGCTGCTCGTCGGCGAGGAAGACGGCCGCTACTGGCTCGCCGACGACCGCGCCAACAACGCCTTCCACGAATTGAAGACGCCGGCGGCATTCACCTCGTTGACCGTCGACGGCACGACGCTCTACGGCATCGCGGACGCGACGACGGCGACATACGACCTGGTGAAGGGCGAAGGGCTATGGATCTCTCGCGACGGTGGCCGCGAGTGGCACCGCCACGGGCGGCGCGGATAGCGGTGGAGACGGGCCCCTGGATCCTGCTCTGAACGGATGAACGGGAGCCCCCGCCTCAGCGCGGCGACTCCCGTCTTCGCGGCTTCGCGGGCCAGGATGGGTCTGCCCGCGTAGTGCCCAGGTGGGGCGGGTGGGACTCGAACCCACGGCCGACGGATTATGAGTCCGCTGCTCTAACCGGCTGAGCTACCGCCCCGTAACGGCGCGTCGTACACATCCGCGCGCGCCGTCTGCCGCAGCATAGCCGCTCATACGATCTGCTGCTTCGGAGGGCCGACGCTGGGCGGCCCCCTGGCTGCGATCATGACGTAGATCACGCCCGGAGGGGACCGGAAATGAAAAAGGACCCCACAAGGGGTCCTCCTCCCTGCTCCCCCGACTGGACTCGAACCAGTAACCCTCCGGTTAACAGCCGAATGCTCTGCCAATTGAGCTACAGGGGACCGAGCTCCCCCGACTGGACTCGAACCAGTAACCTGCCGGTTAACAGCCGGCTGCTCTGCCAATTGAGCTACAGGGGATTGCTCCGTGTGCCGCGACCGTGGCCCCGCCCGGATCTCCCGGACGGCGTGCGCTCGCTGCGACACATACATTAGCGCAAGCAGGGGGGTGCTCCGCCAATCGGTTCGCCGCGTCCGCCCTCGGGCGAACCTCCGCCGATCCAGGGATGATCTTCTGGATGATCGTGGGTGATCTGCGGCGCGGGCGGGTAGACGTGCGGCACGACCCCGGGGTCCAGATGTGAAGGACAGCGAGAAGGGCAGGTCGATGCGCTACCGGCTGACGTTCATCACCGGGATGGCTGTGGGTTACGTACTGGGCACGCGAGCCGGCCGCCAGCGGTACGAGCAGTTGCGCGCGTGCGCGCAGAAGTTCGCACGGAACCCGGCCGTCCGCAATACCGCCGAATCGGCCGCGCAAGGAGGCCGGCATGCCGCCGTGCGGGCGCTGGACAAGGTCCGGCCGCTGCGCGAGAAGATCGGGCAGCGCGACCCCCGCGCGGTGGGCGAGGACGACTGGGGCACCAGCAACACCTAGACCCGGCGGTGGCATGATCTGATCCATGGGGATAGTCGCCGGGTTGGACAGTTCGTCCGAGAGCACACGAATCGTCGTCTGTGACACCGATACGGGTGCCGTGATCAAACAGGGGTACGCCCCGCATCCGGTCGGCGGCAGCGGTGATGTGGACCCGCAGGCGTGGCTGATGTCCCTCGGCGAGGCCGCCGAGGGCGGGCTGCTCGAAGGGGTCCAGGCCATCGGCGTCTCGGCGCAGCAGCACGGGCTGCTGGCGCTGGACGCGGGCGGGGTGCTGGTGCGCCCCGCGCTGGTGGGCAACGACAAACGCGCCCAGTCCGCGGCCGCCGACCTCACCGAGGCGCTCGGCGGCCGTACCGCGTGGGCCCAGGCGGTCGGCGCCGTGCCGACCGCCTCGCAGCCGGTGGCCAAGCTGCGCTGGCTGACGCGGAACGAGCCGGACGCGGCGCACCGCGTGGCCGAGCTGATGCAGCCGCACGACTGGCTGGTGTGGCAGCTGCTGGGGCGGCCGGTGCGGCGTACGACCGACCGCGGTACGGCCTCCAGCAGCGGCTACTGGTCGGCGGCGAACGGGTCCTGGCGCCCCGACCTGGTCCAGCTGGCCCTCGGTCACCAGGTGCGGCTGCCGGAGGTCATCGGCCCGGCCGACGCCGCCGGGCACACCCCCGAGGGGCTGCTGATCTCCGCCGGTACGGGCGAGACCATGGCCGCCGCCTTCGGGCTCGGGGTCGGGGTCGGCGACGCGGTGATCTCCCTGGGCGCCTCCGGCTCGGTCTTCTCCGTCCACCATGAGGCGCTGGCCGATCCGACCGGCACGATCCTGTCGTACGCGGACGCCACCGGCATGCATCTACCAGTGGTCCATACGCTCAACGCGGTACGGGCGCTACGCGGTACGGCGGAATTGCTCGGCACGGATCTCGAGGGGCTCTCCGCGCTCGCGATGAAGTCCACCCCGGGGTCGTACGGGCTGGTGCTGTTGCCGTATCTGGAGGGCGAGCGGACCCCGCATCTGCCGCATACGGCCGGGACGCTGACCGGGCTGCGGCGCGAGTCGATGAAGCCCGAGCATCTGGCGCGGGCCGCGTTCGAGGGGATGCTGTGCGGGCTCGCGGACGCGCTGGACGTGCTGCGCGGGCGCGGGGTGCAGGTGCGGCGCGTCTTCCTGCTCGGGCCCGCGGCCGATCTCCAGGCCGTCCGCGCGATCGCGCCCGCGGTGCTGGGCGCGCAGGTCGTGGTGGTCCAGCCCGCCGACTACGCCGCGCTGGGCGCGGCCCGGCAGGCCGCGTGGGCGCTGGGCGTCTCGCACGGCACCCACTCGCCGCACGAGCCGCCGCGCTGGCCGGCCGCGGCGAGCCAGGTCTTCGAACCGGGCGAGGATCTGCCGGTGGGGCAGTCGGTGCGGCAGCAGTACGTGGCGGTGCGGGAGCAGATCCACCCCGGGGCGTTCGAGTCCGGGGCGTTCGAGTCCGGCGCCGGTGATCAGGAGGCCCCGGGCCATGGGGCGGCCGGTGGGTATGAGGTTGGTGGTGGGTACGAGGCCGGTGGGTACGACGGCATGTGAGGCCCGGCCCGGCGCCGTTTCGGGGCGGCCCGGCCCGCGTGGGCGTGGGCCGGGGCGCTAGTCCAGATAGCCGCGCAGCTGATCGGCGAAGGCGTGGTCGCGGAGCTTGTTGAGCGTCTTCGACTCGATCTGGCGGATCCGCTCCCGCGTCACCCCGAAGATCCGGCCGATCTCCTCCAGCGTGCGGGGGCGGCCGTCCGCCAGTCCGTACCGCAGCTGCACCACCTTGCGTTCGCGCTCGCCGAGCGTCGACAGCACGGCCTCCAGATGCTCGCGGAGCAGCAGGAAGGCCGCGGACTCCACGGGGGACGCCGCGTCGCCGTCCTCGATGAGGTCGCCGAGGGCGACATCGTCCTCCTCGCCCACCGGCGCGTGGAGCGACACCGGCTCCTGGGCCAGCCGCAGCACCTCGCTCACCCGCTCCGGGAGCAGGTCGAGATGGGCGGCGACCTCCTCGGGGGTGGGTTCGTAGCCGCGCTCCTGGAGCATCCGGCGCTGGACCCGGACCACCCGGTTGATCAGCTCGACGACATGCACCGGGACCCGGATCGTCCGGGCCTGGTCGGCCAGGGCGCGGGACATGGCCTGGCGGATCCACCAGGTCGCGTACGTCGAGAACTTGTAGCCGCGGGCGTAGTCGAACTTCTCGACCGCGCGGATCAGGCCGAGGTTGCCCTCCTGGACCAGGTCCAGCATGGTCAGACCGCGGCCGACGTAGCGCTTGGCGACGGAGACGACGAGGCGGAGGTTGGCCTCGATCAGCCGGCGCTTGGCCATCCGGCCCAGGACCACCAACCGGTCCAGGTCCAGGGCGAGTTGGGAGTCGAGGTCGGGGGTGTTGCCGAGCTTCTCCTCGGCGAAGAGGCCCGCCTCGACCCGGCGGGCCAGCTCGACCTCCTCGACCGCGGAGAGCAGCGGTATCCGCCCGATCTCGCGGAGGTACTGGCGGAAGAGGTCGGCGGAGGGGCCGCTGGTGTCGGCGCGGGCGGGCGGCTCGATCGGTTCGACGGGCTCGACGGGCTCCACGGCCTCGACCGGGTCGGCAGGCTCGGCGGACTCAGCGGGCTCTGCGGACTCGGTGGGCTCTGTGGGCTCTGCGGGTTCCGCTTCGGGGGCGGCGCCGTCGGGCGCGGGGGCCGGGGCGGTGTCGGGGGCGAGCTCGGCCGTGGGGCCCGGTGCGGCGTCCTGGCCGGTATCCGGTACGCCTTCCGGGGCGAGGTCCGCCGAGTCCTCGGGCATGGCCGGCGCTACCGCCGTGGCGCGGGACGAGTGGGGGGACAGGGGGCGCGCCGCGAGGGCCGCGTCGGTGAGGGTCTGGGTCTGCACGGGGGCGACCTCCAGGGTGATCGCTGCTGAGGGGGCAGAACGATCGGGTACGGCACGGCGGCCGCGCCGCCGTCCGTCCCGTACATCTTGAGCGACTCTGCGGGGGATTCCGGCCCTACCCGGCCTAGACCGCCGCGCTCCGAGGACTCAGGCACCGCATCCCAGTGTGGAGTACGACACAGGCCCGCCACGAGGGGCGTGCGGGCACTTTTTGCTCAGCGGCCCGTGACCGTACGACTACCCGGCGGCTACAGCGACCCCTCTGGCCCGCCCGCCGGAGCACGAACGTGCTGGCCGGAACCCATCCACCGGCCCCCGCCGCCCCCGGCCGCCCCTCGCCGCCCCCCGGCCGCCCCTCGCCGCCCCTCGCCCGCCCTGAGCGCCCGCTCGTCCTACAGCGCCGCCGCGCCCCGGTCCCGGAGGGACTGGCCGTACTGCTGCAGCACCCACAGCTCGTTCTGCACGGCGGCGAGGTGGGCGGGGTCGGCGTGCTGCCCCAGGCGCTGGAGGGTGCCCCGCACCTCGGTCACGCGGTGGTTCACCGCGGCCAGCCGGACGGCCACCAACTGCACGCCCGCGTACACCTCGTCCGGGTCGCGGCGGGTGTGCGGCGGCTCGACGGCGAGCTCGGTGACCATCGCCCGGACCGTGTCGTCGGGCGCCGCCTCCCGGACCCGGGCGAGATAGTCGTCGTCCGCGGCGGCCGCGCCGCCCGCGTCCTCGATGGCGCGGCGCACCGCCGCGTACGGCGGGGCGGTGAACTCGTCGATGCCGTAGGCGTCGAAGGCCGGGGAGACCAGATGGGGGTGTTGCAGCGCCAGCTTGAGCAGCTCGCGCTCGACGCGATGGGCGGGGCTGCGGAGGTTGAGGGCGGGGCCGCGCGGGGGCACCGGGGCGCCCTGGGCCTCCGGGGCGCCCTGGTGGCCCTGGCGCGGTCCGCCGCCCCCGGGACCGCCGCGCTGGTCGCCCCGGCCGCGCTGGTCGCCACCCCCGCCGCGGCCGCGTTCCCGCGCCCAGCGGGCCAGCTGCGAGACGCGTCGCACGACGAACTGGGTGTCGAGGATGCCGAGCAGACCCGCGAGATGCACCGCCGACTCGTGCTGGATGGAGCTGTTCTTGATCCCGGCGACGACGGGCGCCGCCTCCTCCAGCGCGGCGGCGCGCCCCACCGCCGTGTCCAGGTTGTGGCGGGCGATGATCTGCCGGATGGCGAACTCGAACAGCTGGGTACGGCTATCGACCAGCGACTTGACGGCGTCGTCGCCCTCCGCGAGCCGCAGCTCGCAGGGGTCCATCCCGCCCGGGGTGATCGCGATGTAGGTCTCGGCGGCGAACTTCTGGTCGTCCTCGAAGGCACGCAGGGCCGCCTTCTGGCCCGCCGCGTCACCGTCGAAGGTGAAGACCACCTCGGCACCCGAATTGTCCATCAGCAGCCGACGGAGGATCTTGATGTGGTCGCCGCCGAAGGAGGTGCCGCAGGTGGCGATGGCGGTGGTGACGCCCGCGAGATGGCAGGCCATGACGTCCGTATAGCCCTCGACCACCACCGCCCGGCTGGTCTTGGCGATGTCCTTCTTGGCGAGGTCGATGCCGTAGAGGACATGGGACTTCTTGTAGAGCGGGGTCTCCGGGGTGTTGAGGTACTTCGGGCCGTTGTCGTCGTCGCGCAGCTTGCGGGCGCCGAAGCCGACGACCTCACCGGAGATGTCGCGGATCGGCCACATCAGACGGCCGCGGAAGCGGTCGATCGGATTGCGGCGGCTCTCCTGGGCGAGGCCGGAGAGGATCAGCTCCTGGTCGGTGAAGCCGCGGCCGCGCAGGTAGCGGACGAGGTGGTCCCAGCCCGCCGGGCTGTAGCCGACGCCGAAGTGCTGGGCGGCGGCCTGGTCGAAACCGCGCTCGGCGAGGAACTTCCGGCCGATCTCCGCCTCGGGGCGGTCCAGCTGCTCCACGTAGAACTGCGCTGCCACCTTGTGGGCCTCGACCAGCCGGGTGCGCTCGCCCTGCTGGCGGCCGGGGGTGTAGCCGCCCTCCTCGTAGCGCAGGGTGATCCCGGACTGGGAGGCCAGCCGCTCGATGGTCTCGGCGAAGGAGAGGTGGTCGATCTTCATGATGAAGTCGACCGTGTCGCCGCCCTCCTGGCAGCCGAAGCAGTAGTAGAGCCCCTTACTGGGGCTGACCTGGAAGGACGGGCTCTTCTCGTCGTGGAAGGGGCACAGGCCCTTGAGATTGCCACCCCCCGCGTTCCGCAGCTGGAGGTATTCGGATACGACGGCGTCGATCGGGACCGCTGCCCGTACCGCCTTCACGTCGTCATCGTTGATCCTGCCTGCCACGCCCGAATTCTACGGCCGGGGTCCGACACGGCTGTCCGCCGCCTGCCGGACCCCGGTGTTCCGAAGGGTCTGAGGGCGTCTGAGGGCCTGAGCGCCCAGGGCTTACGGGCCTACGGGCCTACGGGCCTACGGGCCTACGGGTACGGGCCTACGGGAGGAGCGAGGTGAGCGGGACGGTCGGGTCGGCCAGGGCCGCCGGGTCGAGCTGCTGCCCGCCGCGGATGAGCCGTTGGATCGATTCGGTGACATCCCAGACGTTGACGTTCATGCCCGCGAGCAGGCGGCCGTCGTTCAGCCAGAAGGCGACGAACTGCCGCTTGCCGACGTCGCCGCGCACCAGCACCTGGTCGTAACTGCCGGGCGGGGCGTAGCCGGAGTACTCCAGGCCGACGTCGTACTGGTCGGAGAAGAAGTACGGCACCCGGTCGTACGCGACGTCCTGGCCGAGCATGGCGCGGGCCGCCGCCGGGCCGCCGTTGAGGGCGTTGGCCCAGTGCTCGACGCGCAGCCGGGCGCTCGGCGGGAGCGCGGCCCGTACCGGGGTGCCCTCGAGGAACGCGAGCGGGGCGGAGGCCACGTCGCCCGCCGCGAAGATGTCCGGATCGCTGGTGCGCAGCGAGGCGTCGACCGCGATGCCGCCGCCCGCCGCGCGGTCCACCACCTCCAGGCCCGCGGCCTCGGCGAGGGCGGTGCGCGGGGCGGCGCCGATGGCGGCCAGCACGCTGTGGGCGGGGTGCTCCTCGCCGTCGTCGGTGAGGGCGGCCAGCACCATGCCGTCCTGGCCGGTGATCTCGGTGAGGCGGGCGCCGAAGTGGAAGCGGACGCCGTGCTCGCCGTGGAGGTCGGCGAAGAGGGCGCCCAGCTCGGGGCCGAGCACGGGGTGGAGCGGGGTGGGCTCGGGCTCGACGATGGTCACCTCGGCGCCGTAGCCGCGGGCGGCGGCCGCGACCTCGAGGCCGATCCAGCCCGCGCCCGCGATGACCAGCTGGCCGTTGTCCCGGCCGAGGGTGGTGAGGACGCCCTTGAGCCGCTCGGCGTGGGCGAGCCGGCGCAGATGGTGGACCCCGGCCAGATCGGTGCCGGGGATGTCGAGGCGGCGCGGCTCGGCGCCGGTGGCCAGCAGCAGCCGGTCGTAGTGGACCCGGGCGCCGTCGCCCAGGGTCACGGCCTTGGCGGTGCGGTCCAGGTGGACGGCGGGCAGGCCGAGGTGGAGCTCGACATCGGCCTGGGCGTACCAGGCGGGCTCGTGGACGAAGACGCTGTCGCGCTCCTGGCTGCCGGTGAGGAAGCCCTTGGAGAGCGGGGGCCGTTCATAGGGGTGGTCGCGTTCGTCACCGATGAGGATCACCCGCCCGGTGAATCCCTCCGCTCGAAGGGTTTCCGCGGCTTTCGCCCCGGCCAGGCCCCCTCCGACGATGACGAATGTCTGGTGTGCGTCCACCACTTGTGTCCTCCTGGCTGCCGAGCCGTGCCGAGCGGTTCCTCTATGAGTGCCTTACCCAGGGGAGCCTCCCGCACCGCGCTTGCGTCCGGAAGGGCCGGTAGGCCGTATGTGTGCGCGGAAGCCGTATCCGGCGGGCGGCTTCCGGCTTCAAACGGTGAGCCGGGCGTGGAGCCCCCGGGCCGAGGTGTCGGTCAGGGAGGCGATCTGGTCGACGATGGCCCGCAGCCGGCCCCGGTCGTCCCCGGCCGCGTCGAAGAGCGCGCGGAACTGGGGGTCCAGGCCGTCGGGGGCGCGGGCGATCAGGGCCTCGCCCAGCTCGGCGATGACCACGCGCTGATCGGCCCGGACCAGCTCCTGGTCGGCGCGCTGGATCACATACCGGTCGGCGACCGCCTTGAGGACCGCGCACTCCAGACGGGTGGCGCGGGGGACGACCAGCTCGGCGTGGTAGCGGGTGAAGCGGCCCGTGCCGTACGCCGCGCGGGTGGCGCCCTCGGCGGCCAGGCAGAAGCGGCCGATGAGCTGGCTGGTGGCGTCCTTGAGGCGGGCCTGGGCGACGGACGAGCCGTCGTAGCCGTGCGGCCACCACTCCTGGCCCAGCAGCCGGTCCAGCGCCTCGGCCAGTTCGTCGGGCTCGGCCCCCGGGGCGTAGCGGTCGGCGGCGACGGCGAAGACCTCGTGGCGCTCGGGCTCGGCGAGCAGGCGCGCGGGGTTCAGATGGCCCGCGTGCAGCCCGTCCTCGACGTCGTGGACGGAGTAGGCGACATCGTCGGACCAGTCCATGACCTGGGCCTCGAAGGTCGTACGGCCCTCGGGGGCGCCCTGCCGGTACCACTCGAAGATCGGGACGTCGTCCTCATAGACCCCGAACTTCGGGGAGCGGGGGCTGTGCGGATGGCCGCCGCGCGGCCAGGGGTACTTGGTGGCGGCGTCCAGCGCGGCGCGGGTGAGGTTGAGCCCGACGCTCACCGGCTCGCCGGTGCCCCGGCCGGGCACGAACCGCTTCGGCTCCAGCCGGGCCAGCAGCCGCAGCGACTGCGCGTTCCCCTCGAAGCCGCCGCAGGGCTCGGCGATCTCGTTGAGCACCCGCTCGCCGTTGTGCCCGAACGGCGGATGGCCGAGGTCATGGGCGAGACAGGCCGTCTCCACCAGATCCGGGTCGCAGCCGAGGGCGGCCCCCAGCTCACGGCCCACCTGGGCGCACTCCAGGGAGTGGGTCAGCCGGGTGCGGGGCGTGGCGTCGAAGGCCGGGGCGCGTCCGGCCGGTCCGGGGTCGGCGGCCGGTGTGGCGGGCACCACCTGGGTCTTCCCGGCCAGTCTGCGCAGCGCGGCGGAGTGCAGCACCCGCGCCCGGTCCCGCTGGAAGGCGGTCCGGCCCGGCCGCTTGTCGGGCTCGGGCGCCCAGCGCTCGAGGTCCGCCGCGGCATAGCCGGGGACGCGGCGGGGGCCAGCCTCGGGGACACCGGCCGAGGCGGCACCGGCCGAAGGGACACCGGCCGAGTCGGCCGGATCCGGTTCCGGTTCAGGGGGTGCGTTGGGACTCATACACCGACGGTAGCCGCCGGGTGTGACAAGGGCGCAGAGGCCAGCGCCTGTTCGTAACGGCGCAGTACGAGACGCGCCACCGCCGGATGGGCGCCGAGCGGGGCGGCCGCGAGGCCGGGTACGGCGCTCGCGCACTGGGCCGCGAAACGGCCGGGCGCGGTGAAGTAGGAGGCGACCGCGATCCGGTCGTGGCCGAGCGCGGCCAGGGCGCGTACGGCCTCGGGCACGGCGGGGCCGGAGCCGGAGGCGTGGCCGGGCAGCACGGGCACCCCGCCGAGCCGGGCGCTGAGCAGGGCGGCGGTACGGGCCGTGTCGACGGCCGCGTCCGGGTCGCGGGAGCCCGCGGCGGCGAGGACGACGCCGCCCGTCAGGGGCGGAACCGCAGCGCGTCGGCCCGCCTCCGCCAGCCGGGCGTGCAGTGCCTCGGCGAGCAGCGGGTCCGGGCCGAGCGGGGCGGCGATCCGGGCGGTGAGATGGGGCGCGGCCGCGACGGCGTCCGGGATGTCCCGTTTGATGTGGTGGCCTCGGCTCAGCAGCAGCGGGACGAGCACCGCCTCGCCGCGCAGCGCGGCCAGTGTGTCGGCCAGCAGCGGCCGGTTGAGTTCGATATGGCCCAGGCGTACGGGTAGTCCGGGGCGGAGCGCGCGGACGCGGTCCAGGAGGGCGTTCACGGTGCGCAGCGCCTCGGGGTCCCGGCTGCCGTGGGCGACGGCGACGAGCGCCGGCGGGCGAACGCGGCCGCCCCGGCGGACGCCGTGGTGACCCAGCCGGTCGAGCTGGGTGGTGAGCTGGGCGGTGAACCGGGTCATGATCTGCCGGGCACTGTCGAAGTCCGCCGTGCCGTCGGGGCCAGGAGGACCAGGAGGGCCAGGAGGACCAGGAGGGCCAGGTGCACCGGGAGGAGCGGGGTGGGGCGTCATGACGAGAGCCTGGCAGCGGCAGATTGCGCCGCCATTGCGTGGCCGTCACAGGTGATTGCGTCGACTTCACCGGCCGCCCCGCGCCGTGCTGAGGTCCGCTTCCCGCAGGCGTAATGCGAGGTGACGCGGGCTGTAACACGGCCGTAGCACGCTCCTTCGCATGGCGCACGTTCCGGTTCCCGGGGAGCACTCCCCCGCCTCCTCCGACCCCGTCGATACGCACTGCCCTTACTGTTCGCTGCAGTGCGGTATGGCGCTGCGCCCGGTGCCGCCGGGCAGCGGGCCAGGTGAGGGACCCGGTGACGGGCCGGGCGGTCGGCCGGTCGGCGTCGAGGTCGTCGAGCGCACCGCGTTCCCCGTCAACCGTGGCGCGCTGTGCGGCAAGGGCCGCACCGCGCCCGCCGTGCTCTCCTCCCGGGTGCGTCTGACCGAGCCGCTGGTCCGCCGCCCTGACACCGGTCGGCTCGAACCGGCCACCTGGGAGGAGGCCCTCGACCGGATCGCCGAGGGCCTGGAGTCCACCCGCCGGGCGTACGGCCGCGACGCGGTGGGGGTCTTCGGCGGCGGCGGGCTGACGAACGAGAAGGCGTACGCGCTGGGCAAGTTCGCCCGGGTGGTGCTCGGCACCTCACAGATCGACTACAACGGCCGGTTCTGCATGTCCTCGGCCGCCGCCGCCCATCAGCGGGCCTTCGGTCTTGACCGCGGGCTGCCGTTCCCGCTGGCGGACGTGGCCCGCACCGGATGCGTCGTCCTCGTCGGCTCGAACCTGGCCGAGACCATGCCGCCCGCGCTGCGCTATCTGACCGAGCTGAAGGAGGCGGGCGGCAAGCTGATCGTGGTCGATCCCCGGCGGACCCGTACGGCCGAACAGGCGGATCTGCATCTGGCGCCGCGCCCCGGCACCGATCTCGCGCTCGCGCTGGGGCTGCTGCACCTGGTGGTCGCGGAGGGCCGGGTGGACGAGGAGTTCGTCGAACGGCGCACCAGCGGCTGGCCCGAGGCGCGGGCCGCCGCGATGGCCCACTGGCCCGAGCTGGTGGAGCGGATCACGGGCGTCCCGGTTCCTGAGCTCCGTAAGGCCGTCACGATGTTCTGCGACGCCGAGAGCTCGATGGTGCTGACGGCCCGGGGCCCCGAGCAGCAGTCCAAGGGCACCGACACCGTGGGCGCGTGGATCAACCTGTGCCTGGCCACCGGCCGCGCGGGCCGCCCGCTGTCCGGCTACGGCTGCCTGACCGGCCAGGGCAACGGCCAGGGCGGCCGCGAACACGGCCAGAAGGCCGATCAGCTGCCCGGCTATCGCAAGCTGGACGACCCGGCCGCGCGCGCCCATGTGGCGGCGGTCTGGGGCGTCGAACCCGACGACCTCCCCGGGCCGGGGCGCAGCGCCTACGAACTCCTGGACGCGCTCGGACAGGACGTCCGGGCGCTGCTGCTGATGGGCTCCAACCCGCTCGTCTCCGCCCCGCGCGCGGCCCATGTGGAGTCCCGGCTGAGGTCGCTGGACTTCCTGGCGGTCGCGGACGTCGTGCTCTCGGAGACCGCCGCGCTCGCCGATGTGGTGCTGCCGGTGGCCCAGTGGGCCGAGGAGACCGGGACCATGACCAACCTGGAGGGCCGGGTCCTCCTCCGCCGGGCGGCCCTCACCCCGCCGCCGGGCGTCCGGACGGACCTGTGGGTGCTGAGCGGGCTCGCGGCCCGGCTGGGCTGGGAGAAGGGGTTCCCGGCGGACGCGGAGGAGGTCTTCGAGGAGCTGCGGCGGGCCTCGGCCGGGGGTCCGGCCGACTACTCGGGCATCACGTACCGGAGGATCGCGGAGGAGGACGGGGTGTTCTGGCCCTGCCCGGAGGGCGTGGAACGGGACGGCTCGGAGGGGGCCGAATCCATGAGCCCGCCCGAATCCGTGAGCCCGCCCGACCCCACATCGGCCGAATCCATGAGCCCGGCCGACCCCACACCGGCCGAATCCATGAGCCCGGCCGACCCCACACCGGCCGAATCCATGAGCCCGGCCGACCCCACACCGGCCGAATCCATGAGCCCGGCCGACCCCACACCGGCCGAATCCAAGAGCCCGGCCGACCCCACACCGGCCGAATCCAAGAGCCCGGCCCACTCCACACCCGCCGAATCCATAACCCCGGGAGCCCACCCGCACCCCGGTACGCCCCGCCTCTTCCTCGACCGCTTCGCCACGGACGACGGCCGGGCCCGCTTCGCCCCGGTCAGCCATCGCCCGGCGGCCGAGGAGCCGGACGCGGAGTATCCGGTGCTGCTGACGACGGGCCGGGTGCTGGCCCAGTACCAGTCCGGCGCCCAGACCCGGCGCGTCAGCGAGCTCAACGAGGCCGCGCCCGGCCCCTACGTCCAGCTCCACCCGCTGCTCGCCGAGCGGCTGGGGGTGGCCGAGGGCGCGCCGATCGCGGTGGTCTCCCGGCGCGGCCGCGCCGTGGCCCCGGCCCGTATCAGCCGGGACATCCGGCCGGACACGGTGTTCATGCCGTTCCACTGGGCGGGTCCGGGGCGGGCCAACACGGTGACGAACCCGGCGCTGGATCCGGTGTCGCGGATGCCGGAGTTCAAGGTGTGCGCGGTGCGGCTGGAACCGGCCGAGGGCTGACCGCCTCCGGTCGGCGTCAGCTCCAGCTCTCGACCTCCTTCAGATACGCCGCCCGCGTCTCCTCGTCCAGGAAGGCGGCCTGGAAGGAGTTGCGGGCCAGGGTGCGCAGGGTCGCCTCGTCGAGGTCGAGCGCGTCCCGTACGGCGGTGTAGTTGTCGCCCACGTAGCCGCCGAAGTAGGCGGGGTCGTCGGAGTTGACCGTCACCAGCAGACCGGCGTCCAGCATCGCGGGCAGCGGATGGTCCTCGACGCGGTCCACGACGCGCAGCCGGACGTTCGACAGGGGGCAGACGGTCAGCGGGGTCCGGTCCGCGACCAGCCGGGCCACCAGCGCCTCGTCCTCCAGGCTCCGCACCCCGTGGTCGACGCGGTCCACGCCAAGGACGTCGAGCGCCTCCCACACATACGCGGGCGGCCCCTCCTCCCCCGCGTGCGCGACGCACTTCAGCCCGGCCTCCCGCGCCAGCGCGTACACCTCGCGGAACTTCGAGGGCGGGTTCCCGACCTCCGCCGAGTCCAGGCCGACGGCGGCGATCCGGTCCAGGTGGGGGCGGGCCGCCTCGAAGGTCGCCAGGGCCGACTCGGCGCTCTCGTCGCGCAGGAAGCACATGATCAGACGCGTGGTGATGCCGTACGCGCGCGGCGCGGCGTCCAGCGCGCGGCCGATCCCGCGGATGACCGTGTCGATCTCCACGCCGCGCGCGGTGTGCGCCTGCGGGTCGAAGAAGATCTCCGCATGCCGTACGCCCTGCGCACGGGCGCGGGCCAGATACGCGTTGGTGAGGTCGGCGAAGTCGTCCTCGGTGCGCAACACGGTCATCAGCGCGTAGTAGAGGTCCAGGAAGTCCTGGAGGTCCCCGAAGGAGTACGCGGCCCGCAGCTCCTCCTCGGTGGCGAACGGCAGCTCGACCCCATTGCGCCCGGCGAGCGCGAAGGCCAGATCGGGCTCCAGGGTGCCCTCGATATGGAGATGGAGCTCTGCGGTGGGAATCGGGGGCATGGCGTGGATCACCTGTTGTTTTCGCTGACGGGGGGGTCACTCAGCCTATCCGGGCGGCAGACCCGCCCCGAGCGACAGGCTCCGCGTCGTCGGCATCGAACGCCGGCCACACTGCGCCGCTCGCTTCTTCCTGCCGGTGGCCAGTCAGCAGCTGATCGCCGTGGTGCGCGTCACCTGGGCCGGATGAGGCAACCGCCGCTCCCCTCCCCGGCGTCCCACAGCGCGAGCCGATCAGTGAGGCGAAGAGGGGGAGCGCATGCTGGGGTGGGTGCGGGGGCGGTTGCCGAGAACACGGCGGGGGTGGCGGCGACTGGTGCGGGGGAGCGTCCTGGTGTGCGTACTGGCCCTGCTCCCCGCGACCTGGCTGCGGCTGAGCACCGACGACCGGATCCATACGGTCGCCGATGTGCCCTCGGCCCCGGTCGGGGTGGTCTTCGGGGCGGGGCTGTGGAACGGGGAGCCGTCGCCGTATCTGGCGCACCGGCTGGACGCCGCCGTACGGCTCTACAAGACCGGCAGGATCCATGCGCTGCTGGTCACGGGCGACAACAGCCGCCATGACTACGACGAGCCGGACGCGATGCGCGCGTACCTGGTCAAGCGCGGGGTCCCGGACCGGCGGATCGTGAGCGACTTCGCGGGGTTCGACACCTGGGACTCCTGCAGCCGGGCCCGGCGGGTCTTCGGGGTGCACAAGGCGGTACTGGTGAGCCAGGGGTTCCATGTCCGCCGGGCGCTGGCGCTGTGCGGGGCGGCGGGGATCGACGCGTACGGGGTCGCGGTCGACGAGCCGCACGATGCGACCTGGTACTTCGGTGGCACGCGGGAGGTCGTGGCGGCGGGCAAGGCGGCGCTGGACGCGGCGTTCGAGCCGGATCCGCACTTCCTTGGGCCGCGGGAGCGGGGGATCGAGGAGGCGCTGGCGGAGCGGGGCTCGGGCGCCGGCTCGCGCTCTGGCTCGCGTTGACCGTCGCCCCGGATCTCGCCCAGGGGCCCGGGGGCGTCTGGCGGATCGTGACGCCTGCGGCGGGCCGCTCCCCTCCCCGCCCCTTCCCGATACCAGGGGCTCCGCCCCTGGACCCCGGGGCTGAGGGGCGGAGCCCCACCACGTGGCGGAGCCGCATATCGATGCCGTGGGAAGGGGCAGGGAGGGAGCAGCCGGGCGGACACCCCGTAGCCCACGCCCCGGCCCTCGATCACCGTCAGCCGATCGTCGTCTCCGACACCACCCACGCCAGGTAGTCCTCGCTGCCGTTCACGATGGGCGTCGCGATGACCTCGGGGGTCTCGTAGTCGTGCGCCTCGCGGATATGCGCCTCCAGCTCGTCGTAGCGCGCGGCGGTGGTCTTGAACAGCACCTGCCACTCGGCCGCCGTCTCGACCTCGCCCTCCCACCGGTACACGGATGTCACGGGCTGGCTGATCTGCGCACAGGCCGCCAGCCGGGCCTCGATCGCCCCACGGGCCAGCGCCTCGGCCTTCTCGGGGGTGTCGGTGGTGGTCAGTACGGTCAGGTAGTCGGCCACTGCTGCGGTACCTCTCTCCACGGGGCGGTTGCACGGCAAATTGCACGGCGCGGCTGCGGACTGGCGCCCACCACGCTAGCCGGTGAGGATTGAGGGAACCCGCCAACGATCAGACCGGACCGATCGAGGGGCACACATGGATGACCTCACCGCGCTCGCGCGCCACCATCTGGACCAGGCCAAGGCCGATCCGCACGGGCGCAGCGCACATCTGTTCCTGCACGACGGCCCGCTGCGGCAGAGCGTGATCGCCATGGTCTCCGGCTGTGAGCTCGACGAGCACAACGCTCCCCCGGCGGCCAGCCTCCAGGTGCTGCACGGGCATGTACGGCTGACCGGCGGCGGTGACCGGCTGGATCTCATCGCGGGCCAGGTGCAGGACTTGCCGCACGAACGGCACGGGTTGCGGGCGCTGGAGGACTCGGTGGTGCTGCTCACGGCCGTGACCGCCACGCATGGCTGCCCCACGCCTTACGAGGACGCGGCCACCGCCTGACGCCGGGCGCGCCCGCCGCGCCACCTGCGGCGCGGTCGGGGTCTGGGGCGGAGCCCCCACGCGGCGGAGCCGCAAATCGACGCTGCGTGGGAAGGCGCGGGGAGGGGTGCAGCACGCCGCAGGCGACCCACCGGGCAGGCTTAGTCGCCGCCACCGCCACCGCCTCCCCCTCCGCCGCAGGAGTGGTGGCCGCCGCCATAGTCGCCGCCGTGGCTCCCACCGTGGTCGCCGCCATGGCTTCCGCCACGGTCGTCGGCCCACCCATGTGCGGTGTAGAAGGACTCCTGGTCGAGGTACCCGGGGTCGTAGGCGATGAGGAGGTTCCGGTCCCAGTAGGCCGGGTCGCCGGTCGGGATGGGTATCGCGTCGCTGACGGCCCTGCGCCGGGCCGGTTCCGGGACGACGACGGGGCCGTAGAAGACGTACGAGGGGAGCGCCCCCTCCCGCACGGCCGCTTCCACGCGGCGCCTGCCCGTGCGGGTGGGGCGGCCCCGGAGACGGGTGAGCAGTCCGTCAGCCGCGAGCCGGAGCCGGATCTCCGCCAGTTCGGGTCCGTCGAGCAGCGCGGGGACCACGCGGTCCACCGGCCGCGAGCTCGGGCACAGCGCGATGAGCGCCCGCTCTATCGGGTGCTCGGCCCCCGGGTGCTCGGCCCCCTCGCCCGCCGTGGCGCGGATCCGGGAGCGCCGGAGGGTGATCACATCCCGCTCCTGGAGCGCTATCAGAAGGGTCTGGATCACCCACGGCCGCCCGCCCACCAGATAGGCGATGTCATAGAGGTCCGGGCGTCTGGTCATGGCACACATCGGAATGCCCCCGTCCAACCTTTTCCATCCGTGTCCATCCGAACTGCTCAAGTACCGTCAGTTTTGTCTTTCTGAACGGTGATGAACCCTGATGAGTGCCATTTCAGAGCAGAATTTGAGCTTTCGCCCCCTTATCCGTTCGGAGTCGTGACGGACGCATCCGCCGACGGGCCGGTGCCCGTGGCGGTCAGTGCCGCGATCGAGAAGGTGTACGCGGTGGCCGGGCGCAGCTTGCCGATCACCCGCAGCATCCCCTTGGCCCGGGGCTGGGAGACCAGGACGTCGCGGCCGGTCACGGTGACCGTACGGCCGTCGGAGACGGTGATGCGGTAGCCGATGACCGGGGTGGTGCCGGTGGTCTTGGGCGGGGTCCAGGACAGTGTCGCCGCCGTGGCATCCGCGTTGGCCTTCACACCGGTGGGGGCGTCGGGCAGGACACCGGAACCATCCGCCGTGGGCGTGACGGGCGCGGCGGACAGCGACGTCTCGCTCCGCCCCGCCCCGTTGCGGGCCGTGACGGTCACCGTGTACGGCGTGCCGTTGATGAGCCCGTCGACCACCGCGTACGCGATCCGCTTGAAGCGCGCCGCCGGGACGGTGGTGGAGACGGTGTGGGCGCCATCGGAGGACGTCGCGGTGACGGTGTACGAGGTGACCGGGGTCCCGCCCTCGACATACGACGGGTTCCAGGTGACGTACACCGAGCCGTCCGCCGCGAAGTCGCCCACGCGGGTGGGTGCTTCGGGCACGGAGTCGGCGGCGTACGTACGGCCGAGCAGCCCCCGGTAGCGGGGTTGGAGACCGGCCGCGGCCACGATGTCGGCGGGTGCCTTGGACGGGGCGGCCAGGATGTGGTTGCCGCTGGTCACCACGCCCTTGTCGTCCCCGTCGGGGTCGCCCTGCTCCCAGTAGTTGCCGACGATGCGGGTCGGGTCGTTGTTGCCGAGGTCGTCACGGTAGTCGACGTGTGCGCTGAGGACGTTGGCCTGAGCGCCGTAGAGGACGTTGCCCTCGACCGTGACGTAGGTGCAGCCGTTGTCGGTGTAGACGGTCCGGCCCAGCCCCCACCCGTCGTGGATGACATTGCCGGTGATCTTCTCGCCGTTGCCGAGGGAGCTTCCGGTGAGGCCCTGGGTGTAGACGCCGGCGCCGTCGTCGAGTGCCTGCATGTAGTCGAAGATGAGGTTGTCGGCCACCCTGTTGTCGCGGGAGACATTGGCGGTGGCCGGTTTGCCGATCTTGTCGGGCCAGCCGCCCCAGCCCATCGAGATCGCCGAGTAGGCGACGTGGTCGATCTGGTTGTGGGCGATGGTGTTGTCGCGGGTGTAGCCGTTGAGGATGGCGACGCCGCCGTGGTACTCGCGGGGCAGTGCGTAGAGGTGGTTGTTCGTCACCGACACCGCGCGGGTGAGGTCGGCGTCGCTGCCCGGCTCTGGGGCGTCCACCCCGCCGATCTCCATGCCGTTGCCGGAGATGTCGGTGAAGACATTGCCGCGTACGGTCGCGTTCCGCGTTCCGGTGCCGAGTTCGAGCCCGGCCGCGCCGAGGTGGGTGAAGGCGTCGTCGGAGAACTCGATGTCACGGCCGTGGCTGATGGCCACGTTGCCGGGCATCTTGGTCCAGGACGCGTACGGGCAGGTGCCGCCCGGGGTGTAGTCGCACAGCCCCTGGGTCTTCCAGCCCTCCGGGCCGGTCACCGTATAGCCCGCCTGCACCTCGGAGAAGCCCTCGGGCGAGGAGGGGGTGAGCCAGGTGGCGTACGAGAACTCGATGCCGCGCAGGGCGATGTCGTGCAGCGGCGCGCGCCCGGTGCCCCGCCCGTCGACCAGCTTCTCCAGGACCGGCGCCTCCACATCGGCGGTGCGCGGGTTCTCCCCGGAGCGCGGGCGGTAGTAGACGGTGCGGGTGTGCCGGTCGAGGTACCACTCCCCGGGCTGGTCCAGGACCTCGAAGGCGTTCTCGGCATAGCCGGGCAGCGCGCCGCTGGTGAGCTTGGCGGGGCCGACCATGTTGATGCTGCGGCCGGGGATGTCGGGGAACTCCACGCGCTTGGTGGAGTTGTCCCAGCACGGCTGGGCCATGGTGACGGTGGTGCCGGTCATCGAGCCGATGGGGCAGCGCGGTTCGGTCCACGGGCCGAGTCCGTACTGCTGGATGTTCCACAGCGCCTCACCGCTGGGGTAGACGAACTCGATGTCCGACGGGTTGCGCCAGCGGGCGAGGGTGTCGGCGGACGCGGTGTAGCCGGTGTCGGTGGCGGTGAGGGTCACCGGGATCGGCCCGCGCGCCCGCTGGGCGCGGACGCCGTTCACATACAGCTGCCTGGTGTTGTCCAGCCCGGCGGGCGCGGGCGCCGACCACAGCCCGGCGTCGCCCTTGACCGGCCGCCAGCCCCGGACCGCCCGCCCACCGCTGAACACGGTGCCCTTGCCGCCCTGCCAGATGACGCGGTGGCCATTGCCCCCGGAGTCGCGGGAGTCGAGGACGAGCGGACGGGAGAGACGGTACGTGCCCGGCGCGAGGTGCACCGTAAGGTCGGCACTCTGGTGTGGGACACGCTTCCGTACGAGGCCGCGGGCGCGCTCGGGGGTGCGGACGGGGGCGGCGCGGGTGCCGGGGGCGCGGTCGTCGCCGTTGGGCGCGACATAGACATCGGCGGCATAGACATCGGCGGCATAGACATCGGCGGCGGGGCGGGGCCCGCGCGCGACGGCGTCGGCGGTGCCGCCGAACGCGGCGCCGAGGGTGGCGAGGGTGGCTAAGACGGCCGCGACGGCGGCGGCTCTGGGGGCCGCGCTACGGGCCTTGCGGACGTTCCGGATGCGTGAGCGTACGTACTCCGACATGTCCCTCCCTGCGGAACCTTGCTGGAACCCTGCTGGAACTCGTGGAGTGGTGGCCCCGGGAAAGGTAGGATCTATGAGCGGAACACGTCAATATAGCGCGCATGGATTGGCCTCGCTTCGCCTCCAGGGCGTCAATTCATTGGATCTATCGGTTCGGTGAGGGGCGTTCGGGGTGTCAGGACGCCGTGTCGCCGCCGTACAGCACGACGTACCGGCCGCGGGCCTCGCCGCCCTCCGACAGCCGCCAGCCCGCGCTGACATGGCCCAGGGGCCCGGTGGACTCGGACTCCGGACCGGAGTCCGGACCGGACTCCGCACCAGGCTCCGCACCGGGCTCCGCACCGGGCTCCGCACGCAGAACGCGCGTCACGTGGAGGGCGGGGCCTCCGTCATCCAGCAGCAGACGGGTGCCGTCCGGGCCGTTCGCGACGGCCGTCGCCCCCGCGGCCCCGGCTGCCAGGACGTCGAACCCGGCGCCGGTCACCCCGACCGTGACGGAGGGGTCGGGGGTGTGCGATTCGCTCTGCGCCTGCGGTTCGGCACAGCCCTGGAGGAGCGCGATCAACTGGGCCACCAGCACCGGGTCATGCGGCCCGTCGTAGATCCACCGCTGCCCCAGCACCCCGTGCTCGGTCGTGCCGATGAGGGCCCGCTCGGCTCCGTCGAGCGGCGCCGCGCGGTAGGTCATCGGTACGTGGTACCAGGCGGGCCGGTCACCGGCGTCGTCCCGGACCACCATGAACTCGATCCCCACCTCGCCCTTCGGATCGTCGAGCCGGAAGCCGCCGACCCGGGACAGCTCCGGCGGGCGCCCCGCGGCGGCGTACCACGGCTGCTGGGGCAGCCACGGGGTGAGGAGCTCCAGCTTGGTCGGGCTCATCGTGGTCTTGTGAATGATCGACATGCCGTGTGAACGCCTTCGCTCGTCCTGCGCTTCCCGGGCGCCGACACGGTCTCACGGCGTACGGAAATGCCCGGCGCGCCGTGCGCGCCGGGCATTTGACGGCCGGCCCCCCACTTGGCCGGCCGGTGGATCAGGAGCGGGTCGCGCGGGTCGCCTCGACCGCCGCGGTCTTCGCGTCCGCGGACGACTTGGTGACCCGGTGCCCGTCCTTGGATATGACGATCACGCAGACCTTGCCCGGCTTGCCCGGCTTACCGGGCTTGGTGGGCTTGCCCGGCTTGGAGGGCTTGGCGGGCGTGGTGTGCTTGCCGGGCTTCGTGGGGAAGGCGGGGCCGGAGCCCGGCTTCCCGGAGCCATGCCTGATCACCACGACCTTGCAGGTCTTCCCGGGGTGGGTCGGGAAGGCGGGGATGACGACGCAGGTGTCGTCGTGCCCGCGGGAGCGGTCCTTGGACGCCGCGACGGCCTTCTTGCCGGCGACCTTGCGCGCCTCGGTCAGCTTGACCGGCTTGGCATGCTCAACCGCCTTGCCCGGCTTGGTCGGTGTGGTCGGCGTGGCGCTGTCGTCGTCGGCCCGGATCACACAGAGGGCCGGACCGTGGGACGTCTTCCCCTTGGCGGCGGAGGCCGACGCAGAGGAGGACTGGGAAGCCGAGGCCGAGGCGGGGGCCGCGGCCCCCAGCGCCAGGGCGCCCGCCGCCACGGCGAGCACGACACCGCGCCGCTTCGCGGCCGAGGTACGGGGCAGGGTACGAGACATGGGCACAGCTCTCCTTCGTTCGGGGAGTGGAACTGGCTGCCGAAGGACCCTTGATCCGTCGGCGCACTCACCGTGGCGCACCGATGCTGAGTCCTCGCTGAATCACCTGAGGCCCCGCTGAACCCGGTGCCGGTTTCAGCGGGGCCTCAGCTCGCCCGTGCCATCCTGACCGCGTGCGCATACTGGTGGTGGAAGATGACGCCCGGCTCCGCGAACTGCTCACCGAGGGCCTGGAGCAGGAGGGTTTCACCATCGAGACGGCGGCCGACGGGCTCAGCGGCCTGGCGCTCGCCCGGTCCGGCGAGTACGCGGCGATCGTGCTGGATGTGATGCTCCCCGGGTGCTCCGGCTATCAGCTGTGCTCGCGGCTGCGCGAGGAGGGCGACTGGACGCCGATCCTGATGCTCACCGCCAAGGACGGCGAGTACGACGAGGCCGATGGGCTCGACGTGGGCGCGGACGACTATCTGACCAAGCCGTTCTCCTTCGTCGTCCTGATCGCCCGGGTGCGCGCCCTGGTGCGGCGCGGCGGGCTGGACCGGCCCGAGGTGCTGGAGCTGGGCGATCTGCGGCTGGAGCCCGCGGCGCTGGCCTGTGCGCGCGGGACGGACGAGGTCACGCTCACGGCCAAGGAGTTCGCCGTGCTGGAGTACCTCGCCCGGCGCGCCGGGCAGGTGGTCTCCAAGTCCGAGATCGTGCAGAGCGTGTGGGACGCCGCGTACGACGGTGGGGCCAATCTGGTCGAGGTCTACATCCGCAGTCTGCGCCGGAAGATCGATGTGCCGTACGGACGGCGGTCGATCCGCACGATACGGGGCGCGGGCTATCTGCTGGCCCGCGACGGAGGGTGAAACAGTGGGGCACATCGCGGGCACAGAACGCGACGCGGACGCTGAGCACTTGGCGCACGGGCAGCAGGAGCCGGAGGGCATACGGACCCGCCGCCCGCGCCTGACCTCCGGGTTGAGCGTGCGTGCCAAGGCCGTACTGGCGGCCGCCGGGACCGTGGCCTTCGCCATCGCGCTGTGCATGCTGGCCCTGGTGCTCGCCCTCCAGCACAACCTCCGTGCCAGCGCCGACCTGGACGCCAGGAACGCCGCCGTGGCGATCAAGGGCCAGCTGGGGAATGCCCGGGCCATGCCGCAGCGGGCATACATCGTCGCCGCCCCCGGCCAGGTGACGATCAGGGACGCCTCCGGCCGGACGGTCACCCCCACGGCCCCGACGGATACCGCCTCGCAGGGGCCGCCCGGGCTCTCGAGGCTCCCCACCGAACCCACCGAACCCAGCGAATCCGCCGAATCCGCCGAATCCGCCGAGCCCACCGAACCCGTCCAGGCCGGGCGGCCGTACAGCGTGACGGTGAGCCCCTCGACCACCTCCCTCGACAGCGCCACCGGGCTGCTGCTGCGTCAGGCAGCCCCCGCGGCCGCCGGTCTGGTGCTGTTCGTGGCGGGGCTCACCTGGCTGCTGGTGGGCCGAGCGCTGCGCCCGGTCGCCGCGATGCGGCGGGAGTTCACCGAGATCACCGAGCGCGATCTGCACCGCCGGGTGCCGGTGCCCCGGGCGCGGGACGAGATCCACCGGCTGGCCCGGACCATGAACGCCACGCTGGACCGGCTGCACCGGGCCATGACCCGGCAGCGGCAGTTCGTGGCCGACGCCTCGCACGAGCTGCGCAGCCCCATCGCGGCCGTACGCGCACAGCTCGAGCTGGTCCTGGCCCGCCCGTCGCGCACCGACTGGCCGGCCGCCGTGCACAAGGCGCTGCGGGACACCGACCGGCTCCAGGCCGTCGCCTCCGATCTGCTGCTGCTCGCCCGGCTCGACGCGCAGGAGGCGCCGCCCAAGGCCGCGGTGGACCTCGGCGCGCTGGCGGCCGAGGAGGTACGGCGGCACCCGGGCACGCTCACGATGGACCAGCCCACGACGGCCGGAGGTCACCAGCCAAAGACGGCCGGGGGTGACCAGCCCACGACGGCCGGAGGTCACCCCACGACGGCCGGGGACCGCCTCACGAAATCCGGGAACCGGGACCGGGCCGCCGTCGTGACCGGCAGCCGGGTGCAGCTGTCCCGGCTGCTCACCAACCTCGCCGACAACGCCCGCCGCCACACCCGTTCCAGCGTCTCCATCAGCGTGGCGGTCCGGGGCGGCATGGTCGAACTGGCCGTGGACGACGACGGCCCCGGCATCCCCGAAAGCGACCGCGAGCGCGTTTTCGAGCGGTTCACCCGGCTGGATGATGCCCGGGCCCGCCAGGACGGCGGCACCGGTCTCGGCCTCGCCATCGCCAATGACATCGCTCACGCCCACGGCGGCACCCTTACGGTGCTCACCAGCCCGCGGGGCGGGGCTCGCCTGCTGTTGCGCCTGCCCCGGGCGGCGTAGCCGGAACCCCGACCCCGGTGCGGACACGGCCGCCCAGTCGTGAGAGTTTGGCAACTACCGGACCAGACTGATCAGTTGGTCAGTAGTATCTGCCCTTTCTTGGCCGTGTCCCAGATGGAGGTGTCGAAGGTGCTGTCGGGGACGGGGGCCGTCGTGCTGGCCGCGTCCGCGGTGCTGGTACTGGTGTTATCACTGTGCCTCACCTGGGTGGTCAGACTTCGCCGCGCGCTCGCGGACGCGCGTAGGGCGACCGAGCGAGAACGAGCCGTTTCCGAGCGGGAACGAGCCAATGCGGCCGAGGAGCGGGCGCTGGCGGCCGAGCGCGGCGAGGAGGTCGCCCGGCTGGCCGCCGTACAGACCGATCTGGACGAGGCGGCGCGCCGGGAGCGGATCCTGCGCGACTCCGTCCAGGCGTCGTTCGAGTCCGTGGCCCGCAATATGCACGCCATGTCGATGGTGCAGCAGCAGGTCCTCGACGGCCTGGAGCAGTATGTCGAGGACGCCGGGCTGATGGGCGAGGTCATGAAGGCGGACCACGCCGCCGCCCAGATGACCCGTAAGGCCCAGACGCTGCTGGTGATGTGCGGGATCTGGCCCGCGCGGCGGGAGACCCGGCCGGTGTCGCTCTTCGACTGCGTGCGGGGCGCGCAGTCGCGCATCGTGGAGTTCGGCCGGGTGGACGTCCACGGCGGTCAGACCCTCTACGCGGTGGCCCCCGCCGTGGAGGGCCTGATGCACGCGGTGGCCGAACTCCTGGAGAACGCCACGGTCTTCTCCCCCTCCCGTACCCAGGTCGCGGTCGCCATCCGCGAGGTCGCCGCGGGCGCGGTCATCGAGATCGACGACGCGGGGCTCGGGATGCCGCCGGACGTGCTGGAGAAGGCCGTGGGCCAGCTGCGGGACGGTCTCGACCTGGCCCAGCTGGGCGCGGTGCCCCGGCTGGGGCTCGCCTGTGTGGGGCGCTGGTCGCGGGAGCTGGGCTTCGGCGTCGAGCTGTCCACGGCGTCGGCGTACGGCGGCACGCGGGTGGTGGTCTTCGTACCGCACCGGCTGCTGACCGAGCAGACCAGCGCCGTACGGGCGGCGGACCACAAGCCGGTGGTCGTGGAACCCGTGGTCGTCGGCACGGTGAACCAGGACGCGGGCGGCGCGGGGCTCGGCCCGGCCGTCGCGGACCCTGCCGGGGGCGGCCTGCTGAACGGCAGGTCCGTGGACGACATGCCCGACGCGCCCGGTGCCCCCGCGCCCCTCGGCACCGGGCTGCCCCGGCGCCGCAACCGCCGCCGCCCGGCCTCCCGAGGCACGTCGGCTTCCCGGGCCTCCTCCACCGACGTGGCCGACCTGGCCGACGTCGCCGATGGGGCCGACGCGGTCGACCTGGCCGCCGCCTCCGGCACCCCCACCCGCGCCGCACCCACCCCGGCGGCCCCCTGGACACCCGAGGCCGCCCGCGCCTCCATCACCAGCGTCGTCTCCGGCACCCGCCGCGGACGCGCGGAAGCGGAGGCGGAAGCGGAGGCGGAAGCGGAAGCGGAAGCGGAGGCCGTACCGCCCGAGGATGAGACGAGTCCGGACCGAGAAGACCGAGAGGGAGGCCGGTAGTGGCCGGAACCATATCCAGGTTGCCCGACGTTGGATGGATGCTGCGTCCGCTGACCGGGATCCCCGGGGTGCGGCACGCCGTCGTCGTCTCGGAGGACGGTCTGCGCATGGGCCATGACTCCGCCGAGGGACTGACCGGCGAGGTGTCCCGGCTCGGAGTGGCCGAGGCCGAGTCGCTGGCCGCCGCCTGTGCCGCGCTCACGGTCACCAGCCAGTCCACGGTGTCGCTGCTGTTCGGCGACGAGGCCGGGGTGCGGCAGCTGATGATCGAGTCCGACAGCGGGTTCGTGCTGTTCACCTCGGCCGGTCAGGGCGCCTCGCTGGGGGTGGCCACCGATACGGAAGCGGATGTCGGCCTGGTGGCTCAGCAGATGCAGTTACTGGTCGCGAAGATCGGTGCCCATCTGAGCAGCCAGCCGCGGGAGCCGATGGGCCGCCCGACGTCATGAGCCAGCCCGGTGAGGAACGCACCACGGCCGCGGTGCGCCCCTATGTGATCACACGGGGGCGTGCCGGTTCCTCACGGGATGCTCTGCCGCTGGAAACGCTCGTCGTGGCGTCCGGGAGCGCGCTGCCGCCGCATCTCCAGCCCGAGTACCGGCGGATCGCCGACTTCTGCCAGGGGCTGTTGTCGGTGGCGGAGGTCGCCGCCCATCTCGGTCAGCCACCGGCCGTGGTGCAGGTGCTGCTCGCGGATCTCATCGACTGGGGGCACATCGTGGCGCGTCCGCCGATCCGGGTGGTCAAGCGAAAACGTGCCGATTTGGACTTGCTGAGGAAGGTGCTCGATGGGCTTGAGAGCAAGCTCTGAGATCTCGATGGCCGGTACGGACGGCACAACCAGGACCGACCACCACACGGCCCACCCGGGCCACCCGGGCCACCCGGGCCACGCGGACCGCACGACCCGCACAGACCACACCAACGAGACAGGCGAGACGGACGAGACGGGCGATACGGACGACATGGATGACATGGACGACACCCCCGTCATGTACGTGGAGTCCAGCGTGGCCGGGGCGGCCAAGATCCTGGTGGTCGGCCCGATGGGCGTCGGCAAGACCACGCTGATCGGCACGGTGTCGGAGATCAAGCCGCTCTCCACCGAGGCGACGATGAGCCAGGCCGGGGCCCGGCTCGACACCAAGGTGCGGCCGTCGAAGACCACGACCACCGTCGCGCTGGACTTCGGGCGGATCACCCTGGGCGGCGAGCTGGTGCTGTACCTCTTCGGCACCCCCGGCCAGCAGCGGTTCCTCCCCGCCTGGAAGGACCTGGCGCGCGGTGCGCTGGGCGCGCTCGCGCTGGTCGACACCCGCGATCTGGAGGCGTCCTTCGACGCGATCGGGCATCTGGAGGACCTGGATGTGCCGTTCTCCGTCGCCGTCAACGCCTTCCCGGACAGCACGCCGCACAACGAGGACGATCTGCGCTCCGCGCTCGATCTGCTCCCGCACACCCCGCTGGTCATCTGCGACGCCCGGGAGCACAAGTCCTCGGTCCAGGCGCTGATCTCGCTCGTCTCGCATCTGATCGAGACGCTGACGGAGGCGTCGTGACCGCGCGGGCCGCCTCCCGGGTGCCGCTGTACGGGACCGCGCTCGACGGTCCGCTCACCGACCTGTACGAGCGGATGCGGCGCGACCACGGTCCGGTGGTCCCGGTGGAGATCGCGCCCCGGGTCGAGGCATGGCTGGTCATCGGCCACCGTGAGCTGCTCCATCTCACCCGCGACGAGCAGTACTTCTCCCATGACCCGCGCCGCTGGACCCCGCTGCGCGAGGGCCGGGTGGCGGCCGACTCGCCGCTGATGCCGCTGGTGGGCTGGCGCCCCGCGCTGCTGTTCGCGGACGGCGCGGCGCACCGCCGGATGCGCTCGGCGGTGGCCGACGCGCTGGGGCGGGTCAACGGCCATGAGCTGATCCGCAGGGTGCGGGCCACCGCGGAGCGGCTGGTCGCCGGGTTCGCCGACCAGCACGCGGCGGATCTGGTCGAGAGTTACGCCCGCCTCCTGCCGTTGCAGGTCGTCACCGAACTGCTGGGCCTCGACGAGGAGAACGGGGCCCGGCTGGTCGAGACGCTCACCACGATCGTCGCCCCGACCGTGGCCGCCACCGGAGCCAACAAGCGGATGGGCCAGATCCTGCTCCAGCTGATCGCCGGGAAGAAGCGGCGGCCGGGCGCGGATCTGACGTCCTGGCTGCTGGAGCACCCCGTCGGACTCAGCGACGAGGAGGTGCTGCACAACCTCGTGGTGATCATCGTCGCGGGCAACAACACCACCGTGAACTGGATCGCCTCCACGCTCCAGATCCTGCTCACCGACCCCGCGTTCCGCTCCTCGCTGGCCCGCGGTCACCTCACCGTGGACGACGCGCTGGACCTGGTGCTGTGGCGCCAGCCGCCCACCCAGAACTTCCCCGGCCGCTACGCCACCCGCGATCTGCGCTTCGGCGGCCAGGACATCCGCGCCGGGGACATGCTCATCCTGGGCCTCGCGGGCGCCAACGCGGACCCCGAGGTGCTGCCCGAGGACGGGCGTCCGGTGGTCGGCAACCGCTCGTACCTCGCCTTCGGGGCGGGGCCGCACGGCTGCCCGGCGCGGGATCCGGCCCGGCTGATCACCCGTACCGCCGTGGACACGCTGCGCCACCGGCTGCCCGATATGGAGATCGCGGTGCCGGAGGAGCAGCTTCCGTGGATCACCTCGCCGTGGTCCAAGGGCCTGGCCAAGCTGCCGGTGCGGTTCTCCACGCCGCAGCTGGCCGCCGATGCCCCGGCATCGGGATCGGCATCGGGATCGGGATCGGGATCGGGTTCCGCTTCGGCTTCGGCTTCGGCTTCGGCCTCCGGCTCACCGGCAACGCCCCCCGACTGACCACCGGTCCCGACCCCCAACTCCCCCGCAGGAGACAGCAGATGACCGACGGCCGATGCCCCGTGCCGCACGCCGACCCCGCCGCACCGCACCGCCTGGACCCCACCGGGGCGCGCCAGCACGCGGTGAACGAAGAGCTGCGCGCCCGCGGGGCCGCGGTCCCGGTCCTGCTGCCCGGTGACGTACCGGCGTACGCCATCACCCGGCACGAGGAGCTGAAGGACTTCGTCACCCACCCCGACGTGGCCAAGAACGCCTGCCACTTCGCCGCGCTGCAGAACGACGAGCTCCCGCCCGGCTGGCCGATGCGGACCTTCGCCACCGTGCGCGGCATGATCACCGCGGATGGCGAGGACCACAAGCGGCTGCGGTCCCTGGTGACCCGGGCGTTCACCCCGCGCCGGGTGGAGGCGCTGCGCCCGGTGGTCCACGAGCTGACCGGCACGCTGCTGGAGCGGCTGGGCGCGGCCGCCGCCGCCGATCCGGACGGGGTGGCCGATCTGCGCCGCCACTTCGCGCTGCCGCTGCCCATGAGCGTGATCTGCCAGCTGCTGGGCGTGGACGACCACTACCAGGACCGGCTGCACGAGCTGTCCAACGAGATCGTCTCCACCCAGACCGCGCCCGAGCGGGTCCCGGCCGCCAACCGCGAGATGGTGGCGATCCTCGGCCAGGTGGCCGCCGCCCGGCTGCGGGACCCCGGGGACGATCTCACCAGCGCGCTGATCGCGGTCCGTGAGGAGGACGGCGACCGGCTCAGCGAGGAGGAGCTGATCGGCACGCTGATGCTGACGATCATCGCCGGGCACGAGACCACGCTCAATCTGATCACCAACGCGGTGCGGGCGCTGTGCAACCACCGCGACCAGCTGGATCTGGTCCGCTCCGGGGCCGCGAGCTGGAGCGATGTGGTCGAGGAGACGCTGCGGTACGACAGCCCGGTGTCCTTCTTCCCGTTCCGCTACACCACGAGGGACCTCCCGGTCGGGGACGCGGTCATCCCGAAGGGCGCGCCCGTGCTCATCTCGTACACCGCCGCCGGGCGCGACGAGCGGGCGTACGGCCCGGACGCCGGCCGCTTCGACGTCACCCGGGGCGCACGCCATCTGTCCTTCGGCCACGGCGCCCACTTCTGCCTGGGCGCCCCGCTGGCCCGCATGGAGGCCGTGATCGCCCTCGATGCCCTCTTCACCCGCTTCCCCGCGCTGGATCTGGCGATCCCCGACGAGGAGCTGGTCCCCCACCCCAGCTTCGTCGGCAACAGCCCGCGGCGGCTCCCCATCCGGCTGGGGACGCCCGGAGTGCCTCACAACAGCTGACGGGGTGCGCTGAGGGCAGCGTTGCCTACGGGAAACGGCGGGGATGCGACCGGGTAACAGGCACCCCGCAGGCTTCCTGGCATGGAGTCGTACAGGGAGCCGATGAGCCCGAGCCGCCGCCGGGTGGTGATCGTCGGCGGCGGCATGGCGGGCACGAGGCTGGCACAGCAGCTTGTTGCGCGGGGCGCGGGCGCGAGTGCCGGCGCGGTCGCCGGTCCCGGTGCGGGCTCGGCAGCCGGCACCGGCACCGGCACCGACGACACCGGCGCCGGCAGGGTGGCTGTCGAGGTCACGATCATCGGCGAGGAGCCGCACCCCGCGTACAACCGGGTGCTGCTCGCCGAGGTGCTCGCCGGGCGGTACGCGCCGGAGGTCATCGCGCTCCCCGCCCCCGCCGCCGGGATACGGCGGCTCAGCGGGGTGCGGGTCGTGCGCATCGACCGTCCCACGGCGGAGGTGGTGTGCGACGACGGCCACCGCGTGCCGTACGACGCGCTGGTGCTGGCCACCGGCTCCAACCCGGTCCTGCCGCCGCTGCGCGGCCTGTTCGAACCGGACGGCCACGAGCTTCCGGACGGCGTCCACGCCTTCCGCACCATGGACGACTGCCTGGCGCTCGGCGCGGCCGTACGGCCCGGGGCGCGGGCCGTCGTCATCGGCGGCGGGCTCCTGGGCGTCTCCGCCGCGCGTGCGCTGGCCCAGCGCGGCGCCCAGGTGGTCCTGGCGCAGCAGGGCGAGCACCTGATGGAGCGCCAGCTGGACCCGGGCGCGTCAGGGGTCCTGCGGCGGCATATGGCGGCGCTGGGCGTGGAGGTCCACACCGAGTGCCGCGTCCGCGGCCTGCGCACGCGCACGGGGGACGCGGTGGACGGCGGGCGCGCGGTGGACGGCGGGCGCGCGGTGGACGGCGGGCGCGCGGTGAGCGGCGGGCGCGCGGTGAGCGGCGGGCGCGCGGTGAGCGGCGTCGAACTGGCCGACGGATACGCCCTGGAGGCGGACCTGGTCGTGCTGGCGTGCGGGGTCCGGCCACGGGTCGGGCTGGCGGTGGCCGCTGGGCTGGAGGTGGCGCGGGGGGTCGTGATCGACGACGAGCTGCGGACGAGTGATCCGCGGGTGTTCGCGATCGGTGACTGCGCGGAGCACGCGGGGGTCGTGTACGGGTTGGCAGGCGCCGCGCAGGAACAGGCGGACGTGCTGGCGAGCCTGCTCTCCCCCCCCCCCCCCCTCCCCGAACCTATGGGGCTCCGCCCCCTAGACCCCCACCAGGGCTCCGCCCTCGGACCCAGCCGGGGCTCTGCCCCCACCCCCCGCAGGGGCTCCGCCCCGAACCCCGACCAGCGCTCCGCCCCAGGACCCGACCAGGGCTCCGCCCCTGGGGCCGAGCGGGGCTCCGCCCCCGACCCCGCACCTGGGGACCAGGTTGTGGGCAATCGCTCCGCGGAGGGGGCACCTCCCAGCGGTAGCTGGGGGAGGAACGGGTGGGCACAACCCGGCCACCGGGCCGCACCCGGCAACGAAACCCCGCCCCGCGACACGGACACCGCTCTCCCAGACCACGCCGCGCGGAACCAGTGGGCACAACCCGGCCACCGGGCCGCACCCGGCAACGAAACCCCGCCCCGTTACCACGGCACCCGTACGCTCACCCGCCTCACCCTCACCACAGCGGCCGAAGGGCATTCCGCCCCCGGGCCCCTCGACCTCGCTGCCTTCGGCAACCCCACCCCCGCCCCCGGCGACGACGTCATTCACCTCACCGACGCCACTCGCAACACGTACCGCAAAGTCGTGGTCCGCGGTGACCGTCTGCTCGGGGGCATCCTTCTCGGCGATCTCGGCACCGTCGGCGCGCTCGCCCGTACCTGGGAGAGCGACGAACCGCTCCCCGCCACCCCCTTGCTCCACCTGTTGACCAACGATGGAGGGTCCTGACGATGAGCGCATCGAACCCCCGAACCACCAAAAGCGCAGAAACCGCCGCACCCACCATCGTGCTCATCGGCCACGGCATGGTCGGCCAGCGGTTTCTCGAAGCGCTGGCCGAACGGAAGGTCACGGAGACCGCCCGCGTCGTCGTGTTCTGCGAGGAGCCCCGCCCCGCCTATGACCGCGTCCAGCTGACCTCGTACTTCTCCGGGCGCACCCCGGACGAGCTCTCCCTCGTCGAGGAGGGCTTCATGGCGCGGCACGGCATCGAGTTGCGTCTGGGCGACCCGGCCCAGGTCATCGACCGCGACGCCCGCACCGTGACCAGCCGGTCCGGGCTGACCGTCGCCTACGACACGCTCGTGCTGGCCACCGGCTCGTACCCGTTCGTCCCGCCCGTGCCCGGCAAGGACAGCGACGGCTGCTTCGTCTACCGGACCGTCGAGGATCTGCTCGCGATCGAGGAGTACGCCGGCAACCGCTCGTCCGGCATCGTCGTCGGCGGCGGGCTGCTCGGGCTCGAAGCCGCCGGTGCGCTCAGGGGACTCGGGCTCACCACCCACATCGTGGAGTTCAACCCGCGTCTGATGGCCATCCAGGTGGACGAGGGCGGCGGCGCCGCGCTGCGCCGCACGGTCGAGGACATGGGCCTGATCGTGCACACCGGCGTCGGCGGTAAGGAGATCACGGCGGACGCCGACGGCGCGGTGACCGCCATGACGCTGTCCGACGGCTCGTCCATCGAGACCGACCTCGTCATCTTCTCGGCGGGTGTGCGCCCCCGCGATCAACTGGCCCGCGACTGTGGCCTGGACGTCGGCGAGCGCGGCGGCATCGCGGTGGACGCGGCGTGCCGTACCAGTGATCCGGCGGTGTACGCGATCGGCGAGTGCGCGCTGGCCGCCGACGGCCGGGTGTACGGGCTGGTCGCGCCCGGCTACGAGATGGCCGAGGTGGCGGCCCGCGAGATCGCCGATTCGCCCGTCGGCGAGGGCTTCACGGGCGCCGACACCTCCACCAAGCTCAAGCTCCTCGGGGTCGACGTGGCCAGTTTCGGCGACGCCCACGGCACCGCCGACGGCTGTCTGGACGTCGTCTACTCCGACTCCCGTACGGGCGTCTACAAGAAGCTCGTGGTGGGCGCCGACGGCGCCCTCCTCGGCGGGGTGCTGGTCGGCGACGCCGAGGCGTACGGCATGCTGCGCCCCCTCACCGGCTCGGTGCCGCCCGTAAGCCCCGAGCAGCTCGTCCTCCCGGCGGGGCTGGGCGCACCCGCCGCCCTGGGCCCCTCCGCGCTGCCGGACGAGGCGGTCATCTGCAACTGCCACAACGTCACCAAGGGCGCGATCCGGTCGGCCGTCACCGACCACCACTGCACCTCCGTCCCGGAGGTGAAGAAGTGCACCAAGGCGGGCACGGGCTGCGGCAGTTGCGTCAAGGCGCTCACCTCGCTCGTCAACGACGAGCTGGAGGCGGGCGGGGTCAGCGTGGACAAGGGGCTGTGCGGCTGCTTCGCGTACACCCGTGCCGAGCTGTACGAGATCGTCCGCACCCTGCGCATCACCACCTACGCCCAGCTGCTGGACAGCCACGGCCGGGCGGAGGCCCGGGAGGGCGACGGCTGTGAGGTGTGCAAGCCCGCCGTGGCCTCGATCATCGCCTCGCTGGCCCCGACCCTGGGCGCGAGCGGCTATGTCCTGGACGGCGAGCAGGCGGCTCTCCAGGACACCAACGACCACTTCCTGGCCAATCTCCAGCGCAACGGGTCGTATTCGATCGTTCCCCGGATCCCCGGCGGGGAGATCACCCCGGAGAAGCTGATCGTGATCGGTGAGGTGGCCCGCGACTTCGGGCTCTATACGAAGATCACCGGCGGTCAGCGGATCGACCTCTTCGGCGCCCGGGTGGACCAGCTCCCGCTGATCTGGACGCGGCTGGTGGACGCCGGTTTCGAGTCGGGCCACGCGTACGGCAAGGCGCTGCGCACCGTGAAGTCGTGCGTGGGCCAGACCTGGTGCCGCTACGGAGTGCAGGACTCGGTCCGGATGGCCATCGACCTGGAGCTGCGCTACCGGGGGCTGCGCTCACCGCACAAGCTCAAGTCGGCCGTCTCCGGCTGTGCCCGCGAATGCGCCGAGGCGCGCGGCAAGGACTTCGGCGTGATCGCCACGTCCAACGGCTGGAACCTGTACGTGGGCGGCAACGGCGGGGCGGACCCGCGCCACGCCGATCTGCTCGCCCAGGACCTGGACGACAAGGAGCTGATCCGGCTCATCGACCGGTTCCTGATGTTCTACATCCGCACCGCGGACCGTCTGGAGCGCACCTCGGCCTGGCTGGAGCGGATCGAGGGCGGCCTGGACCACGTCCGCGAGGTGGTGGTCGAGGATTCGCTGGGGCTGTGCGCCGAGCTCGAGGCGATGATGGCCGACCATGTGACCGGCTACCGCGACGAGTGGGCCGAGACCCTGGGCGACCCCGAGCGGCTGCGGCGCTTCGTCTCCTTCGTCAACGCGCCGGGCGCAGCCGACCCGACGGTGAAGTTCGTGCCCGAGCGCGACCAGGTCAAGCCGGACCTGACGATCCTGTCCGGCCCCACCCTCCCCGTCCGTACTCTCGAAGGGACTGCCAGCCGATGACCATGGCACCCATGACGCCCGTGACGCCCATGGCGGCCGAGCGGACCGCGGTCCGCGTGGAACTCCTCGTCGACCAGCGGTGGTTCGCCGTCTGCGAGCTGACCGACCTCACCCCCGGGCGCGGGGTGGCCGCCCTGCTGCCGGACGGCGCCCAAGCGGCGGTCTTCCTGGACCGCTCGGGGCGCGTGTACGCGATCGCCAACCGCGACCCGTTCACCGGGGCGTACGTCCTCTCCCGGGGGCTGCTGGGCTCGGCGGGCGGGCGGCCGTTCGTCGCCTCCCCGCTGCTGAAGCAGCGCTTCGACCTGGAGACGGGGCGGTGCCTGGACGACGAGGGGATCGTCGTCCAGGCGTATGCGACCCGTACCCGGGCGAGTGCGGACGCGGTGTCAGCCCAGGTCGCGTGAGACCAGCACCCCGCACTGGACGGGGTCGCTCGCACAGCCTGCCGTCCCCGCGGCGAGCACGCCCTTCGTCCCGGGGACGCCCGCGACGCCGAGCACCGTGGACATCTCACTGTGCTCGGTGACGTCGGCGGGCAACTCCTCGGTCGCCCACTCCGTACCGGTCCAACGGGCCAGTACGGAGTGCGGGTTGCCCGGGGCCCAGCCGGCGATCCACGGCCGCCCGGCGCCGTCCGCGCCCGCGGCGTTCGCCTCGCCGAAGGGGAGCGCGGGGAGCGACTGCCAGCGGCTGCCGGTCCAGCGGGCGGCCATGGTGGCCGTGGGCGACTGCGGGTCGTTGGTCTTCCCGACGACGTAGACCGAGTTACGGCCGGTGGCCACGGCGTGGTTGGCCACCCAGCCGGTCGGGTGCTCGCCGGGGGCCGGTACCTCGCGGACCGTCCAGCCGCTGCCGTTCCAGTGGTACAGCAGCGGTACGGACACCTCGCCGGTCATGGCGCTCGCGGTGACCCATACGTCGTCCGGGCCGGTGCCGGTGATGTCCCAGGGCTGTACCTGGCCGCCGCCGGGGCGGCGGGCAGGGACACCGTCTCCCACCCGGAGCCGGTCCAGCGCTCCAGCCGGGAGACCTGGGTGCCGCCGTTCGGGTCCCAGTCGAAACTGGTCAGCCAGGCCGACTTCGTGCCGAACGCGGCCAGGTCGCCGACGAAGCTCAGCGACCCCTCCGCGGGGGCCGCGTGGCCGACCTTCGTCCACTTCTTGCCGTCCCAGTGCTGCAGCACGATCGGCGCGGAGGTGTTGTCGGCCAGGCTGCCGGCCGCCCAGGCGTCATCGGGCGCGGCGGCGGCGACCTTCTCCAGCTGGGCGGGCTTGACGTCGGTGGCGGCGGCGGGTACGTCCGCCCATGTGCTGCCGTTCCAGTGTCTGATCAGGGGGGCGGGCCCATCGGGGCCGTCCGTCGTGCGGCCCGCCGACCAGGCGTCCTTGACGCCGGTCGCGGCGACGTCCCAGAACTCCCGCGAGGCGGTCTCGCTCAGCGGTGTCCGCAGCTTCCACGGGGTGTCGGCGCGGGCCGCCCCGTCGGACGATGCGCGGGCCGCCGGGCCGGACGAGGCGCGGGCCGCCGGGCCGGACGAGGCGCTGGGCGCGGTGCCGGCCGCGGCGTTCGCGGGGGTGCCGAGGGTGGCGAGCGTGCCGAGTGCGACCGCGCACACCGCGACCGCCGTGCGCAGCCGCGTCCGGCGGGTTCCGGGCCGGGTCGGTCGTCGGTGCCCGGGACGATGGGGCAGGCCGTGCGGCGCTGCGTAAGCTCAGGAGCTTCAGGGGAAGTCCCTCTCTCGTCTCTTCACGTCCGATCCGGTTTTCCGGAAGACTTCTGCAAGATTCCGAGGGCGCGTCCCCGGGAAGCAAGAGGCGGGGGTGGCTCCCGTCAACGGAGGAGGCGGTAATGGCTACGGAGAGCAGGGGCACCGAGGGCGGCGCCCGGCCCAAGGTGACGATCACGGCCATCGCCCAGGAGGCCGGGGTGTCGGTGCCCACGGTCTCCCGGGTGGTCAACGGCCGTTCTGATGTCTCGCCCGAGACCCGGGCCCGGGTCGAGGACCTGCTGCGGCTCCACGGCTACCGCCGCCGCCAGAGCGCGCCCGGCGATCGCGCCGCCCTGGTGGACCTGGTCTTCAACGACCTGGACAGCCCCTGGGCGGTGGAGATCATCCGGGGCGTGGAGGACATCGCGCACCAGGACGGCGTGGGCACGGTGGTCTCGGCGATCCACGGCCGCGCGGGCTCCGCCCGGCAGTGGCTGAAGAACCTGCGGGCCCGCGCCTCGGACGGGGTGATCCTGGTGACGTCCGTACTCGAACCGGTGGTGCACGAGGAACTGCGGCGGCTGAACGTGCCGATCGTGGTCGTCGACCCGGCCGGCTCCCCGGCGCTCGACGCGCCCACCGTGGGCGCCACCAACTGGGCGGGCGGCATGGCCGCCACCGAACATCTGCTGAGCCTCGGCCACCGCCGGATCGGCCTGATCGCCGGTCCGCCCCGGCTGCTGTGCAGCCGGGCGCGGCTGGACGGCCACCGCGCGGCGCTGGAGGCGGCCGGGGTGCCGTTCGACCAGGCCCTGGTCGCGCAGGGCGACTTCTACCACGAGTCCGGTTTCCACGGCTGCGATCAGCTGATGTCCGGCCCCACCCCGCCGACCGCCATCTTCGCGTCCAGCGATCAGATGGCGCTGGGCGCGATCGAGGCGCTGCGGCGGCGGGGCCTGCGGGTTCCGGAAGACGTGAGCGTCGTCGGCTTCGACGACCTCCCCGAGGTCCGGTGGTCGGCGCCCCCGCTGACGACGGTGCGTCAGCCGCTCGCGGACATGGGCAAGTTGGCCGCCCGTACGGTGTTGCGGCAGGCGCGGGGGGAGGAGATCGAGTCCCCGAGGGTCGAGCTGGCCACCCAACTGGTCGTCCGCGCCAGCACGGCCCCACCCGCCGGGGGCTGATCCCCCACCCACCCCTTCCCGAATCGGGGGCTCCGCCCCCGGCCCCGAACGCCCTTCGGGCGTGTCCTCAAACGCCGGACGGGCTGGATTTCCAGCCCGTCCGGCGTTTGAGGACCGGGGTCCGGGGCGGAGCCCCGGCGGGGCCGGGGGCGGAGCCCCCGTTCGGGAAGGGGCGGGGTGGGGAACAACGCCACCCGCTGCCGCACCCCTTGACACCGCATCAGCACCCCCATACCTTCCACGCAACCGCTTCCGAGAATTATCGGGCTACTTCCGGAAGGCACACGATGCGCATACCTCGGTCAAGGTCCACCCTTCGTGCGTCCACCCTGGCAGCGGCCGTGCTGCTGGTCGGAACGGCACTCGCCGGCTGCGGAAGCGGCGGGCCCGGGGGTTCGGATGACGGCTCCCTCGACGTCTGGGTCTACCAGGACGCCTCGACCAAGGTGCAGCGCGAGGTCGTCAAGCGGTTCAACGAGACCTCCGGCATCAAGGTGAAGCTCACCCAGGTACCCGGTGAGGGCTACTCGGACAAGATGCGCACCTCCATGGGCACGCCCAACGCCCCGGACGTCTTCTTCAACTGGGGCGGCGGCAGCATCAGCGACTTCGTCAAGAAGGACATGCTGCTCGACCTGGACCCGGCGATGGCCAAGGACGCGGGGCTGAAGAAGGCGTTCATCCCCACGATCCTCGACGCGGGCGCGATCGACGGAAAGCACTACGGGATCCCGATGCGCGGGATGCAGCCGGTGATCCTCTTCTACAACAAGGACGTCTTCGAGGACGCCGGGGCCAGGCCCCCGAAGTCCTGGGACGATCTGCTGAAGCTCATCGACACGTTCAAGGGCAAGGGTGTCGCCCCGTTCGCGCTGGCCGGCACCGACGCCTGGACCGAGCTGATGTGGGTGGAGTACCTGGTGGACCGCTACGGCGGGGCCGGGGTGTTCCAGAAGGTCCAGAGCCAGTCCATGGCGGCGTGGGACGACCCGGCGGTGCTCAAGGCCGCGCAGACGGTCAGGGACCTGGTCGGCCGGGGCGCGTTCGGCAAGAACTACAAGTCGGTCAACTACACCGCCGACGGGGCCTCCACGCTCTTCGCCAAGGGCAAGGCGGCCATGCATCTGATGGGCAGCTGGGAGTACGCCAACCAGAAGGCCAACCAGCCCGCGTTCGCCAAGTCGGGGCTGGGCTGGACCACCTTCCCGGCGGTCCCCGGCGGCAGCGGTGACCCCAAGAGCGTCGTCGGCAACCCGACCAACTACTGGTCGGTCAACGCCAAGGTGAAGGGCGACAAGCAGAAGGCCGCGATCGAGTTCGTGAAGTTCGCGGCGAAGCAGGACTACTCCAAGGACCTGATCGCCAACGGGGACGTCCCCACCACCTCCGACGCCACCTCCCTGCTCGCCGAGCACGAGAACCCCGACTACGCGCGGTTCCAGTACGACATGGTCAAGCAGGCCCCCGACTTCACGCTCTCCTGGGACCAGGCGCTGCCCGCCAAGTACACCCCGCCGCTGCACACCGCCGTGCAGAAGCTGTTCAACGGGCAGCTCAGCCCGGCCGGGTTCGTCGACGTCCTGAAGGGCATGTGATGGCGGACGCCGCGAAATCCGGCGGCCGGGCGAGCGTCGGGCGGGCCGGGGTCGGCAGGCCCGGCGTCGTCTGGGCCCTCCCCGGCGCGCTGTTCTTCGTCTTCTTCGCGGTGGCCCCGATGGTCCTGGTCGGCGCCCTCGCCTTCACCGACTGGGACGGCATCGGCACCCCGAGCTGGACCGGGATGAGCAACTGGTCCCGGCTGTGGGACGACCCGGAAACCCATCAGGCCATCTGGCTCAGCCTGATCCTGACCGTACTGACCTGGGTGTTCCAGACCCCGCTCGCACTGCTGCTGGGCGTATGGGCGGCCGGGCGGCAGCGCAACCGGGCCGTGCTGTCGGCGATCTTCTTCCTGCCGCTGCTCGGCTCGTCCGTGGCGCTCGCGCTGGTCTGGAAGTCCCTGCTGGACCCCAACTTCGGCCTGATCGCCGATATCGGGCCCGCCCTGGGCTTCGCGGACGGCGATCTGCTCGGCAGTTCCAAGGGCGCCTTCGGGGCGATCCTCTTCGTCACCGCCTGGCAGTTCATCCCGCTGCACACGCTGATCTACCAGGGCGGCGCCCGCGCCATCCCGCGCTCGCTCTACGACGCGGCGGCGATCGACGGCGCCGGGACCGTACGGCAGTTCTTCTCGATCACCCTGCCCCAGCTGCGCAACACCATCGTCACCTCCTCGGTGATCATGGTGGTGGGCGCGCTGACCTTCTTCGACACCGTGCTGATCCTCACCAAGGGCGGGCCGGGCACGGACACCACGATCGTGCCGTACCTGATGTACAAGAACGGCTTCCAGGCGTTCGACCTCGGCTACGCCAGCGCGGTCGCCACCATCCTCGTCGTCGTCGCCACCACCGTCTCGCTGCTGCTGGTGCGGCTCACCGGCTTCGCCGCGATGCGCAGCACCCGGGAGGGGATGTGACCGACGTCCTGCACGACCACCCGAACCACTCCCCGAACGGCCCCCTGAACGGCGTCCGTACGCCGAACAAGACCCCGGCGGCCCCTCGCCCCCGCCTCCGCCGCCGGGGTCTGCCCCGCGCCAACTACCCGGCCGGGCTCGGCTCCCTGATCTGGCTCGGCATCGTCGGACTGCCGCTGTACGTCCTGGTGGCCGCCACCTTCCAGACCCGCGACGGCTATATCGACGACGGCCCGCTGGCCCTGCCCGACCATCCGACGCTCGCCAACTACCGGCGGGTGCTGCGCTCCGACTTCCTCTCCTACCTGCTCAACACCGCGCTGGTCACGGCCGTGTGCGCGGCGATCGTGATCACGCTGTCGGTGACCGTCGGCTACACCGTCGTCCGCGCCCGCGGCCGCGCCTCCCGCCGGATCTTCCAGATCTTCCTGCTGGGTCTCGCGATCCCCTCCCAGGCGGTGGTGATCCCGGTCTACCTGGTCATCACCAAGCTCCAGCTGTACGACACCCTGCTCGCGGTGATCCTGCCGACGGCCGCCTTCTCCCTGCCGGTCAGCGTGCTGATCCTGGTCGGCACGATGCGCGACATCGACGAGGAGCTGTACGAGTCGATGGCGCTGGACGGGGCGAGCCCGACCCGGGTGCTGCTCCAGCTCGTGGTGCCGCTGTCGCGGTCCGGGATCTCCACGGTCGGGGTGATGTCGGCGCTGCACGCCTGGAACGGCTTCCTCTTCCCGCTGCTGCTCACCCAGTCCAAGAGCAACCGGCTGCTGACCCTGGGGCTGTACGACTACGTGGGCGAGTTCCGGGTGGACACCCCGGCGCTGCTCACCGCCGTGGTGCTCTCCATCGTCCCGATCTTCCTGGTCTATCTCTTCGCCCGCCGTCAGCTGATCAGCGGACTGATGGGCGTGGGCGGCAAATAGGCCGGCCACGCGCGGTACGCGAGCCGTTCTCCCACCTCGACAAGGAGCTTCATGCCTCAGCCCTGGCAGGACACCTCCCTCTCCGCCGAGGACCGCGCGGCGGCCCTGCTCTCCTCGATGACGCTGGAGGAGAAGCTGGCCCAACTCGTCGGCGTCTGGCCGGGATCCGAGGCCGAGGAGGGTGAGGACGTCGCCCCGCTCCAGCACGAGGTGTCCGAGGCAGTGGACCTCGACGGCCTCCTCCCGCACGGCATCGGCCAGCTGACCCGCCCCTTCGGCACCTTCCCCGTCGAACCGGCCGGGGGCGCCGCCGCGCTGGCCCGCCTCCAGGCCCGGATCGCCGCCGGGAACCGCTTCGGGATCCCGGCGCTGGCCCATGAGGAGTGTCTGACCGGCTTCTTCGCCTGGCGCGCCACCGTCTTCCCCACCCCGCTCGCCTGGGGCGCGTCCTTCGACCCGGCGCTGGTGGGGCGGGCGGCCGAGCTGATCGGCGGTTCGCTGCGGTCGGCCGGTATCCACCAGGGTCTTGCCCCGGTGCTGGACGTGGTGCGGGACACGCGCTGGGGCCGTACCGAGGAGTCCATCGGCGAGGACCCGTATCTGGTCGCGACCATCGGCACCGCGTACGTCCGCGGCCTGGAGTCCGCCGGGATCGTCGCCACCCTCAAGCACTTCGCGGGCTACGCCGCCTCCCGGGGCGGCCGCAACCACGCGCCGGTCTCCATCGGCCCCCGGGAACTCGCCGATGTCATCCTGCCGCCCTTCGAGCTGGCGGTGCGGGACGGGGGCGCGCGGTCGGTGATGCACTCCTACAACGACCTCGACGGTGTGCCCTCGGCCGCCAACCCCTGGCTGCTGACCGAACTGCTCCGCGACACCTGGGGCTTCACCGGCACCGTCGTCGCCGACTACTTCGGGGTGTCCTTCCTGGAACTGGCCCACCGGGTGGCCGACACCCGGGGCGGCGCGGCCGGGCTCGCCCTGGCGGCGGGGGTGGACGTGGAGCTGCCCGCAGTGCGCTGCTTCGGTACCCCGCTGCGGGACGCGGTACGGGCCGGGGAGGTGGACGAGGCGCTGGTGGACCGGGCGGCGCTGCGGGTGCTGCGGCAGAAGTGCGAGCTGGGGCTGCTGGATGCGGACTGGTCGCCGGTGCCGTCGGCGCTCGCGGGGGCTGCGGACTCCGCAGGCCCTGGCGACCTCGATCTCGATCCCCCGGAGATGCGGGACGTCGCGCGGGAGCTGGCCGAGGAGTCGGTGGTGCTGCTCGCCGACGACAGCGATGTGCTGCCGCTCGCGCCGGACGCCCGGATCGCGGTGGTCGGCCCGCTCGCCGACGACCCCGCCGCCATGCTCGGCTGCTACACCTTCCCCCGCCACGTCGGGGTGGAGCACCCCGGACTGCCCCTGGGCATCGAGGTGCCGACGCTCCTCGCCGCGCTGCGCGCCGAGCTGCCCGGTGCGCGGATCACCCATGCCGAGGGGTGCGCCGCACCCGGCCCGGCCGATTCCGCCGGGGACGCCGGGGGACCGACCTCGGCCGGTGCGGCGGCGCTCACCGCAGAGAGCCGACTGGCGCAGGCCGCCAGGACGGCGGCGGACGCCGATGTGTGCGTCGCGGTGCTGGGCGACCGTTCGGGTCTGTTCGGCCGGGGCACCTCGGGCGAGGGCTGTGACGCCGCCGACCTCGAACTCCCCGGTGAGCAGGGGGCGTTGCTGGACACGCTGGTGGCCACCGGCACCCCCGTGGTGCTGGTGCTGTTCACCGGACGGCCGTACGCCCTGGGCCGCTGGTCGCGCCTGCTGGCCGCCGCAGTGCAGGCGTTCTTCCCCGGTGAGGAGGGCGGCCCGGCGGTCGCCGGAGTGCTGAGCGGGCGCGTCAACCCCTCGGGCCGACTGCCGGTGAGCGTTCCGTACACGTCCGGCGGCCAGCCCTGGACGTACGCACAGCCGCCGCTCGGGCTGCGCGGCGACGCCAGCTCGATCGACCCGACCCCGCTGTTCCCCTTCGGCCATGGGCTGTCCTACACCTCGTTCGCCTGGGAGCGCCCGGAGGCCGACGCGACCGATGTGCCGACCGACGGGGAGACCATGGTCCGGCTGACCGTGCGCAACACCGGTGACCGGGCCGGGACGGAGGTCGTACAGCTCTACCTCCACGATCCGGTGGCCCGTATCGCCCGGCCGGTGTCCCGGCTGATCGGCTACGCACGGGTGCCGCTGCGGCCGGGCGAGTCCGCCGAGGTCCACTTCGCCTTCCATGCCGACCTCGCCTCGTATCCGCTGGGCGCCGATGGCACGAGGGTGGTCGAACCGGGCGCCCTGGAGCTGCGGCTGGCCTCCTCCAGCGCCGACTCCGGCGTACGGCACACCGTGCCGCTGACGCTGACCGGGCCCGAGCGCACGGTGGACCACCGGCGGCGGATGGTGTGCGAGGTGCGGGTGAAGTAGCGGCGCGGAAGGCCGCCCGGGGCCGGTTCACCCCACGAGGCGGAGGGGCCGGTTCAGATCGGTCCCTCGCCCTTCTCCACCAGCGACCAGGCGTGGGCGAACAGTTCGGGCAGGGTACGGGTGGGCAGCGGCAGCGGATTCTCCAGCCGCCGGTTGTAGGAGCGCCGCAGCCCGATCAGCTCCGCCTTCCACGCCTCCATGGGCTGGTACGGCTTCTTGGCGTGGATCCACTCGCCCGGCAGGAAGACCTGGCGGCCCGCCCGGGGGCGCTTGTCCTCGATGACGAGGCCGCGCTCGACCAGCGCGGCGGCCGCCTTCTGGTGCCGGACGGCCTTCCACCCGTTCCAGGTGCGGACGTTGCGGTCGGTCGGCGCGGGCAGGGCCAGCAACTGGAGGTGGAGCGCCGCCGCGTCCTCGTCGAGGCCGAGCGCGCCGGCGACCCGCGCCACCAGGTCGGGCGCGGAGGCCGCCGGGTTGGACTCGTACGACCCGACCGGCAGCGACGCGCCCTCGACCCGCTCGGCGATGCGCGCGCAGACCGGGCCGCGCACCCACTCGACCAGGGGGAGGTCCTCCCGGCCGAAGCCGGAGGTGAGGGCCGCCAGGGCCTGGGAGCGCTCGTCGTCGCCGTAGAACGCGGGGCGGAAGTGCACCCTGGGCGGGGAGCGGTGGCCCCTGCGGTCGACCGTGCCGTCCGTGATGACGGTGAGTCCGTCGTCGATGCTCGCCACGTCCAGCCGGTCCGGACCCGCGTACGGCCGGAACCCGAACCGCTCCTGGAGCTCGGCGACCGTACGCCCCGAACCGGCGGCGGGGTGCCCGGCGCGCAGCAGCAGCCCCGGGTGGTCCAGGCGCTCCAGGAGCAGCCGCACCAGACCGGGCAGCCCCTCGCGGACCGGGTCGCCTGCGGGCAACTCGGCGTAGACCCAGGCCAGGTGCGGCACGAGGGAGTGCAGCCGGTCCTCGAACCGCACGATGTCCCACCGGGCGTCGGTGAGCAGCGGGCCGTGCTCGCTGTTCTTGATCCAGGTGTCGAGGGGTGCGCTGAGCCCGGGTTCGGCGGCGGGGTTGGTGAACGCCGCGCAGAACTCGGCCGCCGAGAGGCGGAGCAGCTGGAGCTCCACGACCGCCTTGAGGGTGCGCTCGGGCACCACGGCCCGCCGGCCGCGCCCCGTCTGCCACGCCTCGGCGAGCCGCTCCGCCACCCCGCGCATCCCGTCCGGCTCCCACAGCTCGGCCGGGTCCTCGGGCAGTACGTCCGCGAGCAGCTCCAGCCGCTCCGACGCGGTCAGCCTGGCCAGTTCGGACGCGCCGTCCTCGGCCTCGGCCACCTTCAGCCGCAGCGTCGCCCGCTCGTCGGCGTCCAGGAACGGGACGTACATCCGCTCCAGCAGCCCGGCGAGCGCGAGGGACGCGGCGGGCCGCCCCATGCCCGTACGCTCCCGCAGCAGGGCCACGGCCTCCCGGTCCCACGGGGCCGGGCCCCGCTCGCGGACCAGCGCCACCAGCCGCCGCAGCTGCTCCGGGCTCCCCCAGCCGCGCGGCACGTCCCGCGCCTCCTCGATCTCCCCCAGACCCGGCGGCTCCGCGTCCCCCGTCCGCAACTCGACGAACCGGCGCCGCCCCGCACGGCTCCACCCGACGCTGGCGGCCGCCCCGCACCCGTCGCGCACCGCCAACCGCTCGGTGACCACGATCCCGGTGCGCAGCCGGGCGGCCGGATCGGCGAACGGGCTCTCCGCCCACATCTCCAGCAGCGCCAGCTGCCGTTCGCGCCGCTCGGGACGCGTGGACGCGACGGCGGCCCGGAGCGCCACGGCCCCGATCCGCCCGATGAACCGCACCCACGACCCTTCCCCGGCGATCCCGGGCCCGTCCTCGCCCTCGGGGCCGGGCGGATCCCACGCCCCGGTCAGGAACTGGCCGGTCCGCTCCATGCAGGCCAGCGTCCCGGTCCGCCACATCCCCGTGCCCTCGATGAGCCCACCCAGCGCGGGCACCACGCGCCGGTCATCCACGGCCGTCCAGCCACCGGTCGTCATCGGACGCCCCCCGTATCCCCCGTCGCATACGCCATGGGCAGATCATCGCTCATGGCTCCGACAGCCACCCCGCCGCCTACGGGGTGCGCGGGGCTACCGCGCTCGGTCGGGCGCCGCTTTCGGCTCGCGCCTTCGGCGCGATTGAGCAGCGGGGCAGGGAGTGGGGAGCGCGGCGCCGTCGCCGGGTGCCGGGTCGGCGGGTGTGAACGCCGGTGGCGGCTTCCCCCTTCGGCACCCGAGGCGCCTCCGGACTGCGAGCGGTGGGTGCCGGGGCGGCCCTTCCGGGTACCCCTTGGAAAAACGCTTGATCTGAAGCAACTAATTCGTCAACCATTTTCCAAGGGGTACCCCGCATCGCGGCAGCCCGGCAACGGTCCCAGCCCGCGAGCGCCGGAGCCGCCCCCGGCGCCCGCCCCCACCAGCCCGGCGGTCGGCGACGCGGCCCGCGCCGGGCACCCCCTGCCCCGCTGCTCAATTTGCGCCGAAGGCGCGAGACGGCGCCGCACCCGACCGACCCGAGCAACCCCGGCAGGCGCGGCGCGGTATCACGATGCGTGTTCCGTACACCTCGCACCTTCGGCACCCCGCCCTTAGGCTGTCGCCGGACACAGGGGCTACCGGCGCGTAGCGCAGGCCGCGACAGACGCGAAAGACCGCGAAGGAGCGCGCGATGAAGGGCTGGACCGCGAGCGACATCCCTGATCAGACCGGCCGCACCGCGGTCGTGACCGGCGCCAACAGCGGGCTCGGCTTCGTCACCGCCCGGGAGTTGGCGCGGCGCGGTGCGCGGGTGGTGCTCGGGTGCCGCAGCGAGAAGCGGGGGGACGAGGCGGCTGAGCGGATCCGGGCGCAGGCGCCGGGCGCGCGGGTGGAGGTCGCGCCGCTGGACCTCGCGGACCTGACGTCCGTACGGGCCTTCGCGGCCGGGCACAAGGGCGACCGGCTCGATCTGCTGATCAACAACGCGGGCGTGATGGCCCTTCCGCACCGCAGGACCGCCGATGGCTTCGAGATGCAGTTCGGCGTCAACCACCTGGGCCACTTCGCGCTGACCGGGCTGCTGCTGCCGAGGCTGCTGGAGGCGGGCCCGGGGGCGCGGGTGGTCACCGTCTCCAGCTTTATGCACATGCTGGGGACGGTGGACCCGCGCGACCTGAACATGGAGCGGGGGTACCGGCGTTGGGTCGCCTACGCCCGCTCCAAGTCCGCCAATCTCCTGTTCACCCACGAACTCGCCCACCGGCTGCGCGCGGCGGGCGTCCGCCTCGTGGCGGCCGCCGCGCACCCCGGCTACGCCGCGACCAACCTCATGTCCGCCGCGCCGAAGATGGAGGGCCACCGGGGGAAGGAGCGGTTCATGGAGATCGGCAACCGCTATTTCGCCCAGACCCCGGAGCAGGGCACGCTCCCCGTCCTGTACGCGGCGACCGGCCCGGACGTCCGCCAGGACGACTTCTTCGGCCCGCCGCTCCAGGGGCTGTTGCGCGGCTCCCCCATCCGTTCGGCCCGTGCGAAGTGGACGCTCAGCGACACGGCGGGGCGGGGGCTGTGGGCCGCGTCCGAGCGGCTGACGGGGGTGCGGTACGAGGCGCTCGTGAGCTGAGCGCGATCGCCCGGGAGGCCTTCGAGCCGTCCCGCCTCAGCGCACGGTGATGACCAGTTTGCCCGTGGTGCGGCCCGTCTCCCCCTGGACATGGGCCCGGGCGCCTTCGGCGAGGGGGAAGGTGCCGGAGACGTGGGCGCGGAGCCTGCCCCGGTCGACGAGTTCGGCGATGGCGCGCATCCCGGCCTGGTCGTGCTCGACGAGCAGGGTGACGGCGCGTACCCGTGCCTTCTCCGCCGCCGCCCGGGTGTCCTGGGCGCCCGGCACCAGGGAGACGAGGGTGCCGCCGGGGCGGAGTACGCCCACGGAGCGGGTGGCGGTCTCCCCGCCGAGGGCGTCGAGCACGACGTCGTAGCGCTCCTCGATGTCGGTGAAGTCCTCGGAGCGGTGGTCGACGCAGGCGTCCGCGCCGAGCTCGCGCAGGAAGTCGTGTTTGGGGGCGCTCGCCGTCCCGGTGACGTGCGCGCCGCGCTCCTTGGCGATCTGTACGGCGAGATGGCCGACACCGCCCGCCGCGGCGTGGATCAGCACCCGCTGCCCGGCCCGGAGGCCCGCGGTCTCCACGAGGGCCTGCCAGGCGGTGAGCGCGGCCAGCGGCAGCGCGGCCGCCTGGACGTGGTCGATCCCGGCGGGCTTGGCGGCGAAGGCGCGGGTGGGGCCGGTCACGTACTCGGCGTGGGAGCCGGCCCCGTACGGGTAGGGCAGCATGCCGAACACCTCGTCACCGGGCTGGAAGAGGGTGACGCCGAAACCGGTCTCCACGACGGTGCCGGAGACGTCCCAGCCGAGGGTCAGCGGCGGGGGCGGCAGGAAGATGCTCAGCGCGCGGTGCTTGAAGTCCGTGGGGTTGAGTCCGGCCGCGTGCACGGCGACGAGGATCTCCCCGGGGCCGGGCGCGGGCCGCGGAAGTTCGGTCAGCCGCAGGACCTCGGGGCCGCCGAGGGCCGTCTGGTGCAGGGCGAGCATCACGGGGGCGCCGTCCGGGGCGGCGGCCGGGTCCGGGGCGGCGGCCGGGTCCGGGGCGGCCCCAGGGTCCGGGGCGGCGAGGTTCTCAGGGGTGTCCGTCGAAGTCATGTCCCGATCCTGGCCGTACGATCCGGTCCGGGACGATGGCCAGAAGGTCAGCCTCCGATACATTCCTGCCATGACCATCGCCCCTGCCGCCCGCCGCGTTCCCGGAGCCCACGGCACTCCCGGCCCCAGTGCCGCGTCCGCCGCGCCCTCCCGGGCCCGTGACCTCGCCGGCCGCGCGGCCGGACTGGACCGTCTGATGCACCCGGCCCCGCGGCCCGGCGCCCACAAGGTCGTCGTCCTCGCCCTCGACGGCGTCTACCCCTTCGAACTCGGCATCCCGCACCGGGTCCTGGGGTCCGCCGACGGCCGCTACGAGGTGCTGTCCGCGAGCGCGGACGGGCGGCCCGTGCGCACCGACTCCGACCTGACCGTCACCCCCGGGCACGGTCCCGAGGTGCTGGCCGAGGCGGACACCGTGGTCATCCCTCCGTACGCGATCTCCCGGGCCTCGGCCGCCGCCCCGGACCCGCAGGCCCTCGCCGCCCTGTCCCGCGTCCGCCCCGGCACCCGTCTGGTGTCCATCTGCACCGGCGCCTTCCTGCTGGCCGCCGCCGGTCTCCTGGACGGGCGCCGGGCCACCACCCACTGGGCGCTCGGCGACCACTTCCGGGAGCTGTTCCCCCGGGTCGAGCTCGACGCCGGTGTGCTCTTCGTCGACCACGGTGACGTGCTGACCTCCGCCGGGGCGGCGAGCGGTGTCGACGTCTGCCTGCACCTGGTGCGCCAGGACCACGGCAGCGAGGTGGCCAACCAGGTCGCCCGCTGTTGCGTCGTACCGCCGTACCGGGACGGCGGGCAGGCGCAGTACATCGAGCGGCCGCTGCCGCCGGCGGGCGGCACCGGCACCGGGCCGACCCGCGACTGGGCGCTGCAGCGGCTGGAACTGCCGCTGTCGCTGGACGAGTTGGCCGCACACGCGGCGATGAGCACCCGTACCTTCGCCCGGCGCTTCCGGGAGGAGACCGGTCTGAGCCCCGGCCGCTGGCTGACCCAGCAGCGGCTGCGGCGGGCGCGGCGCCTGCTGGAGTCCAGTGACCTGCCGGTGGAACGGGTCGCCCACGAGGTCGGCTTCGCCACCGCCACCTCGCTGCGTCGGCATCTGGCGGCGGAGGCGGGGGTCGCCCCGTCGGCGTACCGGCGCACCTTCCGTGCCCCGGACGCACCGTGACCGCCACGGCGCCGGGGTATCGGGTACTGTGGCCCCACCCGTACGACCGAGGAGGTGAGACCCATCAACGCCAGTTCAGGCTGGGTGCTCTCGCCGCGGGGATACACGGGATAGCTGACTGCCGGGAGCGCCCTCAGGAATCCCGAAAGGCTTCCAGGCTTCCATGTCGGCTTCACCTTCACTTGTCACCCTCTCCGCCGTCGTCACCAGACTCCGCGCCGCCGGGTGCGTGTTCGCCGAGGACGAGGCGCGGCTGATCCTTTCCATGGGCCACGTTCCGGCCGAGATCGACGCCATGGTGGACCGGCGCGCCGCCGGGCTGCCGCTGGAGCACGTACTCGGCTGGGCGGAGTTCCGGGGGCTTCGGATATCCATCGACCCCGGGGTCTTCGTACCGCGCCGACGCACCGAGTTCCTGGTCGAGCAGGCCGTACCGCTGGCCCGGCCCGGGGCCGTCGTGGTCGATCTGTGCTGCGGCTCGGGCGCGCTGGGCGCCGCGCTGGCCTCGGGCTCGGGCTCGGGCGGGGTGGAGCTGTACGCGGCCGATATCGACCCCGTCGCGGTGCGCTGCGCGCGGCGCAACGTGGGGGCGGCGGGCGGCACGGTGTACGAGGGCGACCTCTACGAGCCGCTGCCCGCCGCGCTGCGCGGCCGCGTGGACGTCCTGCTGGCCAACGTCCCGTACGTGCCCACCGAGGAGGTCGGGCTGCTGCCGCCGGAGGCCCGGGTCCACGAGGCGCGCGTGGCGCTGGACGGCGGGGCGGACGGGCTGGACGTCCTGCGCCGGGTGACCGCCGGGGCGGGCGGCTGGCTGACCCCGGGCGGCTCCCTGCTCTTCGAGACGAGCGGACGGCAGGCGGCCACGGCGATGGCCATCGTGGCGGAGGGCGGGATGGAGCCACGGCTGGCCGAATGCGACGAGCTGGACGCCACGGTCATCATCGGCACCAGGCCAGCGGCCTCCGGTCCGTGACGCCTGCGGCGGGCTTGCTCCCCGCCCCGCCCCTTCCCGAAACTGGGGGCTCCGCCCCAGACCCCGGACCGGACGACCCGAACGTGCGCGGGCGCCCGCCCCATCATCCGCCGGTGCAGGCGTTCACGACGGCGACGGTCGCTCGCCGCCCCCGGGTCCGGGCGGAGCCGCATATCGATGCTGCGAGAAGGGGCGGATGCCCCGGCCCGGGCTGGGGCATCCGCCCCTGGACCCGGGGCCCGGGGCAGCGCCCCGCCACGCGGCGGAGGCACGCATATCGATGCCGCGGGAAAGGGCGGAGCCTCGATCCGCAGGCTGAGGCAGAGCCCGGACCGGGGGCCGGAGCCAGGCCCAGGGTCCGGGGCCAAGCCCAGGGTCCGGGGCCAAGCCCAGGGTCCGGGGTCTGAGGCGAAGCCCGGGCCCGGGGCAAAGCCCCGGTTCCGGAGCCCGAGGCAAAGCCCCGATCCGGAGCCCGAGGCAAAGCCCCGATCCGGAGCCCGAGGCAAAGCCCCGATCCGGAGCCCGAGGCAAAGCCCCGATCCGGAGCCCGAGGCAAAGCCCCGATCCGGAGCCCGAGGCAAAGCCCCGATCCGGGGCCCGGGGCGGAGCCCCGATCCGGGGGCTGGGGCGGAGCCCCGGTTTCGGGAAGGGGCGGGGAGGGGAAAGACCCCCGCGCGCCTACGCCCGCAGCTCCTCCGCCGCGTCCGCGACCCGCGCGATCAGCCGCAGCAGGGTCTCCCGCTCCGCCTCGTCCAGCGGCGCGAGGAAGACCCGGTTCATCCGGGACGTCCGGGTGACCAGCTTTCGGTGGACCCGGATGCCCTCCTCCGTCAGCCGCAGGACGTTGCGGCGGCCGTCGTTCGGGTCGCGCACCCGCTCCAGCAGGCCGCGCCGGGCCAGCCGGGCGACCAGGTCGGCGATGGTGGAGCGGTCGAGGTGGACGTGTTCGCTCAGCGTCCGCTGGTCGATGTCCGGCTTCTCGACCAGCACGTTGACCACCGCGAACTGCGGCGAGGTGGTTTCCTCGGAGACCATCGCGCCCCACAGCAGTGAGTGCGCCTGCTGGAAGCGGCGGGCCAGATGCCCGGGGTGCGTGTTCAGATCGACCGCGCCGCCCATGCCGTGCCTCCCGGCTTCCGCCCATTACTCCGTGCACTGAGTGATTCTGCCCTGTGGAAGACCCCATGTCGAGAGGCCGACATTCGACCTAGACTCCCTTGACGAGCGCACCGGCCAATGGCAGCGTGCGAAACCGACACCACATTAGTCAGCACACTGAGCATCCCGACCCGCGGAGTGACGATGGCCGACATCCGAAGCCTGCAGGACGCCGTGGCGGACCTCGTCCACGACGGGGACACCGTCGCGATGGAGGGATTCACCCACCTGATCCCGTACGCCGCCGCGCACGAGGTCATCCGCCAGGGCATCACCGATCTGACCCTCGTCCGGATGACCCCGGACGTCATCTACGACCAGCTCATCGGCGCCGGACTCGTCCGCAAGCTGGTGTTCTCCTGGGGCGGCAACCCCGGCGTGGGCTCGCTGCACCGCTTCCGTGACGCCGTCGAGAACGGCTGGCCACGGCCGCTGGAGCTGGACGAGCACAGTCACGCGGGCATGGCGAACCGCTATGTGGCGGGCGCCTCCAAGCTGCCGTTCGCCGTGTTGCGGGGCTATCGCGGCAGCGACATCCCGACCCGTACGGACACCGTCTCCACCGTCGTCTGCCCCTTCACCGGGGAGGAGCTGGCCGCCGTCGCGGCGCTCAACCCGGACGTCACCGTCATCCACGCCCAGCAGGCCGACCGGGCCGGCAATGTACAGATGTGGGGGCTGACCGGGGTGCAGAAGGAGGCGGCGCTCGCGGCGGACCGGGTGCTGGTGACCGTGGAGGAGATCGTGGAGGAGCTCACACCACGCCCCGGCGGGATCGTCCTGCCGACGTGGGTGATCGACGCGGTCTCGGTCGTCCCCGGCGGCGCCCACCCCTCCTACGCCACCGGGTATTCGACCCGCGACAACGACTTCTACCAGGCATGGGACCCGATCGCCCGCGACCGTGAGGCGTTCTTGACGTGGATCGAGGAGAACGTGCGCGACAACGTGCGCAACAGCGAGGGAGCTCTCACCCGATGACCGCGACCCCCGCCGGGACGACGGACTTCACATCCGACGAGCTGATGGAGGTCAACGCCGCCCGCGCCCTGGCCAGTGCGCGGACCTGCTTCGTCGGCATCGGCCTCCCCAGCACCGCCGCCAACCTGGCCCGCGCCACCGTCAACCCCGGCCTCGTGCTCATCTACGAGTCGGGCACCATCGGCTCCAAGCCCACCCGGCTCCCGCTGTCCATCGGCGACGGCGAGCTCGCCGAGACGGCCGACGCGGTGGTCCCGGTGCCGGAGATGTTCAACTACTGGCTCCAGGGCGGCCGGATCGACGTCGGCTTCCTCGGCGCCGCCCAGGTCGACCGCTACGCCAACATCAACACCACCGTCGTGGACCGCGGCCCGGACAAGCCCGAGGGCCGCCTCCCCGGCGCGGGCGGCGCCCCCGAGATCGCCTCCAACTGCGGCAAGGTGCTCATGGTGCTGCGCCACTCCACCCGCAACTTCGTGCGGCGGCTGGACTTCGTGACCACCCTGGGCCACGGCGGCGGCCCCGGCGACCGTAAGAAGCTCGGCATGCCGGGCGCCGGACCCACCGCCGTCATCACCGACCTGGGCGTCCTGCGCCCCGACCCGGCCACCGCCGAACTGGTGCTCACCGAAGTGCACCCGGGCGTCACCGTGGAGCGGGTACGGGCCGCCACCGGCTGGGAGCTGACCGTCGCCGGCACCGTGGGCACCACCGAGCCACCCACCCCTGACGAACTGGCCGCGCTGCGCACCCTGAAGGCCGCCGGAAAGGACGCACGATGACCGCCCTGCGTGATGTCTACATCCTCGACGCCGTCCGCACCCCCATCGGTAAGTACGGCGGCGCCCTGTCCGGGGTGCGCCCCGACGACCTGGCCGCCCATGTGGTGCGCGGCCTGCTCGCCCGCACCCCCGCCCTGGACCCGGCGCGCATCGACGACGTCTACTTCGGCAACGCCAACGGCGCGGGCGAGGAGAACCGCGACGTCGCCCGCATGGCCGTGCTGCTGGCCGGACTGCCCGTCACCGTGCCCGGCGCGACCGTCAACCGGCTCTGCGCCTCTGGTCTGGAGGCCGTGCTGCAGGCCGCCCGCGCGATCGCGGTCGGTGACGCGCATATCGCGCTCGCGGGCGGTGTGGAGTCGATGAGCCGCGCCCCCTGGGTACTGCCCAAGCCCGAACGCGCCTTCCCCGCCGGGCACCAGCAGATGTACTCCACGACCCTGGGCTGGCGGATGACCAACCCGGACATGCCGCCCGAGTGGACCGTCGCCCTCGGCGAGGGCGCCGAACTGATCGCCGACAAGCACGGCATCACCCGCGAGGCACAGGACGCGTTCGCGCTCACCAGCCATGAGAAGGCGGCGCGGGCGTGGAAGGACGGGGCGTACGAGGCCGAGGTGCTGCCGTATCCGGACACCGGGCTCGTACGGGACGAGACCATCCGCGAGAACACTTCAACCGAGGCCCTGGCCAAGCTCAAGCCCGCCTTCCGCAAGCCCGGCGGCACCGTCACCGCGGGCAACGCCTCGCCCCTCAACGACGGCGCGGCCGCGCTGCTGCTCGTCGACGAGGAGGGGCTGAAGGCCACCGGACGTGAGCCCCTGGCGCGGATCGGTGCCTCGGCCGTCACCGGTATCGAGCCGCAGTACTTCGGGCTCGGCCCGGTCGAGGCCGTACGCCGCGCCCTCGCCAAGGCGGGCCGCTCGTTCGCCGATCTGGCCACCCTCGAACTCAACGAGGCGTTCGCCGCGCAGGTGCTGGGCTGCCTCGCCGAATGGCCTGATCTGAACCCCGACATCGTCAACCCGCACGGCGGCGCCATCGCCATCGGCCATCCGCTCGGCGCCTCCGGCGCCCGGCTCGCCGGTGCCGTCGCCCATCAGCTCGCCGCCCGTGGCTCGGGGACGGGCCTGGCCACCTTGTGCATCGGCGTCGGACAGGGCCTCGCCCTGGTCCTGGAAAGGTAAGGCTGACCGCAGACATGGCTCTCACCCAGTCCGACATCGACAGCGAACTCGCGCACATACGGGAGTCGTACGGCAAGGCGCGCGCCGAGGGCGCTCCCGCCACCGACCACCCGCCGCGCGACTTCCCCCCGTACCGCAGCAGTGTGCTGCGCCACCCCGAGCAGCCGCTGGTCGCGGTGCACGGCGACCCGGAGACCGTGGAACTGCACACCCCGGTCTTCGGCCACACCGACATCACCGCGATCGACAACGACCTCACGGTGCAGCACCAGGGCGAGCCGCTCGGCGAGCGGATCACCGTCTCCGGACGGCTCCTGGACAGCCGGGGCCGCCCCGTCCGGGGGCAGCTCATCGAGCTGTGGCAGGCCAACGCGTCGGGCCGCTACGCCCATCTGCGCGATCAGCACCCCGCACCGCTCGACCCCAACTTCACCGGTGTGGGGCGCACGTTGACCGGCGACGACGGTTCGTACCACTTCACCACCATCAAGCCGGGCGCGTATCCGTGGCGCAACCACGAGAACGCCTGGCGCCCCGCGCATCTGCACTTCTCCGTCTTCGGTGCGGCGTTCACACAGCGGCTGGTCACCCAGATGTACTTCCCCGGCGATCCGCTCTTCGCCTACGACCCGATCCTGCAGTCGGTGACGGACGACTCGGCGCGGCAGCGGCTGGTAGCCCGTTACGACCACGCGCTGTCGCGGCCGGAGTGGTCGCTGGGCTACCGCTGGGACATCGTGCTGGACGGGCCGTCCGCCACGTGGATCGAGGAGGGGCGCCGATGAGCGAGAAGCTCGTACCCGCGCAGGAGCTCCCACCCGCCGAAGGGCTCGCACCCGCCGAACGGCTCGCACCCGGCGAGAAGCTCGCGCCCACCCCCTCCCACACCGTGGGCCCCTTCTACGGCTACGCCCTGCCCTTCCCCGGCGGCGGCGAGATGGCCCCGGCGGGGCACCCCGGCGCCATCACACTCCACGGCTATGTCCGCGACGGCGAGGGCGCCCCCGTCCCGGACGCCCTGGTGGAACTGTGGCAGGCGGGCCCGGACGGCTCGCTCGCCGGGGCGGGCGGATCGATGCGGCGCGACCCGGTGACCGGCGGCTTCCTCGGGCGCAACGGCGTGGACTTCACCGGCTTCGGCCGCATCGCCACCGACGCGGACGGCCACTGGACGGCCCGTACCCTGCCACCGGGCGGCCCGGCCGCGCCCGCCGCGCCGTACATCAGCGTGTGCGTCCACGCCCGGGGGCTGCTGCACCATCTCTTCACCCGCGTGTACTTCCCCGGGAACGCCGAGGCCAACGCCGCCGACCCGCTGCTCGCCTCGCTGGATCCGGCGCGCCGCGAGACGCTGGTGGCGACGGCGGCGTCCCCGCCGGGGACCTATCGTTTCGACATCCGCCTTCAGGGCGAAGGGGAGACGGTTTTCCTTGAGTTCCGCTAGTCCTGGTACTTCCGACAGCGAGGATGTAGGGCTGCTGTCACCGGTGCGGGCCGGGTCGGCGGTGGAGGCCGCCACGGGCGACACGGCGTTTCTGCGGGCCATGCTGGACGCCGAGGCCGCGCTGGCGCGGGTGGTGGCACCGGCCGGGGCGGCGGAGGCGGTGGCGGGCGCGGCCCGCGTCGAGCTGTACGACGCACGTGACCTGGCGCTGCGCGCCCGCTCCGGGGGCAACCCGGTCATCCCGCTGGTCGCCGATCTCACGGCGGCGGTGGCCCGTACGGACGCCGAGGCCGCGTCGTACGTCCACCGGGGCGCGACCAGCCAGGACATCGTGGACACGGCCGCGATGCTGGTGGCCGCGCGGGCGCTGCCGCTGATCGTGGCCGATCTGGAGCGTACGGCGGCGGAGCTGGCGCGGCTCGCCGCCGCGCACCGCGACACCCCGATGCCCGGTCGCACCCTCACCCAGCACGCCGTACCCACCACCTTCGGCCTGAAGGCGGCGGGCTGGCGGGCGCTCGTCCTGGACGCCCGCGCCCGGCTCACGGCACTGCGGCCGCCCGCCCAACTGGGCGGTGCTGCGGGCACGTTGGCGGCCTTCGACGGCGGGGCTCCGCTGCTGGGCCGGTTCGCCGAGGAGACCGGTCTCGCCGAACCCGAACTGCCCTGGCACACCCTGCGCACCCCCGTCGCCGACCTGGGCACCGCGCTCGCCTTCGCCGTGGGCGCGCTGGGGAAGATGGCGGCGGATGTGCTGGTGCTCTCGCGGACGGAGATCGGTGAGGTGGCGGAGGGGGCGGGGGGCGGCTCGTCCGCGATGCCCCATAAGTCGAACCCCGTGCGCGCCACGCTGATGGCCGCCGCGGCCCGTCAGGCCCCGGGCCATGCCGCCACCCTGCTCGGCTCGCTCGCCGCGGAGGACGAACGGCCGGGTGGGGCGTGGCACGCGGAGTGGCAGCCGCTGCGGGAACTGTTGCGGCTCGCCGGGGGTGCCGCCCGCGACGCCGTGGAACTCGCCTCCGGGCTGCGGGTCTTCCCGGACCGGATGGCCGCGAACCTGGGGCTGACGGATGGCCTGATCGTCAGCGAGCGCCTCATCGCCGCGCTCGCGCCGGGGCTCGGGCGGGCCCGTGCGAAGGAACTCCTGGCGGAGGCGGCGAAGGAGGGTGCGGGGTTGGCCGAAGCGCTGTCGGGCGTCCTGCCGCCTGATCGCCTACGCGAACTGACGGACCCGACGAGGTACGTGGGCGCGGCCCCCGCCCTGGTGGACCGCGCCCTGACCCGCGATGCGTAGCCGCCTCCGGCGGCCTGTTCCCCACCCCACCCCGTCCCTTCCCGAACCAGGCGGACCCCCGGCCCCCCACCACGGGGCTCCGCCCCCGCCCCCGCCGGGGCTCCGCCCCGGACCCCGGTCCTCAAGCGCCGGACGGGCTGGAAAATCCAGCCCGTCCAGGGGGCACCTCCCAGCGGTAGCTGGAGGAGCTTGAGGACACGCCCGAAGGGCGCTCGGGGGCAGGGGGGCTGGAAGATGCCCGCACCGGGCAGCGAAGCCCCGGGGTCCAGGGGCGGAGCCCTTGGTTCGGGAAGGGGCGGGGCGGGGAACAACCACCGGCCCGCACCCGGCCACCAACCCCCGCACACAGCCCCAGACCACGCCGCACCCCCGCCCCCCCCCGGAGCTCCCACCCCATGACCAACACCCCACCGCACCACGACCTCAGCGGACCCCCCACCGCCCCGCCCGTCATCCTCGGCCCCTCCATCGGCACGTCCCTCGCCGTCTGGGAGCCCCAGCTCCCCGCGCTCGCCCGGGGCCATCGCGTACTGCGCTGGGATCTGCCCGGCCACGGGGGCTCCCCCGCCGCGCCGCTGCCCTCGGACGGGTCGGCCACCATCGACGATCTCGCCGCCCTCGTGCTGCGGCTCGCCGACGATCAGGGATGGGAGCGGTTCGCGTACGCGGGGATCTCGATCGGCGGCGCTGTCGGGCTGCATCTCGCCGCGCACCACCCCGACCGGATCAGCCGCCTGTCCGTCGTCTGCTCCTCGGCCCGGTTCGGGGATCCCGCCGTCTGGCGGGAGCGGGCCGCGCTCGTACGGGCCGAGGGGACGGAGGCGATGGTGGCGAGCCGTCCCGGCACCTGGTTCTCGCACGACTTCGCCCGCACGCCCGTCGGCGCCGCGCTGATCGAGGATCTGCGGGCCACCGACCGTGCGGGCTACGCCGCCTGCTGTGACGCTCTCGCCGCGTACGACATGACGGCCGACCTGGAGAAGATCACGGCACCCACCCTCGTCGTGGCCGGTCGGGACGACCCCGCGACCCCGCCCTCCCACGCCCGCCAAATCGCCGACACGGTGCCCGGCGCGAGCCTGCTCGAGGTCGCCGGGGCCGCCCACCTGGCGGGCGTGGAGCGGCCGGAGGCGGTCACCGGGGCGCTGCTCACCCACCTCAACAGCCCAGCACCCGCACGGGACGACGGCTCCCGCCACGCCGCCGGGATGGCGGTGCGCCGGGCCGTCCTCGGGGACGCGCACGTGGATCGCGCGGTGGGCCGGACGACCCCGTTCACCGCTCGCTTCCAGGACTTCATCACCCGTTACGCCTGGGGCGAGATCTGGACCGGCGACGGGCTGGACCGGCGGACCCGCAGCTGTATCACCCTCACCGCGCTGATCGCCCACGGCCATGACGCCGAACTGGCCATGCACATCCGGGCCGCGCTCACCAACGGCCTGACCCGTGAGGAGATCGGCGAGGTGCTGCTCCAGTCGGCGATCTACTGCGGCGTCCCGGCCGCCAACTCGGCCTTCGCCACCGCCCAGCGCGTCTTCGACGACATGGACGCCGAGCGCGCCGAGCCCCACACCGATGCCGACGCCGACGCCGACGCCGAGGCCGACGCCGACATCGACTCTGCGTCACATTCCGGTACCGAAAAGTGACATCCCTCCGCAACACCTCTGTCGTAATCCGCCTCCATCGTTGATCGTTGAGTCGTACGGAGACCGGGAGTCCGGGAGACCGAGACCGGGAGACGAGGGGGCGCACGCCGATGTCCATGAGCCGCCGAAGGCTGCTGGGTGCGGGTGGAGGGCTGGCCCTGACGGGCGCGCTCGCCGCCGCCTGTGGGTCCAACACCGGGCGGGACGGCGATGACCACGCCGGCCAGCCAGTGATCAAGCAGTGGTACCACCAGTACGGCGAGCCCGGCACCGAACAGGCCGTCAGGCGCTACGCCGACGCGTTCGAGAAGGCGAACGTCCAGGTGCAGTGGCGGCCGGGCAACTACGACCAGCAGACCGCCGCCGCGCTGCTCACCAAGTCCGGCCCGGACGTCTTCGAGGTCAACGGCCCGACGCTGGACCAGATCCAGGGCGGTCAGGTGGTCGACCTCACCGATCTCCTCAGCGAGGCCAAGGACGACTTCAACCCGGCCGTGCTCGCCCCGAAGACGTATCAGGGCAAGGTCTGGGCCGTTCCGCAGGTCATCGACACCCAGCTGCTCTACTACCGCAAGAGCATGCTCAAGGCCTCGGGGGTGGAGCCGCCGCGCAGCCTCGACGCGCTGATCGACGCGGCCAAGGAGCTGACCACCAAGGACGTCAAGGGGCTCTTCCTGGGCAATGACGGCGGCCCCGGCGTCCTCGGCGGCACCCCGCTCAACGCCGCCGGGCTCACGCTGGTCACCGAGGACGGCAAGGTCGGCTTCGACGATCCGGCCGCCGCCCGGACGCTCGGCAAGCTGCGTCAGCTCTACGCCGAGAAGTCGCTGCTGCTCGGCGCGCCCTCCGACTGGTCGGACCCGGCCGCGCTCACCCAGGGGCTCACCGCCATGCAGTGGTCCGGGCTGTGGGCGCTGCCGCAGGTGAAGAAGGCGCTGGGGGACGACTTCGGGGTGCTGCCGTTCCCCCAGGACGGGGCGCACGGCGCACCCGCGGTGCCGGTCGGCGCGTACGGGGCGGCGGTCAGCGCACGGGCCCAGGACAAGGCGGTGGCGAAGGCGTATGTGAAGTGGCTGTGGGTCGAACGTACCGACTACCAGGAGGACTTCGCGCTCCGCTACGGCTTCCACATCCCCGCCCGGATCTCGCTGGCCACGAAGGCGGCCAAGCTGCGGCAGGGCGCGGCCGGTGAGGCGGTGCGCTTCGTCACCGACCACGGCCATGCCGAGCCGCTGCTGTGGACCTCCGCGAGCCGGACGGCGTACCAGGACGCGCTGAGCCGGATCATCAAGGGCGGGGCCGATCCGGACGGCGAGCTGCGGTCGGTGGTCCGCAAGACCGAGGCGGAACTGCGGCGCGTGAAGAAGAAGAGCTGATGCGGGGGACGTGCGTCCGCGGGCTCCTGGGCCCGCAGAACCGCCATCTGTGGTTCTGGATATTCATCGGCCCGTTCGTGCTGGGGCTGACCCTCTTCACCTACGTCCCGCTGGCCTGGAGCGTCTACCTCAGCTTCTTCGACGCGCACAACACCGTCTCGCCCACGGACTTCGTCGGCCTCGACAACTACGCGGCGATGCTGGGCGACGACGCGTTCACCGACAGCCTGGTGACCTTCCTGGTCTTCACGGCGTTCATCGTCCCGGCCACCTATGCGCTCTCGCTCTCGCTGGCGCTGATGGTCAACCGGCTGCGCTGGGCGCAGGCGTTCTTCCGGTCGGTGTTCTTCCTGCCGGTGGCGTGCTCGTATGTGGTGGCGGCGCTGATCTGGAAGATGTCGATCTTCAACGGGGTGCGCTTCGGGCTGGCCAACACCGTGCTGGACTGGTTCGGCGCCGATCAGATCGCCTGGCTGTCGACCACGGACCCGCCCTGGTACTGGCTGGTCATCGTGACCGTACGGCTGTGGCTCCAGGCGGGGTTCTACATGGTGCTGTTCCTGGCCGGGCTGCAGCGCATCTCCCCGCGGCTGTACGAGGCGGCGGCCGTGGACGGGGCGCGGCCCGGCTGGCAGGTGTTCCGGCACATCACCTTTCCGCAGCTGCGGGCGACCTCGGTCGCTGTGGTGCTGCTGCTGGTGATCAACGCCTTCCAGGCGTTCGACGAGTTCTACAACCTGCTGTCGGACTCGCGCGGCTATCCGCCCTACGCCCGCCCGCCGCTGGTCTACCTCTACTACACGGCGCTGGGCCAGGGGCAGAACCTGGGCCTGGGCAGTGCGGGCGCGGTGATCCTGGCGCTGATCATCGCCGTGGTGACGGTGGTGCAGGCCCGCTGGTTCGGCCTGGGCCGGAAGGACGACTGATGCCCACTCCGCCGAAGTCGCGCGACGTCCGGGACGCCCTCGTCGGCGTGGGGCGCGCGGTGCGGCTGGTGCTGCTGCTCGCGCTCGCGCTGGTCTTCCTGATCCCGTTCTATCTGCTGGTGCGCAACGGTCTGTCGAGCGAGGCGGACATCACCTCGCCGGGGTGGACGTTCTTCCCGGGCGAGCTGCACTGGTCCAACGTCCGCGAGTTGTTCGACGACCCCAATGTGCCGATGGCGCACGCGCTGCTCAACTCCTCGCTGATCGCGGTCCTCACCACCGTGGGCACGCTGCTGCTGGCCTCGCTCGCCGGGTACGGCCTGGCGCGCATCCCGTACGCCTACGCCAATGTGGTCTTCTACTGGATCCTGGGCACCTTGATGGTCCCGGCGGCGGTCACCTTCGTGCCCAGCTTCGTGCTGGTCAGCTCGCTCGGCTGGGTGTCCACGCTGCGCGGTCTGGTGGTGCCCACGCTGTTCAGCGCGGTCGCGGCGTTCATCTTCCGCCAGTACTTCCTGGGCTTTCCCCGGGAGCTGGAGGACGCGGCGCGGGTGGACGGTCTTGGCTACTGGCGTACGTACTGGCGGGTCGTGGTGCCGAACTCCCGGCCGGTGTTCGCGGCGGTCGGCACGATCGTCTTCATCGGCGCCTGGAACTCCTTCCTGTGGCCGCTGGTCATCGGGCAGGACCGGGACGCGTGGACGGTGCAGGTGGCGCTGTCGACGTTCACCACCGCCCAGACCGTCAACCTCCATGAGCTGTTCATGGCGGCGGCGGTGTCGATCGTGCCGCTGCTGGTGGTCTTCCTCGTGCTCCAGCGCTATATCGTCACGGGCGTCGAGCGCACGGGCATCGACGACTGAGGCCGGTGTGACCGGCGTGGCCGTCGCGCTCACCTGGGGCAGAGCCGGGTGTTCCTCGCGATGAGCCGCGACCGGCTGCTGCCCGAGTGGTTCTCCCATGTCTCCTCTGCTGGGGCCGTCGGCACAGCAAGGTGGCCACCGGCGAACTGGCCGGCGGGGCCACGCCGGGGACGGCTGAGGACCACGACATGGCCGGGGGCCGGGAGGCCTCATCCGCGCCCTGACGGGCCCCGTCCGCTCGTGGCGACCGGCGGCAGCGCCGCCGGTACCCCGAAGACGCGCTCCCCCGGCGCCCCGCCCCGCAGCAGCGCCACCCCCAGCGGGGTCAGCGTGTGCAGTACGGCGCTGCCCTGGCGCAGGGTGTGCACCAGGCCCGCCTCGCGCAGCACAGTGGCGTGCTGGCTGGCCGAGGCCAGCGATACGCCCACCCTGCGGGCGAGTTCACTGGTCGTACAGCCGCCGCCGACCTCCAGCAGCACCGCCGAGCGGGTCTGCCCGACCAGCTTGCCGAGCGTCTGGGCGGACCCGGAACCGGACCTGGAACCGGAACCTGAACCGGGCCCGGGCCCCGACCCCGACGCGACGGCGGGCCGCTGCTCGGGGCGGGGCACCAGGCCGCACCGGGCGTGTTCGACGGGGTAGACCAGAACGGGCGTCAGATCCGGGTTCCGGAAGGCCACCGGCGTCCCCCGGCAGAAGAACGACGGCAGCAGCAACAACCCCCGCCCCCGCAGCCACAGATCGCGGTCCACCGGATAGTCGACCTCCAGCACGGGCGCCCGCCACCGCATCGTCGGCGGCAGCGAGGCCAGCAGCCCGTCGGCGCCCCCGTCCAGCAGGGCGCGGCCCCGGGCCACCCGGTCCGCCTCGATCCGGGCCTGGATATGCGGCCAGTACGGGGCAACGGCGGCCTGGTGGTAGGCACGCAGCGTGCTGATCAGCCGGTCCAGCGATCTTCGCTCGCCCTGCGCCAGATCCCGTATCCACCCCGGGAGCGCCCGGGCCGCCGGAAGTCCGGCCAGCTCCGCGTGCAAGCGCTCACCCGAGATGGCGCGCAGCGCGGACATCGCGGCATCGCAACCGATTACCCCTTCGGCGGGTGTCAGGAAGTCCGGGAAATAGCCGCGCGACGGAATGAGCGGCGCAAGCAGCCGCGCTTCGCCGTTGAGCCGGTTTCGCGCCTCGGAACGCCATTTCCCGTATACGGTCTCGGCCCGGTTCTCCCGCAGCCGATGGAAACTTAAAACGGTTTCCCAGAGCGCGTCCGGGCGGACCGCCATCCGCAGCCGGGCCAGATCGAGTTCACTGAAATGAACACGGAGCACCAGACCCCCACACGTGACATTGCGATCGCCCCCCGATCACCGATGAGTATGCACGCTGGCACGGTCAGTCACCACGCCCTTTTGGCCAGATGTGAAACGGGGAGCGGTACGGAGCCCGGAAGAGGAAAGCTGTTCCCCAGGAAAACCGGGGGCCACCGGGAAAAGACTTCCGAGGGCCGTCCGGAATTCAACAGGCGGTGCTCAGAGCCAGTTTGCTCGTTCCCGTGGGGGGTGACGAGTACGTTACGGCGACTGGGCACTTGTGTTGCCGCACGTAGCCGATGCGCGCGGCAACAGCTCCCGTGGGGGGAGTGAGAGGGGGCGGCACCTCCGCACAAGGTGCCGCCCCCTTTGAGATCCGGAGCCGATGCCGAGGGTGAGGGTGGGTGTTCCCGGCACCGACTCCGGTGGACTTATGGGCTCCGCCGCGTGGCAGGGGCGGGGAGGGGATCAGCCCGCCGCAGGCGTCACCATCCGCCGGCCCCCTACCGGCTACCGCCCATTCGCCGCCGCGCGGCCTGCTTCCAGGCGGGCCACGGGGATGCGGAACGGGGAGCAGGAGACGTAGTCCAGACCCACCTCGTGGAAGAAGTGGACGGACTCCGGGTCGCCGCCGTGCTCACCGCAGACCCCCAGTTTGAGGTCGGGGCGGGTGGCGCGGCCCGCCTGGGCGGCGTCGCGGACGAGGGAGCCGACGCCGTCCTTGTCGATGGTCTCGAAGGGGCTGACGCCGAAGATGCCCTTCTCCAGGTAGGCGGTGAAGAAGCTGGCCTCGACGTCGTCCCGGGAGAAGCCCCAGACGGTCTGGGTGAGGTCGTTGGTGCCGAAGGAGAAGAAGTCGGCGGATTCGGCGATCTGGGCGGCGGTCAGCGCGGCGCGCGGCAGTTCGATCATGGTGCCGAGGGTGAGCTTGAGGTCCACGCCCCGGGCCTGCTCGACCTCCGCGATGACCCGCTCGGCCTCCTCGCGGACGATCTCCAGCTCCTGGACCGTGCCGACCAGCGGAATCATGATCTCGGCCCGCGGGTCGCCCTTGGCGTTGCGGCGCTCGGCGGCGGCCTCGGCGATGGCCCGCACCTGCATGGCGAACAGCCCGGGGATGACCAGGCCCAGCCGTACGCCGCGCAGGCCCAGCATCGGGTTCTGCTCATGGAGCCGGTGTACGGCCTGGAGCAGCCGCAGGTCGTTCTCGTTGTGGTCCTTGCGGGACTCGGCGAGCGCGACGCGCACCGAAAGCTCGGTGATGTCGGGCAGGAACTCGTGCAGCGGCGGGTCGAGCAGCCGGACGGTGACCGGCAGTCCGTCCATCGCCTCGAAGAGCTCGACGAAGTCGTTCTTCTGGAGGGGCAGCAGCTCGCCCAGCGCCGTGTCCCGCTCCTCTTCGGTGTGGGCGAGGATCAGCCGCTCGACCTTCTCCCGGCGCTCGCCGAGGAACATGTGCTCGGTGCGGCAGAGCCCGATGCCCTGGGCGCCGAACCGGCGGGCGCGGGCGGCGTCCTCGGCGTTGTCCGCGTTGGCCCGTACGCGCAGCCTGCGTACTCGGTCCGCGTACGCCATGATCCGGTGGACCGCGCCGACCAGCTCGTCGGCGTCGTCGGCGCCCGCGTGCATCCGGCCCTCGAAGTACTCCACGACCGGCGAGGGCACGACGGGGACCTCGCCGAGGTAGACCTTGCCGGAGGAGCCGTCGATCGAGACGACGTCGCCCTCCTCGATGACCAGCTCCTCCTGGCCCGGCACGACCATGCGGCGCCGCTTGGTGTCGACTTCGAGCTCCTCGGCGCCGCACACACAGGTCTTGCCCATGCCACGGGCGACGACGGCGGCGTGTGAGGTCTTGCCGCCGCGCGAGGTCAGAATGCCCTCCGCGGCGATCATGCCGTCGAGGTCGTCGGGGTTGGTCTCGCGGCGGATGAGGATGACCTTCTCACCCGAGCGCGACCATTTGACGGCGGTGTACGAGTCGAAGACGGCCTTGCCGACGGCGGCGCCCGGGGACGCGGCGATGCCCCGGCCGATCTTCTGGACGGTGTCGCCGGAGGCCACCTCGTGGTCGAAGCGCGGGAACATCAGCTGCGCGAGCTGCGCCCCGTTGACCCGGCGCAGCGCCTCGGGCTCGTCGATCAGCCCCTGGTCGACCAGTTGGGTGGCGATCCGGAAGGCGGCCCCGGCGGTGCGCTTGCCGACGCGGGTCTGGAGCATCCACAGCTTGCCGCGCTCGATGGTGAACTCGATGTCGCACAGGTCCTTGTAGTGCGTTTCGAGGGTTTCCATGATCTGCATCAGCTGGTCGTAGGACCGCTGGTCGATCCGCTCGAGGTCGGCGAGGGGCACGGTGTTGCGGATGCCCGCGACCACGTCCTCGCCCTGGGCGTTCTGCAGGTAGTCGCCGTAGACGCCCTGGTGGCCGCTGGCCGGGTCGCGGGTGAAGGCGACGCCGGTGCCCGAGTCGGGGCCGAGGTTGCCGAAGACCATGGAGCAGATGTTGACCGCGGTGCCGAGGTCGTGGGGGATGCGCTCCTGGCGGCGGTAGAGCTTGGCGCGGTCGCCGTTCCAGGAGTCGAACACGGCTCGTACGGCGAGGTCCATCTGCTCGCGCGGCTCCTGCGGGAAGCCCCGGCCGGTCTCCTTGGCGACGATCTCCTTGAACTCGCCGACCAGCTTCTTGAGGTCGGCGGCGTCGAGGTCCACGTCGACGGTGACGCCCTTGGCGTGTTTGGCCTGCTCGATGGCCTCCTCGAAGAGGTCGCCGTCCACGCCGAGCACGGTCTTGCCGAACATCTGGATGAGCCGCCGGTAGGAGTCCCAGGCGAACCGGTCGTCACCCGCCTGCGCGGCGAGCCCGGCCACGGACTGGTCCGAGAGGCCGATGTTGAGGACGGTGTCCATCATCCCGGGCATCGAGAACTTGGCGCCGGACCGTACGGATACGAGGAGGGGGTCGTCCGCCTGGCCGAGCTTCTTGCCCATCTTCGCTTCGAGGGCGTCGAGGTGCGCACTCACCTCGTCGCGCAGGGCCGGGGGCTCCGCACCGCTGGCCAGGTAGACCTTGCAGGCCTCGGTGGTGATGGTGAAGCCCGGTGGCACCGGGAGACCGAGATTGGTCATCTCGGCGAGGTTGGCCCCCTTCCCGCCGAGCAAGTCCTTGAGATCCTTGTTGCCCTCGGTGAAGTCGTAAACGAACTTCTGCTGATCTTGTGTTTCCGGCACGGGACTCGATCTCCTCGGCTCGGCTGCCCTGACGGCGGGGAGCGTACCCAGATCAAAGGCCTCTGAGCAGGTCCACTCCACCGTCATACGGCTGTAACCACCCGCCTGCCACGTGTTCGAAAGTGCGGCGCCCGAACGAGACTCTTATGAGATGCCTTCAAGCCTCGAACACACACCCACCCTCCGCCCGTGATGGACGCTTGGAATTTCACTATACGTAACCGATGGTTCGAGGTGTCGAACATCAAGTGGGTGGCACTGAGTGCCACGCATTGGAGAGGTGGGCACAGCGGGATGCCACCGGTTCATCCCTCGGGTGCCGCTCATCTGAGCGTAGGCCCGATCAGAGTGGCGAGAATCACGCCTTGTCACGGCCCATTGTCTCGCCTTTTGGATACAACGAGAGGGGTCCCGCTCAGATGAGCGACACGCCGGGAGGGGTGGCCGACCACCTCCGCGGATGGCGAGGGGCAGCTCCTCCCCGGCCCCCGATACGGCCCCTCCCCGCATCAGGGGACCGGGCCCGCCGTTCCCCGCGAACGAATCGCGCCATATTTCAGGACGGCTGGTCGTCCCCGGACTCCCGCAACCCGGCGAGGGCCTCGCGGGTCCGCACGGTGCAGTTGTGCTCGTCGCCCAGGGCGCGCTCGCTGATCTCGAGCACGGCCCGCCATTCGGCCTCCGCCTCGTCGAGGCGGCCGAGGCCCTTGAGGGTGGTGCCGAGGTTGAACCGGGTCCAAAGAGTGCCGACGCCCTCCGGTCCCAGGACACGCCGCCGGGCCGCGAGCGTCTCCCGGATCTCCGTCTCGGCCTCGGCGAACCGGCCGTGCTTGTTGAGCACATTGCCCAGGCTGTGCCGGGCCACCAGCGTCTCCCTGGCCTCGGCCCCCACGGACCGGGTGCGGCCCTCGACCACTCGGCGGAACAGGGATTCGGACTCCTCGTAGCGCTCCTGGTCGCGCAGCAGGGCGGCCAGTTGGAAGACGGTCAGCAGGGCGCTCGGGTCGTCCGGACCCAGCACCCGGGCCTCCCCCTCCATGGTCAGGCGGTACTCCCGCTCGGCCTCCGCCACCCGCTCGACGCGCGTCAGGGCCCCGGCACGGCTGTATCGCGCCACCAGCGTCGCCTGGGCATCCGGTCCCGAGACGCGGATGCGGCCCTGGAGCACCTCGGTGTACTCCGCCAACGCCTCCTCATGTCGTCCGGCCCTCCCCAGGGCGGCCGCCAGCTGGTGCCGGGTGCTGAGGGTGTTGGGATGCTCGCCCCCGAGCACGGCGGTCTGCCGTTCCAGAAGGTCACGGAAAGCCGCCAGCGCCTCGTCGTGCCGCCCCTGGTCGTCCAGGACCAACGCGCGCGTCCGCAGCGCGGTGAACGACTCGTCGTGCCGCTCCCCGACGGCGGTGAACGACTCCGCCACCAGCGCGTCGGCCTCGGACTCCGCCTCCTCGTACCGCCGCAGTCCGCGCAGCCGGTCGACGCGGTTGCGACGCGCCCGGCGCACCCGCCAGTGGGTGGGGCTGAGGCCCGCCGATGTCCTGTTGACCAGATCGTGCCAGAGCGACTCCGCCTCTTCATCGCGGCGCCCGAGGTTCAGCAGGTCGCCGAGCGTGAAGAGCGCCGTCAACAGGGGCGAATCCACCTCCGACTCCGCCGACGCGGCGCACTCCTCGGCCGCCGCCCGCATCTCGGCCTCCGCCTCGTCGAGCCGGTCCAGCCGCCGCATCGCGGTCGACAGCCAGGCACGTGCGTTGACGGTGTCGAAATGCGTGGGCCCGTACAGTTCCCGCGCCATGGATACCGAGACCCGGATTTCCTCCTCGGCCTCCGCCACCCGCCCGAGGTCCAACAGCAGGCGCCCCCGCCGCAGATGCTTGGCCTCGGCATGCCTCCAGTGGTCGTCGTCCTCCCGGCGCTCCCACGCCTCGATCAGCGTGCGGCACTCCTCCTCCGCCGCCTCGGTCCGCTCGGCGTCGCTCAGCAGCTCGACGAGATAGCCGCGGGCGAAGAGCGTGTAGTCGTCCTCCGGGCCGTGCACCCTCCCCGAGATCGCCACCACCGCGCGCAGCTCGCGCTCCGCCTCGTCGTGCTCCCCGAGCTGGTTCAGGGTGATCGCCAAATGCCCACGGAGATTGCGGGATTCGAGGTCGTCCCGGGATCTGAGCCCCTCGATCTGCTCCCGCGCCGTCTCCCGCAGCTCGTCCGCGTACTCCGGCCAGCCGGCGTCGATGAGCTGCTTGGCCACGTCGGGCAGGACCCGCACGCCCCACCAGCCGGTCTCCTCGTTCCGCTCATCGGCTTCGGTCAGCATCCTGTCGACGTAGTCACGCACCGACTTCGGCAGCCCGTCGTCCGCCGCGATCCGCCGCACCACCGCGATCACCGGCGGCTGGACCTGCTCGGAGGTGTACGAGCGTGCCGGGAAGGCGGCCGGTACCACCGGCCGCAGCACGGGCTCCTCCCGCTCCGGCGGCTCCTCCTCCGCCGCGTCCTCCACCAGCCCGAGCCGCGACAGCAGCTCCGGTGACGCCGCCGCGAACGGGCGGGCCTCCTCGGCGACGCGGGAGTCCCCGTGGTCGCCGGAGAGCCGGGCGCGGAACTCGGGGCCACTTCCCTGGCGGTGCAGCAGGAACTCGGTGACCTGCGCCGCCGTCTCCAGCGCGTCCGACGTCCGGACCGCGTCCAGCAGCAGATCCGCGACACCGGGGTGGAACTCGAACTCCTCCGCGCTCCCCTCCCGTCTGCGCAGCAGCCCGCCCAGGAACACCTCGGCCAGCTGCGCCGGGTGGAAGCGCTCCCCACGGCCCCCGCCCGACTGGTGGATCAGCCGCATCACCGGCAGGGTCAGCGGATGGACCGTGGCCAGCGCCCCGGCCAGGCGCTGGGCCTCGGGCGAGGCGGCGCGGAAGCGACGCAGGCGCTCCCCGGCCGTCGGCTCGGGGACCTGGGCCGTGGCCCGCGCGGCCACCGGCTTCTCGGCGCCGTCCAGCAGCATCACCGGCAGCGGCTCACCGCCGCCACCGGTACCCGTGAGCGCCGCCCAGCTGCCCAGCTCGCCCTCGGCCAGCTCCAGCACGGGCACCGGTGTCATGCCGTCGTACGACACCAGGCCGCGCGGCAGCACCGGATGGCGCACCGTCAGCGCGCGGCCGGGCGCCCCCTCACGGCCGCCCGCGTCGACCAGCAGCCGCTGGGTGGGCATACCGCGCTCCGGCCACATCCGCGCGGGCAGCGGCTGGAGCACCGCCACCGGCGAGTGGCGGGCCCAGCGGCGCAGCAGCCGCGGAATCGCGCCACCGCGCCACCCCGGGCCCACTCCGTCCGAGAGGACCAGCATCACGGTGCGCCCTGAGGTGTCGGTGAGCTGGCGGGCGGTGCGGCGCGGGGCGCCGGGGGCGTACGGGCGCGCCCTGAGCACCGGTCGGTCCTGGTGGGAGCTGTCCAGGCCGTAGGTCCGTACGGAGCGGAAGGCGCCCTGCCGCTCCAGCAGTCCGCGCACCTCGGCGGCGAGCTGCTGCCACAGCGCCATCGACGGGCCGTCGTCCACGATGAGCGCGACGCTCAGCCAGCGCTCCGGGCGGGGGCGCAGCACCACGTCCGGCAGACCGGTCTCGGCGATCCACTCGGCGGTGGCGGTCTCGTCGACGCGGAAGGACGTGCGGGACGGCACACTGCGCCGCAGCGGCCGCAGCGCGCGGGACAGCCGGCGTGTCCCGGGGAGCGCCCGGACGCCCCGGAGGCCGACGGCCCGGGCCGGGCGTGCCGCGGCGGGGCGGGCCGCACCGGGGGCGTAGAGCCCGGCGGGGACGAGGGGTCCTGGCTCGGGTCCGCCGGGGGTGAGTGCCCCGGGGGGCTGCCGCTGGGCGCCCTTCGCCTCGTCCTCGCCGTCGGCCGCGCCGGCGGCGGGAGCGGCGGAACGCCTGGACGGCGGCGGTTCGTCGCCGTCCCCTTCGCCCCGCGCCGGGGCGGTGGTGGCGGCGAACCACAGGACGTCGCGCAGCTCCACCTCGGAGAGCTCGACCCCCGCGTCCTCCAGCAGGGCACACAGCCGCTCGATCATTGCGCGTCGACTTCGTTCAGCGAGCGGAAGAGCTTGTCGAGGACGTCCTGGTCGACCCGCACCCCGGAGGAGCGCAGCCGGACCGCGTTGAGCAGCTGGTCGGTGGCCAGCTCCCGCTCGTTGCGCCGGGACACGAAGTCCGCGATCAGCTCCTGGGCCCGCGCGCCGATCTCCTCGCCCAGATGCATGGTGACGATTCTCTGGAGCTGCGCCTCGTCGGGCTGCTTGAGGTCGAGCCGGACGCAGCGGCGCAGAAACGCCGGGGGGAACTCGCGCTCGCCGTTGCTGGTGATGACGACGACGGGGAAGACGGAGCAGCTGACCCAGCCGCTGGTGATCCCGGCCTTCTCCCGGGAGCCCGCGTACTGCACCTGGACCGTCCTCCCCTCCCCCAGCCGGGCCAGCTCCGGAATCTCGAACTCGCCCTCCTCGAAGACCGTGAGGAGGTCATTGGGCAGGTCGACATCGCCCTTGTCGAGCTCGTCCACGAGCAGCACCCGGGGCTTGTCGGCGGGGAGCAGCGCGGTGCCGAGCGCGCCGAGCCGCAGATAGTCGCCGATGTCCGGCTCGGTCCCGGCACTCTCGTCGGCGCGCCGCTTGAGGGAGGCTTCGCGCAGCCTGCCCACGGCGTCGTACGAGTACAGGCCCTCGGTGAGCGTGGAGCGGCTGTTGACCGGCCAGTGCAGCACCTCGCCCAGCATCAGCTCGCGGGCGATGGCGTGGGCCAGGGTCGACTTGCCGGTGCCGGGGCGTCCGGTGACCAGCAGCGGGCGGTGCAGATGCAGCGCCATGTTGACGACGTCGCGGTCCTCGTCGGAGATCAGATACGGCAGCGGCCGCTCCTTGTCCCGGCGCCGCGCGTCATCGCCGAAGCGCCGCCACGGCGGGGCGGAGGGCCAGGTCTCCACCTGGTGGGGCCGGGTGTCGCCGCCCTGGAAGAGCCTCCAGTCCTGTGCCATCTTCTTCGTCTCTCCTCAGGGTGCGGACAGGTCGAGTTGGTCGGGGAGCGGGCGGTGCGGATCGTCCCACAGGAGGGCCATATGGCTGCCGTGGTGGCTCTTGTAGGGGTCGCTGTCGGAGCGGAGTTCACGCAGCCGCTGGGGTAGGGAGCGCAGGGGCCGCTCCGCGCCGAGCAGCTCGCGTATCTCGTCCTCCGCTATGGACGGTTCCGCCTCGCCGTGCCATATGAGGACGGGTACCCCGCCGAACAGACAGGCGTTGAAGAGGTCCGCACGGGCCCGCGAGGGGGTGGTCGTCAGCGCGCCGGGTGTGTCCATGGACTGCTGGACGACGCGGTACACCTCACCGCAGTCCATATGGCCCGGCAGCCAGCGCAGCTCCTGGGTGCCGGCGGTGCCGACCCGGCTCCAGCGGCGCTTCCACAGATCGTGGCGCTGGGGTTCGCGGAATTCGGTGCAGCGCATGACGACCGGATAGTCCGTGCCCAGGTGGCGCTTGACCGGCTGGGCGAACTGCCATTGGTGTACGGCCAGTTCGAGGTCGGTGGCGGAGACGAAGAACTCCACCAGGGTGTCCGGGGTGTAGATCTGGGCGCTCAGCAGGGCTTCGAGGCCGCCCCGTATCTCGTCCAGGGAGGCGGGGGTGTCCACCTTGGCCAGGGCGTGCACGTCCTCGCCGCGCCGCGCCCACACCTCGTACCTGCGCCGCTGTCCGGGCCCGCTGGACGGGTGGAGCCGGATCTGGATGCTCCCCCGGCTGCCGCCGGGAGGTCCCCCTTGGTCCTCGGCGAGCCCGGCCGCCTTGACGGCCTCGGCGTACTCGGTGGCCTCGCCGCGCCGCTCCATCAGCTGGCCCTTGAGCCCCAGCCGTTCGGCGCACCCCAGCGACCAGGCGCGCAGATCGGCGGCGACCGGCCCGTCGTCGACGGCCGCGAAGCGCTCCACGACCCTGAGCAGTTGGGGAAGGCGGTCCGGTTTGGGCAGCAGTTCCTCCAGCGCGTCGGCGAGCCGGGCCGGATCGTGGAACGGCAGATCGGCCAGGCCGAACAGCGCCCGGCCCTCCTCGGCGAGGTCGCACCGCCCCCGCTGCCCCAGCCGCTCCAGCAGCCCGGCCAGCTCCGCGTACTCGGCGCGGGTCAGCCACTGGTTCTGCAGGACGTGGCACGCCTTGCGGATCTCCGTGCGGACCGGGGTCCGGGCGCTGAGCTCCGCGAGGAGGGTGACGGTGCCGTGCGGGTTCTCCAGCGCCCAGTCGACCAGCTCCTCGGCCGAGGGAGGCGTCGTGTCCGGCGGGTCGGTGGTGAACAGCTCGCAGAGCCCGACGACGACCTCCCCCGCACGACCGGGCTGCGCCCCCAGCAGCGCGCCGATCGCGTGGATCAGCTTGCCGCGCTCCCGCCGCTGCTGCTCGTCCAGCGGCGATGGGGGCGGGCCGAGCGGGATGTCCTCACCGTTCCCGTGTCCCCTGCTGATGTGCACGGTCGGGAACTGGCGCAGGCCCTCTTCCCGGCCCAGCCGCGTGAATTCGTCCTGGACCCCCTGCCACACCCGGTCGAGGTCCGGCGCCGCGCCGCCGGCGGAGGCCGCCTCGAGCTGCCGTAACAGCACGGAGGTGAACAGGCCCGCGCCCTGCTGGTTCTTGGACACCGCCCCGGGCTGGCAGGCGCGCATCCAGTAGATATCGCGGTCCTTGTTGATCACCGGCTTCCTGGTGAGCCACTCCGGGTCGGCGACCATCGTGTGGGTGCGGAGCGGAAGGGCCTGCCAGCAGGCGTCGATGATCACCGTGACCCGGCCCACGCCCCGCTTCGGCAGATGGTCGGTGCGCAGCAGCGTCATCAGGTTCAGCGCGTCGAGACCCCGCATGTCCCGGTCCCGGGTCTCCGGGTACAGCAGGCTCCAGCGGCCTCCCGGGGCCTGTACGCCGTGTCCCGCCCAGTAGATCCACAGCCGGTCCGCGTCGAGGGAGCTCAGCTCCTCCATGAAGACCTTACGGATGACGTGGCCGTCCGCCTGGCGGTAGTCGCGGTCCGCCGCTTCCACGGCGGACTTGTTCCCTTCCGTGGGCGAGGCCAGCAGACGGATGTTCTCCGCCGGCACGCCGAGCCCGGTCAGCCAGGTCCGCATCGCGAGCGCGTCGTTCACCGGACCGTCGAGGTTCCAGTCGTCGCTGCCGCTGTACTGCTCGACCGCCACGATCACGGCGTGGGTGCGGCGCCAGTCGCCCACCGCTGTCACTTCGGCAGCTCCGGGGCCAGCAGGTCGTACAGCCGCTGGTGGGCGAAGTACGAGGTGTGGGCGCGCGGGAAGGGCTGGCGGGTGTTGACGCGCAGATCGGTGACCCGGCCGGGGAAGACCTTCTCCCCGACGAAGCCGAGCAGATCCCGCTCGTCGTAGACGTTGATCCAGCGGGGGAAGGCGGCGGGCAGCGGTTCGTCGCGGCGCAGCGCGGTGAGCGCGTCCAGCTCGTAGAGGAACGGCGCCTGGGAGCCGACCGTCACCAGCAGCTCCACCCCGGCGGGCGGATCGGGCTCGGCGAGCAGATCGACACAGGCGATGCCGCCGAGGCTGTGGGCGAGCAGCACCACCGGGCCGTTCCCCGATTCGACCGCGTCGCGCGCCGCCGCCCGGATCGCGTCCCGCACTCCGGCGCCGCGCACCTGGTAGCGGAGGATGTCGCCACTGGCCGGGACGGAGCCCCTGGTGATGCCACCACGGAAGGTGTGGGCCAGTGCGGAGAGCGGCGAGAGGTAGGAGTTGAGCGCCCGTACGGCGACGCCCTTCGCGGCACCGGCGACGAATCCGCTCCGGTCGGTGCCGCCCAGCTGATCGCTGAGCGCGCCGACGACCGTGTCGCGGTCGGCGCCGTCCACCGCGAGCGGCTCGTCGTCGCCGTACGGGCCCTCGGCGCGCTGGACGGCCAGCGCGTACACGGCGCGGGCCGCGATGGGCTCGATGCCGTCGGCGGCCGAGGTGCCGCCCAGGCTGCCGGAGATCTCGTCGGCCACGCGGCCGGCGGCCGCGTCGAGATGCGGCACGAGATCCGCGATCAGCCGCGGCAGGCTGCCACCGGACTCCTCCGCCTCGGGCGCCACCGGCTCCAGCGTCAGCCCGCGCACCTTGTCGGCGACGGTCTCCCAGGGGTCGACGCGGCCGGGCGCGAAGCCCGTCTCCTCGCCGCCGTCATGCGCCGCCTGCGCGAACTCCCGCAGCTCAGCGAGCGGATCGACCTCCAGCAGCGCCCATACGGCCAGCGGATCGTCCTCGTCCAGCGCGCCGTCACCGCCGACGCCGCGGTTCTTCGTACGCACCGGGAGCGACGCCCCGCCGAGCCCCAGCGAGGCTCCGTGCTCCTCGCCCCAGAAACAGCGGGCGACCCTGATCTCGGCTCTCACCCGCCCCAGGCCGCTCACGACCCGCGCGAAGCTCTTCTCGTACGACTTGGCCCGGACCCCCGTGCCGTGGACGAAGACGACGCTTGTCACCGATCCCCCCAGATCGTCCAGATCCCACCGCGACCACGAGCCCATCACTTTAACCGGTGATGACCCCATGTGACCCCCGGACTACCGGGCCCGCGGCCGCCCCACCCGGCTTATGCCCCTTACCCGCCTTACGCCCCGGTCTACCCGCCTTACGCCCCGCTCTACCCGGCTCAGCCGCCCGAGGTGTCGAGCTCCGCGTCCGCGCCGACACCCGCGAGGTCGTACGGGTCGTCCAGCCAGCCGTCGGGCAGCACCACGCGGTTGCGGCCGGAGGTGCGGCCGCGCGGGCCGTCCGCGCCGGGGGGCCACTTCTGGTCCAGGTCCAGCTCGGCCAGCAGGGCGTCCAGTTCGGCGAGGGACGAGGTGATCGCCAGCCGCTTGCGCATCTCCGAGCCCACCGAGAAGCCCTTGGTGTACCAGGCGACGTGCTTACGGAAGTCGATCACGCCGCGCTCCTCGTCCTCCAGCCACTCGGCGAGCAGCTCGGCGTGGCGGCGCATCACGGCCGCGACCTCCTTGAGCGTCGGCCGCGCGTACCCCGACGCGCCGGGGCCGGGCACCGACACCCCGTCGCCGGGCTCGAACGCGGCCACCAGGTCGCCGAAGAGCCACGGCCGCCCCAGGCAGCCGCGCCCCACGACCACGCCGTCACAGCCCGTCCGCCGCATCATCCGGACCGCGTCGTCGGCGGACCAGATGTCGCCGTTGCCCAGCACCGGGATCTCGGGGACGGCCTCCTTCAGGCGGGCGATCGCCTCCCAGTCGGCGGTGCCGCCGTAGTGCTGGGCCGCGGTGCGGCCGTGCAGTGCGATCGCGGTCACGCCCTCCTCGACGGCGATCCGGCCCGCGTCGAGATAGGTGATGTGGTCGTCGTCGATGCCCTTGCGCATCTTCATGGTCACCGGCAGCGGGCCCGCCGCGGTCACGGCCTCGCGCAGGATCGAGCGCAGCAGATGCCGCTTGTACGGGAGCGCCGAGCCGCCGCCCTTACGGGTCACCTTGGGCACCGGGCAGCCGAAGTTGAGGTCGATGTGGTCGGCGAGGTCCTCGTCCACGATCATCTGGACGGCCTTGCCGACGGTCACCGGATCCACCCCGTACAGCTGGATGGAGCGCGGCTTCTCGGTGCCGTCGAAGTGGATCAGCCGCATCGTCTTGGCGTCCCGCTCCACCAGCGCCCGGGTGGTGATCATCTCGCTGACGAACAACCCCTTGCCGCCGGAGAACTCCCTGCACAGGGTGCGGAACGGAGCGTTGGTGATCCCGGCCATCGGTGCCAGAACGACCGGCGGCTGGACCGTATGGGGTCCGATCCGCAGCTGCGTCCGCTCCGTGTGCGGCGTCTGCGGCGATTGCGTCATGGGATCAGCTTCCTCGTGCGTACTACGGTGGGAGGGCGGGGCCGATCTCTTATTGTCCCGCACCCGCGAGAGGGATCGACAGGGCGGTGATGACCGCCGCACCGACGGTATCGATGTAGCGTTCAACCATGCGTGAGCTCAGCCATCGGCGGCGCATGCTTGTGCTGGCGATTTGCTGCATGAGTCTGCTGCTCGTCAGCCTCGACAACACGGTTCTCAATGTCGCGCTGCCCTCGATACGGAGTGATCTGCACGCCTCCGTCTCGGGAATGCAGTGGACCATCGACGCCTACACCCTGGTCCTCGCCGCCCTGCTGATGCTCTCGGGGTCGACGGCCGACCGGGTGGGGCGCAAACGCACCTTCCAGACCGGGCTGGTGATCTTCACCCTCGGATCGGGGCTGTGCAGCCTGGCGCCCAACCTGGAAGCGCTGGTGATCTTCCGCATGGTGCAGGCGATCGGCGGTTCGATGCTCAACCCCGTCGCCATGTCGATCATCACCAACGTCTTCACCGAGCCCAGGGAGCGGGCCCGCGCCATCGGGGCCTGGGGCGGGGTCGTCGGCATCAGCATGGCGGCCGGGCCGATCGTGGGCGGGCTGCTCGTGGAGTCCGTCGGCTGGCGCTCGATCTTCTGGATAAACCTTCCGGTCGGGCTCGCGGCGCTGCTCCTCACCGCCCGATACGTCCCCGAGTCGCGTGCCCCCAAGCCGCGCCGGGCCGACCCCATCGGCCAACTGCTGGTCATCGCGGTGCTGGGCACCCTCACCTACGCGATCATCGAGGCGCCGGACCGCGGCTGGGACTCGCCACTGATCGCCACCTGCGCGGGGATCGCCGCCCTGGGGCTGCTCACGCTGATCCACTACGAGCGGCGGCGCGCGGAACCGCTGATCGATGTGCGGTTCTTCCACAGCGCGCCGTTCAGCGGGGCGACGGTCGTCGCGGTGTGCGCTTTCGCGGCGCTCGGCGGCTACCTCTTCATGAACACGCTCTATCTCCAGGACGTGCGCGGGCTCAACGCGCTGCACGCCGGGCTGTGGATGCTGCCCATGGCGTTCATGTGCTTCGTCTGCGCCCCGCTGTCCGGACGGCTGGTCGGCGCCCGCGGGCCACGGCCGTCGATGCTGGTGGCCGGGGTGGCCATAACGGCCAGCGGGGTCCTGTTCGCCGTCTTCGACGCCCAGGCCAGCGATGTGGGGCTGCTGATCGGCTATGTGCTGTTCGGCCTCGGCTTCGGCATGGTCAACGCGCCCATCACCAATACGGCGGTCTCCGGCATGCCCCGCACCCAGGCCGGGGTCGCCGCGGCCGTCGCCTCCACCAGCCGGCAGGTGGGCCAGTCGCTCGGCGTCGCGGTCATCGGCGCGGTGCTGGCGGCGGGCGCCGCGTCGGCGGCGGCGGGCGGAATGGGACACGCCGCCTCGCCCGCGGCCGCCGCGGCATTCGTCGACGCGGCCCGCCCCGCGTGGTGGATCATCGCCGCCTGTGGCGCCGTCATCCTGCTGCTGGGTCTGGTGACCACGGGCCACTGGGCCGAGAAGACGACCCGGCACGCGGCCGCGCTGTTCGAGGAGGGCAAGCCGACGGGGCAGACCTCGGCGAGCGCCAAGGCGTAGTCGGCCGCGGGGGGGGCCACCCGGCGTACGGTGCCGCCTACGGCGGGCTGTCCCCTCCCCGCCCCTTCCCGAAACCGGGGCTCCGCCCCAGCCCCCGGGCCGGACGACCCGAACGTGCGCGGGCGCCCGCCGCACCCGGTGGGCCGACCACGGTCGGCCCACCGGCGCAGCCCTCCACGGCGACGGCCCACTCGCCGTACCCCGGAGTCCACGGAACGGACGGAGCCCCGGGTTACGGAGTCTGGGGGCGAAGCCCCGGGTAACGGGTCCAGGGGCGAAGCCTCTGGTTACGGGAAGGGGCGGGGAGGGGAAAAAGCCGCCCCGCCGGACGCCCCCGGACTCGGCGGATCAGACCGTCGCCGGGGACGCCTCCGCCGTCGCCGCCTCCTCCGCGAGCGCCAGCGCATGCAGCCGCTCCAGCCGCTCCTGCGTCTCCACGTCCGCCGGGGTGTACGTGAGCAGCTTGGAGCCCTGCTGGGGGCCGGTCCACAGGCTGGTGGAGGCCAGCCGGAGGATGCCCACCCGCGACTGGCGGTAGACCTTGATCTTGTCGCCGGGCCGGATCACCTCATGCCGGGCCCAGATCTCCCGGAACTCCGGCGAGGCCTCCTCCAGCCGCTTCACGATCGCCTTCCAGGCGGGCTCGGCCACATGCTCGGCCATGACGGCGCGGAACTTGGCCGCCATCAGCCGGATCGTCTCGTCCCGGTCCACCAGGCTGGAGCGCCACTCGTCGTTGGTGAAGGCCAGCCACAGGCAGTTGCGGTCTTCCGGCGCCACCTGGTCCAGGTCGCACATCAGCAGCCGGTAGCTGCGGTTGTAGGCGAGCAGGTCGAAGCGGCTGTTCTGGACGCAGGCGGGGAACGGCTCGAGCCGCTCCAGCATGAGCTGCAGTGACTGCGGGATGCCCGTGCACTCGCTCGCCGGGGTCGGGTCGATGGCCCCCGCGAGGGCGAACAGGTGGGCGCGCTCGCTGCGGTCCAGGAGCAGCGCGCGGGCGATGGCGTCGAGGACCTGCGCCGAGACGTGGATGTCGCGGGCCTGCTCCAGCCAGGTGTACCAGGTCACGCCGACGGCCGAGAGCTGCGCGACCTCCTCGCGGCGCAGCCCGGGGGTGCGCCGGCGGCGGCCCCGGGGCAGCCCCACCTGTTCGGGCGTGATCCGCTCCCGGCGGCTGCGCAGGAACGCGGCCAGTTCGCCCCGCCGTATCTCGGCCCCCGCGCTCCGGCTCTCGGCCGTGGCTCCGGTCGTCACGTCCTGCACCATCGTGGTCATGGCTCCAGGGTGCCTGAGGGCTCAGCCGGTTGCCAGGTAGTTCTTGTACCAGGATAAAGACACTCTGGTACCAGCCTGAGCGACGCGGGATCTTCGTAAGCGTGACCGAAACGCAGATATCCACGATACGAACGAGAACCGCCGCCCCGGGCACGACGACGACCCCCGGGCGGACCCACACCTCCGCCGGACCCGCGCTGAGCCCCCTCGGGCTGTTCACCGTGTTGCTGGGCGCGGCGCTGCCGCTGATCGACTTCTTCATCGTCAATGTGGCCCTGCCCACCATGGACCACGACCTCCACGCCGGTCCGGCCGTACTGGAGCTGGTCGTCGCCGGATACGGCGTGGCGTACGCGGTGCTGCTGGTCCTCGGCGGGCGGCTGGGCGACACCTTCGGGCGGCGCCGGCTCTTCCTCGCCGGGATGGCGGCCTTCGGGCTGACCTCGCTGGCCTGCGGCCTCGCGCCGGACGCCTGGAGCCTGGTGGGCGCCCGGGTGGCGCAGGGCGCCTCGGCCGCGCTGATGCTTCCGCAGGTGCTGGCCACGATCCACTCCTCGACCAGCGGTTCGCGCCGCGCCCGCGCGCTCAGCATGTACGGCGCGACGGCCGGTCTGTCCATGGTCGCGGGGCAGATCCTGGGCGGTGTACTGGTGGCCGCGGACATCGCGGGCACCGGGTGGCGCGCGGTCTTCCTGGTCAATGTGCCGGTCGCGCTGATCGGCCTGGTTCTCGCGGTCCGTACGGTCCCCGAGACCCGCTCGAAGCGGCCCGCGCCGGTGGACGTGCCGGGCACGGTACTGCTGGCGCTGTCGCTGATCACGCTGATGGTGCCGCTGACCGAGGGGCGGGCGGCGGGCTGGCCGCTGTGGACCTGGCTGGGTCTTGGCGCGTTCCCGTTCGTGGCCGCCGCGTTCTACGTCGTGGAACGGCGCGCGGACCGCGCGGGGAAGACGCCGCTGCTGCCGCCGAGCCTGTTCGCCCTGCCCGGGCTGCGGCGCGGGCTGGCGATGGTGGTGCCGTTCTCGATCGGCTTCGGCGGCTTCATGTTCGTCATCGCGGTCGCGCTGCAGCAGGGGCTGCGGTACGGGCCGGTGGAGGCCGGGCTGGCGCTGGCGCCGATGGCTACGACGTTCTTCGTGGCCTCGCTGATGGGGCCGCGTCTGGTGGGCCGGTACGGCAGCCGTGTGGTGACCGCGGGCGGGCTGATCCAGGCGGTGGGCATCACGCTGCTGATGCTGGCCGTATGGCGGGACTGGCCGGATCTGTCGCTGGCCGGGCTGCTGCCGGGGGTCGCGCTGGCCGGGTTCGGGCAGGGGCTGCAGCTTCCGGTGCTGATCCGGATCGTGCTGGCCGATGTGCCGAACGAGCGGGCCGGGGTGGGGAGCGGCGTGATGGTCACCACCCAGCAGTCGGCGCTGGCGCTGGGCGTGGCGACGCTCGGCACGCTCTTCCTGTCCCTGGGGCCGTCGGCGGGCATGGGTGACGCGCTGGTCATCACGCTCGCGGCCCAGCTGGGGGCGATCGCGCTGACCGTGCTGATGAGCCTGCGGCTGCCGCGCAAGGTGTCGTAAGGAGCTCGCGGAACAGGTCGCGGAACGGGTCGCGGAACAAGCGGGACAGCTCGCCGGACAAGCGGGACAACCGGACGGGTGACTGGTAGGCGATGACAGATATTGAAATCTGTCATCGCACATGCCAAACTCTTCTTGGGCACCCCACCCCGAATTCCAAGGAGCACCCCCGTGCAGAACCGCCAGCTCGGCACCACCGGCCCCCAGGTCTCCGCCATCGGCCTCGGCTGTATGGGCATGTCCGCCATGTACGGCGCCGGCGTCGACCGCGCCGAGTCCATCGCCACCATCCACGCCGCCCTCGACGCCGGGATCACCCTGCTCGACACCGGCGACTTCTACGGCATGGGCCACAACGAACTGCTCATCAGCGAGGCCCTGCGCACCGCCCCCGCCGCCCCTCGCGAACGCGCCCTGACCAGCGTGAAGTTCGGTGCCCTGCGCGGCCCGGACGGCGCCTGGACCGGCCATGACGGCCGCCCCGCCGCCATCAAGAACTTCCTCGCGTACTCGCTCCAGCGGCTGGGCACCGACCACATCGACATCTACCGCATCGCCCGCCTCGACCCGGCCGTCCCGGTCGAGGAGACGGTCGGGGCCATCGCCGAGGCCGTACAGGCGGGCTACGTACGGCACATCGGCCTCTCGGAGGTGGGCGCCGAGACCATCCGGCGGGCCGCCGCCGTCGCCCCGATCTCGGATCTCCAGATCGAGTACTCGCTGCTCGCGCGCGGTATCGAGGACGAGATCCTGCCCGTCTGCCGTGAGCTGGGCATCGGCATCACCCCGTACGGAGTGCTCTCGCGCGGGCTGATCAGCGGCCACTGGAACCGGGAGCGCACCACGGACGCCCAGGACTTCCGCAACAGGGCCCCGCGGTTCCAGGGCGAGAACCTCGACCGCAACCTCGAACTCGTGGAGGCCCTCCGCAAGATCGCCGACGCCAAGGGCGTCAGCGTCGCCCAGATCGCCATCGCGTGGGTGCTCGCGCAGGGCGTCCGGCGCTCCACCGCCATCGTCCCGCTCGTCGGTTCCCGCCGCCGCGACCAGTTGGCCGAGGCCCTGGGCGCGCTTGACGTTACGCTCGACGCCGACGACCTGGCCGCCATCGAGGAGGCCGTTCCGGCGGACGCCGCCGCGGGCGACCGCTACCCGGAGGCCCAGATGGCCGCCCTCGACAGCGAGAAGAAGTAAGGGACCCGATGCCGCCGCCCGAGACCCCCCTGACGCCCGCCCGCATCCTCGAAGCCACCGAGGACGTGCTGCGCCGCTACGGCCCCGCGAAGGCCACGGTGGTGGACGTGGCCCGGGCGCTGGGGGTCAGCCACGGCAGCGTCTACCGCCACTTCCGCTCCAAGACGGCGCTGCGCGAGGCGGTCACCGCGCGGTGGCTGGACCAGGAGCACGACAGCCTGTCCCGCATCGCCCGCGCCGAGGGCCCGGCCGCCGACCGGCTGGAGGACTGGCTGCTCACCCTGTTCGCCGCCAAGCGCCGTAAGGCGGGCGTCGATCCGGAGCTCTTCGCCACGTATCTGGCGCTGGCCACCGAGAACAGCGAGATCGCCGCACGCCATGTCGAGACGATGATCGGCCAGCTCACCACGATCGTGGAAAGCGGCATCGCGAGCGGGGAGTTCACGATGCGGGACGCCCGTGCCACGGGCCGGGCGCTGTGGGACGCGACGGCGCAGTTCCACGACCCCGTCTTCGCGCCGCGGTGGTCGGACCCGGACATGGACCCGGCCTTCGCGGCCGTCTGCGAGCTGCTGCTGGACGGTTTGCGGGCCCGCTAGGGGGTGCCCGCCGGTACGCGTACGCCTGCGGCGGGCTGTTCCCCTCCCCGCCCCTTCCCGAACCATGGGGCTTCGCCCCAGGACCCCGGACGCCCTTCGGGCGTGTCCTCAAGCTCCCCCAGCTACCGCTGGGAGGTGCCCCCTGACGGGCTGAAATCAGCCCCTCCGGCGATTGAGGAGCGGGGTCTGGGGCGGAGCCCCCACGCGGCGGAGCCGCAAATCGACGCTGCGTGGGAAGGGGCGGGTAGGGGAACAGCCCGCCGCAGGCGGCTCGCGCCCATGCCACGGAGCCGCACATCGGCACAGCCCCGCGCCCCTTCGGGGCGCCCCTCAGCCCACGCCCAGGAAGCGCAGCACGGCCAGCACCCTGCGGTGGTCCGCCTCGGCGACCGGCAGGTCCAGCTTCCCGAAGATGGAGTTGATGTGCTTGGCCACCGCGCTCTCGCTGATCACCAGCGCCCCCGCGATTCCCGCGTTCGACCGCCCGCCCGCCATCAGCTCGAGTACGTCCCGCTCGCGCGAGGTCAGCCGGTCCAGCGGATCGCTGTGCCGCCGTACCAGCAACTGGGCCACGACCTGCGGGTCCAGGGCGGTGCCGCCGCCCCGGCGGGCCCGGCGACCGCGCGGAGGGCGCGGTTCGCGCCGCGGCTCCGGCGCATACGGCCGGAGCCGGTGCTGCTGGTCTCGGGGGCGGCGCTGGTCCCCTGGCTGTACGTGCTGGCCCGGACGCTGCCGTCCACGGCGCGGGTCGGCCACTGGAACGTCGCGTGGGTGGGCCTGGACGCCCTCGAAGCGCTCGGGCTGCTCGCCACCGCCGCGCTGCGCCGGCGCGGCGACGACCGCCACCGGCTGACCGCGGCGGCGACGGGGGCGCTGCTGGTGGTGGACGCGTGGTTCGACACGGTGACGGCAGCGCCGGGCGGGGAGCTGGCGGCGGCGCTCGCGATGGCCCTCGGCGCGGAGCTGCCGCTGGCGGCGGTGTGCACGGCGCTGGCCCTCGGCCGGGAACGGCGGACCGTCCGCGACGACCACCGGCGCACCCCTGGGAGGCGGCCTGGGACGCGGCTCACCCCTGGGAGGCGGCCCACCAGACGATGACCGCGGCCACCGCGAAACAGGCCAGCATGATGAGGACGACCTGTCGGCGCGCCGCCGCGTCGGCGGTCATCCGCGGCGAGCCGAGGGCCCCGTGCGCCTGGGCGAGGTGGTCGAGCCCCTTGTGCCGGGCGCCGCCGTAGGTGATCCGCTCCTGCCAGTCGCAGTGTTGGCAGCCGAGCATCCGCCGCTGCCCCGGACCGTAGCCGTAGCTCACCTCGAAGACCGTGCCGTCCTCGTGGATGGCGGTGATGCGATGCGTCACGCCTCGCACGACTGGTGAACCCCCGTTCTGCCGAGTCGACGGGCTCCGGCGCCACGGATCTCGCGTCCGTGGCGCCGGAGCCCGTCGTCGGGTATGTGTCCGGTACCCGTGGTCCGGGCGCGGTGGCCCGGGCCGTGGTCCGGGCGCGATGGCCCGGACCGGGTCAGCAGCCGATCAGCCGGCCGCCGAGGTAGGACTGGATCTGGTCGAGGGAGACCCGCTCCTGCTTCATCGTGTCGCGCTCGCGCACGGTGACGGCGTTGTCGTCGAGGGTGTCGAAGTCCACGGTGACGCAGAAGGGCGTGCCGATCTCGTCCTGGCGGCGGTAACGGCGGCCGATCGCGCCCGCGTCGTCGAACTCGATGTTCCAGTGCTTGCGCAGGTCCGCGGCGAGCCCCTTGGCCTTCGGCGAGAGCTGCGGGTTGCGGGACAGCGGCAGCACCGCGACCTTGACCGGCGCCAGCCGCGGGTCGAGCCGCATCACGGTGCGCTTCTCCATCTTGCCCTTGGCGTTGGGCGCCTCGTCCTCGACGTACGCGTCGAGCATGAAGGCCAGCATCGCGCGGCCCACGCCCGCCGCCGGCTCGATGACGTAGGGGGTCCAGCGCTCGCCGGCCTCCTGGTCGAAGTACGACAGGTCCTGGCCGGACGCCGCGGAGTGCGCCTTCAGGTCGTAGTCGGTGCGGTTGGCCACACCCTCCAGCTCGCCCCACTCCGAGCCGCCGAAGCTGAAGCGGTACTCGATGTCAGCGGTGCGCTTGGAGTAGTGGGAGAGCTTCTCCTTGGGGTGCTCGTACCACCGGATGTTCGCCTCCTGGATACCGAGGTCCCGGTACCAGTTCCAGCGCTGCTCCATCCAGTACTCGTGCCACTTCTCGTCCTCGCCCGGCTTGACGAAGAACTCCATCTCCATCTGCTCGAATTCACGCGTACGGAAGATGAAGTTGCCCGGCGTGATCTCGTTGCGGAACGACTTGCCGAGCTGCGCGATACCGAACGGCGGCTTCCTGCGCGAGGTCTGCTGGACCGCGAGGAAGTTGGTGAAGATGCCCTGGGCGGTCTCGGGGCGCAGATACGCGACCGAGCCGGAGTCCTGGGTCGGGCCGAGGTGGGTGGCGAGCAGCCCGGAGAACTGCTTGGGCTCGGTGAAGCTGCCCTTGTTGCCGCAGTGCGGGCAGTTGACGTCGGCCAGGCCGTTCTCGGGGAGCCGGCCGTGCTTGGCCTCGTACGCCTCCTCCAGGTGGTCCGCGCGGAACCGCTTGTGACAGGAGGTGCACTCGGTGAGCGGGTCCGTGAAGGTGGCGACGTGGCCGGACGCCTCCCACACCTCACGGGCCAGGATCACGGACGAGTCGAGTCCGACGACGTCGTCACGCGAGGTGACCGTGGAACGCCACCATTGCCGCTTGATGTTCTCCTTCAGCTCCACGCCGAGCGGTCCGTAGTCCCAGGCGGCGCGCTGACCGCCGTAGATCTCGCTGCACGGGTAGACGAAGCCACGGCGCTTGCTGAGGCTGACGATGGTGTCGATCTTGTCGGCGGCCACGGTGCTCTCTTCATTGATGACGACATTGACGACGAAGCGAATGCTTCAGGTTACCGGCGGCGGCACCCCCCGGATCAAATCGATAGCCGAAGCGATCAACAAGAGGACACTTGTTGACAATCGTTTCCATCTTTGTTGAAAATGAGAGTCATGAACATACGCCGCCTCAGGCCCATGACCGCCCTCGTCGGAGCCGCCGCACTGGGTCTGACCACCCTCACAGCCTGCTCCACCAACGCCGGAGACGGAAGGACGGACGGCAAGCTGGACGTGGTGGCGTCGTTCTATCCCATGCAGTTCCTCGCCCAGCGGATCGGCGGGAGCGCCGTCCATGTCTCCTCCCTGACCAAGCCGGGCGTCGAACCGCACGATCTGGAGATCAGCCCCCGGCAGACCGCCGACCTCACCGAGGCCGGGCTGGTGGTCTACCTCAAGGGGCTCCAGCCCTCCGTCGACCGGGCCATCGCCCAGGCCGAGCCGAGGCAGGTGGCGGACGCCGCCTCGTACACCTCGCTGGAGGACCACGGCACGGAGGTCGAGGGCGAGCACGAGCACGGCGGCGAGGGCGAGGCGGGGCACGAGGGCGAGGAAGCGCACGGGGAGCACGAAGGGCACGACCACTCCGGCGACGCGGCCGCCGATCCCCACATCTGGCTGGATCCGGTGCGCTACGCCCAGGTGGCCAAGGGCGTCGGCAAGGCGCTGGAGAAGGCCGACCCCGATCACGCCGCGACATACAAGAAGAACACCACCGCCCTGGTCAAGGAGCTGAGCACGCTCGATCAGGACTTCCGGAGCGGTTTGAAGGGCCGTTCTTCGGACACCTTCATCACGACCCATGCCGCCTTCGGTTACCTCGCCGAGCGCTACGGCCTGCGGCAGGAGGCGATCTCCGGGCTCGACCCCGAGTCCGAGCCCAGCCCGGCCCGGGTCAAGGGACTGCACACCATCGCCAAGAAGGACAAGGTCAACACCGTCTTCTTCGAAACCCTGGTGAGCGACCGCACGGCCAGGACGCTGGCGGGCGATCTCCATCTGCGCACCGATGTGCTGGACCCGATCGAGGGCATCGGCTCCAGGTCCAAGGGCGACGACTACATCCAGGTCATGCGAGCCAATCTGAAGGCGCTGGAGAAGGCGCTGGGCGCCAAGTGACGGAGGAAGCCATGGAAGCCGAGGAGACCCGGGAATCCGGGGTGGCCGGGGAACCCGGGCTGGCCCGGGAGGGATACGCGGTGGCCGCGGAATCCGGGGCGGCCGCGGAATCCGGGGTGGCCGGGGAGGGATCCAGGGTGGCCGGGGAATCCGGGGTCGCCGGGGACCCGGCCGCGGACCCCATATCCCTGCGCCGCGCGACGGCCACCCTCGGTGGCCGCCCCGTGCTGCGCGGTATCGATCTGACCGTCCGCCGCGGTGAGGTCGTGGCGCTGCTCGGCGCCAACGGCTCGGGCAAGTCCACCGCCGTACGGTCCGTCGTCGGCCAGGTGCCGCTCAGCGGCGGTGAGCTGGCTCTCTTCGGCATCCCCCGCCGCCGCTTCCGCGACTGGGCCCGGATCGGTTACGTACCGCAGCGCACCACCGCCGCCAGCGGCGTCCCCGCGACCGTGCGCGAGGTCGTCTCGGCGGGGCGGCTGGCCCGCCGCCGGTTCGGGCCGCCGCGCAAGGCCGACCGGGCGGCCGTCCAGCGGGCCCTGGAGCTCGTCGGCATGGCCGACCGTGCCCGGGACCCGGTGAGCGCCCTGTCCGGCGGTCAGCACCAGCGCGTACTGATCGCCCGCGCCCTCGCGGGCGAACCGGAACTTCTGATCATGGACGAGCCGATGGCCGGGGTCGACCTCGCCAGCCAGGAGATCCTCGCGGGCACCCTCCGCGAGCAGGTCGCCGGCGGCGCCACGGTCCTCCTCGTCCTGCACGAGCTCGGCCCGCTGGAGCCGCTGATCGACCGCGCGGTGGTGCTCCGCGACGGCTGCGTCGTCCACGACGGGCCGCCGCCCAGGGCCGTGGGCCAGCACGCGCTGCCCGGCCACGATCACGTCCATCCCCATGCGGCGCCCGACGCCGAACCGATCCGGACAGGGTTGCTGACCTGAGATGCTCGAGATCCTCGACTACGCCTTCATGCAGCGGGCCCTGCTCGCCGCCGTCCTGGTGGGCATCACCGCGCCCGCCGTCGGCATCTACCTCGTCCAGCGCCGCCAGGCGATCATGGGCGACGGTATCGGCCATGTCGCCCTCACCGGCGTCGCCCTCGGCTTCCTGACCGGCACCAACCCGGTGTGGACCGCCGTCGTCGTCTCCGCCCTCGGCGCGATCCTCATGGAGCTGATCCGCTGGTACGGCAAGACCCGCGGCGATCTCGCGCTCGCGATGCTCTTCTACGGCGGGATGGCGGGCGGTGTGCTGCTGATCAACCTCTCGCCGACCGGCTCCAACGCCAACCTCACCACCTATCTCTTCGGCTCGATCACCACGGTCTCGCCCGAGGACGTCGTCGCGATCTCCCTGCTCGCCGCCTTCGTCGTACTGATCACCCTGGGGCTGCGCCGCCAGCTGTTCGCGGTCTGCCAGGACGAGGAGTTCGCCCGGGTGACCGGCCTCCCGGTGCGCACGCTCAATCTGCTGCTGGCCGTCACCGCGGCCGTCACGGTCACCGTCGCCATGCGCGTCGTGGGCCTGCTCCTGGTCAGCGCCCTGATGGTGGTCCCGGTCGCCGCCGCCCAGCAGGCCACCCGGGGCTTCGCGATGACGCTCGCGCTGGCGATCACCATCGGCGTCGTGGTGACCCTGTCCGGCACGGTCTTCTCGTTCTACAAGAACGTCCCGCCCGGCGCGAGCATCGTCGTCCTCGCCATCGGCGTCTTCGCCGTGATCACGGCCCTGGCCGCGCCCCTGGCGAAAAGACGCGCGGGGCGGGTGGCCGCGGCTGAGGAACGCTGCACCCTGAGGGACGATGTACTCGTATAGTCCACTGCTCCTGGTCCACCGCTCGGCCAACGCCCGGCTCCGTCGCCCATCCCATCACTCTCGTCCGCTACCCGAGCGATAACTGGCACAATGGCCGGGCAGAAAGCGCGGTGGGCGCGGAACGGGCCCCGAGAGCGACGGAGCATGCGAGGTTGAGGAGGCAGCTGTGGCGACCGCCGGTCCCCCAGTACGCGGCCGGTCCACCAGGCAGCGCGCCGCGGTGGCGGCGGCACTGGACGAGGTGGACGAGTTCCGCAGTGCGCAGGAGCTCCACGACATGCTCAAGCACCGGGGCGACTCGGTCGGCCTGACCACCGTCTACCGCACCCTCCAGTCCCTCGCCGACGCCGGCGAGGTCGACGTGCTCCGCACCACGGAGGGCGAGGCGGTCTACCGCCGGTGCAACAGCGAGGAGCACCACCACCACCTGGTCTGCCGCGCCTGCGGCAAGGCGGTCGAGGTGGAGGGCCCCGCCGTCGAGAAGTGGGCCGACGCGATCGCCGCCGAGCACGGCTTCGTGGACGTGGCCCATACGATCGAGATCTTCGGCACCTGCGGCGACTGCGCCGCGGCCAAGGCCTCCCAGGGCTGACCCCACTCCACAGGGTCACCCCCGCGGTCCGCTTTCCCCCCGGGCCGTCACAGCCTTGTACTGAAACCACGCCCGTACGCGCGGCACCCTGCCCTTCGGCGGGGCGCCGGGTACGGTGCCAAGTACATGAACATTACGGCTACTTGGGGGGAAGCCTGATGTCCTTGTTTCCCGATCTACCGGGGCTGCCGGGCCTCTTCGTCGATCCACCGTCCCCGAAGAAGACCGCGGGCGCCTTCCACACCGCCAGCGCGACCGGGCAGAACAAGATCAAGCTGGACGACCCCGAGGCCGCCGGAAAGGCCCATTCGGGCTGGGCGGTCGCGAAGCCCAACCAGGAGTGCGTCACGGCATGGCGCAACCGCCTGCACGAGCTCGGCAAGTCGGCGAGGGAAGCGGCCGCCGCCATCACGGACGCCATGGACGACTACATGGACACCGACCTCTCCATCGAGGCGGAACTCCGCAAGGACGCCCGCTGGCTGGAGGGCGCCTGATGGTCTCCGTACCCGACCTCCGCTCCGCGAGCCCGCAAGCCTGGCGCGACGCCGCCACCGACGCCCTCAGCGCCGCCAAGCACTGCGAGGAGATCGGCACCTTCGCCCGTGACGACGTCGCCCGCACCATCGAGAAGCAGTGGGTGTCCGACGCGGGGCTCGCCGCCCGCCGCACCTTCGTCAAGCACGCCGAGGACTACGAGGCGGCGCATCTGGCGCTGCGCGAGCTGTGCCGCGTCTACGACGACCTGGCCGACGAGATCGAGGCCGCCCAGCGCGACCTGAACAGCGTGCTCGGCTACGCCAAGGACCATGAGCTGACCGTCGACGACAGCGGTCGCGTCTCCCACTCCAAGCCGGTGGCCTCCGGTAAAGGTGACGACAGCCAGTCGGAGCCGGTCCGGCACGCCCAGGGCATCATCGAGGGCGCCCTCTCCCGCGCGACCAAGGCCGACACCACGGCGTCGGCCGCGCTGCGGACCATCAGGGGCCTCACGGAGATCTCCGACCCGAAGCTGGTCAAGGAGGCGCTGAAGAAGAACAGCCCACTGGCCATCGCACTGCGCCTGACGGGCGCGCCCGACGGCCCGCATCCGATCAACGTCTCCCCCGCGCAGCTCGCCGCCGTGGAACGGGCCGCGAAGGAGACCGGGATGAGCAAGACGCTGCTGCTGTCGATCCTCTGGCAGGAGCAGCAGTGGTACCAGAACTACGACAAGGACGGCCGTGGTCTCCTGCCGAGCATCGGCAGGATGTTCAACTGGACGCTCCAGCAGACCATCAAGCCGGACAAGTCGCTCGGCATCACGCATATGAAGCTGGGGACGGCCCGTAAGGTCATGGCTGACAACCGTGATGTGTTCACCGCGGCGGACGGCACCTATCTGGGAGACCTCAGCGATGCCCAGCTCACCAAATACATCGAGGAGAACCCCAACGAGGACATCCGCCTGAGCGCGTATTACCTCAAGGAGTTGCAGAAGAATCCGTACGGCTCGGATACCGACAAGCAGTTGTTCGTGCTGTACGCCGCCGACACTCCCGACGTCCGCGAGAAGAACGAGCAGTACGGGGACGACTCGGACCACCGAGGGGGCGACATCAAGACCCGCGGCGAGAACTGGGACAAGCTCCAGCCGCGCCTCGAGGACGCCAAGGCGTGGGAGGCCCTGAGCGACGAGGAGCGCCAGAAGGCCCTGGAACAGTTGGAGGGCGCCACCCCCAAGGGGCACTCGTTCACCGTCGACCCGATCTACGGCGGTGAGACGCCCGGCACCGGGACCGGCGAGCCGGAGCCCGGTACTCCGTCGCCCGAGCCCGGACAGTCCCCCACCCCACCGTCCTCGGGTGGCAAGAACGACGATGGAGGCGGCGGGGGCGGCGACAAGAAGCCGACCGAGCCCAGCCCCGGCCTCACACCGCGTCCCTCGGCGACGGGCTAGGACCCCTGAAGAAGTGAGTTCATGAAGCGAGTGATCAGCGTGTTCGCGGCGGGGGCGGCCATGGCCGTCCTCGCCGCGTGCGGCAACACCACGCAGGGCGGCACCGGCTCGTCGCCCAGCCCGAGCGTCACGATGCCGGGCAATGTGCCCACGAAGCCCGAGTACACCGACGCCGACGCGGTCGTGGAAGCCCTCGAAGCGGGTGGTGTCCCGTGCGAGGTCACTCGCCGCTCGCAGGGCAGTGGACGCGGGGGTTCGAGCCTTGGATGCGCGTCCGTCATCGACGGCACGAAGTTCGAGAACGACATCCACGTGCTCAATCCGGAAGTCTTCGACCGCGACGATGTCGGCGACTCCATCGCCTCCCGGAGAAAGCCCCCCAGCGGCCAGACCCTGGTCGCCGCGGGTCACTGGTTCGTATGGGTCACCGAGCCCCGCTTCGCGAACCGCGTCGCGGCCGCTCTCGGCGGTGTCGTACTTCCGCCCAAGAAGGCCAAGATCCCCGACTATCCGCTCCCGGACATCCGCCGCACCCCCCGCTACCGGACCGTCGGCGCCCTCGCCGACGACCTCGCGGCGGCGGTGGGCTGCGGCGACCGTAAGCGGCGCTCGGACACCGTCCTGACCTGCACCACCGGCAAGGACACCGGCTCGCCCAACTGCGCCACCCTCGCCCTGCACGCCTCGGACGCCGACCGGAACGCGGTGCTGCGCGAGGCCATCGCCTACAAGGGCGTGCCCGCGACCCTGGTCACGGCCGGCAACTGGACCGTCAACCTCTGCGACTACGACCTCGGGTCACGCGTCGCCGACGCCCTGCGCGGCACGGTCGTGTCCTACGACGGAGGCTGACCGCCGATGCCCCCGGAAAACCCCGACCGCATGTCCGTCAGTGTGCTGCGCCGAGCGGCGTCCGTGCTCGGGCGGGGGCGGGTGGCGTTTGTGCGGGGCTGGGCGCATCCGCGGCTGAAGTGGCCCAAGCGGGTGGCGGCGGGGGCCGCTGTGCTGCTGGTGGTGCCCGTTCTGACCGCCGGGGTTTCGCTGCGGCTGCAGTACGCGGGGGATCCCGCGCCCGGCACGCGGACCCGTGAGCGGGACGCGGTGTGGCTGGGGCATGCCTGGGTGGACGGGCGCAATGGGGAGGCGCAGCTGGCCGAGCTGGTCCAGCGGATGCGCGGCACCGGCGTCCGGGACCTGTATGTCCACGCGGGTCCGCTGGAGCATGACGGCGGTCTGCCCGCGGCGCGCTATCCGAAGGCCCGGTGGCTGGTGCACGCGGTGCGGCGGGAGTTGCCCGGGGTGCGCGTCCAGGCGTGGCTCGGCGACGTGCTGTCCACCGAGGGCAAGACGGGGTTGGACCTCGGCGAACGGGCGACGCGCGAACGCGTCGTGCGCTCGGCGCGCCAGGTGCTGGACGCGGGGTTCGCGGGCGTCCACTTCGATCTGGAGCCCCTGCACTCCGGCGACCGGGACTACCTGTCACTGCTGGACGATGTGCACGCGGTCACCCGCGCCCACCGCGCACCGCTGTCGGTGGCCGCCCACCAGATCGACCCGCTCCCCTCCCTCCACTCCGTCGCGGGCTTCGTCGCCGGTCACCCCAAGTGGTGGTCGCAGTCGTACTTCGGCGCGGTCGCCCGCCGGGTCGACCAGATCGCGGTGATGTCGTACGACACGGCGATGCCCATGGAGAGCCTGTACGGGGGGTATGTGGCCCAGCAGACGCGACTGGCCCTGGAGGCGACCCCGCGCGGCACCGACCTGCTGATGGGCCTCCCGGCCTTCCACACCGACGACATGGGCCACCGTGAATCGGCCGAGACGGTGACGGCCGCCGTCCGGGGCGCCCGCCTCGGCCTGAGCCGCGAGGACGCGCGCCGCGAGCGGTTCGGCGTCGCGCTGTATGTGGACTTCGCGGCGACGCCGGGGGACTGGGCGGCGTACCGGAGGGGCTGGGGCGCGCCGAAATCGGATTGATCTCGGTGGGGGTTGTGAGTACGGTGCCCGACGTGATGAGCCCTGAATCAGACAGAACGGAGCCGCCGGTCGTTCGGCGGCGAGCAGTTGTCTGACCACTGACCTGACCTGATTTCCGGGTCGATCTCGCTTCCGGCGACCGGACACGACTCCGTGTGTCTGGTCCCTTTCTCGGGCTCTTGGCGTAGTCCGACACCCAGCACGCGGCCGCTCTTGCCCGCATACGCTCATCGCTGATCGCTGGAGTCGACCTCTTGCCTGTCTTCCTTTATGTCCTCGCGCTCGCCGTCTTCGCGCAAGGGACGTCCGAGTTCATGCTGTCCGGTCTCGTACCGGGAATCGCCCGTGACCTGTCCGTATCGGTGGGAGCCGCGGCGAGTCTGACGTCCGCGTACGCGATCGGGATGATCGTCGGCGCCCCGGTGATGGCCGCGTTGAGCGCGCGCTGGCCACGGCGGCGCGCGCTGGCGGGCTTTCTGGCGGCGTTCGTCGTCGTGCATGTGATCGGCGCGGTCACGACGGACTTCGCCGTGCTCTTCGGAACGCGTGTCGTCGCCGCGGTCGTCAACGCCGGTTTTCTGGCGGTCGCGATGTCCGTGGCGTCGGCGCTGGTCCCCGCGGATCGGCGCGGCAGGGCCACCGCCGTTCTGCTGTCCGGGGTCACGCTGTCGTGCGTCGCGGGTGTCCCCGCGGGGGCGCTGCTCGGGGACTGGTCCGGCTGGCGTTCCGCGTTCTGGGCCGTGGCCGCCCTGTGCCTGCCCGCGCTGGCGCTGGTCTTCCGTCGGGCGCCCGCCGACGCGGCGGGTCGGGCGGAGGTCTCGGTCAGGCGGGAGGCGGGTGCGTTGCGGTCGCGCCCGGTGCGGTTGGCGATGGTCCTCGCGGCCGTGGTGAACGGGGCGACCTTCGCGACCTTCGCCTACCTTGCCGTCATCGCCACGGACGTCGCCCACCTTCCGGCCGCCGCGGTCCCGGCCCTTCTCGCCACGTTCGGGGCGGGCGCGTTCGTGGGGGTGACCACGGCCGGGCGCACGGCCGACGGCGGCCTCGGGAGGGGCCTGCTCCTGGCGCTGTGGGTCCTTCCCGTGGGCTGGGCGGTGCTGGCCGCGACCAGTGCGCATACGGCCCCGCTCTTCGTCGTGACGATCGTCCAGGGCGCCCTGTCGTTCGGCATCGGCTCAACGCTCGTCGCCCGCGTCATGCATGTCGCGCCCCAGGCTCCTTCACTGGGCGGCTCGTTCGCCACGGTCGCGCTGAACGCGGGCGCCTTCCTGGGCCCGTTGATCGCGGGCGCCGCGACCGGGACGACGGGCGACTACCGGGACGCGGCGTGGGTCAGCGCCGCCCTGGCCGCGACGGCGGTCGCCACTGTCGCGGCTTCCAGGGCGGGGGTCGCCCGCGCCGGGGTCGGGGAAGCCGGGTAAGGGACGTCGGCGTTTCGGGGCGGCCGGCCGGCACGGTCAGCGATCGTCGCCAACGGGTGCCAGCTGTCGGCTGAGCCTGAGCACGCCGTCGACCGTCCGGCGGTCGGTGCTTGCGCGGGAGGCGGGGACAGGGGTGGCCTCGGGGCCGATGAGCAGGCCGGTCCGGCCGTCGAGGGAGGCGTCGGTCGCGGCGGCGATGGACGACCGGGCGGCCAGGGCCGCGGGTCCGGCGGTGGAGCGTTCGATGGCCCGCCGGACCAGCGGCCAGAGCAGGCGCAGTGCCGGGGAGACGATCTTCGGCGAGCGCATGGTGCCGTTGGTCATGTCGGTCGCGGCGCCGCCGGGGTCGGCCGCGAAGACCGTGACACCGCTGCCGCGCAGGCGTTCCGCCAGGTCAAGGGTGTAGGCGAGGTTGGCGAGCTTGGCCCGGCCGTACCAGTGGAAGCCGTAGTAGCCACCGGGCGGTTCGACGGCGTCGAAGGTGCGCTTGGCGAGGCGTATCGCACCGGTGCTGACGTTCACGATCCGGCTCGGCCCGCCTGCTTTGAGCTGATCGAGGAGCGATTCGGTCAGCAGGTACGGCGAGAGGTGGTTGACGGCGAACGTCGCCTCGATCCCGTCGACGGTCCGCTGCCGGTCCGCGAACATCGCACCCACGTTGTTGACCAGGACCTTCAACGGACCCTCGGCCGCGAGTCGGGCGGCGAGCGCCCGGACGTCTTCGAGGGACGCGAGGTCGGCCGCCATGAACTGCGGCTCGCCACCGGTCGCGACCGCGGCGATCCGCTCGACCGCACCGGCGCCACGCTCCGCGTCCCGGCCCACCACGGTCACGCCGAACCCACGCGCCGCCAGCCCCATCGCGGTCTCCAGCCCGATCCCCCCGGTCCCCGCCGTCACTACCGCCCGCTGCTCCATGGGGCCGCCCTCCGCCGCCTCGCCACCCATAATCGGATAGCTATCCGCTTCGATGAGGGCACGCTAGCACAACCGGATACATATCCGGTTTAGGGATGGGATGGAGTTCGCTGGGCTGAAGAACTGCCGCCGTCAGCGCGGCGGCCGCAGCCCCTCGAGGAGGACGTCGAGATAGACCTCGGCGCGCTTCGGGTCGTCGTCGGCGCCGGAACGTATGGCGTGCTCGATACCGCAGAGCAGACGGCGCACGTCGTCGGCCTCGACATCACGCCGGATGGCGCCACTCCGGCGGGCCCGGTCGAGCAGATGCGCCACGGCCCCGTCGAGCTCGGCCTTCAGCGTCGCGGTCTGCACGTCGGCATCGCTGGCGGATTCGAGAACGGCCGCGAACCCGCTGTCCTCCGACGCCTCCAGGAGGGCGAACCGCAGCAGGCGGTGCAACCCCGCGAGAGGGTCCTCGTCCGCGGCCGCGGCCTGGGCCGCGTCGACCAACTCCTGAAAGCGCTCGGCCGACAGCGCCTCCCACAGCGCGTGACGACTGGGGAAATGCCGATACACGGTCCCCACGCCCACCCCGGCGAGCCGGGCGATGGCATTCAGCTGAAGCGAGTCATCACCGGCGGCCAATCGCTCACGGGCGACCCGCAACACCCGAGCACGATTCCGCGCCGCATCCGCCCGCAGCGCCGGCCCCTGCTCGCCTTTCGGTGTCACGCGCCCAGCATAAGCCGCCACCGGCTACCGGCCCTCCGACCTCCATCAGCCCAGGCTCAAACTCCAGACGTCCCCACGTGCCAAGGCGAGGTGTCAGTAATAATCCGACTCCTGGCGGTCCCGTCCCGTCAGAGCGATTTGCTCCCTCGAAAAGACGCGAACAATGTCGAACCCGTCAAGCATCACCCCAAAGCTCGGAGCGGTGTCAGGGTTCGGCGGTTCGGAGATGCCGACGATTGCACCGAGAGCCCCCTCCAGTTCCGGCCGGTCGGGACAAGCGACGACCCGAACCTCTGCGTAGAAGCGAAGAGGATCTTCCATGATTCATTCCTTGAGTGAGCGTGCCCGGAAGCACTCCATGGCCTACTTGTGAGTGATTTCCCCATCCAGCGAGACGTTCAAGTGGCTTCCGTCCCGGCTCAGCCAGCCGAGCTTAGCCCTTCCTGTCTTGCTCAGCTGGACATCCCATTCAAAGGGCTGTCCGGCAGTGCGGGACGGCCCCTTGATCCATTCATTTCCGAATCGGTCAATGTAGCCCTTCCGGGTACCGCGCAACAATCCGGCGTTGACTGAGGTGTTCTCTGGAGGCACGAATCGGATGCGCCCCGAGATGGGGAGCTGCGCATCCTTGAGCAGTCCCTTCACACCGGTGCGCGGGACAGGCACCGGGTCTCCGCACTTCAAACCCAGAGGATCGAGCGACGTCAACGGCGAGTCAACGTACCGGTGATGGTTAGGCGCGGGATCCAGGCCAAGCGGATCGGCAGCGGTGTAGCGCGCCGTTTCCGGGTCGTAGTGGCGGAAGTAGTTGTAGTACAGGCCCGTTTCGGGGTCGGCGTATTGGCCGGGGAAGCGGAGGGGGCAGTCGACCGTTGATCCGCTTGCCCCGGAGGGGAAGTCCGTGCCCCAGAGGGTGGTGCGGTGTTGCCAGGCCAGGTCACCAGCCGCGGTGACCAACTCCGTTGGGGTGCCGACCAGGTCCGTGACGATGGCGTGGAAACGCGGTGTGGTGTCGTCGTCGGCACCGGTGAATTTCTCAATGAGGGATTCGCCGGGCTCGCGCACCAGTGACGTGTGGTCGGTTTGGGTCAGGGGGCGGTGGGTGCCCGGGGCGTAGTCCCAGGTGGTGTGGTTGCCCTCTGGTGTGGATTGTTCGGCCAGGCGGGTGTCTTCCCATGCGAAGGTCACCGATTCCGCGACCGTGCCGTCCTCGGCCAGGCGTTGCTTGGATATGCGGCGGCCGAGGGGGTCGTAGGTGTAGTGCCAGTGGTCGCCGTCCGGAGTTGTCGCGTCCGTCAGGCGGTCTTCCGCGTTCCAGGTGTAGGTCCAGGTGCGGGTCCGGCCGTTGAGGAGTTTGCGGGTGCGGCGGGTCAGGCGGCCCTGGGCGTCGTGTTCGTACGTCGTGCGGCCCGCTCGGTGGATCACCGTGCCGGTGAACTCCCGGTCGCCAAGCGACGCGTGGTCCGGGGCCGTGGCCTGCGTCAGGTTGCCCGCCGTGTCGTAGGCGTACGTCTCGGTCCAGCCGTGCGCGTGGACCGCCGTCACGCGGCCGGACGGGTCGAGGTCGAAGCGGCGCGTGCCCGAGGTCAGTTCGCGGATCTCGGTGAGGTAGCCGTCCGGGCGGTAGGCGTAGGAGCGGTGTTGGAGGATCCGGTTCGCCTCGTTGCCACGGCCCTCGGCGATTGTCTGGGCCGTCAGGCGGTCTGACCCGTCCCAGGTCTGCGTCAGGCTCACCGCCTCGCCGACGCGGCGTTCCGTCTCCCGGCCCGCCGCGTCATACGTGAAGGTCAAGACGCCTGACGTGCCTGCGGTCAGTTGGGTGGGGCGGCCCGACTCGTCGTAGGTCCAGACGCTCCTCAGCCCCGAGGGCATCGTGCGTTCGGTGCGGCGGCCCACGGCGTCATACGCGTACCTCGTCGTCCGGCCGTTGACCGTTTCCGACCGGACTCGGCCCAGCGCGTCCCGTTCGAGGGTCAGCTCAACGTCCGGATTCGCCGCTCGCGTCAGGGCGCCCTGCGCGTCGTAGGCGTACGTCGTCCGTGCGCCCGCCTCGTCGCGTTGTTCCGTCGTGCGGCCCAGCGCGTCCCGGGTGAAGCGCAGCGTCTCGCCCGCGCCATTGGTGCGGGTCAGCAGTTCGCCCGCCGGGTCGTGGGTGTAGCCGATGGTGCGGCCGTTGAAGTCGGTCTCGGAGGTGAGCCGGCCCGCCGGGTCGTAGGTGTAGGTCCAGGTCAGACCCTGGGGGTTGGTGACCTCGGTCAGGCGCAGTTCGGTGTCGTAGGCGAAGGCGTACCGCGCGCCGTCCGGCTCGGTGCGGCTGGCAGGGACGTCGAAGTGGGTGGAGGTCTGGTGGGTGGTGTTGCCCGCCGGGTCCGTGTGGGTGAGGAGGTTGCCCTCGCCGTCCCAGGTCCAGCTCTCCCGGGCGCCGTCCGGCTCCTGGCGCCACGCCGGTCTGCCCTCGGTCGTCCAGCCCATACGGGTCGTATGGCCCAGCGGATCCGTCGCCTCCACCACCCGGCCGAAGGTGTCCCGGCGGACGCTCGTGGTGTGGCCCAGCGGGTCCGTCACGGCGATGGGGAGCCCGGCCGGGTCCGGGGTCAGGCGCGTGGTGTTGCCCAGCGCGTCCGTCACCTCGGCCAGGTGGCCGCGCTCGGTGTAGCCGTAGGCCGTGGTGGCCCCCACGGGGTCAGTCGTCGTGAGGAGGTTCCCCGTGTCGTCATACGCGTGGCGCCACGTCCCGCCGCCCGGCTCGGTGACCTCCACCGGCAGACACAGGTCGTTGTACGTGGCCCGTGCCTCGCTGCCGTCCGGCAGGGTGACGCCGGTCAGGTTGCCGTCCTCGTCGTACCCGTAGCGCGTCGTGCGCCCCAGGGGATCCGTCACCGCGACCTTACGGTCGCCGCGCGCGTCCCACTCCGTCAGCGTGGTGTGGCCCAGCGGATCGGTCTCCTCGGCCAGCTGACCGTCGGCGCTGTAGCGATACCTCGTCGCGTGGCCGAGCGAGTCCGTGTAGACCGTCGTCCGCGCCTCGTCGTCGTACTCCAGGCCGCCGTTGAAGACGCCGTCGCTGCCCTCGGTGCGCACCACCCTCCCGTCCGGCCCGTATGCGTACCGGAACGACGTGCCGTTGCGGTCGGTCCAGGACGTGACCCGCCCCTGGCCGTCGTAGGTGAACCGCAGGGGCGTGCCGCTGGAGTTGATGACCTCGGTGAGGTTGCCCGCCTCGTCGTAGCCGTAGCGCATCACCACCGTGCCGCTCGCACGGTTCGACTCGGGCTCGTAGACCGACGGCGGCTCATCGAGCAGCCGGAGCGCGGTGACCCGCGGGCCCTCGGTGTCGATGGCCAGGTAGTAGCCCCCGGAGTGGCGGATCGCCAGCGGGGTACCACTCAGGGCGCGTTCGATGTCGATGCGCGCGCCATTGCGGTCCTGGAGGCTCTCCAGGACCAGGTAGACCGCGCCCGGCTCCTCCGTCGCGGCGGGACGGACGAACGTCCGCACCACACCCGCCTCCGGATCAGTCACCGTCATGACGCCGTCCGGCTTGCCGTCCCACTCCAGCGGCCACCGCGCACCCTTCGCGGGCAGCGTCGGCACCCCCGGCTCCGGCACCGGATACACCAGCCGCATCCCGTCCGCGGCGGCGAACACCACACCCTCCGCGTCCAGTTGGACCCGCTCGTCCAGCAGGCTGGCCCAGGTCGGGCCGAACCACACCCCGCCCCGGTACGAGGACACATGAGTGCGCTCGAAGACCAGCGGCAGCGAACCGGGCAGGGTCAGATCGGTGTGCTCCATCAGCATCGCGCCGGTCGCGATGTCGATCGGCTCACCCGTGCACGGGCACTTCTTGGCCGGGCGGGCGGCCGGACCCTCCTCCACGAGATTCGGCCGCATCGAGGGCACCTTCGGCGGCTTGAGCAGGTCCGGAACACCGGTGAGCTTCGGCATCACACCGGGCTTGAGCACCCCCAGCCCGGCACCGAAAATACCCCCGTCGATCATGCCGTCCCTGGCCGCCTGATTGACCTCGTCCAGGCTGAAACCCTTCTGCTGCCCCAGGGCGATCTTCACCGGCTGCGCCACCGCCGCGTCGATCGTCACCGACAGCACACTGGTGAAGACCGCGCCAGTCAGCATCTCCGCCGCGATGACGGCGACCGCCTCCTCCACGGCGACACCCAGACCGGCGGCCATGGCGATGATCTCCGCCGCCACCCCATCCGAGGCACCCCCAGTGACGATGGTCAGCAGCCCGCCACCAACGAGTGCGACGGCATCGATACTGATCTGCGTCCACAGCTTCTCGATCGCGTCATCGACCGTGTCGGCGAACTTGTCCAGCGCCTTGGCCATGTTCCGGGCCGACTTGGCGAGATTGCTCAGCCAGCCCTCGTCCTCACCCTTGGCGTAACGCCCCCAGAAGGTCTCGAAGGCGTCGATCGCCTCGCCCTTGTTGTGGTGGATGAGCGTCGTGGCCGCCTTGTTGCTGGCGACCCGCACATCGTCCACGCTGTCGGCGAACGTCCGCCAGGCGTCCGCGGCGTGGCGCAGCGTGCCGGAATTGGCATCCGGCCACCACATGCCCAGCTTCATCAGCAGGGCCTTGGCCTTGTCCTCGATATCGCTGCCGAAACTCACCGATGGCCGCCCGCGCCCGGACCCTGATCATGACCCGAGCCGTGCTTGGCCTTGGTGAACATGCCCTCGATGAGCTTGTCATTGTCGACATGCCCGTCGGCCATGTCGTTCATCGCCTCATAGATGCTGGTCAGACCGAGAACGAGAATCCCGGCCGCCGACTCGATGTGCTTCTGGTTCGGCTTGTACTGCTTGCCGAAGTCCTTCCCCGGCTTGTCGTCCCCCCACGGCTCCCCATAGCCGTCCAGCGTCGAGATCAGCGTGGTCAGCGCCTCACTCAGCTTCACCGCCTGGTGGTGGAACGTCGGCGCGACCGACTTGATGTCCGCCACCTTGATGTCCAGGACCTTGCCGCCGCCGTGCCCGCCACCGCGCCCGCCGCCGCTGCCCATACGACGCCTCCCCCACTGAACCGAACGTCTGCCGCACAAAGCTCCCAGGCTAGGACGGCAACCATCACGGGCCGTTCAATGTGGCCTCTACAGCGAGTAAAGAGTGCTCAGCCCAGCGCGCGCCCCGCCCTCCTCCCGAAGGCCGTTGACGAAACGGAACCTGGATCCGTATATTAATCGGAACGACGTTCCGCTTCTGGTGGAGCCACAACCAGGAGCCACAACCATGAGAGAGAGCTCAGGAATGATTCTGGTCACCGGGGGGCTCGGCTTCATCGGCTCCCACACCGTGCAGGCCCTGCTGGACGCGGGCGAGGAGTGTGTGCTGGTCCAGCGCAGCTCCACCGAGCCGCCGGTAGGGCGCTTTGACGCGCCAGTCGCGGTGGAGCGGGCCGACATCACCGATCTGCGCGCGCTGCTCGACGTGGGCACCCGCCACAAGATCACCGGCATTGTGCACCTCGCGGGGTCCATGCCCTGGCCGCCGAGCCCCGAGCAGCCCATCGAGGCGACGCGCAAGGCGATCGGCGGCCTGCTCAACGTCCTCCAGGCCGCGCGGGACTGGGGCGTGCGGCGGGTGGGGGTCGCGAGCACGATCGGCGTCTACGGTGGCGGCGGAGCCGAGGGCCCGCTCACCGAGGACATGCCCGTGTCGTTGAGCTCGGGGCACCTCATCCCGACCTTCAAGAAGATCGGGGAGCTGCTCAACGACCACTTGGCCGACGCCACCGGCATCGAGGTCATCAACTACCGCATCTCCGGCATCTGGGGGCCGCTCGAGCCGCACGGCCCGCTGTTCTTCGCCGCCCCCGAACTCGTCCACGCCGCCGCGCGCGGCACCGAGCCGGACCTCTCCCCCCTCCCGGCGCCCGCACACGCGGAGGACTCGCTCGACCTCTGCTACGCGAAGGACGCGGGCCGGGCCATCGCACTCCTCCAGCTCACGGACCGCCTCAACCACCGCACCTACAACGTGGCCTCCGGCCGTGCCACGAGCAACGCCGAGATCATCGCCGCCATCAAGAAGGTCGTCCCGGACGCCCGGGTCGACCTCCCCACCGGCGGAGCCGGCTCGCAGACCTACCTCGACATCACCCGCATCCGGCAGGACACCGGCTACGAGCCCGCCTACGACACCGAGCGCGCGGTCGCCGAGTACATCGCCTGGCTGCGGGCGGGCAATGAGCGCTGACCCACAGCCCCGAGTCAGCGACGGGTGAGGTGGGTGAGGGTGACCCCGTTGGGGAAGGCCGTGCGCTCGGCGACGTCGAAGACGGTGGGATCGAAGGCGCCGTCGAAGGCGGGAATCCCGGCACCCGCGACAACGGGGTAGTTCTTGATCACCAGTTCGTCGATCTCCGGCAGCAGGGCGCCCGCGAGCTTGCCGCCGCCGCACAGCCATACGTCCAGCCCCGCGCCGTCCTCCCGCTTGAGCTCGCGCACGAGGCCGAGCGGGTCGCCCGGGACGACGGTGACCGCCGGGTCGATGCCGGGCTCGAGGGTGCTGGACACCACGTACTGGCGCAGGTGGGCGTACGGGCTGGTGATCCCCGCGTCGAGGGCGGGCCGGTAGCTGCCGAGGCCCATGAGGATGGTGTCGAAGTGGCGGTTCGGCGCGTCGGCCAGGCCGACCGCCGCGCGGTAGGCGGTCGGGACCGTCTCGGGAAACAGCGTGTTGGTCCAGTTCGAGTAGGCGGCGGACTGCTGTTCGTCGCCGCCGGGGAAGAAGTCGTACTCGCCGCCGGGGCCCGCGATGCGGCCGTCGAGCGTGATACCGACGTAGTACACGAGCTTTCGCATCTCTGGCCGCTCCAAACGTAGTACTCTGCTTGTAGTGGTTGGAACGTAGTACTACAGCTGGAGTGGTGTCAATGGTGAGACGGAACGACCAGCGGCGCGCCGCCCTCGTGGACGCCGCGATCGAGGTGCTGGCCAGGGAAGGAGCGCGCGGCCTGACCTTCCGCGCGGTGGACGCCGAGGCCGCCGTGCCCGCCGGGACCGCGTCCAACTACTTCGGCAGCCGCGATGACCTACTCACGCAGTCCGGCGCCCGCGTCTATGAGCGGCTCCAGCCCGACGAGGCCACGATCGCCCGCCAGCGGGCGGCGGGCCGCGACCGGGAGACCTACGCCGAGCTGATGCGTGAGCTCGTCAGCCGAGTCGCCTCATTCCGCACCGGCTATCTCGCGCTGCTGGAACTCCGCCTCGAGGCCACCCGCCGGCCCGGACTGCGCAAGGTCCTCACCGAGCGGGTCCGGGCCGACCTCGACGCGAACGTCGCGTACCACGAGGAGTCGGGCCTCCCCGGCGACGCCACGGCCGTCAAGCTGCTCATGCTGGCGCTGAACTGGCTGATCGTCGAGCAGCTCACCCTGCCGGACGTCTTCACGGAGGCGGAGCGGGATCAGCTGGTGGCGGCCGCGGTGGAGCGCATCGTGGCGGCGGAGTAAGAGGGTCGCGCTCCTACCGCTTACGCGTTACGCGGACGGGGAGTCCTTCTTCAGCTGCTCCTCGTTGGGGATCGCCCCGCCGAAGCGGCGGTCCCGCGAGGCGTACTCCAGGCACGCCCGCCACAGGTCGCGGCGGTCGAAGTCCGGCCACAGCACGTCCTGGTACACCATCTCGGCGTACGCGCTCTGCCAGATCAGGTAGTTGGACGTCCGCTGCTCGCCGGACGGGCGCAGGAAGAGATCCACATCCGGCATGTCCGGGTAGTAGAGGTACTTCGCGAACGTCTTCTCGTTCACCTTCGACGGATCGAGGCGGCCCGCCCGGACGTCCTCGGCCAGCGCCTTCGCCGCGTCCGCGATCTCCGCACGGCCGCCGTAGTTCATGCAGAAGTACATCGTCATGGCGTCGTTGTCCTTGGTCTGCTCCTGGGCGACCTGGAGCTCCTGCGCCACCGACTTCCACAGCTTCGGCATCCGGCCCGCCCAGCGGATCCGCACACCCATCGCGTCCATCTCGTCGCGGCGGCGGCGGATGACATCGCGGTTGAAGTTCATCAGGAAGCGCACCTCGTCGGGCGAACGCTTCCAGTTCTCGGTCGAGAAGGCGTAGAGGGAGAGGTTCTTGACGCCCATCTCGAGGCAGCCCTTGAGCACGTCCATCACGACGCCCTCGCCGACCTTGTGCCCCTCGGTGCGCGGCAGCCCGCGCTCCTTGGCCCAGCGGCCGTTCCCGTCCATCACACAGGCCACGTGCTGCGGCACCAGCTCGCCGGGGATCTTCGGCGGCCTGACCCCGGACGGGTGCGGTTCCGGGGCCCGGTACTCGCGCCGCTGTCGGCCCAGAAACCCGCGTCCTGCGATGCCTGCCATGTCTCCCTCAGCCCTTGCTCTCTGTGCTGCTACTGCTACTTCTCTACGTACCGCAGCGACCGAAGTCCCCGCTCCAGGTGCCAGTGCAAATACGCCGCCACGAGCCCGCTGCCCTCCCGGGCGTGCCGCGACTCACACGCGTCCGCCGTCTCCCAGTCCCCGGTCAGCAGCGCGCCCAGCAGCGTCAGCGACTCCGCCGAGGGTACGACGCTTCCGGGCACCCGGCACTCTCCGCAGATGACCCCGCCCGCGCCGACCGAGAAGAACCGGTTCGGACCGGGCATCCCGCACTTGGCGCAGTCGTCGAAACTCGGTGCGTAGCCGTTCACGGCGAGGGAACGGAGCAGAAACGCGTCCAGGACGAGATGCGGCTCATGATCCCCGGCGGCGAGGGTGCGCAGCGCGCCGACGAGCAGCAGATACTGCTGTACGGCGGGCTCGCCCTCGTGGTCGGTGAACCGCTCGGCCGTCTCCAGCATGGCCGTACCGGCGGTGTAGCGGGCGTAATCGGTGACGATGTTGCTGCCGTACGGAGCGATGGTCTCACTCTGCGTGCAGAGCGGCAGCCCGCGCCCGATCAGCTCGCCGCCACCGCGTGAGAAGAACTGCACGTCGACGTGGCTGAACGGTTCGAGCCGCGCGCCGAACTTCGACTTCGTCCGCCGCACGCCCCGCGCGACGGCGCGGACGCGGCCGTTGTTACGGGTGAGCAGCGTGATGATCCGGTCCGCCTCCCCCAGCTTCTGGGTGCGCAGCACGATGCCGTCGTCGCGGAACAGACTCATGGCGCCCATTGTCCCCTAGCGGGACAGCTGATCGAACCGCCCGGCCCGGACGGCCCGGGTCAGCGCCCTGAGGGCGGCGGGGGTGGTGGTGATCACGATGTGCGGCTCGTCGCTCTCACGCAGAAGGACGGTGTCCGGGGTGCGGGCCAGCTCGACGCAGTTGTGCTCGGCGTCCTCCCCCGAGTACGAGGACTTGCGCCAGTACATGTCAGGGCATCTCCGTCGGGTCAAAGTTGCTGCGCTATCTCATGAACGAAGCCGACCGTGTCCTCTGGCGTGAGCGCCAGGGCTTCCATTTGGTCCAAGATACGGCCGTAGCGCTCCAGGTGAGCCTCCGAGTCGAGGAAGGCCGAACCCGAGGGCGTATCGGCCTGGACGGTGTCCAGCCGCCGTACGGGTCCGGACACATAGAGCATGCTGATGCCCGGATTGGAAAACCCGCCAGCCGAGAACGGGACCACTTGCACGGTCAGGTTGCCCCGCTCCGATGACTCGATCAGATGCTCCAACTGCCCTCGCATCACCTTCGGACCGCCGAACCTCATCCTCAGCGCGGCCTCATGGATGAAGAAGGTGCAGTGCGGCGGATCATCACGGTCCAGTACATCCCGGCGCCTCAGCCGATACGAAACGCTCGCCCGCAACTGCGCCGCGGTGGGACTGGACGTGGCCGTGGCGAACACGGCTTTCGCGTAGTCCTCCGTCTGAAGCAGGCCCGGCACATGCATGATCTGCGCTGAACGCATGGCAACCGCGTGGTGCTCGAGTTCGACCAGATCGAGTGCGCTCGCGGGTGTCCTGCCGCGATAGTCCTCCCACCAGCCCCGGCCGCGCTCCTCGTTCATGGCCACGAGGGCGTCGACGTAGGCCCGATCCATGCAGGAGTAGATGGTCGCGAGCGTCCTGATCCGCTCCTCACTCACCCCGAACCGCGCGGCCTCGATGTTGCTGATCCGGGTCCGGTTCACACCGAGGTGCTCACCGGCCTCCGCCACGCTCATCCCGGCCCGCTCGCGCATCTTGCGCAGCTCTGTTCCGATGCGCCGCTGCCTCGCGGTCGTGGCGGCCCTCTGCCCCATGCGGACTCCTCCCTACGCACCCGGGCGACCCTGTCACCCTTTCAGATAAAAACTGGTTCCACCATGGGAGTGGAACCAGTTACCCGGCATGCCCTATGGTCCTTATCACAGCGTGAGGAATCAACTACGCACCGCGTTGGGAGCACCAACATGCCCGAAGCCGCCGAACCCCCGTACGCCTACCGACTCAGCGCCCCCAACTCCCCCAAGAGCCCGAGGGTCTGCCGGGACGCGATCGCCGCGCTCCTCCAGGCCAACGACCTGCACGACCTCGCGGACACGGCGAAACTCCTGGTCTCCGAGGCCGTGACGAACGTCAATCAGCACACCGACACCCAGCTGATCCACATCGACACCCTCGTCCGCGACCGCATCGCGACGATCGCCGTACGCGACGGCTCCCCGGAACGCCACCCGTACCCGCGCGACGCGGCGCCGGACGAGGAGGGCGGACGCGGGTTGTTCCTGATGCGGGAGTTGGCCTACGCGTGGGGCGTCACCTGGGAAAACGGCCTGCGCCCCACCGGCAAGCACATCTGGTTCGAGCTCCGCGACCCGCACACCGAATGACAGTAGCTACGCCGAGGGATCGGCCAGGCGTCCCTCGATGCGGGACCGCGCGGCCACGGCTCGGGGGTCGGCATATGTCCCCAGGTGGGACAGAGCCTCGGCCCAGTGGGCGCGGGCCGCTTGGGGGTCGTTTCTATCCACGGCGGCGGCCAGGTGGTCGAGTTCCAAGGCGTGCTGCCATGCATCGCCGAGCTGTTCGTGCGCTGCAGCGGCCTGACGATGAAATGCGGCGGCTTCGTCGTAACGCTCCATCGCCGCATAGGTCTGCCCCGTGCCCCGCCAGGCAAGGGCTTCTCGGCTGCGGTCGCCGAGACGCCGCTGGAGCTTGGCCGACCGCTGGAACGAGGTCAGCGCGTCGCCGTGCTGCCCTGCCTCACGCTGGATGTCGCCTAGAGTGAGCAGCCAAAAGCCCTCCAGGACGTGACTCCTGAGGTTGAGCGCGATGTCGAGGGCTTCGTCGATCGCACGTCGTGCTGCCGCGAGCTCGCTTTGCTCGCGGCGGAGCTCGGCGACGATATACAAGGCATTGCCCACGCTTCTTTCGTTGTTCAGGGCTCGGTGGGCGGCGAGCGCCTGTTGGGCGGCCTCCTCGGCCTCGGACAGGCGGCCCGCGTCGAGTCGGGTACTTGCGATGTTGGACAGGGCCATGGCCGCTCTGCGGGTTTCATCCGCGTCACGGAAGATCGCAGCGGCGCGCCCGAAGTGGTCGGCGGCTGGGTCGAATTGGCGGCTCTCGAGGTGAATCAGGCCGATGAGATTCAGCGAGCGCGCCTCTTCAAGGGGCATGGCTGTGCTGTGCGCCAGCTCCCTGGCTCGTCGGTGACATTCCATGCCCTCGTCGAGGCGACGGTATTCCCGATAGGCTATACCGAGAAAGTTGAGCAACCGAATTTGGCCACCCGGTTCGTCCACCCGCTCGGCTGCCGCCAGACCGGCACGCATCGGGTCGATCCAGTCACTGCCTGGCGCTGAGGGATAGCGGGCGCTCCACAACGCCTCGGCCAGGCGCCAGGCAAGAGGGTCGAGCCCGGCTGATACGGCGGCAGGAACCAAACGGAGCAGAGTCGCGTGCTCTCGGTCCGCCCAGTCCGCCGCCGCGTCGTAATCAGCGAAGACCAGAGGAGGCACGGAAGCCGTAGAGGTCGCCAAGAGGGAAAGCCACTCGGTAGGCCTGAGCCAACTCTGCGCCGCAACAGCGGTATGCAGATACCAGTCCAGTACACGGTGCAGGGCCGCGTTCCGTTGCTCTACGGGTTCATCGCTCTGCGCCTGGCCGGTGGCGAAGGCACGCAGTAGGTCGTGGAACTGGAATCGGTCCGGTGCCGTTTGTTCAAGCAGGTGGGCGCCCACGAGGTCGTCCAGGAGCTGCCGTGTGCGGCTGAGGCTGGACTCACAAAGGGCCGCGGCGGCGTGGAGGCTGAACTCGGGACCCGGATGAATTCCCAGCAAGCGGAAGAGCCGCGCGGAGGGTTCCGGCAGGGCGCGGTACGACCAGGCGAAGACCGAGTGAACCGCTTCTGCTTCCTCATCGATCCCGGTGCTGAGCGCGTCCCACAGCGCCGACTCGTCCCGCAGGTCAGAGATGAGATCGTCGATCCTCATATGAGGGTGGCTGGCGGCGCGCTCTGCCGCGATACGTAAGGCGAGCGGCAGCCGAGCGCAAAGACGCGCCAGTTCGGTCAGCTTTTCCCCATCGTCTCCGGGCCGACAGCCGCTGGTGACCGCGCGCAGCAAGGCAATCGCCTCGGGTTCGGGAAGCATGCCAAGCGTCAGGCGGCGGGCCCCGTCCCGTACGGTGAGGCCGGAGAGCCGGGTGCGGCTGGTCACCACTACCAGGCTCGTGCCACTGCCGGGGAGGAGCGGTCGCACCTGGCTGACCGTGGCGGCGTTGTCGAGCAGGATCAGGACGCGTCGCTCGGCGAGCAGCGAGCGGTACAGCGCGGCGGCATCATCGACGTCCTGGGGAATCTGGTCGGCAGGGACGCCGAGCGCGCGCAGGAATCGGCGTAGTGCCTGGTCCGCGGTGACGGGTTCGCCGGGGTCGTAGCCCCGCAGATTGACGAAGAGCTGACCGTCGGGAAAGCGGTCCTTGACTTGATGGGCCCAGTGCAGCACCAGCGAGGTCTTCCCCGCACCTGCCGTGCCGGCCACTACATGGATCGAGACGACCAGTCGGTCGCCGCTTTGGCTGGTCAGGATCGCATTAAGCTGCCGTAGTTCGTCGGCGCGGTTGACAAAGGCGTGCACATCAGCCGGAAGCTGTCGCGGTATGAGGCTGGCCTGCTTCCCCGGCGCCCCCTGGTAAAAGTTGATGCCGCCCGAGACATTGCCAGCCTGTACGACGTCCCGAGACGACCCTGACAGGTCATTCTGAGAGCCCTGTGGACGACTTCCCTCGCCCCCGGCCGAGGCGTTGATTTGTTCTCCGCTCATGCCGCCGGGGGCGGCGGAAGATGCACGACCGCACGCTCGAAATAGGTCCGGATGTCCTCCGCTGCCGCCCAAGCCTGCTTCACATAGGCTACCCAGGGTTTTACGATCTCGGGGTCGGTGAAACGGCGTGCGCTCTCGAACACTCCGGTCTCGGTGTAGAGAATTTCATAAAGCGTGAGATTGTCGAGGATGACGAACTCGGGCAGAAGGTGCTCGGTCTCGGCGGCGGCGACTTCCTTCGCGGGCAGCACACGGGTGGGATGCCCGGCCTCCGCACGAACGTGGAGTGAGTGCAGCTCCCATTGCATGTATGGCGTCACCGGCTCTTCCACGACGCGCAAGCGATGGAACGGGGAGCCGTTCCGCCGGTCGCGTTCAGCTGTCTCTTGTTCGGCCTCACGCCTCGCCTCGAAAAGCCGGAGCGCCTCGTCCCAGTCGCCTCGACGGAGCGCGTCCCGGGTGGGGCTGTCCTCTTCTTCGAAGTGCTGCAGCCGTTCCAACTTCCAGGACTCGCCGTTACGGATGGCCTTGCGTCGCGCCCGGAAGTCACTGACGTAGGCATCGTCATCGAGTGGTTCGCCTTGTTCGGCCGGGAGCGCTGGGGCACGAAGATCAAGCATCGGGAATATCTGCCTTTGCTGCGCTGAGCATGTTTCCGGGAATCACGACCAGCCGCTCGCCGGGCCCGATGGACACACCATTCGGTAGGCGCGAGGCATAGACGGCAGTGAGGTCACGGCCGATGACGGCGATATCACCGTTGTCCAACTGCCAGATATCCGGGCACTTTTCTTCGTCCTCGGAGTTTCCAAGCTCTGCCGCCGACTTTCCCAGGCGTTTGACGAATAACGCCGACGAGTCAGCATCCCAGAAACGGGCCATCGACTACCTCCGTGATCCCTGCGTCACTGACTGTCATCAGCTTACCGCTTTTGACACATGGAGTGTCAGTCAAGCCATGACTGCGGCACCGACGAAGACGTGTCGAAGCGTGTGCGGTAGGTACTCGCGGAGCGGGCGGCCGTGGAGACGGCCTGCGCCCCACCGGCAAGCACATCTGCTCCGCGAACCGCGCACCGAGTGATCAAGAGCTGGGCAAGTCCTCGCCGCGGTAAGTGGACAGGTCGGCCAGGAACTTGCGGCGCAGGGCGGGGACCCTGCTGGTCGCGGCGAAGTAGCTGCGGGCGGCGAAGAGCGCGAAGCGACCCGTGACGGGCCGGAAGAGCCGGTCGTCACCGCTGGTGCCATTGCTGGTGAGGGATTCGGCGACGCGCGCGAAGCCGTAGGGGATCATCTCGGCCTCGTAGTCGCCGATCGCGGTCAGCAGCTCCTTGCGTCCGTCCGCGACGGCGGTCAACTCGCGGCACAGCAGTGTGGCGTCGCGCAGTGCGGTGTTGGCGCCGACGCCCTGGCCGGGGGTCATGGTGTGGATGGCGTCGCCGAGCAGGGTGACGTTGATCGTCGGCCACGGATCGATGGGAACCGAGGTCGCGATCTTCAGCGGGAACGCGGACTCCGGGTCCGACAGTTCGAAGATCCGGCGCAGGTTGGGGTGCCAGTTGGCGGCCGCTTCCAGAGCGGTTGCGATGAGCGGCCGTCCGCGCCGCCGCGATGTGTCCTCGGGGAAGCGATCACGAGAGCTCCAGATGGAGAGGTTGATGTAGTCGCGGGTGGTGTCGGACTCCGGCCCCGGGCAACCGCCGCCCCGCGCGTCCCGCTTGAACGTCATGACGTGCAGCATGCCGATCATGCCCTTCGTGCCGAAGATCAGGGAGAGGCCGTTCAGCGCCTCGTCCGGCAACAGCGCGCGGGTCTCGGGCGTGAGCGCGGTCTTGGTGGCGATGGCGGTGACACCGGCGTCCTTGATCTCGGCGTGGGGCAGGAACTGCCGGCGCACGGCCGAGCGGGTTCCGTCGGCGGCGATCAGGACGTCGCCGGTCGCGGTGGTGCCGTCGCCGAAGTGGGCGGAGATCGTGCCGTCGGAGTGCCGCTCGTAGCGGGTGAACTCCTTGCCGTAGCGCACGACGTCGTCCATGCCGGTGAAGAGCACCTGGCGCAGGGTCGCGCGGGACACCGAGCGCTCGCTGCTGACCGCGTCGCGCGCCGGGGGCAGTCGGAACGTGGCGGTGGTGCGCAGGGACTGGGTGAGCACGTTGAAGTGGCGAGGCTCCCGCGCAGAGGTGGCGACGAAGGTCTCAAAGAGCTCGGGCGGCAGGCATTCGTGCAATGCCCGGCTGCCGGTGGGGTCGATGCCGACCCGGTAGCCGTAGAGACCGTCACGACGGGAGCCGTAGCGCTCGTACACGGCCACCGAGATGCCGGCCTTCTTCAGGCCGTGGGCCAGGCACATCCCGCCGGTGCCGCCGCCGATGATCAAGACATGCATGCGGATCGCTTCCCTTGAGAGACGTGTATCTTGAATGCCAAGGCATATATACCTTGAACATCAAGACACTCGACTGTCAAGCCATCTGATCGGCAAGGAGGTACCCCGATTGGCGAACGAGAAGGATCAGGTGCTCGCCGAGCTGGGCAAGGTCATTCAGGGCTACCAGGCCGCGGTCGATGACTCCGATCGCGAGAGCGCCCGGCTCCTCGGCGTGAACGAAACCGACCTGCGCTGCCTGGAACTGCTGCTCGACGCCGAGGAACTCTCCCCGCGCGAACTCAGCAGGCTGCTGGGACTGACAACCGGCAGCGTGACCGCCATGCTCGACCGGCTGGAGAAGCTCGACCTGCTCACCCGCGCCCCCCACCCCGTCGACCGCCGTAAGAGCGTGGTCAAGGTGACACCGGAGGGGAGTCGTCGCTGCTACGAGCTCATGGCCCCGCTCATCGAGGACGGTGCGCGGGAACTCGGCGCGAAATACAGCGCGGAGCAGTTGGAACTGGTCATGGATTTCCTACGGGCCACCACCGCGCTCCAGACCCGGCACACCGAACGCCTGCGGGCTCTGCGGGGCCAGTGAAGCCAGTGCGGTGGGCCGGATCGCGTCGGTGGCGGTTGAGCCGAGGAGGAGGTCGGTCAGGTTGTGGGGCTGGGCCTGTTCGTCGGTGGGGGTCGCCGCGGTGATGCGGTCCAGGCGGAAGCCTCGGCCGGCGCGGCGGGTGCGGCACCAGGCGATGAGGTACCAGCGGCCTTCGGCGGTGAGGAGCCCGGCGGGTTCCACGACGCGGTCGGTTTCGCGTCCGGACGCGTCGGTGTAGGACAGCCGCAGCGCCACGTTGTGGGTGAGGGCCTGTTCCACGGCGGTGCGGATCCCGGAGTCGGTTCGGGTCGGCCGCATGACGATCCGTGCGGCGAGTTCGCGGGCCGCCGTCGAGGCGGGGCCGGTCATCGAGGCCGCGATCTTCTGGGCCGCGGTGCGGGCCGCGCCCGCGTAGGGGGTGGCGGCGCCGACGGCGGCGAGTGCGGCGGTCAGGGCGGAGGCCTCTTCGGCGGTGAAGTGGATCGGCGGGAGGGTCATCTCCGGAGAGATGGACCAGCCCCCGCCCCGCCCGGGTGTGGTGCGCACCGGGACGCCGGTCTCCATCAGCGTCTGGAGGTCGCGCTGCACCGTGCGGGTGCTGATCTCGAATCGCGCGGCGAGCGCCGCGACCGTCAGTGGCCGTGGCGCGGCCGCGCGCAACTCCTCCACCAGCGCGTACAGCCGGGCGGTGCGGTTCATGGGGCCGACGCTACCGTCACGCGGTGGGACGCTACCGTCACGCGGTGGCCAGGAAGTCCCGCTCCCGGCGCTGTTCCCGCTCGGTGATGGTGAGGGGGAACAGGGTGAAGCCGTGCATCGCGCCGGCGATGACGTCGAGCCGTACGGGCGCGGCCGCCGACCGCCAGCGCTGGGCCAGGAACAGGGAGTCGTCCAGCAGCGGGTCCTCGGTGCCGACGGCGAGGCGGGCTGGTGGCAGACCGGTCAGGTCCGCGAAGAGCGGGGAGACCCCGGGGTCGCGGCGCCGCTCCGCCCCCATCCCCGGCGTGAACAGCTCATAGGCGCCCCGGAGCGAATCGGTGTTGCTCAGCCGCGGTCGGGGGCCGAACAACCGCTGGCTCGGTGTCATCGACAGGTCGTAGGGGCCGAAGAGCAGGTGGGCCGCGCGGAACGCACCGGTGATGCCGTGCCGGTCGCGAAGGCGCAGCAGCGTCAGGACGCTGAGGTGGGCACCGGCCGATTCGCCGCCGATCAGCAGCCGTTCCGTACCGAACTCGGTTGCCGCGTGCTCCACCAGCCACCGGGCGACCGCTTCGCAGTCGTCCGGCCCGGCGGGGAAGGGGTGTTCCGGCGCCAGGCGGTACTCCACGCTCACCACCGCCAGCCGTGCCTCCACGGCGAGCCGCCAGAGCCTTTCGTCCTGCCCGTCCGCGGCGCCGAACGCCCAGCTGCCACCGTGGATGTGCAGGTGTACGCCGTCGACGCGGTCCGGTACGAACGTCCGCACCTTCACCCCGCCCGCGACGACGCGGTCCCGGCCGTGCTCCAGTCTCACCGGTGGGGTGTCGGCGCCGAGCCGGTTGCGCCGCAGGAGCGCGAGTGTGGCCGCGCTCGGCACCGGCCCACGGGGCGGCCGGCTCGCCGCGTCGGCCTCGAACTTCTCGTTGGAGGCCAGGGTTTCGGCAAGGCAGTCCTCATCCGTGAGCGTCATGCCGCCGACATCTGTGATCGTCATGCCGCCGACGTTCGCAGCCGCCCGCGACAACACCCTGTCACCCTTTCTCTGTGATCTACGTCATGGCCGGTGCGATGTCGCTGCCACAAGGTCGCCGCCGCGATGTCGCCGCCGCGATGTCACAGCCGTGTGCTGGACGCGATCTGGGCCGGTCACAACCCGGCGGAGGGAGGGCGGCTGGCGGCTCGGCGGCGTTCCCCATTGCGCACACTGGTGGTGCGGGGCAGGTCAGCGACGAGTTGGGGGGATACGCCATGGCGGACGGTTGCCGGGACTGTGAGACGTGTACGAGGTCGTGGCTGGGCCGGCTGTTCCAGAACGCGGCGGTGGGGCTGATGCATGTGGTGACGATCGGCATCAGTTATCTGATCAAGAAGGGGTTCAGGCGGCACTGCCCGCAGTGCGGGCATCTGCTGTCCAGGCACGCACGCAGGGCGGACGGTTCGTTCCGGGACTAGGGGGCTTCTGATGGATCTCCGCGGGGCCCGTCGTCCACGGGCGGCTGACGGTCACCAGCCGGCCGCGGCTCCGGCGGATGTCCGGCTCGCGGCCGGGAGGCTGCCCGCGGGGCGGCGGAGGTGCCAGACGTCGGCCGGGGGCAGGTTGGCCCAGACCGTGCTGCGGCCGGTGGCGTAGCGGCGGCGGTAGTCGGCCAGCACCTCTTCGGCGGCCCGGTGCCGCCGCGCCTGGTTTCGGGAGGGCAGCAGGCTGCGGGCCTGCCGGGTGCCGCGGTAGGCGAAGTAGGCCAGGAGGCCGCCTGGGCGCAGCAGCTCCAGATACCGGCCCATGATCGCCTCGATCTGGCGGGGATCGAAGTTGGCGAAGGGCAGGGCTGAGATGATCGCGTCGTAACGGCGGCGTACGTCGAGTTCCTCGACGTACGCCTCGTGCACACGTATCCGCTCGGACCGCCCGGCCAGGTGCGGGTGGGTGCGGACGAGGTCGCGCAGCCGGCCGGTGAAGCGGGGGTTGGCCTCGACGATGTCCAGGCGGCTGCCCGCCGGCAACTGGTGGATCAGGGAACTGGTGACCGACCCGGTACCGGCACCGGCCTCCAGGACGCTCAGCGGCCGCCCCGCCTGTGAGCGCACCGGTTCGGTCAGCGCGTGGGCCAGCGCCCTGCCGCTGGGGGCGAGGGCCCCGGTGGTGCGCATGTCGCGGGCTGCCTCGAGGAGGAACATCCAGCCTCCGGCGGCGCGCTGTCCGAGGACGTGGTCATGCGGGGTGGTCGAGTCATCCGTGACATGCATGGGCGCACGCTACATACCGGCTCCCCATGGGCGGATCCCTCGGCGTGTGACGGTGCCCACGTGCGCGGCACGGGAGGCGACGCGGGAGGCGACGCGGGGAGTCGGCGCGTTATGCCCCGGCGGCCGACCTGGGCGCGTTTCGGGCGAGTTGACGGCCCGGGACGACCAGGCGGCGCGGTACGGGCGCCCCGGAGTGGTGACGCTGATCACATCCACCACCCGGGACGATGGTTCAGCCGAGGGTTACTCCTACCTCACCGTACGCACGGGGCGGCGCCGGTGGCGCAGCCCCGTGCCGGTCCCGGGGAGGGCTCAGCGCTTGAGCATGAAGGTGAAGTCGCCGGTGAGCTTGGCGCCCAGCCGGACCGCCGAAACGAGCTTGCCCTCCGTGATCAGTCTCTCGACCTCGGCCCGTGAAAGACCGCAGCCTTCAGCGATCAGTCGCACCGGCCGGACGGGGATCCGCGCCGCGAACCGGACCGAGACATCGATCTTCCCCAAGCTCTCGGCTTCGCTCGAGCAGGGGAGACCCCATCCGCGGTCCAGGTGATCCGATCCGCCGGTGTCGAGGCGCCAGGCGTTGTTCCAGTCGAGGGCGATGCGATTACGGCGCCGTACGACCGGATCCTGGAGCAACTCGGCTGCCAGACCGGGGTCGTTGTCGTGCAGCCGGTCCAGCAGCTCGGGTCGTACGGAGCGCACGTTCATCCGCTCCAGGACCGTGAGCTTCGCCGTTTCTGCGCACCCGGTACAGAGCACGAGGAGCCAGGCGTCGATCAGCTTGTGGTTCGCGTTGACGCGGAATTTGCCGTTTGCCCGGAAACGCTCGGACGCGCACGCGTGACAGCGGCGGAGAACGAGCGGCAGGCAGGTGGGCATGACCACCCAGGTATTGAGCACAGAAGTACACCGGTTCCAGTGAGAAATCCGCAGCAAAAAAGAGCGCGGCGCATTAGCGCGACGCGCGACAAATCAGCGCTTGGGAGGTCTCACACGGTGTACAACGGCACGTCCTTGCCTGGACGACTTGGGTCGGCAGCACGCTAATGGCGCAGCGTGATGCCGCTCCACTGGTTTTTGCCGAAGCCGGTCAGCGGGGCTGGAGCCGGCGGTGCAGGAGGCAGAACTCGTTGCCTTCGGGGTCGGTCAGGACGTGCCAGTTCTCGGTGCCGGTCTGACCGACGTCGGCGGGCCTGGCGCCGAGCGCGAGCAGCCGCTCCAACTCGGCGTCCTGGTCGCGGTCGGTGGCGTTGACGTCGAGGTGCAGTCGGAGCTTCTCGGGCCGGGGGTCGCTGCTGGGGCTGAGCACGAGAGTGGGCTGCAAGCCGCCGAAACCGGCGCCGGGCGGCCCGATCTCGATGCTTCCGTCGTCCTCCCGGTCGAGTTCGACATAGCCGAGGACTTCGCTCCAGAACGCGGCCAGCCGCTCGGGGTCGGCGCAGTCGAGGATCAGCTCACTGATGCGGCATGCCATGCCGTCAGTCTACGGAGTGAACGCCCGCCCGGCCGCGGCGGTGGAGCCACCATCCGGTGGCTCCACCGCCGCGGCCGGGCGGGCGTTCACTCCTGGGCGTTCACTCGTGGGCGCTGATCACACCGCGCGTGCTGAGCACGATGTACACGCCGTTGGCGTCGAGCCCGGCGTCGTGCCCGTTCGCCTCCATCGTGCCCATGACGTCACCGTGGCCGATGATCTCCGCACGGTACTGGGCCTCGCCGACCTTCGTTACCTTGGCCGTCCAGCCGCCCGCGAGCTCGAAGGTGCCCGGCGCCTTGTGCTCGCCGCCCATCCAGGACTGGACCTCGCCGCCCATGGTGAGCACGACATACATGCCGTTGGCGTCGAGCCCGGCGTCCCGCCCGTTCGTCTCGAACGTGGCCAGGACGTCACCGTCGTTGACGATCTTGAGGCGGTAGTGCTGGTCGCCGAGCTCGTAGATCTCGCCCGTGCTGCCGTCCGCCAGGGTCTCGGTGCGGTCCGGGGATGCCGCCTCGTCCGCGGCGCCCGACTCGGTACCGACCTTGGCGTCGGAGCCCTTCGCTCCGCTGCCATCGGAGCCCTTCGCTCCGGTGGCGGAGTCCGCGCTGTTCGAGCTGGCGGAGGCCGCGGGCTTCGAGGCGTTGGCGTCCGAGTCGTTGCAGGCGGTCAGGCTGAAGCCGGCGGCTGCGATCAGGACCGCGGCGGCAACGCGCAGGGTGCGGCGACGAACGGTGCGGGCAACGGCGTTGGAGCTCATTTCGGGTCCCCCCAGGGGCAGTCGATGTCGTGGTCTTCTCGGTGCGTCACCAACTCTGGCCGGGCCCCCTACCGCAAGGCTGCCGCCCCGCTAACGGTCGGCTAACACGGTTGTGAGCAGGGGCAAGGACGAGACACGGTCACGCGACCAGGCGCAGTCAGGTCATGGGCTGGTCCGGATGTCCGAGGCCCCACTCGCCCGCGACGCGCGATTCAGGCCTCGGCGGCGGCTTCCGCCTCGGCGGCGTCGTCGGGGGCCGCCGGTTCGGGGAGGCCGGGCAGGAGCAGGCACAGCGGGACGGCGACGGCGGTGAGGGCCACCGACCACCAGAACGCGGTGCCGAAGCCGTCGGCCAGGGCGCCCGGGGTGCGGGCGTCGCCGATGCCGTGCTGGAGGATGACGGCGAGGACGGCGATGCCCACGGCGCCGCCGAGTTGCTGGGCGACGCGGGTGATGATGCTGGCGTCGGGGATCTCCCCGTGCTCCAGCCCGACGTACGCGGCACCCATGGGCGCGATCATGGCGGCGCCCAGGGCGATACCGCGGACGAACAGCGCGGCCATGAGCAGGACTTCGCTGGTGTCGGCGGTGACGAAGGCGAACGGCACGGTGGCCGCGGCGACGAACGCGAACGCCGCGAGGGCGACCCCGCGGGGGCCGACGCGATCGGTGTAGGCGCCCGCCAGGCCGCGGGCGAGGAGCGCGCCGACACCCTGCGGGATGAGCAGCAGTCCGGCGCCGAGGGCGTCCTCGCCGCGGACCTGCTGGAAGTACAGGGGCAGCAGCATCATCGACCCGTACAGGGAGATGCCGCCCAGGAGGAGCAGAGTTGCGGAGGAGGCCACCGCGCGGTGGCGGAACAGCCGCACATTGACCAGGGCGCCGGTGGTGCGGGGCAGCGCCCAGGCGGCGAAGCCCCCGACCAGGGCGAGTCCGCCGATCAGCGGGATGAGGACCTTGGCGTCGGCGAAGCCCGCGCTGCCCCCGACCCGGGAGAGGCCGTAGACGAGGGCGGCGAAGCCCGGGCAGAGCAGGAGCAGGCCGACGGTGTCCAGACGGGCGCGGGGGCGGTCGGGCGCCGGTCGGTCGTCGGTCAGATTGCGCCAGGCGAGCCAGGCGCCGACGGCGCAGAAGGGGATGTTGACGAAGAACAGCCAGCGCCAGTCGGCCAGGTGCAGGATGAGGCCGCCCAGGACCGGGCCGAGGATCGGGCCGAGCGCGGTGGGCACGGTGATGATGGCCATGACCTTGCCGATGTTGCGGCCCTGGGCGGCCTGCATGAGCAGCGTGGCCATGAGCGGCATCATGAGGCCGCCCGCGCCGCCCTGGATGACGCGGAAGGCGATGAGGCTGGTCGCGTCCCACGCCAGCGCGCTCAGGATCGAGCCGAGCAGGAACACGCCCAGGGCCGCGATCCACAGATGTCGGCCGCCGAGCCGCGACTGGGCCCATCCGGCGAGTGGGATGGTGACGAACACCGCCAGCAGGTAGCCGGTGCTCACCCACTGGATGGTGGACAGCGGGGCGTCGAGTTCCTTCGCCAGGTCGTTGAGCGCGACGCTGACGATGGTGGTGTCGAAGACGACGGCGAGGGCGCCCACGATGAGGGTGATCGCCATGCGCCACACGGCGGGATCCACGCGACCGGAGCCCACGCGATCGGGGTCCGCGGCCGCGGATGTGGGGTCTGACCGGCTGGGAGGGGTGCTCATGAACAGCCACCTTAAGATATAGACGTCTATCTTACGGCGGTCAGAGTAGGGCGCTAGAATAAGAAAGGCAAGTCTATCTAAGGGAGGAACGCATGCCCGAGCGACGCCGCGGAGCGGCACTGGAGAAGGCGCTCCTCGACGCGGCCTGGGAAGAACTCACGGACACCGGCTACGCCAGGTTCACCATGGACGCCGTCGTCAAGCGCGCGGGCACCAGCCCGCCCGTTCTCTATCGCCGCTGGTCCAACCGCGACGAGCTGGTCCGGGCAGCCATCGTCCACACCCTGAAGGAGTCCCGCCTCGACGTTCCCGACACGGGAAGCCTGCGGGAGGACATCCTCACCCTCATGCGGGAGATCAACTCCACCCGCGTCCAGTTCATCACCATCATGAGCATGCGCCTGGCCGACTACCACCAGGCGACCGGAAACAGCCCCGATGAGCTGCGCGACCCCCTCGCGACGGGCCGCGCGGAAGCTCTCGACGCGCTCTTCGACCGCGCCGTCGACCGTGGCGAGATCAAACCGGAACGCCTCACCGAACGCGTCAAGTCGCTCCCCTTCGACCTGCTGCGCCACGAAATCCTCACGACCTTCGCCCCCGTGCCCGACGACACCCTCGAAGAGATCGTGGACACGGTCTTCCTCCCCCTGGTGCACTAGGCGAGGCGGCTCAGCCCTCTTCGGCGACCAGGGTGTAGCGCACGGTCTGGGCCTGGATGAGGCCGTCGCGGAAGACGAAGGTGTCGACGCCGTCCTCCACGCGCGCATCGGCGGTGGCGGCCGACCACTCGAGGAAGAGGACGTCGTCCGCGAACTGGGGCTTCAACTCCCAGGCGGCGTTGGGGAGATCGCCGAGGAGCGCGCCGATACCCCGCTTCACCCCTTCGCGGCCCCGCAGCACACCGGAGGGCGTGACGAAGACCGCGTCCTCCGCGTAGTTGGCGCTGATCCTGTCCAGGTCGCCCGAGCCGAGCGCTTGGCCGTGGTCGTGGAAGATCTGCTCGGGGGTCCGGGTCATCGCTCCAGCCGTTCCGTTCGCGGGTGTGTTTCGCGGGTGTGCGAGGTGACTCGAGACAATAGTTGCGTACGCGGATGATTGCAAGCGCTGGCTATTGCGGAGGCAAGTTCCTGTCGAGTTGGTCCGCCAGATCGGCCAGCCCTTCGGCGTGCAGATCGAATCGGTCCGAGGGGCCGGGCGGGTCGCCGACGGGGCGGGCGACATAGGCGGTGCGCAGACCGAGAGCCTGCGCACCGCGCAGGTCCCAGGCGTGGGCGGCGACCATCAGCAGCCGCCCCGGCGGCCGTCCGGAGGCGGTGACGGCCAGCTCGTAGACCGCCGGGTCCGGCTTGTAGGTCCGGGCGTCCTCGGCGGACAGGGCCTGGTGCCAGCGCAGTCCCGCGTGGGCGTTGAGCTCCAGCAGCGCCGTACGGCTCGCGCTGGAGAGCCCGATCAGCGGGAACCGCCCGGCGAGCCGGGCCAGCCCCGCCACCGTGTCGGACCACGGCGGGAGCCGACGGCCGGATGCGGCCAGCGCCGCCACGGCGGCCGGGTCGTCGACCCCGGCGGTGTCGGCGACGAGCCGGGCGACTTCGCGGTCGAGGACCTCGGTGGTGGCGTAGGGCCGGGCGCCGTCGAGGATGCGGCGCTGCTCGCGGTCGATATGCCGCTGCCACAGCGACAACAGCCGCTCGATCCCGGAATCGTCGAGCGCCGGGGCGAGTTCGCGGATACCGGCACGGATGCCGGTGGGTTCGTCGACGAGGGTGCCGAGCACATCGAAGACGACGGCGTCGATCTCCAGCTCTGACATGGGCAAGGTCTCCTGACGGAGCGGGGAGGGCGGGGGACTGAGGCTGGGGCTGGTAGCCGGCGTGGCATGTAAGGGTTAAAATTGCGTTTAGCCGAAACGTAGCGAGAGGTGCGTCAACGATGCAAGTGGCGTTGGACGATTACGTCTGGGCGGCGGGGATCGCGACCGAGCTGGTCAACACCACCGCCGAGGTCTGGCGCGGCGACGACCACCTGCCCGATCCGGCCGCCCTCGTCGCGTTCACCGAGCAGCACGGCGACCGGCCCGGAGATGACGACGAGGTTCCGGGCGCGCTGGCCGAACTCGCCCGCCGGGGGCGCGCGGCCGACCTCCATGCGGTGCACGCGCTGCGGACCACCGTGCGGGACCTGATCGATCACCCCGGCCGCGACCGCCTCATCGCCGGTGCCACCCGGCTCACCTCGTCCGCCCGGGGCGCCACTCTGGTACCGGACCCCGCACACAAGGGCCGCATACGGTGGGCCGTCCCGCTCCGGGACGGGGCGACCATAGCCGACGCCCTCTCGCTGATCTGCGGCATGGGCGTCCTCGGGGTCGTCCACACCCTCGGCGAGCGGCGGTTCCGGCCGTGCACCGCACCCACCTGCCGGGGAGCGTTCATCGACACCACCCGGCCCGGCAGCCGCCGCTACTGCATGCCCGGGCTGTGCGGCAACCGCGTCAACGTCGCCAACCACCGCGCTCGCCGAACCGCGACGCGCGACCGGGCCACCGACTCCGAATAGGCCGCCCTATTAGAAGGTGACGAAAACCGGCCACATGCTCATCATGTGGCACCTCGATGCCCTGGCGGGATCAGAGGTTCCGCTATCAGAACGCGCTGAGAGATCGGGCCCGGAGTCGAGGGTTTTCGTTCTTCTGAACAGCCAGAACAGTGTTGCGAATAACACATATTCACTCCTTCTAGTGCATCCGAACCCCACAGAAAAACACTATCCTCGGTCCAGTCGTTGACTGGGCGGAGGCCGGAACAGCGACGCTGCCCGCACATCCGTGGGGTCAACGACGAAGTAAGCGGGCGTGGTTCTCCACGTCTGGTGAGGGCCGCCGCCCCTGCTCCAACTGCCAGGAAGGGAGGGGCGGCGGTTTCCGGCCAACACCGTCATTGCGCACCGCTCACGCGACCATCCGCACACGATTTGCATTCGCGATCATCGCGTTGCATCCGCCATGGATAGATCGCCCGGGCAATCACTTAGCCGGACAGCAGGCAGTCGCCAATTCGAGAGGCAATTAGCCGACACCGGAGAGCCAAAAACTCCTGCTGAGCGCCGCCGCACCCCATACCGGACATGATGCTTTCGCGAAGACACGCCGAATATGCCAGATGGGCGGCTCTTGGGATGTTTCATCGCCCTTTCATCGCCACCTGGAATGTGGCGTTGGCCATACCGAACACGGGCCCAACTGGCGCGTTAAGTGCATTTACATGCGCTCCCAATCGCAAAGTTGCGGAATACCCGTCGGTAAGTATGGCCGCTATGGTCGGCGATGGGAGCTATGCGGATCAATGTCCCTGAAGCGGAGGGGAATTGTAGTGTCACCCGCCGACAGCTGACGGCTGACGCTTTGTCAGTGGTTAGTGCGGGTTTAGTTGCGTCGAGCGACGTGGCTGCGTTAACTACACGACACCTGTCCGCGGGCAGGCGTACGTTCCGACGTGGTGTTCCCCCCTTCCTGGCAGTTGGAGCCGAACACCCCGTCAGTCCCTCACCAGACGGGCCCCGGCACATGACCGAGGGCCACGAAGTCCAAGGAGAATCCGCATGGCCGAACGCAAGCGCCGGCGACACCTCGAGGTCAACCTCGACGAGCACGTGACCTTCTCCGTCCGTATCTCCCCCAAAGCGCTGCGGTGGGCCTGGGCCGTGTGCATCACGGTGGGCAGCACCGCTTGGTACACGCTGACGCACTAGGCCCGCCGCGGAGCCCGCACAGCGAGGCGGCGAGGCAGCGAACAGCGAGGCCGGGAAGCCGCCGCCCCCCGGGGGCCCGGGGGGCGGCGGCTGATCCCGGTGGAGACGCAGGTCACATTCGGTCCTGTCACATCTCTCCGAGCCGTTCCGTCAGGGAGGTGTAACCACGGCAACCGCTAGGAGAGCCCGTCATGGACGCCCGTTTGAACCTCTTCGGCAACCCGCTCCTCGGCACCTTCCTGAAACACCTCAACTCCGCGGGCAAGGTGATCGGCGACTCGGCGCTGTCGGCCGCGACGCAGGAGCTGGTGAAGATCCGCGCCAGCCAGATCAACGGCTGCGGCTTCTGCACCGACATGCACACCAAGGACGCCGCGAAGGCCGGGGAAACCTCGACGCGGCTGAACCTGGTCGCGGTCTGGCGGGAGGCCACGGTGTTCACCGACGCCGAGCGCGCCGCCCTGGAACTCGCGGAGCAGGGCACCCGCATCGCCGACGCGGCCGGTGGTGTCACGGACGAGGCGTGGGCGAACGCCGCCAAGTACTACGACGAGGAGCAGCTCGCCGCCCTGGTGTCGATCATCGCCGTCATCAACACCTACAACCGGCTGAACGTCATCGTCCAGCAGCCCGCGGGCGACTACCGGCCCGGCCAGTTCGGGTGAGGTCCGGCGTCCTCCCGCGGGGCGCTGGCGAGAATCCGTGGAGGGTCGGCACAAACGCTCATGGTTGATGCCGTGACCGGTGTCTAGCGTGCCGAAAAGCGCGATTTCCACGCGTTCGGCAGGCACACCACGGAGGCTCGAGTTGGCACACGAAACGACGCAGGGGAACGGCCGGGAGACGGACTCCGCACGTCCGATGGAAGTCGGCATGGTGCTGTACGGGGGTCACACCATGCTCGACTTCGTCGGTCCGCACCTGGCCTTCGCCAGTGCGGGCATGCGGGTCCACCTGGTGTCGGACTCACTGGGCCCGGTGGTGTCCGACACCGGAGTGGCCGTCCTGCCGACCGTCACCCTCGAGAGCTGCCCCGCCGATCTGGACATCCTGTTCGTCCCCGGTGGGCGCGTCGACGAGGTGCTGCTCGACCGCGCCAAGGCCGAGTTCCTCTCCCACCACGGGCGTACCGCCTCGTACATCACCTCCGTCTGCACCGGCTCGCTCGTGCTCGCGGCGGCGGGTCTGCTCGACGGCTACCGGGCGGCGACGCACTGGGCCACGCGGGATCAGCTGGCGCGGTTCGGCGTCGAGGTGTCGGACGAGCGCGTATGCGTCGACCGGAACAGGGTCACCGGCGGCGGTGTGACCGCGGGCATCGACTTCGGGCTCACCCTCGTGGCACGCACCCTCGGCGAGGACGCCGCGAAACTCTCCCAGCTGGCCATGGAGTACAACCCGCGGCCGCCCTTCGACGCCGGTTCCCCCGAGGGCGCCGGGCCCGAAGTGGTCGCCCGCTTCGCCGAGTTCGCGGAGGCCACCTTCGGCGAACACATCGACGAGAGCATCGCCCGCACCATCTCGCGGGTGCTGGAGCGGCGCGCCGCGCCGAGCGAGGCGTGACGGTCGCTCACCCCCCGATGTGCGCCTCGTCGCCGCCGAGCGGCGGCGCGGCCGACCGGCGCGTCTCCCGCGCGCCGACCGATCCTGTACGACCATGGGTCCCGCGGGGCTGAGCATGCCCCACGGCGCTCCGACGCCGTCGGTCTCGGCTGTTCTACGCGGTACTGATGATCACTGTGCTGGGAGCCACCGGCGGCCAGGGCGGTGCGGTGACACGGGCCTTGCTGTCATCGGGCCACAGCGTCCGGGCCGTGGTCCGCGACCGCGAGGAGCCCAGAGCACGCCGGCTCGCCCAGCAGGGCGTGGACGTGGTGGTCGGCGACCTGAGCGACGCCGCGTCGCTGACGGCGGCCTTCGAGGGCTCGTCGGCGGCGTTCGCGGTGACGACGCCGTTCGAGTCGGGCCCGGACGCCGAGGTGCGGCAGGGGCAGGCGATCATCGAAGCCGCCGGCCGGGCCGCGCCCGCGCATCTGGTGCTCGCCTCGGTGGGCTCGGCGGACCGCTCCACCGGTATCCCCCACTTCGACAGCAAGGCGGTCATCGAGCGGAACCTGGAGGCGGCGGGTCTGCCGTCGACCGTGGTCGCGCCGACGTACTTCTACGAGAACGCCCTGGGCAGCCGGGACGACATCGCCCAGGGCGTGCTGCCCCTCGCGATCCCCGGTGACACACCGCTCCAGCAGACGGCCCTGCGCGACCTGGGCGCGGTGGTGGCCGCCGTGATCGCCGACCCCGGGCGGTGGATCGGGCGGCGGGTGGAGGTCGCGAGCGACGCGCCCACTCCCCGGCAGATGGCCGAGGCGCTCGCCTCGGCGGCCGGTGGCCCGGTGGAGTACCGCCAGGTGCCGCTGGACACGGTCCGTAAGGCGAGCGCGGACATGGGGGCCATGTTCACCTTCCTGGCGGAGACCGGCTACGACGTGGACCTGCCGCGACTGCGCGCCGACTTCCCCGGCGTCGTCTGGACCTCCTTCGCGGCCTGGGCCGCCGAGCAGGAGTGGCCGCGGCCGCGCGGCTGAGCGGACGCTCCGATCGGTGGCCGCCGGGGACGGCGGGCGGCGCGTCGCCGGTGGCGGTCGGCGACCTTGCCGCCCGCCACAGTTCTCCCCCGGCCCTTCGATCCCCCGCTCCCCGTGCCGTCCCTTATACCCGCACGCGTCAGCCCGGCCCAATGGCCGCTTCGGATCAATCGGTGTGCGGGGGCGCCCGGGCCCCGAGTTGCGGGCCCCCACGCGGGGGGTGACGGTGGGCATAAGGGGGACGTGGGGGGGTTCGGGGGACTTCGGGGGACTGTAGGGGCTCGAGAGGCTGTGGGGGCGGGTGAAACATCCCGGGGAGCACAGGGGTGCACACAGACCGCGCACAGGAGCGGAGAAAGGCAATGACGAACGGACCTGGGCCCGTGGGGCCCATGGGTAAGGGGCCGAACGGGGAGCGGCCGCGGCAGCGGGGCGGTATGCCGCCGGGGGCGCAGCAGACCGAGTACACCGGGCGGTATGTGGTCCTGCTCGATCAGCAGGAGCCCGACCGCGGTTTGGAGGCGCTGCGCTCGTCCGTGGGGATCTCGTCCGTGGAGCGCGTCCGCGGGGCCGAGCCCGGAGCGGCGGAGCTGCTGGGGCGCGCCGATGTGTCGGTGGTCTTCGACGAACTCGGCGTCGCCGTCGTCGATGTGCGGCCGGACCAGCGCCATGCGCTGGTCACCACGGCGGAGGCGGAGCCGACGATCATCGCGACGGAGCCGGAGCGCGTGGTGTACGCGTCGGTGATCACGGAGCCGCAGCGCACGCTGACCGGCTTCTTCCCGACGTACCGCAGCGACGACGGCGAAGTGTCCCGGCACACCCGGGCCGAGCTCGCCACCTCGCTGGGACCGGCGTGGGACGAGCAGAACACCACCTGGGGACTCCAGGGGATCCGCGCCAACTGGTCGCATCTGACGGGCAGCGGGGTGAAGGTCGCCGTGCTGGACACCGGTGTGGACACCGACCACCCGGATCTGACCGGATGCGTCGAGGCGACCGCCTCCTTCGTGTCCGGGGTGAGCGTCGAGGACGGCCATGGCCACGGCACCCACTGCGTCGGCACCGTGGCCGGTCCGGCCGAGCCGGGGCGCGCGCCGCGGTACGGCGTGGCCGGTGAGGCCCGGGTGCTGGTCGGCAAGGTGCTCAGCGACCAGGGCGTGGGCTCCGACGGCGAGATCCTGGCGGGGATGGCCTGGGCGGTCGCCCAGGGCGCCCGGGTGGTCTCCATGTCGCTCGGGGCTCCGGTGGAGCCGGGCGAGCTGTTCCCGCAGACCTACGAGAACGTGGCGCGGCGCGCGCTGCGGCGCGGCACCGTGATCGTGGCCGCGGCGGGCAACGAGAGCCGGCGGCCGGGCTTCGTGGCGCCGGTGGGGCGGCCCGCCAACTGCCCGTCCATCCTGGCGGTGGCGGCGCTCGGCAAGGACCTGGGGACGGCGTTCTTCTCCTGCGGCGCCATCAACGGCGCGGGCGGGGAGATCAATATCGCCGCGCCCGGGGTGGACATCTTCTCGGCCGCGCCCGACGGCACGTACCAGACGATGAGCGGCACCAGCATGGCGACGCCGCATGCCGCCGGTGTGGTCACGCTGCTGGCGCAGGCGCATCCGGACGCCTCGGCGGCCGACCTGAGCACCCGTCTGCTGTCCGGCGCCCATCCGCTGGCGCAACCGGGCGCGGACATCGGCGCGGGTCTGCTCCAGGCGCCGTGAGCGGGGGCGCCATGGGGCAGCCGGCACGGTCCGGGCCGGTCGGGGTCATCCTCTCGGTCGACCCGGACCGGTTCGCCCAGGTGGTGGAGGCCGCGCGCCGGGTCGGGCTGACGGTCACCGGTGAGCAGCCGATCCTGGGCTCGCTGTCAGGGACGATCGCGGAGGACCGGATGCCGGTACTGGCGGCGGTGGACGGCGTGGAGTCGGTGGACCGGGAGCAGATCGTCCGGCTGCCGCCGCCCGACGCGCCGCGGTGAGCCTCGGCCCCTGCCGCGTCAGAGACGGTCGAACGCCGTGTCAGAGAGGGTCGAACGCCGCGTCAGACGCGGTCGAACGGCTCGGCGTACCTGAAGGGGCCCTTGACGGTCGGCTGATAGGCCGTCAGGGTCCGGACCTGGAAGTACTCGCCCCAGGCCGGATCCGGGGCCGAGATGCCGTACTCGGTCGCCGGGCGGAAGCCGAACCGGCCGTAGTAGGCGGGGCTGCCCAGCAGGGCGACCAGCGATTCGCCGAACGCGTCCGCCGCGCCGAGCACCGCGTGGACGAGCGCGAGGCCCACGCCACGGCCCTGATGGGCGGGGTGCACGCTGAGCGGGCCGAGGCCGAGGGCGAGGGCCAGGTCGGAGCCGACATGGCCGCGGGTGCACACCACATGTCCGATCACCTCGCCACGGTCGCCGGTGGCGACGAACGACAGCGCGGGGAGCCAGCCGTCGCTGATCCGGAGCTCGTCCAGCAGCGTGGCCTCGACCGGAGGTGGGGGGCTCGGGCTGCTCAAGGTGTCCGAGGTGTCCGACTTCGCGAACGCGGCCGAGGTGACGGTCCGTACGGCGTCGATGTCGGAGCGGGTCTCTCGTCGGATCAACATCGGGTCAGGATGCGTCCGAATGCCACGCTACTGCAAACGAATTGTGCGCCCACGCGCGGGACGGGCCACACGGTCGGCCGTAATTGGTTCGACTCGGCGGCCGCGGCTCCGGCAGCCTCCCGTCATGGACCCCCATCACTGGCCCCTGTACGGGCTGCGCCTGCGTACGCCACGCCTGGAGCTGCGGCTTCCCGACATCCCGCTGCTCGACGAACTCGCCGCGGTCGCGGCGGGCGGGGTGCACGACCCGGACGAGATGCCCTTCGGCGTCCCGTGGACCGACGCGCCCCCGGAGGAGCGCGGACGCGGCACCTTCCAGCATGTGCTCCGCACGATCGCCGAATGGCGGCCGGAGCAGTGGACGCTGAGCCTCGCGGTGCTGCACGAGGGGGCGGTGATCGGGCGGCAGGACCTGTTCGCGGCCGAGTTCGCCGTCACGCGGGAGGCCGAGACCGGATCCTGGCTGGGCACCGCCCACCAGGGCAAGGGCCTGGGCACGGAGATGCGGGCCGCGGTGGCGCACCTGGCGTTCGAGGGGCTGGGCGCACTGTCGCTGATCTCCGGCGCGATGGTGGAGAACGGCCGCTCGCTGGGGGTGTCCCGGCGGCTCGGCTACCGCCCCGACGGGCTGTCCGTGCTCGCCGTACGGGGCGAGGCCCGCACCCTTCAGCGGCTGCGGCTGGACCGCGCGGCCTGGGAGGAGCACCGCGCCACCCCGGTCGAGATCGCCGGACTGGAGCCGTGCCGCGCGCTGTTCGGCGCTCCCTGACGCCCTTGGGCCGTGGCGTCCTCGGGCTGCGGGAGTGCGAGCCCGTATCGCCCGCTCTACGGTGGTTTGAGGGGGCCGGGACGACGAGGTGTCCGGCGGGTCCTTCGCTACCAGGGGGCTCCGCCCCTGGACCCCGGGGGTCTGGGGCGAAACCCCGCCTTCCAGCCCCTCCAGGGGGCACCTCCCAGCGGTAGCTGGGGGAGATTGAGGAGCGGGGTCTGGGGCAGAGCCCAGCCACGCGGCGGAGCCGCATATCGATGCTGTGGAAGGGGCGGGGAGGGGAGCAGCCCGCCGCAAGCGGCAAGAGACCCGCCGGACACACCCCAATGGAGGTGGCATCCATGGCAGGCAAGTTCGAGATCTACGAGGACAAGCGCGGCAAGCACCGCTTCCGGCTGAAGGCGGGCAACGGCGAGATCATCGCGGTCGGCGAGGCCTATGAGTCCAAGTCCGCCGCGCAGAAGGGCGTCGAATCCGTCAAGAAGAACGCCCCGACGGCCGAGATCAAGGAGATTCCGACCGACAAGTCGGCGTGACCAGGCCGGACTCATAGGCCGCGATGACGAGTTGGGCGCGGTCGCGGGCGCCCAGCTTGCCCATGATGCGGCTGACATGGGTCTTGGTGGTGAGCGGCGAAAGGCCGAGGGTCTGCGCGGCCTCGGCGTTGTTCAGGCCCCGGGCGACGAGGGCGAGCACCTGCCGTTCGCGCTCGGAGAGCGCGGCCAGTGCGGCGGGCGCGGGAACGCCGGGCGGCGGGGCCTCCGGCAGACGCAGGACACGGGCGATGAGCCGGGCGGTGGGGCCGGGCGAGAGCAGGGACTCCCCCGCAGCCACGGTCCTTATGGCGTCGAGGAGTTCGGCGGGCCGGGTGTCCTTCACCAGGAAGCCGGACGCGCCCGCGCGCAGCGCCTCGACGATGTGCTCATCGGTGTCGTACGTCGTCAGCACGAGCACCTTTACCCCGGCGAGGTCCTCGTCGGCGGCGATCCGGCGGGTGGCCTCGATGCCGTCGAGATCGGGCATCCGGATGTCCATGACCACGAGGTCGGCTCGGGCCGTGCGGGCCAGTTCGACGGCCTCACGGCCGGTGCCCGCCTGCCCGACCACGTCCATGTCGCGGGCCGAGGAGACCAGCATGGCGAAGGCGGAACGGACCAGCGTCTGATCGTCCGCGAGCAGCACCCTGATCGGCGGGTCCGGTGGCGTGGTCATGCGGTGGCCTCCCTGGGCGGTGCGGCGGTCTGTCCGGTACTGGCGGCGGTGCCGGAGCCTGGACCGGTGCCGGTGCCAGTGCCAGTGCCGGTGCCGGTGCCGGTGCCGGTGCCGGTGCCGGTAGCGTTGCCGGTGCCCGTACGGCCGCCGGACGGGCCGCCCCTCCCCCACGGCAGCGCGGCCCTGATCGCGAAGCCGGGGCCGTCCTCGCGCGGCCCGGCGGACAGGGTGCCCGCGACGCTGCGGGCCCGCTCGCGCATGCCCACGATGCCGTAGCCCGCTTCGACGGGCGCGATAAGGGGCGGTTCCTCGCCCCCGGGGCCGTCGTCCACGGCGGCGACGCTCAGCTCCCCCTCGTCCCGTACGAGCGTGATCCGCACCCTTGTGCCGGGCGCGTGCCGGACGGCGTTGGTCAGGGCCTCCTGCACGATCCGGTACGCGGCGGCACCCACGGCGGGCGACAGTTCGGACGCCTCCACGTCGACCGTAAGGTCCACACGGACGCCCGCCGCCTCCGCCGCCGCGGCCAGGTCGGCGAGTCCGGCGAGCCCCGGCAGCGGCCCGGTGTCCTCCCCGTCCGCGCGGTCGGCGTCGCCGCCCGCGCCGCCGCGGAGCACCTGGAGGGTGGCCCGGAGCTCGGCGCGGGCGTCCCGGCAGGTGTCGGCGATCGAGTCGAGCGCCTTGGCCATCGCCTCGCGGTCCAGCCGCTCGGGGTCGGCGATCAGGACGTGCGCCGCGACGGAGGTCTGGACGCCGATGAGGGTGATGCTGTGCGCGAGCAAATCGTGCAGATCGCGGGCGATGTGCAGCCGCTCCTCGGCGACCCGCCGGGCCGCCTCCTCCTCGCGGGTCCGCTCGGCGCGTTCGGCCCGCTCCAGGATCGCGGCGATGTACTTGCGGTGGATGCGGACCGCCTCGCCGATCACCACGACCGACAGCACCCAGCCGGAAGTGCGCAGCATGTCGAGACCGGCGTGCGGCTTCCCGCTCAGTGCCATCACCGACACCATGATCGAGATCACGGCGGTGACGGTGAGGAAGGACCGCAGCGGCGGGCCCATGACGGCGAGCGTGTAGACGGCGAGGAGCCCGGCCGGGACGACCGCGATATGGACGTTGTCCATGGCGTGGTACGGCCCGACCATGAACACCACCGCCACGGTGACCACCATCGGGCTGTGCCGCCGCCCGATGAGCACCGTGGCGCTGGCGACGAGCAGCGCCCAGCCGAACGCGTCCGGGCGGTGTCCGTTCCGGTCGGGGTTGAGCAGCGCCAGGACCGCCTGGAGGACCAGCACCGCACCGGCGATCCGGGCGTCCACCCGCCGTCGCCTGCGGGCCTCCTCCGGGGCCTCGGCGGGGCGGGGGCCGTTGTGCAGGGCGCGCGACGCGGAGGCGATCGCGCGGTGGACGGCGGAGTGCGCGGCGGGGCGCGCGGCGGGGTGCCGGGCGTTGGCGGCACGCTCCGGCGGGGTGGGCGCGGAGTGGTTCGTAGGAGGTACGGGCACGGGCTCCATCCTCGGGGATCCGCCTCGGGCCGAGCCATAGGGCTGCCATAGGGCTGTATGCGTCCCATACGGCGGTACGCAGCCCCTAGGGCGGTACGGACCCGGAGAGCGGCCATAGAGCGGCCAGGGGACGGCCTGGGGGCGGCAGAGCGGCCAGGGGGCGGCCTGGGGCGGTACGAAGGGTGTCCCGGACCGGCCGGCCCCTGTGCGGCCGGTCCGGGCTGAGGAACGGCGTCAGCCGCCGCGTACGGCCGGTTCCGGACGGGACCCGGCGGCGGGTCCGTCCTGGGCGGCCGGGGCCCGCGAGGCGGGCGTACGGCGGAAGAGGGCGCCCGGCCACCACACCCACCGCTTCAGCAGCAGGCTCGCCGACGTCACCAGGTACGTCCGTACGAGGAAGGTGTCGAGCAGCACGCCGACCGCCACCACGAACCCCATCTCGACCAGCATCACCATCGGCAGCGAGGCCAGCACCGCGAAGGTCGCCGCCAGCACCAGACCGGCCGAGGCGATCACCCCGCCCGTCGTGCGCAGCGCGGTCACCGCCGCGTCCGGGACGTCCGCCCCGCGCAGCGACTCCTCCCGCATCCGGTGCATCAGGAAGATGCCGTAGTCCACGCCGAGGGCGACCAGGAAGACGAACGACAGCAGCGGCAGCCCTGGGTCGACCCCGGCGAAGCCGAAGACCGGGTCGAAGAAGAGCCCGCCGAGCCCCATGGCCGCGCCCCACACCGCGACCACGGCGGCCACGAGGACCAGCGGCGCGAGGAGGCTGCGCAGCAGGGCCGCGAGGATCAGCAGTACGGCGATCAGCACCAGTGGGATGACCAGCATCCGGTCGCGGGCGTTGGTGTCCTTCAGATCGAGCTGCTGGGCGCTGGGCCCGCCGACGAGCGCGTCGGCGCCCTCGACCCGCACCAGATCCGAGCGCAGGGCGTGCAGCGCGGCCGTCTCCTCCGCCGACTGCGGGGCGCCCCGCGGGAAGACGTCGATCTCCGTCCAGCCGCCGCCGCTGCGCCCGGTGTCCGCCCGTACGACCCCCTCCGTGGAGCGCGCCCGCCGCAGCACCTCGTCCGCGCCCGCGGTGCGCGCCATCACGCTGATGGGCTGGCTGCTGCTGTCCGGATAGGCGTCGGCGAGGGTCTGGGTGGCGGCCACCGACTCGGGCTTGTCGGTGAAGGTGTCCTCCTGCTTGAGGTTGCCGGGCAGATTGAGCACCCCGAGGGCGAGCACGCCCAGCAGCGCGGCACCGCCGAGGAGCACGGCACCGGGCCGGCGGCGGGCCGAGTCGCCCATCGCCTCGAAGAACCCGCGCCGGGTCGCCCGCGGTTCACTGCCGTGGACGGGGATCAGGGGCCAGAACACCCGGCGCCCCAGCAGCACCAGCACCGCGGGCAGCAGCGTCATCATTGCGGCCAGCGCGCAGATGACCCCGACCGCGCCGACCGGACCCAGTCCGCTGCTGCTGTTGAGGTCGGCGGCGAGCAGACACAGCAGCCCGGCGGCCACGGTGCCGCTGGAGGCGAGTACGGCCGGACCGCAGCCGCGCAGGGCCTCGCGCATCGCGTCGTACGGGGCGCGGTGGCGGCGCAGTTCCTCGCGGTAGCGGGACACGATCAGCAGGGCGTAGTCGGTGCCCGCGCCGAAGACCAGCACCGTCATGATCGAGGAGCTCATGCTGGTGACGATGAGGTCGAAGCCCTGGACGAGGCCGTAGACGATCGCCATCGCGGCCATGGCGGCGACGCCGACCACGCCCAGCGGCACCAGCCACAGCAGCGGGCTGCGATAGGTGATGATCAGCAGCAGGGCGACCACCCCGGCGGTGGCGAACATCAGCGTGCCGTCGGTGGAGGCGAAGACCTCCTGCGAGTCGGCGCTGAGCGCCCCGGGACCGCCGACCTGGACGGTCAGGCCCCCGGGATGGGAGGCGAGCTCGGCGCGGACGTCCTTGACGGCGTCGGCCCGCTCCTTCTCGTCGGCCAGGCCGGTGAGCGCCATGGGGTACATCACGGTCGTGCCGTCCTTGGACGGCACGGCGCGCGGCGCCGTGCCGCCGACGAGGTCATGACGTCCCGCCACCTCGGCGACCCGCCCGCCGGCCGCCTTACGGTCGGCGCCGGTCAGCCCGCCGTCGCGGTGGAAGACGAGGACGAGGTCGATGGTGTCGCCACCGGGCAGCCGCTCCTGGAGCCGCGCCACCTGGGTGGAGTCGGCGCCCGCCGGGAGGTAGTCGACGGCCGTGTCCCGCTTGGCGCCCTCGAGCTTGCCCGCGAAGGGGACGGCGACGAGGAGCAGCAGCACCCAGCCCGCGATGACCGCCCAGGGCAGTGAGCGCCTCCGCTTGCCGCCTGCCGCGGCGGATGACGCCCCGGCCGCGGCGGGTGGTGGCGCGTCCGGTTGTTGGGGATCTCCAGCGATCCCTGACGATGTCGTCTGCATGCCCCCAGGCTTCCGGCGCCCGGGCGCCGATACCTCGCGCCGACGATGGAAATGGCGGCTACTACGCCGGGGGCGAGGAGGGGGCGATTACTCCCTGGGGAGTACGGAGAGCGAACCGGAACCCTCCGCTCAGAACGCTGCCCTTGTGGCGGCCAGCAGGCGGGCCGTGTCGTCGGGACAGATCATCAGCGCCCGGCCGACCGTCTCCAGGACCGCGCGCTCGGCCGGGCGGTACGGGCCGTCCGCCACGGCGATCCGGGCGCCCTGGAGGAGGATGGCCTCCCGGCCGGTGGGGGCCAGATGCGGGGCCAGCGGCTCCAGTGCCTCGTGCAGCTCGATGGCCAGCGCCGTACCGCACGGGTCCAGGCCGTCCCGCTCGCCGCAGGCGCCCGGCAGCCGCCCGGTGTCGGCGGCGAGGGCCTCGATGAGCGCGAGCAGCTGCTCCTCGCTGCAGTCGGCGAACCCGGCGGCGCGCACCGCGCCGACCGCGACCTGCCGGACCGCCGTCGCCTCGGTGCCGCCCGCGGCGAGGACCGCGAGGGCCACGGTGTGCACCGCGTCGCGGAGCATCGCGGAGAAGCGGGTCGTGGTGGGGTGGTCGAGCACCTCCGTGCCGCAGCGGCTGCCGCAGGCCGCGCATTCCACGATGGGCGCGACCGGTCCGCGCGGCAGCACCGGCAGGCCGAGCACCACGATGCGGCGACGGCCGGTACGGCGGCGGTAGTTGCGGTCGCCTCCGCACTCGGGGCAGAAGAACTCACCATCGCCGACGGTCCGCCACAGAGTGCGTACGCCTACCACACACAGGTCCCGGTCACGGCGGGCTCGCCGGTGCACCACGTCACACCTCCATAACGCTTCGGCCACGTTGCCGCGTTGACGTGATGCTAGCCACATCCATGATGTGACGTCAGTACCCCGAACGGAGACAACAGGCCAAACCCGAGGCCCCGCCCACCTCGCGGGGTGAACGGGGCCCATGTGGGTGACCAGGTCAACGGGGTGATGAACCCGTCCGATCAGGCCGGTGAAAGATCATCTACCCACCTGAAAGGAATCCGGAGGATTCCGTGAGGATCAGCGGCGAGCCCGGTTCACCGCGGAGACGACGGCCTTCAGGGAGGCGCGCACGATGTTGGCGTCGACCCCGACACCCCACAGCACCTGCCCGCCGATCGCGCACTCGATGTACGCGGCGGCCTGCGAAGCGGCGCCCTCGCTCAGGGTGTGCTCGGAGTAGTCCAGCAGCCGTACGTCCACGTCAATCGCGGCCAGGGCGTCGAAGAAGGCCGCCAGCGGGCCGTTGCCGGTGCCGGTCAGCACCGTCTCGGCGCCGTCCACGACCGCCTCGACGGTGAGCGCGTCGGTGCCCTCGGTGGTGGTCGAGGTCTGCGCGCTGCGCAGCGAGATCCGCCCCCACCGGTTGTCCTCGGTCGGCAGGTACTCGTCCTGGAAGGCCGCCCAGATCTGGTCCGGGGTGACCTCGCCGCCCTCTGCGTCGGTCTTGGCCTGAATCGTCTTGGAGAACTCGATCTGCATCCTGCGCGGCAGGTCCAGGTTGTGGTCGTTCTTCAGGACATAGGCGATGCCGCCCTTGCCGGACTGGGAGTTCACCCGGATCACGGCCTCGTAGGAGCGGCCGACGTCCTTGGGGTCGATGGGCAGGTACGGGACGGCCCACTCGATCTCGTCCACCGTCTTGCCCTGCTCGGCCGCGCTCGCCTCCAGCGCCTCGAACCCCTTCTTGATGGCGTCCTGGTGGGAGCCGGAGAAGGCGGTGTAGACCAGATCGCCCGCGTAGGGGTGGCGCGGGTGGATCTGCATCTGGTTGCAGTACTCGGCGGTGCGGCGGATCTCGTCGATCTGCGAGAAGTCGATCTGCGGGTCGACACCCTGGGAGAACAGGTTCATGCCCAGCGTCACCAGGTCCACGTTGCCGGTGCGCTCGCCCTGGCCGAACAGGCAGCCCTCGATGCGGTCCGCCCCGGCCATGATCGCCAGCTCGGCGGCGGCGACGGCGGTGCCGCGGTCGTTGTGCGGATGCACCGACAGGCAGATGTGCTCGCGCCGGGACAGATGGCGCGACATCCACTCGAAGCGGTCCGCGTGGGTGGACGGGGTCGAGCGCTCGACGGTGGCCGGCAGATTCAGGATGATCTCGCGGCCCTCCTCGGGCTGCCAGACGTCCATGACGCCCTCGCAGACCTCCAGGGCGAAGTCCAGCTCCGTGTCGGTGAAGATCTCCGGGCTGTACTGGTAGCCGAAGACCGTGTCATCGCCGAGGATCTTGTCGGCGTACTCCACCACCAGCCGGGTGCCGTCCACCGCGATCTGCTTGACCTGCTCCCGGGTGCCGCGGAAGACGACGCGGCGGAAGGTGGGGGCGGTGGCGTTGTACAGGTGCACGGTGGCCTTGTGCGCCCCGCGCAGCGACTCCACGGTGCGCTCGATCAGCTCCTCGCGCGCCTGGGTGAGGACGGAGATCGTCACGTCCTCCGGGATCGCGCCCCCCTCGATGATCGACCGTACGAAGTCGAAGTCGGTCTGACCGGAGGAGGGGAAGCCGACCTCGATCTCCTTGTAGCCCATGCGCACCAGCAGGTCGAACATCTCGCGCTTGCGGGCCGGGGACATCGGGTCGATCAGCGCCTGGTTGCCGTCCCGCAGATCGGTGGACAGCCAGCGAGGGGCGACGGTGATGCGGTTGTCCGGCCAGGTGCGGTCCGGGATGTCGACGGCCTCGTACGGGCCGTACTTGTGGATCGGCATCCCCGAGGGGCGCTGGGTGACGCTCGCGGCGGTGATGGGGGTGGGACGGCCGACATGGCTCTGGGCGCTTGCGGAATGATCAGACGTGCTCATGATGCGTAGGGCTCCTCGTATGTCCGCTGGGCGGCCGACGGGGCGAAAACACCGCAACACCGAACTCCGCGGGGAGGGGGTCGGCCTACGACTACAGGCCCTCGCCGCGGCAGCTAAGAAGAAGCAGCCCGAAACGCATGATGGAGAGCAGCCTAACCGAGACGCACGGGCCCGGCGGACCCGTATCACTATGCGGACCGAAGCATGTGCTTCGGAGGAATACACATCTTCCACTCGATTTCAGCAATCATGACCGCAAGGCGTGACACAGGCATCACGCGATGCGACATTGCCAGCCATGGACGCCAATGCCAATGCCCGCCCTGCCCGCGGTCACCGCCACACCGCCTTCTGCACGATCGTGCCGCCGCACGTCCTGGACAAGCTGTCCCATGCCGAGGACGCCTCGCTGGCCGATCCCGCCCGCCGCACGCTCGAGCACGACGCCCTGCAGCGCACCCGCCGCCGGATCGCCACCGTGCGCGGCGTCCCCGCCGCGCGGGCGGCCGCGCCCTCCGACAAGCCCCAGCGCACCATCTACGACGCCCAGCACCGGACCTCGCTGCCGGGCAGGAAGACGCGCGGCGAGGGCGACCAGGCGAGCGGGGACGACTCGGTGAACCGCGCGTACGACGGGCTCGGCGCGACCTTCGAGCTCTTCTTCAAGGCGTACGGCCGGCGCTCCATCGACGACTCGGGGCTGCCGCTGAACGCGAGCGTCCACTACAGCGAGGACTACAACAACGCCTTCTGGGACGGCGAGCAGATGGTCTTCGGCGACGGGGACGGCGAGGTCTTCCAGGACTTCACCATCCCGGTCGACGTGATGGCCCACGAGCTCACCCACGGCGTCACGCAGTACACCGCCAACCTCGAGTACTTCGGCCAGTCCGGGGCGCTCAACGAGTCGATGTCCGACGTCTTCGGCTCCCTGGTCAAGCAGCATGTGCTCGGCCACAGCGCCGAGGAGGCCGACTGGCTGATCGGCGCGGGGCTGCTGACGGACCGGGTCACCGGGGTGGCCCTGCGCTCCATGAAGGCCCCGGGCACGGCCTACGACGACGATGTGCTGGGCAAGGACCCGCAGCCGGGCACGATGGACGACTACGTCCACACCTCACGTGACAACGGCGGCGTCCACATCAACTCCGGCATCCCCAACCACGCCTTCTACCTCGCCGCCACCGCCCTGGGCGGCAACGCCTGGGAGCGCGCCGGGCAGATCTGGTACGACGTGCTGACCGGCGGCGATCTGGACTCCGACGCGCAGTTCGCCGACTTCGCCCAGCTCACGGTGGCCGCGGCGCACGCCCGCTACGGCGAGGGCGAGGAGCAGGCGGCGGTGCGGGACGCATGGGCCGGGGTGGGCATCACCGATCTGCGGGCCCACGTGGGCGCGCGCTAGGGCACGCCATCGGGTAGTGATGGAGCCATGCGCATCTCCGTCACCCGCACCGGTGGATTCGCCGGAATCGAGCGCCGGGCCGAGCTGGACACCACCGGCCGGCCCGACGCCACCCATCTGGACGCCCTGGCCCACCAGGCCGTCGAGACCGGCCACACCACGGCCCCCCGCGGCGTCCCCGACGGCTTCCAGTACGAGATCACCGTCGACGGCCGCACCGTCCACGCCGCGGACCCCCAGCTGAGCGACGCCCAGCGGGAACTGATCCGCACGGTGCTGGAGGAAGGCGCGTAAAGCCCCACGCGGCCGGGGCGCACTCGGCCCCGGCGGATGCGCCGGGGCCCACGCACCGGGCTCAGAACCCGAGCTTCCGCAACTGCTTCGGGTCGCGCTGCCAGTCCTTCGCCACCTTCACATGCAGGTCGAGGAAGACCGGCGTACCCAGCAGCGCCTCGATGTGCTTGCGGGACTTGGTGCCCACGTCCTTCAGGCGGCGGCCCTTGGGGCCGATGATGATGCCCTTCTGGCTGGGCCGTTCGATGTAGAGGTTGGCGTGGATGTCCAGGAGCGGCCGGTCCGCGGGGCGGCCCTCGCGGGGCAGCATCTCCTCCACCACCACCGCGATGGAGTGCGGCAGTTCGTCCCGTACGCCCTCCAGCGCGGCCTCCCGGATCAGCTCGGCCACCATGACCTGCTCGGGCTCGTCCGTGAGGTCGCCCTCGGCGTAGAGCGTCGGGCCCTCGGGCAGCAGCGGGACCAGCAGGTCCGCCAGCAGATCCACCTGCTGGTCACCTACGGCCGACACGGGGACGATCTCGGCCCACTCGATGCCCAGCTCCTTGCCGAGCCGGTCGACGGCGATCAGTTGCTGGGCCAGTTGCTCGGGCTCGACCAGGTCGCTCTTGGTGACGATCGCGACCTTGGGGGTCTTCTTGATCCCCGCGAGCTCGGTGGCGATGTAGCGGTCGCCGGGGCCCAGCTTCTGGTCGGCGGGCAGGCAGAAGCCGATGACGTCGACCTCGGCCCAGGTGGTGCGCACGACGTCGTTGAGCCGCTCGCCGAGCAGGGTGCGCGGCTTGTGCAGACCGGGGGTGTCGACGAGCACCAGCTGGGCGTCGGGGCGGTGCACGATGCCGCGGACGGTGTGGCGGGTGGTCTGCGGGCGGTTCGAGGTGATCGCGACCTTCGTCCCCACCAGCGCGTTGGTCAGGGTCGACTTGCCCGCGTTGGGGCGGCCGACGAAGCAGGCGAAGCCCGAGCGGTGCGGGGTCTCCCGCTGCTCGGTCGGGGACGGGGAGGTACCGGCAGTCATGGCCCCCATTCTCCCCGATGCCCCGGCCCGCTCGGACCAGCCCTCCCGGCCTCGTACGACCACCGGGGGCGGGTGGGCCGGGGTCAGGCGTCCAGCGTGGCCCGCAGGGTGCCGTCGGGGCCCGCCAGCAGCACCGGGGTCCCGGCCCCGCCGAGGTCCCGGACGGCCGCGCGGTCCTCCTCCGATGCGCTCTCCGCGTCGGTCACCACGGCCGCGGCCTCCAGGGACGTGGCTCCGCTCGCCACGGCCATGGCGACGGCGGTCCGGAGGGCGCTCAGCTTCAGCGAGTCGAGGGCCACGGTCCCGGCCACGTACGTACGCCCCGTCTCGTCGCGGACGGCGGCGCCCTCCGGTACGGAGTTGCGGGCCCGCACGGAGCGGGCCAGCGTGATGATCTTGCGGTCTTCGGGGTCCAACTGCGCTGCTTCGCTCATGCGGATGAGCATATGCGGGGCGTTGACCGGCGGTGACTCCGGTGGGCACACCGCGGCCCGCGCCGGGCCGCGGTGCGGCGGCCCGGCGCGGGCGATACGCGGTTGTGCGGTGGCGCGTTGTGCTCAGGGCCTCAGGGCCTCAGGGCCTCAGGGCCTCAGGGCCTCGGGCGCCCTACGGGAGGAGCGGCGTCGGCTGGAAGGTCAGCGAGGCCGAACCCGACGACGGGCTCAGACCCGGAGCGCCCGCGAAGGAGGCGGTGTACGTCGAGGCGGTGATCACCGTCGGCGGGACGGCGACATTGCTGAGCGTCGCCGTGCCACTGGCATTGGTGACCGCGCTGCCCAGCGCGATCGGGCCCAGTACCGAGTTGGCGACGAAGGTGAGGGTCTGGCCGGGGATCGGGTTGTTCGACGCGTCCCTCAGCGTCGCGCTCAGGGTCGGGATGACGAACGTGCCGTTGAACCGCAGCCGGATGGTGGCCGGAGTGGCGGTCACGGTGGTCCCGGTCGGCAGCACGGCCACGTTCTGGGTGATGGTCGGTGAGGTGGAACCGGCGAAGCAGGTGTCGCCGCCGTAGGTGGCGGTGACCGTGTGCGCGCCGGTGGTGAGGGTGTTGGTGCTGACGGTGGCCTGTCCCGCGCCGTTGAGCGTGCCGGTGAGGGTGGGCCCGCCGCTGATCACGAAGGTGACGGTCCCGGTCGGGGTGCCCGTCGCCGGCGGCACCGCGGTCACGGTGGCGGTGAAGGTCACGTTCTGGCCGGGGGTGGACGGGTTCGGCGAGGAGGTGAGCGTGGTCGTGGTGGTCGCCTGGCCGACGGTGACGGAGCCGGACGCCGAGGAGCCCGCCACGCCCGTGTTGCCCCCGTACATGGCCGTCACCGCGTGCGTACCCACCGGAATGGCGCTGGTCGTCACGCACGCCTGACCGCTGGCGTTCAGCGTCCCGGTCAGGGTCGGACCGCCCGCGATCGTGAACGTCACCGTCCCGGTCGGGGCGCACGTGCCGGGCGATGTCGTGGTCACCTGCGCGCACAGGGTCACCGACTGGCCGCACACCGGGGAGGCGGGCGTGATGGTCAGCGCGGTCGTGGACGCGGCCTGGCCGACGGTGATGGAGCCGGACGCCGACGAGCCCGCCACGCCCGTGTTGCCCGCGTACGTGGCCGTCACCGCGTGAGTGCCGACCGGGATGGCGATGGTCGTCACACACGCCTGACCGCTGGCGTTCAGCGTCCCGGTCAGGGTCGGACCACCCGCGATCGTGAAGGTGACCGTCCCGGTCGGGGTGCAGGTGCTGGGCGACGCGACCGTCACCTGGGCGCACAGGGTCACGGGCTGGCCGCACACCGGGGAGGCGGGCAGGAAGCTCAGGGTCGTGGTGGAGACGCCCTGGTTGACCGTGACGGTCCCGGAGGCGGACGAACCCGCGACGCCGGTGTCACCGGAGTAGGTGGCCGTCACCGCGTGGGTGCCGACCGGAATGGCGCTGGTCGTCACACACGCCTGACCGCTGGCGTTCAGCGTCCCGGTCAGGGTCGGACCGCCCGCGATCGTGAACGTCACCGTCCCGGTCGGGGCGCACGTGCCGGGCGGTGTCGTGGTCACCTGCGCGCACAAGGTCACCGACTGGCCGCACGACGCCGTGCTGGGCGTGATGGTCAGGGCGGTCGTCGAGGCGGCCTGGTTCACCGTCAGGGGGAGGGTCGTCGTCGAGCCCAGGACGTCCCCGTCGCCCGGGTAGGTGATGGTCACGCTGTGGGTGCCGACCGGAATGGCACTGGTCGTCACGCACGCCTGACCGGTCGCGTCCAGCGTGCCCGTCAGGGTCGGACCACCGGAGACGGCGAACGTCACGTTCCCGGTGGGGACACATGTGCTGGGCGGCCCGACGCTCACGTCCGCGCAGATGGTCACCGGCTCACCGCAGACGGACGGGCTGGGCGAGATGCTCGCCGAGATACCCGAGACGCCCTGGCCCACGGTGATCGACGCGGTGCCGGTGGAGCTCGCGATGTTCGTGCTGCCACCGTACGTGGCGGTCACGGTGTACGACCCCGCGGTCAGCGCGCTGGTGGTCACGCACGCCTGGCCGCTCGCGTTCAGCGTGCCCGTCAGGGTCGGACCACCGGTGATCACGAAGGTCACCGTGCCGGTGGGCGTACAGGTGCTCGGGGGCGACACCGTCACCTGGGCGCAGATGGTGATCGCCTCACCGCAGACCGGCGAGGCGGGGGTTACCGTGACCGTTGTGGTCGACGCGCCTTGGCCGACCGTGACCGAGCCGGTGTCGGTCGAGCCCGAGACGTCCCCGTTTCCGGCGTAGGTGGCCGTCACGGCGTGGGTCCCCACCGGGATGGCGGTGGTCGTCACGCACGCCTGCCCGGTCGCGTCCAGGGTGCCCGTGAGCGTCGGACCGCCGGCGACCGTGAACGTCACCGTGCCCGTCGGGGTGCAGGTACCGGGCGCGACGACCGCCACCTGGGCGCACAGGGTCACCGTCTCACCGCAGACCGGCGAGGCCGGGGAGATGGTGAGGGTCGTGGTCGAGGACGCCGGGCTGACGGTGAGCGGCGTCAAGGGCGAGTTGGACGCGGCGAAGTTGGCGTCGCCGCTGTAGAACGCCGCGACCTGGTGTGTGCCCACGCTCAGGGCGGGGACGGTGACCGAGGCGTTCCCGGCCCCGTCGAGGGTCCCGGGCACCGTGGGCCCGTCCGCGCTGATGATGAAGGTGACCGTACCGGTGGGGATGCCGCTGCCCGGGGGCGCCGCCGCCACACTGGCGGTCAGGGTCACGGTCTCGCCGCAGACGGGCGCGGGCGGGACGAAGGTGACGGTGGTGGTGGTCGCCGACTGGTTGACCTGCTGGATGGTCGTGCCGGACGAATTGTCCAAAGGGTCGCTGGAGTTGACGAAGTTCGCCGTGACCAGATGGGAGCCGACGGCGAGGGTGGAGTCGGTCACGCTGGCCGTGCCGGAGTCGACCCCGGTCTGGGTCAGCGTCACGGGGCCGAGCGTCGGGCCTCCGGCGATGACGAAGGTCACGTCGCCCCATGGAGGGGTCCCGGCGGTGATACCGGTGACGGTGGCGGTGTAGGTGACGGATTCGCCGAAGACTGAGGGATTCGGTACGGAGGTCACCGTGGTGGTGGACATGGAAGCGGCCGCCCTTTCCTGAGCTCAGGGGGGATGAGCCGCCCGGCTCCGCGCGACGCGTGCCACGCGGAGCCATGGCCTCTGTGCGGGGGTGCCCATACGGCCGACCTGTCTACGTCAAAGCAGACAGGCCGACTGTCCCCCGACAGAGGTATGGGCGACCCACCAGTCGGTATCTGCAAGTAAGCGGGCGCCTACGCCACATGGGCCAGGGAGCGGACGGCTATTCCACCCAGATGGCGCAGCGCGGGCCGCGCGTTGGCGATGCGCTGGCGCGACGGCACGCTGTCGTACGGGCGGGTGCCGCGCCCCGGCGCGTACGGCGGGAGCGCGGGAGGCGGACCGGGCCGGGCCCCGGGCCGGGCCAGACCGGACCAGGCTGCCGGGCCGGGCCGGAGCACAGTGCGGCCCCGCCCACGGGGTGTGGACGGGGCCGCGTCAAGGCTTGCGCGGGGGCTACTCCGGTTCGGCCGCGGCGGTTGCACGGACCGGCTCGACCAGCACCGTGACGATGCGGTTGCGGCGGCCCGCCGGGGACTCGGCGGTCAGCCGCAGCGCCTTGAGCGCGGGGTCCACACCGCCCTCGGGGACGTCGACCTCGGCCTTGGCGCCCGCGATCGGCACCCGGCCCAGCGCCTTGGCGAGCAGCCCGCCCACCGTCTCGACGTCCTCGTCCTCCAGATCCGTGCCGTACAGCTCCCCGAGGTCGCCCAGGGCGAGCCGGGCGGTCACCCGGTGGGTGCCGTCGCCGAGGTCCTCGACGGGCGGCAGTTCGCGGTCGTACTCGTCGGTGATCTCGCCGACGATCTCCTCGAGGATGTCCTCGATGGTGACGATCCCGGCCGTGCCGCCGTACTCGTCGATCACCACGGCCACGTGGTTGCGATCCTGCTGCATCTCGCGCAGCAGATCGCCCGCGTTCTTGGTGTCCGGGACGAAGGCGGCGGGCCGCATCGCGGTGGAGACCAGCTCGGTCTCGGCCTCGCGGTTGATATGCGTCTTGCGGACCAGGTCCTTGAGGTAGACGATCCCGACGATGTCGTCCTCGTTCTCCCCGGTGACCGGGATCCGGGAGAAGCCTGAGCGCAGCGCGAGGGTGAGGGCCTGCCGGATGGTCTTGAAGCGCTCGATGACCACGAGGTCGGTGCGCGGCACCATCACCTCGCGCACCAGGGTGTCACCGAGCTCGAAGACGGAGTGGACCATGCGCCGCTCCTCGTCCTCGATCAGCGACTCCTGCTCGGCGAGGTCCACCAGGGCGCGCAGCTCGGCCTCGGAGGCGAACGGGCCCTTGCGGAAGCCCTTGCCGGGCGTGAGCGCGTTACCGAGGAGGATCAGCAGCGGCGGGATGGGGCCCATGACCCGGGCCAGCGGGATCAGCACATAGGCGGCGACGGTCGCGGTGTTGAGCGGATGCTGGGCGCCGATGGTGCGCGGGGAGACGCCGACGGCCACGTACGACACCAGGACCATCACGCCGATCGCGACGGTCAGCGCCTTCCAGGTCTCGGGGAACTCGCGCAGGCTCGCGAACGTGACGACCGCGCCCGCCGCCACCTCGCAGGCGACCCGGACCAGCAGGGCCACATTGAGATAGCGGGTGGGGTCCTCGGCGACGAGCATCAGCTTGGCGCTGCCCCGGCGCCCGGAGCGCACGGCCTCCTCGGCGCGGAACCGGGTGGTGCGGGCCAGACCGGCCTCCGCGCAGGCCGCCAGCCAGGCCACCACGACCAGCAGGACGGTCGCGGTGACGAGCTGCGCGCTCATCGGACGGTGGGGGCCGGGGAGGGGCCGGTGACGCCCTGCTCCGCGCGCCAGCCGTCGACGATGGCGGCCTGGAGGCCGAACATCTCGGCGCGCTCGTCCGCCTCCTCGTGGTCATAGCCGAGGAGGTGGAGGACGCCGTGGACGGTGAGCAGCTGGAGCTCCTCGTCCATCGAATGCCCGGTCGGCGCCTCCTCCCCCTGCTTCTTGGCCACTTCGGGGCAGAGCACGATGTCCCCGAGGAGGCCCTGCGGGGGCTCCTCGTCGTCCTTGGCCGGCGGGCGCAGCTCGTCCATCGGGAAGGACATGACATCGGTCGGACCCGGCAGATCCATCCACTGGATGTGCAGCTGCTCCATGGCGTCGGCGTCGACGACGATCACCGAGAGCTCGGAGAGCGGGTGGATACGCATCCGGGCGAGCGCGTAGCGGGCGATGTCCAGCACCGCCCGCTCGTCGATATCGGTACCGGATTCGTTGTTGACGTCGATCGCCATGGGGGCTCGTGGTTACTTTCCGTTGCGGCTGTCGTACTGGTCGTATGCGTCGACGATCCGGCCGACCAGCTTGTGACGGACCACGTCGGTGCTGGTGAGCATGGAGAAGTGAACATCCTCGACGCCGTCCAGGATCTCCCGCACCTGGCGCAGACCGCTCTTGGTCCCGCCGGGGAGGTCGATCTGGGTGATGTCGCCCGTGATCACTATCTTGGAGTCGAAACCGAGCCGGGTGAGGAACATCTTCATCTGCTCGGGGTTCGTGTTCTGGGCCTCGTCGAGGATGATGAACGCGTCATTGAGGGTACGGCCACGCATGTACGCCAGCGGCGCGACCTCGATCGTGCCCGCGGCCATCAGGCGCGGGATGGAGTCGGGGTCGAGCATGTCGTGCAGCGCGTCGTACAGCGGCCGCAGATACGGGTCGATCTTCTCGTAGAGGGTGCCGGGCAGGAAACCGAGCCGCTCCCCCGCCTCGACCGCCGGCCGGGTGAGGATGATCCGGTTGACCTGCTTGGACTGCAGTGCCTGGACGGCCTTGGCCATGGCGAGATAGGTCTTGCCGGTGCCCGCGGGGCCGATGCCGAAGACGACCGTGTGCTTGTCGATGGCGTCGACATAGCGCTTCTGGTTGAGCGTCTTGGGGCGGATGGTGCGGCCGCGGTTGGAGAGGATGTTCTGGGTGAGCACCTCGGCGGGCGTCTCCTGCACCCCGCTCTCGCCGTTCTCAGCCGCGCGCAGCATGGAGATCGAGCGCTCCACCGCATCCTCCGTCATCGGTTGACCGGTGCGGAGCACCAGCATCATCTCATCGAACAGACGCTGGACCAGGGCTACTTCCTTCGGGTCCCCGGTGGCGCTGACTTCGTTGCCCCGCACATGAATATCGGTCGCCGGGAACGCGTTCTCGATCACACGCAGCAGCGCGTCACCAGATCCCAGGACCATGACCATGGGGTGCTTGTTCGGGACCGTGAACTGCGCATGCGCCTGCGGTGCTGTGGTTGGTTGCGTCATGGGCCGGCTCTCTGGCCTGCTTCTACCTCCCGATACAAGGGTTCTCGCCGCTCGACAACCTTGGGTTCCAAGGGTACGACGGAGCACCGACAACACCCGAGCCCTTTTACTCCTATCCGCTGATCGCCCGCTCACTTGGGGCCTCCGCGCCCCCTGATGATCCAGCGGCCGGGGCCCGAGCGCCAGGCCCCGCCCCGCGCCCCGCGCCGTCCCTGGCCCGCGCCCTGGACTACGCCTGGCGGAAACCGATCGTCGGGACGGCCCGGCGCAGTGGCCAGGGGCGGGCGGCGGCCGGGAGCAGCCGGTCGAGGAAGGCGTAGCGGCGCAGCGCGCGGGCGGGCTGGTCGTCATAGGCGCGGGCGTGCTGCCACCAGGCGGCGATCTCGACCCAGCCGGGCGCCGACAGCGAACCGCCGAACTCCTGCACCGACAGCGCGGCGGTCAGCCCCGCGAAGGCCAGCCGGTCGGCGAGCGGCCACCCGGCGAGCGTGCCGGTGACGAAACCGGCGACGAACACGTCCCCGGCCCCGGTGGGGTCCAGGGCCTCCACGGAGATCGCGGGCACCTCGGCGGTCTCGCCGGTGCGGCCGTCGACCGCGTACGCCCCCTCGGAGCCGAGCGTGACGACGGCCAGCGGGACCAGGTCGGACAGGGCCCGGGCGGCGGCGCGCGGGCAGTCGGTGCGGGTGTAGCGCATCGCCTCCTCGGCGTTGGGCAGGAACGCCTCGCAGTGCTCCAGCTCGGCGAGGTCGGCCGGGTCCCAGCGGCCGGTGTCGTCCCAGCCGACGTCCGCGAAGACCCTGCTGCCGCGGCGGGCGGCCTCGGCGACCCACTCCTGGCCGCGGCCGGGCACCAGGGAGGCCACGGCGGCGCGGGCCGGGGGCGGGCAGCTGGGCGCGGGCTCCTCGGGCGGCGGGGCCTCATGGCCGTGGGAGACCATGGTCCGCTCGCCCTCGTAGGCCATGGAGACGGTCACCGGGGAGTGCCAGCCGGGGATCGTGCGGGACAGCGAGAGATCGATGCCCTCGCCGTGGTCCAGGGCGTCCCGGCAGTAGTCCCCGTAGTGGTCGTCGCCGAAGGCGGCGGCGAGCGAGGTGCGCAGGCCGAGCCGGGCCAGGGCGGTGGCCATATTGGCGACGCCGCCGGGGCTCGAGCCCATGCCGCGGGCCCAGGACTCGGTGCCGCGGACCGGGGCGCTGTCAAGACCGGTGAAGATGATGTCCAGGAAGACCGTGCCGGTGAGATAGACGTCGCAGTCCGCGTCGCCGGGGCGGCGCACGTCCGCGAGCGGGTCGAGCAGGTGGTAGCCCGCCGCCGTGAGCTTGCCGCCGTCGTGTGTCGTCACCGCGCTCTCCCAGGTCTTGCCGGTCCGCCTCCGCCGTCGGACGCGGGTGCGGCCAGTGTGCACGATGGCACCGACAACGGGCCGGGGTCCGGCCCACCGCCACCCTCGGCGGTCATCGGTCCCGGCGGCCCCCGGCGGTCATCGGTCCCGGCGACCCCCGCCGGGGCGCCCTCAGCGCCGTTTGGGCAGCGCCACCGTCATCAGGTCCTGGGCGACCGTGAGCTCCCCGTCGAACCCCGCGTCCCGCGCCTGGCGCTCGAATTCGAAGGGGTCGCCGTAGCGCTGCGAGAAGTGCGTCAGCACCAGGTGGCGCACCCCGGCCCCGGCGGCGAGCCGGGCGGCCTGCCCGGCGGTCAGATGCCCGTACTCGACGGCCAGGGCCTCCTCCTCGTCCAGGAAGGTCGACTCGATGACCAGCAGATCGCACCCCTGCGCCAGGGCGTCGGCGCCGTCGCACAGCCGGGTGTCCATGATGAACGCGAAGCGCTGCCCCCGGCGCACCTCGCTGACCTCCTCGAGCGCCACCGTGCGCCCCCCGATCTCCAGCACCCGATCCCGCTGGAGCCGGCCGATCTCCGGGCCGCGGACGCCGAGGGCGGCGAGCCGCTCGGGCAGCATCCTGCGGCCGTCCGGTTCGATCAGCCGGTAGCCGTAGGACTCGACGGGGTGCGAGAGCCGGGCGGCCTCCAGCGTGTACGCGGGGGTGCGGGCCAGCACCGCGCCGTCACCGGCGACCGGCTCCTCGGTCAGTGCCACCGTCTCGCGGTAGGCGGTCGCGTAGCGCAGCCGATCGAAGAACCGCTGCCCGCTCGCCGGGTAGTGGGCGGTCACCCGGTGCGGCACCCGGTCGAGGTTGATCCGCTGGATCACCCCGGCCAGGCCCAGGGAGTGGTCCCCGTGGAAGTGGGTGACGCAGATCCGGTCGATGTCATGGGCGGCGACCCCGGCCCTCACCATCTGGCGCTGAGTGCCCTCGCCGGGGTCGAACAGCAGGCCCTCGCCGTCCCAGCGCAGCAGATAGCCGTTGTGGTTGCGATGCCGGGTCGGCACCTGGCTGGCGGTGCCGAGGACGATCAGTTCCCGCGCGGACAAGGGTTATCCGGGGGGCCAGTTGAGCCCGCGGCCGCCCAGGACGTGGGCATGCGCGTGGAAGACGGTCTGACCGGCGCCGGAGCCGGTGTTGAACACCACGCGGTAGCCCGTCTCGTCGAGCTTCTCATCCGCGGCGACCGCGCCCGCCTCGCGCAGCACGTCCGCGGTGACCTGCGGGTCGGCCGCCGCGAGGGAGGCGGCGTCCGGGTGGTGCGCCTTGGGGATCACCAGGACGTGCGTGGGCGCCTGGGGGTTTATGTCGCGGAAGGCGACGGTGGTGTCCGTCTCGCGGACCACGGTGGCCGGCACCTCCCCCGACACAATCTTGCAGAACAGGCAATCGGCCTGCGGTTCTCCCGCCACCGGTGGCTCCTCACGGATCGTCGGCACGTACGGTCCGGATGGTACCGGGAGGGCCTGCCGACGGAAGCGATCGCGGACTATTCGCTCCGGCCGCCGCCCCCGGTGCCGCCCTTACCGTCCTCACCGGCGCCGTCATCGGCACCGACCTGGCCTGCGCCGCCCTCGGTGGACGGATGCTCCCAGGGGTGGCCGCGGGTCGGCTCGGGAGCCTCCGTGGTCCGGTGCTCCCAAGGGTGGCTACGGGTCGGCTCAGGAGCCTCAGTCGTCCGGTGCTCCCAGGGAGGGCTGCGAGTCGGCTCGGGGGCCTCCGTGGTCCGGTGCTCCCGGGTGGGACTGCGGGTCGGCCGGGGGCTCCCGGTGTCCGAGCCGCCGCCCTGGCACTCCCCGATCACATTCGCCTCGAAGACCTTCCGGCCGTCCACCTGACCGGTCAAGTCGCCCCGGACGCAGTGGTCCTCCCGGACGTAGGTGACCCGGCCCCTGATCCTGACGTCCTTGTCGTTGTCGGTCCTGCCGTGGCAGTCCACCCGTGCGTCGGTCTCCCCGGACCGCTCGCTCTGCGAGTCGCTCCGCGAGGGCGAAGCGGCACCCGCCGTACGGCCGTTCCTGAACTCGGCGTTGCAACTCATCCAGCGGACGCCGACACCGCCCCGCTCCAGCGCCTCGGTGGCGACCTGGTCCGTGGTGATCGCGACCGTCACGGAGCTGATGCCGCCGCCGGTCGGCTCACATGCCGTCACCGCGACCGCCGCCGCGCCGACCGCCGCGACGGCGAAGAGCGTCCGTCCCCGTCCTGTCCGCCGTGCCCGTCTCGTCTGCCGTGTCCGTCGTGCCTGCCTTGCCTGGCTCAATACCCCCATAGGGGGTAGGTTCCCATCGGCCGGCGCGAACCGGAAGGCCGTCCTCGGCCAGGTGCGGACGTACCTGGCGAGGGCCCCCGGAGGGGCCCCCGGAGGGGCCTCTCACCCCCAGCGGCCGGTGCGGCCGAGCAGCAGCGCGGCGGCCGCCGTTCCCGCCGTGGAGGTGCGCAGCACGCTCGGGCCCAGCCGGTACGGCCGCGCGCCCGCCTCGGCGAAGGCCGCCAACTCCTCCGGCGTCACGCCCCCTTCGGGCCCGACGACCAGCACGATCTCGCCACTCGCGGGCAGTTGGGCCGTGGCGAGCGGTTCCCCGCCCTCCTCGTGGAGTACGGCGGCGAATTGGGCTTCGGCGAGAAGCCGGGCAACCTGCCGGGTCGTCATCGCGTCCGTGACCTCGGGGAAGGTCAGCCGACGGGACTGCTTGCCCGCCTCGCGCGCGGTCGACCGCCACTTGCCGAGCGCCTTGAGGCCGCGCTCGCCCTTCCACTGGGTGATGCAGCGGGCGGCCGACCACGGCACGACGGCGTCCACACCGGTCTCCGTCATGGTCTCCACCGCCAGCTCACCCCGGTCGCCCTTGGGCAGCGCCTGGACGACGGTGATCCTCGGGTCCGGGGCGGCCTCCCGGCGCACCTCGTCCACCGCGACCTCGAGCCGGTCCTTGCCCTCCACGGCCGCCACAGTGCCCTGGACGCCCGTACCGTGACCGTCCGTCAGCACCACCGGCTCACCGACGCGCAGCCGCCTTACGGACACCGCGTGGCGCCCCTCCGGGCCCTCCAGCCAGACCCGGGCCCCCGCGGCCGCCCCCGCCAGGGAGTCGGCCACGAACACCGGGGCGGTCACGACACCGCACCCCGCTGGGGCTGAAAGCCCAACGCGGCCCGCGCCGCGTCGAGTTCCACCGCGAGCGTCTCCACCAGCCGCGCGGCGGGCAGGTCACGCGCCAGCCGGTGGCCCTGCCCGGCCCACAGCGCCATCCCCTGGGGGTCGCCCGCCTTCGCGGCCGCCTTACGGAGACCGGAGGTCATGTGGTGCAGCTGGGGGTAGGCGGCGGGCGCGTACGGGCCGTGCTCGCGCAGGAAGCGGTTGACCAGGCCCCGTGCCGGGCGCCCGGAGAAGGCGCGGGTCAGCTCGGTACGGCCGAACAGCGGATCCGTCATCGCCTGCTTGTGCAGGGCGTTCGCCCCGGACTCGGGGCACACCAGGAACGCGGTCCCCAGCTGGGCCGCGACCGCGCCCGCGGACAGCGCCGCGGCGATCTGCGAACCACGCATGATCCCGCCCGCCGCGATGATCGGGATCTGGACGTACTCCCGGACCAGAGTGATCAGCGACAGCAGCCCGAGCCCGACGCCCATCCCGTCCGCGGCCGGGTCATTGCTGTACGTGCCCTGATGGCCGCCCGCCTCCACGCCCTGCACACAGACGGCGTCGGCGCCCGCCCACTGGGCGGTCTGCGCCTCGACGGGCGAGGTCACGGTCACGACCGTACGGGTGCCGACCTTGGCGAGGGCGTCCAGGACGGCGCGGGTCGGGCAGCCGAAGGTGAACGAGACGACCGGGACCGGGTTGTCGAGGAGCACGGCCAGCTTGGCGTCGTACGCGTCGTCCGAGCCCGACTCCGGGTCGCCCAGTGAGGTCTCGTACCAGGCCGCCTCGCCGGTGAGCCGCTCGCCGTAGGCCGCGACGGCGGCCGGGTCGGGGTTGGGCGGCTGCGGCATGAACAGATTGATGCCGAAGGGCCGGTTGGTCAGCCCCCGCAACTGTTTGATCTCCTCATACATCGCCTCCGGCGTCTTGTAGCCGGCGGCGAGGAAACCGAGGCCACCGGCCTCGGAGACAGTGGCGGCGAGCTGCGGGCAGGAGGCTCCACCCGCCATCGGCGCCTGCACGATCGGGTACCGGTAAAGATCGGTCAGCGCGGAGGACATGGCCACATCGTGTCATGCCCTCCGCACCGGCTCACCACCGGATCACCGCCCGTTGAACGCGTCCTTCAAGCGCGAGAACAGCCCCTGCTGCCCCGGCTTGAACTCGCCGGTCGGGCGCTCCTCGCCGCGCAGCTTGGAGAGCCGCCGCAGCAGTTCCTCCTGCTCCGGTTCCAGCTTGGTCGGGGTCGTCACCTCGACGTGCACGATCAGGTCGCCCCGGCCGCCGCCGCGCAGATGGGTGATGCCGCGCTGGTGCAGCGGGACCGACTGGCCGGACTGGGTGCCGGGCCGGATGTCGATCTCCTCCAGGCCGTCCAGCGTCTCCAGCGGCACCTTGGTGCCGAGGGCCGCCGCGGTCATCGGGATCGTCACCGTGCAGTGCATGTCGTCACCGCGCCGCTGGAAGACGGGGTGCGGCACCTCGTGGATCTCCACGTACAGGTCACCCGCCGGGCCGCCGCCCGGTCCGACCTCGCCCTCACCGGCCAGCTGGATCCTGGTGCCGTTGTCCACACCGGCGGGGATCTTCACCGTAAGGGTGCGCCGCGAGCGGATCCGGCCGTCGCCCGCGCACTCCGGGCACGGGGTCGGCACCACGGTGCCGAAGCCCTGGCACTGGGGGCACGGCCGCGAGGTCATGACCTGGCCCAGGAAGGACCGCGTCACCTGGGAGACCTCACCGCGGCCACGGCACATGTCACAGGTCTGCGCCGAGGTGCCCGGCGCCGCGCCCTCGCCGCTGCACGTCGTGCAGACGACCGCGGTGTCGACCTGGATGTCCTTGGTGGTCCCGAACGCGGCCTCGCTGAGCTCCACGTCCAGCCGGATCATCGCGTCCTGACCGCGCCGGGTCCTGGAACGCGGACCGCGCTGCGAGGCGGTGCCGAAGAACGCGTCCATGATGTCGGAGAAGTTGCCGAAACCCGCGCCGAAGCCGCCGGCGCCACCGCCGCCCGGCCCTGCGTTCGGGTCCCCGCCCAGGTCGTAGACCTGCTTCTTCTGCGGATCCGACAAGACCTCATAAGCGGCGTTGATCTCCTTGAACCGCTCCTGGGTCTTCGGATCCGGGTTCACGTCCGGATGCAGCTCGCGGGCGAGCCGCCGGAATGCCTTCTTGATCTGGTCCTGCGAGGCATCACGGGGCACGCCCAGGACTGCGTAGTAGTCCGTCGCCACTTACGACTCCGCCAGGATCTGTCCGACGTAACGTGCCACTGCGCGTACCGCTCCCATCGTTCCGGGGTAGTCCATGCGGGTCGGTCCGACCACGCCGAGTTTGGCGACCGCCTCGTCGCCGGAACCGTAGCCGACCGCGACGACCGAGGTGGCAGTGAGCCCCTCGTGAGCATTCTCATGCCCGATCCGCACGGTCATAGCCGAGTCCTTGGCCTCGCCCAACAGCTTGAGGAGGACGACCTGCTCCTCGAGTGCCTCCAGAACGGGCCGGATCGTCAGGGGGAAATCATGCACGAAACGCGTGAGGTTCGCGGTGCCGCCGATCATCAGCCGCTCCTCGGTCTCCTCCACGAGCGTCTCGAGCAAGGTCGCCAGTACGGTCGAGACGGTCCCCCGGTCCTCCTGTTCGAAGGACTCCGGAAGATCCTGCACCAACTGCGGCACATCCGCGAAACGCCGCCCCACGACCCGGCTGTTGAGCCGGGCTCGCAGATCGGCGAGCGAATCCTCGGTGACCGGGCTGGGGCAGTCGACCATGCGCTGCTCCACCCGGCCGGTGTCGGTGATCAGCACCAGCATCACCCGGGCCGGGGCCAGCGGGAGGAGCTCCACATGGCGCACCGTCGAACGGGTCAGCGACGGATACTGCACCACCGCCACCTGCCGGGTCAGCTGCGCCAGCAGCCGGACCGTGCGCCCCACCACGTCGTCGAGGTCGACCGCGCCGTCCAGGAAGTTCTGAATGGCCCGCCGCTCCGGGCTGGACAGCGGCTTGACTCCGGCCAGCTTGTCCACGAAGAGGCGATAGCCCTTGTCCGTGGGGATCCGCCCGGCGCTCGTATGCGGCTGGGCGATGAAGCCCTCGTCCTCCAGAGCGGCCATGTCGTTACGCACCGTGGCCGGGGAGACGCCCAGCCGGTGCCGCTCGGTGAGCGCCTTGGAGCCGACCGGCTCCTCCGTGCCCACATAGTCCTGGACAATGGCACGCAGCACCTCGAGTCTGCGTTCGCTGAGCACCCCGCGCACCTCCAGTCCAGCGGTCTCATCAGGTCGTCCGCCTGGCACTCACCGGGCACGAGTGCCAGAACCCCTCCGCCAGTGTACGGCGGGGTGTGGTGGCATGGGCAAGAGCCGCCGCTGTCAGCAACTCTCCCCCATCCCCGTTGAGCTAGCGTCGCGGTATGGAGACGTGTTGGGAAGAGGCGGGCTGGGAGCGGCTCGCGTCCGGTGTCGCCCGCCGTCGGATGCCGGAGTGGGACGAGACGGTCGGCGTGGTCGTCGGACGGACCGACATCCTCGTCGTGGACACCGGCGCGACCCTGCGCGCCGGGGCCGAGCTGCGCTCCGGGATCACCCGGCTGACCGGCCGCCGCCCCACCCGGATCGCGCTCACCCATCCGCACTTCGACCATGTCCTGGGCTCGGCCGCCTTCGCGGGCTGCGAGGTCTACGGGGCCACTGGGCTGGACGAGCTGCTGCGCCGTGAGCGGGAGACGCTGCGCGAGGACGCGATCCGCCACGGGGTGGACCGGGACGCCGCCACCGAGGCCGTGGACCATCTGGCCTCCCCGCACCACCTGGTCTGCGGGGAACTCACCCTCGACCTGGGCGGCCGTACGGTGCTGCTGGCCAATGTGGGACCCGGCCACACCGCCCACGACCTGGCAGTCCTGGTGCCCGGCCGGCCCGAGGTGGTCTTCTGCGGCGATCTGGTGGAGGAGTCCGGCACGCCCCAGGCCGGGCCCGACGCGATCCCCGGCCACTGGCCCGCCGCGCTCGACCGGCTGCTCGCCCTCGGCGGCGCGGACGCGCGGTACGTCCCGGGGCACGGCTCCGTCGTGGACGCCGCGTTCGTACGGGCCCAACGCGACGAACTGGCCGCCCGCTTCGGCGTGTCCGGCCAGCCGTCGCTCTAGTCGTTCGCCTAGTCGTTCGCCCGGTTGTGCGCCTGCCGGAGCGGGTGGCCGTCGCGCGCTATCGTCATCCGGATGCGACAGTACGACCCGGACCTGACCCCGCCCTGGAAGCGGCAGCGGCCCGCCCCCGAGGTCCCCGCCGAACCGGACCTCGTCGTGGAGGAGGCCACCACCGGATTCTGTGGTGCCGTGATCCGCTGCGAGAAGACCGCCCAGGGTCCGACGGTCACTCTGGAGGACCGCTTCGGCAAACATCGCGTCTTCCCCATGGAGCCGCGCGGTTTTCTGCTCGAGGGGCGTGTCGTCACCCTCGTACGCCCGCGCGCGGCGGCCCCCAGCGCGCCTCGGCGCACGGCCTCGGGGTCGATCGCCGTGCCGGGGGCCCGCGCGAGGGTCGCCCGCGCGGGGCGCGTCTATGTCGAGGGACGCCATGACGCGGAGCTGGTCGAGCGGGTCTGGGGCGACGATCTGCGCATCGAGGGCGTCGTCGTGGAGTACCTGGAGGGCGTCGACGACCTGCCCGCCATCGTCGACGACTTCGCCCCCGGCCCGGACGCCCGGCTCGGCGTCCTCGTCGACCATCTGGTGACGGGCTCCAAGGAGTCCCGTATCGCCGCGCGGGTCACCGGCGAGCATGTGCTGGTCCTAGGCCACCCCTACATCGACATCTGGGAGGCCGTGAAGCCGTCCTCCCTCTCCATCCCGGCCTGGCCGACGGTGCCGCACGGCCAGGACTGGAAGAAGGGCGTCTGCCGCGCCCTGGGCTGGCCGGAGAACACCGGGGCCGCCTGGCAGCGGATCCTGTCCTCGGTCCACTCCTACAAGGACCTCCAGCCGGAGCTCCTGGGGCGGGTGGAGGAGCTGATCGACTTCGTGACGGCCCCACAGGGCTGATGGCCGCCGTAAGGGGCTTGGACGGCCGCCGTAAGGGGCTGACGGCCGCTGTGAGGGGCTGACGGCCGCTGTAAGGGCTTGATGACTCCCGGAAGGGCAATGGGCTCCCGTACGGGCCATTGGGCTCCGTACGGGCAATGGGCTCCCGTACGGGCAATGGGCTCCCGTACGGGCTATTGGGCTCCGTACGGGCTGACGGCCCCCGCCTCAGTCCACCAGGTCCCGCACCACCGCGTCCGCCAGCAGCCGCCCCCGGAGCGTGAGCACGGCCTGCCCGCGCCGGTACGGCTCCGGCTCCAGCAGGCCGTCCTCCAGGGCGCGAGCGGCGGCCGCCGCACCGGCCGGGCGCAGCAGCTCCAGCGGGCAGCCCTCGACCAGCCGCAGCTCCAGCAGGATCCGCTCCACCCGGCGCTCCTCGGCGGACAGCAACTCCCGGCCCGCGCCGGGTGACCGGCCCTCGCCCAGGGCCTGTGCGTACGCCCCGGGGTGCTTCACGTTCCACCACCGCACACCGCCCACATGGCTGTGCGCGCCGGGGCCCGCGCCCCACCAGTCGGCGCCGCGCCAGTACAGCTCGTTGTGGCGGCAGCGCCCGGCGGGCGAGGTGGCCCAGTTGGAGACCTCGTACCAGGCGAACCCGGCGGCTGTAAGGGTCTCCTCGGCGATCAGATAGCGGTCCGCGTGCACATCGTCGTCGGTCATCGGCACCTCGCCGCGCCGGATTCGCCGCGCCAGCTGGGTGCCCTCCTCGACGATCAGCGCATAGGCCGACACATGGTCCGGGCCCGCCCCCAGGGCCGCCTCCAGGGAGGCCCGCCAATCCGCGTCGCTCTCGCCGGGCGTCCCGTAGATCAGGTCCAGGTTCACATGGCCGAATCCGGCCGCCCGCGCCTCGGCCACACACGCCTCCGGGCGCCCCGGGGTGTGCGTACGGTCCAGCACCTTGAGGACGTGCTGGCGGGCGCTCTGCATCCCGAAGGAGATCCGGTTGAACCCCGCCTCCCGCAGCTCCGCCAGATACCGCGGATCGACCGACTCCGGATTGGCCTCGGTCGTGACCTCGGCCCCCTCGGCCAGCCCGAACTCGTCCCGGATCGCCCCCAGCATCCGCCCGAGGTCCGCCGCCGCGAGCAGGGTCGGGGTCCCACCGCCCACGAACACGGTCTCCACGGTCCGCGGATCGTCCCCCAGCACCTTCCGCGCCAGCCGTACCTCCTCGACGACCTGCTCGGCGTAGTTGTCCCGCGAGGCGAGCACCCCGCCGGAACCGCGCAGCTCACTGGCGGTGTAGGTGTTGAAGTCGCAGTAGCCGCAGCGGGTGGCGCAGTACGGCACGTGCAGATAGAACCCCAGCGGCCGCCGCTCCGCCCCCGCCAAAGCGGTCGCGGGCAGTGCGCCGTCCTCGGGCATGGGCTCACCATCAGGCAATACGGAAGGCATGCCCCCATTGTCCGGCACGACCGGCACCACCCGGGACCACGAGACGGCGCCCAGACGCCGGGGCCCGCTTTCCCCTCCCCGCCCCTTCCCGAAGCGTCTATGTGCGGCTCCGCCGCGTGGCAGGGGCTCTGCCCCTGGCCCCCGGGGCCCCGACGAGCCGACCGTCGCCGCGATCAGCTCACCGGCCAGGGCCCCGACCAACGCCGCCTGCGACGCGGCCGGGGGCTGGGGCGCAGCCCCAGTTGTGGGAAGGGGCGGGGAAGGGAAGGCATCGATATGCGGCTCCGCCGCGTGGCCCGCCGCAGGCGTCACGACCCGCCGGACACTCCTAGAGCACCTTCAGGACCAGCATCGCCAGGTCGTCGTCCGGCGGCTCCGCCGCGAACTCGTCCACCGCCCGGCGCACCCGCTCCGCGACCTGCCGCGCGCTCAGCCCCCCGCACAGCGCGAACGCCGCCGCCAGACCGTCCTCGTCGTCGAACTGCCGGTCGCCCGATCGATGCTCCGTCACCCCGTCCGTCACACAGAGCAGCGTTTCCCCGGGCGTCAGATCGAACGATTCACTCTCGTACGACACATCGTCCACGACGCCCAGCAATATCTGCGGCGCCGCGACCGTCCGCACCTCACCGTCGGGCCGCAGCACCAGCGGCAGCGGATGCCCCGCGCTGGCCAGCGTGCAGCGCACGCCCAGGCCGTCGCCCAGCGGCTCCAGCTCCCCGTACAGCAGCGACAGGAACCGCGCGACGCCGCCGCCCGTCGGCATCCCCGCGCCTCCGACCAGGCCGCCGTCCACCAGCTCCACGACCCCGGCGGGGCCTCCCACGGCCTCCACACCGGCCACCACGGCCTCCGCGGCGCCCTCGACGGCCTGCTCCACCGCCTCCTCGCCGAGCAGCTGGTTGAGCCGGTCCAGGACCTCTCCCACGCCGTACCCCTCGCGGGCGAGCAGCCGCAGCCAGGGCCGTACGAGGCCGGTCACCACGGCCGCCTCCGGGCCGTTCCCGCAGACGTCGCCCAGGACGAAGCACCAGCGGCCGTCACCGGCCGGGAAGACGTCGTAGAAGTCGCCCCCGGCGGAGATCTCGCCGGTCGGCTCGTACACCACCGCCGACTCGACCCCGGGGATCCGCGGGATCACGGACGGCAGCAGCCCGCGCTGGAGCACCCGGCTGATGGTCGCCTGGCGGGTGTAGCGGCGGGCGGAGGCGAGCGCCAGGGCGACGCGGCGGGCGAAGTCCTCGATCAGGCCGACCACTTCGGCCGGCATCCGCACCAGCCCGGCCCGCCCCAGCAGCAGTGTGCCGAGCGCGCGGCCGCCCGCCACCAGCCGGCATGCGAGGGCCGCGCCACCGGGCCCGTACGCGGCGGGGTCGGCGGGCCAGGGCCACTCCACGGCGCTGCCGCGGACGGCGGTGGGCACATGGGGCGGCTCCTTCTCCAGCACCTGCCGCAGGCCCTCGATGCGCCCCTCGCTGGCGTGCCAGACCCGGGCGAGACGCGGCGGACCGCTGGTGGAGTCGAGCCAGATCGCGCACCAGTCGGCGAGCCGGGGCACCAGCAGCTGTCCGGCGAGCGAGGTGACCATGTCCTCGTCGAACTGCCCGGCCAGCAGATCGGAGGCCTCAGCGAGGAAGGAGAGCGCGCCGCGCTGGGTCCACTCGGGGTCGCGGCCGACCGGGACGAGGCCCTGCGCGGGCGCGACGATCTCGACGGCCTCGACGGCCGCCTTACGGTCTTCACCGACGGTCCCCAGGCCCTCAGGAGCGGATTCCAGGCCTCCGGGGACGACGCCCGTCCCGAAGCCGCCGTCCGGCCCGGCCGCGTTCGCGTTCGCCGCGTCCACGGCATCCCCGACGTCCACGGCGGCCGCGGCGTCCATGAAGCCCGAGCCCATGCCGCCCGCGGCGGCCGGGCCCGTGGGCGCCACCGCCATCTGGAACCACACCGACTTGGTCGCCCGCCGGTAGGTCGTCCCCCAGGATTCGGCGATCTCGGCCACCAGCCGCAGCCCGTGGCCCCCGGCGTACTCCGGCGGCTCGTCCGCGGACGGCGGATCGCCGCGCACGACCCGGGTGGGATGGTGATCGGTCACCTCCACCACCAGGGACGGCGGCTCGCCCTCGCGGTCCGACACATCCAGCGCACAGCTCACCTCGACGGCGGTGCCGGCGTGCACCACCGCGTTGGTGACCAGCTCGCTCACCAGCAGTACGGCCTCGTCCGCCACCCGGTCGGTGACCCGGTCGGCGGCCGGGACCTCGAGCGCGGCCCAGTCGGCGAGGGCGGCACGGACGAACCGGCGCGCGGCCGAGGCCGCGAGCGGACTGCAGGGCAGGTTGACGCGTGCCGATGCGCTGGTACGGACGGGGCCGACCCCACCCCCGGCCGGTAGAACCACCCCACCGCCCTCAACCGACCCACCAGAAGTGGCAGAAGATGACGTCCCCACTGTGCGGCTCCTGAAGAAGCTCCGTCATAACGCCGTATCCGTAACCGTATCCGGCACGGACAGAGTGACAGACGGACCGCCCTCATATGCACCGGGTTACGCAAGTGAACCGCGATAAGGGGAAAATTCATGTGTCCGGCGGGCCGGTCAACCTGAAATCCGGTGCGGGGTCGTATGCTTGCCCGTTAAACCTCCCGCGCGCCCGCGTACATGTCCTCGATCAGATCCTTGTACTCACGCTCGACGACCGGGCGCTTGAGCTTCAGGCTGGGCGTCAACTCCCCGTGCTCCACGTCCAGATCGCGGGGCAGCAGCCGGAACTTCTTGATCGTCTGCCAGCGCTGCAGTCCGTCGTTGAGCCGCTGCACATGGCCGCCGATCAGCTCCCGCACCTCATCGGTGTCCACGACCTCCGCATAGGTCTTGCCGCCGAGGCCGTGGTCGCCCGCCCACTTCATGATCGTGGGCTCGTCGAGGGCGATCAGCGCGGTGCAGTAATTGCGGTCGGCGCCGTGCACCAGGATGTTGGAGACGAACGGGCACACCGCCTTGAACTGGCCCTCGACCTCCGCCGGGGCCACGTACTTGCCGCCCGAGGTCTTGATCAGGTCCTTCTTGCGGTCGGTGATCCGCAGATAGCCGTCGGGGGACAGCTCACCGATGTCCCCGGTGTGGAACCAGCCGTCGGACTCCAGCACCTGCGAGGTCAGCTCCGGCAGCCCGTGGTAGCCCTGCATGATGCCGGGGCCGCGCAGCAGCACCTCGCCGTCCTCGGCGAACCGCACCTCCAGGCCCGGGAACGCCTTGCCGACCGTACCGGTGCGGTAGTCCGCCGGGTTGAGGAAGCTGGCGGCGCTGGACTCGGTCAGGCCGTAGCCCTCCAGGATGTTGATCCCGGCGCCCGCGAAGAAGTAGCCGATGTCGGGCGCGAGCGCGGCGGAGCCGGACACCGCCGCCCGCAGCCGGCCGCCGAACGCCTCGCGCAGCTTGCCGTAGACCAGTTTGTCGGCCACCGCGTGCTGGGCCCGGAGGCCGAAGGGCACGGAGGCGGTGCCGGTGCGGCGGAAGTTGTCCTGAGAGACCCTGGCGTAGTCCCGGGCGACCTCGGCCGCCCACTGGAAGATCTTGTACTGGGCCGCGCCGCCCTCGCGCGCCCGCTGGGCCACCCCGTTGTAGACCTTCTCGAAGATCCGCGGCACGGCGCACATATAGGTCGGCCGGACCACCGGCAGATTGTCGATGATCTTGTCGACCCGGCCGTCCACCGCCGTGGTGTGGCCGACGTAGATCTGTCCCGCCGTCAGTACCTTGCCGAAGACATGCGCGAGCGGCAGCCACAGGTACTGCACATCGTCGGGGAAGAGCAGCCCGTCCTGATTGCCGATCACGATGGCCATGTAGGACCAGGAGTCATGCGCCAGGCGTACGCCCTTGGGGCGCCCGGTGGTACCGGAGGTGTAGATGAGCGTCGCCAGCTGATCGCTGCGCAGGGCGTCCATCCGCTCCCGTACCGCGTCCGGCTGCCGTTCCAGCAGGGCCGCGCCCCGCTTCTCCAGCTCGGTGAGCGAGAGCACCCAGCCCTCGGGGTCGTCCGCGGCGGGGACCGCGTCGTCGGCCTGGATCACCACCACATGGGCCAGCTCGGGGAGTTCCTCGCGCTGCGCCCGCACCTTGGCGAGCTGCGCCGCGTCCTCGGCGATCAGCACCCGGCTGCCGGAGTCGGAGAGGATGAAGGAGGTCTCGTCGGCGTTGGTGGTCGGGTAGACCGTGGTGGTGGCCGCGCCCGCGCACAGCACGCCGAGGTCGGCCAGGATCCACTCCACGCGGGTCGAGGAGGCCAGCGCCACCCGCTCCTCGGGGCGGATGCCCAGATCGATCAGCCCGGCGGCGATGGCGAAGACCCGATCCGCGCTTTCCCGCCAGGTCAGCGGCCGCCACTCATCGGGGCCCGTGCCCGAGGCAGGAGGCACCGGATAGCGGTACGCCTCCTTGTCCGGTGTCGCCTCGACGCGCTGGAGGAAGTGCGTCGCCAAGGACGGCGGCCGGTTCTCGAGCAAGTTCTGGGTGTCGGTCACGGCATCCTCCGGGGCCCGCATCATTGCTTGGTGACTCGCGAGTAACCTTCGAGTAGGTGATCAGGGTAGGGGCCGAATCCTTACGGCGTAAGGGGGCTGGGTCACGTTGTTCTCACGAGATGCCCAAGAGCAGCCCCGGAAGGCGGCGAGCCCGGCGCATCCATCACGCCAGGCCCGCTGACCACACTGTCCACGGTGGGCGGTTTCTCCCGCACCGGTGGGCGATGTCGACTTCTTCGCCTTGATCTACTTCTTCGTCCCGGTCCGCTTCTTCATCCCGGTCTACTTCTTCGCCTTGGAGTCCTTGCCGTCGGAGTCGGAGGACAGCACCGCGATGAAGGCCTCCTGGGGCACCTCCACATTGCCGACCATCTTCATCCGCTTCTTGCCTTCCTTCTGCTTCTCCAGCAGCTTCCGCTTACGGGAGATGTCACCGCCGTAGCACTTGGCGAGGACGTCCTTACGGATGGCACGGACCGTCTCCCGGGCGATCACCCGGGAGCCGATGGCCGCCTGGATGGGCACCTCGAAGTTCTGCCGCGGGATGAGCTCGCGCAACTTGGCGACCAGCCGGACGCCGTACGCGTACGCCTTGTCCTTGTGGGTGATCGCGGAGAACGCGTCCACCTTGTCGCCGTGCAGCAGGATGTCGACCTTGACCAGCTCGGAGGTCTGCTCACCGGTGGGCTCGTAGTCGAGCGAGGCATAGCCGCGGGTCTTGGACTTCAGCTGGTCGAAGAAGTCGAAGACGACCTCGGCGAGCGGCAGGGTGTAGCGGATCTCGACCCGGTCCTCGGAGAGGTAGTCCATGCCGAGCAGCACGCCGCGGCGGTTCTGGCACAGCTCCATGATCGCGCCGATGAACTCGCTCGGGGCGAGGATGGTGCCCCGGACGACCGGCTCATGCACCGTATCGATCTTGCCCACCGGGAACTCGCTGGGGTTGGTCACCGTGTGCTCGGTGCCGTCCTCCATCTCCACCCGATAGACCACATTGGGCGCGGTGGCGATCAGGTCGAGATTGAATTCGCGCTCCAGGCGCTCACGGATGACCTCCAGGTGCAGCAGCCCGAGGAAGCCGACGCGGAAGCCGAAGCCGAGGGCGGCCGAGGTCTCCGGCTCGTAGACCAGCGCGGCGTCGTTGAGCTGCAGCTTGTCCAGGGCCTCGCGCAGCTCGGGGTAGTCCGAGCCGTCCAGCGGATACAGCCCCGAGAACACCATCGGCTTGGGGTCCTTGTAGCCGCCCAGCGGCTCCTGCGCACCGCCGCTGACCTGGGTGATCGTGTCACCCACCTTGGACTGGCGGACATCCTTCACACCGGTGATCAGATAGCCCACCTCGCCGACGGACAGCCCGTCGGCGGGGGTCATCTCCGGCGAGTTGGTGCCGATCTCCAGCAGCTCATGGGCGGCGCCGGTGGACATCATCCTGATCCGCTCGCGCTTGCTGAGCGTGCCGTCGACGACCTTCACATAGGTCACGACGCCCCGGTAGGCGTCATAGACGGAGTCGAAGATCATCGCGCGGGCGGGGGCGTCGTGGACGCCCACCGGGGCGGGCACCAGCTTGACGACCCGGTCCAGCAGCTCGGCCACGCCCTCGCCGGTCTTGGCGGAGACCTTCAGCACGTCGGAGGGGTCGCAGCCGATGAGGTGGGCCAGCTCGGCGGCGTACTTCTCGGGCTGGGCGGCCGGCAGGTCGATCTTGTTGAGGACCGGAATGATCGTGAGTTCGTGCTCCATCGCCAGATAGAGGTTGGCGAGGGTCTGGGCCTCGATGCCCTGGGCCGCGTCGACCAGCAGGATGCAGCCCTCGCACGCGGCGAGGGAACGCGAGACCTCATAGGTGAAGTCCACATGGCCGGGGGTGTCGATCATGTTGAGGATGTGGGTGGCGGACTCGCCGCCCTCGTCCTTCGTCGGCGCCCAGGGCAGCCGGACCGCCTGGGACTTGATCGTGATGCCGCGCTCGCGCTCGATGTCCATGCGGTCGAGATACTGCGCGCGCATCTGCCGCTGCTCGACCACCCCGGTCAGCTGGAGCATGCGGTCGGCGAGCGTCGACTTGCCGTGGTCGATGTGCGCGATGATGCAGAAGTTACGGATCAGAGCCGGGTCGGTACGGCTCGGCTCCGGCACATTGGTAGGGGTCGCGGGCACGCAGGGTCCTGTGTCTAGGCGGGACTCGGTGTTATCGGTATTGGGTCAGTCCCGTCCATGGTCCCATGAATGGCGACCTCTTCCGGGTTTGGGACGCCATGGACCCTGCTGGTAACCTGGCCGACTGTGTCTCGTGCCCCCTCTTTCACGGAGATCTCCGAGGACATCTTCGTGAGGGGCGCCATGGACGTCTTCACGGACGTCTCGATGGGCGCGGACGCACCATGAAGCAAGTGAAACCCAACGAACCTGCGAAGGCTTTTACGTGGCGAACATCAAGTCCCAGATCAAGCGGAACAAGACGAACGAGAAGGCGCGCCTGCGCAACAAGGCGGTCAAGTCCGAGCTGAAGACCGCCATCCGCCGCACCCGCGAGGCCGTGGCCGCCGGTGACGCCGAGAAGGCCGCCGCGGCCATCCGCATCGCCGGGCGCAAGCTCGACAAGGCCGTCAGCAAGGGCGTTCTGCACAAGAACAACGCCGCCAACAAGAAGTCGGCGCTCGCCCAGCAGGTCTCCAGCATCCAGGGCTGACGCCTTCCGGGGCTGACCTCGAAGGCTGACGCCTTCCGGGGCTGGTCTCCGGCCGGTTCGGACACAGCGGTCCCTCTCACCCGCTCCGACCGGCAGCCGAGAGCCTCTTCAGCCCCTTCAGCGGTACCGCGCCGCACGCGGCCTGCGTTCGCCACGCGGGTGCGGCGCACTTGATCGATACGAAGGCCCCGCGCCTGTCCTTTCCCCAGGACAGCGCGGGGCTTTCGCGCTTGATTCGGGTATGTTCACGTCATGTCGACACCGGGGGAAACACCCAATCCGTACGGGCCGCCGCAGCCGCCCCAACCGCCTCAGCCGCCTCAGCAGAGCCCGGCGCAGAGCGCGCCGCAGGGGCCGGGACAAAGCCCGCCGCAGAGCGCGCCGCCCGGTCCGTACGGACAGGTGCCGCCCCCGCCCCAGCCGCCCCAGCACAATCCGTACGCCCAGCCGACGATGCCTTCCGTCCCCCTGGGCGGCGGCTACGGCCCGATGGGCGCACCGGGCACGCCTCCCGGGGTGCCTCCCATGGGCCCCGGGGCCGGGGGCGGGAGCGGCGGCAAGGGCTGGCTGTGGGGGCTCGGCGGGGCCGTCGTCGCCTCGGCGGTCTGGGCCGGGGTGCTGTTCGCCACCGGAGGCTTCGACGGGAACGAGGCGGAGGCCGATCTCGCGGGCTACCGCTATACGACCAACCTGTGCGGCTCGACGGACTCCCAGGCGTTCGAGGACTCCGGGTACGAGCAGAAGGACGAGAGCGGCTCGTCGTCCAACCCCCAGCACAGCAGTTCGGAGAACCCCGCGCTGGACTCGATGACCTGCAACATCGACTTCGAGCCGAGCAGCGCGAGCAGCAGCGACTACTCCTCGGTGTGGCTGTACACAACGGCGTCGCTGCACAAGAAGACCGACCCCGGCCCCGAGTTCGAGGCCCAGTACCGGGCGTACGAGGACCAGAAGACGTCCACCTACAGCTATGAGGTGAGCCCGGTCAAGGGGCTGGGCGAAGAGGCGTACGTGGTGAGGCAGGAGAGCAAGAGCAGCACCTCCAACACCGGCGCCTATGTGATCCTCGCTGTGCGGGACGGCTGGATGACCTATCAGTCGACCTGGTCGGAGTATGTGTCAACCTCGTCCAGCGCCTCGGCCAAGACGCCTGAGGAGGCCACCGAGATGCTCAGGAAGAGCGCGAAGGCGACACTGGCGAAGATGAAGGGGTAAAGCGGTACGGGAGCCACCCACCGATCAGAGCACACAACTCACCGCCCCCGGCCAACGCCCGTGGCCGAGCTCCGCGTTCCCGTCCCAGGGGGACGCAGCCCAAGTGAGGACGGGGGCGGAACCCGAGCGGGGCCCGGGGCGCAGCCCCAAGCCCGGGCCCGGGGCGCAGCCCCAAGCCGGGGGCGGGGGCGCAGCCCCAGGGGTCCGGGGCGGAGCCTTGGTTCGGGGAGGGGCGGGGTGGGGAACGAAAGGTGCCGGGAACGAAGCGCGTCTCCTCCCCCGGCCCCGGGCCGGCGGCTAGCGGCGGCCCGCCCGGGCGGCTCGGGCGATCGTGACGACGGCCTTCTCCAGGGCGTACTCCGGATCGTCCCCGCCGCCCTTGACCCCCGCGTCGGCCTCCGCGACGGCGCGCAGCGCGATCGCCACGCCGTCCGCCGACCAGCCGCGCATCTGCTGCCGGACCCGGTCGATCTTCCACGGCGGCATGCCCAGCTCACGGGCGAGGTCGCCGGGGCGGGCGCCGCGCGGCGCGGAGGCCAGCTTGCCGATGGAGCGGACGCCCTGAGCGAGGGCGCTGGTGATCAGCACCGGCGGCACCCCGGTGGAGACGGCCCAGCGCAGGGCCTCCAGCGCCTCGGCCGCGCGGCCCTCGACGGCGCGGTCGGCGACGGTGAAGCTGGACGCCTCGGCACGGCCGGTGTAGTAGCGGGCGACGACGGCCTCGTCGATCGTGCCCTCGACATCGGCCACGAGCTGGGAGACCGCGCTGGCCAGCTCGCGCAGATCGCTTCCGATGGCGTCGACGAGAGCCTGGCATGCCTCGGGGGTGGCGGACCGGCCGGTGGCGCGGAACTCCGACCGTACGAACGCCAGCCGGTCGGCGGGCTTGGTCATCTTCGGACAGGCGACCTCGCGCGCCCCGGCCTTACGGGCGGCGTCGAGCAGCCCCTTGCCCTTGGCCCCGCCCGCGTGCAGCAGCACCAGGGTGATCTCCTCGGCGGGGGTGCCGAGGTAACCCTTCACGTCCTTGATCGTGTCGGCCGACAGATCCTGTGCGTTGCGCACCACCACGACCTTGCGCTCCGCGAAGAGCGAGGGGCTGGTCAGCTCGGCAAGGGTGCCGGGCTGGAGCGCGTCGGGCATGAGGTCGCGCACATCGGTGTCGGGGTCGGCCGCGCGGGCGGCCGCCACCACCTGCTGCACGGCGCGGTCGAGCAGCAGCTCCTCCTGGCCCACGGCGAGGGTCACCGGGGCGAGTGGATCGTCGGTCGTCGTCTTCCTGGCCATCGCGGTCCAGCATCCCACGGACCACCGACAGCCCCGCCGTCCGGATGTCCGACAATGTTCCGGTGATCGATGAAGGACCGACCGGCGCACGGCACGCCCGGCACATCCTGGTGCTCCCCGACCGCGACGCGGCGGAGGAGGTGGCCGAGGCCCTCCCCGAGCGCTTCGGCATCACCCAGGAGCCCCAGTTGGTGCGGGAAGCCCTGGCGGGCGAGGACGACGCCGAGGACGCCCAGTGGCTGGTGGTGATCGAGGACCCGGCCGGCGGACTGGACCCGACGGCGCTGGACGCGCTCGCGGACGAGTACGACGGCTGGCTGGAGACCGAATAGCGTCCGAGACTGGTGCCGCAACCAATCGTGGTCACGGAAGAGGGGGACTCCGAGGATGAACGGAACTGTGACGGCAGTCAGCAGCAACGGCGAGTACTCGTTCACCAAGCCGAACCGGGACAGCATCACCCTGCTCACCGGCCTCGGCGTCGAGGACGACGTCCACGCCGGTGTGACGGTCAAACACCGCTCCCGCGTCGCCCAGGACCCCACCCAGCCGAACCTGCGCCAGGTCCACCTCATCCACGAGGAACTCTTCGCGGAGGTCGGTACGGAGGGCTTCAAGGTGCTGCCCGGCGACCTGGGCGAGAACATCACCACTCGCGGCGTCGACCTGCTCGCCCTCCCCGTCGGCACCCTGCTGCGCATCGGCGGCGAGGCGGTGCTTGAGGTCACCGGCCTCCGCAACCCCTGCCTGCAGATCGACCACTTCCAGAACGGCCTCCTGAAGCAGGTCGTCGGCCGCGACGAGGCCGGAAACATCATCCGCAAGGCCGGAGTCATGAGCATCGTGCGGGAGGGCGGTACGGTCCGTCCGGGCGACCTGATCCAAGCCGAGCTCCCCGCCGGACCCCACCGCCCCCTGGACCGCGTCTGAGGGCGGGGCATCCCTGTCGCGATGAGTTCCGGCCGGGCCGGGAGTCTCTTCTGGTGACCGTCGTAGAACGCCGTACGACGCTGCCCGGTACGAGACACCACGGAGGACACCATGACGGCCACACCGGACGACCCGACCACCTCGCTGCCCGGCCGGCCGCCCGTGGTCGGCCTGGCCACCTGGCAGGCCGCCCGTGACGAGTTGCTGGTCCGCGAGAAGGCCCACACCCGCGAGGGCGACGCCATCGCCGCGGCCCGCCGCCGGCTGCCGATGGTGGAGTTCGACGGGACGGTCGAGGTCGTCGGGCCCGACGGCCCGGTCCCGTTCCTGGACCTGTTCCAGGGCCGCGACGAGCTCGTGGTCTACAAGCACATGTGGTATGACGGCGCACCGCACCAGGGGCAGTGCGAGGGCTGCACCACCACGGCCTGGCATCTGAAGGAAGCGGACTACCTCAACGCGCGCGGAGTCTCGTTCGCCGTCCTGACCACGGGCCGCTGGGACGAGGTGGCCTCCTACGTCGAGTTCATGGGCTACGCCCAGCCCTGGTACTCGGTGCGCGACGTGGACGGGCCGGCCGGCGGCAGCATGGGTTATCTCACCTGCTACTTGCGCGACGGCGACCGCGTGTTCCTCACCTACTCCACGACGGGCCGCGGCAATGAGCGGGTCAACGGGTCCCTCGGCCTGCTCGACATGACTCCCTACGGCCGCGGCGAGGCGTGGGAGGACAACCCCGAGGGCCGTCCCGAGGGGCGCGACGCGTGCTGGTCCTGGCGCTCGGACGCGGACGGGACCGCCACCTGGGGCCCGACCAGCCGCCCCGTGCCGCAGTGGACCCGCCCCGGCGCGACCCCCGTGGAGACCCTCGGCCGCCACGGCCACCACCACTGACGCGTGCCGCGGACATGAGTGAGGCGCCAGGGGCGAAGGGAGGACCTCTGGCGCCCGTACTCGCGGCCGAAACCGCTTCGGGGTGCATCAGGCGGACCGTCGCGTGCCCCCACCACGGCCTCCGAGGACCGCGCGCAGGCCCCGGTCGTGCGTGACCGCGATGGGGCCGTCGGTGTCGGTTCGCAGTACGGCGGCGCCCTGGGCGCGCAGGGAGGCGATGGTGCGGGGCGATGGATGGCCATAGGGGTTGTCGGCGCCGCAGGAGATCAGGGCCAGGCGGGGGCTGAGGCGCCGGAGCAGCTGTGGGTCCTGGTAGGCCGAGCCATGGTGGGCGACCTTGAGAACGTCGATCTCGGGGAGGGCGGGGTGCGTCGTCAGCAGGGCTTGCTGGGCGGGGGGTTCGAGGTCGCCCAGGAGGAGCAGGGTCAGACCCGCCGTGCGGACGAGGAGGGTGACGCTTGCGTCGTTCGGGCCCTCGGTCGCGGTCGGGCCGGGTGGGGGCGGGGGCCAGAGGACCTGCCAGGACAGCGGGCCGAAGCGTCGTCGTTCCCCTGGCTGCGCCGGGATGACCGGGATGTGCGCCGACCGGGCCCTGCGGCGCACGAACTCGGCCTGGCCCGGTGGTTCTTCCAGGACGGTCGTCTCGATCGCGCCGACCGCGCGGCCGCGTAACGCACCGCTCAGCCCGGCCACATGATCCGCGTGGAAGTGGGTCAGGATCAGGAGCGGGATCCGGACGACGCCCAGGGAGCGCAGGCAGTGGTCGACGGCTCGTGGCTCGGGGCCGGTGTCCACGACGACGGCCGTGCCCGGGCCCGCCGCCAGGACCAGGGCGTCACCTTGTCCGACATCGCACGCCACCATCCGCCAACCGGGCGGTGGCCAGCCGGTGATGACCCGGGCCAGGGGGGCCGGGCGTACGACGGCCAGCAGCACCAGCAGTGCGCATACGGCGCACAGCAGGCGGTGGCGCAGCACTCGGCGGCCCGCGAGGACTACGGCCAGGGTGACGGCGGCCAGCAGGAGCGCGCCGGCCCAGCCGTCCGGCCAGTCCGCCTCGGCTCCGGGCAGCGCCGCGCCGGTCCGGGCCACCCGGGCGATCCATTCGGCGGGCCAGCCCGCCAGCCAGGCGATCCACTGGGCGAGCGGCGGTGCGACGGCGGCTGCCGCGAGCGCGGCGAAGCCGAGGGTGGTGGCGGGGGCCACCGCCACCTCGGCGATGAGGTTGCAGGGGATCGCCACCAGGCTCACTCGCGCGGCCATCACCACGACGACCGGTGCGCAGACCGCCTGGGCCGCGCCGGCGGCCGCCAGCGCCTCGGCCACCCGGGGCGGTACGCCACGGCGCTGGAGGGCCGCGCTCCATCCCGGTGCGATGGTGAGCAGGGCGCCGGTGGCCAGCACGGAGAGCAGGAAGCCGTAGCTCCGGGCCAGCCAGGGGTCGTAGAGCACCAGCGCGAGGACGGCGGCGGCCAGGGCCGGGAGCAGGGAGCGCCGGCGGCCGGTGCCGAGGGCGAGCAGGGTGATCAGCCCGCAGGCGGCGGCACGCAGCACACTGGGTTCGGGTCTGCAGACGATGACGAAGGCGAGCGTGAGCCCGCCGCCGAGGAGGGCGGTGGTGCGCAGCCGGATGCCGAGCGCGCCCGCGAGACCGCGCCGCTCGGCCCGCCCGGCCAGCTGCGGCGGACCCGTGAGCAGTGCGAGGACCAGCGTCAGGTTGCTGCCGGAGACGGCCATGAGGTGCAGCATGTCCGTGGCCCGGAACGCCTCGTCCAGCTCGGGCGGCACCCGTGAGGTGTCCCCCACGACCAGCGCGGGGAGCAGCGCCCGCGCGTCCGGGGAGAGTCCGTCGGCGGCGGTGCGCAGCCCGGCGCGCAGCCGCCCGGCAAACCGCTGGACCGCGCTGGGCGGGCCCGTGGCCCTCGGTGGCCCACCGCTCACACGCACTACGGCCGCGATGCGGTCCCCGTCGCGCAGCGGTGGCGCCAAGCGGCCGTGGACCCGCAGACGTGTGGACGGCAGCAGCCCGAGCCAGGCCGTCCGCTCCTTGCCGGACCCGGGGTGGACCGTGAGCAGGACGGGCGTACGGGTGGTGGTCGTGGTGCCATCGGGGCCGGTGACCTCGTGGGCCTCTGCTTCTATGACCACGGACGCGGGCGCGAGCGCCGCGCCCCGCACCCGTGGCCGAGTGAGCCGTGGGTCCCCCGTGACCGTCACCTCGGCTGTGGTCTCCGCGTACCCCCGGGCGAGTGCGGGGACGGGGCCGCGATGTACGTCCGCCCCGTGCAGCCCGGCGACCGCCCCCGCAGTGGCCCCGCATAACAGCAATGCGGCGATCGCTCCTGCCATACGGCGCCCACGCCAGGCGACAGCGCGTGGCGGTGAAGTGGCTTGCCGCCCCGGCCCGGGCCCCGGCAGGTTGGGGCCTTCCGGTGTCGGGGCTCGTCGGCGGGTCCGGAAGAGCAGGGCCGCCGCTACGAGGGTGGCTGCCGCGCAGACGAGGGCAACCGCTGGGGGTGATGCGTCCAGGGCCAGTGCCGCGGCTGCCCAGGCGGCCAGGGCCGGGGGTACCAGGCGGAGGTCGGGTGGGCCCTCCTGGCGTGGGTGTGACGCACCGCGTGGGGACGCGGCCGCGGCATGGACCGGGGCGCGGGTGCGCGGGGGCTGCGCGGACGTCATGGCTGGACCAGCGGGCGCAGGTCGGCGAACCGGCGCTCGCCGATGCCGTTCACCTCGCGGAGTTCGTCGATGGAGCGGAAACCTCCGTGCTGGGTGCGGTAGTCGATGATGTGCCGGGCCAGGACGGGGCCGACTCCCGGGAGGGTGTCGAGCTGTTCGGCGGTCGCGGAGTTCAGGCTGATCACGCCACCGGGTGCCCCCGGCCCGGCCGGTGCGTCGGGTGCGTTGGGCCCGTCGGGTGCGTTGGGCCCGTTGGCTGCGCTTGGCCCGTTGGCAGCGTTGGGTGCGTTCGAGCCACCGGCCGCCGCGCCCGGCGCCGGTGGTCCGGCCGCGGGGGTGCCGACCACGATCTGTTCCCCGTCCACCAGCGGGCGGGCACGATTCAGTCCGCTCAGGTCGGCGCCCGGCCGTGCCCCGCCCGCCGCTTCCAGCGCGTCGGCGACCCTCGACCCGGGCGGCAGCTTGCGCAGGCCGGGGCGGCGGACCTTGCCCGTCACATCCACCACGACCTTCCGGCCGCCACCGGACGAGGTGAGCTGCCCGCCCGCCGTCGGACCGGGTTCGGAGGGTGCGGCGTGCGGGGGCTCCGGGTCCGGGGCGCGCACGGTCTGGGGACGGCCGGTCCAGAAGTGGTAGGCCGCGAAGGCCACCGCGGTGAGCAGGGCGACCGCCAGGGCGGCTACCGTCTTCAGCTCCATGCCGCAGCGCAGCTGAAGCCACACCGGCAGCCGCTCGCGCAGGGCCAGCCCCGCCCGGTCGCGTCTGCGCAGCGGAGCGCTCTCGGACGCGCTCTCAAGCCCCTCCTCGCGCCCGTCCTCCTGTCCGTCCTTGTGCCCCTCCTCCTGTCCGCCCTCGTTTCTGTCCTCGTGTCCGTCCCCGGGCGGCTCCTCGTTCCGTACTTCCTCCGCCACCGCGGCCGACCCCGCGACGCCCTTCGGTCCGTCCCGGCTGCCCAGAGCGATGGACCCGACCGCCACCGGGGACGCCCGAGGCGCCGACGAGGCCGTGGCGAAGAGCGCCGCCGCGCGGCTCGCGCGTGAAGATGCGGCGGGGTGCGTCTGGCGGTGGGCACCGCGGTGGCGGCTTCCGGCGCCGACCGGACCCGTGCCGGACGGCGGGCGTGGGCGTCGGCCCGCCCCGCCGTCGCGATGGCGGCCCCGCCCCGGGCCCGTGGTTACTGTGCGTGATCGTGAACTCATGCCACCTGACGGTAGGCACGTGGCGCCGATCGCGCTGGTCCGCCTCAATTTCCGGGGATAACCCCCGCGTTGTGGACAACTCCGTCACCCCGCCGGGTGAAGAGCCTCCCCCACCCTCCGCTATCGCGGAGAGACCACCGCCCCCAGCAGCCCCGGCCCGGTGTGCGCCCCGATCACCGCGCCCACCTCGCTCACATACAGCTCCGCCAGCCCCGGCACCCGCTCCCGCAGCCGCTCCGCGAGCGCCGCCGCCCGTTCGCCCGCCGCCAGGTGCTGCACCGCGATGTCCACCGGGCTCCGGCCGGCCCGCTCCACCACGATCTCCTCGAGCCGGGCGATGGCCTTCGAGGCGGTACGGACCTTCTCCCGCAGCTCGATCCGCCCCTCGTCGAGCTGGAGCAGCGGTTTGACCGCGAGCGCCGAGCCGAGGAGGGCCTGGGCCGCGCCGATGCGGCCGCCGCGCCGCAGATAGTCGAGGGTGTCGACGTAGAAGTAGGCCGCCGTGCCGTCGGCCCGCTTCTCGGCCGCCGCCACGGCCTCGTCCAGCGTGCCGCCGCCCTCCGCCGTCTCGGCCGCCGCCAGCGCGCAGAAGCCGAGCGCCATCGCGACCATTCCGCTGTCCACCACCCGCACCGGAACGGGCGCGTCCTGCGCCGCGAGCACCGCCGCGTCGTAGGTGCCGGAGAACTCGGCCGACAGATGCAGGGAGACGATGCCCGTCGCGCCCTCCTCGGCGGCGGCCCGATAGGCGGCCGCGAACATCTCCGGACTGGGCCGGGACGTCGTCACCGGCTTCCGCTTCTGCAGCGCCTGCGCGAGGGACCGGGCCGAGATCTCGGTGCCCTCCTCCAGGGCCCGGTCGCCGAGCACCACCGTCAGCGGCACGGCGGTGATGCGGTGCCGCTCCATCGCATCCTGCGGCAAGTACGCCGTGGAATCGGTCACGATCGCGACATGGCGGGACATGACTGGGAGGTTATCGGGGGATGGCGCCTGCCGACAGCGCGACCCCACCGGATGATCAATTGCCTTGCCGATCATGCCCTGTTCAGACGTGACTCAGATCCTGTTCTCAGGCCGTGTTCTCGGGACGCGGGGACTGCTGCCAGGGCTTCTGCCACGCCTGGGGCTCCGTATTCGGCCTCGCCCCGAGCGACGGCCGGGGCGGCTCCGGCTCCTGCCCCGCCTCGGGCGCCGCCTGCGGCTCGTCGGGCTCCACCGCCGTCCAGTGCCGCAGCGCCCCCGCCTCCATCTCGATCTCGCGGCCCAGCGAGTCCAGATCGTCGTGCGCCATCCGATGCGTCCGCTCCTGCACCGCCCAGCGCAGCGAGTCGGCCGAATGGGTGATCCGCTGCGTACGCTCCCGCATCTCGGGCAGCAGGGCGGCAAGCCTGGCCCTGTCGGGCTCCTGCTCCAGCCGCTTCAGTTCCGCTTCCAGGTCCAGCGCATGGGTGCTCAGCCGCTGGAACAGGGCCAACGACTCCGACAGGGAGCGGTCTTGCGGGGCGGCCGCCTGCAGCGCCTGCCCGGTGGCGCGCATCGAGCCGCGCAGGGAGAGCCGCAGCTGGGCGAGCTCACCGGCCGCGCCGGGCTGGGCGAGCTGCCGGGCCCGGAGTCTGGTCTCCTCCACCGTGACACGGGCGTGGTGCACCGTACGGTCGATACCGCGCTTGGCCGCCCTGACCCCGCGGACGACCCCATAGACCCCCGCCAGCATGATCAGGACGAAAAGCGTCAACAGGATCCAGATGGCTTCCATGTGCGCTCCTTGGGGCGGCGGTCACGGCACGGTGGCGGTCGTCCTCTCAGCGTAAACGCGCCGCGCGGGTCAGAGGTTCCTGACGAACCCCCAACCCGCCCACACGTGAAAACCCGCCCGCGAGTGAGAAGCCGATCAGGCCGGAACGATGTTCACCAGCTTCGGCGCGCGCACGATGACCTTACGGATGCCGGCCCCGTTCAGCGCCGCCACGACCGCCGGGTCACCCACCGCCAGCGCCTCCAGTTCCTCGTCCGAGACCGAGGGCGCGACCTCCAGCCGGGCCTTGACCTTGCCCTTGACCTGCACCACACAGGTGACGGTCTCGTCCACGACGTACTCCGGATCGGCGACCGGGAAGGACTCGTGGACGACCGACCCGGAGTGGCCCAGCCGACGCCACAGCTCCTCCGCGACATGCGGGGCCAGCGGCGCGATCAGCAGAACCAGGCCCTCGGCCACCGAGCGGGGCACCTCGCGGACCTTGGTGACGTGGTTGTTCAGCTCGGTGATCTTGGCGATGGCGGTGTTGAAGCGCAGGCCCTCCATGTCCTGCCGGACGCCGTCGATCGCCTTGTGCAGGGCGCGCAGCGTCGCCTCGTCGGGCTCGGTGTCGACGACGGTGACCTCTCCGGTGCCCTCGTCGACGACATTGCGCCACAGCCGCTGCAGCAGCCGGTACTGACCGACGACGGCGCGGGGGTCCCAGGGCCGCGAGACGTCCAGCGGGCCCATGGCCATCTCGTACAGCCGCAGCGTGTCGGCCCCGTACTCGGCGCAGATCTCGTCCGGCGTGACGGCGTTCTTCAGGGACTTGCCCATCTTGCCCAGCAGCCGGGTGACCTTCTCGCCGTTGTACCAGTAGGCGCCGTCCCGCTCCTCGACCTCGGCGGCCGGGACGGCGATACCGCGGCTGTCCCGGTAGACATACGCCTGGATCATGCCCTGGTTGTACAGCTTGTGGAACGGCTCGACCGAGGAGACGTGCCCCAGGTCGAACAGCACCTTGGACCAGAACCGCGCGTACAGCAGATGCAGCACCGCGTGCTCGGCGCCGCCGACGTACAGGTCGACACCGCCGTGCGGCTGCCCCTCGCGCGGCCCCATCCAGTAGCGCTCGGCGTCGGGGTCGACCAGCCGCTCGCTGTTGTGCGGGTCCAGGTAGCGCAGCTCGTACCAGCAGGAGCCGGCCCAGTTGGGCATGGTGTTGGTCTCGCGGCGGAACGGCCGCGGCCCGCGCCCGTCGCCCAGGTCCAGCACCACGTTGACCCAGGCCTCGTTCCGGGACAGCGGGGTCTCCGGGGAGGTGTCGGAGTCGTCCGGGTCGAAGGTGCGCGGCGAGTAGTCCTCGACCTCGGGCAGTTCCAGGGGCAGCATCGACTCGGGCAGCGGGTGGGCCACGCCCTCCTCGTCGTAGACGATCGGGAAGGGCTCGCCCCAGTAGCGCTGCCGGCTGAACAGCCAGTCGCGCAGCCGGTAGTTGACGGTGCCCTCGCCGATGGAGCGGGCCTCCAGCCACTCGGTGATCCGGGCCTTGGCCTCGGTGACGCCCAGGCCGTCCAGGGAGATGCCGTCCCCCGCCGAGTTGACGATCTTGGCATCGTACGAGCCGAACGCGTCGTCCCAGGTGGACGGGTCGGTGCCGCGATCGTCCGAGGGCTCGACGACGCAGCGCATGGGCAGCTCGAAGGCTCGGGCGAAGGCGAAGTCACGGCCGTCGTGGGCCGGGACGGCCATGATCGCGCCGGTGCCGTAGCCCATCAGGACGTAGTCGGCGATGAAGACCGGCACCCGGTCGCCGCTTACCGGGTTGACGGCGTACGCGCCGGTGAAGACGCCGGTCTTCTCCTTGACCTCGGCCTGCCGCTCGACGTCGGACTTGGCCGCGGCCTGCTTGCGGTAGGCGTCGACGGCCTGGACCGGGGTGGCGTGGCCGCCGGTCCAGACGTCGTGGGTGCCCTCGGGCCAGGCGGCCGGGACGATCTCGTCCACCAGGCCGTGCTCGGGCGCCAGGACCATGTAGGTGGCGCCGAACAGGGTGTCCTGGCGGGTGGTGAAGATCGTGATCTTGGCATCGGGGTGCTCGGCCACCGGGAAGTCGACCCGGGCGCCCTCGCTGCGGCCGATCCAGTTGCGCTGCTGCAGCTTGATGGCCTCGGGCCAGTCCAGCTCGTCCAGGTCGTCCAGCAGCCGGTCGGCGTAGGCGGTGATGCGCATGTTCCACTGGCGCAGCTTGGCCTTGAAGACCGGGAAGTTGCCGCGCTCGGAGCGGCCGTCCGCGGTGACCTCCTCGTTGGCCAGCACGGTGCCCAGACCGGGGCACCAGTTGACGGGCGCGTCCGAGGCGTAGGCCAGCCGGTAGTCGCCCAGGATGTCGGCGCGCTCGGACTCGGTCAGCTCGGCCCAGGGACGGCCGTCGGGGGTGGTGCGCTCACCGGAGGCGAACCGCTGGACCAGGGTGTCGATGGGGCGCGCCGTCTTCGCCTCCGGGTCGTACCAGGAGTTGAAGATCTGCAGGAAGATCCACTGGGTCCACTTGTAGTAGTCCGGGTCGATCGTCGCGAACGAGCGGCGATTGTCGTGGCCCAGGCCCAGCCGGCGCAGCTGCCGCCGCATGTTCTCGATGTTGGCCTCGGTGCTGACCCGCGGGTGGGTGCCGGTCTGCACCGCGTACTGCTCGGCGGGCAGGCCGAAGGCGTCGAAGCCCAGGGTGTGCAGGACGTTGTGGCCCGTCATGCGGTGGTAGCGGGCGAACACATCGGTGGCGATGTAGCCCAGCGGATGGCCCACGTGCAGTCCCGCACCCGAGGGATACGGGAACATGTCCATGACGAACTTCTTGGGCCGGGCGACGGCCTCGGCGTCGCCGGCCAGGTCACCGCTCGGGTTGGGCGCCTCATACGTGCCGTGCGCGTCCCAGAAGTCCTGCCAGCGGGCCTCGACGTCAGCGGCCAGGGCGGCCGTGTAGCGGTGCGGCGCGGCCACCTCGGCCGCGGCATTGGTCTCGCTCATGGTCCTCAAAGCTCCATCGGTCGTCTCTGCCTGCGGCAACGCAGCGGATCCCTGCTTCCGAAACAAAAAGACCCCTCGCACAGGAGGGGACGCCGCGCTGATACCGACCGGAGCTGTACTCGGTCGGTACTGATCAGCGCGGCCCGCTAAGCAGAAGGCGTACGGCACGCATGGAGCCAGGTTACCGCAGGGCGCAGACGGGCCGCACGGAGGTGGTGACCGTCGTCACGCGTCACAAAGGCGGGCCGCCCTTACGGACGCCCCGCCTCCTTGATGTGGAGCTAAGGAGAATTGAACTCCTGACCTCCTGCATGCCATGCAGGCGCTCTACCAACTGAGCTATAGCCCCAGGTCTCGCTCCGCCCGGCTTCCCCGGCGGCGACGCCTACATTACACGGACGCCCCGGCCTTCCGCCAAATCGATTGGCCGGAGGCCGGAGCAGATCCCCGTTACGCCGTCGCGAACGAATAGAAGCGCTTCAGCGTGCAGTGCTCGTCGAGGAGCCGGCCGTAGATCGGCTCCCCTTCCAGCTCGCGGTAGGTCTCGATGGGATCGCCCCTGATGATCAGCGCCTGTGCGCACTCCGCGCACCAGTACTGGTAGTCGGAGTTGAGCGGCTCCATGTCGCGGACGATCGGTGTACCGGTGCCGCACCAGTCGCACTTCCGGCTGTGGGCTCCCATCTCACTCAGCTCCAGCTATGGCCGCAGGCCGTACACACGTAGGAAACACCGCCGTTGTCACCGAGGACCTGTGCCACGTGTCCGGAGCCGCAGGACGGGCACACGATGCCCGCTCGTGCCCTGCGGGACGGGTCCTCGATCGCATCGAGGATGCTGGTCCGCATCCCACCTGCCCTCCCCATCGGACGTGTCGGCCCCATCCCCCTCCGGCCGTCCGATTCTGCCACGGGACGACGCGCAGGTCAGCGGAGATGCCCCACTCGTCTCACCAGACTCATCAGCGCTCCGCACAGCGCGGCCCCGGCCAAGGCGACGCAGGTCACCCACAGGGCGTCCGCGGAGGCACCCGCACTGGGCACCGTACCGTCCGCGGCGCCCAGGAACACCGCCCCGAAGACCGCGACGCCGGTGAGCAGGCCGAGTTGAGCCGCTGTCACCAGCACCCCGCTGGCGTCCGCCGCGTCCTGCTGCCTTACGGTCGCCAACGTCCGCGTGAGCAGGGGGCTGTATGCCAGCGAGAGCCCCGCGCCGGAGGCCGTAAGGGCGACGAGTAGCCATGGGCCGCCGTCCGTGCCGTCGCGCAGGGCCAGCCCCGCCCCCGCGAACGAGACGGCCGCCAGGAGGAATCCGCCCGGGACGGTGGCGGCGTGCCAGCGGGCGGGCAGCCGCTGCCAGTTGAGGCCCACGACGCCGAACGCGACCGCCGTGGGGACGAATGTCAGCCCCGCCCGCAGCGGGCCGTAGCCGAGTCCGCCCTGCACATGCAGGGTGAGGGCGAACAGGAACCCCGCGTTGGCCGCCATCCCCAGTGCGATACGGATCACCGCGAGCGGTATCCCCGGCGCCCGCGCCACCCTGGGGGAGATCAGCGGCGCGCCGCCGCGCCGGGCCAGCCGGGTCTCGTACGCGGCGAAGAGCGCCACCAGGACCGCGCTCAGGCCGAGCGTGATCCAGCACCAGAGCGGCCAGCCCCGCTCCTGGCCGAGCACCAGCGGCACGGTGAACAGCAGCACGGCGGCCGCGAGCAGCACCAGACCGGGCAGGTCCAGGCCGCTCCGGCGGACGGCCGCGCGCTCCCCGCGAGGGCGCGGCGCGTCGTCCGGGCGCGAGGCCTCGGCGGGACGCGGCGGATCGGCGGGACGCGGCGGATCGGCCGGGTCGTGCAGCAGCCGAGGGCCGAGGGCCAGCAGCGCGAGCCCGATCGGCACGTTCACCAGGAAGACCGGCCGCCAGCCGGAGCCGAGCAGATCGGCCTCGACCAGCAGCCCGCCCAGGATCTGCCCGCCGGCGGCACCGGAGGCCAGCACCGCGGAGTACGCGCCCAGCGCCCGTGCCCGCGAACCGCCCGTGAACGTCCGCTGGATCAGGCTCAGCACCTGCGGCAGCATCAGCGCGGCACCCGCGCCCTGGACGAACCGGAAGGCGATCAGCTGTCCGGTGGTGGCGGCGAGCCCGCAGGCGAGCGACGCGCCGGTGAAGACCGCGAGCCCGGTCAGGAACATCCGCCGGTGGCCGATCAGGGCGCCCAGCCGCGCGCCGGTGATCAGCAGCACGGCGTAGGAGACGGTGTAGCCCGCGATGACGAGTTGCAGCCCGGCGCCGGAGGCGTGCAGATCGGCGCGGACGGTCGGGGCGGCGATATTGACGATGAAGACGTCGAGGACGGCCATGAGCTGGCCGGTGAGGACGATCGCGAGCAGCCAGCCGGGGCGCGGAGAGCGCCGGGAGTCAGGGCGTCCGGAGGCGGGGCGCCGCGCGGCCCGGTGGTCGGCGGCCGGGCTGCCATCGGCCCGGTTGTCAGTGGTCTCGCCTTTACTGGATCCACCGGGGTCCCCCGTCGGAGGAAGGGTGGTCGGGGTGGTGTGTCTCATGGGTCGAGCCTGTGGCCGGGCGGATACCGGTAACGAGAGCCCGCCGATGCTGGTAGTGGCAGCACCTGGCAGCCGCCCGCCGCCCCCGGGAGCATGGGTCCGTACGGCTCGTCGGGGGAACCGTACGGCTCGACGGGGGACCGACCGTGCCGCCCGGCGGCACGGGGGATGGGGAGAGCGACGATGACCGCGAACACTCGGCGCAGAAGGCCCGAACTGGCCGCCTTCCTGCGCAGCCGCCGTGCCCGGGTGACCCCCGCCGACGTGGGCATGGCGCCCGGGGTGCGGCGCCGCACCCCCGGACTGCGCCGCGAGGAGGTCGCCCAGCTGACCGGTGTCGGCATCACCTGGTACACGTGGCTGGAGCAGGGCCGCCCGATCAACGCCAGCGTGCAGGTGCTGGACGCGGTCGCGCGCACCCTGCGGCTGGACCAGACCGAGCGCGAGCACCTCTACCACCTGGCCGAGGTGCCGTATGTGCCCGGCCGGGAGCGCGATCCACGCAGCGTGAGCCCGGAGGTGCAGGGCATCATCGACGCGCTCGACCCGCTCCCGGCGGTGGTCTACAACGCCCGCTACGACGTCCTGGCCGCCAATGCCGCGTACGGCGGCCTGTTCCCGGAGATGCTGCTCTCCGCCGTCTCCGAGCGGAACGCCCTGTGGCAGCTGTTCGTGGCCCGCCGCTGCTGTGCCCCCTATGTGAACCTCGAGGAGGAGCTGCCGCTCCTGGTGGCCACGCTGCGCGGCGGGTACGGACGCCATGTGGGCGAGCCCGCCTGGGAGGACTTCATCGCCCGGCTGCTGGAGGCCAGCGACGACTTCGCCCGGCTGTGGCAGAGCGGGGACGTGGCCCCGCCGGGCTCCCGGATCAAGGTGGTGCAGCACGCCTCGGTCGGCGAGATCCGGCTGACCTCGACCTCGATGTGGGTCAGCGGGGTGCCGGAGACCCGGGTCGTGGTCTACACGCCCTGCGACGAGGAGAGCCGCGACCATGCGCGGCGGGTGCGCCTCCTCCACGACCCGCTGATCGGCTGCACGATGCACGCCAAGCCGCTCTCCGTACTGCGGGAGGAGAGAGCCGCGGCGGAGACCCGGGCCGGAAGCGGCGCGGAAAGCAGCGATCCCGCCTCCCTGTGAGGGAGACGGGATCCTGGTCCTGTGGAGCTAAGGAGAATTGAACTCCTGACCTCCTGCATGCCATGCAGGCGCTCTACCAACTGAGCTATAGCCCCGCTCTTCTCCGCGCCGGAGCGCTTCGAACGAGAAGGAGCATAGCCGGTGACCTGCCGGGAAAGGAAATCCGCTCAGTCGTCGTCGCCGAGCACCGGCTCGGGCAGCGACCCGGCGTTGTGCTCCAGGAGCCGCCAGCCCCGCGCACCCTCGCCCAGAACGGACCAGCAGCAGTTGGACAGGCCGCCCAGCGCCTCCCAGGTGCGGGGCTCCAGGCCGAGCAGCCGGCCGATGGTGGTGCGGATCGTGCCGCCGTGGCTGACCACCACGAGCGTGCCGTCGTCCGGCAGCTTGTCGGCGCTCTCGAGCACCACCGGCGCCGCCCGGTCGGCGACCTCGGTCTCCAGCTCACCGCCGCCGCGCCGGATCGGCTCCCCGCGCTTCCACGCCGCGTACTCCTCGCCGAAGCGCCCGATGATCTCCTCGTGGGTCAGCCCCTGCCACTTGCCCGCGTAGGTCTCCCGCAGGCCCGCGTCATGCGCGATCGACAGACCCGTGACGGCGGACAGCTCGGCGGCCGTGGCCGCCGCCCGCTTCAGATCGGAGGCGATGATCGCGTCCGGCTTCAAGGCGGCGAGCAGCCGGGCCGCGCGGTGCGCCTGCGCGACACCGGTGTCGGTCAGCTCGATGTCCAGGGAGCCCTGGAAGCGGCGTTCTATGTTCCAGGCCGTCTGGCCGTGGCGCCACAGGACGATGCGGCGGCCACGGGCGCCTTGGATGCCGTTCAGCTCAGCTCACCGCCCGCGCCGCCGTCCGGGCCTTGCGCCTGCGCGTACTCCTGCGCCTTGCCGCGGGTGGCCTCGGCGTCGGCCGGGAGCTCCAGCTGCGGGCAGTCCTTCCAGAGCCGCTCCAGGGCGTAGAACACCCGCTCCTCGCTGTGCTGGACGTGCACCACGATGTCCACGTAGTCCAGCAGCACCCAGCGGGCCTCTCGGTCGCCCTCGCGACGCACCGGCTTGGCACCCAGGTCCTTGTTCAGCCGCTCCTCGATCTCGTCGACGATCGACTTGACCTGGCGGTCGTTGGGCGCCGAGGCCAGCAGGAAGGCGTCGGTGATGGAGAGCACATCGCTGACGTCGTACGCGATGATGTCGTGCGCGAGCTTGTCGGCGGCCGCCTGGGCGGCGGCGTTGATGAGCTCGAGGGAGCGGTCCGTGGCGGTCACAGGCAAGGCTTTCGGTCGGTGGTACCTCGAAGGTCTGGCTCCCCCCAGGGTCTCACGGCCCACCGTCACGCCGGGCGGCCGTAGTCCGGGCCGTCCGGCCGCCTCAGCCCGTGGCGTCGTAGTCCGGGCCGAGGAGGACCGTGATGTCCGCGTTGGCCGCGCCCTTGCCCTTCCGCACCGCCGATTCCGGCAGCCCGAGCGTCTTGGCGACCTCCTTGGCCTGCCCCGCTTGGGCGTTGTCCGCGTAGGTCACCCGGGAGGCCGACTGCGCGTCGCCGCCCTCCGTGGCCGTGACGACCGTGAAGCCGCCGTTGACCAGTGCCACCCGCGCGGCGCTCGACGCGTCCTTGGGGCCTCCGGCGTTGGTCACGCTGACCCGGGGCGCGGTGCTCTTGTCGGAGTTCTTGACCGTGCCGCCCAGGATGTCCTTGACCACATGGTCGGTCGCCTGGCTGCTGAGCGTCCCGTCCGGCTGGACCGGCAGCATCGCGGTGTCGTACGCACCGCTCTTGGCCTGCTCGGCCAGCTTCGCCAGCGACGCGCCCAGCTGCTGCTCGGACAGCGACGGGTCGGGGATCTGGGCCAGCGACTCCACGGTGCTGGTGGCGCCCTTCTCGTCGCTGGAGAGCTTCTTCAGGGCCGCGTGCATGACCTGCCCGAACCGCGCGAGCTGCTTGGACTGTGCCTCGCCGGGCGCGCGGTAGGTGGCGTACGCCACGGCCGCCTGGCCGCTCACGATCTGGTCCTTGCCCCGCTTGACCAGGGGGTCCTCGCCCTTCTGGGGGCTGGGGACGGTCGCGTCGGTGTCGATGCTGATCCCGCCGACCAGCTCTACCAGGTTCTCCAGATAGGGCGTGTCCAGCCGCCAGGTGCCCTGGATCTTCGACCCCAGCAGGGTGCTCAGCGAGTCCCGGGTGGAGTCCGAGCCCTCGTCGGTCACGGACTTGCCGAGCGTGGTGGAGGCGCCGTCCTCGGTGGAGACGGCCAGCGAGTTCGGCAGCAGGACGGTGGTGCCCTTCTTGGTGGTCTCGTTGTCCACCAGCAGGGCCGTGGAGGTGCGGCCGCCCTTGGTCTCGCGCAGATGGACGACGATCACATCGCGCTTCTGCGGCCCGCCCGCGGCCGCCTGGTCCTGGGCGTCGTCGGACAGCCCCGGGAGCTTGCCCTCGTACCAGAGGTAACCGACCCCGCCCGCCGCGGCGAGGACCAGGACCACGACGAGCGCGACGAGCCGGTTGCGGCCCTTGCGGCGGCGTTCGTCACGGCGCTCGGAACGGGTCTCGGCGAACTTCAGCCAGTCGATGACGTCGTCGGATTCCTCGTCCTGCTCCTCGACGAAGGAGAACTGCTCGGTGTGGTACTCCTCCCGATCGGCGCCCCCGGGGCGCTTCCGCTCCGCGGACCGGGGCCCGGCGGACCGGGGCTCCCCGGACGGAGGCGGCTCGGTCCCGGGGCGCAGCTGCTCCGGGCTCAGCTCCTCGTAGGGGTTCGGCTCCGGGCCGGGCTCCTCGCGCTGCGGGGGGACGGTCGGGGCGGCGGCTGCCTCCGGGTAGCCGTAGCCGTAACCCTGCGGTGGCTGCTGTTGGTACTGCTGTTGCTGGTACTGCTGCTGTTGTCGCTGCTGAACGTACGGGTCGTAGTTCTGCGTCTGGGACTGCTGCTGGTGCTGCGGCCGGCCGTAAGGGTCGTACCCGTACCCGTCGTGCTGCTGCTGTTGCCGCTCCCCGTACTGCGCCTGCTGCTGCGCGTACGGGTCGTAACTCTGCTGCTGTTCCGCCTGCGGCTGGTAAACCGGACGCCCATAGGCGTCATAGCCGTAGATCTGCGGCTCCTGGCCATACGGGTCCTGTGCGTACGGGTCGTACGGATCCTGCCGGTCGTTCACCGGTACCCCTTCAGCAGTCGTGCCGGTACAGCTCGCGCTTGTCGATGTAGCGCACCACGCCGTCCGGCACCAGGTACCAGACGGGGTCGCCATGAGCGACCCGCGCCCGGCAGTCCGATGACGAGATCGCCAAAGCCGGGACCTCCACCAGCGACACCCCGCCCTCCGGCAGCCCCGGGTCGGCCAGTATGTGCCCGGGTCTGGTCACCCCGATGAAGTGGGCCAGCGAGAAGAGCTCTTCGGCGTCGCGCCAGGTGAGGATCTGGTTGAGTGCGTCGGCCCCGGTGATGAAGAACAGATCGGCGTCACCGTTGAGCGCGCGCAGCTCCCGGAGCGTGTCGGTGGTGTACGTGGGCCCGCCGCGGTCGATGTCGATACGGCTGACCGAGAACTGCGGGTTCGAGGCGGTCGCGATGACCGTCATCAGATAGCGGTCCTCGGCCGGGGAGACCTTCTTGTGACTCTTCTGCCAAGGCTGCCCGGTCGGCACGAACACCACCTCGTCGAGGTGGAACTGCGAGGCCACCTCGCTCGCCGCGACCAGGTGGCCGTGGTGGATCGGGTCGAACGTCCCGCCCATCACACCCAGTCGCCGCTTGCCGGACCCTTTCTGCTCTTCCATGCGTGCAGACCCTACTGGGCCCGGCCCGGAGCCGGGGCCCATAGGGGCAATCGCCCAGGTCAGCGGTCCCGGTTGAAGCGCGTGGTGATCCACAGCAGCAGGAAGAGGATCACCAGGGCCGCACCGCCGGTCATGAAGGGGCTGATGCTCGGGTGGGTGTCGGCGTGCTCACCGCCCTCGGACGCGAGCGTGGTCAGGGCGGCATGTGCGGTGCTGAAAGCGGTCATCGCGGCAGTACCTATCCGGGTCTAGGCGTCACAACACGTCGGCCACATCGTATGCGAGGCGGTTTTCGGTCCCGATGTCCGTCCTGCTGGTGGCAGCCCCGCTCGTCATCAGTCCTGCTCGTATCCGCCTTGTATCCGCTCAGTCCTGCTTGTAACCGCGCAGCAGGAACCAGGCGAGCAGGGCGGCGCCCACCACGCCGACCACGATGACGATGCGCAGCAGCGCTCCCGGGCCGTCGTTGCTGTGGGAGGTGGCGGCGAGGGCTTCGGTGAGGCCAGTCATTTCGGGCATGTCTCCACGCTAACCCCCAGGCGCTCAGGGCCTAGGCTGGGGGCCGCCGGACGAGGGGCCCGGACCGGGCGCCCCGTCGAGCGGGCAATCAACGAGGGGGCGACATGAGCGACAGCCACGAGACCGGTGGTGGAAACGGGACGGGAGACGCCCGGGAGCATGTGCCCGGCCGGGAACGGCGGCGGTTCCCCGGGATCTCCTCACGGGCGTACGAACATCCGGCGGACCGCTCCGCGCTGGTCGCGCTGCGCAAGCTGACCGGCTTCGACACCGTCTTCAAGGCGATGAGCGGTCTGCTGCCCGAGCGAAGCCTGCGGCTGCTCTACCTCTCCGACTCGGTGCGGGTCAGCGAGCGGCAGTTCACCCATCTCCACGACATGCTGCGGGACGCCTGCTACATCCTGGACCTGGAGCGGGTCCCGGCCATGTACGTCACCCAGAACCCGCAGCCGACCGCGATGTGCATCGGCATGGACGCGCCGATCATCGTGGTCTCCACCGGTCTGGTCGAGCTGCTCGACGAGGAGGAGATGCGGGCGGTCATCGGCCATGAGGTGGGCCATGCGCTGTCGGGGCACTCGGTCTACCGGACGATACTGCTCTTCCTCACCAGCCTCGCCATGAAGGTCGCCTGGATTCCGCTCGGCAATGTGGCGGTGCTGGCGCTGGTCACGGCGCTGCGCGAGTGGTTCCGCAAGTCGGAGCTGTCGGCGGACCGGGCAGGGCTGCTGGTGGGGCAGGATCTGCGGGCCTCGATGCGCGGGCTGATGAAGCTCGCGGGCGGCCATCACCTCCATGAGATGAACGTGGACGCCTTCCTGGAGCAGGCGGAGGAGTACGAGTCGAGCGGCGATCTGCGGGACTCCGTCCTCAAGATCATGAACATGCTGCCGCGCAGCCATCCGTTCACCACCGTGCGCGCCGCCGAGCTCAAGAAGTGGGCCGCGACCCGCGATTACCAGCGGCTCATGGACGGCCACTACCCGCGCCGCGACGAGGACCGGGACACCTCGGTCAGCGACTCGTTCCGGGAGTCCGCGAGCCACTACGCGGAGTCGGTCCGCAACAGCAAGGACCCGCTGTTCGCCTTCGTCAGGGACGTGGCGGGGGGCGCCGGGGACCTGGGCAGCAAGCTGCGCGACCGGTTCACCGGTGGCGCGGGCAAGCACGGTGAGACCGCCGAGGAGGGCACGCCGCCCCGGGAGGAGCCCCGTGACGAGCCCCGGGGCGGGGCTGAGGACGGGGCTCAGGGCGGGGCTCAGGACGCGACCGAGGACCAGCGACCCGGAGACGGGCCTGAGGAGCGACCGGGCAACGACGGGGCCGGGGACACCCCGCCGCGGCGCTGAGCCGGCCCCTGACGGCCCTCAGGACCGCCCGTCGACGGCGGGCTGGGTCCCGGGGGCCATGACGCCGCACAGCGACACCGTGGTCCGGCCCGTGGTGTACGGGTCGGTGCCCGTCGGGGCGTCGCCCTTGGCGCTCTGACCGGCGAGCATCGGCCGCAGATAGCCGGAGGCGTTCGCGGCGCAGGCCTGCGGACCCGCCAGCACGGTGCTCTGCACCAGCTCCAGATGGTGGTCGCGCAGATCGTCCCGGTCGAAGCGGAACCGCGTCTCACGGCGCACGGTGAACAGCGAGGCATGGTCCGGTCCGCGCTCATGGGCCGGCTGGAGCGCGTAGACGAAGACGTGATCGGCGGCGACCTCCAGGGTCGCGGCGCTGCGCTCGATGACCGTAAGGGTGCCGCGGACCCGCACCGGAGTGTCGGCCAGGGTCACCTCGGCCGGGTTGAAGCGGTTCAGCCAGCCGGTGGCCGCATGCCGTCCGTCGTCGACCGGATGTTCGATGCTCTGGTCGAACTGGGTCTGCTGGGCGGGATCCAGCAGCAGCCTTACGGCCTGCACCGGGCCGCCGGTGAGCACACCCGGGTCGATGGCGGATCTGACCAGGTAGTCCTTGGCGGTGGTGAGCGCCGTCATCACCTGGCTCTCGGAGAAGCTCTGGGTGCGGCGGGCGCCGGGCACGGTGACCCCTTCGGCACCGGTGCGGAACTCGGCGGCCGGGCTGTTGCGGAACAGCCGGTCCGGCGGCCCTCCGGGCACCTCACCGCGCGGCGCGAGCGGCACCACGCTGCTGTGCAGTGGCTCCACGGTCTGCGGCTGCGGCGTCTGGTACGGGTGGCGCACCCCCATGTAGACGGCGGCCGCGAAGGCGATGGCGATCAGCAGGACGAGCGCGACGGCCTGGCGCGACGCCCCGGCCCTGGCCCAGGCGTGCCGGCTGCGCACCGCCCGTGCGTGCTCGCCCATGCGCTCGTCGGCGGAGAACTCCTGGAGCCGGGCAGCACGGACGAACGACTCGTCGAACACGACGGAGCGGTACTCGTCCTCACCACCTCCCGGGACGCCCTCGGGTGTCCCCTCGGGAGGGTCTCCACGCCCGGTCATATCTCAAGAGTAGGTCGCCGGGGGCGACGGTAAACGCGGTGGTACTCCACAACTTGGGAGGCGAGTGCGGAGGAAACGCCCCATAGGCCGCGACATGCTAGCGAGCTGCGAGGACGTCACCGCGACGGCGGCACGGCGGAGGCGGTCGGGCCCTTGGCCCCGGTCGGCTCCGGGGCCGACTCCGACCCCGAGGGCTCCAGGCGCGGCTGCCCCGCGGGCGAGCCGTCGACACCGCTGGTGGCGGGCGGCGGGGCGGGGTCCTGGCGGTTGCCCGAGGCGCCCCGGTAGACCGCCGTGAAGGCCAGGGCGACCACCCCGATGCCCATCAGGACGGCCAGCAGCCAGGCCACCGGGCGGTGCCAGCGGGCATGGCCGCGGTAAGGACGCCCCGCGCTGCCGTAGCGCCCGTAAGGGCCGTACGCGTCGTCCCCGTCCCGCCCGGGGCCGAAGCGTCCGTCGCGGTCGTCCGCGCCGTAGAAGTCGGCCTCCGCCCCGTACCCGTCCTCGAAGAGCTCGTCCTCGGGCGGGACACCGGCCCTGCGGCGCCGGGACGCCTCGGCCTCGGCACGGGCCTCGGCGGCGGCCAGCATCCGCTCGATGGCGGTGGGCTCATGGATCGGGGCCGACCGTACGAAGTCCTCGTCGAATACCACGGCGGCGAACTCGTCGTTCGTCTCGCCGTGGCTGCGGTCGTCGGGCTCGTCGCCGTCCGGGAACGGCTTGCCCCCCACGTCGTCCGGCACCCATTCAGAGTAGACCGGACGGGTCAATTTGGGCAGGGTGAAATGGTATTCGGGGGAAGATCCACCCCAGCGGTGCCGGAAATCGACTATCCCCCGAACGGGTGACTCAGCGGGTGTGGCCGTCGCCGGTGACGATGTACTTCGTCGAGGTCAGCTCGGGCAGCGCCATGGGCCCCCGGGCGTGCAGCTTCTGGGTGGAGATGCCGATCTCGGCGCCGAAGCCGAACTGCCCGCCGTCGGTGAACCGCGTGGAGACGTTCACGGCGACCGTGGTGGAGTCCACGAGCTGGGTGAAGCGGCGGGCGGCCTGCTGGGACGTCGTGACGATGGCCTCGGTGTGCCCGGAGGACCACAGGCGGATGTGGCTCACCGCGGCCTCCAGGGAGTCCACGACGCCCGCCGCGATGTCGTACGAGAGGTACTCGGTCTCCCAGTCGTCGACCACCGCCGGGACCATCGTGGCCTTTGAGCCCTCCGCGAGCGCCATGACCCGCTCGTCCGCGTGGACCGTGACCCCGGCCTCGGCCAGCGCGTCCAGGGCGCGGGGCAGGAACCGGGCGGCGATGTCCTGGTGCACCAGCAGCGTCTCCGCCGCGTTGCACACGCTCGGCCGCTGGGCCTTGGAGTTCACCAGGATCTCGACCGCCATGTCGAGGTCGGCGTCGGCGTCCACGTACACATGGCAGTTGCCGGTGCCGGTCTCGATGACCGGGACCGTGGACTCCTCGACGACGGTACGGATGAGGGACGCGCCGCCGCGCGGGATCAGCACGTCCACCAGGCCGCGGGCGCGCATCAGCTCGCGCACCGACTCGCGGCTCTCGCCCGGCACCAGCTGCACCGCGTCCGCGGGCAGCCCCGCCCCGCCTACGGCGTCGCGCAGGACCTTCACCAGCGCGGCGTTGGAGTGGGACGCCGATGAGGAGCCACGCAGCAGCACCGCGTTGCCCGACTTCAGGCAGAGCGCCGTGGCGTCCACCGTCACATTCGGCCGGGCCTCGTAGATGATCCCGACGACGCCGAGCGGAACGCGCACCTGGCGCAGGTCGATCCCGTTGGGCAGCGTGGAGCCGCGCACCACCTCGCCGACCGGGTCGGGCAGCGCGATCACGTCGCGGACATCGGAGGCGATGGCCCGTACCCGCTCGGGGGTGAGCGTCAGCCGGTCCACGATGGCGTCGCTGGTGCCGGCCTCGCGGGCCCGCTCCACATCGGCCGCGTTGGCCTCCACGATCTCCTTGGTGCGCACCTCCAGGGCGTCGGCCATCGCGAGCAGCGCGTCGTCCTTGAGGGCGCGCGGCAGTGGCGCGAGATCGGCGGCCGCGACCTGGGCCCGGTAGGCGGCCTGGAGGACCGGGGACTTCGGCCAGGGGTCGGTGAGCGGCGACGTGGGTGCGCTGGTCATGTCCGAAGCGTACTGAGCCGGGGGCGGAGATCCACGCACTATTCCGCAGTTCGAGATGGCATTCTCACATCTCGGCGTCGCACAAGGCCCTCAGAACGGATGCACGCCCACCGGAGAGGCCGGTGGCGGTCCGTATCCCTCCGCGACCCGATGGTGATACGTATCACGGTCGATGACCTCGAGCCCCACGATCTCCCAGGGCGGCAGCTTGGCCGAGGCCCGGTGCTCGCCCCACAGCCGCAGCGCGACCGCCGCGGCGTCATGCAGATCGCGGGCCTCTTCCCAGTAGCGGATCTCGGCGTGATCGTTGGCATAGCGGCTGGTCAGCAGGAACGGATGGTCATGGGCCAGCTGCTCGAGCGCCCTGCGGACCTCCGGCAGCGGCGCCTCGCTCCCCGAGACGCTGAGGGTGATGTGCCACAGCCGGGACGCCTCGCCACGCCCGGCATCGCGCGCCAAGGCATCGTGCGCCACGGCGTCGCCGGACCCGGCGTCGCCCGCTCCGACACTGGTCAGGGTGCGCTCCGCCGCCCCTCTGGGCGACGCCCCCGGGCGCCCTCGTCTCACCGACGGCCTCCTGTAACTCGCTGCTCCGCTCACGCGCGGGCGGAGCATCTCATGACGGTGCCATGGCCGCGGCCTTCCGCTCGGACTCCGCCGCGTCTCCCACAGCCGGCGCGCTGCCCCGCGCGACCCCGTTGAACAAAGTTGACCAGCCCACGCCCGCCCGCGGGGCGCTTTTGAGGTTTTTCGGAGGGGGGTTATTTTCCGGCGGCTCGGTTCTCCCCGAGTCGCCTCGAGGGTGCCCGTGCCGCCGGAGCGGCTCAGTCCAGGACGACGAGGTCGTCGCGGTGGACCACCTCGCGTTCATAGGCCGGGCCGAGCTCGCGGGCCAGGTCCCTGGTCGAGCGGCCGATCAGCTGCGGGATCTCCTTGGCGTCGAAGTTGACCAGTCCACGGGCCACGGGGCGGCCCTCGGTGTCCCTCAGCTCGACCGGGTCACCGGCGGTGAATTCGCCCTCCACGGCCGCGATCCCGGCGGGCAGCAGCGAGGTGCGGCGCTCCACGACGGCCCGTACCGCGCCGTCGTCCAGGGTGAGGGCGCCACGTGGCGCGGAGGCGTGGGCGAGCCAGAGCAGCCGGTTCGCCGAGCGGCGGCCGGTGCGGTGGAAGAACGTGCCCGTACGGCGGCCGAGCAGGGCGTCCCCGGCCCGGCTGGCGGAGGTGAGCACCACCGGGACCCCGGCCGCGGTGGCGATCCGGGCCGCCTCGACCTTGGTGACCATGCCACCGGTGCCCACCCCGGAGCGGCCCGCGCTGCCGATGGAGACACCGTCCAGGTCCCGAGGGCCCCGGACCTCGCCGATCCGGGAGGTACCGGGGGTCCTGGGGTCCCCGTCGTACAGGCCGTCCACATCGGAGAGCAGCACCAGCAGATCCGCCCGGACGAGATGGGCGACCAGGGCCGCGAGCCGGTCGTTGTCACCGAACCGGATCTCGTCCGTGGCCACCGTGTCGTTCTCGTTGACGATCGGCAGCGCGCCCATGGCCAGCAGCTGGTCCAGGGTGCGGGTGGCGTTGCGGTAGTGGGCGCGGCGGCTGGTGTCGTCCGTGGTGAGCAGCACCTGGCCGACGCGGCGCCCGTAGCGCGCGAAGGAGGCCGTGTAGCGGGCCACCAGGAGCCCCTGTCCGACGCTCGCGGCCGCCTGCTGGCGGGCGAGGTCGCGGGGGCGCCGGTCCAGGCCCAGCGGCGCCAGCCCGGCGGCGATGGCACCGGAGGAGACGAGGACTATCTCCTTGCCGTTCGTGCCGCCCTTACTGTCGCCGCCCTTACCGTCGCCGTCCCTGCCGCCGTCGCCCTTACCGTCGCCGTCGAGCACCTTGGCGAGCACGTCGACCAGCGCGTCCACACGGTCCGCGTCCAGGCCCCCCGCCGCGGTGGTGAGGGAGGACGAGCCGACCTTGACCACGATCCTGCGGGCGGCGGCCACCTCGTCCCGTACCGCCGACCCGTCCTGCTCCGCCACGCCGCTCCCTCGTTCGTCCCCGGCCCGTCACACGCCCCGAAGAAACGCATGCCTTACACACTCATCATGACAAGGGGGCAATCTACGACAGTCGGTCCTCGCCCGCCTCGGCATTTCAGCCTCCGGACACCGCCCGCGCACACCGCCTCACCCACCGCCATGAGCGCCCCGCGGACACCTCTCGGGGGACCTTTGACACCGATTGCGACCGGTTGGCACCGGCGCGGATTGTCACCGGGCCGGGCGTCGGCATACGGTCAGGGGTCCCCCCAGTCCGTTGCCCTCCTGCCAGGAGCCCACCCCGTGCCCTCTGCCGGAATCGCCCCACGCCGGGTCGTACAGCTGACGGCGCTGCTCGCGATGCTCGTGTTCTTCGCCACACAGCTCGTCGGCGCCGTGCTTCCGAACGTACCGCTTTTCATCGCCTCCTCGGCGTGCGGTCTCGCGCTCGATCTCTTCCTGCAGCACAAGCAGCCCGGTCTGCTGTCGCTGCTGGGGAAGATCCGCCTCGACGTCACGGTGCGCCAGCTGTTCCGCGACATGCTCATCATGGTCGGGCTGCTGCGCATCGAGGGCATCAATCCCCTGCACGAGCAGGCGCCCCTGACCGTGGGGCTGCTGCTCTTCTACCTGGTGCACTTCGCCTGCCAGGCGGCGGCCATCCTGGTCCGCCGGACCCGGCAGCTGCCGTTCGTCACGCGCAACATCGACGCGTCCGCGCTGCGCCTGAACGATGCCCCGCCGCGGCTGTTCGCCCGTCAGCACGGGCGCCGTCTGCTGCGGCTGGCCGCGCCGGTCACCGCCGGTCTGCTGATCACCGCCGCCACCAAGGACGCCGTCTGGGGCGGCGCCGGCCTGACGATCGCGCTGCTGATCGGCATCGGCGGCACGGCCCACCTGGCCAGCTGGCTGCTGCCGCGCAAGCGCGTGGCGAACGAGGCCACGGCCCTGCGCTGGCTGGACCAGTGGCTGGCCGACTACCAGCCGACCGTGGGCATGTACTTCTCCGGCGGCAACTCCTCGGCGTACCAGGCGAACATGTGGCTCTCCACGCTCGCCGCGCTCGACGGCAAGCCGATCATCGTGCTCCGTGAGCGGTTCATGGTGCAGAAGGTGGAGGCTACGGACGTGCCGATCGTCTGCCTCCCCAAGGTCGCGCATCTGATGCGGCTGGAGCACTCGACGCTCAAGGTGCTGCTGCACCCGGCGAACTCCGGCAAGACCTCGCAGGTGCTGCGCATCCCCTCGATCAAGCACGCGTTCATCAACCACGGCGAGAGCGACAAGCTCTCCAGCTGCAACCCGTACGCCAAGGCGTACGACGAGGTGTGGGTCGCGGGCCCGGCGGCGCGCGAGCGCTACCAGCTCGCCGACATCGGCGTCGAGGACAAGGACGTCGTGGAGGTCGGCCGGCCGCAGCTGGCCCCCATCCGCCCCTACGCGGGCGTGCCCACCGGTGAGTTGACGACGGTGCTGTACGCGCCGACCTGGGAGGGCTGGGACGGGAACCCCGGCAACACCTCGGTGATCCTGGCCGGTGAGAACATCGTCCGCGAGTTGCTCGCCGACCCCAAGGTGCGCCTGCTGTACAAGCCGCACCCGATGACCGGCTCCGTCGACCCGCGCGCGGGCCGCGCCAACGAACGCGTCAAGGCGATGATCGCCGAGGCGAACACCAAGCGCACCGGCGACCGCCCCGGCGCGGAGGCCGCCGCCGAGCTGGCCCGGTGCGCCGATGAACTCAACCGGCTCACCAGCACCGCCTTCCGGGCCAGCGCGGACGAGATCGAGCGCATGAAGCTCCAGGGGGCCCCGGACGGCGACCGCGCGGCGGCCGTCGCCGCGGCCACCGCCGCCTGGGAGAGCGCCTACTGGGCCTCGCTGCCGGTCTGGGAGCACCAGATCATCACCGGTCCGCGTCCGGCGATCTTCACCTGCTTCAACCAGGCCGACGTGCTGATCAGCGATGTCTCCAGCGTAGTCTCGGACTACCTGACGAGCGAGAAGCCGTACGCCGTGGCGAACACCAGCGGGATGACGGAGGAGGAGTTCCGGGCGGGCTTCCCGACCGTGCGCGCCGCCACGATCCTCACGCCGGAAGCCGCGGGCATGACCGGACTGCTGGAAGCGGTCCGCGACCCCGAGAAGGACACCCTCGCGGGCGCCCGCGCCGAGCTGAAGGTGCATCTGCTCGGCCCGTCCGACCCGCCGTCGCTGGTGCGCTTCGACCAGGCCACGCAGGACCTGTGCCGCAAGGCCGACGAGCGCCGGGCCCGGATGGCCACCCGGCTCACCGACGAGATCCCCTCGCAGCGCGAGGCCCGGGACGCCGCGGAGGAGATGGAGCTGGAGTCCGGCTCTGCGGAGCCGGAGGAGACCGCGACGGTCTGACGTCCGGCGGTCCGAGCCGACGGCGGGCACCGAGAGCATGACGAAGGGCCCGGGAGATTTCTCCCGGGCCCTTCGTCATGCCATCTGCCGGGTGGCACCGGGAAGCCCGCTCAGAGCCCGCGCGGGAGCCCGGAGCATCCGGGACCACCCAGGGGCGCCCCGCTGCGGCCACGCGGCCCTCAGAACGGCTTGAACGTGTCGAACTCCTCGTCCGCCTCGTCGCGCTCGGCATCCCGGTCCCGCCGCCGCTGCGCGGCCGGGCGCGGGGTGTCGAAGCGGTGGTCCTCACCACGGCGGCCCAGCATCTCCGCGCCGGTCGCGAGGCTCGGCTCCCAGTCGAAGACGACCGCGTCGTCCTCGGGGCCGATGACGACCTCGTCGCCCGAGTGGGCGCCCGCCTTCATCAGCTCCTCCTCGACGCCGAGGCGCGCCAGGCGGTCGGCGAGGTAGCCCACGGCCTCGTCGTTGGCGAAGTCGGTCTGACGCACCCAGCGTTCGGGCTTCTCGCCCAGCACGCGGTAGAAGCCCTCCTCGGCGACGACCCTGAAGCCCGCGTCGTCCACGGCCTTCGGCCGGATGACGATCCGGGTCGCCTCGTCCTTCGGCTTCGCCTCCCGCGCCTCCGCGACGATCTTCGCCAGGGCGAAGGACAGCTCCTTGAGACCGAGATGTGCGACCGCCGAGGCCTCGAGGACCTGGTAGCCGCGGGCCTCCAGATCGGGCCGGATGATGTCGGCGAGGTCCTTGCCGTCGGGGATGTCGACCTTGTTGAGCACGACGACCCGCGGCCGGTCGTCCAGACCGCCGTACTGGGCCAGCTCCGCCTCGATGACGTCGAGGTCGGTCAGCGGATCGCGCTCGGACTCCAGCGCCGCGGTGTCCAGCACGTGCACCAGCACCGAGCAGCGCTCGACATGGCGCAGGAACTCCAGGCCGAGGCCCTTGCCCTGGCTGGCGCCGGGGATCAGGCCGGGGACGTCGGCGATGGTGTAGACGGTCGAACCGGCCGTGACCACACCGAGGTTGGGCACCAGCGTGGTGAACGGATAGTCGGCGATCTTCGGCTTGGCCGCCGAAAGCACCGAGATCAGCGAGGACTTGCCGGCGCTCGGGTAGCCGACGAGGGCCACGTCCGCGACGGTCTTGAGCTCCAGGACGACGTCGCCGGAGTGACCCGGCTCGCCCAGCAGCGCGAAGCCGGGGGCCTTGCGGCGGGCCGAGGCGAGCGCGGCGTTGCCGAGGCCGCCGCGGCCGCCCTGGGCGGCGATGTAGGTGGTGCCCTCCCCGATCAGATCGGCCAGGACGTTGCCCCGCTTGTCGAGCACGACGGTGCCGTCCGGGACCGGCAGGACCAGGTCGGTACCGTCCTTGCCGGAGCGGTTGCCGCCCTCGCCGGGCTTGCCGTTGGTGGCCTTGCGGTGGGGGCTGTGGTGATAGTCGAGCAGGGTGGTGACGGACTGGTCCACGACCAGGATCACATCGCCGCCCCGGCCGCCGTTGCCGCCGTCCGGTCCCCCGAGCGGCTTGAACTTCTCGCGGTGCACGGAGGCGCAGCCGTGGCCTCCGTTACCCGCGGCGACATGCAGTTCGACGCGGTCCACGAAGGTGGTCATGACGGGTGCCTCCAGCTACATACGGGTTCGGGGATGTTCTGATGTGCCTCACGCTCGTAACGCGCCGAGGGCGGACCCGCTTCCCGTCACGGGAAGAGCGGTCCGCCCTCGGAAAAGGCTGTGCGATATCGCCCGGGCTGATTACTCAGCGACCGGAACGATGTTCACGACCTTGCGGCCACGGCTGGTGCCGAACTGCACCGCACCGGCGGCCAGCGCGAACAGCGTGTCATCGCCGCCGCGGCCGACACCCGTGCCCGGGTGGAAGTGCGTGCCGCGCTGGCGGACCAGGATCTCACCCGCGTTGACGACCTGGCCGCCGAAGCGCTTGACGCCGAGCCGCTGGGCGTTGGAGTCGCGACCGTTCCGAGTGGACGATGCGCCCTTCTTGTGTGCCATCTCTTCTCAGTCCCTTACTTCGCAGCCGAGTCGATGCCGGTGATCTTCAGCGCGGTGTGCAGCTGACGGTGGCCGATCCGCTTCCGGTAGCCGGTCTTGTTCTTGTACTTCAGGATGTCGATCTTGTCACCCTTGTGGTGGTCGACGACCTCGGCGCGAACCTTCACACCGGCCAGGACCCACGGGTCGCTGGTGACGGCATCGCCGTCGACAACGAGCAGAGTGGAAAGCTCGACGGTGTCGCCGACCTTGTTGCTGGCCAGACGGTCGACCTCGATGACATCGCCCACGGCCACCTTCTGCTGGCGGCCGCCGGTGCGCACGATTGCGTACACGCGGTTCTCACTCTCTCGCTAGAAAACGGACCTCTGATGCCAGCCGCCCAACACGGCCCACGAGGGGTCGCGACAACCGAGTGATCATGCGATTCAGCATCGGCCGAACGGCCTCTTCCGGCGAAGCGGAAGGGATGTGCTCAGGGGTTTGGCGTACAGACGCCGAGGGTCAAGGCTACCAGAGCCCGAAGGGCACACTGTCACATGACAGTGTGCCCTCCCGGTCGGCCGGGCGGCCGGGTCAGTCGTCAGTGGCGGCCGAGACCGACTGCGGAGTCTGCTGCTCCGCGGCCGCGGTCTTCTTCGTCGCCGCCTTCTTGGCGGTCGTCTTCTTGGCCGTGGCCTTCTTGGCGGCCGTCTTCTTCGCCGGCGTCTTCTTCTCGGCGGTCTTCTTGGCCGCCGTCTTCTTGGCGGGAGCCTTCTTGGCGGCCTTACGGGCGGTCTTCTTCGCCGGTGCCGCGGCCTCGGCCTCGCCCTCGGCGGACGCGCTCTCGGGCGCCGCCTCCGGCTCGGGCCTCGACTCCGGCTCCGACTCGGCGGAAGACCCGCTCACGACCACCACGGCCGCCTCCTCGGAACCCGTCGGCGAGCCCGCGGGGGCGCTCACCTTACGGGTCGCACGGCGGCGCGTACGCGGCGCGGGAACGCCCTCGAGCGGGGCCTGCTCCTCGGCGGGAGCGGCGGCGGGGGCCTCGGCGGCCGCCTCCGGCTCCGCCTGGACCGCCTCCCGACGCTCGTCGGCCACCACGACCACCACGCCCTCGGGCTCCTTGGCGGCCTTCGGGGCGCCCGCCGGGGCGGACACCTTACGGGTGGCACGGCGGCGCGTACGCCCACGGGTCGCGGCGGCCTCGGCCTCCGCGGCGCTGCTGTACAGCTCCTCGTCGGCCGCGAAGACCGGCTCGGGCAGCGGCTTGGGCTGGGTGGCCTCCGCCGCGATCTCGGCCGCCGCCTCGGTGACGTCCTCGGACTCCGCCTCGGCTTCGGCCTCGGCCTCAGCCGCGGCCCGCTCCTGCTGCTGAGCGGCACCGGCGGCGGACTTCTTCTTCTTGCGCTTGCCGCCACCGCCGCCGGCGGACGACGCCTGGTCCATGTGGACGATCACGCCGCGGCCGTTGCAGTGCACACAGGACTCGGAGAAGGACTCCAGCAGCCCCTGGCCGACCCGCTTACGGGTCATCTGGACCAGGCCGAGCGAGGTGACCTCCGCCACCTGGTGCTTCGTACGGTCCCGGCCCAGGCATTCCAGCAGCCGCCGCAGCACCAGATCGCGGTTGGACTCCAGCACCATGTCGATGAAGTCGATCACGATGATGCCGCCGAGGTCGCGCAGCCGCAGCTGGCGCACGATCTCCTCGGCCGCCTCCAGGTTGTTCCTGGTGACCGTCTCCTCGAGGTTGCCGCCCTGGCCGGTGAACTTGCCGGTGTTGACGTCGATGACGACCATCGCCTCGGTCCGGTCGATCACCAGCGAGCCGCCGCTGGGCAGCCAGACCTTGCGGTCCAGCGCCTTCATCAGCTGCTCGTCGATCCGGTAGGTGGCGAAGACATCGACGTCCGAGTTCCACTTCTGGAGCCGGTCCGCGAGGTCGGGCGCCACGTGCGAGACATAGCCGTGGATGGTCTCCCACGCGTCGTCACCGCTGACGATGACCTTGGAGAAGTCCTCGTTGAAGATGTCGCGGACGACCCGGACGGTCATGTCGGGCTCGCCGTAGAGCAGCGACGGGGCGTTACCGCTCTTCGCCTTCTTCTTGATCTCCTCCCACTGCGCCTGCAGCCGGGCGACATCGCGGGACAGCTCCTCCTCGCTCGCACCCTCGGCGGCGGTGCGGACGATCACGCCCGCGTCCTCGGGGACGATCTTCTTGAGGATCTGCTTCAGCCGGGCCCGCTCGGTGTCGGGCAGCTTGCGGCTGATGCCGGTCATCGAGCCCTCGGGCACGTACACCAGGTAGCGGCCGGGCAGGGAGACCTGGCTGGTCAGCCGGGCGCCCTTGTGGCCGATCGGGTCCTTGGTGACCTGCACCAGCACGGACTGGCCGGACTTCAGGGCGGTCTCGATGCGGCGCGGCCCGTTGGCGAGCCCCAGCGCCTCGAAGTTCACCTCGCCCGCGTACAGCACGGCGTTGCGGCCCTTGCCGATGTCGACGAAGGCGGCCTCCATCGACGGCAGCACGTTCTGGACCTTGCCCAGGTAGACGTTGCCGACGTAGCTGGTGGCCTGCTCCTTGTTGACGAAGTGCTCGACGAGGACGTTGTCCTCCAGCACGCCGATCTGGGTGCGATCGCCGTTCTGCCGGACGACCATGACCCGCTCGACCGCCTCGCGACGGGCCAGGAACTCGGCCTCGGTGATGATCGGCACACGGCGACGGCCCTGCTCACGGCCCTCGCGACGGCGCTGCTTCTTGGCCTCCAGACGCGTCGACCCCTTGATCGACTGCACCTCGTCGGCACCGGACTCGGCTTCCTTGCCGCGCCGCTCCCGGGGCTCGCGGACCTTGACGACCGTGCGCTCCGGGTCGTCACCGGCCGCCTCGGGCTCGGCGGCGTCACCGCTGCGACGGCGGCGGCGACGGCGACGGCGGCTGCTGCTGGAGCCGCCGGGCTCACCGGCCTCGGCGCCCGAGTCGTCCCGGCCGTCGCCCTGCTCGTCGGCGCCCTCGCCCTCGGCGGCCGACTCGTCGTCGTACCGCTCACCGGTCTCGGAAGCGCCCTCGGCCTCGGCGGTCTCGCCACGACGGCGGCGACGGCCACCACGGCGGCGGCGACGGGCCGGACGGTCGCCCGACTCCTCCTCGCCGGACTCGCCCTCGGGCTGACCGGCCTCGGCCTCTGTCTCGCTCTCCTCGGCGGCCTCGGGCTCCTCGGCGGCCTCCGGCTGCTCCTCGGCGGGCGCGGCGCCACGGCGGCGGCGCCGACGGCGGCCGGCGGGCGCCTCGGGCTCTACGGCCTCGGCCGTCGGCTGCTCCTCGTCCTCCTCCTCGGGCTCCTCCAGCGCGGCGGCGGCCGCGGCGGCGGCGCTCTCCGGCGTCTGGAAGACCGGCTCGGTGAAGACGGGCGCCTGGAACACGGCCGTGGGCGGGCGGGCCGCCCGGCGCCGCGAACGGGGCGCGGGCTCCGGCTCGGACGCGGCCTCGGCGGCGGGGGCCTCGGCCTCGGCGGCCTGCGGCTCCTGAGCGCCGCTCGGCTCCTCGGATGTGGTGCTCCGGGTGGCACGGCGGCGGGTGCGGGCGCGCGGCGCCTCGTCCTCGGCCCGCGTACCGGCGGTCTCCTCGGCGCTCTCGCCACGCTGCTCGGCGGCGGGCTCCTCGGCGGCCTCGGCCTCCGCGGGCGCTCCGGCGGGGGCGGTGACCTTACGGGTCGCACGGCGACGGGTACGGGCGGGGGCCGGGGGCACGGTCTCGGCCTCGGCGGCCGCCGGCGACTCCTCGGTCGCCTCCGGCTCCACCGGCTCCTTCGGCGGCACGACCTCCGCGGCCTCCGACTCCGCGGGGGCACCGGCCGGAGCGGTCACCTTACGGGCCGCACGACGGCGCGTACGGGCACGCGGGGCCTCATCGGCCTGGGCATCGGCTGCGACTGCGGCTGGGGCCGTGGCCTCGTCACCACTGCCGCCAGCGGCCGCCGCAGACGACGCGTCCGCGTCGGCGGCCTCCGCCTGCGGCGCACCCTCGGGGGCGGCGGCCTTACGGGTCGCACGGCGGCGGGTACGGGCGGGGGCCGAGGACACGGTCTCGGCCTCGGCGGCCGCAGCCGCCGCGGACTCCTCGGTCTCTTCGGGCTCCTCCGCCGCCTCCGGCTCGCTCGGCTGCACGGCCTCCGACTCCGCGGGGGCACCGGCCGGAGCGGTCACCTTACGGGTGGCACGGCGTCGCGTACGGGCGGGCGGAGCGGCCTCGGCGGCGGCCTCCACCACGGGCTCCGCCACCGGCTCGGCGGCGGCCTCGGTCTCCTCGCCGCCAAGCCCGGCGTCGGCCGGGACCACGGTCTCCGCGGCTTCCGGCGAACCGGCCGGAGCGGTCGCCTTGCGGGCGACCCGGCGCCGCGTACGGGCGGGCGGAGCGGTGGATTCGGTGTCGGACCCGGATACGGATCCACCCGCGGTGGCCATGGCGGCACCGGCGGCGACGGGCTCGGAAGCGGCCTCGGCGGCGGCGAAGGCACCGGTCTGCGCAGCGGCTATGGCCGGTACCGAGGGCGCGGTGACCTCGGCCTCGCTCACCGCACCGGGCGGCGGACCGGCCGGGCGGGAGGCCGCACGGCGGCGGCGCGGCGGCAGCGTGTCGCTGGGCGTGTTGTCGATGGGTTCCCCGGGTACCACGGCACGCGGCGCGGATGACCCCAGGGGCTGGACAGGTCGGGTCGGCTCAATAGGTTCGAGCATGCGGGCGTTTCTCCCGTCACGCTCCCGGGCGCCGCGCCTGATTCCGGCCGGCCACCCGCGCACTGTGCGCGGGTGCCGCCGTCCGGGGCGCGGGCGCCGCACGGGAGCTGTCGTCTCGCTCGCCGGGACCGGATCTGTCGGGACCGGCGAAAGTCTTCTGGTCAGTGCGCCAGCCGGACCCGGGTGGCTCCCAAGTGCATCGGCGGCGCATCGACGGCGGCCCTACGCGGGACCTTCCGGCGCCATCGCGGCGGTCAGCTCGGCGGCCGTGGATGTAGCGGCCTGAGCTGCCTCGCGATCGGGCGCGAGCGGGTCGGTCACCGTGCCGGACTCCTCATCGAGCAGCCCCTGCGCCAGCCTGGTCACCGCTGCGGGGACCGGCGGCGCCAGGTCGGCCGTAGCGCGGAGACCGGACAGGACGTCGTCGGGTCGTACGGCAGGTGTCAGATGCCGTACCACCAGCCGCAGTATCGCACAGCCACCGTCGCCGGGCCTATCGGCCCGAGCCGGAAGCGTCTCCAGCCGGGCCACCGCGGCACGGGCGTCGAAGGTTCGCAACCCGTTTTTCGTCCGGCGTTCCACCTCGACCGTGTCGGCCTCCAGGAAGGCCGCGACGGCCCGATCGGCGTCCGCCGGGGCGACCCGGTCGAGCCGGATCTCCCATACGGACGCCTGCAGCCGGTCGGCGAGCCCCGAGGTGCGGGCCTCCACGGACTCGATCACGTCGAGCCCCTCGGGCAGTGACTCGTCGAGGACCGCCCGCAGCTTCTCGGGGTCACGCGCCTCGGTCAGCTGGATCTCCAGGTACTCCGCCTCGCTGCCGGTGCCGGTGGGTGCGGCATTGGCGTAGGACACCTTCGGATGCGGGGTGAACCCCGCCGAGTACGCCATCGGCACCTCGGCGCGGCGCAGCGCCCGCTCGAAGGCGCGCTGGAAGTCGCGGTGGCTGGTGAACCGGAGGCGGCCGCGCTTGGTGTAACGCAAACGGATGCGCTGCACCGCGGGTGCGGGCGGCGGGCCTTCGGGCTGTCGCTTGCCCAGGGGACTGTCTCCTTGTACTTCCTTGCCGTCGAACCCCAGGGCCACGGGGCCCCGGTGTCTTCCAGCCTACTTTGTGGGCGGCGCGGGCGGCCCGGTGACGGAGGGCCGCCGGACGGCTACGTCACCGCCCGGCCGCTGCATCGCCGCCGTACCGCCATGTCACCGCCGTACGGCTACTCGGCTACTTCACCGACAGCGGCAGCAGTTTCCGTCCGGTGGGGCCGATCTGGATCTCGGTCTGCATCTGCGGGCAGACGCCGCAGTCGAAGCAGGGGGTCCAGCGGCAGTCGTCCACCTCGGTCTCGTCGAGGGAGTCCTGCCAGTCCTCCCACAGCCAGTCCTTGTCGAGGCCCGAGTCGAGGTGGTCCCAGGGCAGGACCTCCTCGTAGGTGCGCTCGCGCGTGGTGTACCAGTCGACGTCGAGGCCGAAGTCGGGCAGGGTCCGCTCGGCGCACTCCATCCACCGGTCGTAGCTGAAGTGCTCGCGCCAGCCGTCGAAGCGGCCGCCGTCCTCGTAGACGGCGCGGATGACCGCGCCCACCCGGCGGTCGCCGCGCGAGAGCAGGCCCTCGACGATGCCGGGCTTGCCGTCGTGGTAGCGGAAGCCGATCGAGCGGCCGTACTTCTTGTCGCCGCGGATCTTCTCGCGCAGCTTCTCCAGCCGGGCGTCGGTCTCCTCGGCGCTCAGCTGCGGGGCCCACTGGAAGGGGGTGTGCGGCTTGGGTACGAAACCGCCGATGGAGACCGTGCAGCGGATGTCGTTCTTGCCGGACACCTCGCGGCCCTTGGCGATGACCTTGGTCGCCATGTCGGCGATCTGCAGCACGTCGTCGTCGGTCTCGGTGGGCAGACCGCACATGAAGTACAGCTTCACCTGCCGCCAGCCGTTGCCGTACGCGGTGGACACCGTACGGATGAGGTCCTCTTCCGAGACCATCTTGTTGATGACCTTACGGATGCGCTCACTGCCGCCCTCGGGGGCGAAGGTGAGGCCCGAGCGGCGCCCGTTGCGGGTCAGCTCGTTGGCGAGGTCGATGTTGAAGGCGTCCACCCGGGTCGACGGGAGGGACAGGCCGATCTTGTCCTCCTCGTACCGGTCGGCGAGGCCCTTGGCGATGTCGCCGATCTCGGTGTGGTCGGCGGAGGACAGCGACAGCAGGCCGACCTCCTCGAAGCCGGTGGACTTCAGCCCCTTGTCGACCATCTCGCCGATCCCGGTGATCGACCGCTCGCGCACCGGGCGGGTGATCATGCCCGCCTGGCAGAAGCGGCAGCCCCGGGTGCAGCCGCGGAAGATCTCCACCGACATCCGCTCATGGACGGTCTCGGCCAGCGGCACCAGCGGCTGCTTGGGGTAGGGCCACTCGTCGAGGTCCATGACGGTGTGCTTGGACACCCGCCACGGCACGCCCGAGCGGTTCGGCACCACACGCGAGATCCGCCCGTCGGCCAGGTACTCCACGTCGTAGAACTTCGGGACGTAGACGCTGCCGGTGCGGGCGAGGCGGAAGAGCAGCTCATCGCGGCCGCCCGGGCGGCCCTCGGCCTTCCAGCCGCGGAGGATCCCGGTCATGTCGAGCACGGCCTGCTCACCGTCGCCGATCACCGCGCAGTCGATGAAGTCGGCGATCGGCTCGGGGTTGAACGCGGCGTGGCCGCCCGCGACCACCACGGGGTGGTCCTCGGTGCGGTCCACGGCGTCCAGGGGGATACCGGCGAGGTCCAGCGTGGTGAGCAGGTTGGTGTAACCCAGCTCGGTGGAGAAGGAGACGCCGAGGAAGTCGAACGCGGAGACCGGGCGGTGCGAATCCACGGTGAACTGCGGCACCTTGTGCTCGCGCATCAGCTCCTCGAGGTCCGGCCACACGCTGTAGGTGCGCTCGGCGAGCACGCCCTCGCGTTCGTTGAGGACCTCGTAGAGGATCATGACGCCCTGGTTGGGGAGCCCGACCTCGTAGGCGTCCGGGTACATGAGCGACCAGCGGACGTCGCAGGAGTCCCAGTCCTTGACGGTGGAATTGAGCTCACCGCCTACGTACTGGATGGGCTTCTGCACATGCGGCAGCAGGGCCTCGAGCTGTGGGAAGACCGACTCGACAGACATCGCGGACTTTCGTGAAGCTGACAGGGGTGACCCTCTAGCGTACCTGCCCCGCCGGGCGCCCTCGCCACGGATCAGGCCTCCAGGTCCGCCCGGTGCTTCTTGTGCGAGATCTCGGCCCACAGCTCCGGCAGCTCACGCTCGCGTGCGGCCGCCCGCGCCTCCTCCCTGCCGTACAGCAGCCCGAAGGCGAAGTCGCTCTCCCCCGCCACGTGGGCCTGGGTGGCCAGCTGTCGCAGCGCCTCGCGGGCCACGACGCTGTCCTGGTGGTCGCCGAGCACGTCCTGCACGGCCCGCATACGGCGGGCGAACCGCTTGGCGGACTTGCCGAGCGCGGGCCGGGCCGTCTCGGCGGCGTAGCGCACCCGCTTGGCGGCCTTACGGGCCTGGTGGATGGCGATGTCGCGGTCCGGCCCCGGGGGCGTCTCCAGCGCGGTGGCCATCCGGCCCGCCAGTCGCTCGTAGTCGCGCAGCACGGCCCTGGCGACCACCGGCGCGGCCGGCTTCGCGGCGGCGCGGCGCAGCGGCGGATCGGCCACCAGGGCGTCGAGGGTGTCCAGGAGCGTCAGGTAGCGCTCGCTGTCCAGCGCGCCCAGGACGGTGGCACGGGCGCCGTCGCGCCGCCCGTGCGACCAGTGGTGCAGCCGTTCGCGCACCGGGCCGCGCCGGAGCTCCTCCGGCAGTTCGGCGAGACGGCCTTGGAGCCGCTCGGTGAGCACCTCTCGGTCGCGTTCCACGCCGAGCTCACCGGCCAGCCACTTCAGCTCGTCGTCGATCGGATCGGTCACCGAACGGTCCAGGACCCTGCGGTAGGAGCGGAACGCGCTGCGCAGCCGGCGGGTGGCGACCCGCATCCGGTGCACCGCGTCCGGCACGTCCCCGCGCACGGCCGGGTCGAGCCGTACCAGGGCGCCGTTCTGACGGCGTATGTAGTCCAGGACGACATCGTCGGCGCCGAGCGGCCGCCGGGGCTCCGACGCGGCCCGTGCGACCTGACGGGCGGTCTTCGCGGGCTTACCGGGCTTGGCGGGTTTGGCGGGCTTGGCGCGCTCGCCGCCCCCGCCTCCGCCACGCTCGGCCGTGACCGCGGCCTTCTCCGTCTCGGCCAGGGCCTTGGCAAGCTTGGAGGGGCTGTCGGCGCGGTGCAGACCGCCGTCGCGCAACCGCACCTCGACCGCGTCGAGCAGCCGCTGATCGTGGCCGCGGCCCTCGGCGAGCTCGACCTCGACCTCGGTCCACCGAGCCGGCTCGCTCTCCTCGGGCGCCAGCCGCCGGGCCGTCACGCGGTCGACGGACACCTCGGCGAGCACCGTGCCGTCGGCGTCCACCAGATCCTTGCGGTCCCGCTCGGTGCGCAGATGGGCGAGCGGGCGCAGCGGATCGTGGCGGACCCGCGAGCGCAGCAGTGCGGCCATCTCGGCGGGCACCTCGTCGCCGAGCGGCGCCCACAGCTCCTCCCGGGTGTCCGGGCCGACGGGCAGCTTCAGATGCCAGCCCTCGTCGTCGCCGCCGGTGCGGTGGCGCAAGGTGATGCCGTCGGCCAGCAGCCGCCGCCCGGGGGTGTCGTAGTAGGTGGCGTCCAGGGTGGCGACTCCCCGGCTCACCACGGTCGCGACCGGCCCCGCTCCGGTCAGTTCGGGCAGACCCGGCAGGTCGGGCCGCCCGGACGGACCGGCTTCCTCGGCGGTGGCCTCGTACTTGCGCTCTATCTCCTGCTTCGTGTCCACCATGTGAGTCACGTACCCAAACTCGGGCTTATCAGCCCCAAGCGGAGACGCGACACCAAGCGGGCCCTATGCGGAGACGGGCCTCTGCACCCGGATGGACTGGAGCAGCCCGATCGCGATCCATACGGCGAACATCGAGGACCCGCCGTAGGAGACGAACGGCAGCGGCAGACCGGCAACCGGCATGATGCCCAGCGTCATCCCGATGTTCTCGAACGCCTGGAAGGCGAACCAGGCGATGATCCCGGCCGCGACGACGGTCCCGTACAGCTCCGTGGTGTCGCGCGCGATCCGGCAGGCGCGCCAGAGCACGACCCCCAGCAGCAGGATGATCAGGCCCGCGCCGAGGAAGCCCAGCTCCTCGCCCGCGACCGTGAAGACGAAGTCGGTCTGCTGCTCGGGGACGAACTGGCCGGTGGTCTGGGTGCCGTGGAAGAGCCCCTTGCCGGTGAGCCCGCCCGAGCCGATCGCGATCCGCGCCTGGTTGGTGTTGTAGCCGACCCCGGCCGGATCGAGCGCGGGGTTGGCGAAGGCGGCGAAGCGGTCGATCTGGTACTGGTCGAGGACGTGCAGCTGCCAGACGAGCAGCGCGCCCACCACGGCTGTGAGGATGAGCCCCGCGATCCAGCGGTTGGACGCGCCGGAGGAGAGCAGCACGGCGAGCACGATCATCGCCATGACCATCACCGAACCGAGGTCCGGCATCAGCAGCACGATCGCGATGGGCAGCCCGGCCAGGCCGAGCGCCTGGACGACGGTGCGGTGGTCGGGGTTGAGCCGATCGCCCGCGTCCACGCGCGCGGCCAGCAGCATCGCCATCCCCAGGATGATCGTGATCTTGGCGAACTCACCCGGCTGCAGGGAGAAGCCGCCGCCGACCACGATCCACGCGTGGGCGCCGTTGATCGTCGAGCCCAGCGGGGTGAGCACGGCGAGGACGAGGATGACGGACAGCCCGTAGAGGACCGGGACCGCGCCGCGCAGGGTGCGATGGCCCAGCCAGATGGTGCCGATGGCGAGCAGCAGCCCAATGCCGGTGTTGAGGGCGTGCCGGACCAGGAAGTAGTACGGATCGCCCTGGTTGAGCTCGGTGCGGTTGCGGGTGGCGGAGTAGACGAGCGCCCCGCCGATCGCGGACAGGGCCAGCGCGGTGAGCAGCAGCACCCAGTCGAGGCGGCGGACGACCGAGTCGCGCGCCATGAGCTTGCTCCAGGCGCCGCGCTCCGGGGTGAAGCGGCGGACGGAGTAACCATGCGTGGACGCGCTCATGAATCAGCTCCCCGCCGCCGCTCCCGCGCGGCCGCCTCGAACTGCTTGCCGAGCGGCTGGGACTCGATGGAGCCGTCCGACGAGATCTTCGGCAGTTCGGCCTGCGGCTGGGGCAGCAGCGCCTTCTTCTTGTCGATGCCGCCCTTGGCGTCGACCCCGTACAGCGCGTTGTAGATCTTGCGCACGGCGGGGCCGGAGGCGCCGGAGCCGGTACCACCCTGGGAGATCGTCATGACGACCGTGTAGTCCTTGGTGTACGTGGCGAACCACGAGGTGGTCTGCTTGCCGTAGACCTCCGCGGTACCGGTCTTGGCATGCATCGGGATCTTGCTCTGCGGCCAGCCCTGGAACCGCCAGGCGGCGGTGCCCCGGGTGGCGACGCCCGCGAGCGCGCTGTCGATCTTGTCGCGGGTCTGGCCCTTCATCGGCAGCTTGCCGTGCGCCTTCGGCTTGATCTCCTGGATGTCCTTGCCGTCGGGGCTGACGATCGCCTTGCCGACGGTCGGGTCGTGGAGCGTGCCGCCGTTGCTGATGGCCGCGTAGATGGTGGCCATCTGGATCGGGGTGACGAGGGTGTCACCCTGGCCGATGGAGTAGTTCACGGAGTCACCGGCGCGCATCTTCATGCCTTCGAGGCAGTTCTCGTAGGCGATCCGCTGGCCGTAGTTCCCGTCCTTCTTGCCGGTCTTGCACCAGGCGTCCTTGTTGGCCTTCCAGTAGTCCTTCTTCCACTGGCGGTCCGGGACCCGGCCGGTGACCTCGTTGGGGAGGTCGATGCCGGTCTCCTTACCGAGGCCGAACTGGTGGGCGGTCCGGTAGAACCAGTCCCCCGGCTTCTTCTTGGGCTTGTTGCCGCCGTCCTTCTTCCACTGCTCGTAGGCGAGGTGGTAGAAGACGGTGTCGCAGGAGACCTCCAGCGCGCGGCCGAGGCTGATCCCGCCGTAGTTCTCGGACTCGAAGTTCTTGAAGACCTGGCTGCCGATGTTGAACGAGCTGGTGCAGGGATACGGCCCGTTGAAGGAGTAGCCGGCGTTGATCGCGGCGGTGGTCGGGACGACCTTGAAGATCGAGCCCGGCGCCGCCTGGCCCTGGATCGCCCGGTTGAGCAGCGGGTAGTTGGACTTCTTGCCGGTGAGCTGCTTGTAGTCCTTGCCGGAGATGCCGCCGACCCAGGCGTTGGGGTCGTACGTCGGGTTGGACGCCATGGCCACCACCCGGCCGGTCTTGGCCTCCATGACCACGACCGCGCCGGAGTCCGCCTTGTAGTTGGTGCCGGTGTTCCGGTCGTGCTGCTTGCGGGCGTCCCGCATCGCCTGGTCCAGCTCCTTCTCCGCGACGGCCTGGACCCGCGAGTCGATGCTGGTGACGACGTTGTCGCCGGGGCGGGCCCGCTGGCTCTCCCGCTGGCCGATGACCCGGCCGAGGTTGTCGACCTCGTAGCGGGTCACTCCCGCCTTGCCGCGCAGCTCGCTGTCGTACTGGCGCTCGAGGCCGTTACTGCCGACCTGGTCGGAGCGGAGCAGGGGCGACTTGGTGTGCTCGGCCTCCTTCACCTGCTCATCGGTGACCGGGGAGAGATAGCCGAGCACCTGGGCGGCGTTGGAGCCGGCCGGCGCGGCGTAGCGGCGCACGGCGGTGGGCTCGGCGCTGATGCCGGGGAACTCCTCTTCGCGCTCGCGGATCTGGAGCGCCTGCTTGGCGCTGGCCTCGTCGGTGATCGGGATGGGCTGGTACGGGGAGCCGTTCCAGCAGGGCTGCGGGGTCTTGGCGTCGCACAGCCGGACCTTGTCCATGACGTCCTTGGACTTCATGCCCAGGACATCGGCGAGGCGGGTGAGGACGGCCTTGCCGTCGTCCGGCATCTTCATCAGCTCGGTGCGGCTGGCCGAGACCACCAGACGGGTCTCGTTGTCGGCCAGCGGCACCCCGCGGGCGTCCAGTATGGAACCGCGCACGGCGGGGTGGACGACCTGCTGGACGTGGTTGTTGGCGGCTTCGGCGGTGTACTCGTCGCCGTTGCGGATCTGGAGGTACCACAGGCGTCCGCCGAGGGTCAGCAGCAGCGAGAAGACCAGGATCTGGAGGCCGACGAGCCGGATGGTGACCCGGGAGGTCCGTCCGGTCTCAGGAATATTGCTCATGGCGCTCCCATGAGGGCGGCGGCGGGAGACGGGCGGGCGGCGGGAGACAGGAGGGAGGCGGGCGACGGGAGGGCGTTGCTCACAGGCGCTTGACCCCCTTGATGCGTGCCGTCCTGTTCTTCCCGGTACGGGCCAGCAGCCCGCCGCGCTGGCTGCCGATCCGGGGCGTCCGGCCCGGGCGCCTGAGCCGGCTCATCCGGCCGATCCGGCCGGTGCTGACACCGCCCGCCGTGCTGATCCAGCGGGACGGGCTCTCGCCGCCGCCCGCGCTGTCGGCCATCGGATCGTTCTCACTCCGTCTGGCGAGCCCCATGATCAGCGGCACCGTGAAGGGTGCCAGCAGCAGGTCGTAGAGGGCCGCGGTGAACAGCAGCTTGCCCAGGCCCACCTGACGGGCCGCGTCGTCGCCGACGAGGATGCCGACCCCGGCGTACAGCAGCGTGGCGCCGATGGCCGCCGCCACGACCACCAGCATCGGCCCGGTGGCCGACCTCAGCTGGCCCGTCTCCGGCTTGGCGAGCCCGGCCAGATAGCCGATGACGCAGAGCACCAGGGCGTAGCGGCCCGCGGCGTGGTCGGCCGGCGGGGCGAAGTCGGCGAGCAGCCCCGCGCCGAAGCCGATGAGCGCGCCGCCGGTGTGGCCGTAGACGAGCGCGAGACCGAGCACGACGAGCAGCAGCAGGTCCGGAACGGCGCCGGGCAGTTGGAGGCGGGCCAGTACGCAGATCTGGACGACGAGGGCGAAGACCACCAGGCAGGTCGACAGGACGATCCGGTTGAGGTGCAGCATCGGTCAGCTCCTGTTGGCGGCCGGGCTGGTGGCGGTGGCGGAGGGGTTGGCCGTGACGGTGACCGTGGGCGTCGGCTTGGGCTTCGCGGGCTTTGGCGGGAGCACGCTGTCCCGCGGGTTGGCCCGCGGCGGCTGGACGACGACCCCGACGATGTCCAGCTTGCTGAACCGGACGTACGGGCGCACCCGGAGCGTGCGGGTCAGATCGCCCCCGGTGGGATCGACGCCGACGACCTTGCCGACCGGGACGCCGGGGACGAACGGCTTGTCCGCCTGAGAGCCGAAGGTGACCATCCGGTCGCCCTTCTTGATCCGGGCCTTGCCGTTGAGGAGCTGCACATGGAGCGAGCGGTCGCCGCGCCCGGTGGCGAAACCGAGCTCGCCCGATCCCTCCATACGGGTGCCGACGGTGAAGTCCGGGTCGATCGCGAGCAGCACGGTGGCCGTCGAGGAGCCGACGGTGGTGACCCGGCCGACCAGCCCGTCGCCGTTGATGACGGTCATGTCGCGGCGGATGCCGTCGCTGCTGCCCATGTCGATGGTGACGGTCCAGGAGAAGCCCTGGGCGGCGCCGATGCCGATGACCTGGGCGCCCTTGATGCCGTACTGACCGGCGCCGGCGGTCTTGAGCAGCTTGTCGAGCTCGGCGGAGCGGGCACGGTCGCGGGCGTTGTTGCCGAGCCGCTGCTTGAGCTTGGTGTTCTCCTCCTCCAGCCGGCGGACCCGGTCGTGCCGGTCACCGGATTCCCGTACGGCCGCGACCGCGTTGCCGACCGGGTCCACGGCGGAGGCGACGCCGTCCTCCACGGGCCCGAAGACGGAAGCGGCGGCGTGCCGGGCGCCGTCGAGGGGTGAGTCCTCGCCGCCGCGGATATCCACCGTGATCAGCGCGAACGCGATGGCGACCAGCAGCACCAGGAGCAGCCGGCTCTCTCGTGTGTCCCTCACGTGCGGCGACGTGCCTTCCTCGTCGAAGTCGGACCGGTGCCGGGGATGTGCTGACCGGCCGGTCCTGGGGAGCCTTATGCCTGTATATCAGCGTTCCGCCGCACGGGCAGCCAACCACCCGTACGGCCGGTCCGCCGGGTTGTCATCTGCGGGGCTGGGCGTCCAGCACCTGCTGGAGCGCCTCGAACTCCTCCACGCACTTGCCGGACCCGAGTGCGACGGAGTCCAGCGGGTCCTCGGCGATGTGGATCGGCATCCCGGTCTCGCGGCGCAGCCGCTCGTCCAGGCCGCGCAGCAGCGCACCGCCGCCGGTGAGCACGATGCCGCGGTCCATGACGTCGCCGGAGAGCTCCGGGGGGCACTTGTCGAGGGTGGTCTTGACCGCGTCGACGATCGAGTTGACCGGCTCCTCCATGGCCTTGCGGACCTCGGCGGCGGAGATCACCACGGTCTTGGGGAGGCCGCTGACGAGGTCACGGCCGCGGATCTCGGTGTGCTCCTCCTCGTCGCCCTCGTACGCCGAGCCGATGGTGATCTTGATGTTCTCGGCGGTGCGCTCGCCGAGCAGCAGGCTGTACTCCTTCTTGATGTGCTGGATGATCGCGTTGTCCAGCTCATCGCCCGCCACCCGGATGGACTGCGCGGTGACGATGCCGCCCAACGAGATGACGGCGACCTCGGTGGTTCCGCCGCCGATGTCCACGACCATGTTGCCGGTGGCCTCATGGACCGGAAGGCCGGAGCCGATGGCCGCGGCCATGGGTTCCTCGATGATGTGCACCTGACGGGCGCCCGCCTGGGTGGACGCCTCGATGACGGCACGGCGCTCAACCCCGGTGATACCGGACGGCACACAGACGACCACTCGGGGCCGGGCGAGATACCGTCGCTTATGGATCTTGAGGATGAAGTACCGCAACATCCGCTCGGTGATCTCGAAGTCGGCGATAACGCCGTCCTTGAGCGGACGCACAGCGACGATGTTGCCAGGGGTGCGGCCGATCATCTTCTTCGCCTCGGCGCCCACGGCGAGAATTCCGCCGGTGTTTGTGTTGATGGCGACGACGGATGGCTCGTTGAGGACGATCCCGCGGCCCCTGACGTACACCAGCGTGTTGGCGGTCCCGAGGTCGACAGCCATGTCACGGCCGATGAACGACATGTTGTTCCCCATGAGGATACGTCAGGCCTTCCCTGCTGGAGCGATTGCTTGCTTGAGGTCGGCAGGATGGGTGTGCGCTGCGACGCGCAGAGACTTCATCGTAGTCACGCCCGCTCGAACACGCTGCGGGGGTCCTCCGCCATTGTCAGCAGAACACGACCCCGCCTCCTCTAATGGTGACGTCGTGTCGCGAAGATGCGTTCCCCCGATCGGCTCGCATATGCCGAAGGGCGGCCGGGTAATTCGGCCGCCCCCAGGTCAGCAGGGGTGTGGCAAGCTGATGATCAAACTGATGGCCGATCAGTGACGATCGGATCGGGATCAGGCGAGCCCAGGAAAGAAAATCTTGATTTCCCGTTCGGCGGACTCCGCCGAGTCGGAGGCATGGATCAGATTTTCCCGAACGATGGTGCCGAAATCGCCACGGATGGAGCCCGGCGCCGCGGCGATCGGGTCGGTCGGCCCGGCCAGCGCCCGGACGCCCTCGATCACCCGCTCGCCCTCGACCACCAGCGCAACGGCCGGACCGGAGGCCATGAACTCCACCAGCGGCTCGTAGAACGGCTTGCCGACATGCTCGGCGTAGTGCTGCTCCAGGACCTCACGCTCCAGCTGACGCAGTTCGAGGGCGCTGATCGTCCAGCCCGCCTTCTTCTCGATCCGCCCCAGAATCTCGCCCACCAGTCCGCGTCGGACGGCGTCGGGCTTGAGCAGGACGAGCGTGCGCTGGCTCACGGTGCGGGCTCCTTTGGGAAAAGACATGCGGCGGGGCTGTGAGGCAGAGGCTACATGGGGGAACGACGCCCACGTCACGCAGCGTCAGGTGAGGCGGCCGAGGACGCGGCGAACCGCGCCTTGGCCTCGTCGACCTTGCGGCCGAAGTGGACCGAGGCCCACCACAGCGCGGCGAAGACCGCCCCGAGGAAGAACATGGTGGGCACCACGAAACCGCTCAGCACCAGCCCGATCTGCAGGGCCCAGCCGATCTGCACCGCACCCGGACGGCTCAGCAGCCCGCACAGCAGCACACACAGCCCCATGGCGATTCCGCTGACCGTCCAGACGGTGCCCGTGGAAAGCCCGGACGTCTTCATCGCGACCAGCCCGGCGAAGCCGATCACGAAGAACTCACCGATGAGGGTGGAAGCGCACAGCGTTCGCATATCAGCCCTTTCCCAGGAGGAGCCGGGCCTCGCCGACCGTGATCACCGACCCGGTCACCAGAACGCCCGCTCCGGCGTATTCGCCCTCTTCCTCCGCCAGGGTGATGGCGGCCTCCAGAGCGTCGTCCAGCCGCGGCTCGACCTGCACCCGGTCGGAGCCGAAGACCTCGACGGCGATCGCGGCCAGCTCGTCCGGGTCCATGGCGCGGTGGCTGGAATTGCCGGTCACCACGACCTCGGCGAAGATCGGCTCGAAGGCTTCCAGCAGACCGCGCACGTCCTTGCCGTCACTCGCGCCGACCACGCCGATCAGCCGGCTGAAGTCGAAGGACTCGGTGACCGCCGCGGCGGCGGCACGGGCGCCCGCGGGGTTGTGCGCGGCGTCCAGCACCACGGTGGGGCTGCGGCGCACGACCTCCATCCGGCCGGGCGAGGTCACGGAGGCGAAGGCGGAGCGGATGGTGTCGATGTCGAGCGGACGGGCGTGCTGGGAGCCGACGCCGAAGAACGCCTCCACGGCCGCCAGCGCCATCGCCGCGTTGTGCGCCTGGTGGGCGCCGTGCAGCGGGAGGAAGACATCGGTGTACTCCCCGCCGAGGCCGCGCAGGGTCAGCAGCTGGCCGCCGACCGCCACCTCCCGGGACAGCACGCCGAACTCCATGCCCTCACGGGCGACCGTGGCATCCACCTCGACCGCGCGCTTGAGCACCACGGAGGCGGCCTCCACCGGCTGCTGCGCGAGCACCACGGTCGCGTCCTGCTTCACTATGCCGGCCTTCTCGACGGCGATCTGCTCCGGAGTGGTGCCGAGCCGGTCGGTGTGGTCCAGCGAGATCGGCATGATCACCGCGACGCCCGCGTCGATCACGTTGGTGGCGTCCCAGGAGCCGCCCATGCCGACCTCGACCACCGCGATGTCCACCGGCGCGTCCGCGAAGGCCGCGTACGCCATGCCGGTGAGCACCTCGAAGAAGGACAGCCGGTGCTCCTGCTGGGCGTCGACCATCTCGATGTACGGCCGGATGTCCTGGTACGTCTCGATGAACCGCTCGGCGGAGATCGGCGCCCCGTCCAGACTGATCCGCTCGGTGATCGACTGGACATGGGGGCTGGTGTACCGGCCGGTGCGCAGCTCGAAGGCGCCCAGCAGCGACTCGATCATGCGGGCGGTGCTCGTCTTGCCGTTCGTACCGGTGATGTGGATCGACGGATAGGCCCGCTGCGGCGAGCCGAGGATGTCCATCAGCGACTCGATCCGCACCAGCGACGGGTCCAGCTTGGTCTCCGGCCAGCGCCTGGCCAGCTCGCCCTCCACCTCCCGCAGGGCGCGGTCCACCTCGGGGTCGGACGGGCGGGCCGGGATGCCGTCTCCCTGCGGCGGCCCGGACTGCGCACGCAGCGTCCGGCTGCCGGCCTCGATCACCGCCAGATCGGGGTCGCGGTCGGTCTCGGCTCCGACGATCTCTTCGAACTCGTCGGACTCGTTCTGGGGGCGCTCCTCGCTCACGCCGACCAGTCTACGAGGGAGGGGTGACAACCCGGCCCAGCGCCATCCCCACCCAGGTCACGAGCCGGTATCGGCCAGTGCCGCGTTCATCATCGACTTGGCGATCGGCCCCGCCAGACCGCCGCCGGAGATGTCGGCACGGGCCGCGTCGCTGTCCTCGACCACCACCGCGACCGCGACCTTGTGGCCGCCGCCGGCGTCCGCGTAACTGATGAACCACGCGTACGGATTGGCGCTGTTGTTCTCACCGTGCTGGGCGGTGCCGGTCTTGCCGCCCACCGTCACCCCGGAAATCTTCGCGTTGGTCCCGGTGCCCTGGTCCACGACCGTCCGCATCGCGGACTGCAGCTCGGACGCGGTGTGCCGGGACATCGCCTGGCTGTAGGTCTTGGCCGAGGTCCGGTCCAGGGCGGACGCGCTGCCGTCCGTGGTGCGGTCGACCTCGTACGGGGTCATCAGCTTGCCGTCGTTCGCGATGGCCGACGAGACCATCGCCATCTGCAGCGGAGTGGCCGTCACATCGAACTGTCCCATACCGGTCAGGGCCGTCTGCGAGTCGTTCATGCCGCTCGGGTAGGTGCTCTTCGCGGCGCGCACCGGGATGTCCAGCTCGGCATCGTCGAAGCCCAGCTTCTTGGCCTCCGCCGCCACCTTGGACTGGCCGAGGTCCACGGCCATCTTCGCGAAGACCGTGTTGCACGAGTACTGCAGGGCGGTGCGTATGTTCGCGTTCTCACAGGGCGCCGACCTGTTCTCGTTGTGCATATCGGTGACCGTGCCCGGCAGCCGGTACGGATCCGGGCTCTTGGTCGGCTCGTCCACCGACGAGTACAGCCCGTTCTCCAGCGCCGCGGCGGCGACCAGGACCTTGAAGGTGGAGCCCGGCGGGTACGTCTGGCGCAGCGCGCGGTTCAGCATCGGCTGCTTGTCGTCCTTCTGGAGCGCGGTCCACGCCTTCTGGTCCGCCGTGGAGGAGCCCGCGAAGGTGCCGGGGTCGTACGAGGGGGTGCTGGCCATGCCCAGGACGGCGCCGGTGGTGGGGTCGAGCGCCACGGCCGCGCCGGTCTTGTTCCCCAGCCCCTCGTAGGCGGCCTTCTGCACGGCCGGGTTGATCGTGGTGATCACGTCGCCCGGCTTGGACCGCTCCCGCGTCACCGCCTCGAGCGGGTTCTTCAGCCGGCTGTCGGAGCCGTCGAGCACCTGCCGCTCCAGGGCCTCCACCTGAGTGCTGCCGTAGGACTGGGAGGCGTAGCCGGTGATCGGCGCCCAGAGCTTCCCGTCCGTGTAGGTGCGCTTGTACTTCAGGTCGCCCTTGGTGGCGGCCGAGCCGGTGACCGGCTTGCCGCCGGCGATGATGTCGCCCAGCGGCCCGGCGTACTCGGAGATGGCCACCCGGGCGTTGCGCGGGTCCTCCCGGAGACTGTCGCCTCTCGCCAACTGCACATAGGTGACCCAGGCGAGCAGGGCCAGCACGAGCAGCAGCGAGAACACCGATGCCCTTCTCAGCGGCTTGTTCATGGAGGGGGAGCTCCTTCCGGGACGTACGGCCGGATAACTCCCTGAAGGCAGTGTTTGGTTCCCGGTGGGGCTTTGCTATGTGGTGCCTGTGAGGCGTCTGTGGGGCTTCTCCAAGGGCCCGTGCGGCTTCTCCGGGGTGTCTGTGGCACATCGCACACGCCTCACGCGCAAGCGCCCCCGGCGGGGGCGCTGTGGTGTGATCGGTACTCCCCGGTGGTCAGCCCTTGGGGAGGGCCGCCAACTGGGCGGTGATCCGGGCGATATCCGCCTCGGCGGTCGTCTGCCGGGTGCGGATCTTCTCCACGACATGGTCGGGGGCCTTGGCCAGGAAGCCCTCGTTGGACAGCTTCGCGGTCGTCTGCGCCTTGTCCTTCTCGGCCGCGGCGAGGTCCTTGGCCAGCCGCTTGCGCTCGGCCTCGACGTCGATCGCGCCGGACAGGTCCAGCGCCACGGTCGCGCCCGCGACCGGCAGCGACGCGGTGGCCGTGAAGTCCTCACCGGCCGGCTGGAGGCGCAGCAGGGAGCGCATCGCGTCCTCGTGGGCGGCCAGCGAGGTGCCGGAGAGCTCCAGCCGGGCCGGGACCCGCTGACCGGGCTGGAGGCCCTGGTCGGCGCGGAACCGGCGAACCTCGGTGACCACCTGCTGGAGGTTCTCGATCTCCCGCTCGGCCGTCTCGTCCCGGAAGCCGCTGTCGCCCGGCCAGTCCGCGATGACCACGGACTCCTGGCCGGTCAGCGAGGTCCACAGCTTCTCGGTGACGAACGGGACCACCGGGTGCAGCAGCCGCAGCGTGACGTCCAGGACCTCGCCGAGGACGCGCCGCGCGGCGTCGGCCTCCGCGCCGCCCTTGGCGAAGGTGGTCTTGGACAGCTCGACGTACCAGTCGAAGACCTCGTCCCACGCGAAGTGGTAGAGGACGTCGGAGAGCTTGGCGAACTGGTAGTCCTCGTAGTACGCGTCGACCTCGGCGACCACCGCGTTCAGCCGGGACAGGATCCAGCGGTCGGTGGCCGACAGCCGCTCGGGGGCGGGCAGTTCACCCTCGACCGTGGCGCCGTTCATCAGCGCGAAGCGGGTCGCGTTCCAGATCTTGTTGGCGAAGTTGCGGGACGCCTGGACCCAGTCCTCGCCGATCGGGACGTCCACACCGGGGTTGGCGCCCCGGGCCAGGGTGAAGCGGACCGCGTCCGATCCATAGGTGTCCATCCAGTCCAGCGGATTGACCGCGTTTCCAAAGGACTTGGACATCTTCTTACCGAACTGGTCACGGACCATGCCGTGCAGCGCGATGGTGTGGAACGGCGGGGTGCCGTCCATCGCGTACAAGCCGAACATCATCATCCGGGCGACCCAGAAGAAGAGGATGTCGTAGCCGGTGACCAGGACCGAGTTCGGATAGAACTTCGCCATGCTCTCGGTCCGCTCGGGCCAGCCGAGCGTGGAGAACGGCCACAGGCCGGAGGAGAACCAGGTGTCCAGGACGTCGCTGTCCTGGTGCCAGCCCTCGCCGCTCGGCGGCTGCTCGTCCGGTCCGACGCAGACGACCTCGCCGTTCGGCCCGTACCAGACCGGGATCCGGTGGCCCCACCACAGCTGGCGCGAGATGCACCAGTCGTGGAGGTTGTCGACCCAGTCGAAGTAGCGCTTCGACATGTCCTCCGGGTGGATCTTCACCCGCCCGTCGCGGACCGCGTCGCCCGCGGCCTTGGCCAGCGGGCCGACCTTGACCCACCACTGCATGGACAGCCGCGGCTCGATGGTGGTCTTGCAGCGCGAGCAGTGGCCCACGGAGTGGGTGTACGGGCGCTTCTCGGCCACGATCCGGCCCTCGGCGCGCAGGGCGCCGACGACGGCGCTGCGCGCCTCCAGCCGGTCCAGGCCCTGGAAGGGGCCATGGGCGGTGATGACCGCGTGCTCGTCCATGACGGTCAGGTTCGGCAGGCCGTGCCGCTGCCCGATCTCGAAGTCGTTCGGGTCGTGGGCCGGGGTGACCTTGACCGCGCCGGTGCCGAACTCGGGGTCGACGTGCTCGTCCGCGACGATCGGGATCCGGCGGCCGGTGAGCGGCAGTTCGATCTCGGTGCCGACCATATGGCGGTAGCGCTCGTCGTCGGGGTGGACGGCGACCGCGGTGTCGCCCAGCATCGTCTCGGCACGGGTCGTCGCGACGACAATCGCGGTGTCGCCCTCGCCGTACCGGATCGAGACGAGCTCGCCGTCATCGTCGTCGTACTCCACCTCGATGTCCGAGATGGCCGTAAGACAGCGCGGGCACCAGTTGATGATGCGCTCGGCGCGGTAGATCAGCTCGTCCTCGTAGAGCCGCTTGAAGATCGTCTGGACGGCCTTGGAGAGCCCCTCGTCCATGGTGAAGCGCTCGCGGTTCCAGGCCACGCCGTCCCCCAGGCGCCGCATCTGGCCGGAGATCTGCCCGCCGGACTCGCTCTTCCACTGCCAGACGCGCTCGACGAACGCCTCGCGGCCCAGGTCGTGGCGGGAGACGCGCTCCTTGGCCAGTTCGCGCTCGACCACGTTCTGCGTGGCGATACCGGCGTGATCCATCCCCGGCTGCCAGAGCGTCTCAAAGCCCTGCATTCGCTTGCGCCGGGTGAGCGCATCGATGATCGTGTGCTCGAAGGCATGGCCGAGGTGGAGCGAACCGGTCACATTGGGGGGCGGGATGACGATGGTGTAGGGCTCTTTGCCGCTCTTCGCGTCCGCCTCGAAGTAACCGCGCTCTACCCAGCGCTCGTACAGCGGCCCCTCTACATCGGCCGGCGCGTACTGGGTCGGCAGTTCGGGGTGGCTGTTCGGCCCGCTCGCGGGGCGCTGCGAAGAGTTCTCGGTCACGTCCGCAGTCTAAAGGGCCGCGGCCTTCCGTTACGAACCCGTTGTGGCCCCGGCGCCAAGGCTCCCGAGGGCGTCGGGAAGGATGTTTGGAACCTGTCATGCGCATAAGGAGAGGCACATGAGCCATCAGCAGCCGCCGCCGCAGCCCGGCCCCTATGGGGGCCAGCCAGGGCCGTACGGCGCCGGTCAGCCTCCCGTGCCCAATCCGTACGCGCAGACGCCGGGCTACGGCCAGCCCCCGCAGGGCGGCTACGGCCACCCGGGCCCGTACGGCGGGTCCGGCGGCGGCTATGGCCAGCCTCAGCCGGCGAACCCTTATGGTCAGCCGCCGCAGCCGCCGCAGCAGGCCCCCGCGCCCCAGCAGGGCGCGGGCTACTACGGCGGGCCCCAGACCCCGCCGCCCCCGGGGCCGGCGGCCGGTGGCGGCGGTAAGGGCAGGAAGGTGGGGCTCGCGGTCGGCGCGGTGGTGGTCGTGGCGGCGCTGGGGGCGGGGGCGTTCGCGCTGTTCGGCGGCGGCAGCGGCGGCCCGTACAAGCTGACCACGCCCGACACCGTGGCCGCGGACTACGAGCGCCAGGGCTCGGGCACGGACGACAGCGATCTGTCCGCGGCGGGCCGTAAGGACCTCCAGCAGGTGCCGGTCGTCAAGGATCCGCATCTGGTGGCGGCCGACTACCAGACCTCCGGTAAGGAGATGCTGAAGTTCACCGGCGTCTGGGGCCAGGTGACCGACCCGGAGCGGGGCGCGGACCTCGCGCTGGCGGTCATCGTCAAGACGCTGCAGGACAACGGCACCGCGCAGGCCAAGGGCAGCCCCCGGACGTTCTCGCCGGACGGTTTCGACGGGGACGTCCTGAAGTGCCAGTCCATGAAGTTCACCTCGGATCAGGGATCCATGGAGGCCCCCGCGTGCGTCTGGGGCGACAAGGACACCCTGGGCGTCACGGTCATGGCGGATCCGGCGGCCGCGGTGCTCGGTGGTGGCATGTCCCTTGAGGACGCCGCCGGCATCACGGCCAAGGTGCGCAAGGACGCGCGCGTCGAGATCGACGGCTAGCCCGCGGCCGGCGCATGGCGACACAACAGCACGATTTCTAACGAGGGATACAGATGAGCTACAACCAGCCGGGCCCCTACGGCCAGCAGCCCCAACAGCCGGGTCCCTACGGGCAGGGTGGAGCGGCCGGCCAGCCCGGCTACGGCTACCCGCAGCAGCCGGGTCAGCCGGGTCCCTACGGCCAGCCGCAGCAGCCGCCCCAGCAGGGCTACGGCTACCCCGGGCAGCCGCAGGGCCAGCCGGGCCCCTACGGCCAGCAGCCGAACCCGTACGCCCAGCAGCAGCCGTACGGCCAGCCGGGCATGCCGGGGCCGTACCAGCCGGGCCCGGGCCAGGGCGGCGGCAAGAAGAAGGGCCTGGCGATCGCGATCGGCGCGGTGGTCGTGGTGGCCGCGGTCGTCGGCGGCGTCCTGGTGTTCAAGGGCGGGGACGACAGCGGTGGCGGCGGCGGCAAGGTCGCCGACGACGGCAAGCGGTACAAGCTCACCACCCCCGCGACGGTGGCCGGCGACTACACCAAGAGCTCCTCCGGCGGGGGCGGGCTCACCTCCTCGGACGCGGACGACTTCGAGAAGTTCGGCGTCACCAACCCCAAGACCGAGAGCGCTGAGTACAAGTCCGGCGAGGGCATGAGCGCCAAGCAGCTGCAGCTCAACGGCGTCTGGGGCGAGGTGAAGGACCCCGAGACGGTCGTCGACGGCGCCTTCTCGAAGATCGCGCAAGAGGCCGAGAAGGACCCCTCCACCAGTGGCGGGATGAAGGCCGAGCTGGTGGGCAGCCCGGAGACGGTGACGCCGAGCGGCTTCGAGAACGCCGTGATGAAGTGCCAGAACACCAAGTTCACCCCGAGCGGGGACTCCGGCTCCAGCGGCATACCCACCAAGGGCTTCTCGATCCCGATCTGCATGTGGGGCGACCACAGCACGGTGGCCTATGTGGTCGTCTCCGACGCGGCCGCGGCGCTGTCCGGCAAGAGCATGTCGCTCGACGAGGCCGGTGAGATCACCGCGAAGGTCCGCAACGACGCGCGCGTGGAGATCAAGTAGCCGAGCGGGCCGCGCAGTTCACAGGCCACAGCCGATCCGGAGGGGGACCCCCACAGCCATGAGCCACAACCAGCCACCGCCGCCGGGGCCCTACGACGGCGGGCCCGGCCCGTACGGGGGCGGCCGGCCCAATCCGTACGGCGGGGGGCAGCAGCAGCCCGCGGAGCCCAACCCGTACGCGCAGACGCCGGGGTACGGCTATCCGCAGGCGCAGCCCCCGCAGGGCTACGGCTACCCGCAGCAGCCGGGTCCCTACGGCCAGCCGCCCTACCCCGCGCCGCCCCCGGCCGGCGGGGGCGGCAACCGCACCAAGATCATCGCGGTGACGGTGGCCGGGCTCGTGGTGGTGGGCGCGATCGTCACCGGCGCCGTGGTGCTGTCCGGCGGCGACGACGGCCCGAAGGCGATGAAGCTGGTCACCCCCAAGACGCTCGCCGACGGCAGCTACACGCTGGACAAGGGCACGGACGACCTCGACAACGAGGGCACCAGCGTGCAGGGCAGCATGCCCGAGGGCGCGACCTCGGTCCTGGCCCAGTACAAGCGGTCGGACGACGACAATTCGGGGCTCGCCTTCTCCGGGATGTACGGCGACATCAGCGACCCGGACACGGTCCGCGACGAGATGTTCAAGGGCTTCGCGGGCGGCGACGGCTCCCCCACGGTGGAGCGGAAGCGCAAGCGATTCCAGCCGAAGGGCGCTGACGGCCCGTCGGTGGAGTGCGAGGTGGTCAAGCTCTACGACCGGATCTACGCCCCGGCCTGCGTCTGGGCCGAGGAGACGGACGCGGCGATGGTGCTCGACGTCAACGCGGAGAACACCTCGGCGTCGGACGCCGACATGGAGTCCTTCGCCAAGGTGACCGCGGGCATCTACCAGGACACCCGCAAGCCCGCCTGAACCGCCCGTAAAGCGACCACAGAGCGCGTACGACACGAAGAGGGCCCCGGGAGACCGGGGCCCTTTTCGTAAGCCCTCAGCGGGGCGGCTGCGCCTGCGGGAGCGGCTATGCGCTCTTCTCGTGGCGCTCGCCCGGCTCGGTGCCGCGAGTGCGGGGCACCAGCGTGGGGTTCACATTGGAGTGCACGACGTCCTCGGTGATGACGACGCGGGCCACGTCCTTGCGGGACGGCACCTCGTACATCGCCGACATCAGCACCTCCTCGATGATCGCGCGCAGGCCCCGGGCCCCGGTGCCGCGCAGGATCGCCTGGTCGGCGATGGCCTCCAGGGCCGGGCGGTCGAAGTCCAGCTCCACCCCGTCGAGCTCGAACAGCCGCTGGTACTGCTTCACCAGGGCGTTCCGCGGCTCGACGAGGATCTGCAGCAGCGCCTCGCGGTCGAGGTTGTGGACGGAGGTGATGACCGGGAGACGGCCGATGAATTCCGGGATCATTCCGAACTTCACCAGGTCCTCGGGCATGACCTCCTGGAACTGGTCGCTCGCCTCGATCTCGCGCTTGGAGCGGATCGTGGCGCCGAACCCGATGCCCTTGGCACCCGCCCGCGACTCGATGATCTTCTCCAGACCGGCGAAGGCACCGCCCACGATGAACAGCACGTTCGTGGTGTCGATCTGGATGAACTCCTGGTGCGGGTGTTTCCGGCCGCCCTGCGGCGGCACCGAAGCCGTGGTCCCTTCCAGGATCTTCAGCAGCGCCTGCTGAACGCCCTCGCCGGACACATCGCGGGTGATCGAGGGGTTCTCGCTCTTGCGGGCGACCTTGTCGATCTCGTCGATGTAGATGATGCCCGTCTCGGCCTTCTTGACGTCGTAGTCGGCGGCCTGGATCAGCTTGAGGAGGATGTTCTCCACGTCCTCGCCGACATAGCCCGCCTCGGTGAGCGCGGTGGCGTCGGCGATGGCGAAGGGCACGTTGAGCATCCGGGCGAGGGTCTGCGCGAGCAGGGTCTTGCCGGAGCCGGTGGGGCCGAGCAGCAGGATGTTGGACTTGGCCAACTCGATGCCGTCGTCGCGGTTGTGGCCGCCGTTCTCGCCCGCCTGAACCCGCTTGTAGTGGTTGTAGACGGCGACCGAGAGGGCCTTCTTGGCGGCCTCCTGGCCGACCACATAGCCCTCGAGGAATTCATAGATCTCGCGCGGCTTGGGGAGTTCCTCCCAGCGCACTTCGGAGGTCTCGGCGAGCTCCTCCTCGATGATCTCGTTGCAGAGATCGATGCATTCATCGCAGATGTACACACCCGGGCCCGCGATGAGCTTCTTCACCTGCTTCTGGCTCTTCCCGCAGAACGAGCACTTGAGCAGGTCGCCGCCGTCACCGATGCGTGCCACGAGGTGCTTCCCCTTCGCCTTGGATCCGCTTTGCTGCGCGGAACCGGGTGCTTGCGCTGCGCTTTCTGCTTCTTTCCCGTGGGCCGGGGCCCTCAGCCCTCTACGACGGTACCTTGCCGGGCCCCCGGTTCGGGCCCCCCTTGGACCTACTCGGTCCAAGGGGGGTGTTTCCACCGAAGATTCAGCCGAGGCCGACCGACGTCTTACGGGTGGAGACGATCTGGTCGACAAGACCGTACGCCAGGGATTCCTCGGCCGTGAGGATCTTGTCCCGCTCGATGTCGTCGCGGATCTTCTCGATGGGCGTCGTGGAGTGCTTGGCCAGCATCTCCTCGAGCTGCGAGCGCATCCGCAGGATCTCGTTGGCCGCGATCTCCAGGTCGGAGACCTGACCGCGCCCGGTCTCACTGTACGGCTGGTGGATCAGGATCCGGGCATTGGGCAGAGCCATCCGCTTGCCCGGCGTTCCGGCGGCGAGCAGCACGGCCGCGGCGGACGCCGCCTGGCCCATGCACACCGTCTGGATGTCGGGCTTGACGAACTGCATCGTGTCGTAGATGGCGGTCAGCGCGGTGAACGAGCCGCCGGGAGAGTTGATGTAGACCGAAATGTCACGGTCCGGGTCCATCGACTCCAGGCACAGCAGCTGCGCCATGACGTCGTTGGCCGAGGCGTCGTCGATCTGGACGCCCAGGAAGATCACGCGCTCTTCGAAGAGCTTGGCGTACGGGTCGTACTCGCGGATGCCCTGGGAGGTGCGCTCGACGAAACGCGGAACGACATAGCGGGATTCGGCCATCGGGCCGTTGTACAGGCCGCTGCCGGGGAAGTTGCTCATCTGGGTCTTCACCATCCTGTGGCGATCTGAGGGCTGGAGGTCGGCTACGGGACGGCGGGCCTCAGGCCCCGGTGCCGCCCCCGCCCGGAACGCTGGAGGCGGACGTCATGACGTCGTCGACCAGGCCGTACTCCTTGGCCTCGTCGGCGGAGAACCAGCGGTCGCGGTCGGAGTCACGGACGATCTGCTCAACCGTCTGACCGGTGTGGAAGGAGGTCAGCTCGGCCATGCGCTTCTTGGTGTGCAGCAGTCGCTCGGCATGGATCTTGATGTCCGAGGCGGAACCCGCCAGACCCGCGGAGGGCTGGTGGATCAGGATCTCGGCGTTGGGGAGCGCGAAGCGCTTGCCCGGGGTGCCCGCGCTCAGCAGGAACTGGCCCATCGAGGCGGCGAGGCCCATAGCGATGGTGACCACGTCGTTCTGGATGTACTGCATGGTGTCGTAGATCGCCATGCCCGCCGAGATCGAGCCGCCCGGGGAGTTGATGTAAAGGTAAATGTCCTTTTCCGGATCGGCGGCGAGCAGGAGCAGCTGAGCCGTGATCTTGTTGGCGATGTCGTCGTCGACCGGCTGGCCGAGGAAGATGATCCGCTCGCCGAGCAGCCGGTTGTAGACCTGGTCGCCGAGGCCACCGACGGTCGGCTCGCCGGCGGCGGAAGGCATCGTATTCGTCACGTATCCACCTGCTCGTCTCTGACGGCTGACTGGCCGTCTCAGCGTCTTCTTCTGGGGTGTGGGGGCCTGGCCGCCAATGTGGCCGGCGGGCTCGCGAGACTCCCCTGCCCTCGTATCTACGGACCCTAACGCGCTGGTCGGCGGGCGCCATCCCGCATCAGGAACTGTTCGCTCTGAGCGCATGTCCCGGCGCCGGACCGGCGTCGCGGAACACGAACGGGCCCGGACGCGTGCAGACGTTCGGGCCCGTTCGTACGGGCTGTGGAGCGGAGCGGGATCAGCTCTCGGCCTTGTCCTGCTTCTCCTCGGACTCCGCGGGCGCCTCGGCGGCCTCCGCCTCGGCCGCGGCGGGCTCCTCGGCGGTCTCGGTCTCGGAGGTGGCCTCGACCGTCTCGCCGGTCTCGTCCTCCTCGTCGTCCAGGTCCACGGTCTCGCCCTTGTCGTCGACGACCTTGGCGGCCTCGACCACGACGGCCAGCGCCTTGCCGCGGGCGACCTCGCCGACGAGCATCGGCACCTGGCCGCCCTCGACGACGGCCTGCGCGAACTGGTCCGGGCTCATGCCGGAGGACTGCGCACGGCGCATGAGGTGCTCGGTGAGCTCCTCCTGGCCGACGGACAGCTGCTCCTTGTTGACCAGCTCGTCGAGGACGAACTGGGTCCGGATGCCCTTCTCGGCCTGCTCCTTGAGCTCGGCGTCGAACTCCTCGGCGGTCTTGCCCTGCATCTCCAGGTAGGAGTCGAGGTTCAGGCCCATCTGGCCGAGCTGGTGGTGCTCGAGGTTGTGCTTACGGGTGTTGATCTCGTCCTGGAGGAGCTTCTCCGGGATCGGCACCTCGACCAGCTCCAGCAGGGCGTCCAGCACCTTCTCCTGGGCCTGGGTGGCCTGCTCGAACTTCTTCGACCGCTCCAGGCGCTTACGGCTGTCGCCGCGCAGCTCCTCGAGGGTGTCGAACTCACTGGCCAGCTGGGCGAAGTCGTCGTCGAGCTCGGGCAGCTCACGGGCCTTGACCTCGGAGACCTTGACCGAGACCGCGGCCTCCTTGCCCTGGGCGGAGCCGCCCTTGAGCTCGGAGGTGAAGGTGGCCTCGCCACCCGCCTCCAGGCCGGTCACGGCCTCGTCGATGCCGTCCAGCAGCTCGCCCGAGCCGATGGTGTAGGTGACGCCGGTGGCGACGCCGTCCTCCAGGACCTCGCCGTCCACCTTGGCCTCGAGGTCGACCACGACGATGTCGCCGTCGGCGGCGGCGCGCTCCACCGGGCTGGTGGTGGCGAAGCGCTCCCGCAGCTGCTCGACGGACTTGTCGATGTCCTCGTCCGAGACCTCGACGGAGTCGACGGTGACCTCGATACCGGAGTAGTCCGGGATCTCGATCGCCGGGCGGATGTCCACCTCGGCGGTGAAGGTCAGCAGCTCGTTGTCCTTGAGCTCGGTGATGTCGACCTCGGGCTGGCCGAGCGGGTTCAGCTCGCCCTCGTTGACCGCGTCGGTGTAGAACTTCGGGAGCGCCTCGTTGACGGCCTCTTCCAGCACGGCGCCACGACCGAACCGCTGGTCGATGATGCGGGCCGGGATCTTGCCCTTGCGGAACCCAGGCACCGTGACCTGCTGGTTGATCTTCTTGTACGCCGCGTCGAGGCTGGGCTTGAGCTCCTCGAAGGGCACCTCGACAGTGAGCCGAACCCGGGTCGGGTTCAGGTTCTCCACGGCGCTCTTCACGGTTCGGTCTCCTTGGGGGCTGACGTGTGGTGTTCAGCTGCGGTGCGCTGTCGCGTCGCAGCGGATTCGCGTCCGGTTAAAAAGACACAGACACGCAGCTTGCATAGTAACCGCAAGCATGACGGGCCCCACAACGCGATCTTTACGTCTGTGGATGGTCGGGGTGGCCGGATTCGAACCGACGACCTTCCGCTCCCAAAGCGGACGCGCTACCAAGCTGCGCCACACCCCGTCGGTGCGACACGTAGGGTACATGCCCGCGGACGCCCTGGCTGCCGGTTATTCGACTGGTGGGCAAGGGTGTGCGGGGAACGGTCCGGAACCGCTACGATGCATGCCGTGCCGCGTTCCGGGTGATCATGCCTGGGCGGAGGTGTCCGGGAGACCGGTACATCCGTGTACGCGGCGTGTGCGGGCGTAGCTCAATGGTAGAGCCCCAGTCTTCCAAACTGGCTACGCGGGTTCGATTCCCGTCGCCCGCTCCATGGCTTTCGGCCCGGCCCGGGAAGTTCCCCGGAGCCGGGCCGTTCGCTTTCGCGCACACTCGCGCGTCCGGGCGTCCACCCCTCGGGACGCGGGGGCGGATGCCTCGGGAGTCGATGCCAGGGGTCGGCGATCAGGGGTTGATGTCGGCGATGGCCTCGGCGGCCGAGTCGAGGAACTTCTGGATGTCAGGCGCGACATTGGACGAGGCGAGCAGGAACCCGAAGAGGATCGCGACCAGGGCCGGTCCCCACTTGACCCGGCCATTGCGGATCATGAACACCAGGATGACGCCCACCAGCAGTACCAATGACAGGGAAATGGCCACAACATCCCACCCTCGGTCGCACACGTCTCACAGGCCCCGGAAGCACGCGACCCCGCACACCCCCGCAGCCACCATCGTGCCATCAACTCCCGCCGCTCAGCAGTGGGGTGGAGCGATAAACGGTCACATGTGCACACGACACCCACCCCGCCGGTACCCGTCCGGTAACCGTTCATTCAAAGGGTTACGGGTGACACTCCCCACAACTCGGCGGGCCGCCCGGCCGGTGAATTCCGATCACCCCGGATGATCTCGGGCAGGAATTCGGAATTCACTCGGCGGTCACTCGACAGGGTGACAAAACATCAATGAATCAGACATTCCGCCAGAGCCTCCTGCGGGGCATATGCCCTAATTAAGTGGGATGAAAGCCATCAGAACGGACAGTCTGTGCCCGGATATCGAATGATCGCATCGCTTTGTCGACCCCTCGGCCGACTTACCGGGGTCGACTATCGGCCGCGATACGAAGGCTATGAACGGAAAGCAAACTGAACGAGGTTTTACGCAATACAGGTTTCAGCGCTATCGTGCCTCAGATGTTTCACGCTGCCATGACTCCCCCACGCGCAGTGAGGTGCCGGGTAGTCTCCCCCAGTTCCTGGTGGGAGGGCCTGTGACCAACTCCCTGCGCCCGCACGGTTATCAGCGGACCCCGCTCCCCCAGGAGGCGGCGCCCACTCCCCCCTCGCCGCGGACCGAAGAACCAGGGCAGCAGGCGACCACCCCGCCAGCCGCCTCCCCCGCCGGGCAGAAGCCCAAACAGCGGGACGCGTTCTTCGACAACGCGAAGTACCTCGCGATCGTGCTGGTCGCGATGGCCCACTCCTGGGAGCCGCTCACCGACAGCAGCCGCACCGCGGAAGCGCTGTACATGGTCGTGTACACCTTCCACATGCCGGCCTTCATCGTGATCTCCGGCTACTTCTCGCGCAGCTTCGACATGCGGCCGGACCGGCTCAAGCGCCTGATCACCGGCATCGCGGTGCCCTATGTGCTCTTCGAGGTCGCGTACACGCTGTTCAAGCGCTGGGCGGACGACGACCCGACGTACGACTTCAGCCTGCTGGACCCCTGGTACCTCACCTGGTTCCTGGTCTCGCTGTTCGTATGGCGGCTGACCACTCCGATCTGGAAGCTGGTGCGCTGGCCGATCCCGCTCGCGCTCGCCGTCGCCACGCTCGCGGCGGTCTCGCCCGACATCGGTGACGACCTGGACATGCAGCGGCTGCTGCAGTTCCTGCCGTTCTTCATCCTCGGCCTGTGCATGAAGCCCGAGCACTTCCAGATGATCCGCCGCCGCTCGGTACGGATCGCATCGGTGCCGATCTTCGCGTGTGCCTTCGTGTTCGCCTACTGGGCGGCACCGCGGATGAGCTCGGCCTGGTTCTACCACCGCGACAGCGTCCAGGAGCTGGGCGCGCCGCCGTGGACCGGCCCGGTGATGACGCTCGCCCTCTTCGGCTGCTCGGTCGTGCTCGTCAGCTGCTTCTTCGCCTGGGTGCCGCGGCGCCACATGTGGTTCACGGTGCTGGGCGCCGGGACGCTGTACGGCTACCTGCTGCACGGCTTCCTGGCCAAGGGCTCCCGGTTCTGGGGCTGGTTCGACGAGTACCAGTGGCTGCACAAGCCGCTGGGGGAGATCACGGTCACGATCATCGCCGCCACCGTGGTCACCGTGCTGTGCACGCCTCCCATCCAGCGCGCCTTCCGCTTCGCCATGGAGCCGAAGATGGCCTGGGCCTTCCGTAAGGACCCCGCCGAACAGGCGCGCAGCCGTACGACGCCGGCTTCCTAGCGCGCCAACGGCCGCCACGACGCGAAGGGCTGGACCGCGGATCCCACGGGCCAGCCCTTTCTCGGCTCTTCTACGGCGCTTCGACAGCTCTTCGACAGCTCAAGGCTCACGTCTCACGGCTTCGGCGTCGTGCGGCGCAGCGCCGCGCGAGCCGGGAGCGCCGTCGCCGCGAGGCCCAGCCCCACGGCGGTGCCCGCGAAGCCCGCGTAGGTGAGCGGGGGGACGTACGGGTCCTCGCCGGTCAGGCCGCGCATCATCGGCACGAGCGTGGCCAGGGCGATCGCGCTGCCCAGGCCGATGCCCGCCGTGGCCACCAGCAGCGCCTCCCAGCGCACCATCCCGAGCACCTGCCGCCGGGTGGTGCCGATCAGCCGCAGCATGCCGAGCTCACGGCGGCGGTCCAGCACGGTCATCACCAGGGTGTTGACGGCGGCGACGGCCGCGAAGCCGCCGAGGACGCCCGCCATGACGGTGTTGGCCCAGGCGTTCAGTTTCCGCTCCTCGTCCTGGGCCGCCGCATAGCCGTCCCGGTCGGTGACGTCCTCGCCGAGCCGCCTGCCGAGCGCCGCGGCGACGGCCTTACGGTCGGCGCCTTCGGCGTCCCGCACCAGCACATCGCTGTCGAACGCCGACGTCACATGGCCGGACAGGGCCGTACGGGGCAGGGTGAGCTCGGCGATCCCCAGCCCGCGCCCGTAGATCGCGACCACCGTGGGCGAGATCGTCGTACCGTCCGGGAGGTGGAGGGCGAGGCGGTGGCCGACCCGGGCATGGGCCGCCTTCGCCAGCAGCCCGTCCACGGCCACCCGGCCCGGCCCCAGGGCGTCCAGACGCCCCTTACGGACGTCCAGGTCCTGTACGGCGGCCAGGTCCCGGCCGCTCCCGGAGACGCCCTGCGCCGACGCGGTCCGCAGCCAGCGGCCGTCGCCCGAGCCCACGGGGACCAGCACCCCGGTGCGCAGCAGCCCCACGGACGCGGCCACGCCCCGTACGGAACCGACACGGGCCGCCGCACCGGACGGCAGCCCCTCCGGGGCGGAGATCACCTGGTCGGCCACGATGCCCGCCCGCCGCTGGCGGGCACCCGCGTGGTCCTCACTGGTGTGCATGAAGACCAGGGTCGAGGCGAAGGCCATGGCCAGCACGATCGGGGTGATCGCCGAGGCCAGGCGGCGGGCGTTGGCCCGGCTGTTGGCCGACGCCAGATGGGCCGGCGCCGGTCCGGCGCGCAGCGGCAGGCCGATCAGCCAGGCGCACAGGCGGGCGATGACCGGGCCGAGCAGGCCCACGGCGAGCATGAAGAGCATCACGACCCCGAGGGCGGCGTTGGCCGCGTCGTCGCCTGAGGCGGAGGCGGCGACGCCGGTCATGATGAAGCCGCCGACCAGGGCCGCGGCGCCGAGGACCGTACGGATCACACCGGGCCGCAGCCGCTCCACGGCCGCCTCTCCGAGCGCCCGCCCCGGCGGGATCCGCGCCGGGCGGCGGGCGGCCATCAGGCCCGCCAGGAGCGAGGTGAGGAGGCCCGCGCCGACGGCGACGAGGAGCGGAATCCAGGAGATCGAGAGCTCCACGGGCCCCGGGATGGCGCCCTTCTCCTTGAGCTGCCCGAACCACCAGCGGGCGAGCGCGCATCCGGGCAGCAGTCCGACCGCGCCCGCGAGCGGGGCGACCAGCAGCGCCTCGGCCGCGACCGAGCGGCGGATCTGGCGCGGGGTGGCGCCGATCGCCCGTAGCAGGGCCATCTCGCGGCCACGCTGGCCCACGGAGAGGGCGACGGTGCCCGCGGTGGTGAAGACGGCGACGGCGGTCGCGATGCCGCCGAAGGAGCCGCCCAGTGCGATGAGCATCTCCTCGGCGTTCGCGAGCGAGGGCTCCTCGATGGCGCCGCGCCCGCCGCCGGTGTGCACACGAGGGGCGTGCGCCGCGCCCTTCACGGTCCGCTCCAGGTGGGCGGCCAGCCGGTCGGGGCCGGTGCCGGCGCGGGGGCGGACGAGGACGGCGTCCACGGTGGCGGGGTGGCCGCTCAGCGCACGGGCCCGGCGGTCGGTGAACCACGCCGTAAGGCCGTCACCGTCGGCGCCGCCCGCCTTACGGGTCACACCGGAGACCCGGAAGGTGTGGCGGCCGTCCGGCGCGGTCACCGTGATCCGGCCACCGACGCCGGTGCCCGCCGCACGGGCGGCCCCGGGGCTGAGCACGGCGTCGCCCTCACGGGGCGCGGCCCCCGAGGCGAGCGCCACCCCCGTGAAGGGTGCCGCGCCCCAGCCGTGGCCGGTGACCGGACCGTGGGCGGTGCGCAGGGGGAAGGTCACGTCCGGTGCCGCGGCGGCGGCACCGGGGGTGCGGGCGGCGGTGGCCACCAGGGAGGCGTCGAGCCGGGCCCGGTCGGGGACCTGCTCGGACTCGTCCGAGCGGTCGTCGCCGTGGCCGATGACGTAGTGCACCCGCTGGTCGGCGGCGATCACGACCGGGGCGCTCGCATAGCGCTGCGGCGGTACGGAGGCCCGCAGCCCGGTCTCCAGCAGGATGCCGCACGCGGACACGATCGCCGCGGCCATGGCCAGGGCGACGAAGGTGCCCGCGAAGGCGGATGGCTTGAAACGGACGGCGGCGCGGGCCAGTCCGTTGGTGAGCGGCCTCATCGGGTCCCCTCCGCGGCCCAGGCGCCCGCGAGGGCCGGGGAGCGGGCGGTGAGGCGGCCCATCCGCTCGGCGATCTCGTGCGCCGGGGAGCGGAGGAGCCGGTCGGCGATCGCGCCGTCGGCGAGGAACAGCACGCGGTCTGCGTAGCTCGCGGCGACGGGGTCGTGGGTGACCATCACGACGGTCGCGCCCAGCGCGTCCACGGCCTGCCGCAGCAGGGTGAGCACCTCGGCCGCGGTGTTGGTGTCCAGGGCGCCGGTCGGCTCGTCGGCGAAGACCACGTCGGGGCGGGTGACGAGAGCGCGGGCGATGGCCACGCGCTGCTGCTGGCCGCCGGAGAGCTCACCTGGCCGCCGCCTGGCCTGGTCCCGAAGACCGACCTGGGCGAGCACCTCATGGGCCCGGTGGCGGTCGGGGCGGGCACCCGCGAGCCGCATGGGGAGCAGCACGTTCTGCTCGACGGTCAGGGAGGGGAGGAGGTTGAAGGACTGGAAGACGAATCCGAGGCGGGCGCGGCGCAACGCGGTGAGCTTGTTCTCACTCATTCCGGTGATGTCGGTGCCGCCGAGTTTGACGGTCCCCGTGGTCGGCCGGTCGAGCCCGGCGGCGCACTGAAGGAACGTCGATTTGCCGCAGCCGGAGGGGCCCATGACGGCGGTGAAGCTGCCGTGCGGAAGGGTCAGGTCTATGCCGCGCAGGGCGTGGACGGCGGTGCGGCCGCGGCCGTAGCGGCGCTGGACGCCGTGGAGTTCGATGGCATGGGCGCGGTGCGGGGCCGGTGCCGCCGCTGTCTGTCGCCGCTTGCGCAGCCCCATGGTGGTGACCCTTCCGAGGAGTTCGCCCGATTCCCCTCGAACGTACGGATCACCGCCCCTCGGCAGCCATGACGGTCACCGGCGTATCCGGGGTGGGGCTAACCCCCGCCGGCCGGGCCGATCGGGCCGTAAGGCGCCGAGTCGCCCTTACTGGCGGCAGATCAGCAGCAGGGCGCGGTCGTCGTTGACGTCCTTCGCGACCGTCTCGATCAGGTGCCAGGCCGCGCCGTGGAAGCCGGAGCCGACGTAGCGGTCCGCCTCGCCGGTGAGGCGGTCGATGCCCTCGCTGATGTCCCGGTCGGCGGTCTCCACGAGGCCGTCGGTGAAGAGCATCAGGACGTCGCCGGGCCGCAGCGTGCCCTTGGTGGGGTCGAATTGGGCGCCGTCGTAGACGCCCAGCAGCGGGCCGTCGGCGGACTTCTCCTCCCACTTGCCGGTGCCCGCGCTCAGCTGGAGCGCGGGCAGATGTCCGGCGGAGAAGAGCTCGAAGTCGCCGCTGTCGAGGTCGAGGACGAGATGGATGGAGGTCGCGAAGCCCTCGTCCCAGTCCTGGCGCAGGAGATAGCCGTTGGCGGCCGGGAGGAAGCCGTGCGGGGGCAGCGAGCCGAGGAGGCCGCCGAAGGCGCCGGAGAGCAGCAGGGCGCGCGAGGCGGCGTCCATGCCCTTGCCGGAGACGTCGGTGAGGACGACCTCGAGGGTGCGGCCGCCGCCGGTGCGGGCGGCCACGACGAAGTCACCGGAGAAGGACTGCCCGCCGGCCGGGCGCAGCGCCATCTCGCGGTGCCAGCCGCGCGGCAGGTTGGGCAGCTTGCTCTGGACGCGGATGCGCTCGCGCAGGTCGAAGAGCATGGTGCCGCCGCGCCGCCAGGGCACGCCGACGCGGCTGCGGAACTGGGCGATCAGGAGGCCGAAGAAGCCGACGGCGGCGACGACCAGGATGGTGCCGGGGGTGACCCGGGAGGAGGCGTCCTCCTCGGTGTACGGGCCGAGCACGGCGGACTCCACGATCAGGGCCGTGGCGGCCGCCGCGTACAGGGCGAGCAGACTGGCGGGGCGCAGCAGCAGCCCGCCCGCGACGATGGGCAGGACGAGGGCGGACGGGGAGCACCAGTCGGGCTGGGCGATGGTGCCTCCGGCGATGGCGGGGACGCCGAGGAGCAGCGCGGTCAGGGCGAGCCGGTCGGAGCCCTCACCCCGGAAGTAGTCCACTCCGGCTTTGCGCACGCCTGTGCGAGCCCGGTGCAGAACTCTGCGCATCCGGGCCCACGGAGTGTCCACGCCGCCAGTCATTGCATCGGGACCCTACCCACCCGTTCGGACGCGCGTCGATTCGTGGCGCGTTGAACCACCCAGCCAGGGGGGGTCAATCGTAAGCGAAATTCGTTCGCGTGTACGGGAAACGGCTGCTAGGGATGGGAATATGAGGACTGAGCTGCGCGTGCTCGACCCATCGATTTGGGATGATTGGTACGGAAAACTGGTACTCGCGTTCGGAGGAGTTCCCGAAGCGCCGGAGGAATCCGCGCTCTGGCGGGAGTTGACCGAATGCGAGCGCTCGATCGGCGCCTGGGACGGCACCGACATCGTCGGCACGGCGGGGCTGTTCAGCTTCCGGCTGTCGGTCCCGGGCGGCGGGATCGTCCCCGCGGCCGGGGTCACGATGGTGAGCGTGCAGGCCACGCACCGGCGGCGCGGGGTGCTCCGGGCCATGATGCGGCGGCAGTTGGACGACATCCGCGCGGCGGGCGATGAGCCGCTGGCCGTTCTGACCGCGTCGGAACCGGACATCTACGGACGGTTCGGCTATGGCGCGGCCACGCAGAACGCCTACGCCGAGATCGACACCACTCAGGTGCGGCTGACCGTCCCCGAAGGCGCCGGCGACGTACGGCTGCGCGCCGTGCCCCTGGAGTCCGCCGTCGAGGCGTGCGAGGCCGTCTACGCACGGCGGGTGCGCACGCGGCCGGGCATGCTGGAGCGGATCCCGGGCTGGGAGCGGGTGCCGCTGCTGGACCCGCCGGGCGACCGCGAGGGGGCGTCCCCGCTGCGCTGTGTGCTGGCCGAGTCGGGCGGCGAGGTCAGCGGCTATGTACGGTTCGCGGTCAAGCCCGACTGGGATCTGGCCGGGCCGAAGGGCACGGTCGTCCTGCGCGACCTGGAGGCCCGGGATCCGGCGTCCTACGCGGCGCTGTGGCGCTTCCTCTTCGACCTCGACCTGACCTCGGTGATCCGGACCGGCTCCCGCCCGGTCGACGATCCCTGGCAGCTCCTCGTCTCGGACATCCGGCGGTGCGCCCTGAGGCTGCGCGACTCGCTCTTCGTCCGTCTGGTGGACGTGGGGGCGGCGCTCGAGGCGCGGGCGTACACGACGCCCGTGGAGACCGTCCTGGAGGTCACGGACCCCTTCTGTCCCTGGAACGAGGGACGCTGGCGGCTGAGCGGCGACGCCAAGGGCGCCTCCTGCGAGCGCACGGACGACGCCGCCGATCTCCGGCTGGGCGTGCGGGACCTGGGAGCGGCGTACCTCGGCGGTGTCCCGCTGACCGCGCTGGCGGGTGCGGGGCGCGTCCAGGAGGCCCGTCAGGGCGCCCTTACGGAGGCCACGACCGCGTTCGCGACCCCGGTCGCGCCGTGGCTGCCCCACGGCTTCTGAGAGCTCAGGCTCGCTGGCAGTCAGGGCACCAGAAGAGATTGCGGGCGGCGAGATCGGCGGTGCGGATCTCGCCACCACAGATGTGGCAGGGCTGTCCGGCGCGCCGGTAGACATAGACCTCGCCGCCGTGGTCGTCCACGCGCGGCGGGCGGCCCATCGCCTCGGGGGTGTGCTCGGGGCGGACCGTGTCGATCCGGTTGTTCCGCACGCCCTCGCGCATCAGCGCCACCAGATCGGCCCATATCGCGTCCCATTCGGCGCGGGTCAGCGCACGGCCGGGCCGGTAGGGGTCGACCCGGTGCCGGAAGAGCACCTCGGCGCGGTAGACGTTCCCGACCCCGGAGATCACCTTCTGGTCCATGAGCAGCGCGGCCACGCTGACCCGGCTGCGGGAGATCCGGGCCCAGGCCCGCTCGCCGTCGTCCGCCGGGCGCAGCGGATCGGGGCCCAGCCGGTCGTGGATCACCTGCTTCTCGCCATCGGTGATCAGGGCGCAGGCGGCCGGGCCGCGCAGATCCGCGTACCCCTCGGGGTTGGCCAGCCGCAGTCGGACGGTGTCGGTGGGCGGCGGGGCGGGGGCCGGGCCGAAGGCGTACGTACCGAAGAGCCCCAGGTGGACGTGGACCCAGCCGGTGGCCGCGAAGTCCAGGAAGAGGTGCTTGCCGTGCGCCTCGGCGTGGCTCAGCGGCTGGCCGTCGATCAGCCCGGCACCGTCGGCGAACTTCCCCTGTGGGCTGGTGGCCCGGACGGGCCGGCCGCCGAAGGTCTCGAGGTGGTCGGCGGCCAGCCGGTGGATGGTGTGCCCTTCGGGCATCAGTCGCCTTGCGGGTGATGGGCCGGGATGGGCGGCAGCTCGCCGGTGGTCTCGTAACCGTTGAGCATCTCGATACGGCGGGTGTGCCGCTCCTCGCCCGAGTACGGGGTGTTCAGGAAAATCTCGACAAACTTGGTGGCCTCGTCCTGGGTGTGCATCCGGGCGCCGACGCTGACCACATTGGCGTCGTTGTGCTCACGGCCGAGGGCCGCGGTCTCCTCGCTCCAGGCCAGTGCCGCGCGCACCCCCTTGACCTTGTTCGCCGCGATCTGCTCACCATTGCCGGATCCGCCGATGACGATGCCGAGGCTCCGCGGGTCGGCGGCGGTCCGCTCCGCGGCGCGCAGGCAGAACGGCGGGTAGTCGTCCTGGGCGTCGTAGATGTGCGGGCCGCAGTCGACGGGCTCATGGCCGGCCGCCTTGAGCCACTCCACGAGGTGGTTCTTGAATTCGAAACCGGCATGGTCGGAGCCGAGGTACACGCGCATGTACCGAGTGTGTCATGGCCGTGTGGCCCTCGCCGCTCAGGGTAGGCATCGCATAAATCCCTGTAATGCCAAAGAACCTCATGAAAACCTCAAGTAACAATCTGGATTCAAAGGTTCAACTGGCCGACCTCCTGAGATTCACTGGCGTCGCTCGTAACGCGAGAGCAAAGGAATCGAGCACATGAGCGCACAACCTGCGACCACGCCGGAGCAGCAGCGGCCCCCCGGCGACCCGGGCTCGCCCGACGGCCTCAAGCCGGGGCTCAAGAACCGCCATCTTTCGATGATCGCGATCGGCGGCGTGATCGGCGCCGGCCTGTTCGTCGGCTCCAGTGCGGGTATCGCCAAGGCCGGCCCCGGCATTCTCGTCTCGTATGCGCTGGTCGGCCTCATGGTCGTCTTCGTCATGCGGATGCTCGGCGAGATGTCCGCCGCCAATCCCACCTCCGGCTCCTTCTCCGCCTACGCCGACCGGGCGCTCGGCCGCTGGGCCGGTTTTTCCATCGGCTGGCTGTACTGGTTCTTCTGGGTCGTGGTGCTGGCGGTCGAGGCCACCGCCGGCGCCAAGATCCTCGAGGGCTGGTGGCCGGCCGTCCCGCAGTGGGGCTGGGCCCTGATCGTGATGCTGGTGCTCACCGCGACCAACCTGGTCTCGGTCGGCTCCTACGGTGAATTCGAGTTCTGGTTCGCCGGGATCAAGGTCGTGGCGATCGGCGCGTTCATCGTGATCGGCGGGCTCGCGGTCTTCGGGCTGCTGCCGCATTCGAACAACGAGGGTGCGGGCCTGGGCCACCTCACCGACAGCGGCGGCTTCCTGCCGAACGGGCCGGGCGCCATCCTCACCGGCATACTTCTGGTGGTCTTCTCCTTCATGGGCAGCGAGATCGTCACCCTCGCGGCCGGTGAGTCCGAGAACCCGCGGCGGGCGGTCACCAAGGCCACCAACAGCGTGATCTGGCGTATCGCGGTCTTCTACCTGGGCTCGATCTTCGTCGTGGTCACCCTGCTGCCCTGGGACTCCAAGGCGATCGCCGACAAGGGCAGTTACGTCGCGGCGCTCGACTCGATCGGCATACCGCACGCCGGCGACATCATGAACGTGATCGTGCTGACCGCCGTGCTCTCGTGTCTGAACTCCGGCCTCTACACCGCCTCCCGCATGGCCTTCTCGCTCGGCCAGCGCGGCGACGCCCCGGCCGCCTTCGCCCGCACCAACTCCCGCGGCGTCCCGCAGGCCGCGATCCTCGGGTCGGTCGTCTTCGGCTTCGTCGCGGTGTGGTTCAACTACCAGTGGCCGGACACCGTCTTCACGTTCCTGCTGAACTCCTCGGGTGCGGTCGCGCTCTTCGTATGGCTGGTCATCTGCTTCAGCCAGCTGCGGATGCGCGGGATGATCCTGCGCGAGAACCCCGAGAAGCTGATCGTCCGGATGTGGCTCTTCCCGTACCTGACCTGGGCGACGATCGCGATGATCTCGTTCGTCCTGGTCTACATGCTCACCGACAAGGACGGGCGCGAGCAGGTGATCCTCTCCGCGCTGGTGGCCGTGCTCGTGGTGGCCCTCGCCCTGGTCAAGGACCGCCTCACCGCCGGCCGCTCCACCGCCCCGGCCGCCTCCTCGGACCCCGCCCCCAAGGAGCGGGCGGCCCCGTAGGAACCGCGCTCCGCTGATTCTGATTCCCCTGTGCCCCTGGGTGGCGGCCGCCACAGCGCCGCCGCCCGGGGGCACGGCCGTCTCCGTGGGCACAGCCGTCTCCGTGGGCGCATCCGGGCCCGCAGGGCTCAGACGACGCGCGGAAGGACCCGCTCCGCGAAGCGCCGGACCGCGTCCAGCACCCCCATCCCCCGGTGCCCGACCCCGGGCACGATGTCGAGGGTGACGTCGACGCCCAGCTCGGTGTAGTTGTCCCGGAGCGCGGTGATGCGCTCCACGCGGGTGCGCCCGACGGCGTCGGCGCCGTCCATCCAGTTGGAGTCACCGGGGTTGTTGATCTCCCAGGTCTCGGTGTCCTCCGCCCCGACCACCATGTGCACGGGCACCTTACGGATGTCCTCGAGCCGCAGCGGCGCCCCGAAGCGCTGCTCGAACCCCTTCGTACCCAGCCACCACTCGCGGTCCGGGTCGATCAGCGTGACCCGGCCGGGCGCGCCGATGGACACTCCGCACAGCCGGTCCGGGTGCAGATACAGGAAGCGGTGCGCGAACTGCCCGCCGCCCGAGAAGCCCTGCAGCAGAAAGCGCTCGGTGTCGATGTGGAACCGCTCCCCCGCCTCGGCCACGATCGCGAGCAGTTGCTCGTCGTAGCGGATGCCGCGGTACTCGATGAACTTGAAGTTGTGCAGGTCCTCCGGGTCGTCGATGCCCGCCGGGAACATCGGGGTGAGCACGACACAGCCGTGCCGCTCGGAGAACTCGGCCATCGCGTCCCGGTACTGGGACGCGGTGCGCCCGGTGCCGTGCTGGATCACCATGAGCGGCAGCGGGGTGTCGGTGGTCTCGTGGACGGACGGGATGTGCAGGCCGTACGAGAACCGCTGGTCCTGCCGGGAGGCGAACCAGGTGGTGGAGCCGGTGCGGTAGAACGCCTTGGTGGTCTTGACGCGGGGGGTGGTCACGTATCGCTTCCTTCTGCCGTCGCGGGTGCCGCCACGATCCGCAACGGTCGGCGCACGCTCAAGATGATTGCCGCCTGAGCGTCAATACCTCCGTCGATGTCCCCGTCGATACCTCCGTCGATGTCTCCGTCGATACCTCGGTCGGTGCTTCCGTCGGTGCTGTCTCAGCGGTGCAGCGCGGAGAGCAGGTCGACGCCGAGGTTGCGCACCGCCGCCTCGTCCAGCTGGTAGTGCACCCGCGCCCCCTCCCGGTGGGTGTGCACCATTCCGGCCTCCCGCAGCTTGCGCAGATGCCGCGACATCTGCGGCGGCGTCATCTCGAACTGGGTGGCCAGCTCCGTCGTCGTCATCGACTGCCGCAGCAGCGCCCGGCACATCCGGATGCGCAGCGGCTCGTCCAGCGCCCGCAGCCCGCGCATCACCACGTCCAGGGCGGTCGGTTCCGCGCCCGCCCCGTCGCGCACCGGGTACTGCACCACGACCGGGTAGCCGGGGTAGTGCTTGATCGCGAGATGCGGGTTGATGTGCAGCGACGGCACCAGCAGACAGGGACTGTCGGCGAGGCTGGCCCGCGCGTTGTAGAGCTTGTCGAAGACCACCCGGGGCGGGTCCTGCTCCATACGGGCGGTGGGGAACCCGGCCAGCACCGCAGCGCCGTAGCGGGAGTGTTCATGGGAGCGGACCCGGGCGTCGGCCTCCAGGGCGGGGCGCAGCCGCGTCCACTCCGCCTCGAAGACCTCCTCGGCCACGGCTGACAGGAAGGCGAGGAGGGCGTCGCGGAATCCGGAGGGATCGGCAAGCAGCCGCAGCCCCAGGGCGAACCGGCGCTCGGAGAGCTGCCGCAGCCGGGCCAGGAAGCGCTCCGGCGCGCGGCCGCCGCGCCGGGCCCCGGAGCCCAGGCCGTAGCCGGAGCCGGGGCCATGACCGGACCCCGGACCATGCCCGGGCCCCGGGCCGTGGCCGTTCTTGCCGACGAGCGCCTGTTCGGTCATGGTCGCGAACGTCTCCTCGTCCAGCCGCGCCACCTCCGCCAGCTCCTCCTCCAGCTCGCGCTCCGGGCCCGGGGTGAGGGGCAGCAGATAGCGGGCGCGGAAGGCGCCCCACAGCGGCGCCCACCCGCCGGCCCGCTCCAGCAGCCGCTCGTCCGCGCCATGCAGGACCGCACCCACCCAGCGCCTGCTGGCCGGATGGTGGCGTGGTCCGTCCAACGCGTGCAGACAGGCGCACAGCTCGGCGAGCGGGGACAGCCGGGTGCTGATGCGGTGCTCCGGGGCGGACCCCAGCTCGATCACGACGGGCATCCGGGCAGCGTCGGCCATTGATGCCTTCGAGTCAATCGTCTTGTACGGGCCGTCGGCGGAGGCGCAAGCTCCAGCCCACTTCGGCTTCCCCTCCCTCGCCTGGAGCGTCCCCAATGCCTCCTCTCCTCAGGAACGGCCCTCGTCTGGCAGCGGTGGTCGCCCTCGTGGCCACGGTGAGCAGTGCGTGCACCATCGGTTCGCTGGACGACTCGGGCGCCGTCGCCGACTATCCGTCCCGGGGCCTTTCGATCCTCGCTCCCGGGAGCGTCGGCGGCGGCTGGGACTCGCGGGCGCGCGGCATCGGCTCCGCGCTCACCAGCTGCAAGACCATCGACGAGGACGTCACGGTCACCAACGCGCCGGGTGCGGGCGGCACCATCGGGCTCGCCCGGATGGCGGGGCGGGAAGGCGATCCGTACCAGCTGATGACCATGGACACGGTGACCATGATCGGCGGTGCCATCCAGAACCACTCCCCCGTGAAGCTGTCCGAGCTCACCCCCGTCGCGGGGCTCACGGTGAGCACCTCCGCGATCGTGGTGCCCGCCCGCTCCCCCTTCCACGATCTGCGCTCGGTGCTGGCCGCCATGCGGAAGGACCCCAAGCGGACGTCGTGGGTGGGCGGGTCGCTGGGCGGCCCGGACCACATCACGGTGGCCGGGCTCGCCAAGGCCGAGGGCATCCCGGCGCGCAAGGTCACGTATGTGCCCACCGGTGGTGGCGGTGAGGTGCTCAACCTGCTGCTGAGCGGGGCCTCGAAGGTCGGCCTCTCCACGCTGACGGAGGTCCGGCCGCAGATCGAGGCCGGGAAGCTGCGGGTCCTCGCGGTCAGCGGCGACAAGGCTCCCGAGGGCATCGACGCCCCCACCCTCGGCGCACTCGGCTACGAGGACGAGGCCGTGGTGAGCGTCGGCGGGGTCATGGCCCCGCCCGGGCTGAGCGACGACGAACAGCGGGCGATCGTGAGGGTGGTGGACCGGATGCGCCGGACTTCGTGCTGGAAGCGGGCGTTGCGGCAGAACGACTGGAAGGACGTGTGGGTGCCGGGGAAGAAGTACGGCGCCCTGATCGACAAGCAGCAGCGCCAGGTCGGCCAGGCGCTCACGGCCGTGGGACTCGGCTCATGAGCGCGCGGGACGAGGCGGCGAGCGCGCGGGACGAGGCGGCGAGCGCGCGGGACGAGGCGGCGAACCCGGCGCGGGACGCCACCGCGAACCCGGCAGAGGGCAGTACGGCGAACGATGCCGCGGCCAGCACGGCCCCGCTCGACGAGCGGCCCTGGAGCCCCCGGATAGCCGCGCTGCTCTTCCTCGCGGCGGGCGTGGCCGTACTGGGCTGGGCCTTCGCCATCCCCGAGGGGGCCATCGACCAGGACGTGGGCCCGCGGGCGTTCCCCCTGCTGGTCGGCGTGGGGCTGTGCGTCTCGGCTTCGGTCGCCGTCGTCCAGGCGTTCCGCGGCAGCGACCCGGCGCTGACCGAGCAGGCGCGCGAGGAGGCCCGGCTGACCGAGTGGCGCCCGGTGGCGGCCCTGCTGGCGCTGCTGGTCGGCTATCTGTTCGCGCTGGCCCCCTGCGGCTACTGGCAGTCGACCGCCGTGCTCTTCGCGCTGGTCGCGCGGGTGCTCGGCAGCCGCCGGCTCCTCCGCGACGCCCTGATCGGCCTGGTGCTCGCGCTGGCCGTGTACTTCCTCTTCGACCGTCTGCTGGGCATCCACCTGCCGCCCGGCATCGTCGGATTGGCGTTCTGACCATGGATGTCCTCAACGACCTCATGGGCGGTTTCGGCAGCGCGTTCAGCCCCCTGCATCTGCTGCTGGCGTTCGCGGGCTGCACGCTCGGCTCGCTGGTCGGCGTGCTGCCCGGCCTGGGCCCCGCCACCACGGTGGCGCTGCTCCTCCCGCTCACCTTCGTCTTCGACCCCACCGGCGCGCTGGTGCTCTTCGCGGGCATCTACTACGGCGGGATGTACGGCGGCTCCACCACGGCCATCCTGCTGAACGTGCCCGGCGAGACGGCGTCGGTCCCCACCACCCTGGAGGGTCACCCGATGGCCCGCTCCGGGCGCGCCGGGGCCGCGCTCGCCACGGCCGCCATCGGCTCGTTCGTGGCGGGCACGATCTCCACCGTGGGGATCACCTTCGCGGGCCCGGCCATGGCGCAGATCGCCGAGAAGATCCAGCCCGCGGAGTACTTCGCGGTGATGGTCCTCGCCTTCGCCACGGTCACCGCGGTCGTGGCCGAGGCCCCCGCGCGCGGGCTGTGCAGCCTCTTCCTGGGCCTGGCCATCGGGCTCGTCGGCATCGACAGCCTCACCGGCCAGGCGCGCTACACCTTCGGGGTGCCGGAGCTGTACGACGGCGTCCAGATCGTGGCCGTCGCCGTCGGCCTCTTCGCGATCGGCGAGGCGCTCTACACCGCGGCCCGGATGCGCCGGGCGCCCGAGGAGCAGATGCTCCCGGTGGGCGGCAGGATCGGGATGAGCCCGGAGGACTGGCGCCGGTCCTGGAAGCCGTGGCTGCGGGGTACGGCGATCGGGCTGCCGATCGGCGCCCTGCCCGCGGGCGGCGCGGAGATCCCCACGTTCCTGAGCTACAACGTGGAGAAGCGGCTGTCCCGGCACAAGAAGGAGTTCGGCAAGGGCGCGATCGAGGGCGTGGCCGGCCCCGAGGCCGCCAACAACGCCGCGTTCTCCGGGGTGCTGATGCCCCTGCTGACGCTGGGCATCCCCACCTCGGCGACGGCCGGTGTGCTGCTGATCGCGTTCCAGATGTACAACGTGCAGCCCGGGCCCCAGCTGTTCGAGACCCAGTCGGCGCTGGTCTGGACGCTGATCGCCAGCCTCTACATCGGCAATGTGATGCTGCTGGTGCTCAACCTGCCGCTGATCCCGCTGTGGGTGAAGCTCCTCCGGCTGCCCCGCCCGCTGCTCACCGCGGGCATCCTGGTCTTCGCCGCCCTGGGGGTGTACGCCCTGTCCCAGAACGCGGTCGACCTCGGCATCGCGGTGCTCTTCGGCCTGTTGGGCTTCGGCATGCGCCGCGCCGGCTATCCCGTCGCCCCACTGATCCTGGGCGCCGTGCTGGGCCCGATGGCGGAGACCCAGTTCCGCCGCGCGATGGCCTTCAGCGAGGGCGACTGGACTATCTTCTTCACCCGCCCGCTCTCCGCCGCGATCCTGTGCCTGTCCCTGATCGCCCTGGCCGGCCCGATGGCCGCCCGCGCGCTGCGCCGGAACCGGGAGCGCGAGCCGGAACCGGCGGGCTGACCACCGCGAGCCCCGCCGGGCCCCCGCGCGAGCCGTCCGCGCGGGGGCCTCGCCGTGGCGGCCGCCTTCGGCCTGGTCCGCCGGCCTCAGTCCCGGTGGTCGGGCGCGATGCGCTCCACCAGGCGGAGGAGGGCGGACCAGGCGAGGGTGTACGCCTGGTCGTCCTGGAAGTCGGAGCCGTGGTCCTCGCCCGACAGCTGGCGGGCGGTGAGCTCGCAGATGTCCGGGTCGGGCATGGTGAGCTTCGCGCCTCCGGCCATGGCCGTGGTCTGGATCTCGCACGCCTTGTCCAGGTAGTACATCCGCAGGAACGCCTCGCCCGGGGTCTCGCCTACGGTCAGCAGACCGTGGTTGCGCAGGATCAGGGCGGGGTGGTCGGCGAGGTCGGCGACGAGGCGGCGCTGTTCGGCGAGGTTGAGGGCGACGCCCTCGTAGTCGTGGTAGCCGACCCTGCCGTAGAACTCCATGGAGATCTGGTTGAGCGGGAGCAGACCGTCGTCCTGCGCGGCGACGGCGCAGCCCGCCTTGGTGTGGGTGTGCAGGACGCAGTGGGCGTCGGGGCGGGCGGCGTGAATGGCGCTGTGGATGACGAAACCGGCGGGGTTGACGGGGTGCGGGGTGTCATCGACGGGCCGGCCGGAGAGGTCGACCTTGACCAGGTTCGACGCGGTGATCTCCTCGAAGAGCAGGCCGTACGGGTTGATCAGGAAGTGGTGCTCGGGTCCGGGGACGCGGGCGGAGATATGCGTGAAGATCAGGTCGGTCATCCGGAAGTGGGCCACCAGGCGGTAGACGGCGGCGAGTTCGCGGCGCAGCCGCCATTCCTCGTCGAGGGGCGCCTGGTCGGCGCGGTGGGGTGAAGCGGACACGGTAAGGACTCCCTCGGGGCGGGGTGACGGTGACGTCAGGGGACAGTTTCCCCACGCACACCTCTTGTCACCGAACGACCGGGTCCACAGAATCCTTCGGAGACCAGCTGCGACCCATATCGCGAACATGGTTCGGCATATCGAATGGGAGTGGTTCCTGATGCGTCTCGTCCTCCACCGTCTCCGCCGCCTCCCCCGCCCCCGCCGCCTGCCGCGCTTATCCCGCCCCGGACGGCCACGGCCCAGGCGCCTGGCCGGGGCGCTGCTGGCCGGTCTGCTGACCGCCACCGGAGTGGGCACCGTCGCGTACGCGGCACCCCCGGCCGACGCGGCCGCCACCGCCGACGCGGCCCCCGCCGCCGATGCCGCCGCCGTAAAGACCCTGGCCGCCGCCCCGCAGACCGACGTACCCGCCGCTCCCATGGGCTGGGCCTCCTGGAACAGCCTCGCCAGCCAGATCGACTACGACACGATCAAGGCCCAGGTGGACGCCCTGGTGTCCGCCGGCATGGCCGAGGCCGGGTACGAGTACGTCAACATCGACGAGGGCTGGTGGTGGGGCACCCGCGACAGCAAGGGCGACATCACCGTCGACACCGAGCAGTGGCCCGGCGGGATGAAGGCCATCGCCGACTACATCCACAGCAAGGGACTCAAGGCCGGGATCTACACCGACGCCGGAAAGAACGGCTGCGGCTACTTCTACCCCACCCCGCCGGGCACCCCGCCCGCCCCGGGCAGCGGCAGCGAGGGCCACTACGAGCAGGATCTGCGGGCCTTCCAGGAGTGGGGCTTCGACTACGTCAAGGTCGACTGGTGCGGGGGCCAGGACGAGGGGCTCGACCAGGAGACCAGCTACCGGGCGCTCAGCGAGGCGAACAAGGCGGCGACCGCCGTCACCGGCCGCCGCCTGGTGCTGTCGCTGTGCGAATGGGGCTCGGGGCGGCCGTGGAACTGGGCCGCGGGCGTGGGCGATCTGTGGCGTACCAGCACCGACATCATCTACTGGGGCCAGACGCCCTCGCCCACCGCGATGCTGTCCAACTTCGACCAGGGCCTGCACCCCACCGCCCAGCACACCGGCTACTACAACGACCCGGACATGCTCATGGTCGGCATGAAGGGCTCCAACGCCACGCTCGACCGCACCCATATGAGCCTCTGGGCGATCTCCGGCGCCCCGCTGCTCGCCGGGAACGACCTCACCACCATGACGCGCGAGACCGCGGGCACCCTCACCAACCCCGAGGTCATCGCCGTCGACCAGGACCCGCGCGGACTCCAGGGCGTGAAGGTCGCCGAGGACGCCGCGGGGCTGCAGGTGTACGCCAAGGTGCTGTCCGGCACCGGGAAGCGCGCCGTGCTGCTGCTCAACCGCACCTCCGCCGCCAAGCCCATCACCGCCCGCTGGACCGACCTCGGGCTGACCGGCGCCGCCGCCTCCGTCCGTGACGCCTGGAAGCGCGCCTCGGTGGGCAGCCACAGCGGCGGCTACACGGCCACCGTCCCGGCCGGGGAGGCCATGCTGCTGACCGTCTCGGGCACGGAGGCCCCCGGCATCTCGTACCAGAGCACCACCGGCTCCTTCACCGTCACCGCCAAGACGGCGGGGCTGAAACTGGCCGACCTCACCTACGCCAACGGCGACAACACCCCGCGCACCGCCACCCTGCGTGTCGGCGGCCAGTACGCCACCACGCTCGCCCTGCCGCCCACCGGCTCCGCCACCGCCCGCCGCACCGTGTCCGTCCTGCTCTCCCTGGCCAAGGGCGCCAACACCGTGACCGTGAGCGGGGGCCCGGACGCCATCAGCGTCCAGGACCTCCCGGGCACCGACGGCGCCCAGATCATCGGCGGCTGAACGGGGCGGGGCCCCCGCGCGAGTCGACCGCGCGGGGGCCCCTTTTCCGCCTGCCCGGTGTTCGGTGAGAAGACGATCACGCAAGCAGGGGGTCTGGTGAGGGCTCCGGACTACGGTTACGGGGCCAGCAGCAGATTGTGGGCGCGCTCCTTGGCGGCCGTGTAACGGCGCGCCACATCCTGCCAGTTCACGACCTTCCACATGGCCTCGATGAAGTCCACCTTCTGGTTCTTGTACTGCAGATAGAAGGCGTGCTCCCAGGCGTCGAAGACCAGGATCGGCACCGAGCCCTGCCCCACGTTCCCCTGGTGGTCGTAGACCTGCTCGACCACCAGCCGCCCGCTGACCGGCTCGTACGCCAGCACGCCCCAGCCCGAGCCCTGGGTGGTGGCGGCGGCCTTGGACAGCTGGGCCTTGAAGCCCGCGAAGGAGCCGAAGGCCTCGGCGATGGCGTCGGCCAGCTCGCCGACGCCATCCCTCTCCAGCGGCTCACCGCCGCCGTCACCGGTCATGTTGTGCCAGTAGATGCTGTGCAGGATGTGGCCGGACAGATGGAAGGCCAAGTTCTTCTCGAGCCCGTTGATCGAGCCCCACTGATCCTTGTCCCGCGCCTCCGCGAGCTGCTCCATCGTGTCGTTCGCGCCCTTGACGTACGCGGCGTGGTGCTTGTCGTGGTGCAGCTCGATGATTTCGGGGCTGATGACCGGGGCCAGCTCCGAGTAGTCATACGGAAGTTCAGGAAGTGTGTAGATGGCCATGCGAAGCCCTTCGGACCGCTCTTATTGCAATTGACTTGCAAGTACACGCTAGCAGCAAGAGCGATTTCCGCCACCGTACGCAGCCCGGTCGTGCGCCGGGCCCACGCACCGGGAGTGGCCTGATCCGATCCCTGCGCGGGGTGAACGGCGGCCCTATGATCAAAGGTCGCTCGAAGGGGGAGGGCATGGATCCGCAGATCGCCGATCTCGCCAGGACGGCGGGCACCACCATGGTCACGCTGATGGCCACCACCGCCTGGGAGTCGGCCAGGGACGGCCTGGTCTCGCTCTGGCAGAGGTTCCAGCCCAACAGAGCCGACGGCATCGGCGAGGAGTTCGAGGCGAGCCGCGACGATCTGCTGCTCGCGCGCGAGACGGGCGACGCGGAGTCCGAGGCGGAACTGGCCGCCGAGTGGCAGGGCCGGGTGCGTCGGCTGCTGCTGGCCCAGCCGGAAGTGGCCGACGAACTGCGCCGGATCCTCGACGAGTTGAGCCCCCGCCTCCCCGATCAGCGCCCCGCCGTCGGTGAGATCCGCATGACGGCCGAGGCGTCCGGCAGCGGCCGGGTCTACCAGGCCGGGCGCGACCAGCACATCACCGAGCGGTGAGCGACCCCATGCCCATCGACGGCCGCGCGTCCGGGCAGGGCCGGGTCTTCCAGACCGGCGGCGACCAGTACATCGAGGAGCATCACCACCACTACGGGGCCGGGACGGGGCCCGGAACGGGGTCCCTCCTCGCGCCGCAGCCGGTCGGCCCCCGGCCGCCCCAGGGCGCGACGGCCCCCGACTCCGTAAGGGTGCCGCTCGTCGCCCGGGTACCGGGCATCCTGCGGGACCGCGCCGACCTCATGGAGCGGCTGCGAGCGGCCGTCACCGGCCCCGGTGGCGACGTTCACGTCCTGCACGGCCTGGGCGGCTGCGGCAAGACGGCAGTGGCGCACACCCTCTTCACGGAGGCCGTAAGGGACCGCGGACGCGTCGGACTCTGGGTGAACGCCTCGGAGCGGATCTCCCTGCGCGCGGGCATGCTCGCCGTGGCGGGCGACCGCGGCGCGACCACCGGGGAACTGGCCGCCGCGGCCAGTGGTCAGCGCGCCGCGGCCGACCTGGTCTGGCACTACCTGGACCACTCCGCCCAGCGCTGGCTGCTCGTCCTGGACAACGCCGACGACCCGACGGTCCTGGAGGAGGGCGGCTGGCTGCGCACCAGCCCGCTCGGCACGGTCCTGGTGACCACCCGGCACGCGACCTCGCCGCTGTGGCGGGGCGCCGGGGCGGCCCGCCACCCCGTCGGCGTCCTTCCGGAGGCCGACGCCGCGCAGGTCCTGTGCGATCTGGCCCCGGACGCGGGCACCGTCGAATCGGCGCAGAAGGTGGCGCGACGGCTGGGCTGCCTGCCGCTGGCCCTGACCCTGGCGGGCTCGCATCTGTCGCATCAACTTCTGGAGTCGTGGTCCATGGACGAGTACGACCGGAAACTGAGCGAGGACTCGACGGCACTCGTCGACCAGGGCGCGGCGAGCACCGGCAGCGGCCAGTCCCGCCATCTCGTCGGTCGCACCTGGCAGCTGTCCCTGGACGCCCTCGCCGGGCAGGGCCTGCCGGAGGCCACGACCCTCTTACGGCTGCTGTCCTGCTGGGCGGCGGACCCGGTGCCGCTGTCCTTGCTGATGCCGGTGGCTCGGGGTGAGGTGGATTTCGGCCACCTCGACCCGCCGCTCGCCGCGGACCGGGTCGAGCCCGCGTTGCGCGGGCTGCTGGACCATTCGCTGATCGGAATGGTCGAGGCGGACGGGCGCCGGTGCGTACAGGCTCATGGGGTGCTGCTGGACAGCGTCGCGGCGGGGGTTCCGGAGGAGCGGCGCGAGCCGCTGGCCGAGGCGGCGGGCCGGTTGCTGGGAGCGGCCTTGCCGCCGGAGGATGCCGCACCGGTCGAGACACGCACCGAGTTGCGGCTGCTGGCCCCGCACGCCTCCCGTTTGCTGCACGGCTCGCCGAGCGAGTGGGCGGCCCGGTTGGCCGTACGCGTCGTGGAACAGCTCTTCACGGCTGGTGACTTCGCAGTGGCATTGTCGATGTCCCTGGCCGTCGCGGACGAGGCCGAGCGCCTTCTGGGCGACGAGCACCCCGTGACCCTGAGCGCGCGCCACATCATGGGCCGGACCCAGCACCGCATGGGGCGCTACACGGAGTCGGAGACGACGCTCAGGGAGGTGCTGCGGAGCCGCGAGCGAATTCTCGGCGCCGACCATCCCGACACTCTGCGCACGTGTGCTGTTCTGCATGTACCGGTCGCCATCCTCGGCCAGGTGGAAGAGGCGGTGCACCTGCTGCGACGCGCGATCACCGGGCAGCGGCGGGTGCTCGGCGAGGACTCCGGGGAGACGCTCTTCAGTCGAGCGTGGCTCCTCGAGGTTCTGCCCCGGCTCGGCGACTCGGAGGAGTTCGATGAGGAGGCCCGAGTCGTCGAGGACTGTGAGCGCGCCTTGCCACCCGGCCACCTCGCAACCCTCATGGCCCACCACAACCATGCCGAGGGGCTGAGGGTGCTGGGGCGGTATGTGGAGGCGGAGCCGGTGGCCCGCCGTGCCCTGACCGAGCGCATCCGCTTCCAAGGTCCTGATCACCCGCAGACTCTCGCTGCCTTGAACCTGAAGGCACGGGTCGCCCACGGGCTCGGCAAGCTGGACGAGGCCGTCGCAGCGTTGCGGGAGGTCATCGAGCGCCGCGAACGGGTGCTCGGCCCCGAGCACCCGTTCGTGACGCAGAACCGTCAGTCGCTCGCCGAATGGCAAGCCGAAGCCCGAGCCCAGCCCTGACCGGCGTCAGTGCCGCGCCGCCGCCATCCGCTGCCGTACGGCACCGATGATGGCGAGGGCGATCGCCAGCACGGCCGTGGCGTACAGCTGACTGCGGGTGTCGGCCTCGCGCAGCATCAGCAGCAGGACCCCCGCCGTGCCGGCCAGCGCGACCCAGGTCAGGTACGGGAAGAGCCACATCTTCACCACGAGCTTCTCCGGGGCCTCCCGCTGCAAGCGGCTCCGCATCCGCAGCTGGGCCGCGGCGATGAAGCCCCAGACCACCAGTACCGCGGCGCCGACCATGTTGAGCAGCCACTTGAAGATGGTGTCCGGCCACCAGTAGCTGAGCAGCACCGCGACGAAGCCGAAGAAGGAGGAGGCGAGCACGGTGAGGCGGGGAACGCCGCCGGTGACCCGGCCCAGGAAGGCGGGACCCTCGCCGCGGGCGACCAGGGAGTAGGACATCCGGGAGGCGCCGTAGATGTTGGCGTTCATCGCGGAGAGCAGCGCGATCAGCACGATCACGTTCATGATGTCGCCGGCCGCCGGGATGTCGAGGTAGTTGAGCACGGCCACGTACGGCCCGCTCTCGACCACGGCCTTGTCGTTCCACGGGATGAGCGTGACCACGACCAGCATCGAGCCGACGTAGAAGAGGGCGATGCGCCACATCACGGTGCGCACCGCGACCGCGACGCTCTTGACCGGGTTCTCGGACTCGGCCGCCGCGATCGTGACCGTCTCCAGGCCGCCGTAGGCGAAGACGGACGCCAGCAGGCCGACGACCAGGCCGTTCACTCCATTGGGCAGGAAGCCGCCGTCACCGCTGAGATGGGAGCCGCCGGGGGCGTCGGTGCCCGGCAGGACGCCGAGGATCGCGAGCACGCCCAGGACGAGGAAGATGGTGATCGCGGCGATCTTCAGCGCGGCGAACCAGAACTCGAACTCGCCGAAGTTGCTGACCGCCGCGAGGTTCGTGCCGCAGAAGACCGCCATGAAGAGGGCGACCCACATCCAGGATTCGGTGCCCGGGAACCACTGGACCATGATCCCGGCCGCGCCGATCGCCTCGGCGGCGAGGGCCACGCACAGCGTGATCCAGAACATCCAGCCCGCCGTGAACCCGGCCCACGGCCCGATCGCCCGCTCGGCGTGCACGGAGAACGAGCCCGAGGCCGGGTTGGCCGCCGACATCTCGCCGAGCATCCGCATCACGAGCAGCACCAGCAGCCCGGACAGCACATAGGCGACCACGATCGACGGACCGGCGGCGGCGATTCCGGCGCCGGAGCCGACGAACAGCCCCGCGCCGATCACGCCACCGAGTGCGATCATCGACAGATGGCGCTGCTTGAGGCCGTGGGAGAGCGGCGGCGTGGCGCTCGCGCCCGTGCCGGTCGCCTCGGCGGCGCCGGAGGGCGCCGAGGACGCGGGTGTCCGGTTCATTCTTCTTCTCTGTCCCTTACGACGAGCGCCGGTGGCGGATGCAAAACGCCCCTAGTGTGAAGGGCGTGTCCCATGGGGACAACATCGCGGACAGTCTTTTCTGGATATCGGACACTCGTGTCACGCTCCGTATCAGGGATCTCTGCCAGAAGCCGCCAAGCCGCTGCGTCCGGCTTTGTGGTCATCCGACGGTGCCCGCGGCCCCCACTCCGGGTTAGCGTCGCGGTATCCACCCTCTGACCTGGGAGCATCGCCGATGAGCACTGTTTCTGCCGCCGCCACACCCGGTACGGTCCTCGCGGACGCGGTCTTTCCCGCCCGGCGCGTCCTGGCCCGCGACACCGCCCTGGTCGTCGGGGGCGCCGTGCTCACCGGCCTCGCGGCCCAGATCTCGGTGCCCGTCCCCGGCTCGCCGGTGCCGGTGACCGGCCAGACCTTCGCCGCCCTGCTGGTGGGCACCTCGCTGGGCGCCCGGCGCGGCTTCCTGTCGCTGGCGCTGTACACCCTGGTCGGCATGGCGGGCGTGCCGTGGTTCGCCGAGGGCAGCTCCGGCGCCGCCATGCCGTCGTTCGGCTATGTGCTGGGCATGCTGCTGGCGGCGACCGTGGTGGGCGCGCTCGCCCGGCGCGGCGGTGACCGCGGGGTGCTGCGCACCGCGGGCACCATGGCGGTCGGCTCGGCGGTCACCTACGCCGTGGGCGTCCCCTACCTGGCGCTGGCCACCCACATCTCCCTCAGTGAGGCGATCGCGGCCGGGTTCACCCCCTTCCTGATCGGTGACGCCCTGAAGGCCGCCCTGGCGATGGGCGCGCTCCCGGCCGCCTGGAAGCTGGTGGGCCGCCGCGGCTGAGCCGCCGGAAAGCCACCGGAGAACGGAAACGGGCCCCCGCGCGGTCGACTCGCGCGGGGGCCCTGCCGTGGCGGCGGAGAAGCGGAGAAAGCGGAGAAAGAGGTCAGTCGAAGATCGGGCCGACCGTGCGGGTCCGCTTGATCTCGTAGAAGCCGGGGATCGAGGCGACCATCAGGGTGCCGTCCCAGAGCTTGGCGGCGTCCTCGCCCTTGGGGGCCGGGGTGACCACGGGGCCGAAGAAGGCGACCTGCTCGCCGTCCGAGCCCGGGACGGCGATGACGGGGGTGCCCACGTCCTGGCCGACCAGGTCGATGCCCTCCTTGTGGGAGGCGCGCAGCTCGGTGTCGTACGCGTCGGAGTCGGCGAAGTCGGCGAGCTCCGCGGGCAGACCGGCCTCCTCGAGGGCGGCCACGATCGTCTCGCGGTTCTTCTCCAGGCCCTGGTTGTGGAAGCGGGTGCCGAGGGCGGTGTAGAGGGGGCCGAGGACGTCGCTGCCGTGCTTCTGCTCGGCGGCGACGCAGACCCGGACCGGGCCCCAGGCGGTCTTCAGCAGCTCGCGGTACTCCTCGGGCAGCTCATCCAGCTTGGGCTCGTTGAGCACGGCCAGGCTCATGACGTGCCAACGCACCTCGACCGGGCGCACCTTCTCCACCTCGAGCATCCAGCGCGAGGTCATCCAGGCCCAGGGACACAGCGGATCGAACCAGAAATCAGCGGGCGTCTTGGCAGTCTCGGTCACGATTTCTCCTTGAACGGGCGCGTAGGTATCACAAACGAATAGAGAGCTGGTTGCTTCAGCCAACGCGCACGGAAGGGGGCTCATTCCCCGATGCCGCGTGTCGGTGCCCCGTGACATGATTTCCGCTGTCCGATATCCGAGATGCGAGACATTGGCGAGGGAGCCGCGTCGTGCCCGGTGAGAACCTGACCCGTGACGAGGCCCGTGAGCGGGCGAAGCTGCTGGCCGTCGAGGGTTACGAGGTGGCGCTCGATCTGCGGTCCGCGGTGGGTGAGCACACCGGGTCCGGGCCGCGCACCTACCGCTCCACGACGACGGTCCGCTTCCGCTGCGCCGAGCCGGGGGCCGCGACGTTCGCCGATCTGCTGGCGCCCTCGGTGACCTCGGTGCGGCTCAACGGGCGGGAGCTGGACCCGGCGGCTGTCTTCGACGGCTCCCGGATCGCGCTGGAGGGCCTCGCCGCGGAGAACGAACTGGTGGTGGACGCGCAGTGCGCGTACAGCCGGACCGGCGAGGGGCTGCACCGCTTCGTGGACCCGGAGGACGGCGAGGTCTACCTCTACACCCAGTACGAGCCGGCCGACGCCCGCCGGGTCTTCGCCAACTTCGAACAGCCGGACCTCAAGGCCCCGTTCACCTTCTCGGTGACCGCCCCGGAGGGCTGGACGGTGCTGAGCAACGGGGCGGTGGACCGGGTGGAGCCGTCCGGTGCCGACGACGCCGCCGCGACCAGCCACTTCGTGACCACCCGGCCCATCTCGACGTACATCACGGCCGTGGTCGCCGGTCCGTACCACTACGAGAGCGATCTCTACCGCCGCACGCTGCCGGACGGCTCGGCGCTGGAGATCCCGCTGGGCGCGCTGTGCCGCAAGGGGCTGGCCAAGCACTTCGACGCGGACGACATCTTCACCGTCACCAAGCAGGGTCTGGACTTCTTCCACGACCACTTCGACTATCCGTACCCGTTCGGCAAGTACGACCAGGCGTTCGTGCCGGAGTACAACCTCGGCGCGATGGAGAACCCGGGCTGTGTGACCTTCCGGGAGGAGTTCATCTTCCGCGGCAAGGTCACGAAGGCGTCGTACGAGGGCCGGGCCAACGTCATCCTGCACGAGATGGCGCATATGTGGTTCGGCGATCTGGTGACCATGGAGTGGTGGGACGACCTGTGGCTCAAGGAGTCGTTCGCCGACTTCATGGGGGCCTTCTCGCTGGTCGGGGCGACCCGCTTCACCGACGGCTGGATCACCTTCGCCAACCGCCGCAAGGCATGGGCGTACCGCGCCGACCAGCTGCCGTCCACCCATCCGATCACGGCCGACATCCGTGACCTGGAGGACGCCAAGCTCAACTTCGACGGGATCACCTACGCCAAGGGCGCGTCCGTGCTCAAGCAGCTGGTGGCCTATGTCGGGCAGGACGCCTTCCTGGAGGGCGCGCGGCGTTACTTCAAGCGGCACGCGTACGGCAACACCCGGCTGTCGGACCTGCTGTCGGTGCTCGGCGAGACCTCGGGGCGGGACATGGCCACCTGGTCGCGCGCCTGGCTGGAGACCGCGGGGGTCAACTCGCTCACGCCGCACGCCACCTATGACGCCGAGGGGCACATCACCGAGCTGGCGGTGGTCCAGGAGGCCGCCGGGAGTCACCCGACGCTGCGGCCGCACCGGGTGGCCGTCGGGCTGTACCGCAAGGAGGCCCCGGCCGGGGAGCGCCCCGGGGCACTGGTGCGCTACGCCCGCGCCGAGGTGGACGTCGACGGCCCCCGTACGGTGATCCCCGAGCTGGCCGGTGCCGCCCGGCCCGATCTGATCCTGGTCAACGACGAGGACCTCACCTACTGCAAGATCCGCTTCGACGAGGGCTCGCTGGACACCCTGCGCGAGCACCTCGGCGAGCTGGCCGACCCCCTCGCCCGCGCGCTGAGCTGGTCCGCGCTGTGGAACCTCACCCGCGACGCGCTGCTGCCCGCCCGCGACTATCTGGAGCTGGTGCGCCGGTTCGCCGGGACCGAGAGCGACATCGGGGTGCTCCAGATGGTCCAGGCGTGGGCGCTGTCCGCCCTGCACAACTACTCGGCGCCGGACGCGCGCGAGGAGGCCGCCGCCCGGCTGGCCGAGGGCGCGCTGAGCGAGCTGCGGCTGGCCGAGCCGGGCAGCGGGCACCAGCTTGCCTGGGCCCGGTTCTTCGCGCAGGTGGCCGTCGCCGACTCCGAGCTGCGGCTGCTGCGCGGGCTGCTGGACGGCACGGCCCGGATCGACGGGCTGGCTGTGGACCAGGAGCTGCGCTGGACGTTCCTGGCCGCGCTGGCCTCGAGCGGCGAGGCCGACGAGGCGCTGATCGCCGCCGAGCTGGCCCGCGACGACACCGCCTCCGGCAAGCGCCACCAGGTGCGGTGCCTGGCCGCCCGGCCCTCCGCCGCGGTCAAGGCCGAGGCGTGGGACGCGGTGGTGGAGTCCGACCGGCTCTCCAACGCGCTGGTGGAGGCCACCATCTCCGGTTTCGACCAGCCGGGCCAGCGGGATCTGCTGGCGCCGTACGCACCGCGCTACTTCGAGGTGATCGAGCGCGTCTGGCAGGAGCGGTCGATCGAGATCGGGATGGCGATCGTGCGCGGCCTGTTCCCGGCCTCCCAGGGCGACGTCCACGCCCTGGACGCGGCCGACGCCTGGCTGGACGGCCACCCGGACGCCGCCCCCGCGCTGCGCCGACTGGTCCTGGAGGCCCGCGACGACCTCGCCCGCTCCCTGCGCGGCCAGGAGTGCGACGCGAGGGCGGCCGCCTGACGCGAACGTCCGACCGAAGCGGGAGCTCCTCCGGGAGAAGAGGGGAGCTCTTTCGGGAGCAGAGGGGAGCTCTTTTCGGCATTCGAACTGCCGTACTTTAGTACGGCGTTGTCCGCTTTTGTCGACGACTGTGTAACAGCGGTTAGCCGGTGGAGCGGGCGCGGGAATGGCGGAGGCATGAGCCACAACACGCCGCTGTCCCCCCGCCCCCTCCACCACCTCTCGGACGTCCAGCGCCGGGTCCTGACGACACGTCAGCTGCGCGAGCACGGTGTGACCGCGTCCGTCGCCGCGGAGCGCTGCCGGGCCGGCGGGCCCTGGCAGCAGCTCCTGCCGGGCGTCCATCTGCTCCACCCGGGCCCGGCGACCAGCGAGGAGCGGCTGCTGGCCGCGCTGCTGTACACCGCGAGCCGGGGCCAGGGGGCCGACGGATCGGCGCCGGGCGGTGGCGAGCCGGGCGGCGAAGCGATGATCACCGGGCTGGCGGCGCTCGCCCTGCGCCACTTCTCCTCCGCTCCCCCGCTGGCCTCCCTCGACCACATCGACGTCCTCGTGCCGCGCACCCGGCGGCTGCGCGCCACCGGCTTCGTCCGCTTCGTCCGGGCCGGCACCCTGCCCGCCCCCCAGTACCTCGCGGGCGTGCCCACCGTCCCGGTGGCCCGCGCCCTCGCCGACGCCGTCGCCCGGCTCACCGACGCCGTACTGGTCCGCAGGCTGCTCACCGAGTCCGTGCGCCACGGCCACTGCGAGGCCGCGGCCGTCGTCGCGGAGCTGAACTCGGCCCGGCTGCTGTCCCGGCCGCATGTGGTGGACGCCGTGGACGCGCTGCTCGCCGAGGGCCGGGCGATCGCCGAGGGGCGGCTGTACGACATGGTGCGCGGCCACCATCTGCCCGAGCCGCTGTGGAACGTGGAGCTGCGGCTGCCCGGCGGTCCCGCCCTCGGCGGGGTGGACGCCTACTGGCGTGAGCAGGCGGTGGCGGTGGAGATCGACGCCCGGGCGCCGCGCCAGGACGAGGAGGTCTGGCGCGGCGGCTTCGGCCGCAAGCGCGAGCACCTGGAGCGGCTCGGGATCACGGTCGTGCGCGTGACCCCGAAGAAGCTCCGGGAGTCACCGGAGGAGCAGGCCGCGGTGGTCCGTACCGCCCTGATCGCGGCGGCCGACCGCGAACCGGCCTCCTATGTGGTGGTCCTGCCGCGCTGAAGCGCCCGCCGGGCGGCTCAGGGGCCCGCCGGGCGGCTCAGGGCTTGCGCAGCAGCAGCTCGGTGTTGCGGTCCGCCGCGTCGCCGGCCAGCGTCTGGCTGGCGCCGGGCGCGTTGAAGGACAGCTCGCGGTAGAGGGCCGCGAGACCGGTCTGGGACAGGTCCGAGTAGTCCGTGCGGTGCGGCGCGGCCGACTCGATGAGCGTGGTGAACAGGGAAATCGTGCCGTCGTGGTTGTCCACGACCTCGAACACCCGGGCCAGCTGGGGGAAGTCCACGTGCGAGGCGGTGGTGATCTCCCAGAAGGTGCCACGCGGGGTGATCTCGTTCTGGTGGCTGTGGCCGTTGATCCAGGCCAGCACCTTGGGGTGGCGCTGGAAGAGGGCGACGACCTCGTCCCCGCCGTGGCGCGCCTCGCCCGGGCGGCCCGGGTCGTGGTTCATGTTGTCCAGGCTGCGGCTGTAGTGGTGGCTGAAGACGATCACGTAGTCGTCCTTGTGGGCCTTCAGCGTCCGCTCCAGCCAGCGCAGTTGGGCGGTACCGAGCGAACCGGTGTAGTGGCCGCCCGGGTCGGTGGTGTCCAGGCTGATGCCGATCATGTTCTCGGAGATCCGGAACGAGTAGTAGAGCGTGCCCTGCTCGAGGTTGTCCTTGGTGTAGCCGTGGCCGACCGGTCCGGAGCCGGCGGCGGCCGGGTCGAGGTGCGCGGCCAGGTACTCGGCGTGGGTGAAGGGCGCGCGGCGCTCGTCGGGGGTGACCGTGCGCATGTCCTTGGCGTGCGCGTCCAGCAGCGCCTTCATCTGGACGCCCTTGGGGTCGTCCCCGACCCGCGTGCCCTTGAACAGCCGCTCCGCGGCGGCCGCCGGGATGATCTCCAGCTTGCGCTTCCCGGTGGCGAAGTCGGTGTAGTAGTCGTGGCCGAGGGAGTAGACACCGCCCGCCAGATCGTCGTGGTTGCCGATGGTGGAGTACCACGGCAGCCGCAGCCCGGGGCTGTTCACGGTGCGCAGCGCGGCCTCGAGGAAGCCGTCGATCCGCGGGAAGCCGGCCTTCTTGTCGGCGTCGCGCAGCGCCTCCTCGGGGTGCCAGAACTCCTTGAGCCCGCTGTTCTGGACGCCCTCGTAGCGACGCGGATCGCCGCTGTTGGGGGTGATCCGGCCGCCGTTCATGGCGGTCAGGAACCAGTCCAGCTCGATCTTGGCGTTGTTGTCGGTGTTGTCGCCGGTGGTCATGACGAACGACAGCGGCGCCCCGGTGGCCGGTCCGCCGCGCAGCCCGTTGATCCGCTCGATGAGCGAGGCGACCCCGGCGATGGTCAGCGCCTCGTGCGGCCGCCATGCCCCGGCGCGCCCGGAGCGCAGGAATTCGTAGCGCATCGGGTGCTGGACGTCGGTCAGATGCAGATCCGTGAGCTGGACGAACGAGGCGAGCGCGGTGCGCCGGTCCGCGCGGCCGCCCTTGGCGCCGGTGATCTCGGTGCGGACCTCGCGGGCCCAGGCGGGGCCGTCGGCGAGCCGCCGGTAGCCGGTGGCGCCGTGTGCGGCCGAGAACGTCTCCAGCGTCGTACCGACCGTCGAGGGCGCCGCCGGGGCCTGCACCACCCGGCGGCCCGCGGCGTACGCGGTGGCGGGCTGGGAGGCACCGGCCGAGCCGCTGCCTGGACCGAAGGCGATTCCCAGGCCGGCCGTGGCACCGGTGGCGGTGGCGGCGGCGAGGAAGGTGCGACGGTCGAGGGTGGCGGCGGCAGCTGCGGCGGACCGTACGGACCGTATGCGGGACATGCGCGATCTCCCCGAGTGGACACGCGGTGGCGGGCGGACAGCGCGGCTGTCCTCACCTGGGATCGTTGGCATCGGGGATGGCCTGGGAGTGAACGAGGCGGCAACGCGGGCCGCCGATCTCCACACGTGGATCTTGGCGGTGGCAAACGGTCATCGCGCCCTTGTGAACAGGAATTCTTCCGCTCACTCGGCGTTCATCAGATCTGGGAACCGCCCCCGCCACATCCGGGAACCGCTCCCACCGTGGGAAAAATCACGGGACGGTAACGGACCCGCCTGAGACACTTGCCAGGAGGGTAGGCGCCTCGAACAGGCACAACCAAGGAAAAGGGCTGATATGAGGATCGGAATCGTCGGAGCGACCGGCCAGGTCGGCGGAGTGATGCGCAGGGTGCTCGCCGAGCGTGACTTCCCGGCCGAGCAGCTGCGGCTGTTCGCCTCCGCCCGCTCGGCCGGTCGTACGCTCCCGTGGCGCGGCACCGAGATCACCGTCGAGGACGCCGCCACGGCCGACTACTCCGGTCTGGACATCGTCCTGTTCTCCGCCGGCGGCGCCACCTCCAGGGCGCTGGCCGAAAAGGTCGCCGCCCAGGGCCCGGTCGTGATCGACAACTCCTCGGCCTGGCGGATGGACCCCGAGGTGCCGCTGGTGGTCGCCGAGGTCAACCCGCACGCCGCGGTGGACCGCCCCAAGGGCATCATCGCCAACCCGAACTGCACCACCATGGCCGCCATGCCGGTGCTGCGCCCGCTGCACACCGAGGCCGGGCTCACCGCCCTGGTGGCCACCACCTACCAGGCCGTCTCCGGCTCCGGGCTGTCCGGCGTGGCCGAGCTCGACGGCCAGATCCGCAAGACCGCCGACCGCGCGGCCGAGCTCACCCACGACGGCGCGGCGGTGGAGTTCCCCGAGCCCGGGGTGTACGCCCGCCCGATCGCGTTCAACGTGCTCCCGATGGCCGGGAAGATCGTCGACGACGGCCGGTTCGAGACCGACGAGGAGCAGAAGCTCCGCAACGAGAGCCGCAAGATCCTGGAGATCCCGGAGCTGAAGGTGTCCGGCACCTGCGTCCGGGTCCCGGTCTTCACCGGCCACTCGCTCCAGGTGAACGCCCGCTTCGAGCGTCCGATCAGCGTGGAGCGCGCCTACGAGCTGCTGGCCGCGGCCCCGGGCGTGGCGCTCTCGGAGATCCCGACCCCGCTCCAGGCCGCGGGCCAGGACCCCAGCTATGTGGGCCGGATCCGGGTGGACGAGACGGTCGAGCACGGCCTCGCGCTGTTCCTGTCCAACGACAACCTGCGCAAGGGCGCGGCGCTGAACGCGGTGCAGATCGCCGAGCTGGTGGCGGCCGACCTGACCTGACGCCCACGATTCGCCCGGGAGGGGAGCGGCCGCTTTGGCCGCTCCCCTCCCGGCGTCCGCTCGTGGGCAAGCCGGTCTACCGGCACTGACCGTCCGACGTGCGAGGATGGCCATCCGCCTGACGCATGGCGTACCGCACATGACGAACGGGAGTTGGCCGACGTGCCTGGCACCAACCTCACAAGGGAGGAAGCGCAGCAGCGGGCGCGCCTCCTCACGGTGGACGCGTACGAGATCGAACTGGACCTGAGCGGCGCCCAGGAGGGCGGTACCTACCGCTCCGTGACCACGGTGCGCTTCGACGCCGCCGAGCCGGGCGCGGAGTCGTTCATCGACCTGGTGGCGCCCACGGTGCACGAGGTGGTGCTGAACGGCGACAGGCTCGACCCGAACGAGGTCTTCAAGGACTCGCGGATCGCCCTGCCGGGGCTGCTGGCCGGGCGCAACGAGCTGCGGGTGGTCGCTACTTGCGCCTACACCAACACCGGTGAGGGGCTGCATCGCTTTGTCGACCCGGTCGACCAGCAGGCGTACCTCTACACCCAGTTCGAGGTGCCCGACGCCCGCCGGGTGTTCGCCAACTTCGAGCAGCCCGACCTGAAGGGCACGTTCCAGTTCACCGTCACGGCGCCCGAGGGCTGGACGGTGATCTCGAACTCGCCGACGCCGGAGCCGAAGGACAACGTCTGGCGGTTCGAGCCGACCCCGCGCATCTCCACGTACATCACCGCGCTGATCGTCGGCCCGTACCACAGCGTGCACAGCTCCTACGAGAAGGACGGCCGCTCGGTGCCGCTGGGCATCTACTGCCGTCCCTCGCTCGCGGAGTACCTCGACTCGGACGCGATCTTCGCGGTGACGCGGCAGGGCTTCGCGTGGTTCGAGGAGAAGTTCGACTACGCGTACCCGTTCGCCAAGTACGACCAGCTGTTCGTGCCCGAGTTCAACGCGGGCGCGATGGAGAACGCGGGCGCGGTGACCATCCGCGACCAGTACGTCTTCCGCTCCAAGGTGACGGACGCGGCGTACGAGACGCGCGCCGAGACCATCCTCCACGAGCTGGCCCATATGTGGTTCGGCGACCTGGTCACCATGGAGTGGTGGAACGACCTGTGGCTGAACGAGTCGTTCGCCACCTACACCTCGATCGCCTGCCAGGCCCATGCGCCGGGCAGCAGGTGGCCGCACTCGTGGACCACCTTCGCGAACTCCATGAAGACCTGGGCCTACCGGCAGGACCAGCTGCCGTCCACCCACCCGATCATGGCCGAGATCAACGACCTGGACGACGTCCTGGTCAACTTCGACGGGATCACGTACGCCAAGGGCGCCTCGGTGCTCAAGCAGCTGGTCGCGTACGTCGGGATGGACGAGTTCTTCCGTGGCGTCCAGGCCTACTTCAAGCGCCACGCCTACGGGAACACCCGGCTGTCGGACCTGCTCGGCGCGCTGGAGGAGACCAGCGGGCGCGATCTGAAGACCTGGTCCAAGCAGTGGCTGGAGACGGCGGGCATCAATGTGCTGCGGCCGGAGATCGAGACGGACGCGAGCTCCACGGTGACCTCCTTCGCGGTGCGGCAGGAGGCCCCGGCGCTTCCGCCCGGCGCCAAGGGCACTGTGTCCGATGATGCGGCTCCGCCGCGTGGCACGCTGCGGCCGCACCGCATCGCCATCGGGCTCTACGACCTGAACCCGACCGGCAAGCTGATCCGCTCCGAGCGGATCGAGCTGGACGTGGACGGCGAGCTGACCCAGGTGCCGCAGCTGACCGGCACCAAGCGCTCCGCGGTGATCCTGCTCAACGACGACGACCTCACCTACGCGAAGGTGCGGCTGGACCCCGACTCGCTGGCCGTGGTCACCGAGCACCTCGGCGACTTCGAGGAGTCGCTGCCGCGCGCGCTGTCCTGGGCCTCGGCCTGGGACATGGTCCGCGACGGCGAACTGGCCACCCGCGACTACCTCGCGCTGGTGCTCTCGGGCGTCGCCAAGGAGTCGGACATCGGCGTCGTCCAGTCGCTGCACCGCCAGGTGAAGCTGGCCCTGGACCTGTACGCCGCGCCGGACTGGCGCGAGACGGGCCTGGCCCAGTGGACCGAGGCCACGCTCGACCACCTGCGGGCGGCGGCGCCGGGCAGCGACCACCAGCTGGCCTGGGCACGGGCCTTCACCGCGACCGCCCGCACCGACGCCCAGCTGGACCTCGTCTCCGGACTGCTCGAAGGCACCGAGACGATCGAGGGCCTGGTCATCGACACCGAGCTGCGCTGGGCCCTGCTGGTGCGGCTCGCCGCCACGGGGCGGGCCGACGAGGCCGCGATCGCGGCGGAGCTGGAGCGCGACAAGACCTCCGCGGGCGAGCGGCACGCGGCGACGGCGCGGGCCGCGCGGCCGACACCGGAGGCCAAGGCGGAGGCATGGGCCTCGGTCGTGGAGAGCGACAAACTGCCCAACGCCGTGCAGGAGGCGGTGATCGGCGGCTTCATCCAGACCGATCAGCGGGAGCTGCTGGCGCCGTACACGGAGAAGTACTTCGCGGCGGCGAAGGACGTCTGGAACAACCGCAGCCATGAGATGGCGCAGCAGATCGTGGTGGGCCTGTACCCGACGCTGCAGGTCGCGCCGGAGACCCTGGACGCGACGGACGCGTGGCTCGCGTCCGCCGAGCCGACGGCGGCGCTGAGGCGTCTGGTGACGGAGTCACGGGCGGGCATCGACCGCGCCCTCCGCGCCCAAGCGGCGGACGCCGCGGCAAGCTAACCACGGCGCGAATGTGGTCGGTGGGTTGTGGGCATGCGTTCCGCGGGGCGGAACGCATGCCCACAAACTGGTTTACCCAGGGTCTCGTAAGGCCAGGCGGGCCATTTCGCCGTATTGGCGGAGGAGGTCCGGGTACGCCGACGCGGCGACCCGGAGCCAGCGCTCCGCCTCCTCCGTCCGCCCCAGCCCCCGCAACGCTTCCGCCAGCCAGTACGGCGCCTCCTCGTGCTCCCCCTCACACGCCACCCTCAACAACGGCTCCGCCTCCGCACACGCCCCCCGCCGCACCATGCTCCGCCCCGCCAGAAACGCGGGCGGCACAAGCCCGCTGCGCGCGGCGCGTACGTACCAGCGCTCGGCGTGCTGCGGATCCCCGCCGCGCTCCTCCGACGTCCAGCCCAGCCACCACGCGGCGCGCCCGTGACCCAGGTCGGCCGCCCGGCGGAACCAGATCTGGGCGGTACGCCGGTCCCCGGCCTCGTCGTGGATCCGGCCGATGTCATACGCCGCACCGCCGTCCCCCTCCGCCGCCGCGGGCTCGTAGTACGGCACCATCCGCAGCCCCTTGGCGCCGCCCCCTTCGTACAGCATCCGTCCGAGGGCGAGCAGGGCGCGCGGGGTGCCCGCCTTGCGGTACCACTCGGCGGCCTCCGGGAGCCGGTGCAGCCGGTCCAGCGCGTCGGCGTACGCGAACCAGGCGTCCGGGCCGCCCTCCTCGGCGCGGGCCCGCAGCGCGGGCAGCCGCTCCTCCCACTCGGGGGGCGGCATCCGCTCGGGGTCGGCCCGGATCGCGGCGATGTCCCGGAGCGCCATGACGATCCGCTCCTCGCCCTCGTCGAACGGGTTCGGGCCATCCTCCTCGCCGAGACCGCCGAGACCGCCGACACGGCCGACACCGTCGACACCCTCGACCCCGTCGTCGCCCTCGGCCCCGTCGACCCCCGTGGCCCGCAGCCACCGCTCCGCCTCCTCCAGCCGCCGCTGCCGCACGCACAGCACCCCGAGGTTGAAGCAGGCCCACATGTGGCCGCCGTCCACCTCGTGGGCCGTGCGGTACCACTCCTCGGCGGCGCGGAGTTCGCCGTTCTCCTCGGCCCAGACGCCGAGGACGTACGCCGCGCCGTCGTAGCCCCGCTCATGGGCGCGTTCGACGAGGGCGCGGGCCTCGGCCCAGCGGCCGTCGTCGCGGGCGATGAAGAGGGCCTGGTCCACCAGCGCCTTGGCGCCGCCGACCGCGGCCGCGCGGGCGTACAGCGCCTCGGCCTCCGCGACCATCCGGGGGTAGCGCTCGAACATCGCCTTGCGCTCCGGGTCGAGCAGTTCGCGCAGCGCCTCGTACGCCTCCTCGGGGTCGCCCTCGGCCTCCGCCCGGGCGAGGGCCGCCCGCCAGCCGTCCAGGTCCCTCAGCATGTCCTGGATGGCCCGGCGGCTGTGGGCGGCGACGTCGTCGCCCTCGGCGGACGCCTGGGCCAGCCGCTCCAGGGCGGTGTCCCATGCGCCGCGGGCGGCCAGCAGTACGGCGCCGTTGGTCTTGCACTCGACGCTGCCGAGCGCGGCCCCGTGCTCGTACCACCGCTCAGCGCCGGTCGTGTCACCGGCCTCCTGAAGCAGCCGGGCCAGACCGAACGCACAGCCGCCGTCGCGATCGGCGGCCGTGCGGTACCACCGCTCGGCCTCGGCGAACTCGCCGCGGTCCTTATGGCAGATCGCGAGCGTGCGCGAGGCGTCCGCGTCCCCGGCGTCGGCGGCCCTGGCCCACCATGGCAGGGCCTCGTCCACGTGGCCCAGGCCGGTGAGGAGTTCGGCGTAGGCCCGGTACGCGCCCGGCTTCCCGGCCGCCGCCGCGGCCCTCAGCCGGGCCGCTTCGGCTTCCGGATCCACCGCCGCATCTTGCGATGAATGTTCGACCATCACCCGATGGTGCCAGAGTGATCACGCCCGTTCGGCACGGGCCCTGCGACGGGCCAGCAGCGCCTGGCGCCGCTCGTCGAACTTGGTGGCCTGATCGTCCAATCCGCCCATGTAGAGCCCCAGTTCCTCCTGCGCCTTGAGCCCCTCCGGACCGAGCCCGCCGATCTCCAGGACCTTCAGGAAGCGCAGCACGGGCTGGAGGACGTCGTCGTGGTGGATGCGCAGGTTGTAGATGCCGCCGATGGCGATCTGGGCGGCGGCGCGCTCGAAGCCGGGCATTCCGTGGCCCGGCATCCGGAAGTTGACGACCACATCGCGGACGGAGCACATGGTCTGGTCGGGGGCCAGCTCGAACGCCTTCCCGAGCAGGTTCCGGTAGAAGATCATGTGCAGGTTCTCATCGGTGGCGATGCGCGCCAGCATCCGGTCGCAGACCGGGTCGCCGGAGTGGTGGCCGGTGTTGCGGTGCGAGATGCGGGTGGCCAGCTCCTGGAAGGCGACATACGCCACGGTGTGCAGCATGCTGTGCTGGTTGTCCGATTCGAAGCCCTCGGACATGTGCTCCATGCGGAACCGCTCCAGCTGCACCGGGTCGACGGCGCGGCTGGTCAGCAGGTAGTCGCGCATCACGATGCCGTGCCGGCCCTCCTCCGCCGTCCAGCGGTGCACCCAGGTGCCCCAGGCGCCGTCCCGTCCGAAGAGACTCGCGATCTCGTGGTGGTAGCTGGGGAGGTTGTCCTCGGTGAGCAGGTTGACCACAAGCGCTATCCGGCCGACCTCGCTGACCTTGGACTGGTCGGGCGCCCATGCCTCACCGCCCATGATCCCGTCGAAGTTCCGGCCGTCGCTCCAGGGGACGTACTCGTGCGGCATCCACTCCTTGGCGACCTTCAGATGCCGGTTGAGCTCGGTCTCGACGACCTCTTCGAGCGCGTACAGGAGCTGGGTGTCGCTCCAGACGGCCTGACCGTGGCGGTGGGAGGGGGCGAGTGTCACGGTGGGGGCTCCAGGGGACGGGGGCGACGGGCTATACCTACGGACCCGTAGGTTACGGCACCGTAGGTTAAAGCGAAAATAAACAGGTCAGGGCGTGTGGATGACACATGGTGAACTCGGCGTGACGCGCTCCCACTTGGCGATCCGGGCTGAGCGAGTCGCCCCGTACACAACAAAAGCGCCCCGGCCGGATGGCCGGGGCGCTCCGCAGCGGCGTGCGCGCTTCGTCGATCGATCGCGTCAGTCGGTCTGCCTACGGGACTTCCTGTCTCCCGCCATCACCAGACCCGCGATCACCAGGAACAGGATGATCGGCGCAGCGACATAGAGGCCCAGTGTCTCGGCGACACTCAGGCCCGGACCCGGGTCGTCACCGTCGTCGCGGGTGAGCGCGAACGCGGGGGACGACATCAGCAGCATCGCCGTCGTCGCGGCGATGACTGCACCGGCGCGCACGGCGTTCTTTTTGACCTTGTTGCTCACGGACTCAAGTTATCCGACGCCCCCCGGCGCCGCGTGCCCGGGGTGGCCTTGACACGGCACTGTGATGACCATGACACGGCCCCGGGATCGCCGGCTCAGCGGCGGCCCGCCTCACTGAGGTGGACCGTCGGCGGCAGCAGCCGTGGCGCGGCGCGGGAGGCGAGGACGCGTACCCGCAGCCCGTCGGCGGTGACGGGCGCGGCCAGCGGAAGGATGCGCCGGGCCCCGATGGTCGTCCCGGAGGCGATGTCCCGCCAGGTCCCGGCCACCCGGGCCTGCACGGTGAACTCCTCCACCCGCTGCCCCTGGCGGACGTCCTCGCCGAGCCGCACCCGGTCGAAGGTCACCGGATGACCGGGGGCCGGCCGGGAGCCGGTGCCGTATGTCGTCCTTACGGCCTTGCCGAAGGCCGTAAGGGAGGCCATGTCGGCGTCGTCGATCCGGCCGTTCCTCGCGGGCGGGACATTGAGCAGCAGCGAGGCGTTGCGGCCCACGCTGCGCTCGTACAGCGACATCAGCTGGTCCGGGGTCTTGGGCCGCTCAGCGGGGTCGTGGAACCAGCCGGGACGGATCGAGACATCGGCCTCGGCCGGGTACCACTGCAGATAGCGCACGCCCGGCGCGGTCAGCTTCGCCCGCGAGCCGATGTCGGCGTCGGTGGAGTCATTGGGCAGCCCGCCGCCGATGACGGTCCACGGGTCGACCGCGGACGGGGTCACCGACCATTCGGTCTCCCGGGCGATGCCGTCCTCGTTGCCCACCCAGCGCACACCCTGGGCGCCCTGGAAGATCACCGACTTCGGCGAGAGCGCGTGGATGAGCTCGAACCAGTTCCTGACGTTGTAGTGCTGGGTGACGCCCGCACCGCCCCACGGGTTGGCGCCGTCCAGCCAGAACTCGTCGATGGGGCCGTACTGCGTCAGTATCTCGTAGATCTGGTTGAGGTAGTACGCGTCGTAGTCGTCGGCGGCGAAGCGGAAGGTGGGCAGCGCGCCGGAGGCGACCTTGCCCGCCCGGTCGTCACCGGGGACGAGGGTGGGGATGGTGCGCTCGGTGGGCTTGCTGCCGTTGCCGTAGCGGCCCTGACCGGCGGGCGCGCGGTCGCCGTCCTCCAGGGCCATCCGCTCGGGCAGCGACAGCTCCTCGCCGTTCTGCTGCTTCTCGCGGATCTTCTCGACCCACTGCGCGTGCCAGGCGTGCGGCAGCTCGGCGCCGTCGGCGGGCGAGAGGTACACACCGACCTTGAGCCCCGCCTTACGGGCGGCCTTGACGTACGCGCCCAGGACATCGCCGTCGGGATTCCGGCCGCCGGGACCCTTCGTCCACCAGGGGCTGGCCTCGACGTCGTGGTCGGTGTAGCGGCTCGGATAGAGCGCGAAGCCGTCGTGGTGCTTGGCCGTGAGCATGACCTGCCGGGCACCGGCGGCCTTGTACGCCCGCATCCACTGGTCCATGGCGAGCTCGGGCGGGTCGAAGAGCTTCTCGTCCTCGGCTCCGGAACCCCACTGGCGGCCGGTCATGGTGTTCATGCCGAAGTGGGTGAAGGCGGTGATCTCACGCTGCTGCCAGGCCCGCTGCCCAGGGGTGGGGACGGTGTGGGCGGCCTTGTCGATGATGCGGGCGGGGGTGTCACAGTCCTCGACGACCTGCTGCGGGGCGGGGGTGACGGGCCCCTCACAACCGGCCCGCGCGGCGGCCTGCGCGGCGGCCTCCGCGGGAGCGGGAGGGACGGCGGCGGCCGCGAGGGCGGCCAAGGCGAGCGCGCGGAGTGCGAGCAGCACACGCCGCCGTCCGCGGGTTCCGTGAGTGCCGGGCGTTCCGGCCAGAGGTCGGGCCATGGTCCCCTCCAGCTCTCCGATCGACATTGATCGGATCTCTATGGCGATGTCCATGACAGCCTGACAGAGGGGACGCGTTCTGGGGAGACTGCACACGACAGAGGTCCCACCTATGGACCGAGGCAGCCCCTACGAGGCGACCACCGCGTGGCAGGGGGCTCCCCCCCTGCACCCCGCCCGGGATCTGGGACGGAGCCCCGCTCCGGGGTCTGGGGCGGAGTCCCAGTTGTGGGAAGGGGCGGGGAGGGGGACAACCCGCCGCAGGCGTCACGATCCCCGCCGGACGGCCCGCGCGGGGTCACAAGGCGCCAGCAGGGCCACCTCGTCCATCAGCGCGCGCAGCCTGGGCGAGGCGACCAGCTCCTCCAGGGACATCGGGCGCCCCTCGGCATCGGCGATCGGCAGCCGCCAGTTGGGGTACTGATCCCAGGTGCCCGGCAGATTCTGCGGTCTGCGGTCCCCCACCGCGTCCGGCAGCCAGACGCCCACCATCTTCGCCGGGGTGCGCAGCAGAAAGCGGTGAACGGCCTTGACGGCCGCCTCCTCGTCGCCCGGCCCCTCCGGCAGCAGCCCGAGCCGCCCCAGCAGCCCCAGCCACTCGGCGACCTCGACCGCGTCCGCCGCGCGCTCCTCGGCCAGTGGGCGGCTCAGCAGGCCCAGCCGGTGGCGCAGCTCGACATGGTCGCCGGTGAGCCGGGCGGCCGTGCTCGGCAGATCGTGGGTCGTCACGGTGGCCAGGCAGTCCGCCCGCCACTCCTCCGGCGCCAGCGGCCGCGCCGCGCCCGTGCCGTTGTAGTTCCGCTCGAACCACATCACCGAGGTGCCCAGCACCCCGCGCCGTTCCAGTTCCTCCCGCACACCGGGCTCGACCGTCCCCAGGTCCTCCCCTATGACGACCGCCCCGGCCCGGTGCGCCTCCAGGGCGAGCGCGCCGAGCATCGCCTCCGCGTCGTAGCGGACGTAACAGCCCTCGGTCGGCTCCCGCCCCTCCGGCACCCACCACAGCCGGAAGAGGCCCATCACATGGTCGATGCGGAGCGCGCCCGCGTGCCGTAAGAGGCCGTTCAGCAGATCGCGGTAGGGGGCGTAGCCGGTGGCCGCGAGGGCGTCCGGGCGCCACGGCGGCAGGCCCCAGTCCTGGCCCCGGGAGTTGAAGGCGTCCGGGGGCGCGCCGATCGACATGCCGGAGGCGAAGACGTCCTGGAGCGCCCAGGCGTCGGCGCCCGAGGGGTGGACCCCGACCGCCAGATCGTGGACGAGGCCGATGCCCATGCCCGCCTCGCGCGCGGCGCGCTGGGCGGCGGCCAGCTGAGTGTCGGTGAGCCAGGCCAGCCAGCAGTGGAAGTCGGTGCGGTCCAGGTGCTCGGCCCGCGCCCGGGCGGTGCCCGCGGAGCGCGGGTCGGCCAGGCCGTCGGGCCAGGTGCGCCATTCGGGGCCGTGGGTCTCGGCGAGCGCGCACCACAGGGCGTGGTCCTCCAGGGCCTGACCGCGCTCGGCGAGGAAGTCGCAGTAGGCGGCGCGGCGGCCGGGGCTGAGGGGGACCGCCCGCACCAGTTCCAGCGCCTCGCGCTTGAGGGCCCAGACGGCGTCCCGGTCGATGAGGGCGCCCTCACGCAGGACGGAGTCACGGAGTGCGGCGGCGGCCGCCAGCAGCTGATCGGCCCGCACGCGGGCGCGGCCGCGCAGATGGGCGTATTCGGGCACGTCCTCGATCCGCAGATGGACCGGGTCGGGGAAGCGCCGCGAGGAGGGGCGGTAGGGCGAGGGGTCGGTGGGCGCGGCCGGGGTGCCGGGCACGGCGGCGTGCAGCGGGTTGATCTGGACGAAGCCGGCGCCGAGCGCCCGCCCCGACCAGGCGGCCAGATCGGCCAGGTCGCCGAGGTCGCCCATGCCCCAGGAGCGTGCGGAGAGCAGCGAGTAGAGCTGTACCAGGAAGCCGTGGCTGCGGGCCGGGGGCAACGGCATCCGGTCGGGGGCCACGATGAGGGGGGCGGAGGCGCGACGGCCGTCGGGGGCCTCGGCAAGCAGGGTGTGGGCGCCGGGCGGCAGCGCGGTGAGCGCGGTAAGGAGGCCATCGGCGGTGGCGCCATCCGCTGAGACGCCGACCGTGAAGACACCGTCCGGAAGAACGCCATTCGTAAGGGAGCCGCCCAGGGCGCCGTTCTCGTGGGCGCCCTTCTTCAGCTCGTGGGCGCCCTTCTTCAGGGGGCCACCGACCTTCAGGGGACCATCGGCCCATAAGGCCCCCGCGGCCGCCCGCCCCGGTGGGTGCGGTGCGCCGTCCTCGGGGCGCACCCGCAGCGCCGTGCCGTCGGGCACGCTCAGCCGGGGCGCCTTGCCGGGGCGCACCACCACGCAGGGGGGCAGCAGCCGGTCGCGCTGCCGGCCGTCGTGCCGGTCCAGCGCTTCGCGTACGGATCGGGGGGTCGAGGCGTCCACGCCCAGCGCGGCGAGCACGGCGACGACCGTGTCCTCGGGCACCTGGACGGTGCGGCCCGGGGCGGGGTCGTAGGAGGTGGCGACACCGTGCAGCTCGGCGAGCCGCGCTCTGCCCATCAGTACTCCATCGGCCCGCAGCCCGCGCCCGCGCCGGTAAGGACGGCGGTCGGCTCACTCGTCAGGGGAGTTTCGGCGGCGAGCGGGGGCTCGCTGGTCAGGGGAATGTTGTCGGCGAGCGGAGGCTCGCTGGTGAGGGGCGCCTCGGTGGCGCTTCCGGACCCGAAGCCGTCCAGGCCGCACAGTCCGCAGTCGGGGTCGGAGACCCCGACGAAGGGATCCGGTTCGCTGGACGCCTCGGGGCCGGGTTTGGACAGGGCGGAAGAAAGAAGTTGAGCTGACGCGGCCACACGGACCTCCGTGGGGTTGTCGGCAGTGGGTCATCCCGAGCCCTACCCACTCCGAACGGGCGCAGACGTAAACGCCCCCCGGACGTGCTGTAGGTCACATCCCCTCTGGGCGGCGATTTCACTGCGTGAAGGGTTCGGGGGCACAGAGTTTACGAACAGGACCGCCCTTCATCCGTCAGACTTGCGCCGGGCGTGCCGTGCCCGGCGCGGGCCGCCCGAGGCCCGGCGTCAGGCGCCCGAGGCCCGGCGCATACGGCAATGCCGACACTTCGGTCGTTCGCGTTGACACCCTCACCGGCCTGGTGGTGGGCTCACGCCTATCGGCGCCATATCTACGGGGACCGGCTATCTGGATCGAGGAGAGGCCCGTGCAGTTCGGGGGGAAGAGGCCCAGGGCAGCGGGCGCGACGGCCATGGCCGCCGCGGTCATCGGGGGGCTGCTCGGCGGTGCCCCGGCGGCCACCGCGGCACCGGCGGACCACGGCGCCCCGGGCGCCGCCACACCGGAGCGCGACAGCAGCGACGGCATACCGCCCGTATGGCCGCGCCCCCAGTCGCTGCGGGCCCAGGGGCCGGAGGTGGCTCTCGGGGACGAGGCCACGCTCATAGCCGACGGCGACGCCGATCCGTACGCCCTGGACGCGCTGCGCGGCCTGCTGCACGACGCGGGGGTGCGCACCGTCAACGAGGCCACGCCCGGTGGCAAGATCCCGGCGCGCGGGCTGGTGGTGCACGTCGGCGGTAAGGGCGCGACGAACGCGCTGCGCGCCCTGCGCGCGCCCGAGCGCGACGACCTCCCCTCCGGCGGCTATCTCCTGGCCACGGGCCCGGTGGACGGACAGCCCACGGTCGCGCTGTCCGGCGTCGGCCCGGACGGGCTCTTCCACGCCGTCCAGACCCTGCGCCAGCTGCTGGTGAAGCGGGAGGGCCGGGGCTCCGCCTTCACCGGGGTGACCGTCCGCGACTGGCCCGCGACGGCCGTAAGGGGGACGACGGAGGGGTTCTACGGCTCCCCGTGGTCGCACCGCGACCGGCTGGCCCAGCTCGACTTCATGGGCCGCACCAAGCAGAACCGCTATCTCTACGCGCCCGGCGACGACACCTACCGGCAGGCCCGCTGGCGCGACCCCTACCCGGCCGAGCGGCGCGAGGAGTTCCGCGAGCTGGCCACGCGCGCCCGGGCCAACCATGTGACCCTCGGCTGGGCGGTCTCCCCCGGCCAGGAGATGTGCTTCTCCTCCTCGAAGGACCTCAAGGCGCTGCTGCGGAAGGTCGACGCCATGTGGGCGCTCGGGGTGCGCTCCTTCCAGCTGCAGTTCCAGGACGTCAGCTACAGCGAGTGGCACTGCGGCGCCGACGCCGATGAATTCGGCTCAGGGCCGGAGGCCGCCGCCACCGCGCAGGCCAAGGTGGCCAACGCCCTCGCCCGCCACCTGGCCGACCGCTACCCCGGCTCGGCCCCGCTGTCCCTGATGCCGACCGAGTACTACCAGGAAGGCGACACCGAGTTCCGGCGCGCCCTGGCCGGGGCGCTCGACCAGCGCGTGGAGGTCGCCTGGACCGGGGTCGGGGTGGTGCCCAGGACCATCACCGGCGGCGAGCTGGCCGGTGCCCGGTCGGCGTTCGGCCACCGCCTGGTCACCATGGACAACTACCCGGTCAACGACTGGGCGCAGGACCGGATCTTCCTCGGCCCGTACACCGGCCGCGACCCGGCGGTGGCCACCCAGTCCGCGGCGCTGCTGGCCAACGCCATGGAGCAGCCGACCGCCTCCCGGATCCCGCTGTTCACCGCCGCCGACTTCGCCTGGAACCCGCGCGGCTACCGCCCCCAGGAGTCCTGGCAGGCGGCCATCGACGACCTCGCCGGGAAGGACGCCGAGACCCGCGCCGCCCTGCGCGCCCTCGCCGGGAACGACGCCTCCTCGGTGCTCGGCGGCGACGAGTCCGCGTATCTGCGCCCGCTCATCGACGCGTTCTGGACGGCCCGGGGCGGTACGGACGTGAAGCGGCTGGAGCGCTCGGCCGACCGGCTGCGCGAGGCCTTCGCGACGATGCGTGACGCCCCCGAGCGGCTCTCCCGCACGCTGGGCGACGATGTGCGGCCCTGGCTCGACCAGCTGAGCCGGTACGGCGACGCGGGGGTGCGGGCCGTGGACATGCTCACCGCCCAGGCGCGCGGCGACGGGGCGGCAGCCTGGAAGGCCCAGCTCGCGGTGGAGGCGCTGCGCGAGAGGATCGGGGACAGCCGGGTCACGGTCGGCAAGGGCGTCCTCGACCCCTTCCTCGCCAAGGCCCTGGTCCGCGCGGACGCCTGGTCGGGGGTGGACCGGACCCCGAAGCTGGGGCTGCGGACCGGCAAGGAGGACCGCGCGGCGGCCGACGGCAAGGCGGCCACCGAGGTGTCCTCGCCCGGCCGCCCGGTCACCGTGCGCTTCGGCCGCAGCCGCCCGCTCGCCTCCGTCTCCGCGCTCACCGCACGAGTCCGGGACGCCGCGCCCGGCACCGTCGAGGCGCATGTCCCCGGTGCGGGCTGGCGCCGGATCGGCACCCTCTCCGGCAGCGGATTCACCCAGGTCAGGACGGCGGACGGGGACAAGGACCTGTCGGCGGACGCGATCCGGCTCAGCTGGCCGGAGGGCACCACCCCGCCGACGGTGCACGAGATCACGCCCTGGTTCGGCGACACCCCGGGCGCCGGGCTCACGCTGTCCCACAAGACGGCGGACGCACAGATAGGCGGCGACGCGGCCGTGGTCGAGGCCCAGTTGGTCTCCCACCGCCCCGGCGATGTGAACGGCGACCTTACGGTGAAGGCGCCGCGCGGCATCACCGTCCGCGCCCCCGACGGGGTGACGGCCCCGCGCGGCGGTACGGCGACCGCCCGGCTGGAGATATCGGTGGCCAAGGGCACCAAGCCGGGCAGCTACTCCCTCCCGGTCCGCTTCGGGTCCGAGGAGCGCGTGCTGACCTTGAGGGCGCATCCGCACACCGGCGGCCCGGACCTGGCCCGTGTGGAGGGCACGAAGGCGACCTCGTCCGGCGATGAGACCGCCGGCTTCCCGGCGTCCGCCGCGATCGACGGCAAGGCGGACACCCGCTGGTCCTCCCGGGCCGAGGACGGCGCCTGGTTCCAGCTGGAGCTGGCCCACCCGGCCCGGATCGGCCGCCTGGAGCTGAACTGGCAGGACGCGTACGCCTCCCGCTACCGCGTCCAGGTCTCCAAGGACGGCCGCACCTGGCGCGACGCGGCGACGGTCACCCGTGGGAAGGGCGGCCTGGAGTCGATCGGCATGGACGCCCCCGACACGCGGTTCATCCGCGTCCAGGGCGTCGAGCGCGCCACCCGCTTCGGCTACTCCCTCTGGTCGGTCGGCGCCTACGCGGTGCGGAAGGACTAGGCGGCGCGGACGAATTGGGTCCTGTCCGGTGGATCTTCACGGACCCGTGAAGATCCACCGGACAGGACCCAGGGGCTCCCGCGAGCAGACACAGTAATGGCCCGGTCTCTCAGGCAGATTTGCCGTCGATCCGGGCCATGGCATCTTCCGCGCCGTATGCCTGGAGGTATGGCATCCAGCGCGGGTCCCTATGGCCCGTGCCGATGATCCGCCACGCGAGCCCCGACGGCGGCGCGGGTTGATGGCGCAGCCGCCAGCCGATCTCGGCGACATGGCGGTCCGCCTTGACGTGATTGCAGCGACGGCACGCGGCGACCACGTTCTCCCAGGTGTGCTGCCCGCCACGGCTGCGCGGGATGACGTGATCGACGCTGGTTGCGACGCCACCGCAGTAGGCGCATCGGCCGCCGTCGCGGGCGAACAGGGCGCGGCGGGTGAGCGGGACGGGGCCACGAAAGGGCACCCGCACAAAGCGCTTCAGCCGGACGACGCTGGGTGCGGGGATCACGCGGGTAGCGCTGTGCATCAGGGCGCCTGAGTCCTCGAGGCTGACGGCTTTGTCATTGAGGACGAGTATGAGCGCGCGGCGGAGCGGTACGACGCCGAGGGGCTCGTACGACGCGTTGAGGACCAGGACATGCGGCACGGGGGCCTCCTTGTACGCCGGCGGCGCGTGGCTCGCGCCGGGACGATCTCCCCCAGTTTCCCCTGAACCCTGGCCGGAACGCCACTATCACCGGGTTAACGGTTGAGAGGCATTTCCGCGTACCGCCCGTATACCCTCCGTACGCGGCGACGACACCGGCCGCTTGACCACAGCCCTGTCGGCCTTCCGGCGCCCTTGCGCACGAGGTGCGCGGGAAGCGGGATACCACCGCGAAGTGGCAAGAATCACGGCCCGTTCCGGCTGCCGCCGCCGCACGGCCCCCGGCCGGGGCAGAAGGTGGAATTGCCGCCTCCGGACCCGCTCGAATGCGCCCCCTGACCGCGCTCGCGCGCTCTCGAACACAGGAACGGCGCACCTCGCGCCCGGCTACTGTGTGAGAGGTTGCGTGCGCGGGCGATCCGTGCGGGCATGTCGCATACGAAGGGTTTCTGCTGTGTTCTGGTCCGCTGCTCTGGCCGCTGACTCGACGCCTCGTCCCACGACTCTCGACGATGCGCAGAAGAGCGCCACGAACGCCGCGGGCTGGGTGGAGGAGAACTGGTCCACCTGGCTCGGTATCGGGCTGCGCATAGCCCTGATCCTGATCATCGCCTTCGTGCTCCGGTCCGTCGTCCGGCGGGCGATCACCAAGCTGATAGAGCGGATGAACCGCACGGCCCAGGCCGTCGACGGCACCGCGCTCGGCGGGCTGCTGGTCAATGTGGAGCGACGGCGTCAGCGGTCGGCGGCGATCGGCTCGGTGCTGCGCTCCGTGGCCTCGTTCCTGATCATGGGCACCGCGGGGCTGATGATCCTCTCCGCGCTGGAGATCAATCTGGCGCCGCTGCTCGCCAGCGCCGGGGTCGCGGGTGTGGCGATCGGTTTCGGCGCCCGCAATCTGGTCACCGACTTCCTCTCCGGTGTCTTCATGATCCTCGAGGACCAGTACGGGGTCGGCGACACGGTCGACGCCGGGGTGGCCTCCGGCGAGGTGATCGAGGTCGGTCTGCGCGTCACCAAGCTGCGCGGGGACAACGGCGAGATCTGGTACGTGCGCAACGGCGAGGTCAAGCGGATCGGCAACCTCAGCCAGGGCTGGGCGACGGCCGCACTCGATGTCCAGGTCCGGGCCGAGGAGGATCTGGAGCAGGTCCGGGCCGTGATCACGCAGGTCGGCGTGGACATGGCCAAGGAAGAGCCGTGGAACGAGCGGCTCTGGGAGCCGATCGAGGTCCTGGGTCTCGACGCGGTCTATCTGGAGTCGATGATCGTCCGGGTGTCGGCGCGGACCATGCCCGGCAAGGCGCTCGGCGTCGAGCGGGAGCTGCGCTGGCGGATCAAGAAGGCGCTGAACGAGGCGGGCATCCAGCTCGTCGGCCGGCCTCTGGATCCGGAGCTCCAGACCGACGCCGTCGATCCGAGCGCTACCACGGCGGCGCCGTCGGCGCTGGCCAACCCGGACTCGCCGCAGTCGGCGGCGACCAGCCCGATCGCTCCCGGCGCCGGTCCCGCCGCGACTCCCTCCGCGACGGTGCCGCCGCCCGCGACGAAGTGAGCGCGGCGGACGCGGCACGGCGGACATGCCCGGCTGACACGACCAGGCTGATATGACGAAGCTGATATGACGAGGCTCCCGCCCCGGGAAGGGACGGGAGCCTCATGCGAACCGTAAGGAGCTCGGGCCCGTGAGAGCCGTAAGGAGCTCACCCCGGCCGCTCAGCGGCGGTGGTGTCCGCCGAACGAGGTGAGGTAGCCGGCCCCGGGCGTGCCCACACCGGTCACGTCGTCATAGCCCACGACCGCGTGGAGCGAACTGTCCCGGCCGAGGCTGCGCAGCGAGGTCACCAGCCCGTCGGTGTCGTCGTGGCTGTTGACGTAGTCGACCCGGACCACGCCCAGCGAGACACCGGCGCCCAGCGGGTGGTCGGTCACATCGTGGTACGAGGCGGTGCCGTACCGGTCGTACAGCGACGGGTTGGCGAAACCGATCGGCTGGCCGCCGCGCGCCTGCTGGGCGAGCGCCTGGACACCGGCGATCACGGGCGCGGCCAGCGAGGTGCCGCCGATGCGGTACTCGCCGTACCGGAGCGATCCGTCCGGGAAGGTCTGCGTCTGGCCCACCAGGAAGCCGGTGTTGGGGTCGGCCACGGCCGCGACGTCCGGGGTCACCCGCTGCTTGGCCGTGCCGCCGTTGGCCAGTGCGAGCGCGTCCGGCACCACGCCGCGCTGGTAGAAGGGCTGGGCGACGGTCTTGCTGGTGCCGCCTCCGGCGCCGGAGGTGTACGCGCCGGGCAGCGCGTCCCAGTTGGTGCCGTCGGCCGAGAGGGTGGCCTTGGTGGTGCCCCAGCCGGTCTCCCACTGGTACGTGCCGCCCTTGCCGACGGCCAGGGAGGTGCCGCCGACCGCCGTCACCCATGCCGAGTTGGCCGGGGTGTCGACCTGCTTGGTGCCGGTGGACGCCACGTTGTCGCCGTTGTCACCGGAGGAGAAGTAGAAGCCGATGCCCTCGACCGCGCCCTGCTGGAAGATCTGGTCGTAGGCGGCGGCCACGTCCGGCGTCTCGTTGGCCTCCACATCACCCCAGGAGTTGGAGACGATGTCGGCCAGCCGGTTGTCGACGACCTTGGCGAGCGAGTCGAGCAGATCGTCGTCGGTGCAGGAGGCTCCGCCGACGTAAGAGATGTCGGCCGCGGGCGCCACCGCGTGCACCGCCTCGACGTCGAGGGTCTCCTCGCCGTACCAGCCGCCGGCGTCGCACTCCTCGGTGTACCGGTAATCGGTCGGCAGCACCTGCGTCAACTGGCCCTTGCGGTAGCCCGGGTCGCCGTTGCGCTTGGCGTACTGGGCGGCGTCCGCGGCGATGGTGGGCGAGGCGAAGGCGTCGGTGATGGCCACGGTGACGCCCTTACCGGTGTTGCGGCTCTTGGCACCGTAGGCGGCGCGCAGCTGCTTGCCGGTGTACCCCTTGATCGCGTACGGCTGCTTGGCGCCGTACGCCGAGGGCAGGCTCCGGTCGGTCCGGGAACCGTAATAGGAGGAGAACGGCCCGGCGTTCTCGAAGACCGGCCCGGGGGGCGGGAGGGTCTCGTCGTGCTTGGCCCGCTTGGGCGCGTTGTCCAGGCCGACGACGGTCAGCACGGCGCCGTGGAGCGAGGCGGGCACCGTGGCCGCGTTCGACGGCGCCCGGTAGACCTTGCCGTCCTTGGTGTAGTTGTGCAGCTGGGTGCCGAACGCCCGCTCGGCGGCGGAGACTTCGCCGGTGGCCGACAGATAGTGCTGGTTGCCGCCGGTGACCTCGAGCCCGGCCCGCTTCAACCAGGCGGTCACGGTGTCCTTCTGCTGCCGTGTCGGTCCGAAACGTGCCTGGGTCCGCCGGGCCGACAGGAACTTGCCGTAGTCCGGCGAGGAGGGGTCGGACACGGCCTTGGCGTAGTCGGTCAGCCCCTTGGCGTCCCGTCCGGCCAGATATACGCGCGCGGTGACCTTATTGCCGTCATCGGTCGCGCCGCGGTCCGAACGCGCCGTCGCCCAGGCGGGCTTGGTGCCGTTCAGGGTGTCACGGCCGTGCGGTGCGGAGTCGGCCTGGGCCGTGGGTATGCCGAGCGCCAGCGCGCCGGCCACCAACGGCAGCGCCGCCGCCAGCCCCAGGGCCGTGCGTTTTCTGGAACGGGCCATGCGCTCCCGGGAAGAAATAGATCTCACCTAGCCCCCTTGCGATTCGAGTCGTCGCATGACGGTGGGGGCTGACGATCACAGCCACCCCACCGGGGGCCACTCTTACGGTGACTTGTCCATGCCAGGTACATGGATGATCCATCTCTTCGCCAAGAACCCGCCAAGGAAAGCCCGCCTTTGACCCATTGACGCCGCCCCGGTCCGCCCCCTAGCTTGCTATTCATCAATAGGAAACTTTCTTAACAGAGTGAGACGGGGGCACCACCATGGCCGCATCACCCGGCAGCAATACGCAGGGCGGCACACCCGGGACCCCCCGCGTCCTCCGCGCCATGAACGACCGCGCCGCACTGGAGCTGCTGGCCGCCCACGGACCGCTCACCCGGACCCGGCTCGGGGAGTTGACCGGTCTTTCCAAGCCCACCGCCTCCCAGCTGCTGACCCGCCTGGAATCCGTCGGCCTGGTCCGCACCACCGGGAACGTCACCGGACGCCCGGGGCCCAACGCGCAGCTGTACGAGATCGATCCGGCCGCCGCCCATGTGGCCGCGCTCGCCGTGGACCAGGAGGGCATCACCGCCGCCGTCGCCGACATCACCGGCCAGGTGGTCGGTGAACACCGGGTGACGGCCCCGGCCACCGAAGCGAGCGTGACCAACCGGACCGGGGAACTGGTCGCCGAGGCGGTGGACGGGGCGCTGGCCGCCGCCGGGCTCGGCCGGGACGATCTGCACTCCACCGTGATCGGCACCCCCGGCGCGCTCGACCCGCGCACCGGGACCCTGCGCTACGCCCCGCATCTGCCCGGCTGGCAGTCCCGCACCCTGCGGGACGACCTGGCCGAGGTGCTGCACACACCGATCGTCATCGAGAACGACGTCAACCTCGCCGCCATCGCCGAACAGCACCACGGCACCGCCCAGGACTTCGACGACTTCGCGCTGGTCTGGGCCGACGAGGGGGTCGGCGCGGCCATCGTGCTCCACGGCACCCTGCTGCGCGGTGCCACCGGCGGGGCCGGGGAGATCGGTTACATGCCGCTGCCGGGCGCCCCGCTGGCCCGGGGCGGACCGGACGCCGCCGCCCGGCCGGACGGGGGCGGGGGGTTCCAGAAGCTGGTCGGCTCGCCCGCCGTCGTGGAGCTGGCCCGCGACCACGGGATCGACGCGCCCACCGCCACCAAGGCGCTCTCCGCCGCGCTGCGCACCCCCGGCCCGGGCGACGAGGTGCTGACCGACCTGGCCCGCCGGCTGGCCACCGGGCTGGCCTCCGTCGTCGCCGTGGTCGACCCGGAGCTGGTCGTCCTTTCGGGTGAGGTCGCGCAGGCCGGCGGGGACCGGCTGCGTCAGCTGGTCGAGGCCGAGATGACCGGTCTCGCACTGCCCCGGCCGCAGCTGCGGATCAGTGAGATCGAGGGGGATCCGATTCTCATCGGCGCGCTGTGGACGGCGGTCGCCGATGCCCGTCAGACCGTTTTCGACACCGCCCGGTTCGACGCCTGAGTCACCGGGCGCCGCTCCACCACCCGTACGTCCCCTCCCCTTTTCCCGCTATCTGTTCCGAGGCCCCGTCCGCTCTCCCCTTTGTCCGTTGTCCGGCGCCCCTCACCGCCGCTTCCCCTGCCGTCCCCCTCGTACCGCAGTAAAGGAAGTCTCCCCATGGCACGAAAACTGGCCGCTCTCGCCGCAGCACTGAGCGCCGGCGCCCTGCTCCTCACGGGCTGCGCCAATCCCAGTACCGGCAGCGCCGAGGACGATCCGACCAAGCCCGTCACGCTGAAGTTCTGGCACGGCTGGTCGGAGGACAGCGAGGTCAAGGCGATCGATGCCAGCATCGCCCGGTTCGAGAAGCTCCACCCCAATATCAAGGTGAAGGCCACCGGGAATGTCACCGACGCCACCGTGAACCAGGCACTGCGGGCGGGCGGCGGCGACGCCCCGGATGTCGTCTCCTCCTTCACCACCAACAATGTGGGGCAGTACTGCTCCTCCGGGATGTGGGTGGATCTCGATCCGTTCATGAAGAAGACCGGTCTTGACAAGGCCAAGGTCTTCCCGAAAACGCTGCTGGACTACACGAGCTATCAGGGCGCCCAATGCGCGCTCCCGCTGCTCGCCGACGCGTACGGCATGTACTACAACAAGGACGCCTTCGCCGAGGCGGGCATCAAGCGGCCGCCCCGTACCATGTCCGAGCTGCGGCGCGACGCCGTGAAGCTGACCAAGCGCACCAAGGGCGGCGGCTATGAGCGGGTGGGCTTCATGCCCAATTTCCGGCTCTACCAGAACAGCCCGGACCGATTCCTCGCCCAGTGGGGCCCCACGTACTTCGGCAAGGACGGCAAGGCGCGACTGGCGAAGGGGAAGGCGGCCAAGGACTTCTACGCCACCACTGCGGACCTGATGCGAAGCCAGGGCGGGTACGGCCCGCTGGAGACGTTCCGTACCTCCTTCGGCGATGAGATGTCATCCCAGAACGCGTTTCTCACCGGAAAGCTCGCCATGCACATGGACGGCGAATGGCGCGGGCTCTTCATGAAGGGGGCGAAGTTCAAATGGGGCACCGCGCCGCTGCCCGTGCCGGACGACCAGCCCGAGACCTATGGCCGGGGCTATCTCACCGGCACGGTGGTCGGCATCGCGCACAGCAGCACCCATCAGAACGCCGCGTGGGAGCTGGTGAAGTTCCTGACCGCCAACACCGATCAGGTGGTCGCCTTCGCCAACGCCATTCACAATGTGCCGTCCACGAAGGCGGCGCTCACCTCTCCGAAGCTGGACTCGGATCCCACCTTCCGGGCCTTCCTCGATATCGCGCAGAACCGCTACAGCACCGCCCTGCCGCCCTCGATCAACGGCGGTCAGTACGTCACCTCGCTGCAGGACTTCTCCTACGGCGTCGAGGCGGGCAAGGTGCACGATCTGGACGCGGGGCTGCGAAAACTCGATGACGAGATAGACGCCGACAATCTCCAGGCACAGAACTGACGGAGTGCGACATGGCCACCTTGACGAACGCCCCCGCCCTGCGCCGTAAAGCCCGGCGCGAGCGGCTGCGCACCCTCGGTTTTCTCTCCCCCTGGCTGGTCGGCTTCACCGTCTTCTTCGGCTATCCGCTGGTCGCCACCGTCTACTTCTCCTTCATGCACTACAACCAGGTCCAGGCCCCGACCTTCGTCGGGCTGCGCAACTGGCGTTATGTGCTGGAGCAGATGCCGCTGTTCGGACCGGCACTGTGGAACACGCTCTGGCTGGTCGTGGTCATGGTCGCGCTGCGGGTCGTCTTCGGCCTGGGCATCGGACTGCTGGTCACCAAGGTGAAGTCCGGGGTGGGATTCTTCCGCACCGCCTTCTATCTGCCGTATCTCGCCCCTCCGGTGGCGGCCACCGTCGCCTTCGTCTTCCTTCTCAACCCCGGTACCGGCCCGGTGAACGACATTCTCGGCAGCATCGGGATCCACGCCCCGAACTGGTTCAACGACCCGGCCTGGGCCAAACCGTCCCTCGTACTGCTCTCCCTGTGGGGCATCGGGGATCTCATGGTCATCTTCATGGCGGCCCTGCTGGACGTCCCCAAGGAGCAGTACGAGGCGGCCGACCTGGACGGCGCCGGGGCGTTCCACAAGTTCCGCTATGTGACCTGGCCGTCGATCACCCCGATCGTGATGTTCGCGGTCGTGACGGGCGTCGTCCAGACCATGCAGTACTACACCCAGGCGCTGGTCGCCGGAAAGCTCGCCTCCGGGGTCAGCGTCGGGCCCGGATCGGTCATCCAGCCCGGCTATCCCGACCACTCCACACTCACCGTGCCGCAGCTCGTCTATTCGCTCGGCTTCCAGAACTTCAACACCGGAGCCGCCTGCGTGCTCTCGCTCGTGCTGTTCGCGATCGCGATGGCCGTGACGACGCTGCTGATGCGCAAGCGTGCCGGACTGCTGTCGGCCGATGACTGAGCCGAGGACTGAGAGGACCGATTCACCATGACCGCCACCACCGCCCTCTCGGCGCCGTCCGCGCCCGCGCGCCCCGCCGCCGGACGCTCCCCCGCCCCCGCCTCCCGCCGCCGCGCCGCGCTGCACTGGATCGCCGTGCACACGGTCGCCATCGCCGCCGCGCTCTTCTTCATCCTGCCCTTCGTCTTCGTCTTCCTGACCTCGGTGATGAGCGACGACCAGGCGCTGAGCGGCGACCTGTGGCCCACCGAATGGAACTGGTCGAATTACGCCGACGTCTTCAACACTCCGGGCTTCCTGGACTGGTGGCGCAATTCGCTGATGTACGCCGGGCTCGGCACCCTCTTCACCGTCTGTTCCTCCATTCCGGTGGCCTACGCCCTCGCCAAATTCCGCTTCCGCGGCCGCCGCGCCGCCATGATCCTGGTCATCTCCACGATGATGCTGCCGCCGCAGGTGATCGTGATACCGATGTATCTGGTCTGGGCCCAGCAACTGCATCTGTCGGGTTCGCTGTGGCCGCTGATCATCCCGATGGCGTTCGGTGACGCGTACTCCATCTTCCTGCTGCGCCAGTTCCTGCTGACGATTCCCCGGGAGTACCTGGAGTCGGCGAAGGTGGACGGCAGCGGTGAATTCGGCACGCTGCTGCGCATCGTGATCCCGATGGCCAAACCGGGGATCGCGGCCGTCGCGCTGTTCCAGTTCTTCTACTGCTGGAACGACTACTTCGGCCCGCAGATCTACGCCTCGCAGAATCCGGGCGCCTGGACACTCAGTTACGGCCTGGAGAGCTTCAAGAGCGCGCACAGCGTCAACTGGAATCTGACGATGGCCGCGACCCTGCTCGTCATGGCCCCCGTCATCATCGTCTTCTTCTTCGCTCAGAAAGCCTTCGTCGAAGGCGTCACACTGACAGGAGTCAAGGGTTGAAGCTCGCAGTCGTGGGGGGTGGGTCCACCTACACCCCCGAACTCATCGACGGATTCGCCCGGTTGCGGGACGTGCTCCCGTTGGAGGAGCTCGTCCTGGTCGACCCGGCCGCCGACCGGCTGGAGCTGGTCGGCGGGCTGGCGCGCCGGATCTTCGCCAAGCAGGGCCACCCGGGCGCCATCTCCTGGACCGACGACCTGGACGCGGGCGTGGACGGCGCGGACGCGGTCCTGCTCCAGCTGCGCGTCGGCGGCCAGGCCGCGCGGAACCAGGACGAGACCTGGCCGCTGGAGTGCGGCTGTGTCGGCCAGGAGACCACCGGCGCGGGCGGGCTGGCCAAGGCGCTGCGCACCGTCCCGGTGGTGCTGGACATCGCCGAGCGGGTGCGCCGCCGCAACCCCGACGCCTGGATCGTGGACTTCACCAACCCGGTCGGGATCGTGACCCGGGCGCTGCTCACGGCCGGGCACCGGGCGGTCGGCCTGTGCAATGTGGCCATTGGCTTCCAGCGGAAGTTCGCCAGGCTGCTGGGGGTGGAGCCAGGCGAGGTGACGCTGGAGCACGTCGGCCTCAACCACCTCACCTGGGAGCGCGCGGTGCGCGTCGGCGGCGCCGACGGCGAGGACGTGCTGCCCAAGCTGCTCGCGGAGCATGGCGAGGCGATCGCCGAGGACCTGCGGATGCCGCGCACGCTGGTCGGCCGGCTCGGCGTCGTCCCCTCCTACTACCTGCGCTACTACTACCAGCACGACGCGGTGGTGCGGGAGCTGCGCAGCAAGCCGTCCCGGGCGGCGGAGGTCGCGGCGATCGAGCGGGAGCTGCTGGAGATGTACGGCGATCCGGCGCTGGACGAGAAGCCCGAGCTGCTCGGCAAGCGCGGCGGGGCGTTCTACTCGGAGGCGGCGGTCGATCTGACCTCGTCCCTGCTGGGCGACACCGGCGAGGTGCGGATCGTCAATACGTTCAACGAGGGCACGCTGCCCTTCCTGCCGGACGACGCGGTGATCGAGGTCCCGGCGGCCGTCAACGCGCAGGGCGCGAAACCACTGCCCGTGCGCCCCCTCGAGCCCCTGTTCGCCGGTCTGGTCGCGAATGTCACCGCGTACGAACACCTGGCGCTGGAGGCTGCGTTGAAGGGCGGCCGGGAGCGGGTCTTCCAGGCGCTGCTGTCCCACCCCCTCATCGGCCAGATCGAGTACGCCGAGAAGCTGACCGACGACCTCATCGCGCACAACCGGGAGCATCTGGCGTGGGCCTGACCCAGTCCGTATCGACCCCCTCTCCTGCCCCTTCGTCCTCCTCCCCCTCGTCCGCCGCCCCGCCGGACGGGTCGGTCCTGGCGATCGACGCGGGCAACAGCAAGACGGATGTGGCGCTCATCGGCCCGGACGGCTCCGTGCTCGGCACGGCCCGCGGCGGCGGCTTCCGGCCACCCGTCGTGGGCGCCGAGCAGGCCGTCGGCTCGCTCGCGCCCCTGGTGGAGGAGGTGGCGCGGCAGGCGGGCCGGTCCGGTCCACTGTCCGCGGGGCATGTCTCGGCCTGTCTGGCCAACGTCGATCTCCCCAGCGAGGAGGAGGAGTTGACGGGCGTCCTGGCCGAGCGCGGCTGGGGCGCCACCGTCACGGTCGCCAATGACACCTTCGCCCTGCTGCGGGCCGGGGTGGGGGACGACGGCGAGCCGACCGGCGTCTCCGTGGTCTGCGGCGCGGGGATCAACTGCGCCGGGATCGGTCACGGCGGCCGGGTGGCCCGCTTCCCCGCCATCGGCCGGATCTCCGGCGACTGGGGCGGCGGGGGCTATCTGTCGGAGGAGGCGCTGTGGTGGGCGGCGCGGGCGGAGGACGGCCGCGGCGAGCCGACCGAACTGGCCCGCGCTCTGCCCGCGCGCTTCGGCCTGACCACCATGTACGAGCTGATCGAGGCGCTGCATCTGGGCCGTCTGGAGCCGGGGCGGCGGCATGAGCTGACGCCGGTGCTGTTCGCGGTGGCCGGGGCCGGCGACGAGATCGCGCGGGCGATCGTCGACCGCCAGGCGGAGGAGGTGGTGACCATGGCGGTGGTCGCCCTCGGCCGGCTCGATCTGCTGGGCGAGGAGACCCCGGTGGTGCTGGGCGGCGGGGTGCTCGCGGCCCGCCATCCGCTGCTGGACGACCGGATCCGCGAACTGCTCGCGGAGCGCGCCCCGAAGGCCGAGCCGCGGGTGGTCACCGCACCGCCGGTGCTCGGCGCCGCGCTGCTGGGCCTGGACCGCACCGGCGCGCCGGAATCGGCGTACGCCCGGCTGCGCGCGCACTACGCCCCGGCCGATGACGTGGAAAGTGGAACCGAAAGTCCTTCCGAAGCGTAATGAAAAGGGGAGGGAAGATCGCGATCCGAACAAGATCCAGGCTCGACCGGTGACCTCTCCTGGCGCCGCGGTCCATACTGCTGCGACACCGACCGCGACACGATCCAGGAATCCGGGCCAAGGGGGAGGTCTTGTGTCATACCCGCCGACCACCGGCAGAGCCGCACCGCCGCCCGCGCCCGCGGCCCCGCCGCGGACCGCGTGGGCTGAGGGGCTCGACCGGGCGCGGGCGGCGGCGACGACCGAGCCCGGCCGGCTGCGCGTCATCGGGGCGGTGCTGGCCGCGCTGGTGATCGCGTTCGGCGCGGTCACGGCCTGGCAGGTCTCCGACCGGCAGACCGCGGCGGACGCCGTGGCCGAGCGCAGCCAGCCGCTGAGCGCCGACGCGGCGCAGATCTACCGCTCCCTCGCCGACGCGGACACCACCGCCACCGGAGGCTTCCTGGCGGGCGGCCAGGAGCCTCCCCAGGTCCGGCAGCGGTTCGTGCGGGACATCGACACCGCGTCCAAGCTGCTGGTGCGGGCCGCGGCCAATACGGAGGGCTCGTCCTCCGCCCGCGACGAGATACAGAAGATCAACCAGCTGCTGCCGGTGTACACCGGTCTGATCGACTCCGCGCGCGCCAACAACCGCCAGGGGCTGCCGCTGGGCGGCGCGTATCTGCGCTATGCCAACGACACCATGCGCGACAAGCTGCTGCCCGCCGCGGGCAGGCTCTACCAGGCGGAGACCGCCCGCCTCGGGGAGGACTACGAGGACGCCGAGGCATGGCCGTGGGTGGCGATCGCCACCGGCCTGGTCGCCCTGGGCGCACTGGGCTGGGCCCAGCGCCGTGAGTTCCAGCGGACCAACCGGGTGCTCAGCCGCGGTCTGCTCACCGCCACGGCCGCCTCCACGGTGGTGATGCTGTGGCTGGTGGTCGGCCACGCGGTCGCCAGCACCCAGCTCAACGACTCCAACGATCACGGGGCGAAGTCCCTCCAGGTGCTCAACGAGGCGCGGATCGACTCCCTGCGGGCCCGCGCCGACGAGAACCTGACCCTGGTGGCGCGCGGCGCGGTCGTCGTGGACGAGGACGGAGCCAACAAGGGCAAGGACGCCTACGAGGTCAGCTACGGCTCGCGGATGTCCGCGCTCGTGGGCAAGGCGTCCGGCGACCGCCCCTCGGACGGCAGCCTGCTGGACAAGGCGCGCGCCCTCGCGGACGACGACGAGGGCCGCGAGCCGGTGGAGAAGGCCGGCGGCCGGATCCACGAGTGGCAGGTGCGGCACAAGGCCGCCCGCGCCGCCGACGACGGGGGCGACTACAAGACGGCGCTGACGAAGGTCATCGGCGTCGAGGACAGCACCGGCGAGTCCTTCGACGCGGTGGACAGCCAGCTGGCCAAGGCCCTCGACCACGAACAGCGGGAGTTCCAGCAGGCCGCCGACGACGGACGCGGCGCGTTCACCGCCATGGCGCTCGGCGCCGGGGTGCTGGCCGTGCTGGGAGCCGCGGGAGCGGTGCTGGGCATAGGCCGCAGACTGTCGGAGTACCGATGAGGACGATGGGGGGCGGAAGCATGCGATCACTGCGATCGGCCGCCGCGGTCACGGTATGCGCCCTGGGCGTGGCCACGGCCATCGCGGTCCCGGCGATGATGGACGACGGCGGGGACGGCGACGGCAAGGGTGGTGCGCGGCAGCCGCGTACCGTGCGGACCGGCGCCGAGGCCGCGGCGGCGGACAGCTGCCGCGATCCCGAGGCGAGCCTGCGCCCGTCCAGTGCGAGCGGCCCGGCCATCAAACGGATCAAGAACCGTGAGGTCAACGGGCACAAGCTCAACAAGCTGATCGCCGGCGTCGACCAGAACAGCTATCGCTGGGGATACCGCGATCCGGCAACCGGCGACCTCACCGGCTTCGACATCGACCTGGTGCGCGCCATCGCCGACGACATCTTCGGCGATCCGGACGCGGTCATCTTCCGCACCATACCCACCAGTCAGCGCATCAAGGCCCTGCAGCAGGGCAAGGTCGACGTCGTGGTGCGCACCATGACCATCAACTGCGACCGGATCAAGGACGTGGCGTTCTCCACCGCGTACTTCCAGGCCGGACAGCAGGTGCTGGTCCCCGACGACTCGTCCATCACCGGCTACAACAAGACGCTGCGCGGCAAGAAGGTCTGCACCGCGCAGGGTTCCACCGCCGAGGCCGAGCTGGACAAGCCGGACACCGGGGCCGAGCATCTCGGCGCGATCATGGTGAAGCCCGTCCCCAACCAGCTGGACTGCCTGGTCAGACTGCAGCTCGGCCAGGTGGACGCGGTGATCACCGACAACGCGCTGGCGGCCGGCCAGGCGGCCCAGGACCCCTCCGTCAAGCTGGTCGGCTCACGATTCACCGATGAGTTCTACGGCGTGGCGATGAACAAGGACGACGACGACCTGGTACGCCGGGTCAACAAGGTTCTGGAGGACTACCGCCAGGGCGGGGCAGGCAGCCCTTGGATGCAGGCCTACCAGAAGTGGCTCGCCAAGGACTTCAGCACGGCGCAGGAGAACCCGACGCCGCCCGCCCCCGAATACAAGGACTAGCGCGGACAAGGACCGGAGCGGACGAGAACCCGTGCGCACGAGGACCCGCGCGCACGAGCACGACGGACCCGGACACACCGGGCAAGAGCAAGGATCACGGACCGGCAAGGATTAGCGCCCGCCTCACACGCGTAGGGATGACGCAGCAGACGGATCACATAGCGGTTACGGACATGGAGAGGTGATCGATGGGGGTCCCGGGACCCTTCCCCAGTTTCGCGGGGGCACCCGACGGCCCGGTCATGGGCCGGGAGGAGGTGGACCGCGCACTGGCGAAGCTCGCCGCCGAACACGAGGCGATCGAGTCCTCGCTGCTCGCCCTCCAGGACCACGCGGGCAGAAGGCTTCTCGAGGGCGCCGAGCTCACGGGCGTCACCAAGGACCGCTGGTCCACCACCGAGCAGGCCATCTCTCTCCTGTGGAGCTACTTCGACGCGTACACCGAGGCCCTCACCCGGGCCCGTGAGGTGCGCTCCCGTCACCGCTGGCCGACGCAGGACGAGTTGGCCGAGCTCACCGAGTTGCTGTGCGGCACCGCGATCACCCTGCCCAGCAGCGCCACCCTCGGCGGCTCGCCCCTGCTCAGCGAGGAGCTGGGCCTGGACCGGCTGGTCGACCGGATGAACCGCTGGTACGCGGAGGCCATCGACGTCATCGTCAGCGCCGACGCCATATGGTCCGCGCTGCCCGCCCGGATCGACATGCTCTCCGCGGAGCTGCACCGCACCCGTTCGCTCGCCCACTCCGTGGGGGTCCGCCCCGGTGAGCACCCCTCGGGGGACGATCTGGAGCAGATCACCGCCGAGCTGACGGCGCTGCGCGCCGAAGTGGTCTCCGACCCGCTGGCCTTCTGGAAACCGGCCAGCGGCAGCTCCGCGCCCGGCGGCGGCACTCCCGACACCGAGCGCTATGACCGCGCCGCCCGCGCCCTGGAGGATGTGCGCCGGGAGATCGAGGCGGTCCTGGACGTGCGGCAGGACGCCGAGCGGCGGCTGATGCGGCTGCGCGATGTGCTCTCCCGAGCCGATCGCACCCTGGCGGAGGCGCGCCAGGCGCGCGGTGAGGTGCTCGCGAAGATCGCGGCATCGGAGGTCCCGGCCGTCAGCGGCCCGCCGACCGCGCTGCACGAGCAGTTGGTCGCCGCGGCCGACTACCGCAGGCGCTCGCAGTGGCACCGGCTCTCGCCGCTGCTGGAGAGCCTGGAGCAGCGCGCCGACGACGAGCTGCTGCGGGCCCGCGAGTCGTTGACCGCGGTCACCGCGCCGCTCGCGGTCCGCGCCGAGCTGCGCGGCCGTCTCGACGCGTACAAGGCGAAGGTCGCCCGCCATGGCATGGCGGAGGATCCGTTCCTGGTGGAGCGGTATGACGTGGCCCGCCGGATGCTGTGGAGCGCCCCGTGTGATCTACGGGCGGCCGAGCAGGCCGTGCTGCGCTACCAGCGGGCGGCGGCCGAGGCCCTGGTGCCACGCCAGACGGGCCCGGCCGGGCAAGGCATCGAGGGAGGCACGGAATGAATGCGGCGGTCGTCGCCTGCCAGCGGCGTGACTGCGGCGGGTCCTACGAGGACGTGGGCGGAGGCGAGCTGTACTGCGATGTCTGCGGTATGGCCCCGGTCGTCTCACCGCAGGGGATGGTGGCCTCACCGCCCACCGGGATCACCGGGCAGGCCGGGCGGGGCGGAAGTTCCTCGTCCCGGAGCGAGGGCTCCTCGGCACGGAGCGGCTCGTCGGCACGCAGCGACGGCTCGTCCGCGCGGAGCGGGGGTTCCTCGGCGCGGAGCGGAGGTTCCTCGGCGACCGGCTGGGACTCCTCGTCCGGCGCCTCCGGCCGGTCGCGTTCGGCACGCTCCTCCTCGTCCCGGCGCTCGGTGTCCGGGCGGCTGTCCCGCTCCATGTCCGGGCGGACCTCGTCGCGTTCGGTCTCGGTGCGCAGCTCCCGCTCCGCCACCTCGGCCTCCTCGGGGCGGAACGCCCTGGGCGCCGGTCTGGTCAGCGTCCCCGATGTGCCGCGCCCCGATCCGCGGACGGCGGTGCTGGCGGACCCCGAGGTCCCCGAGCGCAAGCGGTTCTGCAGCCGCGGGGACTGCGGCGCCCCGGTGGGCCGCGCCCGTGGCGAACGGCCGGGCCGCACCGAGGGGTTCTGCACCAAGTGCGGCCATCCGTACTCGTTCGTACCGAAGTTGAGCCCCGGTGACATCGTCCACGGCCAGTACGAGGTCGCGGGCTGTCTGGCGCACGGCGGGCTCGGCTGGATCTATCTGGCCATCGACCGCGCGGTGTCGGACCGCTGGGTGGTTCTCAAGGGCCTGCTGGACACGGGCGACGAGGAGGCCCTGGCCGCCGCCGTCTCCGAGCGCCGCTTCCTCGCCGAGATCGAGCACTCCAACATCGTCCGGATCTACAACTTCGTCGAGCACCTCGACCAGCGCACCGGCAGCCTCGACGGCTACATCGTCATGGAGTACGTGGGCGGCAAGTCCCTGAAGGACATCGCCAACGCCCGCCGCACCACCGAGGGCCGCCGCGATCCGCTGCCGGTCGAGCAGGCGTGCGCGTACGGCATCGAGGCGCTGGAGGCGCTCGGCCATCTGCACAGCCGCAATCTGCTCTACTGCGACTTCAAGGTCGACAACGCCATTCAGCAGCAGGACCAGCTCAAACTGATCGACATGGGCGCGGTCCGGCGGATGGACGACCACGACAGCCCCATCTACGGCACGGTCGGCTATCAGGCCCCCGAGATCTCCGACTCCGGCCCGTCGATCTCCTCCGACCTCTACACGGTGGCGCGCACCCTGGCCGTGCTCACCTTCGACTTCCAGGGCTATACGAACGTCTACGTGGACAGCCTGCCGGACCCCGAGCACATCGAGGTCTTCCGGGCTTACGAATCCTTCTACCGGCTGCTGGTGCGGGCCACCGATCCCGACCCGGGGCGCCGCTTCGCCTCCGCGCGGGAGATGGCCGACCAGCTGACCGGGGTGCTGCGGGAGGTCGTGGCGCTGCAGACCGGGCGGCCCCGGCCTGCCCTGTCCACGCTCTTCGGGCCGGAACCGCGCGTCGTGGACACCGAGTTGTTCGCCGACGACGGAAAGGACCCGTCCCTGCTGGGCGCCCGGTCCGGCGGGGGCGCCACCGCACCCGCCATCCCCGCGCAGCGCCCGCCGGGCCCGCTGGCCCTGCCGCTGCCCGCCATCACCACGCTGGACGGCCGGGCCACCGCGCTGGCGCTCCCGGTGCCGCTGGTGGACTCCGACGACCCCAACGCCGGGTTCCTGGCCGGTCTGCTGGCCGCCGACCCCGCCGAGGTGAGCGCCGCGCTGCGGACCGCGCCCGTGGACTCGGTCGAGCTGCGGCTGCGCCGGGTGCGCGCCCAGCTGGAGCTGGCCCAGGAGCATGACGCGGGCGTCGCGCTCACCGGTCTGGAGGCCGCGTACAGCGACGACTGGCGGATCGTCTGGTACCGGGGGCTGCACGCGCTGGCCACCGGCGACCGCGAGACGGCCGCGCTCTCCTTCGACGCCGTCTACGACGCGTTCCCCGGCGAGCCCGCGCCGAAGCTGGCGCTCGGCGTCTGCGCCGAGGTGCTGGGCCAGTTGGACAACGCGGCGGAGTACTACCGGCTGGTCTGGGCCACCGACCCCAGCTTCGTGAGCGCCGCCTTCGGCCTCGCCCGGGTGCTGCTGTGCGCCGGGGACCGCCCGGGCGCGGTGCGGGCCCTGGAGTCGGTGCCGGAGTCCTCGATCCACTACACGGCGGCGCGGGTCGCCGCCGTACGGGCCCGGCTGCGCCAGCGCGCCCCGTACGACGCCCTGCTGAGCGATCTGACGGCCTCGGCGGTCCAGGTCGAGCGGCTGGGCGAGTTCGGTCTGGACGCGGTGCGGCGCGAGCGGCTGCGTACGGAGGTCCTGGGCAGCGCCCTGGATTGGGTACTGTCCGGCAGCAGCGGGGCGCCCCCGGGACACAACCGGCCGCCGCTGCTCGGCAGCAGCCTGGACGAGCGCGGGCTGCGCTTCGGATTGGAGCGCTCGTACCGTGTACTCGCCAGACTCGCCCAGCGAGGCGAGGAGAGGATCGAACTGGTGGAGCGGGCCAACCGTTTCCGCCCCAGGACGTGGGTGTGATCGATGTCGCAGATGCCGCAGCCTCCCCAGCTGTCAGCCTGCCCGGCCTGTGATGAGCCGCCGCAGGCGGGGGACAGATACTGCGATCAGTGCGGTGCCGATCTGACGGTGGCGGCCGCGCTGGCAGCGGAGGCCGCACTGTCGGCGGAGGCGATCGCCGACCGGTCGGAGGCGCACGGCGGCCTCCCGGCGCCGCCGCGGGTGAACGGGGCGGCGCGGTCCACCCACCCGGAGCCGGAGCCGGAGCCGGACGACTACGAGCTGGCCGCCCCGACCTCCGGCGGGTACGGCCAGGTGGCCGACCCGCGGGCCACGGCGGCGCTCGGCGCGCCCGGGGCACCCGGCGAGTCCGGCAGCCACCCGGAGACCAACGCGAGTACGCACACCAGCGCGGCGAGCGGCACGGGCAGCGGGACCGGCACCGGGGCGGACCCCCGGCTGCCCGGCGACGAAAACCGCCCCCGGTGCGCCGCGTGCCAGGAGGGCACCATCGACGAGGACGGATACTGCGAGCGCTGCGGACACGCCCAGGCACGGACGCGCGACCATATGGAGAGTGAGTTGGAGGGGATCGCGGCGGCCAGCGACCGGGGGCTGCGCCACCACCGCAACGAGGACGCGTTCTCGGTGTCCACCGCCGCGCTGCCCGACGGCTCACCGGTCACGGTCGCCGTGGTGTGCGACGGGGTCTCCTCGGCCACCCGCCCCGACGAGGCCTCGGCCGCCGCTGCCCATGCCGCGAGTCAGGCGCTGCGGGCCTCGCTGCCCCGCGGCGCCCACCCCCAGCAGGCCATGAACGAGGCGATCATCGCCGCCGCCGACGCGGTCAACTCCCTGGCCCTGGACACCGGCGCGGCCGCCCCCCACCACGAGGGGCAGCGCCATCAGAACGCACCGGCGTGCACCATCGTCAGCGCCATCGTCACCAGCGACATCCTCACCGTCGGCTGGGTCGGGGACAGCCGCGCCTACTGGGTCCCCGACGACCGTACGACCCCGCCCGCGCGGCTCACCGAGGACGACTCCTGGGCGGCCCAGATGGTGGCCGCGGGGCTGATGTCCGAGGCGGAGGCGTACGCGGACGAGCGCGCCCACGCCATCACCGGCTGGCTCGGGGCGGACGCCTATGAGCTGGAGCCCCACACCGCCTCGTACAAGCCGGACCGGCCGGGCGTCGTGGTGGTGTGCACCGACGGGCTGTGGAACTACGCCGAATCGGCGGAGCAGATGGCCCACGCGGTGCCGCCGGACGCCCGCGCCCGGCCGCTGAACAGCGCGCAGATCCTGGTCGGCCACGCCCTGGACGGCGGGGGCCACGACAACGTAACAGTGGCGGTCGTGCCGTTCCCCGCTGCCCCGGGCCGGGCAGGATCCGCCTGACGGTCGCCAAGGAGCGGATGACATGGCCCACTTCTCCACGCCCGATGCGCCGCGGTTCTCGGTCGAGGTCTACCAGAACGAGTACCTCCCCGAGGGAGGCCGCGAGGTGAACGCGATCATCACCGTCACCTCGGCCGGCGGCGGGGCCACGGCGGGGCCGCCGATACCCGTGCCCGCCCATGGTGGGTACGAGGACGCTCCCGGCGCGTACGGCAGCGCGTCCGGCCCGGGCGGCGGCTCGCCCCGCGCGGCCGTGGTGATCATGGTGGACTGCTCCGGCTCCATGGACTATCCGCCGACGAAGATGCGCCACGCGCGGGACGCGACCGCCGCCGCGATCGACACGGTGCGCGACGGCGTGGCCTTCTCCGTGGTGGCGGGCACCCACAAGGCGGTCGAGGTCTTCCCCGGAAACGGGCAGTTGGCCACCGCCGATCCGCTCACCCGCACCCAGGCCAAGGACGCGCTGCGGAGCCTGAGTCCGGGCGGCGGCACCGCGATCGGCACCTGGCTGCTCCAGGCCGATCTGCTGCTCGGCTCCGCCGATGCCGCGATACGGCACGGCATCCTGCTCACCGACGGGCGGAACGAGCACGAGGAGCCGCAGCGGCTGAGGACCGTGCTCGACGCCTGCGCGGGCCGCTTCACCTGCGACGCCCGCGGGGTGGGCACGGACTGGGAGGTCGAGGAGGTCACCGGGATCGCCGCCGCCCTGCTCGGAACGGCGGACATCGTGGCCGACCCCGCCGGGCTCACCGCGGACTTCACGCGGATGATGGAGACGGCGATGGGCAAGGAGGTCGCCGACGTCAGCCTCCGGCTGTGGACCCCCAAGGGCGCCGAGGTGGCGTATGTGAAACAGGTCGCACCGACTGTGGAGGATCTCACCGCCCGGCGCGTCGAGGCCGGTCCGCGCGCGGGCGACTACCCCACCGGGTCCTGGGGCGATGAGTCCCGCGACTACCACCTCTGTGTGCGGGTTCCGGCGGCCGAGGTCGGCCAGGAGATGCTCGCGGCCAGGATTTCCCTGGTCCAGCCGGTGCCCGACGGGGTCGGCAGCCCGCCAAGTCCGCTGGCGCAGGGGCTGGTGCGCGCGGTGTGGACCGATGATCTGGTCGTCTCCACCGCGATGAATCCGCAGGTAGCGCACTATACGGGCCAGGCCGAACTGGCACAGGCCATCAAACAGGGAATGAATGCCCGCAAGTCCGGCGATGCCGAACAAGCGACCGCGAAGCTGGGGCGTGCCGTACAGCTGGCGGCCACATCGGGGAACGAAGACACGGCGAAACTGCTTGCGAAGGTGGTGGACGTGCTCGATGTAGCGGCAGGTACTGTGCGACTGAAGGCGAAGGTCGCGGAGGCGGACGAGATGACACTCGAAACGCGCTCCACCAAGACAGTTCGCGTCAAGAAGTAGCACATAACCAGCACTCACGTAGCTCTTCTCGGCAGAAACGCCAAGAACGCCACAGAGGGGGATCCGACATGCCGACCTGTCCCAACGGCCACCAATCGGCGGCCGACGACTGGTGCGAGGTGTGTGGGCACCGGATGTCGGGGACACCCATGCCCTCCGGCGCCGTCCCGCCACCTCCGCCCATGCCGAACGGCCCCGGTGTTCCCGTACCACCGGGTGGCTACGGGAGTCCGGGGCCGGGCGGCCCACCGCCGCCCGGCGGCGCGGGCGGCTACGGCTATCCGGCACAGCAGCAGGAGCTGTGCCCGCAGTGCCGTACGCCACGTGAGGCGCAGGCCCCGTTCTGTGAGGAGTGCCGCTTCAACTTCCAGACGCACACCCCGTCTCCGTACGGCCCGCCGCAGGGCGGTTACGCGCCGCCGCAGCAGCCGGGGCCGCCACAGCCCGGGCCCGGGGGGCCGCAGGGCCCGCACCCGACACAGGGCGGCGGTCAGCCCCCCGGCTTCGGCGGCGACAGCGACTGGACGCTTCCGCCGCCGCAGGGGGGCGCACCGCACCAGGGCACGCCCCCGCACGGCGCTCCGCAGCACGGCGCCCCGCAGCACGGCGCCCCGCAGCAGGGAACCCCGGGCCACGGCGCGCCGCAGGCCCCGCAGTACGGCTACGGCTACCCCCAGGCACCGGCGCCCCCGGCCCAGCCGTACGGGAACGAGGGGTACGCCCCGCCGCCCCAGCAGCAGGGGCCGGGGCACCAGCCGCCGCAGCAGCAACAGCACCCCGGTGCGCCGCAGCAGCAGCACCCCGGTGCCCCGCAGCAGCACCCCGGCGGCGCCCAGTTCGGCCAGGGCGGCGCCCCGGTACAGGCACCCGGCAACTGGATAGCCGTCGTCGCCCCGGACCGTGAGTACTTCATGGCGATGATGAACCGCAGCGGCCCGGAGGCCGCCGGGCTGAACCTCCCGGCCTACTCCCCCGAGCAGCAGCTGCCGCTCAACGGCCAGCAGATCACCATCGGCCGCCGCCGCCACAGCACCGGTGAGGCCCCCGACATCGACCTCGGGCGGCCGCCCGAGGACCCGGGCGTCTCGCACCAGCACGCGCTCCTCGTCCAGCAGCCCGACGGCGTCTGGGCGGTCGTCGACCAGGACTCGACCAACGGGACCACGATCAACGGCGGCGACGAGCCGATCCAGCCGTTTGTGCCGGTCCCGCTCCGGGAGGGCGACCGCGTCCATGTCGGCGCCTGGACGACGATCACGGTGCGCCGGGGCTGAGCCCTCCGAAGGGTTCAAGACGGCCGGGAGGGCCCAGCGGCCAGCCGTAGGCGCCCTCCGGGTCGTCCAGCCAGGCCCATTGGCGCTCGCCCCGCACCGTCACCCCGTAGCGCTCCCGCCCCGGCCTGCCCTCGTGCTCCCACAGCGCGAGGGCTTCGACCGGCTCCATATGGCCCGCGGCCATGTTCAGCAGGAAGCGGAAGGAGTCGTCCAGCAGCGGCCGGGACGGCAGCCCGTGGCTGGGCGCCCGAGGCGGCGGGCCGCTGCCGCGCAGCGGGACGAAGTACGCGGGTACGGCCAGGAAGTGCCCCTCGGCATGGCGGGCGTCGGCGACCCTCAGGGCGATCAGCCCGGTCGCGAGCGGCGTCAGGATCAGCGCGTCCGGCCGGCACTGGCCGAGCCATGCGGACGGGATGGACGCCACGGCGCAGGTGGCGATGATCCGGTGGTAGGGAGCGTGCAGCGGACAGCCGCGCGCCCCGTCCCCGGTGACGACCGCGGGGCGGAATCCGGCCGCGGCCAGATGGTTCCGGGCGGCCTCGGTGATCTCCGGGTCGAGATCGAGGGTGGTGACGTGGGCGTCGCCGAGCCGATGGGCCAGCAGTGCGGCGTTGTAGCCGGTGCCCGCGCCGATCTCCAGCACCCGGTCCCCGTCCCGCACCTGGAGCGCCTGGAGCATCCGCGCCATCAGCGACGGCTGGCTGCTGGAGGTGATCAGTTCACCGTCGCGCACCCGTGTGGCGAGCGGGGCGTCCGCGTAGGCGCCGGCCAGCCAGCGGGCCCGGCGCAGCGGGTGGGGGTCGTCGCGCCACAGCCGGGTGTAGCCGACCGTCCCGTGCGCCGCACCCGCCTCCCCGGCTCCCGCCGCCCCCGCTGCCCGCGCCACCCCTGCCGTCCCTGCCGTCCCTGCCGTCTTGGCGCCCGGCGGTGCGGCCGCCGCGGCCGCGTCCCCCGCCTCGTAGTAGTAGGGCACGAAGAGATGGCGTGGCACCTCCTCAAAGGCCGCCCGCCAGGCGGGGTCGGTGAGTCCGCCGCCCGCCGCGATCTCCCGGACCAGCCCGGTCCGCAGCGCCGCGGCCTCCTCGGCGTACCCATCGGCCTCCCGGCCCGCAGGCTGCCGCCGCGCCACACGCTCCCCGGCGTCCGGCGCGCTGCGTGTGCTCCCGCCCGTGCTGCCCATGGCTCCACTCTCCTGCGCGCGGCCCCCGGCCGCGACCCACGCCCCCTTTTCAGGACGGGGGCGTCTGAGAGCATGGAGGCGTGAAAGAGATTCCGCGAGGCACACTTCAGGAGCAGACCTTCTACGAGCAGGTCGGCGGCGAGCAGACCTTCCGGCGTCTGGTCCACCGCTTCTACCAGGGGGTCGCGGAGGACCCGCTGCTCCGGCCGATGTACCCCGAGGAGGACCTGGGACCGGCCGAGGAGCGACTCGCACTCTTCCTGATGCAGTACTGGGGCGGCCCCCGCACCTACAGCGACAACCGCGGCCACCCCCGGCTCCGCATGCGCCACGCCCCCTTCACCGTGAACCGCGCCGCCCATGACGCCTGGCTGCGCCATATGCGCGACGCGGTGGAGGAGCTGGAACTGGCCCCGGAGCTCGAACGCCAGCTGTGGCACTACCTCACCTACGCCGCCGCCTCCATGATCAACGCGGAGGGCTGACCAGGCGGGCCGACCTGGAGGGCGGCCCCGGAGGGCTGACCCCGCGGGCTGACCCGGAGAGCTGAGAGAGCTGACCCCGCGGGCTCAGGCGGGCGTGACGGACAGCCCGGACAGACCGCCGGACAGGCCCTGCGTACGCACCGCGATCGAACCGTACGGCGTGCGCAGCCGCAGCCAGCCGCCCGCGGCGAGCAGCGCCAGGGGCTCGGGCGCCGCGGTGGCCACGCCGCTCCCGTGGGCGGTGACGGCCGGTGCCGCCGCCCGGACCGGCCGCAGGAAGCCCAGCGACTGGGCGGCGTGCACGGCGCGCAGCGGAAGCCCGGTGTCGCCCAGGGTGCGGGACCAGATCTCGTGGCCGATGCGGTCGCGCTCGGCGCGCGTACGCCGCTCCTCGGGGAGCGCCGCGTCACGGGCCCGGAACTCGGCGACGGCGGCGGTGACCGCCCCGCGCACCTCGTTCACGCCCGGCAGCCCGTTCACCCGGCGCCAGCCGCCGCGCGGCGGCAGCACCCCGGCCCACGGCGGGCCGGTGACGGCCTGCGGCACGGTGACCACCAGACCCCGCTCGCGGCTTTCGGAACCGTCGGCGGTCCGCGCGGCCCGCGCCGTGTCCAGCGCGTCCGCGAACTCGCCCGCCGAGACGGTCGTATCCAGCGCGCCCGACCCGCCCGCCGCCCCGGCCGATGTGGCCGACGCGTCCGACTCGTCCGGCGTGTCCTCGGTGCTGACGACCGCCTCGAGCCGCGCCGTACGGATCGCGAGGACCTCGAAGGACGGCGGCCGGCCGAAGACGGCGAGCACACCGCCGCCCGCCTGCAGCCGCACCGCCGCCGCCCGGTCGTAGTGGATCAGCCGGGCCAGGAAGGCGGCGAGATCGGCCGCCTCCCCGGCGTCGGCGAAGTGGAGTTCCTGGCTGGAGGCGGTCATACCGAGACGGCCCCCTCCGCCTCCGCCCGTTCGGAGCCATCGGCGGATCCGGCGGGCCTCGTGGGCGCCTTGGACGCCTTCTTCGCGGCGCCCTTCCTCACCGGGTCCGGCTCCAGGTACTCGGTCAGGAACTTCTCCTCTTCCGGGGTGACCCGGCGCGGGCGTTCCTGGTCGAGGTCGTAGGGCACGATGCGGGTGGTGGCACGCACATACAGGGCGTCCTCGTCCTTGATCTCATAGCGCAGGGTGAGATACGCGGCCTTGATCTCCGTCACCCAGGTCTCGATCGTCACCGGGCGGTGCCGGTGGACCAGGGGCTTCAGATAGTCGATCTCGTGCCGGGCCACGACCACGCCGCCGGTGAACGCGTCACTCCCGTTCCCCGGCGCCAGCCGCCACATGAAGTCGACCCGCGCCTCCTCCAGATAGCGGAGGAAGGTCACGTTGTTGACGTGGCCGAACGCGTCCATGTCGGACCAGCGCAGGGGACAGGGATAGATATGGCGTGCCATCCACTCAGCCCCGGGTCAGCTTCTTGTAGGTGGCACGGTGCGGACGGGCCGCGTCCGGGCCGAGCCGCTCGATCTTGTTCTTCTCGTACGACTCGAAGTTGCCCTCGAACCAGAACCACTTGGATTCGCCCTCGTACGCCAGGATGTGCGTGGCGACGCGGTCGAGGAACCAGCGGTCGTGGGAGACGACCACGGCGCAGCCGGGGAAGTCGAGCAGCGCGTTCTCCAGCGAGGAGAGGGTCTCCACGTCGAGGTCGTTGGTGGGCTCGTCGAGGAGCAGCAGGTTGCCGCCCTGCTTGAGGGTGAGCGCGAGGTTGAGGCGGTTGCGCTCACCGCCCGAGAGCACCCCGGCCGGCTTCTGCTGGTCCGGGCCCTTGAAGCCGAAGGCGGAGACATAGGCGCGGGAGGGCATCTCGACCTGGCCGACGTTGATGTAGTCGAGCTCGTCGGACACGACCGCCCACAGCGTCTTCTTGGGGTCGATGTTGGCGCGGCTCTGGTCGACGTAGGAGATCTTGACGGTCTCACCGACCTTGATGCTGCCCGCGTCGGCGGTCTCCAGGCCCTGGATCATCTTGAACAGCGTGGTCTTACCGGCGCCGTTGGGGCCGATGACACCGACGATGCCGTTCCGCGGGAGGGTGAAGGAGAGGTCGTCGATCAGGACCTTCTCGCCGAACGCCTTGGAGAGGTTCTCCACCTCGACCACGACACTGCCCAGACGCGGGCCCGGCGGGATCTGGATCTCCTCGAAGTCCAGCTTCCGGGTCTTCTCGGCCTCGGCGGCCATCTCCTCGTAACGGGTCAGCCGGGCCCGGGACTTGGCCTGGCGGCCCTTGGCGTTGGAGCGGACCCAGTCCAGCTCTTCCTTGAGGCGCTTGGCGCGCTTGGCGTCCTTCTGGCCCTCGACCTTCAGCCGGGCCTGCTTCTTCTCCAGGTAGGTGGAGTAGTTGCCCTCGTAGCCGATGGCGCGGCCGCGGTCGAGCTCCAGGATCCACTCGGCCACGTTGTCCAGGAAGTACCGGTCGTGGGTGATGGCCACGACGGTGCCCGCGTACTTGGCGAGGTGCTGCTCCAGCCAGTTGACGGACTCGGCGTCGAGGTGGTTGGTGGGCTCGTCCAGCAGCAGCAGGTCGGGGGCCTCCAGCAGCAGCTTGCAGAGCGCGACGCGGCGCTTCTCGCCGCCGGAGAGGGTGGTGACCGGCCAGTCGCCGGGCGGGCAGCCCAGGGCGTCCATGGCCTGCTCCAGCTGGGCGTCCAGGTCCCAGGCGCCTGAGTGGTCCAGGTCCTCCTGGAGCTTGCCCATCTCCTCGAGCAGCTCGTCGCTGTAGTCGGTCGCCATCTGCTCGGCGATCTCGTTGAAGCGGTCCAGCTTGCCCTTGGTGACCGCCACGCCGTCCTGGACGTTCTCCAGCACGGTCTTGGACTCGTCCAGCGGGGGCTCCTGGAGCAGGATGCCGACGCTGTAGCCGGGTGAGAGGAAGGCGTCACCATTGGACGGCTGCTCCAGGCCGGCCATGATCTTCAGCACCGTCGACTTACCGGCGCCGTTGGGGCCCACGACACCGATTTTCGCGCCGGGCAGAAAGCTCAGCGTGACATCGTCGAGGATCACCTTGTCGCCGTGCGCCTTGCGCGTCTTGCGCATGGTGTAGATGAACTCAGCCAAGAGAAACCGTCCGGCAATCTGGTAGGTATCGAGGTGCGGCTCCGCCGCGGGTCCGTATCCGTGGCGGCTCCACCGCGTGAGGGCAGATACAGCCATCTTGCCGTACAGCCCGCCCGAGGCGGAAACCCGTTTGGTCCGGCGTGCGGTATGGGTCCGGCATTCGCCGTCCCCCGATGCCACGAAGGGCCGGGGCCTCCATGAGGCTCCGGCCCTCCATCACCGCGTTCTTCGATGGTCACCACATCCGGTGACCGTCGCTTCACTCAGCGATCACTGCTGCCCTGGCGTCGCCGCCCTGGCGTTCACTCGCCCGCGGTCGCCTTCTTCTTGCGGACGAAGAAGATCGCGCCGCCGCCGACCACGACCAGCGCCACGGCGATGCCCGCGATCATCGGGGTGTTGCTGCTGCTACCGGTCTCGGCGAGGTCGCCACCGGAGGTGTCACCACCGGTGCTGCCACCGGCCGACGCGGGGCTCGGCTGCGAGGAGGGGGTGTCGCTGCTGCCGCCGCTGCTGGAGGTCTTGCAGTCGAGAACGCCGGAGAAGGTCTTCTCGAAGCCGTTCGGACCGGAGATGGTGAACTTGTAGCTCTGGTCCTCCTTCACCGGGGCGGTGACGGTCTTCGACTGACCCGCCTCGACGGTGTACTTCTCGCCCAGCAGCTCGAAGGTGAACGCCTCGTCGCCCTTGTTGGAGGCCGTTATGTCCACGCCGCCCTTGGCGCAGTCCTTCTCGGCGGAGACCGCCGGGACCGCGCCCTTCTTCGCCCAGTTCGCGGTGGCGGTGGCGGAGACGGTGCTCTCGCTGGAGCCGGCCAGGATCTGCGTCTGGCTCTTGGTGGCGCTGGCGAACGCGCGGCCCACCGGAACCTTGGTGGCGGCCTGGGCCGTCAGCGTGGCGGAGCCGTCCGACGCGCCCTTCGGGACGTCGAAGTACACCTCGCCGCCGTCGGCGGCGCTGGTGATCGTCTTGCCGCTCTTGTCGACCAGCTTGACGCCGCCGCCCGCGGACCCGGTGCCCGGGGCCAGGGTGACGCTGTCGGCGTTGGTGTGGACCTTGACCGGGCCGAGCCGCTCACCGGCCTTGCCGGAGACGGCCGGCGGGTCCAGGCTCAGCGACGCCTTGGGCTCCTGGAGGTTCTGCGCGCTCTTCTCCAGGTAGTCGGCCAGCTTCTCGGCCTGCGGGTCGGCCGCGTCCACCTTCGCGTTGTCGGAGAAGCGCCAGATGGCGACCTGCGTCCCCGCGGCGGCGGTCTTCTCGGTGAGGGGACCGGTGCCCGCCGTCTTCGCCAGCGCTCCGAGGTCGTTCACCTGCGGGTAGGAGTTCTGCAGAACCCAGTTGATCTTGCCCGCGTTGGGGTTGTTCGCCAGGGACGTCTCGGCCCAGGACTTCTCCTCGTACTTGGCCTTGCTCTGCGTCGGGTTGTGCAGATCAATGCAGTACGTCTGGATGGAACCGCCATTGTCGACCGACATCTCGAAGAGACCGGCGCCGACCTGCTGGTCCTTGCCGTTGTCGTGAATGACGGCCTTGTCGAACGTCTTGAGACCGCCCAGCGTGGCGGTCGCGCCGCCCTGGCTCGGGGGCGTGTCATCGGCGGCGGCGGTGCCTGCGGTGACTATCGCGCCCGCAGCGACCAGACCGGACGCCAGAACGGCGGCCGCAAGGCGGGCAGCGCCCCGCCTCCTTACAGAAATCATGGTTTCCCCTCCGGGCGAGCGCCAGTCAGTTGGTGCGCCTCGCCAGCGAACTCAAAACTCAGGAACCCCCGTTGGGCACGCAGGGATCCTAGGGAGAAAGGAACCGATCGTTCCCCGGGAATACCTAGACCCAACCGATCCGAATCGGAATCGTTATCTAATCCCCAGATCCCATATGACCTGGGATTATCGACAAATCTCCCGCGGTCGCGGCCGTTCACGGGGAAGTTGCCCCAGTCGGCGTGTTTAGAAGCGGTTTGGCCTGCGAAACCCGACGAAATGCGGATGTACCCCGCGTGAGATCGTGTCCGACCGCCACCGCGTCGATCTCCGCGGTGACCCAGCGCCTGGGCTGATGCGCCCCACCACCGGAATCCCCGCCCGGGGCCGGAGGCACGGCCGCACCTCCCTCTCTCCCTCCACCTCCCCCTTCTCCCTGAAGCGGCCGGTCCCTCTCCCGCTCTCGCTCCCGGTCCCATTCGCGCTCCCGCACCCGCAACGTCCCATGGACGACAAGGGGTTCACCGAGCGATACCGACCCGGCGACATTCGCGGCGAGCGACCGCCACGTCCAGACCGTGTAGAAACTCGTGTACGCGTCCGCCCACGCGTCCCGCCCCCGGTCCCAGCGGCGCACCGTCACCGCCAGCCGGAACCGGGCCACCGCGACACCCGCCGCCGTCTCCCAGAAGTCCGGCCGCGTCGCGGCGTTCCCCACCACGGTCACCCAGCTCTCGTTCACCTGCTACGCCTCCCCCACTCACTTCGCGGCTCTGCCATGCCGCTCGTGGACCATGCTGCCCCGCATCACGAAACCCCGCCGGGGCCTGTGCACGACCCCGCGCTTGTGGACAACTCGGCCACCCGGACGAGTGACCCCACGTCACGTCCCGGCCCGCCAGACCCCCGCCCGTCATGCCCCGGCCCTCAGATCCCGCCCGTCATGCCCCGGCCGCCAGACCCCGCCCGCACGCCGAGCCAGCCCCTCACGCACCGCCCGCCGCGACCACGTACTGCGCCCGTACCTCCCCGTACCGCGCCAGCTCCGTCTCCACCGGCTCCAGTACCCGTCGGCGCCCGCACTCGGCCGCCGCCTCCCGCAGCCGGCCCTCCACCGACCGGCCGTGGCGCCGGGCGGGCCCCCGCGCGGCCGCCCGGGAGCCCCACGCCAGCGTCGGGCCGACCGCCGCACCGCCCGTCACCAGCAGCGTCGGCATCCACCACTCCGGCCCGCCGAACACCCCGGCCATCGCCCCCAACAGCCACAGCACCCCCATCACTTGCACCAGCAACACGGTCACCTGAGCCGCCGCCACCATCGACCACCACACGGGCCGGACCGGCCGCCGGTGCGCCGTCTCGGCCGCCACCGCCTCGTCCACCGCCTCCGCCAGCCCTCTGCCGCCCCACCCCGCCGCCTCCCGGACGGCCTGGGCCCATGGACCGGGCAGTCCGGCCGTCGCCTCGTCCCCGAGCGTCCGTACGGCCTCCTCCACCGCGGGGCGCGCCGTGACCGCCTCCACCGCCAGCGAGGGCGCCCGCGCGCCCGGGATCTCCCTCCACTCCCCGGCTCCGGGAGCTCGCGAGCCCCGAGAGCCGCCCCGAGAGCCCCCCGAGGCGTGGCCCTTCCGCCCCCGCAGCCGCCCCCAGGGCGTTCCGCACGCCCACTCCGCGTCCCTCAGCCAGGCGCGCTCGGCCGCCTTCCCGGCCGCGCCCGCACCCGCAGCCTCGGCCAGCCGGTCCTCGAACTCCGCCCGCGCCCGCTCGGTGAGCCCGACCGGCCCGCTGTCCGCCACATACTGCGGCCGCAGCCGCGTCATCGTGCCGTCCACGTCCGCCGACAGCCGGCGCTCGGCCGCCCCGCACTCGGCCGTGAGCCGCGCGAGCGTCTCCCGGAGCTCCCCGACGCCCTCGCCGGTCAGCGCGGACAGGGCCAGCACGGCCGCTCCCGGCTCCCCGTGCTCCCCGAGCGCGAGCCCGTCCTCGTCCAGCAGCCGCCGCAGATCGTCCAGCACCTGGTCCGCGGCCTCGCCCGGGAGCCGGTCCACCTGGTTGAGCACGACGAAGGTCACCTCGGCGTATCCGGCGAGCGGCCGCAGATAGCGCTCATGGAGGACCGCGTCCGCGTACTTCTCCGGGTCCACCACCCACACCACCGCGTCCACCAGACCCAGCAGCCGGTCCACCCGCTCCCGGTGGCCCGGGGCGGCCGAGTCGTGGTCGGGCAGGTCGAGCAGGACCAGGCCGCGCAGCGCGGGGTCGTACGGATAGCCCGGGTTGCGCCGGTCCACCGCCGGGATGCCGAGCCGGTCCAGCAGGCCGTCGGCGTGGTCGGTCCACGCGCAGGCGAGGGGCGTGGCGGTGGTCGGGCGGCGGATCCCGGTCTCGGAGAGGGGGGCTCCGGCGAGGGCGTTGAACAGTGTCGACTTACCGCTTCCGGTGGCTCCGGCGACGGCGACCACGGTGTGCCCGTAAGGATGCCGTCCCCGCGCGTCCGCCTCGTCGAGCACCCGCGCGGCCCCGGCGAGCGCGCGCCCCTCGAGCCGGGACCGGGACAGCCCGACGAGCTGGCGCAGGGCCTCCAGACGGGGCCGCAGGGTGCCCGTGGCGAAGCTGCGGACACCGGCCTGGTACACGGCGTACGGAGGGCCGCCGAAGGACCGTCGCCCGGTCTCCTCCTCCGGGAAGTAGCCCGCCGCGGTGCCGGGGATGTCCGGTGCGACCTCCTCCACCGCCCCCTGGTCCGCCGCGCGGGCCGGGCGGCCCGCGGCCCGCCCGGCGGCCCGGCGGTGCGCCCGCCGGGCGATCAGGCCGTCGTCCCAGGTATGGCGGACCCCCGCCGCCCGGTCTCCGCCGCCGACCCCGCCGCCCTCGTTGCCGCCGTTGCCCTCCGTGGCCGTCACCTACGGTCACCTCTCCTTCTGCAGTACGGACAGCGCGGCGATCAGCTCGACCTGGTGTTCCGGGGACATGTCCAGGGCGTCCAGAGGGGCGAGCACGCGGTCGCGCTCCGCCCGCATGGCGCGGGTGACACAGCCGTCGAGCAGCCGTCCGCCGCGGTCGCCCAGGCGCAGCGCCGCATGCGCGCCCAGGGTCTCGGCGAGCTTCTCGCCCGCCTTACGGGCGCGGCGCCCGCCCAGGAGGGACGCGGCGAGCAGGGCGGCGATCTCCTCGGGCACGCAGCTGCCCCCGCGTTCGGCGATCCGGGCCCGGGCCTCCTCCTCGGCCAGCTCCTCGGCGCAGCGCCGCCAGTGCCGTACGGCCACGCCGATCCGCTCGGCGGCGCCGCGCGGATCGCAGGGCGCGAGCCCGACCCGCGCGGCCGGGTCCTGCCTCCCGGCCTCCGCGACCCGTTCGTCGGCCGTGGCGGCCGCGCTGCGCAGCAGGGTGGCCAGGGAGTCGGTGAGAGCCGTAAGGAGCTCATCGGGGGCGCTGCCGTGCGGCAGCCCGTGCCAGTGGGTGAGCGCACCGCCCGCGAGCGCCGCCCCCTGCGCGATCTCGCGCCGCACCCGCTCCCCGGCCTCCCCGTACGCGCCCTCGACCCGCTGGATCAGCCGCACCGCGGCCGCGTGCTGCGCCGCCGCGGCCCCGGCCAGGGCGGGCATCCGGGCGCGCAGCGAGGCGAGCGTTCCGGCGGCCGTACGGGCGGCGGCGACGGTACGGGCGTACGGATCCTGTGCGTGCTGGGTGAGCCAGGCCCGCAGGGCGGCGACGGCGGTGGCCGGGAGCAGCCCGCTGCCGCCGCCCGCGGATTCGGGGAGCTCGGGGATGGTGAAGCGCGGGACATCGCCCAGCCCGGCCGCCGTAAGGAGCCCGGCGTACTGCCGCGAGACCTCGGCGGCCAGCTGGTGCGGCACCCGGTCGAGGACGGTGACGAGGGTGACGTCGTACTCCTTGGCGGTCCGCAGCAGATGCCAGGGGACGGCGTCGCCGTAACGGGTGGCGGTGGTGACGAGCACCCAGATGTCGGCGGCGCAGATCAGTTCCGCGGCCAGATCGCGGTTCCGCGCGACCAGCGAGTCGATGTCGGGCGCGTCGAGCAGGGCGAGCCCCCGCGCGAGCCCCGGGTCGGTCTCCACCCGCAGCGCCGCCGGCCCCTCTTGCGCCCGCCCCTCCTCGTCGTACGCGCTCTCCGCCCGCTCCCCCTGCGCCGGCACCCACACCCGGGTGAGCCGCGGCAGCACCCGCTGACCGGCGAACCAGGGGTGATCGTCGGGGTGGCACACCAGCACCGGCGTACGCGTTGTGGGCCGCAACACACCGGCCTCGGTGACTCGTCGGCCGACCAGCGAATTGACGAGGGTGGACTTGCCCGCGCCCGTCGATCCCCCGATTACCGCCAGGAGGGGCGCTTCGGGGGCGCGCAACCGGGGCACGAGGTAGTCGTCCAGTTGAGCGAGCAGCTCGGCACGGCTACGGCGAGCGCGGTCGGCGCCGGGAAGGGGGAGCGGAAACCGAGCGGCATCGACACGGTCACGCAGTGAGGTCAGCGCGTCGAGCAGCCGGGGCCGTACGTCCAAGATCGCCACGTGATGAAGAATGCCCGCTTTTGGTGTCTTTTTGAAGCGTATGCTCACTCGTGCGCGTCAAAGAGACCCACCCGGATCACCCCAAAAGGAGCATGAGGCAGACGTGACGGCAGGGGCACGGGCATAACGAGTGCACAACACCCGTTCCTTGAGGCGTGAAAAACGATGCGAGTTTCGGACCTGCCTGCGATTATCAGACCGCTTCACCGAACCTCCACAACGTGCCACGGAGGTGAAGCAACCGGGGCGAGGCGCAAGGAGCCCTATCCTTGTCCCGGCAAGGTCACGGTCCGTCGAGCCCGGCCACCCGCACCACGGCCGCCCCGCCGGCCCCGCAGGCACCGGGGGCTCACCCGCTCCATGACCACCACCGGCCCCCGTAGCTCAGTGGATAGAGCAGGCGCCTTCTAAGCGCTTGGCCGCAGGTTCGAGTCCTGCCGGGGGCGCACTGGACCCTCTCCTCTACGCACGTAGCGGAGGGGGTCTTCTCGCTGTTCGGAGCATGTACAGGGCTTGGAGCCAGCTGGCTGGATGCTCCGAAGCCGTACTGAGTACGGAACTCGTTCCCACCCAAGCGAGGCGGAGGGGCGCGTGACGCGCATGCGCCCGCAGAGGAAGGGCGCCGCCTCTTGCCGGGGGCGACGCCCTTCGCCAGGGGGATTCAGCTACAGGGAGGCGGGGGCCTTCTTGTACCAGCCAGCGATGACTCCCACCAGGTGGACGATGTTCTGGGTCCGCATGATCGGCGCAGCAGCATTCGGCTCGAAGTCAACGTTCGCCGCGGAGGTACGCCAGACGCTGGCCTCAGAGACCGGGGCGGCCATATGCGAGTCAAGGCGCTTGAAAAAGGCCGTGATGTCATCGAGCTCCACCGGATTGTCGCCCGCCCGCAACTCGCGGAAGACGCCCCCGAGGACGCGAAGCATGCCCACCGAGCCGAGGAGCGAGGAGCGGCGCACTTCCTGCGCCATGGTGAGCTCCCCAGGTTGACGCTCCACCTCGGGGTCGTCCTCGGTAAGGGCGGCGAGGGCGGTGAAGGCATTGGAGATGACGTCAAGGAAGTCCTTGACCTGTTCGATCACTTCGCCGTCCGTGAGAGTCTGCTCAGCCTTCTTGCTGATCCGACCACCAGCGCCGGCGATGACGGACCGCGTGATGTCGGCAACATGCTTGGCACCCATGAAATTGGGGTTCTTGAGCGTCATGCGGTCCTGCTCCGCATCGACCCGGCCTTTCAGCAGCGGGTGGTCGATAACGTCGGACAGGGTTCGGTTAGCGACCTTGTAGCTGTCAAAGCGGGCGCGGACGGCGCTACTGATGCCCTTGGCGTTGTCGGCGACGTCCACGAACATCTGCTGGGCCTTGATCGGGTCTGGCTCGACGTAGATGTCCAGACCGACGTACTCGGCCTTCAGACGGCTCATCTGTCCGATGAGCTTCTCGCGCTCGGCCTCGAGCTTGGCGAGCTTGTCCGAGCTGACCTTGCGGGCCATCTCACGGTCGACGGAGGAGATGGCGTCGGTGATGCGCTGCTTCTCGATCGCAACGCCGAGCACACGGTGCTGGCCATCAATGGTCCGCAGGGAGGAGATGCCGCCGATGGCCCACGGAACGGTGAGGTAGCCGACGGCACCCTGATCGTCCACCTTCTCGAAAACACAGCCACCACCGTCTCGGGCCAGGAGAGCGGGGGCTACCCAGTCCTGCTTGGCGTCGAGGTACTCCCCGAAGTGCTTGGCGTGGAGACGATCGACCTTGCGGTTGTCCTTGTCGACATTGTTCGGGTCCGGGACAGGAAGGATCGTCGGGAGGTCGAGAAGAGGGACACGCACGCTATAGACGGTGCGGCCGCCCTGCGGAGTCTTGATGGCGAGGTAGGTGCTGGAATCCTGCGGCTTCGTCAGTCGCAGAGGATCGACGGTGATGCTCATAAGAATCCCCCCATGGGCTTGGTCACGTGCTTAACTGGCGTGGCAACAACCCGACACTAGCGACCAATCACCTGCCCATGTGACTAATTTCTTATTAAGTCAGCTAAGTCAACAAGGCATATCCTGAAGGATGTGAAATCGATCGAAGATGGTCAACTTCGAAGCTCTTTGACCGAGGCGATCGGCTAGGAGACTTCTGGAACCGGACCCGCAGACGCCGCAGCAGGGACGGTGCCACCAGGTGGGTTGACCGGTCTGGCTTGGGTGAGGAGGGCGCAGGGAGATGCAGTCGGGAACGCCCAGTACCGCGGGCTACGGGGAGGATGCCGAGGGACTTGCCCGTCGGTATGAGGGTGTGGCATTCGAAGTCGTGCACGAGGAGTTCCTGCCGTGGTTGCCGTCGGCTCCGAGCAGGGTTGTTGACATCGGGGCCGGCAGCGGCCGCGACGCTACCGCGCTGGCCGCCCGTGGACATCGGGTCGTGGCCGTAGAGCCCACACCGGAGCTGCGGCGGATCGGGCAGCGCCTCCACGCGGATGCGGCGATCGACTGGATCGACGACACCCTTCCTTCTCTGACCGGTCTCCGCGGACCCTTCGACTTCATGCTGCTCTCCGCGGTGTGGATGCATCTGGACGAGCAGGAGCGCGTCGATGCCATGCGACGGCTGGCCGGGCTGGTGGCCCCGGGGGGATGTGTCGCCCTCTCGCTGCGACACGGACCGGTTCCTGCCGGGCGGCGTATGTTCGCGGTGTCCGCAGCCGAGACCATGGCGCTGGCGGAACGGTTCGGCCTGTCCACGGTGCACCGCAGTGACGAGGGGCCGGACTGTCTCAGCAGGGAAGGCGTGAGCTGGAGCGCCCTGGTCCTCCGCGCGGAGCGGCACGCTGCGCCGGGGACCGGCCGATGACGGTGGACTTTCCCGTCTCCGGAGCTGGCCGAACGCCCGTACGTCTTGGCGGCTGGTCGTCTTGATGGACGCCGGCTCCCGGACGTACAAGTTCGCCTTCGGGACCGCGCTGCTGGAGTACCCGGCGGTGCACCGAGTGCCGGTTGAGGCGGGGGCGTCGTTCGTGGCAGGGCCTATTTCTGGAGGAAGAAGCGCAGCAGGTTCGTCACTTCCTTGGGCTTCTCCTCGGTCACCCAGTGGCCCGAACCCTTGACGACCCGGCCACGGACGTGCAGAGCGTAGTCGCGCCATTGGTCGGCGATCTTGCCGCCGAACGACGCCTGGCCGCCGATCGCCAGGACCGGCATCTTCAGCTTGCCCTCGGCCAGGAACTTCTTGTTCTGGTCGACGTCCCCGCGGAGCTCGCGGTTACATCTTCATCCAGGCCACCGTACGGCCCGGCTCCTTCAGGTAATGGGCGTAGAAGGTGTAGTCAGCCGGGGTGAACGCGGACTTGTTGACCAGGAGCTCCCCGATGAAGCCCTGGACGAAGACGCGCTCGTGTCCGGAGATGAGGTGCTCGGCGAGAGGCAGCTGGAACAGGCCGAAGTGCCACATCGACGGGGTCTTCGGGTTGGCTTCCAGGGCCGGGAAGCGGTAGAGGCTTTCCGGAACCCGATACCAACTTCCCGCTCTTCCTGGAGTGGGTGCGTGAGGACAAGTTCCCGCTGGGGAACCTGGTGACCAATCGATATTCCCTGGATCAGATCGGGGAGGCTTGCACCGCGCTGGAGGAGGGGCGGATTCTCGGCCGTGCCATTGTTGAGATCTGAGGGCCCGTGCCATTGTTGAGATCTCTGAGGGCACGGTCTCCTCACGGTCTCCTCTGGCAGAAATCGTAGAGGTCGCAGGGGTCAGGGCGTGTCGCCCGGTATCGCTTCAGGGTGCAGCAGAGCGCTGCGCGGCCGCTGTTCCCCTTCGTGCGGCCGGGGCGCCGGTCCGCCGGAGCCGGCCGGATACTCCTGCAGCGGGACGAGGTCCCTTCCCCATGCGCTCAGGACGGGTGTCAGGACCCGCCATGCCTGTTCGGCCTCGTCGCCGCGGATGGAGAGGGCCGGGTCGCCCCTCATGACGTCCAGGAGGAGCCGGCCGTAGGGGGGCAGGTCGGGCGGTTCCATCCGTGCGGTCAGCGAGAGCGGGGTGAGGGCTTGGGCGCGGGAGCCGATGCCCGTCATGTCGAGGGTCATTCCCTCCGGCTCCAGCCCGAAGCGCAGCACGTTGGGCAGGGCCTCTCCCTCATGGCCGAAGGGCAGGTGGGGGACGGAGCGGAAGCGCACCGCGACCTCTTTGCGGTTCTGTCCGAGCGCCTTGCCGCTGCGCAGCCGGAACGTCGTCCCGGACCAGCGCCAGCTGTCCAGTTCCAGTTCGACCTCGGCGAAGGTCTCCGTGTGCCGCCTGGGGTCCACGCCCTCCTCGTCGACGTATGCGGGGACGGCGTGGTCGCCGATGTGGCCGGACAGGTAGCGTGCGCGGCGGGTGCGGTGCACGACGTCGTAGTCGGTGAGGAGCCGCACGGACCGCAGCACGTCGACCTTTCGGTCGCGCAGGTCCCGCTCGCCGAGGGTGATCGGGGGTTCCATGGCCACCAGGCAGAGCAGTTGCAGCAGGTGGTTTTGCACCATGTCCTTCAGCGCGCCGACGGAGTCGTAGTAGCCGGCCCGGCCTTCCAGGGCGAGGGTCTCGTCCCAGACGATCTCCACTTCCGCGATGTGGGTGCTGTTCCAGAGGGGTTCCAGCACTCGGTTGGCGAGTCGGCTTCCGAGCACGTTCTGGACGGTCGTCATGGCCAGGAAGTGGTCGACCCGGAACACCGCCTGCTCGGGTACGAGACCGGCGAGCAGCAGGTTCAGCTCCCGCGCGCTCGCCAGGTCCTCACCGAACGGCTTCTCCAGCACGATCCGGCTGCCCACCGGCAGGCCCGCGTCGTGCAGAGCGGTGACCATGTGCGGGAAGAGCGCGGGGGGAAGGGCGAGGTAGACGGCGATCGGGTCGTCGCCGGCGACGACCGCGGCGACGTCCACGGGGTTGGTGACGTCGGCCTGCCGGTAGTGGGCCGAGGCCGCGACGGCCCTCCTGGCGTCGGCGGGGTAGCGGCTGCCGTGGCGGTCGAGCCGGTCGGCGATCCACCCGCGGTACTGGTCGCTGTCCCAGTCCTCCCTGCTCGCACCGGTCAGCTGGAAGCCGTCGCGGAGGTGTCCCGCGGTCCGCAGGGCGGCCAGGGCCGGCAGGAGGAAGCGAGCGGTGAGGTCTCCTGTCGCGCCGAAGACGGCGAGCCGACCGATCATGTCCGGGCGCCCGCCCTCGCACGGGCGAGGTTCACACCGCTGGCGATGATCCCGATATGGCTGAACGCCTGGGGGAAGTTGCCCATGAACTCTCCAGAGGTGGCGTCGATCTGTTCCGGCAGCAGTCCGAGCGGGCTCGTACGGGCACACAGCGAGGCGTACAGTTCCTCGGCCTCGTCGAGCCGGCCCTGGGCGGTCAGGTTATCGGCCAGCCAGAAGCTGCACAGCATGAAGGCGCCCTCGTCGCCGGACAGGCCGTCGGACGACTCCCGGTGCAGGTAGCGGTGGAGCAGGCCGTCACCGGCCGACAGGTGCTTCGCGATGGCCGTGGTGGTCGCCGCCATCCGCGGGTGGTCGGCCGGCATCACCTGGCGCAGCGGGAGGGCGAGCAGGCTCGCGTCCAGCACGCCGCCGCCGTCCAGGTGCGCGCTCAGCGTCTGCGCGTCCTCGTCCCAGGACTCCTCCAGGATGACCCGGCGCAGCCGGTCGGCCGAGGCCCGCCAAGCCGTGGTCCGCCCGGGCAGGCCCAGCCGCTCGCCGATGGCCGCGGCCCGGTCCAGGGCCACTTGGCACATTCCGGCCGAGTACGTGAACGCCCGGCCCTCGCTGCGGACCTCCCAGATCCCCTGGTCCGGCTGGCGCCACGCCTGCTCCGCCGTGTCGGCCAGCCCCGCCAGGCGTGCCCACAGCGCGGGCTGTACCTGCCTGCCCGTGCGCAGCCACTGGTCGGTGCGCAGCCACACTGGTCGGCGCAGTCCAGGATCTCGCCGTAGAGGTCGTGCCGGCGCTGGTCGGTCGCGCCGTTGCCCCATCGCACCGGGGCGGAGCGACGGTACCCCTCCAACTCCGCGTCCTCGATTTCGTCGGGTACGGGGCCGCCGTCGATGTTGTACATGATCCGAGGGGGTGCCCGGCTCTGCTCGACGGCGTCGAGGGCCCAGCCGAGGAAGGCGTCCGCCTCGCCGGTGAAGCCGATGCGCCGCAGGGCGAACACGGCGTACGCGGCGTCCCGGATCCAGGCGTAGCGGTAGTCCCAGTCGCGGATTCCGCCGATCGGCGCGGGCAGGGAGGAGGTGGGTGCCGCGACCAGGGCGCCGTTGGCCCAGTCGTCGCACAGCTTCAAGGTGATGGCGGCACGCCGGACCAGTGGCTCCTGGGGACCGGAGTAGTCGAAGCGCTCCATCCAGCGCCGCCATGCGGCGCCGGTGTCCGCCAGCATCGTGTCGGCTTCGAACCGGTGGTGGCGGTGGAAGCGCCCCAGGACAGGACGAGGTCGAGGTGTTCGCCCTGCCGCAGGTCGTGGGTGCTGCGCAGGTCGGCCAGGGGGCGGTTGGAACGGAGGTGCAGACGCAGGTCCGGCCGCCGCGAGGGCCGCAGTTCGAGGCCGCTGGACAACGCCCGCACCGTGCCCCCGCCACGGGGCTCCAGGGCCGCCCGCAGACGGACGTCCGCCCCGCCGGCGTCCGCCCCGCCGGCGTCCCCCGCCTCGGCGGTCACGCCTTACCGCGGACGACGGCGACCGGGCAGTGCGCGTGGTGCAGCAGCGCCTGGCTCACCGAGCCCAGAAGCAGCCCGGAGAAGCCGCCGCGCCCCCTGGCTCCGACGACCATCAGCTGAGCGGTCCTGCTCGCCTCGATCAGGGCCTCGCGGGTTTCGCCGCTCACCACGTCCTGTCCGACCACGACGTCCGGGTACTTCTCCCTGCGGCCGGCGAGTGCCAGGGCCAGCAGACGCTCCGCGCTCTCCACGCCCGTACCGGCCGGCGCGTAGTCCGGCAGCCACGCGTGCATGGCGACGATCTCGGTCCTTCGCAGCGCTGCCTCGGCGAAGGCGAAGTCGATCGCCTCCTCACCGTGCGGGGAGCCGTCGACACCCAGCACGATCGGCCCGATGTGATCCGGTTCCTCGCGGACCACCAGCACCGGGCACTCGCCGTGGGCGGCCAGGGAGACGGCCGTCGAGCCCAGCAGTATGCCGATGAAGCCCCCCAGGCCCCGGCTGCCGACGACCACCAGGTCCGCGGCTCGTGACTCGGCCGTCAGCACCGACACCGCACCGCCGATCATCACGGTGCCGGTGGCCTCCACGCCGGGTGCCACGCTCTCGGCGTGCTGTGCGGCGTCGTGCGCCATCCGGTTGAACGGCGACGGGTCCAGCGGCGCGTACATGGGCCCGACCGGCCAGCTGAAGGCGTGCACCACACGGAGCTTCGCGCGACGCCGCTGGGCTTCTCGAGCGGCCTGTACCACCGCGGCGTTACTCGACGACGAGCCATCCACTCCTACGACGACCAGGCTGCCCAGTGCTCCTCCGTTACTCACTTCGGCCTCCATCGATCGAACCCATCTTCCGTGCCGGGCTCGCCGCCGGCGAGTTGACGGTGGCCGTTCGGAGCGGCGCCGCCCGGCCACCGGGGGTGGTCAGTCCTGGCGGCCCCCGGTGTCGTCGCCCGTTTCGGGGCCCGGCCCGCCGCCGGTGCGGTCGTCCTCGGTGCCGAGGTCGACCGGGGCGCCCATGGCTCCGGAGAGGGGCGGCCGGTCGGTGGTGGGGACCTCGTGGGGGACGACCTCGGGGTGGTGGAGGTCGAAGGCGGGGGATTCGGAGCGGATCTTCGGCAGGGTGAGGAAGTTGTGCCGGGGCGGGGGGCAGGAGGTGGCCCATTCCAGGGAGCGGCCCCATCCCCAGGGGTCGTCGAGCTCGACCCGCTTCCCGTACTTCCCGGTTTTCCACACGTTGTAGATGAACGGCAGCGTGGACAGGCCCAGGAGGAACGAGCCGATGGTGGAGATCGTGTTCAGCGTGGTGAAGCCGTCGGCGGCCAGATAGTCGACATAGCGACGCGGCATGCCGATGACGCCGAGCCAGTGGTGGACCAGGAAGGTGGTGTGGAAGCCGATGAACAGGGTCCAGAAGTGGATCTTGCCGAGGCGTTCGTCGAGCATTCTGCCGGTGAACTTGGGCCACCAGAAATAGAATCCGGCGAACATCGCGAAGACCACCGTGCCGAAGACCACGTAGTGGAAGTGGGCGACGACGAAATAGCTGTCGTGGACCTCGAAATCCAGCGGGGGCGAGGCCAGGATCACCCCGGTCAGCCCGCCGAAGAGAAACGTGACCAGGAAGCCGATGGCCCACAGCATCGGCGTCTCGAAGGAGAGCGAGCCACGCCACATGGTGCCGATCCAGTTGAAGAACTTCACCCCGGTCGGCACCGCGATGAGGAACGTCATAAAGGAGAAGAACGGCAGGAGTACCGCTCCGGTGGCGAACATGTGGTGGGCCCATACCGTCGCCGAGAGGCCGGTGATGCCAATGGTGGCACCCACCAGACCCATATAGCCGAAGACCACCTTGCGGGAGAACACCGGAATGATTTCGGTGATGATGCCGAAGAACGGCAGGGCGATGATGTAGACCTCGGGATGACCGAAGAACCAGAAGAGGTGCTGCCACAGCACCGGACCGCCGTTGGCCCCCTCGAAGACGACCGCGCCGAATTTCCGGTCCGCCTCCAGAACCAGCAGGGCGGCCGCGAGGATGGGAAAGGCGAGCAGCACCAGGATCGAGGTGAAGAGGATGTTCCAGGTGAAGATGGGCAACCGGAACATCGTCATTCCCGGGGCGCGCATGCACACGACGGTCGTGACGAAGTTGACGGCGCCCAGGATCGTCCCGAAACCGGAGAGGGCGAGGCCCATCACCCACATGTCGCCGCCCACGCCCGGCGTCCGCGCCTTGCTGCTGAGCGGCGTATAGGCCGTCCAGCCGAAGTCCGCCGCGCCACCGGGGGTGAGCAGGCTGCCGATCACGATCAGCCCGCCGAAGAAGAAGAGCCAGTACGAGAGCATGTTCAGCCGGGGGAAGGCGACGTCCGGGGCGCCGATCTGGAGCGGCATGATCTCATTGGCGAATCCGGCGAAGACCGGTGTGGCGAAGAACAGCAGCATCAGCGTGCCATGCAGGGTGAAAGCCTGGTTGTACTGCTCCGGGCTGATCAATTGCAGTCCGGGCCGGGCGAGTTCGGCCCGCATGATCATGGCCAGAAGGCCGCCGATCAGAAAGAAACCGAACGCGGTCACCAAGTACAGGTGTCCGATTTTCTTATGGTCCGTGGTGGTGAGCCAGTCGACCACGATGGTGCCGAGTTTGGTGGGTTCGGCGGGAGCTTCAAATTCGGGCTTGGTTGTCGTCGCCATGTCCGTGTCCGCTCCTCGGCCGTCTGCATGGGTGGGCGGCCGGCGGCACCGGCCGACGAATTCGTTGTATCGATTCGCCCACCATTACCCGAAGCGGAATGGCGATTCGGATCCGACTCGCCGTAGAGGCCGGGTCATTCACCGGCGTTCCGGGCGCGGCTCGCGGGCCGATCTGCGCCGCCATCGCCGGATTCCCGCGCTCACGACGATTGCCACGGCGCTCAGCAGCGCCGATCTCACCCGCCGCACACGTGACATCGGTTTCTCCCGTCCGCTGGGATGAGCCGCTGGGATGAGCTGCCGGGATGAGCTGCCGGGATGAGCCGCGCCGGATTCCGCGGGCCGGACCCGAGTTACCCATGGCCGGAGACCCATTCAGATAGCCCTCCGTGACCGGGTGACCACCCGACCACCCGAGCCGGGCCGTCGGGCACGTCGCGGGCACGTCGGCGGGCGGGACCGCACCGCCTCTGGCCGGTTTTGCCGCCCCAGAACGCGTACATGGGAATCCCTTTACCATCCCGTTCGTTCCACGCATGCCCCCCACGGAACTCAGGAACGAACGCCCCCCACGCACACGGAACAGAGAACGATCACAGTGACAGTGAAGGAGTGAACGCCGCGATGGTGTTCAAACGAGTGCTCGGCTCGCTCGGGGTCGGTGGGCCCGTCGTGGACACGATCCTGGACCGGGAGCCAGCGCGCCCCGGCGGGGTGGTGCGGGGGCATGTGCGGCTCCGGGGCGGAGGCGGCGCCTGCGACCTCGAGCACCTCGCGCTGGAACTGGTCGCCGGGGTCGAGCCCGGATACGGCGGCCAGGAGCACGAGGGCGGTGTGGTCTTCGACCGCCTCCGGCTCGGCGGCGGGTTCCGGCTCGACGCGAGAGAGCACAGAGACATTCCGTTCACCATTCACATACCGTGGGAAACGCCGCTCACCGAGGTGTCCGGGCAGCCGCTGGGTGTCGTCCTGGGCGTCCGGGTCGAGCTCGCGGCGGCGGGCACGAAGGACCACGGCGATCCGGAGCCGCTGATCGTGCGCCCGCTGCCGGTCCAGGAGGCCGTACTGGGGGCGCTGGGGCGGCTCGGCTTCGGCCTCGTCACCGCCGATCTGCGGCTCGCCCATATCGCGGGCACCGGGCAGCGGCTCCCCTTCCACCAGGAGATCGAGCTCACCCCCGCGCCTCAGTACCTCAGCGACGTGAACGAGATCGCGCTGACCCTGCTCACCGGGCCCGACGGCATGGAAGTCGTCCTGGAGGCCGACAAGCGCGGCGGGGGCTCCGGCACCCCGGGCCGCCACACCGTGCGCCATGAGGGCCTCCAGCGGCGCGACTGGACCGGTGAGGTCGACTCCTGGATCCGGGCGCTCATCGAATCCCGCGCGAGGCATACCGCCCGCGATGGCCGCGCCGGTGCGGCCATCGCGGGTATCGCGGGCATCGCGGGCATCGCGGGCGTCACGGCCGGTACGGCGGCGGGCGGGGCGGTGGGCGGCGGCATGGTCGCGGCCGGGCTCGGCGACGCGTTAGGGAACTTACCGGAGTTAGATGATTTAGCGGGCTTGGATGACTTGGGGAACTTAGAGGGCTTAGAGGACTTACGAGATTTACGGGGCAGAAGAGACTTAGGGGGCTCGGGGTCCGAGGAGGAGAACCGGGGCTGAGCCGCGGAGCGACGCGGAGGGCCGCGGATCTTCCCGCGGCCCTCCCCGTACGCACCGGCGAACGGCTATGAGCGGCGCCCCACCGCGTCCGGGTCGTCCACCGCGTCTCGTGACTCCTCCGGCACACCATCGCCCCCGCCCTCAACCGCCGCGGCGACAGCGGGCTCGCGGCGCGCCGCGAGCCGGGCCGTGACCCGCCGGGCGACGGGCTCGGTCCAGCGGGCGGTGAGCGGGCCCAGGACGACCAGGATCAGGACGTACGCCGTGGCCAGCGGGCCGAGCGACGGTTCGATACCAGCGGTGACGGCGAGCCCCGCGATGACGATCGAGAACTCGCCCCGGGCGACCAGCGTGCCGCCCGCCCGCCAGCGGCCCCGGGCCGAGATCCCGGCCCGCCGCGCCGCCCAGTAGCCGGTGGCCATCTTCGTACCGGCGGTGATGACGGCCAGCGTCATGGCGGGCAGCAGCACCGGGGGAATGCTGGCCGGATCCGTGTGCAGACCGAAGAAGACGAAGAACACGGCCGCGAACAGATCCCGCAGCGGGCTGAGCAGAAGGTGGGTGCCCTCGGCGACCTCCCCGGACAGGGCGATGCCCACCAGGAACGCGCCGACGGCCGCCGACACCTGGAGCTGCTGTGCGATCCCCGCCACCAGCAGCGTCAGCCCGAGCACCACCAGCAGCAGCTTCTCGGGGTCGTCGCTGGAGACGAAGCGGGAGATGTGCCGTCCGTAGCGGACGGCCAGGAACAGCACCAGACCGGCCACGCCGAGGGCGATGGCCAGGGTGACGCTGCCCGCCGCCAGGCCCGCACCGGCCAGCAGGGCGGTGACGATCGGCAGATAGACGGCCATCGCCAGGTCCTCGAGGACGAGGATGCTGAGGATCACCGGGGTCTCGCGGTTGCCGAGCCGGCCCAGGTCGCCGAGCACCTTGGCGATGACGCCAGAGGAGGAGATCCAGGTGACGCCGGCCAGCACGACGGCGGCCACCGGCCCCCACCCCAGCAGCAGGGCCATGACGGCGCCGGGCATGGCGTTGAGCACCGCGTCGACGAGCCCGGCCGGGTACTGGGTCTTGAGATTGCTGACCAGGTCGCTGGCGGTGTACTCCAGCCCGAGCATCAGCAGCAGCAGGATGACGCCGATCTCGGCGCCGGTCGCGACGAACTCCTCGCTGGCTCCCAGCGGCAGCAGCCCACCCTCGCCGAAGGCCAGTCCGGCCAGCAGATACAGCGGGATCGGGGAGAACTGGAGCCGCCCGGCGAGCCGCCCCAGCAGCCCGAGGCACAGGATGACCGCACCGAACTCGATCAGAAAGACGGCAGACGAATGCATGGGCTCACTCCCGCCCAAGTATCGCCGCGGCCGTCTCCACGCCCTCGCGGGTGCCGATCACGATCAGTTCGTCCCCACCGGCCAGCCGGAAGTCGGGGGTCGGGGAGGGGATCGCCTCCGCCCTGCGCAGCACGGCCACGATCGAGACACCGGTCTCCGTCCGCATCCGCGTCTCGCCCAGCACCCTCCCGTTCCAGTACGACGTGGACGACAGCTCGATCCGCTCGGCCACCAGCCCCAGCTCGGTGGTGGACAGCAGATTCGGGCTGTGATGACTTGGCATCAGCACCCCGACGAGTGCCTCCGCTTCCCCTGGGGTCAGCCTGGTGGACAGGGCACACTCATCGGGATCCTCCTTCCGGTACGCACTCAGCGTCCGTCCGCCGTCGCGATGCGCGATGACCGAAAGCCGCCTGCTCTCTCGTGTCGTCAGGTCGTAGCGAACCCCGATGCCGGGCAATGGCGTACTGCTCATGCGCGGAGCGCCCACAATCATCCCTCTCGTCGCTCGATTCTTGTGCCACCCTAACGAATGGCAAAGAATTGGTAATGACGGCAGGTGTGCGAGGGTGCGATGGGACGATGCCGACCGCGTATGGGTGGGGTGGCCATCGACCCACGAAGAGGATGGTGCCCAGAGGAGGTGTGGTGCCCATGATCGAGTGGAGGTGGCTCTCCACCGGGATCAGGCCAGTCCCCGATCCGGTCGCCACTCCCGTCATCTGGGGCGGGGCCTCCCTGGGCGCGCTGGTGCTGGTGGCGACCCTGAACTTCCTCGGCGGCCATGGCCGCCCGATGTTCGCCCTGGTCGCGCTCTCGCTGCTGGCCGCTCTGCTGGGGCTGTGCGCGCGATTCGTCGCGGCGCCCGGTACGGCGGGGCTGTGCTGGCTGTTCCTCAACGGCTTCGCCATTCCGCCCGCGGGGCAGCTCTCCTGGGCGGGCGACCGCGACGCCCGCTGGCTCGCCTGTCTCCTGGCGGCGGCCGTCGCGGGCACCGCGCTCGCCCGCGTCGTCAACGCCCGGGCGGGATACCGCCGCATCAACCCGCTCGGCCGCCATCCGGGGTCGCCGGAGTGAGGTGACCGGTCCGCGGTCGTAGGTCCCACGGCCGTGGGAAGGCCCGGCGCGCGGCCGATGCCCCGGCGACGGGCCCGTCCCTAGGCTCGGGGCGCGGCCCGGCGATCACGGTGCCGTCGACGCGTTCCGCCACGACGAAGTCGATGCGTTCCCCACGGCAAAGGAGATACCCATGCCCGCCGACGGTCAGAGCCACATCCGCATCGCCCGCCCCTCGCGCGACCTCGCGGCGGCGGAGCGCTTCTGGTGTGCGGGGCTGGGCCTGAGCGTGGTGTACCGGGCCGAGGGCGGCGACCGGGCCGGGGAGCACGATCTGCTGATGGTGGGCCGGCCGGACGCCTCCTGGCATCTGGAGCTCGTCCACGAGGCGGCCCACCCCGTGGAGCCCCGGCCGACCGAGGAGGATCTGCTGGTGATCTACCTCGGCGAACCGGTCCCCGAGGAGCTGGTGGACCGCCTCACTCAGCACGGCGGCACCCGTGTCACCTCCCCCAATCCGTATTGGAACGAATGGGGCGTCACCATCGAGGACCCGGACGGCTACCGCCTGGTGCTCTGCCGCCGCGGCTGGTCGAACTCCTGAGGTGCCGAGGTTCCCCAGGTCCCAGGCCCAGGCCCAGGCCCAGGGTCATCGCGCTAGTGCGGCATCGTCAGGACCGCCACGCCGTTGACGCGGTCGGCGGCGAGGTCGTCGAGGGCGGCGTCGGCCCGGTCGAAGGGGTACGGCGTGACCGTGGCGCTGATCCGGTGCTCGGCGGCCGCGGCGAGGAATTCACGGCCGTCCTCGCGGGTGTTGGCCGTGACGCTGCGGACGGTGCGCTCACGGAAGAGATGCCGCTCGTAGTCGAGTGACGGGATGTCGGTGAGGTAGATCCCGGCGATGCTCAATGTGCCGCCCGCGTCCAGGGACTCCAGGGCGACCGGGACCAGTTCGCCCACCGGGGCGAAGAGGATGGCGGCGTCGAGCGGCTCGGGCGGGCGGTCGTAGGCGTCGTTCGCGGAGGCGGCGCCGAGGTCCAGGGCGAGCGCGCGGGCGGCGGGTGAGCGGGTCAGTACGTGGACGACGGCGCCCTGCGCGATGGCGACCTGGGCGGTGAGGTGCGCCGAGCCGCCGAAGCCGTAGATGCCGAGCCGGCCGCCCGGCGGGAGGTCGGCCCGGCGCAGCGCGCGGTGGCCGATGATCCCGGCGCACAGCAGTGGGGCGAGCTCCTCGTCGCGGTATCCGGAGGGCAGCTCATAGGCGTAGGCCGCCGGTACGGTGACGTACTCGGCGTAGCCGCCGTCCGCGTCCCAGCCGGTGTACTCGGAGAACGGGCACAGGTTCTCCTGGCCCCGGAGGCAGTAGCGGCAGCGGCCGCAGGTGCGCCGCAGCCAGGGGACGCCGATCCGGATTCCGGGGCCGGGCCCGTGCGCCCGCGAACCGGCCGCGACGACCTCGCCGACCGCCTCGTGACCGGGGACGACGGGGCTGCGGTGCGGGGGCAGATCGCCGTCGCGGACATGCAGATCGGTGCGGCAGACGCCACAGGCCCGGACCCGGACCAGCAGCTCGTCATCCGCCGGGCGCGGAACCGGCAGCTCCACCTGTTCGATCCGGCCCGGGGCGGGGACCACCCATGCCCGCATGGTCGCCGGAAGGCCGACGTTCGCGTCCGTCACCTCGCCAACGTAACGCCGTGAGCACCGTGGCGACCGTAAGGCACGCGTTACGGCCATGCGGCGCCAAAAAGGGAAGAGATATGACCGGAAACTGCCAACCGGGTACGGACGCGATCAGGCCGAGGTGCCGTCCACGGCGTTGATCAGGCCGAGGTGCCGTCCATGGCGTTGATCAGGCTCGTGGGGCGCATATCGGTCCAGTGCTCATTGACGTAGTCCAGGCACGCCTGGCGGTCGTCCTCGCCGTGGGCGACCGTCCAGCCCGCGGGGACCTCGGCGAAGGCGGGCCACAGCGAATGCTGCCCCTCCTCGTTGACGAGCACGAGATAGCGGCCGTCGGGGTTCTCGAAGGGGTTGCTCATCGCTGGTCTCCTCGCTCACGGTCGGCGTCGACGAGCTTGACGGTACCGGCAGGGGGCGGGCACCCGCCGAGGGGTTCCCGGGGGCCTGGGGAAAAGCCCGGGATACGGAAATGGCACCTTCCTGACGGAATCCGGGGTTCCGGGGTGGCCCTCGCCTACGGTCCGCGGCATGGTCGCGTCCGCCAGAACCGAGCCCAGGGGCTCCATGGCCATGGAGCTCAGCACCGGCGACCCCGCGCTCACGGCCCGGCTGGAACGCGGAATGGACGCCTCGGAGAAGTGGCTGCGCGCTCTCGCCGCCGAGGCCCAGGACCCTTGTGTCGCCGAAGTCGCCGGACATCTCTTCGGCCCCGGCGGCAAGCGGCTGCGCCCGCTCCTGGCGCTGGTGGGAGCGGAGTTCGGCGAGCGCGCCCCGTCCAGCGCCGTGGAGGCCGCCGCCCTGGCCGAGTTGGTGCACGTCGCCTCGCTCTACCACGACGACGTCATGGACCAGGCCCGCACCCGGCGCGGAGTCCCCAGCGTCAACGCCCGCTGGGGCAACGCCACCGCCGTCCTCGCGGGCAATTGGCTGCTGTCGAAGGCGGCCCAGCTCGCCGCGGAACTCGGCCCGGAGACCATACGGTTGCAGTCCAAGGTCACCAATCGGCTGATCATGGGCCAGATACGGGAACTCGTCGGCCCCTCGGACGACGACGATCCGCTCTCCCACTACTTCACGGTGGTGGCCGGGAAGTCGGCCGCGCTGATCGCCATGGCGCTGCAGCTGGGGGCGGTCCGGACGGGCGCCCCGGAGCATGTCGTCCAGACGCTCGCCGAATACGGGGAACATCTGGGCATCGCGTTCCAGATATCCGACGACATCCTCGACATCACCTCCACCTCCGAGGTCTCCGGCAAGGAACAGGCCAAGGATCTCGCGATCGGGGTCGCCAGCCTCCCGGTGCTGCTGGCGCTGGCCGACGAGCGGCCGGAGGCCGGTGAGTTGCGCACCCTGCTGACCGCCGCCACCGCGGGCCCCGAGGGCGCCGGGCTGCCGAGGGCCGTCGCGCTGCTGCACCGCTGCGGGGCGCTGGCGGAGGCGCGCACGGTGATGCACGCCCGGCTGCTGCGCGCCCGGACCGCGGCGAACGGACTGCCGGACGGTCCGGCGACCCGGGTTCTGCACGCGCTGTGCGATTTCGTGGCGCGCCGGGACCACTGACGGGCTTCCTCCGTAAGGCGCCCATACGGTGGCCAAGGCGCCCATACGGTGACCGTAAGGCGCCTATACGGTGACCGTAAGGCGCTCATGCCGCTCCCTCCGCCCTCCCCCTCGTCAGCCCCGGTCGGCCGGTGTCCGCGCCACGACGTAATCTGAGCCCTATGGGCAGCTCACGTTCAGATGTGGTGGACGAGCCCATCGACCCCGATACCGGCCCGGTCCCGCCCGCCCGGCACAGCCCGTGGCGAGGGCAGGGCCCCGTGGTGGGCGTGGTGGCGGTGGGCGGCGCGCTCGGGGCGACGGCCCGCTACGGCGCGTCGCTGCTGTGGCCGACCCCGTCCAGCGCCTTCCCCTGGACGATCCTGCTGGTCAACACCGTCGGCTGCGCGATCATCGGCGTCTTCCTGGTGCTGATCACCGAGATGTGGACGGCCCACCGGCTGGTGCGGCCCTTCTTCGGCACCGGTGTGCTCGGCGGCTTCACCACCTTCTCGACGTACGCCGTGGACTTCACCCGGCTGATCCAGGACGGCCGTATCGCGATCGCCTTCGGTTATCTGCTGGGCACGCTCGTGGTGGCGATGGCGGCCGTATGGGCGGCCGTGGCGGCGACCCGGCGCGTCCTGGGCGCGTACGGCGGCGGCCCCGGCGGGAGGGCGGCCCGATGACCGGCGAGCCCGCGCTGCGGCTGACCGTCTTCATCGGCGAGAACGACACCTGGCACCGCAAACCGCTGTCCGCCGAGATCGTGCACCGCGCCCATCGCGCGGGGCTCGCGGGGGCGAGCGTGTTCCGCGGTGTCGAGGGGTACGGCTCCTCGTCCCTGATCCACACCTCGCGGCTGCTGTCGCTCGGCGAGGATCTGCCCATGGCCATTGTGATCATCGATACGGAGGAGCGAGTGCGGTCCTTCCTGCCCGAGCTGGAGGAGATCGTGGGTGACGGCCTCGTGGTGGTCGACCCGGTCGAGATCGTGCACCCCCGGGGGCGGGCCCGGTGAACTGGCTGCTGGTGATCGCGGGCGGCATGGTCGGTGCCCCACTGCGCTATCTGACCGACCGCGCGGTGCAGACACGGCACGACTCGGTGTTCCCCTGGGGCACGTTCCTGGTCAATATGGGGGGCTGTCTGGTGCTGGGCCTGCTGACCGGCGCGGCGTCGGCGGGAGCGGCGTCCGAGCAGCTGCAACTGCTGCTGGGCACGGGGCTGTGCGGGGCGCTGACGACGTATTCGACGTTCTCGTACGAGACCCTGCGGCTGGCCGAGGAGGGCGCCCGGCTCTTCGCCGTGGCGAATGTGGGCTTGAGTCTGGTGGTCGGGACGGGCGCCGCCTTCGCGGGTGTGGGGCTGGCCCACGCGATCTGGGGCTGATCACCGCCCCCGGCGGCCTTACCGCCACGTGCTGCCGTTACCGCCCGCGCCACCCTTACCGTCCGCGCCGCCCCCACCCCGTTACGGCAGCAGTCGCGTCGTGGTCGGCGGCAGGCCGAACTCCCCCGCGGCCGCCGTCCGCGGATGTTCCAGCATCACCCGGCGCAGCTCCCGCGCGGCCCGGGGCGGCGCGACGTCCTTACGGTGGGCGACGGCGATGGTGCGCTGCATGTCGTGGCCCGCGAACGGCGTGATCCGCAGCCCGGACCGGGCCGCCACCATCCCGGGCAGTACGGCGATGCCGAGCCCGGCCCGTACGAAGCCCAGCACCGCGTCCATCTCGCCGCCCTCGACCGTGAAGGACGGCTCGAAACCGGCCGCCCGGCAGGCCGCCGTGGTGAATTCCCGCAGGTCGTAGCCGCGCCGGAACATCACCATCGGACGGTCCCGCAGATCCTCGACCTGGATCCGCCGGCGCCGGGTGGGCGGCGGGGACGCGGGCGAGGAGGCCACCACCAGTTCCTCTCGCAGCAGCTCGGTTGCGGCGAGGGCGGGGGCCTGGCCGAGCACCGGGGTGATGATCAGCGCGAGGTCCAGCTCGCCCGCGGAGAGCGTGCGGACCAGGTCCTGGGAACCGCCCTCGTCCACGATCAGCTCGATGCCCGGGAACTCGTCGTGGAAGCGGCGCAGCACATCGGGGACGAAGCTGGCGCACAGGCTCGGCGTGGCTCCCAGCCGCACCCGGCCGCGCCGCAGCTGGGCGACCTCCTGGACCTCGCGGTGCGCGGTCTCGGTGTCGGCGAGGATCTGGCGGGCCAGTGGCAGCAGGGCCTCTCCCGCGTCGGTGAGGGCGATATTGCCGCGCGCCCGGTGGAAGAGGTCGGCTCCCAGCTCCCGTTCGAGGGCGCGGATCTGCTGGGACAGCGAGGGCTGGGCGACATGCAGGAGCTCCGCGGCGCGGGTGAAGTGCCGGGTCTCCGCGACGGTGGCGAAATATCGCAGCTGATGCAACTGCACACCACGATGATAGGCACCGGCTATGGACGTCTCGCCACGGCGTGCCCAGGACGTATGGGCCCCTCTCGGGGACGCTCCCTCGGGGCGAGGCGGGACGGGGCGGGGCGGGGCGGGGCCGGGAACTCGCCAAAGCTCCCTGGGCGAACGCGGGGAAGCAGGGCGCCACCCGGCGACCGGCCTCCAGGAGGGCGGCCGCCGCCGGGTGACGACATGCGCCCTACTGGTGGGCGGCCAGCGCCCGCGTCCCCGGGCTACAGGATTCCAGCAGCGAGGTGAGCTCCTCCTCGGCCAGCTTGCTCGCCGCGCCCGGCCGCCCGCCGTCGAGGTGGGCGATGGACGCGTCCAGCCAGTCGCGGTGCGGTTCCACCCCGATGAACTCGGCGAGCCGGATCAGCTCCTTCTCCGGCTCCTCCAGCAGGGTCTCGTACGACAGCGCGGCGCGCTGCTCCGCCGGGACCTCGTCCAGCTTCCGCAGACCGTCGACGATCGTCTCGGACCACAGGGTGCCGAACGCGCCGATCGGGATGGGACGGTCCCACACCAGCGCCGGGTCGTAGCGGTCGCTCAGCAGCGGGGCCAGGTCGGGCGGGAGCTGGGCCGCGTGCTCCGGCGTCAGCTGCCTCGGGGTCTCGAGACCGCAGTGGACGGCCATCTCCCACAGCATCGGGATCATCCGGAAGCTGAAGTGGCGGCTCATCGAGACGGCGCAGTCGGGGCCCTGTCGGTAGAGGTGCAGAAAGCGGGCCTCGGGGAAGGCGCGGTGCATCTCGGGTACGCGGCCGATGGACAGGCCGGTGCGCTCGACGACGGCTCCGGGGTTGCCGAACCGTGCGCCGAGGGTGGCGAAGAGGGCCGTCCAGTGATCTGCCGGGCGGCGGGTGGGCCAGGTGGTGACCTCGGCCGCCAACTCGTCGAAGAGCGCGTCGGGGTCGTCGGTCAGATGGGGCAGCACCATGACGCTGATGGCCGGGACGCCGGTGGTCTCCGCGTCGAACCGCCGCTTGGGCATCCTGTGGTAGAGGAACTCGGGCGGGATGGCGCCATTTTTGATCATGCTATTGGTGACCACATTGGGCCGGGACAGAAATCCCCAGAACTCCGTACCGCTCAGCGGGGCCTCGTCCAGTATCTCCGAATCGGGAATACTGGCGAACAATTCATTGATGCTGAGAACATCCGGATGAATATTGATAATCTGAGACAGAGCCGTCGAACCGCACCGTCCGGTGCCGACGACAAATGTCAACTTCTGGTTGACCACGCGCACTTCCTCCCGTTTCTCGCTCGGACAACTAGTTGTTTCCCTAGTGGCCGTTCCCATAGTGGCCCATGACACATCGCGGCCGATTCAGTGGTCGCGGCGATGCTAATGGATGCCCTGGGCGACGATGACTCCGACCATCGAACAGGGGAAACACACACAGCGGGATGCGAGAGGGCGAACCCAAGGTTCAGCTGTTTCCTACACTTTTGCGCAACTTTCACATCCGACAGGGGAGTTACCCTCGGGAACCCCCCAACTACCAGCGACGGAGCCCGATCTGAGAGTCGGCTCCGGACTTCACAACTCGGCCCCGGGGACGAAACCGTAATCGAACAGTTTCTCCCGTGACGAGACGGTCATCTTTTCGTACCAACGGCACTGCTAGAGTGCGCATCCACCCCATACCCGTGATCCCGGGTTGGCATGCCCAACCAGGCCGGGTGGGGCGGGGAACACGCGACATAACGCAGAGCAGCGATGCCGCCGCACAGGGTGCAGTAACGGAAGGGATAGGGGACCCGAACAGCGGCACGGTATTTTCAAATCTCGGGGGACGATGCATTACCAGGTGCGCCATGCACGGTGATTCGCTTTCAAGACCCCTGCGCACACGGAAAATCGGGGAAGGTGTTTCGTACGTGTTGGTGGAGCGCGATCAGGAGATAGCCCGGCTCAATCGGCTCCTCTTCGAGGGCGCCCGCGAGGGAAGTCGGCTCGCCGTTATCAGCGGCGCCGTGACATCGGGAAAGACCGCACTTCTGCACACCGTGACGGATACGGCGGGCGGACGCGGCGTCCGGGTACTGCCCGCGGTCGCCTCCGCCTCCGAGCAGAGGTTCCCCTACGCCGTGCTCGAGCAGCTCTACCAGGGCATGCCGGCCCATCTTCAGCGTTCCCGGCCGCGCCCCGGTCTCGAGGCGCTCCGCGACCCGAACGGGCCGGACCAGGCCGAGCTCCGGCTGCTCCAGGACTTCCACCGCACCCTCGACGAACTGACCGGCGACGCGCCGCTGTTGATCGCCATCGACGATGTCCAGTTCGCCGATCTGCCGTCGCTGCGCTGCCTGGCGTACGGCATCCGGCGCTGCCGCTCGGAGGCGCTGTCCGTCGTGGTGAGCCGCGGGTCGCTGACCGGCCCCGCCGCCACCGCCCTGGACGAGCTGCTGCACGAGCCGAAGGTGTGCCACGTCCGGCTCGCCCCGCTCACCGTCGCGGGCGTCTCCACGCTGCTGACCGAGGAGTTGGGCACCGAGGAGTCCGGCCGGCACGCCGCCGCGTACCACGAGCTGACCGGCGGCAATCTGCTGCTGCTGCGCGGTCTGCTGGACGACCGGTTCTCCCGCCTCACCCGCGGCCCCCTCGACCCCGCGCCCGGCACGGAGGCCCCGGTGGCCGGGGAGTTGTTCCGGCAGGCGGCGCTGTCCTGCGTCTACCGCGGCGGCCCGGCCCACCGCCGGGTGGCCCACGGAGTCGCGCTGCTGGGTGACGCCACGTCCGTTCCCCTGCTGAGCAGGCTGATCGAGGTCGAGGAGCGGCTGGTCCGGCAGTCCGTCGCGCTGCTCACCGAGGTCGGGATCCTGCACGGCGGGCGGTTCCGCAGCGACGCGGTGCGCACCGTGCTCCTGGACGACCTGGAGCTGCACGAGCTCGGCCCGCTGCACCACCGGGCCGCCCGGCTGCTGTACGAGGAGGGCGCCGACCCCATCGACGTGGCCCGCCACCTGCTCAGCCACGAGGGGTCCGAGCCGGTCGAGGAGTGGATCACGCAGGCGCTGTGCGACGCGGCCGTGCACGCCATCGCCGCGGACCGCAGGGAACTGGCCATGAACTGCCTGCAGATGGCCGACCGGTACACCACCGACGAGCGCGAGGCGCTGCAGCTCCAGGCCACGATGGTGCAGGCCATGTGGCCGTTCAACCCGCTGTCCCAGATGCGGCGGCTGCAGTCGCTGGCCGGTCCGGCGGGCAGCGGGCTGCTGCCCGCCCCCGAGACCGTCCCGGTCGTCATCGGGCTGCTGGGTCTTGGCCGGATGGACGAGGCGGCCGCCGCGCTGAAGCAGGTCAGCCGGGCCGCCGCCGAGCATCCGGGCACCGATCTCGACACCGGGCTGCGCGCCATCCGGCTCGCCCTGTCCTCCACCTACCCCGACCACCCGGAACTGTGGCCCTTCCTCGACCAGGAGGAGGCCGACGACGGCCCGTGGGACGCCCCGCTGTCGCCGGACCAGACCCCGGAGTCGCCCCATCTGACCGCGTTCCGCGCGCTGCGGACCGTACTGAGCCGCGGGGTCGACGAGCGCGCCGTACGGGCCGCGGAGCGGGTGCTGGAGACCGTCCGGCTCTCGGACCGGACGATGCTGACGGTGCACGCCGCGCTCCAGACGCTGGTGTACGCCGACCGCCACGCCACCGCCACCTCCTGGTGCGACCGGCTGATCGAGGAGACCTCCGAGCGCGGTGCCAAGGCGCTGCTGGCCTACTTCTGCGTGCTGCGGGCCCAGATCGCGCTGCGCGTGGGACGGCTGCGGGACACGGTGCGGTACGCCGAGCGGGCGCTGGAGGAGCTTCCGGCGCGCGGCTGGGGCGTCACCGTCGGCATGCCCCTGGGGATGCTGATCAACGCCCACACCGCGATGGGCAACCATGACGCGGCGGCCGAACTGCTCGCCCGCCCGGTGCCGGACGAGATGTACCGCAACCGCTTCGGACTGCACTACCTCTACGCGCGGGCCCGGCACCAGCTGGCCACCGGCCGCCAGCACGCGGCCCTCACCGACTTCCGCGCCTGCGGCGAGAAGATGGCCGACTGGGGCCTGGACTCCCCCGCCACCCTGACCTGGCGGCTCGGCGCCGCCGAGACCTGGCTGACGCTCGGCGGCCAGGAGCGGGCGGCGCGGCTGGCGGAGGAGCAGCTGGAGCTGGCCGGGGAGTCCTCCTCGCGCACCCGGGGCGCCGCGCTGCGGGTGCTGGCCGCCACCCGGCCGCTGAACGAGCGCGTCGCGCTGCTCCAGCAGGCGGTCGGGGTGCTCCAGGCGAGCGGCGGCTGGTACGAGATGGCGCGAGCGCTGGCGGACCTGGCGGAGGCGCACAAGCACCTCGGCGATCTGGACACCAGTCGGCTGATGACCCGTCGGGCCCTGCGGCTCGCGGACAGCTGCGGCGCCGACGAGCTGTCCCGTTCATTGCAGCGCACTCCGGCCCGTTCGGCCCTGTCGGAGGCGGCCCGTACCGGAGAGGATACCGCCGCCTTTTCCGAACTCTCCGATGCAGAAAGTCGAGTGGCAGCACTAGCAGCTTCCGGCTACACCAACCGCGAGATCGCCGCTAAGCTTTTCATCACGATCTCCACGGTGGAACAACACCTGACCCGTGTCTACCGGAAGATCAACATCAGCCAGCGCCGAGAACTGCCCGCGAGCCTGGATTTCGATGTCGCTTATACCGCCTGATCTCCCCGCGAAGCCGCTCGGCCCCAACGAGGTTGATGCCATGACGTGCGCCACCGCGTCCGCCACGACGATGCTCGTGCCGGATTTCCCCTTTTCCTACGACAGATGGCTGTCCCATCCAGCAGGTCTGGGCGCCCTGCCTGCCGCGCTGCACGGAACCGAAGTCGCCGTCATCGGCGGCGGGATGTCCGGACTGACCGCGGCCTATGAGCTTCTACGACTAGGGCTTTCCCCAGTTCTTTATGAAGCGGAGCAACTGGGCGGCCGTATGCGCTCCACGCCCTTCCCCGGTAATCCGGAATACAAGGCGGAGATGGGCGCCATGCGCTTTCCCGTCGCCGCCCGCTCGCTGTTCCATTACATCGATCTGCTGGGCCTGTCCACTCGTCCTTTCCCTAATCCGTTGGCGCCGGCCACCGCGAGCACGCTGATCGACCTGAACGGCGGTCAGGACCGGGCGCGCACCGTGGACGAGCTTCCGGAGGTCTACCAGGAGGTCGCCGACGCCTGGGACAAGGCGCTCCAGGAGCGGGCCGACCTGGCCACGCTGCGCGACGCCATCCAGCGGCGGGACGTCACCACGCTGAAGACCGTATGGAACTCGCTGGTCAAGGAGTTCGACGACCAGTCCTTCTACGGCTTCCTCGCCACCTCCTCCACCTTCCAGTCGTTCCGCCACCGGGAGATCTTCGGCCAGGTGGGGTTCGGCACCGGCGGCTGGGACACCGACTTCCCCAACTCGGTGCTGGAGATCCTGCGTGTCGTGGTCACCGAGGCCGACGACAACCAGGTGGGCATAGTCGGCGGCTCCTCCCAGGTGCCGAACGGGCTGTGGGAACACCGGCCCGAGACGCTCGCACACTGGCCGCGGGGCACCTCGCTGGCCTCGCTGCACGGCGGCCGGCCCCGGCCCGCGGTCACCCGGCTGCGGCGGACCGCCGACGGCATCCGGGTGACGGACGAGAGCGGCGAGGAGCGCGAGTTCCCCGCGGTGGTCTTCAGCCCGCATGTGTGGACGCTGCTGAACCGGGTCGACTGCGATCCGACACTGCTGTCCACTCCGCAGTGGACGGCGGTGGAGCGCACCCACTACATGGGCGCGTCCAAGCTGTTCGTCCTGGTCGACCGGCCGTTCTGGCGGGACACCGACCCGGCCACCGGCCATGACACGATGAGCATGACGCTCACCGACCGGATGCCGCGCGGGGTCTATCTGTTCGACGACGGACCCGACCGGCCCGGCGTGATGTGCCTGTCGTACACCTGGAACGACGACTCGCTGAAGGTCGCCACGCTCTCCGCCGAGGAGCGGCTGGAGACGCTGCTGTCCAAGCTGGCCGCGATCTATCCGGATGTGGACATCCGGTCGCACATCATCGGGGGGCCGCTGACCGTCACCTGGGAGACCGAGCCCCGCTTCATGGGGGCCTTCAAGAACAACCTGCCCGGCCACTACCGCTATCAGCGGCGGCTGTTCACCCAGTTCATGCAGGACGGGACGGATCCGGGGCAGCAGGGCTTCTTCCTGTGCGGGGACGATGTCTCCTGGACGGCCGGCTTCGCCGAGGGAGCGGTCACCACGGCGCTGAACGCGGTGTGGGGCGTGCTCCGCCACCTCGGCGGCACCACCCATCCGGACAACCCCGGCCCCGGCGATCTCTTCGAGACCTTCGCGCCGCTGGAACTTCCGTACGACTGACGGCCGCGGCGTCACGCACAGGGGGAGCCGATGCGCGCCGTCGGCTCCCCCTGTCATGTCTGGGCCCTGGATCTCAGCCCCGGGCGAGCTGCTCGAGGCGGCGCTTGTCCGGCTTGCCGTTGCGGTTGAGCGGGAAGTCCTCCAGCACCTCGACCCGGTTGGGCTGTTCGTAGACCGGGAGCACCTGGCACAGCCGCTCCCGCCAGTGCCTGGCGTCCCGCAGCTCCTCGTCCTCCACGAAGAAGACCAGCTGCTCGTCACCGGCGCGGCGCTCGTCGGGGAGCGGCACGATCCGGGTGGAGATCCCGGCGAGGGCCGCCTTCCGCTCGATCAGCTCGGGGTAGAGCGTGTAGCCGGAGCGGTGCACCGCGAACTTCCGTCCCAGGACGAAGAGGTTGTCCTCCCCGTCGAGGTAGCCGAGGTCGCCGGTGGACTGCCAGCCGGTGGGCACGGCGTCGATGGTGCCGTCCGCCGCGAGGTGGCCCTCGAGCGCGTCCGGGGTGTCGACCTCGATCTCGCCGGCCTCGCCGGGGGCGGCCGGGTGGCCGTCCTCGTCGATGACGCGCAGCTTGATGCCGTCCATGGCCCGGCCGCAGGAGACCGGGTTCTCCAGGGTGGCGAAGGCGATGTTGCCCAGCTCGGTGCTGCCGTAGCTGTCCAGCAGCGGCAGCCCGAATTCGGCCACATAGCGCTCGGAGAGCGCGCCGTCCAGCGGCGCGGCGCCCGAGCAGAACATCCGGACGCCCTCCAGCTGGCCCCGCAGCGAAGGCTTACGGCCGACCAGGTTGAGCATGGTGCGATAGCTGGACGGGGTGGCGTCGATCACCGTGGCGCCGGTCCGCCCGGCCATCTGGACGGCCCGGTCCAGCCGCTTGTACGGGGCGATCACCAGCGAGCAGCGGGTGAGCCAGGCGATGAGCACCATGGACAGCCCGTACTGGTGGGCGAACGGCAGCAGCGGCAGCAGTACGTCGTCCGGCCGGTGCCCGACCTGGGCGGCGTTGCGCTCCAGGTTGGTGAGGAACTTACGGCCGGACTTGACGGCGCCCTTGGGCTCGCCGGTGGAACCGGAGGTCCACATGATCAGGCCGTCGCGCCGGTCGGCCCAGGCGTCGAAGGACAGCTCCCGGCGGTTGAGCGGGCGCCCGGCGGCCGGGGCGATCAGCTCGTAGAGGTTCACCGTACGGATGTCGTCGTGGATCGGCGCGTCGTCGTCCACGAAGGCGATCGCGGCACCGGTGCGCTCGGCTATCCGCCGGGTCTCGTCCGGGTGCTCCTGCTGGTCGGTCAGGACGATGGAGGCTCCCACGTGCATGAGCGCGAACAGCACGCTCACGTAGGCGGCGGAGTTGCCCGCCTTGAAGATGACGCGGTCGCCGTGGGTCACCCCGTGCTCGCGGATCACATCGGCGACGCGCAGCGCGTCCAGCTCGAAGTCGGCCAGGGTCTGCACCGAGTCGAGCGCGTAGATCTTCGCGGTCATCGAACGTACTCTTTTCCTTTTCGCTCAGGAGTACGGGCAGCCCTGGGCGGGTCCCCCCTAGGCTCCCTGGTCTTCGGCGCCGGCTTCCCACTCGGCGTCGACGGGGACTTGGGAGAGCAGCTGGTCGTGCACCAGGTTGACGACCTCTCTCCGGCTCGAGTCGAGGTAGTAGCGGGAACCGGGAAACACCTCGAGGTCGAATCGTCCGCTCGTCCGCCGCCGCCAGGCCCGTACGCCGCGCAGCGGGGTCTTGGGGTCGCCCTCACCGGCGAGGGCGACGATCCGGCAGCCGAGCGCCGGGGGCCCCAGGGTCATGCCCCAGTGCGCGGTCCGGCCGGAGACGAACAGGGTCAGCAGCGGCGTCCCGGTCTCCCGCTCCAGGCGCTCGGCGACGCGGTAGGCGAGATCGGCGCCGGCCCGGTGGCCGAAGAAGGCCAGCGGGCGGTCCATCCACTCCCCCAGCGCACCGAAGATCCGGTCCGCGAGGTCGGCGGAGTCGGTCAGCCGCTCATCGTCCTCGAACCCGGCGTACAGGGGGTACTGGATCGCCAGCACCTCCACCGTGGGCAGCAGAAGCTCGGACAGTGAGAGGTAGTACGCGGTGGAGTGGGCGGATTCCGGGAAACAGATCAGCCGGAAACTACTCGGAGTTTCCGTTTGCAATATCCGAATAAGGCCCACATCATCGGGCTTGATCTGGCTCAAGGAGTACATCCCCGCGATTGCACTGAGGGGCCGGGCACGAGTGCACGGTGGGGCGCGTCGACCACGCTCGTCCGAGATGCTGACTCCGTGAGGCTATGAGCCCTTCTCCTGGGCCACAACCCCTAGTAACCGCTATTCGAGGTACGCGCTATATGCGGGTACCGCGCCCGTCCCGACGTGGCGCGGGACACAGATGGGCGCCCCCTAAGGCCCCCTCACCGGTGCCACTACCCCCTAATCTGGGGGCAGTTAGGGGCCAGGAGTCAAGCTGTCGTGTTAAACATGTGCAAAGTAATGGTCTCCTCAAGCCAATTAAATCGGTGCGACGACAGCGATGAACACAACACGTCCTATTGATTTCGCCGTCGTTGTCGACGGCTTGGTCAAGAAGTACCCCGGCCGGCCCGTTCCGGCTGTCGACAATCTCAGCTTCACCGTCAGGCACGGTGAGGTCTTCGGCTTCCTCGGGCCCAACGGAGCGGGTAAGACCACCACCATCGGCATCCTGACCACCCGTGTCGCGCCCAGCGGCGGCCGCGCCTTCGTGCAGGGCGTCGACGTGGTGCGCAGGCCGGCGGTGGCCCGGCAGTCCTTCGCCATCGTGCCGCAGCGCAACAACCTGGACCGGTCACTGACGATCCGTCAGAACCTGACCTTCCACGCCGGCTACCACGGTCTCCCCCGCTCGGAGCGCAATCGCCTGGCGGACGAGAGCCTGGAGTGGGTCGGCCTCGGCGACCATGCCAAGGCCCGGGCGGACCAGGTCTCCGGCGGTCAGGCCCAGCGCGTGATGATCGCGCGGGCGCTGATGCACCGCCCCCGAGTGCTGTTCCTGGACGAGCCGGCCACCGGCCTCGACCCACAGTCCCAGATCTTCGTCCGCGACCGGGTCGCCGAACTGAAGACCCGTGGCGTCACGGTGGTGATCACCACCCACGACATGGAGGAAGCGTCCAAGCTCTGTGACCGGATCGGCATCGTCGACCACGGCAAGCTGCTCGCTCTGGACACCCCCGAGGCGCTGACCAGCCGGATGAGCAACACCGCGCTGACCGTCACGGTGCGCCCGCCGCACAGCGGGATGAACGGCGTGGTCCACATGGTGCAGGGCCTCGGGGTCGCCGAGCGGGTCGAGGTGCTCGGTGGTGCCGAGGCCGACATGGGCGGGGCCGCGGCCGTCAACGACGGCACCTTCCGGATGAAGGTCTACAGCAACGCGCCGTCCTCCGTGCTACTGCCCACGGTCATCAAGGCCCTGACCGACACCGAGTGCGAGATCAAGGACCTGAATGTGAGCAAGGCGAGCCTGGAAGACGTCTTTGTCGACCTGACGGGGAAGGAGATGCGATGAGCTCCTCCTCACGACCCACGTCATCGACGGACGGCACCCCCGGCGGCAAGGCCGCCGGGGAGCAGCCCCCGGCCGGCCAGGGCGGTGAGCGGTCCGACGCGACACGCAGGCCCGTCGACCCCAGGACCCCCGGCGCCAGGCCGGGCGGGACCGGGGCCGCCGATCCGCGGAGCGCCGATCCGCGGCGCGTCGACCCCAACTCCGCCGAGGACGACGGCTTCGAGGACACCCGGACCGTGCTCGTACGGTCCAAGCCGTCCGCTCCGCGTCCCGGCCCGGAGGCCCAGGCCCCGCGTGCGGGTGCCGAGGTCCAGAGGGCCGCCCCGAACGCGCCGGTCAAGCACGAGAACCGGCCGCATGACCCCAGGCACCACGAGAGCCGGCCGCAGGAGCACCGGCACCACGAGCCCAGGGGTATGGGCGCCCCGCACGGCGGCGGCGACATCGGCGACACCCTGACGCTGGTCATCAAGCCCATACCGGCCCCGTCGGCGACCCAGGCCGCGCAGGACGCCAAGGCCGCGCTGAACGCGATCATCGCGGCGGCGGACGCCCGTTCGCCGCTCGTGGAGCCCGAACCCGAGCCGCAGCCCGAACTCGAACTCGAACTGCCCGACGCCAAGCGCCGCAGCGGGCGTCACCGGCGCCGCGCCAACCGGTGGCGGACGTTCTTCTTCATCCTGTGGCGCGACATCTTCGTCACCGGCCGCGAGATGGGCCCCTTCCTGGGCCAGGTCATCGTGGAACCGTTCTTCATGCTGTTCGTCTTCGGCAAGGTGCTCGGCGAGATCGGCTTCACCCAGCCCGGCTTCCAGCAGGTGCTGCTGCCCGGTGTGGTGGCGCTCAACAGCTTCCTGGTCGCCCTGCAGAACACCGCGCTGCCACTGGCCATCGACTTCTCCTGGACCAAGGAGATCGAGGACCGATTGCTCGCGCCCATCCCGGTCGCCCTGGTGGCGGTGGAGAAGGCGGTCTTCGGCGCGATGCGCGGTCTGATCGGCTCGCTGGTCATGATCCCGATCGGTCTGGCGCTGCTGGACGACGTCTCCTGGCCGCTGGACAAGATGCCGGTGACGCTGGGCATCCTCAGCCTCGGCGGACTCGTCGGCGGCTGCGTCGGCCTCACCCTGGGCACCCTGGCGCCCGCGCGCCACATCTCCATCGTCTTCGCCATGACGCTGACCCCGATCATGTTCACCGGGGCCACGCAGTTCCCGTGGCGGAGCCTGGAGTCCGTCCGCTGGTTCCAGGTGCTGTGCACCTTCAACCCGCTGACCTACGTCACCGAGGCGATGCGCGGACTGCTGCTGACCCCCGGACCGAAGACACCGGAGTCGATCCCGCTGTGGATCTGTTTCTCGGCCATCGCGGCGGCCATCCTGATCTTCGGGACGATCGGTATCCGGGGCTTCAACCGCCGGGCGCAGGACTGATCCCCGGCAGGACTTGAGAGTAAGGCACCACACCATGACGGCATCCGAGCAGACGAAGACAGCCATCGTTTTCCCGGGCATGGGACCCTCCGGCTTCTCCGAGGTGGGCAGGTTCCTCACGCTCGACCCGTTCGCCCGGAAGCGGCTCGCCGAGGCCGACGAGGCGCTGGGCTACTCGGTCTTCGACCGGCTCCGCGATTCCGAGGACGACTACTCCGAGGCCACCCAGATCGCCTTCCTGGTGAACTCGATGGCCTCGGCGGACCGGGCGGAGCAGGACCACGGACTGGTCGCCGACCTGTGCGTGGGCCCCAGCTTCGGGCAGAAGGCGGCCGCGGCCTACGTCAGTTCGCTGCCGTTCCCCGAGGTGGTGCGGCTCACCGCGGAGCTGGCCCGCTGTGAGCACGCGTACTTCGCCGAGGAGTACCAGGACGCGGTCACCCACACCTTCGTCCGCACTCCGCGGGAGAAGCTGACGGAGATCCTCACCGAACTCGGCGAGCGTGATGAGTGGTACGACTACTCCGGCTATCTCGACGACGGCTTCTTCATGGTGTCGCTGCGCGAGACCGAGCTGGAGTGGTTCAAGAAGGCGATCAGCCAGGCGGGCGGCTACTCCATGTACACCATGGTCCCGGCGGTGCACGCGCCCGCGTTCGCGGAGCTGCGGCGCCGGGCCGCCGAGGAGATCCTGCCCAAGTACGACATCCTCGACCCGAAGCTGCCCGTGGTCACCGACCAGGACGGCACCATAGTGACCACGGCCGACGGGCTGCGCACGATGCTGCTGGACACCTTCGATCTGCCGATCCACTGGCCGAAGGTGGTGGACACGCTGAAGGGCGCCGGGGTGTCGAAGATGTACATCACCGGGCCGGACAACCTCTTCCACCGCCTGGACGGCACCAAGTCCAACTTCGAGGTGGTGACGGTGGGCCCGGGCAAACGCTCGCGACCCGCCCGCAAGCGCTGATGACGTCGTAACACGCCGCGCGGCGGGTCCTCCGCTCAACGCCCCGTCTTCCCCGAGTTGACGGGGCGTTTGCGCGAGCGGGATGTCCGGGGTGCGCCGTTCGCCCCCCGCACCTCAGGGGTGGTTACCGGTTTCCCGGAAAATGGTGAGGGCCTTCGTTCGGGCGTGGATCGCCTTCTTGAATTGTCCCCTCGCCAACAGAGCGTTGCTGAGGTTGTGCAAGGCTAGGCCCTCAAGGTGGCGGTCGCCGGTTTCCCGGAAGATGGTGAGCGCCTTCGTTTGGACGTCGATGGCTTCCTTGAATCGCCCCGCCTTCGACAGAGTGGCGCCGAGGTTGTGCAATGCCAATCCTTCACGGTGGCGATCGCCGAGGTCGCAGTAGATGGCCGCAGCCCGGGTGTGAGCGTCGATAGCCTCGCTCAACCGTCCCATCTCGCCCAGAGGCCGACCGAGATTGTTCAGCGCTTGGCTTTCACCATGGCGGTCACTGGTCTCACGGAAAATAGCGGCGGCCTGGGTGTGAGCATCGATGGCCTCGCCGAACCGTCCTACCTCGACCAGAGCCAGGCCATGGTTGTTCAGCGCAACGCCTTCACGGTGGCGATCGCCGGCCTCACCGTAGATCTCGGCTGCCTTGGCATGAGCGTTGATGGCCTGGTCGAACCGCCGCAGCCCGACCAGAGCCCGGCCAAGGTTGTTAAACGCGAGTGCTTCACTGTGGCGGTCACCGTGGGTGCGAAAGATGGTGGCAGCCGCCGCATGGTATTCGACGGCCTTTTCGAACTGCCGCAGCTCGGTCAAGACGCCGCCAACGTTGTTCAGCGCATGGGCAGCATCCCGGCGGTTGCCATTCTTATTGAAAATGGTGGCCGCCTGGGTGTAGGCGATTAGAGCATCGTCGAACCGCCGCAGCCCAGTCAGCGCGCTGCCGAGGTTGCTGAGCGCATGCCCTTCCTTCTGGCCGTCGCCGGTTTCATGGAAAATGGTGACCGCCCGGGTATGCGCGGTGATGGCATCGTCGAACCGCCGCAGCCCAGTCAGCGCGCTGCCGAGATTCGTCAGCGCCCCCGCTTCACCGTCGCGGTCCCCGAGGCCGCGATAGACGATTGCGGCCTTGTCATGGGCGTCGATGGCCTCGCCGAACCGCCGCAAACCGGCAAAGGCAAGACCGAGCTGGTTCAGCGCCACTGCCTCACCGCAGCGGTCATCAAACTCACGACAAATGGCCAGGGCCGTCGTCGTGACGGTCACCCAGTCATCAAAGGCATAGCAGTCGTGGAGGTACCGGGTAAGAGCATCCGCAAGGTCGAAGCTGGTTTTCTGGAGGCCGAATCGCGGAGCGGCGGTGACGGTGGCAACGAGGTTAGGGCGTTCGGCATCCAGCCAGGCCAGTGCGCCATCGCGGTCCGGAAAGCAGGCCGAGGGGGTGCCGCGTCGCGTGTCCAGATGGGTGCTGGCGGCCTCCGCGGTGGTCTGGTAGTAGGCAAAGAGACGGGAGCGGGCCACGTTACGTTCATCGCTGTCCGCGTGGAGGCGGCCCTTCTCGTCGGCATACAGGCGCACGAGGTCGTGAAACCGCCAGCGGCCCCAGACGTGTGCAGGTTCGAGCAGGTGGGCGCGGGCCAGGTCTTGAAGGAGTCCCTCCACCTCGTACAGGTCGTCGTCGGCAAGGTTGGCAGCGCTCTCGGTAGAAAGGTCGTCGCCAGGGTTGAGCGACAGCAACCGGAACAGGCGGGCCTGTTGGTGGCCGAGGTGCTGGTGGGAGAGATCGAAGGCAGCGCGTACCGCGCGCTCCTCGCGGCGGAGCCGGTCCAGCCGGCGGTGCTCTGCTTCAAGGGCCAGAGCCAGGGACACCAGCGGCCGCTTAGGAGCATCAGCCAGTAGGGCGGCTGCGATACGCAGGGCCAGCGGCAGGCCGGCACAAAGCCGGGCGATTGCCTTCGCGTGCTCTGGCTCGTCCTGCACACGGGTGTCGCCAGGGCCAAGGGCGTTGTGCAGGGCTTGGTTGAGCAACTCGGTGGAGGATCGCACGTCGAGGACGTCGAGGTCGTGCAGACGGGCGTCAACGTCCAGAGTGTGACGGGAGGTGAGCAGAGCAGCGGTGGTGCCGTCGGTGGGCAGCAGAGGGCGAGCTTGCTCCTCGTCGGAGGCGTTGTCGATGACGACCAGTATCCGCCGTCCCTGTTCCGCGAAGGCGGACAGCACACTGCGATACAGCCGCGTACGGTCCTGTAGACCATCGGGGATGTGTTCGCCGGGCATTCCCAGAGCCCGTAACAGACCGTCCAGGGCGTGGTCTGGAGGCAGTCGGCGTTCCCTGTCGTAGCCGAACATGTCGACGAACAGCACGCCGCCGGGAAACCAGCCCGGCTCCTTCAACGCCCGGGTGGCTGTCTGTACCACCAGTTCGGTCTTGCCAACTCCGGCCATCCCCGCGACCGCCGCCAGCAGCGGTGCTTTCCGCTGCTCCCTGCCGGGAGCGAGGCCCTCGAGTAACCGCTCAACCTGCTTCTCACGACCGGTGAAAGTGCCGGACGCTGGAGGGAGTGCGGACAGCGCCGGGGTGACCTGCGGCGGCAACTGTACGGTGATGTCCCGCCCCTGGATCACGGCGTGGAAGAACACACCACCATTGATTGTGTTCGACGCCGCCCCGCACGCGCCGTCCCGCCCGATGGCATTTGCCTCGGCCATGCCGCTCAGCCCTGTGTCGACGGGCTCAGCCCCGTCCACGTCATCGGATTCATCTCGCACCCCCGTTGGCACATCGGTTGCTCACCGACGGTAAACACAATAGGGGGACCGGCACCCGGGTTGGAACAGGTTGACAGACCGTGTAACGCCTGCGCAGACCAGCTGGGCACACCATGACGACGGCCCCGGTCCGGGGGCCGATCGCTTCGGTGGCTGGTTGCCGACTGGGTCAGGTGGCGGGGAACTCCCAGGCGGTCGGCTCGAACATGAGCGCCGGGCCGTGCGGGTCCTTGCTGTCAGGGGTTGGGGGTACCCCTCTCCGAAACGTCTGCCAAATTAGTTGCTTCAGATCAAGCGTTTTATCGAGGGGTGCTCGGAGGGGCCGTCAGTCCGGTATCGGCCCCAGCTCCCGGGCGCAGGTGCCGCCACCGGCGCTCGCATCCACCGGCCCGGCGTCCGGCGACGCGGCGCGAACCCCCCGCCCCGCCGCCGCTGCTCAATTGCGCCGAAGGCGCGAGACGAAACCCGCACCCGACCGAGCCGAGAAGCCCATACCGACCTGAACCGAGACCCGATCCTGAACCGAGACCCGCACGACTGAGGTGCTTTCCCGTTCAAATTGGCCCCGCTGGGCGGACTCCGCGTATGACATGAGCGAACGGTCCGACATCGTCGGGATATAGAGCGGCAGGTCGAACGGGCGGCGCGCCCCCATGTCGAGCAGGGCGACTTGGAGCACAGACGCATCGGGTGCGATCCAAGGGAGCGATCTTTGATCCGCTCAGCCCGGAGACTGGGCAGCGAGCCCCACATCGCGGAAGACGACCGGGTGCCTAGGGCCCGTTGTCGGTCAGACGCGGGTGAGGAAGCTGGTGGCGCGTTCATCGAGGTCGGCGGCGCATCGCAGCCCGCGACTGCGGTAGGGGGCGAGGTTGCGGCGTATGTTCCGTACCGCCTTGCGGGTGCGGGCGGAGGCCACGCCGTCCATGCGGTCCATCGCCCGGCTCCACGTGGTGCATGCCTCTTCGACGCTGCCCTGGTTGAGCTGGGACTCGGCGGCGGCGACCAGATCCAGGGCGACGATGCGTGCGTAGGTACCGGAGGGGCGGGAGGCGGCGGCGTGGGCGTAGTACTGGCTGGCACGCCGGTGATCGCCGAGGTCTTCGAGGACCTTGGCGGTACGGGAGACGACGGTCGCCTCCGGCGGCCCCCAGGCCAGTGCCCAGAACGGGACCTGGTCGCCACGGCCTGTGTCCAGGGCTGCGCGGGCGGCTTCGATCTCGGCGACCGCCTGGCGGCGTTGGCCGGTCTTGGCCAGGGCGTGAGCGTGGGTGATGTGGAACAGCGCTTGGGCATGAGCCGGAACCTGGCCGTTGGCGCGGGCAAGACCGCTCGCGGCCAGGTCGAGGCAGTGCTCGGGGCGGTGCAGCTTCATGCCCTGCTGGGACATGGTGCGCATCACGAACCCGTCCTGGCCGGGCTCGCCGGACTCCACCGCCAGGGCGAAGGACTGCAGGTAGTACCGCTGTGCCAGGCCCTGTTCGCCGCTGTCGTACGCCTTCCATCCCGCCAGGTGGGCGGCGGAGGAGGCGAGGGGGAGCATCTGGCAGCGCAGGTCGTCGTTGTGGAAGCGGGCCTGGCACAGCGGCGTGATGTCGGTGATGAGGTACTGCACGAACGCGGCCCGTCCGTGCCGGCCGCCGAGGCGTTCGTCCATCTCGGCGAACAGCCCCACCATGTCGCGCACCGCGGTGACCTCCGCGGCGCCGATGACGGCTCCGCCGCGGGCGGCGGCGGTACGTTCGGCCATCTCCTTGACGTAGCCCAGCGGCAGCACGGTGGCGGCCATGGAGTAGGCGGAGGCAGTCAGGAACCGGCGTCGGTGCACGTCAGCCTCTCCGATCGTCATGACTACCTCGACCGGGTCCGTGCCGAGGGCTAAGGGCGGCCAAAGCCACATCCCACGGGTAGGCATCTACGTTGCCCTGCTTGGGGATGTGCGGAGTGAATCCTTCTTCCCCGAGCCTTCGGCCGAACCGGCACCGAGCAGGCGCAGGTCAGAGCGGAGCCGGACGCGGGCGGCGCGGCAGTGTGCCGACACGACGACGGCCCCCGGGCCGGGGGCCGATCGCTTCGGTCGCTGGTTGGCGGCTGGATCAGGTGGTGGGGAACTCCCCGCACCTGACGGCGGATACGAACGACGACCAGGCGGTCGGCTCGAACATGAGCGCCGGGCCGTGCGGGTCCTTGCTGTCACGGACGGGGACCACGCCGCGCGAGGCGACGAGGTTGGCGGCGACCTCTATGCACTGGCCGCCGTTGTTGCTGTAGGAGGACTTGAACCAACGGGGGGATTCGGTCGTCACGGGGTGCCCTTTCGCAACTGACTGATCGTGGTCACAGATTCCGCCTGCGAGCAGGCTTCGGCCTGTAGCTGATGGTAGGCCGCCAGCACGGGCAGGACGAACCTGCCGTCCCGTTCCAGATGCCCCCGCTGGGCGGACTCGGCGTACGACAGGAGCGACCGGTCCGACATCGTGAGGATGGTGACCGGCAGGTCGAACGGTCGGCGAGCCCCCATGCTGAACGGAGCGACCTGGAGCACGGTGTTCGGCAGCTCGGCGAACTCGATCAGCCGCTCCAACTGGGCGTTCATGACGGCGGGTGCACCGACGGGCCGACACAGACAGCTTTCGTCCAGCACCGCAGAGATCAGCGGCGGGGGCGTCCGGACGAGCGCGGTCTGCCGCTCCGCGAGGAGCGTGACCCGCTCCTCCGCCTGCTCGGCTGTGATCGCCCCCCGCTTGACGGTGCTGTCCGCCAGGACCGTTGCATATTCCGGTGTCTGAAGCAGACCTGGAATGACCCCCACTTCGTACAGCCGGATCTCCGCCGCGCGCCCCTCGTGGTCGACGAACTCCGGGAACCCCTCCAGCAGGCTGCCATGGCGGATCTCGCGGAACTGGCGCTCAAACGTGTCTTCACCCTCGATGCCGAAGGCGCGGTCCGCGCTGCGCGAGAAACGGAGGGTCGGAGGTTTCCGACCATTTTCGACGGCCGAAACATGCACACTGGAATATTCCGCACGTGCGGCAAGGTCCTCTTGAGTCCAGCCACGAGCCTCCCGCAGGCTCCGTAAACGCGCGCCATAGGCCGCCTCGGGCGAGGCGTCCGGGTTCAACTCGTTCTTGTTCACAGGTCGTTCCCTGGCCTTCCATCCTGTGCTGACACGTTGAACGGGTCTCCACAGTAGGCCACGCTGAACTCGCTTGGTAGTGGAATCACTACGGAGAGGAGTGGCCGGTGGCCATGGAGACCACGAACCCGCCGAGCGCCCCCGTCCTGTCCCCCGGGTGCGCTCTGTGCGCAACCCCCGGCGACTTCGGGCCCCACAACCCCACCGCGCCGCGTTCGGGCCTGTGCCCCGCGTGCGTCGCGGCCGGAAAGCCCACCCGCGACGGCCTTGAGCAGGCCGTCGTGATCGTCGCCGGACAGACCCTCACGGGAGCCGAAACCCTTGACCTGGCCGACGCCACTCCCGAAGAACTGGCCTACCACCTCGGCGCGGTGAAGCGGAGCCTGCGCAGCCTGCTCCAACTCCTCGCCCCCGTACCGGGAGAGGAGGACCGCTGATGGTCGGCAACCGGCCTGACCGGGGCGAACGACCGAAGATGACGATGCGCGTCTACACCATGGCGCGCAACGGGATCGTCACCACCCGACGCGCGATCGTGGCCGTCCTCGACGGGCAGAAGGGCGACGTCTACTCACTGGGGCAAGCGTGGCCGCCATGTCAGTGCCCCCGCCATCGCGACCACAACGACCCCGACCGATTCAACCGGTCCTGAGACCACCGTCCGCCCCCGCACGTCAGTCAGGACAGCCAGTCCTCCACGGCCCGGGCCGTCGTCGCGGCGTGTTCCTCCATCATCGTGAAGTGGTTCCCCGGCACATCCAGCGCGGTGTGCGGGAGCTGCCAGTACGACCGCCAGTCGCCGTCGCGGGACCAGTCGAAGAGCCGGTCGCCGGCCCGGACCAGCAGAGTCGGCGTCTTGACCTCCTTGGGCCGCCACTGGCCGAACAGCCGGAAGTACGCGCCCATGGCCAGCAGCCGGGTGTCGTCCACCGGCACCTGGCCCGCGCTCCGCTCATCCATCCCGGCGCTCAGCCCGGGCTGGAGGGCGACGGCCGCGTCCCGGTCGTGGGAGTAGATGTCGAGCAGGACGACGGCGTCCGGGAAGACCCCGGTGCTCTCCAGCCGCGCGGCCACCTCATGGGCGAGCAGCCCGCCCGAGGAGTGGCCCAGCAGCACGAACGGCGCCCCGTCGGTTTCCCGCAGCACAGCCTCGGCCTGCGCCTCGACCACCGCCTCCGGGTTGGCGGGAAGCCGCTCCCCGGCGACGAAGCCGGGGTTGCCCAGCGCCCAGACGTCCCGGTGGCCGCGGAATCCGGCGGCGAACCGCGCGTACTGGTGCGGGCCGCCGATCGACAGGATCGAGGAGAAGCACACCAGCGCGGGGCCGGTCTCGCCGCGCGAGAGCCGTACCAGAGCGGGCGCCCGGTCCAGTTCGGCGGGGTTCGCGAACGAGGGGCGGAAGCGCGAGAGGTCCATCAGCAGGCGGGTGAACTCCTCCTGCTGACCGGACTGTCCGGCCTCCCGCATCATCGCGCCGAACACGGCCGACGGCTCCGCGCCCGCCGCCTCGTCCCGCGCCGCGTCCGACACCGCGCCGCCCTCGGCGGCCACCGCTCCGGCCAGCTGGGCGAGCAGCTGCCGGGCGGCCAGTTCGGGGGTCGGGTGGTCGAACAGCAGCGTCGGGGGCAGCCGCAGCCCGCTCGCGGCGCCCAGCCGGTTGCGCAGCTCCACGGCGGTCAACGAGTCGAAGCCCTGCTCCAGGAAGCCCCGCGCGGCCCCCACCGCCTCCGCGTCCGCGAAGCCGAGGACCGCGGCGGCCTGGCCACGGACCAGGTCCAGTACGACCTGCTCGCGCTCCGCCTCGGCCAGCCCGGCCAGCCGCCGCGCCAGTGAGGGGCCGCCGGTGTCGGCCGCCCCGGCGGAGCCGGTACGGCGCCGGCCCGGGGCCCTGACCAGCCCGCGGAAGACGGCGGGCAGCGCGCCCTCGGCGGCCTGCTCGCGCAGCGGCGCGATGTCCAGGTGCAGCGGTACGAGCACCGCCGCACCGCCCACCGAGCACGCCGTGTCGAACAGCTCCAGACCGTCCCGCGAGGTCAGCGGCGCCATCCCGGAGCGCTCCATACGGGCCACGTCCGCGTCCGCCATGCCGCCGGTCATCGCGCTGCGCTGCTCCCACAGGCCCCAGGCCAGCGAGAGGGCGGGCAGCCCGGCGGAGCGGCGGTGCGCGGCGAAGGCGTCCAGGAAGGTGTTGGCGGCCGCGTAGTTGGCCTGGCCCGGCGCGCCGAAGGTACCGGCGGCGGACGAGAACACCACGAACGCCTTCAGGCCCAGATCAGCCGTCAGCTCGTGCAGATTGAGCGCCGCGTCCACCTTCGGCCGGAAGACCGCGTCGATCCGCTCCGGGGTGAGCGCGGGCAGCAGCCCGTCGTCCAGCACTCCGGCGGTGTGTACGACGGCGGCGAGCGGATGTGCCGGGTCCACCTCGGCCAGCAGCAGCGACAGCGCCTCGCGGTCGGCCACGTCGCAGGCCGCGACGCTCACCCGGGCGCCCAGCGCGGTCAGTTCGTCGACCAGCTCGGGCATCCCCTGGGCGCGCTGGCCGCGGCGGCTGTTGAGCAGCAGATGCCGCACACCGCGCTCGGCCACCAGATGGCGGGCGAGCTGTCCGCCGAGGACACCGGTGGCACCGGTGATCAGGACCGTGCCGTCCGGGTCGAACTCCGGCAGCCCCTCCGGCGCCCGGTCCCCCGCCTGAGCCGCGACCCGGGCCAGCCGGGGCGCGTGGAGGGCGCCCGCGCGGACCGCGAGCTGCGGTTCACCGCCTGCCGCGGCAGCCATGAGCGCGTCGGCCGAGGGCCCCTCGTCGTCCAGGTCGAGCAGCAGGAACCGGTCCGGGTTCTCGGTCTGCGCGGTGCGGATCAGCCCCCATACGGGCGCGTGCGGCAGGTCGTACACCTCGGCGTCCGGGGACGTGGCGACCGCGTTCCGGGTGACGAACGCCAGCCGCGCCCCGGCGAGGCCCTCCTCGGCGAGCCACGACTGCGCGGTGTCCAGCGCCGCGTGGGTGGCCAGCCGCGCGCCCTCCGCCAGCCGGCCGCCACCGGCGGGGCCGGTGAGCGGGAGCAGGACGACATCGGGCCGGGGGCTGCCCGAGGCCACCACGGCCGCGAGCTCGGTCAGATCGGGGAAGACGGCGCACTCGGCGCCGATGGACCCCAGCGCGTCGACGAGCCCGAAGGGGTCCCTGCCGTTCGCGGCGGCCTGCTCGCCGACCAGGGCCCAGCGGACGGCCCCGGGGGCCGCCGAGGGCGCCGGGACCGGCGTCCACTCCAGCCGGAACAGCGAGTCGTGGTAGGTCATCTGGGCCGCGCGCAGCTGCTCCGGGGCGATGCGCCGCAGCACCAGGGAGTCCACCGACGCGACCGCGCCACCGTGTCCGTCCGCGACGGTCAGCGCCACCGCCTCCGGCCCGGCCGGGGCGATCCGTACGCGCAGCGCCGTGGCGCCCGCCGCGTGGAGGGTGACCCCGCTCCAGGAGAACGGCAGCCGGATGCCGTCGGCCCCGGCGCCCAGGAAGTCGCCGAGCGCGACCCCGTGCAGCGCGGCGTCCAGCAGCGCCGGATGCAGCCCGAACAGCGCGGCGTCGCGGTGCTGCCGCTGGTCCAGGCGCAGTTCGGCGAAGACCTCCGCGCCGCGCCGCCAGGCGGCCGCAAGCCCCTGGAACGCCGGGCCGTAGCCGAAGCCGCCCGCCGCGAACCGCTCGTAGAGGTCGTCCACGTCGAGCGCGACGGCCTCCGCGGGCGGCCATACGGACAGGTCCGCCCCGCTGTCGGCGGCGTCGCCGGGGGCCAGCACACCGCCGGCGTGGCGGATCCAGGGCCCGTCCGAGGCGGCGCCCCGGTCCGCGTCGGGCTCCGGGCGGGAGTAGACCTCCAGCGCCCGGCGGCCGCTCGCGTCGGGCGCGCCGACGGTCAGCCGCAGCTGGACCCCGCCCCGGGCGGGCAGGATCAGCGGCGCCTCCAGGGTCAGCTCGTCCAGCAGATCGCAGCCGACCTGGTCCCCGGCGCGGATCGCCAGCTCCACGAAGGCCGTTCCCGGCAGCAGTACGGTGCCGGAGACGGCGTGGTCGGCGAGCCACGGGTGGGTCTGGAGGGAGAGCCGCCCGGTGAGCAGAAAGCCGTCGGAGTCGGGCAGTTCGACGGCGGCGCCCAGCAGCGGATGCCCGGCGGCGCCGAGACCGGCGGAGGCGACGTCGCCCACCGAGAGCGGCACCTCGATCCAGTAGCGCTCGTGCTGGAAGGCGTACGTGGGCAGCTCGACGCGGCCCGCGCCCGTCCCCTCGTACACCGCGTCCCAGTCCACGGCCACGCCACGCGTCCACGCCTCGCCCAGCGAGATGTAGAAGCGGTCCAGACCACCCTCGTCACGGCGCAGCGACCCGATCGCGGCGGCCTCACGGCCCGCGTCCTCGGCGGTCTCCTGCACACCCATGGTGAGGACGGGGTGGGCGCTGGACTCGATGAAGGCTCCGAAGCCCTCGTCCAGCAGGCGCCGGACCGCACCCTCCAGCTCGACGGTGCGACGGAGGTTGGTGAACCAGTACTCGGCGTCCAGCTCGGAACCGTCGGCCCACTCCCCCGTCACGGTGGAGAGGAACGGCACCTCGGCCGCCCTGGGCTCCACGGGGGCCAGCAGCTCCAACAGCTCATCGCGGAGCAGTTCGACCTGCGCGGAGTGCGAGGCGTAGTCCACCGGCACCCGGCGCGCCCGCACCTCATCGGCCTCGCAGGACGCGAGCAGCTCGTCCAGCGCCTCGGGCTCACCCGAAACCACCGCCGAGGAGGGGCCGTTGACGGCCGCCACCGAGATCCGCTCCTCGCCCCAGGGGGCAATGCGTTCCCGTACGTCCGCCACCGGAAGCGCCACCGACACCATGCCGCCCCGGCCCGCCAGCACCCGGCCGATCGCCTGACTGCGCAGCGCCACCACACGGGCCGCGTCCTGGAGGGACAGGATCCCGGCCACGCACGCGGCCGCGATCTCGCCCTGGGAGTGGCCGACCACGGCGGACGGCCGGACCCCGAACGAGCGCCACAGTTCGGCGAGGGACACCATCACCGCGAACAGCACCGGCTGGACCACGTCCACGCGCTCCAGCGACGGCGCGCCCTCCGCCTCGCGCAGCACATCCACCAACGACCAGTCGGTGAACTCCGCGAGCGCGGCGGCGCATTCGTGGATACGGGACGCGAAGACGGGCGAGGCGTCCATCAGCCCCACCGCCATACCGGCCCACTGCGACCCCTGCCCCGGGAACACGAACGCCGTCTTGCCGGCCGTCCCGGTGCCCTGCACCAGCCGGGCCGCCGCCTCGCCACGGGCGAGCGCGGTCAGGGCGCGGGTGAAGTCCTCGCGGTCCGTTCCTACCAGCACCGCGCGCTGGTCGTGGACGGCGCGGGTGGTGGCCAGGGAGTAGCCGACGTCGGCCGGGCGCGGGCCCGGGTGGGCGTCGAGATGGCCGTCGGGGTGGGCGTCGAGGTGGGCCAGCAGCCGCTCCGCCTGGGCGCTCAGCGCCGTCTCGCTCCTGGCGGACAGGATCCACGGCAGCGGACCAGGCTCGGGTGCGGTGGTGTCGGCGGCCGTGGGCCGCTCCGCCGGGGCCTGCTCGATGATGGTGTGCGCGTTGGTGCCGCTGATGCCGAACGAGGACACCGCCGCCCGGCGCGGACGGCCGGTCTCCGGCCACTCCGTCCGGTCAGTGAGCAGCGACACCGCGCCCGCTGTCCAGTCCACGTGCGGGGACGGCTCGTCCACGTGCAGGGTCCTCGGCAGCACGCCGTGCTCGATGGCCTTGACCATCTTGATGATCCCGGCGACACCGGCCGCGGCCTGGGTGTGGCCGAAGTTGGACTTCACCGAGCCCAGCCAGAGCGGCTCCTCCTCGGTGTGCTCCTGGCCGTAGGTGGCGAGCAGTGCCTGCGCCTCGATCGGGTCGCCCAGTGTCGTACCGGTGCCGTGTGCTTCGACGACGTCCACCTCGGCAGGAGACAGCCGCGCGTTGGCGAGGGCCTGCCGGATGACGCGCTGCTGGGACGGACCGTTGGGCGCGGTCAGACCGTTGGACGCGCCGTCCTGGTTGATCGCCGAGCCACGCACGACGGCCAGCACCGGGTGGCCGTTCTTCTTCGCGTCCGACAGCCGCTCGACCAGCAGCATGCCCACGCCCTCACCCCAGGCCGTGCCGTCGGCACCGGCGGCGAAGGGCTTGCAGCGGCCGTCGGTCGCGAGGCCGCGCTGTTTGCTGAAGGCCACGAAGGTACCGGGGGTGGCCATCACGGTGACACCGCCCGCCAGCGCCAGCGAGCACTCGCCGTTGCGCAGCGCCTGCACCGCCATGTGCAGGGTGACCAGCGACGACGAGCACGCCGTGTCGACGGTGACCGCCGGGCCCTCGAGCCCGAAGGTGTACGACACCCGGCCCGAGGCGACGCTGCCGGAGCTGGCGGTGCCCATGTAGCCCTCGAGGCCGTCGGGGGCGCGGTGCAGGAGGGTGCCGTAGTCGTTGTACATGACGCCCGTGTAGACACCGGTCCGGCTGCCGCGCACCGCCGCCGGGTCGATCCCGGCCCGCTCGAACGCCTCCCAGGTGGTCTCAAGCAGCAGCCGCTGCTGCGGGTCCATGGCGAGCGCCTCGCGCGGCGAGATCCCGAAGAAGACGGGGTCGAAGTGGTGGGCGTCGTGCAGGAATCCGCCGTTGCGGGCGTAGCTGGTGCCCTGCTGGTCGGGGTCGTCGTCGTAGAGCGACTCGATGTCCCAGCCGCGGTCGGTGGGCATGTCGGTGATGGCGTCGGTGTCCTCGACCACCAGCTTCCACAGGTCCTCGGGCGAGGTCACCCCGCCGGGGAACCGGCAGCTCATCGCCACGATCGCGATCGGGTCGTCGTCGTGTGCGGTGGCGGCGGCCACGGGCGCGGCCGCGGCCTCCTGACCGCCCTGGGCCTCGGCCCGCAGATACGCGGCGAGGGCCGCGGGGGTCGGGTAGTCGAAGATCAGCGTGGCGGGAAGCCGGACACCGCTGACGGCGGTCAGGCGGTTGCGCAGCTCCACGGCGGTGAGCGAGTCGAAGCCGACCTCGCTGAACGCGCGCTGGGGCTCGACCGCTTCGGGCCCGGCATAGCCGAGCACGGCCGCCACCTGCGTACGGACCAGCCCGAGGACGATGGCCTCGGCCTCGGCGCCGGACGCCGCCCCGGCCAGCTGCTGGGCGAGCGCGCCGGACCGCGCGGCCGCGGCGGCCTGGGCCGCGCGGCGGGGCGGGACGCGGACCAGTCCGCGGAAGAGCGGCGGCAGCATTCCGGCGCCTGCCTGTGCCCGGAGGGCGGCCAGGTCGAGGGGCATGGGGACCAGCAGCGCGTCGTCCGTGGCGTTCGCCAGGTCGAACAGCTCCCGGCCCTGGTCGGCGGTGATGGCGGCGATGCCACCGCGCTGGAGGCGGGCGAGTTCCGCCTCGTCCAGGTCTCCGGCCATGCCACCGGGCTCGGCCCACAGGCCCCAGGCGAGGGAGGTGGCGGGCAGGCCCTGGCCATGGCGGTGCTGAGCCAGGGCGTCCAGGAAGGCGTTGGCCGCGGCGTAGTTGCCCTGTCCGGCGCCGCCGAAGACGCCCGCGGCCGAGCTGAACAGGATGAACGCGGACAGGTCCGCGTCCTGGGTCAGCTCGTGCAGGTTCCACGCCGCGTCCGCCTTGGGGCGGAGGACGGTGGTGAGCCGGTCGGGGGTGAGGGACGCGATGACGCCGTCGTCCAGGACGCCCGCGGTGTGGACCACGGCGGTGAGGGGGTGCTCGGCCGGGATGGTGGCGAGGGTTGCGGCCAGGGCGTCCCGGTCCGCCACGTCGCAGGCCGCCCAGTGGGGTTCGGCGCCCAGCTCGGTGAGTTCGGCGGTGAGTTCGGCTGCTCCGGGGACGGTTTCGCCGCGGCGGCTCAGCAGGAGGAGGTGGCGTACGCCGTGGTCCGCCACCAAGTGGCGGGCGAACAGAGCACCCAGGGTGCCGGACGCACCGGTCAGCAAGACCGTGCCCTCCGGGTTCCACTCAGGGGTCTCCCGGTCGGCGTCCACGACTGCCCGCGCCAGCCTCGGCGCCCGGATCTCGCCGTTGCGCACGGCCACCTGGGGTTCGCCGGTTGCGACGACCGTCGCCAGGGCCTTCAGCGAGATGTCCGCGTCGGTTTCGACCAGGACCAGACGGCCCGGGTTCTCCGACTGGGCGGAGCGGACCAGCCCGCGGACGGCGGCGTGGGCCAGGTCGGTCGCGGAGGTGACGACCACCAGACGCGAGTCCGCGAAGCGGTCGTCGGCCAGCCAGGACTGGAGCAGTCCGAGGGCTTGGGTGGTGGCGTCGTGTGCGGCTTGTGGGGGGTTTTCCCCTATCCCGCCCCTTCCCGAAACAAGGGGCTCCGCCCCTTGAACCCCACCGGGGCTCCGCCCCGGACCCCGGTCCTCAAGCGCCGGACGGGCCGGAGATGCCACCACTACGTACTCCGGCAGCGCCGTTCCGGAAGCGACGGCCTCGCCCAGCGCCGCCAGGTCCGCGTACGTGGTCAGGCCCAGCGTGTCCGTACCCAGGGCCGCCCAGCGGGCCGTGGACACCGGCTCGGACGTTGCCTGGATCGGGGCCCAGTCCACCTTGAACAGGGCGTCGGGGGCGGTGCCCGGGGCCGACAGCTGGTCCTGGGAGACCGTGCGCAGGGCCAGGCGGTCCACCGTGGCCACCGGGGTGCCCGTCACGTCCGCGAGTTGGAGGGACACCGTGCCGTTTCCGGCCGGTGACAGGCGGACGCGTACCGTGTCGGCGCCCACCGAGTGGATGCGGACGCCGGTCCAGGAGAAGGGGAGTCCGCCCTGGCCCGGGTTGTCGGTCAGGTCGCTGAGGCCGATGGCGTGCAGGACGGCGTCCAGCAGGGCCGGGTGGAGGCCGAAGAGGGCGGCGCCGGGTTCGGTGTCCTCGGGGAGGGCGACCTCGGCGTAGACCTCGCCAGCGGCGCGCCAGGCGGCGCGCAGGCCCTGGAAGACCGGGCCGTAGGCGAAGCCCGCCTCGGCCAGGCCCTCGTACAGGCCGTCGGTCTCGATGCGCTCCGCCCCGGCGGGCGGCCAGGCGCTCAGGTCGAACGAACTCTCCACCGTGCCCGCCGCCAAGGCACCCGTGGCGTGCCGCAGCCACGGCTCGTCGTCTCCGGCCTCGTCGGGGCGGGAGTGGAGGGCGAGGGTGCGGCGGCCGGTGTCGTCCTGGGCGCCCACGGCGATCTGGAGCTGGACCCCGCCCCGCTCGGGCAGGATCAGCGGGGCCTCCAGGGTGAGTTCCTCCACCAGATCGCATCCGGCCTGCTCACCGGCGCGCACCGCCAGTTCCACGAACGCGGTGCCGGGCAGCAGGACCGCGCCCATGACGGCGTGGTCGGCCAGCCACGGGTGGGTGTCCAGCGCGAGCCGCCCGGTGAAGAGGAAGCCCTCCGCGTCGGCCAGGGAGACGGCCGTGCCGAGCAGCGGATGGTCGGCGGTGCCGAGGCCGACGGAGGAGACGTCGCCGTAGGCGGTGCCCGCGTCCAGCCAGTAGTGCTCGCGCTGGAAGGCGTACGTGGGCAGCTCTACGCGCTCGGCGCCGGTGCCCGCGTAGTACGCCGCCCAGTCGGGGGCCGTGCCCCGGGTGTGCAGGGTGGCCAGGGCGGTGGTCAGGGTCTCGGCCTCGGGGCGGCCGGACCGCAGGGCAGGAGCGAACGCCACGTGCTCGGACTCGCCCGCCAGGCACTCCTGGCCGAGCGCGGACAGCACACCGTCCGGGCCGAGTTCGAGGTAGGTGGTGACGCCCTGCGCCTCCATCGCGCACATGCCGTCGAGGAAGCGCACGGCCTCGCGGACATGGCGAACCCAGAAGTCGGCGGTGGCGATCTCCGCGGCGGGCGCGATGCCGCCGGTGAGGTTGGAGACCACCGGGATCTTCGGGGCCTCGTACGTCAGGCTCTCCGCGACCTTGCGGAACGGCTCCAGCATCGGGTCCATCAGCGGCGAGTGGAAGGCGTGGCTGACGGTGAGGCGCTTGGTCTTACGGCCCTGGGCCTCGAAACCGGAAGCGATCTCCAGCGCCGCGTCCGCGTCGCCCGCGATGACCACCGACGTCGGGCCGTTGAGCGCGGCGATGCTCACCCGGTCGGTGAGCAGCGGCGCCACCTCGTCCTCGGACGCCTGGACGGCGATCATCGCGCCACCGCCCGGCAGCCGCTGCATGAGACGGCCCCGGGCCGCCACCAGCAGGGCGGCGGCGTCGAGCGAGAGCACCCCCGCGACATGCGCGGCGGCGATCTCGCCGATGGAGTGGCCGGAGACCACGTCCGGCTTCAGGCCCCAGGACTCGACGAGGCGGAAGAGGGCCACCTCGATGGCGAACAGCGCGGGCTGGGTGAAGCCGGTCCGGTCGAGCGCCTCGGCGTCGTCCCCGAACAGCACGTCCTTCAGCGGCCGTTCGAGGCGCGGGTCGAGCGCGGCGCACACCGCGTCCAGCGCCTCGGCGAACGCCGGGTAGGCCTCGTAGAGCTCGCGGCCCATGCCGAGGCGCTGGCTGCCCTGGCCGGTGAAGAGGAACGCCAGCTTGCCCCGGGTCTCCACGCCCTGGACCACCCCGGCGGCGGGCTCACCGGAGGCGAGCGCGGCGAGGCGGTCGAGGAAGGTGGCGCGGTCACCGGCGATGACGGCGGCGCGGTTCTCCAGGGCGGCGCGGGTGGTGGCCAGCGAGTGGCCGAGGGACACCGGGTCAAGATCGGGGCGTTCGGTCACGTAGGCGTGGAGCCGGGCGGCCTGGGCGCGCAGCGCGTCCTCGCCCCTGGCGGAGACCAGCCACGGCAGGAGGGGGAGGGTGCGGAGCGGGGCCGTCTCCTCGGCCAGTGCCACCGTCTCCGTCTCCGCGGCGGGGGCCGCCGTGCCCTCGGCGGGGGTATCCACGGGCTCCTCGACCTCAGGGTCCTCCGCCGGGGGCTGCTCGATGATCAGATGGGCGTTGGTGCCGCTGATGCCGAACGACGACACGGCGGCGCGGCGCGGACGGCCGGTCTCCGGCCACGGCCGGCCCTCGGTCAGCAGCGAGACGGCCCCGGCCGACCAGTCGATGTGCGGCGACGGCTCGTCGATGTGCAGGGACCTGGGCACATAGCCGTGCTCGATGGCCTTGACCATCTTGATGATCCCGGCGACACCGGCGGCGGCCTGGGTGTGGCCGACGTTGGACTTGATGGAGCCCAGCAGCAGCGGCCGTTCGGCGGGCTTCTCCTTGCCGTACGTGGCGAGCAGCGCCTGCGCCTCGATCGGGTCGCCGAGTGTGGTGCCCGTGCCGTGCGCCTCGACCACGTCGATCTGGTCGGCCGCCAGCCGGGCGCTGGCGAGCGCCTGGCGGATGACGCGCTGCTGGGACGGGCCGTTGGGCGCGGTCAGACCGTTGGACGCGCCGTCCTGGTTGATGGCCGAGCCACGGACGACGGCCAGCACCTTGTGGCCGTTGCGGCGGGCGTCCGACAGCCGCTCCACCAGCAGCATGCCCGCGCCCTCGGACCAGCCGGTGCCGTCGGCGGACGCCGCGAAGGACTTGCAGCGGCCGTCGAAGGACAGCCCGCGCTGGCGGCTGAACTCGGTGAACGTGCCGGGCGTCGACATCACCGTGACACCGCCCGCCAGCGCCAGCGAGCACTCGCCGTTGCGCAGCGCCTGCATGGCCAGGTGCAGGGTCACCAGCGACGAGGAACACGCCGTGTCGACGGTCAGCGCCGGGCCCTCCAGGCCGAAGGTGTACGCCACCCGGCCGGAGGCGATGCTGCTGGAGCCGCCGGTGCCGAGGTAACCCTCGACACCGGGTGGCACGGCACGCAGCCGCGAGGCGTAGTCGTGGTACATGACGCCCGCGAAGACACCGGTACGGGTGCCGCGTACGGAGGTGGCGTCGATGCCCGCCCGCTCGAACACCTCCCAGGTGGTCTCCAGCAGCAGCCGCTGCTGGGGGTCCATCGCCAGGGCCTCGCGCGGATTGATACCGAAGAACGCCGGGTCGAAGTAGTTGGCGTCGTGGAGGAAACCGCCCTCCCGGACATAGCTCGTGCCCGCGCCGTCCGGATTGTCGTCGAAGAGCCGCCCGATGTCCCAGCCGCGGTCGGTGGGGAACTCGGAAATGCCGTCCCCGCCCTCGGACACCAGCCGCCACAGATCCTCGGGCGAGCCGACGCCGCCCGGGTAGCGGCAGCTCATGCCGACGATCGCGATGGGCTCCTGGTCCTCCGACTCCACCTCTTGCAGGCGGCGCCGGGTCTCATGCAGGTCGGCGGTCACCCGCTTGAGAAAGTAGCGGAGCTTTTCCTCATTCATACGTGCGTTTCCCTCTCGAGGAATCCGGAAGGCCTTGTCACTTCACGCCGGCTACGGCACTTCACGGCTACGGTCACTTCAGGAGATCCCGAATTCCTTGCCGATGAAGTCGAAGAGGTCGTCGTCCGTGGCGGACTCCAGCTCCTCGGCGACCCCGGCGCCGTCTTCCGGTCCTCGGTTGTCATTCCATTGCGCGAGCAGGGCCTGGAGCCGCGCGGTGACCCTGCTCCGGCCCTCGTCGTCCGGGGCGGCTCCGGCCAGGGCCAGGGACTTCTCCAGCCCGTCGAGCTCCGCGAGCAGCGAGGTGACCGCCGACGCGTCGTCCGGCAGGATCTCGCCCCTCAGGTACTCGACCAGTGCGCCCGGAGTCGGGTAGTCGAAGACCAGAGTCGCCGGGAGGCGGACTCCGGTCGTCGCGTTGAGACGGTTGCGGAGCTCGACCGCGGTGAGCGAGTCGAAGCCGACCTCGCTGAACGAGCGCGCCGGGTCGACCGTCTCCGGGCCGGGATAGCCGAGGACGGCCGCCACCTGGGTGCACACCAGCTCCAGCAGCACCTCCTCGCGCTCGGGCCCGGAGAGCCCGGCGAGCCGCTCGCGCAGCGCCTCGGCACCGGCCGCGGCGGCCGCCGCGGACTCGGCCGCGCGGCGCGCGGGGGCCCGGACCAGGCCGCGGAAGAGCGCGGGCAGCATGCCGCTCCCTGCCTGTGCCCTGAGGGCGGCCATGTCGAGCGGCAGCGGTACGAGTAGCGCCTCGTCCGAGTTCTGTGCGACGGCCTGTGCGGCGTCGAACAGCTCCATGCCGGTCTCTGCCGTGAGTACGCCGACCCCGCCGCGCCGGATGCGGGCGCTCTCGGCCTCGTCCAGCTCACCGCCCATGCCTCCGGCCACCGACCACAGGCCCCAGGCGAGGGAGGTGGCGGGCAGGCCGCCTGCGCGGCGGTGCTGGGCGACGGCGTCCAGGAAGGCGTTGGCCGCCGCGTAGTTGCCCTGACCGGGGCCGCCGAAGACGCCCGCGGCCGAGCTGAACAGGACGAACGCGGACAGGTCCGCGTCCTGGGTCAACTCGTGGAGGTTCCACGCCGCGTGTGCCTTCGGGCGGGCCACGGTGGCCAGGCGCTCGGGGGTGAGCGAGCCGATCACTCCGTCGTCCAGGACGCCCGCCGTGTGGATCACGGCGGTGAGGGGGTGGGTGGTGGGGATCGCTGCCAGGGTTTCGGCCAGGGCGTTGCGGTCGGCCGCGTCGCAGGCCGCCCAGCGGGGTTCGGCTCCCAGGTCGGTGAGTTCGGTGGTGAGTTCGGCTGCGCCGGGGGCGGTTTCGCCTCGGCGGCTGAGCAGGAGGAGGTGGCGTACGCCGTACTTGGTGACCAGGTGCTTGGCCAGGAGGGTGCCCAGGGTGCCGGTGGCGCCGGTGATGAGGACGGTGCCGTCGGCATTCCACTCGGGTGCTCGGTTCTCCGTCGCCGTCGCCACGGTGGTCCGCGCCAGCCTTGGCGCCCTTGGGGCGCCGTCGCGGAGGGCGATTTGGGGTTCGCCCGTTGCCAGGGCGGTGGCCAGGGTGTCCTGGGGCTTGCCCTTTCCGTCGGTGTCCACGAGGACGATGCGGTCCGGGTTCTCCGCCTGGGCGGAGCGGGCCAGGCCCCAGATGGCGGCTTGGGCCGGGTCGGTCATCGGCTCGGCCGTGCCGGTGCTTACGGCTCCCGTGGTCAGAAGGACCAGACGCGAGTCCGCGAAGCGCTCTTCGGCCAGCCACTGCTGGAGTAGGGCCAGGGTGTGGGTGGTGGCGTGGTGCGCCGTGTCGGCCGGTGAGGAGCTTTCCCCAATTTCGCCCCTTCCCGTAACCATGGGCTCCGCCCCTGGACCCCGGTCCTCAAGCGCCGGACGGGCTGGAGATGCCGCACCGTCCGAGTGCGCGCCTGGGCGCCCTTCGGGCGTGTCCTCAATCGCCGGACGGGCTTGATTTGCCACGACGTACTTCGGGAGCGGCGTGCTGCCGGAGGCGATCGCCTCTGCCAGTGCCTCCAGGTCCGCGTACGTCTGGAGGCCCAGGGTGTCGGGGCCCACTGCCGCCCAGTGGTTGGGGGTTACCTCGGTGGACTGGGCCGGGACCGGGAGCCAGTCCAGGCGGAAGAGGGAGTCGGACGGGCTGCCGGGGCGGGCCGCGCCCAGCTGGTCCGGGGAGATCGTGCGGAGGGCCAGGCCCTCGACCGATGCCACCGGGGCGCCCGTTGTGTCGGCCAGCTCCAGGGTCACCGTGCCTGTGGCCGTGCCGTCCAGCCGCACACGCAGGGCCGAGGCGCCCACCGCGTGCAGGGATACTCCGGTCCAGGAGAAGGGCAGGCGGCCCTGGCCGTTGCCCTCTTCGGCCGCGCTCAGGCCGAGTGCGTGCAGTGCGGCGTCCAGCAGCGCCGGGTGCAGGCCGAACGCGCCCGCGTCGGACTTGCGGTCCTCCGGCAGGCTTACCTCGGCGAACACCTCGTCGCCGCGTCGCCAGGCGGCCGTCAGGCCCTGGAAGACGGGGCCGTAGGCGAAGCCCGAATCGGCCAGGCCCTCGTAGAGGCCCGCTACCTCGATCTTCTCCGCCTCGGCGGGCGGCCAGGCGGTCAGGTCGAACGGACTCTCCGCCATGCCCGCCGTCAAGGCGCCCGTGGCGTGGCGCAGCCACGGTTCGTCCGTCGGGGCGCCCTCGGCACGGGAGTGCAGGGTGAGCGCGCGGCGGCCGGTGTCGTCGGGGGCGGCGAGGGAGAGGCGGAGTTGGATGGCGCCCTGGTCGGGGACGATCAGGGGGGCTTCCAGGGTGAGTTCGTCCAGGCGGTCGCAGCCCGCGTGGTCTCCGGCGCGCAGGGCCAGTTCCACGAAGGCGGTGCCGGGCAGCAGCACCGTGCCCATGACGGCGTGGTCGGCGAGCCAGGGCTGGGTCTGGAGGGAGAGCCGTCCGGTGAAGGCGATGCCGTCCGAGTCGGGCAGTTCCACGGCGGCGCCCAGCAGCGGGTGGCCCGCCGCGTGGAGGCCGATCGCGGTGGCGTCGCCGCCGATGGGTCCGGCGTCCAGCCAGAACGAGCGGCGCTGGAAGGCGTACGTCGGCAGGTCGACCCGCCGCGGGCGGTACGGGGCGTACAGCGGGCCGAAGTCCACCGCGGCGCCCCGGACATGGGCGGTGCCGATCGCCGTGAGCAGCGTCTCGGCCTCGGGACGGCCCTTGCGCAGCGCGGCGGCGAAGGCGGCCACGTCGGCGTCCGCCACGCAGTCCTGGGCCATCGCGGTCAGAACACCGTCGGGGCCCAGCTCGAGGTAGGTGGTGATGCCCTGGGCCTCCATCGTCCGGACACCGTCGAGGAAGCGGACGGCTTCGCGGACGTGGCGCACCCAGAAGTCAGCAGTCATGATCTCTTCGGCGGGGACCAGGCCACCGGTCAGGTTGGACACGATCGGGATGCGCGGGGCCTGGTACGTCAGCCCCAGCGCCACCTCGCGGAAGGCGTCCAGCATGCCGTCCATGTGGGGCGAGTGGAACGCGTGGCTGACGGTGAGCCGCTTGGTCTTGCGGCCCTCCGCCTCGAAGGCCGCCGCGATCTCCAGTGCGGCGTCCTCGTCGCCCGCGACCACGACCGAGGTCGGGCCGTTGACGGCGGCGATGCTCACGCGCTTGCCGACCCGCGGGGTCACCTCGTCCTCGGACGCCTGGACGGCGATCATCGCGCCACCGGCCGGCAGCCGCTGCATCAACCGCCCACGGGCGGCCACCAGCTTCGCCGCGTCGGCCAGCGAGAGCACACCGGCCGCATGGGCCGCCGCCAGTTCGCCGATGGAGTGGCCGGAGAGGAGGTCCGGCTGCACGCCCCACGCCTGGACCAGGCGGAACAGCGCCACCTCGACCGCGAACAGCGCGGGCTGGGTGAAGCCGGTCCGGTCCAGCCGCTCCGCGTCGTCCCCGAACAGCACCGTCTTCAGCGGCTGTTCGAGATGCGGGTCCAGCGCGTCGCACACCTCGTCCAGCGCCTCGGCGAACGCCGGGTAGGCGTCGTAGAGCTCGCGGCCCATGCCGAGCCGCTGGCTGCCCTGGCCGGTGAACAGGACGGCCAGCTTGCCGCCCTCGGCCACCGCGCCCTCGACAAGACCGGTCGTGGTGCGGCCCTCGGCGAGGGCGTCGAGACCGGCCAGGAAGGCGTCCCGGTCGCGGGCGACGAGGGTCGCCCGGTGCTCGAAGGGCACCCGGGAGGTGGCCAGGGAGTGGCCGAGGTCGGCCAGGTACGGCTCGGGGTGGCCGGCCACATGGGCGCGCAGCCGGGCCCCCTGGGCGCGCAGCGCCTCGGGGGTCTTGGCGGACAGCACCCACGGCAGCACGGGCGGCTCGCCGGACGGCAGCACGGACGGCTCGCCGGCCGGAATCCCGGGAACCTCCGTCTCCTCCGGCTCCGGCACCTGCTCGATGATGGCGTGCGCGTTGGTGCCGCTCATGCCGAAGGACGAGATACCGGCCCGGCGCGGACGCCCGGTCTCCGGCCACTCCCGCGCCTCGCTCAGCAGTGACACCGCGCCCGCCGCCCAGTCCACATGCGGCGACGGCTCATCGATGTGCAGCGACTTCGGCAGCACACCGTGCCGCATCGCCTGCACCATCTTGATGATGCCCGCGACACCCGCCGCGGCCTGCGTATGGCCGAAGTTGGACTTGATCGAGCCCAGCCACAAGGGCTGTTCGGGGGACTTCTCCTTGCCGTACGTGGCCAGCAGCGCCTGCGCCTCGATCGGGTCGCCCAGCGTCGTACCCGTACCGTGCGCCTCCACCGCGTCCACCTCGGACGCCGACAGACCCGCGTTCGCCAGCGCCTGCCGGATCACCCGCTGCTGCGAGGGACCGTTCGGCGCCGTCAGCCCGTTCGACGCACCGTCCTGGTTGACGGCCGTGCCCCGCACGACCGCCAGCACCTTGTGGCCGTACCGCTTCGCGTCCGACAGCCGCTCCACCAGCAGCATGCCCACGCCCTCGCCCCAGGCCGTGCCGTCGGCGGCCGCGGCGAACGGCTTGCAGCGGCCGTTCCTGGCCAGGCCGCGCTGGCGGCTGAACTCGGTGAAGACGTCGGGCGTGGTGATGATGGTGACACCGCCCGCGAGCGCCATCGCGCACTCGCCGTTGCGCAGCGCCTGCGCCGCGAGGTGCAGCGCCACCAGCGACGACGAACACGCCGTGTCGACGGTGACGGCCGGGCCCTCGAAGCCGAAGGTGTACGACACCCGGCCGGAGGCGATGCTGCTGGAGCCGCCGGTGCCGAGGTAGCCCTCGACGCCCTCCGGGACGGTGTGCAGCCGGGACACGTAGTCGTTGTGCATCTGGCCGACGAACACGCCGACCTGCTTGCCGCGCAGCGCCCCCGGGTCGAGGCCCGCCCGCTCGAAGGACTCCCAGGAGGTCTCCAGCAGCAGCCGCTGCTGGGGGTCCATGGCCAGCGCCTCGCGCGGGTTGATGCCGAAGAAGGCCGGGTCGAAGTGGTGGGCGTCGTAGTAGAAGCCGCCCTCGCGGGCGTACGAGGTGCCGGGCCGGTCCGGGTCCGGGTCGTAGAACGCCTCGAGGTCCCAGCCCCGGTCCTCCGGCAGCCGGGCGATGCCGTCCCGGCCCTCGGCCAGCAGCTCCCACAGATCCTCGGGGGTGCGTACGTCCCCGGGGAAGCGGCAGCTCATCGCGATGATGGCGATCGGGTCGTCCTCGTCCGTCCCGGCGCCCGCGGGGCCCTCCGCCCGTGCGGGGACGGCGGCCGCCGCCTCGGAGCCGAGCAGTTCCTCCAGCAGGTATCCGGCGAGCGCGGTCGGCGTCGGGTAGTCGAAGACCAGCGTGGCGGGCAGCCGCAGCCCGGCGGCGGCGCCGAGCCGGTTGCGGAACTCCACCGCGGTCAGCGAGTCGAAGCCGAGGTCCTTGAAGGCCCGGCTCGCCTCCACCGCGTCGGGCGAGTCATGGCCGAGCACCACGGCCACCTGGGCGCGCACCAGGTCGAGCAGGGTCTGCTCGCGCTCGGCCGCGTCCAGCCGGACCAGCCGCTCCACCAGCGAGGAGCCGTCCCCGGCCGCGCCCGACTCGGCGGTGCGGCGGGTCGTACCGCCGCGTACCAGACCGCGCAGCAGCGGCGGCACCATCTCGATGGGCGCGCCGGTGAGCGGCGCCAGGTCGAGCTGCATGGGTACCAGGAAGGCGTCGCCCACCTCCTGGGCGGCGTCGAACAGCGCCAGGCCCTCGTCGGAGGAGAGCCCCAGCACTCCGGAGCGGGTCATCCGGGACTTGTCGGTGGCCTCCAGCTCACCGGTCATCCCGCTGGCCTCGGCCCACAGGCCCCAGGCCAGCGAGGTGGCGGCGAGTCCCTGGGACTGGCGGTGGCGGGCCAGGGCGTCCAGGAAGGAGTTGGCCGCCGCGTAGTTGGCCTGACCGGGGCCGCCGAACGTACCCGCGGCCGAGGAGAACAGCACGAACGCGGCCAGGTCCTGGTCGCGGGTCAGCTCGTGCAGGTTGACGGCCGCGTCCACCTTGGGGCGCAGCACCTTCTCCAGCCGCTCCGGCGTCAGCGCGTCGATCACCCCGTCGTCCAGCACCCCGGCGGTGTGCACGACGGCGGTCAGCGGACGCACCGAGGGGATGTCGGCCAGGACGGCGGCGAGCGCGTCCCGGTCGGCCGCGTCGCAGGCGGCGATGGTGACCTCGGCGCCCAGCTCGCGCAGTTCGGCGGCGAGTTCGGCCGCGCCCGCGGCCTGTTCACCGCGGCGGCTGGTGAGCACCAGGCGGCGTACGCCGCGCTCGGTGACGGCGTGCCGGGCGACCAGGCCGCCCAGGGTGCCGGTGCCGCCGGTGATCAGCACGGTGCCGTCCGGGTTCCACGGGGCGGGCACGGTGAGCACGACCTTGCCGATGTGGCGGGCCTGGCTGAGGTAGCGGAACGCGTCCGGGGCCTGCCGCAGGTCCCACGCGGTGATCGGCAGCGCCCGCAGCGCGCCCTGCCGGAACAGCTCCAGCAGCTCGCGCAGCATCTCCTGGATGCGGTCCAGGCCCGCCTCGGTGAGGTCGAACGCCTGGTAGGAGACGCCGGGGTAGGTGGCCGCGACCTCTTCGGGCGCCCGGACGTCGGTCTTGCCCATCTCGACGAACCGGCCGCCGCGCGGCAGCAGCCGCAGTGAGGCATCCACGAACTCGCCGGCCAGCGAGTTCAGTACGACATCGACGCCGCGACCGCCGCTGGCCTCGCGGAACTTGTCCTCGAAGGCCAGGTCGCGGGAGGAGGCGATCCGGTCGTCGGCCAGCCCCAGTGAGCGCAGCGTGTCCCACTTGCCCTGGCTGGCGGTGGCGTAGACGTCCACGCCCCAGTGGCGGGCCAGTTGCACGGCGGCCATGCCGACACCACCGGCGGCGGCGTGCACCAGCAGCGACTCCCCGCCCTGGAGACCGGCCAGGTCGCGCAGCGCGTAGTAGGCCGTCATGAAGACGATCGGCACGGACGCGGCCTGCGCGTACGACCAGCCCTCCGGCATCGGCACGACCATGCGGCGGTCCACGACCACCAGCGGGCCGAAACCGCCGGGCAGCATGCCCATCACCCGGTCGCCGGGCGCCAGGCCGGTGACGCCGGGACCGGTCTCGAGGACGACTCCCGCACCCTCGCTGCCCATCAGGCCCGCGTCTCCGGGGTACATGCCGAGCGCGTTGAGCACATCGCGGAAGTTCACACCCGCGGCCCGGACCGCGACCCGCACCTGCCCGGCCTCCAGCGGCGCGGCGGCCTCGGGGCTGGGCAGCAGGGTGAGGTTCTCCAGGGTGCCCTTGTCCTGGATGTCCAGCCGCCAGGCCGGCTCGCCGGGCGGCGGCACCATGGGCCCGGCGGCGGCGGTGCGTGCCAGCCGGGGGGCGTGTACGGCGCCCCGGCGCAGTACGAACTGCGGCTCGCCGGAGGCGAGTGCGGCGCCCAGCGCCTCGTAGGAGGCGTCGGTGCCGTCGAGGTCCACCAGCACCAGCCGGTCCGGGTTCTCCGACTGCGCCGAGCGCACCAGGCCCCACACCGGGGCGTGCGCCAGGTCGTGGGTCCCGGCGTCGCCGGCGGTGGCGACCGCGCCCCGGGTGACGAGCACCAGCTGGGACGCGGCGAACCGGTCGTCGGCCAGCCACGCCCGGACGAGCGCCAGCGTCCGCTGGGTGGCGGTGTGGACGGCGGCGGTCACCTCGTCCCCGGTGGCGGCGCGCGGGTCGAGATACGCCAGGACGTACGCGGGGGCGTCCCCGGCCGCGGCCAGCGCGTCCAGGTCGGCGTGGATCGCGGCACCGGAGGTCAGCGGGGCGGGCGCGCCCTCGCCGAGCACCGTCCAGAAGGCCGCCGGGCTCTCGGTGGACATCGGCACGGTGGCCCAGTCCAGCCGGTACAGCGACTCGTGGTACGCGGCGGAGCGGCCCTCGGCGAGCTGCCCGGCCGAGACCGGGCGCAGCGCCAGCTGCTCGACCGAGGCCACCGGGGCACCGGTGCCGTCGGCCAGCTCCAGCGACACGCCGTCGGCACCGGCCGGGGTCAGCCGCACCCGGAGCGCGTCGGCGCCCACCGCGTGCAGCGAAACCCCGCTCCAGGAGAACGGCAGCCGCCCCTGCTCATCGCCGCCCGCGCGGGCGAACGTGCTGTGCAGCGCGGCGTCCAGCAGCGCCGGGTGCAGCCCGAACCCGCCCGCGTCGGCCTTGCGGTCCTCCGGCAGCCGCACCTCGGCGAACACCTCGTCGCCGCGCAGCCAGGCCGCGGTCAGCCCCTGGAACATCGGCCCGTACGCGAAGCCGCCCTGCGCCAGGTGCTCGTAGAGCCCCTCGACCCCGGCGGGCTCGGCGCCCTGCGGCGGCCACGCCGTCAGGTCGAACGAGGGCCGCGGGCCACCGGCCACCAGCACACCGCTCGCATGCCGGATCCACGGCAGTTCGGCGGGCGCGTCCTGCGCCCGCGAGTACAGCTCCAGCGTGCGGTGCCCGGCCTGCTGCGGGGCGCCGACGACGATCTGCAGCTGGACCGCGCCGCGCTCGGGCAGCACCAGCGGCGCCTCGATCGTCAGCTCGTCCAGCCGGTCGCAGCCCACCTGGTCACCGGCGCGGATGGCCAGTTCGACGAAGGCGGTGCCGGGCAGCAGCACGGTGCCCATGACGGCGTGGTCGGCCAGCCACGGGTGGCTTTCGAGGGAGAGCCTGCCGGTGAACAGGAAGCCGTCGGAGTCCGCCAGCGGCACGGCCGCGCCCAGCAGCGGGTGGTCGGCCCGGTCCAGACCCGCCGACTCGACGTCGCCCACGAAGCCCGCGGGGGACGTCAGCCAGAAGCGGCGGTGCTGGAAGGCGTAGGTCGGCAGGTCGACGCGGTGGGCGCCGGTCCCGGCGAAGTACGCGGCCCAGTCCGGGGCCACGCCGCGGACGTGCAGGGCGGCGAGGGCGGTGGCGACGGTCTCGGCCTCGGCGCGGTCCTTGCGCAGCGCGGCGGCGAAACCGGCCGCGTCGGCGTCGTTGACGCACTCCTGGGCCATGGCGGTGAGCACACCGTCGGGACCGAGTTCGAGGTAGGTGGTGACGCCCTGGGCTTCCATCGTCCGGACACCGTCGAGGAAACGGACGGCCTCGCGGACGTGGCGCACCCAGAAGCCGGGGCTGGTGATCTCCTCGGCGGAGACCACGTCCCCGGTGAGGTTGGAGACGATCGGGACGCGCGGGGCCTCGTACGTGAGTCCCTCGGCCACCTCGCGGAACGCCTCCAGCATCCCGTCCATGCGCGGGGAGTGGAACGCGTGGCTGACGGTGAGCCGCTTGGTCTTACGGCCCTGAGCCTCGAAACCGGAAGCGATCTCCAGAGCCGCGTCCTCATCGCCCGCGATGACGATGGACATGGGGCCGTTGAGCGCGGCAATGCTGACGCGCTCGGTCAGCAGCGGCGCCACCTCGTCCTCCGAGGCCTGCACCGCGATCATCGCGCCACCGGCCGGAAGCGCCTGCATCAGACGGCCACGGGCCGCCACCAGCTTCGCCGCGTCGGCCAACGACAGCACACCCGCCACATGCGCGGCGGCCAGCTCGCCGATCGAATGCCCGGAGAGGAAGTCGGGCCGCAGCCCCCACGCCTCGACCAGGCGGAACAGCGCCACCTCGATGGCGAACAGCGCGGGCTGGGTGAACCCTGTCCGGTCCAGCTCCGCCGCGTCATCCCCGAACACCACGGTCTTCAGCGGCCGTTCGAGATGCGCGTCCAGCTCATCGCAGACGGCGTCGAACGCCTCCGCGAACACCGGGTAGGCGTCGTACAGCTCACGGCCCATGCCGAGCCGCTGGCTGCCCTGGCCGGTGAACAGGAACGCCACCTTGCCATCCGCCACCGAGCCCTGGACCAGCCCCGCGGCCGACTCGCCGCCCGCCAGCGCCGCCAGGCCCGCGATCAGCGCCGCACGGTCCCCGCCGACCACGACGGCACGGTGGTCCAGCGCGGCACGGGAGGTCGCGAGCGAGTACGCCAGGTCGGTCGGGGAGACGTCCGGCCGCCGCTCCAGGTCGGCGAGCAGCCGCTCGGCCTGCGCCCGCAGCGCGTCGGCGCTCTTCCCCGACACCGTCCACGGCAGCACGGACGGCCGGGCGGCCGGAAGCGCGGAGCCCTCGGCCGGTTCGGGCCGCGGCGCCTGCTCGATGATGGCGTGCGCGTTGGTGCCGCTGACGCCGAAGGAGGAGACACCGGCCCGGCGCGGACGCCCGGTCTCCGGCCACTCCCGCGCCTCGCTCAGCAGCGACACCGCGCCCGCCGACCAGTCCACATGCGGCGAGGGCGCGTCGAGGTGCAGCGACCGGGGCAGTACGCCGTGGTGCATGGCCTGCACCATCTTGATGATGCCCGCGACACCGGCGGCGGCCTGGGTGTGGCCGAAGTTGGACTTGATGGAGCCCAGCCACAGCGGCTGGTCCTCGGTCTTCTCCTTGCCGTACGTGGCCAGCAGCGCCTGCGCCTCGATCGGGTCGCCCAGCGTCGTACCCGTACCGTGCGCCTCGACCGCGTCCACCTCGGACGCCGTCAGACGGGCGTTCGCCAGCGCCTGCCGGATCACCCGCTGCTGCGAGGGTCCGTTCGGCGCCGTCAGCCCGTTCGACGCGCCGTCCTGGTTGACGGCCGTGCCCCGCACGACCGCCAGCACCTTGTGGCCGTTCTTCTCGGCGTCCGACAGCCGCTCCACGAGCAGCATGCCGACGCCCTCGGCCCAGCCGGTGCCGTCCGCGTCGGCCGAGAAGGACTTGCAGCGGCCGCTGGCCGAAAGCCCGCCCTGGCGGCTGAAGTCGATGAAGGTGTCCGGGGTGGACATGACGGTGACACCGCCCGCGAGGGCCATGGTGCACTCGCCGTTGCGTAGCGCCTGCGCCGCGAGGTGCAGCGCCACCAGCGACGACGAGCACGCCGTGTCGATGGTGACCGCCGGGCCCTCCAGACCGAAGGTGTACGCCACCCGGCCCGAGGCCACGCTGCCCGCCGTACCCGTGCCGAGGTAGCCCTCCAGGCCCTCCGGCAGAGCGGTCAGCCGGGAGAGGTAGTCGTGGTACATGACGCCCGCGAAGACGCCGGTCTTGCTGCCGCGAACGGTCGCCGGGTCGATCCCGGCCCGCTCGAACGCCTCCCAGGAGCTCTCCAGCAGCAGCCGCTGGTGCGGGTCCATGGCGAGGGCTTCACGCGGGTTGATGCCGAAGAAGTCGGGGTCGAACTCGCCCGCGTCGTAGAGGAATCCGCCCTCGATGGTGGCGCTGGTGCCGGTCTGCTCGGGGTCGTCGCCCAGCAGTCCCTCCAGCTGCCAGCCGCGGTCGGTCGGGAAGCCGGAGATGGCGTCCACCGAGCCGGTGACCAGCTGCCACAGCTCCTCGGGGCTGGTGACCCCGCCGGGGTAGCGGCAGCTCATGCCGACGATGGCGATGGGCTCGTCGTCGGCGACGGCCACCGTGGCGGCCGGGGCCGCGGCGGCCTCGTCGGCCTGGTCGCCGAGGATCTCGGTGCGCAGGAAGCCGGCGAGCGCGGTCGGCGTCGGGTAGTCGAAGACGAGGGTGGCCGGGAGCCTTACGCCGGTGACGGCGCCGAGGCGGTTGCGCAGTTCGACGGCGGTGAGCGAGTCGAAGCCCAGCTCCTTGAAGGCGCGTGCCGAGCCGACGGCCTCCGGGCCCGCGTAGCCGAGGACCGCGGCCACCTGGCCGCAGACGATCTCCAGCAGCAGCCGGTCGCGCTCGGGGACGGACAGCCCGAGGAGCCGGTCGGCGAGGCCGCCGGGGGCCGCGCCGCCGCCCGCCTCGACCACCCGGCGGCCGGGGGCCCGCACCAGGCCGCGCAGCAGCGCGGGGACCATGGTGGCATCGGCGTGGCGCAGCGGCGCCAGGTCCAGGTGCATGGGGACGAGCGTGGGGTCGCCCACGGCGAGGGCGGTGTCCAGGAGGGCGAGGCCCTCCTCGGAGGAGAGGGCGGCCACTCCGGCGCGGCTGATGCGCTGGATGTCGGTGTCGTCCAGGTCGCCGGTCATCCCGCTGCGCTCGGCCCACAGCCCCCAGGCGAGGGCGGTGGCGGGCAGGCCCTGGGCGCGGCGCCGGTGGGCGAGGGCGTCCAGGAAGGCGTTGGCGGCCGCGTAGTTGGCCTGGCCGGGGCCGCCGAGGGTGCCGGCGGCGGCGGAGAACAGCACGAACGCGGACAGGTCGAGGTCGCGGGTGAGCTCGTGGAGGTTCCACGCGGCGTCCACCTTGGGCGGCAGGACGCGGTCGACGCGCTCGGCGGTGAGCGAGCCGATGACACCGTCGTCCAGCACGCCCGCGGTGTGCACCACGGCGGTCAGCGGATGCTCGGCCGGGATGGCGGCGAGGGTCGCGGCGAGCGCGTCGCGGTCGGCCACGTCGCAGGCGGCGAGGGTGACCTCGGCGCCCGACGCGCGCAGTTCGGCGACGAGTTCGGCGGCGCCGTGGGCGTCTCCCCCGCGCCTGCTGAGCAGCAGCAGATGGCGTACGCCGTGCTCGGCCACCAGATGGCGGGCGACGAGGCCGCCGAGGGTGCCGGTGGCGCCGGTGACCAGGGCGGTGCCCTCGGGGTCGAGGGCGGGGGCGGTCCGCTCGGCGGCGGAGGCGACCTTGGCCAGGCGCGGTACGACCACGGTCCCGGCGCGGACCGCGAGCTGCGATTCGCCGGTGGCCAGGGCGGCGGACAGCGCCCGGTAGGACTCGTCGGTGCCGTCGAGGTCCGCCAGGACGAAGCGGTCCGGGTTCTCGGACTGCGCGGAGCGCAGCAGGCCCCACAGCGGGGCGTGGGCCAGGTCCTCGGTGTCGGCGTCCGTCGAGGTGGCGACGGCGCCACGGGTGGCGATCACCAGCCGGGAGCCCTCGAAGCGGGCGTCGGCGAGCCAGCTCTGGACCAGCTCCAGCGCGCGGTGCAGGGCCTCGCGCACGGCGGTCTCGACGGGAAGCCCGGTGTCACCCGCGAGGAACGGCGCGACGACGGCCTGCGGCACCTGTGCCCCGGCGTCCACGGCCGCGCCGAGCGCGGCCAGGTCGGCGTACCCGGCGGCGGTGGGCAGGGCGGTGGCCAGCTCGGGGTGTTCGGCGCCCAGCACCGCCCACTGCCCGGCCACGACGGTGGTGTTGGCCGGGACCGGCGCGGGGGTCCACTCGACGCGGAACAGCGCCTCGTGGAAGGCGCCGCGCGCGGCGTGCACCTGGTCGGGCGAGACGGGGCGCAGCAGCAGCGAGTCGACGGAGGCGACGGGCGCGCCGCTCTCGTCCGTCACCAGCACGGCCACCGCGTCCTGACCGGCGGGCGAGAGCCGGACGCGCAGCGTGGCGGCGCCCACTGCGTGCAGCCGGACCCCGCTCCAGGAGAAGGGGAGGCGGCCGTGTTCGGTGTCCTCCAGGAGGGAGCCGATGCCCACGGCGTGCAGGGCCGCGTCCAGCAGCGCCGGGTGCAGCCCGAACAGTTCGGCCTCGGCGCGGGCGCTCTCGTCCAGCCGCACCTCGGCGTACACCTGGTCGCCGTGCTGCCAGGCGCCCTGGAGCCCCTGGAACACGGGACCGTAGGCGAATCCGGTCTCGGCGAGCCACTCGTAGAGGCCGTCCACGGGGACTTCGGTGGCACCGGCCGGGGGCCAGGTGGTGAGGTTCTCGGAATAGTCGGAGGGCGTGGTGGCGCCGGCGGCGAGCACACCGGTGGCGTGGCGGGTCCACTCGCCCTCGCCCCAGGTGCCGTCGGGGGCCTCCTCAAGACGCGAGTGCAGGGTCAGCGAGCGGCGGCCGGTCTCGTCGGGGGCGCCCACGGACACCTGGAGCTGGACGCCGCCCTGCGGGGGCAGGACCAGCGGGGCCTCGAGGGTGAGCTCCTCCAGGACGTCCGCGCCCACGTGGTCACCGGCGCGGATGGCCAGCTCCACGAAGGCGGTGCCGGGCAGCAGCACGGTGTCCATGACCGCGTGGTCGGCCAGCCAGGGGTGGGTCTGGAGGGACAGCCGTCCGGTGAAGAGGAATCCGGCGCCGTCGGCGAGCGACACGGCGGCGCCGAGCAGCGGATGGTCGGCGGAGCCGAGCCCGGCGGCGGTGACATCGCCGGTCCAGGGGCCGCGCGGCTCGGGCCAGTACAGCTCGCGCTGGAAGGCGTAGGTGGGCAGTTCGACGCGGCGGGCGCCGGACCCCTCGAAGACCGCCGCCCAGTCGACGGCCACGCCGTGCACATGGGCGCGGGCGAGGGCACCGGCCAGGGCGGTGGCCTCGGGGCGGTCGCCGCGCAGCACGGGCACGAACACGGCGCCGTCGCCGGTGACGCAGTCCTGCGCCATGGCGGAGAGCACCCCGTCGGGGCCCAGCTCCACGTACGTGGCGACGTCGTACTCCTCGAGCCGGCGGATGCCGTCGGTGAAGCGGACCGCCTCGCGGACGTGCCGGACCCAGTAGTCGGGCGAGCAGATCTCGTCGGCGGAGACCGAACCGCCGGTGAGGTTGGAGATGACGGGGATGACCGGCGGGGCGTAGGTGACCTGCCGGGCGACCTCGCGGAAGGCGTCCAGCATGCCGTCCATGCGCGGCGAGTGGAACGCGTGGCTGACGGTGAGCCGCTTGGTCTTACGGCCCCGCGCCTCGAAACCGGAAGCGATCGCGACAGCCGCGTCCTCGTCACCCGCGATGACGACCGACGTCGGCCCGTTGATGGCGGCGATCGACACCCGCTCGGTGAGCAGCGGCGTGATCTCGTCCTCGGACGCCTGGATCGCGATCATCGCGCCACCGGCGGGCAGTTCCCCCATCAGCCTGCCGCGCGCGGCCACCAGCTTCGCCGCGTCGGCCGGCGAGAGCACACCGGCCACATGCGCGGCGGCCAGTTCGCCGATGGAGTGGCCGACGAGGAAGTCGGGCTTGACGCCCCAGGTCTCCAGCAGCCGGAACAGCGCCACTTCGAGGGCGAACAGCGCGGGCTGGGTGTAGCCGGTGCGGTCCAGCAACCCGCCGTCGTCGCCGAACATGACCTCGCGCAGCGGCCGCTGGAGGTGCTGGTCGAGCTCGGCGCACACCTCGTCCAGGGCGCGGGCGAAGGCCGGGACGGCCGCGTACAGCTCACGGCCCATTCCGGCGCGCTGGCTGCCCTGGCCGGTGAAGAGGAACGCGACCTTGCCCTCGGCGACCTCGCCCCGGACGACGCCGCCGGTGGGGGCGTCCTCGGCGAGTTCGGCCAGTCCGCGCAGCAGTTCGTCGCGGCCGCCCTCGCCCGTGAGGACCACGGCCCGGTGGTCCAGCGCGGCACGGGTGGTGGCCAGCGAGTGGGCCAGGTCGACCAGGCCGAGGCCCGGCTCGTCCCGCACCCGGGCGGTGAGCCGCTCGGCCTGGGCGCGCAGCGCGGGTGCGCTCTGCGCGGACACCAGCAGCGGCACCTGCCCGCCGATGCCGGTCCACTCCGAGGGAGCGGTGTCACCGGGGGCCTCGCGGTCCTCGGCGGGGGCCTGCTCGATGACGGTGTGCGCGTTCGTACCGCTCACGCCGAAGGAGGAGATGCCCGCGCGGCGCGGCTGGCCGGTCTCCGGCCACGGGGTGTTCTCGGTGAGCAGGGAGACGGCGCCCGCGTCCCAGTCCACGTCCCGGGAGGGCGCGTCGACGTGCAGGGTCCTGGGCAGCACACCGTGCTCGATGGCCTTGACCATCTTGATGATTCCGGCGACACCGGCGGCGGCCTGGGTGTGCCCGAAGTTGGACTTGACCGAGCCGAGCCACAGCGGGCGGCCCTCGACCCGGTTCTGCCCGTACGTGGCGAGCAGGGCCTGCGCCTCGATGGGGTCGCCGAGGCTGGTGCCGGTGCCGTGTGCCTCGACGGCGTCCACCTGGGCCGGGGTGAGCCGGGCGTCGGTGAGTGCCTGGCGGATGACGCGCTGCTGGGACGGGCCGTTGGGCGCGGTCAGACCGTTGGACGCGCCGTCCTGGTTGATGGCCGAGCCACGGACGACGGCCAGCACCTTGTGGCCGTTCCGTCGGGCGTCCGACAGCCGCTCGACGAGCAGCATGCCGACGCCCTCGCCCCAGCCGGTGCCGTCCGCGCCGTCCGCGAACGCCTTGCAGCGGCCGTCGGGCGCGAGGCCGCGCTGGCGGCTGAAGTTGATGAACGCGCGCGGGCTGTTCATCACCGTGACGCCGCCGGTGAGCGCCAGCGAGCACTCGCCGTTGCGCAGCGCCTGGATGGCCAGGTGCAGTGCCACCAGCGACGCCGAGCACGCGGTGTCGACGGTGAGCGCCGGGCCCTCCAGGCCGAAGGTGTAGGAGATCCGGCCGGAGATGACGCTGGCGGCGTTGCCGGTGAGCAGATACTGCTCCACGCCCTGCGGCAGCGTGTGCATCAGCTCCGGGTAGTCCTGGCCGTTGGTGCCGACGAAGACACCGGCCTTGCTGCCGCGGAGCGTGGCCGGGTCGATCCCGGCCCGTTCGAACGCCTCCCAGGACGTCTCCAGCAGCAGCCGCTGCTGCGGGTCCATGCCGAGGGTCTCGCGCGGGCTGATCCCGAAGAACCCGGCGTCGAACTCGCCCGCGCCGTCGAGGAACCCGCCCTTGTCGGTGTAGCTGGTGCCCTGCTCGTCGGGGTCGTCGGCGAAGAGCGCGTCGACGTCCCAGCCACGGTCCGTGGGGAAGTCCGCGATGGCGTCGCCGCCCGCGGCCACGAGCTCCCACAGCTCCTCCGGAGACGTGACGCCTCCGGGGAACCGGCAGCTCATTCCGACGATCGCGATCGGCTCAGGCTCCTGCGACTCGACCTCGCGAAGACGCTGCCGCGTCTGGTGCAGATCGGCAGTTACCCGCTTGAGGTAGTCGAGGATCTTGTCCTGATCCGCCATTGGAGTCTCACCCATGCTTCTCGTCACAAACCTTGCGCCCTCGGACCCAACGATCCTTAGATTCCGAGTTCCTTGTCGATGAAGGCGAAGACCTCGTCGGGCGTCGCCTCCTGCAACTTCTCCGTCACGGTGCCGCTGTCGCCGTCGGCCGCCTCGGCATCGGCCGTACGGGGCTCCGCCCACTTCGCCGCGAGGTCCCGCAGCCGGGCCGCGATGTCGTCCCGCGCCTCGCTGTCGGGGTCGAGGACGGACAGCGCGGACTCCAGCGCGTCGAGCTCCGCGAGCCCGGGCGCCGCGGCCGTACCGCCGTCGCCCACGATCCGGCCGCACAGGAACTCGGCGAGCGCCGCGGGGGTCGGGTAGTCGAAGACCAGCGTGGCGGGCAGCTTCTGCCCGGTGGCGGCGGTCAGCCGGTTGCGCAGTTCCAGCGCGATGAGCGAGTCGAAGCCCAGCTCCTTGAACGCCCGCCCGGCGCCGACCTCGTCGGTCGAGGCGTGGCCGAGCGCGGCGGCCGCGTTGGTACGCACGACCTCCAGGACGACCAGGGACTGCTCGGCCCGGGAGATCCCGGCCAGCCGCTTGCGCAGCGCGTCCGCCGGGGACCCGTCGGAGGCCGCGCCGGGCTCACCGGCCGGGCCGCCGGTCTCCCGCAGCCGCTTGACCTCGGGCAGCTCGCCGATGAGCGGGCTGGGGCGGACCGCCGTGTAGCCGTGGGCGAAGCGGTCCCACTGGATGTCGGCGACGGCCACGACCGTGTCCGCGTGGTCCAGGGCCCGCTGCAGCGCCGTGATCGCGGCATGCGGGGCCATCGCCGGGACGCCGCCCCGGTCCAGCCGCTCGCCGATGGCGCCGTCGGCGGCCAGCCCCGTCTCGCCCCAGCGGCCCCAGGCCACCGAGGTGGCGAGCAGGCCCGCCGCGCGGCGCCGCTCGGCCAGCGCGTCGAGATAGGCGTTGGCCGCCGCGTAGTTGCCCTGCCCTGCGTCGCCGAGGGTGCCCGCGATACCGGAGAACAGCACGAACGCGGACAGGTCGAGATCGCGGGTCAGCTCGTCCAGATGGCGCGCCGCGTCGGCCTTGGGGCCGAGGACGGTGGCGAACCGCTCCGGGGTGAGCGCGTCCAGGACACCGTCGTCCAGGACGCCCGCGGCGTGCATGACCGCCGTGAGCGGCCGGTCGGCCGGGACGGCGGCGAGCAGCGCCTCGACGGCCTTGCGGTCGGCCACGTCGCACGCGGCGATCGTGACCTCGGTGCCCAGCTCGGTCAGCTCGTCCCGCAGTTCGGCCGCGCCCGGGGCCTCCAGGCCACGGCGGCTGGTGAGCACCAGGTGCTCGGCCCCGCCTGCGGCCAGCCAGCGCGCCACATGGGCGCCCAGCGCACCCGTACCGCCGGTGACCAGCGTCGTACCGGACGGCTTCCACGACCGTACGGCGGGCGCGCCGGCCAGCGGGGCGTGGGCGAGCCTGCGGGCGAACACCCCGGCCGCGCGCACCGCGAGCTGGTCCTCGCCGTCGGTCCCGGCGAGCACCCCGGCGAGCCGGGCCAGCGCCCGCTCGTCGGGCGCGCCGGGCAGGTCCACCAGACCGCCCCAGCGCTCCGGGTACTCCAGGGCGGCGGTCCGGCCGAGGCCCCAGACGAGCGCCTGCTCGGGCGATTCCACCTGGTCCGCACCGCCGACGGCGACCGCGCCCCGGGTGGCGCACCACAGCGGCGCGTCCACCCCGGCGTCGCCGAGGGCCTGGATCAGCACGGCGGAACCGACCAGCCCGGCGCTGACACCGTCGGTGCCGGGCGCGGTGCCCGCGTCGAAGGCGAGCAGCGACAGCACACCCGAGACGGCCCCGGCGTCGGCCAGCTCCTCGCGCACCAGGCGGGTCAGCGACGCGCGGTCCGACTCCACGGCGGTCGGGGTGATCTGCCGCACCTCGGCGCCGCGTTCGGTGAGCATCCGGACCGCGCCGAGCGTCCAGTCGTCGATGGCGGCGGACTCGGGCACGGCCAGCAGCCAGGTGCCGGACAGCCGCGGGGCCTGTGCCTCGGTCAGGGAGGTCCAGGTCACGCGGTAGCGCCAGCCGTCCACCGTGGACTGCTCGCGGGCCTGCCTGCGCCAGGACGCCAGGGCGGGCAGGACGGCGCCGAGCGAGGACCGCTCACCGTCGTCCTCGAACGCGAGGGTACCGGCCAGCGACTCCAGGTCCTCGCGCTCGACGGCCTCCCAGAAGCGGGCGTCCACGGCGTCGGACGGCGCGCCCGACTCGTCGGCCGGGGTGTCGGCCGCCCGCGGCCAGTAGCTCTGGTGCTGGAAGGCGTACGTGGGCAGCTCGACGCGGCCCGCGCCCGTCCCCTCGTACACCGCGTCCCAGTCCACGGCCACGCCACGCGTCCACGCCTCGCCCAGCGAGATGTGGAAGCGGTCCAGACCACCCTCGTCACGGCGCAGCGACCCGATCGCGGCGGCCTCCCGGCCCGCGTCCTCGGCGGTCTCCTGCACACCCATCGTCAGCACCGGGTGGGCGCTGGACTCGATGAACACCCCGAAGCCCTCGTCCAGCAGCCGCCGGACCGCACCCTCCAGCTCAACCGTGCGCCGCAGGTTGGTGAACCAGTACTCCGCGTCCAGCTCGGAACCCTCGACCCACTCCCCCGTCACGGTGGAGAGGAACGGCACCTCGGCCGCCCTGGGCTCCACGGGGGCCAGCAGCTCCAGCAGCTCATCGCGGAGCAGTTCGACCTGCGCGGAGTGCGAGGCGTAGTCCACCGGCACCCGGCGCGCCCGCACCTCATCGGCCTCGCAGGACGCGAGCAGCTCATCGAGGGCCTCCGGCTCACCGGAGACGACCACCGACGAGGGGCCGTTGACGGCCGCCACCGAGATCCGCTCCTCGCCCCACGGCGCGATCCGCGCCCGTACGTCCGCCACCGGAAGCGCCACCGAGACCATGCCGCCCCGGCCCGCCAGCACCCGGCCGATCGCCTGACTGCGCAGCGCCACCACACGGGCCGCGTCCTCCAGCGACAGAATCCCCGCCACACACGCGGCGGCGATCTCACCCTGCGAGTGGCCGACCACGGCCGACGGCCGTACACCCAGCGAACGCCACAGCTCCGCGAGCGAAACCATCACGGAGAACAACACCGGCTGAACAACGTCCACCCGCTCCAGTGACGGTGCGCCCTCCACCTCGCGCAGCACATCCACCAACGACCAGTCGGTGAACTCTGCGAGCGCGGCGGCACACTCATCAATACGGGCAGCGAACACCGGTGCAGCATCCAACAGCTCCACGGCCATGCCTACCCATTGTGACCCCTGTCCTGGGAACACGAATGCGGCCTTGCCCCCGATTGAGGCCCCCTGCACCAGGTTCGGCAGGACCTGCCCCCTAGCGAGGGCGTCCAAACCCCGGACGAAATCGTCCCGGTCCGTGCCCACCAGCACCGCGCGCCGGTCGAAGGCGGCGCGGGTGGTGGCCAGCGAGTGGCCGATGTCCAGCGGGCGCGGGGCCGGGTCCGCGTCGAGGTGGGCCAGCAGCTTGGCGGCCTGGGCGCGCAGCGCCGCCTCGCTCTTGCCGGACACCGTCCACGGCAGCGCGCCGGGCCGCCGGGTCACCGGCTCGGCCTCATCCGGCTCCGCCGCGGGGGCCTGCTCGATGATGGCGTGCGCGTTGGTGCCGCTGAAGCCGAACGAGGATACGGCGGCCCGGCGCGGGCGGCCGGTCTCGGGCCACTCCCGCGCCCCGGTCAGCAGCTCGACCCCGCCCGCCGACCAGTCCACATGCGGGGTGGGCTCGACGATGTGCAGCGACTCAGGCAGCACGCCGTGGCGCAGCGCGAGCACGAGCTTCATCACACCCGCGACACCTGCGGCCGCCTGGGCGTGGCCGATGTTGGACTTGATGGAGCCGAGCAGCAGGGGCTGCCCGTCGGGCCGCTCCTGACCGTAGGTGGCGAGCAGCGCCTGGGCCTCGATCGGGTCGCCCAGTGTCGTACCGGTGCCGTGTGCTTCGACGACGTCCACCTCGGCAGGAGACAGCCGCGCGTTGGCGAGGGCCTGCCGGATGACGCGCTGCTGGGACGGACCGTTGGGCGCGGTCAGACCGTTGGACGCGCCGTCCTGGTTGATCGCCGAGCCACGCACGACGGCCAGCACCGGGTGGCCGTTCTTCTTCGCGTCCGACAGCCGCTCGACCAGCAGCATGCCCACGCCCTCGGCCGGGCTGAAGCCGTCCGCGTCCGAGGAGAACGCCTTGCTGCGGCCGTCGGAGGACAGTCCGCGCTGACGGCTGAACTCGATGAAGGTGCCCGGGGTGGCCATCACGGTCACCCCGCCCGCGAGCGCGATCGAGCACTCGCCCTGGCGCAGCGACTGGACGGCCAGGTGCAGCGCCACCAGCGACGCCGAGCACGCGGTGTCCACGGTGACCGCCGGGCCCTCCAGGCCGAAGGTGTACGAGAGGCGGCCGGAGACGACGCTCGCGGCGCTGCCGGTGGCGAGGTGGCCCTCGTAGCCCTCGGTGTTGTTGCGCATGACGATGGAGTAGTCGGAGCCGTTGGTGCCGACGAAGACACCGGACGGGCTGCCGTGCAGCGCGGCCGGGTCGATGCCCGCGCGCTCGAACGCCTCCCAGGACGTCTCCAGCAGCAGCCGCTGCTGCGGGTCCATCGCCATGGCCTCACGCGGCGAGATCCCGAAGAAGGTGGGGTCGAAGTCGGCGGCCCCGGTGAGGAATCCGCCCTCGCGGGTGTAGCTGGTGCCCTGCGCGTCCGGGTCCGGGTTGTACAGCGACTCGATGTCCCAGCCGCGGTCGCCCGGGAACTCCGACAGCGCGTCGCCCCCGGAGGCGAGCAGCTGCCACAGCTCCTCGGGGGTGCGCACCCCGCCCGGGAAGCGGCAGCTCATGGAGACGATGGCGATCGGCTCGTCGTCGGCGAGCGCCGCCGCCGTCGGCAGCGCGGCCACGGCGGCCCGCTGCCCGCCCGCGATCTCGGTGCGCAGATGGCGCGCGAGCACGGTCGGGGTGGGGTAGTCGAAGATCAGGGTCGGGGGCAGCTTCAGCCCGCTGGCGGCGCTGAGCCGGTTGCGCAGCTCGACGGCGGTCAGCGAGTCGAAGCCCAGCTCCTTGAAGGCCCGGCCCGCCTCGACGTCGTCGGCGCCCGCGTAGCCCAGGACGGCCGCGACGGCGGTGCGCACCAGCTCCAGCACCAGCCGCTCCTGCTCGGCCTCCGCCACCCCGGCCAGCTGCTGGGCCAGCGCGACCGCGCCCGCGCCGTCCGCCTCGGCGTCCCCGGCCATGTCCTGGATGACGTCCCGCGCCTCGGGCAGGTCGTGCAGCAGCGGACGGGAGCGGCCGGAGGTGAAGGCGAGGACGAAGCGCTTCCACTCCATGTCGACGACGGTGAGCACCGACTCGTCGCGGTCCAGCGCGTGCTGGAGCGCGGTGACGGCGGCGCGCGGCGCCATCTCGATGACGCCGTGACGGCGCATCCGGTCACCCACGCCGCCCTCGGCCATTCCGCCCTCGCCCCACGGGCCCCAGGCCAGCGAGGTGGCGGGCAGGCCCTGGGCGCGGCGGTGCTCGGCGAAGGCGTCGAGGAAGGCGTTGCCCGGCGCGTAGTTGCCCTGGCCCGGCGCGCCGAAGGTGGCCGCGAAGGAGGAGAACAGCACGAACGCGGACAGGTCCAGATCCCGGGTGAGCTCGTGCAGATGGCGGGTGGCGTCCACCTTGACCTTCAGCACCCGGTCCACCTGGTCCGGGGTCAGGCCCTCGATCACCCCGTCGTCCAGCACGGCGGCCGTGTGGACGACGGCGGTCAGCGGGTGTTCGGCGGGGATGTCCGCGAGCAGCGCCTCGACCTGGGCGCGTTCGGCCACATCGCATGCGGCGACGGTCACCTTGGCGCCGAGCTCGGTCAGTTCGGACCGCAGATCCGCCGCGCCCGGGGCGTCCAGACCACGGCGGCTGGTGAGCACCAGGTGCTCGGCCCCGTTGCCGGCCAGCCAGCGCGCCACATGGGCGCCCAGCGCCCCCGTACCGCCGGTGACCAGGGTGGTGCCGGTGGGCTTCCAGGCCCGTACGGCGGGCGTGGCGGCCAGCGGGGCGCGCACCAGACGGCGTACGAGCCGCCCGGTGGCGCGGATCGCGACCTGGTCCTCCTCCTCGGCCCCGGCGAGCACGGTCACCAGCCGGGCCAGCGCCCGCTCGTCGGGCGCCCCGGGCAGGTCGACCAGACCGCCCCAGCGCTCGCCGTGCTCCAGCGCGGCCACCCGGCCCAGGCCCCAGACCAGCGCCTGCTCGGGGGAGTCCAGCGGGTCCGCGCGGCCGACGGAGACCGCGCCACGGGTGGCGGACCACAGCGGCGCGCCGATCCCCGCGTCGCCGAGGGCCTGCACCAGCGCGAGCTGCGCCGCCACCCCGGCCGGGACGGAGGGGTGCCGGGGGTGCGGACTGCCGTCGAGGGCCAGCAGTGACAGCACTCCGGTGAACGGGATGCCGTCGGTCTCCGCGAGCGCGGCCCGCAGCCGCTCGGCCAGCTCGTCGCGGCCGTCGGTGTCGGTGTCGATGTTCACGGCGATCCGCCGTACGTCGGCGCCGCGTTCGGCGAGCACACCGGCCACGGCGTCGGTCCAGGTGTTCCCGGTGGCCCCGGTGCCCTCGGCGTCTTCTGTGTCTCCCGTGTCCGGGGCGACGACGAGCCAGGTGCCGGTCAGCCGCGCGGACTGCCCGTCGGCGAGCGGCTTCCAGGTGACGCGGTAGCGCCAGCCGTCCACCGTGGACTGCTCACGCGCCTGCTTGCGCCACGAGGCCAGGGCGGGCAGCAGCGCGCTGACCCGCTCGTCGCCGTCGACGTCCAGCTCGGCGGCGAGCGTCTGCCAGTCCTCGCGCTCGACGGCCTCCCAGAAGCGGGTCTCGACGGGGTCGGCGGCGATGGCGGCGGCAGCGGCGGGGCTGCCCGCCTCCAGCCAGTAGTGCTGGTGCTGGAAGGCGTACGTGGGCAGCTCGACGCGGGCCGCGCCCGTACCGTCGAACAATCCGGCCCAGTCCACGGTGACGCCCCGCGTCCACGCCTCGCCGACGGAGGCCCAGAAGCGGTCCAGGCCGCCCTCGTCACGGCGCAGCGAGCCGATCGCGGCGGCCTCACGGCCCGCGTCCTCGGCGGTCTCCTGCACACCCATCGTCAGAACGGGGTGCGCGCTGGACTCGATGAACGCGCCGAAGCCCTCATCGAGCAGCCGACGAACCGCACCCTCCAGCTCAACGGTGCGACGGAGGTTGGTGAACCAGTACTCGGCGTCCAGCTCGGAACCGTCGGCCCACTCCCCCGTCACCGTCGACAGGAACGGCACCTCGGCGGCCCTGGGCTCCACGGGGGCCAGCAGCTCCAGCAACTCCTCGCGGAGCAGTTCGACCTGCGCCGAGTGCGAGGCGTAGTCCACCGGTACCCGGCGCGCCCGCACCTCATCGGCCTCGCAGGACGCGAGCAGCTCGTCCAGCGCCTCGGGCTCACCCGAAACCACCGCCGAGGAGGGGCCGTTGACGGCCGCCACCGAGATCCGCTCCTCGCCCCACGGCGCGATCCGCGCCCGTACATCGGCCACCGGGAGCGCCACCGAGACCATGCCGCCCCGGCCCGCCAGCACCCGGCCGATCGCCTGACTGCGCAGCGCCACCACACGGGCCGCGTCCTCCAGCGACAGAATCCCCGCCACACACGCGGCGGCGATCTCGCCCTGCGAGTGGCCGACCACGGCCGCCGGGACGACGCCCAGCGAACGCCACAGCTCCGCGAGGGACACCATCACCGCGAACAGCACCGGCTGGACCACGTCCACGCGCTCCAGCGACGGCGCCCCCTCCGCACCCCGCAACACATCGACCAGCGACCAGTCGGTGAACTCCGCGAGCGCCGCCGCACACTCCTCGATCCGCGCCGCGAAGACGGGCGAGGCGTCCATCAGCCCCACCGCCATACCGGCCCACTGCGACCCCTGCCCGGGGAAGACGAACGCCGTGCGGCCGCCGACGACGGAGCCCTGTGCGACGCCCGCCGCCATGCCGCCCTCGGCCAGGACGGTGAGCCCGGCCAGCAGTTCGTCACGGTCGTGGCCGCGCACCACGGCGCGGTGGTCGAGCTGGGCCCGGGTGGTGGCCAGCGAGAGAGCCACGTCCACCGGGTTCAGGGACGGGTCGGCCTCGAGGTGGGTCAGCAGCCGCTCGGCCTGGGCGCGCAGCCCCGCCGCGCTCTTGCCCGACACCGTCCACGGCACGACGTCGAGCCGCTTCGTCGGGGCCGTCGGTCCCCCGGTGGCCTCCTCGGCCTCCTCGGCCTCTTCGGCGGGGGCCTGCTCCAGGATGGTGTGGGCGTTGGTGCCGCTGAAGCCGAAGGAGGACACGGCGGCGCGGCGCGGATGGCCGGTCTCCGGCCAGGGGGTGGTGTCGGCGAGCAGCGACACCGCACCCGCCGACCAGTCCACATGCGGGGTGGGCTCGTCGATGTGCAGCGTCTTGGGCAGCACGCCATGGCGGATGGCCATGACCATCTTGATGATTCCGGCGACACCGGCGGCGGCCTGGGTGTGCCCGATGTTGGACTTGATGGAGCCGAGCAGCAGCGGCTGCTCCTCGGTGTGCTCCTGGCCGTAGGTGGCGAGCAGCGCCTGCGCCTCGATCGGGTCGCCCAGCGTCGTACCCGTGCCGTGTGCTTCGACGGCGTCCACATCGGCGGCGGAGAGACGGCCGTTGGTGAGCGCCTGGTGGATGACGCGCTGCTGGGACGGGCCGTTGGGCGCGGTCAGACCGTTGGACGCGCCGTCCTGGTTGACGGCCGAGCCCCGCACGATGGCCAGCACCGGGTGGCCGTGCCGGCGCGCGTCCGACAGCCGCTCGACCAGCAGCATGCCGACGCCCTCGCCCCAGCCGGTGCCGTCCGCGGCGGCGGCGAAGGGCTTGCAGCGGCCGTCGGCGGCGAGGCCGCGCTGCCGGCTGAACTCGGTGAACGTCGAGGGCGTGGCCATCACGGTGACACCGCCCGCCAGCGCCAGCGAGCACTCGCCGTTGCGCAGCGCCTGCACCGCCATGTGCAGGGTGACCAGCGACGACGAGCACGCCGTGTCGACGGTGACCGCCGGGCCCTCCAGACCGAAGGTGTACGACACCCGGCCCGACGCGATGGAGCCGGAGCTGCCGGTGCCGAGGAAGCCCTCGACGCCCTCGGGCACGGAGTCCAGCCGCGAGGTGTAGTCGTGGTACATCACGCCCGCGAACACACCGGTCCGGTGGCCGCGCAGCCCGGTCGGGTCGATCCCGGCCCGCTCGAACGCCTCCCACGAGCTCTCCAGCAGCAGCCGCTGCTGCGGATCCATCGCCATGGCCTCGCGCGGCGAGATCCCGAAGACCGCCGGGTCGAAGCCGCCCGCGTCGTAGAGGAACCCGCCCTCGTTCACATAGCTGGCGCCCGCCTGGTCGGGGTCGGCGTCGTAGAGCGACTCGACGTCCCAGCCACGGTCCGTGGGGAAGCCGGAAATCGCGTCCTCGCCGTCCAGGACGAGCCGCCACAGCTCCTCGGGGGTGCGCACACCGCCCGGGTAGCGGCAGCTCATCGCGACGATCGCGATGGGCTCCTGATGCCGCTCCTCGACCTCGCGGAGCTGCCGACGGGCCTGACGCAGATCGGCGGTGGCCCGCTTGAGGTAGTCCCGGAGCTTGTCCTCGTTATTCACCATTGCGTCGGCTCCTTGCGAAGGGGGAGGTGGTGCTCATGGGTTCCATGTGTTCAGAACGCTCCCGTTCAGGAGGAGCCGAGTTCGTCGTCGAGCAGGTCGAAGAGCTCATCGTCGGTCGCGGATTCGAGGTCGTGGTCGTCGGTGTCGCCGTCGCCGGTCGCGTCCTGGGCGTCGTTCCACTTCGCCAGGAGCGCCTGGAGGCGCATGGTGATCCTGGAGCGGGTGACGCTGTCGTCCGCGGCCACGGACAGGGCGGCTTCCAGCCGGTCGAGTTCGCCGAACACGGACGGGCCGCCGCCGTCCCCGTGCGGGAGTTCCGCGCGCAGATGGCCGGCCAGGGCGTCGGGGGTCGGGTAGTCGAAGATCAGCGTGGCGGGCAGCCGGAGGCCGGTGGCCGCGCCGAGCCGGTTGCGGAGTTCGACGGCGGTGAGCGAGTCGAAGCCCAGCTCCTTGAAGGCCGCGCCGGGTTCGATCGCCGCCGCGCTGCCGTAGCCGAGCACGGTGGCCACCTGACCGCAGACCAGGTTGAGCAGGAAGCGGTCCCGTTCGGCCGCGGACATGCCCGCGAGCCGCTCGGCGAGGCTCGCCGCCTCGTCCGCCCCGCCGCCGCCACCGGCCGCGGCCCGCCGTACGGGGGTACGGATCAGCCCGCGCAGCAGCGGGGCGACCCCGGCCGTGGACTGGGCGCGCAGGGCGGCGATGTCCAGGGCGGCGGGGATCAGCACCGGGTGTCCGGCCAGGCCCGACACGTCGAACAGGGCCAGGCCCTCGGCGTTGCTCAGCGCGCCCATGCTGCCGCGGCTCATCCGCTGCCGGTCGGCGGTCGCGAGGGTCGCGGCCATACCGCCCTCGTCCTCCCACAGGCCCCAGGCCAGGGAGACGGCGGGCAGGCCGCCTGCGCGGCGGTGCTGGGCGAGGGCGTCCAGGAAGGTGTTGGCCGCCGCGTAGTTGCCCTGCCCCGGGTTGCCGAAGACACCGGCCGCGGAGGAGAACAGCACGAACGCCGACAGGTCGAGGTCCCGGGTGAGCTCGTGCAGGTTCCAGGCCGCGTCCACCTTCGGGCGCAGGACGTGGTCGACGCGCTCGGGGGTGAGGGACTCGATGATCCCGTCGTCGAGCACACCCGCCGCGTGGACCACGGCGGTGAGGGGGTGGTCGACGGGGACGGACGCGATGACCTCGGCCAGGGCGGTGCGGTCGGCCGCGTCACACGCCGCCCAGGTGACCTCGGCGCCCAACGCGCCCAGCTCGGCGGCCAGTTCGACGGCGCCCGCCGCCTCCGCGCCCCGGCGGCTGGTCAGCAGCAGCCTCCGGGCGCCGCGCCCGGTCACCAGATGGCGGGCCAGCACCCCGCCCAGGGTGCCGGACGCGCCGGTGACCAGCACGGTGCCCGCCGGGTCAAGGCCGGGCACGGCCGCCTCGTCCAGGGCCGCCACCCGCGCGAGGCGCGGCGCGTGGAGGACCCCGGCGCGCACGGCGAGCTGCGGCTCGTCGGTCCGCAGCGCCGCCACGAGGGCGGGGAGCCAGCCGTGGTGCGGGATGCCGGTGGCCGGGGTGCCGGTGGCCGGGATACCGGTGGCCTTGTCGCCGGTGGCCGGGTCGCCGGGGGCCGAGTCGCCGGGGGCCGGGTCGCCGGGGGCCGGAATGCCGTGCGTGGGGACGCCGGTGGCCGGGTCGCCGTGCGTGGGGACGCCACGGGCCAGGGCGCCGTGGAGGTCGATGTCGCCCTGGACGTCGACCAGGACGAACCGGCCCGGGTGCTCGGCCTGCGCCGAGCGCACCAGGCCCCAGGCGGCGGCGTGCGTCAGGTCGTCCACGCCCTCGGCACCCTCGGCACCCTCGGCCGCTTCGGCCCCCGCGTCGTCGCCCGTGGTCACGGCCACGGCCACGGCGCCACGGGTGAGCAGGACCAGCCGGGAGTCGGCGAACCGCTCATCCGCGAGCCACTCCTGGACCAGCCCCAGCGTCCGCCGGACGACGGTGTGCGCGGCACCCGCGATGTCCCCGGGCGTGCCCAGGTCGGGCAGGCACGGCACCAGCACCACATCGGGCGCGATCCCCTCGGCATCCACCGCCTCGGCGAGCGCGGGAAGCCCCGCGTACGTCTCGGCCTCGATACCGGTGTCCGCGTCCGTCAGCGCGGCCGTGAGCTTCAGATCGCCGCCGCCGAAGCCGTCCAGGACGGCCCACAGCGCGGTGTCCTCCGGCCGCTGCGGTGCCGCATGCGTGGGCAGCGCGGCCCAGTCGACGCGGAACAGCGCCTCGTGGTGTGCGGTACGGGCGCCCGCGAACTGCTCGGCGTCCAGCGGCCGCAGCGCCAGCGAACCGACCGACGCCACCGGGGCACCGGCCTCATCGCTGATCTCCAGCGCCACCGCACCGTGCCCGGCCGGGGAGACCCGTACCCGCAGCGCGGTCGCACCGACCGCGTGCAGCCGTACGGCGTCCCACGAGAACGGCAGCCGCGCCCGGCCCGCCTCCTCGGCCGGGAAGAACCCGCCGAGGGCCACCGTGTGCAGCGCGGCGTCCAGCAGCGCCGGATGCAGCCCGTACACACGGGCCTCGCCCTGCCGGTCCTCGTCGAGCGCCACCTCGGCGAACACTTCGTCCCCGCGCCGCCACGCCTTGCGCAGGCCCTGGAACACCGGGCCGTAGGCGAGGCCGAGCGCGGCGAAGCCGTCGTACAGCCCGTCCACGTCGAGGGGTTCGAGGTCGGCGGTGGAGGCTGTATCGGCGGCCGGAGGCCATTCCACCGGGGCACCGGCCGTGGAACCGGCCGTGGAACCGGCCGTGGAACCGGAGACCGTGAGCACACCGGAGGCGTGCCGGATCCACGGCTCGTCGGTGGCGTCCTCCAGCCGCGAGTAGACGGTCAGCGCGCGCCGCCCGTCGGGGCCGGGGCCGTCGGGCTCATCCACGGCGACCCGCAACTGCACCCCGCCGCGCTCCGGCAGGGTCAGCGGCGCTTCGAGGGTCAACTCGTCCAGCAGATCGCAGCCGACCTGGTCACCGGCCCGAACCGCCAGCTCGACCAGGGCCGTACCGGGCAGCAGCACGGTGTCCATGACGGCGTGGTCGGCCAGCCAGGGGTGGGTACGGAGCGAGAGCCGACCGGTGAAGAGGACCCCCTCGGAGTCGGGCAGATCCACCGCCGCGCCCAGCAGCGGATGATCGGCCGCGCCCAGACCGGCCGAGGCCACATCGCCAATGGTCCCGGCGGGAGCCTCCAGCCAGTAGCGCTCGCGCTGGAAGGGGTACGTGGGCAGCTCGGTGCGCTGGGCACCGGTCCCCGCGAAGAACGCCCTCCAGTCCAACGCCACACCACGGACGTGAGCCCGCGCGACGGCGGCGGTCAGCGCCTCGGCCTCGGGCCGACCGGCCCGCAGCGCGGTGGCGAAGGCGGCCGCGTCGGCGTCGGTGACGCATTCCTGGGCCATGGCGGTGAGGACACCGTCGGGGCCGAGTTCGAGGTAGGTGGTGACGCCCTGGGCTTCCATCGTCCGGACACCGTCGAGGAAGCGGACGGCCTCACGAACGTGGCGGACCCAGAAGCCGGGGCTGGTGATCTCCTCGGCGGAGACCACGTCCCCCGTGAGGTTGGAGACGATCGGAATGCGCGGGGCCTCGTACGACAACCCCTCGGCCACCTTGCGGAAGGCGTCCAACATGCCGTCCATGCGGGGCGAGTGGAACGCGTGGCTGACCGTGAGCCGCTTGGTCTTACGACCCTGCGCCTCGAAACCGGAAGCGATCTCCAGCGCCGCGTCCTCATCGCCCGCGATGACCACGGACGCGGGCCCGTTGAGCGCGGCGATCGAGACACGCTCGGTGAGCAGCGGCGTCACCTCGTCCTCGGACGCCTGGACGGCGATCATCGCGCCACCGGTGGGCAGCTCCTGCATCAACCGTCCACGCGCGGCAACCAGCTTCGCGGCATCCGCCAGCGAGAACACACCCGCCACATGGGCGGCGGCCAGCTCACCGATGGAGTGGCCGGAGAGGAAGTCCGCCTTCAGACCCCACGACCGCACCAGCCGGAACAGCGCCACCTCGACGGCGAACAGCGCGGGCTGGGTGAACCCCGTCCGGTCCAGTGCCTCGGCGTCATCCCCGAACAGGACGTCCTTCAACGGCCGCTCAAGGTGCCCGTCCAGCTCAGCACACACCGCGTCCAACGCCTCCGCGAACACCGGATAGGCGTCGTACAGCTCACGCCCCATGCCGAGCCGCTGGCTGCCCTGGCCGGTGAACAGGAACGCCACCTTGCCATCCGCCACCGAGCCCTGCGTGAGACCGGCCGCCGACTCGCCGCCCGCCAACGCCTCCAGGCCCGCGACCAGCCCGGCGCGGTCCGCGCCGACCACGACCGCGCGGTGGTCCAGCGCGGCGCGCGTGGTCGCGAGCGAGTAGCCGAGGTCGGTGAGCGAGACGTCGGACCGCCGGTCGAGATCGGCGAGCAGCCGCCCAGCCTGGGCGCGCAGCGCGTCCGCGCTCTTGCCGGAGAGCAGCCACGGCAGAACGGACGGCTGGGCGACCGGGGCCGTGGGGGGCTCCGCCGGTTCGGCCTCGGGGGCCTGCTCGATGATCGTGTGCGCGTTGGTGCCACTGAAGCCGAACGACGAGATCGCAGCCCGCCGGGGACGACCGGACTCCGGCCACGCCACCGACTCCCGCAACAACGACACCGCACCCGCAGACCAGTCAATATGCGGCGACGGCTCCTGCGCATGCAACGTACGCGGCAACACACCATGCCGCATCGCCTGCACCATCTTGATGATGCCCGCCACACCAGCAGCGGCCTGCGTATGCCCCATGTTCGACTTGATGGAACCCAACAGCAACGGCCGCCCCGCCTCACGCTCCTGACCGTAGGTGGCCATAAGCGCCTGCGCCTCGATCGGGTCACCAAGACTGGTGCCCGTGCCATGCGCCTCCACCGCGTCCACCTCGGACGCCGACAGACCCGCATTCGCCAACGCCTGACGAATCACCCGCTGCTGCGAGGGACCATTCGGCGCCGTCAGACCATTCGACGCACCATCCTGATTAATGGCACTACCCCGCACCACCGCCAGCACCGGATGCCCGTTCCTCCGCGCATCCGACAACCGCTCCACCAGCAGCATGCCCGCACCCTCGGACCACCCCGTGCCATCCGCACCCGCCGAGAACGCCTTGCACCGCCCATCAGCAGCCAACCCACGCTGACGACTGAACTCCACAAACGGCGCCGGAGTCGCCATCACCGTCACACCACCAGCCAACGCCAGCGAACACTCACCACTCCGCAACGCCTGCACCGCCAGATGCAACGCCACCAACGACGACGAACACGCCGTATCCACCGTGATCGTCGGCCCCTCAAGACCAAACGTGTACGCCAACCGCCCCGAAATCACACTCGCCGCATTACCCGTACCGACGAACCCCTCCACGCCCTCCGGAAGCGCCGGCAGCGAGGAGGCGTAGTCGTGGTACATCACACCGGCGAACACGCCCGTACGGCTGCCGCGCAGCACACCCGGATCGATGCCCGCCCGCTCGAACGCCTCCCACGACGTCTCCAACAGCAACCGCTGCTGCGGATCCATGGCGAGGGCCTCACGCGGCGAGATCCCGAAGAACGCCGAGTCGAAGTGGCCCGCCCGGTCGACGAAGCCGCCCTCGCGGGAGTACGAGGTGCCCGGGTGGTCGGGGTCCGGGTGGTAGAGCCCGTCCAGATCCCAGCCACGGTCGGCGGGGAACTCGGAGATCGCGTCCCGGCCCTCCATGACCAACCGCCACAGATCCTCCGGAGTCTCCACCCCACCCGGATAACGGCAACCCAGACCCACGATCGCAATCGGCTCATCATCAGCGGCCGACACCACCACCGGACCAGCCACCGCAGCCGCAGCCCCCACAACCTCCGCACGCAGGAACTCCGCCAACACCACAGGCGTCGGATAGTCAAACACCAGCGTCGCGGGCAGCCGAAGCTCACTCACCGCACCCAGCGCATTCCGCAACTCCACCGCCGTCAGCGAGTCAAAACCCAGCTCACGGAAGGAACGATGCGGTTCGACGGTGTCCAGCGAGTCATGGCCGAGTACGGCCGCGACCTGCGTACGGACGAGCTCCAACAGGGCGTCGAGCTGCTCGGCCTCGCCCAGCCCGGCGAGCCGCCGCGCCAGCACACCCGACGCGGCCGCACCCTCCGCCGCACGCCGCGCCGGAACCCGCACCAGCCCACGCAGCAGCGGCGCCACCACACCGGTCGCCGCCGCCTCGGCGCGCATCACGGCCAGGTCCAGCCGTACGGGCACGAGCAGCGCCTCGTCCGTGCGGTACGCGGCGTCGAACAGCTCCAGACCCTCGGTGGCCGAGAGCGCCACGACGCCACCCCGGCTCATCCGGGACACATCGGCCTCGTCCAGCTCCCCGGTCATCCCGCTGGAGTCGGCCCACAGGCCCCAGGCCAGCGAGGTGCCGGGCAGGCCGAGCGCCGTACGGTGCTGGGCCAGCGCGTCCAGGTAGGCATTGGCGGCGGCATAGTTGCCCTGACCCGCATTGCCGAACACACCGGCGGCCGAAGAGAACAGCACGAACGCCGACAGGTCCAGCTCGCGGGTCAGCTCATGCAGATTCCACGCCGCGTCCACCTTCGGACGCAGCACCCCGGCCATGCGCTCGGGGGTGAGCGAACCGATCACACCGTCATCCAGCACACCGGCCGTGTGCACGACCGCCGTGAGCGGATGTTCGGCGGGGATGGCGGCGAGGGTCGCGGCGAGCGCGTCCCGGTCCGCCACATCGCAGGCCGCCCAGTGCGCCTCGGCGCCCAACTCGGCCAGTTCAGCGATGAGTTCGTCAGCGTCCGGCGCCTGGTCGCCACGCCGGCTGACCAGCAGCAGCTGCCGTACGCCACGCTCCACGACCAGATGCCGCGCCAGCAGACCGCCCAGCGTGCCACTGGCACCCGTGACCAGCACCGTTCCCTCGGCGTCGACATCGAGCGGCTGCTCGGTGTCCACGGCGGCCCGCGCCAGACGCGGCGCCCGCAGCGCCCCGTCCCGTACGGCCACCTGCGGCTCGCCCGACGCCAGCGCGTCCGGCACCGCCGCCAGCGAATCGGCGCCGCCGTCGACGTCCACCAGGACGAACCGGCCCGGGTTCTCCGACTCGGCGGAGCGCACCAGGCCCCAGACGGCCGCATGGGCCAGATCGGCCACCGGCTCGTCCGTACCGGCAGCCACGGCACCAGAGGTCAGGACGACCAGGCGCGCATCCGCGAACCGTTCGTCCGCCAGCCACGCCTGGACCAGCTCCAGCGCCTCGCCGGTGGCGCGGTGCGCCGTGTCGGTGGGAGAGGTGCTTTCCCCAGTCCCGCCCCTTCCCACAGCATCGATATGCGGCTCCGCCGCGTGGCTGAGCAAGCCCCAGGACCCCGGACGCCCTTCGGGCGTGTCCTCAAACGCCGGACGGGCTCGATTTGCCGCAGCGGCGTGCGGTGCCGCGAGGCTCGGGGACAGGGCGACCACCACGTCATCCGGCAGCGCGGCACCGGACTCGACCGCCGTGGCCAACGCGTCCAAATCGGCGTAGGCGTCGAACCGCTGCCCAGACGACGCCAACCCGAAGGCGTCGGACCCCAACAGCGCCCAGCGCCCTGCCCCGCCCTGAGCGGACACCTCAGCCCAATCGAGCCGGTACAGCGACTCCTGACGACCACCCCGCGCACCCCGGATCTGCTCCACCGACACCGGCCGCAACACCAGCGAATCCACCGACAGCACCGCCCGCCCCGCACCATCGGCCACCGCGAGCGACACCGCGTCCGTACCGGCCGCCGACAACCGCACCCGCAACACCGAAGCACCCACCGCATGCAACGACACCCCGGACCACGAAAACGGCAGCCGAGCCCCGGCCTCGCCCTCGATCAGGCCACCGAGTCCGACCGCGTGCAGCGCAGAGTCCAGCAGCGCCGGATGCAGGCCGAACAACCCGGCCTCGGACTGCCCGTCCTCCGGCAGCTCCAGCTCGGCATAGACCTCACCATCGAGCCGCCACGCGGACCTCAGCCCCCGGAACACCGGGCCGTAAGCGAGCCCCAGGCCCGCCATGCCCTCATACAGACCGTCGAGCGTGACCGGTGTCGCACCCGCAGGAGGCCATACGCCCAGGTCGAACGAGGCCGCCGGCGCACCCTCCACGAGCGCACCCGAGGCATGACGCAGCCACGCCTCATCGGCGGCCGCGTCCTCGAACCGCGAGTACACCTCGAACGCACGACGGCCGGAGCCGTCCGGCGCACCCACCGACAGCTGAAGCTGAACACCACCCACCTCCGGAAGCACCAGCGGCGCCTCCAGCGTCAGCTCCTCAACCTGGTCACAACCGACCTGGTCACCGGCCCGAACCGCCAGCTCCACGAAGGCCGTACCCGGCAACAGCACCGAGCCCATCACGGCGTGATCCAGCAGCCACGGATGCGTCTGCGCCGAGATCCGCCCGGTCAGCAGCACACCGTCGCCGCCCGCGAGCGGTACGGCGGCCCCCACGAGCGGATGGTCCACGGCGGCCAGCCCGAGCCCCACCGTGCCACCGACGCCATAAGCCGACGCCTGCGGCCAGTACCGGCGACGCTGGAAGGCGTACGTCGGCAGATCGGTCAGCTCGACCCGAGCCGCGCCCGTACCGGCGAAGACCGCCGCCCAGTCCACGGCCGCGCCACGGACGTACGCCCGTGCCACGGCGGCGTGGACCACCCGCGCCTCGGGCCGACCGGCCCGCAGCGCGGTGGCGAAGGCGGCCGCGTCGGCGTCGGTGACGCATTCCTGGGCCATGGCGGTGAGGACACCGTCGGGGCCGAGTTCGAGGTAGGTGGTGACGCCCTGGGCTTCCATCGTCCGGACACCGTCGAGGAAGCGGACGGCCTCACGAACGTGGCGGACCCAGAAGCCGGGGCTGGTGATCTCCTCGGCGGAGACCACGTTCCCGGTGAGGTTGGAGACGATCGGGACGCGCGGGGCCTCGTACGACAACCCCTCGGCCACCTCGCGGAACGCCTCCAGCATCCCGTCCATGCGCGGGGAGTGGAACGCGTGGCTGACGGTGAGCCGCTTGGTCTTACGGCCCTGCGCCTCGAAACCGGAAGCGATCTCCAGCGCCGCGTCCTCATCGCCCGCGATGACCACGGACGCGGGCCCGTTGAGCGCGGCGATCGAGACACGCTCGGTGAGCAGCGGCGTCACCTCGTCCTCGGACGCCTGGACGGCGATCATCGCGCCACCGGCGGGCAGCTCCTGCATCAGACGGCCACGCGCGGCCACCAACTTCGCGGCATCCGCGAGCGACAGCACACCCGCCGCATGGGCGGCGGCCAGCTCACCGATGGAGTGGCCGGAGAGGAAGTCCGCCTTCAGACCCCACGACCGCACCAGCCGGAACAGCGCCACCTCGACGGCGAACAGCGCGGGCTGGGTGAACCCCGTCCGGTCCAGTGCCTCGGCGTCATCCCCGAACAGGACGTCCTTCAACGGCCGCTCAAGGTGCCCGTCCAGCTCATCGCAGACCGCGTCCAACGCCTCGGCGAACACCGGATAGGCGTCGTACAGCTCACGCCCCATGCCGAGCCGCTGGCTGCCCTGGCCGGTGAACAGGAACGCCACCTTGCCGCCCTCGGCCGACCCCTGGATCACCTCCGCGCCGGACTCGCCGCGTGCCAGGGCGTCCAGACCGCGCAGGAAGCCCTCGCGGTCATCGGCCACCAGAACCGCGCGGTGGTCCAGCACGGCGCGCGTGGTCGCGAGCGAGTAGCCGAGGTCGGCCGGTGCGAGCTCCGGCCGCTCGTCCAGGTAGGAACGGAGCCGCCCGGCCTGCGCACGCAGCGCGTCGGCGGTCTTCGCCGACAGCGGCCACGACGTCACACCAGGATCCGTCGCCACCTCACGCGGGGCCTCGTCCTCGCTGACCGGGGCCTGCTCGATGATCGTGTGCGCGTTGGTGCCACTGAAGCCGAACGACGAGATCGCAGCCCGCCGGGGACGACCGGACTCCGGCCACGCCACCGACTCCCGCAACAACGACACCGCACCCGCAGACCAGTCAATATGCGGCGACGGCTCCTGCGCATGCAACGTACGCGGCAACACACCATGCCGCATCGCCTGCACCATCTTGATGATGCCCGCCACACCAGCAGCGGCCTGCGTATGCCCCATGTTCGACTTGATGGAACCCAACAGCAACGGCCGCTCCCCATCACGCTCCTGACCGTAGGTGGCCATAAGCGCCTGCGCCTCGATCGGGTCACCAAGACTGGTGCCCGTGCCATGCGCCTCCACCGCGTCCACCTCGGACGCCGACAGACCCGCATTCGCCAACGCCTGACGAATCACCCGCTGCTGCGAGGGACCATTCGGCGCCGTCAAACCATTCGACGCACCATCCTGATTAATGGCACTACCCCGCACCACCGCCAGCACCGGATGCCCGTTCCTCCGCGCATCCGACAACCGCTCCACCAGCAGCATGCCCGCACCCTCGGACCACCCCGTGCCATCCGCACCCGCCGAGAACGCCTTGCACCGCCCATCAGCAGCCAACCCACGCTGACGACTGAACTCCACAAACGGCGCCGGAGTCGCCATCACCGTCACACCACCAGCCAACGCCAGCGAACACTCACCACTCCGCAACGCCTGCACCGCCAGATGCAACGCCACCAACGACGACGAACACGCCGTATCCACCGTGATCGTCGGCCCCTCAAGACCAAACGTGTACGCCAACCGCCCCGAAATCACACTCGCCGCATTACCCGTACCGAGGAAGCCTTCGACGCCCTCGGGCACTCGCTCCAGCAGCGAGGCGTAGTCGTGGTACATGACGCCCGCGAAGACACCGGTACGGCTGCCGCGCAGCACACCCGGATCGATCCCGGCCCGCTCGAACGCCTCCCACGACGTCTCCAACAGCAACCGCTGCTGCGGATCCATCGCCAGCGCCTCACGCGGCGAAATCCCGAAGAAGTTCGAGTCGAAGTGACCGGCGTCCTCCACGAAGCCGCCCTCGCGGGCGTAGCTCGTTCCGCCGTGGTCCGGGTCCTCGTGGTAGAGCGCCGAGAGGTTCCAGCCACGGTCGGCGGGGAACTCGGAGATCGCGTCCCGGCCCTCCATGACCAACCGCCACAGATCCTCCGGAGACTCCACCCCACCCGGATAACGGCAACCCAGACCCACGATCGCAATCGGCTCGTCATCGACGGCCGACACCACCACCGGACCAGCCACCGCAGCCGCAGCCCCCACAACCTCCGCACGCAGGAACTCCGCCAACACCACAGGCGTCGGATAGTCAAACACCAGCGTCGCGGGTAGCCGAAGCTCACTCACCGCACCCAGCGCATTCCGCAACTCCACCGCCGTCAGCGAGTCAAAACCCAGCTCACGGAAGGAGCGGTCGGGCTCGACCGTCTCCGGACCGGCGTATCCGAGCACCGTCGCGACGTTCATACGGACCAGGTCCAGCAGCACATCGAGTTGCTCGGCCTCGCCCAGCCCGGCGAGCCGCCGCGCCAGCACACCCGACGCCGCCGCACCCTCCGCCGCACGCCGCGCCGGAACCCGCACCAGCCCACGGAACAGCGGCGCCAGCGCACCGCTGCCCGCCTGCGCCCGGAGCGCGGCCATGTCCAGCGACATCGGCACCAGCACCGCCTGGCCGAGGCGGCCGGCGACGTCGAACAGCTCCAGACCCTCCGTCGCGGAGAGCGCGAGAACGCCGCCCCGGCTCATCCGGGACACATCCGCGTCGTCCAGCTCCCCGGTCATCGCACTGGAGTCGGCCCACAGGCCCCAGGCCAGCGAGGTGCCGGGCAGGCCGAGCGCCGTACGGTGCTGGGCCAGCGCGTCCAGGAAGGCGTTGGCGGCGGCGTAGTTGCCCTGGCCGGCGGCGCCGAAGACACCGGCGGCGGAGGAGAAGAGCACGAACGCCGACAGGTCCAGGTCGCGGGTCAGCTTATGCAGATTCCACGCCGCGTCCACCTTCGGACGCAGCACCCCGGCCATGCGCTCGGGGGTGAGCGAACCGATCACACCGTCATCCAGCACACCGGCCGTGTGCACCACGCCCATCAGCGGATGCTCCGCCGGAATCCCCGCCAGCACCTCGGCCAGCGCGTCACGATCGGCGACATCACACGCCGCCCAGCGCACGCTCGCACCCAACTCGACCAGTTCAGAGGTGAGTTCGGCCGCGCCGAGAGCCTCGCCGCCACGACGGCTCACCAGCAGCAGATGCCGCACGCCACGCTCCACCACCAGATGGCGAGCGAACAGCGCACCCAGCGTGCCACTCGCACCGGTCACCAGCACCGTGCCCTCGGCATCGAACTCCGGCGCGTCGTCCTCGGAGCCCGTGGTGACGGCCCGCGCCAGACGCGGTGCCCGCAGCACCCCCTCCCGTACGGCCACCTGCGGCTCGCCCGACGCCAGCGCGTCCGGCACCGCCGCCAGCGAATCGGCGCCGCCATCGACGTCCACCAGGACGAACCGGCCCGGGTTCTCCGACTCGGCCGAGCGCACCAGGCCCCAGACGGCCGCATGGGCCAGATCGGCCACCGGCTCATCCGCACCGGCACCCACCGCACCCGAGGTCAGGACGACCAGACGCGAGTTTGCGAAGCGGTCATCCGCCAGCCACTGCTGCAGCAGGCCCAGCGCCTGGGCGGTAGCGCGGTGCGCCGTGTCGGCGGGTGAGGAGCATTCCCCAGCCCCGCCCCTTCCCACAGCATCGACATGCGGCTCCGCCGCGTGGCTGAGCAAGCCCCAGGACCCCGGACGCCCTTCGGGCGTGTCCTCAAACGCCGGACGGGCTTGATTTGCCCCACCCGAGCCAACATGCGAAGCCGCACCAGCGGCAGCTTCCGCCCCAGCACCCCCGTCCCCAAACCCCGGAAGGCCCGCGGACAGGGCGACCACCACATCATCCGGCAGCACACTGGCACCCGACTCCACCGCCGCAGCCAACGCCTCCAGATCGGCGTACGTGTCGAACCGCTGCCCAGACGACGCCAACCCCAAGGCGTCGGACCCAAGCAACGCCCAGCGCCCTGCCCCACCCTGAGCGGACACCTCAGCCCAGTCAAGCCGGTACAGCGACTCCTGACGACCACCCCGCGCACCCCGGATCTGCTCCACCGACACCGGCCGCAACACCAGCGAATCCACCGACAGCACCGCACGCCCCGCACCATCGGCCACCGCGAGCGACACCGCACCCGCACCAGCAGCCGACAACCGCACCCGCAACACCGAAGCACCCACCGCATGCAACGACACCCCGGACCACGAAAACGGCAGCCGAGCACCCTCACCCTCGATCAGACCGCCCAACCCCACCGCATGCAGCGCGGAGTCCAACAGCGCCGGATGCAGACCAAACGCACCCGCCTCAGACCGCCCGCCCTCCGGCAGCTCCAGCTCCGCATAGACCTCACCATCGAGCCGCCACGCGGACCTCAGCCCCCGGAACACCGGGCCATAGGCCAGCCCCAGGCCTGCCATGCCCTCATACAGACCGTCGAGCGCGACCGGTGTCGCACCCGCAGGAGGCCATACGCCCAGGTCGAACGAGGCCGCCGGCGCACCCTCCACGAGCGCACCCGAGGCATGACGCAGCCACGCCTCATCGGCGGCCGCGTCCTCGAACCGCGAGTACACCTCGAACGCACGACGGCCGGAGCCGTCCGGCGCACCCACCGACAGCTGAAGCTGAACACCACCCACCTCCGGAAGCACCAGCGGCGCCTCCAGCGTCAGCTCCTCAACCTTGTCACAACCGACCTGGTCACCGGCCCGAACCGCCAGCTCCACGAAGGCCGTACCCGGCAACAGCACCGAGCCCATCACGGCGTGATCCAGCAGCCACGGATGTGTGTCGAGTCCCAGTCGGCCCGTGAGCAGCAGCCCCTCGCCACCGGCCAGCGGCACGGCGGCCCCGACCAGCGGATGGTCGACGGTGGCGAGACCCAGCCCTGCCGTACCGCCCACGGTGGCCGGAAGCTCGGGCCAGTAGCGCGCGTACTGGAAGGCGTACGTCGGCAGCTCCACCCGAGCCGCGCCCGTACCGGCGAAGACGGCCGCCCAGTCCACCGCCACACCGCGCACATGGGCGCGCGCGAGGGCCTTCGTCAGCGTCTCGGCCTCGGCCCTGCCGTTGCGCAGGGCTGAGACGAACGCGGCGTCCTCACCGGTCACACACTCCTGCGCCATCGCGGTGAGCACACCGTCCGGGCCCAGCTCCACGAACGTGGAGACGCCCTGGGCTTCCAGGGCCCGCGCGCCGTCAAGGAAGCGAACGGCCTCGCGGACATGGCGCACCCAGAAGTCGGCAGTCGTGATCTCCTCGGCGGAGACCAGCTCACCCGTCAGGTTGGACACGATCGGGATGCGCGGCGCCTCGTACGACAGGCCCTCCGCGACCTCACGGAACGCGTCCAGCATCCCGTCCATGCGCGGCGAGTGGAACGCGTGGCTGACCGTGAGCCGCTTGGTCTTACGGCCCCGTGTCTCAAACGAGGCAGCGATCGAGGCAGCCTCGTCCTGGTCACCCGCGATGACCACGGACGCGGGCCCGTTGAGGGCGGCGATGCTCACGCCATCGGTGAGCAGCGGCAGTACCTCGTCCTCCGACGCCTGCACCGCGATCATCGCGCCACCGGTGGGCAACTCCTGCATCAACCGCCCACGCGCCGCCACCAACCGCGCCGCGTCCGCGAGCGAGAGCACACCCGCCACATGCGCGGCGGCCAACTCACCAATCGAATGCCCGGAAAGGAAATCGGGCCGCAGCCCCCACGCCTCCGAAACCAACCGGAACAACGCCACCTCAACCGCGAACAACGCAGGCTGAGTGAACCCCGTCTGATCCAGTACCGCCGCGTCATCCCCGAACAACACATCCCGCAACGGCCGCTCAAGGTGCGCGTCCAGCTCCGCACACACCTCATCCAACGCATCCGCGAACACCGGATAGGCGCCATACAACTCACGCCCCATCCCCAACCGCTGACTCCCCTGCCCCGTGAACAGGAACGCCACCTTGCCACCGGCCACCGAGCCCTCGACCACACCCGGCGCACCACGGCCCTCAGCCAGCGCACCCAGCCCAGCCAGCAGCCCATCCCGGTCCTCAGCCACCACCACCGCACGGTGATCGAAGGCCGACCGCCCGGTCGCCAGCGAGAAGCCCACATCCACCGGCCGCAGCTCGCCCTGCGCCACCACATGCGCGATCAACCGCTCCGCCTGAGCACGCAGCGCACCCGCGCTCCGCCCCGAGAGCACCCACGGCACCACACCCGGAGCCACAGCGCTCGAAGGCGCCTCCGCAGCCTCCACCGCCGGTGCCTGCTCGATGATCGTGTGCACATTGGTGCCGCTGATGCCGAACGACGACACACCGGCGCGGCGCGGACGGCCGGTCTCCGGCCACTCCACCCGCTCGCTCAGCAGCGAAACGGCCCCCGCCGACCAGTCCACATGCGGCGACGGCTCGTCCGCGTGCAGGGTCTGCGGAAGCACCCCGTGCCGCATGGCGAGGACCATCTTCATGATGCCCGCGACACCGGCGGCGGCCTGCGTGTGGCCCATGTTGGACTTGATGGAGCCCAGCAGCAACGGCCGCTCGGCGTCCCGCTCCTGGCCGTACGTGGCCAGCAGCGCCTGCGCCTCGATCGGGTCGCCCAGGGTCGTGCCCGTGCCGTGCGCCTCGACCGCGTCCACATCGCCGACCGACAGCCCGGCGGCGGCCAGCGCCTGCCGGATGACGCGCTGCTGGGACGGGCCGTTCGGCGCCGTCAGGCCATTGGACGCACCGTCCTGGTTCACGGCGCTGCCGCGCACCACCGCCAGCACCGGGTGGCCGTTCCTGCGCGCGTCCGACAGCCGCTCGACCAGCAGCATGCCCGCGCCCTCGGCCCAGCCCGTGCCGTCCGCGTCCGCCGAGAACGCCTTGCAGCGGCCGTCGGCGGACAGACCGCCCTGGCGGCTGAAGCCGACGAACGTGCCGGGGGTCGCCATCACAGTGACACCACCGGCCAGCGCCATCGTGCACTCGCCCGAGCGCAGCGCCTGCATCGCCCAGTGCAGCGCCACCAGCGACGACGAGCACGCCGTGTCCACGGTGACCGCCGGGCCTTCCAGGCCGAGCGCGTAGGCGACACGGCCGGAGGCGATGGAGCCCGTGCTGCCGGAGCCGATCGCGCCCTCGCCACCGCCGTCGGGGGCCTGCTCCACGAGCGTGGCGTAGTCGTGGTACATGACGCCCGCGAACACACCGGTACGGCTGCCGCGCAGCGTGGCCGGGTCGATGCCAGCCCGCTCGAACGCCTCCCACGACGTCTCCAGCAGCAGCCGCTGCTGCGGATCGGTGGCGACGGCCTCGCGCGGCGAGATTCCGAAGAAGGTGGGGTCGAAGTCGGCGGCGCCGTGGAGGAAACCGCCCTCGCGGGTGTACGAGGTCCCGGGGTGCTCCGGGTCCGGATGGTAGAGCGCGTCCAGGTCCCAGCCACGGTCCACGGGGAAGCCGGAGATCGCGTCCTGGCCGGAGGACAGCAGCCGCCACAGGTCCTCGGGGGTGCGCACCCCGCCCGGGAAGCGGCAGCTCATGCCCACGATGGCGATCGGCTCATCGGCGAGGGCGCCCACGGTCGACACCGGCAGGCCCGACTGGGCGCGAGTGCCCGCCAGTTCGTCCCGGAGGTGTTCGGCCAGGACGAGGGAGGTCGGATAGTCGAAGACCAGGGTGGCGGGGAGCCGCATCCCGGTGACCGCGTTCATTCGGTTGCGCAGTTCGACAGCGGTCAGCGAGTCGAAGCCCAGGTCGCGGAAGGCCCGATCGGGGTCCACGGAGTCGGCGGTGGCATAGCCCAGGACGGCCGCGACCTGGGTACGGACCAGCTCCAGCAGCGTCTCCAACTGCTCGGGCGCGGTCAGGCGGGCAAGCCGCTGCGCCAGGGCGTCCGTTCCGGCGGAGCCCTCGGCCGTACGCCGCGCCGGGACCCGCACCAGCCCGGACATCAGCGGCGCCACCACACCGGTGGCCGCCGCCTCGGCCCGTGCCGCCGCCAGGTCGAGACGCACCGGGACGAGCAGCGCCTCGCCCGCCCGTCCGGCCGCGTCGAACAGCTCCTTGCCCTCGTCGGTGGCGAGCGCGGCGACACCGCCCCGGCTCATCCGGGACATATCGGCCTGGTCCAGCTCACCGGCCATACCGCCGGATTCGGCGGCCCACAGGCCCCAGGCCAGCGAGGTGCCGGGCAGGCCGAGCGCCGTACGGTGCTGGGCGAGCGCGTCCACGTAGGCGTTGGCGGCGGCGTAGTTGCCCTGGCCGGCGGCGCCGAAGACACCGGCGGCGGAGGAGAAGAGCACGAACGCCGACAGGTCCAGGTCGCGGGTCAGCTCATGCAGATTCCACGCCGCGTCCACCTTCGGACGCAGCACCCCGGCCATGCGCTCGGGGGTGAGCGAACCGATCACACCGTCATCCAGCACACCGGCCGTGTGCACCACGCCCATCAGCGGATGCTCCGCCGGAATCCCCGCCAGCACCTCGGCCAGCGCGTCACGATCGGCGACATCACACGCCGCCCAGCGCACGCTCGCACCCAACTCGACCAGTTCAGAGGTGAGTTCGGCCGCGCCGGGAGCCTCGCCGCCACGACGGCTCACCAGCAGCAGATGCCGCACGCCACGCTCCACCACCAGATGGCGAGCGAACAGCGCACCCAGCGTGCCACTCGCACCGGTCACCAGCACCGTGCCCTCGGCATCGAACTCCGGCGCGTCGTCCTCGGAGCCCGTGGCGGCGGCCCGCGCCAGACGCGGTGCCCGCAGCACCCCCTCCCGTACGGCCACCTGCGGCTCGCCCGACGCCAGCGCGTCCGGCACCGCCGCCAGCGAATCGGCGCCGCCATCGACGTCCACCAGGACGAACCGGCCCGGGTTCTCCGACTCGGCCGAGCGCACCAGGCCCCAGACGGCCGCATGGGCCAGATCGGCCACCGGCTCATCCGCACCGGCACCCACCGCACCCGAGGTCAGGACGACCAGACGCGAGTTTGCGAAGCGGTCATCCGCCAGCCACTGCTGCAGCAGGCCCAGCGCCTGGGCGGTAGCGCGGTGCGCCGTGTCGGCGGGTGAGGAGCATTCCCCAGCCCCGCCCCTTCCCACAGCATCGACATGCGGCTCCGCCGCGTGGCTGAGCAAGCCCCAGGACCCCGGACGCCCTTCGGGCGTGTCCTCAAACGCCGGACGGGCTTGATTTGCCCCACCCGAGCCAACATGCGAAGCCGCACCAGCGGCAGCTTCCGCCCCAGCACCCCCGTCCCCAAACCCCGGAAGGCCCGCGGACAGGGCGACCACCACATCATCCGGCAGCACACTGGCACCCGACTCCACCGCCGCAGCCAACGCCTCCAGATCGGCGTACGTCTCGAACCGCTGCCCAGACGACGCCAACCCCAAGGCGTCGGACCCAAGCAACGCCCAGCGCCCTGCCCCACCCTGAGCGGACACCTCAGCCCAGTCAAGCCGGTACAGCGACTCCTGACGACCACCCCGCGCACCCCGGATCTGCTCCACCGACACCGGCCGCAACACCAGCGAATCCACCGACAGCACCGCACGCCCCGCACCATCGGCCACCGCGAGCGACACCGCACCCGCACCAGCAGCCGACAACCGCACCCGCAACACCGAAGCACCCACCGCATGCAACGACACCCCGGACCACGAAAACGGCAGCCGAGCACCGACCTCGCCCTCGATCAGACCGCCCAACCCCACCGCATGCAGCGCGGAGTCCAACAGCGCCGGATGCAGACCAAACGCACCCGCCTCAGACCGCGCGCCCTCCGGCAGCTCCAGCTCCGCATAGACCTCACCATCGAGCCGCCAGGCCGACGTCAGCCCCCGGAACACCGGGCCGTACACCAGCCCGGCCTCGGCCAGACCCTCGTACAGACCCTCGACCGGTAGCGCAGACGCCCCCGCCGGGGGCCACGCCGCCAGGTCGAACGGCGCCGTCGGCGCGCCCGAGCCCAGCACGCCCGACGCATGCCGCATCCACGGCTCGTCGACCGCCGCGTCCTCGGAGCGCGAGTACACCGTCAGCGAGCGCCGCCCCGAACCGTCGGGCGCGCCCACCGAGAGCTGGAGCTGGACACCGCCCGCCTCGGGAAGCACCAGCGGCGCCTCCAGCGTCAGCTCCTCCAGCAGATCGCAACCGACCTGGTCACCGGCGCGTATCGCCAGCTCCACGAAGGCCGTACCGGGCAACAGCACCGAGCCCGCCACCGCGTGATCGGCCAGCCACGGATGGGTGTCCAGGGCGAGCCGGCCGGTGTAGAGGAAGCCGTCGGAGTCGGCGAGTGCCACCGCCGCGCCCAGCAGCGGATGGTCGGCCACGCCGAGCCCGGCGGACGCCATGTCGCCCGCCCAGTAGCCGGTGTCGAGCCAGTAGGTCTCGCGCTGGAAGGGGTAGAGCGGGAGGTCGGTGCGGGCCGTGTCGGTCCCGGCGAACACGGCGGCCCAGTCCGGGGAGACACCGTGCACATGCGCCCCGGCGACGGCGGTGGCCAGGCTCTGGAGCTCCGGGCGGCCGGAGCGCAGCGCGGACACAAGGGTGGCGTCGTCGCGGGTCAGGGAGTCCTGGGCCATCGCGGTGAGCACACCGTCCGGGCCCAGCTCCACGAACGTCGTGACGTTGCGCTCCTCCAACGTCCGTACGCCGTCGAGGAAGCGGACGGCCTCGCGGACATGGCGCACCCAGAAGTCGGGAGTCGTGATCTCCTCGGCGGACACCACGCCACCGGTCAGATTCGACACGATCGGAATCTTCGGAGCCTCGTACGACAGCCCCTGCGCCACCTCGCGGAACGCCTCCAGCATCCCGTCCATACGCGGCGAATGGAACGCATGGCTCACGGTGAGCCGCTTGGTCTTACGACCCCGCGCCTCGAAACCGGAAGCGATCTCCAGAGCCGCGTCCTCATCACCCGCGATGACCACCGACGACGGCCCATTGAGCGCCGCGATCGACACCCGCTCCGTCAGCAGCGGCGCCACCTCGTCCTCCGACGCCTGCACCGCGACCATCGCGCCACCGACCGGAAGCTCCTGCATCAAACGCCCACGCGCAGCCACCAACCGCGCCGCATCCGCCAGCGACAACACACCCGCCACATGCGCGGCAGCCAACTCACCAATCGAATGCCCGGAAAGGAAATCGGGCCGCAGACCCCACGCCTCCGAAACCAACCGGAACAACGCCACCTCAACCGCGAACAACGCAGGCTGAGTGAACCCGGTCTGGTCCAGCGCCTCGGCGTCCTCCCCGAACAGCACCGTCCTCAACGGCCGCTCAAGATGCGGATCCAGCTCCGCACACACCTCATCCAACGCCTCCGCGAACACCGGATAGGCGCCATACAACTCACGCCCCATCCCCAGCCGCTGACTCCCCTGCCCCGTAAACAGGAACGCCACCTTGCCGCCGGCGACCTTGCCCTCGACCAGCCCGGTCGCGGGCTCCTCTCGGGACAGCGCGTCGAGGGCCCGTATCAGGCCCTCGCGGTCGTCGGCGACGATCGCCGCCCGGTACTCGAAGGCGGCCCGGCCGATGGCCAGTGAGAAGCCGACGTCGGTGAGGCGGAGTTCGGGGTTGGCCTCAAGGTGGGCGCGCAGGTTGGCGGCCTGGGCGCGCAGCGCGGGGCGGCTCTTGGCGGCCACGGTCCACAGCGGCAGCGCGGTGGCGGCGCGGGTTTCGGCGGGGGCGTCGTCAGCCGTCTTCGCGGCTTCCGCCTCCTCCGGCTCCGGCGCCTGCTCCAGGATGGTGTGCGCGTTGGTGCCGCTGATGCCGAACGAGGACACCGCGGCCCGGCGCGGCTGCCCGGTGTCGGGCCAGGCGCGGCCCTCCGTCAGCAGCGAGACGGCGCCCGCCGACCAGTCGACGTTGGGGGTGGGCTGGTCGACGTGCAGGGTCCGTGGAAGCACCCCGTGGCGCATCGCCATGACCATCTTGATGATGCCCGCGACACCGGCGGCGGCCTGGGTGTGACCGATGTTGGACTTGATGGAGCCCAGCCACAGCGGCTGGTCCTCGCTGTGGTTGCGCCCGTACGTGGCGAGCAGGGCCTGCGCCTCGATGGGGTCGCCGAGGGTGGTGCCCGTGCCGTGGGCCTCGACCACGTCGATCTGGCCGGGGGCGAGCCGGGCGGCGGCCAGGGCCTGGCGGATGACGCGCTGCTGCGAGGGGCCGTTGGGCGCGGTCAGTCCGCTGCTGGCGCCGTCCTGGTTGATGGCGCTGCCGCGGACGACGGCGAGTACCTGGTGGCCGTTGGCGCGGGCGTCGGAGAGCCGCTCCAGCAGCAGCATGCCCGCGCCCTCGCCCCACCCGGTGCCGTCCGCCGCCGCCGCGAACGACTTGCAGCGGCCGTCCGCCGCGAGTCCGCGCTGGCGGCTGAACTCGCTGAAGGTGCCGGGGGTGGACATGACCGTGACACCACCGGCCAGCGCCAGCGAGCACTCCCGGCGGCGCAGCGCCTGGGCGGCGAAGTGCAGGGCGACCAGGGAGGAGGAGCAGGCCGTGTCGATGGTGACGGCCGGCCCCTCCAGGCCGAAGGTGTAGGCGACGCGGCCGGAGGCGATGGAGCCGGAGCTGCCGTTGCCGAGGAAGCCCTCGACGTCCTCGGGAGCGGAGAACAGCCGGGAGGCGTAGTCGTGGTACATCACGCCCGCGAACACACCGGTCTGGCTGCCCTGGAGGGTGGTCGGGTCGATGCCCGCGCGCTCGAACGCCTCCCAGGAGGTCTCCAGCAGCAGCCGCTGCTGCGGGTCCATGGCCAGGGCCTCGCGCGGCGAGATGCCGAAGAACGCGGGGTCGAAGTCGGCCGCGTCGTGGAGGAATCCGCCCTCGTGGACGTACGGCTCCTGGTCGCTGTCCGGGTCCGGTTCGAAGAGGACGTCGGTGGCCCAGCCGCGGTTGGTGGGGTACGGCGTGGCGGCGTCACCGCCGCGGGCGACGAGCTGCCACAGCTCCTCGGGGGTGCTGACCCCGCCGGGGTAGCGGCAGCTCATCGCCACGATGGCGATGGGCTCCTGCTCGCGCTCCTCGACCTCGCGCAGCCGCCGCCGCGCCTCGCGCAGGTCGGTGGTGGCCCGCTTGAGGTAGTCGAGGTACTTCTCTTCGTTCGCCGTCGCCATTACGCCGTCCCCGCGGTGCTGAGGTGAGTCGATGAGCTCTTGTGGAGCAGGTCAGGAGAGCCCGAGCTCGTCGTCGAGGAGATCGAAGATCTCGTCTGCCGTCGCGGACTGGATTTCACGGTCTTCTGCGGTGCTGTCCGTAGCACTTTGCGTTTCATTCCACTTCGACAGGAGGTCGCGCAGGCGGGTGGTGATGCCGGGGCGATCGAGGTCGTCCGGGGCGATCGTGGCGAGGATGGCCTCGAGCTTGTCGAGCTCCGCGTGTACGGGCTGGTGTCCGGCCGCGCTGTCCAGGCCGAGCTCCTCGCGCAGGTACCCGGCGAGCGCGGTGGGCGTCGGGTAGTCGAAGATCAGCGTGACCGGCAGGCGCAGCCCGGCGGCGGCGCCCAGTCGGTTGCGCAGGTCCACGGCGGTGAGCGAGTCGAAGCCGAGGTCGAGGAAGCCTCGTCCGGCGTCCACGTCGTCCGGGGTGGCGTGGCCGAGGACGGCCGCGACATGGCCGCGGACGACCTCCAGCAGCTCGCGGTCGCGTTCGGTCTCCGAGAGCCCGGCGAGCCGTGTCGCGAGCGAGCCCGCGCCGGAGTCGGCCACGACACCGGAGGTGGCCCCGGTGTCGGCGGAGCGCCGTACGGGGGTGCGGACCAGGCCGCGCAGCAGCGGCGGCAGCAGCCCGGCGGCGGCCTGTCCGCGCAGTGCGCCCGTGTCGATGCGGATCGGCACCAGCGCGGCCTCGGGCAGGGTGCCCGCCACGTCGAACAGCGCCAGGCCCTCGTCCTGTCCGAGCGCCGCGAAGCCACCGCGCGAGATGCGGGTGACATCGGAGGTGTCGAGGCTTCCGGCCATGCCGTCGGCCGTGGCCCACAGGCCCCAGGCGAGCGAGCTCGCGGGCAGGCCGTGGGCGTGGCGGTGCTGGGCGAGCGCGTCGAGGAAGGTGTTGGCCGCGGCGTAGTTGCCCTGTCCCGAGCTGCCGAAGGCGCCGGCGGCCGAGGAGAAGAGCACGAACGCGGCCGGGTCCAGCTCGCGGGTGAGCTCGTGGAGGTTCCACGCCGCGTCCACCTTGGGGCGCAGTACGGTGTCGATCCGCTCACCGGTGAGCGAGCTGATCACCCCGTCGTCCAGGACGCCCGCGGTGTGCACCACGGCGGTCAGCGGGTGCTCCACCGGGATGGCCGCGAGGGTGGCGGCGAGGGCGTCCCGGTCGGCGGTGTCGCAGGCCGCCCAGGTGACATCGGCGCCCAACGCGCCGAGTTCGGCGGCGAGTTCGGCCGCGTCCGGGGCTTCGCCGCCGCGGCGGCTGACCAGCAGCAGATGCCGCACGCCGCGTTCCGCCACCAGGTGGCGGGCGAAGAGTCCGCCCAGGGCGCCGGTGGCGCCGCTCAGCAGCACGGTGCCCTCCGGGTCGCCGAGCCCGGCCGGCTCGGGGGTGTCCGCCGGGGCCGGGACCCGGGCGAGCCGGTAGGCGTGGCCGGTGCCGGAGCGCAGGGCGAGCTGCGGTTCGTCGGTGGCGAGCACCGATGGCAGGGCCCGTTGGGAGGCGTCGGTGCCGTCGATGTCCACCAGGACGAAACGGCCGGGGTTCTCCGACTGCGCGGACTTCACCAGGCCCCACGCGGTGGTGTGGGCCAGGTCGGTGACGTCCTCGCCGGGGGCCGCCGCGACCGCGCCACGGGTGACGAGGACGAGACGGGTGTCGGCGAGCCGCTGCTCGTTCAGCCAGTTCTGGACCAGGTCCAGGGCGTCCCGGGCGGCGGCGCGGGCGCTCTCGGGCAGGGACGCGATGCCGCCGGTGGCGGTGAGGGGAGCCTTACCGTCCGTGGCGGGCAGGGACGCCGCGCCGTCGGCCGCGCGCAGAGGCGCCACGCTGCCGGTCCCGGTGAGAGGCGCCGCGCCGCCGTTCGCGGTGAGGGACGCCACGCCCGTGAGGGACGCCACGCCCGTGAGGGACGCCACGCCCGTGAGGGGCGCCACGACCACATCGGGGGCGGACGCGCCACCGTCGAGGGCGGCGGCGAGCGCCGCGAGGTCCGCGTGGTCGTCCAGCCGTTCGCCGCCGACGGTGAAGCCGGTGGCGGCGCCGAGGGTCACCCAGCGCTCGCCCAGCGGGATGCCGGTGGCGGACGCGGACAGGGCCGCCCACTCGGGGCGGAACAGCGACTCGTGGTGCGCGGCGCGCGAGGCGTCCAACTGCTCGGCCGCCAGCGGGCGCAGCACCAGGCCGTCGATGGTGGCCACGGCGGCGCCGGTGCCGTCGGCGAGGTGCAGCGACACCCCGTCGGCGCCGGGCCGCAGCCGTACGCGCAGCGATGCGGCGCCCCCGGCATGCAGCCGTACGCCGGTCCAGGCGAACGGCAGCCGCGCCCCTTCGCTCCCCTCACCCTGCGGGTCGAGGCCGAGGGTGTGCAGGGCGGCGTCCAGCAGCGCCGGATGCACCCCGTACCCGGCGGCCCGCGGCTCGAAGCCCTGGGGCAGCCGGATCTCGGCGAACAGCTCCTCGCCGCGCCGCCAGGCGGCGTGCAGCCCCTGGAAGACCGGGCCGTAGCCGAGTCCGGCGGCGGCCGCGCCCTCGTAGAACTCCTCGGTCGCCAGGGCCGTCGCGTCGGCCGGGGGCCAGGCGCTCAGGTCCACCGGCTCGTCCGGGCCACCCTGGGCGTTCGCGCCGCCCGGAGCGAGGAAGCCGGTGGCGTGGCGGATCCACGGCTCGTCGGCGGGCACGTCCTCCCGGCGGGAGTGCAGGGTCAGCGGGCGCCGCCCGGTCTCGTCGGCCGCCGCGAGCTCCAGCCGCAGCTGGACGGCGCCCTGTTCGGGCAGGACCAGCGGGGCCTGGAGGGTCAGCTCCTCGACCGTGTCACAGCCCGCCTCGTGACCGGCGCGCAGCGCGAGTTCCACGAAGGCGGTGCCGGGCAGCAGCACGGTGTCCATGACGGCGTGGTCGGCCAGCCAGGGGTGGGTGAGCAGCGACAGCCGCCCGGTGAACACGAAGCCACCGGTGTCGGGGAGTTCCACCGCCGCGCCCAGCAGCGGGTGGTCGGCCGTGTCGAGGCCCGCGGAGATCACGTCCTCGACGGAGATGCCCACGTCGAGCCAGTAGCGCTGGCGCTGGAAGGCGTAGGTGGGCAGCTCCACGCGGCGGGCGCCGCGTCCGCCGTAGACCGCCGCCCAGTCCGGGGCCGCGCCACGGACATGGACGTGGGCGAGGGCGGTGGCGAGCGCCTGGGCCTCGGGGCGGCCACCGCGCAGGGCGGGGACGAACACCGCGTCGGTGTCGCCGTCCCTGTCGGTCCCGGTCCCGGACCCCGCCGCGGTCCCGGTCTCCGTCTCGGCGAGGCAGTCCTCGCCCATCGCGCAGAGCACTCCGTCCGGGCCGAGCTCCAGATACGTGGTCACGCCCTGCTCGCGCAGGGTGCGGACACCGTCGACGAAGCGGACGGACTCGCGGACGTGGCGCACCCAGAACTCCGGCAGGCGGATCTCGTCGGCGGAGACCACGGTGCCGGTGAGGCAGGACACCAGCGGGATCTTCGGGGCGTTGAAGGTCAGGCCCTCGGCCAGCTTGCGGAAGTCCGCGAGCATCGGGTCCATGTGCGGGGAGTGGAAGGCGTGGCTGACGGTGAGCCGCTTGGTCTTACGGCCCCGCGCCTCGAACGACGTGGCGATCGCGACCGCCGCGTCCTCGTCACCCGCGATGACCACCGACGTCGGGCCGTTGAGGGCGGCGATGCTCACCCGGTCGGTGAGCAGCGGCGCCACCTCGTCCTCGGACGCCTGGACGGCGATCATCGCGCCACCGGCGGGCAGTTCCTGCATCAGCCGGCCACGGGCCGCGACCAGCGCACACGCGTCGGCGAGCGAGAACACACCCGCCACGTGCGCGGCGGCCAGTTCGCCGATGGAGTGGCCGGACAGGTAGTCCGCCTTCAGACCCCACGCCTCGACCAGCCGGAACAGCGCCACCTCGATCGCGAACAGCGCGGGCTGGGTGACCGCGGTGCGGTCCAGGGCCTGGGCGTCCTCGCCGAACAGCACGGTCTGCAGCGGCCGTTCGAGATGCGGGTCCAGCGCGTCGCACACCTCGTCCAGCGCCTCCGCGAAGCGCGGGAACGCCCCGTAGAGCTCACGGCCCATGCCGAGCCGCTGGCTGCCCTGCCCGGTGAACAGGAACGCCACCTTGCCCTCGGTGGCCACCCCGCGCAGCGCCTGCGCCGGGTGCTCACCGCGCGCCAGCGCGTCCAGCGCGCCCAGCGCCTCGTCATGGCCCTCGGCCACCAGGGCGACGCGGTGTTCCAGCGCGGCGCGGGTCGTGGCGAGCGAGAAGCCCAGATCGGTGAGGGAGGTCCCGGGCTCGGCGGCGATCCGCGACCGCAGCCGCCGCGCCTGGGCCCGCACCCCGTCCTCGGTACGGGCCGACAGCAGCACGGGCACGTACGGCAGGGCCTCGGGCTCCGCCGCGGGCTCGTCCGGCTCGGGGGCGGGCGGCTGCTCGATGATGGCGTGGGCGTTGGTGCCGCTGATGCCGAACGAGGACACCGCGGCCCGGCGCGGACGGCCGCTCTCCGGCCACTCCCGCGCCTCGGTCAGCAGCGACACCGCGCCCGCCGACCAGTCCACATGCGGCGACGGCTGGTCCACGTGCAGCGTGCGCGGCAGCAGACCGTGCCGCATCGACAGCACCATCTTGATGACACCGGCGACACCGGAGGCGGCCTGGGTGTGGCCCAGGTTGGACTTCACCGAGCCCAGCCACAGCGGCTGTTCCGCGTCCCGCTCCCGGCCGTACGTGGCCAGCAGCGCCTGCGCCTCGATCGGGTCGCCCAGCGTGGTGCCGGTGCCGTGCGCCTCGACCACGTCCACCTCGCCGGTGGTCAGGCGGGCGTTGGCGAGGGCCTGGCGGATGACGCGCTGCTGGGACGGGCCGTTGGGCGCGGTCAGGCCGTTGGACGCGCCGTCCTGGTTGACGGCCGAGCCGCGCACGATCGCCAGCACCTCATGGCCGTGTCGACGGGCGTCCGACAGCCGCTCCAGGAGCAGCATGCCCGCGCCCTCGCCCCAGCCGGTGCCGTCGGCGGCGGCCGCGAAGGACTTGCAGCGGCCGTCCCTGGCCAGTCCGCGCTGGCGGCTGAAGTCGATGAACGTACCCGGGGTGAACATCACCGTGACACCGCCGGCCAGCGCCAGCGAGCACTCGCCCTGGCGCAGCGCCTGCGCCGCCAGGTGGAGCGCCACCAGCGACGACGAGCAGGCCGTGTCGACCGTGACGGCCGGGCCTTCGAGGCCGAAGGTGTAGGCCACGCGGCCGGACACCACGCTGCTGGAGCTGCCGGTGCCGAGGTAGCCCTCGACCTCGCTGGGGACGGCGTGCAGCCGGGACCCGTAGTCGTGGTACATGACGCCCGCGAACACACCGGTCCTGCTGCCGCGCACGGACAGCGGGTCGATCCCGGCGCGCTCGAACGCCTCCCACGAGGTCTCCAGCAGCAGCCGCTGCTGCGGGTCCATGGCCAGCGCCTCACGTGGCGAGATGCCGAAGAACGCCGGGTCGAACTCGGCCGCGTCGGGCAGGAATCCGCCCTCGCGGGCGTAGGAGGTGCCCTGGGTCTCCGGGTCCGGGTCGTAGAGCGCCTCGAGGTCCCAGCCGCGGTTGTCCGGGAAGCGGGAGATGCCGTCCTCGCCCGCGGCGAGCAGCTGCCACAGCTCCTCGGGGGTGGTGACCCCGCCGGGGTAGCGGCAGCTCATGGCCACGATGGCGATCGGCTCGTCGTCGGTGGCGGCCACGACCGGAACCGGCGTGTGCACCACCGGGGACCGCTCGCCGACGAGCTCGGTACGCAGCTGGCGGGCCAGCACCTGAGGGTCCGGGTAGTCGAAGATGAGCGTGGCGGGCAGCCGCAGCCCGGTGACCGTGTTGAGCTGGTTGCGCAGCTCGACGGCGGTCAGCGAGTCGAAGCCCAGCTCCTTGAACGCCCGGCCGGAACCGATGGTCTCCGCTCCGGCGTAGCCGAGCACGGTGGCCACCTGGCCGCGCACCAGGTCCAGCAGCAGCCGCTCCTGTTCGGGCTCGGACAGCCCGGCGAGCCGCCCGGCAAGGCCGGACTCGCCGCCCGCCGCGACCGCGTCCACCGCGCGCCGCGCCGGGATCCGCACCAGACCGCGGAACAGGGGCGAGACCGCGCCACTGGCGGCCTGGGTGCGCAGGGCCGCGATGTCCACCCGCATCGGCACCAGCGACGCCTCGGAGACGGTCAGCGCGGTGTCGAGCAGCGCGAGGCCCTCCGCGACCGGCAGCGGCGGCAGTCCGGCGCGCCGCATCCGGGCGATGTCGGCCTCGTCCAGGGTGCTGCCCATACCGGCCCCGGCCCACAGGCCCCACGCGAGCGCGGTGGCGGGCAGGCCCTGGGCGGCGCGGTGGCGGGCGAGGGCGTCCAGGAAGGCGTTGGAAGCGGCGTAGTTGCCCTGGCCCGGGCCGCCGAACACACCGGAGGAGGACGAGAACAGCACGAAGGCCGTCAGGTCCAGCTCGCGGGTGAGCTCATGCAGGTTCCAGGCCGCGTCCACCTTCGGGCGCATGACGTGGTCGACGCGCTCGGAGGTGAGGGAGCCGATCACACCGTCGTCCAGCACACCGGCGGTGTGCACGACCGCCGTCAGCGGATGCTCGGCGGGAACGGTGGCGAGGGCCGCGGCGAGCGCGTTCCGGTCCGCCACATCACACGCCGCCCAGGCCACCTCGGCGCCCAACCCGGCCAGCTCGGCGCCGAGTTCGGCCGCACCCGGGGCCTGATCGCCACGGCGGCTCACCAGCAGCAGCTGCCGTACGCCACGCTCGGCCACCAGATGCCGCGCCACCAGGCCGCCCAGCGAACCGGACGCGCCGGTCACCAGCACCGTGCCCTCGGGGTCGAGGCCCCGGGCGTCGCCGCCCTCCGGCTCCATGGCCACCCGCGCCAGCCGCGGCACGGACACCGTGCCCGCGCGGACCGCCAGCTGCGGCTCGCCCGAGGCCAGGGCGGCGGGCAGCGCCCGCAGCGACTCGTCCGCGCCGTCGGTGTCCACCAGCACGAAGCGGCCCGGGTTCTCCGACTGCGCCGAGCGCAGCAGACCCCACACGGCCGCACCGGCCAGATCCGCCACCGGCTCATCGGCCTCGACGGCCACCGCGCCACGGGTCACCACGACCAGCGGGGCGTCCCCGAACCGCTCCTCCTCCAGCCACCGCTGGACGACCGAGAGCGCCGCGCCGGCGGCGCGGTGCGCTCCGCGCGCCGCCTGCTCACCGACCTCGGCGGACGGCGAGACGACGACGTACTCGGGCGCGGGGGCGGTGCCCGCGGCGACCGCCCCGGTCAGCGTCTCCAGGTCCCCGTACGCCGAGGTCCCGAGCCCGAGCGGATCGGCGCCCAGCACCGCCCACCGCCCGTCGGCGGGAACGTCCGCCCCGGCCGCGTCGGCGAGCCCGGCCGTGGTCGCCCACTCCAGGCGGAACAGCGACTCGTGGTAGGCCGTGCGCGCGCTCTGGATCTGCTCGGCCGAAACCGGGCGCAGCCCGAGCGTCTCGACGGCCGCGACGGGCGCGCCGGTGGTGTCGGCGATCTCCAGCCGGACACCGTCGGTGCGGGCGGGGGTCAGGTGTACCCGCAGCGCCGAGGCGCCGCTCGCGTACAGCGACACGCCGGTCCAGGCGAACGGCAGCCGCCCTTCGCCGCCCGTGTTGCCCAGGCCGCCCATGCCGATGGCGTGCAGGGCGGAGTCCAGCAGCGCCGGATGCAGCCCGAACGCGGCGGCCTCCTCGGCCGTCTCCTCGTCCAGCGCCACCTCGGCGAACACCTCGCCGCCGCGCTGCCACGCCCTGCGCAGCCCCTGGAAGGCGGGGCCGTAGGCGAAGCCGATGTCCAGCAGGCCCTCGTAGCGGCCGTCCAGCTCCACCTCGGCCGCGTCCGCCGGGGGCCACGCGCTCAGCTCGAACGACGCCTCCGGACGGCCGCCGGACGCCAGGACACCGGCGGCGTGCCGGGTCCACGGCTCCTCGGCGGGCAGGCTCTCCAGCCGGGAGTGCAGCGACAGCGGACGGCGGCCCGTCTCGTCGGCCGCACCGACCGACAGCCGCAGCTGGACACCGCCTTGCGCGGGCAGCACCAGCGGCGCCTCGAGGGTCAGCTCCTCCAGGTAGTCGCAGCCGACCTGGTCACCCGCGCGGATCGCCAGCTCCACGAACGCGGTACCGGGCAGCAGCACCGTGTCCATGATGGTGTGGCCCGCGAGCCACGGGTGGGTCGAAAGCGCCAGCCGTCCGGTGAACAGCGTCGCGTCCGCGTCCGGCAGTTCGGCGCTGGCACCGAGCAGCGGATGCCCGGCCTCGCCCAGGCCGACCGCGGCCACGTCGCCGAGGAACAGCGACGAGACCTTCGGCCAGTAGCGCTGCCGCTGGAAGGCGTACGTGGGCAGCGCGACCTGCGCGGCGCCGGTACGGGCGTAGTAGGCCGCCCAGTCCACCGCCACGCCACGCACATGCGCCCGCGCGACGGCCGACAGCAGCGCCTCGGCCTCGGGGCGGTCCTTGCGCAGCACGGCGGCGAAACCCGCCACATCGGGGTCGGTGACGCACTCCTGGGCCATGGCGGTCAGGACACCGTCGGGGCCGAGCTCGACGTAGGTGGTGACGCCCTGGGCCTCCAACGTACGGACGCCATCGAGGAAGCGGACCGCCTCGCGGACGTGTCGCACCCAGAAGTCGGCGGTCGCGATCTCCTCTGCGGAGGCGACCGCGCCGGTGAGGTTGGAGACGATCGGGATGCGCGGGGCCTCGTACGACAGCCCCTCGGCGACCTCGCGGAACGCGTCCAGCATGCCGTCCATGCGCGGGGAGTGGAAGGCGTGGCTGACCGTGAGCCGCTTGGTCTTACGACCCCGCGCCTCAAAACCGGAAGCGATCTCCAGAGCCGCGTCCTCATCACCCGCGATGACGACGGACGTGGGGCCGTTGAGGGCGGCGATCGAGACCCGCTCGGTCAGCAGGGGCGCGACCTCGTCTTCGGACGCCTGCAGCGCGATCATCGCGCCACCGGCGGGCAGCTCCTGCATCAACCGGCCACGCGCCGCCACCAGCTTCGCCGCGTCCGCCAAAGACAGCACACCGGCCACATGCGCGGCGGCCAGCTCACCGATGGAGTGGCCGGACAGGAAGTCCGCCTTCAGCCCCCACGCCTCCGAGACCAGCCGGAACAGCGCCACCTCGACCGCGAACAGCGCGGGCTGAGTGAACCCCGTCTGATCCAGCGCCTCGGCGTCATCCCCGAACAGCACCTCCCGCAGCGGCCGCTCCAGGTGCCCGTCCAGGTGAGCGCACACCTCGTCCAGCGCGTCCGCGAACACCGGGAAGGCGTCGTACAGCTCACGCCCCATGCCGAGCCGCTGGCTGCCCTGCCCCGTGAACAGGAACGCCACCTTGCCACCGGCCACCGAGCCCTGTGCGAGCCCGGCCGCCGTGCGGCCCTCGGCGAGCGCCGCCAGGCCGGACAGCAGCCCGTCCCGGTCCTCGGCGACGAGCGCCGCGCGTTCCTCGAAGGCGGTACGGCGCGTGGCGAGCGTGAACGCCACGTCGGTGAGGTCCAGCTCGGGCCGCTCGTCGAGGTGGGCGCGCAGCCGTACGGCCTGGTCGCGCAGGCCCTCGGGGGACTTGGCGGAAAGCATCCAAGTGGCCGGGAGGCCGGACCGGGGCGCGGCGACCGGCGCCGTGTCCTCGGTCTCGTCCGCGTACACCGGGGCCTGCTCGATGATGGTGTGGGCGTTGGTGCCGCTGATGCCGAACGAGGACACCGCGGCCCGGCGCGGACGGCCGGTCTCCGGCCACTCCCGCGCCTCCGTCAGCAGCGACACCGCGCCCGCCGACCAGTCCACATGCGGGGTGGGCTCATCGACGTTGAGGGTCTGCGGCAGCAGTCCGTGCTGGATGGCCAGCACCATCTTCATCACACCGGCGACACCGGCCGCGGCCTGCGTATGACCGAAGTTGGACTTGATGGAGCCCAGCCACAGGGGCTGCTCGGCGTCCCGCTCCTGGCCGTAGGTGGCCAGCAGCGCCTGCGCCTCGATCGGGTCGCCCAGTTTGGTGCCCGTGCCATGGGCCTCGACCGCGTCCACCTCGGACGCCGACAACCCCGCACCGGCCAGCGCCTGCCGGATCACCCGCTGCTGCGACGGACCATTCGGCGCCGTCAGACCATTCGACGCGCCGTCCTGATTGATCGCCGAGCCGCGTACGACCGCCAGCACCTCATGGCCGTTGCGCCGGGCGTCCGACAGCCGCTCCACGAGCAGCATGCCCACACCCTCACCCCAGCCCGTGCCATCCGCACCCGCCGCGAACGCCTTGATACGGCCATCCGCCGCAAGCCCACGCTGACGACTGAAGTCCACAAACGAACCCGGCGTCGACATCACCGTCACACCACCGGCCAACGCCAACGAGCACTCACCCGCCCGCAACGCCTGAATCGCCCAGTGCAACGCCACCAACGACGACGAACACGCCGTGTCCACCGTCACCGCCGGACCCTCCAACCCCAACGCGTACGACACCCGACCCGACATCACACTGGCCGCGTTACCCGTCCCCATGAAGCCTTCCGAGCCATCGGGGGCGGAGAGGATCACGGGCAGATAGTCCTGGCCGTTGGTACCGGCGAACACGCCGACCTGCTGGCCGCGCAGCGTGGTCGGATCGATCCCGGCCCGCTCGAACGCCTCCCACGACGTCTCCAGCAGCATCCGCTGCTGCGGATCCATGGCCAGGGCCTCACGCGGCGAGATGCCGAAGAAGACGGGGTCGAACTCGGCTGCGTCGGCGAGGAATCCGCCCTCGCGGACGTAGCTGGTGTGCTCGCCCGTGCCCTCCGGGTCGTACAGCGTCTCCAGGTCCCAGCCGCGGTCGGCGGGGAAGTCGACCACCGCGTCCTGGCCGGACGCCAGGAGCCGCCACAGTTCCTCCGGCGACCGCACACCGCCGGGGAAGCGGCAGCTCATGCCGACGATCGCGATGGGGTCGTCGTCCAGGGCCACGCCCACCGACGACGCTCCGGGCACGGCCGGGCGCGAGCCGATGAGTTCGGCCTTGAGGTGGTCGGCGAGGGCGATCGGGGTGGGGTAGTCGAAGATGATGGTGGCGGGCAGCTTGAGCCCGGTGAGCGTGGCCAGCAGGTTGCGGATCTCGACCGCGGTCAGCGAGTCGAAGCCGAGGTCGCGGAAGGCGCGGCTGGGCTCCACCGAGTCCGGCCCGGGGTGGCCGAGGACGACGGCCACCTGGGTGCGGACGAAGTCCAGGGCGATCTGGTCGCGTTCCTCGTCGGTTCCGGCGTCGGTCAGCCGCTGGGCCGGCGATGTGGGCCGGCCGGGGATGGCGGGGCCGCCGGTGGCGGTGCGTGCCACCTCGATCGCGCGCTTCGCCTCTGAGAGGTCGGCGAGCAGCGGGTTCGGGCGGTGGCCGGCGAGGCCGGGCGCGAAGCGGTTCCATTCGATGTCCACGACGAGGGAGAAGGTCTCGTCGAGGTCGAGCGCGGCGCCCAGCGCGGCGGTGGCCGGTCCGGTGGCGAGGGCGGGCAGCCCGGACTGCCGGAGCCGCTCGGCCACCAGCTCGTCGGTGGCCATGCCGCCGTCGGCCCAGGCGCCCCAGGCCATCGAGGTGGCGGGCAGGCCCTCGGCGCGGCGCTGTTCGGCGAGCGCGTCGAGGTAGGCGTTGGCGGCCACGTAGTTGGCCTGTCCGGCGGCGCCGAAGGTGGCGGCCATGGAGGAGAAGAGCACGAAGGCGGACAGGTCGAGGCCGCGGGTGAGCTCGTGCAGATGGCGGGCGGAGTCGGCCTTGGCCCGCAGCACGTCGGCCATGCGACGCGGGGTCTGGGCGTCGAGCACCCCGTCGTCCAGCACTCCGGCGGCGTGCACGACCGTGGTCAGCGGGAGGTCAGCGGGGACGGTCGCCAGCAGCCCGGCGAGGGCGCCGCGGTCGGCCACGTCGCAGGCGGCGACGGTCACCTGGGCGCCGAGGGCGGTGAGTTCGTCGCGCAGTTCGGCGGCACCGGGCGCGTCGGGGCCGCGACGGCCGGTGAGCAGGATGTGCTGGGCGCCGTGGGCCACGAGCCAGCGGGCGACATGGCCGCCGAGGGCGCCGGTGCCGCCGGTGATCAGCGCGGTGCCGTGGGTGGTCCAGCCGTCGTCGGTGGTCTCGTGGTGCGGTGCGCGGGCCAGGCGGCGGGCGTGGATGCCCTGCGGGCGGATGGCGAGGTGGTCCTCGCCGCTGATGCCGTCGGGCCCGGCGAGGATGTCGGCGAGCCGTCCGAGGGCGCGGTCGTCGGCGGTCTCGGGCAGGTCGATCAGACCGCCCCAGCGCTCGGGGTGTTCGAGGGCGGCGGTGCGGCCCAGGCCCCAGATCTGGGCCTGTTCGGGGCTGGTGAGCCGGTCGGAGCGGCCGACGGAGACCGCGCCGCGGGTGGCGGCCCACAGCGGGGCGTCGAGGTCGGCGTCGCCGAGGGCCTGGACGAGGGTGAGGGTGCCCGCGAGTCCGGCGGTGAGCGAGGGGTGCCGGTCGTGCGGGCGCTCGTCGAGGCCGAGCAGGGAGAGCACCCCGTCGAAGGACGGGGCCTGGAGTGCCGGGTCCGGGCTGAGGGCGGTGCGGATCCGCTCGGCGAGGGCGGTGCGGTCGGCGGTGGCGCCGTCGACGTCGATCCGGTGGACGGTGACGCCGCGTTCGGCCAGCAGCCGCAGCGGCTCCGCCACCCAGGGGTCGTCGGCGTGTCCCTCGGGGGTGACCACGAGCCAGGTGCCGGTGAGCGGCTTGTCCGGGGTCTGCGGCAGCGGTGTCCAGGTGACGCGGTAGCGCCAGCGGTCCACGGTGGTGTCGACGTGGCTCTGGCGGCGCCACGCGGACAGGACGGGCAGCACCTCGCTGAGGGGCTGGTCGCCGTCGAGGCCGAGGGTTTCGACCAGGGCGGGCAGGTCCTCGCTGTGTACGACCTCCCAGAACCGGGCGTCGGCCACGGCCGGGGCGGCGGCCTCGGCGGCGGCGGAGTCGACGCCGTACGAGAAGGGGTTGGCGGGCCAGTAGCGCTGCCGCTGGAAGGCGTAGGTGGGCAGTTCGACGCGGCGGGCGCCGGTGCCCGCGTAGTACGTGGCCCAGTCCACGGGCAGGCCGCGGACGTGGGCCTGGGCGAGCGCGTTGCTCAGGGTGCGGGGCTCGGGGCGGCCGGGGCGCAGGGCGGGCAGGAAGGCGAACGTGCGGTTCCGGTCGCCGCTCACGCACTCCTGGGCCATGGCGGAGAGCACCCCGTCGGGGCCGAGCTCCAGATAGGTGGTCACGCCGTGGTCCTCGAGGCGGCGCACGCCGTCGAGGAAGCGGACGGCCTCCCGGACGTGGCGGACCCAGAACTCGGGCGTGGTGATCTCGTCGGCGCTCACCAGGGTGCCGGTGAGGTTGGAGACGATCGGGATCTTCGGAGCCTCGTAGGTCAGCCGCTCGGCCACCTGACGGAAGTTCGCCAGCATCCCGTCCATGTGCGGGGAGTGGAAGGCGTGGCTGACGGTGAGCCGCTTGGTCTTGCGGCCCTGCGCCTCGAAGCCCGCCGCGATCTCCAGCGCCGCGCCCTCGTCACCGGCGATGACGACCGACGTCGGGCCGTTGATGGCGGCGATGGACACCCGCTCGGTCAGCAGCGGCGTCACCTCGTCCTCCGCCGCCTGCACCGCGATCATCGCGCCGCCGGTGGGGAGTTGCTGCATCAGCTGGCTGCGCGCGGCCACCAGGGCGGAGGCGTGGGTGAGCGAGAGCACCCCGGCGACGTGGGCGGCGGTGAGCTCGCCGATGGAGTGGCCGGAGAGGAAGTCGGGTCGCAGTCCCCAGGATTCGACGAGGCGGAAGAGGGCCACCTCGACGGCGAACAGCGCGGGCTGGGTGTAGCCGGTCCGGTCGAGCGTGGCGGCGTCGTCGCCGAACAGCACGTCCTTCAGCGGCCGGTCGAGGAAGCGGTCGAGCTGGGCGCAGACCGCGTCCAGCGCCTCGGCGAACACCGGGTACGTCGCGTAGAGCTCACGGCCCATGCCGAGGCGCTGGCTGCCCTGCCCGGTGAACAGGAACGCGACCTTGCCCTCGGCGGCGAGACCCTCGGCCACCTCGGGGTGGTGGCGGCCCTCGGCGAGCGCGTCGAGGCCCGCGAGGAGCTCGTCGTGGCCGGCGGCGACGACCGCGGCGCGGCGGTCGAGGGCGGCGCGGGTGGCGGCCTGGGAGTAGCCGATGTCGGCGAGGCGGTGGCCGGGGTGGGTGGCCAGATGGGTCCGCAGCCGGAGCGCCTGGGCGCGCAGCGCCTGTTCGTTCTTGCCGGACAGCACGACCGGGACCAGGGGCATCTCGGCCCGCTCCGGCTTGCCGTCCTCACCACTTTCGGCGGGGGCGGCGAGGGCCGGGGCCTCCTCGAGGATGGTGTGCACGTTGGTGCCGCTCATGCCGAACGACGAGACGCCCGCGCGGCGCGGGGTGGCGCCCTCGGGGTCCTTGCCCCATTCGCGGGGGGCGGTGAGCAGTTCGACGTCCCCGGCCGTCCAGTCGACGTGCGGGGTGGGCTCGGTGAGATGGAGGGTCTGGGGCAGCACACCGTGCCGCATCGCCATGACCATCTTGATGATGCCGCCGACACCGGCGCCCGCCTGGGCGTGGCCGATGTTGGACTTGATGGAGCCGATGAGCAGCGGTTTGCCCTCGGGCCTGTCCTGGCCGTACGTGGCGAGCAGCGCCTGCGCCTCGATCGGGTCGCCGAGGGCGGTGCCGGTGCCATGGGCCTCGACGGCGTCCACCTGGTCGGGGGTGAGCCGGGCGTTGGCCAGCGCCTGGAGGATGACGCGCTGCTGCGAGGGGCCGTTGGGCGAGGTGAGGCCGTTGCTGGCGCCATCCTGGTTGACGGCGGAGCCGCGGACCACGGCGAGCACCGGGTGGCCCTTGCGCTGGGCGTCCGACAGCCGCTCGACGAGCAGCATGCCGACGCCCTCGCCCAGGCAGAAGCCGTCGGCCTCCGGGGCGAAGGGCTTGGAGCGGCCGTCGAGGGCCAGTCCGCGCATCTTGCTGTAGTCGACGAAGACGCCGGGCGCGCACATCAGGGTGGCGCCGCCGGCGAGGGCGAGCGAGCATTCGCCGTTGCGCAGCGCCTGGACGGCGAGGTGGAGCGCCACCAGCGAGGAGGAGCAGGCGGTGTCGACCGTGACGGCCGGGCCCTCGAAGCCGAAGGTGTAGGAAAGGCGGCCGGAGGCGACGCTCGCGGCGTTACCGGTGCCGAAGTAGCCCTCGAAGTTCTCGTTGGAACTGAGGATCGCGCCCAGGTAATCGTGATTGCTGGTGCCGACGAAGACGCCGATCTGCCGGCCGCGCACCGCGACCGGGTCGATTCCGGCGCGCTCGAACGCCTCCCAGGAGGTCTCCAGCAGCATCCGCTGCTGCGGGTCCATACCGAGCGCTTCCCGGGGGCTGATGCCGAACAGGGAGGGGTCGAAATCGGCTATGCCGTCGACGAATCCGCCCTCGTGCACATAGCTGGTGCCGGGGTGGTCCGGGTCCGGGTGGTACATCGTGTCGACATTCCACCCGCGGTCCAGCGGGAATTCGCTGACCGCGTCGACGCCCTCGCTGACGATGCGCCACAGGTCCTCGGGCGACGACACGCCCCCGGGATAACGGCAGCCGATCCCCACGATGGCGATGGGGTCGTGGTTCTTCGCCTCGGCCTCTTGCAGGCGGAGGCGAGTCTGGTGCAGATCCGCCGTTACCAGCTTGAGGTAGTCCCGCAGCGTCTCTTCATTCGCCATTTACGCAATCCAATTACGGCAGACGGCATCGGAAATGCTCCACAGATCCTCAACGGGAGCCGGTAACCAACAACCAAATCAGTCGACTTCTCGCTGAGAGGCTACGTAAGAACTAACCCTCATAACAACCCCTAGCTGCCCCCTATGACCCCCTGGAGACCCAAGGAGCGATAGGGGGCAACCCGGTATTTCGAAACTCTATTGAAGGATAGAGAAAATCCTGGCCGACATTGGATTCGACGTCAATAGCGAAATTCTCGTCAGGCCCTTCCGAGGCCCTTGTTGATGAATGCGAAGAGCTCTTCGTCGCTGGCCGACTGGAGCTGTTCGGCGTCCACCGTGTCCTTCGCCGGACGCTCCGGCGCCGCCGCGGCGGCGGGCTCGGCGGTGACCGCCGTAGCGTCCGACTCGTTCCACTTCGCCAGCAGCGACCGCAGCCGCATGGTGATCCGGGCCCGGGTGATGTTGTCGGGCGCGGTGCCGGTGAGCGCGGACTCCAGCTTGTCGAGTTCCTCGAGCACCGCCGTGCCGTCGGCCGCCTCGTCGGGAGCGATCCCGGCCCGCAGATAGGCGGCCACGGCGGCCGGGGTCGGGTGGTCGAAGATCAGGCTCGGGGGCAGCTTCAACCCGCTCGCGGCGCCCAGCCGGTTGCGGAGTTCGACCGCGGTCAGCGAGTCGAAGCCCAGCTCCTTGAAGGCCCGCCCGGCCTCGATGGCCTGGGCGCCGGAGTGGCCCAGCACGGCGGCCACCGCGCCGCGCACCAGATCCAGCAGCACCCGCTCCCGCTCGGTCTCCGGCAGTCCCGCGAGCTGCCCGGCCAAGGCGGCACCGGCGGTGCCCGCGTCGTCGGTCTCGGCGGCGGCCATCTCCTCGACGACCTCGCGGGCCTCCGGCAGGTCGTGCAGCAGCGGGCGCGGCCGGTCGGCGGTGAAGGCGAGGGTGAAGCGCCGCCAGTCCATGTCGATGACGGTCAGCGCGGTCTCGTCCCGGTCCAGCGCGTGCTGGAGCGTGGCGGTGGCCGGCTCCGGCGCCATCTCGTTGATGCCGTGGCGGCGCATCCGGTCGCCGACGGCGCCGTCCACCGTGCCGCCGTCGCCCCACGGGCCGAAGGTCAGCGTGGTGGCGGGCAGCCCGTCGGCGCGGCGCTGCTCGGCGAAGGCGTGCAGGAAGGCGTTACCGGGCGCCTGGTTGCCCTGGCCGGGTGCGCCGAAGGTGGCGGAGAAGTGCGAGCACAGCACGAACGCGGTCAGGTCCAGCTCGCGGGTGAGCTCGTGCAGATGGCGCGTGGCGTCCACCTTGAGCCGCAGCACCCGCTCGACCTGACCGGGGGTCAGCCCCTCGATCACCCCGTCGTCGATGACGGCGGCGGTGTGCACGACGGCCGTCAGCGGCTGGTCGGCCGGGATGACCGCGAGGGTCTCGGCGAGCGCGGCGCGGTCGGTCACATCGCACGCGGCGAGGGTGACCTTGGCGCCGAGCCCGGTCAGCTCGGCCTCCAGCTCGACCGCCCCGGGGGCGTCCGGGCCCCTGCGGCTCGCCAGCACGAGATGGTCGGCGCCGTTGCGGGCCAGCCACCGGGCGACCTGTGCGCCGAGCCGTCCCGTACCGCCGGTGACCAGTGTGGTGCCGGTCGGCCTCCAGGCCCGTACGGCGGAGGTGTCGGCCAGCGGGGCGCGCACCAGGCGGGGCCCGAAGACGCCCGTGGCACGGATCGCGGCCTGGTCGTCGTCGCCGTCGGAGGCGAGGAGGCCCACCAGCCGGGTCAGGGCGCGCTCGTCGGGCGTGTCGGGCAGGTCGATCAGACCGCCCCAGCGCTCCAGGTGCTCCAGGGCGGCCACCCGGCCCAGACCCCAGACCAGCGCCTGCTCGGGCGCGGCCGGGCGGTCCGTGCCGCCCACGGAGACGGCGCCCTTCGTGAGGCACCACAACGGCGCGCCGATCCCCGCGTCGCCGAGGGCCTGGACCAGCGCGAGCTGGGCGGCCGTTCCGGCGGGCAGGGAGGCGTGTTCGGGGTGTGCGCCCCCGGCCGGGGCCAGCAGCGACACCACTCCGGAGAACACGGCGCCCTCGGCCCCGGTTCCGGTCTCGGCTTCGGCTTCGGCGAGCGCGGTGCGCAGCCGTCCGGCCAGCTCCTCCCGGCCGTCGACGGCGGTGTCCACGGCGATCCGCCGTACGTCGGCGCCGCGTTCGGCGAGCACACCGGCCACGGCGTCGGTCCAGGTGTCCTCGGTGGCCGGGGTGACGACGAGCCAGGCGCCGGTCAGCCGCGCGGACCGCTCCTCGGCGAGCGGCTGCCACGTCACGCGGTAGCGCCAGCCGTCCACCGTGGACTGCTCACGGGCCTGCTTGCGCCAGGACGCCAGGGCGGGCAGGACGGCGCTCATGGGCTGATCGCCCTCGACCGTCAGCTCGGCGGCCAGCGTCTGCCAGTCCTCGGACTCCACGGCGGCCCAGAACTTCGCCTCCGCGGCGTCGTGCCCGGCCTCCCCCGCGGCCCGCGTCTGCGCGGCCTCGGGCCAGTAGCGCTGCTGCTGGAAGGCGTACGTGGGCAGCTCGATACGGCGGGCGCCGGTGCCGTCGAACACCGCGTCCCAGTCCACGGCCACACCGCGCGACCACGCCTCGCCGACGGAGGCCCAGAAGCGGTCCTGGCCGCCCTCGTCGCGGCGCAGCGACCCGATCGCGGCCGCGTCCACTCCGGCGTCCTCGGCGGTCTCCTGCACCCCCATGGTCAGCACCGGGTGGGCGCTGGACTCGATGAACACCCCGAAGCCCTCGTCCAGCAGCCGCCGGACCGCGCCCTCCAGCTCAACCGTGCGCCGCAGGTTGGTGAACCAGTACTCCGCGTCCAGCTCGGGCCCCTCGGCCCACTCCCCCGTCACCGTCGACAGGAACGGCACCTGGGCGTTCTTCGGCTGTACGGGCGCCAGCAGCTCCAGCAACTCCTCGCGGAGCAGCTCCACCTGCGCCGAGTGCGAGGCGTAGTCCACCGGCACCCGCCGGGCCCGCACCTCGTCGGCCTCGCAGGACGCCAGAAGCTCCTCCAGCGCGGTCGGCTCACCCGAGACGACCACCGACGAGGGCCCGTTGACCGCCGCGACGGAGATCCGCTCCTCGCCCCAGGGGGTGATGCGCTCGCGCACGTCCGCCACCGGGAGCGCCACCGACACCATGCCGCCCTTGCCCGCCAGCACCCGGCCGATGGCCTGGCTGCGCAGCGCCACCACACGGGCGGCGTCCTTCAGCGACAGGGCTCCCGCCACGCACGCGGCGGCGATCTCGCCCTGCGAGTGGCCGATCACCGCGCCCGGGACGACGCCCAGCGAACGCCACAGCTCCGCGAGGGACACCATCACCGCGAACAGCACCGGCTGGACCACATCCACCCGGTCCAGCGACGGTGCGCCCTCCGCACCCCGCAACACATCGACCAGCGACCAGTCGGTGAACTCCGCCAGCGCCGCCGCACACTCCTCGATGTGGGCCGCGAAGACGGGCGAGGCGTCCATCAGCCCCACGCCCATCCGCACCCACTGCGACCCCTGCCCGGGGAAGACGAACGCCGTCTGCCCGGCGACCACGGCGCCCCGCTCCACACCGGCCGCCATGCCGCCCTCGGCGAGTGCGGTCAGCCCGGCCATCAGCTCCTCGCGGTCCCGGCCCTGGACCACACCGCGGTGGTCCAGCGCGGCGCGGGTGGTGGCCAGCGACAGGCCGATGTCCACCGTGCGCAGCGCCGGTTCGTCGTGGAGCCGGTCCAGCAGCCGCCACGCCTGGGCGCGCAGCGCCGCCTCGCTCTTGCCGGACAGCACCCACGGCAGCACACCCGGCTGCTTGGACACCAGCTCGACCGGGCCCGGCTCCTCGGCGGGGGCCTGCTCGACGATGGTGTGCGCGTTGGTGCCGCTGAAGCCGAAGGAGGAGATGGCCGCGCGGCGCGGACGGCCGGTCTCGGGCCACGGCGTGACCGACCTGACCAGCGCGATCTTCCCCGAGGACCAGTCGATGTGCGGGGACGGCTCGGCGATGTGCAGCGACTCGGGGACCACCCCGTGCTGCATCGCCAGCACCATCTTCATCACCCCGGCGATGCCCGCGGCACCCTGGGTGTGGCCGATGTTGGACTTCACCGAGCCGAGCAGCAGGGGCAGTTCCTCGGGCCGTTCCTGGCCGTAGGTGGCCAGCAGCGCCTGCGCCTCGATGGGGTCGCCCAGCGAGGTGCCCGTGCCGTGGGCCTCCACGACGTCCACATCGGCCGCGGACAGCCGCGCGTTGGCCAGCGCCTGCTGGATGACGCGCTGCTGGGAGGGGCCGTTGGGCGCGGTCAGACCGTTGGACGCGCCGTCCTGGTTGACGGCCGAGCCGCGCACCACGGCCAGCACCTTGTGGCCCAGGCGGCGGGCGTCCGAGAGCCGTTCAAGCAGCAGGACGCCCACGCCCTCGGCCGGGCCGAAGCCGTCGGCGTCCGCCGAGAACGCCTTGCAGCGGCCGTCCTCGGACAGTCCGCGCTGGCGGCTGAACTCGATGAACAGACCGGGCGTGGACATCACGTGGACGCCGCCCGCCAGGGCGAGCGAGCACTCGCCCAGCCGCAGCGACTGGACGGCCAGGTGCAGCGCCACCAGGGACGCGGAGCACGCGGTGTCCACCGTGACGGCCGGGCCCTCCAGGCCGAACACGTAGGAGAGCCGGCCGGAGACGACGCTGCTGGCGTTGCCGGTGCCGAGGTGGCCGCCGAAGTCGTCCTCGGCGTCGAGCGCCACCGTCAGATAGTCGGAGGCGTTCATGCCCGCGAAGACACCGGTCCGGCTGCCGCGCAGGGACGCGGGGTCGATCCCGGCCCGCTCGAACGCCTCCCACGACGTCTCCAGCAGCAGCCGCTGCTGCGGGTCCATCGCCATGGCCTCGCGCGGCGAGATCCCGAAGAACGCCGCGTCGAACCGGGTGGCGTCGCCCAGGAAGCCGCCCTCGCGGGTGTAGGTGGTGTCCGGGGTGTCCGGGTCGGAGTCGAACAGGTTGCGCAGGTCCCAGCCGCGGTCGGCCGGGAACTCCGTCTGCCCCTCACCGCCGGAGGCCATGAGCTGCCACAGCTCCTCGGGGCTGCTGACACCTCCGGGGAAGCGGCAGCTCATGCCCACGATGGCGATCGGCTCATGGGCCTGGTCGTCGGCCTCCTGCAGCCGCCGGTGGGCGGCGGTGAGGTCGGTGGTGACCTTCTTCAGATATTCGCGGAGCTTGGCTTCGTTCGCAGTCGCCATGGACGTTCACCTATTCGCAATGCTCTTGATCGTCGGGGGGTCCGGATGAGGGTGCTGCCGCGCTTCAGCCGTTACCGAACCTCTTGTCGATGAAGTCGAAGAGCTCGTCGTCACTGACCTCTTCGAACGCTTCCGCCTCGGCGTCCGCCCCGGCGTCGTCCGCGGTGCGACGCACGTCGTTCCACTTCGCCAGCAGCGTCTGCAGGCGCACGGCGATGTTCGCATGCGCGGCCTCGTCCTCCGTCACCGAGACCAGCTCCTCCGGCGTCAGCGAGGACAGGCTGTTCTCCAACCGCTCCAGCTCCTCCAGTACGGGCACTCCGGGGCCCTCGGCGTCCGGCGCCACTTCCTGGCGCAGATGGCGCGCGAGCGCCACCGGCGTCGGGTAGTCGTAGACCAGCGTGGCCGTGAGCTTCAGCCCGGTGGCCGCGTTGAGCCGGTTGCGCAGCTCCACGGCGGTCAACGAGTCGAAGCCCAGCTCCTTGAACGCCTGCTCGGCGCCCACCTGGTCCTTCGAGGCGTAGCCCAGCACGGCGGCCACCTGACGGCGGACCAGGTCCAGCACGGTCCGCTGCCGCTGGGCCTCCGACTGCCCGGCCAGCCGCTGGGCCAGGGTGCCCTCGCCGGTGTCCGCCACGGCCTCCGGGGCGGCGGGGCCACCGGCCGCGGCACGGCGCACCGGCGTACGCACCAGACCGCGGTAGAGCGGCGGCAGTTCCCCGGTGGCGGCGGCGGCGCGCAGCGTCGCCATCTCCAGCCGTACGGGCACCAGGACCGCCTCGTCGGCCACGGCGTGGGCCGCGTCGAACAGGGCGAGCCCCTCCTCCGCGGACAGCGGCAGCACCCCGCCGCGCGCCGCCCGCTTCTGGTCGGCCTCCCCGAGCCTGCCGCCCATGCCCCGCTCCTCGGCCCACATGCCCCACACCAGGGACAGCGCGGTACGGCCGGTGGCGCGGCGGTGACCGGCGAGGGCGTCGAGGAAGACGTTCGCCGCCGCGTAGCCACCCTGGCCCGCGCCGCCCAGCGTGCCGGCCGCGGCCGAGAAGAGCACGAAGGCGGACAGGTCCAGATCGCGGGTCAGCTCGTGGAGGTTGACCGCCGCGTCGACCTTGGGCCGCAGCACCGCGTCCACCCGCTCGGGCGTCAGCATGTCGATGACACCGTCGTCGAGGACGCCCGCGGTGTGCACCACGGCCGTCAGCGGACGGTCGGCCGGAATCCCGGCCAGCAGCCCGGCCAGCGCCTCCCGGTCGGCCGCGTCACACGCGGCGACGGTGGCCCGCGCGCCCAACTCTTCGAGATCCGCGACCAGTTCGGCCATCCCGTCGGCGGCGGGGCCACTGCGGCTGGTCAGCAGCAGATGGCGGGCGCCGTGCGCGGCGGCCAGATGGCGGGCGAAGAGCCTGCCCAGACCGCCGGTGGCACCGGTGATCAGCACCGTACCGTCCGGGTCGACGGCCTTGGCGGCCCCGGCCGGGACGACGGCCTCGGTGGCCGGGGCCGCCTCGATCCTGGCCAGGCGGGGCGCGTACGCCGTCCCGGCGCGCAGTGCCAGCTCGGGCTCGTCCGAGTCCAGCGCCGCCGCGATCGCCGGGTACGACACCTCGCCGTCCACGTCCAGCAGGACGAACTGGCCCGGGTTCTCCGTCTGCGCGGACCTCAGCAGACCCCACGCCGGGGCGTGCGCCAGGTCCGCCACCGCCGTGTCACCGACCGCGGCGACCGCGCCACGGGTGACCACCACCAGCCGGGCCGCACCGGGCCGACCGCCGTTCAGCCACTCCTGGACCAGGGCCAGGACGCGGTGGGTGGCCGTGTGCGCACCGGCGGCGAGGCCGCCCTCCGCGGCGCCCGGCTCGGACGGGAACGGCACCAGCACGGTGTCCGGCGCGGGCCCGCCCGCCTCGACCGCCGCGTTCAGCGATACGAGGTCGTCGTGGACCGTGGCACGGAACCCGGCCGTCTCCAGGGCCACGCTCAGCTTGAGCTCGTCGCCGCCGATGACGGCGAAGCCCGCCGGCGCGGCCTCGGACGGCGCCGCCACCGGCGCCCAGTCGATGCGGAACAGCGACTCATGGCGGTCGGACGCGGCCGCACCGGCGATCCGGTCCACCTCCAGCGCCCCGGTCACCAGCGCGTCCACCGACGCCACCGGCGCGCCCGACTCATCGGCCGCCACCATCGACACCGCGCCGTCCTCGGTCAGCGCGAGCCGTACGCGCAGCGCCTCGGCGCCCACCGCGTACAGGCTCAGCCCACGCCAGGAGCGCGCCACCGCGGCACCGCCCACGCCGAGCGCCAGCGGCTGCAGCGCACCGTCCAGCAGGGCCGGGTGCAGGGCGAAGCGGGCCGCCTCGGGCTGCCGCTCCTCCGCGATGCGCACCTCCGCGAACACCTCCTCGCCACGCCGCCAGACGCGGCGCAGGCTCTGGAACGCCGGGCCGTGCAACAGCCCGGCGCGCGCCATGCTCGCGTACAGCTCATCCGTGTCGACCGGCTCCGCGTCGGCGGGCGGCCAGACGGACAGCGACTCGGCGCCGCCACCCGCCGGGGCCTCGGACGCGAGGACACCGGCGGCGTGCCGGGTCCACCGCCGGTCCGTGTCCGAGCGCTCGTCACGCCCGTACACGGCCAGCGGGCGGCGGCCATCACGGTCCGGCTCGCCGACCGAGACCCGCAGCCGCACCCCGCCGCGCTGCGGCAGGACCAGCGGCTCGTCCAGGGTCAGCTCCTCCAGCAGCGCACAGCCCACATGGTCCCCGGCGCGCACCGCCAGCTCAACGAACGCGGAGCCGGGCAGCACGGCCGTGTCCGCCACCGTGTGATCCGCCAGCCACGCGTGCGAGGCGAGCGACAGCCGACCGGAGAACACATACGCGTCCGCGTCGGGCAGTTCCACCGCCGCGCCCAGCAGCGGGTGATCGGCCGAGCCGAGCCCCGCCGAGGCCACCTCGTCCAGGCTCAGCTGGGCGTCGACCCAGTAGCGGCCGCGCTGGAAGGCGTACGTCGGCAGCGCCACCTTCCGCGCGCCCGTACCGGCGAAGAACGCCTCCCAGTCCGGGGCCAGGCCCCGGACGTAGAGCCGGGCCAGCGCGCCCGTCACCGCCTCGGTCTCCGGCCTGCCCTTGCGCAGCGCGGGCAGCAGCTCGGCCGCGTCGGGTTCGGCCAGGCAGTCCTGCGCCATGGCGGTGAGGACACCGTCGGGTCCGAGTTCGACGTACGTGGTGACGCCTCGGGCTTCGAGGGTACGGACACCGTCGAGGAAGCGGACCGCCTCGCGGACGTGGCGCACCCAGAACTCGGGGCTGGTGACCTCCTCTGCGGAGGCGACCGCGCCGGTGAGGTTGGAGACGATCGGGATGCGCGGGGCCTCGTACGTGAGCCCCTCGGCCACCTCGCGGAACGCGTCCAACATGCCGTCCATACGCGGCGAGTGGAACGCGTGGCTGACCGTGAGCCGCTTGGTCTTACGGCCCCGCGCCTCGAATACGGCCGCGATCTCAGCCGCCGCGTCCTCGTCACCCGCGATGACCACGGAGGCCGGGCCGTTGAGGGCGGCGATCGAGACGCGCTCGGTGAGCAGCGGCGCGACCTCGTCCTCCGACGCCTGCACCGCGATCATCGCGCCACCGGCCGGGAGTTCCTGCATCAGTCGGCCACGCGCCGCGACCAACTTCGCGGCGTCGGCGAGCGACAGCACACCCGCCACATGGGCCGCCGCCAGCTCACCGATGGAGTGGCCGGACAGGAAGTCCGCCTTCAGCCCCCACGCCTCCGAGACCAGCCGGAACAGCGCCACCTCGACCGCGAACAGCGCGGGCTGAGTGAACCCCGTCTGATCCAGCGCCTCGGCGTCATCCCCGAACAACACATCCCGCAGCGGCCGCTCCAGGTGCCCGTCCAGGTGAGCGCACACCTCGTCCAGCGCGTCCGCGAACACCGGGAACGCGTCGTACAGCTCACGCCCCATCCCCAGCCGCTGACTCCCCTGCCCCGTGAACAGGAACGCCACCTTGCCACCGGCCACCGAGCCCTCGACCAGGCCCGGCACCTCGGACTCGCCCCGCGCCAGCGCCGCGAGACCGGCCGACAGCCCCTCCCCTTTGTCCGCGGTGAGCACGGCCCGGTGGTCGAGGGCGGCACGGGTCGTGGCCAGCGAGTAGGCCACATCGGTGGCGGCCGGTGCGGTTTCGCCGCCGAGGTGGGCCAGGAGCCGTTCGGCCTGACCGCGTACGGCGGCCGGGGACTTGCCCGACAGCACCCACGGCACCGTCGGCAGCTCCACCGCCGGGGTGGCGGCGGGAGTCGCCTCCGGCTCCGGGGCCTGCTCCAGCAGGGTGTGCGCGTTGGTGCCGCTGATGCCGAACGCCGACACCGCGGCCCGGCGCGGACGGCCGGTCTCCGGCCACTCACGCGCCTCGGTCAACAGCTCCAGCTCACCCGCGGACCAGTCGACATGCGGGGTCGGCTCGTCCACGTGCAGCGTCGGCGGCAGCACCCCGTGGCGCAGCGCCAGCACCATCTTCATCACACCGGCGACACCGGCCGCGGCCTGCGTATGCCCGATGTTGGACTTGATGGAGCCCAGCCACAGCGGTCGGCCCTCCTCGCGGTCCTGGCCGTAGGTGGCCAGCAGCGCCTGCGCCTCGATCGGGTCGCCCAGCGTCGTACCGGTGCCGTGGGCCTCGACCGCGTCCACCTCGGACGCCGACAACCCCGCACCGGCCAGCGCCTGCCGGATCACCCGCTGCTGCGACGGACCATTCGGCGCGGTGAGGCCGTTGCTGGCGCCGTCCTGGTTGATGGCGGAGCCGCGTACGACCGCCAGCACCCCATGGCCGTTGCGCCGGGCGTCCGACAGCCGCTCCACGAGCAGCATGCCCACACCCTCACCCCAGCCCGTGCCATCCGCACCCGCCGCGAACGCCTTGATCCGACCGTCCGCCGCAAGCCCACGCTGACGACTGAAGTCCACAAACGAACCCGGCGTCGACATCACCGTCACACCACCGGCCAACGCCAACGAGCACTCACCCGCCCGCAACGCCTGAATCGCCCAGTGCAACGCCACCAACGACGACGAACACGCCGTGTCCACCGTCACCGCCGGACCTTCCAACCCCAACGCGTACGACACCCGACCCGACATCACACTGGCCGCGTTACCCGTCCCCATGAAGCCGTCGCCGCCGTCCGGCGAGTGGAGGACGAGCGACATGTAGTCCTGGCCGTTGGTGCCCGCGAACACGCCGACCTGCTGGCCGCGCAGCGTGGTCGGATCGATCCCGGCCCGCTCGAACGCCTCCCACGACGTCTCCAGCAGCATCCGCTGCTGCGGGTCCATGGCCAGGGCCTCACGCGGCGAGATGCCGAAGAACGCCGCGTCGAACTCCCCGGCGTCCGCCAGGAATCCGCCCTCGCGGACATAGCTGGTGTTGTCGGTGGCCGAGTCCGGGTCGTACAGCGCCTCCAGGTCCCAGCCGCGGTCGGCCGGGAAGCCCGTCACCGCGTCCTGCCCGGAGACCAGGAGCCGCCACAGCTCCTCCGGCGACCGCACACCGCCCGGGAAGCGGCAGCTCATCCCGACGATCGCGATCGGATCGTCGGCGACGGCCACCGCCGTGGACGGCACACCGGCCACCGTGTCGGCCGCGCTCGCCTCGCCCAGGATCTCCGTACGGAGGTGGGCGGCGAGCGCCGAGGACGACGGGTAGTCGTATACCAGCGTGGGCGGCAGCTTGAGCCCGGTGACGGTGTTCAGCCGGTTGCGCAGCTCCACCGCCGTCAGCGAGTCGAAGCCCAGGTCCCGGAAGGCCCGGTCCGCCTCGACGGCCTCCGCGTCGGCGTGGCCCAGCACATCGGCCACGGCCGAGCGCACCAGGTCCAGCAGCAGCGGCTCACGCTCCGCCGCCGGGACCCCCGCGAGCCGCTGGGCCAGCGAGGACTCGTCCGCGCCGCCACCGGCCGTACGGGCCGTACGGCCGCCCTCGGCCCGCAGCGCGGTACGCGCCTCGGGCAGCTCCCGCAGCAGCGGGCTCGGCCGGGCGGCGGTGAAGCCGGGGGCCAGCCGCTCCCAGTCGATGTCCGCGACCGTCACCGCGGTCTCGTCCAGGTCCAGGGCGCGTTGCAGCGCGGCGATGGCCAGGTCCGCCGCCATCGGCGGCACCCCGGCGCGGCGCATGCGCTGCTCCAGCGCGTCGTCCGCGGCCATCCCGCCCTCGGCCCACGGGCCCCAGGCCACCGAGGTGGCGGGCAGGCCCTCGGCCCGGCGGCGCTCGGCGAGCGCGTCCAGGAAGGCGTTGGCGGCAGCGTAGTTGGCCTGACCCGCGGCGCCGATCGAGCCCGCGAACGAGGAGAACAGGACGAAGGCCGTCAGTTCCAGGTCCCGGGTCAGCTCGTGCAGGTTGGCCGCGGCGTCGGCTTTGGCGCGCAGGACGGTGGCGAAGCGCTCGGGGGTCAGCGACTCGAGCACGCCGTCGTCCAGCACTCCGGCCGCGTGCACCACGGCCGTCAGGGGCAGTTCGGCCGGGAGCCCGGCCACCAGAGCGGCCAGCGCCTCACGGTCGGCGACGTCACACGCGGCGACGGTGACCCGGGCGCCCGAGGCGGCGAGTTCGTCCCGCAACCCGGCCGCGCCGGGGGCGTCGAGGCCACGGCGGCTGGTGAGCACCACGTGTTCGGCGCCCTTGTCGATCAGCCAGCGGGCCACATGCGCGCCCAGGGCGCCCGTACCGCCGGTCACCAGCACCGAGCCCGCGCCCGGCCGCCACTCGCGGCCACGCTCGGGCCTGGCGGTCTCGGCGGCCTTGGCAGTCTTGGCAGTCTTGACGGCGGTCTCGGCGGCCCGGGTCAGCCGGCGGCCGAAGACACCCGTGGCACGCACCGCCACCTGGTCCTCGCCGTCGCCACCGTCGCCACCGGCCAGCACACCCGCGAGCCGCGACAGCGCACGGTCGTCCACCGTCTCCGGCAGATCGACCAGACCGCCCCACCGCTCGGCCAGTTCCAGGGCCGCGACCCGGCCCAGGCCCCAGACCCGCGCCTGCCACGGGTCCACCGGGCCGTCCGCCCGGCCGGTCGAGACCGCGCCGCGCGTGGCGACCCACAGCGGCGCGTCCACGGCCAGGTCGCCCAGGGCCTGTGCCAGGGCGGCGGTGCGGAGCAGCCCGTCGGCGCCGTCCGCGTGGGACGGGAGGGCGAACACCCCGGCCACCGGCGCGTCGGCGATCGCCTCGCGCAGCAGCTCGGCCATGCCCGTACGGTCCTCGGCGGCCAACTCGACCGTCCGCACCTCGGCGCCGCGTGCGGACAGCGCCCGTACGACGCCCTCGGCCAGCGCGCCGTCCGCCCCGGCGTCCGCCGCGCCGTCCGTCACGTCGGCCGGGGCCACGACCAGCCAGCGGCCGGTCAGCGTCCCCTCGGCGCGTGCGGCCACCGGCTTCCAGGTCACCTGGTAGCGCCAGGCGTCCACGGTGGACCGCTCGCCCTGGCGGCGCCGCCAGGAGGACAGCATCGGCAGGACGGCGCCCAGCGAGGAGAGCGCGTCGGCGTCGGCGTCCGCGTCCTCGGACCGGAGCGTCCCGGCCAGGGCCTCCAAGTCCTCGCGCTCGACGGCCTCCCAGAACCGCGCGTCCACGGAATCCATGGCCGCGACGGCCTCGCGGACCTCCTCCGGGTTCTCGACCCAGAAGCGCTGCCGCTGGAAGGCGTAGGTCGGCAGCTCGACCGCGCGGGCCCCCGTACCGGCGAAGAACGCCGCCCAGTCCAGGGCGAGCCCCCGGGCGTGCAGCGCGGCGAGCGCCGCCGTCAGCGCCACCGGCTCGGTACGCCCCTTGCGGAGCGCCGGGACGAAGGCGGCGGCATCGCCGGACACGCACTCCTGGGCCATGGCGGTGAGCACACCGTCGGGACCGAGTTCGAGGTAGGTGGTGACGCCCTGGGCGTCCATCGTCCGGACGCCGTCGAGGAAACGGACGGCCTCGCGGACGTGGCGCACCCAGAAGCCGGGGCTGGTGATCTCCTCTGCGGAGACCACGTCCCCGGTGAGGTTGGAGACGATCGGGACGCGCGGGGCCTCGTACGTGAGCCCCTCGGCCACCTCGCGGAACGCCTCCAGCATCCCGTCCATACGCGGGGAGTGGAACGCATGGCTGACCGTGAGCCGCTTGGTCTTACGGCCCTGAGCCTCGAAACCGGAAGCGATCTCCAGAGCCGCGTCCTCATCACCCGCGATGACCACCGACGACGGCCCATTGAGCGCCGCGATCGACACCCGCTCCGTCAGCAGCGGCGCCACCTCATCCTCCGCCGCCTGCACCGCGACCATCGCGCCACCCGCCGGAAGCTCCTGCATCAACCGCCCACGCGCCGCCACCAACCGCGCCGCGTCCGCCAACGACAGCACACCCGCCACATGCGCGGCGGCCAACTCACCAATCGAATGCCCGGAGAGGAAGTCAGGCCGCAGCCCCCACGCCTCCGAAACCAGCCGGAACAACGCCACCTCGACGGCGAACAACGCGGGCTGAGTGAACCCGGTCTGGTCCAGCGCCTCGGCGTCATCCCCGAACAGCACCGTCCTCAACGGCCGCTCAAGGTGCCCGTCCAACTCATCGCAGACCGCGTCCAACGCCTCCGCGAACACCGGATAGGCGTCGTAGAGCTCACGCCCCATCCCCAGCCGCTGGCTCCCCTGCCCCGTGAACAGGAACGCCACCTTGCCGCCCTCGGCCACCGTTCCCTGGACCAGCCCGGCCGCCGACTCGCCACGCGCGAGCGCCTCCAGGCCGGACAGCAGTCCGGCGCGGTCCTCGCCGATGACCACCGCGCGCCGCTCCAGCGCCGCCCGGCCCGTGGCCAGCGAGTGGCCGACGTCCGTGGTATCCAGCTCGGGGTGGGTGGCGAGGTGGGCGAGGAGCCGTTCGGCCTGGCCGCGCAGGGCGGCCTCGGACTTGCCCGAGAGCACCCACGGCACCGTCGGCGGCTCCGCCACCCGACGACCGGTCGCGGGGGCCTCCTCGGGGGCGGGCGCGGGGGCCGGGGGCTGCTCCAGGATGGTGTGGGCGTTCGTACCGCTCACACCGAACGACGAGATGGCCGCCCGGCGCGGCCGGTCGAGCTCCGGCCACGGCCGGGCCTCGGTCAGCAGCTCGAGGTCGCCCGCGGACCAGTCCACATGCGGGGTGGGCTCGTCGATGTGCAGGGTCCGCGGAAGCACCCCGTGGCGCATCGCCATGATCATCTTGATGATGCCCGCGACACCCGCGGCGGCCTGCGTGTGGCCGATGTTGGACTTCAGCGAGCCCAGCCACAGCGGCTGCCCCTCCGGCCGGTTGCGGCCGTAGGTGGCGAGCAGGGCCTGGGCCTCGATCGGGTCGCCCAGCGTCGTACCCGTGCCGTGCGCCTCCACCACATCGACGTCGGCGGTGGTGAGCCGGGCGCTGGTGAGCGCGTCGCGGATGACGCGCTGCTGGGACGGGCCGTTGGGTGCCGTCAGACCGTTGGAGGCGCCGTCCTGGTTGATGGCGGAGCCCCGCACGATCGCCAGCACGCGGTGGCCGTTGCGCCGGGCGTCCGACAGCCGCTCGACCAGCAGCATGCCCGCGCCCTCGGCCCAGCCGGTGCCGTCCGCCGAGGCCGAGAAGGACTTGCAGCGGCCGTCCGTGGACAGCCCCTGCTGGCGGCTGAAGTCGATGAACGTGTCCGGGGTGGCCATGACGGTCACACCACCGGCCAGCGCCAGCGAGCACTCGCCGTTGCGCAGCGCCTGCGCGGCGAGGTGCAGCGCCACCAGCGACGACGAGCACGCCGTGTCGATGGTGACCGCCGGGCCCTCCAGACCGAAGGTGTAGGCCACCCGGCCCGAGGCGATGCTGCCCGCGCCACCCGTGCCGAGGTAGCCCTCGAGCCCCTCGGGGACGGCGGTGAGCCGGGTCAGATAGTCGTGGTACATGACGCCCGCGAACACACCGGTCTTGCTGCCGCGTACGGCCGCCGGGTCGATGCCCGCGCGCTCGAACGCCTCCCACGACGTCTCCAGCAGCAGCCGCTGCTGCGGGTCCATCGCCATGGCCTCGCGCGGGTTGATCCCGAAGAAGTCCGGGTCGAAGTCGGCGGCGTCGTGCAGGAAGCCGCCCTCGCGGGTGTAGCTGGTGCCCACCTGGTCGGGGTCGTCGCTGTAGAGCGCGTCGAGGTCCCAGCCACGGTCGACGGGGAAGTCGGAGATGGCGTCGGTGGCGCCGATGACGAGCTGCCACAGCTCCTCGGGCGTGGTGACCCCGCCCGGGTAGCGGCAGCTCATACCGACGATGGCGATCGGCTCGTCCTCGGTGACGGCCGCCACCGGGACCGGGGTGTGCACCTCCGCCGGCTCCTCGCCCACCAGCTCGGTCCGCAGATAGCGGGCCAGCACCTGCGGGTCCGGGTAGTCGAAGATGAGCGTCGCGGGCAGCCGCAGCCCGGTGACCGCGTTGAGCTGATTGCGCAGCTCAACGGCCGTCAGCGAGTCGAAGCCCAAGTCCTTGAACGCCCGCCCGGAGCCGATGGTCTCCGCGCCCGCGTAGCCGAGCACGGTGGCCACCTGCGCCCGGACCAGGTCCAGCAGCAGCCGCTCCTGCTCCGCCGTGCCCAGCCCGGCGAGCCGCCCGGCCAGGCCGGACTCGCCGCCCGCCGCGACCGCGTCCACCGCGCGCCGCGCCGGGCCCCGCACCAGGCCGCGCAGCAGCGGCGAGATCGCGGGCTGGTTGCGCAGCGCGGCGAGATCCAGGCGCATCGGCACCAGCGACGCCTCGTCGACGGTCAGCGCGGCGTCGAAGAGCCGCAACCCCTCCGCCACCGGCAGCGGGGGCACTCCGGCCCGCCGCATGCGGGTGATGTCGGCCTCGTCCAGGGTGTCGCCCATACCGCCACCGGCCCACAGGCCCCACGCCAGCGCGGTGGCCGGCAGGCCCTGGGCGGCGCGGTGCTGGGCGAGGGCGTCCAGGAAGACGTTGGCGGCCGCGTAGTTGCCCTGGCCCGGGCCGCCGAAGACACCGGCGGCCGAGGAGAAGAGCAGGAACGCCGACAGGTCGAGGTCGCGGGTGAGCTCGTGGAGGTTCCAGGCCGCGTCCGCCTTCGGGCGCAGGACGTGCGCCATGCGGTCGGGGGTGAGTGAGCCGATCACCCCGTCGTCCAGCACACCGGCCGTGTGCACGACCGCCGTGAGCGGATGTTCGGCGGGGATGGCGGCGAGGGTCGCGGCGAGCGCGTCCCGGTCCGCCACGTCACAGGCCGCCCAGCGCACGCTCGCGCCCAACTCGACCAGCTCGGTGCTGAGTTCGGCCGCACCCGGTGCCTGGTCGCCACGGCGGCTGACCAGCAGCAGATGCCGTACGCCGCGCTCGGCCACCAAGTGGCGGGCGAACAGGCCGCCCAGCGAGCCGGACGCGCCGGTGACCAGTACCGTGCCGTCCGGGTTCCACTCCGGGCTCTCGCTGTCGGCCGCCGATGCGGCACGGGCCAGGCGCGGCGTCTTGAGGACGCCCTCCCGCACCGCGACCTCGGCCTCGCCGCTCGCGAGTACGGCGGGCAGCGCGGCCCGCGAGTCGTCGTGGCCGTCGAGGTCGATCAGGACGAAGCGGTCCGGGTTCTCGGACTGCGCGGAGCGCAGCAGACCGCGTACGGCGGCGCCCGCCAGGTCCGTCACCGGCTCACCGGTCTCGGTGGCCACGGCGCCGGAGGTCAGCAGGACCAGACGTGAGTCCGTGAAGCGGTCGTCGGCCAGCCAGGTCTGGAGGAGGTGGAGGGCTTGGGTGGTGGTGGCGTGTGCGGCTTGGGTGGGGTTCTCCCCTATCCCGCCCCTTCCCGCAACTTGGGGCTCCGCCCCAAGGCCCGGGTCCTCAAACGCCGGACGGGCTTGATTTGCCGCACCCGGGCCCTCAAGTGCCGCCCCCCGGCCATCAGATGCCGCGCCGTCCGCGTGCGCGGCCGGACGGGCTTGATGCGTCAGGTCCACCACGATCTGGTCCGGCGGCGCCGTTCCGGAATCGACGGCCTCGCCCAGCTCCGCCAGGTCCGCGTATGCCGTGGCGTCCAGCCCGAACGCGTCCGTGCCCAGCACCGCCCAACGGCCGTCGGCCGCGTCCGCGGGTGCGGGCGTCGTCGTCCACTCCACGCGGTACAGCGACTCGTGGTAGGCCGTGCGCGCGCTCTCCAACTGTTCGGCCGAGACCGGGCGCAGCACCAGCGAGTCCACGGCCGCGACCGGGGCGCCGGTGGCGTCCGCGATCTCCAGCCGGACGCCGTCGCCGCCCACGGCGGCCATCCGCACCCGCAGCGTGGCCGCGCCGCTCGCGTACAGCGACACCCCGGTCCAGGCGAACGGCAGCCGCCCCTCGGTCTCGGTGCCGCCGAGTCCGGCCAGGCCGAGCGCGTGCAGTGCGGCGTCCAGCAGCGCCGGGTGCAACCCGAACGCGGCGGCCTCCTCGGCCGTGCCCTCGTCCAGCGTCACCTCGGCGAACACCTCGCCGCCTCGCCGCCACGCCTTACGAAGCCCCTGGAACGCGGGCCCGTAAGCGAAACCGACGTCCCGCAGCTCGGCGTAACGGTCGCCGACCTCGACCTCGGCGGCGTCCGCCGGAGGCCACGCGGTCAGCTCGAACGACGCCTCCGGCGCACCGCCGGACGCCAGCACACCGGACGCGTGCCGGGTCCACGGCTCCTCGGCCGACAGGTGCTCGGCCCGGGAGTGCAGTTCCAGCGGGCGGCGGCCGGTGTCATCGGCCGCGCCGACCCACAGCCGCAGCTGGACCCCGCCGTCCGCGGGCAGGACCAGCGGGGCCTCGAGGGTCAGCTCCTCCAGCACCTCGCAGCCCACCTGGTCACCGGCGCGGACCGCGAGCTCCACGAACGCGGTGCCGGGCAGCAGCACCGTGTCCATGATCGTGTGATCGGCGAGCCACGGATGCGTGGACAGCGCCAGCCGTCCCGTGAACAACATCCCGTCGGCGCTGGGCAGTTCGGCGCTCGCACCGAGCAGCGGATGCCCGGCCTGGCCGAGTCCGACCGCGGCCACGTCGCCGAGGAACAGCGACGAGACCTTCGGCCAGTAGCGCTGCCGCTGGAAGGCGTACGTGGGCAGCTCGGCCAGCTCGTCCGGCGCCAGCCGGACGGCGCCGGACCCGGCGTAGCAGGCCGCCCAGTCCACCGCCACGCCACGGACATGCGCCCGTGCCACGGCCGTGGTCAGCGCCTCGGCCTCGGGACGGTCCTTGCGCAGCGCCGAGACGAACGCGGCCTCCGACGCGACGTCGGTCACGCAGTCCTGCGCCATCGCGGTCAGGACCCCGTCCGGGCCCAGCTCGATGAACGTGGTGACGCCGCGCGCTTCGAGAGTGCGAATGCCGTCCAGGAAACGCACGGCTTCACGGACGTGGCGCACCCAGAAGTCAGCCGTCGTGATCTCCTCGGCGGAGACCACGGTGCCGGTCAGGTTGGACACGATCGGAATGCGCGGGGCCTCGTACGTCAGGCTCTCGGCCACCTCGCGGAACGCCTCCAGCATCCCGTCCATGCGGGGCGAGTGGAACGCGTGGCTCACGGTGAGCCGCTTGGTCTTACGGCCCTGCGCCTCGAAACCGGAAGCGATCTCCAGCGCCGCGTCCTCGTCGCCCGCGATGACCACTGCCGTCGGGCCGTTGAGCGCGGCGATCGAGACCCGCTCGGTCAGCAGCGGCGCCACCTCATCCTCCGACGCCTGCACCGCGACCATCGCGCCACCCGCCGGAAGCTCCTGCATCAAACGCCCACGCGCCGCCACCAGCTTCGCCGCATCCGCGAGCGACAGCACACCCGCCACATGCGCGGCAGCCAGCTCACCGATCGAATGCCCGGAGAGGAAATCGGGCCGCAGCCCCCACGCCTCGACCAGCCGGAACAGCGCCACCTCAACCGCGAACAACGCAGGCTGAGTGAACCCCGTCCGGTCCAGTACCGCCGACTCGTCCCCGAACAGCACCGTCTTCAACGGCCGCTCAAGGTGCCCGTCCAGCTCATCACAGACCGCGTCCAACGCCTCCGCGAAGGCCGGGTACGCGTAGTACAGCTCACGGCCCATCCCCAGGCGCTGGCTGCCCTGCCCCGTGAACAGGAACGCCACCCGGCCAGCGGCCACCGAGCCCTGTACGAGCCCGGTCGCCGTACGCCCCTCGGCGAGCGCTTCCAGAGCGGACAGCAGCCCGTCCCGGTCCTCGGCGACCAGCGCCGCGCGCTCCTCGAAGGCCGAGCGGCCCACGGCGAGTGCGTAGCCGAGGTCGGCCGTGCGGAGATCGGTCCGCGCGGTCAGGTGGCCGTGCAGTTGCCCGGCCTGGGCGCGCAGCCCGTCTTCCGTACGGGCCGAGAGCAGCACCGGCAGGGCCGACGCGCCCTCATCGGTGTCCGCGACAGCCTCGGCGACGTCGGCCGCCGGGGCCTCTTCCACCACGGCGTGGGCGTTGGTGCCGCTGAAGCCGAACGAGGAGATGCCCGCACGGCGCGGATGGCCGGTCTCCGGCCACTCCCGCGCCTCCGTCAGCAGGCTGATGTCGCCCGCCGACCAGTCGACATGCGGGGTGGGCTCGTCCACATGCAACGTCTGCGGCAACACCCCGTGCCGCATGGCGAGGACCATCTTCATCACACCGGCGACACCGGCGGCGGCCTGCGTATGGCCGATGTTGGACTTGATGGAGCCGAGCAGCAGCGGCTGCCCCTCCGCCCGGCCCTGGCCGTACGTGGCGAGCAGCGCCTGCGCCTCGATGGGGTCGCCCAGTCGAGTGCCCGTGCCATGGGCCTCGACCGCGTCCACCTCGGACGCCGACAACCCCGCACCCGCCAGCGCCTGACGGATCACCCGCTGCTGGGACGGACCGTTCGGCGCCGTCAGACCATTCGACGCACCGTCCTGGTTGACCGCCGTGCCGCGCACGAGCGCGAGCACCGGGTGGCCGTTGCGCCGCGCGTCCGACAGCCGCTCCACGAGCAGCATGCCGACGCCCTCGCCCCAGCCGGTGCCGTCCGCCTCGGCCGCGAACGCCTTGATCCGGCCGTCCTCCGCGAGTCCGCGCTGACGGCTGAAGTCCACGAACACACCGGGCGTGGACATCACGGTCACACCGCCCGCGAGCGCGATCGAGCACTCGCCGCCGCGCAGCGCCTGGATCGCCGAGTGGAGGGCGACCAGCGACGAGGAGCAGGCGGTGTCGATGGTGACCGCGGGACCTTCGAGGCCGAAGGTGTAGGCGAGCCGACCCGAGATCACGCTGGCCGCGTTACCCGTGCCCATGTGGCCTTCGAGGCCCTGCGAGTCGCCCAGCAGCAGGGAGAGGTAGTCCTGGCCGTTGGTGCCGACGAAGACACCGGCGGTGGAGCCGCGCAGCGTCGCCGGGTCGATGCCCGCGCGTTCGAACGCCTCCCACGACGTCTCCAGCAGCAGCCGCTGCTGCGGGTCCATGGCCAGCGCCTCACGCGGCGAGATGCCGAAGAACGCCGGGTCGAAGTCGGCCGCGTCCCGCAGGAAGCCGCCCTCGCGGACGTACGAGGTGCCCTCGACGTCCGGGTCCGGGTTGTAGAGCGTGTGGAGGTCCCAGCCTCGGTCGGCGGGCATGTCCGAGATGACGTCCGTGCCGGACACCAGCAGCCGCCACAGCTCCTCGGGGGTGCGGACACCACCCGGGAAGCGGCAGCTCATCGCGACGATCGCGATCGGATCGTCGTCGGCCGCCACGCCCGCCACCGGCGAGACGTCGCCCGTGGTCGCCACCTGCCCGCCGAGCAGTTCGGCGAAGAGGTGGTCGGCGAGGGCGAGCGGTGTCGGGTAGTCGTAGACGAGGGTGGCGGGCAGCCGCAGATCGGTGGCGGCGTTGAGGCCGTTGCGCAGTTCGACGGCGGTGAGGGAGTCGAAGCCGATCTCGCGGAAGGCCCGTTCGGCGCTGATGTCGGACACATCGGCGTGGCCGAGGACATCCGCCACATGGGTCCGTACGAGATCCAGCAGCGCCCGGTGGCGCTCCGCCTCGGGCAGGCCGAGGAGGCGCCGCGCGAGCGCGGAGGCCGTCTCGGCGGGTGCGGCCTCACTGGTCGCGGTGACGGCGGCCCGGCGCACCTCGGGCAGGTCGGCCAGCAGGGGGCTGGGGCGGCCCGCGGTGAAGCCCGGCGCGAACCGGTCCCAGTCGACGTCCGCCACGGTCACGGCCGCGTCGCCCAGGTCGAGGGCGCGCTCCAGGGCGTCGATCGCGAGATCGGCGTCCATCGGCGGCATCCCGGCGCGGCGCATGCGCTGCTCCAGCGCCTCGTCGGCGGCCATGCCGCCCGCGGCCCACGGGCCCCAGGCGATCGAGGTGGCGGGCAGGCCATCGGCGCGCCGCCGCTCGGCGAGCGCGTCCAGGAAGGCGTTCGCGGCGGCGTAGTTGGCCTGGCCCGCGGCGCCCACGGTGCCGCTGGTCGAGGAGAACAGCACGAACGCGGACAGGTCGAGATCGCGCGTCAGCTCGTCCAGCGCGAGCGCGGTGTCGGCCTTGGCGCGCAGGACGGTGGCGAAGCGCTCGGGGGTCAGCGACTCCAGGACGCCGTCGTCCAGCACCCCGGCCGCGTGCACCACCGCCGTCAGCGGGAGCTCGGCGGGAAGGTCGGCCAGCAGCCCGGCCAGCGCCTCCCGGTCGGCCACATCGCACGCGGCGACCGTGATCCGGGCGCCGGACGCGGCGAGTTCATCGCGCAGTTCGGCCGCGCCCGGGGCATCCAGGCCACGGCGGCTCGTGAGCATCACATGCTCGGCGCCCTTGTCGATCAGCCAACGGGCCACCTGGCCGCCCAGCGCGCCCGTACCGCCCGTCACCAGCACCGTGCCGTGCGCGCTCCAGCCCTCGGACTCCGCCATCTGCCGTGCGGTCGCCCGCGCCAGCCGGCGGCCGAACACCCCGGAGGCGCGGACGGCGATCTGGTCCTCGTCCCCGGCCGCGGCGAGCACCACCGCGAGCCGCGAGAGCACCCGGTCGGTCATCGTCTCGGGGAGGTCGATGAGACCGCCCCAGCGGTCGGGCAGCTCCAGGGCCGCCACCCGGCCCAGGCCCCAGACCTGGGCGCGGGCCGGGTCCACCAGCTCGCCCTGACGCCCCGTCGAGACCGCGCCCCGGGTGGCACACCACAGCGGCGCGTCGATCGCGGCGTCGCCCATGGCCTGCACGAGGGCGGCCGTGGGCAGCAGGCCGTCGGCGTCCCCGGCGGCCAGCAGCGAGAGCACGCCGGCCACGGCGCCGCCGTCGGCGGCCGTACGCAGCCGCTCGGCGATGGACGCGCGGTCCTCGGCGGCGTCGTTGACACCGTCCGCCAGGTCGAGCCGCCGCACCTCGGCACCCCGCTCGGTCAGCGTACGGACGACACCGTCCGCCCACGCGTCGGCGGCGGCGTCCTCGGCGGGCGCGACGACGAGCCACACCCCGGACAGCCGGGCCGCGGAGCCCAGCGACAGGGGCTTCCACGCCACCTGGTACCGCCAGCCGTCGACACCCGCGGCGGCGGCCAGGCCGGCCACCGGCTCCTCGGGCCAGTAGCGGCGGTGCTGGAAGGCGTACGTCGGCAGGTCGACCCGGTGCGCGCCGGTCCCGGCGAAGTACCCGGCCCAGTCCGGTGCCACGCCACGCACATACGCGCGGGCGACGGCCGTGGTCAGCGCCTCGGCCTCGGGACGGTCCTTGCGCAGCGCGGCGGCGAATCCAGCCGCGTCGGCGTCGGTGACGCACTCCTGGGCCATGGCGGTCAGGACACCGTCGGGGCCGAGTTCGATGAAGGTGGTGACGCCCTGGGCCTCGAGGGTCCGGATGCCATCGAGGAAGCGGACCGCCTCGCGGACGTGGCGCACCCAGAAGTCGGCCGTTGTGATCTCCTCGGGCGAGACCACGGTGCCGGTCAGGTTGGACACGATCGGGATGCGCGGGGCCTCGTAGGTCAGCCCCTCGGCCACCTCGCGGAAGGCGTCCAACATGCCGTCCATCCGCGGCGAGTGGAACGCGTGGCTCACGGTGAGCCGCTTGGTCTTACGGCCCTGCGCCTCGAAACCAGCCGCGATCGCGACAGCCGCGTCCTCATCACCCGCGATGACCACTGCCGTCGGGCCGTTGAGCGCGGCGATCGAGACCCGCTCGGTCAGCAGCGGCGCCACCTCGTCCTCCGACGCCTGGACGGCGATCATCGCGCCACCGGCCGGGAGCTCCTGCATCAACCGCCCACGCGCCGCCACCAGCTTGGCGGCGTCGGCGAGCGAAAGCACACCCGCCACATGTGCGGCGGCAAGCTCACCGATCGAGTGCCCGGAGAGGAAGTCCGGCGTCAGACCCCACGCCTCCGAGACCAGGCGGAACAACGCCACCTCAACCGCGAACAGCGCGGGCTGAGTGAACCCCGTCCGGTCCAGCGCCTCGGCGTCGTCCCCGAACAGCACCGTCTTCAAGGGCCGTTCGAGGTGTACGTCCAGCTCATCGCAGACCGCGTCCAACGCCTCCGCGAACACCGGATGGGCGTGGTACAGCTCGCGGCCCATCCCCGGCCGCTGGCTCCCCTGCCCCGTGAACAGGAACGCCGTCTCGCCCTCGGCGACCGCGCCCTCGACCAGCCCCGGCGCGGACTCCCCCCGCGCCAGCGCGTCGAGACCGGCCAGCAGGTCGTCCCTGCCGTCCGCGACCAGCACCGCGCGTGCGTCCAGCGCGGCGCGGCCGGTGGCCAGGGTGTGGGCGATGTCGGCCGGTTCGAGGTCGGGCTGGGCGGTCAGATGGGCGTACAACCGCTCGGCCTGGGCGCGCAGGGCGACGGTGCCCTTGGCGGAGAGCGCGTACGGCAGCACACCGGAGCCGTCCCGCTCGGCGTCCGCCACCGGCTCGGCGGCGATGGCCGGGGCCTGCTCGATGATGGTGTGCGCGTTGGTGCCGCTGATGCCGAACGAGGACACCGCGGCCCGCCGCGCGCGACCGGTCTCCGGCCACGCCATCCGCTCCGTCAGCAGCGCGATGTCACCGGCCGTCCAGTCGACATGCGGCGACGGCTCGTCCACGTGCAGCGTCTGCGGCAGCACACCGTGCCGCATGGCCATCACCATCTTGATGATGCCCGCGACACCGGCCGCCGCCTGGGCGTGGCCTATGTTGGACTTGATGGAGCCCAGCCACAGCGGCTGCCCCTCGGCCCGCTCCTGCCCGTAGGTGGCCAGCAGCGCCTGCGCCTCGATCGGGTCGCCCAGCGTCGTACCCGTGCCGTGCGCCTCGACCACGTCCACATCGCCGCTGGTCAGCCCGGCGCTGGTCAGCGCCTTGCGGATGACGCGCTGCTGGGACGGGCCGTTCGGCGCGGTGAGGCCGTTGCTGGCACCGTCCTGGTTGACGGCCGAGCCGCGCACCACGGCCAGCACCTGGTGGCCGTTGCGCCGCGCGTCCGACAGCCGCTCCACGAGCAGCATGCCCACGCCCTCGCCCCAGCCGGTGCCGTCCGCACCCGCCGCGAACGGCTTGCAGCGGCCGTCGGCGGCCAGGCCGCCCTGGCGGCCGAACTCGGTGAAGTGGCCGGGCGTCGTCATCACGGTGACACCACCCGCGAGCGCCATCGCGCACTCGCCCTGGCGCAGCGCCTGGATGGCCCAGTGCAGCGCCACCAGCGACGACGAACAGGCCGTGTCCACGGTGACCGCCGGGCCCTCCAGACCGAGGGCGTAGGCGATACGGCCGGACATGACACTGCCCGCGTTGCCCGTCATCACATGGCCCGCGACCTCCGAACCGGCCTGCTCCAGACCCGCGTCGTAGCCGCTGTAGGCCGCGCCCACGAACACGCCGACCGAGCGGCCGCGCAGCGCGTCCGGATCGATCCCGGCGCGCTCGAACACCTCCCAGGACGTCTCCAGCAGCAGCCGCTGCTGCGGGTCCATGGCCAGCGCCTCACGCGGCGAGATCCCGAAGAAGGCCGCGTCGAAGAGGTCCGCTTCGTGCAGGAAGCCACCGGCGCGGGCGTAGGCGGGCGGGCCCGCGTCGGCCTCGTCGCCGTCCGCCGCCCACTGGCTCTCCCAGTTGCGGTTGACGGGGAATCCGGTGATGGCGTCCGAGCCCGTGGCCACGAGCTGCCACAGCTCCTCGGGCGAGCGGACCTCGCCGGGGTAGCGGCAGCCCATCGCGACGATGGCGATCGGGTCGTCGGCGAGGGAGGCGGCGGTGGCGGTGGCGAGTGCCGGGTCCGCCGGCCCGGCCTCGGTCTCGTTCCCGTCCGGGCCGAGGAGTTCGACGCGCAGATGGTCGGCGAGAACGATGGGGTTGGGGTGGTCGAAGACGATCGTGGTGGGCAGCTTGAGCCCGGTGGCGGCGGAGAGCCGGTTGCGCAGTTCGACGGCGGTGAGCGAGTCGAAGCCCAGCTCCTTGAAGGCCCGGCGCGCCTCGATGGCGTCGGCGGAGGCGTGGCCGAGGGCCGTGGCCACATGGCCGCGTACGAGGTCCAGCAGCGTCCGGCGGCGCTCGTTCGGGGAGAGCGCTCGCAGCCGCTCGGCCAGGGACGAACCAGCGGCGAGCGCACCCGCGGCGGTACGCCGGCCGGTGGACCGGATCAGCCCCCGCAGCAGCGCCGGGACCGGGCCGGATCCGGCGGCGGTACGCAGCGCGGCGAGGTCGAGGCGGGCCGGGATCAGCAGGGTACGGCGCGTGCGGTGAGCGGCGTCGAAGAGCGCCATCCCCTCGTCGTCGCTGAGGGCGCCCATGCCGCTGCGGGCCAGCCGCAGCAGATCGGTCTCGGTCAGCCCGCCGGTGATCCCGCCGGACTGGGCCCACAGGCCCCACACCAGCGAGGTGGCGGGCAGGCCCGCCGCGTGGCGGTGGGCGGCGAGCGCGTCGAGGAAGACGTTGGCCGCGGCGTAGTTGGCCTGGCCCGCGCCGCCCAGCGTGCCCGCGATGGCGGAGAACAGCACGAACGCGGACAGGTCGAGATCACGCGTCAGCTCGTGCAGATTCCACGCCGCGTCCACCTTCGGACGCAGCACCCGCTCCAGCTGCTCGGGCGTCAGGGCGGCGGCCGTGCCGTCGTCCAGCACACCGGCGGTGTGCACGACGGCCGTCAGCGGATACTCGGCCGGAACGGCGGCCAGGGTCGCGGCGAGCGCGTCGCGGTCCGCGGCGTCGCAGGCGGCGAAGGTGACCTCGGCGCCCCGGGCACGGAGTTCGGCGGCCAACTCGGCGGCCCCGTCGGCGTCCGCACCACGGCGGCTGGTCAGCAGCAGATGGCGTACGCCGTGCTCGGCCACCAGGTGGCGGGCGAGCAACTGGCCGAGGGCGCCGGTTCCGCCCGTGATGAGCACGGTGCCGTCGGCGCCGAACGCGGGGGCAGGGGACGCGGAGTTGTTGCCCGGGGCCGAGGCCGGGTCCGGGGCCGAGGTGGAGTCCAGGCCCGGGGCCGAGGCGCGGGTCAGTCGGGGGGCCAGCGGGCGGCCCGTGCGCAGGGCGAGTTCCGGCTCCTCGGTGGCCAGGGCGTCGGAGAGCGCGTCGGTGGAGGTCTCGTCGAGGTCGACGAGGACGAAACGCCCCGGGTTCTCGGTCTCGGCGGAGCGCACCAGACCCCACAGGGGCGCGTGCGCCAGGTCGGTGACGCCCTCCTCGGCATCAGTGGCCATCGCGCCCCGGGTGACGAGCACCAGGCGCGCGGCGGCGAACCGCTCATCGGCCAGCCAACCCTGCACCAGGGCCAGCGCACGCCGCGCCTCCCGGTGCGCGGCCTCGGCCACGTTCTCGTTCGCGTCGCCGCATATGGGGGCGAAGGACGCGAGGACCAGCTCGGGGGCGGCGGTGTCGCCCGCCTCGACGGACGCGCCCAGCGCGGCCAGATCGGGGGCGGAGTCGGCGGCCGCTCCGGCGGCGACCAGCCCGAACGGGTCCTCGCCCAGGACGATACGGCGCGCGGCGGCGTCCGGACCGGCGGAGGCGGTCTGCGGGGCCACCCAGTCCAGCCGGAACAGGCTCTGCCGCGCCACGTCCGCGTCACCGGTGAGGTCGTCGGGCAGCGGACGGCGGCGCAGGCCGTCCACGGCGGCGACCGGTTCGCCCGTGGCGTCGGCCAGCGCCAGGGAGACCGTGTCGGCTCCGGCGGGTGCGATGCGTACGCGCAGCGCGGACGCGCCCTCCGCGTACAGGGAGACGCCCTGCCAGCCATCGGTCAGCTGGGCGCCGTCGCGGCCGTGGAGGGCGTGCAGGGCGGCGTCCAGCAGCGCCGGGTGGACGGCGAACTCCTCGGCGCCGGGCTTGGCGTCGTCGTCCAGCCGGATCTCGGCGAAGAGTTCGTCCCCGCGCCGCCAGGCAGCCGTGAGCCCCTGGAACGCCGGGCCGTACCGCAGCCCGTCCTCGGCCAGCCGGGCATAAAGCGCCTCGGGCTCGATGGTCTCGGCGGCGTTCGGTGGCCACTCGGCGAGGTCGAACGACGGGCTGGGGGCGCCGGAGGCGAGCACTCCGCTCGCGTTGCGCACCCATGCCGTGTCGGCGGCGGCGTCCTCCGCGCGGGAGGAGACGGTGAACGAGCGGCGCCCGGCGTCGTCCGGCGCGCCGACCGTGACCTGGAGCCGGACGCCACCGCGTACGGGCAGCACCAGCGGGGTGTGCGGGGTCAGCTCGTCAAGGAGGTCACAGCCGAGCTGGTCACCGGCCCGGACGGCAAGCTCCACGAACGCCGAGCCCGGCACCACCGCCGCGTCCCGGATCGTGTGCTCGGCCAGCCACGGATGGGTATCCACACCCAGCCGTCCCGTGAACACCAGCCCATCGGTCTCCGCCAGCGGCACCGCGGCGCCCAGCAGCGGATGCCCGGCCAACTCCAGGCCCACGGACGCCACATCACCCACGGACGCCGCGCCCGGCTCCAGCCAGAACCGCTCGCGCTGGAAGGCGTACGTGGGCAGGTCCACGCGGTGCGCGCCCGTACCGGCGAAGTACGCGGCCCAGTCCGGTGCCACGCCGCGCACATGGGCACGTGCGACGGCCGTGGTCAGCGCCTCGGCCTCGGGACGGTCCTTGCGCAGCGCCGAGATGAACGCGGCGTCGGACGCGGCGTCGGTCACGCAGTCCTGGGCCATCGCGGTGAGCACACCGTCCGGGCCCAACTCGATGAAAGTGGCGACGTTCTGCGCCTCAAGGGTCCGCACCCCGTCCAGGAAGCGCACGGCCTCGCGGACATGGCGCACCCAGAAGTCGGGGGTCGTGATCTCCTCGGCGGAGACGACGGCACCGGTCAGGTTGGAGACGATCGGGATCCGCGGGGCCTCGTACGACAGCCCCTCCACCACCTCGCGGAAGGCGTCCAACATGCCGTCCATGCGCGGCGAGTGGAACGCGTGGCTGACCGTGAGCCGCTTGGCCTTACGGCCCCGCGCCTCGAATACGGCCGCGATCTCAGCCGCCGCGTCCTCATCACCCGCGATGACCACCGACGACGGCCCATTGAGCGCCGCGATCGACACCCGCTCGGTCAACAGCGGCGCCACCTCATCCTCCGACGCCTGCACCGCGACCATCGCGCCACCCGCCGGAAGCTCCTGCATCAACCGCCCACGCGCCGCCACCAACTTCGCCGCGTCCGCCAAAGACAGCACACCCGCCACATGCGCGGCGGCAAGCTCACCGATCGAGTGCCCGGACAGGAAGTCCGCCTTCAGCCCCCACGCCTCCGAGACCAGCCGGAACAACGCCACCTCAACCGCGAACAACGCAGGCTGAGTGAACCCCGTCTGATCCAGCGCCTCGACGTCATCCCCGAACAACACATCCCGCAGCGGCCGCTCAAGATGCGGATCCAGCTCCGCACACACCGCGTCCAGAGCCTCCGCGAACACCGGATAGGCGTCATACAACTCACGCCCCATCCCCAGCCGCTGGCTGCCCTGACCGGTGAACAGGAACGCCACCTTGCCACCGGCCACCGAACCTTCGACCAGCCCGGGCGCGGATTCCTCTCGCGCCAGCGCACCCAACCCGGCCAGCAGCCCATCCCGGCCCTCAGCCACCACCACCGCACGACGCTCAAAGGCCGACCGCCCGGTCGCGAGCGAGAACCCCACATCCACCGGCCGCAGCTCGGGCCGAGCCTCCACATGCACCACCAGCCGCTCCGCCTGAGCACGCAGCGCATCCGCACCCCGACCCGAGAGCACCCACGGCACCACACCCGGGGCCACAGCACCCGAAGGCGCCTCAGCCACCTCCGCGACCTCCGCCTCCGGCGCCTGCTCGATGATGGTGTGCACATTCGTGCCGCTCACACCGAACGACGAGATGCCCGCCCGGCGCGGCCGGCCGGTCTCGGGCCACGGCCGCGCCTCGGTCAGCAGGGACACCTCTCCCGCCGACCAGTCGACATGCGGGGTGGGCTCGTCCACGTGCAGCGTCCGCGGCAGCACCCCGTGCCGCATCGCCATGACCATCTTGATGACGCCGCCGATACCGGCGACGTTCTGGGTGTGGCCGATGTTCGACTTCAGCGAACCGAGCCACAGCGGCCGGCCCTCCGGCCGCTCCTGGCCGTACGTGGCGAGCAGCGCCTGCGCCTCGATGGGGTCGCCGAGCGTCGTGCCCGTGCCGTGCGCCTCCACCGCGTCCACGTCGGAGGGGGCGAGCCGGGCGTTCTCCAGTGCTTGCCGGATGACACGCCGCTGGGACGGGCCGTTCGGCGCCGTCAGACCATTGGACGCACCATCCTGGTTCACGGCGCTGCCGCGCACCACCGCAAGCACCGGGTGGCCGTTCCGCCGCGCGTCCGACAGCCGCTCGACCAGCAGCACGGCGACGCCTTCGGACCAGCCCGTGCCATCCGCCGAGGCCGCGAAGGACTTGCAGCGGCCGTCGGCGGAGAGTCCGCGCTGGCGGCTGAACTCCACGAACACATCCGGGGATGACAGCACGGTCGCGCCCGCCGCCACCGCCAGCGAGCATTCGCTCTGCCGCAGCGCCTGGACCGCCAGATGCAGCGCGACCGAGGACGAGGAGCAGGCGGTGTCGATGGTGGCCGCCGGGCCCTCGAGACCGAAGGCGTAGGAGAGCCGCCCGGACGCGACGCTGGAGGCGGTGCCGGTGAGCAGATGGCCCTCGACACCCTCCGGCAGGTCGTACTCCCCCGCCCCGTACGCCTGCGTGGACGCGCCGACGAACACACCGGTACGCGAACCCCGCGTCGTCGCCGGGTCGATCCCGGCCCGCTCGAACGCCTCCCACGACGTCTCCAGCAGCAGCCGCTGCTGCGGGTCCATCGCCAGCGCCTCGCGCGGCGAGATCCCGAAGAAGCCCGGGTCGAACCGGCTCGCGTCGTACAGGAAGCCGCCCCCGCGGGCGTAGAAGGTGCCCTCGCGCTCCGGGTCCGGGTCGTACAGCGACTCGATGTCCCAGCCGCGGTCGTCGGGGAAGCCGGAGATGGCGTCCTGGCCGTCCGCGACGAGCCGCCACAGCTCCTCGGGGCTGCCGACGCCGCCGGGGAACCGGCAGCTCATGCCGACGATCGCGATCGGTTCCCGGGAGGCGTCGGTGAGCTGCTGGTTCTGTTTCCGCAGCCGCTCGGTTTCCTTCAGCGAGGCCCGCAGCGCGTCAACGAGCTTTTCGTTGGGGGTTGTCATCGTGTACTCCGTGCTTGGGCCCGCGTCAGGAATCGTTGCCGTCGAGGCTGTCGAGGTCGAGTGCCATGTCGATGAGGTGCTGGACGTCCATCTCGTCGATGGACTCCGCCTCGTCCTCGGCGCGGCTGGGGTCGGAAGTGGCGGCTTGTGGATCGGCCAGCCTGAGCAGCGTGTCCAGCAGCCCGGCCTCCCGGATCCGGCTCATCGGGATGGTGGCCAGGGTGCGGCGCAGCTCGGCGTCCTGCGGGTCGAGGTCCACATCGGGCAGGGCGTGGCCGGGGCCGTGGCCCGGTCCGTCCGGGACCAGCTCGGTCAGCAGGTGCTCGGCGAGCGCGGCCGGTGTCGGGTAGTCGTAGACCAGGCTCGCGGGCAGCTTGAGGCCGGTGGCGGCGCCGAGCCGGGTGCGCAGTTCGACCGCGGTGAGCGAGTCGAAGCCCAGTTCGTTGAAGGCGCGTCCGGCCTCGACCTCGTCGGCGGAGGCGTGGCCGAGGGCGCTGGCCACATGGGTGCGGACCAGCTCGAGCACCGCGTCCTCGCGCTCGGCCGCGGACCGCCCGGCGAGCCGCTCGCGCAGGCCCGACGCGCCGTCGGCCGCCACCGTGTCCGCCGGCTCGACGTCGCCGCGCAGGGCCTTGGCCACCTGCGGCAGATCGTCGATCAGCGGGCGGGGGCGGGCGGCGGTGAAGGCCGGGGCGAAACGCTCCCAGTCGACATCGGCAACCGTCACGGCGGTCTCCTCGCGGGAGAGCACCCGCTGGAAGGCGACCATGTTCAACTCCGGTGCCATGGGCGGCAGTCCACGGCGGCGCAGCTGCTCCCCGGCGTCGCCCTCGGCGGCCATGCCGCCCTCCGCCCACGGGCCCCAGGCCACGGAGGTGGCGGGCAGGCCACGGGCCCGGCGCTGTTCGGCCAGCGCGTCGAGGAACGCGTTTCCGGCCGCGTACGCGCCCTGGCCGCCACTGCCCCACACCCCGGCGATCGAGGAGAAGAGCACGAAGGCGTCCAGCGGGTCGGCGTCCGCGCCGAAGAGTGCGTCGAGGTGGACCGCACCGGTCGTCTTGGCCGCCACGATCCGGGCGAACTCGGGGAGTTCGGTGCCGGTGCCGGGCTCCTGGGAGATCCCGGCCGAGTGCACCACGGCCCGGACCGGGGTGCCGCCCACGGCCAGCTTCTCCACCAGCGCGGCGAGTGCCTGGCGGTCGGCCACATCGCACGCCTCGACGGTCACGGCGGTGTCGGTGCCGGACAGTTCGGCCATGATCTCGGCCGCGCCCGGCGCGTCGGGGCCACGGCGGCTGAGCAGCACCAGCCGCTCCGCGCCGTGGTCGGCCAGCCAGCGGGCCACATGCCGCCCCAGGGCGCCCGTGCCACCGGTCACCAGCACGGTGCCGCGCGGCGTCCAGGGCTCGGCGGCCGCGGTGGCCGCGGTGCGCGGGGCCGGGACGAGACGGCGTACGAAGACCCCGGTGGCGCGGATGGCCACCTGGTCCTCGTCGTCCGACCCGGCGAGTACGGCCGCGAGCCGGTCCAGCGCCCGCTCGTCCACGGTCTCCGGCAGATCGACCAGACCGCCCCAGCGCTCGGGCTGTTCCAGGGCGACCACGCGGCCGTAGCCCCAGACCTGGGCCTGGGTGGCGCTGTCCAGCCGGTCGGCGCCGCCGGTCGAGACCGCGCCCCGGGTGGCGCACCACAGCCGCGCCGGGGCGTCGCCGCCCCGCCGCGCCAGCGCCTCGGCCAGCGCACCGGTCAGCGCGAGGCCGACCGGCACCGCCGGATGCTCGGGGTGCGGCCGCTCGTCCAGCGCCAGCAGGGACAGCACCCCGGCCACCGGGCCGTCGACCGTCGCCGCGGCGAGGCGGTCGGCCACGGCGGCGGGGTCGGTGTCCACGGTGTCCAGTTCGAGCGTGACGACGTGCACGCCGCGCCGCGTCAGATCCTCGGCCACGGCGGTGAGCCGCGGGTCGTCGGCGTGGCTCGCCGGGACGACGGTCAGCCAGGTGCCGGACGGGGCCGGGGCGCCCGACGGGCCGCCCCGCGGACGCGGCTTCCACATCACGTTGTAGAGGTGGCCGTCGGCGGCGGACCGCTCACGCTGGGCGCGGCGCCACGACGACAGGGCGGGCAGCACCGCGCTGAGCGGCTGGTCGCCCTCGACCCGCAGCTCACCGGCGAGCGACTCCCAGTCCTCGCGCTCGACCGCCTCCCAGAACCGCGCGTCCACCGCGTCCATGGCACCCTCGGCCGGGGTCCCGGCCGCCGGGGCGGTGTCCGGCCAGTAGCGGCGGCGCTGGAACGCGTACGTCGGCAGGTCCACGCGGTGCGCGCCGGTCCCGGCGAAGTACCCGGCCCAGTCCACCTCGGCGCCCCGGACATACGCCTGGGCGAGCGCGGTGGTGACGGTCTCCGCCTCGGGGCGGCCCTTGCGCAGCGCGGTGGCGAAGGCGGCCGTGTCGGCGTCGGTCACGCAGTCCTGGGCCATGGCGGTGAGGACACCGTCGGGGCCCAGCTCGACGTAGGTGGTGACGCCTTGGGCTTCCAACGTCCGTACGCCGTCCAGGAAGCGAACCGCCTCGCGGACGTGGCGCACCCAGAAGTCGGGGCTGGTGATCTCCTCGGCGGAGACCAGCTCGCCCGTCAGGTTGGACACGATGGGGATGCGCGGGGATTCGTAGGTGAGCCCCCGCGCCACCTCGCGGAACGCGTCCAGCATGCCGTCCATGCGCGGGGAGTGGAAGGCGTGGCTGACCGTGAGCCGCTTGGTCTTACGGCCCTGAGCCTCGAAACCGGAAGCGATCTCCAGCGCCGCGTCCTCATCGCCCGCGATGACCACGGAGGTGGGCCCGTTGAGCGCGGCGATCGAGACGCGCTCGGTGAGCAGCGGCGTCACCTCGTCTTCGGACGCCTGGATCGCGATCATCGCGCCACCGGTGGGCAGCTCCTGCATCAGACGCCCACGGGCGGCCACCAACTTCGCGGCGTCGGCGAGCGACAGCACACCCGCCACATGCGCGGCGGCCAGCTCACCGATCGAATGCCCGGACAGGAAGTCCGCCTTCAGCCCCCACGCCTCCGAGACCAGCCGGAACAGCGCCACCTCGACCGCGAACAGCGCGGGCTGAGTGAACCCCGTCCGGTCCAGCGCCTCGGCGTCATCCCCGAACAGGACGTCCTTCAACGGCCGCTCAAGGTGCCCGTCCAGCTCAGCACACACCGCGTCCAGAGCCTCCGCGAACACCGGGTGGGCGTCGTACAGCTCACGCCCCATCCCCAGCCGCTGGCTGCCCTGACCGGTGAACAGGAACGCCACCTTGCCACCGGCCACCGAGCCCGCGACGAGCCCCGCCGTGCCACGCCCCTCGGCCAGCGCCGCCAGCTGGTCGCCGAGGAGGTCGCCGTCCCGGCCGAGCAGCACGGCCCGGTGTTCCAGGGCGGCGCGCGAAGTGGCCAGGGAGTACGCGAGGTCGAGCGGGCGCGGACCGTCGGCCCCGGCTGCGGCCACGGAGCGGCGCAGCCGGGCGGCCTGGGCCCGTAGCGCGTCCTCGGTGCGGGCCGAGACCGGCCAGGCGAGGACGGGCAGGGACCGCTCCGGGGCGGGCGCGGGGACCGCATCCATGGCCGGGGCCTGCTCGATAATGGCGTGCGAGTTGGTGCCGCTGAAGCCGAACGACGACACGCCCGCGCGGCGCGGACGGCCGGTCTCCGGCCAGGGCCGGGCCTCGGTCAGCAGCTCGATGTCCCCCGCCGTCCAGTCGACGTGCGGGGTCGGCTCGCTGACGTGCAGGGTCCGCGGCAGCACACCGTGGCGCATCGCCATGACCATCTTCATGATGCCGGCGGCGCCCGCCACGGCCTGGGTGTGGCCGATGTTGGACTTCACCGAGCCCAGCCACAGCGGGCGGTCCTCGGGCCGGTCCTGGCCGTAGGTGGCGAGCAGCGCCTGCGCCTCGATCGGGTCGCCGAGCGTCGTGCCGGTGCCGTGGGCCTCCACGACGTCGATGTCCGTGGCCGACAGCCCGGCGTTGGCGAGGGCCTGCCGGATGACGCGCTGCTGGGACGGGCCGTTGGGCGCCGTCAAGCCGTTGGACGCGCCGTCCTGGTTGATGGCGGTGGAGCGCAGGACGGCGAGCACCGGGTGACCGTTCCTGCGGGCGTCGGAGAGCCGCTCCACCAGGAACAGGCCGACGCCCTCGGACCAGTTGGTGCCGTCCGCGTCACCGGAGAACGCCTTGATCCGGCCGTCGGCGGCCAGTCCGCGCTGCCGGCTGAACTCCAGGAAGGCGCCCGGGGTGGACATGACGGTGACGGCACCGGCCAGCGCGAGCGAGCATTCGCCGTTGCGCAGCGCCTGCGCCGCCAGGTGCAGCGCCACCACCGAGGACGAGCAGGCGGTGTCGATGGTGACCGCCGGGCCTTCGAGCCCGAAGGCGTAGGAGAGGCGGCCGGAGGCCACGCTGGAGGAGTTGCCGGTGCCGAGGTGGCCTTCGAGGCCCTGCGGCTCGTTCAGCCACAGGGTCAGGTAGTCCTGGTCGTTGGAGCCGATGTAGACGCCGGTACGGCTGCCGCGCAGCGCGGCCGGGTCGATCCCGGCCCGCTCGAACGCCTCCCAGGTGGTCTCCATCAGCAGCCGCTGCTGCGGGTCCATGGCGAGGGCCTCGCGCGGCGAGATGCCGAAGAACGAGGCGTCGAAGTCGGCCACGTCGTGCAGGAAGCCGCCCTCGCGGGTGTAGCTGGTGCCCTCGAGGTCGGGGTCGTCGCTGTAGAGGGTGGCGAGGTCCCAGCCGCGGTCGGCCGGGAACGGCGTGATGGCGTCGTCACCCGCCACCAGCAACTGCCACAGCTCCTCGGGCGAGTGCACCCCGCCGGGGAAGCGGCAGCTCATGGCGACGATCGCGATCGGGTCGTCGCGGTCCACCGCGCTGATCACCCGGTCGGGGACGATGGCGTCGGCCGGGTCCCCCACGATCTCCTGGCGCAGATGGCCCGCCAGGGCGGTCGAGGTGGGGTAGTCGAAGACGAGCGTCGGCGGCAGCCGCAGCCCGGTGGCCTCGCGCAGCAGGTTGCGCAGTTCGACGGCGGTCAGGGAGTCGAAGCCCAGGTCCTTGAACGCCCGGCCCTCCTCGACGGCCTGCGGGCCCGCATAGCCGAGGACGGCCGCCACCTGCGTACGCACCAGGTCCAGCAGCACCCGGTCCCGCTCCGCCTCGCCCAGCCCGGCCAGCCGCTCCGCCAGCGCGGAACCGCCGCCCGCGGCGGTGTCCACCGCGCGGCGCACCGGGACCCGCACCAGCCCGCGCAGCAGCGGCGCCAGCGCGCCCGCCGCGGCCTGGGCGCGCAGCGCCACGGCGTCCACGCGCATCGGGACCGGTGCCACCTCGTCCGTGGTGAGCGCGGCGTCCAGGAGCGCCAGGCCCTCCGCCGGGGACAGCGGCGGCAGTCCGGCGCGCCGCATCCGGCTGATGTCGGCCTCGTCCAGGCCACCGGCCATCCCGGCGCCCGCCCAGGGGCCCCAGGCCGGCGAGACGGCGGGCAGACCCTCGGCGCGGCGGTGTGCGGCCAGGGCGTCCAGGAAGGCGTTGGCGGCCGCGTAGTTGCCCTGGCCGGGGGTGCCGAACACGCCCGAGGCGGAGGAGAACAGCACGAAGGCGGTCAGGTCCAGCTCGCGGGTGAGCTCGTGGAGGTTCCAGGCCGCGTCCACCTTCGGGCGCATGACGTGCGTTATGCGCTCAGGCGTCAGCGAGCCGATCACACCGTCGTCCAGCACACCGGCGGTGTGGACCACGGCGGTCAGCGGATGCTCGGCGGGAACGGTGGCGAGGGCCGCGACGAGCGCGTCCCGGTCCGCCACATCACACGCCGCCCAGGCCACCTCGGCGCCCAACCCGGCCAGCTCGGAGCCGAGTTCGGCCGCACCGGGGGCCTGTTCGCCACGGCGGCTCACCAGCAGCAGATGCCGTACGCCACGCTCGGCCACCAGATGCCGCGCCACCAGCCCGCCCAGCGAACCGGACGCGCCGGTCACCAGCACCGTGCCCTCGGGGTCGAAGGTGTTCTCGGTGGTCGTCTCTTCCGCGACCGGCACCCTGGCCAGCCTCGGGATGCGGGCCACGCCCGCACGTACGGTCAGCTGCTCCTCGCCCGCCGCCAGCGCGGCCGGAAGCGCCGCGAGCGACGCGTCCTGGCCGTCGACGTCCAGGAGGACGAAGCGGTCCGGGTTCTCGGCCTGCGCCGTGCGCAGCAGACCGTGGACGGCGGCGCCCGCGAGGTCCGCCACCGGCTCTCCGGCCTCGGTGGCCACGGCCCCCGAGGTCAGCAGGACCAGACGTGAGTCCGTGAAGCGGTCGTCGGCCAGCCACTGCTGCAGCAGGCCCAGCACCTGGGTGGTGGCCTGGTGCGCCGTGGTGGCGGGCGATTCCCCCACCCCGCCCCTTCCCGAAACTTGAGGCTCCGACCCAAGGCCCCGGTCCTCAAACGCCGGACGGGCCGGAGATGCCGCACCCGGGCATTCGAGTGCCGCACCATCCCACGTCAGGGAAACCACGACCTGGTCCGGCAGGGCCGTTCCGGAATCGACGGCCTCGCCCAGCTCCGCGAGGTCCGCGTATGCCGTGGCACCCAACCCGAACGCATCCGTGCCCAGCACCGCCCAGCGACCGCCGCCGGGCGCGCCGGCGCCCGCCCCGGCCGGGAGCTCGGTCCACTCCACGCGGAACAGCGACTCGTGGTATGCCGCCCGCGCGGCCCGCACCTGCTCGGCCGACACGGCGCGCAGCACCAGTGAGTCCACGGCCGCGACCGGCGCACCGGCCGCGTCCGCGATCTCCAGCCGGACACCGTCCGCGCCACGCGGCTCAAGCCGTACCCGCAGCGCGGGCGCGCCGCTCGCGTACAGCGACACACCGCTCCAGGCGAACGGCAGCCGCCCCTGGCCGTCGCCGTCGCCATCACCGTCGCCCAGGCCGTCCAGGCCGAGCGCGTGCAGCGCCGAGTCGAGCAGCGCCGGGTGCAGGCCGTACGCCTGCGCGTCGGAGGCGGCGGACTCGTCCAGCCGGACCTCGGCGAAGAGTTCGTCCCCGCGCCGCCAGGCGGCCGTGAGCCCCTGGAACACCGGGCCGTACCGCAGCCCGCCGTCCGCGAGCGCCGCGTACAGCTCCTCGGTACGGGCCGCCTCGGCGCCCTGCGGCGGCCACGCGGTCAGCGCGAACGACGGCCGGGGCGCGCCCGTGGCGAGCACACCGTCGGCGTGTCGCGTCCAAGGCTGCTCGGCCGGGGCGTCCTCCGCGCGGGACAGCACGGTCAGCGACCGCCGTCCGGCGCCATCGGGCGCGCCGACGGTGAGCTGAAGCCGGACGCCACCGCGTTCCGGCAGCACCAGCGGGGCGTGCAGGGTCAGCTCGTCGAGCAGGTCGCAGCCGACCTGGTCACCGGCGCGAACGGCAAGCTCCACGAACGCCGTACCGGGCAGCACCACCGCGCCCTGCACCACATGATCGGCCAGCCACGGATGCGTATCCACACCCAGCCGTCCCGTGAACACCAGCCCATCGGTCTCCGCCAGCGGCACGGCGGCGCCGAGCAGCGGATGCCCGGCCAGCTCCAGGCCCACGGACGCCACATCGCCTACGGACGCCGCACCCGGCTCCAGCCAGAACCGCTCGTGCTGGAAGGCATACGTCGGCAGATCGACGTGCTGGGCGTCCCTACCGGCGAAGTATCCGGCCCAGTCCACCGCCACACCGCGCACATGGGCACGCGCGACGGCCGTGGTCAGCGCCTCGGCCTCGGGACGGTCCTTGCGCAGCGCCGAGATGAACGCGGCGTCGGACGTGGCGTCGGTCACGCAGTCCTGCGCCATCGCGGTCAGGACCCCGTCCGGGCCCAGCTCGATGTACGTGGTGACGTTGCGCGCTTCGAGGGTGCGGATGCCATCCAGGAAGCGGACGGCCTCGCGGACGTGGCGCACCCAGAAGTCGGGAGTCGTGATCTCCTCGGCGGACACCACGCCACCGGTCAGATTCGACACGATCGGAATCTTCGGAGCCTCGTACGACAGCCCCTGCGCCACCTCGCGGAACGCCTCCAGCATCCCGTCCATACGCGGCGAATGGAACGCGTGGCTCACGGTGAGCCGCTTGGTCTTACGACCCCGCGCCTCGAAACCGGAAGCGATCTCCAGAGCCGCGTCCTCATCACCCGCGATGACCACCGACGACGGCCCATTGAGCGCCGCGATCGACACCCGCTCCGTCAGCAGCGGCGCCACCTCGTCCTCCGACGCCTGCACCGCGACCATCGCGCCACCGGTCGGAAGCTCCTGCATCAAACGCCCACGCGCCGCCACCAACCGCGCCGCATCCGCCAGCGACAACACGCCCGCCACATGCGCGGCGGCCAACTCACCAATCGAATGCCCGGAAAGGAAATCGGGCCGCAGACCCCACGCCTCCGAAACCAGCCGGAACAACGCCACCTCAACCGCGAACAACGCAGGCTGAGTGAACCCCGTCTGACCCAGCGCCTCGGCATCGCCCCCGAACAGGACATCCTTCAGCGGCCGCTCAAGATGCGGATCCAGCTCCGCACACACCTCATCCAACGCCTCCGCGAACACCGGATAGGCGCCATACAACTCACGCCCCATCCCCAGCCGCTGACTCCCCTGCCCCGCAAACAGGAACGCCGTCTCGCCCTCGACGACCGTGCCCTCGACCAGCCCCGGCGCGGACTCCCCCCGCGCCAGCGCCTCCAGGCCCGCCGCCAGCCCGGCGCGGTCCTCGCCCACGTGCACCGCGCGGTGCTCCAGGGCCGCCCGGCCGGTGGCCAGTGAGTGGCCCACGTCGACGGTGCCGAGGGCGGGTTCGCGGTCGAGGTGGGAGGCGAGGCGCCGGGCGTTGTCGCGCAGCGCCGCCGCGTTCCTGGCGGAGAGGAGCCACGGCAGCACGGTGGCGGTGACCGGCGCGGCGTTCGCGGCCGGGGTGGCGTCCCCGTCCGGCTCCGGAGAATCTTCCCGAGCCTCCTCCTGCTCGGGGGCCTGCTCCAGGATGGTGTGGGCGTTGGTGCCGCTCACGCCGAAGGCCGAGACACCGGCTCGGCGCGGCCTGCCGGTCTCGTCCCAGGGACGGGCCTCGGTCAGCAGGGACACCTCGCCCGCCGTCCAGTCGACGGTCGGGGAGGGCTCATCGACGTGGAGGGTCTTGGGCATGAGGCCGTGGCGTATGGCCATGACCATCTTGATGACGCCCGCGACGCCCGCCGCCGCCTGGGCGTGGCCCAGGTTGGACTTGAGCGAGCCCAGCCACAGGGGCCGCCCCTCGGGCCGCTCCTGGCCGTAGGTGGCGAGCAGCGCCTGCGCCTCGATGGGGTCGCCCAGCGTGGTGCCCGTGCCGTGCGCCTCGACGACGTCGATCTCGGCGGCTGACAGCCGGGCGTTCTCCAGCGCCTGGCGGATGACACGCCGCTGGGACGGGCCGTTCGGCGCCGTCAGACCGTTCGACGCGCCGTCCTGGTTCACGGCGCTGCCGCGCACGACGGCCAGCACCTGGTGGCCGTGTCGGCGCGCGTCCGACAGCCGCTCGACCAGCAGTACGCCGACGCCCTCGGACCAGCCGGTGCCGTCCGCCGACGCGGCGAAGGACTTGCAGCGTCCGTCGGGGGCGAGGCCGCGCTGGCGGCTGAACTCCACGAAGACATCGGGGTTGGGCATCACGGTGACGCCGCCGACGAGGGCGAGCGAGCATTCGCGCTGCCGCAGCGCCTGGGCCGCCCAGTGCAGCGCGACCAGCGACGACGAGCACGCGGTGTCGATCGTGGCGGCCGGGCCCTCGAGGCCGAAGGTGTAGGCGATACGGCCGGACAGCACGCTGGTGGCACCGCCGGTGAGCAGCAGGCCCTCCAGTTCCTCCGGCGCGCCCTGGACATCGGAGCCGTAGCCCATGGCCGAGGCGCCCACATACACACCGGTGCGGCTGCCCTTGACGGACGTCGGGTCGATTCCCGCGCGCTCGAACGCCTCCCACGACGTCTCCAGCAGCAGCCGCTGCTGCGGGTCCATGGCAAGGGCCTCGCGCGGCGAAATGCCGAAGAATCCGGGGTCGAATTCGGCGGCGCCGTCGAGGAATCCGCCGCCGCTGTTGTAAAAGGTGCCCTTGCGGTCGGGGTCCGGATCGGCCAGTCCCTCGATGTCCCAGCCGCGGTCGGCGGGGAATCCGGAAATGGCGTCGCCGCCCTCCGCGACCAGTTGCCACAGATCCTCGGGTGAACCGACGCCACCGGGGAAACGGCAGCTCATCGCCACAATGGCGATCGGTTCCTGCGCGTCCGCCTCCACCTCGGTCAGGCGGCGACGGGCCCGGCGCAGCTCAGTGGTCATCCACTTCAGATTGTCGAGAAGCTTCTCTTCGTTCGCGCTAGCCACGGAAACGTCACCTCCTGAGGTCGGTTGAATTGAGGGCGGTCATCACGTCAGGACCTTCCGAATTCATTGTTGATGATGTCGAAGATGTCTTCGGCGGAGGCGGCGTCGAGATCGAGTTCATCGTCGTCGGCGCCGTCGGCGCCCGCCGCGCTCTCGTTCTCGTTCCAGGTCCGCAACAGCGCTTCGAGGCGCGCGGTGACCCGCTCGCGTTCTGTCGCGTCGTCGGAGACGTTGGAAAGGGTGAATTCCAGCTTGTCGATTTCGGCGAGGACGGGGAGCCCGGGTGTGGTGTCCTGGCCGAGGAGGTCGGCGCGCAGCACACCGGCGAGCGCGCTGGGCGTCGGATGGTCGAAGACCAGGGTGGCGGTGAGCTGGAGTCCGGTGGCCGCGTTGAGCCGGTTGCGGAGTTCGACGGCGGTGAGGGAGTCGAAGCCCAGTTCCTTGAAGGCCCGGCCCGCCTGGACGGCCGTGGTGTCGTCGTGTCCGAGGACGGCGGCGACCTCCGTACGGACGAGGTCGAGCAGGGCCTTCTCGGCCTCGGGCCCGGTGAGCCCGGCGAGCCGCTGCCGCAGGGACTCCGCCGGTGCGTCGGCCGAACCGCCGCCGCCCGGGCCCTCCGCCGGGTCCGCCGCGAAGGCGGCACGCACCTCGGGCAGATCGGCGATGAGCGGACGGGGGCGGGCCGCGGCGAAGGCGGGGGCGAAGCGGCCCCAGTCGACGTCGGCCACGGCCACGGCGGTCTCGTCCCGGTCCAGCGCCTGTTGGAGTGCGGCGACGGCGGAGTGCGGGGCCATCACCGGCAGGCCACGGCGGCGCAGTTGCTCGGCCGTCTCGTCGTCGGCGACGAGCCCGCCGTCCGCCCACGGGCCCCAGGCCACGGAGGTGGCGGTGAGGCCGCGGGCCCGGCGCTGTTCGGCCAGTGCGTCGAGGAAGGCGTTTCCGGCCGCGTAGGCGCCCTGGCCGCCACTGCCCCACACGGCGGCGATCGAGGAGAAGAGCACGAAGGCGTCCAGCTCGGTGTCGCCGAGCAGCGCGTCCAGATGGGCCGCGCCCGCCACCTTGGCGGCGACCACATCGGCGACATCGGCCGGGGTGGTCTCCGCGAGCGGTGCGAACTGCCCGGCCCCCGCCGTGTGCACGACCGCCGTGAGCGGGTGCCGCGGGTGGTCGTCGCGGATCCGGGCCAGCAGCCCGGCCACCGCGTCCCGGTCGGTCACATCGCAGGCGACGACGGTCACCCGGGCGCCGGACGTGGCGAGTTCTTCGCGCAGTTCGGTGGCGCCGGGGGCGTCGGGGCCACGGCGGCTGGTGAGCACGAGATGCTCGGCGCCGTTCTCCGCCAGCCAGCGGGCCACATGGGCGCCCAGCGCGCCGGTGCCACCCGTGACCAGGACCGTGCCACGCGGCCGCCACGGCGCGCCGGTGGCCGGGGCGCCCTTGGCGTGGGCACGGTCGGCGTCGGCGCGCGTGGCGTGCGCGCGCTCGGCGTGGGCGAGGCGGCGGGCCAGGACTCCCGCCGTACGGATCGCCAGCTGGTCCTCGTCGCCGTTGCCGTCACCGTGTCCGCCGAGCACACCGGCCAGCCGGTCGGCGGCCCGTTCGTCGAGCGTCGCGGGCAGGTCGATCAGACCGCCCCAGCGCTCGGGGTGCTCCAGCGCGACCACCCGGCCCAGGCCCCAGATCTGCGCCTGTGCGGCGCTGCCGACCGGCTCCGATGCTGCGGTGGCGACGGCGCCGGTGGTGGCGCACCACAGCGGGGCGGCCAGGCCCGCGTCCCCGAGCGCCTGCACCAGCACTCCGGTGCGCAGCAGCCCGGTGGGCACGGCGGGGTGGTCGGGGTGCGCACGCTCGTCCAGCGCGAGCAGCGAGAGCACCCCGTGCACGGGCTCGTCGGCGGCGGCCCGGCGGATCCGCTCGGCCAGCGCGTCCCGGTCGAGGTCGCCACCATCGGCCGCGACGCGCCGGATGTCGGCACCCCGGTCGGCCAGCGCGGCCACGACACGCCGCACGGTGTCGGCGTGGCCCGCGGCCCCGGCCGGTTCGGCGACCAGCCAGACGCCGGGGACGGCGGCGAGCCGGGGCTCCTCCAGCGGCTTCCAGGTGACGCGGTAGCGCCAGCCGTCGAGCACGGACCGCTCGCGTTCGCGGCGCCGCCACGCGGACAGCGCCGGAAGCAGCGCGCTGAGCGGCTGGTCCACGTCGATGCCCACCGCGTCCGACAGCGAGGCGAGGTCGTCGCTCTCGACCGCCTCCCAGAACCTGGCACCGGCCGTGTCGAGGTCCGTGGCCTCCCGGCCGGGCGTGTGCCGCGGGGTGCCATCGAGCCAGTACCGCCGCCGCTGGAACGCGTACGTGGGCAGCTCGACGCGGCGGGCGCCGGTCCCGGCGAACAGCGCCTCCCAGTCCAGCGCCGCGCCCCGGACGTGCAGTGTGGCGAGGGCGCCGGTCAGCGTCTCCGGCTCCGGGCGCCCGGCGCGCAGCACGGGCACGAAGGCCACGTCCCCGGCGCCCTCGCCCCCGGCACCCTCGTCCCCGGTGGTGACGCAGTCCTGCGCCATGGCGGACAGCACCCCGTCCGGGCCCAGTTCGACGTACGTGGTGACGCCCTGGGCCTCCAGGGCGCGGACCCCGTCGAGGAAGCGGACGGCGTGGCGGACGTGGCGCACCCAGTAGTCGGCGGCCATGCCCAGCTCGTCGGAGATCTGCTGTCCGGTGACGGTGGAGACGATCGGGATGCGCGGCGCGTTGTAGGTCAGCCCCTCGGCGACCTTGCGGAACTCGGCGAGCATGCCGTCCATCAGCGGGGAGTGGAACGCGTGGCTCACGGTGAGCCGCTTGGTCTTGCGGCCCCGCTCCTGGAACGACGCCGCGATCGCGACAGCCGCGTCCTCGTCGCCCGCGACGACCACCGACGTGGGCCCGTTGAGCGCGGCGAGACCGACACGCTCGGTGAGCAGCGGCTCGACCTCGTCCTCCGCCGCCTGGAGCGCGATCATCGCGCCGCCGGAGGGCAGTTCCTGCATCAGCCGGCCGCGCGCGGCCACCAGCGTGGCGGCGTCCTCCAGCGACAGCACCCCGGCCACATGGGCGGCGGCCAGCTCACCGATGGAGTGCCCGGTCAGGACGTCCGGCCGCAGCCCGGCGGCCTCGGCCAGCCGGAACAGCGCCACCTCGACGGCGAACAGCGCGGGCTGGGTGAACCCGGTCCGGCCCAGCGGTTCCTCGTCGGCCCCGAACAGCACGTCGTACAGCGGCCGTTCCAGGTGCCGGTCCAGCTCGGCGCAGACCGCGTCCAGCGCCTCCGCGAAGACCGGGCTGGCCTCGTACAGCTCACGGCCCATGCCGAGCCGCTGGCTGCCCTGCCCGGTGAAGAGCACGGCGGTGCGGCCCTCCGCGGGCACGCCCCGGACCAGCTGCGCCGCGGACTCGCCGCGCGCGAGGGCGGTCAGCCCGGCGAGCAGCCGGTCCCGGTCCGGCCCGAGGACCACCGCGCGGTGCTCCAGGGTGGAGCGGGTGGTGGCCAGCGAGTACGCCACGTCCCGCGCGTCGAGCCCGGTGTCGGCCTGGAGGTGGGCGCGGAGCCGCTCGGCCTGGGCCCGCAGCGCGTCCTCGCCCTTGGCCGACAGCGGCCAGGCCACCACATCGGGGCGGACGAGCGGGCGCCGCGGTGCGCTGTCATCCGCCTCGTCGTGGACCGGTGCCTGGGCGGTCTCGTCGTGGACCGGTGCCTGCTCCAGGACCGTATGGGCGTTGGTGCCGCTGAAGCCGAACGAGGAGACCCCGGCGCGGCGCGGACGGCCGGTCTCCGGCCACTCCACCTGCTCCGTCAGCAGCGAGACCGCGCCCGCAGACCAGTCCACATGCGACGACGGCTCGTCCACGTGCAGGGTGCGCGGCAGCACCCCGTGGCGCATCGCCAGCACCATCTTGATGACGCCCGCGACACCCGCCGCGGCCTGGGTGTGGCCGATGTTGGACTTGATGGCGCCCAGCCACAGCGGCCGCTCCGCGTCCCGCTCCTGGCCGTAGGTGGCGAGCAGCGCCTGCGCCTCGATCGGGTCGCCCAGCCGGGTGCCGGTGCCATGGGCCTCGACCGCGTCCACCTCGGCGGCGGACAGGCCCGCACCGGCCAGCGCCTGACGGATGACCCGCTGCTGGGCGGGGCCGTTGGGCGCGGTCAGACCGTTGGAGGCGCCGTCCTGGTTGATGGCGGAGCCACGGACGAGCGCCAGCACCGGGTGGCCGTTGCGCCGCGCGTCCGACAGCCGCTCCACGAGCAGCATGCCCACGCCCTCGCCCCAGCCGGTGCCATCGGCGCCCGCCGCGAACGCCTTGCAGCGGCCGTCCGGGGCCAGCCCGCGCTGACGGCTGAACTCGATGTACGCACCGGGGCTGGACATGACCGTCACACCGCCCGCGAGCGCGAGCGAGCACTCGCCCTGGCGCAGCGCCTGGATCGCCCAGTGCAGCGCCACCAGCGACGACGAGCACGCCGTGTCGACGGTGACCGCCGGGCCCTCAAGGCCGAAGGTGTAGGCGAGCCGGCCGGAGACCACGCTGGCCGCGTTGCCCGTGCCCAGGTAGCCCTCGACCCCCTCGGGGACGGTGTGCAGCGAGGCGTCGTAGTCCTGCCCGTTGGAGCCGACGAACACCCCGGCGGAGGTACCGCGCAGCGTGGCCGGGTCGATGCCCGCGCGCTCGAACGCCTCCCACGAGGTCTCCAGCAGCAGCCGCTGCTGCGGGTCCATGGCCAGCGCCTCACGCGGCGAGATCCCGAAGAACGCGGCGTCGAAGTGGCCCGCGTCGTAGAGGAATCCGCCCTCGCGGGCGTAGAAGGTGCCGCGCGCGTCCGGGTCCGGGTCGTAGAGCGCGTCCAGGTCCCAGCCGCGGTCGGCCGGGAACTCGGCGATGGCGTCCCCGCCCCCGGCGAGCAGCTGCCACAGCTCCTCGGGCGACCGCACCCCGCCCGGGAAGCGGCAGCTCATGGCGACGATGGCGATCGGGTCGTCATCGGCGGCGGCCATCACTGAAGCCGGGCGGGAGGCGTCGGCGGCGGTGCCGGTCCCGATGAGCTCGCCGCGCAGATAGCCCGCGAGGGCGGAGGCCGTCGGGTAGTCGAAGACCAGGGTCGCGGGCAGCTGGACACCGCTGGCGGCACCGAGCCGGTTGCGCAGCTCGACGGCGGTCAGCGAGTCGAAGCCCAGCTCGCCGAAGGCCCGGTCGGCGCCGATGGACTCCGAGCCGTCGTGCCCGAGCACCGCGGCCACCTGCGCACGGACCAGGTCCAGCAGCAGCCGGTCCCGCTCCGCCTCGCCCAGCCCGGCCAGCCGGGCGGCGAGCGAGGAGCCGTCGGCGGCGGGCGTGGTGGCGGTGGCGGTGGCCTCCGCCGCCGCGCGGATCTCCGGGAGGTCCGCGAGCAGACGGCTGGGCCGCCCGGCGGTGAAGTCCGGTGCGAACCGGTCCCAGTCGATGTCCGCGACGGTGACCACCGTGTCGTCGAGGTCGAGCGCCCGCTGAAGCGCGCCGAGCGCCAACTCGGCGTCCAGCGGCGGCAGTCCACCGCGCCGCAGACGCTGCTCCAGTGCCCCGTCCGTGGCCATCCCGCCCTCGGCCCACGGGCCCCAGGCGATCGAGGTGGCCGGCAGGCCCTCGGCGCGCCGCCGCTCGGCGAGCGCGTCCACATAGGCGTTGGCGGCCGCGTAGTTGCCCTGTCCTGCGGCGCCGAACGTGCCGCTGATCGAGGAGAACAGCACAAAGGCCGACAGCTCCCGATCGCGCGTCAGCTCGTCGAGATGGGCCGCGGCGGCCGCCTTGGCACGCAGGACGCTCGTGAAGCGCTCGGGGGTGAGCGAGTCCAGTACGCCGTCGTCCAGCACCCCGGCCGTGTGCACCACGGCCGTCAGCGGCAGCTCGGCCGGGACACCGGCGAGGAGACGCGCGAGCGCGTCCCGGTCGGCCACATCGCACGCGGCCACCGTCACCCGCGCGCCGGAGGCGGCGAGTTCATCGCGCAGCTCGGCGGCGCCTGGGGCGTCGAGGCCACGGCGGCTGGTGAGCAGCACATGCTCGGCACCGCCCGCGACCAGCCAGCGGGCCACCCGCGCGCCCAGCGCGCCCGTACCGCCGGTGACCAGGGTCGTACCGGGGCCCGGTGTCCAGGAGCCACTGCCGGACGCGGACGCGGGCGCGAGCACGGACGCGGGCGCGGAGGCCCGGACGAGGCGGCGTCCGAACACGCCCGACGCCCGCACCGCCACCTGGTCCTCGCCACCGGCAGCGGCACCGCCGCCAACCCCGGCACCGACACCGGCACCGGCACCGGCACCGGCCAGCACCTCCGCCAGCCGTCCCAGCGCACGCTCGTCGGCCGTCTCGGGGAGGTCGACCAGACCGCCCCAGCGCTCGGGCACCTCCAGCGCGGCCACCCGGCCCAGACCCCACAGCCGCGCCTGAGCGGGGCTGACCGTTCCGTCCGAACGGCCCACGGCCACCGCTCCCCGCGTGGCCACCCACAGCGGCGCGCCGATGCCCGTATCACCCAGGGCCTGTGTCAGCGCGGCCGTCCGCAGCAGCACATCGCCGTCGCCATTGCCATTGCCATCACTGTCTGCGAAGGCCAGCAGGGAGAGCACACCGCCGGTCACGGGCGCGTCGCCGACGGCCCCGGCCAGCCGTTCGGCCACCGTGGCGCGGTCGTCGTCGGCGGTCAGCTCGACGTGGCGTACGTCGAGGCCACGGTCGTTCAGCATCCGTACGGCAGCCGCGGCCCAGGCGTCCTCGGCCGCCTCGGCCGGTACCACCACGAGCCAGCCGCCGCTCAGCGACGACGCGGCGGAACGGTCGGTGACCGGCTTCCACGACACCCGGTAGCGCCAGCCGTCCACCGTCGAACGCTCCGACTGCTGCCGCCGCCACGACGACAGCGAGGGCAGCAGGGCCTCCAGCGCGCCGTTGTCCTCGGTGCCGAGGTTCAGGGTCTCGGCGAGCGAAGCCAGGTCCGCGCGCTCGACGGCCTCCCAGAAGCGGGCGTCGACCGCGTCCTGAGGCGTGGCGCCGGGGGTGGCGGTGGCGGTCCGTACGTCAAGCCAGTAGCGCCGCCGCTGGAAGGCGTACGTCGGCAGCTCCACGCGCCGTGCGCCGGTTCCGGCGTAGAACGCCTCCCAGTCCAGGGCGAGCCCTCGGGTGTGCAGGGCGGCGAGGGCGGTGGTGACGGCCTCGGCCTCGGGTCGGCCACCACGCAGGGCGGCGACGAAGCCCGCTGCCGTGCCGCCCTCGGCCAGGCAGTCCTGGCCCATGGCGGTGAGGACACCGTCGGGGCCGAGTTCGAGGTAGGTGGTGACGCCCTGGGCCTCCATCGTCCGGACACCATCGAGGAAGCGCACGGCCTCGCGGACGTGGCGCACCCAGAAGTCGGGGGTCGTGATCTCCTCTGCGGAGACGACGTTCCCGGTGAGGTTGGAGACGATCGGGATGCGCGGAGCCTCGTACGACAACCCCTCGGCCACCTCGCGGAACGCCTCCAGCATCCCGTCCATACGCGGCGAATGGAACGCATGGCTCACGGTGAGCCGCTTGGTCTTACGACCCCGCGCCTCGAAACCAGCCGCGATCTCCAGAGCCGCGTCCTCATCACCCGCGATGACCACCGACGACGGCCCATTGAGCGCCGCGATCGACACCCGCTCCGTCAGCAGCGGCGCCACCTCGTCCTCCGACGCCTGCACCGCGACCATCGCGCCACCGACCGGAAGCTCCTGCATCAAACGCCCACGCGCAGCCACCAACCGCGCCGCATCCGCCAGCGACAACACACCCGCCACATGCGCGGCAGCCAACTCACCAATCGAATGCCCGGAAAGGAAGTCAGGCCGCAGCCCCCACGCCTCCGAAACCAACCGGAACAACGCCACCTCAACCGCGAACAACGCAGGCTGAGTGAACCCCGTCTGATCCAATACCGCCGCATCGCCCCCGAACAACACATCCCGCAACGGCCGCTCAAGGTGCCCGTCCAGCTCATCGCAGACCGCGTCCAAGGCCTCCGCGAACACCGGGTAGGCGTCGTACAGCTCACGCCCCATCCCCAGCCGCTGACTCCCCTGCCCGGTGAACAGGAAGGCCAGCTTCCCGGCCACCGGCGAGCCCTGCACCAGGCCCGTGGCCGGTTCGCCGGAGGCCAGCGCGTCCAGGGCGCGCAGGAAGCCGTCGCTGCCGTCGGCCACCAGCACCGCGCGGTCCTCGAAGGCGGTGCGCCCGGCGGCGAGGGTGTAGCCGATGGCGGCCAGGTCCACGTCCTCGTCGGCGGCGCGGAGCCGGTCGTGCAGCCCGTCGCGCAGGCGGCGGGCCTGGTCGCGCAGCGCGTCGCCGCCCACGGCCGACAGCGGCCACGGCAGCACCGGCGGTACGGCGGACGGCCGCGCCGCCGCGTCCTCGCGCTCCTCGACGGCCGGCGGCTGCTCGATGATGGTGTGCGCGTTGGTGCCGCTGATGCCGAATGACGACACACCGGCGCGGCGCGGACGGCCGGTCTCCGGCCACTCCACCCGCTCGGTCAGCAGCGAGACCGCGCCGTCCTCCCAGTCGACGTTCGGCGAGGGCGCGTCCACGTGCAGCGTCTGCGGCAGCACACCGTGCCGCATGGCCATCACCATCTTGATGATGCCCGCGACACCGGCGGCGGCCTGCGTGTGACCGATGTTGGACTTGATGGATCCCAGCCACAACGGCCGCTCGGCCTCCCGCTGCTGCCCGTACGTGGCCAGCAGCGCCTGCGCCTCGATGGGGTCGCCCAGCGTCGTACCCGTGCCATGCGCCTCGACGACATCGACATCGCCGGTCGTCAGCCCGGCGCTGGTCAGCGCCTGCCGGATGACGCGCTGCTGGGACGGGCCGTTCGGCGCCGTCAGACCATTGGACGCACCGTCCTGGTTGATGGCGGAGCCCCGGACGACCGCCAGCACCGGGTGGCCGTTGCGCCGCGCGTCCGACAGCCGCTCCACGAGCAGCATGCCCGCGCCCTCGGCCCAGCCCGTGCCGTCCGCACCGGCCGCGAACGACTTGCAGCGGCCGTCCGTGGCCAGGCCGCGCTGACGGCTGAAGTCGATGAACGTCTCGGGCGTGGCCATGACCGCCACACCACCGGCCAGCGCCATCGTGCACTCGCCCGCGCGCAGCGCCTGGATCGCCCAGTGCAGCGCCACCAGCGACGACGAGCACGCCGTGTCCACGGTGACCGCCGGGCCTTCGAGGCCGAGGGTGTACGCCACCCGGCCGGAGGCGATGGAGCCCGCGTTGCCGGTGCCGATGTAGCCCTCGACACCGTCGGGGATGCCGTCGAGGCCGGTCACGTAGTCGTGGTACATGACGCCCGCGAAGACGCCGACACGGCTGCCGCGCACCCGCGCCGGGTCGATGCCCGCGCGCTCGAACGCCTCCCAAGACGTCTCCAGCAGCAGCCGCTGCTGCGGGTCCATCGCCAGCGCCTCACGCGGCGAGATCCCGAAGAAGTCGGGGTCGAAGTCGGCCGCGTCGTGCAGGAAGCCGCCCTCGCGGGTGTACGAGGTGCCCGTGTGGTCGGGGTCCGGGTGGTAGAGGCCGTCGAGGTCCCAGCCACGGTCCACGGGGAAGCCGGAGATGCCGTCGCCACCGGTGGCGACGAGCTCCCACAGCTCCTCCGGGGTGCGCACCCCGCCCGGGTAGCGGCAGCTCATGCCGACGATGACGATCGGGTCGTCGTCGAGCGCCGGGGCCGCCCCGGTCCGTACGGGGACCTGCGGCGCGGTGGTCTCCTCGGCGCCCAGCAGTTCCTCGCGCAGATGGCCGGCGAGGGCGGTGGGGGTCGGGTAGTCGAAGACGAGCGTCGCCGGGAGCCGCAGCCCGGTGACGGTCTTGAGGTCGTTACGGAGTTCGACGGCGGTGAGCGAGTCGAAGCCCAGCTCCTTGAACGCCCGCCCGGCCTCGACCGCGTCCGGGCCCGCGTAACCGAGCACCGCGGCGACCCGGCCGCACACCAACTCCAGAAGCTCACGGTCCTGTTCGGGCCGCGCGAGCCCGGCGAGGCGCTGGGCGAGCGAGGAGCCGTCGGCGGTGGCGGCCGTGGCGGCGGCCCGCCGGACCGGAGTCCGCACCAGGCCCCGGAACAGGGCCGGTACGGTCCCGGCCACCGTGGCCTCGGTGCGCAGCCCCGCGTAGTCGAGCCGCATCGGGAACAACACGGCGGAACCGTCGGCGCGGGCCGCGTCGAAGAGCGCGAGCCCCTCGTCGGCGGCGATCGGGGCGACCCCGCCGCGTGCGATGCGCCGCAGGTCCACCTCGTCCAGCTCGCTGCCCATGCCCGCACCGGCCCACAGGCCCCAGGCCAGCGCGGTGGCCGGGAGTCCCTGGGCGACCCGGTGCCCGGCAAGGGCCTCCAGGAAGGAGTTGGCGGCGGCGTAGCTCGCCTGCCCAGGCGCGCCGAACACAGCGGCGGCACCGGAGAACAGCACGAACGCGGACAGCTCGTGGTCGAGCGTCAGCTCGTGCAGGTTGAGCGCCGCGTCCACCTTGGGGCGCAGCACGTGTGCCACCCGCTCGGGCGTCAGCGAGCCGAGGACGCCGTCGTCCAGCACGCCCGCCGTGTGCACCACGGCGGTCAGCGGATGCTCGGCCGGGATGGCGGCCAGGGTCGCGGCGAGCGCGTCGCGGTCGGCCACATCGCAGGCCGCCCAGGTGACGGTGGCACCGGCCGCCGTGAGCCCGGCGCCCAGCTCCTCGGCGCCCTCGGCGTCGGCGCCACGCCGGCTGACCAGCAGCAGGTGGCGTACGCCGTGGACGGTGACGAGGTGGCGGGCGAAGAGGCCGCCGAGGGTTCCGGTGGCACCGGTGATCAATACGGTGCCGTTGGGGTCGTACGACGGGACGGCGACGGTTTCCGCGCTGTTTTCGCCGTCCGCGTCAGCCGTGACCGGCACCCGCGCCAGCCGTGGTGCGAGCGCCACGCCCGCGCGCAGCGCCAGCTCCGCCTCGTCCACGCCGAGCGCGGCGGGCACCGTACGGTACGAGCCCTCCTCGCCGTCCACGTCCAGCAGCGCCAGCCGCCCCGGGTTCTCCGACTGCGCGGAGCGGAACAGACCGCGCACGGCGGCGTACGGCAGATCCGCCACACCCGTGCCCGGCTCGGTCTCCACCGCGCCCCGGGTCAGCAGCACCAGCCGCGACCCGGCGAACCGCTCATCGGCCAGCCACTCCTGGAGCAGGGCGAGCACGGTCCGCGTGGCCTCGTGCACGGCCGGTGCGCCGCCGTCGCCACCGGTGGCGCTCAGCAGGACGGTGTCGGGCGCGGGTGCCCCGGACTCCACGGCCGTCCGCAGCACCGCCAGATCGCGGTACGCGGCGAGCCGCGCCCCGGGCCCGAACGCGCCCTCCAGCACGGCCAGTTCGGCGGCGTCAGCGCCGAGCACCGCCCAGTCGCCCGTGACCGCGCCGGTCGCGGGCGCCGGAACCGCCGTCCAGTCCAGCCGGAACAGCGACTCGTGCAGCCCGCCGCGCGCCGCGCGCACCTGGTCGGCCGAGGCCGCCCGCAGCGCCACGGACTCGACCGTGGCCACCGGACGGCCCGTGCCGTCTGCCACCAGCAGCGAAACCGCGTTCGACGACCGCTCGGACAGCCGCACCCGCAGCGCACCGGCACCGGCCGCGTGCAGCTGTACGCCGTTCCACGCGAACGGCAGCAGCGCGCCCTCGGCCGGCGCCGACTCGCGGTCGGCGCTGTCGAGGCCGATGACGTGCAGCGCGGCGTCGAGCAGGGCCGGGTGCAGCCCGAACCGCTCGGCCTCGGCGCCCGACGTCAGCGGCGCGCCCTCGGGGAAGCCCACCTCGGCGTAGAGGTTCTCGCCGAGCCGCCAGGCGCCCTTGAGCCCCTGGAACACCGGCCCGTAGCCGAGGCCCGCCCCCGCCAGCTCCTCGTACAGCCCCTCGACCGCGATCGGCGTCGCGCCCTGCGGCGGCCATACGGCCAGTTCATCGGTCTGGTCCGACTCGGACACCCGGACACCGGGGGCGAGCACACCGGTGGCGTGGCGTGTCCACGGCTCGGTGCCGAGCGCGTCCTGACGGCGCGAGTGCAGGCTGAAGGAGCGGCGGCCGGACTCGTCCGGCCCGTCCACGACGAGCTGCACCCGTACCCCGGTGTGCTCGGGCAGCACGAGCGGTGCTTCGAGGGTCAGTTCGTCCAGCCGCTCACAGCCGACCTGGGCGCCCGCCGTGCTCGCCAGCTCGACGAAGGCCGTGCCGGGCAGCAGCACGGTGTCCATGACCGCGTGGTCGGCCAGCCAGGGGTGGGTACGGGTGGAGAGGACCCCGGTGAGCAGGAGGCCGTCGGCGTCCGCGAGCGCGACGGCTGCGCCGAGGAGCGGATGGTCGATGTCGCCCAGCCCGATCGACTCGGGGTCACCCGCCGCGAGGGCGGCGGCGCTGGGCCAGTACCGGGTGCGCTGGAAGGCGTAGGTGGGCAGCTCGGCCGGGTCCACGGGGGCGGCCCCCGCACCGGCGAACACGGCCGCCCAGTCGGGCGTCACACCACGGACATGCGCGCGTGCGACGGCCGCGAGCAGCGCCTCGGGCTCGGGACGGTCCTTGCGCAGGGCGGCGGCGAAGGCGGAGCCGGACGCGGAGTCGGAGTCGGACGCGGAGTCGGCCACGCACTCCTGCGCCATCGCGGACAGGACGCCATCGGGGCCGAGTTCGAGGTAGGTGGTGACGCCCTGGGCCTCCAAGGTCCGGACACCGTCGAGGAAGCGCACGGCCTCGCGGACGTGGCGCACCCAGAAGTCGGCCGTCGTGATCTCCTCTGCGGAGACGACGTTCCCGGTGAGGTTGGAGACGATCGGGATGCGCGGGGCCTCGTAGGTCAGCTCCTGCGCCACCTCACGGAACGCCTCCAGCATCCCGTCCATACGCGGCGAGTGGAACGCATGGCTGACCGTGAGCCGCTTGGTCTTACGGCCCTCGGCCTCGAAACCGGAAGCGATCTCCAGCGCCGCGTCCTCATCACCCGCGACGACGACGGAAGTCGGACCATTGAGGGCGGCGATCGAAACCCGCTCGGTCAGCAGCGACGCCACCTCGTCCTCGGACGCCTGCAGCGCGATCATCGCGCCACCGGCCGGAAGCTCCTGCATCAACCGGCCACGAGCCGCCACCAACTTCGCCGCGTCCGCCAGCGACAGCACACCCGCCACATGCGCGGCAGCCAACTCACCGATCGAATGACCGGAGAGGAAATCGGGCCGCAGCCCCCACGCCTCCGAAACCAGCCGGAACAACGCCACCTCAACCGCGAACAACGCAGGCTGAGTGAACCCCGTCTGACCCAGTACCGCCGCATCGCCCCCGAACAACACATCCCGCAGCGGCCGCTCCAGATACAGATCCAGATGCGCACACACCTCATCCAACGCATCCGCGAACACCGGGAAGGCGTCGTACAGCTCACGCCCCATCCCCAGCCGCTGGCTCCCCTGCCCCGTAAACAGGAACGCCAACTTGCCCTCAGCGACCGTCCCCTCAACCACATCCGGGGCGGACTCGCCCCGGGCCAGCGCATCGAGTGTCCGCAGCAGTTCGTCCCGGTCGCGGACGCTCAGCACCGCACGCCGCTCCAGGGCGGCGCGGCCGACGGCCAGGGCGTGGGCGAGGTCGAGCGGCGCCGACTCGGGCCGCGACGCGATGTGAGTGTGCAGCCGCGCGGCCTGCTCCCGCAGCGCTTCGGCGTTCTTGGCCGACAGGGCGAACGGCAGAAGTCCGCCGAGGCCGTTCCGCTTCTCGGGTGCCTCGGCCGGTGCGTCGACCGCCGGGGCCTGCTCGATGATGGTGTGCGCGTTGGTGCCGCTGATGCCGAACGAGGAGATACCGGCGCGGCGCGGACGGCCGGTCTCCGGCCACTCCACCCGCTCGCTCAGCAGCGAAACGGCCCCCGCCGACCAGTCCACATGGGGTGACGGCGCGTCCACGTGCAGCGTCTGCGGCAACACACCGTGCCGCATGGCCAGCACCATCTTGATGATGCCCGCGACACCGGCGGCGGCCTGCGTGTGACCGATGTTGGACTTGATGGACCCCAGCCACAACGGCCGCTCGGCCTCCCGCTGCTGCCCGTACGTGGCCAGCAGCGCCTGCGCCTCGATCGGGTCACCCAGCGTCGTCCCCGTGCCATGTGCCTCGACGACATCGACATCGCCGGTCGTCAGCCCGGCGCTGGTCAGCGCCTGCCGGATGACGCGCTGCTGGGACGGGCCGTTCGGCGCCGTCAGACCATTGGACGCACCGTCCTGGTTGATCGCCGAGCCCCGGACCACCGCGAGCACCGGGTGGCCGTTGCGCCGCGCGTCCGACAGCCGCTCCACGAGCAGCATGCCCACGCCCTCGCCCCAGCCGGTGCCATCCGCACCGGCCGCGAACGCCTTGATCCGGCCATCCGCGGCCAGGCCGCGCTGACGGCTGAAGTCGATGAAGTTCTCGGGGGTGGACATCACCGTGACGCCACCCGCGAGCGCCATCGTGCACTCGCCCTGCCGCAGCGCCTGCACCGCCAGATGCAGCGCCACCAGCGAGGACGAGCAGGCCGTGTCGACCGTGACGGCCGGGCCTTCGAGACCGAAGGTGTACGCCACCCGCCCGGACACCACGCTCGCCGCGTTGCCCGTGCCCAGATGGCCCTCCAGACCCTCGGGCGCCTGCATCAGCAGCGACAGATAGTCCTGGCCGTTGGTCCCGGCGAAGACACCGACCTGCTGACCGCGCAGCGCACCCGGGTCGATGCCCGCGCGCTCGAACGCCTCCCAGGAGGTCTCCAGCAGCAACCGCTGCTGCGGATCCATCGCGAGAGCCTCACGCGGCGAAATCCCGAAGAACGACGCGTCGAAGTCCCCCGCGTCGTAAAGGAAACCACCCTCACGCGCATACGACGTCCCCTGACGATCCGGATCCGGGTCATACAGCCCCGCCAGATCCCAACCACGGTCAGACGGGAACTCCGCAATCGCGTCCCCACCCGACGTCAGCAGCGCCCACAGCTCCTCCGGCGACCGCACCCCACCCGGAAAACGGCAACTCATCGCCACAATCGCGATCGGATCGTCGGCCACCGCGACGCCCGGAGCCACCACACCACCACTCACCGCCGCGTCCGCGCCCAGCAGTTCGGCGCGCAGGTGGTCGGCGAGCGCGGTGGCGTTCGGGTAGTCGTAGATGAGCGTGGCGGGCAGCCGCAGGCCGGTCGCCGCGTTGAGCCGGTTGCGGAGTTCAACGGCGGTGAGCGAGTCGAAGCCCAGCTCCTTGAAGGCACGCCCGGCCTCCACCGCATCGGCCCCGCCGTGCCCCAGCACGGACGCGACCTGCGTACGCACGAGCTCCAGCAGGGTCTGTGCGCGTTCGTTCTCCGTCAGCCCGGACAGCCGCTCCGCGAGTGTGCCGGTGCCGGTCCCGGCGGTGGCGGCCGGGCGCGGCGCGCCCTCGGCGGCCGGCGCCGGACGCGCGGCCCGCACCTCGCCGAACAGCGCGCTCGGCCGTACGGCGGTGAACTCGGCGAGGAACCGGTTCCAGTCGAGGTCCGCGACCGTCACGGCGGTGTCATCGAGGTCCAGCGCCTGCCCCAGCGCGGTGAGCGCCGACTCGGGCGCCATCGGCGGCACTCCGTCGCGGCGCATCCGGCGCTCCAGCGCCTCATCGGCGGCCATGCCGCCCTCGGCCCACGGGCCCCAGGCGATCGAGGTGGCCGGCAAGCCCTGGGCGCGGCGCAGCTCGGCCAGCGCGTCGAGATAGGCGTTCGCCGCCGCGTAGTTGCCCTGTCCGGCGGCGCCCACCGACCCGGCGAGCGAGGAGAAGAGCACGAACGCCGAAAGGTCCAGGTCGCGGGTGAGCTCATGGAGGTTCTGCGCGGAGGTGGCCTTGGCGCACACCACCCGCTCCAGACGCTCGGCGTCCAGCGTGTCCACCAGACCGTCGTCCAGCACACCGGCGGCGTGCACGACGGCGGTCAGCGGGAACTCGGCCGGTATGGACGCCAGCAGCTCGGCGAGCGCGTCCCGGTCCGCCACATCACACGCGGCAACCGTCACCCGAGCACCCGAAGCCGCCAGCTCATCCCGCAGCTCCACCGCGCCCGGAGCCTCCAGCCCACGACGGCTGGTGAGAACGACATGCTCGGCACCGTTCGCCAGCAGCCAGCGCGCCACATGCGCACCCAGCGCACCCGTACCGCCCGTCACCAGCACCGAACCGGAGGCGCGCCAGCCCTCATCGCCGGACGTCCGAGCCCGCGTCCGCGTCCGCGTCCCGGAAGCCTCCGTCAGCCGACGGCCGAAGACGCCCGAACCGCGAACGGCGACCTGGTCCTCGCCACCGGCCCCGGCCAGCACGCCCGCCAACCGTCCGAGCGCACGCTCGTCGGCCGTCTCGGGAAGGTCGACCAGACCGCCCCACCGCTCGGGCAGCTCCAGCGCCGCCACCCGGCCCAGACCCCACACCAGGGCCTGACGCGGGCTCACGGCACCGTCCGAACGCCCCACCGACACCGCACCCCGCGTCGCCACCCACAACGGCGCACCCACACCCGCATCACCCAATGCCTGCACCAACGCGGCCGTCCGCAGCGGACCCGTCTCATCGTCGACCATCGCCAGCAGGGAGAACACCCCTGCCACCGAACCGCCCACGACCGCCGTACGCAGCTCCTCCGCCAGCCCGGCACGATCCACCGCGTCCGACTCGACCACCCGCACATCCACACCACGCCCGGCCAGCACCCGCACCACACCCGAGGCCCACACGCCTCCGGCCTCACCGGCAGGCACCACAACCACCCAGCAACCACCCAACACCCCGGCCGCCAACCGCTCCGACACCGGCCGCCACAACACCCGATAACGCCAGCCATCCACCACCGAACGCACCGACTCCTGCCGCCGCCACAACGACAACGCAGGCAACACCTCACCCAGCGAAAGCCCCGGATCCACCGCCAGCTCCGCCGCCAACGCGGCCACATCCCCGCGCTCCACCACATCCCAGAACCGGCCATCGACGGCACTGCCCGGCACGACCTCCTCCGCCGCCGGGGCCTCCTCCCACCAGTACCGGGTGCGCTGGAAGGCATACGTCGGCAGCTCGACCCGCCGGGCCCCGGTGCCCTCGAAGTAGCCGCTCCAGTCCGGGGACTGGCCCCGGACATGTGGCAGGGCGAGGGCGGCGGTCACCGACTCGGCCTCGGCACGCCCCTTCCGCAGCGCGGCGGCGAACGCGGCGTCCTCGCCGGTCACACACTCCTGCGCCATCGCGGAGAGAACGCCATCGGGGCCGAGCTCGACGAAGGTCGTCACACCCTCCGCTTCCAGCGTCCGCACACCGTCGAGGAAACGGACGGCTTCGCGGACATGGCGCACCCAGAAATCCGGGCTGGTGATCTCCTCGGCGGAGACCACGCCACCGGTGAGGTTGGAGACGATCGGGATGCGCGGCGCCTCGTACGACAGGCCCTCGGCCACCTCGCGGAACGCCTCCAGCATCCCGTCCATGCGCGGGGAGTGGAACGCGTGGCTGACGGTGAGCCGCTTGGTCTTACGGCCCTGCGCCTCGAAACCAGCCGCGATCTCCAGAGCCGCGTCCTCATCACCCGCGATGACCACCGACGACGGCCCGTTGAGCGCGGCAATGCTGACCCGCTCGGTGAGGAGCGGCGCCACCTCGTCCTCCGACGCCTGCACCGCGACCATCGCGCCACCGACCGGAAGCTCCTGCATCAAACGCCCACGCGCAGCCACCAACCGCGCCGCATCCGCCAGCGACAACACACCCGCCACATGCGCGGCAGCCAACTCACCGATCGAATGCCCGGAGAGGAAATCGGGCCGCAGCCCCCACGCCTCCGAAACCAACCGGAACAACGCCACCTCAACCGCGAACAACGCAGGCTGAGTGAACCCCGTCTGATCCAGTACCGCCGCATCGCCCCCGAACAACACATCCCGCAGCGGCCGCTCCAGATACAGATCCAGATGCGCACACACCTCATCCAACGCATCCGCGAACACCGGCAAGGCGTCGTACAGCTCACGCCCCATCCCCAGCCGCTGACTCCCCTGCCCCGTAAACAGGAACGCCAACTTGCCCTCAGTAACCGTCCCCTCCACCACACCCGAGGCGGACTCGCCCCGGGCCACCGCGTCCAGGCCCGCCAGGAACGTCTCGCGGTCCGTGGTGACGAGCGCCGCGCGCTGCTCCAGCGCGGCGCGGCTGGTGGCGAGCGAGAAGGCGAGGTCGGTCGCGCTCAGTTCGGGGTGGGCGCGGAGGTGGGTGGCCAGCTGTGCGGCCTGGGCGCGCAGTGCCTGCCCGTCCTTCGCCGACAGCAGCCACGGCAGCACGGTCAGCTCAACCGGCGCGGGCCGCTCGCCCGGGACGACCGGGGCGGCCGGGAGGGCCGCAACGGCCGGGGCCTGCTCGATGATGGTGTGCGCGTTGGTGCCGCTGAGTCCGAAGGACGACACTCCCGCGCGGCGCGGACGGCCGGTCTCCGGCCACTCCACCCGCTCCGTCAGCAGCGAAACGGCCCCCGCCGACCAGTCCACATGGGGTGACGGCGCGTCCACGTGCAGCGTCTGCGGCAGCTCACCGTGCCGCATGGCCAGCACCATCTTGATGATGCCCGCGACACCGGCGGCGGCCTGCGTGTGACCGATGTTGGACTTGATGGACCCCAGCCACAACGGCTGCTCCGGGGCGCGCTCCTGCCCGTACGTGGCCAGCAGCGCCTGCGCCTCGATCGGGTCACCCAGCGTCGTGCCCGTACCGTGTGCCTCGACCGCGTCCACATCCCCGGCCGACAGCCCCGCACCGGCCAGCGCCTGCCGGATCACCCGCTGCTGCGAGGGGCCATTCGGCGCCGTCAGACCATTGGACGCACCGTCCTGGTTGATCGCGCTGCCCCGCACGATGGCCAGCACCGGGTGGCCGTTCTTCTCGGCGTCCGACAGCCGCTCGACCAGCAGCATGCCCGCGCCCTCGCCCCAGCCGGTGCCATCCGCACCGGCCGCGAACGCCTTGATCCGGCCATCGGCGGCCAGGCCGCGCTGACGGCTGAAGTCCACGAACGCCTCCGGCGTGGACATCACCGTGACGCCGCCCGCGAGCGCCATCGTGCACTCGCCCTGCCGCAGCGCCTGAACGGCCATGTGCAAGGCCACCAGCGACGACGAACACGCCGTGTCCACCGTGACCGCCGGGCCTTCGAGGCCGAAGGTGTAAGCGACCCGCCCGGACACCACGCTCGCCGCGTTGCCCGTGCCCAGATGGCCCTCCAGACCCTCGGGCGGGGTCGAGACGAGCCCGGCGTAGTCCTGGCCGTTGGTGCCCGCGAAGACACCGGTACGGCTGCCGCGCAGCGTGGCCGGGTCGATGCCCGCGCGCTCGAACGCCTCCCAGGAGGTCTCCAGCAGCAACCGCTGCTGCGGATCCATCGCGAGGGCCTCACGCGGCGAAATCCCGAAGAACGACGCGTCGAAGTCCCCCGCGTCGTAAAGGAAACCACCCTCACGCGCATACGACGTCCCCTGACGATCCGGATCCGGGTCGTACAGCCCCGCCAGATCCCAACCACGGTCAGACGGGAACTCCGCAATCGCGTCCCCACCCGACGTCAGCAGCGCCCACAGCTCCTCCGGCGACCGCACCCCACCCGGAAAACGGCAACTCATCGCCACAATCGCGATCGGATCGTCGGCCACCGCGACGCCCGGAGCCACCACACCACCCGCCGCCACAGCATCCGAGCCCACCAGCTCCGTCCGCAGATGGTCGGCGAGCACGGTGGCGTTCGGGTAGTCGTAAATGAGCGTGGCGGCCAGGCGCAGGCCCGTCGCCGCGTTCAGCCGGTTGCGCAGCTCGATCGCGGCCAGCGAGTCGAAGCCCAGCTCCTTGAAGGCACGCCCGGCCTCCACCGCCTCGGCCCCGCCATGCCCCAGCACCGACGCGACCTGCGCACGCACCAACTCCAGCAGCGCGCGGTCCTGTTCGGCCCTCGGCAGACCGCTCAGACGCTCGCCGAGCGGAGAGGCGGAGTCGGCGTCGGTGACGACCTTGCCGGTGTCGGCACCGGTCGCCGCGCCCGATCCGGCCTCCGCCGCCAGCTCGGCGATCAGCGGGCTCGGCCGGACGGCGGTGAGGGTGCAGGTGAAGTTCTCCCACTCGATGTCCGCGACCGTCACGGCGGTGTCATCGAGGTCCAGCGCCTGCCCCAGCGCGGCGACAGCCGACTCGGGCGCCATCGGCGGCATGCCCTCGCGGCGCATCCGGCGCTCCATGGCGTCGTCACCGGCCATCCCGGAGTCCGCCCACGGGCCCCAGGCGATCGAGGTGGCGGGCAAGCCCTCGGCGCGGCGCCGCTCGGCCAGCGCGTCCAAATAGGCGTTGGCGGCCGCGTAGTTGCCCTGACCGGCGGCGCCCACCGACCCGGTGATCGAGGAGAAGAGGACGAACGCCGAGAGGTCCAGGTCGCGTGTCAGCTCGTCCAGATGGAGCGCGGCGTCGGCCTTCGCCCGGAGCACCGAGGCGAACCGTTCGGGCGTGAGCGCGTCCAGTACGCCGTCGTCCAGCACACCGGCCGCGTGCACGACGGCGGTCAGCGGGAACTCGGCCGGTATGGACGCCAGCAGCTCGGCGAGCGCGTCCCGGTCCGCCACATCACACGCGGCAACCGTCACCCGAGCACCCGAAGCCGCCAGCTCATCCCGCAGCTCCACCGCGCCCGGAGCCTCCAGCCCACGACGGCTGGTGAGCACCACATGCTCGGCACCGTTCGCCACCAGCCAACGGGCCACATGCGCACCCAGCGCACCCGTACCACCGGTCACCAGCACCGAACCCGAGGCTCGCCAGCCCTCGCCGCCCGACGTGCGGGGCCCGACCGCCCGCACCAGCCGACGGCCGAAGACGCCCGAGGCCCGCACCGCGACCTGATCCTCGCCCGAACCACCGGCCCCGGCCAGCACACCCGCCAACCGACCCAACGCACGCTCATCCACCGACTCCGGCAGATCGACCAGACCACCCCACCGCTCCGGCAACTCCAACGCAGCCACCCGACCAAGCCCCCACACCAAAGCCTGACCAGGCACCACCACACCATCGGAGCGCCCCACCGACACCCCACCCCGCGTCGCCACCCACAACGGCGCACCCACACCCGCATCACCCAACGCCTGCACCAACACAGCCGAACGCAACAGACCCGACGCGGACCCGACCGCCAGCAGGGAGAACACCCCCGCCACCGAACCGCCCACGACCGCCGTACGCAGCTCCTCCGCCAGCCCGGCACGGTCCACCGCGTCCGACTCGACCACCCGCACATCCACACCACGCCCGGCCAACATCCGCACCACACCCGAGGCCCAGACACCCCCAGCCTCATCCCCCGGAACGACCACCAGCCAGCAACCACCCAACACCCCGGCCGCCAACCGCTCCGACACCGGCCGCCACAACACCCGATAACGCCAGCCATCCACCACCGAACGCACCGACTCCTGCCGCCGCCACAACGACAACGCAGGCAACACCTCACCCAGCGAAAGCCCCGGATCCACCGCCAGCTCCGCCGCCAACGCGGCCACATCCCCGCGCTCCACCACATCCCAGAACCGGCCGTCCACCGCCGAGCCCGGCCCGGCCTCGGTCGCCGTTCCGGCCGGGGCCGGGGCGTTGAGCCAGTAGGGCTGGCGCTGGAAGGCGTAGGTGGGCAGGTCGATCGTGCGGGCGCCGGTGGTGGCGTACGGGGCGGCCCAGTCGGCCTTCTTGCCCCGGACGTACGCCTGCGCCACGGCAGCCGTCAGGGTCTCCGCCTCGGGGCGCCCGGCGCGCAGCGCGGCGGCATACGCGGTGCCGTCGGCGTCGGCGTCGGCGTCGGCGTCGGCGTCGGGCAGACAGTCCTGGGCCATGGCGGTGAGCACGGCGTCGGGGCCGAGCTCCAGGAAGGTGGTGGCGCCCTTGTCGGCCAGGGTGCGCACACCGTCGAGGAAGCGGACGGCCTCGCGGACATGGCGCACCCAGTACTCGGGCGAGCACAGCTCCTCGGCGGTGGCGACGCGCCCGGTGACGGTGGAGACCACGGGGATGCGCGGCGGCGCGTACTCCAGCACCTGGGCGACGCGCCGGAATTCGGCGAGCATGCCGTCCATCAGCGGGGAGTGGAACGCGTGGCTCACGGTGAGCCGCTTGGTCTTGCGGCCCCGCTCCTCGAGGGACGCCGCGATCTCCAGCGCGTCCTCCTCGGCGCCGGAGACGACGACGGACTGGGGGCCGTTGATCGCGGCGATGCCGATCCGGTCCTCGCGCCCGGCGAGCAGCGGCAGCACCTCGTCCTCCGACGCCTGGACCGCGACCATCGCGCCAGCCGCGCCACCGGCCGGAAGTTCCTGCATCAGACGGCCACGGGCGGCGACCAGGGCGGCGGCGTCCTCCAGGGACAGCACACCCGCCACATGGGCGGCCGCGAGTTCGCCGATGGAGTGTCCGGCGAGCAGTTCGGGGCGCACTCCCCAGGACTCGATGAGGCGGTAGAGCGCGACCTCGATGGCGAACAGGGCGGGCTGGGTGTAGTCGGTGCGGTCCAGGAGGGCGGCCTCGGGGCTGCCCTCCTCGGCGAAGAGCACATCGAGGAGCGGGAGTTCCAGCTGCTCCTCGAGGTACCAGCAGGCGTCGTCGAGGGCCTCGGCGAAGACGGGGTAGGCGGCGTGGAGCTCACGGCCCATGCCGAGGCGCTGGCTGCCCTGTCCGGTGAACAGCAGGGCGAGCTTTCCGGCGACGGGGGCGCCGCGCACGACGGACGGCCCGTCGCCGCCGTCGGCGAGGGTGCGCAGGGCGGAGCGGAAGCCGTCGCGGTCACCGGCGAGGAGCACGGCGCGCTGCTCGAAGGTGGCGCGGGTGGTGGCCAGGGAGTGGCCGATGTCGGTGAGGGCGAGGTCGGGGTCGGCCTCCAGCAGCGCGTGCAGCCGCTCGGCCTGGCCCTGGAGGGCGTCGGTGGTCTTCGCGGACAGGGCCCAGGGCAGCAGGGCGGGTTCAGCGGAACCCTCACCCTCGGGCTCCTCGGTCCCGCTCCGCTCCGCGTCCTCGACCGGCGGCTGCTCGATGATGGCGTGCGCGTTGGTGCCGCTCATGCCGAACGACGAGACGCCCGCGCGGCGCGGGCGGTCGGTCTCCGGCCAGGGCCGCGCCTCGGTCAGCAGCTCGATGTCACCGGTGGTCCAGTCGACATGCGGGGTCGGCTCGTCCACGTGCAGCGTCCGCGGCAGCACCCCGTGGCGCATCGCCATGACCATCTTGATGATGCCGCCGACACCGGCCGCGGACTGGGTGTGGCCGATGTTGGACTTGAGCGAGCCGAGCCACAGCGGCCGGTCCGCCTCGCGGTCCCGGCCGTAGGTGGCGAGCAGCGCCTGGGCCTCGATGGGGTCGCCCAGTGTCGTACCGGTGCCGTGGGCCTCGACCGTGTCGACCTCGCCGGCCGTCAGTCCCGCGTTGGCGAGGGCCTGGCGGATGACCCGCTGCTGGGCGGGGCCGCTGGGGGCGGTGAGGCCGTTGCTGGCGCCGTCCTGGTTGATGGCGGTGCCCCGGACGACGGCGAGGACCCGGTGGCCGTATCGACGGGCCTCCGAGAGCCGCTCGACGAGCAGCATGCCGACGCCCTCGCCCCAGGCGGTGCCGTCGGCCGCGGCGGCGAACGGCTTGCAGCGGCCGTCGGGGGCGAGGCCGCGCTGGCGGCTGAAGGCGATGAACGAGCCGGGGTTGGCCATGACCGCCGCGCCACCGGCGAGCGCCATGGTGCACTCGCCCGCGCGCAGCGCCTGGACGGCCAGGTGGAGCGCCACCAGGGAGGAGGAGCAGGCGGTGTCGACGGTGACGGTGGGGCCTTCGAAGCCGAAGGTGTAGGCGATCCGGCCGGAGGCGACGCTGGCGGCGTTGCCGGTGACCAGATAGCCCTCGAAACCCTGCTCGGCCTCGTGCAGCCGGGGTCCGTAGTCCTGGGTCTCGGCGCCGACAAACACACCGGTGCGGCCGCCCCGGAGGATCGCGGGGTCGATACCGGCGCGTTCGAAGACCTCCCAGGAGGTCTCCAGCAGCAGCCGCTGCTGCGGATCCATCGCGAGGGCCTCGCGCGGGGAGATTCCGAAGAACGCCGGATCGAACTCATCGGCGTCGTGCAGGAATCCGCCTTCGCGGGTATAGCTGCTGCCCGGCCGGTCCGGGTCGGGGTCGTAAAGCCCGGCGAGATCCCAGCCCCGGCTCACCGGGAATTCGGAGATGACGTCTTTTCCGCCCGCGACGATTTCCCAGAGTTCTTCGGGGGATCCGGCCTCACCGGGGAACCGGCAGCTCATTCCGACAATGGCGATGGGTTCGTCGGCGGCTGTCGGGCCCATTCCGGCGTCGGCCGGTGAAGCGTCGGAGTCGTCGTTCCCGCCGAGCAGTTCGGCCCGTACATGGCGGGCGAGGTCGGCGGGGGTGGGGTGGTCGAAGGCGAGGGTGACGGGCAGCCGCAGTCCGGTGGCGGCGGTCAGCCGGGCGTGCAGATCGACGGTGGCGAGGGAGTCGAAGCCCAGGTCGAGGAAGGGACGCTCGGGGTCGAGGAGGTCCGGCGCCTTGTCCTTGAGGGCCTGTTCGACGATCTCGCCGACCCAGGCGGTGAGGGCCTCGGCGCGTTCGGCCTCGGGGAGGGCGGCGAGCCGGTCACGCCACGGGGACGGCCCTTCCGGGCTCGTACCCCCCTTTTCGGTGTGCTCGGGCGTGAAATCCACGGACTCACTCACCATCGCGCGCCCCATTACCCTCGCAGACATAACACCAAGACCGTACGTCAGCTTTACACAGGGCAGGGCGACCAGAAACCCCTTCAAACCCCCTATGGACCCCTATCATCCCTTTGGGGTCCCGTATCCGAGGGGCATCGCGCAATGGCCACCGTTAATTCACCAGAGTGCATGAGAATTCCGGTGGCGACAAGGATCTCGAGCAAATAATGCGCCCAGTATTCAATTTTTTGAGAGCTGAAGGGGTTCAGAGGTGGAGGGGCGGCCTTTCGGTCCGCCCCTCCACCTCTCGGGGGATCGCCAGTTGGTCTCGGGGTGGTCAGCCGCGGTCGGGGGCTCTCTCGATGAACGGGGCCAGCAGCCCCGGTACCGCGGACTCGGCGAGGGCGATTCCCTGGCCTTCGGTCAGGTCGTGCACGTGGTAGACGCCCTCGCCCGCGGCGGTGGTGGCGCCGAGGGTGATCAGCCCGGCCCGGCGCTGGAAGGGCGTCCGGGTGAGCTTCCAGCCGATGATCCCGTCGCGCTGGAGGGCGACGGTGCGGCGGGCGAACGCGCCGGAGCACGCGGCCAGATAGCGGTCGCGCAACCCGTGGCCGAGGCTGTGGTAGGCGCTGAAGGCGAACGCCACCAGGGCCGGCACCAGCACCACACCGGTGATCACGCCGGTGATGACGAGCCACCGGCCCAGCCACAGGCCCAGGCCTACGGGTACGGCCGCGATCAGGACCGACCACATGAGGGCGCGGTTGATCCGGCGCCGCAGGGCCGCCTTGGGGTGCGGGAGGAGCCCCTTGCGCTCGATCAGCCCGGGGCCGGTCGGCAGCGCCTGGGCGGCGACCCGCATGGCCTCTTCGCGCGGGGTGGGCGGGGTCAGTCCGCGGCGCCTGCGGTTGTCCTCCTGGTTGCCCAGGCCGCTGGCGACGGCGTTGAGCTTGGCGCCCTTGGCCCAGCGCAGCGGGACGGGCTCGACGAGTTCGAGGCCGCGCAGATGGCGCTCCTCGATGCTCACGGACCGGGTGGCCAGCAGTCCGCGGCGGATGCGGAGGATTCCGCCGTCCTCGCGGCGCAGTTCGTAACCGGCCCAGTTCTCGATGTAGGTGGCGGTGGAGCCGATCATGCCGAGGACGGCGATGACGACGGCGGCCAGCAGGATTCCGTACCAGAGCGGAATGGTGCCGAATCGGTCCTCGAGGTCCTTGACGACACCGAGGTCCAGCGGGTTCACCTGGAGCTCGCTCAGGGTGCGGTAGGTACTGGCGGCGGCGATGAAGACACCGCCCACGCCCCATACGGTCAGCGGGCCGTAGCGCAGCCAGGACCAGTCCAGCCGGCTGAGCACACCGTCGCTGTCGGCCACCGGCCGGGCCCGGCCCGCGTCGCGCAGGGCGATGATCTGCCGGCGCAGCTCCACGGCCTCGGCCTTGGTGATGCCGTCGAGGGCGAGCCTGCGCGCGGCGGCGTCGCTCTGGTCCCCGCTGTCGATGCGCAGCGTGGTGAGACCGAAGATCCGGTGGACCGGGTTGGCGGTGACGTCGACACCGCGGATGCGGCCGATCGGGACCGAGCGCTCGCTGCGGAAGAGCAGTCCGGTGTGGAGCTCGAAGCGGTCCTCGGTGAGCCGGTAGCGGGTGGTGAACAGCCGCATCAGCCCGATGCCGCTGATGACCAGGAAGGTCACGAACAGCGAGCCGAGGGTGATGATGACCTGGAGGTTGGTGTCGCCTCCGGTGACCGCGAGGCTGGCCAGGAACATGGCCACCGGCGCGGCGAGGATGGAGAGGTTGACCAGGAGCAGCCGCCCGTTGAGCCGCCCCCAGTCGCGGCCGGCCGCGTGGGAGGCCGACCGCACGGTGGTCTCGGAGCTCATGTGGCGTCTCCCGGCACGGCCTGGGTGGACTTGGCCAGGTACTCCACCAGGTCCGCGGCGAGCTTGTGGTCGATGCCCTTGATCTTCACCGCGCCCGCGGCGGAGGCGGTGGTCACGGTGACGCCGGACAGCCCGAACATCTGCTGCAGCGGGCCGCGCAGGGTGTCCACCGTCTGGACCCGGGACAGCGGCACGACCCGCCACTGCTGCCAGAGCCAGCCGGAGGCCGCGTAGACCGCCTCGTCGGTGGCCTCCCAGCGGTGGACCCGGTAGCGCCAGGCCGGCATGACGGCCATGTAGAGCAGCCCGGGGACCAGCGAGATCAGCGTGGCCCACATGAAGAACTCACGCGTGGGGGGAATGGAGGCCCACAGGATCCCGAAGACGAGCGGCAGGGGCAGGGCGAAGAGTGCGGACTGCAGCGTCCACCAGCCGATCGCACGGCGGTCGACCCGGTGCCGAGGCGGTCGGAGCCTCAGGTTGTCATGGCGTTCCACTGCTTCACCCTGCTCTTGCGTCTGACGGGTGCCGGGGCGGGGCCCGGCGGGGGTTGGTGGACTATGAAATCAGGCGGCTCAGACCGACGCACCGGTGGCGGTCTGCTGCGGCAGCTGACCGCTTCCGGTGTGCTGGTCCTTCAGCTTGCGCATCTTGGCCAGCAGTACGGCGGTTCGGGTCAGCACCATGGCCAGCGACATGAAGACGAAGGCGTTGGCGTAGGTGTCCTGGCCGCTGATCTTGTAGTCGATGGAGAACTTGACCAGGTCCATGGTGAACCAGTGCTCGGCGCCGTAGGCGAAGAGGATGCGTCCGCCGGAGAGGACGATCCACACCAGGGCGTAGCCGATGCCACCGATGGTGTAGAGCTCACCGGACGTGGCGTCCTTGTAGGCGGGCAGCAGCACTCCGGCGATCAGGCCGCAGATGACTCCGGTGCCGACGCCCACGAGCTGCAGGGAAATGTCATTGCCCTTGGTCGGGAAGGACTCGACGAAGATCGCGATGACCACGGCCACGGCGATGACCGAGCGCACCATCCGCATCGTGGTGATGCGGCGGCGGCCGATGTCGGTCGCCAGGATGATGATCAGGATCGTGCCACTGGCGATCAGTGCGGACAGGAACTGGCTCATCTGTGGCATATGCGACGTTCTCCAAGCCAAACGGGGATGTGCGTTCGGTGTGACGGTTCTCCGCCTCACCTAGCTCAACGCTAGAAGCGGGCGCGCCACCGCGAGACGACTGAACGGTGGGTTCTGGCTGTCAACCGTCCGGTGGACACGGTGGACACGCGTGGTAGTACTGAGCCGTGCGCAATCACTCTCCGGGGGACGGCTCGCAGACCGGGGCGTACTACGGTCCCGAGTCCGGCACCCGCTGGTTCGGCCTGTGGGACGGCTTCTTCGCCGTCTCCTATCTCGTTACGGCGGTCCTGCTCTTCCTCTCCGGCGGCTCGCAGGTCAACCACTCCATCCCGATCGCCGCGCTGACCCTGACCGTGCCCTGGTACGCGGCGGTCGGCCGGACGCTGATGATCGAGGACACCTACGGCCCGCGCAACCTGGTCTTCGCGGCCGGCCTGGTGACGCTGTTCTGTCTCACCACGGCGTTCAACCTCATCGGCGCGTTCGCGCTGTTCGCCGTCATCCCGATGCTGATCATGAGCCTGCCGATGGTCTCGGCGGTGGTGCTGGCCACGGTGGCCAATCTCTGCCCCGTGCTGGTGGTGGCGTTCACCGGCGAGGACCTGGGGCTGAGCGTCCTGGGCGTTCTGCCCATCTCGCTGCTGAGCATCGCGCTGTCGGTGCTGCTGGGGATGTGGATCAAGCGGGTGGTGCGGCAGAGCAAGGAGCGCGGGCTGCTCATCGAGGAGTTGCGGCGCAGCCAGGAGCGGGTGGCCCGGCTCTCCCACGAGGCCGGTATCTCGGCCGAGCGCGAGCGGCTGGCCCGGGAGATCCACGACACCCTGGCGCAGGGCCTGACCAGCATCATCAGCCTGGTGCAGGCGGCCGAGTCGGAGGTGCGCGAGACCCCGGACCAGGCGGTGAGCCATCTGTCGCTGGCCGGGCGGGTGGCCAAGGAGTCGCTCGCCGAGGCCCGTGGCTTCGTGGCCGCCCTCACCCCGCCGGCGCTGCGCGGCGGTTCGCTCTCCCAGGCGGTGCGGCGGCAGGCGGACGGGCTGATCGCCGAGACCGGCCTGGAGGTGCGGTGTTCGGTGATGGGCGAGGAGAGGTCGCTGCCGATGGCGGTGAGCGTGGTGCTGCTGCGTACGGTGCAGGAGGCCATCGCCAATGTGCGCAAGCACGCCGAACAGGCCCGTACGGTCGATGTGATCGTGGTCTTCGACCAGGGCGGGGTCCGGCTGCTGGTCCGCGACGACGGCGAGGGGTTCACCCCGGACGGCACCCAGGAAGGCTACGGGCTGCGCGGTATGCAGGCCCGGGTGGAGGAGATCGACGGGGTGGCGTCCATCACCAGCGGCCCCGGACGGGGCACCACCGTGGAGGTGAGCGTGCCGATGACGGCGCCGGCCGGGGAGACAGTGAATGGCTGAGGGTACGCCGGGCGGGCCGAGCCCGATCAGGGTCCTGCTGGCCGACGACCATCCCGTGGTGCGGGAGGGGCTGAGCGCCATGCTGGAGTCCGCCGAGGGGATCACGGTGGTCGGGCAGGCCGGTTCCGGTGAGGAGGCGGTGGTCCAGGCGGTCGCGCTGCGGCCGGACATCACCCTGCTGGATCTGCGCATGGGCGGAATGGACGGGGTCGAGGCCACCGGGCAGATCCTGCGCCAGGTGCCGGGCTGCAAGGTGGTCATCGTGACCACGTACGAGGACGACTCCGACATCCTGCGCGCGGTGGAGGCGGGCGCCGCGGGCTATCTGCTGAAGGGCAGTTCACGCCAGGAGCTGATCGACGCGGTGCAGACCGCGGCGCGTGGCGAGACCGTGCTCACCCCGTCCCTCGCGGGCAAGCTCTTCCGCACCCGGGCCCCCGAGCCGTCCCCGCTCTCCGGCCGTGAGCGCGAGGTGCTGCGGCTGGTCGGCCGGGGGCTGACCAACGCCGAGATCGGCGCCGAGCTGTTCGTCAGCGAGGCCACGGTCAAGACGCATCTGCTGCGCTCGTACCGGAAGCTCGGTGTCTCCGACCGCACGGCCGCGGTGATGAAGGCCTTGGAGCTTGGCTTGTTGAACTGAGGGCGCTCACACCGTCCCCGTGAGGCTGCTGTCGGAGAGCTTCGCGGGGAGGTCGCGGCGGCGCTTGACGTTCAGCTTGCGGTAGATGCGGGTCAGGTGCTGCTCCACCGTGCTGACGGTGACGAACAGCTTGGAGGCGATCTCCCGGTTGGTGTTGCCGTGCGCGGCCAGCACCGCGATCCGCACCTCCGCCTCGGTCAGCGCCTCCACATCGCGCTGCGCCTCGGTCCCCTGGCCCGGCTGGGCGGTGGCCGCGGCGAGCTCGCCGGGGTCCGCGTGCCGGGGCATCAGCTCACGGCAGAGCGGATCGGCGCCGCAGGTCTTGGCCACGTGCCAGGCCTTGCGGACGAGCACCCGGCCCCGGTTGAAGTCGCCCAGCGAGCGGTAGGCGCGGCCGAGTTCACCGAGCGCGACGGCCAGCTGGACGCGGTCCTCGCCACCCTCCAGGATCTCCACGGCCTCCTTGAGCCGGGGCACCCGGCGCTTGAGCTCGTCGGTGCGGGCCAGGACGACCAGCAGGGCGCCGCGCAGCCGGGCGTCCTCCGGGCCCTGCCGCAGCTGCTCCTCGGCCAGCGCGCGGGCGCGCCCGGGGTCGCCGAGGGCCAGCCAGGTCTCGGCGGCGTCCAGCCGCCAGGGGGTCAGCAGGGGGATGTCCGTCCGCCAGGCGCCCATCAGCTCACCGGCGGCCGTGAAGTCGCCGAGCGCGGCGTGGTAGCGGCCGGTGGCCAGATGGCAGCGGCCTCTGGCGCGCAGGTAGAACAGCCCGGGGAGGGTCTGGAAGAGCTCCTCGGGCAGGGGCTGTTCGAGCAGCGCCATGGCCTCGTCGTAGTGGCCCATCCCGGTCTCGGCCTGGATCAGGGTGGACAGCAGCAGTCCGATGCCGAGGCCCCAGCCCTGGACCGAGATGCGCGACATCGCGGTGCGCGCCTGGTGCGCGGCGACCTGCAGATCGCCCTGGCGGAGCGCGATTTCGGCCCGTACGGCGGACAGCAGCGCCTGCCAGGTGGGCACGCGGCGGGCGGAGCATTCGCCCTGCAGCCGCTCGCACCAGGACAGGGCGAGGTCGAGCCGGCCGGCCAGCACGAGTGCCATCAGCGCGACGACCAGCGGCTGGAGGGTGCTGTCGCTCAGGTGGTAGCGCTGCAGCACCCGCTCGGCCTCGATGACGGCCCGGTCGGCCTGGCCCTCGGTGAGCACGGCGGACATGGTGGCGGCGGCGTGGGCGTGGGCCAGGTCGGCCAGGTCGCGCGGGGCTCCGGCGGTGGCGCCGGTGGCGCCGGTCCCGACGGTGGGGAGACGGTCGCGCAGCGGGGGGCTGAGCATGGTCAGCCACTGGGCGGAGGCGGAGACGGCGGCGGTCATCGCGGGGTCGTCGCCGGTGGCGGCCGAGCGGGCCAGCGCGGAGACGGCGCCGGTCGCCGCGTCCAGCCGTCCCGACCAGGCGAGGTAGGAGGTGATCGGGGCGACGTCGCGCGGGGCGAGCCGGCCCCGCTCGGCGCCCTCGGTGAGCTCCGGCAGATGGCTCTCGGCGGCGGCCGGGCCGATCCGCCAGGCGATGCTGACCAGCCGGGCCTTGAGCGCGGTACGCTCGGGGCCGGGCGCGCAGGCGTGGTGGGCGCATTCGAGGCAGCGGAGCGCGAACTCCAACTCCTCCTCGACCAGGGCGAATTCGGCGGCCTCGCGCAGCACGGGGACGGCCCAGCGCTCGGCGTCCTGCCGGGCGGAGACCAGTTGGCGGGCCACGTCGAGCGCGGAGGCGCCGTCGGCGTGCAGCAGCCGGGCGGCGCGGGTGTGCAGTGCGCCGCGGGCGGTGGCGGGGGTCGCGTCGAGCACCGCGGTACGGGCCACCTCGTCGCGGAAGGCGTTGTGCTCGAGGATGGCGCACTGGTGCAGATCCTGGGCGCCCTGCTGGACCGTGCTGGCGCTGAGGTCGAGGAGCTGGCCGAGCAGCCGTGGGGAGCGGGCGTCGCCGAGGACGGCGACCCCGCGGGCGATCCGCAGCACCTCGGGCTCGCCGCGGTGCAGACAGCCGAGGACGGCGTGGGCGAACGCCTCGCCGGGCACCGGGCGCTGCTGGGCCTCGCCGTGCTCGCCGACGGTCCGCCAGTCCTCCAGCAGGGCGCGCAGCAGCAGTGGGTTGCCGCCGGAGACGCGGTGGCATTCGGGGGCGAGGCGGGCGGCGACGGTGGCGGACAGGGTGCCGGACAGCGCCTCGGCGACGCCCGACTCGGTGAGCATGTGCAGCCGCATGCGCACACAGTTGGGCTGGCGGAGCAGCTCGGCGTGGAAGGTGAACTGTTCCTGGCGAAGCCGGGGGGATTCGGTGAGGACGATGAGAACCTTCGCCTGCCGCACCCGGCGGGCCAGGTGGAGCAGGAATTGCAGGGACTGGTCGTCGCCGCAGTGCACATCGTCGACAAGGACGACAAGTGTGCGATCGTCGACCATTCGCAGCAGCGCCGAGGAAATCTGGGACATGACGTGCATGCGCCCCGCGTCGGTGGATTCCAGTGTGTTTCCGTCAAGTAGCGCGATCACTTCGGATCGCACATCGGCGGGCATCGCACCGTTATCGAAAATCTTTCGGACAATTCCGAAGGGAAGGTCCCGCTCGGCCCGCGAACCGGTCGCTTCCAGGAGCAACGCACCACTTTCGATGGCCTGTTCGGCAAAAGTGTTCAGCAGTGTGGTCTTGCCACTGGCCACCGCACCGCTGACAAGAGCCAGCCGGCCCCGGCCCTGCGTCGCGCCGCGCAGCATCTCACGCAGCGCGGAGAGGTGGTTCTCCCATTCGAAGAGGTTCGCAGGCAAAGAAATTCATCCCCCGATGAAGCCACCTGATGCCCCCAGCGGACCGCCGGGGGCATCGAGCATGACGAGTGGTGTTTTCCGGAGCGTCGGGCAAGTTCCTGAGGCGGCCGGCTCAGGGTCTCGACCCCGAAAGCGCCTCCGCGACGAGACTCATAATCGGCCCTTGCTGCCCGGCCAAGAAGAAGTGACCACCGGGGAACACCCGGATGTGACACGCGCCGGTGGTGTGCGACCGCCACGCCTCGGCCTCCTCCAGGCTGGTCCTGGGGTCGTTGTCGCCGGTCAGCACGGTGATCGGCGAACGGACGGCGGCACCGGGCAGCGAGCGGTAGGTCTCGATCGCCTTGTAGTCACCGCGAATCGCCGGCATCGCCATGCGCAGGATCTCCTCATTTCCGAGGACGCGGGAATCGGTGCCGCTCAGCAGCTTCATCTCGCGTACGACGCCGTCGTCATCGCGCCGGTGCACATTCTCGTCGCGGTAACGGGACGGCGCCCGGCGGCCCGAGGCGAAGAGGGCGAGCGCGGAGAACTCCGGGTCGGCCTCCTCCAGCCGGCGGGCCACCTCGAACGCGAGAACGGCGCCCATGCTGTGCCCGAAGAAGACGACCGGGAGATCGAGCCAGGGCTTCAACTCCGCGGCGATGGCGTCGGCGTACTCGTCGATGTTCTCGATCAGCGGGTCCTGCCGCCGGTCCTGACGCCCCGGATACTGCACGCACAGGACATCGGCGGACGACGAAAGCGTTTGGGACATCGGGAAGAAGAACGACGCCGAACCCCCGGCGTGGGGCAGACAGACCAGACGGGCGCGACTCTCGGGCACCGGATGGAATCGTCGTATCCAGACGCTGTCTTCTCGCTGTGCACCCATGCGTAGGGAAAGTCTTTCGCTCGTCAAGCAATATGTGGGGGACAGACGGCAGAGCGTACCCGGCACGCGCCCGAGGACACGTCGGCAAGCACCGCCCCTTCATGATTAACACGCCCAATGATGTAGGGGGCACCCCTAGTCTAGGGGGATTCTTCTTGACTGGGGTCACGGGGCGTGCGTGACTGTCGTGCGCTCTTGTTGAGCGCCTCCACCAGATCGTCCAGGGCGTCGACGAGTTGCTCCGCGTCGCGCAGCGCCACCCCCGGACGGTCCCCGGACCGCTGCCGCCAACGCTCCAGCGACCGGTGCACCGGCGACCAGTTGAGCGGCCGCCGCTCCCGTACCGCCTTCACCGCCTCCGGCAGCGCCTGCCGCAGCGCCTCGGCGAAATCCCCGGCCTCCTCCGACGGCGGCGCGTCCCGCTCCGGCAGATGCGCCTCCAGCAACATGGCGACCCGGCCCATCGTGGACAGCGCCGTCTGCGCGGCCCGCGCCGCGGGCCGCGACAGCCCGCGGTGGCGCACCGGTTCGCGGTGCGCCTGGGTCTCACTCTGTTCCCAGGCCGCCCGCACCGCGCGGGCGTCCAGCAGGGCGTCCCGCACCTGGCGGGGACGGCGGTCGGCGGGCCGGGCGTAGGCGTCGAAGACGGCGGTGGCGAACGCGCCGTTGGCGGCCAGCCAGTCCGCGAGCCGGTCCCGCAGCCGCGGTGTCTCCCAGGCGGGGAAGACCGCGTACGCGACCATCGCCAGGACCCCGCCGAGCAGCGTCAGCGCCACCCGTGCCTGCACGGTCTGATGCCATGCCTCGCCCGCGATGCTGAGAAGGAAGACCACGTACGCGCTCACGCACGCGGAGGTCACGATGAAGCCGGTGCGCAGCAGCAGATACATCGACAGGACGGACAGCACGGCCAGCCCGGCGCTCAGATACGAACCGGGGTGGACCAGCGCCACCACCCCGCCGCCGACCAGCACCCCGGCCAGGGTGCCCAGGAAGCGGGCGACACCGCGGGAGTAGGTCTGGGCGAAGTCCGGCCGCAGGACCATCGTGGAGGTCAGCGGCGCCCAGTAGGAGTGGCCCAGCGGCAGCGTCGTGCTCAGCAGATAGCCGCTGACGCTCACCGCGCACAGCCGCACCGCGTGGCGCAGCACCGGCGAGGACCAGCGGGTCTCGCGGCGGACGGCGCGCAGCGCCATGGCGGCGGTGCCCCCGATACCGGGGCGGGGCAGGAAGCGGTGCACCGTCCGGCCCTCGGCGGACACCTCCTCCACCGGCTCGTCGGACGCCTCCACCACGTCCGCCACCAGTGAGAAGAGCCGCAGCGCGGCACGGCGGGCGGCACCGGTCAGCTTGGGTCCGTCCGCCGGCATCCGCAGGACGGCCATGGCCCCGGAGGGCACCCGCACCGGTGTGCCGTGGCGGATGGCGTGGGCCACCGCGTCCAGCACGGTGGCCGTGGCGGCCAGCAGTTCCCGCACCCGGTCCCGCTCGGGCCCCTCCTCGGGGGCGCCGACCACCGGGTCGGCGAGCGAGGCGAGCACCGGGCGGATCCGCTCGGCCAGCAGCCGGTAGCCGCTGAGCTGCCGGGGCCGCCGCCGGGCCTGACGGGGCGTCACGGCGGCGGCGCCGCGGGCGTCCATCAGCGGCTTGGGGTCGAAGGGCGCCACCGGCTCGTGGCGCAGCCTGCGGGCGTAGTCGGCCACGGCGGCGAGCGCGTCGGCGAGGGCGTCGCGCTGCACACCCCACGGCCGCACCGGAAAGAGCACGATCAGCGCGGCCTGCACCACACCGCCGAGCCCGACCAGCAGGGCGTGCCCGAGGGCGCCCGTGACCGAGGTCGGGAGGGTGACCGTGATCAGCATGACGGCCACCATCTGGGTGGAGACCAGCCCGGAAACCGGGCCGACCGCCCACGACATGCCCGTCATCAGCGTCCATACGGCGAGCATCAGGACGAAGGTGAGGGTGTGGGCGGCGGCCAGATAGCCGAGGAAGGTGCTCACCGCGAGACCGCTCGCGGCGGCCAGCGCCAGCCAGGGGCGGGGGCGCCAGCTGCGCTGGAAGGTGGCGATCCCGGCGGAGAAGGCGCCGAAGGCCGCCGAGACGGCCAGTGTCGGCGAGCCCAGCCACAGCGCCACCCCGACGACGAGCGCGACCCCGCACGCGCCGCGGACCGCGACCAGTGGTTCGGTCCTGGTGCGCTCGATCGCGAGGCCCGTCCGGGCGGTCTCCTTCAGCGCGTGCGACCAGGTCATGCGGCGAGACTACGGGGTGGCCCCGGGAGAACTGAACCAGCCGTTCCGGTCCGGTTCTCCCAGGCACGGCCCCTGGCGGGGGTCAGTCCCCGGGCGCGCAGTCCACCTGGAGGAGCTGGATCGGCCGGCTGGCGTCGAGGTCCACATACGCGGTGAAGGACCGGGTCGTCGGTGCCTGGCCCCAGTGGGTGGTGATGGTCGCCCAGCCGACCCGCGCCGACTGGGCCGTGGTCACCTCGCCGACCTCGATGTCCTGCGGCTCGTTCTGCGCGCACAGCAGCAGGTCGTAGTCGGGCGTCTGGGCGGCCTCCTCCTTGAGCTGGTCCGAGACCAGGTGCTCCCGCTCCCAGGGGCGCGGGCCGTGGTTTCCGTAGAAGCCCTCCAGGAAGTGGTGGATCTCCTCGGCGGTGTAGCGGCCGTTCGGGTCGGTCCGCTCGGTGGCCGAGGCGGGCGACCCGGCGGCCAGGGCGAATCCGAGGCCGAGCGCGGCCACACAGCCGCCGGCCACCGCGGCTCGGGAACGAAGCGCACGAATGGAATCAAGCATGGAAAATCCCCCTGTGTATGGTCTTGCGCTGATGATTCGCCCCTTAGCCGGGCGAGCACACAAGAAGACCCTTCAGCCCCTCGAATGGTTGCTCAACTGTCCCTGGGACATGAGAACTTCGCATGCGGCCCCTGGGATCCCCGCAGGATCCCCGCACCTCACAACGGCGAAACCCCCTGCCGGACCGGGTCCGGCAGGGGGCGGGGAAACCACTCAGACGTGCGCATCACACGTCACATACACCTCAGTGGTTCTTCGGGAAGCCGAGGTTGATGCCGACCTCCTCCGAAGGCTCCGGCCAGCGGGTGGTGACGACCTTGCCACGGGTGTAGAAGTGCACCCCGTCGTTGCCGTAGATGTGGTGGTCGCCGAAGAGCGAGTCCTTCCAGCCGCCGAAGGAGTGGTAGCCCACCGGCACCGGGATCGGCACGTTGACGCCGACCATGCCCGCCTCCACCTCCAGCTGGAAGCGGCGGGCGGCGCCGCCGTCACGGGTGAAGATGGCCGTGCCGTTGCCCCACTGCGAGCTGTTGATCAGCGCGATGGCCTCGTCGTAGGTCTCGGCGCGCACCACGCACAGCACCGGGCCGAAGATCTCGTCACGGTAGGCGTCGGCGGTCGGCGGGACCCGGTCCAGCAGCGAGACGCCGATGAAGAAGCCGTTCTCATGGCCCTCCACGGAGTACCCGGTGCCGTCCACGACCACCTCGGCGCCCTGGGCCGCGGCCCCGTGCACATAGGAGGCGACCTTGTCGCGGTGCTCCTTGGTGATGAGCGGGCCCATCTCGGAGGCCGGGTCGTTCCCGGGGCCGATCCGCAACTTGGCGGCCCGGTCGGCGATCTTCTTCACCAGGTCGTCGCCCGCGTCGCCGACCGCGACCACGACGGAGACCGCCATGCAGCGCTCACCGGCCGAGCCGTAGGCCGCGTTGATGGCGTTGTCCGCCGCGAAGTCCAGATCGGCGTCGGGCAGCACCAGCATGTGGTTCTTGGCGCCGCCGAGCGCCTGCACCCGCTTGCCGTGCTCGACGGCCTTGGACTGGATGTACTTCGCGATCGGGGTCGAGCCCACGAAGCTGACGGCGGCGACGTCCGGGTGCTCAAGCAGCCGGTCGACGGCGACCTTGTCGCCGTTGACCACGTTGAGCACCCCGTCCGGCAGCCCCGCCTCGGAGGCCAGCTCGGCCAGCCGGCGGGAGGCCGAGGGGTCCTTCTCGCTGGGCTTGAGGACGAAGGCGTTACCGCAGGCGATGGCCACCGGGAACATCCACAGCGGCACCATGGCCGGGAAGTTGAACGGCGTGATGCCCGCGACCACACCCAGCGGCTGGCGGATCGAGGAGACGTCGACCCCGGTGGAGACCTGGGTGGACAGCTCGCCCTTCAGCTTCTCGGCGATCCCGCAGGCCAGTTCCACGATCTCCAGACCGCGGGCCACCTCGCCGAGCGCGTCCGAGTGGACCTTGCCGTGCTCGGCGGTGATCAGCTCGGCGATCTCGTCGCGGTGGGCGTCCAGCAGCTCGCGGTACTTGTAGAGGATCGCGGTGCGCTTGGCGAGGGACACCGTGCCCCAGGAGCGGAACGCCTCCCTGGCCGCGGCCACGGCCGCGTCGACCTCGTCCACGGAGGCCAGGGCGACCTGGGTGTCCTGGGCGCCGGTGGCGGGGTTGTAGACCGGCCCGTACGCGCCGGTCGCGCCCTCGACGGTCTTGCCGCCGATCCAGTGGTTGACGGTCTGCATGGGTGCGGAGCCTTTCTCTAGAAAAACGTCAGAGGTGGCGGCGGCGTGCGGCGGCCTGCCGGTCGTAGTCCTCGCGGGCCTTCACGGCGGCCGGACGGGTCGCGGTCTGGGCGACAGGCACATCCCACCACGCCTGTGCCTCGGGTGCGCCGGACACTGTGTCGGCCGTTTCGGTCTCCACATAGACACATGTGGGCCGGTCCGAGGCGCGGGCCTCGGCGAGCGCCTCCCGCAGCCCGCCCACGCTCTCCGCGCGCAGCACGTCCATGCCCAGCGAGGCGGCGTTGGCGGCCAGGTCGACCGGGAGCGGATCGCCGGTGTACTGCCCGTCGGCCGCCCGGAAGCGGTAGGCGGTGCCGAAGCGCTCGGCGCCGGTGGTCTCCGACAGACCGCCGATCGAGGCGTAGCCGTGGTTCTGGAGCAGCACGACGTTGATGTTGATGCCCTCCTGGACCGCGGTGACGATCTCGGTGGGCATCATCAGATACGTACCGTCGCCGACCAGCGCCCAGACCGGGGTGCCGGGCGCCGCGAGCCGTACGCCGATGGCGCCGGGGATCTCGTATCCCATGCAGGAGTAGCCGTATTCGAGGTGGTACTGGCGCGGGGAGCGGGCGCGCCACAGCTTGTGGAGGTCGCCCGGCAGCGAGCCCGCCGCGTTGATCACCACGTCCTCGTCCCCGACGACCGCGTCCAGCGCGCCCAGGACCTGGGTCTGGGACGGGCGGGCGGTCTCGTCCCCGGCGGCGTACGCGGCGTCCACCCGGCGCTCCCACGCGGTCTTCCCGGTGCGGTACTCGGCCTCGTACGTCTCGTCGACGCGATGGCCCGTCAGCTCGGCGGTGAGCGCTTCGAGCGCGGCGCGGGCGTCGGCGACCACGGTGGTGGCACCGAGCTTATGGGCGTCGAACGGCGTGAAGTTGAGGTTGAGGAAGCGGACGGCCGGGTCCGCGAACAGGGTCGCGGAGGCGGTGGTGAAGTCGCTGTAGCGGGTGCCCACGCCGATGACCAGGTCGGCGGTGCGGGCGAGGTCGTCCGCGACGGCGGTGCCGGTGTGGCCGATGCCGCCGATGTCGGCCGGGTGGTCGTAGCGCAGCGAGCCCTTGCCCGCCTGGGTGGAGGCCACCGGGATGCCGGTCGCGTCCACGAGGGCGCGCAGGCTGTCCTCGGCCTCGCTGTGGTGGACCCCGCCGCCCGCGACGATCAGCGGCCGGCGGGCGGCGCGGATGGTCCGCGCGGCGGCGGCCACCTCGGCCGCCTCGGGGACGGGGCGGCGCACGTGCCACACCCGGTCGGCGAAGAACTCCTCGGGCCAGTCGAACGCCTCGGCCTGGACGTCCTGCGGCAGGGCCAGCGTGACGGCGCCGGTCTCGGCCGGGTCCGCCAGCACCCGCATGGCCTGGAGCGCGGCCGGGATCAGCGCCTCGGGGCGCACCACCCGGTCGAAGTAGCGGGAGACCGGGCGCAGCGCGTCGTTCACCGAGATGTCGCCCGCGTAACCCACTTCGAGCTGCTGGAGCACCGGGTCGGCGGGCCGGGTGGCGAAGGTGTCGCCGGGCAGCAGCAGCACCGGCAGCCGGTTGACGGTCGCGAGCGCGGCACCGGTGACCAGGTTGGTGGCGCCGGGGCCGATGGAGGTGGTGACGGCCTGGGCGGCGAGCCGGTTGTTCTGCCGGGCGTAGCCGACCGCGGCGTGCACCATCGCCTGTTCGTTACGGCCCTGGAGGTACGGCATGGTGTCCGGCCCGGACTCCAGCAGCGCCTGGCCGAGCCCGGCCACATTGCCATGGCCGAAGATCCCCCAGGTGGCGTTGATCAGGCGATGCCGCTGCCCGTCCCGCTCGGTGTACTGGTGGGCCAGGAACTCCACCAGTGCCTGGGCGACGGTGAGGCGGCGCACTGCCGAAGCGTTCATCGTGGTTCTCCAGCGGGTGCTTGGTAGAGGGGCAGACGGGGGTCGACGGGCTGGTCCGGCCAGGTGGAGCGGATCCAGGCGTGGTCGGGGTGGTCGCAGATGAGCCAGGCGCGCTCCGCCTCCGGTCCCGCCATGACGTTGAGGTAGTACATGTCATGCCCGGGGGCGGCGATGGAGGGGCCGTGCCAGCCGTCGGGGATCAGGACGGTGTCACCGGAGCGGACCTCGGCGAGCACATCGGTGCCGCGGCCGTGGCCGGACGGCGAGACCCGCTGATAGCCGACGCCCTCGTTGCCGTGGGCCTCGGCGATCTCGAAGTAGTAGATCTCCTCCAGCTCGCTCTCCTCACCGGGGCGGCACTGGTCGTGCTTGTGCGGCGGGTACGAGGACCAGTTGCCGCCCGGGGTGAGCACCTCGACGGCGATGAGCTTGTCGCACTCGAAGACGCTTGCGGCGGCGAAGTTGTTGACCTGGCGCGAGCAGTTGCCGCTGCCGCGCAGTTCGACGGGGACGGCGGAGGCCGGTCCGTAGCGCGCGGGCAGCCGGCGCTCGCAGCGGGCGCCGGTGAGCGCGAAGCGGCCGCCCGCGCCGCTGGCGATCTGGGCGTGGGAGTCGCGCGGCAGATAGACGAAGTCGCTCACCCCGCTGAACACGCTCTCCCGGCCGAGCAGTTCGAATGTCTCGCCCTCGGCGATCACGGTGCAGCCGCCGCTCAGCGGCAGCACGATCCACTCGCTGTCCCCGGTGGCCAGCGAGTGCGAACCGCCGGGCGGCAGATCGAGGATCCGCAGGCTGGAGTGGCCCCAGCCGGCCCGCTCGGGGTCGATGTCCACGGCGTAGGGGCCGTCGGCCGCCTTGCCGGCCTGCACATGGAAGCCGGGGAACGGATCGGTGGTGGTCATGGCGTGAAGTCTCTGCCTTTCTTACAGCGTCACAGCAGTCCGACGGCGGTGTCCACGGCGGTCTCGACACTGCCCTCCGCCGGATAGAGCAGGGAGCGGCCGACGACCAGCCCCTGCACGGTGGGCAGGCCCAGCGCCTTGCGCCACTTCTCGTACGCCTCCTCCTGGTCCTGCGGAGACTTGCCCACGTCGCCGCCGAGCAACACCGCCGGAAGAGTGCTCGTCTCCATCACCGCCGCCATCTCGTCGGCGTCGTCGGTGACGGGCACCTTCAGCCAGGTGTAGGCGGAGGTTCCGGCGAGGCCGGAGGCGATGGCTATGGACTTGGTGACGGCCTCGGCGGACAGGTCGTTGACGACCTTTCCGCCCGTCCGCCGGGAGATGAACGGCTCGACGAAGACGGGCAGCCGCCGCTCCGCCATGTCGTCGATGGCGCGGGCCGTGGTGACCATGGTGGTCAGCGAACCGGCGTCCTCGTAGTCGATGCGCAGCAGCAGCTTGCCGGCGTCGAAGCGGAGGCGCTCGATGTCCTGGGGGCGGTGTCCGGTGAACCGGTCGTCGAGCTCGAACGAGGCCCCGGCGAGGCCGCCGCGGTTCATCGAGCCCATGACGACCTTGCCGTCGAGGGCGCCGAGCAGCAGCAGGTCCTCGAGGATGTCGGCGGTGGCGAGCACCCCGTCGACCCCGGGCCGGGACAGCGCCACGCACAGCCGCTCCAGCAGTTCGACCCGGTTGGCCATGGCCAGCTTGTGGCCGCCGACGGCGAGGGCGCCGCGCGCCGGGTGATCGGCGGCCACGATCATCAGACGGCCGCTGTCACCGATGAGGGGGCGGCGGACCCGGCGGGCGGCCGCCTCGGCGATGGCCTCCGGGTGGCGGCTGCGCACCGTCACAAGGTCGGAAACGCTGATACTCAAGGGATTTTCCTCGCATTCGCGATTCATGAAGGGCACACGGGGCGCGGGGACCGCATGACCGGACGAGGGGGAGGGCCTGGCGCCGGGGTCAGTCCCCGGCCAGCAGAGCCTCGACCTCCGCCGTGGTGGGCATCGCGGAGGAGCAGGCGAGGCGGGACGCGACGATGGCGCCCGCCGCGTTGGCGTACCGCATCACGCGCTCCAGGGGCCAGCCCGAGAGCAGCCCGTGGCACAGGGCGCCACCGAACGCGTCACCCGCGCCGAGCCCGTTCACCACCTCGACCGGGACCGGCGGGACCTCCGCGGTGGTGCCGTCGCGGTGCACGGCGAGCACCCCGCGCGGGCCCTGTTTGACGACGGCGATCTCCACGCCCGCGTCCAGCAGCGCCTGCGCGCATGCCTTGGGCTCGCGCGCGCCCGTGGCGATCTCGCACTCGTCGACGTTGCCGACGGCGACGGTGGCGTGGCGCAGCGCCTCGGCGTAGAAGGGTCGGGCGGTCTCCGGATCGGCCCAGAACATCGGCCGCCAGTCGAGGTCGAAGACGGTGGTGCCGCTCCTGGCGCGGGCGGCGAGCGCGGCGAGGGTGCTGGTGCGGCTGGGCTCCTCGCTGAGCCCGGTGCCGGTCATCCAGAAGATCCGGGCGGCGCGGATGGCGTCGAGGTCCAGCTCAGCGGAGTGGATCTCCAGATCGGGCGCCTTGGGACGGCGGTAGAAGTACAGCGGGAAGTCGTCCGGCGGGAAGATCTCGCAGAAGGTGATCGGGGTGGGGTACTCCTCGACGGGGGTGACGAAGCGGTCGTCCACCCCGAAGGCCCGCAGCTCCTGGTGGATGTAGTCGCCGAACGGATCCGCCCCGGTGCGGCTGATCACCGCGGAGCGGTGGCCGAGGCGGGCCGCGGAGACCGCGACATTGGTCGCCGAGCCGCCGAGGAACTTTCCGAACGATTCAACCTGCGGCAGTGGCACACCGGTCTGCAGTGGATAGAGGTCCACTCCGATGCGGCCCATCGTGATCAGGTCGTGCGGCTCACTCATGCCTGCCCCTTCGGGAAAGACGCAGCTCAGGGTCTGGTACTCAGAACTCCGGGATCCACCCCGGCCCTTCAGGTCTAGACGTGTGCCCCGCCCACTGTCAAGACTTTGTCCTTACATACGGACGTAATCATCCGGGCCCATGGGTCGCGTTATCGCCCCGTTACGTCCGGATGAAATGTTGTCATGACAAAGTCTTGACAGTGGCCATCCACGGGGAGAGGCTCCCGTTCTGCAACGGCCGTGCTGATTCGACGGACCTGGCTTTGAGCTTTTGAGAGGTGCTGGAACGGATGGACCTCAGACTCAATCGACACCGCAGAGCGGGCCTCGCCGCACTCGCCACCGCAGCCGCCCTCCTGGCGGCGGGCTGCAGCAGTCAGGGTGGCAAGAAGGCCCAGGAAGCCGACGCCGGCCTCGCGGCCGGTAAGGCCGACACCCCGCGGATGAGGATCGCGATGATCACCCACGCCGCCCCGGGCGACACCTTCTGGGACACGGTGCGCAAGGGCGCCAAGGCCGCGGCGGCCAAGGACAACGTCGACCTCGTCTACTCCAGCAACCCCAACGGAGCCGACCAGGCCAACCTGATCCAGAACGCCATCAACCAGAAGGTCGACGGCATCGCCGTCACCCTCGCCAAGCCCGACGCCATGAAGGGCGCGATAGCCAAGGCGAAGAAGGCCGGGATCCCGGTCGTCGCCTTCAACGCCGGGCTCGACCAGTGGAAGGACATGAGCCTGCTGGAGTACTTCGGCCAGGACGAGAACATCGCGGGCCAGGCGTTCGGCAAGCATCTCAACGAGATCGGCGCCAAGCACGACATCTGTGTGATCCAGGAGCAGGGCCATGTCGCCCTCGAGGCCCGCTGCGCGGGCGTGAAGAAGACCTTCAAGGGCAAGACCGATGTCCTCTACGTCAACGGAACCGACATGCCGTCGGTCAAGTCGACGATTTCCGCGAAGCTCAAGCAGGATTCGAGCATCGACTATGTCGTCACCCTGGGCGCCCCGTTCGCCCTGACCGCCGTGCAGTCCGCGAAGGACGCCGGCGACAAGGCCAAGGTCGCCACCTTCGACCTCAACAAGGACCTGGTCTCGGCCGTGCAGAGCGGCGACGTCCAGTTCGCCGTCGACCAGCAGCCGTACCTCCAGGGCTATCTGTCCATCGACTCCCTGTGGCTCTACAAGAACAACGGCAACTTCAGCGGCGGCGGCGAGCAGCCCGTGCTTACCGGGCCCGCGTTCGTCACCAAGGACAACGTGGACACCATCGCCAAGTTCGCCCAGAAGGGAACGCGGTGATCCGGTCATGACCCATACCGCCACCCCGGCGGCCGCCACCCCGCCCGCCTCCCCCGCGGTCCCGCCCAAGAGCCGCACCGCCGAGCGCTCGCTGGCCCGGCGGGCGCTGGCCCGCCCCGAGATCGGGGCGCTGGTCGCGGCCGTCGGCGTCTACCTCTTCTTCTTCGCCGTCGCCCCCACCTTCCGGCAGGCCGACTCCTTCGCCACCGTCCTCTACCAGGCGTCCACCATGGGCATCATGGCGCTGGCCGTCTCCCTGCTGATGATCGGCGGTGAGTTCGACCTGTCGGCCGGAGTCGCCGTCACCTCCTCGGCGCTGGCCGCGAGCATGCTCAGCTTCCAGCTCACCACCAATGTCTGGGTGGGGGTGCTCGTCGCCCTGCTGGTCTCGCTCACCGTGGGGCTGATCAACGGACTGCTGCTGATCAAGACCGGGCTGCCCAGCTTCCTGGTCACCCTCGCCAGCTTCCTGATGCTCCAGGGCGCCAACCTGGCCATCACCAAGCTGCTGACCACCAATGTCGCCACCGACTCCATCAGCGACATGGACGGCTTCGACCAGGCCAAATCTCTCTTCGCCTCCGAGATCGACGTCTTCGGCGTCGATGTGAAGATCACCGTGCTGTGGTGGCTGGTCTTCGCCGCCATCGCCACCTGGGTGCTGCTGCGCACCAAGTTCGGCAACTGGATCTTCGCGGCCGGTGGCTCGAAGGAGAGCGCGCGGGCCGTGGGCGTCCCCGTGAACCTCACCAAGATCGCCCTCTTTATGACGGTGGGCTTCGCGGCCTGGTTCGTGGGCATGCATCTGCTCTTCGAGTACAACACCGTGCAGGCCGGCGAGGGCGTGGGCAACGAGTTCTACTACATCATCGCGGCCGTGATCGGCGGCTGCCTGCTCACCGGCGGCTATGGCTCAGCGATCGGCGCGGTCCTCGGCGCCTTCATCTTCGGCATGGTCAACCAGGGCATCGTCTACGCCAACTGGAACCCCGACTGGTTCAAGTTCTTCGTCGGCGTGATGCTGCTGCTCGCGACCCTCGTCAATCTGTGGGTGCGCCGTCAGGCCGCCAGGAGGTGATCGGAATGGCAACGAACATCACCAAGGACAGCGCCGCACAGGCTCCCGCCCCGGACGAGGAGCCGGTGATCCGGCTGCGGGGCGTGGGCAAGCTCTACGGGAACATCCGCGCCCTGGAGGGCATCGACCTGGCCGTCCGGCCGGGCCGGGTGACCTGTGTGCTCGGCGACAACGGCGCCGGCAAGTCCACCCTGATCAAGATCGTATCGGGACTGCACCCGCATGACGAGGGCGAATACCTCGTTGACGGCAAGCCGGTGCGGCTGAACACCCCGCGCGACGCCCTGAACCTGGGCATCGCCACCGTCTACCAGGACCTGGCCACCGTGCCGCTGATGCCGGTGTGGCGGAACTTCTTCCTCGGCTCCGAGCTGACCCGCGGCCCCTGGCCGGTGCGGCGGCTGGACATCGAGCGGATGAAGCAGATCACCGGCGAGGAACTGTCCGCCATGGGCATCCACCTCGACAACCTGGAGCAGCCCATCGGCACCCTCTCCGGCGGCCAGCGGCAGTCCGTGGCCATCGCCCGGGCGGTCCACTTCGGCGCCCGGGTGCTGATCCTGGACGAACCGACCGCGGCGCTCGGCGTCAAGCAGTCCGGTGTGGTGCTCAAGTACATCGCGGCGGCGCGCGAGCGCGGGCTCGGCGTCATCTTCATCACCCACAACCCGCACCACGCCTATATGGTCGGCGACCACTTCGCGGTGCTCCGGCTCGGCGCCCTGGAGCTGAACGCGGCACGCGAGGACGTCAGCCTCGAAGAGCTCACCAACCATATGGCCGGCGGTGCCGAACTGGCCGCGCTCAAGCATGAGCTGGCCCAGGTCCGCGGGGTCGACGTGGACGAACTGCCGGAGGAGGTGACCGCTCCTTCCTCCTGACGGACACCACCTGACGGACGCCATCCTTCCGACGCCTTTCGCTGACAAGACGTCCGAATGTCCTGACGAAACCTTGACGGCCACCCGCCCGGACGGTGAAGCTGCCCAAAACAGCACGACGCGGGCACCCCAGCACACCGAGGAGACCCTCTGCCATGACTGCCGACGCCTCCCCCGTACCCGCCCTGGACCGCATCCGGGTCGGCTCGGCCCCCGACTCCTGGGGGGTGTGGTTCCCCGACGACGATCAGCAGGTCCCCTGGCAGCGCTTCCTCGACGAGGTCACGGAGGCCGGTTACGAGTGGATCGAGCTGGGTCCGTACGGCTATCTGCCCACGGACCCGGTCCGGCTCACCGAGGAGACCGGCCGGCGCGGTCTCACGGTCTCCGCGGGCACCGTCTTCACCTCGCTGCACCGCGGCCCCGAGGTCTGGGACGCCACCTGGGAGCATGTCTCCCAGGTCGCCGAGCTGACCCGGGCGATGAACGCCAAGCATCTCGTCGTCATCCCCTCCTTCTGGCGGGACGACAAGACCGCCGAGCTGATCGAGCCCCCGACCCTCACCGCGGAGCAGTGGCGCCATCTGTCCACCGGGATGGAGCGGCTCGGCCGTGAGGTGCGGGAGCGCTTCGGGCTGGACATCGTCGTCCACCCGCATGCCGACACCCATATCGACACCGAGGAGAACGTGGCCCGCTTCCTGGACGCCACCGACGCGGGCCTGGTCAACCTCTGCCTGGACACCGGCCACTACGCCTACTGCGGCGGCGACAGCGTCAAGCTGATCGAGACCTACGGCGAGCGCATCGGCTATCTCCACCTCAAGCAGGTCGACCCGGAGATCCTCGCCGATGTGGTCAAGAACCAGGTGCCGTTCGGCTCCGCCGTCCAGCGCGGTGTGATGTGCGAACCGCCCAACGGCGTCCCGGAGCTGGGCCCCGTCCTGACCGCGGCCCAGAACCTGAATGTGGATCTGTTCGCCATCGTCGAGCAGGACATGTACCCCTGCCCGCCCGGCCAGCCCTTCCCCATCGCCGAGCGCACCCGGCGCTTCCTGCGCTCCTGCGGCGCCTGACCCCTCCCTTTTCGCCCCCAGGGGCCCTCGCCCAGTACGGGTTTTCGCCCAGTACGGGCCTTCGCCCCCACGGGCTTTCGAACCGTCCAGAGAGCAGAGAGAGAAGAGAGAGCAGTCTATGACCCAGCAGGGAACGCTCGGGGTCGCCGTCATCGGGACCGGCAAGATGGGCGCCGACCATGTCCGCCGCATCAACGACGTGATCAGCGGCGCCCGGGTGGCCGCCGTGGTCGACATCGACGAGGCGCGGGCCAAGGCGGTCGCCGACACCGCCGACGGCTGTCAGGCGTTCACCGACCCGGCCGCCGCGATGGCCGCGCCCGGCGTGGACGCGGTGCTGATCGCCTCGCCGGGGCCCGCGCACGAGGCCGCGCTGCTCAGCGCGTTCGAACGCGATCTGCCGGTGCTGTGCGAGAAGCCGCTCACCCCGGACTCCGCGTCGGCGCTGCGGGTGCTGGAGGCCGAACAGCGGCTGGGCCACCGCCGGGTGCAGGTGGGCTTCATGCGCCGCTACGACACCGAGTTCATGAAGCTCAAGGCGCTGCTGGCAGGGGGCGAGCTGGGCCGCCCGCTGCTGCTGCACTGCCGCCACCGCAATGCCTCGGTGCACTCGTACTTCACCAACGAGATGATGATCACAGACTCGGTGGTGCATGAGATGGACCAGTCGCGCTGGCTGCTGGAGCAGGAGATCGCCGCGGTCACCGTGCTCAAGCCGACCCCCAGCTCGCTGTCGCCCGAGCCGCTCAGCGACCCCCAACTGGTGGTCTTCGAGACCACCGGCGGGGCGATCGTCAATGTGGAGATCTTCGCCACCTGCGGCTTCGGCTACCAGGTGCAGGCGGAGGCGGTGTGCGAACGTGGCACCGCCCGCGTCGGCGATGCCCACGGGATGCTGGTCAACCGGCCCGGCACCTGGGGCGGGGAGATCGCCCCCGACTTCGTGGCCCGCTTCGAGGAGGCGTACGACCGCGAGGTGCAGAGCTGGGTCAACGCCACCCGGCGCGGGGAGGTCGAGGGCCCCAGCACCTGGGACGGCTATGCCGCGACCGCCGTCAGCGAGGCGGGGGTCCGGGCCCAGGCCACGGGGCAGCGCACCGCCGTCGAGATGATCGAGCGCCCCGCCCTCTACAGCTGACACCCGCCTCCAGCTCACACCCAGCGGGCCGGCCGTGACCTCACGGCCGGCCCGCTGTGGTCATGACGTCCGAGTCTCGTCCGCTGCGTCACCCGTGTGTCACAGCGGTCACATCTCCACACGCCTCCGTCACAGATGTTCAACAGCCCCGGGCCGCCCTTCACTCAGCGTCGTTGACCGGGCACAGGCTGATGGAATGTGAGCAGGCGCGCCGTGGCTCCCCCGACGGCCCCACCGGGCCGTGACCGCGACGCCCTGCGGAAGGGCATAAGAGATGACCGACCGGAGGCTGTGGTCGTACAAGGAGATCGCCGCGCATATCGGTGTGCAGACCGACACCGTACGGTCCTATCGCAAGCACGGTCTGCTGCCGCCCCCCGATCATGTGGAGGGCGGCAAACCGTATTGGTACGCGGATACGATCCGCTCCTGGGTGGTCCGCAGACCCGGCAACCGTCGCGCCCGGCGTGACGGCAAGGACTAGCGGTGCCGTCACACCCGCGTGAGCCGTCAGCGGCCCGTGCTCACCCGGTCCCGCGGCGCCTCCTCCCCCTCTCCCTGAACCCCGTCCTCACCATGTGCCCCGACCTCACCGTGAGGTCCGCCCTTGACGCCGTACTGGCGATCGTCGGCATTGCCGCCGGTGGCGGCATCCGTGGACTCCCCCTCGCTCAGCCCGAACCGGGTGTGCAGCCGGCGCAGCGGGCCCGGGGCCCACCAGGTGGCCCGGCCGGTCAGCTTCATCACCGCCGGCACCAGCAGCCCGCGCACCACCATCGCGTCCATCAGCACGGCCAGGGCGATACCCAGCCCCAGCATCTTGGTGTTGGTGACCCGCGAGGTGCCGATGCCCACCATCACCACGGCGAGGATCAGTGCCGCCGCCGTGATCAGGCCGCCGGTGCGCCGCAGCCCGAACTCCACCGCCGCCTGATGGTCCCCGGTGCGGTCGTACTCCTCCTTGATCCGGGAGAGCAGGAAAACCCCGTAGTCCATTGAGAGCCCGAAGGCGACGCAGAACATCAGGACGGGCAGGGTGGTCTCGATATCGCCGGAGGTGGTGAAGGACAGCGGACCGGACAGATGCCCGTCCTGGAAGACCCACACCACCGCGCCGAACATCGCCGTCAGACTGAGCGCGTTGAGCAGCACGGCCTGAATCGGTATCAGCACGCTTCCGGTGAGCAGGAAGACCAGCAGCAGGGTGACGGCGACGATGATGGCCGCGGCCCAGGGCAGCCGGTCGGCTATGGAGTCCTTGGTGTCCACCAGGACGGCGGCGGTGCCGGTCGCCGAGGTGGTGAACGACGGCTCCTGGGCGCGGATCGTCCGCACCAGATCCTGGCTGGCGGTGTCCACGGCCTCGCCCTTGGGCTGCACGGTGATCTCCGCCGAGCCATCGGACAGCCGCGCCGCCTCCGCCGGCCCCGGCTCGGCCACCCGCCGCCCGTCGGCGAACCGGCCCGCCGGGCTGTCCACCCGCAGCACCTGGGGGAGGGCGGAGACCTTGGCGCTGTAGTCGGCGAGGGCCTTGGTGCCGGTGGTGCCGCGGCCCTCGGCGAGGACCTCCACCGCGCCCCCGGGACCGCCGGGGAACCCCTCCCGGATGTGCTGCTGCACCACATGGGACTCGGCGCTCGACGGCAGCTGGCGGTCGTCCGCGGTGCCGAACTCCACCCTCAGGAACGGCAGTCCCAGCGCGACCAGACCGGCGACGGTGGCCAGCGCGAACACCGGGGCGCGCCGCATCACCAGCCGCGCGAGCCGCGCCCAGCCCGCTCCTGGCTCACCGCCACGGGCCGGGCGGCGGCGGCGCAGCAGCCGGGTGAGATCCAGTGCGTTGACCCGGTCGCCCAGGAGGATGAGCGCCGCGGGCAGGACCACCAGGGCCGCGGTGGCGGCGATCAGCACCACCGCGATCCCCGCATAGGCGAAGGAGCGCAGGAAGTACTGCGGGAAGACCAGCATGGCGGCGAGCGAGGCGGCGACGGTCAGCGCCGAGAAGAGCACGGTGCGCCCGGCGGTGCGCAGCGTGGCCGCGACGGCGGGCAGCTTCTCCGCGCCCCGGCCCAGCTCCTCGCGGAAGCGGCGCACGATGAACAGGGCATAGTCGATGGCGAGTCCGAGGCCGAGCGCGGTGGTCAGGTTCTGCGCGAAGACCGAGACATCGGTGAACTCGGTGAGCCCGCGCAGCACCGCGTCGGTGCCGAGGATCGCGATGATGCCGACGCCCAGCGGCAGCAGGGCGGCCACGGCGCTGCCGAAGACCATCACGAGCAGCACCAGGGTGATGGGCAGGGCGATCATCTCCGCCCGCAGCAGATCCTCCTGGATGGTGGACTGCAGCTCATGGCGGACCGCGACCATCCCGCCGACCCGCACCTCGACCGGGCCGTGGGCGCCCCGGTAGTGGGGCGCTATGCGCTCCAGCGCCTTGCCCGCCGCCGACTCATCGCCCAGGACCCGCGCGGCGATGATCGCCTCGCCCCGGTCCCGGGCGCGAAGCGAGGGCGCGCCGGTGGTCCAGTACGAGGTGACCCCGGTGACCGCCTTCTCGTCCGAGAGCTTCTTGGCCAGCGACCGGGCCTCGGCGGCGACGGCCGGATCGTCCACGGTCTTCTTACCGCTGTCGACGAGCAGGATCAGATTGGGCTGGGAGGCGGGGAAGCGCTTCTCGAGCGCCTTGGTGGCATACGCGGACTCGGACGCGGGGTCCTCCCAGCCGCCGCTTCCCATCCGGTCGGCGACCCCGCTCCCGGCTACGACGGCCAGCGCGGTGAAGATCAAAGCGATCAGCAGGGACAGCCGAGGACGCGCCGTGACCAGGCGGGTCCACCCTCCGATCCGGTCCTCGGGTGGGCGGTTGACATCGGTCATGGCGCGGTGTCCCCTTCACCTGTGCCCCATGCCGCCACCAAATGTCCGTAGGCAGCACGGGTCGCTGATTACCATGGGCGGTAAACACGAGCGACCGCTCGCGTTTCTCAAGAATGCGAGCGGGCGCTCGTGTTTGTCAATCGAACACGGAGAGCCGGGGAAAACAGGTGAGCGAGAGCAAGGCGGACCAGCCCGATGAGACGGCGAAGCCGCGCCGCAGACAGGCGCGCGGCGAGCGCCGGATCCAGCAGCTGCTCGACGCCGCCGCCAGCGTCTTCTGCCGCGCCGGCTACACCTCCGCGAGCACCAACGCCATCGCCCGCGAGGCCGGGGTCTCCCCCGGCACGCTGTACCAGTTCTTCCCGAACAAGGAGGCCATCGCCGTCGAGCTCGGCGAGCGCCTCAACCGCCGGATGCTGGAGACCCACGGGGTGGTCTTCACCCTGCAGAACGCCGCGCTGCCGCTGCGCGAACTGCTCGACGCGGTCCTCGATCCGATGATCGAGTTCAACTGTGCGAACCCCGCCTTCCTGACCCTGCTCCAGTCCTCCGACGCGCCGGGCCACTTCCTCGAGGAGCACGCCGCCCTGCACGACTCGATCCAGGACCGCATCAACGAGCTGATCGGCGTCCGCAGCCCCGACCTCTCCCCCGAGCGCCGCACCCACACCGCGAACATGGCGTTCGCCCTGTTCAAGGCCGGACTGGGGCTGATCCTCGGCCATGAGGGCGCGGAACGGGAGGCGTACGTAGCGGAGTTGAAGACCGCCCTGTACGGCTATCTCGCCCCGGTGCTCGGCACCGAGGGAGCCCCCGCCCGGCCCTGACCCCCGCACCACACCTCGTCACCCACCCCTCCCCCGCCCCGGGCCGCGGAGGGGTGTGCGCGGGCGCGCCGCACCGGTCACCGACCGGCGCACCACCGGCTTCCATCCATACCCCCTAGGGGTATAGAGTGGGGATTGCCAGGAGACGCTGAGGCATTCCGGTGCCTCCTGCGCACCGACCGTCACGTTCACCCCACACAGGAGAACCCCCATGAGCTCCGAGGCAGTCACCACCGTCTACAAGGTGACCGGTATGACCTGCGGCCACTGCGAAGGCGCCGTCAACGAGGAGATCGGCGCCCTCGACGGCGTCACCTCCGTCAAGGCCGTGGCGTCCACCGGCCAGGTCACCGTGGTCTCGGCCGCCCCGCTGGACGACGAGAGCGTCCGCGCCGCCGTGGACGAGGCGGGCTACGAGCTCGCCGGCCGGGCCTGAGCGAGCCCCCACCAAACCCCCGCCGGACCGTGCCGCCCTGCTCATACAGTCGCCGCACGGCCCGGCCCTCCTCCCAGGAGACCAGACATGACCAGCACGGCACCCCCCGCCGGGCCCGCCGCCGACACCACGGCGACGACCGGCGGGCCCTCGCAGGTCGAACTCGCCATCGGCGGGATGACCTGTGCGTCCTGCGCCGCCCGTGTCGAGAAGAAGCTCAACCGCCTCGACGGCGTCACCGCCACGGTGAACTTCGCCACCGAGAAGGCCAAGGTGTCCTACGGCGAAGGGATCGAGGTCGCCGACCTGATCGCCACCGTCGTCAAGACCGGGTACACCGCCGAGGAACCGCGCCCCGCCGTGCCCGAGCCCCGCGCCCCCGGGGACGCCGCCGCACCGGAGGCCGACCCGCGCGGCGAGGCCGCACCGGACTCCCTGCGCCACCGCATGCTCGTCTCCCTCGCACTGTCCCTGCCCGTCGTGGTGCTGGCGATGGTGCCGTCCCTGCAGTTCGACAACTGGCAGTGGCTCTCGCTCACCCTCGCCGCGCCGGTCGTCGTCTGGGGCGGCGCGCCCTTCCACAAGGCCGCCTGGACGAACGCCCGGCACGGCGCGGCCACCATGGACACCCTCGTCTCCATCGGCACCCTGGCGGCCCTCGGCTGGTCCGCGTGGGCGCTGTTCTTCGGCCACGCGGGCATGCCCGGTATGCGGCACGGCTTCGACCTCACCGTCTCCCGCACCGACGGATCGTCCTCGATCTACCTGGAGGCGGCGGCCGGGGTGACCGCGCTGATCCTGCTCGGCCGCCATCTGGAGGCCAAGTCCAAGCGGCGGGCGGGCGCCGCGCTGCGCGCGCTGCTGGAGCTCGGCGCCAAGGACGTGGCCGTGCTGCACGGAGGCGTGGAAGTACGGATCCCCGTCGGTGAGCTGACCGTCGGCGACCGCTTCGTGGTGCGCCCCGGCGAGAAGATCGCCACCGACGGCACGGTGGTCGAGGGCTCCTCCGCCGTGGACGCCTCGATGCTGACCGGCGAGTCGGTGCCGGTGGACGTGGGGGTCGGCGACGCGGTGGCGGGCGCGACCGTCAACGCGTCGGGCCGGATCGTGGTCAAGGCCACCCGGGTCGGCACGGACACCCAGCTGTCCCGCATGGCCAAGCTGGTCGAGGACGCGCAGAACGGCAAGGCCGAGGTGCAGCGGCTCGCCGACAAGGTCTCGGGGATCTTCGTACCGGTCGTGCTGCTGATCGCCGTCGGCACCCTGCTGGGCTGGCTGCTCGCCACGGGCGACCCGGCCGCCGCCTTCACCGCGGCCGTCGCCGTCCTGATCATCGCCTGCCCCTGCGCCCTGGGCCTGGCCACCCCGACCGCGCTCATGGTCGGCACCGGCCGCGGCGCCCAGCTGGGCATCCTGATCAAGGGGCCCGAGGTGCTGGAGTCCACGCGCCGGGTGGACACCGTCGTCCTGGACAAGACCGGCACGGTGACGGCCGGGCAGATGCGGCTGCGCGGGGCCGTCACGGCGCCCGGCGTGGACGAGCGGGAGCTGCTACGGCTCGCGGGCGCCCTGGAACACGCCTCGGAGCACCCGATCGCGCGGGCCATCGCGGACGGCGCGGCCGAGCGGATCGGCGACCTCCCGGCGCCCGCGGACTTCCGCTCCGAGCCCGGCCTCGGCGTCCAGGGCACGGTGGACGGCCACGCGGTGCTGGTCGGCCGCGAGAAGCTGCTGGGCGCCTGGGCCATCGAACTGCCCGCCGCCTTGGCGGCCGCCAAGGCGGCGGCCGAGTCCGAGGGGCAGACAGCGGTCGCGGTGGCCTGGGACGGCGAGGCGCGCGGCGTCCTCCTGGTGGCCGACGCCGTCAAGGAGACCAGCGCCGAGGCGGTCGCCCAGCTGCGGGCGCTCGGCCTCACCCCGATCCTGCTGACCGGCGACAACCGGCTGGTCGCCGAGGCGGTGGCCCGCGAGGTCGGCATCGACGACGTCATCGCCGAGGTACTGCCGCAGGACAAGGTGGACGTGGTGAAGCGGCTGCAGGACGAGGGCCGTACGGTCGCCATGGTGGGCGACGGGGTCAATGACGCGGCCGCCCTCGCCACCGCCGACCTGGGACTCGCGATGGGCACGGGCACGGACGCGGCCATCGAATCCGGGGACCTGACCCTGGTCCGGGGCGATCTGCGAGTGGCGGGGGACGCGATCCGGCTGGCGCGCAGGACCCTCGGCACCATCAAGGGCAATCTCTTCTGGGCCTTCGGCTACAACGTCGCCGCGCTGCCGCTCGCGGCGGCCGGACTGCTGAACCCGATGATCGCGGGAGCCGCGATGGCGTTCTCGTCAGTGTTCGTGGTGACGAACAGTCTGCGACTGCGGACCTTCACAGCGTCCACATAGATTCACCAAGTCCCCATAAGCCGCACAACACCCATACGGCGGAGCCTCGATCTTCAAATCGAGGCTCTTGCCCTTTTATGGCCCTTATGACAAGAGACGCAGATCACAGGCAACCCAACGTAACCATTGCGGGGGGTCGCGAGTCTAATGGGACGGTGGGGATACGTCTTGGGGGACGGATCCTGCTACGCGTAGCCGGGACGACGTACTCGGGGAGCTTTGAGCGGCCCTCCCGTAGGTACGCGTCCCGGCAGATCGCGTCGCCAAACGGCCCGCAAGGGCCCATAGAGACACCCGGCCGGATCCCGTGGGGGGAATCCGCTCCGGGGCAAGGGAAGCGCCCCGCTCCGACCCGTGGGGGGATCGGCAGCGGGGCGCTTCTCGCTATCTTTTTGAGGCTCGGTTCGCCTCCGGGGCGCATAAGTCTCCCCCAGCTACCGCTGGGAGGTACCCCCTGTCGACGGTCGACCGTGCTCGGCCCCTTCGTTCCTCAGGGGCCTCCGCGCGCTCTCCCTTACGACAGCGACGCGCCCCTTCGGCTCACTCGCCGGTCAGCCCCATGGGCCGGATACGCGAAAGTGCCCGGCTCTCTGAGAGGGGCACCCGACCGGGGTACCAAGCACCCACATACGCGAACGCGCCCGGCCCCCTGAGAGGGGCACCCGACCGGGACCGAGCACCCACATGCGCGAAGGTGCTCGGCCCTTCCGTGGGGCGGGCACCCGACCGGGACCAAGCATCCATATAACGCGAAGTGCCCCCGGCCCAAGGGGGACGGAGGCACCCGGAGACGCGAATTTGCTCTAGCGCTCCTCGACCGGGATGAAGTCGCGCTGGACCACACCCGTGTAGATCTGGCGGGGGCGGCCGATGCGGGAGCCCGGCTCTTTGATCATCTCGTGCCACTGGGCGATCCAGCCCGGCAGCCGGCCGAGCGCGAACAGCACGGTGAACATCTCGGTCGGGAAGCCCATCGCCCGGTAGATCAGACCGGTGTAGAAGTCCACGTTCGGGTAGAGCTTGCGCTCCACGAAGTAGTCGTCCGCGAGCGCGTGCTCCTCCAGCTTGAGCGCGATGTCGAGCAGCTCGTCGGACTTGCCGAGCGCGGAGAGGACATCGTGCGCCGCCGACTTGATGATCTTCGCCCGGGGGTCGAAGTTCTTGTAGACGCGGTGCCCGAAGCCCATGAGCTTCACGCCGTCTTCCTTGTTCTTCACCTTGCGGATGAAGGTGTCGACGTCGCCGCCCGAAGCCTGGATGCCCTCGAGCATCTCCAGCACGGACTGGTTGGCGCCGCCGTGCAGGGGGCCCCACAGGGCGTTGATGCCCGCCGAGATGGAGGCGAACATATTGGCCTGCGAGGAACCGACCAGCCGGACCGTGGAGGTCGAACAGTTCTGCTCGTGGTCGGCGTGCAGAATCAGCAGCTTGTCGAGCGCGGAGACCACGGTCGGGTCGAGGTCGTACTCCTGGGCGGGGACCGAGAAGGTCATCCGGAGGAAGTTCTCGACATAGCCGAGGTCATTACGCGGGTAGACAAAGGGGTGGCCGACCGACTTCTTGTACGCGTAAGCGGCAATGGTCGGCAGCTTGGCCAGCAGCCGGGTCGTCGAGAGGTTGCGCTGCTTCTCGTCGAAGGGGTTGTGGCTGTCCTGGTAGAAGGTCGACAGCGCGCTGACCACGGAGGACAGCATCGCCATCGGATGGGCGTCACGCGGGAAGCCGTCGTAGAACCGCTTGACGTCCTCGTGCAACAGCGTGTGGCGGGTGATGTCCTCACGGAAGGCCGCCAGTTCATCGACGGTCGGCAGCTCCCCGTTGATCAGCAGGAAGGCCGTCTCCAGGAAGGAGGCGCGCTCCGCCAGCTGCTCGATGGGGTAGCCGCGATAGCGCAGGATGCCCTGCTCACCGTCCAGATAGGTGATCGCGGATTTGTACGCGGCGGTGTTGCCGTAACCGGAGTCCAGGGTCACCAGACCGGTCTGGGCGCGCAGCTTTCCGATGTCGAAGCCCTTGTCGCCGACGGTGCTGTCGACCACCGGGTAGGTGTACTCGCCGTCCCCGTACCGCAGTACTACAGAGTTGTCGCTCACGTCATCCCTCACCGACGTCTGGTTCTCTTCTTCGAGGTGCCCTGACTCCCCCCACCTTCCCCTACTCGGGTAGCGAACGTGCACTCGGGGTCGGCCGAAGAGCCTTTTGGCGGCACTCAGTGCCGCCTTCACGGCCATCCTGCCCCGTTCGTCATCGTTCGGAAACCCATCTGACACGCTCGACTGTCACATCGCCGCCGAGTCGGTGATCCAGCGCGGTGCAGCGCCTGCCCGCCGAGACGGTGCGCACCGCCTGCCCCAGCGCGCGGCGCGAGCCGACCAGCACCACAAGGCGCTTGGCACGGGTCACGGCCGTGTACAGGAGGTTGCGCTGCAGCATCATCCAGGCCCCGGTGGTCACCGGGATCACGACGGCCGGGTACTCACTGCCCTGTGACCGGTGGATGGTCACCGCATAGGCATGAGCCAGCTCGTCCAGCTCGTCGAAGTCGTACGGTACCTCCTCGTCCTCGTCCGTCCGCACGGTCAGCCGCTGCTCATCGGTGTCGAGTGAGGTGACGACGCCAACCGTGCCGTTGAAGACCCCGTTGGCCCCTTTCTCATAATTGTTGCGGATCTGGGTCACCTTGTCGCCGACGCGGAAGACCCGGCCGCCGAGGCGGCGCTCCGGGAGGTCCGGGCGGGCCGGGGTGATGGCCTGCTGAAGCAGTCCGTTGAGCGTGCCGGCGCCCGCCGGGCCGCGGTGCATCGGGGCCAGAACCTGCACGTCACGGCGGGGGTCGAGGCCGAACTTCGCGGGGATGCGGCGGGCCGCGACATCGACCGTGAGCCGCCCGGCCTCCTCGGTGTCGTCCTCGACGAAGAGGAAGAAGTCGGACAGGCCCTGGGTGACCGGCGGCACCCCCTCGTTGATCCGGTGGGCGTTGGTGACGACCCCGGACTGCTGGGCCTGGCGGAAGATCCGGGTCAGCCGCACCGCGGGGACGGGGCTGCCGGGGGACAGCAGATCGCGCAGCACCTCCCCGGCGCCCACGCTCGGCAGCTGGTCCACATCGCCGACGAAGAGCAGATGGGCACCGGGCGGGACGGCCTTGACCAGCTTGTTGGCCAGCAGCAGATCGAGCATGGACGCCTCGTCGACCACCACCAGGTCCGCGTCGAGGGGGCGGTCCCTGTCGTACGCCGCGTCCCCGCCGGGCTTGAGCTCCAGCAGGCGGTGGACGGTGGAGGCCTCGGCGCCGGTCAGCTCGGACAGCCGCTTGGCGGCCCGGCCGGTGGGCGCCGCGAGCACCACCTTGGCCTTCTTGGCGCGGGCCAGCTCCACCACGGACCGCACGGTGAATGACTTGCCGCAGCCCGGCCCGCCGGTGAGCACCGCGACCTTCTCGGTCAGCGCGAGCCGCACCGCCTCGCTCTGCTCGGGCGCCAGGTCGGCGCCGGTGCGGCCGGCCAGCCAGCTCAGGGCCTTGTCCCAGTCCACGCCCCGGAAGGCGGGCATCCGGTCCTCCTCGGTGCGCAGCAGCCGCAGCACCTGGCCCGCGAGGGAGATCTCGGCGCGGTGGAAGGGCACCAGATAGACGGCGGAGACCTGCTCGCCGTCCGCCGGGCCCGGGACCGGCTCGCGCACCACGCCCTCGTCCTCGGCTGCGAGCTCGCCCAGGCAGTCGATGACCAGGCCGGTGTCCACCTGGAGCAACTTGACCGCGTCCGCGATGAGTTGCTCCTCGGGGAGATAGCAGTGGCCCTGGTCGGCGGACTGGGACAGCGCGTACTGCAGGCCGGCCTTCACCCGGTCGGGGCTGTCATGGGGGATGCCGACCGACTGGGCGATCTTGTCGGCGGTGAGGAAGCCGATGCCCCAGACGTCGGCCGCCAGCCGGTACGGCTCGTTCTTCACGACCGAAATCGAGGCGTCGCCGTACTTCTTGTAGATCCGCACCGCGATGGAGGTGGAGACGCCGACCCCCTGGAGGAAGACCATCACCTCCTTGATGGCCTTCTGCTCCTCCCAGGCGGCGGCGATCATCTTGGTGCGCTTGGGGCCGAGGCCGGGGACCTCGACCAGCCGCTTGGGCTCCTGTTCGATGACGTCGAGGGTGTCGACGCCGAAGTGCTCGGTGATCCGGTCGGCGATCCGGGGGCCGATGCCCTTGATCAGCCCGGAGCCGAGATAGCGCCGGATGCCCTGGACGGTGGCGGGGAGGACGGTCTGGTAGTTCTCGACCGTGAACTGTTTGCCATATTGCGGATGGGAACCCCAGCGGCCCTCCATCCGCAGCGACTCGCCCGGCTGGGCGCCCAGCAGCGAGCCGACGACGGTGAGCAGATCGCCGGAGCCACGGCCGGTGTCGACCCGCGCGACCGTGTAGCCGTTCTCCTCATTGGCGTAGGTGATCCGCTCCAGGACCCCTTCCACCACCGCGAGTTTGAGCATGCCCCGACCGTACCGCCGGGAGCCGACAGACGGTTCGGGCCTGTGGACAACGCCTGCGGGGAAGGAACGAGGGCGGGTGTCCGGTCGCGGAATACCACGGTGTCCGGTCGCGGAACATCACGATCCGGTTTCACCGGGGGCCGACCCCTTGCCTCCTTCCATGTAATCGATTCCAATCTCATGTAATCGATTCCACAAGGAGGTGGACGATGCCGGCCATCAAAGACGTGGCGCGGTGTGCCGGGGTCTCCGTGGCGACGGTCTCACGGGTGCTCAATGACCACCCCTCCGTCCGCGCGGACACCCGCGAACGGGTGCTCGCCGCGGTCGCCGACCTCGGCTATCGCCCCAACGCGGTGGCCCGCTCGCTGCGCACCGATCAGACCCGGACCCTGGGCCTGGTCATCAGCGATGTGCTGAATCCCTTCTTCACCGAGCTGGCCCGTTCGGTCGAGGACGCCGCCCGCGAGCTGGACTACAGCGTGGTCATCGGCAACGCCGACGAGCGGCCCGACCTCCAGGACCACCATGTGCGTACCCTCATGGACCGCCGCATAGACGGACTGCTGGTCAGCCCCACCGACGGCGGCTCCCCGATGATGCTGGCCGCCGCCCGCGCCGGCACCCCCATGGTCTTCGTCGACCGCTGGATCGAGGGCGAGGGCCTGGACCGGGTGCCGGTGATCCGCACCGACGGGCGGGGAGCCATCCGCGCCCTGGTGGCGCATCTGTGCGCCCTCGGCCACCGCCGGGTCGCCATCATCGCGGGCCCCGCGGCCACCACGACCGGCCGCGAGCGGGTGGACGCCTTCCGCTCCGCGCTGCGCGAGTTCGGCCTGGAGCTGCACGAGGACCACATCGGCCAGGGCGATTTCCAGGCGGACAGCGGCCGCCGGGTGACCGCCCGCTTCCTCGATCTTCCGCACCCCCCGGACGCGATCTTCGCCGCGGACAACCTGATGGCGCTCGGCGCGATGGACGAGATCCGCGCCCGGGGCCTGCGGGTGCCGGACGACGTGGCGCTCGCCGCGTTCGACGACATCCCCTGGTTCGTCCACACCGATCCGCCGATCACCGCCATCGCCCAGCCGACCGGGGCCCTCGGCCGTGCCGCCGTGACGGCGCTGATCGGTCTCGTCGAGGGGCGGCCCGCCGAGTCGGTGACCCTGTCCGCCCGTCTGGTCACCCGCCGCTCGTGCGGCGAGCCCGAAGGGAGCAAACCATGAGTGCCGAGTCCGAGCGGTCCTCCCCCGGCGGGGCGGAGCTGCTGCGCATGGAGGGGGTCCGTAAGACCTTCCCCGGGGTGATCGCGCTGGACGGGGTGGACTTCGATCTGCGCCGGGGCGAAGTACATGTCCTCCTGGGCGAGAACGGCGCGGGCAAGTCCACGCTGATCAAGATGGTCTCCGGCGCCCACCGCCCCGACGGCGGGCGGATCCTGGTCGACGGCGAGCCGGTGCGGATCAACAGCGCGCAGGACGCCGAGCGGCTCGGGATCGCCACCATCTACCAGGAGTTCAACCTCGTCCCGGACCTCACCGTGGCCGAGAACATCTTCCTGGGCCGCCAGCCGCGCCGCTTCGGCATGATCGACCGCAAGGCCATGGACGCGCGGGCCGCCGAGCTGCTGGCCCGCGTCGGGGTGGACGTCTCGCCCCGGACCCGCGTCCGCGACCTCGGCATCGCCCGGCTGCAGATGGTGGAGATCGCCAAGGCGCTGAGCCTGGAGGCCCGCGTCCTGATCATGGACGAGCCGACCGCCGTGCTCACCACCGAGGAGGTCGACAAGCTCTTCCGGATCGTGCGCACCCTGCGCGCGGACGGTGTCGGCGTCGTCTTCATCACCCACCACCTGGAGGAGATCGCCGCCCTGGGCGACCGCGTCACCGTGCTGCGCGACGGCAGCAGCGTCACCCAGGTCCCGGCGAGCACCGACCAGGACGAACTGGTGCGGCTGATGGTGGGCCGCTCCATCGAGCAGCAGTACCCGCGCGAGCGCGGGGACGCCGGTGAGCCCCTGCTGAAGGTCCGGGGACTCACCCGGAACGGCAGCTTCCAGGACATCGGCTTCGAGGTGCGGGCCGGGGAGGTGGTGGGCCTGGCCGGACTGGTCGGCGCGGGCCGTACGGAGGTCGTCCGGGCGCTGTTCGGCGCCGACCCGTACGACTCGGGCTCCGTCGAGGTGCTCGGCCGCCCGCTGCCCGGCCATGACGTGGTGGCCGCCATGCGGGCCGGGATCGGCCTCGTCCCCGAGGACCGCAAGGGCCAGGGCCTGGTCCTGGACGGCTCCGTGCAGGAGAACCTGGGCCTGGTCACGCTGCGCGCCGCCACCCGCGCCGGACTGGTCGACCGGGCCGCCCAGCGGCGCTCGGCGGCCGGTGTCGCCGAGCGGCTGGCCGTCCGGATGGCCGGTCTCGACCAGCGGGTGCGCACCCTCTCCGGCGGCAACCAGCAGAAGGTCGTCATCGGCAAGTGGCTGCTCGCCGACAGCAAGGTGCTGATCCTCGACGAGCCGACCCGCGGGATCGACGTGGGCGCCAAGGTCGAGATCTACCAGCTCATCAACGAACTCACCGCGTCCGGCCACGCCGTGCTGATGATCTCCAGCGATCTGCCCGAGGTGCTGGGGATGAGCGACCGGGTCCTGGTCATGGCCCAGGGCCGGATCGCGGGCGAGCTGACCGCGCGGGAAGCGACCCAGGACGCCGTGATGGCCCTGGCAGTGAAGGACGTCAAGGACGCCGACGAAGGAGTCGGCGGCAAGGAAAAGGAGGGCTCCCGTGGCCACTGACACGCTCAAGGGCACGAAGAACCCCGGGGGCTCGCCGGCGCTGCGCCGCGTGCTGCTCGACAACGGCGCCCTGAGCGCCCTGGTGCTGCTGTTGGCCGCCATGGCGCTGCTGTCCGGCGACTTCCTCACCACCGACAATCTCCTCAACGTCGGCGTCCAGGCGGCGGTCACCGCGATCCTCGCCTTCGGCGTCACGTTCGTCATCGTCGCCGCGGGCATCGACCTGTCGGTCGGCTCGGTGGCCGCGCTGTCCGCCACCGTGCTCGCCTGGTCCGCCAGCTCACAGGGGCTGCCGGTGTGGTTCGCGGCGCTCCTGGCGCTCACCACCGGTGTCGCCTGCGGTCTGGTCAGCGGTGCGCTGGTCGCCTTCGGGAAGCTGCCGCCGTTCATCGCCACGCTCGCGATGCTGTCGATCGGCCGCGGTCTGGCCCTGGTGATCTCCCAGGGCAGCCCGATAGCCGTGCCCGACTCGGTGTCCGGCCTCGGCGACACCCTCGGCGGCTGGCTGCCCGTGCCGGTGATCGTGATGGTCGTGATGGGCCTGATCACCGCGGGTGTGCTGGGCCGTACGTACCCGGGCCGGGCGATGTACGCGATCGGCGGCAACGAGGAGGCGGCCCGGCTCTCCGGGATCCGGGTGACCCGCCAGAAGCTGGTCATCTACGCGCTCTCCGGCGGTTTCGCGGCCGTCGCGGGCATCGTGCTCGCCTCCCGGCTGTCCTCCGCGCAGCCCCAGGCGGCGGTCGGCTACGAGCTCGACGCGATAGCCGCGGTGGTCATCGGCGGCGCGAGCCTGTCCGGTGGCGTCGGCAAGGCGTCCGGCACGCTCATCGGCGCGCTGATCCTCGCCGTGCTGCGCAACGGGCTCAACCTGCTGGAGGTGTCCGCCTTCTGGCAGCAGGTCGTCATCGGTGTCGTCATCGCGCTCGCGGTGCTGCTGGACACGGTGCGCCGGCGCGCCGGGGCCGGACCGGGCGCGCCCGGGGCCGCGGCGGGCGGACCGTCCGGTGGCGGCCGTAAGAAGGCCGTCAACGCGGGCAAGTTCGCGCTGGCCGCCGTGGTCGTCGCCGCCATCGCCTTCGGCGCCTCCGTCTGGCGCTCCGGCTCCTCCGGGGGCGCGGACACCAAGGTCGGTCTGTCGGTCTCCACCCTCAACAACCCCTTCTTCGTGCAGCTGAAGGCGGGCGCCCAGGAGGAGGCCAAGCGCGCCGGGATCAGCCTTACGGTCACCGACGCCCAGAACGACGCCTCCCAGCAGGCCAATCAGATCCAGAACTTCACCAGCCAGAACATGAAGTCGATCATCATCAACCCGGTCGACTCCGATGCCGCGGGCCCGTCCGTCCGGGCCGCCGACAAGGCGGGCATCCCGGTGCTCGCCGCCGACCGCGGTGTCAACAAGGCGAAGATCGCGACCCTGGTGGCCTCCGACAACATCACGGGCGGCAAGCTGGCCGCGAAGACGCTCGCCGAGCGGCTCGGAAAGAAGGGCACGATCCTGGTGCTGCAGGGCACCCCCGGCACCTCGGCCTCGCGTGAGCGCGGTAAGGGCTTCGCGGAGGGACTCAAGGCGTACCCGGACATCAAGGTCGTCGGCAAGCAGACCGCCGACTTCGACCGGGCCAAGGGACTGGATGTGACCACCAATCTGCTCCAGGGCCACCCGGGCATCGACGGGATCTTCGCCGAGAACGACGAGATGGCGCTCGGCGCGGTCAAGGCGCTCGGGTCCAAGGCGGGCAAGTCCGTCGCCGTCGTCGGCTTCGACGGCACCCCGGACGGGCTCAAGGCCGTCGAGAACGGCAGCCTCGCCGCGACCGTCGCCCAGCAGCCGAAGGAGTTGGGCCGGATGGTGGTGGAGAACGCCGTCAAGGCCGCCAAGGGGCAGAAGATCGACGGCACGGTGAAGGTGCCGGTGAAGGTCGTCACTGCGAAGTGACAAACGAAAGGACGTGCGGATGCACGACTACGACCTGCTGGTCGTGGGGTCGGCCAACGCCGATCTGGTGATCGGAGTCGACCGCCGCCCCGGGGCCGGTGAAACGGTCCTCGGGTCCGACCTGGTGGTCCACCCGGGCGGCAAGGGCGCCAACCAGGCCGTCGCCGCCGCCCGGCTGGGGGCCCGGACGGCCCTGCTGGCCCGGGTCGGCGACGACGACTACGGCCGGCTGCTGCTGGACTCGCAGCGGTCGGCCGGGGTCGACACCGTGGGCGTGCTCGTCGGCGGCGCGCCCACCGGGGTCGCGCTCATCACGGTGGACCCCTCGGGGGACAACAGCATCGTGGTCTCCCAAGGGGCCAACGCCCGGCTGACCCCCGGCGACATCCAGGCCTCGCTACGCCTGCTGGCCGCGGCGCGGGTGGTCTCGGTGCAGCTGGAGATTCCCCTGGAGTCGGTCGCCGAGGTGGTCCGTACGGCGGCCGCGGGCTTCGGCGGCCGCCCCGGCCCGCGGGTGGTGCTCAACCCCTCGCCGGTCGCGCCGCTGCCCAACGATGTGCTGGCCGCCTGTGATCCGCTGGTGGTCAACGAGCACGAGGCGCGGTTCCTGCTCAGCGACGACCAGGTGGGCTCCTCCGACGACCCCGAGGAGTGGGCCGACGCCCTGCTCTCGCGCGGTCCGCGCTCGGTCGTGGTGACCCTGGGCGGCGAGGGCGCGCTGGTCGCCGACGGCGACCGTACGGTGCTCGTGCCCAGTCCCGCGGTGACGGCCGTGGACACCACGGGCGCCGGGGACGCCTTCACCGGCGCGCTCGCCTGGCGCCTCGGCGCCGACGACGACCTGGTGACGGCGGTGCGGTTCGCGGTGCGCGTGGGCGCGGCCGCGGTGACCCGGGCCGGGGCGCAGGCGTCCTTCCCGAGCGCCGAGGAGGTGGCTGCCCTGTGAAGCGGTCCGGGATCCTCAACCGTCAGCTGAGCGCGGGCATCGCCCTGTTGGGCCACACCGACACGGTGATGGTGTGCGACGCGGGCCTGCCGATACCGGACGGGCCGTTCGTGGTGGACCTCGCCTTCACGGCCGGGGTGCCGTCCTTCGAGCGGGTGCTCACCGGGCTGCTGGACGAGCTGGTGGTCGAACGGGCCACGGCGGCGCGGGAGGTGAGCGACCACAACCCCGGAGCGACCGCCCTGCTCAGCCGCCTCTTCCCGGCTCCCGCGCTGGATCTGGTCCCGCACGAGGAGCTGAAGACGCTGACGGCGGGGGCACGGCTGGTGGTGCGCACCGGCGAGGCGCGGCCGTACGCGAATGTGCTGCTGCGGTGCGGGGTGCCGTTCTGAGGGTGTGACGAGGGTGTGATATTTCGAGGGGCCCGGCCGTGGTCCGGGCCCCTCGTTTTCCCCTCCTAGGGCTTCCTCTCGAATCCCCCCCGGATCCCCCCAGGAAGCCCGACGCCAGGTACGACCCGCCAAGGGCCGGAACGGTTGCACGGTCAACCGCGAAGATTTTTCCGGGGCGCGACAACCTCGGGTGGGGCCGCACGTCTGGTGGGTTGAAGGCGGGCTCCGGAACGGGTCCTCAGGTCCTCGTGGCCCTCGGATCCTCGGCGCGCGCCTCGCCCATCAGCGTTCGCTCAATTCTTTCGGGAGTCGTTCCGTATGCAGCACGTCCGCGCCAAGAAGCCGAACCGCCGTCTGCGCCCCTGGATCGTGGGGTCGGCCGCCGGAGTCGCCCTGATCGTGGGCGGGGGCATCGCCGCCCAGGCGGCCACCTCCGACCACTCCCGCCCGGCCAAGCCGGTCCCGGCGGCGACCTCGAAGCCGGAGCCGACCAAGCCGCCCACCAGCAAGCCCGAGCCCACCAAGCCGCCGACCAGCAAGCCCGAGCCCACCAAGCCGCCCACCAGCAAGCCCGAGCCCACCAAGCCGCCGACCAGCAAGCCCGAGCCCACGAAGCCCGCGCCCACGCTGCCGCCCACCACGGCGCCCGAGCCCACCGAGCCCGCGCCCACCAAGGCCAGCCGCTAGCCCGACCAGGGGTGGGGCGGGACCGGATCCGGAGCCGGTCCCGCCGCACCGATGAGGTGAACGAGGACGATGCAGCTCACTCTTGTCCGGCCCTGGTGGGCCCGGCTGCTCCGCCGTGCCCGGACGACCGCCTCGACACCGCCGGCGGAGACACCGCGTGCCGGGCGTCGGCTACGGGCGCTGCGGCCGGTGGGCGGCCGGGGCGGCAGGGAGCCCGGCCCCACGCTGGCCGATCTCTACCAGGCCCGGCGGCTGGACATGATCCGGCTGGCGGTCTTCCTGGTGGACGACCTGCACACCGCCGAGGATGTCGTCCAGGACGCCTTCGCCGCCGTCTGCCGCCGCCACGGCTCAAAGCTGGACAGTCTCCAGGACGCCCACGCCTATCTGCACACCGCCGTGGTCAACGCCGCCCGCTCGGTGCTGCGCCGACGGCGTACGGCACGCGCGTACACCCCGCCGTACCAGGGGCCGGGGGCACCCGTGGACGAGCCGCTGCTGCTCGCCGAGGAGCACCGGCAGGTCCTCGACGCGCTCGCGGAACTCACCCCGCGCCAGCGCGAGGTGCTGGTTCTGCGCTACTGGTCGGAGCTGACCGAGGCCCAGATAGCCGAGGCGCTGGGCGTCTCCCGAGGCACCGTGAAGTCGACCGCGAGCCGTGCGCTCGTCACCCTGGAGAAGCTGCTGGAGGCGGCCCGATGAGCACTCCCTCCCCCACCGAGGAACGGCTGCGCGCCGCGCTCGACGCCCGTGCGCGGCTCATCGACGCCCACGATCTGTCCCCGTACCGGCCTCCCACCGGCCCGGCCTGGGGCGCGCGGCGGATCCGGCGGGTCGTGTCCGCCGTCGCGGTGACGGTGGCGGCAGCGGCGGCCGTGGCCTTCCTGCTGCTGTCCGGCTCCCCGGATCGCCCGCATCCGGCACCACCCGCACGGGACCCCCGCACCTCCCCTCCGGCCACCTCGGTCCCGTCCTCCAACGGCTCGCCCACGGCCAAGCCCTCCCCGACCTCACCCCCCGAAACCCCGCCCGCGACCTCCACGGCCACCCAGCACTGACCGGCCGCCCCGCACGCGCTGGGTGATACGCCGCGCTCTCGGTCAGTCGCGGGTAGCACCCTCCGGCCAGATCACCCGAGACCGGACACCGGTGCGCTCGGCGTAGGCCACGACATCGGCCGTGCCGCCGTACCCACGGGCCGGTTGCCCGTCCCAAACGGCGACCAGCTCATCCACCACGCCCACCAGAATCTCGCTTCCGGCCATGTGCGCCTGGGAGTCCGACTCCGCCATGCCCGTGCGGTGGATGTCGGCGGCCTGTTGGATGAGACGGTCATAGGTCTGGTGGTGCTCCTCCGGCAGGCCCTCGCGGTACTTCTCCGCAGGGACCACCACCTCCAGGCGACCACCAGCCTCCAGCACCAGCTCAGCGAACCAGGCGTCCGGGCCGTCGGCGATACACGAGACCCCGATCAGATCAGGTCCGTAGCGCGCGACTTCCTCTTGAAGGGCCCGGCGGACCAATCGCTCCGTCTCCGGGGGAAGACCGCGGTGGCCGGTGATGCCGAGGCGCATGGGCCGCTCCTTCGTGATCATAGGTAGATGCCTCGCAGTCGGTCGTCGAACTCGCGGACAACCCTGGGTGGAGTCGTCGAAGTGTAGGACCGCCGGACCGCACGAGCGCGCTCGATGATCCGGCCTGACCGATACCGTGCCCCTGTCTCAAGTGCCCGCCCGGCCAGAGCGAACGCACCAACACGAAGGCCCCCAACCTGTGGTCAGGGGCCGATCGCTGCAATCCCGTTCGGGCCGGGAGTACCGTCTGAGTGTCGAGTTCAGAACGGAGTTCAGTATGCACGAGGACACAGGCATTGGCTCCAGCCTCCGCAAGATCCGCAAGCGGCGCGGTCTGACGCAGAGGGAACTGGCCACAGCATCAGGCGTATCGCTCTCGCTGATCCGGAAGCTGGAACAGGGAGAGATCACCGACACGCGCATGGAGACCGCCCACACGCTGGCCTCCACACTGCGCGTCCCCACGAGTTACCTCCTGGAGCGCGACGACGAGGAGCCCGCCGGCGAGGCCGCCGAGCCCTGGCGCCCGCTGAGGCAGGCTGTTCAGGTCGCGCCGGTCCGCACAGGCGAGGCCCCGACGGTGGAGGGCGTGCGTGCGATGCTCCCCGAGGTGCGCTCGGCCTACTTCGACAACCGGCTCGGTGAGTTGACCGGGCTCCTTGCCCCGCTTCTGGCGGATGCTGACGCGCTCGGCGACTCCGCCGAGGCGCGGGACGTGCGCTCCCATCTGCTACAGATCGCCGGATCGGTGCTGACCCAGGTCCGCCAGTACGGTGCCGCGGAGACCGCGCTGCGCCGCGCCCTGGATGACGCACCGGACCGGCTGCGCGCGGCGGGGATCATCGCTACTTGGAGCTGGCTCCTCGTCCGGCAAGGCAAGTTGGCAGCGTCCCGGGAAATGGCCACCAAGTGGGCGGACGATGTGGAGCCGCGAGTGTCCCGAGCGACGCCGGAGGAGTTGACGGCGTGGGGCTGGCTGCTGATGCAGTCTTCAGCCGCCGCTCTGCGCGACAACCGGCGGGGGGAGGCGGACGACATGATGCGCCTCGCCCAGTCGGTCTCCGTCCTGCTGGGGCGTGAGTTGCCCCGCGGCACTGAGCGCCTGACGACCTGGGGCCCGACCACCGTGCGCTATAAGGCGTGCGAGAGGCACATCGTGCTGGACGAGCCGGACAAGGTGCTCCGCGCAGCCAAGCCGAAGCGGCCCGGCCGGGCCACGGCCAGGAAACCCGGCGGTCTGGCGGTGAGCACCGAGTACCACCGGCACCGGCTGGACGTCGCGAAGGCTCACACCATGATGCGGCAGTACCCGGAGGCTGTAGACGTACTGACCAGCGTGCGCGCCACCGCGCCGGAGTGGCTGGCCAGTCAGCGATACGCGCGCGGCATCCTCGGCGATGTGGTGGAGAAGCGGCGGACGTTGACGCCGGAGATGCGGACGCTGGCGGACGAGGTCAGTCTGCCGTTGTAACGCTCAATGGCACTTCCGTCGGCGGCCCGTTGGAAGTGCCATTGAGTGACCCCGGTCACCACACTTAGCGTCACGACACGGATACAAATCGGCCACGAGGAGCCGTGTCGTGATCGCTGATCCACAGCCAGCGCTGCCCTGGACACCGCCGAACAATCAGGATATCGAGGCGTTACCCGCAGGTAGATGGTGGGACGCCGTGCGCGCAGCCCCGACCATCGGCGAGCGCGCCCTGCAACTGCTCGGCGACGAGACCGGCGCCGTCATCCAGGACAAGCACGGCCCCCTCTACTGGCTCGTCTCCGTCGGCACCGCAACGAGCTGGCACCTGCGGCAAGTCCGCGTCCTCACCGAGCTGACCGACGAGAGCACCTACCTCGGCGCACCGCCCGCCTCCTGGACGAAGGGCCCCCGCACCCACTGGCGCGTGCCCCTCTCGGCCGACCGCTACCTCACCGACGCCTGGCGCCTGTGGGAGGCGCTGGCCGAGGCCGACCGGGCCGAGTACGGACGCAGGCCCGAGGGACGCCAACTCTGCTACCACTGCAAGCTGCCCACCGACGAGCCCATCCCGGTCGACGTGGAGGACACGGGGAGCGACGTCGGCAAGGTCACCTACGCCTGCCCCACCCACGCCACCGGCTACCCGAGGAACGGCCGCCGCCCGCGGACCCTCACCAGCGCGGCCACGGACCAGCACAAGGGGCGGGCCCGATGACGGCCGTCGAGCAGATCAAGGACCCGTTCGCCAACGAGGCGTGGCGCGCGGCCATCAACCACGCCGCGGGGTGCATGGCCTGCCGCACGCCCGGCGCCGGATGTGAGACCGGGGAGCGGCTGCTGCACGCCTACGAGGAGGCTGCACGGCTGGCTCGATCCTGCAGCCCGTGGCCCACCAATTGACTCCCTCTCCGGCGCTGAAGTGCACAGTGCCAGAGCGGTGATTCCCCATCCATCGAGTGAGAGGAAAAACATGCAACTGGTTGCGCCCCTTCCCCTTCAGACCAGTGCCCCCGTGAGCCTCGCGCCGGGCAGCATCCGCCCGTACGCGTTAGCCGGAGCGCGCTTCCGGCCCGCTCGCTCGGCCGCAGTTCCGCAGCCTCGCCCGGTCTATGACCCCGTCAGCCAGACGGCCAGGTTCGAGGACGGCACTCCGCTGACGACCATGGCCACGTCCCAGAAGACCAACCAGGACGGCGACATCAAGAACCCACCACCGAGTGATGAGGGCGGAGACCCCGGAGCGTTTGAGTGACCAACACCGTCCTGGTCGTGGATGGCCCCTTCGAGGCGGGAACGGATCTCGTCGTGGAGGGGCTGTCCTCCTCCGATATCCCCGTGTTCCGCATGGATACCGCTGACTTCCCTCACGAACTGGAGTTACAGACAGGCAACGTTGACGGGCAGTGGGCCGGCACGCTCTCCAACAAGCACAGAAGCGTCGCACTGGCCGACGTCAAGGCGATCTACTGGAACCGGCCGAGTCTGTTCCGGTTCCCCGAACTGTCGGAGTCGGACGCCCACTGGGCGCGGGGCGCTGCCCGCATCGGCCTCGGCGGCGTACTCATGAGCCTCGCCGCCCGGTGGATGAACCACCCGTCCAGAGCCTCCGCCGCGGAGTTCAAACCCCAGCAGCTCCGCACCGCACACTCCATGGGGCTCGCCACTCCCCGCACTCTGATCACGAACTCCGCCAATGAGGTACGGGCCTTCGCGAAACACATCGAAGTCCCACTGATCACCAAGCCGTTGGGGACGCCGCACGTTGCCCACTCCCAGGGCGCGGAGACCATGTATACGCGCGAGGTCGACCTTGACGCCCTCGGCGGCGTGGAGCTCACTGCGCACCTGTTCCAAGAGCGTGTCCCCAAGCAGTACGAAGTGCGCTTGATCGTCGTGGGCGACTTCTGCCACAGCGTGAAGATCAAGGCCCACAGCGAGGCCGCCCGTACGGATTGGCGGTCCGACTACGACGCGCTTGAGTACGAGCCGATCGAGACGCCGACCGATGTGGTCAACGGGGTGCGCGGATACATGGCTCGACTGGCCCTCACCTACGCTGCCATGGACTTCATCGTGCAGCCGAACGGTCAGTGGAAGTTCCTGGAGGCGAACCCCTCGGGCCAGTGGGCATGGCTCAACAGTCCGGAAATCCCCCTAGCCGCTTCGATCGCTCACACCCTGGAGAACTGGTGTCACCAGTGAACTGGAAACCGCTCGCTGAGAATCTGGCAAGCATCCTGGAGGGCTCGGACGACCTGGTCTCACCTCACTGGAAGCAGGCGTTCGAGGAGGTGCCCCGGCACGTCTTCGTCCCACGCTATTTCCAGAATCAGGGGGGTGTGCCAACTCGATGGAAACCGCTCGACGCCTCGGACGGCGGAGACTGGCTCAACCCCATCTACACCAACGCCACACTCGTCACCCGCCTCGACCCGGAGACGATGAAGTCCGCGGATGGACTGTTCACCGGCGTCCCCACCTCATCCAGCACGCAGCCGAGCCTCACGGCCCGGATGCTGGAGGCCCTTGACGTGCGGCCTGGAGACCGGGTCCTCGATGGGGGCACTGGCACCGGCTACCAAACCGCCCTCATCGCTCACCGCCTGGACAGCGCTGACCAACTCGTAACAGCGGACATTGACCCGGATGTGACGTCCGAAGCCCTGCTCAATCTGGAGGCCATCGGCATCACACCGAACGTGCTCACCGTGGACGTGAGGGACTGGGCTTGGCCGCCGGAGTCGTTCGACAAGGTGATCATTACGTGTGCCCTCCCGCGGATCACCGAGACATTGAGGTCTGCGGTCGCTCCCGGGGGACGACTCGTCGTGAACCTCTTCCCGCCGCTGAGCGGGGGTCTGGCCGTCCTCGACCGCATGCCGGACGGGAGTCTGGAGGGGCGCTTCCAGGCGGGCGGCGGGTCCTTCATGGCGGCGCGTACGGCGGCGCCGGCCCCTCCCCCACCGCTTGCATCGGGACCGGTGGAGGCACACGGGAAATCCCGCGTACCGGTCACCGCCTTCGACAGCTACCACTTCACCTTCCTGCTGGCGTCCGCGCTGCCCGGGGTGGTGCTCCAGTACGGCACTGACGAAGAGGGGCACACCATGCGTCGCCTGGTGATGCCTGACGGGGCGTGGGCTGAGGGCATCTTCGTCGGCGAACAGACGCAGTTCCGCGAGACAGGTGACCGCGGCGTCTGGGACACCGTCGAGGGGTGGTGGGGGTGGTTCGTCGATCACGACATGCCGAAATGGGATCGCTTCGGCCTGACGGTCTCGGACGAAGAGCATCGCCTCTGGTACGAAACACCCCGGGGCCCCTCATGGAAGCTGCCTGTGTGAGTGAGGCGCGCAGCCAGAGCACGAAAGGGCCTCCTCCCGGTGGGAGGGGGCCCGGTGTTCCCGGCCGTCGGCTACACCGCCATCTCGCTGTCACGACTGGAGGACGACCCAGTGCGACGCCGCATACTCCTGACCGGTCTGGCCAGGGCGACCTCCAGTGCGGTCTTGGGGCCCGTCCCGGCCGCCGCCCAGCCTCCGGCGCGGCCGATCCTTTCGGGTCTGGAGGACCTGCTGCTGCATCGGCAGAACAGCCCCATACTCGGCACGGACCCCACCCCGTCCACGGTCCTCGCGGCGGTCGACGCCTCCCGACGCGACTTCAGCGCCTGCCGCGCTATGACGCCCTTGCCCGCGGCCTGCCATCCCGGATCGCGCTCGCGCAGGCCCTCGGCGCCGAGGGGCACCCCCGGCAGGCGGCGCCGCGTCGAGCTGCCGCGTCGACGCGTGCGTACCGCTCACGCAGCATGCGACAAGGGCGCTCAGGCAGATCGCGAACGCCACCTGGGCCCACTGAGGATCGCGGTGATGAAAGTGCCGGTAGTCGTAGTCCTGGGAGTGGCTGCTGGCCGGCCAGGCGTGGCAGCAGACAAGGCCGACCGTGCTTGCCCCGCTGAACCTGCCCAGGGAGGCGGGCGGGCATCCGGCCGCGCTGCTGGAGGGCACCTACCGGGAGGTCGTCGCCCGGGTCCCGGACAACGCGCAGATCGCCTTCGACGACGACGGCCGCCTGCGGCCCCTCCGGGACAAGCGCGCGGCCGACGACCAGTGAGGCCCTTAGCTCAGAGGGCGGTATGCGGGGCGAGGAGGCTGGTGCCGCACCAGTTCTGCTGACGGAGGTGGTCGAGCACGGCTGCCTCCGCCGAACCTGGGTGGCGGCGTGTACCGACGATGACGGGTTCGGTCAGGGAAGGCAGGAACGGGCGGGCTAGCTGTTCGAAGCTTTCGGGCACGGCCGATGCCGGAACCACGGTGACGCCCAAGCCCTGGGCTGCCAGTCGCACGGCGGTGGAGATCTGTGACGCTCGGGCCACCGTGGGCGGGCTGATGCCCGCGTCGGCGAGCAGGCGGGCGAGGTATTCGTCGAGCAGGCTGGCGCGGCGGAAGCGCACCCATCCCTGTGTCGCAAGGTCTGCCATGCGCAGGGCCCTGTCGCCGGCGAGGAGCGGGTGTCCCTCGGGCAGGACGGCGACGTAGGTCTCCTCGCCCAGGGGATGGATGTCGAATGTGCAGCCGGTGGGGATGCGGTGGACGAGGACCATGTCGAGCGTTCCCTGGCGGGCCAGCCGTTCCATATCCGCTGGATCGGGCTCCTCGTGGAGAATGACCTGGAGTTTCGGGTGGCGGTGGCGGAGCCGGCCCAGTGCCAGAGGGAGCTGTCGTGCTCCCAGGCCCATGTGGACGGCGATGATGAGTTCACCGGCCAGTTCCCCGGAGGCGGCACGGGCAGCCAGGACGGCTCTGCGGGACGCGGTGGTCGCGATCTCTGCCTCGGCGAGGAAGGCGCGTCCGGCCATGGTCACTGTGACCCCGCCCGATGTCCGAGTGAACAGCTGCACACCGAGATGCTTTTCCAGAGCGCCGATCTGCTGCGACAAGGACGGCTGCGTGACGCGCAGACGCTCAGCAGCCGCTGTCATGGAGCCTTCTTCGGCCACAGCCAGAGCGTATTCGTATTGCCGCAGGTTCATCCGCTTCCACTTTCCGGCGACATAGGCAACGCCAATCTCAACTATGCAGTGACACTATTTGTCTCTATGTCTCGCGGATCCTACCGTGGTGCATGTCCGGTCGATCGCCGCCGCCGAAAGCGGCGGCCATCAGGGCGGGAGCCGGTACGGACGTGCCTGTGAGAGGCCCGTGGCGGCGAGGCCGCCCTGCGGGTTCTGTTCGACAACACATCGCCCCGATCCCGGGCGGTTGCCCCGGAGGCCCGCGTCACCCGGACGCTCACCAACATGGATGGGAGTGGCAATCATGGCAAATCAGACAGGTGTTGGCCGCGGCGACGGAGTATCGCCGAAGAACGCCGATTCGAGACTGGCGGGAAAGGTCGCGCTCGTGACGGGTGCTTCCAAGGGCATCGGGGCGGGCATCGCGCGGGAATTCGCTGCGGCCGGAGCGTCGGTCGTGGTCAACTACGCCTCCAGTGCCGCCGGCGCCGAGCGGGTGGTGCAGGACATCCAGGCGCGAGGAGGGACCGCGATCGCCGTGCAGGGCGACGTGTCGGTGCCTGGGGATGTTGAGCGCCTCTTCGCCAGGACCGTAGACGCGTACGGCCGGTTCGACATCCTCGTCAACAATGCCGGTGTCTATCACGCACAGCCGCTGGAGACCGTCACGCAGCAGGAGATCGACCGTCAGCTTTCCGTCAACGTGACCGGACCGATCCGCACGATCCAGGAAGCCCTCAAGTACTTCGGGTCCGACGGCGGATCGGTCATCAACATCGGATCGCTGGACAGCGCCCGCGCGGTGCCGGGGATGTCGGTGTACGCCGCGACGAAGGGCGCCGTCGATGCCTTGACGCGAGTCCTGGCCGCCGAACTCGGCCCTCGCGGGATCCGAGTGAACACCCTGGCCCCTGGCGGTGTGGAGACGGAAGGCATCCACGCGGCCGGCTTCATCGGCAGTGACGCCGAGACGGACATGATCGGGCGCACCCCCCTGGGCCGTATCGGTCAGCCCAAGGATCTGGCGCGGGCGGCGGTCTTCTTCGCCTCCGACGACGCCGCATGGGTCACCGGAGAGCGCCTCACCGCCTCTGGCGGCCTGCGAAGCTGACACACCCTGACAACGCCGGAGTCTGCAGACCCGCTCCGCGGGACGAAAGGCCGTCACGCCCGACAGGCCGAAGCCTGGTGGCAGGTGGTTCCAGGTACAGCCCGAGGTGGCCACGAAAATGATCGCGGCCAGCACCTCGCGGTCCCCCCGCCGACGATGCCCTCCACCCTGCGGGCGGACCGGCGCCGGCGGCACCACCCGCTGGAACAACGTCCACAGGTCTTCCGGCGCCATCCGCTCGACAAGCGCGGCAGTCATCACTCCAGACTGACGCAAGCTCACGCCAACTGAAATGGCGTTTCAACACCCTCTCAGGACTCCCCGCGCCGGGGTGGGTTCGGCTGCCTGGACGCAACGCTGCCCAACACACTCCGAAGCAGTCGTTACAGCACCAGCGTCCGGTAGCGGTCGGCGATCTCCGTCAGGACCTCCGCGCCGTCCCGGGCCCACAGGTCCGGGTTGAAGATCTCCACCTCGATCGGGCCGGTGTAGCCCGCCGCGTCGACCCGCTCGCGGAACCAGCGGAAGTCCACCGAGCCGTCGCCGAGTTGGCCCCGGCCCAGCAGGACGCCCTCCGGGAGTGGGGTGATCCAGTCGGCGAGCTGGAAGGCGGCGATGCGGCCGCCCGCGCCCGCGCGGGCGATCTGGTCCGCGACGGTGTCGTCCCACCACAGGTGGTACGTGTCCACGACCACGCCCACCTGCTCCGCCGGGAAGCGCGTCGCAAGGTCCAGGGCCTGGGCGAGGGTGGAGACCACGCAGCGGTCGGACGCGTACATGGGGTGCAGGGGCTCGATGGCCAGGCGGACGCCGTGGTCGGCGGCGTACGGGGCGAGCTCCGCCAGCGCGTCGGCGATGCGCTCGCGGGCGGCGAAGAGGTCCCGGCTGCCGGCCGGGAGGCCGCCGGAGACCAGGACCAGGGTGTCGGTGCCCAGGGTGGCGGCCTCGTCGATGGCCCGGCGGTTGTCGGCCAGGGCCGCGGCGCGCGCCTCGGGCTCGCTCGCGGTGAAGAAGCCGCCCCGGCACAGGCTGGTGACGGTCAGGCCCGCGTCGCGGACGAGGCGAGCCGCGGCGTCCACGCCGTACTTCTGGACCGGCTCGCGCCACAGGCCCACGCCCGTGACGCCCGCCTTGGCGCAGCCCTCCGCCAGCTCGGGCAGCGACCACTGCTTGATCGTTTCCTGGTTGAGGCTCAGGCGGGGCGCAGCGGGGCTCATTGGGTGACTCCGTACACGGACAGCAGGTGTTTCATCCGGGACTCCGCCAGCGCCGGGTCCGGGAACAGGCCCAGCCCGTCCGCCAATTCGTACGCCCGCGCCAGATGCGGCAGCGAGCGGGCCGACTGGAGGCCGCCGACCATGGTGAAGTGCGACTGGTGGCCCGCCAGCCAGGCCAGCAGCACCACACCCGTCTTGTAGTAGCGGGTCGGGGTCTGGAAGAGGTGGCGGGAGAGTTCCACGGTGGGGTCCAGCAGGGCGCGGAAGGCCCCCGCATCGCCGGTGTCGAGCCTGCGCACGGCCTCCGCCGCCAGCGGGCCCAGCGGGTCGAAGATGCCGAGCAGGGCGTGGCTGAAGCCCCGGTCGTCGCCCGCGATCAGCTCGGGGTAGTTGAAGTCGTCACCCGTGTAGCAGCGCACGCCGTCCGGCAGTTTGCGCCGCAGGTCGATCTCGCGCTGTGCGTCCAGCAGGGAGACCTTGATGCCGTCGATCTTGTCGGGGTGGGCGGCGATGACGTCGAGGAAGGTACGGGTGGCCGCGTCCAGGTCGGTGCTGCCCCAGTAGCCCTCCAGGGCCGGGTCGAACATCGGGCCGAGCCAGTGCAGGATCACCGGCTCGGCGGACTGGCGCAGCAGATGGCCGTAGACCTCGAGGTAGTCCTCGGGGCCCTTGGCCACGGCGCACAGGGCGCGCGAGGCCATCAGGATGGCCTGGGCGCCGGATTCCTCGCAGACGGCCAGCTGCTCCTCGTACGCGGCCCGGACCTCGTCCAGGCCGTACGGATAGCCGATCTCGGTGGCGGCCAGCTGGTCGGTGCCGACGCCGCAGGCGATCCGGCCGCCGGCCGCCTTCGCCTCGGCCGCCGAGCGGCGGATCAGCTCGGCGGCGCCCGCCCAGTCCAGGCCCATACCGCGCTGGGCGGTGTCCATGGCCTCGGCCACGCCCAGCCCGTGGGACCACAGGTGGCGGCGGAAGGCCAGGGTGGCGTCCCAGTCCACGGCGGCCGGGCTGTCGGGGGTCACATCGGCGTACGGGTCGGCCACCACATGGGCGGCCGAGAAGACGACGCGGGAGGTGAAGGGGGCGCCGGGGGTCGGTGACAGCGGTTCGGTGCGGGGTTCGTAGGCGCGGGTCGTACCGCCCGGCGCGGGAAGGTGGATGGTCACAGGCTCGGCTCCGGTACGTCCAGGCGGTGGATGGTCACAGGCTCGGCTCCGGTACGTCCAGGCGGTGGATGGTCACAGGCTCAGCTCCGGCACGTCGAGACGGCGGCCCTCCGCCGACGACTTCAGGCCCAGTTCGGCGAGCTGGACGCCGCGCGCCCCGGCCACCAGGTCCCAGCGCCAGGGCTCGTCGAGCGCGACATGGCGCAGGAAGAGCTCCCACTGTGCCTTGAAGCCGTTGTCGAACTCCTCGTTGTCCGGCACCTGCTGCCACTGGTCGCGGAACGCCTCGGTGGCGGGCAGATCGGGGTTCCAGACCGGCTTGGGGGTGTGCGAGCGGTGCTGGACGCGGCAGTTGCGCAGGCCCGCGACGGCCGAGCCCTCGGTGCCGTCGACCTGGAACTCCACCAGCTCGTCGCGGTTCACCCGGACCGCCCAGGAGGAGTTGATCTGGGCGATGACGCCGCCCTCGAGCTGGAAGACGCCGTAGGCAGAGTCGTCGGCGGTGGCCTCGTACGGCTTGCCGCGCTCGTCCCAGCGGGTCGGGATGTGGGTGGCGGCCTGCGCCTGGACGGTGCGCACGGGGCCGAACAGCTCGTGCAGCACATACTCCCAGTGCGGGAACATGTCGGAGACGATGCCGCCGCCGTCCTCGGCGCGGTAGTTCCAGGAGGGCCGCTGGGCGGCCTGCCAGTCGCCCTCGAAGACCCAGTAGCCGAACTCCCCGCGCACGGAAAGGATTCTGCCGAAGAAGCCGCCGTCGATGAGGCGCTTCAGCTTCAGCAGCCCCGGCAGGAAGATCTTGTCCTGGACGACCCCGTGCTTGACGCCCGCCGCCTGGGCCAGCCGGGCCAGCTCCAGGGCGCCCTCCAGACCGGTGGCGGTCGGCTTCTCGGTGTAGATGTGCTTGCCCGCCGCGATGGCCTTCTTGATGGCCTCCTCGCGGGCGGCGGTGACCTGCGCGTCGAAGTAGATGTCGACGCCGTCGTCCGCGAGCACGGCGTCCAGGTCGGTCGAGACGTCCGCGACCGGGTCGAGGCCGTGGTGCTCGGCGATCTCCTTGAGCGCGTGCTCCCGGCGGCCGACGAGCAGCGGCTCGGGCCACAGCACGGTGCCGTCGCCGAGGTCCAGGCCGCCCTGTTCGCGAAGGGCGAGGAGAGAGCGGACGAGGTGCTGGCGGTAGCCCATCCGGCCGGTCACACCGTTCATGGCGATCCGCACTGTCTTGCGTGTCACGTGGGTTCTTCTCCTCACCGCGAGTGATAGTAAGCGCTTTCTAGACATCCACGCTAACCGCCCCGCCCCACCCCTGTACAGAGGACCGAACACAGGGGCGGGGGCCGGTCAGCGCTTCAGCGCAGGGTCAGCCGGTAGCGCAGCGGCGAACGCCCGGTGATCAGGACCCGCTGCCCCGCCGGGGTCAGATCGCCGCCCAGCCAGCTGTAGCGCTCGCCGGAGTCCACGACGGCGGGCTGGCGGGGGCCGCTGCCGTTACCGGGCCCGAAGGTGATCACGTCATCGCCGGCCGTATAGGTCCCGTACCCCTTGACCAGCTGATACGTGTCCTTCTGGCCGGGCACGGGGTCGACCCCGGTCAGTTTTCCGCCGCCGCGGAAACACAGTTCGAGGGCGAGCGGAACCTCGGACTCGCCGATCTCGAGGTCCAGGTTCCAGCCCCCGTCCGCCTCCGCGATCCGTACCTCGGTGCGCAGGGTGCGCCACTCCTTGGGGCGGTGCGGAAAGTCCATCGCGGACCAGAACCGGCCGTCGTCGGTGAGCCGATAGCGCCCGTCGGGGCGGCGGTGCTGGGGCGGCAGCGGCTGGTGGAATCCGGCCCGCACCTCGGCCCACAGCCGCCAGCCGTCCGCCGTGCGCTCCACGTCCTCGGCCCGGAAGTGGCCGAGCGAGAAGAACTGCGGGGACAGCCGGAGCGAGTCCAGGATGGCCGAACCCTTGCGCCACTTGAAGAACGTCGGGTTGGTGGACAGGCCCGAGGAGATCGCGTGGACGTCGGGGAAGTCGGTGCCGCCGAAGATCGTGGTCCGCGTCCTCCCCTTGGCGATCCGGACCAGCCCGCAGTCCTTGTCGCGCCAGGTGTACGCGGACGGCGCCGGGGTCGCCTCGGGCAGCGGCGCGGCCAGTTCCGGATGGTCCAGCACCTCGGCGAGGAAGTCCCCGAGCGGGGTCTCGTCGAAGGTCTGATCCGCGCCGCGCCGCTGGATGGTGGCGGCCACGTCCGCGAACCGCCCGTCCCGCTCCCGGAGCGCCAGGGCCCGGAACTGCAGCCAGTACTCGGACAGATGCTTGACCGTCTTCTGGTCCTGGCGGCGCGAGTGCACCGTCTCCACCTCACCGTCGGGCTCCAGGAGGTGGAGGGTGGCGTCCAGGTTGCGGCGTACGTGCTCGTAGAGGGCCGGGCGCTCGGTGAGCCGGGCCAGGGTCAGCAGCGAGGGGTTGGTGACGATGGGCGCGTAGGTGGCACTGCGCTCGCTGTACTGGCCGCTGTCGTACCTGTCGATGCCCTCGGCCAGCCAGGCGTCGATACGGCGGGTGTAGCGCGCGTCGGGCCAGAAGGAGTTGATCCGGGCCAGCGCGGCGCACACCTTCCAGCGGTGGTTGGGGGTGTGCACCCCGCCGGTGGACAGGCCCTTGCCCGCCTTGAGCAGGATCTTCTCCAGGGTGGCGCGGACCGCCCGGGTGCCCGTGTGGTCGTCCGCGTCCAGCAGGCCGTACACCAGGCCCAGATCGACGATCGAGAAGGCGGTGTCCGGGGGCGAGTGGACCGCGCCCTGGTCGTAGAGGCCGTCGTCGAACTGGGCGGCGGCGAGCGCGTCCGCGAGCCGGGTCATCGGCGCGATCAGCGCGCCGTCGTGGTGGTGGGCGGCGTCGCCCCAGACGTGGACGGAGGTGAGCAGCCGCAGGCTACGGGCGGCGGGGCGGGCCTGGCCGAGGTTGTTCAGCTGGCCCAGGACCGTCTCGAGCCCGTCCACCACCTCGGCCACCCGGGCGTCCGCCGCCTCGGTGAGCAGGGCCAGGAACGGCTTGTCGACCCGGCCCGCGGCCGGGGTCCGGCCCGCGGCCGATGCGCCGCCCGGGGCGCCGGCGGCCAGCAGTCCGCCCGCCACGGCGGTCCCGGCGAGCAGGTGACGGCGGGGCAGGGGGCTCATAGGTGGTGCTCCGTGGCTCGGGCCGCCAGGGCGAGGGGGCCGGGGACGAGGAAGGCCAGCGGCGGATAGGCCCAGGCGCAGACGGCGGCGGTGGCCACGGCCAGCAGCAGCACGCCGCTCGCCCGGGGCTTGCGCACACCGTCGTACGCCGCCGAGCGCAGCGCCACCCGCCAGCTCGTGGCCGACTCGGGGCGGGCGCAGGCCCGCAGCAGGACGACGGCGAGCAGTCCGCCCGCGAGCAGCAGCACGGGCCGGAAGACCACCGCGCCGGGCAGCCCCGCCCCCGCCGCGAGCGCGTTGAACAGCAGCAGGGCGCCGCCTGCCAGCAGCCCCGCCCCGGCCAGCAGATCGCCGGTGCGCAGCCGGTCCCGCAGCGCGCGGAGGTAGCCGCCCGCCGTGGCGGGCACGTCCTCGCGCACCCGCCGGTCCAGGACGGCGCAGGCCGTGGACATCGCGGCCGGGGCGGTGAGGAGGGGCAGCGAGGCGGCGGCGGTGGCCAGCCCCACGGCCAGGACGTCGGCGAAGAGCGCGAAGCGCGGGCCGAACAGCTCGCCGGGTTCGCGTTTGGTGGCGGTGGCCATGCTCATCCCTTCAGTCCGGAGCTCGCCATGCCCTCGACCAGGAACCGCTGGAAGGCGAGGAAGAAGAGCACGATGGGCAGCAGCGCGAAGACCGACATCGCGAACATCGGGCCGAAGGCCGACTGGCTGGAGGCGTCCACGAAGGACCGCAGGGCCAGGGTCAGGGTGAACTTCTCCGGCTCGAAGAGGTAGATGAGCTGGGTGAAGAAGTCGTTCCAGGTCCAGATGAAGGTGAAGATCGCGGTGGTGATCAGGGCGGGCCGGGTGAGCGGCAGGATGACGCTGAAGAACGAGCGGAACGGCCCGCAGCCGTCGATCCGCGCCGCCTCCTCCAGCTCACGCGGCAGTCCGCGCATGAACTGCACGATGAGGAAGACGAAGAAGGCGTCGGTGGCCAGGAACTTCGGCAGGATCATCGGCCAGTAGGTGTTCACCATGCCGAGCTGGTTGAAGATGATGTACTGCGGAATGAGGATGGCGTGGTGCGGCAGCATGATCGTCGCGATCATGAACGCGAAGAGCGGACCGCGCATCCGGAACCGCAGCCTTGCGAAGGCGTACGCGGCGAGCGAGCAGCTGATGACGTTGCCGAGCACCGCGCCGCACGCGATGAGCAGCGAGTTCCACAGCAGCCGTCCGACGCTGACCTCGTTCACTCCGTCCAGGGCGGTGGAGTAGTTGCCCCATTCGAAGTGGCTGGGCAGCAGCTTGAGGCTGGCGATGACCTCGTCGGCGGGTTTGAACGAGGTGGCCAGCAGCCAGGCCAGCGGATAGAGCATCACCAGCAGCACGGCGATCAGGCAGATGTGCAGCACGATCCGGCCGGTGGGACGCCGCCGCGCCGCCGGGGCGGTGGTCGGGGCGGTGGTCATCGGGCCCCCTCGTTGTTGTCGTTGGCGTAGAAGACCCAGGCCCGGGAGGTGCGGAAGAGCACCGCGGTGACGACCCCGATGGCCAGCAGCAGTGCCCACGCCATGGCGGAGGCGTAGCCCATGTGGGAGGCGGTGAAGCCGCGGTCGTAGAGGTAGAGCGTGTAGACGAGCGTGGAGTCGGCGGGCCCGCCCTTGCCCGCGCTGACCGCGAAGGCGGGGGTGAAGACCTGGAACGCCTGGATCATCTGGAGCACCAGGTTGAAGAAGAGCACCGGGGAGAGCATCGGGATGGTGATCGAGCGGAACTGCCGCCACCAGGAGGCCCCGTCCACCGCGGCCGCCTCGTAGAGCTCGGCGGGTATCTGCTGGAGCCCGGCCAGGAAGATCACCATGGGGGCGCCGAACTGCCAGATGGTGAGCAGCGCGACCGACAGGATGGCCCAGCCCGGTTTGTTGATCCAGCCGCCGATGTCGATGCCCATGCCGGAGAGCAGGTTGTCGACCGAGCCGCCGTCGTTGAAGATCGCCCGCCAGACCAGGGCGATGGACATCGACGCGCCGAGCAGCGAGGGGGCGTAGAACGCCGAGCGGTAGAAGCCCTTGCCGCGCTTGACCGACTTCAGCGCGATCGCGACGGCCAGCGCCAGCAGGAGTTGCAGCGGCACCGCGATCACGACGTAGGTCAGGGTGGTGATGACCGACCGCCAGTAGCGGGGGTCCTCGGTGAACATCTGGGTGTAGTTGCGGAAGCCGATCCACCGGGGCGCGTCGAACATGTCGTAGTCGGTGAACGACAGATACAGGGACACGGCCATGGGCAGCAGCGTCAGCACGGCGGCGCCGAGCACCCATGGGGACAGGAACACCCAGGCGGCCCCCTGCCGTTCGCGCTTCGGCGCCCGCTTGCCGCCGGTGGCGGGGGGCGCGGCGTCCGGGGGGCGGGTCGCGGTCGCGGTCATTGCCTCAGCTCCGCCTTCGCCTCGGTGATGTAGTTCTCCGCCGCCTCACGCGGCGACATGCGCTCGTAGCTGACCTGGTCGTAGTCGCGCGAGAAGGTGGTCTGCAGGGAGGCGTCGCCCTTGGGCGGCGCGGGCGGCGGATCCTCGAACTTGCCCTCGAACTGCTTCTGGTAGGTGGAGACGACCTGGTCGAAGCCCTCCAGCTTGGGCAGTACGTCCTGCCGGATGGCGTCGTTGGCCGGGATGCCGCGGGTGGCACCGAGGATGGCGCCCGCCTTCTTGTCGTTGAGCAGGAAGTCGATGAACTGGGCCGCCTGCTTGGGGTGCGCGGTCTTGGCCGAGGCGCCGAAGAACATCGACGGTTTGAAGTACTGCCCGGGGGTGCCGTCCTCGCCGACCGGCAGCGGCGCCAGCTTCAGCCCCTCGCCGACGATGGGCGCGTAGCCGCTGGTGGGGGCGTCCCAGTTGAAGTCGGAGACGGACTTGAGCCGGCCCAGCGGGGTGTTCTCCACCGTCCCGTCCATCTGGGTGGTCTGCTCGGCGGGCACGACCGCGCCCTCCTCGCGGAGCTTGGTGCACCACTCCCAGTAGCGGGTCAGATCGTCGGCGGTGAAGCCGAGCTTCTCGTCCTTGGTGTAGAGGGACTTGCCCCGGCCGCGCAGCCAGATCTCGAAGACGTCCTCGCTCTGGCCCGGGTCGGTGGAGCCCACCCGCCCCTGCGTCGCCTTGGCCGCCGAGAGCTTGCGCATGGCGTCGGCCCAGTCGTCCCAGGTCCAGGTCAGAGTGGGTTCGGGGACGCCCGCCTTGCGCCACAGCGCGGCGTCGTACGCCACCGTCTCGGTGCCGCGGGCCACCGGCAGCGCGTACTGCTTGCCGTCGACCACGCCGGTGGCCAGCAGCCCCTTGTCGATCTCCGAGGTGCGCAGCTCGGGGTGTTCGCCGAGGTTCAGCAGGATGCCGGAGGTCGCGTACTGGTTGATCTGCCGGTAGTCCAGCTGCATCACATCGGGGGCGTCACCGCCCGCCGCCTGGGTGGCCAGCTTCGCCTTGTAGGTGTCGAAGCCCGCGAAGGACGTCGCGATGTCGATGTCGGGGTGACGCTGCTCGAAGAGCTTGACGGCCTCCTCGGTGCGGGCGGCCCGGTCGGGGTTTCCCCACCAGGTGAACCGCAGGCTGACCTTGCCGCCCGAGCCGCCGCCGCCGTCGCCGCCGCAGCCCGTGAGGGTCCCTCCGAGGGTGAGCACAAGGGCCAGGGCCAGGGACGTCCTTGTCCCGTTTCCGCGCATACCGGAGCCGACCTCCCTCCATGATCATTTCGTTGAGCGTGCGTGGTGGTGTCTACGGCGGCTATTCGCCGTAGTACGGGAGCGTGACACCGGGCAGTTCGTACTCGTCCCGGCGGCCGCACATGCCGTAGCCGCCCCGGCGGCTGGGCCCGGTCGCGGTGACCCGCGCCTCGGCGAGGTGCGCGGCGTCGCCCGCGGCGAGCGCGGTGAGCTGCTCACCGGTGCGCCGCGCGGCGGCGAGCGCCCCGTCCCGCCAGCGCGGCTCCCACTCCTTCACCTTGGGCGCCACGATCCGCGCCGCCGCCTCGTGGAAGGCGCGCAGCGGCGCGTCGTCGTCCTTCTCGGCGGCGGCCCGCAGCGTCAGATAGCCCTCGACCGCGAGGTCCCGGCGGCGCCGGGCGGCCGCGTCGGCCTCCGGCCCCTCCTTCGCGGGCAGCGCGGCGGCGGCCGCGTAGCGCTCGGGGTCGGCCAGCACCTCGGGCGGGAAGGTGAAGACGGCGTCCCCGGCCTCCGGCAGCCCGCTGTTCTGCATCAGCACGGTCACCTTGAGGCCGCCGCCCTGCACCATGCGGTGGATGGTGCCGGGGGTGAACCACACCACCGAGCCCGGCTCCAGCGGGGTCTCGGTGAAGCCGTCCGCGAGGGTCAGGGTCTGCACGGCGCCGCGTCCGGCGGTTACCACATACGCCTCGGTGCAGGCGAGGTGGAGATGGGGGCTGCCGCCGCACACCCCGTCGGCGGCCTCCCACTCGTACGCGCTGATGTGGGAGAGGCCCACACCGCCCGGCAGCGGGGCGGACATCTCGGACGACGCGGTCATCTTCCTCACCACCCGTGGTTCTTGAGGTAGTTCTCGGCCCGCGCCCGGTCCCACGCGCCGTCCGCGACCACCACCCGGTAGCGGTAGCCGAAGGACTCCCCGGGCTCCAGCTCGAACTCCTCGAAGAACGCCCAGGAGGGGGCCACCGACGGGATCGGCTCGGAGCGCACGAACCAGTGGGAGGCGTGGATGGATTCGGCGTTCTCCGGGGCGTGGGCGAACAGCAGCGTGGAGTGCCCGTCCACGTCGTCGTGCTCACCGGTGAAGGCGACCCAGGGGGCATCGGCGGCCGGGGCGCCCATCAGGTCCGACGCGCCCTTCTCGCCGTCGCCGCCGCGCCCGTCAGGGCCGATGACGTCGCCGCCGGTGAAGTCGCGCGGGCCGCGCCAGTTGAGCCCGGTGTACCCGGCCATCTCCCGGCCCGCGGTGGTCGGGGAGCCGAAGTGGAGGGCCTCTCCGCGGATGTTGGTGAGGTTGATGGACCAGTCCAGGGCCCAGGTGCCCTCCTCCGGCTCCACCGAGTGGAGTTCGATGGTGCGCCGCTCCCGCGCCCACTCCTGGCCGCCGTTCTCCACCCAGGTGAGGGTCTCCACGAAGCGCAGCCGGTCGTCGGTGACGGTGAACTCCTCGAAGCCGTCGTGGCGCATCGAGCCGACGAGCTCGTCCACCCGCTGGTAGCCCTTCTCGGGGCCGAGGTAGCAGTTGCCGCCCCAGAAGTTCTGGCCGGACAGATGGCTCGAGGTCATCTGGAGGCCCTTGTGCCAGCGGTGGTCGTTCGGCCGGTAGCCGGAGACCGGGTTCCCGGCGAGGGTGCGCAGCGGGTGGGCGTAGGGCTTACGGGCCTCGAAGGCGTCCGGGTCGGGCCGGTAGACGTAGGCCATCAGCTCGACGCCGGCGGCGGCGACCGAGATCCGTGTCCCGTGGGTGTGGGTGACGGTGATGCGCTGGGTCATGGCGGCCTCAGTTCTCCTTCGTGGTGGCGGTCGCTGCCTTCGGCGCCCATGCGGGGTGGTCGCCGTGCATGGCGTCGTAGTACGGGTCCCCGGGCACGATCTCGCCCGCGCGCACGGGCTGTCCGGTGAAGGCCGCCTTGTAGAGCGCGGCGATGAACTCGAGGGTGCGGCGGGCGTCCTGCCCGCTGCCCGGCGGCCGTACGCCGTCGCGCATCGCGTCCAGCAGCCCGGTCAGCTGGGCCCCGTGGGAGCTGGGCAGATCGGCGGCCGGGGTGCGCCAGCGCCGCTGCCGGTCGGGTTCGTCGCGGACGTGCGGGGCGGGGGTGTAGACCCAGTCGTCGTTGCGGTGGCCGTAGAGGTGGGTCAGCTCGACGGTGGCGTCCGCGCAGTCGATGCGGATCCGGCTGACCTCGTCGGGCGACAGCACGCTGTTGACGACGGTGGCCATGGCGCCGCTCTCGAACCGCACCAGCGCGGTGGAGACGTCCTCGCTCTCCACGGTGTGGACCAGCCGTCCGGCCATGCCGCGGATCTCGGTCCAGTCGCCGAGGAGATGGAGCAGCAGATCCATCTGGTGGATGCCGTGGCCCATGGAGGGGCCGCCGCCCTCGGTCTCCCAGCGGCCGCGCCACGGCACCGCGTAGTAGGCGGTGTCGCGGTGCCAGGTGGTCTGGCAGTGGGCCACCAGCGGCCGGCCCAGGGCGCCCTCGGCCAGCAGCTCACGGGCGTGGACGGCGCCCGAGCCGTAGCGGTGCTGGAAGACCACCGAGGCGTACGGGCCGCCGGCCTCCCGCTCGGCCCCGGCTATCTCGTCGTACTCGGCGAGCGTGAGGCACAGCGGCTTCTCACACAGCACCCAGGCGCCGGCCTCGAGGGCGGCCACCGTCTGCTCGCGGTGCAGGGAGGGCGGGGTGCCGATGAGGACCAGGCCGGGGCGCTCGGCCTCCAGCATGGCGGCCACGTCGGAGTAGCCGGTGACGTCGAAGGTGCCGCCCTCGGCCGCCGCGGCGCGGAAGGCGTCGAGCCGGTCCGCGGCCACGTCGACGGCGGCGACGAGGTCCACGCGGTCGGCGTGATCACGCAGTGCGGGCAGATGGCTGCCGCTGACGATTCCTCCGGTGCCGACCACTGCGGCACGGATACGGGCGGTGGCTGCTGCGGCCATGGGCTGAGGTCTCCTCGCCGTCGCCTGGGGTAAGCGCTTGCTGCAGAGGACCCTAGGCATGGTCCGGATGACAGGACAAGACCCTGGAGTGCAGAATCGCGCCGCTCATGGAGTGAGAGCATGGAGGCGCCCAACCAGCGCACACGGTGTACCAGAAGGTGACCACCAACGGAGGAAATATGGCAGTGACCCTGGCCGATGTGGCGGCACGGGCTCGGGTCTCGGCGGCCACCGTGTCGCGCGTTCTGAGTGGCAACTACCCGGTCGCGGAGTCGACCCGGAACCGGGTGCTGCGTGCGGTCGACGAGCTGGAGTACGTGGTCAACGGCCCGGCAAGCGCCCTCGCCGCCGCCACTTCCGATCTGGTCGGGGTGCTCGTCAACGACATCGCGGACCCCTTCTTCGGGATCATCGCGGGCGCCGTACAGGCCGAAATGGTCACCCCCGCCGGGGAATCGGGCCGGGGCGGCGAGAAGCTCGCCGTCATCTGCAACACCGGTGGCTCGCCCGAGCGCGAGCTCAACTACCTCACCCTGCTGCAGCGGCAGCGCGCCGCCGCCGTCGTGCTCACCGGCGGCGCGGTCGAGCACCCCGACCACGCCGCCGCCGTGGCCACCAAGGCGTCCCGGCTGGCCGCCTCCGGCACCCGGGTGGTGCTCTGCGGGCGCCCGCCGATCGAGGACGCCACCACCCTCACCTTCGACAACCGCGGCGGCGCCCGCCGGCTCACCGAACATCTGCTGACCCTCGGCCACCGCCGGATCGGCTATGTGGCGGGCCCCGCCGAGCGCACCACGACCCGCCACCGGCTGGAGGGCCACCGGGCGGCGCTGGCCGCCGCCGGGGTGGACCAGGACGCGGAGCGGCTGACCGTCCACGGCCTGTACGACCGCGCCTCCGGCTATGACGCGACCCTCGAACTCCTGCGCCGCGACCGGAGCCTGACGGCCATAGTCGCCGCCAACGACACCATCGCGCTCGGCGTCTGCGCGGCCCTGCGCGACCAGGGGCTGCGGATCCCCGAGGACGTCTCGGTGGCGGGCTTCGACGACCTCCCGTTCAGCGCGGACGCCGTCCCGGCCCTCACCACGATGCGGCTGCCGCTGCACGAGGCGGGCGCGCGGGCCGGGCGGCTGGCCCTGGGCCGCGAGCCGCAGCCGCCGGGCGGGGTGGCGATGGTCCGGGCCGAGCTGATGGCCCGCGCCTCCACGGCGCCGCCGCGCGGCTGAGCGATGCGCTCCGCGCGGGGCGGGTTCCCTCGGTACGAGGCCGTCTATGCGCCCGTCCGCCGGCGAGGCGCGGGGATCACCGGACGGTCGCCGTCCGGCTGAGCGGGGCGCGGTGCGGCGTGGGCCGCCTCGCACGCGGGGGCACAGACGTACAGCTGGTACGTCTCGGTGACGTTGCCGTAGTCCACCTCCACCGTGCAGGTCGGCCGGTCCGCGTAGAGGCGTGCCGCGCACAGGGCGCAGTTCCAGCCCTGGAGCTGGCCGAAGACCCACTTCCTGCCCGGGGTCTGTAGTTCCGCCATCCGCTCCCGCTCGGTGCGCTCGTCCTCCGTCACCAGGTGTGCCCCCGTTCGCGGGCGCGGCGCATGGCGGCGGCCTCGGCGACCGGGTCGCGCCGGTGGGCCAGGGCGTGGGGAGGGCAGGCGTACACCGTGCGGCCGGGTCCGCTGCCGCCGTGCTGAACGTCCACGATGACGGGCTCGTCGGTGGGCAGCTCGCAGCGGTAGCAGGTCTGGCGCCCCCGTGGGACCGGGCCGAATTCAACGCGGTCGGCCTCGGCCAGTGCTCCCCACAGCTTCCAGGCGTCGGTCATGTAGTGGTCGACCGAGAGCGGCACGCGCCAGTGGGTGCCGGGCGGCGTGGTCCAGGAGTTGGGCGGCACGCCGAGGTAGGTGCACTCGTCCGCCAGCTCGGTCAGGACCCGGACCTGCCGCAGATGCCAGCTCGTGGCGGAGCCCACCTCGACGAGCCAGTACAGGGTGCCGTACTTGTCCTGGATGACGGCGCCGTTCTCGTCGCCGAGGAGCTTCAAGGCGCGTTCCCCGACCGTCGGCGCGGCCCGTACGGCATCCCACCATCTGTCCGCGGGTAACGCCTGGACATCCGCGGCGGGCGGTGGTGTCCACGGTAAGGCTCTGGTCGTCACGTCGGGCTCCCCTGCTGATCTGCGAGGGGCAGCGCCGAACCGGTTCCTGATGGGAGCGAGGGCCGACGCCGCCTCGATGCGGATCACGCTAGGTGTGCGCGCGATTACGCCCCAGTGACGAAGCGCATCCGTCGCTGGCCCGATGCCGGAGCGAGTACGACGTCACGTCCTAGTCAGAGAGCGGGCTCAACCCCCAGTCGGGCGGCCAGCCCCCGGAGCCGGGTGTTCCGCCGCCTCTCCTCCTCGCGCATCTCCAAGACCGTGGCCCGCGCGAGCATCTGATACCGGATCCATTCGGGCTGGTCGGCTTCCACCTCCAGCAGCGTGTCCAGCGCTCCCTCGTTGTCGCCCATCTGATACTGAGCCTGGGCCACGTCCAAGCGGTGGGCGGCCAGGTGCACCGGGCGCTTGATCAAATCGCGGCGCACATCCTCGGAAGCTTCCAGCGCCTTCTCCGGCTCGGGCTCGCTGCCCGCCATGACGACGTTGACGATCTGCGTCTTGACGTCGACCAGAGAGAAGGCAGTGCCGTAGGCGCGCACGGCCCCGGACCGGACAGCCGCAGCCTCGGCGAAGTTGAGGTACTGATCGGCGTCGGCCTTGCGATCCTGACGCGCGGCAGGCGTGGCCGCCGCCACCAACAGGTTGCCGTACACCGCGTATTGAGCGCTCGTGCCGCGCCGCATGGACGGCTCCAGCTCGTCTGCCTTCCGCTCGGCGACCGACTGCGCCTCCTCCCACCGGCCCTGCCGCAGCAGCACCCACGACAGCGTGGAGACGCCCATTCCCTCCATCAGCGGATCGGACGCGCGCTGGGCTGCCCGCAACTGCTTCGTCACGGCCTCGAAAGCCCAGTCGACATGACCAGCCTGCGTCGCGAGGCTGGCCCCAAGCTGGTACGAGAGGGCGAGCTGGTTCCAGACCTGTTCGGCGAGCGAGCCAGTCGCCTCCCGGGCCACGGCACGCCCGTCACGGAGGAGGAGCGGCAGCGAGCCGGCGAGTTCGCTGTACCCGCCTTCCCAGTAGAGCGTGGTGGCCGCCCGGACTTGGCGCATCCAGTCGTCTGCCGCAGGCGGATCCTCGTCGAGATCGTCGGCAGGCACACCCGGCAGGGTGCTGATGTCCTGGATGGCGTCACGCAAGGCGATCAACCCGCCGTCGTCGTCGGGGAGTTCTGTGGTCACGGTGGGCTGTCCCAGTAGTCGATCCAGCTCGGTATCGAGGGCCCTCGCCAACTTCCGGAGAGTGCCCAGGCGCGCCGACTGCCGGACGTTCTGCTCCAGCTTCCGGATGGTGTCGACGTGGACGCCCGACCGTTCCGCCAGCTCTTCCTGGGTGACGTCGCGGTAGCGCCGGAGTTCGCCGAGGCGGTCGCCGATGGACTTGCTGCTCATCATCTGTCCCCCCCACCGGAAGGTCTTTCGGTCACGGTACGCCCGGAGGGGGAGCCGTGGGAGGCCAGCAGGCATCGGGCACACGAAAGAGCCCTGCCCCCGGGACGGGACCCCCCTTCCCAAATACTTGATCTGACGCAACTATGAGGTCAAGCAAAATCGACCACAGGTGTACGGAGGGGTGCCGGATGGGCCCGCGCGACGATCTTGACCTGGCCGTGGACGAGGTCCGCGACTTCAACCGGATGTACACCCGGCTGATCGGCGTCCTCGACTACCCAGGGCAGCTCAACACCCCGTACACGCTGGGCGAGGCCCGCATCCTCTACGAGCTGGCCCGGCGCGAGCGCACCCATGTCTCGGCGCTCCGGGAGCACCTGGGGGTCACCGCCGCGCATCTGAGCCGGACGCTCAGCCGGTTCGAGGAGCGCGGGCTGGTGACGCGCGAGCGCCACCACCGCGACGCCCGATACCAGGAGGTGCTGCTCACCGCGGCGGGCCGGGCCGCGGCGGAGGGCCTGGACCGGCGCTCGCGGGACGCGGTGACCAGGCTGTTGGCCAAGCTCCCCCGGAACGAGATGGGGCGGCTGCGGGAGGCGCTGGCCACCGCCCGGGGCGTGTTCACCGGCCCGGCGGAGCCCGAGGTGCGGCTGCGCGGACTTGAGCCGGGGGACCTGGGCTGGATCGTGCAGCGCCACGGCGCCGTGTACGCCCGCGAGTTCGGGTGGAACGCGGAGTTCGAGGCCCTGGTGGCCCGGATCGTCGGTGAGTTCGGCGCGGGCCACGACCCGGACCGCGAGCGGGCGTGGATCGCGGAGCTCGACGGCCGCCCCGTCGGGTCGGTGATGTGCGTACGGGACGAACAGCCCGATACGGCCCGGCTGCGGCTGCTGCTCGTCGAACCGGAGGCGCGTGGGCGGCGGCTCGGCGAGCGGCTGGTGGGCACGTGTATCGACTTCGCACGCGAGGCGGGCTACCGCGATCTGGTGCTGTGGACCAACGACGTCCTGACCTCCGCGCGCCGGATCTATGAGCGGGCCGGGTTCGAGCTGATCGCCGAGAAGCGGCACGGGGGCTACGGCTCGCCGCTGGTCGGCCAGGACTGGCGGCTTGCGCTGGGGGACGCCACGCCCGGCTGAGAACCTTCCGGCACGCATATGACACGGCGTCGCCCCGACCGGAAAACCGCTCGCGCGGAGGGCTCGGTACCGGAAGGATCGGCGCACACACACCGGCCCGTACAGCACCCGGGCATCGCACGGGTGACGTACGGACGACGCGTCCGTGCGGCCCGCCGGCGGCGCGCGTCGGAACGGCACAAGAGCAAAGGGCGTCCCCCTGAGTACCCAGCAGGTCATCGAGTGGACCGAGGACGGCCGGACCCGTACCGCCCAGTGGCGCTCCGAGAGCGGTACGCCGCCGCCCCGCCGGGTCGCGATCGCGGACGACCGGATGCCCGCCGACACCGCCCACCGCCTCGTCTGCGAGGGCACCGCGCTGCTGTGGCGCGGCGACTACCAGGGCGCCCGCCAGATGCTGACGGCGCTGACGCGCCGGATCGACCGGGGCCCGCGCCGGGCGAAGGAGCGGCGGCCACCCGCGGCGTCCCCGGCCGAGGCGTTCCACCGGCACCGCCAGGCCCAGTCCCGGCGGGCCCGGCTGCTGGGGATGGTGCTGGTGCCGCTGGACACGGACTTCGGGGTTCCGCTGCGCCGGGCGCCGGACGTACGGCAGGCGTGCGCCGAGGCGTACGGCCCGGCGAAGGGCCCCTCGGTGGTCTCGCTCCGCGAGTTGCTCGGGCTGATCGGCGCACACGAGTGGCGGGAGAAGGGCGTCAAGGTGCGGGCGCTGGGCGGGGACCGTGTCCATCCGCACTACGGGGTCTTCTCACCGGTGCGCGGCGAGTACGTCGACCTCGTGGCCGAGGCCCCGCTGCCGTCGCACGAGCTGGCCTTCGACATCGGCACCGGAAGCGGCGTCCTGGCCGCGGTCCTCGCCCGGCGCGGCATCGAGCGGGTGGTCGCCACCGACCAGGACGCGCGGGCGCTGGCATGCGCCCGGGAGAACGTGGCCCGGCTGGGCCTGTCCGGCCGGGTCGAGGTGGTCGAGGCCGACCTCTTCCCGCCGGGCCGCGCCCCGCTGGTGGTCTGCAACCCGCCCTGGGTCCCGGCCCGGCCCTCCTCACCACTCGAATACGCCGTCTACGACCCGTCCGGCCGTATGCTGCACGGCTTCCTGAACGGGCTGGCCGGGCATCTGACCCCCGGCGGCGAGGGCTGGCTGATCCTCTCCGACCTCGCCGAACACCTCGGACTGCGGCCACCCGCCGAACTGCCGGCCGCCTTCGACACGGCGGGCCTGACGGTCCTGGACCGGCTGGACGTCCGCCCCGTCCACCCCCGCGCCTTCGACCCCACCGACCCCCTCCACTCGGCCCGCGCGGCGGAGGTGACGTCGTTGTGGCGCCTGACGGCGGGATGAGCGGATATGCGGCTCCGCCGCGTGGCAGGGGCTTCGCCCCTGATCCCCGGAGCCCGGGGCGGAGCCCCACCTTCCACCCCCTCCGGCGCTTAAGGCGGAACGGGGCCTGGGACGGAGCCCCACCTTCCAGCCCCTCCGGCGCTTGAGGAGCGGGGCCCGGAGCGGAGCCCCACCTTCCAGCCCCTCCGGCGCTTGAGGAGCGGGGTCTGGGGCGGAGCCCCACCTTCCAGCCCCTCCGGCGCTTGAGGAGCGGGGCCCGGAGCGGAGCCGCGTCTTCCAGCCCCTCCGGCGCTTGAGGAGCGGGACCTGGGGCGAAGCCCCAGTTGTGGGAAGGGGCGGGCAGGGGAGCGGCCCGCCGCAGGCGTACGCGTACCGCCGGACACCGCGTAGGGGACACGACGGCGGGGCACCCGGCAAGACACGCCGCAGGCGTGATCGGCACGGCAGGATTGATTCACGTTCCGCACGAACCCACCAAGGGAGCCCGTATGAAGCTCGCCTTCTCGACCCTCGGCGTCCCCGGTATGCCCGTACCCGACGTGGCCCGGCTCGCCGCCGGAGCCGGGTACCACGGCATCGAGCTGCGCGCCCACCCCGAGGAGCCGGTGCACCCGGGGATCGGGGCGGACGAACGGGCCAGGGTGACGGCGGAGTTCCGGGACGCCGGGGTCGAGATCCTCACCGTCGCCGGATATGTGCGCGCCGCCCAGACCGGGCCGGACGAGCCGGTGCTGACCGGGCTCGGGGAGCTGCTGGAGCTCGCCCACGACCTGGGCGCCCGCAACGTCCGGGTCTTCCCCGGCGGCGGGGAGCAGAGCCCGGAGGAGGCCGACGCCACGGCCGCCCGGCGGCTCGCGGCGGCCGCGCCCCGCGCCGCCGACCTCGGCGTACGGCTACTGCTCGAGACCCACGACTCGCACCGGACGGGCGCGGACGCGGCCCGGGTCCTCGGGCTCGTGGGCCATGGCAGCGTCGGTGCGATCTGGGATGTGATGCACACCTGGCTGGGCGGCGAGGACCCGGCCACCAGCTATCCGGCGCTCTTCGCACATCTGGGCTACGTCCAGGTCAAGGACATCGCCTCGGCCGAGGACACCACCCCGCTGCCGCTGGGCGAGGGGGTGCTGCCGCTGACCGAATGCGTGGAGCTGCTCAGCCGCGAGGGCTGGGACGGCTGGCTGTGCTGGGAGTACGAGAAGCGGTGGCATCCGCAGGCGCGAGCCCTCCCGGAGCTGCTGGCCCCGGGCCGGGAGCATCTGCTGCGGCTGCTCGCCGACGCGGCCTGAGCTCCCTGCTCGCGGTCCGCCTCGGTCCGTCGTCACCGTTCGGCTCAGACGGCTCGAGGTCGCGGCGCGACCCGAGGCGCATCCGCCGCAGCCTCCCGGCCGGGAGCGACGTCAGCGCCACGCCGCCCACCAGCAGCGCCGCCGCCAGCCAGCGCGGTGCTGGTCGCGGGACCTGCCCGCCGAGCCCTCCTCGGTGCGCGTGTACCAGGACAGTGTCGGGCACTGGTACTGCTCGTTCGTGGTCCCCACCCGGGTGCGGCCGCTGCCGGAGACCGGCCGGGTGCTCGGTGTGGACTGGGGCGTGAGGCAGACCGCCACCACCACCTCGAGTGCCCACGACCTCCCGCACGCCGAGCACGGCCGCAAGGCCCAGGCCAGGCTGACCCGGTACGACCGGATGATGGCCCGCCGCAGACCGAGGAAGGGGCAGGCCGCCTCGAAGGGCTACCACGAGGCGAAGAAGTGGCGGGCGAAGACCTACGCGAAGATCGCCCGGCAGCGGCGGGACACCGGCCGCAAATGGGCCAAGAAGGCGGTGACCGACCACGATGCCATCGCCGTGGAGGACTTCAGGCCCAAGTTCCTGGCCAGGTCCTCAATGGCGCGCAAAGCGGCGGACGCCGCGATCGGCGCCACGAAGAAGGCCCTCATCGAGATGGGCCGCAAGCACGGGCGGGACATCCGGCTGGTGCATCCAGCACACACCACCATGGACTGCGCATCCTGCGGAGCGAGAACCAAGCACGCACTGCCGCTGTCCGAGCGCACCTACACCTGCACCGCGTGCGGAGCCGTCTCTCCCAGAGACAAGAACTCCGCCCGCGTGATGCTCGTCCGGGCAGGTCTGAACCCGGCTGGTGCCGAGGGCGTAAGACCTCCGGGAGCGCCGCTCCCGGAGGCAGCCTGAGCCAGGAACCCCCTCCCATCAGGGAAGGGAGCAGTCAACGAAACGGTGCGGCTGCCGAACCGACCTCTGGCCGCGGCGCACGATCTGAGCCTGTGTCATATCCCCGGTACGCCGCCGACGCTCTGGGAGGGGTGTCGCGTCGGCGGCGGGGTGCTGCTGGCCGCGGGCGGCGGAGAGGGTGGTGGGCCACGCAGCCAGCAGCGAGGCCGAGTACCGCCGTGCGGGGACTCCCCATCAGCACGCCGCTTCGACGCGCGGCGGCCCGCGCCGGTTCCGCACAGGGCGCGCATGGCGCGAATCGGTGATGAGAGGGGTGCGGGCGCCCAGGTGGCGTCCGGCGGGCGTTCACGGGGTGGCGCCACGGCTCTCAGACCGGCAGCTCCGCCTCGATCAGGTCCGCCGCCCGGTCCGGCCCGCCCTCGGTGGCCATCCGCTCCCTGAGCGCGGCGCAGCGGGCGGCCACCTCGGGGTCGTCCACCAGATCGAGCACCGCCTTGCGCAGCGCCGGAGCCGTGGCCTCCGCCTTGGGCAGATGGCGGCCGACCCCGAGCCCCTCGAGGGTGTCCGCGTTGCGGAACTGGTCGACGGCCTGCGGTACGGCGACCATCGGCACCCCGCAGGCCAGCCCCTCCTGGGCGCCGCCCGCACCCGCGTGGGTGACGAACGCGTCGGCCTTCCGCAACACGCTCAACTGCGGTATCCACGAGTGCACTTCGACATTGGCCGGGATCCCGCCGAGGTCGGCCGGGTCGACGAACTCGCCGATCTGGAGCACCACGTACCAGCCCGGCAGATCGCCGAACGCCGCGACGCACTCGCGGTAGAAGCCGAGCTCCCTGGTCCAGGTGGAGCCGAGCGAGATCAGCAGGATCCGGTCGGTCCCGGCGGCCCGCTCCGGGCGGCGCCACTCCCCCACGTCGCGGCGGGCGCCCTGGCAGCCGCCGACGAAGCTGTAGACGGAGGTGTCGACGCGGTCGGCGTTGGGCTGGAGCAGTTCGGGAATGAGGGCGACACAGCGGCTGGGGCGGCCGATGAGGGTGTCGGGGTCGGTGCCGGCCAGGCCGTTGCCGTCGAGCCAGGCGCGGTAGCGCGCGTAGTAGGCCCGGCCGCGCTCCGACCGCCGCATATGGGCGTACATCGGCTCGAAGACCTCTTCGCGGTAGCCGTCCCAGGGCACGAAGCTGGGCGCGAGTTCCACGGCGGACACGCCCCACCGGTGGGCGAGGACATGCGCCGGGTAGGCGGTGACGTCGTACATCACCAGGTCCGGCTCATCGCCTTCGTAGGCCGCCAGATGCTGCGGAAGTGCCTGCTCCGCCTCGGTGAGAAACGGCTCGATGTAGTCGATCAGATCGGAGCCCCTGGCGCCCGGCACATTCTCACCGTGGAGGATCGAGGTGTAGGTCTTCGGCTCGGCGCCGGTTTCGGCCACCTTCTCGGCGAACGACTCGGGGATGGCGTAGGTAACCCGGTGGCCGCGGGCCACCAGCTCGCGGATCACCTCCAGGCTCGGGTTGACGTGCCCGTGTGCCGCGATGCCGAACATGGCTATGTGTGTGGGGGGCTTGGCACCCGTCGGTGGGGTCATGAAAACGGAACATAAGCGAGAACGGATGCCTCATACAAATACCACGCATACCCGGTCGAGAGTTTAGTACCGGTTTCGTGCAGGCACCAGATCACGGTCTTTAACCAGTCTTTTCCTTTACGCTTCCAGCCACGCGGCGGAGCCGCATATCGATGCTGTGGGAAAGGCCAACTTTTCTTGACCCGGCCGCTGTTTGTGTCCCAGCGTGTCCTGCACACCTATGGCCGCCCCCTCCGAACGTCCCATGGAAGGAGTGCGGGTGCACACGACGACGTCTCGCCGCGCCCTGCTCACCGCCACCCTGGCCGCCGCCGCGGCCGGTGCCTGCAGCGGACCGACGAACAGCTCCCCCGCGCCCGCGGCCCCCGCGCGCCGCACCACAGCCGGTTCCGGCAGCCCGTCCGCGGCCCCCTCCCGGCCCACCACGGAGCCCGGCCGGGACCACGAGCGCGACCGCCGGCGGATCGACGGACTCATCGGGCGGATGACGCTGGACCAGAAGATCGGCCAGCTCTTCGTGATGCGGGTCTACGGCCACTCGGCCACCCGACCCGACCCCGCCGATGTCGCGGCCAACCGCAAGGAGATCGGCGTCGACAACGCCGCCGAGCTGATCGCGAAGTATCACGTGGGCGGGGTGATGTACATCGGATGGGCACACAACATCCGCGACCCCCACCAGCTGGCCGCGCTCTCCAACGGCATCCAGAAGGCCGCGCTGGCCACCTCCGTGCCCGTCCCCGTCCTGCTCTCCACCGACCAGGAGTACGGCACCGTCGCCCGGGTCGGCGCGCCCGCCACGCTGTTCCCGGGCGCCATGGCGCTCGGCGCGGGCGGCAGCGCGGCCGACGCCCGTACGGCCGCCCGCACCGCGGGGGCGGAGCTGGCCGCGCTCGGCATCCGGCAGGACTACGCCCCGATCGCGGACGTCAACGTCGACCCCGCCAATCCGGTGATCGGCGTGCGCTCCTTCGGGGCCGACCCGAAGGCCGTGGCCCGGATGGTGGCGGCCCAGGTGGAGGGCTATCAGAGCGCCGGGGTCGCGGCCACCGCCAAACACTTCCCCGGCCACGGCGACACCAGTGTGGACAGCCATGTGGGCCTGCCCCGGATCACCCACTCCCGGAAGGAGTGGGAGCGGCTGGACGCGCCGCCGTTCCGGGCCGCGATCGAGGCCGGAATCGACTCGATCATGACGGCGCATCTGCTGTTCCCCGCGCTCGACCCGGCCGACGACCCCGCCACGCTCTCGCACCCCATCCTCACCGGGGTGCTCCGCGAGGAGCTGGGTTACGACGGGGTGGTGGTCACCGACTCGCTCGGTATGGAGGGGGTGCGGAAGAAGTACGGCGACGACCGGGTGCCGGTGCTCGCGCTCAAGGCGGGCGTGGACCAGTTGCTGAACCCGCCGAGCCTGTCCCTCGCCTTCGAGGGTGTGCGCAAGGCCGTCCGGGCGGGCGAGATCAGCGAGGACCGGATCGACCGGTCGCTGCGGCGCGTCCTCGAACTCAAGGTGCGCCGGGGCCTGTTCGACGATCCGTACACCAGCGACCGCGCGGTCAACCGCACGGTGGGCACCCGCGAGCACCGCGCCACCGCCGACCGCGTCGCCGAGCGCACCACCACCCTGATCACCAACCGGGGCGGACTGCTGCCGCTGTCGCCGAGCCGCCACCGCGACCTGCTCGTGGTGGGCGTGGACGCCCCCGCGCCCTCCGGCACCGGCGGCCCGCCGACGTCCGTCCTGGCCCGCGCCCTGTCCGGCCTCGGATTCCGCACGGAGGCGCTCACCACCGGCACCGCCGCCTCCCCCGGTCCCTCCCCGCGGCGCGTCGAGGCGGCGGTCGCGGCGGCGCGCGGGCGGGACGCGGTGATCGTGACGACGTACGACATCGCCTCCGGCTCCGCCCAGCGCACCCTGGTGGCACGGCTGGTGGCCACCGGTGTCCCGGTGGTCCACCTGGCCCTGCGCAATCCCTACGACATCGCGCGCCTGAACGGCCGAGACACGGCTCCCGGCGCCTCGCTGGCCGCCTACTGCTGGACGGACGTGGAACTGCGCGCCGCCGCCCGCGTCATCGCGGGCCGGACCGCGCCACGCGGCAAACTGCCGGTCGCGGTCCGGCACGCGGACGCCCCGTCCCGGGTGCTGTACCCGATCGGGCACGGGCTGAGCTACTGACCCGGGCCCGGTCGGGGCCCGCGGACGCGCCCTACGGGCGCAGCGTCACCGGCTCGCGCTCGGTCTCGCGGCGGTCCAGCTTCGCGTCGTGCCGGGCGAGGGGCTTGCTCGTCGGGCTGACGCCCGCCCAGCGCTGCACCTCGGCGGTGGCCTTCTCCTTCTGGTCGCCCGTCAGCTGGGCGATGCTGGAGCCGTGGTTGCCGCCGGCCACCGTGTAGACGTACGAGTCCTCGGCGCCCTTGCCGACCCGGAAGCGCTCGGCGCCCCACGGGTCGTTCTGGCCGTAGACGAAGAGCATCCGGTGGGCGTCGTGCCGGACCCAGCTGTCGATGTCCCGCATCACACCCTGCTTGAAGCGCATCGGGATGTCACGCGGCACATAGCTGCGCGGGGCGTAGATGCCGGGGTAGCGCAGCAGCCCGGCCAGGTGCGGGGTCTTGAAGGTGGGCGAGCCGAGCTCGGTGCCCGCCTGGTAGTAGTACGGCGTGTAGGTCTCCAGGCCCTGGTCGGTGTAGGCGGAGAAGCCCGAGATCTCGTCGATGAAGCCGTACAGCTCGTCGGTGGACGCGGTCGGGGCGGGCACGTCCGCGCAGTCCTTCAGCAGGTGGTACTGCCAGAAGGCCCACACCAGGTCCAGGACCACGTTCTCGTACGCCTTGTCGGCGCTGCCGACGACGGTGAAGGTCCGCTTCTCGTCGTCCGCCCACTTCTGGTAGCGCTTCACGATCTCGTCCCGCCGCACCAGCGCCTCGCGCTGCACCGCGTTGAGCTTGGTGCGGCATTCGGCGGTGCCGACGCCCGCGAAGAAGCGGTCGTAGGCGGAGTCCTCCTTGTCGGCCACGTCGTTGGGCGCGACGTAGGCGACGGTGCCGTCCATGTCCCGGGGGTAGAAGCGGCGGTAGTAGGTGGCCGTCATCCCGCCCTTGCTGCCGCCGGTGGCCAGCCACTTCTTGCCGTAGATGGGCTTGAGGGCCCGGAAGAGGCGGTGCTGGTCGCTCGCGGCCTGCCAGATGTCCAGCTTGGACCAGTCGGCGGGCTGGGGCCGGGAGGGAGTGAAGAACCGGTACTCCATGGACACCTGGTTGCCGTCCACCAATTGCGTGGGCTCACTGCGGCGCGGTGCGGTGGTGACGTTGTAGCCCGAGGTGTAGAAGACCGTGGGCCGGTCGGTGGCCTTGTGCAGCAGCGTGAACCGCTGCTGGAAGGTGCCCTTGGAGGGATGCCGGTGGTCCACCGGCTGGGCGTAGCTGAAGACGAGGAAGCGATAGCCGTCGTAGGGCTGCTCCTCCACGAAACGCATTCCGGGAATCGCCAGGACACGTTCCTTGATGTCCGGCTGGGCGGGGGCGGCCGGTGCCGCGGACGCGCTTCCGGCGCCCGCGCCGACCGCCCCCACCAGTATCGCGAGCGACAACAGCCATCTGAGCATCTTGCGCATGCACCCTCCCCTTGTTGCCGTGTTGACCCTTTGGCCCGTGAATTCGCACAGGTCGCCGAGAACCTATCCGGGCACACACTCGCGTCGCCAGATGCAGTCAACGCTCCAACCCGAGGCCGAATACGGAGAGTTGTTACCGCCGCCCTCTTTCGTAGCGGGCTGTGATGGCGCATGCTGCCTGTATGGACCGAGACGAACGGCACGACCGGAGTGAACGGGCCGAGCGGCTGACGCGGTATCTGAACGAATTGCAGGAACGGATCGACCCTCGCTCGCTCGAGCTGCTGATGCGGCTGCTGCGCGAGTTGAGCACCTCACCGGCCGTCCGCGGGGGGACGTACGAGCTCGGGATGGGGCCGGAGGAGAAAGAGCTGTTCACCCCAGCTCTCCAGGCCGAGCTGCTGGTGCTGTTCGGCCTGCTCACCTCCCAGGACGAGCGTGTGGTGGTCGACCTCGGCGACAGTCCGCACGCCAAGGGCATGAAGGTGCTGGTGCCTCAGGAGCGGGCCGGGGACCCCGACTTCCTGCACCGCCACAAGCAGCGGGTGGCGGCCGAGGCGGAGCAGCGGGAGCGGGACCGGCGGGAGGTGGAGGGCATAGCGAGGGCCAGCGGCATGGAACCGTGATGTTACCGTACGTAACGATGGGCGAACGCTGAGCGTTACCGGCCGTAAGCCGACCGCTCAGGCGTCAGACGACGGCGGGGGCCGTCTCCCCCATGAACGTGCGCCACAGCGCGGCGTACCGCCCGTCCCGCGCCACCAGCTCCTCATGCGTGCCGTCCTCGACGACCCGGCCGTGGTCCAGGACCACCACCCGGTCCGCACGGGCGGCGGTGGTCAGCCGGTGGGCGACGACCAGTGTGGTGCGCCGTCCCGTAAGACGATCCGTGGCCTGGTTGACCAGAGCCTCGGTGGCCAGATCGAGCGCGGCCGTGGCCTCGTCGAGCAGCAGGATGTCCGGGTTCACCAGCTCGGCGCGCGCCAGCGCGATCAACTGCCGCTGCCCGGCGGAGAGATTGCGCCCGCGCTCGGAGACCTCGTGCAGATAGCCACCGTCGAGCGACGCCACCATGGCATGGGCGCCGACCGCCCGCGCGGCGGCCTCCACCTCCGCGTCGCTCGCGCCGGGCCGTCCGTAGGCGATGGCGTCGCGCACCGTCCCGGCGAAGAGATACGGCTCCTGCGGGACCACCCCGAGGTGGCCGCGGTATCCGGTGAGGTCGAGCTCGCGCAGATCCACACCGTCCACCCGCACGGCGCCCCGCGTCGGGTCGTAGAACCGCGCCACCAGCTTGACCAGGGTGGACTTACCGGCCCCGGTCTCCCCGACGAACGCCACGGTCTGCCCCGAGGGGATCGTGAGCGAGATGCCCGCCAGCGCCTCCTCGCCGTCCCCGTACCGGAACCGCACATCGTCGAATGCGATGTCGCCGCGCATCGCGCGCACCTCGCGCGGCGCCTCGGCCAGAGGTGTGGTGGTGGGCTCGCGCAGCAACTCCTGGATGCGGCCCAGCGACACGGTGGCCTGCTGATAGCCGTCGAAGACCTGGGAGAGCTGCTGGACGGGGGCGAAGAACAGGTCGATGTAGAGGAGGTACGCCACCAGCGCACCCGCCGTCAGCGTGCCGTCCCCGACCCGCCCGGCGCCCACGATGAGCACCAGCGCGGTGGCCACGGACGCCAGCAGCTGGACGAACGGGAAGTACACCGAGATCAGCCGCTGGCCACGGATCCGCGCCTGGCGGTACGCGTCGCTGCGCGCCGCGAACCGCTCCCGGCCGGACCGCTCGCGCCGGAACGCCTGCACGATCCGCAGCCCCGCCACGCTCTCCTGAAGGTCCGCGTTGACCACGCTCACGCGCTCGCGGGCCAGTTCGTACGCCTTGACGCTGCGGCGCCGGAACACCACCGTGCCGATGATGAGCGGCGGCAGGGTCAGGAAGACCACCAGCGCGAGCTCCACGTCGATGATGAGCAGCGCCACCAGGATGCCGAAGAAGGTCAGCAGGCTGACCACGGCGGTGACGAGACCGGTCTGGAGGAACGTGGACAGCGCGTCGACGTCGGTGGTCATCCGCGTCATGATCTTGCCGCTCAGCTCGCGCTCGTAGTAGTCGAGACCGAGCCGCTGGAGCTGGGCGAAGATCTTCACGCGCAGGGCGTAGAGCACCCGTTCACCGGTCCGCCCGGTCATCCGGGTCTCGCCGATCTGGGCGGCCCACTGCACGAGGACGACGACGAGCGCGAGCCCGGAGGCGGCCCACACCGCGCCGAGCGAGAGCCGCTGCACACCCTGGTCGATCCCGTGCCGGATGAGCACGGGCAGCAGCAACCCGGCGATCGCGTCCACGGCGACGAGCGACAGCGCGACCAGGAGCGGAGCCCCGAAGCCGCGCAGCAACCGCCGCAGCCCGTACGTCTCCTCGGGACGGGTGGCCCGCTCCTCGTCGATGTCGGGGGTGTCGGTGGCGGGCGGCAGGGCGGCGACCTTGGCGAGCAGCTCGGGGGTGGCCGGCATGCCGGACAGCGCCCCCGCGAGCCCGGGACCGGCCACGGCCGCGGCCCCCGCGCCCGCCGCCGTGTCGCCCTTACGGAGCTCACCATCGGGCCGCACCCATAGCTCCGGGGTCACCCCGCGGTGGCTCGGGCGCGCCGGATGACCCGCCTCGGCCCCATCCGGCGCGATGGCGGCGCCGTCCCCGTCCAGCGCCCTTACGGTGCCGCCCCCGTCCAACGGCTCTACGATGCCGTCCGCCTCACGAACGGCGTGCGCGGGGTCGTCCCCGCCGCGCGCCCGCCAACCCGCCGTGGGGCACGGGCGCCCCTCGGGTCCGTGCGCCGTGTGGTCGCCGTCGGCGGGCGGCCCGCCGTCGAGACACGGTTCGGCCAACCCGGTCGCGGCGGCTTCCCCGCCGAACGCACCGGCGAGCCCCGCCGCGTGCGCCGCGGCACCGCGTGGCGCGCCCGGGGCCGGGCCGTCGCCGCTGGGGGCGGCGACGGCCTCGGACTCGTCCGTCAGCAGGCTCCGGTACACGGCGCTCCGCGCCTTCAGCTCCTCGTCCGTGCCCACGTCCACGACCCGGCCCCGGTCCATCACCGCGATGCGGTCGGCGAGGGCGAGGGTGGAGGGCCGGTGGGCGATCAGCAGAGTGGTGCGGCCCGCCATGACGCCCCGGAGCGCCTCGTGGATCTCGTGTTCGACGCGCGCGTCCACCGCCGAGGTGGCGTCGTCCAGGACGAGCAGCCGGGGGTCGGTGAGGATCGCGCGGGCCAGGGCCAGCCGCTGGCGCTGGCCGCCGGAGAGGGTCAGCCCCTGCTCGCCGACCTCGGTGTCATAGCCGTTCGGCAGCTCGGAGATGAAGCCGTCGGCCTGCGCGGCGCGGGCGGCGGCCCGGATCCGCTCCTCGCTCGCGTCCGGCAGCCCGTAGGCGAGGTTGGCGCCCACGGTGTCGGAGAAGAGGAAGCTGTCCTCCGGCACCATCCCGACCGCCCCGCGCAGCGAGTCGTACGTCAGCTCCCGCACATCGTGGCCGCCGATCCGCACCGCGCCCGACGACACGTCGTAGAAGCGCGGCAGCAGCATGGACAGCGTCGACTTGCCGCTTCCGGAGGCGCCCACGACGGCCAGGGTCTCGCCCGGCTCGATCCGCAGGGACACCTCGGACAGCACCGGCCGCTCGGGGTCGTAGCCGAAACTCACCCGGTCGAACTCGACCGTCGCCGGGGCGTCCTCGGGAAGCTCCCGGGCATCGGGGCGCTCGTCGATGACGGGCTCGGTGTCGATGAGCTCGAAGACGCGCTCGACCCCGGCCCGCGCCTGCTGCCCGATGGTCAGCAGCATCGTGAGCATCCGCACCGGGCCCACGAGCTGGGCGAGGTAGGTCGAGAAGGCCACGAAGGTGCCGAGGGTGATCTGGCCCCGGGTGGCCATCCAGCCGCCGAGCGCCAGCATGGCGACCTGGCCGAGGGCGGGGACGGCCTGGAGGGCCGGGGTGTAGCGGGAGTTCAGCCGTACGGTCCGCAGCCGGGCGGCGAACAGCCCCCGGCCCACCTCCCGCAGCTTGTCGGTCTCCTGCGCCTCCTGCCCGAACCCCTTGACCACCCGGACACCGGTCACGGCCCCGTCGACCACACCCGCGACGGCGGCCGCCTGCCCCTGTGCGTACCAGGTGGCGGGGAACAGCCGGATGCGGCTGCGCGAGGCGAGGATCCACAGGGCGGGGGCGACGGCGAGGGCGACGACGGTGAGCAGCGGCGAGAGCACCGCCATCACGATGAGCGAGACCAGGAAGAGCAGAATGTTGCCGATCATCATCGGCACCATGAAGAGCAGGCCCTGGATCAGCTGGAGGTCGCTGGTGGCCCGGCCGATGATCTGGCCGGTGGAGAGCTTGTCCTGCCGTCTGCCGTCGAAGCGGGCGATGGCCGCGAACATCTCGGTGCGCAGGGCGTGCTGGACGTCGAGGGCGAGCCGTCCGCCGTAGAAGCGGCGGACGTAGGTGAGGACGTACACCACGAGGGCGGCGACGATCAGCAGGGTGGCCCAGGGGGCGAGGGACCGGTCGTGCGAGACGATCACATCGTCGATGATCAGCTTCGGCACCAGGGGGACGAGCGCCATGACGGCCATTCCGGCGAGCGAGGCGCCGAGGGCGAGCAGCACATCGCTGCGGTACTGCCAGCAGTAGCCGAACAGCCGCCTTACCCAGCCCTGTCCGGCTTCCGGGCCCTCCACATCCGGCTCGCCTGCACCCCTTTTGCCCGTTTCATCCGATGCATCCGCCGCTACGTCCGCCACCCGTGAACCTCCCGATCCGCACACGCTTCCGGAAGGCACCAACACACTGATGTGCGGATTTCATCCTGCCGCAACAAATGAATCGGGGCGCGGCGGCTGCTTGGGGGCGGCGGGCGCCCCCCTCCCCACCCCTTCCCGCAGCATCGATTTGCGGCTCCGCCGCGCGGCAGGGGCTCCGCCCCTGGACCCCGGGGGCGGGGGCGCGGCCCTGGAACCGGGGCACGCCCCGGGAGCGGGGCGCGGGCCTGGGAGCGGGGCGCGGGCCTGGGAGCGGGGCGCGGGCCTGGGAGCGGGGCGCGGGCCTGGGAGCGGGGCGCGGGTCTGGGAGTGGGGCGCGGCTTTGCCCTGCGGCGGAGCCGCGCGGCTCGGCTTCGCTCCTGGGTCCCGAGGGTCGGGGGGCGGCCGGTGCCGCGGTTGGACTCCGGGGCGCCGAGCGGGCGGGGGCTGGGGCGGGGCCCCAGTTGCGGGAAGGGGCGGGGAGGGTGCCCGCCGCAGGCGCCACGGCCCGCCGCAGGCGCCGCGGGCCCGCCCCGGCTAGGCCGCCGCCTCCTCCGTCACCCCCTCCCCCGGCTCCGGGGCGGTGACCGCGGCGCAGCGCTCCGCGATCTCGCCCAGAGTCAGCCCGAGCGTGGCGGCGAGGGCCGCGATGGTGAAGAAGGCGGGGGTCGGGGCCCGGCCGGTCTCGATCTTCCGGAGGGTCTCGGCGGAGATCCCGGCCCCGGCGGCGATCTCGGCCATGCTCCGTTCGCCACGGGCCTGGCGCAGCAGGGCGCCGAGGAAGCGGCCGCGTTCACGTTCCAGCGGGGTGAGAGGAGTGCGCACCATGACCGTGATACTAATACCGGTATAGTAATTGGTGCACACCGGACCGGCGGTTCGGTCATGCGAAAGGGCTCACCCATGGTGGAAATCAAGACCGACGCGTCCCTGGACGCGATGCGCGAGGCGGGCCGCGTCGTGGCCTCGGCGCTCGACGCCGCACAGCGGGCCGCGGCCGTCGGCGTCTCGCTGCGCGAGCTGGACGAGGCGGCGCGGGAGGTGCTGCGCGAGGCCGGGGCGAGCTCCCCGTTCCTCGGCTACCGGCCGCAGTTCGCGTCCACCCCCTTCCCCGCGGTCATCTGCGCCTCGGTCAACGACGCCATCGTCCACGGCATCCCGGGCGACTACCGGCTGTCCGACGGCGACCTGGTGACCATCGACTGCGGTGCGACGCTGGACGGCTGGAGCGGTGACGCCGCGGTCAGCTTCACCGTCGGCACCCCGCGCCCGGCCGACGTCCGGTTGATCGAGACCACCCGGCAGGCGCTGGAGGCGGGGATCGCGGCGGCCGTCGCGGGGGGCCGGATGGGCGACATCTCCCATGCCGTGGGGACGGTGGGGCGCACCGCGGGCTACGGCATCATGGAGGACTTCGGCGGCCATGGCATCGGCCGGCGGATGCACGAGGACCCGCCGGTCCCCAACGAGGGGCGGCCCGGCCGGGGCTTTCGGCTGCGGCACGGGCTGGTGCTGGCCATCGAGCCGATGTTCCTGGCGGGCGGTCTGGACGCGTACACCACCGACGCCGACGGCTGGACGCTGCGGACGACGGACGGGAGCCGCGCCGCCCACAGTGAGCACACGGTGGCGATCACGGAGGACGGGCCGCGGATCCTGACCGCGCTCTGAGAAGACAGCTCACCCGTCCGGACACACGCTCGCGGAATCGCCCAAAAGCGGACTGTTCAATACCGGACCGTTCATCAAACACTTAGCAGGGCTGTCTAAGGTCGCGCCCATCGAAAAGCGCACCACCGGCCAGGCGAAAGGATGATGATCGTGGCGGTGCCCCGGATCGACGACATCCCGCCCGCGGAACGGTTCGCGGCGTGGCGCGCCCTGTGCGAGCTGACGTCGATACCCATGGAGCTGCGCAGTGACCATGAGCACGACTTCCGCGCGAACGTACGGGGCGGAGTGGACATCGGCGAGGTGATGCTGACCTACACCTCCGTACCGTCACTGCGGAACGAGCGGACCGCGGCCCACATCCGGCGCTCCGACCCGGAGCTCTACCATCTGCGGCTCACCCTGCGCGGGGAGACCGACGTATGCCACGGGGACGCCGAAACCACGGTCGGCGCCCGGCAGTTCATGCTCACCTCCACCTCCGCGCCGTATCTGGCGGTGTGCGAGCGCGGCAGGGTCGACGGGATGACGGTCACCCTCCACCCCTCGCTGCTGCCGTTCCCGCCCGCCGAGCTCCAGCGGCTGCTCGGGCAGCGGCTGTCCGGACGGTCCGGGATCGGGGCCATGCTCGCCGACTTCCTCACCCGCCTGGCCACCGAGTCCGACGCCTACGGCCCGGCCGACGCACCGCGCCTCGGCACCGTCGCCGTCGATCTGCTCAACGCGCTGCTCGCCCATGAGCTCGACACCGGTGCCGAGGCGCGCGCCGAGAACCGGCTCACCCCCGAGAGCCGTCGGCGTACCCTGCGGTTACGTGTCCAGGAGTTCGTCCGGCAGAATCTGGACCGCCCGGGGCTCACCCCGGCCTCGATCGCCGCGGCCCATCACATCTCGCTCCGGTACCTCTACCGCCTCTTCGAGGAGCAGGGGCACACCGTCTCCGCGTGGATCCGCGCCCAGCGCCTGGAACGCTGCCGCCGCGACCTCGCCGATCCCGCCCTGGGCGACACCCCCATCCATGTCATCGCCGCCCGTTGGGGCTTCAGCCACGCCGCGGACTTCAGCCGTGCCTTCCGCGGCGCCTATGGCGTGCCCCCACGGGACTTCCGCCATAGGGCGCTCGCGGCGAACAGGTGAGCGGGGCTCCCCCCGTAGCAACCCTGCTCACCCGTCCCTGATCAGCATGGGCCCGCCGGGGCCGGGATGTCGTTGGCCTCCTGTGCACACTGTCTTGATCCTGCGTGCACGGACCGCGTCCGCCGTGCACGGATGGCACATCCCGGCCCCCCACGGGGTCAGTTGGCGCGCGTCACCCGCAACTCCTCGATGCCCGCGCGCTTCTTGTCGTCCGCCGACCGCACGGTGACCCGTACGAAACGGGCCGGGCCGGTCGTCCCCTCGCGCCAGTGGCGGCCGTCGAGCGAGGTCCGCATCTCGTGGGAGGCGGGGCGGGTGCGGGTCCACTCCGGGCTGACCTCGGCCAGCCGCACGGCGCGCCCGAGGTCGGCCGTGAGCGTGCCCTCGGCGGCGTCGGGGACCCAGGCGGTGGCCGCGTTGCCGTCCACGGCGGCGCCCGCGTACATCCCGGGCTCCTCCGTGCTCGCCGTCGCCTTACCGCAGCGCGCGACGTCGTCGGTCGGCTCGAGGTCGGGGCGGCGGGTCTTGAGCACCGCGGGCGCGCCCCGGCTCACGATCCGCTCCCCGCCGTGCGGGGTGTCGATCCGCATCGGCGCGCCCGCCGTCAGCCTTACGGTCGTCTCGTGCGGGCCGATGGCCACGTCGTAGGTGCGGCCCCGCCAGCGCAGCCCGCGCAGGGTGACACCGTCGTGGAGTTGCGGCGGCAGCGTCGGGTCGAGCCGCACACCGTCCTCGTCCATCCGCATCCCGGTCAGACCGTGGGTGAAGACCTGGAGGAAGCCGCCCTTGCCGGTGAGGAAGTCCTGCGCCGGGGAGCCGGACAGCGGGTCCCGCGCGCCCGCCTTCTCGCCCCGCGCCTCCGAGAAGGTGTCGAAGGGGCCGCGGACGAACGGCTTGATGGCGCGCTGGAGGTAGGTGTACGTGGAGCAGCCGGGCTCGCCGATGGCGGCGGCGTCGATGGCGTGCACCGAATCCGTCATGGCCGGGCCGTCCGGGTCGGTGCGGGCCGCGTAGTAGTCGAGCGTCCTGGCGGCCGTCCGACCGGACATCGGCCACTCCAGCGGGTACATCAGCAGCACGGTGTCGGCCTGCTTGATCAGCGAGCCCTTGTAGCCGTCGTACTGCCGGAAGACCTGGCTCTTCTTGTCGTACGGGATCCGCATCCGGTCGGCGATCCGGCTCCAGGCGGCGGGCACCGGCTCGCCGAGGAGGCGGGCGGCGCGGGCGGCGTCGCGCAGGGCGGTGGCGGCCCCGGCGTTGGTGAAGACCGCGTCGTCCACGCCGTTGCTGTACTCGTCGGGACCGGCCACGTTCTTGATGGAGTAGCTGCCGTCGGCGTTGTGCGTGGCGCGCCCCGCCCAGAACTCGGCGATCCCCTTGAGCACCGGCCAGCCGCGCCCGCGCAGCCACCGGGTGTCGCCCGTCGACTGGTAGTACTGCCAGGCCGCCACGGCGATATCGCTCTGGAGGTGGTTCTGGGTGCGGCAGTGCGGCGGGTCCCAGCTGTGGCACTCGGTCCACAGCCCGCCCTTGCTCGCACTGGTCCAGGGGTAGAACAGGCCGGGGTAGCCCAGCTTGCGGGCGTTGGCGCGGGCGCCGGCGCGGGTCTTGTAGCGGTACTCCACCACCGACTTGGCGAGTTCGGGATGGGTGGCCAGCAGCCCGGGGTACATCCAGGTCTCGGCGTCCCAGAAGATCAGCCCGCCGTAGTTGTCGCTGCTCAGACCGGTCGGGGAGATGCTGTTGCGGGAGCCGGCGCGGGTGGCGGACAGCAGTCCGTACTGCGCGGAGCGCACCCAGTCCTGGAGGTCGCGTCGGCGGCGTCCGGCCACCTCGATGTCGGAGCGCCACAGCCGCTTCCAGGCGGCGCTGTGCGCGGCGAACAGCCCGTCCCAGCCCTGGTCCGCCGCGCGGCGGGAGGCGGCGAGGGCGTCGGCGCGCGGGGTGTGGGAGGTCAGCGCGGTGTCCACGCCCACGTACTTGGTGAACTCATAGGACCGGCCGGGGCGTACGGAGAAGCGGAGGCCCTGGCGCGCGGACAGGTCCCGCGCCGCGTCCGTGCCACCGGCCTCCGTACCACCGGCGTCCTTCCCACCGGCCTCCGTGCCGCCCGTCCTCGCCCCGGCCGCCCGGACGCCCGGGCCGGGGCGCAGCGTGGAGGCCACGGCTCCGTCGGTCTTCGTGCCATCCGTACGGAAGGCGACATCGACCGTGCCGCCCTTATGGGCGCCACCGCCGGTCCCGCTCATCCGCCGCGCACCGCGCCCGTCGAGCAGGTCGGTGACGGTCGCGTCCCCGCCCCAGTGCGGGGTCATCCGCATCCTTACGGCGCCCACGTGCGCGTTGGCGCGGTCGGCGACGATGTCATAGGTGAGGTCGGTGGCGCGCCCGTCGGACGCGGTCCAGGTGAGGGAGGTCCGCACCAGACCGCAGCGCATGAAGACCGCCTGCCGGTAGTGGGAGATCCGCCCGGCGGAGGTCTGGGAGCCGAAGGTCTCCGAACGGTCGCCCCCGGTGGCCACGTTCAGCGTGGACCAGGTCGGGATGGCGGCGGCCACCTGCCGGTTCTCGGTCGTCTTCGCGTTGTGCGCGTAGAGGCCGGAGACAAAGGCGCCGTCGTAGCGGGGGGTGAACAGCGGCCAACCGGTCTTGTCACCCCCGCCGGAGTAGCCGGTCCCCTGGGGCGGCACCCGCTGCCCCAGATAGCCGTTGCCCACATACGCGTGGGAGCTGTCCTTGGGGTCGATACGGTTGGAGGAGAGCGCCCAGCCGTCGGACGGCCCGCGCGTGCAGTCCCCTCCGGCGGTGGCGTCGGCCGCCGCGGAGGGATCGGATTCGGGAGCGGCGGACGCCGGGGGCACGGCGGCGATCAGCCCGCAGACGAGGAGCGGGGCGATCAGCCGGGCGGGCCGGGGCGGCCGGAGGGGGGAGTACGTCATCGTTCTCCGTCGTGGTTCGCCGGTGACGGTCGCAGTGACCATAAAGAGGTGAACACGACAGGTCAATGGATGGCGCGATGTCTTCAATATCTGAACACAGGTTCACATGCGAGGGTGACGCCTGCGGCGGGCTGCGCCCCTCCCCGCCCCTAGGAGGGCCTGGTCAGAACGCCGACGGGCGCACCAGCCCCGTCTCGTACGCGAAGACCGCCGCCTGGGTCCGGTCGCGCAGCCCCAGCTTGAACAGGATCCGGCTCACATGGGTCTTCACGGTCTGCTCGGCCACCACCAGCCGTGCCGCGATCTCCGCGTTCGACAGCCCCTGGGCGATCAGCGTGAGCACCTCGGTCTCGCGCTCCGTCAGATCGCCCACCCGGGCCCGGAGGGGCCCGCGCGGGGCGGCGGCGGTCACCCGGGAGAACTCGCCGATCAGGCGCTTGGTGATGTTCGGCGCCAGCAGCGCGTCTCCGGCCGCCACCACCCGTACCGCATGGGCCAGTTCATCCGCCGAGGCGTCCTTCAGCAGAAACCCGGACGCGCCAGCGCGCAGCGCCTCGTAGACGTACTCGTCCAGGTCGAAGGTGGTGAGAACGAGGATCTTGACGGTGGCGCCGGCGGGTTCGGTGAGCCGGCGGGTGGCCTCGATACCGCCGACCCCAGGCATCCGTATGTCCATCAGGACCACGTCCGGGGCGAGCTCGGCGACCTGGGCGATGGCGTCGGCCCCGTCCACGGCCTGGCCGACGACCTCCATGTCCGGTTCGGCGTTGAGCAGCACCGTGAAGCCCTGGCGGACCATCATCTGGTCGTCGGCGATCAGGACGCGGATGGTCGTCATACGGGGTCCTCGGCGGTCTCGGGGGCGGCGGCGGACGGGGCGGGGTGGTCCGTGGGCAGTACGGCGATCACCTCGTAACCGCCGTCCGGCGTCGGGCCGGTGGTCAGCTCGCCCCCTAGCATCGCAGCGCGCTCCCGCATCCCGAGCAGGCCGTGCCCGGCCCCGGGCGAGGGCGGGGCGGGCCGGTCCGGCGCGGTGTTGACGATCCGGACGGTCAGCCCGTGCCGCCGGTACCCCAGCTCGACCCGCGCCTCGGCGCCCGGCGCGTGCCGCATCACATTGCTCAGCGCCTCCTGGACGATGCGGAACGCCGACAGCTCCACGCCCGGCGGCAGCGCCCGCCGCTCCCCGGTGACATCGGTGAGGATCGTGATCCCGGTCCCCCGCACCGTGCCCACCAGCTCGTCCAGCCGGTCCAGAGTGGGCTGCGGGGTGTGCCGGGCGCCGTCGGCCAGGGCGTCCTCGGAGCGCAGCACGCCCAGCACACGGCGCAGTTCGGCCAGCGCCTCGACCGCGTTCTGCCGGATGCCCGCGAGGTTCTCCCTGAGCTCGTCGGAGGGGTTCTCGGCGAGGTGCGGGGCGACCTGGGCCTGGATGGAGATCACCGACATGTGATGGGCGACGACGTCGTGCAGTTCGCGGGCGATGCGGTTGCGCTCCTCCAGCAGGGTGCGCCGGGCCCGTTCCTCCGCGGTGAGCTCCTCCTGCTCGACCAGCCGGGTCCGCGCCACCCGGCGGCCCCGCAGCGCGGCGCCCACCACCACGGCGGTGGTGAAGGAGACGACGGCGTTGCCCAGGCCGTCCTGGTGGAGCCGGGAGGCGAGGGCCGAGGTGAGCGCCCCCACCAGCAGGGTCAGGATGAGCCCCTCTGCGGCGATCCGGGGGCGAACCCGCAGTGCGAGGAGGAACAGGACGGCGGTGTGCAGCGCGATCTGCCCGAAATTCCAGGGGTAGAGCAGCTGTGCGGGGACGCGATCGTCCATGTCCAGTGCCGTCACCAGGAGCATGGTGGTGGAAAGCCACCACGCCGGTATCGGGCGGGTCAGCGCCAGCAGGACGGCCGCCGCCTGGAGCACGACCAACCAGATCAGGGGCACCGGGCCCTGGATCGTCCCCGGGCGGGCGGGCTCCTGGTATTGCGCGAAGCTGAGCGAGCCCATGATCACCGCGAACAACACCACATGGCCATGGGGCAGCCGGCCCAGCCAGCGCAGCCGCGGCAGCGGATCGCGCGCCACCGTCCACAGGTCCTCGCGCAGGATGCCCGGCACCGCGCGCAGTGCCTCGCCCAACGTGCGTGGCAGCGCGCGCAGTCCCCCCGCCAGCCGGTCCGCGATCTTGCCGCCTGTCATGCCCTTGACTCTAGACACTCCGCTGCTCCACGTGCCGGGCCTGCTCCGCCTGCTTCCCGGGACGTCCTACGCGAACGACTCGTCCACCAGGGCCGCCACCGCCGCCCTTCCGCGGCCGTCCCGTCTCGTACGCGTGGAACGCCGCCCAGCAGATCAGCAGCGCCCCCGCGAACACCGGCAGCCAGCACAGCCGGGCGAGCACCCAGCCGGGTCCTTCGGGCACGGTGTGCAGCCCGGTCTGCGGTCCGGCGAGCCGCAGCGTGGTCACGCTGACCGCCATCATCGCGGTCTGGTGCCACAGGAAGACGGTCATCGCGGCGAGGTTGACCAGCGCCACCACCGCCCACGCGACGGGCCGCGCCAGCACCCGGCGCAGCGGGCCGCGCAGCAGCAGGGCCGCGCCGCACTGGGCGAGCCCGAAGGTGACGGCCGCCAGGGTGGGCGGGTTGAGGTTGGAGACCGGGGCGCCGGGCACCCCGACCATCGCCGCCGGATAGCCGCCGAACAGGACGAGCCCGGCGGTGACCGCCGCGCCCCCGGTCAGCAGCACCCACCCGGCCGTCCGCCCGCGCAGCCTGCCACGGCCCCAGGCGGCCCCCAGGCAGTACGGGACCAGCCAGCCCGCCGCCAGGTTGACCCAGCCGAGCCAGGCCGGGCCGTCGAAGCCGAACCGGATCAGGTCGACATGGAGCACGACCGCGAGCGGCCACAGCGGATGCAGCCGCGCCACCAGCGGGGTCGCGGCCGTGAGCGCCGCGTAGACCAGCAGGAACCACAGCGGGGACAGCACGAGTTTGAGCAGCGTGTGCACGGTCAGCAGGCTCACCCCGGCGCCGAGCAGCGCCCCCGCCGCCACGGCCCATACGGTGAGCACGGCGGCCACGGGCCGGAACAGCCGTACCAGCCGGGCGCGCAGCCACCGCCGGTAGGTGGTGCCACGGGCGCGGGCGCAGTCGTGGCTCTTGGCGCCCATCTGCCCGCCGACCAGGAAGAACACCGCGAGGGTCTGGAACACCCAGGAGACGGGGGTGAGTCCGGGCTGGTACTGCAGCGGGCTGGCCACGCGCAGCGTGCCGCTGTCGGCCACGAGGGCGGTCACCAGCCAGTGGCCGAGCACCACGCCGAGGATGGCGACGGCCCGCAGGCCGTCCACGGCGCGGTCGCGGCCGGACGGGGTGGCGGCCTCGATCCGCCGGGCGAGGTCACGTATGCGGACCGTCTCACGCGGCCGGGATGTCTCACGCATCGCGGCCCTCCACGATCCGGCCCATGCTCGCCAGGGCGGCGGACCCGGGCCTGAGGTAGTCGCTGTGCCCGACGTCCCCCGCGTCGAAGATCCGCGCGCCGAACCCCCGGGAGACCGGATCGGTCCCGAAGCCGACGGTCGTGGCCAGCAGCGGGATCCGCACATGCGGCACCCCGCCGATCCAGTCGTGCCCGCCCCGCCCGGCCCAGACGGTGGCCCGGGTGTGCAACTGCCGGGCGTCGTCGTACCCCGTCCCGGGGCTGCCGTACAGGACGATGTCAGCGGCGTTCAGCCCCCGGGCGGCCCGGGCGCAGACCACCGAGCCGTAGGAGTGGCACAGGAGCGAGATCCGCGCCCGGGGCATGGCCGCGTTCAACTCCCGTACGAACGCGGCCAGTCGGGGAGCGGCACCGGCGGCCCGGCCCGTGGTCAGCACCTCGGGCGCCACGGTGCCGGGCGTCTTGTACCCGAGCCAGCCGATGACGGCCGTACGGGGCCCGAGTTGACGGCTCAGCGCGAGCGCCCCGTCCCGGAACCGGCCGTACGTCTCCAGGTTGGTGTCCGACCCCGGCACCAGCACCGCGATGCGCGTGGCGCGCCCCAGATCCCCGTACACCTCGACGGCACGGCCCCCGTTCCGCCCGTCGAAGGACAGGAAGTGCCGCGACGCCCCGCGCATCTTCCGCAGCGCCCGCGCCCGCTTGCGGTCCCCGTGCCGGGCGGCCATCGCCTCGGCCGCCCGGATCCCCTCCCGGTTGGCCGCGTACCGGTGCTCAAGCCCCGCGACGCGCACCGGCCCGAGCGCCACCGGCGCGGGCGCGGGCACCTCACCGGGCCCGGCGGCCCCCATCAGGGGCACCACCACCGAGGCGGTGACGAGCGCCGCGAGCAGAGCGCGGCGAAGACGGGACGCCATGGCTGTTCCTTCCGTACCAACGGATGTCGTGAGTAAGGAAGTTATGGACCCGGCCGTGTGGTTGGCGTCCCACCGGGGAGTGCATCTCCGGGGTAGTCCCCAGGTATGACGGGTAGGGGGTGGGGCGGCGGTCGACGCGCCGCGCTCAGCCCGTGAGGTGGTCCAAGTCGCCCGCCTTGACGCTCACTATGAAGGCGGCGAGGCGGGTGGTGGTGCTGGTGAGTATGGTGCCGGGTTGGTCGCTTTCCCGTATGTGGACGGCGTGAGCGTCGCGTGCGACCTCGACGCAGTCGGGCCCCTGCCCGCCCGAGAACGTCGACTTCCGCCACTGGGTCGGAGCACTCATGGCCACACCTCTCACAGTTCCCGCGCGATGTGATGGATGAGCTGTCGCGATTCCTCCGTGTCGAGCGCCACGTCCTCGGCCTTGTCCAGCACCTCTCGATACCGCTGAAGCTCGGCCTCGGCGTCCGGGAATTGCCCGCCGCGTGCTATCGACCAGAACCGCGACCCCCGAACCGCATGCGCAGCGCCGCCCCTGGAAGAGAACGCGCGCGTAGTTCTCGGTCTGCAAGAGCCCCGGGATGACCATCGCCTGCATGGAGCGCAGGTACACCGCGCGATGTTCCATCTCGGCCACGTCCAGGAACCCCGGTGCGAGGACACCCCGGTACTCGTCCCACCAGAACTGACCTCGGTGCTCAGCCGCAATGACGCACAGGGCATCGACCAGCGCGGTGTCAGCGCATGCGTAAAAGCTTGCGAGACGGCGGATCCGTTCGTCGCTCACGCCCATGCGCCCCGACTCGATGTCGCTCATCCTGGCCTGGTCGACACCGAGCAGACCGGCAGGGGAGAGATCACCCATGAACGCACCCCACGACGAACTCGACCCCCACTACCGGCTACGTGCCCCCAAACATCCCCGAAACCGCCAAGGTCGCACGGGAGATGGTCTCGGGGCTGCTGTCGGCGACCGGACGCTCCTCCCTCATCGACCCCGCCCGCCTCCTCGTCTCCGAGCTGGTGTCGAACGTCCACCTGCACACCAGGGTCCCGCTCCTGATGCTGGAGGCAACGGTCCACGCGAACCAACTCCACGTATCCGTAAGAGACGAGGACCCCATGGGGGTGCCCCGCGCGACGGAACGCGCCACTCACGCCGAGCACGGCCGTGGATTACTCCTGGTCCAGGCGTACGCGGACTCGTGGGGCACGATCCGGCACGGCGGGCCGCACCCGCGCGGCAAGAGCGTGTGGTTCGCGCCGGCCGACCCGCCGCGCGACAGCGCCTACCGTTCCGGAACGTAAAAGCCCATGGTCGCCCGCGTCGTCGCCGCCGCAACCTCCGCCGGGGCCCCCGAGGCCTGGTACGCCGCGCCCCAGCGCTCGCTGCTGCGGGTCATGAACTCCCGCGCCTCGTCCGAGGCCTGCCACGCCTCCGGGTCGGCGGGCGCGCCTTCGCCCGTCAGGTGCAGGGTGAGGCCGAGCAGCGCGCCGTCCCAGCCGACGCCGACCGCGCCGGGTCCGAACTGGTCCCACATCTCGGGCGGTACGACGGCGATGTGCTCGAGTTCGAAGGCGGTCCGCTCCTCGCCTTCGGCGGTCAGCCGGACCTCGACCTCGCTGAAGCCGGGGTTCTCGCCGAACAGCCAGCTCACGGCGAGCAGCCTCGGGGGTTCACAGCGCAGGATCTCGCCGCCCGCGTTACCCGTCAGCTGGTAGTGGCCGCCGAGCTTGAGGTCGCCGCTCACCGGCAGGAACCAGCGGCTGATCCGCTCCGGGTCGGTGCACGCGTCCCAGACGTCCTCGATCGCGGCGTCGTAGCTGCGCCGCAGCAGGACGGTACGGGCCTCGCCGTCGGGCACCTCACGGGTGCCGACCTCGCGATGGACGTGGTTGATCTGGTCGACGATCTCGCTCATGAGTCATGTCTCCGCATCGGTTCCGCTGCCGCCGCCGCGCCCCTGGTCGAGCCGCCGCTGCCGCTTGCCCCGCGCCAGTTCCGTCCCCAGCGCGTCCAGCCGCTGCTCCCAGAAGCCCCGGAACCGGTCGAGCCAGCGGTCGACCTCCCGCAGGGGCGCGGCCTCGACGGCGTACAACCGCCGTGTGCCCTCGGCCCGTACGGAGGCGAATCCGGCCTCCCGTAACACCCGCAGATGCTGCGAGACGGCGGGCTGCGAGATGCCGAACTCGGCCCGGACGACGGAGCTGACCTCGCCGGAGGATCGCTCCCCCTCGGCGAGCAGCTCCAATATCCGGCGCCGGACGGGGTCCCCGAGGACATCGAGTGCGTGCACGCCCGGACTATGCCAGCCGTCGCTTATATAAGTCAACGCTTAACATGACTTCCCCGCGCGGCGAGGGTCAGCCGTCAGTCGGCTTCCCCAGGAGCTCGGAGGCGGCCTCGACGGCGCCGGACGCCGCGGCCGGGGGCGCCGCATGACAGGTGAAGCCGAGGCGCGTCATGGCCCGGGTCACCTCTCCCGCCGTGAAGTCGCGGCGGTCCTGGCGAGTGACCACCGCTCCGACCTGCTTGGCCGGGTAGACATGGCGGCCGATCTGGACCGACGGGCCGGTGATCGGTTCGGGGCTGACACCACTCATCGCGTCCGTCACCTCGCGCGCGGTCAGGTCGAAGGCGAAGTTGGCGATGATGCAACGCATGGCGCCCCCACGGGGAGAGAAGAGGAGTCGGAAGCACCAGCGTGTCACACCTCGAAGCGGGAGGGCACAGCCCGGCGGGAAAATCGCCCACCTGGTTCCGTCCGCTCCGGGGCCGTACGTGATAGGCTCTCCTTCAGTTGCAGTTTTGGTACCCATGGACTTTGTATGCGCCTGGCGGTATGTAGCCGCAGGCGCATTTCTTGTTTTTGCCGGTCATTTCCGGATGGGGTCATTTCGGCGACTCGGGATGCATTTCCCACGCATTCCGGACCGATCCCCATATAAAGGAGAAGGATATGGCTACTGGCACCGTGAAGTGGTTCAACGCGGAAAAGGGCTTCGGCTTCATCGAGCAGGACGGCGGCGGCGCCGACGTCTTCGCCCACTACTCGAACATCGCCACCAGCGGCTTCCGCGAGCTCCAGGAAGGCCAGAAGGTGACCTTCGACGTCACCCAGGGCCAGAAGGGCCCGCAGGCGGAGAACATCGTTCCCGCCTGATCGCAGCGCCTGTCACGAGCCGGGGCCCGTACCTGAAGGGGTGCGGGCCTCGGCTCGTATGCGTTTCCGCAGACCGCGCCCAGCAGAAGGCACCGCATTGAGCCGCTCCTCCCGCTCGTACCGCAAAAAACCGGCACCCTCCCGTTCCGCCGGCCATGGCCGCTCCGCCGACCGTGGCCGCACCCGCTCCACCGGCGGCAACAACGGCGGAAACGAATTCGCCCTGCCGCCCGGCTCCGCCCCGGTGCTGCCCGCCGTCACGTCGTTCTCCGAGCTCGACATGCCGGAGGAACTGCTCGCGGAGCTGACCCAGCAGGGTGTCACCGTGCCCTTCCCGATCCAGGCGGCCGCCCTCCCCAACGCCCTCACCGGCCGGGACGTCCTGGGCCGTGGCCGGACCGGCTCCGGCAAGACCCTCGCCTTCGGCCTCGCCCTGCTCGCCCGCACCGCCGGGCGGCGCGCCGAGCGCGGCCGCCCCCTCGCCCTGGTGCTGGTCCCCACCCGGGAGCTGGCCCAGCAGGTCACCGACGCGCTCACCCCCTATGCCCGGCGGCTGCGGCTGCGTCCGGCCACCGTGGTCGGCGGAATGTCGATCAACCGCCAGGCCGAGGCCCTGCGCGGCGGCGCGGAGGTGGTCATCGCGACCCCCGGACGCCTCCAGGACCTGATCGAACGCGGCGACTGCCGACTGGACCAGGTGCGCATCACGGTCCTCGACGAGGCCGACCAAATGGCCGACATGGGCTTCCTGCCCCAGGTGACCCGGCTGCTGCGGCAGGTCCCCGCCGACGGTCAGCGCCTGCTGTTCTCCGCGACCCTCGACCACAACGTCGGCCAGTTGGTGCGCCAGTTCCTCCACGACCCGGCCGTGCACTCGCTCGACCCGTCCGCCGGTGCCGTCACCACGATGGAGCACCATGTGCTGCACATCGCGGACACCGACAAGCGCTCCGTCGTCACCCGGGTCGCCGCCAGGGACGGCCGCGTCATCCTGTTCCTGGACACCAAGCGCGGCGTCGACCGGCTGACCCGGCATCTGCTGACCAGCGGCGTACGGGCGGCCGCGCTGCACGGCGGCAAGTCCCAGCCGCAGCGCACCCGGACCCTGGAGCACTTCAAGTCCGGCCATGTCACCGTGCTGGTGGCCACGAACGTCGCCGCCCGGGGCATCCATGTGGACGATCTCGACCTCGTCGTCAACGTCGACCCGCCCGCCGACCACAAGGACTATCTGCACCGTGGCGGCCGTACCGCCCGTGCGGGCGGATCCGGCAGCGTCATCACGCTGGTCACTCCGGACCAGCGCCGGGACATGGTCCGTCTCATGGCCGACGCGGGCATCACCCCCCGGACCGCCCGGGTCCACTCCGCCGACCCCGAGCTCACCCGTATCACCGGAGCGCAGGATCCCTCCGGTGTTCCCGTGATCATCAGCGCTCCCGTGCCGCCGCAGCCACAGCGTGCGGGCCGGGCCGCCCGTCGCCCCGCCAGGAGCCGTCGGCCCCGCCGTTAGGCCGGTGCGGGGCCGGGCCCGGGCAGGACTCGTCCACGGCCCGGGCGGCGGACGTCCGGCATTTCGCCATGATCGTGTCACGCCCGACCGGCGGTGGATGTCCCCATTACCCCCCCGGAGAGGCGACAATGGGCCACATGCCGATACCCAGCGCCGTGCCCAGCCGTGCCGAACTGATCGACCATCTCGTCCGTACGCGCATCGCGGGCGATGTCGCCACCCCTCGTGAGAACAACCTCTCCCACTACCGCAAGCTCGCGAACGGCGACCGCCACTACTGGCTGGGCCTGGAGCTGGGCGACCGCTGGACCGATGAGCAGGACGTACTGGCGGTCATGGCCGAGCGCTGCGGCGTGGTGGACGACCCGCAGCACCGCTCGGGGCAGGACACCATCGACCCGGAGCTGACCGTCGGCGCGCTGGACCGGATGGCGTCGGTGCTGCGGAAGGCGGCGGAGGCGAACGAGCGGGTGCTGTTCGCCACCGGGCACCCGGGCGGGCTGCTGGAGGTCCACCGGGCCACGGCGGCGGCGCTGCGGGCCGCCGGGTGCGAGATCGTGGAGATTCCGGGCGGGCTGCAGGCGGACGAGGGGTATGTCTTCCAGTTCTGCGATGTGGCGATGCTGGAGCGTGGCGCCACGCTGTGGCACACCCACTCCCCCGCGCCCATGGCGGCGATCCTCGACGGGCTGGCCCACGAGGGGCGGCCGCTGCCCGATCTGGTGGTCGCCGACCACGGCTGGGCCGGGTGCGCGGGGCAGCGGGGCATCGACGCGGTGGGCTACGCGGACTGCAACGACCCGGCGCTCTTCCTCGGCGAGTCCGAGGGCACGCTGTCGGCGGTGGTCCCCCTGGACGACCACGTCACCAACCCGAGGTTCTACGACGCGATGACGGCGTACCTGCTGGACGCGGCGGGGCTGACGGCCCAGTTCTGACGGCCTGGTCCTGACGGCCCGGTTTCCGACGGCTCCGGGCCGCCGCCCGCCGCGGTCACTTCTTCCCGCGCGGCACCCGCATGACCCCTTCCTGGATCACGGAGACGGCCAGCCGCCCGTCGGCGGTGAAGATGCGGCCCTTGGCGAGCCCGCGGCCGCCGGACGCGGAGGGGCTCTCCTGGTCGTACAGCAGCCAGTCGTCCACCCGGAACGGCCGGTGGAACCACATGGCGTGATCCAGGCTGGCACCGACGATGTCGCCTACCGCCCAGCCGCCGCGCCCATGGGCGAGCAGGATGGAGTCCAGCAGCGTCATATCGGACACATAGGTCGCCAGGCAGACGTGGAGCAGCGGGTGGTCGGCGACGCCGTCCAGTTTGCCGTTGGTCCGGAACCAAACCTGCGACTTGGGCTCACGCGGCCGTCCGACGCTGCCGAAGGGCGGCTCGTCCACGTACCGCAGATCGATCGAGGCCCGCGCCTGGAGCATCCGCTGGGCCACCCCGGGGCTGAAGAGGTGCTCATAGCGGGGCAGCAGCTCATCGGCGGTGGGCAGGGTGAGCGGGTCGGGGACGTCCGGCATCGGCTCCTGGTGCTCGAGGCCGTCCTCGTGCAGTTGGAAGGAGGCCGAGAGATGGAAGATCGGCTGCCCGTGCTGGACGGCGACCACCCGGCGGGTGGTGAAGGAGTGGCCGTCCCGGATCCGGTCGACGGTGTAGACGATGGGCGCCCCGGGGTCGCCGGGCCGCAGGAAGTACGCGTGCAGCGAATGCGCCGAGCGGTCCGCGGGCACGGTACGGCCCGCGGCGACCAGGGCCTGGGCGGCGACCTGGCCGCCGAAGACCCGCGGTACGAGGGGTGCGGCGTCGCTGGTGCCGCGGAAGATGTCCTCCTCGATCTGCTCGAGGTCGAGCAGATCGAGAAGGCCCTGAAGTGCGTCATTCATGATTCAAGCAGTCTTGCAGACCCGTATTGCGGTCCCGTTGCCGCTGGTCATGACGGCCGTCACAGACCCATGGATTTGGCGACGATGGACCGCATGACCTCGCTGGTGCCGCCGTAGATCCGGTTGACGCGGGTGTCCGCGTACAGCCGGGCGATGGGGTACTCCATCATGTAGCCGTAGCCGCCGTGGAGCTGCAGGCACCGGTCGATGACGACGGCGGCGCGCTCGGTGGTGAAGAGCTTGGCGGAGGCGGCGTCGGCGGCGGTCAGCTCACCGGCGTCGTGCGCGTCCAGGGCCCGGTCCACGACCGCCTCGAGCGCGTCCACCTCGGACTTGCAGTCGGCGAGCACGAACTTGGTGTTCTGGAACGACGCCACCGGCTGGCCGAAGACGGTGCGGTCCCGGACGTACTCGGTGGCGAACCGTACGGCCGCCGCGGCCTGCGCGTACGCCCCGACGGCGATCCCCAGGCGCTCCTGCGGCAGATTGTGGGCGAGGTAGCCGAACGCCTTGCCCTCCTCGCCCAGCAGGTCCTCCACCGGCACCTTGACGTCGGTGAAGGAGAGCTCGGCGGTGTCGGAGGTCTTCAGGCCCAGCTTCTCCAGCTTGCGGCCGACCGCGTAGCCCTCGCTCTTGGTGTCCACCACGAGGATGGATATGCCGCCGCGGCGGTCCTCGGGGGTGGGCGGGGCGGTGCGGGCGCAGACCAGCACCCGGTCGGCCAGGACGCCGCCGGTGATGAAGGTCTTGGCGCCGTTGAGGACGTAGTGGGTGCCGTCCTCGGAGAGCTTGGCGGTGGTCTTCATGCCCGCCAGGTCGGAGCCGGTGCCGGGCTCGGTCATGGCGATGGCGGTCATCATGTCGCCGGAGACGAAGGAGGGCAGCCAGCGGCGCTTCTGCTCCTCGTTGGCGTACTTGAGGAGGTACGGCAGGCACAGCGCGGTGTGGACACTGCTGCCACCGAAGCTGACTCCGGCGCGGGCGGTCTCCTCGGTGATGACGGCGTTGAACTTGAAGCTGGTCTCGCCGGCCCCGCCGTACTCCTCGGGCACCTCGATGCCGAAGACACCGAGCTCACCGAGCTTCTTGTAGAACTCGCGCGGGGCCTGGCCGGCCTCCCGCCACTCGTCGTAGTACGGCACGACCTCGGCCGCGATGAAGTCGCGGATGGTCTCCCGGAACGCCTCGTGGTCCTCGTTGAACACCGTACGGCGCATATTGGCGCGGCCCTCCTCGCGGCTAAGCCGCCGCCGCTCTCGCGGATCCGCCCGGCCGCCGTCGTGATTCCTCAATTGATGGCTTGGCAGCACTCACCTAAGCGCTTGCTCAGTGAAAGCTACCCGCCAGTTACCCAGCCTGTCCAGCCTCTACAGGGCTCGGTTCACAGCCGAAGGGGCGCGCCATCCGCACCATGGGCGCCGTCGAAAGCACCCAGGGCCAGGCGGTGCAGCAGGGCGGCGGTGGCCGCGCGCCCCGGGAGGGCTCCGGGGCGGCCGAGGTGGGGCGTGGAGTTGAGCAGCCCGAAGACCGCGTGGACACACGCGCGGGCCTCGGCCTCGGCGAGCCGGGGGTAGACCTTCCGCACCACCTCGACCCACAGCTCCACGTACTGCCGCTGGAGGGAGCGCACCAGCTTGCGGTCGGTGTCCCGGAGCCGGTCGAGCTCGCGGTCGTGGAGGATGATCAGCGGGCGGTCGTCGAGGGCGAAGTCGATATGCCCCTCGATCAGCGAGTCCAGCACCTCAGCGGGGGCGCACCCGGCCCCCTCCCCCTCCGCGGCCCGCCGCTTGCCGCCCGTCAGCAGCCGGCCGCTGATCCCGACGAGCAGCTCGGCCAGCATCGCCTCCTTGCCGGGGAAGTGGCGGTAGAGACCGGGGCCGCTGATGCCGACCGCGGCGCCTATCTCATCGACGCCGACGCCGTGGAAGCCACGCTCGGCGAAGAGGCGGGCGGCCTCCTTGAGGATCTGCTCACGGCGGCTCGGGGCGGGTGCTTGCGTGCTCATGGATTCAATTCTAGACAGCGGGGTTAGTGGTCGTTAACCTGGTGGGGAGTAGTTAACGTTCACTAACGGTACCGAGCGGGACCGAGCGAGGGGGCTCGTAGCCATGGAGCAGGCACCGGCACTGCGCAGCGGCGCCGACCCGGGGTCCGAGGCCTGGAAGGCCAACGAGGCCGGGCACCGCGAGCTGGCCGCGCGGCTGCGCGAGAAGCTGGCCGTGGCGCGGCTGGGCGGCGGGGATAAGGCGCGGGCGCGGCACACCGCGCGCGGCAAGCTGCTGCCGCGCGACCGGGTGGACACACTGCTGGATCCGGGGTCGCCGTTCCTGGAGCTGGCACCGCTCGCGGCCGAGGGGATGTACGAGGGCCAGGCCCCGGCGGCGGGGGTGATCGCCGGGATCGGGCGGGTGTCGGGCCGTGAGGTGGTCGTCGTCGCCAATGACGCCACGGTCAAGGGCGGCACGTACTACCCGATGACGGTGAAGAAGCATCTGCGCGCCCAGGAGGTCGCGCTGGAGAACCGCCTGCCGTGTGTCTATCTGGTCGACTCCGGCGGCGCCTTCCTCCCCATGCAGGACGAGGTCTTCCCGGACCGCGACCACTTCGGGCGGATCTTCTACAACCAGGCGCGGCTGTCCGGCTCCGGGATTCCGCAGGTCGCGGCCGTGATGGGATCCTGCACGGCGGGCGGGGCGTATGTCCCGGCGATGAGCGACGAGGCCGTGATCGTGCGCGGGCAGGGCACGATCTTCCTGGGCGGGCCGCCGCTGGTGAAGGCGGCCACCGGTGAGGTGGTCTCGGCGGAGGAACTGGGCGGCGGCGAGGTCCACTCCCGGGTCTCGGGCGTGACCGACCACCTGGCCGAGGACGACCCCCACGCGCTGCGGATCGTCCGCTCCGTCGTCGCCACCCTGCCGCCGTCCCCGATGCGGCAGGGGTCGCCGCCGTGGCCGCTGGAGCCCTCCGAGGAGCCCGCGGTGGACCCGGCGGGGCTCTACGGGGCGGTCCCGGTCGACTCGCGCACGCCGTACGACGTGCGGGAGGTCATCGCGCGGGTGGTGGACGGCTCGCGGTTCGCCGAGTTCAAGGCCGAGTTCGGCACCACGCTGGTCACGGGCTTCGCGCGGATCATGGGCCACCCGGTGGGCATCGTCGCCAACAACGGCATCCTGTTCTCCGAATCGGCCCAGAAGGGCGCCCACTTCATCGAGCTGTGCGACCAGCGCGGCATCCCCCTGGTCTTCCTGCAGAACATCTCGGGGTTCATGGTGGGCCGCAGCTATGAGGCGGGCGGTATCGCCAAGCACGGCGCCAAGATGGTCACCGCCGTGGCCTGCACCCGCGTCCCCAAGCTCACAGTCGTCATCGGCGGTTCCTACGGCGCGGGCAACTACTCGATGTGCGGCCGGGCCTATTCGCCGCGCTTCCTGTGGATGTGGCCCAACGCCAAGATCTCGGTGATGGGCGGTGAGCAGGCCGCCTCCGTGCTCGCCACCGTCAAGCGCGACCAGATGGAGGCGCGCGGGGAGGAGTGGAGCGCCGAGGACGAGGAGGCGTTCCGGGCCCCGGTCCGCCAGCAGTACGAGGCGCAGGGAAACGCCTACTACGCCACGGCCCGGCTGTGGGACGACGGTGTGATCGACCCCCTGGAGACCCGTACGGTGCTCGGCCTCGCCCTTACGGCCTGCGCCAACGCACCGCTGCCCGGCCGTACGGCCACCGAGCCCGCGGCGCCCGGCTACGGCGTCTTCCGGATGTGAGGGAGATGCACCCGATGAGTGGCATGAGCGGTACGAAGACGACCGGCCCGTCGCCCGCGATGTTCGACACCGTCCTGGTGGCCAACCGCGGTGAGATCGCCGTACGGGTCATCCGCACCCTGCGGCGGCTCGGAGTGCGCTCGGTCGCCGTCTACAGCGACGCCGACGCGGACGCCCGCCATGTGCGCGAGGCGGACACGGCGGTGCGGATCGGCCCCGCCCCCGCCGCGGAGAGCTATCTGTCCATCGAGCGGCTGCTGGAGGCCGCCGCGCGCACCGGCGCCCAGGCTGTCCACCCCGGCTATGGATTCCTCGCGGAGAACGGGGCGTTCGCCCGCGCCTGCGCCGACGCCGGGCTCGCCTTCATCGGCCCGCCCGCCGGGGCCATCGAGCTGATGGGCGACAAGATCCGCGCCAAGGAGACCGTGCGCGCGGCCGGGGTGCCGGTGGTGCCGGGCTCCTCGGGCAGCGGGCTGACGGACGAGCAGCTCACCGCCGCCGCCCGCGAGATCGGGATGCCGGTGCTGCTGAAGCCCTCGGCGGGCGGCGGCGGCAAGGGCATGCGGCTGGTCCGCGACGAGGCGCTGCTCGGCGACGAGATCGCCGCCGCCCGGCGGGAGGCGCGCGGCGCCTTCGGCGATGACACGCTGCTGGTGGAGCGCTGGATCGACCGGCCCCGGCACATCGAGATCCAGGTGCTGGCGGACGGCCAGGGGCACGTGGTCCACCTCGGGGAGCGCGAGTGCTCGCTGCAGCGCCGCCATCAGAAGATCATCGAGGAGGCGCCCAGCCCGCTGCTGGACGAGGCCACCCGGGCGCGGATGGGCGAGGCCGCGGTGGCCGCCGCCCGGTCGTGCGGCTATGTGGGCGCGGGCACGGTCGAGTTCATCGTGCCGGGCGACGATCCGTCCGCGTACTGCTTCATGGAGATGAACACCCGCCTCCAGGTGGAGCATCCGGTCACCGAGCTGACGGTGTCGGTCGGCGGGCGGCCCGGTCTTGACCTGGTGGAGTGGCAGCTGCGCGTCGCCGCGGGCGAGCCGCTGCCCTTCGGGCAGGACGGCATCGCCTCCGCGGGCCACGCCGTGGAGGCCCGTATCTGCGCCGAGACCGCCCGCGCGGCGGCCGACGGCCGGGTGGACTTCCTGCCCTCGGCCGGGACCGTACTGGCGCTGGACGAGCCGGAGGGCGAGGGGGTGCGGGTCGACTCCGGGCTGAGCCGGGGCACCGAGGTCGGCACGGTCTACGACCCGATGCTCGCCAAGGTCATCGCCCATGGCCCCGACCGCCCCACCGCCCTGCGCCGGCTGCGCGCCGCCCTCGGCTCCCTGACCGTCCTCGGCGTGGACACCAACACGGGCTTCCTGCGCCGTCTGGCCGCCCACCCCGCGGTCGCCTCGGGCGAGCTCGACACGGGCCTGGTCGACCGCGCGGCGGCCCAGCTGATCCCGGCGGCCATACCGGAAGAGGTCTACGCGACGGCGGCCCTGCTGCGCCAGGCGGCCCTGGAGCCCGCCACTCCGCGTGGCGATGGATCCGGCGGGCGCCCGGAGCCCGGCGGCTCCGGCCTCGGCGGCCCGGCCGCGGGCGTATGGGTCGACCCGTTCTCGGTGCCCACCGGCTGGCGCCTAGGCGGCGCCCCCGCCTGGACGGTCCACCGCCTCCGCGTAGCGGGCCACCCCCCGGTGACGGTCCGCGTACGCGGCCGCGCCCACGACGCGGAACTCCGCATCGAGCACCCCGACGACGCGGCCCACGCCGCCGGTGCCGACGCGGGCGCCACCCTACGGGCACGCCTCATTGCCCTCGAAGAGGGCTCCGTGCTGCTGGACCTCGACGGGGTCACCCATCGCTTCCGGCATGCCGCGCACGGCGCGAGCCACTGGCTGGGGCGGGACGGGGACGCCTGGCGCGTGGTCGGGCACGACCCCGTGGAGGAGGCGCTGCGCGGCGGGGCCGCCGCGGCGCACGCCGGGGAGCTGACCGCGCCCATGCCCGGCACCGTCACCGTCGTGAAGGCGGCCGTCGGCGACGAGGTCACCGCGGGTCAGGGCCTGCTGGTGGTCGAGGCGATGAAGATGGAGCACCTCATCTCCGCGCCGCACGACGGCACCGTCACCGAGCTCGAGGTGACCCCCGGCAGCACGGTCGCCATGGATCAGCTGCTGGCGGTCGTCACCCCGCACGAGCCGCGGCAGAGCGAGGAGCGTGAGTGATGACCCTCCCCATGACCGTCCCGGCCCCCGGGCTGCCCACCCGGGTCCGGATCCACGAGGTGGGCCCCCGGGACGGGTTGCAGAACGAGAAGGCGCTGGTCCCGGCGGCCATCAAGGCCGAGTTCATCCACCGGCTCGCCGAGGCGGGCCTCACCACCATCGAGGCCACCAGCTTCGTCCACCCCAAGTGGGTGCCCCAACTGGCCGACGCCGAGGAGCTGATGCCGCTCATCGACGACGTGGACGCCCGGCTCCCCGTGCTCGTGCCCAATGAGCGCGGGCTGGACCGCGCCCTCGCGCTGGGCGCGCGCGAGATCGCCGTCTTCGCCAGCGCCACGGAGTCCTTCGCCAAGGCCAACCTGAACCGCACGGTGGACGGCGCGCTGGAGATGTTCGAACCGGTCGTCACCAAGGCCAAGGACGCGGGCGTGGCCGTGCGCGGCTATCTGTCGATGTGCTTCGGCGACCCGTGGGAGGGCCCGGTCCCGATCTCCCAGACCGTCTCGGTCAGCCGCCGTCTGATGGACATGGGATGCGACGAGATCAGCCTCGGCGACACCATCGGCGTGGCCACCCCGGGCCATGTGCGGGAGCTGCTGGACACGCTCAACGAGGCGGGCGTCGCCGACGAGCGGCTGGCCGTGCACTTCCACGACACCTACGGCCAGGCCCTCGCCAACACCCTCGCCGCGCTCGAGCACGGCGTGACCACCGTCGACGCCTCCGCCGGAGGCCTCGGCGGCTGTCCGTACGCCAAGAGCGCCACCGGCAATCTCGCCACCGAAGACCTCGTGTGGATGCTCGACGGCCTCGGCATCGAGACCGGGGTCGACATCGGCCGTCTCACCGCCACGAGCGTGTGGATGGCCCGGCATCTGGGCCGGCCCAGCCCGTCCCGCACCGTCCGCGCCCTCTCCCAGAAGGAGATCTGAGCCATGCCGATCGACCACCGACTCAGCCCCGAACACGAGGAACTGCGCCGCACCGTCGAGGCGTTCGCGCATGATGTGGTCGCCCCCAAGATCGGGGAGTACTGGGAGCACCATGAGTTCCCGTACGAGATCATCCGCGAGATGGGCCGGATGGGTCTGTTCGGCCTGCCCTTCCCGGAGGAGTACGGCGGTATGGGCGGGGACTACTTCGCGCTCTGCCTCGCCCTGGAGGAGCTGGCCCGGGTGGACTCCTCGGTGGCGATCACCCTGGAGGCGGGGGTCTCGCTCGGCGCGATGCCGATCTTCCTCTACGGCACGGAGGAGCAGAAGCGCACCTGGCTGCCGGGGCTCTGCTCCGGGGAGACCCTGGGCGCGTTCGGCCTGACCGAGCCCGGCGGCGGTTCGGACGCGGGCGCCACCCGCACCACGGCCCGGCTGGACGAGGCCACGGGCGAGTGGGTGATCAACGGCACCAAGTGCTTCATCACCAACTCCGGTACGGACATCACCGCGATGGTCACCGTCACCGCCGTCACCGGCCGCAAGGAGGACGGCCGCCCCGAGATCTCCTCGATCATCGTGCCGTCCGGCACCCCCGGCTTCAGCGTGGCCGCCCCCTACTCCAAGGTGGGGTGGAACGCCTCGGACACCCGCGAGCTGTCCTTCGCCGACTGCCGGGTCCCGGCCGCGAACCTGCTGGGCGCGGAGGGCCGGGGCTACGCCCAGTTCCTGCGGATACTGGACGAGGGCCGGATCGCGATCTCCGCCCTGGCCACCGGGCTCGCCCAGGGCTGTGTGGACGAGTCGGTGTCGTACGCCAGGACCCGTGAGGCGTTCGGCCGCCCCATCGGCGCCAACCAGGCGATCCAGTTCAAGCTGGCCGACATGGAGATGCGCGCCCATATGGCCCGGGTGGCCTGGCGCGACGCGGCGTCCCGGCTGGTGCTCGGCGAGCCGTTCAAGAAGGAGGCGGCGATCGCGAAGCTCTACTCCTCCGAGGTCGCGGTGGACAACGCCCGCGAGGCCACCCAGATCCACGGTGGCTACGGCTTCATGAACGAGTATCCGGTGGCCCGGATGTGGCGTGACTCCAAGATCCTGGAGATCGGCGAGGGCACCAGCGAGGTCCAGCGCACGCTGATCGCCCGAGAGCTGGGGTTCGCGAGCTGAGCCGGTGATCGAGCCGCCGCCCCGGCCGGGGGTATCCGGTGGACCACGCGGCGGAGCCGCATGTCGATACTGTCCCCTACCCCCCCTTCCCGCAGCACCGATATGCGGCTCCGCCGCGTGGCAGGGGCTTCGCCCCTGGACCCCGGGGTCTGGGGCGAAGCCCCAGTTTCGGGAAGGGGCGGGGTAGGGGAGCAGCCCGCCGCAGGCCTCCTTGGGCGCTCCCGGCCGGGGACGGCGAGACGCCCCCCGGGGGGAGTCCCCGGGGAGAGGCTCAGCCGTTGGGCCAGGGGATCTGCGGGGAGTGGTAGTACGCGATGCCCATCGCGTCCCAGCGGGGGCCCTGCGCGGCCACCCGAACCTTGTATTCGTCCCAGTTGTGCGTGCTCGCGGGCGACCAGCCGAGCTCGGCGATGCCGGGGAGGCGGGGGAAGGCCATGTACTCGATCTGCGGACTGGTCCGGAGGGTCTCCGACCACAGCGGCGCCTCGACACCGAGCACCGAGGACTCCGGGGCGTCCTTGATGTACGTGCCCGGGTCCCAGTCGTAGGACTGCTTCGCCTCGACGTACCCGGCCCAGCTCTGCCCCAGCGGTGTGTCGGCGTTGTACTTCATGTCCAGATAGGCGCGGTTGGCCGGGGAGAGGATCAGCTGGGTACCCGCCTTGGCCGCGTCCGCGACCTCCTTCTCGCTCCCGTCCGTCCCCCAGTACTGGGCGATCGCGCCCTTCGCGGGGTGCGCACCGGTCAGCTGGTGCCAGCCGACCACCGTCTTGCCGTACTTGGCGACCACCGGCTGCACCCGGTCCATGAAGGCCACATAGTCCTCATGGCTGGTGGAGTGGGCCTCGTCGCCGCCGATGTGGAGGTAGGGGCCGGGGGTGAGCGCGGCGAGCTCGCGGATGACGTCGTCCACAAAGTCGTACGTCACCTCCTTCGGCACGCACAGCGAGCTGAAACCGACCTCGGTGCCGGTGTAGAGCGGCGGGGCGACGCCGTCGCAGTTGAGCTCCGCGTAGGAGGCGAGCGCCGCGTTGGTGTGGCCCGGCATGTCGATCTCGGGGACGACGGTCAGCTCACGGCTCGCCGCGTAGCGCACGATCTCGCGGTAGTCGTCCTTGGTGTAGTAGCCGCCGGGTCCGCCCCCGACCTGCGTGGAGCCGCCGTGACTGGCCAGCTTCGGCCAGGAGTCGATCGCGATCCGCCACCCCTGGTCGTCCGAGAGATGCAGATGCAGCTTGTTGATCTTGTAGAGGGCCAGCTGGTCGATATAGCGCTTGACCTGGTCCACACCGAAGAAGTGCCGGGAGACATCGAGCATCGCGCCCCGCCAGGCGTAGCGCGGCACATCCGTGATGGTGCCGCCGGAGACCCGCCAGGGGCCCGACTGCCGGGTGGTGCGCTCGACGGACGCGGGCAGCAGCTGCCGCAGGGTCTGGACGCCGTGGAACAGCCCGGCGGAGCCGCGTGCGGTGAGGGTGATCGCGCGGCCGGTCACCTGGAGCCGGTACCCCTCCTCGCCCAGCGTCCGCGCCCCGGCCGCCTTGGGCGTCAGCCGCAGCCGGATGCCCTCATCACCCGATCGCGTGGTGACGGGCAGCGAGAAGCCGGTGGAGGGGCGCAGCACCTGCGCCAGGTAGTCGCCCACCCGGCGCGCCGAACGCGCCGAGCCGTCGGAGCCGTCGGAGCCGGAGACCCGGATGCGGGTGTCCGGGCGAATCGCGTACGAGCCCGCCGCGGGCCGTACGGACGCGGGCGCGGGCACCACCCGGTCCAGCGGGGTCGGGGCGGCCGCGGCGGAGTCCGGGGCGGAAGCGGAGGACGAGCGGGAGGACCAGGGGGAAGCCGGAGAAGCGGAGGCGGAGGAGGCCGCGGTCCCCGCCCCGGCCACCACGGTCAGCAGCAGGGAACACAGAAGTCGAGCACGGCGTCGTCTCACAGGGGATCCCTTCAACGAAACGTGGCATCTTGGGTACCGCGAGGGTCAGTTGCGGTCAAGGTGTAGACCAATGTGTCGCTGTCTGCCTGTCAGAATTCACCGCATGGCGGAAATCACCCAGCGCGATGGCGCCTGGAGCTTTGACGGCGAAGCGATCCGGATCGTCCCGGGGCGGGACCGCGGCGTGCCTGCCGTACGGCAGGCGCTCGGCGAACTGACCGTCCCCCTGGTGGCCTTGGCCGGGGTGGCCTACGAGCCGGGGCGGAAGTCGGGCCGGCTGCGGCTGCGGCTGCGCGCGGGGGCGGACCCGCTGCTGCAGGCCACCGGCGGCAAGCTGCCGGACGCCGCCGATCCGTATCAGCTCCCGGTGGAGCCGGACCGCAGGGACCTCGCCGAGTACCTGGTCGACGAGGTCCGCCGGGCCCTGACCCTGGAGCAGGTGCCGCCCGGCCCCTGCGACCGCTATGTGCTGCCCGGCCCCTCGGTGCCGATCTCGGCGTCGGCGGGTGACGCCACGGTCTCCTTCGACGGTGAGCGGGTCCGGCTGGACTGGAACTGGAAGACCGAGGAGTCGAAGAAGTCCGGCGGCCCCCGCACGATCCTCCTGTCCGATCTGGAGGTGGTGGAGTGGGTCCCGGCCGCCGGGCTGGAGAACGGCTACCTCCGCTTCATCACGGCGCGGGCCACGGCAACGGCCGCGCCCAAGTACGACCCGCATGCGGTGGTGCTGTACGGGTTCAAGAAGGATCCGCTGATGGCTCTGGTCGCGGCGGCCGTCATGGCGCGGATGCCGCATCCGGGCGCCCCGGCGAAGGCGCTCCCCGCCCAGCCGTCCGCCCCCGAGCCGGCGCCCGTGGACGCACCGCCCACCGGGGGCGAGGAGAGTGAGGTGGATCACGACGTCCTGCTGCGACGGCTGCGCGAACTCGGCGATCTTCACCAGAGCGGGATCCTCACCGAGGAGGAGTTCACCACCGCCAAACAGGCCGTGCTCCGCCGCTTCTCCGACGCCTGAGGGACGGCTTCCCGGCGACCGAGGGCCGGCTTCCCCGCGCCTGAGGGACGGCCCCCTCGCCACTGAGGGCCGGATTTTCCGTCACCGAGACTCAACCCTGCCCGATATCGGGCAGGAATGTTGCGAAACGCCGCGCCGCATCGCAGTATCTACGGATGCTCGACCGCCGTATGTCCCACGATGACCTCATCGACCACCTGGTCCGCAGTACGCCGCTCAGCCGCGGCGAGGCGGGCCGGGTGGTGCTGGACGTCCTGGCGTACTTCGACGAGACGACGGAGGAGTTCGTCCGGCGCCGCCACCGCGAACTCCAGTCCGGCGGGCTGACCAACGCGGACATCTTCGAGCGGATCACGGCCGAGCTGCCGTACCGCGCGGTGGCCCCGCCCGAACTCTCGCTGCGCCAGCTGCGCCGCATCGTCTACGGCTGACCACGCCGGTACGACGCCGGACACGACGCCGGTCCAGAACGCCGGTCCAGGACGGCGGCCGCCACCGCCGGACACGAGCACGAGCACGCATGAGCGATCCAATGGGAGGGCCTGAACACCATGTGCGGAATCGTCGGATACATCGGGAAACGGGATGTCGCACCGCTGCTGCTGGAGGGGCTGCAGCGGCTGGAGTACCGCGGCTATGACTCCGCGGGGCTGGCGATCCAGGGCAAGCCCGCCAAGGGCGCCCAGAGCGCCGGGCTGAAGACCGCCAAGGCCAAGGGCCGGGTCCGGGACCTCGAGGCCAGGCTGCCCAAGCGGTTCGCGGGCACCACCGGGATCGCCCACACCCGCTGGGCCACCCATGGCGCGCCCAACGACATCAACGCGCATCCGCATCTGGACGCGGACGGCAAGGTCGCCGTCGTCCACAACGGCATCATCGACAACGCCGCCGATCTGCGCGCCAAGCTGGCCGCCGACGGCGTGGAGCTGGTCTCCGACACCGACTCCGAGGCACTCGCCCACCTCATCGGCCGCTCCCAGGCGCCCACCCTGGAGGAGAAGGTCCGCCACGCGCTGGCGATGGTCGAGGGCACCTACGGCATCGCCGTACTGCACGCGGACTTCCCCGACCGCATCGTCGTCGCCCGCAACGGCTCGCCGGTGGTGCTGGGGATCGGTGAGAAGGAGATGTTCGTCGCCTCGGACGTCGCCGCGCTGGTCAGCCACACCCGCCAGGTGGTCACCCTGGACGACGGCGAGATGGCCACCCTCAAGGCCGACGACTACCGCACCTACACCACCGAGGGCAGCCGCACCTCCACCTCCCCCACCACCGTGGAGTGGGAGGCCGAGTCGTACGACATGGGCGGCCACGACACCTACATGCACAAGGAGATCCACGAGCAGGTCGACGCCGTGGACCGGGTGCTGCGCGGCCGGATCGACGACCGCTTCTCCACCGTCCACCTGGGCGGACTCAACCTGGACGCCCGTGAGGCGCGCGGGGTGCGCCGGGTCAAGATCCTCGGCTGTGGTTCGGCGTACCACACGGGTCTGATCGGCGCCCAGCTGATCGAGGAGCTGGCCCGGATCCCGGCGGACGCGGAGCCCGCGAGCGAGTTCCGCTACCGCAACCCGGTGGTGGACCCGGACACCCTCTACATCGCGGTCAGCCAGTCCGGCGAGACCTACGACACCCTGGCGGCCGTCCAGGAGCTCAAGCGCAAGGGCGCGCGGGTGCTGGGCGTCATCAACGTCGTGGGCAGCGCGATCGCCCGGGAGACGGACGGCGGGGTGTACGTCCACGCCGGACCGGAGGTGTGCGTCGTCTCCACCAAGTGCTTCACCAACACCGCCGTCGCCTTCGCGCTGCTCGCCCTGCACCTGGGCCGGATCCGCGATCTCTCGGTCGCCGACGGCAAGCGGATCATCGCCGGGCTGCGCAAGCTGCCCGAGCAGATCGCGGAGGTGCTGCGCGGCGAGGAGGAGATCAAAAAGCTCGCCACGGAATATGCGAACGCAAAGAGCATGATGTTCGTCGGACGGGTCCGCGGCTACCCGGTGGCACGCGAGGCGTCCCTGAAGCTGAAGGAGGTCTCCTACGTCCACGCCGAGGCGTACCCGGCCTCCGAACTCAAGCACGGGCCGCTCGCGCTGATCGAGCCCGAGGTGCCGACCGTGGCGGTCCTGCCGGACGACGACCTGCTGGAGAAGAACCGGGCGACGCTGGAGGAGATCAAGGCCCGCAGCGGCCGGATCCTGGCCGTCGCCCACCGGGAGCAGGCGAAGGCGGACCACACGATCGTGGTACCCCGCAACGAGGTGGAGCTCGACCCGATCCTGATGGGCATTCCGCTCCAACTGCTCGCCTACCACACGGCGCTGGCGCTCGGCCGGGACATCGACAAGCCCCGCAACCTCGCCAAGTCGGTGACGGTCGAATAGGCCCGCACCGCCCGCGACCTGGGCGGATCCTTCGGCGGTCCCCCGCGTGTGCCACCACGCACGCGGGGGCCGCCTCCCCTTCGCCGACGTCGCCCTAAATACGCCGGCGGCTGGCCGTCGCGCGGGAACCGTCACTTCCCGCGCGACAGCACGATCGAACGGTTTGTACCCCTCACAAACGCACAATCCACCTCTACGCACGGGTAGGTTTGTCCGTTGTCAAGGTGGACTTGACGCCATCTCACCTGCGGTCAAGGGGAGTTGAGGGTGTCCGGTTCCAGGCGCCCGCGCCAAGTCGTGTCGACGCCAGAGGTTTTGGACTGAACAACGTCACTTGACGAGGCGGCGCGCCGGGCACGGTGCGTCCAGAGTCTCAGGAACTCGAGCGAACCCAGGAGGGCCGAAAGGGCCCGGGAAGCGGCCAGGAGGGCCCGGCAGGACGCCGGACGGACGCTCAGGGGATTCAGCGGACGCTCGGGGGACTCAGCGGACGCTCGGGGGACTCAGCGGACGCTCGGGGGATTCAGGGGATGACGACGACGGGCCGCTGCGCCCGCCGCGCGAGCCGCCCCGCGACCGAGCCGAAGATCCGCCCCACCAGCCCGTGCGTGGAGCCCACCACGATGGCGTCGGCCGCGTACTCCCGGCCGACCTCCTCCAGCTCATGGCAGATGTCCCCGCCCCGCTCGACGAGGATCCAGGGCACCTCGGAGAGATGATCGGCGCAGGCCAGCTCGAGCCCCAGCACCTCGGTGCGGTGATCGGGGACGTCGACGAAGACCGGTGGCTCACAGCCCGCCCAGACCGTCGTCGGCAGCCGGTTGGCCACATGGACGATGATCAGCCCGGAGCCGGAGCGCCGGGCCATGCCGATCGCATAGGCGAGGGCGCGCTCGCTCGACATGGAACCGTCGAATCCCACCACAACACCGTGCTGGAACGCTGGATCGCAGGAATGACGTGTTTCTTCCGCCGCTTCGGGGTGCGCCATGTGATCGGCGACCCGCTTGCGGTCCGCGGGTTCGGGGATTTCGTGACCGGCCATCGGTGTCTCGGCGAAGGATGTCCTCGTGCGGAGGGATCGGCGGGGGCTCAGGTAGAGGGCTGTCGGGGGACTTGAGCTCCGCTGGAGCTCGGGGACGGTCTCGAGGGGTCGAAATCCGTCCGGGATTCATCTTTCCAAGCCCTTACCCCCAAGGGTACGGCGGCATTCACCACCTGCCCAGAGGTCGCCACGGGAGCGGAGCGCCCGAAGCGTTCCCCGGAGCATGCCGGAGGGCGGCCCGTAACGCAATGCCCCAAGTGGTCCCCCGCCCAGCCGGGACCCGGCCCGCGGCCCGGCTCGGCGGGGCCGCCGCGGTACGCCGTGCGGCCGCCCGGCAGTGACCTGGGGGCGGGCCGGGCGTTGTAGTAGCGGCACCGGGTGCGGCGGCCCCGGCCCGCCCGGTTCACCTGCCCGGATCCCCCGCCCGCCGCCCCTCGCCACCCCCGCGCCGAGCCCCCTGCCGACACCTCGCCGGCCGCTCGAGAGGAGCCCCGCCCGTGTCCGTCGCCCCCGAGTACGACGCCCCCGGCGACACCCCCGGCGGCGGGCCCGGGAGACCCGGACGGCCCCACCTTCCGAGCCCCCCTCGAGCTCAGGTCCAGGCCCCCGCTAGCGACGCGGTGAACGAGGTGATCCGCTGGGCGGCCTTCAGCTGCGCCGTGGTCCCCGTCGTCCTGCTCATGTGCGGATCGCCCTTCGGTGCCGCTCTGGGGGCCGCCGCGGGCCTCGCCGCCGTGACGGCCGCCAGCCGGGCCCTGCTGCGCCACTCCGAGCGCACCGCGGCCCGGCTGGACGCGGACGGCGTCAGCCCGCACCGGGGCCGCCACGGCCGTACGGGGATCGGCGCGCACCGGGGCGGCCGCCGCGCCTGAGGGCCGACCGGAAAGACCCGGAGCCGGGGAAGCGGTGCGTAGCGCTCCGCGCACTCAGCGCCGATGGAGCGTCGCTATAGCACCGCTCAAGCCCGGAAGGCGACCGCTGGGCCCCTGAAGAAGTACGAGCCGCACGTACGCCGGTCGTATGACGCATCCGCACGTCTGCGCTCGCTTGTTTTCAGCCAACTTCCGGCCACACTTCTTCCCTTGGCAAACGCCGTGCTCAACACCCGTCCGGCCAGCGTGGAAAGGGGTCCGGAGCGCACGTACCCCCTACGGGAAGTGGGTGTCCGCACAAGGCGTACTTCACAGCGAGGGCTACGAGTGCAACGCTTCGTGATCGAATGCTTCGCGCCAAGTTGTCATGTCGACATAGTGGCGGGTGGTGAACTGGTCACGGCGACCACACGCGACACAGTAGATTCGATCTTGGCCATGACCGGCGGGGGAACCGTTCAGGACCGAGGGGAAACGTGCAGGACCGAGAGGACGCGACCACCGAGGGGGGCTTAGTGCCATGAGCCAGGACTCCACGACCGTACCGGAGACCTCGCGCAAGCTCTCCGGACGCCGGCGACGAGAAATCGTCGCGGTGCTGCTGTTCAGCGGCGGCCCCATCTTCGAAAGCTCCATCCCGCTCTCCGTCTTCGGTATCGACCGGCAGGACGCCGGAGTTCCTCGGTACCGACTTCTGGTGTGCGCGGGCGAAGATGTGCCATTGCGAACGACTGGCGGACTGGAACTGACCGCACCATACGGCCTGGAGGCACTCTCCCGGGCCGGCACCGTCGTCGTACCGGCCTGGCGGTCGATAACCCAGCCGCCACCGGCCGCCGCGCTCGACGCGCTGCGCCGCGCGCACGAGGAGGGCGCGCGGATCGTGGGCCTGTGCACCGGGGCCTTCGTACTGGCCGCCGCCGGGCTGCTGGACGGCCGCCCGGCGACCACACACTGGATGTACGCGCCGACGCTCGCCAAGCGCTATCCGTCGGTCCATGTGGACCCCCGCGAGCTCTTCGTGGACGACGGCGACGTACTGACCTCGGCGGGCACCGCCGCCGGGATCGACCTGTGCCTGCACATCGTGCGCACCGACCACGGCGCGGACGCCGCCGGCGCCCTCGCCAGGCGCCTGGTCGTCCCGCCGCGCCGCAGCGGAGGGCAGGAGCGCTATCTGGACAGGTCGTTACCAGAGGAGATCGGAGCGGATCCGCTCGCCGAGGTGGTGGCGTGGGCGCTCGAGCATCTGCACGAGCAGTTCGACGTCGAGGCCCTGGCGGCCCGCGCCTATATGAGCCGCAGGACCTTCGACCGCAGGTTCCGCTCGCTCACTGGGAGCGCTCCACTCCAGTGGCTGATCACCCAGCGGGTGCTGCAGGCGCAGCGGCTCCTGGAGACCTCCGACTACTCGGTCGACGAGGTCGCGGGGCGCTGTGGCTTCCGCTCGCCGGTCGCGCTGCGCGGGCACTTCCGGCGGCAGCTGGGGTCCTCCCCGGCCGCCTACCGGGCCGCGTACCGCGCCCGCAGGCCCCAGGGCGGGCCCGCGGAGCGTCCGGACCGCCCCGACCGCCTGGAGCGGCTGGAGCGGCTGGAGCGGCTGGAGCGGGCCGACCGGCCCGACCGCGCCGAGGTGATCGAACCCCGTGTCGGCGACCACTCCCTGCCGCTGCGGCGGCCGGGCGCGCCCGGCGCCTCCACCGGCCACTCGGGGCACCCTCCGCACCACCATCACGCTCCGCATCCGGAACCTGGCAAACCGGAGTCGGACGCCTACGCCCCACGCCTGCCCGAACAGGCCGCGGGCCGGGTCCCGGGCCGTCCGTCCCTGCCCGGCCAGCGGGAACGCCCCGTAGGGTGAGACGTATGAACGATCGCATGGTGTGGATCGACTGCGAGATGACCGGGCTCTCGCTGGCGAACGACGCGCTTATCGAGGTGGCCGCGCTGGTCACGGACTCCGAGCTGAACATCCAGGGCGACGGAGTGGACATCGTTGTCCGGCCCCCCGCGGAAGCGCTGGTCACCATGCCCGAGGTGGTGCGCGAAATGCACACCACCTCCGGCCTGCTCGCCGAGCTCGAGGGCGGGACCACGCTCGAGGATGCCCAGGACCAGGTCCTGGCCTACATCCGCGAGCACGTCCCCGAGCCCGGCAAGGCCCCGCTGTGCGGAAACTCGGTCGGCACCGACCGGGGCTTCCTCCTCCGGGACATGCCGACGCTCGAGAGCTACCTCCACTACCGGATCGTCGACGTCTCCTCGATCAAGGAGCTGGCCCGCCGCTGGTATCCGCGGGCCTACTTCAACAGCCCCAAGAAGAACGGCAACCACCGCGCGCTCGCGGACATCCACGAGTCCATCGCCGAACTGCGCTACTACCGGGAATCGATCTTCGTACCCGCTCCCGGCCCGGACTCGGACACGGCGAAGGCCATCGCGACCAAGCACGTCCTGCCCGCCCGGCAGGCCTGACCCCGCCGCCATCCCGGTGCTCGCTCCCGACTCCCCGAAAGCCGGGAGCGAGCACCCCTCCGGACCCTGTACACTTTTTCTCGGCCGGTGCGAAAAGCACCGGTCATGGTGGGTATAGCTCAGCTGGTAGAGCACCTGGTTGTGGTCCAGGATGTCGCGGGTTCGAGTCCCGTTACTCACCCTTAATGATCAAGGGCCGACCTGCGAAAACGGGTCGGCCCTTCGTCGTCTCGAAGATTATGGGAACACGACGGGAACACAAACCCTCCCGGCCAGTCCCACATTCAGGGCATGGCGAGCATCGTGGAACGTCCCAAGAAGGACGGCAGCAGCACCCTTCAGGTGAAGTGGCGCCAAGACGGCGAGTGGCAGACCGAGCGATTCGGCGACTCCGGATCAGTGTCCTAGGCTGCCTGCATGATCCGCGCTGTGGCCCTCGATGTTGGCGAGACCCTGATCCGGGATGACCGCGTGTGGGCTACCTGGGCCGACTGGCTGGACATTCCCCGACACACGCTCTCGGCCCTCGTCGGCGCGGTCGTCGCTCAAGGACGCGACAACGCGGATGCCCTCCGGCTCATTCGACCGGACATCGACATTGCCGCAGAGAGGGCCGCCATGGAGGCTGCTGGGCTGGGTGAGCAGATAACGGAAGAAGATCTTTACCCGGACGTACGCCCAGCCCTCGCCGCTCTCCGTCAATCGGGGGCGCGAGTCGTGATCGCAGGCAACCAGACGGCGCGCGCGGGAAAGCTGCTGCGAGCCCTGGACCTCCCGGTCGATGAGATCGCGACCTCGGGAGAGTGGGGCATCGCGAAGCCGGACCCCCGCTTCTTCACCCGCGTCCTGGACCTGGCAGGAACCGCGCCCGATGAGATCGTGTACGTAGGCGACCATCCTGCGAACGACACCCAGCCAGCAAAAGCAGCGGGGCTGCGCGCTGCGCATCTACGCCGTGGACCGTGGGGCCACCTGTGGGCGCACACGGCCGAGACGGCCGTCGCTGACTGGCACCTCGATTCGCTGCACGATCTCGTACCACTCGCCACGCCATAAGCCGAGCGGCCCCACCGTAATGTGGCCGCTCGCTACCGTTCGGGGTGGACGCACCGAACGGAGCACAATTATGCCCAAGGATCTCGGCAAGCGTGTGGCCTATCAGCGCCGCATCGCCCGCATGACGCAGCAAGAACTCGCAGACGCCGCCGGGGTACACGTTGGCACCTTGCGGAAGATCGAACGCGGAGCGCGGGGTGCTGGCGACAACGTGATGGAGTCCCTCGCGGCTGCTCTAGGTGTCGAGCCATCCGTCTTGCTGGGCAGTCGAGACCGGGCGGACGCCCGCGTCCACGCCGCTATGCCGTCCCTGTCCGCCGTCATCGCTGCGTACGAGGGGCCAGACGACGGGCCGGTACGGCAACTCGGTGAACTCCGCGCAGCAGTGGATGAGTCAGTGACCTGGCGCCTGGCCTCGCAATACGCCCGGATCGCACGCCAGCTCCCCCCCACTCATCAGCGAGCTAATCCGCGCCTTCCACCTTGCTCCGGTCGAAGCGCAATCCGAGGTGGCCAGCCTGCTAGTTGCCGGGCTGCGAACGGCTGACGCCGTGGCGTACAAGTACGGCGCCCGAGATCTGTCTGCTCGCCTGGTAGATCTGATGCGCTGGGCAGCACCGTACGCGGACAATCCACTGTTGGACGCCACCGTCGCCTACGTGCGCACCGAGACCTTCTTCGCCGCCCGTGCGCACGCCGCTGGACTGCGGGCGCTGCAGACCGCGATCGACAAGGCGCCTACCGGTCGAGATGACGCGAAGATCGCCGCTCGGGGTGCCTTGCACATGCGGGCAGCGGTGATCGCTGGCCGCGCCGGTCTTGTGGAGGCTGCAAGTCACCACCTCGCGGAGGCCCTGCGCCTAGGAGACGCTGTGCCAGAGGACGTCTACCACGGAACGGCGTTCGGTCCAGACAACGTCCGCATCCATGAGGTGTCTGTCGCGGTCAGCCTCGGCCGCGATCAGGTTCACCGAGCGCTCGATGTCGCCAACGAGTGGGCGCCGCCGCATGATCTGCCTGCAGAGCGCCGGAGCGGGTTCTACATCGAGGTAGCTCGTGCCCAGCTGTGGTCGGGGCTCCCGCGGGATGCGTTCGAGTCGTTGAAGGTCGCCCGTCATATCGCGCCTCAGCACACGCGTGATCACCCATGGGTGCGGGAGGACGCCGCCACGCTCCGCCGCCTGCGGCGCGCCGACGCGGAGAGCCTCAGCAACTTCGCTGAGTGGTGCCATGCGGGCGAGTGACCCTGACTGACCCTCGCTGGGTCACTTGTGGCCCTTCCAGCGGAGAACCATCTACCTGTCCACACCGACCAGGCAGATGGGACAGCACCAGCCATGGCCGAACCCTTGCGGGTGCCCGTCAGCGAGCACATCAGCATCGCACGGCTCCACGGTGAGGCGTGCTTTCGCTGCGGAGCCGTCGCCCGGACGCTGTACGCCGCCGGGCACATCACCCTTCCCGGCCGTGCCCGCGTGTGGCCTGTCGTCGTCTGTGAAGACCACCGCGACCAAGGCGAGCCGAATGTCAGTTGACTTCCTCAAGCCCCCATCATGGACACCACCGCCCGCCGTGGACGTCGAAGCGTTACCCGCGGGCAAATGGTGGGACGCCGTGCGCGCCGCACCCCTCGTCGGCGAGCGCGCCCTGGAACTGCTCGGCGACGAGACGGGCGCCGTAGTCCAGGACAAGTACGGCACCCTGTACTGGTTCGTCGAAGTGGGCACCGAGACGAGTTGGCACCTGCGGCAGGTCCGCGTCCTCACCGAGCTGGCCGACGAGAGCACCTACCTCGGCGTACCCCCCGTCTCCTGGACGGAGGGCCCGCGCACCCATTGGCGCGTGCCGCTCTCGGCCGACCACTACCTGACGGACGCAGGGAGGCTATGGGGGGCGCTGGCCGAGGCCGACCGCGCCGAGTACGGCCGCAGGCCGGAAGGCCGTCAACTCTGCTACCGCTGTCAGCTGCCCACCGACGAGCCCATCCCGGTCGACGTGGAAGACGGGCGCAGCGACGTCGGCAAGGTCACGTACGCCTGCCCGCCACACGCGCCGCTCTACACCAGACGCCGCCCGCGGAGTCTCAGCGCGGCCGCGGCCGAGCACGAGGGGCGGCGGTCCCGATGACGACCTGCCCACAGCCCTCCCTGCTCCCGGGCATCGAGCTGCCGGACCCCGAAACCCTGACCGGACCCCAACTACAGGGCTGGAACTGCGTCCTGTGCGGGCAGCGACTGCTCGCGGACCAGCTGCTCGGCACGGTCGTGTGGACCTGCGGGGGCGTCACCAAAGAGGAAGTCGAGCTGTACGTGTGCCGGCCTCTCTGCGCTGGTGCGGCTCAGCAGGGTGGTGGTCACGGGTGAGCGCCTGGACGAAGGCGTCGTCTCCTCGACAGCGGGCTGCGTGGGCCGAGCGCGTATCCGCGCAGCGGGCTATGTGCCACTGGTCCCTTACCCGGGCCGCGCACACCTGCCCTGGCGGGCTGCGTGCGCCACATGCAGCACGATCCGCTACCCCACGGTGACGGGCGTGCGGCAGGACCAGTGCAAGCACGTCAGGCGCGAGCAGCCACCCCCACCCCGCCGGAAGAGCCCGGGAGGCCCCGGATGGGGCACCGTCGACACTCCACCGCCGTAAGGGCCGGGCTGCTCGCCTTCCGCGCCGCCCGGATGGGTCTGCTGCTCGCCCTGGTCCCCATCCTGCTGGTACTCGCGGTCTGGCTCTGCTTCGCCAGCACCCCGGACCCATAGACCGGATGGGCCGTCGGCAGTCCGGTGCCCCCGTGCCGGACTCACCGGGTCGGCGGTCCACCCTCCAAGACCCCCTGCCGGTCGATACAGCCAGGCACGGCCGCCGACAAGGCAGGGGGGAAGGGACTCCGGCCGAGACCGCTGGCCGGAGTCCCGTCCAGTAAGGCTCGCCCCGGCCTCCCGCTTGCAGGCCAGTGGCCTGGACGAGCACCGCGCGAACGCGCGGGGACACCCCTGCGCACGTGAACTCAGGAGGCCCCATGCGATTACAGCATGTCGTTGCCCGTCAGGACCCGGAGGACGGCGCCACGATGCCGGACACGGACGCCCCGTCACCGAGTGGTGGGACGCCCGGTGACTCGGACGACGGCCGCCAGTACGCGAGGTAGCCGGCGCGCGGCGCCATAGGTAAGCGGCGGCCCCCTCGGTCGATTCGCCCCCGACCGGGGTGGGCCGCTCCCCCTACCACCTAGGAGGTACCCCCGGATGAACGCTCCGCCCCCGCCCGCTCACTGGCACTGCTACCGCTGGACCGGAGAGCGCCGCACGTACGACGACGAGTCTGCCCGACGGCCGCCGTACCTCGTCGTGCAGGACATCTCGGCCCAGGAGCGGAAGCAGATCGCGGCGGCCAGCCCCGCCTTCATGGCGAGCGACGTGCCCCCGCTGGAGGTACCGCAGCACCGCGGATCAGGCCCGCCGGCACGAGGGCCCCCGGGACCCGGCGTCACGCCGGCGTTGAACGGGCCGCGCTCGCGGGGGAGGATCGTGCGGGCCTGGGTGGGATTGGCGGTGCTCGTGGGCCTGACGGTCCCCACTCGCCGTGGCATCGCCCGCCGCCGCGTATGACGACCCTGCCCACGCCTACGTCACCAACATCGACGACGATACGGTGTCGGTGATCGACACCAAAACCAACGCCGTCACCACCACCATCCCCGTCGGCGACTATCCCATCGGCGTGGCCATCACCCCGAAAGGCGACCGCGCCTACGTCGCCAACGACCTCGACGACACCATGTCGGTGATCGACACCAAGACCAACACCGTCACCACCACCGTCCCCACCGGCGGCAACGGGCCCGGCCACCTGGCCATCACCCCGAACGGTCAGCGTATCTACGTCACCAACGCCAGCAGCGACAACGTGTCGGTGATCAGCACCGGGACCAACGCCGTCATCACCACCATCCCCGCCGGCGACCTTCCCAACGGCGTGGCCATCACCCCGAGCGGTCAGCGCGCCTACGTCACCAACCTCAACAGCGGCACCGTGTCGGTGATCGATACCAAGACCAACACCGTCACCACCACGATCCCCGTCGGCACCTGGCCCCGGGGAGTGGCCTTCACTCTGAACGGTGAGCGAGCCTACGTCGCCAACCAGCTGGACAACACCGTGTCGGTGATCGACACCAAGACCAACACCGTCACCACCACGATCCCCGTCGGTGACGAGCCCAACGGTGTCGCCATCACCCCGCAAACCGTCGCCGAACGGAACTCGTCAAACAGCCCAACTTCGTCGTGAATGACCGCAGTCGGTCGATCCTGGACACCCCGGCGCCCCAAGATCCCTGACGCGGAGGGCGGCGAACGCACAGCACGAAGGAGCCCGGCCAGGCGCCGGGCTCCTCTGCTTTCGCGGTACCCCCGAGGCCGGCTTTGCCGCGCTGGTCCATGACCACCGCACCTTCGGCGCCAGCGACGGCACACCGCGCCGGGACATCGACCCCTGGAGGCAGATCGAGGACTGGCGGCGTGCCATCACGCACCGCAAGGCCCGTACGTACGAACCAGGCGTCCTCATCGACCGCGTCTCGCCCACGCCGCTGCTGATGATCGTCGGTCTGGAGGACACCGTCACCCTCACCGACACCGGGCTCGCCGCCTACAACCGGGCGCTGGAGCCGAAGCGGCTGGTGACGATCCCGGGCGGGCACTTCGCCCCGTACACCACCGAGTTCGCTCGGGCCTCGGCAGCGGCCATCGCCTTCTTCCGTGAGCATCTGGCATCGAGCGGAGACTGACCCCGCACGGACCGCGTCGGATCAAGCGCTTTGCGGGATGCAGTTCACTTCGCAGCCGACCGTGCCACTGGCTGCCGCGATGACGGCATCGAGGCGGTCGCGGGTGGTGGCCAGGTCGGCCATCTGGGCGTTGATGCGGTCGCGTTCGACGGTCAGGCGGTCGATGGTGTCGGGGGTGGCGACGCCGGTGTACGTGCAGGGGAGGAATTCGCGGAGGATCTTGCTCGACAGGCCCGCGGCGTAGAGGCACTGGATCCACAGGACGCGGTCGACCGCGGTGTCCGCGTACTGGCGCTGGCCGCTGGGGCTGCGTTCCGAGGTGAGCAGGCCCTGCTCCTCGTAGTAGCGCAGCGCTCGTACGCTGACGCCGGTTCTGGCGGCGAGTTCGCCGATGCGCACCGTGACTCCTCCTGGCTCCGACGTCAGGGATCGGCCTCAGAGTAGTCGAGGCGCGTGGGAGTCGGAGGTCGGTTGGGCAGGAGCCTCGTCCGCCGTCGGCCTCTCGTCGTCGAGGGGCCGGTCGGGGTGTTTGCGCCTCGCCTCGTCCTCGAGGAGCAGCGAGAGGAGCGAGGCCACGGGGAGTCCGGCCTCGGCCGGGTGGCGCAGGACCTTCCCCGGCTCGATGCGGTACGTGTTCGTACGCCCCTCACGGGTGTGGGACAGATATCCGTCCTGCTCCAGGTCGCCGATGATCTTTTGGACGGCACGCTCGGTCAGCCTGCAGTGCGCGGCGATATCGCGGATCCGTACGTTCGGATCGTCGGCGATCGCGGCCAGCACGCGGGCGTGGTTGGTCAAGAACGTCCATCCAGTGTGCGATTCAGGCACTCCTCCCATGGCCTCATGATATTGCCGAAACAATAGCGCATCTGGAAACATGAATCCGGCTTCGTGTATAGCAAACCGTGTGACGCCGGCGAGGCGATACCTCGAGGGGAGACAGGCAGGTGCACGCACGAGACGTCTCCGTACCCGACCCTGGGCATCGCCCGCCGTCCGGGCCCGTGATCCGCACGGCGCCGGGGACATCGGCCGGCTCGACGCCGCCGGGCCCCTCGACCATCCTCCTCACCGACGGCTACCCGGAGGGCCCCCGGAAGGTCGTCGTGGTCAAGGGAGAGGTGGACTACGAGACCGCCCCCGTCATGTCCGCCGTCCTGCGCGACGCCCTCCGCGATTCCGCCGAGGGCGTTGACGTGGACCTGAGCGCGGTGAGGTTCTGGGACTGCTCGGCGCTCAACGCGCTGCTCAGGCTCCGCCGGGAGGCGCTCGCACATGGCAAGACGGTCATCGTCCACTCCCCGAGCCGCACGGTCAGGCGGGTTCTCGGCCTGACCGGCACCTCACGGCTGTTCCGGCCGCCGGTCTTCGAGGGCCGGGCGGTCACCCCTCCATCTCGTCCTTGATGGCCTCGGCGATCCGGGTCAGCGTCTTGGTGATGATGTCCACCGTGGTGGCCTTGTCGATCCCCAGGCCGGTCAACAGGCCCGCGCCATCCTCGTGTTCGAGGAGGGCGAGGAGGATGTGCTCGGTGCCGATGTAGTTGTGGCCCAACCGAAGCGCCTCGCGGAAGGTGAGCTCGAGGACCTTGCGCGCGTCGGCGTCGAAGGGGACCAGGGCTGGCATGGAGTCGGCCGCGGGCGGGAGGGCGGCGGCGGCCTCCTGGCGGACGGCGTCCAGGAGGACACCCTGGGCGACGATCGCCTTGGCGGCCAGCCCCTCGGGCTCGGCCAGGAGGCCGAGGATGAGGTGCTCGGGGCGGATCTCGGCGTTGTCGGCGGCTCGGGCCTCGTTCTGGGAGGCGACCACGACGCTCCGGGCGCGCGTCGTGTAGCGGCCGAAACCCTGGCTCGGATCGAGGTCCGACGGCTCGCCGGACGCCTTGGGGACGAAGCGCTTCTGGGCCGCCTGCCGCGTCACCCCCATACTCTTGCCGATGTCGGTCCAGGAGGCGCCGGAGCGGCGGGCCTGGTCCACGAAGTGGCCGATGAGGTGGTCGGCCACCTCGCCGAGGTGCTCGGCGGCGATCACCGCGTCGGTGAGCTGGTCGAGGGCGTCGGGGTGGACCTTCTTGATGGTCTCGATCAGTTCGTCGAGGCGCACGGGATGGGTGAGTCCGACTGGTTTCGTCATGCGTCAACCATAGGTTGACACTCCCCAGGGTGTCAACGTCGAGTTGACAGTGAACCTAGTCCCGGCGTTCGCCGTGAACCTAGTCCCGGCGTTCGCGGTGCGGACGGTTCGGAGGCCAGAACGACGTCCAGGTGAACTTGTCGCCGCCCACCCACCGGACCACGTCCGGATCGTCCAGATCGACATCGTCCAGGCCGACCTCCCGCGCGATCTCGATGACGTCCAGGACCGAGTGCGCCTTGCCCGCGAGCTCACCGGCGATCTCGACCAGACGGTACGGGGGATCGTTCTGCTGGACGCCGAGCACCACGATCGGAGGCCGGTGGATGCGCGGCGCCTGGGATTCGGTCATATGTCCCAGGCTGCGCCCGGCGCCCTCCCGCCGCACCTCGGAGGCGCCACACCTCGGAGGCGCCGGACCGCCCGGCCGGATACTCGTTCGGGCCTTCCCGGCTCGTCCGCCCCCGCCCCACGCCCCACGATGGTCCGGCTGCGCGCATTCGCGGCGGGGCCCTGTGGCAGGGACAAGCCGCGGCCGAAGGACAATGTGCGCGAGGTGTACGGAGCCGGGGCGCGCGCCGAATTCGCGTGAGCGGCGGGGCTCCCGCGCCCGGGAGCCCCGCCTGTCACGCGCGGAAACCGGCTATTCGAAGAGGTCCGCGTACGACCCCATCGCCAGCGCGATGTCCGCCTGGGCCCAGAACCGGTGGTACGTGAAGCTGGGCACCGCGCCGCCCTTCAGATACGCCTCGACCTTGGACCAGGCCGGGTCGTCCTGGTAGAAGGAGCGGATCGACATGAAGGTGGAGCCGGCGTCGATCTTGTCACCGTTCGGCATGGTCCCGGTCCAGCCGCTGGGGACGTAGACCGGGTCGTCGAAGCGGTTGTAGTCGGCGCGGGTCTCGGGGACCGCGATGCCGAGGGCGTCCTGGTAGTTGTTCCACATGCCGTCCAGCAGTGCCTTGGCGGTGTCCCTGGCCTTGGTGTCGCCGGACTTGGCGGCGTAGTAGGACAGGGTCTTGGCGTACGCGGCCGCCACGCCGACGTCATTGGTGTAGTCGGCGACGGTGACGTGCAGGTTCGCGTTGGCGCCGGGGCTGGAGGCGTTCCAGGTGTCGGGCTGGCCGGACCACTGGAGGGTGGACGGGATCTGGTAGGTGCCATTGGCGTTGACGGTGGTCTTGGACAGCGCCCACTTCACCCACTTGTCCAGGACCGTCTTCGCGGAGGCGTCACCGGTGCGGTTGTAGTACTCCGCGACGCGCTCCATGGACCACGCCTGGAAGCCGAACCACTGGTTGGACGGCGGGTCGTGGTAGACGGGCTTCTCGTCGTAGTACATCCCGTAGAAGGTGGAGCTGCCCGACGGCGGCGTGGCGTAGCGGCCCTGCCAGCTGTTGGTGGCGCCGCCCGCGATGGCGCCCTCGCTGGACTGCAGCCAGCGGTAGAACTCCAGCTGGCGCTTGAGGCTGGTGGACCAGTCGCTCGCGCCCGTAGCGGACTTGGGCTTGAGGTCGGCGTACGAGCTCAAGGCCCAGGCCGCCATGGGGTTCTGGTAGCCGCCGTGGGCGTGGCTGGAGCCGATGCGCCAGGACCAGCCGGCGGAGGTGTCGGTGGCGCCGCCCCAGGCGTAGTACCAGGACAGCAGGTAGTGGGAGCTGTTCTTCCCGCTCCCGGCCGGGCAGGTGGTCTCACCGGCACAGTTGCCGATCTTCTTGAAGTACTTGTCGTACATCGCGTAGCGCAGATAGTCGCCCATCTTGGCGGCCTTGGCGATGTTGCCGGAGATCTGGCCGCCCTTGCCCTGCGCCTTGGCCCACTCCGAGGCCCAGTAGGCGGCCTGGACGACGCGGGCGTCGGCGTCGGGGGCGTTGGTGAACTTCCACTGCTTGGAGTAGGAGGCGTCGCCGGTGAACAGGTCCAGATAGCCGTTCTTGCCGCCGTACTTGAAGCTGTCGCAGGTGGGCTGGGTCACGGTCTCCCAGACCGACTCCTGCGGGCCGCGCTGGAAGGTGTTGACGTAGGACGGGCCGGTGTCGGACGGTCCCGCCTCGCACTTGCCGGGCGAGTTGCCGTAGCCGTAGACGTTGTCGACGTCCTGGATCCAGTGCATGCCGTAGATGTCATCGGTGCCGTACGCGCTCTTCAGCTCGGCGGCGATGGGGTCGTTGCCGACCGGGACATTGCCGTTGAGCTGCGAGGGGTACTGGGAGGGCTGGTCCCACTCGGGCGCGTAGGTGGCCGGCTTGGAGGCGTTGTAGAAGCTGTTGGTGGGCTGGTCGGCGTGGGTGGGGATCATGTACTTCTCCATGAGGTCCCACGCGTTGTTGAACTTCGCCCAGTCGCCGGTGACCTTGCCGTACATCGCCTGGAGCCAGATCAGATAGCTGTAGGCCTCGGAGGTCGTCTCATGGCCGTGGTCGGGGGCCTCGACGATCAGGGTCTCCACCGAGTGGTACGGAACGCCCTCGGGCGAGAAGTAGCCCGCCGAAGGTGCGGTGATCTTGTTGTAGAGGTCCAGGAAGCGGGCGTCGTAGTCCTTCGCGGAGGCCAGCTGGGTGACGGTGACCTCGGCCTTGGTGTGACCGGCGGCGGTCGCGGTGAAGGTCGCGGCGCCGGTGCCGGAGTTCGCGGCGGCGACGGTCACCTGCTGGGCGGTGTCCCAGTTGGCGGGGGTGAAGGTGAGGGCGGCGCCCGAGGAGACCGTCAGCCCGGTGTTGCCCGAGGTGCGGGCGACGGAGACCGTGACGTCTCCGGACGGCTTGGTGGACAGCTTCACGCCGAACGTCCCGGACTTGCCCTGCTGCACCCCGAGCTGCCCGGGACTGGCCACCAGCGCGGGCCCGGCCGCCACATGGATGCCGACGGGGGTGGACTCGGCGGCGGCACCCTGACTGTCGTACGCCTTGGCGTAGAGCGAGTAGTCGCCGGCCGGGACGTCCTGGTAGTCGAAGGAGTACGGGGAGGTGGTGTCGGTGCCGAGGAGCTCGGTGTCGCTGTAGAACTCCACCTTGCTGATCGTCGCCCCGTCGGCCGCCGCGGCCGTGGCCGTCATCGGGACGGTGCCGCCGGAGGTGAAGACGGCGCCGGGTGACGGGCTGCTCAGCACCGCGATGGGCGGCTGATGGGCGCCCCGGCAGGCCACGCCGTTGACGGCGAAGGAGGTGGGGGCGGCGTTGGTGCCGCTGTAGGTGAACTGGGCGCCGGTGGTGACATTGCCTCCGGCCGCGATCTTCCCGTTGTGCCCGGCGTTGGTGACGGTGACGGTCTTGCCGGACTGCGACCAGCCGCCGTTCCAGCCGTTGGCGAGCTTCTGGTTGCCCGCGTAAGCGTAGGTGAGGGTCCAGCCGTCGATGGCGTCGCTGCCGGGGTTGGTGATGGTGAGATCGGCGGTGAAGCCGGAGCCCCAGTCATTGGTCTTGTAGTCGACCCCGCACTGGACCGCCGCGGCGTGCGCGGGGGCGGCGCCGCCCGCCGCGGTCATGGCCACGGGGAGCGAGAGGGCGGCGACCAGGGTGGTCACCAGCCGTCTCATTCGTCGTCGTGCCCCGGATAAGGGCGAGCCACGCTGTACGCGCATCGGGGGACCTCCTCGCGGTTCGTGCGGTGGTGGGGGATGTGCGAACCAGTGGGAGCGCTCCCAAGGTTCGTGTCAGCCTGAAGGAGTGTCAAGTCTTTGAACAACAGCGGGTCGTCGAACACCTTCAACCGATAATTCGTGAACGGGGTCTGTTGACATGCGCCCGTCGAGCGCTACCTTCACTTCAACCAGTGGGAGCGGTTCCAGCAGTCAGCGCCGCATCGAACGGCGCTTGGACCTCGAGGAGTCGCTCCATGCGAGCACCCCCGCGCCTTTATGCCTTGGTGGCCACCGCGGTGTTATCCGTGGCGGGCACCGCCTTGGTGCCCGCCACCGCCTCGGCGGCGAGCGGCCCGGCCACGAACCCTTCGACCGCGAGCGCTTCGGGCACGAACGCTTCGGGCACGAACGCTTCGGCCGCGAGCGCCCCAGCGGTGACCGTACCCAACGCGGCACCACCGAAGCTCCGCGCCTCCGGCAACAAGCTCGTCGACGAGAACGGCGCCACCCGGCGGCTGCTGGGCGTCAACCGCTCCGGCGGTGAGTTCATGTGTGTCCAGGGCCGTGGCATCTTCGACGGCCCCGTGGACGACGCGGCCGTCAAGGCCATCGCCGACTGGAAGGCCAACGCGGTCCGGATCCCGCTCAACGAGGAGTGCTGGCTGGGCCTTTCCCATATCGACGCGGCCTACGGAGGGGCCAACTACATCGCGGCCGTCAAGGCATTCGTCGCCCGGCTGGAGGCCCATGGCATCACGCCCGTCGTCGAACTCCACTGGTCCCACGGCAGATACACGGGCGGGGACAGCCACTGCGCCGACACCGAGTACGCCACCTGCCAGAAGCCGATGCCGGACGCGCAGTACACCCCGGCCTTCTGGACCTCGGTCGCCCAGACCTTCAAAGGCGACCAGGCCGTGGTCTTCGACCTGTTCAACGAGCCGTTCCCGGACCGCGCCACCTCCGACCTCACGGCGGCGTGGAAGTGCTGGCGCGACGGCGGGAGCTGCCCCGGGATCGACTTCCAGGTCGCCGGGACGCAGACCCTGCTGAACGCCGTACGGGCCACCGGCGCCAGGAACCTGGTGCTGATCCCCGGGATCGCCTACTCCAACGATCTGCGCCAGTGGCTGACGTACAAGCCGAAAGACCCGGCGGGCAATCTCGCCGCCGCCTGGCACACCTACAACTTCAACACCTGCTCCAGCGAGAGCTGTTTCGACGAACAGCTGGCCCCGGTCATCGCCCAGGTCCCGTTCGTGGCGGGCGAGATCGGCGAGAACACCTGCTCCCACGGCTATGTCGACCGGGTCATGGCCTGGCTGGATACCAAGGGCGCCTCGTATCTGGGGTGGACCTGGAACACCTGGGACTGTTCCTCGGGACCGTCCCTGATCAGCGATTACAACGGCACGCCGACCAACTACGGCGTGGGACTCCGTGATCACCTGAAAGGAATGCAATGAGCCGCAGAATCCGAAGGGCGGGCACTCTGCTCGCCGCCTCCGCGCTGACCATGGGGGCGCTGACCGGTGTGGCGTCCGCCCAGGGGGACAGCGGCAGGGCGGCCGCCGCGAAGGTCGACAACCCGTACTCGGGCGCCAAGGTGTATGTGAACCCCGACTGGTCGGCGAAGGCCGCCGCCGAACCCGGCGGCAGCAAGATCTCCAACCAGCCGACCGGCATCTGGCTGGACCGGATCGCCGCGATCAACGGCACGGGCGGCGCGATGGGGCTGCGCGCCCACCTCGACCGGGCGCTGCAGCAGTCGAGCGGCAGCCCGACCGTCGTCCAGTTAGTGGTCTACGACCTGCCCGGCCGTGACTGCTCCGCGCTGGCGTCCAACGGGGAGCTGGGCCCGACCGAGATCGACAAGTACAAGACGGAGTTCATCGACCCGATAGCGGCGATCCTCTCCGAGTCCAAGTACGCCAACTCGAGTCTGCGGATCGTCAACACGATCGAGGTCGACTCGCTGCCCAATCTGGTCACCAACACCGGCGGCAAGCCCACCGCGACCCCCGAGTGCGACACGATGAAGGCGAACGGCAACTATGTGAAGGGCGTCGGCTACGCCCTGAACAAGCTGGGCTCGATCGGCAACGTCTACAACTACATCGACGCCGGGCACCACGGCTGGATCGGCTGGGACGACAACTTCAACCCCACCGCACAGGTGATCAAGCAGGCGGCGACGGCCGAGGGCAGCACGGTCGACAAGGTGGCCGGCATCATCACCAACACGGCCAACTTCAGCGCGCTGAAGGAGGACAACTTCACCGTCAACGACTCGGTCAACGGCACCACCGTGCGCCAGTCGAAGTGGGTGGACTGGAACCGGTACGTGGACGAGCTCTCCTACGCCCAGGCGTTCCGCCAGGAGCTGGTCAACGTCGGCTTCCCGAGCAACATCGGCGCGCTGATCGACACCTCCCGCAACGGCTGGGGCGGCTCGGCCCGGCCCAGCGGCCCCGGCGCGAAGACGGACGTGGACACGTACGTCAACGGCGGGCGCTACGACCGCCGGATCCACGTCGGCAACTGGTGCAACCAGAAGGGCGCCGGGCTCGGTGAGCGGCCCAAGGCGGCACCCGCGGCCGGGATCGACGCGTACGTGTGGATGAAGCCCCCGGGCGAGTCGGACGGCGCGAGCTCCGAGATCCCGAACGACGAGGGCAAGGGCTTCGACCGGATGTGCGACCCGACGTACACCGGCAACCCGCGCAACAACAACAACATGTCGGGTGCGCTGCCGAACGCTCCGCTGTCGGGCCACTGGTTCTCGGCCCAGTTCCAGGAGCTGCTGAAGAACGCCTATCCGGCGCTGTAATCCGCCTGACCGGCGCCATGATCGCACAACCCGTCCCCTGATGCGGTGGGGTCGGTGGTCGCGAACCGCGACCACCGACCCTGTCTGCGTATCAAGCCGTGGGCCTGCATGCGACGGGTTGCGCGAAGGTCTGGGCGGCAGCGGTCCGCAGTGCATCGGCCAAGGATTGTGGGCCGATGCTCATCAAGGCTAGAACGGCGCTGACCTGGCGGCCGGAGACCCACACCCCCGCCGTCGGAATGCGGAACGGCATGACGGTAACGCCGCAAGCGCTGAACAGGCAGGTGTCCAGATAGGTCATGCCGCCGGTCCCACACAGATACGACCGTGCCCCGGTGACGGCGGCCAAGTCGGCGAGCCGCTGCGAGCGTCCGGGTCGGGCAGCCAGCTGGCTGCTGCGGAGGATCTGGCCATTCCAGCCGAGCAGGTCCAGCAGGATGCGGGTGGACGCCTCAGCGACCGCTGCGGTCTTGCCGGTGCTGAACCGTTCGAGCACCGGGGCCAGGGCCTGGTCGAAGGCGGGCCAGTGAGGGCTGGAGGCGTAGTACTGCCGGAGCATCGACTCGGTGCGCCGCCGGGACCGGACGAGATCGACGATCAGGGCGTCCTTGATGCGTGTCGGTTGGCCTTGGGGCAGGTGGGTGGGGATGGAGAGCCACTGCCGCCGCCGGTCGCCAAGGGCCGCCAGGAGGGCCCGGTGCTGGTAGTCGCGGCGGGTGAACTGGACGTCGTCCAAGACGATCCAGTAGTCCGCCGCGAACAGCTTGGCCAGCGTCGAAAGCCGCGGGAAGAGGTTGGGCTGGTGAATCGCGCACAGCCCGCCCGGTGGGGGAAGGTCAGAGCTTGAGGAGACGGCTGTCGAAGCCAGCGGCGAGGAGAGATTCGTACGCGGCATGCACGTCCTCCGGGACGTCCTGCTCGATGGCGAACCCGAGCTTCGGATACTCGATCACCCGCTGGAGGTCGCCGACGAGCTGGTCGGTGACGAGCTTCTCGTCACCAATACTCTTGAGATAGTCGTCGAACTCCAGTGGCTCCGAGGCACAGATCACCTCGGCTTCGGGCCACATCTTGCGGGCGGTGGCGAAGGAGCGTCGCTCCATATAGGGCATGGAGACCAGCAGCACCGTCTCTGGAGTGATCCCCGCAGCGGCCAGAACCTCGCGGGACAAGGTGATGTTCTGGCCCGTGTTGCGCGCCTCGGGCTCCAGCAGGATCGCTTCCGCGGGGACGCCCAGCGCAATGGCGTGCTCGCGGAAGTGGACCGCCTCGCCGCAGGGGAATCGCTCCGGCGCGGTGGGGTTGGGGCCGCCGGTGAAGACCAGGGTCTCGAAGAGCCCGGCGCGATACAGCTCGGCACAGAAGGCAGGCACTCCAAGGTCGTGGCTGCCCAGGCCGATCGCGACGTCGCACGGCCGTGCCTGGTGATGCATCTGGTGGAAGTCCCAAATCAGCTTGGCCTGCTGGCGCTGGACTTCGGTGATGGCCCGCTGGTTGTCCGTCACTCGCCTGTCTCCCTGGTCACCGTCGCCGGGGGCCGGACGCCCCCTCGGTTGTCATCCGGATGCCCTCGATGCTGCGGAGCTGGTGGCTCAGGCCGAACCTGGCGGCCAGCTTCGCGGCATCGTCGAGCACACGCAGCCCATCATCCCGGGTGGACGGGTCGGACAGCAGGATGTGACCATGAGCGGTGTCCAGACGCACCCGCTGCATCGGCGAGTCGGTCACGCCGGTGCTACGAGATATGTCGATGCAGTGCAGGGCGGCACCCAGGTTGCCGACGCCACGGTGGGCGAGGGCGAGTTTCTGGTGGGCGACCGACCAGTCGTCGGGCTCGGACAGGTTCTCGAACTCGCGGGTCGCGGCCAGCATGACGCGGGCGGCATAGTTGTGATTGCCATCCTTGCTCAGCGCGGTCCCCACCCATAACCGGGCACGGGCCCGGTCTCGGCGGGAGAGGCGGTCATCGACGGCCAGGGATTCATATCGGCGGGCGGCGATCTCCAGCTTGCCGGACATCTCCGCGACCACCGCCAGTGACAGGTCGAGCTGGGCGACTCGGCGGGGGATGTCGAGTTGGGTGAAGACCGAGCGGGCCCCGGCATAGGAGTGCTGGGCCGACAGCGGTCCCAGCACGGCACCCTGGTCGCGTTGGAGGTCACCGAGCAGGGCAGTGGACCGGGCGAACAGATACAGGCCCTTGTCGTCCAGTTCCAGCGGTCTCCACCGATTGATCCACCGGGTCAGCAGACTGGCGGCAAAGTCAAAGTTCTGGCGGGAAAGCGCGACCACGGTCCGGTCCAGGTCCTCGGTCCAAGACTCGTATTCCCACATCCGCGGGCCACCGGCGGTCACCCGCCGCCCGGTGCCTGCCGGGGAAAACCTGCCAGTCTCGGATAGGAGCGTCTCAAACCGCAGGTGAACGGCGGCATCCGCGCGGGCGAGCGCGGTGTCGAGGATGGCCTGCGTGTCCGGTCGGGGCTCGGTGGCGGCCTGGAGCTTGTCCCACTTGGAGACGGTGCGGACAGCGACCCCAAGATGCTCGGCGAACGCGCGGACGCTCATCCGCAGCGCGCGACGCAGAACATGGGCCTCCAAGCCGCTCCAATGGTGCACCGTCGCCACGCGTCGCTCCCTTCCTGGACCTCATGGAAGCACGGAGCGTGCAAGGCGGGGGACGGAAGTGCAACGGAAGTACAACACCCGGTCATTTCGTGGCTGTCCGGTTTGCTCCACGCTCGATCCCAGGGCCCGAAGCCGCAGGCCTCAGGCCCGAACACCCCGCCCTCCCCAACTCTTCTTGGACGGTCACGAGCATGGAACCACTCACTGAGCAGCGCCGCGTCAATGGCCCGGTTGTCTACGGCTTCCTGCGACTGGTGAACGTCCCCGAAGCCCGGCAGATCGCCCTGACCGCATCTCTGGTCGAGTATTGCCGACGGCACGAGTTGCTGTTGTCCGGCGTCTTCACCGACCGCAAGGCCACAGCAGGGCCCATCACGACGGCGTTCACCGGGCTGCTGGACGTGCTCGCGCTGCCCGGCACCTACGGCGTCGTACTGCCCGCTGTCTCCCACCTGGGTCCCAAAGCGATAGCGACCGAGCGGGAGAGGCGGATCGACACTGCCGTGGCCCGGCTGCTGCTGGTCCGCGGGACCAGCAAGCCCCACCCGGCAGGCCACGGGCACTCCAGCCTTTCCAGCACGGGTCGCTCGTACCGCCAAAGCCCGGGACCCGCCTTCGCCCTGGAGGCCGAGACGTGAGGCTCACCATGCCCGACCCCACTCAGCAGTTCTTCGCCGCAGAGCCCGAATCGATCAGACGGGCACGCGACTTCGCCCTGACGACCCTGGCTTCCTGGGGACTGTCCGAACGGGCCGAGGACATCCGGCTCTGCATCTCCGAGCTGGCTTCCAATGCCCTCACCCACGGAACCGCCCCCGGTCATGGCTTCCTGGTCAAGATCGCCGCTGACGACGACTTCGTACGTCTGGAAGTGCACGACAGCCGGGGCCGCCGCCCCGAAGTTCGCCACCCGGACGAGACGGACACCTCTGGGCGGGGGCTACTGATCGTCGAGGAGTTCTCCGACGGCTGGGGCGTCGAGGACCGCCAGCCGTTCGGCAAGGTCGTCTGGTCGCGTTTCAAGGCGGGCGGGACGCCATGCTGAACCGCCCTGCGGCACCGGTCTCCACTCCGTCCGGCCCCGGTCCCGGGCTGCTGTCGGCGTCGACGCCCCTAACGCCACCCTTGCCGCCGACAGGCTCCTGTTCGGCCTCGCCCGCACCGACTGATACACCAGCCGCCCCACGCACAGCCCGCACTGACGGATGAGAGGGAACGCGATGGAATCCTTTGAACGCGCCCGGTTGGACGCCTACTTCGCAAGGATCGCCGCCCAGTTCGCCCCAGCTGAGCAGGCCGCGTCTTTTCTGGTCACCCACCTGCTTCCCGAACGGCCCGGCTTCGTCCGCGCGGTCGCCTCGCTGTCCCGGCTACGGGCGGTACTGCCCAAGCCCAAGTCCATCAGCCCGGCAGCCCAGCACGAGATCGAGCAAACCATCCCCGTGGACGCCCTGTCCCGCGAGCTGTTCGCCGACGCTGATACCGCCCTGGACTACTTCGAGTCCAGGGCCGGCGGCGAGCCGATCACCCTACTGGACGTCGGCGGCTACTTCGCGCCGACCTTGGCCGACCTGCACGGACGATTCTCCGGTCAGCTCACCGGAGTGATTGAGGACACCGAGAACGGACACCGTCGCTACGAGAACCTCGACAAGCTGCCCTGCCCGGTCATCTCCGTCGCCCGTTCACCGCTGAAGGACCCCGAGGACTTCCTCGTCGGCCAGTCCGTGGTCTTCTCGGCCGAGGCCGTCATGCGCGGGCGCGGCGATATCCTGCACGGCCGCCCCGCCCTGGTGATCGGCTTCGGCAAGCTCGGCTCCAGCATCGCCCGCCTGCTGCACGCCAAGGGCGTCCAGGTCACCGTCTTCGACATCGACCCCATCCGCCGCACGCAGGCCCTGTCCCAGGGCTTCGCCGTCGCCCGCGACTGCGCGAGCGCGTTGACCGGCGCCGGGCTGGTGCTCTGTGCGACCGGCAAGGTCTCCCTGCACGGCGAGGACTTCCCGCATCTCCGCAACGGTGCCTACGTCGCCACCGTCACCTCAAGCGAGGACGAGCTGGAGCTGGGCGGACTACCAGACGTCTACACCCGCACGATGGTCGGGGATCACGTCACGCGCTATCAGACCACCGGCCACTACTTCTATCTGGCAAACGGTGGAAACGCCGTGAACTTCCTGCATGGCGCCAGCGTTGGGCCATTCATCTTCCTGATCCAGGCCGAAATACTGGCCGCGATCAGGATGCTCACCCGCGGTGACCTCAGCCCCGGCATGCACGAGGTCAGCGCGGCCGACCGAGCCGCTATCGCGGCGACCTGGCTCTCCTACTTCAACAGGTGATCGACTTGCCCATTACGGCAGACCACATCCGCGCTACTCTCACCGCCTACCTCGACCAGCACCCCGAAGAGAAGACCGACCTCGCCCCCGTCCTCGACCTCCTGAACACCGGAGCCGACCTCACCACCCGCAAGGAGTTCCGCGGCCACGCGACCGCCGGCGCGATCCTCACCGGCCCGGACGGGCGCATCCTGCACATCCACCACCTCGCCACCGGCAAGTGGCTGCTCCCCGGAGGCCACCTGGAATCCGCCGACAGCACCCTCCTGGAGGCCGCCCTCCGCGAGCTCGCGGAGGAGACCGGCATCCCCATCGGCACTGTCACCCCGATGAGCAACAAACCGATCCACATCGATGTTCACTCGATCGACGCGAACGACGCCAAGGGCGAGCCTGACCACCAGCACTTCGACTTCCGATTCCTCTTCCGCACCACCGCCGAGATCGGCCAGTTGCAGACCGAAGAGGTCATCGACGCCGCCTGGCGCGACGCCGACACCATCAGCGACGACGCCCTGCGGCAGCACATCGCCCAGGCCATTCGCTGACCTACGGTCAGGCCGCCTATGCCCCTGCGCCCCCGACGCGCGCAGGGGTGGCCGTCCGGCGCCGCCACCTCGCGGTGATATTGAAGCGGCTCAAGCCGTCGGAGTGGCGTCCGTAAATGACGACGGCCCGCCTGGAGCCGGGCAGCCTCAGGAGGACTCCCGCCGCACCAGCTGCGTCGGCAGCACCATCTGCGGCCGCTTGGCCGTGCGGTCCGAGCGCCCCGCGATCTCCTCGAGCAGCACCCGCACCATCGCCCGGCCCATCTCCTCCGTGGCCTGCCGGACGCTCGTGAGCGGAGGGTCCATATGGCGGGCGACGGCCGAGTCCTCGAAGCCGACCAGCGCCACGTCGTCCGGGACGCCGCGCCCGTTCTCGCGCAGCACCTGACGGGCGCCCGCGGCCATCACGTCCGAGGCGGCGAAGACCCCGTCCAAGTCCGGGCACTGGCTGAGCAGTTGCCGCATCGCCCGGCGGCCGCCCTCCTCGGTGAAGTCCGCGGAGGCCACCAGCTCCGCCTCCACCTCCCGGCCCGCCGCCCGGACCGCGGCGCCGTAGCCCTCCAGGCGGCACTGCGCGACGTACATGTCCAGCGGGCCGGTGATGGTGGCGACCGTTTCGCGGCCGCGGCCGATGAGGTGCTCGACGGCGGACTGGGCGCCGCCGGTGTTGTCCGAGTCGACGTACGGAACCGTCTCATGCGCCGAGCGGCGGCCGCTGAGCACCGCGGGCATCTCGATCCGCTCCAGCAGATCCGGAAGCGGATCGTCCGCGTGGACGGAGACCAGCAGCACCCCGTCGACCCGGTGTGCGGAGAGGTAGTCCGCGAGCCGCTGCCGTTCCTTGGGGGTGCGGATGAGGGTGAGCAGCAGCTGGAGATCGGTGTCGGCGAGCTCGGCGCCGACGCCGCGGATGATGTCGGAGAAGTACGGTTCGGCGAAGAGCCGGGTCTCGGGCTCGGGGATGACCAGGGCGACGGCGTCGGCACGGTTGGCGGCGAGGGCGCGGGCCACTCGGTTCGGCACATAGCCGAGTTCGGCGACGGCCTGCTCCACGGCCGTGCGGGTGCGGTCGCTGACCCGGGGCGAACCGTTGATCACCCGGGAGACGGTGCCGCGGCCGACTCCGGCGCGGGCCGCCACCTCCTCGAGGGTCGGCCGTCCCCGCCCCGCACCATGCCGCCGCGTTCCTGCCATATCGCGCCTCCAGCCGTCCATGCCCAGCAGCTCCAACCCCCCAAATGGGCGGCTGCGTGGACATTCAACAGCAGTGTGGTTTCGGGAAGTTGTTTCGCGCACTCCCTTGACACCCCAGCGGGGAGCCGCGACCCTTCAACACATCACAGCTGGGAGCGCTCCCACCGTACCTGAGCCATACACAACCCGCACGATGCCCACCCGACTCGATGCATCTCAAAGAGCCATGTATCACTACTTTTTGGCCGGAAGCCGTTGGGCCGGGCGCTAGGAGGACGGAATGCGCAGGAACACTGGTAGTCACCGCAGCAGAGCCGTGGTCCTCGCGGCCGTCGCCGCTTTAGGAGCCGGGCTGCTCAGCGGTTGCGCCGATGACGGCGACGACGGATCCGCCGGCTCGTCCGGCGGCGGCGACAGCAAGGGCAAGACGGTCGTGACCGTCGGCACGTACGGCGTCATGGGTTTCAAACAGGCCGGGCTCTATGACGAGTACACAAAGCTGCACCCGGATATCAAGATCGAAGAGAATGTGATCGACCCGGCCTCGAACTACTACCCGCAGCTGCTCACCCATCTCGGCTCGGGCAGCGGGCTCGCCGACATCCAGGCGGTCGAGGTGGGCAACATCAATGAGGTCACCACCACCCAGGCCGACAAGTTCGTTGATCTTTCGAAGGCGGACGGCGTCAAAAAAGAAAACTTCCTCGACTGGAAGTGGGCGCAGGCCACCGCCAAGGACGGAAAGACGATCGGCCTCGGCACGGACGTGGGCCCGATGGCGATCTGCTACCGCAAGGACCTCTTCCAGCAGGCCGGGCTCCCGGCCGACCGTGACGCGGTCTCCGAGCTCTGGGCGGGCGACTGGCAGAAGTACCTCGACGCCGGCAAGGACTACGCGAAGAAGGCGCCGGGCGGAGCCGCGTTCCTGGACTCGGCCGGCGGACTGTTCAACGCGGCGGTCTCCGGCAGCTCGGAGGTCTACTACGACAAGAGCGGGAAGCCCATCTACAAGGACGGCCCGGCCGTCAAGAAGGCGTGGAAGCTGGCGACCGACGCGTCCGCGTCCAAACTCTCCGCCAAGCTCCAGGAGTTCACCAAGCCCTGGCAGCAGGCGCTCGCCAACGGAAAGTTCGCCACCGTCTCCTGCCCGGCCTGGATGCTCGGCCAGATCAAGGAGTACGCCGGGGACAAGTACAAGGGCAAGTGGGACGTCGCGGCCGCCCCCCAGCCCGCCAACTGGGGCGGCTCCTTCCTCTCCGTGCCGCAGGCGGCGAAGAACAAGGACGAGGCGGTCAAGCTCGCCACCTGGCTGACCGCGCCCGAGCAGCAGGCCAAGCTCTTCGAGAAGCAGGCGAGCTTCCCCAGCGCCCAGGCCGCGTACAGCCTTCCCCAGGTGGCCGACGCCAAGCTCCCCTACTTCAACAACGCGCCCATCGGCAAGATCTTCTCCCAGGCCGCGAAGGACAGTCCGACGCAGATCCTGGGCCCGAAGGACGCCGTCATCAAGCAGAACTTCACCGATGTCGGCCTGCTCCAAGTCGAGCAGCAGGGCAAGTCCGCCGACGAAGGCTGGAAGGCCGCGATCAAGACGAACGACAACGCGCTGGACCAGTGACCCGGACATGACCGCACCTTCCGGCTTTACCCCTGATACGGCCGCGCCCCCCGCAGGGCAGGGGGGCGCGGCCCCGCGCGCCGCGACCGCGCCGGCGCCCGACCCGGCCGAGCAGCGGCGTCGCGACCGGCGCAGCCGCCGCTACCGCTTGGACGTGCGATGGAGCCCGTACGCCTTCGTCGCCCCCTTCTTCGTCTTCTTCGCCGCCTTCGGCCTCTTCCCCCTGCTCTACACGGGGTGGGCCTCGCTGCACCAAGTGGAGCTCACCAACCCCACCCATATGGAGTGGGCCGGGTGGCACAACTACTCCCGGCTGTGGGAGGACGAGTTCTTCTGGAAGGCGCTGCGGAACACCTTCACCATCGGGGTGATCTCCACCGTTCCCCAGCTGATGATGGCCCTCGGGATCGCGCATCTGCTCAACTACCGACTGCGCGCCTCGATGTTCTTCCGGGTGGCGATCCTCACCCCGTACGCCACCTCCGTCGCCGCCGCCACGCTGGTGTTCGCGCTGCTCTTCGGGCATGACTACGGCATGGTCAACTGGTCCCTGGGGCTGGTCGGACTGGACGGCGTCGACTGGCAGAACGGCACCTGGACCTCGCAGATCGCGGTCTCCACGATCGTCATCTGGCGGTGGACCGGTTACAACGCGCTGATCTACCTGGCCGCCATGCAGGCCGTGCCGAACGATCTGTACGAGTCGGCGGCGCTGGACGGGGCCTCGCGCTGGAAGCAGTTCCTGCATGTCACCGTCCCGTCGCTGCGGCCCACCATCCTCTTCACGGTCGTCGTCTCCACGATCGGGGCCACCCAGCTCTTCGGTGAGCCGCTGCTGTTCAACACCGCGGGGACGGCCACCGGCGGCGCCGATCACCAGTACCAGACGCTCGGCCTCTACATGTACGAGCAGGGCTGGGTGAACCTGCACCTCGGCCGGGCCTCCGCCATCGCCTGGACGATGTTCCTGATCCTGCTGCTGATCGCCGCGGCCAACGCGCTGTTCGCGCGACGGCTGCGAAAGAGCCAGTGAGGGAGACGAGGAGAACCATGAGCGCCACTGTCTCTTCCCGGCGGACACTCGATCCGGCAGCTCCCCCGCCCACCGCCCCGCGGGGCGGAAGGGGCCGCGGCCGAGCGGGCAGGCAGCTGCACGGGGGCAAGATCACCTACGCCGTGCTGATCCTGTTCACCATCGGCTCGCTCTTCCCGCTGGTGTGGACCGCCGTCGCCGCCTCCCGCACCAACACCCGGCTGGCCCAGACGCCCCCTCCCCTGTGGTTCGGCGGCAACCTCTTCAACAACCTGGACAAGGCGTGGAACGGCGCCAACATGGGCACCGCGCTGCTCAACACGACGGTGGTGGCGGGCACGGTCGCGGCGTCGACCGTGCTGTTCTCGACCGTCGCGGGCTTCGCCTTCGCCAAGCTGCGCTTCCGCTTCAAGAACATCCTGCTGATGCTCACCATCGGGACGATGATGGTGCCGCCCCAGCTCAGCGTCGTGCCGCTGTACATGATGGTGGCCAAGCTGGAGTGGACCGACCAGCTCCAGGCGGTCATCGTGCCGACACTCGTCAGCGCCTTCGGGGTCTTCTTCATGCGGCAGTACCTCTCCCAGGCGCTGCCGAGCGAGCTGATCGAGGCGGCGCGGATGGACGGCGCGAGCAGCCTGCGGATCATCTGGCACGTCGTCTTCCCGGCGGCGCGTCCGGCGATGGCGGTACTGGGAATGCTCACCTTCGTCCAATCGTGGAACGACTTCTTCTGGCCGTTCATCGCGCTCACGCAGAACGGCAACCCGACCATGCAGGTGGCGTTGACCGGTCTGAGCCGGGGGTACACCCCGGATCAATCACTGATCATGGCGGGGGCGCTGCTGGGCACCCTGCCGCTGCTGATCGCCTTCGTCCTCTTCGGCAAGCAGATTGTGGGGGGCATCATGCAGGGCGCGGTCAAGGGCTGAGCGGCCCGCCGCCACTACGTCCTCCCTCCCCGTTTCCCCCTCCCCACGACCTCGAATGGGAGCGCTTCCATGACTCTTACCTTTCCGCCCGGATTCCTGTGGGGCGCGGCCTCGGCCGCCTATCAGGTCGAGGGCGCCGCCCAGGAGGACGGCCGCACCCCCTCCATCTGGGACACCTTCAGCCACACCCCGGGCCGGGTGCTCGCCGGTGACACCGGTGATGTGGCGGTCGACCACTACCACCGCTTCCGCGAGGACGTCCGGCTGATGGCGGAGCTGAACCTGGGGGCGTACCGCTTCTCGGTGTCCTGGTCACGGGTGCAGCCGACCGGCCGGGGGCCGGCCGTGCAGCGCGGGCTCGACTTCTACCGCTCGCTGGTGGACGAGCTGCTGGGCGCGGGCATCCAGCCGGTGGTCACCCTCTACCACTGGGACCTGCCCCAGGAGCTGGAGAACGCGGGCGGGTGGCCGGAGCGCGAGACCGCCGAGCGGTTCGCCGAGTACGCGGGCATCGTGGCGGAGGCGCTGGGCGACCGCGTCGAGTTCTGGACCACCCTCAACGAGCCGTGGTGCAGCGCCTTCCTGGGCTACGGCTCGGGGGTGCACGCCCCGGGCCGCACCGAGCGGCTGGCGCCGCTGCGCGCCGCCCACCATCTGAACCTCGCCCATGGCCTCGGCGCCCAGGCGCTGCGCGCCGCGCTCCCCGCCCGCGCTCAGCTCGCCATCAGCCTCAATCCGGCCGTGGTCCGGCCGCTCAGCGACAAGCCCGAGGATCTGGACGCGTCGCGCCGTATCGACGCGCTGGCCAATCGCGTCTTCACCGGGCCGCTGCTGCGCGGCGCGTACCCCAGCGACCTGATCAAGGACACCGCCTCGATCACCGACTGGTCGTTCGTCCGCGATGGCGATCTGGCCGTCATCAAGCACCCCCTGGACGCGCTGGGCATCAATTACTACACACCGTCATTGGTATCAGCCGCCACCGACAAGGACGGCTCGCCCGCCCGCCACGACGGCCACGGCGCCAGTGCCCACTCCCCGTGGCCGGGCTCGGAGGGGGTGGCGTTCCACCAGACCCCGGGCGAGCGCACCGAGATGGGCTGGACGATCGACCCGACCGGGCTGCACGACCTGCTGATGCGCTACAGCCGTGAGGCGCCGGGCGTACCGCTGTACATCACCGAGAACGGCGCCGCGTTCGACGACAAGCCGGACGCGGAGGGCGCGGTCCACGACCCGCGGCGGATCGACTACCTCCAGGCCCATCTGGCCGTGGCCCACCAGGCCATCGCGGACGGCGCCGATCTGCGCGGCTATTTCCTGTGGTCGCTGATGGACAACTTCGAATGGGCGTACGGCTACAGCAAGCGCTTCGGCGCGGTCTACGTCGACTATCCGACGCAGGCCCGGGTACCGAAGTCGAGCGCCCGCTGGTACGCCCGGGTGGCCCGCACCGGAGAGCTTCCGGCGGCCTGACCGGGGCCCGCGTCCGCGGCGCCGCCCGCTGGGGGGCGGGCGGCGCCGCGGATGGCGATGGCGGCGGGCGCCGGTGCGCAAGCCGGCCGGAGCGTTCTTCCTTCAAAGGGGTTACGCCCTGATCCACCCGGCGGAAGGGCGCCGTCATCCGTGGAGAATGCCTGGTAAACCCATTGAGACATGAGAGCATTTCCGGAGCGCCGGCAGAGGTTCCGCGATGAGCCATCCGGTCGGCGCGCGCCCGCCGGAAAAGGCGAGGCCCTCGCCGGCTGGTTCGACGGCCGGGTGGGCCTGTTCACGATGGCCAAGGCCAATTTGCGCAAGGTCTTCCCCGACCACTGGTCCTTTCTGATCGGTGAGATCGCCCTCTATACGTTCGTCATCATCATTCTGACCGGTGTCTATCTGACCCTGTTCTTCAAACCGGCGATGAACGAGGTGATCTACGACGGCCGGTGGACGCCCCTGAACGGCATCCGCATGTCGCAGGCGTACGCGTCCACGCTGGACATCAGCTTCGATGTGCGCGGCGGACTGCTGATGCGGCAGGTCCACCACTGGGCGGCGATCGTCTTCATCGCCAGCATGATCGTCCATATGATGCGGACGTTCTTCAACGGCGTCTTCCGCAAACCGCGCGAGATCAACTGGCTGTCCGGCGCCGGTCTGCTGATCCTCGGAATGTTCGACGGCTTCATGGGCTATTCGCTGCCCGACGATCTGCTGTCGGGCACCGGTCTGCGCTTCGTGGAGGGCGCGATCCTGTCCGTCCCGATCGTCGGCACCTATCTGTCGTTCTTCTTCTTCGACGGCCAATTCCCCGGAACGGCGGTCGTGCCACGGCTGTTCACCGTGCATGTGCTGCTCATTCCGGGCATCATGCTCGGGCTGCTGGCGCTCCATATGATCCTGCTCGTGTACCACAAGCACACCCATCAACCGGGGCCCGGAAAGAAGAACATGAATATCGTGGGGCCGCCCTTTTGGCCGGTCTACGTGGCCAAGTCCGGCGGATTCTTCTTCCTGGTCTTCGGCGTCACCACCCTGATGTCGGCCATCGCCCAGATCAATCCGGTGTGGTCCTACGGCCCCTACCGGCCCGACCAGGTGTCCACCGACGCCCAGCCCGACTGGTACATGGGCTATTCCGAAGGGCTGATCCGGCTGATGCCGGGCTGGGAGATCAATCTCTGGGGCCACACCCTGGTACTCGGGGTGCTGATCCCGTTCCTGGTCTTCCCCACGGTGCTGCTGGTCATCTGGCTCTATCCGTTCCTGGAGGCGTGGATCACCGGGGACCGGCGCGAACACCATTTCAATGAGCGCCCGCGCAACGCCCCGACCCGCACCGCCTTCGGCGCCGCCTGGGCCGCCCTCTACGCGGTGCTGCTGGCGGGCGGCGGCAATGACCTCATCGCCACCCACTTCCAGCTGTCGATCAACGCGATCACCTGGACCTGCCGGATCGGCTTCTTCGTGGTACCGGTCGTGGTCTTCGTGATCACCAAGCGGATCTGTCTCGGCCTCCAGCACAGGGACCGGCAGAAGCTGCTGCACGGCCGCGAGACCGGCACCATCCAGCGGCTGCCGCACGGCGAGTACGCCGAGGTGCACGAGCCGCTCTCACCCGGGGAGAAGTACACGCTGACCGCGTATGAGCAGTATCTGCCGCTGGAGCTGCCGCCGTCGGTCGACGAGGCCGGGGTCGCCCGGAAGCTCTCCTTCAAGGAACGGCTGCGGGTCTCGCTGTCCCGGAGCTACTTCGGTCGCGACGGCCAGGTCGCCAAGGTCACGAAGGAGCAGGTGGCGGAGCACGAGGAGCACGGGGAGCGCGAGGAGGAGGTGCGGGCGGAGGAACCACAGCGGCCCTAGGGGTTCTCCGACGGTACGCGTACGCCTGGCCCCGCCGGACATCCCGTAGGACGCCGGGACGACGGAAACGGCGGGGCGCGGTGGGTGGGGGATTCCGTCCGCGCCCCGCCGTGTGGGGGGTTTCCGTGGGGGGTGGTGATGTGGGGCCGGTGCGACGGCTACGCCGTCTCAGCTGCCGTGGGCGTCAGCCGTTGAAGGCGCCGAAGGCCTTGGTGAACGCGAGCTCTTCCTGGTCGATCGAGCTGCAGGTCGGCGACGCGGTGTCCTGCGGGCTGGGGCACTGCTTGTCGCGGGTCGCGGACCACATCGACAGCCAGGCCAGGCCCTTGGACTTGGCGAACTCCACCAGCTGGGAGGCGTCGTCGACCTTGAATATCTCGTTCTTGACGTCATTGACGCCGATCATCGGGGTGACCGCGACGGCCTTCCACGCCTCGTCGTCGCTCAGCCCGAGCGCCTCCTTGATCTGGCCCTGGGTCGCGGTGGCGGCGTCGATCGCGTACTGGCCCATGTCGTCGTCGAAGGACGCGCCGTAGTCCATCGCCATGATGTTGACGGCGGAGACCTTCACGCCGTTCTTCTTGGCGTCGGCGACGAGGTCGACACCGTCCTGGGTGAGGCCGGTCGGCAGCACCGGCAGGGTGAAGGAGACATCCAGGTCCGCGTGCTGCTCCTGGAGCTTGGCTATCGCCTGGGCGCGGCGGGTGTTGGCCTCCTTGTTCGGGAGCGCGCTGCCCTCGATGTCGAAGTCGACCTTGGTGAGCTTGAGGGCGTCCACGACCTTGCCGTAGGCCGCGGCGAGCTCGTCCGCCGAGGTGCAGACCAGGCCCAGCTCGGAGCCGGAGGCGCCGCCGAAGGAGACCCGGACGTCGCCGCCCTTCGCGCGCAGCGCTTCGGTCTGCTTGGCCACCTCGTTGTCACCGACCTCGGTGCCGCCGCCCCACTTGGGGGCACAGCCGCCACCGGAGGTGATGAAGGCGAGGTTGAACTCCTTGACGCCGGTCTTGTCGGCGGTGCCCACCATGTCGTAGGCGGGGTAGAGCGAGGTGTCGATGTACGGGGCGAAGCCGCCCGCCGCCGCGGCGGGCTTCTCGGAGGCGGCGGGCTTCTCGGAGACGGTTCCCGCGTTCGCCGCCCCGCTGAGCGCGAACGCCGTGCCACCGGCCACGACGGCGGCGGCGGTCGCGCCGATCACCTTGGTGGTCCGGCTCGCCTTGCGACGGTGCGTACTGCTCATCAGGTGCCTGCCTTCGCTGTACGGATGTGGGGGGTTGGTGGTGCGGGCGACACGCTAGCGAGGGGAAGTCGGACAAACGGCAGGATCCGTGCACGGGCCACGGATCTTATGGCTGCCTTAAGGAACCCATCGGCGGCGATTAATGCTCCGCGGGCTCCTTGGCCCTGCCGCGGCCCCGGGTCCTCTTCTTACGGCCGCGCCGCCGCTGCCCCGGGTCGGCGGACCCGGCGCCGTTCAGCGAGAGCCACACCCGTACCTCGGTGCCGCCCAGCACGGACCGCCCGATCCGCAGATCGCCGCCCGTGGACTCCGCGACCCGGCGCACGATGTCCAGGCCGAGCCCGGTCGAGCCGGGGCCGCCGTCGCCGTGGCCCCGGCGGAGCGCCGCGTCGGGGTCGGCGATGCCGGGGCCCGCGTCCGAGACCAGGATGATCACGCTGTCCTCGCCGTTGTGGACGTCCACCGCGAGCGCCGTGCCCTCGGGCGTGTGCCGGAAGACATTGCCGAGCAGGGCGTCCAGCGCGGCGCCCAGTTCGGGGCGGGCGACCGGCACCCGCACGGTGCGGTCGACCCCGGCCAGCCGCACCGTACGGTCTTCGTCCTCGGCGAGCGCGGACCAGAACTCCATCCGCTCCCGGATCACCTCGGAGGCGTCACAGCCGGATGGGGTGTGCGTCTTCTGCTGGCGCGCGGTGCGGATGATCTGGTCGACCTCGCCCTCCAACTGGGCCACGGCGGCGCGGGTGTGGTCGGCCGCCGGTCCCTCGCCCAGCGAGGCGGCGTTGAGGCGCAGCACGGTGAGCGGGGTGCGGAGCCGGTGGGAGAGGTCGGCGGCCAGCTCGCGCTCGCCGGCCAGGAGCTGGACCACTTGGTCGGCCATGGAGTTGAACGCGGCGGCCGCCGCCCGGAGTTCGGCCGGGCCGTCCTCCGGGACACGCACCCCGAGCTCGCCCCGGCCCAGGTCGTGGGCGGCCTCGGCGAGCCGCCCGGCGGGGCGCACCAGCCGGGTGCCGAGCCGGTCGGCGATGGCCACCGCGCCGACGATCAGCGCGAGGCCGACACCCGCGAGCACCAGCCACGACGTGGTGACCCCGCTGGTGACCACGCCCCGCGGGACGTACACCTCCACGACCGCGACCTGACCGCCGCTCAGCGCGGTCGGCTGGAGCAGCGCATAGCCCCCGGGGGCGCCGGACACCGAGGCGCGGCCGAGCCGCCGCGCGGTGGCCAGCTCACCCTTGGGCGCACGGCTCTTGCCCAGGTCGTAGCCGCTCCCCCGCTCCCCCGGCTCATCGGGGACGTGCACCGCCATCCGGCCGTCCCCGCCCGCCTGGGTGCTGGCGACCGCGCGCTGCAGCCGCGCCCGCTCGGTGGTGATGGCGAGCGCCGGGCCGATGGTGGAGGCCTGCCGCTCGGCGTCGGCGAACGCCCGGTCCCGGGCCAGCTCCTTGACGACGAGTCCGAGCGGTACGGCGAAGGCGACCACGACCATCGCCGTGACCGCCAGACAGACCTTGACCAGAGCCCATCTCACGTGGGCTCCGCCGGGGGCTCCAGTTTGACCCCGACCCCGCGCAGCGTGTGGAGATAGCGCGGCCGGGCGGCCGTCTCGCCCAGCTTGCGGCGCAGCCAGGACAGATGGACGTCTATGGTCTGATCGTCTCCGTACGCCTGCCGCCAGACCTCGGCGAGGAGCTCCCGGCGCGGCACCACGACGCCGGGCCGCCCGGCGAGATAGGCCAGCAGGTCGAATTCCCGCCGGGTCAGATCGAGCGTCATCCCGTCCAACTGGGCCTGACGGCGCAGCGGATCGACGGCCAGCCCGCCGACCCGGAGCACCGCGGGGGGCGCCGCCGCGCCGCCCGGCTCGCCCGCCCCGCCCCCGCGCGTACGGCGCAGGACGGCGGTCATCCGGGCGGAGAGATGGGCCACGGAGAACGGTTTGACCAGGTAGTCGTCGGCGCCGTCGTTGAGCAGCCGGACGATCTCACCCTCGTCGTCACGGGCGGTGGCCACGATGACCGGCACATCGGTGATGCCGCGCAGCATCTTGAGCGCCTCCGCCCCGTCCAGGTCGGGCAGGCCGAGGTCCAGGATGACGACGTCGAACCCGATCTGCGCCACCTCACGCAACGCCTCCAGGGCGGTGCCGACGCTGCGCACGGTATGGGACGCCTCGGTCAACTGCCGTATGAGGGCTGAGCGCACGAACTGGTCGTCCTCGACCACAAGCACACTTGCCATGAGCGGCACCGTACGCCATTCGGGTGAGGCAAGATGAGGAAGATGCAAAGAGGTCTGGTCCAATGTCTGGCCTGGGTGCTGGCGACCGGCGCCGCGGTCACGCTGTCGTGGTACGGCGTGCGGACGGTGCTGACCGGTACGGCCTACGACCCGCCGCGCGCGCTGCCGATCACGGACGGCTCCGGGTCGGCGAACGGGGCCTGGTCCTCCTCCACGCATCGGCCCAAACCACCCTCGCCGTCGGCCACTTCACCGTCCTCGCCGTCCTCGCCCTCGCCTCCCGGGACGGACGCGGGGTCCGCGGGGTCCGCGGGGGACAAGGACAAGGAGTCCGGTTCGGCCGGGCGCACCCGGAAGCCGACGCAGACGCCGTCCCGACGGGAGCCTGCGCGGCCGGAGGAGAGCGGGGAGGTGCGCAGCTATCCGGCCAAGGGCGGCCGGGCAGTCTTCGACATCCGGGCGGCGTCGGCGGATCTGGTCTCGGCGACCCCGGACGGCGGATGGCAGATGCAGGTGTGGAAGCAGAGCGAGTGGATCCGGGTGGACTTCGTCTCCGGGGCCGACACCACCACCATCTTCTGCACCTGGCACGACGGCCCGCCCCAGGTCCGCATCGACGAGCACTGAGCGCTTCGCGGGAGGTCCCTTGCTGACCTCCGGTGCCGACCTCCGGTGCCGACCTCCGGTGCCGACCTCCGGTGCTGACCTCCGGTCAGGCGAAGACGGCGGGCGGCGGGGCCGGGGAGGGGGCGGCGGTCGCGTCGGTGACCGGGGCCGCGCCACCGGTGAAGTCCGCTAGCGCGCGGCCGTGTTCGACCCGGGCGGGGTGCGGATCGCCCGCGGCGCGGCGGGTGAGCTCGGCCAGCGGCAACTCGCGGTCCGCGGCCAGCAGCACGGCGTTCCCGAAGCGGCGGCCGCGCAGCAGGGCGGGGTCGGCGGTCAGACACACCTCGGCGAACACGGTGCGGGCGGTGGCGATCTGGGCCTTCAGATGGGCCAGCGGCGGGCCGTCGGCGAGGTTCGCGACGTAGCACCCGTCGGGGCGCAGGGCGCGGCGCACCTCGGCGAGGAACTCCGCGCTGGTGAGATGGGCGGGCGTACGGGCCCCGCTGAAGACATCCGCGATGATCAGATCCGCCCAGCCGTCGGGCACCTTGGCGAGCCCGGCCCGGGCATCGGCGCCGCGCACCCGTATCCGGTCACCGGGGTCCAGCGGCAGCTCACGCCGGACGAACTGGATGAGCGGGGCGTCGATCTCGATGATCTGCTGGGTGGAGCGGGGGCGGGCGGCCGCTATATAGCGGGCGAGGGTGAAGGCGCCGCCGCCCAGATGGACCGCGCGCAGCGGGCGGCCGGGAGGGGCGGCGAGATCGGCGACATGGCCGAATCTGCGCTGGTACTCGAAGTCGAGATACGCGGGGTCGTCGAGGTCCACATGCGACTGCGGCTTGCCGTCGAGCAGCAGCGTCCAGCCGCGCGGCCGGTCCCGGTCCGGCACGAGCTCGGCGAGCCCCCCGTCGACGGATGCGGTGACCGGCTCGGGGCTGCGTCCCCGCGCCGCTCCGCGCCCGCGCGCGGCTCGCTTGTTCGTGCCTTTCGCCATGTGTCCCAGTATGGGGCCGACCACTGACAGCCCCCGGGACTCACTGGCAGCGGTCGACGGCCTCGATCGTGCGGGCCGCCTCACCGAGCGCCGCCCGGAGCTCGGCGGGGTCGGTGGCGACCGTGTACGCCGCGTCGGGCGGCACCAGCCAGCCGGTGCCGATGCCCGGCGGGGCCTCGTTCCCGGCCGCACCGGACGCGCTGTCTCCGGATTCACTGCCCCCGGATTCACTGTCTCCGGACGCGGAGTCTCCGGACGCGGAGTCTCCGGACGCGGAGTCTCCGGACGCGGTGTCTCCGGACGGGGGGTCCCCGAACGCGGAGTCTCCGGTTCGGGTGTCTCCGGCCTCGGCGGAGGTGCCGGTGCCGGTGCCGGTGCCAGAGTCGATATTTATCCGGATCCCACGTCCGGATGTCTGGGTGCACGCCGAGCCCGGCAGGTCCCAGCCGTCCGCCGTGCCGGGCGGGACCAGGAAGCCGAGGGTGTCGCAGGCGTTGTCGTGCAGGACGGGACCGAGGCCGTCGCACGCACGACGCATGATGTCCACCGCCTCCAGCCCCTGGCGGGCGGGCACGGTGACGAGATCGCAGTCCTGGCGCTGGGGGTGCTGGGCAGTCGTCCGTGAGCGGCTGGTATCCACTCCGGCCTCCCTCTTCATCGGGTAGCACCTGGTTCAACGCGCGGCGGTGTCAACGGCTACGGCCGAATGCCGCCGTAAAGGATGGCAGTTCATGGCAGATCGTGGACGAGACGCCACATTTGCCGGAAATCTCCGAGTGTCGTGGATCTCACAGCCGGTACGGTTCTCCCCCGCCCACCTGGCATCACCAAGGGAGAGGCTCAGATGACGCCGCTTCCAGAGCCCCCGCCACCCCGGCCGAACACCGCGTTCCGCCGACTGCGCGGACAGCTCTCGCCCTCCGAGTTCGCGGCGTCCGTGCGCCGCGCCGCCCGTGAGATCGGCGAGCAGGTCTCCTGCGACGCCCGCTATATCGGCCGTGTCGAATCGGGGGCGATCCGCTGCCCCAACTACGCGTACGAGCGGGTCTTCCGCCATATGTTCCCCGGCCGCACCCTTACGGATCTCGGCTTCGCCTCCCGTGAGTCGGTGCGCGGCCACCAGGCGCGCGGCCCCATGGGCCCTCCCGTCCCCGTGCCCGTCCCCTTACCCGGCCCGCGCCCCGGGCCCTGCGCACCCCAGGGCAAGGGGCCCGTCGACGTCTTCGAGGAGAGCGAACTGCTGCGCCGCTCGTTCATGGCCGGTGGGGCGGCGGCCGCCGCCGTGGCCGCCGCGCCCCGGGCCGGGACGCCGCCCCGGCGGACGGAACGGCGGGTGGGCGAGGCCGAGGCCGCCGCCGTGGAGGAGGCGGTACGGCGGATCCGGGTGCTGGACGACCGGCACGGCGCCGACCCCCTCTACGCGCACACCGCCAAACCGCTGAGCGCCGCCTACGCGCTGCTCGACGCGGGCGGCTACAGCCGCTCCATCGCCGAGCGGCTCTTCGCGGGCGCGGGCGAACTGGCCATCTCGGTGGGCTGGCTGGCCCATGACTCCGGGCGGCTGTCCGACGCGCGGTCCCACTACGCCGAGGCCCTGGCCACCGCGCGGGTCTCCGGCGACGCCGCCCTGGAGGCGCACGCGTTCTGCAACACCGCCTTCCTCGCCCGCGACGCCGGACACCCCCGCGAGGCCGTGAGGGCGGCGCAGGCGGCCCAGCGGGTCGCCGAGCGGCTCGCCTCGCCACGGCTGCTGTCGCTGCTCGCGCTGCGCGAGGCCGGGGGGCTCGCCTGGCTGACCGACCGGGGTGGCTGTGAGCGGGCGCTGCTGCGCGCCCGGACCCTGTTCGAGCGCGGCCCCTGCGACGCCGACCCCGAGTGGATGAGCTTCTTCGGGGAGGCCGAACTGGAGGGGCTGGAGGCACAGTGCTGGTCGGCGCTCGGCGACTGGAAGCGCGCCGTGGAGCACGCGCGGCGCGCGGTCGCCCTCCAGAACCCCCACTTCACCCGCAACATCGCGCTCTTCACCACGGAGCTGGCGAGCGATCTGGTGGCGGGCGGCGCGCCGGACGCGGCCGCCGCCTCGGCCGGCCGGGCGCTCGGCCTGCTGGACCAGGTGAAGTCGTCGCGGATCCGCCGGATGCTCGACGACACGGCCCGGATACTTCGTCCTTACGGTCGCGATGCGGCGGTCGCGGACTTCCTCGCCCGCTATGAGACGGCCGCCGCCCGTCCCGAGGCCGCCGCCCGTCCCGAGCAGGGCGCGCGTCCCGAACCGGCCGGCCTCACCAGCCCGGTCTGACGCCGGTTCGGCCACTCGATCGGGATGGCCGGTTCAATGGCCGGTTCAGTCGAATGGCCGGTTCAGTCGAGATGACCGGTGTCGTTCCAGCGCTCGATGGCGGGCTCGCCGTACGCCCAGCCGAGCACCGACAGGGACGTGGGATCGAGCCGGATACGGGCGGCGAAGGAGGCGTCATGACCGAGCCAACGGGCGCCCAGCGTCCGCAGGATGTGGCCGTGCGCGAAGACCAGCACATCGCGGTCGGCCGAGCGCGCCCACTCCACGACCTCGTCGGCCCGCGCCTCGATCGAGGCGATCGACTCGCCCTCGGGCACCCCGTCGCGCCAGATGAGCCAGTCCGGCCGGATGGCCTTGATCTCGGCGGGGGTCATCCCCTCGTACGCGCCGTAGTCCCACTCCAGGAGCGCGTCCCACTCCCGCGCCCGGTCGCCGAAGCCCGCCAGCGCGCAGGTCTCCTTCGCCCGCGCCAGCGGGCTGGTGCGCACCTCGACGTCCGGGAGGCCCGCCCAGGGGCCGTGGCGCAGCCGCTCGCCGAGCAGTTCGGCGCCGCGCCGCCCCTCGTCCAGCAGCGGGATGTCCGTACGGCCGGTGTGCTTCCCGGTCAGCGACCACCGCGTCTGTCCGTGCCGGGCCAGGAGGATGCGTGGGGCCATGGGGCAGTGCCTTCTTTCACCGGATCCGCACCGCCGCGCCGCCGTGCGCCGTTACACGTCGCTGCCTGCGGTTTCGTGCACATCACAGGACCGGCACATGGCCGATCACCATCCCTCCATCATCGCGCACATGATCGGCAGGCAACCTCCGGGTCACTCCTGGCGTCTTCCAGGCTGCGCGCGAGTCCGCCAGGGGGTCCCGACAGTGGACGCGCTCGCGGATGGGGGCGGTGCGTAGGTCGCTTCGCCTACACCGTACGGTTGACCGCGCGCCTTTTCCTGGCCGGCTGAACTTTGGAGAGCGTCCGAATGCCCTATACCGTGCCCCGTGCCGGAGCAGCACAGGGCAGTCGGCCCCGTTGGTGGACCGAACTGCCGCTCATAGCGGTGGTGTACGCCGCGTACTCGGCCGGTCGGCTCCTGGCCCGCGGCGATGTGTCCACCGCCGTCGATCACGGTCTGGCGATCCTCCATTTCGAACAGCGTCTGAACATCGACTTCGAGTCGCCGCTGAACGACCTCTTCACGACCCACGCGGTCATAGGCATACCTGCGGACTTCGCCTACGCCTCGCTGCACTACGTCCTCACCCCGGCCATCCTGATGTGGCTGTGGAAGCGCCGTAAGGCGTCGGACTACCGCTTTCTGCGCACCTGGCTGCTGGTCTCCACCGTCATCGGGCTCATCGGCTTCACGCTGCTGCCGACGTGCCCGCCACGGCTCCTGGACGCGAGCCACGGCTTCGTGGACACCATGGCGCAGTACGGCTCGTACGGCTGGTGGGGCGGCGACGCCAGCGCACCGCGCGGGCTCGGCGGGCTGACCAACCAGTACGCGGCGATGCCCAGCCTCCATGTGGGATGGGCGCTGTGGTGCGGCGTCGCCCTGTGGCGGCACGGGCGCTCGGTGTGGGCCAAGGTCGGCGCGGTCGGCTATCCGCTGGTGATCGCACTCGTGGTGATGGGCACCGCCAACCACTACTTCCTGGACGCGGCCGCCGGCGTCGTCACCATGGGGCTCGGGGCGCTGCTGGCGGGCCCGGCGCTGCGGCTCACGGAGGCCCTGCGCAGCCGCCTGCGCCCCGCCCAGGAGGCCCCCGTCGCCTCCCGAAACGCGGCTGTGCCCGCGAATGTCGGTGACAAGTGCGAGACTTCGGCGCGTGAACGGGAACGGATCCCCCGACAGCAGGGCAGGGGCGCGGACAGGCAACGCACCGAGGGTGCCGCGGACGACGGCGGCCGGGGAGCCGGTGCCGGTGCCGGCGGCCGGGGCGGCCCGGCCACGGACGGCGCGGCCTCCACGGCAGGCGACGGGGCTCCGGCAGCGGCTCGCTGAGCTGCGCGGCCCGGCCACCGCTCCCCGTCCGATGGACGCCCGAGCGCTGGCGGCGCTGGCCGCCAACCCGGGCTGCCGCCGCCGCGCGCTGCTGGACGGGGCCGGGGTCGACAAGGGCGCGCTGGCGCAGGCCCTGGGGGCTCCCGCGAACTTCGGTCAGTCGCAGTTCGCGCATCAGCGCGGTAACTCCTTCGAGGCCCGGGTAAAGGCCGACGGCGGCGCGGACCTGGTCCGGCTGCTGCACGAGCGGCTGCGCGACGGCTCGGAGCCGCCCGGCCCCGGCGCCGTCGCGACCCCCGATCTGACCGCGCCCGGACCGCAGGGCCGCACCGCCCGTACGGCGCTCGCGCTGCGGGAGGCCACGGAGGCGGGGCGCTGGGCGCTGCTGGACCATCCGATGGTGAGCCTGGACGTCGCGGGCTCGCCCGCCTTCCTGGAGCCGGACGCGGTCGTGGTCCACCCCGACGGGTCGTGGACGGTCATCGAGATCAAGTCCTTCCCCATGGTGGACGGCTCCGCCGACCCGGCCAAGGTGGGCGCGGCCGCCCGGCAGTCGGCGGTCTACACGCTGGCGCTGGAGCGGGTGGCGTCGATGATCCGCGAGCCGGCGGAGGGCGGCGACGCGGCGGAGGCGGTGGAGGCGGCGAACAGGGCGGACCGCGCTCCCGTACGGGCCCGGGTGCGGCATCAGGTGCTGCTCGTGTGCCCCAAGGACTTCTCCAACCTGCCGACCGCCGAACTGGTCGATGTGCGCAAGCAGCTGGCGGTCACCCGGCGGCAGCTGGACCGGCTGATCCGGATCGAGGAGATCGCCGCCGCCCTCCCCGAGGGCACCACCTTCGACCTCCGGCTCACCGACGACGGCCGGATCCCGACCCGGCCGGTCGGGGAGCTCACGGCCGCCGTGGACGCGGTCGACGCGGCGTACGCGCCGGAGTGCCTGTCCACCTGTGAGCTGGCCGCCCACTGCCGGACGCGGTCCCGCGCGGCGGGACAGGTCGAGGCGCTGGGCCGTGGCGTCCGGGGCGAGCTGGGCGGGCTCACCACCGTGGACGCCGTCCTTACGGCCGCCATGAACGCTGCCGCCGACGAAACGCCCACCGGCGACCCCGCCGTGGACGCCCTGCGCCGCGCGGCGGCCCTGCGCGCCGAGGCGCTCGCGTCCCGCCCCGAGGCGGTGGCATGTCGCTGATCACCACCCTGGCCCGGATGGAGGCGGTCCGGGAGGGGCGGGCCCAGCCCCTGACCACCGTGCGCCACCGCCATCTGTCGGAGCGCCCGCTGGCGTTCGTCCCGCTCACCACCGCGGGTGAGGCGGGGGCGCCGCTCGGGGCACTGGTGGGCACCGACCGGGACGCGCCGCGGCTGCTGATCGTGGCCCAGCCACGCGACCGCGACCTGAGGTTCGCGTTCCTCGCCGAGCTCGCCGAGGAGATCCAGCCGTATCTGGACTCGTACGGGGACGAGGTCGAGCTGGAGGAGCGCAAGGAGACCGATCCGGAGACCGGTAAGAAGGTGCCGGTCCAGGTCGAGCTCTGCGCGGACGCGCCGCAGCTGCTGGTGCCCAGCGCCGCGGGCGTGGCGTTCGTCCGGCTGCTGGGCCGGTCTATGCGGTTCCGGCGGACCGCCGAGCAGGACCCGGAGACGCCCTTCCCGGCACCCGCGCGGGTACCGCTGCTGGGGCGGTGGCTGACCCACTACGGGGAGCGGGCGCGAGTGCCCGGCTCCTGTCTGCTGCTGTCGCTCACCGAGCTGCTGAGCCGTCACTGGGCGACCGGGCAGAGCAACCTGGAGGATCAGCACCTGGGCTCGCTGCTGGCCTGGATCGACCCGCCGGAGGGCGTACCGGGCGCGGAAGCGGCGCTGCGGGCGGAGTCGGAGCGGGACGGGGACAGTCGGCTGCGCTGCCCGCCCGCGGGCCCGGCCACCGACCCCGCCTTCGACAACAAGCTGCTGGCCCCGGCGATGTCCCGCTACGACGCGGCCCGTGCCGAGGCGTCACAGGGCGTGGCCGGGGGCGCGGCGCGGCTGCGGCTCGCCGAGGCGGAGCTGCGCGGGCTGATCGAGTCACAGCTGCGGCCCACCTGGGACGCGCTGTGGCGCGGAGTGGATCTGCTGCGCGCCCTCCCGGAGGGCGCGCGGGTGGCCGACCGCTGGAAGCGGGACCGCTGGTCCTACACCGGCCACCGGGACCGGGTCCGGGCCGGGGAGCCGCCGCAGCCCAAGCTGGACGACGCGGTGACGGCGGCGCAGAAGCTCGCCGCGCGCGAGACCGCGCAGGCCCAGCTGGACGCCCATGAGGCACTGGACGATCCGCTGGTCATGGCGGGGCGGCGGCTGGCCGGTGAGGCGTTCGCGGGCGAGGTGATCGATGTGGAGATGGCCTGGTCGGACGCGAAGGTGCCGCGCCCGCGCCCGCTGGTCACGATCCGCACCGAGGACCGTCCGCACCTGGCCGAGCGGGTCAAGCTGCACCGGGTCACGGCCGACGGCAGGGCACAGAGCGGGGAGTTCGCGGGTCTCGCGAACGTGGATGGTGCCGACGGGGCCGACGGGGCCGACGGAGCCGCTGCCGTGGAGGGCCAGGGCGACGCGAAGGGCCAGGGCGACGCGGACGGCCCAGGCGACGCGGACGCCCCGGACGACGCGGACGGCCAGGGCCGCGCGCTGGTGGTGCGGCTGACCGGCGGAATGGGCCGGGGCAAGCAGCCCGAGCCGGGCACGGTGCCCGAGAAGGGCGACCGGGTGTGCTGGACGCTGTTCGAGCACGCCCCGCGCGGCGGCCCCGAGCTGCCCGACGCAGATAGCACCCCATGGACCCACGGCGGCCCGCCGGACGCCGCCGCCCCGGTCCAGGGCCCCCAGCCCGACCCGATGACCGAGGAGGACTATCTGTGATCGGCGCGGACCCGGCCGCCGCCGCTGCCCACCCGGGCCGTGCCCGCGCGGACGAGCCGTTCGACCCGTCGGCCGCCGCGGCGCGCGCCACCGAGGCGATCCTGCACGACACGCTGCACGGAGCGGACCGCGGCGTCGTCGTGGACTCCCCGCCCGGTGCGGGCAAGTCGACGCTGGTGGTGCGGGCGGCGCGGGAGCTGGCCGCCGCCGGACGGCCGCTGATGGTGGTCGCGCAGACCAACGCCCAGGTGGACGACCTGGTGGACCGGCTGGCCACGGCGGACCCCGACCTCCCGGTGGGGCGGCTGCACAGCAGCGATCCGCATCCGTACGACCCGGTGCTCGACGGTCATGAGTCGGTCCGCGCCTCCGCGAAGATCGCCGACCTCGCCGGGCTCGACATCGTGGTCTCCACGGCCGCGAAGTGGGCGCACGTCAAAAACGTCGAGCCGTGGCGGCACGCGATCGTGGACGAGGCGTACCAGATGCGCTCCGACGCGCTGCTTGCGGTCGCCGGGCTGTTCGAGCGGGCGCTGTTCGTGGGCGACCCCGGGCAGCTGGACCCGTTCAGCGTGGTGGGCGCCGACCAGTGGGCGGGGCTTTCGTACGACCCGTCGGCGAGCGCGGTCACCACCCTGCTCGCCCACAATCCGCGGCTTCCGCAGCACCGGCTGCCGGTCTCCTGGCGGCTCCCGGCCACGGCCGCGCCGCTGGTCTCGCACGCGTTCTACCCGTACACGCCCTTCCGCAGCGGCACCGGCCACGGCGAGCGGCGGCTGAGCTTCGGGGTGGCCTCCGACGGCTCGGGGCCCGACCGGGTGCTGGACGAGGCCGCCGAGTCCGGCTGGGGGCTGCTGGAGCTGCCCGCCCGGCGCACCCCGCGCACCGACCCGGAGGCGGTGGCGGCCGTGGCCCAGGTGGTGCGGCGGCTGCTGGACCGGGGCGCGGTGGCGGTCAGCGAGCGGTCCGACGAGCCGCAACCGGTCGCCGCGGACCGGATCGCGGTGGGCACGGCGCACCGGGACCAGGCGGCGGCGGTCCGGGCGGCGCTGGCGGGGCTCGGGGTCTCCGGCGTCACCGTCGACACCGCCAATCGCCTCCAAGGGCGTGAGTTCGACGTCACGGTCGTGCTCCACCCGCTGTCGGGGCGGCCGGACGCCACGGCCTTCCACCTGGAGACGGGGCGGCTGTGCGTGCTGGCGTCGCGGCACCGGCAGGCGTGTGTGGTGGTGTGCCGGGCGGGGGTGGCCGAACTGCTGGACGAGCATCCCTCCACGGAGCCGGTGCAGCTGGGCGTCACGGTGAAGTTCCCGGACGGCTGGGAGGCCAATCACGCGGTGCTGGCGCACCTGTCGGAGCACCGGGTGGCATGGCGGCCGTAAGGGCGTGATGAGCGTGGCTCGGGCGGCTGTATGGGCGTGCGGGCGTGGCTCGGGCGGCCGTAGGAGCCTGTCGCCGAGGGCCGTAAGGGCGGCGCGTTCCCGGTGGCCGTACGGTGCGTCACCGGGGTGAGAGGTGCGGCCAGGGTTCAGGGGACGGTGGGGTGGGGAGAGACCCCAGGTCGGCGGCGTACGGCGGGGGTGCCCTTGCCCTACGCGCGACAATGGAGACGACAAGACCCGCGAACCGTACGTGTCTCACGAGCCAGGAGGAGAGATCACATGCCCGAGCCGGATTCGGCTCACGGCCGGCACGGCTCCGCGCCCCGGCGGCTGAAGCCCGCGCCCCTGCTCTTCGAACCGGCCGCCGCCGCGTCGGACGAGGCGCACTTCTTCGACCTGGAGTCGATCGAAGACCCGCGTGAGCTGCTGTCCCGCTCGACGGAGCTGGTGCTGGCGTTCCGCGCGGCGACGGACCGGGCCATGGAGTTCCAGGCGATGGCGGCCGCGCAGCTCGCCGACCCGAGGCGGTTCGATCGGCTGACCCCCGCCGTGATCGCCGAGCGTGCCGAGTGGACCGAGGACTACGCCAAGAAGATGGTCGAATTCGGTCGTGAGCTGATGCGGGGCGGCGAGGTGCTGGACTGACGGCAGGCGTGAGCCCGGGGCATATGCGGGCGGAAGGTACCCGATACCGCCGTCCGATGTCCCGGTTTCGTCTCATCTCTCTACACCGTCATCGCTGACGGTAAAGGTGGAAACATGAGCAGATCGCCGCAGGACTCGCTTCACACCGCCGCCTTCGTCACCCCGGCAGGCGCGGACTGGCTCGCCTCGGCCAGCGCCTCCCCGCGCGGTGTGCAGGCCCTGTGGGCCGCTGCCCCGACCGCCCCGGTGACGCTGCCGTGCGGTACGGCGTTCGACGTCATCAGCATGGACGCGCTCTTCGGCCGCCGGGTGGTGGGCCGGTTATGGACCGACGGCCCCGGCACCGGACCGGTCGCGGCCCAGGGCGGCCGGGTCATGCTCTTCGCCACCCCGGGTACCGCCCAGCGGCTGCCCGCGCTGCTCGGCTGGGAGGAGTGGGGCGCGGCCGCTCCCCCACTGCTCTGCTACGGCCGGGGCGACGCGGTGACCGTGCCGCCGCTGTTCCCGCCCGACCCCGGACCACCGGAGGCGGCGCCCCTGGAGGGCGATCCCCAAGAGGCCGACGCCGGGAGGCCCAGTGCCCGGGAGCCCCGGGCCCGGGAGTCCGGAGCCCGGGAGTCCGCCCCGATGCCGTCACCGCGCTGGCTGGTCGCGCCCGATGTCCGCAACCCCTGGCTGCCCGGCCCCGAGGTGTTGCTGTGGGCCTGCGTCAGAGCGGCCCGCAGCACCGGTGGTGATCTTGTCAGCACGGCTGTGACCAGCGCACCTGCCGCCTTTCCGGGCTGAAACTTATCGATTTTCACTCCATGGCGTCCGGGTGCTAAGGTCTCCTACGTCGGCAGGCGCCGCTAGCTCAGTTGGTTAGAGCAGCTGACTCTTAATCAGCGGGTCCGGGGTTCGAGTCCCTGGCGGCGCACAGACAGTGAAAGGCCCCTCACTTCGGTGAGGGGCCTTTCGCGTGGCCGACGGCATGGGTCGCGTCTGACCGGCGGACTCACACCGCCGGGCCCGCGAGCCGGGTGACCGCCCGCACCGCCTTGTCCGGGCCGGGCATCGCGAGCGCCTCCCGGCGCAGGGCATGCGCCGCCGCGGCGTACGAGGGCTGCTCCAGCAACGCGAACAGATCCAGGGCCAGCCGGGCGCCCGCCGCCCGCGCCCCGGGCCGGGCCGCGTCGAGGGCATCGGCGGGCAGATACATCCCGGCGCCCGCCCGGGCCAGCCGCGCCCCGTTCAGCTGGTGCTCCAGACGGGGCGCGACGACCAGCTGCGGCACCCCGGCCATGGCGGCGGCCAGCACCGCCGTGCCCCCGCCCTGGTGGACCAGCACCCGGCAGCCCGGCAGCACCCGGTGCAGCGGCCCGGCGGGCGGCCGCCCCTCGGCGGCGCTTCCGACCCGGACGACCTCCACACCCCGCGCCTCGGCGGCCCACAGCGCGGCCCGTACGGCGTCCGGCGGGCCACCGGCGTCATCCCATGCCGCGCACACCCGCACCGGCCCGGAGCGCCTGGGGCCGCCGCCCGGCCCACGCCGCCCGTTCGACGCGGCGGTGTGGCGCCCGGAGTGCCCGGAGTGCCCGAGGTGTTCATGGCGCCCGGGGCGCCCGGGGTGTTCATGGCGCGCGGGGTGCGCCCCGGCGCGGCGGGCCTCGTACGGCGACGTCCCGTCGTACGGCACGAAGCGCACCGGCAGCCGCCGCGCCCGCGAGGGCAGCGCGAGACTCGGCGGGCAGGGGTCGAGCCACAGGTCGGGCTCGCGCGCCGGGTCGGCGCCGTAACGCCTCATCAGCCGGGCGTAGCCGGGCAGCGGCGGGCCTTCGAGCCGCTGCCGGTCCAGCCGCAGGACGGCCGCGCTCCCCCACAGCTGGCCGACCGCGGGCACCCCCAGCGCTCCCGCGGCCACCGTGCCCGCGTACGCGCCCGCGTCGTGCACCACCAGCTCCGGCTGCCAGCAGCGGGCGAAGGCCACCAGGCCCTGGGCCATCGCCTCGGCGATCCGCACCTGCCGGTCGCCGCACGCGCGCAGCACGCCGTGCTGCTCCGGGGTGAGCGCGGCGGGCCGCACCGGCCACTCCGTGGGCCAGATGCCGCGCGGGCGGCGCGCCACGTCCGGCCCTCTGACCACCGCCAGGGGCAGGGCGCCGATCTGCACCGGCACCAGGCCGGTGCGGGCGACAGCCGCCGCGCATTCGGACGGCACCGCGACCCGCACTTGATGCCCGGCCCCGAGCAGGGCGCGGGCCAACGGCACCATGGGGACGAGATGGGCACCCGAGGCCCAGGTCGTGAACAGGACGCGCACGGTCACCTCCCGCAGAGGTCGAGCCGACCGGACCGACCCGTCCGGCCGATGGACATGACACCGGGCCGACTCCGCGCGACCCCCGGCGGGTTCAGCGGCGCCCCGCGAGCGTCAGCGTCTCGCCGGTGATCGCGCCGTTCGCCGCCGAGCACAGGAAGACGAGAGCGCGGGCGACGTCCTGAGGGGTGGTCGTGGGGCCCTCGGGGGTCGTGGGGCCCTCGGACGCGGTGGGACCCGCGGTAGCGGTGGGCGGCCGGTCGAGCCTGGTCGGTGGCCAGTCGGGCGGGGTCGGTGGCCGGACCGGCGTGGTCGGTGGCCGGTCGGGCGGGGTGGGCCCGGGGCACACGGCGTTGATCAGCACTCCCTCCCCGCCCACCTCGCCCGCCAGTCCGCGGACCAGACCTCGCAGCCCGGCCCGCGCCACCTCGTGGAACTCCCCACCCGGGGCGCCCTCCGGCGCGTGCGGCGGGGCCACCAGCGCGATCCGGCCCCAGCCGCGCTTGCGCATCCCTGCGACGGCCCACTGGACGGTGCGGATCGCGGGCGCGAACGCGTCGGCGACGAGCGGCCGCCAGTGCTCCTCCGGGACGTCCTCGAACCGGGCGTGCGGCTCACGTCGCGCGCCCCTTCGCCGGGCGGCCGCCACCAGCACGTCCAGCCCGCCCCAGTGCTCCTCCACGGCGGCCACGACCCAGCGCGGCGACGCGGCGTCGTCCAGGGCGTACGGCACGGCGAAGGCCCTGCCCCGGTCCGGTCCTGACAGCTCGACGGCCAGCGCCTCGGCGATCTCGTGGCGGTGCCGGAAGGCGAGCGCGACCCGGGCACCCTGCTCCGCGAAGGCGCGCGCGGCGGCGCTGCCGATGGCCCCGGTGGCCCCGGTGACCAGGACCGTGCGTCCCTCCAGACCGAGGTCCAACATGGGCGCTCCTCGCGGTCGTTCCCACTGAGAAGGCCATGGTCGCCGCCGTGACTCGAGCCTGCCTCGACCCGCGCCCGACCCTGTGCGGGGGCTCGCTCGGCGGCTATCCGGCGTTTCGCCGGAAGGCGGAGCGATAGCTGTGCGGGCTGGTGCCGACGACGCGCTTGAAACGGTCCCGGAAGGAGGTCGGCGAGCCGAACCCCACCTGGGAGGCGATGCGTTCGACGGGGTGGGTGGTGGCCTCCAGCAGATACTGCGCCTGGCGGATCCGGGCGCGGTGCAGCCACTGCAGCGGGGTGGTCCCGGTGTGCTCACGGAAGCGGCGGTTGAGGGTGCGGGTGCTCATGCCGACGTGGGCGGCGATCTCGTTGAGGGTGAGGTCCCGTCCGGCGTTGTCCTCCATCCACCGCAGCAGGGGTTCGAACAGCGAGCCGCGCGGCACGGGCGGCTGGTCGTGGACGATGAACTGGGCCTGTCCGCCCTCCCGTTCCAGGGGCATCACGGACAGCCGGGCGGCGTCGGCGGCCACGGCGGAGCCATGGTCGCGCCGGATGAGGTGCAGACACAGGTCGAGCCCGGCCGCGGCGCCCGCCGAGGTGAGGAACTGGCCGTTGTCCACATAGAGCACATCCGGGTCGACCTGGATCTTCGGATGGAGCTCGGCGAGCAGCGCGCCGCCGAGCCAGTGCGTGGTGGCGCGGAGTCCGTCGAGCAGCCCGGTGGCGGCGAGGATGAAGGCCCCGGAGCAGATCGAGGCGATACGGGTGCCCCGCCCGGCCGCGTCCCGCAGCGCCTCGACCACCTCGTCGGGGATCGGGAGCAGGGGGTCGCCGCGGCCGGGCACCACGATGGTGTCGGCCTCGGCGAGCGCCTCGATCCCGTACGGAGCCTGGAGGGCGAACACCCCGGCGTCGACGGCGGGGGCGGGGGCGCAGACCCGGACCCGATAGGGCTCACGGCCGTCGGGCAGCCGGGTGCGGGTGAACACCTCGATCGGGGTGGCCAGATCGAAGGCGATGACCTGGTCCAGCGCCAGGATCACGACAGTGTGCATGGCCTCAACCTAGGCCGTAGGGGGCATCGCACCAACGCCGGAGTGGCGAGAAGCCGGTGCACAGCTGATTTCCAGCCATCGCGCTCGAGGGTGTCATATGCGGCCGCACACCCCCGCGTCGGCGATACGGATCGAGGGGTTGCCGTAGGCCATGCGCTGGAGGATCTTGCGATAGAGCGGCGTACGACGCAGCGCCCGCGCGAGACGGGGGCGCACCCGGGTGGTGAACGCGCCCTGCGAGAGGATCGCCCGGCTCTGCAGGGTCTGCATCCGCATCACCGCCGCGATATCGGGCCCACGCCGCCGCTCGAACTCCGCCAGCCGCTCGGCGCTGGTGTCGCCCTCGGCCAGGGCACGGGCCAGCAGGGGATGCAGCACCACCGCGTCCTGCACCGCGAGGTTGATGCCCTGGGCGCCGATCGGGCTGTGGGTGTGGGCGGCGTCGCCGATCAGCACCAGCCCGTCGGCCACCCAGTTCTCGGCGCGTGCGGAGAAGACATCGAGCACACCGAGGTCGGCGGGGGTGCGGATCTGATCGCGGATCAGCGTGGCGTACCGCGGCACGGCACGCGCCAGCCGCTCCTTGACGTGGTCGAGGCCGAGGGCGGCGATATGGCCGTAGCGCCGGTGCGGCAGGGTCCAGCCGATCTGGATCCGGTTCGGCCAGGAGCCGTAGACCAGCACCGGGCCGCCGCCGGTGCGGTACACCCGCACATCGCGGACCGGCGGCTCTTCCGGGGGCGTGATGAGGGTGCACCACAGCACATCCTGGGCGAACGCGTCGGCGCGGCCCGCCCCGATGCCCGCCAGCCGCCGGACCCTCGAGAACCGGCCGTCCGCGCCGACCACGACCCGGGCCCGTACGGCACAGCGGCCCGGCGAGCCTTCGGCGATGACCCCGGCGATCCGGCCCTCCCGCCGCAGCAGCGCCCCGGCCCGCCGTCCGGGCAGATAGCGGAAGCCGGGCGAGCGGCGGCAGTGGGCGAGGAGCTCGTCCAGCAGATGGGGGCGCACCACGCTCAGCAGGTGGTCGTACGGGGCAGGAAGCAGCCGGTAGTCGGCCTCCAGCAGCACCCGCTCGCCCTCGATCACCAGAAACCGGTGGTGCTCATGGGCGCCGCGGGCGCGGGCGCCGGCGAGCACGTCGAGCGCGTCCAACAACTCCATCGCGCCGGGCTGGAGTATTTCGCCGCGGACCACGCGCTGATGCGCGCGGGCGCACTCCACCACGGTCACCCGAGCGCCTGACCGCAGCATCAGCAGCGCCAGCACCAGACCGGCCGGGCCTCCCCCGACCACGCACACATCGGTGTCGATCTCGCGCATCATCGCGCCTCCTGCTGGTCGGGCTCAGGGTCCAGGGCTTCAGGCCATGGGCATCGGGCATCGGGCGCCTGTGACAGCCCCTGGACGCGCTACGGCTCCGCTTGCCCGCGCGGGGGGATCGGGCAGCGGAGCCGTAGCAGGCCCGGCTGAAGGGCGGCGCCGGGCGTATTTGGGGGGATGGTTCGCCGGACGGGGACGGCTGGTACGGGACCTACGGGACTCCGGACGAGGACGGGGCGGTGTCGGGGATGTCGAGGACCTCGGGGATGTCGGGGACCTCGGGGACCTCGGGGCTCTGCTCTGCGGGGGCTGTCGACTGTGGGCGGGGGCCGAGGCCGCGGCTGGGGAGGCCGGTGGCCGGGGGCCGGGGGCTATGCGGCGAACAGATCGAGCACCGGGCGGCGCCAGTGGCCGTGCAGGTCCAGATCGAGCGCCGGGTCGGAGGCGAGCACTGCCTGCTGGAGCTTCTGCAGCCGCGGCGACGGCTCCAGCCCGAGGTCCTCCACCAGTCTGGCGCGCAGCCCCTGGTAGACCTCCAGCGCCTGCCAGGGGCGGCCCGCCCGGTAGAGCGCGGCCATGCACTGGGCGTGCAGCCCCTCGTGCAGCGGATGACGGGCGGTCAGCTCGGTGAGCTCCGTGAGCAGCTCGGCATGGCGGCCCAGCCGCAGATCGGCCTCGATACGGCGCTCCAGGACGCCGAGCCGGCTCTCCTCCAGACGGGCCAGCTCGATCTCCAGGACCGGCCCGACCTTCACATCCACCAGCGCGGGGCCGCGCCAGACGGCCAGCGCCTCGCGCAGCAGCAGGGACGCCTGGACATCGTCCCCGGCGTCCAGCGCGTCCCGCCCCGCGGCCACCAGCCGGTCGTACTCATGGATGTCCACCGCGCCCGGCTGGGCCTCCAGCACATATCCGCCGTACCGCGTGGCGAGCACGTCCTTGGAAGCCTGCGGGGCCTGTGGGCCATAGGCAGCGGCCAGCCTGCGGCGCAGCTGCAGGATGTAGGTCTGCAAAGTGGTGAGTGCGCTGCGCGGCATCTGTGTGCCCCAGATTTCCTCCATAAGAGTGGGCACCGGGAGCATCTGGTTGGCGTAGACGGAAAGCAGTGCAAGGATCTGGCGCGGCTTGCCCGCGCTGGGCACGATCGACTGACCGCACGCCTCGACGCTCAGCGGCCCCAACACCTTGATGTCCATGGTCCTGTACCTCCGTCAACGGTCCGTCAAGTGCCTCCTGGCCGCGCGGCCCTGCCACCGAGGCATCTAAGAGCCTCGCTTGTGGGCGGCCTGCGCGGCCAGTGCCGGAGTACCGAGCTCGATATGAGTTCCAGAGCCTCGCACCATGACAAATTCACACCCCTGGCGACAAGAGAGTCCGCGATGACCGATACGCCCGTCCCACATGAGTCCACGAGCCCCGCCGCCCTGGCTCATCCCGCCAAGAACACCGAGGTCGCCGGGGTCGCCGGGGTCGCCGGAGCCGTCCAGATCACCGAGCGCGCCAAGACCGCCGAGGCCGTTCGTCCGCCCGCCGAGGACGACGACCTGGTCATCGAGGACCTCTCCGACGCCGCCTGGCCCATCCCCGCGCCCGGCATCTGCATCTGCACCGTCGGCGCCGAATGACCGGGCAATGACCGGCGAACTGGGCTTCACACCACATCTGCGGGTCGAGCCGGTGCCCGGCGAGGCCGTCTACCTCGTCTCCGAGCACGGGGTCACGGCGCTGCACGGGCGGGCGATCGCCGCGCTGGCACCACTGCTCGACGGGTCGCGGGACCTCGCCCACATCCTCACCGAGGCCGCCGCGCCCGGCCGTGCCGCGGGCCCGCCCGGCGCGGTCCCGGCCGGGCAGGCCGAGCGCGTCATCGCCCGTCTCCGCGCGGCCGGGCTGGTCTCCGAGCGGGAGCACGCCTGGAGCCCCGAGGAGGCGTACTGGGAGCTGGCCGGGCTGGGCACGGGCGGCTCCGCCCCGGCCCCCACGCCCGCGTCCGCCCGCCCCGCCGTGGCCCCGCTGGTGCTCGGCTCGACCGACCCGGACGAGGTGGTCCGGGCGCTGCGCGTCGCAGGGCTGAGGACGGTGGACGCCGGGACCGCGGACCCGGGGTCCGTGAACGCGGAGGCGGCGGAAGGCGATCCGACGGCCTCGGGGGCCGATAGTCCTCGGCGGGAGATATGTCAAATCGCCATTCGTCAACATGACGCCGCAGAACTCACCCTTGTGGTGTGCGATGACTACCTCGATCCCCGGCTCGCCGCCGTGGACGCCGCGCACCGGGCCGCCGGCCGTCGCTGGCTGCCCGTCAAACCGGTGGGCACCCAGGCGTGGCTGGGCCCGCTCCTCGGCGCCCCGGACGATCCGTGCTGGGTCTGTCTGGCCGACCGGCTGTGGCGCGGACGGCAGGCCGAGGCGTATCTCCAGCGCCGGCTCGGCCGCCGCGGACCGGTGCCGCGGCCGCCCGCCTCCCTGCCCGCGAGCCGCGCCGCCGCGCTCCAGCTCGCCGCCCTTGAGGCCGCCAAGTGGCTGGCCGGGTACCGGCACCCGGGCCAGCGGGAGCTGCGCACCCTGGACAGTCTCACCGCCACCGTGGACCGCCATCCGCTCTCCCGACGCCCGCAGTGCGCCGGCTGCGGCGATCCGGCGCTGGTCGCGGCCCGGATACGGGCGCCCCTGTCGCTGCCCTCACCACGGGAGCCACGAGAGCCAAGGACGCCAAAGGAGCCGCCGACCGAGACCGCGGCCGACACCTCCCCGCGCGGAATCTTGGAGCGCTACGGACATCTCGTGGACCCCGTCACCGGACTGGTCACCGAGATCCGGCGCGATCCGCGCGGCCCCGCCGTCCTCAACTGCTTCCACGCCCGCCACCCTTCGTACGCCGGGGCGGGCCCCCACAGCGGCCTGGACGCCGTAAGGGCCGGGCTGCGGGCCGCCGCCCACGGTAAGGGCCGCACGGCCGAACAGGCGCGGGCGAGCGCGCTGTGCGAGGCCCTGGAGCACTACAGCGGCCACTTCCAGGGGGACGAGCCGCGTCAGCGCGCCCGCTACCGCGATCTGCGCCCGGAGGACGCGGTGCATCCGGACACCGTCCAGCTCTTCGACCCGCGCCAGTTCCGGGACCCCGCCCTCCCCGCGCGCCACCGCGTCCAGGACCCGTTCGACGAGGGCGCGGAGCTGGACTGGACCCCGGTGTGGTCGCTCACCGCCGAGCGCCACCGGCTGCTGCCCACCGCGCTGCTGTACTACGGCGCCCCGCAGCCCCCGGGCCACCGCTGCTGCCGGGCCGGCTCCAACGGCGCGGCGGCGGGCGCCACCCTGGCCGACGCCGTCGTACGGGGCTTCCTGGAGCTCGTGGAGCGGGACGCGGTCGCCCTGTGGTGGTACAACCGCACCCGGCAGCCCGCCGTGGCCCTGGAGGCCTTCGACGACCCGTGGCTGGCCGAAGTGCGCGCCGCCCACCGGGGCGTGCGGCGCGAGGTGTGGGCCCTGGACCTCACCACGGACTTCGGCATCCCGGTGGTCGCCGCGCTCTCCCGGCGCCTCGACAAGCCCGCCGAGGACATCACCTTCGGCTTCGGCGCCCACTTCGACCGGCACACCGCGCTGTGCCACGCCTTCGCCGAGCTGAACCAGATGCTTCCGGCGGTGGTCGAGGCCCGCGCCGACGGTGGTGGTTACGGCGCCGCCGAGCCCGAGGCGCTGCGCTGGTTCCGTACCGCGGCCCTCGCCGACCATCCGTATCTGACGCCTGATCCGGCCGCCCCACCGCCCCCGGGGATATCCGGCGCCGCGGAGCCCGCGGAGGGCGGTGCGCCGGCCGCCGTGCGGGAGTTGGTGCGCGGGCGCGGGATGGAACTGCTGGTACTGGACCAGACCCGGCCGGATGTGGGGCTGCCGGTGGCCAAGGTGCTGGTGCCCGGAATGCGCCCGCACTGGGCCCGGTTCGCGCCCGGCCGGCTCTTCGACGCCCCCGTGGCACTCGGCCGGTTGCCGGGGCCCACGCCCTACGCGGATCTCAACCCGATTCCGTTTTTCCTGTGATCCCCCGTGATATCCGGTAACTCTGCGTACACCATGAGCCTTCCACAGGCTCTCTCCACCCCAGGTGAAGATCGGATACTCTCGGGCAAGCCACCCAATCCGGCCCGACCATCCGGAGGACGAGTGCAGGGGAGCCTCTTGCCCGACGATGCCGGGAACCATCCACCGCGCCACCAGGACGGTCTGGCGCCGCGTCTGGCCGTGGTCATCACGGTCCTCGTGCTGGTGGGGTACTTCGCCGTGGCCGTCACCTACGTGGTCGACGGCAATCGTTCGGGCAGGTCGGTCGACGCGGCGATGCTCGGTCTTGCCCTGCTGCCGATGACCGTGCTGCTCTGTCTCCAGATGCTGCACTCCTTCCCCGGCCTCGCGCCCCGGCTCAGCGGTGCGCGGCGCTGGACGCTGGCGCTCCAGACGGTGCTGACCTTCGCCCCCTTCGCCATCTTCAAGCACGCCTGGCTGGGCATGCCGGGCTTCCTGGCCGGCTCCTCGCTGCTGGTGCTGGTCCCGGCGCTGGCGTGGCCCGCGTTCGCGGCCATCCTGCTGTGCACGGACGTGCTGCTGTTCCAGGTGGGCTTCGGCTGGGGTCAGGTCGCGTACACCTCGGTCTCCACCGCGCTGACCGGGCTGGTGGTCTTCGGGCTCTCGCGGCTGTCCGGGCTGGTCGCCGAGGTGTCCCGGTCCCGGGCCGAGCTGGCCCGGCTGGCGGTCGCCCAGGAGCGGCTGCGGTTCTCCCGGGACGTGCACGATCTGCTGGGCTACAGCCTGTCCACGATCACCCTCAAATGCGAGCTGGTGCACCGGCTGGTGCCACGGCAGAACTCCCGCGCCCAGCAGGAACTCTCGGAGATCCTGCAGACCTCCCGTCAGGCCCTCGCCGACGTACGGGCGGTGGCCAGCGGCTATCGCAAGATGTCGCTGTCGGCGGAGGCGGCCACGGCCCGCTCGATGCTGGCCGCGGCGGGCATCAGCGCCACGGCCGAGATCGACTGCGGACCGCTGCCGGAGCTGGTGGACACGGTGCTGGCGAGCGTGTTGCGCGAGGGGCTGACCAATGTGCTGCGCCACAGCAAGGCCGACCATTGCGCGGTCGAGGCGCGGCGCAGCGGGCGCCGGGTGTCACTGACCCTCGTCAACGACGGGGTGGGCCGACCGTCCACGATCCTGCGCGCCGACAGCTCGGACGGCGGCAGCGGCATCGGCAACCTCCGGGTGCGGGTGGAGAACCTCGACGGGCGGCTACGCGCGGGCGTACGGTCGGACGGCTGGTTCGAGTTACGGGCGGAGCTGGATGTGTCCGTGGACGCGCCGCCGCGGAGCGGCCGGGAGTACGGCCCGGGTCCGACGGTGACGGCGTGACGGCGTGACGGGGCCCAACGGCGCGACCGCTCCTGCCGGTGTATTGGCCGCTGACGGCGCAATGGAACCCCTGACGGCCTGCCCAGCACGCGGGAACGCCGTACGCCGTCTTAGAGCCAGCCCGCCTCGCGGGCGATCCGGATGGCGTCCACCCGGTTGCGGGCGTCCAGCTTGGTCACGGCGGACGTCAGATAGTTGCGCACCGTGCCCACCGACAGGAACAGCTTGGCCGCGATCTGCCCGGAGTCCTCGCCCTTCGCGGCGAACCGCAGGACCTCGAGCTCCCTTGGGGTCAGCGGCTGTGGGCCGTCGTCCAGGGCGGCCAGCGCGAGCTGGGGATCGATCACCCGCTCGCCCTTGGCGACGGCGCGGATGGCGTCGCTCAGCTTCTCCGGGCTGCTGTCCTTCAGCAGAAAGCCGGAGACATGGGCGGCCAGCGCCCGGCGCAGGTTTCCGGGGCGGCCGAGGCTGGTGAGCATCATGGTGCGGCATTCGGGGACGGCGGTGCTCAATTCGGCGGCGGCGGTGAGCCCGTCCACGCCCGGCAGGTCGATGTCGAGGACGGCGACGTCCGGGCGGAGCTCTCGGGCGCGCGGCAGGATTTCGGCGCCGTCGGAGAATTCGGCGACCACGTCGATATCCGGTTCGAGTTCCAGCAGGGCGACCAGTGCCTTGCGCAACATATGCATGTCTTCCGCGATCAGCACCCTGACCATGCCGCCCCCTGCTTTCCCCGCCCGGCCTCACCCCGCATGGGGATTATTCCCCCGCCCTCTCGGCCATTCCATCGATTCGCGGGCAAATACGCCCGTCGAACGCCCATCCCGTAGCACGCACGCGACCGTGCGCCCCCTATTCACGCCGCACCACCCCGGCAGGGCTCACCGGCCCCCGGCCCGAACTCGGCGTGCAGCGCGCGCACTTCACCCCGCAGATAGCGCTCGCGCAGCAGGGCGCGCCGTACCTTGGCGGTTCCCGCCCCGCGCACGGTGCCGGGGCGCACCAGCAGCAGCGCGCCGGTCTCGACCCCGAACTCCTCCGCGATCAGGGCGCGGATCCGGGCCGCCAGCCGGGGCAGCCCGCTGCGCGCCCCGCCAGCCGTACGGACGACCTCCTGCACGACCACCAGCGCCCCCGCACCGGGCCCGGCGCAGAACACCCGGGCCGATCCCAGCGCCTTCGCGCAGCCCAGCAGTTCGCGCTCCACGTCCTGGGGGTGCAGGGTGTGGCCGTCCACCAGGAGGGCGTCACGGACCCGGCCGGTCATCCGGAGCCGGCCGTTGACCGTAAGGCCGAGATCGCCGGTGCGCAGGAAGCCGCCGGGCCCCTCGGCGACGCGGGCGGCGAACAGCAGCGCGGTGTCCGGCGGACCGCCCCAGTGGCCGGTGGCGACGGCGGGGCCGCGCACCCAGATCTCCCCGGGCGCCCCGTCCGGCAGCCGGCGCCCGGTCAGCGGGTCCGCGACGGCGAAGTCCGCGCCCGGCACCGGTGTGCGCCCCGTGGCCAGCGGCACCGGCGTCCCCTCGGCCGGGACGTAACCGGCCACCAGGGTGCCCGGGCGCAGGCCCAGCGGGGCGCAGCGGTGGGGGAAGGCGGCCATGGTCCCGGCCGAGACCGGTTCCCCGGCGTTCAGCGCGGTCCGCCAGCGGGAGAGGTCGAGCCCGGCCGGTGGCTCGTCGCCGAGGAGGGCGGCGCAGCGGGCGTGGAGGAAGTCGGGCGCGAGGGTTTCGGTGATCCCGTGGCGGCTGATGGCGCGCAGCCAGCCGAGCGGATCGGTGCGGTACGGCTCCGCGGGAAGTGTCACGGCGGTGGCGCCGAGCCATAAGGGGTGCAGCACCTGCCCGATCAGCCCGGGGGTGTGGCGGCGGGGCAGCCAGCCGCCGATCCGGGAGCGGCGGTCGGTGCCGAGCGTCCGCCGCAGCCCGGCCATGGCCGCCGTAAGGTTGCCATGCGTCAGCAGGGCGCCGCGCGGGGCGGTGGCGGGCCCGGAGTCGTAGGCGAGCAGCGCGAGGCTGTCGGCGGGGGTGCGGAGGGGTTGCCGGGGCGTGTCGGCGCACGCGTCGGGGCGGAGTCCGTCGACGGCGAGGCAGGTCAGACCGGCGCGGCCGATTCGGGAGAGCCGCGCGAGGTCTCGGTGGCGTGGGCGGTCTCGGTGAGGACGAGGTCCACGGCGGCGTCCCGGACGATCGAGGCGGTGCGCTCGGCATCGGTCCGGGAGGCGGACGGCGCGGGCACGGGCACCGCGACGGCCCCCGCGTACAGACAGCCGAGCAGCGCCACCGCCGCGCACGGACCGGGGTCCATGGCGAGCAGCACCCGGCGGCCGGTGGCGTCCCGGGCGCGCAGCCAGGCGGACACGGCGTCGGCGCGGGCGTCGAGGGCGGCGTAGGACACGCGGTGTTCGGTGCCATCGGCGGCGGGGTGGGCGAGCGCCGTGCCGTCGGGGCGCGAGAGGGCCCGTTCCTTCAGGGCCTCGGTCAGATTCGCGTATCGCGGCATTCTCAACTCCCGGGCGCCCGACGTCGAAAAGGGGCCCACAGTCTCGAAGCGCCACCTCGAAGCCGACTTGATCAATGGTGAGGAGCGAGCACCGGTCCTAGGCCGGGGTCCGGCACCGGCCCGACCTGCGGCATCGGCACGGGTCCGGCAGCGGCCCGACGGACCGTCGCGGCCCCGTCATCGGCCGTCATCAGCGCGCCCTGCGGTTGACCCGGACGGTCCAGCCCCCGTCGGCGGCGCGGCCCGCCACCGTGATCCGTACGGCGTCGTCCTTGACCGACATGGTGTCCCCGACGCCGAGCGGGGCGTCGGCGAGTTCGGGGTAGACCGACTCGTTCCAGCAGGCGGAGGTGGCGGGGTGGCCGTCCAGCACCTGGACGGGGCCGTCGCCCGACGCCTTGTCGTTGCGGACGCGGTAGACCAGCACGCCCTCGGTGCAGGTGCCCGCGTCGTTGCCGCTGCCGCCGCGCGCCTCGATGGCCAGTGCGGTGGTGGGCCCGGTGCGGACCACGACCAGCCGGGTGCGGGTGTCGGGGCCGGACCGGCCGCGCGCCATGGGGGCGGCGAGGGGCCGGAGGGTGTACCGGCGCGGTCCGGTGGCGCGGTCGCAGGCCACCTGGCGCGCGCCGAGCCAGCCGAGCTTCCACTTGTGCCAGCCGAACGGATCGGGTGCCATGCCGAACTGGCTTCCCATCAGGTCCCAGTCGCCGACGTAGGTGTCCCATTCGGCGTTGCCGTCGGTGTCCTTCGGCCGGTGGTAGAGGTCGGGCAGGTCGAAGACATGCCCGGTTTCATGGGCCAGCACATTGCGGTCCGGCGGATGGTGCTCGAAAACGGTGACCAGGCGGCGCAGCTCGACACCGTCCGCGCGCAGTGGCTTTTCGAAGTTGACCACTTTCGTCGCGTCGGCGTCCACACCCGGGGCGTCGGGGTCGGCGACCAGATAGACGAGGTCGTAGCGGGCGAAGTCGAGGTGCGGATCGGCGGCCGCGATGGCGTCGCTCAGATAGGCCGCGCGGCGCTGGGCGTTCCAGTCGCGCTGTATGGCGTACGCGGTGGAGCGCTGGGGCATGGTGATCCAGCGCCGCAGCGGATGCACCCGTAAACCGAACTTCCCGTAGGAGGCCCGTTTGAAGAAATTGGGGGTCGCGGGGATGTGGTCGGCGGCCAGTTGGGCGGGGGTGACCCGGGGCCGGGCGTCCGGGAAGGACAGGAAGACCATCGCCGCGTCCAGGCGGCGGGCCGGGCGCGGATAGCGGGAGTTCCAGCTGTCCACGCCCTCCGAGTGGTGGGCGTCGGTGCGCTCCAGGTCACAGGGGCCGCCGGGGCCGGCCGCGACGGCGGGACCCGCCACCACGGTGGTCGCGATGAGCGCGCTCAGCGAGGTGAGCAGGGCTCCGGTCCGACGCAGCCGAGGCTGCCGGTGCACCCCCTCGGGTACCTGAGGACGCACCATGTCGACCTCCCGGGCGTAGTCGGAACACCCACTCCACCCTGAGGTGAATTGGCGGGGTACGCCCTGTTGGGCTGGGCTGGTCGAGTGAAGAGGCCGCGATCCGGGTACGTAACAGACGGTCACAATCGGTCAGAGCGGCCGTTGACCCGCGCAGAGTCGAACAGATACGACCAAACACATTGTCAAGGCGGCGGTGAGCGCGATGACATCGATGGAACACCCGGAGCACGAGCCCCTATGATCGGCACATTTCCAGCGGGGAATCCCCCCTCAGGCAGGCACTTACGGTCGGCCCGGCACCCGGTGTGAGACATGCACAAGATGTGTACGAACAACCTGGACAAAACAAACGCCACGCGGGAGCGAGCGGTGAGCGGAACCCCCGACGGGCAGGGACGCGCCCCGGGCGCGACACTGCCGACGATCACAGAGCGTGAGGCTATGCCGAGCGTCCTTCCGGTCACGGAGGACCCCGGCGCACCCCGACCGGCCCCCGGCGCGCCGTCGGCCCTGGGCACGCCCCCGGGCCCCGGCGCGCCCCCGGGCGCGGGGCACCCAACGGGGCATACCACCGGGCTCGCGGCGGGGCATACCGCCGGGCCCACCACCGGGCATACCGCCGGACACACGGCCGAGCACGCGACCGGCCCCGCGCCCGGCGACTACCGCGCCGCCTTCAACGTGGCGCGCCTCGCCATGGCCGTCGTCGACCGCGAGGGCAGGGTGCTCGACGCCAACCCCGCGCTCGGCGCCCTGCTCGGCACCGATCCGGCCCTGCTGATCACCCGCAGCGCGGCTGACCTGGCCGATCTGCGCGAGGATCCGCGCACCTGGCGGGAGTACCGGGACGTACTCGGCGGCCGTGCCGCGCGGCTGCGCCGCACCCGGCGGCTGCGGCGCGCCGACGGCCATGCCCTGTGGGCCGAGATCACCGTCGAGCCCGCGCCGGACAGCTGCAGTCTGCTGCTGTCGATGGCCGACATCAGTGACCAGCGGGACCTCCAGGGGCGGCTGCGCCATCTGCAGATGCACGACCCGGTGACCCGGCTGCCCAACCGCAGCCTCTTCTTCGAGCGGATGACCAGGGCACTGGAGGCGGCCACCTACGACCACGGGGGCACCGGCCGGATCGGGCTCTGCTATCTCGACCTGGACGGCTTCAAGGCGGTCAACGACACCCTCGGCCACCGGGTCGGCGACCGGCTGCTCGGCGCGGTCGCCCAGCGGCTCACCGACTGCGCGGCGCCCGACGGCCATCTGGTGGCACGGCTCGGCGGGGACGAGTTCGCCCTGCTGGTCCGCAACTCCAGCGGCACCGAGCAGCTGTGCGACCTCGCCCGGACGGTGCTGGCCACCCTTCAGGAACCGTTCGACGTGGGCGGACAGCGGCTGTCGGTGTCGGCCAGCATCGGCGTGGTGGAGCGGCCCGCGGCCGGCACCCACACCACGTGGCTGATGCAGGCCGCGGACACCACGCTGTACTGGGCGAAGGAGGACGGCAAGGCGCGCTGGACCCTCTTCGACCCGGAGCGCAACGCCCATCGGATGACCCGGCAGGCGCTGTCCAGCACCCTGCGCCCGGCGGTCGAGCGGGACGAGTTCGTGCTCGACTACCAGCCGCTGGTGGGGCTGGGCGACGGGGTGGTCCGGGGGGTGGAGGCGCTGGTGCGCTGGGACCATCCGCAGTTCGGGCGGCTGTCGCCGAACCGCTTCATCCCGCTGGCCGAGGAGAACGGCGCGATCGTGCCGCTGGGCCGGTGGGTGCTGCGCACCGCCTGCCGCCAGGCCCGTGCCTGGCAGCTGGCCGAACCGCCGCATCCGCTGGTGGTCAGCGTGAATGTGGCGGTCCGCCAGGTGTGGGACTCCGATCTGGTGGCCGATGTCGGCGCGATCCTGGCGGAGACCGGGCTGCCGCCGCATCTGCTCCAGCTGGAGCTGACCGAGTCGGCGGTGATGGGGTCCACGGGGCGGCCGCTGCAGGCGCTGCAGGCGCTCAGCGACATGGGGGTGGCCATCGCGATCGACGACTTCGGGACCGGCTACTCCAACCTCGCCTATCTCAGCCGGCTGCCGGTCTCCACGCTCAAGCTGGACGGCTCGTTCGTCCAGGGGTTCCGGGCGGAGGAGCATCCGAATCCGGCCGACGAGACCATCGTCGAGGCGCTGGTGCAGCTCGCGCACCGGCTGGGCCTCACGGTGACGGCCGAATGTGTGGAGAGCGCCGAGCAGGCGGAGCGGCTGAGGCGGATCGGCTGCGACACGGGACAGGGGTGGTTCTACTCCCGTCCGGTGCCGCCGGACCGCATCCAGGCGATGATCAACTGCCCGGCGCCGGGTTAGGGCATGTCCGGGCGGTACGCGTACGCCTGCGGCGGGCTGCTCCCCTACCCGCCCCTTCCCACAACTGGGGCTCCGCCCCAGACCCCGCTCCTCAAGTGCCGGAGGGGCTGATTTCAGCCCGTCAGGGGGCACCTCCCAGCGGTAGCTGGGGGAGTTTGAGGACACGCCCGAAGGGCGTCCGGGGTACAGGGGCGAAGCCCCTCGCGGCGGACACTCCGTAGCGCTACGCCCCCGTCTGCGCCGTCGGCAGATCGTAGGCGTCGGCGATCAGCTCGTACGAGCGCAGACGGGCGTCACGGCCGTGGGCATTGGCCGTGATCTTGACTTCGTCCGCTCCGGTGCGCTTGATCAGCCCGTCGAGCCCCTCGCGGACCTGGTCCGGGCTGCCGTACTCGACATTGGCGAGCCAGCTGTTGATGAAGTCGCGCTCGATCTCGTTGAACTCGTACCCCTCGGCCTCCTCGGGCGTCGGCACCAGGCCGGGGCGTCCGGTGCGCAGCCGGATCATGGCCAGGGCGCCGGTGAGCACCTGGCGGTGGGCCTCCTTCTCGTCCTCGGCGGCGAAGGCCGAGACGCCGATCGAGGCGTACGGCTCGGCCAGCACGGCGGACGGCCGGAAGGTCTCGCGGTAGAGGTCGAGCGCGGGGACGGTGTTGGCCGCGGAGAAGTGGTGGGCGAAGGAGAACGGCAGGCCGAGCATCCCGGCGAGCCGGGCGCTGAACCCGCTCGAGCCCAGCAGCCAGATCGAGGGCCGGCCGGCGGCCTGGACCCCACCGGGCACGGTGCCCTGCACCGGCCCCGGCACCGCGTGGATACGGGCGTAGCGGTGGCCGTCGGGGAAGTCGTCGTCGAGGAATCGGGTCAGCTCGGCGAGCTGCTGGGGGAAGTCGTCGGCGCCCTCGCGCAGCCGCTCGGTGCGGCGCAGCGCGGCGGCGGTGGCCCCGTCGGTGCCGGGCGCGCGGCCGAGACCGAGGTCCACCCGGCCGGGGGCGAGCGCCTCCAGGGTGCCGAACTGCTCGGCGATGACCAGCGGGGCGTGGTTGGGGAGCATCACCCCGCCGGAGCCCAGCCGGATCCGCTCGGTGTGCGCGGCGAGATGGGCGAGGATCACGGCCGGGGAGGAACTGGCGACCCCGGGCATGGAGTGGTGCTCGGCGACCCAGAAACGCTGGAAGCCCCGGCGCTCGGCGAGCCGGGCGAGCTCGGTGGTGGTCCGCAGCGCCTCGGTGGCCGTCACCCCGCTGCCGACGGTCGCTAGGTCCAGCACCGACAGGGGCACCGGTGCGCTGCCGAGGGGCCGGGCCCGGATGGGGTCGCGCTGGTCGTCTCGCCGGTCCTGCTCATCGGCCACGGTGGCCCGCCTCCCTGGTCGCACCGCACGGTGCGCGTATGTCGTATGCGTGTGCGGCGCCGCGCCGCCACGCCTCAACGTCTACCGGCGACATTCAACCGGAGAAAGGCTCCGCTTTATTCCCGGCCCTTGCTCCCCGGCCCCCGGTGAACGGCCGGGCCCGCCGTCACCTGGGGAGGAGGTGTGGCGGCGGACCCGACGACGGTGTGCCGCGCGCTCGCGCGGGACGGGCCTAGCCCGCGGTCCGCGCGGTGCGCCGGCGGTGGAGGGCCAGCGCCGTACCGGCTCCGCCGAGCACCAGCACACCCGCCGTGAGGCCGATGGGCAGGGCGGCGGAGATGCCCTTGTCGTCGGAGAGCCGCCGGGTGGTCGGGGCGTCGGCGGCCGCGGCGTTCACGATCGGGGCGTGGGCGGCCAGGGCGGAGGTCGTGTAGTGACCGGACTTGTGGACCGACGCGACCGAGCCGTCGGACTTCAGCAGCACCTGGGTGTTGTTGGGGTGCCGGAAGTCGAAGAGCCCGGAGAGGGTGTTCGCCCGGCGGTCGAAGGAGGCGTCACCGATCCGGCCGGTGTGCCAGTTGTCCTCGATGAAGCGGGTGATCGAGGTCTGCTCGGTCCGGGTGTGGTCGACCTTGTTGGACTTGCTGAAGGGCGAGATCACCAGCAGCGGCTGCCGGGGGCCGGGGCCGCAACGGTCCTGGTAGCCGCCCGCGGGCTTCGGAGCGGACTGGCAGGCGGGGCTGTCGGTGGCCTTGCCGCCCGGCCCCGTGGTCTTGTCGGTCGACCCGTTGAGGGGCTTGGCGTAGGCGTGGTCGTACCAGCCGTCGCTGTCGTCGTACGCGACGACGATCGCGGTGTCCTTCCACTGCGGCGACTTCTGGATCGCGTTGATCTGCTTGACCAGGAAGTGCTGCTCGTCGACCGGGTCGGAGTAGCCGGCGTGGCCGTCCTGGTACTCGGCGGCCTTCAGGAAGCTGACGGACGGCAGATGGCCCGTCTTGAGCGCCGCGTCGAAGTCGGTGAGGTCGTAGTTGTGGTTGGCCCGGCCGCTGTGGCCGATCTCCTGGACGTTCTTCGGCGGGAGGTGATGCGGGTTGGCCGTGGACTTGTAGTACTGGAACGGCGCGTGGTGCGGGCTGTAGTCCACCGAGGCGGCGCCGCCGACGTTCTTGTGGGTGGTGCCGGAGCACTTGGCGTAGTGGTCCTGCTCACCGTCCCAGGCGGTGCTGGGGCGGAAGCCGCCCTGGAACCAGCCCCAGCTCACATCCTTGGCGTTGAGCAGATCGCCGACGTTCCGGCCCTTCATCCGGGCCAGGGCGTTGCCGCTGGTGTGGTCCTTGTTGGAGCAGTCGTCGAAGGCCGGGTCCGGGTCGTTGATCATCGTGCCGACGCCCTTGGCGTCCGGCGAGGCCACCGCGTACGCGTCCGGCTTGTCGGTCTGGACCGGGTCCTCGGTGGAGGACTTGGGGTCGGTGGAGATCACGCCATGGGTCTGGCCCGAGATCAGCTCCAGCGCTCCGGGGGTGGAGGGACCGTAGGCCGAGCTGAAGGAGCGGTCGCTCATCGCGTAGTGCTGGGCGTAGTTCCACAGGCCGGTGACGGTGTTTCCGTCGTAGTAGTCCATCACCAGACCGGGCTCGCCGAACAGCCCGGTGCACTTGCTGACCTCGGTGTTCTCCACGAACTTATCGGCCTTGCCGCCATTGGCGGCATACTGCTCGGGCCCATAGGAGTGGTTCTGGTCGCAGGTCATGGCCTGGTCGCCGCGCAGCCGCTTGGGCTTGTAGAGATTGGGGTTCTTCTCCAGCAGCCCGGCGTGCGCCAGGGTGTCGATGTTCTTGGGGGTGTCCTTGGCCGGCGTGAACCTGGTGCCGTCCGTGTTCGCCGCCTTGGGGTAGGTGCCGAAGTAGTGGTCGAACGAGATGTTCTCGTCGAAGATCACCACCACATGCTTCACCGGGGTCGCGGTGTGGCCGCCCTTCGCGGGCGCGGCCCATGCGGGGGCCACCCCGCCCACGGTCGCCAGGGCCGCGGCGCCGGCCAGGGCACCCCAGCGCGCGACCCGGCCACGCCGTCGGCCGCCTTCGGATCCTGCCGTGCCGCCCATGCCATGCCTCCACATGATTCGCGTTTCACGCCTGCGCCTGATCCTGTGCCGCGGGCAGGACTCTCCGATGGAATCCATGGAGACGGCCGAGTGAATAGAGGGTCAGAAGAATCCAAGGAACTCTTGAGGTGTTCTTGACCGGATGGTGGGGCGACGATCAGGACAGAAGGGTCCGTCCCAGCCAGTCGGAGCGGTCCCTCACCCCGGGGAGGGCGAAGAAATAGCCGCCGCCGAAGGGCGTGATGTAGTCCACCAGCGGCTCCCCCGCCAGCCGCTTCTGCACGGTCTCGAACTGGCGCTCGAGATCCTGCTGGTAGCAGCAGAACAGCAGCCCCATGTCCAAGTTGCCATTGCCGTCCATGCCCCGGTCGTAGTTGTAGGCACGGCGGAGGATGCGCTGGTCCTCGGTCCGGGCGGTGCGCGGATTGGCCATCCGTATATGGCTGTCCAGCGGAATGACGTCGCCCTTGGGGTCCTGTGCGAAGCGCGGGGTGTCGAACTCGTGCTGACCGTCCAGCGGGGCGCCCGAGTCCCGGCTGCGGCCGAACATGCGCTCCTGCTCGCTGATCGACACCCGGTCCCAGAACTCCACCAGCATCCGGATCAGCCGGATCACCTGATAGCTGCCGCCGGTGGCCCAGGCGGGCTCCCCTGAGTGCGCGCCCACCCACACCAGACGGTCCATCGCCCGGGCGTCCCCGGTGTCCGGGTTGGCGGTGCCGTCCTTGAACCCCATGTGGTTGCGCGGGGTGCCGGACGGGCGCGGCGGGCTGACGAAGCCGTCGATACGCCAGCGGATCTGCAGCGCGCCCCGGGTGTGGCGGGCGATGTCGCGCAGCGCGTGCAGCACCGTGTCCGTGCTGTCGGCGCACAGTTGGACGCTCAGATCGCCATGGCACCAGTCGGGGTCGAGATCGTCGTCGGGGAAGGACCGCATCGTGTGCAGCCGCCGGGGCTTGCGGTCCCGCAGTCCGTAGCGCTCGTCGAAGAGCGAGGCGCCCACGCCGACGGTCGCGGTCAGCCGGTCGGCGGCCACCTCCGGGCCCAGGGTGCCGGAGTCGGCGGGCGGCGCGGTGATCCCGACCGGATCGGGGGCGCCTCCGGTGGTGAGGAAGCGGCACCGCTCGGTGAGCGTACGGAAGGCGTCGGTCAGCTCCTCGCGGCCCTCGGCCATGGTGTCGAAGGCGATGAACGCGGTGGCCCGCTGGGGCGGGGTGAGGATCCCGGCCTGATGGGTGCCGTGGAAGGGGGCGCGGACCGGCCTCTTCTCCGGCCCGTCCTCCTTCGCGGCCGCCGTGCCCGCGGCCGTGCCCGCCACCACGCCGACCGTGCCCGCGGCGGCGCCCAGCAGAAAGCCCCTGCGCAGCACCTCGCTCACCGGGTCCTCCGCACATCCATCAGCGCCGCCACCTGGGCCAGCCGCTCCACCAGCGCGCCCGTGTCCGCGTTGAGCCGCTGGCGCCCGGTGCGGCTCAGCCGGTCCAACGGGGTCCAGCCGTCGCCGTGGTGCGAGCGCTCCAGGGTCCGCTGGGCCCGGTCCAGGTCGCTCTCCAGCTCGGGCAGCCAGGGGGCACGGGGCTTCAGCAGCGGCTCCAGCCGGCGCAGCACGGCCCGGGTGCCGTCCAGGTTGGCCCGCGCGGTGGCCAGGTTGGTGCCGCTGCCGTAGTCGGTGCGGCCGGTCAGCTCGAACTGCACGGTGTTCTCCATGATCTCGTGCGCCCGCAGGCCCAGGTCGGCCGGGTCCATCCGCTCCCGCGGCCAATCGTCCCGCAGGTCTCGTGCGTCCTTGACGAGCCGGTCGGCGACCGGGCGCAGTGAGCTCGCGGACTCGCCGTGCCACAGGCCGTACTCGAGGCGGTGGAAGCCGGTGAAGTCCGGGTCGTGGACCCCGTCGGACAGCCCCGCCGTGGTGCCGTTGATCGCCCCGTCGGCGTCGCCGAAGGTGCCATAGGCGGCGCCCATCCGCTCGTACACCAGATGGGCCGGCAGCCACGCCGCACGGGCCGTGGCCAGGTCGCCGCAGTGGATGGCCGAGCGCAGCGCGTCCGTACGCCGCACCAGCTCGTCCATCCGGCCCGCCACCCACTTCTGGTAGGCGATGGTGGGCGGGATCAGATCCTGCTGGCTGACCGGGACCGCGGCCGGGCCACCACCCCGCGCCGGTCCGGACACGGTGACGGTGGGCCCGGTGACCGCGTCCGCGTCCTCGGGCAGGCAGACGAAGGCGTAGGAGCCCCCGCCGAGCGTGACGCTCAACGGTCTGCTGGTGCCGGGGCCCAGGCCCTCCACCTCTCCGTAGACGGCGCCGTTCGCCGGATTGGTGAGATAGACCTCGGCCGGTCTGCTGGAGGTGTTCCGCAGATCGAAGACCTGCTTGCCACGGGTGGCACCGGTCCAGCCACGGCCGCAGCCGCCCTCGGACACCTCGACGGAGGTGTGCCGCAGCCCGTCCGACGCCTTCGTGGGCGCGCTTCCGCTCGCGGAGGGGTGCGCACGAGAGCCGCCCGAGGAGCCTCCGCCGACCGCAAGCGCGCCGATTCCGACGGCCGTGGCCACCGTCACCGCACCGGCGACCAGCAGATGACGTGCCGGCGGGACCGGGGAGAGATGTTGGCGACGCACGGCTGCATGCTAGGCGCAGTCCGATAAGCGGAATGCCCTGATGGCAAAAGAGCGCCATGGAATTTCGCGGGGGTTCAGCTCCCCGTCACCGGCTCCTCGGCCCCTTCGGCGCGCCCGCCCGCGGCCGCGCCACCCGCCGCGCTATCCGCCGCTCCGGGCGAAGAGCGTGCCCAGCCGGTCATGGACCGGATCACGGCCCAGCAGCCGCAGCCCCTCCCAGACCGTGACCTGGTTGGCCGTGAGCACCGGCTTGCCCAGCTCCGCCTCCAGATCCGGAATCCAGGCGGCGGTGTGCAGGGCGGTGTCCGGCAGGAGCACCGCCCGGGCCTCGGGGTGATCCCCCGCGCGGCCCAGCTCCAGCACCTCCTCCCGGCCCCAGGTGCCGACCTCCGCGGCCGTGATGATCCCGCTGCCGCGCATCGAGACCACCTCGGCGCCGGCCGCCTTCAAAAATGCCCGGAAGTAGTCGGCGACGTCCTCCGGATAGGTGGCGGCGATGGCCACCCGGTCGGCGCCGAGCGCCTGCACCGCGTGGGCGAAGGCGAAGGAGGTGCTGGAGGCGGGCATCCCCGCCGTCTCGCTCAGCTCGCGCACCTGCTCCTTGGCACCCTCCCAGCCGAAGACGAAGCTGGCGCTGGTGCACGCCCAGACCACGGCCCGGGCGCCGCGCTCGGCGAGCTCGGCGACCCCGGCCGCGAGGCGGGCCGCCGACCCCATCTCCAGCAGGGCGTCCACCCGATGGGCGTCCTCACCGATGTCGGTGTGGACCAGTGGAAGCCGGATGTCGCCGCTGTCGCCGCCGAGCATGCCTTCCAGGCGCGGGTATTCGTCCTCGGCGGAGTATCCGGGGTAGAGAAAGCCGACCGCGTCCGGGGCCGGGTGCGTCGAGTCCACCATGACTGCCTCCTTGACTGGCGGCCCCCGCGAGCGCCGCCCCTGCACTGCTGTCACTTGTCCTACACCGCGGACGCCCGGCGGGTTCCCATCCGCCGGACAGCCTCCCTCGCGTAGGTGACGGGCCTGCCCGTCCCACCCGGACAGGCTTCCCGGCCACGCCGGGGGACCCACCCCGAACGCCATACCGGGACACCCCGAACGCCACGCCGGGGCCCACCCCGAACGCCGGGCCGGGTCCGGCCGCGCCAGGGCGCCCACCCCCTTGTTCAGAGGCGGGCCACCCTTCACATCACGTCACATCACGCCGGACCGCCGTCTCACCCCGCGGCCGGGCCTCCGGAGTCGTCCAGGTAGGGGCCCTCGCCGAGGCCGGTGCCGAAGCCCGGATCGAGCCCGTCGGCCGGGTCGCCGTCCGGCCCCGGCGAGGCCGCCCCGGCCAGCGCCGCCTCCGGCTCGTCCACCACGGACTCGACCGCCTCCACGGCCCCGAGCATCGACTCGACGACCGGGTCCGTCACCGGGAACGGGCCGCTCGGCGACACCGACATCCCCGCCGGACCGGACCGGGCCACCGGGTCCAGCAGCGCCTGGTACGGCCCCACGGCCCGGGCCCCGATCGCCCGCAGCGCCGCCCACATGGTGACCTGGTTCGCGGACAGCACGGGCATCCGCAGCTCCGCCTCCAGCTGCGGGATCACGTCGTAGGTCGGCAGATTGGTGCAGCTGATGAAGAGCGCGTCGGTGGCCCCGACCACCGCCTGCCGGGCCATGTCGACCACATCGCGGTACGGCACCTTCCAGATGTGCCGGGTCAGTCCGAGGTACGCCCGACCGGTGACGGTCATCCCGCCCTCGGCCAGGTACTCCTCCAGCGAGTCGGTGACGGACTGGGTGTACGGCGTCACCACCGCGATCCGCCGGGCACCGATCTCCCGCAGCGCCTCCAGCAGCGCGCCCGAGGTGGTCAGCGACGGGATCTCACCCGCCTGGGACATGGCCGCGCACATCGCGCGCTCCCCGGCCACACCGCCGACGAAACTGCCCGAGGTGCACGCGTACGCCACCACTTCCGGTGCGACGGCCGCCAGCGCCTGCACCGCGTCGTGCAAGGTCTCGTGCTCACTCACGAGTCGTGCCAGGTCGAGGCTCACCTCGACGGGTACGAACGGGGTACGGGTGAGGTGGAGGGATACCTCGTCCGGCACCCAGCGCCACAGCTCACGGTCGAGTGCGAAGTCGAACGGTGCCACCACACCCACGCCGCGCTGCGGTCGTGGGCCACCCAGAAAAGAGACGTCCAAAGCGAGCCCCAATACGGAACGGAGGGACTGGACCATTGGCCAGAGATTTGGATGGAGAGAGCCGGACTGATGCCGGGGACGCCGGGACAGAAGCCGTTGTTGACGACGGTAGTTTCCGCTGCCTAGCGTGGTCAATCCTCAAACTGAGGCGTCTGCCCGCTCCTTCTTCAGGCAAACCCATCCACGTTTCGAAACGGTTTCCCGCCTATGTCCGAAAGCACAGTTGTCGTCTTCGGCGACCAGCCGCCGGTCCACCTGGACCGGGTGGCCGGCCGGGCCAAGGTGCTCGTCTGTGACGAGAATTCGCTGCCCCAGGCGCTCCCCACCGCGGATGTGCTCCTGGTCTGGGACTTCTCCTCCGACGCGGTCCGCGACGCCTGGCCCGGCGAGGGCCCCCGGCCGGCGTGGGTCCATACCGCGAGCGCCGGGGTGGACCGGCTGCTCTGCCCCGAACTCGTCGCGTCCGACACGGTACTGACCAATGCTCGAGGCGTCTTCGAGCAGCCGATCGCGGAGTACGTGGCCGGTCTGGTGGTCGCCATGGCCAAGGACTTCCACGGAAGCTGGGAGCTGCAGCGGCAGCGGCGCTGGCAGCACCGCGAGACTATGCGGCTGGCCGGAACGCGCGCCGTGGTGGTGGGCGCGGGTCCCATCGGCCGGGCGATCGGCTCCACCCTGGCCGCGCTCGGCGTGGTGGTCGACCTGGTGGGCCGCACCGCCCGGCAGGGCGTGCGCGGCGGCGACGAGCTGCCCGAGCTGCTTCCGTCGGCCGACTGGGTGGTGAGCGCGGCGCCGCTCACCGACGCCAACCGCGGCATGTTCGACCGCACCGTCTTCGACCGGATGAAGCCGTCCGCCCGGTTCATCAACGTCGGCCGCGGCCCCCTGGTCGTCGAGAAGGACCTTACGGCGGCCCTGGTCGCCCGGCGGATCGCCGGCGCGGCCCTGGACGTCTTCGAACACGAGCCGCTGGCCTCGGACGATCCCCTGTGGGACGTGCCCGGGCTGTTCGTCTCGCCCCATATGAGCGGCGACACGGTCGGGTGGCGCGACCATCTGGCCGACCAGTTCCAGGACAACTACGAGCGCTGGTGCGCGGGCGAACCACTGCTCAACATCGTCGACAAACGCCTCGGGTACGTACCGGTGGACTGATCGCAGGACCTGAACGGAGAGCCGGATGACCGACATGCACGACCTGACAGCCGTTCAACTCGTCGAGCGCTATGCCTCCGGCGAGCTCTCCCCCGTCGAGGCGACCCGTGCCGTCCTCCACCGGATCGAGCAGATTCAGCCGGAGGTGAACGCCTTCACCCGGGTGGACGCCGAGGGCGCGCTGCGGCAGGCGGAGGAGTCCGCCGAGCGGTGGCGGCGCGGAGCCCCGGTGGGCCTGGTGGACGGCGTCCCGGTGTCGGTGAAGGACATCCTGTTGCAGCGCGGCGCCCCCACCCTGCGCGGTTCGCGGACCGTACGGCCCGAGGCCGGGGCATGGGACGAGGACGCGCCCTCGGTGGCGCGGCTGCGCGAGCACGGCGCGGTGTTCGTGGGGAAGACCACGACCCCGGAGTTCGGCTGGAAGGGCGTCACCGACAGCCCGGTCCACGGGGTCACCGGCAATCCGTACGACCCCCAGCGGACCGCGGGCGGCTCCAGTGGCGGCAGCGCGGCCGCGGTCGCGCTGGGCGCGGGTCCGCTGAGCCTGGGGACGGACGGCGGGGGTTCGGTCCGGATCCCGGCGGCCTTCTGCGGCATCTTCGCGCTGAAACCCACCTATGGGAGGGTTCCGCTCTACCCGGCGAGCGCGTTCGGCACCCTGGCCCATGTGGGGCCGATGACCCGGGACGCGGCCGACGCGGCGCTGCTGATGGATGTGATCTCCGGTCCGGACTGGCGCGACTGGTCCCAGCTGGGGCCCGCGGGGGGCGGCTTCCGGGAGGCCCTCACCTCCGGCGGGGGCGGGGTGGACGGCCTGCGGATCGCCTACAGCCCCGCGCTCGGCGGCTCGGCCGTGGTCGACCCGGAGGTGGCCGCGTCGGTGCGGCGGGCGGTGGACCTGCTGGCGGAGCTGGGCGCGGTGGTCGAGGAGATCGACCCGGGGTTCGAGGACCCGGTGGAGGCGTTCCACACGCTGTGGTTCAGCGGCGCGGCCCGGGTGGTGCAGCCACTGGGGCAGGAGGACTGGGAGCTGCTGGACCCGGGGCTGCGCGAGATCTGCGCCCAGGGGGCGTCGTACAGCGCGCTGGACTATCTGGCGGCCGTGGATGTGCGGATGGCACTCGGCCACGCCATGGGGCGGTTCCACTCCGCGTACGACCTGTTGGTCACCCCGGCGCTGCCGATCACCGCGTTCGAGGCGGGGGTGGAGGTGCCCAAGGGGTCGGAGCACACCCGGTGGACCGGCTGGACGCCGTTCACCTACCCGTTCAACCTGACCCAGCAGCCCGCGGCCTCGGTGCCGTGCGGCCTCAGCGTCGCGGGCCTGCCGATCGGGGTGCAGCTGGTGGGCGCGCGCCACGCGGACGCGCTTGTGCTGCGCGCGGCGCACGCGCTGTTCGAGGCGGGGCTCGCGGACGGGGTGCGCCCCCCGGCGGCGTAAGGCCCGGGGCCGGGCCCGGGACGGCTCCGCCCAGAGCCGAGCCCGAGCCCGGCCCGAGCCCGGCCCATGCGCTGCCCGAGCCCGGCTCGAGCGCGGCGCAGCGCACGGCCCGAGCGCGGCCCATGCGCTGCGCCGGGCACAGGCCGAGAGCCCGTGCCCGGCGCCAGGCCCGTGCCCGACGCGAGTCCCGTGCCCGGCTCGGGGCCCGTGCCCGGCGCGAGCCGAGGTCTACGCGCGGCGGAAGTTCAGGGTCTCCCCCAGCGCCCCCGCGCGCCACAGGTCCTGGCAGGCGTCGGCCATCCGGTCGAGGCCGTCCACGATCGAGCCCCAGACGATCCCGGGCACCCAGCCCGCGTCGCCGTTGATCAGCAGGTTGTTCCGCTCGTAGAAGAGCGCCAGGTCGATCACCTGCCGCCGCCCCTGGTGCTTGGCCTCGGTCTCGTATCCGTACGACTTGGTCCCGAGCTGGGTGTCCGTGAAGGTGAAATAGCACAGGTCCCCGGGGATCGGGGTGATCGTCGGGTTTTCGAGGGGCGGCTCCTCGGGCGCGAAGGGGGGCAGCAGTGCGTAGATCTCGTTGCGTGCGTACTTCGCGTGATACACGTCACCCCCGAGCGGCAGCGCGTTCCACACCGCGTCGCAGGTGATCGGCGCGAGATCGTCAAGGAGCTTGGCCGTGCAGCTCACCCCGCGCTTGTCGAGCGAGACCTCGATGAACCGGTCGGCTCGGTCAACCATCGACTTTCCTCCAGGTCGCTTCGGAACCAGTCCTGTCCCAGGGGACTACCCAGACATCGGCTGTATCAAGGGCCGGAAACGACCCGCATACATTTGCCGGAGTCGGGTAGCCGCGCGCCCATGGCTCCACCACGTGGGAAAGACACCGATAGCAGAGAAATAGCAAAAATGGGTCCAAGCCGCCGCGCTCTTCTCGCCGGCGGTGCGGCCCTGGGTCTGCTGGGCGCGGCCGGCTGCAGCCGGGTGTCCGGCTCGGGCGCCAAGGACGGGGGCAATCTGCTGGAGCGACTGCGGTCGCAGGGGACGGTCCGGCTGGGAATTGCGGGGGAGATCCCATTCGGCTACATCGACGAGAACGGCGAGTTCACCGGCGAGGCGCCGGAGATCGCGAAAGTCATCTTCAAGCGGCTGGGCGTGCCCAAGGTCCAGCCGGTGCCGACCGAGTTCGGCTCGCTCATTCCGGGCCTTCGCTCGCAGCAGTTCGACGTGGTCTCGGCGGGGATGTACATCAACCCCGAACGCTGCGCCCAGGTGATCTTCTCGGACCCCGACTACCGCATGCGTGACGCGTTCATCGTGCGCAAGGGGAACCCCAAAAACCTGCACAATTACGAAGACATCTTTAAGCAGAAGGCCAAGATGGCCACCGGCACCGCCTACGCCGAGATCGGCTACGCGGAGGACGCCGGGATCAAGCAGAGCGACATGCTGATCCTCCCCGACCAGCTGGCCGGGCTGCTGGCCGTGGAGCAGGGCCGGGCGGATGTCTTCGCGGGCACGACCGTGACCGTCCACAACGTGGTGAAGCAGCGGAACAGCCAGCGGGCCGAGGCCACCGAGCCGTTCCAGGCGTACGTCGACGGCAAGCCGGACATCGGCGCCGGCGGCTTCGCCTTCCGGCCGGAGGAGACCAAGCTCCGGGACGCCTTCAACGTGGAGCTGCACAAGATGAAGAAGAGCGGCGAGCTGCTGCGCATCGTGCGGCCCTTCGGCTTCACCAAGGAAGAGATGACCGATCTGACCGCCAAGGAGCTGTGCTCATGACGGCCGGGCTGTGGGAAAACTGGCTTCTTCCGGGCATCTGGATCACCATCCAGCTGACCCTGTACAGCGCGATCTTCGCGGCCGTCGTGGCGTTCGGCATCGGGATCGCGCGCACCTCCCCGCTGTGGATCGTCCGCTTCCTGACCGGCTTCTATGTGGAGGTCTTCCGCGGCACCTCGGCCCTGGTGCTGATGTTCTGGCTGTTCTTCGTGATGCCACTGGCGTTCCAGTTCCAGCTGGTGCCGATGTGGGCCGCGGTACTGGCGCTGGGCCTCACCTACGGGGCGTACGGCTCGGAGATCGTGCGTGGCGCGATCGCCGCGGTGGCCCCGGCGCAGCGTGAGGCGGCCATCGCGCTCAGCTTCACGCCCGCGCAGCGGATGCGCCGGGTGATCCTGCCGCAGGCGATCCCGGAGATGATCCCGCCCTTCAACAATCTGCTGATCGAGCTGTTGAAGGCGACCGCCCTGGTCTCCGCGGTGAGCGTCGCCGACATCACCTTCGCCGCCCAGCTCTCGCGGCTGGCGACCGGTGACAGCCTGGAGATCTACGCGATCATCCTGGTTCTCTACTTCGTGCTGGCCTTCGTCCTCACCCGGCTGATGCGGCTGCTGGAGCGGCGCGCCAAGGCGGGCATCGGGCAGGCCCCCGTGAAGTCCGGCAAGGGCCCGCTGATCACCCGGAAGCTGTCCTCGCGCCAGGAGGCCGAGCAGTCGTCCAACATCATCACGGCGGGAGGTGCCCAGTGAGCTGGAACTGGGATGTGGCGAAGGACTTCCTCCCCGAGCTGGGCAACGGACTGCTGATCACCCTGGAGGCGACCGCCCTGGGCTCGGTCCTGGCGTTCGCGCTCGGCCTGGTGTGGGCGATGGCCTTCCGCTCGCCGACCCGCTTCGTCCGCTGGCCGGTGGCGGCGGTCGTGGAGTTCATCCGCAACACGCCGCTGCTGGTGCAGCTGTTCTTCTTCTACTACGTACTGCCGACCTGGGACATCAAGTTCTCGGCGCTCACCACCGGGGTGATCGCGCTCGGTCTGCACTACTCGACGTACACCGCCGAGGTCTACCGGGCCGGTATCGACGGTGTGCCCAAGGGCCAGTGGGAGGCGGCGACCGCGCTCAGCCTCTCCCGCGGCCGTACCTGGACCGCGGTGATCCTGCCGCAGGCCATTCGCCGGGTGGTGCCCGCACTGGGCAACTACGTCATCGCGATGCTGAAGGACTCCCCGATGCTCGCGCTGATCGGCGTCGTCGACATGCTGCAGAAGGCGCGCGCGGAGGGCGCGTCGTCCTTCCAGTACATCGAGCCCTACACGATGGTCGGCATCGCCTTCATCCTCATCGCCTATCCGGCTTCCCTTCTGATGCGAGCCCTGGAGCGTCGTCTTGGCCACTGAAACCGACCACACGAACCCTGCCGTGGACGGCAGTGAACTGATCCGCTTCGACCAGGTGACCAAGCGCTTCGGCAGCAATACGGTCCTGGACAACCTCGACTTCTCGGTCTCCTCCGGTAAGCACGTCACCCTGATCGGCCCCTCGGGTTCGGGCAAGACCACGATCCTGCGGTTGCTGATGACGCTGATCAAGCCGGACGAGGGCACGATCAAGGTCGACGGCGACTACCTGACCCATGAGGACAAGGGCGGCAAGCTGGTCCCGGCGGGCGAGAAGCACACCAGAGAGGTGCGCAAGAAGATCGGAATGGTCTTCCAGCAGTTCAACCTCTTCCCCAATATGCGGGTGCTGCGGAACATCACCGAGGCCCCGGTGAACGTGCTGGGCCTCAACAAGGACGAGGCCGAGACCCGCGCCCGGGAGCTGCTCGACCTGGTCGGGCTCGGCGACAAGTGCGACGCGTACCCGACACAGCTGTCCGGCGGGCAGCAGCAGCGGGTGGCGATCGCCCGGGCGCTGGCGATGCGGCCGCAGGTGATGCTGCTGGACGAGGTGACGTCGGCGCTGGACCCGGAGCTGGTGGCCGGGGTGCTGGATGTGCTGCGTGACATCGCTCACACAACGGACATCACCATGCTCTGTGTCACCCATGAGATGAACTTCGCGCGGGACATCTCCGACGATGTACTGATGTTCGACTCCGGCCGGGTGATCGAGTCCGGACCGCCGGAGAAGATCTTCACCGAGCCGGAGCACGAGCGGACGAGGGAGTTCCTGAGCGCGGTTCTCTGACCCCTCGGCCGGATCGTCCGACCGCTGCCGGGCTGATCATCCGCCCCCTGACGGATGGATCATCCGGCCCCGGCCGGGCCCGGTCCGGCGCCGCCCCCGCGACCCTCCCGCGGGGGCGCGCCATTGTCATATGCCGAGGACATACGCCCCAGCTGACCGGGGCCGATACGCCTCGGCAATATCCTCAACAGCCGATCCGGATAAGCCCCTTGGCGGTTATCGTGATACAAAGCCACGCCAACCTGCGAGGGGGGAAATCGTGGCGCTCAGGCCCGAGCCGACCGCGCCGTTCCACTCGGTGCAGCACGCCCTCCGCATCCTGGAGGTCGTCGCCAAACACTCGTCCGGCGTCAGCGACATCATGCTCGCCAGGGAGACCCGGCTACCGGCCCACCAGCTCGCCGACCTGCTGCGGATGCTGCGCCGCGAGGGCTACGTGGAGCAGATCGCCGACGGCGCCTACGTCGGCGGCAACGCACTGACCCTGCTGGGCTCCGCCGCCCCCGACCGCGGCCACGCCGTCCGGGACAAGCTCCAGCAGTCGCTCATCGCCCTGCGCGACTCGGTGGGCGCGGCGGTCTACCTCAGCCGCTATGTGGACGGCGAAATCAAGATCACCCAGTACGCGGACGGGCCGCGCGCCCCCAAGGTCAACGAGTGGGTGGACTTCCGCTCCGCCGCCCACGCCATGGCGCTCGGCAAATGCCTGCTCACCCAGCTCGACCACGACAGCCGCCGCGATCACCTCGCCCGCCACAAGACGGTGCGGCTCACCTCCCGGACCACCACCAACGAGAAGGTGCTGTTCCGCAAGCTGGACAGCCAGCCCGCCACCGTGCCCGTCCTTGACCTGCAAGAATACGCGGTCGGCACGGTCTGCGCGGCGGTGCCGATCAGCGCCGGGCGCTCGGTGGGCTGTCTGGCCCTCTCCCTCCCCCTGGCCCATGCCCACCGTCTCCGCCAGGCCGCGGACACCCTCAACCGCGAGGCGGCCCCGATGCTGCTCTCCCTCTCCATCTGAGCCCATCCGCATCTGAGCCCATCCGCGCGTGGTCAGAACCACCCCTCCGGACCAGGTAGTATTTATGGCGTCAGCAGGCGCCGCTAGCTCAGTTGGTTAGAGCAGCTGACTCTTAATCAGCGGGTCCGGGGTTCGAGTCCCTGGCGGCGCACAACTGATCAGGCGAATGGCCCGGGTGCTCTCGAAGCCCCGGGCCATTCAGCGTGCCGCCCCGCCACGCACCTCGAGCGAGTCCAGCAGCTCGCCCGTGGCGGCGGCGATGGCCTCGACGGCCTTGTCGAACGCCTCCGCGTTGTGCGCGGCCGGCCGGCGGAAGCCGGAGATCTTGCGGACGTACTGAAGTGCCGCGGCGCGCATATCGGCCTCGGTGACGGACTCGGCGTAGGGCGGGCGGAGCGTCTTGATGGATCTGCACATACTGACGACGGTACGCCGGGGGTACGACAGCCCGTGGGCCGTGGCGGATCTTTCCCCTACCCGCCCCTACCCGAACCATGGGCTCCGCCCCTGGCCCCCGGGGCTCGACGAACCGACCGTCGGCGGGAACGGCTCGCCGACCAGGGCGCCGACCGCGCCACCCGCGACCCGGTGGTCAGCGGCTGACCGGTGAGCAGGGGGCCAGGGCATCCGCGGGACGGGTGATGCGAGCGGCGAGCGGCGAGGGCCTGGACACCTGCACCGGCGAGCTGGTCGCGGTCGGCCACCGGTCACCCGGGTCGACCGGCCGGGGTCTGGGGCGGAGCCCCGGTTGCGGGAAGGGGCGGGGAGGGGAATAGCCCGCCGCAGGCGGTGGGGGCGTGCCCAGGCCATCTCCGGGCCGCCCAGGACGAAGGCTCGGATCAGGTCGGCCAGGGGGCCCGGCTGGTCCTGGGGGGGTCAGGGTATAGCTGTCGGGGATCTCCACCAGGCTGCCCCGGGGCAGCAGACCGGCCAGGCGCAAGCCGTGCTCGGGCGGCATGACGCGGTCCTCGGACCCCAGGCCGCCAGGGCGGGGCGGTCGAAGGTGCGCGGGGCGTCGGCCCAGTGGAGCAGTTCAGCCGGGCCACTCCGAGCACCGACAGATCCGCGTCGGGCCGCATCGGGGGGCGGTGCCCGCCCAGGGGCAGGGTGGGGACGACACGGCGGACGTCGGGGGCCAGCGCGGCGACCACCTCGCGCCACAGGGAGCCGTCCATGGCGACTCCGTGCAGCAGGACCGCGACCGGGCCCTCGCCTCCCGTGTCCTCGTACTCGATGGTGCCCGCCGAGAGTTCCACCTCGAGATGCGGCATGGCGCCGACTGTACTCGGGGTGATCACACCAGAGGCAGACCGGCCAAGGTGACCACGGGACGCGCCGCGCCGCCGGGCGCGGACTCGTTCCGTACGGCCATGTCTCGCAGGGCCTCGTCCCTTACGGCGACCGCCGCGTGGTAGCCGGGCGGGGCGTCCAGGTCGGCAAAGGCCCAGCCGCGCGGGCCGGGCGGGGCACCGGCGGGGGCCAGGCCCTCGGCGAGCCCGACGTGGTGAGCGCCGATTCCGCCCGGCAGCCCGGTGCCGATGCCCTTGAGGTACGCCTCCTTACGGACCCAGCAGCCCAGGAACGCCTCCTCCCGCAGTTCCTCCGGCAGTGCGTCGATCGCCGCCCGCTCCTCGGGGTGCAACTGCCCGACCAGCCCCGTCAGCCGGGCCCCGGCGCGCCCGGGGTCCCGCTCCTCGACGTCGGCGCCGACGGGCACTCCGGCGACGGCACACAGGGCCGCGTCCCCGGAGTGGGAGAGGGAGAAGTGCAGCGCGTCCTCGCCCGCCAGGGCCGGGCGGCCGTGCGGCTTCTCGCAGTCCGGCATGCCGCAGGTCTCCCGGGTGAAGGCGACCTCGGCCGGGTCGATGCCGAGATAGCCGCCGAGCAGCGTCCGCAGCCCCACATGGGAGGTCACATAGCGCTCGCGCGCCACGTCCGACCGCAGCCGCGCCGCGCGCTCGCGCTCCCGCTCGTCCAGCAGGCCCTCCGCGACGGCGGCGGCCGCGGTGGCGTACGGCGGGATCCGCAGCAGCCATACGGCCACCTCGCCGGGGCCGGGGCGGTCCCCGGGGCCGGGAAGGGCGCGGACCGGGGCCCATCGCCGGGGCTCGTGTGCGGGCTGAACCGGGCTGGTGAAGGACACTGTTCGGCTTCCCCCCGTGCTATCGGCCGATGATGCGCTCGCTGTGGACGTACTGACGGTACAGCGGCGCGCGCGGCGCGCCGTGGGTGCCCCGCCGTCGGAACGCGCCGCCACGGCCCCTTCAGCCGCCCCCAACACCCTTGCGGCAAGGCAGCGTTGCCGATCGCGGGCACCCGGTGACATAGGCCACGTTCACGGTCCGGCCGACGCGGTCACCTGCCCGTCCGCACTACGATCGCGCACGTCCGGGCACGATCGGTGATGGGGGTTTGACGACCATGGCGACGAGATTCCTGGCCAAGGCGGCCTCAGCGGTGACCCTCCCGGTGGCACCGCTGTACGGCGCCTTCCTCTCGTACATGATCTTCCACCCGCCGCGCAGACCGCATCACAAGACCCCCGCCGACCTGGGGCTGACCAGTACGGACGTCAACGTTCCGCTGAACGGGCAGCAGGGCCGCGGGCTGCATGTCTGGCTCATCCCCGGCGACGCCGAGCGCGTCGTGGTGCTCGGACACGGCCTGGGGCTCAGCAAGTCCGCGAGCCTGGCGCACGCGCGGCTGCTCAGCGAGGCGGGCTACACGGTCGCCATGTTCGACCACCGCAACCACGGTAAGAGCGTCACGGACCGGGCGGGCTGGGGCATGAGCGACCGTCACACCGACGATGTCGTCGCCGTGGTGCGGCACATGCGGTCGATGGACGAGTACGCCGCGGCGCGCATCGCGATCTACGGCTTCTCGATCTCGACCTTCCCCTCCTTCTACATGCTCAAGAGGGAGGACTGCCCGGTCGACGCGGTGGTCTTCGACAGCGGCCCGGCGCTTGAGCTGGCCCCGCTGTTCCGGAACTTCGTCGCGGCCGGCGGGGTGCCCATCCCCGGCCCGCTGGGCGCCGGTCCCTCCCGCCCGGTCGTGGAGTCGGTCGCCTCGTCGGCGGCCGTGGCGATGCTGCGGGTGCAGTGGCCGCCGCCGCTCGGGGGCGCGTACGAGCGCACCCCGATGCTCTTCCTGGCCGGTGAGCGCGACACCATGATCCCCGCCTCGGGGGTACGGGCACTGGCCGAGCGCTATCCGCTGGCCGAGGTGCACACCCTGCCGGACACCGAGCATCTGCAGGGCATCAAGACCCAGCCGGAGGCGTACGCGGAGACCGTCCTGGGCTTCCTGGAGCGGACGCTCAAGGACTGACCCTTACGAAGATTGCCCCTTACGGTGGGCCCGGCCGGACCCGGCCCACCGTAAGGACGCCATGACGTCCGTAAGGACGCCATGGCGGCGGGTCAGTCCTTCAGTTCGCAGATGACCGCGCCCGCGCTGACCGAGGCGCCGACGTCCGCGTTCAGGTTCTTGACGATGCCACCGCGGTGGGCGTTGAGGGGCTGCTCCATCTTCATGGCCTCCAGGACCACGATGAGATCGCCCTCGGCCACGGTGTCGCCCTCGTTGACGGCGACCTTGACGATGGTGCCCTGCATCGGGGAGGCCAGGGCGTCGCCGGAGGCGGCGGAGCCGGACTTCTTGACCGCCTTGCGCTTCGGCTTCTTCGAGCCGCCCGCGGCGCCCGCGGCCTCCCCGGGCGACACCGCCAGGCCGAGGACCGCCGGGAGGGAGATCTCAAGACGCTTGCCGCCGACCTCGACCACCACGGTCTCGCGGGCGGTCGGTTCCTCGGTCTCGTCCGTCCCGGTGGGGGTGAACGGGGCGATGGTGTTGTTGAACTCGGTCTCGATCCAGCGGGTGTGGATGGTGAACGGCTCGCTGGTGAACGCCGGGTCCTTCACTACCGCCTGGTGGAACGGGATCGCGGTGGCCATGCCCTCGACCTGGAACTCGGCCAGGGCGCGGGCCGCGCGCTCCAGGGCCTGCTTCCGGGTGGCGCCGGTGACGATCAGCTTGGCCAGCAGCGAGTCCCACGCGGGGCCGATGACGCTGCCGGACTCGACGCCCGCGTCCAGCCGGACACCGGGGCCGGTCGGCGGGACGAAGGAGGTCACGGTTCCCGGGGCGGGCAGGAAGTTGCGGCCCGGGTCCTCGCCGTTGATGCGGAACTCGAACGAGTGCCCCCGCATCGGCGGGTCGTCGTAGCCGATGGCCTCGCCGTCGGCGATGCGGAACATCTCGCGGACCAGGTCGATGCCGGTGACCTCCTCGGTGACCGGGTGTTCCACCTGGAGCCGGGTGTTGACCTCGAGGAAGGAGATGGTGCCGTCGTTGCCGACGAGGAACTCGACGGTGCCCGCGCCGACGTATCCGGCCTCCTTGAGGATGGCTTTGGAGGCGGTGTAGAGCTGGGTGTTCTGGTCCTCGGTGAGGAAGGGGGCGGGGGCCTCTTCGACGAGTTTCTGGTGGCGGCGCTGGAGGGAGCAGTCGCGGGTGGAGACCACGACGACGTTGCCGTGGGTGTCGGCCAGGCACTGGGTCTCGACGTGGCGGGGCTTGTCCAGGTAGCGCTCGACGAAGCATTCGCCGCGGCCGAAGGCGGCCACGGCTTCGCGGACGGCGGAGTCGTAGAGCTCGGGGACCTCTTCCATCGTGCGGGCGACTTTCAGGCCGCGGCCGCCGCCGCCGAAGGCGGCTTTGATGGCGATGGGCAGGCCGTGCTGTTCGGCGAAGGCCACGACCTCCTCGGCCCCGGAGACGGGGTCGGGGGTGCCGGCGACGAGGGGGGCGCCGGCGCGCTGGGCGATGTGGCGGGCGGCGACCTTGTCGCCCAGGTCGCGGATGGCGTGTGGCGGGGGGCCGATCCAGGTCAGGCCGGCGTCGAGGACGGCCTGGGCGAACTCGGCGTTCTCGGAGAGGAATCCGTAGCCGGGGTGGACGGCGTCGGCGCCGGATTCGGCGGCCGCGGCCAGGACCTTGGCCTGGTCGAGATAGCTGGCCGCCGGGGTGTCACCGCCCAGCGCATAGGCTTCATCGGCCGCGCGCACATGACATGCGTCCCGGTCCGGATCGGCGTAGACGGCTACGCTCGCGATCCCGGCATCCCGACAGGCACGGGCAACACGGACAGCGATCTCGCCACGGTTGGCGATGAGCACCTTTTGCACGCTCTCTCTTCCCTCTTCCGAAAAGTTCCGTCCCGTCGGGGACGGTCAAGGTGGCTACCCCAGGGCCCGCTCGAGAAAATCCAGTACCACGCTCGCGTAGCCTTCGGGATCGGTCTCCAGCCCGAGCAGATGCTCGGCTCCCGGCAGGACGTGCGTCTCGGCTTGGGCGTAGCGCTCGGCCAGCGCGTCCACCGAGGACGGCGGCACGATCGCATCGTGCTCGCCCGACATGAACAACAGGGGGATCTTGGCGAACTTGCCCGTCGCGGGCGGCGGCCACTGGGCCCGGAGCATGGCCGGGCCCACCGCGCACAGCGTCCGCGCCACCACCGAACGGGCGGGCTCGCCCTTCAGCACGGCGGGCAGCGGCAGCGCCTCCGCCTCCAGGAACTTGCGCAGCAGCGGCGGGACGTCATGCCCCGGCCCGCTGTCGCACACCAGCGCGTCAAGTTCGAACCCGTCGTGGGTCAGCGCCCACATGGACGAGAAGCACGAGAACGAGAAGCCGTAGAAGGCTATCCGCGCCGTGCCGTACCCGCGCCGGCCGCGCAGATGGGACACCACGGCGGTGACATCGCTCGCGAACCGGTCGCCGAGCCCGAACAGCGCCCGGTCGTCGCTGCTGGCGCCGTGGTTGCGGTGGTCGAACAGACAGACGGTGTACCCGGCTTCGTGCAAGAACTTGGCGTGGCGCAGGCTGTGGTCCTTCGCCGTCGCCATGCTGTGCCCGAGCACCACCACCTTCTCGGGGGACCCCGGGCACAGCCAGGTGTCGAGGTGCTTCCGCGCCGCGAAGGGGATCTTCAGCTCGGTGCAGGGCAGCCCGTGGTCCCGGGGGTGCTCCCGCTGCTCCCGGCGCCGCGGGTGGAAGGCCAGATACGCCAGCGAGACCCCGAACAGCGGGGCGACCGGCAGGGCCGCGGCCGAGAGGGCGCGGGCTCCCAGGGAAGGAGGCCGCGCCGACGTCTGGCGTGGCTCGGGCATCTGCGTCCTCCAGGAGGGGGAGTGTCCGTCGGCGGTCAGGGCGTTCTCGTCTCGGTCGGGACGGGCGGCTGGGCGGTCGGGCGACAACGTGTGAACGAGCGGGCGGGCGAAGAGTCAGCCACAGCCTCCGGCATGGCCCGGATCGGCCGACCGGGCGGCGGCGAAGTCCGCGTCCGACAGCTCGGCGAAGTCCGCGTCCGGCGCCCCGGCGGGAGGCGTGTCCCGGGACCGGGAGCCGGACCCGGACCCGGAGCGGACCGAGGCGACGAAGGCCGCCAGCCGGTCCACGCCCCAGAACTTGTCGTAGCCGTGGGTGAAGAACGGCACGCCGAACGCCCCGGCGTCGCTGAGCGCGAGCAGGGCCCGGAGCCCCCGGCCGCGGCGCAGCTCCTCGTCATCCGCGGCCGCCGCCGCCCGTTCGGCCGACAGCCCCAGCTCCCCGGCGATGTCCGCGATGGTCGTACGGTCGCAGATGTCGCGGCCCTCCTGCCAGCGGGCCCGGTAGACGCGCTCGATCCAGGCGGGGCCGAGCCCCGCGTCGAGCGCGAGGAAGTACGGCAGATGCGGCACCTCCCAGACCGGGTCGTGATCCACCGGCCAGCTGACCGCGAGTCCGCGGTCGGCCGTCAGCCGGCGCACATCCTGGAGGATATAGAGATGCTTCTCCCGGGACATCGCCGAATAGGGGAAGTGATGGCCGAGTTCGGCCATACGGCGCTCCCCTTCCGCGTCCGGCTCCCACCACAGGTGCCATTCCACCGCCTGTGCGACATCCGGATAGCGGTTCATCAGATCACGGTAGGCGATCCAGCTGTACGGGCTGCGGAAATTGAAATAGAACCGCGGTACTTTGCTGCGCTTGGCTGCCATGTCCGTACCTCCTCGCAGTCAGAGGACGATGCCGCCGTCCACCTGGAACACCGCACCGGTCACATATTCCGCTCCGGCCAGGTACGCGACCGTGTCGGCCACCTCCTCGGGACGGCCGAAGCGGCGCAGCGGGATGCTCTGCTCCGCCTCCTTGCGCACCCGGTCGGAGAGCTCGGCCGTCATATCGGTCTCGACGAAGCCGGGTGCCACCACATTGGCTCGAATGCCGTACCGGCCGACCTCCTTGGCGAGCGACTTGGTGAAGCCGATGATCCCCGCTTTGGAGGCCGCGTAATTGCTCTGGGTCGCATTGCCGTGGACACCGGCCACGGACGAGATGTTGATGACGCATCCGGACTTGCGTTTCATCATTCCGAACACCACGGAACGGCACAGGTGATAGGTGCCGTCCAGGTTGACCTCCAGGACGCCGCGCCACTCCTCGTCCGTCATCAGCAGCAGCGGATTGTCCCGGGCGATCCCGGCGGAGGTGACCGCGACCTCGACCGGGCCGAGCGACTCCTCGGTGAAGGCGACCAGCTCGCGCACCGCGCCCGCGTCGCGGACGTCCGTCTGCCGGCCGAGCACCCGCCCGCCGCCGCGCCGCGCCGCCTCCTCCTCCAGTTCGCGGGCGGCGTCGGGGCTCGATCGATGGCAGAACGCCACATCGAAACCGTCCCGGGCCAGCCGGAGCACGGTGGCCCGGCCTATGCCGCGGGAGCCGCCGCTGACCAGCGCGACGCGCGGCGCCGGCTTCTCGTCAGGCGTCGGCTCCTCGTCACCGGATGCGCGGTCCGTGTCGTCGGATATTCGGTCGGACATACGGTGAGGTCCTTCTCCCGGGAGTGGTGTGCGGTCAGCGCGGATCGGGCACGGGCGGATCAGGCACTGGCGGGGCGGCCAGGTCGGAGGCCGGGCGCATGGTCATCGTCAGCCGCCCTATGGTGAGGGCGGTCTCCTTGCCGACCAGGCTCTCGCCCTCGAAGACGTAGGTCTCGCCGACCTGGCGGGCCAGCCGCACATGATGCTCCACCACGTCGCCGGGCACCACCGGTCGGTGGAACTCGGCGTCCGCGATGCCGCCCAGCAGCATCGCCTTGCCCGAGCGCACGTCGGGGTTGGGCCGGTCCCAGGTGACCAGCACCCCGGCCACATGGCACCAGGACTCGATGAGCACCGTCCACGGATAGTGGTAGTCCTCCTCGGACGCGGTGTCCGGCATCCCCTCGTACCAGGGCTCGTTGCAGGTGACCGCCTTCAGCCCGCTCGCCCGCTCGCCCGGCACCAGCTCGGTGACCCGGTCGACCAGCAGCATGGGGTAGCGGTGCGGCAGCATCCGCTTGATCTCATCGACGGTGATCATCCGGCGTCCGCTCCTCGGTCCTGGTCGCTCCGCTCCCCCGCCCCGGCCGCCGCGCCCGGGGCGTCCCGGTTCTCGAAGCGCAGCCTTATCTGCGCGGCGGTCCCGCGCCCGGTGGCCGCCGAGGCCCGGCAGCGCCAGCCACCGTCCTTGCGCGACCAGACGTATTCGCTGGTCAGCTCGTCACCGGGGTAGACCGGGCTGAGGAAGCGGGAGGACTCGACGGCCGCCAGGACCCAGCGCCCGCCCGGTTCCCGCTCCGGCATGGTGGCGAGGGCGCCGCGCTGGACGTACTCCACGACACACACCCCGGGGAAGATGGCGAACCCCGGGAAGTGCCCGGCGAACACCTTCTCCGACGCGCCGACCACGGCCACGCACCGGGCGGGCCGCTCACCGGGGAGGCCAGGGTCCACGATCTCCACGGTGCCGTCCACCGGCCCGCACGCGGCCACCGTCATCTCACTTCCCCATCTTCGAGGCGAGCAGGTCGTGCACCTTCCGGAGCGTGGTGATGTCCTTCATCTCCCGCTCCTCCAGCTTCACCGAGTACTTCTTCTCCAGGACGACCATGACCTCGAGGGCCATCAGGGAGTCCACGCCGAGGGTCTTGACGAAGTCGGCGTCGTCGGTGACGTCCTCCTCGTCCACGTCGAGCACATCCGCGACGAAGGTGCGCAGCTCGTCCATGTCCAGGGCGGCGGTGGCGTCGGCCATGCGGGGTCTCCTTCCGCTCTCAGAGCGTGGGGCTCAGGGTTCGGGGGTGGTGAGCTTGGCGAGGGCGGCGGCCGACTCGACCGGGACGGTGAGCGCGCCGTCCGCGATCCGGCGGATCATGCCGGTCAGCTGGCGCCCGGGGCCCAGCTCCACGAACCGGACGCAGCCCAGCTCGCCGGCGAGGGTGCGGACGCTCTCCTCCCAGCGCACCGGGCTGGTGAGCTGGGCCAGTTCGAGGTCCCGCCAGTGCTCGCCGCTCGCGTACGGCCGGGCGTCCACGTTGGCGACGACCGGGGTGTGCTCGGGGGCGAAGTCCACGGCGGCCAGGGCCTCGCGCAGTTCGTCGGCGGCGGCGGCCATCAGCGGGCTGTGGAAGGCGCCGCCGACGGCGAGCCGGATCACCTTGCCCTCGCTCTCCACGGCCAGTTCGGCGAGCCGGTCGACGGCCTCGGCGGTGCCCGAGAGCACGATGGCGCCGGGCGCGTTCACATTGGCGATCCAGACCTGGCCGCCGTCCTCCTGACCGCCCTCCTCCTGGACCCGGGCGACCAGCGCCTCCACGGTCTCCGGGCCGAGCCGCACCACGGCGGCCATGGTGCCGGGCGACTCCTCGGCGCAGCCGCGCATGGCCCGGCCGCGGGCGGCGACGAGGCGGGCGGTGTCGGCGAGCGGCACGGCCCCGGCGGCGTGCAGCGCGGTGTACTCGCCCAGGCTGTGCCCGGCGCAGGCCACCACGCCGCCCAGCAGTCCGGCGGCCTCCGCCTCGCGGTGGGCGAGCACCTCGATGGTGAAGACGGCGATCTGGGCGAGGTCGGTGCGGCGCAGCGTCTCGTCGTCGGCCTTCAGCAGGAGTTCCTCGACGTCGACACCGGTGTACTCGGAGATCTCCGCCACCGCCGCCCAGGACGCGGTGTCCCGCCACGCCTCGCCCATGCCCGCCTTCTGGGCGCCCTGCCCGGGGAAGACCAGCGCCGTACGGGGCGCCTGGCCGCCGGGGGCCGCGGGCGGCCCGGCCATCGTCTCTCGGTCCGTCATCTCAACCAGCTCCTTCAGTTCAGGGGGCGGCGGCCCGTCACCGGATCCGCAGCAGGGCCGCGCCGACCACACCGTCCCGGTCCACGGTGGTGACCAGGGCGGTTCCGCCGGAGGGGATCTCCTTGCGCTCGGCCATCGCGAGCACGGCGGCGATCTGGAAGGCCGCCGCGGCGGCGCAGGTGTCCCCGATGGTGTCGGCGGCCGTGATCCGCGGCGGCTCCTTGCCGCCGAGGGCGGCGGCGAGGGCGGCGAGTTCGGCCTCCCCCTCGGCGCCGGGGGCGCCGGAGTCGGCGACGGCGCTCAGCTCACCGGGGGTCACCCCGGTGCGGTCCAGCAGCCGCCCGATCGCCTCGGCGAGCACCGTACGGGCGGCCTTCGCGTCCGCGGCGCAGCCGAACTCCAGGCCCACCACCTCGGCGAGCCCGTCGCGGCCGTGCTCGCGCGCCGAGGCTTCGGGCTCCAGCAGCCATACGGCCGCGCCCTCGCCGAGCACGGCGGCGCTGTTCTCGTCCGCGCGGGCGTGCCACTCCAGCCAGGCGCGGGCGGAGGAGAACTCCTCGACCGCCCCGCACAGCACGGCCTCGGCCCGTCCGGCCCGCTGGAGCCGCATCGCGTACCGCAGGGCGAGCAGCCCGGTGGCGCGGCCGCCCGCGATGGTGGTGTTGGGGCCCCTGAGCCCGTGCCAGATGGCGGACTGGCCGGCCGCGCAGTTCATCACGGTGTTGGGGAACCGGGCCGGGTCCACGTAGAAGGGCTTCTCGCCCACCAGCGAGTCCCGGGTGAAGTCCATGATGCTCTGGGCGGAGCCGGTGCTGGTGCCGAGCGCGAGACCGGTCTCCTCGCCCACCCCCGGCAGCCGTTCGCCCTCGCCGTACTCCCGTTCCCCGGTCAGCAGATGGCGTATCGCGGTGACGGCGAGGCCGGTGGCGCGGTCCATGGAGCGGGTGCCCTTGCGGCCGAGGATCTGCCGGATGTGGAAGTCGGGCACGAGGCTCGCCTCGCGGAACGGCGCCGACCACTCCTCGGGGTCCAGCGGCCGGGCGGCCGAGCGGCCGGACCGCAGGGCCGCGGTGAAGTCGGCCCCGCGCAGTCCCAGGGGCGATACGGCGGTCCAGGCCGAGATGACCGGGGCTGCCCCGGAGGGGGCGTTGACCATGGGTACGGGTACTCCTTCGGTTGGGGCCAAGGGGCCGTGGGAGGGGCGGGTCACAGGAACCACACCTGTTCGTAGGAGGGCCAGCGGGCCGCGAGGTCGTCGCCCCCGATGACGCGTACGCCGGGCAGCAGCCGCTCGGCGGCGGTGCGGCCGAGCGCGGCCAGACCGTCCTCCTCGACCAGCACGGTCACCCCGGCGGCCAGCAGCTTCGCCACGGAGGTGGGCGGATGGGGCAGGGTGTCCAGGGTGCGGCCGCCGAGGCGCAGCGAGGGCCGGGGGCCGGTGTCGAGGGCGTAGCCGGCGGCGGGGCCGCGCAGCGCCAGATCGCAGCCGCCGCTCTGCCGGTGCAGATCGGGCACGCAGTACAGCACGTCGGCGTACTGGGTCTCGATCGAGCCCCGGTACGCCTTCTCCACGATCAGCAGCCAGCGCGCCTGGTCGCCCATGGCTCAGCACACCCCCATGAGCAGGCTCTTGTCCGCCGCGTTCACATGCTCGGCGAAGACGAACGGCGCCCGCGTGCGGACCTGCGGGATCTGCTCGGCGGCGCCGCGCTCCTCGGCGCAGAAGCGGCACACGTACCAGTACAACCGGTCGGGGTGGTCCTCGATCAGCTCGCGGACGACCCGGGCGGTGGAGGGGTGCTCGCGCCCCAGGTCGGTGTAGTCGCGCGGTTTGGTGTCGCCGAGGGCGGCGCCGGTCAGCCGGGTGGCGTCGCCGCAGGTCCAGATCTGCACCCGGGCGCCGCGGGCGAGCAGCGCGGCCGCCAGCCGGAGCGCCGAGGTGACCAGGTCGGTCTGGTGGGGCGCGCCGAAGAGGTTGAGCAGTACATCGGTACGGGGGACGGGCCTGGGCATCAGTGCCACACCGCCCTGATCCGCGGCTCCAGCAGCTTGGCGGCCACGTCGTCCATCTCCACCAGCCGCGCCCGGGGCGTCAGATCGTCGGCGGGCAGGGCGCGCTGGGCGGCGGAGAAGGTGTCCACCCACAGCTCGCCGCCGTCGCTCAGGAAGGTCTCGACGCCCGGGGCGGTGCCGGGGACGGCGGCGGTCACGCCGTTCTCCACGAGGAACAGCACCACCTGGTGGCCGTCCCTGGCCAGCCGCGCGGCATCGCCGAGGAACCGCTCGCAGGCGGGTCCGGTCTGCGGCCCGCCGCTCTCGATCAGCAGATGGGCCGTCATGTCAGCAGCTCACCGCCGTCCACGCCGATCACATTGCCGGTGATCCAGGAGGAGTCGGTGCGCGAGAGCAGCGAGACGGCCTCGGCGACGTCCTCGGGCCGGGTCAGCCGCCGGTGCGGATTGAGGTCCCGGGCGTACGCGGCGAGCCGGTCGCTGCCGGGGATGCGCTCCATGGACGGGGTCGGGGTGACCCCGGCGCGCAGCGCGTTGACGGCGATGCCGGAGGGGGCGAGCTCCAGGGCGAGCTGGCGCACATGGGACTCCAGGGCGGCCTTGGCGGCGGACACGGCGCCGTAGTGGGGCATCACCCTGGCGCCCCCGGCGCTGGTCATCGCGTACACCTTGGCGCCCTGGCGCAGCAGCCCCGCGGTGAACAGGTCCTGGGTCCAGTAGACGAGCGAATGCGCCATCACATCGAGCGTCATGTTCATCTGGCGGGCGGTCAGGCTGTCCTGGCCCTCGGCGCCGACGTACGGCAGCAGGGTGCCGAAGGCGAGGGAGTGCACCACGATCCGGATGCCCGCGCCGCCGGTCAGCTCCTCGAACCGGGGCAGCAGCTCCTCGCGGGTGCGGGCGGAGGCCGCGTTGGCGTTGAAGTAATGGGCCTGGACGCCGTGGCCGCGCATCTCCTCCCGGGCGACGGCGGCCTTCTCCTGGCCGTCGGTGGTGTCGAAGTGGACGCCGAGGATGTGGACGCCCTCGCGGGCCAGTTCATGGGCGATGGCCAGGCCCATACCGCTGGAGGCGCCCAGGACCAGGCACCAGGAACCTTCGAGTCGGGTGATCATCGGTCGCTCGCCCTCCGTCGTCCGCTCATGGGCTGCTCGCCTCCGGCGCTCGCTTCGCCTCCGGCGGGCGCGTCCGGCATGGCGCTCGCTTCGGCTCCGGAAGCTGCGTTCAGCTGGGCGCCCGGGGGCACCAGGCAGACGGCGGCACCCGGGGTCACCAGGCAGACGGCGGCGTTCCCCTCGGCCGCCGCGGTGACCACGGCGTGGGGGTGGCCGTCCGGCGCGCCGAGGGCGACGGCCACGCGCGCCACCGGCTCCAGGGCGCCCGCGCCCGCCGGGACCCGCTCGGGCTCGCCCGCCAGAGTCCACCCGCCCAGCGCCTTCTCGTCCAGCGCCGCCGCCAAGGCCTCGCCGACCGGGGAGCCGTCGAGGACGGCGGTGACGGCCAGGGGCCGGTCCGGCCGGTGGCCGAGGGCGTCCAGCGCGTCCCGCAGCAGCGCCGCGGCCCGCTCGGCCCCCTCGGCGGAGGCGGCCACCTTCGGCGGCAGGAAGAACGAGCGGACGCCCACCCGGCCCAGCACCGCCACCCCACGGCTGCGGGCGGCCGGTTCGGGCTCCAGGACCAGCGCGACGGCCCCCGCCTCCGAGGTGTCCGCGCCGGGCTCGCCCTCGGGCAGCGTCTCCTCGGTGGCCCCGGCCAGCAGCCGCCGGGCCCGGCCGGTGGCGAGGGCGCGCTGGCCGGTCTGGAGGGCCTCCAGGCCCGCGATCCGGGGGCTGGTGAAGGTGAGGTTGAAGCCCTTGAGGTCGTGTTCGGTGGCCAGTCGGCTGCCGAAGAGGTTGATGGAGAAGTAGGGCGCGGTGACCGGGGACAGATCGCCCGCCCCGGTGGCCGTGACCGTACGGTCCATCGTGTGGTGCAGGGCGACGGCCGCGCTGTTGGTGCCCACCGCGGCGCCCCGCTCCTCGGGCCCGACCGCCGCCAGGGCGTCCGGGCCGGCCTGGGCCAGCGCGCGCTTGGCCGCGGCGAGGAAGTACTGGGAGGCGGCGGGCAGGTATTTGTAGCCGTGCCGGCCGAGCGCCGTACGGAAGTCGAAGCCGTCCGCGCCCACGGTGCCGATGCCCGTCACCACCAGGCCGACGGCCGGTTCGTCGCGCACTGCCTCCTCGTTCGCTTCTCCGCCCACGCGGCGCGGAGGCGCGGCTTTCGTCGCCATCCGCGGCCCGGCGGCCGCATGTGCGTCGCTCACGCGGCGGCCTCCCCGAAGACGAGCGAGATGTTGTTGCCCCCGAAGGCGTAGGCGTTGACCAGCCCGTACGCCCCGGTCATGGGAGCGGAGCCGGACGGCAGCGGCACCGCGCACTCCGGGTCCCGCTCGCCGACCGGCACGTTCGGCGGCAGCGTCCTGTGGTGCAGCACCAAGCCGGCGGCCAGCGCGGCGAACGCGCCCGCCGCGCCGCCGGTGTGCCCGATGAGCGCCTTGACGCTGTAGAGGGGCGTACGGGGGGTCAGCGCGTCCAGCACCCGGCTCTCCACCACGTCGCCCCGCTCGGTGCCGGTGCCGTGCGGGATCACGAACCCCAGCCCGCCCGGCCCGGCCCCGGACCCGGTCCCGGCCCCCGCCTCCCGGAGCGCCTCGCGCATCGCCCGCTCGATCTGCTCTCCTGAGGGCTCGGGAGCGGTCGCGTGGTAGGCGTCGCAGCTCCAGCCGGCGCCCGCCAGACGACCGTAGACGGTGCGCGCGCCGCGCGCGCGGGCGTGCGTGGCGGACTCCAGGACGAGCACGGCGGCACCCTCACCGAAGACGGTCCCCCGCCGTTCGACGGCGAACGGGCGGCAGCGCTCGGGGTCGATGGCGCCCAGCCGGTTGAAGCAGGCCAGGGCAACGCGGGAGTACGCCTCGGCGCCGCCCGCGATGACCACGTCGGCCTCGCCGGAGCGGATCAGATCGGCGCCCACCGAGAGCGCGTAGCCGCTGGCGGCGCACGCGTTGCTGACGCAGGTGTTGACGCCCTGGGCGCCGAACCAGCCGCCGACCACCGAGGCCGGCGGGAAGGGGGGCGCCCAGCGGCCGGACGCGGGCGCCTCGCCGGTCCACCAGCCCTCGTGCAGATCCGTGTCGCCCATACCGGTGCTGAGGGCGACCGCCACCCGGCGCGGATCGAGCCCCTCGGCCTCCGGCCTCTCGCCCGGCCCCGGCAGCGCGGCCAGCCCCGCGTCGGCGACCGCCTCGCGCGCCGCCGCGAGCGCGAACCGCGAGCCGCGGCCCAGCGGCAGCCCGTCCTGCTCCTCGGGCCCGTCCGGAAGGTCGGCCTCCGGCACCAGGTACATCAGCGGATGGTTCATGTGGGCGAGCGGATCGGGGACCCGCGTCGGCGCGGTGTCCGCCTTGTGCATCCCGCGCCAGAAGGCGTCGACACCCGCGCCCAGCGGGGACAGCGCGCCGAGGCCGGTGACCAGTACGTCGTCCATCAGGTGCCGCTCTGTTCTCCGCCGAGCGCGTCCAGCACCCGCCGGTCGAAGGGGACCAGCCGCCAGTCGCTGCGGTTGTCGATCACCGCGTAGCCGTGGGTGATCCGGCCGGTGGCGGTGAGGGTGAGCGCGCCGTCGCGGACCACGAAGCAGTCCATCCGGGCGGTGTAGGTGAGGTCCTTGAAGATCTCCTCGACCGTGTAGACGGAGTAGAGGTCCTCCTCCATCACCGCCTCGTCGAGGACGCGCACCGAGGACTGGGGGACGACCGGTATCCATTTGCGTTCGTCCAGCAGGGTCTTGATGGAGATGCCGCGGTCCAGGACGAAGCGGTCCTTGGCCTCCTCCAGCAGTCGCAGATAGCCGGACATCTGGAGCCGCTCGGTGAAGTGGCAGTAGGGGTAGGGGATGTTCCACTTCCAGGCGTAGGCGTTGCGGCCCTCGGTCAGCGACGCCAGGACGGCGGCCTCGTCCCCGTCCGGCATCCGCACCCGGATGGGCGCGAGCTCGCCCGTGCGCGCCTCGGCCCCCAGCCGGTCCACCACGAACGGCGCGAATTCGGCGGGGGGTTCACCCAGCTCCGGCAGATAGGTGTCGGCGCGCAGCGAGACCCGCGCCTTGGCGGCCACGGCCTTGAGGAACGAGCCGTCGCGCTCCACGCGGAGGGTCACCCGGAAGCCGAGGGTGCGGTCGTCGTCCTCGGTGTCCGGCACCACCTCGGCCTCGGCCACGTCGTCCATGTGGAAGGCGTGCAGGATGCGGGTCTCCAGGGCAACGACGTCCAGCCCGAGGCCGTGCTCCTCGTACAGCCGCCGGGCGGGCGTACCGGACTCCGCGAAGTGCACCAGCACGGCTTCCTCGACGAGGTAGTTGACGTGTTTGAAGCCGATCCAGGTGCAGATGTTCGACCCCTCGTAGCGCGGGCGCAGCCGGACGGTGGTGACGTCCGTCAGCAGGGCTTTGGTCGACATCGGCGGGGCGGCGGCGGTCATCGGGAACACTCCATGGAGATAAGGGGGGCACGTGCGGGGCGCGGGGGGCACCGGTCGGGCGCGGGGCGCAGCAGCAGTCCGGCCACGGCGTCCGCGGTGTCGTCCCCGCTGGTGATCAGCGCCTGACGGGACGCGGGCACCGGGCCCGGCGCGGCCCCGGGGCCGGCGGCCTCGAAGACGCTCCCGGCTCCCGCTTCCGGCCCGGCTCCGGCCCCGGCTTCAGCTCCGGCCCCGGCGCGGGCCAGCCAGCCGACGGCCGCCGCGCACTGGAACACCCCGAGGGCCCCGGAGGCCCGGCCCACCGCACCGGTGACGTCGTAGCGCGGCACGGCCCCCGGCACCGGAACGGCCCCGGCGGGCCCCTCGGCGTAACGCTCGGGGGTGAACCAGACGCCGGGGGCGGCACCGTCGGGCAGCAGGGCCTCGACGCAGCCGCCGAGCCCGGCCCGCCGTTCGTACGGCCCGAGGGCGGCGGCGGCTCGCGCCCCCCGGGCCCCGGCCCAGCGCGCGCCCTCGACGACGACGGCGGCGGCGCCGTCCAGCAGCTCACCGGCGGGCCGGCCGACCAGATCCGCCACGACGGCGTTGTGCGTCTCCACGCCGATCACCACCGCGCGCCGGACCCGGCCCGCCGCGACCAGCGCGGCGCCCCAGTGCACGGCGTCCAGGCCGGAGGTCGCCCCGTTGCACAGCATCAGATTGGGGCCGCGCAGCCCGTGGCGGATGGCCACCCAGGAGGCGATCACATTGCTGGAGGCGTTCGGCAGGCTCATGGGGCTGAGGTCCACGGCCGACCGCTCGGCGATGGCGGCGGCGGTGAGACAGGCGGTGTCGAGGTTGCCCAGGTTGGAGCTGGCGACCACGCCGACGGTGTCGCCGGGCACGGTCACCTCCTCGCCGTCGGCGGGGATCAGGTCCGCGTTCCGCAGCGCCTCCAGTGCGGCGCACAGCGCCAGCCGGGTGGCCCGGTCCTTGTAGCGGTGGCCCCGGCGGCCGATCCGGGCGGCGGTGTCGAACGGTTCGGGGGCGGGCCCGGTGACGGGGCAGGCGGTGCGGCGCAGCAGCGCCTCGGGGGTGCCGGCGCCGGGGACGGCCAGGCCGACGCCGGTGACGACGACTCCGCCGGGGCCATGCGTCATCGGCCGGCCCTCTCGACGATGGCGACCGCGTTGACCCCGCCGAAGCCGAACGCGTCGATCTGCGCGACCCGCAGATCCCCGTCCTCCCGCGCCTCCTCCCGGACGAAGCGGAACGCCTCGGCCTCGGGCAGCGGTTCGGCCAGGCCCAGGGTGGGCGGCACCCGGCCGGAGGCCAGGGACTCCAGCGCGACGATGAGGCTGAGCAGCCCGGAGCCGCCCGAGGTGTGGCCGGTCATGCACTTTATGGCGGTCATCAGGGGCCCGCTGACCTCGCGACCGAAGACCTCGGCGATGGCGGCGGCCTCGGCGGCGTCGTTCAGCTGGGTGCCGGTCCCGTGCAGCAGCACCAGGTCGATGTCGCCGGGTTTGACGCCCGCCCGCCACTGCGCCTCGTGCACCGCCCGCGCGATGCCCCGCGGGTCGGGGGCGGTCACATGGTTCGCGTCGCAGTTCATGCTGACGGCGCGCACCCGGCCGAGCGCGCGGGTCTCCGCGCCGGGCTCCTCCCGGCGCAGCACCACGGCGGCCGCGCCGTCGCCCATCAGCACCCCGCGGCGGTCCCGGTCGAACGGCCGGACGCGGTCGGGGGGTTCGCTGTTGACGCGGTCCAGCAGCCCGTACATCGACTCGGTGAGGGTGTCGACCCCGGCCACCACGACGGTGTCCTCGGCCCCCGTGGTCAGCAGGTCGGCGGCGAGTGCGAGCGCGTAGAGGGAGGCCGAACAGGCCCCGGAGAAGGTGTGGGTGCGCACCGCGCCGAAACGTGTCCGCAGTGCGGTGCCGAAGTGCAGCCGCCCGATGTCGAAGGGCGTGCCGTCGCGCCAGGCGAGCTCGGCCGAGCGCAGTTCCCGCAGCCCGGTGCCGATGAGGACCGGCACCTCGCTCAGGTCCTCGCCGAGTCCCGCCTGGGCCGCGGCCTCGCCGACCGCGCGCAGCAGCCAGTCGGTGGCGCGGCCCGGGAGGTCGGTGCCGGGCGCGGGGCGGTCGTCGATCTCGTAGGCGTGGCGGGTCCGGTACCGCTCCCGGTCGAAGCCGCGCAGTTCGCCGAGTCCGCTGGTGCCCGCGCACAGGGCCCGGAAGACCTCGTCGACGCCCTCGCCCACGCTCGCCACCGCGCCCGCGCCCGTCACCAGCTGGCTCATGACCAGTCCGCTCGGGCCTTGCCGAAGATGACGACGGCGTTGTTGCCGCCGAAGGCCAGCCCGTTGTTCTGGACCACCTTCAGGTCCGCTGCCACGGCCTGGTTGGGCACACAGTCCAGTCCGCACTCGGGGTCGGTGTGCTCATGGTTGATGGTCGGCGGGATGAAGCCCTCGGTGAGCGCGAGGGAGCAGGCGATCGAGGCCAACGCCCCGGCGGCGCCCATGGAATGGCCGATCATCGACTTGATGGAGACCGTGCGCGGCGGGGCGGCGTCCCCGAAGACCTGGCGGATGGCGCGGGCCTCGGTGGTGTCGTTGGCCTTGGTGCCGGTGCCGTGCGCGGAGATGAAGTCGACCTCGTCCGGCTTGACGCGGGCGTTGTCCAGGGCGAGCCGCATACAGCGGACCACGCTGTCCTGGTTGGGGGCCACGGGGTGGTCCGCGTCGCAGTTGAGGCCGTAGCCGAGCACCTCGGCGTAGATACGGGCGCCGCGGGCCAGCGCCGACTCCAGGCTCTCCAGCACCAGGATGCCCGCGCCCTCGCCGGTCAGGATGCCCTTGCGGTCCTTGTCGAAGGGCTGACAGCGCTCGGGGGCGATGGTGCCGAGACGGTAGAAGCCGGTGAAGGTCTTGCGGCACAGCGCGTCGGCCCCGCCGCACAGCGCCACGTCCACGTCCCCGCCGCGGATGGCGTCGTAGCCGTAGCCGACCGCGTAGTTCCCGGCGGCGCACGCGGTGGGGAGGGTGACCGCCTCGGCGCGGGTGAGGCCGAACTCCTGGGCGATCGCGCTCGACAGCCGTCCGGCGGGCACCCGCCGGGCGACCGTCGGGTCCATCCGCTCGGGCCCCAGGTCCACTTCCTCCTCGACCAGATGGTCCAGGTCCCTGGACTCGCCGTCGGTCGTGCCGACGGAGATCAGACAGGGGATGTCGCGCAGCGCGCTCTCCGGCTCGGGGAATCCGGCGTCGGCCACCGCCATACGGGCCGCCGCGACCGAGAACCGGCTCGCCCGGCCCAGCGTCCGCACATCGAGATTTCGAATCCACCGGTCCGGCTCGAAATCCTTGACCTCACACGCCGTAGAGCGGTCGAAGCCCTCCGTGTCGAACGCGGTGATGGGCCCCGCCGCGCTCTTCCCGGCGCGCAGTCCGGCGAGGAATTCCGCCGCGCCGATGCCGATGCCGGACACCGCCCCGAGGCCGGTGACAACGACCCTACGACCCGGCTCACCACGCATTTCGCCCTGCCTTCCGAGGAGTCCGCCAGGATCCGGCGGTCACCAGCCCGCCGCGTCGGAGACAACCTCATAGACGCCCCGGAGGTTTACCATCCGGCTGAGTTCGGACTGGTCTATGACAATGTTGAAGGTTTTCTCCAATGCCGCGAGTATTTCAATGGCACGCAGTGAATCCGCGTCATGCTCTTCTTTGAAGAGACTGGTCTCGGTGACCTCGTCGGGGTCGATCTCAAGAATATCTGTGACGATTTCCTTGATGGTTTCACGACGCTCTTCGACGATGGCGGTCATTACCGCGCACCTCCATTTTCGGGCATGGGCAAAGCGACGAAGCTTCCGCTGACGCTAGGCGCCGGTCCGGGAGGGGACAACCCCAGAGTCCACTAGCTGTCACGCACCCGCTGAACACCAGCGTTCGACTAGTCGGCGTGTCATAAAGCTGCAGATGACAGCCGGTTACTCCACGGTCAGAAGATGGAATCTGCAGGAAGCTGCCAGGTCGTCGGCGGACAGAAGCCTGCCAATATCGTTCAAACCGCCAACAACCCGGCCGCCGCCCCGGTGCGATGCCCCCCCTACTCGGGGTCGGCCTCCATCAGCCCGGCGCGCACGGCGCGCACTCCGGCCTGGAACCGCGATTCGACCTGGAGGTCCCGCATGATGTCGGCCACATAGCGACGGTAGGTACGCACCGAAAGGCCCAGTTTGCGCGCCGCGGCGTCGTCCTTGTAGCCCTCCGCCATCAGCGTCAGCACCTCGCGCAGCACCCGGCCGCGCGCGCCGCCCTCGAACGACAGCGGCCGCATCGGGCGCTGGGCCGTGTCCCACATGCCGCACAGCAGTTGATGCAGCATATCGGCCACCGTCGAGTTCTGGATCATCGAGGCGCGGGAGCCGCCGGGCTCGCCCGGCGAGACGTCGGGCGCGATGACGGCCGCGCCGTCCACGACCACCAACTCCTGCCGCACCCCTTCGAAGACGCGCACCTCCAGGCGCGCCACGGTGCCCAACGAGCGCTGCCACGCCGCGCCCCGGATGACCGCCGGCGGGCACAGCATCCGGGTCCTGACCCCCTTGCCCGCCAGCTGGGCGAGCGTCTGCCCGACCAGCCGGGCGTGGTCCTCGCCCGCGACCTCCGGCAGACTCCAGATCACATCCCGCTCGGCGCGCAGCACCAGCCGCGCCACCCACCCGGCCACGGCCTCCCCGTCCACCGGCAGTTCGGCGGATGCCGAGGCCAGCGCGGAGCGGCGGTGGTGGTGCACGGCGGACTCCAGGAGGCGTAACGCCTGGCCCAGAGCCTCCTCCAGGTTGTCCGACCCCATGTCCGGCTCCGTTCGAACCGCGCCCCCCGTGCCCACCTCCCCGTCAAATCCATCAATAGGCACTCGCCCATTTGGTTGAATTCCGAAATGGCTCAAAGGACACCCCCGTTCCCTTTCCGGGAACAGTAACGAGCCCCCTGGCACACGGCAAGGAAGATCGCTCCTTATGGGACACTTCCCGCCGGGAAATACCCTCGCGTTCCGGCCACCACACCTCCCCGTGTCGGCAAGGGGCTGCGCCTCCGCTCGGCGGATTGGTAACTTCCTCTAGAGCCAGCACGCCATCCCTTGCCATACGACGCGGACCCCCCACCACGCCTTGGGTCCCGAAAGGCGCCGCCCCCATGGCTGCACAGAACACCGCGACCACCGATGCCACCCAGGCCGGTCCTTCACACTCCCCCACCGGTCGCCAATGGCTCGCCCTTTCGGTGCTCGTCCTGTCCCAACTCGCGGTGTGGCTGGACAACACCGTGCTGAACGTAGCCCTCAAGACCCTGGCCGACCCCACCGAGGGGCTCGGCGCCAGCCCCAATCAGCTCCAGTGGAGCATCAGCTCCTACACCCTGGTCTTCGCGGTGCTGCTGTTCACCGGCGGAGTGCTCGCCGACCGCTACGGCCACCGCCGCCTACTGCTGACCGGCATGGTGGTCTTCGGCGCGGCCTCCGCCTGGGCCGCCTACTCCGGCTCGGCCACCGAACTGATCGTGGCGCGTGGCGCGATGGGCATCGGCAGCGCCCTGATCATGCCCGCGACCCTCGCCCTGATCGCCCAGGTCTTCGACGAGCGGCACCGGGCCACCGCCATCGCCATCTGGTCGGGTTCCAGTGGAATCGCGATCGCCACCGGGCCGATGCTCAGCGGAGCGCTGCTCGACCACTTCTGGTGGGGTTCGGTCTTCCTGGTGAACGTGCCGATCGTGGTGGCGTGCGTGGCCGGATCGTTCGTGTTCCTGCCCGGTGTGGTCACCCGGGTGCGGCAGAAGTTCGACCCGCTGGGCGTGTTGCTCTCCACCGCCGGGCTCTTCGCCATCGTCTGGGGCGTCATCGAGGGCGGCCACCGCAACGACTGGACCGACCCGGCCATCGTCGCCTCGCTGGCCGGGGGTGTGCTGCTGGTCGCGGCCTTCGTCCTCGTCGAACTGCGCGTCGCCAACCCCAGCTTCGACGTAAGGCTCTTCCGCGACATCCGCTTCACCGGCGCCAGCGTCGCCGTCATGCTCACGTTCTTCGGGCTCAACGGCTCGATGTACTACACCAGCTTCTATCTCCAGGGCGTCCACGGCCAGACCCCGCTGGAGTGCGGGCTTTCCATCGCCCCGGTCGCCCTCGGCGTGCTGCTGGGCGCCCCGCTCTCGGCCAGGCTGGTACGGGCCTACGGAGTGCGCCCGGTCGTCACCGCGGCCATGCTGATCGCCACCACCGGCTTCGTCGCCTACGTGTTCCTCGACGAGCACAGCGGACTGCCGCTGTTCTGGGTCTTCCTCATCCTCCAGGGCCTGGGCATGGGCGCCGCCGTCGCCCCCACCACCGAGGCCATCATGGCGATCCTCCCCGCCGACCGGACCGGCGCGGGCTCCGCCGTCAACAACTCGCTGCGGCAGATCGGCGGCGTCCTCGGGGTGGCGGTCCTCGGCTCGATCCTGGTCAGCGTCTACCGCGACCGGGTCACCCCGCGCCTGAGCGGACTGCCGTCCCGTGCCGCCGACGGCGCCGCGGAGTCGCCCGAGGCCACCCGGCTGCTCGGCGCGAAGATGCGGCTGCCCCGGCTGTCGGACATCGCCGACGAGGGGTTCGTCCACGCCATGCACGTGGCCTCCGTCGTCGGCGCGGCCGCCGCCGCGGCCGGAGCCCTGATCATCTGGTGGGGCTTCCGCAGGACATCTTCCGGAGCGCGATCCAGCATGTGATCGTTCTTCCTTGCCACCCCCGTCGCCCCGGCATAGCCTCCCGGCACAACATCCGTAACGGGGAAGGCAGTTCACATGCGTACAGCTGTCATCACGGCGGCAGGCCAGGTGGAGACCAGAGAGATACCTGTCCCCGACATCGGTGACTCGGAGGTGCTGGTACGCATCGCGGCCTGCGGTATCTGCACCATGGAGGCCAATCTCTACGCGGGGCGGATGACGGTCTACCCCGCCGCCGCCGGACATGAGATATCCGGCTGGGTCGAGCGGATCGGCGCCAAGGCCGCCGCGCTGGAGGACATGCCCGCCGTCGGCTCCCTGGTCGCCCTCGACGGACTGCCGCGCTGCGGCGCCTGCCGCAGCTGCCGGCGCGGCCAGACCGCCATCTGCGTCGCGCTCCAGGGACACAAGCGCGAGGACGGCGCGATCACCATGGGCGCGGGGCTCGCCGAGTACATCGTTCTGCCCGCCTCCCGGGTGTGGTCGGTCGGCGACGCCGACCCCGCCGTGGCCGCCATGGGCGAGCCACTGGCCTGTGTGGTCCACTCGCTGCGCCGCGGCGGCTTCCGCGCCGGAGACCGGGTCACCGTCATCGGCGCCGGCTACATGGGCCATCTCCACCTCGCCGTCGCCGCGCATCTCCAGGCCCGCGGCGTCGCGGTGGTCGAGCGGGACGAGCAGCGGCTGGCCGCCATCGCGGCGGCGGGCGCCGACGCGGCCGTAACGCCCGAGGACGTCGGGCAACTGCCCCCGGCGGACGTGGTCTTCGTGACCATCGCGTCCAAGGAGGCCATCGCCTCGGCGCTCGCCGCGGTCGCCGACGGCGGCACCGTCGTCCTCTACGGCGGCGGCCCCGGCGGCCCGCCCGCCGAGCTGCCCGGCTATGAGGTGCACCGCCGCCAGCTGACCGTCACCGGCTCCTTCAGCCATGAGCCGGACGACTGGCGGGCCGCCGCCGAACTGCTGCGCGGCGGGCGGCTGTCCGGGCGGCTGGAGACGCTGGTCACGGCGCGCTACTCGCTGGACGAGGTCGAGAAGGCGCTCAAGCAGGCCGCGGAGACGCCCGTCTACCGGGTCGTCGTCACGCCGTAGCCGTCCGCGGCGCCCGCCCGCCGCGGGCGAACCGGCAAAGGACCCGAATCGCCAAGAGAGCCAAGAGAGCCAAGAGAAAGGATTCCCCTCCGTGTCCCTGCGCGTAGGCGTCCAACTCCACCCCCAGCACACCGGAATCGCCGAGCTGCGCACCGCGTGGCGGGATGCCGACGCCATCGGGGTCGACTCGCTGTGGACCTGGGACCACTTCCTGCCGCACACCGGCGACCCCGCCGGGCGGCACTACGAGTGCTGGTCGCTGCTGTCCGCGATGGCGGTCGAGACCCGGCGGGCCACCATCGGGCCGCTGGTGAGCTGCACCGCGTTCCGCAATCCGCATCTGCTGGCGGACATGGCCCGCACCGTCGACCAGCTCAGCGGCGGGCGGCTGGTGCTGGGCCTGGGCGCGGGCTGGTTCGAGGCCGAACACACCGAGTACGGGCTGCCCTTCCCCGGACCGGCCGGGCGCATGGACGCCTTCGCGGCGTCCGTCACCGCCGTCAAGGAGCGGCTGGCCAGGCTCAACCCCGGCCCGGCGGGCCCGCTTCCGCTGCTGATCGGCGGCGCCGGGCGGCGGCGCACCCTGCAGCTGGTGGCCCGCGAGGCCGACTGGTGGAACTGGTACGGCTGGGCCTCCGAGGACCCGGTCGCCGAGTTCCGCGAGCTGAGCGGGGTGCTGGACGAGTGGTGCGAACGGGTCGGCCGGGACCCGGGCGAGGTGGCCCGTACGGTGATGGTCAACCCGGACCAGCTGCCGCTGGTCGAGGGGTTCGCCGAGGCCGGGGCGGTCCATGTGGTGCTCTCCCTCCCGGCCCCGTACGACCTGCGCAGGGTCGAGGAGCTGCTCAAGGTGCGGGCCGCGCTCACCTCGTGACGGCCATACGCGCCACGGCGCCCCGTACGCCCCTGGGGCGCCGATTCGGCCTGCTCATGGGCGCGCTGCTGCTCTCCAGCCTGGGCAACGGGCTGTGCTTCCCGTTCACCTCGATCTACATCAGCCAGTTGCTGGGGCTCGGTGGCCGGGCGGCGGGCGGCTACTTCATCGCGATGGCCGCGGCCAGCTTCGCCGCCGCCCTGGCCGGTGGGCCGCTGGCCGACCGGGGCAGCCCGCACCGGGTGGGCGCGCTGGGCGGCGCGGCGCTCGCGGTCGGGTACGCCCTGCTGGCACCGGCCGGTTCGGTGCCGCTGGTGCTCGCCTCGGGGGCGTGCGTCGGGGCGGGCTTCGGGCTCTTCTACGCCTCGATCGTGGGCATCGTGGACACCGCCGTCCCCGAGAGCGGCCGCCGCTCGGCCTTCGCCATCCGGCACATCGTCAACAACGCCGGGATCGGGCTGGGCTCGGTCGCGGCGGGACTCGCGCTGCACGGCGCGGCCACCCCGGTAGGGGCGCTGCGCTGGCTGTACCTGGCCAACGGGCTGGCGGCGCTGCCGCTGATCGCGGTGATCCTGGGCGTACGGCCCCGGACCCGGGCGCGGCCCAAGCCGGAGGAACGGGCCGGGTCCGGGGGCGGGCCGACCTATCGGGCCCTGCTGCGGGCCCGCCCGATGGCGCTGCTGATCCTGGCCCAGGCGCTCTTCGCGATCGTCGGCTTCACCCAGATCGAGGCGACCGTACCGCTGCTGATGCACGACCGTATGGCGGTCACGCTGGGCTGGGTCAGCACGGTGGTGGCGGCCAACTCCTTCGCCCTGATCGCCCTGCAGCCGCTGCTCCGCCGCCGGCTGGAACGGCTGCCGGAGACCGTGAGCCTGGCCGCCGGGCCGGTGCTGTGGACCGGGGCGTTCGGCTGCGGTCTGGGCGCGGCACTGGCCGGGGAGACGGCCCCGGCGGCCGTGCGGTACGGACTCCTGCTCGCCTTCGCGGTGATCTTCGCGGCGGGCGAGCTGATGTACTCCTCCGCCTTCTATCCGCTGCTGCTGCGCTGGTCGGGCGAGGAGGCGGTGGGCCGGGCGAGCGCCCTGGCGTCGCTGGCCTGGAACCTGGGCACCGCCTCCGGCCCGCCGATCGGTCTGTTCGTCGTGGCCAACGCCTCGGCCACGGGCGGCTGGCTGGCCCTCGCCCTTGGCGCGGCGGCCGCGTTCACGGTGGCCGCCGCGCTGCGCAGCCGGACGACGGTCTGACCGCCGTCCAAGCACCGCTATGACTTGGGCAGATACGACGTGTCGTAGGCGTCCTCAGGCGTGACGGTCTTCTCCAGGAGCCCCTGGTCGTACATGAAGTCGGCCATCCGGGTCCAGGTCTGCGGGTCGATCGCGCCCAGCTCGCCCTGGTCGTTCTTCATCAGCGGCGCGGTGGCCTTGAGCACCGCGCGGGCGTTGTTCCGCTGCTTCTCGCCGCGCAGTCCCGGTACGTACTTCTCGCTGAGCTCGATGGCCTCGTCCTGGTGGTCGATCGCATAGCGCAATCCGCGCAGAGACGCGTCGACGAACTTCTTGATGTCGTCGCCGCGCTTGTCGAGCGTCTTCTTCTTGGCGCCGAGACCCACGCCGACCAGATGATCCCCCGCCGAGCCCGAGTTGAGGGTTATCGACCGGACGGCCTTGCCCGCCTCCCTGAACGAGACGGCGTCATTGTTCAGATAGCCCATCACCCCCTCGACCTTGTTTCCGGTGAGGGCCGCCTGCTGGGTGAAGCCGATGTTCTGTACCTTGGCGTCCTTGGTGGAAAGGCCGCCCTCCTTCAGGAGCGCCAGCAAACCGAAATAGGTCTCGCCGAAGGCACCGGGGGTGCCGATCTTCCGGCCCTTGAGGTCGGCGGGGGTCCGGATGTCGGATTCCTTGGGCACGATCAGCCCCACCGGGTATTTCTGGTAAAAGGTGGCGATGTCCACGACGGGCACATTCTTGGCGCGCGCCTGAAGCATCTCGTCGCCGCCCGCGTAGATCACATCTTCCTTGCCCGATGTGAGGGCCCCGAAGAGATCTTCGGCCGCGCCGTGGTGGCGCAGTGTCACATTGAGTCCGGCGTCCTTGTAGTAGCCCTTTTCGGCGGCCACGTAGAACGGCGAGAACTGGATGTTGGGGGTGTAGGTCAGCCCCACGGTGATGCCTGCGCCGCCCTTGGCCCCCGCGTTCTCCGGCTCCTCGGCGCATGAGGTCAAAGTGGCCAGCGCCACCGCCGAGGCGAGGGCGGCCGCGCCCGTGACCCGAGGTCTGTGGGCACGCCTCATGGACGTCTGCACGAAACGCACGTACTTCTCCTCTTGGGTGAAAGTTGTCAGTCGCGCTGAACGAGCCGCTCGACCAGGCGGATCACTCCGTACGAGACGGCGGCGAGAAGGCCGAGCATGACGAGCGTCGAGAACAGTCCGATGGTGTCGGCCTCCTGGCGCTGCACCGACAGCAGCTGCCCCAGTCCGTCGCCGCCCATCACGAATTCGCCGACGACCGCGCCGGTGATGGAGAGCGTGAGGCCGTTGCGCACCCCCGCGAGGACGCTGGGCAGGGCGAGCGGAAGCTCGATGTACCAGAGCATCCCCCACCACCCCACCCCGTCCACCCGCGCGGCCCCCATCACATCGGGGTCCAGCGAACGCAGCCCCAGCACGGTGTTGACGAGGATGGGGAAGAAGACCAGCAGCGCGCAGAGGACCGCGATGGGCAGCAGTCCGTACCCGATCCACAGGGCCAGCAGGGGGGCCAGCGCCACCGCGGGCATGGCCTGCGAGGCGGCCACATACGGCTGGAGGGCCGCCGCGGCGATCTCGCTGCGGGCGATCAGATAGCCGAGCGGCAGCGCCACTCCGATGCCGATACCGCTGCCCGCCAGCGCCTCCCACACCGTCTCCTTGGTGTAGTCGACGAGATCACCGTGGAAGACGTCATCGAGGAATTGCCGCGCGAGGTCCAGCGGAGCCGGAAGATAGAATTCCGCAACGGCGCCGGTCCGGGTCACGATGTCCCAGACGACAAGCAGCAACAGCCCGAATACCAGGGGCGGCAGCACACTCCGGAACAGCGTTCCGCGCCGGTTGGCGAGAGCCCTTCCGGATGCCGCCCCTGATGCCGCTCCGGTCATTTTCCGGCCGGCCCCGGACCGCGACTTCTCACCATTTCCACCGCCGTCGCCGGTCTTTCGCGCATGTCCCGGTCGGGGTGAATGCGGCTCGTCCGCAGTCGACTCGCCGTCCGCGCCCGCCGTGGCGGTCGCGCCCCTTCCGTGCCCTTCGGTCATCCCCAAATCCCCTTGCATTACCGGCTGTTGCCAGATCTCGGCACGCCCGCAGGCAACCTATCGCCAGCACGCTCCGGATCACAATGTCGATGGGGAAAACGAAATTATCATGTGGACGTATTTCCAAGGATGCCGAGCTCAGTGGCGCGCACCCCGGCCTGGAAACGGGAGTTGGCCTCCAGCAGCTCCAGGATCCCGGTGACATAGCGGCGGTACGTACGCACCGAGATCGCCAGGTCGCGGGCGGCGGCCTCGTCGGTGACCCCGTCGCGCAGCCGGGCCAGCACCCGGCGGACCATTTCGGTGCGGGCGCGGTTGCCGAAGTCCAGCGGGCGCGCGGCGGGTACGGCACCGCCCCAGATGGAGCGGAACATGCCGTACAGGGTGGCCACCACCACCGGGTCCTCGATGACCGAGGTCTGCCGCCCCTCCTCGGCCTCGGTGCACACCAGCGCGGTCCGCCCGTCGGCGATCACCGCCGTGGGCAGCGGCACCGACGCGATCCGCACCTGCGCGGGGCGCGCGGCCGGGACCTCGCCGGACGCCTCGGCGGGCGGCGCGGGCCCGGGGATGGGCCGCGGTACGGGCCCCGACTGCGCCGTTCCCACGGCGGGTCCGGAGGCAGGCGCGGATCCGGAGGCAGGTCCGGTCGCTCCGGGGCCAGGCGCGGACCTGCCGCGCAGCATCCGCACCCCGACCGGCTCACCGAGGTCCGTGAGCAGCGCGCCGAGCGCGGCCTGCACCGGCGCCATCCGGGACGAGCACTCGGGGAAGACGGCGTCCACGCTCCGCCCCGCCTGGCCGATCACCTCCTCGGCGGCGGCGAGGAACGCGGCGTCCTCCACCCCCACCTCGGTGAACCGCGCGTCCCGGGCCCGCCGGGCGCGGTGCTGGATCACCGTGGACTCAATGAGGTCCCGTACCTCCCGTAGCGTCCCCTCCAGGCTGTCCCCCGCGAGCGCGGCCTCCGGTCCAGGATCGCGTCCGCGCTCCATCATGTCGATATTCCCGCACTTTCCGCCTCGTGACGTGGTCAAGGTCTCGAGCGCCGTTCAGTGACGGCTGGGCAGCAGCCCCATTTCCACCGCCCGCACCCCCGCCTGGAAGCGGGAGTTGGCCCCCAGTTCGCGCATGATCTCCGCCACGTACCGGCGGTAGGTGCGCAGGGAGACCTGCATCTGGCGCGCCGCCACCTCATCGGTGTGGCCGGTGCGCAGACACTCCAGGATCCGCCGTACGGAGTCCGGGCACAACCGCCCGCCCAGCCGCGGATAGTCCGCGAGCGCCACCGCGTTCCCCCAGGTCCCGGCGAACATCATCTCCAGGGCCCGCACCGTGGCGGGGTCCTCGGCGAGCGACGCCTGCCCCGGGCCCCGCCCCGGCTCCGACGGCCCCCTCCTGAGGTAGACCACCTCGGCGTCGATGAGCAGCGCCTCGGGTAACGCCGGCAGCCCGCCGTCGCAGATCCGGATCTCGCACCGCGGATCGGTGCGCGCCAGCGCCCGTACCGCCCCCGAGGCCAGCACCGGCTCCTCGCACAACAGCCGTACGACGACGGCGCGCCGGGCTCCCCTGGCCGGGCGGGCGAGCGCGGCGCAGACGGCCCGCGTCTGCTCCTCGTTCCCCGAGAGCACCATGCTGACGGTCCGCTCGGCGCAGTCGACCAGGGTGTCGACGACCTCGGCGAGCGGCACCTTCCCCAGAGCCGTCCCCGCCCAGGAGTCCTGGGCCAGCTCCCTTCGGTGCCGGGTGACCGTGGACTCGATCAGATCACGGGCGGCCAGCAGCGCGTGCTCGACATAGTCGATGGCGCCCGACGAGGGAGTCTCCGTGCTCTCCGTGCTCATGGGAGAAGGCTCGGACACCCTCACAAGACCAACCATGACTTCCCCTGCCGGGTGACAATGACCTGGTTATGCGAATACCGGCCTGATTCTCGTCAATTTCCCTGCCCCGAAATGCGCGGGCAGCATTGTGCGAAATCCATGACGACACTAATTCGCGCACAGCGACCGCGTCAACGCGGGGCGTGAGGTAAAGAGTTGGCAAAACAGCGTGCGGCGACGCGCGTCATGCCGCCGCGCCGCCGATGCGCCGGGGGCGCGTGTCCACAAGTTACCGGCGAGTGCACCTTCCGGACCCGGGGAGACTACGGACCGCAGCGAATCGACGCCGTTCGGCGACGCGGAGTGGGGCCGGTGTCCGGTTACTGCCAACTCGGCACCGAAGATCGGTATCAGCCGAAGCTGATCGGCCCGTTGATGTCCCTGGCCTGGACGACCGGGCCGGTGATACGGGCGTTGCCCCCGATGCGGTTGTTCACGGTCCCCGCCTGCCCGGCCGGCTCGCCGTGCTCACGCATCCAGGCCGCCAGGTCACGGCCGAACTCCGGGTCCCGCCGGGCCCGTTCGACCAGCAGATCGGCCAACTGGCGCAGCCGGGCGTCATCGTCGTACGGAATCGCCACCGGCTCCGGATCCGGCCCACCGGCCGGTTCGCCCTCGCCGCGCCGCAGCACCCTGCGGACCAGCGTGCCGAAGGACTCCAGGGCCCGCCGCCCGGCCTCGCCGCCGGCGCCCGACACCGCCGCGTTGACCGCCGCGACCAGCGCACCCGCCGTCACCGGGTCCATGGCCCACCCCCTGCCCTCGTTCGGATCCCCACGCTACCGGCGCCGCCGGTCACGGTTCCACCGCTTCCGCGCGGAGCGTGAACCAGACCGTCTTGCCGGTCGGGGTGAGATCCGTGCCCCAGTCATGGGCGGTCTTGCTCAGCAGGAACATCCCCCGGCCGCTCTCGGAGAGGAAGTCCGGCTCCTTGACCACCGGCAGCCCGGACTCGGTGTCGCTGACCGCCGCCTGGATCCCGTGCGGAAGGTTCTCCAAGGTGAGGACGCATTCGGGAGAGGCCGCATGCTTGTGGACGTTGGACAACAGCTCGGTGACGCACATCCCCGCCGCGCTGATCAGTTCCTCACGCCCCCACAGCCGCAGCCGCGCCCCAACGGCGCGGCGTATGTCGGCGAGTATCCGCGGATGGGCACGGAGGCGCAGTTCGTATCGCTGCGAGATGTTCTCAGCCATATGCTCCGGGGCCCCTCCAAAGCACGACGCGCTGCCGTGTCCCCTAGCGATCCTGGCCTATGGAACGTCCCACTCGCAATGTTTCGACCCACTCGCACAAGACTGGCATATGCCTGGCTGGTAGGCGTAGTTGGCAATACGACAGACTGGCGACATGTCCTACCAGCCAGTGCCCACCGTTCGGCGCAGGCGCCTGGGCTCCACGCTACGGAAACTGCGCACCGAAGCGGGGATGACACTGGACGCGGCGGCCGACGCACTCAATGCGGCCGCGAACGGATCGTCCGACGCCCGCCGCTGGACGGCGCCCAAGCTCTCCCGGATCGAGAACGCCAACGCGACCATCCGCACCACCGAGGTCGAAACCCTGCTGAGGGCCTACGCCGTCACCGACCCGGGCACCCGCATAGCCCTGGAGGGACTGGCCAAGGACGCGGGCAAACGCGGCTGGTGGCAGACCTATCGCGGCGTCGTGGGCCCCGCCTACGCCGACTACATCTCACTGGAGAGCGACGCGGAGAGCGTCCGCGACTACGCCTCACTGGTCGTCCCCGGTCTGCTCCAGACGGCCGACTACGCCCGCGAGACGATCGCGGCGAACGCCGTGGCCCGCACCGCCTCCGAGGTCGACGCCCTCGCCGAGGTGCGCCTGGCCCGCCAGGCCGTCCTCACCCGCTCCTGCCATCCGCTGCGGCTGTGGGCCGTCATCCACGAGGCCGCGCTGCGCCGCAGGTTCACCGGCCGGCCCGGCATCATGGCCGCTCAGCTGAAGCGGCTGCTGGACGTGGCGGACTGGCCCACGGTCACCCTCCAGGTGATGCCGATCGACGCGGCCCCCAACCCCGGGGACGCGGGAGCGTTCACACTCGTGGCCTTCCCTGGGCCCATGCCGGATGTCGTCACCCAGGAGAACCTGCGCGGCCCCATATACGTCGAAGGAGTCGACGACGTCAACGTCTTCGCCGACGCCTTCGGCCATATCGTGGACTGCGCGCTGTCCACGGATGCGACGAAGGCCCTCATCGCTGGTCTGGTATGAGAAAGAGGGCCCCACATATGAACACCTCTGCAATGACCACGCACCGCCACCCCCACTGGCGCAAGTCCTCCCACTCCGTGGGCGAGGGACAGTGCGTCGAGGTCACCGCCACCGGCGGCCGCGTCCGGCTGCGGGAGAGCGACGACCCCGGCACCGTGCTGACCACCGTGCCGGCGGTGCTCGCCGCCTTCGTCCGGAGCGCGAAGGCGGGCGCGTTCGACGCCTGATCGTATGACGACGGTGTGGTGCCGCCCCGGGACGGCACCACACCAGCGACGTCAGAACTGGACGTCCGAGCAGGCGTAGAAGGCGTTCGAGGTGTCCGCGATGGTCCACACGGCGAGGATCACGTGTCTGCCGGTCTTACCGCTCGGGATGGTCCCCGAGTGGGAGAGCGTGGACGGCGGACGCTGACCGTTGTACGGAACGGTCAGGAAGGGCTGGGAGTCCAGGCTCGCACGGGTCAGCTTCTGGCTGGGGTTCCAGCCATTCTTGGTGATGTAGTACTTGAAGTCCGTGGTCGCGTGGGAGGCCGTGAACCGCCAGTTGAAGGTGTAGCTCCGGCCGGCGGTCAGCTTGGTCGTGGGCCAGTTGCCGCCCCGCGGGTCGTCGAGCTGGGAGAACCGGCTGTTGCCGCCCGCGCAGATCGAACCGTCCGCGGGACCGCCCGAGGGGAAGCCCTTCGGGCCCTCGACGCTCTGGGGCTCGTACTGGATATCGCCGCAGCCCGTCACCGTGCCGTTGGCGCACAGCTTCTGGCGGCTGATGGGCGAGTCGGTGTAGCCGTGGCTGGAGGCGCTGCCGCCGGTCGCGAGGACGGAAATCGCCGCGAGCCCGATGCCGATGACGGCGGCGCTGATCTTCTTGCGCATGCTTCGCTCCTGAAGACGTGGGGAGTGCTTCGACGAGCCGTGCACGGCGGTCTAGACCAAGTTTGAGAGTATCCAGGGGTAATAGTCATGTCCATACCAATGGCGGGGCCGGACGCCGGGGCGAACGGGCCCTGACGGCGCCCTGAGCACCCCGCCGGGTCCGGTAGGCTTTCCACGTCAGCGGGCGCCGCTAGCTCAGTTGGTTAGAGCAGCTGACTCTTAATCAGCGGGTCCGGGGTTCGAGTCCCTGGCGGCGCACCAGCACCCATATCGCTGACCTGGGCGTCCTCGGCTTCCGAGGACGCCCATTAGGATTTCGCACATGTCTCTGTCGCACGCGCTGCTGGGCCTCCTCGCCATCGAGCCCGCGAGCGGCTATGAACTGAGCAAGGAGTTCGAGCGCGACCTCGGGCGGTACGCCTGGCAGGCCGGCCACACGAGCGTGTACCCCGAGCTGATCCGGATGGCGGAGCAAGGGCTCGTCGAGGTGACGCACGAGGGCGCCCGCCGCAGCCGGACCTACGCGGTGACGGACAAGGGCCGCGAGGAGCTGAGGGAGTGGCTGCTCGCGCCATGGGGGCAGGGCGTGGTGCGCAATGAGCAGGTCCTGCGGTTGTTCCTTCTCGAGGCACTGGAGCCGGACGAGACCATCACCGCACTGCGCGGCCTCGTCGAGCACACCGAGGCGCGCATCTCCGAACTCCGCAGGCTCCGCGAGGAACAGGACACCGAACCACGGCAGGGCCGTGACACCCTCGGGCAGCTCGCCGCCGAGTACGGCCTGCGCCAGTACCAGGCGACTCACGACTGGGCGCTGTGGGCCATCGAGCACGTGAACAAGCGCCAGGGGTCCGATTCGGCATAGGCATCGCCTCGCCTCGCCTCCTCCGGGCCCGCCACGGCCCAACGGACGGGGGCGCCACGGAATCCGTGGCGCCCCCGTCCGTGCTCCGCCGCCGCGTCCCGGCCGGCGACGCCGTCACTCGTCCGGCAGCCAGTTGCCGTGAAATCCGAACGGGACGCGGCGGGGAAGGTGGATCGTGGCCACGGGGGGTGCCACGACGTTCTGGGCGTCCAGGATCACCAGGTCGCTCTTGTCGGTGCTCGCGTCGTAGACGTAGCTCAGCAGCCAGCCGGGGCCGCCCGGAGTGTCGTCGGCCGCGGCGAACGCGGCCTCGCCCGGAGTCCGGCCCGCGGCGAACTCGTGTCGCGTCGCGGTGCCCGAGTGCAGGTCGTAGCGGACCAGATAGGAGCGCGGCAGGCCGGTGCCGACATGCGGGGTGTCGGCCACCGTGGCGTGCCCGAATCGGGAGTCCTGGCCCGCGAGGCGGTCGTCCACGCGGGGGAACTCACACGGGGTGTCGTCGATCTGGACCTCGGTGACCTTGCCCGCGTCGAGGTCGATCTCCCACCGCCACAGGGTGGCATTGGTCTCGTTGTAGACCGGGTAGCGGGCCACGTGCATCACGATCCGCCCACTGTCGGGCCCCCCGTCGTACGCGTTCAGCGCGTGGAACACGTAGCACGGCTCGATGGGGAGCCAGCGGACGACACCGAACGGGTCATTGCGGCGCAGCACGCCGAGCCGTGCCCCGTACGTCGGGTGCCACTTGTACGGAAGACCATCGCCGTGGAGGGCCGTGTCCTGGTCGAAGAGGACGGGCAGGTCCATGAAGACGAGGTAGGAGGCGGTCAGGTGGAAGTCGTGCATCATCGTGTGCGCCGGCACATTGATCGGCCGACTGACCGTCAGGGCGCCCGACGCGTCCGCCCGGTGGTACGTGAGGAAGGGGGGCTTGAAGCCGCCGTATCCGAAGAAGTGGAGCTCGCCGGTGACCGGGCACGTCTTGGGGTGCGCGGTCATGCCGGTGGTGAGACGCCCGCCGAAGTCGTGGACCCCGATGGTGTCGAGCTCGCGACCGGGGCGGCTGTCGAGTTCGTACGGAAGGGTCCCCTCCACCAGGGCGAAGGTGCGCCCCGCGTGCCGCACCACGTGGGTGTTGGCCGAGCCCGCGGCCAAGTCCTCCTCGGGACCGTTGGCGTAGGTCGTCCGGCCGTCCGTGTACTTCGTGGTCCTGACCCAGCGGTTGCGGTACGAGGTCGCCCTGCCGCCGTCGAGACGGACGCCGTGCACCATGCCGTCGCCGAAGAACCAGTGGGCGGAGTCGGCGTCCTGGGGGTTGGGCCCGTTCCGCACGTACCAGCCGCTGAGCTCCGGAGGAATCGCCCCGGTGACCTCCAGGTCCCGGACGGTCATCTCGTCCATCACCGGGGCGAAGTTCTGCGCGAGGTGCGGGACGGGTGTCGTGTTCATCATGATCGGACTCCTTGAACCATGGCGTCGTTCATCCGTGCCTGGACGCGCTTGGGGTACTGGACCGTGACGATGGCGGGGACGACGAGCCCGGTGACCTGGAAGAAGACCCTGAACGCCACGTTCAGGTCGGCGACCACGACCAGGCCCAGGGTGAGCGTGCTGATCGAGAAGGCGGTGGCCCAGACCCTGGTGAGGATCAGGTTGGTCCTGATGAAGCCGGGGTGGTTCCACATATCGGGCGGTACGTCCCGCTTCGCGAGACCGGTGGTGAACGGGTGGCCGAAGACGATCGACCCCCATGCGGTGGCGGCCAGCCAGGCCATGGATACCGGCCCGTCGAGATGCTCGGCGGGGCTGTTCGTGTCGGCGAAGGCCAGCACGGTCCACAGTGCGAAGAACAGGGTGTTGCTGTACTCCAGAACGAGGGCGTCGGCCTTGTAGCCGTCCATCATCCCCTTGACCAGGACCAAGGTGCTGACGACGAGAGCGCCCAGGGATGCCCACTGCCATCCGAAAGCGGCCAGGCCCGCGAAAGCCACCCATGGCAGGAAACCCTTGATGAATTGCATTCCACTCCTTGTTGATGGGGGATTTCGGCCACCGTGGGCCGTCACCTCCAGTCGCTGAACCGGCGCGCCCGGCGCTGCTGCCTACGGCTGCGGATGAGGTCCAGCCGATCGCCCTGATGTCCGTCGGCGTACGGCGCCGCCGGGGCAGCGCCGTACGGCCGCCCGGGGGCCTCGTCGTCCAGTGGCGGGGGCGTGAACCGCTGCGACACCTGTTCCGGGAACGTCCTGCCGTCCCGCTCCGGGGCGAACGCCATGCCGGAGGACATCACGCGCGGAACGAGGACGAGCGCCTGTCCGAGCCGGTTGACGCCCAGCATCAGCAGAATGGTCGCCGAGGACGCCGCCACCTTCGCGTCCACTACGTGTGCGACGGCCATCATCCCCACGCGGGTGACCACCAGCAGGGCCCACAGCCACAGGCCGACCGCCGGCATCCGCGCCCACAGCACCCCGGCGCGCCGCTCCAGCCGGATCGTCGCGCCCTGAGCGGCGCCGATACCGGCGGCCAGCAGCGCTCCGACCACCAGGCACACCACGTCGATGGAGGCCGGATGGCGGCCATGCCGACTCAGATCGGCTGTGCCGATCACCGTGAGGACCACGGGCAGCAGCATCAGCCGCCGGCCGGTGAGCGCCTCTCCTCGCAATTGGCGCGCGATGAGGGCCGCGACGACCGCCACGGCGACCAAAACCTCGAAGAAGCTCATGCGCTTCAACTTACATGTCAGATTCGACATGTCAAAAGTAACGACTGCCGATGCTGGATCTCCGCCAACAGGGGCACGCCATCACGCATCACCAGCAGGAGTCAGCTTGACATGTCAGATCTGTAATGTGCAGAGTCCCACCGGGCCGCATCCGCGCTCGCACCCGAATGAGTCAGGAGCTGTTGACGGTGAGACCTCAGTACGGAATCGACGTCGAGCGGATACGAGCGTTCTCCGACGCGGTCTTCGCCATCGCGATCACGCTCCTCGCCCTGGAAATCAAGGTCCCCGAGGGCCTCCCGGCGGCCGAGCTCGGGCACGCCCTGAAGGAGGAGGCGCTCCCGTCCATCGCCGGGTACCTGCTCAGCTTCGTGGTGGTCGGGGCGCTGTGGATCTCTCATCACCGGCTGTTCCGGATGGCCAAGGTGGTGAACGGCCCGCTGCTCTACCTGGATCTGGCGCTGATGGCCCTCGTCGCCGCCCTGCCGTTTCCGACGAAGATCGTCACGGAGTACCACAGCAGCGCGATCGCGACCTCGCTGTACGCCGGCACGATCACCCTGGCCGCTCTGCTGATCACGGCGATGGCGGCCCATCTCCTCAACCGCCCCGACCTGCGCGACAGCGACACTCCGCGCGGCCTGGTCACCCAGACGCTCCAGCAGACCGTGAGTGTCGCGATCGTCTTCGGAAGCTCGGTGCCGGTGGCGGTGATCGTCTCGTCCGACGTGGCGGAGTACTGGTGGATCCTGGCCGTTCCCGTCCGGTACTGCCTCGCACGGCACCACGCCAAGAAGCGCAAGCACGCGGCGACCGAGTCGCCCCGCCCCTCTACTACGTCTTCGGGAAGTGCAACAAGATGATGCGGTGAGCGAAGCATCTTCATTACTGGCGGCCGATTCGGGCGGCGGGCACGACTCGATCCTGCTGCTGTTCATCTGCCTGATCGGGGTCATCGTCATCTTCACCCTGATCGGCATGCTCGGCTCCGGCATCGCCCGGCGCACCGGCCGCCGGAAGACGCGGGCCGAATGGCTCGGGGGAACCGCCCTGCTGTCCGTCTGCGCGACCATCGCCCTGTACGCCTGGGGCTCGCTCCACGTGATGTTCATGGAGAGCGACAACATGCGCGAGGAGTGCGCCAAGGCGGGCGGGGCGGCGAAGGCGGCCCAGGTCGACCGCTACTCGGCGAGCTACCTTCCGCTGCGCTTCACCTGCCGGATCGACGAGGGCGGAAGTTACGACGCCGCGGTCCCCGGATACGTCAACCCGGCCATGGGCATCGCCTTCGTCCTGGCCATCGCCACGGGCGCGGTATCCGTCGTGGCCCGCGACCAGCGGGCGGCGGTCTGAGCGGCGGGCTCCCGAGACGGGGAGTCCCGGCGCGCCTGCGCGCCGGGACTCCGGGTCGGCATGGTGCTCAGCAGGAGGGGCAGGGCGTGCAGGCGCTGACCCTGACGTCGTCGATGACCGGCCCGTAGGCACTGTCCTTCGTGCTGGCGAACGCCAGCGTCGTGGAGGTCCCGCGCGCCACGAAGGTCACCTCCCGGGTCACATAGCCCATGTTCGCGAAGGTCTTGCCCGTGACGTCAAAGCTGAAGTCCTGGAAGTTCTGCCCGTCCACCATCACCTTCCCGGTCTTCACGGTCGGGCCTCCCCCCGGATTGCCGGCCAGGGAGTACGTCACCGAGTACCGCTTCCCCGGGACCGTGCTGAAGGTCTGCGCCACGGCCCCGGCGCCCTGACCGTTGAGGTCCACGGACTGGCCCCCCTCGGCCGCCTGCCAGTAGCCGTCCCCAATGTGGTCCACGCTTCCGGCCGTGACCTTCCACGGCCCGAGGGACGCGCCCGTCCCCAGGTCCACGAACGTGTTGGCCGCCACCGTGGGCGTCTCGAAGCTGCCGTCGTCGAAGCGGCTGACGGCGGCGGCCGTCGCGGTACCGGCCCCCATACCGGCCAGCACCCCGGCGACGGCGAGCGATGCGACAAAGATGCGAATGGGCGACATATTCCCCTCCAGTGCGACTCATTCGGCAATGTGCCGAATTGATGGCGCCGCTGAATCTTCCGTACCGGAGGATCACACGCCAGGGCCCGCCCCCCGGCGCACCGTGGTGCGGACCGGGTCGAGCGCGGCTGGTGCGCCGGTCGATCACGCCTAGCCGCCCCTCGGGGAGGGAGGGTGTGGGTTGCTCGATTTGGTCGGGTGCGGCACCGTCTCGCGCCTCCGGCGCATTTGAGCAGCGGGGCAGGGGGTGGGGGGCGCGGCCGCGTCGCCGGGCGCCGGGCGGCCGGTTGTGGCCGCCGGTGGCGGCCACGGTCTTCCGGAGCGAAGGCCGTTGCCGGACCGCCTGCCGGGGGGTGGTCTCGAAACTGTTTGACAAATTAGTTGCTTCAGATCAAGCGCTTTTGGGAGGGGTACCCGGAGGGGCCGCCCTGGGCCGCCGGCCCGCACCCCGGATCGGCCCCGGCCCTCGGGCACCGAAGCCGCCACGGCACCGGCCCCCACCGGCCCGGCGGCCGGCGGCGAGGCCCCGGGCCCCCCCCCCCGGCCCCATGCTCAAAGTCACCTCGCCTCGGTGATCCGCGCCCATACGGTCTTGCCCGGCCCCCTTCGCTCCCTGGTCCCCCAGCGATCCGCCACCGCCTCGACCAGCATCAACCCCCTCCCCTCCTCGTCGTCCGACGTGGGCGCCTTCGGCACAGGGCACTTCTCGTGGGTGTCGCTCACCTCGATCTCCAGGACGCCGCCCCGCTCGTCGTACGCCAGCCGCACCGCGAAGTCCCGCCCCGGCACGCGCCCGTGGAGCACCGCGTTGGCCGAGAGCTCGGCCACGACCAGGATCGCCGCGTCATAGCCGCCCACCCCCGGGGTGAACCCCCATGCGGTGAGCTGGTGCACGGCCAGCAGCCGGGCGAGCCGGGCACCGCGCCGGGTGGCGGAGAATCGCTGCGCGAACGTACGTACGGTGACGGGGACTTGGCCCTGTGGTGCGGTCATGGCGGAAGCGTCCCGGCCACGCGGCGGCTTCTGCCAGGCACGACACCCACCCAGTTTCGCTTGTACCAGTTCACCGCCTGGACCGGACCGGTCACCGTCCGTGACGATATGAGGATGGCAAAAGACAGCGAACCGGAAACGTCGGAGAGCCTCAAGACCTTTGGCGCAGTACTGAAGGCGCTGCGGGACGAGGCTGGGCTGACGCAGGAGCAGTTCGCCCCACGGGTCCGGTACTCGGCGACGTACGTCGCGAAGATGGAACAGGGCAGGCGCTTCCCACCGAAGGAACTGATCCCGCGCGCGGAGGAGGTCCTGGGCGCCCCGGCCGCCCGCGTCCTGGGCGCGGCATACCGCACGCTGACCCGGAAGGTCGGCCTCGCGTCGTGGTTCTTACGGTGGGCGGGGATCGAGGAGGAGGCGGTGTCCCTCCTCACGTACGAGTGCGCGGTCATCCCGGGCCTGCTGCAGCCGGAGCCCTACATCCGCGCGGTCTTCGACCGCTACCTCCCGCACATCTCGGAGGAGCAGTACGAGCAACAGGTCGTCGCGCGCCTCGCGAGGCAACGACTGCTCAAGGAGCGGCCGAACACGTCGTTCTGCTTCACCATCGAACAGGCTCTGCTGGACCGGCACTTCGGCGGCGCAGAGGTCACGACGGCTCTGCTCGACCACCTGCTTGAGCAGCAGCGCCGCCGGAACGTGGAGATCCAGATCATGCCGCTGCGACAGGAGGATCACTCCGGCTTCGAGGGCCCGATGCGCCTCGCGGAAACGGCGGACCATCGATGGATCGGATACGTCGAAGCGCACGACAGCAGCGTCCTGATCACCGAGCCAAAAGCCGTCAGTGCGATGCTTCAGCGCTATGGCAAACTGCGCTCACAGGCTCTGAGCCCCCAGGACACCACGAGCCTGCTGGAGCGGACGCGAGGAGCGCTATGAGCAGCAGCACCACGGGCCTGAAGTGGTTCAAGAGCAGCTACAGCGGAGGCGGAGGCGGCGACTGCGTCGAGGTCGCATTCACCCAGCCCGGCTGGCACAAGAGCAGCTACAGCGGAAGCGGCGGCGGCGACTGCGTCGAGGTCGCGTTCACCAAGAGCAGCTACAGCGGAGGCGGAGGCGGCAACTGCGTCGAGGTAGCCATACGCACCGGGGCCGTCCACATCCGCGACTCCAAAACCCCCCAGGGGGGTCGGCTCACTGTGTCCCCCGAAGCCTGGGCCGCCTTCATCGCGCACATCTGACCTGCTCGTGCCGCCGCCGCTAAGCTATTCGGATCGGAGGTGGCGGTGGCGGCGCACATACAGGAACGCATCAAGCGGCTGATCATCGACCAGCGGCTCCCCTCGGGCGCCCCGCTGCCCACCGAGACCGAGCTGATGGAACTGCTCGGCGTCAGCCGTAACTCCGTGCGGGAGGCGCTCAAGGCGCTCCAGGCGATGGGGATCGTGGAGATCCGGCACGGCTTCGGGACGTACGTCGGGCCGATGTCGATGGCGCCGATGATCGAGGGGCTGATCTTCCGTACCGTCGCCGGGCACTACCGGGGCGAGGACAGCCTGCTCCAACTCCTCGAACTGCGCGAGGCCGTGGAGACGGGGCTGATCGCGCGGCTGGCAGGCCGCATCCCGGAGGCGGATCTCGCCGAGCTGGACGCGGTCGTGCGGCGGATGGAGGCGGAGGCGGCGGAGGGCTCGGTGCGGGCCGAGACCGACCGGGCGTTTCACGCCGCGCTCTACGGGAGCCTGGACAACACGCTGCTGAGCGAGGTGCTGGAGGCGTTCTGGGACGCCTTCCACCGGGTGCGGACCGACCTCGTGGACGTGCCCACCGATCCAAGGGTCACCTGCAAACAGCACCGGGAGATCCTGGAGTCGGTGCGCTCGGGGGACGCCCTACGGGCCGAAGAGGCGATCCGCGACCACTTCGGGAACATCCGCATCCGACTGCGGTCGGCGCATCGCGACTGAGCGGCTCACGCCTGGGCGAGCAGAGGGTCGTAGGCTGCCGATCGTCGGCGGCCGGACATGAAGGCGAGGAAGTCCCCGGTGAAGGCGCCGCGCGTGTAGGTATGGCCGGTGCCGACGGTGTCGCGGTGGAACGCCGTCTGGAACAGCGTCCGGTATTCGTCGGCGTCGATGTGCTGATCGCCGTCCTTGTCCGTGGCGTCGAAGAGGACCTCAGCGACCTTGATCAGTGCGGGCCCGGCCAGGGAGGGAACGGCGGCGGCGTACTCGTGGGCGCTGACGCGGCCGTCACCGTCGGTGTCCAGTGCCGTCTGGAGCTCACGCCACCAGTCGGCGTAGGCGTTGTAGAGCCTCGTTTCCTCGGGCTCCGCCAGATCGAGGCGGGTGGACAGTTCGCGGGCCATGGCGGCGAGGTCCGGCCAGTCCAGGTACCCGTCGCCGGTCTGGTCGAGCACCTCGCGGAAGAACTCCTCCGCACCGCGTTCGGTGCCGGTGCGGGCGACGGGTTCCGGTTGCGGAGGGAGAGGCGTGATGAGCCGGATCAGGGCACCGGCTCGCCGCATTTTGTCGTGCAGGGCGGTGACCGCCCGAGCCCGTGGGTCGTCACTGTGGGGCGAGAGAGCCAGCAGGTCGGCGATGGCGTCGGCTCGGACCCAGCCGTCCGGCAGGAACCGGGTCAGACCGACGGCCAGATAAGCCCCCTGCATCAGGGTCTGCGCACCGGGCATCTCGGGCAGCCCGGCACGCCGTCGGAAGGGCTCCGGGAGCGAGGCTACGGTGATCGCCCCGATGAGCGGGCCGACGACGGCCCGGCCGGTGGCCCACAGCGTGGGTAACCCGCCCAACAGGGCCGGAGCGGGCAGATGGTCGAACAGCTTGTAGAGGATGATCCGCATCGCCTCGGTGTTCTCCAGCTCCCGCGCCACGACGTGGTCGTAGTAGAGCCAGAACTCGGAGAGGGTGGGCGGCAGGTGACCGGCCTCGTCTCCCATGGCGGCCAGGTATGCCTGGAACTCGGTGTACAGCCGCTCCATGGCCTGCTGCTCAAGAGGCTGTCCGCTGAGTCGGCACATGGTCACGGTGGACTCGAAGATGGTGGCCACCACCCAGGCCCGTACGGCGGGGTCCAGCGCGTTGTAGGGCCGGCCCCGCGGGTCGGTTCCGCTGAGCCGTGCGTGGAGGCGGTTCAGCCGTGCCGCCTCGCGGAGCCTTAGCTGTTCGTCGTCACCGAACATGCGCTGCAAGCTGCGGAGGGTGTTGCGCAGCCGTCGCCACGGGTGGGCGACGAAAGTGGAGTTGTCGATCAGCGCGGCGCCGACCTGCGGGTGCGCGGCCTCCAGTACAGTCGCCCGGACCATGGCCAGGGCCCATCGCGGATCGTTGACGAATTCCTGGAACTGCGAGCCCGCGCCGAACAGCCCACCGTCCTGGGCGCCTTCGGGGGTCCCGCCGTCTGCGGTGGTCACGATCGGGAATCTCCGTTCTGCTCGGGCAGCACGCCGCCGAAGCGGCGATCGCGTTGCCGGTAGGTGTGCAGACATTCGAGGAAGTGCGGCGCGCGGAAGTCGGGCCAGAGCACGGCCGGGAAGACCCATTCCGCGTAGGCGACCTGCCAGAGCATGAAGTTGGAGATGCGCTGTTCCCCCGAGGTCCGGATGACCAGGTCCACGTCGGGTGTGTCGGGGAAGGGCAGATGGGCGGCGAAACTCCGCTCGTCCACCGCCTCGGCCGCCACACCCGCGCGGATCAGTGACCGCGCGGCCGCGACGATGTCCCCGCGGCCGCCGTGATCGAACGCGACGGTCAGGGTCATACCTCGGTTGTCGCCGGTCAGCGTCATCAGGTCGGCGAAGTCGCGTGCCAGTGCCCGAGGGATCCTCTGGTCGCTCACCCCGAGGAAACGGCAGCGGATCCCCCGTGCGTGCAGCAGCGGCGCGTGCTTGCGCACCACCGTGCGCACCAGCCGCATCAAATAGTCGACCTCGGCACTCGGCCGGCTCCAGTTCTCGGTGGAGAAGGCGTACAGGCTCAGCCACTCCACGCCCGCGGCCCGAGCCGCCTCGATGACGTCGATCACGGTCGTCTCCGCCGCCCGATGACCCGACGTACGCGGCAGCGACCGCTGGGCCGCCCACCGTCCGTTGCCGTCCATCACACACGCCACGTGACGCGGCGCCCTGAGCGACCGGTCACCATCGGCGAACCGCGGCGCGGAAGCGGGATCGGCGAACGCATCGCCCACGGTGTGCCCAGCTACCACGGCAGCCCTCCCCTTGGCGAGCCACCACAGGTCAAGCGGCGATCGCACCTGAAGCAGGGTGCCAGCCCCCGAGCCCGAATGGCGCGCCGGAGCCACACATTCACCCTTGGAACCCTTGTCCGAGTTCTTCCTGGTGGTCTTCGGCGGGTCGCTCGCCACTTCCTTCCACTTCGGCCACATTCGCCCCACGATGACCGTTTAGACGTTGCTTGCCGGAACACGCAGCCCGCCCTTGGGGGACGATAAGAAGTGAAGTACCGACCGAGTCGCCGCACCCGCCGCTTCGGGATCGGTGCGGCGGCTGTCTTCGTGCTGGCCGGAATGAACGGCCCGGCCCTCTACCGTTTCAGCTCGGACAAGTACCACAAGTACAAAATCAACCAACCGGAGTACAAGGCGCAGAACGGCCACTGGGACGTGGTCGATGTCCCCGAGGAATACCGGATCAATACGATCCACGCCGCCCTGCTGCACACCGGCAAGGTACTGCTGGTGGCCGGATCCGGGAACAACGCCAAGAACTTCGCCGCCAAATCCTTCCGCAGCGTCCTGTGGGACCCGGAGAAGAACACCTTCACCAACATTCCCACCCCCAAGGATCTCTTCTGCTCCGGGCACAGCCAGCTCCCGGATGGAAAACTGCTGGTGGCGGGCGGTACCCAGCGCTATGAGAAGCTCAGGGGCGATGTCGAGAAGGCGGGCGGACTGATGTTCGTCCACAACGAGAGCCCCGACAAACCGAAGACCCTCCCCGCCGGGACCCGCTTCACGGGCAAGGAGAACGGCAAGACCTTCGAGTCCAAGGACCCGATTCTCGTTCCGCGCGCGAAGAAGAGCAAGAACCGCAAGGGGAAGATCACCGTCACCGCGAGCACGGCACGGGTCTATGTGGAGGCGCTGCGCAAGGGCAAGAAGTACCAGACCGGCACCGAGGACAACTACCGGATCTCCGGGCTGAAGGGAAAGGACAAGCGGAACTTCTACGGGATCGCCCAGAAGCTGTCGTTCGACAAGAAGGACTTCCAGGGCATCAAGCAGGCGTATGAGTTCGACCCGGAGGCCGAGCGGTATGTCCCGGTCGATCCGATGAACGAGGCCCGCTGGTACCCGACCCTGACCACTCTCCAGGACGGCAAGGTGCTCGCGGTCTCCGGGCTGGACGAGATCGGCCAGGTGGTGCCGGGGAAGAACGAGATCTACAACCCCAAGACCAAGAAGTGGAAGTACCTGCCCAAGAAGCGCTTCTTCCCGACCTACCCCGCGCTGTTCCTGACCGACAAGGGCCGGATCTTCTACACCGGCTCGAACGCCGGATACGGCCCGGACGACAAGGGCCGCACGCCCGGCATCTGGAACCTGAAGACCAATCGGTTCGATGTGGTCCCGGGCATCAGCGACTCCGACGCCCTGGAGACGTCGATGTCCGTGCTGCTGCCGCCCGCGCAGGACCAGCGGTACATGGTGCAGGGCGGGGGCGGGGTCGGCGAGGACCCCAAATCCACGGCGAAGACCCGGATCGTCGATCTGCACGCCGATAAGCCGCGGTTCCGCAATGGCCCGGAACTGTACGCCAAGGTGCGCTATCCGAGCAGTGTGATCCTGCCCGATGACACCGTCCTGACCACGAACGGCTCGGGCGACTACCGGGGCCGCGGCGCCACCAATGTGCTGAAGGCCGAGCTCTACAACCCGAAGAGCGACACCGCGCGCGCGGTGGCCGATCCGCTGGTGGGCCGCAACTACCACTCGGGGGCGCTGCTCCTGCCGGACGGCCGGGTCATGACCTTCGGCTCGGACTCGCTCTTCGCCGACAAGGCCAACACCACGCCGGGTGAGTTCCAGCAGCAGATCGACCTCTACACCCCGCCGTATCTCTTCCGCGACTCCCGTCCGAAGCTCGCCGACACCGCGCCCAGGACGGTCAAGCTCGGCGGGAAGACCACGTACCGGACCGCGCACGCATCGGCGATCACCAAGATGCGGCTGATCCGGCCCGGCTCCTTCACCCATGTGACCAATGTCGAGCAACGGTCGATCGCCCTTGACTTCACCCGGACGAAGGACGGGGTGACGGTGACCCTGCCGAAGGACTCGTCCGTGGTGCCGCCGGGGTGGTACATGCTCAACGCGGTGGACGACCAGGGGACGCCGTCGAAGGCGGCATGGGTGAGAGTGCCCGCCCCCACGAAGAAGTGACGGCTAACCATTTCCACGGTCGGCGTTACGGGCGAGATCGAGCGCGTACCGGGGCCACCACCGACCCGCGGTGGGACCGCCCTTGCAGGTGCCGTCCGACTCGCCCGGACGCTTGATCCACAGATAGGCGTCGATCCACCTGTCCCCGGTGTCGACGGTCGGCCGCTCGCCCAGCGCCCGGCCCTTCGGATTGCACCACGCCTGCGGGTCGTTCTTCCCCGGGGCCGGGCCATTGCCGTTACGGCTGGTGTCGATCACGAAGGGCTTGCCGCCCATCAGCGCGGACAGCCGCTTGCCGTACGCCCGGTTCTCCTGGGTCGTCTGATAGTTCGACGTGTTCAGCGCGAAGCCGTCGGCCTTACGGATACCGGCCCGCTTCAGCGGCTCGACCATCCGGCGCGGGTCCTTGATCCAGTGGGGGTTTCCGGCGTCCAGATAGACCTTGGTGCGCGGTAGCCCCTTGAGCTTGTCCACCGCGCCGGTCAGTAAGTCGTACCGCTCCTCGTGGAACTTCCTGGGCGTACAGCCGTCCACCACGTGCGGCAGCGCGTCGGGCTCCAGGATGACCGTCGCCCGGCGCTCGCCGATCCCCCGGACCACCCGGTCCAGCCAGGTGCGATAGGCGTCGCCGTCGGCCGCGCCGCCCTTGGAGTACTGCCCGCAGTCGCGGTGCGGAATGTTGTAGAAGACCAGCAGCGCATCCCGGTTCACCTGATCCGCGGCCGCGGTGAACCCCCGCGCCTGCCCCTCCGGGTCGTCCACCCCCAGCCACTCCGCGACGGGCTGCTCCGCGATCTTCTCTACCAGCCTGGCCTCGCCGTCCTCGCCCCTCTTCCGATACGCCACGACCTGGCGCGCCGCGCTGCCATCCGGATTCACCCAATAGGGGATCGTGGCCTTGGGCCGCTGCTTCGGCTGCTGCCCGGCCAGCGAGGCATGGTCACTGTCCCCCTCCGAGGCCCCGAAGCACCCGGAGACCACGACGCACGACAGGAGCGCCCCGGCGGCGACGGAGACCACGCGAGTACGGCCGCGGATGCCGGTGTGGGTACGGCCCCCCTTCCCGCACCATTTCGATATGCGGCTCCGCCGCGTGGCAGGGGCTTCGTCCCTGGGCCCCGGGGTCTGGGGCAGAGCCCCAGTTTCGGGGAGGGGCGGGGTGGGGGCTTTGCCCGCCGCAGGCGCCCACCCGTCGCACCACCGGCTAGTGCGGGGCATCGCGGCTGCCCGCCGACACGTTGCCCGGAGAGCGCGTCGTCCCGGTCAGGTAGGCCGAGACGACGACGTTCGCCGAGTACGTCCGGGTCGAGCGGTCGTACTTGCCCCCGCACGTGATCAGCCGCAGCTCCGCGCGGTCATGGGACCGCGACCCGTACACCCGTCGCGCGTCGAAGTGCTTCTCCGGCACCACCTCGACGTTCTCGACCGTGAACTCCGCCGTCGTCCCGTCCGATCGCGCGACCCGCACCCGCTCCCCCCGTTTGAGGTCGCTCAGTTCGTGGAAGACCGCCGGTTTGCTCTTGGTGTCCAGGTGGCCGACCAGCAGCGCGGCGCCAGGGGAGCCGGGCTCGGGGCCGGCGCGGTACCAGCCGACCGTGCCGGGGCGGCTGACGGGCGGGGGCTTCACGGCCCCGTCGCGGTCCAGGTCGCTGGCGACGATCGGGGCGCGGACTCCCGCCGCCTCGATCACGACCCGTTTCGGCCGGGCGGAGGCCAGCGGCGCGTGCGCCGGGGGCAGCGGATGGGCGGACGGCCGCCCGACCGCGGCCACGTCCCCGGTCATGGGCGCCGGACCACCCGTCCCCTCCGTGGTGTCGCGGCCCCACATCCACAGGCCCAGCAGCAGCGCCGCCCAGGCGAGTCCGATGGCCAGCCGCCCGAGGCCGGAGAAGCGATTCCCGATGCCGTCCATGTTTCCGTCCATCTCGGTATCCAGATCCATGGGGATCAGCTCGCGGCACGGGAGGGGTGACGGCGGCGGTGGACCGCGAGGCCGCCGACGGCCACGGCCGTACCGCCGGAGAGCACCAGGCCGTACGCCTCCGCGGCGCCGATGTCGTCGCGTGGTCGCGCCTCGTCGGGCGCGGTGCCGCCCCCGCCGGCGCGGACGGGGGCGACGGGCGAGGGCGGGCGCTCCACGGCGAGGGCGACCCCGCCCGCGCCGCCCTGCCGGTCCCCGCCCGCGCCGTCCGCGCCGTCCGCGCCCGATCCGTCTTCGCGTACGAGGCCGCCGTCCGCGCAGTCCAGGGTGACCCGGTGCGCCCCCTTGGCCGCCGTCGAGCGGATCGTCGCCTCGCTGAAGAGCGCGTCCCCTTCGGGCGTCAGCTCCGCGTCGTCCACGAACACCGGTGACGAGGCGGTGGCCACCCGGGCCGGGCAGCCGAAGGCCCAGACCTCGACCTCGGCGCCGGGGGCGAGGGCCCGCGGACTGATCCGGATCGTGGTGGTGGCGGAGTGGCGCTGGTCGGCGAGGGCCGGAGCGGCGGCCGTCACCGCCGCGACGGCGGCACAAGCTGCGCCACAGAGAGTGAGTGCGACAATGCGCATGGTGAAACCTCCCGATACCAAGAGGCTCACGCGCCCGGCAGGGCCCCGCATCCGCTGCGGGCGCCTACTGCGCCATCCGGGGGCACAGGGCTCACCGGCGGGTCATGCCAGGGCTCATGCGCGGGTCATGCGATGCGTTCCACGAGGTTCGCGATGGACTCGACGACCGTGGACGGGCGGTACGGGTACCGGTCCACCTCTCCCGCCTTGGTCACCCCGGTGAGCACCAGGAAGGTCTCCATACCGGCCTCGAGCCCGGCCCGCACATCCGTGTCCATCCGGTCGCCGATCATCGCGCTGGACTCGGAGTGGGCGCCGATCGCGTTCAGCCCGGACCGCATCATCAGCGGGTTGGGCTTGCCGACGAAGTAGGGCTTCTGGCCGGTGGCCTTGGTGATCAGCGCGGCCACGGAGCCGGTGGCGGGCAGCGCGCCCTCCGCGGAGGGGCCGATCTCATCGGGGTTGGTGGCGATGAACCGCGCACCGTCGTTGATCAGCCGGATGGCCTTGGTGAGCGCCTCGAAGCTGTACGTACGCGTCTCGCCGAGCACCACATAGTCCGGCTCGACATCCGTAAGGACGTAGCCGATGTCGTGCAGCGCGGTGGTCAGCCCCGCCTCGCCGATGACATACGCGGTGCCACCGGGGCGCTGCTCGTCCAGGAACTGGGCGCTGGCCAGCGCCGACGTCCAGATGTTGGCCACCGGCACGTCCAGCCCGATCCGGGACAGCCGGGCGTGGAGGTCGCGCGGGGTGTAGATGGAGTTGTTGGTGAGAACCAGGAATGGCGTGTCGGATTCGCGCAGCCGCTTGATGAAGGCGTCGGCACCGGGCACCGGTATGCCCTCGTGCATCAGCACACCGTCCATGTCGGTGAGCCATGACTCGATCGGCTTGCGCTCTGCCACTGGTTGCTCTCCGCTCGGAATCGGCCACTGCGACGACCTCAGCCTAACCGGGGAAAGCGCTGGGGAGACCGCCCTGTGTTACGGAGCACGATCCGTTCGCCGTCCGTTTCGCCGTCCGTTCGCGCCCCGTCCCAGCGCGACAGATCCGCACAGGTGTCTGATCCTGGGGAAGGGGCGGAATCCGCCCCTCCGTGGAACGAGCCGGACCGTGAGGCCGGACCGTAAGGAGGCCGCGATGGGCATGATGGACAAGCTCAAGGGCGCGATCAGCAAGAACCCGGACAAGGCTCGGAAGGGCGCTCGTAAGGGAGCCGAGACCGCGGACAAGAAGACCGGCGGCAAGTACTCGGAGCAGATCCAGTCCGGCTCGGACAAGGTCGACGACGAACTGCGCCGCCGGGGCGAGGGGCCCCGGGGCCAGTAGTTCGTACGTACGCGACGCCGGACGTGAGGGCGTCCGGGCGCCGGGGCTTCAGACCCCCGAGCGCCGGGACCTCACCACGAGGACGGTTCCGCAGGTCACGAGCGCGGCGCTGATGACTCCGAGCCCCGCGAGCAGGGCGGTGTGACGGCCCGTCGCGGCGAGTTCGGGCATCCGCTCGTGCTCGCGCTCGTGACCGCCGTCCTCCTCGTGACGGCCGTCACCGCCGGTACCGGTGCTGGGCTCGGTCTGGGGTTCACGCCCGGGGTCGGTTTCGGCGCCGGGGTCGTCGGTCTCCGTGCCCAGCCCGGTGTCGGTGCCGAGGTCGGTACCCACGTCGGTGCCGGGGTCGGTACCCACGTCGGTGCCGGGGTCGGTCTCCGTACCGAGGTCGGTGTCGGTGTCGGTGTCGGTGTCCAGGCCCTCGTCGAGGTCAGTACCGGTGTCGGTACCGGTGTCGGTACCGGTGTCGGTGGCGGTGTCAGTACCCGTCTCGGTGTCGGTACCGGCATCGGCGTCCGCGCTTGAGTCCAAGCCCGGGTCCGTGTCCATGTCCGTATCGACATCCGCGCCCAACTCGGAATCCGCACCGGTATCGGTATCCGTATCGGTACCCGCTCCGGTCCCCGCGTCCTCCTCGGCTCCGGGATCGGTGTCGATGTCGGCCTCCTCGCCGACATCGGCGTCCGCCTCCGTGTCGGCGTCAACGTCGCTGTCGGCACGGGGCGGCACCACGGCCGGGCTGCTCTCCTTATGGGTTGCGCCGGGGCTTCTGGTGGCGCTCGGCTTCCGGCTCGGCGCGGCCGAGTCGGTCTCCTCGGACGTTCGGCTCGGCGTGGCCGTGGGGCGCTTGGAGCGGGTGGTCGGTTCCGGCTCGGTCTCCGTGAGCCCGCCGGAGCGCGTGGCCGCCCTCGTACGCGTTCCGGCGTCCGGGCCCGTGGTTCCGGTACCGGTACCGGTACCGGAACCGGTGCCCGCAGCACCGGCCTCCGTGCCCGAACCCGTACCCGACGTACTCGTACCCGACCCCGTACTCGTACCCGACCCGGTCGCCGTCCCGCCAATACGGAAGACGTAGTCGTTCGACTGCCCCACCCAGTCGCCGTCGTCCGCGCGCCGCTGTACGGCGATCGCGTTGGCCGTCACCGGCCCCTCGGGCGCGTCCGCGGTGAAGCGCGTGCGCACCTGGACGTCGACGGTCTTGTGCGCGGGCACGGTGAAGCCCTTGAAGTGGTCGTCGAAGACCCCGATGTTCTCGTCCTCGTCCGTGGTCTGGAAGGAGACGTTCCGCCAGGTGGCGCCGCCGTCCGCGGAGGGGTCCAGGAACTCGAAGCCGATATGGCGGGGCCGCAGTTGACGGGCCTGGTCGACCAGGACGGCGACGGGGTGGATGGCGCGGCAGCCGGTGTCCGTGGCGTTGCGCAGTTCGAGGTGCCAGCCGCGCCAGCCGCCGCCCAGGGCGTACTGGTCCGGCCCGCCGCGCAGATGGGCTTCGATCGGAAAGTCGGAGGCGTTCCGGTCCCCGCAGGCGGCGGGCTCGGCCTCGGCGGCGTACGCCGGGACCCCGTAGAGGGCGGGGGCGAACGCGAGCGCGGCCGCCGGAAGGACAGCTCGTAGGGACAGTGCGGTGGGCAAGCGCATGAGTGACCTCTGCTGTGCTGCGGTTTTCCCCGAGCACTCCGCTACATTCCGCGTTCGCACGCCGACACACCGCACCAGGCCCGGATTGCCCCCGACTGGCGGTCAGGATCCCCCTCGATCAGCCCAGTGCGAACAGCGGTGCGAGCACCAGCCGGGCGGCGCCCTCGACGACGGCCCGCTCGCCCCGCTCCACGACGTCCACGGAGACCGGGGGGCGGCTGGCGCGGGCGGAGTCCTCGGCGATCATCGTGGCCACACCGCGAACGTACGGCTCGGGGTCGGCCAGCACCATCCGGCCGCCCAGGAGCACTCGGTCGATGTCGAGGAGCCGTACGAGGTTGGTCGCGCCGATGCCGAGCAGCCGCGCGGCGTCCGTACGGTCGCCACGCGCGACGGCGGCGAGGCACAGCGCCTCCAGACAGCCGTAGTTGCCGCAGTCGCAGGGCGGCCCGTCGAGCTGTATGACCTGGTGCCCGAACTCCCCCGCGTCGGTCCGCGCCCCCCGGTACACATCCCCGCCGAGCACCAGACCGGCGCCCAGGCCGGTGCCCAGGTGGAGGTACGCGGCCGACTCGGCGGTCCCGGCGGTCACCAGCCCGAGCGCCGCGGCGTTGGTGTCCTTGTCGAGGACGACGGGGAGGGCGAGCCGCTCGGCGAGGGCGTCGCGCAGCGGGAAGCCGTCCCACTGGGGGAAGCCGGTGACGCGGTGCAGCACGCCCGAGCCGTGGTCGAGCGGTCCGGGCGCGGCGACGCCGACGCCGAGCAGCCCGCCACCCGCCGCCAAGCCACTACCGGCGCCCGCCGTTCCGCCCGCCACGCCGTCGGCCGCCGTACCGCCCGCCACGCGGCCCGTCACGCCGCTCGCCGCCGCGTCCGCGAGGAGCGCCCTGACCTCGGCGGTGGCCGCCGCGAGGGCCTCCTCCGCGGGCGCGCCGAAGTCGAAGGGGGCCGAGCGGGCGGCGACCGAGGTGCCCGCGAGGTCGACCAGAACCGCCGTCACCTCGTCGCGGTCGAGTTGGAGCCCGATCGCATGGCGGGCGTCCGGGACCAGGCGGAGCGCGGTGGGCGGCTTGCCGCCGGTCGAGGCGCGCTGACCGGCCTCAGCCAGCAGCCCCTCCGCCCTCAGCCGGGCCGTGATCTTGCTGACGGCCTGGGGGGTGAGGCCGGTGCGCCCGGCCAGCTCCGGCCGGCTGACGCCGTCCTCGCCCGCGTCCCGCAGCAGTCGCAGGACGAGCGCCGCGTTGTGGCTGCGCAGGGCGGTCAGATTGGCTCCGGGCCCGGCCGCTCCGGACATCGTGCTGTTCACCCCTCCATTGTGGCCACCGCTTGCACTTTGGCAACACTGTTGCCAAAGTGGCCTTCATGGATGCCACCGATGACAGCAGCACCACCCGAGTGGGACTGATCGGCTACGGCCTGGCCGGATCCGTCTTCCACGCCCCCTTGATCGCGGCCACCGAGGGGCTGGTCCTCGACACCATCGTCACCTCCAGCCCGGAGCGGCAGCGGCAGGCGCGCGCCGAGTTCCCCGACGTCCGTCTCGTGGACACCGCCGATGAGCTGTGGGCCCGGACGGATGAGCTGGACCTGATCGTCATCGCCTCCCCGAACCGCACCCATGTCCCGCTCGCCCGCGCCACCCTCGAGGCCGGGCTGCCGACCGTCGTGGACAAGCCGCTGGCCGCGGCCGCCGCCGAGGCCGAGGAGCTGGCCGCGCTCGCCGAGGCCCGCGGGCTGCTGCTGACCGTCTTCCAGAACCGCCGCTGGGACAACGACTTCCGCACCCTCCGCAAGCTGCTCGCCGAGGGCGCGCTGGGCGAGGTGCAGCGCTTCGAGTCCCGCTTCGAGCGGTGGCGGCCGCAGCTCAAGGGCGGCTGGCGGGAGTCCGGCGACCCGGCCGAGGTCGGCGGGCTGCTGTACGACCTGGGCAGCCATCTCGTCGACCAGGCGCTCACCCTCTTCGGCCCGGTCGAGTCCGTCTACGCCGAGGTCGACGTGCGCCGCCCCGGAGCGCAGACCGACGACGACACCTTCATCGCCCTCACCCATACCGGCGGGGTCCGCTCCCATCTGTGGATGAGCGCGACCACCGCCCAGCTCGGTCCGCGCTTCCGGGTGCTGGGCAGCGAGTCGGGCTATGTGAAGTACGGCCTCGACCCGCAGGAGGCCGCCCTGCGCGAGGGGCTGCGCCCCGGCGACCCGTCCGTCGAATGGGGCGGCGAACCGGAGGGCGACTGGGGCCGGCTGGGCGCGGGAGAGTCCCCGACGACCGGCGGCGGCGTTCCGGTGGAGACCCTCCGGGGCGACTACCCCGCGTACTACGCCGCCGTCGCCGCCGCCCTCCGCGACGGCACCCCGCCGCCGGTCACCGCCGCCGAGGCCGCGGCCACCCTGCATGTGCTGGAGGCGGCCCGGGTGGCGGCCGCGGAGCGCCGTACCGTCCGGATCGAGGTCCCCGCATGAGCGAGCACACCGACGCGATATCCCACGTGGCGGAGCTGGAGGAGCAGGAGCGCCGGCTGCGGCTGCCCCGCTTCGACAACGACGACGCCTGGCGGCTGGGCTGCCTCATCGCCGACCTGGCCCAGGAGCGCGGCGCCGCCGTGACAATCGGCGTCCAGCGGGCCGGTCAGCGCCTCTTCCACCGCGCCCTGCCGGGCACCTCCCCGGACAATGACGCCTGGCTGGAGCGCAAGTGCCGGGTCGTGGAGCGCTATGGGGCGAGCTCGTTCCTGGTCGGCACCCGCTTCCGCGCCAAGGGCAGCAGCTTCGAGGAATCCTCGCGCCTCGACCCCGACCGGTACGCGGCGCACGGGGGCGCCTTTCCGATCCATGTGACGGGCACGGGCGTCATCGGCGCGGTCGCGGTCTCGGGGCTGCCGCAGGCCGAGGACCACGCGCTGGTGGTGGAGGCGCTGGAGCGCTATCTGTCAACGGCCCGGGGCTGAACGGCCCAGGGCCGAGTCGAGGGAGGGGCGGCCCCGGCGGGGCCGCCCCTCCTCCGTTCAGACAGGGTCATCCGATCGAACACGGTCAACCGCTCGAACACGGTCAACCGCTCGAACAGGGTCATCCGGTCCCGCGTCAGGCGTCCTTGAACTCCTGGCGCTGGCGGCCCAGCCCGTCGATCTCGAGCTCGACGACATCGCCCGCGCGCAGATACGGCTTGGGCTCGGGGCGGCCCATGGCCACGCCCGCCGGGGTGCCGGTGTTGATGACATCGCCGGGGTAGAGGGTCATGAACTGGCTGAGGTAGCGGACCACCTGGGCCACGCCGAAGATCTGGTCCGCCGTGTTGCCGTTCTGCTGGAGCTCACCGTTGACCCAGAGGCGCAGGCCCAGGGCCTGCGGGTCGGGGACCTCGTCGGCGGTGACCAGCCAGGGGCCCAGGGGGTTGAACGTCTCGCAGTTCTTGCCCTTGTCCCACTGGCCGCCGCGCTCGATCTGGAAGGCGCGCTCGGAGACGTCGTGGGCCACCGCGTAGCCCGCGACCGCGGCGAGGGCGGCCTCGTCGGAGTCGAGGTAGCGGGCGGTGCGGCCGATGACGATGGCGAGCTCGACCTCCCAGTCGGTCTTCACGCTGCCACGCGGGACGAGGACCGTGTCATCGGGGCCGACGACCGTGTCCGGGGCCTTCATAAAGACGATGGGCTCTTCGGGGATGCTCGCGCCGGTTTCGGTGGCGTGGTCGTGGTAGTTCAGCCCGATGCACACGATCTTGCCGATACGGCCGAGCGGCGGGCCGATCCGCACCCCGCCGTCCTCGATCGCGGGCAGCGCGTCGTCCCCCTCGGCGGCCGCCGCCGCGCGCACCCGCGCGAGGGCGGCCCCATCGGCGAGGAGGGCGCCGTCGATGTCCGGGACCAGGGCGGACAGATCGCGCAGGGTGCCGTTCTGATCGAGCAGCGCGGGGCGTTCCGCGCCCGCCGGTCCGACTCGCAGCAGTTTCATCCCAAGACTCCCGAGGTCACAGGCCGGTGCGAGGCGCCAACCGGCCGATTGATCCTCCCTTCAGGGGCGTCCAGCCCGCAAGACCTCGTTCACGGACTGGGACATCGGTCTCAAGCGTGACCGCGGCGGGTGCCGCCGTCAGCGGTGCAGCAGGGCCCGCTCCACCGCCGTCCAGGTCGCGCTGGTCGCCAGGTAGAGCGCCGCCGCCAGCGGAACCACGGCGGCGGTGACGAGGGTGCCGAAAGACAGCAGCGGCAGCGCCCGGGCCACTCCGGGCGCCCCGGGGACGGTCGCCTTACGGGCGCGGAGATACGTCCAGGTCGCCACGGCCGCGATCAGCGCGAAGAGCCCGAGGTAGACCAGTCCCGGCCCACCGCTGAGCACCCCGCCCCAGTGGGCGCCGAGCGGGGCCCCGGCGACCGTGTGGTCGAGGAGGTCCCCGGCGCCGCTGCCGGTGGAGAACACGTGGTACATGACGAAGAAGACCGGAAGCTGGGCGAGCGTCGGCAGACACCCCGCCAGCGGTGACGCGCCCTCCTTCGTCTGGAGCTCCGCCATGGCGCGCCGCATCCGCTCCGGGTCGTCCCGGTGCTTGCGGCCCAACTCGGTGATCTTCGGCGCGAGTGCGGCCCGTGCCTTCTCGCCGCGCACCGCGGCCCGGGCGAGGGGATGCAGCGCGGCGCGGACGCACAGCGTGAACAGGACGATGGCGGCCGCCGCCGCGGACGCGCCGAAGAGCGGATCGAGGCCGTCCGCCATGGTGGTCAACAGGGAACCGAGGGAAGAGAAAAGGGACATGGGAGCCCTCCGCGGGTCTCGTCGTGCCGGAGTGAGGAAGACATCGGCGTGACGAGCCGCGTGGCGCGGCGGTACAGACCTTGGAGCTTCCGGGGCTCGGCCCCGGACCCCGCTCCTCGATCTCCCCCAGCTACCGCTGGGAGGTGCCCCCTGGAGAGGCTGAAAACAGTGCGCCTACGCGGCCGTCGGCGGGCGACGGCCCGGCGCTCGGGGCCTCGGGCGTCCAGCGGCGTCGGGATCCCGCTGCGGCAGGAACGCCGTACGGCGCTCCCGGTCCCGTATCGCGGTGCGAACCCGCCCGGCGGGGACGGGCATTCGGCCACGGGAGGCGAGGATCGCGCACATGGCCAGCGCGGCGGCCACGGCGGTCGTGGTCGCGACGGTGGCGGCGAGGGCGACGGCGCTGACCACACCGCTCTGCGCCAGCAGAACCCCGGTCAGCAGGAACAGACAGACGCCCAGATGCGTCCGCAGCGCTTCGAGTCGGCGCGACACCGTCACGTCCCCCTCTCCCGGCCGGTCTCCCCTCCTGGCTACGCCAGTCTAAGCAGATCGCCGGCCACGCGGCGGAGCCGCATATCGATGCTGCGGGAAGGGGCGCCCCGGTCCGGGGGTCTGGGGCGGACCCCCAGTTACGGGAAGGGGCGGGGAGGGGAGGGGAAAGCATCGATATGCGGCTCCGCCGCGCGGCCCGCCGCAGGCGTCACAACCGCCCGACTTCCCCTAGCCCTAGTGGCCCCCGCCGACATCCCGGGGGGCTGCGGCCTTCAGCCGGGCCCAGACCACCAGGCGGTAGCGGGAGGTGAATTCGGGGGTGCAGGTCGTCAGCGTGAGGTAGTAGCCCGGCTCGGTGTAGCGGTAGCGGGGGTGGGCGGAGCTGTACGGCACCCGCGCGATCACCGTGCCGTCGGCGGGTGAGGTGCGCGGCAGGGTGCGCTCGATCACGTACGTGAAGCGGGCGTCGGCGGTGTCGATGCGCACCGTGTCGCCCGGGCGCACCTCGTCCAGCTGCCGGAAGGGCTCGCCGTGGGTGTTGCGGTGGCCCGCGAGGGCGACGTTGCCCGCCTGGCCCGGCTGGGCGGTGCGCGGATAGTGGCCCACGTAGCCCTTGTTGAGCACCGCCGTGCGGCTCACGCCCTCGGCGATGGGCACCGTAAGGCCGATACGCGCGATCCTGAGCACCGCGTACGCCTGGTCCCGGCGCGGCCGTTGGCCCCCGGCGCCGCTTCCGGCCGACCGGTCACGGTCACGGTCACGGTCGCGTGCGTCCCCCTGAGCGGAACCGGGAGATCCCGTCGCCCCAGGCGTCGGCGTCACGGACCCCGCCGACCCGTCCTGCCACCGCCGCTCCAGCACCGACACCTCGTGCCGTGCGCCCGCCCTCGCCTGCTGGTTGGTCCACCACAGCTGGTGGACGACGAAGAGCAGCACCACGACCCCGAGGGTGACGGCGAGCTCACCGGCCGTCCACAGCCCCCGGGCGAGCACGGCACGCCCTCCACGACGTCGCACGCGCGCACCATAGGCCAGGCCGCACACACCTTCCAGAGCCACGACGCGGCAATCCGCCCGCCGGGCGCCACGGGCCGACCACCCGCCGCCCGCCGCCCGCCGCCCGCCGCCCGCCGCCCGCCGCCCGCAAGCCAACCGCCCGCAAGCCAACCGCCTGACGCCCGACGCCCGCGCGCTATGCGCCCAGCGCCCGCGAGACCGTATAGATCACCAGCCCGGCCAGGGCACCCACCACCGTGCCGTTGATCCGGATGAACTGCAGATCCCGGCCGATGTGCGCCTCGATCTTCCGCGAGGTGTGGTCCGCGTCCCAGCTCGCCACCGTCTCGCTGATCAGCGAGGTGATCTCGTCCCGATACGTCGTCACCACATAGACGGCGGCGTCCTCCAGCCAGCCGTCGACCTTGTCCCGCAGCCGTCGGTCCGTCACCATCCGCCTGCCCAGCGACAGGATCGCCGCCCGCGCCCGCTGCCGCAGCTCGCTGCGCTCGTCCTCCGCCGCCGCGACGATCATCGCCCGCACCGAGGCCCAGGCCGAGGCGATGAGGTCCTGAACGTCGCCGCGCCCCAGCACCTCGCTCTTCACCCGCTCCACCCGCAGCCGGGTGTCGGTGTCGGACTGCAGGTCCCCGGCGAAATCGGTGAGGAAGCGGTCCAGGGCGCCGCGCGCCGGATGGTCGGGCATGTCCCGCATCTCGGTCACGAAGCGCAGCAGTTCCTTGTAGACGCGCTCGCCGACCTTGCGGTCCACGAACCTCGGCGTCCAGCCGGGGGCGCCGCCGGTCACCGCCTGCATCACCGAGTCGTTGTGCTCCACCAGCCAGTCGTGGGCGCGCAGACACACCACGTCCACGGCGCGGCGGTGGCCGCCGTCCGCGACCACCCGCTCCAGCAGCTTGCCCAGGCCCGGCGCGATCTCCTGGCTGTCGGCCCGGCGGGTGATCGCCTCGCCCACCACCGCCTGCACATCGGAGTCGCGCAGCACCGTGAGCGCGCCGCGCAGCGCGGTGGCCAGCTCGGCGGTCACCCGGTCGGCGTGCTCGGGCTCGGCGAGCCAGGTGCCTAGCCGACTGCCGATGCCGACCGCGCGCAGGCGCATCCGTACGACGTCGCCGGAGAGGAAGTTCTCCCCGACGAACTCCCCGAGGCTGGCCCCGAGCTGGTCCTTCTTGGTGGGGATGATCGCCGTATGGGGAATGGGCAGCCCCATGGGCCGCCGGAAGAGCGCGGTGACCGCGAACCAGTCGGCCAGGGCACCCACCATGCCCGCCTCGGCGGCCGCGGCCACATAGCCGGGCCAGCCGCCGATACCGGAGGACCGCGCCCAGGTGGCGAGCGCGTACACCAGTGCGACGCCGAGCAGCAGTCCGGTGGCGAACGCCTTCATCCGGCGCACCCCGCGCCGCCGCTCCACGTCGAGGGGGCTGTCCGCGACGAAGGGCACAGCCGCGCCCCGAGACGGCGGGGACGCCATCTCACCAGTCGTTCTTCGCTCCATACGCTCCACCTGGTCGACCCGTCTCCCCATGCATTGTCTCTTTCCGGTCTCAGTCGCCCATGTGTGGAACGAACGGTGAGTTCCCGTCGTCTGTCTGGGGGAGCGACCCAGCACATTGGGGGCAGGCCGACGGGCGGAGCCGGGTCCCACCATGGGATCATGGGAGACCGACCGGACCGCATCGGCATTGCCGGATACCACCCGCCGTTCCCGTCCACTTCCGGAGCCTCGGGCTCCGTCTGCCCGAGGAGACAACCCGCCCATGAGCATGCCCCCAATGCCCAGACGCACGGGGTATGCCGTGCTCGCTGCGCTGGCGGCTGTGGTGATCCTCGTCTCCACCGCGATATTCATCGGGCTCGGTGGTGACAAGGGCGGTTCGGACCCCCGTGCGCAGGGAGCCCGCGGTTCGGCCGCCCCGGCCTCGGCAGGTGCCTGGGTGGGCACCTGGTCCACGTCGGCCGCGGCCGCCGAGCCGAGGACGCTGCGCGGCGGCCCCTCGGGCATGTCGATACGGAACGTGGTGCACACCAGCATCGGCGGCACCAGCACCCGGATCCAGCTCTCGAACTTCTACAGCAGCCGTCCGCTGACGATCACACATGCCTCGGTGGCGCTGGCCGCCGCGCCCAGCAACCCCACCGCGGCCGCCGGCACCATGCGCCGCCTCAGCTTCAACAACCGCACCTGGGTGACGATCCCGCCCGGTAAGGCCGCCACCAGCGACCCGGTGCGGCTCGCCGTCCCGGACGCGGCCGATCTGCTGGTCACCACCTACACCCCGCAGGCGTCCGGGTCCGTGACGTACCACCCGCACGCCCGCCAGACGTCGTACATGGCGCGTGGCGACCGTACGGAGGACACCGCGGGCTCCGCCTACACCCAGCAGAGCCCGTACTGGCGCTATCTGACCGGTGTGGACGTGTGGTCCAAGCAGGCCGAGGGCGCCGTCGCGGTGCTGGGCGACTCGATCACCGACGGCATCACCTCCACCGCCGGGGCCAACCACCGGTGGACCGACTTCCTCTCCGAGCGGCTGCGCAGCGAGCCCGGGGCGCCCCGCTTCGGCGTGCTCAACCAGGGCATCAGCGGCAACCGCGTACTGAGCGACGGCACGCAGTTCCCGCCCAACAACCCCAGCGGGCTGTCCCGCTTCGACCGCGACGTGCTGTCCCGTACGGGCGTCAAGGCCGTGATCATCGAGCTGGGCGTCAACGACATACTCCGCATCCCCCACCAGACCGACCCCAACCGGATCGTATGGGGCCTGAAGCGGCTGACCGAGCAGGCCCACGCCCGGGGCCTGCGGGTCATCGGAGCCACCCTGACGCCCTTCTACGGGCACCGCGGCTACACCCCCCGGCTGGACGCCGTGCGCGAGCAGGTCAACACGCAGATCCGCGCCGGGCGGGTCTTCGACGAGGTCGTCGACTTCGACAAGGCGCTGCGCGACCCGATCAGCCCGCTGCGACTGCGCCCGATGTTCGACTCGGGCGACCATCTGCACCCCAGCGACGACGGCTACCGCGCGATGGCGCGGGCGCTGAACCTGGATCACCTGCGAGGCCGCACGGCGGCCGAGCTGTAAAGGGCTAGGGCTACGGCCCGGGCCATTCCCCTCCCCGCCCCTTCCCGCAGCATCGACATGCGGCTCCGCCGCGTGGCAAGGGCTACGCCCCTGGACCCCGAGGTCTGGGGCGGAACCCCACCACGCGGCAGAGCCGCCTACCGATGCTCAGCCCGCCTTCCCCGGGGCTCGCCCCCGCACCCCGGGGCCTGGGGCGAAGCCCCAGTTTCGGGAAGGGGCGGGGAGGGGAAAGCATCGATATGCGGCTCCGCCGCGCGCCCGCCGCAGGCGCCACGGCCCGTCGCCCCTAGTCCTCGCGGCGTTCCTTCTCCAGGGAGAACCGGCGCTCCTCACGCTCATCGCGCCGTGCGCCCCGCAGTTCCCGGCGTTCGGCGCGCAGTTCCTCCCGGTGCTCGGCCTTCAGCCGGCGGCGCTCCTCCTTCATGCGCTTGTGCTCCTCCCTGCGGAGCTTGCGCTCGACGCTGACGCCGCCGAAGAGCGCGAGGCCGGTGACGGTCACCCGGGGCCCGGTGGGGTCCCCGTCGGCGGATCCGGTGTGGTCGAAACCGCCCATGAGGCCAATGCCGCTGACGTGCGTCTCCAGGTCCGGCGGGACGGTGATCTCTATACCGCCCATGAGGGCGAAGCAGCGGATCACCACATCGCGGCCCTCGAACCGGGCCTCGCGCAGATCGATCTCACCGCCGCCCATGATGGTGAAGGCGGTGAAGGCACGCGGGACGGTCCAGGTCCCCTTGCGCTGGAAGCCGCCCATGATCGCCACGGCCCACTTCGAGGTCGGGGTGCCGCCGATCCGCTCGGCCCAGCCGGTGCGGTCGGTCCGGTCGGCGGGGGACGGCGGGGCCGGAGCGGCGCTGCCGGGCACCGGGAGGTCCCGCACCAGCGGCTCCAGCTGGCCGTGGGTGCGCGCCGCGTAGGCCGCGCCCAGCCGCTCCTCGAACTCCTCCATGTCCAGGCGGCCTTCGGCGACCGCCTCGCGGAGGACCTCGGCGATCCGCTCACGCTCGGCGTCGGATGCCCGCATCCCGGCCGGGTCCGGGAGGTCGGGGCTCGCCCCCTGGGAAGAACCAGCGCTCGTCATACGGACAGACTAATGGCGGGCACCGGCCCTGGCCCCTCTCACACACCGTGCCGTGCCCTCGTGGTTCTCGCACACCGTGCCCTTGCCCTCGCACAAGGTCCGCCCCCTCACAAGGTCCGCCCCTCTCACAAGGTCCGCCCCGCCCGGTCCTCCGCCCCGTGCAGCATCCTCGCGATGACGTCCTCGATCTCGGGTTCGCGCACCGAGAGGTCCACCAGCGGACAGCCGTCGGCGACCGCCGCGACGATCGGCGCCGCGCTGCTGGTCGCCGGGAAGGCCAGCCACTGCCGGGGCCCTTCGACCCGCACCGTCCGGGCGCCGGGGACCTCGATGGGCGGCAGTTCCCGCTCCAGGTCGACCACGAGGGTGCGTTCGCTCTCCCCCACCGCGTGCAGCCCGTCCAGCCCGCCGTCGTAGACCAGCCGCCCGTGGTCGATGACCATCACCCGCTTGCACAGCAGCTCGATATCGGTCAGATCGTGGGTGGTGAGCAGCACCGTCGTGCCCTGTTCGGCGTTCACATCGCGCAGGAACTCCCGCACCTTCGCCTTGCTGATCACGTCGAGCCCGATGGTCGGCTCGTCGAGATAGAGCACCTCGGGGTCGTGCAGCAGGGCGGCCGCGATGTCGCCGCGCATCCGCTGGCCGAGCGAGAGCTGACGCACCGGCACGTCCAACAGCGCGCCGAGGTTGAGCAGTTCCACACAGCGGTCCAGGTTGTGCCGGTAGCGGTCGTCGGGGATCCGGTACATCCGCCGCACCAGCGCGTACGAGTCGCGCAGCGGCAGGTCCCACCACAGGGTGGTGCGCTGCCCGAAGACCACCCCGATCCGGCGCGCGAGCCTCGTCCGGTCCCTGGAGGGGTCGATTCCGGCGACCCTGAGCCGTCCGCCGCTGGGCACCAGGATCCCGGTCAGCATCTTGATGGTGGTGGACTTCCCGGCGCCGTTCGGGCCGATGTAGCCCACCATCTCGCCACGCGGCACCCGGAAGCTGATGCCGTCCACGGCGCGCACCTCGCGGCGCTCACGGCGCATCAGCCCGGCCTTGCGCCGCACCTGGAACACCTTCTCGACGCCGTCGAGCTCGATCAGATCGTCCACGGCACTCCCCACGGCACTCCCCACGCCATTCCCCACGGCCACTCCCCTCAGCTCCCCGTGCTCTGATACGCCCGCAGCCCCGCCCGCCACGCCAGCCCCGCCACCGCACAGCAGCCGCCCGCGACCAGCGGTGCCGCGAAGCCGATCCAGGCCGGGAGCCCCAGCGGATCGGGGCGGCCCAGGATGTGCAGCGCCGGGAGCCAGTTGACGAAGGCCAGCGGGACGACGAAGGTGACGCCCCGCAGCAGTTCCTTGCCGAAGACCGTCGGCGGGTACTCCAGCAGCGTGGTCCCGCCGAAGGTGAAGGCGCTCTGCACCTCGGAGGCGTCCTTGGCCCAGAACTGGAAGGCGCCGCCGAGCACGAACAGCGCCCCGAAGATGACGCCCCCGCTCAGCAGCATCACCGGCATCAGCAGCGCCCGGTCCACCGTCCAGTCGATGTCCAGCCTGGCCAGCGACCAGCCGAGCACCACCACCCCCTGGGTGATCCGGCCCAGCCGGCGCAGCGCGAAGCGGTCGGCGGCCACCTGGGCGAGTATCGGCACCGGCCGCACCAGCAGGGTGTCCATCGTGCCGTCGCGCACCCGCCGGCCCAGCCGGCCCATGCTGCCCAGTACGAGATCGGCGAGGCCGAAGGCGACGCTGGTGGTGCCGTAGAGGAAGGCGACCTCGTCCAGGGTGAAGCCGCCCAGCTCCCCGATGTGGGTGAACATCAGCGCGATCGCGACGAAGTCAAGACCGGTCGCGAGGAAGTTCCCCAGCGTCATGATCAGGAACGAGGTGCGGTACGCCATCGTGGAGCGCACCCACATCGCGACGATCAGGCCGTAGGCCCGCAGCCCGGTGGACGCGGCGGACTCAGCCACCCTGGACCACCACCTTCCGGGTAGCCACCGCTTGCAGCGCCCGCCCGGCCGTCAGCAGCGCCACCGCCCACCCCGTCTGGAAGGCGAACGCCCCCAGCAGCCCCGAGCCCCGGCGCTCCTCCAGGAAGACGTCCGCGGGCACCTGGAGCATCGCCGCCCAGGGCAGCGCGCGGGCGATCTCGCCCAGCTGCCCGGGGAAGACGTTGAGCGGCAGGGTCATCCCGGAGAAGAACAGGCACAGCAGCCCGCTCAGCAGGGACAGCCCCGTCCCGTCGAGCAGCCAGAAGGAGGCGAGCGACACCAGATAGCGCAGCGCGAAGCTGACGCACACCGCGAGCGCCACGGCGAGCAGGAACCACAGCCAGGTCAAGGGCGAGGCGGGCAGCCGGAGTTCGAACGCCAGCGCCCCGACGGCCATCGGCACCACACCGCGCCCCAGCAGCTGGAACAGCGCCCGGCCGAGCTCGGTGGCCAGCCACCACGTCTGGAGGTCGACGGGGCGGTAGAGGTCCACGGCGATGTCACCGGAGCGGATGCGCTCCTGGAGCTCCTCCTCGAAGCCGCCGCCCAGCAGCCCGACGGCCGCCAGCAGCGCCTGCCCGAGCCAGACGAAGGTCAGCGCCTGGGCGAGGTCGTAGCCGCCGAGGTGCGGCCGCTCGTCCCACAGCGCGGCATAGGTGTAGGCGAGGATGAAGCCGAAAACCGTGTTGGTGAAGACCCCGGCCACCGTGGCGACTCGATATGTCGCGTAGCGTTTGAAGCCGCTGACCGCGACGGCCGCGTACAGCCGCATCCGCCCCTGCCTCCCTCCCCGACCGCACCGCCCGACCGGCCTGGCCGCACCGCCCCGAACGGCGCCAAAATCCGGAGCCTAGCGGGGTGACGGGAGAGACGGCCAGGCATTATTCACCGGATGGTGTGAGCGGAATCATCCATTCGACCGGTCACAGACCAGTCACGGGTGCGCGCCTCGTCCTCGGCCCGGAACGGATGATGCGACAGTGTTTTATCGGGCGTACGACGCGAATCGCCCGACCGTGCACGATCCCGCCGCCGCGCAACCTTCGACGGCGGCCGAGGAGTCTCAGGAGACATGAGCGACGAGCCCCAGTTGATCGATGGTGGCGCGGCCGGAACGGGTGACCGGCCCGGCACCGACGATGGCAACCACGACACGCCGCACCGTGCGGACGGCCTCCCCGCGGGCAAACCGGCCAAGGGCAGAAAGGGGCGTCCCCAGCGCACCGGATGGCGCCGTCTGCTGCCCACCTGGCGCATGGTCCTCGGCGGCTTCCTGCTGATCGTCCTGCTGATCGCGGGCGGGCTCGTCACCGGTTATCTGCTCGTCGACATCCCCCCGGCCAACAAGGCCGCCATCGCCCAGAGCAATGTCTTCCTCTACTCCGACGGCTCCCAGCTGGCCCGCGAGGGCACGGTCAACCGGGAGAGCGTGCAGCTGAGCCAGGTGCCCAAGCGGATCCAGCACGCGGTGCTGGCGGCCGAGGACCGGGACTTCTACTCGGAGTCGGCCATCGACCCCCAGGCGATGATCCGGGCCGCCTGGAACACCGCCACCGGCAAGGGCAAACAGTCCGGCTCCACCATCACCCAGCAGTATGTGAAGAACTACTACCTGGACCAGGAACAGACTGTCTCCCGCAAGGCCAAGGAGTTCTTCATCGCGATCAAGCTGGACCGCGAGGTGAGCAAGGACAAGATCCTCGAGGGCTACCTCAACACCAGCTACTTCGGGCGCAACGCCTACGGGATCCAGGCCGCCGCCCAGGCGTACTACGGCAAGGACATCGGCGAGCTCAACACCGCCCAGGGCGCGTATCTCGCCACCCTGCTGAACGCCCCCAGCTCCTACGACATCGTCGCCCATCCGCAGAACAAGGGCCGGGCCGTGGCCCGCTGGAACTACGTGCTCGACGGCATGGTGAAGAAGCACTGGCTGACCAGGGCCGAGCGGCAGAAGATGACCTTCCCCGGGCCCTCCGAGGCCAAGGCCCCCTCCGGCATGTCCGGCCAGCGCGGCTACCTCATCGAGGCCGTCGAGGACTACCTCACCAGCAACGGGGTCATCGACGAGCAGACCCTGGCGCGCGGCGGCTACCGCATCACCACCACGATCGACAAGGACAAGCAGGACGCCTTCACGGAGGCCGTGCGCGACCGGCTGATGAGCAAGCTCAGCAAGGACCGCAAGGTCGACGCCTACGTCCGCGCGGGCGGCGCCTCGATCGACCCCAAGACCGGGAAGGTGGTCGCCCTCTACGGCGGGATCGACTACACCAAGCAGTTCGTCAACAACGCGACCCGCCGTGACTACCAGGTGGGGTCCACCTTCAAGCCATTCGTCTTCACCTCGGCGGTGCGCTACGGCGCCACCACCCAGGACGGCCAGACGATCACCCCGGACACCCTCTACAACGGCGACAACAAGCGCGAGGTCATCGGCTCCGACGGGCCCACCGGCTACGCCCCCGCCAACGAGGACGACGTGGACTACGGCGACATCGACGTCACCACGGCCACCGACAACTCGGTGAACTCGGTATACGCGCAGATGGCCGAGGACGTCGGCCCCTCCAAGGTCAAGCAGACCGCCATCGACCTGGGCGTCCCCAAGAGCACCCCCGATCTGCACGCCTCCCCCTCGATCGCGCTCGGCCCGGCCACCGCGAGCGTGCTGGACATGACCGAGGCGTACGCGACCCTCGCCAACCACGGTGAGCACGGCCGGTACAGCCTGGTCGAGGAGGTCACCAAGGACGGTGAGCGGATCAAGCTCCCGGAGCGGGAGAGCCGCCAGGCCATCCCGCGCGGCGCCGCCGACACCACCACCTCGATACTGCAGAGCGTGGTCGACGGCGGCACCGGCACCGCCGCCCAGGCCGCCGAGCGCCCGGCGGCGGGCAAGACCGGCACCGCGGAGGAGGACAAGGCCGCCTGGTTCGCGGGCTACACCCCGGACCTGGCGACCGTGGTCGCGGTGATGGGCCAGGACTCCAATACGGGCGTACAGAAGTCGCTGTACGGGGCGACGGGCCTGGAGCGGATCAACGGCGGCGGCTACCCCGCCGAGATCTGGGCGCAGTACACATCGGGGGCGCTGGACGGCAAGGAACCGGCCGAGTTCGATCTGCGGCTGGAGGACGGCGCGGGCGCCCCCGACGGCTCCGAGACCCAGCAGCCTCCGGGCTCCCCGCCGCCGGCGGTCACCACTCCCCCGACCGGCGCGCCGCCGGACACCTCGGTCCCCACGGCGCCGACCTACACCCCGCCGACGCCGCCGACGGACGAGCCGACGATCCCCACCCCGCCGACGGACTTCCCCACCGGCGGTCCGACGACCGAGCCAGGACCGGGCGGCCCCGGCGACCCGGGCGGCGACCCAGGCGATCCCGGCGACCCAGGAGGCCCGGTGGGCGGCTGAGAGGGCGCCTAAAGGGGCGCGGGGCTGTGTCGATGTGCGGCTGGGGGCGCCCCGCAGGGGCGCGGGGAACTGCGCGACCAGCCACGACGGCGCCGCGGACGATCGTCGGCAGGTCGGGGTCGGGGCACATCCTGCGGCGGACTGATCCCCTCCCCGCCCCTTCCCTCAACTGGAGCTCCGCCCCAGACCCCGGGCCGGGGCTGCCGCGCCCCTTCCCGCAGCATCGATATGCGGCTCCGCCGCGTGGCAGGGCTCCGCCCCAGGGCCCGGGGGTCCTGGGGCGGAGCCCCTGGTATCGGGAAGGGGCGGGGAGGGGGAAGCAACGATATGCGGCTCCGCCGCGTGGCCCGCCGCAGGCGCCGAGGCCCGGCGGGCGCCCCTGGGCGGTCCTGCAGGCAGTCCTACAGGTAAAGGCCCGTGGAGTCGTCCGCGCCCTCCAGCCGCTCCGCGGCCACCGCGTGCAGATCGCGCTCCCGCATCAGTACGTAGGCGACCCCGCGGACCTCGACCTCGGCCCGGTCCTCCGGGTCGTAGAGCACCCGGTCACCGGGCTCCACGGTCCGTACGTTCTGCCCGACCGCGACCACCTCGGCCCAGGCCAGCCGCCGGCCGACCGCCGCGGTGGCGGGGATGACGATTCCGCCGGACGACCGGCGCTCGCCCTCCGGGATGTCGGTGCGGACCAGCACGCGGTCGTGCAGCATCCGGATGGGCAGCTTGTCATGGGTCGTGTTCGCACTCACGCCATGACCGTACCTGGCCGGAGGGCGGGATGACGCCTCAGGGCCGGAGCCCGCCGGCCTTACTCACCGGCGCCGCTTGGCGCACCACGAGGAGCGGGACGCCTTGGCGGACCGGGAGGACCTGGCCGAGAGCGCGAGCAGGCCGACCAGCCCGGCCACGAGGAGCGCGGCGGGCACGATCCGCTCCATGCGGGGCCCGCCCTCCTCCGACACCAGTTGGCCGCGCACGCCCGTCACCACTCGGTTGACGGACACATAGGCCCGCCCGGCGGTCCGGTCCACGGCCGACGCCGCCTTCGCCTTCGCGTCTCCGATGATCGTCTTCGGGTGCACCCGCACCCCGATCTCGTCGAGCGTCACGGCGAGCTGCTGCCGCCTGCGGGCGATGTCCGCCTCGATCTGCGCAGGGGTCCTGGCATCCGACACCGCGCTGCCTCCGTCGTCAGTCTCGATGATTCGTAGTGGACAGTCTGTCAGCTCGCTCTCCTCACCGCCCCACGGCACCCCCGGACGGGAAGCTGGCTAATGTCGGGTGTGTACCCCCGATGCCACGAGGAGCACCAGACCATGAGCGAGCGACTGCAGCCCGGCGACACCGCCCCCGCCTTCACCCTCCCCGACGCGGACGGCAAGCAGGTCTCGCTCGCCGACCACGCGGGCCGCAAGGTGATCGTCTACTTCTACCCCGCGGCCCTCACTCCCGGCTGCACCAAGCAGGCGTGCGACTTCACCGACAACCTCGAGTTCCTCTCCGGCCACGGCTACGACGTCATCGGCGTCTCGCCCGACAAGCCGGAGAAGCTGGCCAAGTTCCGCGCCCAGGAGGATCTGAAGGTCACCCTGCTCGCCGACCCCTCCAAGGAGACCCTGGAGGCGTACGGCGCGTTCGGCGAGAAGAAGCTCTACGGCAAGACGGTGACGGGCGTGATCCGGTCCACCGTCATCGTGGACGAGCAGGGCAAGGTCGAGCGCGCCCTGTACAACGTGAAGGCCACCGGCCACGTCGCCAAGATCATCAAAGACCTGGGGCTGTGACACCCGCTCTCCTAAGCCGCAAGCCGGGTGTCACAGGTTCGAGTCCGGCCGGGGCACCAGCCGATACGCCCTGGACCGATCACGGTCCGGGATGACACGCGGACCGGCTGGACCTCGACCGGAACCTGTTCGTAGCCAGCCTCAGGGCGTCGGCCCGGCCGGGACGATCGGACTCCGCCTGCGAGGTCCCGCGCCCGAGGTGCGGGACCTCGGGCTTGTCGCGCGTAACCGATGGGCGAGCAATTCGTTACTCAGTGCGATGACGCGGCATACGGTCGCACCGTGAGGGGGACCATGCGAGCCGAATACACGCGCGAAGCCCTTGCCGAAGCGGTGACCCGGTCATCGAGCTGGGCCGAACTCATGCGCTTACTAGAGGTCAAGGCCAGCGGTGGCAGACGTCGGGCCCTGCAGCAACTCGCGGCAGCACATGCCATCGACACCAGCCACTTCAAGCAGCGCAGCCCGTGGAGCAAGTACTCCGACATGGCGATCGCGGAAGCCGTGGCGACGTCGACTACGTTGCGCGAAGTGGTCGAGAAGCTGGGAGCACGCCCAGCGACGGGGACGCTTTCACACATCCGCAGACGAATCGCGGCATCCAGCATCGATATCAGCCACATCTCCGGGCTGAACCGACCGCACATCGACTTGCCCTTCAGCCGCGAACAGCTGAGAGAAGCCGCCCTCTCTGGGGACAGCGTCCGGTCCGTCGCGCGACTCCTGGGAGTTTCCGACGACGGCCGGTCACGGGCCACCCTGCGCCGCATGCTGAACGAGCACGGGATAGACACCTCGCACTTCTCCCACGCCCGCGTCACCATCCCCGAAGGCCCCCTTCGCGCTGCCGTCGCGGACAGCACGAGTTACGCGGACGTCGTGCGCGCCCTGGGCCTACCGGTGAACGATGCCAATCACCGCCGTGTGCACCGCCAGACGGTCCGATTGGGCCTGGACACCACACACTTCAGGCGGCGCACTCGGCGCCAGGCCCGAGCGGTGGCGTCGAAGCCCGTGGCGGATGAGGTGCTCCGGGTCCGCCCGCCGGGTTCTCCTCGTACCAACCACTCCCGGCTTCGTAGAGCCCTGGATGAAATCGGCCGCCCGTACAGGTGCGCGCGGTGCGGCAACACTGGGCAGTGGCAAGGAGTGAGCATGACGCTCCAGATTGATCACGTGAACGGCGACTGGCTCGACAATCGCCCCGAGAATCTGCGGTACCTGTGCCCGAACTGCCACGCGATCACCGACACATGGTGTCGGAACCGTCAGAGCGTCCAGAAGAGGCGAGCTGGCACTGCGGCGTAGCCGCGTACTGCAATATCCTCATAGAGGCCATCCCGGTAGCATGGTCCTGCGACTGCGGCCGTGGCGAAATTGGCAGCCGCGCGGCGTTTAGGTCGCCGTGGGAGAAATCCCGTGTGGGTTCGAGTCCCACCGGCCGCACATCGCGAGGGGCGCCTCCTAAACACAGGGAGGCGCCCCTCCGCTTGTCACCCCAGGAGTTCGCGGACGACCGGGGCGATGGCACGGAACGCCTTGCCGCGGTGGCTGATGGCGTTCTTCTCGTCGGGGGCCAGTTCGGCGCAGGTGCGGGTCTCGCCGTGGGGCTGGAGGATCGGGTCGTAGCCGAACCCCCCGCCGCCCACGGGCTCGTGGCGGAGGGTGCCCGTGAGCCGGCCGGAGACGGCGCGCTCGGTGCCGTCGGGGAGGGCGAGGGCGGCGACGCAGGCGAAGTGGGCGCCGCGGTGTTCGTCGGGGACGTCGGCGAGCTGGGCCAGCAGCAGATCGAGGTTGGCGCGGTCGTCGCCGTGCCGGCCCGACCAGCGGGCCGAGAAGATGCCGGGGGCGCCGCCGAGGACGTCCACGCACAGCCCGGAGTCGTCGGCGATGGCGGGGTGGCCGGTGGCCCGGGCCAGGGCGTGGGCCTTGAGGAGGGCGTTCTCCGCGAAGGTCACGCCGGTCTCCTTGACGTCCGGGACCTCCGGATAGGCGTCGGCGCCGACGAGTTCGACGTCGAGGCCGGTCTCGCCCAGGATCGAGCGCAGCTCGGTGATCTTGTAGGCGTTGCGGGTGGCGAGGATGAGACGGCGGGGGTGCGGAGGGTGTCCCTCAGTGTGTTGCTGCATAGCTCTCGATTATCGAGGGTGGGTGATCCGTGCCGATCGGGGGGCGGTCAGGGCGAGCAGACGTTGGTCAGCTCGCCCGCCGCGTCCTTGACCGGGGTCAGATCGGGGTCCTTGCCGCTGTCGACGGACTTCTGGACGTTGTCCACGGCCTTCTGGAGGTCGTCGATGGCCTTGCCGACGTCCGCGTTGTCGGTGCGGTCGCCCACCTTGTCGATGTCCTTGTCGAGCGAGTCCAGGATCTTGTCGGCCTGCTGCGGGTCGACGGCGGCGCCGGCCAGGGCGTCCTGGAGGTTGTCCACGTCGTTGGATATCTCGACCGCGAGCTGGGCGCAGTCCAGGGCCTTCTCCACCGCGCCGCAGCCCACGGTGACCGGCACGGCGAGCGCGACGGCGGCGAGGGCGGTGATGGCGGTGGTACGGCGGTGACGGTGGCGCGGCGCCATGGAGTGGGTCCTTCCCCGGGAAAAGGTGCTGATACCTGACTAAACGCCAGGCGCCGCGCGGTGGTTGCCCGATGCCGCCGTCAGTTGTCCTCGGCCAGTGCCGCGCGCTGGATTCCGGACAGGGCGCCACAGCCCGCCACGGCGAGGTCCAGCAGCCCGTTCAGCTCCTCGCGGGCGAAGGGCTCGCCCTCGGCGGTGCCCTGCACCTCGACGAAGCGTCCGTCACCGGTACAGACCACGTTCATGTCGGTCTCGGCGCGCACGTCCTCCTCGTAGCAGAGGTCGAGCAGGGGGACGCCGCCGACGATGCCGACGCTGACGGCGGAGACGGTGCCGGTCAGCGGCTGCCGGGTGGCCTTGATCAGCTTCTTCCCCCGGGCCCAGCCGATGGCGTCGGCCAGGGCCACATAGGCGCCGGTGATGGCGGCGGTGCGGGTGCCGCCGTCGGCCTGGAGGACATCGCAGTCCAGAACGACGGTGTTCTCGCCGAGCGCCTTGTAGTCGATGACGGCACGCAGCGAGCGGCCGATGAGCCGGGAGATCTCATGCGTACGGCCACCGATCTTGCCGCGGACCGACTCGCGGTCGCCCCGGGTGTTGGTGGCACGCGGCAGCATGGCGTACTCCGCGGTGACCCAGCCCTCGCCGCTGCCCTTGCGCCAGCGCGGCACGCCCTCGGTGACGCTCGCGGTGCACAGGACCCGCGTATCGCCGAAGGAGACGAGGACCGAGCCCTCGGCATGCTTGCTCCAACCGCGCTCGATGGTCACGGGGCGGAGCTGGTCGGGGGTGCGGCCGTCGATACGAGACATGGGATGAGCCTATCGGCATCGCACGGGCCCCCGGTCCGCGTCCGCGGCGGGGCCGTGTTCCGGGGGGCGGCGATGGGCTCAGCGGGTCACATCAAGTCTTCGATCTCGGCGGCGACGGGGTCCGCGTCGGTGCCGATGACCACCTGGATCGCGGTGCCCATCTTGACCACGCCATGGGCGCCCGCGGCCTTCAGCAGGGCCTCGTCGACCAGGGAGACGTCCTTGACCTCGGTGCGGAGGCGGGTGATGCAGCCCTCGACCTCGACGATGTTGTCGATTCCGCCGAGCCCCTCGACGATCTTCTCAGCCTTGCTGGCCATGTTCGCTCCCTGTCGTCCGTTCGCCGTGCGGCAAGTGGTCTACACCATTATGCCGGGCGAAGACGTTACACGTCACTTGGAACGATAGATTCCTTCATCGGATCCCTCCGTGCTACAACAGGTCTACACCACATGTGGTTTAGACCATAAAGCGGGCCGCCCCTTCCCCCGAGAGCCCGCCTCACCAGGAGGAATCCGATGAGTACGGCCACCGCCCAGGCGGCGCCCGCCCAGAAGCGGGGTGCCGGTCTGTTCCAAGGGCTGCAGAAGGTCGGCCGCAGCCTTCAGCTGCCGATCGCGGTCCTGCCCGCCGCCGGCATCATGGTCCGGCTCGGACAGCCCGATGTGTTCGGCGCGGACGGACTGGGCTGGGACAAGGTCGCCGCCGTGTTCAGCAATGCCGGTGGCGCGCTCACCGGCGCCCTTCCGCTGCTGTTCTGCGTCGGCGTGGCCATCGGGTTCGCCAAGAAGTCGGACGGTTCGACCGCGCTGGCCGCCGTGGTCGGGTTCCTGGTCTACAGCAAGGTGCTGGAGGCGTTCCCGGTCGCCGACGCGGTGATCCAGAAGGGCGAGGACATACCGGCCAAGTTCAACGACCCCGGGGTGCTCGGCGGCATCATCATGGGGCTGCTCACCGCGGTGCTGTGGCAGCGGTTCCACCGCACCCGGCTGGTGGACTGGCTCGGCTTCTTCAACGGCCGCCGGCTGGTGCCGATCATCATGGCCTTCACCGGTATCGCGGTGGGCGTCTTCTTCGGCCTGGTCTGGGAGCCCATCGGCGACGGCATCAGCAACTTCGGCGAGTGGATGACCGGGCTCGGCTCGGCGGGATCGGCCCTCTTCGGCGCCGTCAACCGCGCCCTGATCCCGATCGGCATGCACCAGTTCGTGAACACCGTGGCCTGGTTCCAGCTCGGCGACTTCACCAACGCGGCCGGTGAGACGGTGCACGGCGACCTCAGCCGGTTCCTGGCCGGTGACCCGAGCGCGGGCATGTTCATGTCCGGCTTCTTCCCGATCATGATGTTCGGCCTTCCGGCCGCCGCCCTGGCCATGGCGCACACCGCCCGCCCCGAGCGCCGCAAGGCCGTGCTCGGCATGATGGTCTCGCTGGCGCTGACCTCGTTCGTGACGGGCGTGACCGAGCCGATCGAGTTCTCGTTCATGTTCATCGCGCCGCTGCTCTATGTGATCCACGCGGTGCTGACCGCCCTCTCGATGGCGATCACCTGGGCCCTGGGCGTGCATGCGGGCTTCAACTTCTCCGCGGGGTTCATCGACTACGCGCTGAACTGGAGCCATGCCACCAAACCACTGCTGATCATCCCGGTGGGGCTCGTCTTCGCGGTGGTCTACTACGTGGTCTTCCGCTTCGCGATCACCAAGTTCGACCTGCCCACCCCGGGCCGTGAACCCGAGGAAGAGGTCGAGGACCTCACCAAGGCGTAGGCCACCGGCCCGCACCATGCGCGAGGGCCCCGGAACCGAACCGGTTCCGGGGCCCTCGCGCGTACGGGGACCGCCCACCTACACCTCGTAGACCGCGCCCGCCTTCGCCAGCTCCACCGGACCGCCGAAGACCGCCTGGGCGTCGCGCTGGTTGATCTGGGGGTCCGTCCACGGCGGCACATGGGTGAGCACCAGGGCCCCGACCCCCGCCCGCAGCGCGTGCTCGCCCGCCTCGCGGCCGTTGAGATGCAGCCCCGGGATGTCCTCCTTGCCGTGCGTGAAGGCCGCCTCGCACAGGAAGAGGTCGCCGCCCCGGGCCAGGTCCACCAGGGCCTCACAGGGGCCCGTGTCGCCCGAGTAGACCAGCGAGCGGCCGCCGTACCCGATCCGGAAGCCGTACGCCTCCACCGGATGGCAGACGCGCTCGGCGCGGATGGTGAAGGGGCCGATCTCGAAGCTGCCGGGCGTGAGCGTGCGGAAGTCGAAGACCTCGCGCATCGACTTCTCGTCGGGCACGTCGTCATACGCCTGGACCAGCCGCCGCTCGGTGTCCTCGGGGCCGTAGACGGGGATCGCCTCGGCGCGGCCACCGTCGTGCCGGTAGTAGCGCGCGACGAAGTATCCGCACATGTCGATGAAGTGATCGGGGTGGAGATGGGACAGCAGCACAGCGTCGAGGTCGTAGAGACCGCAGTGGCGCTGCAGCTCGCCAAGGGCGCCATTGCCCATGTCGAGGAGCAGCCGGAAGCCGTCGGCCTCGATGAGGTAGCTCGAGCAGGCCGATTCCGCGGACGGGAACGACCCTGAGCATCCGACGACGGTGAGCTTCATGAAGCAGGAACCTCCTTGAGGGGTCCCCATGCCGAGGGCCATGGGCGGGTGCGGGGGGTCATGCGGTGCCCACGAGCGTAAGGCGCAAAAGCCCAGGCAGCTCCTCCACGGGGCCGCGTTGTGGGCGGAATCACCAGGACGGAGCCGGGTGCCGCCCGGCCATGCCCCCCGCAGGCCGATTCGGCCCCTGGGGTCCCCCTAGGCCCAGAGCTGGCCGTGCAGCGTCTCGATCGCCTCCTCGGTGGTGGCCGCCGTGTAGACACCGGTGGAGAGGTACTTCCAGCCGCCGTCGGCGACGATGAAGACCACATCGGCGCTCTGCCCGGCCGTGACCGCCTTACGGGCGACACCGAGAGCGGCGTGCAGCGCGGCCCCGGTCGAGACGCCCGCGAAGATGCCCTCCTGGGCGAGGAGTTCCCGGGTGCGGGACACCGCGTCCTCGGAACCGACGGAGAAGCGGGTGGTCAGGACGGACTCGTCGTACAGCTCGGGGACGAAGCCCTCGTCGAGGTTGCGGAGTCCGTAGACGACGTCGTCGTAGCGCGGTTCGGCGGCGACGATCTGGATGTCCGGCTTGTTCTCCCGCAGGAAGCGGCCGACGCCCATCAGGGTGCCGGTGGTGCCCAGACCGGCGACGAAGTGGGTGATGGAGGGCAGGTCGGCCAGGATCTCGGGGCCGGTGGTGGCGTAGTGGGCGCCGGCGTTGTCCGGGTTTCCGTACTGGTACAGCATCACCCAGTCCGGGTGCTGCCCCGCCAGCTCCTTGGCCACCCGGACGGCGGTGTTGGAGCCACCGGCGGCGGGCGAGGAGATGATCTCCGCGCCCCACATGGCGAGCAGCTGGCGCCGCTCCTCGCTGGTGTTCTCCGGCATCACGCAGACGATGCGGTAGCCCTTGAGCTTGGCCGCCATCGCGAGCGAGATCCCGGTGTTGCCGGAGGTGGGCTCGAGGATGGTGCAGCCGGGGGTCAACCGGCCGTCCTTCTCGGCCTGTTCGATCATATGGAGCGCGGGGCGGTCCTTGACCGAACCGGTGGGGTTGCGGTCCTCCAGCTTGGCCCAGATCCGTACGTCGGAGGAGGGCGAGAGCCGCGGCAGCCCGACGAGCGGCGTATTGCCGACCGCGGCCAGGGGGCTGTCGTACCGCATCAGAGCATGCCCGCCCGTCGCCCGGCCACCACCCCAGCAGGACGGGGCTCCGCCCCGAGAGCCCCACCGGCCACGGCCGGGAGGATCGTCACGTTGTCGCCGTCCGAGACCTTGGTGGAGATGCCGTCGAGGAAGCGGACGTCCTCGTCGTTCAGATAGACGTTGACGAAGCGGCGCAGCTCACCGCCGTCGACCAGGCGCTCCTGGATCCCGGAGTGCCGGCTCTCCAGGTCGGCGAAGAGCTCGGCGAGCGTGGCCCCGCTGCCCTCGACCGCCTTCTGGCCGTCGGTGTAGGTGCGGAGGATGGTCGGGATGCGGACCTCGATGGCCATGTCTGGGCTCCTGTCGGAGGGCGGGGTGGATCCCGGACCGGGAGCGGCCGGGAAGGCGTCGTCGAAGGGCGTCGGGCGTCTCGGGCGCGCGTTCAGGCGGCCACGGCGCGGCGCGGACACATCGCGCTGGCGAGCCGGCACAGGTCGACGTGGAGCCGCGCCACGAGCAGCATGCCCGGCGTCTTCTCGCTCACGTCATCGAAAACCATGGACTCATCGTATCGATTCCCGAACCGGACTCGGGTAGGTCTTCCCGCGATACGGACGGGTAGTGACCGCGATACGAGACAGGGCGGCGATTCAGCCACCCGGGACGATCTCCACCTCTTCCTCGGTGACCTCGCCGTCCACGATCCGGAAGGACCGGAACTGGAAGGGTCCCTCGTCATTGCCGCAGTCGGCCGTGGAGACCAGGACGTAGTGGGCACCGGGCTCGTTGGCGTAGGAGATGTCGGTGCGGGAGGGGTACGCCTCGGTGGCGGTGTGCGAGTGGTAGACGACCACCGGCTCCTCGTCCCGGTCGTCCATCTCGCGGTAGAGCTTGAGCAGGTCACCCGAGTCGAACTCGTAGAAGGTGGGGGAACGGGCCGCGTTCAGCATCGGGATGAACCGCTCGGGGCGGCCGCTTCCCGCTGGGCCCGCGATCACGCCGCATGCCTCGTCGGGGTGGTCGGCGCGGGCGTGCGCGACGATCTGATCGTGGAGCGCCTGGGTGATGGTCAGCATGGCAACACAATAGGAAAGAAAAAGGGGGCGGCGCGCAGGGGGCACCTCCCGGACGGAGTCTGGGGGAGCCTCCGTTGAGGGTGGTGGCGGGAGACGGGCGGGCGGGCTCCGGACAGAGGTCCGGAGCCCGCCTGCTGAGATGCTGCGCCCGAAAGGCGATACGGCTTACTTCCGCGCGTACTCCGGCTCCGCCGCCTCGCTCTGGTCGAGCGGCTGAGCCCCGCCGCGGGCCTTGAGGACGTACCAGCCGATCACCAGGCAGACGGCCCACCCGGCGCCGACGTACAGGGAGACCCGGCCGTCCTTGTCGTAGGCGACCAGGCAGGTCACGAACAGCAGGAAGACCACCGCCACCCAGCTGAAGACCGAGCCGCCGGGAGCCGGGAAGGACGAGGCGGGCAGCCGGCCGGCGCGGAACGCGCGGCGGTACCGGATGTGGGCGAACAGGATCATCAGCCAGGTCCAGATGCCGCAGGCCGTGGACACCGAGGTGACGTAGGTGAACGCCTTCTCGGGGACGACGTAGTTGAGGACCACGCCGATGGCCATGAAGAGGACGGAGAAGGTGATGCCGATGGCCGGGGACTTGCGGAGGTTGAGCCGGGCGAAGATCCTCGGCCCCTCACCGCTGGTCGCCAGGTCGCGCAGCATCCGGCCGGTGGAGTACATGCCGGAGTTGCAGGAGGACAGGGCCGCGGTCAGGACGACGAAGTTGACGATACCGGCGGCGAGGGGGATGCCGATCTTGGAGAAGCCGTGCACGAAGGGGCTCTCACCGGCCGAGAACTCGGTCCACTTGACGACGGCGAGCAGCACCACCAGGGCGCCGACGTAGAAGATGATGATGCGCCACGGCAGCGTGTTGATCGCCTTGGGCAGGGTCTTCTCCGGGTCCTCGGACTCGCTCGCGGTGACGCCGACGAGCTCGACGGCGATGTAGGCGAACATCACGCCCTGGAGGGTCATCAGGCTGTCGCCGATGCCGTTGGGGAAGAACCCGCCATGGGACCAGAGGTTCGAGGCGGCGGCGGTGTCACCGGCGTCGGAGAAACCGAGGGTGAGCACACCGAGGCCGATCACGATCATGCCGATGATCGCGGTGACCTTGACCATCGAGAACCAGAACTCGACCTCACCGAAGACCTTGACCGAGATCAGGTTGACCCCGAAGAGCACCACCAGGAAGACCAGGGCGCTGACCCACTGCGGGATCGAGGGGAACCAGAAGTTGATGTAGATGGCGGCGGCCGTGAGCTCGGCCATGCCGGTCACCACCCACAGGAGCCAGTAGGTCCAGCCGGTCACATAGCCGAAGAACGGGCCCAGGAACTCCCGGATGTATTCCGCGAAGGAGCCCGTGGACCGCCGGTAGAGGAGCAGCTCACCGAGCGCTCTCATGATGAAGAAGACGATCACGCCCGCAAGGGCGTACATCAGGATGATGCTCGGGCCCGCCTTGGCGATGTTCGCCCCGGCACCCATGAACAGGCCGACGCCGATGGCGCCGCCGATAGCGATCATCTGGACCTGGCGACTGCCCAGGCCGCGCTCATAGCCCTCTTCAGGAGCCGCTGAGGTCATATTGCTGCGCCTTTCTCCCTGTGGCGGCTGGCTGCGATCGTGAAGATTTATCACGACCGCCACACTGATCGACCGCGCCGCGTGTGGCGCACACCACAGGAAGAAGCGGACAAAAGTTATGCTGCGCAATAAAGTTAACGATCGCAGTGATGCGATCGTTATCCGGAGTTGAGCATCCTCTAAACGAACACTCAGTAGTTGCCGGAGGGAATCATTCCGGCATGAGGGTCTCGATCAGGGTTTCCTGGAGCCCGCCGAGCCAGAAGTACGCCATCACCATCGGCTTGCGCGGATCGGAGTCCGGCAGCCCCAGCAGCTCACCGCCGTCGTCCTCGTCGGTGACCTCCAGCCGGGTGCCGATGGCCAGCCGCAGGTCGTTGAGCGCGCCCAGCCACTGCCCGGACTTCTCCGGCGCCAGCTGAAGCACCCCCGGGGTCCCGCCCGAGGCGCCGGAGCCCAGCGCGTCCAGGTCGCGCACCACTGTCAGGGCGTCGTCGCGCTTGCGCGCCCGCAGGTCGTTCTCGGTGAAGCGGCGGAACTCCGCGGACGCCTCCCGGGCCTCCTTCCCCTCCCGCGCCCCGAGCTCCCGGTCCGGCGGGGAGTAGGCGTCCGGGAAGAGCCGGGCGAGCGCCGGATCCTCCGGCGGCTTGCTGGGGCCGTCCGCGAAGAGCGCGGCCAAGGGGTCCTCGCCCCCGGCGGGCTGGTCACCCGGGCCGATCAGCTCGGCGAGCTGCATGGCCAGGCTGCGCAGGATGGAGACCTCCACCTCGTCCAGGGCGATGGCGGCGCCGCCGCCCGGCAGGGGTTCGAAACGTCCCGACATCAGCGCTCCTGCTGGAGGGTCGCCCACAGGCCGTAGCCGTGCATCGCCTGCACGTCGCGCTCCATCTCCTCGCGGGTGCCGCTCGAGACGATCGCGCGGCCTTTGTGGTGGACGTCGAGCATCAAACGGTTGGCCTTGTCCTTGGAGTAGCCGAAGTAGCTCTGAAAGACGTAGGTCACGTAGCTCATGAGATTGACGGGGTCGTTATGGACCACCGTCACCCACGGAACGTCGGGTTCCGGCACCGACGAGGGTGCTTCACGGGATTCAGGACGTTCGATCTCCACGGGCGCGACACTCACACGTCCCATGCTGCCACCCGGCACGGGCCGCCGCCTAAACCGGCACCCAGATCTCGTCACTCTGACGAGTACGGGAGGTAGCATCGTCAACCATGGACACTGCGGACTTGGGACTGCCGGTGGACGTGCCGTCGACCGCACTCTTCACCGACCGGTACGAACTCACCATGCTTCAGGCCGCGCTGCGGGCGGGCACCGCCGACCGCCGCTCGGTCTTCGAGGTCTTCACCAGGCGCCTCCCCGAGGGCCGGCGCTACGGCGTCGTGGCGGGCACCGGGCGGGTGCTGGACGCCGTCGAGAACTTCCGCTTCGACGCCGGCGTGCTGGACTTCCTCGCCCAGCAGCGGATCGTGGACGAGCCCACGCTCGGCTGGCTCGCCGACTACCGCTTCCGCGGCGACATCTGGGGCTACCCCGAGGGCGAGGTCTACTTCCCCGGCTCGCCGATCATCCGGGTGGAGGGCACCTTCGCCGAGGCGGTGCTGCTGGAGACGGTCATCCTCTCCATCCTCAACCACGACTCCGCGGTGGCCGCCGCCGCGTCCCGGATGTCCACCGCCGCCGGCGACCGGCCGCTCATCGAGATGGGCGCCCGCCGCACCCATGAGCTGGCCGCCGTGGCCGCCGCCCGCGCCGCCTACGTCGGCGGCTTCACCACCACCTCCGACCTCGCGGCCGGATTCCGCTACAACATCCCCACCGTGGGCACCAGCGCCCACGCCTTCACCCTGCTGCACGACAGCGAACGGGACGCCTTCACGGCGCAGGTCCAGGCCCACGGCAGCGACACCACCCTGCTCGTGGACACCTATGACGTCGCCGAGGCGGTACGCACCGCCGTGGAGGTGGCCGGCAAGGACCTGGGCGCAGTAAGGATCGACTCCGGCGATCTGCTGCTGCTCGCCCACCGGGTGCGCCAGCAGCTGGACGAGCTGGGCGCCAAGAACACCAAGATCGTGGTGACCAGCGACCTCGACGAGTACGCGATCGCCTCGCTGGCCGCGGCCCCCGTGGACGCGTACGGGGTCGGCACCCAGCTGGTCACCGGCAGCGGCCACCCCACCAGCTCGATGGTCTACAAGCTGGTGGCACGGGCCGTTTCGGACGACGCGGACGCGCCGCTGCTGCCGGTGGCCAAGAAGTCCATGGGCGCCAAGACCTCGGTGGGCGGCCGCAAATGGGCCGCGCGGCGGGTGGACGAGCACGGTGTGGCCGAGGCCGAGGTGATCGGCACCGGCGCGGTCCCCGAGCAGCTGGCGGGCCATCAACTGCTGGTGGAGCTGGTGCGCGGCGGCGAGATCGTGGCCCGCGAGCCGCTGGACGCGGCCCGGGACCGGCACATCGCGGCCCGGGCCGGGCTGCCGCTGTCGGCGACCCAGCTCTCGCGCGGGGAGCCGGTCCTGCCCACCGAGTACGCGCGGGCCTGAGGCGGGCGGGTCATGAGCGGGAACACGGGGCACGCCCACTGCCGCAATCGGCGCGGAGTGTCTACCCTCGGTGACATGCACCGGGCACTGATCGTCGTCGACGTCCAGAACGACTTCTGCGAGGGCGGAAGCCTCGCGGTGACGGGGGGCGCCGACGTCGCCGCCGCGATCACCGATCTGATCGGGGAGGCCACGCCCGGTTACCGGCATGTCGTCGCCACCCGTGATCACCACATCGATCCGGGCGATCACTTCTCGGACAACCCGGACTACGAGCACACCTGGCCGGTGCACTGTGTCGCGGGCACCGAGGGCGTCGGGTTCCACCCGAACTTCGCGCCCGCCGTCGCCTCCGGCGCGATCGACGCGGTCTTCGACAAGGGCGCGTACACGGGGGCGTACAGCGGCTTCGAGGGCGCCGACGAGCACGGCACCCCGCTGGCCCAGTGGCTGCGCGAGCGGGGGGTGACCGAGGTCGACGTGGTGGGCATCGCCACCGACCACTGCGTGCGGGCCACGGCGCTGGACGCGCGCCGCGAGGGGTTCGCGGCGCACGTCCTGCTGGACCTGACCGCGGGCGTCTCCGCGGGCACGACCGAGCGCGCCCTGGAGGAGCTGCGGGCGGCCGGGGTCGAGCTCAGCGGCAAGCCGGTCGTCTGAGGGCGCCGAGGGCCCTCACAGCGCCTCCCAGCCCCCTTCCCGACGGCTTGACCGGCCTGACCTGACCGGCCGCCCTTCCGGGCCCCGGCGCTACGGTGTCCGACGGATCGTGACGCTGCGGGGTGTTCCCCTACCCGCCCCTTCCCGATACCAGGGGCTTCGCCCCTGGACCCCGGACGGGCTGATTTCAGCCCCTCCGGCGTTTGAGGAGCGGGGTCTGGGGCGGAGCCCCAGTTGTGGGGAGGGGCGGGTAGGGGAACAGCCCGCCGCAGGCGCTCTACGGCGCCGGGGCCGGAGGTCTGAGGAGGGCGGCCATGGGATGCCAGAGCTCCCCTCCGCGATCCGGCGCGGTGCGCCAGACCACCCCGTCGGGATGGTGGAGCACCGCCGTCACCTCGTCGGGTGTCGGCGGCGCGGTGTTGCCGCGCAGATAGACAGCGCGGAGCCCGAGATTGCGGAGCCTGGTCAGGGCTCGCTGGCGGTTCGCGGCGTGTACCAGTACGCGGACGCCGCCCTCGCCCAGCGGGCGCGGCAGCGTCAGTGCGACCACCACACTTCCGCCCGGCAGCTTGGTAAATCCTCCGTCGGCCATTGCGGGTCATGTCCCCCGTGAGACGTCGTGTCAACAAGAAGGTCTAAGGGGCATCTAAACGCGAACGGCCGCCGCCCGCTAGGGGGCGACGGCCGCTACCGCTCTGACCTGCGAAAACGCAGACTGGTGTGGATCTAGGAGGCGGACGGTCCGACCTGGACGGTCATCGTCGAGCCACCCGGGAGCTCCTTGAGGATCTTGATCCGGGTGTTGGTGTCAGCAGTCTCGACACTGCCGGTCGGGTTGCTCTTGTCCCAATACGTACCCTTGTGGTCGTCGAAGACCGGGATGCCCGGCTTCGGCTTCACCTTGGCGGCCTTACCGTCGTTGTGCAGCGTGAAGCCGTCCGAGGGGAGCCGGCTGAAGGGCGAGTCGTACGCCTGGATCCGGTTGCGCATCAGCGCGCCGTCCGCCCACTTCTCGGCGGCGGGGTGCGCGTCGATCGGCAGGATCAGACCGCTGCCCGGGTGGACGCCGACGTTGTTGTCCGGCTGCGAGGTGTCCCACTGCCAGATCAGCAGCCCGTTCTGGTACGGGAAGTGCTCGACCCAGTTGGGCCGGCTGGAGGCCCAGCCGAAGTTGTACGGACCGGTCTTGAGGGTGGTGTCGTACGACACGTACTGGCGGTTCTCGGCGAGGTAGTACTGCGGGTAGTCCTTGGTGAAGGAGCCGCCGATGCGGGAGAAGCCGTTGGCGGTCCAGCCGTTGTCGTCGCCCTCGGCGCCGTCGCTGAAGACCGGGGCGCCGTCCGCGGTCAGGGTGATCGCGTCGGCCGCGAAGCCCTTCTGCGCCACACCGCCGTCGGTCTGGTAGCGGAAGCGCAGGTCGATCTTCTTGCCCGCGTAGGCGTCCAGCGGGAAGGAGAGCTTCTTGTACGCGCCGGAGGTGCCGGTCAGCGCGGGCTTGTCACCGGCGTCGCGCGGGATGGCCTTGCCGTCCGCGGTGCCGTCGACGGGCGTCCAGTTGGCGCCGCCGTCCGTGGAGACCTCGGCGTAGAGGTAGTCGTAGTTCTCCTCGATGTCCCACCAGCCCTGGAGGTCCAGGCTGGCCTTGGACTTGCCCGTGAGGTCCACCGACCGGGTCAGGGTGTTCTTGAGGTCGTCACCCATTCCGCTCCACCACTGCTTGGAGCCCTCGGCGGGGGCGACCACCTCGGTGGTGACGGCCTTGGCGGGCAACTCGACCACCAGCGCCTGCTTGTTCTTGGTGTTGTACTCGGCCACCCCGAGGGTGTGGGTGGACTTCTTACCGGCCTTGGCCGAGGCGTAGTTCAGCCAGCCCAACTGGAGCTTGTCCCAGGCGTTCATGTCGCCGGGCAGATCGCCGATGGCGTCCTTACCGGTGCCGAGCCAGGATCCCGCGGACATCAGCGACCAGTAGGCGACGGACGACTCCCCCTTGCCGGTGGTGTCGTACTCGTCCGGCAGGCCCAGGTCGTGGCCGTACTCATGGGCGAAGACGCCGAGGCCGCCGTTCTCCGGCTGCATGGTGTAGTCGCCGACCCAGATGCCGGTGTCGCCGATCTGCGTACCGCCCGACTTGTTCCCGCCGGGGCCGGACTTGCCCGCGTCGGTGCCGTACGCGTACCAGCGGTGCGCCCAGATGGCGTTCTCGCCCTGGACCCCGCCGCCCGCGGACTCGTCCTCACCGGCGTGGACGATCTGGAAGTGGTCGATGTAGCCGTCGGGCTCGTTGAAGTTGCCGTCGGCGTCGTAGTCGTAGCGGTCCCACTGGTCGTACTTGGCCAGGTCCGCCTTGATCTGCGCGTCGGTGCGGCCGGCCGCCTTCTGGTCCTTGGCCCACTGGTTGACGCCGTCGCGGATCAGGTCCCAGGCGTTGGCGCAGTTGGTGTCGCCGCAGTAGTTGGAGCCGTAGCGGGCCTCGTTCCAGTCGACCTTGACCCAGTCGGAGACCTCGCCGTCCACCGAGTAGCGGCCCGAGGACTGCTTCTCGTAGTACTTCCTCAGGGACTCCTTCTTCTTGTCCTTGGAGAAGTAGAGGTCCTGGAAGTGCTGGCGGTTGTAGTCCTTCTGCCAGGCCGTGCTGTTGTCGTCGGCGCGGTCCGGCCGGCCTATCGTGTTGTGCGCCGGGCCCGGGTCGCCGCCGTACTTCTTCACCGGCGGCTTGGGACCGTCCCCGTCCGGGTCGTACATGGTGGTGTCGTCCACCTTGTCGCCGAACTCGACCAGGATGGTGAAGATCTTGTCGGTCTTCTCCCGGGCCAGCTCGACGTACTTGCCCTTGCCGAGCTTCACGACCTTGGACGCCCCGCGCGTGGTCGCCTTGGTGTCGCCGGAGATGACCTGCCGCAGCGCCTCCTGGCGCTGCGCTTCCCGCTGCTTGCTGTAGGGACCCTCGAGGTCGTGCCGGACATCCGTCTTCGCGGGCGCCGGATCATGGCGCTCGACACGCGTAGACGGTGCGTCCGCCTGGGCCATGCCGGTCGATAGTGCCGCCGCTCCGAGCGCGGCCACCACTGTGGCTATGGCGGCCGATCTGGCCGTCCTCCGTTGGCTGTTCACTCGCTCAGTCCTCCCCTTTCCACACCAGTGCCGGACATTTGACCGGAGTGGCAGGAGAAAAGACAGACCTTGACTTGGACTGATGAGACAAGTACGTTCTGCGATCCCGACGTTCCGTTTAACGGACAGCAACGGGCGCGCCATGCACGCCGGTTGGCACACCCGATGATTCCGTGCGCCCCCTGTGCAACGGCGCCGTGGGTGAGGTCACGCTTACTTCCGTTCCCCACGGGCATGCAGGACCGTAGAGTCAGGACTGACGGTGCACTTCAGCCTGGTTCATGCCCCCTGCATATCGCCCCCGAGGACGGATCCCGCCATGCCGCGTCCGACTCCTGCACAGCTTGCCTATGGTTCGGCCACCGTCGTTCTCTCGACCTTCGCCATGCTGCTGCTCTCCCAGACCCGATCGGGGCTCGGGGTGGCGGTGGTGACCGTGGTCGGGCTGGTTCTCGGGCTCCTCGTCGCCGTCACCGTGCCGGTGGCCCGGGTGCGGGTGTTCCGCCCCGGCCGCACCGTCCGCGCCAGCCGCCCCGTGGCGGGGTCCGGACCGGCCGACCCGGCACGGGCGCACACCCGGGCGCACGCCGACTCACTGCACGGCTGACACCACGACGGTCCGCGCGGCCTTGTCGTGCAGACAGCGCTGGAACGGCTTGTCCCACAGCAGTGAGGCCGAGTTGACCAGCCAGAAGACCGTGCCGACCAGCAGCGGGATGAGCATCCCCGGCAGCACGTAGACCGCCGCGCGGACCCAGCCCTGACCGGCCGGCACATTCCCGTCGGACAGCATCGCCACCCGGATGCGCAGCGCCTTCTTGCCGAGCGTCTGTCCGCTGCGGGCCAGCATGACGCCCTCGTAGCCGAAGTAGAGCGCCATCGTGATGATGAGCGCGAGGGTCACCTTGCCCATGTCCTGCTCGCCCGGGTGATCAATCGTGTACTGGAGCGCGCCGGTCGCCGTGAGCGCCACCGTCCAGATCGCGCCGAGGATGACGATGTCGATGAGCCGGGCGGTGAAGCGCTGACCAGGGGTGGCCAGCGGGGGCATCCCTGGGGGGATCACAGGCGGGGGCGAGGACAGCGGGTCGGGGGCCATGCCCCCGATTACATCAGCGCTCCCGGAGGACCGGAAGCTCAGGGTGGCTCCTCCGGGGCCTCCGGGCGGCTCCTCGGGGGCTCAGGGTACGGCCGAGACCACCAGGGTCTTGGCCGCCTTGTCGTGCAGGCACTGCAGGTAGGGCCGGTCCCAGGTGCACCACAACACATTGATCAGCCAGAAGAGGAAGCCGCAGCAGGGCACGATCTCGGGCAGGGCGTACACCCCGGCGCGCAGCCAGCCCGCCTGGCCGGCCGGCGGCCGCCCGTTCTCCAGCATGGCGACCCGGATCTTCATCGCCTTCTTGCCGACGGTCTGGCCGTCCCGGGTCAGCATCAGCCCCTCGTAGAGGAAGTAGACCAGGACGTAGACCAGCGTGACGGTGGTCGAACGCGCACTGCCCTCGATCGGGTCATAGCCCCCGGCGATCGCGGTCACCACGAGCCCGACCGGGATGCCGATGAGCAGCGCGTCGATGATCCGGGCGATCAGACGGCGGCCGAGGTGCGCGAGCGGGGGCATCCCGGCGTATGGCTCGGGCCCCGCGGTGTGGTCCCCGTGGTCCCCGTACGGGGAGCCGTTCGCACGCGGTTGTTTCGCGAACGGATCGCTGCTGTCCCGGTCCCGGGGCTCATCGGGCCCGGGCGGCGGCTGGTCGGTGCTCATGGCCCGAGTCGACCCCGGAGCCGGGACCGCCGCATCCGGCGCGCCCCGTTCGGGCGACCGGGATCGTCCATCCGCCGCAGCCGGGGCGGATGGACGGTTCGGCGGCGGGCGGCCGGGTCGGCTGCCGCTTCAGTCGGCCGCTGCTTCAGTCAGCCACCGCTTCAGTCGGCCCCTGCTTCAGTCGGCCGCTGCTTCAGTCGGCCGACGCGACGAAGGTGCGGGCCGCCTTGTCATGCCAGCACTGCCGCCACGGGCGGTCGAACAGGCACCACAGCACGTTCAGCACGCCGATGACGAGCAGCCCCAGCACCGAGTAGACCAGCCAGCGGCGCAGCGCGGTGCCGAAGGACGGGGTGTCGTGCTCCTCGATGTCCAGCACCCGCACCCCGCACAGCCTCTTGCCGAGCGTGCGGCCCCACTTGGCGGTCGGCAGCGTCTCCAGGACGACGCCGAGGACGAGCAGCAGACCGAGGACGATGCCCAGATAGCCGCTGGTGGTGCCGTCCAGGAAGTAGACCGTGACGGTCTCGCCGCTCTGCTTGGCCGCCTCGACCTTCTCGTCGATGTGGTCGCTCGCCTTGCTCCACAGCGGGAACGCGACGGCGCCGACGACGCCGAGCAGCACGACCGAGTCGATCAGCCGGGCGGCGAGGCGGCGGCCGAGCGAGGCGGGCCGGCCCTCGGCCTGGGCGGCCAGGAGGAAGGGGTTGTCGACGGGCGGCTTCCAGGGGATGACACCCTCGGGCGCGCCCGGGCCAGCGCCGTGCGGGGCCGCCTGCGGGGCCGCTTGGGGAGCGTGCGGGGCGGCCTGCGGCGGGCTCTGCGGCGGGCCGGGCCGCTGGGCGAACTGCCCCTGCGGCTGCCAGGCCGGGCCGCCGCCCTGGACGGGGATACCGCCGAAGGGCTGCTGAGGCTGGTGCGGCTGCGCGGGCTGCTGGGGCTGGTGTGTCTGCGCGGGATGCTGGGGCTGGTGCGGGGACTGGGCCGGGGGTGCGGCCTCGGCGCCCTTGCGCGCGCCGCCGCGGCCGATCGCCCGGATCGCCATCGTCCCGTCGTCCCGGCCGGCCGCCTGGCCCCGGCCCTGGTCCTGCCCGTGACCCTGGCTCTGCCCCTGCCCCTGCCCCTGCCCCTGCCCCTGGCCGGTCGTGGGTGCCGCTCCGCCGCCGCGACCCACCGTGCGGAAGGTCATCGTCCCGTCGCCCGCCGGGGCGGGGGTCTCGCCGTCGTCCGCCGGGGGCAGCTCCGGGGCCCGGCGGACGGGCGGCAGGGCCTGCGTCGAGCGGTCCGCCGTGCGCCCGCCGCCCGCGCGCATGGTCAGCGTGCCGTCATCGCGCCCGGCGTCCTCACCCGGGCCCGCGCGCCGCGGGTCGGGCACCCCGGGCCACTGTCCGCCACCATCGGCTTGCCCACCACCGGCTTGTCCCCCACCGGACTGGGCGTCGCCGGGCGCGCCCGGCTCCGAGCCCCAGGAGACCCGGCGGTCCTGCTCACCGCCGAATCCGCCCTGCTGGGCGGCGTCCGCGTGCCAGGCCGTACCGGCGTCGGGGTGGGTGCCGTGCAGCCGCTGGGGGTCGTTCCAATCCACGGACGCCGAGACCCCGCCGGGCGGCACCGGCTGGGTCCCCATGCCACCGCCCGGCGCCTCGGGCGGCCCGCCCGCGCCCCGGACGTCCATTTCGGCCCTGCGGCGCAGCTCGGGCAGTGCGCTGCCGGTCTCCTCGGCGGCCCGCGGCGCCGGATCCTCGTCCAGGAACATCGGGCCCGTCTCATCCGGCGGCGGGCTGATCACCTGAGTGTGGGTGACCCCGGGCGGCGGCGCGGGCATGGCCTCGCCCTCGGCCGGGGCGGGACGGCTGGTGCCGGGCACCCAGGCGGCACCGTTCCAGTAACGGATGTAGCCAGGGATGGACGGATCAGGATAAAAGCCAGGAATGGAGCTGCCGTCCGCGGATCCTGAGGTAGGGGCGCTCATGATCTCCGATGTCCCATATCTGCTCGGCCGTGCTGTACTGCGCTGCGCCTTTGCGGTGCCTCGCGGTGAGGGTGGGGCGTAAGCAGTTTGCCGTACAGGAGCCGCAGTGCAACCCGGAGCGCGCGGTCAAGGTCTATCAGACCGGCCCACCGGCACCAGCCCACCGCTCCCGCCACCACTCTCCCGTGCGAGCGCCACGAAGCCGTACGAGCGGCGACGGCCCGCATGGCCCCGCCCGGCCTAGGTTCAGCAGACCTACTTTGGCACGCTCAGATGCCTTTTCCATTGCCAATACTGGAACCCATGGACCGCAACACCGAGCTCAGTGAGTTCCTGCGGAGCCGCAGGGCACGTCTGGGCCCCGGCGACGCGGGCGTGAGCGTGAGCAACGACAGCCCCCGTCGGGTGCCGGGGCTGCGCCGCGAGGAGCTGGCGCAGCTGGCAGGCGTGAGTACGGACTACTACACGCGCCTGGAGCAGGGCCGTCACATCAATGTGTCGGAGACGGTGCTGGACGCCGTGGCCCGCGCTCTTCAGCTGAACGAAACCGAACGTGCGTACCTCTTCGAGCTGACCCGGCCGCGCCCCCGGCGCACGGCGCGCCGCCGGCCGCCCCGCCCCCAGCGGGTGCGACCCGGGGTGCACGCGCTGCTGCGCATGCTGGACGGGGTCTCACCGGCCTTCGTCCTCGGGCGCAGGGGCGATGTGCTGGCCTCCAACCAGCTGGCCCGGGCGCTGATCATCGACTTCGAGGCGCTCCCGTACCACGAGCGGAACATGGCCCGTTTCATGTTCCTCGACGAGGCGGCCCGTTCGCTGTGGCCGGAGTGGGAGACGGTCGCGGCGGAGATGGTGGCGTCCCTCCGGCTGGAGGCCGGGCGCCATCCCGACGATCCCCGGCTGACCGAGCTCGTGGGCGAGCTCACCATCAAGAGCCCTGAGTTCCGCACCTGGTGGGCCGACCACAACGTGCGGGAGAAGACCCACGGCGTCAAGCTCTACCACCATCCGGTGGTCGGGGACATGACGCTGGCCTACGAGAACGTGACCGTGCCCGGCGATCCCGACCAGGCGCTGTGCATCTACACGGTCGTGCCCGGCTCCCCCTCCGAGGCGGCCCTGCGGCTGCTGGCGAGCTGGACCGCGACTCCCTCGGCCGATCCGTCCGCGCCCTCGTCCGAAGCGCGTCCTTCGGGGGGACCGTCCTCCGACGTCTCCCCCTGATCCCACCCCTTTCCCCGCGCACCCTTCCCCCCTTCCCCCGCACACCCTTCCCCCTTCCCCCTCCTTACTTCCCCCTTCCCTTCACCCACCCTCTTTTTCCTAGTTCGTCACAGGGAGACACGTTTATGACCACCAGCGTCACCGCCTACGCAGCCCCCGCTCCGAAGGCCCCGCTGGAAAGGACCACCGTCGAGCGCCGTGCCCTGCGCGAGCACGACGTGCTGATCGAGATCGCCTACGCCGGTATCTGCCACTCCGACATCCACCAGGCCCGCGAGGAGTGGGGCACCGCCCTCTTCCCTATGGTGCCCGGCCATGAGATCGCCGGTGTGGTCGCCGAGGTCGGCTCCGCCGTCACCAAGTACGCCGTCGGCGACCGGGTCGGCGTGGGCTGCTTCGTCGACTCCTGCCGCGAGTGCGAGAACTGCCTCGCGGGCGAGGAGCAGTACTGCCTCAAGGGCGAGGTGCCCACGTACAACGGCAACGAGTACGACGGCGCCCCCACCTACGGCGGCTACAGCACCCACACCGTGGTGGACGAGAACTACGTACTGCGCATCCCCGAGGGGATCTCGCTGGACGTGGCCGCCCCGCTGCTGTGCGCCGGGATCACCCTCTACTCCCCGCTGGCCCACTGGAACGCCGGTCCCGGCAAGAAGGTCGCCATCGTGGGCCTCGGCGGCCTCGGCCACATGGGCGTGAAGATCGCCCATGCGATGGGCGCCGAGGTGACGGTGCTGAGCCAGACGCTCCGCAAGAAGGACGACGGGCTGCGGCTGGGCGCCGACCACTTCTACGCCACCAGCGACGAGTCCACCTTCACCGAGCTGGCGGGCATCTTCGACCTGATCGTCAACACGACCTCGGCGAACCTCCCGCTGGACGGCTATCTGTCGCTGCTGAAGCTGGACGGCACGCTGGTGCACGTGGGCGCGCCGGAGAACTCCAGCGCGTTCAACCAGTTCTCGCTGATCATGGGCCGGAAGTCGATGGCCGGATCCAAGATCGGCGGCATCCGGCAGACCCAGGAGATGCTCGACTTCTGCGCCGAGCACGGGCTCGGCGCGGAGATCGAGGTGATCGACGGCGAGCGGATCAACGAGGCCTACGACCGCGTCGTGAGCAGCGATGTGCGGTACCGCTTCGTGATCGACATCGCCTCGCTCAAGGCGTGATCGGCTACTCAGGCGCGATCAGCCGCTGAGACCGAGGCCGTCCGGACCACCCCCGGGTCCGGGCGGCCTCAGAACAGCTTGCCGGGGTTGAGCAGGCCCAGCGGGTCGAAGACCTGCTTGATGCCGCGCTGCATCTCCATGCCCACCGGGCCCAGTTCACGCGCCAGCCACTCCCGCTTGAGGACGCCGACGCCGTGCTCCCCGGTGATGGTGCCGCCGAGCTCGAGGCCCAGCGCCATGATGGCGTCGAAGGACTCCCGGGCGCGGCGGGACTCATCGGGGTCGGCGGGGTCGAAGCACACCGTGGGATGGGTGTTGCCGTCCCCGGCGTGGGCGACGACGCCGATGGTCAGGCCGTACTTCGTGGCGATGGCGGCCGTGCCGTCGATCATCTCGGCGAGCCGGGAGCGGGGCACACAGACGTCGTCGATCATCGTGACGCCCTTGACCGCCTCCAGCGCCGGAAGCGTCATCCGGCGGGCCTGGAGCAGCATGTCGGACTCGGCGGCGTCCTCGGCCGGGACCACCTCCGTGGCACCGGCCGCCGTGCACAGCTCGGCCACGGCGGCGAGGTCGGGGGCCGGGTCCGGGGTGTCGAAGGCCGCCATCAGCAGGGCCTCGGTGGACTCCGGCAGGCCCATGTTCCCGATCGCGTTGACCGCGCGGACGCTCGTACGGTCCATCAGCTCCAGCAGCGAGGGGGCGTGGCCGCGCTCCATGATCCGGCAGATGGCGTCGCAGGCGGAGGCGGTGGAGGGGAACTCGGCGGCGAGCACGAGCTGTTCGAGCGGGGCGGGCTTGAGGGCGAGGACCGCGCGCACGACGATGCCGAGGCTGCCCTCGGAGCCGACGAAGAGCCGGGTCAGGTCGTAGCCCGCGACGCCCTTGGCGGTGCGGCGGCCGGTCTTCAGCAGCCGGCCGTCGGCGAGGACGACATCGAGCCCGAGGACGTATTCGGCGGTGACGCCGTACTTCACACAGCACAGCCCGCCGGACGCGGTGCCGATGTTGCCGCCGATCGTGCACTGCTCCCAGCTGGAGGGGTCCGGCGGATAGTAGAGGCCCTTCTCCATGACCGCGCGGGACAGGGTCGCGTTGATCACGCCCGGTTCGACGACCGCGATCCGGTCCACCGGGTTGATCTCCAGGATCCGGTCCATCTTGACCAGGGACAGCACGACGCAGCCGTCGGACGCGTTGGCCGCGCCCGACAGCCCGGTGCGCGCGCCCTGGGGCACGATCGGGACGCGCAGCGCGGTGGCGGTGCGGCACACGTGCTGCACCTGTTCCACCGTGCGCGGGAGAACGACCACGGCGGGCGCGCCCGCCTCGCAGAAGCTCGCCATGTCATTGGCGTAGGCCCCGGTCACATCGGGGTCGGTGAGCACCGCCTCCTCGGGGAGGCCCTCCCGCAGCAGCTCGATGAGGTCCGTCATATCTCCAGACTCGCACCCGGGGAGCGCCCGGGGAAGATCGCGGGAGCGTACGGATTACCTCGGGGAACCGCCGGGAGGGCCGTGCAGTGGCGGGCGTCGTGGGCGCTACTGCGCCTTGTAGTAGACGCTGGCCTTACGGTCCCCGGCGGCGCCCGAGGCGAAGCCCATGCACAGCCGCCGCGGGCTGGACAGCTGGACGGCCATCCCCTCGGGCTCGCGGTAGCTCAGCGAGTAGGCGGCCTGGGTGCGGGCGCGCTGGACGAGCTCGCCGGTGCGCAGATCGACGCAGGAGACATAGGTGTTGCCGTGGCCGGAGGGCGGGTTGGCGCCGTCCTCGCCGGTGTAGGCGGTACCGGTCAGCTGGTACACGTAGTCGCCGAGGACCGTGAAGCCCTGGAAGACCTCGCCGTCCTCGACACCGGTCTGGGGTATGTCGTCGTACACGGCGGTGTAGTCACCCGCGCTGACCCCGGACAGGCTCATCAGCCGGTAGCGGACCTCGCCGTCGAGGCGGTAGCGCAGCAGCAGCCGGCGGTTGAGCATGTCGACGGCGGGCTGATTGCTGGTGGAGCCCGCCACCGGGCGGTGCTTGGCCGGTGAGGACGAACCGGACGACAGCACGGTGCCGTCGGCGAACTTGAAGCGGCTGATGGCACGGCCGTAGCCGGAGTCGGGGTTGGCGTCCGACTCGGTCCACAGATAGGCCGTGGAGCCGACCGGCTCACAGCCCATGGCGACGCCGTGCCCGAACCCCTTGAGGTACATCGAGCCCAGCTCCGCCCCGGCCAGGGACAGCTTGGTGACGCACAGATCGCCATCGGCGGCGCGGTCGGCGCCGGAGACGGGGGCGGACTCCCCGCTGAGCCGGATCCCGCCCTCCATCAGCTGGATCGTGTAGACGTGCCCGCCCACGTCGTCGAACGCGAACGACTGCAGCACGGTGGAGTTGTGCGGGGTCTTCTCGCGGATCAGCTGGGTGGAGGGCACCGACAGGTCGAACCGGCCGCCCGCCACGGTGGTGGCCCCCGCGCGGGCGGCGAAGGCACCGAGCGCGCCGGCCGCGGCGACTCCCCCGCCGAGGGTGAACCTACGCCTGGTCAAACGGCCCGCAGTGTACTTTTCCGTGTGCATTGATACTCAACAACTCCCGTGTGATCACGCCGTGTTGGAGTGAACAGATCGCCGTGAGTGTAGACGGTGAGAAAGCGCTCCCATTCAGGTGTTCGCATTTTCTGGCACCAGCGGCGCATGGGTACGGGAGTGTGGGCGCATGTGCACGGAATTGGGGGGACCGCCCCACCGGCGTGCGGGGCGGTCAGAGGTCAGAGGTTGCCGCGCTTGGCCTGCTCGCGCTCGATCGCCTCGAACAGTGCCTTGAAGTTGCCCTTGCCGAAGCCCATCGAGCCATGCCGCTCGATCAGCTCGAAGAAGACGGTCGGCCGGTCCTGGACCGGCTTGGTGAAGATCTGGAGCAGATAGCCGTCCTCGTCCCGGTCGGCGAGGATCTTCAGCTCTCGGAGGGTCTCCAGCGGGACGCGGGTGTCGCCGACCCACTCCCCCAGGGTGTCGTAGTACGAGTCCGGCGTGTCCAGGAAGCTCACCCCGGCCGCGCGCATCGCCTGCACGGTGCCGACGATGTCGTTGGTGGCGAGCGCGATGTGCTGGACGCCGGGGCCGCCGTAGAACTCCAGATACTCGTCGATCTGGGACTTCTTCTTGCCGACCGCGGGCTCGTTGAGCGGGAACTTCACCTTGCGGGTGCCGTCGGCCACGACCTTCGACATCAGCGCGGAGTACTCGGTGGCGATGTCGTCGCCCACGAACTCCTTCATGTTGGTGAAGCCCATGACGTTGTTGTAGAACCCGACCCACTCGTCCATCCGGCCGAGCTCCACATTGCCCACGCAGTGGTCGACGGCCTGGAAGTTCCGGCGCGCCGGCGGGGCGACGATCGGCTCGGCCTCGGCGTAGCCGGGGAGGTACGGGCCGAAGTAGCCGGTGCGCTCGACGAGGGTGTGGCGGGTGTCGCCGTAGGTACGGATCGAGGCCGTGATCACCGTGCCGTGCTCGTCCTTGAGCTCGTGCGGCTCCTCGATCCCGGTGGCGCCGTGCTCGAGGGCGTACGCGTACGCGGCGCGCGCGTCCGGCACCTCGACCGCGAGGTCGATCACCCCGTCGCCGTGCTCCGCGACATGCTCGGACAGGAAGCGGCCCCAGGCGCTCACCGGTTTGATGACGGAGGTGAACACGAAGCGGGCGCTGCCCGAGACGAGGACGTAACTGGCCGTTTCCCGGCTGCCGTTCTCCGGGCCGGAGTAGGCGACGAGCTTCATGCCGAACGCGGTGGCGTAGTAGTGCGCGGCCTGCTTGGCGTTGCCGACGGCGAAGACGACCGCGTCCATCCCCTTCACGGGGAACGGGTCGGCGTGCCGTGCGTCCCCCTGCTGCAGCATCTCTGTCGTCTCAGTCATACTTCGAAGCGTCCCTCGGTGGCTCAAGGTGCGCAACACTTCACGAAATCGCTGGTCAGTGTGTATAGCCGCGGCTGCACCCGACAGCGCATCCTGTACAGGGTGACCACCGTCACAGAGGACACCTGGAGAAAAGCCCGGGACCTGGAGGGGGACCGCATGGGAATCGACGGGCTCGACGCCCGCCTGATCGAGCTGCTCGCCGAGGAGCCGCGGATAGGGGTGCTGGAGGCGTCGCGCCGCCTCGGTGTCGCCCGCGGCACGGCGCAGGCGCGGCTGGACCGGCTGCGGGCGCAGGGGGTGATCCGGGGCTTCGGCCCCGAGGTGGACCCCGCGGCGCTCGGCTACCCGGTCACCGCCTTCGCGACGCTGGAGATCGAGCAGGGGCAGGGGCCGGACGTACGGGCCCATCTGGCGACCGTTCCCGAGGTGCTGGAGCTGCACACCACCACGGGCCACGGGGACATGCTGTGCCGACTGGTGGCCCGGTCCAACGCCGACCTCCAGCGGGTGATCGACCTGGTGGTGGGGTTCGGGGGGATCGTCCGGGCCTCGACGGCGATCGTGATGGAGAACCCGGTGCCGCTGCGGATCATCCCGCTGGTGCGGCAGGCGGCGCGGGACTGAGCACTGGGCCTGGACCCCTGAAGCGGATCCAAAGACTCCGTTGCAAAGAAAGTGTTGCAACTGAGTCTTTGCATGCTTACGCTGCCGCTCATGGCAGAGAACGAAGAGCCTGCGTCCGACGAAGTACGGGTGCTGGACCCACGCACCCTGCGCGGGCTCGCGCATCCGCTGCGGATGCGCCTGCTTGGAGCGCTGCGCGAGTACGGACCGGCCACCGCGTCCCAACTGGCCGACAGATTGGGGGAGTCCAGCGGCGCCACCAGCTACCATCTGCGTCAGCTGGCCACCTATGGCTTCGTCGAGGACGACCCGGGGCGGGGCAAGGGGCGGGAGCGGTGGTGGAAGGCGACGCACAGGGGTACGCGCTGGAACGCCGACAAGTTCCTGGCCCACCCCGACCCGGCCGTACGGGGGGCGGTGAACACCGTGCTGCACGAGGTGGCCACCCAGCACACGGAGCAGATGTCCACCTGGCTGGGCACTCTGCACGAGTGGTCGGAGAAGTGGGTGTCGGCCTCGGACATGAGCGACTTCCACCTTCGTCTCACCCCTGAACTCGCCCGCGAAATGCGCGACAAGGTGCACGAACTGATCGAGAGCTACCGCGAGAAGGAGGTGGACCGGGAGACCGAGGGCTCCGCCCCGTACCGCGTCCATCTGCACGCCTTCCCGCGCGACGAGGACTGACCGATCCCTGGGGGGAACCACATGTACGGCGACGACATCCATCTGTGGCTGCACCACATACGCGCCGAGGGTCTCCGCCGCGAGGCCCGCGAGGCCCGCGAGGCGTCCCGGCCGCCCCGCCGCTCCCGTCCCGCCCGCGCCCGGGTGCTGCGCGCCCGGGTCGGCTGGACGCTGGTGGAGGTCGGGCTGCGGCTGGCCACGCCGCGGCTGCCGCAATCCGGTCTGACCGCCCGGTTCGACCACTGATATGAGCTCTGACGACACAGGAGACAGAGAGCGCCGGGGGAACAGCGGGGACGGCCGAAGACCACTCTTACTCGTCCTCGCCGCCAACACCGTCTCCATAGCGGGCAATTCCCTCACCCTGATCGCCGTCCCGTGGTTCGTCCTGGAGACCACGGGCAGCGCCGCCAAGGCCGGGCTGGTCTCCTTCTGCGCGACCCTGCCGGTGGTCGTCTCCGCCGTGATCGGCGGGCCGGTCATCGACCGGATCGGCCGCCGGCGGGTCTCCATGGCCTCCGACTCGCTGTGCGGGGTGGCCGTCGCCACGATTCCGGTGCTGCACTTCGCCGGGCTGCTGCGGTTCTGGCAGCTGTGTGCGCTGATGGCGTTCTGCGGGCTGCTCCACGCGCCGGGCGAGACCGCCCGCCAGGTGCTCGTCCCCGCGCTGGCCGAACGGGCGGGCACCACCCTCAGCCGTGCGGCCAGCTTCTACGACGGGGCCTCGCGCGGGGCCAGGATGCTGGGCGCCGCGCTCGGCGGGCTGCTGATCGCGCTGCTCGGCCCGCCGTCCGTACTGCTGCTGGACGCGGCCACGTTCGCGGCGTCCGCGGTGCTGATCATGGCGGGGCTGCGCGGACTGCCCGCCGCCGCGCCGCGCAAGCCCGTCGTCCCGGTGTCCGCCCGCGCCTACCGCGCCGAGCTGGGCGAGGGGTACCGCTTCCTGCTGCGCCACCGGCTGCTGCTGGCCATCGTGCTGATGGTCATGGTCACCAACGGCCTCGACCAGGGTCTGTCCTCCGTACTGCTGCCGGTCCACGCCGAGCGGCACCTGGGCGGGTCCGTACAACTCGGCCTGCTCACGGCCCTGTTCGGCGGCGGGGCGCTGGTGGGGGCGCTGCTGTACGGGGCGGTCGGCGACCGCTTTCCGCGCCGGACCGTCTTCGCGGTGAGCTTCCTGGTGTGCGGGCTGCCGAGGTTCCTGATCGCCGCGTTCGTGCCCGGGGTGTCCCCGCTCGCCGTGACGATGGCGATCAGCGGGGTCGCGGCGGGGATGCTCAACCCGATCCTGACCACGGTGACGTACGAGGCCGTTCCCGACGAGCTGCGCAGCCGGGTCTCGGGGGCGCTCACCGCCGGGGTGTGGGTGGTGATGCCGCTCGGCGGGCTCGCGGCCGGGTGCCTGGTGGAGGGGGTGGGGCTGACCGCCGCCTTCCTGGTGACGGGCGGTGTCTACTTCCTGGCCACGCTCAGCCCGCTGGTCTTCCCGGCCTGGCGCGGGATGGACGAGGGGACGGCGATTTCGGTGGAGGAGGGGGCCGTGGCGCCGCTCAGCAGTGCGGGACCGCGCCGCCCGACCGCAGCGCCCGCAGAGCCGTCACCGCACCCTTGAGGGTCGTGACGGGGATCAGCCGCAGCCCCTTGGGCAGTTCGGCCGTGGCGTCGGCACACTCGGCCTTCGGCACCAGGAAGACCGTGGCGCCGTCCCGCTTGGCGGCCTGCGTCTTCAGCGGGACCCCGCCCACGGCCCCGACCTTGCCCTTGGCGTCGATGGTGCCGGTGCCCGCGATCGTCCGGCCGCCGGTGAGGTCGCCGCCGCGGCCGTCGCCATCCAGCTTGTCGACGATGCCGAGGGAGAAGAGCAGCCCGGCGCTCGGACCACCGACGTCGGCGAGGCGCAGGGTGACCTTGACGTCGCGCGGGGAGCGGTGGAGATAGCCGAGCGCGGCGCTGGTGGCCGAGGACTGGGACTCCCGCATCTCCTCGGAGTTGTGCCGCTCGATCTCCTTGGTGGTGCCGCCGACGTAGACCGAGTCATGCGGCATGACGGCGCGGTCGGTGGCGAACCAGCCGCTGACCACGTCCTTCACCCGCACGGTGGCCTCCGGGCCGGTCGCCAGGATCGTCGTCATCCGCAGCTGCCCGGCCGTCTTGCGGGTACCGGTCCCCGAGACGCTGATCACCTGCTTGCCGCGGTCGGAACCCAGGACGTTCACGGTCGAACCGGGCTGGGCGACAGTGAACGGCAGCGGCGCGAACGCGGCCACCGCGAGCAGGGCGAGCACGGGCGCGGAGCAGAGCGCGAGGGTGCGGGCGCGGCGGGAGACGGCAGGCATGGTGCGAATCTAGTTGACCGCCGGGAGGCACGAGCCGCCACCCCGGCCCCACGGGGCCGCCCGGGGGCGGCGTTGACCCGACCGTGGCGCCCGGCCGCCCGATACGGGCCCGCGCGGGGCCCCGCGCGGGCGGGCGGGTTCAGGGGGTGCGTGCCCCCGGCCGCGCCGGGCACGGGCCCAGCGCCACCACCGGGCCGCCGGGCGGCGGCCCGCCCTCACCTCAAGGCGTCCGAAACCTCTCGGGCCGCGTCGACCACCCGGGGGCCGACCCGCTCCGGGACCGAGTCGCAGAGCATCACGACCCCGACGCTGCCCTCTATCCCCGTCACCCCGATGAGCGGGGCGGCCGCGCCGCTCGCGCCCGCCTCCAGTTCGCCGTGGGTGAGGGCGTACCCGGGGTCGTCGGGGCGGCCGGCACGGGCGGCGAGGATCGCGCGCCCGGCGGCGCCCCGGTCGAGCGGATGCCGGAATCCGGCCCGGTAGGCCACGTGGTAGTCGGTCCAGGTCGGCTCGACGACCGCGACGGCGAGCGCCTCGGTGCCGTCGACCAGGGTGAGGTGGGCGGTCGCGCCGACATCCTCGGCGAGGGAACGCAGCGCGGGCAGCGCCGCCTCCCGTACGAGCGGATGCACCTGGCGGCCGAGCTGGAGCACGCCGAGCCCGACGCGCGCCCGCCCGCCGATGTCCCGGCGGACCAGGGAGTGCTGCTCGAGGGTGGCCAGCAGCCGGTAGACCACGGTGCGGTTGACGCCGAGCTTGTTGGACAGCTCGGTCACGGTCAGCCCGTGGTCGGTGTCGGCGAGCAGTTTGAGGACGCGCAGTCCCCGATCGAGCGTCTGAGAGGTCTCCGCGGTCACGACGCCCCCTCCTCGGTGATGAGTGGCGGCTCCTCGTGCGGTGCCCCGCCGGTCCCGACGACGGCGCGCGAAGAGGCCGCCGGTCGCGGTGGTCACGCACCGGCTGCGCTCCGCGGCGGCGCTGCCACGGGGCGTGTGCGTGCCCGAACGCTAGCGAGCTGGTCCGTTTTGCGGAAGGGTTTGTCCAGAATACGAGCGGAGCTGCCAAAGGATGCGGCGCGGGAGCGCCCCAAACCATCCCGGTTTGCCCGGTTTCATGAGGGGGGTCTGCGACCGGTTCATGAAATTTTTCGAAAGGGGGTTGCGGAGGGCGGGACGCCTGCGGCGGGCTGTTCCCCTCCCCGCCCCTCCCCGTAACTGGGGCTTCGCCCCAGACCCCGGGACCTGGGGCGAAGCCCCGGGCGGGCCAGCGCGCCAGAAGGTGTCCGGGCCCCGCCCCCGACCCCCGGGACCCAGGGGCGAAGCCCCTGCCACGCGGCTGAGCCGCATATCGACGCTGCGGGAAGGGGCGGGGCCCCGTCCTGGCGCACCAGCGCGCAAGGGGGCGGCCGGGGCTCCACCCCCGAGCCCAGGGGCCAGGGGCGAAGCCCCTGTTACGGGAAGGGGCGGGAAGGGGAAAGACACGCCACCCCAGTCACCAGGGCCCGCCGCCCCGGCGCACCAGGAGGCCAGCGCGCCAGGGGGCGTCCGGGCCCGCCCCCGGATCCCGGGGCGGAGTCCCTGCCGTGTGGCGTAGTCGCATAGCGTCAGGCGTCGGGGAGGGGAAAGGTGCGCGCGTCAGCGCATGCGGGTTGCCCACTCCCGGACCTTCTTGATCCGCTCGCGGATCTGCCCCGCCGTCGCCTCCGCGCTCGGCGGCCCACCGCACACCCGGCGCAGTTCGGTGTGGATCACACCATGCGGCTTTCCGCTCTGGTGGACATACGCCCCGACCAGCGAGTTGAGCTCCTTGCGGAGCTCAAGTAGCTCCTTGTGGGTGACCACCGGCCGCCGTTCCGCCGGAAGCTCCAGCAGATCCGCCTCCGTGTCCGGCTTCTTGCGGCTGTGCGCGATCTGCTTGGCCTGGCGCTTCTGGAGCAGCATCTGCACCTGGTCGGGTTCGAGGAGTCCCGGGATGCCGAGGTAGTCCTGCTCCTCGTCGCTGCCCGGATGCGCCTGCATGCCGAATTCGGCGCCGTCGTACAGCACCCGGTCGAAGACCGCGTCCGATTCCAGTGCCTCGAAGGGCAGTTGGTCCTGTTCGCCGGTGTCCTCGTCCTGCTGCTTCTCGGCTTCCTCGAGGAGTTTCTCCTCCTCCGCGTACGGGTTCTCCTCCTCGTCGTCCTTCTTCGGCTTGTCCAGGACGTGGTCGCGCTCGACCTCCATCTCATTGGCGAAGCCGAGCAGGTTCGGGATGGTGGGGAGGAAGACGGAGGCGGTCTCGCCGCGCCGCCGGGACCGTACGAAGCGGCCGACGGCCTGGGCGAAGAAGAGCGGGGTGGAGATGGTGGTCGCGTACACCCCGACCGCCAGCCGGGGAACGTCCACGCCCTCCGACACCATGCGGACCGCGACCATCCAGCGGTCGTCGGAGTGGGTGAAGTCCTCGATCCGCTGGGAGGCCGCCGCCTCGTCGGAGAGTACGAGCGTCGCCTTGGTGCCGGTGATCTCGCGGATCAGTTTGGCGTAGGCGCGGGCCGAGTCCTGGTCGGAGGCGATGACGAGCGCTCCCGCGTCGGGGATGCCCTTGCGGACCTCGGTCAGCCGCTGGTCGGCGGCGCGCAGCACGTTCGGCATCCAGTCGCCGCGCGGGTCGAGCGCGGTGCGCCACGCCTGGGAGACGGCGTCCTTGGTCATCGGCTCGCCGAGCCGCGCCTCGATCTCGTCGCCCGCCTTGGTGCGCCAGCGCATGTTGCCGCTGTAGGAGAGGAAGATGACGGGGCGCACGACGCCGTCCCCCAGCGCGTTGCCGTAGCCGTAGGTGTAGTCGGCCGAGGAGCGCCGGATGCCGTCGTTGCCCTCTTCGTAGGTGACGAAGGGGATGGGGTTGGTGTCGGACCGGAACGGGGTGCCGGTGAGGGCCAGCCGCCGGGTGGCCGGCTCGAAAGCCTCCAGGCACGCCTCGCCCCAGGAGCGGGAGTCGCCGGCGTGGTGGATCTCGTCGAGGATGACGAGCGTCTTGCGCTGTTCGATCCGGTTGCGGTGCAGCATGGGCCGTACGCCGACGCCCGCGTAGGTGATGGCGATGCCGTGGTACTCGCGGCTCAGCGGGCCCGCGCTGTACTCCGGGTCCAGCTTGATGCCGACCCGCGCGGCGGCCTCCGCCCACTGCTTCTTCAGGTGCTCGGTCGGCGCGACGACCGTCACCTGCTGGACGACGTGGTGGTGCAGCAGCCAGGAGGCGAGGGTCAGGGCGAAGGTGGTCTTCCCCGCGCCGGGGGTCGCCACCGCGAGGAAGTCCCGCGGCTGCTCCTGGATGTACTTGTCCAACGCGCCCTGCTGCCAGGCGCGCAGCTTGCTCGCGGTACCCCAAGGCGCCCGGCCGGGAAAGGCGGGCGAGAGGTGATGGCTGGTGGAGGCGGCAGTAGTACTCACGGTCTCCGTCGGGCTGGCTCGGCGGGGTCGATCGGGAACCGCGTCAGCCTACCGGTGCCGTCCTCACGCTTCGGGGGTACGCCCTGATCCCACCCGAGGGTGGGACCAGGCTCACATTCCGTTGGTGAACCGGGTCAGCCCCTCCGCGATCTTCGGCACGTCCAGCTCGCCCTGGCAGACGCTCAGCACGAAGCGCTCGGCCTCGTCGACGTCGAAGTCCGCGTTCAGCGGGTGTCCGTTGATGTGGAGGAAAACCCAGGTCGCGTACCAGGACAGGCGCTTGTTGCCGTCCACCAAGGCGTGGTTGCGGGCCAGCGACTCCATCAGCGCCGCCGCCTTCTGCCACACGTCCGGGTAGGCGTCCTGTCCGAACACGCTCGCCTGCGGACGGGCCAGCGCGGACTCCAGCAGCCCGTAGTCGCGCACCTCGTCGGCCCCGAGCCGCTCCGCGAGGTTCAGCAGCTCGGGCAGGGTGAGGTAGTGCATCAGGCGAGCCTCCGGTTGAGCTCTTCGCTCGCCCGCAGCACATGGGCGGCGGCCTCGTTGAACAGCCGGGAGTGCTCGTTGATCGCAGCGATCACCGCGTCGTGGGCGAACGACTGCATGCTCCGGCCCTCCGCCTCCGCGCGCTTGCGCAAGGCGTCGAGCTCCTCGTCCGTAAAGCGTAGGTTCAGTGCTGCCATGAGCCGATGGTACCGCGTGGTACCACATGGTGCTATCGGCTTTCGGGCCGCAACCGCGTCGTCACCCAGACGCCCGCCAGCGCCACCGCCGTCATCGCCACATAGACCGCCCCGAAGGCGGCCGGCTGGTGGCTGGCCGCGGTGCCGGTGGGGGCGATCTCGCCGCCGCCGAAGGTGACGAAGAGGACACCGCTGAGGCCGACCAGTGTGATGTTGCCGAGCGCGTCGGAGACCTGGAGGGAGGCGGAGTTGCTGCCCGCGTCCTCCGGGCGGGAGAGCTTCAGCAGCAGCACGCTCCCGCTGGAGATGGCCAGCCCCATTCCGTAGCCGCCGATCACCCAGGCCACGGCCACGATCCAGGCGGGTACGGAGTCGATGAGGGCCAGGAGCGCCATGGCGATGGAGACGGCCATGAGGAGCATGCCGAGACCCATCAGCCGTTCGCGGTGCGGCTCCAGGCGGGGGTGGCTCTGGGTGTAGGAGCCCAGGGCCCAGGTGAGGCCGCCGCCGGTGAGGCAGAGCCCGGCGGCGGTCGCGGACAGTCCGCGCTGGGTCACCAGCATCAGCGGGACGAAGCTCTCCGCGCCCAGGAAGGACCCCGCCGCCACCCCGCGCAGCAGGATCACCGACGGCAGGCCGCGGGCGGCGCGGAAGGTGCCCTTGGGCAGCAGCCGCAGCACGCAGGGGACGAGCAGGGCGAGCCCGGCGGCGGCCGGGACGAGGGAGAGCCAGTTGAGGTCCTGGCCCGCGTACTGCAGCAGTCCGGCGCCCACCGCGACGGCGAGCGCGAGCAGGATGCGGCGGCGGTTCATGCCCGCGGAGAGCTCGCTGGGGGGCAGTGCGCGCAGCGCGGGGAGCATCACCGCGAGCGGCGGCAGCACCAGCACCGGGATGCCGAGGAACACCCAGCGCCAGCCCGCGTGTTCGGTGACGGCCCCGGCGGCGAGCGGGCCGACGATGACCGGCAGCACCCAGGCGCCGGAGAAGGCCGCCAGCACGGCGGGCTGGAGCCGCTGCGGATAGGCGCGGCCCACCACCACGTACAGCGCGACGATCACCAGCCCGCCGCCTATGCCCTGCACCGCGCGCCCGCCCACGAACATCCACATCCGCTGTGCCGAACCGGCCACCAGCAGCCCGGCGGCGAACGCCGCGATCCCGGCGAACAGCGGCGCCAGCGGCCCCTTGCGGTCGCACCACTCCCCCGACAGGGCCATCGCGAACAGGCTCGCGGTGAAGTAGGCGGAGAACGCGTACGCGTAGAGCTCGACCCCGTCCAGCGCGCGGGCCGCGACCGGCATCGCGGTGTTGACCGCGCTCGCCTCGAAGGCGATGAGGGAGACGACGGTGACGATGCCGAGGGTGAGGGCGCGGTAGCGCCTCCCCAGTACGGTGCCGCCGGTGCCGCCGTCGTCGCCGTCGCCCGCCAGGTCCAGGTCACCGGCGGCAGCCGGGCCGAGGTCTCCGGCGGCCGGCTCGGGGTGGACGGCGGAGGCGGCGGCCGCCTGGGGCGGCAGGGCGCTGTCCGCGACGGCGGCGTCGGTGGCACCGACATCGAGGGGGTCGCGAGGGGTCATGGCGTCAGGGTAAGTGGCGTCCCGGGCCGTCACACCTGTCGCGGGACGGAGCCGCGCTCGGCCGCTGGGCCTAGGTACAGCTGACGGCCTACGTGGTGAGCAGGACGCCCCCGTACGACGCGCCCGCGATCACCACCCACGCGCACAGCCCCAGCGCGGCGACCCGGGCGCCGGTGCGGGTGAGGGAGGGGAGGTGGACGGCGCTGCCGAGGCCGAAGAGGGCGGCGGCGAGGAGGAGTTCCTGGGCCGTGGCGGCGCCGTCCAGGACGGTGGCGGACAGCACGTCCGTGCTGCGCAGAGCCGTCATCGCGAGGAAGCCGAGGACGAAGAGCGGCACCAGCGGCGGCCGCCGCCGCTCCGCCTCCCCGCCCCCCGCCCCATTGGCGCGCCCCCGCGCCCGTACGGACGTCGCGAGCACCGCGACCAGCGGCGCGAGCAGGGCCACCCGCACCAGCTTGACCAGCACCGCGTCGCCCAGCGCCGACGGCCCCGCGGTCTGCGCGGTGGCCACCACCTGGCCCACGTCGTGCACGCTGGCACCCACCCACCGGCCGAACGCCTCGTCGCCGAGCCCCAAGGGGTGCTGGAGCAGCGGCAGGACGGCGATGGCGAGCGTGCCGCACAGCGTCACCAGCGCCACGGAGGTGGCCACATCGCGCTCATCGCTGTCCGACACCTCGCCCACCGCGCCGATCGCGGACGCCCCGCAGATCGAGTAGCCGGTCGCGATCAGCAGCGGCTGGTCGCCGCTCAGCCCCATCCGGCGGCCGAGCCACCAGGTGCCGCAGAAGGTGGCGGCGACCACGCCCAGGACCATCGCCACAGTGGCCCAGCCCAGGCCCAGCACGTCGTTCAGACTGAGCTTGAGGCCGAGCAGCACGATGCCCAGGCGCATCAGCCGCTTTCCGGCGAGCGAGAGCCCGGCCCGGCAGACGCCCCGGACTAGGCCGCGCGCCCCCGGCAGATGCGCGGCGACGATGCCCAGCACCACGGCGGCGGTCAGCAGGGGGACGGCGGGGAGCAGCCGGTGGACGCCCCAGGCGGCCCCGACCCCGGCCACGGCCAGCCCGAGCCCGTACGCCGGGGCGGGCGGCCGCCATCCGGTGGCCTGCCGCGCCCCGCCGGGCGCGGCGGTCAGCGTCACTGACCGTCCGCCGTCGGAAGGTGGCCGTCCGCGGTCGGAAGGTGGCCGTCTGCGGTCGAAAGGTGGCCGTCCGCTACCGGAAGATGATCGTCCGCCGTCGGGAGGTCGTAGACCCGCCGGACGCTGCTGCCCAGGCGGGCGATGTCCGCCCCGTAGACATGGATCGAGATCGCCTTCGTCCCGCAGGCGTTCCACACCCTGTGGATATCTCCGGGCGGCGCGAATCCGCACACCGCGCCGCGCGGGTTGATCACGTCCTCCACCGCGATCAGCCGCGAGCCCGGGCCGTCCGGGACGAGGCGGTAGCGCCGTTCGTGCTCCTCGCCCTCGTGGACGCCGGTCACACACCAGGACACATGGTCATGGATCGCCGTGCGCTGGCCGGGCAGCCACACCAGCGCGACGATCGAGAAGCTGCCGTCGGGTTCGGCGTGCAGGATGTGCTGGCGGTAGCGGTCGGGGTCGCCCTCGCGCTGCCCGGGGGTGAGCAGATCGTCCGCGCCGAGGTGGGGCGCGAGCCGCTCACCGACCAGATAGGCGGTCACATCGGGCGCCAGACCCCGGCCGACGGCCTCGCGGACGTCGCCGACGAACGCGCCGAGGCGTGCCGTGAGAAGACGGGAGGACGGATACGCGGTCGGGGTGGTCATGGCGGCAGCGTCCTGCCGCCCGCACCATCACGTCCAACGACAGGTTGTTGAGCCCTCCCCAAGATCCGCTTATGGGTGAGGGGTCAGCATCCGACGCGGTTCCCGGCCACGGTCTTCAGCTCCTCCAGCACCCGCGCGGTGGCCGGTATCCCCAGGTGCTCGCGGAGGACGTACGCCGAGACATGGCGGCGCGAGGCGGGGTCCAGGGCGCGCCCGGTGACCTTCTGATGGCACAGGAACGACAGCACCAGGCCCGGCATCATCGCCACGCCGAGCCCGGCCGCGACCATGCTCTGCACCACCAGATTGTCGTCGGTGGTGAAGGCGATGTCCGGGGCGAAGCCCTGCTCGGCGCATTCGTGCAGGAAGTTGGCGCGGCACCGCAGACATCCGGCGATCCAGCGCTCCTCGCTCAGCTCGGCCAGCTTGACCGCCCGCCGCCGGGCCAGCGGATGGCCGGTCGGCAGCAGCACCGTCAGCTGGTCCTCCAGCAGCGGGATCTCCACCAGCTCGGCGGGGGTCTCCTCGCGCAGCCCCGGATAGGTGAAGGCGAGGGTGATGTCGCACTCCCCGCGCACCACCCGCCCCAGCGAATCCGGCGGCTCGCCCTCCAGCAGTTCCACCCGCACCCCCGGATGGGCGGCGGCGAGCCGGGCCATGGCCTCGGGGATGAGGGTCGCGTTGGCGCTGGGGAAGGCGCAGACCCGCACCCGGCCCGAGCGCAGCCGGGTGATGGCGCTCATCTGCTGCTGGGCGGTGGAGATGCTGGTCAGAATGGTGTCGGCGTGCCGGGCGAGGGTCTCCCCCGCCTCGGTGAGCCGCATTCCCCGGCCGACCCGGATGAACAGCGGACTGCCCACGGCCCGTTCGAGCGCCTTCATCTGCTGGGTGATGGCCGGCTGGGTGTAGCCGAGGGCACGGGCGGCCCCGGAGTAGGAGCCGGAGCGGACCACCTCGTGGAACGTCTTGATGTGCCGGGAATCGAACACACTCGCATCATACGGAGCCCGGAACCGAAACCATAAGCGGGATTTGGGGCCGCACAAGATCGCCCCTACCGGCGCTTTTGCGTCACGCGGACCGCCGCGCCACGGAGCCGGACCACCGAGCCCGGCCGGAGCCGGGCCGGAGCCGCGCCACGGCCCGGCGCCACACCCGGTGCCCGAGGACACCCGGTCAAGCACGGTCAAGATGACGAAGCTGGGGCAAGCTGACCCCATGCCGCACTACACCTCGTACGACGGAACCGAGCTGGCCTACCGCGTCCTGGAGGCCCGGGACGGCTCGGCGGGCCCACCGCTGATCTGCCTGGCGGGCGGGCCGGGGCGGAACGCCGCGTATCTGGGCGACCTCGGCGGGCTGGACGCCCACCACACCCTCCTCATCCCCGACAGCCGCGGCACCGGGGACTCCCCGCCGGCCTTCGACCCCATCGGCTACGCCTTCCCCGGGCTCGCCGAGGACCTCGAGGCGCTCCGCCGCCATCTGGACCTCGTCCGCTTCCCGCTGCTCGCCCATGACGCGGCCGCCGCCACCGCCCAGGCGTACGCGGCCGCCCACCCCGAGCGGCTCAGCCGGCTGATCCTGGTCAGCCCGGGCGCGCGGCTGCAGGGCGAACTCCCCGAGGACGCCCGGGAGATCTTCGAATCCCGCGCCGACGAACCCTGGTGGCAGGACGCGTACGCGGCGGTGCAGCTGCTGCCCGACACCACCGACCTCGCCGAGATGCGCAGACTGCTGCTCCAGGCAGCCCCCATGGCGTACGGCCGCTGGGAGGAGCCCCAGCGGGCACACGCCGAGAGCGAGGGCGAGCAGCTGGGTCGGGTGGCGCGGGCGGGCTTCTGGCAGGGCGTCGACGAGGCGGGGCGGCGCGCGGTGCTGGCCCGGCTGCACGAGGTGCCGTGCCCGGTACTGGCGATCACCGGCGACCGGGACGCGGTGACCGGGATGCGGGCCGGGGAGCTGGTGGCCGGATCCTTCCCGGACGGCCGGGCGCGGCCACTGCCCGGGGTGGGCCACTATCCGTGGGTCGACGAGCCGGACCTCTTCCGCCAGGTGGTCGAGGACTTCCTGGCGCAGCGCCCCACGCGGTGAAGCGCCCCACGCAGCGAAACGCAGCGCCCCCCGCGGTGAAGGCGCCCCACGCGGCGGGGACGGGCCGCGTGCCCGCGCCGTGAGGGGAGCCGGGGCGCGACCCGGCGGGGGCGCGCCCGGCGGGCCATGAACGGCGGCCGTGAACGCAGTGTGTCAGTCGTATGGCAGCCCCCGCCGCTCCGTTGTGCCCGCCCCGCCCCGGTCCTATCGTCGGGAACACAGCACGACATCGGCCGTGTGCCCGAGTGGTTGAGGGGCTCGACTGCAAATCGAGTTACGTGGGTTCGATTCCCGCCACGGCCTCCACACCCCGGCGCGGGCGCCTCACTCGGCGCCCGCGCATTGGGTTGCCGCTCGGTGAACTCCCCGACATCCTCTGGACACTTGCGTCCGTAGGGCGCATGCTCATGCACGCGCTCATGCCGTTCGGCACTGTGGATACTCCAGGTAAACACCTAGGGCTCGGCGATTTTCACAGTCTCGCCACCGAACGGTCTCCTGACCCCCGCACTGAGTGCAATTCCGTCTCATAGGGTCACGTGTGGTGCCTGTGACCGCGCGGAAATCTACTCCCGGTCGGCGGGCACATTCTTCGACCGTGGTCCCATTCTCAGTGGGGGAAATGTGCAGCCCGCCGTACCGGCCGCCCGTCTGCCGCTCTCGACCGGCCAGAGTGAAATCTGGTTCATAGAGCAGCTGGAGCCGCCGGAGAGCACCACCTTCCGGGTCGGTGAGTACCTGGAGATACAAGGACCGATAGACACCGAGCTATTCGAGCGGGCCCTGCGCAGGGCCGTGGCGGAGGCCGAGCCCTACAACATCCGGGTCGGTGAGGACGACGGGGAGCCCTGGCAGGCCCTTGACCCGGTGACCGACTGGGAGCTCCCGAAGCCGGACCTCACCGCCGAGGACGACCCCTGGGCCGCGGCCGAGCGGTGGATGAAGAACGACCTGGCCACGGGGGCGCTCAAGCTGGGCGACCACCCGGCGTTCTCATTCGCCCTGATCAAGGTGGAGGCCGAGCGCTTCCTCTGGTACCAGGGCACCCACCACATCGTCTCGGACGCCGGTTCGGCCGCCCTGCTGGGCCGGCGGACCGCCGAGGTGTACACCGCGCTCGTCGAGGGGACCGACCCGGCCGAGGGGGAAACGGTCTTCGGCTCCCTGCGGGCGATGCTCGACCAGGACGCGGAATACCGGGCCTCACCGGATTTCGCCAAAGACCGTGCGTACTGGCTGGAACACTTCGGTGATTCCCCGCGCCCGGCGCGGCTTTCCACCCACCCCACCAGGGAACTTTCCACCGTCCTCCGCCAGACCGCCTACCTGACCGAGGCGGAAGCGGTCGAGCTGCGGGCCGCCGCGCGTAAATACGCCACCCACTGGTCCGCTATGATCATTGCGGCGACCGCGCTGTATCTGCACCGATTGACCGGTAAATCGGACATCATTCTGACGCTGCCCGTATCCGGCCGTACCGATGTCACTTCCCGCGCCATTCCCGGGATGTTCGCCAATGTGGTGCCGCTGCGCATCCAGGTGCGCGCCGATATGCGAATACGGGAGCTGGTCCGGCAGATCTCACGGGAAGTCAGGCAGGCCCTTCGCCATCAGCGATACCGCCGTATCGACCTGGCCCGGGATCTGCGACTGCCGGACGGCGGAAACGGTTTGCTCGGCCCGCACGTCAACATCATGACGTACGACTACGACTTCCACTTCGCCGGTCACCGGGTCAGGGCGCACAACCTCTCCAACGGCACCGTCGAGGACCTCTCGATCATGGGGTACGACCGGTCCGACGGCACCGGTATCCGGATCGACCTCAACGCCAACTCCAACCTCTACACCGAGGACGCCCTCATCGGCCACCGGGAGCGCTATCTCGGCCTGCTGCGCACCCTCTCCGACACCTCCGACATGCGGCGGACCGTCGGCTCGCTGGAGCTGCTGTCCGCCGAGGAGCGCCGGCGGGTCCTGGGCGCGCCGGGCGACACGGCGCACCCCACCTCCGGCGCCACCCTCCCGGAGCTGCTGGCCGCCCAGGCCGCCCGGACCCCCGACACCCAGGCCCTGGTCTGCGATGACACCGTGCTCAGCTACGCGGAGCTGGACCGGGCGGCGAACCGGCTCGCCCGGGTGCTCATCGCGCGCGGCGCCGGGCCCGAGCGCACCGTCGGCGTGGCCCTGCCCCGCTCCGCGGACCTGGTCATCGCGCTGATCGCGGTGCTGAGGACGGGGGCCGCGTATCTGCCGCTGGACCTGGACTACCCGGCCGAGCGGCTGGCGTACATGCTCGACGACGCGGGCCCCGCCCTCGTGGTCACCCGCGCCGACAGCGCCGGTGCGCTGCCCGCGCGCCACGGCGTGGGGCGGCTGCTGCTGGACGTCGTGGACCTCACGGGCGGCGGCGACGCCGGGGGCGGCTCCGCCCCGGCGGTGGCGATCGACCCCGAGCACCCCGCGTACATCATCTACACCTCGGGCTCCACCGGCCGCCCCAAGGGCGTCCTGGTGCCCCACCGGGCCGTGGCCAACAGCATGGAGTGGATGCAGGGCGCGTACGGGCTCGCCCCCGGGGACCGGATGCTCCAGAAGACCCCGGCCGGGTTCGACGCCTCCGTCTGCGAGTTCTTCCTCCCGCTGCTCAGCGGCGCCACGCTGGTGGTGGCGAAGCCCGGCGGCCACAAGGACCCGGCGTACCTGGCGCGCACGGTGCGCGAGGAGGGCATCACCGCGCTCCAGTTCGTGCCGTCGATGCTCCAGGCGTTCCTCGCCGAGCCGGGCGCCGCCGACGCGTGCGCGGGCGTCCTGCGGCGGGCCTCCAGCGGCGGTGAGGCGCTGCCGCGCGGGACCGCCGAACTGTTCCACGAGCGGTTCCCCGGCGTGCCGCTGAACAACCTCTACGGGCCCACCGAGACCACCATCCAGATCGCCCACCACCCCTCCGCGCCCGGCGGCGAGGGCCCGGTGCCGATCGGCCGGCCGGTGTGGAACACCCGGATGTACGTCCTGGACACCGCGCTGAAGCCCTGCCCGGCCGGGGTCACCGGCGAGCTGTACGTGTCCGGGGCGCAGCTGGCCCGCGGCTACCTCAACCGGGCCGCCCTGACCGCCGAACGCTTCGTCGCCGACCCCTACGGCCCGCCCGGCACCCGGATGTACCGCACCGGCGACCTGGCCCGCATGCGGCCGGACGGCGACGTCGAGTACATGGGCCGCACCGACGGCCAGGTCCAGCTGCGCGGCTTCCGCGTCGAGCTGGGCGAGGTCGAGGCGGCTCTGCGGGCGCTCCCCCAGGTGGCCGAGGCCGCCGCGGCGGTCCGCGCCGACCGGCCCGGCGACCAGCGGCTGGTCGGCTATGTGACGGCCGCCGGGGACACCCCGCCGGACGCCGCCGCGGTCCGCGAGGCGCTGGGCGAGGTGCTGCCCGAGCACATGGTGCCCAGCGCGTTCGTGGTCCTCGACACCCTCCCCCTGGACGCCAACGGCAAGCTGAACCGCGCCGCGCTGCCCGCGCCCTCCTTCGAGGCCACCACGGGCGGGCGCGCGCCCCGCACGCCGCGCGAGGAGACGCTGTGCGCGCTCTTCGGCGAGGTCCTGGGCGTCGACGGCGTCACCGTCGACGACGACTTCTTCCTGCTCGGCGGCCATTCGCTGCTCGCCTCCAAACTGGCCAGCCAGGCCCGCGCCGCCCTGGCCACCGAGCTGTCGATGCGCGACCTCTTCGAGGCGCCGACCGTGGCCCGGCTGGTGGCCCGCCTGGACGCCGCGGGGCCGGCCGAGGCGGACCAGCGGCAGCCGCTGGACATCCTGCTGCCGCTGCGCGGCGAGGGGGCGCGCCCGCCGCTGTTCTGCGTCCACCCCGGCGGCGGTCTCGGCTGGTCGTACACCGGGCTGCTCCGCCATCTCGCCCCTGACCAGCCGGTGTACGCCCTCCAGGCGCGCGGTCTCACCGAACCGGACGTCCTCCCGGCGAGCGTCGAGGAGATGGCCGCCGACTATCTGGAGCAGATCCGGACCGTCCAGCCGACCGGTCCGTACCATCTGCTCGGCTGGTCCTTCGGCGGGCTGATCGCGCACGCCATGGCCACCCGGCTCCAGGCGCGGGGCGAGGAGGTCGCCACCCTGGCCGTGGTCGACGCCTACCCCGACAACGCCCAGGCGCTGCCCCAGGCGCCCGAGCTCAGCAAGCGCCAGTGGCTGGGTGTGCTGCTCGACGACATCGGCGGCGGCGACATCTTCGCCCCGGGCTGGCTGGAGGCGCACCCCGACGGGGCGGACGGCACCGCCGACCTGGTGGCCGACCTCTGCCGGGAGACCGGGCTGCCGCCCCGGCTGCTGGAGGGCGAGACCAGCTTCCCGCTGCTCGACATCCTGCTCAACGACCAGGAGCTGATGCGGAAGTTCGCGCCCGAGCGGTTCCAGGGCGACATGCTGCTGTTCCGGGCCGTGGCGGAGATCCCCGGCTACCGGCGCGATCCGCTGCACGTGGCGGACGCCTGGCTCTCCTCCGTGGACGGCGCCCTGGTGGTGTACGGCGTCCCCGATCACCACTACCGGATGATGCGGGAGGAGTCCCTGGACCGGATCGGCCCGGTGGTGGCGGCGGCGCTGGACCGCGCCCGGAACTGACGGGCCGGGGCCCGGACGCCGGGTCGGGGCCGCTCCCTCGGGGGCGGCCCCGGCCCGGATTTCGCCGATAAGCCCTTCGCCGATCACAATTCAGCCAGGCGCCCCATCTGGTTCTCCTGCTCTCCTACGCAGGTGAGCAGGGTGGGCGCCTTCATGTGGAGAAGGAGATGAGCTCCCAGCGAGGAGGCACGTAGTTGGAAGGAAGGCTGGCCATGACAGTGGACGCGCGTGACGAGGTGGAGCGGTTCATTCTGGGGGACCGGTTCGCCTGCCTGGCGGGACGGTCCGCCTGGCGCAAGGGTGGTATCACCCATCGTCACTACGACCAGATGGGATCGGACGACTCGGCCCGGCTGATGGCACTCGATCTCGCGGATTTCGTGACCGCGGCCGACTGGAGCCACCGGTCGTTCACAAGCTTCATCGCGACCTTCGAGCGGCCTCGCGGGGTGGATGAGCTGCGGTTCGAGGAGCTGCTGTGGGAACAGCTCCAGCTGCTCCACGAACAGGACTCCCGGTCCTATCGCTGGGCCGAGGGCCATTCGTCCGATCCGCAGGCCAGGGAGTTCGCCTACAGCGTCGCCGGCCATCCCTTCTTCGTCATCGGCCTGCACGAGACCCACCGCCGCTGGGGCCGCCGTCCGCCCTTCCCGATGCTGGCCTTCAACTCGCATGAGCAGTTCGACCGCATCAAGGGCGCCAAGATGTGGGACCGGCTGGCGGAGAAGATACGCAAGCAGGACATCCAGCTCCAGGGCGACATAAACCCCAACCTGCTCGAGTACGAGGAGCTCTCCGAGGCCCGCCGCTACTCCGGCCGCCCGAAGCCCGCCGACTGGCAGTGCCCGTTCGCCGCCCGCGAGGACGAACGCGAGCCCGCCCTGACGGGTCCGCACCCGGCCTGAGACCGGTGTCTGTCACCGGCGGGGCGGATGGCGCCCGCCGGTGACGGCCACGGCGACCGTCAGCGCACCGGGAAACCGAAGCCGTATCCCTCCTGCTTCAGCCACGGCAGGACCTGGCGCAGCGCCTCGACCGTCTGGCCGCGGTCGCCGCCCGCGTCGTGGAAGAGCACGGTGGGGCCGCTGGAGATCTCGTTCTTGACGGTGTTGACCATAGCGTCGACCCCCGGCTTCTCGAAGTCCTTGGAGTCCACGTTCCAGCCCAGCGGCCGCATGCCCTGCGAGGCGGCGATCTGGCGGCTGTACGGGGTGAACGCACCGCCCGGGGCGCGGTAGTAGAGCGGCTTGACACCCCCTGACGCCTTGGTGATCATTCGCTGGGCGTCGAGGATCTCCTTGGACTGGTAGGCGGATGACTTGGTGTCCATCGCCGTGTCGTGCGAGATGGAGTGGTCGCACAGCCGGTGCCCGTCCGCGACCACGTCCTTGACCAGGTCCGGATGGGCCTGGGCCTGCGGACCGACCATGCAGAAGGTGGCCTTGACGCCGTTGTCCTTGAGCACCTGGAGGACCTGCGGGGTCCAGGTCGGATCCGGACCGTCGTCGATCGTGATGTTGACGCCCTTGTCGCCCTTGTCGGAGGCGTGGGCTATGTCCATGTTGACCACGGGAGCGGGCAGTTCGGGGTCCGGCTTGGAGGTCTGGCCCACGATCGGCGTCGGCTTCGTCGTCGGTGACGCACCCGCCCCCGCCTCGGCGGTTCCGGCCTGGGCGGTCCACACGGCGGCCAGGGCGGTCACCCCCATCACGCCGAACGCCGCCACCAGTACTCGGCTGTTCGTCCCCAGGACCCGGTGCCGTGCCATGTCCGCCTCGCTCCCCATGTCTCCTGTGTCGCTTTCGCAAACATGAGGATGGGGTTGGGACGGGGAGGGATCCCTCTGTTACACGTCTCGTACAATCCCGCGCCGCGGAGATCCATCAGAAGCCCCCTAGCCCCGGTTGACCACCGCCGCCTGGGGGCGGATCGGGAGGCGGTTGACCGGACGGCCGGTGGCCGCGCGGACCGCCGCCGCCACCGCGGCCGGGGTGGTGACCACCGGCACCGCGCTGGCCGCCTTGGCGCCGAAGGGGGCCACCACGTCCCGCTCCTCGACCAGCTTGACGATGCGGACGTCGGGGATGTCCAGGGCGGTCGGCAGGGCGTAGCCGGTCAGGTCGGGGTGCCGGACCACACCGCGTGAGGTGCGCAGGTTCTCGGTGAGGGCCGCGCCGATGCCCTGGGCGACGCCCGCCTCGATACGGGCCTTGAGCTGACGCGGGTTGAGGACCCGGCCCACGTCCTGGGCCACCGTCATGTCGACGACCCGTACCGCGCCGATCTCGATGTCGACGTCCACCACGGCGCGCACCGCGCAGTAGGCGAGCCCCACGAAGGCGTCACCCTGGCCGGTCTCGTCCAGCGGCTCGGTGGGGTGCGGGCGGCACTGCGCGGTGGCCCACAGCTCCTTGCCCTCCAGCGCCTCCTCGACGGTGGTGCTGAGCACCCCGTCATACGAGGTGATCTTGCCGTCGGCGATGCTGAGCAGCTCGGTGGACATGCCGAACGTGTGCGCCAGCGGCTGCAGCAGCTGGGTGCGGACCATCTTCGCGGCCCGCTCGACCGCACCGCCCGAGACCCAGGTGTGGCGGCCGCGCGAGGCGGGCCCGGCCGGGGGCTGGTCGGTGTCGATGGGCGCCACATGGACCTCCTCGATACCGAGGACGTCCTGGACGATCTGGCGGGCCAGGGTGGTGAAGCCCTGTCCGGTCTCGACGGCCGCGCAGATGACGGTGGCCACCGGGCCGGTGACCTTGACGGTGGCGGTGGAGACCTCGTCCCGCCCCTCGGCGCCGAGCATGTGGACCATGCCGAGGGCGTAGCCGACCCCGCGCCGCACCGCGGCCGGATCACCCGCGCCCTCCAGGCCGCCCGGCAGCAGCCACTCCTCCTCGGGGTCGTCCTTGGGGAGGGTGGGCAGCGGTGCGTCCCTTACGGCCTGCAGCAGTTCGGCGACCGGGGCCGGGCAGGTGACGGTCTGTCCGGTGGGCAGCAGATCGCCGGTGGCCATCACGTTGCGCATCCGGATCTCGACCGGGTCGAGGCCCAGCTTGGCCGCCAGCTTGTCCATCTGGCCCTCGTACGCGGCGCACACCTGCATCGCGCCCTCGCCGCGCACATGGCCGGAGGGCGGGTTGTTGGTGCGCACCGCCCAGCCCTCGATGAAGGCGTGCGGAACGACATAGGGGCCGCAGGCGAAGGAGACGGCGGCGGCCAGCGTGTCCGCGGAGGAGTCGGCGTAGGCGCCCGCGTCCAGCAGGATCTGCGCCTCGACCTTGACCAGCTTGCCCTGGGAGTCCGCGTGGTGGCGGTAGCGCAGCAGGGTGGGGTGGCGGTGGGCGTGGCCGAGGAAGGACTCCTCACGGGTCGCGGCCAGCTTCACCGGATGGCCGGTGCGCAGCGCCAGCAGCCCGAGCGGCAGCTGCATCCCCGGGTCCTCGCGCTCGCCCATGGCGCCGGGGACGCCGGTGACGACGACCTTCACCCGCTCCGGCTCAAGACCGAAGCAGGCGGCGGCCAGGTCGCGGTCGGCGTGCGGATCGGTGGAGGCGGTGTAGATCTCCACCCCGCCGTCGGGGCGCGGCACGGCCAGGCCCGCCTCGGCGCCGATGGGCGCCGGGTCCTGGCGGCCGATGCGGTACAGCCCCTCGACGATGACCTCGCCGACCACGTCCGGGTCGCCGAAGGCCAGCGGGATGTGGCGGACCAGGTTGCCGTCGGGGTGCAGCGGCTCGGCGGAGAACGCCTGCTCGGGGTCGGTGACCGGCTCCAGCACCTCGTACTCGACGGCGATGGCGGCGGCGGCCAGCCGGGCCGTGTCGGGGTGGTCGGCGGCGACCGCGGCGATGGGCTCGCCGTGGTGGCGGACCAGGTCCTTGGCGAACACCGGACGGTCGGCGACCCGGCGGCCGTGCGAGGCGTCGCCGGGCACGTCCGTGTGGGTCACCACGGCCCGTACGCCCGGCATGTCGACGGCCTGCTTGGTGTCGATGGAGACGATGCGGGCGTGCGGGTGCGGGGCGCGCAGCACGGCGGCCCACAGCAGCCCCTCGGCCCACAGGTCGGCCGCGTACGGGAAGGTGCCCGAGGTCTTGGCGGCCGAGTCGGTGGGCGGCAGGGACACACCGAGGCCCATGGTGGACGGGGTTTTGAGGGGTGTTCCGGCGGCGGGGGTGGCGGTGACGGCGCCCGCGCCGTCCGCGATTCCGGTCATGCCGATGCCCTTCCGCTACCGCTACCGCTTCCGTTGACGCTCCCGTTGCCCGTGACGCCGTGCGGTCCCGTCTGGTGCGGGATGCGGGCCGGGTCCTGGTGGGCGTCGTGTCCCTCGTCCGCCTCGGCCCCCGCCTCGTCGGCGGCCTCACGGCCCGCGACGACCTCGCGGACGGCGTCGAGGACCCCGCGGTAGCCGGAGCAGCGGCAGAGGTTGCCGGAGATCGCCTGGCGGGTCTCCTGGTCGGTCGGGGCGTGGTTGCCCTCGAGGAGGTCGTGCACGGTCATCGCGAGCCCGGGCACGCAGAAGCCGCACTGCACGGCCCCGCACTGGGCGAGCGCGCGCTGGACGTCGGAGGGCTGTCCGCCGGTGGCGAGGCCCTCGACGGTACGGACCTCGCTGCCCGCGGCGGTGGCGGCGGGCACCAGGCAGGAGGCGACGAGCCGCCCGTCGACCTGAACCGAGCAGGCCCCGCACTCGCCCTGGGAGCAGCCGTCCTTGGCCCCGGCGAGGCCGAGGCGCTCGCGCAGGACGTAGAGCAGCGACTCGCCGATCCAGACGTCGGTGACGGGGCGGTCGGCGCCGTTGACGTGCAGCACGTACGAGGCGAGCGGATGCTCGCTGTGGCTCGGGCTCTCGTCCGCGGCCTGAGCGGCCTCGGCAAGGGGCTCGACGGGGGTGTCGGCGGCCTCGGGGGCGTCGGCCGGGGTCCCGGCCGGGGCGGGCCCTCCGGCGGCGTCAGCCGCGTCCGGGAACTCGCCCTCGGCCGCGGCCGGTTCGGGCTCGGCCGCGGTATCGGTGAACTCGGGCCCGGCGTCGTCCGGTACCGCCTCGGCCGGGGCCTCGGCGGCGCCCGGCGCGGCGTCGGCGGCGTCGGCGCGGCCCGCGCCGTCCTCGGGGCCGGGGTGCGGGGCGTGCCCATGGGCGTCCCCCGCGAATGGGGCGCCCGCCAGCCGGTCGCCCGTCAACCGGTCGTCCGCGAACGCGTCGTGCCAGGACGCCTCCTGGGGCAGCCCGGGCGCCGGGCTGCCGTGCGGCGGGGTCTCCAGCCCGGCGTGCTGCCCGTCGACCGGGAACTCGCCGGAGCCCCCGGGGACCGGATCACCCGGTCGCCAGCCGGGGTCGTCGGCGGCGGGCCGCCCGGGCGCGGGGCCGCCGTGCGGCGAGGTGCCGTGCGGGGGGGTGCCGCGGGGCGGGGTGTGCAGCCCCTGGTGTCCCTCGGCCGCGAACTCGCCCGAGTCCCCGGCGGAGGGGCCCGGCCACGCCGGGTCCGCGGCCGGGGCCGGTTCGTCGCGGTCGGGCATGCGCAGCCGGCGGCGGGCGGGCGGCGGCATGGGCGCGGCCGGTGGTGCGGACGCGGCCGGGCCCGGGTGGCCCTCGACCGCGTACTCCCCGGAGTCCTCCGTGCCCTCGTCGGCGGCCGGAACCGACCACTGGCCGGAGTGGCCCTGCTGCCGCCCGGGCCGCGGCTGCCCAGGATGCGGCTGATGGGGCTGGTGGTGGTGCCGAGGCTGTGCCGGCCCGGCGAAGGGCATCCGCAACTGGGCCGTCGTCTGCGGGTCCTGGGGACCGTCCGCGTGGCCGCCGTACGGAGGGGCGGCCGGGCCGGGGTGGTCGTCGACGCGGTACTCACCGGTCTCGTCCACACCGTCGTCGCCCGCGACCGGGATGGTCCACTGGCTGGTCTGCACGGGCCCGCCGGTGCCGTCGTCGGACGGGGCGGGCACCGGCCAGTCGTCCACCGGCCAGTCGTCCACCGGCTCCTCGGCCGCCGGAGCCGGCCAGTGGCCGGTGTGCGGCGGGTGGTGGCCCTGCTGGTCCTCGGCGGGCATCGGCCACTGGCCGGACCCGTGATGGGGCTCGTGGTGGCCGCCGTAGAGGTAGCCACCGTCGGTCTCGGCGGTGGTCCAGTGCCCGGTCCTGCCCTGGTCGTGCATGCCCTGGTCGTGCATGCCCTGGTCATGGGGCGCGCCCTGGCCGTGTCCTGACGGCTGCCAGTGGCCGCCCTGGGACGGGTCACCGGTGTCCATCGGCGGGGGCGCGTAGCCCGTGCCGGGCGCCGCGAGCGGGTCCCAACGGCCGGAGGGGTCGGTCGGGTCCGGGTGGGCGAATTCGGGCGGCAGTTGGACGAAGGCCGTCGACTCGGCGTCGTACTCCGGGCCGTGCGGCATCGGCTGCCATCCGCTCCCCGGCTCCGGCCGGTGCGGCTGCTGTTCATCACTCACGCGAGTGCCCTCCCCAGCGCTCGGCGGGCCAGAGCTGCCACGGTACGCCTCAGGTGGATCGCGGCAGGCGGCAGGGGGACCGGCTCGCTTCCGTCCTCCGGAGGCAGCGGATCGGGGATGCACGCGGCGGCGACGTACTCGCCGAAAGCGGTCGTGACCTGCGGGTCCAGATGGCCGCGGTCGCCGTCCCAGTCGATGAGCGAGGCGACCCAGCGCTCGGCCTCCAGGGGGCGCAGCGGCATCGGCGCGACCGCGCCGACGGCACAGCGCACCCCGCGCCGCGCGGGGTCCAGGACGAGGGCGACGGAGGCGGTGGACCGGCCGGGCCCGGTGCGCCCGGTGGCCTTCAGGAAGGTTTGCGGGGCGTGCAGCAGCGGAACCCGGACGAATCCGACGAGTTCACCGGGGCGCAGCAGATCGACCCCGGCGAGCAGATGGCTGACCGGGATCTCGCGGCGGGACCCCTCGGGCCCGGCGATGATCACCGTGGCCTCCAGGGCGGCGAGCACCGGCAGCGCGTCGCCGGTGGGGGCGGCGGTGACGATGTTGCCACCCAGGGTGCCGGCGTTGCGGATCTGCGGGGGCCCGGCGGCGCGCGCGGCCGCGGCCAGCGCCGGGATCAGCGCGGCGAAGTCCGGGCGGCCCATCCGGGCGTGGGTGAGTCCGGCGCCGAGGAGGGCGTGCCCGTCCAGATAGCGCCAGCCGCGGATTTCGCTGATCCGGCCGAGGCCGACGAGCGCGGCGGGCCGCAGCAGGCCGGAGTTGACCGCGGCCATCAGATCGGTACCGCCCGCCACGGGCACGGCGGCGGGCATGGCGGCCAGTGCCGCCACGGCCTCGTCGAGCGTGCCCGGCAACGTCACCGTGTGCGCCGCCTGCGGTGCGTGCGTGGTCAACCCAGCTGCCCCTTCCCCGGTGTCCCGGCTGTTGCGCCGTACGGTACGTGCTGACAGCCCGGACGTGGCAACTCTGGCACATCTTGCGAGCCCGCCGTCGCGGGGGTCCGTGATCCGTGGATCCGTCCCTGACCTGGGGGATGGTACGGGTTTCTTACGACGTCTCCGTCGGGAGTGGATTGCCACGTTTCAGGGACCCTTGTGCGATTTGGGCTTGCGCCGGTGGGACTACGCTCCCAGGGGCGGCCGAGCGCGGTGCGCACCTTGAGGGCGGCTCACACGATCGGGGGCGCCCCCTCGCGCGGGCGTCCGAGAAGGCCGGGGCGCCGCTGCCAGGGAAGCGGCCCGGCGGGCGGGCGGTAGCTCACGCCGATCGCGTCCAGGCGCGCGTAATGTGCCTCCATGCGCCCCTGGAACGCCTCGAAGTCCCGTTCGGGAGAGGGCGGCAGCGCCGACCAGACGACCTCGGCGAAGGCGGCGAGCCGGGGGAATGCCTGGTAGTCCACCCGCCGGCGGTCCTCCATCACCTCGGTCCAGACATTGGCCTGGGCGCCCAGCACCCGGTCCGCGTCGGCGCCGGTGAGCTCCGGGGGAACCGGTTCGAAACGGTAGACGTCCTCCAGGGTGCGGACATAGCCGATCGGCACCGGTTCGTCCTCACCGGGGGCCTGCCGGTGGTCGAAGTACACCTGCTGCTCGGGGCACATGACGACGTCGTGGCCGGCCCGCGCGGCGGCGATCCCGCCCGCGTAGCCGCGCCAGGAGGAGACCGCGGCGCCCTCGGGCAGCGGGGCGCCGGGCGCGCCGCCCTCGAGGATCTCGTCCCAGCCGATCAGCCGGCGGCCGCGCTCGGCGAGCCAGTGGCCGAAGTGGCGGATGAACCAGCTCTGCAACTCGTCCTCGTCGGCGAGGCCCAGGGCGCGGATGCGCTCCTGGGCGGCCGGGGACGCCTTCCACTGGTCCTTGGGGCACTCGTCGCCGCCGATGTGGACGAAGTCGCCGGGGAACAGCTCCAGGACCTCTTCCAGCACGTGTTCGTAGAAGCGGAGCGTGTTGTCGGTGGGGGCGAGTACGTTCGGGTTGATGCCCCAGGTGGTCCAGACTCCGAGGGAGGCGGTGTCGATGACGTCGGTGTTGCCCAGCTCCGGGTACGCGGCGATGGCGGCCTGCGAGTGTCCGGGGATGTCGATCTCGGGCACGACGGTGATATGCCGCTCGGCGGCGTAGGCGACGATCTCGCGGATGTCGTCCTGGGTGTAGTGGCCGCCGTGCGGCCGCTCGTCCCACAGCGGGGACGCCCGGTGGCCCAGCTTGGTGCGCTCGCGCCAGGCGCCGACCTCGGTCAGCTTCGGGTAGCGGCGGATCTCGACCCGCCAGCCCTGGTCGTCGGTGAGATGGAAGTGGAACACATTGAGCTTGTGGGCGGCGAGCAGGTCCAGATAGGCCAGGACGCCGTCCTTGGGCATGAAGTGGCGGGCCACGTCCAGCATCAGCCCGCGCCAGGCGAACCGCGGCGCGTCCTCGACCGTCCGTTCCGCCAGCTCCCAGCCGGCCTCCGCGACCCTGAGCGGGGCGCGGCGGAAGGCGTCGGGGCCCAGCAGCTGACGGAGGGTCTGCGTACCCCAGTGGACGCCCGCGGCCGTGCCGCCCGCGATCTCCACCCGGCCGTCGGCCACGGTGAGCCGGTAGCCCTCGGGTTCCAGCGCGGAGTCGATCCGCAGGCTGATGGTGTCGTCGCCGCCGGGCGCGCCGTCCGGCAGGGACAGGCCGAGCGCCTGGCCGAGGGTGGTGCGCAGCAGCCGCGCCACCCCCTCGGTGCCGGGCCCGGCGGCCAGGGCGGTGCGCCGCGGGTGGATCCGCGCGCCCGCGCGGCCGGGACGGCTCTGGTCATGGCGGGGCGCGGGGATCAGCCCCGCGGCGTCGTGAGTCATCTGCTCCCCTGTCGGCCCCTCGTCAGCTCTGGTCAGTGCTCGTCGGGCCTCGGTACTCGTCGGTCCTCAGTACCCGTCGGTCCTTCACCGCTGTACTCGTCAGTCCTTCACCGCGCCGCCGAGGCCGGAGACCAGCCGGCGCTGGACGAGCACGAAGAAGATCAGCACGGGGATGGTCATGACGGTGGACGCCGCCATGATCCCTCCCCAGTCGTTCCCCTCGTCCTTGAAGAAGACCAGCAGCGCCATCGGAAGGGTGGAGTTCTCGGTCGCGCTGATGATGAAGGACTTGGCGAAGAGGAAGTCGTTCCAGGCGGAGATGAAGGAGAAGACGCTCGTCGCCACGAGTCCGGGGAAGACGAGGGGGAAGAGGATCTGCCACAGGAAGCGGGAGCGGCTGGCCCCGTCCAGATAGGCCGCCTCCTCCAGCGCCTCGGGCACCGCCTTGACGAAGCCGCGCAGCATCCAGATGGCGAACGGCAGCGAGAAGGCGATATGCGGCAGGATCAGCGACCCCAGGGTGTTGAGCCCCACCCCGGGCACCGTCTCCCCCAGATCGCGCATCAGGAAGAACATGGGGATGGTCAGCGCCTCGATCGGCACCATCTGGGCGACCAGGAACATGATCAGCAGCGTGGTGCGGAAGCGGAACTTGAAGCGGGCGACCGCCGTGGCCGCCAGGAAGGCGATCAGCGCCGAGGCGACCACCACCACCCCGGCCACGAACAGGCTGTTGAGGAAGTAGCGCCCGAAGTCCTGCTGCTCGAAGACGCGCCGGAAGGAGTCCAGCGACGGGGACCCCGTCCACGGCCGGGGCTCGGTGGACTGGATCTCCCCCTCCGGCTTGAAGGCCGAGAGCACCATCCAGTACAGCGGGAAGGCGACGACGGCCGCCACGATCAGGGCGGTGACCTCGGCCGCGAAGCGCCAGGGACGGCGGATGCGCAGCGAGACGCGCGAGTGGCTCACAGTTCTTCTCCCTGGCGTCGCAGCAGCCGCAGATAGACCAGCGTGACGGCCAGCAGGATCAGCAGCATCACCACGCCGATCGCCGAGCCCAGGCTGTACTGCGAGGACGCGAACGCCTTCTGGTACGCGTACACGTTGAGCACCATGTTCTGGCCGGCGATCCCGCCGCCGTTCGTCATGACGTAGATCTGTGTGAAGACCTTGAAGTCCCAGATGATGGACTGGATGGTCACCACGACGAGGATGGGCCGCAGCATCGGCGCCATGATCGTGCGCCAGATCCGCCAGGTGGAGGCGCCGTCCAGGGCCGCGGCCTCCAGCACCTCGGTGGGGATGGCCCGGATGCCCGCGTAGACGGTGACCATCACGAACGGGAACGAGCACCACACGACCTCGAACAGCACCAGGGCGAAGGCGCTGTAGCGGTCGTAGGTCCAGGAGTAGTCCTCGAAGCCGGAGAGGCCGAGCCACACCAGGACCTTGTTCACCGGCCCGAAGTCGGGGTCGAAGAGGAAGACCCAGACCGTCGAGCCGGTGATCGCCGGGGTGGCCCACGCGCCGAGCGCGGCCAGCATCAGCGCCAGCCGCGGAATCGCCCGTACGCGCGTCAGCAGGACCGCCAGCGCACAGCCGACCGCGAGGGTGGACACCACGCAGACGGCGGCGAAGAGCAGGGTGGCGACGGCGACGTTCCAGAACTCGCTGTCGCCGAACAGCTCGGCGTAGTTGGCGAACCCCTGGAAGGTGGTCGCTTCACCGCCGCTGACCTGCGCCTGGGTGTACTCCAGGAAGGAGATCAGACCGAGCTGGTAGATGGGGTAGACGAGCAGCCCGCCCAGGACGACGAGCGCCGGGGCGAGATAGAGCCAGGGGGTCCAGGTGCCGCGCCGGGCGCCCTTCCCGGATCGGCGCCCGGCCGGGACGGTGGATCCCGGCCGGGACCGGCGGCCCTTGGCGGGGGCTCGCCGGGCGTGCTGTGCGGTGCCGGCGCTCACTGCTCGAATGCCTCGTCCATCTTCTTCGCGGCGTCCTGGGTGGCGGCCGGCACGCTCTTACGGCCGCTGACGATCTCCTGGAACATGGTGGGCAGGACGAGCTGCGCGTCGATGGCCGCCCAGCCGGGCGAGGTGGGCACGAACTTGGCGCTGTCGTTGAGGGTCTTCACGAAGGGCTTGACGAAGGCGTCCTTGTGGGAGACGTCGCCGCGCACATCGGTGAAGGTGGGCAGGAAGCCCATGGCGTCGTAGAGCTCGCGCTGGGTCTGCTTCCCGGCGAGCGTCTTGAGCAGGTCCACGGCGATCGTGCGGTGCGAGGTGCTCTTGAGCACCCCGAGGTTGTTGCCGCCCGCGAAGGCCGGTGCGATGTCGCCCTTCTTCACGCCCGGCAGCGGCACGACCTTGAACTTGCCCTTGACCTTGCCCGCCTCGATGGCCTGGCGGTTGAAGTCGCCGCCGATCGCCATGGCCGCCTTGCCCGAGGCGAACGCCTCGACGGTGTCGTTGCCGCCCCACTGGGCGCACTTGGCGGCCGGGCAGTTGTCGTTGCCGAAGAACGAGGTGTACGCCTTCACGCCCTTCTGGGCGTCGGCGCTGTCGATGGCCGCCTCGTACTCGTTGGAGCCGAACTTGCCCTTCTCATCGGCGAGGTCGCCGCCGTTGGCCCAGATGAAGGGCATCGCGCCGTAGGTGTAGGCGCCGCCGACCGCGAGACCGTACAGATCCGGCCGCTCCGAGTGGATCTTCTTCGCGGTCGCAATCAACTCGTCCTGGGTGGCCGGCGGCTCCAGGTCGAGCTCCTTGAAGACGTCCGTCCGGTAGTACAGCGCCCGTACGCCGACGAAGAGCGGGGCGCCGTAGACCTTGCCGCCGATGGTCAGCGAGTACTTCGCGGTGGGGTCGATATTGGTCGAGTCGGTCCAGGCGCCGAACTCCTTGCTGATGTCCAGCAGCCCGCCGTCCTTGACATAGCCGGCGGTGTCGGTGTTGCCGAACTCGATGACGTCGGGAGCGCTCTTGGGGTCGTTGAAAGCCGCCTTGATCTTCTGCGCCCGGGTGTCGATGGGAATGTAGGTCACCTCGACGTCGGTGCCGTCGTGCTCCTTCTCGAAGCCGGCGACCGCCGCGTCGATCACCTTCTTCTTGGGCGCGTTGTTGACCTCCTGGAAGAGCCAGACCCGCAGTTTGCCGCTCTTCTCGTCCTCCTTGGAGCTGTTGTCGGAGGTGGAGGGGGCGCATCCGGTCATGGCCAGCCCCGCCAGGGCGAGTGCCACCACGGGCACGGTGACGCGGGAGGACAACCGGGAGGAAACAGAGAGATGGGACGACTTCATAAGGACCCTTAAACATTTGGCGTTGCAAGTAATGCAACGCATGTTTCACTCAGCACAATATGCGTGAGGCTAGGGAACCTTGAGCGACCCCACAAGAGGTCTGAACCACTTCGTGATAAAGCGAGCCGAAGCACTCCGCGACAAAAGGAACTTCGCGTCAGCAGGACCCTAGCGACGCGGCAACTCCTCGCCCGGATAGGCGGGTTCAACATACGGCACGGCCTCCACCCGCGCACCCGCTTCCGCCAGGCGCTCGACCACCCGGTCCCAGTCCGGCCAGGTCTTCCGGAACCGCTCAAGGACACGGTCGCTGGCCACCAGCACCACCTCGGCGCCCGGGTCCTCCGCCCACTCCAGGAGTCTGGGAAGGGTCGGCTGGGCGACCGACATCACGCAGCCGCCGGAGAGCCGGTAGCCCCGCTCGGCGGCCAGCCGCCCGCACCGCTCCAGCTGGGCGTCCCAGTCCTTCTCGAACTGGCAGTAGGCGCTGGCGCCTTCCGCTTCGGGCTCGTCGACCTCACGCGCCCCGAACACCAGATAGGCGGCCCGCGCCGCCCCGTTCTCCGTACGCCCGCTCATGGGCCGACCCTACTGGGGCCGTCCGGCGCGCGGCAGGGCGCACGAGGCACGGCACGCCCGGCCCGCGACCCCGTCTCGGGATCGCGGGCCGGGCGTGCCGTCTGTTCGCGCGAGGCTTCTCGTCAGCGCCCAGGGCCGACGGACCGGCTACTTCTTGCCGTCGCCGTCCTTGCCCTTGTCCTTGTCGCCACCGGCGCCCATACCCTCGAAGATCTCCTTGCACATCGGGCAGACCGGGTACTTCTTCGGGTCACGACCCGGGACCCAGACCTTGCCGCAGAGTGCGACGACCGGAGATCCGGAGAGGGCGCTCTCCATGATCTTGTCTTTCTGTACATAGTGGGCATAGCGCTCGTGGTCGCCGTCACCGTGCGACACCTGTGGTGTCGGCTCAACGAGGGTCCCCGTGCCTGCCCCGCGCTCGGGCTCAAGAGTGCTCATACAGCCCTAGGGTACTCATGCCTAGTTGAGAGAAGGGTCGTCCGGATACGTGGCGACCATGGCCAGCTCACTGCGCTGGCGGCGCAGCACCGACCGCCACAGCCGCTCGGGGGCGGGCGAGGACACATCGCCCGGCTCGGACTCCACCACGTACCACGCGCCCTCGGCGAGCTCGTCCTCCAGCTGACCCGGCCCCCAGCCCGCGTAACCGGCGAAGATGCGCAACGAGCCCACGGCCGCCGCCAGCAACTCCGGCGGCGCCTCCAGGTCCACCAGGCCGATGGCGCCGTGCACTCTGCGCCAACCGAGTGGCCCGTCCTCGGTGCGCGCCGAGGACCGGCCCGACTCGCCCGGCACGACGGCCACGCCCAGCGCCGAGTCCAGCGAGACCGGGCCGCCCTGGAAGACCACCCCCGGCTCCCCGGCCAGCGAGGCCCACGACTCCAGGATGTCGCTCACCCCCACCGGGGTCGGGCGATTCAGGACCACGCCGAGCGAGCCCTCCTCGTCATGGTCGAGGAGGAGCACCACCGCACGGTCGAAATTCGGGTCAGCAAGCGCCGGTGTCGCGACAAGCAGCCGTCCTGTGAGCGAGGACACCTCGGTCATGGCCACATGATCCCCCATATCCGGGCCGGAGGGGGAGTGGAAGTCGAGTCCCGTATGAGAGCAGGTCGGGGCGCAAGACAGCAGATGCGGCGCACGTGACTGCGGGCCCTCCGATCGAAACGGAACGTGTTGTGTCGCCTACGGGGTGACGCAAAGGGTGCAAGAGCCTTACGGAGGCGGTCTCCGGGGCTATTACTCTTGCCCTTTGGCCCTTGTGCCTTTGGCCCTTGCCCGTCTCAGGAACGCGAGACCAGATGACCCGCTCGAACGATGTCCTGCTCGTCCATGGCGGCACCCCGCTCGAAGGCGAGATCCGTGTCCGCGGCGCGAAGAACCTCGTGCCGAAGGCCATGGTGGCCGCCCTGCTCGGCAGTGCGCCCAGCAGGCTGCGCAACGTCCCCGACATCCGCGATGTGCGGGTGGTGCGCGGGCTGCTGCAGCTGCACGGCGTGACGGTGCGCCCCGGTGACGAGTCCGGTGAGCTGGTGCTCGATCCCACACACGTGGAGAGCGCCAATGTCGCCGACATCGACGCACACGCAGGTTCCTCGCGGATCCCGATCCTCTTCTGCGGCCCGCTGCTGCACCGCCTCGGCCACGCCTTCATCCCGGGCCTGGGCGGCTGCGACATCGGCGGCCGGCCGATCGACTTCCACTTCGACGTGCTGCGCCAGTTCGGGGCGACGATCGAGAAGCGGGCGGACGGCCAGTACCTGGAGGCCCCGCACCGGCTGCGCGGCACCAAGATCCGGCTGCCGTACCCGTCGGTGGGCTCCACCGAGCAGGTGCTGCTGACGGCGGTGCTCGCCGAGGGTGTGACGGAACTCTCCAACGCGGCGGTCGAGCCGGAGATCGAGGACCTCATCTGCGTACTGCAGAAGATGGGCGCCATCATCTCCATGGACACCGACCGTACGATCCGGATCACCGGCGTCGACCAGCTCGGCGGCTACAACCACCGCGCCCTCCCGGACCGCCTGGAGGCCGCCTCCTGGGCGAGCGCGGCGCTGGCCACCGAGGGCGGCATCTATGTGCGCGGCGCCCGCCAGCGCGAGATGATGACCTTCCTGAACACCTACCGCAAGGTCGGCGGCGCCTTCGACATCGGCGACGAGGGCATACGGTTCTGGCACCCGGGCGGCAAGCTCAACGCGATCGCCCTGGAGACCGACGTCCACCCCGGCTTCCAGACCGACTGGCAGCAGCCGCTGGTGGTGGCCCTGACCCAGGCGTCGGGCCTGTCCATCGTCCACGAGACGGTCTACGAGTCCCGGCTGGGCTTCACCTCGGCGCTCAACCAGATGGGCGCGCACATCCAGCTCTACCGCGAATGCCTGGGCGGCTCCGCGTGCCGGTTCGGCCAGCGCAACTTCCTGCACTCCGCGGTCGTCTCAGGGCCCACCAAGCTCCAGGGCTCCGACCTGGTCATCCCCGACCTCCGCGGCGGCTTCTCCTACCTGATCGCGGCCCTGGCCGCCCAGGGCACCTCGCGGGTCCACGGCATCGACCTGATCAACCGCGGCTACGAGAACTTCATGGAGAAACTGGTCGAACTCGGCGCGAAGGTGGAGCTCCCGGGCGGCGGCAACGCCGTGTAGGGCCTCCGCCGGGCCTCGCATAGCCTCCCTGGGGCCTCGTAGAGGCTCGTGGACGGGCCTCAGGGCCCGTAGGAGCGCCGAAGGGGCGGCCACCCGTGCGGGTGGCCGCCCCTTCTCATGCGCGGGGGCTTACTTGCCCTTGGCGGCTTCCTTGAGCTTGGAGCCCGCGGACACCTTCACGCTGTAGCCGGCCGGGATCTCGATCGGCTCACCGGTCTGCGGGTTGCGCGCGGTGCGAGCGGCACGGTGGGTGCGCTCGAAGGTCAGGAAGCCGGGGATGGTGACCTTCTCGTCGCCCTTCGCGACGACCTCACCAGTCACCTCGGCGAGGGCGGCCAGCACGGCGTCGGCGTCCTTTCGGGTCACCTCGGCGCGCTCGGACAGAGCGGCCACCAGCTCACTGCGGTTCATGTTGTACTCCCGTGTTCATCTTGCCAATGAGGCGTGAGATCGAAGCCGATGCTGCCAGGGCCCTCGGACAGTCCCCGGACCCGGGTCTGCTGTTCAGACCCTCGCGCCCGGAACGCATCCTGCCCCCACCTGTGGCGGGAATGCCAATCCGGAGCCCTGGAGAGTCACACGAAAAGCGCCGTGGCGGTCGTTTTCCTGCCCGCCACCCTATGGCCGCTTCCGGGACCCCGGAGCGCGCGACGCGCCGTACCCCGCCTAGACCGCAGTGGTACCGGTCACAGCGCGCGCCGCGTCTCGCACGGCCCCGGCGACCGCCCCCGCGACCTTGTCGTTGAAGACGCTCGGAATGATGTAGTTGGCATTGAGCTCGTCGTCGTGGACGACGTCGGCGAGCGCACCGGCAGCAGCCAGCATCATCTCGGTGTTCACCGTACGCGACTGCGCGTCCAGCAAACCACGGAAAACGCCCGGGAACACCAGGACATTGTTGATCTGATTCGGGAAGTCCGAGCGTCCGGTGGCCACCACGGCCGCGGTCTGGCGGGCGATCGCCGGGTCCACCTCGGGGTCCGGATTGGCCAGTGCGAAGACGATCGCACCGTCCGCCATGGCGGCCACGTCGTCGCCGGAGAGCACGTTCGGAGCCGAGACGCCGATGAAGACGTCCGCGCCCCGCACGGCCTCGCGCAGGGTGCCCGTGACGCCCTCCGGGTTGGTGTTGTCGGCGATCCAGCGCAGCGGGGACTCCGGATCGGCGGAGACCAGGTCCCGGCGCCCGGCATGCACCACACCGTGGATGTCGGCCACCACGGCGTGCCGCACGCCCGCGGCGATCAGCAGCCGCAGGATGGCCGTGCCGGCGGCGCCCGCGCCGGACATGACGACCCTCACGTCCTCGATCTTCTTGTCGACCACCCGCAGCGCGTTGGTGAGGGCGGCCAGCACCACGATCGCGGTGCCGTGCTGGTCGTCGTGGAAGACCGGGATGTCCACGGCCTCGCGCAGCCGCGCCTCGATCTCGAAGCAGCGGGGGGCGGAGATGTCCTCCAGGTTGATCCCCGCGAAGCCGGGGGCGATGGCCTTCACGATCGCGACGATCTCGTCGGTGTCCTGGGTGTCCAGGCAGATCGGCCAGGCGTCGATGCCCGCGAACCGCTTGAAGAGGGCCGCCTTGCCCTCCATGACCGGCAGGGCGGCCTTGGGGCCGATGTTGCCGAGGCCCAGCACCGCGGAGCCGTCGGTGACGACGGCCACACTGTTGCGCTTGATGGTGAGACGGCGGGCGTCCTCGGGGTTGTCCGCGATGGCCTGGCAGACCCGGGCCACGCCCGGCGTGTAGACCATGGAGAGGTCGTCACGGTTGCGGATGGGGTGTTTCGACGACATCTCGATCTTGCCGCCGAGGTGCATCAGGAACGTACGGTCGGAGACCTTCCCGAGCGAGACACCCTCGATGCCCCGCAGCTTCTCCACGATCTCCTGGGCGTGCGCGGTCGAGGTCGCGGCGATGGTCACGTCGATACGGAGCTTCTCGTGGCCGGAGGCGGTCACATCGAGGCCCGTTACCGAGCCACCGGAGGACTCCACGGCCGTGGTCAGCTGGCTGACCGCGGTACCGCTCGCGGGCACCTCCAGCCGGACCGTAATCGAGTACGAGACGCTGGGCGCCGTTGCCATGGCCTGCTTCCTCTGCTTTCCCTTGTTCATGCTCTCCGGGCCTCGGAATGCCGGGCCACGTCCTCAGATGGTTACACCTACCTCTGGGTACGGGGTAACCCGGCCCGACTTTCGGACATATTGTTCTGACATAGCAGAGTGGGGTCAGGCGAGTGGAAAGCCCCACTCCTTCGCGGGAACGCCTGGCGAGGCGGGCCGTCCGCCGCAGCCGCCGCCCTAGGCTCTGGCGCGCTACAGCGTCGTAAGGACGTCGAGGAAGAGACAACGAGGAGCGCGGGCATGGCTCAGGGCACCGTGAAGTGGTTCAACGCCGAGAAGGGCTACGGCTTCATCGCCCAGGAGGACGGCGGACCGGATGTCTTCGTCCATTACAGCTCGATCGACGGCAGCGGCTACCGCAGCCTGGTCGACGAGCAGCGGGTCGAATTCCAGATCGTGCAGGGCCGCAAGGGCCCCCAAGCGGAAGAGGTCCGCGTCCTGGGCGGCTGATGCCGCCGGGCGCGGACCTCTTGCGGAAGAGATGAAAGGTGGCACCGACCCGCCATGCTCGCCTCGCGGCAAGTGGTCGCTCGAAGCGACGAAGGTTGGGCCCGGGGGCTTGGATCGGGCCGGTGCCACACCAAGGCTAACAAACAGGCCCGGGAAGGGATTCCCCTCCCGGGGGGTGGATTTCGGAGGGCCCCGGAGCACCGGGCGCGGGGGTCCTCCGGCCGGGGTGGTGGTCAGTCCCGCAGCAGGTCGGGGACGGCGTTGCCGTCCGGCTCGTCACGGTCGCCCGAGACCACCGTCAGCCGCTGGGTGGCGCGGGTGAGCGCCACGTACAGCACCCGGAGCCCCGCCGGGGACTCGTCGGCGATCTCGGCGGGCGAGACCACGACCGTCGCGTCGTACTCCAGCCCCTTCGCCTCCAGGCTGCCCAGCGCCACCACCCGGTGGCCCAGGCCCGTCAGCCACTGACGGGCCTGGGCGCGCCGGTTCATCGCGACGACGACGCCGACGGTGCCGTCGACCTCGTCCAGCAGCCGTGCCGCCTCGCGGCGCGCGGCCGCGCCGAGGTCGCCGTCCGCGCCCGGTACGAAGCGCGGCGCCACGCCCGTGGAGCGGACCGCCTCGGGGGCGGGGGTGCCGGGCATGGCGAGGGTGAGGACCTTGGTGGCCAGTTCGGCGATCTCCGCCGGGTTGCGGTAGTTGACGGTGAGGGTGAAGCGGCGGCGCGGGCGGCTGCCGAGCGCCTCGTCCCGGGCCCGCCCCGCCTCGTCCGGGTCGGACCAGGAGCTCTGAGCCGGGTCGCCGACGACCGTCCAGGTGGCGTGGCGGCCGCGGCGTCCGATCATCCGCCACTGCATCGGGGTGAGGTCCTGCGCCTCGTCGACGATCACGTGGGCGTAGTCGGCGCGCTCCCGCTCGGCCCGCTCGGCGCGGCTGCGGCGGGGGCCGGCCCGGTCGGCGTAAGTGGTCAGCTCGTCCAGACCGGTGAGCTGGTCCAGCGGATCGGCCTCGCGGGGGGCGGGGCGGGCGGGGGTGCCCAGGAGGGTGGTCAGCTCGTCCAGCAGCGCCACGTCGTGGACCGACAGCGGGCCCTGCCCGTCCGGGCCGAGCCGGGCCAGCGAACGGGCCACCTGCCGGACCTCGCGGGGGTTGAGCACCCGCCGTGACCAGCGGTTCAGCCGCTTCTCATCGGCCATGGCGGCGAGGACGGAGCGGGGGGTGAGCTCGGGCCACCAGGCGTCGAGGAACTCGTGGAAGGAGTCCTCGGTGGAGATGTCCTCGTCGAAGCCCTCCCGCGCCTCGGCGGCCAGCTCGGGGTCGGTGTACCGCCTGGGGGCGCCGGATCGGGTCCACAGCGCGTCCAGGAGCAGCCGCCGGGCGCGGGGGCGCAGCAGATTGACGGGCGCGGTGCCGCCCAGCACGTTCTGGCGGATGGTGCGCAGCTCATCGGCGCCCAGTTCGATCCGGGCGCCGAAGGCGACCACGCGCAGCCGCTCGGGCGGGCCGCCGGGTCTGGACCCGGCCCCCGCACCGGGTCTGCCGCCGTGGGCCTCCAGCGCCCCGTCCAGCGTCAGCTGGCCATTGCCGGATGACTCGGATGACTCGGACGACGCGGACGACGCCGATGACGACGAAGGGGATGGCGACGAGGGGGCCGAACCGGCGGGTGCGGCGGCTCCGCGCGGCAGCTCCAGCGCGCCGCGCGCGGCCTTGCGCAGCACCTTCACCATCCGGGACGAGCCCTTGACCCGGGCCACGGCCGGGGTGTCGTACGTGGTGGCCTCAGCGCCCTCCACCAGCGAGCCGACCGCCCGGATGGCCACCTGGCCCTCCTCGCCCAGCGAGGGCAGCACGCCCTCGGTGTAGGCGACCAGCAGTGGGGTGGGGCTGACCACGAGGATGCCGCCCGCGTAGCGCCGCCGGTCCTGGTAGAGGAGATACGCCGCGCGGTGCAGCGCGACCGCCGTCTTGCCGGTGCCGGGGCCGCCCTCGACCTCGGTGATGGAGGCGGCGGGGGCGCGGATCACCTGGTCCTGCTCGGCCTGGATGGAGGCCACGATGTCGCGCATCGTGTGGCCGCGGGCCTGGCCGAGCGCGGCCATCAGCGCGCCGTCGCCGACCACCGGCAGCGCCCCGCCGTCGAGGGTGGCGCTGAGCTCCGGGCGCAGCAGGTCGTCCTCGACGCCGAGCACCCGGCGGCCCTTGCTGCGGATCACCCGGCGGCGGACGACGCGGCCGGGGGCCACCGGTGTGGAGCGGTAGAAGGGCGCGGCGGCGGGCGCCCGCCAGTCGATCACCAGCGGGGCGTAGTCGGCGTCCAGGACGCCGATGCGGCCGATGTGCAACGTTTCGGCGATCTCCGCGCGGTCGCCGTCCGGGCCGGTGCGGATGGCGTCGTCGGCGGGCTCGACCGAGGTGTAGGCGCCGTCGGGGCCGCGCCGTCCGTCCTTGCCCGGCAGCAGATCGATGCGGCCGAAGAGGAAGTCCTCGAACTCGCTGTTCAGCCGGTTGAGGTGGACACCGGCCCGGAAGACCTGGGCGTCCCGTTCGGCGAGTGCGCCGGGCGTGCCGACCTGCCCGCGCTTGGCGGCGTCGTCCATGAGGAACTCCGCCTCGTGGATCTTCTCCGCGAGGCGGTGGTACACCCGGTCCAGATGCGCCTGTTCGATCCGGATCTCGCTGTCCCGGACCCCGTCCCCGCGGTCCCCCCGCGGTGCCGTCCGGTCGTCATGCGTGGCGTTCTGCGCGGCCACCCAGGCCCCCTTCTGTGTTCTTAAGGGCAGCCGTCAACCGTACACCTGAAGGGGAGCGGTTTCTCAGAGCCTGACCTGGGCCAGGCGCTGGCCGTCCAGGGTGCGGACCTCGAACCGCTCGATGTCGTCGGTGTTCATGGCGGCCCCGCCCTGGGCGTAGAGCGGCTCCTTGCTCCAGCGGGAGCCGTCCCCGTCCTTGACGCCGTAGCCCGAGGTGGGCACGGCCCAGGTGGTGATGGTCTCCTCGTGGCCGTCCTTGCCGATGGCGACCAGGTCACAGGTGCGCGGCCCCTTCAGGTTGCCCAGCTTGAGGGCGACGGAGGTGCCCCACCCCTTCTGCTGGAGCGAGACGGAGGCGTCCACCTTGGTGACGGGGTCGACCGAGCTGAACTTCTCACCCTGGTCGTACACCTGCTTGGAGGAGGAGGCCACCACCTGGTCCTTGCCCCCGCCGTCGTCGGAGCTCGCGGTGATGGCCGCTCCCGCGAGCGGACCGCCGACGATGAGGACGGCGGCCGCGGCGACGAGGAAGAGACGCCGTCTGCCGGAGGCCTTGCGACTCACCGCGACGTCGTCCATCAGCCGGTCGAGCAGTTCGGGCCCCGGGCGGGCGGTGACCACCGCCGGATCCGGGAGCGCGGTGCCGTCGGCGGCGGTGGCGTACTCGGCCAGCAGCGGCGGGAGGCCCATCAGCTCGTCGAGCTCGGCGGCGCACCGCTCGCACCCGATGAGGTGGTCCTCGAAGCGCGCCGCGTCGGCGGGGTCGAGCACCCCGAGCGCATAGGCGCCGACCGCGGTGTGCTGCTGGTCGTCCGCTGCCGGCATCATGCCGTGACCCCCCGTTCCTCGAGCGAGAGCTTCAGGGAGCGCAGCGCGTAGAAGACCCGGGACCTCACCGTCCCGGCGGGAACGCCCAGCACTTCGGCCGCCTCACTCACCGTCCGTCCCTTGAAGTATGTCTCTACGAGCGCCGCTCTATGTGCGTCGGTGAGGTCATTCAACGCGTCAGAGATGGTCATCTGGCGCAATGCGCGGTCGATGTCGTCCGCGGCGGGCATCACATGGAGCGGCGCCGCGTCCACTTCGTGGGGACGTGCGCGGCGTTGGCGGTGGCCGTCGATGACGATGCGGCGGGCCACGGTCACCAGCCAGGGTCGTACCGATCCTCCGGAGCGCCGCAGTTGGTCGGCGTTGCGCCAGGCGCGCAGGAGGGTCTCCTGGACCACGTCCTCGGCGCGGTGCCGGTCGCCCGCGACCAGGCGCAGGACGAAGGCGAGAAGCGGGCCTGCGTGCTCCGCGTAGAGCGCGCGCATGAGCGCGTCGTCCGGTGTCGTCCTCTCGGTCACGAGGGCATCTTTGCGTACGCAAGCCGCCGGGTCGAGGGGGGTACGGGCTGGAAACGCTCGCCGTTCATCGACCACCGTGTGATGTACATCCCATTCCCGGACTGAACATCTCCCGCTGTGCGGTGCGTACTTGAGTCCGAGTAAGGCCGACGCCGGGCGGGCGCCGGCTGCCAGGAAGGGCTCCCTCCCCAAATCCGCCCCGCAGGCCCCGGTCCCCCCATCCGGGGCCTGCGTCATGTCCGGGTGGTGTCCGGGTCATGACTGAATATCGCTCATGCTTTGCTGATGCTCGGGTTTACCCGGCGGCGGTGACGGGCAACCCGCTCGCGGTTTCCACAGACTTCGCTGGAGCACCAGCGCCTGCGGCGGCCGCGCGAGGTGTCCAGGTAGACCAGCGAGCAGGTCTCCCCCTCACAGCGCCGCAACTGCCCGCGCGCCACCGGGTCGGTGAGCAGCTGCACCGCGTCCCGGGCGATCTGGGAGAGCAGCGCACCGCAGTCCGCCTTCCCGGCGAGGGCGCCGACCAGGGCGCCGTCGGAGGTCCGTACGGCGCGCAGGGCGGGCGGGGCGGTGGCGGCCAGCGCGTTCATCCGCTCCAGATCGGCGGCCGCGGCATGGCCCTCGACCTCGGTGTGGACGATGCGGTGCAGCAGGTCACGAGCGGCCCGGAAGCGGATGAGCCAGCGGTGGTCCACGGCCTCGAGCGAGGTGCCACCGGGCACCAGCCCGGCGCCCAGCAGCCACGCCCTGAGGGGCTCCACCCCGCCGAGCCGCTCGACGGGCGCCTCGCTGAGCCGGCCGCCGACCGTGGCCACCAGGTCCAGGCAGATCCGCCCCGAGTCGAACCGCAGGTCGTAGGCCGACGCCGACGCCATGTTCCCGTCACCCCTTCGGGGAAGGCCCGATCCGGTCACCCTTCAGAGTGCCCGCCCCGCGTGTTACCCGTAACCCCTTCAACCCAGCCCCTCCGGAGGAACCCCCAGCCCCTCCGGCGGAACCCCAGCCCCTCCGGCGTTTGAGGAGCGGGGTCCGGGGCGGAGCCCCGCCGGGGCCCGGGGCGGAGCCCCGCCGGGGCCCGGGGCGGAGCCCCGCCGGGGCCCGGGGCGGAGCCCCGGCAACAGAACAGCTACACGTCCGCGTACTTCGTGTCGGCCGACGGATCGAGCGCCAGCCGATACCCCCGCTTGACCACCGTCTGGATCAGCTTGGGCGAGCCAAGAGCCGTCCGCAGCCGAGCCATCGCCGTCTCCACCGCATGCTCATCGCGCCCAGCCCCCGGCAACGACCGCAAAAGCTCCGACCGCGCCACGACCCAGCCGGGCCGGCGGGCCAGGGCCCGCAGCAACGCCATCCCGGCGGGCGGCACCGTACGCAGCTCCCCGTCCACGACCACCGCGTGGCCGCGGATCTCCAGCCACCGCCCGGCGACCGGCAACGGCCGCACCCGCCCGGGGAGTTCCGCGGTCAGCAGCTGCACCAGCGGCCCGAGCCTGAACCGTTCGGGCTGGGAGGTGGGAATGTCGTGGGCCTCCAGTGGTAGCGCGGTGACCGGTCCGACACACGCGGGCAGCACATCATGGCGGAGCGCGTCCAGCAGCTCGTCGCGCATTCCGCGCCGCTCCGCCCGGTCCAGCAGGCTCGCGGCGGCGGGCGCACTCGTGAAGGTGACGGCGTCCAGGGCGCGGGCCACCGTCGCGTCCAGCAGCCGGTCCACCGGTCCGATGTCCTCCGGTGGCATCCAGCGGTAGACCGGCACCCCGACCACCTCCGCTCCCCCGGCCCGCAGCGACTCGACGAAGCCGGGCAGCGGCTCGCCGTGCAGCTGGACGGCGATGCGGTGGCCCTCGACGCCCTCTTCCAGCAGCCGCTCGAGCACCTCGGCCATCGACTCGGAGGCCGGGTACCACTCCTCGGTGAGCCCGGCGGCCCGGATCGCCCCGCGCACCTTGGGCCCGCGGGCCAGCAGCCGCACCTCGCTCAGCCGGTCGAGCAGGGCGTCGCCCAGGCCCCAGCCGTCGGCGGCCTCGACCCAGCCACGGAAGCCGATGGCGGTGGTGGCGACCACGACATCCGGTGCGCTGTCGATCAACTGCTTCGTGGCCGCGAGGAGTTCGGAGTCGTCGGCCAGTGGCACGATCCGCAGCGCGGGCGCGTGCATCACCTCCGCGCCGCGGCGCCGCAGCAGGGCGCCGAGCTCATCCGCGCGGCGCGCGGCGGTGACTCCCACGGTGAATCCGGCGAGAGGGCCGACGGGCGTCTCGTCGCCCGCGGCTCCGGTCTGTTCTCGGTGCATGGCTCTCGTCCCGATCTTCCGGTCTCCCGATTCACTCGTGTTTGGGCGCCTTCGGTTCCGCATCCTGTCGCCGTCCCGTGTCGGTGGCGGTTCACGGAGGTTTCCCAGGCGTAACGGAGTGGCCGGCCGGGAGCTTCCCCGGCCGACCGTACGGGTCCCACCGGCCGACCGTACGCCCCGAACCGCCGGGACGCCCGCCCGGAGGCCGCCCGAGCCCGCCCTGCGGCGCGCTCGGGCCCCGCCCTTCGACCCCCTCGGACCCCGCTCGGACCCCGCTCGGCGGACCGCTCGGCGGCCCGCTCAGACGTCCGCGTAGGCGGGCTGCCGCTCCGACCGCGGATCATGCGCACCCGCCTGCGCGGCGGACACCGCGGCCGGGCGGCGGGCGCCACGGAGGTATACGGCCCAGGTGACCACGGAGCACACCGCGTAGAAGCCGAGGAAGGAGACGAAGGCGGGGGTCCCGGAGTGGGCGCCCGCGAACGACTCCCGGAAGGCGAGATTGATCCCGAGCCCGCCGAGCGCGCCGACCGCCCCGATCAGTCCCATCGCCGCGCCCGACAGCCGCCGCCCGTAGGCCGCGGCCTCCTCGCCGGTCAGACCGCGGGCCACGGCCTTCGCCTGGAAGATGCCGGGGATCATCTTGAAGGTGGAGCCGTTGCCGAGCCCGCTGAGGACGAAGAGGGCGATGAAGCCGATCAGGAAGACGGACAGCGACTTCTGCGCGGAGGCGTAGACGACCACGACGGTCGCGGCGGCCATGGCGGCGAAGGTCCACAGCGTGATCTTCGCACCGCCGTGGGCATCGGCGAGCCGGCCGCCGACGGGCCGGATGAGCGATCCGAGCAGCGGGCCGATGAAGGTGAGCGAGGCGGCCTGGAGCGGGGTGCGGTCGAACTGGTTCTGCAGCACGAGACCGAAGGCGAAGCTGTAGCCGATGAACGAGCCGAAGGTGCCGATGTAGAGCAGCGACATGATCCAGGTGTGGGCGTCCCGCGCCGCCTCCTTGGCCGCCCCGGCGTCGTTGCGCACCGGCGCCAGGTTGTCCATGAACAGCGCCGAGAGCGCCGCCGCGACGACGATCAGCGGGATGTAGACGGCGAGCACGAGCCGCGGATGGGCCGCTCCGGCGGTGCCTATCACCAGCAGCCCGACCAGTTGGATCACGGGGACGCCGATGTTGCCGCCGCCCGCGTTGAGGCCGAGCGCCCAGCCCTTCCTGCGCAGCGGGTAGAAGGAGTTGATGTTGGTCATGGACGAGGCGAAGTTGCCGCCGCCGACCCCGGTGAGCGCCGCGACCACCATGAACGTGGTGTACGAGGTCCCGGGCTCCATCACCACGGCGGCGGTGATCGCGGGCACGAGCAGCATCCCCGCGCTGACGATCGTCCAGTTGCGCCCGCCGAACCGCGCGACGGCGAAGGTGTACGGCACCCGCAGCACCCCGCCCACCAGAGTGGGCATCGCGACCAGGAAGAACTTCCCGGCCGGGTCGACCCCGTACTCCGGCCCCATGAACAGCACCATCACCGACCACAGGCTCCAGATCGAGAACCCGATGTGCTCGGAGAGGATGGAGAAGACCAGGTTCCGGGCGGCGATCCGCTCGCCCCGCTCCCTCCAGAACCTCTCGTCCTCCGGGTCCCACTGCTCGATCCAGCGGCCCCCCTTGCGCGCGGCGATGGTGGTCGGGGCAGTCATCACGCCTCCACAGTTCTCGGTGTGGCTACAGACGGTAGGGACGGCGGATTTCCGGGCTGTGGCGGCAGGTGACGCGGACGAAACCTTGCTCTCACCCGGGGAGCCGGGTGGCGGTGAGGGGGATTCCCGGGGCCCGGGTCCCGCGCCCCGGGGACTCCCTCATCCGGTGGAGCCGTGCCCATCGCATACGCGACGCGAGGTATCGCCCGGTACCGTACGCGGTGCACCGCCCGCCCCGCCCCGCCCCGCCGGAGGATCGCATGAGCAGCCAGCCGGATCACCCGCATGTGCCCGTCATCCCGCAGCCACCGATGACGCGGGACGCCTTGCGGGAAGCGGTCAAACGGCTCGACCTCGCGCGCACCGCGGAGTTCGACCGCGAGCTGGGCGAGGCGTTCGACCGCGCCGTTCAGACCGCCTCCACCACGCCGATGCGACTGTTCCTCGAGAAGTGGGCGACCGTCGTCGCGATCGAACGCCACCCCGGAAGGTTCCATGCCATGCGCGAGGCGGAGCGCGTCACCGGCGATCCCCGGGCCACGGAAGAGGAGTTCCGGGCCGCGCAGCAGACCATCGCCCGCATCCTCCGCGAGGCGTCCGCCGAGACCGGGGCCGCCAGGTGAACACACGGGGCGAAGGCGTCGAGGACACCGCCGGCTGGGCCTGGGAGTACAACCCCGACGCCGAGTGGGTCGTCGGCGGCATGAAGGACACGGACCGGTGCGCGGTCGAGGTGATCGGCAGCGCTCTGGCCGACCTCGCGGCCCAGGGGCTCGGCCCGGACGGTCTCCTCGACGACGACCCCGAACCCCATCGCCTGCGCACGTACAGCGTCGAGACGATGCTCGTCTGGTACCAGGTGATTCCGCATCGCATGCGCGTCTACATCAACCGCGTCAATCTCTGATCAACACGCCCGCCTCAGGCTGCGGCAGCCACGCGCCCGGTGGGCGGTGGAGCCAGCCGGACGCGGTGGCGAACGCGCGGGCCGCGGCGTGGAGGGCGTCCAGGCCGGGGTGGGTGAGGCCCTTGCGCCACACGATGGAGACCGGTGAGAGCGGAACGGGCTCGGTGAGGGGGCGCAGCACCGCGCCGGGGAGCTGGGTGAACACCTCGCTGGCCAGCACCGACCAGCGGCGCTTGGTCACCACCCGGATGAACTCCTCGTCCCCGTCGATCTCCGGGAACGGCTCCGCCATCGCGATCCCGCGCCCCGCGAAGAGCTGGGCGGCCAGGTCCGTCCACTCGGTAGTGGTGTCGTTGCCCGCCGCCGCGTACAGGGTCTCGCCCGTGAGCGCGGACAGCGGGATCTCCTCCAGCCGGGCCAGCGGGTGGTCCTCGCGCAGGACCACGGCGATGCGCTCGTGGCGGATCAGCCGGTGGTCCAGCCGGGCGAGCACGGCGGGGTCGAGGCCGCGGGCCCGGCCGAAGGAGACGTCCAGGCGTCCGGCGAGGAGTTCGGCGGCGGCCCCGGCCAGCCCGCTGTGGAAGCGGGCCACCAGTTCGGTCTCGGGGCCGATCCGGCGCCGCGCCTCCGCCAGCACCTGGCTTCCGGTGCTCACCGGGGCGCTCACGTCCACCAGCAGCGGGCGGCGCTCGGCCCCGCTGAAGGCCGCCGCCAGGTCGTCCTGGGCCTGGAGCACCCGCCGGGCGTACGGCAGCAGCCGTTCGCCCGCGGCCGTGAGGGCGACCTGGCGGGTGGTACGGACGAACAGCTCCGCGCCCAACTCCCGCTCCAGGCGCCGGATATCGCGGCTGAGGGCCTGCTGGGCGACGTAGAGGCGGGCGGCGGCGCGGGTGAAGTGCAGCTCGTCGGCGACGGCGGTGAAGGCGCGCAGCAGGCGCGGTTCGATGTCCCGGTTCACTCGCACATGGTGACCGACGCGACGCCCGGTCCTCACCCGGCCGGCATTGACAACGGAGATGCGTGAACGGCCCCCGATCAGGTGTTGGACCGCCCCCGGCCGGGCCCGGGACCGTAGTGGCGTGATCCTCTTCCTCGCCTCCCGACCCGTCGTCCCCCGCCCCTCCCACTCCGGCACCACCCCGCCACCCCGCCGCTCCCCGCTCACCACCCTCGCGACCTTCGTCCGACGACTGCGGGCCTGGAACCGCACCCGCGTGGCCGAGCCGACACCCCAACCACACGGGTCCCGGTCGGCGCGACGCTGATGCCCCCGATCGGCGCGAGTCCCCTGCCATCGGCCGGATTCGTCATACAAGCCGCCGCTCGCCGCCCGGGTGCCTTCATGGCCAGTACGGTGCATACGGACACCGAACAGCCCGGAGGACCGTATGAGCGCACACCCTATGGAGCCGCCCACGGGGGGCCTCATCCCCCGGCCGGAGCGCACTCCCGAATCGCTGCGCCTCGCGCTCGCCCGCGTAGCTCCCCATCGACTGGGCGAGATGGAAACCCAGAAGAACGAGGCGTTCGCCCTGGCAGCCGAACACAACAACCTCGGCCCCATCCGCCAATGGCTGCCCATCTGGGCCGGCGAGGTGGAGATCGAGCGCCGCCCCGACCTGGCCGCACGACGGCGTAACGCCGAACACGCGGTGCACACTCTCGGCAAGGACGACCCGGCCTGGCGGGCCGCCATGGACGAACTCCTGGCCGTGGTGAACGAGGCCCGAGAGGCCACCGCGTGAGCTGGGCCTGGTAGTACGACCCCAGCGAAGACCACGTCGCGAGCGGCGCCCCGCCCTCTCTGATCGCCGAAGTGGAGAAGAAGGCGGACGAGCTGGTCCGCGCGGCGGCCGCCTCGTACCTGGACGGTCCGGCGTACCAGCGGCCGTCGCCGCGCGGTGAGAACGTTCTTGTGCCCGGCGGTATGTTCCTCTGCCAGGTGGTTCCCCGGCACGAGCGCGTCTACCTGCCGCAGATCACTGCTTGGTGATCACCCGAGCGCCAAAGCGGCAGGGACCGCCCACAGCCTCGCCGCCCTCGCCCCGCTGCTCTTCCTGGCGAGCATGGCCACGGCCCCCACGATGATCACCGGTATGACCCTGGTCCACCGGCTGATCCCGGCCGCCCGCCTCAACGAGGGGATGACCACCGTCTACACCGGTCTGCTCATCGGCATCTCCACGGGTGCCGCGGCCGGCGGCTGGACGGTGGACCACCTGGGCTCCACCTCCGCCTACCTCACCCCGGCGACGGCGGCCGCCCTCGCCTTCGCCATCGCCTGGGCGGGGCGGGATCGGCTGCGGCCCCGCTACGGTGCGGTGCCCGATCCGAGCGGGCGGTCATGACGCGTCGGCCTCCGCCAGGAACGGTTCGAGCAGGGACAGCAGGGGGCCGGGGCGTTCCTCGGGGAGGAAGTGGCCGCTGTCGTCGATCACGGCGCCGCGGGTCGCCGGGGCGACCTGGCCGAGGCTGTGGACGGGGGCCGGGCCACCGGCCCGGCCACAGCCGACGGCCAGGGTGGGCATCGGGAGCGGGGTGCGGGCGAGTTCGGCGAGGGCGGCGGTGTCGGCGGGGGCGTTGCGGTAGTACGCGAAGCCGTTGGCCAGCCGCCCCGGGCGGGTGTAGGTGCGCAGATAGGTGTCGACGTCGGCGGGGCGGATGGCCCCGGTCTCCAGGGCGTGCCCGTAGAAGTGCTCCAGCAGGATCCGCTCCCGGCCCTCCGCCAGCTCCTCCGCGAGGCCGGGCACCGAGAAGAAGCCGAAGTGCCAGAGCCCGGCGCGGGCGATCAGTTCGCTCAGCCCGAAGCCGTGCAGTGGCACGGCGAGCAGGGTGAAGCTGCGGACCCGGGCGGGGTGGGCGGCGGCCCACGCATAGCCGATGGGACCGCCCAGGTCGTGGCCGACGACATGGACCCGGTCCAGGCCCAGCTCGGCGCGCCAGGCGTCGAGCAGGTCGGCGGCGATCCGGACCCCGTGGCCGTGCGGGGAGGAGCCCGAGTCGCCCAGGCCCGGCAGGTCCACCGCGAACACCTCGTGGTGGCGGGCGAGTTCGGGGATCACCTTGCGCCAGGCGTACCAGGTCTGCGGCCAGCCGTGGAGCAGCACGACGGGGGTCCCCGGCCCCGCCGCCCGCACCCAGTGCAGCCGTACGCCTTCGATCGTCGTCTCGCGGTGTTCTCGTGTTTCGCTCATGTGGGGCAGTCGAGCACCAGTGTGACGATGCTTTCCTCTTTGATATATGAGACGTGAAGGGATTATTCGCGAGCAGATATAGGCTTGGCCCTTATGGAGCTGCGCCATCTCCGCTACGCGCTCGCCCTCGCCGAGCACGCCCACTTCGGCCGCGCCGCCGCCGCGCTGGGCATCCGGCAGCCCCCGCTGTCCCAGCAGATCAAGGCGCTGGAGACCGAGCTGGGCGTACGGCTCTTCGACCGCACCGGGCACGGGGTGCGGCCCACCGCCGCGGGTGAGGCGTTCCTGGCCCGGGCCCGGCAGGTGCTGGACCATCTCGACCTCGCCGTACGGGACGCGGCCGACGCCGGGCGGGGCGAGACCGGTTCGCTCGCCATCGGCTTCCTCGGCACCGCGCTGGCCGCCGTGCTGCCCGAGGTGCTCACCGCCTTCCGGGCCCGCCGCCCGCAGGTCCGGCTGGAGCTGCGAGAACTCCCCAGCGCCCGGCAGATCGAGGCGCTGCTGGACGGCAGCCTGGACGCCGGGGTCATCTGCGGCCCGCCGCCCACGGCCGCCCGGCGGCGGCTGACCAGCCTGCCGCTGGCCCAGGAGACCCTGGTGGCGGCGGTGCCGTCCGGCCATCCGCTGACCGGCGCCGCGGCCGTGCCCGTACGGGCGCTGGACGGCGAGCCGCTGATCCTCTCCTCGCGGCAGGCCGAGCCCGCCGCCGCCGATGTGGCGCTGACCGTATGCCGCGCCGCCGGGGTCGAGCCGCGGATCGCGCATGAGGCGCACAATCTGCACACCCTGCTGGGGCTGGTCGCCTGCGGGCTCGGCATCGGCATCGGACCGGCGGGGATGCGGCGCTTCCGGCATGTGGGGGTGGCCCTGCTGCCGCTGGAACCGGCCGCCGCCGGGCTGGAGTTCCACCTCGCCCACCGCTTCGGCCCGGTCCCGAGCGTCCTGGGCGCCTTCCTCCGTACGGTGCGCCAGGTCCACAAGGGCTGAGGCCCCCGCCGCTTCCGCGCTTCCGGGTAAGCCCGTTTTGTCAACGGCATTGACATATCTCTATCACCCCTCGTATACCTCTCCCCATCGAAGCGCTTCGACGAACGTTGCACATGCGCCCTTCCTTCCAACCAACCCGGAGGCAGCGGATGTTGGCGGCACGGAAACGGACGAAACGAACGGTGGCCCTCATCGCGGCCGCGCTCGCGACATCCCTGGTCATAGCGGGTTGCGGGGACAGCGGGGACGAGGCCGGGGACGGCAAATCGCTCAAACTCTGGCACTACGAGGCGCCCAACAGCGCCATGGGCATCGCCTGGAAGCAGGCCATCGAGGAGTTCAAGAAGAGCCATCCGGGCGTCACGGTGAAGGTCGAGGAGAAGGGCTTCGAACAGATCCAGAAGACCGCCTCGATGGTCCTCAACTCCGGTGACGCGCCCGATCTGATGGAGTACAACAAGGGCAACGCCACCACCGGGCTGCTCTCCAAACAGGGCCTGCTCACCGACCTCACCCCCGAGGTCACCAAGCGCGGCTGGGACAAGCCGCTCAGCCCCGGCGTGCGCACCACCAGCCGCTACGACGCCCAGGGCCTGATGGGCTCCGGCAACTGGTACGGGATCCCCAACTACGCCGAATACACCATGGTCTTCTACAACAAGACCCTCTTCACCAAGCACCACGTCAAGGTCCCGGCCACCTTCGCCGAATTCACCGCCGCCCTGAAAGCGTTCAAGGACAAGGGCGTCACCCCACTGGCCAGCGCGGGCGCCGAATACCCCGCCCACCAGTACGTCTACCAGCTCGCCCTCTCCAAGGCCGACCGCTCCTGGGTGGACGCCTACGAGCAGTACCAGGGCAAGCCGGACTTCCACGACGCCGCCTGGACCTATGGCGCCACCACCTTCGCCGACTGGGTGAAGAAGGGCTATATCGCCAAGAGTTCGAGCGGCGCCAAGGCCGAGGACGCGGGCGCGGCCTTCATCGCGGGAAAGTATCCGATGTTCTTCTCCGGCAGCTGGTGGTTCGGCCGCTTCAAGTCCGAGATGAAGGACGAGTGGGGCACCTTCCCCTTCCCCGGCTCCAAGCTCACCCTCGGCTCCGGCGGCAATCTCTGGGTCGTCCCCAAGGGCGCCAAGAACAAGGAACTCGCCTACGACTTCATCGACATCACGATGAAGAAGGGCATCCAGAACACCCTCGGCGACAACGGCGGGGTGCCCGTGGCCGCCGACCCCTCGGCGATCACCGACCCCAAGTCCAAGGCCCTGATCAAGGACTTCACCACCTACGCCGACGGCGACGGCCTGGCCTTCTACCCCGACTGGCCGGTCCCCGGCTTCTACGACGTCCTCGTCTCCGAAACCCAGAAGCTGATCACCGGCAGCGCCGGGCCCGACGCTTATCTGGACGCGCTGAAGAAGGCGTACGACGCGGGCGCGCCGAAGGGATGAGCTCCCGATGAGCTCCCACGGCCACGGCGTCCGCCGCGGGCGCCGCGAATATCCGTACGCCCTGTTCCTGCTCCCCGGCGCGCTGGCCTTCCTCGCCGTCATCGTCGTCCCGTTCCTGATGAACACCGGGATCAGCCTCACCCACTGGCAGGGCGTGGGCAGCCCCAAGTGGGCCGGGCTCGCCAACTACCGCGAGCTGCTGGACGACTCCGCCTTCTGGGAGTCCTTCCGGCACAGCCTGGCCATGGTGGTGGCGATGGCGGTGCTCCCCACCGCCCTCGGCCTGGTGCTGGCCGCCGCGCTCTTCGACTACATCGCCAAACACATCGGCACCCGCACCGCGAGCGTGCTGCGCGCCTGCTTCTATCTGCCGCAGGTGCTGCCGATCGCGGTGGCCGGAATCGTCTGGAGCTGGATCCTGGCCCCGGAGAACGGCGCGCTCAACGAGGCGCTGGGCGCCGTCGGCCTCGGCTCGCTGCGCCAGGACTGGCTGGGCGACCCGGACTTCGCGCTCTACAGCGTGATGGCCGTGATGGTGTGGGTCCAGCTCGGCTTTCCGCTGGTGGTCTTCATGGCGGGGCTGCAGCGCGCCGATCCGTCCCTGCACGAGGCGGCGGAGCTGGACGGGGCCTCGTGGTGGCGGCGGTTCTGGCACGTGACGCTGCCGCAGATCCGCCCGGAGATCTATGTCGTGCTGCTGTGGTGCACCATCGCGGCGCTCAAGGTCTTCGGCGCGGTGTACGTGCTCACCAAGGGCGGGCCGGGCGGGGCCACCAATGTCCCCTCGTACTTCTCCTTCCAGTCCTTCTTCGAGAAGACGCAGGTGGGCTACGGCTCCGCGGTCTCCACCGCCCTCACCGTGATCATCCTGGCGCTGGCCCTGGCGGCATTGCGCCTGCAAACCCGGGCGGAGGACCAGTGAACGCCCTCAAACGACACCAGGCCCCGGCCCGCTTTCCGGTGCTGGCCGCGCTGACCGTGGCCGCCGCGCTCATGGTGCTGCCGTTCCTCGTGGTGGCCCTCAACGCCGTGAAATCGCCCGCCGACTACTCCGCGAACGGCCCGCTGAGCCTGCCCGAGGGGATCCACCTCGACGGCCTGAGGGACTTCTGGCAGCGGGTCGACTTCGGCCGGAAGCTGTTCAACTCCGCGCTGATCTCCGGCTCGGTGGCGGTGCTCGCCGCGCTGCTTTCGGTGCTCAACGCGTATGCGATCGGCATCGGGCGGGTCAGGGGCCGCCCCTGGGTGCTGGCCTTCTTCGTGCTGGCCAACATGTTGCCGCAGGAGGCCCTGGTCTACCCCGTCTACTACCTGTCCAAGCAGGTGGGCCTGTACGACACCCGGCTGAGCGTGATCATCGTCTTCACCGTGATCCAGTCGGCCTTCGGCACCTATCTGCTCTCCTCCGTGCTCGGCGCCTTCCCCAAGGAGGTCATCGAGGCGGCCCGGATCGACGGCGCCACCAAATGGCAGGTGCTGTGGCGGGTCGTGGTGCCGGTCAGCCGCCCCACCATCGGAGTCCTGCTGGTCTTCTTCTTCATCTGGACCTGGAACGAGTTCCTGCTGCCCCTGGTGATGCTGATCTCCAACGACAACCAGACGGTCTCGGTTGCGCTCGGCGTCCTCCAGGGCCAGCGGCTGATGGACGCCACCATGACCAACGCGGCCGCCCTGCTGGGGGTGCTCCCCGCGTTCTGCTTCTTCCTGATCTTCCAGCGGACCCTGACCCGTGGCATCGCCATGGGCGCGGTCAAATGACGAGGAGGGCCGCATGAAGTTCAGCGACGGCTACTGGAGACTGCGCGAGGGCGTCCACGCCGCGTACCCCCAGGGGGTGCTCGACGTGGAGACCGCCCCCGGCACCCTCACCGTCCACGCCCCCACCCATCCCGTAGGCCACCGAGGCGATCTGCTCAAGGGCCCCGCCCTCACCCTGACCTGCACCGCCCCCATGCCCGATGTGATCGCCGTCCGGATCACCCACTTCGCGGGCGGGGTGGCGCGCGGCCCGTCGTTCGACATCGCCCGCGAGACGCACGACGCCGAGGTGAGCCGCGACGACGGGGAGGCCCGGCTCACCTCGGGCGCGCTCTCGGTGCGCTTCGCCCGCACCGGGTCCTGGCGGATGGACTTCGAGGCCGCCGGGCACACGCTCACCAGCAGCGGCGTCAAGGACATGGGCATCATGGAGACCGCCGACGGCCACCACCACCTGCGCGAACGGCTCGCGCTGCGGGTCGGCACCGCCGTCTACGGCCTCGGCGAGCGCTTCGGCCCGCTGGTGAGGAACGGCCAGGCCGTGGACGTCTGGAACGCCGACGGCGGCACCGCCACCGAGCAGGCGTACAAGAACGTCCCGTTCCTCCTCACCGACGCGGGCTACGGCGTCTTCGTGGACCACCCGGGCCGGGTCTCCTTCGAGGTCGGCTCGGAGGCGGTGTCCCGGATCCAGTTCAGCGCCGAGGACCAGGAGCTCACGTACTACGTCATCCACGGGCCCACCCCGAAGGAGATCCTGCGCCGCTACACCGCGCTCACCGGCCGCCCCGCGCTGCCGCCCGCGTGGTCCTTCGGGCTGTGGCTGTCCACCTCCTTCACCACCTCCTACGACGAGGAGACGGTCAGCGGCTTCGTCGACGGCATGGCGGAGCGAGCGCTGCCGCTGTCCGTCTTCCACTTCGACTGCTTCTGGATGCGCGAGTACCAGTGGTGCGACTTCACCTGGGACCCGCGGGTCTTCCCCGATCCGGAGGGCATGCTGCGGCGGCTGCGCGAACGGGGGCTGAAGATCTCCGTCTGGATCAATCCGTACATCGGCCAGCGCTCCCCGCTGTTCGCCGAGGGCAAGGCGGCCGGGCATCTGCTGAAGCGGCCGGACGGCTCGGTGTGGCAGTGGGACCTGTGGCAGCCGGGCATGGCGCTGGTGGACTTCACCAGCCCCGACGCCCGCGCCTGGTACGCGGCCAAGCTGACCGCGCTGCTGGACATGGGCGTGGACTGCTTCAAGACCGACTTCGGCGAGCGGGTGCCGCTGGACGTGGTCTACGCGGACGGCTCCGACCCCGAGCGGATGCACAACTACTACACCCACCTCTACAACCGCACCGTCCACGAGGCGCTGAGCGAGCGGCGCGGCGAGGGCGAGGCGGTGGTCTTCGCGCGCTCGGCCACGGCCGGTGGCCAGCGGTTCCCGGTGCACTGGGGCGGCGACTGCGAGTCCACCTACGAGGCGATGGCCGAATCGCTGCGCGGCGGGCTCTCGCTGGGTCTCTCCGGCTTCGGCTTCTGGAGCCATGACATCGGCGGCTTCGAGGGCACCCCGGACCCGGCCCTGTTCAAGCGGTGGATCGCCTTCGGGCTGCTGTCCTCGCACAGCAGGCTGCACGGCTCGTCCTCCTACCGGGTGCCGTGGCTCTTCGACGAGGAGTCGGTCGAGGTGCTGCGCCACTTCACCCGGCTGAAGCTGCGGCTGATGCCGTATCTGTACGAGGCGGCGCGGCAGGCGCACACCGAGGGCGTCCCGGTGATGCGGGCCATGGTCCTGGAGTTCCCGGACGACCCCGGGTGCGCGGGTCTCGAGCGGCAGTACATGCTCGGCGGGGATCTGCTGGTCGCCCCGGTCTTCGACGACGAGGGCGAGGTGACGTACTACGTACCGGAGGGCGTCTGGACGCATGTGCCCAGCGGGCGGACGGTGCGCGGCCCGCGCTGGGTGCGCGAGACCCACGGCTTCCGCAGCGTCCCGCTGCTGGCCCGCCCCGGCGCGGTGATCCCGTTCGGGGCGGCCGACGACCGCCCCGACGCCGACTGGGCGGACGGGATCACGCTGCGGGTGTACGAACCGGCGGCGGACCCGGTCACGGTGCGGGTGCCGCGCCCGGACGGCACGACGGCCGCCACCTTCACCGTCGTCCGGGACGGGGCGGTACTGCGCGCGGAGGCCACCGGCACCCCGGCGCCATGGCGGCTTGAGGTGGCCGGCGGCCCGTCCGCGGAGGCGGCGGCGGGGACGGCGGTGCTGACGGTGCCGCTCTGACTCTGCCGATCAGCAGCGCCGGGGCTTGGCCCAGGAGCACTCGCGTCCGGCGTCGGCCGAGGCGTCCGTGGCACCCCGTACGGCACGGGGCCGCACCGCCTCCGCATGGCCCTCGCCGGACTTCGCGAGCGTCACCACGATCGCGTCCTCCAGGTTCTTCACGGACGCGGCGAGGTAGTTGTTGAGGACGACGCTGTAGACCAGCTCCCTGCCGTCCGCGTCGGTGACATAGCCGGAGAGCGCCGATGCGCCGGTCAGGGAGCCGGTCTTGCCGCGCGCGTTCCCGGCCGCCGGGGTGGAGCACATCCGCGTACGCAGGGTGCCGCCCACGAACCGGTCCGGGGCGCAGGCCACCGGCAGCGAGGCGTACCAGTCGGCGTACCAGGGCTCGTCGCGCACCGACAGCAGCAGTTCGGTGAGGCGCCCGGCCGCGATGTTGTCCATCCGGGACAGCCCCGAGCCGTCCACCTGGCGCACCGTGCCGCTGTCCACGCCCCGCTTCTTCAGCCAGTCGGCGATGGCGGCGAGCCCCGCGTCCCAGGTGCCGCGCCCGGCCGTCTCGTAGCCGATGGCCTTGGTGAGCGCCTCGGCGTGGATGTTGTTGGACAGCTTCATGAAGGGGATGAGCAGATCCTTCAGCGGCATGGAGCGGTGCGCGGCGAGGGTGCGGGCGCCCGCCGGGGCGGCCCTGCCCAGCCGGGTGGGCCCGGCGACGCGGACGCCGTGCCGTTCGAGGGCGTCGGCGAAGACCGAGGTGGCGTAGCCGGTGGGCTCCCACACGCTGACCCACTCCTTGGCGGTCGCCGCCCCGGCCGGAAGGGCCCCGTTGACGGTGATGGTGTTGGAGCCGTGCTGCCGCTCGATGGTGAGGCTGCCGCTTCCGGTGGTCGCGCGGTTGTCGATCCGTACGTACGCGTTCGGCGGCGTGACGGTGACCTTCGGCCGGTCGCCGGTCGCCGCGCCCGGGGTCACCTCCACGATGACGCTGCCCGCGTCGTAGTCGGTGTCGGGGGCGAGGGTCAGCGCGGAGATCTGCGCCGCGTAGTACGAGGACTCGTCGTCGGCGGCCCAGGAGCGGCCCGCCCGCTGGGCGTCGAACCGGGTGTCATCGGCGATCAGCCGCCCGCTGACCTTGGTGATCCCCGCGTCGGCGACGCCCTTCGCCAGGCGGTCGTAGTCCCCGGCGAGCATCGTGGGGTCGCCGGTGCCGCGGAGGTAGAGATCGCCCCGGAGGGTGTGCCCGCGGCGGGCGCCGTCGGTCAGCACATCGGTGCGGAAGCGGTGGCCGGGGCCGAGCACCCCCATGGCGGCGGCCGAGGTGAACAGCTTGGTGTTGGAGGCGGGCATCAGCCGGTCGTCGGGCCGGTGCCGGTAGAGCATGGCACCGGAGTCGGCGTCGGCGACCACGACCCCGGCCGCGCCGCCCTTCAGCAGGGGGTCGGCGAGGATGGTGTCGATGGCGTCGCCGATCCCGGCGCGGGAGGCGTCCGCACCTGCCGGTGAGCTCCAGGTAAGGGTGAAGGCGAGTCCGATGACGAGAGGGATGACGAGGGGCCAGATCCAGCCGCTCACACGACGGTTCAGGGGTCTGCTCATGTCACGGGAGGATCCCGCACGCCACCATTTCGCGACAGAGCGCGCGGGCGGCAACCGAAGCTCCGGATCATCGCGTCTCCTATGGCGGACAGAGATTCGGACACTCGGACACGACGAGAGGCGGCCCACCGATGGCCATGCCCGGAGCCGATCTGCTGTGCGTCGCGGTCGGCCTGTTGCTCTACGTCTTCGCCTGGCGCGACACCCAGCTGGTGCGACGGCTGCGCCGCGACGGGGTCCGTACGGAGGGGGTGGTGGTCGCCAACATCGTGAACCGCCGGGACCGAGGCACGACCCAGACCCCGGTCATCCGGTTCCACGACCACCAGGGCTACATGGTGGAGTTCACGACCGCGGTCCAGGGCGTCGGCTTGGGGCTGGCGACCGGCCGGAGGGTGGACGTGTTGTACCTCCCGGGCGAGTCGCAGAAGGCCCGGGTATGGATGCGACGCCACATACTCGGCCCGGCGGTGGTCCTGACCCTGATCGGCACGATCTTCCTCGGCTTCGGCCTGGTGATCGCCTTCAGCTGACCATCGCTCTCGGCCCAGAGCCCGGACGTCAACCGCCGTCCCCGCCGTCCCCACCGGACGCTGCCGTCAGGGCGAGGCTCGCGGGAAGGGCGGCGACGGCCTCGCGAAGGCGGTCGGCCAGTTCCCCGGCGGCGGGCGGTTCGGCCCGGCCCGCCCCGTGGGCCTCTTCGGCCTGTGCCACCCAGCTCGCCAGCGCCCCGTGGAACGCGGCGACCAGCATGTCCACCGCCAGCCGCGGCCGGAGGTCGCCCGGCGCGCCGAGGCCGAACCGGCGGTGCAGGATCCCCAGCGCCTCCTGCGTGGTGGCCTCGCAGAACTGCAAACCGTGCGCGCCCATCGAAGGCGTCCGCTCGGCCAGCCGCCGGCTGAGCAGCATCCGGCGGGCCCAGCCCTCGTCGTCCATCCGCGCCAGCGCGGCCAGCAGCGCGTCCCGCCCCAGCTCCACCACCGGCAGCCCGGCGGCCGGGTCCGCGGTCTCCAGCTCCTCCAGGAAGGCCCGCCACAGGTCCTGGTCGGGGGCCATCGCGACGTCTTCCTTGCTGGTGAACGTGCGGAAGAAGGTGCGCTTGGAGACCTCCACCTCCTCGCACAGCTCGTCCAGCGTCACCCCGCCGAAGCCGCGCCGGGTGAACAGCTCCAGAGCGGTGTCTATCAGCGTCTGACGGGTGCGCCGCTTCTTGCGTTCGCGCAGTGAGGAGTTGGGAGCGGCAGTCACGGCGAAAAGTGTAGCCGTCATCGATGACGCCACTTGCACGCGTTTGCCACTCAGTGGCATAAATGATGTCGCCATCATTCACCGGAAAGGCGAACCGCCATGCGCGCGCTGCTCGTTGACCACTCCTCCCCCTCCGGCCTCCGCCTCGGCACGGCCGCCGACCCCGAACCCGCCCCCCACCAGGCGCTGGTCCGGGTGACCGCCACCTCCCTCAACTACGGCGAGGTCGCCCACCGGACCGAGGCCCCCGACGGCACCGTGCTGGGCTGGGACGCCGCCGGAGTGGTCGAGCGCGCCGCCGCCGACGGCTCCGGACCGGCCGCCGGAACCCCAGTCGTCACCCTGGGCACGGACGGCGGCTGGGCCGAGCTGCGCGCGGTGGACACCGGAATGCTCGGCGTCCCGCCCGCCGGTGCCGACCCCGGCGCCATCAGCACCATCCCGGTCGCGGGCGGCAGCGCCCTGCGCGCCCTGCGCCGGATCGGCGACACCCTCGGCCGGCGCATCCTGGTCACGGGCGCCACCGGCGGGGTCGGCCGCTACGCCGTCCAGCTCGCCCGGCTCGGCGGCGCCCACGTCATCGCCACCACCGGCGACCCCACCGCCCACGGCGACGACCTACGGGCGCTGGGCGCGCATGAGGTGATCGCGGGGCCGGAGGAGGTCGGCGAGCCGGTGCACGGAGTGGTGGACATGGTCGGCGGACCGCAGCTGGTGACCGCGTACGACAAGCTCGCCGCGCACGGCACCCTGGTATCCGTCGGCCATGTGACGGGCCAGCCCGAGACCTTCCCGTTCGGCGCCCTCTACGGAAACGACGGCCGCCACAACCGTTCCATCGTCACCTTCTACCTCCTCGACCGCCCCGACATCGGCACGGACCTCGGCTGGCTCGCGGAGCGCGTCGCGACGGGCGACCTCGACCCCCAGATCACCTGGCGCGGCAGCTGGGACCAAGCCGAGCAGGCCGTCACCGCCCTCCTGGACCGCCGCCTCCACGGCAAGGCGGTCCTGGACATCGGCTGAGGTCGTCCCCGCCCCCGGGCCGCGCCTACGCGGCGGATGGCGCGGTGCACCAGCGGGGTCCGCGAAACCTGGCCGACGAGACGGCCGACGCACCTCGCCCGACCGGCCGCCTCGGCCGGGGGTGCCGCATCGGTCGGGTGCGGCGCGTTGGCCGGGTGCGGCGCCGTCTCGCGCGCTTCGCGCGATTGAGCAGCGGGACAGGGGGCGGGGGCGTGGGGGCGACCGCCGACCGCCGGGCCGGTGGGAGCGACCGCCGGCGGCGGCATCCGTGTGCGGGGGGGGCGAGGCCCGTCGCCGGACCGCCGGACTCCGCATCCACCGCCATGCCTGGACGGTCCACCGTCGCGCTCGACGCCGCAGGGGGTACCTTTCTCGAAAACCCTTGACAAGGTAGTTGCTCCAGATCAAGCGTTTTCGGAGGGGCCGCCCCACCGGACCGCGCTCCGGACGATGCCGTATTGGCGCAATCAGGGCTCTCCCTCCCGACACGGTCGCCACTACCATCCCGGGGACAAGCTACGCGAAACAGGCCACATCTGCGCCGCTGGCTGGCCAGGCAGCCCGCGCTGCGGGGCAGAGTGCGCAGAGCCACCGGCGACGCCCCGCCGCCGGGCGCCATGGGCACCGGGACGGACGTGGTCCTCGCCCTGCTGGAACCCGGCGGTGTCGCCACCGTGCTGGCCGGGGCGGTGGTGACCTGGTTGCAGACCCGCCGCGGGAGCCGGACCGTCATGCGGCAGGCAGATCCGCTGGAGGGAATGGTGCTACCCGGCGGCCACCTCGGGCCGCACCGGGCGCACCATGACCGTCAGGACCGGCGCCTCCGGCGAGGACTGGGCGGTGCCCACCACCGCGTACCCCCACGAGGCGTACAGGGCCTGCACCCTCCCGTCCTGGTTCAAAGGGTTCACCATCAATGAGACCTGCGTCTCGGGCCGCCCGGCCAGGAGCACGTCATGCAATTGGCAGGCGGTCCCCTGCCTGCGCCACTGCTGGCGGACCATCATCTCTTTCACCGCGACGGTCGAAGCGCTCGCGATGCCCGGCTCAGGCTCCGGGCGCGTACGGCCCCACCAGCGGTCGTCCGCTCCGGTGAGCCGGTTAGCGTAGAGGTAGCCGAACGGCTCACCTGAGTCATACGCCACCACGGCCTCCCACCCCGGTTCACCGGCATGCCGCCGCAGCCGCTCCCCGAACGCCTCCGGGGCATAGTGCGGCAGATGAAGCTTGTGCGCCCAGCACTCCTTGTAGATCCCGACGAGGTCATCCCACACGGACTCCACGTCCCCGATCCGGACGAGACTCACGCCGTCTTCCACTGCTGCTCCCACAAGTCGTAGACAGGTCCGGGCGAGATCCGGCGAAGGTCACGGGTGAACGAGTCGAGCATGGACCGTACCCGGGGGTGCTCCACGTCAATGGAGGCAGCGGTGGCCACGGCCCGCTCCGCCTCGCCCTGCCCGAGCTGGGCGCGGGCCAGGCGGGCGGTCGTGATGGCCCGGGAGCGGACGAGATGGGGGCGGAACAGGGTGAGGGAGACATGGGCGTGCGCCTCCGCCTCGGCCCCTCGCCCGGCGGCCAGGTACGCGGTGGTGGCAAGGCTGTGCACTTCGGCTTCGTCGTAGAACGCGGTCAGCCACAGCGGCCGTCGCTCGCCCGGATCGGCTCGGACCATCGCTTCCCGGGCACAGCCCAGGGCGCGATCCACACCGGCCTTGTCCCGCGTCAGGCCGAGGATCGCGGCGTGCCGGGCGTGGCCGAGGGAGGCGAAGAGCGAGTCACGGCGGGTGATGGACAGGCGCCGGGCGACATCGTTGGCGTCGAGGGCATCGGCCGGTCGGCCCAGGTGGCGGTAGAGACTGCCCTTGTGGGACCAGACGCGGAACAGGATGGCCTGATCGCCGGACTCCTGGGCAAGGCTGGCCGCCCGCTCATGATGCCGTAGGGCCGCGTCGAAACGACGCCCGTCGGTGGCGGCCCACACGGCGCTGGACACGCAGGCGGCGGCCGTGGCGTACAGGGCGTGCCTGACGCGCTGGGAACACGAACCACGCTGGCGCAGGGCAACGGCTTCATCCGCCAGGGCCAGGGCAGCGGCCTCGGTCTGCTCGTCCCCGCCCTTCTTGTGGTCGGCGGCGATGAGTTTGGCGAAGCGGCCTTGCAGGGCCCGTACGTCGCCCATGCCGACGTGGTAAGGCGTGGCGGGAGCCGGTGCGGTCACGGCCGCTCCCAGCGCGGCTCCCGTGGCGAGGGCCTGGCGGCGGTTCACGTTGTCCTCCGGAGGGGCGGCGGGGAGAGGGCCCGACGGGGGAACGAATCCCAGCTCGACCGGTGCCCGGCCCAGTGTCATCGTGAGGGCGCGGCGCTGGAGTTCGTGGGGCCAGCGGGTCTGTCCGCTCAGCCACCGCCGCACCACCCGGTCACCGATCCGGCCGGGTCTTCCGGTCACCCGCTCGATGGCCTTGTTCACCGCCTCAGCCAACTTCTCCTGCGTTAATCCAGCATCGTCCAGGGCCATTTGGAGGGCTTGGTTCCCCATGCTTCCACGGTAGACACGCACGCACAGCCCACCAAGGAACTTGGTCAAGGGCAGGCAAAAAGGTCCGGGTGCATGCGGGCAGGGCGGCTTGCACATGCCCTAAACACGGAGCGCTCCCGAGCGTTGACTGGGTGTCATGCAGCGCCAGGCCGTCCACACGAGCAGCCCGTTCCCCGGGGTCACCACGCCGCCTGGCCCACTCACCAGAATGCCGACGAGATGACCACGATGATGACCAGCAAGCCCTCACCGCTCACACCCACTGGCACAGGCCATCCGACCTACACCCAGTCGCTCCCGTGCGCCGAGGAGTCCGTAGGCATCGCGCGCCTATCGGTCGCCGCGACCCTGCGGGCCTGGGGGCTGGAGGACCTGGTGGACGACGCCCGCTTGATCGCCTCAGAGCTGGCCACCAACGCGATCCGGCACGCCACCCGCCATATCCCCGACCCCGAGCAGCGCGGCTGCTTCCGCCTCAAGGTCGAACGCCCCAGCGATCACCTGGTACGAATCTCGACGTTCGACCGGTCCCGCTCCGTCCCCCGCGTCGTCCAGTCGACGGAAACGGCCGAGTCCGGACGCGGCATGGCCGTGGTGGAGGCCATCTCCTCCCGGTGGGGCATCGATCCCAAGCCGTGGGGCAAGGGCGTATGGGCCGAGTGCGCCACCCCGGGTCACCTGGCGTGACGGGCGACCGGTGCGACACCGGAAGCCCCGTCCGCCTTAGCGACGGCACACGCCACCGCCATGACCTCGCCACCCCACACATAGGCCCCGCACGCCTGCCGGTGCGGCCCTCGCACCACCCCACAGGCCCCTGCCTCAACAACGGCAACGCCGTCAACTTTCTGCACGGCGCCAGCGTCGGCCCGTTCATCTTCCTCGTACAGGCCGAGATACTGGCCGCCCTCCGCATGCTGGCGCGGGGAGACCTCGCCCCGGGCATGCACGAGGTGCCGTCCGAGGACCGTGCGACCATCGCCGCGACCTGGCTCAACTACTACAACCGCTAAGGGAGACCCGTGACCATCACGGCCGACCAGATCCGCGCCGTCATCGGCGACTACATCAGCGCCCACCCCGAGGAGAAGACGACCCTCGCACCCGTTCTCGATCTGCTGGACAGCGGCGCCGACCTCACCAGCCGGAAGGAATTCCGGGGCCACGCCACTGCCGGGGCCGTCCTGATCGACGACGACGGGCAGGCCCTGTTCATCGAGCATCTGGCGCTCGGCAAGTGGCTACTGCCCGGCGGCCACCTGGAGGCCGACGACGCCGACCTCATGGGGGCCGCCCTACGGGAACTGGCGAGGAGACCGGCATCAGTACTGGTATCGCCCCGCTCTCCCCCGTCCCGGTGCACGTCGACGTACACCCCATCCCGGCCAACGACGCCAAGGGCGAGCCCGACCACCAGCACTTCGACTTCCGCTACCTGTTCCGCACCACTACTGGCAGCGACGTGACCTTGCAGGCCGAGGAGGTCAGCGGCTTCGCATGGCGGAGCCTGGACACCATCAGCGACGAGCGGCTGAGGAACCACGTCCGCGCCGCCTTGCGCTGACCGGGACCTTGGCCCTGACAGCCCTCCGCCCCTCCGGCCTCCGCCTCAGCGAGGCCGCCGACCCCGAACCCGCCCCCCCAAGTCGCTGGTTCGGGTGATCGCCACCTGTGCGGTACACCGCGTCCCCCATACCTGGGTACGCCAGACCGGCGAAGGTGGCGCCGACGCTGCTGGAGGAGTGGATGCCCGCCTTCCTCGCCCAGCTCGCCGCGCCCCGCGCCCAGCTCGTACGTGCCACGGGGAGCGATGGCCACCGGCAGCTCTACGTCATCGACGCCGACCGCGAGTCCTTCGCCGCGTTCGCCGAGATCGGCTCCGGCTGGACCGTCCGGCAAGGCGGTCCGGTGGCGCTGTGGGACGACATCGAGCGGACGCTCACCGCCTGGCAGGACGCCGAACGTCCCGGCATCGGCACCGTACGGCTCCGTGTCACCCCCCCCGCTCGCACACGTACTGGATCGGCGACCGGCCCGCACTGCGTTGGGAACACCGGCTCGGCTGATCACGGGCCGCAGACGCGACGAAGGGCCCCGCCGTGGTGGCGGGGCCCTTCGTCGTACATGGGATGAGTGGAGATGGCGGGAATCGAACCCGCGTCCAACGGTGCGGAATCAGGGCTTCTCCGAGCGCAGTCCGCTGTGATTTTCTCGGCCCCGGAGATCACGCGGACAAGTCTCCGACGGGCTCAGTCACTGTTTGATTTCCCACTACACCCCGTGACCGGGTCTAGTGGTTTAGTTCCCTAGTCGATGCCAGGATCCGGGTCGGGAACAGCCCCGGGCTGACACTTCGCAAAGTCGCTACTTAGGCAGCGAGGGCGAAGGAATCGCGCTTGGTGTTGGCGATTATTGGTTGCGACATATGGTTAACGAGATCATTGCCGCTTCCTCGGCTCGCTTCCCCTGCTTCGACAGCCGCTGTCGAAACCGATCATCCCCATGTGGATTTTTCAAAGGTGGTGCCACGCCCTCGGTGGGGCGCAGAGCCATCATAGGTGAACAACGCGCGACAAGGCCACATCATTCCCGCCGCCCGGAGCGCCGCCCGGGGCACGCCTTCCGGCTGGTCAGGCGCGCTCGCGGCGGCGGGCCGCCGAGATCGCCCGATCGGTCTCGCGGCGGTCCTGCTTCTCGCGGAGGGTCTGGCGCTTGTCGTACTCCTTCTTGCCCTTGGCCAGCGCGACCTCGACCTTGGCCCGGCCGTCCTTGAAGTACAGGGCCAGCGGCACCAGGGTGTGGCCGGTCTCCTGGGTCTTGCCGGTCAGCTTGTCGATCTCCGCCCGGTGCAGCAGCAGCTTGCGCCGGCGGCGCGCCGAGTGGTTGGTCCAGGTGCCCTGGCTGTACTCGGGGATGTGCACGTTGTGCAGCCATGCCTCGCCGCCGTCGAGCTGGGCGAAGCCGTCCGCGAGCGAGGCGCGCCCCTGGCGAAGCGACTTCACCTCGGTCCCGGTCAGCACCAGACCGCACTCGTAGGTGTCCAGGATGTGATAGTCGTGCCGCGCCTTCTTGTTCTGCGCGATCAGCTTGCGACCCGTCTCTTTAGCCATGGTCAGGCCATTCTCGCACTAGGACCCGCCCCCGAGGCCACTCAATACCGTGCGCGCCCGGGCTTCCGCGGAGGGGCCGTCGTCGCCCTTGACGGTCAGGTCCGGGGCGATGCCCTCGCCGTCGACCTTACGCCCGGCGGGGGTCCGGTAGTGGCCGACGGTGAGCTCGGCGACCGAGCCGTCGGGGAGTTCGCTCGGCATCTGGACCGAGCCCTTGCCGAAGGTCCGGGAGCCCACGACGACGGCGCGGCCGCGGTCCTGGAGGGCGCCGGTGAGGAGTTCGGCGGCGCTCATGGTGCCGCCGTCGACCAGCACCACCAGCGGGCTGTCGGTGTCGCCACCCGGCCGCGCGTCGAGAACTCGCTGTTCACCGCGGACGTCATAGGTGGCGACCAGGCCACCGTCGAGGAAGGAGGAGGCGGCGGTGACGGCCTCGGAGACCAGCCCGCCGGAGTTGCCCCGCAGGTCGAGCAGGACGCCGTCGCCCCGGGGGATGGAGCGCACCGCGCGCCGGATCCGGTCCCCGGTGCCCTTGGTGAACGAGTCGACCTTGATCCGGACGGCGCCGGGTCTGTGGTCGTCGTAGCCGCTGAGCCGGTCGACGGTCACCGGGTCCGTGGTCAGCCGGGCCCGGCGGAGCTCTTGCGTCCATTCGTGGCCGTCGCGCCGCAGCCCGAGCTCCACCCGGGTGCCCGGGGAGCCGTCGGCGGGGCCGCGCAGCAGGGCGACGACCTCGGTGACGGGCCGCCCGGTCACGGCTCTGTGATTGACCGTGCGCAGCCGGTCACCGGCCCGGACCCCGGCCTTCTGGGCGGGGCTGCCGGGCTCGACGCGCTCGACCGCGATCCGCCCCTGGGCGTCCCGGCGGGCGGAGATCCCGACGCCGACGTAGGCGCCGTCGAGGGTCTGGCGGTAGCCCTCGTACTCACGGGCGCTGTAGACCGCGCCCCACCGGTCTCCGCTGCGGCTCACCACCTCGCGGGCGGCCTTGGAACCGGACTTCCCGTCCTCCTGGGCCTGGGCCGCGGCGGCCTTGACCTGGTCGCTCTCGACCGCGCCGACGTACGCGCGGGCCGGTATCCGGGCGGCTTGGGGGTCCCGGCGCGATCCGGGCTCGGCGCCCCAGGAACCGACGGCCGCCCCGGTGGCGAGCACGCCGGCGAAGACCAATGTCAGGGCGGCCCCGCGGCGAATGCGGCGGGGATGGACGAACAAACACGGGCCCGACATGCCGGTGAGTGTAGGGCACCAACAGGCGCCATACCGGGGGTTATCCGGTACGGCGCCCTAGGCGAATGTCACACCTTGAGGTACTTGCGGAGCGCGAAGAACGCCGCGAGAGCGGGCATGAGCAGGCCAATCGCGAGCACCAGTGGCAGCTTCGCCAGCACCGCGTCCCAGCCGATGAAGTTGATCACATCGATCTTGTCCACCAGCCAGTTGTTGACCAGGAAGTACTGCCCGCTCACCAGCAGTACACAGGCGAAGCCCGCGCCCAGCAGCCCCGCGATGGCGGCCTCCATGATGAACGGCATCTGGATATAGAAGCTGGACGCGCCGACCAGCCGCATGATCCCGGTCTCCCGGCGGCGGCTGAAGGCCGACACCCGCACCGTGTTGACGATCAGCATCAGTGCGACGATCAGCATCAGCGTCATCACGCCGAGCGCCGCGAAGTTCATGCCGTTGAGCAGATTGAACAAGTCGTCGACCAGGGCCTTTTGGTCCTGGACCTCCTGCACTCCGGGCCGCGCGGCGAAGGCCGTGGAGATGACGTCATAGCGCTCGGGGTCCTTCAGCTTGATGCGGAAGGACTCCTGCATCTGGTCCGGGGTCAGGGAGTCGGCCAGCGGGGAGTCGCCGAACTGCTCCTTGTAGTGCTTGTACGCCTCCTCACTGGTCTCGAAGTGCACCGACTCGACGATGTTCATCTGCTTGAGCTCGGACTCGATCTCCTGCTTCTGCGCCTCGGTGACCGCACCCTTGGCGCAGTTGGCCGAGGTCTCCTTGTCGTTCTTGTTGCAGAGGAAGATCGAGACGTTGACCTTGTCGTACCAGTAGCCCTTCATCGTGCTCACCTGCTCGCGCATGAGCAGGGACCCGCCGAACAGGGCGAGCGAGAGGGCCACGGAGACGATGACCGCGAAGGTCATCGTGAGATTGCGGCGGAGACCGACGCCGATCTCCGACAGGACGAACTGGGCGCGCATGGCGTCCTTTCAGTGCTGGTAGCCGTAGACGCCGCGGGACTGGTCGCGGACGAGGCGGCCCTTCTCAAGTTCGATCACGCGCTTGCGCATCTGGTCCACGATCTGCTGGTCGTGCGTGGCCATGACGACCGTGGTGCCGGTCCGGTTGATCCGGTCCAGCAGCTTCATGATGCCGACGGAGGTCTGGGGGTCCAGGTTTCCCGTCGGCTCGTCGGCGATCAGCAGCATCGGACGGTTGACGAACGCGCGGGCGATGGCCACCCGCTGCTGTTCACCACCGGAGAGCTCGCCGGGCATACGGTCGTCTTTACCGCCAAGACCCACGAGATCGAGCACCTCGGGAACGGTTTTCCGAATGGCGCCGCGCGGCTTGCCGATCACCTCGAGCGCGAAGGCGACATTCTCCCCGACCGTCTTGTTGGGGAGCAGCCGGAAATCCTGGAAGACGGTCCCCAACTGGCGGCGCATCTGCGGCACCTTCCAGTTGGACAGCCGCGCGAGATCCTTGCCGAGCACATGGACCGCGCCATGGCTGGCGCGCTCCTCGCGGAGCAGCAAGCGGAGGAATGTGGACTTTCCCGACCCCGAGGAGCCCACCAGGAAGACGAACTCGCCCTTCTCGATCTCGAGCGAGACATCCCGAAGTGCGGGACGGTTCTGCTTGGGGTAGGTCTTGGATACGTTGTCGAATCGGATCACTGGAGCACCACGGTGACCTGGGTAGCGGTACGGGTCGCAGCCGAAGCGGCTCCCGTCGGTGAGCGTGACCATACGCGAAGCGCGCATGGGCGCGCAGTCCGCCGTCCGGCGTGGGTGGGTTTCTTCACTGCACTATTGGGGTCAAACGGTTGACAAGCCACCTGTCGCGGGGCGGCCGAAACGGCCACGAAACCGGTACGGATGCGGCACGGAATCGTGCGGGGCGCGCCGAACCGGACGGAAGCTGGCACAGTGGAAGGGGAACCAACCCATTTCCCTGAGCGTTGGCCCCGTGTCTACTGCGGCACCGCCGCGCGGGAGGAGAAAGCGCATGACGTACGACAGGCTCGTCTGCGCCAACTGCGCGAGCCCCGTCAGCGAGGGCCGCTGCCCGGTCTGCCGGGCCAGCAGGGAGCGCCTCCAGCAGGAGGGCATGTTCGGCGGGCTGACCCCGGCCGCACTGATAGCGCTGCTGGTGGCGCTCATCGCGGTGGCCGTGCTCGCGCATGAGATGGCGACGGCGTAACGGAGCGTTACGAGGCGATACGCCGGATATGGCGCCCCTGAACGCACCGGGGGCCCGATAAACGCACAAGGGGCCCGGAGCGCTGCAGCGCTCCGGGCCCCTCACCGTGCGTAGAGCGCGCGATCAGGCCACGTTGTTGCGGTTCACCAGACGCGGCACAAAGCGGAAGCCGATACCGCCGGCGATCATCGTCGCGGCGCCGACCAGCAGGAACGTGGTCTCGGAGGCACCGGTCTCGGCCAGCTGCTCCTTGGCCTTGCCCTGCTCCACCGGCTTGGAGCCGACATTGTCGGTTCCGGTGTTGTCGTCGCAGTTGGTGCTGTCGAGGTCCACCGTGCAGGTGCTGTCGTCGCCACCGCCGCCGCCACCCTGGCCGGGCGTGCTCGGCTGGGCGGTCGGGCCGTCGGTGGGCTCGTCGGTCGGCTCGCCGGTCGGCGGCTGAGTGGGCTCATCCGTCGGCGGCTGGGTCGGCTCGTCCGTGGGCGGCTGAGTGGGCTCGTCCGTCGGCGGCTGAGTCGGGTCCTCGGTCGGCGGCTGAGTCGGCTCAGTCGGGATCGAGGTCGGGTCGTCGGGCGGCGTCGGCTCGTCGGTCGGGTCGTCCTTGCCGTTGCCGATGCCGACGCCGACGTCCAGACCCTTCTCGTCCGCGTTCGCGGAGACGTTCACGCCACCGATACCGACATCAACACCAACGGCCGATGCGGCGCCGGCGGCGGTGAGCGACGCGCCGGCGGCGATCACCGCGCCGGCCGCTATTCGCGCCACGCGCAGCCGCGTCTTCTTCGTCATCTGCCTGCTACCCCCAGTAGCTGTACTCGTCAATGGAGCAGCTATGCACGGGGCAACGGCTCGGGGTTCTCAGTGTCCGCGGGCCGCTATCCCTCTGAGGCGGTCCGCCGGCCCCCGTGCAACACGCGCCCCAGTCATACGCATGCCGCGCGTCAGCCTTCCCAGTTTTCAAACCACCGTCAAGGCCATTGCACGCGAGATGTCCGCTATGGAAGTGCTTGCCGGATGCATGGGTACAGGACTGTGACCAAAAACGCGGCACATACGGCCGGTTGGGACGACGAGCGGGAAGGTTACTTCCCCTGCTCCTGCTGCTTGCGCCAGCGGATCCCCGCTTCGAGGAAGCCGTCCAGCTCACCGTCGAGCACGGCCTGCGGATTGCCGACCTCGAATTCGGTGCGCAGGTCCTTGACCATCTGGTACGGGTGCAGGACGTACGAACGCATCTGGTTGCCCCAGGAATTGCCGCCGTCGCCCTTGAGCGCGTCCATCTTGGCCTGCTCCTCCTGGCGGCGCCGCTCGAGCAGCTTGGCCTGGAGGACGTTCATCGCGGTGGCCTTGTTCTGGATCTGCGAGCGCTCGTTCTGACACGAGACGACGATGCCGGTGGGGATGTGGGTCAACCGCACCGCGGAGTCGGTGGTGTTGACGCCCTGGCCGCCGGGGCCGGAGGAACGGTAGACATCCACGCGCAGCTCGGACTCGTCGATCTCGATGTGGTCGGTCTGCTCGACGACCGGCAGCACCTCGACGCCCGCGAAGGAGGTCTGGCGGCGGCCCTGGTTGTCGAACGGCGAGATCCGCACCAGGCGGTGGGTGCCCTGCTCGACCGAGAGCGTCCCGTAGGCGTACGGGATCTGCACGGCGAAGGTGGTCGACTTGATGCCCGCCTCCTCCGCGTACGACGTCTCATAGATCTCGGTCTTGTAGCCGTGGCGCTCGGCCCAGCGCAGATACATCCGCTGGAGCTGCTCGGCGAAGTCGGCGGCGTCCACCCCGCCCGCCTCGGCGCGGATGTTCACGACCGCCTCACGGGAGTCGTACTCGCCGGACAGGAGGGTGCGCACCTCCATCTCGTCGACCGCCTTGCGGACGGCCTCCAGCTCGGCCTCGGCCTCGACGCGGGCATCCTCGTCGCCCTCGTCGGCGGCCAGCTCGAACAGCACTTCGAGGTCGTCGATCCGGCCGCGCAGCTCCTCGGCCCGGCGCAGGTGCCCCTGGAGATAGGAGAGCTTGCTGGTGACCTTCTGCGCGTTCTCCGGGTCGTCCCACAGGGACGGGGCCGCCGCCTGCTCCTCGAGCACGGCGATGTCGGCCCTCATCTTGTCGAGGTCCAGGACGGCCTCGATCGACCCCATGGTCGAGGAGAGGGACTTCAGCTCTTCGGATACATCGACGACTGCCACGGGACCAGCGTAACCGCTACGGAAGACTGGCCGTCCCCGGTCATGGCGTACCGGGGTCCTGGGAGGACGAGTGCTCGCCGCCCTTGGGCGGATCGCCGCCGTCGTCGCCGCCCGCCGCCAGCCATCCGCCGAGCGCCACCGCGACCAGCGCGGCCAGGGTGACCGCGGCCACCTTCAGCCGGCGGCGGCGCAGCGCGCCCGCGACCGCGGGGTTGCGGGCCGAGCCCGCACGGCGCTGGCCGTGCACCCGGGGGGCGCGCGCGGTGCCGTGGGCGCCGCCCGCGAGTTCGTCCGCGCTGGGCACCCGCATGCTGGTGTGGGTCTCCCGGCTGGAGTCCGGCACCGCGCCCGGGACCAGCGGCACCGCGCCCCGCCGCCGCGGGGGCGTATGCGGCGCGGGCCCGGCGGCGGGGACGGAGACGCCGCGGTGCGGAGTCTCGGCCTCCGCGCCCTCCCGCTCGCCGCCCTCCTGCTGCTCATCGGGCTCGTCGATGTCCAGCGGCGGATATCCGGCCAGACCGGGCAGCAGCTCGCGCAGCCGGGCGGCCAGCTCGGAGGCGCGCAGCCGGGAGGCGGGCGCCTTGGCCAGGCACTGGAGGAGCAGCTGCCACAACTCGTCGGGGATCCCGGGCAGCGGCGCCACGGTCTCGGTCACATGGCGGCGCAGGATCGCGCCCGGATGACCGCCGCCGAAGGGCGTGAAGCCCGCCAGCATCTCGTACAGGACCGTCGCCAGGGCGTAGACGTCCACGCTGGCCCGGGGCGGCAGCCCCTCGACGATCTCGGGGGCGAGATAGTCCGGGGTGCCGATCACGCTGCGCGGGTTCGGCGAGCGGCCCTGGGAGGAGGCCCGGTCGCGGGCGGGCTGGGCGCGGATCGGGGTCGGCTCGTCGACCAGCCGGGCGATGCCGAAGTCGGTGAGCAGGGCGGGGTGCGCACCGCCGGGGCCGAGCGGGCCCCGCATGTCCAGCAGCACGTTCTCCGGCTTGACGTCGCGGTGGACGACCCCAGCGGCGTGCGCGGCGGCCAGCGCGTCGGCGACGTCGGCCGCGATCGCGACGGCGGCCTCGGGAGCGAGCCGGCGCTCGCGGTCGAGGCGGGTGCGCAGATCCGTACCGCGGATCAGGTCCATGACCAGCGCGAGGTCATTGCCGTCGACCACCAGGTCGCGCACCCCGACCACCCGGGGGTGGTCGAGGCCGAGCAGTGCGGTGCGCTCCTGGACGAAGCGCTCCACGAGCTCCTGGTCGGAGGAGAGGTCCTCACGCAGGAGCTTGATGGCGACGGGTCCCTCGGGCCCGTCGCCCAGCCACACCGCGCCGGCGCTGCCGCGCCCCAGGAGCTGATGCGCGGTGTACCGACTGCCGATCTTCCGTGACAAGACTGCTCCGAATCCTCCGACAAGGGGGGCACGTTGGCGACAAAGCTACGCGGCTACTGGCGCGTTGGGTGCACCAGACAACGCCAACTGTCACTTCTGCGGCGGAAAACACCCTTCGGATGTCGACAAATCACCGGAGTGGGAGGTACGGAGGCGGAAATATGAGGCTGGATCAGCTACTGGGCCCCGAGGGCGGATCAGCTGCCGGGGCCGCTGGGGCCGCCGAGATCCTCGATCCAATTGCCGATGTCCTTGGCCCAGCCCGAGACCGCGTCCCAGTAGCCCTTGCCGTCGGCGATCCAGTCCTTGAGCGGGCTCAGTTCCCAGACCAGCCAGGAGCCAATGATCAGGACCACGATCACGAACAGACAGCCCTTGAGGCACCCCAGGCCCGGGATCTTCATCCGGTTGGGGTTGGAGCTCCGCTGCCGGGGCTCGCGGCGCGGCTCCGGCTGCTGCGGCGGCGGGGCGTAGCGCTGCGGCTGGGGCTGCTGGGGGTGGTGCGGCGCCGGGGCGTACTGCTGCGGCTGCTGGGCGTACGGCGGCGGCTGCTGGCGGCCCCGCCGGCGTTGGGGCGGCTGCTGCGGCTGCTGGTACTGCTGCGGCTGCTGGTATTGCTGCTGCTGGTACTGCTGCTGCGGCGGCGCGGGGCGATGGGGGCGGCGGCGCAGCGGGTCCTCGTTCGGGTCGAGGTACTGGACCTGGGTCTGCTCATTGCGGTCGCGGGCCGCGCGCAATTGGTTCTGCCAGGGGTGCGGATCGTCCTGGCCGGGCCCACCTGGCGGTACGGGCGGCATGGCGCGCGTCGGATCGGCGCCCCCGGCCGGTCCGGAGCCGCTCGGCAGCACCTGGGTGGGGTCGGCGTTGGCCCCGGCGTTCGCCCCTGTGGTGGGCATCACATTGGTGGGCGCGGCGGGGTCGTACGAGGGGGTGCCGCCCGGGGCGTTCGTGGGGAGCGCCTGGGTCGGGTCGGCCGAGCCCGCGGGCGCGGTGTCCGGGACCGGGGCGGGCGCCGGGTCCGGGGCGAGCAGCGCGGCCACGCCGAGCGCCGCCTCGGCCTGCGCGGCCGAGGCGTGCACGCCGACACCGGCGGCGACCACGCGCAGCGCCCGGCCCAGGCTCTCGGCGCTCGGGCGCTCCTCGGGCCGCTTGCGCAGACAGCGCTCTATGACGGTCCACAGCGGCTCGGGCACGGTCGAGGGGCGGCGCGGCTCCTCGCTGAGGTGGCGGTGGAGCACCTCGAGGGCGGTGTTGCCGGCGAACGGCGGACGGCCGGTGACCAGCTCGTAGAGCATGATGCCCGCGCCGTAGATGTCCACCGCGGAGGTCTGCGGACGTCCCTCGGCGGACTCCGGCGCCACATAGGCGGGGGTGCCGACGAACTCCTGGGTGCGGGTGAGGCCGGGCGAGTCGGCGAGGCGCGCGATGCCGAAGTCGGTCAGCATCGGGTGCATCTCCTGGCCCTCGCCGGTGCCCGCGAGCAGCACGTTGGCGGGCTTCAGGTCCCGGTGCACCACGCCGTCGGCGTGGCTGGCGGCGAGCGCGTCGGCGATCTGGGCGGTGAGGAGGGAGGCGGCCACGGGGGTGAACGGGCCGTTGCTGCGCAGGTAGTTGTGCAGGTCCGGGCCGTCGATCAGATCCATGACCAGGGCCAGCAGATCACCCTCGACCACCAGGTCGCGGGTGCGGACGATATTGGGGTGGGTGAGCCTGAGCAGCACCGAGCGCTCGCGGAGAAAGCGCATGACGATATCCGCGTCGTTCGCGAGCTCCTCCTTGAGGACCTTGATCGCGACGGTCTCGCCGGGCTGCCCGGCAACGGCCGCCTCGGCCCCCGCCGTCTCCCGCTGGCTGGCTCGCCAGACGGTGCCCGTGGCTCCGCGCCCGAGCGGCTCCTCGAGCAGGTATTTGCTGCCTACCGGCCGCACGTCATGCGCTCCCTGATCGTGGTCTTACATCGGTGGACTGCGATGGTCTGCTGGGTGATCTGCTGGGTGGGTCTGCTCTGGTGCTCGTCTTGTCGTGCTCGTCCGCCCCACTGTAATGGCGACGCACGGTGCGCCCTATCCGATCACCACACCAGGGTCAGGCACGGGGTCCGGCACGGGCTCCGGAACGGGGCCCGCAACGGGCTCCGGAACGGGTCCGGCGCGGGGGAAGACGTGTGATCCGGACGGATGGTTGCCAGTGGTTGCCAACAGTGGTCCGGCTCGCTCGTTGACCGCTCAATCGACGCTCAAACGGGCGCGGTCGGGCGCGGAAGGGCGGCTTCCGTCACCTCAAGGGCGGCCCAAGGGCAGCCGTTCCGGTCGCAATCAGCCAGTTTCGGCCGACTAGCCGACCAATCAAGATCATGTAGCGCCGGGCGGCGGGCGAAGTGTCGGTGGCAGGTGCGAAGATGCAGGCAGCACGGAAGCGCCGAGCGCCGGGAGGCTCACGCTCCGTGAGCCGTACGACCCCGTACGGACCTGTACGTGCCGAAGGGCCTGGGGGCGGTGGTGGGGGTCGGCACCCCTGCCCGGCCCCCCGGACAGAAGGGACCGTTGACGGCGATGCAGATTCGGCTGACCGTCCTCGGGCCGCGCAGCGCCCACCCGGGCCGTTCCGGCCACCATCCTGCGCCCGCGTCCGGGCCGCACGCCCTCGTGGGCGCGGTGGACGTCCTGGTCACCGCGCCCGTCGGCACCGCGCTCGCCGCGGTGGCCGGCGGGCTGGCCGACGCGGTCGCCGCGGCCGGGTACGAGGCGGGGGGCGCCGGCGGGAGCGGCGGCGCGGTGGTGCTGTACGCGGGAGGCGAGCGGCTGGACCCGCAGCGCTGCGCGCTCGGCGAACCACCGCTGGTGGACGGCGCGGTGCTCTCCCTGCACGGCCCCGCCGACCCCGACTCCGACCACTACCCCGGCTACCCCGGCCTGCCCGAGACCGCCGTCGCCGACGCCACGGTCCACCTGGACGTGGTCGCGGGACCCGACGCGGGCGGCGTCCATCTGCTGCACGGCGGCCAGGTCCGCATCGGCCGCTCCGCCGACGCGGACGTCCCCCTGGACGACCCCGACGTCTCCCGGCTGCACTGCGCGGTCACGGTCGCCGAGGACGGCCGCGTGACCATCGCCGACCTCGGCTCGACCAACGGCACCGCCGCCGACGGCGTCCCCGTGGGCCCCCAGCCGGTGCCCCTGGAACCGGGGGTGCTGCTGCGGATCGGCGAGTCCGCCCTACGGCTGCGCGTCCCCTCCACGGCACCGGCGATGCCCTCGGCCCCCACCCGCCTCGCCGTCCGGGCGGACGGCGAGGGCCACCTCCGCGTCACCCCCGCCGGGGACCACCCCACCCACACCAAGGCCCCCTGGACCGGCGCGCCCCAGCCCACCGCCCCCACCCACACCGCCCAGGGCCCCTGGGCCCCTCCCACCCGCCACCCCGGCACGGGCTGGACGAGGGTGGGCCAGCCTGGTGACGAGTCTCACCCAGCCCACGACCGGGCCGGCGCCCACGGAAGCGACGACGGCTGGGACCCCGGCGCGGGCGCGGCCCCCGGACCGCGCGGCGACGCGGGAGCCGGGCCACGTGGCGACACGGGCGCCGGGGCGCGCGGCGGAGCGGCCTCCTACGGCTACCGGAGCGACGACGAGTGGGAGCCCGACGCGGGCAACGGGACCCCCGGCGGGGCAGGCTCCCGCGGCGACGCGGGCGCCGGGGCCCCGGGCAGGGCAGGCTCCTACGGCTACCGGAACGACGACGGCTGGGGGCCCGACGCGGGCGCGGCCCCCGGGGCGTATGGCAGTACGGGCACCGGGCCACGTGCCGACACGGGCACCGCGACCCCCGGCGGGGCAAGCTCCTACGGCCACCGGAACGACGACGAGTGGAGGCCCGGTGCGGGTGCGGCGCCCGGGGCGCGCGGCGACGCTGCAGGGCGCGGCCGGGGCCCGCAGGCCCCCTCGGCCCCCGGCGACCAGCCGTACGACGAACCGGCCACCGCCCGCACCCGGCGCAGTGAGCGCACCCCGGGGGCCGGAGCCGCCGGTCAGGGCCCAGCGGGGCAGCTCTCGCGAGCCGACCAGGGCCGACCCGGCGCGGGCGGCGGCGCGCGGCCGGGCCACGGCCCACGGCCGACCGGCAGCCGCCACCCGGACGCCGCCCAGGACCACCGGTCCACACCCCGTGGAACCACTGGCGACCCGGCGGGTCCCGGTGGCGCCCCTTACGACGGCGCGGCCGCAGGCCGTGGTCGGCCGGACGGGGCCGAGGCGGGGTACGGCGACGCCCCGCACGGCGGTCGGCCGTACGGACGAGGCCGCGGCGACACGGACGGACGCGGCCAGGGCCCGCAGCGGGCCCGGTCGTCCACTGGCGACCAGCCCGCCGACGCGGGCCCCGGCGGCTCGCAGTACGGCGGCGCGGCCGCAGGCCGCGGCCGGTATCGCGAAGGCGACGACGGCTCCGGGCGGCGGCCCGGTCCGGGCGCGGGGTACGGCGACGCCCAGCGCGGCGGTCGGCCGTACGGCCGGGGACGCGGCCAGGAGGGCCCGCAGGGGACCTCCGCCGACGCGGGCTACGACGGGTCGCAGTACGGCGGCCGGTCCGCCGCTCCCGAACAGCGCGCCCCCTACCCCGGCGGTCAGCCGGGCGGCTCGGCCGACCCCGGCCGCGCGGGCCATGGCGGAGCTCCCGCCGACTTCGACCCGCACGGCGGGCGGCCGCAGGCCGCCGGTGCGGGGTCCGGCGGCGCCCCCGGACGGCGGGGCGCCGGGGAGCGTACGCACGGCTCGGGCTATGCGCTGGACGCACCTGGGGCGCAGGCCCGGCGGCGGGGGATAGGGGCCTGGGTACGGCAGTTGGCCGGGGGGAAGGCGGCCGAGCGGGGTGGGGTGCGGGAGGACCAGGGCGCGGCGGCGCGGGCGGCCGCGGAAGCGGAGGCGTTGCAGCGGCGGTGGCCGGATCCGGCCACCATGCTGATGACGGCGCTGGGGCCGGGCTCGCGCCTCTGGGAGCGCGCCCCTGGGCATCCGGACGCGCTCACCGTACGGCTCGGCTCGGCCGACCAGCTCACGGCCGACGGCGGGTTGCTGCCCGCCGCGCCCGTGACCGTCGATCTGCGGCAGTGCGGTTCGCTGGGGCTCGCGGGCCCGCGGGCGCGGGTTGCGGGGCTCGCCCGGTCCGTCGTGGCTCAGCTGGCGGCCCTGCATTCACCGGCCGCGCTGGAGATCGTGCTGATCAGCGGCGAGGAGCGGCTCGCGGAGTGGTCGTGGCTCGGCTGGCTGCCGCAGGTCCAGCCGTTGCGCGGGCAGGACTGCCGGCTGCTGCTCGCGTACGACGTGGAGCAGGCCGCGGCCCGTACGGAGGAGCTGACCCGGCGGCTGGAGGACGGGCCGCTGGGCCCGGGCTGGGCGAGCGCCTCCCCGGCCACCGCGCAGGCTGTGGCCGCACGCCACTTCGGGCCGTACGCCGTGGTGGTCGTGGACGGCGCCCCCGGTCCGGGCGTGCTGCACGACACGCTCGCCCGGCTGGCGGTGAGCGGTCCCGCGGCCGGAATCCATCTGCTCTGTCTGGCCGAGGCGCCCGCCGCGTCGCCCACCTCCCCGCTGCCCATGAGCTATGAGGCCGCGCGCTCCACGTCCGCCGCTTTCGCGGCGTGCGGGGTGGCGGCCGTGCTGAGCGGCGATGTGGCCACGGGGCTCCAGATCGTCCACGGGGACGGGACCGCGCCCGGCACGAGTGGGGTCAGCGGGATCACGGGCGCGACCGGCGCGACCGGCGCGACCACGACCGTCACCGTGGACGCGGTGTCGGCGGCGTGGGCCGAGCGGTTCGCGCGGGCGCTCGCGCCCCTGCGTCCCGCCTCCTCCGCGCAGGACGGCGCGTTCGGCGGCTCCGACGGCCCGCCGACCGTCCCGCTGCCGGACTCGGCGCGGCTGCTGGACGAGTTGGGGCTCGCGCGGGCCACGCCCGCGTCCCTGCTGGCCCGTTGGGCGGCCGCGGCGGACGAGGTTCCGGCGGGCGGCCGGGCGCTGGCCGTCCTCGGCGCCGGTCCACGCGGCCCGCTCGCGGTCGATCTGGCCGCCGAGGAGGGTCCGCACGCGCTGATCGACGGCGCGGCGGGCACCGGAAAGACGGAGCTGCTGCGCTCGTTCGCCGCCTCGCTCGCGGCCGCCGAACGTCCGGACCGGCTCGAGCTCATCCTGGTCGATGGAGCTGGGGCCGGAGCGGGGTCCGCGGCCGGAGCGGGAGCGGGAGCGGGCGAGGGCCTGCGGGTGTGCACGGATCTGCCGCATGTCTCGACGCATCTGTCGGCCACCGACCCGGTACGCATGCGGGAGTTCGCGCAGGCCCTCAGCTCGGAGCTCAAGCGCCGCGCCGAACTGCTGGGCCGGCAGGACTTCACGGATTGGCACGCCCGGCCCCACCACCCCGGCGAGGGCGAGAGCGGCGGCGACGGCGACCGCGCCACCGGCCAGGGCAGCGCCATGGGCGGCAACACGGGGACGTCCGGCCCTGGCGCGCCGAGTACGGCCGGTGGGCCCGGCACACGCCGTACATCCGGTACACCCGGCGCCAGTTCGCCCGGGACGCCGGGCGGGGCCGGTGTGCCCCGTGCAGCCGGTGCACTTGGCACACCCGGCGCGAGTTCACCCGGTACACCCGGTACACCCGGACCAGCCGACACGCCCGGTGCCGCCCGTGCCGCCCGCACGGCCGGTGCGCCCCGCGTCGTCGCGCCTCGCCCGCCCGGCGATATCGACCCTCCCCCGAGCGACACCCTCCACACGCTCAATCTGCGCGCCCAGCGCGCCGCGAGCGCGGCGCCCGCCCGTCCGCACTCGCTCCTCCCCCGTCTCGTCGTGATCGTCGACGACTTCGACGCGCTGGTGGCCCCGGCCCTCGGCAGCCCCGGCCGCCCGGCGTCCGGTTCGGTCGTCCGCGCCCTGGAGGCGATCGCCCGTGACGGCGCCCGTCTCGGGGTGCATCTGGTCGTGGCGTCCGGCCGTCCGGACCGTACGGCGGACACGGCGGCCGTCGAGCGGGCCGCGCTGCGGATCGCCCTGGACGCGCGCCCGTTGAACACCGCGGCGTCCGCGCACCCAGCCGGCCCCGCCCACGCCGCACACCCCACCCACCCCGGCGAGCCCGAAAGGCCCGATACATCCCTCGCCGCACCGACACGCTCGGTCACATCCACCCCCGCCGCCGCAGCCGCCCCGGGCGGCGACCCGGCGCCGGGCCGTGGGCGACTGTTCCGCCCGGACGACGCCGTCGGAACGCCGTTCCAGGCGGGCCGGGTGACCGGACGGATACCGCGCACCGCGACCCAGCGGCCCACCGTCGTACCGCTGGAGTGGCGGCGGATGGGCGATCCGCCCGCCCGCCGGCCGCTGCGCGAGCTCGGGAACGGCCCCACCGACCTGGCACTTCTGGCCAGTGCGCTGCAGCGCGCCGCGCAGTCGGCGGACGCCCCCACCGCACCCGCACTGATCTGACCGGCCCCGCCCGACACCTGTCTGATTCCCGCCCGTTTCAGGCCCGTTTCGCGCCCGTTCCCGACCGTTCCCATCACCCCTGGCCGAGTTTCCGATCCGTTCCGGCCATCCGCCCGTCTGTCCCACGTGCCCCGTTTCACGGCCGACCCTTCATCACGGCCCGGTCACGATCCGTGAGTGAACGCCGGACGCAGTATTGCCACGTTCGGTGACCGGGCGTAGGACTACTCAGCACGGGAAACGGCCGCGCGGGGGCGGCCGGCATCGGAGGGAACACGGGGATGCACGTATCGCTTCCTGCGAAGCGTTCGACACGAGCCGCAGTGGCCCTGCTGGCGGCGGGAGCACTCATGCTCACCGCCGCGGGCTGCGGCGGCGACGACGGAGACACGGTCAGCGGCGGCCCGCCGCCCAACACCGTGAAACTGCCGAATCTGAAGGGGCAGAAACTCCAGGTCACGGCGGTCTGGACGGGCACCGAGCAGGAGAACTTCACCAAGGTGCTCAAGGAGTTCGAGAAGCGCACCGGCGCCAAGGTCTCCTTCGTACCGAGCGGTGACGACATGGCGGGCTTCGTCGGCTCGAAGATCGCGGGTGGCGCGCCACCGGATGTCGCGATGGTCGGACAGGTCGGCGTCATGCGGGAATTCGCCCAGAAGGGCTGGGCCAAACCGCTCGACGCCGCCGCCAAGGCCGAGTTGACCAAGAACTTCGCCAAGGGCTGGCAGGACCTCGGCTCGTACCAGGGCAAGCCCTACGGGGTGTATTTCAAGGCCAGCAACAAATCCCTGCTCTGGTACAACACCTCCGCGTTCGACTACGCGGGCGCCAAGGTGCCCAAGACCTGGCGGGAATTCCTGGAGCAGGCCCAGCTGATCTCCGACTCCGGCACCGACGCGGTCGCGATCGGCGGCCAGGACGGCTGGACGCTCACCGACTGGTTCGAGAACGTCTACCTCTCCCAGGCGGGCCCGGAGAAGTACGACCAGCTCGCCCAGCACAAGATCAAGTGGACCGATCCGTCGGTGCGGAAGGCGCTCGAGACGCTCGCCGAGCTCTGGGGCACCAAGGGCCTGGTCGCGGGCGGCCGGGGCGGCGCGCTCCAGACCGCGTTCCCGGACTCCGTCACCAAGGCGTTCGGCAACAAGGCCGAGCCGGACGCGGGCATGGTCTTCGAGGCCGACTTCGTCGCCGCCAACGTCGCCGACGCGGGCGCGGAGCTGGACCAGGACGCGAAGGTGTTCCCGTTCCCGGCGGTGGGCGACGACGCGCCGGTGGTGACCGGCGGCGACGTCGGCGTGGCGCTGAAGAACAGCAAGGCGGCGCAGGCGCTGCTCACCTTCCTCGCCTCACCGGACGCCGGGACCATCTGGGCCCAGTCCGGCGGTTTCATCTCGGCGAACAAGAACGTCAAGTTCAGCGCCTATCCCAATGCCTCCATGCGCAAGATCGCACAGGCGCTGATCGCGGCGGGCAATGACTTCCGGTTCGACATGTCCGACCAGGCTCCCGCCTCCTTCGGCGGCAAGCCGGCGCAGGGCGAGTGGAAAGCGCTCCAGGACTTTCTCAAGAACCCGAGGAATGTCGAAGGCATCCAGCGCCAGCTGGAGCGGGATGCCGCCAAGGCGTACAAGAACTGACGACTCGACCGGGAGAACCACATCATGTCGACCGCGACAGCGGACGGCGCGGCCACACCTGGCCGGGCATCGTCCTCCCCACCGGCCAACCGGCCGAGCGCAAGCAAGCGGAAGAGCCTCATGGGCACCCGGCCCTGGCTGGCGGCGGTATTCCTGCTGCCCGCCCTGGTGCTGCTCGGGGCGCTCGTCGTCTATCCGATCGCCTACTCCGTCTACCGGAGCTTCTTCGACGCCTCGGGCAATGGCTTCGTCGGCCTGGACAACTACCAGGAGATGTTCTCCGACGACGCCACCAAGACGGCCATCAAGAACAACGTCATCTGGCTGATCCTGGCCCCGACCGTCTCCACCGCACTGGGCCTGATCTTCGCCGTGCTCACTGAGCGGATCCGCTGGGCCACCGCCTTCAAGCTGGTCGTCTTCATGCCGATGGCGATCTCGATGCTGGCGGCGGGCATCATCTTCCGGCTGGTCTACGAGCAGGACCCGGACAAGGGCGTGGCCAACGCCATGTGGGTGAGCGTGCATGACTCCGTCAGCGAGTCGCCGCCGTTCCCCGGCGCCCATCCGCGTCCCACCGCCGGACTGACCGAGGCGCCGAACGGCTCGTTCACCACCAAGGACGCCGTGCGCGCGGGCACCCCCGCCGCGCTGCCGCTGGTCGCGGCCAAGCGCGGGGACATCAGCGGGGCGCAGGACGCCAAGGCCGCCAAGGCCGAGCCCGGGAAGGTCACCGGCACCGTCTGGTTCGACTTCACCCGGGGCGGCGGTGGCGAGCGGGGCACCATCGACAAGGGCGAGAAGGCGATGGCCGACCTCAAGGTGGAGGCGGTCAAGAACGGCAAGGTGGTCGCCAAGACCACGACGGCGGCGGACGGCACGTACACCCTCCCCGCCAAGGCCGAGGGCGCCCAGCTGCGGCTGCCCTCCTGGAACTTCTCCGAGCCGTACAACGGTGTGGACTGGCTCGGCCCGTCCCTCGTCACCCCGGCCATCATCGGCGCGTACGTCTGGATCTGGGCCGGTTTCGCCATGGTGCTGATCGCGGCGGGGCTCGCCGGGGTGCCGCGCGAGCTGATGGAGGCCGCGCGGATGGACGGCGCCAATGAGTGGCAGGTCTTCCGGCGGATCACGGTGCCGATGCTGGCGCCGGTGCTCTCGGTCGTCGTCGTCACGCTGATGATCAACGTGATGAAGATCTTCGACCTCGTCTACATCATCGCGCCCGGCCCCTCCCAGGACGACGCCAACGTCCTCGCTCTCCAGCTCTTCCAGTCGTCCTTCGGCACCGACGTCAACCAGGGCCTCGGCAGCGCGATCGCGGTACTGCTGCTGTTGCTCGTGCTGCCCGTCATGTTCATCAACATCCGCCGGATCCGAAGGGAGAGCCGCCGATGACCAGCGCGGACACGGTCGTACAGGCGAAGCAGTCCCCGGTCGCGCGGATCGCCGCCCGCGCCGGCGGCGGGGCCCTGCGGGTCGTCCTCATCCTCGTCGGCCTGCTGTGGCTGATGCCGACCGCCGGACTGCTGCTGTCCTCCCTGCGAGACCCGTCGGAGGTGGACCTCTCCGGCTGGTGGAAGGTCTTCACCGACCCCGGACAGCTCACCTTCAGCGGCTATGACCATCTGCTGGGCAATCAGCAGATCACCGATTCGCTGTGGACCACGCTCGCCATCACCGTCCCGGCGACCCTGCTCGTCGTGGTGATCGGCGCCCTGGCCGGTTACGCCTTCGCCTGGATGGACTTTCCCGGCCGCGACGTGTGGTTCCTCATCGTGGTCGGCCTGCTGGTGGTCCCGATCCAGGTGGCGCTGATCCCGGTGGCCAAGCTCTTCGGCGAGATCGGCATCTTCCAGACCACCACCGGTGTGGTCCTCTTCCACACCGCCTTCGGCCTCCCCTTCGCGATCTTCCTTCTCCGCAACTTCTTCGCGGAGATCCCCCGCGAACTCCTGGAGGCCGCCCGCCTGGACGGCGCGGGCGAACTGCGGCTCTTCCTGCGCGTCGTCATGCCCCTGGGCGGCCCGGCCATCGCCTCGCTGGGCATCTTCCAGTTCCTCTGGGTCTGGAACGACATGCTGGTCGCCCTGATCTTCGCCGACAGCGGCAACCCACCGATCACGGTCGCCCTCCAGCAGCAGGTCCGCCAGTTCGGCAACAACATCGACATCCTCGGCCCCGGCGCCTTCGTCTCGATGCTGATCCCACTGGCGGTCTTCTTCGCCTTCCAGCGCCAGTTCGTGGCGGGCGTGATGGCGGGCGCGGTGAAGTAGCGCCCCCGAACGACGGGCGGCCCGGCACCCAGTGGGTGCCGGGCCGCCCGTCTCGACAGAGGCTCACGCCAATAAACTTCGGGGTGTAAGCTTACGGAGTGGAGAAGAGCAGCGCGGCAGGCCCGGCCGCACCGAAACGGGCACGCACGCGCAACCGTCGCGGCGAGGGCAGCCGCCTGCGCGAGGACATCATCTCCGCCGCCGCGGCACTGCTCGACGAGACCGGCGACGAACACGCCATCACCCTGCGGTCGGTCGCCCGCAAAGTGGGCATCGCCGCCCCGTCGATCTACCCGCACTTCCCCGACCAGCCGGCCATCATGCTGGCCGTCGTACAGCGGGAATTCGCCGAACTGGAAACCCTCCTGCGCTCCGTCGCACAGGAGGCGGGCGACAACCCACGAGACCGGCTGTATGCCATCTGCCGGTCCTACCTCGCCTTCGCGAAGAGTCACCCCGAGCGCTACCGCACGATGTTCGGCGGCCTCTGGATGCCAACCCTGGGCGACAACTCCCTGACGGAGGAGGACCTCGTCGCCCTCGGCTCGACGGCCATACAGGTACTCGTCGACGTCCTCACGGACTGCGCCGCCGCGGGCCAGTGCGCCATCAGCGACCCGCCGCTCGACGCGATCACACTGTGGCTCAGCCTGCACGGGCTCGCGCACCAGCGCGCCGTCATCCGCGCCTTCCCCTGGTCCGAGGAGAGCATCGCCGACTCCATCGTCACCAGGATCACCTGCCTCAAAGACGCCTGATCACCGCCTCCAAGCACCCCACACACCCACCAGAAACGACGGACGCGCCGCCACGAAGCGTGAAGCGCCCCCGTCCCGCACGGCGTGCCGCAACCCCTTCCTTCCGTAACCTTACAGCGCGAAGTTTACGGTCGTAGCCCCTTGCCGCACTCGACTTACATCCGTAGCCTTACGGTCGTAAACGCACAGTCGAAGCCTCAAGGAGCCCCCATGAGCACGCCGGTCGCCACCCGCGCCACCGAGATCGTCCTGCCCGGCGCGGTCGAGCCCAGCGGCCTGGAGGTCCGGACCCGCGACCTTCCCGCTCCGGACACGGGCCAGGTCCTCCTGCGGATGGACGCGACCGGAGTCTGCTTCGCCGAGCAGCAGATGCGCCGCGGCAAGTACTACAACCAGCCACCGTTCCCCTTCGTGCCCGGGTACGACGTGGTGGGCACCGTCACCGCGACGGGGCCCGGCGTGGACGCCGGGCTGACCGGACGACGGTTCGCCGCGGTCACCAAGGTCGGCGCATGGGCCAGTCATCTGCTGATCGACGCCGCGGAGCTGATGCCGGTGCCGGACGGCATCGACGCGGCCACCGCGGAGACCGTGCTCGTCAACGGGATCACCGCCTGGCAGATGCTGCACCGGACGGCCAAGGTGCGCGCCGGCGGGACCGTCGTGGTGCTGGGCGCCAACGGCGGCGTCGGCTCCATCCTCGTGCAGCTGGCCCGGCACGCCGGGATCACGGTGATCGGCACGGCCTCGGCGCGGCACCACGCGAGCGTGCGCGAACTGGGCGCGATCCCGGTCGACTACCGCGCCCCGGACATGTACGACCAGATCCGGAAGATCGCGCCGGACGGCGTCGACGCGGTCTTCGACCACGTCGGCGGCCCCGGAGTGGTGGAATCGTGGCGGCTGCTGCGCCGGGGCGGAACCCTGGTCTCGTACGGCACCGCGGCGACGAAGGACGAAGAGGGCAGCTCCCAACTGCCGGTGCTGAAGCTGTTCGGACAGCTCGCGGCGTGGAACTCGCTGCCCAACGGCAGGAGCGCGCACTTCTACAACTTCTGGGCGGGCCGGCGCTGCCGGACGGAATGGCGGCGCCGGCTGACCGAGGACCTCACCGAGGTGCTGCGCCTGGTGGCCGACGGCGTCCTCACCCCGCGGATCGCCGCCGAGATCCCGCTGTCCGACGCCGCCTCGGCGCTGGCGCTCGCCGAGTCCCGCACCGTCATCGGCAAGGTCGTCCTCGTCCCCGGGGCCTGACCCGGCACGTTCTCAGCCCGGCACCCGGGCAGCTTCCCGGACCACGCACATACACATGCCGACTCTCGGCCACCTCTGCCGGTCCGCCCGTCCCGTCAGTTCACCCCCACCACTCACCCCACCACCCCGGAGGTTCCGTCATGCCCCTCGCCACCGCCGTCCCCCAGGTCACCGCCCCCAACGCCGCCTCCGCGATGCGCTCACCGGGCGACGTCGACAACCGCGCGACCTACATCAGCTTCGGACTCGCCTACGTGTTCGGGCACGGCTCCGCCGCACTCTCCAAGGGCACCGGCCCGCTGCTCGATCTGCCCTCCTGGCTGCCCATGACACTCCTCGGCGCCGGACTCGCGGCCGGCACCGTTGTAGCCACCCGCGCCGCCCTGCGCGCCCAGCGCGGCGCCACGGGGCCGGACCTCCTGTCCGGCAAACTGCTCGGCGCCTCCTGGCTCATCGCCTTCGCCGCCCTGTTCCTCACCATCACCGGTCTGGCATCCGCCGTCGAGATGCCCGACCTACAGGACATGCTCTGGCCCACCGGATCCGGCCTCATTGTCGGCTTGCTCTACGTCAGCGAAGGCGCCGCACGCCGCAACGTCCTGCACTACGGCCTCGGCGTCTGGCTCGCGCTGACCTCCACCGCCGCGCTCTTCCTCGGCACCCCCGGCCTCTACTGGGTCCTCGCCATCGCGGGCGGCGGCGCCTACGCCGTCGCCACCGTCCTCGAACGCCGCCGCCTCGCCGTCCGCTGACCCCCCACTTTCACCCACCACCGCAAGGAGAACCCAGTGATCTACCACGGCATCCGCATGAAGCTCAGGCAAGGCATCACCTCCCAGCAGATCGACGAGGCGCTTGACTGCCTCAAGGACCAGGGCCGGGCCATCCCCGCGGTGAAGTCGTTCATCTTCGGCCGCGAATACAACAGCGACTTCGACTGGAGCGCGGTGTTCGCCCTGGAAGACCTGGATGCGTACTGGGAGTACCTCAGCCACCCGGTGCACGTGACATCGGAACGGGTCGCCTTCCCTCTGATCGCAAGGTTCGAGAGCTTCGACATCTCCGACACCCCCCACCCGGAACTGGGCGCCAGGATCGCGGGGTTGCAGAAGCGGCACTACGAAGCCGACCCCGGGCTCGCCGAGCTGTTGTCCGGCCTCGACTCCCATACCGGCAGCAGCGCCCTTGCGCACAAGAGTTGACCCACGGCCGAGCACCCTGCCTGTTGCCGGATCACGGCGCACCACACTCCGCCCACACGGTCTTACCGACGGGGATACGAGGCGTCGTCCCCCAGCGGGTGGCCAGCAGATCCACCAGGAGCAGGCCACGACCCGACTCGTCATCGGCCGTCAGCGTCGGCGGAATGGCCGGGAGGCGGTCCTCACGGGCGTCCGAGACCTCGACACGGATCGTCCGCGACGAGGGCGTGCAGGCAAGGCGGAGACGGAAGTCCCGCCCGGGCACCCGGCCGTGCCGTACGGCGTTCGAGGCCAGCTCCGCCACCAGCAGGGCCACCGTGCAGGACACATCCGACGCGGGCGGATAACCCCACTCCTCCATACGCCGCACGGCGAGCCGCCTGGCAAGGCGCGCTCCGCGCGGCGTGGCGGGGAACTGCTGGGTGAGCTCCCGGAGTTCGGGCTCGGGGTCCGGCGCCGTGGTCGTCTTCAGCACGGTGTTGTCCATTTCCGTCCGATCGATCTTCCGTACGATTCGCACTGTGTGCACATCGTGACGTTCCGTGGCCAAGGATCGTGGCTCGGGTCTACGCTCGAAAGGTCATGACGCCTTACCTTTCAGGTCGTAAGGAACGGAAGTGATGTTTTGGCCAAAGAAGTTGATCCCCGCGCATCAATGGCGGCGCTGTTCGGATCCCGGGTCCGCAGACTGCGTACGGCCGCCGGTCTGACCCAGGCCGAGTTAGGCGCGCGCACGCATGTGGTCAGCACCCGGATCACCCAGATCGAGCGGGCATCCGGGGCGAAACCGACGTTCGAGCTGGCGCGGACCCTCGACACCGTCCTCGAGGCGGACAGCCTGCTGGTGGACATGTGGCCGTATGTCTACCGGGAGGCGTTCCCGGACTGGTCGCGGGCGTTCATGGCCCACTCGGAGCGGGCGGTGTCCATCAGGCAGTACGCGGCGCATGTGGTGCCTGGTCTATTGCAGACCGAGGGCTACGCACGGGCTGTCCTGCGCGTTGGTCTGTCTCTCACCAGCGACGAGCAGTTGGAAGACCGGGTGGACGCCAGGCTCAGACGACAACAACGCCTCACTTCACCCGACCGCCCTGAGCTGTGGGTCGTCCTGGACGAGGCGGTATTGCGGCGTCCGATCGGGGGCAGGGCCGTCATGCGGGAACAGTTGGCCAGGCTGCTGGACGCTGCCATGGACCCCCACATCACCGTGCAGGTACTGCCCTTCGACCAAGCGGAACACGACGTGATGGGCGGGTCCCTGACCGTGCTGACGTCCCCTGACGAAACGGAAGTGGCCTACACCGAAGGCGCCCACTACGGCCAACTCATCGAAGAACCAATGGACGTCAGGCGCTTGGCACTGTCCTACGATCGGCTGCGGGCAGCATCCCTGCCCCCGCTCATGTCGCTTGACATGATCCGATCCGTGATGGAGGGCAACCACCGTGGAGCGAGTGTCCCGTCCCGATCTGAACGGCGCCACCTGGCGCAAGAGCAGCTACAGCAACCAGGAGGGTGGCGACTGCGTAGAGGTGGCCGACGGCATACCCGGCGTCGTCCCCGTCCGTGACAGCAAGAGGCCCGACGGTCCCACGCTGGTCTTCCCGGCAGGTTCCTGGGCCACCTTCATCGATGAACTGAAGTTGGGAGCATGACTGGCGGAAATAGGCTCTCGGGCGCACGGAACCTCCCCAGGACGTCGCACATCTTCTGGTGCGTAGGCGCGCACTGACTTCGCGCGCCGATTCGTATTCGAGGGGACCCAAAACTTCATGAAGAGCAAGCTGACCGCCGTGGCCCTTGCGGCCCTCGTCGTCGCGGGGACTGCCGCCACGGCCATCCCGGCCTCGGCCGCCACCGCCAAGGCCGCGCCGACCCGCTGCCACACCGCCGACCTGAAGGCCGGCTTCGCCATGGGCGAAGACGCGAGACCGGAGATGGATCAGACCGAGAAGCAAACCCAGGCGCACATCTGGTTCAGCAACAAGAGCACGCGCACCTGCACCCTGTCCGGCTTCGCCGGTGTGGACATGATCGGCGCTCAGGAGACCGACGGCACCTGGTCGCTGGCGCGCTCCTCCGAGAAGCCCGAAAAGATGACCCTGGAGCCGGGAGACACGACGGACTTCAGCATCAACCTGCTCCCGGTGGCCGATTCCACGCCGCAGAAGGAGAAGTTCGTTCCGGCGAAGTTCCTGGTCACCCCGCCGAACGAGACGGCGCACTTCACCCTGAAGTGGCCGTTCGGCGGCCAGATCCTCAAGCAGGACGGTGCCACCCACCCCGGCACCTACCTCAACCCGGTCGGGCTGTAACCAAGCTGGCCCGCCGGATCCTCGTACGCGGGGGTCCGGCGGGCCGCGAACTCCCCCAAATAACTGGGGTAAAGAACTCCCGCCCACCCACCCTTCCTGCTGCTCACCCGTACGAGTGACCGGCTTGCGGGCGAAGCACGCCAGTCGTTACGTTCACGGCAACACAACCGCAAACAGACGACGACCCCCGGCCGGGACGGCAATCCCGATCGAGGGCCTGACCGATCAGGAAGAAATGAGCTTCCCGATGGCTGGCCCGCAGTCTAACGCGCCCATGCACGCCGACGCCGGAGCTCCGACCTCCGGCGTGATCCACGTCCGTACCCGCCTCACCGCCGACTTCACCGTGATCGCCAATGCTCTCGCACAGCGTCGCGGAAGCGCGGTCACGATCGGCGTCGCGGCGTACATCTCCTCGCTCCCCGACGGCACACCCGTCAGCATCGCCGCACTGTGCGAGCACTTCACCGAGGGCGAGATCCCGATCTCGCGGGCCTTGAGGGAGTTGGAGTCCGCCGGCTACCTGGAGCGGCGACGCGAACGCGGCCCCGCAGGCACCATCCGCACCCGTACCTACTTCTACGACGTACCAGGCGGTGGCACACCAGCCCCACCGCGCCCCCGAAGGCCCCGACCGAAGGCGCCTGGGGAGACACCCGCCGCGCGTACACCACCGCAGACGCCCGAGCCGGAAGCTGCCGCCTCAGCGAGCCGCCGCTGCCCGTCCCCGCCCCGGCCACCACCCCACCCAGCCCACCGCCCGCCCTCCCCTGGCGGACCTGCAAAGGCTGCGACCGCGCCTTCCGCTCCGCGAACGGCGGACACTGCCGCGACTGCCGAGCCACACACGAAGAGCCCCCGGCCATCGCCTCCGGGGAGGATCTGCGGACGGCCTGCTGAGCGGAGGATCAATGAGCAACGGCCGTCCCCCGGAGGAGTTCTGGAGCTTTCTCCAGCCCTACACGGGGCTAGTGACCGACGTGGAGCTCGCCTCCTGCGGTTTCAGTGTGGACCTCACCGCCCTGGTCCGCTGCGAGAAAGGTCCGTTCTTCGTCAAGGCAATGCCTAACCGGCCGGGCGGGCGGCGGGACTTCCTGGTTCGCGAAGCACTGGTCAACCCGGAGGTGAAGCCGGTCGCCCCGGCTTTGCTGTGGCGCGCGGAGGACGAGGGCTGGATTGGGCTCGACGATATGGCCGGGGCCGCTCGGGCCTGGGCGGTTCGCCGAGGGGCGGGCGCGTAGAAGCTGGACAGAGCTCCGTTCAGGTGTCGCGCCGCTCCGCGGCCCGCTGGGACTCCTCGACGACGCGCCGCAGCGCCGCCACGTGTCTCTCGAGGGCGGCGCGCCCGGTCGGGGTGAGTGCGAGCCACGTCCGGGGGCGTTTGCCCACGTAGCCCTTCTTCACCTCGACGTAGCCCCGAGTCTCGAGCGTGCTGACCTGCTTGGAGAGCGCGGAGGGCGACATTCCCACCGACTCGCGCACCCATCCGAACTCGGCCCATTCCACGCCCACCAGCAGCGACACGATCGACAGCCGCGTCGGGTCGAGCAGGGCGGTGTCAAAGTCAGCGGGATCCATAGGTGGCACCGCCCAGGCCGTCCTTGTCGTCGCGGCGGAGAGCCAGGGAGGTCAGGGCCCGTTGCAGGGTGCGGCCGAAGATGATGAGGGTGGCGCCGAGCACCGCGCCCACCACCGTCCTCGTGTACGGGAACGGCGCCTGCGGCAGGAAGCGCAGACCGAAGGGGCCGATCAGCATCACGGCGAGGATCGCCAGCCGGGCCAGCCATACGAAACGCGGGGAGAGTTCGTCCTTGCGCAGGCGGGTGGGCCGGCCCAGGAGGGCGCCGCCGCGGGGGGTCCGCAGCATCACCACGTACACACAGCCGAGTACGGCGACCGCCAAGCCGATCCAGGAGCGCACGCCGTCGCCGAAGAAGTCGGGTGCCGCGAGTTCGGCGAAGATCGCGACGCCGAACACGACGCCGACCCAGCGGGATTCCTGATCCGCGGCGCGGGCTTGGCCGCGGCGCCGCTCGATGTCGCGCAGCGCACGGGCGGCCTCGGCGGACGGGGTCACACGCTCGGACATGGGGTACCTCCAGGTGGTGCTTGGCTATGCTTCAGCAGAACTAGTTTCCTGAGAGGAAACTAGTTTCTCCCAGAGGGGTAGTCAACCGGTGGGACAGTCATGTCCTGAACGTCATGAGCGGTCGGGTGTTGGGCTGATCGGGGGGCTTTTGCGGGGGCCTCGCCATGGCGTCGTCCCATTCGGTGGGCGTTCAGATGATGGTGTGAGGAACCATCCGTGCCGCTTCGACCGATGGGATGCGCCGTGCCCCGGTTCAGCGTCATCGTGCCCGCATACGAGGTCCAGCCGTATCTGAGTGACTGTCTGCGGTCCGTGCTGGAGCAGGACTTCACGGACCTGGAGCTGGTCGCGGTCGATGACCACTCTCCGGACGCCTGTGGCTCGATCATCGATGAGGCCGCCGAGCGGGACCCGCGGGTGCGGGCCGTGCATCTGGCGGAGAACGCGGGGCTCGGGCGGGCACGGAACGCCGGGATCCGGCGGGCCACCGGGGACTATCTGCTCTTTCTCGACGGGGATGACACCCTCGCCCCCGGCTCGCTGCGCGCCATCGCCGACCGGCTGGCCCGGACCGGCGAGCCGCAGGTGCTGGTCTTCGACTACGCGCGGGTGGACTGGACGGATGACGTCGTGCGGAACGTCCGGGCCGAGTTGCTCCGGGAGGGGGATCCCGGACGCGTCCGGCAGGTCTTCCGGCTCGATCAGCGGCCGGAGCTGCTGCGGCTGCTGATGGTCGCCTGGAACAAGGCGTACCGCCGGGACTTCGTCCGCGCGGAGGGCTTCGCCTTTCCGCCCGGGTTCTACGAGGACACGCCCTGGACCTTTCCGGTGCTGCTCAGCGCTCGGTCCATCGCCGTCCTGGACCGGGTGTGCGTCCACTACCGGCAGCGGCGGCGCGGCGGGATCCTGCGCACCACCAGCCGGCGCCACCTCGATGTGTTCGACCAGTACGACCGGGTGTTCCGGTTTCTCGACACCCGGCCCGAACTGGCCCACTGGCGCCCGGCGCTGTTCCGGCGGATGGTCGACCACCTCTGCGTGATCGCCGCCGCGCCGGACCGGCTGCCGGTGCGGGCCCGGGCCGAGTTCTTCCGCCGGGCGGGCGCGCACCACCGGCGCTACCGGCCGTACGGCGCGGCCGCCCCACCCGGGCGCGCCCGGTGGCGGTGTCTGCTGCTCCGGCTGGGGGCCGGCCATGCGTATCAGCTGCTGCGGGGTGGCGATCGGGTGTGGCGGAGTGTCCACGAACGCGCCCGCGCGGCGTACGGGCAGGCGCGCGCCGCCGCGTTGTGGCTGCATTACCGGGTGCAGCTGTGCCTCCCTCCCGATCCCCGGCTCGCCGTCTTCGCCGCGTACTGGCACAAGGGCTATGCCTGCCACCCGGCGGCCATCGAGGCGAAGGCGCGCGAGCTGGTGCCGGGGGTGCGCACCGCCTGGATCACCACCCCCGAGTACGCCCACACCCTGCCGCCCGGGGTGCGTCGGCTGCACCCGGGCTCGGCCGCGTACTGGACCGCGCTGGCCCGCGCCCGCTTCCTCGTCAACAACGTCAACTTCACGCCGGGGATGCGGAAACGGCCCGGGCAGATCCATCTCCAGACCCACCACGGCACCCCGCTCAAGCACATGGGCCTGGATCTGCGCGACCGTCCGGCCGCCGCCCGCGGCATGGACTTCGGCAAGCTGCTGGAGCGGGTGGACCGCTGGGACTACAGCCTCTCCGCCAACCGCCACACCACCCTGGTCTGGGAGCGGGTCTACCCCTCCGGCTACACCACGCTCCCCTACGGCTCGCCGCGCGACGACGTCTTCCAGCACGCCACCGGGGACGACGTGGCCCGGCTGCGCGCCCGGCTCGGCATCCCCGCGGGCACCGTGGCCGTGCTGTACGCGCCGACCCACCGCGACTACCAGCGCCGCCCCGTGCCGCGGCTGGACCCGGAGCGGGTGGCCCGCGCGCTGGGGCCCGGGTTCACGCTGCTGGTCAGGCCGCACTACTTCCACGCCCCGCACTACTTCCACGCTCCGGACGGGGCCATGGGGAGCGCCGGCGGCCGGGTGCTCGACGTCTCGGGGCACGGCCGGGTGGAGGAGCTGTGCCTGGCGGCGGACGCGCTGCTGACGGACTACTCGTCCATCATGTTCGACTACGCCAACCTCGACCGCCCCATCGTCATCCACGCCGACGACTGGGACGCCTATCGCGCCGCCCGAGGCACCTACTTCGACATCACCGCCGCCCCGCCCGGCCCGGTCTCCCGCACCGAGGACGAGCTGATCGCCCTCTTCGCCACGGGCGCCTGGTGCGGTCCGCGCTCGGCCGCGCTGCGCGCCGCGTTCCGGGCCCGCTTCTGTCCGTACGACGACGGGCGGGCGGCCGAACGCGTGGTGCGCCGGGTGTTCCTCGGCGAGCACCCCGAACTGCTGCCGCCCGTCGTCCCGCTCGCCGAGCGCCGTCCCGCCCCCGCCGCCGTAAGCACCATCGCGCACGGTCCCGACCGGCCCGTCGAGGCCCGGCCGGCGCCACGGGCCGGGGTCGTGTGCACCCCGCCCGCCGCGCCGCCGGCCGCTGCCCCCGCACCCGCCGCCTCACTCCCCCACCGGAGCCGCCCCACTGGCCCCCACTAGTCCCCGCGCCCCGACCCGCCCAGCCTCGAAGCGCCCCGTCCCGACGCCCCGACCCAGGACGCACGATGCCCCTCACCGCACCGCCCGCCGCCCCCCGCCCCTGGCTCGCCGACCCGCCGCCGCTGGTGCGCGGATACCGGCGTACGGTCCCGCTGCCGCTGCGCCGCGCGGTCGTCGCCATGACCGGCCCCGGGCTGCGCCGGGCGGCCATGCGGGGCCTCGGCGGGCTGTCGGCCGCCTCCGGCACGCTGCGGCTGCGCCGGGCGCGGCGGCGGATGCGCCGGGCCGGGCTGCTGGCCGGGTCCGGCCGGACGGTGATCGCCGACCGGCGGGGCGGCGCCCTCGTGGCGGCCCTGGCCCCCTCCCCCACCCCGCTGTTCGCGCGCGCCGAGAATCTGCGGCTGGTGTGCGAGGCCCTGGACCGGGCCCGGATCGACCACTTCGTGGTCCGCTGCTACAGCAACGTCGGCTCGGCCGTGGGCGTCCGGGCCGATCAGCGGGCCGAGGTGGTCAAGGCGCTGGCCGCGCTGTGCGCCGAGGAGGCGGGGTATGTCTCGCTGCCCCCGCGGCGCGGCCACCCGGCGACCCCGCCCCGGCTCGGCGGTACGCGACGGGCCTGGCGGCGACTGGCCGCCGCCCCCGTGGTCCGCTTCACCCGCTTCCACACCGGGCCGGGCGGACGGCTGGTCCTCGGCCCGGCGCACGGCTGCGACATCGAGTTCTGGGAGCCCGGCGGGCAGGGCCAGGAGCGGGTGCTGATCGCGCCGCGCTTCAACCGCACCACCGCGTCCGTACCGCTCGTGGGCGAGCCGGTACGCGCCCCCGACCAGCTGTTCACCCGGCTCGCCCCGCCCAGCGGCTGGCAGCCGGGGCCGCTGGTGCGCACCCGCCCGGAGTTCCTGACCCGGCTGCCGGACGAGGTCCGTTTCCCCATCGACGTCGTCTACACCTGGGTGGACGGCTCGGACCCGCAGTGGCAGCGGCGGCGGGCGGCCCTCGCGGGCACCGGCTACCACGCCCAGGCCGCCAACGCCGCCCGCTACGCCAACCGCGACGAGCTGCGCTATTCGCTGCGCTCGCTGTACCTGTACGCCCCCTGGGTGCGCCACATCTACCTGGTGACCGACCGTCAGGTGCCCGACTGGCTGGCCGTCTCGCACCCGGGGATCACCGTCGTGGACCACCACGACATCTTCGACGACCCCGATGTGCTGCCCACCTTCAACTCCCACGCCATCGAGACCCGGCTGCACCACATCGACGGACTCGCCGAGCACTTCCTCTACTTCAACGACGATGTCTTCCTCGGCTCGCCGGTCACCCCGCAGGACTTCTTCCTGGCCAACGGCGTCTCCAAGTTCTTCCCGTCCCGCGCGCTGATCCCGCTGACCCCCGTGGGCCCCGGCGACGTGCCCGTATCGGCGGCGGGCAAGAACAACCGGGCGCTGCTGGAGGAGCGGTTCGGCCCGGCCGTCACCCAGAAGATGAAGCACACCCCGCACGCCCTGCGCACCAGCGTGCTCGCCGAGATCGAGAAGGAGTTCCCGGACGCGGTCCGCGCGACCATGGCCAGCCGGGTGCGCTCCACGTCGGACATCTCCGTACCGTCCTCGCTCCACCACTACTACGCGTTCCTGACCGGGCGCGCGGTCCCCGCCCATCTGCGCTACGACTACTTCGACCTGGCCCAGCCCACCATCCGCACCCGGCTGGCCAGACTGCTGCGGGCCCGCCACTGCCAGGCGTTCTGCCTCAACGACACGGTCTCCTCCGAGCACGACCTCGAGGACCAGCTGGCGCTGGTCCGCCCCTTCCTCGACGCCTACTTCCCCCTCCCCAGCCCGCTGGAGCGGGCCGTCACCCGACAGGAGACGCGGCAGCCATGCCCCTCGCCATCACCCTTCCCCTGAACCCGGACGTCCTCGAGGCGGGCGGGCCGTATCCGCGGGCGCTCAATGTGCTCAGCCGCAAACAGACCGCCGTACAGCGGCAGTTGCGGCGCTCCGGGCTCGCGGGCTACGAACCGACCACCCAGGCCACCCTGCTGGCCCTGGCCCAGCAGGCGCCCGAGGGCAGCGCGGTGTACGACATCGGCGCGCACATCGGGCTGTACTCGGCGCTGATCAGCGCGGTGTACGGGGACGGCGGGCGCGGGCCGCGGGCCATCGCCTTCGAACCGACCCCGGAGACGGCCGCGCTGTGCCGCCGGATCCGGGAGTGCAACCGGCTCGGCTTCGAGGTGCAGCAGACCGCGCTGGCCGATGAACCGGGCACCGCCGAGCTGTACTTCTCCCTCAAGTCGGAGTCCTCCAACTCGCTGAACCCGGCCCACCGCCGGCACACCGAGTCGGTCACGGTGCCGGTCACGACGGTCGACGCGTTCACCGGGGAGCGCGGCCTCGCCCCGCACCTGATCAAAATCGACGTGGAGACGCTGGAGGCGGCGGTGTTGCGCGGATCGTACGACACGATCCGGCGCCACCGGCCGTGGATCGTATGCGAACTGCTCCCCGGCGCGGACCACACGGCGCTGCGCACCGCCCTGGCGCCGCTGACCGCCATGGACTACGGCCTCCACCCGATCACCCCCGAGGCGCCCTGGCACCGCTACGACGAGACCACGTACCGGTCCGCGGTGAGCGGCCAGTGCCGCGACTGGCTGCTGGCGCCGCGGCCGCTGACCCCGGTCTTCCACCGGGTGGTGCGGCGGTGGCTGATCGCGATTCTGGCGTGCGACGAGACGACGAACATCATCACGACGGACAAGGCGTCCTTCCCCTACGGGTGGAACGCGCCGTACCGCTCGCCGCGGGGTGCGGTGCGGGTGCCCCGCACGGGCCCGCGCGGGGCGGCGCGCGTCCCGCTCCCGCTCACTGGTCTGCTGCGGCTGGCGGGGGCCGCGGCTCTGGCGCGCCGCGCCGTCGTCCCGGCTCGGCGGGCGCCCGGGGCGCAGGCTACGGGGAGCGGGTCGTTGCGTGGGTGAGTGGCGGGGGTGGGGTCGCGAGGGGTGGCTTTCCCCCACCCCGCCCCTTCCCGAAAGAGGGGGGGCCGCCCCCTCACCCCCGCCGGGGCGCTGACCCGGACCCCGCTCCTCAATCGCCGGAGGGGCTGGATAACGAGTTACTGGCGGCGCTGGCCCAGGACGCAGAACTCGTTGCCTTCGGGATCCGCCAATACGATCCACGACTGATCGCCCTGGCCGATGTCAACTCGCTGTGCGCCGTGGGCCACCAGACGGGCCACCTCGGCGTCCTGGTCATCGGGCCTGAAGTCGAGATGCAGTCGGCTCTTGGCCTTCTTGCTCTCGTTGATCCGGACGAAGTCCAACCCTGGTACGCGATCCGGCTCCGGGCGGATCTCGAACTCGTCGTCGGAGGAGTGGACCACGACCCAGCCGAGAGCCTCGGCCCACCACTGCCCCAAGGCCACCGGATCTTCCGAGTGAACGATTACCTGTTCCCATTCCAAGGTCATCCGCAGAGCTTAGCGTTCAGTGCGCGGGCCCCGCCCGCACATAGCGCTCCAGGCGGATGCCGGGCAGGCACAGCGAGTACGCCAGCCGGAAGTGTCCCGTCAGTACGGCCGCCTTCGGGCCGTGTGTCTCCGGTTCATCGGCCGCGATCAGCCATGCCGAGCGCGCCCCGTCCAGCCGTCGCAGCAGCTCGGCGGGGCCGACGTCGATCCCGTAGAGCGTGCCGGAGGCCGGGCCGGGGGTGTTCAGAGCGATGTCGCGCAGCCCGGCGAGGGGGCGCGGATAGGCGATGGCGATCCGCCGTTCCTTGGGTGGGTCGTACAGCACGGGCTCACCCGGCCGGGTCAGCCGCCCCACCGTGGCGGACAGCGCCGCCAGGTCGTCCTGACGGCTCAATGGCTCCCGCTCCCGCTGGTGCAGCGGGAACTGCCAGACGAACGCGCAGCCGACCACGAGGACCCCGGCCGCTCCGGCCACGGCGCGGCGGCGGCCGGACACCGCCTCCGCCAGCCGGTCCACGCCCGCCGCGGCCAGTAGGGGGATGCCCGCCAGAGCGAAGAGGAGGTAGCGCTCGTGGAAGCAGGGGCGGTGGAGGGCCAGGGCGAAGAGGAGAACGGGCGGGACGCAGATCAGGGGCAGGGCCACCGCGGTCAGCGCCCGCCGGCGGGGGCGGACCACGGCGATCGCGATCAGCAGGAGGTTGACGGCGAGGACGAGCGCGCTGGGGCCCGCGAACTCCTCGGCCACCGCCCACAGCCGACCCGGCGTCGGATGGCGTATCCAGGCGATCTGCGCACTCTGCCGCCTGGCCACCAGCGCCAGCGGCACCACCGCCGCCACCGCCCCGGCCGCCGCGCTCCCCCAGCCCCACCACGCGCGGCGCGGGGCGCGCGAGACGAGCAGGGTCAACGCGTGCGCGGCGAGCATGAGCACCGCGAACAAGTGCAGCAGCGCGGTCGCGGCCACCACTCCCCCGTACGCGGCCCAGCGCCACCCTGCCGTATGGCCCGTTGCCTCGGGCCCGCCCGGACCCGGCCCCGGCGCCGGGCGGGACGCGTCGCCGCGGACCGGTACGGCCGATCGGACCCGTGTGGCCGACGCCGCCCCGGGGCCGGGGCCGGGCGCAGGGGCCGGGGTTGGTGTGGACGCCGCCCCTGGCGCGGGACCGGGCGCGAGGGCCGGATCCCGCGCGGGCCGGTCCGCCTGGCCGCCCGACCGGCTGGCCGCCCGACCGCCCGCCCTACTGCCCCCTCGGCTGGCCCGACCGCCCGCCCGGCCGCCCCCTCCGCTCGTCCCCGGCACCAGCCCCGCCGCGTCCACCAGCAGGTACGTCGCCGCCGCCGCGCTCGCCGCGACCAGGGCGTAGGAGCGGCCCTCCTGGGCGTAGTGGGTGACCACGGGTGTGGTCGCGTAGAGCAGGCCCGCCCACAGGCCCACCCGGGGGCGGGCCAGGCGGCAGCCCAGGGCGGCGACGAGGGCGGTGGCGGCCATGGCGGCGAGCACCGAGGGCAGACGCAGGGTCACCTCGGAGGGCCGCAGGGCCAGGACCGGGTGCATCAGCAGGTAGTAGAGCCCGTGGACGGCGTCCACCGTGCCGAGCGCGTCGCGGATCTGAGGGAGGGTCCGCCGGGCCATCTGGTACGTCGCGGACTCGTCGCGCCACATCGTGCCCCGGTCCAGGCCCCACAGCCCCAGCCCGAGCATGACGGCCGCCGGGAGCACGATCGCCGTCGGCTTGGAGATCCCGCGCTTCCCCACGCTCGGCCTCACTCTCATTCACGACAACAAAAGGCATAAATACGACTATTCCCCTACAGTGTGCAATCAGGACGACTCATCCGCCGCGAAGGGCACGCGTCATGAACCGCCTCGGTATCGAAAGCCCCCGCGGTCTCGTGGCCTTCGCCGCGCTGACCGGGTGTCTGGTGACCATGGCGGTGGCGGCGCTCACCGGGGCCGGAGGGGTCTTCGCGGCCGCCGGGCTGGCCGGATGCGGCTGCGAGCTGCTGCTGCACCGCACCGCACCGGGGCTGATGACCCGTCTGGGGCGGCTCCACATGGGCGCCACGTCACGCTTCGAGTTCCGCTGTGTGCTGCTGCTCCTGCTGCTCGGCCGACTCCATGTCACCGGGCCCATCGGACTGGCCGCGGCCATGACGCTGGTGCTGTGTCTGCTCGCCGGGCAGGCCCTGCACGCCGCGCTCACCACCCTCATCCGGCGGCGCCGCGCCCTCGCGGTCGCGGCCCGCAACATCGATCTGCGCCGACTGGACATCAGCGACCGGCCGCCCCGCAGACTCACCGAATGGCCCGGTCAGCGGATCCTGGTCTACGAGCTGTCCGCCCTGCTCGGGCTCACCGCGTCGCTGACGACCGGTGACGCCCGCTGGGTGGTGGCGGCGCTCACGCTCTCCGCCGGTTCCTCCCTGGTCACGGTGGTGGCGCTCGTTCCGTACCTGGTCCGGGCCGCCCGCCGGCTGCCCGGCGCCGCCGAGGTGCTGGCCGAGGTGGACGCCTGGCTGATCCGTCACCGCCCCCGCACGGTGCTGTACTTCTCCGGCCCGCGCGACCGGGATGACCAGGTCACCCGATGGCTGGGGCCGGTGGCCGCGCTGCCCACCCCGTCCCTGGTCATCCTGCGCGAACGGGAACTGCTGGAGGCCCTGGGGCCGACCCCGCTGCCGGTGCTGTGCGTGCCGAGCGCCGCCCATCTGGCGCAGCTGGACCTGAGCGGGGTGCGGGTGGCGCTCTACCCCGCCAACACCGGCCGGAACATCCACCTCCTGCGGATCCCCACCATGCAGCACGTCTTCCTGGCCCCCGGCGACGGCGACGAGACCGCCGCCGTCGATCCGTACAGCAAGGTCTACGACCAGGTGTGGGTCGCGGGCGAGGCGGGGCGCCGCCGCTATGCGCGGGCCGCGGTCGGTGTCGAGGAGGCCGACATCGTGGAGATCGGCCGCCCCCAGCTCGACGGCCTGCGCGTCACGGGAACCGGTCATGCCCCCGCGCCGACGCCCACGGTCACGCCCCTGCCCACCGTGCTGTACGCGCCCACCCGTGACCTCACGGCGGGTGAGCCGATCGTACGGGCCCTGCTGGAGAGCGAACGCCCGGTCCGGGTGCTCTACCGGCCGCATCCGCCCACCGGCCACCGCTCCCCCGAGGACCACGCCGCCCACCGCCGTATCGCCGCCCTGATCCAGGCCGCGAACGAGCGGCGCGCAGCGGAGGCCCTCGCCGCGAACGCCCTCGGCAGGGCCACCTTCGCCGCCGACGCCCTCAGCGCGGACGCCCTCGCCGCCGAAGCCCTCGGCGGGGACGCCGTAGCCCCGGACGCCTTCGGCGAAGAGCCCGACGACGCCCGGGCCCCGGATGCCGACGACCCGCACTCCGACACCCCGCGCACCGAGGCCCGCCGCGGCGAAGCCGCCCGCCTCCGCGCCGAGTTGACCAAGCGCATGGCCGCGCTCGACGCCCGGCTGCGCCGGGCGGACGCCGACGAGGCCATGCTCACCAGAGACCGCGCCGCACCCGATCCGGCTCTGCTCACCGAGGCCGAGGGGCTGCGCCGGGAGTGGCACCAGGCGCACTGGGCGGCCTCACCGCCCTGGCTCCACCAGGTGATCGAGGGCGACGCCCCCACCCTCCACTCCTGCTTCGACCAGGCGGATCTGCTGATCGGTGACCCCTCCGACGTGGTCGGCGACTTCCTCGCCACCCTCAAGCCGTACGCCCTCACCGTCCCGGAAGGGCTCGGCGAGGAGGAGTTCCGGCGGCGACACGTCACGGCCAGGGCGGCCTATCCGCTCGGTCCCGGGGCATCAGGAATGCAGAACCTCCTGCGCCCGCTCTTCGACCCCTCCCTCGACGAGCTGCGCACCGCCCGCCGCGAGGTGAAGGAGTTTCTCCTCGGCCCCGCCACACCACTGTCCATCCAGCGCTTCACCGACGCCGTCGACGCGCTCGCCGAGAAGGGAGAGGCGGTCGTCCGGCTGCGCGACCTCCACACGGCCTCGCCGCCCGGCGCCGGACGCTGGTCCATCACCCGGTAGCAAGACATCCCCCATGTTCGTCACGCGGTAACACGACATCCCCCACGTACGGCACCCGGGAACGCGATACCCCACATCTACGTCACCCCCGTAACACGACACCCCACATCTACGTCACCCGGTAGCAGCACTTCCCACACCCGGACCTCACCCCAGGCCCTCACCATGAGCTTCCACCCCCGGCCCCGTCCCCCGGCCCCGTCCCAGGAGCCCCCCACTCCCACGCCTCCTGAGCCCCCCGCACACCTTCCGGAGCCAGCATGCCGCGCAATCACCGCCCCGGCCCGCCTCCCCGTGTCAGCGTGATCGTCCCCGCCCGTGACGCCATGCCCGGAATCACCCGGGCCGTCACCTCCGCCATGGAGCAGACCCTCGGGCTCAGCCGCCTCGACATCATCGCCGTCGACGACGGATCCGCCGACGGCACCGCGGAGGAGCTGGACCGGCTCGCCGCCGACTGCCCCTCGCTGCATGTGGTCCGCGACCCCCACCCCTGCCGCGGCGGCGCCGGCGGCCCCCGCAACACCGGACTGGCCCGCGCCACCGGCGACTTCGTCTTCTTCCTGGACGCCGACGCCCGGCTCGCGCCCGACGCGCTGCGCCGGATGGTCGCGATGGCCGACCAGAACGGGACCGACGTGGTCCTGGGCAAGATGGTCTCCCCGGACGGGCGCGGCGTCCCCAAGGCGGTCTTCCGCCACAACCAGCTGCGCACCGACGTCCACAGCTCCCACGCCTACGCCAGCCTGGAGCCCTGCAAGCTGTTCCGCCGCTCCCTGATCGAGCGGCTGCGGCTGCGCTTCCCCGCCCACCTCCGCCACGGCGAGGGCAAGCCCTTCACCGCGGCCGCCTATCTCAACGCCTCCGGGATCTCCGTCGTCGCCGACTACGACTGCTACCACCTGGGCCCGAACCCGGGCCGCACCGCCCCCGGTCTCGCCGAACGCGTCGAGGCCATGCGGCCGCTGTTCGAGACCGCCGCCCGGCACACCCGGACCGGCACCCGCCGCGACGCGGTGATGCGCCACCACATCCGCCGCGAACTGTGCCCGGCCCTGCGCGCGCTGCCGCGCGAGGACGAGACCGAGGTCCGCGAGCGGTTCCTGCCCGAGCTGCGCCGCTGGGCGCTGGCCCACTGCTCCGACGCGCTCTTCCAAACCCTCACCGCGCCCGAGCGGCTGATGGTCCATCTGCTGCGCACCGGCCGCTTCGAGGATCTGCTGTCCGTCGTGCGCAACGCCAAACGGGACGCCCGGTGCGGCCATCTGGTCGAGAAGGGCAGCGTCTACTGGCTGCACCCCTTCTTCCGCGACCCCGACGCCGAGGTCCCCGACGCCTGCTTCGACGTCACCGACCGGCTGCCGGTCCGGCACCACCTCGCGGGCGCCGGCTGGCACGGCCGCAGCACCCTGCGGGTGCGCGGCCGGGCGGCCATCGACGGGCTGGCGGCCGACCCCGAGGAGGACCGCGCCGAGCTGGTGCTGCGCCGCCGCGAGGCGCGGGACGAGGTGCGGATCCCGGTGGACGCCACGGCGGAGGACCCCGCGCGGTTCGAGGCGGACGTGGACATCGCCACCGCCGACGGCGGCACACCGCTGCGCCCCGGCGTCTGGGACGTCTTCCTCGACGTCCGCGCGCAGGGCATCAGCCGCACCGTGCGGTTCGGCGGCCGCCATGACGACCTGCTCGACATCGGCACCGCGCGCCGGGTGGTGGCCGCCGGGCCCGGGCTGCGCGCCCGGGTCACGCCGTACTTCACCAGCCCGTACCGCAATCTCTCCCTCGATATCGGCCCGGCCCCGCGCGGGGCGCCCTGCGAGGTGACGGAGGCCGTGTGGCACCCGGCGGACAAGGGCACCCTCGTCGTCGCCGGACGGCTGCTGCCGCCCGGCACCCCGGCGCGCGGGCGGGTGCTGCGGCTGCGCGCCGAGCACACCGACGGACGGGTCCACGACCATCCGGTGCGGTTCGCCGCGGGGCATCCGGCGGGCGCCTTCACCGCCCGGCTGCCGGTGCGGGACCTGGGCCGCGGCCGGTGGACGGTGACGCTGGCCGTCGTCGCCCCCGGCGACGACGGCCAGGGACCGGGGCGCGCCGCGCCCGCCGCGGCCGTGCCGCCGCCCGCCCGGCTGCCCGGCGCCCGCTGGGTGCGGCGCGGCCGGCCGTACTACGCCAAGCCGCTCATGGGGCGCGGCGAGGTGACCCTGGAGCTGCGGGTGGCCCCGGTCCGGCTGCTCGCCGCCGTACGCAACCGGCTGGGCCTGAACTGACCGACGCCCGCGGCAGGTTGTTCCTCCCCTACCCGCCCCTTCCCGCGGCATCGATATGCGGCTCCGCCGCGTAGCGGCTTCGACCCCCGGACCCTGGGGTCTGGGGCGGAGCCCCAGTTGAGGGAAGGGGCGGGTAGGGGAAAGCTCAACATCCGGCTCCGCCGCGTGGTCCGCCGGACGTGGCCACGCTCACCCTCCCAGCCGCCGCCGCACCCCCGTGACGACCTTGATCGGAGCCACCTCCAGCCCCAGGGCGCGCGCCGGGCCCAGGGCCACCGGCTTGGCGTAGTACGGACGGCAGCCGAAGCGGAGCCAGCGGGTGGCGGCCAGCCGGTCGAAGTACGGCACGATCGCGGTGCGGCGCGGCGCGTCCTCCCCGGGCCCTTCCATGATCAGCGTCAGCGTCCAGCAGCCCGTGCCCAGACGGCCGATCGGCAGCCGGGCGGTGAAGACGTTCACGGAGCCGCCCTGCTCACCGCGCACCGGCACCTCGTGCACCGCGCCCGTCCCCGTCTCGGCGCGCAGCCGCAGCACCCCGCCGTCCCGCACCGCCTCCTCGGTCAGCCGCCCGCCGACCAGCAGCGTGCTGCGGGTGCGCCAGATGGTCCGGAGCACCTGGCAGGGCGGGTCGAGGGGATGGGCGACCTCGCCGACGTCGAGCGAGAGATTGCCGTACGGGGTGAAGTACGGCACCACCGTCACCGGACCCCGGGAGGTGGTGACGCGGCGCCGGGTGGGACGGGTGACCTCACCGCCCTCGCGGCGGTTGCCGAACCGCACCGTACGGCTGACGCCCTGGGCGCGGACGTCCAGGTAGATGTTCCACAGCCCCCGTTCCAGCGGGGCGCCGCCGTCCGCGGTGGCCGGGTCGATCTCGGCGGTGAAGCCCGCCATCTCGTACTGCCGCCCCTCCCCCGGCAGCGGATGGGCGGACAGGCACGGTGTGGTGGGCAGCCGGACCTCGGGGCGGTCGGCCCGGTACTTGCGCAGCACGATCTCGGTGGCCGGGTCGAGGGAGTCCACGTCCTCGACATACGCGTGCCCGGCCAGCCGCAGCACTCCGCCGTGCCAGCTCGCCGCCTCCAGGTGGTGCTGGACCGGCAGCCGGTCGGTGACGTCGAAGCAGATGTCGGGGACGGCGGCGGCGTGGTCGCGGAAGAAGGGGTGCAGCCAGTAGACCCGGCCCTTGTCGACGAGATGGCCGCGCCGCTCGTCCGCTCCGGCGTTCCGGGCCACGGTCAGCACATCGTCGAAGCGGTCGGCGCGCAGCAGATGGACCAGCAGCCGGTCGGGGGCGCCGAGCTGTTGGAAGAGGGCGTCGGTCACCCAGGTGCTCGCCCAGTGCCGGAACTCGGGGAAGAACCGCTCCCGTGCGTCCCGTTCGCTCTCGCGGGGCAGCAGGGCGCGCAGCGGACCGCACAGCTCCCACTCCACATGGCGGCGCATGATCTGGTCCCGGCGCGGGCCCGGCTCCAGATAGCGGGCCACGGTCTCGAAGCACAGCCGGGTGCCGTCCATGCGGTGGGCGAGGTCGGCGGCGGTGAGGGTGAGGTTGCTGCGGTTCTCGCGGTAGCGGACGTAGTAGCAGTCGTAGTCGGCGACCACCGAGATACCGGAGGCGTTGAGGTAGGCGGCCGCGGTGAACGGCTTGTCCTCGCAGTTGCGGTAGGGCGGGAAGCGCAGCCGCAGCCGCTCGATGAGGGAGCGGCGGAACAGCTTCCACGGGCCCAGGGTCAGATAGGCGTGGGAGGAGAAGATGTCCGTACGGGGCTGATTGCGCTGGAAGACGGCCCGGGGCACGGCCCGTCCGCCCACCGAGGCGATCTTGCCGAGGACGATGTCGGTGCCGTGGGCGTCGGCCATGGCGACCATGCGGCGCAGCGCGTCCGGGCCCAGGTAGTCGTCGGAGTCGAGGAAGAAGACGAAGTCGCCCCGGGCCTGGTCAAGGCCGGTGTTGCGGGGGACGCCCGCACAGCCGGAGTTCTCCTGGTGGACGACGTGGAGCGCGGGGCAGGTGCGGGCGAGCCGCTCCAGCTCCTCGCCGGTGCCGTCGGTCGAGCCGTCGTCCACCGCGATGATCTCGACCCGGTCCTGGCCCAGGGTCTGGTCCATCGCGGAGGTGACCGCCCGGGTCAGCTCCGGCAGGGCGTTGTAGGCGGGGATGATCACACTGACACGAGGTCGGGACAGAGCGGGCATGACGGCCTCCTGACGCCGGGCTCTCGACGGGCTCTCGACGGGTCGGGGTCGGGGTCACACGGCGGGTCGGGGTCACACGGAGGGTCGGGGTCACACGGCGGGGATCGGGGACACACCGCGGAACGGGGACGCACGGCGGGCCGGGGACGCACGGCGGCCCGCCGGACCGCGCGGCGGATCGGTCACTCGGCGGATCGGTCACTCGGCGGTGAGGACGCCGCCGCGCGGCCCGGCCGGGGCGCTGTCCGCCAGTGGCCGCGTCCGTGGCGTGGAGACGAGCGGGAGCGTGATGTCCTGGCCCAGCATCAGGGCCCGTACCACCCGCTCGGCCGCGTGGCCGTCGTCGAACCGGCAGAAGCGGGCCCGGAAGGCGGTCCGCAGCGCGGTCGCGGCCGCGTCGCACCAGCGGCCCTCGCGGAAGACCTCGACCAGTTCCCGCTCGCTGCGGGCGACGGCCCCCGGGGTCTCGCCGGGGGATCCCGACAGCAGGTCGAAGTAGACGCCGCGGGAGGAGCGGTAGATGTCCCAGTCGTCGGCGTAGATCACGACGGGCCGGTCCAGCACGGCGTAGTCGAACATCATCGACGAGTAGTCGGTGATCAGCGCGTCGGCCGCCAGGCACAGCTCCTCCACCGACCGGTGGCGCGAGACGTCGATCACCGGCCCGGCCTGCTGGAGCCGGGCCAGCTCGTCGTCCGGCCGGTAGGAGTAGTGGGCCCGCACCAGCAGCGTGGTCTCCGGGCCGAGTTCGCGGCTGAGCCGCTCCAGGTCCAGCCGGGGCGTGAACCCCTTCTGGTAGTCGCGGAGGGTGGGCGCGTAGAGGAGCGCGGTGTTCCCGGCCGGGATTCCCAACTCCTCACGGATCCGCCGGATGTCGTCCTCGGTCGCGGTGAAGAAGACGTCATTGCGCGGATATCCGTACTCCAGCAGCCGGTACTCCGCGGGGTAGACCCGCTCCCAGATCTGGCTGGAGTGCGGATTGGAGGAGAGGGCGAAGTCCCAGCGGTCGATGCGCTTGAGCAGATTGCCGAAGCTCATCCCGCCCGCGGCGGCGGGATAGCGCTGCTGGTCCAGGCCCATGCATTTGAGCGGGGTGCCGTGGAAGGTCTGCAGATGCACCGTGCCCGGCCGCTTCACCACCTCATTGGGGAAGTTGACGTTGTTGATGAGGTATTTCGCGCGGGCCACCGTGCGGTAGAAGTCGCGGGTGCCGGTGACGACGTAGTCGACGCCTTCCGGAAGGGTCTCGATCTCCGACTTCTTGACCGCCCACACCCCGTGGATCTCCGGCGCCAGCTCCCGCGCCTTCTCGTAGATCGCCCCCGGATTGCACAGCACCCCCCGGCCCCAGTACGCGGAGTAGACGGCCAGCTGGGGGTCGACGGACCGCTGCCGGTGCAGCCGGTACAGGCCCCGCTTGGCGCGCGCCGCCAGCGGCGGCCGGACGGTCCGGCGCAGCTTGCGGGCCCCGGCGGCCGCCCGTACGGCCAGTTCGTGCTCGCGGTAGCGGAGGAAGGAGCCGGACGCCAGCGCCTCGAAGCGCCAACGGCCCTCGACGGGCGGGGTGAACCCGGCCGGGAGATGGGCGCGGTACCACTCGGCGGCCCGGGCGAAGAAGCGCGGCCGGTCCACCGCAGCCACCCGGGACGTCCGGTCCAGACAGAACAGGAAATGCGATACGGCCCGCTCGAAGAGCAGCGGGCGCAGCGGATCCAGATGCGGCCGGTCGTCGAGGAAGTCGAAGAGCCGGGCGTACTGCTGGAAGATGATGAAGTGCTTCTCGCCGGGGCTTCCCGTACTGGCCCCGACCCGCCGCTGCCGGTATTCCAGGCCCACCAGGTCCACACAGGCTATTCGGCGCGCGGTGAGCATCGTCTTGTACGAGAGCAGGGCGTCCTCGTAGATGCCCTCGCTGAACGCGAAGCCGTGGCGGGTGTAGAAATCCCGGTGGTAGACGCGATTGGACGACATCGCGAACAGCCGTAGGAATTCCGGGCGTTCGACGGCGGAGAAGACATCGGTGCCCGCCGAGGCCAGCAGTTCCCCGAAGAGGCTGGGGGCCCGGCGCTCCGACCAGTAGGTGCGTACGTGGTTGAAGTAGAGGATCTCCGGGTCGTTGGTGAGGGCGAGCCGGTCGGCGAGGCCCTGGAGGGTGCCCGGGGCGAGGGTGTCATCCCCGTCCAGGAAGAGCAGATAGTCCCCGCTCGCCCGCTCCACCCCGGCGTTACGGGCCCGGCCGGGCCCGGAGTTGACCCGCTGGTGCACGGGCACGACCCGGCTGTCGCGCGCCGCGTACGCGTCGATGACCGCGCCGCAGTGGTCCGGTGAGCGGTCGTCCACGGCGACCACTTCGAGGTCGGGATACGACTGCGTGAGCACGGAGTCCAGGCAGGCGCTCAGATAGCCCTGGACGCGATAGGCGGCGATGACGATGGTGAAGCGGGGCATAAGGCTCCTCGGGACGCGGTGGCGGTTCGAGGCGCGAAGCACTCACTGACCACCCACGCTAGGTGGGTTCGTCCCGGTATGCCCGCTCGGTCGTTGGAGGGGCGCCCAAGCGGGTGACAAACGCCCCCGGCGGACATGAAGTCCACCGGGGGCGCGTCGAGCCGAAGCGGGATGTCGTCAGCTGTGGGTGCGCAGCAGCGTCCGCATCGTCCGCATCGCGACCGACAGATTGGCCAGGTCGAAGGTCTCCGACGACTGGATCTCATCGAGCGTGGTGCGGGCCCGCTGCAGGAGCGCGGCGTTCTTCTCCTCCCACGCCTTGAAGCGCTGCTCGGGCGTGGAACCGCCGTTGCCCACCGACAGCACATCGGCGGTCAGGGCGGCCTGGGCCGCGTACAGGTCCTCGCGGATGGAGACCCGGGCCATGGACTGCCACCGGTCCGCGCGCGGCAGCTCGATGATCCGGTCCATCAGCTGGCTGATCCGCAGCCGGTCGGCCAGGTCGTAGTAGACCTCGGCGACCGCCAGCGGCTCCTTGCCGGTGCGGTCCGCGATGGCGACGATGTCCAGGGTCGGGAAGGCCGAGGAGAAGCCCGCCACCCGGGTGGCCAGGTCCTCCGGGACGCCCGCCGCGGTGATCTCGTCGTAGATCCGCTGGTACCACTCGATGTCGGAGCCGCGCAGCAGCTTCGGCATCTGGGCCCGGACCGCGGCGACCCGCTCACCGAAGAAGTCGATGGTCTCGGCGAGCTCCAGCGGCTGCGGCCGGTTGTTCAGCAGCCAGCGGGTGCCGCGCTCGACCAGCCGCCGCGAGTGCAGCCGCATCCTGGTCTGGATGTCGGCGTCGACGACCGTGTCCAGCGCCTCGACCTCGTCCCACACCTGGTTCAGCTCGAAGATCGCACGGGCCGCGGTCTGGGCGCGCACGACCTCCTCGGTCGAGGCCCCGGTCTCCTCCCGCATCCGGTGCAGGAAGGTCGACCCGGCGGTGTTGACGGTGTCGTTGACCAGCACCGTGGTGATGATCTCGCGCCGCAGGGCGTGGCCGTCGATGTACTCGGGGAACCGCTGCCGCAGCGCCTGCGGGAAGTACGCGTGCAGCAGCCGCTGGAGGTACGGATCGTCGGGCAGCCCGGTGGTGATCAGCTCATCGGCCACCGTGATCTTGACGTAGGCCAGCAGCACGGCCAGCTCGGGCTGGGTCAGACCGCGCCCGGCGGAGAGCCGCTCGCGGATCTGGCGGTCGGTGGGCAGGAACTCCAGCGCCCGGTCCAGCCGCCCCTCGCGGCCCAGGCGGCGCATCAGCCGCTGATGGGCGTGGAGCAGGCTGGAGGACTGGACGACGGAGTTGGCCAGCGCCACGTTCTGCGCGTAGTTGTTGCGCAGCACCAGCGCGCCGACCTCGTCGGTCATCTCGGCGAGCAGCTTGTTGCGCTGCTTGAGGGTGAGGTCGCCCTCGGTGACCAGCGCGTTGAGCAGGATCTTGATGTTCACCTCGTGGTCGGAGGTGTCCACACCGGCGCTGTTGTCGATCGCGTCGGTGTTGATCCGGCCGCCGTTGGAGGCGAACTCGATCCGGCCGAGCTGGGTCAGACCCAGGTTGCCGCCCTCGCCGACGACCTTGACCCGCAGATCCTGGCCGTCCACCCGGATCGCGTCATTGGCCTTGTCGCCCACATCGCCGTGCGACTCGGTGGACGCCTTGACGTAGGTGCCGATGCCGCCGTTCCACAGCAGGTCCACCGGGGCCTTGAGGATCGTCTTCATCAGATCGGCCGGGGTCATCTTGGCGACCCGCTTCTCGATCCCGAGCGCGGCCCGCACCTGCGGGGTGATCGGGATGGCCTTGGCCGTACGGGGGTGGATGCCGCCGCCCGCCGACAGCAGTTCGGCGTCGTAGTCCTCCCACGAGGAGCGCGGCAGCTCGAACAGGCGGCGGCGCTCGGCGTAGGAGGTGGCCGCGTCCGGGTTGGGGTCCAGGAAGATGTGCCGGTGGTCGAAGGCCGCGATCAGCCGGATGTTCTCGCTCAGCAGCATCCCGTTGCCGAACACGTCACCGGACATGTCGCCGACGCCCACGACCGTGAAGTCCTGGTTCTGGGTGTCATGGCCCAGCTCGCGGAAGTGGCGCTTGACCGACTCCCAGGCGCCGCGGGCGGTGATGCCCATGCCCTTGTGGTCGTATCCGGCGGAGCCGCCGGAGGCGAAGGCGTCCCCGAGCCAGAAGCCGTACGCCTGCGCCACGTCGTTGGCGATGTCGGAGAAGGTCGCGGTGCCCTTGTCGGCGGCGACGACGAGATAGGTGTCGTCCCCGTCGTGGCGGACCACGTCCTTCGGCGGCTCGACCTGCCCGGCGACCAGGTTGTCGGTGATGTCGAGCAGACCGGAGATGAAGGTCTTGTAGCAGGCGATGCCCTCGGCCATCCAGGCGTCGCGGTCCACGGACGGGTCCGGCAGCCGCTTGCCGACGAAGCCGCCCTTGGCGCCCACCGGCACGATGACCGTGTTCTTCACCATCTGCGCCTTGACCAGGCCCAGGATCTCGGTGCGGAAGTCCTCACGCCGGTCGGACCAGCGCAGACCCCCGCGCGCGACCTTGCCGAACCGCAGGTGCACACCCTCGACCCGCGGCGAGTAGACCCAGATCTCGTACGCCGGGCGGGGCGCGGGCAGATCCGGCACGGCCTGCGGGTCCAGCTTGATCGACAGGTAGTCGTGCGGCCTGCCGTCCCCGTTCATCTGGAAGTGATTGGTCCGGAGCGTGGCCTTGATCAGGGTCAGGAAGGAGCGCAGGATGCGGTCCTCGTCCAGCGAGGCCACCTGGTCCAGCGCCGCGTCCAGCTCCTCCAGCAGGGCGTCGGTCAGCTCCAGCCCCGCCCGCTGCCGCTCCGGCGACATCCGCGCCTCGAAGAGCGAGACCAGCAGCCGGGTGGTGTGCACATTGTTACGGAGGGTGTCCTCCATGTACGACTGGCTGAAGGTGGAACCGGCCTGCCGCAGGTACTTGGCGTAGGCCCGCAGCACCATCGCCTGCCGCCAGTCAAGACCCGCGCCCAGCACCAGCTGGTTGAAGTCGTCGCTCTCGGCCTGGCCGGTCCACACCGCGGCGAACGCGTTCTGGAAGCGCTCACGGGCGTCGTCGGCGAGCGCCTCGCCCTCGCGCAGCGGCAGCCGCAGCCCGAAGTCGTAGATCCAGGCAGTGGTCTTGTCCGAGCAGCGCAGCTCGTACGGGCGCTCGTCCACCACCTCGACGCCGAGGGTGTTGAGCACCGGGAGCACCGCGGACAGCGAGATCTGGGCCCCGGCCCGGTAGATCTTGAAGCGGCGTTCCGCGTGGGCCGCGCCCACCGGCTCGTAGAGGCTGAGCGCGAAGTCCTTCTCCCCGTCCTTCAGCCGCTCCAGGTGCTGGAGGTCGGCGACGGCGCCGCGCGGGGTGTGGTCCGCCTTGTAGCCCTCGGGGAAGGCGTTCTGGTAGCGGCGGAGCAGCTCGGCGGCGCGCTCCTCGCCGACCTCGGAGACCAGCGCGTCGGTGAAGCCGTCGGCCCAGGAGCGGGCGGCCTCGATCAGCCGGCTCTCGATCCGCTCCACATCGGAGTCGGTGAGGTCGGGCAGCTCGGTGCCCGGCTGGACGCGGACCACGAAGTGCAGCCGGGAGAGCACCGATTCCGTGTGCAGGGCGGTGAAGTCGACCGGTGGACGGCCGCTCAGCTCCTCCAGCAGGATGTCGGTCAGCCGCAGCCGCACATCGGTGGTGAAACGATCGCGCGGAAGGTAGACCAGCGCGGAGTAGTAGCGCCCGTACTCGTCCTGGCGCAGGAACATCCGCAGCCGGCGGCGCTCCTGGAGGTAGAGCACGCTGGTGGCGATCGAGCGGAGCTGGTCGACCGGGGTCTGGAACAGCTCGTCGCGCGGGTAGGTCTCCAGGATCTGCAGCAGGTCACGGCCGTCGTGGCTGTTGGCCCGGAAGCCCGCGCCCGCGAGCACCTCGTCGACCTTGCGGCGGATCACCGGCACCCGGCGCACCGACTCGGTGTACGCGGCGGACGAGAACAGCCCCAGGAAGCGGCGCTCACCGGTGACATTGCCCTCGGCGTCGAACTTCTTCACGCCGATGTAGTCGAGGTACGAGGGGCGGTGGACGGTGGCGCGGCTGTTCGCCTTGGTCAGCACCAGCAGCTTGCGCTCGCGCGCCTTGGCGCGGGCGTCGGCCGGCAGCCGGTTGAAGGCCTGGGACACCGGAGTGCCGGGGCCCGCGTGGGCGCTCTCGTCGGTGTCCTTGTGCTGCGGGTCGGAACGCAGGATGCCGAGGCCCGTGCCGGGCACCGCGGTCAGCGCGTCCTCCTCGCCACCGGCCTCGGTGGGGACCTGCGTCAGCTCGTACTCACGGAAGCCGATGAAGGTGAAGTGGTCGTCCGCGAGCCAGCGCAGCAGCTCACGGGCCTCCTCCACCTCCTCCTCGCGGACCTCGGCGGCCTTCGGCTCGTCCGGCAGGCCCTCGGCGATGCGCAGCGCGGAGTCGCGCATCTTCTCCCAGTCCTCGACGGCCTCGCGGACATCGGACAGGACGCGCATCAGATCGGCGGTGATCTGCTTCAGATCGCCGCGGTCGGTCTCGCGGTCGGTCTCGACATGGATCCAGGACTCCACGACCGCGTCATGCGGAAGCTTCTTCCGGTTCTTCCGGGACGGGCCGTCCGGGGAGACATCGAGCAGCTCGATCAGCTTGCCGGTGATGTCACGGCGCACGATCACCTGCGGGTGGATCACGACATGGATGCCGCGCCCCTGGCGGGTGAGCTCATTGGTGACCGAGTCGACCAGGAACGGCATGTCGTCGGTGACCACCTCGACCACGGAGTGGCTGCAGGTCCAGCCGTGCTCCTCGACGGTCGGGGTGTGCACCCGGACGTTCGCCGTGCCCTGTGGGCGCACCTCGGCGAGCCGGTAGTGGGAGAGCGCCGCCCCGAAGACATCGACCGGGTCCCGGTCGGCAAGGTCCTCTGGCGGCGTGTGCAGGTAGTAGTGCTGGAGGTATGCGGTCAGGGTCTCCGGTCCTGGGCCCTGCACCGGTTGCCCCCCGGCAGGGCTGTTCTCAGCGACCCGGGCGGCCCGTTCGAGCAACTCGGCCTTGGCTTCGTCCAGCTTGGTCTGCATGTCCTCTGGCTCCTGTCGCGCGCCGTTGCGTGACATCGATGGCGGTGGCATGACGCCGCGACGCGAAAAATCCGGTCGTGAACGACGGTATGCCGGATCGGGAAATGGCCGGGGTGTACTCGGCCGTAAGTGACCAAGACCCCACGCGCCACGGGTCAGCGGCGGCTCGGGCCCGGCCCTGGTGGGGCGCCGGGCGCGGAGCGAGGGCCTCGTTGCCCTCACGGACTATCGCGCTGATCACGCAGTAAGGCTATCGCTCCTCCCCAGGGGGCCGTCATGAGCCGTTCGTGTACAAAACCGGGCCCTGAAGTTTGACGAAATGGACAGCGACCGGGAGGGGCGCACGGGCCGATGATGCGCCGCTCATGCCCCCTTGGCAAAGCGTGGACGCGGATGCACCGTGATCTGGACGGTGGTAAGCACGGTGGTAGGCGTGGACCTGGAGGTGCGTGGCATGGCTGCGAAGATCCTGCTGGTGACCGGCGACGCGGCCGAATCGCTGGAGGTGCTCTACCCGTACCAGCGGCTGCGCGAGGAGGGGTACGAGGTCCATATCGCGGCCCCGAGCCGCAAGACGCTGCGCCTGGTGGTCCATGACTTCGAGGAGGGCTTCGACACCTACACCGAGAAGCCGGGCTATACGATCCCCGCCGACCTGGCCTTTTCCGAGGTGGACCCCGGGCAGTACACCGCCCTGGTGATCCCGGGCGGCCGGGCCCCGGAGTATCTGCGGAACGACCCCGAACTGCGCAAGATCTGCAAGGCGTTCTTCGACGCGGACAAACCGGTGGCGCAGATCTGCCACGGCCCGCTGCTGACGGCGGCCGTGGGCGGCCTGAGCGGGCGGCGGGTCACCGCGTATCCGGCGCTGGAGCCGGACATGCAGGCGGCGGGGGCGGACTACCAGGACGCGGAAGTCGTGGTCGACGGCACACTGATCTCGTCGCGCGCGTGGCCGGACCATCCGGCGTGGATGCGGGAGTTCCTGGCGGCGCTGCGGTCGAAGGCACCGGTGGTGTGAGGGCGGTGCGGGCTGGGGGCACCCGCCTGTGAGGGCGATGCGGCCCCGGGGGCACCCGTCCGTGAGGGCGGTGGCCCCGAGGAGCACTCGTCCGTGAGGGCGGTGGCCCCGAGGAGCACTCGTCCGTGAGGGCGGTGGCCCCGAGGAGCACGGGGCACCCGGCTCACTCGTCGGCCATGCGCTCGGCCTCCCGTACGGCCTCCTCGAGCGTGTCCACGACCGGCACCCCCGCCGCCTCCAGGCTGGCCCGGCTGTGCGAACCGCCCGTGTAGAGCACGGCCCGCGCCCCCACGTGCCGCGCCGCCACCGCGTCGTCCAGGGCGTCCCCGATCACCACCATCCGCTGCGGCGCCACCCCTTCGAGCACGGCGATATGGCGCATCATCTGCTCGGCCTTGCCGGTGTTGCTCTGACCCGTGCGGCCGTCCACCCGGACGAAATGGCGCTCGATACCATGCGTCCGCACCAGGGGGAGCAGATACTCATGCGGGGCCAGTGAACACAGCGACTGGGTGAGACCCGCCTCCTGCCACTCGGTGAGCAGCTGCCGGGCGCCGATCGCCAGCCCGGCGGACTCGGCCAGCGCCCAGTAGTGCCGGTGGAACGCCTCGTCCATGACCGCCCACTCCTCGTCGGAGGGCAGCCGCCCCATCAGCCGCTCGTAGAAAAGGGGCACCGGGACGCAGTACAGGTCGCGATAGCGCTCGATGGTGATCGGCGGCAGCCCGATCTCCTGGAACGAGGCGTTCGTCGCCGAGATCACGGCGTCGATGTCGTGGAGCAGCGTGCCGTTCCAGTCCCAGACGAGGTGCGTCACGTGGTTCTTCCCCATTCCACGACCGTACCCGGAGGGTCGGACAGCGGGCATCACTCGATCAGATTGGGGATCTCCTGGGTGGCGTACCAGAGCAGTTCGTGGTCCTCGGCGCCGTCCACGGTGAACTGCGCGTCGTCGTCACCGAGGTCCGCCGCGCCGAGCGCGTCGGCGGCCGCGGCGATGTCCCGCTCGGCATCGTCGGCGTCCAGGTGCACGGCGGCGGCCTTCGCGAGCGGTATGGCGGCCTTGATCCGCACCTCACCCAGCGCGGACTGGTCCAGCCCCCGGTCCGGATCGGCGACCGCCTGCCCGTCGGGCACATCCACGGCCACCACGACCCGGCGGCGGGGCGCCCGGGGGTCGACGGCGAGCAGCCGCAGTGACGCCTGCGCGGCCCGGCTCAGCGCCGCGTACTCCAGCTCCTCGATGTCGTCGGACACATACCACTCGCGGAGCGCTGGGGTGACCGCGTAGGCGGTCAGCGGCGTCGGCCCCAGTTGGCCCTCCTTGTGCGCCTCGGCGAGACCGGAGAGGGTCAGGGGGACGTAGACGCGCATGGCTGCCGCTTTCATCAGAGACCAATAGGCCCCCAGCATACGATTCGCCCGTCCCCGCGCCCGAGCCTTCCGCGAAGGGCCGGTGGTCCCCTTTCGGGGGACAGGTGCCGACGGGGCCGTACGAAGACGGGATCGCGCCGCGCTCGAGCCGATGACCGGGACCGACGATCCGCCGTATGCCCCGAATAGGTGAACCGCGACGCCGACCGCGGCCGCGGCTCAGGCGCATTGCGGACCCCGAAAACGCGCCGATAGAAGACTCTCCGACGAAAGCTACCGCCCGGTATTCGACCGGGCCGGAGAGAACGGGGCGAGCGACATGAGTGAGGGCGTCCGGGCGACGGACCGGTCCACGAACCGGGCCACCACGGCCGGGGAGGCCGTACGACGGCGCGGTGGCAGCGGGCCGGGGCGAAGCGGCCCGCCCGGCCGCAGAGACCCCCGCCGCCCCCGCACCACCCCCACAACAACGGCACCCCGCACAACGACGGCACCGCCCACGACGACGGCACCCCAGGCGGCCCGCACGACAGCCGCGACGCCCACGGACGCACCACCCCGGACACCCCGCACAACAGCCGCACCGCCCACGACGACGGCACCACGCAGCACCACACCGCCGCCGCCGACCACACCGCCTGCCCCGGCCGCACCGCCCACGACGGCCGCCCCGGGCATCCCCGCCCCGGGCATCACCACACCGCCCGCCCCGGCCGCGCACCGCACCGCCCCCGCGTTCCGCGCCGCGGCCGTATCGCGGTCAGCGGCGGCCGCCGCGGCGTGGCGGGAGCGGGATCGGCTGCCGCGCTACTGGTTCGCCAACCGGCTGGTGCTCACCCTCAGCGGCCAGCGCCCCGTCCACACCCTCCTCGGGCACGCCCTCCCGGCCGCCTACGACCAGCTGATCGAGCTCGCCCCGCGCGCGCCGCTGCGCCCCGCCGGAGAACGGGCCACAGCGCCCCTGGTGCGGCGCTGTGGCGAGTACCAGCCCCGGCATGGGGTGATCGAGGCGTTCGCCCGGATTGCCTCCGGAGACCGGCTCACAGCGCTCGCGTTCCGGCTCGAACTCGGCGCCGACGCCCGCTGGCGCTGCGCCGCGATCGACCTCGGCCCACTCGCCCAGGCGGTGTCCGACGGGGCGTGATGCCTGCGTCGGGCTGCTCCCCCGCCCCGCCCCTCGGCGGAGCCGCATACCGATGCTGCGGGAAGGGGCGGCGGGGAGCCAATCCAGCCCGTCCAGGGGGCAACTCCCAGCGGTAGCTGGGGGAGTTTGAGGAGCGGGGTCCAGCGGCGGCGCCCCGCCGGGGCCCGGGGCCGGGCCCCGGTTTCGGGAAGGGGCGGGTAGGGGACAGCTCCGCCGGACGCCCACGCCCACGCCCACGCCCACGCCCACGCCCACGCCCACGCCCACGCCCACGCCCACGCCCACGCCCACGCCCACGCCCACGCCCACGCCCACGCCCACGCCCACGCCCACGCCCACAACCACAACCACAACCACAACCACAACCACAACGCGCCGGGCCGGGGTGCCACGCTCTCGCGCGGCGCCCCGGCCCGTTCACCCCAGCCCGGTCACTACTTCTTGCGGCGGCGGCCCTTCTGCGCCTTGCGCCGCTCCGCCCGGGTCAGCCCGTCGGCCTCCGACCGCGGCGCCGGGGGCGTCTCACCGTTGGGGAAGTCACCCTCGACGACGCCGCCCTCTCCGTCCACCGTCGGGGCGGAGAAGTGCAGCCGGTCCGGCCGCTGCGGGGCCTCCAGGCCCTTGGCGCGGATCTCGGGGCGGGCCGAGGAGCCCGCGGACGGCGCGCCCGCCGGCACCGCGTCCTGCACGTCCTTCTCGAGGGCGACCTGCTCCTCCGCCGCCTCGACCGGGACCTCCTCGACCTGCTGCTCGACCTGGACCTCCAGGTTGAACAGATAGCCGACGGACTCCTCCTTGATGCCCTCCATCATGGCCTGGAACATGTCGAAGCCCTCGCGCTGGTACTCGACCAGCGGGTCCTTCTGGGCCATCGCGCGCAGCCCGATGCCCTCCTGGAGGTAGTCCATCTCGTAGAGGTGCTCGCGCCACTTGCGGTCCAGGACGGAGAGCACGACCCGGCGCTCCAGCTCACGCATGATCTCGGAGCCCAGCTGCTCCTCGCGCGCCTCGTACTGCTGGTGGATGTCGTCCTTGATGGACTCCTCGATGAACTCGGCGGTGATCCCGGCGCGGTCGCCGGCCTCCTCCTCCAGCTCCTCGATGGCCACGCTGACCGGGTAGAGCTGCTTGAAGGCGTTCCACAGCCGGTCCAGGTCCCACTCCTCGGCGAAGCCCTCGACCGTCTCCGCCCGCACATAGGCCTCGATGGTGTCGTTCATGAAGTGGCCGACCTGGTCCTGGAGGTTCTCGCCCTCCAGGACGCGGCGGCGCTCGCCGTAGATGACCTCGCGCTGGCGGTTGAGGACCTCGTCGTACTTCAGGACGTTCTTACGGGTCTCGAAGTTCTGCTGCTCGACCTGCGACTGGGCGGAGGCGATGGCCCGCGTGACCATCTTGTTCTCGATCGGGACGTCGTCCGGGACGTTCGCCATCGCCATCACGCGCTCGACCATCTGCGCCTTGAACAGCCGCATCAGGTCGTCGCCGAGGGAGAGGTAGAAGCGGGACTCGCCGGGGTCGCCCTGACGGCCGGAGCGGCCGCGCAGCTGGTTGTCGATCCGGCGCGACTCATGGCGCTCGGTGCCCAGCACATACAGCCCGCCGAGCTCCTTGACCTCCTCGAACTCGGCCTTGACCGCGGCCTCCGCCTTCTCCAGGGCGGTGGGCAGCGCGGCGGCCCACTCCTCGGAGTGCTCCACCGGGTCCAGACCGCGCTGGCGCAGCTCGGCCTCGGCGAGGTCGTCGGGGTTGCCGCCGAGCTTGATGTCGGTGCCGCGGCCCGCCATGTTGGTCGCGACGGTCACGGCGCCCTTACGGCCGGCCTGGGCGACGATCGTCGCCTCCCGGTCGTGCTGCTTGGCGTTGAGCACCTCATGCGGCACCCCGCGCTTGGCGAGCTGCTGGGAGAGGTACTCGGACTTCTCCACGGAGGTGGTGCCGACCAGGACCGGCTGGCCCTTGGTGTGCTTCTCGACGATGTCCTCGACCACCGCGTCGAACTTCGCGACCTCGGTGCGGTAGATCAGGTCGGACTGGTCGAGCCGGGCGAGGGGACGGTGGGTCGGGATCGGGACCACGCCGAGCTTGTAGATCTGGTGGAACTCGGCGGCCTCGGTCATCGCCGTACCGGTCATGCCGGAGAGCTTGTCGTAGAGGCGGAAGAAGTTCTGGAGGGTGATCGTGGCGAGCGTCTGGTTCTCGTCCTTGATCTCCACCCCTTCCTTCGCCTCGATGGCCTGGTGCATGCCCTCGTTGTAGCGGCGGCCCGCGAGGATACGGCCGGTGTGCTCGTCGACGATCATGACTTCGCCGTCCATGACGACGTAGTCCTTGTCGTTCTTGAAGAGCTCCTTGGCCTTGATCGCGTTGTTGAGGTAGCCGACCAGCGGGGTGTTGACCGACTCGTAGAGGTTGTCGATCCCCAGCCAGTCCTCGACCTTGGTGACCCCGGACTCATGGATGCCGACGGTGCGCTTCTTCTCGTCGACCTCGTAGTCCCCGGTCTCCTCCTGGCCCTTCTGCGGCTCGGCGGCCTGGCCCCGGCTGAGCCGGGTGACCAGCTTGGCGAAGTCGCCGTACCACTTGGTGGCCTGGTCGGCCGGGCCGGAGATGATCAGCGGCGTACGGGCCTCGTCCACCAGGATCGAGTCGACCTCGTCGACGATCGCGTAGTTGTGGCCGCGCTGGACCAGCTCGTCCTTCGCCCACGCCATGTTGTCGCGCAGGTAGTCGAAGCCGAATTCGTTGTTGGTGCCGTAGGTGATGTCGCACGCGTACTGCTCCCGGCGCTGCGCCGGGGTCATGTTGGCGAGGATGCAGCCGACCTCCAGGCCGAGGAACCGGTGCACCCGGCCCATCCACTCGGAGTCGCGCTCCGCCAGGTAGTCGTTGACCGTGATGAGGTGGACGCCCTTGCCCGACAGCGCGTTCAGATACGCCGGGAGGGTGCCGACCAGGGTCTTGCCCTCACCGGTCTTCATCTCGGCGACATACCCGAGATGCAGCGCCGCGCCGCCCATCAGCTGGACGTCGTAGTGACGCTGTCCGAGCACCCGCTTGGCCGCCTCGCGCACCGTGGCGAACGCTTCGGGCATCAGGTCGTCGAGGGTCTCACCGTCGTCGTACCGCTGCTTGTACTCGTCGGTGAGGGCGCGCAGCTCGGCGTCGGAGAGGGACAGGAAGTCCTCTTCGATGGAATTGACCTGGTCCGCGATGCGGTGCAGCTTGCGCAGGATCTTTCCTTCGCCTGCACGCATGAGCTTGTTGAGGACGGACACGTAGGCTGGCTCCTTGCCGGTCGGGCCTGGCACGGTCGGGGTGCGCTGGCGCGGCATTGTCAAGGGGCGCAGGCCCCGCCGCAACGGCCATCGTAAGACAGACCCCGGCACGCCGGGAGGTCCGTCACCACGAGGACCGGATGTCACCTCACCGTGTCAACGCCCGAGAGGCCCCGCAGGTGCCCTCCAATTCGCCGAAACCGCTCGCGCTGCGTGACGACGACGGCGCAGACTCGGGTCGCATGGAGCCTGTCACCCTCACCACCGAGCGCCTGGTCCTGCGCCCCTTCCGCCCCTCCGACACGGACGCGGTCTTCACCGCTTGCCAGGACCCGGACATCCAGCGATGGACCAGCGTGCCGTCCCCTTACGAACGCGCGCACGCGGAGGACTTCACCGGCCGGATCTGCCCCGAGAACTGGCGGGACGACGTGACCTACGACTTCGCGGTGGTCACCAAGAGTGACGGCGCCCTCGTCGGTGCCATGGGCCTGGTCCGGCTGGCCCATCTGCGCTCCCCCGAGCACCAGGCCGAGCTGGGCTACTGGACGGCGCGCGAGCGGCGGCGGCACGGCTACACGGGCGAGGCGGCGCGGGCCGTGATCGAGTGGGCGTTCACCCGGCTCGGGGTGGAGCGACTGGAGTGGCGCAGCGAGGCCGGGAACGAGGGCTCGCGGGCGGTCGCCCTCGGGGTGGGCTTCCGGATGGAGGGGACGGACCGCGCCCGGATCGTCCACCAGGGGACCCGGCGGGACGCCTGGCGGGGCGCGCTGCTGCCCTCCGACTGGGGGCTGCCGTCGACGACGCCGTATCTGCCCGCCAAGGCGTCCGTGGCGGCCAACGCGCCCCAGGAGGAGCGGGAGGCGCCCGGCCGGGCATCCGGCCGGGCATCCACGGCGCCGTCGGTCGTCTGAGGGCGGCGTCGGCGGGCGCATAGGGAGGCGTCGGCGGTCCGAGGGCGGCGTCGGCGGCGTTGTCAGTGGGTGCTACTACGGTGGCGCGCATGACGAACGCCGCCACCGGATCCGCCGTGGACCGCACGCCCGAGGCCACCCTCTCCGCCGACGAGGCGCGCCGGATCGCGCTGCGCGCCCAGGGGCTGCTGGGCGCCCCGGACCGGCGTGGCGGGGTGCGCGGCGTACTGCGCCACCTGGGCGCGGTGCAGCTGGACACGATCTCGGTGCTGGCCCGCTCCCATGAGCTGATTCCGTACGCACGGCTGGGCGCGGTCGGCCGTAAGAAGGTCGAGGCGGCGTACTGGACCGGCACCCACGCCTTTGAGTACTGGTCGCATGCCGCCTGCGTACTGCCCATCGAGGAGTGGCCGCACTTCGCCTTCCGGCGCCGCGCCTACCGCGTCCGTCCGCACTGGCACCACGAGCTGCCGGACGGGGTGTACGAGACGGTGGTGAAGCAGCTGCGCGCGGAGGGCCCGCTGACCGCGACGGAGCTGGGCGGGGCGAAGAACGGCGGACCGTGGTGGGACTGGTCGGCCGCGAAGATCGCGGTCGAGCGGGCGCTGATGTTCGGCGAGGTGGTGTGCGTCGAGCGGCGCGGCTGGAAGCGGGTGTACGACCTGGCGGAGCGCGCCGTGCCGGACGCCCTGCTCCATGACGACCTGGACGACCGGGAGTGTCTGCGCCGACTGGTCCGGCTGGCCGGGCAGTCCCTGGGCGTGGGCACGCGGGCGGACATCGCCGACTACCACCGGCTCAAGGGCGAGCAGGTGGCGGCGGTGATCGCGGACTCGGGGCTGGTGCCGGTGGCGGTCGAGGGCTGGGACAAACCGGCCTGGGCGGACCCCGAGGCGCTGGCCACCCCGCCGCGCGGGCGGCATCGCACCACCCTGCTGTCGCCCTTCGACTCGCTGATATGGGACCGGGCGCGCACCGAGCGGATCTTCGGCTTCAGCCATCGGCTGGAGGCCTATGTGCCCAGGCCCAAGCGGGTCTACGGCTACTTCGCCATGCCACTGCTGGCGGGTGGGCGGCTGCTGGGCCGGGTCGATCCGGCCCGGGAGGGGACGACCCTGGTGGCGCGGCAGGTGTCCCTGGAGTCGCCGAAGGCCGTGGCCCCCATGGCGCGGGCGCTGCGGGAGGCGGCCGAATGGGTGGGCTGTGACGCCGTACGGGTCGAGCGCGTGGACCGCCCGGAGCTGGCCGCACCGCTCACGGCGGCGGTCTCGGCGGCGGCCTGAACCGATCTCGGCTCCCCCGGGGCTTCGGCCCCGGGGCCCGAGGCCCGGTCTTCGGGCTCCGGGCTCCGGGCGGGCTCCGGGCGGGGCGAAACCCTCACCTGATCTCGAGGATCTTCTCCCGCATCGCGTACACCACGGCCTCCATCCTGGAGTGCAGCTGCAATTTCTCCAGGATGTTGCGCACGTGGTTCTTCACGGTGTTCTCGCTGATGAACAGCTCCTTGGCGATATCCCGGTTGTTCATTCCGGTCGCCACCAGCTTGAGCACCTCCAGCTCCCGGTCGGTGAGCCGGGGCGCGGGCACCAGCCGCCGCTCGTCGGTGCGCTGGATCATCGACTTGAACTCGGTCAGCAGCTTGGCCGCCATCGACGGGCTGATCTGCGACTGGCCGTCCGCCACCGCCCGGATCGCGGTCGAGACCTCGTCGGTCGAGATCTCCTTCAGCAGATAGCCCGTGGCCCCTGCCTTGATCGCGTCGTAGAGATCGGCTTCCTCATCGCTGATCGTCAGCATGATGATCTTGGCGCTGGGTGCCACCTCCTTGATGGCGGTGCAGGCCTCGATCCCCCCGCGCTTGGGCATCCGCACATCCATCAGGACGATGTCCGGCAGCAGATCCGCCGCCTTGTCCACGGCCTCGGCCCCGTCCCCCGCCTCGCCGACGACCTGGATGTCCTCCTCCTGGGCCAGGACGATCTCCAATCCACGCCGGAAGAGCGCGTGGTCGTCCACGACGAGGACCCGAATCGGCTCCTTGCGCGGTTCGCCGCGCGGCTCGCCCCCGTCCGGACCGACGCCATGGTCTTCGCCGGCGTCGGACACGGGCCCGAAGCTGTCCGCCATCGTTCCTCCCCCTGAAGGCCATGGCCCTTGCGGTCCGCGCCCTGGGTGCACTCGGTCTGGCGTCAACCGGTGCTCTAGGTACACCGGTTGGCCGCCGGGCCATGATTTCATGCCCGGACGGCGGAATGGTCCCGCCGTGGTCGCACGGAGGTGCCCCGGGGGGCGCGAACGCGCTCCGGGGCACCACTTACGTGTCAGGCTGGATTCGGCTGAATTTCTCGGTCAGCCACCGAGTGCGCCGCCGGCGCCGCCGGCTGCCTCTCCGACGAACGCTTCCGGCTGAAGATGAATCACCCCGTAGTCATAGCCATGCCGCCGGTAGACGACGCTGGGTCGATTGGTGTCGGAGTCGACGAACAGATAGAAGTCGTGCCCGACCAGCTCCATCTCGTAGAGAGCCTGGTCGAGCGACATGGGAGCCGCGGCGTGAGTCTTCTCCCGGACCACCAGGGGGCCCTCGCCCTGGACTTCCAGGGGGCCCATCCGGGTGGTGGGGACGGTCTCCGTCGTGCGCTGGGGGGCGATATCGCCATGCCCGTTGATGCGCGCCGCGTTGGGCACGGTGATGGCCACGTCGCTGGCCGGAATGCGACCGTTGCCACGGCGCGTATGGCGCTTGTCGTGCTGCTTGCGCATCCGTGCCTCCAGCTTGCTGGCCGCCAGGTCCAGCGCTGCGTACGGATCGGCCGCGGCGGCCTCCGCCCGGATCACCGGGCCGCGCGAGCGAAGCGTGATCTCCACTCGGTCGGCGCGGTCGGACTGCCGCGGGTTGTGCTCCTTGGACACCTCGACGTCGAGGCTGATCACCTTGCCGTCGAGCTTCTGGATCTTATCCAGCTTCAGCTTCTCGGCCACGTGCTTCCGGAACCGCTCGGGCACCTCAGTTTTACGGCCCTTGACGACGATGTCCACGCAGAACTCCGTTCCCGGGTAGCTCCGGTCAGTATCGGAGCGTCATCCCTTGTGCACTTGGCTCCGGCGTCTTCCGGAGCCACCGGCTTGGCGCTTTCAGCTCCTCCTTCCCACCGGGAGGATCTCAATCCCGTTTGTTCCAAGCCTCACCAGAATGCAGGCAAAACACGCCAAGCGGATGAGTGAGTCATAGCACCCGCCATTCCTCACAACCGAACATAGCTCGACCGGTCGGAAGTCGGCACCCCCTACCGGCCCGTACCTCCGATCAGGTGCTTTGCCGTGCTTACCACCTGCAACGACGCGGCTTCGTAATCAGTTCCGGTTGGCGGCCGTCAGAGATGCCGCGACCACGGCAGCGCCGATGACCAGCCCACCGGCCGCCGTCACCGCCCGCGCCGCCTCCGCGAGCGAGGTTCCTGTGGTCATCAGATCGTCCACCACCACTACCGGGCCCGCCACCAGCAGCCGTCCGCCGCCGGGGACCGCCCCCAGCGCACCGGTCACATTCGCCCGCCGCTGCCGCGCGTCCAGCCCCGACTGGTCGGTCACCCGGCGCCGCTGGCACAGCACGGCCGGGACCCTCGCCGGGCGCCCGTCGGCGCGCAGCACGCTCGCCGCGGCGAGCGCGATCCGCCGGGCCGGGTCATGCCCCCGGGCGCCCACCGAACGCCGGGCCGACGGCACCGGCACCAGCAGCAGCGGCGCTCCGCGAGGTCTCACCGGTCCGGCACCGGGTCTCGCACCCGGTCCGGCCTCCTGTCCCATGCTCGGTCCGGCACCGGGTCTCATGCCCGATCCGGCACCAGACCTCGTACCCGATCCGGTCCCTGGTCTCATCCCGGATCCAGTCCCCGGTCTCGCCCCGCATACCGCGCCCGATCCCACGGCCGCCCACCCTCGGGGCGTGCTCGCGGGCGGAGGCACGGCTGGGGCGGCCCCCGCACCGGGCCCGCCGCCAGGACAGGCCGCCCGCACGGCTCTCGCCAGCGCCTCGCCCAGCGGCCGCGCCAGCCGGAGCGCTCCCCGCTCCTTGTGCGCGAGCAGCACCGCCCGCGCCTCGTCCACGTAATCCACCGCCGCATGGACCACCGGCAGCCCCGGCGGCGCCGGGCTCGGCTCCACCCGGCGCGCCCCGGACCCGCGCAGCGCTCCACGACAACGGCCACACAGCGTGCCTCCCGGCCGACCGCATCCGGCGCAGTCGGCCGGGAGCACCAGATCAGAGATCTCCTGCCACCAGCCCCGCATGAACACCACTGTCCCGGTGGTCAGGCCACCGCGCCACCCCTTGTGGACAACCGCGCACATGTGGACAACCGGCCACCCCCGTTCGGTGTCCTGGCCCAAGAGCCGGGGCGGACCCGACGAGGGCGGACCTGGAGCTGACCGAGCGGACCTAGCCGGGGTAGACCGGAGCCGAGCCGTCCTGGTCCACGGTCTTCCAGTCGGTGTTCGGCAGCAGCCGCACGATGCCGTTCTCCCTGGTCTCGGCGATCAGCGGCCGGGTCTGGTCCTCCGAGGCCCCGATCGACTGCACCCCGTTCGGCCCCGGCACCTCCGGGACGTTCGACGGGGAGCCGTCCGTCTCCACGTATTGCAGCTGCTGCACCCCGTCCGACTCCCGGCCGGCGACCACCAGCCGGCTGTCTCCCGCCCAGGAGAAGGTGTCCACGTCCTCCAGCTTCGGCGCGACCGCCCGCAGCGCCCCCACCGACAGCTTCGGGGCGTCCGCGGTGCCCCGCCGCTCGATCCGGCCGAGCCGCAGCGTGGTGTGGCCGGACCGCTTGACCAGCATCGCGATCCTGGAGCCGTCCGCGGACACCCGCAGCGCCGTGATCCGGCCACCGTCCAGCTCGGGCAGCCGCACCTCGTCCGCCGGTCCGGTGCCGCCCCGCAGCCGCAGCAGCCTCGGCTGCCGCGGATCCCGGTCGGCCACCCACAGACCGCCCAGCCCGTCCCAGCTCGGCGCCGTCAGACCGTGCTCCACGCTGCCGCCCCGGCTGCGCACCCGCACCTTGCCACGGTCGGCGCCCGCCGCGAGCTCGGTCACATACAGCGCCGAGCCGTCGGAGGTGACCCCCGCCGCGTCCCGCTCGTCGCGGGAGACAGCCACCGAGCCCAGACCCGCGTCATCGGCGCCGAACGGCCCCGGCACCGGCTGTGGCCGGTCCTCGTCGTCGGAGAGCCGGACCATCCGGTGTTCGGAGTCCACGAAGTACTGGTGGCGCGGATGGCCCTCGACCCCGTCCGGGGCGTAGGCCCGCGCCGCGTCACTGGAGAGGGCACATAGCTCCGAGCCGTTCTGCCGCTCCAGCCGGACCCCGCTGACCTCGGACGATCCCTCGCCCAGATCCTGGACCGTGAACAGCGTCTGCGCCGCCATCCGGGCACAGCGGGCCGCGCTGATCTGCGCGGCCCGCCCGTTCAGCCGGATCTTCAGCGCGTTCGAGTCGTCCAGCGACAGCCGCTCGTCCCGGCGGCCGAGCGCCGCACCACGCGGGAAGGAGCTGCTGACCACCGGCTCCAGCCACCCCGTGGGACCGTCCAGCAGCGCCTTGACGGTCGCGGTCACCGGGTCGATACGGCGCCGCACATAGACCGGATCGGCCACCAGCACGTTGTCCCCGGCCTTCGAATCCTCGGCGTCCGGGCCGAGATCGGCGAAGTAGTACTTGTTGACCGAGCGGTAGATGCGCTGGAAGTCGGACTCGCCGAGGATCAGCCCCCGTGGCGGCCCGTCGATCCGCCACTCCGAACCGCTCAGCGTGAGATGGATGCGCTCCTCGTACGGCTGCTCATCGGGCTTGTACGCGTGGGTCTCGTCCACGACTGCGATCCGCTTGCCCGACAGCACGACCGTCTTACCGTTGCCGTCCCGGTCGCCCGGGTCCGTCTCCACCCGCACGTCGGGCACCTGGTCCAGCACGGTGGTGGCCGCGAAGGGCTGCCACCGCTTGACCGCGCTCTTGGTCAGGTACTCCTTCGCCGTGCCGAAGTTCTCCTCGTCGCTCGTCGTGGCCTCCAGGAAGCCGGAGACCAGCTCCGCGGGCTGCTCGCCCTTGCCCGGGCTCACCCCGTACACCCGCACCTGCGAGTCGACGTCGGAGCGCGGTGAGGAGTCCACCCGCCGCACATCGCCGCTGTCGGGCATCGAGGCGCAGCCGGACACCAGCAGGGCGCCACAGGCCAGCAGCACGGGCGCGCTCAGGCCCCGGCCGCCCGGGCGGCGCCCACGGCGGCGGAAACGGCGACGGTCGGCACGGTCAGCGCCCACGAGGGCGGCCCTCCCCTTCGTTCGATGGCGTCGGCCGGGCGGACGGCTCCTGGCCGCTCCGCGGCCCGTCGGACGGCGTCTCCGGGGTGCCACGCACCACCCGGGCCCCATTGCCCGGCAGGGCCGTCGGATCGGCGGACGGCGCCACGGCATCGGCGGGCAGCGCGGACCGCGGCTGCGCGGGCACCGCCGCCAGCCGCTCCGCCGCGGGCTGCGGGGTCACGGCATCACTCGGACGGCGGTTGCGCCGGGAGTCATCGGGCTCCAGCGGGACCGGCGAGCCGCGCAGCACATCGCCCGCGGTGCGCGGCAGCGTCAGCCGGAACTGCGAACCGCCGCCGGGCTCACCCCACGCCTGGAGCCAGCCGCCGTGCAGCCGCGCGTCCTCCACCGCGATCGACAGGCCCAGGCCGGTGCCGCCGGTGGTGCGCGCACGGGCCGGATCGGCCCGCCAGAAGCGGTTGAACACCCGCGTCGCCTCGCCGGGCTTGAGCCCGACGCCGTAGTCCCGCACCGCGACGGCCACCGCGCCGCCCGCCGTCGCGAGCCGTACCACCACATCGCGGCCCTCACCGTGCTCCACGGCGTTGACCACCAGATTGCGCAGCACCCGCTCGACGCGGCGGGGGTCCGCCTCGGCGATCACCGGCGCCTCGGCGCCCCGCACCAGGATCCGGGTGCCCTTGGCCTCGGCGAGCGGCTCGGCCCCGTCCACCACCCGGTGCACCACATCGCGCAGATCGATCGGCTCGGCCTCCAGCGCGGCCGCGCCCGCGTCGAACCGGCTGATCTCCAGCAGATCGCTGAGCAGCGACTCGAAGCGGTCGACCTGGCCCCACAGCAGCTCGGCCGAGCGCGCGGTGATCGGATCGAAGTCCTCACGCGCCTCGTAGATGACGTCCGCCGCCATCCTTACGGTCGTCAGCGGGGTGCGCAGCTCATGGGAGACATCGGAGACGAAGCGGCGCTGCATCCGGGAGAGCTCCTCCAGTTGCTGGATCTTGAGCTGGAGATTCTGCGCCATCTTGTTGAACGACTCGCCCAGGCGGGCGATGTCGTCCTCCCCGGTGACCTTCATCCGCTCCTGGAGCAGTCCGGCCGCCAGCCGCTCGGAGATCCCCGCCGCCATCCTTACGGGCGTCACGACCTGCCGGACCACCACCCAGGCGATGGCCCCGAGCAGCACCACCACGAACACCCCGGCCGTGGCCAGGGTGCCCTTGACCAGGCTCAGGGACTTCTCCTCCTGGGTGAACGGGAAGAGGTAGTACAGCTGGTAGGCGTCGCCGTTGTTGTCGTCCAGACGCTTGCCGATGATCAGCGCGGGCTCGGAGTCCCCGGAGCCCGCGTGCACGATCTTCCCGTAGCGCTCGTACGGCGCGGTCCGGCCCTCGTCCACACGACGGCGCAGATCGGCGGGCACACTGTCCGGCTGGACATCGCCGGAGGCCCGCGGCCCCCGGCTGGCCACATAGGGCGTCTCACCGGAGTCGGAACTGAGCGCCACCACCGAATAGGCGCCCTTGCCGCCGCTGGCGAGCTGCTCCACCAGCGCGTTCAGCCAGGCACCGGAGTCCTGGGCACCGGCACCGGCCCCGTCCTGGCCACGGTTGTCGCTCTTGCGGTCGGCCATCTGCTCGGCCACCTCGAAGCCGCCCACGGCCTGGCCCTGCGCCGCATGGCGCTTGGCGTCCAGCAGACCGTTGCGCACCTGGCCGATGACCACCAGGCCCAGCAGCAGCACCACACCGAGCGACATCAGCAGCGTGGTGGCCACCACGCGCAGCTGGATGTTCCGCCGCCACAGCCGGGCAGCGGGCAGCAGCGGACGGCGCACCCACCGGCCGAACAGCCGGACCACCGGGTGGGCCGGCCCTCCGGACGCCCCGTCGGGCAGCAGATGGCCGCCGCTCCACAACCTGCGCAGCAGCGGTATCTCACCCGCCGGGTCGGGCCGCCCGATCCGGGCACCCTCCGGAGCCCCGCCGCCCGGTCCACCGGGCTGCGGCGCCGTACCACCGGTCATCTCAGCTTGGCCCGGCCTTGTAGCCGACACCGCGCACGGTCACCACGATCTCCGGCCGCTCCGGGTCCTTCTCGACCTTCGACCGCAGTCGCTGCACATGTACATTCACCAGCCGGGTGTCGGCGGCATGCCGATAGCCCCACACCTGCTCGAGCAGCACCTCACGGGTGAACACCTGCCACGGCTTACGGGCCAGCGCCACCAGAAGATCGAACTCCAGCGGCGTCAGCGCTATCGACTGGCCGTCCCGCTTCACCGAGTGCCCCGCCACGTCGATCACCAGATCGCCGATGGCCAGCTGCTCCGGCGCCGGTTCCTCGGAACGCCTCAGCCGCGCCCGGATCCGGGCCACCAGTTCCTTCGGCTTGAACGGCTTGACGATGTAGTCATCCGCCCCGGACTCGAGCCCGACCACCACATCGACCGTGTCGGTCTTGGCCGTGAGCATGACGATCGGCACCCCGGACTCGGCCCGGATCAGCCGGCAGACCTCGATGCCGTCCCGTCCGGGCAGCATCAGATCGAGCAGCACAAGATCGGGCTTGGTCTCGCGGAAGGCGGCAAGAGCCTTGTCGCCGTCCGACACGAACGACGGTTCAAAGCCTTCGCCGCGCAGCACGATGCCGAGCATCTCTGCCAGTGCGGTGTCGTCGTCGACGACAAGGACGCGTCCCTTCATATCGACATCATCCCATTTTCGCATCCGGCCCATAGAGCAGGGTGACCTAGGCCACTTTCCATGGGCCGGTGTCGGCTGGTGTCGGTCATTGTCGGTGGGGTCCCGTCGCCGTTGATGTCAGCCGTGGATGTCAGGGCAGGCCCCGCCGCGCGGATCGGGCAGAGCCCCACCATTGTGGCTGACCAGCGTCTATCGCCGTAGTGGAAGGCCAAACGTATGACCGCAGCACCCCGGACACAATGTCCGGGGTGCTGTCCGTTCCGCTGCTCATGCTGGCTTCACGCCGAGAGAGCAGACAGATCACCTGTCCGCCCCGTGGGCGGATCGGTACCGTGAGCAACGCCCCTACTCGCCGGGAGGCAGCACGCAATGCGTGGTCTTGGAGATCACCTCAGCATCGGGGAACGGATCGCCTTCTACCGCAACCGTCGCGGCTACACCCAAGAGGTCCTGGCCGGGCTCGTAGGCCACAGCACAGACTGGCTGGCCAAGGTGGAGCGGGGCCGCCGGAAGCCGCCCCGCATCGACAAGCTCGCCGAGCTGGCGCGCGTCCTGCGGGTGCCGCTCGGAGATTTGATCGGGCAGCCCACGCTGCTGGAGGACGAAAAGCAGCAGGACGACGTCCCCGCCGTGCGCGATGCGCTCATGAGCCCGCGCCGCCTCTCTCGGCTGCTCTTCGGCCCGGAGGCCGAGGCACAGCTACCGGTGCCGGGACCGGTCGTACCGATCGTTGAGCAGCGCTGGAACGACTACCAGACCGGCCACCTGGGCAAGGTGGTGGCCGCGCTTCCCGCTCTCCTCCAGACCGCCCAGGAGTTGGAGGACCGGGCCGTGCGCTCGCCGGAGGAGCGGCGCGACTGCTGGGCCGTCTCGGCCCGCACCCACCATCTCGCCGCGACGACGCTCGCAAAGATCGGCGAATCCGATATCTCGTGGCTCGCCGCGGAGCGGGCCATGCGGGCTGCGGACGAGTCTGGTGATCCGCTCGTTCTGGCGTCGGCGGCCCGCTCGGGCACGCATGCGCTACTGGCCAACGGCCGATACGACGACGCCATGGAGCTGGGTGAGACCACGGCGGTATGGCTGTCGTCACGCATAGAAGAGGACGACCCGGCCGCGCTGAGTCTGCTTGGGATGATCCACCTGCGGGCAGCCATCGCGGCGGCCCGCCACCAGGACCGCGCGACCGCAGTGAACCTGCTGGGCCGGGCCGAGACACTGGCAAACCGGCTCGGCTCGGATGAGAACCACTGGCAGACCAGCTTCGGGCCGACGAACGTCGTGCTGCACAGGCTGTCGGCGGAACTCGACCTTGAGAACGTCTCGTACGTTGTGGAACACGGAGACATCGACGTGGACCACATGCCGCCGGAACGCGGCGTATCCCACCGCATCGACTTCGCTCGCGCGCTCACGCTGGCGGGCAAGGGGGACGATGCCTTCGCCGAGCTGCGGACCGCCGAAGGCACGTCGCCGCAGCTCGTGCGCAACAATCCTCGTGTGCGGGAGACGCTGCGAGACCTGATCAAACAGGCCCCGGTCACCGGGGGCGCTCGCTCGTCCGAGCTGTTTGCGATGGCCCAGCGATGCAAGGCGGTGCAGTGAGTACGAAGGCACGCGGAGTCCTCGGGGTCGTGGCCACGGGCGCCGGCGGTGTGGAGTCGCTGCGCACGGGCCTGGTCGAGCCCGCGATGGCGCGCGGCTGGCAGGTGGCCGTCACGCTGACGCCAACCGCGGGTGAGTGGCTGCGGACCATCGGCGAAGTCGAGCGGCTGGAGAAGGTGACAGGGCTCCCCGTACGGGACGTGCCCCGGTTGCCGGGTGAGGCTCGGCCGCACCCCCAAGTGGACTGTTACGTCGTTGCCCCAGCGAGCGCGAACACCGTCGCCAAGCTGGCGACCGGCGTCGCCGACAACCAGGCGCTCACGCAGGTCTGCGAGGCGATCGGCACCATCGACCTACCGGTCGTCGTCTTCCCCCGCGTCAACGCGGCGCACGCCCGGCATCCCGCGTGGCGGGGGCACCTCGCCGCCCTCCGCGAGGCAGACGTACGGCTTGTGTACGGACCGGAGGTCTGGCCGCTGTACGAGCCGCGCGAGGCACCGTCCGGCCGAGAGTTGCCCTGGACGGCAGTGCTCGACGCAGTGGACGAGACGGTCACCTGAGAACTCGTCAACCCGCCTGACCTGCAAAAAAATCGGACCCGGACAGTCTGTCCGGGTCCTTTTGCGTTGGCGCCCACATGCTCATTGGCATGTCAGGGAGCAACGAGCACCGCATCACTGAACTGGGCATGTCCGCCGCCGAATTCGCCTTGATCAAGGCGAGTCTGCGCACGGCGCGAGCGACAGCGGCGAACCTGCTGAGCCGCGCCAACACGCTCATTGAGCGGGCGGAGTCCCGTTGCCCTCGACAAGCCGCTCCAGGCGGTCCAGTCGGTCACCAAGCTGTCGGAGGGTCTCGTGAATCGTGCTGAGTTCCGACGCCAGCGCGGTGAACGCGGGGCTGCTGCCGGATTCGGTACCGAGAGGCACAGCAGGATCGCGGACGAACGTTCCGCGCCCCTGTTGGGTGATGACCAGCCCCTCGGACCGGAGCTGTCCGTAAGCACTCTGCACGGTCATGAGCTGGACACCGAGCTGCTTCGCGAGCCCACGGGCTGCGGGCAGCCGATCCCCCGGCCCGTAGACCTCGTTCGCGATGTCCTCGCGGAACTTCGCGGCGATCTCCTTGGCCGTCGGCTTGGGCGCGTCAGGGCTTAGCTCCATGTCACGAGCGTAGCCGTCCCAGGTCAATCCCTGGTTCGGCGAAGCGCCTTGACATCCAGATTGACCTAGGTCAATCTGTAATCGCAACGCCAACCACCCCGAAAGGGGCCGATGGCTTGTGTTTGACCTGCTCAACAACTCAACAGCGTGATCCACCACAGCGTGACGGCCGTGACCACACCGGCCGAGGTGAGTGGAGACCAGTCGGTCGAGACCGGGCCCGGCAACAACCGGAGCCCCACACCCCGTGCAGGGGGACACGCCACCGACTCAAAAGAACGGATCTGCCCAAGGGAACCAACGCCGCGCCAAGACCCCGAGTTGCGAACTCCTCGGGCGAGCGGGATGAGGCACAGATCCAGAGCCGCGTACGACGGGTACGTCGCCTCCCGGAAAAGGCGATCACACGCGATGGAAGAGACCGCGTACCGCGAACATGCAGCGGCCATCGGTCGCAGCTGTTGAGCACCAGTGCTCACAGTCCCCGACAACCACGCTCCGGCGCTGGTTGCCGGGTGGCTGTGGCCACTCGTGAGAGCGGTCAAAACAGAGGCGGCCCCCGGGTGGCACCCCGGGGACCGCGTACAGGCACCTGAAGCGGAGGAACCTGTGATCACCAGTCTGACAGAGGCAGAGCGGGAGGAACTGGCCCGCAGGAACGCTGAGCAGAACAAGCGCAGCGAGCGCGACGTTCAGGCGCGGGGCGGCCGGTGAGCGGCGAGCACGAGCGGGATGAACGTCCCCCGCTTCCTGTCCGTCATCCGCGGCCCCACCCCCACATGGATTGAGCATCCCCCACGGCTGTCCCTCAGCCACATACATAACGGCGTGCGGCCCGGTGCTGGAACACCGGGGCCGCTGCTTTAGGGCCGTTTTCCATCTGAGAGGAGCACGTCCCATGAAGTGCATCGTTGCTGGTCATGAGGCCGTTACCGCGAAGGATTTCGCGGAGTTGGCGTTCGGGATCGACTTGGAGCTGTTCACCGGTTCGGCCGCGGAGACTGACGAGGACCGCAGGGCGCGTCTGGACGTGGCCCGCGCGGTGCTCGCGGAGCTGCGCGAGTCGGCCCCGGAGGCCGCGGCGTACGCGGCGGCGCTGCTGCGCACCAGTCCGATGAAGGACAGGCGGCCGGCCGGGCAGCGCCCGCGCCGGTCGGTGCGGCGCCCCGCAGTGCGGACGGCGGTTGCGGCATGAGCGAGGGGCTGGCGTTTGACGACCTGGTCGTGCCGCTGCGCACGCTGCGTCTGCTGGCTGCGGACTTCGGGCACCTTCCGGCCCCGACCGTGAGCATTTCGCCCATCTACCCGGAGCGGTTGGAGTTGTCGCTCCACTCCGACCTTCCCGGTTTCGAGGCGTGGCGCGAGGCGCTTGGCATCGCGCCGGAGGACGTGAGCCACCGGGTACAGCGTGACGGCCGCACTCAGGTCCTGCGCACGGCCACCGCCTACGCGGGCGCTGAGCTGGAGCTGGTCGGCTACGGCGACATTCCCGCATCGGCGCAGGTTGAGGCGGCGGTCTGATGTCGCCGGCGTTCGGCAAGTGCTTCGACCCGGCCGGCGCCCGTTGGGGGATCCCGACGTATCCCTGGCGCTTCGCGCCGGATGACGGGTTGGCCACCAGGCGGCAGTTACGGGCCCGCGGCCTGCGCCCGGGCGGACAGCCGATCGCGGCGCAGGTGATGCGGGTCAACCGCCGCACGGGGGAGGTGCGGGTGGCCTACCTCTACCGCGTCGACCGGGCCAAGCCGGTCCGGCCGATGACCTCCCGCAAGTGGGGCGCGCTGGCGCTGGCGATGCTCGCCCGCCGCACCTGCCCCCGCTGCCGGCTGGACGTCGGTTACTGCATACCGCGCTCGCGCGGCATGTGCGGACTGTGCATCGCCACCGAGGAACAGGCCGCGGCCTAACCCCTCTTCGAGAACCAGGAGTTCCCAATGAGCGACACCCCGGAAAGGCCCCTGTCCAGGGGACAGAGGATCGTCTTGTGCGCCGCCGCGGTGCCCATGGTCGCCTTCGGCGGCATGGGCGGGGTCGGCACCTACAGCAACATCACATCCGTCTTCCACCGGTCGGCTACCGCGCTGGGCGTGGTCGCGGCTGGCGAGGGCGCGACGCTCGTCCTGGCGCTGGTCCTGGTGGGTTTGACCATGCTGGGGCAGTCGGCCCCGGCGGCCGTGCGGATCGGGTTGTGGACGCTGCCGGCGGTGGCCTCTCTGACCGGTGCCGCGGTCGCGAAGACCGTGACGGAGGCGGTGGTGTTCGCCGTCACCCCGATGGCCATGTGCGTCTCCGCGGAGGGCATGGGGCTGCTGGCCCGGCGGATCGTGGTCTACCGCACCGGTGTGGACGCCGAAGCGCAGCGCCGGAACGCGGCCGTGATGCAGCGGCTCGCCTACCACCGCGCCCGCGCCGCCAACCACCCCGACGAGAAGGCGCGCAACGGCTCGGAGTTGGAGTCGTGGAAGCTGGCGAAGAAGGTCGGTGCGGGTGATGCCCTGCTCGGGGCGAACCTGGTCGACGTCCAGCGCGGGCGGATGACGGACGGCGCGGACGCCGCGCTTGCGGGCATGTTCGGCCTGCCCGTCACGCCCGTCACGCCCTCTGCCCACGGCGTCACGCCCGCCCCGGCCCCGCACGCGGTCGAAGGCGCAGACGAGGAGGGCGTCACACCCCCCGTCACGGGCGTCACGCCCCCCGTGACGGATGGAGGCACGCAGGTCACGCCCGAATTGGAGACTGTGCCGTCGCAGCCCGTCACGCCCGTGACGCCCCCGGAGGAGCCCCCCGTGACGCTGGAGGAGATCGCGGCTGTTGCCGGTGTGCCTACTCCGGTCGTGGGGGAGCCGCTGAGCGATGAACAGCTCGTGGTCGTCCTGCGACACCTGCGCTACACCGACGACCCGCCGCTGTCCTACCGCCAGGCCGTGGCCGCCTTCCGCGAGGCCGGTTTCGTCGGCGGGGAGCAGCGGATTCGCCGGGCGTGGGGCTCGCTGATGTCCCACGAGGAATCCGGCGCTTGAGAAGCGTCCGGCACCACCAATGAGGGCCAGCCCACGGGAATTGGGCTGGCCCTCGTTGCGACTGCCGGAAGCAGTCGACCGCACCAGTGAAGCAGACCCGGTGAGCCCCGGCGAGCGGCAGTCTCGCAGACCCGGCGAGCAGACCCGGCGAGCTGATCTCGACATCCCACGCGGTCACGGCCCGCCAAGAGGCCGCGCGCCGCCCGATCAACCCGATGCGACAGGAGAAACCCGCAGTGACCGCCCAGACTCAGCAGACCGCCCGTCCGGCCGCTCAGCAGCAGGGCTCGCACCACTTCATCCTGACCCTGCAGAAGCCGCTTCGCCAACACCTTCACGCCCCGTCCCGGTGACACCCGGGCCGACCTCTACGAGGTGCTGCGCAAGGAGATCACACAGGCGCACCCGGAGCTGGCCAACGCCAACGTCATGTTCTTCGCGCTGGAGTCCAACGGGCTCTGAGCGGCGAGTACAGACCGATTCCCCCATCAGTCCTGATGACAGGAAGGACCCCGCGGTGATTGCTCGGCTGTTCTCCGGTCGTACCTCCGTCCGTGAGCTGAAGCGTCTGCGGCCCGATGAGCTGGCCGCTCAGGCGTATGACCACATCCAGAACGCGCAGATCGCCCACCAGAGCCACGACCCCGCCACGCTGACCGTCGAAACGCAGTTGGCGACCGCGCTGCTGGCTCTGGCGGACTACCTCAACGACTCGAAGTGACGCACCGGGCGGCCCCGGCCCGCTGTCCAGGCCCGACCGGGGCCGCCCTTGCTGCTCCTGGAAAGGAGTGTGACCAGTGTCCGACACCATCCTGACCGCCGACGAGACCGCGACCGATGACGAAGAGATCCCCGACGCACCTCCCGCACCCGACCACCCCCCGGCGGCCAAGCCGGATGGTCCGGGCGTGCGGCCGGTGCATACTCCAGGCGGCCTTCCTGCCGTTCCGCTGACGGTCATCGGCGCCAACAGCACCGTCGCCGCCGTATCCGCCTCCGTCCTCACCGCCGGAGCCCCGGTCACCGGCCTTGCCGCCGTCGGCATCGCCGCGACCGCGGCCGGTGCCGCGGCACTGCGCCGCCGGTCAACGGCCAAGCAGGACGCCAACCGGGCCAACAGGAAGACCGGCCACCGCGCCCGGCACGGCTCCAGCGCGGCCCATGCCGGTACTGGCCGAGCCGGAGGCAGCCCCCGAGGCCGAGGCAACGGCACCCATACGGCTCCGGGCAGTGCGGGCCGAAGTGGGGCCCGGTCGCTGCGCGCATCAGGTCAGGCGGCCAAGCTCCGGGCTGGCGAGGCTGGCCGGAACCCCAGGGGCGTCAAGGGCGCGTTCGGCGCGGTCAAGGCGGCCCGTGCGGAGCGTCAGGCGGCGGCCCCCACGCGCGGCGAGCGGCGCCGTCAGGACACCGCTGACCGGCGGAACCTGAGCGACGCCCGGCGAGCGGCGAAGGCCGCTCGGAAAGCCGATCAGCGGGCAGCAAGAGGCAAGGGTCCCTCCTCCAGCGGCCGCGTGCGGCCGGGAGACAAGCGGCTGAACTTGTCCAAGTCCCCGAAGCCCCCGAAGTCCGGGACGGCCGGCCGTCGCGACCGGCGCGCCCGGGGCAGGGGCATCAGGGGCCTGGTGGGTTCGGCTCGGGAGCGGATGCGGCAGGCCATGCGCCGGATGCGCTCCCACGTTCGCGCGGCCAAGGATGAGCGCACCGCGCGACGGTTGGCCGGGATGCGGGAGCTGCGGAAACGGGCGTGGGCCCGGTGGCGGTTGTGGCGGCGGCTGACCGCCTCCGCACTGCGCTGCTACGGCCGCAAGATCGTGGCCGCCGCGATCAGCGTGCCGTTCTTCGCCATCGGGATGATCACCCACCCGATCGGGGTCCGGCTGCGCTGGCGCTGGCTGATGTGGCCGGGCCAGCGCGTCTACGCCCGGCTGGCCGCCGCGGCGCGGCGGGCCCGGGAAGACCGCGACATCACCATCCGCGCCGAGCACAAGACCACGCTCGAAAACGCCGCCGCCGACGAGGACGAGGAACCGATCGGCTCCAGGGTCCGGCGCGCTCCCCGCAGCCATCACGCCTACGCAGGCACCAGCACAGGAGGTTCCACCATGTCCACCACCGCCGGGCCCGGCTTCCTGTTCAACGAGTCGGCATCCGAGATGGAAGCCGCGGCGAAGAACTACGACCCGGACGGGATGATGCACGTCCACGACACGATCAAGGGCTTCCCCGAAGCCCTTGAGTCCGTGGCGAAGACCTTCGCGATCCTCGCGCAGAAGGCGGATGAGGAATTCCCGCTGGAGCCGGAAGTCGGCACCTCCTTGGACGCGATCTACGAGGCGCTGCAACTGGCCATCGATGAGGCCGAGGACGCGTTCGACACCTTCCGCGTGGTCCACGAGCAGGACATCCGGCGCCACGAGGAGCCCCGCAACAACGCCGAAGAGGGCTGGGACACCACCAACAACCAGTAGCCCCCGCCACCACCCCGCACGGGCCCGCACACCGCTGGTGTGCGGGCCCGGTCCCTTTTTCCGTCTGGAGTCCCCAGGTGACAGAGAAGACGATGAGCCGAGAACGCCGTACCCCCAAGGAACTCGACCTCTCCAGCACCAAGAAGACCAAGACCCCGGGCGCCGGCAGCACGCTGCCGCCGCTGGACTGGGCCCGCAGCCACGGGCCGATCACCGGGGCCCTGTCGGCGACCACTGGCGCGGCGGCGGCTGCGCTGCTGGGCACCGCGACCGGGATGCCCGAGGGCTGGCCGCTGCTGATCGGCGCGGCCGGGGCCGTGGGGCACGGTATCGGCCACAGCGTCCGCCGCAAACTCACCCTCCGCACCGCCGTAGCCCGCGCCGCCTCATGGCTGGTGGCCGGAGGCTGGACCGCCTGGGCCATGGCGCATGGGCCGCTGTCGTGGGCGGCGGCCGGAACGCTGACCGCCCTCGGTGTGGGCATCGGGGCAGCCGCCTCCCACACCGCCGCCTGGGAAGAAGCCGCCGAAGAGGAGCGGTTCACCGCCCAGGCGCGGGCCGCCGCCGCTGAGATGGACGGCCGCCGCCGCACGATCGCCACCGAATGGCAGGACCGCATCCGCCGGGCCTGCATGGTGGACGTCAAGGTCGTCGCGGTGGAGTTCTGGGACACCGGCGCCGGATTCTCCGTCGAAGCCGAGCTGCCCGGCGGCGCGGCGACCTGGGACCGCATCAGCTCCCGCTCCCGCGCCCTCGCTGCCGACGCCCGCCTGCCGCTGGGCTGCACCGTCCATGTCGAGGAAGGCGCCGCACAAGGGCTGGTCGTCCTGGATGTGATGACCAAGAACATCATGCGGGAGGAGAAGCTCTACCCCGACGACTACAGCCCCCTGTCGATCCTCACCGGCATCCCCTGGTGCCTCCGTCCCAATGGGGAGGAGATCCGCGTCTTCCTTCGGGAGGCGTGCGCGCTGCTGCTCGGCCCGCCCGGATCGGGCAAGTCGACGTTCATGGACGTCATCCTCGCCGGATTCGTCCGCTGCACCGACGTCCTGATCTGGGTCATCGACCTCAAGCAGGGCGCGATCGGCATCCCCTGGGTCACCCCCTGGCTGGAAGCACAGGGCCTCATCGAGCCCGACGACCCGGACAACCCCGCTCCGGCCGGTACCCGGCCGGGGGTGGACTGGCTCGCGGCCACGCCCAAAGAAGCGATCCGGCTGCTCAAGGCCGCGCTGCGCATCAACAAGGCCCGTCAGCTGGGGTATCAGAAGCTGATGCGGCAGCAGGACACCACCCTGCTGCCCATCTCCCCCGAGCTGCCACAGATCGAAATCGTCATTGATGAGGGTGCCGAGGCCCTGGCGCACGCGAACAACCGGCGCGAGCCGGAGAAGCGGGAGCTGGCCGAACTCATCAAGGAAGTCATGCGCACCACCCGCGCGATGGGCATCCGCAAGGTCCTCACTGCCGTGGACGGCAACCTCAACACGATCGGCGACACCGTGGTCAAGCGGTTCTCCCCGCTGTCCCTCGCGCTGACCTCCGGCGAGAACTCCGGCCACAACGTCGGCAAGCTCTTCCCCAAGGCGCGCATCGACAGCAACCAGCTCAACGAGAAGGGCGCCGGCATCATCGGCGACAGCGGCGCCAACGGCTTCGCCCCCACCGAGTTCAAGGGCTGGAAATCCCTCCCGTCCATGGTGCGCCGCGTGGTACTCGCCACCAACGACCGCCGCCCCACCCTGGATCAGGTCTCGGTCGAGGCAGCAGGGGCGGACTACCGCGAGCGGTGGAGCCCGCAGCGAGCGGGCTGGCTCGCCACAGCAGCCGAGGCCGTCAGGAACGGCGAGACCGACGAGGACCAGGCTCCCGGCGCGGCCGGAACGGCGACCGCGGTCCTGGACAAGCCCGAACCGCCGGCGGCCGGTGACGACAGCGAGAGGCGTCACAGGTCACTGAACCTGTCCTACCAGCGCCAGGCCAAGGACGATCCGGATGAGCTCGCAGCCCGGTTCCTCGCCGAGATCGATCAGACCTACGGCACCACCGAGGAACCCGACCGCACCCGCCCCGCCGACCGCACGGACCGCGAGCGGCCCCGCGGCCTCAACCTCTCCTACAGCCGCACCGAACCCCCCGAGACCAGCAACACCACCGATGGCGACGAGCCCGACCGCGTTCCGCCGCTGCTCCAGCGCGCGCACGACGCCGTGAGGGCCGCGGGCGGGCGTATGCACACCGCCGACCTCGCCGAGCAACTCGGCCTCGGCGCCACCGAGCTGGGTACCGAGCTCGGCCGCATCCTGCGCGCGGTCGGTGTCGAACGGCCCGGCAAAGGCACCGTCCGGGTCGGCAAGAGCGAGCCGCGCACCGGCTACCTCGCCGAGACCCTCGCCGAAGCCATCCGCCGCTATCGCGACGCACGGTAACCGGCGCCCCTCTCACACGCAGACCCCCACGTCCCCCACAACGCCCCCCACAGGCTCTGTGGGGGGCCCACAGCCTGTGGGGGTCTGTGACCTGCGTGTGGGGGCTGTGGGGGTCCCACACGGCCACCCACGAATCCGCCCCTCGGACGGATTCAGGCGGTCTCGATTTCCTTCCTCGCTTCCCGTGGGACCCCCACACCCTCACAGCCTCGCTCGTCACGTTCAGTAAGGAGCTGCCGTGATCGTTTCCCTGTCCACCGTGCTCCTCCTCGGAGCCCTCCTGGCCCTCATGCTCCGCAACCGCCACCTCGGCCCCGGCGGCGCCACCATCGCCGCCCTCTTCGGCTTCTGCCTTGCCTCCACCGGCGCCGCCCCCACGATCAACGACGCCCTGCAGTCCCTCGCGGACTCCCTCAGCCACATCGGCTGACACACCCCGACCACCCGCACCAACCGGCCCCGGAGGCAGCTATGCAACCGCCTGACCCGCACCACACCATCCCCGGGCACATCGCCCCACACATACCCGCCGACGTCTACCAACGCGCACAAGCCAGCGGACAGCCGGTCGTCATCGTCGTCAACGACACCAACCCCACCGGCTTCCCGTGGCAGCGCGTCCTGATCCCGTTCGCCATCGCCGGGGCCGTCGTCGCCGGGGGCTGGGGACTGGCCGCCGCCCTGTGCTGGCTGATGGACGTCGCCACCCACACCGCAACCGCCATCGCCGGAGCCACCGCCGGACCCCTCGGCGTCGGCGGCATCACCCTCAAGCTCGCCCAGTCCAAGAAGTGAGGAACGCCAGCCGTATGGAAACTCCGCACCTCTCAGGAAGCCTCATCGTCCTGGTCGGCCCGCCTGGAGCGGGCAAGTCCACCTATGCCCGCCGTCACTTCCCGACCGGCCGTCTGTGCCTGGACGACTACCGCCAGATGGCGACCGACAATGCCGCCGACCAGTCCGCCACACCCACGGCGGCCCAGATCCAAAACCTCCTGCTGGAGGCTCGACTCGCACGCGGCCTGACCACCGTCGTGGACAGCACCAACGTGCTGCCCCACGTCCGCGCCGGACTCCTCGCCCACGCCCGCTACTACCAGCGCCCCGCCGTGGCCATCCTCTTCGAGCTGCCGCTGGCCATCTGCCAGGCACGCAACGCCGCCCGCACCCGCCAAGTCCCGCAGGACGTGGTGCGCGAGCTGCACCAGACGACCCCCACAGCGGAGCAGTTGGCCATCGAGGGATTCACCGACATCCGCACCGTCGACCTCGCGCAGACCCCGGCACACCTTGGAGGGCGAACCGCATGACCCGGCTGCGCATCCAGTTCTCAGCTTGCCGCCGGGCCCTGATCCTCACCGACACGCCCCGCCCCGACTGCCCCGACTGCGACGGAGACGGCGGCACCGCACACGACTACGGCGACTACGAGACCGGCGAATACGCGGGTACCGACTGGGAGCCCTGCACCTGTTGGGACCAAAGCCGTTGCTGGACCCTGCTGCCCCTCCCGCGCTGCCCCCGGTGGCTGCGCCGGCAGCGCCCCGACGCCGACCCGTGGGCCGAGCCCCCGTTCTAGACACGGCTGGGGCGGCCGTCTCTCGCCAAAGTCACGGCCGCCCCGGTCTCCCGATCCATCAACAGAACTGGAGACATCCAGCATGACCCATCGCACCGTGCCGCCGGAGAGCGGCAACATCAGCCTGTGCACCGGATCCGGCGCGCTGGACCTGGCCGTGGAAGCGGTCACCGGCCTGCCCACGGTCATGGTCGGCGAGAAGGACCCAGCCGCATCCCGGCTGCTGGCCACCCGCCTGCCCCACGCCCGGAACCTGGGCGACATCACGGCCGTCGACTGGGCGGACCTGGCCGCCTCGCTGCCACGCCCGGAGGCACTGACCGCCGGCTTTCCCTGCCAGGACATCTCCAACGCCGGACCTCGGGGAGGCATCGCCGGTGACCGCTCAGGACTCTGGAAAACCATCGCCCACGCCATTCGCCATCTTCGACCCCGAATCGTCTTCCTGGAAAACGTCGCCGCCCTCCGCAGCCGCGGACTCGACGTCGTCGCCGCCGACCTGGCCGCGTGCGGGTACGACGCGCGATGGATGTGCCTACGCGCTGGAGATCCCGAAGTCGGAGCCTGCCACCGCCGAGACCGCTGGTTCGCCATCGCGTATCCCGCTGCTGAAAACCCCCACCTCCCAGCTGGGACGCAACGGCGGGCCCCAGCACCCGGACAAACGCAAAGCGGGCGGACACGGGCCCACGCTGGAGGACGAAGTGGTCTTCTTGCTGCCCCCGACGGCCGAATGACCCTGCTGCCCACCCCCGCCGCCGCCGACGGAACCGGCGGCCCCGGCATCTCCCCCAAACGGCAGGGCGGCATGAACCTACGGACCGCCGTGACCCTGCTGCCCACCCCGACTGCCTGCCGCTACGGCCGCAACCGGTCCGCATCGCAGGGTGCGAGCTCGCGCCCCTCGATTGAGTACCTGGTCCGCGATCTGCTGCCCACCCCCAAGGCATCCGACGGACCGCACGGCGGGCCCAACCAGCGCGACAGGGCCGGAAACTACTACCTCCCCGGCCAAGCCGTACGCCTGGACGGCCGGTGGGTAGCCACCAACGGCACCGACTACGGACCCGCCATCCACCGCTGGGAAGCCGTCCTCGGCCGCCCCGCACCCGAGCCGACCGAACCGGGCACCAAAGGCAACCGCCGCCTGTCCCCTGCCTTCGTGGAATGGATGATGGGCGCCGATCCCGGCTGGGTCACCAGCACGGACCTCGGGCTGTCCCGCTCCGACCAGCTCAAGATCCTCGGCAACGGCGTCGTCATCCACCAGGCCGCCCACGCCTACCGGGCACTGCTCGGCACCCTCGCCCCCGAAGCCGCAGGCCCCGCCCCGTCCCAGCTCAGCCTGAGCATCGCCTAGACACGGCTGGGGCGGCCGTCTCTCGCCAAAGTCACGGCCGCCCCGGTCTCCCGATCCATCAACAGAACTGGAGACATCCAGCATGACCCAACCCGCCGTCATCCGGCGAGACCCTCCCGCCCTGTCGCCGCTGCGGACCGCGCTGGAGCTGGCCGCGGCTGGTCTGCCGGTGCTGCCCCTGCGCAGGGGCAAGGTCCCGTTCGGGAACTGCCGCACCTGCGCGAAGGACCCCCGGACCGGCAGGGCCGCCTGTGGCGGGCGGCCGAACATGAAGGACGCGGGCCCCTGCCAGTGCCCCGGTCCCTGCCACGCGTGGGCCGCCGCCACCACCGACCCGTCCGTCATCGCCTCGCCCGTGTGGGCGTCGGCGTGGCGGGAGGCCGTGACGGTCGCCTACCACCCCGGCGGCGCCGGGCTGACCGTGGTGGACCTCGACGACACCGCAGCCGTCACATGGGCCCGCCAGACCCTGCCCGCCACCCGGATCGTGCCCACGACCCGCGGTGAACACTGGATCTACCAGGGCGCCATGCGCTCCGTAAACGCAGTCCGCGACGGCATCGACATCAAGTCCACGATGGCCTACGCCCGGTGGCTCGGCCCCGGCACCGGCACCACGGCGGCCCTGCCGGACGTCGTGCGCGCGCTGGCCGTGAAGGAGCCCCCCACCGTCCGGTCGGCCCCGCAGTCCATCGCCATGCCCGCATGGGCCGCCGGGGAAAGGGTGTGCCCTCATCGCACGCCCACCTACCTGGACCGTGGCATCGCCATGGCCGAGCAGCGCATCACCGAGGCCCGCAGCGCGATCCACGCCACGGTCTACCGGGCGTTCCTCGCCGTGCTGTCCACCCATGGCCGGTGCGGCTGCCTCACCGAGGCTCACATCGCGCGACTGTTCACCGCCGCTCAGGCCAAGGGCGAATCGGCCCGGCACTGCACCGACGCGTGGACCAACGCCCGCACCACGTTGGGACTGTGACCATGTCCGACGACGAGAAGAACCCCGCCCGCGAGGTCATCACCGACTACGCACAGGCGCACTTCCGGTACTTCCGCACCGCCGACGGAACCGTGTACGCGCAGAAGAACGGCCACCCCGTGGCCCGCCCGATCCGCTCCCAAGGCACCACGGGCAGCCACCGCCAGGAACTCCTGGTTGGCCTGTTCAGGGACGGGCGGGGCGTGTTCAACGGAACTGCACTCAAGGAGGCGTTGGACTTGATCGAAGCACTCGCACTGACCGAGGACGTCCAACCCGTCCACATCCGCGTCGCCCCCGGGTTCGACGGAGCGACCTGGCTGGACCTGGGCCGCAACGACGGACAGTCCGTCCGCATCCACCCCACCGGATGGGACATCGTCGTCCCCGACCCGCGCGAGGTGTGCTGGCGACGCACCCAGCTCACCGGGGAACTCCCCCTGCCCGCCAAGGACACCGACGGCAAGGGCATCGATCTGCTGCTACGGCTGTGCAACTTCGCCAACGCGGAGACCGAGTGCCTGGCCATCGCCTGGCTGATCGGCTGCCTCGGGCCGTCCGTGCCCGTCCCCGCCCCCTTCCTCACGGGCCCGCAGGGGGCAGGCAAATCCACTGGCGGGCGGATGCTCGTGAGGATCATCGAGGGCATGAGTGGTGACCTGCGCCGGGCTCCGAAGGATGAGGAGAACCTGATCGCGGCGGTGGCGGCCGGATGGGTCACGGCCCTGGACAACCTCTCCCACCTGGCGCCGGACCTGTCCGACGCCATGTGCTGCATCGTCACCGGAGCCGAGACCATCAAACGCGCCCTGTTCACCGACGGGGACGTCTTCCGCGCCCGCTACCGCCGTCCCCTGCTCCTGACAGGCATCGACGTGGGCGTAATCCGGCCCGACCTCGCGGAACGGCTCCTGCCTCTGCGTCTGGAGCGGCCCCGCGTCCGGCGCACCGAAGCCGAGCTGTGGGCGGAGTACGCGGAAGTTCTGCCCGTCGTTCTCGGGTCTCTCCTGGACCTCACGGTCAAGGTCCGCGCAGTCGAGGCGGAGACCCCCACGGACCTGCGGATGGCGGACTTCGCGCACCTGTGTGCGCAGCTCGATGCGGCCACCGGCCTCGGAGCGCTCAACGCCTACCGGGCCAGTCTGGACGACCTGAACGACGACGTGATCGAAGGCGATCTCCTCGCGCAGACCGTCCTGCGGTATGCGGACACCATTGAGCCGGGTACGGCGCAGCGGATGACCTCCACCGAGTGGCTGCACTGCCTCACCCGCCTCTACAGCGGCGACGAACTGCGTCCCCTGCCCAAGGGATGGCCGACCACGGGAAAGGTCCTCTCGGATCGGCTCAAGCGCCTCCAGCCGACGCTTGCCGCCCGTAGCGTCCTCATCGACTGGGGCCGCACCAGCGAGGGCCGCTACCTCGAAATGACCCGCCAACCGGCCCCGCCCCCACACGAGCAGAAGCCGGTGTTCTGACCCGCGACCACGCGCTCGCTCCCGAACAGCAAGAGGAGCACCCCGCGCCGAGGCGTGCTCCTCTTGCTGTTCGGCGGAACGCCGCCCAAAGGGCGCGCCGCGCAGCGGCTCCTTCTTCACGCCCTGAGCCGCACCGCACCACAACAGACACCCTCTCTTTTGTCCTAAGAGGGAAGACGCTGCGTCATCTGCGTCATGCAGGCGGAAAAACGGCCCCTGACCAGCGGATACAGGCATGACGCAGACGGCGACCTCTGCGTCATCCTGCGTCACCTGCGTCACCCGATGACGCAGCCCATGACGCGTCGATGACGCACCCGCTGGCCACTGCGTCACACAAAACGTCAGGCCAAAAGCCCAAATGACGCTGATGACGCAATGACGCAGAAATCCGCGCTTCGGACAGACGCGAACTCCCGAGGCAGGCCCCCACCCCGGAAAGTCCGCATCGGCCCTCTCGACGCCTGGACACATTTCTCGCAAGGAGACACCGCCTTGAGCGCCGTGACCACACCCGCGCCCTTTGACGAGTCCACCGAAGCCCTCACCCCCCGCGAAGCGATGACAGCACTGCGGATCGGCCGGGACACGCTCTACGACCTCATCCGCTCCGGTGAGCTGCGCAGCTTCACCATCGGCAGGGCGCGCCGCATACCCGCCGCCGAGATCCCGGCGTTCATCCGCAGGCGAATGGAGGAAAACCACTGATGGCACGCCGCCGCCCCAACGGTGCGGGCACCGTCACGAAGCGCAGTGACGGGCGGTATCAGGCTGCGGTCTACGTGCCGCAGCCTGACGGCACCACCAAGCGCAAGTTCGCCTACGGCAACGACTACGACGAGTGCGACGCGAAGCGCCGCAAGCTGATCGAACGGGTTCAGAACGGCGTTCCGACTCCCACCAGGGACATGACCATGGGCGACTGGTTCGACTACTGGTTGACGTCCATCGTGAAGCCCAGCCTCTCGGACGGGAGTCACCGGACGTACGAAAGCGCCGTCCGGCTCCACCTCCGTCCGCGGCTCGGCCGGAAGGTGATGCTCAAGCTCGGAGTCAAAGAGCTCCGGGCCGTCATGACCAAGCTCGCCGAGGATAAGGGCGCCAAGACCGCCCGCCATGCCCACCGCGTCCTCAAGGCGTCGCTGACCGCCGCCATGGTGGAAGACATCGGGCTGACCCGGAACGTTGCCAAGCTCGTACACGTCCGGGCATCCACTGACAGCGGCAAGAGCTGGGACGCGGTCAAGGTCCTGCGCTTCCTCGCCGAGGCGCGGCGGCGGACGGTCTACTACCCGGCGCTGCTGCTGATTCCCCTGCTCGGTCTACGCCGCGCTGAGATCTGCGGTCTGCGCTGGGAGAACATAGACCTCGAAAAGCGCGTGCTGTGGGTGGAGCAGCAGCGGCAGCGTACGAGCGCCGGCACCATCGACGTCGAGACCAAAACCGAGACGTCGAGAGCACCGCTCCCCCTGCCCGCTCAGTGCATCGCGCCGCTTCGCTGGCAGCGCATGCGTACGGCCTGGCTGCGGGAGCGCGCTCTGGCGAGCGGCCGGCCCTGGACGGACGATCCCGATGGGCACGTGTTCGTCACCCGCACGGGGCAGCCGCTGCAAGCCGACTGCCTGTATCAGACCGTCCAGCGGGTCACTGGCAGCGCCGGACTCGGCAAGATGAACCCCAAGGGGCTCAGGAAGTCATGCGGCACCCTGCTGGTGCATCTCCGGGTGCACCCGAGGATCGTCAAGGCCGTCTTGCGGCACAGCAGGATCTCGACCACGTTGGACATCTATGCCGAGGCACTGGACCCGGACGTTATCGAGGCGATTGGTCAGCTTGACCTACTGCTCCGGCAACCGGATCGCCTCGACCGGTTGCAGACGGTGACAGCCGAGGATGACGAACAGCCCGACTGATGTCATCCGGAGATGTCACGGCCCCTCTGCCCGCGCATCCGCGCAGGTAGAGGGGCCAAAATCGCGGCTCACTCCGACATCATCCCATTACCCGATCGTGACCTGGCCCACAGCTCGGCGATACCGTCCGCGGTGACCGGGGAAATCACACCGTCCTCGGTGACGATCGCCGTCACCAACTCCGGTGGTGTGACGTCAAAGGCCGGATTGTGGGCCTGTGTGCCCAGCGGAGCGACCGGCACTCCGGTGCTCACCTCCTGCCCGGCGATGGGGACATACGGAATTGTGATGTCTGTCACTTCATATCCAGGACGCTGTTCGACTTCGATCGCGGCTCCGTCGGGGGTGGCCGGGTCCACCGTGGTGGTCGGGGCTACCACCACGAACGGCACATGGTGGTAGCGGGCCAGCACCGCGAGCGGATAGCTGCCCACCTTGTTGGCCACCGAGCCGTCCGCGGCGATCCGGTCCGCGCCGACCAGCACCGCGTCCACCTCGCCGGTCGCGAAGAGCGAGCCCGCCGCGTTGTCGGCGAGCAGCGTGTACGCCATCCCGGCGCGCGCCGCCTCGTACGCGGTCAACCGTGCCCCCTGGAGCAGGGGCCGGGTCTCGTCCACCCAGAGCCGCCGCAGCTGCCCCGCCCGGTGCACCGCCTTGACCACGGCGAGGGCGGTCCCCTCGCCTCCGGAGACCAGGGCGCCGGTGTTGCAGTGGGTGAGGATCCGATGGCCCCCGGCAGGCAGCAGCTCTTCGAGCAGCGCCTGACCACGGGCCGCCATGCGTTCGCTGGCCTCGGCATCCTCCCGGTGCAGAACACGGGCCTCGGCAAGGGCCGCCGCGGCGGCCTGAGCATCGTCCGCGTCGTCCCGGAGCGCGGCGTGATACGCGGCGACGGCACGGCGGACGCCATAGGCGAGGTTGACGGCCGTGGGACGGGCATGGGCGAGCGATTCGGCGGCCTCGTCCACATCGAAGCCGCGGGCCGCGGCGAGCGCGATCCCGTATGCCCCGGCGAGGCCGAGCAGCGGGGCGCCACGCACGGCGAGCGAGCGGATCGCCTCCACCAGCGCCGGCACATCGGTGCACACCAGATCGACCTCTTCGGCGGGCAGCCGGGTCTGGTCGAGAAGTACCAGTACGGGTCCTTCTGGGGGCTCCTCCCAGCGCAGCGCCAGGGCGATGGGAGGTATGGAGCCTTCCGGGGACACCGGATGCTGATCAGCCATCCGCCCAGTTTGCCTTGTGCGCCACCGACTATTGAAGTGTCGGACCGCCCCCAGTGACCGGCACGGGGTGGAGCGCACCGTGGCACGATGGCTGACATCCGCCCGCCGCGGACGCCGCGGCCGGTCAACGAACAACCTACGGAGCGACGATGAACGACTCTCCGGGCTGGGCCCCGCCCGGATCGTCCCCTTCCGACGAACCGGACCACGGCGCTCAGCAGCAGGGCGAGCCCGCCGACCAGCCCGCCCCGGAGCAGCGAGCATGGGGCGAACAGTGGGCCCGCCGCCAGCCGCCGCCCGGCCGCTGGGCCGCATCGGGAGGCCGCACGCCACCACCGGTGCCGCCCGCTCCCGCGCCGGGTGGCGGATGGGGCGCCGGCCGGCGTCAGCCGTCCGCTCCCCGCCCCGGTGTCATTCCGCTGCGGCCGCTGGGCGTCAGCGAGATCCTGGACGGTGCGGTGGCCATCATGCGCGCCCACTGGCGCACGGTCCTCGCTATCTCGCTGATCGTCTCGATCGCCACCCAAGGTCTGATCACGGCCGCCACGGGGCTGTGGTTCAACGACGCCCGAGGGAACGAGAGCGATGTCCTCGACGATCCGGACGCCACCGTCGGCCAGGCGCTGCGCGCCGTCGGCGACACCCTCGGAGACAGCGGAGTCACCCTGCTGCTCGGCGTCCTCGGAACGATCGTCACCACCGCCCTGCTGACCGTGGTCGCCGCACGGGCGGTGCTGGGCCGGACCGTGTCCACCAAGGAGGCATGGGCCGGTGCCCGGCCGCACCTCCTTCAGCTGTGCGGGCTGCTCCTGCTGATCCCCACCATCGCCGCGGCCGTCATCGCCGCCGGTATGACGCCGGGTCTGCTGCTGGCCGTCGCGGGCGTGCCGAGCGAGGGTGCCGCGCTGGCCTCTCTGGGCGGGCTCGCCGCGGCATGCGTCGCCGCCTGGCTCTGGGTCCGCTTCAGCCTCGCCGCTCCCGCGCTGATGCTGGAGAAGCAGGGGATCATCAAGGCCCTGCGACGCTCCTTCAAGCTGGTGCGCGGCTCGTGGGGGCGCGTCTTCGGCATCCAACTGCTGGCCGTCGTCCTGGTCTTCATCGTCGGCGCCATCGTCGAGATCCCCACCAGCCTGGTCGCCATGGTGATCGGCGGGGACAACGCCATGGACTGGCTGTCCGGCGAATCCGTCTCCGTCGGCTGGACCTTCCTCATCGTGGTCGGCGTCGGCGGAGTGATCAGCTCGACCATCACCTTCCCGATCAGCGCGGGCGTGACAGCCCTCCTCTACATGGACCAGCGCATCCGGCGCGAGGCCCTCGACCTCGAGCTCACCCGCGCCGCGGGGATGCCGGGAGACTCGGCAGAAGGTCATGGCGAGGACCAGCCGACCGTCGGCTCCACGTCCTGGAACTGACGGCATAACAACAGGCGGGGACGAACGGGGCGTCACCCTGCGCCCCCTCACCGCACAGCCCGTCATACTCACAGGCCATCACCTCCCCCTCCGCCCGCTCGGCGCACAGCTCCGCTGCCCCTTGGGCCTCTTGACTGACCGTCAACGGATAGTCTGACCGACCCTCACCGACTACTCTGCGTGACATCGACCACGCAGCGCCAGAGCGCTGATGCTCTTTCACTCGATCCGGTGGAACATCCGATCGAGCGGGAACGCAAAAATGCCTCGGTCCCGAGCACATAATGCTCGGGACCGAGGCTAAATATTGTTCGGCGGCGTCCTACTCTCCCACAGGGTCCCCCCTGCAGTACCATCGGCGCTGAAAGGCTTAGCTTCCGGGTTCGGAATGTAACCGGGCGTTTCCCTAACGCAATGACCACCGAAACACTATGAAACACACCACCGGACCCACCCACACCCAAAAACATAGAAGTATGGGGGTCGGACGGTTCGTTGCTTCAGAACCAACACAGTGGACGCGAGCACCTGAGGACAAGCCCTCGGCCTATTAGTACCAGTCAACTCCACCGGTCACCCGGCTTCCATATCTGGCCTATCAACCCAGTCGTCTACTGGGAGCCTTAACCCATCAAGTGGGTGGGAGCCCTCATCTCGAAGCAGGCTTCCCGCTTAGATGCTTTCAGCGGTTATCCCTCCCGAACGTAGCCAACCAGCCATGCCCTTGGCAGAACAACTGGCACACCAGAGGTTCGTCCGTCCCGGTCCTCTCGTACTAGGGACAGCCCTTCTCAAGACTCCTACGCGCACAGCGGATAGGGACCGAACTGTCTCACGACGTTCTAAACCCAGCTCGCGTACCGCTTTAATGGGCGAACAGCCCAACCCTTGGGACCGACTCCAGCCCCAGGATGCGACGAGCCGACATCGAGGTGCCAAACCATCCCGTCGATATGGACTCTTGGGGAAGATCAGCCTGTTATCCCCGGGGTACCTTTTATCCGTTGAGCGACGGCGCTTCCACAAGCCACCGCCGGATCACTAGTCCCGACTTTCGTCCCTGCTCGACCCGTCGGTCTCACAGTCAAGCTCCCTTGTGCACTTACACTCAACACCTGATTGCCAACCAGGCTGAGGGAACCTTTGGGCGCCTCCGTTACCCTTTAGGAGGCAACCGCCCCAGTTAAACTACCCACCAGACACTGTCCCTGATCCGGATCACGGACCCAGGTTAGACATCCAGCACGACCAGAGTGGTATTTCAACAATGACTCCCCCCGAACTGGCGTCCAGAGTTCACAGTCTCCCACCTATCCTACACAAGCCGAACCGAACACCAATATCAAGCTATAGTAAAGGTCCCGGGGTCTTTCCGTCCTGCTGCGCGAAACGAGCATCTTTACTCGTAATGCAATTTCACCGGGCCTATGGTTGAGACAGTCGAGAAGTCGTTACGCCATTCGTGCAGGTCGGAACTTACCCGACAAGGAATTTCGCTACCTTAGGATGGTTATAGTTACCACCGCCGTTTACTGGCGCTTAAGTTCTCAGCCTCGCCGACCCGAAAGTCGACTAACCGGTCCCCTTAACGTTCCAGCACCGGGCAGGCGTCAGTCCGTATACATCGCCTTACGGCTTCGCACGGACCTGTGTTTTTAGTAAACAGTCGCTTCTCGCTGGTCTCTGCGGCCACCACCAGCTCAAGGAGAAAATCCCATCACCAGCAATGGCCCCCCTTCTCCCGAAGTTACGGGGGCATTTTGCCGAGTTCCTTAACCATAGTTCACCCGAACGCCTCGGTATTCTCTACCTGACCACCTGAGTCGGTTTAGGGTACGGGCCGCCATGAAACTCGCTAGAGGCTTTTCTCGACAGCATAGGATCATCCACTTCACCACAATCGGCTCGGCATCAGGTCTCACCCACATGAGAGACGGATTTACCTACCCCTCGGGCTACACCCTTACCCCGGGACAACCACCGCCCGGGCTGGACTACCTTCCTGCGTCACCCCATCACTTACCTACTACCACCTTGGATCAGCGGCTCCACCACTCCCCTCAACTCCGAAGAGATCAGGGCGGCTTCACGGCCTTAGCATCAGAGGATTCGATACTGGGCGTTTCAAAGCGGGTACCGGAATATCAACCGGTTGTCCATCGACTACGCCTGTCGGCCTCGCCTTAGGTCCCGACTTACCCTGGGCAGATCAGCTTGACCCAGGAACCCTTAGTCAATCGGCGCACACGTTTCCCACGTGTGTATCGCTACTCATGCCTGCATTCTCACTCGTGAACCATCCACAACTCGCTTACACGGCTGCTTCACCCGGCACACGACGCTCCCCTACCCATCACAGCGATCGTTGGACCACATACTGCAATGACACGACTTCGGCGGTACGCTTGAGCCCCGCTACATTGTCGGCGCGGAATCACTTGACCAGTGAGCTATTACGCACTCTTTCAAGGATGGCTGCTTCTAAGCCAACCTCCTGGTTGTCTCTGCGACTCCACATCCTTTCCCACTTAGCGTACGCTTAGGGGCCTTAGTCGATGCTCTGGGCTGTTTCCCTCTCGACCATGGAGCTTATCCCCCACAGTCTCACTGCCGCGCTCTCACTTACCGGCATTCGGAGTTTGGCTAAGGTCAGTAACCCGGTAGGGCCCATCGCCTATCCAGTGCTCTACCTCCGGCAAGAAACACACGACGCTGCACCTAAATGCATTTCGGGGAGAACCAGCTATCACGGAGTTTGATTGGCCTTTCACCCCTAACCACAGGTCATCCCCCAGGTTTTCAACCCTGGTGGGTTCGGTCCTCCACGAAGTCTTACCTCCGCTTCAACCTGCCCATGGCTAGATCACTCCGCTTCGGGTCTTGAGCGCGCTACTAAATCGCCCTATTCGGACTCGCTTTCGCTACGGCTCCCCCACACGGGTTAACCTCGCAACACACCGCAAACTCGCAGGCTCATTCTTCAAAAGGCACGCAGTCACGACCGTGCTCCGAAGAACACGGCGACGCTCCCACGGCTTGTAGGCACACGGTTTCAGGTACTATTTCACTCCGCTCCCGCGGTACTTTTCACCATTCCCTCACGGTACTATCCGCTATCGGTCACCAGGGAATATTTAGGCTTAGCGGGTGGTCCCGCCAGATTCACACGGGATTTCTCGGGCCCCGTGCTACTTGGGTATCGCACAAGCAAGTTGCTGACATTTCAGCTACGGGGGTCTTACCCTCTACGCCGGGCCTTTCGCATGCCCTTCGCCTACATCAACAATTTCTGACTCACCCAGCCGCCGGCAGACGACTGAAGTACGAACCCACAACCCCGTACGCGCAACCCCTGCCGGGTATCACACACATACGGTTTAGCCTCATCCAGTTTCGCTCGCCACTACTCCCGGAATCACGGTTGTTTTCTCTTCCTGCGGGTACTGAGATGTTTCACTTCCCCGCGTTCCCTCCACATACCCTATGTGTTCAGGTATGGGTGACAGCCCATGACGACTGCCGGGTTTCCCCATTCGGACACCCCCGGATCAAAGCTCGGTTGACAGCTCCCCGGGGCCTATCGCGGCCTCCCACGTCCTTCATCGGTTCCTGGTGCCAAGGCATCCACCGTGCGCCCTTAAAAACTTGGCCACAGATGCTCGCGTCCACTGTGCAGTTCTCAAACAACGACCCGTACCCCGTCACCCACACCCTTGGCGTGGTACACCGGGACCGGCCCGAAGACACAAGCAGCATTCCTGCCCGCACCCTCAGACACCCAACAGCGTGCCCGACACCCTCGCCCCCCTCTATCACGTTCCACGCCGAAGCAGTACTAGCGACCAGAGCAGGCCAAGTGTGCCGAATAGTCAACGTTCCACCCATGAGCAACCGTGCAGGACATCTGCCCGCAGTCGGCTATGTGCTCCTTAGAAAGGAGGTGATCCAGCCGCACCTTCCGGTACGGCTACCTTGTTACGACTTCGTCCCAATCGCCAGTCCCACCTTCGACAGCTCCCTCCACAAGGGTTGGGCCACCGGCTTCGGGTGTTACCGACTTTCGTGACGTGACGGGCGGTGTGTACAAGGCCCGGGAACGTATTCACCGCAGCAATGCTGATCTGCGATTACTAGCGACTCCGACTTCATGGGGTCGAGTTGCAGACCCCAATCCGAACTGAGACCGGCTTTTTGAGATTCGCTCCACCTCACGGCTTCGCAGCTCATTGTACCGGCCATTGTAGCACGTGTGCAGCCCAAGACATAAGGGGCATGATGACTTGACGTCGTCCCCACCTTCCTCCGAGTTGACCCCGGCAGTCTCCTGTGAGTCCCCATCACCCCGAAAGGCATGCTGGCAACACAGAACAAGGGTTGCGCTCGTTGCGGGACTTAACCCAACATCTCACGACACGAGCTGACGACAGCCATGCACCACCTGTACACCGACCACAAGGGGGCACCCATCTCTGGATGTTTCCGATGTATGTCAAGCCTTGGTAAGGTTCTTCGCGTTGCGTCGAATTAAGCCACATGCTCCGCCGCTTGTGCGGGCCCCCGTCAATTCCTTTGAGTTTTAGCCTTGCGGCCGTACTCCCCAGGCGGGGAACTTAATGCGTTAGCTGCGGCACGGACAACGTGGAATGTCGCCCACACCTAGTTCCCAACGTTTACGGCGTGGACTACCAGGGTATCTAATCCTGTTCGCTCCCCACGCTTTCGCTCCTCAGCGTCAGTATCGGCCCAGAGATCCGCCTTCGCCACCGGTGTTCCTCCTGATATCTGCGCATTTCACCGCTACACCAGGAATTCCGATCTCCCCTACCGAACTCTAGCCTGCCCGTATCGAATGCAGACCCGGGGTTAAGCCCCGGGCTTTCACATCCGACGCGACAAGCCGCCTACGAGCTCTTTACGCCCAATAATTCCGGACAACGCTTGCGCCCTACGTATTACCGCGGCTGCTGGCACGTAGTTAGCCGGCGCTTCTTCTGCAGGTACCGTCACTTGCGCTTCTTCCCTGCTGAAAGAGGTTTACAACCCGAAGGCCGTCATCCCTCACGCGGCGTCGCTGCATCAGGCTTCCGCCCATTGTGCAATATTCCCCACTGCTGCCTCCCGTAGGAGTCTGGGCCGTGTCTCAGTCCCAGTGTGGCCGGTCGCCCTCTCAGGCCGGCTACCCGTCGTCGCCTTGGTAGGCCATCACCCCACCAACAAGCTGATAGGCCGCGGGCTCATCCTGCACCGCCGGAGCTTTCCACCACCAGACCATGCGGTCGGTAGTCATATCCGGTATTAGACCCCGTTTCCAGGGCTTGTCCCAGAGTGCAGGGCAGATTGCCCACGTGTTACTCACCCGTTCGCCACTAATCCCCGGCCGAAACCGGTTCATCGTTCGACTTGCATGTGTTAAGCACGCCGCCAGCGTTCGTCCTGAGCCAGGATCAAACTCTCCGTGAATGCTTCCGGGATATCCCGGCAACACATCACGAGAGCGGAACCACCGGAGGAATAAATCCGATGGTTCACAGCGTCCTCGCTGTGTTCTTCTTCAAAGGAACCTCGTCCAAGAATGGACGGGATATCAACATATCTGGCGTTGACTTTTAGCACGCTGTTGAGTTCTCAAGGAACGGACGCTTCCTTCGAAACCGTTTCACCGGCTTCTCCGGGCGCTTCCCTTCGGTGTTTCCAACCTTACCAGATCCGATTTCCGGTCGTTTCCGATCCGAATTCCGTTTCCGGTGGCCGTTAGAAGGCCTTGCCTTTCGGCGTGTTTTCGACTTTAGCAGACGATCATCCGCCGAACCTAATCGGCTTCGCGTGATGCCTGCGGGTGTCAAAAGGTGCTCCGTTTGGATTTCCATCCGTCTGCGGAGCGGTTCAGATGCGCTTTGGGGGGTGAGCAGACTCTGCTCACCACAACCGTTTAAACCTACCTCCCCGGACTACCTTGGTCAAGGACTCCGGGCAAGATTCTTGAGTGCGGTCCGGCCGGAGCGTCTGTGCACTCCGTTCGCCGCGACCTTCAAACGTACGCGCCGGTGCTCCCCGGGTCAATAGGTTCCCGGAAGTTTTTCAACGCCGCAGGTCAGAGGGGGTGGGATGGCCGTCAGGCCGCGAAGGACGACGGTGGGCTCTCCAGGTGCTCCAGCTCGATACCGGGGGCGGCGAGCACCACGTCGCCGGCGATGTGGACCGTCCGGACCTCGCCGGTGTCCACCTCACTGACCTGGTACTCGTCCACAACGAGTGGCCCGGTGTCGGTGGTGTGACCGGTTCTGTCGAGGAGAGCCCAGGACTGATCCAGGGTGAGGGGCGCGAGGACCGGATCCGTGAAGGCCACGAGGCGTACACGGACGGCACCGCCGCCCGGTTCCAGGCGCAGCAGTCGGGAGACCGCGACCAGGAAGGCCGGGGAGGCGCCGGTGAAGGAGTGGGCGCGGACGTTGCCCTCGGTCGCGTGCTCCCCGGTGGGGTCCGTGCGGACCCAGGTGACCCCGTCCAGAGCGGCGCCCCTGACCTGCCAGCTGGACGCGTGCAGTTCCACCCTGAGCGGGCGGCCGAGCTCGTCGAGGGTGAGGTCCACGGATCCCGTGTGGTCGCCGGAGGGTGAGGTCCGCTGTGCGACATAGCGCCATCCGCTGGGGCCGGGAGCGCATTGGAAGTGCTCCTCGCCCAGGGGGGCGTGATCGTGCGGGTCGTGGAGGGAGTAGCGGCCGCGAGGCATGGTGAGGTCCTTGACGAGCGTGGGGCCCGCCCGGCCGGATGGCGCGGACGGGCCCTTGGGCCCCCGCCGGGGGCGGGGGCCGGGTCAGCGGCCGCCGACGGTGGGGTCGGCGGCGCCGGTGCGATCAGCGGATGCGATCAGTAGCGGTAGTGGTCGGGCTTGTACGGGCCCTCCACCGGGACGCCGATGTAGGAGGCCTGCTCGGGCCGGAGCGTGGTCAGCTTGGCGCCGAGCGCGTCCAGGTGGAGGCGGGCGACCTTCTCGTCCAGGTGCTTGGGGAGCACATAGACGTCGGTCGGGTACGACTCCGGCTTGGTGTAGAGCTCGATCTGGGCGATGGTCTGGTTCGCGAAGGAGTTGGACATCACGAACGACGGGTGGCCGGTCGCGTTGCCGAGGTTCAGCAGACGGCCCTCGGAGAGCACGATGATCGTCTTGCCGTCGGCGAAGGTCCAGGTGTGGACCTGCGGCTTGACCTCGTCCTTCACGATGCCCGGAAGGGCGGCGAGCCCGGCCATGTCGATCTCGTTGTCGAAGTGGCCGATGTTCCCGACGATCGCCTGGTGCTTCATCTTGGCCATGTCCGCGGCCAGGATGATGTCCTTGTTGCCGGTCGTGGTGATGAAGATGTCGGCGGTCTCCACGACGTCGTCCAGGGTGGCGACCTGGTAGCCGTCCATCGCGGCCTGAAGCGCGCAGATCGGGTCGATCTCGGTGATGATCACCCGGGCGCCCTGGCCGCGCAGCGACTCGGCGCAGCCCTTACCGACGTCACCGTAGCCGCAGATGACCGCGACCTTGCCGCCGATCAGCACGTCGGTGGCGCGGTTGATGCCGTCGACCAGGGAGTGGCGGCAGCCGTACTTGTTGTCGAACTTGGACTTGGTGACCGCGTCGTTCACGTTGATCGCCGGGAAGAGCAGCGTGCCGTCCCGCTGCATCTCGTAGAGGCGGTGAACGCCGGTGGTGGTCTCCTCGGTGACCCCGCGGATCTCGGAGGCCAGCTGCGTCCACTTCTGCGGGCTCTCCGCGATGGTGCGGTTCAGCAGCTCGAGGATGACGCGGTGCTCGTCGTTCTCGGCGGTGGCGACGTCAGGGGCGGCGCCGGCCTTCTCGTATTCGACGCCCTTGTGGACGAGGAGGGTGGCGTCGCCACCGTCGTCCAGGATCATGTTGGGCCCGCCGGTGGGGGTGCCGGGCCAGGTCAGCGCCTGCTCCGTGCACCACCAGTACTCCTCCAGGGTCTCGCCCTTCCAGGCGAAGACCGGGATGCCCTGCGGGTTCTCCGGGGTGCCCTCGGAGCCGACGGCGACCGCGGCCGCGGCGTGGTCCTGGGTGGAGAAGATGTTGCAGGAGGCCCACCGGACCTGGGCGCCGAGGGCGACCAGGGTCTCGATCAGCACGGCGGTCTGCACCGTCATGTGCAGGGAGCCGGTGATACGGGCGCCGGCCAGCGGCTGCTGCTCGGCGTACTCCTTACGGATCGCCATCAGGCCGGGCATCTCGTGCTCGGCGAGGGTGATCTCCTTACGGCCGAAGGCAGCCAGGGAGAGGTCCGCGACCTTGAAGTCCTGACCGGAGACGGCTGTCGTCATAAGTGCTGCTCCTCCTCGATCGTGTGCGAGCGAGAGTGGTTCGGCTGGGCATGCGAGGCGTCGGGCAGGGCCCCCATGACAGCGGGCACACCTGTCCCCTTCTACCTCACAGTGCGCAGTCCGTCGGAGGCCCTCTCTCCCTCGGCCGACCCGGGATGCGGGCCGCCCGACCGCCATCAGCAGCGACGTCTGGCTCGGTCACGAATCTACACCGATCGGCGGAGCGAACCCCAGCCCCCATCGGTCATCTTCGGCCGTACGGCTATGACCAGGGGCGACGGGTGCGCTGCTTGGGGCGCGTCGGGCACGCCGCTTTGGGGACGGGTCGGGCACGCCGCTTTGGGGACGGGTCGGGCGCGCTGCTTCGAAGGTCGGCGGGCGCGTCGTTCCAGGGCCACGGTCGCGCCGTTTCCGGGTTCAGCCCGTCGCTTTGATCCCGGCCGGATGTATTGCACGATGCCGCGAGCGCGGGGACGCTGGCAGCTTCCCGCGTCCGCTCAACGCGTTAAGGAGAACCACGTGACCAGTCCAGCCGATCCCCCCAACGGTGCGGGGGCCAGCGGACCGGGGCTCAAATTGCTCGCGGTGACCGCGTGTCCCACGGGTATCGCCCACACCTATATGGCCGCTGAGAAGCTGGCCCAGGCGGCGGAGTCGCTCGGCCACAGCATGAAGGTGGAGACCCAAGGCTCGATCGGGGCCGAGAACGTACTGTCTGACAACGATGTCAGCTAGGCCGACGGCATCATCATCGCCGCCGACAAGGACGTCGACCGCAGTCGTTTCGTCGGTAAGAGAGTGCTTGTCGTCGGGGTCGCCGACGGCATTCACCGGCCACAGCGGCTGATCGAGCAGGTGCTGGACGCGCCGGTGTACGAGGGCGACGGCTCTGGTGCCGGGCGCGGCGCCTCGGGGGCGGCGGCTTCCGGGGGTGGTGGCGGTGGCGGCAGTAAGGGGCGCAGCGTCACCTATAAGGCGCTCATGAACGGTGTCTCGTACATGATCCCGTTCGTGGTGGTCGGCGGTCTGCTGATCGCGGTCTCGCTGGCCCTGGGCGGTGATACGACGTCCAAGGGCATCGTCATCCCCGACGACTCCTTCTGGAAGACGGTCAACGACATCGGGAGCATCGGCTTCGAGCTGATGATCCCGGCCCTGTCCGGCTATATCGCCTACGCCATCGCGGACCGGCCCGCGTTGGTGCCCGGCATGGTGGGCGGCTGGATCGCGGCGCACGGCGAGCTGTACGACAGTGAGGCGGGCGCCGGGTTCATCGGGGCGATCGTCACCGGCTTCCTGGCCGGTTATCTGGTGCTGTGGATCAAGCGGGTCAAGGTTCCGAAGTTCGTCCAGCCGATCATGCCGATCATTGTGATCCCGATCGTGGCGACCTCGGCGCTCGGCCTCTTCTTCATCTACGTCCTCGGCGAGCCGATCTCCTGGGTCTTCGAGCAGCTCACCGATTGGCTCGGCGGGCTGACCGGCACGAGTGCGGCGGTGCTCGGCATCATTCTCGGGCTGATGATCGCGTTCGATATGGGTGGTCCGGTCAATAAGACGGCGTTCCTTTTCGGTGCCGGGCTGGTGTCCAAGAACCCCGAGGTCATGGGGGCGTGTGCGGCGGCCATTCCGGTGCCGCCGCTGGGCCAGGGGCTGGCCACGCTGCTGCGCCGCCGGATGTTCGACGACCAGGAGCGGGAGACCGGGCTCGCGGCGCTCTTCATGGGCTTCTTCGGCATCACGGAGGGCGCGATTCCGTTCGCGGCGGCGCGTCCTGCGCGGGTCATTCCGGCGAACATGGTGGGTGGCGCGGTCGCCGGGGCGATAGCCGGGGTGGCGTCGGTCGAGGACAACGTGCCGCATGGGGGGCCGATTGTGGCGGTGCTCGGTGCGGTCGGTGGGGTGCCGATGTTCTTTGTCGCGGTGGTGGTGGGTACTGCGGTGACGGCGTTGGTGACGATTGGGTTGATGTCAGTGGGTGGGGGTGCTGTGGATTCGGACGGTGCTGCGGGTGGCGTGGGTGCTGCGGGTGCCGCCGCGGGTGGTTCCTCCGGGGCGTCGTCGGGCGCGGCAGAGCCAGTTCTTGCCGGAGTGGGCGGCGGTGACCGTACCGGGGAGGCGAGCGGTGCCGCTGGTGCCCGTAAGGCGGTCGCTTCCCAAGGGGTGACCGGTGGGGTCGGCGAGGTCGGGGCCGTTCCTGCGGGGCAGGTGCTGTCCGGGTATCTCACCGAGCAGACCGTGAAGGAGCGGTTGGCGGCCGACGGTAAGGACGCCGCGATCCGTGAGATGGCTGAGCTGCTGGCCGCGACCGGCAAGGTCACGGATGCGGAGGAGCTGGTGCGGGCCGCGTTTGCCCGGGAGGACCAGGGCACGACCGGGCTCGGCGAGGAGATCGCGATTCCGCATGCCAAGACGGATGCGGTGACCGCTCCGGTCGTCGGCTTCGCGCGTTCCCCCGAGGGGATCGAGTGGGGTGCGCCGGATGGGACGAAGGCTCGGCTGGTCTTCATGATCGCGGTGCCGGAGGCGGATGCGGGGGATGAGCATCTGCGGATTCTGGCGTCGCTGTCGCGGAAGTTGATGGCTGAGGAGTTTCGGGAGCGGTTGTTGAGGCGGGGGATGTGGAGCGGATTTTGGGGGTGCTCGGGGAGATTGGGTAGGGCGGGGGTGGGGGGGGGGTCTCTCCCCCCCCGGCGGCCTGTCCGGCGCGCACCGTCCGGACCAGGGTGCGTTGCCGAGTGCGGGACGGTGGGGGTTTGTGCCCACCCGTTCCGCCCGCGGAACAGATGGACACAAACCCGGTGATACGTGTTGCCCTTCGAACCCGCGAGCTCGGGTTCGAAGGGCCGACGGTGGGGCGGCTCCGCCGGATTCGCTCAGGCCGACGTCGAGGTTCGGAGGATGTCGGGTTCCAGGTAGATGACTCGGGCGATCGGGACCGCTTCCCGGATACGGGCCTCCGCGGCGTCGATCGCGCGGGCGACCTCCGCGGCCGTGTCGTCGTGCTGGACCGCGACCTTGGCGGCGACCAGCAGCTCCTCGGGGCCGAGGTGGAGGGTGCGCATGTGGATCACGCTGGTGACGGTCTCGCCGTCCACGACGGCTTCGCGGATCTTGGCGACCTCCGTGGCGTCGGCCGCCTCGCCCAGCAGCAGCGACTTGGTCTCGGCCGCGAGCACCAGGGCGATCAGCACCAGCAGGATGCCGATGCAGAGGGTGCCGATGCCGTCCCAGACGGCGTCGCCGGTCAGCAGGGTGAGGCCGACGCCGCCGAGCGCGAGGACCAGGCCGACGAGGGCGCCGAAGTCCTCCAGGAGGACGACGGGGAGTTCGGGGGCCTTGGCGCGGCGAACGAACTGGGACCAGCTCAGCTTGCCGCGGATCTCGTTGGACTCCTTTATGGCCGTACGGAAGGAGAAGCCCTCGGCGATGATCGCGAAGACGAGCACCCCGACCGGCCAGTACCAGTGCTCCAGCTCATGGGGGTGCTGGATCTTCTCGTAGCCCTCGTACAGCGCGAAGACACCACCGATGGTGAACAGCACGATGGAGACGAGGAAGCCGTAGATGTAGCGCTCGCGGCCGTAGCCGAAGGGGTGCTCGGGGGTGGCCTCGCGCTTGGCCTTCTTCCCGCCGAGGAGCAGCAGCCCCTGGTTGCCCGAGTCGGCGATCGAGTGCACGCCTTCGGCGAGCATCGACGACGAGCCGCTGAAGGCGAACGCCACGAACTTGGCTGCGGCGATAGCCAGGTTCGCGCCCAGCGCGGCAACAATCGCCTTGGTTCCGCCTGATGCACTCATATGTGCCGAATTTCCCTTCCGCTTACATGGCAGCTCATGGCGGCTTTGCCAGTGCTTTACCGCCTCACGGCGGGCCATTGTTCCAGCCCCTCGTTCGGGCCGTACCTCAGGCGGTCACTGTGGCCCTGAACACAGTGCCATCGCCGCTCAGGGCGGCCTCCTCGCCGGCCGGCACGAAGGCCGACTCCCCACGCTTCAGCGGGAGTTCGCCGTCCGCGCCGCACACGGAGACCTCACCCGAGGCGCAGAGCAGGATCTGCGGGCCGGTCGTCGGCAGCGGGCGGGGCGCGGCGCCGTCGGCGAGAACGTGGCGGGAGAGCCGGAACTCGTCGATCGGGGTGGTGTAGAGCTCCTCGCCGGAGGGGTCCGCCTCGGGGCGCAGCACGGCGGGGGCGCCGCTCTCGAAGCGGACGACGCGCAGCAGCTCGGGGACGTCCACATGCTTGGGCGTAAGCCCGCAGCGCAGCACATTGTCGGAGTTGGCCATGACCTCGACGCCCAGGCCGTCGAGATAGGCGTGCGGCACACCGGCGCCGAGGTAGAGGGCCTCGCCGGGCTGGAGGGTCACGAAGTTGAGCAGTATCGCGGCGATCGCGCCGGGGTCGCCCGGGTAGTGCCGGGCGATGGAGGCGTACGCCGCGTACGCCGGGGCGTGCGGCCCGTCCTGCGCGCCGAGTCGCTCGGCGGCGGCAGTGGCCTGCCTTACGGTCTCCGCCATCGCCTCCGGGTCGGCCGTAAGGACGGCGGTCAGCACCTCGCGCAGGGCGTGCGACTCCGGGTGGGCCTGCAGGATGTCGACGTACGGCTTGAGCGAGTCGACCTCAAGGGCAGCCAGCAGCTCGGCCGCCTCGTTCGGGTCGCGGAAGCCGCACAGCCCGTTGAACGGCGTGAGCGCGCATATCAGCTCGGGCTTGTGGTTGGCGTCCTTGTAGTTGCGGTGCGGGGCGTCGGCCGGGACGCCGCGCCCCTCCTCGTCCGCGAAGCCCTCCTTGGCCTGCGCGAGGTCCGGGTGGACCTGGAGCGACAGCGGCGAGGCGGCGGCCAGCACCTTCAGCAGGAACGGCAGCCGGGGCCCGAAGAGCCTCACGGCGTCCGCGCCGAGCTCGCCCTCGGGGTCCGCGGCGATCACCTCGGAGAGCGCGACGGAGCCCGCGCCCCGGTCGACCCGGGACGGCGCCCCGGGGTGCGCCCCCATCCACATCTCGGCCTGCGGCTCCCCGGTCGGCCGGACGCCCAGCAGCTCCGGGATGGCGGTGGTGGAGCCCCAGGCGTAGGGGCGCACGGTGTTGACGAGGCGGTCCATGCGGTGCGGTTCCTGACTGTGCAGTGAGGGACGTGGGGCGGGTGGTGCGTGCCTTACGGCCTTGAGCACGGCCTTACGGTCGCACGGTCGTGCTCAAGGTCCATGACGGCCTCAAGTTCTATCCGGCGAAGCGAGCGCGAGGTAAACGGCGGCGAAATCCGTGATGGCGAGAAGTTCCGCGGCACTCTCCAGCGGGCTGCCCTCGGCCGGTTCCAGCTCGCTGAACGCGGTCTCGTGCGCCAGCGCGAGCTCCCGGGCGGTCGGCACCGCCGAGACGGGACCCACCGGCTCGTCGTGGAGCAGCACGATCCGGGCGCGGAGCGCCTCGGGCTCCTCCACCCGGTCGCGGAAGAAGTCGTCAGGGTCGGCACCGCCCGCGAACGCCCCGGTCAGCAGTGCACCATGCGCGGCGAGCGCCCCCGGGAGCTCGGCGACGAGCGCGGGGCGCCCGGCGAGCGCCGCGAGCAGCCCCGAGAAGCGCCGTCCGGTCGCGGCGGCCACCGGGCCCTCGGTCCACAGCAGCGGAAGCGCCCCGGCGAGCTCGGCCGCGAGCGTCTTGGCGGGGTTGGTGTAGGTGGCGATGGCCGGACCGCAGCGCTCGGCGACCTGGTCGAGCCGGTCGGCCACCTGCTGCAGCGCGGTGGGCGGCGCGGACACCAGGCCGATCCGGTCGACCAGCAGGAGCAGCGGGGTGAGCAGGGCCCACAGCGTGCCGGGCAGCGCGGGGCCGGTCATCTCGTCGGGGGCGGTGCCGGGCGGCTCGACGGGCTGCGGGACGGAAGGCGTCCCGTACGGGGCGGGGGCGTCGCCCAGGGCGCCCTCGGCGAGGGCGGAGTCCTCGGTGCCGGGCGCGCCGGGCCCGTGCGGGTCCCCGCGGTACGGGTCGGTGCCGTACCCGTCGGCGGCGTACCCGCCTGTGGCGTACGGGGCCGAGCCCTGGGGCGTCGTGGCCAGCGGCACCATCAGGCCGCGGGCCTGGGCGACCGCGTCGGCCAGCGGGGACTGGCCCGGGGCGACCGAGACGATCGCGCAGCCGCGGCGGTACGCCTGCTCGACCAGGCGCGGAAGGCCCGGTTCCGTGCCGTCCGGGGTCGCGACGACCAGCAGGTCCAGCGGGCCCGCCCAGCCGGGCAGCGTCCAGCGCAGGGCGCCCGGCGCGGGGGCCACGCCGGTGGGCGCGATCAGGCTGACCGGGCAGTTGCCTCCGCTGAGCGCGCCGAGGAGGTCGGCGGTGCAGCTTCCGGCCGCCCCCGGGCCCGCGACCATGACGGCGCGCGGGCGCCCGTCCGGCTTGAGGTCGCCTATCCCGGCCTCGGCGGCGTGGCGGGCGGCTGTGCGGACGCGGGCACCGGCCTCGGCCGCTCCGCGCAGCAGCCCGCGGGTATCCGCGCGGGCGAGGGCCTCGGGGGCGTCGAGGAGGGATTCGTCGAGCATCGTGCTTCGGCCTCCGATCGCCGTGGCGGGCGGTACGCGTGGGATCGCGCGGGGCTTACGCGTGGGACCGCGCGGGGCTGGGGCCCCGGCGGGCCGCTGGGTCAGGCCGGGCGGCGCGCCTCGTCGACGAGCAGCACGGGGATGCCGTCCCGCACGGGGTACGCGAGACCGCACCCCTCGCCCGTGCACACCAGCTCGAGGGTCTCCGGGGACCGCTCCTCGCGCAGCGGGGCGTGGCACGCCGGGCAGGCGAGGATCTCCAGAAGACCGGCTTCGAGCGGCATGGGGTCGTCCCTTCGGGTATGGGTCCAGCCGGACATCGGTCCGGCGAGGTCAGCGTACCGCCGGGCGGGGCCGGGGCGCGGCCGGTGTACACCGGGAGCCCGGGACGGGCGGCCTGTGTACGCCGCAGCCCCGGGGGACGCGCGGCCTGTGTACGCCGGGCCCGGGGGACGCCCCGGGCCCCGGTGGTGGTGTGTGTCCTGAGCGCGGGCCTCCGTACGGACGCGGATGGCTTCTTTGAGGGCGCCGACGGCCCCGGGCCGCGCGGAGGGCCACAGGGGCCCAGGCCTCCGCGAGGGCGCGCACGGCTGCGCGAGCCGCGCGCTGACGGCCGTAACCTCCGCAGGGGCCTGCGGGGCCTTCCGCGGGCCCCGTAGGACGCGGACCGGCCAGCGGCCGCGCACAGCAGCCGCAGGCCGTGCGGGCCTCCGTAAGGATGCGGACGGCTGCGGGGGGGGGCCGCACTCCAACACCTGTATGGACGCCGCTATGGACGCCGCAGACCTCCCTGAGGACGCGGGGACCACCGCGGGGGATGCCCTGACGGACACAGAGGCCGCGCGGGACAGCCGTAGGACCCGCAGGCGTCCGCAACGGCGCCACGGGCCCCGACGGACGCCATGGGCGCCATTAGGAGGCGGACGACCACAAGGCTCGCGCGGATCTCCGTAAGGGCACCGCGAGCCTCCCCTACCCCCCCGTAAGACGCGGAGCGCCGCAGAGGCCCCGCGCACGGACACCCCGCGGGACCTGCGGGCCTCCCTGCGGAGCCGCGGACCTGCCCGAGGAGGCGGACGGCTGCACGCGAGCCCCATAAGGACATCACGGGCCCGTATGGACGCCGCGGACGGCGACGCGCAGCCAGACGCCGCGCCGCCCCCGCGCAGGCCCTTACGGCCGCGCGAGGACAGCCGTAAGGGCGTACGGGCCTTCCTGCGGGCCCATCCGCCTCCCTCGGGAGGCGGACCGGCCTCACGACGACAGCTGTAAGGGCTACGCGCGGACGATGGAGAGGACCTCGTCGCGGACCTCGGCTGCCGTCTCCTGGTCCCGGGCCTCGACGTTCAGGCGGAGGAGCGGCTCGGTGTTGGAGGGGCGGAGGTTGAACCACCAGTTGGGGGTGGTGACCGTGAGGCCGTCGAGTTCGTCGAGTTCGGCGCCCTCGCGGCGCTCGTACGCCGCCTTGACGGCCTCCATGCGCCCGGCCTGGTCGTCGACGGTGCTGTTGATCTCGCCGGAGGCCGCGTACCGGTCGTACTGGGCGACCAGGTCCGACAGCGGGCCCTTCTGGCCGCCGAGCGCGGCCAGGACGTGCAGGGCGGCCAGCATGCCGGTGTCGGCGTTCCAGAAGTCGCGGAAGTAGTAGTGCGCGGAGTGCTCGCCGCCGAAGATCGCGCCGGAGCGGGCCATCTCGGCCTTGATGAAGGAGTGGCCCACGCGGGTGCGGACGGGGGTGCCGCCGTTCTCCTTGACGACCTCGGGGACCGACCAGGAGGTGATGCAGTTGTGGATGACCGTCCCGCCCGGGTGCTTGGCCAGCTCGCGGGAGGCGACCAGGGCGGTGATGGCGGAGGGGGACACCGGCTCGCCGCGCCCGTCCACGACGAAGCAGCGGTCGGCGTCGCCGTCGAAGGCGAGCCCGATGTCGGCGCCGGTCTCCCGGACCCGGGCCTGAAGGTCGACGATGTTCTTGGGGTCGAGCGGGTTGGCCTCGTGGTTGGGGAAGGTGCCGTCCAGCTCGAAGAAGAGGGCGTCGAGTTCGAGCGGGAGGCCCTCGAAGACGGTCGGGACGGTGTGGCCGCCCATGCCGTTGCCCGCGTCCACGACGACCTTCAGCGGCCGGATGGCGGTCAGGTCCACCAGCGAGCGCAGATGGGCGGCGTAGGCGTCGAGGACGTCCCGCTGGGTGATGGTGCCGGCCTCGGCGGCGGGCTCGGGCGCGCCGCCCTCCGCCCAGCCCTCCACCATTGAGCGGATCTCGGCGAGCCCGCTGTCCTGGCCGATGGGGGCGGCGCCCGCGCGGCACATCTTGATGCCGTTGTACCGCGCGGGGTTGTGGCTGGCCGTGAACATCGCGCCGGGCAGGTTGAGATGTCCGCTCGCGAAGTAGAGCTGGTCGGTCGAGCACAGTCCGATCTCGGTCACATCCACCCCGAGCGAGGCGGCGCCGCGCGCGAAGGCCCGCGTCAGACCGGGTGAGGAGGGGCGCATGTCATGGCCGACGACGATCGCGTCCGCGTCGGTCACCCGGGCGAAGGCGGCGCCGAAGAGTTCGGCGAGCGACTCGTCCCACTGGTCCGGGACCACACCGCGCACGTCGTACGCCTTCACGATCTGCGACAAGTCGGGCACAGCCAACCCCTTCTGGAGGTCCTCGTGGAGATGTCTCTACGGACGTCTCTGGGTACGTCCCTGCGGACGTCTCTGGGTACGTCCCTGCGGACCTCAAAACCTACCCGCAGGACCTGGGCCGGAACTGTGAGCCCCGTCGCGCGGCGTGCTGTCGGCCAACTTGCGCGCCCTGCCACGGACCGCCCCCGGCCCGGGTCACGGCAGCATCCAGCCCAGCAGGAACGACGACTGCGCGACGACGATCAGGCACATCACCAGCAGCAGCGCGAGGCTCCACGGCAGCACCTTACGGAGCAGATCGCCCTCGCGCCCCTTCAGCCCGACCGCCGCACACGCGATGGTGAGGTTCTGCGGGGAGATCATCTTGCCGAGCACCCCGCCCGAGCTGTTGGCGGCGGCCAGCAGATCCGGGGACAGCCCGGACTCGCGGGCGGCGGTCACCTGGAGGGCGCCGAAGAGGGCGTTCGCGGAGGTGTCCGAGCCGGAGACGGCGACGCCGAACCAGCCGAGCACCGGGGAGAGGAAGGCCAGTCCGGCCCCGGCGGCCGCGACGAAGTGACCGATGGTGGCGGCCTGCCCGGAGAGATTCATGACATAGGCGAGCGCGAGCACCGAAGTGACCGTAAGGATCGCATGACGCAGTTCGCGCACCGTGGCGGCCCACTCCCGCAGGGCGTCGGCCGCGGTCACCTTCAGGGCGGCGGCGGTGGCCACCCCGGCCACCAGTACCAGGGTGCCGCCGGTGGCGATCAGCGGCATCGAGAAGACATTGGCGCCCACCGCCTTTCCATCGGGGCCGGCGACGTCCAGGAAGGGCCAGTCGAAGGCGCGGGTGGCCTTGGCCAGGAGGTCCTTGACCGGGCCGATCTGGGCGATGGAGAAGATCGCGACGATGAGCGCGTACGGGGCGTAGGCGCGCACCACCTCCCGGCGCGGGTCCTCACGGTCCAGGTCGTCGCTGCGTACGCCGGTGAGCACGGCGGCGCGCACCGGCTCCTCGGCCGGGCGCCGGGCGGCGGGCACGGCCATCAGCACGGCCGCGCCGACCAGCGCCGCCGCGATGTCGGCGAGCTGGACGGAGAGGTAGTTGGAGACGGTGAACTGGGCGATGGCGAAGGCGACCCCGCAGGAGAGCGCGGGCACCCAGGTCTCGCGCAGCCCGCGCCGCCCGTCGACGAGCGCGACCAGCAGCAGCGGGACGACGAGGGCGAGCAGCGGGGTCTGCCGGCCCACGACGGAGGCCACGGAGTCCAGCGGCAGCCCGGTGACCTGAGCGAGCGTCACCACGGGGGTGGCCATGGCGCCGAAGGCGACCGGCGCGGTGTTGGCGACGAGCGCGACGACGGCGGCGCGCACCGGGTCGAAGCCGAGCGCCACGAGCATGACCGAGCAGATCGCCACCGGTGCGCCGAACCCCGCCAGCGCCTCCAGGAGCGCTCCGAAGCAGAAGGCGATGACGAGAGCCTGGACGCGGGGGTCGTCCGAGAGCCGGCCGAAGGAGCGGCGCAGCACGTCGAAATGGTCGGTGCGGACGGTCATCCGGTACACCCACAGGGCGTTGACGACGATCCACAGGATGGGAAAGAGGCCGAAGAGCGCCCCTTGGGCGGCGCTGGAGACGGTCTGGCCGACGGGCATCCCGTACGGGAGGCAGGCGACGAGGGCGGCGACGACGAGCCCTATGGGGCCCGCGTAGTGGGCGCGCATCCGCACCCCGCCGAGCAGGACGAGGACGGTGACGAGGGGAAGGGCGGCGACGAGGGCGGACAGGGAGAGTGAATCGGCGACGGGGTCCAACTGCTGCACGAACACACGGGCCTCCCGGCATGGGCCATCCCTGGAAGGTCACATCCGTGATGCGGAAACGGAGGACCCTGGGGTGCAGGCATGGTCGTGTCCGCGCCAACTCACAGTCAATGCTCCGTCAGCAAGTGATCCCGGGGGAACGCCGCGGAATACCGCGGAACGCGGGAAGATCGCGGAGAAAGCGGGTCGGGGTACGCGCGAAGGTCGCGGGAGATCGCCGGAGCGAAGGGCGATCAGGGTTCGGGCGACCGCAGGACCCTCAGATGGCCGCGGCGCGCGACCTCACGCGGATCGCCCTCCCGGCCGCCGTGCCCGCCCCCGGATCCCCCGGAGCCGGCCGCCGCCCCCGCCGCGCGCTCATGCGGGCGGGCGGCCTCGCGGACCGCGTTGGCCAGTGCCTCCAGATCGTCACCGCTGGGCCGGGGCGGACCGCTGTCGACGGCCAGCCGGACGACCTCCCAGCCGCGCGGGGCGGTCAGCCGCTCGGAGTGCTCCGAGCACAGGTCGTAGCAGTGGGGCTCGGCGTAGGTGGCGAGCGGCCCGAGAACGGCGGTCGAATCCGCATAGACGTACGTCAGCGTCGCGACGGCGGGGCGGCCGCAGGCGGTGCGCGAACAGCGACGTACAGGGCTCACGACGTTGGACGGTACCGCACTCTTGAGCGGGCCGCGACGACTCTCCACCAGCTCACTCCGCCGTGTCGTCCTAGTTCGCACCGTCCACCCGAAACGTGAACTTACTGGCTGACCAGCGTGGACCTCCGACGCGACCAGAACCGCCGACAACGAATCCGGTCAGCACTCGAACCGAGAGGGATCATCCTGGGCCAGGGAAGCGACTCAAGAGACGTCCGTTTTTGGACCCAAGCGTGGCTGGAATGCTCATTTGGCGACATCCGGCACGGCTGTCCGGTAAGCGCATGAGGGCGGGTCGGCGACGGCTACCCTCGGAGTGATGACCAGGCCCGTACACCCCCACCAGTCCGAGCCGCGTCCCCGTCGTCGCGATCGCCACGGACGGGGCATGCGCGGTCCCATCGCACCTCCCCAGGTGCCGCTCTCGGTCAGCCGCGCGGAATCCTTCGTCGATCTTGTGCAGGACTCGGCGGAGCGGCTGGAGAGACGCTGGCCACAGCTGTCCGGGGTCGACTTCACGGTGCTCGAGGTGCCCACGTCGGGGCTCGGCGGCCCGGGGTCGGGCGGTGGCCCGGACGGGCCCGGCGGAGCGGACGGCTGGGACGGCGAGTCCGTGCCGCTCGGGCACTTCATCGCGGCCCGGGGGGACGCGCCGGACCGGATCGTGATCTACCGCCGCCCGGTCGAGATCCGGGCGAAGAACCGGGACGAGCGGGCGCTGCTGGTGCACGAGGTCGTGGTCGAGCAGGTGGCGGAGCTGCTGGGGCTGGCGCCGGAGTCCGTGGACCCGCGGTACGGGCAGGACTAGCCCGCGGCGCGGTACGGCGGGAGCGGCGGGCACGCCGTGCGGCGGGGCCGGGAGGCGTCCGGCGGGCTGTGGCGCCTGCGGCGGGCTGTTCCCCTACCCGCCCCTTCCCACAACTGGGGCTCCGCCCCAGACCCCGCTCCTCAAGCGCCGGAGGGCTGGAATGCGGGGCTTCGCCCCCCAGACCCCGGGGGCCAGGGGCGAAGCCCCGGCCTAGTCGTCGTTCAGCAGGGACAGGTCCTGGCCCGCCTCGGGCACCGCGACCGTGCCCCGGTCGTCCGGCAGCGACTGGATCGTGAACATCGGCACGCCGCCCTCCGACAGTGCCAGCATCCGCGAGGCGTGCACCGGGCCGCCGGAGAGCCGTTCGACCGTCACCGCGTACGGGCCCTTGCCCGAGGCCGGGCGCGGTGGCTCCAGGGCCTTGGTGGTGCCGCCCTTGACCTCGTAGGTCTTGCTGACCGGGCTGCCGCCCCCGGCGCCCGCCGAGGCGGTGACGCGCACCTTGGCGGACGCGCGCGGCGCCACCAGGGAGAGCGTGGAGCCCTTGGTGCGGTTGTCGGCCGCGGTGGCGCTGCGCTCGATCGGGGCGGTCGCGGGGATGAACGCCGTCTCCTGGTCGCTCCCCTTGCCCCGGGTCACCTGGAGCGCGGCCACGACCGGTGTGGCTGGGCCGTCGCCGCCCTCGGGGGTGAGCAGCAGCGAGCCGGGCTCGCCCTTGGTCACGTCGCCGAGGTCGATCGCGGCCGTCATTCCGCTCTTGACGTGCAGCGACTCATGTCCGGCCGGGGTGATCGAGTTGTTCGGCCCGGCCAGCCGCACCTTGAGGTCCGCGTCGTCGGACCCGGGCGCGAAGACGATCAGGCGGGCCGAGGTGGCGTCCTTGGGGATGCCGGGGATCGCGACGCTCGTCGAGGGCACGGCGGAGGCGGGGAGCCAGTCGCCGCCGGCCTTCTGGTCCACGGCCTGCACGGCCGCCCCGATCCGGCCGGTGCGGGCCGTCACATGGAGCGAGGCGCCGGGCGCCCGCTGGTCGGTGAGGGTCGAGAGCAGGACCGGGACCGTGGAGCGGGGCGGGACCGTGATCGCTTCGTCGGTGGAGGGCTTCAGCCGGCCGCTGGGTCCGTAGAGCTTCAGGTCCACCTCGGCCGCGGCGTCGTCCGGGTTCGTCAGATGGACGAAGTCCTGGCGGCTCCGGTCGGTGCTGACGCCGGGGAGCCAGAAGTCCGTGTCGGGCGCGGTGCACGCGGTGCCCAGGAGGCCGCGCCCGCTGCCCTCGTCGATCGTGGTGGTCTGCTGGACGGTCCAGCCGGGTGCGAAGCGGCCGTCGGCGGTGCCGATGAGCGCGGGCGCGCCCGCACTGCTCTCCTCGGTGGTGACGGGCTTCCCGGGCTCCTTCAGGGGCAGCACGGGCTTGTCGCCGCCCGGGGCCGCCTGGCCGCGCTTCCCGCCGTCCTTACCGTCCTTGCCGTCCTTACCGTTCTTGCCGTCGCCCTTACCGCCGTCGTTGCCGCCGGGATCCGTCGTGTCGTCAGCGGGGTTCTGGGCGGGCAGGAGTTCGGCGGCGCCGTCCTTGGCGGCCACGCCGTCCCGCTTGGGCGTGTACGCGGTGTAGGTGGTGTCGCTCACATCCGAGGAGGAGGGCGTCGGGCACAGCAGCGTCGAGCGCTGCACCGGCAGCCGGGTGGCGGCCTTCGCGGAGGTGTCCGCGTCGTCTGAGGAGCCCCCCGTGAGGGCCGCGACGCCGGTGACGACGGCCAGCGCCGTGGCGGCGCCGATCAGGGACAGGGTGGTGCGGTTCATCGCTGCTGATCGCTCCCGTCGCGGCGGTCCTCGGGGTCGGCGCCGCCGTACGTCGTGTCGCCCTGCGGGGGGTAGCCGCCGTCGGCATAGGGCTGCTGCTGGTCGTAGCCGTAAGGGTCGGCGTACTGGCCGGCCGCGTACGGGTCCGCCGGGTACTGGCCTTCCTGGTAGCCGGCCGGATAGCCGGTGTCCTGATAGCCGCCCTGGTAGTCACCGGCCGGGTACTGGCCGGTGGAGTACTGGCCCGCGTAGCCCTCGCCCTGGTACTGCTCGCCCTGGTACTGCTCCCCCGCGTACTGCTCGCCCTGGTACTGACCGGCCGGGTACTGGCCGTATCCGGCGTCGGCGTACGTCTGCGCGTCCCACTGCTGCCCGTACTGCTGCTGGTGCGGCACCGCCGCGTACGGGTCACCGGCGGCCGTCTGGTCGCCGTAAGGGGCGTTCGCCATCGCGTTGTCGCCGTAAGGGTCGCCCATGGCGGCCGGCTCGGCGGTCGGCCGCAGCGGCGGCTCGCCCGGCATGGGGGGCTCGCCCGGCATGGGCGGCTGCCCCGGCATCGGCGGCTCGCCCGGCTGCGGGGGGATCTCGCCCGGCCGCCCGGGCATGGCGTCCGCGGCGGCCGGGTCCGTCTCCGGCCGCCCCTTGGCGCCCCCGTCCTGCGCGGCCTGCGCCTCCGCCGCGGCCCGCAGCCGCCGCGCCCGGCGGCCGTCGCCCGCCAGGTCCTCGGCGGTGACGGCGGCGGCCGCGCCCTCCGCGTCCGGCATGTCGTCGTCGACGTTCCGGCGGCGGCCCGGCAGCGCGAGCACCAGCAGCACGACCGCGAGCAACCCCTGCGCCCACACCCATGCGGTGTGTGTGATGGGCGTGTCGTAGGTGAGGTCCAACCGGCCGCCGCTCGCCGGGAGTTCGAAGCCCTGCGCCCAGCCGTCGACCGTCGTCGGCTTCAGCGGCTTGCCATCGAGCGTGGCCTGCCAGTCGGGCGCGGACCGGTCGGCGATCCGCAGCACCCGCCCGGCCGTGCCGTCCGGCACGGTGGTGTGCGCCTCGACGGGGCCGGAGGCCACGTGCACCGGCTTGGCCGCCGCGCCGCCCGCCGGGCGGCCCGAGGACTCGGCCGGGACGATGGAGACCCGCGAGACCCGCTGGTCGACCCGCCACAGCACCCCGCCGTGCTCCCGGCTGAGCTGGGTGAGGCCCGGGGTCGCGTTCAGCACCCGCTCCATCTCGGGCGGCATGCCCTTCTTGACGTACACATAGCGCACCGCGTAGCCGCCGAGCTGACGGGTCTGGTCGGCGCCGGAGCCCGCGATCAGATTGGCCACCACGCCGTCGAGCCGGGTGTCGGCGCCGCCCGCCGCCGCGAGTTCGCCGTCGCCGAGCCGGGCGCCGGAGCCGCGCACCAGGGCGTAGTCGGCGTGGGCGGCGCTGCTGTCGCCGCCCAGCACCAGGGTGCGGGCCTGGTCCTCGGTGGCGCTCTCGGCCGCCACGAACGCCGGGACCTGTGAGGGCTCGCGCCGCCCCACCGGGTCGTCCGCGCCGCCCGTCATCCAGGTGACGGCGGCGTACAGCGGCGCTGCGACCGTGGCGACCGCGATCAGCAGCGCCACCGGCTGGCGCCAGCCGAAGCTCTGCGCCGCCACCCGCTCCCGCGTGTCCTCGGCGCCGACCACGGCGGCGGTCAGCAGCGCCAGGCCGTAGACGAGGGTCGCGGGCCCGGCCCAGCCGGAGCCGTTCGTGAGCGCCGCGAAGAGGAAGCCGGTGAGCGCCACGGCCCACGCGGTGCGCACCACGGTCTGCCGTTCCCCGCGCATCAGGGCGGCGAGCGCGGCCAGGACGAAGCCGAGCAGCAGCAGCGTGCCGCCGCCGTTGGGGCCGCCGGGGCTGAGCGCGAGCAGGTCCAGGGCGGACGCGGACCCGGCGCCGCGGTCCAGCCCGGCCTCCTCGAAGAAGCGGGCCGGGTCGGCGACGAGGTCCAGCGACCAGGGGGCGAGCACGACGAGCGGGGTGCCGACGAGGCTCAGGAACCGCAGCCCGTACCCCATGAGCTGCTCGGTGCCGCTCTGCCGGTGGCGCAGCACGAGCACACCGGCGCCCAGGAGCAGCGCCATCGGCCAGACGACCGGGGTGAAGGCCATGGTGAACGTCAGCAGCAGCGCGTACGCCCACGTCGCCCGCCAGCTCGGCAGCCGCGTCCCGTTGCCGGTGAAACCGGTCGCGGCGGCCGCCGCCCGGGCCATCAGCGGCAGCAGTACGGCGAGCACGGCGGTGCCCAGCCGCCCGCCCGCGAGCGCCCCGGTCGCGGCCGGGAGGAAGGCGTACGCGACGCTGCCCCAGGCGCGCAGCAGCCGGGACTCGACCAGCGGCCGGGAGGCGAAGTACGCGATGAACCCGGCCAGCGGCACCGAACACACCAGCAACAGGGTCAGCGTGAAACCCGTGGAGCCCAGGAAGACCGTGGCCAGCGAGGCGAGGGCGGCCAGATACGGCGGCGCGGACTGCGTACCGCCGGTGCCGACCGGATGCCAGCCGTCCACATAGCTCGACCACAGCTCGGAGACATGGGCGGGCGCGGGCAGCAGGGCGCCGCCCGCGAGCGCGCCGGCGCCGAGCAGATCCCGGCAGGCGACCAGCGAGACCACCAGCAGCACGAGGAAGAGCATCGGGCCGGGCTTGCGCGCGATCCGCTTGAGCCGGGCGAACTGCTCGATCTCCAGGAAGTCGGCGTCGTCGCCGCCGGGCCCGGACTCGACCGCGCCGTGCCGACCGCCGGAGGACAGCTCGGGCTCGGAACGGCCGCCAATATTGCTGGCCACTTGCTCGACCGTCGCCCTTACGGTCGCGCCCGGCGGCGGGAAGAGCGGCCGCAGCTCGCTCGGCTCCGTCGCGGGGCGGCCTCTGCGCTTACGTGCGGCGAGGATCCGCCCCGGCCGCAGCAGCACGCCGAAGAGACCGGCGACCTCGTCCAGGGCCTGCCCCGGCACCTTGCCCACGAGATAGGCCAGGGTGCGCAGCAGCGTGCCGAACAGGAGCCGCAGCATCACATAGGGCAGCAGCGCGCCCCGGGTGTTGACCAGCAGGGTGTAGACGGCGCCCGCCTTGTCCACGCGATGCGGCGACGAACGGCGCGACGCGAAGCGTCTCCGTGGGGGGTGGTGGTCGGGTGACGGGTGGGCCACCGAGCGCCCCACGCAGTCGATGGGCCGCCGCTCGCGCGCGGACGCCTCCGCGTGCCGCAGTACGGCGTCCGGGGCCACCAGCACCTGGTGCCCGGCCGCCTGGGCGCGCCAGCACAGGTCGACGTCGTCGCGCATCAGGGGCAGCCGGGAGTCGAAACCGCTCAGCTGCTCCCACACATCGCGGCGCACCAGCATGCCCGCGCTGGACACCGAAAGCACCGGGCGCACCTGGTCGTGCTGGCCCTGGTCCTGCTCGCGCCGCTCCAGACCGGTCCAGCGGCGGCCGCTGCGGGCGATGCTGACGCCGACTTCGAGCAGCTGCCGGCGGTCGTACCAGCCGCGCAGCTTGGGTCCGACGATCGCGGGCTCGCGGTTGGCGGTGAACTCGGCGTCGACCACCCGCAGCAGCTCGGCCAGGGCGTCGGGCTCGGGCGCGCAGTCGTCGTGCAGCAGCCACAGCCACTGGACGGGCTCGCCGTGCGGCAGCTCCGGCATGTCGTACGCGTCGTCGCGCCAGGTGCGGTTGACGGGGTCCCAGCCGCTGGGGCGCTTGAGGTACGTGAGCTCCTCGGGGCCCAGCACCGGGGCCGTACGGACCGCCTCGGCGACGGCCGTGCCGAAACCGCTGCGGCGCGCCATGTGCAGCACCCGCTCCTCGCCGAGGGTCTCGGTGAGCAGCCGGGCGGAGTCGTCGGCGCTGCCGGTGTCGGCCGCGATGACGCTCTGGACCGGGCGCTCCTGGCCGAGCAGACCGGACAGCGCGTCGGGCAGCCAGCGGGCGCCGTCGTGGGCGACCAGGACGGCGGTGACGACATGACGCGGATAGGCCGGTGTCTGAACCGGTTCTTGAGCGGGCGCAAACGCGGCGGTGGCGGCCGGATACTGGGCCGCCGGGTGGCTGTGCACGGACATCGAGGTACGGGCCCCGGTTCGCTGGACTGCGGTGGACGCGCGCGCCCCATGGGGGCGTTGGAGCGTCTCGGACGGGGCCCCACACTAACGGCTGTGTACGCGACCGGTCCGCCTCCCGTCGCCATGGGCTCGGGGGCGGACCGGTCGCGGTGGCTCACTCCGCCGTGAACTGTGCGGATATGTCAGCGCGGGTCATGCGGTTCTGCCAGGTCCGACGGGTCCGGCGGCCCTGAGGAGGGTCCGGCGGCCCTGACTGCGGGCCCGGCGGACCTGGCGACGGGCCCGGCGGGTCTGACTGCGGGCCCGGCGGGTCTGGCGGATCCCGGGACGCCGTGGGTCAGACGGCGGCCTTCTTCAGGCGGCGGCGCTCGCGCTCGGACAGACCGCCCCAGATGCCGAAGCGCTCGTCGTTGGCGAGGGCGTACTCGAGGCACTCGGAACGGACCTCGCAGGCGAGGCAGACCTTCTTCGCCTCACGGGTGGATCCGCCCTTTTCCGGGAAGAACGACTCGGGATCGGTCTGGGCGCACAGTGCGCGCTCCTGCCAACCGAGCTCCTCGTCCGCCTCTTCGACCAGCAGTTGCTGGAACAACTCGGTCATGTGCGCCCCTCGTCTGTCTTTGCGTCCCCGTGCCTGATGCCGTTGGTGAAGCGGCAGAACGACACGAGTGAAATTACAAGTGTGCCGATCCGGGCCAGTCAAGCCGAGATCTGCTATTGGGCCTCTTATTCACTCTGCGGAACCAAGGCTGCGCGGAAAGTGTTCAAATCGGCCTAAACGCGACAGCATCCCCATCCGTTGCCTGGGATCCCTCCTCTTACTCACTGAGGAGGACGCCATCGGCGCCGGTCCCGTTGCATCGCGCGGGAGATGGTGCGGAGTGGGCGGGTGGTGCGGAGTGATGCGCGTTGATGCGCCGTGTCACCAATACAACGCGCGCACAAACCTTTCTGCCTCCACAGCGACCGGATGAGGTGAACCTTGACCTGAAACGTGAGATGAAGTTGACAGCGGCGCGGCGATCCGGGTCTCCTAGGTCGCATGTCAGTGACCCATGCGCCCCTGCCGACCCGTGACCACGGGTTCCGCTGCGCTGTGCGGGTTCGCTGTCGCTGTTCGAGCTGTTGATGCCTCCTGAGCTCCAGCTTTCTCCGCGTTCCGCACGCGGCGTCTCGTACTGAGACCGCACACCGCGTCCGGATCGCACCTCGCGCCCTTACCGCGCCCCTCCGCCCCACCGCGTCCTTACGGCGCTCATTCCGCGCCCTTCCCGCCCGAGGAACCCCACCGCATGAACAGCGACGTCCAGATCGCCGGTGACCCGCTCGACATCCCGCATCTGCTGCCGCCCGTACCCGCACATCCCTCCACCGTCTCCGACTTCGCGGGCCTGGCCCGCACCATCGCGGCCGACCGCGACGGCTGGGCGCAACTCGTCCAGTACGACGCCACCAGCCGCTGGTACCACCGGCTGCGCACCGGCCCCGGCTATGAGGTGTGGCTGCTCAGCTGGGTGCCCGGACAGGGCAGCGGGGCCCATGACCACGGCCGCTCCTCCGGGGTGCTGACCGTGCTCCAGGGCGAGCTCACCGAGCGGGTGGGGACGCGCGGCGCGCGGCACACACTGTGTGCCGGCGCACAGCGCGTCTTCGCGCCCGGTTATGTGCACGACGTGGTCAACGACGCCCTCGAACCGGCCGTCAGTCTGCACATCTACTCCCCCGGGCTGACCGAGATGCCGCTGCACCCCACCCAGAGCGCCGAGTTGCCCGCCGGGGCCGGGGTGGACGCGCTGGGCGCCCTCGGCGGCTGAGCCGCCCCGAACGCCCCCGATGTCCGGGGCTGCTGCAACACTGTCCTCCATGCGCATTGTGGTTCTGGCAGGCGGTATCGGCGGCGCCCGTTTCCTCCGCGGTCTGATGTCGGCGGCTCCGGACGCCGACATCACCGTCATCGGGAACACCGGCGACGACATCCACCTCTTCGGCCTCAAGGTCTGCCCCGACCTCGACACCGTGATGTACACCCTCGGCGGTGGCATCCACGAGGAGCAGGGCTGGGGCCGGGCCGACGAGACCTTCACCGTCAAGGAGGAGCTGGCGGCGTACGGGGTGGGGCCCGAGTGGTTCGGCCTCGGCGACCGCGACTTCGCCACGCACATAGTCCGTACGCAGATGATGGGCGCCGGCTATCCGCTGAGCGCCGTCACCGAGGCGCTGTGCGCCCGGTGGCAGCCGGGGGTGCGGCTGCTGCCCATGACGGACGACCGCGTCGAGACCCACGTCCTGATCGACGACCCCGCTGGTGAGGGCCGTAAGGCCATCCACTTCCAGGAGTACTGGGTGCGGCTGCGCGCCTCCGTGCCCGCCCATGCCGTCGTGCCCGTCGGCGCCGACCAGGCCAAACCGGCACCCGGCGTCCTGGAGGCCATCGCCGACGCCGACGTCGTCCTCTTCCCGCCGTCCAACCCGGTCGTCAGCGTCGGCACGATCCTCGCCGTGCCCGGCGTGCGCGAGGCCATCGCCGACGCCGGGGTCCCGGTCGTGGGCCTGTCCCCCATCGTGGGCGACGCGCCCGTGCGCGGCATGGCCGACAAGGTGCTCGCCGCCGTCGGCGTCGAGTCCACCGCCGCCGCCGTCGCCAAGCACTACGGCTCCGGGCTGCTGGACGGCTGGCTCGTCGACACCGTCGACGCGGGCGCGGTCGAGGAGGTCGAGGCCGCCGGGATCCGCTGCCGGGCGATCCCGCTGATGATGGCGGACCTCAAGGCCACGGCGGCGATGGCGGCCGAGGCACTGGCGCTGGCGGAAGAGGTGCGGGCATGACGGAACATGCGTCACATGCGTCACATGCGTCGCCCCAGTCGTACCAGTCGTACCAGGTGTGGGCGCTGCCCGGGATGCCCGAGGTGCGGCCCGGTGACGACCTCGCCAAGCTGATCGCCGACGCCGCGACCTCGGGCGGTCTGCCGGGGCTCGCGCACGGCGATGTGCTGCTGGTCACCTCCAAGATCGTCAGCAAGGCGGAGGGGCGCGTCGTCGAGGCGGCCGACCGCGAGGCGGCCATAGACGCCGAGACGGTACGGGTCGTGGCGCGGCGCGGCCGTACGCGGATCGTCGAGACCCGCCACGGTCTGGTCATGGCCGCCGCCGGGGTCGATGCCTCCAACACCCCTTCCGGGACGATCCTGTTGCTCCCCGAGGACCCCGACGCCTCGGCGCGGGCGATCCGGGCCGGGCTGCGGGAGGCGCTCGGTGTGGAGGTCGGCGTCATCGTCACCGACACGTTCGGGCGGCCCTGGCGGACCGGGGTCACCGATGTCGCCATCGGCGCGGCCGGAGTGCGGGTCCTGGACGATCTGCGCGGCGGAGTCGACGCGTACGGGAACGCGCTGAGCGCGACCATCGTCGCCACCGCTGACGAACTGGCCGCCGCGGGTGACCTGGTCAAGGGCAAGGCCGCGGGGCTGCCGGTGGCCGTGTTGCGGGGGCTTCCGCAGGTGGTGGAGTTCGAGGGGCTGGACGGGGTGGCCGCGTTCGAGGGGCCGGACGGGGCTGAGGAGTCCGAGGGCCCGGACGGGGCTGAGGGGTCCGGGCGGCGGGGGGTTGATGAGGACGGGGGCGCGCGGGCGTTGGTGCGCGGGGCCGCGGACGACATGTTCCGGCTGGGCACCTCCGAGGCCGTACGGGAGGCGGTGACGCTGCGCCGTACGGTGCGGGAGTTCACCGACGAGCCGGTGGACGGCGCGGCGGTGCGGCGCGCGGTCGCCGCGGCCGTCACCGCGCCGGCGCCGCACCATACGACGCCGTGGCGGTTCGTCCTGCTGGAGTCGGAGGAGTCGCGGACGCGGCTGCTGGACGCGATGCGGGACGCCTGGATCGCCGATCTGCGCGGGGACGGCTTCTCGGAGGAGAGCATCGCCAAGCGGGTGCGGCGCGGGGATGTGCTGCGGAAGGCGCCGTACCTGGTGGTGCCGTGCCTGGTAGCCGACGGCGCCCACACGTATCCCGATCCGCGGCGGAACACGGCGGAGCGCGAGATGTTCGTGGTCGCGGCCGGAGCCGGGGTGCAGAACCTGCTGGTCGCGCTGGCGGGTGAGGGGCTGGGCTCGGCGTGGGTGTCGTCCACGATGTTCTGCCGCCCCGTGGTGCGCGAGGTCCTGGGCCTGCCGGACGGCTGGGACCCGATGGGCACGGTCGCGGTCGGCCAGGCGGCGGTGCCGCCGGTGGCGCGGCCGGAGCGGGGGGTCGAGGGGTTCGTGGTGGTGCGGTAGGTGGTGGGCGGTGGGTGTTTGGTCGGCTGTTTGGGGTTTGGGGTGTCTGGGGCCAGGTTGTCCAGGGTTGGGTTGTCTGGTGGTCGGGGTTGTGCGGGCCGGTTGCGCGGTGGGGTCGCGTGCGCGGGGATTGGGGGCGCGCGTTGTGCGGAGTGGGAGCGCGGGTGCGGGGGCGGTTGCTGGGGTGCGCCTTGGGGTTGGCCGGGGTGGGTGGGGGCGGTTGGGCGCCGCAGGGCGGGGTGCGGGTCGGTGGTTTGGCGGGTGCGGTCCGTGGTGCGGCAGGTGCGGGTCGGTGGTTTGGCGGGGGCCGAAACGGTGGGGCGGCGGTGGGTCGTAGGGTGGCCGCGTGTGTGAGAGACGTGTCTGGAGTCCCCCGGGCCCCTATGACCTCGCGCGTAACCTCGGTGTACTGCAGCGAGGGCCTGGGGATCCCGCGTTTCAGGTCGGCGCGGACGGCGCGTTCTGGCGGGCGAGCCGGACTCCGGCCGGGCCCGGGACCCTACGGATCGCGCGCAAGGGCGCGGAGATCGAGGGGCGGGCCTGGGGGCCGGGGGCGGAATGGCTGCTGGACGGGCTGCTCGCCCTGCTCGGGGCGGATGACGACCCGTCGGCGTTCGTGCCCCGCCATCGACTCGTCCACGAGACGCATCGGCGTCACCCCGGCCTCCGGCTCATCCGGACCGGGCTGGTCCTGGAATCCCTGATCCCCTCGATCCTGGAGCAGAAGGTCACCGGCATCGAGGCGTACCGGGCCTGGCGGCTGCTGCTCCAACGCCACGGCGAGCCCGCGCCCGGCCCGGCGGAGGGGATGCGGATGCGGGTCATGCCCGATCCGCGGGGCTGGGCACTGATCCCGTCGTGGGAGTGGCATCGGGCGGGCGTGGACGTCAAGCGGTCCTCGACGATTCTGCGGGCGGTACGGGTTGCTCGGCGGCTGGAGGAAGCCGCCTCCATGGACCTTGCCGCCGCCTCGGCCCGGCTGCGGCTGATTCCGGGTATTGGGCCTTGGACGGCGGCGGAGACATTGCAGCGCAGTAATGGGATACCGGATGCGATCACGGTTGGCGATCTGCATTTGCCGGGAATTGTCGGGTATGCGCTGACGGGGGTGCGGGGGGCGGATGATGAGGCGATGCTTGAGCTTTTGGCCCCTTATGCGGGGCAGCGGTATCGAGCGGCGCGACTGATTTTGTTGTCCGGGCGGACGCCGCCTCGGCGGGCGCCTCGTTTGGCTGTGCGGGACTTTCGGGGGATGTAGGGCCTGCCTCGGGCTCTTGGGCACGGTCGCCGTTGCGGTCGCGGTCGCGGTTGTCGTTGCTGGGTGCGGTTGCCGTCGCTGGGTGCGGGGGTGCCTTCGGCGGTGAGCCCCCGCCCCGCCAGCGGTCGCCATCGCCGTTGCTGGGTGCGGGGCGGTGGGCGCCTTCGGCGGGGAGCCCCCACCCCGCCCCTTCCCGAAACGATGGGGCTCCGCCCCCTCGGCCCCCGCCGGGGCTCCGCCCCCGGCCCCGCTCCTCAATCGCCGGAGGGGCTGGAATACGGGGCTCGGCCCCGGGTCCCGCTCCTCAAACGCCGGGTGGCTGGGGTTGCGGGCCACGCCTCGGGCCACGCCCCTCAAGCGCCGGAGGGGCTGGGGTTGCGGGCCCCGCCCCGGGTCTCGTCTCTCGAGCGCCGGGTGGCTGGGGTTGCGGGGCTCCGCCCCGGATCCCGCTCCTCAAGCGCCGGAGGGGCTGGGTTTCCGCCGGGCAGGCTGGGCTTCCGCCGGGCAGGCTGGGGTTCCCCCGGGGGCTGGGGTTCCCCCGGGGGCTGGGGTTCCCCCGGGGGCTGGGGTTCCCCCGGGGGCTGGGGTTCCCCCGGGGGCTGGGTTTCTCGCCGTAGGCGGGGGTGTGGTGGGGCGGCTGGATGTCAGGCTTGTTACTGGTCGGATGAGAAGCGGACCGCGCCGGCCGGGATGTCGGCTCCGCACCACACCCGGACGCCGTCTCGTAGTTCGTTGTCGGGGCCGACGAGGGCGCCGTCGCCGACTACCGCGCCCTGGAGGACCGTGCGGGCGCCGATTCTCGCGCCCGCGCCGACGAGGGAGTCGTGGACCTGGGCACCCTCCTCCACGATGGCGCCCTCCAGCACCGTGCTGCCGTCGATGCGCGCGCCCGCGCCCACCCGGGCCTGGCGGCCGATGACCGTGCCGCCGGTGAGTTTGGCGTCGATCGCGACCGAGGCGCTGTCCAGGACGAGGCGGTCGCCGCAGCGGCCCGGCACGGCCGGGGAGGGGGCGTGGCCCAGCACCAGGTCCGCGGAGCCGCGGACGAACGCCTGGGGGGTGCCCAGGTCGAGCCAGTAGGTGGAGTCGACCATGCCCTGGAGGTGGGCGCCCTCCGCCAGCAGACCGGGGAAGGTCTCGCGCTCCACGGAGACGGGGCGGTCGGCGGGGATGGTGTCGATGACCGAGCGGTTGAAGACGTACGCGCCCGCGTTGATCTGGTCGGTGACGATCTCCTCGGGGGTCTGCGGCTTCTCCAGGAAGGCGGTGACCCTGCCCCGTTCGTCCGTGGGCACCAGCCCGTACGCGCGCGGGTCCGGGACCCGGGTGAGGTGCAGGGAGACATCGGCGCCCGTCGTGCGGTGGTTGTCGACGAGGGCACGGATGTCGAGGCCGGTGAGGATGTCGCCGTTGAAGATGAGCACCGGGTCGTCGGGGCCGGAGCGCAGCCGGGAGGCGACGTTGCGGATGGCGCCGCCGGTGCCGAGCGGTTCCTCCTCCGTGACGTACTCCAGGTGCAGGCCGAGCGAGGCGCCGTCACCGAAGTACGGCTCGAAGACCTCCGCCAGATAGGACGTGGCGAGCACGATGTGCTCGACTCCGGCGGCGCGGGCGCGGGCGAGTTGGTGGGTCAGAAACGGAACGCCGGCCGCCGGGACCATCGGCTTGGGAGTGTGCACCGTCATCGGGCGCAACCGGGTTCCCTTGCCGCCGACCAGGAGGATCGCCTCTGGCGATGGCGTTGCTGGCGCATTGGTCACGTACGTCTCTGCTTCCTGCTGGGGCTCGCCGGTCGGCGGCCAGTGTATGCAGATCCCCGGACCGCGCCTGATCAGCGCCCCTGGAGGCGGGCGGCCGTCTTCCGTACCGAACCGAGCTTCTCGTAGAGACGCTTGCCGGGGCACTCGGTGGCGAAGCCGTCGCGGTGACCTGCGATCACATGGAGCTTTACGTTGGCGCCCTTTTTGTACTTGTTGCCGCCGCCCGACACCAGATGCGTCGTGCCGCGCGGATTCCGCTTGAAGAGACCCAGTTTCCACGCGGTGAGCTTGGCGACGGCCTTCACTGCCTTGGCCGAGGGCTTCTTGGAGGTGAAAGTGCCGAGGACGGCGATGCCCGTGCTGTTGGTGTTGAAGCCCAGCGTGTGCGCCCCGCGTACGGCTTTGGTCACACCGCCGGAGCGGCCTTCGTAGATTTTCCCGCACTTGTCGATGGTGAAGTTGTAGCCGTAGTCACGCCATCCCAGGCTCTTCACGTGGTAGCGGTAGATACTGCGCAAAACGGAGGGCGCCTGTGAGCAGCTGTAGTTGTTGCCCGTCACGGTGTGGTGGATGAAGGCGACCTTCACGGTCTTGCTGTAGACGTGGCCCGTTTCACGGATCTTCTCGTCGGCGCCCCAGCCCGCGCGCGTGACGATGCCGGGCCGCGGCGCGCGGTAGCGGGCGGCACCCGCGTTGGCCGCCTCGGCATCGGCGTCGACCTCGGCATCGGCATCGGCATCGAGCGCGCTGGGCGTCGGGGCAGTGGTTACGGAGGAGGAGGGTCTGGGAGTCGGCTTCGCGGACGACGTGGGGGGCAAGGACGGTCCGGCGGACGGTCCCGACGGCCCGGAGGCCCCCCAGGACGGCCTTCCCGGCGAACCCACCACCGTCGGCTTCGAACCCGGCCTCGCACCGGGCCTCGCGCCCGGCGACGCCCCATCCCCCGCCGTCGGCGCCGGATGCCCCGGAAGCGCGCGGAGCGCGGCCCGGTCCGGCCCCGGCGGCGCCGTGGGCTCACCCGGCTCGATCAGCTCCAGCCGCAGCCCGGACGGCAGGGCCCCCGCGCCCGCCGTCGCCGCGTCCGCCGACCCCGCGTCCGCCGTCGCCGACCCCGCGCCCCCCGCCCGCGCGTCGACCGTCGCCGTCGCCGATCCCGCATCCGCGTCCGTCGCCGCCCGTTCCGGCCGTACCCGCGCCTGGACGGCGTCCGAGGCGCCGACCCACAGTGGCGCGGTGCCGCCGTGGGCCCGTGCGCCGCGGAGTTCGGGCGAGTCCGGGTCGGGACCCTCGTCCCCGTACGGCAGCAGCTCGCGCCATGGCGACCACGCGCCGCCGACCGCACGGGTACGCACCTCCGCCCGGCCGCGGAGCTCGGCGGCGGGCCGGTTCCAGACGACGCCGACGAGCGAGAACGGCCGCACGCCCGACGCGGTGACGCCCCGCTCGACCACGGCGCCTCCGCGTCCGGCGGCCACACCCCGGTCCGGTCCGCCGCCCTCGAGCGAGCGCAGCGGGCGCAGCGGCCGCAACGGCAGCGACTGCGTGGACCCGGCGGCGACAGTGCGCTCGGCGCGCTCGGCGCGGGCCTGGGCGGGGCCGGGGTGCAGGGCGAGGGGAAGGGCGAGGGCGGCGGTGCACGCGACGCCGATCGAGGATGCCAGGTATGCACGCATGATTGAAATCGTCTACATAAGGGGACAAACCTGTCCATTCGGAAGAGCGCACACGTCGCGGACCGTCCGGTGACCCGGACCCCACCGACCCCATCCGCGCCGCAACTTCGGCGCGTAGGCTTGCGCGGGTGAACGCCACCGATCGCACCCCCGCCGACCTGCTGGGATCCGCGCTCGACGCGGATCCCTCCCGCCCGCTCGTAACCTTCTACGACGACGCCACGGGCGAACGCGTCGAACTCTCCGTGGCCACCTTCGCCAATTGGGTGGCGAAGACCGCCAATCTGCTCCAGGACGATCTCGCCGCGGCGCCCGGCGACAGATGCGCGCTACTGCTCCCCGCCCACTGGCAGACCGCCGTGTGGCTGGTGGCCTGCTCCTCGGTCGGGGTCCTCGTGGACATCGGGGGCGACCCGGCCTCCGCCGACCTCGTCGTCAGCGGCCCGGACAGCCTCAAGGAGGCGCGGGAGTGCTCCGGGGAGCGGGTGGCGCTGTCGCTTCAGCCGCTGGGCGGCCGCTTCCCCCAGTTGCCGGAGGGGTTCGCGGACTACGCCGTGGAGGTGCCCAGCCAGGGCGACCGCTTCGCCCCGTACTCCCCCGTGGACCCGTATACGCCCGCGCTGGCCGTCGGCGGTGTGGAGCTGACGAGCGCCGAGGTGGTGGAGCGGGCGGCCGCCGACGCCGCCGGGCGGGGGCTCGGGCCCGGTTCGCGGATCCTGTCGGGGCTGTCGTACGGCACTTGGGAGGGGCTGTCGTACGGGCTGTACGCGCCGCTGGCCAGTGGCGGTTCGGTGGTGCTCTGCCGCCACCTGGACCGGCTGGACGAGAAGGGGCTTGCCGGGCGCAAGGAGAGCGAGCGCGTCACCGCCACCACGCCCTGAGCCCAAGACCGCACCCACCACACCTCGAGCCGACCGCACCACCACGCCCTGAGCCCAAGACCGCCACCACACCCTGAGCCGACCGCACCCACCACGTCCCGAGGCCGCACCCACGCCCCCGGCCGCGCCCCGGCCTGCCCCCAAAACCCGGCCGCCCCTCTCCTGACCCGTCCGGCGGGCCGAGAGCCGAGTCCACGGGCCGCGCCGCCCACCCCCGCGCGATGATCTACGGATACGTACAACCATGTACGGGCTTCGCATGTCTGTTCCGTCAATCGGGATCCCGGCATGCGATGCCGCTCCGCCCTCCGGGCGGAAGACGGGTGGGAGGACGCGGACGTGACGACCGACAGCTCTGAGCCTGCGCCGAGACGCAGGCGCCGCTGGCCGCGCGTCCTCGCGCTGGGCGCGGCCTTGCTGGTGCTGTCGGTCGCCGGGGTGGGGTGGTGGTTCTACGAGCGCCTCGACGGCAATATCCACACCGATACCCGGACCGCGAACGAGCTGAAGAAGTACGAGGCCGAGCGGCCGGTGTCGGTGGTGCGGGACGCGCAGAACATCCTGCTGATCGGTTCCGACAACCGGGGCGGCAAGGGCAACGGCAAGTACGGCAAGGACACCGGCACGCAGCGCTCGGACACCACGATCCTGCTGCATCTGCAGGCCGGCGGTAAGAGCGCCACGGCCGTCTCCATCCCGCGCGACCTGATGGTGGACATCCCGGCCTGTGAGGGGGCGGACGGCAAGCGCGCCCAGGCCCGGTTCGCCCAGTTCAACTGGGCGTTCGAATCCGGTGGCGCGGCCTGTTCGATCCGCACCGTCGAGAAGCTGACCGGGATCCGCGTCGACCACCACATGATCGTGGACTTCAGCGGCTTCAAGCGGCTGGTGAACGCGGTCGGCGGGGTGGAGATGTGCCTGAAGGAGCCCGTGGACGACGCCGAAGCGCATCTGAAGCTGCCCGCGGGCCGTCAGGTCCTCCACGGCGAGCAGGCCCTGGGCTATGTGCGCGCCCGGTACAGCATCGGCGACGGCAGCGACACGGAGCGCATCGGACGGCAACAGGAGTTCATGAGCTCGCTTGTGAAGAAAGTGCAGAGCAATGGTGTGCTGCTCAATCCCGCGAAGCTGTATCCGGTGCTCAACGCCGCGACGTCCTCGCTGACCACGGATCCGGGCCTGGATTCGCTCAAAGATCTGTACGCTCTGGCGCGCGGGGTGCGGGACATCCCCCGGGACAAGATCCGCTTCCTCACGATTCCGCGGCAGCCCTACACGTACGACAAGAACCGCGATGAGCTCGTCCAACCCGATGCCGACCGCCTGTTCCGGCAGTTGCGGCTGGATCGGCCGGTGCCGGTGTCCCACGCCGTCACGGCCTCGGCGGGCGGCGGGCCGAAGGCCGCCGACCTCACCGGGTACCAGGGGACGACCGCGGCGCGCGGCATCTGCGAGTAAAAGGACCATAAGGGCGGCCCATGATTCGTGAAGGATCGGATAAGGATTGAGCAGATTGCCCAGTTGTAGGGAAGTGGAATTTGTCACCGGCGTCGCTTGACGCTGATCTGGACGGATAGTGTGAGCGATCCGGTGCGCTCTACGAGGTGGCCGCGCACTGCATGAAGACAGTTGGAGCGCCTTGAGGGGGAGGCGCCGCGTGGCACCGACGGAGGACACAGGCGACCGTGGACGCGCAAGGCCCTGGCGGGGCGGGTGACTTCGACCCAGCCGATCAGTGGGTGTTCGACCCGAATACGGGCAACTACGAGCTGCGGCTGAATCCCGCCGAGACATCGGCGGACGACACCACGGAGCTGCGACGGGTCTCCAGATCGTCGAGCGGCGACGGCACCACCGGCTCCGAGCCCAGAGGGCGCCGCCGCGCGGCCAAACGAGAGGCGGAGAAGGAGACGGCGACGGGCCCGGTCAGCCGTCGCAAGCCGAAGCCGAAGAAGTCGAAGACGAAGAAGGCGCTCTACTGGGGCAGCGGCACCCTGGCCTTCCTGCTGGTGGGCGGTTCGGCCGCGGCGTACTTCGTCTATCAGCACCTGAACAACAACATCAGCAAGGTGGACGTCGGCGAGAACAACGCCGCGGTCTCCGACGGCCCGATGAACATCCTGCTGATCGGCACCGACCGCCGGGACGGCAAGGGGAACGAGGGCTACGGCGACGCGGGCAGCGTCGGCCACGCCGACACCACCCTGCTGTTCCACGTCTCCGCGGACCGGTCGAACGCGACGGTGCTGAGCTTCCCGCGCGACATGATCACCGACATCCCGGACTGCACCGTGAAGGAAGACGGCCGGCGGAAGAAGATCCCGGGCGAGGACGAGGTGCGGTTCAACACCAGTCTGGGACAGGAGGGCCGCGACCCCGGCTGCACCTGGCAGACGGTGGAGAAGATCACCGGGCTGGAGGTCGACCACTTCATGATGGCCGACTTCAACGCGGTCAAGAGCATGTCCACGGCGGTCGGCGGGGTGGACATCTGCCTCGGCAAGGACATCAACGACCCCAAGTCGCACCTGAACCTGAAGAAGGGGCGGCACACGGTCGAGGGCGAGCAGGCCCTGGCGTTCGTCCGGACCCGGCACGCCGTCGGCTTCGGCGGCGACCTGGACCGGATCAAGCTCCAGCAGCAGTTCCTGAGCTCGCTGATGCGCAAGATGAAGTCCAGCGGCACGCTCTCCAGCCCGGGCAAGATGTGGGACCTGGCCCAGACCGCCACCAAGGCGCTCACCGTGGACACCGGGATCGGCACCGTCTCCAAGCTGGCCTCGCTGGGGAAGAACCTGAGCAAGGTCGATCTCAAGAACGTCACCTTCGCGACGGTTCCGGTCGTCGACAACACCGACGGTGCGACCGTGCTGCTCGACAAGACCAAGGCCGAGCCGCTGTTCTCCATGGTCCGGCAGGACGTCTCGCTGACCGAGGTCAAGAAGAAGGAGAAGGCGGCCAAGGACGAGCAGGCGGCGCGGCTCAAGGGGCCGAAGGCCGATCCCGCCGACGTCCGGGTCAAGGTGCTCAACGGCAGCGGGCAGTTCGGCGCCGCCCAGGAGACCGTCGACTGGATGCAGAACACCGAGGGGATGTCCCGCACCAGCAACGGCGGAAACGCTCCGTCAGAACTGAAGAAGACGACGCTGGAGTACGCTCCCAACCAGGCCGACCAGGCGCGTCGGCTGGCCGACAGCATGGGGCTGCCCGCCTCCGCCATGAAGGAAGGCACGAAGGACGCCGAGCCGATGGCGGAGATGACGCTGACGCTGGGCGCGGACTTCAAGGGCGCCGGCACACCGATCTCCGCCCCGTCGAAGGCGCCGAAGGACATTCAGAGGGTCGAGGCCGACGACAAGGACGTCTGCGCCAAGTGACCGTCGCCGGCCAGCGGATCCACCCTCGTCCATCGGGCCGGACGACCGAGAGACTGCGGGGAGGGCCCGATGCGGCAGAGCAGTGTGCGGGGGGAGAGAGGGCGGCGGGCCACCGTTCCCGAACCACGTGAGCAGGGTGAGGACGACAGTCCGCCGAAAGGGGAGGGCCCCGCGCCGCACGGCGCGGGGCACCGGCGGGGCGGTCAGGGGCGGCCGAAGCGGAGCCGCGGGGTGCGGATCCTGCGCTGGACCGCCCTGACGCTGGCCGTGCTGGTGCTCGGCGCGGCCGGCGCCGGATACTTCTACTACGAACATCTGAACGGCAATCTGAAGAAGGAGGATCTGGACCTCGGCGACAGCAAGATCGGCAAGCCCGAGCCCAACGCCGCCGGACAGACCCCCCTCAACATCCTGCTCATCGGCTCCGACAGCCGGAACACCGCGGAGAACGTCAAGCTGGGCGGCGCCAAGCAGGACGCGGACCGCAAGCCGCTGGGCGATGTGCAGATGCTGGTGCACGTCTCCGCCGACCGCGGCAACATGTCGGTGGTCAGCATCCCGCGCGACACCCGCGTGACCATCCCCCGGTGCACCGATCCGCACGACGGCACGGTGTATCCGAAGACCGAGGGGGCCATCAACCAGTCGCTCCAGCACGGCGGCCCGGGCTGCACGGTCGCCACCTGGAAGGAGCTCACCGGCGTCTACATCGATCACTTCATGATGATCGACTTCTCCGGGGTGGTCTCCATGGCGGACGCCATCGGCGGCGTCCCGGTGTGCGTGGACAACAACGTCTACTCCCATGACAGCAAGGGCCATGGCTCCGGGCTGAAGCTGACCAAGGGCACCCACAACGTCAAGGGCATCCAGGCCCTCCAGTGGCTGCGCACCCGCTACGGCTTCGAGGACAACAGCGACATCGGCCGGGCCAAGGCCCAGCACATGTATATGACGTCGATGATCCGCCAGCTGAAGTCGGGCACCAAGCTCAGCGACCCGGGCAAGCTGATGGACCTCGCGGAGGCCGCCACCGACGCGCTGACCGTCGACCACGGCCTCGGCACCGTCAAGAAGCTCTACGACCTGGGCAATGACCTCAAGCGGGTGCCGACCAAGCGCACCACCATGATCACCATGCCCTGGGAGTACGGCGGCGGCGGGGAGTACGTACTGCCCAAGCCGGGCGACGCCGAGCAGACCTTCTCGCTGCTGCGCAACGACATAAGCCTGGACGGCAAGGACAAGAAGAAGCCCGACGCCACCCCGGCGCCCACCGCGCCCAAGGAGCAGCTCCCGGTGGTGGTGCAGAACGGCACCGCCAGCACCGTCCTTGGGCCGGTCTCCGGCCGGGCCGCGGTCATCACCTCCGAACTGGCGCGGCTGGGCTACGCCAAGGCCACCGCGAACACGGTGCTCATCTCGCAGGCCGACACCACCGTCCTCTACCCGGACGAGCCCCGGCAGGGCGACGCCCTGGCCGTGGCCAAGGCACTGAAGCTGCCGAAGTCCGCGGTGAAGTCATCGAAGTCGGTGCGGGAGGTCACCCTGGTGGTCGGCAACGACTGGCGCGAGGGCACCGCCTATCCGAAGACGGCGGCGGACGACGGCGACAAGACGCCCAAGAGCGCGGACGCGCTCAACGGCGAGGAGAAGGGCTGTATGAAGGTCAACCCGGGCTACACCTTCTGACGGCACGGCCCTCGTAGGACACCCGGCGGCCCCCGTCACGGCATGTCACGGCATGCGGAGGGGCCGGACCCGATGCGGGTCCGGCCCCTCCGGCGTACATGCCGTACGTGGCGGCGTACGTGGCGTACGGGCGCGGCTACTGCGCCATGACCGCCGGGCGGCGGCTGGCGATGACCCTCTTGGCGAGCGCCCGCGGGCTGGTCAGAAAGCCCCAGCCCCACGACATGTGCATGGTCGCGAGCGCCACCGGGATCCGCAGCCGGGCCGTCACCGGAAGCCCCCTGCCCGCGGGGAGCGAGCCCGCGACGATCGCGGCCAGATAGCCGCCGGGGATCACGAAGCCCCACGGGGTGGCCGCCGCGCCCAGCACGATGCCCGCCGCGATGGCGACCACCGCGGTCGGCGGTGCGAGATAGCGCAGATTGATCGAGCCCTGGTGGAAGCGGGCCACGACATGGCGCCAGCGGCCGTAGTCCTTGTACTGCTTGGCCAGGGCCCGCACGTTCGGCCGCGGCCGGTAGGAGACCTTCAGCTCGGGCGAGAACCAGATCAGCCCGCCCGCCTCGCGGATCCGGAAGTTCAGCTCCCAGTCCTGGGCGCGGATGAACTCCTCGTTGTACCCGCCCTGCTGTTCGAGCGCCTCACGCCGGAAGACGCCCAGATAGACGGTCTCGGCGGGGGCCGCCTCACCACCGGTGTGGAAGGCCGCGTTGCCCACCCCGATCTTGGAGGTCATGGCGGCGGCGACGGCCTTCTCCCAGTCGTTCTCGCCCTCGGCGTGCATGAGCCCGCCGACGTTCTGCGCGCCGGTCTCCTCCAGGAGCCGTACGGCGGTCGCGATGTAGTCGGGCGAGAGCATGCCGTGGCCGTCGACCCGGACCACCACCGGATGGCGGGACGCCTTGATCGCCGCGTTCAGGGCGGCGGGGGTGCGGCCCGTGGGGTTGGGGACCGTATGCACCCGGGGGTCCTCCGCCACCAGTTCGGCGGCGATCTCGTCGGTGCGGTCCGCGGACGGGCCGAGCGCGATCACCACCTCCATCTCACCGTCGTACTCCTGCTCCAGGATGTGCCGTACGGCATTGCGCAGATGGCGTTCCTCATTGAGCACCGGCATGATCACGGAGACGGCCGGGAGCTGATGCGGGGGCATGGCACCTCGGGGTTCGGGGGCCGGGCCCCAGGAGACTGGGGGCGGGGGCCCCAAAAGACTGCGGTTTCCGGGCCACGTTACCGCGAATGGGGGACGCCGGAACGCGCCGCCCGGGTGGCAGCGCCCCGTACGGGCGGCGTGGGGCCGTCAAGGCGATCGTCGTATGGGCCTACGGTGAGGCGGTTCCGCCCAGCCCGCCGAAGTTCACGGAGGTCCCCTTCAGTGAGTGCACCGGCCCGATCGCCGCACCCGTCGCGCCCCCGCTCCCGCCGCCCCCGCTGGGGGCTGCGGCTGGCCACGGGCGGCGCCTGTCTGGTGCTGGCGGTCAGCGGCATCGGGCATCTACTGGTCAGGGAGCTCGATTCCGGGATCCACCGGGTGGATGCCTTCGGCGGCCTGGACAACCGGCCGAAGAACACCGGCGGGGGCGTCAACTTCCTCGTGGTCGGCACGGACGGACGGGAGAAGATCACGCCCCGGGAGAAGGCGCTGTACCGGCTGGGCGGAGCCCCCTGCCGCTGCACGGACACGATCATGCTGATGCATCTGTCGGGCGACCACCGCCGGGTGAGCGCGGTCAGCCTGCCCCGCGACTCGTACGCCAGGATCCCCGCGTACACCGACGCCACCGGCAAGCGCCATCCGAGCCATCCGCGGAAGCTCAACGCCGCGTACGCCGAGGGTGGGCCGAGCCTGACCGTGCGCACCGTGGAGCATCTGACCGGCGTCCATATCGACCACTACCTCGAGGTGGACTTCACCAGCTTCATGAAGACGGTCGATGTGCTCGGCGGGGTGAAAATCTGCACCGCGCGGCCGCTCAAGGACGACCACACGGGCCTTGACCTGCCGGCCGGCACCCATGTCCTGAACGGCGGCCAGGCGCTGCAGTACGTCCGCTCCCGGCATGTGGACGGCACCTCCGACCTGGGCCGGATCCAGCGGCAGCAGCGCTTCATGGCGGCCGTGGTCCACCAGACCACGGCCGGGGGCATCCTGCTCAACCCGGTGCGGTTCAACCGGGTGGCCGGGGCGCTGCTGGGCTCGGTCCGCGCCGACCACGGTTTCAGCGCGGAGGACTTGGTCGCCCTGGGCCGGGCCATGAGCGGGGTCACCCCCAGGTCCTCGGAGTTCGCCTCGGTCCCGGTGGTGCTGCCCGGTGTGCCGGTGAAGGGGGCCGGCTCCACGCTCCGCTGGAACCGGGCCAAGGCCGAGCGGCTCTTCACCACCCTCCGCGAGGACCGGCCGCTCGTCACCCACCGCCCGAAGCGTGTCCGGGCCACCCCGGTCGACGTGGACCCGGCCCGGATCCGGGTGCATGTGCTCAACGGCACCAATACGACGGGGCTCGCCCGCCGCGCGGACCGCGCGCTGCACGCCACCGGCTTCGCCACCACCGGCTCCCCCGCCGACGCCGCGACCCCCGACGTCCGGCACACGGTGATCGCGTACGACCCCGTCTGGGACCGCTCCGCGCGCTCCCTGGCGGCCGCGCTGCCCGGGGCCCGGCTGAAGCCGGTGGTCGGGCAGGGCGCGGTGATGCAGATCACGATCGGCGCGGACTACAAGGGCGTCCGGCCGGTGCGGGTCGAGGCGCCGAAGACCGATGCCGCCGGGTTCGGGGCCGTCACCGGCGACGAGGTCGTCTGCCCCGAGGGCGGCGCCACCCGCTCCCTCTGACCCCGCGGGTCACGGCCGGTCGGTGCCGACCACAGGGGGCACGGCCGGCCGGCGCTGCCCCGGAGGTCACGGCCGGTCGGCGCTGCCTCGGGGGTCACGGCCGGTCGGTGCCCTCGGTGGTGTCGTGGGCGCGCCCGGCGGTGCGCTGGGCGCGGAGTTCCTTGATCGCGCGGCGGCGGGCCAGCCGGTGGGTCCGGCGGATCTCGGCCTCCTGGTAGCGCCGCTTGTCCCGCTCGCTCTCCGGGATGACCGGGGGCACGGCCCGGGGCTTGCCGTCGGCGTCGACGGCGGCGAAGACCAGATAGGCGCTGCCGACCTGGGTGGCAGGCGTGGACTCGTTCCACCGCTCGGCCAGTACCCGTACCCCGATCTCCATGGAGGACCGGCCGGTCCAGTTGACCTGGGCCTTCACATGGACGAGGTCGCCGACTCTGACCGGTTCGAGGAAGGCCATCTCATCCATCGACGCGGTGACCGCGGGCCCCTCGGAGTGGCGTCCGGCGACCGCTCCGGCGGCGTCGTCCACCAGCTTCATGATCACGCCACCGTGGACGGTCCCGAGGAGATTGGTGTCACTGCCGGTCATGATGTGTGACAGCGTGGTACGGGAGGCGGAGGTGGGCTTTCCCGGAAGCTCCGGTTCCGCACCCTGGGCCGGTTTGGTCATGTCGTCCACCTTATGCGGACCAGATTCTTATCAGGTCTGCAACAGCCCTGCCGCGATCCGGCACCCGCCCTGTAATGCGACCCACCCGACCAGGCACACTGCATTGCATGAGCGAATGGCCCCAGGGATGGTCCGGCGACGGTAGCGGCCGGTACGGACGTGGTAGCGGCAGCGCCGAGCCGGAGGGGGCTCGCGCCATGCCACAGGTGAGGCGCGGCGCGCCCGGTGCGGGCGGTCCACCGCCGTACGACGAGCCACCGCTGCCGCCCGACCTCTCGCCCCACGGCACCGTTCCGCGGCAGCAGGCGTCCCAGGGCTATGACGACTACGACGACGGTTACAACACCGGTCAGGTCTACGGCGGCGGCAACGGCGGGCCGGGCGGCGGCAACGGCCCCGGTGGCCCCGGCGGCCCCGGCCCGCGCCCGGTGAGGCCGAAGAACTGGAAGCGCCGGATAACCATCGGCCTGGTCACCCTGATCGTCCTGCTGCTCGCCGTCGGCATCGGCACCTATATCTGGGCCGACTCCAAGCTCCGCAACGAGGTGGACCTGAGCAAGGTCGAGGACCGGCCGGGCGGCGGCAAGGGAACCAACTACCTGATCGTCGGTTCGGACAGCCGCGAGGGCATGTCCGACGAGGACAAGAAGAAGCTGCACACCGGCTCGGCCGACGGCCGCCGCACCGACTCCATGATCCTTCTCCATGTCGGTGAGAACGGGAACACCATGGTCAGCCTCCCGCGTGACTCCTGGGTCACGATCCCGGCCTTCACCGGCTCGGAGAGCGGCCGGCGGATCCCGCAGAGCCAGAACAAGCTGAACGCCTCGTTCTCCTCCGAAGGCCCCGGACTGCTCGTCCGCACGATCGAGTACAACACCGGCCTGAAGATCGACCACTACGCGGAGATCGGCTTCGACGGCTTCGCCAACCTGGTGGACGGCGTCGGCGGCGTCGACATCGACATCCCGCAGGACATGAAGGACAAGAAGTCCGGCAATGACCTGAAGAAGGGCAAGCAGACGCTGAACGGCCAGCAGGCGCTCGCCTTCGTCCGGCAGCGCTACGGCCTCGCGGGCGGCGACCTGGACCGCACCAAGAACCAGCAGAAGTTCCTGTCCGCGCTGGCCAACAAGGCGGCCTCGCCGAGCACGATCATGAACCCGTTCAAGCTCTACCCGACGATGGGCGCCGGTCTGGACAACCTGATCGTCGACAAGGACATGAGCCTGTGGGACGTGAAGGACATGTTCTTCGCGATGAAGGGTGTCTCCGGCGGCGACGGCAAGCAGATGAACATGCCGATCTCCAACCCCGGCCTGGCCACCTCCAAGGGCAGCGCCGTGCAGTGGGACATGGCCAAGGTCAAGCAGCTGATGAGCGAGCTGAAGAACGACGACAAGGTCACCGTCTCCAGCAACTGAGCAGGACCGGAAAAGACCGCTGCCGGGCCCGACGGGCCCGGCAGCGGTCTTTTGTCTTCGAGGACCACGGAACAGGAGACTACGGAAGGTTGCGCGCCATCACGATGCGCTGGACCTGGTTGGTGCCCTCGTAGATCTGCGTGATCTTGGCGTCGCGCATCATCCGCTCGAGCGGGTAGTCACGGGTGTAGCCGTAGCCGCCGAGCAGCTGGACGGCGTCCGTGGTGATCTCCATCGCGGCGTCGGAGGCGTAGCACTTGGCCGCCGCGCCGAAGAACGTCAGGTCCTCCTTGCCGCCGCCGAGGGCCACCCGCTCGGACCGGGCCGCCGCCGCGTAGGTGAGCTGCCGGGCGGCCTCCAGCTTCATCGCCATGTCGGCGAGCATGAACTGCACGCCCTGGAAGTCGCCGATCGGCTTGCCGAACTGCTTGCGCTCCTGGACGTAGCCCTTGGCGTAGTCGAGCGCGCCCTGGGCGATGCCGAGGGCCTGGGCGGCGATGGTGATCCGGGTGTGGTCGAGGGTCTTCATGGCGGTGGCGAAGCCGGTGCCCTCGGTGCCGATCATCCGGTCGGCGGGGATGCGGACGTTGTCGAGGTAGACCTCGCGGGTCGGGGAGCCCTTGATGCCGAGCTTCTTCTCCGGGGCGCCGAAGGAGACGCCCGGGTCGGACTTCTCGACGACGAAGGCGGAGATGCCCTTGGAGCGCTTCTCGGGGTCCGTGACGGCCATCACCGTGTAGTACTCGGAGACCCCGGCGTTGGTGATCCAGCGCTTGACGCCGTTGAGCACGTAGAAGTCGCCGTCGCGGACCGCCTTGGTCTTCATCCCGGCCGCGTCCGAGCCCGCGTCCGGCTCGGAGAGACAGTACGAGAACATCGCGTCGCCCTTGGCGAGCGGGGCCAGGTACCGCTTCTTCAGCTCCTCGGAGCCGGAGAGGATCACCGGCAGCGAACCCAGCTTGTTGACCGCGGGGATCAGGGAGGAGGAGGCGCAGACCCGGGAGACCTCCTCGATGACGATCACGGTGGCCAGCGCGTCCGCGCCCGAACCGCCGTAGGACTCGGGGACGTGCACCGCATGCAGATCGTTCGCGACGAGGGCGTCCAGCGCCTCCTGGGGGAAGCGGGCCTCCTCGTCGACCTCGGCGGCATAAGGGGCTATCTTCGCCTCGGCGAGAGAGCGGACGGCGTCCCGGAGCATGTCGTGCTCTTCGGACGGCCGGTACAGGTCGAAGTCGTTCACCGAGGACGCCAAGCCTCTCACTCCCCATAGAGCGCTAACTACCGTTAAGTAACTGAATTCTAGGGGCGCCGCCTCGATAGGTATACGTGAGCTACCTGACAGAGTCGGCTGAGCCCGCCCCCCGGTCCCGACTATGCTCAGGCACCGCATCTGCGATCGACCGTTCTGGAGCACTGCATGGCCCTCAAGATCACCGTGATCGGCACCGGCTACCTCGGCGCCACCCACGCAGCGGCCATGGCGGAGCTGGGCTTCGAGGTGCTGGGCCTCGACGTCGTGCCCGAGAAGATCGCGATGCTCACCCAGGGCCGGGTGCCGATGTACGAACCCGGGCTCGAGGGGCTGCTGCGGCGCCACACCGTGGGGATCGAGGGGTCCAGCGGGCGGCTGCGCTTCACCACCTCCTACGAGGAGGCCGGGGAGTTCGGAGACATCCACTTCATCTGTGTGAACACCCCCCAGAAGCACGGCGAGTACGCCTGTGACATGAGCTACGTGAACTCCGCGGTGGAGTCGCTCGCCCCGCATCTGCGCCGCCCCGCGCTGGTCGTGGGCAAGTCCACGGTGCCGGTCGGCAGCGCCGACCTGCTCGCGGCCCGGCTGGCCGAGCTGGCCCCGGTGGGGGCGGACGCGGAGCTCGCCTGGAACCCGGAGTTCCTGCGCGAGGGGTTCGCCGTCCAGGACACCCTGCACCCGGACCGGATCGTGGTCGGCGTCGCGGGCGACCGGGCCGAGAAGCTGCTGCGCGAGGTGTACCAGACGCCCATCGGCGAGGGCTCGCCGTTCGTGGTGACCGACTTCCCGACCGCCGAGCTGGTCAAGGTCGCCGCCAACTCCTTCCTGGCGACCAAGATCTCCTTCATCAACGCGATGGCCGAGGTCTGCGAGGCCGCGGGCGGCGATGTGGTCAAGCTCGCCGAGGCCATCGGCTACGACGAGCGCATCGGCAAGAAGTTCCTGCGGGCCGGGATCGGTTTCGGCGGCGGCTGTCTGCCGAAGGACATCCGGGCCTTCATGGCGCGCGCCGGTGAACTCGGCGCCGACCAGGCGCTGACCTTCCTCCGCGAGGTCGACTCGATCAACATGCGCCGCCGCGGCCATATGGTCGAGCTGGCCCGCGAGGCCGTCGGCGGCGCCTTCCTGGGCAAGCGGGTCGCCGTGCTGGGCGCGACCTTCAAGCCGGACTCCGACGACGTCCGGGACTCCCCCGCGCTCAACGTGGCCGGGCAGATACAGCTGCAGGGCGCCCAGGTGACCGTCTTCGACCCCAAGGGCATGGAGAACGCCCGGGCGCTCTTCCCGACCCTCGCCTACGCCCCGACCGCGGCCGCGGCGGCGGAGGGCGCCCATGCGGTGCTGCACCTCACCGAGTGGCGCGAGTTCCGCGAGCTGGACCCGGCGAGCCTCGGCTCGGTCGTCGCCGAGCGCCGGATCCTCGACGGGCGCAACGCGCTGGACCCCGACGTCTGGCGGGACGCCGGGTGGACGTACCGGGCGCTCGGCCGCCCGATGGCATAAGGCCAAGGCTTCCCGTTTGACGGGGCCCGTTCGGTCAACTCGGGACGGGACCCGAGGAGGAGCCATGACCATCGCCAAGTTGAGCGTCACCGCCGTCGACTGCCCCGACCCCACCGCGCTCGCCCACTTCTACCAGCAGGTGCTGGGCGGTGAGATCAAGAACGAGGGGAAGCCCTGGGTCGATCTCCACCTGCCCGACGGGGCGCGGCTGGCCTTCCAGGAGGCGCCCGGCTTCGTGGCGCCGAGCTGGCCGTCGGCGAAGGAGTCGCAGCAGCTGCACTTCGATCTGCGGGTGACCGATATGGCGGCGGCGCAGGAGCGGGTGCTGGCGCTGGGGGCCCGTGCGCTGGACCTCGACGACGACGGCGGGAAGCGGGACTTCCGCGTCTTCGCCGATCCGGCGGGGCACCCCTTCTGTCTGATCCATCCCTGACCGGTCCATCCCTGACCGGTCCATCCCGCAAAGCCCTCCGCTCCCACCGGAGGGCGTCCGGTGGGAGCGGAGCGGGGTGCTCTCAGCGGCGGGGGCGGCGGCCCTTCTCCTGCTTCGGCGGGGTCTGGTCGGCGCCCGGGAGGGTCGGCTCGGGCAGGTTCTCGACGTCCTTCTTGGCCTGCTCCAGCTGCTCGGCCGTGTCATCCGGCAGCCTCGGCGGCTTCGGCGCGGCGTGCGAGAAGCCGAAGGCGGAGGTGAGGTCGCCGAAGGAGCGGCGGCGCCACTGGCTGATGTTGGGCTCCTCGACGCCGGTCAGCCGCTCCAGGAAGCGGAGCACCGAGGTGTGGTCGAACGCCTCGCCCGCGGCCCAGCCGCCCACCGTCCACGGCGAGACGATCAGGCACGGCACCCGGAAGCCACCGCCGATGGGCAGACCGCCCACGAACTCGTCCACGGTCCCGGGCTTGGGCGTGGGCGGCGGGACATGGTCGAACAGCCCGTCGTTCTCGTCGTAGTTGAGGATGAAGACGGTCTTGCGCCACACCTCGGGGTTGGACGCGATCGCCTCGATCTTGGAGGCGACGTAGTCGGCACCGGCGGCGGGCAGATAGTCCGGGTGCTCGGACTGGGTGCTGGTGGGGATGATCCAGGAGACGGTCGGCAGCCGGTCGTTGCGGGCGTCCTCCTCGAAGGTCCCGGCGGGGCTGACGGTCATGGCGCGGTCGTACAGCGGATCGCCGGGCTTGGCGTCCTGGAACTGCTGGAACTGCTCCAGGAGGTTGCAGCCGTAGTCGTCCTCCTCCTGGTACACCTTCCAGCTGACCCCGGCGTTCTGCAGCCGCTCGGCGTACGTCGTCCAGCGGTACGGCTTGGGCGCCTTGTTCTCCAGGACCGGGCCGCCCTTGACACCGGCCGGGTCGATGGTGCCCGTCATCCAGTACAGCCGGTTGGGCCAGGTGGGGCCGAAGACCGAGCAGAAGTAGTTGTCGCAGATCGTGAACGCCTCGGCGAGCGCGAACTGGAACGGAATGTCCGCACGGGTGTGGTAGCCCATGACGTACGGACCGTTCTTGCCGTCGGCCTTACGGTGCGCGGGCAGCCACTTGTCCATGGCGCCGTCGTTCCACGCCTCGTGCTGCACCGACCAGGCGTGGCTGGTGGAGGGGATCGCCTGGGCGCTGGTGGAGTGGGTGTCCAGGTGGAACGGGAGCAGATAGCCGTCCGGGTTCTCCGCGTCCGGCTGGTGGAAGACGGACTTGCCGGTGGAGAGGGTCAGGGCGTCCGGGTCGGCGAAGCCGCGGACCCCCTTGAGGGTGCCGAAGTAGTGGTCGAACGAGCGGTTCTCCTGCATCAGCAGGACGACGTGCTCGACGTCGTGGAGGGAGCCGCCCTTGGCCGGGCCGGCGGCTATCGCCTGCTGCACGCTCGGCGGCAGCAGCGACGCGGCCGCGCCCGCACCGAGCGTGCTGGCGGCGGCACCCAGGAGTCTACGGCGGGTGAAGTCGGGCATAACGCCTCTTTCTCGTTGAGCGCGTGAGAGATCGTCAGACCGCTTCGACTGTCTCGCCCGCAAGGCAACGAGGAAGAGGAGCATTACGTGAACGATGCATCAAGGCATCGCAAAGGCACCAAGGGCCGCTAAAGGGGCTGTTGGTGTGTCAGGCGGAGCCGTTGCCGTTCAGTTACCCGGCGGCGTTCGGCTCGGCGTTCGGCTAGGCGTCCGGCTCGGCGGCGTCCAGTTGGTCGATCGTCGCGATGGACGGGCCGCGTGTGGTTTGCGCCGCGCGTGCCGCGTCCTCCGCGCCGCGCAGCGTACGGACCGCGTTCTGCCAGGTCAGCTTGGCCAGGTCGGCCGGTGACCAGCGGCGGTCGAGGAGCTCGGCCACCAGGTTCGGATAGCCCGCGACATCGCCCAGGCCCTCCGGGGTGAAGGCGGTTCCGTCGAAGTCGCCGCCGATGCCGATGTGGTCGATGCCCGCCGCCTCGCGCATGTGGTCGAGGTGGTCGGCGACAGTCGACACGGTGGCCATGGGGCGCGGGTTGGCCTCCTCGAAGGCGCGCTGCACCTTCATCGCGGCGGGCGTCATCTCCAGCGGATGCAGCCCATGGGCGCGCATGTTCTCATCCGCCTCCCGGGTCCAGGCGACCGCCTCGGGCAGCACGAACTTGGGCACGAAGGTGGCCATCGCCACACCCCCGTTGGCGGGCAGCGACTCCAGCACGTCGTCCGGGATGTTGCGCGGATGGTCGCAGACGGCGCGCGCGGAGGAGTGCGAGAAGACCACGGGCGCCTCGGTCACCCGGAGCGCGTCCCGCATGGTGTCGGCCGAGACATGGGAGAGGTCGACGAGCATGCCCAGCCGGTTCATCTCACGCACCACCTCCTCGCCGAAGCGGGTGAGGCCGTGTGCCTTCGGCTCGTCGGTCGCCGAGTCCGCCCAGGGGACGTTGTCGTTGTGGGTGAGCGTCATATAGCGCACGCCGAGGTCGTAGAGGGTGCGCAGGGTGGCCAGGGAGCAGTTGATGCTGTGGCCGCCCTCCGCGCCCATGAGGGAGGCGATACGGCCCTCGGTCCGGGCCGCCTCCATGTCGTCGGCGGTGAAGGCTGGGCGCAGATCGGTCGCGTACCGGTCGGTGAACCGGCGGACGACGTCGATCTGTTCGAGGGTGGCGCTGACCGCCGTGTCGCCCTGGAAGTCGGAGCGGACGAACACCGACCAGAACTGGGCGCCTACGCCGCCGGTTCGGAGGCGGGCGATGTCGGTGTGGGTGTACGGGGTGAGGTCGGTGGCCATGTCGCGCTGGTCGAGGTCGTAGCGGACCTGCTCGCGCAGGGCCCAGGGGAAGTCGTTGTGGCCGTCCACGATGGGGTGGGTGGCCAGCAGGTCGTGGGCTTGCGCGAGGTGATCGGTCATCCTCGTAGTTTCGCGTGGGGGGCGGCCGAAGTCACGTGTTGTGGGGGCGTGTGGGGTGGGGGCGCGTGGGTGGGGGGCGCCTGCGGCGGGCTTGCCCCACCCCGCCCCTTCCCGAAACTTGGGGCTCCGCCCCCAGACCCCCGCTCCTCAAACGCCGGAGGGGCTGGAAGTTGCCCCGAGGGGCTGGAGTTGCTCCGGAGGGGTTTGAAGAGCTCAGTGGCCGAAGCCGAACGAACCCGCCCCGTCCACCTTCGCGCGCAGGCGCTTGCCCTTCTCCGTGGCCTGGGCGTTGAGTTCGTCCTGGAATTCGCGCATCCGGGCCTGGAGCCCGGCGTCGTGCGCGGCCAGGATCCGGGCGGCGAGCAGTCCCGCGTTGCGGGCGCCGCCTACGGAGACGGTGGCCACCGGGACCCCCGCGGGCATCTGGACGATCGACAGCAGGGAGTCCATGCCGTCGAGGTACTTCAGCGGTACGGGCACCCCGATGACCGGCAGCGGGGTGACGGACGCGAGCATGCCCGGGAGGTGGGCGGCGCCGCCCGCGCCAGCGATGATCGCTTTGAGGCCGCGGTCCGCCGCGTTCTCGCCGTAGGCGACCATCTCGCGCGGCATGCGGTGTGCCGAGACGACATCCACCTCGTACGGGACCTCGAACTCGTCGAGGGCCTTGGCCGCTTCTTCCATGACGGGCCAGTCGGAGTCGGAGCCCATGACGATGCCGATCACAGGAGCGCTCATTCGGTGATGGTCCCTCGGAGGTAGTCGGCGGCGTGGCGGCCGCGCTCGCGGACGTCGGCCAGGTCGTCGCCGTAGGTGTTGACGTGGCCGACCTTGCGCCCGGGCTTCACGTCCTTGCCGTACATATGGATCTTGAGCGCCGGGTCGCGGGCCATGCAGTGCAGATACGCCGCGTACATGTCGGGGTAGTCGCCGCCGAGCACATTGGTCATCACCGTCCACCCCGCGCGCGGGCGCGGGTCGCCCAGCGGGAGGTCGAGCACGGCGCGTACGTGGTTGGCGAACTGGGAGGTGACGGCGCCGTCCTGGGTCCAGTGGCCGGAGTTGTGGGGGCGCATCGCCAGCTCGTTGACCAGCAGCCGGCCGTCGCGGGTCTCGAAGAGCTCGACCGCGAGATGGCCGACCACCCCGAGCTCGGCGGCGATCTTCAGCGCCATCTCCTGCGCCTGGCCGGACAGCTCTTCTGAGAGGCCGGGGGCGGGGGCTATCACGGTGTCGCAGACCCCGTTCACCTGGATCGACTCCACGACGGGGTAGGCGACGGCCTGGCCGTGCGGGGACCGTACGACGTTGGCGGCGAGCTCGCGGGCGAAGTCGACCATCTCCTCGGCGAGGACGGGCACACCCGCGCGGAACGGCTCGGCCGCGTCCGCCACGCCGCGGACGACCCAGACGCCCTTGCCGTCGTAGCCGCCGCGCACGGTCTTGAGGACGACCGGGTATCCGTCGCCCTCCTCCTCCGCGAATCGCGCCACGTCCTCGGGGTCGGCCACGATGCGGTGACGGGGGCACGGCACACCGGCCGTACGCAGCCGCTCGCGCATCACGCCCTTGTCCTGGGCGTGCAGCAGCGCCTCGACTCCGGGGCGGATGACCACGCCGTCCGCTTCCAGGGCGCGCAGATGATCGGCCGGGACGTGCTCGTGGTCGAAGGTGACCACATCACAGCCCTGTGCGAAAGCACGAAGGGTGTCCAGGTCGCGGTAGTCGCCGATGACGACATCGCTGACCACCTGGGCCGCCGAGTCCTGGGGGGTGTCACTGAGCAGCTTGAACCTGATGCCGAGGGGGATGCCCGCCTCATGGGTCATACGGGCGAGCTGGCCGCCGCCGACCATGCCGACTACCGGGAATGTCACCCTCCCAGGGTAACTTCCCGCTTCGACCGGCCCTGACCTGCGTTGGAGGAACCTCCACATATTCCGCCGGGCCCAGCCTCGCGGCCTGAAGGGCGCGGGGCGCGGCCGCTGGTTAGCATGGGGGGATTGATGACGCCGACGGACGGGGCTGAACGATCACCATGAGCGAACGGAGCACACTCGGTGGGCTGCGTGCCCGGATGGGGCAACTGACCCGCGAGATCGCGAAGTTCGGGGTGGTCGGCGGTGCTGGCGTCTTCGTCAATCTCGCGGTGTTCAACCTGGTGCGCGGGGTCACCGAACTCCCCGTGGTGCGGGCCAGCATCGTGGCCACGGTGGTCGCCACCTGCTTCAACTACCTGGGATACCGGTACTTCACCTACCGGGACCGCGACAAGCAGGGCCGCACCAAGGAGCTCAGCCTCTTTCTGCTGTTCAGCGCCATCGGCCTGATCATCGAGAACGGTGTGCTCTACACCGCCACATATGGCTTCGGGTGGGACAGCTCACTCCAGAGCAATGTGTTCAAGTTCGTCGGCATCGGGCTGGGCACCCTCTTCCGCTTCTGGTCCTACCGGACCTGGGTGTTCCGGACGCTGCCCGCGCGGGAGGCCGTCGAGCGCGCGGAGGCCTTCCTGTCCGAGGCGCCGCCCGCCCAGGCCACCCGGAAGCAGCCGGTCCGGAAGTAGCGCCCAGCGGCGAAGCAGCGCCCAGCGGCGCGGCAGGGCCGCTCAGGAGGGTGTGGGGTCCTCGGCCTCCCGGCTGAGGAAGAGCGCGAACACCGGTGGATGCTGCTGGAGCAGCTCCAGCCGGCCGCCGTCCGCCTCCGCCAGGTCCCGCGCCACGGCGAGTCCGAGACCCGTGGAGTTGCGTCCGCTGACCGTCCGCTCGAAGACCCGCGCCCCCAGGTCCGGCGACACCCCCGGGCCCTCGTCGGAGACCTCCACCACGGCCTGGTTGCCGGTGACGCGCGTACGTAGCGCGACCGTACCGTCACCGTGCATCAGCGAGTTCTCGATCAGCGTGGCCAGCACCTGGGCGACCGCGCCCGGGGTGCCCACCGCGCGCAGCCCCTTCTTGCCCGAGCGCACGATGGCGCGGCCCTCGCTGCGCGAGGCCGGGCGCCACTCCTCGATCTGCTGCTTGACGACCTCGTCCAGGTCGAAGGCGACCGCGGAGCCGCTGCGCGGATCGCGCGAATTGGTCAGCAGCCGCTGGACGACATCGGTGAGCCGCTCCACCTGGCCCAGCGCGATCGTCGCCTCCTCCTTGACCGTCTCCGGGTCGTCGGTGAGCGTGATCTCCTCCAGCCGCATCGACAGCGCGGTCAGCGGCGTACGGAGCTGATGGGAGGCGTCGGCGGCCAGCCGCCGCTCGGCGGTGAGCATCCGGGCGATGCGCTCGGCGCTCGCGTCCAGCACATCGGCGACCCGGTCCAGCTCCGGCACCCCGTAGCGCCGGTGGCGCGGCCGGGGGTCCCCGGAGCCCAGCCGCTCGGCGGTCTCCGCGAGATCGGTGAGCGGGGCGGAGAGCCGGTGCGCCTGGCGTACGGCGAGGGCCACCGCGGCGAGCACGGCGAGCAGCGCCACGGCGAGGATGATCAGCATGGTGCGGCCGATCTCGCGGCTCACCGTGGAGCGGGACGCCTCGACGCGGACGGCCTCGCCCTGCTCCCCCGGCTCCTCGGCGGAGATGACGCTGCCCGTGGGGCGCTTGCCGATCTCCACCGTGCGGTGGTCGGGCATCCTGATCACGGCGTAGCGGCCGGGCTCGATCTGCTCGCGCAGCACCCTGGGGGTGACCCCCTCGCCGCCCAGCAGCCTGCTGTCGACGATGCTGACCAGGCGCACGGCGTCGGAGCTCACGCTCTCCTGGGCGCTGTTCTCGATGGTCCGCGTCTCGACGATGACCAGCGACAGGCCGAAGACCGCGATGACGACGAGCACCACGGCCAGGGTGGAGTTGATCAAGCGACGGCGCATTGCCCTACCGTGTCAGCTCTGGTCAGCTTTTCTCGAATCTGAAGCCGACGCCGCGGACGGTGGCGATATAGCGGGGGTTGGCCGCGTCGTCACCGAGTTTCTTGCGCAGCCAGGAGATGTGCATGTCGAGGGTCTTGGTGGAGGACCACCAGGTGGTGTCCCAGACCTCGCGCATCAGCTGATCGCGGGTGACCACCCGCCCGGCGTCCCGCACCAGGACCCGCAGCAGATCGAACTCCTTGGCGGTCAGCTGAAGCTCCTCGTCGCCCATCCAGGCGCGGTGCGACTCGACGTCGATCCGCACCCCGTGGGTGGCCGGCTGCTGTTGCTGCGTCTCGACGGCACCGCGCCGCAGCAGCGCCCGGACCCGGGCGAGCAGCTCGGCGAGCCGGAACGGCTTGGTCACGTAGTCGTCGGCACCGGCGTCCAGGCCGACCACCGTGTCCACCTCGTCCGCGCGGGCCGTGAGCACCAGCACCGGAAAGCCATGGCCCTCCGTACGGAGCCGACGGCAGACCTCGAGCCCGTCCATCCCGGGCAGGCCGAGGTCGAGGACGATCAGATCGACGCCTCCTTGCAGACCGGCGTCGAGCGCGGTGGGTCCGTCCTCACGCACCTCGACCTCGTACCCCTCGCGGCGCAGGGCGCGGGCGAGCGGCTCCGAGATGGATGCGTCATCCTCGGCGAGCAGTACTCGGGTCATGGGGGTGATGGTAGTCCGCTGAGGTCGGAGCACGGGGCGCGTACGGCGCGACGGACGGAGCACGGAAGGTTGCACGCCTCGCTCGTGAGGTATCTCTCACCGTCTCCAAAGGTGTCAAGAACGTGTCGTATGGTGAAACAACGTCTGCAGCACTCCTCCGGGGCCTTTGGTGGCGACGACGCACCCAAAGGTCTCTGTCATGTCCGGAGCGGGACGAGACCGGCACAACCGGCCCGCCGCGCCCGGCCGCTCAGTCGCTCAGCCATCCCCCCACAGGGTGCCGGCCCCGCAGGCGGCGCTCCCTGAGCACACAAGGAAAGCACCATGGCGTCCAGCCTGACGAAGGGCGCCACCGCGCAGGGGACCCCTGCCGGCGGCAAAACCTTCTTCGGCCACCCCCGCGGCCTGGCCACTCTCTTCATGATCGAGATGTGGGAGAGATTCAGCTTCTACGGCATGCGGGCCCTCCTCGTGGTCTATCTGATCTCCGGCGGCCCCGACGCCAAGGACGGCGGACAGGGCGGCGGACTCGGGATGACCGAGGGCAACGCGGTGGCCATCTACTCGGTGTACCTGGCCATGGTCTATCTGCTGGCCATGCCGGGCGGCTGGTTCGGCGACCGGGTCTGGGGCCCGCGCAAGACGGTGGTGGTCGCGTCCGGCATCGTCATGGCCGGGCATCTGGCGCTCTCCGTCCCCGGCCAGGCGACCTTCTTCGCCGGTCTCGGCCTGGTGGCGCTCGGCTCCGGTCTGATCAAGGCCAATATCTCGACGATGGTGGGCCAGCTCTACGACGGTCCGCAGGACCCGCGCCGGGACGGCGGCTTCACCATCTTCTACATCGGCATCAACCTCGGTGCCTTCGCCGCTCCCCTGGTGATCGGCACCGTCGGCCAGTCGTACAACTGGCACCTGGGCTTCGCGCTCGCCGCCCTCGGGATGGCGCTGGGCCTGGTCCAGTTCCTGATCGGCACCCGCCACCTGAGCACGGAGAGCAGCGTCGTCCCGACGCCGCTGGCGGCCGAGGAGCGCCGCTCCTGGCTGCGCAAGGCGATGATCTGGCTGATCGTGGCCGCGGTCTTCTACACCGGCGTGGTGCTCAGCGGCAGCTGGACCCTCAACTGGGTGCTGATCCCGATCACCATCCTCGGCCTGATCATCCCGACCGGGGTACTGATCCGGATCAAGCGCGACCGGGAGCTCTCGGCGGTCGAGCAGACCAAGGTGAGCGGCTACATCTGGTTCTTCGTGGCCGCCGCCGTGTTCTGGATGATCTACGACCAGGGCGGTTCGACGATGTCGGCCTTCGCCGACTCCAAGACCGCGGACACGATCTTCGGGCTGCACTTCCCGTCCTCGTGGTTCCAGTCCGTCAACCCGCTGATGATCATGGCGCTGGCGCCGGTCTTCGCCTGGCTGTGGCTGTGGCTGGCGCGGCGTGACCGGGAGCCGAACACCACGCTGAAGTTCGCGATGGCCCTGGTGCTGGTCGGCGCCTCGTTCTTCGTCTTCGTCGTGCCGATGGGGATGGCCGGGGACGGGACCAAGGTCAGCCCGCTGTGGCTGGTGTCGATCTACATGATCCAGACGATGGGTGAGCTGTGCCTGTCGCCGGTCGGCCTGTCGGTGACCACCAAGATGGCACCGGCGAAGTACGCCAGCCAGATGATGGGCGTGTGGTTCCTGGCCGTGACCGCGGGCGACTGCGTCACGGGCCTGCTGTCCATCGCCGGGGTCGACCTGAGCGGGGTCGGGGTGATCGCGCTGGAAGCGACGATGGCGGCGCTCGCGGGCTTCGCGGTCTTCATGTACCGGAGGAAGGTCGTGGCGTTGATGGCCGACGTCCACTGACGACCGTAAGGACGTCAGGAAGAGGCTCACGAGGGGCCCGGCGCGGGGAGATCCGCGCCGGGCCCTTCGCCTTTCGCATGGACTTACGTATGGGCCGGTGTTCAGCGGGTGGTGCCGCGCAGCTTGCGCCACGGGGTGAGGGTGAAGATGGCGCCGCCGAGCAGCACGGTGGTACCGGCGATCAGGGCGAGCGCCTTCAGCCCGCCGTGGTCACTGGCACCGGTGTCGGCGAGCCCGCCGCTGGTGGCCGAACCGCCGCTGCTGCCCGAACCGCCGCCGCCGGAGGTGCCGCCCCCGGAGCCGCTGCCGCCGGTCGAGTCACCGCCGGTGGTGCCGCCGGGCTGGCCGGTGGTGTCCAGTTCCAGCGAGGCGCCGGGGTCCTTGGACGGGGTGCAGGTGGTGGTCGTACCGAGCGCCTTGACCGTCAGCACGCCGGGGGTGAGCGTCGACTTGCCGCTCGCGCCCGGCTTGTAGGTGCCGGTGAGGTCGGGGATCTCGATCGGATCGCCGGACTTGATGGGCTCCTTGTTGGTGGGCCCCGCCACGGCGACGGTGCCCTTGTCCACGCCGCCGACCTTGACGGCCATCGACGGCTTGACCGAATCGGCGGGGATGTCGGCCGGGCTGTCCATCACGGACTTGCCGAACTTCACGGTCAGCTCGAAGTTCCCGCCGCTCTTGGTGGCGTTGATCTGCACCGGGGAGGTCGCGTTCTTGTCACCGATGGGGGTCTTGCAGGCATAGGCGACCTGAACCTCCTTACCGGTGTACGAATCGTCACCGCCGCCCCCGCCACCGGTGGTGCCGCTCGTCGTACCACTGGTCGTCCCGCTCGTGGTGCCACTTGTGGTGCCGCTGGTCGTCCCGCTCGTCGTACCACTGGTGGTGCCGCTCGTGGTACCGCTGGTCGTCCCGCTCGTGGTGCCACTCGTCGTACCGCTCGTCGTACCGCTCGTCGTGCCGCCCGGACCGCTGCCGCCGTCCGTCACCTTGATGGTCGCGGCGGCCTTGACGTCCTCCTTCGCCGAGCACTTGGTGTCCGTGGGCAGCGGCTTGCTGACGTTGATGTTGTAGCCGCCGGGCGTCAGCGTCACCTCTCCCGCCTTGGTGAGCTTCAGCTTCCCCTTCATGTCGGAGAGCTTCATGTCACCGCCCTTGGGGATCGCCGGGTTCTCCCGCGGCCCCTCCATGGCCAGTTCGCCCGTCTGCGCGCCGCCCACCGTGACGGTGCCGGTCGGCAGCACGGTGTCGGCCTCCAGGTCGAGGATGGGCGGGTTCTTGGAGGCGGCCTGCACCGTCTTCCACACCACCTCGACCTCGTCCCCGACCTTGGCCGTCTCCGGTGCCGTCACGGCCACGGTCGTGGTGCCCTCCACCGGGGGCAGACCGGAGATGGGGGGCGGTAAGCACTCGGTCTTGTACGAGACCTCGGCGCCCTCCGCGCTGCCCGCGCCGAGCAGCACGCCCGCACCGCCGAGCAGCAGCGCGACGGCCGCCGCACTCACTCTTGGTCGCATCTCACGTGGTTCCTTTCGGGGTCGGTCGGATCTCCTCGGTCGGTGCGGAAATCTGGTGGTGCGGCCGTGCCTCCGGCGCGGTGTCCGGGGTGAACCAGGGCAGCGCCGGCGGTGCGCCGTCCGCCGCGGCCGGTCCGGACGGCGGCGACGCGGGCGGGAACGGGGGTGGTGGCGGCGCGGTCCGGGCCGTACGGGGCCGTACCTTGTCCACGACGGCCATGCCGATCCGGAAGACCGTCGCCGAGACCACGACGCACAGCAGGACCCAGAAGAGCGTGACGCCCCAGGGCCGTCCCACCGTCCACGGCTGTTCGACGAGCAGCTTGTGGCCGTAGCGCAGTGAGACCAGATAGTCGCCATGGGCCCCGGCGGACAGTTCGACGTCCAGCTTGACCTGGGCCTTCTTCCCCGGCTGGATGGTCCCCCGCCAGCGCTGCTCCTCCCAGGAGGGGGCGAAGACGCCGTGCGAGCTGCCCACTTCGAAGACCGGGTCGCGGGCCGGGGTCGAGCCGAGATTGCCGACGGTGACCACGAGTTTCCGGCTGGGCGGTGCGCCGAACCAGGTCAGCAGCCCGCTGGAGCCGTCGAGCCGGGCCGAGAGCACGCTCAGCCGCTCGCCTCCGGTCCGCTCCTTCGGCAGCGGCGCGACCGGGTGCCCGGCGACCTTGAACGCCACGTCCGCGGCGGCGGCCTCACCGGTGACGGTCGCTATATGGATGACACAGGGGCAGGGTTTGGGCGGCTCGGACACCGGCAGCTTCTTGGTGAAGGTGCCGTCCTTGCCGACGGTGACCGCCCTGCCGTCGCCGTTGGCGCACGAGTTGGTGCCGCCGATCATGTTCTGCCCGCAGATGAGCAGGGTGAGCAGGGCGCGCGGCCACCAGCGGGTGCCGGTCACGGTGACCGTGCCGCCCGTGCCCGCCTCGGCCTTGGAGACCTTCGCGGTCGGGCCCTCGGCCGCCGCGGCGCCGCCCGTAAGGGGCGCACCGAGGGTGAGGAGGACCAGGGCGAGCACGGTGAGCACGGCGGAGGGCCGGGCCGGGGTGCCTGGGTGTCGGCGTGCGTTCACGTGGTCGCTCCTGCCCCTGTGCGCTGCGGTTGCGGCTGCGGTTCCGGCTGCGGCTGCGATCGCGGTGTGCGGCGTCGGCGGCGTCGTCTGCGCAGCAGCCAGACGCCTCCCCCGGCGCCCGCCAGGACGGTCGCCACCGGCGCGAGCAGCCACCAGGGGACGGCCGTGTAGCCGGCGGTCGCCGTGGCGTGCGCGCCCCCGCCCGCGGTGACGGTGAGCGTCACGTCCACCGAGTCCAGGGCGGGCGGGTCCGGCCAGCTCTCGGTGAGCCGGACCCGTTTGCCCGGCGGCAGCTCGACCGGCAGGGTGCGCGGGCCGCGGCGCAGCACCTGGCCGAAGAGCCCGTCGGCGCGTACGGCCAGCCGTGGGGTGAGCACGGTGTTGCCGCGGTTGACCAGGGCGTAGCGGATGGCCGCCCCGCCGCCGTGGTCCTGGACCGTCACGTCCTCGACGGAGAGGGCGGACAGCGTCGCGCCGCTGATCCGCAGCCGCAGCCGGACCGCGATCTCCCGGCCGCCGGAGGAGACCATGACCGCGCCGGGGTGCTCACCGGGCACCGCGTCGGAGGGGACGGTGACGGTGAAGGGGATGTCGGCGCGGGTGCGGGGCGGCACCGTCACCCGCCGCTCGGCGAGCGCGATCCGGGCGCCGTCGCCGCCGCGCAGCCGGACGGTGCGGGGGTGCTCGCTCCGGTTGGTGACCGAGAGCTTGTCCTCGAGGACGGCGCCGGGCCCGCCTTCGAGGTAGACGTACGGCCGGTCGCCCGCGCCCGGTGCGCCGCCCCCGGCGGCGGGGGCCGCCGACCAGTCGGGCCCGGCGGCGGCCGCCGGTGAGGCCCACGGCGCGGGGCTCACCAGGGACGCGGCCAGCAGGACCGGGGCACAGGCGCGCACGGCTCGGCGGACGGCCGGACGGCATACGGCCGGACGTACGGCTGCCCGCACAGCCGGACGTACGGCTGCCCGCACGGCCCCGCGTACGGCTGCCCGCACGGCCGGGCGGATGACAACATGGACCCCTGCACGGATACGCGACGGCATCGGCGGCTCCTCGGCTGCCGCGCGCGTCAGGGAGTGGGACGCTGACGGCGGGTCAGCCAGAGCGCCCCGGCCACTCCGGCGAGCAGCACCGTGCCGCCGAGGGTGCCGAGCGCGACGGCGGAGTCCGTCGGTCCGGTCTGCGGCAGCTGGTCGTTGCCGGAGCCGCCCTGCGCACCGCCGGATCCGTCCGATCCGCCCGTGCTCGTACCCCCCGTACCGCCCGTACTGCCCGAACCGCCGGTGGAGCCGGAGTCTCCGCCGCCGCCCGCGGCCTTGACGTCCAGCGTCAGCGAGGGCTTGGGGTTGTTGCCGGGGGTGCAGGTCGTGGTCGTGCCCAGCGCCTTGATGGTGAGGGTGGAGGCGGTGAACGTGACCTTTCCGCTCTTCTTGGGGGTGTAGGTGCCCGACAGGTCACTGATCTTGATCGGGGTGTTGGCGGGGATGGCCTTGTCGTTGGCGGGGCCCGACACCGATACCGTGCCGCTCTCCGCTCCGCCCAGTTTGATGAGCGCGCTGGGGTGCATGGCGCCCTTGCCGAGCTCGACCGGGCTGGAGGAGACGCCCTTCTGGAAGGACATCGTGAGCTTGTAGGAGCCGCCGCTCGCGACGCTCTTGATGTCGATGGGCGATACGGCGCTCTTGTCGCCGATCGGCGTCTTGCACTTGTAGTCGACGTCCACGGTGGCGGCGTGCGCGGCCGGGGCGGTGAGCAGCACCACGGAGCCGGCCAGGGCCGCCGCGAGCGTGAGGGCGCCGCCACGGCCGGCCGGACGGCGTTGGTTGTGGGACACCACGAGATCCCCTCTCGTCAAGCGCCGCAGCCGGATATAACTGACGGCACATCAGATTGGGCGCTGACGGTACGCCGGGGACCTTGTCAAGGGAAGACAAAGAGCACGCCGGATCGGCGTGGGGCGGGGGAAGGGGTGGGTGAAAGCGGGATCGTGGCGCCGGAGCCGCGCTCTTCAGCCCGGCGCGGCCAGCTCGGCCCAGACCGTCTTGCCGGTCCCCTCCACGTTCCGCACGACCCCCCAGTCCAGGCACAGCCGCTGGACGATGAACATGCCGTGGCCGCCGGGCCGCCCGGCGCGGTGCGGGGTGCGCGGGGCGGGCGTACCGGTGCCGAGGTCCACGACTTCGAGCCGGAGCACTTTGGCGTTGCAGCTGACGCGCAGCTCCTCGGGGCCTTCGGCGTGCAGACAGGCGTTGGTGACCAGCTCGGAGACGACGAGCAGCACATCCTCGGCGGCGGCCCGGTGGTCGGCGGTCGCGGCCGGAAGCCACCCCCAGTCGCGCAGCGCCTGGCGGGTGAAGTCGCGGGCGCGCGGCACGGCCCCGCTGGCACCGATCAGATGGAGTCTGCGGATCTGGCGGGTCGGACCGGCGGCCGGAGGGGCGCCGGCGGTCGGAGGGGCCGGTGGGGAGGCCGAAGCGGCGGGGCCGTCCGGGTCCGGGCCGCGGTCGCCCGGCGGGTACGGCCGCGTGGTGCTCATCAGCGCTTCACCTCACCGATTCACCGATTCAGGGACAAGGGATACCTGATCTCTTCAACAGTTTCAGCCTGTCTCCTGCCCGGCCATAGCGTGAGAACACCCACTACTTCCGCCCCATCGATGTGACGCGGGCAACGCATCGATGACCCATCGATGACACGCCGGAAACAGGAGTGAGCTATGTCACTCGACAAGAGCGGCATCAAGCGACTCATGCACGGTAAAGACGGCATCCGCGCCCGTGATCTCGAATACCCGGGCAACGATCGGCAACATCCCGGCCAGGTGGACGCCGCCACCCGCGGCCTCGGCCTTGAGCCGCGCGCCGAGGAGGACATTGAGCCCGGTGGAGTCGCAGAACTCCAGCTTCGAGCAGTCCACCACCAGCCGGACACGGCCCCCCTCCACGCATTTCTCAAGCGGCTCGCGCAGCACCTCGGCGGTGTGGTGGTCCAGCTCACCCGCCGGCGTGACGACCGCACTCGCCCCGTGGTGCCGAACCTCGACCTGAAGTCGGCCCTTGCTGGCGCTGCCGACCATCCCGCGGTCCATCTGCGCACCTCTTCTGGCGTCTCGTTGCTTTCGATTGCGCGCATCGAACCCTACGCCTTCTACCCGCTGCTCTGGTAGCCGAACATTTCGCATAGTTCGGCAAATATGGACAACGTGGACTTGCCACTTGGTGGCCGATGCAGGTAGGCGTAGAGGGTCACACCCGCTTACGGCCCGGCTTTGGAGGCGCCGCTCACCGGAGCAGCACGTTATGGCACCGGCAGCCATATGCCGAAGAACGATGGAGGAGACTATGTCACCCCGCCTCGACGACACGCGTACCGAACCCTCGGGGAGCACTCGGACCACCGTTTCGTCGGCTCCCCTGCCCGAGCAGTTCATCCCCGACGTTGACGCCCCGGCGACCGTTGGCCACCTCTTCGATGAACTGCCGGAATTGTCCGATCTGCCGGAAATACCTCCTTACGACACGGTAGCACCGGTAGACGCGAGGGCTCTGTCGAAGACCCTTTTCGAACGCCTCGAGGTGCTGGAGGAAGGCACCCACGAGTACGCCTATGTGCGTAACACGCTGGTCGAGCTCAACCTGGCGCTGGTCAAGTTCGCCGCCTCCCGGTTCCGCTCCCGCAGCGAGCCGATGGAGGACATCGTCCAGGTCGGCACCATCGGCCTGATCAAGGCGATCGACCGCTTCGAGCCCGGCCGGGGCGTGGAGTTCCCGACCTTCGCGATGCCGACGATCGTCGGTGAGATCAAGCGCTTCTTCCGCGACACCAGTTGGTCGGTGCGCGTGCCGCGGCGCCTCCAGGAGCTCCGTCTCGACCTGGCCAAGGCCGGCGACGAACTGGCCCAGCGGCTCGACCGCGCCCCCACCGTCAGCGAGTTGGCCCAGCGGCTGGACATCAGCCCGGCCGAGGTCGTCGAGGGCATGGCCGCGAGCAACGCGTACACCGCGAGCTCGCTGGACGCCCAGCCGGAGGAGGACGACTCCGAGGGCGCGCTGGCGGACCGGATCGGATACGAGGACCACGGGCTCGAAGGCATCGAGTACGTCGAGTCCTTGAAGCCGCTGATCGCCGATCTGCCTGCCCGCGACCGGAAGATCCTCTCCCTGCGCTTCGTGGCCAATATGACGCAGTCGGAGATCGGTGAGGAGCTGGGCATCTCCCAGATGCATGTCTCGCGGCTGCTGTCGCGCACCCTCCGTCGGCTCCGCAAGGGTCTGATGATCGAGGAGTGACGCCTCCGCAGACGAATAAGGGCCCGCCCCCGGATCACCCGGGACGGGCCCTTATCCGTGTCTCCGTCGTGCGCTGCCGTGCCGTCAGATCAGGGTGCCCTCGTGCCACACCGCCGAGACCAGGGGCATGCCGGGGCGGTAGGCGAGGTGCACATGGGACGGGGCGTCCAGCAGCGCCAGATCGGCGCGGGCGCCCGGGCTCACCCGGCCCACGTCGGTACGGCGCAGGGCCCTCGCCCCACCGGCCGTCGCGGCCCACACCGCCTCGTCCGGCGTCATCCCCATCTCCCGTACGGCCAGGGCGACACAGAACGGCATGGAGCTGGTGAAGGACGAGCCCGGGTTGCAGTCCGGGGACAGGGCGACCGTGACGCCCGCGTCGAGCAGCCGGCGCGCGTCCGGATAGGTCGAGCGGGTGGAGAACTCCGCCCCGGGGAGCAGGGTGGCCACCGTCTCGCCCTGGGCCAGCGCGTCGACGTCCTCCTCGGTCAGATGGGTGCAGTGGTCGGCCGAGGCGGCGCCCAGCTCCACCGCCAGTCGCACCCCGGGGCCGTAGGAGAGCTGGTTGGCGTGGACCCGCGGGATCAGCCCGCGCTCCTTGCCCGCGGTCAGGACGGCGCGGGCCTGGTCGCCGTCGAAGGCTCCCTGCTCGCAGAAGACGTCGATCCAGCGGGCGTGCGGGGCGCAGGCGTCCAGCATCGGGCCGGTGACCAGATCCACGTACGCGGCCGGGTCGTCGGCGAACTCGGGCGCGACGATATGCGCCCCGAGGAAGGTCACCTCGTCGGTGTGGGCACCGGCGATGGTCAGGGCGCGGGCCTCGTCGTGCGAGGTCAGCCCGTAGCCGGACTTGATCTCGACGGTCGTGGTGCCCTGGCGGCGCGCCTCGGCCACATAGCGGCCGACGTTGGCGTGCAGCACGTTGTTCGAGGCGGCGCGGGTGGCGGCCACGGTGGTGCGGATCCCGCCCGCGCTGTACGGGCGGCCGGACATCCGGGCGTTGAACTCCTCGGTCCGGTCGCCCGCGAAGACCAGATGGGAGTGGGAGTCCACAAAGCCCGGAATGGCCGCCCGGCCACCGGCGTCGACCCGATTGTCGGTGGCGGGTGCTTTGCTGGACTCACCGACCCAGGCGATGCGGTCGCCGCCGATGACGACGGCCGCGTCCCGGATCAGACCGAGGGGGCCTTCACCGAGGGAGGGGTCATTGGTGACCAGAGTGGCGATGTCGGTGATGGCCGTCGTGGGCGTCGCGGTCGTCATCGTGGGGGTGCTCTCCTTCGTCGGCCGTGCCGGTAGCGGCCGGATCACGGTCCGTGCAGGGCTTCGATGGCCTCGGCCAGCGCTTGCGGCACACGCGGGACGAGCTGATGGGCGCCGTCCCGTACGACGTGGCGGCCGCCGACCACGGTGTGCCGGACATCCGCGCTGGTCGCCGCGAATACGGCGGTCTCCGCGCCCAGCCGGGGCGGTGGCCCCGCGGTGCGCACCGAGTCCAGCGCGATCGTGGTGAGGTCGGCGAGCGCGCCCACCTCGATCCGGCCCGCCTCCGCGCCCCAGCCGAGCGCCGCATGACCGTCCGCGGTGGCGGCCCGGAGCAGCTGGGCCGCGGTCCAGTGGCCCCGGGCGCGGGTGCGCAGCCGCTCGTCCAGCTCCATGGCGCGGGCCTCCTCCAGGATGTCGATCACGGCATGGCTGTCGCTGCCCAGCGAGAGCGGTGAGCCCGCACTCTGCAGCTCGACGGCCGGGCCGATCCCGTCGGCGAGGTCACGCTCGGTGGTCGGGCACATACAGACACCGGTGGCGGCGTGGCCCAGCAGCCGGATGTCGCCCGGGGTGAGGTGGGTGGCGTGCACGGCGGTGGTCCGCGGGCCCAGCACCCCGTGGTCGGCGAGCAGCCGGGTGGGGGTGAAGCCGTGTGCCTCCACACAGGCGTCGTTCTCCGCCGTCTGCTCGGAGAGGTGGACGTGCAGCGGCGCCGTGTGCTCGTCGGCCCAGCCGGACACGGTCGCCAGCTGGTCGACGGGTACGGCCCGCACCGAGTGGATCGCCGCGCCGATGCGGGTGTTGCCGTCGCCCTTCAGCGCGGAGACCCGCTCGGCCCAGGCCTCGGCCGTGCCGTCGGAGAAGCGCAGCTGGTGCTCGTTGGGCTCGGCCCCGAAACCGGAGGAGAGATAGCAGGTGTCGAGCAGGGTGATCCGGATACCGGCCTCGGCCGCGGCCGCGATCAGGGCCTCCCCCATCGCGTTGGGGTTGCCGTAGCGGGCGCCGCCGGGCGCGTGGTGGAGGTAGTGGAACTCCCCGACGCAGGTGATCCCGGCCATGGCCATCTCGGCGTAGACGGCTCGGGCCAGCTCGAAGTAGCTGTCCGGGGTCAGCCGGTCGGCGACGCCGTACATCACCTCGCGCCAGGTCCAGAAGGAGTCCGGCGCGCCATTGCCGCTGTCCGCGTTGCCTTCCGCCTGGGCGTTCGCCCCGTCTCCGGTCTCGCCTCCCGTTTCGCCGTTCGTCGTACCGTTCGCCCTGCTGTCCGCCTGGACGACACCGCGCAGGGCCCGGTGGAAGGCGTGGCTGTGGGCGTTGGCCAGACCGGGGAGCGTCAGACCACGGAGGGTGACGGACCCGGCGGGTGGCCGCGGACTCCCGGGCACCACCGCCGTGATCCGCCCATTGGCCGCGGCCACGATCACCACGTCCGACCGCACGCTTCCGTCCACCCAGGCGTGCTCCGCCCAGTACGTCTGCGCCGTCAGTGACACGCCAGGCCCTCCAGTACCTCCGCGAGCGCGGCCACACCGGCGAGGCAATCGTCCTCGCCCGCCGTCTCCGCGGGTGAATGCGAGACGCCGGTGGGGTTCCTTACAAACAGCATGGCCGTCGGAACCGACGCGGACAAAATGCCGGCGTCGTGCCCGGCCCCGGTGGGGAGGATCGGGACGCCGCCGAGCAGCCCCGAGAGCTGGTCACGCAGGTCGTGGGCGAACTCGACGACCGGAGTGAAGGACTCCCGGGTGACCCGGACGTCCACCCCGTCCCGCTGTCCGCGCTCGACCGCGGCACGCTCGATCTCGCCGACCACGGCGGCCAGGGTCTCCTCGTCGGCCGCGCGCGAGTCCAGCCAGCCGCGGACCAGGCTCGCGATCGCGTTGACCCCGTTGGGCTCGACGCTGACCTTGCCGAAGGTCGCCAGCGCCCCGGCGAGCTTCGCCTTCTTACGGGCGGCGAGGACGGTGTTGGCATAGGTGAGCATCGGATCGCGGCGGTCCTCGATCCGGGTGGTCCCGGCGTGGTTGGCCTCGCCGTGGAAGTCGAACCGCCAGCGGCCGTGCGGCCAGATCGCGGAGGCGACACCAACGGGGTCGTCTGTGTCGGCGAGGGCGCGCCCCTGCTCGATGTGCAGCTCGACGAACGCGCCGATGCGGGCCAGCCGCTCCGGGTCGGGGCCGATGGCGTCCGGGTCGTAACCGGCGCGCTCCATCGCCCGGGGGAGGCTCACCCCGTCCGCGTCCCGCAGCTCATGCGCCTGCGCGACGCTGAGCTGCCCGCTCGTCAGCCGGGAGCCGACGCAGGCCAGACCGAAGCGGGCGCCCTCCTCGTCGCCGAAGTTGACGATGGCGAGCGGCCTGGTGGGGCGGGCGCCCCGCGCTCGTAGCCCGTCGAGGGCGGCGAAGGAGGAGACGACGCCCAGCGGGCCGTCGAAGGCGCCACCGTCGGGGACGGAGTCGAGGTGGGAACCGGTGACGACGGCGTCTCCTGCGGTGGGGTCGCCCAGCCAGGCCCATTGGTTGCCGTTGCGGTCCACTTCGTAGGTGAGGCCGCGGTTCTGGGCTTGCTCCTTGAACCACGTTCTGCAGTCGGCGTCCGCGTCTGTCCAGGCGTAGCGGCGGTAGCCGTTTGTTGTCGTGTTGCGGCCGACGGGGGCCAGGTCGCGCCACATGTCGTGGAACGACGCGCCGGTTGTGCTGGGTGCGCCCACGCCCGTCTCAGCCTCCGTTTCGTGTGCGGGTGCGGCCCGGTGGCCGGGTTGTGCCCACCCGTTCCGCCCCGCGGAACGATTGCCCACAACGGTCACTTATCCTTCTCCCTCATGGGGATCCTGACGTTCCGCTCCTCCGCTACCTCGTCCGCTCGGTCGTAGCCCGCGTCCACGTGGCGGATGACGCCCATGCCGGGGTCGTTCGTCAGAACGCGGCGGATCTTCTCGCCCGCGAGCGCCGTGCCGTCGGCGACCGTGACCTGCCCCGCGTGGATCGAGCGGCCCATGCCGACGCCGCCGCCGTGGTGGATGGAGACCCAGGAGGCGCCCGAGGCGACGTTGACCATGGCGTTGAGCAGTGGCCAGTCGGCGATCGCGTCCGAGCCGTCCAGCATGGCCTCGGTCTCGCGGTACGGGGAGGCCACCGAGCCGCAGTCGAGGTGGTCGCGGCCGATCGCCAGCGGTGCGGCGAGGGTGCCGTCGGCGACCATCTCGTTGAAGCGCTCGCCCGCCTTGTCGCGCTCGCCGTAGCCGAGCCAGCAGATCCGGGCGGGCAGCCCCTGGAAGTGGACCCGCTCCTGCGCCATCTTGATCCAGCGGGCCAGCGACTCGTTCTCCGGGAAGAGCTCCAGGATCGCCTTGTCCGTGGCGGCGATGTCCTTCGGGTCGCCGGACAGGGCCGCCCAGCGGAACGGGCCCTTGCCCTCGCAGAAGAGCGGCCGGATGTAGGCGGGGACGAAGCCGGGGAAGGCGAAGGCCCGCTCGAAGCCCGCCAGCTTTGCCTCGCCGCGGATGGAGTTGCCGTAGTCGAAGACCTCGGCGCCCGCGTCCATGAAGCCGACCATGGCCTCCACGTGCTTGGCCATCGACTCGCGCGCCCGCTGGGTGAAGTCGGCGGGCTTCTCGGTGGCGTACGAGGCCATCTCGTCGAAGTCCACGCCGACCGGCAGGTACGACAGCGGGTCGTGGGCGCTGGTCTGGTCGGTGACGATGTCGATCGGGGCGTTCATCGCGAGGAGCTGCGGGACCAGTTCGGCCGCGTTCCCCAGCACGCCGATCGACAGGGGTCGCCGGGCGTCCCGGGCCTCGGTCGCGAGCTGGAGCGCGTGGTCCAGGCTGTCGGCGCGGACGTCCAGGTAGCGGTGTTCGATACGGCGCTCGATGGCGCGCGGATCGCAGTCGACGCAGATCGCGACGCCGTCGTTCATCGTGACCGCCAGCGGCTGGGCGCCGCCCATGCCGCCGAGGCCCGCGGTGAGGGTGATCGTCCCGGCCAAGGTACCGCTGAACTTCTTCGCGGCGACCGCGGCGAAGGTCTCGTACGTGCCCTGGAGGATGCCCTGGGTGCCGATGTAGATCCAGGAGCCGGCGGTCATCTGGCCGTACATGGTCAGACCCAGCGCCTCCAGGCGGCGGAACTCCTCCCAGTTGGCCCAGTCGCCGACGAGGTTGGAGTTGGCGATCAGCACCCGAGGCGCCCATTCGTGGGTCTGCATGACGCCCACGGGGCGGCCCGACTGGACCAGCATCGTCTCGTCCTGCTTCAGCGTGCGCAGGGTGCGGACCATGGCGTCGAACGAACGCCAGTCGCGGGCCGCCTTACCGGTGCCGCCGTAGACGACGAGCTTGTCGGGGTGCTCGGCGACCTCCGGATCGAGGTTGTTCTGCAGCATCCGAAGGGCGGCTTCCTGCTGCCACCCAAGGGCGCTGAGCTCTGCACCACGCGGCGCCCGTACGGGTCGCGGTCCTGTCATGGGCCAAGCCTCCCTGTGCCATCAACTGGTTCGACTGCGTCGACCACATCGACTGGATCGACTTATTCACATCTTGATGCCGATGAATATGACTAGTCAATACCGTGGGGCTCCGCATACGCCCAGGTGGTTCAGCGGCGCGGACTCCCCGTGCTGGTCGCGGCCTACCCGCCCCGGGCCACGGGGTAGCGTCACCAGGTCGTGTCCCCGCCCGCCGAGGAGCCCTCCGTGTCCCTCCCCGCCACCCACCGCGAGGTCCGTCTGGCGGCTCTGCCCGACGGGGAGCTCACCCCCGGTCACTTCGAGGTCGTCACCGCTCCCGTCCCCACCCCCCGCCCCGGTCAGGTGCTGGTGCGCAACCGGCTGATGAGCGTCGCCGCCGTGATGCGCCCGCTCACGCCGGCCGACCCGGACGCCTTCGGCCTGCCCCAGCTGCTGCACAAGGCGGGCGAGGTGATGCGGGGCGCGGCCCTCGGCGAGGTGGTCCGGGCGCCGGGCACGGATCTCGCCCCCGGAACCCTCGTCCGCCACCGCGCGGGCTGGCGCGAGTACGCGGTCCTGAACGCCCCCGAGGTCTCGCCCGTCGACCCCGAGGTGCTGCCGGACCCCGCCGCCCATCTCTCGCAGGGGTTCACCGCCTGGCTGGGGGTGGTGCGCGGGGCCGGGGTGCGGCGCGGCGACACGGTGTTCGTCACCGGCGCGGCGGGCGGAGTGGGCTCCCTGGCCGGACAGTTCGCCCGGCTGCACGGCGCCGCACGGGTCATCGGCTCCACCGGCTCCCGGCACAAGGCCGACCGGCTGACGCGGGAGCTGGGCTATGACGCGGTCGTCCTGCGCGGCGACGGATCGATCGAGGAGCAGCTGCGCGCGGCCGCCCCCGACGGCATCGACGTCCTCTTCGACACCGTCGGCGGCGAGCAGCTGAGAGCCGCCCTGGCGCTGGCCCGCCGCAACGCCCGGTTCGCCCTGGTCGGGGCGCTGGCCGCACAGCTGTCCGACGACGCGCTGGCCCCGACCGCGATCAGCACCCTGGCCCTGATCACCCGGAGCATCACGCTGCGCGGCATCAGCGCGGTGGACCACCAGGACGCCATGCCCGGGTACCTGAACGAGTTCGGCCGTGCGCTGCGCGAGGGCGCGCTCACCTACCCGTACACCCGGCTGACGGGGATCGACCGGGCGCCGGGCGCGCTGTGCGAGCTGGTGGCGGGCCGCCACCTCGGGGCGGTGCTGGTGGAGCTGTAGGGCCGGGTCGGCCCGGGGCCAGGGGCCGCGCTCCCCGCGACCGCACGGCCCCGCCCGCCGGAGCGCCCCCCGGAGCTGGTCCGCGGCCGTTCCGGATGGTTGGCTGAAAGCATGACTTTGAAAGCGGTTGCGATGGCCACCCGGCGCGAACAGGCCGTACGGGCGGCCGTGGAGCAGCGGCTGCTGGGCCCGGACCAGCCCGTCGTGGGGCTGCTGGACGTGGCCGGGATCCGCTCCGCGGCCGCCGGGCTGCGCGAGGCCTTCGAGGAGGTCGTCGCGCCCGGCACCCCCGTCCTGCACGCCTTCGCGGTCAAGGCGGCCGCGCTCGTCCCCGTCCTGCGGCTGCTGGCCGACGAGGGCCTGGGCTGCGAGGTGGCCAGCCCCGGCGAACTGGCGCTGGCCCGTGCGGCGGGGGTGACGCCCGACCGGATCGTCCTGGACTCCCCCGCCAAGACCACCGCTGAGCTGCGCGAGGCCCTCGACCTGGGCATCGCCGTCAACGCCGACAACCCCCAGGAGCTGGAGCGGCTCGACGCGCTGGTGGGGCACCGCGCGGCCCCGCCCTCGCCCCTGGGCCTTCGGGTCAACCCGCAGGTGGGCGGCGGCAGCATCGACGCGATGAGCACGGCCACCGCGACCTCCAAGTTCGGCGTGGCCCTCCAGGACCCGGGGGCGCGCGCGTGGGTCGTGCGCGCCTTCGCCGAGCGCCCGTGGCTGACCCGGCTGCACGCGCACGTCGGCTCCCAGGGCTGTCCGCTGGAGCTGATGGCGGCGGGCATACGGGCGGCCTACGAACTGGCCGAGGAGATCAACGAGGCGGCCGGCCGGCAGCAGATCGACGCCCTCGACATCGGCGGCGGCCTCCCCGTGAACTTCGCCTCCGACGAGATCACCCCCGGCTACCGGGAGTACGCCCAGCTGCTGCGGGCCACCGTGCCGGGGCTCCTCGACGGGCGGTACAAGCTGGTGACCGAGTTCGGACGGTCCCTGCTCGCCAAGTCCGGCCTGGTGCTGGCCCGGGTCGAATACGCCAAGTCCGCGGGCGGCCGCCCGATCGCGGTCACCCACGCGGGCGCCCAGCTCGCCACCCGTACGGTCTTCGCTCCGGAAGCCTGGCCGCTGCGCGTCCTGGCCTACGACGCGGAGGGCCGCCCCAAGGCGGAGACCGGCGACGGCCCGGTCCCCCAGGACATCGCCGGTCCCTGCTGCTTCGCGGGCGACCTGGTCGCACGCGACCGGCCACTGCCGGAGCTGGCGGCGGGCGACCTGGTCGCCCTGCTCGACACCGGCGCGTACTACTTCTCCAACCACTTCGCGTACAACAGCCTGCCCCGCCCGGGGATCTACGGCTTCGACGCGACGAGCGCCGATGTGCGCTTCGCGACGGTACGGGAGCCGCAGACGGTGGACGAGATCGTGGCCGAGAGCGGCGCGAAGCACGCGCTGGGTCTGAGCCGGTTGCGGTAGGGCGCGGGGTGCCCAGGCTGTGGGGTGCCCAGGCTGTGGGCTCCGAAGTCCGCCGCACAGGTGGCGCTTTCGTCCGGGCTGGCGTTGATTGAGCATCGGGCCAGGTGGGGGCGGGCGCGGGCCACGTCGCCGACCACCGGTCAGTGGGGGCGAAGCCCGGTGGCGGCCTCTGTGATCTGGAGCCGGGGCCGTTGCCGGACTGCGGGCCCCTGTGGCCTGGCCCATGCCGCACCGCGCCCTCGCAGGTCGCCGAAGAGCCGACGTGTTCGGGCCGGTCCGACGTCCACTCCGTGCCCGGCGACCCGGCCCCCCGGTGGAGGTACCCCCTCCACGAAGACACTTGATCTGGCGCAACTACTTTGTCAAACGTTTTCGAGAGGGGTACCCCCCGCAGTCCGGATCGGCGCGAAGCCCGGGCCGAACGGACGCCGCGACCGGGCCCGCCCCCACCGGCCGACCGTCGGCGACGGGCCCCGGCCAGGGCACCCCCGGCCCCATGCTCAAAGGCGCCGAAGGCGCGAGACGGCGCCGCACAAAACCCACACCGCGCAACCCCACCGGGCAACCCCCACCGGAGCGCCCTCAGCGCGCGGCCGCCGCCATCGCGCGGGAGCGCCTCGCGCCGCCCGGCCCCGCGTCACCGGCCACGATCCCCGTCGTCTGGTAGCCGTCCACCGCCTTGCCCGCGGGCCGCCCCCGAGGGACCCGTTCCGTGCGGACCCACAGCAGCGCGTCGTGCGCGCGCTCCCAGCGGCCCAGCCACAGCGCCTTGGCCCACAGCCCGGCCCCTAGCCCCGCCAGCAGCATGCCGCCCGCCGCCGGAACGGCGAAGGACGAGCCCATCGCGGCGAGGAAGGCCAGCAGCAGCCACCACCGCAGGGCGCGCCGCCGAGTCCTTACGGTCACCGCGCGGTCCTGGAGGAAGACCGCCTTGCCCGCACGCGAGGCGTCGCGCGCCAGCTCCAGATACCGCTTGCGGCGCACCACGAACACCACGACCCCCGCGATCAGGAAGAGCGCCGCCCCGGCGAGCACTCCGATCCGGCGCCCGGTCAACCCCGGCACCAGCACCCCGATCCCCGCGGCCAGCACACCGGGCCACCACAGCCACCCCGCGGGAGCCCTCACGATCACCGCCACCCGTGCCAGCGCATACGCCCCGCGCCCCACGACCGACCTCCTCACCCTGGTGAATCCCGGAAGAAATCCCTGTCGAATCGAGGAATCTAGCCAGGATGCCTGAGAATTCGGTGAGAGGAACGGGGGTTGGCCCCCAGGGCGGTCCGGAAGCCCGGCCCGGAAGCCCGGCTCACTCCACGAACAGGCCCCGCTCCGCCGCCTTCGCGTCGAACTCCTCCAGCCGCGCCTGCGCGTCCGGCAGCGCGTCGCACATCGCCTCCAGCAGCACGCGCCCCAGCAGCATCGGCGCACACGCGGTGTCGAAGGCCAGGCCCGTGCCGACAGCCGCGGGCAGCAGCAGATCGCTGTGGCGGGCGACCGGGGCGAAGGCGCTGTCGGCGACGGTGACCACGGTCAGGCCCGCCTCCTGGGCGTACTCCAGTCCCTCCACGACCTCGCGCGGATGCCGCGGCAGCGCGAAGCACAGCAGCGCCGTGGCGCCCGCGCGCTTCGCCGCGTCCACGCGGTCGTCGAGCATCGTGCCGCCCTCGTCGAGCAGCCGGACGTCCGGATGGACCTTGCGCGCGAAGTAGCTGAAGCCGCGGGCCTGCGCGGAGGCGGCGCGCAGCCCGAGGACCGGCAGCGGACGGGACTCGGCGAGCAGCCGGCCGGCGCGGACGACCGGGGCGGGGTCGGCCAGCAGCGCGGCGAGATGGCGCAGATTGTCGATCTCGGACTGCACGGCCTGCTGATACTCGTTGTACGACCCCTCGTCCGCCTCCGGCTCGGCGGGCGCGACATCGCGCAGATGCTTGCGCAGCGCCGGATAGCCGTCGAAGCCGAGGGCGACCGCGAAGCGGGTCACGGACGGCTGGCTGACGCCCGCGAGCTCGGCCAGCTCGACGCTGGAGAGGAACGGCGCGTCCGCGGCCCGCCGCACCATGCAGTGGGCGATCCGCCGCTGGGTCGGGGTCAGCCGGTGGCCCTCGAAGAGCGCCTGCAGCCGGGCGGCGGTCGAGGCGCCGGAAGCGGCCGAGACGCCCGGCACCCCCGCCGACACCGCCGTGACGTCCTCTTCCACCTGCGTCACCCGCGCACCGCCCACCCCGTCGCTCACCCCGTGCTCCGTACTCATCACGTCCTCCTGACCCTCGTACCCTCGTCCCTCAGGCCCCCGCCAGCCGGTCGAGCAGACGCGCGGCCACCGCCACATCCTCCGTCAACGGCCGGTCCTCCATCCGCGGATCGAGCACTTCCGACGCCAGGGCGAAGGCCACACCGGCCGGGAGCTCCGGGTCCGGCTCAAGACCGCGCTGGCGCAACGCCCGTATGGCCGCCACGAGTTCGCAGCCCAGCACCAGCCGGTAGTGGTCGGCCACCCGCAGCGTCTGGCGGGCGCCGAGCGAGGCGAAACTGGCTTGTTCCTCCACCCCGCGCGAGAGCACGGCGTGGCCCAGCGAGGCGGGGTGGGAGACCGCCCGCATCTCGCCGAGAGCAGCCCCCGCCGCGTATTCGAGGATCATCACGCCCGAGCTCGCGGGCGCGGCGTCACCGAGGAAGGGGCGCAGCCGGGTGAAGTCGGGTTCGCTGAGCGCGGCGAGCCGGGCCGTGGAGAGCCGGGCGGTCTGGAGCGCGGCGAGCCGGAAGTGGTCCAGGGCGAGGGCGGTGTGCGCGGCGTAGAAGTTGCCGTGGTGGTAGGCGGCCTCGTCGGTGGAGCTGATCAGCGGGTTCTCGGCGGCCGCGTTGAACTCGACGGCCAGCACCCGCTCCAGCGCGTCCGCCGCGTCCAGCGCCGGTCCGTGGATCTGCGGCAGACAGCGGAAGCCGTACGGGTCCTGGATGCGGCCCAGCGGCGGGGTGGGCCGGGGCGGGGCGCCGAGCAGGGCGCGCATCCGGGCGGCGGCCGCGACGGAGCCGGGGTGCGGCCGGGACGCGTGGACGGGTTCGGCGTACGCCTCGTACGAGCCGCCGACCGCGATCAGCGAGAGCGCGGCCACGGCGAGCGAGGCGGACAGCAGCCGCCGCAGCTCGGCGAGGGCGAGCGCGGACTGGCCGAGGGTGAGGGCGTTGCTGCTGATGAGCGCCAGGGCGTCGTTGCTGTCGAGCGTGATGGGGTCGGGGGCGCGACGGCCCGGGACGGCCTCGGTGAGGTCCCAGGGGTGCTCGCCGACGAGCGCCAGACCGGTCTGGGCGAGCGCGGCGAGGTCCCCGGTGCCGACCGCGCCGTATTCGTTGATCACCGGGTGGGCGCCGCTGTCGAGGCCCTCGACGAGCGCGGTGACGACGGCGGGGCGCAGCCCGGCACCACCCGCCAGCAGCTGATTGGCGCGGACGGCCATCATGGCGCGCACCTCGCGGCCGGGCAGCTGTGCGCCGATCGCCCCGGCGTGGCTGCGCAGCAGCCGCAGCCCGTGGTCGGAGTCGGCCGGGCCGACGTCCTCGGTGCGGTTGGCGCCCACACCGGTGCTGCGCCCGTAGACGCGGCCGGTGGCCGCGAGCCGGTCCGCAGTCTCCCAGGCACGCTCGGCCAGGGCGAGCGCGGTGGGATCGGGCGCGGCGGGCCGGCTGAGACGGTCGGCCAGACGCGCCACATCCACGACGCGTAGGCTCCGGCCGTCCAGCGTGATCCGCGGGCCGGCGCCGTCGGCGCCGTCGGCCGCCGCGTGATCAGCATCCAGCATGTGAGACAACATCCAGGGCAACCCCTCTCGAACGCGCCCTTTCTGGGCCAACCGCCCAGCACTCCGTCCACATCGCGAGCAGAAGTAACCGGTGATTAACGCAGACCCTCTTGACTTCTATTCACTCGACTATGACTGTGCATGACTATATGCAGACAGGGCAAGGGGAAGCGGATGATCAGCTTCAAGGACGTCAGTAAGCACTACCCGAACGGCACCACAGCGGTGGATCGCCTCAGTCTCGAACTCCCGGAAGGAGGCATCACCGTTCTTGTCGGCACCTCGGGCTGCGGCAAGACCACCACCCTCCGCATGGTCAACCGCATGGTCGAGCCGAGCAGCGGCACGGTGAGCGTGGGCGGACGTGATGTCCTGCGAGCGGACGCCGCCGAGCTGCGGCGCGGGATCGGCTATGTGATCCAGCAGGCCGGGCTCTTCCCGCACCGCACGATCCTCGACAACATCGCCACCGTCCCGCTGCTGCTGGGCTGGGGGCGCCGCAAGGCGCGGGCCCGCGCCGCCGAGCTGCTGGAGCTGGTCGGGCTGCCCGCCGACTCCGGCAAGCGCTACCCGCACCAGCTCTCGGGCGGTCAGCAGCAGCGCGTCGGGGTCGCCCGCGCACTGGCCGCCGACCCGCCGGTGCTGCTGATGGACGAGCCGTTCGGGGCGGTCGACCCGGTCGTACGGACCCAGCTCCAGAACGAGCTGCTGCGGCTCCAGAGCGAGCTGCGCAAGACGGTCGTCTTCGTCACCCACGACATCGACGAGGCGGTACGGCTCGGCGACCGCATCGCGATCTTCCGCACCGGCGGCCATCTCGTCCAGTGCGCACCCCCCGCCGAGCTGCTGGCGAGCCCCGCCGACGACTTCGTGGCGGGCTTCCTGGGCGCCGAGCGCGGGCTGAAGCTGCTCTCCCTGTCCACCCTCGCCGACGTGGAGCGGGAGCCCGCGCCCGCCGACGGGCAGCGCTGGCAGCTGGTCACCTCCGAGCGCGGTGAGCCGCTGGGCTGGCGCGACACCGAAGGACCGGAGGGCGACCGGGCCCCGCTGCTGCCGGTGCGCGCGCTGCGGGACGGCGACTCGCTGCTCACCGCCCTGGACGAGTCGCTGGCCTCCCCCGCCGGTCTGGTGGCCCGCGTGGACGCCGACGGGGTGCTCACCGGGGTCACCGGGCGCGACGCGATCCACGAGTACGCGGGGCAGCGCCACACGGAGGCGGGCCGCGCGGCCGCCCTCAAGAACGCCGCCGAGGACCCCGAAACCGCCGACGCGGGCGACGGCACCACGGCCTCCGACCCGAGCGTGACCGCATGACCATCGACTGGGGCTGGTTCCCCGATCACCGGAGCACCCTGGTCACGCTCACCCTGGACCACCTCTCCACCGCCGTCCCGGCCGTCCTCTTCGGCCTGCTGATCGCGCTCCCGCTGGCCGTGATCGCCCACCGGGTGCGCCCGCTGCGCGGACTCCTGCTCGGGCTCTCGAACATCCTGTTCACGATCCCCTCCATCGCGATCTTCGTCCTGCTGCTGCCGGTCACCGGCCTCACCCGCACCACCGCCATCACCGGCCTGACCATCTACACCCTGGTCGTGCTGTTGCGGAACACCGTCGAAGGCCTCGACAGCGTCCCCACCAAGGTCCGCGAGGCGTCCACCGCGATGGGCGCCCGCCCGCTGCGCACCCTGCTCACCGTCGAGCTGCCGCTCGCCTTCCCGGTGATCATGGCGGGCGTACGGGTCGCCACCGTTATGGCGATATCGCTGGTCAGCGTGGCCAGCTACATCGGGTACGGCGGCCTCGGCCAGCTGTTCACCGACGGCTTCCAGCGCAACTACCCCACCCCCGTCGTGGCCGGAGTCATCCTGTCCCTGGTGCTGGCGCTGGTCGCGGACGCCGTACTGGTCACCATCCAGTGGCTGTGCACCCCGTGGCTGAGGAGGCGTGCCTGACATGCTCGAACTACTCCAGAACCTCCTCCGCTGGCTGACCAGCGGCTCCCAGTGGTCCGGGCCCGACGGCATCGCCACCCGCCTGCTGGAGCACCTCCAGTACTCGCTGCTGGCCACCCTGGTCGCCGCCGCCATCGCCCTCCCGGTCGGGCTGCTCATCGGGCACACCGGGCGCGGCGCGTTCCTCGCCATCAACCTCTCCGGCTTCGGCCGGGCCCTGCCGACCGTCGGCCTGGTCACACTGGTCTTCCTGGCCAGCGGGCTGAGCATGTGGCCGGTGTACGTCTCGCTGGTCGCCCTCGCCGTCCCGGTGATCGTCACCAATACGTACGCGGGCATGGCCGCCGTGGACCCCGAGGTCAGGGACGCGGCGCGGGGCCAGGGCATGCGCTGGTACCAGGTGCTGTTCCAGGTCGAACTGCCGCTCGCGCTGCCGCTGATCATGACCGGGCTGCGGCTGGCCTGCGTCCAGGTCGTGGCCACCGCCACCATCGCCGCGTACGTCAGCTTCGGCGGGCTCGGCCGCTATGTCTTCGACGGGCTCGCCCAGCGCGATCTGGTGCAGGTGCTGGGCGGGGCGGTGCTGGTCGCCGTGCTGGCCATCGCCCTGGACCTGGCGCTGGCCGGAGTGCAGCGCCTGCTGTTCCGCAACCGCCCCCCGCGCGCCCACGCGCACTGAGCGCCACCCCACACCGGCTCAGCGCCTCAGCCCCCCGGCTCAGCGCCTCAGCACCCCACCGACTCAGCGACTTCACTCCGATCCGAGGAGACGACCCCATGAACCGCAGGAAACTGCTCGGCGGCCTGCTCGCCGGCGCCTCCGTGCCCACGCTCGCCGCCTGCGGCGGCGGTATCACCTCGCTCAAGGGCGACGGCGGCAGCGGCGGCTCGGGCGGCGGCAGCAGCCTGGGCGGGCTGGTCATCGGCACCGCCAACTTCACCGAGAACCAGCTGCTGGGCTACCTCTACGCCGAGGCGCTGAAGGGCGCGGGCATCAAGACCAGCGTGCGGCCCAACCTCGGCTCCCGAGAGATCGTCATACCCGCCCTCCAGCAGGGCGACATCGATCTGCTCCCCGAGTACCAGGGCAATCTGCTGCTCCACTTCGACGACAAGGCCCCGCAGACCGAGGCCGGCGACCTCCAGAACGCCCTCACCGTGGCCCTCCCCAGCGGTCTGGAGGCCCTGTCGTACGCGGCCGCCGAGGACAAGGACGTCTTCTGCGTCACCCGCGAGGCCGCCCGGAAGTACGGGCTGCGCAGCTTCGCCGACCTCGCCAGGCAGAACGGCAAGCTGATCTTCGGCGGCCCGGCCGAGGACAAGAACCGCGTGGTCGGCCTGGTCGGCCTCAAGGACCGTTACGGCGTGACCTTCAAGGAGTTCAAGGCCCTCGACGCCTCCGGGCCCCTGGTCAAGGGCGCGTTGAAGAAGGGCGACGTGGACGTCGCCAACCTCTTCTCCACCGACCCCGACATCGAGGCCAACGACTGGGTGATCCTCGCCGACCCCAAGGCCCTCATCCCGGCCCAGCACATCGTGCCCGTGGTCCGCGGCGCCAAGGCCGACGCCAAGGTCCGCAAGGCCCTGGCCCGCCTCGGCGGCGCCCTCACCACCCGCGAACTGGCCCGGCTCAACAAGCTGGTGAGCAACGACAAGAAGGACCCGGACCGGGTCGCCGCCGACTGGGCCGCCAAGAACGGCCTCACCAAGAAGTAGCAGTAGGAGCACCCGTATGCCCGACTCCCCGGACGCGCTGGACTCTTTGGTCGAAAAGCGCTCGATCGACGTCGTCCCGGACGCGGAGCGCCATGGCACCGCCTTCAGCCAGTTCACCCTGTGGCTCGGCGCCAACCTCCAGATCACCGCCGTCGTGACCGGCGCCCTGGCCGTCGTCTTCGGCGCCGCCGCCTTCTGGGCGATCATCGCCCTGCTGATCGGCAACCTGCTCGGAGGAGCCGTCATGGCGCTCCACTCCGCCCAGGGACCGCGACTAGGCCTCCCCCAGATGATCTCCTCCCGGGCCCAGTTCGGGGTCCGGGGCGCGATCGTCCCACTGCTGCTGGTCATCGTCATGTACGTGGGCTTCTTCGCCAGCGGCAGCGTGCTCGCCGGACAGGCGGTCGGCGAACTCACCCATCTCGGCGACACCACCGGGATCGTCCTCTTCGCCCTCGTCACCGCCGTGGCGGCCGCCGTCGGCTACCGCCTGATCCACACCCTGGGCCGGATCGCGGGCGTCGTCTGCGCCCTGGCCTTCGTCTATCTGGGCATCCGGCTGCTGGACCGCACCGACCTGGCCACCCTCCTCCACGACCGGACCTTCGACTTCCCGCTCTTCCTCCTCGCGGTGTCGCTGTCCGCCTCCTGGCAGCTCGCCTTCGGCCCGTACGTCGCCGACTACTCCCGCTATCTGCCGCGCACCACCTCCGCGAAGGCCACCTTCTCCTGGACCCTCGCCGGCACCGTCCTCGGCTCCCAGTGGTCCATGACCTTCGGCGCCCTCGCGGCCGCCGCGGCCGGCCACGCCTTCGTCGGCCACGAGGTCACGTACATCGTCGGCCTCGGCGGCGGCGCGGCCCTGATCACCTCGCTGCTCTACTTCGTCATCGCCCTCGGCAAGCTGACGATCAACGTCCTCAACACCTACGGCGGCTTCATGTCGATGGTGACCAGCGTCAGCGGCTTCCGCGGCCGCGCCACCCTCTCCCCACGCGGCCGGGCCGCCTACATCGCCGGGATCATGGTCGCGGGCACGGCGGTCGCACTGCTCGGCAAGGACAGCTTCCTGTCCTCCTTCAAGGACTTCCTGCTGTTCCTGCTGACCTTCTTCACCCCGTGGAGCGCGATCAACCTCGTCGACTACTACGCCATCGCCAAGGAGCGCTACGACATCCCCGCCCTCAGCGACCCGAACGGCCGCTACGGCGCCTGGCGCTGGAAGGCGCTGACCACCTACGCCCTCGGTGTCCTCGCCCAACTCCCCTTCCTGTCCACCGCCTTCTACACCGGCCCCTTCGTCGCCCCCCTGGGCGGCGCGGACATCTCCTGGCTCATCGGCCTCGCCGTCCCCGCCGCCGTCTACTGGCTCCTGGCCCACCGCGACACCGCCCACGTCCCGGACCACATGATCCTCACCCCGGATCCACCATCGGACCGTCCGTACGTCACCGAGTCCGGGTGACGGCACCCGGCACGGTGAGGGCGGGCGGGCCGGGGTCAAGCCGGGGTCAGGCCGGGGGCAGGAGCTTTTTTTGGGGCTTGCCCATGGCGTTGCGGGGGAGGGCCTCCAGGAAGCGGACCTTGCGGGGGCGCTTGTGGACGGAGAGCTGGGAGGCGACGAAGTCGATCAGCTCCCGCTCGCCGATGCCGTCGGCCACGACGTACGCGACGATCTCCTGGCCCAGGTCCTCGTGCGGGGCGCCGACGACGGCGGCCTCGCGGACGGCCGGGTGGTCCAGCAGGGCGTTCTCGACCTCGCCCGCGCCGATGCGGTAGCCGCCGGACTTGATCATGTCGGTGGAGGCGCGGCCCACGATGCGGTGGAAGCCGTCGGGGTCGATGGCGGCGATGTCGCCCGTGCGGAACCAGCCGTCCTCGGTGTACGAACCGGCCGTGGCCTCGGGGCGGTTGAGGTAGCCGTCGAAGAGGGTCGGGCCGGTCAGCTGGAGCTCGCCGATCTCGGCGCCCTCCTCGGCGGCGATCCGGGTGCGGATGCCCGAGAGCGGGGTGCCGACATAGCCGGGGCGGCGTTCGCCGTCGGCGCGGGTGCTGATGGTGATGAGGGTCTCGGTCATGCCGTAGCGCTCGATGGGGCGCTGGCCGGTGAGCCGCTCCAGCTCGCGGAAGACGGGGGCGGGGAGCGGGGCGCTGCCGGAGACCAGGAGCCGGGCGGAGGCCAGGGCGCGGGCGGAGTCCGGGTCCTGGACGATGCGGTTCCAGACGGTGGGGACGCCGAAGTAGAGGCTGCCGTCCGCCGCCGCGTACGCCGCCGGGGTCGGCTTGCCGGTGTGGACGAGGCGACTGCCCGTCCGCAGCGCGCCCAGCACGCCGAGCACCAGACCGTGCACATGGAACAGCGGCAGCCCGTGGACCAGGGTGTCCTCCGGGGTCCAGGCCCAGGCCGCGGCGAGTCCGTCCAGGTCGGCGGCGACCGCCCGCCGGGAGATCAGCGCGCCCTTGGGCGCCCCCGTGGTGCCCGAGGTGTAGAGGACGAACGCCGTGGACTCCGGGTCCGGCTCCGCCTTCGTCCACGCCGCGCGCTCGGTCAGGTCCACCGGAACGGTCTCGACCGGGGCGTCCACGGCCTCCCCGGTGAGCAGCAGGGTGGCGCCCGAGTCCCGCAGTATGTGGTCGCGTTCGGCCGGGCCGGAGTCCGGCGGTACGGGCACCACCGGCACCCCGGCCAGCAGCGCGCCGACCACCGCGACCACCGTCTCCGGGGTCGCGGTCGCCCGGACCGCGACGACCGGCGCGCCGGCGATACGGGCCGCCACCGCGCCCGCGGCACCGAGCAGTTCCTCGCGCGAGAGCGCGCGGCCGCCGACGCTCAGCGCGTCGGGGCGGTCGTCGCCGGACGCGGCGAGGGACGTGAGGAGAGGTGCGGTCACGGAACTGACTCCTTCCACAGCGGGCCGGGGGTGGTGCTTCCCGGGTCCGCTCGTCTTCCGGGGGCTGGCTTCTCGGAGGGTGGTTTCAGGGGGTGCTGGTTTCGGGGGCTAGCCCTACCGACAAAGCGTCCCCGCGACCGTACCGTCCTTAAGCATGGACGCCCGTGACCCGGATCTGAAAAAGGAACTCGACGCGGCCCTGCAGACCCGTAAGGAGCTGGGCGCGGAGTACGAGTCGGAGCTGGTCGACTCCTTCATGGAGAAGGTCGAGCAGCGGTTCAACGATACGGCGGACCGCCATGTCCGCCGCCAGCTCGCCGAACAGCAGATGGCGACGGCCCGCGGCAGCCGCCCGTACGCCACCGGCGCGCCCGCGGACCAGGCCCACGGCCTGGGCCTCGGCGAGCGCTTCGCCTTCGTCGGGGTCTCCCTGGTGCTGGCCATCCCGCTGTCGGCCATCGGCGTCGTGAACGAGGGGCTGCCCGGTCTGCTGATCACCTGGGCCGGGATCTTCGGCGTCAACGCGGTCCACGCCATGGGGGCCTTCTCCTGGCTCCGCCGAGGCCGCGGGCAGGAGGAGAGCGGGAACTAGAAGAAGCTGCGCGGGGACCGCCGCACCCCGGTGGCGAGCCACCGAGGGCGGGACGACGGCGGTCCCCGCGGGGACGCGGGCCGGGTCAGGGCCGGAATTCCGCGTCCAGGCGACCATGGAGGTCCGGGAGCCGCTCCGGAGGTCCTGCCGCCTCATCTCGGGTGTCGGTGTCGTCCTTCCGACGCCCACTAATCTGCCGGAGCCGTGTTAACCCTGTGCTGCGGGCGCGTGACACGTTCGTACCACTTGCCCGAAGGGCGGTTGGGAGCGGTTGGGATCCTTACGGGCCCTCACTTCGGGCTGTTGGCCAGGTATGCCAGCAGGTCCTGCCGGCTCACCACGCCCTTGGGCTTGCCCTCCACCAGCACGATCGCCGCGTCCGCCGCGCCCAGCACCGCCATCAGGTCCTCGACCGGCTCACCGGAGCCGACATGCGGCAGCGGCGGGCTCATGTGCTTCTCCAGCGGGTCGGTCAGCTCCGCGCGCCGCGCGAACAGGGCGTCCAGCAGCTCGCGTTCCACCACCGAGCCGATGACCTCGGCGGCCATCACATCGGGGTGCCCGGCGCCCGGCTTGACGATCGGCATCTGCGAGACGCCGTACTCCCGCAGTACGTCGATGGCCTCGCCCACCGTCTCTTCCGGGTGCATATGGACCAGCGAGGGCAGTCCGCCCTCCTTGCCCTGGAGCACGTCGCCGACCCGCACCGAGGGGCCGTCCTCCTCGAGGAAGCCGTAGTCGGCCATCCACTCATCGTTGAAGATCTTGGAGAGATAGCCGCGGCCGCTGTCGGGCAGCAGGACGACCACCACATCGTCCGGGCCGAGCCGCTCGGCGACCTTCAGGGCGCCCACGACGGCCATCCCGCAGGAGCCGCCGACCAGCAGCCCCTCCTCCTTGGCCAGCCGCCGCGTCATCTGGAAGGCGTCCTTGTCGGAGACGGCGACGATCTCGTCCGCGACGGTCTGGTCGTACGCGGTCGGCCAGAAGTCCTCGCCGACGCCCTCGATCAGATACGGGCGGCCGGAGCCGCCGGAGTAGACCGAGCCCTCGGGGTCGGCGCCGATCACCTGGACACGGCCCTCGCTGGCCTCCTTCAGATAGCGGCCGGTGCCGGAGATCGTGCCGCCGGTGCCGACGCCCGCCACAAAGTGGGTGATCCTGCCTTCGGTCTGCTCCCACAGCTCGGGGCCGGTGGTCTCGTAGTGGGAGAGCGGGTTGTTCGGGTTGCTGTACTGGTCGGGCTTCCAGGCGCCCGGCGTCTCGCGGACCAGCCGGTCGGAGACGTTGTAGTACGAGTCGGGGTGCTCGGGGTCCACCGCGGTGGGGCAGACCACGACCTCGGCGCCGTAGGCCCGCAGCACGTTGATCTTGTCCGTGGACACCTTGTCCGGGCAGACGAAGACGCACTTGTAGCCCTTGCGCTGGGCGACCATGGCGAGGCCCACACCGGTGTTGCCGGAGGTCGGCTCCACGATGGTGCCGCCCGGCTTCAGCTCACCGGAGCGCTCGGCGGCCTCTATCATCCGGACCGCGATCCGGTCCTTCACCGAGCCGCCGGGGTTGAAGTATTCGACCTTGGCCAGGACGGTCGCCCGGATGCCTTCGGTCACGGTGTTGAGCTTCACCAGCGGGGTGTTGCCGACCAGCTCAATCATCGATTCGTAGTACTGCACACCTGCTCCTGGTCCGGTTCCGCGGGATCTCCGCGTCGGGGCGGCCGCCGTCGCGGGGCCTTGCTGTCAGCTTATTGCGCGCTGCCGCCCTCCGACCGGCGCGTTGGGACGAAGCCTGCACGGGGCAACAAGTTGTTAGCAAGGCGTACAAAGGAGAAAGAAGCGCGTGCGCGTGCGGACGGAGGTGGGCTGAACCCATGTCGATGTCGAGGGCGAGGGTGGCGCGGCGGATCGCCGCCGCGGCGGCGTACGGGGGCGGCGGGATCGGGCTGCTGGGCGGGGTGACCGCCGTGCTGGTGCTCACCGAGGTGTCCCATGCGAAGCGGGTCGTGGGCGGGTCGGACGATCCGCCTCCGCGCGCGGACGGCCGATATGGCTTCGCATTCGCCCGCAGGACCGGCCAGCCACCACTGCGGCTGGCCTTTCTCGGCGACTCCACGGCCGCCGGGCAGGGCGTCCACCGCCCTAGTCAGACACCGGGCGCGCTGCTCGCCTCGGGGCTGGCGGCGGTCGCGGAGCGCCCGGTGGACCTGCGGAACGTGGCGCTGCCGGGGGCGCAGTCCAGCGATCTGGAGCGCCAGGTCACGCTGGTGCTGGAGGATCCGGATCTGCTCCCCGACGTATGCGTGATCATGATCGGCGCCAATGACGTCACCCGGCGAATGCCGCCCGCCAAGTCGGTGCGGCTGCTGTCGGACGCGGTGCGCAGGCTGCGCGAGACGGGCTGCGAGGTGATCGTGGGCACCTGTCCCGACCTCGGCACGATCGAGCCCGTCTATCAGCCGCTGCGCTGGATCGCGCGGCGGCTGAGCCGGCAGCTGGCCGCCGCGCAGACGATCGGGGTGGTGGAGCAGGGCGGGCGCACGGTCTCGCTGGGCGATCTGCTGGGCCCGGAGTTCGCGGCGAATCCGCGGGAGCTGTTCGGCCCGGACAACTACCACCCCTCGGCGGAGGGGTACGCAACGGCCGCGATGGCCGTTCTGCCGACCCTGTGCGACTCGCTCGGCCTGTGGCCCGAGGAGGCGCCGGAGATGCTCGACGAGGGCATCCTGCCGGTCGCCACGGCGGCGGCCGAGGCGGCCGCGGAGGGCGGCACGGAGGTCACCGCGGCCCGCGGCCCCTGGGCCCGTCTGCTGCGCCGCCAGGGCCCCGCCAAGAAGGAGCCCGCGGCCGTCTCCGGCTCGCCCGACACCCCGTCCCCGGCGTCGCCGCCCCCTTCGGGCTGCTGAGGCCCCGCCGGGGCGTGCCTGGAGCCTGCGTCCCGGGTCGGCCGGGGCCGCCGCCCGCCCCCTTCCGGTGCGGGCTGATCTGCTCGGTCAGGTGCGGCTTTCGTCTCGCGCCTTCGGCGCAATTGAGCAGCGGGGCAGGGGGGGACGGGGTGCGGGGTGCGCCGCCGGGCGCCGGGCCGATGGCGGTGGCCGCCGGGGGCGGCTTCCGTGGCCGGGGGGCCGAGGCCGACGCCGGACAGCGGGGGTGGGGTGCCTTCTCGAAATCGCTTGATGCATTAGTTGCGCTATATCAAGTGTTTTCGAGAGGGCATGCCGAACCCCCGCCGCCCGCAGTCCGGAGGAACCTCGGCCACCGAGCACGGGAGCCGCCCCCGGCACCCACTCCCGCCGGCCCGGCGCCCGGCGGCGGCCGCGCGCCCCCGCCCCCCTGCCCCGCTGCTCAATGGCGCCGAAGGCGCGAGACGGCGCCGCGCCCGGCGACGGCGCGGGCCCCGACGGATACTCGTGCCGCCCGGAGGGCGGCGCTCCCGGGCGCGATCCCGGGGGCCGATCCCGGGGGCCGATCCCGGGGGCCGATCCCGGGGGCCGATCCCGGGGGCCGATCCCGGGGGCCGTTCCCGGGCGAGCCCCGGGTCGCTGAGCGTACGCTTGGAAAAAAGAGTCCGGTGTCACAGCCCGCACCCCGTGACCCTGCCGATACGTACGGGTAACTTCCCTCGGAGTCCCGCCCGCACCCCGCCCCCATGGAGCCGTGATGCCCGAAGCAGTGATCGTCTCTGCCGCCCGTTCCCCCATCGGCCGCGCCTTCAAGGGCTCGCTCAAGGATCTGAGGCCGGACGATCTCACCGCCGAGATCATCCAGGCCGCGCTCGCCAAGGTCCCCGAGCTCGACCCCCGCGAGATCGACGACCTGATGCTCGGCTGCGGGCTCCCGGGCGGTGAGCAGGGGCACAACCTGGGGCGGATCGTGGCCGTGCAGATGGGGATGGACCACCTCCCCGGCTGTACGATCACCCGCTACTGCTCCTCCTCCCTCCAGACCTCGCGGATGGCGCTGCACGCCATCAAGGCGGGCGAGGGCGACGTCTTCGTCTCGGCGGGCGTCGAGATGGTCTCGCGGTCGAAGAAGGGCACCTCGGACGGGCTGCCGGACACCCACAACCCGGTGTTCGCGGAGGCCGAGGCCCGTACGGTCGCGCGCGCCGAGCAGGAGGGCTCCGACTGGCACGACCCGCGCGAGGACGATCTCCTGCCCGACCCGTACATCGCGATGGGCCAGACCGCCGAGAACCTGGCCCGGCTCAAGGGGGTCACCCGCGCGGAGATGGACGAGTTCGGCGTGCGGTCCCAGAACCTCGCCGAGGAGGCCATCAAGAAGGGCTTCTGGGAGCGTGAGATCACCCCGGTGACCACCCCCGACGGCACGGTCGTCAGCCAGGACGACGGCCCCCGCGCGGGCACCACCCTGGAGGGTGTGCAGGGCCTAAAGCCGGTCTTCCGCCCCGACGGCCGGATCACCGCGGGCAACTGCTGCCCGCTCAACGACGGCGCCGCGGCGCTGGTGATCATGTCCGACACCAAGGCGCGGGAGCTGGGCGTGACCCCGCTGGCCCGGATCGTGTCGACCGGTGTCACCGGCCTCTCCCCCGAGATCATGGGCTACGGCCCGGTCGAGGCGTCCAAGCAGGCGCTGGCCCGCGCCGGGATGTCGATCGGCGACATCGACCTGGTGGAGATCAACGAGGCGTTCGCCGCGCAGGTCATCCCGTCCTACCGCGATCTGGGCATCGACCTGGACCGTCTCAATGTCAACGGCGGCGCGATCGCCGTGGGCCACCCCTTCGGCATGACCGGCGCCCGGATCACCGGCACGCTGATCAATTCGCTGCAGTTCCACGACAAGCAGTTCGGCCTGGAGACCATGTGCGTCGGTGGCGGCCAGGGCATGGCCATGGTCATCGAGCGCCTGAGCTGAGGTGAGCTGAGCCGGTCCGCGGAGCCGGGCCGGGCGGCCGCGTCGTAGCGCGTCTGCGACACTGGTTCGGCCCGGGCCGTGACCGAATCTCCCCCAGGATGTGACATAAGTCCTGGGGGAGAGCTGTCTGCCCAGCTCAGCACCGGTGACCAAAGGCCCACCCGGTACCGAATTCTGCCCATTTGGTGATGGTATGCACTGACGTCGAGAGGCGATAAGCCTCAAGCTGAGGTAGGAATTCGGGGGATCTACAGCCAACCGGGAGTACGTCAGTGAGCCCCACGAGTCTTGTCCTCCTCCTGGCCGCGGTGACCGCCTCGGCCGTAGGGGCGGCCGCCCTGCACACCGCGCGCGGTGTGCGCCGGCAGATCAGTGAGCTGCGCGCCGAGCTCGCGGCCACCGTCGCCGCCGGTACCCGGACGGGCGGCGGAGGCGGCGGAGGCGGCGGCCCGGAGTGCGGCGCGACGGTGCCCGCGCCCCGCGCCACCCCGGCCGCCGAGATACGCGCGGCCGTCGCCGACGCGCTGGCCGAGGAGCGGGAGCGCGAGCTGGCCGAGGCGCGGGCGTTCTGGGCCGCCCAGGAGGCCAGGGACTCCGCCGGAGCGGCCGACGCCCACTCGCTGCTGAGCGGGCCGGGCGGGTTCGACGACGCCTCCCAGGACGCGCAGCTCTTCGTGCCCCGCCAGGCCGACCTGGCCGGGCTCGAACCGCTGCTCGGGCTGGACGCGCTGGGCCCCGAGGCCATGGACTCCGGCGGGGACCAGGAGCCCGAGGTCGAGTCCGAGGTGGAGCTGGAGCTGGGCGCCGGGGCGGAGCCCGCGGCCGAGCCCCGGGAGTCCGCCGAGCTGGCGGCGGCCCGCCGTCGCCATCCGTCCCACCCCGACTTCACCCCGTCGTCACCGGTCGCCGACCACGACCGTACGGTGACCCGGCTCACCGAGCTGGCCGACGCCCGCACCCCGCTGTCCGATGTGCGGCCCGGGCCCCTCGGCACCCTCGATGTCTACGTCTTCGCCGACGGCACCACGATCTGCATGACCCCGGGCCACCGGGAGACCGCCGAGCGGCTGGCGGACGCGCTGCGCGAGGGCACCGCCCCGGTGCTGCTGGGCGGCTCGGGCGTCTCCGGTGCCTATGCGCTCACGTTCGGTTGCGGCGAGGAGAACGTGTACGTCCTCGCCGACCGCGTCATCGCCTCGCTGTAAGACACGTCGCCCCGCTGTGAGCAGGCCCTCAGACGCCGCAGCGCCCCGCCGCCCCCGCCACGAGCGCCACCGCCTCGGCGGCCCCCCGCGCCGTATCGCCGCCCCCGGCGCCCACCGGCGCACGCTCCAGCGCGTGCACCAAGTCATGTCCGGCCACCGCCACCTGGTCGGCGACCACGAACAGCCCCGCGTCCGGCATGATCCGCGGCGGGGTCCCCGGCTCCTCGAGCCGTTGTGCGCGCACCGACAATTCCCTAGCCAGGGCCAGTCCTTCGGCCGCCGCGCCCGCGCGCAGCCGGGACTGCGGAAGGGCGCGCAACCGGTCGGCGAGCCGGTCGACGGCGGTCAGGAGGGGGGAGACATCATCCACGCTCCGAGCGTATGCGCCACTGAGGGACTGTTGCCAACGGGCGAACACTCAGGCACGGTGAGCTGAAGGAAACCCGGGCCATGGACCCGGGTCCGGCATGGAAGCGTCCGGAGGCGCCGATGTCCCAAATCTTCTCCGACGAGACTCACCGGAACCTACTCTCCCGCATCCCCCAGTGCACGGGCCGTGAAGTCGCCGACTGGCTGCGCACGGTCGACGAAGGCCCCGCTTTCTTCCGATTCGAGGAGAAGGTCAGCTGGCTGCGCGGCGAGCACCAGCTCGCCTACGGCCACGCGAAGGCCATCATCCATGAACACGACTTGAGGCGTGCGGCACGCAAGCTGCTGTAGCCGCTGCCCGGAGGCAGAAGCGTGTATGACAGACCCACCGAACGGAGCGGCTTAAGCCGCATAGGAAGAAGGGCCCGCGGAGGTCTTCACCTCCGCGGGCCCTTCTACGTGCTGTCCGCCTACGCGCTGTCCGCGCGCTGCGCGACGCTCAGGGGCGCTAATCCCTGAAGATCGAGATCAGCCGGAGCAGCTCCAGGTAGATCCACACCAGCGAGAGCGTCAGCCCGAAGGCGGCCAGCCAGGACTCCTCGCGCGGAGCGCCGTACCGGACGCCGTCCTCGACCTGCTTGAAGTCCATCGCCAGGAACGCCGCGCCGAGCACGACGCCGACGAGGCCGAAGACGATGCCGAGGCCACCGCTGCGGAAGCCGAGGCCGTCCCCGCCACCGATGGCGGCGAACAGCAGGTTGACCGCCATCAGCAGGATGAAGCCGATGGCGGCGGCGAGCACAAAGCGCTGGAATCGCGCGTTCACCCGGATGAGACGGGTCTTGTACGCGACGAGCACACCGACGAACACGGCCATCGTGCCGAGCACGGCCTGCATCGGGATGCCGGACCAGCGATCGTTGTACACCTGGCTGATGACGCCGAGGAAGAGGCCCTCGAAGAGGGCGTAACCCAGGATCAGCGCGGGCGAGGCCGTGCGCTTGAACGACTGGACGAGACCGAGCACCAGCGCCACGAGCGCGGCGCCGAAGCCCACGCCCACCGGAAGCTGCGCGATCCACGCGACCGCGGCGGCGACGATGACGGTACCGAGGGTCATACCGGTGCGCATGACGACGTCGTCCATCGTCATCCGGCCGGTCTGCAGCGGGCCCGCCGGCGGCGCGCCGTACATCTGCTGCAGCTGTTCGGGGGTCAGATTCTGCTGGTCGCCCGCCGCGTAGGGGTTCGTGGGCGGCTGTGTCTGCGCGTACGGGTTACCGCCCGCGTACGGGTTGGCCTGACCGGCGGCGGGACTCCCGGCCTGCGGCGCCGCGCCGAAACCGGCGTAGCCGCCGCTGCGGCTGAACCCCCGTCGCGAGAAGACCGGGTTACTGCTCCTCATCTCACTCCTCCGTGGCCGCCGGGCGCGACCTTGACTCAAGAGTAATGGGTAAGCAAAGAAAGCACCCTAGTGCCCAGGGAGGATCTTTTCACGCAGGAGGAGGCCGCGCGAGGCCCCTGCGGGCCCCGCGCACGCACTTGGGGCGACCATCCACACACGCTGAGTGCGCCCACCGGATCTGAAGGTGCCCGGAACCGGACTTGAACCGGTACGCCCGCGAGGGGCAGCGAGGTTTAAGCTCGCCGTGTCTGCATTCCACCATCCGGGCAGCGGTTCCCCCTGGGCCGCACGGTGCGCATACGGCCCTCCCCTGGAAGAGAGCAGCACGAGCCTATCCGGGGACATGCCCCCGCACAGTGAATCCTCGACCCGAGGTTGTCTTATTTTATTGGCAACTGAGGGTGCATCAGCAGCGGGGCGGGGTACCCGAAGATGCCGACGTCCATTGGACCTGCCGATATGCCCTGAACCCCCATTAACTGGGGATTGACGCAATCTCGACGCCCCGGACGGGGCGCCCTCTCCTCCTCAAGGAGGACTCCGCCACCACCACCTACATCGCGAGGCCCCCACGAGAACGGGAGCACGGGCTGATCCCGTCCCCCTTCACAACCGGAACCATGGAGTGACGTCCCGCCCACTCCCGCAGAGCACGACAGGAGTCATTCACCGTGACCACCATGCCCCTCGGCGTCAAAACCACCGCCCACTCCACCGGGGCGGCCGCCCGCGCCACGGACCTGAGCAAGGTCTACGGCGAGGGTGAGACCCAGGTAATCGCCCTGGATTCGGTCTCCGTCGAGTTCCGCCAGGCTGAGTTCACCGCGATCATGGGCCCGTCCGGCTCCGGCAAGTCCACGCTGATGCACTGCATGGCGGGTCTCGACACCATCTCCAACGGCTCGGCCCGGATCGGCGAGGTCGAACTGACCACGCTCAAGGACAAGAAGCTCACCCAGCTGCGCCGCGACAAGATCGGCTTCATCTTCCAGGCGTTCAACCTGCTGCCGACGCTGAACGCGCTGGAGAACATCACCCTCCCGATGGACATCGCGGGCCGCAAGGCCGACCAGGCGTGGCTGGATCAGGTGGTGGCCACGGTCGGTCTGGCCGGGCGGCTCAAGCACCGCCCCAACCAGCTGTCGGGTGGTCAGCAGCAGCGCGTCGCCGTGGCCCGCGCCCTGGCCGGCCAGCCGGAGATCATCTTCGCCGACGAGCCGACCGGCAACCTGGACTCCCGCTCCGGCGCCGAGGTCCTGGGCTTCCTCCGCAACTCGGTGCGGGAGCTGGGCCAGACGATCGTGATGGTGACCCATGACCCGGTCGCCGCGTCCTACTCCGATCGGGTGGTCTTCCTCGCCGACGGCCGGATCGTGGACGAGCTGCGCAACCCCACCGCCGACTCGGTGCTGGACCGCATGAAGCGCTTCGACGCCAAGGGCCGCACGAGCTGACGCGAGGCGCGCGCCCAACTCCCCTCTTAAGGCTCGGTTCGCCTCCCCGCCTCGCACTCCCCACTCCACCCCTTCAGGACTGACACCTCATGCTCCGTACAGCCCTGCGCAATGTGCTTGCGCACAAGGCCCGGTTGCTGATGACCGTGCTCGCCGTGATGCTCGGCGTGGCCTTCGTCGCCGGCACCCTGGTCTTCACCAACACCATCTCCGACGCCTACCAGAAGAGCTCCCAGAAGGGCTTCAAGGGCGTCGACGTCGCCATCACCCCCGACAAGAAGGACGACGACTCCGCCAACCCCGGTGACGCCCCCCGGCTGAGCCAGCGGCTGCTGGACCAGGCGGCCAAGGCGCCCGGCGCCGCCTCCGCCTACGGTGTGGTGAAGGGCTCCTCCTCCCTCGCCGACAAGAAGGGCGACCTGCTCGGCGGCGGCTTCTCCAACCTCGGCGGCAACTACTACCCGGGCGCCGACGGCAAGGACCCCCGGTACAACATGACCGAGGGCCGCGCCCCCGAGGCCGCGGGTGAGATCGCGCTCGACACCAGGACCGCCGAGCGCGGCCACTACAAGGCCGGGGACTCCATCCGGGTCTCCGTCGACGGCCCGGTGCGCACCGAGAAGGTCGTCGGCGTCTTCACCACCGACGACGGCAATGTCGCCGCGGGCGGCACCCTCGCGCTGTACGACACGGCCACCGCGCAGAAGCTGTTCGGCAAGCCCGGCCAGTTCGACGAGATCGATGTGAAGGCCGCCGCGGGCACCTCGCAGTCCACCCTGAAGTCGTCGGTCGACAAGATCCTGCCCGAGCAGGCCAAGGCCACCACCGCCAAGAAGCTCGCCAAGGACCAGGCCAAGGCGATCGAAGAGGGCATGAGCAGCATGCAGACCGCGATGCTGGTGTTCGCCGGTATCGCGCTCTTCGTCGGCATCTTCATCATCGTCAACACCTTCTCCATGCTGGTCGCCCAGCGCACCAAGGAGCTCGCCCTGATGCGCGCGGTGGGTGCGACCCGCCGTCAGGTCACCCGCTCGGTGCTGATCGAGGCCACCGTCGTGGGCGCCGTCGCGGCCGTGGTGGGTCTCGCCGCCGGTGTCGGCATCGGCGCCGCGCTGCGCTCGGTGCTCAACTCCACCGGGGCCAACGTCCCGGACGGTCCGCTGATCGTCGCGCCGACCACGGTGCTGGCCTCGGTGGTCGTGGGCGTCGTGGTGACCGTGCTCTCCGCCTGGCTGCCCGGCCGCCGCGCCGCCAAGATCCCGCCGGTCGCCGCGATGAACAGCGTGCACGCCGCGCCGACCACCCGCGGTCTGGTGGTGCGCAACACCATCGGCGCGATCCTCGCCGCGGCCGGTGCCGCGCTGGTGGTGTCCGGTGCGGGCATGGGCGGCGACGGCCAGGGCCCGATGGCGCTCGGCGCGGCCGTCCTGGTGATCGGCGTCTTCGTGCTCACCCCGCTGCTGTCCCGGCCACTGATCGCGGCCGCCTCCCCGGTGCTGCGGATCTTCGGGATGCCCGGCAAGCTGGCGCGGCAGAACGCGGTGCGCAACCCCCGCCGCACCGCCGCCACCGCCTCCGCCCTGATGGTGGGTCTCACTCTGATCACCGGCATGACGGTGATCGCCGGATCCATGCAGAAGGGGATCGACAAGATGGCGGCCGACGGGCTGAGGTCCGACTACGTCGTCAGCATGGGCGGGGGCGGCGGGACCGGCGGGCGGCCGCTGTCGCCCGAGGTGTCCAAGACCCTGGCGAAGCTGCCCGAGGTCACCTCGATCAGCCCGCTGCGCTCCTCCCCGGCCCGGGTCGCCGGCGACTCCGACTCCCTGACGGGCGTCGACCCGAAGGCCATCAAGGACCTGGTGAAGGTGGACTTCACCGAGGGCTCGTTCGCCGCGCTCGGGGGCACCAAGGCCCTCGTCGACGACAAGATCGCCGATGAGCACCACTGGAAGGTCGGCTCCACCATCCCGGTGACCTACGAGGACGGCCGCGCCGGCAAGCTGACCGTGGGCGGTGTCTACGAGGGCAACCAGATGATCCGCGGTGTCATGGTCGACAGCGCCACGGTCACCCCGCACATGACCACCGTCGCGGACTTCCAGGTGATGCTGAAGACCAAGGGCGGCGCCACGGAGAACAACAAGAACCTGCTGCAGAAGACGCTCGGCGAGAACCCGGCGATCAAGATCCAGAACAAGCAGGACATCTCCGACGAGATCGCCAGCGCCTTCACCCTGATGCTGAACATGCTCTACGGGCTGCTCGCCATGGCCGTGATCGTCGCCGTGCTCGGTGTCATCAACACCCTGGCGATGTCGGTCTTCGAGCGGTCCAAGGAGATCGGCATGCTGCGGGCGATCGGCCTGGACCGGGCCGGCATCAAGCGGATGGTCCGGCTGGAGTCGCTGGTCATCTCGCTCTTCGGCGGGGTGCTCGGCCTCGGCCTCGGCGGCTTCTTCGGCTGGGCGGCCGGTGAGCTGATCGCCACCGAGCTGCCGAGCTACGAGCTGGTGCTTCCGTGGGCCAGGATGGGGCTGTTCCTGCTGATGGCCGCGTTCGTGGGCGTCATCGCGGCGCTGTGGCCGGCCCGCCGGGCCTCCAAGCTGAACATGCTGGCCGCCATCAAGGCCGAGTAGCCGAGCAAGCCGCACCGCGGCGAGCCGGACACGGGACGTCCCCGTCCGCCCCTCTCCGGGGCGGACGGGGACGTCCGCGTCGTGGCCGGGTCCAGCCGTCTTCGGCCGACTTCGGCCGACTTCGGCCGCGGTCAGCCGCGCCAGTCGCGGGTGCGCAGCGGAAGCCCCGAGGCCCCGCCCTCGGGGGTGCGCACGGCGAGGACCTGGTTGACCCCGATCCGGTTGCGCTCGAAGGAGAGGGCGGAGGCCGCCATGTAGAGCCGCCAGACCCGGGCCCGGCCCGGGGAGGTCAGCCGCACGCCCTGGGTCCAGGACCGCTCCAGGTTGGCGACCCAGCGGCGCAGTGTGAGCGCGTAGTGCTCGCGGATGGCCTCCACGTCGCGCACCTCGAAGCCCGCCTCCTCCAGCTGGGCCACGGTCCGGCCGACCGGGGCGAGCTCACCGTCGGGGAAGACATAGCGGTCGATGAACTCGTCCACGTGGTACGCCTCTTCGTCCGGCTGGGGGCGCCGGGCGATCTGGTGGTTGAGCAGCCGCCCGCCGGGCCGCAGCAGCCGGTGCAGGATGGCGGTGTACTCGGCGTACCGCACGGCGCCCACGTGTTCGGCCATGCCGATCGAGGAGATGGCGTCGTAGGGGCCGTCCGGGACCTCGCGGTAGTCCTGGACCCGGATCTCCACCTGGTCGGTGAGCCCGGCGTCCGCGATGCGCTTACGGGCGTACGCCGCCTGCTCCTCGGAGAGCGTGATGCCGACGGCGCGCACCCCGTACTCGCGCGCCGCGTGCAGCACCATCGAGCCCCAGCCGCATCCCACGTCCAGCAGCCGCTGGCCGGGCCGCAGGGCCAGCTTGCGGCAGACCAGGTCCAGCTTGGCGCGCTGGGCATCCTCCAGCGTGGAGTCCGCCCGGTCCCAGTAGGCGCAGGAGTAGACCATCGAGGGGCCGAGCACCAGCTCGTAGAAGTCGTTGCCGACGTCGTAGTGGTGGCTGATGGCCTTACGGTCGCGGCGCAGGGAGTGCAGCGAACCGAGGGTGGTCCTGGCCTCCTCGCGCGGCGGGGGCGGCGGCAGCCCCGGCCCGGCGAGCGCGATCATCTCCCGGGCGGCGGTGCGCAGCCCGGGGTCGCGCAGCGCCTGGATGCCGGTGCGGAGCCGGGACCGCGGCGCGGTGGCGGGGTCGCGCTCCCACAGCAGTCCGGACAGCCGGTCCAGGGCGTCGTACAGATCGCCCTCGACGTCGAGGTCCCCGGCGACCCAGGCGCGGGCCAGGCCCAGCTCGCCCGGCCGCCACAGGAACCTGCGCAGCGCCCGGCGGCGCCGGATGACCAGGGTGGGTCCGCCGGGCGGACCGGTCTCGCTGTGGTCCCAGGCCCGGACGCGGATCGGGAGGGGGGTTCCCAGCACCTCCTCGGCCAGGGTGGCGATCCGCCCAGCGGCGTCGGCCATTTCGCACCTCCGTGATGGCGACTCAACAAGATTCACTCACCACGTAAACACCATGGGACCCGCCGTACAGTCCCGCCGACACGTCTGGAATCGGCAAAACAGCTTTAAAAAGCGGTCCATCGGAGGGTGTCCGAGGGCAGACGTAAGGGCGTCCGCCCCACGGATGGCGGACGCCCTCGGCGTTCAGTTGTACGGGTCGGGCCCGTATGGCGGGCCGGTCGGGCCCGTATGGTCAGGACGCCTTGGCCTTCTCGGCCGGGGCCGCGGGCTTGGCCGCGGTGGCGGCGCTGACCGGGGAGGCGGCCTCGTAGAACTCCTCGCGGGGGTTCTCGATGGCGCCGAGCGAGACGACCTCGCGCTTGAGGAACATCCCCAGCGTCCAGTCGGCGAGCACCCGGATCTTGCGGTTGAAGGTCGGCATGGCCATGCCGTGGTAACCACGGTGCATGTACCAGGCCAGGCGGCCCTTCAGCTTGATCTTCATCTTGCCGAAGACGATCATCGCGACGCCCTTGTGGAGGCCCAGACCCGCGACGGCGCCCTTGTTGGCGTGCTTGTATTCCTTCTGCGGGAAGCCCCGCATGCCGGAGATCACGTTGTCACCGAGGACCTTGGCCTGGCGCAGCGCGTGCTGGGCGTTCGGCGGGCACCAGGCGCCCTCGCCGGTGGCGAGGTCCGGGACCTGGGCGTTGTCACCGGCGGCCCAGATGTAGTCGCTGCCCTGGGCCTGGAGGGTCGGGGCGGTGTCCACATGGCCGCGCGGGCCGAGCGGGAGGCCGAACCGGGCCAGCGCCGGGTTGGGCTTGACGCCCGCGGTCCACACGATGGTGTTGGAGTCGACCTCGAGGCCGTTCTTGAGGACGACATGGCCGTCGATGCAGGAGTTCATCGAGGTCTCGAGGTAGACCTCGATACCGCGCTTCTGCAGGTGCTCCAGACCCCACTTGCCCAGCTTCGGGCCGACCTCGGGAAGGATCTTGTCGGCGGCGTCGACGAGGACGAAGCGCATGTCCTCGCGCTTGACGTTCGGGTAGTACTTGGCCGCGTCACGGGCCATGTCCTCGACCTCGCCGATGGTCTCCGCGCCGGCGAAGCCACCGCCGACGAAGACGAAGGTGAGCGCCTTGCGGCGGATCTCCTCGTCCGTGGTGGAGTCGGCCTTGTCGAGCTGTTCGAGGACGTGGTTGCGCAGGCCGATGGCCTCCTCTATGCCCTTCATACCGATGCCGTTCTCCGCGAGACCGGGGATCGGGAAGGTGCGGGAGACCGCGCCGAGGGCGACGACCAGGTAATCGAAGGGCAGCTCGTACGTCTCGCCGACGAGCGGCTGGATGACGGCGACCTTGCGGTCCTGGTCGATGGTCGACACGCGGCCGGTGAGGACTTCCGCCTTGGGGAGCACGCGCCGCAGCGGAACCACGACGTGGCGCGGGGAGATGCTGCCGGCCGCAGCTTCGGGGAGGAAGGGCTGGTACGTCATGTACGAGCGAGGGTCGACGACCGTGACGGTCGCCTCGCCGTACCGCATCTTCTTCAGAATGCGGCGCGCCGCGTACAAGCCAACGTACCCACCGCCTACAACGAGGATCCTGGGACGCTCCGTGGTGCTCATGATTCGAGTATCCAGCACCCCTTGGGGGGGACCTCGTGAGCCCCTTCACAAGCATGGTGGGAGCATCTGCTACACTCCGCCGCTCCCGTGCTGGACGCCATATCCGCGGAGCGGAACCACTGGCTGGATCGGCACGTTTCCACCCCTCTGAGCAGGGCTTGTGACTGAACGCGCGAGTAGACCAGGCGGTCCGCGCGGGGGCGCCGTACACCGCCCTGACACTTCACGATCCGGTCAGTTACGGGGCCCGGCCGCCGAAACCGCCCCGGAGCACCGGATCGGGCGGCCACCAGGCGCCTTTTTCATGTGAAGAGTTTCACGAACTTTCTCGGAGGCGGCTCGCGGAGGGCCCCCGAAGGGGGTTCCGCGGCCGCTCATACGTTATCCCGGCCGCTCAGGCGATGCTCCAGGCGAGCCCGTCGAGGATGTCGTGCTCACTCACCACGACCTCCTCGGCACCGGTCCTTTCCATGATCGAAAGCAGGATGAGCGCCCCCGACCCGATCACGTCGACCCGCCCCGGATGCATCACCGGGATCTCCGCCCGCTCGGCGTGGGCGGAGCCGAGCAGCTTGCCCGTGATCTCGCGGACCTGGCCGAGGGTGATCCGGGAGTGGTGGATCGCGGAGGAGTCGTACTCCCTCAGACCCAGCGCGATCCCGGCCACGGTGGTGACCGAACCGGCCAGCCCGACCAGCGCGTGGCCGTCCGCGGGACGGCAGGCGCGGCTGAGCGGCACGGTGCGTTCGGCCAGGTCCAGCGCCTGCTCCACATCGGCCCTTATGGCGGCGATCTGATCCTCCGTCGGGGGATCGGTGATCCGGCCGTCCACCACCAGATGGCGCTCGGTCAGCCGGACGCAGCCGATGTCCACGCTGCGGGCCGCCCGCACCCCGTCGCCGCCCTCGACGAACTCCGTCGAACCGCCGCCGATGTCCACCACCAGATACGGCCCGGCCATACGGTCATGGCCGGTGAGCTCCTTGGTGGCCCCGGTGAAGGAGAACTCCGCCTCCTGGTCCCCGGTGATCACCTCGGGCTGCACGCCCAGGATCTCCACGACCCCGCGCACGAACTCCGCGCGGTTCTCGGCGTCCCGGGAGGCGGAGGTGGCCACGAAGCGGACGCGCTCGGCGCCCAGCTCACGCACGGCCTCCGCGTACTCACGGCAGGCGGCGAAGGTGCGCTCCAGCGCCTCGGGGGCGAGCCGGCCCGTGCGGTCCACGCCCTGGCCCAGCCGGACGATCTTCATCCGGCGGTCGAGCTCGGTCAGCTCCCCGGTGGCCGGATCGGCGTCCGCCACCAGGAGCCGGATCGAGTTGGTGCCGCAGTCCACGGCGGCGACGCGGGTCATACGCTCTCCTCCCGGCTCGGGGCCTCGGTCCCGCACGGGCTCGCACACGGGCCCTTGCGCCACCACTCCGGCAGCATCGCGATCGCCTCGTCCCCCAGCGGATTGACCCCGGGGCCGGCCGCCAGGGAGTGGGCGACCAGCACGTGCAGGCACTTCACCCGGTCCGGCATCCCGCCCGCGCTGGGGAAGCCCTGGAGCACCTCGACGGCGTCGCGGCGCGCGATGTAGTCCTCGTGGGCGGAGCGGTAGGCGGCGGCCAGCTCGGGGTCGGTGCCCAGCCGGGCCGTCATCTCCTTCATCACGCCCCCGGCCTCCAGCGTGCCGATCGCGGACGCGGCGCGCGGACAGGTCAGGTAGTAGAGGGTGGGGAAGGGCGTACCGTCCTCGAGCCGCGGCGCGGTCTCCACGACGTCCGGATTGCCGCAGGGACAGCGGTGCGCGATCGCACGCAGACCCCGGGGCACGCGGTTCAGCTGCTCCCGTACGGCGTGGATGTCCGCGTCGGTGGGCGCGGTGGGCTCCGTCTGGGGCGGGGGCGTATCCATGAGTGGGAAACTTCTTCTTCTTCGTGTCGATTCGAACGCCGGGTGCGGCCGGCGGCCGGAGCGCGGCGCATCAGCGGCGCGCGCTGCCCGCCCCCGCCGCGTCCGCCGTGTCCACGGCGTCCCAGAGGTTGGTGTACCAGGGGCGGCCGGCCGCGCCCTGGTCGGTGGAGCGCTCGGTGGAACCGCCGCCGTCCACCACGCTGTAGCCGGTCTCCCCCGGCATCAGGAAGTGCAGCCGCTCACGCGCCTGCTGCTCGGTGAAGGCGGGGTCGCGCAGCCGGGCCTTCCGCTCCCGCAGCTTCTTCACGTCCTCGCGGGCCCGCTGGGCCTGGTGCCGCTGCTCGGCGATGTCGGAGCGCTGGGAGATGTACTGCCGCATCGGATAGGCGAGCGCCACGACGAGGGAGCAGACGACCAGCGCGAGCAGGGCGGCCCGGCCGGTCAGCCGGCCGCGGCGGCGCTTGGTGCGCACGCGGTAGACCCGGGCGGCGGCGTGCTCGCCGAGCGCCTTGAGCCTGGTCGCGGTGGAGAACCGTTCCCGATCCGCCGGCACGTCGCCTCCCCGGTGATGACTTCGCTTGGGTAACGCCGTCGAGCGACGCCGTCCCCGGCCACGGTACGGGACCACGGCCGGGGACCGGCGTCAGACGTGTCCGCTCAGCCCTTGAAGCGCGGGAAGGCGGAACGGCCCGCGTACACCGCGGCGTCGTCCAGGATCTCCTCGATGCGCAGCAGCTGGTTGTACTTGGCCACCCGCTCGGAACGGGCCGGGGCGCCGGTCTTGATCTGGCCGCAGTTGGTGGCGACGGCCAGGTCGGCGATGGTGACGTCCTCGGTCTCACCGGAGCGGTGCGACATCATGCACTTGTAGCCGTTGCGCTGGGCCAGCTCGACCGCGTCGAGGGTCTCGGTCAGCGAGCCGATCTGGTTGACCTTGACCAGCAGGGCGTTCGCGGTGTCGCTGTCGATGCCGCGGGACAGCCGCTCGGGGTTGGTGACGAAGAGGTCGTCGCCGACCAGCTGGACCTTGTCGCCGAGCTGCTCGGTGATGGTCTTCCAGCCGTCCCAGTCCTCCTCGTTCAGCGGGTCCTCGATGGAGACCAGCGGGTACGCGGCGACCAGCTCGGCGTAGTACGAGGTCATCTCGGCGGCGGAGCGGGACTGGCCCTCGAACTGGTACGTGCCGTCCTTGTAGAACTCGGAGGCGGCGACGTCCAGCGCGAGCGCGATGTCCTGGCCCGGCTGGTAGCCGGCCTTCTTGACCGCCTCGAGGATCAGGTCGAGGGCCTCGCGGTTGGAGCCGAGGTTCGGCGCGAAACCGCCCTCGTCGCCGAGGCCGGTGGACAGGCCGCGCTCCTTCAGCACGGACTTCAGGGTGTGGTAGACCTCGGCGCCCCAGCGCAGGGCCTCGGAGAAGGACTCCGCGCCCACGGGCGCGATCATGAACTCCTGGATGTCCACATTGGAGTCGGCGTGCGATCCGCCGTTGAGGATGTTCATCATCGGCACCGGCAGCAGATGGGCGTTCGGGCCGCCGAGGTAACGGAAGAGGGGGAGGTCGGACGCCTCGGAGGCGGCGTGCGCGACGGCGAGGGAGACGCCGAGGATCGCGTTGGCACCGAGCGAGGACTTGTCCGGGGTGGCGTCCAGGTCGAACATCGCCTGGTCGATCAGCCGCTGCTCGGTGGCGTCATAGCCCACCAGCTCGGGACCGATCTGCTCGATCACGGCGAGGACGGCCTTCTCCACGCCCTTGCCGTTGTAGCGGTTCTTGTCGCCGTCACGGAGTTCGAGGGCCTCGAAGGCGCCGGTGGAGGCGCCGGACGGCACGGCGGCACGGCCGGTGCTGCCGTCGTCGAGGCCAACCTCGACCTCGACCGTGGGGTTGCCTCGCGAGTCGAGGATCTCGCGAGCTACGACGACGTCGATGGACGGCACGAGGTTCTCCTTCGTATGGGTCTGCGGTAGCAGCACGAGCCTAACGGGCCGGGAGGGCTGCGCCCCGCGTTCGCCCGCCCCACGAGACAGGGGCGCGACACAAAAAGCGAGATTCTGGATTAAAAATCCGGATTTCATGTGCATTGGGAAAGCCCCGGCGGGGCGTGCCATAGGGGCGGCACACCCCGGCCGGGGCTCGTTCTCACGGTGGCCGTGACCGTGGCCGTGGCTCAGCGGAGGTGCAGCTGCTGGCCCGGGAAGATCAGGTCGGCCTGCTCCACGATGTCCTTGTTCAGCTCGAAGAGCTTCTTCCAGCCGCCCTTGACGTCGTGGACCTTGGCGATCTTGCCGAGGGTGTCGCCGGACTTGACCTTGTACTCGCCGTCACCCTTCTTGATCGGGCCACGGGTCTGCTGCCGGGCGGCGCGCTCGGGCGCGGTGCGCGGCTGCGCCTTCGGCTGGGCCTTGGGCTGCGCCGGCTGGGCCGGGGCCGACTTGGTGGTCGCCGAGGATTGGTCCTGCGAGCCGGAGGGCGCGGACGGGGCGGACGGGCTGCCGCCGGAGGTCAGACCCTTGCCGCAGACCGGCCAGGCGCCCTTGCCCTGGCTGCCCAGGACCTTCTCGGCGATCTGGATCTGCTGGGCCTTGCTGGCCTTGTCCGCGGTGGAGGCGTAGGCCGTGCCGCCGTAGGCGGCCCAGGTGGAGCTCGAGAACTGCAGGCCGCCGAAGTAGCCGTTGCCGGTGTTGATCGACCAGTTGCCACCGGACTCGCACTGCGCGACCTGGTCCCACTGGGAGGTGGTGGCCGCGGAGGCGGAGGTCGCCCCGATGAGCGGTGCCGCCACGGCGGCACCGGCGAGACCGGTGAGCGCGGCGATACGGGTGGCCTTGGAGGGGCGGCGGTGCTTCCCGTTGGACTTGAGCATTTTGGTTCGTTTCCTCACCGACGCCTACGAGGTGAGCTGTCGGGTTCGGACGTGAGTTGCCCGGCCGGTCGCGATGGTCGCTCCCGGCTTCACCCCTAGCCGACGAGCCCGTATCCACAGGCCACTCGGCACCTACCTTGGGTCCCCCGCTCCTGCCTTCGGCGCTGACGCGTCGGTTTCCCCCCGACCGCCGGCAGGATTCGGCGTGACGATCGACGGTGCCCGCGGTGGCGAGCGGAAAGACGTTAAACACACCTTCCAAGAACGTTCAAACACCCCAAGGGCAGTGATTGGGGCTGTAATTGATCTCACCCGGCCCACATCGACGCAGGTGGGGCCGGGTGAGGAGAGATCGGACACGAGGTGCGCCCCGGAAAATGTGACGAGATGTATGTCTCACCGGGTCCAGAGCGGGCAATTCCCCCCGAATCACTGCTCCCTGATGGTGAGGTCAAGTCGCTGACCAGGAATGATCAGATCGGGGTCGATCCCGATGAGGTCCTCGTTGGTCTCGTAGAGCCCTTCCCAACCGCGGGACACATTCTGGTGCTCGGCGATCCCTGACAGGTTGTCACCGGGGCGAACAGTGTAATCGTCGTCCGTGGAGTCCTCGTCGCGGTCCGAAGCGCCGCGCGAGGCATGGCGCCCGGAGGGCCGTGCGCTCCCCGCGTCGCCGTCGTCGGCCTCCTCCCCGGCGTCCGGGGAGCCGCGGTGGCGGCCGGAGGGGTCCGCCGAGGGGCTCTCGGAGCCGTCCGGCACCGAGGGACCGTCCGAACGGGAGGGGCTGTCCGAGTCCGGGTCGTCCGCTGCCGGGTCGTCCGAGGCGGAGCCGTCAAGGCCGTCGGGGGACTTGGAGGTGTGGGGCGCGTCCGGCTCCTCGGCCGACCCGGACGCGTCCGGCGCGTCCGGCTTGCCGGCGCCGTCGGACGTCCCCGAACGGTCCGCGTCCGAGGAGGAGCCGTCCCGCCCCCGGTCCCCCTGGTCGTCCCCGCCGCGGCCCGTCCCCGGGTCCGGGGTGGCCGTGCTGCCGGGGTCCACATCGGGGGCGCCGCCGCCGTCGGTGAGCCCGGCGCCCAGCGCACAGCTCGGCCAGGCGTCGGGGCCGCGGTCGCCGAGGATCGCCTCGGCGACGGATATCTGCTGGGAGCGGCTGGCGAGGTCGGGGCGCGGGGCGTACTCCGCGCCGCCGTACTTCTTCCACATGTCGAGGGTCAGCTGGAGCCCGCCGTAGAAGCCGTTGCCCTCGTTGGCGCTCCACATACCGCCGCTCTCGCACTCGGCGACGTGATCCCACGTGGCGGTCTGGGCGGCCTGTGCGCCGGTCGCCCCGAAGAGGGGCATGGCGAGGCCCGCTCCCGTGACCCCCGCCGCGACGATGATGGCCGGAGCCTGACGGGGGCGACGGTGTCGACCATTACCGGAACGCATGCGATTGACCTCTCCTATGGCGCTATGGCCCTATGGCGACAAGGTTTGCCGGTGAACATAGCGAGGGCACTCGATCATCACAAGGCGATGTATCCGAGGTCACGCCACGGTCACACGGCTGATCATTCGTCACGTATGTCCGCCCGCAGGGGCCTTGGGAGTCCCGGCCACCCGTTTCGCGGGTCTCAGCCGTCCGCGGAATCCCAGGTCACCGGGAGCGTGCGCAGCCCGCGCATGATGAGCCCGCCGCGCCACCGCAGATCCTCCGGATCCTCCGCGAGCCGCAGCCCGGGCAGCCGCCGCAGCAGGGTGGCGATCGCGGTCTGGGCCTCCAGCCGGGCCAGCGGAGCACCCAGACAGTAATGGATGCCATGGCCGTAGCCGAGGTGCTGGTTGTCCCGGCGGGTGAGATCGAGGACGTCCGGCTCCGCGAACCGTTCGGGGTCCCGGTCGGCCGCGGCGAGCACCACCAGCACCGGCTCCCCCTCGGCGATGTGCTGCCCGGCGAGGGTGAGCGGCTCGGTGGCGAACCGCCAGGTGGCGATCTCCACGGGTCCGTCGTAGCGGAGCAGTTCCTCGACCCCGGCGGCGAGCAGCCGCTCGTCCCCTTCTTCCAGGGCCCGCTGCATGAGGGCGCGCTGCTCCGGATGGCGCAGCAGTGCGTAGACGCCGTTTCCGATCAGGTTGACGGTCGTCTCGAAGCCGGCGAAGAGAAGGATGAAGGCCATGGCCGCGGCCTCGTTCTCGGTGAGGTGCTCGCCGTGGTCGCCGGCCCGGATCAGCCCCGAGATCAGATCCTCCCCGTCCTCTTCTTCCCTCCACTCCGCGAGCTCCAGGCGCTTGCGGTGGATCAGCTCGCCCAGATACGCCCGGATCCTCTTCACGGCGCGGGCCACTCCGCCGCGCGGGCCGCCGCCGTGCCGGATCATCGCGCCGGCCCAGTCCCGGAAGTCGTCCTGGTCCTCGCGCGGCACCCCGAGCAGATCGCAGATGGCGTAAATAGGGAGGGGGAAGGCGAACTCATGGATGAGATCCGCCTCTCCCCTCTCTTCGAAGGCGTCGATGAGCTGGTCGGTGAGGGTCCGCACCCGGGGGGCGAACGCGGCCACCCGGCGCGGGGTGAACGCCTTCGACACCAGCCGCCGCAGCCGGGTGTGGTCGGGAGGGTCGATATTGAGCAGATGTGTCATCAGCTCGGCGCGCCGTTCGCCCGGGATGCCCACCTTGCCCTTGGCGTGGGCCGCCGCACTGTGCCGCTGGGGGTTCTTCGAGAGCCGGGGATCGGCCAGCGCCCTCCTGGCATCGGCGTAACGGGTCACCAGCCAGGCGTCCACACCGCTGGGCAGCGTGGTCCGGTGCACCGGGGCGTGATCGCGTAGCCAGGCGTACGCGGGGTAGGGATCGCTGGCGAACTCCCAGGTGAAGAGGGTGGGAGCGGAGCTGTCACGGGGCTGTTCCGACACCCCCCGACGATACCGGCGCGGGCCGCTCTCTCCCGGTCTGCCGGAAGTAACGGCAGACAAGAGAAATAAGGGAATAAGCAGAACAAAGAGAATAAGAGAGTCATGACCGGGATGAATGTCTAGCGGAATTCCCAATTCATCTCCACACACCCTTCACCACCCACACACAGCCGGGGCCGAATGCCCGGATATCTGATGGCTGAGGCCGCCGTTCGGCGGATGCCCGCGCCGCCCCGTTACGAACCCCCGGAACATGCCCTGACGTCGGTCAACGCGGTGAACTGGCGGTGTGGCTGAAACGTCGTCAGGTGAACGAATGGGACTGGGGCACATGCACGGGGCCCAGTGATACCGGTGATACGATCACCGCGCTTGCCAGGCGAGCCAAGGGCGCGTAAGACACACGGCGATCCGGCACATCACGCCGAGAGGATCCCCACTCTGAGGAGCATTATGCCGCCAGTCGGGCATACGGAGCCGTTCCGGCGCACCGACTCCTGTGCGCTGCCGTCGGCAAGACGAGTGCGATGTCCCCGGAACCCGCGGGCGCCGTACGGGCGCTGACTTACCGCCGCCCCGACCATTCCAGACGCATAACGCACCACACCTCCCTAAAGTCCCTGGCGGTCTAGTCGTTTAAAGAGAGTCTCAATGACGCAATATCTACAGGATCCAGCGCTCTGGGCCCTGATCGCTGGCACGCCTCTCGCCGCAACCGCCATTATCCGCGGGCGAAAGGCGCGAGCGAATCTGCGCCAGGAGAAGGCGGACCTAGAGAAACGCGCGGCCGACCTCGAGAACAATTACGCCGAGGCGGTGCAGGAAGCCCACAACCGCGCCGAAGAGGCCACCAAGAGCGCGCTGAAGTCCGCCATGCGTACCCTTCAGGGCCTCGCCAACGAGCAGCAGCTGGCCCTCTCCAAGACGCAGGACAAGTACGGCGAGCACCAGCTTCTCCAGGACCTCCTGGAGATCGACCACATGAACTCGCAGTTCGGTCGGCGTGCGCAGTCCATCGCGGTGCTCTGTGACGGCTGGCTGGGCCGGCAGCGCGCCGTCGCCTCGGTCTACGACGTGGTGCGCAGCGCCAAGGGCCGCATCCGTCACTACACCCGGGTGGAAATCCGCTCGCAGAGCAATTTCGCCCTGGTCAGCCGGGCCGTGGAACCGGTCGCGCTGGCGCTGGCCGAGCTTTTGGACAACGCGACGAGTTACTCCGCGCCCGACTCGCCCATCGACATCACCATTCGCACCGTCCCCAAGGGCGTCTGCGTCATCATCGACGACGCCGGCGTCGGTATGAACGAGGAGGAGAAGAACCGGGCGGACAAGCTGCTCTCGGCCACGCACGCCACCGGTGTAACGGGACTGGGCAATCCGCCGCAGTTCGGTTTTGCGGTGATCGGTGTGCTCGCCGCGCGCTATGGCTTCACGGTGTCCGTCGATTCGGCCTCTCCGTACGGTGGTGTTCGCGCGGTCGTGCTTCTCCCCGAGGACCTTCTGACCAATATGCCCGAGCCGGAAGAGCAGCCGACGACCCACGCTCCCGCCGCGGTCGAGCAGCCGCAGCCGCAGCCGGACGGTTCCACCATGACCGGTTCCACCGTGGGCGGTTCCACCGCCGGGGGCCTGCCCAAACGTCGCCGTAAGGGCTCGATTTCCATCGTTCCCAGAGCAGACTCCGCCAGTGCCCCGGCCCGGACGAGCGAGGAATCCGCTTCGATCATGGGCGCGTTCCAGCGCGGCACTCAGTCCGGACGCTCAGCAGGAACCCCGAACAGGGAAGGGCATGATCCTCAGTGAACAACGACCTGTCATGGATGCTTGAGAGCGCCCTGGAAGTACCAGGGGCTCGTCATGCGATCCTGGTCTCCGCCGACGGTCTGCTGATGGCCCGTTCTCAAGAGGTCAAAAAGGACGAGGCCGACACCGTCGCGGCGGCGATGAGCGGCATCCAGTCGCTGAGCCGCACCATGGCCGGCTTCTGCGGTGGCTCCCATATGACGTGGCGCCAGACCCTGGTCGAGTTCGACGGTGGCTGGGTCTTCCTCATCTCCGCGGGTGAGGGCGCGTATCTGGCGGTCTCCTCGGCGCCGGATGTCGACATGGCCGACATCACCTTCCGGATGCAGCAGCTTGTCGGGCAGCTCGGCAAGGCGCTGAGCACACCACCTCGCGAAAACACCGGAATTCAGGCATGACGGCGCCAGGCGAGCAGGAGCCCGAATCCGCTCAATTAGTGCGACCGTACGTCATCACCAACGGTCGAGGGCTTCCGGAGAACGACCAGTTCAACCTGATCACGCTGGTCACCGCCTCCGAAGAGAGACCCCCCAGCCATCTCGACCCGGAGAAGCGCGGGCTCCTGGAGCTGTGCTCGGGTGGTTATCTCTCGGTCGCGGAGATTGCCGGACACATGGGACTTCCGATCGGCATCGTGAAGGTCCTGCTGTCCGATCTCTCCTCGGACGGATACCTCGTCACCCGCGCACCCGCGCCTCCCGCGCAGCTTGTCGACGTTTCGCTCCTTCAGGAGGTGCTGGATGGGCTCCAGGCCCGTTTCGGATGATGACGTCTATCTGAACGAAGCGGTGCAGATCGCGGCCAAGATCCTGGTCGTGGGGCATTTCGCGGTCGGAAAGACGACGTTCATCGGCACCATGTCCGAGATTCCTCCGCTGCGCACCGAGGAGCGGATGACTCAGGCCGGAGCCCATGTCGACGACCTCATGGGCACCCGGGGCAAGACCACGACCACCGTGGCCATGGACTTCGGCCGGCTCACGCTCAGCGACAGACTTGTCCTGTATCTCTTCGGCACGCCCGGACAGGAGCGCTTCGTCCAGGTGTGGGAGGACATGACCCGAGGCGCTCTCGGGGCACTGATCCTCGTCGATCCCGAACGGCTCAAGGAATCCTTCCCGGTGATCGACCTGGTGGAGCACTACGGACTGCCCTATGCGATTTCCGTCAACCACTTCGATGGCACGCCGGACCGCCCCGACGACGAATTGCGCGAGGCGCTCGATCTGCTGCCCGAGACCCCGATCGTCACCTGTGACGCACGTGACGAGAAGTCATCGGCCAACGCGCTGATAACGCTTGTCCGTTACCTACAGGAACGTACCCGCTAGGAGCACCTGATGAACATGCAATCGGATTTTCCGGCGGCGCCACCACCCGGCTGCCCCGCCCATGGCAGTGGCAAGCGGGTGCCGCTGTACGGGACGGAGTTCGCCGCCGATCCGGGTGCCTACTACACCTACATGCGCTCGTACGGCCCGACCGCGCCGGTGGAGCTCTCCCCGGGCGTCGAGGCCACGCTGGTCACGGACTACTCGGCGGCGCTCCAGCTGCTGCAGAACCCGGACACCTTCCGGAAGGACTCGCGCCGCTGGCGTGAATACAACGAGGGCAAGGTCTCCCGGGACAATCCGGTCGTCCCGTTGCTGGAGTACCGGCCGAACTGCATGTTCACCGACGGCGCCGAGCATATGCGGCTGCGTCAGGCGGTGACCGACAGCCTGGCCCGGGTGGACACGCATCGGCTGAGCCGCCATGTCGAACGCGTCGCGGAATATCTGATGGACCAGTTCATCTCCCGCGGCTCGGCCGATCTGCTCAACGATTATGCCAAACTGCTGCCGCTGTTTGTTTTCAATGAGCTTTTCGGATGTCCGGCGGAAATTGGCGACCGGGTCATCTTCGGCATTTCCGGGATATTCGACGGAATCAATGCGGAGAAGGCGAACGAGGTACTCGGCCAGAGCGTGGCCGAACTCGTCGCGTTGAAGCGCAAGCAGCCCGGAGACGATGTCACCTCCTGGCTTATGGAACACCATGCCCAGCTGAACGACGGTGAAATGGTTCATCAGCTGGTGCTGTTGCTGGGCGCCGGGGCCGAGCCGCAGCGGAATCTCATCGCCAACGCGCTGCTGCTACTGCTCTCGGACGAGCGGTACGCGGGGGCCGGGCTGCTGGTCGAGGACGCCCTCGACGATGTGCTGTGGAACAGCCCGCCAATGGCCAATTACGCCCCGCATTACCCGGTTACCGATGTGGACTTCGCCGGGACCCGGCTGCGGGCGGGCGATCTGGTGCTGGTCTCCATCGCGGCCGCGAACAGCGACCCCGCGCTGTCCGCCTCCCGGCAGCAGCTCAGCAAGCGCGCTCACCTGGCATGGAGCGCCGGTCCGCACGCCTGCCCGGCCAAGGACACCGGCCAGCTGATCGGTGTGGTGGCCATCGAAAAACTGCTCAACAAGCTGCCGGACATCGAGCTCGCGGTGCCCGAGTCGAGCCTGACGTGGCGCCCCGGACCATTCAACCGAGGGCTGAACGCACTCCCTGCCCGATTCACTCCGATACGTACGGAAAAACAGCCCGTTACGCAGCAACAGATCCCCACGGGCGACCATCGCGCCCACGCCCAGAATAAGCAGGAGAAGGGCGGCTTGTGGAGTTCGTTCCTCTCGTGGTGGAGAGCGTGATCTAGGTCACATCGGGAACCCATTTCATACCGCATGAATGTTCAAGTGAACGGGTAGGCAGTGTTGCGCAATTTATGTTGGCCAAAATCTAAGAGGAGCTGTCGTGAGGTCTCCCGCCGCCGGCGACATCACTGTCGGTCGACGATCAGCGGTTTCACTCATATCCCGACCGCACCCCCACACCCGCGGCCAATCGAACACCTACCCTAATTTCGCGGAAGCACACGCGATGGGAACCCAGATACCCGCCCCCCGGGGCGGGTATCTTCTCGTGGTACCGGAACACCGGCTATCCCCACCGCCTAAACCAAAACAGCCGTTCCTCTCGATTCAGCGGGAGGTTCGATGAACGGTTTCCGTTCGGGCGAGGCCCTGCTCGGTGACCTCACCACGGGCCAGCTGACCCGGCTGTGCCACGTGGCCGGGCTGAGCGAGGCCGATATGGCCGCGTACACAGGGGTGCTGATCGAGAGCCTCGGGGCCACGGCCGGACGGCCGCTGGCACTGCCGCCCCCGTCGCACACCTTTCTCTCCGACGACCACAGCCCCGTCGAGTTCTCCCTGGCCTTCCTGCCGGGCCAGACCCCGGACCTGCGGGTGCTGGTGGAGCCGGGCTGCTCCAGCGGGAACGACCTGGCGGAGAACGGCCGGACCGGTCTGCGGTCGATTCACGCCATGGCGGACCGCTGGGGGTTCTCGACCGACCAGCTCGACCGGATCGAGGACCTGTTCCTCCCCCCGTCCCCCGAGGGCCCGATGGCCCTGTGGTGCGCCCTGGAGCTCCGCCCCGGCGGCGTCCCCGGGGTCAAGGTCTACCTCAACCCCTCGGCGAACGGCGCCGACCGGGCCGCCGAGACGGTCCGCGAGGCGCTGGCGAGGCTGGGCCACGGCCAAGCGTTCGACTCGCTGCCCCGGGCGGAGGGCTTCCCGTTCTTCGCCCTGGACCTCGGCGACTGGGACGCCCCGAGGGTGAAGGTCTACCTCAGGCACCCCGGGATGTCCCCCGCCGAGGCGGGTTCCCTGCCCCGGATGACCCCCGCACCGGGCCGGGAGGGGCTGGAGGAGTTCTTCCGCACCGTGGGTGACTTCCCCACCGGGGACCTCGCCGACGACGAGGGCGCCGACCGGCTCGCCGGGCGCCCCGCCCTCACCTGCCACTCCTTCACGGAGACGGCGACCGGGCTGCCCAGCGGATACACGCTCCACGTGCCCGTCCGCGACTACGTCCGGCACGACGGCGAGGCGCGGGAGCGGGCCGTGGCCGTACTGCGCAGCAATGACATGGACAGCGCAGCCCTCGACCGGGCGCTGGCCGCCGTGAGCCCGCGTCCCCTCGGCGAAGGCGTGGGCCTGATCGCCTATCTGGCACTCGTCCACCAGCGCGGCCGGCCCCGGCGGGTGACCGTCTACGTCTCCTCCGAGGCGTACGAGACCCGGCCGCCCCGCGAGACGGTCCCCACCCGTGACCGGGTGCGGGCTCGGCTCTGAACTCCGCCGGGCCATCGAACCACCGAGCACACCGAGCACACCGGGAAATCGAACTCCGGGACACCGCACGCCGAGCACGCCGAAACACCGAACGACGAACAGACAGGAGCAGGGGCAGCGTGGAGCCGTACAGGATCAAGGTTGTCGAACCGATACCCGTCACCACACGGCAGCAGCGCGAAGCGGCGCTGAAGCGTGTCAACTACAACCTCTTCGACCTGCGCGCCGAAGAGGTGACCATCGACCTGCTCACCGACTCCGGCACCGGGGCGCTGTCCGCCGCCCAGCTCGCCGCGGGGATGGCGGGCGACGAGTCCTACTCGGGCTCCCGCTCGTTCTACCGCTTCCACGAGACGGTCACCGAGCTCACCGGCTACGCCCATATCCTCCCCGCCCACCAGGGGCGCGCCGCCGAGCGCGTGCTGTTCACCACCCTGCTGGAGCGCGGCGACCTCGTGCTGTCGAACACCCACTTCGACACCACCCGGGCCAATGTCGAGCTGAACGACGCCGAGGCGCGCGACCTGCCGTGCCCCGAGGCCAAGAACCTCGACAGCACCGACCCGTTCAAGGGCAACATCGACCTGGACGCGCTCGCCCGGACACTGTCCGGGCCCGATGGCTCCCGGGTCGCCGTGGTCGTCATGACCATCACCAACAACGGCGGCGGCGGTCAGCCCGTGTCCATGGAGAACCTCAAGCGGACGGCCGCCCTGTGCCGTCAGCACGGGGTGCCGCTCTTCCTGGACGCCGCCCGGTTCGCCGAGAACGCCTGGCTGGTCACCCGTCATGAGCTGGGCTACCGCGACCGCACCCCGCGGCAGGTCGCGGAGGAGGCGTTCCGCCTGGCGGACGGCTGCATGATGAGCGCCAAGAAGGACGGCATCGTCCACATCGGCGGCTTCATCGGCACCAACGACCCCGAGCTCGCCCAGAAGTGCGAACTGCTCCTCATCGCCACCGAGGGGTTCGCGACCTACGGCGGTCTGGCCGGACGCGACCTCGACATGATGGCGCAGGGGCTGACCGAGGTGACCGAGCCGAGCTATCTCGCCGAGCGCGCCGAGATCGCCTCCCACCTCGCCCACCGGGTCCGCGCCGCGGGCGTGGACATCGTCGAGCCCCCGGGCATGCACGCCCTCTACCTCAACGCCGGGCGGCTGCTGCCGCACATCCCGCCGCACCACTACCCCGGCCACGCCCTGGCCTGCCAGCTCTACCTGGAGGGCGGCATCCGCTCGGCCGAGCTGGGGTCGCTCTACCTGGGCGAGGAGGACGAGCACGGCAACCCGGTCAAGAGCGCGCCGTACGAGCTGGTCAGGCTCGCCCTGCCGCGCCGGGTCTACACCCGCAGCCACTACGACCACGTGGGCGAGACGCTCGCGAAGATCGCCAAGAACGCGGACCAGGTCTACGGCTTCCGGATCACCGACCAGTCCCCGATCCTGCGCCACTTCCGCGCCACGCTGGAGCCGGTGCCCATCAGGCGCTGACCTCCACGACGGCCGTACGAGGGCCCGGCACCGGACACCACCGGTGCCGGGCCCTCGTCGTCTCGTCGTCGTACGCACCCACCGTGCACCCGCGACCGCTCAGCCGTTGCCGAACGAACCGCTGCTGCCCTCGCGCCAGTTGGGCCTGTCCTCGGTGCCACGCTTACCGGAGTCGCGGGTCCCGGAGCCGCCCAGCTCGGACGGGAACCGGCGGCGGCCGTCCCGGTCCACCTCATCGGGCTCGCGGTTCTGGGTGACATAGCCGACGCTGTCCTCGTCGTCCTGGTGCCCCGGGCCGTGGCCCGCCGCCCGCGCCTCGTGGTCGGCCTCCTGGGCCTTCTGCCAGGAACCGGCGCGGCGTTGCGGCCGCTGGGGCGGGACCGGCTCACGGGCCCGTAGCCGTATCCCCCACCACACGGCCCCGAAGCACAGGATCACGACCACCAGCCCGACGATGAGCGGCCCCGTCCCGACCAGCAGGTCCCGGGTCACGGCGAGATCCTCGGTGTACGTATCCATGGCGGCCGGGTACCCGGACCCGCCCGGATATCACTCCGGCCGCCTCGGCGTCACACCCGGCCCGGCGTCACCGCGCCGTGGGCCCCTCCGCCGAGGGCCCCTCCGCCGCGGCCCCTTCCACCGCCCGGATCGCGTCACGGTAGGCGCGGGCCGCCGCGCGCAGCGCCGCCTCCGGGTCCACGCCGTCCGCCTCGGCCCGCGCCGCGAGCGCCAGCAGCTCATAGCCGATGCCCGCCCCGTCCGGCAGGGCCACGTCGAGCCCGGCCGTCCGGGCGCGGGAGGCCAGCTTGGCGGTCAGCGCGAGCGAGGGCTGGCCGAGCGGCACCCCTTCGGTGACCGAATCGCGCCGCTTCTCGGCCGCCTTGGTCCGCAGCCAGTGGCGCCGGACGTCCTCCGGGGTCTCGGCGGCCTCGTCGCCGAAGACATGCGGATGGCGGTGGATCAGCTTGTCCACGATGCCGCCCGCCACATCGTCGATCGAGAACGGGTGCTCGGGGTCGTCCTGGGCGATCCGGGCGTGGAAGACGACCTGGAGCAGCACATCTCCGAGCTCCTCGAGCAGCGCCTCGCGGTCGCCCTCCTCGATGGCCTCGACGAGTTCGTACGCCTCCTCGATGCCGTACTTCACCAGCTCCTCGTTGGTCCGGGTGCCGCTCCACGGGCACTCGGCCCGGACCCGGTCCATGACCTGCACCAGATCGAGCAGCCGCGCGCCCGGCAGATCGTAGGAACCGGGCAGCAGCTCCAGGTCCGGCATCGCCTCACGGCCGGATCCGGCCAGCCGCGCCAGCCCGTCGGTCAGCTCGGACTCGCCCTCGGCGGAGGTGATCACGACGGCCGTGCGGCCGCCCTCCGCCACGCAGTAGTCGACCAGCTCGCGCGCGCCCGGCGCGGCGCCCGGCTCCACCTCGACGCCCGCGTCCCGCAGATAGGGCAGCTGCGGATGGTCCGGATCGCCGGACAGCACCCGGTCGGCACCGCGCAGCGCCTGCCAGGCCGGCCAGGACAGCAGTCCGGGCGCCACCCGGTGACTTGTGGTGAGGAGGACGATGCGCCCGGTGGGGGCGGCGTCGGCAGGGGCGGGCGAGTCGGGTGCGGTCACCCTTGCAACGTAACTTACGCCTGCTCGGGGGTACCGCCGGAGGTGCGCAGCCAGGCCTCCTTGGCCAGGACGGCGGTGCCCTGGGTGTTGTCCCACTTTCCGTAGCGGGGGTTCACCCGGATGTCGAGCGCCTTGGAGGTCTGGGTGAACACCTCATTGACCTTGGAGGTGCCCAGCTTGCGCAGCAGCGCGTTGCGCGTGAGGTCCATCCGGACCGCCTCGTCGATCCCGCCGGGCGCGATGCCCTGCTGGAGATACAGGGCGCGCAGGGCGGTGGACCCGCCGCTCTGCTTCTCGGCGGCGGAGCGGGCGCGCTGGACCTCGCGGCGGCTGGGGCTGATCCCGTTGTCCTTACCGGCCCGCTCGATCACTCGGAACTGGATCATCCGGATCAGCGTGTCCTGGTTCAGCCGGCCGCTCCCCGCGACCGTCTGAGCCGCCCTCGGGTCGCTGCTCTGAGCCTGCCGGACGGCCTTGACCTGCGCTTGGAGCTGGGACACGGTGATCCGGCCACCGTCCAGGACCGCCGCGGCACCGGGCCGCGGGGCGTCGCCGCACGCGGTGATCAGCGGTGCGGAGAGCAGCAGCGCGGACGCGGCGGAGACGGTGAGCGCAGTACGGCGGCGGATCATTAAGCCTCCCGGCAGAGATCGTGCGGCGCGACAAACGATCTGGCGTTGATCGATGGTATGGAGTCGGCGCGGCCTAGGCCACTGCTTGGACAACGATTCACCACGGTCTTGGTCAGCCTCCCGGCCGCCCCCGGCCCCGGCAGGCTAGCGCGCGGGCAGTTTCGTGCCGGGGCAGCCGCCCAACACCCGCCGCATCGCACCCTTCTCGGCCCCGGTCACCCACAGCCCGTACGTCTTCTTCACCGCCACCTGGTGCGCCACATAGGCACAGCGGTACGCCTTGTTGGGCGGCAGCCAGGTCGCCGCGTCGCCGTCGCCCTTACGGCGGTTGGCGGAGGCGTCCACGGCGATCAGATTGAGCGGATCGTTGGCGAACTCCAGGCGCTTGTCCCGGTCCCACTTCTGGGCGCCCTTCTGCCAGGCGTCCGACAGCGCGACCACATGGTCGATGTCCACCTTGCTGTGACCCCGGACGAACCGGACATCACGGCCGGTGTACGGATCGTCGGCGAGCGTGCCCGAGGCGACCAGGCAGTGGCCGTCACGGAACCTCACGCCCTCGAGGTCGCGCTTGAGGATGTCATCGCGGGTCCCGCAGCCGTTGTCGTCGGTGTCCACCCACGAACTGCCGAACTCACTGCGCTCGTAACCCGTCTTCGGCGCACGGCCCTTGACTGTGAGCGAGGACACAGCCGCCAGGGCCGAGCCGGACGCCGCGGGCCGGCTCGGACCGCCCCCGCCCTCGTCAGCGCCCTTGCCGTCTTGGTCACCGGCCTTGCAGCCGCCGACCGCCAGCAGCGCGGCCAGCACCGCCGCGGAACTTCGCATCGGTATGCGAAACCGTCCCCGCAATCTTCCCGCCCCCTTCGCGTATCTTTTCGCACAGACCGCCCACACGATAAGGATCCTGGATGGACACGGCCGCAACCGCTCCGCCCGGCACCGGCGCCGAGGGGGCGACCGCCGCCATCAGGGGGCGTACCCGGCTTGTCACGAGGGCAGGCGTACTGCGGCAGCCACGGGCCGATCCGTACTGGCTGGCCCTCGCCCTCTTCGCCGCCTTCACGGCGCTGTCGGTCTGCCGCTACCGCCGCATGGCCACCATGTCCTGGGACCTGGGCATCTTCGAGCAGGCGATACGGGCGTACGCGCACTTCCAGGCCCCCATAGCCGATCTCAAGGGCCCGGGCGCCAATATCCTCGGCGACCACTTCAGCCCCATAACGGCCCTGCTCGGCCCCGTCTACCGGGTCTTCCCCGGCCCGGTCACCCTGCTGGTCGCGCAGGCGGCGCTGTTCGCCGTCTCCGCCGTCCCCGTCACCCGCGTCGCCGCCCGGCTGCTGGGGCGCGGCCGGGGGCTCGCGATCGGCATCGCCTACGGGGTGTCCTGGGGCCTCCAGCGCGCCGTGGACTTCGACTTCCACGAGATCTGCTTCGCCATCCCGCTCATCGCCTTCTCCCTGGAGGCGGTGATCCGCGGGCGCTGGTACGCGGCGCTGCTGTGGGCCGCCCCGCTGGTCTTCGTCAAGGAGGACATGGGCGCCACGGTGGCCGCGATCGGCGCGGTCGTCTGGATCCGCGCCCGGCGCGACCCGGAGCGCGGCCCCCGCGCCGTCCCGCTCGCCGTCGCGCTGATGGGCTTCGGCGTCGCGGTCTCGGCGCTCGCGCTCGGCGTCGTCATCCCCGGCTTCAACGGCGCGGGCTCGTACGACTATTGGGACAAGGTCGGCAGCGGCGGCGACCAGACCGGCACGATCCCGTTCGGCACCGCGCTGCGCACCCTGCTGTGGATCCTGCTGCCGACCACCGGTCTGCTGGCGCTGCGCTCCCCGCTGCTGCTGGCCGCCGTGCCCACCCTCGGCTGGCGCTTCCTCTCCCACGACGACCACTACTGGGGCACGGACTGGCACTACAGCGCGGTCCTGATGCCGGTCGCCCTGCTGGCCCTGGTGGACGCCCTGGACCGGGTCCGCGACACCCACCGGCCCTGGCTCGCCTCGTACGCCCGTCAGCTGCCCGCCGCGGTGTGCGGCGCGGCCCTGGCGCTGTCGTCCTCCATGCCGCTGTACGGCCTCACCCAGGGCGCCACATACGACAAGTCACCGCAGACGCGGGCGGTGGAGCGGCTGCTGGACCGGATCCCGGACGGGGCGACGGTGGAGGCCAACGTCGGGCCGATAAGCCGCCTCACCAGCCGCTGCCGGGTGCTGTGGGTCGGCGCCACGCAGGACATACGGCCGGACTACATAGCCCTCCAGGAGCCGCCGGAGCGCACCGAGCGGCAGGTGATCGAGTACGCCGGGCAGCTCCACCCGGGCAGCTCGTACACGCCCGTGGGCTCCACGTCCGGCTACTTCGTCCTCAAGCGGGGCTAGGGTCTGTCCGGCTGGGGGTTGTCCGGCGGAGCTTGGCGCCTGCGGCGGGGCTGCTCCCCGCCCCGCCCCTTCCCGGCAGCATCGATATGCGGCTCCGCCGCGTGGGGGGCTCCGCCCCGGACCCCGCTCCTCAAACTCGCCCAGCTACCGCTGGGAGGTGCCCCCTGAGGGGCTGGAAGGCATGGGCTTCGGGGCGATCAGGGCGAACGGCGCCCCCTGCGGATCCTTCACCAGCGACATCCGGCCCGCGACCATGTCGTACGGCGGGCGGAGGACCGTGCCGCCCTCGGCGGACACTTTGGCCGAAATGCGGTCGGTGTCCTCGACGGCGAAGTAGACCAGCCAGTGCGGGGGCACCTCCGGTGGCATCCCCTCCCGCAGCGGCTGGAGCCCGCCTACCGTGCGGCCGTCGACGGAGAGCGCGAAATAGCCCTCGGCGCCCTCGCCCTCCATGGGGGTCGACTCCACGCCCAGCGCCTCCGCGTAGAAGGCCGAAGCCGCCTCCCGGTCGGTGGTGTTGAGCTCGTTCCAGATCAGCGTGCCCGGCTCGTTGACGAGGCCCGCGCCGGTGAAGCCGAGTGGCTGCCAGACGCCGAAGACGGCTCCCAGCGGGTCGGCCGCCACCAGCATCCGCCCGAGGTCCATCACATCCATGACCGGCATCAGCACGGTGCCTCCGGCCCGGCTGATGGACTCCGAGGTGGCCTGGGCGTCTGCGGAGCAGAAGTAGGTGGTCCAGACGGTCGGCGGCGGGGCCTCCTCCCCCATCGACTGCGCGGACATCACCCCCGCGACGGGCTTGCCCCGCAGTGACCAGGTCGCATAGCCCCCGGTCTCCGGAGGGCCGACCTCTCCCTCCCAGCCGAACAGCCCGGAGTAGAAGTCCAGGGCGGCCTGTTGGTCGGGGACCATCAGATCGATCCAGCAGGGCGTTCCAGGCTGATAGGACGTGACTTCGGGCATGGGGCCGCCTCCGTATCGCCACTTCCGGCCGTGCGCGGCCGGTACGGGATGCCCCCATGGCCCATTCTCCTCCGGCCCGGGCGTCACGCCACTCGGCGCGGACCGCTACCGGGCGCACCGGTTCGCCGACGGGCCGTGAACGCGGCACACGGCTTCCCGGCCCCGGCATGAAGCCGCCGCACAAGGCCCCGCACGCCGCCCTGCGTACGGCCCCGCGCAAAGCCCCGCGCAAAGCCGGGCGCAAAGCCCCGCGCAAAGCCGGGCGCAAAGCCCCGCGCAAAGCCGGGCGGCGGCCGGCCCGGAGGCCGGCCGCCGCCCGGCGGTGGTGAGAAGAGGGTGTGTCAGGCGCTGCCGACGGCGCTTCCGGCCACCCACTGGCTCCAGTCCATGTTCCATCCGTTGAGGCCGTTGTCCGGCTGGACGGTCTTGTCCTTGGAGTTCTTCACGATGACGACGTCACCGACCTGGGAGTTGTCGTAGAACCAGGCGCCGTCCGTGTTGGGGTCGCCCGCGCCCTTGGTGTCCGACAGACCGACACAGCCGTGGCTGGTGTTGACGCTGCCGAAGATGGACTTGGCGCCCCAGTAGTTGCCGTGGATGAAGGTGCCCGAGGTGGACAGCCGCATGGCGTGCGGCACGTCCTTGATGTCGTACTCACCCTTGCCGTCGTCGTCCGTGAAGCCGACCGTCGCACCGTTCATCCGGGTCTCCTTGAACTTCTCGGAGATCACCATCTGACCGTTGTAGGTCGTGTTGTCGGGGCTGCCGGCCGAGATCGGGATGGTCTTGACCAGCTTGCCGTCGCGGACGACCTTCATCTCCTTGGACTCGGCGTCCACCGTGGAGACCTGGGAGCGGCCGATCTTGAAGTTGACCGTCTTCTCCTGGACGCCCTTGACACCGGACGACGCCTCGACGCCGTCCAGGTCCAGCTTCAGGGAGACGGTCGAGCCCGCCTTCCAGTAGTCCTTCGGGCGCAGGTCGAGCCGGTTGCCGCCGAACCAGTGCCCGACCACCTGCTGGCCGCTGCTGGAGGTGACCTTGATGTGGGACTCGACGTCCTTCTTGTTGGTCACCGCCTTGTCGAACCGGATGGACACCGGCATGCCCACGCCGACCGTGGAGCCGTCCTCCGGCGTGAAGTTGCCGATGAAGCTGTTGGAGGGCGAGACGGTGGTGAAGGACGAGTTCTCGGTCGCCTTACGGCCCTTGGAGTCCTCGGCGGACGCCCTGATCTTGTACTGAGTGGCCCGCTCCAGCTGCCCACTCGGCTTCCAGGACGTCTTGTCGGGCGATATGGTCCCGGCCACGGTGTTGCCGGTCGCCGCGGACGTCATCGTGACGGAGGTGAGCTTGCCCTCGCTCACCGTCACCTTGGTGTCACTGTTGATGCCCGCGTTCGTCGCACCGGCCTTCGGCGTGATCTTGATGTGGGCGTCCGACGCGTCCTTGGCCGCCGCCTCGTCGACCTGCGACTGCGACTTGTGCCCGTCGTTCTTGGCGTCGTCGCCGCCGCCATCCCCGCCGCACGCGGCGAGAGTGAGTACGCCGCCGAGCACGGCGGCCACGGCCACCAGCCCCTTACGGCGCTTGCCGTCCGTCATCACACGCTTCTCCATTTGACCTGGATCTTGATCTGGACCCCAGAAACCCCGGACCTGCCCGATAAGAACGCCTGTACCTTTTGGCCGGTTCCACGCACAGTAAAACTGTGCGCAAGACCACTTAGCAAAGGCGCCAGTCAAGCGTAAGACCCGCCGACACCCGGACCCGCACGGCTCAGCCGTCTTCGTCACCCGGAATATGGCCCTCCGGATACGGCCCTCCGGGCTCAGTCCTCCTCGTCCGGGCCGACGAAGGCTCCGGACCACTCGGCGGAGCGAGGATCGTAGTCGACGTGCTCGCTGCTCCAGGACGCCTGGGCGAGTTCCACCCCCGGCACCTCCCCCACCAGCTCGAACGGCTCGACCAGATAGGCCAGCGCCTCGGCCTCGTCCGACTCCACCATGCGGCGTGCGTGGCCCCGCTCCTCGGCGGCCATGGAATCGTCGCCGTCGATCCGCTCATACGCCGCGCGCCGTAGCCGGTCCGCATCGGCGATCTCTACCACAAGCTCCGCCCGAAGCCGGACAAACCGTGATGTCTCGGTACTCGTCATGCGACGGAGGTTAGGGTGCCGACCCGTCTCGCTTCCGCACGACCCGCAGTTGTCACTACGATCGGCGCACGGGGTCAATTTGCCGCAGCCTCAAGGAGGATGCCGTTGAACGCACGCCGACCGCTGCTGACCGCCGCCGCTGCCGGTTCGCTGCTGTGCGCCCTGTGGTTCGTCCCGTCCGCCAACGCGACCGTGGAGGACCCGGGATCGTCATCGGCGTCCTCGCGGACCTCCGAGGGCTCGCCAGGGGCCGGGTCCGGCTCCGGGCCCAGGACCGAAGCCGTGCCCGACGGGGATCTGGCCGACACCGGCAGCGTGGACGTCACCCCGTACCTCTTCGGCGGCACGGCCTTCCTGGGCCTGGGCGTGGCGATGGTGACCGCCTCCGTGCGGCGCACCCGCCCGGAGGCGTACTAGCCCCTTCGCTTACGAGCCGCATCGGGGGCGCACCGGCCCCCGGCCCGGTTCAGTCCAGGGGGCCCGTCACCGACTCCACGGCCCCGATCAGCTCTCCGGATCGTACAAACGCGTCCGCCGCCGCCAAGTCGGGCGCCAGATAACGGTCCTCGCCCGGCCCCTCGACGCCCGCCCGGCGCGCCGCCGTCAGCACCGCCCGGCTCGCGGGCGCGGGCTCCAGACCCCGGCGCAGCTCGATGCCCCGGGTGGCCGCGACCAGCTCGACGGCCAGGACGCGGGCCAGGCTGTCCACCGCCGTACGCAGCTTGCGCGCCGCCGACCAGCCCATCGAGACATGGTCCTCCTGCATCGCGGAGGACGGGATGGAGTCGACCGAGGCGGGCACCGCGAGCCGCTTCATGTCGCTCACCAGCGCGGCCTGGGTGTACTGGGCGATCATCAGCCCCGAGTCCACGCCCGGGTCACCGGCCAGGAAGGGCGGCAGGCCGTGGGAACGGTTCTTGTCCAGCAGCCGGTCGGTGCGGCGCTCGGCGATCGACGCGAGGTCGGCCGCCGCGACGGCCAGGAAGTCCAGGACGTACGCGACGGGCGCGCCATGGAAGTTGCCGTTGGACTCCACCCGCCCGTCCGGCAGCACCACGGGGTTGTCCACGGCCGAGGCCAGCTCGCGCTCGGCGACCAGCCGGGCGTGCGCGAGGGTGTCCCGGCCGGCGCCCGCGACCTGCGGGGCACAGCGGATCGAGTACGCGTCCTGGACCCGCGGCGCATCGTCCTGATGGTGCCCGGTGAGCCCCGAACCCGCCAGCACCCGCAGCATGTTGGCGGCGCTGGCCGCCTGCCCCGGATGGGGGCGGATGGCGTGCAGCTCGGGCGCGAGGACGCGGTCCGTGCCGAGCAGCGCCTCCAGCGAGAGGGCGGCGGTCACATCGGCGACGGTGAACAGCCGGGCGAGGTCTGCGCAGGCCATGATCAGCATGCCGAGCATCCCGTCCGTGCCGTTGAGCAGCGCGAGCCCCTCCTTCTCGCGGAGCTCGACCGGCTCGATGCCGTGCTCGGCCAGCAGCTCGGCGGCGGGCCGCACGATCTTGTCGGGCCCCTCGGCCTCGCCCTCACCCATCAGCGCCAGCGCGCAGTGGGACAGCGGTGCCAGGTCGCCGGAGCAGCCCAGCGAGCCGTACTCGTGCACGACGGGGGTGATCCCCGCGTTGAGGAGCGCGGCCATCGTCTCGACCACGACGGGCCGGACGCCGGTCCGGCCGGACGCGAGCGTCTTCAGCCGCAGGAACATCAGCGCCCGCACCACCTCGCGCTCCACCGGCGCGCCCATGCCTGCGGCGTGCGAGCGCACGATGTTGCGCTGGAGCTGGGCGCGCAGCTCGGGGCTGATGTGGCGCACGGCCAGCGCGCCGAAGCCGGTGGAAACGCCGTAGACGGGCTCGGGCTTGGCCGCGAGGTCGTCGATCACCCGCCGGGCCGCGGAGATGGCGTCGAGCGCCGCCTCGGAGATCTCGATCCGCGCGGTGCCGCGGGCTACGGCGATGACATCGTCGGCGGTCGTTCCGGACGTCCCCACCACCACAGTGTGCATATCCATATTCAGGCACCCTAGAGAGTGAATCCCTGCCTGTCACCCCGCTGTCATTCCCCACCCCGCCCCTCCCCGAACCGGGGCTCCGGCCCCGCCCCCGCTCCTCAATCGCCGGAGAGGCTCGAACATGGGGCCGCGCCCCTGAGCCCCGCAGGGCTGCGGCGCCGCCTCTCAGTCCCCGTGTCGCCAGGGGCGGGAGCCCGCTTTCAGCCTCTCCGGCGATTGAGGAGCGAGGTCCGGGGCGGAGCCCCGGCGGGGGCCGGGGGGGCGGGGGGGCTGGCCCCGGGTTCGGGGCGGGGGCGGAGCCCCTGGGCGGGGCGCCCGGTGGGGGTTAGCGGCGGCCTCGGAAGCGGCGGCGTTCCGGAGGGTGGGCGGGAGACGTGTCGGCGAGGCGGATCACCGCGTCCTCCGCACCCCCGTCCCGCCCCGCCACAACCGGCTTCAGCGACCGCGCCGCCTTCGCCCGGTACTGGGCCGCGTCCGCCAGGCGGAAGAGGCGGCGGGCCGACGGCACGGGGCCGATCGGATCGCCCGTGGAGGCGATTCCGCAGGCCACCCCCTCGCCCAGTTCCAGTTCCGCGGCCCGCCGGCACAGCTCGTCGGCCACCCGGACCACCTCGTCCGCCGGGGGCCCGACCCCCAGCAGGCAGAACTCATCGCCGCCCAGCCGGGCCACCAGCGCCCCGGGCAGCATCGCGCCGCATATGGACAGGAGTGAGCCGAACCGTTCCAGCAGGCGGTCGCCGACCGCATGGCCGAGGGTGTCGTTCACTCGCTTGAGGCCGTTGAGGTCGCAGACCACGAGGCTCACCACGGTGCCGTCCGCGTGGTACGCCTCCAGCGCCTCGTCCAGCCGTATGTCCACCGCCCGCCGGTTGCCGAGGCCCGTCAGCGGATCGGTGAAGGCGAGGCGGCGGGCCTCCTCCAGGCGCTCGGTCTGGGCCAGCCCGGCGGCGGTCACCGAGGCCAGCACGGTCGCGAAGTCGGCGTCGTCGCGGTCGAAGACGGGGTGTCCGGCCGCCCGGGCCACGTACAGCTCGCCCCACGCCCGCCCGTGCAGCACGATCGGGGCCACCACACAGCTGCCGCGGCCGCGCCGCCGCAGCGCGGCCACCCTTCCCCAGCTGCCGCTGGGCGAGGCCGAGCCGACGCCGACGCCCGTGCCCACGCCTTCGGCCGTCTCGACCCAGGCGTGCGGCTCCCCGCCCGCGGCCCAGTGCTCATGTACGAATTCGGCGATCTCCGGGAAGTCGTGCACCGGGTACGACTCGTCCTCCGGCAGCCGTTCCTCGCCCGCCATCAGCTCGCCCACGTTCACCAGGACCCGTAGCCGCCCCCGCTCGCGCTCCCACATCGAGATCGCCGCGAAGCTGCCGCCGAGAGCGCGGCGGGCCGCCTCGGCCGCCGCGCCCATCGACTCCTGCGGGGTGTGGGCCGCCGCCATCTCCTGAGCGAGCCGCACGACGGCCCGCAATCGTCCGTCGACCCCATCGGGCCGTCCGCCGATCTCCCCGTTGTCCGTCACGACGGCCTCGCATTCCTCACGGCCATGCATCGTTCGCTCTGCTCTCCAGCGTAAGAACGTCGAGAACAATCCGCTGCGGGCCGTTCACCCCGGGTATCCGAGCGAACGGTCACCCCCGGTGGCCGTTTCGCTCCCCCCGGGCCGGGGCCGCTCCCCGGATCCGGTCAACTTCCCCGGTCCGGGTCCGGTACTCCTCCTGCCGAAAAGTCCGCCACCTCCCGGTCCGGGTGCGTCACTGCCCCGGCCAGTTCGCCGGACGCTTCTCGTTGAACGCGGCCACGCCCTCCGCGCGGTCCCCGGAGAAGGCCACCGTCCGCCACGCCGCGTCCTCGACCTCAAGACCGGCCCGCAGATCCAGCCCCTGCCCCAGCCGCAGCGCCTTCTTGGCGGCCCGCACGCCGACCGGGGAGTTGGCGGCGATGCCGCGAGCCAGTTCCAGCGCCTCCGTCCGGTCCTCGCCCTCCGCAGTCAGCCGGTCCACCAGGCCCAGCGCATGGGCTTCGGGGGCGGCCACCCGGCGCGCGGAGAAGATCAGCTCGGCGGCGCGCGCGGCGCCCACCCGGCGCGGCAGCAGCTGGGTGCCGCCGCCGCCCGGGATCACGCCGACCGACACCTCGGGCAGCCCCACCACGGCGGTGGGGTCGGCGACGATCACGTCGCACGACAGGGCCAGCTCGAAGCCGCCGCCCAGCGCGTAGCCGTGCACCGCGGCGATGGCGGGCACCGGCAGCTCCAGCACCCCGGTGTAGGCGGCGCGGGAGACCGGCCGGTGCCGCATCATCTCGGCGTCGGTGAGCGAGTTGCGCTCCTTGAGGTCGGCGCCCACGCAGAAGGCCCGCTCATGGGTCGAGGTCAGCACCACGGCCCGGACGTCACGGTCCGCGGACAGCGCCGCACAGGCCGCCGCGATGGAGCGCGCCATATCCGACGAGACGGCGTTCATGGCCTTGGGCCGGTCCAGCACCAGCTCGGCCACGAAGCCGTCCCTGCGGACCGCGACCCACTCCCCGTACCGCTGCTCAATCATCACGCACCCTCCCGGTTAACGACCGTGAACACACTGCCCGCGATCATTGCAGCTCCCAGGGGCGTGCGGAACCTGTGAGCGCCCGGACAGGCTCTGAGCGCCCTCGCTGAAGTCCGGTGCGGTTCGGTTGCGCCCCCGAAGGGGCGCGGGGCTGTGTCGATATGCGGCTACGCCGCGTGGGACCAGCCACGACGCGGCCGCGGATGAACGACCGCACCCCGCGCCACTCCCCGCGGAGCGCTCAGCGGGCCCGCCGCCACCGGTTCAGGAAGCCCAGCAGGATCGACTGCTGCTTCTGCCCGTCCTCCCCCTGCTCCGGGTCCGCCCCCGATTCCGCCGGGGCCTCAGCCGCGGACGCCGCGTCGGTGGCGAACGGCAGTGAGATCGGCGGGATGGGCGGCGGCGGAGGCATCCCCGGCGGCATCTCCTGCCGCTGACCCGGCTGACCCGGCTGACCCGGCCGGCCCTGCGGCCCGTGCGGGCCCGGCTCCCCCGGGCGGGCGGCGGGCGGCGCGCCGCGCCGGCTCCCCGGCCTGGGGACGGGAGCGAACCGCACCGGCAGCGTGATCACCCCCCGTACGAAGATCCCGGACAGCCACTTCAGCTCCTCGATCTCCCCGGCGAGCGCCAGATCGGGGATCCGGTCCAGCAGCTTCTCCAGCGCGACGGAGGCGATCAGCCGGGCCGAGGACCGGCCGGGGCACGCGTGGGCGCCCGCGCCGAACGCCAGATGGGCCCGGTTGCCCTGCTTGTGCGGGGATCGCAGCAGGGCGTCCCGGTTGGTCGCCGCGAAGCTGATCATCACGGCGTCGCCCGCGCGCAGCCGCTTCCCGGCGAGGTTGGTGTCGTGGACCGGGAAGTAGAGCCCCATGTTGGCCAGCGGCGGGTCCGTCCACAGCACCTCGTCGAGGGCGTCCTCGACGAGCATGCTGCCGCCCATCAGCTCGCCCGAGAACCGCTCGTCGGTGAGCAGCACCCGCAGGGAGTTGCCGATCAGACCGGGCACCACCCCGGTCACCATCCCGATCAGCAGCAGCAGCTGCTCGACCAGCTCCTCGTCGCTCAGCCGCGCCGGGTGGGCGATCAGCCAGGAGGTGATGTCGGCGCCCGGCTCGCGCCGCTTGAGGTCGATCAGCTCGCGCAGCGCCGCGCCCGAGGTCCGGTCCCCGCCCGATGGGTCCGAGCCGTCGATGAACGCCGCCACGCCCCGCAGCATCCGGTCCATGATCTCCTGCGGGCAGCCGAAGAGCTGGCTCGTGACCATGATCGGGACCAGTGCGCAGTACGTCCCGATCAGCTCGGCCTCGCCCGCCTCGCAGAACTGGTCGATCAGCGAGTCGGCGATGCGCTCGACATAGTTCCGCAGGGCGCTGGAGTCGATCCGGCCGGTGGTGTCCTCGATGGCGCCGCGCAGCCGCCGGTGCTCCTCGCCGTCCACGAAGTCGACCTGCGGCCGGGGCCTGATCACCTGCGGGGCGTAGCTGGACTCCGGCAGCAGGCCCTCGTTCCTGTCCCGCCAGTGACGGGGGTCCTTGGAGAAGGTCTCGGGGCGCCGCATGACCTCCAGCGCCGTGTCGTACCCCAGGCACAACATGGCCGGTACGCCTCTGTCCAGCTCCACCGGCGCGAGCGGGCCGTGGGCCTCGCGCAGCCGCCGGTAGACCGCGAAGGGGTCCGCACCGAACTCGGGCGCGTGGAGCGGTTCGGCACCGGTCTCCCCGTGGGCGGGACAGCCCGGCGGAGGTAAGGCGCCCGGACGCTGAGCACTCGAATCGTAAAGCTGGGTCACACGTGCTCCTGGACACCGCCGGGCCCACCCCGCGGGCGGACGCGGACGGTGCTACTTCGACGACAGGACCTGGGATCCACCGAGTGGATCTTGCGGACGTAGGCTAGCCCAACGGGCCCCGCGCCGGGCCCAGTTCAGTGATCCGGTCAGCGCCACCGGAATGATCCGGCCGGAGCCGCGGGAACGATCCGGACAGAGCCGCGGGAACGATCCGGACGCCCCCGCCCGGAAGGAATCCGGACGCACCCGCACCACCCGCACCACCCGCACACCACCCGCACCGCACGGGCTCACGCGCGACGGCTCAGCAGCCACGGCTCCACGACCCCGAGGCCACGCACCGGCCGCTGCCACATCGGCTGCAGCGCGAAGCGGTACGAGGGCGGCTCCTCGCCCTCCTTCTCCGCCGCGGCGGCCGCCTCCGCGGCCTCCGCCTCCGACACCGGGGCCTCCCCGGTGCGGCTCAGCTCCTCGGCGAACGCGCCGTCCACCAGGACCGCGTTCTTGGGGGCTATGGACGTCAGCCGGCTGGCCAGGTTCACCGTCGTGCCGAAGACATCGCCCATCCGCGTCGTGACCGTGCCGAACGCGATCCCGACCCGCAGCTCGGGCATCGTCTCGTCATGCGTCAGCGTCTCGATCAGGCGCAGCGCGATCTCGGCGGCGATGCCCGCGTCGTCGGCCGCGTAGAGCACCTCGTCGCCCAGCGTCTTGATCAGCCGTCCGCCGTGCGCCGCCACCAGGTCGGCGGCCGTGGTCTCGAACGCCTCGACCAGCTCGCCGAGCTCCTCCTCCTCCAGCCGCCGGGTCAGCCGGGTGAAGCTCACCAGGTCCGCGAAGCCGACCGCCAGCCGCCGGTCCACCATCTCGACGTCGTCCGCCGCCTGCACCACCCGGCCGGTCGCGGCCGCGAGCTGACGCCGGTAGACGTAGACCAGGAACTCCTCCAGCTCCGGCAGCAACAGCTCGACCAGCGGATACGCGATCTCGGTCCGGGTCATCCCGGTCTCCTGGGGGTCGGTGAGCCCCTCCAGGAAGGAGTCGATCTGCCAGTCGGCGAGCCGGGCGGTGGTCTGGCCGGTGGAGCGGGCCACCTGGATGGCCATCGGCTCGCTCAGCAGCCCGGCCTCGACCAGACCGGACAGCCGGCGCAGCGCCAGTACGTCGGCCTCGGTCAGCGCCTTGGCCTGGCCGATGTCGGCGAAGCCCATGGCCCGCCAGAAGCGGGTGGCCAGCTCGACCGAGACGCCCGCGCTGCGGGCGGCCTGGAAGGGGGTGTAGCGCCGCTCGGCGCCGAGGATCAGCTGCTCCAGCCGGAGCGCGATGGGGTCCGGCTGGTCCTCGTCGTCGGGGGTCTCCGCGGCGGCGCTCTCCCGCGCCCCGGTGTCCCGTACGGCCCCGTCGGGCGCGGCGGCGTCCAGCACCTCGCGCTCCTCGGCCGTGCCGGAACCCGCGTCGTCGGCGGTCACCGCCCGCCCCCTGTCCGATCCCTGCGCACTGCCCTTCCGTTCCCTCTTCCCGGCCCGGTCCCGAGCTCGCCCACAGCCGCCCCGAGCTGGACCGACCGCGACCACGATACGTCAGGTGTGCCGTAGCTCACTCTTGCGCGGGAGGGTCATTCCTCCCTCGGTACGGAGCGTAGATGCACGATGTCCCCGGCGGAGACCGGCTCCTGAACCCCGCCTTCTGTGGCCAGAACCAGACGCCCGTCGCCGTCGATCGCGACCGCCTCGCCGACGCGCTCCCGGCCGCCCGGAAGCTCGGCGCGCACCTGGCGCCCGAGGGTCGCACAGCCCGCCGCGTACGTCTCCTGGAGGCCGCTCGCCCCGGGGTCGCCCTCGAAGCGGCGCCACTCCCCGTACCACTCGGCGATCGAGCGCAGCACGGCCCGCAGCAGCGGATCGCGGTCGGTGGAGATGGCGTCCGCCAGGGCCAGCGACCCGGCGGTGGGAACGGGGAGTTCACCGGCGCGCAGCGAGACGTTCAGCCCCATGCCGATCACCACCGCGTCCCCGGCCCGCTCGGCGAGGATCCCGCCGAACTTCCGCTCCTCGCCCGCGACCGTCACCAGCAGGTCGTTCGGCCACTTCAGCGCGGTGTCCACGCCCCCGGTACGGCTGAGCGCCCCGGCCGCCGCGACCCCGGCCAGCAGCGGCAGCCAGCCCCAGCGCTCGGTGGGCACGCCGGCGTCGCCGGGCCGTAGCAGGATGGAGAAGAAGAGCCCGGACCGGGCCGGGGCCGTCCAGGCGCGGTCGAGCCGGCCGCGCCCCGCGGTCTGCTCCTCGGCGATGAGCACCGCGCCCTCGGGGGCTCCGGCCCGGGCCCGGGTGACCAGATCCGTATTGGTCGAGCCGGTCGCCCGCACCACCTCGAGCTCGGTCCACAGCCCGCCGGGGCGCACCAGCCCCCGGCGCAGCGCGGCGGCGTTCAGCGGTGGCCGCTCCAGGTCGGACCAGCGTCCGCGCGCGTCACCTGGGCTCCCTGAGGTGTCAGAAGGCGTCATGGGGGCCAGCCTAGGGTCAGGAGGTGTGGCCAACGACGCACTGCCACCAAGCGGTGCCGCCGATACGCTACGTGCCGGTAGCCCAGCCAGCGCAAAGCCGCCGAACGGTCCGGAACCCCCGAAACCCGACAGACCCCGTCTGATCACCATCACGACCCGTACGACCCCGTTCCCCGCCTTCCCCCGATCCTGAAGACCCGCCGTATCCACCCCCAGGACGAGCAGGAGCCGCATCCCGATGTCCACCGAGCCGGAGACCGCCCCCGAGATTCCAGACCGCCACACCACCGCGGGGAAGCTCGCGGACCTGCAGCGCCGCATCGAAGAAGCGACCCACGCCGGGTCCGCGCGCGCGGTGGAGAAGCAGCACGCCAAGGGCAAGCTGACCGCGCGCGAACGGATCGACCTCCTCCTGGACGAGGGGTCCTTCACCGAGCTCGACGAGTTCGCCCGGCACCGCTCGACCAACTTCGGCATCGACCAGAACCGGCCCTACGGGGACGGGGTCGTGACCGGTTACGGCACGGTCGACGGCCGCCCGGTGGCCGTGTTCTCCCAGGACTTCACGGTCTTCGGCGGGGCGCTCGGAGAGGTGTTCGGCGAGAAGATCGTCAAGGTCATGGACTTCGCGCTCAAGACCGGCTGCCCGGTCGTCGGCATCAACGACTCCGGTGGCGCCCGCATCCAGGAGGGTGTGGTCTCCCTCGGCATGTACGGCGAGATCTTCCGCCGCAACACCCACGCCTCGGGGGTGATCCCGCAGATCAGCCTGGTCGTGGGCCCGTGCGCGGGCGGGGCGGTCTACTCGCCGGCGATCACCGACTTCACGGTGATGGTCGACCAGACCTCGCACATGTTCATCACCGGGCCCGATGTGATCAAGACGGTCACGGGTGAGGACGTCGGCTTCGAGGCGCTGGGCGGCGCCCGGACCCACAACACCACCTCCGGTGTCGCGCACTACATGGCCGGGGACGAGAAGGACGGCATCGAGTACGTCAAGGCGCTGCTGTCCTACCTCCCCTCCAACAACCTCTCCGAGCCCCCGGCCTTCCCCGACGAGGCCGATCTGGAGGTCTCGGACGAGGACCGGGAGATGGACACCCTCATCCCGGACTCGGCGAACCAGCCGTACGACGTGCGCAAGGCCATCGAGCACGTGCTGGACGACAACGAGTTCATGGAGACGCAGGCGCTCTTCGCGCCCAACATCATCACCGGCTTCGGCCGGGTCGAGGGCCACCCGGTGGGCATCGTGGCCAACCAGCCGATGCAGTTCGCCGGGTGCCTGGACATCGACGCCTCCGAGAAGGCCGCGCGCTTCGTGCGCACCTGCGACGCGTTCAACGTGCCCGTCCTGACCTTCGTGGACGTGCCCGGCTTCCTGCCCGGCACCGACCAGGAGTACAACGGCATCATCCGGCGCGGCGCCAAGCTGATCTTCGCCTACGCGGAGGCCACCGTCCCGCTGATCACGGTCATCACCCGCAAGGCGTTCGGCGGCGCGTACGACGTGATGGGATCCAAGCACCTGGGCGCGGACCTCAACCTGGCCTGGCCGACCGCGCAGATCGCGGTCATGGGCGCCCAGGGCGCGGTCAACATCCTCCACCGGCGCACCATCGCCTCCTCCGACGATCCGGAGACCACCCGCACCGAGCTGATCGCGGACTACGAGGACACCCTCCTCAATCCGTATATCGCGGCCGAGCGGGGGTATGTGGATGCTGTGATCATGCCCTCCGAGACCCGCCGCCACATCGTCCGCGGCCTGCGGACCTTGCGGAACAAGCGCGAGGCGCTGCCCCCGAAGAAGCACGGCAACATCCCCCTCTAGCCCCCCTAGCGAAGGGCTGTTCCCATGATCCGCATTGTCCGGGGCAACCCGACCCCCGAGGAGTTGGCCGCCGCTCTGGCGGTGGTGCAAGCACGCGCGGCGGCCTCCATGGCCGCTGCGCAGACCGAGAACGATCCGGAGGAGTGGTCCGACCCGGCCCGCACCGTCCCCAGCCACCGGGTGCCGCACCCGGGCCCCAAGGCCTGGCGCACCACCTACTGGCCCGCCTGAGCGGCCCGCGGCGGGCCGGATGGCAGCTTCGTGCCGGGGCGCCTGAGTACGCGTACTCAGGCGCCCCGGCATCTGCGGCCTCAGGATCGGATTCATGCTGTGGTCCGAGCCGCCCGATGAGCCGCCCGAGGAACTGCGGCGCGCCGAGGCCATGCTCCGCCGCGCCCGCACCGTTCTGACCGTCTCCGTGCTGCTGGCGATGTGCATCCTGGGGATGTGGCCCTAGCCAGGGGGTGTCCGGCGGTACGCGTACGCCTGCGGCGGGCCACGCGGCGGAGCCGCATATCGATGCTTCCCCCTCCCCGCCCCTCCCCGACACCTGACGATATGCGGCTCCGCCGCGTGGCAGGTGGCCCTGGCCCCCGGCCCCTCTCCGGGACCGGCTTACCCTGGTGCGCATGACTGCGCAGCGCACTCTCGTCCTCGCGTCCGCCTCCCCCGCCCGGCTCGGGCTGCTGCGGCAGGCCGGGCTGGCGCCGAAGGTGATCGTCAGCGGGGTGGACGAGGACGCGATTCGCGCCGAGACCCCCGCCGAGCTGGCCCGGGTGCTGGCCGAGGCGAAGGCCACCGCCGTGGCCGGGCTTCCGGAGACGGCGGGCTCCCTCGTCGTCGGCTGCGACTCGGTGCTGGAGCTGGACGGTCAGGCGCTCGGCAAACCGGCGGACGGCGAGGAGGCCACCGCCCGCTGGAAGTCGATGCGCGGCCGGGCCGGGGTGCTGCGCACCGGGCACTGCGTGATCGACACGGCCGACGGCCGCCGCGCCTCGGCCACCGCGTCCACCACCGTCCACTTCGGCGAGCCGACGGACGAGGAGATCGCGGCGTACGTCGCCAGCGGCGAACCGCTGCACGTGGCGGGCGCGTTCACGCTCGACGGCCGTTCGGCACCGTTCGTCGACGGCATCGAGGGCGACTCCGGAAACGTGATCGGGCTGTCCCTGCCGCTGTTCCGCCGGCTGCTCGCCGAACTGGACGTGCGGATCACGGACCTCTGGAGCGACTAGGGAATTCCGGCTAGGCGTTTCCCTGGATCTGCCTTAGGTCTTTCCCCGGACTCGTCTTAGGCCTTTCCCTGGATCTTTCCGGCTCAGGCCGGGCTGGGGGCGTCGTGGCCGCCGCCCGCGGCCTCGACGGAGGGCTCGGCGGGCGGCTCCGCCTCGTACCCCAGCAGGCTCAGCACGATCAGCCCCAGCACCACCATCATGAACGCGAACGCCGCCCAGCCCACCAGGCCGACCGAGAACGCGCCCAACAGCCCGTGCACCACCGCGCAGGTGATGAGCAGGATGCGGGCCAGACGGCCGGGGGCGCGGTCGCGCACGGCGGTGCGCAGCAGCACCGCCCCGCACACCAGCAGATAGAGGCCGAAGAGGCCGCCCGCGACCCAGGTCCCGATCGACATCGCGTCGGTGTCCATGCCGCCCAAGGACATCTGCTGACGGTCCACGACCAGGCCGAGGATCCAGTTCAGCAGCGCTATGCCGACCGCCTCGACCATCAGCGTCACTGCCGCCACCGCGGCCACTGGTCTGCGCGCCACCGCGATCCCCTCCACTCTGTCAGTGCCGAAGCACGCTACTAACGGGTAAGCGTCGCCACAAGAGGTGCGGACGAGCTGAACGCCGTGGCAAAGTTTCCGCCCGGCATTCGTAGGGTCTCCACAAAGAAACATGAAGCGCCGCAGCACGGCGTACCAGAGACCTTGCCCACATCGCGGACCGCGCCACCGCCCCGAAAACCGGGCGTACCGTGGAGCGACGGGGGATCCGGACGTTCGTCCAACGCGAGGTTCACGCTCCGTGTGGTCAAGCTCACGCCCGGGGTCTGCTCGGCGCGAGGTGTCGCCTGTACCTAAACTCGGCTTGTTTCAAGGAGGGAGCCATCGTGCGCAAGGTGCTCATCGCCAACCGTGGCGAGATCGCTGTCCGTGTTGCCCGTGCCTGCCGGGATGCCGGGATCGCGAGCGTAGCCGTCTACGCCGATCCGGACCGGGACGCATGTCATGTGCGCGCGGCCGATGAGGCCTATGCGCTGGGCGGTGACACCCCGGCGGCCAGCTATCTCGACCAGGCCAAGGTCCTGGCCGCGGCCGCCGAATCCGGCGCCGACGCCGTCCACCCCGGCTACGGATTCCTCTCCGAGAACGCCGAGTTCGCCCAGGCCGTCCTCGACGCCGGCCTGACCTGGATCGGCCCCCCGCCACACGCCATCCGCGACCTGGGCGACAAGGTCGCCGCCCGCCACATCGCCCAGCGCGCCGGCGCCCCCCTCGTCGCCGGCACCCCCGACCCCGTCTCCGGGGCCGAGGAGGTCGTGGCCTTCGCCGAACAGCACGGCCTGCCCATCGCCATCAAAGCCGCCTTCGGCGGCGGCGGCCGCGGCCTGAAAGTCGCCCGCACGATGGAAGAGGTCCCCGAGCTCTACGACTCCGCCGTCCGCGAAGCCGTGGCCGCCTTCGGCCGCGGCGAATGCTTCGTCGAGCGCTACCTGGACAAGCCCCGCCACGTCGAGACCCAGTGCCTGGCCGACACCCACGGCAACGTCGTCGTGGTCTCCACCCGCGACTGCTCCCTCCAGCGCCGCCACCAGAAACTCGTCGAAGAGGCCCCCGCCCCCTTCCTCACCGAGGACCAGAACACCCAGCTCTACACCGCCTCCAAAGCCATCCTCAAGGAGGCCGGATACGTCGGCGCGGGCACCGTCGAGTTCCTCGTCGGCAACGACGGCACCATCTCCTTCCTCGAGGTCAACACCCGGCTCCAGGTGGAACACCCGGTCACCGAGGAGGTCACCGGCATCGACCTGGTCCGCGAGATGTTCCGCATCGCCGACGGCGAGGCCATCGGCTACGACGACCCGCCGATGCGGGGGCACTCGTTCGAGTTCCGCATCAACGGCGAGGACCCGGGCCGCAACTTCCTGCCCGCCCCGGGAACCGTGACCTCCTTCGTCCCGCCGACCGGCCCCGGTGTCCGGCTGGACGCGGGCGTGGAGTCCGGCAGCGTCATCGGCCCCGCGTGGGACTCGCTGCTGGCCAAGCTGATCGTCACCGGCGCCACCCGGAAGCAGGCCCTCCAGCGCGCGGCCCGCGCCCTGGCCGAGTTCCAGGTCGAGGGCATGGCCACCGCGATCCCGTTCCACCAGGCGGTAGTGAAGGACCCGGCGTTCACCAACGAGCCGTTCACCATCCACACCCGCTGGATCGAGACCGAGTTCAACAACACCATCGCCCCGTTCACCCCCACCGGGGCCGACGAGACCGAGGAACCCACCGGCCGCGAGACGGTCGTGGTCGAGGTCGGCGGCAAGCGGCTGGAGGTCTCGCTGCCCGCTTCCCTGGGCGTGGCCACCGCCCCCGCGGGCGGCTCGAAGAAGCCGAAGCGCAAGGCGGTCAAGAAGTCCGGCTCCGCCGCCTCCGGCGACGCCCTGGCCTCCCCGATGCAGGGCACCATCGTCAAGGTCGCCGTGGGCGAGGGCGACACCGTGGCCGAGGGCGACCTCGTCGTGGTCCTGGAGGCCATGAAGATGGAACAGCCCATCAACGCCCACCGCGCGGGCACGGTCAAGGGTCTGGCCGCCGAGGTCGGCGCGTCCCTCACCTCGGGCGCGGTCATCTGCGAGATCAAGGACTGACGCGGAGAACGAGGGCTGACGCGGAGAACGAGGACTGACGGGGAGATCGAGGGCTGACGCGAAGGTCGAGGACGGACGCGGAGATCGAGGGCTGACCGCCCCACCACATGCCCCATGACGGCGGGCCCCGGCCGGAATCATCCGGCTGGGGCCCGCCGTCGTCGCGTACGGCCCGCTCAGCGGCCGTGCACCACGTCCTGCGGGAAGGTCAGCTGACCGTTCATCCACCGCAGGGCGGTGGGCAGTTCGCGGCGCCAGGTGCGGAAGTTGTGGCTGCCCCGGTCCAGGATGATCGACTGCGCGCTCATCGGCGGCCGGACCGCGGCCAGGAAGTCGCGGGTGGCGCCGTAGTCGGGCTCGCCCCGGCGGCTGGAGGCCACCAGCACCGACACCTGCGGCTGAGGCAGATGGCGCAGCCGCCACAGCACATCGTGCTCCCGCTTCCTGCGCTCGCCCGCCGGGCCCCGGCCGAAGAGGTCGCCGGTCGTGGGGTCGTTGACCACGCGGTAGTCGGGCGACAGGGCCGCGGCCGCGCCGTAGACACGGGGATGACGCAGGGTCAGCTGAAGGGCGCAGGTGCCGCCCGACGAGTAGCCCAGTACGCCCCAGGCGCTGGGGTCATGGCCGATCCGGTAGCTCGCCCGCAGCGCCTCCGGCAGGTCCCGGGCGAAGTACGTCTCGGCCTGGGGGCCGCCGGGGACGTCCACGCACTCGGTGTCGCGGGGCGGGGCGATGGTGGGCCGCACCATCACGATGACGGCCGGTTGCAGCGACCCGGTGCGGATCAGCCCGCCCGCGGTCTGGGGCAGCCGCAGATGCTGGGCCAGCAGGAAGGATCCGCCGGGGTAGCCGCTGATCGCCACGATCACGGGGAAGCGCTGCCGGGCGTACTGGCGCTGGAAGTACTGCGGCGGCAGATAGACATACGCCGGGTTGGCCACCTGGCTGCGGCGGCCCAGGATCCGCACCGACTCCACCTTGCCCGCCTCGGCGGGCGGCCCGCTCGGCAGTCCGTGCACCGTGTTCAGCCCCTGCGGCGGGGCGGGCCGCACCAGACCGCCCGACGCCCCGACCGGCCCCGCGGCGCCGCCCTGCACACGGGACAGGGCCGCCGGTGCCGCATCGTCCTCGCCCAGCAGTTCGTCCCAGGACCCGTAGAACTGGAAGGCGCTGTTCACCGCGAGGGCCAGGGCGGCCACGATCGCGCACTGGGTCACGGCGAGGGCGGCCAGCCGGCCCGCCCAGGCCCGTACGCCCCGGCCCGCGAAGCGCGGCCACAGCCAGAGCGTCAGCCCCGCGCACGCCACGGCGAGGGCGATCATCACATACTCGAGTGATCGACTGGTCAGTCCCATTGTTCTTCCACTCCGGCGCACCGCAACGCACGGTGCCGTCGCCCTGTTTGATGCCGCCTCCGGCACCCGCGTTGCCTGGCCAGGGCGTGCCTGCGGTCACGAAATGGCATGCTTGACCCACGGGCAGGCACGGCAGGGAGGACCGCGATGGCGATGGAGACAGCCACGGCGCAGACGCCACCGCGCCCCATGCGCGCCGACGCGCGCCGCAACTACGAGCGGCTGCTGGCCGAGGCGCGCACGGCCTTCACCCAGCACGGTACCGACGCCTCGCTGGAGGACATCGCACGCCGCGCGGGCGTCGGCATCGGCACGCTCTACCGCCACTTCCCGAACCGCACCGCGCTGATGGGCGCGGTCTTCCAGGGCGAGATATGTGCCCTGCTGGAGCGGTCGCGGGAACTGGCCCAGGCGCCGCGGCCGTGTCAGGCGCTGATCGACTGGCTGCGCGCCATCGTGGACCACGCGAGCACCTACCGCGGGCTCTCCCAGGCCCTGATGGCGTGCTCGGGCGACGAGACCTCGGAGCTGTCCCGCGGCTGCGGTCTGCCGCTGCGCGAGGCGGGCAGCGAACTGCTCGCCCGCGCCCAGCAGAGCGGTGCCGTACGGTCCGATGTGGTCATCGCCGATCTGATGCAGCTCACGAACGCGATCGCGCTGGCCGTGGAGCAGTCGCCGGACGACCCGGAGTTGGCCGACCGGCTGCTGGCGCTGGCCTTCACCGGACTCAAGGCCCGCTGACACCGGGGGCTCGCGGCCCGCTGACTCCCGGGCCCCACGGCCCACTGACGTGAGTCGGCGACCACCAGCTCCAGGGTGCCCGGCGGATCTTTCCCCTACCCGCCCCTTCCCGATACCAGGGGCTTCGCCCCTGGACCCCGGGGTCTGGGGCGGAGCCCCAGTTTCGGGAAGGGGCGGGTAGGGGAACAGCCCGCCGCAGGCGTCACGAGCCGTAGGACACCCCCCCAGCCGTCGGACACCCCCTAGCGGCGGCGCGGCGCCAGGTCCGCCACCCGCCCCGGCTGCTGCTCCGCCAGCGGCACCGCGGTACGCAACTGGGCGGAGCCGGGCCCGCCCGGCGGGTGGGGGTGGTTACGGCGCGGCCCCGGCAGCGGCAGGCCCTCCTCGCCGCCGCCACGGCCCTGCGACGGGCCCAGCCGCCCCGACTGCCGCCCCGCCGAACCGCCGCCCTCACCGCTCCCGGCCGGGCCGGACCCCGCGCCCGGCCCGGCCACGGCGATCTGAACCCCCTGGTCCGCGAGGGCCTGGAGCTCGGTCAGGGCACGGTCGTCATGGGCGGGCGGCTCATCGGTCACCAGCCGGGTGATCACATCGGTGGGCACCGTCTGGAACATGGTGTCGGTGCCCAGTTTCGTATGGTCGGCGAGCACGACCACCTCCGCCGCCGCCTGGACCAGCGCCCGGTCGACGCTGGCCGAGAGCATGTTGGAGGTGGACAGGCCGCGCTCGGCGGTCAGCCCGCTGCCGGACAGGAAGGCGCGCGAGACCCGCAGCCCCTGGAGGGACTGCTCGGCGCCGCTGCCGACCAGGGCGTAGTTGGAGCCGCGCAGGGTGCCGCCGGTCATCACGACCTCGACCCGGTTGGCATGCGCCAACGCCTGCGCGACCAGCAGGGAATTGGTGACCACGGTCAGCCCGGGGACCCGCGCGAGCCGGCGGGCCAGCTCCTGCGTAGTGGTCCCGGCGCCGACGACGACGGCCTCGCCCTCCTCGACGAAACCGGCCGCGAGATCGGCGATTGCCGTCTTCTCCGCGGTCGCTAGATGGGATTTCTGCGGGAAGCCGGACTCCCTGGTGAATCCGCCCGGCAGCACCGCACCGCCGTGCCGGCGGTCGAGCAGTCCTTCTGCCTCCAGTGCCCGCACATCACGCCGGACGGTCACTTCGGAGGTCTGGACGACGCGGGCGAGCTCCCGGAGCGACACCGCTCCGTTCGCACGCACCATTTCAAGGATCAATTGGCGACGTTCTGCAGCGAACACGAAACTGACAGTAACGCCAACGACCGTCTGTTTTCAGCAGCTTGCACCAATTAGCAGAAGTTGTACATCTGTGAGGGCACGAAGTGCTAAGGACCGAGTCTATGACTCTTCCTGTGTCTTCCGGGTGTGCAACTGCCGGGCCACCTCGGCGATCGAGCCGGACAGCGAGGGGTAGACCGTGAAGGCCTTGGCGATCTGCTCCACCGTCAGATTGTTGTCCACCGCCAGCGAGATGGGGTGGATCAGCTCGCTCGCCCGCGGCGCGACCACCACACCGCCGACCACGATGCCGGTGCCCGGACGGCAGAAGATCTTCACGAAGCCGTCCCGGATGCCCTGCATCTTCGCCCGCGGATTGCGCAGCAGCGGCAGCTTCACCACCCGGGCGTCGATCTTCCCGCCGTCCACGTCCGCCTGCGAGTAGCCGACCGTGGCGATCTCGGGGTCGGTGAAGACGTTCGCCGAGACGGTCTTCAGGTTCAGCGGGGTCACCGCGTCCCCGAGGAAGTGGTACATCGCGATCCGGCCCTGCATCGCCGCCACCGACGCCAGCGCCAGCACACCGGTGCAGTCACCGGCCGCGTAGATGCCCGGCGCGCTGGTCCGGGACACCTTGTCGGTCAGGATGTGCCCCGACTCCGCCAGCTTGACCCCGGCCTCCTCAAGGCCGATGTCCGCCGTGTTCGGGATCGAGCCGACCGCCATCAGACAGTGGGTGCCGGAGATGACCCGCCCGTCCGAGAGCGTGACCTCCACCCGGTCCCCCACCCGCTTGGCGGCCTGCGCCCGGGACCGGGACATCACGTTCATCCCCCGGCGCCGGAAGACGTCCTCCAGCACCGCCGCCGCGTCCGGGTCCTCGCCCGGCAGCACCCGGTCCCGGCTGGAGACCAGCGTGACCTTCGACCCCAGCGCCTGGTAGGCACCCGCGAACTCCGCACCCGTGACACCGGAGCCGACCACGATCAGCTCCTCGGGGAGCTCGTCCAGGTCGTACACCTGCGTCCAGTTCAGGATCCGCTCGCCGTCCGGCTTCGCGTCCGGGATCTCCCTCGGATGAGCGCCCGTCGCCAGCAGTACCGCGTCCGCCACCAGCGTCTGCTCGCTGCCGTCCGCGGCCCGCACGACCACCCGTCGCGAGCCGTCCAGCGACTGCTGCGGCTCCACCCGCGCGCGGCCGCGCATGACCCGGCCACCGGCCCGGGTGACCGAGGCCGTGATGTCGTGCGACTGGGCGAGCGCGAGCCGCTTCACCCGGCGGTTGACCTTGCCCAGATCCACGCCGACCACCCGGGCCGCCTGCTCCAGCGGCGGGGTGTCGTCGGCGACGATGATCCCCAGCTCCTCGTAGGAGGAGTCGAAGGTCGTCATCACCTCAGCGGTGGCGATCAACGTCTTCGACGGCACACAGTCGGTGAGCACCGACGCCCCGCCCAGACCGTCGCAGTCGACGACGGTCACCTCCGCGCCGAGCTGCGCGGCGACCAGCGCCGCCTCATAGCCGCCGGGTCCGCCACCAATGATCACGATCCGAGTCACATGCTCCATTGTCCCGCACCGGTTCGAATGCCTTCAGCCCGGGGGGTTTCGCGGGAGCGACCGCCGTACGAAACCTCCCGCCGAACCTCCCGCCCCGAGGGCCGTTCCACCCCACTCCCGTACCCTCAGACCCATGTCGCTCTACGCCGCGTACGCCGGCAACCTCGACGCGCGGCTGATGTCCCGCCGCGCACCACACTCCCCGCTGCGCGGAACGGGCTGGCTGAACGGCTGGCGCCTCACCTTCGGCGGTGAGCAGATGGGCTGGGAAGGCGCCCTCCCCACGATCGTGGAGGCCCCGCGCTCCCAGGTCTTCGTCGCCCTCTACGACATCGCCCCCATGGACGAGGACTCCATGGACCGCTGGGAGGGCGTCGGCCTCGACATCTACCGCCGGATGCGGATCCGCGTCCACACGCTGGACGGCGACGAGGCCGCTTGGCTCTACGTCCTCAACGGCTACGAGGGCGGCCTGCCCTCGGCCCGCTACCTGGGTGAGATCGCCGACGCGGCGGAGTCGGCGGGGGCGCCGCACGACTATGTGATGGAGCTGCGCAAGCGTCCCTGCTGAGTCCGGTGTTTCCGGTTGAGCCGGCTTCCCGGTTGCTCTGGTTCCCCGGTTGCCCCGGCTCCCCGGTTTGCGGCAATGCAACGATCCGAACACCCTGACGAAGTCCGTCTACGCGCGTAGGCAGTTAGCGGCTACCCTCGTGCGCGTGAACGCATCAGTTTCTTGGGACAATCAGAGCGACCCGCACGCCGCCGCCGACGCCGCCGCCACCCGCCTGCGCGAGCTGACCGGCGCGGAAACCCACGACGTCGCGCTGGTCCTGGGCTCCGGCTGGGTCCCCGCCACCGACGCCCTCGGGGCGCCCGAGCACGAGTTCCCCGTCACCGAGCTGCCCGGCTTCCCGCCGCCCGCCGTCGCGGGCCACGCGGGCCGGATCCGGTCGTACCGGATCAACGACAAGCGGGCGCTGGTCTTCCTCGGCCGTACGCACTACTACGAGGGGCGTGGTGTCGCCGCCGTCGCACACGGCGTACGCACCGCCGTCGCCGCGGGCTGCAAGACCATCATCCTCACCAACGGCTGCGGCGGCCTCCGCGAGGGCATGCGCCCCGGCCAGCCGGTACTGATCAGCGACCACATCAACCTCACGGCCACCTCGCCGATCGTGGGCGCCAACTTCGTCGACCTCACCGACCTGTACTCGCCGCGGCTGCGCGCCCTGTGCCAGCAGGTCGACCCGACCCTGGAGGAGGGCGTCTACGCCCAGTTCCCCGGGCCGCACTACGAGACTCCTGCGGAGATCAACATGGCCCGCACGATAGGGGCCGACCTGGTGGGCATGTCCACCACCCTGGAGGCCATCGCGGCGCGCGAGGCGGGCGCGGAGGTTCTCGGGATCTCCCTGGTGACGAACCTCGCGGCCGGAATGACGGGCGAACCCCTCAACCACGAGGAGGTCCTCCAGGCGGGCCGCGACTCCGCCTCCCGCATGGGCAGCCTGCTGTCCCAGGTCCTCGACCGCCTCTGATCCCCGGGGCGCGGCGTCACGGCGCCCTGCGCGGGTACTCACTCCTTGCCTAACTGAACAGCGATGCGCGAGGTACGCGGGGCGCGACGGAAGCGCGGGTCGGACCGGGTCGGGCGAGCCGGGAGCGCGGGCGGGGCGGGCCGGGGGCGCGGGGCCGGCCGGGGTGTGCGGTCGGTTGTGTGGTGGGTGCCGGGGGCGGGGCCTCCGGGGCGGCGCCCTGGACCGTATATTTACGGCGCCATTGGCCGGGGACTTGCGTGGGCCGGAGATTGGCGCCACAAATACACGTAAGTGTCCAGGACACCACCCCTCCGACCCCGCCCCCTCCCGCCGTCCCGCGGCTACCCGCCAGTGGCACGGGCGCCTCTCGTCCGTCCCCGGCCCAACCCGTCTCACAGCGGCCACCCGCGAGTGGCACGAGCGCCTTGGCCGTCCCCGGCCCCCGGGAACGGCGACCACCCGCCGGTGGCGGGCGCCTTGCCGGCCCCGGATCGCCCGGGACCCGGCTGCCGGACGCGCCCCAGCCCCCGCCCTCCGTCTCACGGCTACCCGTGAGTGGCACAAGCCGCTTGTCCGACTCCGGCCCCTCGCCGAGTGGCGGTCCCCCGCCCCTACCGCCCGACGGCGGCTCTCCGCCGCCAAGGCCATCGGTGGCTCGCCCTAGGCGGGCATCGCCCCGGGCGCGGTCGCCGATGAGGCCAAGGGACGCCCCCGGACGGGACCGGGCACGGATGCCGACAAGGCGCGAGGGACGGAGGCGCACCCCGCCTCGAACGGTCAGGGACTCGGCCGGGGCTCGTGTCACCGGGGGGCGGTCGCCGACGCTCGGGAGGGGGCGGGGTCGCAGGGGCGGGGCTCTGGACGCTTACGTGTATTTGTGGCGCCAATCTCCGGCCCACGCAAGCCCCCGGCCAATGGCGCCGTAAATATACGGTCCAGAGCCCCGCCCCGGAGGCCCCGCCCCCGGCAACCGACCACGGACCCACGGCGCACCCCAGCAACCACCAACGCACCCGCACCCGCAGCCCGCAGCCCGCAGCCCGCAGCCCGCAGCACCCATACGACCACCCCCAGGAGGCCCCCATGGCCACGGAGCCCGATCTCATCGCCCAGGCTCGCGCATGGCTTGCCGAGGATCCCGATCCCGAGACGCGGGATGAGCTCGGGAAACTGCTCCAGGACGACGCCGTCGACGCGATCGCCGTGCGGTTCTCCGGCACGCTGCAGTTCGGTACCGCCGGTCTCCGGGGTGAGCTCGGGGCCGGGCCCATGCGGATGAACCGCGCCGTCGTCATCCGCGCCGCCGCCGGGCTCGCCGCGTATCTGCGCACGTACCACGACCGGGAGGACCAGAGTGGTCAAGGTCTCGTCGTCGTCGGGTACGACGCCCGCTACAAGAGCGCCGAGTTCGCCCGCGACACCGCCGCCGTCATGATCGGCGCCGGCTTCCGCGCCGCCGTTCTGCCCCGTCCCCTCCCCACGCCCGTCCTCGCCTTCGCCATCCGCCACCTCGGCGCGATCGCCGGAGTCGAGGTCACCGCGAGCCACAACCCGCCGCGCGACAACGGCTACAAGGTGTACCTCGGCGACGGCTCCCAGATCGTGCCGCCCGCCGACGCCGAGATCGCGGCCGAGATCGCGGCGATCCGCGGCCTGGACGACGTGCCCCGGCCCGAGACCGGCTGGGAGACGCTGAACGACGACGTCCTGGAGGCGTACCTCGCGCGGACCGACGCGGTTCTCACCCAGGGTTCGCCCCGGAACGCCCGCGTCGTCTACACCCCGCTGCACGGCGTCGGCCGTGAGACCCTCACCGCGGCGTTCGCCCGTGCCGGGTTCCCCGAGCCCGCGGTCGTGCCCGAGCAGGCCGAGCCCGACCCGGCGTTCCCGACCGTCGCGTTCCCCAACCCGGAGGAGCCGGGGGCGATGGACCTGGCCTTCGCCACGGCCCGCAGGGTCGCGCCGGACATCATCATCGCCAACGACCCGGACGCCGACCGCTGCGCCGTCGCCGTCCCCACGATCACGAATCCCACGGCCCCCACGGACGCCGCGAGCTGGCGGATGCTGCGCGGGGACGAGGTCGGCGCGCTCCTCGCCACCCACCTCGTCCACAAGCGCGCCCGCGGGGCGTTCGCGACCACGATCGTCTCCTCGTCGCTCCTGTCCCGGATCGCGGACGACGCCGGGCTGGCGTACGCCGAGACGCTGACCGGCTTCAAGTGGCTGGCCCGGGTGGACGGGCTGCGCTACGCGTACGAGGAGGCGCTCGGCTACTGCGTGGATCCGGAGGGCGTACGCGACAAGGACGGCATCACGGCCGCGCTGCTCGTGGCCGAGCTGACGTCGGAGCTCAAGGAGCAGGGCCGCACCCTCGTGGATCTGTTGGACGACATCGCGGTGGCGCACGGGCTGCACGCCACCGACCAGCTGTCCGTCCGGGTCACCGACCTCTCCGTGATCGGCAGCGCGATGAAGCGGCTGCGCGAACAGCCGCCCACCGAGCTGGCGGGGCTCGCCGTGACCTCGGCGGAGGACCTGACGCGGGGCACGGACACGCTGCCCCCGACGGACGGCCTGCGCTATCAGCTCGCCGGGAAGGGAAGCGTCCGCGGCGCCCGCGTGATCGTCCGGCCCAGCGGCACCGAGCCGAAGCTGAAGTGCTACCTGGAGGTGATCGTCGACGTCCCCGCCGCCCACGCGCTCACTCCGGCCCGCGCCACGGCGGACACCGTGCTGGCCGCGCTCAAGGCGGACCTTTCGGCGGCGGCGGGAATCCAGCCCCCGGAAGCCGCCACCGCGGACGCGGGCGTATCAGCCGCCGAGCCCGTCGCCGTCGCCCACGGCGATCAGTGACGGCGCCGGAGCGGGGACGGGCCCGGCTGAGGTAGCGGGGCCCGGCGTCGGGCACCGTCCCGGCCGGGGCCGGGAAGCCGGGGCCGGGAAGCCGGGGCCGGGAAGCCGGGGCCGGGAAGCCGGGGCCGGGAAGCCGGGGCCGGGAAGCCCGACGGCGGAAACCGGGCCCAGCGGGCTCAGCGGGCCCAGCTCTCAGCCGATCGCCAGCATGACGCCGAGCAGCACCGCGCCCGCCAGCGTCGGCGCGATGACCTCGAAGGCCCAGCGCACCTCCGGCGCCCCCTGGGCGCCCTCGCGCCGGCCGTTGAGTTCGGCCATCTCGCGCAGGTCGCCGATCGCCGCGTCGGAGGGGGCCCGGCGGTCCTCGTCGGGCTTTCCGGCCGCGACATGGGCGGACGTGGCGCCGAAGGGGTCCTCGGAGGCCGCCCTGGCCTGCTGCCGGGCGGCCCGCTTGCGCTGGCGCAGCGAGACCGGGATCGCCCACAGCTGGTAGGCGGCCCCGCCCGCGAGCACCTCGCTGGTGTACCCGGCGCGCACCCCCTCGACCGAGGCCCAGGGCAGCGTGATCGTACGGAACGGGTTGCGGACGAGCAGCCGGTCCTGTCCCGCGTACACCGCCGGGCGCACCGTGAAGGCGATCACCACGGGCACCGCGAAGAACAGCCCGGCCAGCGCCAGCCACGGCGTCCGTCCCTCGCCCCGGATCATCGCGTCGATGCCCAGCCAGCCGCTGAGCCCGAGCAGCAGCACTCCGCCCGCGATACCGCTCGGGGAGCGGTAGATCCGGTCCGAGAAGGTCTCGGTCTCGGCATCGGAGGAGGCGGCGGAAGCGGAGCTGGAGGCAGCGGGGGTGGAGTCGTCGTCCGGGCTCGTCATGCGCCCGATTGTGCACCACACTCACGGGGCGGCGGGCGCCCAGGGCGGACGCGGGATCGCCGGTTCCCGGGCCCCGATCGATTCCAGGCCCGGGGGTGACATCCGACTACGCGCGTAGATATGCTCATCTGGTGACCATGCCCACCACAGTTCCCGCATACGGCAAAGAGGCCGCGGAGCGACTCGCGTCGCTGGCGGACGTGACCGCCGGCGACGGCGCGCTGCGCCGCTTCCTGCACGGCCTGCCGGGCGTCGACGCGGTCGGCCTGCAGGCCCGTGCCGCGACCCTCGGCACCCGCTCGATCAAGACCACGGCGAAGGCGTACGCCATCGACCTGGCGATCTCGATGATCGACCTGACGACCCTCGAGGGTGCCGACACCCCGGGCAAGGTCCGGGCGCTCTGCGCCAAGGGGATCAACCCCGACCCCACCGACCGCTCGGCTCCGAAGGTCGCGGCGATCTGCGTCTACGGCGACATGGTGGCCACCGCCAAGGAGGCCCTGACCGGCAGCGGCATCCATGTGGCCGCCGTCGCCACCGCCTTCCCCTCCGGCCGGGCCTCGCTGCCGGTCAAGCTGGCCGACACCCGGGACGCGGTGGCCGCCGGGGCGGACGAGATCGACATGGTGATCGACCGCGGCGCCTTCCTCTCCGGCCGCTACCTCGACGTCTTCGAGGAGATCCGGCAGGTGAAGGAGGCGTGCGTCCGCGAGGACGGCAGCGGCACCGCGGCCCACCTCAAGGTCATCTTCGAGACCGGTGAGCTCCAGACGTACGACAACGTCCGCCGCGCCTCCTGGCTGGCGATGCTCGCGGGCGCGGACTTCATCAAGACCTCCACCGGCAAGGTGGCCGTCAACGCGACCCCGCCCGTCACCCTCGTCCTGCTGGAGGCGGTCCGCGACTTCCACGCCGCGGTCGGTGTGCAGGTGGGCGTGAAGCCCGCGGGCGGCATCCGCACCTCCAAGGACGCGATCAAGTACCTGGTGATGGTCAACGAGACGCTGGGCGACGAGTGGCTCTCCCCGGAGTGGTTCCGCTTCGGCGCCTCCAGTCTGCTCAACGATCTGCTCATGCAGCGCCAGAAGCTGAGCACCGGCCGGTACTCCGGTCCCGACTACGTGACGGTGGACTGATACGCCATGCCAGTTTTCGAGTACGCACCCGCGCCCGAGTCCCGCGCGGTCGTCGACATCGCCCCGTCCTACGGCCTGTTCATCGACGGGGAGTTCGCCGAGGCGGGCGACGGCAAGGTCTTCAAGACCCTCTCCCCCTCCTCGGAGGAGGTCCTCTCCGAGGTCGCCCAAGCGGGCGTCGAGGACGTGGACCGCGCCGTCAAGGCCGCCCGCAAGGCGTTCGAGACCTGGTCCGCGCTCCCCGGCTCCGAGCGCGCCAAGTACCTCTTCCGCATCGCGCGGATCATCCAGGAGCGCTCCCGCGAGCTGGCCGTACTGGAGTCGCTGGACAACGGCAAGCCGATCCGCGAGTCGCGCGACGCCGATCTGCCCCTGGTCGCGGCCCACTTCTTCTACTACGCGGGCTGGGCCGACAAGCTGGCGTACGCGGTCCGCGGGCGTAGCCCGTTGAACGGCACGAGCGGGGCGGACCCCCGGCCCCTGGGCGTCGCCGGTCAGGTCATCCCCTGGAACTTCCCCCTCCTGATGCTGGCCTGGAAGATCGCCCCGGCGCTCGCCACCGGCAATACGGTCGTCCTCAAGCCCGCCGAGACCACGCCCCTGAGCGCCCTGTTCTTCGCGGACATCTGCCGTCAGGCGGGCCTGCCCAAGGGTGTGGTGAACATCGTCACCGGCGACGGCTCGACCGGCGCCGAACTGGTCGCCCACCCCGGCATCGACAAGGTGGCCTTCACCGGATCGACCGAGGTCGGCAAGGCCATCGCCCGTACGGTGGCCGGTACGAGGAAGAAGGTCACCCTCGAACTCGGGGGCAAGGCCGCGAACATCGTCTTCGACGACGCCCCCCTCGACCAGGCGGTCGAGGGCATCGTCGGCGGCATCTTCTTCAACCAGGGCCATGTCTGCTGCGCGGGCTCCCGCCTCCTGGTCCAGGAGTCCGTCCAGGACGAGCTGCTCGACGCGCTCAAGCGCCGGATGAGCACCCTGCGCGTCGGCGACCCGCTGGACAAGAACACTGACATCGGCGCCATCAACTCCGCCGAGCAACTGGCCCGGATCCGCGCCCTGGCCGACGCGGGCGAGGCCGAGGGCGCCGAGCGCTGGGCCCCGGCGTGCGAACTGCCCAGCTCCGGCTACTGGTTCGCGCCAACGCTCTTCACCGGCGTCACCCAGGCCCACCGGATCGCCCGCGAGGAGATCTTCGGCCCGGTGCTCTCGGTGCTCACCTTCCGCACCCCCGAAGAGGCCGTGGCCAAGGCCAACAACACGCCGTACGGGCTGTCGGCGGGCATCTGGACGGAGAAGGGCTCGCGCATCCTGTGGATGGCGAACAAGCTCCGGGCGGGCGTGGTGTGGTCCAACACCTTCAACAAGTTCGACCCGGCCTCCCCCTTCGGCGGCTACAAGGAGTCCGGATACGGCCGTGAAGGCGGTCGCCACGGCCTGGAGGCGTACCTCGATGTCTGACAACCGACTCTCCGTGCTCAAGACCTACAAGCTGTTCGTCGGGGGCAAGTTCCCCCGGTCCGAGAGCGGGCGGGTGTACGAGGTGACCGACGCAAAGGGCAAGTGGCTGGCCAACGCCCCGCTGGCCTCCCGCAAGGACGCCCGGGACGCGGTCGTCGCCGCGCGCAAGGCGTTCGGCGGCTGGTCGGGGGCCACCGCCTACAACCGGGGCCAGATCCTCTACCGCGTCGCCGAGATGCTGGAGGGCCGCCGCGACCAGTTCATCCACGAGGTCGCCGACGCCGAGGGCCTGTCGAAGTCCAAGGCCACCGCGCAGGTGGACGCGGCGATCGACCGCTGGGTCTGGTACGCGGGCTGGTCCGACAAGACGGCCCAGATCGCCGGGTCCGCCAACCCCGTGGCCGGGCCGTACTTCAACCTCTCCTCCCCCGAGCCGACCGGCGTCGTCGCGCTCCTCGCGCCCCAGGACTCCGCCTTCCTGGGCCTGGTGTCGGTGATCGCCCCGGCGATCGTCACCGGGAACACGACCGTGGTGGTGGCGAGTGAGAAGTCCCCACTCCCCGCCCTCTCCCTCGCCGAGGTCCTGGCCACCTCCGACCTCCCGGGCGGCGTGGTCAACGTCCTGTCCGGCCGTACGGCGGAGATCGCCGCCCCGCTGGCCGCGCACCAGGACGTCAACGCGATCGACCTCGCCGGCGCGGACCCGGAACTCGCGACCGAGCTGGAGAAGGCCGCCGCGGAGAACCTCAAGCGCGTCCTGCGTCCACAGCCTGTGGATTGGACCGCCGACCCCGGCACCGGCCGCCTCCTCACCTTCCTGGAGACCAAAACCGTCTGGCACCCGATGGGCGCCTAGCCCGACGGACGAGCCCCCCGCCCCCGGACCCCGGGGGGGCCGGTGAGCCGACTGCGACGACGGCCGACTCACCGGCCCGGGCACCAACCACCCCGCCTGCGACGCGATGGCCGAGTGGCCGCCCGGTGAGCAGGGGGCCAGGGCGCCCGCGGAACGGCACCCGCGTCGCCATATCTGCCGACCAGCGCCGAAGACCGGATCCAGGGTCAAGGGTCGGCCGGCACCCGGACGGCCCCCAGGAGCCCCCGCCCCGCAAACCGGCGGCCGTGCGCCGTTCGCGGCGACCGGTGAGGGCGTGATCACCTCCGCCAGCGAGCTGATCACGGTCGGTCCGCCGACGCAGGCGTGATGCCCTTCTCGCCACGGACGCGGACGCGGCCCTGAGCACGGGCACGGCGCTGAGCGCGGACGCGGCACTGGGCGGACACGCCTGCGCCAGCGGACTGGTCACGGTCGGCACACCGACGCGGGCGTGATGTCCTTCTCGGCGCGAACGCGGACGCGGGCGCGGCGCTGAGCGCAGGCACGGCGCTGAGCGCAGGCACGGCGCTGAGCGCAGGCACGGCGCTGAGCGCAGGCACGGCGCTGAGCGCAGGCACGGCGCTGAGCGCAGGCACGGCGCTGAGCGCAGGCACGGCGCTGGGCGCAGGCACGGCGCTGGGCGCAGGCACGGCGCTGAGCGCAGGCACGGCGCTGAGCGCAGGCACGGCGCTGAGCGCAGGCACGGCGCTGGGCGCAGGCACGGCGCTGGGCGCGGACGCGGCGCTGGGCGGGCACGCCTGCGCCAGCGGGCTGATCGCGGTCCGTACGCCGACGCGGCGGATGGGCGTGCGGGCTTCCGCGTGCAGCAGGGTCGTCCGGCCCGGGGTCTGGGGCGGAGCCCCAGTTGTGGGAAGGGGCGGGGAGGGGGAAGCATCGATACGCGGCTCCGCCGCGTGGCCCGCCGCAGGCGTCACGAGCCACCGGAAACACACCCTGCACCCCCCCCCCCCCCCTCTTCCGCACCGAGCGCCCCCGCACCGCCCGCATCCCGGACATCGCGCCAGCATTTTTCGTCGCACATATTGTCAACAATTTCATCGACAGTTAGGTTGCGAGGAACCGCACGCCACGAAGGAACCGCGAATGATCATCGACTGCCATGGCCACTACACCACCGCGCCCCCGGCGCTGGAGGCATGGCGCACCCAGCAGATCGACGGACTCACCGACCCCGCCCGCGCCCCCTCCCCCGCCGACCTCCGCATCGGCGACGACCAGCTGCGCCGGAGCATCGAGCCGAATCAGCTCCGGCTGATGGACGAGCGCGGCATCGGCCTGACGGTCTTCTCGCCCCGGGCGTCCTTCATGGCCCACCACATCGGCGATCTCCGCACCTCCTCCGAGTGGGCGGCGCTCTGCAACGAGCTCTGCTTCCGCGTCAGCGAGCTCTACCCGGAGCGCTTCGCCCCCGCCGCGATGCTCCCGCAGTCGCCGGGCGTCGATCCGGTCACCTGCGTGCCCGAGCTCGTCCGCTGTGTGGAGGAGTACGGGGCCGTGGCGGTCAACCTCAACCCCGATCCCTCGGGCGGCCACTGGACGGCCCCGCCGCTGACCGACCGCTCGTGGTACCCGATCTACGAAAAGCTGGTGGAGTACGACGTTCCGGCGATGGTGCATGTGAGCACCAGCGTGAACCCCGCGTTCCACACCACCGGGGCGCACTACCTCAACGCCGATACGACGGTGTTCATGCAGCTGGTGCAGGGCGATCTGTTCGCCGACTTCCCCACCCTGCGGCTGATCATCCCGCATGGCGGCGGCGCCGTTCCGTATCACTGGGGCCGGTTCCGCGGACTGGCGATGGCCCTGGGCAAGCCGTCCCTGGAGGAGCATGTCCTGGGCAATGTCTTCTTCGACACCTGCGTCTACCACCAGCCCGGTATCGATCTGCTCTTCGACGTCATCCCGGCCCGGAACATCCTCTTCGCCTCGGAGATGATCGGCGCCGTCCGCGACGTCGACCCCCGGACCGGCCGGCACTTCGACGACACCCGCCGCTACGCCGAGGCGGCCGGGCTCGGCGCGGACGAGCTGACCGGCGTCTTCGAACGCAATGCCCGCACCGTCTACCCCCGTCTGGACGCCCTGCTGACGAAACAGAGCCGCTGAGATGACGCGCGCGTCCGTCGATCCGCCCGGGTTCCCCAATGACCGCAGGGCCGCCCACCGCCCAGAGGAGCCCTCATGAGCACGCTCTCCCCCAAGACCCCGGGCTGGCTGGACTGGCATCCCGACCCGGCCAGGCCCGCCTTCGCCCTGCCGCCGGGCACCGTCGACGCCCACTGTCATGTCTTCGGCCCGCAGGCCGCGTTCCCCTTCGCGCCCGAGCGCAAGTACACGCCCTGCGACGGCGGCAAGGACGACCTCTTCGCCCTCCGCGACCACCTCGGGGTCGCCCGCAATGTGATCGTCCAGGCGACCTGCCACGGCGCGGACAACAGCGCCATGGCCGACGCCGTCCGGGCGTCCGGCGGCCGGGCGCGTGGCATCGCGACCGTACGCCCGGACGTCACCGACGCCGAGCTGCGCCGGCTGGACGCGGCGGGGGTGCGCGGGGTGCGCTTCACCTTCCTGAGGCGGCTGGCCGACGCCGCGCCCCAGGACGCGCTGGCCGCGGTCGCCCGGCGGATCGCCCCGCTCGGCTGGCATGTCGTCCTCTACTTCGAAAGCGCCGACCTGCCCGAGCTGGAACGTTTCTTCAGTTCCCTGCCCACCCCTCTCGTCGTGGACCACATGGGACGGCCGGACGTGACCGAACCGGCGGACGGGCCGGGCTTCACCCGCTTCCTGCGGTTCGCCGAACGCAACGAGGTGTGGGTGAAGGTGACCTGCCCCGAGCGCCTCAGCGTCACCGGCCCCCCGGCCCTGAACGCCGAGCGGCACCCGTACGCCGATGTGGTGCCCTTCGCCCGCCGCGCGATCGAGGAGTTCCCCGACCGGGTGCTGTGGGGCACGGACTGGCCGCATCCCAACCTCACCGCCCATATGCCAGACGACGGGCTGCTGGTCGACTACGTGCCCCAGGTGGCCGTCACCGCCGAGCAGCGGCGGAAGCTGCTGGTGGACAACCCCATGCGGCTCTACTGGCCCGGCGAAGGCGCCTGACCCCGATCCCGATCCGCCCCGCCCGGAAGCGCGCTCCCCCCGAATCCCCCGCTCCGTCCCCCTCCCCGCCTCTTCGACAAGGGCCGCCCATGCAGCACTCCAACGCGGTGAACCGGCTGGACAGACTCCCCATCTCCCGGTTCCACAAGATCACCTTGCTGGCCGTCTCGTTCGCCTACTTCTTCGAGTTCGCGGACATCAACACCTTCGCCACCACCGCTCCCCAGCTCATCGGCCTCTGGGGCATCACGGTCGACCAGATCGCCTACGTCACCTCGCTGTCGTTCGTCGGCATGTTCATCGGCTCCGTGGTCGCGAGCACCCTCGCCGACCGCTGGGGCCGCAAGAAGGCGCTGATCCAGACCACGCTGTGTTTCGGGGTCTTCTCGCTCGCCTCGGCGTTCTCCTGGGACGTCGTCTCGCTGGGCGTCTTCCGGGTGCTGACCTCGGCGGGGCTGTCCGCGATGACCGTCGTGGCGGTGATCTACGTCAACGAGATGTATCCGTCCGCCGTACGCGGCAAGTACCAGGCGTACGCCATCGTCATCGGCATCTGCGGCACCCCCGCCACCAACCTCATCGCCAGCGCCGTCGTACCGCTCAGCGACTGGTCCTGGCGGCTGGTCTATCTGTGGGGCTCGCTCGGCCTCCTCTTCGTCCTCTTCACCCGGCATCTGAAGGAGTCCCCCCGCTGGCACGAGAGCCGGGGCGAGTACGACGCGGCGGATGCGGTACTCGGCGAGATCGAGGCCCGGGTCGCCGCCGAGAAGGGCCCGCTCCCCGAGCCCGCGCCGCCGATCGACGAGACCCGCCCCGCCAAGGCGTCGCCCCGCCTCCTCCTGAAGAAGAAGTACCTCGGGCCGACCGCGCTGCTCACCGTCCTGTGGGTGACCCAGACCATCGGCTTCTTCGGCTACTCGAGCTGGGCGCCCACCCTGCTGGCCAAGGAGGGCTTCAGCGTCGAGAAGTCGGTCTTCTACGTGGCCCTCACCACCGTGGGCGCGCCGCTCGGATCGTTCCTGGCCTCCCTGGTCACCGACCGGTTCGAACGCAAATGGTGTCTGGTGGCCTTCGGCGCGGTGATCGCGCTGTGCGGTCTGCTGTACGGGCTGACCTTCAACCCGGTCCTGATCGTGGTCTTCGGCTTCCTGGTGAACCTCTTCGAGCGCGGCTACACGGCGCTGGGGTACGCCTACTCGCCCGAGCTGTTCGACACCCGCGGCCGCTCGCTGGGGACGGGCGTCTCCTACGGGCTCGGGCGGCTCTCGAACGCCGCGGGGCCGCTGATCATCGCGGCCCTCTACCACGGCACCGGCTATCAGAGCGTCTTCTTCTTCATCGCGGGCACCTGGCTCCTGGGCGCCCTCATCCTGGCGGTCTTCGGCCCCCGGACCCGCCCGGCCCGTACGGCGGCGGCGGAACGGCCACGCGCGGTCGTCTGACGGCGGGCCGGGGCCACATGGGCGGTCAGCTCGCCCGCCACGCGGGGGTCACGCGGAGATAAGGATGCGTCACACTGGTGTTCCGTGACCAGCCAACCGCCTTCCGCCCGTGTCGTCCTGCTCTCCGGCCCCTCGGGTTCGGGCAAGTCCTCCCTCGCGGCCCGCGCCGGGCTGCCCGTGCTCAACCTCGACGACTTCTACAAGGAGGGCGGCGACCCGACGCTCCCCCAACTGCCCGACGGCGGGGGCGCCGACTGGGACTCGCCGCTGTCCTGGGACACGGACGCGGCGGTCGCGGCCATCGAGGAGCTGTGCCGTACGTCACGGACCACCGTGCCGCTGTACGACATCGCCACCAGCGCCCGCGTCGGCGAGGAGGCGCTGGACATCGGGCGGTCGCCGCTCTTCATCGCCGAGGGGATCTTCGCCGCCGACATCGTCGGGCGGTGCGCCGACCTCGGGGTGCTCGCGGACGCGATCTGTCTGCGCGGCCGCCCGTCCACCACGTTCCGGCGCAGACTGCTGCGCGATCTTCGGGAGGGCCGTAAGCCCGCGCTCTATCTGCTGCGGCGCGGCTGGCGGCTGATGCGCGCGGAGCGCGGGATCGTGGCCCGGCAGACGGCACTGGGCGCGTACGCGTGCGGCAAGGACGTGGCGCTGGGCCGGATAGCGGCGGCGGGAGAGCGGATCCCCGCCTCCGGCCAGAAGGCGTCCGTATAGCCACGCGGCCGAGGTAGCCACGTAGCCGACGTAGCCACGCGGCCGACGCAGCCACGCGGCCACGCGGCCAAAAAAGGTGCGGGGCCGGACATCCCCCCTCGGCTGTCCGGCCTCGCACCTGTTTCCCCCGTGCTCCCCCGATTTCTCCCTCCCATTTCCCCCGTATCCCCCGATTTCCCCCCGCCTTCGATCGTCCCCGCCACCGTCAGGCGACCAGTTCGCCGAAGGACTCCTCCTCGTCACGGCCGAAGCTGAGGGTCTCGTCCTCGCGCAGCCGGCGCAGCGAGCGCCAGATGCTGCTCTTGACCGTTCCGACGCTGATGTTCAGGATGTCCGAGATTTCTGGATCCGTCCGGCCCTCGTAGTAGCGCAGCACCAGCATCGTGCGCTGCAGCTCGGGGAGCCGGGCCAGGGCCTGCCACAGCACGGTGCGCAGTTCGGTGCCGCGCATCGCGTCGTGGTCGCCGGCCGTCTCCGGCAGCTCCTCCGTCGGGTACTCGTTGAGCTTCCGCCGACGCCAGGCGCTGATGTGCAGATTGGTCATGGTGCGGCGCAGATAGCCGCCGACCGCCGCCTTGTCGCTGATCCGGTCCCAGGCCCGGTAGGTCGAGAACAGCGCGCTCTGCAGCAGGTCCTCGGCCTCGAAGCGGTCCCCGGTCAGGTGGTAGGCGGTTGCGTACAGGGAGGCGCGGCGCTCCTGGACATAGGCGGTGAACTCCGCCTCCGACGTGGTGCGCCGCTCCCCCTCTGCCTCCCCGTACGAGCCTCCCCCGTGGCCCCCCGGTCCCCCGTTGTCCCCCCCGAGGCCGTTACCGGCCTCCTGGTCCCCCGTGATCGCGTCAATGGCCACCATGTAAGGAGGCCGCTGACGCCCGGCGCCGCGAGCGCACCCCCGCCCGCTCACGGCACCGGACTTCTCATTGCCCCGCCCGGCGTCGTGGAGGCGTGTGCGAACTGCGCTGGTGGTGGAGAAGTGCAGTGTGCTCATTTCGCGCCCCCCGTCGATGGAGCCTGGTCGGTCTGGCTTCTGGCTGCCCCGGCCGGTGTGTTCCGCCCGGTGCACAGAAGACTTTGCCGGGCCAGTTTCATGGGGGTGTCTGTCGACTGTCACAGGCTCGTCACAGGCGATCGGACCGATAAACCCCTGACGGTCGAACTACAGGCCCCTTGTAGGCCAGAATGACCAACGTGCCTTTCCTGTTGCTGATCGAGGACGACGACGCCATCCGCACGGCCCTCGAACTCTCGCTGTCTCGCCAGGGCCACCGTGTGGCGACCGCGGCGACGGGCGAGGACGGCCTGAAACTGCTGCGTGAGCAGCGGCCGGATCTGATCGTGCTCGATGTGATGCTGCCCGGGATCGACGGCTTCGAGGTGTGCCGCCGGATCCGCCGTACCGACCAGTTGCCGATCATCCTGCTGACCGCGCGCAGCGATGACATCGACGTCGTGGTCGGCCTGGAGTCCGGTGCCGACGACTATGTGGTCAAACCCGTGCAGGGCCGGGTGCTGGACGCCCGGATCCGCGCGGTGCTGCGGCGCGGGGAGCGGGAGGCCAATGACTCCGCGGCCTTCGGCAATCTGCTGATCGACCGCGCGGCCATGACGGTCACCAAGAACGGCGAGGATCTCCAGCTCACCCCCACTGAGCTGCGGCTTCTGCTGGAGCTCAGCCGCCGTCCGGGGCAGGCGCTGTCCCGGCAGCAGCTGCTGCGGCTGGTGTGGGAGCACGACTACCTGGGGGACTCGCGGCTGGTCGACGCATGCGTACAGCGGCTGCGCGCGAAGGTGGAGGACGTGCCGTCGTCGCCGACCCTGATCCGTACGGTGCGTGGGGTCGGGTACCGGCTGGACACGCCACAGTGAGCACGGTGAGCAATACGGTGTGCCGCGCGCACGGGGGCGGAGAAGTACGGAATTGAGCGCAGTGAGCGACGAGCCCGGTCGGGCCCGGGGCTGGGCCGCGGGGCTCTTGCGGTGGTTCAGCCTCCGGCTGCGGCTGATGCTGGTATTCGGCCTGGTGGCGCTGACGGCCGCAGTGTCCGCGTCCGCCATCGCGTACTGGCTGAACCGGGACGCGGTGCTCACCCGTACCCAGGACGCGGCGCTGGACGAGTTCCGCAAGTCGCTGAAGGACGACACCGACCCGTTGCCCTCCGTCCCCACCTGTTCCGAATTGCGTGAGGCGGCGGGTCGTATGGCGGACAACACCCAGAAGTACGAGGTGCTGCTGATCACCCGGACGAAGGACGCCGGAAGCTGCCCGGCGGCCTCGGACAAGGATCTGTTCACCCTCGATGTGGTGCCCTCCTCGCTGCGGCGCGCGGTGGACCAGAAGCGCCCGGTGGGCAAGGGGAACACCGCCCCGTACCACCTCTACTGGCAGCGGATCACGCTGGGCGGCACCCCGTACCTGGTCGGCGGGGCCAAGGTGAACGGCGGCGGGCCGACCGGCTACCTGCTCAAGTCCCTGGACACCGAGCGCCAGGATCTGAACTCCCTGGCCTGGTCGCTGGGGATCGCCACCGGGCTCGCGCTGATCGGCGCCGCGCTGCTGGCGCAGGCCGCCGCGGCCACGGTGCTGCGGCCGGTGCAGCGGCTCGGGGAGGCGGCGCACCGGCTGGGCGAGGGGCATCTCGACACCCGGCTGCAGGTCTCCGGCTCCGATGAGCTGGCCAATCTCTCCCACACCTTCAACCGGGCCGCGGAGCGGCTGCAGAAGCGGGTGGCGGAGCTGTCGGGGCGGGAGGCGTCCAGCCGGCGCTTCGTCGCGGACATGTCGCATGAGCTGCGGACGCCGCTCACCGCGATCACGGCCGTCACCGAGGTGCTGGAGGAGGAGGCCGATTCGCTCGACCCGATGATCGCTCCGGCGGTGCAGCTGGTGGTGAGCGAGACCCGGCGGCTGAACGACCTGGTGGAGAACCTGATGGAGGTGACCCGCTTCGACGCGGGCACGGCCCGGCTGGTGCTCGACGACGTCGATGTCGCCGATCAGGTGACGGCGTGCATCGACGCCCGCGCCTGGCTGGACGCGGTGGAGCTGGACGCGGCGCGCGGGATCGTGGCCCGGCTGGATCCCCGGCGGCTGGATGTGATCCTGGCGAATCTGATCGGGAACGCGCTCAAGCACGGCGGCTCGCCGGTGCGGGTCTCGGTGCGCACCGACGGCGATGAGCTGCTGATCAAGGTCCGGGACCACGGGCCCGGCATCCCCGAGGATGTGCTGCCGCATGTCTTCGACCGCTTCTACAAGGCGAGCGCGTCCCGCCCCCGCTCGGAGGGCAGCGGGCTCGGACTGTCGATCGCGATGGAGAACGCGCATATCCACGGCGGCGACATCAGCGCCGCGAACTCGCCGGAGAGCGGCGCGGTCTTCACACTGCGGCTGCCGATGGACGCCTCCCGGATCGCCTCCGACGAGGCCGAGGAGTCCGAGGGCAAGGGCCCCGGCAGAGCCACGGGCCGGGACGAGGAGGGCAGGCCATGAGCGCGCGCTGGACCCGGTCGGCCGCCCTCCTGCTGACCGGCGCGGTCGCGCTGCTGGCGGCCGGGTGCGGGATACGGGGCACCTCGGTGCCGGTGGACGCCGGGGCCGCGCCCTCGCGGGCGTCCTGCCGGGCGCCGGAGTCGGAGCGGGCCGCCGAGGGGATGGGCCGGGTCTCCGTGCGGATCTATCTGCTGTGCTCGTCGCGGATCCTGTCGGTGAGCCGGACCACCCGGCAGGGCGACGAGAAGACGTCCCGGGAGCCGGTGCGGGTCGCCCGGGCGCTGCTGGAGCAGTTGCGGCTGCCGCCGTCGGCGGCCGAGGTGTCGGCCGGGTTCTCCACGGCGGTCGAGGACTGGATGGAGATCTCCGGTCCGGCCAAGGGCGACCCGGACAGCGCGCTGCGGCTGAACCGGCCGCCGGAGGAGATCCAGTCCCTGGCGCTCGCCCAGATCGTCTGCACCTTCGCGGACACCACGGTGGCCGGCGACGACGGCAAGGTGGTGCTGGGCGGCCCGGACAGCCAGCGGGATCCGCTCAAGGCGTACCAGTGCACCGAGGAGATGCGCCGCAATCCGATGATCGCGGTCAACTCCGGGGTGCTGGTGTCCTGATTCGTCACCTGTCGGTACCGCCCCGTCCCAGGTCGGCGACTTGTCAGTAACAAGGTGCTGACCAGCGGGGTGAGGGCGGAACCGCGACCCCCGCGTGCGGCGTCCTGATTTTCGTGCAGGGTCCTTTCGGCCGCAGGGCCGCCTTCCGCTACCGCATCGCGGGCTTCGTGCTCCTCGTGGCACACCTCTCGTTCGTCTGCTGGCTGACCCTGCGACCGGTGAACGTCCCCTGGGTTTCCGCGGCGACCCTCGAACCACTGGCCACCATCCGCGCCGATCTGGCGCTCAGCCCCTGGTCGGCCGCCCGCTCCATCGGGGGCGGGCTGCTGCTGCTCGCCCCGCTCGGGGTGCTGCTGCCGCTGGCCGCGGGCCGGGTGGAGGCGTATCCGCTGGCCTCGCTGATCCGTACGGCCTTCACCGGGGCGATGGCGGCCATGGGGTTCGCGCTGCTGCGCAGCGAGCTGACCGGGCAGATCATGAACGTGGACACGGTGCTGCTGAACACCGTCGGGGTCGCCCTCGCACACGTGCTGGTGGTCCCCGCCGTACGGGCGTGGCTCCGCCGCCGGGCCGACCGGGGGCGGGCGGCCCCCCTCCCCCGGAACGACGGCGCCCAGGCCCCGACCCCGACGATTCCCAGGGTCGGGATCGCACCGTGGAGCGATGTCTCCTCCAGCTCGCGGACATAGCGTTGAGGACATCGGGAACCAGCTCTTCCCGAGCCCACCCGACGACGAGGAGTGCCCATCATGGCCGCACCGCTGGTCCGCCCCCGCCACGACAAGAAGATCGCCGGTGTCTGTGCCGGTCTCGCCCGGCGCTTCGGTACCACCCCGACGACGATGCGGGTGCTCTTCGTGGTCTCATGTCTGCTGCCGGGGCCGCAGTTCCTGCTCTATCTCGCGCTGTGGGTCCTGCTTCCGGCGGAGGACGCCTACCGCGAGGCGTGGTGACCCGGCGCGCCTACGCCGCGGCGTAACCCCGCACAGGTACTCATACGGAAATGGCCGGGCCGCACACTCCCATCGGGATGTGCGGCCCGGCCGTGTGCCCGGGCGGGGTTCAGCCCAGCTTGATGAGGCCGCCGGTCGGCAGATTCCCCAGCGGGAGCTGCCCCAGCATGCCCTGGGCGGGCTTGGCCTGGGGGGCGGCGGGCTTGGCGGGCGCGGCTGGCTGCCCCGGGGCGGCGACACGGCCCGCGGAGCCACCAGGGACCGGCGCCGCGGACGCGGCGCTGCCTCCGGCGACGACGGCGGCGGCACCGAGGGCAATGACACCGAGAGTCTTGAGGGTTCCCTGCTTCATCAGAAATCTGTCCTTGAGACGGGGGCTTGACCGATACGGAAACGTAGCCATGGATTTCGGCTGCCCGCAAACACCGAAAACGGCCTTCGCTGCCCCGCCCGGGTCAGGTGCCGGATGCGCCCGCTCAGCCGCTCTCGGGCGCGGAATCCCTGGTCACAGCCGATGCGGAGGCCACATTGCGGAACAGCCATTCGGACTTCAACTCGGCGTATCCAGGCTTGATGACGTCATTGATCATCGCCAGACGTTCGCCAAAAGGAATGAAGGCCGATTTCATCGCATTGACCGTGAACCATTGCATGTCGTCGAGCGTGTAATGGAACGTTGATACAAGATGCTGGAATTCTCCGCTCATGCTCGTCCCGCTCATCAGACGATTATCCGTATTCACGGTGGCGCGGAAATGCAGCCGGCGGAGCAGCCCGATGGGGTGCTCGGCGTAGGAACTGGCCGCGCCGGTCTGGAGGTTGGAGGTCGGGCACAGCTCCAGCGGGATGCGCTTGTCACGGACGTACGAGGCGAGGCGGCCGAGGGTGAGCGAGCCGTCGTCCCCGACCTCGATGTCGTCGATGATGCGGACGCCGTGACCCAGCCGGTCGGCGCCGCACCACTGGAGTGCCTGCCAGATGGACGGCAGTCCGAAGGCCTCGCCCGCGTGGATCGTGAAGTGGTTGTTCTCCCGCTTCAGATACTCGAAGGCGTCCAGGTGGCGGGTGGGCGGGAAACCGGCCTCGGCGCCCGCGATGTCGAAGCCGACCACGCCCAGGTCGCGGTAGCGGTTGGCGAGTTCGGCGATCTCCAGGGCGCGGGCCGCGTGGCGCATCGCGGTCAGCAACGCGCCGACGCGGATGCGGTGGCCGTTCTCCCAGGCCCGCCGCTCACCCTCGCGGAACCCCTCGTTGACCGCCTCGACGACCTGCTCCAGGGTCAGCCCGCCGTCCAGGTGCTGCTCGGGGGCGTAGCGGATCTCGGCGTAGACGACGCCGTCCTCGGCGAGGTCCTCGGCGCATTCGGCGGCGACCCTGACGAGCGCGTCGCGGGTCTGCATCACACCGACGGTGTGGGAGAACGTCTCCAGATAGCGCTCCAGCGACCCGGAGTCCGCCGCCTCGCGGAACCAGATGCCCAGCTTGTCGGGCTCGGTCTCCGGGAGCGCGTCGTACCCGGTCTCCCTCGCGAGGTCGACGATGGTGCCCGGGCGCAGCCCACCGTCGAGGTGGTCGTGCAGCAGCACCTTGGGGGCGCGGTGGATCTGTTCGGGGGTGGGTTCGTGGGTGTGCTCGCTCGTCATCTGGGCAGCGTAGCCCCTACGCGCGTAGAACGTGAGGGATAGATACGCAACAGTGACCCGCACGGGTAGTGGAGTACACCAATCCTTCTGCGATCGTGTCGCCATGGCTCAGCAAGCGTTGCCCGAGCGGGGCGCACGGCTGGGGCGGCCGATGGGCGCGGCCGCCGCGCGAACGACCGTACATGGTGTGGTGCTGCTGCTCCCCGAGGGGGAGCCCAGCGGGACCAGACGGCCGTCCAGACTCTCGGTGGCCGCCACGCTGCCGCTGGCCCGGCGGCTGGTCCGGGCGGGCCGGGAGGAGGGACTGGCCGCCCATGTCGTCCACTACCGGCGCCGGGGCTGGAACGGCGCTGCCGCCGACGCCGCGTCGGATACGGCGTGGGCCGTGGAGGAGGTGGTGCGGCGCTACGGCGACATACCGGTCTGCCTCGTGGGGCACGGCATGGGCGGGCGCGCCGCCCTCCGCGCCGCCGGGCACGAAGCCGTCTCCTCGGTGGTGGCGCTGGCGCCCTGGCTTCCGGCACCGGACGAGATGCTCGAACCCGAGCCGGTGAAACAGCTGGTCGGACGGCAGGTACTCATCGCCCACGGCACGAACGACGAGCGCACCGACCCCGAGCTGTCCTACCGGCTGGCGGAACGGGCGAAGAAGGCCAACCGCGATGTGTGCCGCTTCGAGGTGCACACCGACGGGCACGGGCTGCATCAGCACCGCTCCGAGGTGCAGGCGCTGGCCGCGGACTTCCTCCTCGGCTCCCTCTTCCACTCCGGCTTCTCCCGCCCGGTGGCCGACGCCCTGGCGGCTCCCCCGCCGCTGGGCCTGCGAATGCCACTGGCGGCGGGCTTCGGAGCGAACCTGGGCCGCTGAGCGCTTGGCCGCGCGGGTGCGGTGGGGGCGCGCCCCGAAGGGGCGCGGGGCTGTGTCGATGTGCGGCTCCGCCGCGTGGGCGCGACCAGCCACGGCGGCGCCGCGCACGAACAACGGCGGAACCGCGTTGGACCTCCGCGTTCGCTGCCGGGCGCGGCGCCGTCTCACGCCTTCGGCGCATTTGAGCAGCGGGGCAGGGGGTGGGAGGCGCGAGCCTCGCCGCCGGGCGGCGGGCCGGTGGGTGTGGGCGCCGGGGCGGCTTCCGTGCTCGATGGCCGGCGTCCCGCCGGACTGCGGGCGGCTGGGAGCCGATCCCGGACGGCCCTCCGGGTACCCCTCCAGAAAACGCTTGATCTGGCGCAACTAATTTGTCACGCGATTTCGAGAGGGGGTACTCCCCGGCTGCCCGGCATCGGGCTCGGGCCCCGGACTACCGGCGCCGCCACCGGCGCTCGGCCCCACCGGTCCGGCGCCCGGCGGCGAGGCCCGCGCCCGGCACCCCCCGACCCATGCTCAAATGCGCCGAAGGCGCGAGACGAAAGCCGCACCCGACCGAGCGGGGACGCCCAAGTCCCCACGAACCAGGCCCGCGTAGGCGAAGGGGCCGCTCGCCGGACAGTGGCGGAGCGGCCCCTTCGGGCTTCAGGGGGTCGGGCCGAGGCTAGGCCGGGACACCGCACAGATCGCGCCGCGCGGCCTCCGCGCGCCGCGCGGCCCGCGCCTTCCGCGTCGCGTACACCGTGATCGCCGCCGCGCCGCCGACCGCCACCAGGCCCATGGTGACCGTGCCGCCCCACCCGGCCACGTGGAAGGCGAGCGCGCCCAGCGCGCCGCCCACGCTGCTGCCGATGTAGTACGACGCCTGGTAGAGCGCCGCGGCCTGGGCGCGTCCGGTCTTGGCCGTACGGCTCACCGCCGAGGACGCCGCCGCGTGGCCCGCGAAGAAGCCCGCGGTGATCAGCACCAGACCGGCCAGCACCGCCGGGATCGAGTTCAGCAGGGACAGCAGCAGCCCGGCCGCGGTCGTGGACACCGCCACGTACAACGCGCCGCGCCGCCCGAGCCTGCCGACGAGCTTGCCGGTGGCCGCCGAGGAGACCGTGCCGACCAGGTAGATCAGGAAGATCGAGCCGACCAGGCTCTGGGAGAGCCCGAAGGGCTCGGCAACCAGGCGGTAGCCGATGACCGTGTAGACCCCGCCGAAGACCGTCATGAACAGCGCGCCGATCGCGTACAGCCGGCACAGCAGCGGATCGGAGAGATGCCCGGCGAGGGTGCGGGCCAGCGCCCGCGGGCTCACCTCGGCCGGGGTGAAGTGCCGGGCCTTGGGCAGCAGCATCCGGAAGGAGGCCGCGCACAGCAGCGCCATCACGCCGACCGCGGCGAGCGCGGCCCGCCAGCCCCACGCGTCCGCGACCCAGCCGGTGACGATCCGGCCGCTCATCCCGCCGACGCTGTTACCGGCCACGAACAGCCCGATCGTGCCGATCAGCGCCTTCGGGTGGACCTCCTCCGAGAGGTACGCCATCGCGGAGGCCGGGATCCCGGCCAGCGCCGCGCCCTGGACCGCCCGCAGCCCGATCAGCCAGCCCAGGTCCGGTGCGAAGGGCACCAGCAGGGCGAGGACGACCGCGACCGTGAGCGAGACGGTCATCATGGCGCGCCGGCCGAACCGCTCGGACAGCGCGCTCAGCGGTACCACCGCGAGCGCGAGGCCGAGGGTGGCCGCGGAGACGCTCCAGCTGGCCTGGTCCGCCTGGACCCGCAGATCGTCGGAGATCGCGGGCAGCAGCGCCTGGGTCGAGTAGAGCAGGGCGAAGGTGGCGAGTCCCGCGGTGAAGAGGGCGAGCCGCATCCGGAGGTAGCCGGGGTGGCCCGGGCTCATCCGCTCGGACTCGGAGGAATCCGGGTTCGGGTTCGGGTTCGGGTTCTGGTTCTGGTTCGAGGACGGCGAAGCGGAGGCGTCCACGCGGTGGTTCCCGGTGGACGCCCTGGTATCGGCAGGAGGCATGGTTCGACCGTACGTAACCACGGTTGATGCGTCCAATGCACGGAATGGCGATAATCAATCCACTGCCGCATGAGTAAAGGTCAGGGCCACCCGTGTCACGCATCAGTTACGAAAACGACATTCCGGTGACAGCGGATGTCGAGGCGGAGTCCTGGGCCGCCGCGCTCACCCCGCGCCTCGCCCAGTTCGCCGCCGTCGCCCGCCATGAGCATGTGACCCGCGCCGCACAGGAGTTGGGAGTGCCCCAGTCCACGCTCAGCCGGGCGATGGTCCGGCTGGAGGAGGACCTGGGCGTGTCGCTCTTCGCCCGCCGGGGCCGTACGGTGGCGCTCACCCCGGCCGGACGGACCTTCCTGCGCTCGGTCGAACGGGCCCTCGCCGAGGTCGACCGAGCCGCCGAGTCCGTACGGGCCGACGCCGACCCCGCGGCGGGCCGGGTCTCGTTCGGCTTCCTGCACACGCTGGGGACCGAGACCGTGCCCGGACTGATCCGGAGCTTCCGGGTGGACCATCCGCGGGTGCGCTTCCAACTGGTCCAGAACTACGGCGAGGCGATGATCGAGCGGATGCGCGCGGGCGGCCTCGACCTGTGCCTGACCTCGCCGGTGCCGGACGCCCCCGACCTGGTCGCCCGCCGCCTGGACGAACAGCGGCTGCGGCTGGTGGTCCCCGACGACCACCGGCTGGCCGGGCGCCGCCGGGTCCGGCTCGCCGAGGCCGCCGCGGAGCTGTTCGTCACCCTGGAACCGGGCTACGGGCTGCGGCGCATCACGGACGCGCTGTGCGCCGAGGCGGGCTTCACCCCGAGGATCGCCTTCGAGGGCGAGGAGGCGGAGACCCTCCGCGGCCTGGTCGCCGCGGGGCTCGGCGTGGCCCTCCTGCCGCCCCCGGCGGTCCCCCGCCCCGGAGTGGCCGAGCTGACCGTAACCGCCCCACGCGCCGTCCGCGAGATCGGCGTCGCCTGGCTGGACGGCCACCCGGACACACCCCCGGTGGCGGCCTTCAAGAAGTTCCTGCTGAGCCGCCGGGGCCAGCTGCTGACGTAAGCCGGCCCGGCACACGGATCAGGCGAGCGCTTCGACCGCCAGTGCGGTGGCCTTGGCGATCAGGGGGTCGACGGCCTCGGCGTCCTGCTCCGGCCGCGTGGAGAGGACGGCCAGCGCGATCGGCGCCCGGTCCGTGGGCCAGGCGATGCCCACGTCGTTGGTGGTGCCGTAGCGGCCGGTCCCGGTCTTGTCCCCCACGGTCCAGCCGCCCGGAACACCGGCCCGGATGCGCGCGTCGCCCGTGGTGTTCGCCACCAGCCAGCCCGCCGCCCGTTCGCGGTCCCCGGTGTCGAGGGCGCGGCCCACGGCGAGCCCGGCGTAGGTCCGCCCAATGGCGCGCGGGGTGGTGGTGTCGGTCACCCGCCCCGGCTCGGCCGAGTTCAGATCCGGCTCCCAGCGGTCGAGCCGGGTGATCCCGTCCCCCAGGGAGCGGCAGAACCGGGTGACCGCGGTGGGGCCGCCGAGCTGGCGCAGCAGGAGGTTCATGGCGCCGTTGTCGCTGTAGGAGATGGCCGCGGCGCACAGCTCCTCGACGGTCAGCCCGTTCGCGATGTTCTCGGGCGTACCGGTGATCGGGATGTGCCCGGCCGTCTTGACGTCGTCCTCGGTGTAGCGGATGCGCCGGGCTAGGTACTCCCCGTCCCGGTCGAGATCTCTGAGCACGGCCCCGACCGCGAGGGTCTTGGAGACCGAACAGATCGGGAACCGCTCATCGGCCCGGTGCGTCACGGCCCGCCCCGTACCGGTGTCGAGCGCGAACACCCCCAGCCGCGCCCCGTACTCCCGCTCCAGCTCCCGCATCCGCCCCGGGATCCCCGTCGCGGCCCGCGCCCCGGTCGGCACCAGTACGGCGAGCGCGGTACCGGCGCCGAAGGAGAGCAGTGCACGGCGGGATGTGCTGGCGCCCATGGTCTTCACAGCAGGACGTCCTCTCGTTGCGCTGATCGTTTCGCAACGAAAGATGTCCGGGTCGGGCGACGCGTTCCCTGGCTGTCCTTCTGCTTGACGCCCGGAGGCAGCAGGCGACGACCTGCGCGCCCTCCGTATTCCCGTTCTCGCAGCTCTGGGGGGAGGGGCGTCAGTCAGGGACAGCCGCTATTCCAGCCACGTCCCGGCGCGCATGATGACTCTGCCGTGTAGTTCCGGTTCGCCGCGCCAAGCGCGCACACTCTTCGGCGCCACGCGCACGTACAGAAAGGAACCCTCCTCCGCACGCGGGTCCCACTCGAACTTGGCGGCGAATGCCTCCGCCGCGTCTCCGGGCACATCCTGGTCCAGGAAGCACTCCGCCTCACCCTGGAGAAGCACCACGTCGAAGGTGTCAGGCAGCGCCAGGCGCACGCGTGGCTCCTCGCGGACGTTCCGTGCAGTCGCGGAAGTGGCACTGGTGCACATCCACACTGCTCGTCCATCCCACAAGAACCACAGCGGCACCTGGTGCGGCCCGTGATCAGGGTGTGCTGTCGACACCCATACGTCCCGCTCGGTAACGAGCCGTTCCAGAGTGTCGCGCCTACGCTCCGCCGCCTGGCGGCGAACGATCCCCGGGGTCCGCATGAGTGCCGACCTTAGCCAGCAGGCTCAAAGCGCGCATGAGGCGGGAGACCTACTCCCGGCGACCGATGAAAAGGGGGATCATGAAGCGAGCGGCAGAACGATGCGGCCGAGGCAGCCTACCCCTGGGCGATGCGGTCCAGGACGATCGGGGCCGCGGTGAATTCCGTGTTCGCGGGGGCGTAGCCGATCGCGTCCGACAGGGCCTCCAGGGCGTAGGGGAAGGCCGACGGGGTGTCGGTGTGGAGGGTGAGGAGGGGCTGGCCGGCGGTGATGTGGTCGCCTGGTTTGGCGTGGAGTTCTATGCCCGCGCCCGCCTGTACCGGGTCCTCCTTTCGGGCGCGGCCCGCGCCCAGGCGCCAGGCGGCGAGGCCCACCGCGTAGGCGTCCAGGCGGGTGAGGACGCCGGTCGACTCGGCGTGGAGGACGTGGTGTTCGCGGGCCACCGGGAGCGGGGCGTCCGGGTCGCCGCCCTGGGCGGTGATCATGCGGCGCCAGTGGTCCATCGCGGTGCCGTCGGCCAGGGCCTTGGTGGGGTCGGCGTCCTTCAGGCCCGCCGCGTCCAGCATCTCGCGGGCCAGGGCGAGGGTGAGCTCGACGACGTCGGCCGGGCCGCCGCCCGCCAGGACCTCCACGGACTCGCGGACCTCGAGGGCGTTGCCCGCCGTCCGGCCGAGCGGGGTGGACATGTCGGTGAGCAGGGCGGTCGTACGTACGCCGTGGTCGTTGCCGAGGCCGACCATCGTGGCCGCCAGTTCGCGCGCGGACTCGATGTCCTTCATGAAGGCGCCGGAGCCCACCTTGACGTCCAGGACCAGGGAGCCGGTGCCCTCGGCGATCTTCTTGGACATGATCGAAGAGGCGATGAGCGGGATCGACTCGACCGTGCCGGTGACATCGCGCAGGGCGTACAGCTTCTTGTCGGCCCGGGCCAGCCCCTCGCCCGCCGCGCAGATCACCGAGCCGACGTCGCGGAGGACGGCCAGCATGTCGCCATTGGTCAGCTGGGCGCGCCAGCCGGGGATGGACTCCAGCTTGTCCAGGGTGCCGCCGGTGTGACCCAGGCCCCGGCCGGAGAGCTGCGGTACGGCGGCTCCGCAGGCGGCCACCAGGGGGGCGAGCGGCAGGGTGATCTTGTCGCCGACGCCGCCGGTGGAGTGCTTGTCGGAGGTCGGGCGCGGCAGGGAGGAGAAGTCCATCCGCTCACCGGACGCGATCATCGCGGCGGTCCAGCGGGCGATCTCGGCCCGGTCCATGCCGTTGAGGAAGATCGCCATCGCGAGCGCGGACATCTGCTCGTCCGCCACCTCGCCGCGCGTGTAGGCGTCGATGATCCAGTCGATCTGGGCGTCGGTGAGGCGGGTGCCGTCGCGCTTGGCGCGGATGACGGAGATGGCGTCCATGGGGGCTGTACGGGGCCTTTCGTGTTCAGGGGGCCGGGCGGGCCGGGGCGGCGCGGGCGTCAGCCGTGGGCCGCGGCGCGGCGCAGGTCGGCGGGGCCGAAGGCGTCCGGGAGGAGTTCGGCGAGCGGGCGGATGCCCGTGGCGGTGTCCATCTGGAGCTCCGGCCCGCCGTGCTCCCAGAGCAGCTGACGGCAGCGGCCGCAGGGCATCAGTACGGTGCCCTCGCGGTCGCAGCAGGTGAAGGCGGTGAGGCGGCCGCCGCCCGAGGCGACGAGGGAGGAGACCAGACCGCATTCGGCGCACAGCGCGACGCCGTACGCGGCGTTCTCCACATTGCAGCCGCTGACCGTGCGGCCGTCGTCGACGAGCGCGGCCGCGCCCACCGGGAAGCCGGAGTAGGGCGCGTAGGCCCGGGACATGGCGTCCCGGGCCTGTACGCGCAAGCCCTCCCAGTCGGGGGCCGCGGCGGCGGAAGCGGTCATGTGCCCTGTCCCTTCCGGTAGGGCCGGTTGTTCGCCTTGGGCATCCGCAGCCGCTGTGCGGCGAGCCCCATGACCAGCAGGGTCACGATGTACGGCGTGGCGCTGACCAGGTCGTTGGGGACCGTGTCGGTCAGGGCGTACCACAGCAGCAGCGCGACGGCCGCGGCGCCGGACACCGCGCCCGCGACATAACTCTTGCGGACAATCCGCCAGGCCGCCAGCGCGGCGAGGCCGAGCGCGACCAGGAGCAGCAGGGCGTGCACGGTCGCCCCGCCGTTGCGCAGCTGGAGCGCGTCGGAGTAGCCGAAGAGACCGGCGCCCATCGCGAGCCCGCCCGGCCGCCAGTTGCCGAAGAGCATGGCGGCGAGGCCGATGTAGCCGCGGCCGCCGGTCTGTCCCTCGTTGTAGATGTGCGAGCGGACGAGGGCGAGGAAGACGCCGCCGAGCCCGGCGAGGCCGCCGGAGATCACCACGGCCGCGTACTTGTAGAGGTAGACGTTGACGCCGAGGGACTCGGCCGCCGTCGGGTTCTCACCGCACGACCGCAGCCGCAGTCCGAACGAGGTACGCCACAGGGCGAAGAAGCTGCCCACGACCAGCAGGACGGAGACGACGGTCAGCGCCGAGATGTCGGTGACCAGGCCGCCGAGGATGCCCGCGACGTCCGAGACCAGGAACCAGTGGTGGTTCTCCAGGTCGGCGAGCCAGTCGGACAGTCCGGGGACGGTGAACGACTGGATGGGGTCGACCTGCGGGGAGTTCTTCGGGGAGCCGCCGATGTCGGCCAGCGGCTCGAACCAGCGCTTGGCCAGATAGGTGGTGGCGCCGAGGGCGAGGATGTTCATCGCCACACCGGAGATGATGTGGTCCACCCCGAAGGTGACGGTGGCCACCGCGTGGACCAGCCCGCCGAGCGCGCCGCCGAGGACGCCCGCGAGCACCCCCACCCAGGGGTTGGTCTGGTAGCCGGCCCAGGCGCCGAAGAAGGTGCCGAGGATCATCATGCCCTCGAGGCCGATGTTGACCACACCGGCCCGCTCGGACCACAGCCCGCCGAGGCCCGCGAGGCCGATGGGCACGGCCATGGAGAGCGCGGCGCCGATCTGCCCGGCGGAGGTGACGCGGTCGAAGTCCGCCTGCTGGGCGGCGTCGACGAGCGCCCGCAGCACCGAAAGCGCGACCAGCGCCCCGGCGACGATCAGCAGCACCTTGCCCAGGGACATCCGGGAGGCGGGCCCGTTCCCCTTGCCCGGCGTGCTCGTGCTCTTGGTGGTGGTCACCGTGGCACTCATGCCGGCACCTCCTGCTTGTCCGTACCCTTGTCGGCCTTGGCCTGGGCGGCGAGCTCCGCGCCCACCCTCTGCTGCTGGCGCTTGAGCCCGTAGCGGCGCACCAGTTCGTACGCGATGACGACGCACAGGACGATCACGCCCTGCATCACCCCGACGATCTCCTTGTCGTAGCCCTCGAACTCCAGCCGGTTGGCGCCGCGCTCGAGGAAGCCCCACAGCACGGCGGCCAGGCCGATGCCGACCGGGTTGTTGCGGCCGAGCAGCGCGATGGCGATACCGGTGAAGCCGATGCCGGTGGGGAAGTCGGAGGTGAACTGGTGGGTGTCGTTGAGCAGGGTCGGCATGCCGATCAGACCGGCCATCGCACCCGAGAGCAGCATGCTGGTGAGCACCATGCGCTTGACGTTGACGCCGCTGGCCTGGGCGGCGGACTCGGAGCGGCCCACCGCGCGCAGGTCGAAGCCGAACCGGGTGCGCCCGAGCAGGAACCAGAAGCCGACGCCCGCGAGCGCCGCGACCACGATGAAGCCCCAGATGGGGTCGAGGTCGCCGCCCGCCGGGATGGTGAAGAAGTGGCTGGAGGACGGCAGCGGGTCGGTGGCCACGATGTTGGTCTGCTTGTCGAGGTCGGCCAGCCGCCCGTCCACCAGCAGGTAGCTGATGACGATGCCCGAGAGGGAGTTCAGCATGATGGTGCTGATCACCTCGCTGACGCCCCGGTAGACCTTCAGCAGACCGGCGATGGACGCCCACATGGCGCCGACGAGCATGCCGACCAGCAGGATCAGCGGGATCTGCACCAGCCCGGGGAGCTTCAGCGCCCCGCCGACGACGGCGGCGAAGAAGGCGGCGAGCCGGTACTGGCCGTCGACGCCGATGTTGAAGAGGTTCATCCGGAAGCCGATGGCCACCGCGAGCCCCGCCAGGTAGTACGTGGTCGCCTTGTTGAGGATGTAGACCTGGCTGTCGGCCTTCACGCCGTACTCGAACATGATGCCGAAGGCGTTGAACGGCTCCTTGCCGGTCGCCAGCAGCACCAGCGCGGTCACCACGAACGCGGCGGCGAGCGCCAGCACCGGGGCCGCGACCGCGAGCAGCACCCGCTCCTTGTCCAGCTTCTTCATCGGTCCTCTCCCCCGGTCGCGGCCTCGGCCTCGGTCCCGGCCTCACTCTCGGCCCCGGTCCTGTCGTCCGCCGGGCCCTCCAGATGGCCGGAGGCGGCGCCGGTCATGGCCGAGCCCAGCTCCTCCGGGGTGATCGTGGCGGGGTCGGCGTCGGCGACCAGCCGGCCGCGGTACATCACCCGCAGGGTGTCGGACAGGCCGATCAGCTCGTCCAGGTCGGCCGAGATCAGCAGCACGGCCAGGCCGTCCCGGCGCGCGGCGCGGATCTGGTCCCAGATCTGCGCCTGGGCGCCCACGTCCACTCCCCGGGTGGGGTGCGCGGCGATCAGCAGCTTGGGGTGGTGGCTCATCTCCCGGCCGACGATCAGCTTCTGCTGATTGCCGCCGGACAGCGAGGCCGCGGTGACCTCGATTCCCGGCGTACGCACGTCGTACTCGGCGACGATCCGCTCGGTGTCGCGCCGGGCGGCGGCCGGGTTGAGCAGCCCGGCCTTGCTGTTGGGCTGCTCGGTGACATGGCCGAGGATGCGGTTCTCCCACAGCGGCGCTTCCAGCAGCAGTCCGTGCCGGTGGCGGTCCTCGGGGATGTAGCCGATGCCGTCCTCGCGCCGCTTGCGGGTGGGCGCGTGGGAGATGTCGGCGCCGTCGAGGGTGATGGTGCTGGCGTCGGGGTCGCGCATGCCCATGATGGCCTCGACCAGTTCGGCCTGGCCGTTGCCCTCCACACCGGCGATGCCGAGGACTTCGCCCTTGCGGATGGCGAAGTCGATGCCGTCGAGCACGGCCCGCTCGACCCCGTCCACATCGGTGGCGGTCAGCCGCAGCGCGTCCACGACGAGCATGTCGGTGTCGGTGACGGTGGATTCGCGGGTCTCGGGCGAGGGCAGTTCGCTGCCGACCATCAGCTCGGCCAGCTGCCGGGGGCTGGTCTCGGACGGCACGACGGAGGCGACCGTGGTGCCGCGCCGGATGACGGTGATGTCATCGGCCACGGACAGCACCTCGCCCAGCTTGTGCGAGATGAACAGCACCGTCAGGCCCTCGGACTTGAGCTCGCGGAGGTTGTCGAAGAGCGCGTCGACCTCCTGCGGGACGAGGACGGCGGTCGGCTCGTCGAGGATCAGCGTCCGGGCACCCCGGTAGAGGACCTTGAGGATCTCCACGCGCTGACGGTCCGCCACGCCCAGGTCCTCGACAAGGACATCGGGGCGGACGCCCAGCCCGTAGGCGTCGGAGATCTCCTTGATCCGGGCCCGCGCCTTGCCGGCGATGCCGTGCAGCTTCTCGGCGCCGAGGACCACGTTCTCCAGCACGGTGAAGTTGTCGGCGAGCATGAAGTGCTGGTGCACCATGCCCACGCCGCGGGATATGGCGTCCGCCGGGGAGTGCAGTTCCACCGTCTCGCCGTCGATCGCGATGGTGCCCTCGTCCGGGCGCTGCATCCCGTAGAGGATCTTCATCAGGGTCGACTTGCCCGCGCCGTTCTCGCCCACGAGGGCGTGCACGGTGCCGCGGCGCACGGTGATGTCGATGTCGTGGTTGGCGACGACTCCGGGGAACCGCTTGGTGATTCCGTGGAGTTCTACGGCGACGTCGGTGACGGCACCGGCGGGAGCGCCCTTGGGTGGGCTGGCGGCTTTGATGGCGCACTCCTGAGGGGCGGAGGGGGGCGGGGCCGGCCGGGGGCCGGACCGGCCGGGTACGCCACGGACCCGGGCGGACCCGGGGCGGGTGCCGGGGGTCTCGTTACGGGTCCGTGGCGCGAGGGGTCAGTCCTTGTAGGTGTCCTGGACCTTGATCTGACCGTCGATGATCTTCTTCTTGGCCGCCTCGATCTTCGGCTTGATGTCGTTGATGAAGCCGCCGGAGTAGGAGAGGGAGACGCCGCCGCGCTTGAGGTCGTAGGTCTGGACGCCGCTCTCGGGCTTCTTGTCCTTCACGACGCTCTTGATGAAGTCGTAGACCGAGCCGTCCACGGTCTTGACCATGGAGGTCAGGATCGCCTTCTTGTACTGGGCCAGGCCCTTGTCGTAGTACTGGTCGCCGTCGACGCCGATCGACCAGGTGCCCTTCTTGCCTGCGGTCGCCTCGATGGCGCCCGCGCCGGAGCCGCCGGCCGCGGAGAAGATCACGTCGACCTTGTTGGAGAGCATGCCCTCGGCGATGTCCTTGCCGCGGTCCGGCATGCCGAAGCCCTTGGGCGAACCGACCTGCACCCACTGGACGTCGAGGGACGCCTTGGGGTTGGTGTCCTTCAGGCCCTGCTGGAAGCCGCCCGCGAACTTCTTGATCAGGGCGCTGTCGGTGCCGCCGATGAAGCCGACCTTGTTGGACTTGGTCTTCAGCCCCGCCGCCACGCCGGCGAGGTAGGAGCCCTCGTGCTCGGCGGAGACCAGGCTGGCCACGTTCTTGGAGTCGACGACCGAGTCGACGATGGCGAAGTCGGTGTCCTTGTACTTCTTGGCGGCCTTGGTGAGCGAGGGGGTCCACGCGTAGCCGACGCCCACGACGGGGTTGTAGCCCGCCTCGGCGAGGCTCGCCAGCTTGTCGTAGCGGTCGGCGTCCGTGTCGCCGTCCTTCGCCGTCAGCTCCTTGCCCTTGACGTCGAAGTCCTTCAGGGCCTTGTCATAGCCCTTGGCGGCGGAGTCGTTGAAGGAGTGGTCGCCGCGGCCGCCCACGTCGTAGGCCAGACCGATGCCGGCGTCCTTGCTTCCCTCTTCGGAACTGCTGCCACACGCGGTGACGGAGAATGCGAGAGCCGCGGTGGCAATGCCCGCGACAGCTATCGTGGATACCCGGCGCACGAGGGTCCCCTCTGATGATCTCGAAGCGCCCCTTGCGGCGCTGGCTCCGCCGCATCGTAACGCGCGTAGATGCCAGATAAAGGCCCCCTCGGAAGCCGTTATCGGATCGTCGCGAACCTCTCGTGACCGCGGGCGGTACCGGCGGTGACGAAGGGGTGATCAGGCCGCGCGCCAAGGGAAGCGCGCGGCGCCGCGACCGTCGGGTCTACGTGTTCCGGCTCATCGGGTCTACGTGATCCGGGGCGTCAGCTCTACGTGTTCCGGACCGTCGGCTCTACGTGATCCGGGCCGTCGGGTCTACGCGTTCCGGTCCAGCAGCACGGCGGCCGTGAACAGCTCCACGCCCACCGCGATCGCGCCCTCGTCCACGTCGAAGTCGCCCGCGTGCAGGTCGCGCCGGGTGGTGTCGCCGACCTTGCGGACGCCGAGGCGGGCCATCGCGCCGGGCACCCGCTCCAGGTACCAGGAGAAGTCCTCGCCGCCCAGGGACTGCTCGGTGCCCTCGACCGCGTCCGTGCCCCGACGGGCGATCATCGCGTCCCGCAGCAGTTCGGCGGAGCTCGCCTCGTTGACCACCGGCGGGACCCCGCGGATGTAGTTGATCTCCGACTTGGCGCGGTGCAGGGTGGCGATCTCGTCCACCGCGGCATGGACCAGGTCGGGCGCCTCCCGCCAGGAGGGCAGATCCAGGCAGCGGACGGTGGCGGACAGCTCGGCGTGCTGCGGGATCACATTGCAGGCGTGGCCCGACTCCACCCGGCCCCAGGTGACGGCCAGACCCGAGCGGGCGTCCACCCGGCGGGCCAGCAGCGCGGGCACCTCGGTGATCACCTTGGCGACGGCGGTCACCAGGTCGGTGGTCAGATGGGGGCGCGCGGTGTGGCCGCCCGGCCCGTCCAGGGAGACCTCCAGCCGGTCGCAGGCCGAGGTGATCGGCCCGACCCGCAGCCCGATCCGGCCGACCTCGACCTTCGGGTCGCAGTGCAGGGCCAGGATCCGGCCGACGCCGTCCAGCACGCCCGCCTCGATCGCGTCGGCCGCGCCGCCGGGCAGCACCTCCTCGGCGGGCTGGAACAGCAGCCGCACGGGACGCGCCAGCCGTCCCTCGCGGGCCAGCTCGGCCAGGACCAGACCGGCGCCGAGCACGACGGTGGTGTGCACATCGTGGCCGCAGGCGTGGGCGCGGTCGGCGACGGTCGAGCGGTAGTCGACCGTCTTGGTGTCGGGGATGGGCAGTCCGTCGATGTCCGCGCGCAGCGCCAGCAGGGGCGCTACGCCGTCGCGCGGGCCGATGTCACAGATGAGACCGGTGCCGGAGGGCAGCACCCGCGGCTCGAGTCCCGCCTGCTCCAGCCGCGCCTTGATCGCGGCGGTGGTGCGGAACTCGCAGTTGCCGAGCTCGGGGTGCATATGCAAGTCGCGCCGGAAGGCGATGAGTTCGGCACGCAGCTCGTCGGGGAGCGTGCCGGGCAGCGCGGGCGCGTCGGCGGGTGTGACATCGGTCGCATCGAGGGACATCAATTGCTTCACCTGAAGAAGCGTAGAACGCCAGGTGGGTCCGCCGAATGTCGATCAACAAAAATTCAATCTGTTCGGGTACGCAAAAGTACCCGGCCCGCTGCATGATCCTCCTAGTCAGGGGGTATAACAGCGGGTTTTCCCGGTCGGCCGCGGGTGAGATGTGCCACACGGCCGTACGGGCGACTGGCTCAGAACCTGAGACGCCTCAGGACGCCGCGACCGGTCTCAGGACGCCGCGACCGGTGCCGCGGGCGGTCCCGGGTTCGCCGGCGGGGCCGCGTCTCGCTGCGGGACCGCGTCTCTGGGCGGGGCCGCGTCCCTCGGTGGGGCCGCGTCCCTCGGTGGGGGCGGCCCCGTCTGCGGCCCCGAGCCCAGCCGGCGCACATCGCGCGCCGTCCCGGTGACCCCGGACAGGAAGCCCTGGGCACGCGGGGAGGCGTCCCTGGTCAGCCAGGCGGGGTCCACATCGCAGACCGCGACCTGGACGCCGGTGCCCACGAGCGCGAGCGGCAGGGTGTGCACCACGGTCGACGGGAAGCTCACGATCGTGTGGCCGATGGGGCCGCGGCGGGCTATCAGCTCGAGCGGCAGATCGGGTCGTACGATCTCCAGACCCACCTCGGCCGAGACCCGGTGCAGCTTCTCGGCGCTCTCCCGGCGGTGGGCGAAGTAGCGGGTGGCGCCATGGGCGCGGGCCAGCGAGCCGACCGCTTCCAGATAGCGCTCCAGGTCCACCACGCCCGTCTCGACCAGGGACGTGCCCACCAGATCGGTGCCCCCGGTGAGCCGGGGCGGGCCGAACCGGGCGCGGGTCCAGGCGAAGTCGTTGGCGGTGATGGTGACCCCGGCGGGCGGCTCCACCGGCATCGAGCTGAAGACCTCGACCCGGCGCTTGGTGCCCGGGGTGAGCCGGCGGCGCGCGGTGGCGGAGACCGGCGCGAACACCATGTCGCGCGGCCCCTTGCTGCCGCGCCGGTGCCAGCGCACCAGGGGCTCCCCCTTGGCCAGCTGGGAGATGAACTCCATGGTGGCCGTGCCGTCGTCCACCACGACCAGGTCCTTGGCCCGGGTGAGGGTCAGCAGCAGCTGGACATAGCGGGAGAACGGATCGCCTATGACGATCCGCCCGGCCCGGCGCAGCGGACCGCGCAGCCCGCCGATGGTCTTGATCGGCGCACCGGCCCCGCCGCGCGCGTCCTCCCAGCGCACGGCGAAGCCCTCGTCCCGCGCCAGCTCGGCCATCCGGCGCAGCTGGCCGCGGGTCATCGGATCGTGCGGGGAGAGCACCACCACGGTGAGGTCCTGGACCACCGTGGCCTCGGGGCCCGTGGCGCGCTGGGCGTCGGCGTACGCCCACTCCAGCACGTTCAGCAGCTGAACCGGGCTCTCTACGAAGGCAAGCGTGGCCGGAGAGGCAGGGGGGGCAGCGGAGACCATCGCACCGTCCAAAGGCAGGGCCCGGAAGCGGCGGGCAGCCCCCGACGAGTCAGGGGTGCCCGCCGCTTCCGGGCAAGGGCCGGGCTCACCGGCCGGTGGATTCACGGCAGAGTGCCTCAGACCGCGGCGGGCTCGCGGTCGGCGGACTCGGACTCGGACTCGGCGACGACGCCCGCGACACGGCGGAGCTTCTTCATCGGGCCGAGCTCGCTCTCGTAGACCTTCTTGACGCCGTCACCGAGGGACTCCTCGATGGTGCGGATGTCCCGCACCAGCCGCGTCAGGCCCTGCGGCTCGACCGAGGCGGCCTGGTCCGAGCCCCACATGGCGCGGTCGAGGGTGATGTGACGCTCGACGAACGCGGCACCGAGCGCCACGGCGGCCAGGGTGGTCTGCAGACCGGTCTCGTGGCCGGAGTAGCCGATCGGCACGTTGGGGTACTCGGCCTGCAGCGTGTTGATCACGCGCAGGTTGAGCTCCTCGGCCTTGGCCGGGTACGTGGAGGTGGCGTGGCACAGCAGGATGTTGTCGCTGCCGAGCACCTCCACCGCGTGCCGGATCTGCTTGGGGGTGGACATGCCCGTCGACAGGATGATCGTGCGGCCGGTCGCCCGCAGGGCGCGCAGCAGCTCGTCGTCGGTCAGCGAGGCGGAGGCCACCTTGTGCGCCGGGACGTCGAACTTCTCCAGGAAGGCGACGGCCTCGGTGTCCCACGGGGAGGCGAACCAGTCGATACCGCGCTTCTGGCAGTGCTCGGAGATGGCGCGGTACTCGTCCTCGCCGAACTCCACGCGGTGGCGGTAGTCGATGTAGGTCATCCGGCCCCAGGGGGTGTCACGCTCGATGTCCCACTGGTCGCGGGGGGTGCAGATCTCCGGGGTTCGCTTCTGGAACTTGACCGCGTCACAGCCGGCCTCGGCGGCGGCGTCGATCAGCTTGAACGCGTTCTCCAGGTCGCCGTTGTGGTTGATGCCGATCTCACCGGTGACATAGACCGGGTGGCCGGGTCCGGCGGTCTTCGCGCCGAGGGTGCGGAGGCGAGAGTTGGAGCTCACTTAAGACAGTTCCTTTCCGAGAATCCACGAGGCGATCTCGCGGATCGCGCCGTCCCCTCCGGGGGTGGAGGTGACCGCACGTGCGGCGCCGCGCACGACGTCGTGCGCACCTGCGACCGCCACGGGCCAGCCGACGAGGCCGAAGCACGGGAGGTCGTTGACGTCGTTGCCGACGTAGAGCACGCGCTCCGGCGCGATGCCCTGCTCCTCGCACCACTGCTTCAGTGCGAGATCTTTTCGGTCGATGCCGTGGAGCACGGGGACCTGGAGTTTGCGGGCCCGTGCGGCGACGACCGGGTTCTTTTCCGTGGACAGGATCAGCAGCGCCAGCTCAGCGCGGCGGAGGGCGGCGATCCCGAGCCCGTCGCCGCGGTGCACGGCCACGAGTTCGCGTCCATCGGAGTCGACGAGCACCCTGTCGTCGGTCTGGGTGCCGTCGAAGTCGAGTACCACCGCGTCGATGTCGTCGCGGGTGGGGAGGGCGCCCGGCCGCTCGGCGTCGAACAGCGGGGCGAGCGCGCGGGCGCGGGCCAGATCGTGCGGATCGTCGATCTCCAGCACCCGGGCGGGGTCGGTGCGCACCAGGTCGGTGCGGCCGAAGAAGCGGTGCCCGGCCTCGCGGAAGCCGCGCGCGTCCATCGCGTAGGCGGCGCCGGTCTCCAGGAAGTCCTGGGGGCGGTCCTGGCGGCGCGGGCGGTACGACTTGTCGTGGTTGACCCCGTCGCCGCCGTCCCTCCCGGGGTTCTCGCCCTCGCGCCAGACGAAGCCGTGGAAGGAGGCGACGGTCAGGGCGGTGTCGGCGCCCTTCTCGGCGACCGCCGCGGCCACCCCGTCGATGTCCTCGCTGATGATGAAGGGGCTGGTGCACTGCACCAGGAGCACCACGTCCACGGTGGTGCCGTGCGACGCCTCGTAGGCGTCCATCGCGTGGATCACCGCCGCCTCGCTGGTGGCGGTGTCCCCCGCGATGTCGGTGGGCCGCTGGACGACCACCGCGCCGGCACCGCGCGCCGCGGCCGCGATACCGGTGTCGTCGGTGGAGACGACCACGTCCGTCACCAGGCGGCTCGCCCGGCACTCCATGACCGCGCGGGCGACCAGCGGCACGCCGCCGACGGCGGCGAGGTTCTTCGCGGGAACGCCCTTCGATCCGCCACGGGCGGGGATCACGGCGAGCACACACGGGCTCGATGCGGTCATGGCGGCTCCTTCAGGGGTTGCAGAGGTGATCGAGGCCGTCCCGGCCTCCTCTTGGTTCGCGCGCGGGGCGCCTTGGTCCGCGCGCGGGGCGCTGCTCACGGCCGCTACGTCGCTCACAGCTCCCCCATCCGCCGGATGACGGGAGCCACGCGCTGGACGCCGTGGCGGTAGGCGCCGCGGGCCGCTTCCCGCATCGTGTTGCGCACCACCCGCCGCAACGCGGAGACCTGCGCCTCGTCCTCGGCGGAGGCCCCGGGGCGGGGTGAGCCGTCCGGTTCGAAGCCGTACCGGGCGAGCCGGCCGGGCAGATAGCCGGGTGCGGTGACGGGGGTGTAGAAGGGGGCCAGCGGCGGCAGGGCCGGTGCGGCGGCCAGCTCGGCCACCCGCTCCCGCGCGGCGTCGAACCAGGTCTCGTACGGCCCGTCGGCGGCCACGCCCTGACGGCTGAGCCATGCGGCGTCCGGCTCGGGCAGGTGCCCGGCGTCCAACTGGTCCCAGGAGGCCAGACAGCCGGAGCCGAGGAAGTGGTGGTTGCCGAGCGTCTCGCGCACCCCGAGGTCGGTGAGCACGGCGGTCGGTACGGAGCGGTGCAGCGACTCCAGGGCGGCCGTGGAGCTGACCGTGACCAGCAGGTCGGCGGTGTCCAGGACCTCGCCCATGTTTCCGTAGGCGAGCCGGAAGTTGGCGGGCAGATCGTCGCCGAACTTCGCGATCAGCTTCTGGTAGGGAAGCTCCTCGATGTGGGTGGTGTGCTCGCCCGGCTTGGAGCGCAGCTTGACCACGACCTCGCGGTCCGGGTGGCGGCGCGCGTGCTCCACGGCGCGGCGCAGCAGATAGGTGCGGTCGGCGCGGTTGTCCGGGACGGACGGCTGGACGGCGAAGACGACCGTGCCGCCGGGGTACTTCCGGCCCAGCCGCGCCTTCTCGTCGTAGCGGTCGCCGCCGAGGAAGGGCAGCGCGCACTCCACGACGCTCTCCGCGTCGGCGCCGACGCCCTTGTAGACGTCGCGGAAGCGCTCGGCGTCATGGCGGGAGTTGGCCAGCACCACATCGGCGCCGTGGCGCAGCAGCAGCCCGTCGGCCAGCTTCTCGTAGACGACACCGACATAGCCGGTGACGACCACGGGGCGGCGGTCGGCGCCCTCCCAGGCGTGGCGCAGTCCGTGCAGCATGGCCTGGACGGCGCCGCCCACCAGGGAGAGGACGATCACGTCATAGCGCTCACGGTCCACCGCCCGTACGAATTCCACGCCCGTGACCTCGCGCATCGCGTCGGCGCGCACCCCGACCTCGGTGAGCTGCCGGGCGGTCGGCGTGGCGCGGCCGCGCAGCAGGAAGCCGTCGAGGCGGCGCTCCGAGGCAGAACCCGACCCATCCGGTACGAGGCGATGCGCGGTGAGCGCGCCCCATTTCCACCGGGTGTCGGAGTCGGCGAGCACGGCGACTCGCACAGGAGATTTGGTACGTGAGGACACGTCGGAGACGCTAGGAAGCGTTGTCGATTCACGGCCCAACGCAAGAGCAACAAAGGGTTAACAGAACGTCGACGATTGGAGAATCGGCTGGCGGGAGCGGCGGGTTAACCGTTCCGACGTCCTTCGTTCACCTTTACGTACACCCTAGGTCAAGACGAATGCCGACCGGCGACCTAGCGTCACCCGCGTGGTTAAGCTCTCCGTCATCGTGCCGTTCTACAACGTGCAGACCTATGCCCCCGACACGCTCAGAAGTCTGCGCGCGAACGCGCGTGAGGACTTCGAATTCATTCTCGTCGACGACTGTGCCACCGACGGGACCCCGGAGATCCTGGAGCGGGCAGAACGCGACCTTCCGGGGGCCGTCTACGTACGGCATGAGAAGAACGGTGGGCTGGCCACCGCGCGGAACACCGGCCTGGACAACGCCACCGGGGAGTACCTCGCCTTCCTTGACGGCGACGACTGGCTGGCCCCCGGCTACTACGCCCAACTGCTCGCGGCGATCGAGGACTTGGGGTGCGACTTCGTCCGCACCGACCATGTCCAGTGCACCGCCCGGGCGCGCTCCATCACCCGGGTGCCGCACGGCCGCCGCGATGAGGTGCTGAACCCGCGGGACGTGATCCTCCCGGCCGACCGCTCCACCTCCGTCGACTACCCCTACGCCTGGGCGGGCATGTACCACCGCCGCCTGGTCGACGAGGGGCTGCTGCACTTCACCCACGGGCTGCGCACCGCCGAGGACCGGCCCTGGATCTGGCGGCTGCACCGCGAGGCCCGCAGCTTCGCCGTCCTCGGACTGGCCGGGGTTTTCTACCGGCGCGGGGTCTCCTCCTCGCTCACCCAGATCGGCGATGTGCGGCAGCTCGACTTCATTCGCGCATTCGACCAGGTGATCGAGGAAACCGCACGGGACCGCGACGCCGACGCCCTGCTGCCGAAGGCCGTCCGCACCTATTGCGCGATCATTTCCCACCACCTCGGCAACATCGAGAGATTCGAACCACAGGTGGCACGCAAACTCCGTTCCATGTCGGCGGCGGCGATGAAACGCATGCCCCAGGACGTATTGAAGGACGCACTGGATTCCATGGACTACGAGCGCGCCGCGCGACTGCGGCGAGTCAAGCGCCGGTCCGCGGGGGCGGAGGTGGCGGCCTGATGTCCGCCTACAAGCCCCTGGCGGAGCGCAAGCGCACCCAGATCTTCCTCGCCTCGACCCTCTACGGGGCGGCGACCCTCGCGGCCGCGATCGACGCGGGCAGCGTCGGCCCGGCCGACCGCCGGCTGCTGCTGATCAGCAACAACGCCGCGACGCCCGAGACCACCCCGCCGGTCGATGAGATGCCCGGCTTCGAGCGGCTGCGCGACCGCTTCGACCGGGTACTGTCCTGGAACGAGACGATCTCGCCGTTCCACCCCGGCGGCTGGGCCCCGCGCGTCGACGACGCCCCGCTGTGGGAGCGCCATCTGCGGCTGCTGTGGAACCTCGGCGACGACAAGGTCGAGCTGATCCTGGAGTCCATCCAGGTCAACCCGGCGATGGCGGTCGCCAATGTGTTCCAGGGCGCGCCCATCGACGTCTACGCGGACGGGCTGATGAGCTACGGCCCGACCCGCAACAAGCTGGACCCGCTGATCGGCACCCGGATCCGCCGGCTGCTCCACCTCGACCTGGTGCCCGGGCTGCGGCCGCTGCTGCTGACCGAGTTCGGCGTCGAGCCGGAGATCCTGCCGACCGAGGTGTTCACCAAGGTGCTCACGGAGGTGGCCGAGGCCGCCCCGCGCGGCGTCGCCTCCGCCAGTGAGCGGATCGCGCTCGGCAACGGCCCCGCGCTGATGCTCGGCCAGTACCTGTCCGCGCTCGACATCCTCTCCCCGCAGGAGGAGGAAGAGCTGCATCTGCGGATGCTGCGCGGCGCCGTGGCGCTGGGCCACCGCACCGTCGTCTTCAAACCGCACCCCACCGCCCCGGCCCGCTGGTCGCGGATGCTGGAGAAGAAGGCCGCCGAACTGGGCGCGGAGCTGACCGTCATGGACACTCCGGTCCTCGCCGAGGTGCTCTACCAGCGGATGAGCCCGGCCCTGGTCATCGGCTGCTTCTCCACCGCGCTGCTCACCGCCGACGTCTTCTACGGACTGCCGGTGGCCCGGATCGGCACCGATACGCTGCTGGAGCGGCTCACCCCGTACCAGAACAGCAACCGCGTGCCGGTGACGATCGTGGACGCGCTGCTGCCCGACCTCGAGGACCACAAGGCGGTGGCCGCCGCCCAGCCGGTGGACGAGCGGGCGGGCAAGCGGCTCACCGGGCTGGTCTCCGCGGTCGGCTTCTGCATGCAGGCCAAGATCTACCCGGATCTGCGGCCCGCGACCGAGCGTTATCTCTCCGCCCACCTGGACAACAACACCTGGCGCTACTTCAAGAAGCGCCGGCTGACCGCGCTCGCCCTGCCCGGGGCGGTGCCCTCGCAACTGGCGTTCATCCCGCGTAATGAGACGGTGCGCAAGGTGGCGCGCCGGGCCCGGGCCCTGAAGCGGGCCGCCCTCAAGCGGACGGTCACCGGATGAGCGCGCCGCCGACCCCCGACGCCGGGCCGATATCCGACGCGGACGCCGGGCCGATACCCGCCCCCGGCGACGGGCCGATACCCACCGCCGACGCCGGGCCGATGTCCGCCCCCGACACCGGGCGGATACCCACCGCGGCGGCGACGGCTCCCACGCCGACGCCGCCGCGCGCCCCCGCCCCCGACACGGCCCTGGAGCGATCCGCCGAGCGCACTGCCAAGGCGGCAGCGCGCGGCGGAGGCCATCCGGTGCGGCTGCGGGCGCTGGACGGGCTGCGGCTGCTCGCCGCGCTCATGGTGGCCGCGTACCACTACGGCGGCCGCGACGGTGAGATAACCCAGGCGTGGGGCTCCTCGCCCCGCGCGCAGTTCCCCACCCTCTCCAGCTACTTCGCCTACGGCTGTCTCGGCGTCCAGATCTTCTTCGTCATCAGCGGCTTCGTCATCTGCATGAGCGGATGGGGACGGCCGCTGCGCTCGTTCTTCGCCTCGCGCGTCTCCCGCCTCTACCCCGCCTACTGGGTCGCGATCATCCTGGTGACCGGCGTCTTCGCGCTGCCCTGGGTCGCCTACAAGACGGTGTCGCCCAGCGACGCGCTGGTCAACCTCACCATGCTCCAGCAGCCGCTCGGCGTGGACCGGGTGCTTGGCGTGTGCTGGACGCTCTGGGCGGAGCTGCGCTTCTACGCCCTCTTCGCGCTGTTCGTGGTGCTCCCGGGCGCGACCCGGCACCGCGTGGTGCTCTTCTGCGCCGTCTGGACGCTGGGCTCGGCGTTCGCCGAGGCGTCGGACCTGCCGCTGCTGGACGTGGTCCTGATGCCGGAGTACTCCTCGTACTTCATCGGCGGCATGGGCATCTATCTGCTCCACCGCTTCGGCCATGACGCCCTGGCCTGGGGCATCATCGGGATCAGCTTCCTGATCGGCCAGCACTACGCGATCCGCGAGCTGTGGCACCCGGCCGACATCGACGCCTTCTCCTACCGGTCGGCCACCGGCATCATCGCCGTGGTCGCCTTCGGCTATGTGGCGGTCACGCTGATCGCGTTGGGGAAGCTGAACTGGGCAAACTGGCGCTGGCTCACCGTCGCGGGCGCCCTGACCTACCCGTTCTACCTGGTCCATGAGCATCTGGGCTGGGTCGTCGTCTGGGTGCTCCACCAGAAGCTGGGCATCCCCTCCTACGGGACGTTCGCCCTGACCGTGCTGGTGATGCTGGGCCTCGCCTGGTTGCTCTACCGCTTCATCGAGCAGCGGTTCACCCCGATGATCAAGCGCTCGCTGAGCACGGCCCGGCTGTAAGGGCCGCGCGCGGTCCCAGGGCTCAAGGGCTCCCCTCGCTGTTCCGCGGTTCGCCGCTAGCGGTGAGAGGAGCCCTAGGCGTTTCCCTCAGGCGTTTCCCTCAGGGGTTTCCCCTACCCGTTTCCCCTGGGCGTTTCGCTGGGCCAGCACCTGGTCGATGACATGACGGGCGTTGGCCGCCATCATCGGATTCGTCTCGCGGTAGTACGGGAGCTGGATGAGCGCCATGCTCAGGGCCCAGCCCCGGCCCCGCGCCCAGGTGGCGTCGTCCACGCCGAGCGCGGCGCGGAAGTCCTCCCGTACCGACGCCGGGAGCAGATTCCAGGCCGGGATCAGATCGCAGGCGGGGTCGCCCACCCCGGCGGTCCCGAAGTCGATGACGGCGCTCAGCCGCCCGTCCGCGACCAGCAGATTGCCCGGCATCAGATCGGAGTGCACCCACACCTGCGGCCCGTCCCAGCCGGGCGCCGCCAGCGCCTCCTCCCACGCCGCGGTGGCCGCGTCGGTGTCGACCGTGCCCACTGATCCGCGCAACAGGCCGATCGCGGTACGGGTCTCCTCGTCCACCTCCCACAGCGGTCCGCCCCGGTACGCGGGCGGCCCGTCCGCGGGCTCGATCGCGCGCAGCGCGACGATGAACTCCACGAGATCGGCGGCGAGCGCCCCGGGCCGGGCGACCCGCCCCTCCAGCGGGTTCTCCCCGTCGAGCCAGCGCTGCACGGTCCACGGCCAGGGGAAGCCGTCGCCCGGCGCGCCCCTGCCCAGCACCGCGGGGATGGCGACCGGCAGCGCGGGCGCGAGCCGGGGCAACCAGTGGTGCTCCCGCTCCACGTCCCCGGCGCCGCCCGCGATCCTCGGCAGCCGCACGGCGAGATCGTCGCCGAGCCGGAACAGGGCGTTGACGGTGCCCGACGAGGCGAACCGTTCGATGGGCAGTCCCGCCCACCGGGGGAACTGCGCGGCGAGCAGCCGCCGTACGAGAGCCGCGTCGATGGGCCGTTCGTCGGCATGCATCGTGCTCGCGCTCATCGGCACCCTCCTGAGCCTCCTGAGTCATGTCGGACACCACTACGCGTCAGGGGAGGGCTCGGCGGCAACCGAATTTGCGCCTGCGGCGGGCCGTTCCCCACCCCGCCCCTTCCCGAACTGGGGCTCCGCCCCAGACCCCGGCGTCCTGACCGGTGGACTGATCGCAGGCGACGGCCGCCTCGTCACACCCCCCGGGATTCGGCAGCGAAACAAACCCGGGCCCTCCGCCCCGGACCCCGGCCGGGCGACCGGAATGCGCGCGGGCGCCCGCCCGGTCATCCGGCTCGTCCGACCCCGGGGTCCAGGGGCGAAGCCCCCCACGCGGCGGAGCCGCATATCGTCAGGTGTCGGGAGGGGGCGGGCAGGGGAAAGCCTCGATGCGCGGCTCCGCCGCGTGGTCCGCCGGACACCCCGTGGGGAGGTGCCCGGGGTCAGAGCCAGCGCGGGGCGTCGGCGCCCAGGCGGCCGGGTGGGCGGGGCCAGGCGAGGGGACCGTCCGGGGTGGCTATCGGCGAACGGGCGTGGTGCAGCGTGCCCAGGTCGGAGGCGGTTTCGGCGAGCCAGGGCGCCGGATCATGGGCGGGGCCGTCCGCCAGGGCGGCGGGGGCGATGCCGTGGGTCAGCCAGGACGCGGTGCCCGCGAGGGAGAGCCGCAGATGGTGTCCGCCGCCGATCTCCTGGCGCTCGGTCAGCGCCCTCAGCACCGCCGCCGCCAGCAGGTAGCCGGTGCCGTGGTCGAGCGCCTGGGCGGGCAGCGCACCGGGGCGACCGTCGGCGTCCGCCTCGATCGCGGCGATGCCGGTGGCCGCCTGGACCAGGCTGTCGAAGCCACGCCGCCCGGCCCAGGGCCCGGACCAGCCCCAAGCGCACAGCTGGGCCACGACCAGCCCGGGGTGGCGCTCCAGCAGGGCGTCCGGGGCGAGTCCGAAGTGGTCGAGCGCACCGGGTCGGTAGCCGGTGACCACCACATCGGCGTCGGCGAGCAGCGCCTCGAAGGTCCGGCGGTCCCCGGGCGCGGCGAGGTCGAGTGCGGCGGAGCGCTTGCCGAAGCCGGTGTCGGCGTGGGCGTCCGGGTCCTCGGGCAGCCGGGGGGAGTCGATGCGCAGTACGTCGGCGCCGAGCAGGGCCAGGGTGCGGGTGGCCACCGGTCCGGCGATGACCCGGGTCAGATCGAGCACGCGCACGCCGCTGACGGGCAGCGCACCGCTTGCGGGCAGCGCACCGCTCACGGGCAGCGCACCGCTTGCGGGCGGGGGCACTTCCCGGAGGCGGCGCGGGGTGCCCTCTCCGGCCCGCCGGGACTCGATCAACGGCAGCGCGGCCAGCGGGATTTCGCTCTCCTCCGGCTCCGCCACGGCCACGGCCAAGCCGCCCGCCGCGTAGACGGTCTCCTGGATCGCGCGGGCGGGGCGGGCCGCGAGCGCCGCCGCGAGTTCGTCCGGCCCGCTGTCGCCGGGCAGGCCGAGGGCGGTGAGCAGCCGGGCCCGGTGGTGCGGGTAGTTGGCGTGCGTACGGACCCAGCCGTCGGCCGCGCGCCAGAAGCCGGACAGTGGGGCGAAGTTGGTGGGCTTCCGGCCGTCGATCCGCAGGTGCCGTTCGCTGACGAACGCGGTGGCGACGGCGCCCTCGTCGACCCGTACCGCCGGAACGGCCCCGCCGGAGCGCCGCGCGCCCAGTTCGGCGGCGGCCAGCGAGCACACGCCCACGGTGGCGCGGGCCAGTTCGGCCACGGGCAGTTGGGCGGGCAGTCCGCCGCTCACCGGGCGGTACGTCACCTGCTCCAGCAGCGCCGGGTCGCCGCCGAGGGCGGCCCAGGCGTGGGCGGTGGCCGCGTCCCGCGTGTCCGGTGGTGGTGCGTCGCTCCTCGTCATGCGCTCATTGTGCGCCTGGGCGCCGGAGCGAACGAGCGCCGGAGCACCTGAGCGCCTTACGGCGAGTGCCCCGCCCCCTCCTCCTGGTCGGGGACGGAGAGGGCGGGCCGTGCGAGGTGGGTGGCGGGCCTATGCGGCGCCCGCCTGCTGGTAGAGGCCGAGGGCCTCGTTGCCCAGCGTCGGGTGGTATTCGTTCGTGCCCGCGCTGACGCTGATGTTGCCGATCAGATAGCCCGCGCCGCCCGAGAAGTCGGCGAGGAAGCCGCCGCCGCTCGACCCGCCGGTCTGGACGCAGTCGATGCCCCACATCGTGGACCCGGGGCGGCCCGCGTCGGCGAACTCATTGCCCTCGCAGTGGTTCAGCCGCTCGCCGTTGCCCTCGGCGGCGGAGCCTCCGTAGCCGAAGGAATGGACGTGGCGGCCGGTCTGCGAGTTGAAGGCGATGCCCTGGGCGCCCACGGTGTCGGCCAGGGTGCGGCCGTTCAGCGTGTTCATCACGGCGAAGGCGTAGTCCCAGTTGGCGTTGCCGCGGGTGGAGACGTACTGGGCGTCCCAGAGGAGGCGGCGGGCGGTGAAGGTGCCGTAGGGGCGGTTGCCGTTGTTGTAGCCCGGGATGAAGACCCAGTTGCGGTAACCGGTGCCGGTGGCCGCGTCCACGGTGCAGTGGCCGGCGGTGAGCACGACGGACTTGTTGTCGCTGTTGGCGACGGTGGCGGAGCAGGCGAAGGTGGAGCCGGAGGCGTTCTGGAAGAAGACCTTGCCCGCCGTGGTGCTGATCAGGCCGCCGCCGGTCCAGGCGGTGGGGGACGTGGCCCGGGGCGAGGGCGCGGGGGCGGGGGCGGTGGGACCTGGGAGCGGGGGCACGGTCACCCGCTGGCCCGTGGTGGGCGCCGGGTCCGCGAGCTTCGCGGTGTGGGCGGCGGGCAGGGTGGTGACGTCCCTGGCGGTGCGAAGCCGTTCCGCCGTCCAGAAGCGGACGGCGGCGCGCTGCTCCTCGGTGGAGACGGAGGTTCCCTGAGCGGAGGGAGCAGGGTGGGCCGGGGCGGGGGCGGGGGTGGCGGCGTGGGCGGTGGTTCCGGCGGTCCAGCTGAGGGTGGCGAGGGTGAGGGCGCTGAATAAGGTGGCGACACGTCTCATGCGGTCGGCTCCAAGTCCGTTGGAGGTGCCCGAGAGCGCCGGACAACGTTGTCTGACGCTTTGTCGCCGGTAGGGTGCCACGACTGGTCCAGACCTGCCATGAGGCCGGACGTCACAATTAGGGATCCCCCTAGCGCACGTGCGATGCGCCCTCATACCGCAACGGTGCCTGTTGTGGGTACCGGCCCGGGCCCCACCGGGAGCGCCGCGAGCGCCGGAAGGGCCCGGAGCTCCGGGCCTCAGTTCCCCACGCCGAGCCCGGACATGAACACGGCCGGGTATCGGTCGCCGCGCGCCGCGCCCAGCGGCACCGCCTTCTCGATCTCGGCGAAGTCGTCCGCGGTGAGCTCCACCTCGATCGCGGGCAGCGCCTCCGCGAGCCGTTCACGGCTACGCGCGCCGATCAGCGGCACGATCTCCTCGCCCTGTGCCGCCACCCAGGCGATGGCGAGTTGGGCGACGGTGCACCCCTTCGTCTCGGCCACTCGGCGCAGGGCCTCCACCAGGGCGAGGTTGTGTTCCACGTTCCCGCTCGCGAACCGCGGGCTGAAGGCGCGGCTGTCGCCGGGGCCGCTGGTGTGGCCGGGGGACCAGTGCCCGGAGATGAGACCACGGCTGAGGACGCCGTACGCGGTCATGCCGATGCCCAGCTCCCGCAGCGTGGGCAGAACCTCCGCCTCCACCGCGCGGGAGACCAGCGAGTACTCGATCTGCAGATCGGCCACCGGGTGTACGGCGTGTGCCCGGCGGATCGTCGCGGCGTCGACCTCCGAGAGGCCGAGGTGGCGTACGTACCCCGCGTCGATCATCTCCTTGATCGCGCCCACCGTCTCCTCGATGGGCACCGCCGGGTCGAGCCGGGCCGGACGGTAGATGTCGATGTGATCGGTGCCCAGCCGGTTCAGCGAGTAGGCGAGGAAGTTCTTCACCGCCTCGGGCCGGCCGTCCATCCCGCCGAACTCCCGGCCCGGCCCGCGCAGCATGCCGAACTTCACGCTCAGCCGGTAGCTGTCCCGGTCCCGGCCGCGCAACGCCTCGGCCAGCAGCAGTTCGTTGTGGCCCATGGCGTAGAAGTCACCGGTGTCGATCAGTGAGACGCCCGCCTCCAGCGCGGCGTGCACGGTGGCGACACTCTCCGCACGGTCGGCCTCGCCGTAGACGCCCGACATGCTCATCGCGCCCAGGCCCAGCGCGGAGACGGCCGGACCGGTGCTGCCCAGGGTTCGTGTCTGCATCGTGTTCTCCTCACGTCGTCGATCCGCCACTCACTGTGGGCCCCCGCCCGGACGTACGGGAGCGGAGCGTTCATCCAGGGACCGGCGCTCCCTGGATGGGCTCGTCCGTCCCGAGGACCATGAGGGCATGCAGCGTGACCAGCTCGCCGACTTCCTGCGCCGCCGCCGTGAGGCGATCCCCCCGGCCGAGGTCGGTATCGCCGAGGGCCCCCGCCGCCGCACCGCCGGTCTGCGCCGGGAGGAGGTGGCCATGCTCGCGGGGGTGTCGGTGGACTACGTCGTACGCATGGAGCAGGGCCGCAGCAGTCAGCCCTCGCCCCAACTGCTCGGGGCGCTGGCCCGCGCGCTGCGTCTGTCCGACGACGAGCGCGACCATCTGTTCCACCTCGCCGGACACCGGCCCCCGCCCGCCGACGGGGCGGCCCGACTGGCCCGCGCCGGTCTGCTGCGCATGCTCGACCTGCTCGGCGACACCCCGGCCATGGTGCTGTCCGACCTGGGCGAGGTGCTCGTCCAGAACCGGATGGGCATCCTGCTGGCGGGCGACCACAGCGGCTTCACCGGCGACCGGCGCTATACGGCCTACCGCTGGTTCACCGACCCCGCCGCCCGCGCCGTCCACCCGGCCGAGGAGCGGGAGCACTACGCCCGCAGCATCGTGGCCGACCTGCGCGCGGCCGCCGGCCGTCGCTCCGGCGACCCCACGGTCACCGGACTCGTCGACCGGTTGCGGGCCGCGAGCGCCGACTTCCGCCGGCTCTGGGCCGAACACGAGGTGGCGGTCCGGCGCGCCGACCGCAAGACCGTGCTGCACCCGAGGGTGGGGCGGCTGGCGATGGACTGCGAAACCCTCGTCACCCCCGACCTGGGCCAGCAGTTGCTGGTGCTCACCCCGGCGGACGCCGAGACCCGCGAGCGGCTGGACCTGTTGCGGGTGCTCGGCATCGAGGAATTCCCCGCGGGGGAGGCGGGCCCGTCCGTCCGGTGAAGCGGGCCGCCCGCGGCGAGCACGATCGCGGTACCGACTACTGGCGCGAGGCCGGGGCCGCCGGGGCCGCCGGGGCCGCCGGGGCCGCCGGGGCCGCCGGGGCCGCCGGGGCCGCCGGGGCCGCCGGGGCCAGGGTGGCCTCGATGCCCGCCACGATGGCGCGCAACCCCTCCTCGAAGCGCGCCTCGTAGTCCAGGAACAGGTCCGAACTCACCGCCGCCGCCAGCGGATAGCCCTCGGCGGCCATGCGCTCCTCGCGCTCGGTGACGTCGTAGCCGGGGGCCCGCTCCCCCGGCCGGGGCTCGACCGACTGCTCCTCGATCACGAAGCCGAGCGTGAAGCTGTACGCGATGAACGAGGCGCGGGCGGCGGCGCTCGGGGTGTCCTCTACGCGCGCCTCCGGGAACTGGGCGGCGGCGTCGAGTTCGGCACCGCGCTCACCGGCCTGGAGCAGGACGCGGGCGGTGTCACCGCGCACCTCGCCTACGCCGACGGCTCGACCGGGACCGCGCGCGCCGCGTACCTCGTGGCGGCCGACGGCGGCCGCAGCACCGTCCGGAAGCGGCTCGGCATCGGCATGACGGGCGAGACGGTCCACCCGGCGCCGACGCTGATCGCGGACGCGGCGATCGACGGCGCGGAGCGCGGCCTGGGCCGCGACCACTGGCACGTCTGGCAGCACGCGAAGGGCGGCGCCATCGCGCTGTGCCCGCTCCCCGGGACCGACCAGTTCCAGGTCGCCGCGCAGTACGACGCCCCGGACGCGGTCCCCAACACCTCCCCCGAGGCCGTCCGCCAACTGATCGCCGACCGCACCCACCTCGCCGCTTCCGACGTGCGCGAGGTGCGGTGGGCCTCGACGTTCACCCCACGGGCGGCTATGGCCGACCGCTTCCGCGCGGACCGGACCTTCCTGATCGGCGACGCCGCCCACATCCACTCCCCGGCGGGCGGCCAGGGCCTCAACACCAGCGTCCAGGACGCGTACAACCTGGGCTGGAAGCTGGGGCAGGTGCTACGACACGGCGCGGACCCGGCCCTGCTCGACAGCTACGAGGCCGAACGCCTGCCGATCGCGACGGGCGTCCTCGGCATCAGCACCCGCATCCACCGCGCCCACCGCGCGGGCGACGCGGAGGGGCGGCGCCGCACGAGCGAGGTCCACCAGCTGGGCCTGTCCTACCGGGACGGCCCGCTGGCGGTGAACGAGCGGAACGACGGCGACCACCGCAACCAGTTGGGTGCCGGTGACCGCGCCCCGGACGCACCGTGCGCCCTGCCCGACGGAACGCCCGTCCGGCTCTTCGACGTCCTGCGCGGCCCGCACTTCACCCTGCTGGTCCTCGGCGACGCGCCACCGCCCGCACCGGACACCGACTTCGGCGGCCTCGCCCCGACGCTGGGGACGGCCGGATGCGTGCGCACGATCAGGGCAGGCGGCCCGTCCCCCGACCTCCTGGACCCGGACGGCCACCTCACCACCACCTACGGCCCCGCCCCGGCCCTCTTCCTCATCCGCCCGGACGGCTACGTCTGCTGGACGGCGGACGGCGCCCGGGTACACCCCCTGCTCACGCGATGATCGAGCCCGGGTTTCGGCCGTGCTGGCGGATTTTCCCCTACCCGCCCCTTCCCGCAGCATCACTATGCGGCTCCGCCGCGCGGCAAAGGCTCCGCCCCTGGACCCCGGGAGGGTCGAGGAGCCGACCGTCGCCACGGCAGCGGACCGGCCGGGGTCTGGGGCGGAGCCCCAGTTGAGGGAAGGGGCGGGTAGGGGAACAGCCCGCCGCAGGCGTACGCGTACCGCCAGACCAGGCCCCGGCTAGGCGAAGTCCAGCAGGACCTTGCAGGACTGGCTGCGGTCGGCGGCCATAGTGAATGCCTCCGCCGCCTCCTCCACCGGCCGGACCCCGCTGATCAGCGCGTCGAACGACGGCTCGGCGGCCAGCAGCCGCAGGGCGTCGTCGAACTCGGCGTGGAAGCGCAATGCGCCCCGCAGTTCGATCTCGCGGCTGACCAGTACGTTCCCGGCGAACGGGCTCTGTCCGGGCGGCAGCATGCCGAGTTGGACGACGACCCCGCCGCGCCGCACCCGCCGCAGGCAGGTGTCGAGTCCGGCGGCGACGCCGGATGCCTCGATGGCGATGTCGAACTCGTCCGAGGGCCAGTTGGGGTCGTCCGGGTCGTCGGCCCGTACGCACGCGGTCGCTCCGGCCGCCGCCGCGAACTCCAGGGCGCGGGGCAGCAGATCGGTCGCCGTGATGGTCGCCGCGCCCGCCGCGCGGGCTGCCGCGATGGTGAGGCAGCCGATCGGGCCGGCGCCGGTGACCAGCACATGGCGGCCCTTCACCGTGCCCGCCCGCCGCACCGCGTGCAGCGCGACGGACAGCGGTTCGGCGAGCGCCGCCCGGCGTGGGTCCAGTCCGTCGGGCAGGGCGCGCAGTTGGGCCGCCGGGACGGTGACGCGGGAGGCGAAGCCGCCCTGGACGTGGGGGAAGCGCGCGGCGCTGCCCAGGTAGCGGGTGTCGCGGCAGACGTTGGCGCGGCCGTCGGCGCACTCGGGGCACACCTCGCACGGCGTGGCCGGGTGCACGGCGACGGGGGTGCCGGCCGCGGGCCCGGTCGCGCCCTCGCCGTACGCCACCACCGTGCCGACGACCTCGTGTCCCAGCACCATCGGCTCCTGGAGCCGGAAGTCGCCCACCCCGCCGTGCCGGTGGTAGTGGAGGTCCGATCCGCAGATCCCGCCGTAGCGGATCGCCACGAGCGCCTGCCCGGGCGCCGGTTCCGGCTCCGGGAGTTCCTCGACCCGCAGATCGCCCTGTCCGTGGATCACACAGCCCAGCACCATTCGCCCAGCCTCCTCACGCTCACCTGGTATCCCGGCGTTCACAACACGCTCGTCATGCCGCCGTCTACGTACAGCACCTGTCCGCTCACGAAGTCCGCCGCCGGGGACGCGAGATACAGCAGCGCCCCGATCAGGTCCTCGGTGCGGCCCCAGCGCCCGGCCGGGGTCCGGCCGCGCACCCAGGCGCTGAACTCCTCGTCCTCGACCAGCGGCCGGGTCAGCTCGGTCTCGATGTAGCCGGGACCGAGCCCGTTGACCTGGATTCCGTACCGGCCCCAGTCCGCGCACATGCCCTTGGTGAGCATCTTCAGCGCGCCCTTGGTCGCCGCGTAGGGCGCGATGCCGGGGCGGACCACCTCGCTCTGGAGGGAGCAGATGTTGACGATCTTGCCGTGGCCGCGGGCCGTCATCCGCCGGGCGGCCTCCCGGCCCACCAGGAAGGCGCTTGTGAGGTTGGTGTCCAGGATCTGCCGCCAGGCGTCGTCGGTGAACTCCAGCAGCGGCGCCCGGTTCTGCATCCCGGCGTTGTTGACCAGGATGTCGAGCGGGCCCACCCGCTCCTCGACATCGGCGATACCGGCGGCGACGGCCGGGCCGTCGGTGACGTCGAACGCGGCGGTGTGCACCCCCGCGCCCCCCGCACCGACCCCGCCCACGTCGCCCACGTCGCCGAGTTCGGCCGCGGCCTTCTCCAGGGCCCGCTGATCGCGCCCGTTGAGCACCACCGTGCAGCCGGCCTCCACGAGCCCCCGCGCGAGGGCGTGGCCGATGCCCCGGCTTGAGCCGGTGATCAGCGCGGTGCGGCCCGCGATGTCGAAGAGCGGATGTGTCGTCATGGCGTACGTACCCCTACCTCTTACTCGGCGCTAGACCACCAGTGACAGCAGCAGGACGAAGACGAGCCCGACGAGGGAGATGATCGTCTCCATCACCGACCAGGTCCGCACCGTCTGCCCGACGCTCATCCCGAAGTACTCCTTGACCAGCCAGAATCCCGCGTCGTTGACATGGCTGAAGAAGAGCGACCCGGCGCCGATGGACAGCACCAGCAGCGCCACATGCGTGCTGGACATATCGGCGGCGAGCGGGGCCATCAGCCCGGCGGCCGAGATCGTGGCCACCGTCGCCGAGCCGGTGGCGAGCCGGATGGCGACCGCGATCAGCCAGGCGAGGAGCAGCGCGGAGACGTTCCAGTCCTCCGAGATGTCCATGATCATCTTGCCGACGCCGATGTCGATGAGGGTCTGCTTGAAGCCGCCGCCCGCGGCGACGATCAGCAGCATGCCCGCGATCGGGGCGAGCGAGTGCTCGACGGTGGAGGAGAGCCGGTCCCGGGTGAAGCCCGCCGGGCGGCCCAGGGTGAACATGCCCACGAGCACGGCCGCCAGCAGCGCGATCAGGGGGGTGCCGATGACGTCGGCGACCCGCTGGACCCCGTCCTCCGGATCGTCCACGACGATGTCGACCAGTGCCTTGATCAGCATCAGCACGACCGGCAGCAGCACGGTGAACACGGTGACGCCGAACCCGGGGCGCCGCTCCAGCTCCTCCGACGGACGCGTGGGCATCAGCCGGTCGGGCGGGGTGACGTCGACCCAGCGGGCGGCGACGCGCGAGAAGACCGGCCCCGCGATGATCGCGGTGGGGATGGCGATGAGGACACCGAGCGCCAGGGTGATCCCCAGGTCGGCGTGGACCGCGTCGATCGCGGCGAGCGGACCGGGGTGGGGCGGTACCAGGCCGTGCATCACGGAGAGGCCCGCGAGCGCCGGGATGCCGATCCGCATCAGGGAGAAGTTGCCGCGCTTGGCGACCAGCAGCACCACCGGGATCATCAGCACCATGCCGACCTCGAAGAAGAGCGGCAGCCCGATGATCCCCGCGATCAGCACCATCGCCCAGGGCATCGTCCGGTTGCTTGCCCTGGCGAGGATCGTGTCGACGATCTGGTCGGCGCCGCCGGAGTCGGCGAGCAGCTTGCCGAGGATCGCGCCGAGGGCGATCAGCACGCCGACGCCCGCGACGGTCGACCCGAGACCGGCCGAGAAACTGGTGATGACCTTGTCGAGCGGGGCTCCGGCGACGGCGCCGAGCGCCAGTGAGCCGATCGTCAGCGACAGAAACGCGTGCAGCTTGGTCTGGGTGATGAGCAGGACGAGAACGGCTATGCCGACGAGGACGGCTATGCCGAGCTGTGCGTGACCGGCCGACGTGATCGGGTCGACGGTGTCCGCTGCCAGCATCTCGGCGCTGAGTCTGGTCACGGCGGGTTTCCTAACGTGCGTTACTGATGTTCGAGCCGCCGCAGTTCGGCGGCGGCCCGCTCGGTGATGACCTCGGGTTCGGGGGAGATGTCGACGGCGACGCCGTACTCGTCCGGCTGGAGCGGTTCGAGCGTGGCGAGCTGGGAGTCGAGCAGATCCCCGGAGAAGAAGTGGCCCTTGCGCTCCTTCATCCGCTCGGCGATCCGCTCGCGGTCGCCGGTCAGATGGAGGAAGACGATGCCGGGGGCGGCGGACCGCAGCCGGTCGCGGTACATCCGCTTGAGCGCGGAGCAGCTCACCACTCCCCCGCGCTCGGCGCGGGTCCGGGCCCAGGCACCGATGGCGTCCAGCCAGGGGCGTCGGTCGTCGTCGTCCAGCGGGGTCCCGGCCGACATCTTGGCGATGTTGGCCGGCGGGTGGAAGTCGTCCGCCTCGGCGTACGGGACGCCGAGCTCCTCCGCCAGCAGAGGGCCGATCGTGGTCTTGCCCGTTCCGGACACTCCCATGACCACGACTACCTGGGGGGCGTGCATTGTGTGAAACCTCGCTGTCTTCTTCGACCTCGGCGCCGCCGGACACTCAACCCCACAGATACGACGTATTCAAGAGGCCGTGACTTAAAAGTCATACTTATTTGATGGACGGGTGGCCGCGTAGGCTGAGCCCATGGACGAACAGGGGCCCGAGGGCCGTGGTCAGAGGCCCAGGGGCCGGGGGCTGCACGACCGCGTCCTGGAATCCCTGGGCCCCGCGATCACCGCGGGCGACTACCCGCCCGGCACGGTGCTGCGCACGGACGAACTGGAGCGGCGCTACGACGTCTCCCGCACGGTCGTCCGGGAGGCGGTGCGGGTCCTGGAGTCCATGCACCTGGTGGAGTCCCGCCGCCGGGTCGGGGTGACGGTGCGCCCCACCGAGGAGTGGGACGTCTTCGACCCCCAGGTCATCCGCTGGCGCCTGGCCGGCCCCGACCGCCCCCGCCAGCTCCGCTCCCTCACCGCCCTGCGCTCGGCCATCGAGCCCGCCGCCGCCGGGCTGGCCGCCGAGCACGCCACGCCGGAGCAGTGCGCCGAACTCACCGGGCACGCGCTCAACATGGTGGCCACCTCGCGCGGCCAGCAGCTCCCCGCGTACCTGGTCCACGACGTGGCCTTCCACCGCGTGGTCCTGCGCGCCTCGGGCAATGAGATGTTCGCCCGCCTCGGCGATGTCGTCGCGGAGGTCCTCACCGGCCGCACCCAGCACCGCGTCATGTTCAGCGACCCCGACCCGGAGGCGGTCACCCTCCACGTCCGCGTGGCCGAAGCGGTCCGCGCGGGCGACGCGGAGGCGGCGGAGCGCTTCACGAAGGAGATCACCGTGGGCGCGCTGCGCGAGCTGGACATCCTGGCACCGTGAGGACGGCGGGGTCCGCACCGGCCGTCTGTTGAATGCGGGTTTCGCTTCGCGCCTTCGGCGCCTTTGAGCGGCCTCCGCACTCGGTGGCCCGGAGGCCCTCCGGACTGCGAGCGGCGGGCGTCCGGGTACCCCTTCGAAAAATGCTTGATATGGCGCAACCAATACGTCAAGCGATTTCGGAGGAGGTACCCCGACCTCGCGGCACTCCGAGTCTGCCCGAGGGCAGACTGTGCGCTCCGGTCAGATCTGGTTCTCACCCCCGTCGACATAGAAGTTGGCGCCGAGGACGAAGCTGCTCTGCTCGGAGGCGAGGAACGCCACCAGCCCGGCGACCTCCTCGGGGCGGCCCATCCGGCCGATCGCGGTGGTCGTGGCGAGGTGGGCCTTGAAGTCGGCCGCCTTGCCCTCGCCGGCGAGGGCCGTGATCGCCGGAGTCTCGACCGGGCCCGGCGAGATCGCGTTGACCCGGATGCCACGGCCCTTGAGCTCGTTGGCCCAGGTCCGCGCGAAGGACCGGACCGCGGCCTTCGACGCCGCGTACGCGCCGAACGCCTGCGTGCCGTTGTCGGCGGCGGTGGAGGCGTTCAGGATCACCGAGGCGCCGTCGTTGAGCAGCGGCAGCGCCTTCTGCACGGTGAACACCGTGCCGTGCACATTGACGGCGAGGGTCCGGTCGAGGTGCCCCTCGGTGACCTCCTCCAGTGTGGCGAACTCGGCGGTCGCGGCGTTCGCGAAGACCACGTCCAGGCCCCGGCCCCGGGCGCGGACCGCGTCGTAGAGCCGGTCCAGGTCGGCCAGGTCGGTGACGTCACCCGCCACCGCGGTGGCCCCCGCCGGGCCGATGGCCTCGACGGCCGCGTCCAGTTCGGCCTTCCGCCGTCCGGTGATGAACACGTGCGCGCCCTCGGCCGCCAGCCGTACGGCGGTGGCCAGGCCGATCCCGGTGCCGCCGCCGGTGATGACGGCGGTCTTGCCCTCAAGCTGTCCCATGTCAATGACCTCCCCAAATTTCAGTACCGTTCGGTACCGAAAGCGAGCGTAGCGCACTTCTGCACCGACCGGTACTGAAGAGATATGCTGGACGGCATGAAGACGCGGCAGCAGGCACCGATCGGCCGACCGAGGGGTTTCGACGCCGACGAGGCCCTCGAGCGCGCCATGCGGGTCTTCTGGGAACAGGGCTACGAGGGCGCCAGCCTCACCGACCTGACCAGCGCCATGGGCATCACCCGCACCAGCATGTACGCGGCCTTCGGCAACAAGGAGGACCTGTTCCGCAAGGCCCTGGAGCGCTACTCCGAGGGCCCCGCCGCGTACGCGGACCGGGCCATGCGGGAACCGACCGCCCAGCAGGTGGCCACCGCGTTCCTCCACGGCTCCGTCCGGGCCAACACCCGCCCCGGCTGCCCCGCCGGATGCCTCGGCGTCCAGGGCTCACTCGCCGCCGGCGACCCCGGACGCAGCGCCCGCGACGCCCTCATCGACTGGCGCAACGAGGGCGCGGCCCGCCTCCGCGACCGGTTCCGGCAGGCCGTCGACGAGGGCGACCTGCCACCGGACACCGACCCCGGAGTGCTCGCCCGCTACCTCATGACCGTGGCGAACGGCATGGCCGTCCAAGCGGCCAGCGGCGCCACACAGGAGGAGTTGCAGCAGGTGGCCGACATGGCGCTGCGCAACTGGCCGCCCGCGCCCTGAGTCCGCCCCAGGGTGGTTCCGATCCCAGCGAAGCCGCGCGGCCGTCCAGCCTCTCAGCGTCGCGCGCGAGCGCTGGACGGCTCGACGAGGCGATCGCCGGAGAGCCGGGTGCCGGCCTGCTTGATGTGCCTCAGCACGGGCGAGACCTCCATGCTCTGGAGTTCGGTCAGGGACCCGATGCGATCCGAAGTGAACTCGAACAGTTCGTCGAGGTCCCGGCAGTGTGCGACGGCGTGAATATTCCAGGGCCCGGAGATGGCCGCGGCGAAGGCGACCTCGGGTTCCTGCGCGAGTATGCGGCCCGTGCTCTTCACCGCTGACGGGTGCACGCGAAGCCAGAGGTTCGCGCGAGCGTGATAGCCCAACGCCGCTGCCGCGATCTCGACGTCGATGTGGACGACGCGGTGCTGGAGCAGAACATCAAGGCGTCGCGAGACGCGTCCCGGAGTGAGGCCGGCGGCTGTGGCGAGATCGACGAGACTGGCGCGGCCATCCGCAGCGAGCGCGTCGAGCATCTTCTCGTCCTCGGGGGCGAGGCGCAGGGGCTCGCGGGTGACGACCGGAAACTCGGTGAAGGGCGACCCGCCGCTCCCCAACGCCGCTTCTTCCCGCGGGGACAGCGTGCCTTGCAGGGCGGACCAATAATGGGCGCGGCCTCCGAGGAATTGGCGGAGCATGGCGAAGGCGTTGATGTCGATCACCGCTGCGGTGCGGGGAAGCCGCTGCCCCAGGAGGTCCTCGCGTTGTTCCCGCGTCCGGGATTGCGTCGCACAGGTGATCTCGCAGCCCGCCGCACTCAGGGCTACCCAGTTGACGTCGTCACGCTTGGCGAGCGCTTCGGCGATCGCCGTGACACTGCCAGGGCGGCAGCGCAGTCTCACCAGCCACCTGCTCTGCCCCAGGGCGCCCGGGTTGACCACACCGGCCACGCGGATGACACCGTCGGCGCGCAGGCGGCGATACCGGCGGTTGACGGCGCCCTCGGTCAGGCCGAGGGCGGACGCGATCGCGGCGAACGAAGCCCGCGGAGCGATCTGCAACGCCCGAATGATTCGTACATCATCAGGCGCTACCGAAGCGGATTCCGTCATGAACACCCTTGCCATGGCGGCAATCGTACAAACGAGCGCTCGTGGCTCGCCTGCGGCGCGGCGCGGGCGGAACACTTCAAGCACACGGGTTGAGAGGCCACCGCAGCGGGCAACGCCCTGCGCCGATCCCGCGGCCTCGACGATGCCCGAACGGATTACAACGCTTTAAGAACGGAGTTGACGCTGGATGTCATCGACCGGCGCCGAACAACACCCATCGACCGCTCTCATCATCGGGGCCTCGCGCGGCCTCGGCCACGCGATGGCGGCAGAGTTCCTCGACAGGGGCTGGAACGTCGTCGGCACCGTTCGCGACACCACTGCCCGAACGCCGCTGCACGATCTCGCGGACCACGCCGACGGGCGGATATCCATCGAACATCTCGATATCAACGACCCCGGCCAACTGCCCCCGCTGCACGAACGCCTGGCGCACCGCCGACTCGATGTGCTCTTCGTCAATGCGGGCACCACCAACAATGAGCAGACGCCCGTCGGCTCGGTTGCGACAGCCGACTTCATCGACGTGATGGTCACCAACGCGCTCAGCCCCATGCGCGCCATCGAGGCCCTCGAAGACCTGGTGTCCCCGGCCGGGCTCATCGGGGCGATGTCCTCCGGGCAGGGCAGCATCGCGAACAACACGACCGGAGGCCGCGAGGTCTACCGGGGGAGCAAAGCGGCCCTGAACATGTTCCTGCGGAGCTTCGCGGCCCGGCAGAGTGAGACGCAGCGCGCCTTCGTGCTCATGGCACCGGGCTGGATACGCACCGCCCTGGGTGGTCCGGACGCGCCGTTCACCATCGAGGAGACCGTCCCGTTGCTGGTGGATATCCTGCTTTCCCGACTGGGCACACCCGGTCTGGCGTATCTGGACCGCTTCGGCCGGACCGTCCCTTGGTAAACCCCTCGGCCACCGGCCACGGCCCGCGAGTCCTTCCGAGTTCGAGGGCCGAGGTGCCCGCGTTGTTGATCAGCAGACCGCGTTGGACCTCCGCGTTCGCTGCCGGGCGCGGCGCCGTCTCGCGCCTTCGGCGCGCTGTCGCTGCGTGAGCTGGCACGGGAGGCCGGCGTGTCGCCGCCGTCATGCAGGGAATCGCGTCCCTCGTCAGCACCCGCCGCGCGAGAGCACCGCCGTCACCAGATGTCCGGTGTCGGGATCGCCCGGCTGAAGTCGCCACCGCGCAGTGCTTCGACGGGGATCGACCAGTGCGTCCAGCCGCCGTCGCCGCCGATCCACCACTCGTCCTGCCCGGACAACTGAAGCAAGTGCTGGTAACGAATGGAATCCTCGTCGTCCGGCAGCGTCGGCGAGGATCCCGTGGGGAACACCGGCCAGCCGAAGGCCATGTCATCGGCATGGATCGCATACGGCTGCTCCGACCAGCCGGGGAGCAGATCGGTGATGTCGTACACGGGCATGTCGTCGACCACGGATCCCAAGTCGACCGTGTCCCAGGCCGGGTCGAAGGTGTCGGGGAAGGCGAACCCGGGTGACGCCGTCCACGCGATCGGCTCGAAGACGCTCGACCGGGCCGGTGCGTCCCTCTCCACGGCATGGGCGGAACGAGCCGGGACGACCGCCCCCAGCCGTGGGTCGAGGAGGTCCAGCTTGAGCGACAGTTCAAGGGCAACGGGATCGCACCGCTCCGACTCGGAGTCGAGGGCGAAGAAGTTCAACAGGCCCGTCCCGGCGGGGAGAAGGCCACCGAGCCAGGGCGTCGGTGTCGAGGACGGCGAGCAGGCTCAGCGGTACGCCCTCGCAGTCGGGCCACGGCGTGCCCGGCTCGAGCATCGCCCGGCCGCCGAATCGACTGTGCCCGGCCGCCTCGCCCGGCCCGGCTTCGGTGAGCTCGAAACCGGGCCGGGCGAGACGTACGAGGCGCGCGGCCAAGGGGCCGCCGACGCGCTCGGCGCAGAAGCCGTGCAGGGCGGAAAACGTAGCCTCAGGATCCATCCGGAAAGTCAAACACCCACCTGTGACAGGCGGGACACCACAGGCGGAGCCCCAGTTTCGGTGCCTGAGGCGGAACCCCAACCCCGGGGCCCGGGGCCGAGCCCCGGCCGGGGTCTGGGGCGGAGCCCCAGTTTCGGGAAGGGGCGGGGAGGGGAAGGACCCCCGCGTCCCCTACCCGCGGCGGCCCACCGGCTGATCGTTCCGCAGCCGCTCGAAGAGCCGCTTCGCCCGCCCTTCGTCCCACTTCAGCGCGTCGCCCTTGGACGTCGCGAGACCACGGTTGGCCACGGGGACGTTCAGCCGGTTGCCGTCGCCGCCCGCGACCTGCTTCATCGCCTTGAACAACGACATCAGCGTCCGCAGATCGGACCCCTTGTCCACGATGAGCGTGTCGAGGCCCGCGCCGACGGTCGGCAGCGACTTCCAGGGAACGAAGACCTGGTCCGGCCGCGCGGCCCGCTTCGCCAGTGCCGCGAGGAACTTCTGCTGGTTCTGGCTGCGGCCGAGGTCACCGTTGGCCTCCTGGTGGCGCTGGCGGACGAAGGCCAGGGCCTGGCGGCCGTCCAGCGTCTGGCAGCCCGCCTTCAGATCGGCGCCCGACTTCTTGTCCTTGACGGGCTTGTCGAGGCACATCCGCACGCCGCCCACCGAGTCGACGACGTTGACGAAGCCCGCGAAGCCGATCTCCGCGTAGTGGTCGATCCGCAGCCCGGTGTTGTGCTCGATCGTCCGTACCAGCAGTTCGGGGCCGCCCAGCGAGAACGCGGCGTTGAGCTTGTTCTTGGACGGCCCGGGACGCTTACCGGTCATGGGGTAGGTGAACGGCGGGAGGGTCACCCAGGAGTCACGCGGCAGGCTCACCATCGTGGCGCCGTGGGCGCCGGTGTGCAGGATCATCATCGAGTCGGTGCGGCGGCCCTCGGCCGAGCCGGTATGCAGGTTCTTCTTGTCCTGCTGGGAGAGGCCGTCACGGCTGTCGGAACCAACGATGAGGTAGTTGGTGCCCTTGCCCGGCGCCGGCCGGTGCTCGACCTTCACCAGGTCGACGTCGTTGTTCAGCCGGGACCAGGCCCAGCCGTACGTGGAGGCGGCCCCGAGCAGGACCACCGCGAGCAGCACGACCACCGTGCGCCGCAGCCGCCGGGGCCACCGGCGACGGGAGGTGGCCTCGTCGGCGCTGTTCGGCATGGTCATCCCTCCGCTGCTCATGACAGACCCTGACGCGCGGCCGGTCCGACCGTCCGGTGCTCCCCGGCGGAGCCGGACCGGTGCATGCGGTGCCAGCGCAGCCTCGTGCCGAACAGGGCGCTGACCACGGACTGGATGATCACGAGGTACATCAACTGCCGGTAGACGACGAGCTGGAAGGGCATCGCCCACAGCGCCCGCAGCCGTTCCTTGTCCAGCCACAGCGCGTATCCGGCGCCGAACAGTTGCACCACGAGGAAGACGAGCCACACCCCGATCGACTCCACGGGATCGGCGAACGCCACGCCGTACAGGGCGAATACGTCCACGACGGGGGCGAGCAGCGGCAGCACCACCTGGAAGAGGAAAAGGTAGGGCAGCGCTCGGCGGGCGAAGCGCCCAGCCGGGCCGACCTCGCGGAGGGCGCGGCGGTGCTTCCACATGGCCTGGAGCGTGCCGTAGCACCAGCGGTACCGCTGCCGCCACAGCTGGCGCAGGGAGGTGGGCACCTCGGTCCAGGCGATCGCGGACTCCTCGTACACCACCCGCCAACCGCCCCGCCACAGGGCCATCGTGAGGTCGGTGTCCTCGGCGAGGGTGGCCTCGCTGACCCCGCCGACGCCCAGCAGCGCGTCCCGCCGGAAGGCGCCGATCGCGCCGGGCACGGTGGGCATGCACTCCAGCACCTCGTACATCCGGCGGTCGAGGTTGAAGCCGAAGACGTACTCCAGGTGCTGCCACCTGCCGAGCAGCCGGCGGCGGTTGCCGACCTTGGTGTTGCCGCTGACCGCGCCGATGGCCGGGTGCGCGAGCGGCTGGATGAGCTGGTGGATGGCCTCCGGTTCGAAGACGGTGTCGGCGTCGGCCATCACCACGATGTCGTGGTGGGCGTGGGCGAGGCCGGTGTTGAGGGCGGCCGCCTTGCCCGCGTTGGGCTGGCGGATCACCGAGACGCGGGGGTCGTCGATCCAGGTGGCGAGGTCGGCGGTCCGGTCGGTCGAGCCGTCGTCGATCACGATGATCTGGAGCCACGGGTGGGTGGAGGCGAGCAGTGACCGCACGGTGGACTCGATCCCCGCCTCCTCGTTGTAGGCGGGGATGAGCACCGTCACCGGGTCGTTGACCTCGCGCAACCAGGGGGAGCCGGGCCGGAAGCGGTGCAGGCGCCGGACGTGGGCCCGCGCGAAGAAGACGATCAGCACCAGCCGCAGCAGGGCCAGGGTGCCCGCGACGCCGAGCACCCAGGTCATGGCCTTGACGAAGCCGTGCCCGATGGACTGGACCTGGAGCAGCGCCTTGCCCTGCAACTGGCCGACGGTGGAGGCGGGGGTGTCGGCCGGGGCGCGGCCGAGCCCCTCGGACACCGTCGTGTACTTCTCGACCTTCCGGTTCCGGAAGAGCTTCTTGATCTCGCTGTAGGCGCTGTCGGTCTGGCTGTACTGCTGGATGACGCCCCGCTCCGGCTTCCGGTCCGGCCGGTCGGCCGTGACCAGCAGATAGCCCTGCTCGGCCGCGCGCCGGGCGGCCGTCCACTCGCCGCCGCACATCGTGTCGGCCTGGGTGGTGAGCGGCAGCCGCAGCAGCTGGGTGTCGATCCCCGCGCTGCCCGCGAGCGCGGTCCGGGTGAGGGACAGCTCGAGGCGGGTGCGCGCGGCGGAGGCCGAGCCCAGGTCGGAGCCGGTGTAGGTGAGCGAGCCGATCTCATGGCCCGCGTCGCGGATCCGCCGCACCAGCTCGGGGTGGCGGGCCGCCTGGACGCCGGAGAGGAAGAAGGTGGCGTGCGCGTGGTGCGCGCGCAGCAGGTGCAGCAGGCGTGGGGTCCAGACGGGGTCGGGTCCGCCGTCGAAGGTGAGGGCGACGGTGCGGGCGGGCATCCCGGCCGTCTGCACCGTGGAGCCGTCGAGGCGCACCACCGGCTTCCCGGTGTCGGCGGCCTTCGGGATCGGGCTCGTACAGGCGCTGCGCGTGGGCTGGGAGGCGACCTCGTGGGTGGTCCAGCCTTCGAAGACCAGCGCGGCGGCGACGGCGGAGACGACGACGAGCATCAGCAGCCAGTGGCCGCGCGGCTCGGGGCGGTGTGCGTGCCGGCTCACCAGGGGCCGCCCCTGGACGGCGAGTCGGCGGCAAGGGGAGCGGTCACCGCGGTGCCGTACGTGTATGAGCTGGGCCAGGGCCGTGCGGCCGGGGCCGTGCCGGTGGTGGACCGCTCGGCGGTCCTCGGCGGCTCCTGGTCGTCCTGCCACAGCACACCGGACAGGGCGGTCACGAGCAGCAGCAGATAACCGACGCAGGCACAGCCGACAGCCAGCGCCGCGAGCGCCAAGAGCTGTCTCCGGCCGCCGGACGCATTGACGAATATCTGACCGGCTTGTTTTCTTCGCCGACGCTTTTCGGTCACCCTCTTCACCATGTGGCGGAAGTGTAGTGACGCGTTCGCCCGCTCGTGACCACGCGAGATGACGTCCTCCTCATTACCGGCGGTAGGCGTGACCTGGTCTTTCTCTCTCAAGCGGGTATGTCTGAAAAGTATGAGAGAAGGGTCACTGCGGGCCGGGGCGGGACACCTGGGGCCAGCGCTCGTACCACCGCTGGTCGGCCTCCAGCTGGGCCGCCAGCGAGATGAGCACGGGCTCACTGTTGGCCGGGCCGAGGAACTGGGCGCCGAGCGGCAGCGTGCGGCGCTCGGGGTCGGCGAACCCGGCGGGCACGTTCATCGCGGGCCAGCCCAGCACGTTCCACGGCCAGGCGTACGGGCACGCCGCGATCATGGCCCGGTCCGTACGCCACCCGGACAGACCGGCCATGGCACCGATCCGCAGCGGGGGCGCGGCCGTCGTCGGGGAGAGGACCACGTCGAAACGGTCGAAGATCGCCCCGACCTGGCGCCGCAGCGGCTCCTCGTACGACCGCGCCCACCGCAGCGCGGTGCCGCCCAGCAAGCGGCCGTTGCGGACGGCGCCGCGGGTGCGGATGTCCAGCAGCAGCGGATCGGGGACCCGGCCGGACCATTCGGTGAGCCCGGCCGTGGCGCGCGGCAGGAAGGAGAAGCCCACGAGCCCGTAGCGCGGCTCGGCCTCCACCACCTCGTGGCCGAGGGCCGCCAGCCGCTCGGCGAGCCGGACGACGGCGGCCCGCACCACCGGGTCCAGCCGCTTCGGCGTGCCGGTGAAGGCCGTCCTGAACGACAGGGCGATCCGCAGCCGCCCCGGATCGCGGCCCACCGCCGACAGCACGTCCACCGGCTCGGGGCAGTGCAGATCCCCCTCGCGGTTGCCGGTCGCGACATGCAGCAGCAGCGCCGCGTCGGCGACCGTGCGGGCCAGCGGGCCGTTGCAGGTGATGCCGTTGAAGGCCTCGGCGTCCGGCCAGGTGGAGATCCGGCCGCGCTGCGGCTTGATGCCGATGAGATGCGTCCAGGCCGCGGGGATGCGGACCGAGCCCGCGCCGTCCGAGCCGAGCGCGGCGGGGACGATACCGGCCGCGACGGCGGCCGCGCCGCCGCCGGAGGAGCCGCCGGGGGTGTGCTCCGGGCTCCAGGGGTTGCGGGTGTCGCCGAAGGCGGGGCCCTCGGTGAACGGCCACTGGCCCAGCTCGGGGGTGTTGGTCTTGCCGACGATCACGGCCCCGGCCGCCTTCAGCCGCCGTACCGCCTCGCCGTCCTCGGCCTTGGCGGGGAAGTCGCCGCGGCAGCCGAAGGCGGTGGGCTCGCCCGCCACGTCCGTATCGTCCTTGACCGCGAGCGGGACACCGAGCAGCGGCAGCCGCTCCCCCGCCGCCAGCCGCCGGTCCGCCTCGGCGGCCTCGCGCAGGGCGGCCTCGGCGCGGACGCGGCGGAACGCGTTGAGCGTGAGCTGGGTCTCGGCGATGCGCTGGAGCGACTGCTCGACCAGCGCACGGGAGGTCACCTCGCCTCCGGCCAGGGCGCGGATCTGCTCGCCCAGACCCTTGGGAATGACGCTGGTCACCGTGGACCTCCTCGGGTGAGTTCGGCCACTCCCCCTTTACCCCAGGTGGCCGCTCGGCGCACCCTGGGCAACGGTGATGACCTTTTTCATCACGTCCATCACATCCATCACGTTCATCACGATCATCGCTGAGCACAGAGGACACCCGCATGACCGACATCGCGGCGCGCCGCACCGGCCTCCACGCCCGCACCGGAGGCCCCTCCGACGGCGAGGACCACCTGTTGGAGCATCTGCTCGGCTGGTCGCTCGTCGTAGTCCTCGCATTGCTCATCACGCGGCTGGGGCTGTTCTAGGCCCCGGCCCGAGCGGGCGGGCCTAACCGACGAACCGCAGCTCCGGGTAGCGGGCCGACGGCCCGTCCAGCAGCCCCGCGTCATCGCGGTGGCGCAGCTCGCGGTCGAAGAACGCCGGGACATACGCGCGCTGGACGGCCACCGCCCGCTCCGGGGCGACCGTGCCGATCGCCCCGGTCACCACCTCCTTCGGCAGGCCCAGCCGCTCGGCGATCCGAGGCAGCATCGACGTGGCGTCGGTGTAGCTCGCATGGCCCGAACCGAGCAGCGTCAGATCGAGCCGCGGGCCCGAGCCGTGCTCCCACAGCGCACCCCACGACGGCACGGTGTGGTGGTCGTTTCCGTCCTTGCCCATGAGCAGCACGGGGCGGTCCACACCGTCCGCGGCGACCGTGGAGAGGGGGCCGGGGTCCTGATCCTCCTGGACGTAGGCCAGCAGCCCGTCCAGATTCGCGGCCGCCGCGATCCGCCGGTCGTCGTGCATCGTCTGAAGGGCCGCGAAACCGCCCGCCGACTGCCCGAACGCGCCGATGACGGACGGGGCGAACGGTGCCGGGACGATCGCCTCCAGCCGGTCGAGAACGAAGCGAAGATCCGCCACTCGCACCGCACAGGTCTTCCGCAGCAGCTCGACGACCGTGCCCTCCCGCTCGGCCCGTTCGTACTCTTCCGGCAGCCGGGTGGTCTCGATCCGGCCGTCCGGGAACTCGACCGCCGACGCGTCGTAGGTGTGGTCGACGCAGACCACGACATAGCCGCGCGACGCCAGCTCATCGGTGAGCGTGGTGCCCAGCGAGCGCGGGTCGCCGACGCCGGGCGAGTAGAGCACCACCGGGCGCGCCACCGGGTGCACTTCCGGGTGCACCCTCGGGTGCGCGGCGCCCCGGCGCGTCCTCGCGGGCGGGGCCCCCTGGTGCGCGAAGGTACGCGTCGCCGCCCAGTCGACGCTGCCCCGCGGCACGCCCCCGAAGTTGTTCAGCCGGTCGAAACCGGCCGCCTCGCCCGGCGACATCTGCGCGGCGCGCGGATACCGCTCGACGTCCCGGGCCGGATAGCGGACGCTGACCATCAGCTCACGCGACGGCCGGGAGGCGACCCAGGGATCGGGCCGGTCATGGTCGACGAGGCGGTGGGAGACCGTGCCCACGGGGTACGGTCCGGTGGGCGCGGGCAGCGTCAGCCGCACCCGGGGCGGCCGCACCCGCCGCGCGGCCGGGGCGGCGACCGCCCTCGGCTGCGCCGCCCCCACCCCCACGGTGGCGAGGGCGGTGGCGGCCAGCAGGGCCCGGCGGCGCGGGCCGGAGTCGGAAGCAGGTGTGGTCATGCCGTAGAGCGTTCCGCTTCCGGCCGTACGCCACCATCGGGGCACCCGCCGTCTCCGGGGTGGGGATGCCCCCCGAAGCCGTACATCACACTGCACCGCACCGTATGCCATAGTGGACCGCATGACGTTCGACGCCGCGGCCTGGCTGGAATCCGCCACCATCGACCCCGCCGTACTCGCCCTGCGCCCCGACTACCGGGTACTGCTCATCACCGCCGAGGGGCTGCGCCCCGGGCCCAGCGACGAGCTCAGCGAGCGACTCCTGGCCGACGCCGAGTCGGCGGCGCGGCAGCGGTTCGGGGACGGCCCGGTGGAGGAACATCCGCATCTGGCCGCCTGGCGAGAGGCGTTCCGCGCCTTCGGCGCCAAGCCGCAGCGCACCCGGCCCAGCGCGGAGGCCCTGCTGCGGCGCGTCTCCGCCGGGCTGCCCCGGGTGGACCGGCTGACCGACATCTACAACGCGATCTCGGTCGGACATGTGATCCCGCTCGGCGGCGAGGACCTCGACCACTACGTGGGCGCGGCCCGGCTCGTGCGCGCCGAGGGCGACGAGACCTTCGAGACGACGGCCGGCGGCGAGCCCGTGGTCGAGCACCCGGCGCCCGGCGAGGTGGTGTGGCGGGACGAGGCGGGCGCCACCTGCCGCCGCTGGAACTGGCGCCAGTGCACCCGCACCCGGCTCACGCATGACACCACCCGGGCGATGTTCGTCCTGGACGCGCTGGGGCCGATGGACGACACGGCGCTGAAGGCGGCCGGTGACCAGTTGGTGGAGGCACTGACGGAGGCGAGCCCGGGGGTGACGATCGCCTCCCGGCTGGTGGGTGCCGCGTAGCGCTGGAGCCGGTGGGGCGGCGGGGCCGGTGGATCTTTCCCCACCCCGCCCCTTCCCGCAGCATCGACATGCGGCTCCCCCGCGTGGCAGGGCTCCCCCTGGCACCGGGACCTGGGGCGAAGTCCCCGGACCCCCAAGCGCACTGGCACGCCGGGGTGGCGGGCCGATGGTCCTTTCCCCTACCCGCCCCTTCCCGTAACCAAGGGCTCCGCCCCTGGAGCCCGGGGTCGATGAGCCGACCATCGCCGCCACGAACGCGGTCGGCACGCCGCCGAAGCGGACACCCGCGCACACCCGGACCGTCCAGCCGGGGCCGGGGCGGAGACCCGGTTTCGCTTCGTCCCCCTGGACCCCTGGACCCCCCGGGGGCCGACGAACCAACCGATCGCGGTCCGCGCGCCAGTGCGGCGGATGGCCGGAGGCCGGGGCGGAGCCCCCCACGCGGCGGAGCCGCATATCGTCGGTGTCGGGAAGGGGCGGGGAGGGGACAGCCCGCCGCAGGCGGCACCATCCAGCGCGGGCTAGAACAGGGCCTGCTGGCCCGATGTCGGGGGTTCCTCCTCGCCGAACAGCTTCGGCGGAGTGGTGAGCAGCGGCGCGATCCGCCGCGAGCCGGGGCAGGAGATCAGCTCGTACGCGGAGCGCCGTCCCGGCGGGTCATGGCGGGCGAAGCGCCCGCCGACGACCGCGATCTCTCGGGTGCAGACCGGGCAGGTGCGGCGGGGTGACGACGACATGGATCCAGTGTCGCCCAGCCGTCCGACAACGGCCCCGGACCGACGCCCGGGGAGCGCTCAGAACGCGTCCACCGGCTTGTACGCCCCCCACACCTCCCGCAGCGCGTCACAGACCTCGCCAACCGTGGCCCGCGCCGCCAGCGCGTCCTTCATCGGGTAGAGCACGTTGGCCGTCCCCGGCTCGCTCTCGGCGGCCTTCCGCAGGGAGGACAGCGCCGCGCTCACCGCCGACCGGTCGCGTTCGGCGCGCAGCCGGGCGAGCCGGGCGCGCTGCCGGGCCTCGATCTCCGGGTCCACCCGCAGCGGCTCGTACGGCGCCTCCTCCGCCAGCTGGAAGCGGTTGACGCCGACCACCACCCGCGTCCCCGCGTCCGTCTCCTGGGCGATCCGGTAGGCGTTGCGCTCGATCTCCTCCTTCTGGAAGTTCCGCTCGATGGCGGCCACGGCGCCGCCCTGGTCCTCGACCCGCCGCATCAGGCCGACGGCGGCCTCCTCGACGGTGTCGGTCAGCGACTCCACGGCGTAGGAGCCCGCGAAGGGGTCCACGGTGGCCGTCACATCGGTCTCGTGTGCCAGCACCTGCTGGGTGCGCAGCGCCAGCCGGGCGGAGACATCGGTCGGAAGCGCGATGGCCTCGTCGAAGGCGTTGGTGTGCAGGGACTGGGTGCCGCCGAAGACGGCGGCCAGGCCCTGGACGGCCACCCTCACCAGGTTCACCTCGGGCTGCTGGGCGGTGAGTTGGACGCCCGCGGTCTGGGTGTGGAAGCGCAGCATCTGGGACTTCGGGTCGCGGGCGCCGAACTCCTCCCGCATCGCCCGCGCCCAGATCCGCCGCGCGGCCCGGAACTTGGCGACCTCCTCCAGCAGTGTGGTGCGGGAGACGAAGAAGAAGGAGAGCCGGGGCGCGAAGTCGTCGATGTCCATGCCCGCCGCGACGGCCGTACGGACGTACTCGATGCCGTCGGCGAGGGTGAAGGCGATCTCCTGCGCGGGCGAGGCCCCGGCCTCCGCCATGTGGTAGCCGGAGATCGAGATGGTGTTCCACTTGGGCAGCTCGGCCTTGCAGTACTTGAAGATGTCCGCGACCAGCCGCAGCGAGGGGACGGGCGGAAAGATGTAGGTGCCGCGGGCGATGTACTCCTTGAGGATGTCGTTCTGGATGGTGCCGGTCAGCCGGGCCCCGGACACGCCCTGCTCCTCGGCCACGAGTTGGTAGAGGAGCAGCAGCGGGGCAGCGGGCGCGTTGATGGTCATGGAGGTCGAGACCCGGTCCAGCGGAATGCCGCCCAGCAGCACCCGCATGTCCTCGACCGAGTCGATGGCCACGCCCACCCTGCCGACCTCGCCGTGCGCGAGGGGCACGTCGGAGTCGTAGCCCATCTGGGTCGGCAGGTCGAAGGCCACCGAAAGACCGGTGGTGCCGTGCTCGATCAACTGCCGGTAGCGGGCGTTGGACTCGGCGGCGGTGCCGAACCCCGCGTACTGCCGCATCGTCCAGGGGCGGCCGGTGTACATCGTCGGATGGACCCCGCGGGTGAAGGGGTACTCCCCCGGCTCGCCCAGCCGCCCGGCCGGGTCCCAGCCGCTGAGCGCGCCCGGCCCGTACACCGGCTCGACGGGGAATCCCGACTCCGACTCGCGCGCCATGGGTCACGCCTCCTGATGGCTGATACCGGGCGTTCTCCCGGTACGGGGCCTTGTTCACAGCATGCGTCGATGTTCGCCCCACGGCAGCCCCGGGAAGCATTCAGAGCAAAAAGATCAGGGGAGGGGTTCGGATGCACCGGACAGCGGTGGTCGGCACCGCGCTGGCCACGGCCACGGCGGCGGCACTGGTCGCCGGGTGCCGGCCGGGGGAGGCGACCGTGAACGGCCGGGGGCAGGAGCGACCCCAGGCCCGGACGAGTACGAGCGCGCCCGAGCGCGAGACGTCGCCCCGGCCACATCGCACGTACACCCACAAGGCCAAGCCCAAGCGGGTGGCGGCACGCCCGCCGCGCACCACGGCCCCCGCCGCGCCGCGGCGCACCGCGCCGAGGGTGGCCCCGCCGGTGATCCCCTTCGGCACCAGCGGGGACCGGGTGCGCGAACTCCAGGCCCGGCTGCGCGCGCTCGGGCTCTTCCACCGGAACCCGACCGGGTACTTCGGCACGATCACGCAGGCGTCGGTCAGCGCGTACCAGCGGGGCCACGGCCTGGCGGCCACCGGCTCGGTGAGCCAACGCACCTGGACCTCACTGCGCTCGGCCACGAAGACGCCCACGCGCGACCAGCTCTACCCGCCGACCACCCTTCCGCTGGCCAAGCCCGATCCGCGGTGCCTGACCGGCCGGGTGCTGTGCATCAGCAAGACCAGCCGCACCCTGGCCTGGATGGTGAACGGCCGGGTGGTGTCGGCGATGGATGTGCGCTTCGGCTCGGAGTACACCCCGACCCGGGAGGGGCTGTTCCAGGTCAACTTCAAGAGCCGGGACCATGTCTCGACGATCTATCACACGCCGATGCCCTACGCGATGTTCTTCAGCGGCGGCCAGGCGGTGCACTACTCCTCGGACTTCGCCGCCCGCGGCTACAGCGGCGCCTCACACGGCTGTGTCAACGTCCGGGACAAGAAGAAGATCGCGGCCCTCTTCGACAAGGTGAAGGCGGGCGACAAGGTCGTGGTCTACAAGTAGGACCGCGACCATCAATTGAGGAACCCCGACGGCGAGGACCCGGTCCGCGAGAGCGGCGCCGGTTTAGGCGCGAAGAGGGGGGCGGCGCGGGCAGAGCCGGGGGAACGTGCTCTGCCCGCGCCGAATGCGCGGAGCCGTCGGTACGGGGGGAACCTCGGCTCCCGCGCGGCCGATGACCAGTCGGCCCGTTTCTTTCAGCGTCGCCGCTGAAAAAAACGTCACACCTGGGTGCCGGAGTCTCAGTCGGCACCCGTTTCCGCGGCGGTCGTGGGGTCGCCCGAAGCGGGCGGTTCCGTGGACTTCAAGGGATCAGCGGCGGTCGTGGGCGTGGTGACGTCGGTCGGCGTGTCGGTGGTGTCCGGCGGAGGGGGCGGCGGGGCCGTGTCGCCGTCCCCTCCAGCTTTTCCCGGATCGCCACCGGAGCCGCCACCGCTGTCCGAACCGGCGCTGTCGCCGGAGCCGGAACCAGAACCGGAACCGGAGCCGTCAGACCCGCCGTTGCCGCTGTCCGTGCCGCCACCGTCGCCGCCGCTGCCGGTGCTCTCGTCGCTGCGCGGGGTGCTGCCCGTGCCGTCGTCGGCGAGGATCTGCGTGCAGTATCCGTGGATGGCGGACGCGCTGCCCGCCGCCTTCGTCAGCTTCTTCAGCGACTTCTTGTCGAGGTCCGCGCCCACGCCCGTTTCCGAGTCCAGATAGCGCGGGCAGACGGCGAGGGCCCACTTCGGGACGCCGGGGTTCCCGTTCGAGGAGCCGGGGCCCTTGCCGTTCTTGCCCTTGCCGTCGTCCTCCGGGTCGGAGGGAACCGTTCCGCCCTGGGCGCCGTTCGAGCCCACGTCGCTGGCATCGTTGTCGCCCGAACCACTGGGATCAGGCGCCGTCGTGCCGCCGTCCTGGGAGATCTCCGGATGGGCGGAGTCCCCGCCGGACCCGCCGTTCGACATGCTCACCGAGGGGCCCGGAGTGTGGTCGCTCTGCCCGAACGGTGTCGGCAGTACCCCCGCGGCTGCCGCCACCGCGAATCCGCTGAGCGCACATCCGGCCACGACCGCGACCATGCCCGCGCGCAGCGGGCGCCGCAGCCGCGGCTGTCTCTCTCTGAAACGCCGGATCCGGTGCGGCCGCCGGGCCATGTCCATTTCGGCCACCTCGGCCACGGACCCCGCCCCGGCCTCGGCACCGGCCTGTGCACCGGCCTCGACCCGGGCCGCCCGGAAGGCGGCCACGGCCGCCTCCTCACCGGGAAGCGCGGACGCGTCGGAGGGGGCCGCCGCACGGCCCGCGCCGGCGGCGGCGCTGAGCACGGCCGCCAACCGTTCCGCATCGGCATATGACTGGTCGCTTCGGCCGTCTGGAGCTGCAGGCTGCCCCTCGACCGGTTCGCCGCGAAGCAACCGCTCCGCGGCACTGTCATCCAGCCAGCTGTAGCGGTGGTCTTCGGCCATCACATGTCCTTCTGCGTTGGCGCGCGTGAATCCGTCACACCAGCAGACTTCGCCACACCCGGCTTGGTTGCGCCGCCGCCGTGTGACTCGCGTTGCCCTGGAACCCCGTCGAGCACCGAATCGCCCCCGGCCGCCGGGCCGATCAGATCGGCGAGCCGCCGCAGCCCCCGGTGGGCGGCGGTGCGCACCGCCCCGGGCCGCTTGCCCAGCACCGCGGCCGCGCTCTTCGCGTCGAGGCCGAGGACCACCCGGAGCACCACCGCCTCGGCCTGGTCCTGCGGCAGCTGGGAGATCAGCCCGAGCGCCTTGCCGGTGCCGATGGCCTCCATCGCCTCACCGGCCGTGTCCGCGTCGGACGGCCGGAACTCCAGCTCCGACTCATCGCCGCCGATGGCCGGGCGGCGGCCGCGCATCCGTATGTGGTCCAGCGCGCGGTTGCGGGCTATCCGGGCCGCCCAGCCCCGGAAACGATCCGCGTCTCCGCTGAATCGTTGCAGGTCACGGGCTATTTGCAGCCATGCTTCTGAGGTGATGTCCTCCGCGTCGCCATCACCGACCAGCGTGCGTACGTAGCCGAGGAGGCGAGGGTGCACGGACCGGTAGACGGTCCGGAAGGCGGTCTCGTCCCCTTCCTGCGCCGCGAGCACCGCGGCGGTCAGTTCCGCGTCGTCCCCCTGCACGCTCTCTTCCTGCCCCACTCGGAGAATCCGTGGTCCAGTCGATTCCGGCGTAACCCGCGGGCTAGCCCTGCCCGTAGGGCGGGTACTGCTGACCGGGCTGGCCGGGCGGCGGGGTCGGCGGCATCTGAGGGGCACCATACGGCGCGGGGCCGGGGGCCGGGGAGCCGTACGGGTTCGGAGAAGGCATCCCGTACGGAGCCGGACCGGCCATCTGCGGGGGCAGCGAGGCCCGCTGCTCCTGCATCGCGGTGATCTGCCGGACCAGCAGCAGCGCCAGGACCGCCGCGGCCATGAAGATCACGATGGCGAACATGTCGAAGGCCAGGATGGAGTGCAGGCTCTCGATGTCGCTCTTCGCCTCCGAGGGAGAAGGGGCGTAGTCGTCGCCCTCCACCTTGCCCCGCAGCAGGTTGTACCGGATCCCGCCGACGGCGTTGGTGACCAGCGCCACGATCCAGGTGACCCACCAGCCGCCCAGTACACCGCGGCTGACGGCCTGCGGCCCCTGCGGGGAGCTGGCCCGCCAGATGTCGTTGGCGATCTGCTTGGGGAACCAGAGGTTGACCACCGGGGTGAACCACGAACCGGCCGCCCAGCCGCTGCTGAAGCGGTGCTGGCCGGGGGCGAAGACCTCGGCGTTCAGCCGCAGCCGCCGGAACCAGACCGCCCAGACCACGGCGATCGCGACGGTGAGCAGCGAGTAGATGACCTGGGCCGTGGTGAACATGTCGTCGGCGTCGTTGAGGTCGTCCTCGGTGATGGAGACCGACTTGCCCTCGACCGCGTCCAGCATGTCCCCGATCACGCTGTACTGGCCGGATCGCGCCACCAGGAGGAAGATGAGCGCGGGCAGTGCCAGCCCGAACAGCACGACGAGCGTGGTGGAAAGCCCGCGCCGCAGATCGACCCCGCCGGTCGGCATGCCCATCGGCGGAGCGGCCGGGTAGCCGTAGCCGCCGGGCATCGGCGGGCTCTGCGGCGGGACGGACGGCTGCTGCGGGGGTCCGGACGGCTGCTGAAGCTGCTGCTGGTAGGTCCCGCATGCGGCACAGCGCCCGTCGGGGCCGACGGCGACAGCGCGGCAGTTCCCACACGGATACATGGTCTTTTGAGTCCCCCTGGGAACGTGACCGCTCCGGGCCACGCGAGAAAATGAGCCTCTGACCGCGCCCAGAGCGCGGACCTGCACGTTACGGGCATCCGACCGGTCCCGTCCAGAGTGGAACGAGCCCCGGGCAGCGGGGTGAAGTCCCCGGTTTCGTCCAAGGGGAGGTGTGACGCAATCGAGGCGTGCGACGCTGTAAGGGGTACGAGCCTCTTGCGGGCTCTCCTGATCGACGGTCGGGGCCTCTCCTGTGGGGGGTGGCGGCCCCGACCGTCCTTCTTTCCTCCCTCCCGGAGCGCTCTCCGAGTTCGAGGGATTTCCCTGCTCAGACCCCCAGCCGCTCCGCGAGCCGGGTGAAGCCGGACCAGCTCAGCGGCGGCTTCCCGGGGTCCCACACCCGCTGCGCCAGTGCCGCGAGCGGCAGCCGGATGCCCTGGGCCACCTGGACGGGGGTCTGGGCCTCGGGCTGGTCGCCCCAGATCGCGAGGCGGGCGCCGAGGATCCGGTCGGGCCCGGTCAGGCTCTTGTCGGCGATGGGCGTGGAGCCGCGCAGTACCGCCGGGGACCAGTCCTCGTAAATGCGTTCCCCGGTCGGATAGGTGAAGCCGCCGGGCTCGCCGAGCACGTAATAGAGGAAGGAGTCGTTGAGGTTGACCACCTTGCGGCCCTCCTTCAGATACTCCAGCGGCGGACGTGCCGTCTCCTTCAGCCGTCCCGTCCAGTACTCGACCTCGATGTCCTTGGCGGGCTGGACGACGCCGCCCGCGAAGAAGCCGTCGTTCCACGCCTTGGGCTGCTTGCCGAGCTGCCGCGCGAGCCGGGCCCGGTCGTTCAGCCAGCCGGTGACCAGGTCCTGCACCCGGGCGCTGGGGCCGTACTTCCGCTTGGCGGCGGCCGCCAGCTCGGGGAACGACACCTGGGGGTCCTTGACGGTCAGCGCGAGGTACTCATCGGCGCCCAGGTGCCACCAGCGGCCGGGGAAGAGCGGGGCGTACTCGCGCATCAGGTCGTCGACGATGCGGGCCGCGGCCGGATTGGAGATGTCCACCGAGCCCTGGAACGTGGTGCCGCCCGCGTTGCGCAGCTGGAGCTGTGGATGGGCCCGGATGACGGCGCCGAGGTGGCCCGGCGAGTCGATCTCGGGGATGACGGTGATGTGCAGCCGCTGCCCGAGCGCGACGATCTGCCGGACCTGGTCCTTGGTGAGGTGCTGGGACGAGACGATCTCGGGGTGGCCGGTGCTCTGGATGCGGAAGCCCTGATCGTCCGAGAAGTGCAGCGCCAGCTGGTTGAGCTTGAGGTCGGCCATTTCACGCATCCGGGCCTCGATCCAGCCGACCGAGAAGAATTTGCGCGCGATGTCCAGGTTGAGGCCGCGCTGGGCGCGGCCGGGCCGGTCGTGGATCACGCCCTCGGGGAGCCGGCCGCCGGAGCGCAGGGCCTGTTTCACGGTGCGGGTGCCGTAGAAGACGCCCGCCTCGGCCGGGCCGGTGATCCGGGCGCGGCCGCCCGTGACCTTCAGGGTGTACGCCTCGCCGCCGCCGCTCTCCTTCGGGGCGAGGGCGAGGGAGAGGTCACCGCGGCGGGCGGGGCCGGAGGTGGTGCGCAGCCCCAGCTCCGCGGCGATCATGCGGGCCTCGTCGGCGAGCGGGCCCTTGAGGTCGGCCACCACCCGGCTGTCGTCGGCGGGCCGCCAGCCGGGGCCCGAGGCCGGGGTGAAGTCGCGGACGGAGGGGATGGTGCGGGGCGGCGCGGAGGCCGCCGTGCGGTGCGGCGGGACGGCCGAGGGGGACCGCGCCGAGGTGGCGGTCGTGGCGTGTGGGGAGGACCGCGCGGGCGAGTGGGTGCCCGGCGGGCGGTGCCCGCCGTCCGTCTGCTGACAGCCGAGGGCCGTCAGGAGGAGCGTGACGGTGGCCCCCGCGATGAGACCGCGGACGCAGGACGCCTTGGTGGCTCTGAGCGGCAATCCCATGGCGGTGCACCTCCTCCTCGGGCCCTCCCCGTTTCATGCGTTCGGCCGCTTGTGGCCGAAAAAAGCCCTGCGCCCCGAATGCCGTCCACCGCATGCGGTAAAACCTCCCCGTTCGGGTGATATCGCGTTCCCTCCGGCACACCCACCTCCCCGCGTCGTTAGCGTGTACTGCTCACGCGCCCAGCCCATGTGTCCCACGCCTCCCCCGGGTCCGTTTCTCCCGGGTGTCCGTTCCCATGCGCGCCCCATGCGTGTCCGAGGAGTCCACGCTGTCCAGGTCCAGGTCCCGCGCCACCGCCTCCCGCCTCGACCGGCTCAACACCGCCGCCGCCGACGCGGCCGAGGCCGCGTTCCTCGCCTGTTGCGGCAGCCGCCGCTGGGCCCGGCTGATCGCGGCCCACCGCCCGTACCCGGATCTGGAGGCACTGCTGGCCGCCGGGGACGAGGCCAGCTATGACCTCACCCCCGCCGATCTGGACGAGGCGCTCGCGGACGAGTCGGTCGTCGGCCATGAGCTGCCGCCCGCGGACAGCCTGGGGTCGCTGGCGGCGCACACCGCGCTCCAGGCCGCCCACGACGCGTACGAGCGTCGGTTCGGTCACGTTTTCGTCATCTGTCTGGATGGTCTGCCGCCCGAGGAGCGGCTGGACCGGCTGCTGACCGGGATCCGGGACCGGCTGGGCAACGAGCGGGAGCGGGAGCGGGACAACACCGCCGAAGAGCTGCGGCGCATCGCCCGCGGCAGACTGGTCCGACTGACCGGGAATCGGTACCGTTTGCCGGAAGTGCCCGGGTTCCGGATCGCGTGATCGCCCGTCCGTGCTTGATCGATCACACTTGAGCCCCCCGGAGGAACCCTCCGACAACACGTCGGTACGATGGCCAGGGCCGGTGGACCGTACCCGGCCGGGCCCGACCGACCGTGAAGCCGGCAGGCCCCAATCCCGCTTCCGGAGGGTTTTTCCGTGCCGGCTGGAACGCTGTATCGCGGCCGGGAAGGCATGTGGTCCTGGGTGGCTCACCGAGTCACCGGCGTCCTCATCTTCTTCTTCCTGTTCGTACATGTGCTGGACACCTCGTTGGTCCGCGTCTCGCCCGAGGCGTACGACGACGTGGTCGCCACGTACAAGAATCCCGTCGTGAACCTGATGGAGTACGGCCTGGTGGCCGCCATCCTGTTTCACGCCCTCAACGGCCTGCGCGTCATCGCCGTCGACTTCTGGTCCAAGGGCGCGAGGTACCAGCGTCAGATGCTCTGGGGCGTCGTCGGTATCTGGGTCGTGCTGATGGCCGGTGCCTTCTACCCGGTCCTCCAGCACACGCTGCGCGAACTGTTCGGGAGCTGACGCACATGTCCGCCGAGACCACCACCCCCGCGAGCGACGCGGTCAGCGCGTACGACGTGGATCACCCGGCGCCGGTCATCGAGCCGCCGCGGGCCCGCACCCGTAAGACGCCCAGGGCGACCCGGACGAACTTCGAGATGTACGGCTGGCTCTTCATGCGCCTGTCCGGCATCCTGCTGGTCGTCCTGGTCCTGGGCCATCTGCTGATCCAGCTGGTACTGGACGGCGGTGTCACCAAGATCGGCTTCGCCTTCGTGGCCGGCCGCTGGGCCTCGCCGTTCTGGCAGGCATGGGATCTGATCATGCTCTGGCTCGCCACGCTGCACGGCGCGAACGGCCTGCGCACGATCATCAACGACTACGCGGAGCGGGACAACACCCGCCTGTGGCTGAAGGCGCTGCTCTACACGGCGGCGGGATTCACCATCGTGCTCGGCACTCTGGTGATCTTCACCTTCGACCCGAACATCCGCTAGGCCCCGGGGCTGAGGTATCCACTCATGAAGATCCACAAGTACGACACCGTCATCGTCGGCGCCGGCGGGGCCGGAATGCGCGCGGCCATCGAGTCGACCAAGCGCAGCCGCACCGCGGTGCTCACCAAGCTCTACCCGACCCGGTCCCACACGGGCGCCGCGCAGGGCGGCATGGCCGCCGCCCTCGCCAACGTCGAGGAGGACAACTGGGAGTGGCACACCTTCGACACGATCAAGGGCGGTGACTACCTGGTCGACCAGGACGCCGCCGAGATCCTGGCGAAGGAGGCCATCGACTCGGTCCTGGACCTCGAGAAGATGGGCCTGCCGTTCAACCGGACCCCGAACGGCACCATCGACCAGCGCCGCTTCGGCGGCCACAGCCGCAACCACGGCGAGGCCCCGGTCCGCCGGTCCTGCTACGCCTCGGACCGCACCGGTCACATGATCCTCCAGACGCTGTACCAGAACTGCGTCAAGGAGGGCGTGGAGTTCTACAACGAGTTCTACGTCCTGGACCTCCTGATGACCGAGGTCGACGGGGTCAAGCGCACCGCGGGTGTCGTGGCGTACGAGCTGGCCACCGGCGAGCTGCACGTCTTCCAGGCGAAGGCCGTCGTCTTCGCCTCGGGCGGCTGCGGCAAGTTCTTCAAGGTGACCTCCAACGCCCACACCCTCACCGGTGACGGCCAGGCGGTCGCCTACCGGCGCGGGCTGCCACTGGAGGACATGGAGTTCTTCCAGTTCCACCCGACCGGCATCTGGCGCATGGGCATCCTGCTGACGGAGGGCGCCCGCGGTGAGGGCGGCATCCTCCGCAACAAGGACGGCGAGCGCTTCATGGAGAAGTACGCGCCGGTCATGAAGGACCTCGCCTCGCGCGACGTGGTCTCGCGGTCGATCTACACCGAGATCCGCGAGGGCCGCGGCTGCGGTCCCGAGGGCGACCACGTCTACCTGGACCTCACCCACCTGCCGCCGGAGCAGCTGGACGCCAAGCTGCCCGACATCACCGAGTTCGCGCGGACCTACCTCGGCATCGAGCCGTACACGGACCCGATCCCGATCCAGCCCACCGCGCACTACACGATGGGCGGCATCCCGACCAACGTCCAGGGCGAGGTGCTGGCGGACAACGACACCGTCGTGCCCGGCCTGTACGCGGCCGGCGAGGTCGCCTGCGTCTCGGTGCACGGCGCCAACCGCCTGGGCACCAACTCGCTGCTCGACATCAACGTCTTCGGCCGCCGGGCGGGCATCGCCGCCGCGGAGTACTCCGCCACGGCCGACTTCGTCGAGCTCCCGGAGGACCCGGCCGCGTTCGTCCAGGCGCAGGTCGAGAACCTGCGGGACGCCACCGGCACCGAGCGGGTCACCGAGGTCCGCAAGGCGCTCCAGGAGACCATGGACAAGAACGTCATGGTCTTCCGCACCGAGCAGACGCTCAAGGAGGCCGTCGAGGAGATCGGCCACCTGCGCGAGCGCTTCCGGAACGTCAGCGTCCAGGACAAGGGCAAGCGGTTCAACACCGATCTGCTGGAGGCCATCGAGCTGGGCAACCTGCTCGACCTCGCCGAGGTCATGGCCATCTCCGCCCTGGCCCGCAAGGAGTCGCGCGGCGGTCACTACCGTGAGGACTACCCGAACCGCGACGACGTCAACTTCATGCGGCACACCATGGCGTACCGAGAGGTGGGCGCGGACGGGTCCGAGTCCATCCGCCTCGACTACAAGCCGGTCGTGCAGACCCGCTACCAGCCGATGGAGCGTAAGTACTGATGAGCACCCCCACTCTCGAGAAGTCCGACCGGGCCCCCGAGGCGGCCGACGCCACCGCCTCGCACCTGATCACCGTCACCTTCCGGATCCGGCGCTTCAACCCGGAGGTCTCGGACCAGGCGGTCTGGGAGGACTTCCAGATCGACATGGATCCGAAGGAGCGCGTCCTCGACGGTCTCCACAAGATCAAGTGGGAGCTGGACGGCACCCTGACCTTCCGCCGCTCCTGCGCCCACGGCATCTGCGGATCCGACGCGATGCGGATCAACGGTCGCAACCGGCTGGCCTGCAAGACGCTGATCAAGGACATCAGCCCGGAGAAGCCCATCACGGTCGAGCCGATCAAGGGGCTCACGGTCCTCAAGGACCTGATCGTGGACATGGAGCCGTTCTTCCAGGCGTACCGCGATGTGATGCCCTTCCTGATCACGACCGGCAACGAGCCGACGCGTGAGCGGCTGCAGTCCGCGGCGGACCGCGAGCGGTTCGACGACACCACCAAGTGCATCCTGTGCGCCGCGTGCACCTCGTCGTGCCCGGTGTTCTGGAACGACGGCCAGTACTTCGGCCCGGCGGCGATCGTCAACGCGCACCGCTTCATCTTCGACTCGCGTGACGAGGGTGGTGAGCAGCGGCTGGAGATCCTGAACGACAAGGACGGCGTCTGGCGCTGCCGTACGACCTTCAACTGCACGGAGGCGTGCCCGCGAGGGATCGAGGTCACGAAGGCCATCCAGGAGGTGAAGCGCGCGCTGATCACGCGGCGCTTCTGAGGCGGGCTGTGGCTCCGTAGGAGCTTGTGGGCGAGGGCCCCGCTTCCCGGGTTTCCGGGGGCGGGGCCTTCGTCGTTCCGACGCGTACTGGGGAACTATGCACAGTGAGTATACACGTCGCGTATAGTCGTGTGCATGGCCACCGCCTACGCTCTCCCGATCAAGACCGCTGCCGCACTCTTCCCCCTGCTGGCACTCTTATTGCTGCTGCCGACAGCCGTCACCCTCTACCGCCGTCACGGCGTGATGTCCCCGGGGCGGACGCTGTCGCTCTACGGCTTCCTCTACTACCTGCTCACCGCCTACTGCATGACGATCGTGCCGCTGCCGAAGCAGACCGCCGACATGTGCCGGCGGTTCGCGATGGTGGCTCATCCGCAGTGGGTGCCCGGGAACACCTTCAGCGACATCTGGAAGGAGGCGCACCACAAGATCGGGCTCAACGCGCTGGTCCTCCAGAACCCCGCCGTCGCCGGGACCGTCTTCAACCTGCTGCTGCTCCTGCCGCTCGGAGTCTTCCTGCGCTATCACTTCCGACGCTCGCTGCCCGCCGCCGCCGCGATCGGCCTCGCCATCTCGCTGTCCTTCGAGCTGACACAGTGGACCGGGGTGTGGGGCCTCTACAGCTGCCCGTACCGCCTCTTCGACGTGGACGACCTGATCGTCAACACCTCGGGAGCGGTGATCGGCTGGCTGCTGGCCGGGCCGGTCGCGCGGATGCTGCCCGCGCTGGAGATGCTGGACGGGCGGGCGCTGGCGGCGCGCCCGGTGCCGTTCGGACGGCGGCTGACGGCGCTGGTCGTGGACGTGGCCGGATATGTCGTCGCCTCGGTGTTCACCGCCGCCGTGATGATCCACCAGGACGGGTCGGCCCCGACCTGGATGCTGGTGGGAATCTTCGTGGCCTGGTTCGTACTGCTGCCGCTGGCGACCGGGGCGACCCCCGGAAAGCGGCTGTTGCTGCTGAAGCTGGTGGCGGACGACGGCGGCCCGCTGGTGGCCTGGCGGCTGACCCTGCGCGCGCTGCTGATCGGGGCGCTGATGATGCCGTTCCTGGCGGGGCTGTTCCTGGCGGTGCTGACGCTGCTGAACGAGCCGTATCCGTCCGGCCTGTTCGCCACCGTCCGCGACTCGGGCACGCAGGGCGCGGCGGCGATCCTCATGGCGCTGAGCCCCACTCAGCTGCTGGCGGTGATGGTCGGATTCACGCTGACGGCGGTCTGCGTACGGAAGACGCTGCGCCACCCGGACCGGCTGGCCCCGCACGACCGCGTCTCGGGCATCCGCAACGCGACGCTGCCGCACAGGCGGGCGGTGCTGGCGGCGGCGCGGGGGGCGGGACAGGCTGCCGACCGTGCCCCGCTCCCGGTGGCGCGGGCGGACGCCGAGGCACCGGCCGCCGCACCCGGCCGTCCCGTGGCCACCCTGGTCACCACCGGCCCCGGTCCGGCGAAGGATCAGGGGTCCGCCGCCAATTCCCGCTGACGCTGGGCGGCTGACGTGAGGCGGGCTGACGTGACGGCAGTCGCCCACGTGACGGCAGTCGCCCACGTGACGGCAGTCGCCCACGTGACGGCGGTCGCTCAGGCGCGGGTCGAGGCGAGCTCCACGACGGTGACGTCCGGGGGCGCCCCGACCCGTACCGGCGGGCCCCACGCGCCCGCGCCACGGGTCACATAGAGCTGGGTGTCGCCGTACCGGTCGAGCCCGGCGGCGGTGGGGTTGGCGAGCTCGGCCACATAGTTGCCGGGCCACAGCTGACCGCCGTGGGTATGGCCGGAGAGCTGGAGGTCCACGCCCGCCCTCACCGCGTCGTGGATCACCACCGGCTGATGGGCGAGCAGCACGGAGGCGCGTGAGCGGTCGCGGTCGCCGAGCGCCTTGCCGAAGTCGGGGCCGTGGCCCTCGCTCTCGCCCGCGACGTCGTTCACCCCGGCGAGATCGAAGCCGGGCAGCTCGGTGCGCTCGTTCTCCAGGGGCCGCAGGCCCAGTTCGCGGACGTGGTCCACCCACTCGGCGGCGCCCGAGTAGTACTCGTGGTTGCCGGTGACGAAGTAGCTGCCGTGGCGGGCGCTCAGCCCGCGCAGCGGCTCGGCGGCCGGGCCGAGGTCGGCCACGCTGCCGTCCACGAGGTCGCCGACGACGGCGACGAGGTCGGGGTTGGTGCGATTGACCGCCTCGACCACCCGCCGGGTGTGGTCGCGGCCCAGGATCGGCCCGAGGTGGATATCGCTGACGACGGCGATCCGGAAGCCGTGCGCCCGGCGCGGCAGCCTGGCGAGCGGCACGGTGATCCGCTTGACCCGCGGCCCACGCAACACGGTGTACGTCCCGTACCCGACCGTCCCGGCCGCCACGGCGGTGGCCCCGACGGCGACGGCCCGCGCGACGAAGAGACGGCGAGAGGGCGCGGGGGCCGCGTCCCCGGCATCCGCCGCGCCGCCCTTGGCCGCCTCGGCGGCCGTCTGTGCGGTGGGCTCGGCGGCCGCCTGCGGGGTGGCCTTGGCAGCCGCCTGCGGGGTGGCCTTGGCAGCCGCCTGCGGGATGGGCTTGGCAGGCGCCTGCGGGGTGGCCTTGGCAGCCGCCTGCGGGATGGGCTTGGCAGCCGCCTGCGGGGTGGCCTTGGCAGGCGCCTGCGGGATGGGCTTGGCGGCGTCGCCCTCGGCGACCTTGGCCGCCCCGGCCGCAGTGGGCCCCACTGCCCCGGCCGGGGCCTCGATGGCCCCGTCGGCGACGGCCTCGGCTTCACTCACCACAGCGGCGCCCAGGCCATCTCCGGCCGCTGAGCCCGCGCCGCCTTCGGCCGCCGCGCCCTCGCGGCCGCCCGTGCCGACGGCCGCCGGAGCGGGAGCGGGAGCCGGAGCGGCGGCGCCACTGTGGTCGGCGAACGCCGTCGGCAGTCCGCCTGACACCCCCGGGCCCTCGGCCGACCGCACATCAGCGGGCTCGCTACGGCTCAGCCAGGCGCGCAGCAGGGGGCGTACCGCCTCGCCCGCCAGGAGGGCCAGGGTCAGGTACAGGAGGAGGGCGAGCCAGAGGTAGCCCGGCCAGGCGAGGGCGCGCTGGAGGGGGAAGGGCGCGCCCGCGCGGCCCGCGATCAGCGCGCCGACGCTGATCAGCGGCAGCGCGAAGGCCGCCGCCGTGCCCGTACGGCGCGCCCACCCCCCGCGCGCCGTGGTGTCGCGGACGAGCCGCCGCCACACGTACCAGTGGACGCCGGTCAGCAGACCGACGACGACCAGTGCGATCAGGACGTAGAGCACGACCATCCCCGGTCCCCTCCCCTAGCCACTACCCGACCACCTGCCACGGCTGCGGCTGTGTCTGCCTGCCACGGCGGCCTGGAACGGCTACTCGGAGGCGTCGTTCCGGCGCAGGGCGCGCACACCACGCAACCCGATCACCCCGATCGCCGTCCCCAAGAGAAACGAGGTGATCGCGAGCAGCAGATGCACCCAAAAGTACGCGGTGGGGTCGCCGGAGTCGTCGAAGGCGAGTCCGCTGGCGTCCTTCCACAAATTTTTGACAAAGGTGAACCAGATGACCCAGCTCCAGACCCCGAAGGCGAGCAGGAACCAGGACACGGGGCGGCTGAGCTTCATGGTCTCCAGTATGGGCACGACCTCCCATACCTCCACGCGGGGGTCTGCCGTCAATACGTCGGCGCTGCTGTCGCTCTCCTCAGCGACGCGAGGTACGTTCACCTCCGTGCCCACACCTTCCTTCACCAGCACTCACGTCCGACACAGCACCCGTAAGCGCACCGGCGAGAGCATCGACAAGAGCGCCGGCAAGATCTCCGGCGAGAGCACCGGCAAGATCTCCGGCAAGGGCCGCACCCCCGCCCGCCGCGCCGTGGCTCCGCTGGCCGCCACCGCCGCCGCCCTCCTGCTGTGCGGTCCGCTCGCCGCCGCCCCGGCGCACGCCGCCGACCAGCCGGGCGGCTCGGCCGACGCGGTCAAGCCGCCCGCGCACATGTCCACGGTGGGCGGGAAGCGGCTCGGCCGCCCCGACACCCAGGTGGACCCGAAGCCGGGCGCGCCCGCGCTGCCCAAGGGGCTCAGCGGGAAGTCGTGGCTGGTGGCCGACGCCGAGTCGGGCGATGTGCTCGCCTCGCACAACGCCCACTGGCAGCTGCCGCCCGCGTCCACGCTGAAGATGCTGTTCGCGGACACGCTGCTGCCGAAGATGCCGAAGACGAAGACCCACAAGGTGCAGCTGTCCGACCTGGAGGGAATGGGTGAGGGCAGCAGCCTGGTCGGGGTCAAGGAGAACTACACCTACTCGGTCCACGACCTGTGGCTCGGCGTCTTCCTGCGCTCGGGCAACGACGCGGTGCATGTGCTGGCGGCCATGAACGGCGGGGTCCCGGCGACCGTAAGGGAGATGCAGGCACACGCGAAGTACCTGAACGCCCGGGACACCCATGTGGTCACCCCGGACGGCTACGACGAGAAGGGCCAGGTCAGCAGCGCGTACGACCTGACCCTCTTCGCCCGCTCGGGGCTGCAGAAGGCGGATTTCCGGGAGTACTGCTCGACGGCGACCGCGCAGTTCCCCGGTGTGTTCGAGAAGGACAAGAAGGGCAAGAAGACCCGCTCCAGCTTCGGCATCCAGAACACCAACCGGCTGCTGACCGGCCTCGGCGTGGAGCCCTACAAGGGCATCGCCGGGGTCAAGAACGGCAACACCACGAACGCGGGCGCCACCTTCACCGGAGTCGCCCAGCGCGGCGACCGGGTACTGCTGGTCACCGTCATGAATCCGCAGGAGCAGCAGCCGAACGAGGTCTACAAGGAGACCGCGAAGCTCTTCGACTGGGGGTTCAAGGCGTCGGGCTCGGTGAACCCGGTCGGCACCCTCGTCCGGCCGGGCGCGGCGGGCGCGAACCACCCCTCGGCCGGTGGCGAGGACGGCCATAAGCACGCCCAGGCGTCCGTCTCGGCGGACGGCGGAAGTTCGGGCGGCATGTGGACCGCGATGGGCATCACGGGCGGCTCCCTGGCGCTGCTGGGCGCGGTGGCCTTCGGGGTGCACCGCCGCTGGCCGCTCCCGGAGCTGGTGCGCCGCCGCTCGCGCGACTGAGCGAAGCCCTGACGGCGGCCGTGGCCACCTTACGGTCGCCGTGGCCGCCCTACGGTCCGCCGTGGTCCCCTTACGGTCGCCGCCGTCCGTTGTCACGCCGCCGCCGGCGGGCCTTCCGGCCCGCCGGCGCGGTGCTTCTCGACCTCCGGCTCGGGCGGCCCCGACGGCTCGGGCCGCCCGGACGGCTCCGACGACTCCTCCGGCTCGGGCGGCTCCTCCGGTTCGGACGGCTGGGCCTTGTCCGCCTCGGCCGCCCATTCCGCCTCGTGCTCGGCCTGGGCGGCGGGCGGGATGGCGGTCCAGGCGGCGCAGTACAACGTGAGTTTCGCGGTGAAGTTGATCCACAGCAGCAGTGCGATGGGCACCCCGAACGCCCCGTACATGCTCTTGGCCGCCACGTCCTTCAGATAGCTGCTGAGCAGCAGCTTGAGCAGTTCGAAGCCGATCGCCCCGATGAGCGCGGCGACCGCGACCGTACGGCGCGGCGGCTCCACGCCCGGGAGCCAGGTCAGCACGTAGCACAGCAGCAGGACGTCGGCGCCGACGGCGATGAGGAACGCGGCGATCCGCAGCAGCCAGCCGCCGACCCCGTTCTCGGGGATGCCGATGAGCCGGGCGACCCGGCCCACGGCGGTGGCGGCCAGGGCGGACACGGCGAACGAGACGAGCGCCACCCCGCCCAGCCCGATCAGCACGAACGCGTCCTTGACCTTCCGCACCAGCGGGTTGCCGGGGTCCTCCTCCAGCTCCCATACGGCGCGCAGGCACTCGCGCAGCGAGCCCACCCAGCTGATGCCGGTGAACAGCAGCAGGGCGCCCGCGACGACCCCGATCGTGGCGGCGTTCTGGACGAGTGCGCCCAGGTCGAGCTGGCCGGAGATACCGGGGATCTGCTGGGCGAGCTTCTTCTGGAGCTGCGCCATCTGTGCCTGGGTGAGCGTCGCCGCGCCGATCGCCGCCCCGACGGCGATGAGCGGGAAGAAGGCGATGAAGCTGGTGAACGTGATCGCGGCGGCGAGCCGGGTCCAGTGGACGCGGTCGAGCCGTTCGTACGTACGCCAGGCGTGGGAGCGCATCAGCCAGGCCAGGGCGGGGCCGACGACAGGCAGCCGGGTCAACGATTCCATGATCAGCAACTACCCTTCTGCGCGTTGTCACTCCTCGGCGCGCCGGGCGCGAGGTACGGATATCCGGGTTCCCCGGACCGGCGCTCCCCTCATCACTCTTTTCGGTGAGGGCGCGCATACGGACGCACGATCACTCCATATGCTCCGGATCGTGCGGATAAGTTCCCCCCATGAAGGACGTCGTCGGTTCCCCGCAGTCGCTGCTCGTCCTGGGCGGCACCTCCGAGATCGCCCTGGCGACCGTCCGCCGCCTGATCACCCGCCGCGCCCGTACGGTCTGGCTGGCCGGCCGTCCCTCGCCCGCCCTGGAGTCGACCGCGCGGCAGTTGCGGGACCTCGGTGCCGACACCCTTACGGTGCCCTTCGACGCGCTCGCCCCCGAGGCCCACGAGGTGACCCTGGGCAAGGTCTTCGCCGAGGGCGACATCGACCTGGTGCTGCTGGCCTTCGGCGTCCTGGGCGTCCAGGCGCGGGACGAGACCGATCCCCCGGCGGCGGTCCGGGTCGCCCAGACCAACTACACCGGCGCCGTCTCCGCGGCCCTGATCTGCGCCAACGCCATGCGCCGCCAGGGCCATGGCTCGCTGGTGGTGCTCTCATCGGCCGCCGCCGGACGGGTCCGCCGCACCGACTTCATCCACGCCTCCGCCAAGGCCGGGCTCGACGCGTTCGCCCGGGGGCTGGGGGACGCGCTGCGCGGCACGGGCGTCCATGTGATGGTCGTACGCCCCGGCTTCGTCCGTACGAAGCTCACGGCCGGGCTGCGGCCCGCACCGCTGGCCACCACGCCGCAGGCGGTCGCCGAGGCCATCGAGGAGGGGCTGCGGCGGCGCGCCCCGGTCGTCTGGGTGCCGGGCGCGCTGCGGCTGATGACGGCGGCACCCCGCCTGCTGCCCCGCGCCGTCTCCCGGCTGGGCGGGCCCCGCAGGGGGGCGGGGCCGTGTTGATGTGCGGCTCCGCCGCGTGGGCGCGACCGGCCACGACGGGCCCGCGGCTGACCGACGCACCGGAACCCCGGCGGAGCGTTCCGGCGGAGCGCTCAGTGAGAGGGTGCCGCCGGGCGCGAGAGATCGGCCTGACGGGGCACCACGGGCTGGGCACCGCCCGGCTGTTCATCCGCCCCGAAGGGATATTCGCGGTCCAACTGCCAGACCTCGTCCGCCCCCTGCTCGTACAGCGCGAAGCCGGTGATCGTCCACGCGGCCTCGTACTCCTTGAGCTCCACGAACGCCCGGTCCATCGCCTCCTCGTCGATGCCGTGCGCGACCGTGACATGCGGGTGGTACGGGAACTGCAGCTCACGCGCGCACGGCCCGGACTCCGCCCGGATCCGCTCCTGGAGCGCCGCGCACTCCTCCGCGCCCTCGACGATCCTGACGAAGACCACCGGCGAGAGCGGCCGGAAGGTGCCGGTGCCCTCCAGCCGCATCGGGAACGGCCGCCCCTCGGCCGCGACCCGCGCCAGATGGTCCTCCACGGCGGGCAGCGCCGAGACGTCGACCTCGGTCGGCGGCAGGAGGGTCACATGCGTGGGGATGCCATGGGCGGCCGGGTCCCCGAAGCCCGCGCGCCGCTCCTGGAGGAAGCTGCCGTACGGCTCCGGGACCGCGATCGAAACGCCGAGCGTTACGGTCCCCACTGCGTTCTCCCTCCTGGCCCTCCCGGGCTGCTGGGTTCTGGCCGCTGCACCCGTGTCAGTGTGGCGGCTGCGCCGCCCTCGCGGCTAGATTCCTCGGTCCTTTGGCACACCCGTCCAAAGGCCCCCTGGTCAGGGGGCCGGACCGGTGTGTTCCGCTGTCCGCGCGTCCGTATTGGTACGGGCGCGGGGCGCGCCGTGCTCACCGGGTGGTGCGCACGGCGGCCGGTGTGCCGCTCAGCGAACGGCGGGCAGGAAGCCCACCTTGTCGTAGGTGGCGGCCAGCGTGTCGGCGGCGACGGCTCGGGCCTTGTCCGCGCCCTTGGCCAGGATTCCGTCCAACGTCGCGGGGTCGCCCAGGTATTCCTGGGTCCGCTCGCGGAACGGCGTGACCCACTCGACCAGCACCTCGGAGAGGTCGGTCTTGAGCGCGCCGTAGCCCTTGCCCTCGTAACGGCGCTCCAACTCCGCGATGGCGGTGCCGGTCAGGGTGGAGTAGATGGTCAGCAGATTGCTGACGCCCGGCTTCTTCTCCTCGTCGAAGCGGATCTCCGTCTCGAGGTCGGTCACCGCGCTCTTGATCTTCTTTGCCGAGACCTTGGGCTCGTCGAGGAGGCTGACGATGCCCTTCGGCGTGGACGCCGACTTGCTCATCTTGATCGTCGGGTCCTGGAGGTCGTAGATCTTCCCCGTCTCCTTGACGATGTACGGCTCGGGGACGGTGAAGATCTCACCGAAGCGGCCGTTGAAGCGGTCGGCCAGATCACGGGTGAGCTCGATGTGCTGGCGCTGGTCCTCGCCGACGGGGACGTGATTGGCCTGGTAGAGCAGGATGTCCGCGACCTGGAGGATCGGGTAGGTGAACAGGCCGACGGTGGCCCGGTCGGCGCCGTGCTTGGCCGACTTGTCCTTGAACTGCGTCATCCGGGACGCCTCGCCGAAGCCGGTGAGACAGTTCATCACCCAGCCGAGCTGGGCGTGCTCGGGCACATGGCTCTGGATGAAGAGCGTGCAGCGGTCCGGGTCCAGGCCGGAGGCGAGCAGCTGGGCGGCGGCGAGCCGGCTGTTGGCGCGCAGCTCCGCCGGATCCTGCGGCACGGTGATCGCGTGCAGGTCGACCACGGTGTAGAACGCGTCGTGGGTCTCCTGCAGCGCGACGTACTGCCGGATCGCACCGAGGTAGTTGCCGAGATGGAAGGAACCTGCGGTGGGCTGGATACCGGAGAGCGCACGGGGACGATCGAGGGCCATGGCACCCATTCTCTCAGGTGTGGAACCGGACTCCGTCCGCCGGTGTATGAGATGTGTGAGGACTGGTGAAGCACAGATCATCGCGCGGGTGCGGGCCGGCGACGCCGAGGCGTATGCCGAGCTGGTGCGGGCCCATGCGCCGATCGCGCACCGCACCGCCCGGCTGCTCGGGGCGGGCGCGGATGCCGAGGATGTGGTGCAGGACGCCTTTGTGAAGGCGTATCTCGCGCTCGGGCGGTTCCAGAGCGAGGCGGCGTTCCGCCCCTGGCTGCTGCGGATCGTCGCCCATGAGACGAGTAACGCGGTGCGCTCGGCGCGCCGGAGGCGCACGGCGGCGGACCGGGAGGGGGCGCTGCTCGCCGGAGCCGAGCCGGTGATACCGGAGTCAGCCGATCCGGCGGCCGTGGCGCTGGCGGGCGAGCGGCGGGCGCGGCTGCTGGCCGCGCTGGAGGAGCTGAGCGAGCCGCAGCGGCGGGTGGTGATTTACCGCTATCTGCTGGATCTGGACGAGGGGGAGACCGCGGAGGCGCTGGGCTGGCCGCGCGGCACGGTGAAATCGCGGCTGAGCCGCGCCCTGAGACGGCTGGAGCGGCTGCTGGGGCCGTCGGAGACGTCGGAGACCGAGAGGGAGACGGCCGATGAGATGGAGTGGGGAGGCGCGGGAGATGGCCGAGGAGGGGCTGCCCGGAGAGCTGCGGGCGCTCGGGCGGGGGCCGGGGATACCGCCGTCCGGCGCGCCGTCGCGGCACGGCGTGTCGCAGGAGGGCGGCGTGGCGCCGGAGGGCGGCGCGCCCTCGGGGGCGGCGGAGGGCGGCGTCCCGGCGGCGGGCGGGGAGACGCTGGTCGAGCGGGTGCTGGCCCGGATCGTGGGCCTGCCGGTGCCGGTGGCCGACGACGACCGGATCCTGGAGGAGCAGTGGTGGCGGCCGCTGCCCGGCCTGGAGGCCGGGCAGGGCCCCGCGCCGGGGGTCAGCCGGTCGGCAGACCGGGCGCCGGGTAGGCCGCCATCAGCTCGGACACCTCGGCCCTGATCTTGGTGAGGGCACCCTCGTCACCGCTCTTCGCGGCGGTCACCCCGCGGTCGATCCAGTCGGCCACCGCGGGCATGTGCTCGGTGGTCAGACCGCGCGAGGTGAGGGAGGGAGTGCCGATCCGGATGCCGGAGGGGTCGAAGGGCTTGCGCGGGTCGTACGGGACGGTGTTGTAGTTCACCACGATCCCGGCCTGGTCCAGGGCCTTGGCCGCGACCTTGCCCGGCACCTCCTTGGGCGTCAGGTCCATCAGGATCAGATGGTTGTCGGTACCGCCGGAGACCAGGTCGAAGCCGCGGGCGAGCAGTTCCCCGGCGAGCGCCTTGGCGTTGGCGACCACGGCCCCGGCGTAGTCACGGAAGGCGGGCTGGGCGGCCTCGTGCAGGGCCACCGCGATGGCGGCGGTGGTCTGGTTGTGCGGACCGCCCTGGAGCCCGGGGAAAACGGCCTTGTCGATGGCCTTGGCATGGGTCTCGCGCGACATCAGCATCGCGCCGCGCGGACCCCGGAGCGTCTTATGGGTGGTGGTGGAGATGACATCGGCGTACGGGACGGGCGAGGGATGGGCGCCGCCCGCGATCAGACCGGCGATATGCGCGATATCGGCCACGAGCACGGCGTCCACCTCTCGGGCGATCTCCGCGAAGGCGGCGAAGTCGATCGTGCGGGGCACCGCCGTGCCACCGCAGAAGATCAGCTTGGGCCGCTCCTTGCGGGCCAGCCCGCGCACCTGGTCGAAGTCGATCACGCCGGTGTCCTGCCGCACCCCGTACTGGACACCGCGGAACCAGCTGCCGGTGGCGGAGACGCCCCAGCCGTGGGTGAGATGACCACCCATGGGCAGTGACATGCCCATCACGGTGTCACCGGGCCGGGCGAAGGCCAGATAAACCGCGAGGTTGGCGGGCGAGCCGGAGTAGGGCTGGACATTGGCGTGCTCGGCGCCGAAGACGGCCTTGGCCCGGTTGATCGCCAGGGTCTCCACCTGGTCGATGACCTGCTGGCCCTCGTAGTAGCGGCGGCCCGCATAGCCCTCGCTGTACTTGTTCTGCAACACCGTCCCGGAGGCCTCCAGGACGGCGGCGGAGACATAGTTCTCGCTCGGGATCAGGCGCAGGGTCTCGGACTGCAGCAGTTCCTCGGAGCCGACGAGGGAGGCCAGTTCGGGGTCGGCGGCGAGCAGGGCGGGATGGGACAGGGGCAGGCTCATCGAGTTCCTCCGGGGCGATCGGTGACGGTCCGGTCGTGTCCCGGGGTGCCCAGGCGGGCGGCACCTCGTGGCGCTGTGGCCGCGCATCGCTTCCTCGTGGTCGGTTCCACGCTCGGCTCGCCAGTCACGGTGCGCACCCCCACTCTAGCTAGTGAGACAAGGAGGACAAGATGGGACCGGGACGCTCCGCGGAGCGGGCCATCGCCGCCGCCGAGGCCCATGGCGCGCACAACTACCATCCGCTGCCGGTCGTCGTCGCGTCCGCCGAAGGCGCCTGGATGACCGATGTCGAGGGCCGCCGCTATCTCGATCTGCTCGCCGGATACTCGGCGCTCAACTTCGGGCATCGCAACCGCAGGCTGATCGAGGCCGCCAAGGCCCAGCTGGACCGGGTCACCCTCACGTCCCGCGCCTTCCACCACGACCGCTTCGGCGCCTTCTGCTCCGAGCTGGCCGAGCTGTGCGGCATGGAGATGGTGCTGCCGATGAACACGGGGGCGGAGGCGATGGAGACGGCCGTCAAGACCGCCCGCAAATGGGGCTACCGGATCAAGGGCGTCCCGGACGGCCGGGCCAGGATCATCGCCGCCGGGAACAACTTCCACGGCCGGACGACCACCCTCATCAGCTTCTCCACCGATCCCGAGGCCCGCGCCGACCACGGCCCCTTCACCCCGGGGTTCTCGATCGTGCCGTACGGGGATCTGGCGGCGATGGCGGCGACGCTCGACGCAGCGCCCGAGGAGACGGTCGCGGTGCTGCTGGAGCCGATCCAGGGCGAGGCGGGGGTGGTGGTGCCGCCGCCCGGCTATCTGGCGGGGGTCCGGGAGCTGACCCGGGAGCGGAATGTGCTGTTCATCGCCGATGAGATCCAGTCGGGCCTCGGCCGCACCGGCACCACCTTCGCCTGTGAGCACGAGGGCGTGGTCCCGGACGCCTATGTGCTGGGCAAGGCGCTGGGCGGCGGGGTGGTGCCGGTGTCGGCGGTGGTGTCCTCCCGCGAGGTCCTCGGGGTGCACCGCCCCGGGGAGCACGGCTCCACCTTCGGCGGCTCCCCGCTCGCCTGCGCGGTCGCTTTGGAGGTCATCGCCATGGTGCGGACCGGGGAGTTCCAGCGCCACTCGGCCACGCTGGGCGAGCTGCTCCACCGGGAGCTGGGGCTGCTGCTGGGAAGGGGGATCCAGGAGGTGCGCGGCCGGGGGCTGTGGGCGGGTGTGGACATCGATCCGTCGCGGGGCACCGGGCGGCAGATCTCCGAGCGGCTGATGGACCGCGGAGTGCTGGTCAAGGACACCCATGGCACCACGGTCCGGATCGCCCCGCCCCTGGTGATCAGCGAGGAGGATCTGGAGTGGGGGCTGGATCAGCTGAGGGCGGTGCTGGCCGAGTGAACGCGTACCGCTCGGTGGGCCCGTACAGCTCGGTGGCCCCGGTACAGCTCGGTGGGCCCGTACAGCTCGGTGGGCCCGCGCGGCTCAGAGGATGACGTGCGGGAGGAAGCGCGCGTACTCATCCGTCACCAGCCCCGCCGACTCGCGGATGCCGAGCCCCGCCGACTCGCCCTCGACCACCCAGGCGCCGAGCACCACGCGGTTGCCGTCGAAGTCGGGCAGCGGCGCCAGTTCCTGGTAGCAGCACGGCTCGTCGCGCACGACGGGCTCCTCGCCCGGCGGATGCACGGTGACTCCCGCTCCCTCGCGGCCCAGCAGCGGTTTGGCCACATAGCCGGTGGTGCGGGCCAGTTCCCGGGGGCCGTCGAGGTAGGCGGGCAGCAGATGGGGGTGGCCCGGGAAGAGCTCCCACAACACGGCCAGCAGCGCCTTGTTGGACAGCAGCATCTTCCAGGCCGGTTCGATCCACAGGGTGGATCCGGTGCCGCCGCCGTTGTCCAGCGTGTCCAGCACATGCGGGCCGAACCGGTCGGTGGCCAGCCACTCCCAGGGGTAGAGCTTGAAGCAGCTCCGGATGAAGCGGAACCGCTTGTCCACGAAGCGGCCCGACAGCCGTTCCCAGCCGATGTCCTCCATGGAGATCGCCTCGGTCCTCAGCCCGGCCTGCTCGGCCGTCTCGCGGAGGTAGGCCACCGTCATCAGGTCCTCGCCCAGCTCGTCCCCGGCCGAATGGGCGAAGTACAGGGGCGTCCCCGCCGGCAGCAGCGCCGCCTGAGCGCGCCAGGCGTCCACCAGCCGCTCATGGAGGGAGTTCCACTGGTCGGCGCCCGGGAAGCGGTCCTCCATCCAGAACCACTGCGCGCCGGCCGCCTCCACCAGCGAGGTGGGTGTGTCGGCGTTGTACTCCAGCAGCTTCGCCGGGCCCGACTCACCGTCGTGGCGCAGATCGAACCGGCCGTAGACGCTGGGCTGTTCGGCCCTGCGGTGCCAGGACTCGGCGATCAGCCCGGCCAGCCGCGGATCGTCGATGCCGAGGTCGGCGAAGCGGCCGGTCCCGACGATATGGGCGGCCGCCGCCAGCGACATCCGGTGCAGCTCCTCGACGACCTCCTCCAGCGCCTCGACCTCGGGCAGCGAGAAGGCGTAGTAGGCGCTCTCGTCCCAGTAGGGGCGCAGCGAGCCGTCCGGGTAGCGGGTCAGCGGATAGATGACCCCCTGCTCCTCCACCGTGGACTGCCAGTCGGGGCGGGGGTCGATGGTGTGGCGCTTCATCGTGGGGCGGCCCGCTCAGCCGCCGCCGGAGCCCGAGCAGCCGAAGCCGCCCCGGTCGGCCGCCTTGCTCTTGTCGAAGGTGCCGTAGTCCGCCCAGCGGCCGCTGACATCGGAGTCGTAGTACCACTCGCCGTCGACGCCCGATGTGCCCCGGCTCTTCTTGCCCTTGCCGCCCGTGGTGGACGAAGAGCCCTTGCAGGCACTGGAGTCGACGACCCGATAGCCGTTCACCGCGTCATAGCTGTCCCGGTCCACACAGCGCTTGTCCGGTTCCGAACCACAGGAGGTGAGTGCCGCCGCCAGCGCGCCCATACCGCCCAGGATCACCGTGCTCGACCGCAGCCGCCGTGTCGTCTTCCGTTCCATCCCCGTCTCCCCGTTCCTGTCCCCCGAGGCCGTCATCTCCTCCGAGGCAGTCGTCCCACCCGCGGCCCTCGTCCCGCCCGGGGCCGTGACCGACCACCTTAACCTCGCGCTTCCGCGAAGCGCGCCGCTCGCCGGAGGGCGGCGATGGTCGGCCGCTTGTCGTCGGCTCGTGTGACGACGGCGATCTCCGGGGCCGCTCCCTCCAGGGGAACGAACCGCACATCGGGGCGTGGATAGAAGTCGCGTGCCACTTCCGCGTGCAGCGAGATGTATCCGCTGGTGGCGACGGCGGTCGGGATGGCGGCCGGCTGACGGACGACCGGTGCGTTCGGCCCCGGCTCGGCGGCGGGGCCGAGCCATTCGCGCAAGGCCGGGCTCAGGCGTGGAGTCGCCAGCCATGGCCCGTCGGCGACATCGTCCATGGTCAGCGACGTGGCATCGGCAAGCTGCGACCGGGCGGGCACCACCGCGACGCGGGGTGACGACAGGACGACGTCGGACCGCAACCCCTCCACCGGACCGGCGTGCCACATGATCCCGGCGTCCACGGTGCGGTCGAGCACGGCGCGGTATTGCGTGGACCAGTCCAGGTCGACGTAGTCGACGCACAATCCGGGTACCTGAGCGTTCAGCGCCGCACGCAGGTCATCCCACCGCTGCCCCGCTCCGAATCCGAGCACCCCGAGGCGCAGCGTCCGCTCGTCCCGTCCCGCGCCCTCGGACCTGGCGCGCTCGGCGAGCTGGTCCACCACCTCGAGCAGCACCCGGGCCTCGGCCACGAGCCGCACACCCGCCGGGGTCGGGGTCACCCGCCGACTGGTCCGCTCGAACAGCGAAGCGCCTACCTCGCGTTCGAGACGCCGGATGTACTGCCCGAAGGGCTGCTGCGAGATGTGATGCCGTTCGGCCGCCCGCCCGAAATGCAGCTCCTCGGCCAAAGTCACCACGTAGCGCAGTAAGCGGATCTCCATCGAACCTCCCCTCAGTACCGCCCCCGTTCGGTGCCACGAGGTAGTGCCGGATCAGAACAATTCTGGCTGATGATCCCGGTGGATCTCCGTGATGTCCTGTTGCGGATAGCGGCCAACGCTATCTGCTGAAATTACCTTCTAAGGAGCTGCATTTTGCTTCGTAACGGTCGCAGTCAGTTATCGGCAACTTCAAGACCCATGCCCAATGTAAAGCGATGGGGATATTCCTGGCGGAACTCGGTTCCCCGCGCACCCATGGGTGGTCTTGCATGTTGAACCAGGAGGGGACGTACACGCTGCGTGTTTTCTAGTTAGTGCTGGACGGGGACTGCCTGACCGACGTGTGGGGCGTCAGGGCAGCACCCGGCACAGCGCCTCCAGCGCGCCTGTGAAGGCGTGGTCGGGCGGGGCGCCATAGGCGAAGACCAGCGCGTCCGACTGCCCGTCCGGACCCGGTCCGGGCTCGTCCGGCCCCCGCCGCTCGCGGTAGCGGTAGCGGGACAGCCCCTCCAGGGCGAGGCTCTGCCAGGCCGCGCCCTGCACCACGGACCGCTCGGTACCGGGCGGCAGTTGGAGCACCGCGTGCAGCCCCGCCGCGATGCCGGTGACCCGCACCCGCGGGGCGCGTTCGGCGAGCGCCGCCACCAGTTGGTCGCGGCGCCGCCGATAGCGCATCCGCATGCCACGCACATGGCGGTCGTACGCCCCGGAGTCGATGAACTCCGCGAGCGTCAGCTGGTCCAGCGCGCCCGACTGCCACTCCCCGGTCGCCTTGAACGCCAGGACGTCGTCCAGCAGATGGTCCGGCACCACCATCCACGCCAGCCGCAGCGCGGGCGCCAGGCTCTTGCTGGCGGTGCCCAGATAGACCACATGCTCGGGGTCGAGCCCCTGGAGCGCCCCGACCGGGTGACGGTCATAGCGGAACTCCCCGTCGTAGTCGTCCTCCAGGACCAGCCCGCCCACCCGCGACGCCCAGTCGACCACGGCGGCGCGCCGGTCGGGGTCCAGCGAGACCCCGGTGGGGAACTGATGCGCCGGGGTGAGCAGAACGGTCCGCAGCCCGGCCGACCGGTCCAGCTCCGCCGTCCGCGCACCCCGCTGATCGACCGGCAGCGGCACGGTGCGCAGCCCGGCCCCGCGCATCACGTTCCAGTGGACGTCGAGCCCGTAGGACTCCACGCCCACCTCACGGTGTCCGGCCTTCGCCCGCACCCTGCTGAGCAGGGCCAGCCCCTGGACGAACCCCGCGCAGACCACGATCCGTTCGGGCGCGGCCCGCACCCCGCGGGCGCGCGCCAGATAGTCGGCCAGGACCCGCCGCAACTCGGGCCGTCCGGCGGGGTCGCCGTAGCCGAAGGCGTCGTTCGGCGCGGCGGTCAGGGCGCGCCGGGCCGCGGAGAGCCAGGCGGACCGGGGGAAGGCCGAGACATCGGGCTGACCGGCCCGCAGATCGTAGGTGGGCCGGGTGGCGGCCACGGCGGCGGGCGGGGGTGTGCGCGGCGGCGCGGGCTCGGGCGGTACGACGCGCCGGGCGACCCGGGTGCCCGAGCCCTGCCGGGCCGTCAGCCAGCCCTCGGCCACCAGTTCCCCGTAGGCGTCGGCCACGGTGTTCCGGGCGATACCGAGGTCGGCGGCGAGGGAGCGGGAGGAGGGCAGCCGGGTGCCCGGTGCGAGCCGCCCGCCGCGGACGGCGTCGCGCAGGGCGCGGATGAGCGCGTCCCGCACCCCGGCCCCGCCGCCCCGCAGCAGATCCAGATGGAGATCCGCCCCCGGCCCGGCCGGGCCGTCCGCCCGCTGTCCGGGGGCGTCCGTCCGCTGTCCGGGGTCACTCCTCGAAGTGGCCCATGAATCCGTCATGGAAATGGACCATACCCCTGGGCCGCCCGGCCTCTAGCGTGGAGCCATGACTACCGGAACTTCTCACGCACACGGCCCCCGGATGCAGTTCGCCAAGGCAGCCCCCGAGGTCTACAAGGCCATGGTCACCCTGGACGCGGCCGCCAGAAAGGGCGTCGACCCGACGCTGGCCGAACTGGTCAAGGTCCGTGCCTCACAGCTCAACCACTGCGCCTTCTGCATCGACATGCACACCAAGGACGCCCGCGCGGCGGGCGAGGCCGAGGACCGCCTGTACCTCCTCAACGCCTGGGAGGAGGCCGGCGACCTCTACACCGAGAAGGAGCAGGCAGCCCTCGCCCTGACGGAGGCCGTCACCGTCCTGACCGACGGCTTCGTCCAGGACGAGGTCTACGAGCGGGCCGCCAAGCACTTCGAGGAGCGGGAGCTGGCCCAGCTCATCGCCCTGATCTTCACCATCAACGCCTGGAACCGGATCGGTGTGACCACCCGCATGGCCCCCGGTGCCTACAAGCCGAACGTGTGACCATCTGCCCCCGTCGTCGTTATTGACGACGGGGGCCGTTAACCGACGGCGGAGTCACCACATAACGCATGATGGTGACAGGCCCCCGCATGGCAGTACGGCACGAAGGCACACAGCCAGAAGGGGGACCCGCCAATGGGAGGTCTCGTGATGACGGCGCCACTGCCCGACCAAGAGTTCGAAACTCTGCTCGATATCCATGCCCGGCTTGAGTTGCCGGAGGGGAAGCGAGCGGAACTCATCGGGGGGGAGATCGTCATCTCACCGACGCCCACGATTTTCCACAACGAGCTTTACGCGCGGTTGCAGCGATGGCTCAACCAGGGAGTACCGGAGGACTGGTTCGTCACCAACACCACGACAGTCTTCTTGCCCGCCACCGAGGAGCGATACATCCCTGACCTGGTCGTTTACAAATCCGGCGCCACAAGCAGCCCCGACGACTGGCAGCTCAACGCTGATCACGTTCTGCTCGTCGCCGAGATCACCTCGCCTTCTACCCGGGACCGCGATCTCACAGCCAAGGTCAAGGGCTACGCGCACTCCAACGTGCCGATCTATTTGCTGATCGACCCGCACGACGGCGACGGGAGCACGACCGTGTACTCGCATCCCGACGGGAAGGGCCTCTACCGCGATGAGCACCGAGCGATGTTCGGGGAGAAACTGACGCTCCCCGAACCGCTCGGCCTCGATCTCGACACCGCGGGCTTCCTCAAGTAATCCGGTCGCCCAGGCCGCCCTGAGCGCGATCCGGGCTCAGGGCAGCCACTTCTTCCAGACGTCCGGATGCGCCTCGACCCACTTCTTCGCGGCGTCCTGCGCCGACATCCCCTTCGAGGCGATCAATTCGGACACCTCGTTCTGGTCCTCCTTGGTCCAGTGGAACTTCTTCAGGAATGCCGACGCCTTGCCGCCCTTCTTCGCGAAGTCCGCGTTCAGGTACTTCTGCAGCGGTGTGGTCGGGTAGGCGCAGTCGATGGACTCGGGGTCCTTGGTGCCCTCATTGGCGCACTTGTCCGTGTACTTGGGCAGCTTGACCTCGACCATCGGCACCTGGTTGAACAGCCACTGCGGCTCGTACCAGTACGACAGGAACGGCTTCTTCGACTTGGCGAACTGCTTGATCTGGGTGATCTGCGCCGCTTCCGAACCCGCGAAGACAATCTGGTAGTTCAGCTTCAGGTTCTTCACCAGCGCCTTGTCATTGGTGACATACGACGGTGAACCGTCCAGCAGCTGGCCCTTGCCGCCGCTCTCCGCGGTCTTGAAGGTCTTCGCGTACTTGTTGAGGTTCTTCCAGTCCAGGACGTCCGGGTGGGCGTCGGCGAAGTACTTCGGCACCCACCAGCCGATATGGCCGGTGACGCCGAGGCCGCCGCCCGGCACGATCAGCTTCTTGTCCTTGACGTAGCGCTGCTCCTGCTCCGGGTGGCCCCAGTCCTCCAGGATCGCGTCCACCCGGCCCTGGCTGAGCGCGTCCCACGCCGGAATCTCGTCCACCTGGACGGTGTCGACGTGGTAGCCCAACTCGTGCTCCAGCAGATACTGGGCGACCGCGACATTGGACTGGGCGCCGACCCAGGACTGGACCGAGAGCGTGACGCTCTTCGCGCCGCCCACATTGGCGTACGGCGAGGACTGCTTGGTCATGTCCGCCGCGCCGCAGCCGGTCGCGGTGAGCAGGGCCGTGGCCCCGGTGGCGGCCATCAGCAGCCGCCGAAGGCGATGCGTACGGGCCGTAGCCATCTCAGGCCCCCTTCTTGTCGCGGCGCGAGGTCGGCTGGGTGACCCGGTCGAGCATCAGCCCCAGGCAGACGATCGCCGCGCCGGCGACCAGACCGGTGGCCAGATCGCCCTGCGCCAGGCCGAACAGCACGTCGTAGCCGAGCGCGCCGGAGCCGACCAGACCGCCGATGACGACCACGGCCAGCACCAGCACCACGCCCTGGTTGACGGCGAGCAGCAGCGCCGGGCGGGCCAGCGGGAGCTGAACCTGGCGCAGCTGCTGCCCCTGGGTGGCACCGAGCGAGCGCGCCGACTCCAGCGCCGCCGGGTCCACGTTCCGCAGCCCCTGGGTGGTGATGCGGATGACGGCGGGCAGCGCGTAGACGATGGCCGCGGCGGCCGCCGGGGCACGGCCGACACCGAACAGCGCGACCACGGGGATCAGGTACACGAACTGCGGCATGGTCTGGAACATGTCCAGCACCGGTCGCATCATCCGCTCCAGCCGGGTGCTGCGCGCGGCCCAGATGCCGATCGCGAAACCCAGGACCAGCGTGACGAAGACAGCCGCCAGTACCTGGGAGAGGGTGTCCATGGACGGCGCCCACACCCCGAGCACCCCGATCGCCGCCATGGCGGCGGTGGCGGTCAGCGCGGTGCCCCAGGTGCCGATCAGCCAGGCCAGCGCCGCGACGATCAGCAGGATTCCGTACCACGGGATGCCCTGCAGCCCCTCACGCAGCGGGTCGAGGATCCACTTGACGTAGTCCGCGGCCCATTCGGCAGTGCCGCCGACGACCGGCACTCCGGTGTAGAGGTGGTCGACCATCCACTCCTTGAACTGGTTGACCGGCTCCTCGATGGCGACGGTCCACCCGGTCGGCCAGGTCTGGGACCCGGCCAGCCGTCCGACGAGGGTCACCACCACGGTGATCACCCCGACGCCCGCCCACGCGGGCCAGCCGCGCAGCAGCCGGGGCCCGCCCTCGGCCGGGGGCTCGCCGATCCGCTCGCCCGCCGCTCCGATGGTGCGGTCCATCACGATGGCGAGGAGCACGATGGGGAGTCCCGCGGCGAGCGCCTTGCCGACGTCAACGCTGGACAGTGCCTGGTAGACGCGGTCACCGAGACCACCGCCGCCGATCACGGACGCGATCACGGCCATGGACAGCGCCATCATGATCGTCTGGTTGACGCCCAGCAGCAGCTCCTTGCGGGCCAGCGGCAGCCGGGCGGACAGCAGCCGCTGCCGCCAGGTGGCGCCCAGCGAGGTCACCGCCTCCAGCACCCCGGCGTCCGCGCCGCGCAGGCCGAGGGCGGTGAGCCGGGCCATGGGCGGAGCCGCGTAGATCACGGTGGCCAGCACCGCGCCGGGCACACCGTTGCCGAAGATCATCACAACGGGCAGCAGATACGCGAACGCGGGCAGCACCTGCATGGTGTCGAGCACCGGCCTCTGCACCCGGAACGCCCATTCCGAGAGGCCGCCGGCCAGCCCCAGCAGTCCGCCGATGACGACGGACGCGGTGACGGCGATGACCATCAGCGCGAGCGTCTGCATCGTCGGCACCCACATGCCCAGCAGTCCGCAGACGGCGAAGGACACCAGGGTCGTCACCGCGATCCGCACCCCGGCGACCCGCCAGGCGACCAAGGTCAGCCCGGCGGTGACACCGGCCCAGCCGAGGGCGAGCAGGGCGACGTAGACGGCGCGGACGCCGATGATGATGACGTTGCTGATGTGGCCGAAGAAGTAGAGGAAGATCCAGTGACTGTCCCGGTTGTCGAGGATCCAGTCGCTGGCCCTTCCGAGCGGTCCGGACACATCGACGGTCAGCGCGTCGGGCCAGCTGCCGCTCGCCCACTTCGCGTGCGCGATCGGCACCAGCACGACGGCGATCACCACGAGCACCGCCAGCTTGCGCGCGGCATGGCTGTGCACGACGGCGCTCAACAGGGACGGGCGCGTCTCGTCCGCCGCCGACCCGGTGGCCGCCGGTTCGGTGGCGGGGTCGGTGGAGGGGCGGGTTGCGGTGGCACTCATACGCGCCCCCCGGTGCGACCTGGCGGAGAGAGGGTCGAGATGGGGCTCATGCCGCGGCCACCTCCTTGCCGTCCAGGCCCGCGACGACGCTCAGCAGACAGGCGTGGTCGACGACGCCCAGGCAGCGGCCGCCGTCCACGACGCGCGCGGGGCCGCCGGTGCGGGCCACGGCCTCGATCGCGTCGGCGACCGTGGTGCTCGGGGCCAGCGCGGGCCCGCCGTCCTGCTCGTCGGAGGTCGCGGGGCGCATGGCGCGGCGCACGGTCAGCACCTGCTCGCGCGGCACGTCGCGGACGAAGTCCCGTACGTAGTCGTCCGCCGGGGAGCCGACGATCTCCTCCGGGGTGCCCAGCTGCACGATCCCGCCGTCGCGCATCAGCATGATGCGGTCACCGAGCCGCAGCGCCTCGCTGAGGTCATGGGTGATGAACACCATCGTCCGGCCCTCCTCGTGGTGCAGCCGGATGACCTCCTCCTGCATATCGCGGCGGATCAGCGGGTCGAGCGCGCTGAACGGCTCGTCGAAGAGCAGCACCTCGGGGTCGACGGCGAGCGCCCGGGCCAGGCCCACGCGCTGCTGCTGACCGCCGGAGAGCTGACCCGGGCGGCGGCGCTCCAGGCCGGTGAGGCCGACCTTGTCGACCACCTCGGCGGCCTTGGCCCGGCGCTCGGCCTTGCCCACGCCCTGGATCTCCAGCCCGTAGGCGACGTTGTCGAGGACGGAGCGGTGCGGCAGCAGCCCGAAGTGCTGGAAGACCATGGCGGCGCGGTGCCGGCGCAGATCGCGCAGCCGGGCCTTGTCCATGGCCAGGACGTCCTCGCCGTCGATCTTCAGGGTGCCGGAGGTGGGCTCTATCAGCCGGGTGAGGCAGCGGACGAGGGTGGACTTGCCGGAGCCGGACAGCCCCATCACCACGAACACCTCGCCCGGCTGGACGTCGAAGGAGACCTCGCGGACGGCGGCGGTGCAGCCGGTGCGGGCACGCAGCTCAGCGGCGGACAGCTCGGCCTCGGCGGAGCCGGGGATCCGGTCGGCCTTGGGGCCGAAGACCTTCCACAGGTCGCGGACCGAGAACACCGGGGTGCGCTCGCCGCTCTCGGGGACCTTGGGGGTGTCGGGCGTCTCGGGTACCACGGTCGTGGCCATCACGCCTCACCTCCCGGCGCCAGTGTCGCGGCTCGGTCATCGGGCCTGCGCCGTTCCCGATCGCGCTCCTCGAACAGCAGCTCAGCGCACTTCTCGCCCACCATCAGGACTCCGATCATCGGGTTCACGGCCGGCATCGTCGGGAAGACGGACGCGTCGGCGATACGGACGCCGTTCAGGCCCCGGATCCGCAGATCGGGGCCGACCACGGCGAGTTCGTCCGACGTGGCACCCATACGACAGGTGCCCGCCGGGTGGTACACGGTGTGCGCGACCTTGCGGGCGTACTCGCTGATCTCCTCGTCCGAGGTGATCTCCGGGCCCGGGCACACCTCGCGCTTGAGCCAGCTCGCCAGCGGTTCGGTCTTGGCGATCTCACGCGCGACACGGATGCCGTCGACCAGCGTGCGGCCGTCGTAGTCCTCCTCGTCCGTGAAGTACCGGAAGTCGAGGGCGGGCTTGACGGACGGGTCGGCGCTGGTGAGGAAGAGCCTGCCGCGGCTGCGCGGCTTGGGGATGTTGGGGGTCATCGACACGCCGTGCTCGGGCTTTTCGTAGCCCAGCCGCTCCGGATTGTCGGTGAACGGGATCTGGTAGAAGTGGAACATCAGGTCCGGGCCCCGGGATTCGGGGTCCCGCCGGATGAACAGCCCCGCGTCGGAGTCCATCGCGGAGTTGTCCGGAATCGGGCCGTCCGTCTCCCACACGATGACCGACTCGGGGTGGTCGAGCAGATTCTCGCCGACGCCCGGCAGATCGTGGACGGCGGGAATGCCCAGCGCCTCGAGATCGCCCTTGGGCCCGATACCGGAGTGCATCAGCAGCCGCGGGGTGTCCACGGCGCCCGCGCAGACCAGGACCTCGGTCTCGGCCCGGACCAGGATCTCCTCGTCGTCCTTGGTGCGGACGTGTACGCCGGTGACCCGGCCGGTGTCGTCCAGCTCCAGCTTGTACGCCCAGGTCTCCAGCATCAGATGGAGGTTGGGCCGGTCCAGGAACGGGTGCAGATAGGCGACCGACGCCGAGGAGCGCTTGTTGTTCTCCGGGTGGTACGCGAGGTCGAAGAAACCGACGCCCTCGTGGAACGGCTTCTTGTTGAACCCCTCGACCCGCGGCACATCGGCGGCGGCCTGGGCGGCGTCGACGAAGTCCCGCGCGATCGCGTTCCGGTCCTTCTCGTCCACCGGGACGATGTTGTTGCGCAGCCGCTGGAAGTACGGGTCCATGGACTCCGCGTCCCAGCCCTCGGCGCCGGCCTCGGCCCACTCGTCCCAGTCACCGGGCAGCGGCTTGAAGGAGATCAGGGTGTTGTGCGAGGAGCACCCTCCGAGCACCCGCGCCCGGCTGTGCCGGATATGCGAATTTCCGCGTGGCTGCTCGGTGGTGGGGTAGTCGTAGTCCAAGTCGCCGCCGAGCAGGCCGAGCCAGCGGCGCAGGGTGAGCACATCGGGCCGGTCGACATCCGACGGTCCGCCCTCGATGACGGCGACACGGATGTCCGGGTCCTCGGTGAGCCGGGAAGCGATCACCGATCCTGCGGTGCCGCCGCCGATCACGACGTAGTCGTATGCGACAGGTACGGACATGTGGGGTTACTCCTCGCGGTCTTACCCAAACGGCCCGCGCCGGTGCGGGCCGGGGGCTGCTGCCGCCCCTGGGGGTGGGGGTGTTGCTGGGTGCCTCAAGTGCCTACGGCTTCTCGCCGCCGGTCGCCGCGATCGGGCGCGGCCGGGTCCGGGCCCCGGGGGACGAGTCCGGGCCCGGCCGTGCCCCGGGCGGGGCCGGCGGCGGAGTGTCAGCCGGCGAACCAGCGCACCGGGCTCGGTCGCAGGTTCTCGTAGACGTGCTTGGTCTCGCGGTATTCGTCAAGGCCCGCGGGACCGAGCTCACGCCCGACCCCGGACTTGCCGAAACCGCCCCATTCGGCCTGCGGAAGGTAGGGGTGGTAGTCGTTGATCCACACGGTGCCGTGCCGCAGCCGGGCGGCGACGCGCCGCGCCCGGGCGGTGTCGGCGGACCAGACGGCGCCGGCCAGTCCGTACTCCGTGTCATTGGCGAGTGTGACTGCCTCGTCCTCGGTTTGGAAGGACTCGACCGTCAGAATCGGCCCAAACGTCTCCTCCCGCACCACCCGCATCTCGCGGTGGCACTGGTCGAGCACGGTCGGGAGGTAGAAGTAGCCGGTGGCCGGGCGGACCTCGTTGGGCTCCGGCTGCTTGCCGCCGCAACGCAGCAACGCGCCCTCCGCCAGGGCGGACGCCACATACGCCTCGGTCTTGTCCAGCTGCTGGGCCGAGACCAGCGGACCGCATTCGACACCGTCCTCGGTGCCGCGGCCCAGCTTGACCTTCTCCGCCCGGCGGGCGAGCTCGGCCACGAACCGCTCGCGCACCGACTCCTCGATGATCAGCCGGGCACCGGCCGAGCAGACCTGGCCGCTGTGGATGAAGGCGGCGTTCAGGGCCTGGTCGACGGCGGTGTCAAAGCCCTCGGCGGTGGCGCAGGCGTCGGCGAAGACCACATTGGGGTTCTTGCCGCCGAGCTCCAGCGCGACCTTCTTGACCGTCGGCGCGGCGGCCTGCGCGACCTTGGTGCCGCTGACCAGGCCACCGGTGAAGGAGACCAGATCCACATCGGGGTGCTCGGACAGCCGCGCGCCCACGGGGTCGCCCGCGCCGGTGACCACATTGGCCACCCCGGTCGGCAGCCCGGCCTCGGCCAGCAGCTTCACCAGATGGACGGTGGACAGCGGGGTCACTTCGCTGGGCTTGATCACGAAGGTGTTCCCGGCGGCCAGCGCCGGGGCGACCTTCCAGCTGGCCTGGAGCAGCGGATAGTTCCAGGGGGTGATCATCGCGCAGACGCCGACCGGCTCATGGACCACGACGCTGTGCACATCCGGCGTGCCCGCGTCGACCACGCGCCCGGCCGACTCGCCCGCGACCAGGTCGGCGAAGTAACGGAAGGCGTTGGTCACGTCATCGACGTCGACCCGGCCCTCCTCCAGGGTCTTGCCGGTGTCACGGCTCTCGATGAGCGCGATCGTCTCGCGGTCGCGCTGGAGCAGATCGGCGACGCGACGCAGCAGCGCCGCCCGCTCGGCCACCGGCGTCCCGGGCCAGGGTCCCTGATCGAAGGCGCGACGCGCGGCCGCGATCGCCGCGTCGGTGTCCTCGACACCACCCTCCGCGACGACGGCGAGGGTCTTGGCGTCCGCGGGGTCGAGGACCTCCCGCTGCGCCCCGGATGCGGCTGCCTGCCACACCCCGTCCACATGAATGGTCTCGACTGCCGCCACGTGATTTCTGCCTTCCGGTTCCGCGTGCTGTGCCACTGGTCCAAGCCAGCAACTTGGACCCCTAACCGGAAGGCGGGAACCTATGCGCGATTCGCAAGAGAAAGTGGGCCGACTCACGTGATCCGAAGGCGGAATCGGCCCCTCGGCTCATGATCGGCCTGTATGTCAAGGGGCCGTGCGGTCAAGAAGTGGTTCGGCCACAAGGGGATGCGGTCGAGAGGGGGTGATCAGGAGGCGGCGCGGTCAGGAGACAGGGCGCTCAGGACGCGGTGCAGTAGGCGGTCGGGCAGAAGGTGTCCACCGCCGCCTGGTGGACCTTCCGCTCCTCCGCCCGGTCCCCGGCCCCGGAGGGGCCGCTCACCAGCACCGCGTACATGGTGCCGCCGGGGGCGGCGAAGCGGCGGTCGAGCATCCGGCGGTGGCCGTCGCTCTTGGACTCGTATGTGTACTCCAGCTGGACCGGGTCCATGGCGGCCGAGCCCAGCCGGGTGAGGGCGATCTGCTCGTAGTCGCGGTGGGTGGAGGCGATCCGCTCGGCCTCCTGGGCGGACTCGTACGGCGTCGACTCGGGGCCGTGCAGCTCAAAGATCTGGATCACGGTGCTGTCGTCGGGCGAGGTGTAGTAGACGCTGGGGCCCTCGGTCGTCCGCCGCCATCCGTCCGGGACCGCGAGGTGGTATCCGGCCGGGTCGGCCTGGGTGCTGTAGCCAGCGGGCGGGGCGGCACCCGTCAGGGAGGGTGAGGACGGGGTGCCGAACGGCGTCGCGGACGGGGATCCGGAGGGTGCCCCGGTCGGAAGGTCCGTGGGGAGATCGGTCGGGAGATCGGTCGGCCCACTGGTCTCGGGGCCGGGCGAGGGGTAGAGATCGCTCGGCTGGGAGGCGTCCCCGCTCGGCGTGGCCGTGGGGCTCTCGCGGTCCCAGGGCAGCGGACCCGCCTGATTCCGGGAGGTGCCATCGCCCCCGAAGGCCACCCATCCGGAGAACGCGACCCCCGCGACCAGGAAGATCATCACCGCCAGCGCCCGTAGCGCCCGCCTGGAGTCCTGCCCCGGCGCGCCCCCGTCGTACATGCTCATCTATGCCCCCCGATGATGGATCTCTGCTCCCATATGCGGATAAGCCGTGTTGGCTCACATCGGTGTACCCGGTTCGGGGGCCGCCCCACCCCCTGTCACCGCACCGATACTTATCCGTCGCCCGGCCGCCGGTCAGGTGGCCGGGCAGTAGGCCGTGGGGCAGAAGGACGCCAGCACGATGCCCTGCCGCTCCCGCTGCTTCGGCCAGTCGTCGGCCGGGCCCGCGACCAGCACCGCGTACTGCACCCGGTCGGGGCCGGTGAAGGCCCGGTCGAGTATCCGGCGCGGACCGTACTTGGCGCTGCGGTAGCCGTACTCAAGCTCCGCGTCCGCGTCATCGCCGGGCCCGAGCCGCTTGAGCTCATGCCGCTTGTAGTCGGGGTTCTTCTTGAGCCCTGTCTCCGCCTGGCGCAGCGCCTCATACGGCGTGATGTCGGGCTCGGTCAGCGCGAAGACCTGGATCAGGCTGCCCCCGTCGGACGACTCGTAGAACACCCCGGTGTCGCGCTTGACCCGCTGCCAGCCCCTGGGCACATCCAGCCGGAAACCCTCCGGGTCGGTGGTGCGCACATAGTCCGCCGGCGGCCCTTGGGTGCTGTCCTCGGACACCGACGGCGGCGCGGAGGTCGGCTCCGCGTACGGCCCCGACGACGATGTTGAAGGCTGCTGGGCCGACGGCGACCAGGACGAGGCCGAGGGCGAACCGCCGTCCGCCCGGGGCTTGTCATCCCCGCCGTCCGACACCAGCTTCCAGGCGCCGAACCCGATCCCGCCGACCAGCACCACGGCGAGCACCGCCAGCAGCACCGTGCCCAGATGCGGATTGGGTGGTCTTCGGCCCGGGGCCGGTGGCTCCGCGCCCGCTCCCACCCAGCGCTGGGCCTCCTCGTCCCATCGACGGCCCCCCTCGCCGCCCGGGGTGCTCATCTCACCCGCCCAACAGCGCGCCGACCGCCTGTCCGACGGCGACGCCCGAGGCGAGCATGCCGACACTGGCGCTCGCGTCCTGCAACATCACCCGGATCCGGGCCAGCCGGCCGGCCCCCGCCCGGCCGGTGCGCTGGATCTCGTCCTCGGTCCGGTCCAGTTCGTCGGAGAGCGCGCCGACCTCCGGGCTGGGGACCACCCGCCGCAGATCCTCGGCTAGCTGTCGAACGGCCTCCAGCAGCTCCTGGTAAGCGGGGTCGCAGGGGGCCTCCGCCTGAGGTCCGTTCACGATGTGGTTGTGGTCGCCGAAGCCGATGGCGCTGCCCTGCACCTTGCCGAACCGGATGTTCCCGAACTTGCTGCCGCCGCCCGCCGCCGGGGTCGCGCCGCCACCGCTCGCGCCCGCCGCGTGGTCCGCGCCGCCACCCATGTCGCTACCGTCCTCCGTGTCAGCCATCGCCATGGCCGCCTCCCGCTCCATTGCTTCCGGTGGTGTTGCTGATGGTGTTGTGGTCACCGAAGCCGAAGGCGCTGTGCTCCGCGGACTCGATGAAGACTCCGCCGCCGCTCACATTGATGACCTTCTGCTCGAACTCACCGGTCTCCCAGCCGGCTTCGTCGAGCGCCCTTCGCACGCCGTTGGCCACCCGGTCCTCGACGCTCTTCAGATAGCGGCTGACATCCATCTCCTGGAAGAGCGACGCGCCGGCGTCGCTGCCCAGCTCTCGCACCGAGGCCCACGGACCGTCGGGGATGGCCGCCTCATAACCCCCCGCGTACATCCGCCAGAGGAAGGCGGCCGAGCGGAAGGCGTGGATGACCGCCCGGCCCGCCGCCGTGGGCGTCCGCCCCAGCGCCCAGATCACCTTGCCCGGCAGCCCGCCGCGGCGGTGGGAGTCGGAGAGCCGGTCGACCGCCCGGAAGTCCGGGCGGATCGGGCGCAGTACATGCGGGGCGAACTCCAGCATCAGCATGCCGCCCTGCGTATGCACCCGCACGAAGACGGTGGTGACGACCTCTTCCCGCCATGCGCCGACGCGGATGCGCAGGAAGTGCCGGCGGATCTCACCGCCCTCCTCGACGGCCTCCGCCCGCTCCCGCGCGAAGTCCGCCTCTCCGTACGGCACGAAGGAGCGGCTTCGTAATCCGGTGACCTTGAGGAAGACGCATTCGTCGAGCTCCAGGCCGCGCAGCCGGTCACGGCTCTCGGCGGCGGCACGAGCGGCGCCTTGGACGGGGGCGGCGCCCTGCGCGGCGGCGGCGCCCTGGACGGCGGCCATGCCCTGGGCGGACGGGGTGCGCAACTTCTCGACCAGCGGCCGGATCCGCTCCAGGATCACCCGGTTGTCCAGCGACACCGGATCCCCGCCCTCGCGCGGCCGCAGCTCCACGGCGAGGGTCCAGGTGTCATGCGCGGCGCCCGCGCCGAGGAAGGGGTGCCGATCGTGGTAGAGGATCACCGGTGAGTGCTGCTCACGGCGGATCAGGGCCCGCACCCGCTGGAACCGCGCGCCCTCGAACCGCTCCGCGGGGTCCGCGGCGGGGTCGGCGAAGGTCTCCGGCTCCAGATCGGTGGCCAGCACCCGGGCCACATGCTCACGGTGCAGGGCGACCGCGGCGGCCATCGCGGCCGGGATCACCAGCGCGAACCAGGCGGCGGTGGTGTCCGACCCGGTGGCCAGGACCGGTACGAATTCCTGCAGCCCGCCCGGATCGGACTGCCCGTCCGTGAACGCCTGCGTCAGGGCGGAGAACGCATAGGACAGCAGGGTCAGACAGCCGAGCACCCGCAGCACCGCGGCCGCCCGCCGCCGGGTGACGGTGACCCCGTCGGCCCCGGGATAGTCGGCGCGGAAGGCGCCCATGGCGCCACCTCTGGCCCAGGCCGCCAGCAGTAGCAACGCGCAAGAGAGCAGGAAGAGATAGAAGAAGCCCTGCGCCAACAGGAAGTCCAGCACCCATAAGGACACCAGCAGCGCGGTCCAGCACGCCTCCAGACGGCGCGCGCGCAGCGCGTGTGCGAGCACCCGGACCGCGTCGATGCCCAGCGAGGGCGCCACGGCGCGCTCCTCGTGGACATACAGCTCGTCCACGACCGCGTCCCGGAAGTCGTCGTCCAGATAGGCGCCCGCGCATAACAGCCGGGTGGCCTCGCTGGTGGCGTAGGGAGACGCGTCAGCGCCGGTACGAGGAGAAGGGACGGCCCGTGACGGCTCCGAACGCGACCGCGGCAGACGAGCGGAGTGATTCCCTACAGAAGAATGAGCACCGCTGGAAGAGTGAGCATCGCCAGAAGAGTGAGCGCCGGAAGAATCAGCATCACCTGAAAAATGCTCACCGCGCGTATTGGCCATGTTTCCCCCCGAGGCCGTAGCAACTGCCTCCACGGTAGGGGAAGATGGCCCGCGATTACAGTGCATGGCCGAAGGGTCACACTCCGGAGTGAATACCGGAATGTGACCCTTCGGAAGCGACCGCGCCGGGGTGGGCCGGGGGTGCGTCAGATCAGGCCGAGGCTCCGCACGGCCTCGCGCTCGTCCTCGAGCTCCTTCACCGACGCGTCGATGCGGGTCCGCGAGAACTCGTTGATGTCCAGGCCCTGGACGATCTCGAACTTCCCGCTCTTGGCGGTGACCGGGAACGAAGAGATCAGGCCCTCCGGCACCCCGTACGAGCCGTCGGAGACCACACCGGCGGAGGTCCAGTCGTCGGCGTCGGTGCCGTTGACCCAGGTGTGGACATGGTCGATCGCGGCGTTGGCGGCGGAGGCGGCCGAGGAGGCGCCGCGCGCCTCGATGATCGCGGCACCGCGCTTGGCGACGGTCGGGATGAAGGTGTCGGCCAGCCACTGCTCGTCGCTGACGACCTCGGCGGCGTTCTTGCCCGCGACCTCGGCGTGGAAGACGTCCGGGTACTGGGTGGCGGAGTGGTTGCCCCAGATCGTCAGCTTCTTGATCTCGCCGACCGGGGCGCCGGTCTTCTTCGCCAGCTGCGACAGCGCGCGGTTGTGGTCCAGCCGGGTCATCGCGGTGAAGCGCTCGGCCGGTACGTCCGGCGCGGCGGCCTGCGCGATGAGCGCGTTGGTGTTGGCCGGGTTGCCCACGACCAGGATCTTGATGTCATCCGCGGCGTGGTCGTTGATGGCCTTGCCCTGCGGCTTGAAGATGCCGCCGTTGGCCTCCAGCAGATCGCCGCGCTCCATGCCCTTGGTGCGCGGGCGGGCGCCGACCAGCAGCGCGACGTTCGCACCGTCGAAGCCCACGTTCGGGTCATCGGAGATGTCGATGCCCTGGAGCAGCGGGAAGGCGCAGTCGTCGAGCTCCATCGCGGTGCCCTCGGCGGCCTTCAGTCCCTGCGGGATCTCCAGGAGACGCAGTTTGACCGGCACGTCCGCGCCGAGGAGCTGACCGGAGGCGATGCGGAAGAGCAGCGCGTAGCCGATCTGGCCGGCCGCGCCGGTGACGGTGACGGTGACGGGAGTGCGGGTCATGGCGGTCTCCTGCGCTGTGTTGTCAGTCCAAGATCTCTTGGTGTCGAGATACTTGCGTCAGGCTATCCGACGGCACCTGACCCACGTTCTCTCGGGCCATTGTGTAACCGCTCACCGCGCGTTCCGGACCACCGCGCACATGGGACCACCGCGCACTCTGGCGGCCGCCTGCCAGGAGGGGGAGTGCAGGCGGCCGCCCAGTGCCGCACCCGTGGGGGGGGCTCGGGCAGCGCCTGCCCCGATTCCCCCGGCTCATTCCCCCCGGTTTTACGAATTCCTCCGGACGGGCTCCGAACGGGCTCCGGACGGGCTCCGGACGGGCTCCGGACGGGCTCCGGACGGGCTCCGGACGGGCTCCGGGTGAGCTCCCGAACCAGCTCTGGGTGAGTTCCCGAACCGGCTCCGGACGAGCCCGCGAGTCAGCTCCGGACGAGCCCGCGAAACGGCTCCGGACAAGCTCTGGGCTGCCTCCCGGACGGGCCTCGCTCCCCCGCGTTCAGCCCCGGGCGCCGGGGGCCGTGCAGGCGCGCGTACCGCCGCCGAGGGTGGCGCACGCGGTGGCCCGCGCGGGTGAGTCCACCGGGATCATCTTGGTGTAGGCATCGCCGTCGGCGCCGACCCTGCCGCTCTGCGAGCGGGCCGCGCCGCCGTCCGCACCCGGCGCCTTGACCTGGATGACGTCGCCCGGGGTGGCCCGGGTGATCCGGGCCCAGGCCGCCTCGCAGGTCTTGCTGTAGCGGACCTCGACATACGCGGTGCCGACGGTGACGTCCGCCGTCGTCGTCGCGGAGGTGCCGCACCCCATGGCCTGCGGATCCTGGCCGGTGCAGTCCTGCCCGGCGCATTTCACGCCCTCCGGGAGCTGCTGACGCGCGCTGGTGGCCGGTGCGGTGGCCGGCTTCTGCCCCCGCTTCCCGCCGTCGTCGCCCGCGTCGAGCAGAACGACGGCACCGGCGACGAGCAGGAGCGCGCCGACAAGGCCCCCGGCGGACAGCGCGGCGACACGCTTCCGCCCCCTCGGGGACGCCGACGACGAAGGCGGCGGGGACGACGACGGTGGTGACGACGGCGGAAGGGACGACGCGGGCGACGGCGGCTCGGCGGAGTCCGGTGCCCGCCCGGCCGACGCCGCGCGGGCCGGGAACACCGGAGCCGTCGCGACCAACGGCTGCTCCGGATCGGGCGGTTCGACCCTCGGCCGGGCCTCCCCCGGGGAGCGGCCGTTCTTACGGGCGTCCACCCCCTGCGCCGCCGGGTCGAACTGCTCGACGGCGGTCCGCGCCCGCGCGACACTGATGGCCTCCATCGTGACGTCGCGCCGCATCTGGGAGCGGCTCCAGGCCCGCTCCGCCAGCTCCCACAGCGCGCTGAGGTGGTGGACGTCGGCGCCGGTGGTCTCGGCCAGGGCCTCCACCGCGCCCCGCGGAGGCAGCAGCCGCCCGTTGAGGTAGCGCTCCCAGGAACTCTTGCTGCAGCCGGTGCGGTCGGCGACGGCGACGACGCTCAGCCCGCTGCGCTCGACGAGCGTACGCAGTCGGCCGGTGAACTCCCGGACCTGCGGATCGAGTTCCTCCGGTAAGTCCCTCCAACGAGGCATTGCCTCCCCCTGTCCCCCCGCACGTACCTGTCAATCTCCCGCGCCGCGACCGCTGTTGGCGTACCCGAGCCCCGAACTGACTACCCAAAGGGATGCCTTGCCCCAGGATGTCAGCTCTTCGGATGGGGGCGCATCGGAGCATTTCGTGCACCGGTACGCACTCCCTCACGCCCGGCTCGTCGTTGCACGGCCGAGACCTCGTGCTGGAACGGTCACTTCCGCGCCACAGGGTTTCGACGCTCATTGATCCGGCACAGCTCACACACAACCCTGATTACCAGGCGGTCCGTCCTTCTTCGGGGGAGAGGGCGGACCGCCGCCGGACCATTCGGATCCGGCCACAACGACGGCGGCCCGTCCTTCCACGGGGGAGAGGACGGGCCGCCGTTTCACGTCGTCGGCTAGCGCACCGTGAAATGCACCACGTCGTCAAGGAACGGGATCGACACCCAGGGATCCGGCTGGGCCATCAGGGACAGCAGCACGATTGCCGCGCCCAGCAGCCCGTAGGTCAGCATGTCGGTGAAGCGCGACCGCACCGCGAGCATCCCCACCTCGGGCAGTGCCCACCGGAAGAAGGCGCCCGCCAGCAGGGACAGCCCGATCAGCACCGTGCCCGCACGGAACGCGTCCAGGGCGACGATCAGCAGCCCCAGACCCACCCCGCCCATCACCGTGAGCAGCGGCCACTGCCGGGCGGGCGCCGGAGCGGCGCCGGGCGCGGCCCGGCCGCCGCCCTCCGGACGCGCGGTGTCCCGGGTGATCAGCGGGAAGCGGCGCGACCTGCGGATGAACCGGCCGGGCCCCGCGGGCGACGCGGGCGGCTCCTGCCGCTGCTCCCCGGCCGCCGGTTCGCTCGCCTCAGCCGTCATGGCCGGCACCGGCGTCGGTGGCCGCCTTCGCGTCCCGCTCCGCGGCCTCCACCACGTTGACCAGCAGCTGGGCGCGGGTCATGGGGCCGACCCCGCCCGGGTTCGGCGAGACCCAGCCCGCGACCTCGGTCACACCGGGGTGCACATCGCCGGCGATCTTGCCGTGCTCGTCCCGGCTGACGCCCACGTCGAGCACCGCCGCGCCCGGCTTGACGTCCTCCGGCTTGACCAGGTGCCGCACCCCGGCGGCCGCCACGATGATGTCGGCCTGGCGCAGGATCCCGGGCAGGTCGCGGGTGCCGGTGTGGCAGAGGGTGACCGTCGCGTTCTCCGAGCGGCGGGTCAGCAGCAGCCCGATCGACCGGCCGACGGTGATGCCACGGCCGACGACCACCACATGCGCGCCGTTGATCTCCACACCGTGGTGGCGCAGCAGCTGGATGACGCCCTGGGGTGTGCACGGCAGCGGGCCGCTCTCGTTGAGCACGAGGCGGCCGAGGTTCATCGGGTGCAGCCCGTCGGCGTCCTTGGTCGGGTCGATCAGCTCCAGCACCCGGTTGGCGTCGATGCCCTTGGGGAGCGGCAGCTGGACGATGTAGCCCGTGCAGGACGGGTCCTCGTTGAGCTCCCGGACCGCGGCCTCGATCTCCTCCTGGGTGGCGGTCTCGGGCAGGTCGCGCCGGATGGAGGCGATGCCGACCTCGGCGCAGTCGCGGTGCTTGCCCGCCACGTACCACTTGCTGCCGGGGTCCTCGCCGACCAGCACGGTCCCGAGGCCGGGATGGATGCCCTTGGCCTTCAGCGCCTCCACTCGGCTGACGAGATCGGACTTGATCGCGGCTGCGGTTGCCTTGCCATCGAGAATCTGGGCGGTCATGACTTCATCCTCCCGGATGCGGGGACGTCGGATCCAATCAGGGGCCGGCCGGGACCGGACCGGCGAAGGCCGCACCCCGTGATCCGGCCGGGGTGCGGCCTCCTGTGCTCGTTCAGCGATCGCCCGGTGCTCGCTCGCTGGTCACTCGGTACTCGCTCAGTGGAAGAAGTGGCGCGTGCCCGTGAAGTACATGGTCACACCCGCCTTCTGGGCGGCCTCGACCACCGCCTCGTCACGGACCGAGCCGCCCGGTTGCACCACGGCCTTCACGCCCGCCTCGGCCAGCACCTCGAAGCCGTCCGGGAACGGGAAGAAGGCGTCGGAGGCGGCGTACGCACCGGCGGCCCGCTCGGCGCCGGCCCGCTCGACGGCCAGCTTCGCCGAGTCCACGCGGTTGACCTGGCCCATGCCGACGCCGACCGTGGCGCCGCCCTTGGCGAGCAGGATCGCGTTGGACTTCACCGCGCGGCAGGAGCGCCAGGCGAAGGCCAGCTCGGCGAGGCCGTCGGCGTCCAGCGCCTCACCCGTGGCGAGGGTCCAGTTGGCCGGGTCGTCGCCCTCGGCCTGGAGGCGGTCCTTGACCTGCAGCAGCAAGCCGCCTTCGATGGGACGCTGCTCGGTGGCGTCCGCCGGCGGCTCCGCGCAGCGCAGCACGCGGATGTTCTTCTTACGGGCGAGCACCTCGACCGCGCCGTCCTCGTACGCCGGGGCGACGATCACCTCGGTGAAGATCTCGGCAACCTGCTCGGCCATGGCGACCGACACCGGGCGGTTGACGGCGATCACTCCGCCGAAGGCCGACAGCGGGTCGCAGGCGTGCGCCTTACGGTGCGCCTCGGCGACATCCGCCCCGACCGCGATCCCGCACGGGTTGGCGTGCTTGATGATCGCGACACAGGGCTCGGTGTGGTCGTACGCGGCCCGGCGGGCGGCCTCGGTGTCCGTGTAGTTGTTGAACGACATCTCCTTGCCGTGCAGCTGTTCGGCCTCCGCGAGCCCCTTACCGCTGCCATCGGTGTAGAGGGCTGCGGGCTGATGCGGGTTCTCGCCGTAGCGCAGCACGTTCTTACGGGTGATGGTGGCGCCCAGGAAGTCCGGGAAGGCGGAGTCGTCCGCCGCCGCGCTGTGTCCATCAGCGGCTCCGCCGCGGGCGGCCGCGAACCAGTTGGCCACCGTCACGTCGTAGGCGGCGGTGTGCTGGAACGCCTCGGCCGCCAGCCGCTTACGCCCATCCAGGTCGAAACCGCCCTCCGCGGCTGCCTCGAGGACGTCGCCGTACCGCTCGGGGTTGACGACCACGGCCACGGACGGGTGATTCTTGGCGGCGGCCCGGACCATGGAGGGGCCGCCGATGTCGATCTGCTCGACGCACTCGTCCGGCGCGGCACCCGAGGCGACCGTCTCGCGGAACGGATAGAGGTTGACCACGACCAGCTCGAAGGGCTCCACGCCCAGCTCCCGCAGCTGCTCACGGTGGGAGTCCAGCCGCTGGTCGGCCAGGATGCCCGCGTGGACGCGCGGGTGCAGCGTCTTGACGCGGCCGTCGAGACACTCGGGGAAGCCGGTCAGCTCCTCGACCTTGGTGACCGGGACCCCGGCGGCGGCGATCTTCGCGGCCGTCGAGCCGGTCGAGACGAGCTGGACACCCGCCGCGTGCAGCCCTCGGGCCAGCTCCTCGAGACCCGTCTTGTCGTAGACGCTGACCAGCGCGCGGCGGATGGGCCGCTTGGTACCTTCGGCGGTCACGGGATCCTTACCTTTCGTCCCTCTATGCGGTAGCCGTGACGGGCCAGACGCCCCACGACCTCGATGAGCAGCGAGCGCTCGACTTCCTTGATCCGCTCATGGAGAGCGGACTCGTCGTCCTCGTCCCGGACCTCGACCACGCCCTGGGCGATGATCGGGCCGGTGTCGACGCCGTCGTCGACGAAGTGGACGGTGCATCCGGTCACCTTCACACCGTGCGCGAGCGCGTCGCGCACGCCATGGGCGCCGGGAAAGCTGGGGAGCAGCGCGGGATGGGTGTTGACACAGCGGCCGCCGAACCGGGCCAGGAACTCCTGGCCCAGGATCTTCATGAACCCGGCCGAGACCACCAGGTCCGGCTCGTGGGCGGCGGTGGCCTCGGCCAGGGCCGCGTCCCACTCGGCACGGCCGGCGTGGTCCTTGACCCGGCACACGAACGTGGGGATCCCGGCGCGCTCGGCGCGCGCCAGGCCCTCGATGCCGTCGCGGTCGGCGCCCACGGCCACCACCTCGGCGCCGTAGCGGGCCACGCCCTCGGCGGCGATGACGTCGAGCAGCGCCTGGAGATTCGTACCGGAGCCGGAGACGAGGACGACGAGGCGGACCGGGCGCCCGGGGCGCGCAGGACTGGCGGGGGGAGGCGGGGAGGCCACGGCGGGGTTCTTTCTCGCGGGCGGTGCTGCCGTTTGTGTGGTCGTACAAGGTCGCGGACTCATCAATTCCGGGGAACTCTACGAAGCCGCCGACCGTCAGCAACGATACCGGCACACGAAGCGGCCCCCAGGGGACGGGGGCGGGCACGGGAGGTAGCGTCTGGACTGCGAATGCAACTGACGCCACTGACGCCGTGGGAACGACCGCCGTACCCGCGCCCCGAGCCGTACGGCACCGGCCGTACCCGCGCCGTACGGCACCAGGCCGTACCCGCCCCGGCGTGCAGGACGACGACACAAGGGGAAGACACACTCCACATGCCGGACCGACGCCGCCGCGCGGCTCATCGCCTCACTCCGCCCCCCGCCCAGGCCCGGGGGCGGCGATGAGGCGCGCCCGCATGTCGCGTACGACGCCGCTGCTCCGGGAGCAGCAGTCGTCGCCCTCCTCGTCCTCCTCGTCCTCGTCCGCCCCCGGCGGGCCGAACGGGGACCAGCACGAGGACAATCCGTTCGCCCCACCGCCCGAGGGCAGGCCGGACCAGCCCTGGCGGCCCCGGCACCGGCCGGACGGCTCCGGCGGCGAGAGCGGCGAGGGCCGCCCAGGGACCCAGGACGGCCAGGACGGGCCGGACGGGCCGGACGGCGACCAGGGCGGTCAGCAGCCGCAGCAGCCCCCGGCCTGGGGCAGCCAGTGGAGCAGCCGCCAGCCCGGCCGCCAGAGCGGCGGCTTCGGCGGCGCCCCGGGCTCCAACCGCCCCTCCGGCCCCGGCGGACCCGGCGGCCCGCGCTGGGACCCCAACGACCCGGCCCAGCGGCGCGCCCGGTACGCGCTGCTGTCGGGCATGTGGGCGTTTTTCTTCGCGCTCTTCAGTCTGCCGCAGATCGCGCTGCTGCTCGGGGTGCTGGCCCTGTACTGGGGCATCAGCTCGCTGCGGGCCAAGCCGCGCCGTACGGCGCCGTCCCCGGCCGCCGCCGCGCCCCTGAACGCCCCGCCCCCGCCTCCGGGCGCCGCCCGGGCGGCGCTGCCCGCGCCCGGCAGCGGCCCGTCGAAGCCGCAGTCGACGGCGGCGATCAGCGGTCTGGTGACGGGCGGGCTCGCGCTCGCGATCGTCGCGGCGACGTTCAGCTTCCAGGTCGTCTACAGCGACTACTACACCTGCGTGGACGACGCCCTTACGCAGACCTCGCGCCACGACTGCGAAACCTTGCTCCCCGAGCAGCTCCGCCCCCTGCTGAGCACGCAGGACTGACGGCGCCGGGCCCGCGCGGCGGACGGCTCGCACCCGCTTGCCGTCCGCCTTACGGTTCGCGGCGGGCGTCGTCCGGCGGGGACGGCCGCGGTGAGGGCTCCGTGCGGACGGGGTTCGGGGCGGGCTGGGACTCGGCGGGCGGCTGCGGCTCGGGAGCACGCTTCCGGCTCAGCGCCCAGCGCCGCGGACGGGCCGCCCCGGCGGCGTCCGGGGTGCCCGCCGGGGTCGCGAGCCCGGCCATCGTGCCCACCCCGGTCTCGCGTCCGGTCTCCCGCCCCGGCTCAGCACTGGGACCGGGTCCCGCCTTACGGTTCCGCTTGCGGTCGGCGCCCGGCGCCCCGGGGCGCAGCCACTGCCACCACGGCTCGGCCATCGCCTCGCGCACCTCGGCCGACTCCATGGGCGACACCGTGGGCAGCACCGCCGCCCGCGCCTCCGCCTCGGCCGCGGCCCTCGCCGCACGGGCGGCTTTGGCCTCCGTACGGGCCTCCCTGGCCGCCGTACGGGCCTGCACGCGGGCCATATGGCGCTCCGCCCGCGCCGCCTTCCACTCCGGCCAGGAGGCTCTGGTGGGGACGCACAGCCGGTACCAGCGCAGCACCATCGCGCCCGGCACTCCGATCACTCCCGTCCAGGCCAGCGTGATCATGCCCGTGCGCCACCAGCTCGGGCCGAGGCCGGCGAGGATGCCGATGCCCAGCGGTCCGCCCGAGACCCCGGCCAGCAGCGCCATCGCGGCGGCGCAGCCGACCGCCGCCAGCGCGGCGAGCACGAGCGTCTCGGCCCAGCCCCAGGGCGGCCTGGGCTCGCCCTTGCCGGGTCGCCGCACCGCCGCGACCCCGATGAACCAGGCCACCGACGCCCCGGCCGCGATCCCCGTGAGCCAGACCAGCGGACCGCCGGAGCCGTCCGTGGGCAGCGCGGCGACCAGGGGGAAGTGCGGCAGCTGGGGGTAGGAGGTGATGCCCAGCGGCGCGACCACACTGCCGCCGCCCACCGTGAACCCCGCCCCGACCCCGTACGCGGCGCCCCAGACGATCGCGTTCGGCAGCAGCGCCAGGCTCACCAGGAGCACCGCGAACCGCCCCGACCACACATCGCTGAGGTTGAGGAACGTCACCTGCACGGCGCCCGCGTGGCTCAGCATCGACGTCGCCGTAAGGAGCGCACCGCTGCCGAGCAGGACGACGAGACCGCTGGTCCCGGCCCGTAGCGCGGCGGTCAGCCGGCGGCGCCGGCACCAGCTGCGCGCGGCCAGGGAGACGGCCGTCCTTACGGTCCAGTCGGCGCCGGGGAGCCGCCGCAGTCTCTCGCTCACCCGTCCCGGCAGCCGGAGCGGGAACCGTCCGTCGGCCGTCCACACACCGAGCGCGGTGACGGCCCCGGCGACGACCGGCAGATGCAGCAGCGCGCTGAGCGGGTCGACCCGCAGCGCCCCGGTCGAGGCGTACACCGCGGCGGCGGTGCCCACCAGCAGATAGCCGCCGGTGACCCAGGCGAAGGCGGTGCGCGGATCGACGACGGACTCCTCGGGCACCCACTGCCCGTCGCCCTCGTCGGGCTCCCCCTGGTAGACGGCGTGCTGGGCGGCCCGGTAGAGCAGCCAGCACGGCACCACGCTGAGCAGCAGCGGGGTCAGCCCGACGGGCGCGGTGTGGCCGGAGAGCGTCTCGGTGCGCACGAGGTCGGCGCCATGGCCGAGCAGCCACAGGTCGGCGGCGACATGCAGGGCCCCGTCGGGGCTGCTCTCGGGGGACGAGGAAGTGATCCACAGCAGCAGTACGACCACGGCGAGCGTGCCGAGGCCGAGCCCCGCGGCGACCACTCCGCCGAGGAACGCCTCCCTGATGGCGGAGGAGCGCCGGGGCGCTGAGCGGTCGCGTGCGGACACCGACGGGCTGCGATCGGTCGTTTGCGTCACGTGACCATGCTGCCAATAACAGCCGTTTCATCCCTACATCAAGGTTTGGTCGCCGTGTCGCGGCTAGTCCGCTTATGCGTCTTTTATAGCGTGGTGGGACGGATGGGTGGCTTGCCGCGTTCCGCCCGGGTATCCGTCGCCCGGGAACGCCGCGGGCCCGCACCACCATGGGGTGGTACGGGCCCGCGGCATCGAGCCTCGCGGCGTCAGCCGGCCAGCGCGGCGCGCGCCAGGCGCGCGGTCTCGGACGGGGTCTTGCCGACCTTCACGCCCGCGGCCTCGAGGGCCTCCTTCTTCGCCTGGGCGGTACCGGAGGAGCCGGAGACGATGGCACCCGCGTGGCCCATCGTCTTGCCCTCGGGGGCGGTGAAGCCCGCCACATAGCCGACGACCGGCTTGGTGACGTTGGCCTTGATGAAGTCCGCGGCCCGCTCCTCGGCGTCGCCGCCGATCTCGCCGATCATCACGATCAGGTCGGTGTCGGGGTCGGCCTCGAAGGCGGCGAGGGCGTCGATGTGGGTGGTGCCGATGATCGGGTCACCGCCGATGCCCACGCAGGACGAGAAACCGATGTCCCGCAGCTCGTACATCATCTGGTAGGTCAGCGTGCCGGACTTCGACACCAGACCGATCCGGCCGGGCTTGGTGATGTCGGCCGGGATGATGCCCGCGTTCGACTGACCAGGCGTGATCAGACCCGGGCAGTTCGGGCCGATGATGCGCGTCTTGTTGCCCTTCTTGCCCGCGTAGGCCCAGAAGTTGGCGGTGTCGTGGACCGCGATGCCCTCGGTGATCACGACAGCCAGCGGAATCTCGGCGTCGATCGCCTCGATGACCGCGCTCTTGGTGAACTTCTCCGGGACGAAGATGACCGTGACATCGGCGCCGGTGGCGTCGATGGCCTCCTTGACGGACCCGAAGACCGGGATCTCGGTGCCGTCGAAGTCCACGGTGGTGCCGGCCTTGCGCGGGTTCACGCCGCCGACGATGTTGGTGCCCGAGGCAAGCATCCGACGGGTGTGCTTCTGCCCCTCGGACCCGGTCATCCCCTGGACGATGACCTTGCTTTCCTTGGTGAGGAAGATAGCCATGGTTTCTGGTGACCTCGTCCCTTACTTCGCAGCCAGCTCGGCGGCACGCTCGGCCGCGCCGTCCATGGTGTCCACCTGCGATACGAGCGGGTGGTTGGCGTCGGTGAGGATCTTGCGACCCAGCTCCGCGTTGTTGCCGTCGAGTCGCACGACCAGCGGCTTGCTGACGTCCTCGCCCTTGGACTTCAGCAGTTCCAGGGCCTGGACGATGCCGTTGGCGACCGCGTCACAGGCGGTGATGCCACCGAAGACGTTGACGAAGACCGACTTGACGTCCGGGTCGCCGAGGATGATCTCGAGACCGTTGGCCATCACCTCGGCGGAGGCGCCACCACCGATGTCGAGGAAGTTGGCGGGCTTGACGTTGCCGTGGCTCTCGCCCGCGTAGGCGACGACGTCCAGGGTGGACATGACCAGACCCGCGCCGTTGCCGATGATGCCGACCTCGCCGTCGAGCTTGACGTAGTTGAGGCCCTTGGCCTTGGCGGCCGCCTCGAGCGGGTTGGCCGCGGCCTTGTCCTCGAGCGCCTCGTGCTCCGGCTGCCGGAAGGCGGCGTTCTCGTCCAGGGAGACCTTGCCGTCCAGCGCGATGACCTTGCCGTCTTCGGTCTTGACCAGCGGGTTGACCTCGACGAGCAGGGCGTCTTCCTTGATGAAGACGACCCACAGCTTCTGCAGGACCGCGACGACCTGGTCCGCGATCTCGGCCGGGAACTTCGCGGCGGCGACGATCTCGGCGGCCTTCTCCTGGGTCACGCCCTCGATGGCGTCCACCGGGATCTTGGCGAGCGCCTCGGGGTTCTGCTCCGCGACGACCTCGATCTCCACGCCGCCCTCGACGGAGGCCATGGCGAGGAAGGTGCGGTTGGTGCGGTCCAGCAGGAAGGAGACGTAGTACTCCTCCTTGATGTCCGCGGTCTCGGCGAGCATCACCTTGTGGACCGTGTGGCCCTTGATGTCCATGCCCAGGATCTGGGTCGCCTTCTCCACGGCATCGGCCGGGTCGGAGGCCAGCTTGACGCCGCCCGCCTTACCGCGGCCGCCAACCTTGACCTGCGCCTTGACGACCGCGCGGCCGCCCAGGCGCTCGGCCACCCCGCGCGCCGCCTCAGGCGTGTCGATGACTTCACCGGCCAGCACCGGTACACCGTGCTTGGCGAAGAGGTCCCTCGCCTGGTATTCGAACAGGTCCACGCGCGTCCGTCCCTTTTCCATGGATATCGCGGTCGTTATCAGCGCGGGCGTGCCGCGGGGGCAGCGTGAGGACGCGATCTTTAACGAGGGCGGCACACGATCGCCGGGTACGCGGCATGTCCGTCTCGCAGGTTATCTCCGTGGGCCGTGCGGCCCTAAATCGCAGATCACACTGGAGCGGTGATTACGGTCACAGATCGCGACCGTTTCCATCTATCTCCGTACGACAACCGGGCAGCCCCCTCCCCAACGAGGGCCGCCCGGTCGATGTCGCTTGCCTTACGGTTTTACGGTTTCGCTGCCTTCATGGCCTTCACGGCCTGACTGCCTGACGCCCGCCGGAGCGATCAGACGGTCGGGAGCGTGCCCGGAACGGTCGGCAGCTGGACCGGGACGGAGGGCAGGTCCGCCGGAACCTGCGGGAGGTCAGCCGGCAGCTGCGGCAGGTCGGCCGGAACGGTCGGGAGCTGCGGCAGGTCGGCCGGGAGCTGCGGCAGGTCCGCGGGAAGCTGCGGCAGGTCCGCCGGGAGCTGCGGCAGGTCGGCGGGGACCTGCGGGAGGTCGGTGGGGAGCTGCGGGAGCTCGGCGGGGAGCTGCGGCAGGTCGGCCGGGACGGTCGGCAGGTCCGCGGGGAGCTGCGGCAGGTCCGCCGGGAGCACCGGGAGGGCCGGGATGTTGGCGACGTCGGTCAGGTCGGTGGGCACCGCCGGGAGCAGGCTCAGCGCACCGTCCTTGGCGTTCCCCACGGTGGTCTGGGCGTTCCCGACCACGCCGGTGGCCAGCCCGTGGGCGAACGGCACGGTGGTGCCCGCCACGTCCTGCGCGAACGGCACGGCGGTGGACGGCACGCTCACCACCACCGGCACCAGGCGGTCGACGGTGTCCTGGGCGGCCGGAACCACGTTGGAGGCGGTGCCCAGCGCGAAGCCCTCGGCGCTGCCGGTCACGACGTCCACGTACGGGGTGGTGCGGGCGACGGCGTCGTCGGCCAGCGCACCGGTGTCACCCACGGTCCGCTCGGCGACCGGGACGACCTTGACCACGAGGCGGTACACGGCGGGCGGCAGCACGTCCGAGGCCACACCGTCCACGGCCGGCTTGGTGGTGCCGACGACACCCTGCACCTTGCCGGTCAGCTCCTCCGGGCGGATCCCGGCGCCGGAGAGGGAGGCGAGCAGGTCATTGGCCGAGCCCGGGGCGGTGGGCAGCTTCGGGGTGGCGGGGAGCTCGGTGGGCAGCTGGCCCGTGACGCCGTCGACGTTCGGCAGCGAGCCGGTGGGCAGCGTGGAGGTGTCGGGCAGGGTCGTCGGCAGCGAGCCGAGGCCGGGCAGGCTGGGCACGACGCCGGGGACCTCGCCGGTGGGCAGGTCGAGGTCGGTGGTCTTCTTGACGGTCTTCTCGACGCCCTTGACCGCCTTGTGGGCCTTCTTGACGACCTTGTCCGGCTTGCCGGCGACGTCGCCGGTCAGGCCGTCGGTGGTGTGCTCGACGGTCTTGGTGACATCCGAGACCCGCGGCAGGTTCTCGGCGCCGGGGACGCGGTCCCGCACCGGGGCGGTGACGCCGTCGACGGTGGAGGCGGCGCCGTCCACGGTCTTCTTCGCGGTGTCGGTCACCTTGGAGGTGTCGGCCACGCCGCCGGTCACACCGTCGACCGTCTTGGTCACGCCGTCCACGGTGCTGGTGACACCGTCGGTGGAGGGGACGGCCGGGTTCTCGGCGGCGGAGGCGGCGGCCGAGCCGAGGGCCCAGATACCGGTGGCGGCAGCGGCTACGAGGATGGAGCGGCGAAGGTTGTTGCGCATGGTGGAGGAAGTCCTTCGAAAGTCAAGAGGGGTTTCGGACGGGCAGACCTGACCCGCCCCCGCGCGGCAGGTCTCATACAGACGGGGGTGAGGTCTGCCCTAGCCGGGGAATTCGAGGACTTCGTTGAACCGCTCGCGCGTCGGCGCCGAGCTCTCCGCGCGGACCGTACCGGGCTTCAGCCCGAAGGACGGCACGCCGGACGGCGGAAGAGCGGCCTGGGTGTTCCCGCCACGGGAAGCGCCGCTGTCGCCGGTGTACTGGGAGGTGGCCCCGAGCGGGGACCGCGGAAGGGGCAGCGGCGCCGGGGCGCCACCGTCCGGGCCGGTGCCGGAGACGGCCGCCCGGACGACGGGCCCGTGCCCGTCGCGGGAGACGGCCGCGTCGGCGTGTGCGATGACGGCCTGGGCGTGTGCCCCGGGCCCCATCGGCTCTGGCGCCGCGGGCGCCGCCTCGTGCACGGTCGCCGGTTCGGCCCTGGCCGCGTGGTGCCCGGCGGCCGGGCCGTGGTGCGCCGCGGAGTCCTGGGGACCCACGCCGATCGCGTCACCGATGCCGACCTCGGGAAGGCGCACCGGCAGCTCGCCGCTGGTGGCGCCGCCGACCAGGTCGTCTATCGGCTTGGTGATCTTCTGCGCCTGGCGCTCGACCGGCTCCTGGATGGGCCGCACGGCTTCCTGTACGACGTCCTGGGCCTTGTGCGTGGTGCGCTCCACCTGCTGCCGCGCCCGCTCGACACCCGAGGGGTCGAGCAGCCGGGAGACACCGGAGCGGTCGGCAGAGACACCGGCCTGTTCGCTCGTCGCACCGACGGCAGCGCCCTGGTCGCTCCGCTCGGCGGCGTGAGCGCTGCCGCCGAAGAGGAACCCCAGGGCGAGGAAGCCACCGAGGAAGAGCGCCGCCAGCAGGGCCCGCCGCGCGGCCACCGTGCGCGGCAGGCGCACGGCGACAGGCATGGCGGACGTGACAGACACGAGCGGGGCCTTCCCTGAGTACGAGTCGTACAACGGGCACGTAAGCGTGGCGATATGGCTTGTGGGCCGCCGGAACAGGACGACATCGCCAACCGGATGGCTGGATTCATGTCCTGGGCGACGGGGATGATCCTTGCACGACCCACAGGGGTCGGCGCAAGCCCCGGATCACTGATGCATCGCCATGTCCGGTATAGGCAGTTGACGTCGTTCGATGGCCGCGGCCATCACGTCCGGGAAGAGATCGGGGGTGCAGGCGAAGGCGGGCGCGCCCAGCGCGGCGAGGGCCGCCGCGTGCTCGCGGTCGTAGCTCGGCGCCCCCTCGTCGGACAGCGCGAGCAGCGTCACGAACTGCACCCCGGACGCCTTCATCGCGGTGACCCGGCCCAGCATCTCCTCGCGTATGCCGCCCTCGTAGAGGTCGCTGATGAGGACGACAACGGTGTCGGCGGGGCGGGTGATCTGCGACTGGCAGTAGGCCAGCGCGCGGTTGATGTCGGTGCCGCCGCCGAGTTGGGTGCCGAAGAGGACGTCCACCGGATCGTCGAGCTCCTCGGTCAGGTCGACCACGGAGGTGTCGAAGACGACCAGCCGGGTGGCGAGGGAGCGCATCGAGGCGAGCACGGCGCCGAAGACCGAGGTGTAGACCACGGACGCGGCCATCGACCCCGACTGGTCGACGCACAGCACCACGTCCTTCTTCACCCCGCGGGCCGCCCGCCCGTATCCGATGAGCCGCTCGGGGACGACCGTCCGGTGGTCGGGCAGGTAGTTCTTGAGGTTGGCCCGGATGGTGCGGCCCCAATCGATGTCCCGGTGGCGCGGGCGGCTGATCCGGGCGGAGCGGTCGAGCGCCCCGGTGAGGGTGGCGCGGGTACGGGTCGCCAGCCGCTTCTCCAGATCCTCGACGACCTTACGGACGACGGCCCGCGCGGTGTTCTTGGTCGTCTCCGGCATCACCTTGTTGAGGGACAGCAGAGTGCCCACGAGATGGACGTCCGCCTCCACGGCCTCCAGCATCTCCGGCTCCAGCAGCAGGGCGGACAGCCCCAGCCGGTCGATGGCGTCGCGCTGCATGACCTGGACGACGGAGGTGGGGAAGTACGTACGGATGTCACCGAGCCAGCGGGCCACTTGCGGCGCGGAACCGCCGAGCCCACCGGAGCGCGCGCCGCTCCCGGCACCCTGGGAGCCGCCGCTGCGCCCGACGGCCGTGCCGCTGCCGCCCGCGCCGTCGCCACCTCCGGAGCCGTAGAGGGCCTCGAGCGTGCGGTCCATGGCGGCGTCGGCCCCGCTGAGCGAACAGCCGGTGCCGTCGGCGCCCTGGCCGCCGAGCACCAGCCGCCAGCGCCGCAGCCGTTCCTGGTCGGTCCGGGGGTGGGCATGGTCGCTCTGGGGGCTGTCGTGGTTGGGGGCGGGGTCGCCGTGGGGGTCGGCACCGCCGTGGGGTTCGGCATCGACGAGGGGTTCGGCATCGACGTAAGGGGCGCCGTGCGTCATCGGGCTGCCTCCATGGAGTCGTTGGCGTGCGGGGCGGGATCGAGGCCCAGCAGCAGCCGCACCGTCGGTACGACGGCCGCCGCTCGGTCCGGGTCCAGCCCGGGGCCGAAGCCGGGTGCGGCGGGGGCGCCTTGGCCGCCGACTACGGTGGACCCGTCGACCGCGGGGCCCCGGCGGACCAGCTCGCCCAGGGTGCGGCGCACGCCGGTGTCGTACGCGGAGAAGGTGCGCCGCAGCAGCGGCAGGACGTCGGTGAACGCTTCGGCGGGAACGGATACCAGCCAGCGGTCGACCAGGCCGAGCAGCCGCTCGTCGTGGACGAGCAGCATGCCGCCGCCCGCGCCGCCGCCGATGAACCCCTCGATCCAGGAGGCCGCTTCGGGCGGCTGGGTGCCGGGCGAGAGCGCGAGCCCCATCAGCCGGGCCGCCTCGTCCTCGGCGAGCCGGCCGTCGTCCAGCAGCAGCCGCGCGGCGCGGCCCCGGATCAGCCCGGGGGTGGCGGGGGTGCCGTCCCGCCCGGCGAGGTTGCGCAGCATGGCGGCCCAGCGGGCCCGTAGACCGTCGGCGGCGCGGGGCTCGGCCGCCCGCGTCTCGGCTGTCGACAAGTCCATAGTCGACATGTCGGTCCACGTGTGTGGCTGCGTCCCGGTCTCTGTTCCGGTTCCCATCTCTGTCCCGGCCGACTCTGTCCCGGTTCCTGCCTCTGTCCCGGCCGACTCTGTCTCCGACAGCAGGGCGATCGCCCGGTGCACGGCCTCCATATGGCGGCGCATCTCGGCGGCGCCGTCGGCGTCGAGACCGACACAGGCGGGCGGCAGCCCGACCAGGATCCGCTCGGCCAGCCCGACCGCCACCTCGCCGAGCGCGGCCGTTCCGGTGCCCCGTACGTCCCCGTAGCGCACCGAGCGCACCAGGGCGGGCAGGGCCTGGGCGAGATGGCCGACGTCCGCGTCGAGCGCGGCCCGGTCGGCGAGCGAGCGCATCACGATGGGGAGGGCCCCGGAGAGCCCGGCGAGCAGACAGCGCTCGGCCAACTCGGTGACCTCGGCGAGCCCCTTGGCGCTCCGGGCCTCGGTCTCCGCCTTGGCGGTGGCCGCCGACAGCACTGTGGTGCCCCACACCCCCGCCTCGGCGACCCGCACGGCCAGCTCCGGCTCCCACCGCAGCCGCCAGGTCTCCCTGAAGGTGCCGGTGCTGCCGCGCGAGACGGCCGGGGTGCCCCAGCCGACCCCGAGGAGCCGCAGCCGGTGCAGCAGACGGCTGCGTCCCGCGTCGGTCTCCTTGCGCAGGTCCAGCTCCAGCTCGCGCTCCAGCGCCTCGGGCTTGAGCCGCAGCGAGCGCTGGGTGCGCGTCAGATCGCGCTGGAGCGGCACCGCCGGAGCCGACTCGGGCACTTCGCCCAGGGTGTCGCCGACCACGAGCCGGTCCTGGACGAGCGCGATCGGCACATCGGAGCCGTCGCACATCACCGCCCGCACGGCGTCGAGGGTCTCGGCGAGCCCGGCGAGCGGGCGTCCGCGCATGGCGGCCAGGGTTTCGGCGAGCCTTACGGCCTCGATGACATGGGCCGAGGAGACCGCGAAATCCTCGTCCCGCAGCAGCCCGGCGACTTTGGTGAGCCAGCGCTCGACGGGCCGGTCCGGGGCGTGGAAGAGATGGTCGTACCAGCCGGGCGAGGTGATGCCGGCCCCGTATCCGCTGTGCCGGGCCAGCCGCCGGTGGGTCCACGGCACCCAGCTGATCTCGGTCTTGACCTTGGGCAGCCCCTTGAGGAGCTTCCGGTCGGCGGCCACGGTGGTCCGCTCCCCGAGCGCCGGTACGTGCCAGGCCCCGCAGACGACCGCGACCTCGTCCCCGAACTCCCGCCGGGCCTCGCGCAGCCGCAGCCGCATATGGGCCTCGCGCACCGCGTCGTCCTCGTGCCCGCCGTGCCCGTACTCGGCGCGCAGCGCCCCCATGGCCTCCGCCACGGCCGTGAACGCCTCAGCGCCGCCGGTGCCGCGGTGCTCGATGACGTCCTCCCACCAGCGCTCCGGATCGTCGTATCCGGCCGCCTCGGAGAGCACGGCCAGTGGATCGACACGCATCCGCTCGGCCTGGTCGGCGACCGGAGCCGCTTGGCCGCCCGGGGCGGCCGGGTCACCCGGGTCGATTTGGTCGGCCGGGGCGGGCGGATCGGCCCGATCAGCCGGATCAACCGGGGTGTGCGGGTTCGCCGGACCGGCCGGGGCGGGCGAGGGCGCCGGGGGCCTCTTCGCCGCCATGGCCAGCGAGTTGGCCGCCGGGAGATCGATGAACCGCACCGGAACCTCATGGGCCAGCGCCCACTGGATGGCCGCCCACTCCGGGGAGAACCCGGCCAGCGGCCAGAATCCGGCGCGCCCCGGATCGTCCGCGGCATGGGCGAGCAGCGCCACCGGCGGGCGCATGTCCTTCTCTGCGGCGAGCCCCACGATCGCGTCCGCCTCCGGCGGCCCCTCGATCAGCACCACGCGCGGTGGGCACGCCTCCAGCGCGGCCCGCACCGCACGCGCCGACCCGGGCCCGTGGTGCCGCGCGCCCAGCAGCAGCGGGCCGGCGGCCCGCGCCCGTGGGGCGCCCGTCATGCGGTCACCTCTCGGCACGCGCGGTAGAAGTCCTTCCAGCCCTCGCGCTCACGGACCACCGTCTCCAGGTACTCCTGCCAGATCACGCGGTCGGCCGCCGGGTCGCGGACGACCGCGCCCAGGATGCCCGCGGCCACATCACCCGACCTGAGCACGCCGTCGCCGAAGTGGGCGGCGAGCGCGAGGCCGCCGGTGACCACGGAGATGGCCTCGGCCGTGGACAGCGTGCCCGAGGGCGACTTCAGCTTCGTACGGCCGTCACCGGTCACTCCGTCGCGCAGCTCGCGGAAGACCGTGACCACCCGGCGGATCTCCTCGACGCCCTCCGGGAGCTCCGGGAGCTCCAGCGAGCGGCCGATCTGGGCGACGCGGCGGGAGACGATGTCGACCTCGTCCTCCGGGGTCGCGGGCAGCGGCAGCACGACCGTGTTGAAGCGGCGGCGCAGAGCGCTGGAGAGTTCGTTGACCCCGCGGTCGCGGTCGTTGGCGGTCGCGATCAGGTTGAAGCCGCGGACCGCCTGGACCTCCTCCCCCAGCTCCGGGATCGGCAGCGTCTTCTCGGACAGGATGGTGATCAGCGTGTCCTGCACATCGGCCGGGACGCGCGTCAGCTCCTCCACGCGCGCGGTCATGCCGTCCGCCATCGCGCGCATCACCGGGCTCGGCACGAGAGCGTCCCGGCTCGGGCCGTGGGCGAGGAGCTGGGCGTAGTTCCACCCGTACCGGATGGCCTCCTCGGGCGTCCCGGCGGTGCCCTGGACCAGCAGGGTCGAGTCACCGCTGACCGCCGCCGCCAGATGCTCCGAGACCCATGTCTTGGCGGTGCCGGGCACGCCCAGCAACAGCAGGGCGCGGTCGGTGGCGAGGGTGGTGACGGCGACCTCGACGATGCGCCGCGGGCCCACGTACTTGGGTGTGATCACGGTGCCGTCGGGCAGCGTGCCGCCGAGCAGATAGGTGGCGACCGCCCACGGCGACAGCCGCCATCGTGCGGGACGCGGGCGGTCGTCGGCCGCGGCCAGTGCGCTCAGCTCGACGGCGAAGGCGTCCTCCGCATGTGGACGCAACGCTTCCGCGGCTCCGGCGGCCTCTGCCGCCCCGCTCGTATCGGTGGATTCGGTTCCGGGCACAGTGACGGTCACAGCTCCCCCACGACTCGTTTCCTCGCTCCGTTTCCGGACGCGTGAACCACACTGCACCACCCCACTGACAACCGGCTGCCCGTCAGCGAATGCACAGGTCAGAGCGATTGTCAGTGGGTGCCCGTACCGTCGCAGACATGAATCCGCAGGGGGAACGCTGGACGGCGGAGCAGGTGCTGGCCCTGGCTCCTGACACCGCGTCGCGCACGGCGGGCGGCAAGCTCGCCGCGGCCAGCAAGTGGTCGGGCGCGGGCGCGCACGGGCGGGCGGTGTGGGGGCTGTGCTCGGGCAGCGGCAGCAAGCCGTACCAGACGGTGGTCGATCTGAACGGGCCCGGATATCGGTGCAGTTGCCCGAGTCGGAAGTTCCCGTGCAAGCACGCGCTGGGGCTGCTGCTGTTGTGGACGTCCGGCGAGGGGGGCGTGCCCGCGGGCGGGGAGCCGCCGGAGTGGGCCGGGCAGTGGCTCGGCGACCGGCGGGAGCGGGCCGAAAAGCTCGCCGCCGGGGCCCGGGATGGGGGCCCGGGCCCCGGCGGCGGGACGGGGGACGGCGCGGGGAAAGGGGGGAGCGGAGGCGCGGCCGATCCGGAGGCGGCGCGCCGCCGCGCCGAGCGGCGGACCCAGCGCATCGCCGCGGGCGCCACGGAGTTGGAGCGGCGGCTCGCCGATCTGCTCCGCGACGGTCTGGCCTCCGCCGACCGCGCCGGGTACGGGGCGTGGGACGAAACGGCCGCGCGGATGATCGACGCCCAGGCACCGGGCCTTGAGGCGCGGGTGCGGGAGCTGGCCGCGATTCCGTCGTCCGGTCCGGGGTGGCCCGGCCGGTTGCTGGAGGAGTGCGCGCTGGCCCACCTGCTCAACCAGGGCTTTCTCCACCTGGACGGCATCCCGGAAAAGCTGGCCGCCACCACGCGCACCCGCGTGGGCCTCACGACACCGGTGGCCGAGCTGCTGGCGACGGAGGAGGCGATCCGGGACCGCTGGCTGGTGCTGGGCCGCCAGGACGGCACGGACGGCAGGCTGACCACGCGCCGGATCTGGCTGCGGGGCGAGCGTACGAACCGTATGGCGCTGCTGCTCTCCTTCAGCGCCCCCGGCCAGTCCCCCGAGCTCGCACTGCCCACCGGGCTGGTGCTCGACGCGGACCTCACGTATTACCCCGCGGCCCGGCCGCTGCGGGCGGCGCTCCGCCCCCAGCACCACGAGGAGCTGCGGGAGGCGGCGGAGGCGCTGCCTCCCGTGGCGCCTCCGACCGCTGAGGGGTGCGAGGTGCCTGGAGCCCCCGAGGGGTGCGATGTCGAGACCGCGCTCGCGGCCTATGGGACGGCGCTCGGGGAGGATCCGTGGCTGGACGGCTGGCCGGTGGTGCTCACCGATGTGGTGCCCGTCCCGGGGGGCGACGACGGATGGCAGCTGGCGGACGAGCGAAGCGGCTCGGCGCTGCCCGTCGATCCGCGCTGTGCGGGGCGCACCGATCTGTGGCAGCTGATGTCGATATCCGGCGGTGGCCCGGTCACCGTCTTCGGTGAGTGCGGCCACGCCGGCTTCTCCCCCATCACCACCTGGGATCCGACCGCCGTCTCGCTCATCGGCACGGCAGCGCAGGGAGGCACCCGTTGACCAGTACGACGCCCGTCGCGGCCAGCACGTCCGTCGCAGCCACCGCGTCCAGCACGTCCACCGCGTCCACCGCGTCCTGGGACGATCTCGTCGCGGCCGCGCTGCTCGGCACCGAGCGGCGCACCCCGCCCGTCGCGCCGCGCCCCGGGCAGGACGTGCCGTCCGCCCTGCTGGACGCGGCCGCGCTCAGCACGGTGCGGCGGCGGGCCGGGCTGCGGCCCGCGCCCGCCCGGCCGGGGCCGGGCCGGGCGCCCGAGGACCCGCGCCCGGCGCTGCCCGCGGCCGCCCGCAGCAGGCTCGCGCTGCTGCTGGCCGACCGTTCGGCGCCGGGGCGCGGCGGTTCGCGCTCCGCGCCCGACCTCGCCGAGTTGCTGCCTCAGTGGCTCGCGCTGGCCAATCACCACGGCTATCGCGTGCCGGACGCGCTGCTCCCGGCGCTGCTCGACGCGGCCCGCGCCCGCACCGATCTGCGGGCCGAGGCGCTGACGCTGGGCGGGCCGCGTGCGCTGTGGCTGGCCCGGCTCAACCCGGGCTGGAAGTTCGCGCTGCGGGGCGCGGCGGGCCGGGCGTCCGCATCGCTCTCGGAGCCGTCCGGGGCGGCCCCCGCACCGGACGAGGAACAGCGGCTGTGGGAGGAGGGGCTGTTCGCCGAGCGGGTGTCGCTGCTGTCGGCGGCCCGCCACCGCGACCCAGCGGCGGGGCTGGCGCTGCTCAGCGGCACCTGGCCGACCGAGCGGGCCGAGGACCGGCTGATGTTCCTGGACTCGCTGCGCGACGATCTCTCCCCCTCCGACGAGCCATTCCTCGAACAGGCGCTGTCCGACCGCAGCCGGAACGTCCGGGCGACCGCCGCCGAGCTGCTCTCCGCACTCCCCGACTCGGCCCTCGCCACGCGCATGGCCGAGCGGTCGCGGGGCTGCGTGTCGCTGACCGCGGATGGGCCGACCGCAGATGGGCTGACCGCCGAGGCAACCGGCGACAGGCCGACCGGAGACGGGCTGGCGGCCGACGGACGGACACTCCGGATAACCGTCCGCCCGCCGGACGAGTGCGACAGCGGAATGCAGCGCGACGGCGTCGTGCCCAAGCCGCCCTCCGGCCGGGGGGAACGGTCCTGGTGGCTGGGCCAGTTGGTGGAGGCGACCCCGCTGGACCGCTGGACCGAGTGGTTCGGCGGACGGCGTCCAGCCGAGATCGTGGCGCTGCCCGTCGCGGACGGCTGGCAGGCGGATCTGCACGCGGCCTGGTGCCGGGCGGCGGTGCGGCAGCGCAGCGCCGAGTGGTGCCGTGCGCTGCTCGGCACCCCGGCGGTCGCGCCGGTCACCGCCGGGGAGGCGGCCCCCGCCGCCTGGCGGGACCCGGCGAAGCTGCTCTCCGCGCTGCCCTCCCGGGAACGGGCGGAGTGGGTCGCCGAGTTCATCGCGTCCCACGGGCTGTCCGACGCATTCCGGCTGCTCGGGGTGTGTGCGGTGCCCTGGGCCGAGCCGCTGGGCCGGGCCGTCGTGGACGCCCTGGACATCGCCCGCGACGCGGGCAGCTACCCCTGGAGCTTCAGCGGCGTCATGGGCCTGGCCGAGCGCTGTCTGGACCCGACCCAGGCGGACCGCCTCGAAGTGCTGACGGCGATACCGGACGAGAGGGAAGGAGCGGCGCCGGGAGCCGGAGGCTACTGGGCGGAAGCGTTCCAACGACTGGTCGGCACACTCCGGCTGAGGGAAGCGATGCGAGCAGAGCTCGACCCGAGCTGACCCGGACCGGCTTCCGGCTCGTGGGACGCCCTGGGCTCGGGGCGTGCTCGCGGCCGGTTGATCCGGCGTTCGGACGTCCGTCCCACGGCGTCGGCGGAGCGACGGGCTCCGGCCGTGGATGCCACGGGCTCCGGCCGTGCTCCGGCATCCCGGCTTGGCTCAGGGCCAGGGCCTCAGGCCCCGGTCGAGAGCAGTGCGACGGGCCCGGGGCGAGAGCGGTGCGGCGGGTCAGGCGGCTACCGGGCGAACGTTTTTGCGGACCCAGTCGACGATGGCTGTCGTGGTCGCGCCCGGGGTGAAGATCTCGGCGACGCCCTGTTCCTTGAGCGGGGGGATGTCCGCCTCGGGGATGATCCCGCCGCCGAAGACCTTGATGTCCTCCGCGTCGTGCTCCCGCAGCAGCTCCAGCACCTTGGCGAACAGGGTCATATGGGCACCGGACAGAATGGACAGCCCGATCGCGTCGGCGTCCTCCTGGATCGCGGTGTCGACGATCTGCTCGGGGGTCTGGTGGAGCCCGGTGTAGATGACCTCCATGCCCGCGTCGCGCAGCGCCCGCGCGATCACCTTCGCCCCACGGTCATGGCCGTCCAGCCCCGGCTTGGCCACCACCACACGGATCGGACCGGTCACACCCATCGCAGCCTCCAAGCCGTCACACACTTACCCATATTGACGTGAACGAACGTTATCTCCAGGATCCCCTACCGGGCAGTTTCGCGGCGCGCAGCGAGGGGGAAGTCACACGTGGGACACGTTCACTGAAGGCCGCACCCGTACCCGTACCTGCACCCGTACCTGCATCCGCATCCGCGCGGACGCCGCATACGCTCGGGCCGGCCACATCAGGGGAGCCGCAGCGGGGACCGTCGCACCGCGCAGCGCCGCCGCGAGCCGCACGGCGCCGCGGTGCGACGGGCGGTCCTGCGTCATGACCGAAGCGACCGGCTGCCCATGAGGGCATTCGGGGGAGCCTCCAGCCGCCTCCCGCGCGCCGCGTCGCGGGAGGCCGGCCGCCACGGCCGTCAGCACATCGAGGCGCTCAACTACTCACCGCTGCCGTGCGACCTCCGCACCGCCGCCGCGCTGCTCGGCCGCCATATCGAGGAGGCCTGCGCCCGCACCGGCCACGGCCAGGTGGACGTCATCGGGCACAGCCTGGGCGGCCTGATCGCCCGTTACTACGTCCAGCGTCTCGGCGGCGACGCCCGCGTCCACACCCTGGTGACGCTCGGCACCCCGCACGGCGGCACACGTATCGCGCCCCTGTTGTCCGTACATCCACTCGTGCGTCAGATGCGCCCGGACTCCTCGGTGATAACGGAGTTGCGGCAGCCTGCCCCCGATTGCCGTACGCGATTCATCGCTTTCTGGAGCGATGTGGATCAGTTGATGATCCCGAAGGAGACGGTTCGGATAGACCATCCGGATGTGATCTCCCAGAACATCCGCGTCAACGGAATCGGACATCTCGCCCTGGCGGTGCATTTCTCCGTGGCGGCCCGCATCCGTGAGGCCCTGAACGCCGCCGACGAGGCGCCGGCGGACGCCTCCGGCGCGGTTCCCGATGGTTCAGAAGCCTCGGAATTGCCGAACGTCAATCGAACATCCGGCCAAGGAAGCACGTACAGTCAGCCGAAAGACGGCCAAATGCCCTTTGCCGAGATGCTCAAATCTCACGGAAGATTGTCGCTGCCGCGTACTGCCGGGTACAGTCGCCGCTAATTCTCCTGCAGCCGAGGCGAAAGAGAAGTGGTGGTGAACGACCGTCACCCGTCGGGGGCCTCTCCGACCGTCCCCGCTCCCGACGCCTCGTATCCGTACGGCGAGGCCTACAGTCAGCGGCAGGACACAGCGCACGGCTACGTCGGGTACGACGGGTACTCCACCGGCAACTTCGCCCACCTGGCCACCGCCTACGGTGACGGCGACCCGCTCTACGGCGACAGCGATCCGCTCTTCGGCGCGCTTCCGGGCGCGTACGACGGCGGGCAGGGCGCCCACAGCGGTCAGTACGACGCCTCGCAGTGGGCCACGGCCGACCAGCACCACCAGACGGGGTCGTACGCCACCGGCCACTACGACCTGGGCCATGACACCGGCCACCATGACACCGGCCACTACGACACGGCCCATTACGACTCCGGCTCCTACGACACCACCGCGATGTGGGCCGCCTCCGGCTATCACCTGCCCACCGGCATCCCCGCCCAGCAGGACGCCGAGACCGGCGCCCAGTGGGACATCGGCGCCTGGGACACGGGCGCCACCGGCCACACCGAGGTACCGGATCAGTGGGAGCACGGGGCGGGGTACGAGGCCGAGGCGTACGCCTCGGGCGTGGACACCGGTCAGACCCAGGTCTGGGACACCTCCGTCTACGGGACCGTGGACGAGGCGCAGTACGACCACTCGGGGCTGAACCATCCGGGGTTCGACCAGCAGGGGCTCGACCAGCAGGGGTTCGACCACCACTCCGGCTTCGATCAAGCAGGGCTCGACCAGCCCGAGCACGAGCCCAACGCCTACGACCAGACCGCCGCGTTCGAGCAGGCCGTCATCCCCGAGCAGCCCGGCGCGTTCGAGCACACCGCCGTCTTCGAGCCGGTCAACGAGCCCGACCAGCCGTACGACTCCGGCCCCGGCCCCGAAGCCGAACCTGAACCCGAGGCGGCGGTCATGCGGGAATCCGCCCCCTCCCCTCGCCGGGAGGCGAACCGCGGCCGCCGCCGTACCCCCTCGCCCCGTCCCAAGCGCTCCGCACTGCTCACCGTCGCCGTCCCCTCCGTCTGCGCCCTGGGCGTCACCGCCGTGGCCGCCGCCTCGGTCAGCGGCGTGGGGAGCGACAAGAAGGACGAGTCCACCACTCAGGCCGCCCCCGACACCGCGGCGGCCCCCGTGAAGCCCTCCGTCGCCAACAGCAAGCTGGACTCCCAGCTCGCCGGGGTCCGGGAGGGCGCCGACGACTTCCGCGACCGCGCCAGCCGCACCCAGGAGCGGATCGACCTCCAGGCGCGCCAGGCCGCCGAGAAGAAGCGCAAGGCGGCCGAGGCGGCGCGCAAGGAAGCGCTGCGCCCGAAGTTCGCGCTGCCCGTCGCCCAGCACGGCCTGAGCGCCCAGTTCGGCCAGGCCGGTATCAACTGGATGTCGGTGCACACCGGCATCGACTTCCCGGTGAGCTACGGGACGCCCGTGATGGCCGCCACCGATGGCACCGTAAGGACGCAGTGGAACGACGCCTACGGCAATATGGTCGTTCTGACCAGCCCGGACGGCACGGAGACCTGGTACTGCCACCTCAGCAGCGCCAAGATCCGCTCCGGGACCGTCAAGGCCGGGGAGACCATCGCGTACTCCGGGAACTCCGGTAACTCCACCGGCCCGCATCTGCACTTCGAGGTCCACCCCGGCGGTGGCGCGGCCATCGACCCGCTGCCCTGGCTGCGCGGCAAGGGCCTCGACCCGACCTGATCCGGCCAGGGCCGCCGACAGCACCGCTGTAGCGCGCCCACCGGCGCGCTACAGCCTCGGCGCCCAGCCCCGGCCGGGCCCCGCTACGGCCTCTCCACAGCTACAACCTCTCCACCTACAGCTTCTCCACCGGTGCGTACCGCAGCAGCAGCCGCTTCGGCTTCTCGTCGCCGAAGTCGATCGTCGCCTCCGCGTTGTCCCCGCTGCCCTTGACCGCCACCACCGTGCCGAGCCCGAACGAGTCATGGGTGACCCGGTCACCGATGGCCAGGGCGACCACCGGGCGCTCCTTGGCCCGCCGGGTGGCGAACCCGCTGCCTCCGGTGCGCGAACGCGACGTCGACAGACCGGACGACAGCCCCGACGACGGGGTCGAGGCGATGCCGCCCATGGACGCGGACGGGGTGGCGGGCCCGGTGCGCCGCCAGCGCACATACTGGTCCGGGATCTCCTCCAGGAAGCGGGACGGCGGGTTGTACGCGGGCTGTCCCCAGGCGCTGCGCATCGTCGAGCGGGTCAGATAGAGCCGCTCGCGGGCCCGGGTGATCCCGACATAGGCCAGCCGCCGCTCCTCCTCCAGCTCCTTGGTCTGGCCGAGCGCCCGCATGTGCGGGAACACGCCGTCCTCCATGCCGCTGAGGAAGACGACCGGGAACTCCAGGCCCTTCGCCGTGTGCAGGGTCATCAGCGTGATCACGCCGGACCCCTCGGTGTCCTCGTCGGGGATCTGGTCGGAGTCGGCGACGAGCGCGACCTGCTCCAGGAAGTCCGCGAGGGTGCCGGGGTTCTCCTCGCCTCGGTCCTGCTCGAACTCGAGGGCCACGGCGGCGAGCTCCTGAAGGTTCTCGATCCGGGTCTCGTCCTGCGGATCGGTGGACGCCTGGAGCTCGGCCAGATAGCCGGTGCGCTCCAGCACCGCCTCCAGGACGGTGGCCGGGCCCGACCCGGACTCCACGATGGTGTGCAGCTCCTCCATGAGCGTGTTGAACCGCTTGACGGCGTTGGCCGAGCGGGCCGCCATGCCGTACGCCTCGTCGACCCGGCGCAGCGCCTGCGGGAAGGTGATCTTCTCGCGCAGCGACAGCGCGTCGATCATGGCCTCCGCGCGCTCCCCGATGCCGCGCTTGGGCACGTTCAGGATCCGGCGGAGCGGGACGGAGTCCTCGGGGTTGGCCAGCACCCGCAGATACGCGAGGACGTCCCGGACCTCCTTGCGCTCGTAGAAGCGCACGCCGCCGACGACCTTGTACGGCAGCCCGACGCGGATGAAGACCTCTTCGAAGACACGGGACTGGGCGTTGGTGCGGTAGAAGACCGCCACGTCCCCGGCCTTGGCGTCGCCCGCGTCCGTCAGCCGGTCGATCTCGTCGGCGACGAACTGGGCCTCGTCGTGCTCGGTGTCGGCCACATAGCCGATGATCTCGGCCCCGGCGCCGGCGTCCGTCCACAGGTTCTTGGGGCGGCGGTTCTCATTGCGCTCGATGACCGCGTTGGCCGCGCTCAGGATGGTCTGGGTCGAGCGGTAGTTCTGCTCGAGGAGGATCGTCCGCGCGGTGGGGTAGTCCTCCTCGAACTGGAGGATGTTACGGATCGTGGCGCCCCGGAAGGCGTAGATCGACTGGTCGGCGTCGCCCACCACGCACAGCTCGGCGGCAGTGGTCTCCTCGGTGTCGGTGCCCACCAGCTCGCGCACGAGTGTGTACTGCGCGTGGTTGGTGTCCTGGTACTCGTCCACCAGGACGTGCCGGAAGCGGCGGCGGTAGTGCTCGGCGACGTCCGGGAACGCCTGGAGCAGATTGACCGTGGTCATGATGATGTCGTCGAAATCCAGCGCGTTGGCCTCGCGCAGCCGCGCCTGGTACATCACATACGCCTCGGCCAGCGTCTTCTCAAAACCTTCCGTAGCCTGCCCGGCGAAGGTCTCCTCGTCGATCAGCTCGTTCTTGAGGTTGGAGATCTTGGCGCTGAAGGACTTCGACGGGAACCGCTTGGGGTCGAGATCCAGGTCCCGGCAGACCAGCGACATCAGCCGCTTGGAGTCGGCCGCGTCGTAGATCGAGAACGACGAGGTGAAGCCCAGCTTCTTCGACTCCCGGCGCAGGATGCGGACGCAGGCGCTGTGGAAGGTGGACACCCACATGGCGTTGGCCCGCGGGCCGACGAGCTCCTCGACGCGCTCCTTCATCTCGCCCGCCGCCTTGTTGGTGAAGGTGATGGCGAGGATCTGGCCGGGGTGGGTGGAGCGGGCGCCGAGCAGATAGGCGATGCGGTGGGTGAGCACCCGGGTCTTGCCGGAGCCGGCGCCCGCGACGATCAGCAGCGGCGAGCCGGTGTGCTCCACGGCGGCCCTCTGCTGCTCGTTCAACCCCTCGAGCAGGGCGGACGGGTCCACGGCGGGCCGGGCCGCGCCGTCCCGGTAGTGGGCCTCCCGCGGCACGGGCGCTTCGAAATCGCCGCTGAAGAGGTGATGCGGCACGTCCTCGGCGCCACCGTGGCCAGGGTGCGCCGAATCCTCGGGCGGCGGTGGCCGCTCCTCGTCCGGAGAAGGCCCGAGGTCCGCCAGGAAGCTGTCGTCAAAGAGGCTGCTCATCGCTCCCCGAGTCTAGGCCGCCCCACTGACAGCCGACGTCCGAACATCACGAAACGGTTTCGGGCAAAACGGCCACCAGTCTTCACAGGAGCCCCACGTGTTGGCTACCGTCCTGCGTCAGGCGGCCCGGAAGATCCGTCGGCGAACCACGTCGGCACGGGCGGCCTCCGCCGAGTCCGGTACGCCGTGAGGCGCCCGGAGCCGGGGACCCAACAACGCAAGACCGGGGTGAATCGGCCCGAAACGGTACGGCACGGACAGTGCCGTCCGGACACGGCCGTAGGGCAACCTTCCGTACCGCCCGAACCCGACAGCTAACCCGGTAGGCGGTCCACGGAAGGAGTCGCCACCCTTGGCGTCGCACCGCAAGCCGCGGAGCCGAATACCCGCCTCGCTCACGGGTCACAGCCGCCGTACGGCCGTCGGGTTCACCACGGCCGCCCTCGCATCCGTCACCCTGCTCTCCCAGTCGGCCAACGCCGCGCCCACCGATCCCAAGCCGGCCGCCCAGTCGATCGAGAAGGTGAAGGAGAAGGTCGACACCCTCTACCACCAGGCGGAGACCGCCACCCAGCGCTACAACGCCGCCAAGGAGCGCACCGACCAGCAGCGGGCCAAGGTCGACAAGCTGCTGGACTCCGTCGCCCGGCGCACCGAGAAGCTCAACGAGGCCCGGCGCATGCTCGGCGCCTACGCCACCGCCCAGTACCGCGAGGGCGGAATGGCCCGCTCCGCCGCGACCCTGCTGTTCTCCAACGATCCGCAGGACGTCTTCGACCAGTCGCATCTGATGGACCGGATGACCGGCCGGCAGAAGCAGGCCGTCGACGACTTCCAGAAGCAGCGGGTGAAGGCCGCCAAGGAGCGCGGTAAGGCCGGCGAGAGCCTCGCCTCGCTGACCGCGTCCCAGAAGCAGCTGAAGGTCCAGAAGAAGACCGTCCAGGACAAGCTGACCGAGGCCCGGCGGCTGCTGGCGAATCTGACCGCCAAGGAGAAGGCGCGGCTGGCGGCGATCGAGAAGAAGAAGGCGGAAGAGGCCCGCCGTAAGGCCGCCGAGCTGGCCGAGAAACAGCGGCAGGAGGCGGCCGCGCGCAAGAAGCAGCAGGAGCAGAACGCGGGTGACTCCGGTTCGACGGCGCCCTCAACGCCCTCCGTCCCGGCCAACAGCTCCAAGGCGGCCCAGGCCATCGCCTTCGCCAAGGCGCAGCTCGGCAAGCCGTACGTCTGGGGCGCCACCGGCCCGAGCTCCTTCGACTGCTCGGGGCTGACGCAGGCGGCCTGGAAGTCCGCCGGGATCTCGCTGCCGCGCACCACCTGGGACCAGGTGAAGGCCGGTACGCGCGTCTCGACGTCCCAACTCCAGCCGGGCGATCTCGTCTTCTTCTACGACGACATCAGCCATGTCGGCCTCTACATCGGCGACGGGATGATGATCCACGCGCCGAAGCCGGGCGACGTGGTGAAGAAGGCGCCGATCACGGAGATGCCCATCTACGGGAGCGTGCGGCCCTCGTAGGGCCCTGAGCCTGACGATGCCGCCGCCCGGGGCCGGGCCCCGGGCGGCGGCATCGTCTTCGGCTCAGCGGCGCCGTCAGCGCGTCGCGGCGCCGTCCATGGCCCACGGCGCCGTAAGCGGCTCACGCGCCGTCAGTGGCTCAGGTGCCGGGCTTGCGCCCGTAGACGTACACGTCGTCGCCGTTCTTCAGCAGGCTCCAGTACTTCTTGGCGTCGCCCTTACGCATGTTGACGCAGCCGTGGGAGCCGGGCGGGGACCATACGCTGCCGGCGATCGAGTGAAACGCCTGGCCGCCGTCGAAGAACTGGCTGTAGGGCATGGCGACCTTGTAGAGCGTCGACCAGTGGTCGATGTTCCGCCAGTAGACCCTCTTCAGCCCGGTGCGGGTCTCGAAGCCGTTCCGCCCGGACCGCACCGGCACCGGTCCGTAGACCAGCCGGGAGCCGTCCTGGACCCAGCTCAGCTGGCGGGTGAGGTCCACGCAGGCGATACGGCCCTTGTTGGTGGGGCACTTCCTCGCCGCGTTCGGATTGTGCCCGGCGGCCTTCTGGGCGCTGATGAGGCTCATCACGCCCGAGGTGATCGGGCCCGCGTAGCCGATCGTCGGGCTGATGCCGTGATCGATCTGGAACTTCTGGATCGCGAGACAGTCCGCCCGCGACTGCCGCCCGTCCACGGGACGGCCCAGGAACCGCTCGGCCTGCTTCTGGTACGGCCCCGCGGTGGTCGTGCACGACGACGCGGCCATGCTCACCGGTGTCACCGTGCCGGCCGACCGGCCCAGCGGCCGTGTCTGAGCCTGCGCCGGACCGGCGACGGCCACCGCGAGCGGCACCGCCATCCCCGCCAGCCCCAGCGCGACGCCCACGCGCCGCCTATGACTTCTGACTGCCCCCACTACCCCCATTGGCCACTCCTCTCGACTGCCTCGCTCTTTACTAAGACAGCTCGCGAGTGCAAACGGTTGCCTCGGGATCGTGTGCAATTGCCTTGGGATTACCCCCAGAACACTCGTTCGTCAGGTCCACAGCACGGCGATGAAGATGTTTGCCGTTGTCAAGGCACCCACCGCGCCGAAGGCGGCCGACCCTACCTTCTCCTCGTCGCGCTTCACATAGACCAGGCCGAGAATTACGACCAATAGCGCCAGCTTTACACCGATTTTGACGGTATTGACGCTGTTGTCGTCCGCCTGATTGAGCCCGACCAGCGCCACACCGGTCACCAGCATGGTCAGCGCGCCGTGCAGCATCACCGGGATCATCCGGGCCTCGCCCGCGCGCGCGGCTTTGAGCTGCGAGAAGAAGCCGCCGAGCAGCGCGCCGATGCCGACGACGTGGAGGCCGACGAACACGTGAATGAGTACGTCCATGGCTCCGGAGACTAGCCCCGCGCATATCATCGCCCGGCACTCGGGTGGGGCCCTATCGCCGCTTCGATCACGGCCGCCCCACACTTCCGACCACCCCACTCGCCGGGCGATCAGCAGCCGTCACGGGACCGAAAAAATCCGTGCACTCCCGTTCAATCCCCCGCACGACCCCCGCTTTCCGGCCTAACTTCCTCCTCCAGGTGGCAGTCCGCTTCCCGTCAACCGAGGGTCCCCGCCTCATGGCGGACTGCCATCTGCCCGTCCGCTCCCCACAAGGGTCCAGGATCTGCGGAATGTCCTGGATTGCCCAAACTGGATTGCCCAAGAAAGACCAGGTGAACCGCCGCAGTGGCGTCGCACAGGAAGCCCAAGCAGCGCTCGCTCACCAGCGGCACAGCCCGCGCGGCCGCGCTCCTCGCCCTCGCCGGCGCCGCGTCCGCCACCCTCCTCGACGGCACCGGGCATGCCGAGAACCGCCTCACCCCCGCTCAGGTCAAGGCGAAGGTCGACGAGTACCAACGGGAGGCCGAGGAGGCCACCGAGAAGTACAACGGCGCGAGGGAGAAGGCCGACAAGGCCCGCCGGACGCTGGAGGCGCTGCGCGACCAGGCCGCCCGCCGCACCACCCGGCTCAACACCGCGCGCAACGCCCTCGGGGCCTTCGCCACCGCCCAGTACCGCTCGGGGACGATCGCCCCGGCCCTCCAGCTCGCCCTGTCCTCCTCCCCCGACCAGTACCTGCAGCGCGCCTCGCTCGCCGAGCGCGCGGGGAGCCGCCAGGCCGCCCTGATCGCCACGATCGGCCGTCAGGAGCGGAAATTACGCCAGGTCCGCGGCGAGGCGGCCGACCGCCTCGCCGCTCTGCGCGCAGCCCGGACGGCCGCCGCCCACCACAAGCGGACCGTCCAGGAGAAGCTCGCCGCCGCCGATCGCCTCCTCGACCGGCTGACCCTCGAGCAGCGGCAGCGCCTGCTGGCGGCGCGGGGCGGCGACAAGGCCGTCGGCTCCCTCGCCCCCGCCGCGGGCCGCGCCGCCCGCGCCGTCTCCTACGCGTACGCGGCCCTCGGCAAGCCGTACGTGTGGGGCGCCACCGGCCCCCACGGCTATGACTGCTCGGGGCTCACCCAGGCCGCCTGGCGCGCCGCCGGGGTCGCCCTGCCCCGCACCACCTACACCCAGATCAACGCCGGACAGCGCGTCACCCGCGATCAACTCGCCCCCGGCGACCTGGTCTTCTTCTACTCCGGCATCAGCCATGTCGGCCTCTACATCGGCGGCGGCCGCATGATCCACGCCCCGCATCCCGGGGCCCCGGTCCGGTTGGCCTCGGTGGCGGACATGCCCTTCGCGGGAGCGGCCCGCCCGGCTTAGCGGTCGCCGGTCCCGACCTGGTGACACAAGGCAGACTGGCCGCATGCCACGCGAAGCCGAAATCGGGCCCGGACCCTCCGTCGTGCTGTCGGGCTACGGGCCGGTGGGCCGGGCCTACGCCGAGCGGCTGATCGGCGGCGCGCTGCCGCTGCGGCTCGCCGCCGTGCGCACCAGCGCGGCCGAGGGGCTGCCGCCGGAGCCGCGCACCGGCTGGGGCCCGCTGCCGCCGCTCGCCGAGACCCTGGAGCGTACGGGGGCGGCGGTGCTGGCCCAGGCCGTGCCGTCGTCCCCGGCGGTGCGCGAACAGGCCGCCGCGGACGCGCTGTCGGCCCTGCGCCGGGGCGTCCATGTGGTGACCGCCACCAAGAGCCATCTGCTCAGCCACTGGGGCGAGCTGGGCCGGGCGGCGGCCGGGGGCGGCAGCCGCATCCGGATCTCGGGCGCCACCGGAGCCGCCCTCCCCGCCGCCGACCTCGCCCGGATCGGGGTACGCGGCCTCGGCTGCCGTACGCTGCGCGCCTGCCCCAACGGCACCGCCACCTTCGTCCTGGACCGGCTGGCGGACGGCGACGCGCTGCCCGGGGCGGTCGCGGAGGCCCAGCGGCGCGGTATCGCCGAGGCCGACCCGACGGCCGACCTCTCCGGCGCCGACGCGGCCGTGAAGGTACGGCTGCTGGCGGCGCTGCTGTGGGGGTGGGACGCGACGGCTGTAAGGACGGAGGCCGGCCCGGGGATCGACGCCGGGACGGCGGAGGCGGCCTGTACGGCCGCCGCGCGGGGCCGCCGTCTGCGGTCGGTCGCGACCGCGACCGCCGACGAACCGCTCGTCGTCCGCGTCGCGTTGGAGGAGACCGAACCGGGCGACCCGCTGCATGCCCTCAGGGGTCCCGAGAAGGCCGCCGTCTACGGCTGCCCCGACGCGGGCGACATCACGGTGAGCGGCGGCCGCTCCAGCCCCCTGGGCGCGGCCCTCGCCATGGTGAAGGACACGCTGGATGTGGCGGGGCCGGTGGGTTACGGGTTCGCCTGAGCGGCGCTCTGTCGGCGGGGCGCGCGGGGTGACGGCGCTCTGTCGGCGAGGCGCGCGGGGTGACGGCGCTCTGTCGGCGAGGCGTCGGTGACGACCGTAAGGCTGACACGCGTTCAGCGCGAGCCCCCATTGGACACCGTCCCCGCCTTCACGAACGCAAGGAGCCCCCGCATGCCTTCCGCAGCCCCGACCGGATCCCCCACCGAATCCCCGACCGAGCGGTGGGATGTCCACAGCCTTCCACGGGCCGGCGGAAAGACCTTTCTGGTGACCGGAGGCAACGCGGGGATCGGGTACTTCGTCGCCGAACAGCTCGCCGGTACGGGAGCCACCGTCGTCCTCGGCAGCCGGGACCCGGGCAGGGCGGACGCCGCCGTGGCCTCGATCCGCTCCCGCGTGCCCGGCGCCCGGGTGCGGCATATCCGGCTGGACCTCGCCGATCTCTCTTCGCTCGAAGCCTCCGCGGAAGCGCTGGGCTTGGACCGTCTGGACGCGGTCGTCCACAACGCCGGGGTGAAGTTCGACCAGCCGCCGCGCCGAGAGACCGGGGACGGCCATGAGGCGATGTTCGGCATCAACCACCTCGGGCACTTCGCGCTGACCCACTGGCTGGCACCGCTGCTCACGGCCGCCCCCGAGGGCCGCGTCATCACCACGGGCAGCTTCGCGGCCATGTCCGAACGGCTGGACCTGGACGACCTCGAGAGCACCCGCGACTACGAGCCCGAGCGCACCTATGGGCGCTCGAAACTGGCCCAGATGCTCTTCGGTTTCGAACTCGACCGACGGCTGAAGGCGGTCGGCAGCACGGTGCGGAGCGTGGTCACCCACCCCGGCGGCGCGCTCGACTCCCTCACCCCGTCCCGCCCGCCCCTGCACGTCCGCACGCCCGGCGAACGGCTGCGCGGCCTGCCCGCCGGAATCCTCGTCCAGGGCAAGGACGCGGCCGCCTGGCCCGCCGTACGAGCGGTCCTGGACCCGTCCATCAGCGGCGGCGAACTATGGACCCCCCGCCACTTCGCCCTCCGCGGCACCCCCCGCCGCCGCCCCGTCCGAGGTCATCTTGCGGACGCGGAAGTCGCGGCCCACCTGTGGTCGGCAAGCCACGACCTGACGGGGCTCGAACCGCGGTTCGGCCCGGCGTGAGGCTGGGCGATCAGGACGCGTAGTCCTTGAGTTCCCCGGTGTCGAGGGTGATCCCGACGGGGTCCGGGAGCTCAATGGCGACCCCATACGGCCGCGAGGTCAGGCTCCGATACCTGCCGTCCTCCGGCTCACTGAAGACGTTGACCGTGCAGTCGTCCCGGTCGATGAGGAGGTAGACGGGGATGCCGGCGCTCGCGTAGCCGACCCGCTTGTCCAGGCGATCCCGCCGGTTCGTGTCCCCTTCCCGCGAGGTGACCTCCACGGTCATCACGACACCCTTCGGGTCGGACCACTCTCCATGTCCGGCGAAATGCCTGCGAGGCGCGAGAGTGCCGTCCGGACGAGCGCGCCCCTGCCGGTACCCCTCCGTTTTAAGGCCCCGCTCCCGGTACAGCCGCAGATCCGGACGGTGCTGCATGCACTGTTCCTGGACCCACATGATGATCTCGTCGTGATCCCCGTCCGGCACGGGCTTGACCTCTAGCTTCCCATCGATGAATTCGAGCCTCACGGTTTCCGGCGCCGTGCGAGCGAGCTCCTCGAATTCCTCGATGCCCATCTCCGGCCGGTCAGCGGTGCTGGGGGTCATGGCTTCGCCTCCTCGCCCCCATACTGCCCCGACATCGGGCGGTGCGTCCTGCACGGTCATTCGCGCTTCCTTTCGGTACGCGGGCTGCGGTGGCAATCGCTGTCCGCACGTGACGAACGCTAGAGCGCGGAAATCAGTTGTGATGGGGTGATCACATGAAGTCACCGGATCGGGTGGTTTATTCGCCGGAGCGGGTCGTCTCCCAACGGCGTTACCGGTGTTCTCAGGCCCGGGTGCCGCCGTCCACCCGGAGGACCACGCCGGTCACATACGAGGCGCGGTCGCTGAGGAGCCAGGCCGCGGCCTGGGCGATCTCGGCCGGGTCGGCGGCGCGGCGCAGCGGGGTGTGGGTGGTGATCCGCTCGACGACGCCGGGGGATGCCTCCTCCCATTCGCGGATCATCTCGGTGAGCGTGCCACCGGGCGCGATGGCGTTGACGCGGATGCCCTCCGGGCCGTACGTGACGGCGGCGGACTCGGTGAGGCTGTTGACCGCGCGCTTCATGGCGCCGTAGGCGGGGAGTTCGGGGTTGCCCATGAGGCTGCCGACGCTGGAGTTGTTGACGATGGCGCCGGTTCCGGCGGTGGCGCGGATGGCGGCGACCTCGGCGTTCATGGCCAGCCAGGGGCCCCGGAGGTTGACGGCGTAGACGTGGTCGAAGTCGGCCTGCGGCAGCTGGTCCATCGGGCCCGGCTGCTGGATCGTCGCGCCGTTGTTGAAGGCCACGTCGAGCCTGCCGTACAGCTCCACGGCCCGGTCGACGGCGGCGCGGACGCTCGTCGCGTCGGCCAGGTCGCACACCACGTGATCGGCGGTGCCGCCGGCCGCGCGGATCTCCTCGGTGACCGCCTTGAGCTGGGCCTCCGTACGCGCCGCCAGCAGCACCCGGGCGCCCTCCCGGGCGAAGAGGCGGGCCGCGGCGGCACCGATGCCGCGCCCGGCGCCGGTGATGAAGGCGACCTTGCCCGCCAGGAGGCCGGCGGCCGGGGTGAGGGGGGAGGTGTCGAGAGGGGTGGTGCCGAGGGGGGAGGTGTTCGGTGTGTCGTTCATATCCCCGAGGCTGCTGCGGGTGTCGGGGACGCAACCAGGCACCGGCTGTACCTGGCTGAGCCCCCGGCCGCCCACGCACACTGAAGGCGTGGACAGACGAGAGCTGGCGGCGTTCCTGCGCAGCCGACGTGAGCGGATCACGCCCGCCGATGTGGGGCTGCCCGCCGGGACGCGGCGCCGGACGCCCGGGCTGCGGCGCGAGGAGGTGGCGCAGCTGGCGTTCATCTCGACCGAGTACTACACGCGGCTGGAGCAGGCCCGCGCCCCGCGCCCGTCCCGCGAGGTGCTGACCGGACTGGCCCGCGCCCTGCGGCTGGGCGACATCGAGCGCGATCATCTGCACCATCTCGCGGGCGCCCCGCCGGGCCCGCCGGCCGGGCCCTCCCGCGAGGTGCGGCCGAGCATCGCGAACCTGCTGCGGCGGCTGCCGAACGCGGCGGCGATCGTGCTCTCCGCGACATATGAGGTGATCGCCTGGAACGATCTGGCCGCCGCCCTCATGGAGGACTTCTCCGCCCTCTCGCGCCGCGACCGCAACTTCGTCCGCCGTGCCTTCCTCGGGCCGCACCCGGACGGGCGGCGGCTGTACGGGGTGTCGGACGCGGACGAGTTCGCCCAGACCTCGGCCCAGGGGCTGCGCGCCGCGGCCGCCCGCTACCCGGACGACCCCGAGGTGACCGAGCTGGTGGCCGAGCTGCGCTCGGGCAGCGAGGAGTTCGCCCGGCTGTGGGAGTCCCACGATGTGTCCGCCCAGCCCACCCTGTGCAAGATGCTGCACCATCCGCTCGTCGGGCCCATCACCGTCAACTGCGATGTGCTGGACATCGCCGACCGGGACCAGCGGGTGATCATCTACACCGCCGACCCCGGCTCACCGGCCGAGGAGGCGCTGCGGCTGCTGTCGGTCGTCGGCACGCAGCGGATGGGGGTGCCGGGCTGAGCCGCCGCCCCGACCGTCCTGTTCCCGCTTCCCGCTTCCCGCTTCCCGCTTCCCGCTTCCCGCTTCCCGCTTCCCGCTTCCCGCTTCCCGCTTCCCAGGCTCAGACCAGGCGGCGGGCCGTCGCCCAGCGGGTCAGCTCATGGCGGTTGGAGAGCTGGAGCTTGCGGAGCACCGCCGAGACATGGCTCTCGACCGTCTTCACCGAGATGAACAGCTGCTTGGCGATCTCCTTGTACGCGTAGCCGCGCGCGATCAGGCGCAGCACCTCGCGCTCGCGCTGGGTGAGCCGGTCCAGGTCCTCGTCCACGGGCGGGGCGTCGGTGGAGGCGAAGGCGTCGAGGACGAAACCGGCGAGGCGCGGGGAGAAGACCGCGTCGCCCTCGGAGACCCGGAAGATCGCGTCCACGAGGTCGGTGCCGGTGATGGTCTTGGTCACATAGCCGCGGGCGCCGCCGCGGATGACGCCGATGACGTCCTCGGCGGCGTCCGAGACGGACAGCGCGAGGAAGCGCACCGGGCGGTCCTGGTCGGCCATCAGCGAGGCGCTGCGGCGCAGCACCTCGACGCCGCCCCCGCCGGGGAGGTGGACGTCCAGCAGCACGACCTCGGGGCGGGTCGCGGTGATCACGGTCACGGCCTGGTCGACGTCGGCCGCCTCGCCGACCACCTCGACGCCGGTCCGGGCCGTCTCCCCGATCTCGGCCTGTACCCCGGTGCGGAACATGCGGTGGTCGTCCACGAGCACCACGCGCACCCGCCGCTCCGTCTCGGCGCCGTCCGCCCCGGAAGCCCCGGAACCCCCGGAACCTCGGGCCCCCGCAGGGCCGGGCGCGGCGCCCGGCACGCCCTGCGCCCCGGGGCCGCCCGTCGCGTTCGTACCGCCCGTAGCGTCGGTCATGTCGTCGCCGCCCTCTCCATCTCCAGCTCCACTTCCGTGCCCCCGTCCGGCGCGGATCTCAGGCGCGCCGTGCCGCCGTTCCGCTGCATCCGGCCGATGATCGACTCGCGTACGCCCATCCGGTCCTCCGGCACCGCGTCCACGTCGAAGCCGGGGCCGCGGTCGCGCACGGAGATGAACACCGTGGCCCCCTCGACCTCCGCGAAGACCTGGACGGCCCCGCCGTCGCCACCGTACTTGGCCGCGTTGACCATCGCCTCGCGCGCCGCCTGTATCTGGGCGCCCAGCTTCTCGTCCAGGGGGCAGTCGCCGACCACCACCACCTCGATCGGGACGCCATGGTGGTCCTCGACCTCCGCCGCCGTCTTCTTCACCGCCTCCGCGAGGGTGTCCGGCTCCTCGGCCTCGTCCTTGCCCGTCCCCTCCGGCCGGTAGAGCCACGCGCGCAACTCCCGCTCCTGGGCACGGGCGAGGCGGGCCACCTCGCGGGGGTCCTCCGCGCTGCGCTGGATCAGGGTGAGGGTGTGCAGCACGGAGTCATGGACGTGGGCCGCCACCTCCGCCCGCTCCTGCGCGCGGATGCGCATCAACCGTTCCTCGGAGAGGTCCTGCGTCATCCGCACCACATACGGGCCCACCAGCAGCGCGATGCCGACAAGGACGGCCAGGGCCGCCTGCAGTACGGCCCCCAGGTGCTTGGCCGAGCCCTGGAGGACGACGATCCCGGACACCCCGGCCGCCACCAGAACGACCCCCGTGGCGCCACGGGCCAGCGGCAGGACCCGCTTGCTGCGGCTGAGCTCGACCCACTGGGCGCGGCGGGCGTTGTCCGCCTGGCGCCAGAAGAGGGCGACGCCCGCGCCGATGAGGAGGAGTGGCCAGATGTAGGTGTTGGCGCGGCCGAGCTGGAAGCCCTGGACGAAGATCCCCGTGCCGACGAGGAGGGCGACCAGGGCGATGATCTGGCCGCGCTCCGGCCTGCGGGCCAGGATCCGGCGGCGGCCGTCGGGGCCCACGGCGGTGAGCGGGCGCCCGGCGGTCGTCTCCACGCCGCCGACGCCGAGCGGGACGATGAACCAGAAGAGCGCGTATACGAGCGCGCCGAACCCCTCTGCCATGAACAGCGCGATGAAGACGATCCGCACCCAGGCGACCGGCAGCCCGAGATGCCCCGCGAGCCCGCGCGCCACACCGCCGAGGAGGCGGCCTTCGGCGCTGCGGTAGAGCTTGCGCGGGGGTGGCTCGGGGGCCGTGGGGGGCACTGCGGCGGTCATGGCTCGATCGTCACACGCATGGCCGACAACGGGTATCAGGGTCGCCCCTGATCGTTCCCCGACCTGGGGCCCGGGGCCCCTCAGTCGTCCGGCGTCGCCCTGCCCGACCGGCGGCGGAACGCGTACGTGAGGGCCGAGGCCAGGGCCGCGACGCAAAGGCCGCACAGGAGGGCTGGGAGGGCGATCTCCGGGCGGACGTCCCACTCCCCGGCCGCGTCCATCCCGTACGCGGCGGCCACGCCAAGGATCACCAGCCCGGCCACCAGCTTGCCCGGCTCGAACGGATGGCGGGACCGGTCGGGGGCCGCATGCCCCAGCGAGTGACCGCGCGAGTGGTCGAACCCATGCCCGAACCGATGACCGAACCGATCGCCGACCCGATGCCCGAACCGATCACCGGCCCCATGCCCGGACCGGTCGCCGAACCGATGCCCGGCCCCGTGATCGGCCCCGTGATCGACCCCATGGCCGAACCGATCACCGAACCGATCACCGACCCGATGCCCGAACCGATGACCGAACGAACGTGAACGGCGCCTCATGAGCGCTTCACCTCCACCGCACCCAGCCCCATCTCCAGCTTCAGCGAGACCGTCCCCTCGGCCTTGCCGCCGCCCACCGGCTCCAGCGTGAGCTTGCGCTCCCGGCCCGGGCCGATGTCGACGTTGTGCTTGTCCCGCTTCTCGCCCGGCAGCCAGATGTCGCCGATCCCGACCTCGATGTCCAGCCTCACCCGGGCGTCGCGCGGGACCTTCACGGCCAGTTTGCCCGCGCCCATCTCGACCCGGCTGGAGACGGAGCTGCCCGCTTTCAGGGGCAGCCGGTCCAGCTTCAACTCGGCGACGCCGCCGCCCAGCTCATAGCCGTCGCGCAGCGACGCCACCGAGGTCGGGGCCCAAGTGCGCCGCGCCCAGTCGGGGGTGACGGCGTCGGGGAGGGCGGCCGCGCCCGCCAGCAGCGCGCTCGTCAGCAGCGCGAGGAACACCGTGCCGCCGCCGGCCCGCCCCCAGCGGGAGCTGATGACGAGGGCGAGCCCGAAGACGCCCAGCGCGCAGGCGAACCCGATCTCGAGGCTGGTGCCCAGCGGCTGCGAGGACCACCCCGCCCGCGCCCCCACCACGGCGGCGGCGACCGCCACCAGGAAGGCCCAGCCGCCGATCGAGGCCCGGTCCGGCACCCGGCGGGCCCGCTCCGCCCTCGCCTCCCGCTTGTCGTACGGGCCGTCGTCCGGCCCCCACAGATAGCCGGTCCGCGACCCGGCCCCGGCGCCGAGCGGCCCGGTCGTACCGTCCTTGACGATCGGGTCGCGCCACCAGGAGGGGCCGGGGCCGCCGCGCGTGGGCGGCGCCTTGGTCTCGGGCGGCGCGTCGGCGACGGCCTGGGCCGTGGCCGCGTCCACCGCGCCCACGCTCTCCGCCTGCCGCCGGTGGTGCGACCAATAGCCCGCACCGGCCGCCGCGAGGGCGAGCATGAACGAGAAGTACATGACGCCGCCGTTGTTGAGCATCGACAGGAAGAGCCCACAGCCCACCAGCGCCACCAGCACCGCCGTCAGCCCAGGGCCCTCGACCCGGCCCGAGAGCAGTCTGCGCCCCTCGTTCTCGTCCTCGCCGTGGAACGGGATCAGCAGCCAGCAGAACCCGTAAACGATCAGACCGAGGCCGCCCGCGACGGCCAGTACCGACAGCACCACCCGGAAGATCACCGGGTCCAGGTCGCAGTAGCGGCCGAGCCCTCCGCAGACCCCCGAGATCACCTTATGGTCACGACTGCGCCGCAGGGGCGTCTGTGACAGGCGGGAACCGGACGCGGCCTCGGCCTCGTCCGCCACGGTGGGTGCTTCGGTCATACGTCCATGGTGACAACAGGGCCGTACTCGCGACATCCGGCATGCCCCTAGGTCTTCCCTGAGATCTCCCCGGGGGTCACGGCGGCTATCGTGTCGCATCGAACGTGTGCGGGAGGGGAGAGCGGTGTCGGACGAAGGCCACCTGATAGCCGGACGTTACCGCCTGGTCGAGAAGATCGGCCGTGGTGGCATGGGCGAGGTGTGGCGCGCGGAGGACGAACTGCTGGGCCGCCAGGTCGCGGTCAAGCAGCTCTACGTCTCTCCGCACCTAGCCGATGACGAGCTGACGACCCTGCACGAACGCACCCGCCGCGAGGCGCGCAGCGCGGCCCGCATCACCCACCCCAACGTGGTAGTGGTCCATGACGTGGTGGACCACCACGGACTGCCGTGCATCGTCATGGAGTACGTGCCCTCCACGACCCTCGCCGACCTGCTGAAGGACGGGGGACGCGTCTCGCCCGACGAGGCCGCCCGCATCGGCCGCGGCATGATCGCCGCGCTGCGCGCCGCGCACGCGGCCGGGGTGCTGCACCGGGACGTCAAGCCCGGCAATGTGCTGCTCGGCCCCGAAGGCCGGGTCGTGCTCACGGACTTCGGCATCGCCATGGCCACCGGCACCTCGACGCTGACCAAGACCGGCGAGGTCGTCGGCTCCATCGACTACATCGCGCCCGAGCGGGTGAGGGGCCGCAAGCCCGGCCCCGCGTCGGACCTCTGGGCGCTGGGGGCGACGCTCTATCAGGCGGTCGAGGGGCGGCCGCCGTTCCGCAAGGCCACGGCGATCGAGACGGGTTACGCGATCGCCGTCGATCCGCTGGACCCTCCCGTACGGGCGGGCGCGCTGACCCCGTTGATCGAGAGCCTGCTGGCCAAGGAGCCGGAGCTGCGGCCCACGGCCGAGGAGACCGAACGGACGCTGCGGCTCCCGGCCTCGGAGCCCGAGACGTCCTCGCTGCAGACCCCGCCGCTCGATACGACCACCAAGAATCCGCCGCTCGACGCGACCATGAACCTGTCGACGCGGCGGGACTCCGGTACGGGCTCGGACCGGGCCACGGGCACGGACGCGCACGCCGCGCCGAACGCGCCCACGACACCGACCCCGTATCAACACACGACCCACACACCGAGCACTCCGCACAACACGACGAGCACTCCGCACAACGCGACCAGCACTCCGCACAACCCGCTGAACGCGTCGCACACTCCGAGCACACCGCACCCGTCGGACCCACGGCTTCCGTCGCACCCCCCGGGCACCGGGAACACGCCCGGGGTGCAGCACACCCCGCCCACCGCCACGCCGTTCACCGCGTCGACGCCGTCCATGACCGCCCAGACGCCGGTGCCCCCGCCCCCGCCCGCTCCGGCGCGCAAGAGCCGTAAGGCGGTGTGGACCGCCGCGGCGACCTCCCTGGCGGTCGTGGCCGTGGCGGGCGGCATCTATGTGTTCGGCCTCGACCACGACAACGGCGGGGGGAACGGCGGGGGATCCTCCGCCTCGGGCAACCCGTCGGCCCCCGTGACCAAGCCGTACACCCCGCCGTCCGGCTATCACATCGTCAAGGAGAAGAAGTTCGGCTTCTCCCTCCCCATCCCCGACGGCTGGACCCGCCAGGAGCAGAACGACCCCGACGGCAACACGGTCGACCGCACCCAGGAGGTCCGCTACCTCGACCCCAACGGGCTGGCCGGTTTCCGGATCAACGTCCTGGACTTCGCCTCCGGCAACCAGGTCCAGCACTTCGAGGACCTCGAGGTCGCCTTCAAGGACAAGAGGGAGTACCCGATCTACGAGCGGTTGCGGCTGCAGGAGACGAAGTACCAGGGCATGCCCGCCGCGATCTGGGAGTTCAAATTCCGGGGCGAGGTCCGGATGTTCCGCGCGATCGACCTCGGCTTCGGCAACGAGGGCGACAAGGAGTACGCGATCTACCTGAGCGCCCCGGACGCGGACTGGAGCACCTACCGGCCGATCTTCGACGAGGTACGGGACGGCTTCCGCATCATCAAATGACGGGCCCCCGGGCCCGGGACGACGACCTGCTCGAAGAGGCGCGCCCCGGGAAGACGCGCCCCGGGAAGAGACGCGCCCCCCGTGAGAAGCCACGAGCCGCGTGAAGAGCCGCGGGCTACGTGAAGAGCTGCGAGCCCTGCCGGCGCCGGCGCCGGGAGATGACGACGTCCAGGGAGAGATACGGCGCCCCGGCCAGCACCAGCGGCAGCCACGCCATCAGATAGGCCAGGTCGTTGCCGTAGTAGTACGGGTCCGAATGCCAGCTGACGGTGAGCCACAGGCTCAGCGAGATCAGCGCGCCGCCGAAGGCGGCCAGGCGGGAGAGGAGGCCCACCAGGATGCCGAGGCCGACGGCCAGTTCGCCGTAGGCCATCGCGTAGCCGAAGGCGGTGGGGTCCTTGAGGGCCTGGTCGACCAGCCAGGGCATGGCCGAGGTGTCCCGCACCTGGCGCATCAGCTCGCCGATCGAGCCCGAGCCCGAGTCGGACAGGAAGGCCGAGTCGGTGAGCTTGTCGATTCCGGCGTAGACGAAGGTGACGCCGAGGAAGATCCGCAGCGGCAGCAGCGCGTAACGGGCGGCGGTGGCCCTGATCCCCACGGGCTGCGGCTGCCCGCCTATGCCGCTCACGCCACCCATACCGCCCATACCGTGCACGCTCCCGCCACTGCCCGCCGTTCCCGAACCGGCCATACGATCCGCGTGTCTCATGCCGCCCGCCTCTCCCGTCGCACCGCCGTTTGGTTGCGCGTTCGACGAAACCATACGGAGCGGCCGACCGGAACGACTCAGTCCATAACATCGATGGGATAGCGGTTGGTCTCCGCCCCCGAGGCCGTCACGACCTGCACATCCACCCGGCCCGGCTCCACGTCCACCGGGACCGGCACGGTGAGCGCGGTGTCCGTGGGGCTGCTGAAGCCCCCGGCCACCGGGACCAGCGGGACATGGACGTGCACCGCGCCGATGCGGACCACCAGCTTGGCCAGGCGGTCCGGGTCCTGGGCGCCCGGCGGGACGAAGCCGCTGCCGCGGATCTCGATGTCGTCGCCGGTGCGGATCGGGGCGTCGCGGTCGATGGCGCCCTCCTCGGGGAGGGCCCGTACGACGGACAGCACGGTCGGGCGGCCGCCCTCGGCGTACTTCCCGGTCAGGTACATCACCACCGACACGGCCGCCAGCAGCGCCAGGCCCCACGGCACATCGGGCAGCCGCCACGGCTCGCGGGCGAGGCGGACCGCGGTGAAGGCGAGGGCCACGGTGTGGACGACGATGTACTGCACATCGGCGAAGCTGCCGCGGCCCGCGTCGTCCGTCAGCAGATCGGCGGCGCGCGGGCGCACGGCCCGCACCTTCTGGAGCCGCTGCGCCCGCACCCGGGCCGCCACGACGAGCCGTGCCAGCACCGCGGCCGCACACGTCAGCGCGGCGGCCGTAAGGAGCCCTGCGGTGCGGCCGAGGGCGAGCCCGTCGGTCAGCCGCTGCCGGTCACCGGGGGCCACGGCCAGCTCGACGCCGAGCACCAGCACCGCGAAGACCGCGACCAGCAGCCAGGCGGCGGCGACGGTACGGGAGGTGGAGAGCCGGTTGTCCTCGCCGACGAGCGGGGCGAGCGGGCCGCCGTCCGCGCGGTGCAGCCGGGCGGCGAGGGTCAGCAGCGCGGCGGTGATCACGGCGGCGGTGAGCCCGGCCGTCCGCGCGACCGACCAGCCCGCGCCGATCGCCGTGGCCAACTGGCCGATCAGCAGCGCCCCGGCCGCGCCCCACACCACGAACACCGTGCGCAGCCACACCCGGTGGCGCCAGGCCGGGGTCTCGGCGCGGCCGCTGTCGGCCACCGAGCGGGCCGCGTGGGCCAGCTCGTCCGAGACCCACTGCCGGGACGCCCCGGCCGAGTGGGCGAGAGCCCTGGGAAGGCCCTCTCCGGCCGCGAAACGCTCCCGTAGGGCCACGAACGTGGCCACGGCCCTCCGGTGGCCCTCACGGGCCCCCTGAGGGCATTCACAGCCCTTGTGGCCGTGTGGGTGCCCATGAAGGTGCTGTCCTTCTGCCGTCGTGGCGTTCTCCGCCTGTTCCACCGCCACGCGGGTCGCTCCGTCGTTCACTCGTTCCGTACGGGACCGCGGGTTCGCACGGCACCGCCCAACTGACATGTGTTGAGAGGGGATTGTGCCGCACCGCGGAGGGTGTCAGCTCAGCAGGTCCGGCTCATCGCGGGTGATCTGCAGATACAGAGGTTGATAGTTGATCCACGCCACAAGATCGTTTCCCAGCTGCTCACGCGTCCGCATCGCGTCGGCGTAGTCGATGGGCACCGGCTTGCCCGACGCCTTCGCGGTCAGCTGGACCTGGGCGGCCCGCTCCATCGTGATGAACCACCACGCGGCCGCGTCGACCGAGTCCCCGACCGTCAGCAGACCGCGATTGCGCAGGATGAGGGCCTTGTGGCCGCCGAGCGCGGCGGCGATCGCGCGCCCCTCGTCCTCGTCCACGACGACCCCCGTGGTGCCCCCGTAGACCGCGTGGTCCTCGAAGAAGGCACAGACCTCCTGGGTGATCGGCTCCAGCGGCTCGCCGAGCGCGGCCAGCGCGCGGCCGTGCACCGATCGGCTGTGCGCGACGGCCACGACGTCCGGCCGCGCCTGATGCACGGAAGAGTGAACGACGAAGGCCGCCTGGTTGACGTGGGCGCGCCCCTCGACCACCTGGCCCGCCTGGTTGACGAGGAGCAGATCGCTCACGGTGATGTGGCCGAAGGGCATGCCGAACGGATTCACCCAGTAGCAGTCGGTGAACTCCGGGTCCCGCACGGTGATGTGGCCCGCGACCCCCTCCTCGTACCCGAACCGCCCGAACAGGCGCAGCGCCGCGGCCAGCCGCTCCTTGCGGTAGCGGCGCTCGTCATGGGGCGAGGTGTGCTGCGGGGGCATGGTGAACCGCAGCTGGTCGGTCGGTATCGGGGTGGGGGTCTGCGGCTGGTTCGTCATCGGCAGCTCCGCTCCTCAGGTGTGCTGGAGCGGAAGCTACCTCTGGGTATCGCAGGAGGCCAGAGTCAGGACGGTCCGGGGCGGGCCGCGGCGCGGGCCGGTCGCCCCCACTCGACGCCGGTCACCCCCACTCGACACTCGACGCCGGTCACTCCCACTCGATGGTGCCGGGCGGCTTGCTGGTGATGTCCAGCACCACCCGGTTCACCTGATCCACCTCGTTGGTGATGCGGGTGGAGATCCGCGACAGCACGTCGTACGGCAGCCGCGACCAGTCCGCCGTCATCGCGTCCTCCGAGGAGACCGGGCGCAGCACGATCGGGTGGCCGTAGGTGCGGCCGTCGCCCTGGACGCCGACCGAGCGGACGTCGGCGAGCAGGACCACCGGGCACTGCCAGATGTCGCGGTCCAGACCGGCGGCGGTCAGCTCCTCGCGGGCGATGGCGTCGGCCTCGCGCAGCAGGTCCAGGCGCTCCTTGGTGACCTCGCCGATGATGCGGATGCCCAGGCCCGGGCCCGGGAAGGGCTGGCGGTGGACGATCTCGTCCGGCAGGCCGAGCTCCTGCCCGACCATCCGCACCTCGTCCTTGAACAGCCGGCGCAGCGGCTCGACCAGCTGGAACTCGATGTCGTCGGGCAGCCCGCCCACATTGTGGTGGGACTTGATGTTGGCGGTGCCGGTGCCGCCGCCGGACTCCACGACGTCGGGGTAGAGGGTGCCCTGGACCAGGAACTCCACGTCCTCACCGGCCGCGCCCGCCTCGGCCACCAGCTCGGCCTGCGCCTGCTCGAAGACCCGGATGAACTCCCGGCCGATGATCTTCCGCTTCTCCTCGGGGTCGGAGACCCCGGCGAGCGCGGTAAGGAACCGCTCCTCGGCCTCGACGACCTTCAGCTGCACCCCGGTGGCCGCCACGAAGTCCTTCTCGACCTGCTCGGACTCGCCCTTGCGCATCAGCCCGTGGTCCACGTAGACGCAGGTCAGCTGGTCGCCGATGGCCTTCTGGACGAGGGCGGCGGCCACGGCGGAGTCCACACCGCCGGACAGCCCGCAGATCGCGCGCTTGCTGCCGACCCGCTCCCGGATCGCGGCCACGGACTCCTCGACCACATTGGTGGTGGTCCAGGTGGGCTCCAGGCCGGCGCCCCGGTAGAGGAAGTGCTCCAGCACCTGCTGGCCGTGGGTGGAGTGCATCACCTCGGGGTGGTGCTGCACGCCGTACAGCCTGCGCTCGTCGCATTCGAAGGCCGCGACCGGCACCACGTCGGTGGACGCGGTGACGGTGAAGCCCTCGGGGGCCTGGGAGCAGGCGTCGCCGTGCGACATCCACACCTGCTGCTCCTCGGGGGTGCCCGCGAAGAGCATCGAGCCCTGCTTGGTGACGGTGAGCGCCGTACGGCCGTACTCCCGCGCCCCGGTGTTGTCCACGGTGCCGCCGAGCGACTTGGCCATCAGCTGGAAGCCGTAGCACATGCCGAAGACGGGGACGCCCGCTTCGAAGAGCGCGCGGTCGAGCGTGGGCGCGCCCTCGGCGTAGACCGACGAGGGGCCGCCGGAGAGGATGATCGCCTTGGGGTTCTTGGCGAGCATCTCGGCCACCGGCATGGTGGACGGAACGATCTCGCTGTAGACCCGGGCCTCACGGACCCTGCGGGCGATGAGCTGGGCGTACTGCGCGCCGAAGTCGACGACCAGGACGGTGTCGGGGGCGGCAGCAGGGGACGCTGATGGCACTTCGGCGGCCTTCCGGCGGTGGTGGCGTGCGGTGGAACGTGGGACAAGGCTGCGGCGGGGCCACGGCTTCGGGGCGGGACCGCAGGTTTGGACTTTCGATTCTAACGGGCCCATAATCGACGTCATGTCCACGCGCATGACGTTCGTCTTTACCTATGGCACCGGCCCGTCCGGCTGCCATGGTCGTGCTGCGTAAACACTGACAGCGACTTCCCAGGCGCCCCGGGCCGGCAAAGGCCCGGGGCGTTCTGTCTTGTCTCCGGGCCTCGACCGGGCTCCAGGGCCCCGCGAAACGGACCAGGAGATACGGATATGAGCAGCAGCGTTTCGGCCACAGAGGCCGCCCATGTGATCGGCACCGCGCGGGAGCGGATCGACGCCCTCGACGGGCAGATCCTCGATCTCGTCCGGGAGCGGATGGCCGTCTCGGCCACCGTCCAGGAGGCACGGATCGCGGCGGGCGGACGGCGGGTGCACCTATCCCGCGAGATGGAGATCCTCGACCGCTACCGGCAGCGGCTGGGCAAGCCCGGTACGACGCTCGCCATGACGCTGCTGGAGCTGTGCCGGGGCCGGGTCTGATCCCCGCGTCCGATCCCTCCGCGTCCAGATCCCCCGCGTCTAGATCCCTCCGCCTTCGCGGCCACGGGCAGGCGAAGGGCCCCGGGAGCGCCCGAACGAGGCGGGCGCCCCCGGGGCCCTAGGCGGTCAGCACCGGCGTCAGGGCAGCGCCGGTGCTGAGAGGCGGCGCCGGGGGGTTGCGCCGCTGGCTTATGGGGCCCGTATGTCAGGGGTGTCTGAACGGCGTACGCCCGCGTGGTCGGACCAATGTCGGGGTGTGACCGGGGGCGTTTTCCCTCTCAGCATCGTGGTGGATGCGGAGCGCCGGGCGCAACCGTTTCGACCGGATACGGTCGGCCCCAGGCGTCCCCGGGGCCGACCGCCCTTAGGTGGTGACCGGGCTGCTGTCCCCTGCCGACCGGTCACCTCGCCGGAGCGAGGTCCCACGACGCGCCGCCTGAATCACCACAGGGGCCGCGTCTCATCGCTGCGGCGGAACTGAGCCACGCGTGGATTTTCCGGGCCGCTCCTGGCTGGCGCGGCACCGGGCACAACGAGCCCGCGCGCGGGCCGGTCACGCGCCGTACGGGTGATGACGTGCGAGGCAGGGCGCCTGTCGCGGATTCTGTGACCATTCTGTGAGCAACTGTGAAGGCAACCTTTCAGCCATTCGCCTGGTCATGTACGTGCAAACGCACGGCCATCCCGCGCCCCACCGCGACGGCCTTCCACACGCGTATCGCCCCCAGGGGATACGTACGGACCCAGAGAGGTCTTCATGAAGCTTCGCCGCGCCCTGGCGGCCGCCGCAGCGACGGCCGCCATAGCCCCCGCCGCGCTTCTCGCGGCCCCCGCTGCCTTCGCGGAGACGCCGAGCGAGAGCCCGTCGCCGTCCGCCTCCGAGACCGTGACGCCGTCCCCGGAGGACCCGGCGCCGTCGGAGACCCCGACCGACGAGGCCACGCCGACCACCCCGGCACCGTCCACGAGCGCCACCCAGGCTCCGACCCCGGGCGACCCCGGCGGCACTCCCTCGTCCACCCCGACCGAGACCGCCACCCCGACCCCGACCCCGACCCCGACTTCGACCTCGACCGAGGAGCCGGGCGACGGCGAGTGCGCGGACGACGGGGACTACAACGAGGACCCGGAGCTCAGCACGACCCTGGTCGGCCTGCCGTCGAAGGTCGTGGCGGGCAGCGGCTTCCACGGTTTCAAGTTCCAGGTGAAGAACGAGTCGGACCGCGCCTACCAGCGGGTCGACTTCGGGGTCTTCGCGGGCACGGTGCACGAGTCCGCCCCGGACGGGACGGGCAAGCACCTGACGCTGCAGTACAAGGACCCCAAGTCCGGCGCCTGGAAGGCGATCTCCACCGACGAGAGCGACCCGGGCTCCGGCTACATCGGCTACACCGATGTGCGCCCCCACGAGACCCTTACGGTCGACCTCCGGCTGAGCGTCGCCAAGAGCGCGCCCGAGGGCTTCGGCTACGCCATCAGCGTCGGCGTGTACGCGGACGACGAGGGCAACTGCGTCTACTCGACCGGTGAGTACTACGAGTTCGACGTGCTGAAGGCGGGTTCGGAGCCGGGCCATGTGCCGCCGGCCGACCCGAAGCCGCAGGGTGGCAAGAAGCCGCTGCCGCACAAGCCGGAGGGCGACACGGAGATCAGCCCGAAGGGCAGCCTGGCCGAAACGGGTTCCTCCTCCGCGCTGCCGATGATCGCCGTGATCGGCGGTGTGGCGATGGCCGCGGGCGGAGGCGCGGTCTTCGTGGTCCGCCGCCGTCGCGCCACGGTCTGACGGTCCTCGCGACGTTCTGAGGGCGCCGTACGGGCTGGTCTCCGGCCCGTACGGCGCCCGGCGCTCAGGCGCGCCCGGCGCTCAGGCGCCCGCGCTCAACTGCCCGGCGAGCAGCTGCCCGGCGATCAGGCGCGCGGCGGGACCTCCGGCACCGGCAGCAGCGGGAGCCTCAGCGCCCCGAAGGCGTCCGCCGGTACGGCGGGGCTGCGCGGCGGCACGGGCCGCAGGCGCTCGTACGGCGCCTCCGGGGCCGGACGCGGGTCGGACTCGCCCTTGTTGGGCCACAGGGACATCGCCCGCTCGGCCTGTGCCGTGATGGTCAGAGACGGGTTGACGCCCAGATTGGCCGAGACGGCGGCGCCGTCGACCACATGGATGCCCGGATGGCCGTAGAGCCGGTGGTACGGGTCGATGACGCCCTCCTCCGGGGACGCCCCGATCGGGCAGCCACCGAGGAAGTGGGCGGTCAGCGGGGTGCCCATGAGCTCGCCGACATTGCTGCCCGCGAAGCCGTTGATCGAGTCGGCGATGTGGCGGGCGGCCTCGGCGCCCTCGGGGATGTGGTCGGGGTTGGGCTCGCCGTGGCCCTGGCGGGCGGTGAGCAGCCCCTTACCCGGCCCCTTCGGCTTGCGGTAGGTGGTCAGCGAGTTGTCGTGCGTCTGCATGACCAGGCCGATGATGGTCCGCTCCGACCAGCGGCGGTTGGACAGCGAGCGCACGGCCAGGGTGGGGTGCCGGAGGTTGGCGCCCAGGAAGCGCAGCCAGCGCGGAACACGCCCGCCGTGCGGGATCTGCAGGATGGAGAGCATCCCCATCGCGTTGGAGCCCTTGCCGTAGCGCACGGGCTCGATATGGGTGTTCTCGTCCGGGTGGATGGACGAGGTGATCGCGACGCCCCGGGTGAAGTCCGCCCGCCCCTCCCCGCCCCCCGAGCGGCGGTAGCGGCGGTCGGTGGTCTGCGCGCCCACCAGGGCCTCGGAGTTGGTGCGGGTGAGGATGCCGAGCCGCTCCGAGAGGCGCGGCAGCAGCCCCTTGTCCCGCATCGTGTGCAGCAGCGTCTGGGTGCCGTAGGTACCGGCGGCGAGGACGACGTACCGGGAGCGCAGCGCCTTGGGTTTGCCCTTACGGCGGTTGTCGGTCGGGACGGTGGTGACCGTATACCCGCCGTGGGGGTCGTCGCGCAGGGCGACGACGGTCGTCATCGGGTGGACCACGGCTCCGGCCCGCTCGGCGAGGTGGAGATAGTTCTCGTTGAGGGTGTTCTTGGCACCGTGGCGGCAGCCGGTCATGCACTCACCGCACTCCGTGCACGCCTTACGGGACGGGCCGGCGCCGCCGAAGTACGGATCGGGAACGGGCCCGCCCGGTGCGGCCTTGGTGGTGCCGTCGGCGTCGTGGCCGTCCCCGAAGAAGACCCCCACGGGCGCCATATGGAAGGTGTCGCCCACGCCCATCTTCTCGGCGGCCGCCTTGAGGTGGACATCGGACGGGGTGAGGGTGTGGTTCAGGCGCGCCCCGAGCATCCGCCGCGCCTGGTCGTAGTACGGGCTCAGCTCCTCCTGCCAGTCGGTGATGTGCCCCCACTGGCGGTCACGGAAGAACGGCTCGGGCGGTACGTAGAGGGTGTTGGCGTAGTTGAGCGAGCCGCCCCCGACCCCGGCGCCCGCCAGCACCATGACCTTGCCCAGGACATGGATGCGCTGGATGCCGAAGCAGCCGAGGGCCGGGGCCCAGAGGTAGTTGCGGAGGTCCCAGGAGCTCTTGGGCAGGGTTTCGGGGGTGAACCGGCGGCCCGCCTCGAGGACGCCGACCCGATAGCCCTTCTCGGTCAGGCGCAGGGCCGATACCGATCCGCCGAATCCCGAGCCGATCACGATCACGTCGTAGTCGAAGTCACCGTCGTCGTCGGCGGCGGCGTCGATCTCGGCGTCAACCTCGGCATGGGCGCCGGCACGGGCGTTGAGATCGTCGGCGAAGTCCTCGTCGTGGCCGGGCTCTCGCACCCGCTTTTGGGCAGACCTCTCCCCTGACACTGGTACCTCCATTGAAATGTGCTGATCAGCGCAGGCGCAGTGCCTTGAGCGCACGCAGGCTGCGGGTCATGAAGTCCGCGTATTTCTCGTCCGTCATCCCGAAGGCCGGGCCGAGCGGCATCAGCCGCTGCTGGGCGACCGTCTGCGGTTCGGTGAACCTGAGGATGCCCTCGGAGCCATGGCGGCGGCCGAGTCCGGAGTCGCCCATGCCGCCCATGGGCGACGCGACGCTGCCGAAGGCGGCGGCGTAGCTCTCGTTCAGGTTGACGGTGCCCGCGCGCAGCCGGGTGGCGATCGCGCGGCCGCGCCGGGAGTCCTTGGTCCAGACGCTGGCGTTCAGACCGTAGGACGTCGCGTTGGCGCGCTCGACGGCCTCGTCCTCGTCGCGGAAGCGGTAGACGGAGACGACCGGGCCGAAGGTCTCCTCGGTGCAGACGGCCATCGGGGGCTCCACGCCGTCCAGGATCGTCGGCTCGTAGAAGTACGGGCCGATGTCGGGGCGGGCGCGGCCGCCGGCGAGCACCGTGGCGCCCTTGGAGACGGCCTCGTCCACATGGCGGGTGACGGTCTCCAGCTGGCGCTCCGAGACGAGCGAGCCCATCTCCGCGCCGTACGCGAGGGCGGTGCCGAGCCGCATGGCCTTCGTACGGGCCGCGAAGCGCTCCAGGAAGTCGTCCGCGATCGATTCGTGGACGTACAGCCGCTCCATGGAGATGCACAGCTGCCCGGCGGAGGCGAAGCTGCCGCGCACCGCGCCGTCGACCGCGCGGGCGAGGTCGGCGTCGCGCAGCACCAGCATGGCGTTCTTACCGCCGAGTTCGAGGGAGCAGCCCACCAGGCGGGCGGCGGCGGCCTGGGCCACCTCGCGGCCGGTGCGGGTGGAGCCGGTGAACGCGACGTAGTCGGCGCGCTCGACCACGGCGGGGCCCACCACCGGGCCGTCCCCGATCACGATCTGCCACACCCCGGCCGGAAGTCCGGCCTCCACCATCAGCTCGCGCGCCCACAGGGCGGACAGCGCGGTCTCGGTGTCGGGCTTCATCACCACGGCGTTGCCCGCCACGAAGGCGGGGATCGCATCGCCCACGGAGAGCTGGAGGGGGTAGTTCCAGGGCGCTATGAGGCCCACGACCCCGCGCGGCTGGCGCAGTTCGGTGACCTTGGTGAGGGTGGGCACCGCGCCCAGATGCCCCTTGGGACGCAGATACGCGGGCGCCTTACGGCCGTAATGGCGGGCCACGATGGCGACGCCCTGGACCTCCTCCTGGGCGTGCAGCCGGGTCTTGCCGGTCTCCAGCTGGATCAGGTCCAGGACCTCCGGCTGGCGGCGCAGCAGCAGGTCGTGGAAGCGGAGGAGGACGGCGGCGCGCCGGCGGACGGGCGTCGCGGCCCAGGCCCGCTGGGCGGCGCGGGCGTTCTCGAAGGCGGTGGCGACGTCCTCGGGGGTGGACTCGGGCAGGGCGGCGGCGAGGACTTCCCCGGTGAACGGGGTGTGGCTGACGGTGGTGCCGCTGCCGCCGACGCCCCGGGTGAGCCGGGCGATCAGCTCGGGGGTGACGACGTCGGCGGCGGTGCGGGTGCCTTCGGGGGCGACCGGGTTGCCGGCGCCGCCCTGCGTGATGTGCGAGTCCGTCATGGGGGCGAGAGTAGGCGCGCCCGGCGGCTTTGGGTACCCGGCGGTAACAACTTTCGTCCCCCGGCCCGGGCGGACCCGGCCAACTCCCTCAGAGCTTGTCGATCTTCAGATTCCGCACGATCCGCTCGTAGAGCTCCTCGCCGTCCCTCTGGGCGTCGCCGTTGGCGGGCATGGAGACCGTCAGATCCCAGGCGACCTTGGCCTTGTTGACGTAGAGGTGATCGTGCTTCACATACCGGATGGGGTTCTTGTTGCTGCTGGTGCCGTACGGCAGATAGGAGGTGGTGACGTCCCGCGCCTCCTTCCCCTGCTGCTTCGACCCGGCCTTCTCGCTCTTGGCCTCCTCGACCGTCGCCCCGCCACCGTCCTTGTAGAAGGCCACGATCTGGTCCGCCGCCGCGTCGAGGTCCGCGGGGTCGTTCTCGCCGTCGGGGGTGGACCGCCGCAGGGAGACGCTGAAGACACCGCTGGGGTCGTAGTACGTGACCACCGGGTTGTCCGAGTCGCTGTCGTCCTGGACCCGCCGGTACTCGCCCGGCACGGCCAGGGACGCGCCCACGACATCGCGCTCCTCCCGGACCGTCCAGCCCGGCGGCAGCCCCTCACTGGAGAACGGCTTCATGATCGTGAGCACCAGGGCGGCAGCCACCACCAGCACCAGGCCGGCAAGCCCGAGCTGCGCCTTACGGTTCTTGTGCAGGATCGGCGGCACGAAGCGGCTGCCCGTGGACCGTCCGCCGCCCGGCGGGTATCCGGCCGTGGCGAGCATGGTGGGCACCGACTGCGGCTCCCGCACCGCCGCCGCCAGGGCCTGCCGCACCTCCGGCGCCGCCGGGCGCATCGCCGGGTCCTTGCGCAGCAGTTGCATGATCAGCGTGGCGAGCGGGCCGGTGGCCCGCGCGGGGACCTGCGGTTCGGAGCCGAGCACGGCCTGGAGGGTCGCGGGGGCGTGGGAGCGGCGGAACGGCGACATGCCCTCGACTGCCGCGTACAGCACGACGCCGAGCGACCACAGGTCGGACTCCGGCCCCGGCCGCTGGCCCAGCACCCGCTCGGGCGCGATGAACTCGGGCGAGCCGACGAAGCCGCCCGTCTCGGTGAGCCGCTGCTCGCCCTCGATCTGCGCGATGCCGAAGTCGGTGAGCACCACCCGGTCGCTCCGGCCGAGCAGTACGTTGTCCGGCTTCACATCGCGGTGCAGCACGCCCGCCTCATGGGCCGCCGCCAGCGCGCCGAGCACGGCGAGGCCGATCCGGGCCGCCTCGCGCGGATCCAGCGTGCCCTCCGTCAGCCGGTCGCCCAGCGACTGGCCGCGCACCAGCTCCATCACGATCCAGGGGCGGCCGTTCTCCACCACCACGTCGTGGACGGTCACGACGGAGGGGTGGTCGATCCGCGCCGCGGCGCGCGCCTCGCGCTCCATCCGCTGATAGACGGTCTGCCGCTCGCGCTCGGGGAGATGGTCGGGGACGCGCGGCTCCTTGACCGCGACATCGCGGTCCACGATCTGGTCGTGCGCCCGCCAGACGGTGCCCATACCGCCGTGACCGAGGCGGGAGACGAGCTGATAGCGGCCCCCGATGAGCCGCCCGCTGCTCGGGTCCTGCGCGGCGGGCCGGTCTCCGGCGGGCGGCTCTTCGGCGGGCCGCTGTCCGGCGGGCGGCTGGGCGCCGCCGCGCGGATCGGCGAACTGCGTCGGCTCGTACGCGCCCCGCGACGGCCCCGCCGCCCCGGCCTCGGCCTCCTGGCCCGGCCGCTGGGCCCCCTGGGTCCGCTGGGACCCCTGGGGCGCCTCATGTGCCTCGGCCGCCTCGGGTGGCGGCTGCGGCGCCGGCACCGGGGCGGCCGGAGCGTGCGGTGGCCGCAGGCTGTAGCTGGTGGGCTCGTTCACCCGTCCCCCGTCGTTCGTCATGCGCCCATCATTACCCAGTCGGCGGCACCCCTGTGGAGACGCCGTGGGCGCTCGTGACAAAGCCGTTGCGACGTCGCTCAGTTCTCCGCGCCGAGGCGCGCGAACGTGGCGGCGGCGGTGTCGAAATGCCGCTTGCCCAGGGATTTCTCACCCACGGGGGCGGATAGCCACAGGTCGTACATTTTGCCGTTCTCGTTCCAGCTCAGGTCGTATGTCTGCCGTGAGCCGCCGTCGTCGGCCGAGCCGTTCCAGATGAACGCCCACAATGCGGCGGGGCGGCCGTTGTGCTCGGTCTCGATGACCTGGCCGCTGCGGTAGCCCGGATAGTCCTGCGGGCCCTTGGCGTCCGCCTTACGGCTGAGCCCGAGCGGACCCTCGGGGCTCTGCTCCTGGACGTGGATCCCGATCCGGAACTCCATACCGGGCGAGTTGTAGTAGACCCGGGGCGCCTTGTACTCGCGGGCGTACCCCTCGGGCACCCCGAGCGAGAAGCCGACCGGGTCCTTGACCAGCTCATAGCCGTCCGGGATCCGGTCCGACGGGCGCGCCGTGGGCTCGGAGTCCTTCACGGGCCGCTGCGGCGCCTTCTCGGGGGCGCTCGGGCTCCGCGAACTCCCCTTGTCGGCGCTCTGGCTCGTACGCCCGCCCAGCGACGCGTCGCCGTCACCGCCCCCGTCGTCCAGCAGTGCCACGGCGCCCGCGGCCACACCGGCGAGCGCGACCACCGCCGCGGCCGCCATAAGGACGGTACGGCGGCGCCCGCCACGGCCGGAACGGGACCGGGCGGCGGGGGCGGCGGGGGCGGACGCGGGGGCGGACGCCGCCGGGGGCGCGGAAGGGGGGAACGGCGCGCGGGAGGACACCGGGGGCGGTACGGGTACGGACGCCGACGAACCGCGGCCGTCCGGCCCGAACGGCACGCTGGGCTGGGTCGGGGTGTACTCCAGCGGGATCTCCGGAGTGTCGCCCACCTCCTGGGCCATCAGCAGCATCCGCTCGACCTCGTCGGCGCTCAGCCGCTCCTCCGGGGCCCGTCGCAACAGCCCCTCGATGACCGGCGTCAGGGGCCCGGCCGCCTCCGGCACGGGGATCTCGTCGAAGACGACGGCGTGCAGCACCCCGGCCAGCGACTCGCGGTGGAACGGGGATTCACCGCCCACCAGCGTGCAGAGCAGCACCCCGAGCGACCACAGGTCCGACTCCGGCCCGGTCCGCCGCCCCGACATCCGCTCCGGCGCGGTGTATTCGGGCGAGCCCACGAACGAGCCGGTCTCGGTGATCGTGGTGGACCCGGTGACCTGCGCGATCCCGAAGTCCGTCAGCACGACCCGGCCGGTGCCCGACTCCACCAGCACGTTGGCGGGCTTGATGTCGCGGTGCAGCACCCCGCGCACATGCGCGGCGCGCAACGCGCCCAGCAGCGCGGTCGCGATCCGCCCCGCCTCACGCGCCCCGACGGGGCCGTCCGCGCCCAGCCGGTCGGCGAGCGAGCACCCGTCGACCAGTTCCATGACGATCCAGGCGCAGTCGTCCTCCTCGATCACATCGTGGAGGACGATCACGTTCGGATGCTTGATCTGTGCGACGGTCCGGGCCTCGCGCAGGGTGCGCTCACCGCGCAACTGCGAGTCGAAGGCCGTGAGCCCCTCGTCCACATGGAGTTCCTTGACCGCGACATCGCGGCCCAGCAACTCGTCGACGGCCCGCCAGACCGTGCCCATTCCGCCGCGTCCGAGCCGTGTGGCCAACCGGTAGCGGTTGGCGATCAGACGGCCTTCTCCCCCGGTACCCATGGGCTCATCTTGCCTCACGACACGGAGGCCCTCGAACACCGGACCGCCGACCCGCCCTCACGGGCGATTGAGCACGGGCGCGCCATACGGAAGTCTGGGACCCGCCGATGTTAGAGGGGCGGACCGCGGCCGCCCCCCTTTTTTGAGGGCTCGGTTCGCCTCCGGGGCGCTTCAGCCTCCCCCAGCTACCGCTGGGAGGTGCCCCCTGTCGACGGTCGACCGTGCTCGGTCGCCCGCGCGGCGGAGCCGCATATCGATCGGAGCCCTCGCTCCCTGCGCGCGTCTCCCTTACGACAGCGACGCGCCCCTTCGGCTCACTCGCCGGTAAGCCCCATGGGCCGGAAGCTCTACGGCAGCCGAGAAAAGTGGGCCGCCCCGCAGCGGGGGTCCACGGGGCGGCCAGTCAGAGGGGCGCCATAGACGGGGCGCCAGTCAGTGGGTTGGTCAGCCAGTGACCTTCCACGTCCGGGAGCCGCTGAGCAGCTTCCGCAGGGCCGGGTCCTTCACCGCGCTCGTGGCGTCCGTCGCCTTCGCGGTGACCTTGTGGGTCGTCCCGTCGCTCGGGACGCCCAGCGCCGCCGGGGTCACGCTCGTCTTACCGTTCGCGGCGGTGACCTCCGCCCCGTCCACGTACCACTTCAGCGACGCGCCCTTGGGCACGTCCACCTCGATGCCCGCCGACCGCTTGACGGCCGTCGCGGTGGCCGTACGGCTGCTGAGCGCGCTGGCGTGGCGGTAGAAGCCCGCGATCATCGCCTCGCGGCCGGGGAGGTTGAACTCCCGCCCCAGGGTGCGCATGATCGAGTTGTCGGTGGGGCGGTTGATGCCCTTGGGGTAGTAGCGGCCGCCCTCGTAGGCGCCGACCGTGCCGCCGTCGGGCGAGGTCTGGCCGATCCAGCGGTACCACTTCTTCTGCTGGGCGGTCAGCTGCGCCGCGCTCAGCTTGGTGGCGTTGGACTCGTCGGGCTCGGCGCCCGTGTAGGTGCCGTACTCCGGGTAGAAGTACTCGTCGGCCAGCTTGCCGAGCGAGTGGCCGGTCTCGTGGACCGCGATCTGGTCGGAGTCGGCGTGGTCCGAGGCGGCGGTGGCGATGCCGTCATAGCCGACCTGCGAGGTGAGGGTGTAGCCCGCGCCGCCGTACTTGGTGGAGTTGGACAGCACGACCACCAGATCGGCCTGCGGCGCCTTGGCCGCGTACGACTCGACCTTGGCGGTGTCGACGCACAGCAGCCGCTCGATGTCGTCGCACCAGAAGTACGAGCCGAGGGCGGTGTCCTTGACGACGTCCTTGGACGGGTCGCCGGAGACGCCGGACTGGTTGGAGACCGCGTCCACCGTCCAGACGTTGAAGAGGTCCTTGTACGAGGCGTAGGGCTGCACGGCGGACATCTGCTCCCACTTGGAGCGCGCGTCGGCGTGGAAGTCCTCCTGCTGGCCCGCGGTGTAGCCGTCGCCGATGAAGACGACGTCCAGCTTGTCGGCCGTGGTGCCGTTGTCGACGACCGAACCGACCTGGCCGTCGGCGGCGGCCTCCTTGGCGGACAGGGAGCGGGCGGCGCGGGTCAGCCGCTCGGGAGTGGCGGCCGGAACCTCGGTGTGGCGGGGGTGGCCGCCCGGTCCGGTGAAGTACTCCACGTCCAGGGCGCTCCGCGACGAGGCGGCGTCAGCGGCGGCGGTCGAGCCGGACGCTCCCGGCGACGCCGTGGCCGGCGCGGTCATGGCCGCGGCCGCCGCCAGGGCGATGCCTCCGGCGACGGCCGCGGTGCGCAGGGTGATGCGGCTGCGTATGCGGCTCCGTATGCGTCTGCGCACGGTGACTCCCGAAGTCCTCGCGATAAGCGGCCAGTTAAGCAGGATTAATTCGCCGCTCAACCTAAGGGGTCCGGGTGTCGGGGGCAATGGGAATTAGGGAAGTGGCTAGGAAATCGGGCACCGCACAACCATGCGGCGCGCTCCCCGCTCAGCCCCTCCCCTCTTCCCGCTGACCCCCTCCCGCGCGCCCCGTCCCGTACCCCGCCCGACCCCTCCCGTTCAGCCCCTTCCACCACCCGCTCGCCCCCTCCCGACCTGCCGCTCCTCCCCTCCCCGCTCAGCCCCTCCCGTCGCGCGCCAGCCGCAGCAGCCGGTCCAGCACCCGGCGGCCCCCGGCCCGGATCCCGTCGTGCTCGAACTCGTCCGTCACCCAGGTGCGCACGCCCCGGATCGCCCGCGCGGTGGCCAGGGAGTGCTCGGTGTCCACGTAAAGGTCGTCGTGGTAGATCACGGCGGCCACCGGCACGGTGTTACGGGCCAGCCGCTCGGTGTCGTACAGCGGGCCCCAGCCGGTGCGCGCGGCGAGCAGTTCGGCGGTGCGGGCGAGCGGGCGCAGCGCCGCGTGGGTGTCCAGCATCCAGGGGTGCACCGTCTCGCCCGTAAGGAGCACAGGGCGGTCCTCCGCGACCGCCTTACCGGCGTCGAACGCGGGGAATTCGGCGCGGACCCGCTCCGCGGCCCAGTCGGTGGCCCGGCCGTCCTGGGCGTAGGTGGACTCCAGCAGGAGGCTGAAGAGCGGGGTGGCGGCGCGGGAGAGCACGGCCGCCACCTGCTCGCGGAAGGCGTCGCTCAGCCGCGGCCCGTCGGCGGTGGGCACGAACGCGTCCTCCAGGAGGTAGTGCAGCCGGTGCGAGCCGTCGCCGGTGCCGAGCAGGAAGCCGAGCTGCTGGAGGGCGGGGACGGTGAGCCGGGTGCCGTCCGTCAGGATCTCCTCGTGGTCGGCCAGATGCCGCACCAGGGCCCGTACGGTTTCCGCGTCCCGCGGATAGCGGGCGTAGTGGGCGAGGGTCTTGCGCTCCATCCGCGGATAGGCGGTCCGGTAGACGGCGTCCGCGTCGGTGCCGGGGTCGATCGCGGGCAGTCCGCCGGCCAGCACTACCGCGTCCAGCCCCTCGGGCGCGTGGGACAGATAGTTCACGGCGCAGAAGCCGCCGAAGCTCTGGCCGAGCACGGTCCACGGGCGGTCCCCCATGAGCCGGTGCCGGATCAGCTCGCAGTCGCGGACGATCGCGTCGGCGCGGAAGTGGGAGAGGTACTCGGCCTGTTCCCCGGGTCCGCCGCGCAGCGGCAGCGTCTGGCGGTTGGCCGGGGTGGAGCGGCCGGTGCCGCGCTGGTCGAGCAGGAGCACGCGGTATTCGTCCAGCGCGCGGTCCAGCCAGCCGGAGCGGCCCACCGGGCGGTCCGCGCCACAGCCGGGCCCGCCCTGGAGGTAGACCAGCCAGGGGAGCCGCTCGCGCTCGGCGGCGGATTTGCCCGCGGCGACGACCTCTCGTGCGTAAAGCCGGATCAGCGCGCCCTCGGGAGCCTTATGGTCGAGCGGTACGTCGAAGTGATAGTCGGCGAGGAGCAGTTCCGGCTGACGGACGGTCGTCACGGCGCCCGGCCCGGCCGGTACCGCTGTGCTTGCCTGCTGCATCCTTCAATCCTCACGTTAAATGGACTTAGCTCGGCGATTAAGTTACCGCCGGGGAGAAGAGGGCACGGTGGCCGACAGAAGCGCCGGTGACGGGCGGACGGCGGGAACGGCGACGGGGGCGGCCGGGGCGGAGTCGACCGCCGAGATAGGACGCCGGGTGCTCAGACTGCGTACCGAACGCGGCTTCACCCAGCGGCAGCTGGCCGAGCCCGCGTACACCGCCGCCTATGTCTCCACCCTCGAGGCCGGGAAGGTGCGCCCCTCAGAGGCCGCGCTGCGCCATCTCGCGGACCGGCTCGGCGTCAGCTACGAGGAGCTGACCACCGGCCGCTCACCGCGCGACGCCACCCGGCTGCGGGCCGCCGTCACCGACGCCCGGCGGGCGCTGGCGACCGGCGCCGCCGAGGACGCCGCCCTGCTCTTCGCGGAGGTGCGCGACGAGGCGGAGCGGCTCGGGTTCGCCGAGGAGCGCTCGGCGGCCCTGCTGGGGCTCGGCGACTGCGCGCTGGAGACCGGTGACCTCACCGTCGCGCGGGACCACTTCGAGGCCGTGGAGCGGCTGCTCGCCGGGGAACCGCTGCCCCGCCGGATCCCGGCGATCCGCGGCCGGGCCGTGGCGCACCTCCTCGCGGGCGAACTGCGCTACTCCTGCTATCTGCTGGAGAGCTCCATCGACGAACTCAACGCCTCGGGACTGCACGACCCGTACGCGCTGCTGCTGCTCTATACGGCGGCCATCGCGCCCTATATGGACATGGGGGCGCACGCCCGCGCCGTACGCGCCGCCGAGCTGGCGCTCGCGCTGGCGCCGAGCGTGGACGACCCGGGGCTCATCGCCCGGATGCACCGCGGAGTGGCCCGCACCCTGATCGCCGAGGGGCGGACGGCCGAGGCCGACGCCTCCCTGGCCAAGGCTCAGGAGCTGTACGAGCAGCTGCGCATCCACACCGACCTGGCGCACTGCCACTGGATGCGCGGCTATGTGCACGCCCAGGACGGCAATCTGGAGCGCGCCGAGCGCGAACTGCGCACCGCCCGCGACATGCTGGCCTCCAAGCGGGCCGCGCTGTTCACCGTGCAGGTCGAGGTCGAGCTGGCGGATGTGCTGCGCCGTCGCGGCCGTACGGCGGAGGCGGAGGCCCTGCTGCTGCCGCTGCTGACGAGCTCGCCCGCCGCGGGCGCCGCGAACACCGCCGGAGAGCCGGACGCGGCACCGGGCGGGGCCGGGACGGGGATGGCCGGGACGGGCGAGGCCGGGGCGGGTGACGCCGGGCTGACCGCCGACCGCGGCGCGGTCCACGCGGGCGGCGCCCACCGGCTGCTGGGTCTGATCGCGGACGAACGCGGCGACGCCGAGGCCGCGGAGGAGCACTACTGCGCGGCGCTGTCCCTGCTCGAACGCACCGGCGCGGCCGGTGACCTGGCCGACCTGTGCCGGCTGCTGGGCGATCTGCTGCGCCGGGAGGGCCGCCAGGAGGCCGCGATGGACGCCTACCGCACCGGGCTCGGCCACCGCGCCGCGCCCGGCACCACCACCCTGGGCCCGGCCCCCGCCGAGCCCCCCATGTGAGGCGTCCATCGGCCCCTCCCGCCCCCACCGACCGCCCGCCCGGCCCCTCCCCGTAGCTTCTCGGGGGCCGGCCGGCGCCTGGGTCGCCGGGCGAGCGCCTGGTCGGGGCGCACCGCACGGCAGGCGGTCGGAGAGACGAACAGGCCGCCGCGTGTGGGGGTCGCGGCGGCCTGACCGCGGCAACGCCCCGCTGCCGTGTCCGCCGATCGCGCATCGGGAGGCACTCCGGCGCGGTCACGGGGCTGGGGTTCGGGACGACCCCACGGGGTGATGCGGCTTGCGATCCACTCTGCCTGCTGGGAGCCGCCGGGGAAATCCACCATTGGTCTGCCGTCACCCCCTCCGACCGGCGGGGGTGTTCCCGCCCACTGACGGAGCCAACCACTCCATATTCGCTCTCCGATGAGGCAGGCTGTCCGGGCAATGGGCATGACAGCTGAGGACAGGGAGCGGCCGGTGATCCGTGTGGCTGTAGTGGACGACGAGGCGCTCGTACGATCCGGTCTGCGACTGATCCTGGGCACGGCCCCGGACATCGAAGTGGTCGCGGAATGTTCCGGAGCCTTCGCGGTGGACACGGTGCTGAGCAGCAAGGCCGATGTGGTGCTGCTCGACATCCGGATGCCGGACGCCGACGGGCTCAGCGTCCTCAGACAGTTGCGGGCCGCGCCCGCCTCCCCCGCCGTGGCGATGCTGACGACCTTCGACGTCCAGGAGTACCTGGCGGCCGCGCTGCGCGCCGGGGCCGCGGGCTTCCTCCTCAAGGACACCGATCCGGAACAGCTCGTACGGGCCGTGCGCACGCTCGCCGAGGGCGGCAGCGTCCTCGACCCGGCCGTCACCCGCGCCGTGATCGGCGGCTATCTCGCCGCCGAGGCGGAGGCGACGGCCGCCGAGGCCGTCGAGGCGCTCACCCCGCGCGAACGCGAGGTGCTGACGCTGCTGGGCGAGGGGCTCGCCAATCCGCAGATCGCCGAGCGGATGGGGCTGGCGCCCAGCACCGTCAAGGACCATGTACGGGCGGTGCTCGGCAAGTTGGGCGGGCTCAACCGCGTCCAGGCGGCGATCGTCGCCGACCGCGCCGGGCTCGTCACCAGCCGTCCGCCGATAGGTGGCACCCGATGACCGTCTCCCCGCTGCCCCCGCCCCGGAGTTCGTCCCCCGGCACGCCCGGCACGCCCGGTACCGCTGGTACGCCCGGCACGCCCGGTACCGCTGGCGCGCCCGGCGCGTCCCCGGCCGCGTCGCCCACGCCGCCACCCACCCACTCCCCCTCCTCGCCGCCGTCCGCCCCGGCCGCCCGGCGGCGGCCGCCGCAGCGGGTCATGCGGTGGGGCTCGCTGATCGTCCCCGTCCTCCTCGCGGTCGCCGACGCGCTGCTCGTCAACGGCGTCACCTTCGGCCTGGAGCTCAACGTCTCGCTGGTGGCGGCGGCCGCGCTGCTGGTGCGCCGGAAGCTGCCCGCGCTGGTCTTCCTGGTCACGCTGCCGGGAATCCTCATCGGCTACGTCTGGTTCGCGCCGATGATCGCCCTCTACACGGTGGCCCGGCTCCGCCCCGACCGGCGGCTGCTGGGCATCTCCGCGCTGCTGCTGGCCGCCGCGCACTTCATCCCCTGGCCGGTCTCCGACTTCGAGTCGACCGCGTACCGGGAGAACACCCTCACGCTGATCGACGCGTGTGTGACCTCCGTGGGACCCATCGCGCTGGGCCTCCTGGTGCGTACGCGCGGGGAGCTCGCCGCCCGGATCGAGGACCTGACCCGCAGCCGCCGCCACGCCGACGAGCTGATCGCCGAGCAGGTGCTGTCCACCGAACGCGCCCGGCTCGCCCGCGAGATGCACGACGTCGTCGCCCATCAGGTCAGCCTCATCAGCCTCCAGGCCGGTGCGGTGCAGATCAGCGCGGAGGACGCGAAGGCGCGGGAGGGCGCGCGGACCATCCGCGAGCTGTCCGTGCGGACCCTGGACGAACTCCGCCATATGGTCGGCATCCTGCGCGCGGCGGGCGGCGACCACGAGGAGCTGACCCCGCAGCCCCGGCTGGCCGATCTGCCCCGGCTGATCGAACTCAGCGCGCTGGACGTCAGCTTCGAGACGGACAGCGCGACCCAGCGGCCGGGCCACTCGGAGGCGGTGGAACGGGCCGCCTTCCGCATCGTCCAGGAGGCGCTCACCAACGTCCGCAAGCACGCGCCGGGGGCGCGGGTGACCGTACGCGTCAACGACGCTCAGCCGGAGGGGCCGGAGGCGGCGGACGGGCCGGGACGGGATCGCAAGGCGGTTCGGGGAGCGACTCAGAAAGCGGCGCCCGAGACGGCGCCCGGGGCGGCACCCGGAGCGGCTCAAGCGGCGGAGGAGACCCGGGGCCTGCGGGTCGAGGTGCGCAACGGCCCGCCCGACGCCTCCGCCGTGGCCCCGGGGCTGCCGGGCGGCGGTCACGGTCTGGTCGGGCTGCGGGAGCGCGCACAGCTGCTGGGCGGCACGCTGGAGGCCGGGCCCACGAAGGAGGGCGGCTTCGTCGTACGGGCCGACTTCCCCAAGACCCCGCGCGTCACGGGTCCGGCATGAGCGGGCCGCATACCGCCCCGGGCGCACCCGTAGGCGTACGGAGGTGGAAGTCGGCTGCGGTTCGGTGGCGCCCCGAAGGGGCGCGGGGCTGTGTCGATGTGCGGCTCCGCCGTGCGGGCGCGACCAGCCACGACGGCGCCGCGGACGATCGACGGCAGGTCAGGGCACTCCCAGCGGAGCGCTCAGGCCGACAGGGGGTCGACCGCGTCCTCGTCATCCTCGTCCAGCTCCGTGGCCGCCCCCAGGTCGGGGTAGACGTCGAACAGCCGTCGCACCCCCAGGGCCGCCAGCACCCGGTGCACATGCGAACCGTGCGCGGCGTCCTGCGGCGGCAGGATCAGCCGCAGCCGACCCGAGCACGACCGCATCAGCCGACGCGCCGCGATCAGTACGCCGACCCCGCTGGAGTCGCAGAACCGGACCTCCGAGAGGTCCAGAACCAGCCAATGGCGGCCCTCGGCGACCGCGTCGTGGACGTGCTGCCGGACTGCGGGCGAGGTCACCAGGTCCATCTCTCCCGAGACCTGGAGAACGACCCACTCCCCCCGCCGGTCCTCCATCACCTTCAACGTCACGCGCCCGAAGCCCTTCGCTCGCCGCTAACCGGAATTTGCTGTTCCCGGGCGGCTGCCCGCCCATCGGCGCATGAAACTCCCCCAGGCATACGCCTTGAGGGACGACCCTATGCCGCGCCGAAGCGTTTCGTCTCCCCGATCCTGCGCAAAGCGACCGTTCCAATACCATGCGCAGCCCCGTTCTCACGCACTTTGCCTGATGGACGCGTGTTGTGAGAGCCACCGGCATTACATTCGATATGAACGTGGGCATAGTGCCTGGAGGGCCGGCCGGACAACTCGGGATTGGGGGCCGCATGGCGAACGACGCACCGCCCCGCTGGGACCGCAGGATGCAACAGCGTCTGGCGCGCGGCGAAGCGGCCGCACTTGCCGAGCTCTATGACCGATTCGCCTCACTTGTCCACACCTTGGCGCATCGGGTCCTCGAGGACGACACCGGTGCCGACCGCGTCACCCGGGAAGTCTTCGGCTACGTCTGGGAGAACCCGGACGCGTACGACCCCCAGCAGGGCTCGCTGCGCGCCTGGATCGCCATGCTCACCCAGCGCCAGGCGGTGCACCGGCTGCGCGCGTCGCAGACCGCCTCGGCCTGCGGGGGCACCCTCACCAGCGAGGCCCTGGAGGAGCGGATCCGCGAGGCGTCCGTGGCCGCCCGCGCCGACTACATCGTCACCTCCATGCCCGCCCCGCTGCGCGCCGCCCTGGAGCTCGCCTACTTCGACCGCCGCGACTACCGGCAGGCCGCGGCCGCCCTCGGGGTGACCGAGGACGAGGCCAGGCGCCGCCTCCGGCTCGGCCTCCAGCTGCTGTCCACGGCCCATGTCCAGCCGCCCCGCGCGGTCTCGCCCCCCGGCTACGGACGGGCGCTGTGACCGGGCGCGGCGGGCCGGACCCGTACGACGACGCCTACGGTGAGAGCTCCGGCGGCTCCGGCGACGGAAGAGACGGGCCCGGACGGGGCAGCGACGCGGATCTGCCGTCCCACCCCGCCGGGCCACCACGCATACCGCCGCCGCGGCCGGCCGCCGAGGACAGCGGCCACTGGCCGGGTGCCCTGGACGGCGGCATCCCCGCCCCGCGCCCGCCCACGGCGGACGAAGCATCGGCGGACGAGGTACGGGCGAACGACGCACCGGCGAACGAGGCACGGGCGAACGAGGCACGGACGGACGACGCACCGGCGAACGAGGCACGGACGGACGACGCACCGGCGAACGAGGCACGGACGGACGACGCACCGGCGGACGAGGTACGGGCGAACGACGCACCGGCGAACGAGGCACGGGCGAACGAGGCACGGACGGACGACGCACCGGCGAACGAGGCACGGGCGAACGACGCACCGGCGAACGACGCACCGGCGGACGAGGTACGGGCGGAACAGACACCGAAGCCCGGACCGGAGCCCGATACCGCACCCAACCCGGAACCCGCCGCAGGCTCCGAACCGGAAGCGACACCGACGCCGGAGCCTCGCCCGGGCCATGAGCCGGAACCAGCCCTGGGCCCCGAACCGGAACCGACCCCGGGCCCCGCCCCGGAAGCGAATCCAGAACCGGAATCGGAACCGGAACTGCGCCCGGAACCGGATCCGCGCCCGGAACCAGAACCGGAGCCGCGTCCGGCCCCGGCACCGCCCGCCTCCGCGGCGCTGCCCGCGCCCGCGGCCGGGCCCACCACCCCACCGGCCGTGCCCGCCCCACCGGCACGCCCCGCCCCACCGGCCGCCCCCGTGCCACCGGCCGCCCCCGTGCCACCGGCCCCGCCCCTGGCGGCGCCCACGCCCTCCGCGGCCCATCCGCTCTCGCACGATCTGCTCCGCTCGCTGCTCGGCGCCTGGGCACTGACCGCGTGCTCGCAGGAGGAGACCTCCGCAGTCGAGGCGCATCTCAACCACTGCCCCTCCTGCGCCGAGGAGGCGCTGCGGCTGCGCGACGCCGTCGGGCTGCTGCACACCGAGCACAGCCTGGACCTCGACCCGATGCTGCGCTCCCGGGTGCTCGCGGGCTGTCTGGGCCGCCGTCCGGCCCGGATACCCATGCCCGGCTGGGCCAGTGCCTACGACGCCGAGGCCGCCCGGCTGGACGCGCTGCTGCGCGACATGGGCGAGGCCGAGTGGCGTGCGCCGGTACGGCTCAAGTGGTTCGACGGGCGGCGGCTCACCAGCCGGGACACCACCGTCGCCGGGGTGATCGGCCATCTGATGGTCGTGGACGGCATCGTCGCCGCCTCCCTCGGCCTCCCCGACCCGATGGGCGCCGCGATGGGCGCCGGCGCCCCCGGCTCGCCCCTGGCCCGTACGGAGGCGTACTGGCACGACGAGCCCGGCGCCGCGTACGGGGCCGGTCCGCCCGGCGCGGTACGGGAGTTGTGGCGCGAGCAGGGCCATGCCCTGGTCCGTACGGTGTCGTTCGCCGGGCGTGGGGTCGCGGAGCTCGATGTGCCGTACGGGGACTTCGCGCTGCCGATCCGCGACGCGTTCCTCGACCGCGCCCTGGAGTGCTGGGTGCACGCCGGGGACATCGCCGAGGCCATCGACTACCCCTATGAACCACCGGCCTCAGCCCACCTCAAGGCCATGATCGACCTGTGTGCCCGGCTGCTTCCGGGGACGCTGGCCGAGCGGCGCCGGGCCGGGCTCGCGTCCCCGCCCCGCCGGCTGGTCGAGGCGGGCACCCCGGGCCGTACGCTCCATCTCCAGGTGGAGGGCACGGGCGGCGGCGACTGGTACATCCCGCTGGACTCCCCGGCGGCGATGGCCGCGCCGGAGGAAGCGGTGGCGACGATCGCGCTGGACCAGGAGGCGTTCTATCTGCTGGCGTCCGGGCATGTGCCGCCGCAGGAGGCGGCCGCGGGCCTGTCCGGGGACACCGAGGCGATCCGGGATGTGCTGTTCGCCACAGCGTCCCTGTCCCGTCTCTGAGGAGCGCGGCGTCTCCGAGGAGCGCGGCGCTCGGCCTTAGTCGAAGACGACCGTACGGTGCCCGTTGAGCAGCACCCGGCGCTCGCTGTGCCACTTCACGGCGCGGGCCAGCGCCTGGCACTCCACATCGCGGCCGACCGCCACCAGCTGGTCCGGGGTGAGCCCATGGCCGACGCGTTCGACCTCCTGCTCGATGATCGGGCCCTCGTCCAGATCGGCGGTCACATAGTGGGCGGTGGCCCCGATCAGCTTGACCCCGCGCGCATGCGCCTGGTGGTACGGCTTGGCGCCCTTGAAGCTCGGCAGGAAGCTGTGGTGGATGTTGATGATCCGGCCCGACAGCTCCTTGCACAGGTCGTCGGAGAGCACCTGCATATAGCGGGCCAGCACCACCAGTTCCACCCGCTCCGCGCGCACCAGGTCCAGCAGCCGGGCCTCGGCCTCCCGCTTGGTGTCCCTCGTCACGGGGATGTGGTGGAACGGGATCCCGTAGGAACCGACCAGCGCCTGGAAGTCGGTGTGGTTGGAGACCACCGCGGCGATCTCGACCGGCAGCGCGCCGATCCGCGACCGGAAGAGAAGGTCGTTCAGGCAGTGCCCGAACTTGCTGACCATGAGCAGGATGCGCATCTTCTCGTCGGCGCGATGGATCTCCCAGTCCATCTGGAAGGACTCGCCGACCGCCGCGAAGCTGGCCCGCAGGTCCTTCACCTTCACCGGCGAGACGGCACGGAAGGCCACCCGCATGAAGAAGAGCCCGGTGTCACGGTCCCCGAACTGCTGGCTGTCCTCGATGTTGCAGCCGGTCATGAACAGATAGCTCGACACGGCGTGCACGATGCCCTGCTTGTCCGGGCAGGACAGCGTGAGGATGTACTGGTCGGGGACGGGATGCGACTCGCTCATGACTCCATAGCGTCCCACACCCGCGACAGCGCCCCACACCCGCGACGTCGTTCAGACCGCCTGCGTCATGATCGCCAATACTTCGAGGGTGCGCGGTGGGATGTCCGGATCCTCGCCGTCGTTGGTGGCCAGCCGCACATGGGCCTCACGGGCCGCTCGTACGGCCTCCGGCCAGCCATGGTGCTCGAGGTACGCCGAGACGGGGGCGTCCGCGCCCGCCTGGTGCATGATCCTCAGCACCCGCAGCACGGCGACATCGACCAGCGCCGCCTCCTGCGAGTCACGGAAGATCGTGCCGACGTACTTCTCGGCGGACCAGTTGTCCAGCCAAGTGTCCTCGACCAGCCGGTAGACGGCGTCCGTCACATCCCCGTACCCAGGCTGGCCGGCCAGCCAGCACTCCTGCTGGAAGACGGGATCCGAGAGCATATGCAGCGCCGAGCGCACATTGGTGCGCCAGCGCCACCAGGGCATGTCGTTGACAGGCATGCCTCCCATGGTGGTCGAGCGACGGGCGCGACGGGAAGACTTCTCCGAACCTTGCACAGTCACCGATCGTACGTTCTTCACACACAGAGACGGATCAGCCCCCGCTGTTCACCTCTACGTCACCATTCCTTGTCTTCTCATAGCGGCTGCGTTCCTCGCGAAGCACCAAGCTCGCTTGCCATGACCGGACGGCGACGCCCCTCCTCCCGCCCCTTCCGAGCCGCCGTCGCGGCACTGTGTACGGCGGTCGGCGCGTCGCTGCTGTCCGGCTGCGGCGCGGTGCTGTCGAACAAGAGCGACAGCGACCCCATCACCGTCATGACCTGGGCCCCCGAGGGCACCAAAGCGACCAATATGCCTGGAATGCCCGCTATGGCGAAGGCATTTGCCCGCTGGGTCAACGACTCCGGCGGCATCCACGGCCGCAAACTCGAGGTCGTCACCTGCAACGAGCGCAACGACGCCGTCCAGGCCGCCGGCTGCGCCCAGCGGGCCAAGGAGGACAAGGCCGTCGCGGTCGTCGGCTCGTACAGCCAGTACGGCCGGTCCTTCATCTCCCCGCTGGAGGTCGCCGGCATCCCCTACATAGGCGGCTACGGGCTGACGCAGGAGGAGTTCGACAGCCCGTACTCCTATCCGGTCAACGGCGGCCAGGCCGCCCTGCTGGTGGGCAACGGCCGCCAGCTGGCCTCCCGCTGCGAACGCACCGCGCTGGTGCGCCCCGACACCATCGCGGGCGACGACCTCCCCCAGCTCCTCAACACCGGCCTCAGGGCGGGCAATCGCGCCGACGCCCATGACGTACGCGCCCCCGACGGCGCGGGCGACTACAGCAAGCAGGCCACCACGGCCCTGGAGGGCGTCGGCGCCGACAGCTCCCTCGGCGGCGCCGACCAGGGCGCGGCCCTGGAGAACTCGTGCGTCACCGCGGCGCTCGGCAACCGCACCGGCACATTCTTCGACTCCTTCCGCCGGGTGCAGGAGAACCATCCGAAGGTGCGGATAGCCTCCATCCTCGGCGGCGTCCGGCAGTCCCTGATCGACTCCACCGGCGGCACCTCCAGCCCCCTGGAGGGCACCTACGCCACCGGCTGGTACCCGGCCGGGGACGATCCGCGCTGGAACCCCATGAAGAAGGTCATCAACAAGTACGCCTTCGACGACAACCGCATCGACCCGGACGACCCCGGTACGCAGACCACCTGGATCGGCTACACGGTGCTGCGCTCGGTGCTGATGTCCCTGCACGCCGACGACATCAGCGCCCGCACCGTGCGCAACGCGCTGGACAACGGCCACGCGGTCAACACCGGCGGGCTGACGCCCACGCTGCGCTGGGGCTACGACGACACGCTGCACGTGCCCAACTACTCGCGGATCGTCAACGCGGACGTCACCTACCAGATGGTGCGCGACGGCCGGCTGGTGGCGGTGCGCAAGGGCTTCGTCAACGTGTCCAAGATCCTGGAGCGCTACCGCCCGGCGGACTGAGCCGCGGGTCTGGGCCACGGAGTAGCCACGGTCTGGGCCGGGCCGGGGGTCCGGGCCACGAGTCTGGAGGGGGCCTGAGCCGCGGGCCTGCGCCACGGGTCTGGGCCACGGAGTGGGCCGGGGGCCTGCGCCACGAGTCTGGTCCGGGGGCCTGCGCCACGGGTCTGGGCCACGAGTCTGGTCCGGGGGCCTGCGCCACGGGTCTGGGCCACGAGTCTGGTCCGGGGGCCTGCGCCACGGGTCTGAGCCGCGGGTCTGGGCCACGGAGTGGGCCGGGGGCGGCGCTGCTGCCGCCCCCGGCCGTCCGGTCACAGGTCGGTGGCCTGGCGCGGGGTGAGGCCGTACTGGGAGGCGATCGGGTTCCACAGCCCCGAGGCCGTCTTTTTGGCCTGGGTCGCCTCGCCGCTCGCCCGCTCGGCCGCCCCGACCCGGGGCGAATGGCGGGCCTTGCCCTTGGGGCAGCCCTTCTTGCCACCGACCTGGTCGGCCCAGGCCGCGTACTCGTTGTCGGCCCTGGCCGAGGACTTCCACGCCCTGGTGAGCGACGCGGTCAGCCGCGCGTGATCGGGCAGCTTGTCCACCGACAGCTTGCCCAGCCGGGTCACCAGGTCATTGCGCTGGCCCGCGGCGGTCCGCAGATCCGATGCCGCGGTGGTCAGGTCCTTGCAGGACTTGATGTTGTCCACGGCCTTGATCACCGATGCCCGGCTGTTGTTGCTGTCGGCGAGCAGCGCGTCCAGCGCCTTCGCCTGCGTCTCGACGGGGTCGGGGGCCTTGGACGACTCCGCGGCGCTCGGCGAGGCGCTGCTCAGCGTCGAGTTGTCCTTACCGTCGTCATCGCCGCCCATACTGAGCACGGCTCCCGCGGCGAGTCCGGCGACGGCGCAGCTCGCCACCACCACGATGCCGATGATCATGCCCCGGGACATCCGGCGCCGCCCACCGCCGCCATGACCGCCGCCGTCACCACGGCCGCCGGACGGCGGTCGCGGAACGTCCGGGCCGAACTGCGGAAGCTGCTGCGTCTCATCGGCGCCACCGCCACCGGCACCGCCGGAGTCGCGGAACAGACCGTCGAACTCCGAGGGCGGCGGCCGGTCCCCGGGACGGCCGGGACGGATCGCGTACGGGGCGCTGCCGGGCCGCTCCGGAATCGGCGCGGGCGGGGCGGGCGCGGCGGGCGTGGGCGGGAGCACCGCGGTCTCCTCCGCGGCCGCGGCCGCGGGGGGCTGCTGGCGGTGGGCGCCCCGGCGGCCGGGGCGGACGGCGCGCAGCTGGGTGGTGGACTCGGCCGGTGACTCGGGCCGGTTCTCGGGCGGCAGCGGTGCGCTCTTGACCGTGGCGAGCGTGGTGGTGGGGGTGTCCAGGGGCGGCGGGGCCTCACCCGGGACCGGGGGTATGACCTGGGTCGCGTCCGCGTCCCCGGCGGGCTGCGGCGGCATCACCTGGGTCTCGTCGGCGGCCTGGTACGGCAGCTGCTGGGGCTGGTACGGCGACGGGACGTTGTGCGGCGGCTGCGGCAGCTGAGCGCTGTGCGGCAGCTGGGCGCTGTGCGGCGGCTGAGCGCTGTGCGGCAGCTGAGCGCTGTGCGGCGGCTGGGCCGGTCTCTCCGGAGACGTCCAGCCCTGCTGCTGCCCGTACGGCTGCGCCTCGGGCGGCGGGGCACCGAACTCGGCCCGCGGGGGCAGTTCCCCCTGCGGCGGCGGCGCGCCGAACTGACCCGGCGGCGGCAGTTCGCCCTGCTGCTGCGGTTCCGGAGCGCTCTGCGGCCCCCAAGGCTCCCCCCACGCCTGTCCCCCGGCCGGGGCCCCCTGTTGGGCGTCCGAGGGCCTGTAGTCCCCCTGGGCAGGCAGCACAACCCCCTCGCGCACGGGGTGCGCGGGCGGGACCGCGGGAAGCCGCGGCTCATTCCCCTGACCGCTCTGCGTCACCGGGACTCCTTGATATACGGAACGACGGAATCGTCGGGTCACGCTACCGGTTCCCCAGAGGGCGCGGTGCCCATGAGCCCATCGGGACGGAGAGAGACTGGTCACCGCGACATGGGGCACATCACCACGATCGGGGGCGATATGAACCCCATCCGTACCCGCGGTAAACACAACGCAACACACTCCACAACACCCATGCCTCACCACACGCGCATCAGCCACCACAACACAACACACCTGTAGCGCCCACACCGCTCAACGCCCCCACACCCGGGAGAAGTCTCAAGCCGAGCCTCAAGGCGGGCCTCAGGCCACCTGCACCTGGAGCCGCGCCCCGAACTCCCGCACCACCGGCTCGTCCCGGTACGGCTCCAACCGCTGCTGGAAGTCGTCCAGATACTCCGCGCCCCGGTTGGACCGCAGCGTGCCCAGCAGATCCACCGCCTGGGTGCCCACATGGCACGCCTGCTCCACCTCGCGCTGCTGCACATGCGCGGTGGCCAGCAGCAGCAGCCCGATCGCCCGCCGCCGCACCCGCCCCTCCGGATGGCCCTCCAGGGCCTCCTCGGCGCGCCGCCGGGCCTGCTCGGCCTGGCCCAGGTCGCGGTGACAGTGGGCCAGCTCATCGGCGAGATAGGCGTGGTCGAAGTGGCGGATCCAGTTGGGTTCGTCGCCCGTGACGGAGCCCGAACCGCTGCCCACCGCCCGCTCCATGGCGTCCAGCGCCCGCCCGGCCGAGGACTGACAGGCCCGCGCGTCCCCCATCAGGGCGTGGCCGCGCGCCTCGGCCGCCAGGAACATCGATTCGGCACGCGGCGGCACCTGGCCCCGCGCGCCCTCCTGCGCGGCCTTCGCCAGCTGGGCGATCTCCCGGGGATTGCCCAGCTGGGCGGCGAGATGGCTCATGCTGGCGGCGAGCACATAGCCGCCGTAGCCCCGGTCCCCGGCGGCCTGGGCGAGCCGCAGCGCCTGGATGTAGTAGCGCTGGGCGAGACCGGACTGACCGGTGTCGACCGCCATATATCCGGCCAGCTCCGTCAACCGCGCGACGGCCGCGAACAGTTCACGCCCTACCGCCTCGGTGTACGAGCCGGCCAGCAGCCCGGAGACCACGCTGTTCAGATAGTGGACGACGACGGGACGCACGTGGCCGCTGCCGTAGCGGTGGTCCAGGTCGACGAGCGCGTCCGTCGTGGCCCGCACCGCCGCGACGTCGGACCGCCCCACCCGGGCGCCCGCGCTGCGCGCCACCTGGACGTCCGCACCGGTGATCAGCCAGTCGCGGCTGGGCTCGACCAGCGCCGAGGCGGCGACCGTCGAGCCGCTGAGGAAGTCGCGGCGCCCCACATCGCTGCGCCACAACTCGCAGACCTGCTCTATCGCGCCGAGGACGGTGGGCGAGAACTGCAGACCGACCCCGGAGGCGAGGTTCTTGCCGTTGGCCATGCCGATCTCGTCGATCGTGACCGTACGGCCGAGCTTGCGGCCGAGCGCCTCGGCGATGATGCCCGGCGCCCGGCCCCGTGGCTGCTGGCCACGCAGCCAACGGGCCACCGACGTCTTGTCGTACCGCAGATCGAGACCGTGCTCGGCGCCGCACATATTGACCCTGCGCGCCAATCCGGCGTTGGAGCAGCCGGCTTCCTGGATGAGCGCCTGCAGCCGTTCGTTCGGCTGCCGCGCCACAAGCGGCCTAGCGGCCATGACATTACCCCCAGTGACTGCTTGCGTTCTCGGCGTATCCGTTCTGTTGCTGAGTGATGCCCCGCAGATATCGCAGGTATACGGCGAATGCGGAACTTGCCCGTATTGACCGCATAGACCGCACCGTTCGCGTACGGCGCCGATCCGAGTCCGGGACCGCCCTCCCCCTGGCGCCGCGGCATGGCCGCCGGACACTCGCACGCCCGTCACGCATGGTGGCTACCCGCTTACGGAGCCGCAACCCCACACGCGCCCCCGCCCGTGCACCCATGCGCCCCGCCGTGCCGTCACCGCGCACCCCGGACCCCCGACGGCACCGCCCGTGCGGGGGCCCGGCCGTAACTCTCGTTGACGGCGGAAGTTGTCCTGTGCGTGGAAGAGACCATGGACGTGACAGGACCAACGCGGTTCCCCGCGGGAACCCCGCAGATCCCTCAGCAGCGCGGGGAGCAGCTGCGCGACACGGCGGTGCGATACGCCGAGGAGCGGCGCTGGGACGTGCTCTCCGGCGCCTGGCTCGAGGCCCTGGACGGAGTGGAGCGCTGCTCCTGCGGAGCCGCCGACTGCCCGGCCCCCGGCGCCCATCCGACCGGCCGGGACTGGGTGAACCAGGCCACCGGCAGCGCGGTCGTGATCCGCCGCATGTGGGCCAGGACGCCGCGCGCCTCCATCCTGCTGCCCACCGGCCGCACCTTCGACGCGCTCGACGTCCCGGAGTCCGCGGGCTGTCTGGCGCTCGCCCGCATGGAGCGCCGCCAGGTCGAGCTGGGCCCGGTCACCTGCACCCCCGGGCGCCGGATGCTCTTCTTCGTCCTCCCCGGCGCCGCCGCCAAGGTCCCCGACCTGGTGCGGAACCTGGGCTGGCCGCCGAATTCGATCGACCTGACCGCCCGCGGCGAGGGCGACTACGTGGTCGCGCCGCCGACCCGGGTGGGCGTGCGCGGCCCGATCCAGTGGGCCCGGCGGCCCACCGCCGCCAACCGCTGGCTGCCCGACGCGGAAGAGCTGGTGAGCGCCCTGGCCTACGCCTGCGGCCGCGAGCGCCGCTGACACCCCGAAGGGCTCCCCGGGACGGCCCCTATCGTGGAGCGACGGCGGGGGCGTCGTGACCGGCCCCCGCGTGATACGTCAGTGGGACACGTCCCACGGGAAAACGGGGTAAGCCGGTGCCGCAGGAGCAAGCAGCAGACAGCACACAGCCACAGTCGTCCCGGGCCGCAGCCGTGCGGGTGAGCGGCCTGTGGAAGCGTTACGGGGAGCAGGTCGCGGTCGCCGGGATCGATCTGGAGCTGCCCGCCGGGCAGTTCATCGGACTCGTCGGACCCAACGGCGCCGGTAAGACCACCACGCTTTCGATGATCACCGGCCTGCTGCGCCCCGACAAGGGGACCGTGGAGATCGGCGGCCATGACGTCTGGCGGGACCCGGTCGAGGTCAAGGCGCGGATCGGGGTGCTGCCCGAGGGGCTGCGGATGTTCGAGCGGCTCTCCGGCCGGGAGCTGCTCACCTACACCGGCCGGCTGCGCGGGCTGCCCGGCGCGGAGATCGACCGGCGCGCCACCCAGCTGCTGGACGTCCTCGATCTCGCGGGCTCCCAGAGCAAGCTGGTCATCGACTACTCCACCGGTATGCGGAAGAAGATCGGACTGGCCGCCGCGCTGCTCCACAACCCCGAAGTCCTCTTCCTCGACGAGCCCTTCGAGGGCGTCGACCCGGTATCCGCCCAGACCATCCGCGGCGTCCTGGAGCGCTACACCCGCTCCGGCGCGACCGTCGTCTTCTCCAGCCATGTCATGGAGCTGGTGGAGTCGCTGTGCGACTGGGTGGCGGTGATCGCGAGCGGGCGGATCCGGGCCCATGGCCCGCTGGCCGAGGTGCGGGGCGACGCGCCCTCCCTGCAGGACGCCTTCCTGGAACTGGTCGGCGCCAACCGGCGCGAGGCGGGCCAGAGCCTCGACTGGCTGGGCGGCGGCGCCCGATGACGCTCACCGACCCGCTCGACGCCAAGGGCCCGCTCGGCACCGCGGCTCCCGCACCGCCCACGGTCCCCACCGGCTCCCCCACCCCCGTCTTCGTCTCGCTGAAGCTGGCGCTGCTGCGCAACGGGCTGCGCCAGTCCGGCGGCCGGCGGGCCGCGTACATCACCTCGCTGGTGCTGGCCATGCTGTTCGCCGCGTTGCAACTGCTCGGCCTGGTGCTGCTGCGCGGTACGAACCACGTCGACGCGCTCGTCACGCTGCTGACGGCGGTACTCGCCCTCGGCTGGACGGTGATGCCGCTGTTCTTCCCCGGCGGCGACGAGACCCTCGACCCGACCCGGCTGGTGATGCTGCCGCTGCGGCCGCGCTCGCTGATCACCGCACTGCTGGTGTCCTCGCTGATCGGCATCGGCCCGCTGTTCACCCTGACCCTGGTGGCCGGTTCGGCGATCGCCGTCGCGCACGGGGCGGCCGCCGCGGCGGCGGGCGCCGTGGCCGTGGTGCTGACGGTGCTGGTGTGCGTGGCGCTGGCCCGCGCCGTCGCCACGGCCAACACCCGCCTCCTCACCAGCCGTAAGGGCCGCGATATGGCGGTGCTCAGCGGTCTGTTCGTGGCGATCGGCGCGCAGTTCGTGAACCTCGGGGCCCAGCAGCTCGGCGGTAAGAACGGCCTGTCCGTGCTGGAACCGGCCGCCGCGGTGCTGCGCTGGGTGCCGCCCGCGGCGGCGGTGGACGCCGTCCAGGGCGTGAGCGACGGCGCCTACGGGGTTGCCGCGGCCCAGTTCGCGCTCACCCTCGCGGCGTTGGCGCTGCTGATGTGGTGGTGGCGGGGCACCCTCACCCATCTGATGACCACGCCGGACGCCTCCACGATCCAGGCGCCGGCGCCGCGCGAGCGCCGGTCCTCCGGCGCGGCCGACACCCCGGACACCCCGGACACCCCGGACGCCTCGGGCCCGTTCGCCCGGCTGCTGCCCTCCGGCCGCACCGGCACGGTGCTGCTGCGCACGCTGCGCTATGCCGTACGGGACCCGAAGACCAAGTCGGCATGGGTCACCTCGCTGGGCGTCGGTCTGCTGCTCCCCTTCATCACCGCGGCCCAGGGCAACGGCTCGATCTACTGGGCCTGCTGGGCGTCGGGGATGCTCGGCATGCTGATGTACAACCAGTTCGGCCAGGACACCTCCGCCTTCTGGATGGTCGCGCAGACGATCTCCTCGCCCCGCGACGCCTATCTGGAGCTGCGGGGCCGTGCGCTGGCGCTGCTCCTGGTGGCGGTGCCGTACGTCGCGGTGGCGGTGCTCGGCTGCGCCGCCGTCCTGAAGAACTGGTCCGCCGCCCCGGAGGCACTCGGAATCGCCCTGGCGCTGCTCGGCTCGATGCTGGCGACCGGCGCCCTGACCTCGGTGCTGGCCCCGTACTCCATTCCGCAGGACAGCGGCTACAAGAACGTCGTCCCGGGGCAGGCGGGGATCGCCTGGATCAGCATCCTCGGCGGGATAGTCGTGGGTTCCGTGCTCTGCGCGCCGGTGCTGGGCCTGACGATCTGGCTGCATGTCTCCGGGACGCACGGCTTGCTGTGGGTGGTGTTCCCGCTGGGCACGGTGTACGGCGCGGCCATCGCGGAGACCGGCCTGCGGGTGGCGGCGCCGCGGGTCGCGGCGCGGCTCCCGGAGATCCTGGCGGCGGTCAGCAAGGGGTGACGACGCCGGCACCTGCGCGCGCGGCGGGGCCGGACACGGACGGCGGGGCCGGGGCGAGCCCCCGCCCCGCCGGGTACCCAACTGCCGTAACGTTCCGGCTAGTCGAGGTACTTGCTGTACACCCAGCCTCTGGTCCCGGCATGAATTCCGGTCGTGGTCCGCTTGAGGATCTTCCCGTAGGACCAGCTGTTCTCAAAGCCCCGGGTGCGGCAGAAGTACCGGAAGGAATCCCCTCGGTAAAGCGTCCCTATAGCGCGGTACCGCTTTCCCGGTCCGGTGCGGAATCTCGCGCCACTGGTCGAGACCTTGAAATTGACATCCGGGGAATTGAACTGACACGCCGATGACCCCACCGCCGACGCCGATGGCGCCAGGGCGACGGAACCGCCCAGCATCAGCGCCGCCGAGAGCACGACCACCGAGGCTTTACGTTTGATCTTCACGCGACCACCCCCCATGATCAGTTAATTCATTGCGCGCCAAGGAGCGTAGCACCCGTCAATCCGGAGGCTGAGGACCCGGTAAAACCCCAACGGCCGCTCGGCGAGTCGCCGATGGACCGGTGTAGCCGACAAGTTGGCGGCCGGGTGCGGCTGACAAGTTGAAAGCCGAAGGGAATTGTCAGCCGAGCGCCTCCGGGCTGAGCCCCGCGGCATCGGTATGGCCCGACAGCACCAGCGTCAGCTCGAACTCGGCCAGCAGCGCGCGGATCACATGCTCCACCCCCGGCTGCCCGTCCAGCCCGAGCCCATAGGCGTACGGCCGCCCCAGCAGCACCGCGCGGGCGCCGAGGGCGAGCGCCTTGAACACATCGTCACCGGTGCGCACTCCACTGTCGAAGAGCACCGCCAGCCGGTCGCCGACCGACTCCACCACCCCCGGCAGCGCGTCGGCCGCCCCGATCGAGCCGCCCACCTGCCGGCCGCCGTGGTTGGACACGACGACACCGTCCATCCCCGCGTCCGCCGCGCGCCGGGCGTCATCGGGGTGCAGCACGCCCTTCAGCACGATCGGGCCGTCCCAGTGCTCGCGCAGGAACACCAGGTCGTCCCAGGTCTTCCCGGGGTCGCCGAACAGCTGCACAAAGTGCAGCACCGCGGCGTCCCGGTCCTCGTGGACCGGCTTGGCGAGCCCGGCCTGGAACGCCGGATCGGTGAAGTAGTTGGCCGTGCCCACACCGTGCAGGAACGGCAGATACGCCTGGTCGAGATCGCGCGGCCGCCAGGCCAGCAGCGGGGTGTCGAGGGTGACCACCAGGGCCGTGAAACCACAGGACTTGGCCCGGCTCAGAAAGCTCCTGGTGACCTCGCGGTCCTTGCCCCAGTAGAGCTGGAACCACCGCTCACCGTCTCCCATCGCCTCCGCCACCCGCTCCATGGGCGTACTGGACGCGGAGGAGAGAATGAACGGCACGCCCTGCGCCGCGGCGGCCCGCGCCGCCGCGCACTCGGCCTCCGGGTGCATGATCGACAGCACCCCGATCGGCGCGAGCGCGAGCGGCGCGGGCAGCCGGGTGCCGAACAGCTCGACCGACAGATTCCGCCGCCGTACGTCACGGAGCATCCGCGGCACGATCCGATGCCGGTCCAGCGCGGCCCGGTTGGCCCGCTCGGTGCTGCCGCTGCCCGCACTGCCCGCCACATAGCCCACCGGCCCCGGCCCCAGCCGCGCCTCGGCCAGTTCCTCGAGCCGGGTGAGATCGGCGGGAAGCCGGGGAACGGTGCCGGTCATCCCGTTCAGATAGATCTCGTACTGAAATGCCGCCCAGTCCTTGCCGGGTTCCGGTTCCGTGCTGTCGCCACCGATCATGTGCTTCCCTTCACCTGTCCATTACTGGTCAATTTCCCATTGCTGTAAGGGAGTAGAGGACTCGTAGGATCAACGAACCGTCGATCGCGTTCAAGGGATCACACCGGAACGCGATGAGGCCACGTTCCCGCATTGGAGTTCCACTTGCCGCTGACCAAGACAACGTGGCTGCGTGCCGGCGCGCCCGTTGCCGTACTGGCTCTCGCCCTGACCGCGTGCGGACCATTCGGCGAAAAGGGCGATACATCCGAGAACGCACGCCACACTTCCCGCTCGGGTGTCACCGATGGTCACCAGAGCGGTGCGCAGAAGGTCGGTATGCGATCGGAAGGTGAGCCGCCGCTCCAGCCGGGCCAGGCCGCCACGCGCGCGTTCAAGGAGGACACCGGGGTCGAGCCCACCTATCGGATCGCGGCACAGAAGGTCGACATCGGCACGGCGGCCGAGGCGAAGGCGCTGGTGTCCAACCCGGCGGACGCCGAGGGCAAGGTGCCCGCGGTGGCCTATGTGAAGTACACCCATCTGCGCGGGGCGACGGTGAACGAGTATCCACGGGTCGGGGACTACGCCGAGGTGTACGCGGACGGGCGGCGGGGAGCGAAGGTCACCGGCGGCGATGCCGGACGGCCCAAGGGATGCGCGGACTCGGATGAGATCAAGAACTGGAGGAGCGGGCAGAGCCATCTGCTCTGCAACACCTTCCTGATCCCCGCGCGGGCGAGGTCGGTCGAGGTCATGTGGACGGAGATCGGCGGCGAGCCGTTCGTCTGGAGGTTCTGAACGGGACGCTCTGAACGGGCCCCTCTGAACGGGCCCCTCTGAACGGGAGGTCCTGAACGGGGCCTCCTCAACCGGGCGCCGCATCACCGGGGTCGGGCCTCCGCAGGGCCACTGTGCCCCTAAACGGGCAGGACCGAGGCCAGGAAGGGCTCCACGGCGCGGCGCCAGCCGTCCGGCTGGTCGTAGTGGACGAGATGGCCCGCGTCCACCACCTCCGCATACTGCCCCCGAGGCAGCACGCGGACCATCTCCTGCGCCTCCGCGCGGCCCAGCTCACCGTCCAGCCCGCGCACGACCAGGGTGGGGCACTCGACCAGAGCCAGCTCCTCCCAATGGGCGTCATAGACCCAGGAGTCACGGACCTTCAGCATCTGGCGGCAGGAGAACGCCGGGCGCCAGCCGTCCGAACGCTCGGCCATGACCTCCGCGAAGAAGTCACCCCGGGGCGGATTCGGCCGCTCCAGCGTCGGATCGTCCTCACCGAACCACTTGCGCACATCGGCGAGCGTGGCGAACGGCACCGGCCAGGAGCGGAACCACTCGGCCCACTCGCGCTGCGAGGCGGCGCCGAGGGCCGAGGCCCGCATATCGCAGATGACCAGCGCCCGGACGAGATCGGGGCGGCGGGCGGCGAGCTGCCAGGCGGTGAGGGCGCCCATGGCATGGCCGATCAGGGTCACGGGGGCGAGGCCGAGCTGCTCCACGGCCGCCTCGGCGTCGTCCACATAGGTGGAGCGGCCGAACGGTCCCTCGGCCGGCTTCTGGCTGCGGCCGTGGCCGCGCTGGTCGAGGGCGACCGCCCGATAGCGGGTGGAGAGCCAGCGGGCCGTCTCCGCCCAGTGGGCGGCCCGGCCCAGCAGCCCATGGAGCAACAGCACTCCGGGACCCCGCGCTCCCTCGCGGCCAGCGCCTGCCTTGGGCGGATCGGTGAACTCCCAGGCGGCGAGCCGCACGCCGCCGGCCCCGCTCACTTCGATACGTCGCACCATGCGGTCTGGCACCTCCAACCCTCTCTCGAACACCCTCACAGTATCGAACTCATATTCGAACACGGGGGCATTGCCGTCCAACACCCCTCGTTCGAGTGACCGTGCTCGGGGATTGATCGTCTGCGCCCTGGGGAGACAGCTAGCGGGAGGCGGACTGCTCGGGGAAGGGAGTCCGCGGGGGACGACCCTGGGAGCTCGGGGCTCCGGGTCATCAGGGCCCCGGGTCGCACCGGTCGCGTTCGCGCGGTCCGTGCGGCCCGGGGCCCAGCGGGGGGACATGGGGAAGCGGGGCCCCGGCACCTGACGGCACCGGGGCCCCCGCTCAAGAACACCCCCTCGGCGGCACAGCCCATCGGGCCCACCGGACCCCCTCCCCTGACGATCCGAGCGTCAGCGACAGCGTCGCACGCGGCGGCCCGGCCCGCTCGGTTTCTGTCGACTCCGGTATCGGGAAAATCCGTCGTCGCAGGTCGTGACGGCCGAATGACTTGAACCGGGTGTATCGGTCAGCGTGTCGAGGCGCGGGAGGTTGTGCGGGGGTGTATTCGCGCGGTGTTGAGAGGCGAGGTCAGCGCGCTGCCAGGAAGCCAAGCCGACGCGGTGCCCGGAAGCGAGGCCAGCACGCTGCCGGGAAGCCTGGCTGCCCAGCCAGCGCGCTGCCAGGAAGCCAGGCCAGCACGCTGCCGGGAAGCCAAGCCACCGCGCTGCCAGGAAGCCAGGCCAGCACGCTGCCGGGAAGCCTGGCTGCCCAGCCAGCGCGCTGCCAGGAAGCCAGGCCAGCACGCTGCCGGGAAGCCTGGCTGCCCAGCCAGCGCGCTGCCAGGAAGCCAGGCCAGCACGCTGCCGGGAAGCCAAGCCACCGCGCTGCAGTAAAACGAGGTCAGGGAGCGTCAGCGCTTGGCCACGAAGACATGCGAGGCGATCTCCGCCTCCAGCTCCGCCGCCTCACCACTGCTGCCGACCAGCACCCCGCCCGGCGACTCGGTGACGCTCACCACGGAGCCCGGCTGCACCCCGGCCCGCCGCAGCGTGTACATCACCTGGGCGTCGGCCTGGATGGGCTCGCCGATGCGGCGCACCACCACCGTCTTGCCCTCCGAACCCGGCTCCAGCTCACGCAGGCTCACCATGGACTCATCCAGGAACGGATCGGCCTCGGCCTTCTCGCCCAGCTCCTCCAGGCCCGGAATCGGGTTTCCGTACGGCGACTCGGTCGGATGGCGGAGCAGCTCCAGCACCCGCCGCTCCACCGCCTCGCTCATCACATGCTCCCAGCGGCACGCCTCGGCGTGGACCTGCTCCCACTCCAGCCCGATCACATCCACGAGCAGGCACTCCGCGAGCCGGTGCTTGCGCATCACGCGCGTGGCCAGCCGGCGGCCCTCCTCGGTCAGCTCCAGGTGGCGGTCGCCCGCGACCGTGACCAGCCCATCGCGCTCCATCCGCGCCACTGTCTGGCTGACCGTCGGACCGCTCTGCTCGAGCCGCTCCGCGATCCGGGCGCGCATGGGGACCACGCCCTCCTCCTCGAGCTCGAGGATGGTGCGGAGATACATCTCCGTGGTGTCGATCAGTCCGGACATGCGTGCCCCTCGAAGTGTCGTGCGGTGGCCCTCAACCAATTCTGACGCATCCCACCGACAACGGGGCCGAGTCGGCCCCTTCCGCCGCAAGGGACCGGGCTGCTATTCACAGCGTCATGATCGAAACCCCCCACAGGGAAGGCGACGCGTTGATGAGCGAGTCCAAACCGGCCGGGCAATTCTTCGACGCGGCCATCGGCCTGCTGCGGCAGGTGCGGGACGAGGAGGGCGAGCATATCGCCGCGGCGGGCACCCTGATCGCCGATACGGTCGCCGCGGGCGGCCGCCTCTTCACGTTCGGCGCCGGACACTCCTCCCTGCCCGCGCAGGACGTCGTCTACCGCGCGGGCGGGCTCGCGCTGATGAACCTGCTGCCGGTGCCGGGCGCGGTGGGCGTGGACGTCGTCCCCGCCACCCTGGGCAGCGCCCTCGAACGCGTCGACGGGCTCGCCACCACCGTCCTCGACAGCAGCCCGCTCCAGGCCGGGGACCTGCTGATCGTGATCTCGCTGTCCGGGCGCAACGCCCTGCCCGTGGAGATGGCCATGAGCGCGCGGGAACGCGGCGTCAAGGTCATCGGGGTGACCTCGGTCGGCTACGCGACCGGCACGACCTCGCGCAACCCTTCCGGTGGCTTCCTCAAGGACCACTGCGACCTGGTCGTCGACAACAAGATCGCGGTCGGGGACGCGGAGCTCACGGCGGACGGCGTCGGCGCGCCCTTCGCGCCCGCGTCCACCGTCGTGACGAGCGCGATCATGCAGTCCATGGTGGCGGCCGGGATCGGGGAACTGGCCGAACGCGGGATCGAGCCGCCCATGCTCAGGTCGGGGAACGTGGACGGCGGGCACGAGTGGAACCGTAAGGTGATGACCGAATACGGGGACCGGATCTTCTACCGGCGGTGACGGTACGCCCCCGGTGATCCACTGTCTGGTGATCCACCGCCCGGTGCCCCCCGTGGGCGCCGGGCGCGCGCCGGTCCCAGGTGTGGCGTCAGCACCGCCCGGAACGGCGGCAGTACCGCGAAGCACGTCGCCAGCACCGCCCAGCACCGCGGCAGTACCGCGAAGCACGTCGTCAGCACCACCCAGCACCGCGGCAGTATCGCGAAGCACGTCGTCAGCACCACCCAGCACGTCGCCAGCACCGCCCAGCACGGCGTCAGCGCCTGCGTACGGCCAGGTCCGCCGAGGCCGCGACCCGGGCCGCGACGTCCTCCGCATACGTCGCGTCCGTCCGGTCGAAGGCCCGGCGGCTGGAGGTGCGCAGGAAGGTGACCACGCCGAGGGTGCGGCCGCGGCTGCGCAGCACCGCGCACAGGCCGTGCACCGCGCCCTCCGGCCATTTGCGGGCCGCCGCCCACTGGGCCGCCCCCGACTCGTCCGAGCGTCTCGCGCTCGCCCGTACCGAACCGCAGCGCTCGACCGCCTGGAGTGCCGGATGGCCCTCCGGGTAGGCCAGCGGGATGCCGCCCGGGACGACGGGCGGGCAGGGGCCGGGGGCGCCGGTGGGCGTGGCCGCCGCCCGGACCAGCCGGATCCGGTCGGCCGGGGCGCCCGGCGGCGGGTCCAGGACCAGGTCGATCAGGGCGTGGTCGGCGAAGCCCGCCAGCGCGAAGTCCAGGTGGACCGAGGCCGCCTCCATCGGGTCCTCGCATTCGGCCGCCGCCCGCCCGGCCCGGTGCAGCTGGTTGCCCCGGAAGCGCATCCGGGCGCTCTCCTGCTCCTGGCCCTTCACCTCCGTCACGTCCTGGAAGATCCAGGCCACTCCGAGCGGCGCCGGTTCCTCGGTGAGCGGTGAGGCCAGCCGGAGGAAGCCGCTGCGCCAGCAGCGACGCCGCGCCGCCGCCCCGGCCTCGCCCCGGTCGCCGCCCTCGCCGCGCACCGCCTCGTCGTCGTCGAGCAGTTCGTAGCGCACGCCCTCCGCGCCCTCGAGGCCGTCCGCCGCGTCGGCGTCGGCGTCCCGCAGCGTCACCCACAGCTCGGTGGGCGCCGGGGGCGCGCCCTCCGCCAGGACGTGCTGGAGCGCGGCCTCCGCCTCCTCCACGCCCTGGTCCAGGAAGTCGCCCAGCGGCCGTCCGGGCGCGGCCTTACGGGTGGTGCGGAGCGCGCCCGCCGCGTTGGCGTTGACGGCGGCCACCCGCAGATCCGCGTCGACCAGGACCACGTTCCAGGACGCGTCGTCCAGCAGCGCCTCGCTCAGCGCGATCGACCGCTCCAGGTCGACCTGGGCGTGCACCTCGCTGAAGGCGCAGTACACCCCGGCCGGGCAGCCGTCCGCGCCCGGCACCCCCGAGGCCTGCGTACGGACCAGGACCCGGCCGCCGTCCTTGGTCAGCAGCGCGAACTCGTGCACCCGGCGGCCCGTGGCGCCCATGGCCTCCGTAAGACGCGCCTCGACGTCCCGGGCGTCCCCCGGGCGGGCCGCCCAGCCGCCCAGCCCCTTGCGGCCGACCGCCTCCGCCGCCGTCCACCCGAGGATGCGCTCGGCCTCGTGGTTCCAGTGGGTCACCGTGCCGTCGGCGTCGAACGCGCACAGGGCGGCGTCCATCCCGTCGAGCAGCGCGGCGAGCAGTTCGGAGTCGGGCCGCTCGGGGCCGTCCGGACAGTCGGGGTGGCCGGACGCCGACGGGGCCGCGCCCGGCTGTCCCGGGACCCCCCGCGAGGACCGGGCGGAACGCGCTGGACGTGCGGGTTCGGAACGTTGTGAAGCGCTCACCTGACACCCCTTGCTGGACGTGGCTGTCTGTGGTGGGGCACGTCGGACATTGAACTCGAACGTGACGCGCGCCACACCGCATTCGTCGAAATCGTTGCCTCACGGAAATTCGCTTGTGTGTGGCAGGAGGGGCTTCTTAGTGTGTCGGTACACGAGAAGGGAGGTGGTTCGGCAGATGTATGAAATCCGGACGCGTGAGGTGACTGCGGGCTAGCAGTCCGTCGTCGCGCTCAGCGCATTCGCCGGACTGGCGCACCAGAGGTGCGCGGCCGGCCAATCCCAAGCAGTCACCCGACCCGCGGGTCGCCGGTACGTCCGACCGGCCCCCTTCCGCCTCAGGGCGTCAGGGGAGAGACCCGCGGGTTGTCTGCGTTCTCGGGGCGTTCTCAGGTCGTTCTACGGGCCTTCTACAGGCGTTCCACGGGCCTTCCACGGGCCTTCTACGGGTACAGTCGCTCCACCCGCCAGCCGCCCTCCTCCTCGGGCGGCCGGACGTACCGCAGCCGGTCGTGCAGCCGGTTCTCCCGGCCCTGCCAGAACTCCACCGCCTCCGGCACCACCCGGAACCCGCCCCACTCCGGCGGCACCGGCACCTGCTCGCCCGGCGGATAGCGGTCCGCCAGTTCCTCGTACGAGCGGTCCAGCTCCTCCCGCGAGCCCACCACCGTGGACTGCGAGCTCGCCCACGCGCCCAGTTGCGAGCCGTGCGGCCGGGTGCGGAAGTACGCCGCCGTCTCGTCACGGCCGGTGCGCCGCGCGATGCCCGTCACGATCACCTGCCGGGCGATGGGGTGCCAGGGGAAGAGCAGGGCGACATGCGGGTTCTCGCCCAGCTCACGGCCCTTGCGGGAGCCGTAGTTGGTGTAGAAGACGAAGCCGCGCTCGTCGAAGCTCTTCATCAGGACCGTGCGGGAGCTGGGGCGGCCCCGCGCGTCGGCCGTCGAGACGACCATGGCGTTCGGTTCGAAGAGCCCGCTGCCGACGGCGTCCTCGAACCACCGGGTGAACTGCCGGAACGGATCATCCGCCAGGTCCGCCTCGTCGAAGCCGGCCGCGCGGTAGTGCTCGCGCATGGCGGCCGGGTCGTACGTACGCGCGGAAGAAGCCGAGGGCTCCGAGTCAACGTGAGGCACGGGCATATCTTGCAACATCATCGGTCCGTCGCACGGGCGGCCCCGGAAGAGCGCTCTCCCTCCCCCGCCCCGGCACCCCGTAACCCTCACGCGATCCGGAGGGGATGTGCCACTTCTCACGCTTCCCCATGGGCAGGGCACGCACCAGACTGAGCGGACCACGCGCCGCCCGTTCGGCGCCTGGGCAGGCACCACCCCCCGTGTCCCGGAGGTCACTCCCCGCCGCGGTTGGGTGACCAACACCCGCACGGGGCACATCACGGAGTGACCGGTACGGACCGCGAGCCGTGTCAGGCGGCCGCGTAACCGTTCCGGCACCGTCCGCCGCCGACCGTCGTCCGCAGCATGAGGAGCCGCCTGATGTCCGACTTCGTACCCGGACTCGAAGGAGTCGTCGCGTTCGAGACGGAGATCGCCGAACCCGACAAGGAAGGCGGTGCGCTCCGCTACCGAGGCGTGGACATCGAGGACCTGGTGGGCCATATCTCCTTCGGGAACGTCTGGGGTCTGCTGGTCGACGGCGCCTTCAACCCGGGGCTGCCGGCCGCCGAGCCGTTCCCCATCCCGGTCCACTCCGGGGACGTCCGGGTCGATGTGCAGTCCGCGCTGGCCATGCTCGCGCCCGTCTGGGGCCTCAAACCGCTGCTGGACATCGACGCGGAGCAGGCCCGTGAGGACCTGGCGCGCGCGGCGGTGATGGCCCTGTCCTACGTGGCCCAGTCGGCCCGTGGCCAGGGGAAGCCGATGGTGCCGCAGCAGGAGATCGACAAGGCCGGAACCATCGTGGAGCGCTTCATGCGGCGCTGGCGCGGTGAGCCGGACCCCAAGCACGTGGCCGCCGTCGACGCGTACTGGACCTCGGCGGCCGAGCACGGCATGAACGCCTCCACCTTCACCGCGCGCGTCATCGCCTCCACCGGCGCCGACGTGGCCGCCGCGCTCTCCGGGGCGGTGGGCGCCATGTCGGGGCCGCTGCACGGCGGCGCGCCCTCCCGGGTACTCGGCATGATCGAGGAGATCGAGCGCACCGGGGACGCCACCCGCTACGTCAAGCAGGCCCTGGACCGTGGCGAGCGCCTGATGGGCTTCGGCCACCGGGTCTACCGCGCCGAGGACCCGCGGGCGCGGGTGCTGCGGCGCACCGCCAAGGAGCTGGGCGCACCGCGCTTCGAGGTCGCCGAGGCACTGGAGCGGGCCGCCCTGGACGAGCTGCACAGCCGCAGGCCGGACCGGGTGCTCGCGACGAACGTGGAGTTCTGGGCGGCCATCGTGCTGGACTTCGCCGAGGTCCCGGCGCCCATGTTCACCTCGATGTTCACCTGCGCCCGTACGGCGGGCTGGAGCGCGCACATCCTGGAGCAGAAGCGGACCGGCCGTCTGGTGCGGCCGTCGGCCCGGTACATCGGCCCCGGCGCGCGCAGCCCGCACGAGGTCGACGGCTACGGGGACCCCGCCTCGCGATAGGTCAGCTCGCGGTGGGTCAGGAGGCGGCCGGGGCGGGATGGTCGTCGGCAGGGCGGTCGTTGACGGGACGGTCGTCGGCGGGGCGGTCGTCGGCGGGGCGGTCGTCGGCGGGGCGGTCGTCGGCAGGACGGTCGTCGGCAGGACGGTCGTCGGCAGGGCGGTCGTTGACAGGACGGTCGTCGGCGGGACGATCGCCAACCGGGTGGTCGTCGGCAGGACGATCGCCAACCGGGTGGTCGTCGGCAGGGCAGTCGCCAACCGGGTGGTCGTCCGGGTAGTCGTCCGGGTCCTTCGGGGTCAGGATCCCCTCCAGGATCCGCGACCACTGGGCCACCACCCGCTCCCGGCGGTGGCCGTCGTCCGTCAGCAGATTGGCCAGGCCGAGGCCCCGTCCCATGTCGAGCAGGCCCTGGACGGCCTCCCGGACGCCCGGCACCGACTCGTCGGCACCCAGCAACTCCACCGCCATCCGATGCGTCTCCCGGCCGATCTTCGCCTCCAGGGCGGTCACCCGGGCGCCCAGCTGCTCCTCGTACGAGGCCGCCACCCACAGCTGGAGCGCGGCCCGGAAGAGCGGGCCGGTGTAGAGGGTGACCAGCGCCTCGACCACCGCGGGGACGCGGCCCTCCCTGTGCGGGGCGGGGAGGGCGCGCAGCTCCGCCGAGCGCTCCTCGGCGACATGCTCGACGGCGGCCGTGAAGAGGTCCTCGCGGGTCGGGAAGTGGTGCTGGGCCGCGCCCCGCGACACTCCGGCCCGCTCGGCGACCACCGCGACCGTGGAACCGGCCCAGCCGCGCTCGGCGAGACAGGCCACGGCGGCCTCCAGCAGCCGCCTGCGGGTGGCGCGGCTGCGGTCCTGCTTGGGGTCGCGCAATGCCGTACGGGGGGTCATCGGGACGCCCCGGCGGAGCCCGTGGCCCCCGTTTCCCCTGCGGCCGCGGCATGCGACGCCGCCTCCGAGTCGGCCGCCGCCCCCGCGTCCGGTATCGCCCCCGTATCCGTCGCCGCCCCCGCGTCCGGTATCGCCCCCGTATCCGTCGCCGCCCCCGCGTCCGGTATCGCCCCCGCGTCGGCCGCCGTCTGCCGCAGCCATGCCGGGTCGCGCCGCTCCAGGAACGACGTCATGCCCTCACGCGCCTCCTCGGAGGCGAAGAGGCGGGCCGACAGCGCGGCGAGCCCCTCGCCGTCCCGGTCGAAGGCGCGCAGCACATCGGCGGTCACCAGCCGCTTGGACTCGGCCAGGCCCTGCGGGGAGCCCCGGCGCAGCCCGTCGAGGACCGGCGCCAGCGCCTCGTCCGGGTCCCCCTCCGGGTCCGCGAGCGTCACCAGCCCGATCCGGGCCGCCTCGGCGGCGTCGAACCGCTCACCCGTGAGGTAGTAGCGGGCCGCCGCGCGCCGGTCCAGCCGGGGCAGCAGCGGCATCGAGATGACGGCCGGGGCGAGGCCGAGCCGCGCCTCGGTGAAGGCGAAGCTGGCGCCGCGCCCGGCCGCCGAGATGTCGCAGGCCCCGAGCAGCCCGAGCCCACCGGCCCGTACGTGCCCGGTGACGCGGGCGACCACCGGCTTGGGCAGCTCCACGATCGACCGCAACAGATCCACCAGCCCGGACGCCCCGGACGCCGAGGGCGGTTCGCTCAGATCCGCGCCCGCGCAGAAGGTCGTGCCGGTGTGGGTGAGCAGCACCGCCCGCACCCGGTCGTCCCGTCCGGCCGCCGCCAGCGCCTCGCGCAACTCGGCGACCAGGCGCGAGGAGAGGGCGTTGCGGTTGTGCGGCGAGTCCAGGGTGAGGGTGGTGATCCCGCGCGCGAAGGCGGCCAGTACGAGCGGCTTTCGCGCCTCGTCCGTAAGGCCGTCGTCCGTAGGGCCGTCGGCTGTGGAGCCGTCGGCCGTAAGGCCGCCGGTCGTGGAGCCGTCGTCCGTAAGGCCGTCGGTCGCGGAGCCGTCGTCCGTAGGGCCGTCGGTCAGCGGGCGATCGGCCATGGGGCCGGTCGTGGGGCCGGTCGTGGGGCCGGTCGTGGGGCCGGTCGTGGGGCCGTCGGTCATGGGGCGGTCGAACTCCTTTCCCTGGCGCGCAGTTCACGCCTGAGGATCTTGCCGGTGGCCGAGCGCGGCACGGCGTCCGTGAACTCCACACAGCGCACCTTCTTGTACGGGGCCACCTGTCCTGCAACGTACGCGATCAGGTCGTTCTCCGAGATCCGGGTGCCGGGCCTGGGCACCACATACGCCTTGGGGATCTCATTGCCCGCCCCGTCCGACACCCCGATCACGGCGGCGTCGACGACGGCCTCGTGGGCGAGCAGCACGGCCTCCAGGTCGGCCGGGGCGACCTGATAGCCCTTGTACTTGATCAGCTCCTTCACCCGGTCCACCACATACAGCCAGCCGTCCGCGTCCACATGTCCGACGTCGCCGGTGTGCAGCCAGCCCTCGGCGTCGATCATCGCGTCGGTGTCCTCGGGGCGGCCCAGGTAGCCCTTCATCACCTGCGGTCCGCGGATGACGATCTCGCCGTCCTCGCCCACGGCCAGGTCCGCACCGCTGTCCGGGTCCACGATGCGCATCTCGGTGCTCGGGAGCAGCTTCCCGACGGTCCCGGGCGGGGCGTTCTTCGCGTCGCGCGGCACCAGATGGGAGCCCGGGGACAGCTCCGTCATCCCGAACGCCTGCAGCAGCGGCGGTACGCCGAGCCGCTGGGCGCACGCCTCCGCGAGCCGGGCGTCCAGCGGGGCCGCCGCGCTCAGCACGTACCGCACCGACGACAGGTCATGGCCGTCCACCGCCGGGTGCTTGGCGAGCGCGAGCACGATCGGCGGGGCCACGTAGAGCGCCTGGGCGCGGTGTTTCTCGATCGCCGCGAGGAAGGTGTCGAGTTCGAAGCGGGGCAGCACGATCACCGTGCCGCCGTTGCGGAGCGGTGCGTTCATGAGCGCTGTAAGGCCGTAACTGTGAAAGAACGGCAGGACGGCCAGCACCCGCTCCCCCGGCCGGCTGGGCACCAGCGTCTCCACCTGCGCGAGGTTGGTGGCCACGTTGCGGTGGGTGAGCATCACGCCCTTGGGGGTGCCGGTGGTGCCGGAGGAGTACGGCAGGACGGCGATGTCCTCGGCCGGGTCGATCTCCACCACCGGTTCGGGAGCGGTGCCGCTCAGCATGGAGCGCAGCGAGCGATGGCCGCTCGCCTCGTCGCATACGAAGATCTCCCGTATCCCGCCCGCCCGTTCGGCGGCCTGCCGGGCCACGCCCAGCAGCGCCGAGACGGTGACGATCCACGACGCGGCCGCGTCCCGGAGCTGCTTGGCGAACTCCTCCGGCGTGGCCAGCGGATGCACCGTGGTGACCGCGGCCCCGGTGCGGGTGGTGCCGTAGAACGCCGGTGGGTACATGATCGAGTTGGGGCTGTGCAGGGCCACCACATCGCCCTTGCTCACCCCCGCCTCGGCCAGCGCGGCCCCGATCCGGCGCACCGCGCGGTCCAGCGCGGCATAGCTCAGGGCCGCCCCGGTCACGCCGTCCACCAGCGCGGTCAGGTCGCCGAACTCCTCGGCCGCACGCCCCAGTACGGCGTCGTGGATGGGCAGATCGACGGGCGGTACATCGGGATACTCGCTGCGCAGCACCATGGCCGCTCCCCTCAGCTCTGATGGACCTACCTGTCCGTTCTGCCCTACCCGCGCGCTCCCTACGACTTCCGCGGCCCCGGTGCCCGCTCAGTACGACTTGGGCAGGCCCAGGGTCTGGTGGGAGACATAGTTGAGGATCATCTCCCGGCTGACGGGGGCGATCCGGGCCACCCGGGCGGCCGTGATCAGCCGCGCCAGCCCGTACTCGGCGGTCAGACCGTTGCCGCCGAGGGTGTGCACGGCCTGGTCCACGGCCCTCACCGCGGCCTCCCCGGCCGCGTACTTCGCCATGTTGGCGGCCTCGCCCGCGCCCGCGTCATCGCCCTCGTCGTACAGGTACGCCGCCTTCGCCATCATCAGCCGGGCCAGCTCCAGTTCGATATGGGCCTGGGCGAGGGGGTGGGCGATCGCCTGGTGAGCGCCTATGGGTTCCTTCCACACCTGGCGGGTACGGGCGTAGTTCACGGCCTTGTCGAGCGCGTAGCGGCCCATGCCCAGCGCGAACGCCGCCGTCATGATGCGCTCCGGGTTGAGCCCCGCGAACAGCTGGAGCAGCCCGGCGTCCTCGTCGCCCACCAGCGCGTCGGCGGGCAGCGCCACGTCGTCCAGCACCAGCTCGAACTGCTTCTCCGCGGCGGCCAGCTCCATGGGGATGTGGTGGTGGGAGAAGCCGTGGGTGTCGCGCTCCACGATGAACAGGCAGGGCTTGAGCTTCCCGGTCCTGGCGTCCTCCGTACGGCCGACGATAAGGACCGCGTCGGCGTTGTCCACACCGGTGATGAAGACCTTACGGCCGTTGAGTATCCAGCCGCCGCCCTCGGCCCGGCGGGCGGTGGTGGTGATGCGGTGCGAGTTGGATCCGGCGTCGGGCTCGGTGATGCCGAAGGCCATGGTGACGCTGCCGTCGGCCAGACCGGGCAGCCAGCGCTCCTTCTGCCCGGCGGTGCCGAACCGGGCGATGACGGTGCCGCAGATGGCGGGCGAGACGACGAGCATGAGCAGCGGGCAGCCCGCCGCGCCCAGCTCCTCCAGGACGATGGACAGCTCGGTGATACCGCCGCCCCCGCCGCCGTACTCCTCGGGGAGGTTGACACCGAGATAGCCCAGCTTTCCTGCCTCGGCCCACAGTTCGGCGGCCCCGTCGCCCTCCTGGGGGCCGCCCGGGGCGTGTCCCTTGGCGAAGGACGACACCGCGGCGCGGAGCGCCACGCGCTCCGGGGTGTCCACAGGCGTGTGCGGGCTGGTCATGGACGGCTCCTCCCACGTGCGTGCGTTGTGCGGGCCATGTGCGCTGTGCTGTACGGACCCCTTGCGGTGCGTTGCGCGGTCCAGCTGTGACGCGTCGCGTCGCGGGCCGTTACGGTCCGGCGCGGGCCGTGCGGCCCGTATGGGGTGTGCGGGCGGTGCGGCCCGTAAGGGGTGTGCGGGCGGTGCGACCCGTATGGGCTGTGCGAGCTGCGCGGCCCGTACGGACGGTGCGGCCCATACGGACGGTGCGACCCGTACGGACGGTGCGGCCCATACGGACGGTGCGGCCCATACGGGCTGTGCGAGCTGCGCGACCCGTACGGGCGGTGCGGCCCATACGGGCTGTGCGAGCTGCGCGACCCGTACGGGCGGTGCGGCCCATACGGGCTGTGCGAGCTGCGCGGCCCATACGGACGGTGCGGCCCATACGGGCTGTGCGAGCTGCGCGGCCCGTACGGTGTGCGGGGCCGGGTCACTCCCCCGCCGCCACGACCGCGAGCAGGGCTCCGACCTCGACCTGGCGGCCGGGGGCGGCGTGAAGGGCGGTGAGCACCCCGGCGGCGGGCGCGGTCACGCGGTGCTCCATCTTCATGGCCTCCAGCCACAGCAGGGACTGTCCGGCCTCGACCCGGTCCCCGACCGCCACCTCGGCGATCCGCACCACCGTGCCCGGCATGGGCGCCAGCAGCGAGCCGGGCTCGGTGCGGGCGGTGGGGTCGGGGAAGCGGGGCAGCGCGGTGAACACATGGCCGCCCTGGGGCGTGTCGACATAGCGGCGGTCGCCATAGGCCGTCACCTCGAACGTCCGCCGGACCCCGGCCACATCGAGGACGACCCGAGCCGGATCGGCGTCCCGCCCTGGCTGGACGGCCCGTCCCGGATCGGCGGCCCGCCCTGACTGGGTGTCCCGCCCCGGATCGGCGGCCCACCCCGGCTCGACGGTCAGCAGCCGGACGTCGGGGAGGCCCTCCGCGAGCAGCCCGTCACGGGTGAGGCGGTAGCCCACCTCGTGCTCGGTGCCGCCCGGTTCGGCGCGGTAGCTCCTCAGTTGCGGCTGGGAGGGCACATTGCGCCAGCCGCCCAGCCGCCCCGCCACGGTCGCCGGCCGCCGCGCCGCGTCGGCCAGGGCGGCAGCGAGGGCGGCGAGCGGGACCGCCTCACCGTTCTCGGAGGCTTCGGCGGTCAGCTCGGGCAGATGGCGTTCGAGGAACCCGGTGTCCATGCGGCCCGCCTCGAACTCCGGGTGGCGCAGCGCCCGTACGAGCAGTTCCCGGTTGGTCACCGGGCCGTGGATCCGGGCCCGCTCCAGCCCGTGGGCCAGCCGCCGCACCGCCTCGGCCCGGGTGGGGGCCACGGCGATGACCTTGGCCAGCATCGGGTCGTAGTGGACGCCGATCGCGTCCCCGCCGTCCGGCCCGGAGTCCACCCGCAGCCCGGGGACCTCCAGCCGGTGCAGGATCCCCGTCTGCGGCCGCCAGCCGCGCGCCGGGTCCTCGGCGTACAGCCGCGCCTCGACGGCGTGCCCCCGGGGCGCCGGAGGCTCGGCGTCGAGTCGCTCCCCCTCCGCGATCCGCAGTTGGAGCGCCACCAGGTCGAGACCGTGGATCTCCTCGGTGACCGGGTGCTCGACCTGGAGGCGGGTGTTCATCTCCAGGAAGTACGCCCGCCCCGACGGCGAGACCAGGAACTCCACCGTGCCCGCGCCCTCGTAGCCGATCGCGCGCGCCGCGTTCGCCGCCGACTCGCCCAGGGTGCGCCGCAGTTCCTCCTCAAGACCGGGAGCCGGGGCCTCCTCGATGACCTTCTGGTGGCGGCGCTGGAGGGAGCAGTCGCGGGTGCCGAGGGTCCATACGGTGCCGTGGTTGTCGGCGAGCACCTGGACCTCGACATGGCGGGCGCCCTCCATATAGGGCTCCACGAAGATCTCGCCGTCCCCGAAGGCGGAGGCCGCCTCGGCGCGGGCGGAGTCGAGTTCGGCGGGGAGCGCGGCCAGTTCGCGCACCACCCGCATGCCCCGGCCGCCGCCGCCCGCCGCCGCCTTGACCAGCACGGGCAGATCGCCGGCGGTGACCTCGGCCGGGTCGAGCGGATCCAGCAGCGGCACACCGGCCTTGCGCATGATCTCCTTGGCCCGGGTCTTGGAGGCCATGGCCTCCATCGCCTCGGGCGGCGGCCCCACCCACACGAGCCCCGCGGCCCTTACGGCGCGCGCGAAGTCCGCGTGCTCGGAGAGGAAGCCATAGCCGGGGTGGACGGCGTCGGCCCCGGCGGCCAGGGCGGCCTTCACCAGGAGATCGCCGCGCAGATAGGTGTCGGCCGGGGCGTCACCCGGCAGCCTTACGGCGGCGTCGGCCTCGCGCGCGTGGGGCGCGTCGGCGTCCGCGTCGGAGTGCACCGCGACGGTGGCGATACCGAGGTCACGGCAGGTGCGGACGATTCGCCGCGCTATCTCGGCGCGGTTGGCGACCAGGAGGGAACGGATCACGGATTCCTCACCCCCATGCCGCCACCCCGCACCAACGCAGCGCGCGAGAGGACCGAACAAGCGGGCAAACAGGCACAGCTCACGGATTCCTCACCCCCATGCCCCCACCCCGCACCAACGCGGCACGCGAGAGGACCGAACAAGCGGACAAACAGGCACAGCTCACGGATTCCTCACTCACATCCGGAAGACGCCGAAGCCACCGCGCGCGCCCTCGACCGGCGCGGTGTGCAGGGCGGACAGACACAGGCCGAGCACGGTGCGGGTGTCGCGCGGGTCGATGACGCCGTCGTCGTAGAGCCGCCCGGAGAGGAAGAGCGGCAGCGACTCGGACTCGATCTGCTGCTCCACCATGGCGCGCAGCGCGGCGTCGGCCTCCTCGTCGTACGGCTGCCCCTTGGCGGCGGCGGACTGCCGGGCGACGATCGACATCACCCCGGCGAGCTGCTGCGGGCCCATCACGGCGGACTTGGCGCTGGGCCATGCGAAGAGGAAGCGGGGGTCGTACGCCCGGCCGCACATCCCGTAGTGACCGGCGCCGTACGAGGCGCCGATGAGCACCGACAGATGGGGGACGCGGGAGTTGGAGACGGCGTTGATCATCATGGCGCCGTGCTTGATGATCCCGCCCTGCTCGTAGTCGCGGCCGACCATGTAGCCGGTGGTGTTGTGCAGGAAGAGCAGCGGGATGTCGCGCTGGTTGGCGAGCTGGATGAACTGCGCGGCCTTCTGGGACTCCTCGCTGAACAAGACCCCCTGGGCGTTGGCCAGGACCCCGATCGGGTAGCCGTGCAGCGCGGCCCAGCCGGTGGCCAGGCTGCGCCCGTACAGGGGCTTGAACTCGTCGAAGTCCGAGCCGTCGACGATCCGGGCGATCACCTCGCGCGGATCGAAGGGGACCTTCAGATCGCTCGGAACGATGCCGAGCAGCTCCTCCGCGTCGTACTTCGGCGGTTCGGCGGGCCCCGGATCGGAGTGCGCCTTGCGCCAGTTGAGGCGCGCGACCACACGGCGGGCCTGGCGCAGCGCGTCGGGCTCGTCGGTGGCGAAGTAGTCGGCGAGCCCGGAGGTGCGGGCGTGCATCTCGGCGCCGCCCAGCGACTCGTCGTCGCTCTCCTCGCCGGTGGCCATCTTCACCAGCGGCGGACCGCCCAGGAAGACCTTGGAACGCTCCTTGACCATGATCACGTGGTCGGACATCCCGGGGATGTACGCGCCTCCGGCGGTGGAGTTGCCGAAGACCACGGCGATCGTGGGGATTCCTGAAGCGGACAGCCGGGTGAGATCCCGGAACATCGCCCCACCGGGGATGAAGATCTCCTTCTGGGAGGGGAGATCGGCACCGGCGGACTCGACGAGACTGACCAGCGGAAGCCGGTTGGCGCGGGCGATCTCATGGGCGCGCAGCGCCTTCTTGAGCGTCCAGGGGTTGCTGGCCCCGCCGCGTACGGTCGGATCGTTGGCGCTGATCAGGCACTCCACACCGGAGATCACCCCGATACCGGTGACGATCGAGGCCCCCACCGGATAGTCGCTGCCCCAGCCGGCCAGCGGCGACAGCTCCAGGAAGGGGGTGTCCGGGTCCAGCAGCATCTCGATCCGCTCGCGGACCAGCAGTTTGCCGCGTTTGCGATGGCGCTGGACGTATTTCTCACCGCCCCCGGCGAGCGCCTTGGCGTGCTCACCCTCCAATTCGGCGAGCTTGGTGAGCATCGCCTCCCGATGGGCCGTGTGGTCGGCGCCTGCGGGGTCGAGCGCGGACGCGAGCACGGTCACCTGGTCCCCCATCGGGTAAAATGCGTGTTGTGCGTTGCGAGAACCAAGCGCGCACAGCGTGCTGAGCGAGAGCCAAGCCAGCGCAACTCAGTGCTTTCGGGCGACCGGGCAGGTTCCGTCCCGGCTGGTGTTGAGGGAGTAAGACCTTTCAGGTCGCTGACCTGCGGGGCTTCCTGAGCCAGGAATCCCTCTGCTTCGGCTGGGGGAGGGTTCAAAGCAGTACCTCCGGTATGTCCAGATGGCGGGAGCGCAGCCATTCGCCGACGGCCTTGGCCTGGGGGTCGAAGCGGGCCTGCGCTGCGACGCCCTCGCCGAGCAGGCCGTCCACGACGAAGTTCAGGGCCCGCAGCCGGGGCAGCGAATGGCGGGTGACGTTCAGTTCGGCCGTCTCCGGAAGCAGTTCCCGCAGCCGGTCGACGGTGAGGGTGTGGGCCAGCCAGCGCCAGGCGTCCTCACCGCGCGCCCAGACGCCGATGTTGGCGCTGCCGCCCTTGTCGCCGCTGCGGGCCCCGGCGACCGCGCCGAGCGGGGCGCGGCGGGTCGGGCCCGGCGGCAGCGGGGGCGGCAGCGGAGGCTCGTCCACGGGGCCTCCGGCGGCGGGCGCGGTGGGCGCGGACGCGGTGGTCGCGGACGCGGTGGGCGCGGACGCGGTGGGCGCGGACGCGGTGGGCGCGGACGCGGTGGGCGCGGACGCGGTGGGAACGGACGCGGTGGGAACGGACGCGGTGGGAACGGTCGTGCCAGACGCGGACACGGCAGACGCGGACGCGGTGGGCGCGGGCGTGGTGGGCGCGGACGCGGTGGGCGCGGACGCGGTGGGAACGGTCGTGCCAGACGCGGACGCGGTGGGAACGGTCGTGCCAGACGCGGGCGCCGGGGGGACGGACAGCCGGGAGCCGTCCGGCAGTACGGCGGTGTGCGGCACGGTGTCGGCCGGGGTCTCCACGGCCTCGAAGACGCCGTAAGGGGAGCCCTTTCCGGGCGGGGCGGTGACATGGAAGCCGGGGTAACTGGCGAGGGCCAGTTCCACGGCCGCGCCGCTGATCACCCTGCCTACCGCTTCCGGGTCCCGGTCGCGCACCACCAGCCGCAGCAGTGCGCTCGCCTCCTCCTGTACGGCCGCGTCGGGGTGGTCGGTGCGGGAGAGGGTCCAGCGGACCTCGGCGGGGCGGCGTTTCCTCATCGCCCCCTCCATCTGGTCCCGTACGAGCGCCGCCTTGGCCTCGATGTCCAGGCCGGTGAGCACGAACACCACCTCGTTGCGGTGGCCGGCGAGCCGGGTCAGCCCGGTCTTGAGGGTGCGGGGCGGCGCCTCGCCCCGTACGCCGTGGACGCGCACCCGGTCCGGGCCGTCCTGGGCCAGCCGCACCGAGTCCAGCCGGGCGGTGACATCCGGACCCGGATAGCGGGCGCCCGCCGTCTCGTAGAGGAGCTGGGCGGTGACGGTCCCGACCGTGACGGCGCCGCCGGTGTGCGGATGCTTGGTGATCACGCTGGAGCCGTCGGGGTGAAGCTCGGCGACGGGGAAGCCGGGGCGCCGGACGTCGTGTGCGGCGAAGAAGGAGTAGTTGCCGCCGGTCGCCTGGGTGCCGCACTCCAGGACGTGCCCGGCGACCACGGCTCCCGCGAGCGCGTCCCAGTCGTCGGCGGCCCATCCGAAGTGCGCGGCGGCCGGGCCCGTCACCAGCGCGGCGTCCGTCACCCGCCCGGTGACCACCACATCCGCGCCACCGCGCAGACAGGCCGTGATCCCAGCGCCGCCGAGATACGCGTTGGCGGTGACCACGCCGGGCCCCCAGTCGCGGGCGCCGAGGAGGTCGTCGCCCTCGACATGGGCCACCCGGCAGCCGATCCCGAGCCGCCCGGCGAGCTCGCGGATCGCGTCCGCCAGCCCGGCCGGGTTGAGCCCGCCCGCGTTGGTGACGAGCCGTACCCCGCGCTCCATGGCGAGCCCCAGGGTGTCCTCGAGCTGGCGCATAAAGGTCGTGGCATAGCCCCGCGCGGGGTCCTTGGCGCGGTCCCGCCCCAGGATGAGCATGGTCAACTCGGCAAGGTAGTCACCGGTCAGCACGTCCAGGGGCCCACCGGTGAGCATCTCGCGCAACGCGTCGAAGCGGTCGCCGTAGAAGCCGGAGGCGTTGCCGATACGGAGGGGCCGGGGCGGAGGGGTCACGAGGCGCCTCCGGGGCAGCGCGGACGGATCACGAGACGTCTCCAGGACGGAACGGAGGGGTCACGAGGCGCCTCCGGGGCAGCGCGGAGGGGTCACGAGGCGCCTCCAGGACGGAACGGAGGGGTCACGAGGCGCCTCCGGGACGGAACGGACGGATCACGAGACGCCTCCAGGACGGAGCGAACGGATCACGAGACGCCTCCAGGGCAGGACGGACGGGTCACGAGACGCCTCCAGGGCGGTGTCCGGGAACGTCGCTCTGCGGGGCGGGGCTTGCGAGGCCGTCTCCGGTGTCGCCAGCCACCAAGTGCTCCGTCCGCTGCCCCGGAGCGCGCCCCTTGCCGGGCGGCCCGGCGAACGCCTGGGCGATGTCCAGCCAGCGGTCCGCGTCCGGCCCTTCGGCCCGCAGGGCCAGATCGTCGCGGTGGGCCCGCTGGGTCACCAGCAGACAGAAGTCCAGGGCGGGCCCGGTGACCCGCTGAGCGGCGCCCTCCGGCCCGTACGCCCACACCTCGCCGTCCGGAGCGGTGAGTTCGACCCGGAACTCCTCGGCCGGCGGCTCCATCCCCCGCGCTGCGTACGCGTAGCCCCGCGCCCGGACGCCGATCCGGGCCACATGGCGCAGCCGGGTGGTGGGGGCCCGGTGCACACCCAGGGCGTCGGCGACGTCCTGGCCGTGCGCCCAGGTCTCCATGAGCCGGGCGGTCGCCATCGACATCACGCTCATCGGCGGCCCGTACCAGGGCAGCCGGGCGCGCGGCGGCTGCGCGGCCAGCGTCCGGAGCAACCGCTCCCGCCCCTCGCGCCAGCGGCTCAGCACCACCTCGGGCGGCGCGGCCGCGCCGCGCTCGGCGCCCTCGTCCACGAACGCGTCCGGCGCGGCCCACGCCCGGCGCACCTCGTCCGCGAACCCCTGGGCGTCCTCGGCGGCCTGTACGGCCCGCTCGTCGGTCCACGCGAGATGGGCGATCTGGTGGGCGATGGTCCACCCGGGCGCGGGCGTCGCCATCCGCCACTCCGCGCCCCCGAGCCCGGCCACCAGGCCGTCCAACTCGTCCCCCTCCGCCCGCAGGTCGCCGAGCAGAGCCTCCGTCTCGGACACGCGTCGCTCCCGTCGTCGGGTCTGTCGGGTGTCGGCCTTCTCCAGCCCTCAGCCTTCAGCCCTCATCGAGTACTTCGAGTGCGTCGAGGGCTCTCGTCGAGCGAGGGTGGCAGCGCGACGAGAAACAATCAAGCACGCTTGCATGATTCAGCCGGTTGAGAGGGCCCGTCGGGGCACGCCCACAGTGGGGCTGGTCGGCTCGATCAGCCCTACGGTCGCCGAGGTGTGTGGCTCGGCCGACCAGCCCCCGGCAACCGCGCCCGGCTCGCCTTACGGCAGCCGTTCCGCCAGCACCTCGGCCAGGTGGCGGCCCTTCTGGCCCGCCAGCTGGGTGAGCTGGGTGCGGCAGGAGTAGCCGTCCGCCAGGACTTCGGTGCCGGGTTCCGCGGCCCTTACGGATGGCAGCAGTTGCTCCTCGGCACAGGCCGCCGAGACCTCGTAGTGGCCGTCCTCGAAGCCGAAGTTGCCCGCCAGGCCGCAGCAGCCGCCGCTCAAGGTGCCCGTGAGGCCGGCGCGTTCGCGGAGGCGGCGTTCGGCGGTGTCGCCCAGGACGGCGTGCTGGTGGCAGTGGGTCTGGCCGACGACGGGGCGGTCGATCCGCGGGGGCTGCCAGTCGGGGGCGTACCGCTCCAGTGTCTGCGCGAACGTCGAGACGGACTCGGCGAGGCGCGCGGCGCGCGGGTCGGTGGTGAGGAGTTCGGGGAGGTCGGTGCGGAGGGCGGCGGTGCAGCTGGGTTCGAGGCCGACCACCGGGAGCCCGGCGTCCAGGGCCGGGGCCATGACGTCCAGGGTGCGCCGCATGACCGTGCGGGCGCGGTCGAGCTGGCCGGTGGAGACCCAGGTCAGCCCGCAGCACACGGGTTTCGGCGGGACGACCACCCGCAGCCCGGCCGCCTCCAGCACGGCGACCGCCGACCGGCCGACGGACGGGGAGAGATGGTTGGTGAAGGTGTCCGGCCAGAGGACGACGGTCCGTCCGCGCTCGGGCCGTCCCGATCCCGATCCGGCCCCGGCCCCCGTCTCGCGCGCCGCCTCGCGGACCCGGTCGCGCCACCACCGTGTGAAGGGCTCGTGGGCCAGTTCCGGGATGTCGCGTTCGGGGGCGATGCCGCCCAGGCGTTTGGCCAGGGTGGCGAGTGGGCTCACCCCGGCCAGCGCGTTGGCCGCCGGGGCCGCCCGCAGGAGGGACGCCGCGCGCAGCCACACCGGGAGCCAGCCCATCGAGTAGTGGGCCGCGGGGCGCAGCCGCCCCTCGTAGTGGTGGTGCAGGAACTCCGCCTTGTAGGTGGCCATGTCGACCTCCACCGGGCAGTCGCTGCGGCAGCCCTTGCAGGACAGGCACAGGTCGAGCGCGTCCCGTACCTCCTCCGAGCGCCAGCCGTCCTGGACGACCTCGCCCGCGAGCATCTCGTGCAGCAGCCGGGCGCGGCCGCGCGTGGAGTGCTTCTCCTCGCCGGTGGCGCGGTACGACGGGCACATCACGCCGTCGCCGGACACCGACTCGTTACGGCACTTGGCGACGCCCACACAGCGCCGGACCGCCGCGGAGAAGTCGCCCTTGTCGTGCGGATAGCCGAACTCGACGTCCACCGGCCGCCTCGGCAGCGGATCGAAGCGCAGGTTCTGGTCCAGGCGCTGCGGGCGGGCCAGGACGCCGGGGTTGAGACCGCCCTCCGGGTCCCACAGGTCCTTGAAGCGGGAGAAGAGGCCGACCATCTCCGTCCCGTACATGCGCGGCAGCAGCTCGGCGCGGGCCAGGCCGTCGCCGTGTTCGCCGGAGAGCGAGCCGCCGTGCGCGACGACGAGATCGGCGAGGTCGGCGGAGAAGGCGCGGAAGACCCGGATGCCGGGCTCGGTCAGCAGGTCGAAGTCGATACGGACGTGGATGCAGCCGTCCCCGAAGTGCCCGTACGGCGTGCCGCGCAGCCCGTGCTGGGCCATCAGGGCGCGGAAGTCGCGCAGATACGCGCCGAGCCGGGGCGGCGGCACCGCGCAGTCCTCCCAGCCGGGCCAGGCCTCGCTGCCGTCCGCCCTACCCGGAGTACGCAGTCGGGTGGCGGTCCCGGAGGCGTCCTCGCGCACCCGCCACAGGGCGCGCTGTCCGGCCGGGTCGGCGACCACGGTGTGGTCCGTGGTGGCCTCGGCGGCGGCGCGGGCCACCTCCTGGGCGCGGGAGAGGGCCTCCTCGCGGGTGGCGCCGCCGACCTCCACGAACAGCCAGGCGCCGCCCTTGGGCAGCCCGGTCGTCCCGGCGACCAGGTCGGCGGCCATGCCCTCGACGGTCAGCGGACCGTACGGCAGCAGGGTGTGCGCGGCCTCGGCCGCCGCGCTCTCGTCGGGGTAGCCGAGCACGGCCAGGGCGCGGGCGCCGGGCGCCTCCACCAGCCTTACGGTCGCCTCGGTCACCACGCCGAGGGTGCCCTCGCTGCCGGTGAGGGCGCGGGCGAGGTCGGCGTTCTTCTCGGGCAGCAGCTCGTCCAGGGCGTAGCCGGAGATCCGGCGGGGCAGCTCGGGGAAGCCGGTGCGCAGCAGGGCCAGATGCTGGCCGGCCAGGGACCGTATGCCGTCGCGGAGCCGGGCGGGCAGGTCATGGAGGCCCTGGGCGGCGCGCACCCGCTCCCCGCCGTAGGTGAGGACGTCCAGCTCGTGGACGTTGTCGGCGGTGGTGCCCCAGGCCACGGAGTGGGAGCCGCAGGAGTTGTTGCCGATCATGCCGCCGAGGGTGCAGCGGCTGTGGGTGGACGGGTCGGGGCCGAACGTCAGCCCATGGGCGCCGGCCGCCGTACGGAGGTCGTCGCAGATCACGCCCGGCTGGACGACGGCGGTGCGCCGCTCGGGGTCGAGCGAGAGGATGCCGCGCATATGGCGGGTGAAGTCGAGGACGACGCCGAGCCCGGTGGCCTGGCCCGCGATCGAGGTCCCGCCGCCGCGCGCGACCACCGGCACCCCGCGCTCCCGGCACACGGCCAGCACCGCCGCCACATCGTCGGCGTCGCGGGGCGCGACGACCCCGGCGGGGACCCGCCGGTAGTTCGACGCGTCCATGGTCATCAGCGCCCGGCTCGCCGTATCGAAGGAGACGTCCCCGCGAACGGCTCGTCGCAGCGCCTGCTCCAGCTCGTCTGCCTGGTGATCAGCCATGCCCTCCATGGTCCACGGCGAGGCGGCCATTGAGAATGTCCAATTCCGATTCATGGCCGCTTCAGGGTCAGCATGCATGGCCCGCATGGCCCGCCGTATGGCCCGCATGGCCCGCCGCATGGCCGCCTTAAGGCCCGCCGCATGGCCCGTATGGCCGCCTTAAGGCCGCCATGTTCCGCGATCGGGCCTCTATACCGGCACATCCTCGCCCGTCAACAGGATGTGGACATACCGTCTCACCCGCTGGACGGTCGGTCGGACCGCGGCGGCCGACGGATTAGGCTTCGGCTCGTGGCTGAGATCCGGATTCCCGATGACATCAAGCCCGCCGACGGACGCTTCGGCTCGGGCCCCTCCAAGGTGCGCACCGAGGCGCTGAGCGCCCTGGCCGCGACCGGAAGCTCCCTGCTGGGCACCTCCCACCGCCAGGCCCCGGTCAAGAACCTGGTCGGCACCGTACGCGAAGGGGTGCGCGAGCTCTTCCAACTCCCGGAGGGGTACGAGGTCATCCTGGGCAACGGCGGCTCCACCGCCTTCTGGGACATCGCGACCCACGGGCTGATCGACTCCAAGTCGCAGCACCTGTCCTTCGGCGAGTTCTCCTCGAAGTTCGCCAAGGCGGCGAAGCTGGCGCCGTGGCTCGAGGAGCCCACGGTGATCACCTCCGACCCCGGCACCCACCCGGAGCCGCGCGCCGAGAGCGGCACGGACGTCTACGCCTTCACCCACAACGAGACCTCCACCGGTGTCGCCATGCCCATCCAGCGGGTGGCCGGCGCCGACGAGGGCGCGCTGGTACTGGTGGACGCCACCTCCGGGGCGGGCGGTCTGCCGATCGACATCGCCGAGACGGACGTCTACTACTTCGCGCCGCAGAAGTCCTTCGCGGCGGACGGCGGCCTGTGGATCGGCGTCTTCTCCCCCGCCGCGCTCGAGCGCGCCGCCCGGATCCACGCCTCCGGCCGGCACGTCCCCGAGTTCTTCTCGCTGCCGACCGCGATCGACAACTCGCTGAAGAACCAGACGTACAACACCCCGGCGCTGGCGACGCTCTTCCTGCTCGACGACCAGCTGAAGTGGATCAACGGCCAGGGCGGTCTGGACTGGGCGGTGCGCCGCACCGCGACCTCCTCGCGCACGCTGTACGGCTGGGCCGAGGAGTCCAAGTTCGCCACCCCGTTCGTGGCCGACCCGGCCAAGCGGTCGCAGGTCGTCGGCACGATCGACTTCAACGAGGAGATCGACGCCGCCGCGGTCGCCAAGGCGCTGCGGGCCAACGGCGTCGTGGACACCGAGCCGTACCGCAAGCTGGGCCGCAACCAGCTGCGGGTGGCGATGTTCCCGGCCGTCGACCCGGCGGACGTCGAGGCCCTGACGGCGTGCGTGGACTACGTCATCGAGCACCTCTGAGGACTGACTCCGAGCCCCGTTCGAGCCCTGGAGGACTGACTCCGAGCCCCGTTCGGGCCCTGGAGGACTGACTCCGAGCGCAAGGGGACTCACTCTCCCCCCGCACGCGAAGGGGCCCGCGGCCGACCACCGGCCGTGGGCCCCTTCGCGTGCGCTGACCACCAGCCCCAGGGTCAGCTTCGGGGTCAGCCCCGGCGGAAGAGCTTGCGCAGGCCGAAGAAGACCACCAGCGCGCCGACGAAGGTGAGCCCGGCCTTGACCAGGTTGCCGTTCTTGTCGTCGTCGGTGAGCTTGCCGTCGACGCGGTCGGAGTACTCCCCGTTCTTCTTCTGCTCCTTCGCGGTGGCGTCCGGCAGCAGCTCCCCGCCGAGGTCCACCGGCGTCACCTCGGAGCCCGCGCCCTCGGTGCCGTACATGAGGGTGCCGCCGTCCGGGGTGAAGGTGACGGACTCGCCCTGGCGCTGCAGCGGCAGCCCCGGCTCCTCCTTCAGCCGCGTCGGCTTTCCGTTCCGCCAGCGGTACTCGGCGGCCGAGAAGTAGCCGCGCAGCACCAGCCGGGTGCCGTCCGGGGAGAACGCCCCGTCCGTGACCTCCATGTCGATGTCGGAGACCCGCTGGAAGACGTTCACCCCCGAGGGGCTCAGCGTGGTCGGTCCGGCGTACAGCCCGCCGTCCTCGTCGCTCTTGCTGGCGATGTAGACGCGGCCCGTCTTGGGATGGACCATCAGCGCCTCGGCGTTGCGCGGCCCGCCCTGGTACTTGACGGTGAACTGGGTCGCGGTGACGGTGGTGTCCTTCAGCTGCTTCGGCTCCGGGAAGCGGTAGATCCACACATGGGACCACTGACCGCCCAGGTTGTCGCCGACATCGCCGACGTAGATATTGCCGTCCGGCCCTATCGAGATCGCTTCCACATCGCGGGGATCCCCTATACCGCGCAGGGTGACCCGCGCGACCGTCTTCCCGGTCCTGCCGTCCACGGCGTATACGTACGGGCCGTCCGAGCTGTCGTTGTGCGTCCAGTAGACGCCGGGGTGGAGACGGCTCGCGGCGAGGCCGCTGGACTCGGTGATCCGTGAATCCCGGATCGTGAAGGGGGACGGCGACGACGAGTCGTCGGCGGCGGCCGGGGCGGCTGCGGACACGGCCAGCAGCGCGGCGGCACCGAGTACGAACGGAAGCGGACGCATGGGCCCAAGCCTGCCATCCCGCCGGAGGCGTCCGGCGCCGGAACCACGCCGAGGGGCCGCCTCCGGCCACGCATGGCTTCCGCCTGGGCGCCGTCTCCCTTCCGTCTTCCGCCCAGCATCACTTCCGTGATCGCGCATGACTTCCGCGATCACGGGCAGATAACGTCTGTCAATTATTTGTGCGGGCGGCCACCCCGAAATAACCCCGAGATTATTTGACCTCATCCGGGGATTATTTCGGCGAGAAATTTATCGGTCATTGACGGCATAGCGGGCGGCGGCATTGCAATACAGAAAGGCCCCGCTTACGGTCTGAGCTCATGAGCGAATACAGCCAGTCCTCTTATGCGCAAACCGCACCGCCCTCACATTCCGCCGGCGCCCCGAACCATGGTGCGGCACCGGCAGCGCCGTCCAAGAAGATCGCGATCTTCGCGATCGTCGGCTCGGTCATCGCACTGGTCGGCTCCATGGTGAACTGGGTGATCTCCGACGCCGAGGGCGCCACCGGGGGCATCAAGGGCATCGACGGCGACGGCATCATCACGCTGATCATCGCCCTGGTCGCGGCGATCCTGTTCATCGCCGCCATGGCCACCAAGAAGGCGGCGCTCTACCTGGTCGGCGGCGTTCTGGGGCTGGCCATGGCGATTGTCGCGGTCATCAACATGGCGGACCCCGAGCGACTCCTCGTCCAGAAGCTGACGGACGAGGAGGGGGTGTCGAAGGAGGTTGCCGAGAAGGCGGTGGACCAGGCCTCGAAGCTGTACGACATGACCGCGGGACCGGGGCTCTACATGGTCCTGGTCGGCGCACTGATGGCCCTGGCCCTCGGCATTCTCGGCTTTATGAAGTCCCGCGCCGCCCGGTAATCCGAAAAGACCGGTCGCATTCGGCGACCCAACTCAGCGGCCATCTCCGGCGATCATGCTCGATTGAATTCCGACCGGAGCCGCAAAACCCCAAGACGCCCGCTTTTTGACCGCACGGGGGGCCAAAAAGCGGGCTTTCGGGTTTCCCCCGGGGAATTCCCGGCCGGGGCCCTGCCGCCACCGATGACCGAACGCCCGGCCCGCCCCCCTTGATTAGAGCGCACTCCAACGGCTTGGCTGATCCTCATGGAGTACACGCAGCTCGGACGCACGGGTCTCAAGGTCAGCCGTATCGTCCTCGGCACCATGAACTTCGGTCCGCAGACGGAGGAGGCCGACAGCCACTCGATCATGGATGCCGCGCTCGACGCGGGCATCAACTTCTTCGACACCGCCAATGTGTACGGCTGGGGCGAGAACAAGGGTCGCACCGAGGAAATCATCGGGAGCTGGTTCGCCAAGGGCGGCGGGCGGCGCGAGAAGACGGTCCTAGCGACCAAGGTGTACGGAAACATGGCCGCCGAGGGCGAGCCCTGGCCCAACAGCGACAAGCTCTCGGCCGTGAACATCCGCCGGGCCGTGGACGCCAGCCTCAAGCGGCTCGGCACGGACTACATCGACCTCTACCAGTTCCACCACGTGGACCGCTCCACCCCGTGGGACGAGATCTGGCAGGCCATCGACGTCCTCGTACAGCAGGGCAAGATCGTCTACGCGGGCTCCTCCAACCACGCGGGCTGGCACATCGCCCAGGCCAATGAGGCCGCGGCCCGCCGTGGCTCGTACGGGCTGGTCAGCGAGCAGTGCCTGTACAACCTGGCCGAGCGCCGCGCCGAGATGGAGGTCATCCCGGCCGCGCAGGGCTACGGCGCGGGCATCATCCCCTGGTCGCCGCTGCACGGCGGGCTGCTCGGCGGAGCGCTCCGCAAGGAGCGCGAGGGCGGCGGTTCGCGCAGCACGTCCGGACGCAGCGCCGACGCGCTGAAGAACTCGACGGTGCGCGATCAGATCCAGCGGTACGAGGACCTGCTGGCCAAGCACGGCATCGAGCCCGGCGAGGCGGCCCTGGCCTGGCTGCTCACCCGGCCCGGGGTCACCGGTCCGATCGTGGGTCCGCGCACGGCCGAGCAGTTGGCGTCGGCGGTACGGGCGTCGGAGCTGAAGCTGGGCGAGGAGGTGCTGGCGGAGCTGGACGAGATCTTCCCGGGTCCGGGGCCGTCACCGGAGGCGTTCGCCTGGTAGCCGAGCGCGAGAGCCATGGGGGTGTGGGCCACGGCTCACACCCCTCCTTCTCAGCCTCCGAGGGCGGCCGCCGCGGCGACGACGACGAGAATCAGCACCAGCGCGCCGCTCATGATCATGTTTCTGGTCTTGGGGTCCACACCTCGAGATTAGCCGGACCGCTCAGTGCCCCAGCGGCCAGGCCGCCACCACCTCGTAGCGCGGCTGCTGCCCGGGGACGCCCGGGGCGGGTGGATGGCTGCGCACCAGGCTGAGCTCGCCCACGGTCCACTCCCGGCCCGCGAAGTCCATGAGCCCGTCCACGTACGGCGCGAGGCTGGTGGTGGAGCCGTGGTGCGGGGAGCCGTGCCCCGAGGAGCCGTGGTGCGAGGAGCCGTGGTGCGAGGAGCCGTGGTGCGGGGAGCCGTGCCCCGAGGAGCGGGCGCGGGCGCGGGCGATGGTCAGATGCGGGTGGTACGGGCGGTGCCGGTCCATCGGGACCCCGGCCCGGCGGCCCCCCGCCTCGGCGGAGTCGGCCAGCCGCCGCAGGGCCTCGCTGTCGCCGTCGACGCCCACCCACACCACCCGGTCGTCGAACCGGCCGCCGCCCGCGAGTCGCAGCTCATGAGGGTGGTGCCGATGGGCGGCGCGGGCCAGCCGGGTGTGCAGCTCGGGCAGTACGTCCTCGGCCACCTCACCGAAGAAGGCGAGCGTGAAGTGCCAGCCCTCCCGCTCGGTCCACCGCAGCCCGTCCGCCCCCGGCAGCGCCCGGAGCGCCTTGACCCGCGCGGCCAGCTCGGCGACGGCCGCCTCCGGCGGCAACACGGCGGCGAAGAGTCTCATCCGCCCAGTCTCCCGCACCGGAGGTTGGGAACTCAGCCTCTCCGGGGGTTGGCAACTCAGCCCGGGCCGCGCGGGAAGGCGCTCTGCCCCTTTGGCCCCGCCCTCGCCGACCTCGCCGACCTCGCCGGGGTTCCGCCCCGACCCTCGCCGGGGTTCCGCCCCGACCTCGCCGGGGTTCCGCCCCGACCTCGCCGGGGTTCCGCCCCGACCTCGCCGGGGTTCCGCCCCGGACCCCGCTCCTCACACGCCGGAGGGGCCGAGTTGTGCGCAGCCTGGTGGGTTCAGGCCGTGGCGGCCAGCGGCTTCTCCTCTTCCGGCTCCGTCTCAGGCGTGCGCGGCACGAAGATCACATGCGGGTGGCCCCGGCGCAGGTCCAGCTTCAGCCGCAGGCCGCCGGCCCGGACCAGGATCAGCCCCACCGCGGCCGCGGCGGCCGCCGAGATCAGACCGCCCGCGGCGAAGCCGATGCGGGCGCCGTAGGTGTCGGTGACCCAGCCCACCAGCGGGCCGCCGATCGGCGTACCGCCGACGAAGACCATCATGAACAGGCTCATCACCCGGCCCCGCATCGCGGGATCCGTCGCGAGCTGGACGCTGGAGTTCGCGGTCACGTTGAACGTCAGGCTGAAGATCCCGATCGGCACCATGAGCGCTGCGAAGAGCCAGAAGTACGGGGTGGCCGCCGCGACCATCTCCAGCACGCCGAACATCAGCGCGGCCCCGACCAGCAGCCGCCGCCGGGCCACCACCCGCCGGGCGGCGAGCAGCGCACCCGTCACCGAGCCGATCGCGATCAGGGTGTTGAGCAGGCCGTACGTGCCCGGCCCGGCGTGGAAGACATCGTCGGCGAAGGCGCTCAGCCAGATCGGGAAGTTGAAGCCGAAGGTGCCGATGAAGCCGACGAGCACGATCGGCCAGATCAGATCGGGGTTCCCGGCCACATAGCGCAGCCCCTCCCGCAACTGCCCCTTGCCGCGCGGCGCCCGCTCGACCTTGTGCAGCTCGCTGGTGCGCATCAGCAGCAGCCCGATGATCGGGGCGCCGAAGGAGACTCCGTTGATCAGGAAGGCCCAGCCGCTGCCCACGGCGGTGATCAGCACACCGGCGACCGCCGGGCCGATCAGCCGGGCGGACTGGAAGTTCGCGGAGTTGAGACTGACCGCGTTCCGCAGGTCCTTGGGGCCGACCATCTCGTTGACGAAGACCTGGCGGGTCGGGTTGTCGACGACGGTGACCATACCGAGCAGGAACGCGATGAGATAGACGTGCCAGACCTGTACATGCCCGCTGAGGGTGAGGGCGGCGAGGGCGAGCCCGCACAGCCCCAGCGCGGTCTGGGTGAAGAGCAGCAGCCGGCGCCTGGGACATCGGTCCGCGATGACCCCGCCGTAGAGACCGAAGAGCAGCATGGGCAGGAACTGCAGCGCGGTGGTGATGCCGACCGCGGTGGAGGAGCCGGTGAGACTCAGGACCAGCCAGTCCTGGGCGATCCGTGACATCCAGGTGCCGGTGTTGGAGATCATGGCACCGGTCGCGAACAGGCGGTAGTTGCGGATCCTCAGCGAACGGAAGGTCCCGCCGCCCCGCGTGCGTCCCGCGCCGACGGCGGGTGCGGGGTCGGATACGGAGATTCCCGGTGTTCCGGGGGTTCCGGGGGTTCCGTGAGTTCCGGGGCTTCCCGGGTGACCAGGCGTTCCCGGGTGACCAGGGGTTCCGGAGATTCCCGGGGTTCCGGAGGTTCTCGGGGTCCCGGGGGGTCCGGAGGTTCCGGGGGATCCCGGGCTTCCGGGGTGTGCGGGGTTCTTCGGTGCGGGTGCGGAGTCTGCTCCGGGTCCCGTACTCAAGTGCGTTCGCCTCCTGGCTGCCTCGGGTTCGTTCTTACATGTGCGCGAGCTTCTCCAGCACGGGCGCGGCGGCGCGCAGCACGTCCCACTCGTCCTCGGTCAGCTCCCCGACCAGCTCGGCCAGCCAGGCGTTGCGCTTGCGTCGGCTCTCTTCGAGCATGGCCTCTGCCCGCTCGGTCGGCGAGACGACTTTCTGCCGCCGGTCCTCCGGATGCGGCTTGAGCCTGACCAGTCCCTTGGCCTCCAGCAGCGCCACGATGCGGGTCATCGACGGCGGCTGGACGTGCTCCTTGCGGGCCAGCTCGCCGGGGGTGGCGGAGCCGCACTGGGCCAGCGTGCCCAGGACCGCCATCTCGGTCGGGCTGAGCGATTCGTCCACCCGCTGGTGCTTGAGCCGCCGCGACAGACGCATCACTCCGGACCGCAGGGCACTCACGGCGGCCGCGTCGTCGGGCGGCGCCTCCGCCTGGTGCTGGGGGCGGGACAGATCCGGCATGGTCTTTAGCATAACTCATTACCTCGTCTAATGAAAACCCTGGTTGCGCCCTTATTTCTATTTCACCCGAACGAGTGAGTTGACTCCGGGTAGTGACGTACGGCGGCACGCATGAGCGCCCAGGACCACGGGGGTCCGGGGCGCTCAGTGCGGAACGCTCATGCGCCAGGGCGCGGGGCGGCATGACGTACGTCAGGGACTGGACGACGACTCGGCTCAGGCCGGGCCGGGCTCGGCTCAGGCCGGACCAGGCCAGACTCGGCTCAGGCCGGGCCGGGCTCGGCTCAGGCCGGACCAGGCCAGACTCGGCTCAGGCCGGGCCGGGCTCGGCTCAGGCCGGACCAGGCCAGACTCGGCTCAGGCCGGGCCGGGCTCGGCTCAGGAGACGCCCGGCTCGGCTCAGGAGACGCCGAGTGCCTGTTCGATCGGGTTGAGCAGGAAGTACACCAGGAAGCACAGTCCCACCGCGCCCAGCAGCCACGGGATCTCCCGGGTCCGCCGGGTGGCGATGCGCAGCAGCAGGAACGAGAGGACGCCCAGCCCGATCCCGTTGGTGATGCTGTACGTGAACGGCATCGAGATCATGGTCAGGAAGGCCGGGATCGCGATCGTGGAATCGCTCCAGTCGATCTCCTTGACGTTCGCCGCCATGATCAGGAAGCCGACGACCACCAGCGCCGGGGTCGCGGCCTGCGAGGGCACCACCTTGGCCAGCGGGGTGAAGACCAGCGCGAGCAGGAAGAGCACGCCGGTCACCACGTTCGCGAGCCCGGTGCGCGCGCCTTCCCCGACGCCCGCCGTTGACTCCACGAAGCAGGTGTTGGCCGAGGCCGAGCCGAAGCCGCCGCCCGCGACCGCGACGCCGTCCATCATCAGGATCCGGCCCATGCCCGGCAGCTGACCGCGCTCATCGGTCAGCCCGGCCTCCTCGCCGACGCCGATGATCGTGCCCATCGCGTCGAAGAAGCCGGACAGCAGCACGGTGAAGACGAAGAGACAGCCGGTGAGCAGGCCGACCTCATGGAAGCCGCCGAAGAGGCTGACATCGCCGACAAGGCCGAAGTCCGGGGTGTCGACCACCTTCTCCGGCACCGAGGGGATGGTCAGCCCCCACTGGGCGTCCGGGATCTGGGCCAGGGAGTTGATCACGATCGCGACCACGGTCATGGTCACGATGCCGATCAGGATCGCGCCGCGCGTCTTGCGGACGATCAGGATGAAGGTGAGCGCGAGACCGGCCACGAAGACCAGCACCGGCCAGCCCTGCAGCCGCCCGGCCACGCCCAGGCCGAGGGGGACGGTGGTGTGCGCGGAGTCGGGGTTACGGCTGACGAAGCCGGAGTCGACCAGACCGATCAGGGCGATGAAGAGACCGATGCCGATCGCGATCGCCCGCCGCAGCCCGGATGGGATCGCGTCCATCACCCGCTGCCGCAGCCCCGAGGCGACGAGGATCATCAGCACCAGGCCCGCGAGCACCACCATGCCCATCGCGTCCGGCCAGCTCATCTTGGGCGCGAGCTGGAGCGAGACCACGGCGTTGATGCCGAGTCCGGCGGCGAGCGCGATGGGGACGTTGCCGATGATCCCCATGAGCAGCGTGGTCAGGCCCGCGATCAGGGCGGTGGCGGTGACCAGCTGGCCGTTGTTGAGCTGATGCCCGAACTTGTCCGTACCGGCCCCGAGGATGATCGGGTTCAGTACGACGATGTAGGCCATCGCAAAGAACGTGGCCAGTCCGCCCCGGATCTCCCGGGAGATCGAGGAACCACGCTCGCTGATCTTGAAGAACTTGTCGATGCCGTTGGCGGGGGGAGTCGGAGCCTGCTTACTGGCGTCGACCGGCGCGGTGGCCGAGGGGGACATGAAGGACCTCAGTGTGCGTGAACATCAACGGCGGGCCCTTTGGACGATCGAACGAGACATTCCACTCAGACCCAGAAGTATTCAGTATGAAACTATCAAGGTCCGATCGCCAAACCGGTCCCGACGAGTCCTCCTATGAGGCCTCTGTGAGGTCCGGCACGACCCCGGCCGGGCCCATGACCGGCCCCCTTAAGCTGTGGCCATGACGAAGTGGACCCCCAAGCACGAGGCGCCGGAGCCCCTTGAGGGCAATGTCGTGGCCACGATCACCGGCGGCACGATCGTGTGGTTCGTCCTCTTCCTTGCCCAGCTGCCCTTCTACGGCTGGTTCCACGAGCACGGACATCTGTGGTGGCTGTGGACCTGCCTGGCCGGCGGCGGCCTCGGACTGCTCGGCGTCTGGTACGTACGGGCCCGGGAGGCGGCGATCCGCCGCGACTCGCGAAACGGCGACGCACGGACGGCTGACGCGCAGAACGGCTGACGCGCAGAACAGCCGACCCACAGAACGGCCGACGCCCAGAACAGCCGACACGCAGAACGGCTGACGCGCCCCCGAGCGCGCACAATGCGGCACCCGCGACGGCGCGGCGCCGGGCCGTCCGACGTCCGCCGTTCCCGGCAGCGGCCCGGCGCCCTGGCCTGGTGCGCGGGCGCGCTCCCCTCCTCGTGACGCACCCGCTCACCCGTCCGTGGTGCGCACAGAAAGATGAGGGCTCCGCCGCGGGGACGCGCGGGCGGAGCCGGATGGGCCAACTGTACGATCTTCACGGGCCGTTCACAATGTTGCGGAAGCCTCACGACGGGCACTTTGTTCGGGAACTACCGTCTTGTGGTCGCCAACTCACCAGTAATGTGAGGGATATGACCGGTAACCGCTTTCGTGCCGATGAAATCGACACCAGCAAGCCGCACTCGGCCCGCATGTATGACTACTTCCTGGGCGGCAAGACCCACTACGCGGTCGACACCCACGCCGCCGAACAGGTCGAGGCCGTCTGGCCCGACGTCAAGCCGTGGACCCGTGCCAACCGGTCATTCATGCACCGCGCGACCCGCTGGCTCGCGGGCGAGGCGGGCATACGGCAGTTCCTGGACATCGGCACCGGCATCCCCACCGAGCCCAACCTCCACCAGGTCGCCCAGAAGACCGCCCCGGACTCCCGGGTCGTCTACGCGGACAACGACCCGATAGTGCTGGCCTACGCACAGGCGCTGTTGCTCTCCACGCCCGAGGGCCGCACCGCCTACATCCACGCGGACGTCAGCGATCCGGAGGGGATCCTGGCCGCCGAGGATCTGAACGACACCCTCGATCTGTCCCAACCGGTCGCCCTGTCGCTGAATGCGATCATGCACTTCATCGCGGACGAGCAGAAGCCGTACGAGATCGTGCGCCAACTGGTCGAGCCCTTGGCCTCGGGCAGCTATCTCGTGCTCTCGCACGGTGCGCTCGACCCCCGCCCCGGGGTCTCGGACGCGGTTACCAACCTCTACCGCAGCAGCGGCATCCATGTGCAGGGACGCACCCAGGAAGAGATCCTTCCGTTCTTCGACGGGCTGGAGCTGATCGATCCGGGCGTGGTGATGCCGCACCGCTGGAAGCCCGAGAACGAGCAGGCCAGGGCCGAGGCGGAGGCCAAGGAGCTGTGGATCTTCGCGGGCGTGGCACGCAAGCCCTGACCGGGACGGGCCTTGCCCCGAGGACGCGCCTTGCCCCGGGGACGCGCCTTGCCCCGAGGAACGGGCCTCACCCCGAGGAACGGGCCTTGCCCCGGGGCAAGGCCCGCGCACACCCCGTACGCGCGCGTCCGTCAGTCGAACCAGCGGGCCCGCGCCAGCTCCTCCGTACGGGTCAGATCCTCCAGCAGGGCCGCCACCTCGAACCGGCGCGCCCAGTGGCCTGCGGCCCAGGACAGACCGGCCGCGACGCCCTCGACCGTCGAGGCGTGCAGGGTGCCGTCCACATACCGCCAGTCCAGCTCGATCTCCCCCGTGCCCTCGCCATCACCCGAGCCCTCGATCAGCAGCTCCTCGTGCTCGATGTACGACAGCGGCGCGCCCGGGAGGAGTTCGCGGACCGCCTCGGGCACCTCGTGCGGATCGCCCTGTGAGATCACCCGCGCCCGGTACGCCTCGCTCAGCCGCCGCACCTGGAACAGCTCAGCCAGCTCCGCCGCCCGCGTGGGCCGTACGGGCAGCAGCGCCCGGCCGTCCGCCTCGGCCAGCGGCATCAGGTCCGGGGCGTCCGCGACCATCGCCTCGCCGGCGTCGACCACCGTCGGCTCACCGTCCACGACGGCGCGCAGCTCGTCCGGCAGGGTGACCTGCTCGGGCTCCAGGTCGGCCAGCTGCCCGTAGATGGCGTGCAGCTGGGCGGGGGTCACCTCGCGGTCCGGGTCGGAGAGGCGGGCCAGCAGCTCGGCGGCGCCGCCCGGCTCGTCCAGCAGCGCGGCGACGGAGGTCCGTACGCCCAGCGCCCGCAGCACCTGCTCGTCCTCGAACCCGGCCGCGTCCACCGCCTCGTACAGCCCGGCCAGCAGCGGATCGCCCCCGGCCGCGCGCAGCCCGGCGGGGCGGCGGCCGTCCAGTACCGGATGGCCGCGCAGCCACCACGCGGTGTACGAGCGCACGATCTCCGTCGTGCCGTCCGGCAGCAGCACCCGCACCGGCGCGGTCAGCGCGTCGCGCAGCGGCGGCTGGGCGAGCATGGTGAGCGCCCGCGGCCAGGCGTCGTCGTCGACCAGGTCCAGGTCGCGTACGGCCACGATCTCGGTGGCCACCGGCGGCACCGGCGTCTCCGGCAGCCGGTCCAGCACGTCCTCGCACCACACGTCGACGGCGTCCAGCACACCCACGTCATCCGGTTCGGTGTAGTCGCCCTCGCGCGGCTCCAGTTCATCCGGGTCCAGCACCACATCGGCGGCCCTGACCAGCGTGAAGCCCGCCAGCACACCGACCGCGGCGAGCGGCTGCTCACCCCAGCGCTCGGCCAGCTCGGCGTCGCACGCGGCCAGTTCGCCCTCCCGCATCACCTGCTCGAAGGCGCTGCCGGGGAGGACCAGCTCACCGGCCGGGGCCAGCTCACCGTCCTCGTCCGGGAGGGCGAGCGCGGCCAGCCACGGCTCGTCGCCGGGTGCCAGCCGGGCCTGCTGGACCAGGCCCAGGACGGTGTCGGCCAGCGTGTCGGCGTCCAGCGCCGCGCCCAGGCCGCCCTCGCCCTCCGCCGCGAACGGGTCGTACTCGTCCTCCCCCTCCAGCGAATGCGCGACGGCGGTCCGCACCTGCGGGGTCGTCAGCACGGCGCGGGGCGTGGCGGGGGTCGCGCCCAGCTTCTCCAGCAGCGGATGGGCGGCGTCCGGATGTGCAACTTTCAGGCCGAGGCGGGCGAGGGTGCGATGCGTATCGCTGACCGCGGCGCCGCGCTCGGGGGTCCGCGCGGGCGCGGCGGACTCGGCGATTCCGGCGGACTCGGAGGTTCCGGCGGGTCCGTGGGTTCCGACGGGCCCGGGGGTTCCGGCGATTCCGGCGGGCTCGGCGGGCTCGGGGGGCTCGGTGGTCATGGCGGACCCGGCAGACCCGGCGGTTCGGGCGGACTCGGCGGTTCGGGCGGACTCGGCGGTTCCGATGCTGTCCAGGCCGTGCAGCTCGCCGCCGCTGTCCAGGCCGTGCAGGCTGTCCAGGTCGCCGTCGGCCTCGCCCGGCAGCGGCAGCAGTACCTGCCGGGGCCCGATCGTCGTCCGGCCGTCCGCCAGCGGCACCGGCAGTCCGCTGAGCCGGTCCGGGTCGATGCCGCCCAGCGAGTCGTACAGCCGCCGCCACCAGGCCGGGGCGCGTTCCACCCCCGCGAGCCGGTCGATGAGCTCGCCCAGCGGCACCCGGGCCACGCCCAGCACCCGCAGCTCCGAGCGGCGCTCAAGACCCGCGGGCAGCAGCGTCGGGAACAGCTCGGCCAGCACCTCCACCGTCTCCGCGCCCGCGCCCTCGACGATCTCGGCGTCCCGGGGCCGCAGCGCGTACGGCTCGCCCTCGGCGCCGCCGCGCGCCAGCACGTCGTCGTCCCAGTCGGCCGGGGCGGGCGCGGACGGGGCGGCAACCGGCTCCCCCGCCGCGGGGCCGCCCTGGGCGGCGTCCGGGCCGAGCGCCTCCGGCGAGCCGAGCCAGCCCGCCACGGCCTCGGCCACGGCCGCGTCCTCCGTGCCCACTCCCACCGCCGGGGCGGCGGCGCTGGGCAGGAACGGCACCCTCGGCAGCCGCTCCAGCACCCGCTGGCGCAGCTCCCCGTCCAGCTCGCCCCGGCCCAGCTGGCCCGGGACCAGGTCGATCGAGCCGACCGAGACCGGATGCCAGTCGCGCAGCAGCGTCGCGTACGCCTCGGCCGCGCGGTCCAGCAGGAAGTCCGTGAGCGGACCGGGGGCGGTGTGGCGGCGGGTGGGCTCCAGCGGGAAGGACGCGATCAGCAGCGCGGGCATGCCCAGCGGCTCGTCGGTCGGCGTCGGGGCGTGGACGACCGGGGCGGTCGCGGGCCGCGTCGGCGCGCCCTCCGCGTCCACCGGAACCGCCCAGGTCACCGACCACACCGGACGCAGCCGCTCCTCCACCGGGCGGCCGGCCAGCAGCTCCGGCTCCAGCCGCCCGCCGACGCTCTCGGTGCGCCAGCGCCTCGTACCGCGGGCGCCGCTGTCCTCGACGACGGTGTACGGGCCGTCCTGGCGACGGCGCAGCGTCCGGGTGCCCTCGACGGTCTCGACCACGACCTCGGCCAGGCCGGGGAGGGTGAGCAGCAGCGCGTCGTCGATCCCGGCCAGCAGCCGCTCCGCCACGTCCCAAGCGGCGCCGTCGCGCAGCGGCAGCACCACGACGGTGTCGTAGCCGTCCGGGGCGCTCCCCTCGGCGGGCAGCGGCAGCCGCAGCAGCGGGACGTGGCCGTCGCGGCGGCGCAGCTCCTCGGCGAGGCCGGGGCCGCCGGCTGCGGCGGCGGCGCGCTGGGTCAGCTCCCGCGCCTCGGCCAGCGACCAGCGCACGCCGCCGGTACGGCCCACGACCGCGGGCTCGTCGCTCACCGCGAGCACCGCCGCGAAGCCAACGCCGAACCGCCCGACCGCGCTCTCCGGCTCGTCCCGCTTCGCCGACGCCCGCAGGGTGGACAGCGACTCGACACCCGCCGCGTCCAGCGGCGCCCCGGTGTTGGCGACGGCCAGCACGGCGGGCTCGCCGTCGGTGGCCGGCCGCAGGGTCAGCCGCAGCCGCCCGGGGACCCCGGCGCGGGCGGCGGCGTCCGCCGCGTTCTGGGCCATCTCGACGACCAGCCGGTCCCGGTGGCCACCCAGCGCCAGATCCTCCTCGGCGTTGGCGTCCTCCCGGAACCGGGCGGGCGACGCGGCCCAGGCGTCCAGCACGCCGCGCCGCAGCCGCGCGGTCCCGAACGGGTCCGCGTCCTCGGTCGCGCCTCGCACCATCGCCGTGCTGCTCACGTCTCGCCTCCGGAAGTTCCTGGTCGGGGTCCGTCCTGCGCCACGGCGCCACACCGCCGAGTCCCCCGCGGTGCGGATCACCCCACCGCGCTCGCCGTTCCCTGACGTGCCGCCCTTGCTAGCCGCGAACGTACCGCTATCCGCCCCCAAACGACGCCCCGGGCCCCACACAACCGGATTCTCCCCCTCACCTTGAACCCCACGGAGCCCGCCCCACCGGGTCCCCGCACGGCATACGGGCCGGAGCCGCTCCCTCCACGCCGCGGTGGTGGGCACCCGGGGTGCGGCCGTGGCCGGGATCCCGGGGGCGGTCGTGGCTGCCGCCCCGGGATCCCTGGACGGCCCCGGGCGGCCCCGGCCGGACCCCAGCCAGGGCAGGCGGCCGTCACTCGGCGGGGCCGCAGCTGCCGGAGGGCCGGGGCCCCGGCGCAGCGGCGCGCTGGAACACGCGCCTCCGCCGAGGCGGGAGCGCGCGGCCGCCATCGCGGCGAGCACGCACCGGGCGGCGGCCCCGGCGCCGCCGTCGTGCAGTGACGGGCCCCGGGGCCGCCGTTGCGCAGTGGCGGGGCCAGGGGCGGCGTTCCGTAGCGGCGGGCCCCAGGCAACGCAGCCAGGGGCGGCGTTACGTAGCGGCCTGGCCGGGACGGCGGTACGTAGCAGCCCGGCCAGGACGGCGGTACGTAGCAGCCCGGCCGGGACGGCGGTACGTAGCAGCCCGGCCAGGACGGCGGTACGTAGCAGCCCGGCCAGGACGGCGTTATGCAGCGGCTTGGCCGGGGCGGCGCGAGGCGAGCCCCGTAGGGTGCCTCAGCTGTGGCCGAGTTCCTCTGGGGGTGTGTCCGGCTCGACGGAGCCGCTCGTGCGGTCCGGGTGGAGGGGGAGGGGTTCGACGACGGTTTCGTCGACCACGGGTTCGGCCGGGCGGGGGGGCTTGGGCATGACGGCGGCCTCGGAGTGGGCGCCGCAGCCGTAGGAGAGGGAGACGACTCGGCCGTCCGCCGGGCTGAACTCGTTCGCGCAGACTCCGAACGCCTGCCCCAGCGAGCCGCCGAGGGCCACCAGGAAGCCGCAGCTCGCGCAGGTGCCGGGGGCCGCCTGCGCCATGGGGGTCTTGGGGCCGTACGCCTCGTCCCAGCGGTCGGCCGCGACGTGGAGGCCGTAGCGGGACAGCACCCGGGCGCGGCGCATGCCCAGTTCCTCGGCGACGGCCGCGATCGAACCGGTCGCGGGCGTGGCGGTCTGTGCCGCGGGGGCGCCGGCCGTCACATCGGCCTCCTCCACCGCCGCGAGCTGTTGCATCTCCTCCGAGACCGCGGAGTTGGGCGGCGGGGCGTCCTCGCCCGAGTAGCCGGGTTCCAGGCGCAGGTCCTCGGCCTCGGTGGGGAGCAGATCGCCCGGCCCCATGTCACCGGGGCGCAGCCGCTCGCTCCAGGGCACCCACTCCGGCGCGAGCAGCGCGTCGGGCCCGGGGAGCAGCACCGTCTCGTCCAGGGTGACGGCCTTCGCGCGGGAGGCGCGGGTCACCGTGACCGCCCAGCGCCAGCCGCGATAGCCCGGCTCGGGGCTCTCGAAGAGATGCGTGACCACGCGGTCGCCGTCGGCGACAGCGCCCAGATACTCGCCCACCTGCCCCGGACGGGCGGCTTCCACGGCCGCCTCGCGGGCGAGTTCGACCGCCTCGGCGCACAGGCGGTCGGGGGTACGGCTTCGCATCGCACTCACAGGATCGATTCTCTCTTCCACGCCGTCGCAGCCGTCTGACCTGGTGCGCCAGCCGTACGGCCGTCGCGGGACCGCGGACGGAGCGGACCATGGGGCCGCGTCGACGTCCGCGCCCATCCGGCCTTCGGGCGCACCTTGTACGTCCCATTCTGCGGGATGGCTACTCGGCACACGGCCAGGAACGACCCTCGGTGGCGCGGTTACGCACGCTACCTTGTCCGGCCGCACCGGCCCTACCCCCGTCTCATCCTCACCTCCCGCCACGGCGCCGTACGCCCCCTCCCCGCCCGCCCCCGCGAAAGCGCATTTCCGCTGGACAGCGGGGTGTTACCGGTCTCCGCCGACGGCGCCGCCATCCGGAAAGCCGTCGAAGGTCTGACGCTTCGGCCGCTTGGGCTGCACCATGGTCAGGTGGCAGGAACGCGGTGGTACGGCGACGGCTCGACCAGGAGGTCGGGCCGCTGGATCGTCCACGCGCTCCGTCTCCCCTTCGCGCTCCGCCTCCCTTTCACCGCGGCCGGGCGGGGCATCCGCCGCGCCACCCATGCCCACGGGGCCGGCGAGTCGGGGCTCGGCAAGCTGATCGAACTGCACGCGGTGAACTCCGCCGGCGACATGCTGATCACCGTCGCCCTCGCCTCCACGATCTTCTTCTCGGTCCCGACCGACGAGGCCCGCGGCCGGGTCGCGCTCTACCTGGTCATCACCATGGCGCCGTTCGCGCTGCTCGCCCCCGTCATCGGCCCGTTGCTCGACCGCATTCCGCACGGCCGCCGCGCGGCGATGGCGGGCGCGATGCTGACCCGCGTGGTGCTCGCGTTGACGATGGCGGGCGCGGTGGCGGGCGGCGGGCTCGAACTGTATCCGGCGGCGCTGGGCGTGCTGGTGGCGTCGAAGGCGTACGGAGTCGTCCGTTCCGCCGTCGTGCCACGGCTGCTCCCACCCCACTTCTCCCTGGTCAAGGCCAACTCCCGGGTCACCCTGGCCGGTCTGCTCGCCACCGGCGCGGCGGCCCCGCTGGGGGCCGGGCTGCATCAGATCGGGCCGAGCTGGCCGCTGTACGGGGCGTCCGTGATCTTCCTGCTGGGCGGATTCCTGTCGTTCACCCTGCCGCACAAGGTGGACTCCTCGAAGGGCGAGGCCAGGGCGCAGCTGACCTCGGGACAGCGCCATCTGCATCTGCCGGTCACGGTGCGCAAGCCCAAGGCCAGGGTCGGCGGGGCCCGGGCCGCCCCGGCCGGTGGAGCCGCCTTCGGCGGCGGGGACAGGTCCGGCTTCTCCCGGATCGCCTTCCCCAGGTCCGGCTTCTTCAGGACCGGCTTCTCCCGGATCACGCTCCCCAGGTCCGGCTTCTCCCGGGTCGCCTTCTGGAGGGGCCGGTCCCGGCGGCCCGGCCTCCGTACGGTCGGTCCCTCCGTGCTGCACGCCCTGCAAGCGTGTGCCGCGCTGAAGACCCTGTCCGGGTTCCTCACCCTCTTTCTGGCCTTCCTCCTCCGCGACCAGCCGCTGGGCGGACTCGGCCCCGAGATCTCGCTCGGCCTCGCGGCGGTCTGCGCGGGCGGCGGCAACGCGCTGGGCACCGCGATCGGCGCCTGGCTGCGGGCGCGCGGCCCGGAACTGATCATCGCGGTGGTGCTGAGCTCCGCCCTGGGCGTGCTCATCGTGTCGGCGGCCCTCTACGGCGCGGTGACGGTGGCCGCCGTGGCCGCCACCGCCGGGATCTCCCAGGCGCTGGGCAAGCTGTCGCTGGACGCGCTGATCCAGCGTGACGTCCCGGAGGAGGTCCGCACCTCGGCGTTCTCGCGCTCCGAGACAACGCTCCAGATGGCGTGGGTCCTCGGCGGCGCCATCGGCATCGTGCTGCCGCTCCACGGGGTGCTGGGGATGGCGGTCGCCGCGGCGGTGATCGCGCTGGGCACCGCACTGAGCGTCCGCGGCCTGCTGAGCGCCTCCCGGCAGGGGGCGCCGTATCCGCGGGTGGCGTGAGTTCCGGGGCTACGGGTGGCGCGAGTCCTGGGGGCTACCGGAGGCGCGAGTTCCGGGAGCTACCGGTGGCATGAGTTCCGGGGACTACCGGAGGCGTGAGTCCCTGGCGGGACCGCCGTCTGCGAGTCGTACCCGCGCGCGAGGCGATCAGCGGGGCCAGATAGCCTGCCCGCATGACCGCTGCGCTGTTTTCCAGGGGCAAGGGCCGCCGCGCCGTCACCGCCGCCTGTGCTGTGTCCCTCGGGCTCGTCGCCCTCTCCGCCTGCGACAAGCCGACCCCGCTGGCAACGGTGACGGTCGGTTCGAACACCGTGACGGCCGAGGCGAGCAACGGCTGCTACGGCGACGGCAAGGACCTGAGCTCGAAGAAGTTCAAGGACTGCCTGTCCGCCAAGCCCGAGAAGACGATCAAGGTGACTCCCGGGGACAAGGTTCGGCTCGGGGTGGACCCCGAGATCGCCAAGTCCAGCTGGGGCCTGATCGCCAACAACCCGGTCATGGCCGAGGCGAGCAAGGAGACGTACCGCAGCTTCGACAGCGATACGCTCTTCGCCCGGCAGAACCCGCAGACCGGCCAGACCACGCTCGAGAAGAAGGTCACGATCACGGTCGCCGAGCTCGGCAAGAGCAGCCAGGGCGTCAAGGGCATCTGGCGCTTCACGCTGGAACGGAACTCCTGACGGGCTTCCGGACGGGACTCCCGACGGGACTCCTGACGCGGTTCCCGACAGGACTCCTGACGCGGTTCCCGACAGGACTCCCGGCTGGACTCCCGACGGGACACCTGACTGGACTCCCGACGGGACACCTGACTGGACTCCCGACGGGACACCTGACTGGACTCCCGACGGGACACCTGACTGGACTCCCGACGGGACACCTGACGGGTGGAACCGCTCCGCGGGACAGGGCCCGGTCGCACCGGGCAACCGGCCGCGCCGTGACAGGGTTGTGTGTGACAAGGGGGAGTCACCCATGCGCGTACTGATCGTCACGGCCGTACCCGCCGAGCGGGACGCCGTCGTACGGGGCGTCGGCGCCACGGCCCCCGAGCTGGCCGAACTCCCCGTCCCCGGCGGGGTGCTCCACCGGCTGAGCCCGGCGCCACCCAGCGGGCCGCCGCTCACCGTGGACGTCCTGGCCGCCGGGGTCGGCCCGGCGGCCGCGGCGGCCGGAACCGCCGCCGCCCTGACCGCGGCCGCGGTCGCCCGCACCCCCTATGACCTGGCCGTATCGGCCGGTATCGGCGGTGGCTTCACCACCGCGCGCCCCGTCGCCACGCTGCCCGCCACGACGGCCACGGCGCGGCCCGCCACAACGGCCACGGAGCGGCCCGCCGCCGCGCACCTCGGCTCCGTCGTCGTAGCCGACGCCATCGTCGCCGCCGACCTGGGCGCCGAGACCCCCGACGGCTTCGCCGCCGTCACCGATCTGGGCTTCGGAACCGTCGAACACCTCCCGCCCGCCCCGCTCGTCGCCGCCGTCGCCGAGGCGACGGACGCCGTGCGCGGCACCGTGCTCACCGTGTCGACCGTGACCGGGAGCGCCGAACGGGCCGCCGAGCTGCTGCGCCGCCATCCGCGCGCCGTCGCCGAGGCCATGGAGGGCTTCGGCGTCGCGGAGGCCGCCGCGGCCCAGTCCGTGCCCGCCCTGGAAGTACGGACGGTCTCCAACGCCGTCGGACCGCGTGACCGCGCGGCCTGGCGGATCGGGGAGGCGCTCGAAGCGCTCACGGGCGCCTTCGCGTCCGTCGCCCCCCTCCTCGGCACCTGGACCTTTGACCCGGAAGGAACCCGGCAGTGACTGAGCCCCTGCGCGATTCCCTGACTGAGCCTTTGAAGATCGCCTACTCCCCGTGCCCCAACGACACGTTCGTCTTCCACGCCTGGGCCCACGGCCGCGTCCCCGGCGCGCCCGCGCTCGATGTCACCTTCGCGGACATCGACATCACCAACGGGATGGCCGAACGCGGTGAGTTCGACGTACTGAAGGTGTCGTACGCCGTACTGCCATGGGTGCTGGACGACTACGCGCTGCTGCCCTGCGGCGGCGCGCTCGGCCGCGGCTGCGGTCCGCTGGTGCTCTCGCGGCAGTCCGGCGAGGGGCAGCAGCTCACCGGCAAGGATCTGGCGGGGAAGACGGTCGCGGTACCGAGCGAGCGTTCGACCGCGTATCTGCTCTTCCGGCTGTGGGCCGCCGCCGAGGTGCCGGGCGGGGTCGGCGAGATCAAGGTGCTGCCGTTCCACGCGATCATGCCCGCGGTGCGGGACGGCGAGGTCGACGCGGGGCTCGTCATCCACGAGGCCCGGTTCACCTATCAGAATTACGGACTGCACTGCCTGGCTGACATGGGCGAGCACTGGGAGCAGACCACCGGTCTGCCGATCCCGCTCGGCGCGATCATCGCCAAGCGTTCACTGGGCGCCGAGCGGCTGCGGGAGCTCGCCGACGCCGCCCGGACGTCGGTACGGATGGCCTGGGACGACCCGGAGGCGTCGCGGGCGTATGTCCTGGACCACGCCCAGGAGATGGACCCGGCCGTGGCCGATCAGCACATCGGGCTGTACGTCAACGAGTTCACCGCCGACCTCGGCGAGAGCGGCTACGCCGCGGTGCGCGGGCTGCTGACCCGCGCGGCGGCCGAGGGGCTGGTACCGCCACTCGGTCCCGGGGCGCTGGACGCGGTCTGACGCTTCGGCAAGTGGTCACACGCCAAGCGGAGCCGGATGGAAATCCATCCGGCTCCGCTGACGGGATGTCGTATGTGCCGATGTGCGCCGGGCCGCTCAGGTCGAACTCGGACCAGATTCAGACCGGACTCAGCCCAGATCCAGCCCAGGCTCAGACCGGACTCACCCCAGATTCAAACCGGCCTCAGGTCAGACGTCGAGCTGGTCGGCCACCGCCCGCAACATGCCCGCGATCTTGTGGCCGTGTGCCTTGTCCGGATAGCGGCCGCGCTCCAGTTGCTGCGTCACATTCTCCAGCAGGGTGGTCAGGTCCTGGACAATGGACGCCAGCTCATCCGGCTTGCGGCGCTGGGCGGCCGCCACGGAGGGAGTCGGATCGAGAACGGTGACGGACAATGCCTGATCCCCGCGATTTCCGGCCACCACGCCGAATTCCACGCGCTGCCCCGGCTTCAGTGAGTCGACGCCTTCCGGAAGCACCGACGAGTGAACGAAGACGTCGCCACCGTCATCGCGGGAGAGAAAGCCAAAGCCCTTCTCACTGTTGAACCACTTGACCTTGCCGGTAGGCACGTCTGTCTCGTCCTCGTCGCTCGTCGGAAAACACGGAAAAACAGCTCTCGATAGCACTACAGCGGGTCGTAAGACCCGCCACCACCAAGGCTAATGGTCCCGAGCCTGGTGACAAGACGTACCCGGGTGGTTCCTATGCGCGCTCTGGCACGGATCTACCCTGGTCCGGTGAGTAATGAAACCCCGCACCGCGGCGGCTCCCCCGGCCACCCTCGAGAGGCGCCCCTTCCCGGCGATCGGCTCATCCGGTCCGGCGTCATCGTCTTCGCCATCGGAGCGGTTGCCACGCTCGTCACCGTCGCGCCGCTTTTCCTGGGCGCGGATCCGCTGCCCTCGGTGGCGTACTTCGTCTGCATGCTGATGGGCGTCGGCTTCGCCCTCGCCGCCGTCGGGCTACTGCGCTCCATCGCGGCACAGCGGCGGGAGGCCGCGGCCGCCGCCCGGGTGTCACGGCCACCCGTACCGCCGTCCGGGTGAACCGGGTGCATCACCGGATGCATCAGATGAACCGAGTGAGCTGGTGAACTCTGATGAGCTCGTGAGCCGAGGAGCTTGGTGAGCTGGTGAACTCTGATGAGCTCGTGAGCCGAGGAGCTTGGTGAGCTGGTGAACTCTGATGAGCTCGTGAGCCGAGGAGCTTGGTGAGCTGGTGAACTCTGGTGAGCTGTTGAACTGATGATGAACCGGCTGAGCTGGGTGAGCTGGGTGAGCTGCTGAGCTCGTGAGCTGGGCGGATCAGCCCGCCGTGCGGTCGCCTATGTAGCCCGACAGCCAGGCCGGGAACGCCGTCAGATCGTCCAGCACGACATCCGCGCCGGCCGTGAGCAGCTCGTCCATCGCGCAGGGCCCGGTGGCGACCGCCACGGACAGCGCACCGGCCGTACGGGCGCCCCGTACGTCACCCGTATGGTCCCCGACGTACACCGTCGCCCCGTACTCCCGCAGCGCCTCCGCCTTGGCCTCGGCCCACAGCCAGCCGATCACCGCGTCCGCCTCGATGTCCAGGTGGCTCAGGTGCAGCTTGGCGTTGGGCTCGTGCTTCGCGGTGACGACGATGGCCCGGCCGCCCGCCCGCCGCACGGCCTCGATCGCCTCCCGCGCCCCCTTCATGGCCGGGGTGGGCGCGATCGCGTACTCCGGGTAGAGCTCGCGGTAGAGCTCGCCCATCTCCTCGACGCGCTCATCGGGGAACCACTGCACCAGTTCCTGCTCCAGCGGCGGGCCGAGCCGGGTGATGGCGAGGTCGGTGTCGATGTAGGTGCCGGTCCGGGCCGAGAGCGCCTCGTACGCCGCCTTGATGCCCGGCCGGGAGTCGATGAGGGTCATGTCGAGGTCGAAGCCGACGGTGAGAGCGGAGTGCGAAGACATGCCCGCCATTGTGCCTCCACCCACCCCATACACTTAGCCTCGCCTAACTTCGTAGCCGACGAGCGAACGGACGCGATGACCGCCGACCGGACCAGCCACCGCCCTCCCAGAGCCCCCCTGGTCCGCGCTTCCCCGGCCCCCACCTCTCCGGGCCCCACCTCTCCGGGCCCCGCCTCCCCGGCCCGCGCCTCCCCGGCCCGCGCCTCCCTGGTCCGCCGCCGCCTCGGCTGGACGGCCGCGGCCGTGGTCGCCCTGCTGCTCGCCGTCCTGCTGAGCCTCGCCGTGGGCAGCCGCCAGATCGCGCCGAGCGCGGTCCTGGACGCGCTGCTGCACGGCGGTTCGAGCGACGCCGCCGACATCGTGCGGTCCCTGCGGCTGCCGCGCACCCTCGTCGGGCTGATGGTCGGCGCGGCGCTCGCCATGGCGGGCACCGTGATGCAGGGCGTCACCCGCAACCCGATCGCCGACCCCGGCATCCTCGGCATCAGCCAGGGGGCCTCGGTGGGCGTGGTGCTCGCGATCGCCTTCGCCGGGGTGCACACGCTCAGCGGCTTCGTCTGGTTCGCCTTCGCGGGCGCGGGGCTGGCGTCAGTCGCCGTCTACGCCATCGCCACCAGCGGGCGGGGCGGCGCGACCCCGGTCAAACTCGCGCTCTCCGGCGCCGCGATCAACGCCCTGCTGGTGTCCGTGACAACGGGCGTGCTGACGACGAAGGCGGCGGCCCTGGATGAGTTCCGCTTCTGGCAGATCGGCTCGCTCGCCGGGCGGGACACCGGGATCGTCGGCCAGATCTGGCCGTTCCTGCTGGTCGGCACGGTGCTGGTGATCGCGGTGGCACGCGGTCTGGACGCGCTGGCGCTCGGCGAGGACGTCGCGAAGGGGCTCGGCCAGAACGTGGCGGTCGTACGGATCGTCGCCGCCCTCGGCGCCACGATCCTGACCGGCGTCGGGGTCGCCGCCGCCGGTCCGCTCGCGTTCGTCGGCCTCGCGGTCCCCCATATCGCCCGCGCGATCGTCGGCACCGACCACCGCTGGGTGCTGCCGATGGCCGCCCTGATCGGCCCGGTGATGCTGCTGGTCTCGGATGTGGTGGGCCGGGTCGTGTTCCCGCCGAGCGAGGTCCCGGCCGGCGTGATGACCGCGCTGATCGGAGTGCCCTTCCTGGTCACGCTGGTGCGCCGGAAGGCGGTGGCCGCGTGAGCGCGACGAAGAGCCACACCGCCCACCCGGGGGTCCGCCCGGCCGGGTACGGCCTGATCCGTATCAGGAGCAAAGGTCATGCTGGACGTGGTGGACGTGGCGGACGTGGCGGATCGTTCCTGCTGCACCGCCGCTCGGCCCTCGTCGCGATCGGGCTGGCCCTGGCCACCGCCGCCGCCTGCGTGACGTATCTGTGCGTCGGCGAGAGCTTCGTCGCTCCGGGCGACGCAGTGAAGGCCGTCCTGCACACCCAGTGGGGCCTCGGCCAGGCCACCCCGAACGACCTCGTCGTCGGCACGCTGCGGCTGCCCCGGATGACGCTCGGCCTGATGGTCGGCGCCGCCTTCGGCATCGCGGGCGCGCTGATCCAGACGGTGGCCCGCAACCCCCTCGCCAGCCCCGACATCATCGGCGTAAGCCAGGGCGCGAGCGCGGTCACCGTGGGCGCGATGACCTACGGGGTCAGCTCCTACACCGTCCTGCCGTACCTCTCCGTCGCGGGCGGTCTCGCCGCCGCCGCGCTGGTGTACGTCTTCGCCTGGCGCGGCGGGCTCCAGGCGGCCCGCTTCGTGCTCATCGGCATCGGCTTCGCCGTCGCGCTGCGCTCGATCACCCAGCTCTTCCTGACCAAGGGCGATTATCTCGTGGCCCAGCAGGCGAAGGTGTGGATGACCGGTTCGCTCAACGGACGCGGCTGGGGCGAGGCCACTCCCCTCGGCTGGGCGCTGCTGGTGCTGCTGCCCGGTGTGCTGTGGGCGGCGCGGGCTCAGCGCACGGTGTCCATGGACGACGACACGGCCACCGCGCTGGGCGTACGGCTCGGGCGGGCGCGGCTGGGCCTGGTGGCCCTCGGCGTCGTACTCGCGTCGATGGCGACGGGGGCGGCCGGCCCGGTGGACTTCGTGGCGCTGCTCGCCCCGCAGATCGCCCGCCGGATGACCCGCACCGCCCAGATCCCGCTGCTGTGCTCGGCCCTGACCGGAGCGTTCATCGTCGTCACCGCCGATCTGCTGGCCCGCAAGCTGTTCGCGCCGACCGAATTGCCGGTGGGTGTGCTGACGGCGGCGGTCGGCGCCCCGTATCTGATCCACCTGCTGCTGTCTTCCGGGGGACGCGGCCGTAAGGGAGGCACCGCCGCATGACCGCTTCGGCGTCCACAACGGGAACGGGCCCGGGGGCCGGTCCGAAAGAGGCCGGTCCGACGGGGGCCGGTCCGAAAGAGGCCGGTCCGACGGAGGCCGCTTACCCAAACCCGCCAAACCCGCCGAACCCGCCGAACCGGCTCACCGCACGCGAGCTGACCCTCGCCTACGAGGACCGCACCGTCGTGGACAGGCTGGACCTGGAGATACCCGACGGCGAGGTCACGGTCATCGTCGGCCCCAACGCCTGCGGCAAGTCCACCCTGCTGCGCGCCCTCGGGCGACTGCTTCGGCCACGCGGCGGCGCCGTGCTCCTCGACGGCACGGATCTCGCGCGCATCCCGACGAAGAAGATCGCCCAGTCCGTGGGGCTGCTCCCGCAGACCCCGGTCGCACCCGAGGCGATCACCGTCGCCGACCTCGTCTCCCGTGGCCGCCAGCCGCATCAGCGGTGGTGGCAGCAGTGGTCGGAGGAGGACGAACGGGCCGTCACGGACGCCATGGAGCGCACGGACGTGACGGCGCTCGCCGACCGCCCGGTGGACGAGTTGTCGGGAGGGCAGCGGCAGCGCGTATGGATCGCGATGGCGCTCGCGCAGGAGACCGATCTGCTGCTGCTGGACGAGCCGACGACGTACCTGGACATCTCCCACCAGGTGGAGGTGCTGGACCTGGTGCGCCAGCTCAACCACGAACGCGGCCGTACGGTCGTCGCCGTCCTCCACGACCTCAACCAGGCCGCCCGCTACGCCGACCACCTGATCGCGATGAAGGGCGGCAGCATCGTGGCACGCGGCCGCCCGGCGGGCATCGTCACGGCGGAGTTGGTGCACGAGGTCTTCGGCCTCGACTCGGTGGTCGTCCCGGACCCGGTTACCGGCAGCCCCCTGGTCGTCCCGGGCACGCCTTGGCAGGCCCAGCGGGGCTGAGCGCAAGAGACTTACGCACCCGACGTCAGCCCTTGCGCCTCCCGGCGCGCCAGAGGAGGAACAGCACCGAGGCGATTGCGGCGCCCCGGACGACGTAGGGCCAGGTCTCGGTCAGGGCGTCCTTCCAGCCGTGCTCGGGGATCGGCTCGCCCCACTTGCCGTCGGCCCGGCCATACAGCCAGATCGCGGCCCCGGCCGCGACCAGGCCGGGCATGCCCAGCGCCGCCCACTTCGCCTCGGCAGGGGACCGGCGGTAGGTGCTGTAGTACGCGATCACCCAGCCGAAGGCGATCAGGATGATGTTGCCCAGGGCGGCGCCCGCCACGAGGAGTCCGACCGCCACCAGCAGCACCGGGCCGAGTCCGGACAGCCAGGTGGGGACGCCGCCTCCGCCCGCGGGCTGATCGGCCGCCTTACCCGCCTTACCGGGCCCGAGCAGTACGCGGCGCAGCCCGCTGCGCGGTTTGCCCCCGGCCGCCGCCTTCTTGGCCTCGGCCTTCGCCTTCGCCTCCGCGTCCGCCTCGGCCTCGGCCTCGGCGGCCTGAGCCTCGGCCGCCGCCTTCTCCTCGGCCTCGCGCCGCTCCTGGCGCTCCTGCTCGGCCGACTTGCCCTTACCGAGCAGTTCGGGGATCTCGATCCCGCCGGTGAACCCCTCGACCGCGCCGTACTGCGCGTCCCGCTGCTCGGGCTGGGCGAAGGGGCCCGGCTCGACATGCCACCAGTCCATGTCGGACTCGCGCGGGCCCAGTTCGTCCTCGCCCGCGAGATGCGGCGGCGAGGCGGCGTTGGACGGGGGCGTGGCGGGCGTGGCGGGCCTCGGCTTGATCAGGGAGTGGGCGCCGTCGCCCGGGGTGCGATTCGCGCGGCCGTCCCCGTCCCGGCCGGTGCCGGGCACCCCCGGGGCGCCCTCCTCGCGCGGGGCGGGCACCTTACCGGTGAGACCGCTGCTCTTGGCGAGCCCGGCCAACTTGTCGCGGGCCGCCCGCGCCGCCCCGGCGGCCCCTCGCTGCGACGCACCGCCGCCCGCGCCGCCGCCCTCCGTACTGGGCTCACCACCCATTCCCCCCGATCCCGGGTCGGGGCCTCGGCCACCCGCGGCGGCCACCACATCGGCCGGTGACCCCAGCTTGGACAGGATCCGCTTCACCCCGGCCGGGCTGTCCGCCCCTCCGGTGGCCCGGCGATGGTCGATATCGGCACGGAGCCCGGAGACCAGCCGCATACGTTCACCGGACGACAGACCTTGTTGCTGAGCCAGGTCACCGACACGGCTCAGATAGTCGTAGACGAGCTTCTCGCTCTCGATCCCCACCAAGACCCCTGAGAATGCGCACCGTCGGCGTATCAATCGGCTCCGACGGTACCGCGCGGAACCGGAATCCCGCCGCATCCCCTCCGTCCCGCACCCCGCGGGTACTGTGGATCGAATGAGCAGTTCATGGAATCGAGAGGGCTGACGTGCCCGAAGAGACCAGCTCGCGCACCCGGGAGGCATGAGTTGCCCGCAGACACCGGCCGCGGGGACAGCGGTCCGCAGGATCGCGTCCCCCGGGGCGGCGGCCCACGAGACGGCGGCCACGGCCGCCACGGCGACCGTGGCCGCGGGGTGCCGCGCACCCTCGCCGAGGAGCTGCGCACCCGGCCCGACGACGCCCTCGCCGCCCTGCTGCGCGCCCGCCCCGATCTGCTCTCCCCGGTCCCGAACGACCTCACCCAGCTCGCCACCCGCGCGGGCACCCGCGCCTCGGTGGTACGAGCCGTGGAGCGTCTCGACCGATTCGCGCAACAGACCGCCGAGGCCCTGGCCGTCGCCCCCGGCCCCTGCCCGTACGAGACCCTGCGGGACCTGCTGACGGGCGACGAGGGCGCTGAGGGCGACGAGGACGCTGAGGGCGCTGAGGAGGCCGGGGCTAGCGGGTACCCCCGGGGCGCGCAGGAACTCCGGGGTCCCGGGGGTGCCGGGAACGCCGGAGGTGCCGGGAACGCCGGAGGTGCCACGGACGCCCGGGGTTCCGAGGACGCCCGTAGCGCCGGGGACGCCCGAGGTTCCGAGGACGCCCGGACAGCCGGGGCCACCCAGCCCCCAGGGGATGGCTCGCCCGCCGGGCCCACCTCGGGCGTCGGCGCCCCCCTGCGCGCCGAGGAACGTGCCGCGATCGTCGCCGAGTTGCCGCGGGCCGTGGCCACGCTGCGCGAGCAGGCCCTGATCTGGGGTGGGGACGATCGGCTGCGGCTCGTCCGGACCGCTCGGGAGCTGCTCGCGCCCTCGTCCACCTCTCCCTCCCCCACCGGGCTCGGCCCGACCGTGCAGGAGGCCACGTCCGGGATGTCGCCGGGGCGGCTTCAGGAGCTGCTGGCGGCGGCCGGGCAGTCGCCCACGCACGATCCCGTCACGGCGGCGGCGGCCCTGGCCGAGTTGTTCCGGGACCGCGCCCGGATGTCGGCGCTGCTCGACGGGGCGCCGGCGGGCGCGGCGGCCGTGCTGGCCAAGCTGACCTGGGGGCCGCCGTACGGGGAGGCATCCGTCGCCTCGCCCACTCCGCCCGTCGGCTGGCTGCTGGACCACGGCCTGCTGCTGCCGTCCGGCCCGCGCAATGTCGTACTGCCCCGCGAGGTCGCCCTGCATCTGCGCCACGGCCGGGCACACCGCGCCCCCGAGCCGTTCGCCCCGCCGCTCTCGCCCACCGCCGAACACGATCCACAGGTTGTGGACAACACCGCGGCGGGCCAGACCTTCACCGCTCTGGCCACCGTCGAGGAGCTGCTGGGGCAGTGGGAGACCGCCGGGCCGACCGTCCTGCGCGCGGGCGGGCTGAGCGTCCGCGACCTCAAGCGGACCGCCGTGGCGCTCGACGTGTCCGAACCGGTGGCCGCCTTCTGGATCGAGCTGGCGTACGCGGCCGGGCTGGTGGCCTCCGACGGCGAGACCAACGAGCGCTACGCCCCCACCCCCGCCTACGACGACTGGCTGCGGCTGCCCACCGAGGAGCGCTGGGCGCGGCTCGCCGCCGCCTGGCTGCCCGCGACCCGTACGTCGGGCCTGGTCGGCGGCCGGGACAGCAGGGGCCGTACCCTCGCCGCGCTCGGCCCGGAACTGGACCGCTCCCCGGCCCCCGAGGTCCGCCGCCGGGTCCTCGAACTCCTGGCCACCCTCCCGCACGGTGCCGCGGCCGCCCCCGACGTCCTGCTGGCCCGGCTGCGGTGGGAGCGGCCGACCGGCCACCGCGGGGCCCCGGCCCCCACCGCGGCCACCCCAGGCGCTGCCACCCCAGGCGCGACCACCCCAGGCGCTGCCGCCCCTTCCGGGTCCGCCCCGGGGGCCACCTCGTACGCCGCCACCTGGTCTTCCGCGGCCGTCCCCGGGGCCGCGTCCACCGCCGCCTCGCCCACCGCCGCCTCGCCCACCGGCGAGGACCTGCGCTCGCGGCTGGCCCGCTGGGCCGTCACCGAGGCCGAAATGCTCGGGGTCACCGGCCGGGGCGCGCTCTCCGCCCACGGCCGCGCCCTGCTGGAACGCCACCCGGACGAGCCGACGGCCGCCGAGAGCGAACTCGCGTCGGCGCAGGCCGCCCGGCTGCTCGCGCCGCTGCTCCCCGACCCCCTCGACCACGTCCTGCTCCAGGCCGACCTGACCGCCGTCGCGCCCGGCCCGCTGGAACGGCCGCTCGCCGAGACGCTGGGCATCCTCGCCGACGTCGAGTCCAAGGGCGGCGCGACCGTCTACCGCTTCACGCCCGAGTCCGTACGCCGCGCACTCGACGCCGGGCGGACCGCCGACGATGTGCACACCTTCCTCACCGCGCACTCCCGCACCCCCGTGCCCCAGCCGCTCGCCTACCTCGTGGACGACGTGGCCCGTAAGCACGGCCGACTGCGCATCGGCGCCGCCTCCGCGTATCTGCGCTGCGACGACGACACGCTGCTCGCCGAAATCCTCGCCGACCGCCGTTCGGCCGGGCTGCGGCTGCGCCGCCTCGCCCCCACCGTGCTGGCCGCCCAGGCGCCGCCGGACACGCTGCTGGAGGGGCTGCGGGCCATGGGGTACGCCCCGGCCGCCGAGTCCGCCGAGGGCGATGTGCTGGTCAGCCGGGCCGAAGCCCAGCGCACCCCGCCCCGTAAGCCGCCCGCCCCGGTCCCCGAGGGCCCGCCGGTGCCCGACGCCACCCTGCTGGGCGCGGCGGTGCGCGCCATCCGCGCCGGGGACCTCGCCGCGACCGCGCCCCACAAACCGACCGCCGCGGCCGGGGCAAGGCCGGAGACCGCTTCCGGCCCGGAGACCGCTTCCGGCTCACGGCCCGGGGCCGGATCCGGGGCCGGGGTGGGGGCCGGATCCGGGGCCGGGGTGGGGGCCGGATCCGGGGCCGGGGCCGGTTCCAGGGTCGGGGCCGGTTCCGGGGTCGGGGCCGGTTCCGGGACCGCCGCCAGGGGTGACCGGCTGCCCCGCACCACCTCCGCCGACACCCTCGCCACCATGCAGGCCGCGGCCCTGACCGGCTCCAACGTCTGGATCGGCTACGTCAACGCGAACGGCGCGGCCACCCAGCGCGTGATCGCCCCGGTCCGGGTCGAAGGCGGTTTCGTCACGGCGTACGACCACACGGCCGACGAGGTCCGTACGTACCCCCTGCACCGCATCACGGGCGCCGCCGAGCTGGCCGAGGACGCCACATAGGCTGCGATCAGCCCGTCCGGAGCTTCGGACACCTCCGCTTGTGTACACCTCCGCTTGTGTACACCTCCGCTTGTGTACACCTGAGGGGGCAGCTCACGCCGCGGGCGGTGCCTCGGTCCCTCGCCGGGTCCACCGGTGCCACCAGTGGCGGCGGCGCGGGTGCAGGGCGTGGCCGAGCCAGCGACCGGCCACGACATAGCCGATCAGCGCGCCCGAAGTGTTGAGGATGACGTCGTCGATGTCGAAGGCCCGGCCCTCGACGATGAGGCCCTGAACGGTTTCGACGGCCACCATCACCAAGGCCGTCACCACGACCACCCGCACCGCGCCCCGCGCCTTCGGCACCAGCATCGGCAGCAGCACCCCGAAGGGCGCGCCGAGCAGCACATTGCCGCCGATCTGCTTCACCGTGTCCTGGAAGGCGGGCTGGTCGACGTAGGCGCGCAGCGAGCGTCCCGGATGCAGATTGGTGTGGACGAGGTCGACGGAGCCGGGCGAGGGCACGAGCGTCGCCTTGGCGAGCGCCGCCGCGAAGCCGACCATGCAGACGAACGCCAGGAGCAGCACCATCGCCCGTGCGAGGCGCGCGCCGAACGAGGTGCGCTGCAGCAGAGCCTTCTCCGGGGCGCCCTGGGGCTCGCCGGGCTCGACGGTCCGGCCCTTGCTGGGCTGGGCCTGAGTGGGCTGGGCCTTGGTGGGCTGGGCCTTGGTGGGCTGGGCCTTGGTGGGCTGGGCCTGAGTGGGCTGGGCCTGAGTGGGCTGGACCTGCGTGGACCGGCTCTTCGCGGTCGGCGTCTTCGCCGACTGGCCCTTCGTGGCCCGGCCCTTCGCCGGCTGGCCCGTCCCAGTCCGGCCCTTCTCAGTCCGGCCCTTCTCAGTCCGGCCCTTCTCAGTCCGGGCCTTCGCCGTCGACGACTTCGCGCTCTCCTTCTTCGCGGTCACGCGCCCCTTCGTCAGGCCCCCGCCCGTCCGCGGCCCCTTCTTCCGACCACCGGTCTCTTGACCACCGGCCGTCCGACCACCGGCCTTCTGACCACCGGCCGTCCGACCACTGGCCGCCTTCTTCTGGCCCCCCGTCGTCCGGGAACCCCCCTGCGGCTTCTTCTCCGCCGTCCGCTTTACCGTCGTCCTCTTCTTCTCCCCCGACCTCTTCTCCGCCGTCCGCCGGATCTCCCATCCAGCGATGCTGATCACAGGGACTCGCCTCCCGCCCATGGCTCCGTTGTGGCCGCTCAGTCGGTCCGTATCCGTCTTCTCCGTCTTCCTTCTCCGTCTTCCTTCTCCGTCTTCCTTCTCCGTCTTCCTTCTCCGTCTTCCTTCTCCGTCTTCGCCGCTTGCCCGTAGCCGCCCGGAGTATCCCTGTGGCTCTCCGCCACATGTCCCAGCCGCGCTGCGCCTCGTATCCCTCTCCCCCTCCGCCACGCCTTCTCGATGGGGGACACTGGTTCTTTGGCCGGCCAGCACGAAAGGACCCAGGCGCGTGAATGGACCCCTCATCGTCCAAAGCGACAAGACGCTCCTGCTCGAAGTGGATCACGAGCAGGCGGGCGCCTGCCGCCGCGCCATCGCGCCCTTCGCCGAGCTGGAGCGAGCGCCCGAGCACATCCACACCTACCGGGTGACCCCGCTCGGGCTGTGGAACGCCCGCGCCGCCGGGCACGACGCCGAGCAGGTCGTGGACGCCCTCGTCGCGTACTCTCGCTACCCCGTCCCGCACGCCCTCCTCGTGGACGTCGCGGAGACCATGGCCCGCTACGGGCGGCTGCGGCTGCTCAAGCACCCCACCCACGGGCTGGTCCTGGAGACCAGCGACCGCCCGATCCTCGAGGAGATCCTGCGGTCGAAGAAGATCCAGCCGCTGGTCGGGGCCCGGATCGACCCGGAGACCGTCGTCGTCCACCCCTCCGAGCGCGGCCAGATCAAGCAGACGCTGCTGAAGCTGGGCTGGCCCGCCGAGGATCTGGCCGGCTATGTGGACGGCGAGGCGCACCCCATCGAGCTGTGTGAGGACGGCTGGGCGCTGCGGCCGTATCAGACGCAGGCCGTGGAGGGCTTCTGGCACGGTGGCTCGGGCGTCGTCGTGCTGCCCTGCGGCGCCGGAAAGACGCTGGTCGGCGCGGGTGCGATGGCCACCGCCAAGTCGACCACGCTGATCCTGGTCACCAACACCGTCTCCGCCCGCCAGTGGAAGCACGAGCTGGTGCGCCGCACCTCGCTCACCGAGGAGGAGATCGGTGAGTACAGCGGTACGCGGAAGCAGATCCGCCCGATCACCATCGCCACGTACCAGGTGCTCACCACCAAGCGGAAGGGCATCTACCCGCACCTCGAGCTGTTCGACTCCCGCGACTGGGGCCTGATCGTCTACGACGAGGTGCATCTGCTCCCGGCGCCCGTCTTCAAGTTCACCGCCGATCTCCAGGCGCGGCGGCGGCTCGGGCTCACGGCGACGCTCGTCCGGGAGGACGGCCGGGAGTCCGATGTCTTCTCCCTCATCGGGCCGAAGCGCTTCGACGCCCCCTGGAAGGAGATCGAGGCGCAGGGCTACATCGCGCCCGCCGACTGTGTCGAGGTCCGGGTCAACCTGACCGAGACCGAGCGGCTGGCGTACGCGACCGCCGAGACCGACGAGAAGTACCGCTACTGCGCCACGACCGACTCCAAGCGGCGGATCACCGAGGCGCTGGTCGCCCGGCACAAGGGGCAGCAGACGCTGGTCATCGGGCAGTACATCGACCAGCTCGACGAGTTGGGCGAGCACCTGGACGCGCCCGTCATCAAGGGCGAGACCACCAACGCCCAGCGGGAGAAGCTCTTCGACGCCTTCCGGCAGGGCGAGCTGTCGGTACTCGTCGTCTCGAAGGTCGCCAACTTCTCCATCGACCTCCCCGAGGCCACGGTCGCCATCCAGGTCTCCGGCACCTTCGGCTCCCGTCAGGAGGAGGCCCAGCGGCTCGGCCGGGTGCTGCGCCCGAAGGCCGACGGCCACCCGGCGGTCTTCTACTCGGTGGTCGCGCGCGACACGATCGACCAGGACTTCGCGGCACACCGCCAGCGGTTCCTGGCCGAGCAGGGGTACGCGTACCGGATCGTGGACGCGAGCGAGCTGCTCGCGGACGAGGACGTCTGACGTTCGGGCCCTCACCGGTCACCCGTGACCCCATACCCCCATAACTCCATACCGCCATGACCGCCCCCATGACCCCATGACTTCTGTCATGAGAGGCCGGTGATTGGCGGCTCTGCCCGGGGCGTTCCCCACCCGGAAGGATCGTGGGTGTCAGCAGGACACGGCACCACATGACGCCGAAAGGGCGGGGGACATGGGCATCAGCATCCGCGATCGCAAGGCCGAGACCGAGGCGACGGCCAAGGGCGAAACCGAAGGCGCGACCAAGGCCAAGGCCAAGGGCGAGACCAAGGCCAAGGCCAGGGGCGGGACCAAGGCCAAGGCCAAGGGCGGGACCGCCGACATCGACCTGAGCGGGATCAAGCCGCTGCCGCTGTGGTTCTTCGGCTTCGAGGGCGTCATGGGGGCCGCGTACGACCTGACCAAGGCGTGGGACGACGCCTGGATGGTGCTCATCGGGATCGCCTTGGTGAACATCGTCGTCGGGGCGACCGTACTGCGCCGCCGGATGAAGCTGATGCGCGCGATGCTCAAGAACTCCCACACCCGGAAGATCGCCATCGGGATGGTCGCGCTCCGCGCCGGCCTCCATCTCGTCCTCGCCGCCCTCGGCGCCCCGGTCAACTCGGTCGCCGGACATCTGGCGGTCGCCGGCCTGATGGGCGCGACGACGGTGACGCTGATGTGGTTCAACCAGCGCGTGACCTTCCGCGCGCTGCGGCTCGCCTGACTGGACCGCCTGACTGGCTCGTCTGACTGGTCCGAGGGCCCTGACGGGGCCGGGGGAGCCGCCTCCGCGGCGGCTCCCCCGGCCCCGTCATAATTCATTCGCCTCCCCGACATGCCCTGGCTACAATCGCCGGTCTTGCCGCCTCCCGCGTTCCGTACGGGAGAGCCGCCGCCCGGACGGAAACCGGTCGGCATCTCGTATCGCGCGTCCGTACGCGTCCGTACGCGTCCGCGTCCGTACCCGCGCACCCGCGCATCCGTTTCTGTACTCACCTGTGTGTACTCGCTCGCCGGAGGCTACGCCGTGCCCTCGCACGCCCCTGACCACCCAGATCCGCTCTCAGCATCCGTCTCGGCATCCGTCTCGGACCCCCTCGCGAACCCGAACCCCCTCTCGCGGGAGCGCGCCCATCTGACCGCATCCCGCGCCGCGCTGCGCGCCATGCGCGCCGACGTCGAGGCCCTCGACCTCCGGGACGTCACCGCGAACTGGGTCAACGCCGAAGCCCTGCACCACCAGGTCAGCGAGCGCATCAAGGCCCTCGCCGACCTCGCCGACACCCCGCTCTTCTTCGGCCGCCTCGACTATCTGCACGCGCCGGGCGCGCAGACACCGGAGGGCGCCGATGGGGAGCGCCCCGCCGCCGGGGGCGGCTCAACAGACACTTTTTACATCGGCCGCCGCCATGTGCACGACGCGGACGGCGACCCCATGGTCATCGACTGGCGTGCCCCCGTCTCCGAGCCCTTCTACCAGGCGTCCAAGAAGGCGCCGATGGACGTCGGGCTGCGCCGCCGCTTCGGCTATACGGGCGGCGAGTTGACGGCGTATGAGGACGAACGGCTCTCCGACCCCACCACTGAGACATTTTCCGGCTCCGCCGGGGGCACGCAGACCAGCAAGCTGCTCCAGTCCGAGATCGAGCGCCCGCGCGTCGGCCCGATGCGCGACATCGTGGCGACGATCCAGCCGGAGCAGGACGAGATCGTCCGCCAGGGGATCGGCGGCACCATCTGCGTCCAGGGGGCGCCGGGCACCGGTAAGACGGCCGTGGGGCTGCACCGGGTGGCGTATCTGCTGTACGCGCACCGCGAGCGGCTGGCCCGCTCCGGCACCCTGGTCATCGGCCCGAACCGCTCCTTCCTCCACTACATCGAGCAGGTTCTGCCCGCGCTCGGCGAGTTGCAGGTGGCGCAGGCGACCGTCGAGGATCTGGTGACCCGGCCGTCCCTGGGCGCGGTGGCGCGGGGCGCCGACTCCGCCGACGCGGCCCGTATCAAGGGCGACGCACGGCTGGCCGAGGTGCTGCGCCGGGCCCTGCGCTCGTACGTCACCCGGCCCACCGAGCCGTGCGTCGTGGTGCGCGGTTCACGCCGCTGGCGGGTGCCCGGGTACGAACTGGAGGAGATCGTCGAGGAGTTGCTCACCCGCGACATCCGCTACGGCGCGGCCCGCGAGGCGCTTCCGCAGCGCATCGCGCACGCCGTGCTCGTCCGGATGGAGCAGGCGGGCGAGGCGCCCGACGACCGGGTCCAGGACGCGGTGGCCCGTAACCCCGCCGTGAAATCGACAGTCAAGGCGATCTGGCCACCGGTCGACCCGGCCAAGCTGGTGCTGCGGCTGCTCTCCGACCCCGACTTCCTGACCGAACACGCGGACGGCGTCCTCGACGCCGACGAGCAGAAGACCGTCCTGTGGGCGAAGCCGGTGCGCGGGGTGAAGTCCGCTAAGTGGTCCCCGGCGGACCTGGTGCTGATCGACGAGGCCGCCGACCTCATCGAGCGCACCCCGTCCCTCGGCCATGTGGTCCTGGACGAGGCGCAGGACCTCTCCCCCATGCAGTACCGCGCGGTCGGCCGCCGCTGCAGCACCGGCTCGGCGACCGTGCTCGGCGACATCGCCCAGGGCACCACCCCATGGGCGACGGCCGGCTGGGAGGAGGCCCTGATCCACCTCGGCAAGGAGGGGGCGGGGATCGAAGAGCTGACCCAGGGCTTCCGGGTGCCGCGCGAGGTGATCGCGTACGCCTCCCGGCTGCTGCCCGCGATCGCCCCCGGCCTGTCGGAGGCCACCTCGATCCGCGAGGCGGCGGGCGACTTCTCCGTACGGGCCGTGAACCCGGCGGAACTGGACACGGCCGTGATCGCCGCCTGCCACGAGGCACTGAGGCACGAGGGCTCGATCGGGCTGATCGCGGCCGACGCCCGCATCCCGGCCCTGGCCCAGGCCCTCGACACGGCGGGCCTGACCCACCTCACCCCCGGCGAGGAGACCAGCGCCGAGTCCCGCCTCACCCTCGTCCCGGCGACGCTGGCCAAGGGTCTGGAGTACGACTACGTGGTACTGGACGAACCGGCCGCCGTGGTCGACGGCGAACCCGACGAACGCACGGGGCTGCGCCGCCTGTACGTGGCCCTGACCCGCGCGGTCTCGGGACTGGCGGTGGTCCATGGAGCACCACTGCCGGAACAGCTGGCGGAGCGGCCCGCGGCCTGACGGGGATGGGGGGTATGGCCCGCAGCCTGACGGGGATGGGCGTGCGGCCCGCAGTCTGACGAGGGTGAGCGTGCGGCCCGCGGCCTGACAAAGGCAAGCGTGCCGCCCGCGGCCTGACGAGGGTGAGCGTGCGGTTCGGTGGTCGACCTCCCGGTCAGGCCACCGGAACCGGCGCGTCCAAGGCCGTGCGCCACCGGCCGACCGCAGTGGCGTCCACCGGGCCCGACCAGCCGCCGGGGCGGGCCGCGCCGCCGATGTGGAAGGCGTTGATCCCGGCGGCGCGCAGGGTGGGCAGGTGGTCGAGGCGCAGGCCGCCGCCCGCCATGACGCGCGCTTCGTAGCCCGGGGTACCGGCCCGCTCGGCCTCGGCGAGCAGGGTGGGCAGACCGTCGTCCACGCCGCGCGCCGACCCGGCGGTGAGATACGTGTCGAGGCCGGGGATGTCGGCGAGCCGCTTGCGCAGACCGTCGCGATCGGCGGCACGGTCGATGGCCCGGTGGAAGGTCCACCGGCTCTCGTCCACGCCGCCGCCCGCGCCCACGACCTCGGTCAGCGCGGTCACGGCTGCGAGGTCGACCCCGCCGTCGTCGGTCAGGAAGCCCAGGACGAACTCGTCCGCCCCCTCCGAGTGCAGCGCGGCGGCTGCCTCGCACAGCGCGTCGAACGCGTTTCCGGTCGCGAAGCCGTCCGATGCGCGGAGCATCACCCGCACCGGCAGATCGACGGCCGAACGAACGGCGGCGAAGGTCTCACGGGATGGGGTGAGCCCGTCGGCGGCCATGTCGGTGACCAGTTCGAGGCGGTCCGCCCCTCCGGCCTGTGCGGCGATCGCGTCCGCAGGGGTCAGGGCGATCACCTCGAGCAATGGTCTAGACATGCAGGACAGCTTGCCACACCGCGCAAGAGGGCAAACCGCTACCCCACAATTGGCCCACACCCACACCCACACCCACACCCACACCCACACCCGCCCGCCATCCGGCCCATGACGCGCTGCAAACCGCTACCCCACAATTGGCCCATGCCCGCATCCGCGACCACCCGCCATCCGGCCCATGACGCGCTGCTCACCCGCTGGACGGACCTCCTCACCAGCGCCCGCGACGCCACGACCCCGTCTCCCGTTCCCTACGGCGAAGACCTCCTGGCCCGCTGGGCCGAGCCCCAGCGCCGCTACCACACCACCGATCACCTGCTCGCGGTCCTGGACCGGGTGGACGAACTGCTCCCCCACGTCCAGGCCCCCGACCCCGCCGCGATCCGCCTCGCCGCCTGGTTCCACGACGCCGTCTACCTCCCCGACCGCTCCACCAACGAGGAACGCAGCGCCCGCCTCGCCGAACGCGCCCTCCCGGAAGCCAACGTCCCGGACCCCCGCGTAGCCGAAACCGTCCGCCTCGTCCTCGTCACCACCGACCACGACCCCGCCGAGGGCGACACCAACGGCGAAATCCTCTGCGACGCCGATCTCGCCGTCCTGGCGGGCTCCCCCGAGGCCTACGGCGCCTACGCGGCGGCGGTCCGCGAGGAGTACGGATTCGTCCCCGACGACGCCTTCCGCGAAGGCCGCGCGAACGTCCTCCGCCATCTGCTCGGCCTGTCCCGTCTGTTCCGTACGCCCGTCGCCCACGACCGCTGGGAGGCCGCCGCCCGCCACAACATGGCCACTGAGCTGGAGCTGCTCGGTGCGTAACATGTGCCGTTCGCGGCTCTAAAGTTGACGGACCATCCGCGCACGCCAGGGGGGCAGCATGGACGACAACACGGGAAGCGGCACTCACCGCCACCCGCATCGGCCTCCGGCATGAGGCTGAGGACTGGTTCGGTTAAGAGCGCTGGGGATCAGGTTGCGCGGAACTCGCCGCGTATGAGGGTCGATATGAACAACGACCAGCCCGTTGCCGAGACGATCAGTGCCGGTCCGTCGGGGTGCTTGGAGTCGCGGACCGGGATGGCGCCGTGGGTCTGGGCGAAGGTGCGGGAGAACTCGACGCATTGGCCGCCACTGCCGTCGCTGTAAGAAGACCTGACCCATCGGGCAGCCGTGAGATCCAAGTCGGCGCTCATTCGCGGTACTCCTTCGACACGGTCTTGATCAGGCTCAGTGATCGATCCGGGGACAGCGCATGCGCCCTGAGCAGATCATAGTCATCCAGGGCACTGGCGACCGTCTGTGCGGAGTCGTGCATTCTGCCGCCCACCCGGGTCTCGGTGTAGAGCACCGTGGGAGCATCCGTGAAGCGCAACAAGGTGAAGGGCTTCGCGTGTGCCGCGGGAGCTCCTGCCGAGAACGGCATGACCTGAAGCTTGACGTGTGGTGACTCCGCCGCCGTCAACAGGTACTCAAGCTGCCCGGTCATGACGTCGGCGCCACCAACCACCGTTCGCAGACACGCTTCGTGCAGGATGACCCAGAGGAGCGGCGGAGTCTCCAACTCGAATACCTCGCGTCGGCTCAGACGTGCTGCGACCTTGCCCTCGATCACCTCGGCTTCTTCCCGCGGATGAGATGACCGGAAGATGGCCCACGCGTAGTCCTTCGTCTGAAGGATGCCGATCACGAGGTTCGCCGAGTAGTCCAGTACCCGCGACGCCTTCCGTTCCAGGTTGAGGTACGGGGTGAACCACGAGGGGTGATCGCCCACATCGATCCGCCGAAGCATCCCCGCGAACAACTCTCCCGTGCCGAAGGCGATGTCGCAGCCCTTCGCGAACTTGCCGCTGGGTCTGGGCAGAAGCTTCCCGGCTTCCACCCTGCTGACGTACGCCTCCGAGTAGCCGGCGGCCCGGCCCAGGCGCTTCTGCGTGAGCTTGCGGGCGAGGCGTACCTGTTTCACGTCACGGCCGAAGCGCTGGAGCGGGTTCAAGTGGGCGGGTGGGGTGGTCTCGTCCAATGCCGTGACCTCTCGCTATGTGATCAGGATCAGCATTTCGGCAGGTCACGGACTTGCGCACTGCCGTTCAAGGCGTCTCATTCTATTGGCATCCGCGTTACCCGCGTGACCAATTGACTACAGGCGGTGCGTACCTCGGCGTCGCCGGAAACAGCCGAGTGGAGCTGACGACATGAACGACATGAACGGTCTGCGCCCCCTGCCATGGCCCAGCCCGGAGGGCAAGCCCTGCTATCTGGCGACGGACGACAGCAACAGCCAGTTGAGCCGGAAAGCAGACGAGATCGAGGCACTCCAACTCGCCATGGGCGCCCAACTGCTCGCCCATGCCAGCGCTCTGCTCGACGAGGACAACGCGACAAGTGGTGAACTCCGCTTTCTGGCCCGGCGGTTGACCGAGTCGCTGACAGACGTGTTGCGCGTCGCAGAGAGCAGGGGTGGACGGCTCCTTGTCCATGGCGAGCGCGGCGCCGACGAGCGGAACCGAACCGATCAGTGACGGTAGTCATGGGACCGGTTGGTGTATGTGTGGCCGGTGGGGGCGGTCCAGGTGGTGGTGCCGGTCCGGGAGTCGCGCTTCACCGCCCAGCCGGGGTGGTGGGTCTTCATGCGGTGGTGGCGTCTGCACAGCGCCCCGAGGTTCTCCGGAACCGTCTGGCCGCCCGCCGCCGGGTCGTGGTGGTTGAACGGCTCGACATGGTCCAGGTCGCAGCGGCGAGCGGGCATGCGACAGGCCGGGAAGGTGCAGTGGGCGTCACGCGCGATGACATGACGCTCGGTTTCGGCGGTGGGTTTGTAGGTGGTGGGGTCGGTCTTGATCAGCATCCCCGTCTTCGGTTCGATGATCAGGCGGTGCCAGACCGTGCCCTTGGCGAACGCGATCCTCCGGGCCTGCCCTGCGGTGATCGGACCGTAGCCCTTGAGCTGGGCCGGGTCGTCGCTGTCGCCGATCAGGACGTCCAAGGGGACGGTGACCTGGACCACCGTCGCCGAGCGGCCGCCTGCGGTCGGCCCACTTGTGATCGGCCCACTTGTGATCGACCCACTTGCGGTCGGCCCACTTGCGGTCGGCCCACTTGTGATCGGCCCACTTGCGGTCGGCCCACTTGTGATCGACCTGTCCGGGGCCGACCCGCTCGGGGTTGGCTCGCCCGAGGCCGGTTCGCCCGAAGCCCGCACGCCTGAAGTCGCCGCACCCGGGTCGGTGCGGTTGAGCACCAGCTCGACCAGTGCGTCCACCCGCTTCTGTTCCAGGTTGCGGCCCTCGTCGGGCAGGGTGGCGGCGTGGGCGTCCACGGCGGCGTTCATCGCGGCGGCCTGTTCGGCCGGGAGGGTGGCGCCCCAGAGCGCCATGCCGTCGTCCTTCGGGTAGTGGACCATCTGCCGCTCGCGCTTACGGGCCTGGTGGCGCTGCTCGGCGCCGCGCGGATCGGCTCGTAGGATCTCGCGGGCCAGAGCGCGGCGGGTCTGGCCGGTGGCCATGCCTGGCATCTTCTCCACCAAGGCGGCCTCGACCTGTCCCGCCACCTCCGGGTCCAGGACTGCGCATGCCTCGGTGATGGCTACTGCCTGCATGTAGCAGATCTCTCCGCGCTCCAGCATCCCCAGCGTGGTGGGGTAGTGCCGGTCGAGTTCGCGGGCGACCTCCAAACGCTTCGCGGCCGTCGTGCCGGACAGCTTTAGCGCACAGGCGACTTCCTCGCAAGTGAAGTTCCAGGCGGCCTCAGCGTCACGATCCCGTACTGCCGCCGGAAGCTCCGCCTCGGCGTCCGCTTCCAACGCGGCCAGGATCTGGGCCTGGTGTGCCTGGATCCACCCCGTATGACGCTCCAGAGCTTTCAGTGCGTCGATCCGGCCGGTGCGGGACAGCTTCTCCGCATCCAGGACCGGCAGTACGGATGCGGTCTCCGGCCCCGGTGCCGCTGTTGCCAGATAGGCGGCCCATTCGTCCGGTGCGCCCGGGCCGTTCAGTTCGCTGGTCGTCTCCTCCGTCATGTCGATCACCCCCCAGTGATCTCCTCGACCCGCCTCCCCCAGCGGGCTCACATCTCCATCCTTCCTCACTCAGCGTGACGAATCCAGGTCACAACCGTCAGTCCACACCATCGAGTGAACGTTCGAGAAGCGCACATCCCGATGTTTCGCGCAGGAATTCCGACGTCGTTCCGCGACGTTGTGCCTGCCATGCCCTCCTCCTCCCCAGCGGATTCCGCTCGCTCCCGCATGCCCCTGGCGGTCTACGTCCTCGGACTGTCCGTGTTCGCCCTCGGTACCTCCGAGTTCATGCTGTCCGGGCTGCTCCAACCCGTCGCGCGGGACATGGGGGTGTCGATCCCCACGGCCGGGCTGCTGATATCGGCGTTCGCGATCGGGATGGTGGTCGGGGCGCCGGTGCTGGCGGCGGCCACGTTGCGGTTGCCGCGGCGGACGACGCTGATGGCGCTGCTGGCGGTGTTCGGGCTCGGGCAGATCGCGGGGGCGGTGGCGCCGTCGTACGGGGTGCTGTTCGCGTCCCGGGTGGTGAGCGCCCTCGCGTGCGCCGGGTTCTGGGCCGTGGGCGCCGCGGTGGCGGTGTCGCTGGTGCCGGGGAACGCCCGGGCCAGGGCGATGGCGGTGATGGTCGGCGGACTGAGCATCGCGAACATCGCCGGGGTCCCGGCCGGGGCCTTCCTAGGGCAGCACGCGGGATGGCGGGCCGCCTTCTGGGCGGTGGCCGGGCTGTCGGTGCTCGGGCTGGCCGGGGTCGTCGCGCTCGTACCGCGTACGGAGGTGCCGACGGGGGACGACCAGCCGCGGCTGCGGGCCGAGTTGCGTATCTACCGCGACCGGCAGGTGTGGCTGGCGCTGGCCGCCACCGCGCTGAGCGGCGGCGCCGTCTTCTGCCTGTTCTCCTACCTCGGGCCGCTGCTGACGGACGTGGCGGGGCTGGACGAGAGCTGGGTGCCGACCGTGCTCGCGCTGTTCGGCGTCGGCGCGCTGCTGGGTACGGTGATCGGCGGGCGGATCGCGGACGCGCATCTGTTCGGCACGATGTTCGGGGGCATCATCGCCTCGACGGTCGTGCTGAGCGCCCTGGCGCTGACCGCGCACAGCGCGGTCGCGGCCGTGAGCCTGGCGCTGATGCTCGGCTTCACCGCCTTCTTCACCGCGCCCGCGCTCAACGCCCGGATGTTCAACCTCGCCAACGCCGCGCCCACGCTCGCGGGCGCGACGAACACCTCCGCCTTCAACATCGGCAACACGGTGGGCCCATGGCTCGGCGGCCTCGTCATCGACGCGGGCTGGGGCTACCCGGCCGTGGCCTGGACGGGGGCGGCCCTCGCCGGTACGGGTGCGGTCACGACGGTGGCCGCAATGCGGATGCACCGGGCGGAGGGCGCGTCCCGCGTCATCGCGTCCTCGGCGTCGGCTTCAGCTTCAGCGTCGGCATCGGGGGCGGGGGCGGGGGCAGCGTCGGCGTCGGCGTCGGGGGCAGCGTCGGCGTCGGCGTCGGGGGCAGCGTCGGCGTCGGCGTCGGGGGCAGCGTCGGCGTCGGCGTCGGCGTCGGCGTCGGCGTCGGCGTCGGCGTCGGCGTCGGGGGCAGCGTCGGCGTCGGCGTCGGGGGCAGCGTCGGCTGCCTCGTACGCTCCGGAGTCCCGGCCGTCGAAGGGCTCGGAGACGCGGTAGCGGAGCCCGGGGCCGGGCGCGTCGCCCGGTGGAGGCTGGGTGGGTCGCCGGGCGGAGCCTGAGTGCGTCGCCGGTCTCCGCTACCTCCTCCGGTCTCCGGTACCTCCTCCGGGCTTTGGCACCTCCATCGGGCTTCGGCATCTCATCCGGGCTCCGACACCTCCACCGGGCTTTGGCACCGCCACCGGGCTTCGGTGAAGCCGCGACGGCGCGACAGCGTGGCGGCCTGGCGACGGCCGCCAGCCCGCCAGAGCCTGGGCAGCCCGGCGTCACCGCTCCGCTTCCCGCGCGGATGACACGGGTGGGGATGGCCACCGTACGGATGACACCGACCGCGCCCCGGCACCGGGAGCCCGGGGCCCGGTGGCACCGGGCGAGTCCGGTGCCGGGGCAGGGGCGGGAGCGGCAGGGGCAGGGGCGAGCTCCGGTCGCCCGCCGGGCAGGGCCGCGCGTGCCGACCGCAGCGCGCGGGCCAGCAAGTGCGCGCGCCCGGCGACGACGGGGCCGAGGACGGCGAGGACCAGGACGTAACCGGCGATGAACGGCGCCAGCCTGGCATCGAGTCCGGCGCTGGTTGCCATGGCGGCCAGGATCAGGGCGAACTCCCCGCGCGCCAGGAGCGTGGTGGCGATGTCCGCGGCGGGCTCGGGGCCGTAGTGGTAGAGGCGTGCCACGAGCAGTCCGGCGATCACGTTCATGACGATGGTCAGCGCCGCGGCGGCGGCCACCGGAGCGGCGACGGACGCCATGTCGCCGGGGTCGATGGCCAATCCGAAGGCGAAGAAGAAGATGGCCGCGAAGGCGTCGCGCAGCGGGTGCACCAGTTCGCGGATCCGCGGCCCGGAGGGGGTGCCCGCCAGGATCAGCCCGGCCATGAAGGCGCCGATGGCATCGGCGACTCCGAGGACTTCGGAGACTCCGGCCACGAGGACCGCGGTGCCGAGGAAGCTGATGACCAGCAGTTCGTTGTCCCGGACCGCGATCAGACGTGCGATCAGCCGAGTGCCGTAGCGGGCCGCGGCCGCCAGCACCAGCAGGAATCCGAATGCCTTGCCCGCCTGCAGAACTGTCTCCTGAACGCCCTGGGCAGCGCTGATGACGGGCTGGAGTGCTGCGAGGTAGAGCGCGAGGAAGACGTCCTCCACCACGATGACGCCCAGGATCAGACGCGTCTCCGGGCGGGCGATCCGGCCCAAGTCGATCAAGATCTTGGTGACGATCGCGGAGGACGAGATGCCCAGGACGCCCGCGAGCACCAGGGCCTCCCTGGCACCCGAGCCAAGGGCGAACCCGAACCCGAGGCCCGCGCCGACATTCAGCAGCAGGTAGATACCGCCCGCGGCCAGCAGGCGCCGGCCGCCGCTTCGGAGATCGTCGAGGTGGAACTCCAGGCCCAGGTAGAACAGGAGCAGCACCAGCCCGAGGGCGGAGAGCATCTCGAAGTCACGCGCGTCCTCGACCAGGACCAGGCCCGGGGTGTGAGGGCCCAGAAGTATCCCGGCGAGCATGAACAGCGGGATGGTCGGAAGCCCGATCCGGCTGCCGAGGCGGGCGAGGACAGCGGCGGCGAGGAAGGCGCCGCCCAGAGCGAGCAGGGTGTCGGCATGTCCCACGGGTCACCACCCTCGTCGGCTTCGTCGGCTGCATTGGCTTCGTTGGCTTCGTTGACTTCGTCGGGCTTCATGGGCTTCGTCGGGCTTCATGGGCTTCGTCGGGCTTCGTCAGCGGGAACCGGGCCGGGGTGTCACCGTCGCGGCGTACGGGGTGGATACGTCCTCCGTCAAAGGGCAAGTCGACCTTCAGCTCGGGCTCGGACCCGCTACGGCCCGGGCGCGACGTGCCGCGATGTGGGCTCATCCGTGCCTCGGCCCCGGCTCACTCGCGCCGTGCCCGTGCCGGGAAAGCGGCAGCCGGGGCCAGGACCGACCGGACCGGTGGCCGCGCGGGGATACGAACAGGTGTGTCGCCATACCCGCCACCACCAGACCCGCCGCGAGGAGCAGGCCCTGCGGCAGCAGCATGCCGACCACCTGCATCATCAGTGAGACGGTGAGCAGCGCCCACCCCGGTCCGCGCCGGTACTCCCATGGCCGACAGGGCCGCCCCTCCCCCAGGCCACGGGCGAAGCGCGGGTCACTCCGGGCCATCCGCTCCTCGAGCTCGCGCAGCTGGGTGTCTCCGGGCTGTGCCATCGCTGCTCCTCCCACGGACCGGCCTGCACGGCGTCACTGCAACGGTCACATGGCGACCGTGCGCCCCACCATCGGTGCCGACACCCATGTCCGCCGGTGGACGACCCCCATCCGGCCCCATCCCGACATCCGTTGCGGCCCGCAGCCCGACACCTGTCCGCCCCGGCCCCTTCCTCCGGCCGGGACAACGGGCGCGAGTGATAGAGAAGAAGCGAACGAGCCCTGTTCATCGGCTCCGAACTCGCCCTCGGGTCCGCTCCGGGAGGCGGCACCGACGTACGCCTGACTGTCCCCGTCAACCGCCCTCGTCCCCGTTCCCGTGAACCGCCCCCGTTCCCGTTCCCGTCAACCGTCCCTGCCCCCCCCCCCGTCCCCGCCCCCCCCCCCCCGCCGGAGCCAGTGACCATGCCCGAGGCGACCGAAACCCGCATCCTGCTCGCCGACGACCACGCTCTGGTCCGCCGCGGAGTCCGACTCATCCTCGAAGGCGAACCCGACCTCACCGTCGTCGCCGAGGCAGGAGACGGTGCCGAAGCCATCGAGGCCGCCCGCGCCCACCGGCCGGACCTGGCGATCCTCGACATCGCCATGCCCCGCCTGACCGGTCTCCAGGCCGCCCGGGAACTGGCCCGCAGCCAACCGGAGACGCGCATCCTCATTCTGACCATGTACGACAACGAGCAGTACTTCTTCGAGGCGCTGGCGGCAGGCGCCTCCGGCTACGTCCTGAAGTCCGTCGCCGACCGCGACCTCGTCGAAGCCTGCCGCGCCACCATGCGCGGCGAGCCCTTCCTCTATCCCGGTGCCGTCAACGCGCTCATCCACAGCTACCTGGGCCGCCTCCAGGAGGGCGAGAGCATCCCCGGACGTCCCATCACCGGCCGTGAGGAGGAGATCCTCAAGCTGGTCGCCGAGGGGCACAGTTCACAGCAGATCGCCGAACTGCTCGTCATCAGCGTCAAGACCGTCGAGCGTCACCGCGCCAACCTGCTGCGGAAACTCGGCCTGAAGGACCGGCTGGAGCTGACCCGTTACGCCATCCGCGTCGGCTTGATCGAACCCTAGGAGCCGTCGGCCGTAGGAGCCGTAGGAGCCGTCGGCCGTAGGAGCCGTAGGAACCGCATCACTCCGCGCCCGCGGCCCGCTTGGGGCGGCGGAGGCCCGCGGCCTTGAGGCGGCGGAGGAGTTCCTTGCTGCCGACCTCCTCCGCGCCCGCCCCTACCGCCTTCGCGTACAGCTCGCTCGGCACGTCGTAGTGGTCGCGGTCGAAGCCTCGGCGCGGGGCACCGATGCGGGCGGCGAAGGCGTGGAGTTCGGCGTAGGAGACATCGCTGACGAGGTGGGACCACAGGCGGCCGTGGCCCGGCCACGAGGGCGGGTCGATCAGGACGGCCATCAGAGGGTGGTGCCCAGCGAACCCACGGGCGCCACCGCGACCGCCGTCTTGCCGCAGACCCAGTGCGGGTCGGGGCCCAACTCGGGCTCCACGTCGAGGGCGTGGAGGTCGCCGCCCTGGGTGCAGACGGGGCACAGCGGCCAGCGGCCGTACCGTTCCAGCAGGGCGTCCTGGACGTCCTGGGCGACCAGACCGGCCACGTACGCGACGCCTTCCGGCCACTGCTCGACCCACCACCGCCGGTGCGCGATCGCGTCTTCGACCAGCGAGACGATGTCGGCGCGGGCGACCTCCCCCGCCGCGAGGTCGGCCAGGACTAGGGCGCGGGCCGCGTGCAGTGCCTGTTCGAGCTTCATGGGTCCCATTGTCACCTTTGCTTCCTCCCGGCGCCTGTTCGCTTCATCCGCGGCCACGCCGCCGCCGTGGGCGCGCTGGCACGGTCCGTCCGACTCGCCCCGCGCCCGCTCGCCGACCCGTCGCGTCGTCGTCCGGAGGGTTGACGGGCATCGTGGCCGGAAATAGTTTTCGCTGGTGAGTAGCGACCTGAAGGAAACTTTCATGCCTCCTCCACAGCCCGATGCCACACCCCCCATCCCCCCGGTCTCACCGGTCACACCGGCCCCACCCGCCCCGGCCGCCCTCGCCGCCAAGGTCCGCACGTTAGCTCCCTCCATGACCCGCTCCATGCACCGCGTCGCCGAAGCCGTGGCGGGCGATCCGGCCGGTTGCGCGGCGCTCACCGTCACCGGGCTCGCCGAGCGGACCGGCACCAGTGAGGCCACCGTGGTCCGCACCTCCCGGCTGCTCGGCTACCCCGGATACCGGGATCTGCGCCTCGCGCTCGCCGCGCTCGCCGCCCAGCAGGCCGCCGGCCGGGCCCCGGCCGTCACCGCGGATATCGCGGTGGACGATCCGATCGCCGACGTGGTCACCAAGCTGGCGCGGGAGGAGCAGCAGTGTCTCGCCGACACCGCCGCCGGGCTGGACACCAGCCAGGTCGAGGCGGCCGTCTCGGCGCTGGCCGCCGCCCGCCGGATCGATGTGTACGGGGTCGGGGCGTCCAGCCTGGTCGGCCAGGACCTGGTCCAGAAGCTGCTGCGCATCGGGCTGATAGCCCACGCCCACGCCGATCCGCACCTCGCGGTCACCAACGCGGTCCAGCTGCACTCCGGCGACGTCGCCATCGCGATCACCCATTCCGGGCGTACGACGGACGTCATCGAACCGCTACGGGTGGCCTTCGAACACGGGGCGACCACCGTCGCGATCACGGGACGGCCGAACGGCGAGGTCGCGCAGTACGCGGACCTGGTGCTCACCACCTCCACGGCCCGCGAGAGCGAGCTGCGCCCGGCGGCCATGTCCAGCCGGACCAGCCAGCTGCTGGTGGTGGACTGCCTGTTCATAGGGGTCGCCCAGCGGACGTACGAATCGGCGGCGCCCGCGCTCTCCGCGTCGTACGAGGCGCTCGCGCACCGCCACGATCCGCGTCCCGGGCACCGCTGAGCCGGGCCGGTCCCGCCCGCACGCGCCCACCCCCGATACCGGTCGCTGTTTCGCCCGGTGGCTGCCCTTCCAAGTCACCGTCACCCCCACCCTCACGCTGACGTACCGGAAAGAGCCGCTTCGCCATGACTACCGCCGACTCCGCACGGCTCCGCGCCCAGCTCGACACCCTGACCACCGAGGCGTTCCGCCCCGAGCTCGCCGAGATCGACCGGCTGGAAACCCTCGAGATCGCCCGGATCATGAACGCGGAGGACGCCGCCGTCCCCACCGCCGTCGCCGGTCAGCTCCCCCGTATCGCCGCCGCCATCGACGCCATCGCCGTACGGATGTCCCGTGGCGGCCGCCTCCTCTATACGGGCGCGGGCACCGCCGGGCGGCTCGGGGTGCTCGACGCGAGCGAGTGCCCGCCCACCTTCAACACCCGGCCCGAGCAGGTCGTCGGGGTGATCGCGGGCGGCCCGGACGCCGTGGTGACCTCGGTCGAGGGCGCGGAGGACAGCGCGGAGCTGGCCGCCCGGGACCTCGACCGGCTCGGCATCGGGCCCGACGACACCGTGGTCGGCGTCTCGGCCTCCGGCCGCACCCCGTATGCCGTGGGCGCGGTCGAGCACGCCCGGCGACGCGGCGCGCTCACCGTAGGGCTGTCCTGCAACTCCGGGTCGGCGCTCGCCGAGGCGGCCGACCACGGCATCGAGATCATCGTGGGGCCGGAGCTGCTCACCGGCTCGACCCGGCTGAAGGCGGGCACGGCCCAGAAGCTGGTGCTCAACATGATCTCGACCATCACCATGATCCGGCTGGGCAAGACCTTCGGGAACCTGATGGTCGATGTGCGCGCCTCCAACGACAAGCTGCGCGCCCGTTCGCGGAGGATCGTCTTCCTGGCGACCGGCGCCTCCGACGAGCGGATCGAGAGCGCGCTGGCGGCCACGGACGGCGAGGTGAAGAACGCGATCCTCACCATCCTGGGCGGGGTCGACGCCCCGACCGCCGAGAAGCTCCTCGCCGAGACACACGGCCATCTGCGCGCCGCCCTGGAGTCGGCCACGGGGTGAGCCCGGGACTGGTTCCCGGATACGCACGGACCCCGCATCCGCGCGGACCCGCACCCGCACGCACCCGCACCCGCACGCACCCGCACGGACCCACACCCGCACCCGCACGCACCCGCACGGACCCACACCCGCACCCGCACGCACCCGTACGCACCCGCACCCGCACGGACCCGCACGCACCCGCACCCGCATACGCCGTCGGGGCGGCACCCCTGGGAGAGGGTGCCGCCCCGACGTTTGGACGGTACGGACCGACCGGCGAACGAACGCGCCGAATCGATCAGAAGTCCATGTCACCGCCCGGCATGCCGCCCGGAGCGCCCGCCGGGGCGGCCTTCTCCGGCTTGTCGGCGATGACGGCCTCGGTGGTGAGGAACAGCGCGGCGATCGACGCGGCGTTCTGCAGCGCGGAGCGCGTGACCTTGGCCGGGTCGATGATGCCCTCGGCGATCAGGTCCACGTACTCACCGGTCGCGGCGTTGAGGCCGTGACCCGGGGTCAGGTTGCGCACCTTCTCGACCACGACGCCGCCCTCGAGACCGGCGTTGACCGCGATCTGCTTCAGCGGGGCCTCCAGGGCCAGGCGCACGGCCTGGGCACCGGTGGCCTCGTCGCCCTCGAGCTCCAGCTTCTCGAAGACCGAGACGGTCTGGAGCAGGGCCACGCCACCACCGGCGACGATGCCCTCCTCGACGGCGGCCTTGGCGTTGCGCACCGCGTCCTCGATGCGGTGCTTGCGCTCCTTGAGCTCGACCTCGGTGGCGGCACCGGCCTTGATGACGGCCACGCCGCCGGCCAGCTTCGCCAGGCGCTCCTGGAGCTTCTCGCGGTCGTAGTCCGAGTCCGAGGACTCGATCTCGGCGCGGATCTGGTTGACGCGGCCCTGCACCTGCTCGGTGTCGCCGGCGCCGTCCACGATCGTGGTCTCGTCCTTGGTGACCGTGATCTTGCGGGCACGGCCGAGCAGGTCGAGACCGGCGTTCTCCAGCTTGAGGCCGACCTCCTCGGAGATGACGGTGCCACCGGTAAGGATGGCGATGTCACCGAGCATGGCCTTACGGCGGTCACCGAAGCCCGGGGCCTTGACGGCGACGGACTTGAAGGTGCCACGGATCTTGTTGACGACCAGGGTCGCCAGGGCCTCGCCCTCGACGTCCTCGGCGATGATCAGCAGCGGCTTGCCCGACTGCATGACCTTCTCGAGCAGCGGGAGGAGGTCCTTCACGCTGCTGATCTTGGAGTTGACGATCAGGATGTACGGGTCGTCGAGCGACGCCTCCATACGCTCCATGTCCGTCGCGAAGTACGGGGAGATGTAGCCCTTGTCGAAGCGCATGCCCTCGGTGAGCTCGAGCTCGAGCCCGAAGGTCTGCGACTCCTCGACGGTGATGACACCTTCCTTGCCGACCTTGTCCATCGCCTCGGCGATGAGCTCACCGATCTGGGTGTCGGCGGCGGAGATGGAGGCGGTGGAGGCGATCTGCTCCTTGGTCTCCACATCCTTGGCCTGCTCGAGCAGCTGGGCGGAGACGGCCTCGACGGCCTTCTCGATACCGCGCTTGAGCGCCATCGGGTTGGCGCCCGCGGCGACGTTGCGGAGGCCCTCCTTGACCAGCGCCTGGGCGAGGACGGTCGCGGTCGTCGTGCCGTCACCGGCGACGTCGTCCGTCTTCTTCGCGACCTCCTTGACCAGCTCGGCGCCGATCTTCTCGTACGCGTCCTCGAGCTCGATCTCCTTGGCGATGGACACACCATCGTTGGTGATCGTGGGGGCGCCCCACTTCTTCTCGAGGACGACGTTACGGCCCTTGGGGCCGAGGGTGACCTTGACGGCGTCGGCGAGCTGGTTCATCCCGCGCTCGAGGCCGCGCCGCGCCTCCTCGTCGAACGCGATGATCTTGGCCATGTGAAGTGGTCCTCCCAGAGACGGGGTGGATTGCTCCGGACCGCGCTGGCGCCCGCGACGGACGGCCTACCTGCCGCGCGGTTCCTTACCCCGCACGGCCTGGCGGGCCTCACCGACCCGGTCCTTCTGTCACTCTCAACGTCAGAGTGCTAACGCCAATGATTAGCACTCGGACCTATAGAGTGCAAGCGCCCATAGGGCATCCTCAAGGGGTGGTGGCCGGGCGACGGGTGGGCGCAAGCGCCCGAAGGGGCGGCAGGGCCCGGGGAGCCATGGCACCAGGCATGCCGAAGGGCCCGTATCCTGTTCGGGACACGGACCCTACGGACTTATTCGTTTCAGCTGCGTCGCGTCGGCGCGTCAGCCTACGGCCACGCGGACCATGTCGGCCTGCGGGCCCTTCTGACCCTGCGAGATCTCGAACTCGACCCGCTGGCCTTCCTCGAGGGTGCGGTACCCGTCCATCTGGATCGCGCTGTAGTGGACGAACACGTCCGCACCACCGTCGACCGCGATGAAGCCGTACCCCTTCTCCGCGTTGAACCACTTGACGGTGCCCTGAGCCATTCCTAACTCCCCTATTGCTGGCCCTTGCGCAGGACCGCACTCCGCGGACCCGGGTCAGACCTCACCCCCCGGATGTGGGGGGTGTGCGCCGGAACGCGTCGACCGCCGCTGAATGTATCCGTCCCAACGCCCTCTGCAACAGGTCAATCGGACGAGAATTCTGGGCACGGCCGAACGGTTAAAAGTGAGAAATTATGTGAAGTTCGGGCAAGCCGGGCCGGACATAGCACACCAACCCGACAATTCGCGCTCACACTTTACGCACAACTTGACGAGTTCTCATATGTGGCTCCGACCCCGGAGCCGTCGGGGAATCCGGCCAACTGTATCGCGATTCCACAGACGGAATCGCCCCGTCCGGTTGTCCCCGGACGGGGCGATGCCAAAGGTGAGGAGGGGGACGCGGGGTCAGCAGCCGCCCGCGACCGCCGGGATGATCGAGATCCCGGCGCCGTCCGGGGTCGCCGTGGCCAGGCCATCGGCGAAGCGGACGTCGTCGTCGTTGACGTAGACGTTCACGAAGCGGCGGAGCTTGCCGGTGTCGTCCAGAACGCGGGCCGAGATGCCCGCGTGGTTCTTCTCCAGGTCCGCCAGGACCTCGGCCAGGGTCGCACCCTCGGCGGAAACCTCGGCCTGGCCGCCGGTGTAGGTGCGCAGGATGGTCGGGATTCGGACGTTGACGCTCATGCGAGTCCAGCCTCTCGGAACGAGTCAAGGGTGGGGCGGATGATGGCGGAGGGACCCGTGGTGGGGGCCACCGCGTCGAGGGTCTTGAGGCCGTCGCCGGTGTTGAGCACGACGGTGGTCAGGGACGGGTCGAGCAACCCGTCCTCGATCAGCTTCTTGGTCACGCCGACGGTCACGCCGCCCGCGGTCTCCGCGAAGATCCCCTCGGTGCGGGCCAGCAGCTTGATGGCGTCGACGATCTGCTCGTCGTTCACGTCCTCCACCGCGCCGCCCGTACGGCGGGCGATGTCCAGGACGTACGGGCCGTCCGCGGGGTTGCCGATGGCCAGCGACTTGGCGATGGTCCGCGGCTTCTGCGGCCGGACGACGTCATGGCCGGCCTTGAAGGCGGCGGAGACCGGGGAGCAGCCCTCGGCCTGGGCGCCGAAGATCTTGTAGGGCCTGTCCTCGACCAGACCGATCGCGATCAGCTCCTTCAGCCCCTTGTCGATCTTGGTGAGCTGGGAGCCGGAGGCGATCGGGACGACGATCTGGTCCGGCAGCCGCCAGCCGAGCTGCTCGCAGATCTCGTACGCCAGGGTCTTGGAGCCCTCGCCGTAGTACGGCCGCAGATTGACGTTGACGAAGCCCCAGCCCTCGCCCGCCGGGTCGCCGATCAGCTCGCTGCAGAAGCGGTTGACGTCGTCGTAGTTGCCCTCGATGCCGACCAGCTCACCGCCGTAGACCGCGGCCATGACGACCTTGCCCGCCTCCAGGTCGTGCGGGATGAAGACGCAGGAGCGGAAGCCCGCACGGGCGGCCGCGGCGCCCACCGCGCCGGCGAGGTTGCCGGTGGAGGAGCAGGAGAGGGTGGTGAAGCCGAAGGTGCGGGCGGCCTGGACGGCGATGGCGACGACCCGGTCCTTGAAGGAGTGGGTCGGGTTCCCGGAGTCGTCCTTGATGTGCAGCTCACCGGTGACGCCGAGCTCACGGGCGAGGTTGTCGGCCTTGACCAGCTGGGTGAAGCCGGGGTTCAGGCTCGGCAGATCCGCCACGTCCGCCGGGACGGGCAGCAGCGGGGCGTAGCGCCAGATGCTGTTCGGGCCGGCTTCGATCCGCCGGCGCAGCCCCTCCGGGTCGCCGGCCGGGAGCTCGTACGCGACCTCGAGGGGCCCGAAACAGGCCTCGCACGCGAAGATCGGACCCAGCTCGAACCGCTCACCGCACTCCCGGCAGGACAATGCGACGGCGGGGCCGAAGGCACCGGAGGCGGAGGAAGTGGTTGAGCTTTCTACTGACTGCACAGCCATGGATGGCGAGGCCCTTTCTCCTCATCTTCCTCGCGACGCATTTCGCCACGAGACGGAATTGGCACCTTCCCGAGCTGGGAGCCTCGCTGCGGAATGCGAGATCAGCTGGAGGGTTGCCGGGGCTTCAACGGGCCGTTCCCTCTGCCCCTCTGGATGAGCGGTATGGCACCGGGCGGACCCGGGGCGTTTGTCGGCACGGGCCTCGTCGGTACCTCGGTACCTCGGTAAACACCGAGGTCGACCCCGACATACGACGGCCATGTGCGTTGTTCAAGACTGTAACCGAAGGCCCGGATGGTTGAGCTAGCCGTCCGATGCGCGAGATGGATCACAGCGATCACAACAGGCCCGATCACAACAGGGGAGACACACAGGTGCTGGATGAGGTGGAGCGCTGGCTGAAGCGTCGCTCCTGGTCTGCCGACGACCGTCCGCTGGATCGCCTGCCGGCCGCGAAGCGGGCCGCGGGGACGACGGTGAGCGTGGTCCTGCCCGCCCTGAACGAGGAGGCCACGGTCGGTGAGATCGCCGACACGATCCGGCGTGAGCTGATGGGCGGGGCTACGCCGCTGGTGGACGAGCTGGTGGTGCTGGACTCCGGTTCCACGGACCGCACCGCCGAGGTCGCCGCGGCGGCGGGCGCCACCGTCGTCCCCCGCGACTCGCTGCTGCCCCGGCTGCCCGCGCTGCCCGGCAAGGGCGAGGTGCTGTGGCGGTCCCTGCTCGCCACGAGCGGCGACATCGTCTGCTTCATCGACGCCGACCTGCGGGAATTCGAACCGCGCTTTGTCTCGGGGATCGTCGGTCCGCTGCTGACCGACCCCACGCTGGAGCTGGTCAAGGGCATGTACGACCGCCCGCTCGGCGAGGTCGCGGGCCAGGGCGGCCGGGTCACCGAGCTGGTCGCCCGCCCGCTGCTGAATCTGCACTGGCCCCAGCTGGCCGGATTCGTCCAGCCGCTGGGCGGGGAGTACGCGGCGCGCCGCTCGCTGCTGGAGCGGCTGCCCTTCCCGGTCGGCTACGGCGTCGAGCTCGGGCTGCTGGTCGACGCGCTGCACACGGTGGGGCTCGACGCGCTCGGCCAGGTGGACATCGGGGTGCGCAAACACCGCCACCAGGACGGGCAGGCGCTCGGCCGGATGGCGGCCGCGATCTACCGCACCGCACAGCTGCGGCTGGCCCGGGGCCACTTGGTGCGGCCGCGGCTGACCCAGTTCGACCGGGGCGAGAACGGCTTCGAACCGCGCACCACGCCCGTGGACACCGAGGAGCGGCCGCCGATGATCGAGATCCCGGAGTACACGGCGCGCCGCGCGGCGTGAACGCACGGCGGGACGCGTGGCACAGCGCGGCACGGCGCGACGTGACGCGCGGCATGGCGTGACGCGTGACGGGCGGCATGGCGTGACGCGCGGCATGGCGCCGGGCTGCGGCTCGGCACCCACGGCGGGGGCCGAACCTTGGCCCCCACGGAGGGACAGCGTCCTGGCGCTTACGTGGCCGGAACCGGAATAGCACCTACGGGGCAAGAAACCGTACGTACGTTTGCGCGGGGCCGCGCCTGGCTAGGCTCGCGACATGGCAGTTCCGCGCACCGCCCCGATCCTGGTCGCGTCCAACCGCGGCCCGGTCTCGTACACCCTGGGCGAGGACGGCTCGCTCACCGCCCGGCGCGGCGGTGGCGGGCTGGTCTCCGGGCTCAGCGCGATCGGCCCCGAGTCGGGTGGGGTGTGGGTGTGCGCGGCGCTCGGCGAGGGCGACCGCGAGGCGGCCCGGCGGGCCGGGGACAGCCATCTGAACCCCGGTGACACCGGCGGCCAGCAGGTGCGGATGCTCGACATCGCGCCGGACGTCTTCGCCGCCGCGTACAACGGCGTCGCCAATTCGGTGCTGTGGTTCGTCCACCACCTGCTCTACCAGACCCCCGTCGAGCCGGTCTTCGACGCGGAGTTCGCCGAGCAGTGGGCGGCCTACGAGAGCTATAACGCGGCCTTCGCGGACGCGCTCGCCCAGGAGGCGGTGGACGAGGCCGTCGTCCTGGTGCAGGACTACCACCTGGCGCTGGTGCCCGCGTTGCTCCGCGAGCGCCGCCCCGACCTGCGGATCGGTCACTTCTCCCACACCCCCTGGGCCCCGCCGGACTACTACCGGCTGCTGCCGGACGACGTCGCGGCGGGGGTGCTGCGCGGCATCCTCGGCGGCGACCGCGCCGCGTTCCTCACCGAGCGCTGGGCCACCGCCTTCGCCGACTGCTGCGCGGCGGTGCTGGGCGCGGAGATCGTCCGGGACGGCGACGGTGGCGGTGGCAGTGGCGGCGGGGACGGTGGCGACGGGGACGGTGGCGGTGGCGGCATTGCGACGGCCGTGCGCTTCGAGGGCCGGGAGACCCGGCTGGGCGTCCACGGCCTGGGCGCGGACGCGGACTTCCTGCGGCAGCGGTCGCGCGAGGCCGATGTGGACGAACGGCTGAGCACTCTGCGGGCGCAGATCGGGCCGGGCCGGAAGTCGATCGTCCGGGTGGACCGTACCGAGCTGTCCAAGAACATCGTGCGCGGGCTGCTGGCCTACCGGCGGCTGCTGGAGACCCGCCCCGAGTGGCGCGAGCGCGTGGTGCACGTCGCCTTCGCCTACCCCTCGCGCCAGGACCTCGCGGTCTACCGCGACTACACCGAGCGGGTGCGGCGGATCGCGGACGAGATCAACGAGGAGTACGGCACGGAGGGCTGGACCCCGGTCGCCCTGCATGTGAAGGACGACTTCGCCCGGTCCCTCGCGGCCTACCGGCTGGCGGACGTGGCGCTGGTCAACCCCATCCGGGACGGGATGAACCTGGTGGCCAAGGAGGTCCCGGTGGTCTCCGAGCGGGGCTGCGCGCTGGTGCTGTCCCGGGAGGCGGGCGCGTACGCCGAACTGGGCGAGGACGCGCTGGTGGTGAACCCGTACGACGTGGAGGGCACGGCCCGCGCGCTGCACGAGGCGCTGCGCATGAGCGACGGCGAGCGCGCGGACCGCACCAAGCGGCTCGCCGCCGCGGCGACCGCGCTCCCGCCACAGGCATGGTTCCTGGCGCAGCTGCGGGCGCTGTAGACCGCCGCTGTCCGGTGGGTCCGGTGGGTAGCGGCCGCCGTACCGGCGAGCCCTACGCGGCTTCGCCGCTGACCGCGGCGGCCAGGGCCGACAGCAGGTCCACCACGCCCGCCGGGCCGTCGACCACCAGGTCGGCCCGCTTGGCGAGCTCGGTCACCTCCGTGCTGCCGCTGCACACCAGCACCCCCGGCACCCCCTCCTCGCGCAGCCGCTCCACCGCCGCGAACGCGGCCAGGTCGCCAAGGTCGTCGCCCGCGTAGAGCACGGCTTCCGCGCCCGTCCGCCGTACGTACTCGGTGAGCGCGACACCCTTGTCCATGCCCGGCGGGCGCAGCTCCAGGACGAAGCGGCCGGGCTCGACCATCAGCCCATGGCGCTCGGCGAGGGCGTGCAGCGGCACGCGCAGCCGCTCGAACGCGGCCTGGGGGTCCTCGGCGCGGCGGGTGTGGACGGCGACGGCTCGGCCCTTGTCCTCGATCCAGGTGCCGCGCGAGGCGCCGTGCTCCTCGAGGACGGCGGGGAGTTCGGCCTGGGCGGCGGCGACGCCGGGGTGTGGTTCGGGCGCCTGGACCTCGCCGCTGCCCGCGTCCCAGCGCTCGGCACCGTAGAGGCCGAGGACGACGAGCCCGTCCAGCCCCTCGGCCCCGGCGAAGCCGCCGTACCGTACGGCGATCTCGGCCGGGCGTCCGGTGATCACCGCGACGGAGCGGATCCGCGGGGCCAGCCGGGAGAGCGCGGGGACGGCGCCGGGGTGGGCGCGGGCCTGGTCGGGGTCGGGGACGATCTCGGCGAGGGTGCCGTCGAAGTCGAGTCCGACGACGGCGCGGCCGGGCCGTTCGAGGAGGGCGGCGAGGCCCTCACGGCCGGCGGAGGTGGTGGGTACGGGGACGGGGTGACTTCCCATAGCGCTGCCCATGGCGGCGACCCTACCGGGCCCGGCGGCACGGCGGGCTTCGCCCGGGCGTCCCCCCGGTGAACGGCCCACGGGCGCCCGGCCGGTCAACGCACCCGCGCACCCGGCCGGTCAACGCACCCGCGCGCCCGGCCGGTGAACGGCTCGCGCGCGCCCGGCCGGTGAAGGCTCGCGCGCCCGGCTGAGGAACGCGCCCCGGCCGTCCCGCCGACGATGTGCGTCAGCGGCGTTCGCGGCGCTCGTCCCTGATCCGACGCAGCCGGTTGACGGTCACCGGGTCGTGCTCCAGGGCCCTGGGGTCGTCCAGCAGCGCGTTCAGCAGCTGGTAGTAGCGGGTCGGGGAAAGGCCCAACCGCTCCCGTATCGCCCGCTCCTTGGCGCCGGGGCCCGGCCAGCCGCGCCGCTCCACGGCGAGCACGGCCAGGTCGCGCTCCGACAGCCCGGCATCCGGGCCCGGCTCCTGCCCCTCGAGCTGATCTCGGTCCTCGACCTGACCTTGATTCTCAACTTGGCCCTGACCCTGGCCCTGGCCCTGGCCCTCGGCCTGGTCCTCGGCCTGGTCCTTGGCCCGCCCCTGGCCCTCGACCTGCTTCTGGTCCTGCTCCCCGACCTGGTCGGCGGGGTCGTCGGATGGGCCGGGGCCGGGCGTGTCCACTGTCATGCCCCCGCATTCTCCATGGCGTCGGCCTCCCGCTGGATCTGGCCCAGCACGCTCGCCGGGTCGCCGCCCTTGGCCACGGTCGAGCCGATCTTCTGCTTGATCAGCTTGCTGACCTCCGCCCAGGAGGTCTTGTCGGCCGGGTAGAACTCCGCGCTCTCCAGCTCGTCCAGGAACCGCCACAGCCGCTTGTACTCACGGTCGCCGAGCATCGTCTGCTCGACGGCGGTGGTCACCGGCAGCAGGTCGTACTCGGTGACGAAGTCCAGCACGTTGTCCTCGGTGTAGACGAAGTCGAGGAACTTCCCGATCTCCTTGCGGTGGCCGTTCTGCTTGAAGGCCATCAGCCAGTCGGCGACGCCCATCGTCGACGGGGACTTGCCCCTGCGGCCGGGCAGCGGCGCGGTGCCGTACGTGATGCCGTGGCCGGACGCCTGCTGCATCAGGGTGGGGTGGCCGTTGAGCATGCCGACCTCGCCGCGGGCGAAGGCGTCGAAGGTGTCCTGGCGGTTGGTGCGGGCCGGGGAGCCGGGGCCGGTGAGGTCCGCGCCGACGAGTTCGTCCCGCAGCCACTCGAAGGCCTCGATGTTCTCGGTGGAGTCGATGGTGTAGCTGCCGTTGGCGTCGGTGTAGCCGCCACCGCCGCTGAGCATCCACATCATGGTTTCGGCCTGGCACTCCTCGGGGCCGAGCGGCAGCCCGTACGGGATCTTCACCCCGTTGGCCTTGAGCCGGACGGCAGCCTCCTTGAGCTCGTCCCAGCTGGCGGGGGCGGAGGATATCCCGGCCCGGTCGAAGAGCTTCTTGTTGTAGAAGAGCAGCCGGGCGCTGGCCACGAACGGCACTCCGTACTGCACCCGCCGCACCTCACCCGCATGGGCGATCGAGGTGATGAAACCGGCCTGGGTGGGGATGGAGAGCATCTCGTCGGCGCGGTAGAGCTTGCCCTGCGCGGCGTAGTCGGCGTACGCGCCGATCTGTGCGATGTCCGGGGTCTGACCGTTCTTGACCATCTCGGCCACCCGCCGGTCCACCTCGGTCCAGCCGTAGACCTTGACGTCGACCTTAAGGCCGCCGTTCTTGGCCTCGAAGGCCCGGGCCACCTTGTTCCAGTACTTCTGGGAGCCGTTGGCTGTGCTGTCGCCGTAGTCGGCCGCGACCACCTTCAAGGTGACATCACCGTCGGAGCCGGAGCCGCCGCTGCCGCAGGCCGTGAGTCCTGGTGCCGTCGCCACCGCAGCGACACCCGCCGTTGTCAGACCCAAGAACCGTCGCCGCTGCACCGCTGTTTTCCCACCCTATGGCTTGTTTCATCCTCAAGGGTCCTCCCCCGAGGTCGAGCGAGTCTGCCTTGCAAACCTCCACAAGGTCTACACCATGGGCATATCGCTTCGGTATCGGAGCTCAAATGCCCAGGTGAGCGCGGCGCTACACGCGTAAGTGGGATGTGTCACCCAGTCACAAACGGAGGGGCTGGTTCACACCAACTCCGCTACCGGCGACGGCGTGATCTCCCGACGAGAAGCGGCGAGTGGACTAGACCTCTCATGGTGGATCGCGCGAGACTGTTCCATGTGAAACACGTCATCGCCCTGGATGTGGGCGGCACCGGTATGAAGGCCGCCCTGGTCGGGGCGGACACCACACTCCTCCACGAGGCCAGGAGGCCCACCGAGCGGGAGCGCGGGCCCGAGGCGGTCGTGGCCGCGATCCTCGACTTCGCCGCCGAGCTGCGCACGATCGGCGAGCGGCGGTTCGGCGGGCCCCCGCTGGCCGCGGGGGTCGGCGTGCCCGGGGTCCTGGACGAGGACCGCGGGGTGGCCGTCTTCGCCGCCAACCTCGGCTGGAGCGACGTCCCGCTGCGGGCGCTGCTCACCGAGCGGCTGGGCGGGATCCCGGTCGCGCTCGGCCATGACGTCCGGCTGGGCGGGCTGGCCGAGGGGCGCATAGGAGCGGGCGAGGGCGCCCGGCGCTTCCTGTTCGTCTCCGTCGGCACCGGCATCGCGGGCGCCATCGGCGTCGACGGGCGCATCGACCCCGGAGCCCACGGCTCCTCCGGCGAGATCGGCCACATCGTCGTCCGGCCGGGCGGCGCCGCCTGCGGCTGCGGTCAGTCCGGCTGCCTGGAGACGCTCGCCTCGGCGGCCGCGGTGGGCCGCGCCTGGGCCGACGCCAGCGGCGACCCGGCCGCGGACGCCGCCGACTGCGCCAAGGCCGTCCGGTCCGGCGATCCCAGGGCCGTGGCCGTGTGGGGCGAGATGGTGGGCGCACTCGCCGACGGCCTGGTCACCGCCCTCACCCTGCTGGACCCCGGTGTGCTGATCGTCGGCGGTGGGCTGGCCGAGGCCGGGGAGACGCTGTTCGCGCCGCTGCGCACCGCGGTCGAGGAGCGGCTCACCTTCCAGCAGATCCCCCGTATCGTCCCGGCGGCCCTCGGGGACACCGCCGGCTGCCTGGGCGCGGGTCTGCTCGCCTGGGACCGACTCTCCACGGAGGTAACCGCCTGATGGTCCAGCGAACGCATCTCACCGGCGCCCGGGTGGTCCTGCCGGACGGCGTGGTCGACAACGGGCGGGTGACGGTCGAGGGCACGCGCATCACGGCGGCGGGACCGGCGGCCGGGAACGCGGCGGGACCGGCGGCCAGGGCCGCGGGGGGACCGGCGGGAGGACCGGCGACCGGACACGCGGCGGGACCGGCGGCCAGGGCCGCGGCGGGACCGAGAGCCGGGCGCGCGGTGGATTCCGCGTCCGGCGGCGGCGGCGAGCGGGCGCTCGACCTGGCGGGCGGCTGGATCGTCCCCGGCTTCGTGGACCTGCATGTGCACGGCGGCGGCGGTGCCTCGTTCTCGGCGGGCACCCCCGAGCAGGCCCTGACCGCCATCGGTACGCACCGGCGGCACGGCACCACCACGATGCTCGCCTCCACCGTCACCGGCGACCTGGACGACCTCGCCCGGCAGGCCGCCGCCCTCTCGGAGCTGGTGGAGCAGGGCGAGTTGGCGGGCATCCACTTCGAGGGGCCGTTCATCTCCCCCCACCGCTGCGGCGCCCACCAGCCCTCGCTGCTGCGCGCGCCCGATCCGGCGGATGTGCGCAAGCTGGTGGACGCGGCGCGCGGCACCGCGCGGATGATGACCCTCGCCCCCGAACTGCCGGGCGGGCTGGAGTCCGTACGGCTGCTGGCCGAGAGCGGGGTCCTCGCGGCCGTCGGTCACACCGACTCGACGTACGAGGCGACGCTGGAGGCCGTCGAGGCGGGCGCGACCGTGGCGACCCACCTGTTCAACGCGATGCCGTCGCTGCTGCACCGCGCCCCCGGCCCGGTGGCGGCGCTGCTGGAGGACGAGCGGATCACGGTGGAGCTGATCAACGACGGCACCCATCTGCACCCCGCCGTCCTGGGGCTGGCCTTCCACCGGGCGGGCGCGGACCGGGTCGCCTTCATCACCGACGCGATGGGCGCGGCGGGCATGAGCGACGGCCGCTATCCGCTCGGCCCCATGGAGGTCGAGGTCAAGGACGGTGTCGCGCGGATCAGCGACGGGCCGACGGCCGGTTCCATCGCGGGCTCCACCCTCACCCTGGACCGGGCCTTCCGGCGAGCCGTCACGATCGACGGGCTCGGCGTCGAGGCGACCGTAAGGGCGCTGTCCGCGACCCCCGCCCGGGTGCTGGGCATCGCCGACCGGGTGGGTTCGCTCGAGCCCGGCAAGGACGCCGATCTCGTCGTGCTCGACGACGACTTCCGGCTGCGGGGCGTGATGCGCCGGGGCACTTGGGTTGTCCGTCCCGAACTGGACTGAAATGCCCTGATTTCAGGCGGGGGTGACGGTGCGTCGACACGGTCCGACGCTGTCCGCAACGACGCGGAGGTCTGGGCCGAAGCCACTCGTTTTGGCATGATCGCTCGGGCACGGGAACGGGCACGTCCGGCTCGGGTACGCACGGCTCGGGTACGCACGGCTCGGGCGCGGGTACGGCACGGGCACGGGCACGGGTACGGCCGGGGCACGGGCATCGCCCGGCACACAGTCGCATTCAGCACAGGAGTCTCCGTCCGGCGGGGGGACGGGAGAGGGGATGCCAGGGTGATCCTCACGGTCACGCTCAACACCGCCCTCGACGTCACCTACCGGGTGCCGGAGCTGCGCCCGCACACCACCCACCGCGTCACCGAGGTCACCGAACGGCCGGGCGGCAAGGGCCTCAACGTGGCCCGGGTGCTGGCCGCGCTGGGCCATGACACCGTCGTCACCGGCTTCGTCGGCGGGGTCACCGGCGCGGTGCTGCGGCAGCTGCTCGCCGGGATCGCCACCCCCGGCGGCGGCCACAAGGCACCTCGCGGCACGATCACCGACGCGCTGGTCCCGATCGCCGGTACCACCCGGCGCACCATCGGTGTCGTGGACGCCGCCACGGGCGACACCACTCAGCTCAACGAGCCGGGCCCGATCGTCACCACCCCCGAGTGGTCCACCTTCATGGACGGTTACGGTCGGCTGCTGCGCGAGGCGTCGGCGGTCGCGCTGTGCGGCAGCCTGCCGCCCGGGGTCCCCGTCGGGACGTACGCCCAGCTCATCCGGGAGGCGCATGCAGCGGGCGTGCCCACGCTGCTGGACACCAGCGGCGAACCGCTGCGCCGGGGCATCGCCGCCCGCCCCCATCTCGTCAAGCCCAACGCCGACGAGCTCGCCGGGCTCACCGGCTCCACCGACCCACTGCGCGCCGCGCGCGACGCCCGGCGGCGCGGGGCGCGCGCGGTGGCCGCCTCGCTCGGCCCCGACGGCATGCTCATGGTCACCGCCCATGGCGCCTGGCGCGCCAACCCGCCGCGCCGGCTGACGGGCAATCCGACGGGCGCCGGGGACGCGGCGGTCGCGGGGCTGCTGTCCGGGCTGGTCGAGGAGGTGCCGTGGCCGGACCGGCTGGCCCGCGCCGTCGCCCTGTCGGCGGCCGCCGTAAGGGCCCCGGTGGCGGGCGAGTTCGACCGTGCGGTCTACGACGAGGCGCTGGCGCGGGTCGAGGTGACGGAGCACCCGGCGGCGGCGTGAGCAACCGCCGAGTGCCGCCCAGGCCCTACGGGGTGTCCGGCGGGCCACACGGCAGAGCCGCACATCCGTTCACGTGGCGGAGCCGCGTATCGATACCTCCCCCTCCCGCCCTTCCCTCCGGCATCGATACGCGGCGCCGCCACGTGGCGGGGGCTTCGCGCGGCGGGGGCTCCACGCGGCGGGGGCTCCGCATGGCCGGAGTTCCACGCGGCAGGAACTCCACGCGGCGGGGGCTCCGCATGGCCGGAGTTCCACGCGGCAGGAACTCCACGCGGCGGGGGCTCCGCATGGCCGGAGTTCCACGCGGCAGGAGCTCCACGCGGCAGGAACTCCGCGCGGCGGGGGCTCCGCATGGCCGGAGCTCCGCGCGGCCGAAGCTCCACGCGGCCGAAGCTCCACGTGGCAGGGGCTCCGCCCCGGACCCCGGGGTCTGGGGCGGAGCCCCAGTTGCGGGAAGGGGCGGGTAGGGGAAAGCAGCCCGCCGCAGGCGTCACGATCCGCCGGACACCACCTGGCCCTGGCCAGCCCTTGGCCTTGGCTAACCGTTGCCCCTGGCTAACCCTTGCCCCTGGCTAACCCTTGCCCCTGGCCAGCCCTTAGCCCTGGCCAGCCCTAGGCTAGCCCTTGGCCTTGGCGAGCCACATCTGATCGATGTTGGCGTCGCACTTGTCGCCGGGGTCACACGACAAGGTGATCGTGTTGGTGCCCTTGGTGAGCTGGACGATCGACCAGGTCTCGGTCCAGCCCTTCTCGTAGTCACCCTTCGGCGCGCCCGAGAAGTTCTTCATGTTGAGCGGCCGCGTCTCCTTCTTGCCGTTGATCGTCAGCGACATGCTCTGGTCCTCGCCGGGCACGCCGTAGGTGACGTACAGCCGGTAGGACTTCGCCTTGGCCACGTCCAGGTTCCAGGTCGCGGACGAGCCCGGGGTGTTGAGCCCGCCGACGTAGGTGCCGCCCGCGGCCTTGGCGCCCTTGATGTCGCTCGCGGCGGCCGCGCCGCCGGTCAGCTTCATCTTCGCGGCGTCCTCGGTGGGCAGCTTCTCGTCGCCCGGGCCCTTGGCGGGCCCGGAGGGCTCGCGGGGCCGGACGCTGGAGCCCGCCGTGGGCTGGCCGGTCGGGTCGGCCTGGTCGTCCTTGTTGTCGTCACCGTTGGTGATCATGGCAACGCCGATGCCCACGAGGACCACCGCGACCACCGCGATGGCGCCGATGAGCAGCCCCTTGTTGTTGGGGCCACGGCCGCCTCCGCCATGGCCGCCGCGCGGGGCGTCCGCACCGGGCTGGCGGGGTGCGCCGCCGGGCAGGGTCTCGGGGGCGGCGTAGTGGGCGTTCTGCCGGCCGTGGCCGCCCTGCTGGCCGTACCCCTGCTGCGGCTGCTGGTTCGGGATCTGTTGGCCGTAGTTGCGCTCACCCACCGCGCGGACCTGGTTGTACGAGGTGCGGGGAACCCCTGGCTGGGCCGGGCCCGGGTAGCCATAGCCGCCGGTGCGGGGGGCGGCACCCGGCTGGCCCGACTGACCGCCCTCGTTCCCTTGATCGCCCTCCGAGCGATACAGGTAGGCGAACGGATCGTCGTTCTCCGGTGTGCCCGAGCCGTTGTTGCCGGCCGTCATCCCTCGTCACTCCCCTATGCATATGGCCATCGGCGCGGGATCAGAACGCGCCACGACAGCTCATATCAGGGTCGAGAGGGCCTCAACAGGGCGTGTGCTGTCCGGATGGCCAATATTCATGATCGGTTCACTGTCGGCGGCAGGGCCGCATCGGCGCAGCCTACCGCGACCGACCGCCTCCCTACCTCATCCCGCCCGGCGGCGCTCCTTGGAGCGGGACCGCTTCTCGATGTACATCCGCTGGTCAGCGGAGTGCAGCACCTCTTCGGCCGACATTCCGCAGCCTGCCCAGCCGATACCGAAGCTGGCACCGACCCGGACGGCCCTGCCGTCCACCCGGATGGGCGGAGTGATCGCGTTCCGCAGCCGTACCGCCAGGTCAGCCGCGTCGGCCTGGCCGAGGCCGTCGGCGAGGACGACGAATTCGTCACCGCCGAGGCGGGCGACGGTGTCCCCTTCCCGCACTCCGTTGGTCAGCCGGCGGGCGACCTCGATGAGCACGGCGTCGCCCGCGTGGTGCCCGAACCGGTCGTTGATGGACTTGAAGCCGTCGAGGTCGCAGAAGAGCACCGCGAGCCCCTTGTGGCCGTCGTCGATGTCGGAGTCCTCGTTGGGCGGGACGGTGTGCACATGGCCGTCGAACGGGGCGGTCTCGACCGGCGGCGGGGTGCCGAAGAACTCGAACTCGTCGAAGCCGTGCAGATGCCCCGCCGCGTCCACATAGACCCCACCGGCGCCCGGGACACCGCCGTCCGACGCGGTCCCGTCCTCGTACCCTCCGCCCGGCCGGGGCGGGGTGGCGCACAGCCGGGCGGCGAGCCGGGCGCGCAGCTCGGCGCTGTTGGGCAGGCCGGTCAGGGAGTCATGGCTGGCGCGGTGGGCGAGCTGCAGCTCATGGCGCTTGCGCTCCTCGATGTCCTCGACATGGGTGAGCAGGAAGCGCGGGCCGTCGGCGGCGTCGGCCACCACCGAGTTGCGCAACGAGACCCAGACGTACGAACCGTCGCGGCGGGCCAGCCGCAGCTCGGCGCGGCCGCCCTCGGCGGAGGTGCGCAGCAGGGTGCCGATGTCCTCGGGGTGGACCAGGTCGGAGAAGGAGAAGCGGCGCATCGCGGAGGCGGGGCGGCCCAGCAGCCGGCACAGGGCGTCGTTGGTTCGCAGCAGCCGGCCGTGCTGATCGCCGCCCATCTCGGCGATGGCCATGCCGCTGGGCGCGTATTCGAACGCCTGCCGGAAGGACTCCTCGCTGGCGCGCAGCGCCTGCTGCTCGCGCTCCAGGCGCAGCAGGGCGCGCTGCATGTTGCCGCGCAGCCGGGCGTTGCCGATCGCGACGGCGGCGTGGAAGGCGTACATCTGGAGGGCCTCGCGGCCCCAGGCGCCGGGGTGGCGGCCGTTGCGCGGTTTGTCGACGGACAGCACGCCTATGAGCTCGCCGCCGGAGGCGCCCGCCGCGTAGAGCGGGGCGAACAGGCGGTCCATCGGATGCCATTCGTCGGGGAAGCGGGGCGCGGGCCCTGGGGTGTGCCACTGCGGGACGTCGTCGTCGTCGAGGACCCAGCCCTCGCTGTACGGGATGAAGCGCAGATCGCCCCAGCGCTCGCCCATGGACAGCCGGCGCTCCCAGGAGCAGCGGGAGCCGACCCGCCCGGCCATCAGCGCCTCGGCCCCGGCGCTGCCGCCGACCGCGGCGACGACGAGGTCACCGTCGGGGCGGACGAGGTTGACGGCCGACAGCTCGAAGCCGAGCCCGGCGATGACACCGTCGGCGACGGCCTGAAGCGTGTCGGCGAGGCTGCGGGCGGTGTTCAGATCGGCGACCACCTGGTGCAGCTGCCGCAGTGTCGCAAGGCGGATGTACGGCTCCGACTCGGTCTCCATCGATCGCACTCCCCCGAGACCTCGACAGCAAACTCCTGGCGTCTTGTCGTCCGATTGCCACGGCCACTGAATCACAGCGAGCTGCCCACTCGGTACACAGGGTCAACAATTACTGCCTGCTGTGACTCATGTCACAGACCGTGTTCACCTCTTCAACAGGGCGGGTGGGAGCGCTCCTAGTTTTTGTGATCGCAAATCCCGGAACGACGGCGCCTGGCCATGCAAGGCGGCCGCCCGGGAAGCCCGGACACCCCCCGGCCCGGCACCGGGCTTACGGCCCGCGGCCTACGCCCGGAGTGGTCCCCCGGCCCGATGCGGGGACCGGCCGGGGGCGGTTAGCGTCGAAGGGTGTTCCCGACGACTCCTTCCAGCCCAGCCGAGCCCGCCGTCCCCCATGCTGGTGGGGTGAGCGAGGACGAGTTCCGCATCGCGCTGTCGCGGTTCACCGCGGGTGTGGTGCTGGTGACCGCGCACGACCCGGAGGAGGGGCCGAGCGGCGAGGACGTCGGTATGACGGCCACCGCGTTCATGTCAGTGTCACTTGACCCGCCCCTGGTGATGGTGAGCGTTCGCAACGGGTCCCGGATGGACGAGCTCCTCGAGCGACAGCCCCACTGGGCGGTATCGGTCCTGTCGGAAGGTCAGCGGCACATCGCGGGACGATTCGCCATGAAGGGGCGCATCAGCGACAGATTGCTGTTCGAGGACATGTCCGTGGTGCGGGGCGAGCATACGGACGCCCCGCTCGCGGTGGGCGCGCTGGCGACGCTGGAGTGCCGCACCGAGCAGCGGGTGACGGCCGGGGACCACACGCTCGTGGTGGCCCGGGTGCTCGCCGCGGCGGCACCGGCCGCGGAGGGCGGGCCGCTGACGCACTTCAGGGGGCGCTACCGGACACTGGGGTGAGGGGCGCCGAAAGCGTGGCGACCGGGGAACGGCGACCGGGCGGTGCGGGCGGTCCGGGCGGGCGGCCCCGTCGGCCCGGTGGGTCCCGTCGGCCCGGTGGGTCTCGTCGGCCCGGTGGGTCTCGTCGGCCCTGTCGGCCCGGGCGGCCGGACGGGCTATGTCCAGCCCCGCCCCGTGCGGCCCCGCTTGACGTCGCTCCGCTGCTTCTTCTCGCGCAGCCGCCGCTCGTTGATGCCCCGGGGGATCCGGGTGGGGCGGCGCGGCTTGGGCGGTGGCGCGGTCGCCTCCGCGAGCAGTGACGCGAGCCTTACGGCGGCCGTCTCGCGGTTGCGCCACTGCGAACGGTGCTCGGAGGCCCGTACGGTCACCACCCCGTCCACCAGCCGGCCCGCCAGCCGCTCCAGGGCGCGCTCCTTCCATACGGGCGGCAGCGCCTCGGTGCGGGCGAGGTCGAAGCGCAGCTCGACCTGGCTGTCACTGGTGTTGACGTGTTGTCCGCCGGGTCCGGAGGACCGCGAGAAACGCCACATCAACTCGGCCTCCGGCAAGAAGACCGAACCTCGGATGACATAGGGCGCGGGCATGTCCCCCATGGTCGCCTGCCGACCCCGGCGGCGTCATCTTGTTATCTCGTCGTACCCGGACATCAGGGTTTGGCAAAGAAAGTAAAGAGAGCTGGAACCTGTCGGGCCATTCATGGCGTTGTGGAGGGTGACGACGGCTTCGCCCGTCGCCTCGGACCATCGAGACCACGAAAGGGACTCCCCATGGCTGTAAGCCTGTCCAAGGGCGGCAACGTCTCGCTCACCAAGGAGGCACCGGGCCTGACCGCCGTCACGGTCGGCCTCGGCTGGGACGTCCGCACCACCACGGGCACCGACTTCGACCTCGACGCGAGCGCCATCGCCGTCAACACGCAGGGCAAGGTCTACTCCGACCAGCACTTCGTGTTCTTCAACAACAAGTCCACGCCGGACCAGACCATCGTCCACACCGGTGACAACGTCACCGGCCAGGGCGAGGGCGACGACGAGCAGATCAACGTCAACCTGGCCGCTCTGCCGGCCGACGTGGAGAAGATCGTCTTCCCGGTCTCGATCTACGAGGCCGAGTCCCGTAGCCAGAACTTCGGCCAGGTGCGGAACGCGTTCATCCGCATCATCAACCAGGCCGGCGGCACCGAGATCGCCCGCTACGACCTGAGCGAGGACGCCGCCACCGAGACCGCCATGGTCTTCGGCGAGCTGTACCGCAACGGGGCGGAGTGGAAGTTCCGCGCCGTGGGCCAGGGCTACGCCTCCGGCCTGGTGGGCATCGCCAAGGACTTCGGCGTCAACGTCTGAGGTTCCACCAGCGCACCACCACCGAGGGCCGCCCCGCACCCGGGGCGGCCCTCGCCGTGTCCACGGCCATGCCCCCCTTAAAGGGGAACGGGGTCAGAACTCGCTGGTGTCCAGGTCGAACCCGAGGGGTTCGGGCAGCGACAGCGGCTGGGAGATGTCGACCTCGACCTTGCGGGTGTACCTCTTCCCCGCGGGCAGGGAGTGCAGGACGGCCTGGTTCCGCTCCCGGTCGATCAGCAGGTAGAACGGAATGCCCGCCGTCGCGTAACCGCGGAGCTTGGGGCCCCGATCGTTGTCGGCGGTCGAATGTGACGTGACCTCGCCGACGAGCATCACCGCTTCCGGATCGTGGTACTCCAGCGAGTCGCCGAAGCTTCCCTTGGGCGCGATGACGAAATCAGGAACGACCTTGCCGGTTGGTGACGCATCCGGAACGCGGAGCCCGATGCCGGTGTAGCGCCCCAGGTCCTTCCTGTGGTCGCGCACCTGCCCCGTCACTTCCGACACAATCTCTTCGTGCTCACCATTAGCGGGAGGCACCACGTGGATTTCCCCTTCGATCAGTTCCACGCGCCATCCCTCGGGGGCTGCCGCGCTCAACGCCACGAAGGCTTCCTCGACCGATGAAGCGGTGCTCTCGCCACTGTCCGTGCGCGCCTCGCGCTCGGGGGCCGTCAGTGCCACGGTGGACCTCCTTCGTACGGAGCGATGCTTCCAGCGTAGGCGAGCCGCCTCGGGCGGTTGGTCCCGTTGTCACCCTTCCGGATGACGATCAGCGCTTGCCCGGAAGGCGCCCGAGACCGCCTGGGCCAGGGCCTGCTTGCGGCGGGTGTGGGTCTTGGGCGGGTCGTCGGGGGCGGCGGTGGCGGAGAGACCGGCGGCGGACCAGGTCAGGGCCATGGCGAGGGCCAGCGCGAGGACGTCCTGGGGGTCGATCGAGGCGGTGACCCGACCGGCGCGCTGGGCCTCGGCGATCGCCTGGAGTTTGACGGTGACGGCGGATGACTCGGTCACCAGGTTGTCGGTGACCACTCCTTCGAGCTTGGCCCAGGTGGCCAGGCGGACCAGTTCCGGCCGTTCGATGGCGGTCTCGTAGAGCCGCACGGCGTACTGGGGAAGGTCGTCGGCCGTGAACGGGACGGCATCGACGACGGCGTCGGCGTGGAGGCGGAAGACGGCGCGGAAGAGGCCGAGCTTGTCCCCGAAGTAGGCGTACAGCTGTGCCTTGTTGACGCCCGCGGCGGCCGCGATGCGGTCGACCCGGGCGCCCGCGATGCCATGGGCGGCGAAGTCGGCGGTGGCCGCGTCGAGGAGGCGGCGGCGGGTGGCATCGCTTTTCCGGGGAGACACGGGGTTCAGGTTACCAACTGGTTAGTTGCCAGCGCTGGGTGTGGGCGCGTAGCGTACAAAAATCCAACCAACTAGTTAGTTAGAAAATGAGGTGGGGACGCATGACCGTGCGTGCGTACGCGGTGGAGCAAGCCGGTGGCCCTGTTCAGCCGCTCGAATACGAGCCGGAGCCCCTGGGGCCCCTGGAGGTCGACGTCGCCGTGACGCACTGCGGCGTCTGCCAGACCGACATCGGCCTGGTGGACGACGTGTACGGCGTGTCACAGTTCCCGGTGGTCGCGGGGCATGAGGCGGTCGGCGTGGTCGAGGCCGTGGGCAGCGCCGTCGACGGCACGCGGCTGGCCGTGGGCCGGCGCGTCGGCGTCGGGGCGGTGGCCGGAGCGTGCTTCACCTGCGAGTGGTGCCTCACCGGTCGGCAGTATCTGTGCCCGCACAAGGACGACACGGCGCTGCGCGGCGACCGTGGCGCGTTCGCCACCCGGGTACGGGCGAGCGACTGGCGGTACGTCCAGCCCCTGCCCGACGCCCTCGCCTCCGAACACGCGGCGCCGCTCCTGTGCGCCGGGATCACGGTCTTCTCGGCGATCAGCCGGAACGGGGTGCGGCCCACGGACCGGGTCGCCGTGGTGGGCGTCGGCGGCCTGGGCCACCTCGCGATCCAGTTCCTCGCCAAGTGGGGCTGCCATGTGACCGCCATCTCCTCGACGGCGGCGAAGGCGGACGACACCCGGCGGTTCGGCGCCCATGAGTTCATCGTCGCGGACGAGGGGTTGCGGCGGGCGGCGGGCTCGTTCGACTTCGTCCTCTCGACCGTCTCGGCCGATCTGCCGTGGGACGCGTATCTGGCGGCGCTGCGCCCGCAGGGGACGCTGTCCGTGGTCGGCGTTCCCCACGGGCCGTTCAGCGTCCATCCGTTGAGCCTGCTGCCGGGCGAGAAGCGGATCGTCGGCGGCGTCGTGGGATCGGCGGAGGAGAACCGGCGGATGCTGGACTTCGCGGCGCGGCACGACATCCGTCCGGTCGTCGAGACGTTCCCGGTCGCGCGGATCGGCGAGGCGCTCGACCACGTACGCCACGGACGGGCGCGCTACCGGGCAGTGCTGGAGTTCTGAGGCCGGGCTGGGCCGGGCCGGGCCGGGCTGGGTCCCGGGAAACGCGGCCGCGCCCACGCCCGCGCCCCGCACACAGAACTCGACCACGCCCGCCACGGACACACGCGCTACCCGGCAGCGCCGGGAAACGCGCCCCGCGCCCTACGCCCCGCGCCCTACGCCCCGCACCCAGCACCCAGCACCCAGCACCCAGCACCCAGCACCCACAGATCGTCTTCTCGTCGCGTACACGGCAACGCACGGCAACCCCGGCCGCCGCGCCCGCCGATCGCCCCGCCGCGCTCGTCACCTGGGCGATCGGCCGGGCCCTGGCCCCGCCCCGGCCGGCGGTACCGATACCGCAGGGGCATGACGTAGCGGCATAAGTCAGCATCAACCAGCTGTTGTTACCTGATGCCTCGCTGACCGAATTCGCCCCCACTTGAACAACGTCGGGTCAAATTCTTGTTACGCGCCTATCCCAATCGATCGTTCAATGACAATCTCTGGTCGGCCCGCCGCACGTCTTCTGACTCCGCGGTAAGGCCCTCATGCACCTCTCTGTGCACCACTCGCACCACTCCTGCTCGACCGGACGGCCCACCCATGGCCGTCCGTACCCCCTACACAGGGCCGCGACCCGGCGGCCCCAAGGCAAGGAGACCGAGTGAGACCCATCGCTTCCTCCCCCCGTAAGAAGACCGTCCGCGTGGCGGCGCTCGTCGCCTCCGCCGCCATGGTCGTCATCGGCGTGCAGACCGGCCAGGCCAGCGCCCAGCCGGAGCACTCCCGCGAGGCGGGCGCCACGGCGCTTCCGCTGACCGCGGGCGAGCGCGCCACCGCGATCAAGGCGGCCCAGGCCGACGCCTCCGCGCAGGCCGAGTCCCTCGGGCTCGGGGCCAAGGAGAAGCTCCTCGTCCGCGACGTCATCAAGGACGCGGACGGAACCGTTCACACCCGCTACGAGCGCACCTACGCGGGGCTGCCCGTCCTCGGCGGCGACCTGGTCGTCCACGAGAAGACCAGCGGCGCGCGCTCCGTCAACAAGGCCACCGACGCGCGGATAGCGGTCAAGAGCACCGACGCCGCCGTGGCCTCCTCGGCCGCCTCCGGCACCGCGCTGAAGGCCGCGCCGAAGGCCACCACCGGCGAGAAGGCCAAGTCGCCGCGGAAGGTGGTCTGGGCGGCCACCGGCACGCCCGTCCTGGCCTGGGAGACCGTCGTCACCGGCACGCAGGCCGACGGCACCCCGAGCGAGCTGCACGTCGTCACCGACGCCACCACGGGCAAGAAGCTGTCCCAGTGGGAGGGCGTCGAGACCGGCACCGGCACCAGCAAGTACAGCGGCACGGTGCCCCTGGGCACCACCAAGAGCGGCTCCACCTACAGCCTCACCGACTCCACCCGGGGCAACCACAAGACGTACGACCTGAACCAGGGCAGCTCGGGAACCGGCACCCTGTTCACCGACGCGGACGACGTATGGGGCGGCGGGCGCCAGACCGCCGGCGTCGACGCGCACTACGGCGCGGCCGAGACCTGGGACTTCTACAAGGAGTTCCTGGGCCGCAACGGCATCAAGAACAACGGCGTGGGCTCGTACTCCCGCGTCCACTACGGCAACAACTACGTCAACGCCTTCTGGCAGGACTCCTGCTTCTGCATGACGTACGGCGACGGCTCGGGCAACGCCAACGCGCTGACCGCGATGGACGTGGCCGGCCACGAGATGAGCCACGGTGTGACCGCGGCCACCGCGAACCTCAACTACGCCGGTGAGCCCGGCGGTCTCAACGAGGCCACCTCCGACATCATGGCCACCGCGGTGGAGTTCTACTCGGGCAACTCCACGGACGTCGGTGACTACCTCATCGGCGAGAAGATCAACATCAATGGCAACGGCACCCCGCTGCGCTACCAGGACAAGCCCAGCAAGGACGGGGCGTCCAAGGACTACTGGTCCTCGACGCTCGGCAACATCGACGTCCACTACTCCTCCGGCCCCGCCAACCACTTCTTCTACCTGCTGTCCGAGGGCAGCGGCGCGAAGGTGATCAACGGCGTGAGCTACAACAGCCCGACCTACGACGGCTCGACCGTCACCGGGATCGGCCGGGACAAGGCCATCAAGATCTGGTACCGGGCCCTGACCACGTACTGGACCTCGACGACCAAGTACGCGGGCGCCCGCACCGGCACCCTCAGCGCCGCCTCCGACCTCTACGGCGCCAACTCCACCGAGTACAAGGCGGTCGCCGCCGCCTGGACCGCGATCAACGTGAAGTAAGCGGTCCCCTGAAGCGGTGACGGGCCGCACCGGGGGACCGGTGCGGCCCGTTCCGGACGGGCCTCGTCATCCCTGTCGTAGCCGCTGGTCGCCACTTACGCTGCTGTCATGACTCAACAGGTACGCGGCGTGGTAGCTCCCGGCAAGGGCGAGAAGGTCAGGATCGAGACGATCGTGGTGCCGGACGCCGGCCCCGGCGAGGCGGTGGTGCGGATCCAGGCGTGCGGCGTCTGCCACACCGATCTGCACTATCGGGAGGGCGGGATCAACGATGAGTTCCCCTTCCTGCTCGGCCATGAGGCGGCGGGCACCGTGGAGTCCGTGGGCGAGGGCGTCACGGAGGTCGCCCCCGGCGACTATGTGATCCTCAACTGGCGCGCGGTCTGCCACGAGTGCCGGGCCTGCCGCCGCGGCCGCCCCTGGTACTGCTTCAACACCCACAACGCGAAGCAGCCCATGACCCTGACCGACGGCACCGCGCTCTCCCCGGCGCTCGGCATCGGCGCCTTCGCCGAGAAGACGCTCGTGGCGGCCGGACAGTGCACCAAGGTCGACCCCTCGGCCTCGCCCGCCGCGGCCGGGCTGCTCGGCTGCGGGGTGATGGCAGGCATCGGCGCCGCGCTCAACACCGGCAACGTCCAGCGCGGTGACTCCGTCGCCGTGATCGGCTGCGGCGGGGTCGGCGCCGCCTCGGTCGCCGGGGCGCGGCTGGCCGGGGCCGCGAAGATCATCGCGGTGGACCTGGACGAGCGGAAGCTGGAGTGGGCCCGCTCGCTGGGCGCCACCCACACCATCGACGCCAAGAGCGCCGACGTCGTCGAGGCCGTCCGGGAACTGACCGACGGCAACGGCGCCGACGTCGTCATCGAGGCGGTCGGCCGCCCCGAGACCTACAAGCAGGCGTTCTACGCCCGCGACCTGGCCGGCACCGTCGTCCTGGTCGGCGTCCCCACCCCCGAGATGAAGCTGGAGCTGCCGCTCCTGGACGTCTTCGGACGCGGCGGGGCGCTCAAGTCCTCCTGGTACGGGGACTGTCTGCCGGACCGCGACTTCCCCATGCTGGTCGACCTCTACCAGCAGGGCCGCCTCGACCTGGACGCGTTCGTCAGCGAGACGATCGGGCTCGAGGACATCGAGGAGGCGTTCGCCAAGATGCACCGCGGTGAGGTGCTCCGCTCGGTGGTGATGTTCTGATGACCCCTCCGCCCGTACGCGTCGACCACCTCGTCACCTCCGGCACCTTCTCGCTGGACGGCGGCACCTGGGAGGTGGACAACAACGTGTGGCTGATCGGCGACGACCACGAGGTGTACGTGATCGACGCCGCGCATGACGCCGACGCCATCGCGGACGCCGTCGGCGGCCGCCGGCTGCTCGGCATCATCTCCACCCACGGCCACGACGACCACATCGACGCGGCCCCGGCGCTCGCCGAGCGCACCGGCGCGCCGATCCTGCTGCATCCGGAGGACGAGGTGCTGTGGCGGATGCGCCACCCGGACCGCGCCCCGGACAAGCCGCTGGCCGACGGTGACGCCCTCACCGTGGCCGGGACGCGGCTGCGGGTGCTGCACACCCCCGGCCATTCCCCCGGCGCGGTCTGTCTGTACGCACCGGCGCTGACCACGGTCTTCTCCGGGGACACCCTGTTCCAGGGCGGCCCGGGCGCCACCGGGCGCTCGTACTCGTCCTTCCCGACGATCATCGAGTCGATCCGGGAGCGGCTGCTGACGCTGCCGCCGGAGACGGTGGTCCGCACCGGCCACGGCGACTCCACGACCGTCGGGGACGAGGCCCCGCATCTGGAGGAGTGGATCGCGCGCGGGCACTGAAGCCCCCGGTTGATTCACCCCCGGACAAGCCAGCCCCACACCCGAACACGTAGACCACGCGGGAGCCATCGCGCCCCCGCGGTCGGCCCACCCCCGGTCCGCGGGGCCGCGCTCACCAGACCGCGGCCCCGCGGACCGTCTCGGCCACCGCCGCCGGGCGCTGGAAGGAGCGGTCGCAGTAGACGAGCGGGTCGTCCTCGCCGACATGGGCCGCCACGACCCGGCCGATGAGGACGGAGTGGTCGCCGCCGTCCACGACGCGGTGCAGTGAACAGGCGACCCGGGCGACCGCCTCCGGTATGCCCGGCAGCCCCAGCTCCATCGGCAGGGTGTCCCCCGCCGCGAACCGGTCCGCACCGGAGGCGGCGAAGCGCCTCGCGATGCCCGCCTGGCCCTCCGCCAGAATGTTGATCATGAAGCTTTCGGCGGTGGTGAACGCCTCATGGGTGCTCGCGGTCTTGCCCAGGCAGATCAGCACCAGTGGCGGGGCCAGGGACAGCGAGCTGAACGAGCTGCCCGTGAACCCCCATCTGCGTCCGGACGCGTCGACCGTCGTGGCCACCGTCACGGGGGCGGGCACCCGGGCCATGGCCCGGGTGAACTCCTCAGAGGTGATGGTCATCGACGCTTCACCACTCGTCCTCCAGCAACTCGATCTCCTCCTGCTCCAGATTCGACAGGGCGAGGTCCGAGGGGGTGTGGCCGCCCGCGCCGGGTCCGGCCGCATGCAGCGCCATCCCGTCCAGGGCGCGCAGCCACACCTCGCCGACCTCCCGTACCTCCGCCTCGGACAGCACATCGGAGGCATAGGTCCAGGTCACCATGAGCTCAGGGCCATCGGGGCGGTCGATGGTGACGGCGTTCAGCTCCAGTCCGTACGGGGTGCCAGGACCGTCGCCGCCGAGGTCGAGCCCGAGCGCCTCCGAGGCCGGGCGCCAGTCGCCCCCGGGCCCGTCGTGGACCTCGACCCGGCCCAGATAGTTGAAGCCGATCCGCGGCACGGCCGCCCCGGACAGCTCCGCGGCCGTCTCCCGGTCCAGATGGCGCAGCAGGCCGTAGCCGATCCCGGTGCCGGGCACCGCGCGCAGCTGTTCCTTGATCCGCTTGACCACGCGCCCGGTGGCCGGGCCGCCCGACCACAGCTCGCCCCACTGCACCTGGCCGGGGTCCAGCCGCACCGGGTGGAGGCTGGTGAACCAGCCCACCGTACGGGACAGATCCACGCCCCCGACGCTCTCGTCCCGGCCATGGCCCTCCACGGCGACCAGCACCGAGGTGGCCGAGGAGCCCAGCCGGCGGCGGCGGTCGGTGACCGCCAGCGCCAGCGCGCTCAGCAGCACGTCGTCCACACCGCAGTGGAACACCGACGGCACCTCGCCGAGCAGCGGCGCGGTCTTCGCGGCCGGCAGCGTCATGGTGACGCGGGCGACCGGTCCGGCCGGGTCGTGCCCGGGGCCCGACGCGGTCCCGCCGAGCCGGGCGTCCGGAGCGGACAGGATGTCCGTCCACAGCGGCAGCTCCGCCCGCCGTTCCGGCCTGCGCACCTCGGCCGCCAGAAGTTCGCTCCAGCGGCGCACCGAGGTGCCCACCGGGGTGAGCTCCGGCTCCCGTCCGGCGGCGACGGCCGTCGCGATGTCGGCGAGGTCCTGGAGCAGGATCCGCCAGGACACCCCGTCGACCACCAGGTGGTGGGCGACGAGCAGCAGCCGTCCCGGCCGTCCGGGACCAGCGTCGAACCACACCGCGCGCACCATCTCGCCGTCCCGCGGCGCCAGCTCCGCGCGGGCCTCGGTGAGGGCGCGGCCGATCAGCGGGGCGAGGTCCGCGGGCGCGGCGTCGGCGATGCCGACCCGGCGGACGCGGTCCGCGCAGGACACCGCACCGGCCGGTGGCACGCTCAGCCGCCAGCCGCCGTCGCCGTAGTCCTCGTTGCCCCCATTGTCCCCGTTGTTCCCGTTGCCGTGGTCGACCAGCCGGGCGCGCTCGCCGCCCCCGTCGCCCCCGTCGCTCCCGTCGCCGCGGTCGACCAGCCGGGCGCCCCCGCCGTCCCCATCGCCCCCGTCGACCAGCCGGGCGCGCAGCACATCGTGCCGGTCGTGCAGCGCCTGGAGCGCGGTGGTGAGGGTCGCCAGGTCCAGGTCCGCCGGGGTCCGTACGAGCATCGGCTGGCTGAAGGGGTCGATCGCACCGCCGCGCTCCCGCAGCCAGTGCATGATCGGCGTGGGGGCGAACTCGCCGACGGGGTTGTCCGGTTCGCGGGAGGCCGCGTCGTCCAGCACCTCCGCCACCGCGGCGAGCCCGGCCACCGTCTTGTGCTCGAACACGTCGTTGACGGCGAGGACCAGACCCGCCGCCCGGGCGCGGGCGATGAGCTGCATCGACACGATGCTGTCGCCGCCCAGTTCGAAGAAGCTGTCGTCGATGCCGACCGAGGGCAGCCGGAGCACCTCGGCGAAGACCGCGCACAGCGCCTCCTCGACCGGGGTGCGCGGGGGCCGCGAATCGGCCGCCGCGCCGAAGCTCGGCGCGGGCAGCGCCGTGCGGTCGAGTTTGCCGTTCGGGGTGAGGGGCAGCCGGTCCAGGACCACGAACGCGGACGGGATCATGTACTCCGGCAGCGACTCGCCGAGCCTCGTGCGCAGCGCTCCGGGATCCGGCGCCGCACCGGGGACCTTCGGCACCACATAGGCGACCAGACGCGCTCCGGCGCCCTGGTCGGCGCGGGCGAGCGCCACTGCCTGGCCGACCGCCTCATGGGCGGTCAGCACCGTCTCGATCTCGCCGAGTTCGATCCGGAAGCCGCGCACCTTCACCTGGTGGTCGGCCCGGCCCGAGAACTCCAGCCGGCCGTCGGCGGTCCGGCGGACGATGTCGCCGGTACGGTACATGCGCTCGCCGGGGCCGCCGAACGGGCAGGCCACGAACCGCTCCGCGGTCAGCGCGGGCCGGTTGTGGTAGCCCCGTACGACGCCCGCGCCCGCGATGTAGAGCTCGCCCGGCACCCCGGGGGCGACCGGCCGCAGCCGGTCGTCCAGCACATAGACCCGGGTGTTGGCGATCGGGGTGCCGATCGAGGGCGCGCCGTGGCCGTCCGTCAGGTCCGCGGCCGTCGACCAGATGGTGGTCTCGGTCGGTCCGTAGAGGTTGGTCAGCGCGGCGGCCGACGTGCGCAGCCGCGTGGCCAGGGCCTCCGGCAGCGCCTCACCGCCGACCAGCACTCGCAGCCCGCGCAACGCCTCCGGCGACGCGGTGACCATGGCCTGCCACAGCGACGGCGTCGCCTGGACGACCCCCGCCCCGGTCTCCTCGGCCATCCGCAGCAGCGCGGCCGGGTCGCGCACGGTGTCCCGGTCGGCGATCACCACGCCCGCGCCGCACAGCAGCGGCAGATAGAGCTCCAGTGCCGCGATGTCGAACGACACCGTGGTGACCGCGAGCAGCCGGTCGGCGGGGCCGAGGCCGAACCGCTCGCCCATGTCGTCCAGGAAGTTGCTCAGCGCGCCGTGCGGGACGACCACGCCCTTCGGGCGGCCGGTCGAACCGGAGGTGTAGATGACATACGCCGGGTGATCCGGTGAGCACACCGCACCGGGCGCGGCCGTGGGCGCCGCCGCCAGTTCGGCGACGGTGTCCGGGTCGTCCAGCACCAGCACCGGTACGCCGCCCACCACAGCACCACCGGCCGCGGCAGCCTCCCCACCACGGACGGCAGCCTCCCCGCCACGGACGGCAGCCTCCCCGCCACGGACGGCAGCCTCCCCGCCACGGTCCGCCAGGCCCTGCCCACCCACCACAGCACCACCGGCCGCGGCAGCCTCCCCGCCACGGACGGCAGCCTCCCCACCACGGTCCGCCAGGCCCTGCCCACCCACCACAGCACCACCGGCCGCGGCAGCCTCCCCGCCACGGACGGCAGCCTCCCCACCACGGTCCGCCAGGCCCTGCCCACCCACCACAGCACCACCGGCCGCGGCAGCCTCCCCGCCACGGACGGCAGCCTCCCCACCACGGTCCGCCAGGCCCCGCCCGCCACCGTCACCGCCGTCCCAGCCGTCACCGCCGTCCCAGTCGCCCTCGCCGTCCACGCCGCCCTCGCCGTCCCCGCCGAAACCGCCGTCCCCGACGTCCCGCGTCAGCAGCGGCGCGGTGCCGGAGGTGGCCAGCGCCAGTGCGGGGCGGGCGTCCTGGAGGGTGTAGCCGATCCGGTCCCTGGGGTGCTCCGGGTCCAGCGGCAGATAGGCCGCCCCGGTCTTGAGCACGGCCAGCAGGGCGACGAGCAGGTCCGCCGAGCGCGGCAGCGCCACGGCCACCAGCCGCTCGGGGCCCGCCCCACGGGCGGTCAGCAGCGCGGCGAGCCGGTTGGCGCGCGTCTCCAGCTGGGCGTAGGTCAGCTCGACACCGCCGGAGAGCACCGCGACGGCCGACGGGGTACGGGCGGCCTGCGCCTCGTACAGTTCGTGGACCCGGCGTGCGGGCAGCGGCCGCGCGGTGTCGTTCCACTCGACCAGCACCCGCTCGCGCTCGGCCGCCGAGAGCACCTCGACCTCGCTGATCCGCAGCCCCGGGTCACCGGTCACCGCCTCCAGCACCTGGATCAGCCGCCGCACCAGCGTCTCCACGCTGTCCGCGTCGAACAGCTCGGTGCTGTACTCGCAGACGCCGGACAGCGCGCCCGGCCGGTCCGGCCACTCGCCGAAGGCGAAGCTCAGGTCGACCTTGGCGACGCCCAGGTCGACCAGCTCGGGCCGCAGATCCAGCCCGCCCAGCGTGGTCTCGGCGGCCGGCATGTTCTGGACCATCAGCATGACCTGGAACAACGGGTGCCGGGCCAGGGACCGCTCCGGGTCGACCACCTCCACCAGCCGCTCGAACGGCACGTCCTGGTGGGCGTAGGCGTCCAGCGCGGTGCGCCGCACCCGCTCCAGCAGCTGGTCGAACGTCGGGTCGCCCGAGGTGTCGGTGCGCAGCACCAGCGTGTTCAGGAAGACGCCGATCAGGTCCTCCAGAGCCTGGTCGGGACGCCCGGCGATGGGGCTGCCGACCGGGATGTCCTCTCCGGCGCCCAGCTTGGTCAGCAGCAGGGCCAGCGCCGACTGCAGCACCATGAAGGTGCTGACCCCGCGGGCCCGGGCCAGCGCGGTGAGCCGCTCGTGCAGCCCGGGCTCGATCGCGAAGTCCAGGGTGCGGCCGCGATGGCCGGCCACGGCCGGCCGGGGCCGGTCGGTGGGCAGGGTCAGCTCGTCCGGCAGCCCGGCGAGCGCCTGGCGCCAGTACGCCAGCTGGCGGGAGGCCAGGCTCTCCGGGTCGTCCTCGTCGCCGAGGTGGTCACGCTGCCAGAGGGTGTAGTCGGCGTAGGCGACCGGCAGCGGCTCCCAGGCCGGGGCCCGGCCGTCGCAGCGGGCGGCGTAGGCGGCCGACAGGTCGCGCACCAGTGGCGCCGTGGACCAGCCGTCGGTGGCGATGTGATGGATCGCCAGGGCCAGGACGTACTCGTTCGCGCCGAGCGCGAACAGGGTGGTGCGCAGCGGCAGTTGAACGGTCAGGTCGAAGCCCCGGGTGACGGTCGCCCGGAGCTGCTCCGGCAGCGCGTCCTCGGTCGTCTCCACCACGGTCAGCGGTATCCGCACCGCGTCCGGGTCCCACACCTGCTGCCGGGGCGAGCCGTCCGTCTCGGGGAAGACCGTGCGCAGGCTCTCGTGCCGGCCGATCAGATCGCACAGCGCCTGCTCCAGGGCCGCCCGGTCCAGCTCCCCGGACAGCCGCAGCACCACCGGCACGTTGTAGGTGGCGCTCGGCCCCTCCATCCGGCCGAGGAACCACAGCCTGCGCTGGGCGAAGGACAGCGGCAGCACCTCGGGCCGCTCGCGGGCGGTCAGCGGCAGCCGGGCGGCCGCCTCCCCGTCCAGGGCCCTCGCCAGGGCCGCCACGGTCGGGGCCTCGAAGAGCGTGCGGACCGACAGCTCGACGGCCAGAACCGAACGGATCCGGTTGACGATCCTGGCCGCCAGCAGCGAATGGCCGCCCAGGTCGAAGAAGTTGTCGTCCACGCCGACCGCGGGCACGCCGAGCACATCGGCGAACAGACCGCAGAGGATCTCCTCGCGGGGTGTGCCCGCCGCGCGGCCCGCCGGCGCCGGCGCGTACTCCGGGGCGGGCAGCGCCTTGCGGTCGAGCTTGCCGCTGGCGTTCAAGGGCAGGGCTTCCAGCACCACGAACGCGGACGGCAGCATGTAGTCGGGCAGCGACGCGGCGAGCGCGTCGCGCAGCAGGCCCGGTTCGGGTGGATCACACGGGTCCTGCGGTACCACGTAGGCGACCAGCCGGCGTTCGCCGCTCCGGTCCTCCCGGGCGACCACGGCGCAGTCGGCCACGCCCCGGCAGGCGGAGAGCACCGCGGCGATCTCCCCCGTCTCGATCCGGAAGCCCCGGATCTTCACCTGGTCGTCCGCCCGGCCCAGATACTCCAGCAGACCGTCCATGGTCCAGCGCGCCAGATCACCGGTCCGGTACATGCGCGAGCCATCGCCCGCGAACGGATCGGCCACGAACCGCGACGCGCTCAGCCCCGGCCGCTTCAGATAGCCCTGCGCCACGCCGCCACCGGCCACGTACATCTCCCCCGGCACCCCCGGGGGCACCGGGCGCAGCGCACCGTCCAGCACATGGATCCGCAGGTCCGGAAGGCCGCGGCCGATGAGCGAGCCCGTGCCCGAGGCCGCCAGCTCCGCGTTCAGCGGCAGATGGCTGACGTGGACCGTGGTCTCGGTGATGCCGTACATGTTGACCAGCAGCGGTGCGCAGGGGGCGCCCTCGCCGTGCCGTTCGTACCAGTCGGCCAGCCGTCCCAGGTCCAGCGCCTCGCCACCGAACACCACATGGCGCAGCGCCAGCCGGTCGCCGGTCGCCGGGTCCTCCCGGTCGGCGTGAACCAGCTGGTAGAACGCCGAGGGCGTCTGGTTGAGGAAGGTCACCGCCTCGTCCGCGAGCAGCCGCAGGAAACGCTCCGGCGAACGGGACACGTCGAACGGCACCACCACGAGCCGGCCGCCATGCAGCAGCGGCCCCCACAGCTCCCACACCGAGAAGTCGAACGCGTAGGAGTGGAACAGCGTCCACACATCGTCCGGGCCGAACGCGAACCACTGCCGCGTGTGCTCGAAGAGCCGCACCACATTGCCGTGCGAGACCACCACGCCCTTGGGACGCCCCGTCGAACCCGATGTGTAGATCACGTACGCGGGTGCGCCCGGTACGAGCGGCGCGATCCGGTCGGCGTCCGTCAGGTCCGTACCCGGCAGTCCGGCGAGCCGGGCCGCGACCCGCTCATCGCCCAGCACCACCCGCGCCACGCCCTCCGGCAGCGGCACATCGGCCCGGGTGTCCGTCACCACGAGCGCCAGGTCCACGTCCGAGATCGTGTAGGCGATACGGTCCGCCGGATAGGAGGGGTCGATCGGCACATACGCGGCACCCGACTTCACCACCGCCAGCAGCGCCACCACCAGATCCACCGACCGCGGCAGCACCAGACCCACGAACCGGCCCGGCCCCGCGCCGCCCTCGACCAGCAACCGGGCCAGCGCGTTGGCCCGCTCGTTCAGCTCCCCGTACGTCAGCCCGTCCCCGCCCAGGGACACCGCCCGCGCACCGGGGCACTCCCGCACCCGCGCCTCGAACAGCTCCGGAAGCGTGGCCACGGCCTCACCGGCCGCGTCCCCGTTCCACTCCACCAGCACCCGGTGGCGCTCCGCCTCGGAGAGGAGGTCGATCTGCGTGAGGCGGACGGCCGGGTTGTCCGCCACCGTCTCCAGGAGGCGTACGAACCGGTCGGCCAGCGCCTGCGCGCCGGCCCGGTCGTACAGGTCGGTGTTGTAGACCAGCGTGCCGGTCATCCCGGCCGGGGAACCCCCGGCGTCGAAGGTCTCGCCGATGGCGAAGTCGAGGTCGAACTTGGCCGTGCGGTTGTTGGCGGGGTGCAGCCGGGTGTCCAGGCCGGGGAAGCGCAGCGTCAGCTCGGGGATGTTCTCGAACGTCAGCATGGTCTGGAACAGCGGGTGCCGGGAGAGCGACCGGTCCGGGCTCAGGGTCTCCACCAGCAGGTCGAACGGCACCTCCTGGTGGGCGTAGGCGGCCAGGTCCGCTTCCCGGACCCGCTCGACCAGTTGCCGGAAGGTGGGGTCGCCGGACACGTCGTTGCGCAGCACCAGGGTGTTGACGAAGAAGCCGATGCCGTCCACCAGGGACTCGTCGTTGCGGCCCGCGATGGCCGTGCCTACGGGGATGTCCTCGCCCGCGCCCAGCCGGGACAGCAGCGCGGCCAGGCCCGCCTGCACCACCATGAAGAGGCTGGCGCCGCTGGAGCGGGCGATGTCGGTCAGCGCGGTCTGCAGTTCGGGGCTCAGGGACAGCGGCAGACGGTCTCCGTCGTTGCCCAGCACCGCCGGGCGGGGCCGGTCGGTGGGCAGCTCCAGCTGCTCGGGCAGACCGGCGAGGGTCCGCTTCCAGTAGTCCAGCTGACCGCCCAGCAGGCCGTCCGGGTCGTCCTCGGCGCCCAGCAGCTCGGCCTGCCACAGCGTGTAGTCCGCGTACTGCACCGGCAGCGGCCGCCAGGCGGGCGCGGCCCCGGCGCGCCGCGCGGTGTAGGCGGCGACCAGGTCGTCCACCAGCGGGCCGAAGGACCAGCCGTCGGCGACGATGTGGTGCACCACGATCAGGAAGACGTGCTCGGTGGGGCTCAGCACCAGCAGGTCGGCGCGGATCGGCAGTTCGGAGGCGAGGTCGAAGCCGCGCCGCGCCACCTCCGACAGCGCCTCGTCCAGCCGCTCCTCGGCCACTTCGGAGACCCGGATCTCGGCCTGGGCCCCCTCGGCGTCCAGCACGACCTGGGAGGGCACACCGCCGCGGTCGGGGAAGAGGGTGCGCAGGCTCTCGTGCCGGGCGATGACGTCGTGCAGCGCGGTGTAGAGCGCGGCGCGGTCGAGCCGTCCGGTGAAGCGCAGCGAGACACCCAGGTTGTAGGTGCCGTCCGCGTGGCCGAGCTGGTTGATGAACCACAGTCCGCGCTGCGGGTACGCCAGCGGCACCTCCTCGGGGCGCTCCCGGGGCGTCAGCGGGGTGCGCGCCCCGGTGGCCCGGTCGACCAGCCGGGCCAGCTCGGCGACGGTCGGCGCGTCGAACAGGTCGCGCACCGCCACGTCGGCGCCCAGGACGGCCTGGATGCGCAGCACCAGCCGGGTGGCGAGCAGGGAGTGCCCGCCCAGGGAGAAGAAGTTGTCGTCCACCGACACCGAGGCCAGCTCGAGGATCTCGGCGAAGAGTCCGCACAGCACCTGCTCCTGCGGGGTGCGCGGAGACCTGCCCGCTCCCTCGCCGGTGAGCTCCGGCTCCGGCAGCGCCTTGCGGTCGAGCTTGCCGTTGGGGGTGAGCGGAAGGGTGTCCAGGGCCAGCACGGCGGAGGGCACCATGTAGTCGGGCAGCGCCTCGGCGAGATCCTCGCGCAGCGCGGATGTGTCGAGGCGGTGGCCCGGGGCGGGTACCGCGTAGGCGACCAGCCGCTTGTCCCCGGGACGGTCCTCGCGCACCACCACGGCGGCGGAGGCGACACCGGGGCGGCGGGCGACCGCTGCCTCGACCTCACCCGGCTCGATCCGGAAGCCCCGGATCTTCACCTGGTCGTCGGCGCGGCCGGCGAACTCCAGCACCCCCTCCTCGGTCCAGCGGGCGAGGTCGCCCACCCGGTACATCCGGCTGCCCGCCGGACCGTACGGGTCGGCGACGAACCGCTCCGCGCTGAGCGCGGGCGCCCGCCAGTAGCCGCGCGCCAGACCCTCGCCCGCGATGTACAGCTCGCCGACCACGCCCGGCGGCACCCGGCGCAACTGGCCGTCCAGGACGTGGGCCCGCGTGTTGTCCAGCGGGGCACCGATCGGTACCACGTCGGGCACCCGGTCGGCGGAGGTCACCCGGTGGAAGGTGGCGAAGGAGGTGGTCTCGGTCGGGCCGTAGGTGTCCTTGAACACCATGCCGGGGAACCGCTCGAGCAGGGCACGCACCGCCGTACCGGGCACGACGTCGCCACCGGCCAGCAGCTCCCGCACCCCGGTCAGGCAGTCCAGGTCGTTCTCGGCCACGACGCGGAAGAGCCCGGCGGTCAGGTGCAGTCCGGTGATGCCGTGCTCGGCGATCATACGGCGCAGGGTGCGGACGTCCATGTCCTGCGGCGGGGCGATGACGACCGTGCCGCCGGTGAGCAGCGGCACCCACAGCTCGTAGTTGGCGGCGTCGAAGGCGTGCGGCGCGTGCAGCAGCACCCGGCGGTGGGCGTCGGCCTCGAAGCAGCCGTCCAGGGCGAACGCCAGCAGATCGCGGTGGGTGACCGCGACACCCTTGGGGCGGCCGGTCGAGCCGGAGGTGAACATCACATACGCGAGCCGGTCGGGGTGGACGGCCACCACAGGAGGCTGATCCGGATGCCCGGTGAAGTCGTCGTCCACCACGACGGTGGTGGCCCGGTGGGTGAACTCCAGCTCCGGCTGGGCCCGGTCGAGGAGCAGCACCGACGGTTCGGTCCGCTCCATCACCTGCTCCCAGCGGGCCTGCGGGGCGCGCGAGTCCAGCGGCACATACGCGGCACCGGCCTTGACCACGGCGAGCAGGGAGACGACGAGCTCCACCGAGCGCTGCTGGAGCACGGCCACCCGCGCCTCCGGACCGGCGCCCGCGGCGAGCAGCCGGTGCGCGAGCCGGTTGGCGCGCGTCTCCAGCTCCCGGTAGCTGATCTCCGTGCCGTCCGCGGCGATGAGCGCGGTCGCGTCCGGGGCGGCGGCCACCCGCTCGGCGAACCGGGCGGGTACGGAGCCGGTGAGCGCGGGCGCCTCGCGGACCGGGCCGGCCCACTCCACGGCCAGCCTGCGGGCCTCCCCGGGTATCAGGACGTCGATCTCGGCGATGCTGCCTGCGGGCCGCGCCACGGCCGACTCCAGCACCGTCAGGAACCGCGCCACCATCCGGCGCACGGTCTCGGCGTCGTACAGATCCGTGGCGTACAGCACCTGGCCACCGATCCCGGCCGGCGCCCCCTCCGCGTCCCGGCGCTCACTGAAATCGAACTGCAGGTCGAACTTGGCGATGGTGAGGTCGCCCGGGGCCACCGAGGCGGTCAGACCGGGCAGTTCCAGCGAGCGGTCCGGGTGGTCCTGCATGCTCAGCAGGATCTGGAACAGCGGGTGCCGGGACCGCGAGCGGTCCGGATTGAGCACCTCGACCAGCCGCTCGAACGGCACGTCCTGATGCGCGTAGGCGGCCAGGTCGGCCCGGCGGACCCGGTCCACCAGCTCGGTGAACGACGGCCGCCCGGAAGTGTCGGTGCGCAGCACCAGCGTGTTGACGAAGAACCCGACCAGGTCGTCCAGGGCCTCGTCGGTCCGTCCGGCGATCGGGCTGCCGACCGGGATGTCGTCGCCCGCGCCGAGCTTGGACAGCAGCACGGCCAGCGCCGCCTGCAGCACCATGAACACGCTGGCGCCGCCGGCGTGGGCGACGGCGAGCAGCTCACGGTGGAGTTCGGGGCCGATCTCGCAGTCCAGTACGGCGCCGCGGTGGCTCGCCACGGCGGGCCGGGGCCGGTCGGTGGGCAGGGCCAGCTCCTCGGGGAGACCGGCCAGCGCGGTCTTCCAGTACGCCAGCTGACGGGCCAGCGGACTGGTCTCGTCGGAGTCCTCGCCCAGCAGTGACCGCTGCCAGAGGGTGTAGTCGGCGTAGGCGACCGGCAGCGGCTCCCAGCCGGGGGCCCGGCCGTCGCAGCGGGCGGTGTAGGCGGCCGAAAGATCGCGCACCAGCGGCGCCAGGGACCAGCCGTCCCCGGCGATGTGGTGGACCACGACGGACAGCACGTGCTCACCGCCGCCGAGGTGGAACAGCTCGGCGCGCAGCGGCAGTTCGGCGGCGAGTCGGAAGCTGTGGCCGGCGGCGGCCGCCAGGGCGGCGGGCAGGTCCGCGGCGGCGACCTCGGACGCGTACGGCAGCGGCGGCAGTTCCCCGGCGGGCACCAGGTGCTGCCGGGGTTCGCCCGCGGTGTCGGGGAAGACGGTGCGCAGGCTCTCGTGCCGCAGCAGGACGTCGCGCAGCGCCGCCCGCAGCGCCGGGACGTCCAGGTCGCCGGACATCCGCAGCACGAAGGGGATGTTGTACGTGGGGTTGGGGCCGTCGAGCCGGTCGAGGAACCACAGCCGGGCCTGGGCGAACGACAGCGGCATGGGCTCCGGCCGGTCCGCCGGGATCAGCGCGGGCCGCGCCGCCCGCGCGGTGTCCAGCAACTCGGCGAGCGTGGCCACGGTGGGCCGGTCGAACACCTCGTGGACGGCGAGTTCCACGCCGAGCACGGAGCGGATCCGGCCGGCGAGCCGGGTGGCGGCCAGCGAATGGCCGCCGAGCGCGAAGAAGTTGTCGTCCACACCGACCGCGGGCACGCCGAGCACCTCGGCGAACAGCCCGGCGAGCACCTGCTCGCCCGGGGTGCGGGCGTCCCGTCCGGCCGCCCCGCCGGTCACCTCCGGCTCCGGCAGCGCCCGTGCGTCGAGCTTGCCGCTGGGGGTGAGCGGCAGCGCGGGCAGGATGACGAACGCGGCGGGCAGCATGTAGTCCGGCAGCGACTCGCCGAGCTTCTTGCGCAGCAGTCCGGGATCCAGCGCCTCGCCGGGGGCCTGCGGCGCGGACCCAACAGCCCAGGTACCAAAAGAAGACGCCGGATCCAGCACCTCGCCGAGGGCCTGCGGCGGGGCCTGCGGCACCACATAGGCGACCAGCCGACGCTCACCGCCCCGGTCGTCCCGGGCGACCACCGCGCAGTCGGCGACGCCCTGGCAGGCCGACAGCGCGGCCGCGATCTCACCGGTCTCGATCCGGAAGCCCCGGATCTTCACCTGGTCGTCGGCACGGCCCAGGTACTCCAGCAGCCCGTCGGCGTTCCAGCGGGCCAGGTCGCCGGTGCGGTACATCCGGCTGCCGTGGCCCGCGAACGGGTCGGCCACGAACCGGGTGGCGCTCAGGCCGGGCCGCTTCAGATAGCCCTGCGCGACACCGGCGCCCGCCACGTACATCTCCCCGGCCACGCCCGGGGGCGCCGGGCGCAGCGCGCCGTCCAGCACCCGCACCCGCAGATCGGGGATGGACCGGCCGATCAGCGAACCGGCGCCGGAGGCGGCGAGTTCGGGGTCCAGGGCCAGATGGCTGACGTGAACCGTGGTCTCGGTGATGCCGTACATGTTGACCAGCAGCGGTGCGCAGGGGGCGCCCTCGCCGTGCCGTTCGTACCACTCGGCCAGCCGTCCCAGGTCCAGCGCCTCACCGCCGAAGACCACATGGCGCAGCGCCAGCCGGTCGCCGGTCGCCGGGTCCTCCCGGTCGGCGTTGACGAGCTGGTAGAACGCCGACGGGGTCTGGTTGAGGAAGGTCACCCGCTCGTCCGCCAACAACCGCAGGAAACGCTCCGGCGACCGCGACACCTCGAACGGGACGACGACGAGCCGCCCGCCGTGCAGCAGCGGCCCCCACAGCTCCCACACCGAGAAGTCGAAGGCGTAGGAGTGGAACAGGGTCCACACCTCGTCGGCGCCGAAGGGGAACCACCGGCGGGTGGCGGTGAACAGCCGGACCACGTTGTGGTGGGAGACCACGACGCCCTTGGGGCGCCCGGTGGAACCGGAGGTGTAGATGACGTACGCGGGGGCCACCGGCAGCAGGGGCGAGGGCCGGTCGGCGTCGGTCAGATCGGTGCCGGGCAGGGCGGCGAGCCTCGCCAGCACCTCCTCCTCGCCCAGCACCACCCGCTCCACGTCCTCCGGGAGCGCCACCTCGACCCGGGTGTCCGTCACCAGCAGGGTCAGGTCCACATCGGAGATGGTGTACGCGATGCGGTCCGCCGGATACGCGGGGTCGATGGGCACATAGGCGGCGCCCGACTTCACCACCGCGAGCAGCGCCACCACCAGGTCGATCGAGCGGGGCAGCACCAGGCCCACGAACCGGCCAGGACCGGCGCCCCGCGCGACCAGCAGCCTGGCCAGCGCGTTGGCCCGCGCGTTCAGCTCGGCGTAGGTCAGCGTGTCCGCGCCGAGGGACACCGCCCGCGCACCGGGGCACTCCCGCACCCGCGCCTCGAACAGCTCGGTGAGGGTGGCGGTCGCGGCCGGGGCCGTGCCACCGTCGTCCACCAGCACCTGCCGGCGCTCCGCCTCGGTGGCGATGTCCAGCAGGCCGAGCGGCCGGTCCGGCGCACCGGCGCCCAGGGCGCGCAGCAGTCCGGTCAGGCGCTCGCCGTGGCGCTCCACCTCGGCGGCGGAGTACAGCTCGGGGCTGGCGTTGAGCTCCACCCGGAGCCCGCCGTCGCCCGCCCGGTTGTCGACGACGACGGTCAGATCGTCGTCGTGACCGATGGTCAGGTTGTGCACGACGCCCGGGTGGCCGCCGAAGTCCAGGTCGTAGTCGAACATGATGATGTTGACGCGCGGGCCGACCAGACGGCTGCCGTCGGCCAGTGTGCCGGCGTCGCGGCGCAGCTCCTCGTAGCGGTAGCGCTGGTGCCGCAGCGCGCCGCGCATCCGCCGGGAGACCTGGCCCAGCAGTTCGGCGACGGTGTCCCCGGGCCGGACGGACAGCCGCAGCGGCACGAGGTTGGACACCATGCCGGGCACGCTCGCGGCGTCGCCGCCGGGCCGGGCCGCGACCGGGAGGGCGAGGACGACGTCGGTGCGGCCGGTGATCCGGTGCAGATACAGCGCCTGGGCGGCGACGGCCACCGTCGGCCAGGCGGTGCCCGCCTCGCGGGCCAGCGACCGGATCGACTCGACGGCGGCCGGCTCCAGCGTGGAGACCACCCGCAGCAGCGGGCCGTCCGGATAGCGGGTGGGCTGTGCGGTGAGGCCCTGGACCTCGGGGCGGTCGGCCAGCTGCTCGGCCCAGTACCGCCGGTCGCGGACGATCTCCTCGGACCCGCCGTACGCGGCGTCGGCCTCGATGAGCTCCCGCAAGCCCCCGTGGCCGGACTCCGGGCACGGCTCCCCCGCCACGGCGGCCGAGTACACGGCGGCGACCCGGCGCGCGATCATGCCCACGCTCTGGCCGTCCAGCGCGATGTGGTGATGGCGCTGGTACCAGACGTACCGGTCCTCGGCGAGCCGGAACAGCGCGAAGGTGAACAGCGGTCCGGCGAAGAGGTCCACCGGGCGCTTCTGGTCGGCCGCGGCCCATTCGCGCACGGCGGCCTCCGGATCGTCCTGTCCGGACACGTCCACGAGGTGGAACGGCCAGTCGAGTCCGGGCGCCACGACCTGGTACGGACCGTCGGCGTCCGCGCCGAAGGACACCCGCAGGGCCTCGGTCTCGTCCACCACCCGCCGCAGGGCGGCCTCGAACAGCCCGGGGTCGACGGGGCCCTGGATGTCCACCCGCTCCGCCAGGCCGAAGAGCGGATTGGCGGGATCGCCCTGGACGGCGTACCAGATTCCCCGCTGGCCGTCGGTCAAGCGGAATCGAACACCCTGCGGGACAGACATGCACTCACTCCACACTCGATGGGAGAAAGGAGACAGTCGGCTGAACAGCCTTCACTCGTCGCAGCCTGTCCGACGCCCGTGAGGTGCGACAACGACAGTGCAAAGAATTGAGTACGTGATCCGGGAGGCGTAGCGGGGCTTCCGATTTGAACTATTCAAGGCGATGTAGGCGGAACCCCTCGCCATGGGCACCCTGTGAGCCATGAACCCCATAGGGCAGAATGCCGAGCGCCGCGAACAGGACTCGGCGGCGATGACCGCCGAGATCACCCACACCGCGTCGCTCGAAGCGTTGCTCGCGGCCCCTTGTCCGGACTTCCCCGTCCTGCCCGGGGTGTGCGTTCTGGAGTATCTGCGGGCGAGCGCCGAGGCCACCCCGCCCGCCCCGGGCCTGCGCTGGCGCGCGGTGGACCGGGTGCGGTTCCTGAGCGCGGTGTTCCCCGGTGAGGAACTGACGGTCCGGCTGACCTGGCAGCGGTCGGGCGAGCACGAATGGACCGGGCTGGCCACCGCGAACACGGTGCGCGGTACGGCGGCCTCCGCCCGGTTGCGCTACGTCGAGGAGGCAGACCGGTGACCAGACCAACCACCACGAACACCACACGCCACACAACAGCCTCCACCCGGCTGTTCCCCGCCCCGCTGCGCTACGTACGGGAGGCAGACCGGTGACCAGACCAACCACCACGAACACCACACGCCACACAACAGCCTCCACCCGGCTGTTCCCCGCCCCGCTGCGCTACGTACGGGAGGCAGACCGGTGACCAGACCAACCACCACGAACACCACACGCCACACAACAGCCTCCACCCGGCTGTTCCCCGCCCCGCTGCGCTACGTACGGGAGGCAGACCGGTGATCGAACTGGACGGGGTGCGCCGGCTGCTCCCGCGCCGCCGCCCCATGCTGCTGGTGGACCGGGTGCTGGAAGTCGTCCCGGGTGAGCGGATCGTCGCGGCAAAGGCCGTCACCTGCAATGAGCCGTGGTACGCGCGGCTCCCCGAATCCACCCCCGCCGAACGGCTCGGCTATCCGTCGGCCCTGGTGATCGAGTCGTGGGGCCAGGCCGCCGGGATCCTGTCGCGGCTGAGCGGTGAGCTGCCCGAGGGCATGATGCTGCTCGCCGGGATGAGCGACGTCCTGGTGCACCGCACGGTCCTGCCCGGGGTGCTGCTGGAGCACCGGGCGAGGATCGTCAGGACCATCGGCGACCATCTGATCTTCGAGGGAGAGAGTCTGGTGGACGGGCACACGATGGTGTCCATCGGGCAGATGGTGATGGCGTTCCGCCCCGCGAGCGCGCTGCTCCCGCCGGACGGGGACGGGCGCTGAACCGAGGGGCGCCGAACCACTGACAGCGAACCACTGACACCGGGCCGCCAGGTACTCCCTCGGGAGCACCTGGCGGCCCGTCGTCGGCACGGCGCTCAGGAGTCGGCGGTGGCCAGCCCCGCCTCGTCCGGCAGGAACCGGACCGGCAGGGTCGACATCCCGGCCATCAGATTGGAGTGGATCCGGCGCGGCTCACCGGTGAGCTCGACACCGCGCGTGAACGTCCGCATCGCGTCCAGCATCTCCTTCACCTCGACCCGCGCCAGGTAGGCGCCGAGGCAGAAGTGCGGACCGTAGCCGAAGGTGATGTGCTTGTTCGGCGAACGGCCCAGGTCCAGGACGTACGGGTGGTCGAAGACCGACTCGTCGCGGTTGGCCGAGGTGTTCCACAGCGTCACCACGTCGCCCGCCTTGATGGTCCCCCCGGCCATCTCGACGTCGACCAGCGCGGTGCGGCCGAAGTTCATCGCGGGGGTGGCCCAGCGCAGCGCCTCCTCGGTGGCCGACTCCAGCGTCACCGAACCCTCCTTGAGCCGCTTCCACTGCTCCGGTTCACGGCTGAGGGTGTAGAGGGAGTCGATCATCGTGAGCCGGCTGGTCTCGTCGCCGCCCAGGATGAGGCTGTAGCAGTTGAAGACGATGTCCTGATCGGTCAGCGGCACACCGTTGATGTCACTGGCGGTGAGCGTGCTGATCACGTCGTCCTGCGGATCGGCGCGCCGCTCGGCGACCAGGTCGCTGAAGTACAGCAGGATCTCGTTGCGCGCCAGGAACGCCTCCTCCGGGGCCTGGTCCGCCTCGTCCGAGCTGAGCGAGGACTTGGTCAGGCCCAGCAGATAGGCGTGGTCCTTCACCGGCACTCCGAGCAGGCCGCCCACGGTGGTCAGCGGGATCACCGAGGCCACCTCGGCCGCGAAGTCCCCCTCCCCCCGCCGGACCGCTTCGGCGATCATCCGGCGCGCGTTGACCCGGACCAGCGCCGCGACCTTGGACAGGGCTCGCGGCGAGAAGGCCTTGAGCATCACATTGCGCAGGTCCTTGTGGCGCTGGCCGTCGGTCACCGCCAGCATCTGGCCGGCGGCCGAGTCGCCGCCCGCCAGCAGCGTCACCAGGACGTTGCCCTTCTCCGAGGTGAGCCGCTGGTTGTCCCGGTAGAGCGCCATCACGTCGGCGTAGCGGCTGACCACCCAGAAGCCGGGAACGCCGTCGACCGGCGGATGCCAGTGCAGCGGGTGGTCGGCGCGCAGCCGGCGCCAGTACGCGTCCATGTCGTGCTCGAGGTAGGACTTGGGGTCGACCAGGTTGACCGCCGAGATCTCCTCCGGTACCTCTTCGCGGCTCTTCGCTGTCTGCACGCTCATCTCTCCACCAATCGGGTCACTTGAGTTCCCGGAGCTTCTCGTTGAGTACGCGGCCGATCTCGGCGGCCGGTTCGGGCCGCATCAGGTACGGGTGGGGGAACGTGATCCGCCGGTACTCGATCCGTCCGTCGACAAAGGGCCGCCACTGCTCGGCGCGCCCGGCCAGGTCGGCCGCGGGCACCGACGGGTCTTCCTCGGCCACCAGCACCAGCAGGTCGCCCCGGTAGCGGGCCGGTTCATAGGCCATGAACAGCCGGCGGTTGTTGGCGAAGGCACGGGCCAGGGCGGCCACGTTGTCCTCGTCCAGGCTGGCCAGCACCGACTGCCGCTCCCGCAGCATGGTCACGACCTGGCCGTGGGCCAGCGGCGCATCGCCCAGGGCTGCCACGTCGTAGCCCTCGAAGTCCAGCAGCACCCGCAGCGCGTCCTGTTCGTCCGGCAGCCGGTCGGGCAGCGGCTGGGAGCGGTCGAGCGGGTACTCGTCCAGGTTGACCAGCAGCGCCACCTCCTCGCCCTCGGCCTGCAGCAGCGCCGCCATGGCGTGGATGACCGTGCCGCCGAGCGACCAGCCGAGCAGGACGTACGGTCCGGTGGGCCGGACCCGGCGGATCTGGGCGACATAGTCCGCCGCCATCTCCTCCAGGGTCCCGGGGAGCGCGTCCCCCTGGCCGTTGAGTCCGCGGCACTGCAGCCCGTAGACCGGGTGCTCGGCGTCCACGCTCCGCAGCAGCGCCGAGTAGCTCCAGCTCAGCCCGCCCGCGGGGTGGACGCAGAACAGCGGGACGCGGCTGCCGTGCTCGCGCAGCGGAAGCAGCACATCGAGCGAGTCCTGCTCCGCGTCGCCGCCGAGCCGCTGGGCCAGTTCGGCGACGGTGGGCGCGGTCAGCACGCTCCGCATTCCGAGCTTCACGCCGAACGCCGACCGGATCCGGTTGACCAGGCCCATCGACATGATGCTGTCGCCGCCCAGGTCGAAGAAGCTGTCATGGATCCCCACCACGCCAAGACCCAGCGCCTCCCGGAACAGCCCGCACAGGATCTCCTCCTGCGGGGTGCGCGGTCCGCTCCAGCCGCGGGGGTTGTAGTCGGGTGCGGGCAGCGCCTTGCGGTCGACCTTCCCGTTGGCGTTCAGCGGCAGCTCCTCGAGGACCGTGAAGGCGGCCGGGACCATGTAGTCCGGTACCGCCGCGGCCAGCCGCTCGCGCACCGCGGCGGCGTCCAGCCCGCCGCCCGCGGCCGGCACCAGATAGGCGGCCAGCCGCTTGCCCGCGCCCTCGTCGGCGCGCAGCACGACCGTCGCCCGGCCCACCTCGGGGTCCCGGGCCAGCGCGGCCTCGATCTCGCCGAGCTCCACGCGGTAGCCGCGGACCTTGACCTGCTCGTCCACCCGGCCCAGGTACTCCAGTTGCCCGTCCGCGTTCCACCGCGCCAGGTCGCCGGTGCGGTACAGCCGGCCGCCCGGCGCGCCGAACGGATCGGCCACGAACCGGGCCGCCGTCAGAGCGGGCCGGTTCAGATAGCCGCGGGCGAGCTGGCCGCCGCCGATGTAGAGCTCGCCGACGGCGCCGCGCGGCGCGGGCCGCAGCCCCGGGTCGAGGACGTACAGCCGGGTGTTCGGAGTGGGCCGGCCGATCGGCACCGCGCCCGACGGCGTCTCCTCGCCCGGTTCCAGCCGCAGCACCGCGCAGCCGACGGTGGCCTCGGTCGGCCCGTACTCGTTCACCACGGCCACGTCCGGGTGGGCGGCGCGCCAGGGGGCCAGCGCCTCGCCCAGCAGCTGCTCACCGCCGATCACCAGCTCACGGGTCGGGGAGCACTCCGGGTCCACACCGGCCAGCAGCGGCAGATGGGAGGGGGTGACCTTGCAGAACGCCGGCCGGAGCCGCCCTTCCGCGGGCTGCTCCAGCTCCGCCACGTGCACACAGCCGCCGGTCGTCAGCGGGCCGAACAGCGAGGTGACCGCCATGTCGAAGGAGACCGGCGAGTGCAGCAGGGCCCGCTCTCCCAGCGACGGGTACGCCTCGGCGGCGTAGTCGAGGTACTGGGCGAACGAACGGTGCTCCACCACCACGCCCTTGGGCCGCCCGGTGGACCCCGAGGTGTAGATCACATACGCGGGGCTCTGGGCCCGCCACCGGTGGCCGCCGGAACCGGCGGGGGCGGCGGGGGCGGCGGGGGCAGCGGAACCACCGGACCCGCCGGAGACAGACCCGGCCGGCTCACTCGTACCGGCCTCGTCCAGCAGCCGCACCGGCGCCGCCGTCCGCGGCAGGCCGGGCGCGATGTCCGAGCGGGTCAGCACCAGCACCGGGGTCGCGTCGGTGAGGACGTGTGCCAGCCGGTCGGCCGGGTCGCCCGGGTCCACGGGCAGGTAGCCGCCGCCCGCCTTGAGCACCGCGAGGGCGGCGATCACCAGGTCGGCCGAGCGCGGCAGCGCCAGTGCCACCAGCCGCTCGGGACCCACTCCGGCCCCGATCAGCTCGGCGGCCAGCCGGTCCGCGGCCGCGTCGAGCCGCGCGTAGCTGAGCCGGGTGCCGTCCGCGGCCAGCAGCGCCGGGGCGTCCGGGGTGCGGGCGGCCTGGGCCTGGAAGCGCTCGGGCACCAGGGCGACGGGCGCGGGCCGCGCGGTGGCGGTGAACTCCTCCAGCAGCGTGCGACGTTCGTCCGTGGCCAGCAGGTCGACCCGGTTCACCGGCTGCTCCGGCGCGCCGATCATGGCGTCGAACGCGCGGGCCAGCCGGCCGCCGATGGCCTCCACGGCGGCGCGGTCCACGACGTCCGGCCGGTAGCCCAGACGCAGCCGCAGGGTGCGTCCCGGCATCGCCACCAGACTGATCGGGTAGTGGTTGGCGTCCGAGCCGTAGAGGCCGACGATGCGCAGACCGTCCTCGACGGCGGGCATTCCGTCGCCGTCCAGCGGATAGTTCTCGGTCACCACGATCGTGTCGAACAGCGTGTCCGGCTCGACCAGGCGCAGCACGTCCTGGAGGCCCAGGTAGTGGTGGTCCATCACCGCCGTCTGCTGGCCTCGCAGCCGCTCCAGCAGCGTCGTCCAGGTGTCCGTGCTCTTCAGCTCGGCGCGGACCGGGACGGTGTTGATGAACAGGCCGACCATGGTCTCCACACCCGGGAGGTCCGCGGGGCGGCCGGAGACGGTGGCGCCGAACACCACGTCGGTCCGGCCGGTCAGCCCGGACAGCACCACGCTCCAGGCCGCCTGCACGACCGTGTTCAGGGTCGCGTCGTGGCGCCGGGCCAGCGCGGTCAGCTCGGTGGTGGTGCGCTCGGGGAGTTCCACGAGTATGTCGCCGGGGACCTCGACGGTCCGTCCGTCGCTGTCGGGCGCGATGAGCGTCGCGCCGTCCACCCCGGAGAGCACCGTGCGCCACGCTTCGCGCGCCGCCTGCTTGTCCTGCCGGCCGAGCCACGCGAGATAGTCGCGGTACGGGGTGACCTCCGGCAGCGCCGACTCGTCGCCGTCCGACTCGTACAGCGTGAACAGCTCACGCATCAGCAGTGGGCCCGACCAGCCGTCGAGCAGCAGATGGTGGTTGGTCATCAGGAACCGGGCCAGCCGGTCGCCCATGTGGATCAGGGTGAAGCGCAGCAGCGGCGGCCGCTCGGGGTCGAACCGGCGCACCCGGTCCTCGTCCATCAGCGCGTCCAGCCGGGCGGCCCGCTCCGCCTCGGGCAGATGGCTGAAGTCCAGCTCGACCCAGGGCAGTTCGAAGTCGGCGGCCACCACCTGTACGGGTCGGCTCAGCCCCTGCTGGCGGAAGCCCGCGCGCAGGTTGGCGTGGCGCCGCAGCAGGGTGCGCGCCGCGCCGCGCAGCCGGTCCGCGTCCAGGGGGCCCGCGAGGTCGATGCCGAGCTGCACGGTGTAGAGGTCGGGCTCGTCCTCGTCGAACTGGGCGTGGAAGAGCAGCCCCTCCTGCATCGGCGTGAGCGGCAGGACGTCCTCCAGCCGCTCCGCCCCCGCGGACTCGACCGCCTCGATCTCGTCCTGGGTCAGCGGGACCAGCGTCAGGTCGGAGGGGCTGTAGCCGCCCGCCTCCGGCCCATCGGCGTGCCTGACCAGGGCGGTGAGCGCAGTCAGCCAGTTCTGGCCCAGCTCGTTGACCTCGTCCTCGCTCAACAGCTCGCCCGCCCAGGACACATCGGCGACCAGATGGGGGCCGTCCGGCAGGTCCTGGGTCATCGCGGTGATGTCGACGGTGTGCGCGATCGGGCGCCCGGGGTCGCTGCCGCCGTCGAGGTCGAAGCCCTCCGGGGCGGGCCCCCAGTCGGCCGGGGCGGTCTCCTCGGTCGCCACGGCGCCGGGGAAACGGCCCAGGTAGTTGAAGCTGATCTGGGGTTCGGGCAGCCGCGAGAGCACCGGAGCGGTCTGCGGGTTGAGGTACCGCAGCAGGCCGAAACCGATGCCGTTGTCCGGCAGGGCGCGCAGTTGCTCCTTGACCCGCTTGAGCACCCGGCCGGTCGCCGGACCGCCCGCGCGGTACTCGGCCCAGTCGTGCGGTCCGGGGTCGAGCCGCACCGGGAACAGGCTGGTGAACCAGCCGACGGTCCGGGACAGGTCGACGTCCTCGTCGATCTCCTCGCGGCCGTGGCCCTCCAGGTTGACCAGGACATGGCCGGCTTGGTGGCCCCGCTGTGCGCGCCACTGGGTGACGGCGACCGCGAACGCGCTCAGCAGGACGTCGTTGATCCGGGCGTGGAACGCGGCGGGCACCGTGGTGAGCAGGGCCGAGGTCTGCTCGGCGGGCAGCGTGAGCAGCAGCCGCTTCGTCGTCGCGGTGATGTCCCGCCGGGGGTCGAGCGGCCGGTCGGCGAGCGCCGGGTCGGGCTCGGCGAGGGTGTCCAGCCAGAACTTCAGCTCCTCGATCCGCTCCGGCCGCTGGGCGGCGTCGGAGAGCCGCTGCGCCCACTCCCGGAACGAGGTGCCGACGGCGTCGAGCCCGGAGGCGCCGCCGACGGCGTCGAGCCCGGAAGTGCCCCCGACAGCGCCGAGCCCGGAGGCGCCGCCGACGGCGTCGAGCCCGGAAGTGCCCCCGACAGCGTCGAGCCCGGAGGCGCCGCCGACGGCGTCGAGCCCGGAAGTGCCCCCGACAGCGTCGAGCCCGGAGGCGCCGCCGACGGCGCAGAGCCCGGAAGTGCCCCCGACAGCGTCGAGCCCGGAGGCGCCGCCCTCCGTCTGTGCGGACCACGCCGTGGTCAGGTCCGGCAGCAGGATGCGCCAGGACACACCGTCGACCGCCAGGTGGTGGACGGTGAGCAGCAGCCTGCCGGAGACGTCCGGACCGGCGTCGAACCAGACGGCCTGGAGCATCAGCCCCGACTCGGGGTCGAGCCGGTCCCAGGCGCCCTTGGTCTCCTCCGCCATCCGGGCGCGGGCCCGCTCCTCGTCAAGACCGGTCAGGTCGACCCGGCGCAGGCAGTCCGCCACCCGGACCGCGCCACGCTCGGGCACCTCCAGGCTCCACACCACGCCACCGGTGCGGCGCAGCCGCATCCGCAGCGCGTCGTGGTGGTCGAGCACCGTCTGCAACGCGGACCGCAGGCGCTGCTCGCCGACGTTCGCCGGGACCACGATCATGTTGGTCTGGCTGAACCGGTCGGGGCGGCCGCCCCGTTCGCGCATCCAGTGGATGATCGGCGTCAGCGGTACGTCGCCGACCCCCGCGGAGGCCGCCACCGGCTCGGCCTCGGCGCCTTCCGCGGGAGCGTCCTCGACGGCCGTGGCCTTGGCCAGCGCGGCCACCGTCTTGTGCTCGAACACGTCCCGGGGCGTCAGCTTGACGCCCGCGTCCCGGGCCCGGCGGACCAGCTGGATGGACATGATGCTGTCCCCGCCGGTGTCGAAGAAGCTGTCGTGGATGCCGACCCGCTCCAGCCCGAGGACCTCCGCGAACAGCCCGCGCAGCAGCTCCTCGTGGGGGGTGCGCGGTTCGTCGGCCGGGCCGGTGGCCGTGGTGTTGTACTCCGGTGCGGGAAGCGCCTTGCGGTCGGTCTTGCCGTTCGGGGTCACCGGCAGCGAGTCGAGCACCACCACCGCGGCGGGCACCATGTACTCGGGCAGCTCCGCGGCCATCCGGGTGCGCAGGTCGGCACCGGTGAGCGGCCCGGCCGCGTCCTCGGCCACCGCGTACGCCACCAGCCGTGGCTCACCGGGGCGGTCCTCGCGCACCATCACCTCGGCCTGCCGGACCGGGGGCAGGCGCAGCAGCGCCGAGCGGATCTCGCCGAGCTCGATCCGGAAACCGTGCAGCTTGACCTGTTCGTCGGCGCGGCCGACGAACATCAGCACACCGTCGCGGGTCCATTTGGCCAGGTCACCCGTGCGGTACATACGGGTGCCGGGCGGGCCGGACGGATCGGCGACGAAGCGCTCCGCGCTCGGCCCCGGCCGGTTGAGGTAGCCGCGGGCGATGCCGGGACCCGAGAGGTACAGCTCGCCGACCACCCCGGGGGCCGTCGGCCGCAGCGCCGCGTCGAGCACCCGCACCCGGGCGTTGGGGATCGGTGTGCCGAGGGGCGGTTCGGCCACGCCGGACAGCGGCGCGCTGATGGTGGCGCACACCGTCGCCTCGGTCGGACCGTACGCGTTCACCATCCGGTGCCCCGCCGACCACCGGCCGGCCAGCTCCGGCGGGGTCGCCTCCCCCGCCACCAGCAGGGTGACACCCGCGGGCACCTCGCCGTCGGTCATCACACCGAGCGCGGCCGGCGGGATGGTCGCCTGGGTGACGCGCTGCTCGGTGAGCAGCGCGGCCAGCGGGGCGCCGGGGTCCAGGCGCTCGGACGGCGCCATCACCAGCGTGGAGCCGGAGAGGAGTGCCTTGCACAGCTCCGCGAAGGCGGCGTCGAAGCTCGGCGAGGCGAACTGCAGGACGCGGCTGCCCGGGCCGAGTCCGAGCGCCTCCGCATAGCCGGTGAGCAGACTGGCGAAGCCGGTGTGCGGAACCACCACGCCCTTCGGCCTGCCGGTGGAGCCGGAGGTGTAGATCAGATAGGCCGGGTGGTCCACCGACAGCCGGACCTCCGGCGCGGTCTCCGGCGCCTTCGCGATCCTGGCCTCGGTGGCCTCGTCGTCGAGGAGGAGGACCGTGGTGTCGCCCATGGGGGGCAGGGTCTCGGCGATCGGCCGGGTGGTGACGACCACGCCGGGCCGGGCGTCGGAGAGCATGTAGGCGAGGCGCTCGGCGGGGTACGCCGGGTCGAGCGGCAGATAGGCCGAGCCCGCCTTGTGCACGGCCAGTACCGCGGCCGGCCAGTCGGGGGACCGGGGCAGTGCCAGGGCGACGAACCGCTCGGGGGCCGCGCCCTCGGCGCGCAGCACATGCGCGAGCCGGTTCGCCCTCCGGTCCAGTTCGGCGAACGACATCTCGCGGCCCTCGAAGGCCACCGCGGGGTCGTCGGGGGCCTCGGCCACCCGGCGGGCGAACAGCGCGGGGAAGGTCGCCGGGGGAAGGTCGCGCGCGGTGTCGTTCGCGGCGGCCAGCACGGCGTGCTCGTCCTCGGTGAGCGGGGAGACGTCGCCCACCCGCAGGTCCGGGTCCTCGGCGACCCGTTCCAGAAGCCGCGTCAGACGCGCGAACAGGGCCTCGACCGTCTCGCGGTCGAAGAGGTCGAGCCGGAAGTCGATCAGCGCCTGAAGACCGGCCGGGGCGCCGCCGGGACCGGTGCTCTCGTTGAAGGTGAAGGCCAGGTCGAACTGGGTCGCGTTGACCGGCACCGGATACGCGACGGCGTCGACCCCGGGCAGACCGGTCGGCGAGGTGGTGGTGGTCTCGAGGTTCTGTACGTTCAGCCAGATCTGGAACAGCGGGTGCCAGGCCAGCGAGCGCTCGGGGTTGAGAAGCTCGACGAGGCGCTCGAAGGGCACCTCCTGGTGGGCGTACGCGGCCAAGTCGTACTCGCGGACCCGGTCCAGCAGTTCGCGGAAGGTGGGGTCGCCGGAGGTGTCGGTGCGCAGCACCAGTGTGTTGACGAAGAAGCCGATCATCTCCTCGAGCGCCTTGTCGTTGCGCCCGGCGATCGGCGAGCCCATGGGGATGTCGGTGCCCGCGCCATGCGCGGAGAGCAACGAGGCCAGACCGGCCTGCAACACCATGAACAGGCTGGTCCCGGTCGTGCGGGCGACGCGGGCCAGCGCGCGGTGCAGCTCCGGTGAGATCCGCCCCTCGACCGTCTCGGCCGTGTAGTCGGCCTCCGGCGGACGCGGGCGGTCCGTCGGCAGCGGCAGCACATCGGGGCTGCCCTCGAGCCGCCGCCGCCAGAATTCGAGCTGCTCGCTGACCAGGCTCCCGGGGTCGCTCTCCGCGCCGAGGACCGAGTAGTTCCAGATCGTGTAGTCGGCGTACTGGACCGGCAGCGGCTCCCAGTCCGGGGCCCGGCCGTCCGTCCGCGCCAGATAGGCCGAGGTGAGGTCGGCGGCGAAGGGGCCGACCGACCAGCCGTCGCCCGCGATGTGGTGCAGGATGATCAGCAGGACGTGGTGGTCCGGGGCCACCCGGAACAGCGTCACCCGCAGCGGGGTCTCGGTCGCCAGGTCGAAGTCGCGCGCCGTCTGTTCGGCGATCGCCGCGTCCAGCGTCCGCTCGTCGACGGTGGTGACGACCAGCTCGGCCGGGCACTGGTCCGGGGGCAGGATCAGCTGCCGCGCGGAGCCGCCGGTCTCCGGGAAGACCGTGCGCAGCGTCTCGTGCCGGGCCGTGACGTCCCGGACGGCCGCCCGCAGCGCCTCGTGGTCCAGCGTGCCCTTCAGCCGCAGCCCCAGGCTGATGTTGTGCGCCGCGGCGCCGTTCTCGAACCGGTTGAGGAACCACAGCCTGCGCTGGGCGTAGGACAGCGGGATCCGCTCCGGGCGCTCCACCGGGACCACCGGCGGCCGCGCGGTGTCGGCGTCACGGAGCCGTTCGGCCAGCCGCGCCACCGTGGGCGCCTCCCACAGCGCGCGCAGCGGCAGTTCCACGGAGAACGCCGTCCGGGTCCGGCTGACCATCCGGGTGGCGTGCAGCGAGTGCCCGCCCAGCTCGAAGAAGTCGTCGTGAATGCCGACCGAGTCCAGCTCCAGCGCCTCCATGAACAGGCCGCACAGGATCTCCTCCTGCGGTGTGCGCGGGGCCACGCTCGTGGACAGCGCGGTGAGGTCCGGCGAGGGGAGCGCCTTGCGGTCGGTCTTGCCGTTGGGCGTCAGCGGCATCTCGTCGAGCACCATGAACGCCGAGGGCACCATGTACTCCGGCAGCCGCGCGGCGACGGCCCGGCGCAGCGCGGGCACCGGCACCGCCGCGCCCGGGGCCGCGACGACGTACGCCACCAGCCGCTGCTCGCCCGACCCGGCCTCGCGGGCCACCACCGCCGCCTGGGCGACCTCGGGCAGTTCGGCGAGCGCGGTCTCGATCTCGCCCAGCTCGATGCGGAAACCGCGCACCTTGACCTGGTCGTCGGTGCGGCCGGCGAACTCCAGCTCACCGTCGTCCGTCCACCGGGCCACGTCACCGGTCCGGTACATCCGGGTGCCGGGCGCGCCGAACGGGCAGGCCACGAACCGCTCCGCGGTCAGGTCCGGACGGCCCGCGTAGCCGCGCGCCACGCCCCGCCCGGCGATGTAGAGGTCGCCGAGGACCCCGGGCGGGGCCGGTGACAGCCCGGCGTCCAGGACATAGACCTGGGTGCTCGCGATGGGCCTGCCGATGGCCGGGGGGCCGGACACCTCGGCGAGGCGGGCGGCCGTGGGCTGCTCTGCACGGCTGCTCGGTACGGTGCCCGGCGTCCCGCTGCCGTCGGACCCGGCGAGGCGGGCGGCGGCGGGCTGCTCTGCACGGCTGCTCGGTACGGTGCCCGGCGTCCCGCTGCCGTCGGACCCGGCGAGGCGGGCGGCGGCGGGCTGCTCTGCACGGCTGCTCGGTGTTGTGCCCGGCGTCCCGCTGCCGTCGGGCCCGGCGAGGCGGGCGGCGGCGGGCTGCTCTGCACGGCTGCTCGGTACGGTGCCCGGCGTCCCGCTGCCGTCGGACCCGGCGAGGCGGGCGGCGGTCGACCACACGGTGGTCTCGGTGGGGCCGTACAGGTTCGTCACCTCGGAGCCGAGTTCGCACAGCCGGGTGGCGAGCCCGGCGGGCAGCGCCTCACCGCCGGCCAGTACGCGCAGTCCGGAGAGCGCCTCGGGGTGCTGGGACACCAGCGCCTGCCACAGGGTGGGCGTCGCCTGCATGACCGAGGCGCCGGTGTCCTTCAGCAGCGCGGCCAGCCTGGGGACGTCGATCACCTCGTCGCGGGTGGCCAGGACCACCGCGGCGCCGGACACCAGCGGGGTGTACAGCTCCAGGCCCGCGATGTCGAAGGCGATGGTGGTCACCGCGGCCAGCCGGTCCCCGGGCCGCAGGGCGAACCGGTCCCGCATGTCCTGGACGAAGTTGGTGAGGTTGTCCCGGGTGACGACGACGCCCTTGGGCCTGCCCGTGGAACCCGAGGTGTAGATGGTGTAGGCGGGGTGGTCCCCCGCCACCGGGCCGTGCTCCGGGGCCTCGCCGGACAGGGCGGCCACCCGGTCGCGGACCGCCGGGTCGTCCAGCAGCACCCGCGTCGCGCCACCGGTCGCGGGCACCGAGGGCACCGAGGAGTCCGTCACCACGACCGCGGGCGCGGCGTCGGTCACGATGTACTCGACGCGCTCGGCCGGGTATTCGGGGTCCAGCGGGATGTACGCGCCGCCGGTCTTCAGGACCGCGAGCAGGGTGGCCACCAGGTCCGCCCCGCGCGGCAGCGCCACCGCCACCCGCGTCTCGGGGCCGACGCCGAGCCCGGACAGCAGCCGGGCCAGCCGGTTGGCGCGGGCGTCCAGCTCGCCGTAGGAGACCTCGGCCCCGTTCGAGAGCAGGGCCACCGCCGCCGGGTCGGCGGCCACCGCGGCCTCGAACAGCTCGGGTACGGAGGTCTCCGGCGCCCCGGCGTCGGGCTCGTTCCAGCCCTCCAGGACGGTGCGCAGCAGCTCGGGCGCGAGCACTTCGGTGCGGCCCACCGGGAGGGACGGGTCCGCCTCGATCCGCTCCAGCATCCGGCAGAAGCCGTCCAGCAGGGCCCGCGCCCGCCCGGCCGGGTACAGATCGGGCCGGTATCCCAGGCGCAGCCGCAGGGTGGAGCCGGGGGTCGGGAACAGGGTGAGCGCGTAGTGGGTGGCGTCCTGGCCGGTGATGTCGGTGATCCGCGGCCCGTCGACGGGCTCGGTGATGCCGTCGGAGTCCAGCGGGTAGTTCTCGAAGACGACCAGCGTGTCGAAGAGTTCACCGGTGACCGGCGTGGACTCCTGCACGGCGGACAGCGGCAGGTGGTGGTGGTCCAGCAGCGTGGCCTGCTGCCGCTGGACCGCGGTCAGCAGGTCGGTCCAGGAGGCGGCGTGGTCCACCCGCACCCGGACCGGCAGGGTGTTGATGAACAGCCCCACCATGGACTCCACGCCGGGGATGTCCGCCGGGCGCCCGGACACGGTGGCGCCGAACACCACGTCGTCACGGCCGGTCAGCCGGCCGAGCAGCACGCCCCAGGCGCTCTGCACCAGCGTGTTCAGGGTGACCCCGGCGGAGCGGGCCAGCTCGCCGAGGCGGGCGGTGAGGTCCGCGGGCACCTCGGCGACCAGGTCCTCGGGCAGCACCTCGGCGCCGGGGCCCGCCTCGGGCACCACCAGCGTGGCCGAGTCCACCCCTTCCATCGCCTCTCGCCAGGCCCGCTTCGCCGCGTCCTTGTCCTGCCGGGCCAGCCAGGCGAGATAGGTGCGGTAGGGGGTGACCGGCGGCAGGGTGGTGTCCTCGCCGCCCGCACGGTAGTGCTGGAACAGCTCCTGCATCACCAGCGGGGCGGACCAGCCGTCCAGCAGGATGTGGTGGGCGGTGAGCACCAGCCAGAAGGCGTCGGCCGCGACCTTGATCATGGTGACCCGCAGCAGCGGCGGCCGCTCCATGTCGAAGCGGTGCGCACGGTCCCCGGCGGCGAACTCCCGGACCTTCGCCCGCTGCTCGTCCTCGGAAACACCGCTGAAGTCCAGCTCGGTCACAGGGAGTTCGAGGTCCCGGAGGATCACCTGCATCGGGTCGCCGGTCTTGCGGCGCCGGAACCCCGCGCGCAGGCTCGCGTGCCGCCGCACCAGCGCGGCCGCGGCGCGGCGCACCGCCGGGGCGTCCACCGGGCCCTGGATCCGCACCGCCAGCTGGACGGTGTAGACGTCGAGCGCGTCCGCGTCCTCGGAGTACTGCGCGTGGAAGAGCAGCCCTTCCTGGAGCGGCGACAAAGGCAGAAGGTCCTCGATACGTGTCTGCTTCACTGCACAGGCTCCCTGGGCGTCTTCGTGATGCGATGTGTGACGAGTGCGCAGTCGAGATCGGCGGGGCCCCTCTCGCCCGTCGGCGAGGCCCGCCGATCCGACCGTAATGGCGCCGCGGCCCGGTGAAAGCCGCACATAAACAACTCGGAAGTAGGGCTACTGCCAGCCGCCGCCAGCCGTCCGGATCGCTCGCGAGCCGGACGGCTCGCCTTGGCCGGAACCCCACACCAACAACTGGGGAGTGGGGCTACTGCCAGCCGTCCAGTTCGCTCGCGAGCCGGACGGCTCGTCCTGGCCGGAACCGCACATGAACAACTCGGAAACAGGGCTACTGCCAGCCGTCCAGTTCGCTCGCGAGCTGGTCCAACTCGTCCTGGCTGACGTCGATCAGATCCATATCGGAGGGGGTGTGGCGGACGCCCTGCGGGGTGTCGGCATGGCGGGCCAGCGCCTCCAGCGCCCGGATCCACGCCTGTGCGAGGTCCCGCACCACGGACTCCTCCAGCAGCGCCGAGGGCCACTGCCAGAGCACCGACAGCTCGGGGCCGCCGCTGCGGTCCTGGGTGGACGCGGTGACCTCCAGCGCGTGGGCGACCGGCATGTCCGGGTCCTCGCCGCCGACGGCGCCCGCCTCGGGGGCGAGCGCCCAGTCGGCGGCCTCGGGCACGGCCGAGGTGTCGAAGCGACCGAGGTAGTTGAACCCGATCTGCGGCTCGGCCAGGCCCCGCAGCGAGGGCGCGGTGTCCGGGTTGAGATGGCGCAGCAGGCCGTAGCCGACGCCGTTGTCGGGCACCTGGCGCAGCTGCTCCTTGATCCGGGCGAGGACGTCGCCGACGGTCGCCCCGCCGGTCCACACCTCGCCCCAGTCGATCCGCCCGGGGTCCAGGAACAGCGGGTACACGCTGGTGAACCAGCCGACCGTACGGGACAGTTCGGTGTGCTCGGCGATCTCCTCGCGGCCGTGGCCCTCGAGGGCCACCAGCAGCCCGCCCGTGGCCCCGCCGAAGTGCCGGCGGCGCCAGTCGGCCACCGCCAGGGTCAGCCCGGTGAGCAGCACGTCGTTGACCGACGCGCGGAACATCTCGGGCAGCCGGGTGAGCAGGGTCCGGGTGGTGTCCGCGGGCAGCGCCATGGTGATCGCGCGCTGGGTGCGGGTGAGGTCCCTGGCCGGGTCGACGGTCAGCTCGGCCAGGGGCTCCGGGGCCTGGGCGAGGCGGCCGCGCCAGACCGGGAGTTCGGCGATCCGCTCCGGGGTGACGGCTTCCTCGGCCAGCGTCCGCGACCAGCGGCGCAACGAGGTGCCCACCGGGTCGAGTTGCGGGGTGCGCCCGTCCCGCACCGCCTCCCAGGCCCGTGCCAGGTCCGGCAGCAGGATCCGCCAGGAGACGCCGTCGACGACGAGGTGGTGCAGCGAGAACCACAGCCTGCCGCGCTCACCGGGCCCGGCGTCGAACCACACGAACTGCGCCATCGTGCCGTCCTCGGGGGCGAGCCGGCCCACCGCGGCGTCGCTGTGCTCGGCGAGGCGGGCGCGGCGCTCCGCGTCGTCCAGGCCGGTGAGGTCGACCCGCCGGATGAGGTCCGCCGCGCGGACCTTGCCGCGGGCCGCCACCTCCAGCGACCACCGCCCTTCGGTACGGTTCAGCCGCGCCCGCAGGGCGTCGTGGTGGTCCAGCAGCGTCTGTACGGCGGTGACCAGCCGGTCCAGGTCCAGCTCCGCGGGCGTCTGCAGCAGCATCGACTGGTGGAACCGGCCGATGGGCCCGTGCCGCTCGCTGAGCCAGTTGAGGATCGGGGTCGCGGGGATCTCCCCGATACCGGCGTCCGGGTCCTCCGTCTCGGCCTCGGGGACGGTGCCCGCGGCGGCCGCGAGGGCCGCGACCGTCTGGTGGCGGAAGACGTCCTTCGGGGTGAAGACCAGACCCGCGGCGCGCGCCCTGGCCACCAGCTGGATCGAGACGATGCTGTCGCCGCCCAGGTAGAAGAAGCTGTCGTCGACGCCGACTTCCTCGACGCCGAGCCCCAGCACCTCCGCGACCAGCCGGCGCAGGGTCTCCTCACGGGCGCCGCTCGGCGCACGGGAGGTACCGCCCTGCTCCGGTGCGGGCAGCGCCTTGCGGTCGATCTTCCCGCTGGTGGTCAGCGGAAGCGTCTCGAGCGTCACGAACGCCGCCGGAACCATGTAGTCGGGCAGGCGCCGCGCCAGCCCGGCCCGCAGTTCGTCGAGGTCGATGTCGCCCGCCCCGGCGGCGGGCACCACGTAGGCCGTCAGCAGCCGCACCCCCGGGCGGTCCTCGCGCACGACGGTGGTGGCGCGGTGCACACCGGGGTGGTCCGAGACGGCGGCGGTGATCTCGCCCAGCTCGATCCGCAGCCCCCGCAGCTTCACCTGGTCATCGGTGCGCCCGACGAACTCCAGCTCGCCGTCGGCGCGCCGGCGCACCAGGTCGCCGGAGCGGTACATCCGCGATCCGGGCGGCCCGAACGGGTCGGCCACATAGGCCGCGGCGGTCAGCCCGGGGCGCCGCAGATAGCCACGGGCCAGCGAGACGCCCGCGATGTGCAACTCGCCCACGCAGCCCAGCGGCACCGGACGGAGCCGCTCGTCCAGCACGTGCAGCCGCGAGTCGGCGACGGGCGCGCCGAGCGCCGGTACGGCGTCGTCGGTCAGCAGCCCGCTCATCGCCGCCACACAGGTGGTCTCGGTCGGGCCGTACACGTTGTGCATCCGCACCGTGTGCCGCCACCGGCCGATCAGCTCCGGTCCGAAGGACTCACCGCCGACGACGATCTCCATGCCCTCGGGCAGCCCGCCCTCCGGCAGCGCGGCCAGCGAGGCGGGGGTGATGAAGGCGTGGGTGACGCCGTATTCGGCGCACAGGTCGAGATACGCCTGTCCGGACGTCGGCCGGTCGGCCGGGACCACCACCAGCGCGCCGCCCACCAGCAGGCTCATGGACAGCTCCAGGAACGCCGCGTCGAAGCTGGCCGAGGCCAGCTGCGGCACCCGGGCGCCCGGGCCGACGCCCGCCCGCTCCACCAGCGTCGCGCACAGGTGCGCCACTCCGGCGTGGGTCACGGTCACGCCCTTGGGCCTGCCGGTCGATCCGGAGGTGTAGATGACGTAGGCGGGGTGCTGGGGCGACAGGGCGGCGGCGGGCACGGACACGTCGGCGGGCACGGACACATCAGCCGCGTCCAACGTGTCGAACAGCGCCGTGGGCACGGTGGTCCGCGGCAGCCGTCCGGCGACGGATCCGGAGGTCAGCAGCAGGGCGGGCTCGGCGTCGTCGAGCATGTACCCGATGCGGTCGCGCGGCAGGTCCGGGTTGACCGGCAGATAGGCCGCCCCCGCCCGCACCACCGCGAGCAGCGAGACGATCAGCTCCGGGGAGCGCGGCAGTGCCACCGCCACCAGCTTCTCCGGTCCCGCTCCCCGCGCGGCCAGCGTCCGGGCGATCCGCTCGGCCCGCGCGTCGAGTTCGGCGAAGGTCCAGGTGCGGTCCTCGGCCAGCAGGGCGGCCGCGTCCGGGGTGCGGGCCACCCACCCGGCGAACAGCTCCGCCATGGTCGCCGGGGGCACCTCGCGCACCGCGGCGTGGTTCCACTCCTCGACGATCCGGTGGCGCTCCCCGGGCAGCAGGACGTCCAGTTGGTCCACCGGGCGGGAAGGATCGGCGACGGCGGCGGCCAGCAGCCGCGCCAGCCGGTCCACCAGCATCCGCACCGTGTCCCGTTCGAACAGGTCGGTGCTGTAGGTGAGCGCCCCCTCGATGCCCGCGGGCGCGCCGTCGTCCCCTTGGGTCTCCGACAGGGTGAAGGACAGGTCGAACTTGGCGACGTCCTGGCCGATCGGCTGCGGCCCCGCGACCACCCCGGGCAGTTCGACCCTGCCCTCGGCGGTGTTCTGGAACGCCAGCATCACCTGGAACAGCGGATGCCGGGACGCCGAGCGCTCGGGGTTGATCAGCTCGACCAGCCGCTCGAACGGCAGGTCCTGGTGGGCGTACGCGGCCAGGTCGGTCTCCCGCACCCGCGCCAGCAGTTCGGCGAAGGTCGGATCGCCGGAGACATCGGTGCGCAGCACCAGCGTGTTGACGAAGAAGCCGACCAGATCGTCCAGGGCGTCGTCGGTGCGGCCCGCGATGGCCGTGCCGAGCGGGATGTCGGTGCCCGCGCCGAGCCTGCTGAGCAGCGCGGCCAGACCGGCCTGGACGGCCATGAAGAGGCTGGCCCGGTGGACCAGGGCCAGCTCGCGCAGGCCGCGGTGCACCTCGGCGTCGAAGCGGAAGGTGACCATGTCGCCGCGGTAGCTGATGGCGGGCGGACGGCGGTGGTCGACGGGCAGCGCCAGTTCCTCCGGCGCGCCCTCCAGGGCCGACCGCCAGAACGCGGCCTGCCGGGAGATGGTGCTGTCCGGGTCGTCCTCGCTGCCCAGCACCTCGTGCTGCCACAGCGTGTAGTCGGCGTATTGCGCGGGCAGCGGGGTGAACTCCGGGGCGCGGCCCGCACTCCGGGCCGCATAGGCGGCGGACAGATCGCGGCCCAGCGGGGCCAGGGACCAGCCGTCGCCCGCGATGTGGTGGACCACCAGCGCCAGTACGTGCTCGGTCCGGCTCAGCGCGAACAGCCACGCCCGGACCGGGATCTCGGTGGCGATGTCGAACGCGTACCCGGCGGCCTCGGTGAGCGCCGCCTCCAGACCGGCCTCGGTGACCTCGGCCACCGGCAGTTCGGGCACCACGTCCAGCACCACCTGGCGGGGGCGGCCGGCCACCTCCGGGAAGACGGTGCGCAGGCTCTCGTGGCGGGTGACCACGTCGGCCAGCGCCGCGCGCATCGCCTCCCGGTCCAGCTCACCCGTGAGCCGCAGGGCCATCGGCAGGTTGTAGGTGGCGCTCGGCCCCTCGAACCGGCCCAGGAACCACAGCCTGCGCTGGGCGAAGGACAGCGGCACCTCCTCGGGCCGCTCCCGCGCGGTCACCGCGCGCCGCGCCCCGCCCGCGTCGGCGATCAGCCCGGCCAGTCCGGCGGGCGTCGGCGACTCGAACAGCTCGCGCACGCCGAGCTCCGCGCCCAGGGTCGTACGGATCCGGCTGGTCAGCCGGGTGGCGAGCAGTGAATGGCCGCCGAGGTCGAAGAAGTTGTCGTCCACCCCGGCCTCGTCCACGCCGAGCACCTCGGCGAACAGCCCGCACAGCGCGGCCTCCTGCGGTGTGGCCGGCTCCCGCCGCTCGGCGTCCTCCCGTACCGGCGCGGGCAGCGCCCGGCGGTCCAGCTTGCCGTTGGGGGTCAGCGGCAGTGCGTCCAGTGCGACGAACGCGCTGGGCACCATGTACTCGGGCAGAGTGGCGGCCAGGTGCTTGCGCAGTTCGGCCGGGGCCGGGGCGGTCCGTCCGGCCATCGGGACCAGATAGCCGACCAGCTGGTGGGCTCCGGGCCGGTCCTGCCGGGCCAGGACGGCCACCGAGGCGAGGTCGGGGTGGGCGGCGAGCGCCGTCTCGATCTCGCCGAGCTCGATCCGGAAGCCGCGCACCTTGACCTGGTGGTCGGCCCGCCCCACGAACCGCAGCTGGCCGTCCTTGCCCCAGCGCACCAGGTCCCCGGTGCGGTACAGCCGGGACCCGGCCGGGCCGAAGGGGTCGGCCACGAAGCGCTCCGCGGTGCGGCCCGGCCGCTTCAGATAGCCGCGGGCCAGCCCGGCGCCGGCGAGGTACAGCTCCCCGACGACCCCCGGGGGCACCGGGCCCAGCGCGTCGTCCAGGACGTAGACCTGGTCGTTCCAGACCGGGCGTCCGATCGGTGCCGTGGCGGGCCAGTTCGCGGGGTCGCCGGGCAGGGTGGTGGCCGTGATCACATGGCTTTCGGTGGGGCCGTAGTGGTTGTGCAGCCGCAGCCACGAGCGGTCGGCCTGGAAGGCGCGCAGCCGCGGGGTGAGCGCCAGCGCCTCGCCCGCCTGGGCGATCACCCGCAGCTCGCCGAGGGTGACACCGCCCTCGATGGCGGCCTCCGCGACGGCGTCCACCACCAGGTTTGGTGCGTACAGCTCGTTGATCCGGTGCTCCTCGAGCCACCGGGTGAGGGCGGCGGCGTCGCGGCGCACCGCGTCGTCCGGGACCACCAGCGTCTTCCCGGTGAGCAGGGTGGTGAGGATCTCCTGGGCGGAGACGTCGAAGCTGATCGCGGTGAACTGCGCGACCCGCGTCCCGGCGCCGCCGCCGATCTCACTGTGGTGCCAGGCGACCAGGTTGGCCATGGCGCCCGCGGGCATCACGACGCCCTTGGGGCGGCCGGTGGAGCCGGAGGTGTAGATGACGTAGACCGGGGCGGCCGGGTGGAGCGGCCGGGTGCGGTCCGCGTCGGTGGGGTCGGTGTCCGCCTGCCCGGCCAGGAGGGCGGCGGTCTCCGGTGTGTCGAGGGCGAGGAGCGGGGCCCGGTGACCGTCCGGCAGCACCCCGGTCCGGGTCAGCACCACCGAGGGCGCCGCGTCGGCCAGCATGAAGGAGACGCGCTCGGCCGGGTACTCCGGGTCGATGGGCAGATAGGCCGCTCCGGTCTTGAGCACCGCGCACACCGCCACCAGCAGCTCCGCCGAGCGCGGCAGCGCGATGCCGACCGTGTCCTCAGGTCCGGTGCCCCGTGAGATGAGCAGATGTGCCAGCCGGTTCGCCGCCGCGTTCAGCTCGGCGTACGACATCCGCGTGTCGCCGTGCACCACGGCCGGGGTGTCCGGCAGCGCGTGCGCCTGGCGCTCGAGCAGTTCCGGGAGGAAGGCCCCGTCGAACTGGTGCGCGGTGTCGTTGCAGGCGGTCAGCTGGCGGTGCCGCTCGATCGGGTCGAGCAGGTCCAGGGAGCCGATCGGCCGCTTGGGGTCCTCGGCCGCCCCGGCCAGCACCCGGATCAGACGGTCGGCGAGCTGCTGGACGGTCTCCCGGTCGAACAGATCGGTGCTGTACTCCATCCACCCGGCCAGCCCGTCCGGGGCGCCGTCGGGTGTGCGCCGCTCGGTCAGCCCGACGAACAGGTCGAACTTGGCCATGTCGCCGAGGTGGTCGTACGGGTCCACTCGCAGGCCCGGCAGCGCGAGCTCGGCCGGGCGGTTGTTCTGCACGGTGAACATCACCTGGAACAGCGGGTGGCGCGCGAGGGAGCGCTCGGGGTTGAGCTGCTCGACCAGCCGCTCGAACGGCACGTCCTGGTTGGCGTACGCGGCCAGGTCGGTCTCCCGGACCCGCTGGACCAGCTCGCGGAAGGTCGGGTTGCCGGAGGTGTCGGTGCGCAGCACCAGCGTGTTGAGGAAGAACCCGACCAGTCCGTCGAGGGCGTCGTCGGTACGACCGGCGATCGGCGTGCCCACGGGGATGTCGGTGCCCGCGCCGGACCGCGACAGCAGCACCGAAAGACCGGCCTGGACCACCATGAACAGGCTGGCCTGGGAGGTACGGGCGATGGTGAGCAGCCGCTTGTGCAGCTCCTCGGTGAGGTGGAACGTCACGGTGTCGCCCGCGTAGCTCGCCACCGCGGGCCGCGGCCGGTCCACCGGGAGGTTGAGCTCGTCGGGGATCCCGGCCAGGGCATCCGACCAGTAGGCGAACTGCCTCGCGATCGAGCTGTTCTCGTCCGCCTCCTCACCCAGTACGCGCCGCTGCCACAGCGTGTAGTCCGCGTATTGCACGGGCAGCGGCTCCCACGACGGCGCGGCGTCCTTCAGCCTGGCCGTGTAGGCGAGCGAGAGGTCGTGGCCGAAGACGCCCAGCGACCAGCCGTCCCCGACGATGTGGTGCATCACCACGAGCAGGACGTACGTACGGTCGCCGGTGCGGAAGACGCGCACCCGCAGCGGGAGTTCGTGGGCCAGCCGGAACCCGGCGGCCGCCTCCTCCTGCAGTGCCTCGTCCAGCCGCTCCGGTGCCGCGCTCAGATCCACCAGGGACAGGTCGAGCTCGGCCTCCGCGGGATCCAGCACCCGCTGGTACGGGTCGCCGTCCACGTCCGGGAACACCGTCCGCAGGCTCTCGTGCCTGGCCAGGACGTCCCCAAAGGCATGGCGCAGCGCGTCCAGGTCCAGTTCACCGGTCAGCCGCACGGTGAGCGGGACGTTGTAGATCGACTTGGCGCCCTCGAACCCGTCCAGGAACCACAGCCGGCGCTGGGCGAAGGACAGCGGTACCCGCTCGGGACGCGGTCCCGCCTCCAGCGCGGGCCGGCCGTCCACGGCCTGGTGCAGCCTGCGGGCTATCCCGGCAGGCGTGGCCGTCTCGAACACCGCGCGCAGCGACAGCTCCTCGCCGAAGACCGCGCGGGTCCTGGTGACCAGCCGGGTGGCCAGCAGCGAGTGGCCGCCGAGGTCGAAGAAGTCGTCGTCCACCCCCACCTCGGGCACGCCGAGCAGTTCGGCGAAGAGCGCGCACAGGATCTCCTCCTGCGGGGTGCGCGGCCCGCGCCCGGCCGGCCCGGCCGCGCCGCCGGGCTCGGGCAGCGCCTTGCGGTCCAGCTTGCCGTTGGGTGTCAGCGGCAGGGCGTCGAGGGCGACGAACGCGCTGGGCACCATGTACTCGGGCAGCGAGGCGCCCACGTGTTCGCGCATCGCGGTGGGGGCGGGCACCTCTGCTCCGCTCACCGGCACCAGATAGGCGACGAGCCGCTTGTCGCCCGGGGTCGGCTCCCGCACCACGACCACCGCGCGGTCGATCCGCTCGTGCGCGGCCAGGACCGACTCGATCTCCCCCAGCTCGATCCGGAATCCGCGGATCTTGACCTGGTCGTCGGCCCGGCCGGCGAACTCCAGCACGGGGTGCTCGCCCTCGGTGTTCCAGCGCACCAGGTCACCGGTGCGGTACATGCGTGTCCCGCCGCCCGAATACGGATCGGCGACGAACCGCTCGGCGGTCACACCGGGCCGGTTCAGATAACCGCGCGCCAGGCAGGGGCCCGAGACGTACAGCTCCCCGGTGACCCCCGGCGGCACCGGCCGCAGCGCACCGTCGAGCACCCGCAGCCTCGCGGTGCCGAGGGCGGTGCCCATGGGCGGCGCCACCGCGCCGGAGAGCGGCTCGCTGAGGGAGACGCAGACGGTGCTCTCGGTCGGCCCATAGGCATTGATCATCGTCCGGTTGCCGGACCACGCCTCGACCAGCTCCGGCGCGGACGCCTCACCGCCGACCACCAGCAGGCGTATCGACGGCAGGTCCTCGGTGAGCACGGCCAGCGCGGCGGGCGGGATGAGCGCGTGGGTGACCTGGTGCTCGGCGACCAGCTCGACCAGCGCCCGGCCGGGCCGCAGTCGTGTCGCGGGGGCGAGCACCAGCGTGGCGCCGGTGAGCAGGGCGGTGTAGGTCTCCCAGACGGCGGCGTCGAAGCTGGGCGAGGAGAACTGCAGCACCCGGCTGCCGGGCCCCACGCCGAACCGCTCGACGTTGGTGGCGACCAGACCGGCGAGACCGGAGTGCGTCACCATGACGCCCTTCGGACGGCCGGTGGAACCGGAGGTGTAGATGACGTAGGCGGGGTTGGCGGACGCCGTCGTCCCCCGCCGCTCGCCCGGCTCGATGTCGGTGTCCGGCCGGGCGTCGGTCGCGCGGACGGTGGCCGGGTCGTCCAGCAGCACCCTCGGCGCGGCGCAGACGTCCGGAATCACCTCTGCCGACGCGGTGGTGGCCAGGACCAGCGCCGGGCCTGCGTCGGTGAGCAGATAGGCGATCCGGTCGGCCGGATAGGAGATGTCCACGGGCAGGTAGGCCGCGCCCGCCTTGAGCACCGCCAGCATGGCGACGACCAGCTCGGGAGAGCGCCGCAGGGCGAGCGCGACCACCCGCTCCGGCCCCGCGCCCCGCTCGATCAGGGTGCGGGCCAGGCGGTTGGCGCGGCGGTCCAGTTCGGCGTAGGAGAGCGAGGTGCCCTCGTGCACCAGGGCGACGGCGTCCGGGTGGAGCCGTACCTGTTCGGCGAAGAGCGCGGGGATGACGTCACCGCCAGGCAGCGGCTTCGCGGGCATGCCCAGGGCGAGCATGCGGCTCGCCTCGGCGTCGCTCAGCAGGGGCAGCCGGCCGATCAGCTGCTCCGGATCGGCCGCGAAGGCCGCGAAGAGGCGGCGGAAGCGTTCGCCGAGCACCTCGATGTCCTCGCGGGTGAAGATCTCCTGCCGGTAGCCGAAGTGCAGCCGCAGCCCGTCGCCCGGCAGGGCCGCGATGCTCAGCGGGTAGTGGTTGGCGTCGGTGCCCTTGGCGCCCGTCAGCGTGAGGTCACCGGGCAGCTCGGGCAGGTCGTCCCCGCCCATGGGGTAGTTCTCGGTGACGGTGAGCGTGTCGAACAGGGTGCCGCGCCCGGCGGCGCGCTGGATGTCCGGGAGGCTGAGGTGGTGGTGTTCGACCATTCCGGCCGCCTGGCGCTGCATCCCGGTCAGCAGGGACAGCAGGCTCTCCTGGGGGCGCACCCGCACCCGGACGGGCACCGAGTTGATGAACAGGCCGACCATCTGGTCCGCGCCGGTCAGCTCGGCGGGGCGCACCGATACGGTCGAGCCGAACACCACGTCGTCACGGCCGGTCAGCTGCCCCAGCAGCAGCGCCCAGCAGCCCTGGAACACCGCGCTCAGCGTGAGGTCGTTGCGCCGGGCGGTCTCCCGCACCCGGGCGGCCAGCTCATCGGGCATGGTGATGACCAGCTCGGCCGGCACGTTCCGCGCCCCGGTGTCGCCGGGCGCGAGCAGCGTGGGCTCCTCCACTTCGGCGAGCACGGTGCGCCAGGCGTTCTCCGCCGCCGCCCGGTCCTGCCGTTCCAGCCAGCTCAGGGCTTCGCGGTACGGCGTCACCGGCGGCAGGCCCGAGTCGTCGCCACGACGGTGGTAGATCTCGAAGAGCTCGTACATCAGCCGGGCGGTTGACCACCCGTCGAGCAGGATGTGATGCGAGTTGAACATCAGCCGGCTGGTGCCCGGACCCAGCTTGATCAGCGTGAAGCGCAGCAGCGGCCCGGACCCCAGGTCGAACCGGTGCTCCGCCTCCTCGGCGGCGAGCCGCTCCAGCTCCCGCTCCTGGGCCCGCTCGTCGAGCCCGGTGAGGTCGAACTCCCGCCAGGGCACCGGGACTTCCCGCGCGATCACCTGCACCGGCCGGCTCAGCTTCTCGTACCGGAAACTGGCACGCAGATTGGGGTGCCGGCGCAGCAAAGTGGCCACCGAGTCACGCATGGCCCCGGCGTCCAGGGAGCCGTCGAGGTCGATCAGGATCTGGGCGACGTAGACATCGAGTTTCTCTTCCCCGTACAGGGTCTGAAACAGCAGACCTTCCTGCAGTGGCCACAGCGGAAGGACGTCGTCGATGGCTGCTCGCGTCATTATGGAAATCTCCACTCGTCATTCCGGGGTCGCCGACAAAAAGGGCTCGGTCGCCTGCCACCAGCCTGGATCGACGAGTCTCAGCTCCGGCCGGGCCACCGGGCAACGGCGCTGCAAAAACTTCGTTTTGCGCGCCGAGTGGTGCGGAAGTGGCCACTTCGAAGAATTCGCATTACCGCTGACCGGGCCGGTCCGCCCGTGCTGTCATCGGTTCGGCCGCGCGCCGTCAATCGCCCGCGGGCCGTTACCCGCACCGCGACTTCAGGGAGTACTGGTGACCAACACCGGCACGCTGTCCCGCTACTGGATGTTCAGCGACGAGTACACACAGAATCCCTATCCCTTCCTCGCCCAGCTGCGCGAGGAACAGCCGGTGTGCCGGGTGGAGACCCCGGACGGGGTGCGGGCCTGGGTGGTGAGCCGCTACGACGACGTCCGCGACGCGCTATCCGACCCCCGGCTCGGCCGGGACATCGGCAAGCTCTACGCGGCGCTGGGCAAGCAGCTCGGCCAGGTGATCAAGCCCGCCGAAGAGATCAGCAACCAACTGGCCAACGCCGATCCGCCGCGCCACACCCCGCTGCGCAAGGCGCTCACCTTCGCCTTCACCCCCAAGCGGGTCAGAGGGCTGCGCGACGGCTGGGAGAAGGTGGTCGACGATCTGCTCGACACGATGGTGCGGACGGACAACCGGGACCTGGTCTCCGGGCTCAGCGAACCGCTTCCGATCATCACCATCGCGCAGCTGATGGGCGTGCCCGACACCGACTGGCCCCGGTTCCTGGTGTGGACGAACACGCTGCGCCGGGTGGACGCCAGCGATCCGACGGGCATCATCGCCGAGCACACCCGGCAGCTGTCGGACTACCTCAAGGCGCTGATCGCCACCAAGCAGCGGACCCCGCAGGACGACCTGATCTCCGCGCTGGTCCACGCCGACGAGGACAAGCGGCTGACCCCCGCGGAAGCGCTGTCCACCGCGTTCGCCCTGATGACCGGTGGCAACGACACCACCACCAGCCTGCTCAACGGCTCCTTCGCGGCGCTGCTCACCCATACCGGCGAGGCCGACAAGATCCGGGCCGACTGGAGTCTGCTGCCGAACGCGGTCGAGGAGCTGCTGCGGTACACCAGCCCGCTGATCAACTCCCTGCAGCGGGTCACGCTGGAGCCGGTCGAACTGTGCGGGGTGAAAATCCCCAAGGACGAGATCATCATCATTTCGCTGGCCGGGGCGAACCACGATCCGCACGCCTTCCCCGACGGTCCGTCCGAGCTGGACGTCACCCGTCCCAAGCCCGCGCATATGAGCTTCGGCCACGGAATCCACTACTGCCTGGGCTCCCATATGTCCAAGGCGCTGACCGAGCTGGCGATTCGACGGGTCTATGAACGCTTTCCCGGCATCCGGCTGGCCGTGCACCCCTCGGAGGTGCGTTATCGGCCCGGACTCATGGTCCGCCCGATGATCGACCTGCCGGTGCGTTTCTGAACCGCGCACAGCAGCGACACCGCCCGGGACCCGCCGTCAGCGCGCCCCGGGCGCTTTTCTTTCGCTTTCCGGAGGACCCATGGATTTCAGCCTGTTCTACTTCGCCAACAACGACACCGAGGAGCACGACCGCTACCGGCTGCTGCTGGACGGCGCCCGGTTCGCCGACGACAACGGCTTCACCGCGGTGTGGACCCCCGAACGCCACTTCCATCCGTTCGGCGGGCTCTACCCCAACCCCTCGGTGACGGGCGCCGCGGTGGCGGCGGTCACCCAGCGGGTCGCGGTGCGCGCCGGAAGCGTCGTGGCGCCGCTGCACCACCCGATGCGGATCGCCGAGGAGTGGTCGGTCGTCGACAACCTCTCGGGCGGCCGGGCCGGGGTGGCACTCGCCTCGGGCTGGCACGCCGCGGACTTCGCGCTCCGCCCGGAGAACTACGAGACCCGCAAGTCCGGGCTGATGGAGACGGTGGAGACCATCCGTCGGCTCTGGCGGCGGGAGAGCGTGTCCCTGACCGACGGGGCGGGCGAGACGGTGGAGCTGACCATGTTCCCGCCCCCCGTCCAGCCCGAGCTGCCGATGTGGCTGACCAGCGGCGGCACCCCGGCGACGTTCACGCTGGCCGGTGAGCACGGGATGGGGATGCTCACCCATCTGCTCGGCCAGGAGGTCGAGGTCCTCGCCCAGCGCATCGAGGAGTACCGCCGGGCGCACCGGGAGCACCAGCCCGCCTCGGCCGGGCAGGGGCATGTGGCCGTGATGGTGCACACCTTCGTGGGCACCGACCGCGACACCGTGCGGGAGACCGTGCGCGAGCCGTTCTCCCGCTACCTGGCCAGCTCCTTCGACCTGCTGATCAAGGCGGCCGAGGCGGCGGGCGCCCAGGGCGCGGACATGTCCCGGGAGCTGAAGAGCATGGGTCCGGAGGACCGTCAGTTCCTCGTGGCCCAGGCATTCGACCGGTACTTCGAGACCAGCGGGATGTTCGGCACCGTCGACGACTGCATGGCGATGCTCAAGCAGCTGAAGGACGCGGGGGTGGACGAGGTCGCCTGTCTGGTGGACTTCGGTGTGCCGACCGATGCGGTGGTCGGCGGCTTCGAGCACCTGGCCCGCCTCCATGACACCTGGCGTGCGCATCTGGGGAGCTGAGCGTTTGGGGAGCTGACGGCGGCGCCCACGCAGAAGCCCGGACGACCGAGAGCGGTCGTCCGGGCTTCTGCGTGGGCGTCCCACGGCCGCGGCTCAGCGCGCGGCGGTGCGGTCATCCGGGCTTCGGCTTCGGCTTCGGCTTCGGCTTCGGCTTCGGCTTCGGCTTCGGCTTCGGCCCGGGCGTCCCACGGCCGCGGCTCAGCGCGCGGCGGTGCGGTCATCCGGGCTTCGGCTTCGGCTTCGGCTTCGGCTTCGGCCCGGGCGTCCCACGGCCGCGGCTCAGCGCGCGGCGGTGCGGTCATCCGGGCTTCGGCTTCGGCTTCGGCTTCGGCTTCGGCCCGGGCGTCCCACGGCCGCGGCTCAGCGCGCGGCGGTGCGGTCATCCGGGCTTCGGTTTCGGCTTCGGCCCGGGCGTCCCACGGCCGCGGCTCAGCGCGCGGCGGCCCGCTCGTAGGCCCGGTTGGCCAGCGGGATCACGACGATCAGCAGGGCCACCACCATGATCAGCGAGGCCATCACCGGATGCCGCAGCGGGAACGCGGGATCGGCGCCGTTCCCCGTGGGGTTGCCCCACAGCTCACGCATCCCGGTGGTCAGGGTGGTCACCGGGTTCCACTCGGCCACCGGACGCACCCAGCCCGGCAGGTTCTGGGCCGGGTAGAAGGTCGCCGACAGGAAGGTGAGCGGCATGGTGATCACCATGGCCACCGAGTTGACCGCCTGGGGATCGCGCAGCAGCAGCCCGATGAGCGCGCCGAGCCACGCCGTGGCGTAACCGAGCAGCAGCAACAGCCCGAAGCCCGCGAGGGCCTTGAGCGGCCCGCCGTGGATGCGCCAGCCGATGAGCAGGCCGACGGAGAGCATCGCGGTGCAGGAGATCGCGTTGAGCAGCACATCGGAGAGGGTCCGGCCGAGCAGCACCGAGCCCCTGCTCATCGGCAGTGAACGGAACCGGTCCACCAGGCCGTTGGAGAGGTCCTCGGCCACCCCCACACCGGTGTTGATGACGCCGGCCAGCATCATCTGGGTGAAGATGCCCGCCATGATGTACTCGTGGTAGTCGCCCTCCGGCACGCTCATCGAACTGCCGAAGAGGTAGCCGAAGAGGAACACGAACATGATCGGCATCAGGGTGATGCTGAGGATCCGCTGCGGTGCCCGCTTCAGATGCCGTATGTGGCGGCCCGCCAGTGCGAGCGCGTCGCTCAGGACATAGGTGCTCATCGGCTCGTCGCCTCCAATTCGGCCTCGGGTCCGGCTCCTTCGGCCTCGGGTCCGGCTCCGGTCAGCTCCAGGAACACGTCGTCCAGCGAGGGGCGCCGCACGAGGAAGTCGACCACCTCCACCGAGGCCCCCTGGAGCTCCGCCGCCGCCGCGGAGACACCGGCTATACCGGTCTCCAGCGCGATCGACACCCGCATCCCGCTGTCGTCGACGACCGGCGGGGCGGAGCCCCGCGCGGAGATCCGGGCCAGCGCGACGCGGGCGGCCTCCACCATCTCGGTGGTCCGTACGGTGATCTCCAGCCGCTCGCCGCCGACCTTCCGCTTCAGTTCGTCGGGCGTGCCCTCCGCCGCCACCAGCCCCTTGTCGATCAGCGCGATACGGTCGGCGAGCTGGTCGGCCTCCTCCAGGTACTGGGTGGTCAGCAGCACGGTGACCCCCTCGGCGACCTGCTTGCGCACCATGTCCCACAGCGCGTTCCGGCTGACCGGGTCCAGACCCGTGGACGGCTCGTCCAGGAAGATCACCGGCGGGCTCCCGGTCAGGCTGGCGCCCAGGTCCAGCCTGCGGCGCATACCGCCCGAGTAGGTCTTGACGACCCGGTCGGCGGCATCGGTGAGGTCGAACATCTCCAGCACCTCGTCCGCGCGGGCACGGGCCCGCTTGCGGCCCATGTGCAGCAGCGTTCCCATCAGCACCAGGTTCTCGCGGCCGGTCAACTCACCGTCCAGCGCGGCGTACTGACCCGTCAGCCCGATGCTGCGGCGCACCTCGTGCGCCTGGCTCAGCACGTCGTAGCCCGCCACCGTCGCGGTGCCCTCATCGGGCTTGATCAGCGTCGACAGCGTCCGCACCGTGGTCGTCTTGCCGGCGCCGTTGGGGCCCAGGAGCCCGTAGACCGTGCCCGCCTCGACGGACAGGTCGATGCCGCCCAGCACCTCGTTGTCGCCGTAGCGCTTCCGCAGACCCGCCGCGGAGATTGCGATATCCATCAGACTCCTCATCATCGGCCGGTACGCCGGTCCGGTCCGCCTGGCTCAGCCGAGCCGGACCGGCAGTGACTCCAGCCCCCGGGTCAGGTTCACCTCGCGGCGCAACTCCTCCGGCGCCACGGCGAGTTCGATCCGCGGGAAGCGGTCGAGCAGCGCGCCCACGGCGATCTCGGCCTGCAGCCGGGCGAGGGGCGCGCCCATGCAGTGGTGAATGCCGTGGCCGAACGCCAGATGCCCACCGGTCTCCCGGCGGATGTCGAACCGCTCGGGGTCCTCGAAGCGTTCGGGGTCGTGATTGGCCGCGCCGAGCGAGACGATGACGAACTCGTCGGCCGGGACGCGGACACCGGCGATCTCCACCGGTTCCGTGGTCACCGAGAGCGTGCTCAGGTGCAGCGAGTTGTCGTAGCGGCAGAACTCCTCGACCGCGCCCCGCAGCAGCGACCGGTCCGCGCGCAGGGCGGCGAGCTGGTCCGGGTGGCGCAGCAGGGCGAGCGTCCCGTTGCCGATCAGATGCGCGGTGGTCTCGTAACCGGCCACCAGGAGCTGGAAGACCATCGACACCAGCTCGTTCTCGCTGAGCCGGTCCTCGTCGTCCCGCGCCTGGATCAGCCCGCTGATCAGGTCGTCGGCCGGGGCCGCCCGCTTGGCGGCGATCAGCCCGGTGAGGTACTCCGCCATCTGGTCGGCGATGCGGTGCATCTCCTGCGGCTGGACGGCCACGGTCAGCGCGTTGGACCACGCTCCGAAGGCGGCCTGGTCGGCCTCGGGGACGCCGATCATCTCGGAGATCACGGTGAGCGGCAGCGGGAAGGCGAACACCTTCAGCAGATCCACCTCGCCCTGCCCCGCGATGTCGTCGAGCAGGGCACCGACCGTGTGCTCGATCCGCGGCCGGAGCGCCTGGATCTGCCGTGCGGTGAACGCCTTGGCCACCAGCTTGCGCAGCCGGGTGTGGTGGGGCGGGTCCATGCCCAGCATGTGCTCCACCAGCATCCGCCGGCCGGGCGACTTCGCGGCGGGCTGCTCGACGGGGTCGACGCCCGCGTGCTCGGCGGCCAGCCGGGCACAGCGCTCGGGGTCCTTGTGCAGCTTCGGATCGGTCAGCGCGGCGCGCGCCGCCTCATGGCGGAGCACCAGCGACATCGGTGCCCCGCCGAGCACGACCCGCGCCACCGGGGTCCGCTCGCGGAGCCGGGCGTACACCGGGTACGGGTCGCGGATGAAGTCCTCACCCAGCACCTCCGGCGCCCGGCTGGTCTCCTCGGCCATGTGTCCGGTCCTCTCGGTCGGCCCGTGCCGCGTGTCGCGGACGCAGGGTGGATGAACGACGTCTCCGTGAACGACGCCTCCGTCAACGACGTCTCCTGAACGACGTCTCCGACCCGTTGATAGCAGGCTTTTCCGCCCTTCCCCGGCGCACTTCGAGGATTTCTATCGAGCTCCCACGGAGCGTGTTCGAAAGCCGTTCATCCCCTCCCTCTCGGTCATCCGGACGGAGGAGGGAGCGAAGGGGGGCTCCACCCGACGGCGTGTGGGTTTGCCTCCGTGGGAGGAGTCGCGTGCGGGATGCCGTATGCCATCCTCCTGGCAGCGATCCAGCAACGGACGCAAGTTTCCCGGTGTTTCCTGGAGGGCCCCGTGTCCGGAATCCTTACCACCGTTTCCCGTGGCTATCGAAAGCTGCACGGCACTCCCGCCGAAGGGGTGCCCCTCTGGGCCCGGCGTGCGGCCTTTCTGATCCCGTTGGCCGTGCTGCCCTCGGGGCTGTGGCGCATCGCCCAGGTCACCTTCGGTGTTCCGCTCACCAAGAACGTGGACATCGGCAAGGGACAGTTGCCGGGCTGGCTGCCGCTGGAGATCTACGTCGTCATCCTGTCCATCATCGCCGAGGGGCTGGCCTTCCTCGCCGTGGGGCTGGTCTCCACCTGGGGCGAGTTGTGGCCGCGCTGGGTTCCCTTCCTCGCCGGGAAACCCGTACGGCCGCTGTCCGCGATCATTCCCGCCGCGCTCGGGGCGGTGGTCCTCACCGTCACCTGGACCACGACCCTCGTCCTCTCGCTGCGGGGGCGCGCCCTGGACGGCCGGCAGTTCGGGGACGGCGGCTGGCGCGGATCGCTCATCCATGACGTCGGCGAACTCGGCTGGCGGGCCTGGGTGTTCGTCACCGCCTATCTGCCGCTGCTCGCCTGGGGGCCGCTGCTGGCCGCCGTCACCTACGCTTACGCGGTGCGCCGCAAAGCGTTCAAATGAAGAGAATCGAATAAGCCATTGCCAGGGTCCGCCGACCGTCTTCACGGTCACCGCCGACCGCCCGAAAAGAGGCGATTGACGCGGTCGGCGGACCTTCTTGGCGCTACGCACTCGGCCGCCTTCCGCGAAAATGCCGCACCCGTCTCTTTTCGTCTATAGAAGAATTCTTGGCGGCCCATGGCACGGCTTCCCCGTCCCGGTACCGTGCGATTCCACGAGTTGCACACACACATGTGTGGCGAGGCAATCGTCGGATGGGGAGCATCGTGACCGCGCATGACGTCGAGTACATCGAGATCTACACCAGCGATCAGCGGAAAACCACGGACTATTTCGTGTCCGGTATGGGTTTTCAGGAAGAGGCCCGGTGCCGGACCGGCGCGCTGGAATCGATCCTGCTCCGCCAAAAGGAAATCCAGCTCGTCATCACCTCGGGACCGGGCACGGCCGACTTCCTCGCCGAACACGGTGACGGCATCGCCGACATCGCCTTCGCCTGCGAGGACCCCCTCGCGGCCCACCGGGGCGCCCTGGCCGCCGGCGCCCGCGATCTGACCTCCGGCAACCCGGCCGGCCCCGCCGTCTCCGGCTTCGGCGCCGTCCGCCACACCCTCCTCAAGCGCTCCGCGGACCAACCGCACGGGCGGCCCCCGGGCCGGGACTGGGTCACCTCGCCGGAGGGCGCCGCCCGGACCGGCACCGCGACCGAACTGCGGCTGCTCGACCACATCGCGGTCTGTCTCGACGCCGGCACCCTGCATGACACGGTCCGGTACTACATCGACGGATTCGGCTTCGAGCAGTACTCCAGCGAGTATGTCGCCGTCGGCGAGCAGGCCATGGACTCCATCGTGGTGCGCAGCCCCTCGTCCGGGATCACCTTCACCATCATCGAGCCCGACTCCACCAAGAAGCCGGGCCAGATCGACGAATTCCTGGAGCGGAACGGCGGCCCGGGGGTGCAGCACCTGGCGTTCCTCGTGGACGAGATCATCCCGGCCGTCGTCGAGTTCGAGACCCGGGGCATCGAGTTCCTGCAGACCCCCGGCACCTACTACGACGCCCTCGCCGAGCGGATAGACAACCTCGACGAGACCATCACCGATCTGCGCAAGACCAATGTGCTCGCCGACCGCGACGAGTGGGGCTACCTGCTGCAGCTCTTCACCCGCTCGCCCTACGAGCGGCGCACGCTGTTCTTCGAACTCATCCAGCGCCACGGGGCCCAGGGCTTCGGAAGCTCCAACATCCGCGCGCTGTACGAGGCGGTCGAGCGCGCCCGGGCGGCCAACTCGTGACCGGCCGCACGGCCCCCTCCGGCGTCTCCCGGCCGCCGCTGTCCCTCGATGAGTACGCCGAGCGGGCCCGCGCCCGACTGGACCCGGCGGTCTGGGACTTCATCGAGGGCGGGGCCGGGGAGGAGCGGACGCTCGCCGCCAACCGGGCGGCGTTCGACCGCATCCGGCTCAGCCCCCGGGTCCTGACCGGGGCGGGCGAGTGCGACCCGTCCACCACGGTCCTGGGACGGCGGTGGGGGGCGCCGGTGGCCGTGGCCCCCATGGCCTACCACACGCTGATGCACCCCGACGGCGAGACGGCCACCGCGCGGGCCGCGGGCGCGGCCGGCCTCCCGCTCGTGGTGAGCACCTTCGCCGGGCGGACCTATCGGGAGATCGCCGCGGCCACCACCTCGCCCCTGTGGCTCCAGGTCTACTGCTTCCGCGACCGGGCCACGACCCGGCGGCTCATCGAACACGCGGCGGCCGCCGGGATCGAGGCGCTGGTCCTGACCGCCGACACCCCGCGGCTCGGCCGCCGACTGCGCGACCTGCGCAACGACTTCCGGCTGCCGCCGCACATCGCGCCCGCCAACCTGCCAGCGGACGAGGCCGATTACTCGTCCCCGTCCGAGCACGGCCGAACCGGCCTCGACCCCTCGCTCGACTGGTCGGTCATCGCCTGGCTGCGCTCGGTCAGCGGGCTGCCCGTACTGGTCAAGGGCGTCATGACCGCCGAGGACGCCCGGCGCGCGATCGCCGCCGGCGTGGACGGCATCGTGGTCTCCAACCACGGCGGACGGCAGCTGGACGGGGCACCCGCCACCCTGGACGTGCTCGCCCCGATCGCCGCCGCCGTGGACGGCCGCTGCGCCCTGCTCCTGGACGGCGGCGTCCGCCGCGGCCGGGACGTCCTCGGCGCCCTCGCCCTGGGGGCGGACGCCGTGCTGCTGGGCCGCCCGGTGCTGCACGGACTGGCCGTGGCGGGCGGGAACGGCGCGGCGGGCGTCCTCGGCCTGGTCCTGGACGAGCTGTCGGAGGCCATGACGCTGACCGGCACCGCCACCGTCGCCGACGCGGACGCCTCGCTGCTGGCCGGAGTGGCGGACACCACCCCGGCAAGGCTGCACAAAGAGAACCCGCACCGCAGCGTGACGAACACCTCGCCGCCGACCGCATCCCCCGACGCGATCACGGCAACGGCAACGGCAACGGCAACGGAAGAGAATCTGCACCGCAGCGTGGCAGACACCCCGACCACACCCCACGTCACCGCCACGCTGCACAAAGAGAATCTGCACCGCAGCGTGGCAGACACCCCGACCACACCCCACGTCACCGCCACGCTGCACAAAGAGAATCTGCACCGCAGCGTGTCCGACCCGGTGCTGGACACCATGAACTTCCTGAACGAGATCACCGGCCGCTTCCCGGACGTGGTCTCCTTCGCCCCCGGAAGGCCGTACGAGGAGTTCTTCGACAAGGACGAGATCCTCGATCACATCCGGCGCTATCTCGACCACTTGGCCGCGGGCGGTGCCTCGGACGAGGCCATCCGCACCGCGCTGTACCAGTACGGCCCGACCGCCGGGCAGATCCGCGGACTGATCTCCGACTCGCTCCGCGCCGACGAGGGCATCGACGCCGCGCCGGGCGCGATCGTGGTGACGGTGGGCGCCCAGGAGGGGATGCTGCTGGCCCTGCGCGCGCTCTTCGCGGACCCCGGGGACGTCCTGCTGGTCGCCAGCCCCTGCTACGTGGGCATCACCGGAGCCGCCAGTCTGCTGGGGGTGCCCGTGCACCCCGTCGAGGAGCGGGCCGACGGTCTCGACGTGGCCGATGTGGAGGCCGCCGTCCTGGCCGAGCGGACCCGGGGCCGCCGCCCGCGCGCCTTCTACGTGGTGCCGGACCATTCGAACCCGTCGGGCAACACCATGTCCCGGCGCGCCCGCGAGGAGTTGCTGGAGCTGGCGGCCCGGCACGATCTGCTCATCCTCGAGGACAGCCCGTACCGACTGGTCAGCCCGGGCGTCCAGCTGCCCACCCTGAAGTCGATGGACCACGCCCGGCGGGTGATCCACCTCGGGTCGTACTCGAAGTCGGTCTTCCCCAGCGCCCGCGTCGGATTCGTCGTCGCGGACCAGCCCGTGCGGGATCCGTCGGGGGCCGAGAGCCTGCTCGCCGACGAACTCGCCAAGATCAAGAGCATGGTGACGGTGAACACCCCGGCGCTGAGCCAGGCGGCCGTCGCCGGTGCCCTGCTGGCCTGCGACGGCCGGCTCACCGAACGCAACGCGGTGCCCGCCAAGCACTACGGCGAGGCGCTCCGCGTCACCCTCGAGCAACTGGACCGCCACTTCCCCGAAGACGTCCGCGACCGGCTCGGCATCGGCTGGAACCGGCCCAGCGGCGGCTTCTTCCTCACCGTCCGGGTTCCGTTCCCCGCCGACAACGCCGCGCTGCTGCGCTCGGCCGAGGACCACGGCGTCATCTGGACGCCGATGGCCTACTTCTACCCGGGCCCCGGCGGCGAACGGTCCATCCGGCTCTCCTTCAGCTATCTGAGCCCCGCGGAGATCGAGGACGGCATCGCACGGCTCGCCGCCTTCCTCCGGGCGGAGATCGAGCGCCCCGGCGCCACCGGACCCACATCGGGACGTGACACATGAGAACCGCCGTCGTCGTCGGAACCGGGCTGATCGGGACGTCCATCGCCCTCGCCCTGAGCCGCTGGGGCGTCCTGGTGTACCTGGACGACGCCGACACCACGGCCGCCAGGACCGCCGAGGCCCTGGGGGCGGGCTCGCTGGAGATGCCCGCCGGGCAAGTGGACCTCGCCGTCCTCGCGGTGCCGCCCGCGAGCATCGGCACCGTGCTCGCCCGCTGCCAGCGGGACGGGCTGGCACACACCTACACCGATGTGGCCAGCGTCAAGGTGCGGCCGCACGAGGAGGTCCGCGCGGCCGGTGGCGATCCGTCCCGCTACATCGGCGGACATCCGCTGGCCGGCGCCGAGCGCTCCGGTCCGCTCGCGGCCCGCGCCGACCTCTTCGAGGGGCGCCCCTGGGTGCTGACCCCCTCGCCCGTCACCGACCGCTCGGCGCTCAACCGGGGCCTGGAGCTGGTCTCGCTGTGCGGTGGCGTCCCCGTCCTGATGGACACCGACGCCCATGACCGCGCCGTCGCCCTGACCTCGCACGCACCGCATCTGGTCGCGTCGATGATGGCGGCCCGGCTGGAGCACGCCGAGACCGAGCACATCCGGGTGTCGGGACAGGGGCTGCGGGACGTCACCCGCATCGCGGCGGGCGAACCCGCCCTGTGGAGCGACATCCTGACCGCGAACGCCGACGCGGTGGCCGACGTCCTCGACGACTACGCCAAGGACCTGGAGCAACTGATCGCCGCCCTGCGGGCGCTGCCCGGCGCGGAGTCCGACGGGCGGCGGCAGGCCGCCGCCGACCTCCAGGAGCTGCTGCGGCGCGGCAACCGGGGCCACGCCCGGGTACCGCACAAACAGCGTTCGCGGCCCGCCGAGTACGTGGCGATCCCGGTGGCCGTCCCGGACCAGCCCGGAGCGCTGGCCCGGCTGTTCTCCACCGTCGGCGAGGCCGGGGTCAACATCGAGGACGTGCGCATCGAGCACTCCCTCGACCAGCCGCGCGGCCTGGTCGAACTGCTCGTGGAGTCGACCTCCGTCGCGGGCCTGCGGCGGGTGCTGGACGCCAACGGCTGGACCATGCGGGAGAAGCCACTGCTGGTCGGCGACGCCTGAGGAATCCGGACCGGCTCCGCTGCTTTCCCCTCCCCGCCCCTTCCCGCAGCATGCATGTGCGGCTCCGCCGCATGTCGATGCTTCGGGAAGGGGCGGGAGGGGGCTGTGTCGATATGCGGCTCCGCCGCGTGGCCCGCCGCAGGCGTCAAGATCCGCCGGGCACCCCTCAGAACGTGTCGTGGGTGTTCGGCCGGCGTATCGCGGTGTAGAGGGCGCGCAGCATGAGGATCGCGCTGACCGCGAGCATCTGATAGCCGAGCAGCGGGAACAGCTCCACCTCCGCGGTGACCCGGGGCCCGCGCCCGGTGCCGAACACCACCAGGACCACCCCCATCAGCCCCGTACAGGCCCCCAGCAGCGTGACCGTCATCTGGTGGATCAGCCCGGAGACGAAGCGCCGCTCCCGCTCGTCGGCGAGCACCCGCACCCGGACCGTGAACCGCCCCTCCTCCAGCGACGCGCCGATCCGCTCCGCCCTCCGGGGCAGCCGCCGCAGCATCGGCAGCGCGGACAGGAACTCATGGGTCGCGCTCCGCGCCAGGGACGAGAACCCGGACGCGAGCCCGCCCTCCTCCTCGCTCCCGGCACCCGTGGCGCGGAACCGCAGCCGGTCGGTGAGGAGGTCCACGGCGATCGCCCGGGCCTCGTCGATCATGTTGAAGTCGGGGGTGATCCGGCCCAGGGTGCCCTCGATGGTCGCCAGGGCCCGGAAGACGGCGGCCACCTCCGGCGGCACGGCGAGACCGAACCGGGCGAGCAGCTGGAACAGCGCGGTGAACATCTCGGTGTCCGGCCGCGCCCCCGCCCCCAGGTGCTGGGCCATGAACTGCCCCAGCTCACGCTCCAGCAGCAGCGAGTTGAGCATCAGGTCCTCGCTCCTGGTGGCCCGCGTGCCGAGCAGGGCCATCAGCGCGTCATGCAGACCGGCCCGGTCGCCGCGGTCGACGGCCACCAGCATCTCCTGGAGGGCATGGCGTACGGACGGGTCGATACGGCCCACCGAGCCGAAGTCGAGCAGGCCTATCCGCCCGTCGTCGAGCAGCAGCACATTGCCCGGATGCGGATCGGCGTGGAACACCCCCGCCTTCAGGATCTGGTGGAGCATGGCGGCGAAGGCGGTCCTGGCGATCCGGTGGCGGTCCAGCCCCTTGCGGTCCGCGACGGTCGCCGCCCGCTCGAAGGTGACCCCCTCCAGCCACTCCTGGACCAGCACCCTGGCCGTGGTGAACTCCTCGTACACCCGGGGTACGCGCACCTGGGCGTCCGCCTCGTACCCGCCGCAGGACGCCGCCACCACCGCGGCGTTGTTGGCCTCGATCCGGAAGTCCAGCTCCTCCCGCACCGATGTGGAGAAACCGTCACCCAGATCCCGCAGCCCCATCGCGTGGGAGGACCGGGACCGCTGCTGGAGGCCGCGGGTGACCGCGATGACGATGTCCAGGTCGCGCTCGACCATCTCGCGGATCCCCGGGCGCTGGACCTTCACCACGACCACCGGACCTCCGCGCAGCTTGGCGCGGTGGACCTGGGCGATCGAGGCGGCCGCCAGCGGGACCTGCTCGATCCACTCGAAGGCGTCGTCCACCGGCCTGCCCAGCTCCGCGCGCAGCAGCGCCGCCACGTCCCCCCACGGCGCGGGCGCCACATCGCTCTGCAGCCGGCTGAGTTCGTCGATGAAGTGCGAGGGCAGCAGATCGCGCCGGGTGGACAGCAGCTGGCCCAGTTTGATGAAGGCCCCGCCGCACTCCTCCAGCGCCAGCCGCAGCCCCCTGGCCATCCGCTCGCCGAACTCGCCCGGCCGCAGGGCCCGTTCCAGACTGTGCCGGCTGCGCAGCGGACGGCTCAGCCCATGGCGCATGAAGATCCGGCTGATCTGCGAATAGCGGCGGGTGCGTCGCAGCCGGCTGCGCATCGCGCGCCACAGCCGCATGGGCAGCGCCCAGCTGCCGCGCGGCAGGAAGACCTCGGCCAGCACCAGGGTGGCCATCGCGGCGAGGACGGACACCCCGACCTGCACGCCGTACAGCACGCCCATGCTCTGCTGGTCGTGCATGGTCGGTTTGAAGACGAGCATCGCGCCCAGCCCGACCAGACCGGCGCCGAGGGCGCGCAGCGGGCCCACCCGGATGCCGAGCAGCCGACCGGAGATCGCCGAGACGCCGAAGACGAAGACGCCCAGCGACGACACGGCGATCAGCACGATCAGCAACCCGAAGGACAGGTCGTCGATGCTGGTGGCAGCCAGCCAGGTCATGGCACGTTCCCCCGGGTGCGATGAACAGTGCGTCAACAGTAGTCCGGATCGTCCCCCTCGGACCGCGCTGCCCGCATGTCACGCAGCAACCTGCCAGACGAACACCACGGGGCCCGACGTCGGAATGTCGGGCCCCGTGGCAGGGGAGGGCGTGGCGGGCGTCAGCCCATCGCCTCGATCAGGCTCTTGGGCCGCATGTCGGTCCAGTTCTCGTTGATGTAGTCCAGGCACGCCTGGCGGTTGTCCTGGCCATGGACGACGGTCCAGCCCGCGGGCACCTCCGCGAAGGCCGGCCACAGCGAGTGCTGCCGCTCGTCGTTGACCAGCACGTAGTAGCTGCCGTTCTCGTCCTCGAAGGGGTTGCTCATGGCGTGATCGCCTTTCTGACGCGTCTGTCGGGTCTACTGGATCTGTCTGGTCTGTTCGGTCTGTCCGGTCTTCGCGAGCGGGTCCGGTCAGCCGCAGCCACCGGCGTGGCCGGCGTCACCGGCCGGGACGAGCAGGGCGGGCTCGATCCCGCGGTCGTTCTCCCGCTGTTCCATGGCGGCGGCCCGGGTCTTGGCACGGACGCTCGCGACGAAGCCCGAGAGCCGGTCCAGTCCCCAGAACTTGTCGTGCCGGTGGATGAAGAACGGCACGCCGAACACTCCGTCGCGGTCCACCGCCCGCAGCGCCTCGATGCCCCGCCGACGGATCCCCGGATCGTCGACCGCACCGGCCAACGCGTCGGGGTCGAGGCCGAGTTCATGGCCGATCGCGGCCATGGTGGCACGTTCCGAGATGTCGATGCCGTTCTCCCAGCGGGCCCGGTACACGGCGTCGATGAAGTCCCGCCCGCGGCCGGCGTCCTCGGCGACCAGATAGGCGAGATGGGAAACATCCCAGTTGGGAGCGGTGTCGATCGGCCAGACCACCGACAGACCGCGCTCGACGGTCGCCCGCTTGACGTCCTGGAGGATGTAGAAGTGCTTCTCCTTCGACATCGCCACGTAAGGGAGCTGGATCCCGGCATCGGCCAGCATGCGCTCGCTCACCTCGTCCGGCTCCCAGTACGGGCGCCATTCGATCGCGTCCGCCACATCGGGCGCGTTCTCGGTGAGTTCACGGTAGGCGAGCCAGGAATAGGGGCTGCGGAGTGAGAAATACCAGCGCGGTGGTTTGACGGCCAACGAATCCTCCTGGGTTCGGGGCGAAGCTAGATGGTGATGCCGCCGTCGATCTGGACGACGGAGCCCGTGACATAGGCCGCACGGTCCGAGACGAGGTACGAGACGAGATCGGCGACCTCATCGGCCCGCCCCAGCCGCCCGAGCGGCACCGACTCCAGCGCCTTGTCCTTCACCTGGCCGGTGAGCACGGAGGTCATATCGGTGTCGATGAACCCCGGGGCGACGACATTGGCCCGGATTCCGTACCGCCCGACCTCCTTGGCCAGGGCCCGGGAGAACCCGATGATCCCGGCCTTGGAGGCCGAGTAGTTGGACTGGGTGGCGTTGCCGTACACACCGGCGACCGAGGAGATATTGACGATCACCCCGCTCTTCCGCTTCATCATGCCGAACACCACGGAGCGGCAGACGTGGTAGACCCCGTCGAGGTTGACGTCCAGCACGTCATGCCATTCGTCGTCCTTCATCAGCAGCAGGGGATTGTCACGGGTGATACCGGCGGCGGTCACGGCCACGTCGATCGGGCCCAGCGTCTGCTCGGTCTCCGCGACCAGCGCACGCACCGCCTCGGCGTCACGGACCTCGACCTTGCGGCTGAGTACCCGGGCCCCGGTCTCCGTGACCTCTTTCTCCAGCTCCAGGGCGGCCGCCTCGTTCGACTGGTAGCAGAAGGCGACATCGAAGCCGTCCCGTGCCAGACGCACCACCGTCGCCCGGCCGATTCCCCGTGAACCGCCGGTGACCAGCGCCACCCGGGATGCGTTCTCTGCCATTGGTTCTCCAAAGCGATTCGGCCGGCCGCGTGGGACCGGATGTCTGTTGCCGGGGGTCAGGCGAGGGCGGGGGCGGGGTCCCCGGGCCGCAGTTCCCCGGCCGGGCGGAAGGCCAGCACCGCGAGGCCGACGGTCAGAGCGGGCTCACCGGCCACCGTGGAACCGCCCTCGATGATCACGGTGTCGTCCACCACCCGGGTGATGGACGCCCGGTGTTCCAGTACGTCCCCCGGCAGCACCGGCCGGTGGTACTCGACCCCGGACACGCTTCCGAAGAGCATCACCTGGCCCTCGAGCACATCGGGATCCGGTGAATCCCAGGTGGCCAGCAGCCCGGCCGACTGGCACCAGGACTCCAGCAGCAGCACCCGCGGATAGGCGTAGGACTCCGCCGCCGCGTCCGGTCCGAGCCCCTGGTACCAGGGCTCATTGCAGGTCACGGCCTTCACGGCGGTCACCCGCTGCCCCGGGACCACTTCGGTCACCCGGTCCAGCAGCAGCATCGGGAACCGGTGCGGCAGCACCTTCCTGATCTCGAACTGACCGATCATCACGCCTCCTCGCCCGTGAACCGCAGTCTGACCTGGGCGGCGGCACCGCGCTCGGTGGGCTCCTCCTCGCCCGTGAACCGCAGTCTGACCTGGGCGGCGGCACCGCGCTCGGTGGGCTCCTCCTCGCCCGTGAACCGCAGTCTGACCTGGGCGGCGGCACCGCGCTCGGTGGGCTCCTCCTCGCCCGTGAACCGCAGTCTGACCTGGGCGGCGGCACCGCGCTCGGTGGCCACCTTGGCGGCGCACCGCCATGCCCCGGACCCACCGGTCCACACCAGGTCCACCTCCAGCCGGTCGCCCGGGAAGACCGGCCTGAGGAACCGCGTGCTCTCCACCGCCACCAGTTCCAGACCGGCCGTACCCGGCGGAGGGGTCCGCAGACCGCTGAGGTGCACGCACTCGATCACGCAGACCCCGGGGAAGATGGGGAAGCCCGGGTAGTGCCCGGGGAAGACCGCCTCGTCCTCGCCCACCGTGACGGCCGTCACCGCGCGCACCTTGCCCCGGCTGTCGGCGGCGGCCGGACGGATGACCTCCACCCGCGCGGCGATCGGACTGCTCGGCCGGGTACTCATCGCGGACCGGCCAGGCGCAGCAGGGCGCAGCCGACCGCGCCGTCACGGTCGACGGAGGTCACCAGCGCCACCCGGCCGGCGGCCTCGGGGGTGGTTTCGGCGTGCACCAGCACCCCGGCGATCTGGAACGCCGCCGCCGCGGCCCCGGTGTCCCCGATGAGCGCGGCCTGAGTGAGGTGGACGGGGTCCGCTCCCTCGGCGGCCTCCGCCACGGCGGCCCGCTCCTGCTCCCCGGACGGGCCGGGCGCCTCACTGGTGGAGACCGCCCAGATCTCCTCCGGGCGCACCCCCGCGCGGTCCAGGGCCCGGCGCAGACAGGACGCCAGCGCGGGGCGGACCCCGCCGTCCAGGGCGATGCCCATCTCCACCGCGAGGATCTCCGCCAGCACCGGCTGCTCGGCGTCGTCCCGCGCGCCGGGGCCGCGCTGTTCCACCAGCAGCAGTCCGCAGCCCTCACCGGGCAGTTGCGCGGGTCCCTCGGTGCCCGGCCGGTGTGCGTGCCGCTCCAGCCAGGAGCGGGCGTGCGAGAACTCCTCGACCGCACCGCACAGCACGGTCCTGGCCCGGCCGAAGGTGAGCAGCCGGCGCGCGTAGTTGAGGGCGTAAAGACCCGCCGCGTGGCCACCGGCGATCGTGGTGTTCGGCCCCTTGAGCTGGTGCCAGATCGCGCTCTGCCCCGCGGCGCAGTTCATGACGGCGTTGGGGAAGCGCGCCGGGTCCACCAGATACGGCTTCTCCCCGGTGAGCGAGTCCCGGGTGAAGTCCATCTGGCTCTGCACACTGCCGGTGGTGGTGCCCAGGACGAGGGCGGCGTCCTCGCCGGTGGCCACCCACCGGTTGCGCGGCGCGTCGTCGAGCAGCCGGGCGACCGTGGTGACCGCGAGGCCGGTCACCCGGTCCATGGAGCGGACCCCCTTCTTCCCGAGCACCGTGCGCAGGTCGAAGTCGGGCACCAGACAGGCGCGGTCCCCGGCCGCCTGCCACCGCTCGTCGTCGAGCCCGGCCGCCGCGGGCCGGCGTTCCCTGATCCCCTCGGTGAAGGCCGCGCGGCCGATCCCGAAGGGCGATACCGCCGACCAGGCCGTGATGACCGGTCGATTCACAAGAGCTGTGCCGCCACTCATGTCTGCTCCGTCGGTCGATTCACACGAACTGTGCCGCCAGTCATGTCTGCTCCCCGTCGCTCCGTCGCCGTCGTCGGTCAGGATTCGCCGCGCAGCGCCTTGGAGACGCGCTCGTCGAAGTTGATCAGGTTCCAGTCCCGCCGGTTCTCGATCAGGGCGTAGCCATGGATGACCTTGCCGGTCGCGGTCGGCACCAGCCTGCCGTCGCGCACCACATAGCAGTCCATGCGGGAGGTGTAGGTGAAGTCCTTGAAGACGTTCTCGACGGTGTAGACCGTGTAGAGGTCCTCCTCCATCAGCGCCTCGTCCAGGATCTGGATCCTGGAGTGCGGGCAGGCGGGGATCCACCGGCGCTCGTCCAGCAGGGTCTTCACCGAGATGCCCCGGTCGGCGAGGAAGAGGTCCACGACCTCCTCCATCTGCCGCAGATAGCTGGACATCTGGAGCCGCTCCGAGAAGTGGCAGTACGGGTAGGGGATCCGCCACTTCCAGCCGAACGCGTTCTTCCCCGAGGTCAGCAGGTCGAGCACCGGGTCGGGGCCGGAGGTGCCGCGGCCGGCCGACAGCGAGGTGGTGACGGCCGTGAGGTCGGCGCCGGTCAGCTCCGGCGGTTCGGGGGCGACGGCGCCGGGGGTGCTCAGCCGGTCGGTGACGAACCGGGCGAGCTCGGCGGGCGGTTCACCGGCCGCCTCGACATAGCTGTCCGAGCGCAGCACCACCTTGGCGTTGGCGCCCACCACCTTGGTGTCCGCGCCGTCCCGGTCGGCGTGCAGGGACACCGTGAAGGAGATGAAGGAGTCGTCGTCCCCGGCCGTCGGCACCACCCGCGCCTGGACCGTCTCGTCCATGTAGAGGGCGTGCAGGATCCGGGTGTCGAGGTCGACGATGTCCACGCCGAGGCCGGATTCCGCGTACAGCGCCCGCGCCGGCAGGTCCGCATCGGCGAAGTGGCAGAGGATGGCCTCCTCGACCAGGTAGTTGATGTGCTTGAACCCGATCCAGGTGCAGATGTTGGAGCCCTCGTACCGGGTGCGCAGCGACGCGGTCGTCTCGCTGGTGAGCAGCCTCTTGACGGCGCCTTCGGCCACTGTGGTCATCGATCGTGCTCCCATGGGAATCCGGGGCCGGGACCGCCGTGCGGACGGACGGCCGAACAGGTGCTGACGAAGCGGTCGAGCAGGGCGGCGAACTGCCGGGCCCGCTCGATCATCAGGAAGTGCCCGCAGTCGGGCAGCAGGCGGAACTCGGCGTCCGGGAGGCCGTCCGCGAGCGCGCGGCCCTCGGCCGGCGGCGCGGCGAAGTCGTCCGCACCGGCGAGGACGAGGCACGGCACGGTGAACCCTCCCAGCCGCAGGGCGGGGGTGCGCAGATAGATCTCGAAGAACCGCATCCAGCCGTAGGGGCCGACCCAGTCCCGGATGCGTTCCGCGAGGTGGTGGCGGGCCGCCCGGGGGACCCGGTCCCCGGCGTGCACCCGGATGCCCTCGGCGATCAGCGGGGCCATGTTGTCCACGGAGTGCGCCAGGCTCGCCCAGTCGAACTCCTCGGCCGTGCGCCGGTAGAACGGGGCCACCAGCACCAGGCCGTGGATACCGAACTCGGCGAACGGGTCCAGGCCCTCCTCGATCCGGCGGCCCAGGAACTCCATCAGGACGTTCGCGCCCATCGAGTGGGCGACCACCACGGCGGCGCCGCCCGGCACCGCGCGCAGGGCGTCGCCCAGGTACGGCACGAGATCGCCACGGGCGCTCCACCCGGCGACGCTCCGGCCCCGCCAGGGCAGGTCGGCGGCCCACATCTCGGGCCCGCCGGACCGCCGGCCGTGCTCGACGCAGGCGTCCCACACCGTGCTGCTGTTGGACAGTCCGTGCAGGAAGAGCACCCGGCCCCGCCCGGGGTCGCCCGGGGCACGCCGGGTCACGACCACGGGGCTCTCCTTGTCGCCCCGCGCGGACGCCTCGGCGGGCCCACCGTCCTCCTGGGCGAGTCCCCGCACGAGGCGGTCACCGGCGGACATCAGGCCGCTGCCCGCCCGCGCAGCGCGATGCCCGCACTGGCGTCGTCGGCGTCGGTGCCCGCCGTGGCGTACACCGGACCGGCTCCGCCCCGGGCGAACCAGCCGACGGCCGCGGCGCACTGGAGCACTCCCAGCGCGCCCGAGCCCAGGCCGAAGACCTCACCCAGGTCGTGCCGGGGGACGCCCTCCAGCAGGGTGTCCGGCACGGCGGCCGCCCGCCGTTCGGGCAATTGCCACAGCGCCGGCCGGTCGCCGGTTGTCTCGGCCAGCCGTTCCAGAGTGCGGCCCAGTCCGGCGCCCCGGACGTAGTCGCCGAGAACGGCGGGCGCGCTCGCTCCCCGTTCGGCGGCCGATTCCTCGCTCTCCACCACCAGCGCCGCCGCCCCGTCGATGGTCCGCGATCCGCCGGTGAAGGCGCGCACGGACTCGTTGTCGGGTTCGACGCCGAGGACCAGCGCCCGGGAGGCCCGGCCGCCGCGGATCAGCGTGGCCGCCCAGTGGACGGCGTCCAGCCCGGAGGTGGCGCCGTTGCACAGCATCAGGTTGGGGCCGCGCAGCCCGAAGCGGATGGCGACGGAGGAGGCGATGACATTGCTCGAGGCGTTCGGCAGGTCCATGGCGCTGCCCGCCGCCGCCGTGTGCTCGGCGATGGTGTCGATCGCCCGGCAGATGGTGTCGAGATTGCCGTAGTTGGAGCTCGCGACCATCGCGACGCTTCCGCCGGGGACGCGCAGGCCACCGTCGTCCAGCAGACCGGCGTTCCGCAGGGCCGCGTCGGCCGCGCAGTAGGCGAGTTGGGTGGCCCGGTCCTTGTACCGCAGGCCCTTCCGGCCGACCAGGTCCTTCGGCTCGACCGGCACGGCGCCCGCCGCCGGTGCCATCAGCTCCGGTGCCGACCTCGCGCGGGGCAGCACCACGCCGACCCCGCTCACCACCACGGTCATCGGGCCGCCTCCAGGATCGCGACGGCGTTGATGCCGCCGAAGCCGAATGCGTTCAACTGCGCCACGGTCAGCGGCCGGTGCGCCGCCTCGCCGGTGACGAAGCGGAATCCGGCCGCCTCGTCCACCGGGTCGTCCAGGCCCACGGTCGGCGGCACCCGCCCCTCGGCGAGGCAGCGAAGGGTGACCACCAGGTTGAGCAGCCCGGAGGCGCCGGAGGTGTGCCCGGTCATCGACTTGGTGGCGGTCACCAGGGGCTTGTCCCGGTCCGGCCCGAAGACGTCCGCGAGCGCGGTCGCCTCCGCCTCGTCGTTGAGCAGCGTCCCGGTGCCGTGCACCATCAACAGGTCGATGTCCGCGGGCTTCACCCCGCCCCGGGTGTGCGCCTCCCTGATCGCCTCGGCGATACCGGCCGGGTCGGGCGCCGTCACATGGAAGGCGTCGCAGTTGACCGCGACGTCCCGGACCAGGCCGTGCACCGGACGTCCGCCGGGGACCCGGGTGAGCACGACCGCCGCCGCGCCCTCGCCCATCAGGACGCCGTCCCGGTCGCGGTCGAACGGCCGCACCCGGGTCGGGGGCACCGGCTGTACCCGCTCCAGCAGGCCGTACATGGTCTCGGTGAGCACATCGACCCCGGCCACGACCACCGTGTCCGCCCCCTGCGCCAGCAGGTCCACGCCCAGCGCCAGGGCGTACAGCCCGGCCGAGCACGCGTTGGACAGGGTGTGGGTGTCATCGGCCCGGAACGCCTCGCGCAGCGCGGTGCCGAAGTGGAGTTCGGAGGCCGGGAATTCGGCGCCCTGGGTGCGCCACAGCTCCACCGAGCGCAGCTCGCGCAGCCCGGTGCCGACCAGGACCGGCACCCCGCTCAGATCGCTGTCGTCGAGGCCCGCGTCACGGACCGCCTGGCCGACCGCGTCCAGCAGCAGTCCGGTCGCCCGCCGGGTGACGTCCACCCCGGGTGCGGGGCGGTTGTCCACCTCGTACGCGTGGCGGGCCGTGTGCCGGGAGTGGTCGAAGCCGCGCAGCTCGGCCACTCCGGAGCGGCCGGCGCACAGGTTGCGGAAGAGCTCGTCGACATCCCCGCCCAGCCCGGCCACGGCACCCATACCGGTCACCGCCCAACTCATGCGGGCACCCCGACCGCCCAACCCGATCCCGGCCCCCGTGCTGGTCACCGCCCGACTCATGCGGGCACCCCGACCGCCCAACCCGGCCACGGCACCCATACCGGTCCCGGTCTCCGCGCCGGTCACCGCCCGACTCATGCCGGCACCCCGACCGCCCAACCCGGCCACGGCACCCATACCGGTCCCGGCCCCCGCGCCGGTCACCGCCCGACTCATGCCAACACCCCGACCGCCCAACCCGGCCACGGCACCCATACCGGTCCCGGTCTCCGCGCCGGTCACCGCCCGACTCATGCCGGCACCCCGTCGTACCGGCCGAGCAGCACCACCGCGTTGTTGCCGCCGAAGGCGAGGCCGTTGTTCTGTACGACCTTCAGCTCCGCCTCGATCGCCACATTGGGCACGCAGTCCACATCGCACTCGGGGTCGGTGGTGGTGTGGTTGATGGTCGGCGGAATGAACTTCTCGGTGATCGCCAGGGCGCAGCCGATGGCCGACAGCGCGCTGGCGGCGCCCATGGTGTGGCCGATCATCGACTTCATCGAGATGGTCCTGGGAGGACGGCTGCCGAAGACCTCGCGGATGGCGCGTGCCTCGGTGACGTCGTTGGCCTTGGTGCCGGTGCCGTGGGCGGAGATGAGGTCCACCTGGTCGGCCTTGACCCCGGCGTTCTCCAGGGCCAGCTGCATGCACCGGCCGACGCTGTCCTGGTTCGGCGCCACCTGGTGGTAGGCGTCGCAGTTCAGGCCGTACCCGAGCACCTCGGCGTAGATCCGGGCGCCACGGGCAAGCGCGGACTCCAGGCTCTCCAGGACCAGCACCCCGGCGCCCTCACCGGTGAGGATGCCCTTGCGGTCGACGTCGAACGGGCGGCACCGGTCCGGCGCGATGGTGCCCAGCCGGTAGAAACCGGAGAACGTCTTGCGGCACATCGCGTCGGCGCCACCGCACAGCGCGTACTCCGCGTCCCCGGAGCGGACCGCGTCATAGCCGTAGCCCAGGGCGTAGTTGCCGGCCGCGCAGGCGGTCGGAATCGTCACCGCCTCCACATCGGACAGCTGCAGTTCCTGCGCGATGGCCGCCGACAGGCGGCCGGCCGGAACGCGGCGGGCGAGTTCGGGCGGCATGTGCTCGGGACCGTGCGTGATCTCGGCCTCGACCAGGTGGTCCAGGTCCCTCGATTCACCGTCGGTGGTCCCGATGGAGATCAGCCCCGGCAGCGACCGCCAGTCGCCGATGGACACCCCCGCGTCCTCGATCGCCATCCGGGCCGCGGCGACCGAGTACTGCGTCGCCCGGCCGAGGTGCTCGACCGCGAGGTGGCGTATCCACCGCTCGGGGTCGAAGTCCTCCACCTCACAGCCGTTCGCGTGGTCGAACCCCTCGACGTCGAACACCGTGATCGGCTTGGCCCCGCTGCTTCCGGCGCGCAGTCCCCGCCGGAACTCCTCGACGCCCATACCGATACTGGAGACCACACCGAGACCGGTGATCACCACTCTTCGCGGGTTCGCATGCCCCGACTCCGCCATCCCGACCCCTCCGTCCGCTGTTCCGGCCGTGTCCGCAGATAGGAAAGCGCCGCTTTACCAGCCGGCGGACTCGGCGACTACCTCGTAGACGCCCTTGAGGTGCACCATCCGGGGGAGTTCCGACTGGTCGATGGTGACGTGGAATTCCTTCTCGAGATTCGCGAGAATTTCGATGGAACGCAGCGAGTCAGCCGAGTGGTCCTCCTTGAAGAGGCTGGTCTCGATAACCTCGTCCTCTTCGATCTCCAGAACATCGCAGACGATCTCCTTGATCTTCTGCACCCGCTCCTCGTGTACCGAACTCATGATGGATCCCCCACTTTCGAACAAGGCCGACCCACAGGCCGTTTCCATTTTGGACTCGGATCTTTCTATGGCACCCCGCGATACCGCGCAATGCCCACTGCATAAAGCTGCCACATCCCGGTCGGCAGACCTGCCCGCTACCCGGATTCCCGCTCCTCGGCGGTTATTTATCGGCGCTTCCCACCAGAACTATCCGCGCGGCCGGTACCGCGCAACAGCCGGTACAGGAAGCTGCCAGCGAATCGTTCTCGTCCGCCGCCGTCCCCTGATCAGGGGCCCGGTCCCGTGGATGGTTCGCACAGTGGGTCCGAGCCCCTGACCTCCTCCTCCCGGCATGCCGCGGCGGGTGCGCGGAGCACCGCGGGCGCGCCGAGGGGAGGCACCGGCGGTCGTTCGGGGGATGACCACCGCCGGAGTCGGATCTCCCGCCGTCCACTTCGCGGACACGGGGTGTTCCGTCAACTGACTGGATTTCTATCCGAGTCCGTTGATCTTCCACAATGGCGCTAACAGGAAGGTGCCAGCGCCTAGGGGCTGCCCCCGCCGCGGGCCGGCGGGACACCATGACACCATCGGTCGGTGATCGAGCTCGGCTACTCCCTCTCCCACCGCTTCCCGGACCCCTCACGGACGGACTACCGGGGCGCCCCTGTCCAGGCCCTGCGCCACGACCTGTTCTGCGGCGATGTCCACCTGGCGGACACATCGAGCGGCCGCGAACTGTCCACAGCCTGGGGATGGGTGCCGGTGCTGGACTTCGCCTGGGCGCTGTGCGACATCGTCGAACTGCTCGACCGGGATCCGCGCGGCAGCCGCTCCGCCACCCCCGTCCACGCGGAACTGGACTTCACCGAATCCACCGACCGGATGCGCTTCGAGCGGCGCTTCGGATGGGTGGACATCACCGCCGACTGGGCACCGGCCACGGATCCACCGCTGAATTTCTCCCATGCCGCACTGCGCCGCGAGGCCCGGGACTTCCTGCACGATCTGATCGCGGATCTGACGGATCTGCACGAAGAGCTCGCGGACAACACCGCCATCTGGAATCTGCAGGCCCGTTTCCCCCGCGTCTAGCCGGACGCCGTAGGCCCACCGGTCCGTCTATCACCGGCCTATAGTCACGGACCTCCACTGGAATAGGACGGCCATAGGCGGGCATTCCATGCTGGTCCCGCGGACATGGATGCCGGTCCGCACAGACCAGGGAGGTGCAGTGGAAAACGTATCGACCACTGAGATTCCGGCCGGAGTGGAACTCGATTTCACGGCCTGGCTCCAGCACCTGGAACGCCGGGACCTGGACGATCCGGCGGAGTTCGCCGCGGTCGTCGAGGAGTTGGCGCTCGACCCGCACCGCACGGAGTACGCCGAGTACATCGGGCCCCGGCAGTCGCTGATGAGCGACGCGGGCGCCCGCTGGGCCAGCCTGGTGGCCATGCTCATCAACGCCGTCCACAGCACCATCGCGGACGCGCCCGAGGCGTCTTGAACCGGATCGGCCGGGGCGAGGCGTCCTGAACCGGATCGGCCGGGGCCCGGGGCCCGCCAAGGAGCGCCGGGGCCCGGCCCGTTCCGCCCGGAGCCGCTCGGCCCCCGGGGACCGGTCGGGATCAGTCCCGGAGGCCCGGCCGGATCAGTCCCGGAGGCCCGGCCGGATCAGCCCGTACCGCCCGGCGGCGGCTGCGGCCCCGGTCCGCGGCCCCGCTGCTCACGGGCGAACAGCCACACCAACGGGCGGTACCGGTACCGCAGTTGGTCCCCGTCGGCGATGATGTCCAGCAGGCGGACCTCCGAGATCGACTCCAGTACGTCCTCGGCCCGCCCCTCCGGCCACCGCAGTTCCACGGCCGCCTGACGCGCCGTGAACGCGGAGCCCTCGTCCCGGTACGCCAGCGCCCGGAACGCGTACCGGGCCGTCGGCGCCAGCCGGGCGTGACAACGGCTCAGGGTCGCCCGCACGTCGAGGCTGCCCAGGGACAGCTCGCCCAGCCGCCGCTCCGCGTGCGCCAGCCGGTCCGCCAGATGCGCCAGCCGCCACTGCGGATAGGCCGCCAGCCGCGCCGCGCAGATCCGCAGCGCCAGTGGGAGCCCGTCGCACCGCGCCACGATCCGGTCGGCCGCGTCCGGCTCCGCCGCCACCCTCCCGGGCCCCGCGAGTGCCGCCAGCAGCAGCCGCCCCTCCGCGGCGTCCAGCGGATCGAGCCGCACCAGGCGCACCCCCTCCACCGAGGTGAGCGAGGAGTGACCGGTGATCAGCGTGCGGCAGCCGTCGCCGTTCACCAGCAGCGGGCGCACCTGCCGGTCCTCGACCGCGTTGTCCAGCACCACCAGCGCCCGGCGGCCGGCCAGCCGGCTGCGGTACAGCTGCGCCCGTTCGTCCAGCGCGGCGGGCAGATCGTGACGGCCGACACCGAGCGCCCGCAGGAACCAGCCGAGCACATCCAGCGGATCCTTGGGCCCGCCGTCCTCCTCCCTCAGGTCGGCGTACAGCTGCCCGTGCGGAAAGTCCGCACGGCACCGGTGCGCGGCGTGCACCGCCAGCGCCGAGGTGCCCGTCCCCGGAGCGCCGGTCAGCACCGTCGCCCCGCCGCGCCCGGGGGCTCGCAGCCCGTCCGACACGATCGCGAGCTGCTCGGCGCGCCCGCTCAGATCGGCGATGTCGGTCGGCAGCATGGCGGGCATCAGGCCGGCCCAGATGTCCCCGGCCATCGGCTCGGGCCCGGCGGCGCCCGCCCGCCCCGCCTTGTGCAGCCGCACCCGGACCGGCTCCGGGGCGGCGGGACCGGGCAGATCGCCGCGCAGCACCCCGTGGTGGACGTGGCGCAGCCCCGCGCCGGGATCCATCCCGAGCTCGTCGCGCAGCACCCGCCGTCCGCGCTCGTAGACCGCCAGCGCGTCCGCCCGCCGGTCACACCGGTACAGGGCGGTCATCAACTGTCCGCGTAAACCCTCCCGGAGCGGATGCTCGGCCACCAGCCGGGTCAGTTCGGGTACGGACCGGGCGTGCCTGCCCAGCGCCAGCTCCGCGTCGATGCGGTGCTCCACCGCGCTGATCCGGGCCTCCTCCAGCCGCGGCAGCTCCGTCTCCTCCAGGAAGCCGGTCACATCCGACAGGGCGGGCCCCCGCCACAGCGCCAGGGCGGTGTGCAGCCGCTCGGCGGCGTCCCCGTACCGGCCGTCGGCGAGTTCACCGCGCCCCTGCTCGGCGAGGCGCTGGAACTCCTCCCAGTCGAACCGGGCCCCGCTGTGGTCCATGGCGTACCCCGGGCCCCGGCGGGCCAGCTGGAGCCAGGGGGCGCAGCGCTTCCGCAGCCGCGAGATATGGGTGTAGAGCTGCGCGGTCATCGTGACCGGCGGATTGCGCCCCCACAGCAGCTCGCTGAGCCGGTCGTCCGAGACCACCCGGCCACCGGACAGCAGCAGAGCGGCCAGTACGGTCCGCTGTTTGGCGCCGTCGACGGGCAGCAGCAGCCCGTCCACGCGCACCTCCACCGGCCCGAGGATCCCGAACTCCACCTGCCGCACAGCTGCCTCCCCACGGCCTCGGTGTCGTTCGGTCCGACCACCCCCGCCCTCGTTCGTCCCACCCCGCCCCGCCGTCAGCGAGACGTCAGTTACCTGACAACTCGGCGATCCGCACCGCCGCGTCGATCGCCTCACAGCCGAGCTGATGCCCCGGACTGCGGCTCACCCGGCTGATCGGCCCGGAGAGCGACAGCGCCGCGACCACCCGCCCCTCCGGGGAGCGCACCGGCGCCGACACGGTCGCCATGTCCGGCTCCCAGCCCCCGACGCTCTGGGCCCAGCCCCGCCGCCGTACGCCGGAGAGCACGGCCGCGCTGAACCGGGCCCCGCGCAGCGCCTCGTACAGCACCTCGGGTTCCTCCCACGCGAGCAGCACCTGGGCCACCGCCCCGGACTTCATGGGAAACGCGGTGCCCACCGGCATCGGCTCACCGCCCAGCACCTCGGAGGAGGCCACACAGACCCGCATCCGGCCGCGGCGCCGGTGGAGCCGGGCGCTCGTCCCGGTCCGGGCGCTCACCTGCGCGAGCACCGGGCCCGCCTGGGCCTTCAGCCGGTCTTGGCGCGCCTCGACGACCATGTCGCCCAGCCGGGGGCCGAGGGCGAAGCGCCCCTGCCCGTCGCGGGCGACCAGCCTCAGCCGCTCCAGGGCCACCACCAGCCGGTGCACGGTGGGCCGTTTCAGACCGGTGTCGGAGACCAGCCGGGCCAGCGTGGCGGGGCCGCTCTCCAACACGCCCAGCAGCAGCGACGCCTTGTCGAGCACGCCCACTCCGCTCATCGGCGGCGGTGAGGTCATCGTCGAGTGGGCCATGAGGTCAGCCCAGATGCGCGGCGAGCGCGCGGACGACGGCGTCGCGCTGCTCCACCAGGTAGAAGTGGTGCCCCGGCAGCACCCGCAGTTCGAAGCCCGCCGGTGCCACCTCGCCCCAGGCGGCCATGTCCTCCGCGGTGATGTGCGGGTCGCCGTCCCCGACATGGGCCACCACCGGGCAGCCGACCGGCACCGCGGTACGGGGGCCGTACGTCCCGACCGCCTTGAAGTCCGCCCGGAGCGCGGGCAGCACCAGCTCGCGCAGATCCGGGTCGTCCAGCAGCTCGCCGTCCGTACCGCCGAGCCCCCGCACCTCCTCCAGCAGCGCCTCGTCGCCGTCCAGGTAGGTGGTCCGGGGCGTCAGCTCGTGCGGCGCCTTCCGGCTGGAGACGAAGAGCGCCTGCGGGCGGATGCCGTACCGGCCCTCCAGCCGCAGCGCGACCTCGTACCCCACGGACGCGCCCATGCTGTGGCCGAAGAGGGTCAACGGCACGTCCGCGAAGGGCAGCAGCGCCGCGGTGACCTCGTCCGCGAGGTCCTCGATGCGGTCGATGCCCGGCTCGACGAGCCGCTCCTGGCGGCCCGGATAGCGCGTGGCGAGCACTTCCACCCCGTAGTCGAAGGCGGTCCCCCAGCCGTGGAAGAACCCGGCGGATCCCCCCGCGTGCGGCAGGCAGACCAGCCGCCTGCGCGGCGCCGCCCCGGTCCCGTATCTGCGGAACCACTTGCTGTCGATGCCGACGGCCATCTTCTCCACGCACCTCCTCGTCATCGTCGGCCGATCCCCCGTCGCCCTGGTGACCCGCCCGCATTCCTTGCGGCCAGTTCTAGCCGCGCCCCGATGCACCGGGCAACGGCCGGTCAGGAAGCTGCCATTGGGCCGCTGAAAAGAATGCGATGGCTGGTCACCGTCGCTCGCCGGCGGATTGCGAGATGAGCAGACCGAGTTCCGCGGCGCGCACCCCGGCCTGAAATCGTGAATTCGCCCCGAGTAATGCCATGATCTCCGCGACATATCTTCGGTAGGTACGCACTGACATCGCGAGTTCCCGAGCCGCGACCTCGTCGGTCACCCCGGCCCGCAGCCGCTCGAGTATCTGCTGTGCGATATCCGCCCGCGTCTTGTCGCCGAATTCGATGCGGTCGGAGACCTCGACCGCGTTGCGCCACACCCCGTCGAACAGCGCGACCAGCGGCTGGATGACACCGGGCGCGCGGACCACCGAGGCCCGGCGGCCGGACACCGACGCGGCGCACACCAGCGCGTGCTCGTTGTCGGCGATCACGGCCACCAGCGCGGGGATCCGGGCCACCCGGGTCCGTATCCGCGGTTCGGCGGCATGCGCCGAGACGAACCGCCAGTCGAGCGTCGAGGGCGTGCACAGCAGCCGCACCCGGGAGGTGTTCCGCGCCGTACCGGACAGCAGCGCGGTCAGGGCGCCGTGGACCGCCTCGGAGTACGCGGGCTCCGCGGCGAGCACCACGTCGATGTGCTCGGCCGCATCCGTGACCAGCCGCGCCGCCGTCTCGACGGCGTCCTCATGGGCGTCGATGACGTCCACCATGGCGTCGCGGTGCAGCTGATTACGTCGTCTGTCCACCGTGGACGCGAGGAGCGCGCTGACTTCCAGCAGCTCCCGTTCGAATTCATCGGAGGCCTCGACCGGAACGAGGTCGACCTCTCGACGGCTGCTGCCCGAAGAGCTCTCGGGCACCCCGGATGGCACACCACTCACCCCCGCGTGAGTTCTCATCGCGTATCAACCGCGGAACACCCACTCGTGTCCGCCCATGGCACGGGACGCCCCGCACCGCGTCGCTCCCCGGGTCAGTCGGCCGTCGACAGCAGGCCCAGCTCGACCGCCCGCACCCCCGCCTGGAACCGGGAACTGGCCCCCAGCGCCCGCATGATCTCCGCGACATGGCGCCGGTAGGTGCGTAACGACACCTCGACCTCGCGAGCCGCGACATCGTCGGTGTAACCCTTGCAGAGCCGTTCCAGGATGCGCCGGGCGGACTCGGTCCGCAGCCGCTCGCTGATCCAGCGGTGCTCCGCGAGGCGCACCGCGCCCGACCACGCACCGGCGAACAGCAGATCCAGGGCCCGGACGGACGCCGTGTCCTCGATGACCGACACCACGTCCCCTCCCCCGCGCTCCACGGAGGACCGGACCATGGCCACGCTGCCGTCCACGATCAGCATCTCCATGACCGCGTCGACCACCTTGACCTGCGTGTTCACACCGCTTTCCACGGCGGCCCGGGTCGCGGGGTCGGCGAGCGCACCAGGAGTGCACAGCAGCCGCACCGGAATACGCTCATGGCCCGGCCCGGTCAGCCGGCGCAGCGCCGACACCATGATCTCGGCCCGGTCGCCGCCGGCGGGGAGCGCGATGCTGATGCCGTGCCGGGCCCGGTCGACGAGCCCCTCCACGGCGTTCGCGACAGCCGCGTCATTCCCCTTCATCGTCACCACGGCGTGGCGGGCCACGGTGCGGCGGTGCAGATTCACTGTCGATTCGATCAATTTACGGGCCTGGAGCAGTGCCTGCACCACACCGTCACGTCCCGGTTCGGGACCACCAGGCCCCGAAGCCGCGCCTATCGCCGCCGGTTCCCCCGCTCTCGCGGAAACAGGCGCCATCGCCAAACCTGTCACGCTTTACCCCCGTTATGACACAACGATCACCAGCGGACATCGGACCGGTAGGTCCGGGAGGCGGCTGGGAGGTTGAAGTGAGTGACCATCCCCCTGAATGGTCAGGTATGTTCCGTCGCCAAAGGTTGAAAGGCGGAACACTTCAATTATCGATGCGCGGCCGACAGTAGTTCCCACTCCTACGCCAGTCAACGCGTCCGAGTCGGCACAGAAAGAGTAGGCAGGTCTTCCCCTTATCGGCCCCCCTTTGACCCCCCGCGCGAACCCCCGAAGTTGTCAGCTAGCTGCAGTACGGCCCCCGGGCTCCCCCGCCTCCGACGTGGTGATCATCACTGTACGCATCGGTCAGGAGGCTTTCAGCGAGTGTCCCGGGTTGTTTCTGTCCTGTTACTGCCAGCCAACATAGGGAATCGGAGAATGACCCCGACAAGCCGCGAACCAGCGGGTCATACCACTCCAAATCCATGTGGCGATCATTCACATGAGGAGTTCCTCATTCCTGGGTGACCGCCGCCACAAGTCGGACCGAAGTGGCGATTGCAGCATGTGTCAGGCCGCCGCGCAGACGCCCTTCATGCTGTCGATCAGCGCGAGCACCGCCCGTGCGGACGGAAGAATCATGCGACCTTCCCTGGTGAGCTGGGCACCGGTGGAGTCGCGGGTGAAAAGCTTGGTGCCCAGCATCTGTTCCAGGCACTTGATCTGGTAACTGATGGCCGGTTGTGAATAGCCGAGCGCCTTGGCCGCTTGATCCATGCGTCCTATCTCAGCTATGGAAACGAAAGCGCGGAACTCCCGCTCATGCATTTTGCCCCCTGTCCGGCGGCCACCCTCCGATGGCCGTCGAGAACCCGTCGCCGAGAAGGCACGGGTTATCTGATCCGTCGAGACCATATCAACGTACTCAATCTTGGAAGGCAACATCCGGTGCAGGAAGCTGCAATGCGACGGGCCGCGAAGACTTCACAAGAGCGGAACATGCTGCAACACCGGAGGTGAAGAACCCGGCCCCGATGAAAGTTCACCCGGCGTTCACGCACACACCGCGCGGGCGGTCCGGGCAACTCCGGCCATGGGCGCACCGTGGCGGCTCCACCGAACCGAGCAGGATCAGGACAAGAAGGAGACGAGAAGGAGACGAGGCCGAGAAGGAGACGAGAAGGAGAAGGCGAGCGGTTCCGGCGGCCGGGAGGCTCCGCGGGCGGCGCCGCGATGACGTCGCGGACGGCTCGGAAGCGGTCGGGTGAGATAGCAAACGCCCCGGAGGGCAGACCGTCCGGGGCTTCTTCCCTGCTCGGGCTCAGAGCCGACTGTCGGGTTCGAACCGACGACCTTCGCTTTACAAGAGCGGTGCTCTACCAGCTGAGCTAAGTCGGCGTCCCCTGCAGTGTACCCGGCCCCGAGGTGTGATCCGTTCGAAAATTCCCGGGTCCTGGCTAGAGACATGGCCGCCCTCGCCGGTATAGCGTCACGCCAATCCACCTCCGGTGGACTAGACCCCTCCTTTACTCGGATCGTCCGGCACGTTCCTGCCGGTGAAGGGACAGATCACCATGGCCACGGTCACGTACGACAAGGCAACCCGGGTGTACCCGGGCACCGAGAAGCCCGCTGTCGACCAGCTCGACATCTCCATCGAGGACGGCGAGTTCCTCGTCCTCGTCGGCCCCTCCGGCTGCGGGAAATCGACCTCCCTGCGGATGCTCGCCGGGCTGGAGGACGTCAACGGCGGGGCCATCCGGATCGGGGACCGCGATGTCACCCATCTGCCGCCGAAGGACCGGGACATCGCCATGGTGTTCCAGAACTACGCGCTGTACCCGCACATGTCCGTCGCCCAGAACATGGGCTTCGCGCTCAAGATCGCCGGCGTGAACAAGACCGAGATCCGGCAGAAGGTCGAGGACGCGGCGAAGATCCTCGACCTCACCGAGTACCTCGAGCGCAAGCCGAAGGCGCTGTCCGGTGGTCAGCGGCAGCGTGTCGCGATGGGCCGGGCGATCGTCCGGGAGCCGCAGGTGTTCCTCATGGACGAGCCGCTGTCCAACCTGGACGCCAAGCTGCGTGTGCAGACGCGTACCCAGATCGCCAGCCTGCAGCGGCGGCTGGGCATCACGACGGTGTACGTCACCCACGACCAGGTCGAGGCCATGACCATGGGCGACCGGGTGGCGGTGCTGAAGGACGGCCTGCTCCAGCAGGTCGACTCGCCGCGCAACATGTACGACCGGCCCAACAACCTCTTCGTCGCGGGCTTCATCGGCTCGCCCGCGATGAACCTGGTCGAGGTGCCCATCACCGACGGCGGTGTGAAGTTCGGCAACAGCGTCGTCCCGGTCTCGCGTGAGGCGCTGAGCGCCGCGTCCGACAAGGGCGACCGTACGGTCACCGTCGGCGTCCGGCCCGAGCACTTCGACGTGGTCGAGCAGAACGGCGACGCCGCCAAGGGCCTCACCAAGGCCTCCGACGACGCCCCGGCCGGTCTCGCCGTCACCGTCAACGTCGTCGAGGAACTCGGCGCCGACGGCTACGTCTACGGCACCGCCGAGGTCGGCGGCGAGGTCAAGGACCTGGTCGTCCGCGTGAACGGGCGCCAGGTGCCGGAGAAGGGCGCGCAGTTGCACGTCGTGCCGCGGCCGGGTGAGACGCACGTCTTCTCGACCTCGTCCGGGGAGCGGCTCAGCGACTGAGGCCGCTGGCCCGTCAGTTCGTACCGACGGCGCCGTTCGTCCGCTTCCCGCGGACGGGCGGCGCCGTCGCGTTGGGTGGGCGGGGAGTACGTCGCGGTGTTGCGTTGTCGATAAATTCCCCGACATTCCGCGCATTTCGCCCCCGAGCGTCAACCTCCCGAACGCCAGGAGTGGGTTTCCATCACCCGGCACGGTGACGGAATGTCGCCATATCGTCGCTCCTCGCTACGATCACCGCATACCGCAGTTCCGCACCACCCACTGGGTACCGCCCAGTCCGTACCACCCAGTCCGTACCACCCACCCGCGAGGAACCACCCCGTGAACCACGCAGCCCGCCGCATCGGCAGAACGCTCGCCCTCGTCCTCCCCGTCGTGCTCGTCCTCTCCGGCACCCTCGCGGTCACCCGCGTCCCCTGGGCCTCGCCGAGCGCCGAGTCGCAGATCCTCACCGCCTCCTCCGACCGGGCGTCCACCCACGCCACCCACCGGGCGCCGCATGAGCTGCTGCGCGACCGGCTGCTCGCCGAGCTCCAGGAGAAGAACCCCTCCGTGGCGCTCACCCACCTCCAAGTGGCGACGGCCGAACGTCCCTCGCTCGCCAAGCACTGCGCCTCCATCGCCCGTGCGCTCGGCCGCGCCGCGGTCGCCAAGTACGGCGGTGTGAGCCGCGCCCAGGCGTACGCACGCCCCGTCTGCGACACCTCGTTCGCGTCCGGGACCACCCAGGCGTACCGCTGACCGCGCCCCCGCCGTACCGCCGGGGCTCTTCCCACCCTCGTTCCCCCATCGGCGGTCCCCGCACCGCATATGGTGCGGTTCATGAGCGATGACGACGAGCGCAGGCCCGGGCATCACCACCAGACCGCGCGCCCCACACAAGCCGTCGTCCTGGCCGGAGGCCAGGGCTCACGGCTGCGTCCGTACACCGACGACCGCCCCAAGCCGATGGTCGAGATCCCGGGCACCGGGACTCCGATCATCGGCCACCAGCTGGCCTGGCTGGCCGCCGAGGGCGTCACCGACGCCGTGGTCTCCTGCGGCCACCTCGCCGCCGTCCTCCAGGACTGGCTCGAGGCGGCGGAGCTGCCGCTGCGGGTGAAGACCGTCGTCGAGAAGGAGCCGCTGGGGCGCGGCGGCGGCCTGAAGTTCGCCGCCACCAGGCTCCCCGAGCCCGACCAGCCCTGGTACGCCACCAACGGCGACATCTGGACCCGCTTCTCGCTCCGCGACATGGCGGACTTCCACGACGAGCGCGGCGCCACCGCCACGCTCGCCCTCGCCCGGCCGCGCATTCCGTGGGGGGCGGTGGAGACCAATGAGTTCGGCCACGTCCTGGACTTCATCGAGTCGCCGCCCTCGCCGTACCTCATCAACGCGGGCGTCTACGTCTTCTCCGCCGCCTTCACCGCGCTGCTGCCCGACCGGGGCGACCACGAACGCACCACCTTCCCGCGCCTGGCGCGGGAACGTCGACTGGCGGGCTTCCCACTGCCCCAGGGCGCGTACTGGCGGGCCATCGACACCGCCAAGGACCTGACCGAGGCCGCCAAGGAACTGGCCGCCGGCCCCCCACCCCACGGCCACGGCCCCTTCGACACGACACCTGTGCCACACGCCTGAACCCCGGCTGCGCGTGATGCGGCGCCAGCAGGGTTGGGCGCGGCCCAGCGTCCACCCGAGGGTCCTCGATGGCCGCCCATCACGGTGCCCGTGCCTAGGGTCGGCGGAACTTCCCCTCCCCGCCCCTTCCCGCGGCATCGACATGCGGCTCGGCCGCGGGACAGGGGCTCCGCCCTGGACCCCGGGGTCTGGGGCGGAGCCCCAGTTTCGGGAAGGGGCGGGGAGGGGAACAGCCCGCCGCAGGCGTCAAGATCCGCCGGACACCTCCCTGGCGTGCCCACAAGCCTGAGGCACGGTGGGCGCCCTGGTGCGGGAGCGCGACCGTTCTCAGCCGAGGAGGCCACCCAGGGCTGCTTCCTCGGCGGCCGGGTCGCTGTAGTTGTACGTGTTGTCCTCCGGCGGCCCGCCCTCCGGGCCACCCGCGGACAGGCCGCCACCGGCGCCGCCCGGTGAGGACGGGCCCGGCGCCGTCGGGGCGAGGGGGTGGCGCGGGGAGCGGGGGGTCGTCCCCAGGCCGGGGCGGGGCCGGGACGCGCCGCTGGGCCGACCGGACGTGCCGGACGCCGAATCCGTCGCGCTCGGCACCCCGGACGAGGACGTCGACGCCGAGGAGTCCGTGGCGGACGGCTCGGGGCCGTGCGACAGCCGCTCGCGCGGCGACGGCGCGCCCGCCGTGCCGCCATCCGTGCCCACCGTCCCGCGCTGCCCGCCGCGCGGGCTCTCCGCGGGCTTGCTGGGCAGCGGCGAGCCGGGGAGGTTGTTCGTCGGCAGATCGCTCGGCTCCGGCGCCTTCACGACCTCCGAGGACCGTACGGCGGCGCCCAGCATCGAGCCCGCCAGCAGCGTCAGCCCGGCGACCACCATCGCCATCACGCCACCGCGGCGCAGCACCCGGCGCCGCAGCTCCCACAGTTCGGCCCGGGGACCGAGCCGCCGCCACGCCTCGCCGGCGAGCCGGCCGTCCACCGAGTAGACCGGCGCGCCCGCGATGATCAGCGGGCTCCAGGCGGCGAGGTAGATGATGTCGGGCGCGTCGTAGACCGGCACCGTGCGCCAGCTCACGGTGACGATCAGCGCGGCGGACAGCAGCGCGCCGAACGCGGCGGCCAGCCGCTGCCACAGCCCGAGCACGGTCAGCACCCCGACCACGATCTGCAGGAACGCCACGGTCAGCCCGGCGCCCACCGGATGCTCCAGCGCCAGGTCGCGCAGCGGCTCGGCGATCGGCCACGGGTGCAGCCTGCGCAGCCAGGTGACCATCGAGCCGCGCTCGCCGCCGTCGAAGTAGACGGGGTCGGAGAGCTTGCCCATCCCGCCGTAGATGGAGATGAAGCCGAGGAAGATGCGCAGCGGGAGCAGGACGACGCCGAGGTTCATCCGGCGCCCGGGGTAGTAGGCGTGGCGTACGGACTCGGAGTGGCGGCGCGGGCGGGGAACCGCGGCGCGCCGCGACTCGTCCCGCTCGTCGTCGAGCGCGCCCGGCCGTCCGGAGGACGCGCCGCGCCGCTCCGCCGCGGCGGCCCTGGCCACCGCGCTCGCCCGGCCCGCCCCGCGCGCTCCGCCCGCCTCGGCCGGGCCGTCCGCGCCCGGACGCCGCCGCCCGCCGGACGACCGGGGCACTCCGCCGGACGACCGGGGCACGGACTCCGTACGCGGGTTGCGCGGGCCGATGACCGTGGGCGCGGTGTCGTCGTCGAAGGCGATCCGCGGCAGCACCTGCGTGGCGCCCACGTCCTCGGCACCCTCGCCCGCCCGGGAGCGGCCCAAACCATCGTTCAGGCCATCGGACAGACTGTCGGTCAGCCCCTCGGAGGAGTACCGCACGGCCTGCAGCAGCCGGGCCGCCGCGGTGTCCCCGCCGGGGCGGGTGCGGCCGCTCCACACCACGGGCGGCCGACGCCGGCCGGGGGCCGGGACGCGGGCGAGCCGGGCCGTGTCCGTCAGCGTGTTGCTGACGACCGGGACGCTGAGCTGCACCCGGAAGCTCGGGGCATTGACGGCGACCTGCGCCGGATCGCATGGCACCTTGGCCATGGTCAGCTGTGGTTCGTCGTCGAATCCCCCCGCGCGTCCCGCCAGGGGCGAAGGCATGCGGGCTTTTCTGGTCTCCACGCCCAACTAACCGAGCGACGGACGGGAAAGACACTGCCGGGGACGTCCCGATCTGTCCGAGGCCCGTCAAGATCATCGGGCCGGAGGGCGCGTAACGGACCGGGCCGGGGCACCCACGCCCCGGCCCACGCCCGCACCAGGGTCAGCCCCGACACCGCGCCACTGGGCCCCACTGGGTCGGCCCGGACACCGCGCCACTGGGTCCCACTGGGTCAGCCCCGACACCGCGCCACTGGGCGCCACTGGGTCAGCCCCGACACCGCGCCACTGGGCGCCACTGGGTCAGCCCCGACACCGCACCACTGGGCCCCACTGGGTCAGCCCCGACACCGCACCACTGGGCCCCACTGGGTCAGCCCCGACACCGCGCCACTGGGCGCCACTGGGTCAGCCCCGGCGCCGCGCCGCCTCGTACAGCACGACGCCCGCCGCCACGCCCGCGTTCAGCGACTCCGCGCCGCCCGGCATCGGAATCCGCACCCGCAGATCGCAGGTCTCGCCCACCAGCCGCGACAGCCCCTTGCCCTCGCTGCCGACGACGATCACGACCGGGCCGTCCAGCACCTCGAGGTCCTGCAGCTCGACATCGCCGTCCGCCGCCAGCCCGACCACCGTCAGGCCCGCCTTCTGGTAGGCCTCCAGGGTCCGGGTGAGGTTGGTCGCGCGGGCGACCGGGGTGCGGGCGGCGGTGCCCGCGGAGGTCTTCCAGGCGCCCGCGGTCATCCCGGCCGCGCGCCGCTCCGGTACGACCACGCCATGGCCGCCGAAGGCGGACACCGAGCGGACCACCGCGCCCAGATTGCGCGGATCCGTGACGCCGTCGAGGGCGACGATCAGCGGGTCCTCGCCCTCGTCGAAGGCGGCCGCGCTCAGGTCCTCGGGGTGGGCGTACTCGTACGGCGGGACCTGGAGCACCAGGCCCTGGTGGTTCAGCCCGTTCGTCATCCGGTCCAGCTCGGCCTTGGGCGCCTCCATGAGGTGGATGCCGCCGCGGTCGGCCGCGATCTTCAGCGCCTCGCGCACCCGGTCGTCGCTGTCGATGAACTGCTGCACGTACAGCGTGTTCGCCGGGACGCCCTCGCGCAGCGCCTCGACCACCGGGTTGCGGCCCACCACCAGCTCGTTCGAGCCCTTGCCACCGCGCCGCGGTACGGGGCGCTTGGCGGCCTGGCGGGCGCGGGCGTTGGCCATCCGCTGCTTGGCGTGTCCCTTGCGCATCTCGGCGGGCGGGGTGGGCCCCTTGCCCTCGAGGGAGCGGCGCCGCTTACCGCCGCTGCCGACCGTCGCGCCCTTCTTGTTGCTGGTACGGCGGTTCCTGCGCTGGCTGTTGCCGGCCATGAATGTCACCTGTCTCTTCACTGCTCAGCGCTGCTCGGCAAACGGCAACGGAAAACCGGAAAAACGTCGAACGCCACAAGCGTCTACGGTCGTACGGTCGTATGTACGGTCACAAGTGTGCCGCCCGATGCCGCGGGCGGCACAAACAGCGAGGTCAGCGGGTGCCCAGCTCCCAGCGCGGCCCGGACGGGGTGTCCTCGATCACCAGGCCCGACTGCTGGAGCTGATCGCGGATCGCGTCCGCCGTCGCGTAGTCCTTACGGGCCCGCGCGGCCTGCCGCTGCTCCAGGACCAGCCGGACGAGGGAATCGACCACGCCGTGCAGATCCTCACCGCGGTCGGAGCCGCCCGCCCAGTGCTCGTCGAGCGGATCGAGGCCCAGCACGGCCAGCATGGCCCGCACCTCGGCGAGCCGGGCGACCGCCGCCTCCTTGTCGTCGGCGGTCAGGGCGGAGTTCCCCTGGCGGACGGTGGTGTGGACGACCGCGAGCGCCTGCGGCACCCCGAGGTCGTCGTCCATCGCCTCGGCGAAGGCGGGCGGCACCTCGGCGGCGGGCTCGACACTCCCGGCCTTCTCCACCACGCGCTGGATGAAGCCCTCGATCCGCGCGAACGCCGACTCGGCCTCGCGCAGGGCCTCCTCGCTGTACTCGATCATCGACCGGTAGTGCGGGGTGCCCAGGTAGTAGCGGAGCACGATCGGACGCCAGCGCTTGACCATCTCGGAGACCAGCACCGAGTTGCCGAGCGACTTGCTCATCTTCTCGCCGCTCATGGTCACCCAGGCGTTGTGCGCCCAGTAGGCGGCGAAGTCGTCGCCGAACGCCTTGGCCTGCGCGATCTCGTTCTCATGGTGCGGGAAGATCAGGTCGACGCCGCCGCCGTGGATGTCGAAGGCGCGCCCGAGGTACTTGTGCGCCATCGCCGAGCACTCCAGGTGCCAGCCGGGACGGCCGCGCCCCCACGGGGTCTCCCAGCTGGGCTCCCCCGGCTTCGCCGCCTTCCACATGGCGAAATCGCGCGGGTCGCGCTTGCCGGTCTCGCCCTCGCCCGCGGGCTGGCGCAGTCCGTCGAGATCCTGGTTGGAGAGCTTCAGATACTCGGGGAACGAGCGCACATCGAAGTAGACATTGCCCTCGGCGGCATACGCATGACCCCGGTCGATCAGCTCCCGCATCATCTCGATCATCTCGGGGACATGACCGGTCGCCCGCGGCTCATAGGTCACGGGCAGGCAGCCGAGGATGTCGTACGCCTGGTTGAAGGCGCGCTCGTTCTCGTAGCCGATCGCCCACCAGGGGCGCTTCTGCTCCGCCGACTTGGCGATGATCTTGTCGTCGATGTCCGTGACATTGCGGATGAACGTCACGTCATAGCCGCGGTGGGCGAACCAGCGGCGCATGATGTCGAAGTTCAGCCCCGACCTGATGTGCCCGATATGCGGGGCGGCCTGCACGGTCGCGCCGCACAGGTAGATCGAGACGCAGCCCGGGTTGAGCGGGGTGAAGTCACGGATCTGCCGGGCGCTGGTGTCGTACAGGCGAATAGTCACGCATCAAGGGTAGTGGGAAGAGAACGGTGCCCCGTGCCCCTTCCGTCACGGGGACACAGAAGCGTGACACTCGGGACGCGGGCGACACTCCGGACGCGCCCGCGCGCCCCCTGACCGCCGGAACGCCGGGCGGCGTCACCCCCTGACCGCCGGGCGGCGTCGCCGCCGGAGCACCCGCGCCCCCCGTGCGCACCACGGACCGGGCGCCGTTCGCCTGGGTGGTCGACGCGGAGCACCCGCGCCCCCGTGCGCACCACCGGTCGCCCCTACCCGCGGAACACCAGCGCCGTCGCGATCGCCGCGAGCCCCTCGGCGCGGCCGGTCAGCCCCAGCCCGTCCGTGGTCGTACCGGACACCGAAACGGGGGCGCCCACGGCCGCCGTCAGCGCCTTCGTCGCCTCTTCGCGCCGTTTGCCGATCTTCGGGCGTACGCCGATCACCTGGATCGCCACATTGCCGATCTCGAAGCCCCCGTCCCGGACGATCCGGGCGGCCTCGGCGAGCAGCGTGGTGCCGGCCGCGCCGGACCACTCGGGGCGGTCGGTGCCGAAGTGGGCGCCGAGATCGCCCAGCCCGGCGGCGGAGAACAGCGCGTCACAGGCGGCGTGCGCGGCCACATCGCCGTCGGAGTGCCCGGCGAGTCCGTACTCCTCGCCCTCCCAGAGCAGCCCGGCGCACCACAGCTCACGCCCCTTCTCGAAGGCGTGCACATCCGTACCGATGCCCACCAGGGGGAGCATCGCCGCGTCAGAAGCCATCGTTCGCCCTCCTGCGGGCCAGGACCGCCTCGGCCAGTACCAGGTCCAGCGGCCGGGTCACCTTGAACGCCTCCTCGTGGCCGGGAACGACCACGACCTCCACACCGAGCCGCTCCACCATGCCCGCGTCGTCCGTGGCGCCCTCGCCCTCCAGGACGATCTTCTCGTGGGCGGCCACGAGCGTGGCGCGGTCGAAACCCTGCGGGGTCTGGACGGCGCGCAGCAGGGCGCGCTCGGGGGTGCCGACCACCGGCTCGGGCTCACCGGCCCGCTCCCCGGTGCGCGGCTCGACCCGCTTCACGGTGTCGGTCAGCGGCAGCGCCGGGACGACGGCGGGCGCCCCGTCCCGTACCGCGGCGACGACCGCGTCCACCGTGTCCACGGGCACCAGCGGCCGGGCCGCGTCGTGCACCAGCACGGTGCTGACGGTCTCGGGGACGGCGGCAAGACCCTTGCGCACCGACTCCTGGCGGGTCTCACCGCCGGGCACGACGACCACCTCGGTGGTGTCGCCGAGGCTGCCGCTCAGCGGATGCGCGTCCAGCAGCCGCCGCACCTCGTCGGCGCCGTCCGGCGGGGCGACCACGACGACGAGGGAGACGGAGCGGGATCCGGCCATCGCCCGTACGGCGTGGACGAGCATGGGGGTGCCGCTCAGCGGGCGCAGCGCCTTGGGGGCGCCCGGGCCCAGCCGCACTCCGCGGCCCGCGGCGGGGATCACGGCGGCGGTGCGGGCGGTTCGCCCGGACGCGCCGGAGCCGCCGTGATCCGGTGTTGCGGACATTGAGTTGGCGTTCAGGTTTGCTTCCTCAGCCGAAATGGGTATGGCCACAGCGTGCCGGGCGCGATGCCCCGACCGGCCCCTTCCGTGACGACTGGTCGAGCCAGCTGCCCGGGCCCGGCACACCTATACCGCGCACCGTGCGCGCGGTGGCGCATCGGTACCGGGTGCGATGGACCGCACCAGGTGCGATGGACCGGGGGCTCAGAGATCACTCGGGGGATCAAACGGGGGATCAAAGGAGATCACTCAGGGGATCAAGGGCGTCCGGCGCGTACACATGCCGCAGCGCCCGGCGACAGACGATTTAGCGGGAATTCACGTCTGAGTCACTCGGGCACCACGGCATTGATTTGTCAGGACGCGAGAACCTCGTCGAGCAGGGCCTCGGCCTTGTCCTCGTTGGTGCTCTCGGCGAGGGCGAGCTCGCTCACCAGGATCTGGCGGGCCTTGGCGAGCATGCGCTTCTCACCGGCGGAGAGTCCGCGCTCACGCTCTCGGCGCCACAGGTCACGCACGACCTCGGCAACCTTGATCACATCGCCGGAGGCGAGCTTCTCGAGATTTGCCTTGTAGCGACGGGACCAGTTAGTCGGTTCTTCCGCATACGGTGCGCGCAGCACCTCGAAGACCCGGTCCAGCCCGTCCTGGCCGACCACATCACGCACACCGACGAACTCCGCATTGTCCGCCGGCACACGAACCGTCAGGTCACCCTGGGCGACCTTCAGCACCAAGTAGGTCTTGTCCACGCCTTTGATCTGGCGAGTTTCGATGGCCTCGATCAGCGCGGCCCCGTGATGGGGATAGACCACGGTGTCGCCAACCTTGAACGTCATGTGACAGGTACCCCTTCCGTGGCTATCCAGGGTAACACGGGAACGCCTTCTTCTGAATGGCGTTTTCGCAGGTCAGGGCATATCTCGGGGCTTGACAAGTGCGGCAGGGACGTGCTGCACGAGGCCTGCGGAACCGGGTATTCGCAGGTGGGAGCGGCTGTCCGGGCACCCCGAAACCCACCCGTTACGCGTCGGAAGAAGCCCGGACGAGTGGTCCTACGTCCCGTTTTGCCGGAGTCCAGTCGATGGACTTCCGCTACTCCGTTCGGATCAGGAGCGAGGGATCCGGCCCCGATTCGCGAATTGATCACGGAGTTGATCACGCAGAGCGGATCAAGTCTGTGATCAATTCTCGGACATGCATGGATTCCTTACCGATAATCTCCCGCGCGACCGGTCGAGCCGATATTCGGGACTTCGGGACGGCGCCGCACGGACCGCGTAACGCACGCGGGGAAGCGCGCCGGAACCACACCGGAACCCACCGGGACCACACCTGAACCACGCCGGAACCACGCCGGAACCGGCGGCGTACGGGCGTGCCGCCCCGGGGCCGATCGCCTAGGGGCGGGTCGGGTGCGAGCCGAAGAGGGCGGATCGGTAATCTAAGCGCGCTGATCCAACCTTTACCTCGTCCTAGGAGATGCCGCCGCCGTGAGCAGCAGCCTTCGACGCGGCGCCCTCGCCGCAGCCGCCATCGTGGTCTCGATCGCCCCGCTCTCCGCCTGCGCGGCGGGGAACGACGCGCAGACGCTGGGGGTCAAACCCGACAACGCCGCGACGTCCGTCGGGGACATCAAGATCCAGAACGCCACCGTGGTGACCCAGCCGGACCGCACCGCCGAGGGCCCGGCCGTCGTCACCGGCCGGATCTTCAACAACGGCAAGAACGACCAGACCGTCAAGGCCATCACCCTCCCCGGCACCAGCGCTCGGGTGAAGCTCTCCCCGGCCAAGGGCAAGGGCCCGGTCGTGGTCCCGCGCGGCGGCTCGGTGGCCTTCGGCGGCGAGGGCAACGCCTCCGCCGTCGTCAGCGACGGGCGCGAGGCCACCCAGGACGGCAACGCGCAGCGGGTCGTCTTCGACCTCAGCTCGACCGGCAACATCCCGATCACCGCGTTCGTGGTCCCGGCGAAGAGCTACTTCAAGGGCTGGGGCCCGTCCGAACTGCCGACCGCCAAGCCGACGGGCCCGGCGACGCCCAGCGGCAAGCCGAGCGGTAAGCCCAGCGGCACCGCCAGTGGTACGCCCTCTGGCACCCCGTCGGGCACGGCGAGCGGCCAGCCCGGCGGCGAGCAGAGCAGCGGCGCCCCCAACGGCATCGCCTCCGGCGAGCCCACCCCGAACGGCGGCGGTCACTGAGACCCGCCCAGGCATGCGTGAGGGCGGCCCTGGACCTTTCCAGGGCCGCCCTCACGCATGAGCCGGTTTACGGCTCGAACTTGTAGCCCAGACCCCGCACCGTCACCAGGTACCGAGGCGCGCCCGGGTCGGGCTCGATCTTGGCCCGGAGGCGCTTGACGTGGACGTCGAGGGTCTTGGTGTCGCCCACGTAGTCCGCGCCCCAGACGCGGTCGATCAGCTGCATACGGGTCAGCACCCGGCCCGCGTTGCGGAGCAGCATCTCCAGCAGGTCGAACTCCTTCAGCGGGAGGTCCACCTTGCCGCCGCCGACCGTGACCACGTGCCGGTCGACGTCCATCCGGACCGGTCCGGCCTCCAGGGCGGCCGGGGCGATCTCCTCCGGCTCACCGCGGCGGCGCAGCACGGCTCTGATCCGGGCGACCAGCTCGCGCGAGGAGAAGGGCTTGGTCACATAGTCGTCGGCGCCTATTTCCAGCCCGACCACCTTGTCGATCTCGCTGTCCTTGGCGGTCACCATGATCACCGGGACATTGGACCGGCCGCGCAGCTGGCGACAGACCTCCGTACCGGGCAGGCCCGGCAGCATCAGGTCGAGCAGCACCAGGTCGGCGCCGTTCCGCTCGAACTCATCGAGCCCCTCGGGGCCGGTGGTCGCGATCGCGACCTCGAATCCCTCCTTGCGAAGCATGTACGACAACGCGTCGCTGAACGATTCCTCGTCCTCGACGACCAGAACTCGGGTCACGGAAGGACCTCCGGGGCTGAGAGTGGTTCATTGGTGAAGGTCTCGTACGGCCGGCCGTGGTCCTCGCCATCGAGGTCTCCGGTGTCGTACGACTCGCTCGACTCGCGCGTCTCGCTCCGCGAGCGGTCCCGGTCCCGCGCCGCACCGGCTTCCGGGAGTCTCAGGGTGAAGGTGGAGCCCTGTCCCTCGGCGCTCCACACGGTGACCTCCCCGCCGTGCGAGGCGGCCACATGCTTGACGATGGCGAGCCCGAGCCCGGTCCCGCCGGTCTGCCGCGAGCGGGCCGGGTCGACCCGGTAGAAGCGCTCGAAGATCCGCTCGCGGTCCTTCTCGGAGATGCCTATGCCCTGGTCGGTCACGGCGATCTCGATCAGGTCCCCGCCGGTCGCGGGGATTCGGCGGGCGGCGATGCCGACGCGGGTGCGGGCCGGGCTGTAGTTGACCGCGTTCTCGACGAGATTGCCGAGCGCGGCGGCCAGCTGGCCGCGGTTGCCCCAGACGTGCAGATCGGCGGTGCCGCCCGTGGCCATCGTGATCTGTTTGGTGCCCGCCTGGTGGCGGCACCGGTCGATGGCCTCGGCGACGAGCTCGTCCACCCGGACCGGTTCGGCGTCCTCCAGCGGGTCGTCGTTCTGCACCCGGGAGAGGTCGATGAGCTCCTGGACCAGGCTGGTCAGGCGGGTGGCCTCGACCTGCATCCGCCCGGCGAAGCGGGTGACCGCCTCCGGGTCGTCGGACGCGTCCATCACGGCCTCGGACAGCAGGGACAGCGCGCCGACGGGGGTCTTGAGCTCATGGCTGACGTTGGCGACGAAGTCGCGTCGTACGGCCTCGATCCGGCGGGCCTCGGTGAGGTCCTCGACGAGCAGCAGGACCAGCCGGGAGCCCAGCGGGGCCACTCTGGCGGAGACGGCGAGCGCGTCGCCGCCCCGGCCGGTGCCGCGGCGCGGCAGATCGAGCTCGATCTGCCGGATCTCGCCGTCCCGCCGGGTGTCGCGGGCCATCGCCAGCATCGGCTCGACGGCCAGTTTGCCGCCGCGCACCAGGCCCAGCGCGTACGCGGCCGAGCTCGCCTTGACGACGGCGTCCGCTTCGTCGAGGACGACGGCCGAGGAACGCAGTACCGACAACACTGTGTCCACGCCGGGCGGCAGCACTGCGTCGGTATGCAGCGAGGAGCGCGTAGGCTTCGCCTGTTCACGCTCGCTCCAGCGGAACGCCAGCATGGCGATGACGCCGGTGCACAACCCGGCGAGCGCCGCCACTGCGGCGATCGCCGCGTTCACGTTCATGCATCCAGGTTATGCGGGCGGCGAGACCCCTCCACAGCCCCGTGACGATCCCCTCGGTCAGACGTTGCCGAGAGTTCACCGAGGAGTCGGTATCGGTTCACTCCGGACGTTTCGTCGAGCGGGCCTCACACGGGGCAGCCGGGGCCGCGTTGCCGAGAGTTCACCTGGGCATCAGGTGTGATTAACGCCCGATGCCGGAAGCGGACGCGTTTCGGCCGGAGCGTGGAAGTGTGAGGCCCCGGGGCATGAGCCACGGAGAACTGCCAGGAAACCTGTCAGAGCCTGTCAAAGATCGTCACCGAGAGTCAGTGAAAGAGGTCAGTGATGCGGGACGCGTACCACGAGGAGCTTGATTCGATCGGGGACGGCCTGGTCGACATGGCCCGGCTCGTCGGTTCGGCCATCGGCCGTGCCACCACTGCCATTCTCGACGCGGACCTCAAGCTCGCCGAGAGCGTCATCGCCGCCGATGAGAAGGTCGATGATCTGCAGCGGGACCTGGAGGGACGGGCGATAGCCCTGCTCGCCCGGCAGCAGCCGGTCGCCACCGATCTGCGGATCGTGGTGACCAGCCTGCGGATGAGCGCCGATCTGGAGCGCTCCGGCGACCTCGCGCAGCATGTCGCCAAGCTGGCCCGGCTCCGCTTCCCGAACTCGGCCGTGCCGCACGATCTGCACGCCACGATCCTGGAGATGGGCCAGCTCGCCCAGCGGCTGATGGCGAAGGCCGCCGAGGTCATCATCACCAAGGACGTCGACCTCGCGCTCCAGCTGGAGCAGGACGACGACGCGATGGACCTGCTGCACCGCACCCTCTTCCAGCACCTGATGGACGACCGCTGGAAGCACGGCATCGAGACGGCCGTGGATGTCACGCTGCTGGGCCGCTACTACGAGCGGTTCGCGGACCACGCGGTCTCGGTCGCCAAGCGCGTGGTCTACCTGGTCACCGGTGAGCACGCCGACGAGATATCCCCGCAGGGGGATGTCGAAGGGGCGTGAGCGCCAAAGGGGCGTGAGCGCCAAAGGGGCGTGAGCATGACCGTGCGCAGGCGCGAGCGGCTACGGAGCGTGAGCGTCTGCGACGGTGTGCATCAACGCGCCGTCGACGCGCCCCTGCGCCCGGCCGCCGGGTCGTCGGCACCATGAGCAGCAGGTGACGTGACCCCTCCCGAGGAGGAGACGCATGGCGGACCTCTCCAAGCCCGAACCCGCTCCGACCCACCCCGTCGGCGCATGCGGCTGCGGCTCGGGCTGCGGCTGCGGCTGTCAGTCCGGCGGCCCGTGCCAGTGCGGCGGCAACTGCGGCTGACCGGCGCGACCGATACAACCGACACGACGGAGGGCCTGGGACCGGTGACCGGTCCCAGGCCCTCCGTCGTGTCTTCCAGACTTCTCTTGCGTCGGCCCCGGCATGTCCCGCCCGAGGTGCGGTCGGGGCCGGAAGCGGCGAGCCTGGTCCTGTGACTCCGCTCCCCCGCCTGAAGGAGGGGGAGCTTCCAACCCGAAGGTGGCGGTCCAGCCCAAACCGATCCCTTCCGGGACAAGAGGAAAATATCATGGCCCAGGGATGCGATTCCCCCACCGGCTGAAGCCAGTGGTCCCCCCGCTAGGAGACTGATGGAGGACAAGACCCCGGCCCCGCCTCGCGTCGTGGTGGACGAACCGCTGGACGGCCGCCGCCGTGTGCTGATCGACGGCGCCGACGTCGGAGTGGTGGTGAGCCCGGACGAGCTCCGGCGGCTCCTGCACCGCGCGGGTGTGATGGAAGAGGACGCGCCCCTCGACAACCCCGCGCTGATCGAATGGAACGGCGGCGGCCCCGGCGACTGGCCCGCCGCGCCCAGATGACGTAGCGGGGACGACAGAGACGTAGCAGAGACGACAGAACCGCCACAACGTCCGGCGCCGGTCCCTCCCCTCGTGGGGACCGGTGCCGAACGCTGGAGCGGTGCCGATCCGCGCCATACGGGTGCGGATCGGGGGGCCGGATCCGTGGTCGACACGACCGCCGTCCCCGAGGGGAGCGGCTTCACGGATCTCCGGGGCTCACGCGACGCGCCGGTGACCACCGTCTCGTGACCGCGGCGAAAGCTGACCGAGAACATGCGGTGCCATGGGTTGTCTCTCCGTGCGCTGAGCTGATGGCCTGGCTGGACGGCTCGTGGTGGATGCGCTATCGCGCCATGATCCTGCCAGCTGCGCCTCCCACCGAGGAGGTTCCGGTATCACGCCGCCGGTTTCTCCGCTGGTCAGCCATATAAAGTGAGTTTTCCGGTCCGGATGTCCAGCGCGGGGGAAGTAAGGAGTGGAGACCTTGAGTTCCGACTCGGGGGCACGCATAGCCTTCGCGGAACGCCTCGCACTGCTGTACAGGGAGGCCGGTAATCCTCCCCTCAAGAGCGTGGCCGAGGCGGTCGTCCGACTCCAGCGGACCGATGAGCGGGGGCGTCCCGTACGGGTCTCCGCCCAGCGGATCAGCGACTGGCGACGAGCGAAGAACGCACCCGCCCAATTCGCCGCCCTCGCGGCCGTCCTGCATGTCCTGATACCCGACGCACGGCGCTCGCGGCCCGTGCCGGTGTCCCCGGGCCTGTACGACATGGCCCGCTGGCAGCGGCTGTGGGAGCGTGCGCTGGCCGACCCGGTCGGCGAACGGCCCGCCCCGGCCGCCGAAGAAGAGGAAGGGCCCCCGGTTGAGGGTCCGGCGGTCCCCGGCGGCGTATGCCCGTACCGGGGGCTGGCCTCGTACCGCCGGCAGGACGCCCGGTGGTTCTTCGGCCGGGAGCGGAGCACGGACGCCCTCGTCACCCAGCTGCACGCGGCGGAGAAGACGGGCGGCCTGGTCGTGCTCGTGGGCGCCTCGGGGGCGGGGAAGTCCTCGCTGCTGAACGCCGGTCTGGTGCCCGCGCTGCGCACCGGGGCGCCGGGCGACGGGGACAGCCGGGCGAGGGGTGTACTGCAACTCGTACCGGGCGGCGACCCGCTCGCGGAGCTGGTCCGCCATATCCCCGAACTCGCGCGTGTGGTCCCCACGACGGAGGAACCGGAAACGGACGAACCGGATCCGGAGGCGGACGCTGACGCGGAACCGGACGCCGACGCGGACACGGACGCGGACGGACGGGCGGCTGACGGCCCACCAGCGGACGCGCCGACAGCGGACGCGCCAACAACAGACACACCGACAGCAGACGCGCCAACAGCGAACAAATCAACACCAGACAAACCGACAGCAAACAATCCAGCCACACACGAACCGGCCGCCTACGAACCAACGGCATACGAACCAGCCGCCGAACCCGGCACCCCACAATTCGCCCACACGGTCCGCGAGGCCGTCACCGCATGGGCGGACCGCGAGACGCCGTCCTCCGACGCCCGCCCCGTCATGATCGTGGACCAGTTCGAGGAGGCGTTCACCCTCGGCTCGGGCGAGGCCGACCGGCGTACGTTCATCCAGCTCCTCCACGCCGCCTGCACCCCCGCCGGCCCCGGTGAGCCGCCCCCCGTGCTCGTCGTCCTCGGCATCCGCGCCGACTTCTACGAGCTGTGCCTGGGCTACCCCGAACTGGCCGACGCGCTCCAGCACCGGCACATGGTGCTCGGGCCGCTGACCACAGCCGAGTTGCGCGAGGCGGTGACCGGCCCGGCCAAGGCGGTGGGCCTGGAGCTCGAACCGGGGCTCGCGGAACTGATCGTCCGGGAGGTGAGCGCCGACGGCCCGCGCGGGACGCATGACGCGGGCGTACTGCCGCTCCTCTCCCACGCCCTGCTCGCCACCTGGCAGCGGCGGAAGGGCGGACGGCTGACGCTGGCCGGTTATCGCGCGGCGGGCGGCATCCAGGGGGCGGTGGCGGCGACCGCCGAGCGGGCCTGGTCCAGCCTCGACTCCGAGGCGCGCACCGCCGCGAGGCTGCTGCTCCTCCGGCTGGTCCGGCTGGGCGAGGACACCCAGGCCACCCGCAGACGGGGGACCCGGCACCAGCTGGCGAGGGAGTCTACGGATCCGGGCAAGACGCAGGAATCGCTCGAAACGCTGGTCCGCGCCCGCCTGGTGACGCTCGACGCCGAGACCGTGGAGATCACCCATGAGGCGCTGCTCCACGCCTGGCCCCGGCTGCGCGACTGGATCGACGAGGACCGCAACGACCATCTGGTGCGCCAGCGGCTGGAAGAGGACGGCCGGTCCTGGGAGGGCTCGAACCGCGACTCGTCCCTGCTCTACCGGGGCTCCCGGCTGGAACAGGCCCACACCTGGGCGAAGACCGCCGGCGGCACCTATCTGACCCGTAGCGCGGTGGAGTTCCTGGCCGCTTCGGTGCGGCTGCGCAGGCGTACGGTGTGGCTCCGCCGTGGCGCGGTGTCGGCGCTGGTCGCGCTGGCGGTGCTGGCCGCCGGTACGGCGGTGGTCGCGTGGCAGCAGCGGGACGACGCGGTGTTCGAGCAGGTGGTCACCGAGGCCGATCGCTTCCAGAACACGGATCCGTCGCTGTCCGCCCAGCTCGCCCTGGTGGCACACGACTTGCGGCCGCACGACGAGGCCACCAGAAACCGGCTGCTGTCGGTGGTGAACGCGCCGCTGGCCACGCCGCTGCACGGCCATACCGGCGCCGTCTACCTCACCTCGTTCAGCCCGAACGGGCAGCTGCTGGCCACCGCCAGCTACGACCGGACCGTACGGCTGTGGGACGTGAAGGACCGGACCCGCCCCAAACCGCTGGGCAAGCCCCTCACCGGCCACACCAGCTGGGTGAGCAGCGCGGTATTCAGCCCGGACGGCAAGACCCTCGCCAGCGCGGGCGACGACGGCACGATCCGGCTGTGGGACGTACGGGACCCCCGCCATCCGCGCCGGCTCGGCGCGCCCCTCTCCCGCCACGACGGCACGATCTATCTGCTCGCCTTCAGCCCGGACGGGCGCACGCTGGCCACCGCCACGGAGAATCGCGTGGTGCGCCTGTGGGACATGCGGCGCCCGGACCGGCCGAAGGCGATCGGCGCGCTGACCGGCGCCACCGCCGCCGTGCGCTCCGTGGCGTTCAGCCCCGACGGGCGGACGCTGGCGGCCGGGGGCGACGATGCCTCGATCAGGCTGTGGAACATGGCCGATCCGCGCCGGCCGAAACGGATCGGCGAGGTGCTGACCGGCCACAAGGATCTGATCCACTCCGTGGCGTTCAGCCCGGACGGCCGGACCCTCGCCAGCGGCAGCGCGGACAACACCGTCCGGCTGTGGGATGTCGGCGATCCACGTCACGCGGAGCCGCTGGGCTCGCCGCTCACCGGCCACATCGGCCCCATTTGGTCGGTGTCCTTCAGCCCGGACGGATCCATGCTCGCCGTCGCCAGCCAGGACAGTACGGCGAGCCTGTGGAACGTCAGCGATCCGGCGTACCCGTCACAGGTCGGCGAGCCGCTCGCGGGCAGCAGCGGCGAGATGTACGCCCTGGGCTTCAGCCCCGACGGGCGGACCCTCGCCACCGGGAGCGGCGACAACACGGTCCGGCTGTGGTCGATCCCGACGTCGGACATGGTCGGCCGGATCGGGGTGTTCCGCCCGGACGGGCGGGTGCTCGCCACGGCCGGGCGCGACGAGAAGGTCCGGCTGTGGAACGTGGACGATCCCAACCGGCCGGTGCCGCTGGGCGAGCCGTTCGACCCCGGCGAGGGCTCGGTGCGGGAGCTGACCTTCACCCCGGACGGCCACACCCTGGCGATGATGACCGGAGACCGCCAGGTGCGGCTGTGGAACGTCACCGATCCGACCCGGCCCGTCCCGTACAAGCCGCCCGTCCCCCTGCGGACCCGGTTCGCGGGCGCGCTGGCCTTCACGCCGGACGGGCGCATGATGGCGACCGCGTACAACGACAACACCATCCAGCTGTGGAACGTCAGCGACCCGTCGCATGTCCGCCGACTCGGCAAACCGCTCACCGGCCACCGGGGCTACGTCAACACCCTCGTCTTCACCCCGGACGGCCGCACACTGGCCAGCGGCAGCGCGGACAACACCATCCGGCTGTGGAAGGTGACCGACCCGCGCCACGCCACCCCGCGCGGCGGGCCGGTCACGGGCCACCTCGGACCCGTCAACGCGCTCGTCTTCAGCCCGGACGGCCATACGCTGGCCAGCGGCAGCGACGACAACACGGTCCGGCTCTGGAACGTCACCGACCCCGGCAGGGTGACCCGGCTGCGGTCCCCGCTCACCGGCCACACCGACGCGATCGTGTCGCTGACCTTCAGCCAGGACGGCGACACGCTCGCGAGCGGCGGCAACGACAACGCGGTCCGGCTGTGGGACGTCACCGTCCCCTCCAAGGCCACGTCCATCGGCCAGTCGCTGAGCCCCAACGCCAAGACCGGCAACTTCCTGTCGTTCAGCCCGCACAGCCGGATGCTCGGGGTGTCCAGCGGCGCGGACACGGTCCGGCTGTGGAGCCTGGACGTGGAAGAGGCGGAGCGTCGCATCTGCTCGATGACGCGAGGCGTACTGACTCCGGAGAAATGGGACGAATACCTCTCCCGGCTCTCGTACACGCCTCCGTGCGGTCAGTAACGACGTTGCGCGAACGTTGCGTGATCGCGGTCACAACTGCTCCCGCAAGGGAGGAGTCGGCTTCCCCATCCCGGCGGCCGCGTTACTCTTAGGTACAGCCCGACCGCTGGTGCATCCCCCGTCGCCAGCGGTCGGGCGCTTCCATGTCCGGACCATGGCTGGACCTCGTCCGGCCCCTGTCCGGGCCATGGCTGGACCCTGTCCGGACCATGGCCGGACCTGTCCGGGCATGTCCGGGGGACACTGGGCACCAGTGCGGCGGCACCGAACGAGACCGCACGCCGCACACAAGAAGACACCTCCCCCACCTGGAGACCCCGTGATCCGCAGGCTCGTCGACCAGGCCGCTCTCGACCTCGGCCGCGAGTACGTCCGCCACGCGCCCTGGAGCGCCGGAAAGCGGGCCCTGGTCGAACGCCACCTCAACGCCGCCCTGCGGGACCGCCCCCTGCACCGCCTGGCCCGTACCCGCTTCGGCGCCACCTTCGCCGTCGACACCCAGGACCTCATCCAGCGGTACCTCTACCTCTTCGGCGTCTGGGAGCCCCATATGACGCGGTGGCTCCAGCGCCGGCTGAAGCCCGGGGACGTCTTCGTGGACGTCGGGGCCAACATCGGCTACTACAGCGTCCTCGCCTCCCGCCTCGTCGGCCGCGGCGGGACGGTGGTGGCGATCGAGGCCTCACCGACGTTCCACCAGCTCCTCCAGCGCCACGCCCGGCGCAACGACCGCACCAACATCCGCGCCCTCAACGCGGCCGTCTCCGACCGCGACGAACTGCTGACCTTCATCCTCGCCAGCTCCCGCAACATGGGTGCCAACAGCGTCGTCCCCTACGACGGCCCCGCCGAGTCCACCTTCGAGATCGCGGCCCAGCCCCTGCCCGACCTCCTCACCGACGACGAGATCACCAACGCCCGGGTCATCAAGATCGACGTGGAGGGCGCGGAAGGCAGCGTGGTCCGCGGCCTCGTCCCCCTCCTCGACAAACTGCGCCCCGACGCCGAACTGACCGTCGAGGTCACCCCCCAGCGCATGTCCGACCTGGGCGACTCCGTCGAAGACCTGCTGACCGCCCTCAAGGACCACGGCTTCCACGTCTACCGCCTGCCCAACGACTACGCGGCAGCCAGCTACCCCGACGCCCTGCGGCACCCACCCGAGGTTCCGGTCCGCTGGCGAGGCCCGGTCACGGAGGAAAGCGACCTGGTCTTCTCGCGGGTCGACGCGGAGACGCTGCCCTAGCGCCTCTGAAACAACCAATCATCCATCGACAGCGTGTGCTGAAATCACCCATAAGTAGGGGAGGAACCCCTCCCCCTCAGGGGAACCAGAGCACGCATGGCGCGAGCAGAGTGAGAGGTGAGGGAAGGATGAAATATGAGCTCGAACTCATGGCGCCTCACCTCGCGTCGCACACTACTGATCATCGGACTCATTGTCGTCGTGATCGTCGTAGCGGTGTTCGCGATCATCTATACCTCCCGGAAAGCGGAGGCAGTTGAATATCGCCGGGAGCCGGTCGGGACGACTTCTGTGCCGGCGTTCACGCGCCCCGTGGGAACTGACCAGAGAAACGTAGCGTCACCCTCCAGCGGGGGTCGGACCTTCCAAAGCAACGCGCCTGGGCTGTATGCCGGGACCCCGGGTCAGGCCCCTTGCAATGGACAGGCACTGATCACCGAACTGCAGGCCGATCCGAGAAAAGCGGCAGCATGGAGTCAGATTCAAGGAATTCGGTCGGCTGACATACCGAACTACGTCAGTCAACTGTCGAGTGTCACTCTGCGCTCGGACACGTATGTGACTTCCTACGGATTCCGCAGTGGCGAGGTGACGTGGGACGGCCTGGTCCTCCAGGCCGGGACCGCGGTCTTCATCGATAAGCGCGGAACCCCTGTCGCGAAGTGCAACTGCGGGAACCCCGTGAAAGTGACCGCACCACCGCAAGGCGCCCAGGCGACGTTCAGCGGGCCAACATGGTCCAGCTTCTCATCCAACTCCGTCACTGTCGTCAATACGTCATCGACCGTCGTCAAACAGATCACTATGGTCCAGATCAACAAGGGTGTCGTCTTCGTACGCGGGGTCGGCGATGGCAGCGAGGGAAATTCCGACGACAACGTATTGTCACGGAATGAATACCCCGGAAGCATGGCAATGGGTGGAGTGCAGGGCGTGATCGATCTGCCACCTCCGCCGAAGGTGACCCCGGACCCGTCTGAAACCGAGACCGAGTCTCCGCCGACAACCGAGCCCCCCTCTGAAACGACCTCGCCGCCTGGGACCACCGAGTCTCCGTCGCCGACTACCCCACCTGAGTCGACCACACCGCCTGAGTCGACCACACCGCCGGATGAGACGACCCCGCCGCCATCCGAACAGCCGCCATCCGAACAGCCGCCTTCTGAACAGCCGCCGTCCCAGCAGCCGCCGTCCCAGCAGCCGCAGCAGCCTCCGAACCAACCCGAGCAACCGCAGCAACCCCAGCCCGAACAGCCCCAACCACAGCAACCTCAGCCGCAGCAGCCGCAGGAACAGCCGCCTGCTTCATGAGGAACTCGTGCTACTGGTCGTCCTGGGGCAGGTGGGTCTTGGCGTCCTCGTAGGTGGCGTCGGCGGTGGACTCGGCCGGGGCGTAGACCAGGTGCAGCACACCGGTGCTGAACGTGGCGGAGGAGAGCAGCTTCAGCGGGATCGTGGTCTCGGCCTCGTCGAACAGCCGCATGCCCTTGCGGACGGCGATCGGGTGGACCAGCAGGTGCAGCTCGTCCAGCAGGCCGTGCGCCATCAGCTGCCGGACGACCGAGACCGAGCCGCTGAGGGCGATGTCCCCGCCCGGTTCGTTCTTCAGCGCGGTGACGGCGTCGGCGAAGTCGCCCTTGAGCTGCTCGGTGTTCCGCCAGGTGAAGCTGAGTTTCTGGCGGGACAGGACGATCTTGCGGGCGTCGCCGAGCTTCTTGGCGAAGTGGGCGTCCTCACCGCCCGCCGCCTCGCGGTCCGGCCAGGCTCCGGCGAAGCTGTCGTAGGTCTTACGGCCGATGAGGAGGGTGTCGGCCGCGCCGAGGCCCGCGTCGACGGCGGCGCCCATCTCGTCGTTGAAATACGGGAAGTGCCACTGGTCGGGCGCCTCCACGACTCCGTCGAGCGCGATGAACAGGCTGGCGGTGATCTTCCTCATGACGCCCCTCCATGGGATGCGAATGCCGTCGGTGAGCTCTTCCTCCTCTCAGACCGGGAAGCCCGCACAAACTCATCGGTGGCGGCGAGCGGGTTTTCAGCGGCTGTCGTAGCGCCAGCCCTCCATGGCGGCCAGGACCCGGGCCCGCGCCTCGACCACCGCGAACCGTGCCGCGCGCTCGGCCGCGTCGGTGTGGGCGGACTGGCTGGTGACCTGGCCGGGCCACTTGCGGTAGAGCAGACCGGTCTCGGCGGTGAACCAGCCGCGGCTGACCGCGTTGAGGGCCATGAGGAGGCCGGTGTCCTCGGAGGCGGGCAGGGCCATCCAGCCGCCCAGGGCGAGGAGCAGGTCCCGGCGTACGAAGAGGGTGGCGGGGTGGACCTGGGCGCGGTGGTCGTTCGCCCGCCAGAATTCGAGGACCGCGCCGCGTGCGATGGGCCCCTGCGGCGGGTCACCCTCGAAGCCGACGGTGGAACCGTCGGGCAGCAGGTCCAGGGCGCGGGAGGTGGCCCAGCCGAGCTCGGGGTGATCGGTGAGCGCGCGGAGGTCGCGGGCGAGGGCGCCGGGGGTGAGCATGTCGTCGGCGTCCAGCACCTTGATGTACGCGCCCTCGGCGCGGGAGAGCCCCATCGTGCGCGCCATCGCGGCCCGTCCGGCCCGGCCCTGCCCGAAGCTGACGCGCACGTCGTCGGGCACGTAGGGCCGTACGGCGTCGGTCTCGCCGTCCTCCTGGATCACCCACTGCCAGTCCCAGCCGTCCGGCAGCTCCTGCTCGCGCAACGACTTGTGGGCGTCCGGCAGATGCGCCGCGCCCGGGGCGTGGACCGCGGTGATGACGGTGATGGTGTTCGGCATGGTCACCACCTCTTCAGGGGCGTGGTGAAGACGAGTTCCGTACGGTCTCCGCACAACGTCACATCGGAGACCTCGACGACCCGATCGTCGATGTCCGTACAGATCTTCCGGAGAACGATCACCGAAACCCCCTTCTTGAGGCCGAGCGCCTCCGCCTCCTCCACCGTCGGCGGCCGGGCCGTGATCCGCTCCTCTATGCGGTCCAGCTCGATGCCGATCGTGTAGAGCTGATTCTGGGTGCCGCCGGGCCAGGGCTCATGGGCGGCGTCGAGCAGGTCGGGATTGGCGGCCACGACATCGTGGACCAGATAGGAGTGCACGAGCGCGAACGGCGCGTCCTCCTCACGGCAGTTGGTGCGGTAGATCCGCTCCAGCAGCCGCGTGCCCACGGCGACCCCGAAGACCGACGCCAGGTCCTCGTCGGCCTTCGCATCGCGGTACTCGGCGTGAAACGCGAGGTCGCCGACCTCCAGCCCGGTGTCGTGCTCGGTCGACCCGGTCCGCAGCCGCTCCGCCCTGGACCGGCGGGCCCGGTCCTTCTCCCACTGATGCCGCTCATTGCTCCGCTCGACCCGCCGGCGCGGCGTCCGTACGAACGTCCCCACCCCGTGCCGCCTGTCGATCAGCCCCTCGGCCACCAGCTCCGACAGCGCCCGCTGCAGCGTAGGCACGCTCGTCCGATACCGCGCCGCAAGCTTGTCCTCGGCCGGAAGCCGCTCCCCGGGTTCGAGCTGACCTGCGCGGATGCTCTGACGAAGGGCGTCCGCGATCTGCTCGTACTTGGCCATGGGTGCTCACCGTCCTAGGTCGCGCAGACACTTTCAGCATAAGTCCTAAAGACGTCTTAAGGACTGGGCCCCAGGGCTGGACGAGCCACCACCCACCAATTGGCCCGCGCCCCGACCACAGCACACCTGGGAGGCTGAGCACCCGCCCTGCCGTAGTCGAGGGAGATGCCATGCAGCAGGTAGCCGTGGTCACGTTCGATGGATTCAACGAACTCGACAGCTTCATCGCCTCGGCACTGATCAACCGGTGCCGAAAGGACGGCCTGGAGGCGTTCATCACCACGCCGACGCCGGTCATCACCTCCATGAACGGCGTCGAGATCACCGGCCAGCGCCCGATGGAGTTCGTGACGGAAGCCGACGTCGTACTGATCGGCAGCGGCGTGAAGACGCGCGACGTGGTCGCCGACGACCGTCTGATCTCCAGGCTCCCCCTCGACCCGTCACGCCAGCTGATCGGCGCCCAGTGCTCCGGCGCACTGGTCCTCGCCGAGCTCGGGCTGCTCGACAACATGCCCGCCTGCACGGACATCAAGACCCGCCCCTTCGTCGAAGCCAGCGGCGTCACCGTCCTGGACGTCCCCTTCCACGCCGAGGGCAACATCGCCACGGCGGGCGGCTGCCTGGCCTCCCAGTACCTCGGCACATGGGTCATCACCCGCACCCTCGGAGACGAGGCCGCCCGAGGCGTCCTCGACTACGTTGCCCCGGTCGGCGAAAACCAGGAAACCGTCGAGCGCGCCCTGCGAGCGGTCCACACAGGCGAGGCCGCCCTGAGCTGACGCCCCGGCGCATCAGCTTTCCGGGCAGCGGCTTCGCCTGACGCCCCAGTCCGCGATTGAAGTCGCAGTGGGATCGGATAGTGCGGGCCGATATGCTCATACGCCTGTTCGGAGCAGGCGGACTGAGATACTCCGGCCATGGATGCTGGGGTGATGGGGAGCGATACCCGATCGGACATGGCAGTGCCCGCGCGGACCACGTCGGCGCACGCCGAGGGCTGGGTGCTGCGTTCTGCGGTGGCAGCGGACATCGAGGTGATCGCGGAGTTGCGGGCCACGGTCATGCGTGCGGACTTGGAACGCCTTGGGCGCTACGACGAGCACCGGGTACGGCAGCGGCTGCGGGACTCCTTCTCCCCGCAGCACACGTCGATCATCATGATCGACGGTGAACCGGCAGGTTGCGTCACCGTCCGGCCCGCCGAAGGCAGGCAGTGGCTGGAGCACTTCTACCTTGCTCCGCACTGTCAAGGCCGAGGGCTTGGATCCGCTGTGTTGCGCACGGTACTGGAGCGAACGGACGCGCAGGGCATGACCGTGGGCTTGAACGTCTTGCAGGGCAGTGCTGCCCGTCGACTCTACGAGCGCCACGGATTCGTCGTGGAAGCCCAGGACCCGATCGACGTCTTCATGATGCGCCCGCCGGGGGCGACGGCGAGCACTCCTGCGAAAACCTGACCCGCAACGGTGCGATGGCCCCGCCTCGGCCCGCGAGGTGGTCTTCCACGGCCGTGACGTGACGGCGGCCGCACGGGTTACTTCGAGTGTGACCAAGAAGCGGGCGCGTGCGGCCTTGTCCAGCCTGGCAGTCGTCGACGCTGATCACCATCAAGCCCTTCCATGGCCTTAGAGGTCATCTCATTTGGCGAGTCTGCGGTAGCAGATGAGGGTACAGGCGATGCTGGTGAAGGCCAGGAAGTGGGCGGCCTTGCGTTCGTAGCGGCGGTGCAGGCGGCGGCATCCGGCGAGCCAGGCCATGGTCCGTTCGATGGTCCAACGGTGCCGTCCCAGGCGCTTGGAGGACTCGATGCCCTTGCGTGCGATGCGGTGCCGGACACCGCGCTGGCGTAACCATCGGCGCAGGTGGTCGTAGTCGTAGCCCTTGTCGCCGTGGAGCTTGGCAGGCCGTCGTCGGCGGGGTCCGCGGCGGGAGCGGATGGGCGGGATGCCGCGTACGAGCGGTTCGAGGGCCTGGCTGTCGTGCAGGTTCGCGCCGGAGATCCCGACAGACAGGGGCAGTCCGGTCCGCTCTGTGATCAAGTGGATCTTCGAGCCGTACTTGCCCCGGTCAACAGGATTCGGGCCTGTCAGGTCCCCCTTTTCAGGGCCCGCATGTTCACCGAGTCGATCGCACAGCGGGACCAGTCCAGTTCGCCGCGGGAGCCGAGTTCATCGAGGACCAGGCGATGGAGCTTCGCCCACACCCAGGCCTTCGACCACTCGGCGAAGCGACGGTGGGCCGTGGCTCCCGACGGCCCGAACGAGGCGGAGGGCAGTTGCTGCCACGTGCAGCCCGACGTTGCCACGAACACGATCGCAGCCAGCACCTCCCGGTCGCCATGTCGGCGTCGGCCACCTCCTTGAGGCCGGGTCGGCGCTTCCGGGAGCACGCGTTGGAACAACTCCCACAGCTCATCCGGCACCAGCCGCTCAACGATTCCCACGTCAGCAGGCTATCGAACGGCCCAAATGAGATGACCTCTTATGCGTAAGCGCGCCACCGTGGCCGCCGTTGCCAGCGCCCTGGCCCTGTCCGTGTTCGTTGTTCCAGGCGCCGCCCAGGCGGATGAGTCCGTGGGTGACACTGAAATCACCAAGGTGGTCGTCAACAGCGGGTCCAACATCGTCCTGGGCACCACGAACCCGAAGACCTTCACCATCGCGGTGACCGCCACCGACAACTCGGGCATCAAGGAGGACTACACCTTCCCCGTACTGTGGCACGGGCCCGGCCAGAAAATGCCCGACGACCCCTACGGGCTGGTTACCCCCGACGACGTGTCCGGTGACTGCGTGGCTCACAGCACCACCACGACTACCTGCACCTTCACCTTGACCATGAACCCGCAAATCGACCCTCAAGACAACACCACGGCCGGAACCTGGAAGGTGCGCGCCAGCGCCAGTGGCAACGACTGGGACTATGTCAGCAAGGACGTCGCCGCCACGGTGAAGGTCAGGCGCTACGCCAAGCTGACAGTCAACGCCTCGCCGGAGCCGGTGAAGAAGGGCAAGACCCTCAGTGTCACCGGCAAGCTGACCCGCGCCAACTGGGAGACCTACAAGTACGCCGGCTACACCGGCCAGCCGGTGAAACTGCAGTTCCGCAAGAAGGGCACCAACACCTACACCACCGTCAAGACGGTGACCACGGGTACCGGCGGCGCTCTGAAGACCACAGTCAAGGCCGCCACCGATGGTTACTGGCGCTGGTCATTCGCCGGCACCTCCACCACCGGCACCGCCACCGTCACCGCCGACTACGTCGACGTTCAGTAAGCAACGATGCAGCACCCGCGGCGCCGGGTCCCCTCAGCCGGGGCCCGGCGCCGTGTGTTTCCGAATGGACCGGCGTCCGGGATGACGAGGGGCCAGCCTGGGAGGGAACGCCCTCCTGAGCTGGCCCTCTTCTGTGCCCCGGCAGGATTCGAACCTGGGCCGCCATGCCGGAGCGCTATCAGGCCATGGTCGGCCTGGACGGCGGCTGCGGGCTCCGCCAGGGCGAGATTCTGGGCGTGGCCGTCGACGCGATCGACTTCGAGTCGGACACGCTCCACGTGGTCCAGCAACTGAAGCTGAGCCGTAGCAAGGGCCGTGTTCGCCCCGCCCAAGGACGGCAAGTTCCGGGACGTATCGCTGCCCGGTCCGGTCGCCGACGCGCTCCGGGAGCACATGAAGCGGTTCCCGCCGGTCGAGATCACCTTGCCGTGGGAGGTGTTCGGCAGTCCCCCGGTGACCAAGCGACTGATCATCACCGGGCCGCGTCGTGGGCACGTCTGACGGACCTCGCTCAACGAGGAGGCGTGGAAACGGGCGCTGGCCATGGCGGGGGTCATCCCAGTGCCCGAGCGAGGTCAGCCGTACGCGGAGTCCCGCGAGAACGGCATGCACGCGCTACGCCACTTCTACGCGTCCGTGCTCTTGGACGCCGGAGAGAGCATCAAGGCCCTCGACGAGTACCTCGGCCACTCGGACCCAGGCCTGACGCTCCGCGTGTACGCACACCTGATGCCGTCCAGCCGGGAGCGCACTAGAAAGGCCGTCTCCACCACCTATCAGAGACTCGACAAGCAGAATTAGTAGCAAGCTAGTTAGCCCAGCAGGGAGCTCAATAGCGAGCTCAATAGCTAGCCCAGTAGGGAGCTCTATACGTAGCTCAATAGCTAGCTCAATAGGAAGCTCGATACGTAGCTCAATACGTATCTCAATAGCTAGCCCAGTAGGGAGCATGCGCACCGCCGCGTCCCCTGCAGGGAACCTCAGGGAACCTTAAGGACTGTAAGGACCGTAAGGAAAACGGTGGAACACTCGGGACGGGCAACCTGCCCATACCCTCGGGCGCGAGCAGCATGGCTTTTCAGCTGCACATTTGTGCGCCGGATGAGAGCTATGAGAAAGTCTCCGCGGCATAAGAATGCCGCCCCGGCATGGGCGGCATTCGTCTCCATTGCCACGTTCTCAGCTATCACCTGGACAAGTGAAGCGAACACAGCTGGAGGGCTCCATGGTCCCACGCGTCGGCGTAACCGTCGACATCCACCCTCGCGATCTGCCGATCGCGCTCATCGGTACGGCTGGCGGCGCGTTCGCCCTGTGGGCCAACGCCCCCGCCGAGATCGCCATCCCGACGGCCCTGCTGATCGTCTTCGACATCCGCATCCGCCGCTGGCGCCGACGCACCTGACGGCCCGATCAAGCACCTGACGGCCCACAGGCGGCCCCAGGATGCCAACAAGCCCCTCACCTGCCGCGAAACCGCAGGTGAGGGGCTTGATCGTTCCGTGTTACTTCTTCTTGCCCTGGTTCTTGACTGCCTCGATGGCGGCCTTCGCGGCGTCCGGGTCGAGGTAGGTACCGCCCGGGTTGACCGGCTTGAAGTCGGTGTCCAGTTCGTAGGAGAGCGGGATGCCCGTCGGGATGTTCAGGCCCGCGATGTCGGCGTCGGAGATGCCGTCCAGGTGCTTGACCAGGGCGCGGAGGGAGTTGCCGTGCGCCGCGACCAGGACCGTCTTGCCCGTCAGCAGGTCCGGGACGATGCCGTCGAACCAGTACGGGAGCATGCGGACGACGACGTCCTTGAGGCACTCCGTCTGCGGGCGCAGCTCCGGCGGGAGGGTCGCGTAGCGCGGGTCCGCGAACTGGGAGTACTCGGCGTCACGGTCCAGCGGGGGCGGCGGGGTGTCATAGGAGCGGCGCCACAGCATGAACTGCTCCTCGCCGAACTCGGCGAGGGTCTGCGCCTTGTCCTTGCCCTGGAGCGCACCGTAGTGGCGCTCGTTCAGGCGCCAGCTGCGGTGGACCGGGATCCAGAGGCGGTCGGCGGCTTCCAGGGCGAGCTGCGCGGTGCGGATGGCGCGCTTCTGGAGCGAGGTGTGGACCACGTCGGGGAGCAGGCCGGCGTCCTTCAGCAGCTCACCGCCGCGGACGGCCTCCTTCTCGCCCTTCTCGTTCAGGTTGACGTCCACCCAGCCGGTGAACAGGTTCTTCGCGTTCCACTCGCTCTCGCCGTGGCGGAGGAGGATCAGCTTGTACGGTGCGTCGGCCATGCCGTCGAGCCTACTGGACCGGTCTGAGGGGGTCGGTTGACGGACCCCGTCAATTGACTGGCGGGGTGGGGGTCGTATCGGTAAGTTGCGGATGCTGGTTGTGCCACTTACATTCCGCGCCGCTCATGGGATGCGCGGCTTACCGGCTGTGGCATTCACAGGGGGGAGTCGTCCGGTGTCCGTCGTCCGACTGAGGCAGGCCGCGAAGGAGAGCGTCTCGGGGTTGCCCCGGGAGTTCTGGTGGCTGTGGACCTCCACGCTGGTCAATCGACTGGGTGGGTTCGTGGCCACCTTTCTTGCCATGTACCTGACCGTGGATCGGGGCTATTCGGCGATGTTCGCCGGGCTGGTCGGGGCGCTGCACGGGCTGGGCGGGGCGGTGTCGGCCGTCGTCGCCGGGGTGCTGACCGACCGGCTGGGGCGGCGCCCCACGCTGCTCGTCGCACAGCTGTCGACGGCGGTCACGGTCGCCGTGCTGGGGTTCGTCCAGGACCCGGTCGCCATCGCCGTCGTGGCCTGCCTCGTGGGGATGACCAGCAACGCGTCACGGCCCGCGGTGCAGGCGATGATCGCCGACATCGTCGCCCCAGGGGACCGGGTACGGGCCTTCGCGCTCAACTACTGGGCCATCAACCTCGGCTTCGCCGTCTCCGCGGCGGCGGCCGGACTGATCGCGCGCCACGGCTATCTCACGCTCTTCCTGGCGGATGCCGGGATGACGCTGCTGTGTGCGGTCATCGTCTTCGGCAAGGTGCCGGAGTCCCGGCCCGAGCGGGAGCGTGCCGCCGAGGGGGTGGTGGCGGATGCGCCGGAGCGCGAGGTCGGGTTGGGCGCGGTGCTGCGGGACCGGCGGTTCATGGCCGTGGTCGCGCTGTCGTTCCTGGTCGCGACGCTCATCCAGCAGGCGTTCGTGGCGCTGCCCGTGGCGATGGGGGCGGACGGGCTGTCCAGTACGGACTTCGGCGTCGCGATCGCGACGAACGGCGTGCTGATCGTGGCCGTACAGATCCCGGTGACGCGGTTCCTCGAACATCGCGATCCCGCGCCGCTGCTGATGGTGTCCGCGCTGCTGACCGGCGCCGGGTTCGGGCTGACCGCCTTCGCCGGGTCGGTCGGGATGTACGCGCTGGCCGTGATGGTCTGGACGGTCGGCGAGATCATCAACTCTCCGACGCAGATGGGGCTGGTCGCCCGGCTCTCCCCGACCCATGGGCGCGGCCGCTACCAGGGGATGTACACCCTCTCGTGGTCCCTCGCCTCGCTCATCGCCCCGCTCGCGGGCGGCGCCGTCATGGACCGCTTCGGCGCGGACGCCCTGTGGGCGGCCAGCGCCGTGGTGGGCCTCGTGGCGGCCGGGGGGTACGTGGCGCTGGGGCGCGCCCTGCGGAGCCGGCCTGCGGCCGGCGGGGGGTCCGAGGGTGGGGTGGATGTGGGTGCGGATGCGGATGCGGGTGGTGCTTCGGTTGCGGCTTCGACTTCGGCTTCGGCCCCGGCTGGTGAGGTTGGTGCCGCCTCCGAGGGTGGGGCTGGTGCCGCCTCCGAGGGTGGGGCTGGTGCCGCCTCCGGTGCGGGAGTGCCTGCGGTTGGGGCGGGTTCCCAGTAGCGGGCGCTGCTTCCCGTGGTGATCAAGGCGTGGATCTCGGGATGATCGGCTCGATGTGGATGCTCGGCACTGAGCGTGTGGGCAATCGGTACGTCGGGGGCGTCGGCCAGGCCGGGAAAGTGGGCCGCTGGTACGTCGGGAGCGGAATGGGGAACGGAGTGGGGTCCGTTCCCGTCCCGCCACCCGGCTGGTAGCGGTCGTTCCAGCGGGTCACCGGTGTTCCGGGGTAGCTCGGCTCGTCCCGGTTCACCCATAGGACGAACGTCAGCCCCGTCATCCCCAGCAGCACGGTGAGCGCCAGCGCCCGTACGGCGGTGATGCGTCGGCGTGCGGGGCCGGTGGGCCCGGGGGCGATGCTGACCCGTCGCGCTTTCGTGTTGCCCGCTGGGCCGGTGTACGGCAGGGGTGCGCGTTCGTCCACGCCCAGGGCGGCCAGGTGCAGCCCCAGCCGCTGGGTCTGGCCGGGGAGTCGTACGGCGGTGTCGGCCCAGGTGCGGATCGTGTCGGGGGCGATGCCGTCGGGCGGTACGAGGATGCTGGGGCCGGTCCAGTTCATGGCCCAGTACGCGGTCCCCTGCGCTACCAGCTGCGCCCCGATCAGTACGGCCAGGGCCCCGGCCAGGGGGGCGAGCGGGTCCTGTTCGGTCTGATCGCCACGGGGCATTCGCTCGCCCGCGGGCAGCCGGGCGCTCAGCGCGCGGGCCAGCGGCATGCGACGGCCGCCGTCCAGCAGTCGCAGCACTCGGTGGATCGTCAGCCTCTCCGGCTCCCCGCCCGGCTCCGCCTTCGTCCATCCCATCCCCTCCGTCTCCTCCACCGCGCGTACCGCCTCCGCCAGCGGGGTCAGGATCCGTGTCGCGCGGTGCTCCGCCAGTTCGGTGAGCCAGTCCCGCCAGGGCACCCTCGTGCCCGTGTCCGGCCCGGAGAGCAGGACGCGGCCCAGCGCGACCGCGTACCGCGGCTGTGCGGAGAGCGGTTGTGGGGAGGGGAAGGGTTCGGCCCCGGGCTCCTGCGCGGGCGGGCGCGACAGCCGTTCCAGCCGGACGGCCAGGGCCGGATGCGCGTCGTCGCGGTCCGCGGGCCGCTCGACGGCGCGGGCGCGCAACGCGGCCATCGGCTCCCGTAGTTCGGGCGCCTCGACCATATGGGCGAAGGCGCGGAACGGATCGTCGGGGATCCGCCCCGTCGCCCGGCGCATCGGGGCGAGGAAGTCCGCGAGGAACTCCTGCCACGCCGCGTCCAGCGCCGCCGTGGAGCACAGGGCGTCGGCGACGGCACCCGGACCGGCCACCCGCGCCGCCTCGCGGTCGGCCTCCAGCTCCTGCCGCCGCCGGACCGGGCGGGTGAGCCAGCGGAAGACGTGGGTGTAGAGACCGAGCAGCAGCAGCGGCAGGCCCGCGTACAGCCGCACCAGGTCGTTCGCGGCCGACGCGTCCTGGATCGCCTGCCGGGCGGCGACCAGCCCCGCCGCGCCCCGGTGGGCGACCGCGCCGAAGCGGCTGTGACGGCCGGAGAAGTGGCCCAGCTCATGCGCGAGGACGGCGCGCAGTTCGGCGGGCGACAGTCCGTCCAGCAGGGGCAGTCCGAGGTAGAGGACGCGTCGGCCGGGGGCGAGGCCGAGGAGCGGTGCGTCCTCGGTGACGGAGGCGTTGGCCTCGGCGGTCAGCTTGATGTGGCCGGGCGGCCGGGTGCCGACGTCGAGGGCCAGCTCCTCGACCGTGCGCCATAACTCCGGCGCCCCGCGCCGGGTCACCGTCACCGCGTCCTCGCGCGGGGTGGCGGGGCGGGCGGTGCGGATCACCGCCCACACCATGCCGAAGACGATGGGCGCGAGCGCGGCGCAGGCGGTGACGACAGTGGTGGGCGGCGTCGTGGCCTCCGGCGTTCCCGCGGTCCATAAGGCCGCCGCGAGGAAGGCCGCCCAGAGCAGCACCATGGCCGCGACCAGCGCGTAGAAGACGGCGAGCAGGGCGAGGGCGAGGAGCGCGCGGGCGGTGGCGAGGAGCGCGCGGGCGGCGGAGATCATCGACGCCCCCGGATGCCGTCGCCGACGCGGTTCGGGGCGACGTTCGGGGCGACGTTCGGGCAATCGCCGCGGGCGCGGTTCGCGTCGCCGTCGGGCGGCTTCACTCGGGGGACGCCGTCCCCCTGCGCGTCGTGGCCGACGCCACGGGCATCATCCCAGCCGTCGTCGCGCACCCCGCCGCGGCCTCCGCCCCCGCCCCGCGACGCCCGGCCCTCGCCCCTGAACCCGGCCGACAGCCACTCCGCGGCCCCGTACAGGGTCACGCTCAGCGGGTCCTCCGGGGTGCGGGTCAGGAGGCGGTCGGTCGCGCGGCCCAGCTCCGGGGAGACGTCGAGCAGCAGGCTCAGCCGGGCGCGGGCCTTGTGGAGGTTGCTGCCGACGCTGCCGACGGAGATGCCCAGCTCGGCGGAGATGGCCTGGTAGCTCATGCCCTCGAGCGAGTGCATGACGACCACCTGGCGCTGGCGTGGCGGCAGCGTGCCCAGGGCGCGCAGGGCGGCCAGCGCCTCGGCGGTCTCCTCCACGCTCGCGGTCGTGGCGGCCGGGACGCTCATCTCGGCGGGCTTCCAGCGGAACCACCAGCGCCGCCCGTCCCGCGAGAGCTTGCGCCGCATGGTGGTGGTCACCCATGCCTCGGGCGAGGCACACGCCCTGACCTCGGGCCAGCGGCGCATCGCCTCGATGTACGCGCCCGGCTCCGTTCTGTTCACCAACTCGGCCAGCGTGCGCGCTCGGAGCCGTTCGCCCGAGCGCACCGCCAGCCGGCGGATGACATCTCCCATCAGCCGTAGCACCGTTCCTGGGCAGTGGGCGGGAGTGAGTCCGCTCACTGGCACGCCCCGAACGGTTTTGGGCGCACTGGTCGTCCGCTTTCGCGTCCCGGGCGGCGACACGGATCGCGTCCGTGGTCCGAGCCGGGCGGGCGGAGTCCCTCACGACCCGGCCATGTGGTGTCACGACCGTTGCCACCGTGAGCCACGGATTGTCCATGAGCACCGTTGTGTCTCCTCTTCATGGTTCCCGGCCGCCGGAGCCGGTTCACCATGAAGAGCCCTCATGGACCGTTTTTCTTCACCGCGTTCCTCACGATGTTTCAGGCGCGATGTCAGCGAAGTGCGCGCTGCGCCTCGTACAGGTTGCGGGGGTGGACCGCCTCCGGGTGGCCATAGGACTCGATACGGGAGTGGAGCGGGCCGGTGAAGTCCGGGACGTCGATCTGGCCGAACTGCCGGACCTCGCTGATCCCGACGGTCGCGCTGTACGGCGCGATGTCGTCGATCTTTACGCACCCGGCCCGCTGATTGGTGACCGTGACGTTCCAGTGGGCGAACCGCGCTCCGTAGAGCGGACCGGCGCTCGCGTCGCCGCCGTGCGACCCCGTGTTGTCCACGGTGATCTCCGTACGGACGTTGGCGAAGGGCATTCCGCGGTGGGTGTCGAAGGTGCCCATCTCCATCCGGCCGCGCGACCAGACGTTGTAGCTGGACAGCCCCTCCACGTTGATCCCGTGCAGCTGTGTCCCCGCGGGGGCCGGGACGGTGCGCTGGGCCAGCACGAAGTCCTCCACGAGGTTGTCGTGCGAGCCCTCGCGGCAGCAGTAAGGATGATGGCTGCCGCGGCCCGTCACCCGGGTGCGGCGCAGGGTGCACGCCTTGGCGGCGACGAGCAGGAAGCCGTTGTCGACGTTGCTGACGGTCACGTCGTCCACCCAGCAGTCCCACGCGCACTGCAGCGCGACGCCGTTGTACCCCTTGTCCAGCAGGTGCTGCGACTGCGGGGTCTCGACGACATCGAGGGTGATGCCCTCGACCCCGGAGCCGGTGACCGGGCGCACCAGCGTGGTGAACCGGGGCTTCCAGCCGGGCCGGGCGTCGAGTGGCAGCGGGCGGTCGAGGGTCACCCGGCGGCGCCGCCGGTCGACGGCGACGACGCGACACGGCCACTCGTAGGGGACGTACGAGGTGAGCTTGGTCTTGTCGGTCCAGACGTAGTCGGCGGCGCCCTCGACATCACCGGCCATATGGGCCAGCAGCGAGTGGCTGTCGTCATCGGTGAGTTGGAACAGCACGCGGTCGCCGCGGCGCAGGGCGGACGGGTCCTCGACGGTCACCGTCCAGTCGCCGCGGCGGGCGGGGGCGGCGACATCGGTAAGGGTGTGCCACTCGTCGCGCCGGTTGCCGGTCCAGCCCTCGAACGGCCACGCCTGGGCCCGGATCGCATCGGTGAGGGTGCGCCAGCGGGCGTCCGGGCAGATCCAGATGAGCCCGCCGGCCCAGGACCAGGACGACTTGTTGCCGCCGTAGCGGCTGCCGTACGGGCCGATCAGCTCGGTGAGGTCGCGGGTCGCGTGGAGGGTGGTACGGCCGCTGCCGGCGCCGCGCAGTACGACGTTGTTGTAGCCGAGGCGGATGACGTCGTCCACGCGGTACGTCCCGGGCGGCACCAGCACCGTGCCGCCACCGCGGCGACCGGCGGCGGCGATGGCGCGGTTGATCGCGGGGGCGGCGTCCGCGGAGCCGTCCGGCCGGGCGCCGAAGGCGCGGACGTCCGCGACGACGGGCAGGCGGGGGAAGCTCGTGCGGCCACCGAGGTATCCGGCGCGGCCGACGTAGGGGATCTGGGGGTGGGTGTACGGATGGGCGCGGAACTCACGCCAGAGGGCGGACGTACGGGCCCCGCCGGACGTGCCCGCCCCGCCGGATGTACGGGCCCCGCCCGGCGTACCCGGTGCGGCGGCCGCCGCCGCGTCCGTGGCGGTCAGGAGCGGGGTCCCCGCCCCCAGGAGCGTGGCGCCCGCCGCCAGTCCCATCGCACCGCCGAGCAACTGCCTTCTGCCGATCTCCGTGCCCATGAGACAGCCCCGCTTTCCATGGATGTGAACGCAGTTCAGGTGAGAGACGGCGTGAGAATGCCATGGGGCAGGGGTGTGCGGAAGGGGTCGCGTCAGGATGGGCGTGGACCAAGCAGAAAGGCAGGATTGGACGAAGACCGGGCCGGGGCCCGGTCGTTCACTTCGCCGCGTCCCGGGTCAGACTGCTGAACGCCTCAAGATTCCGGGTCGATTCGCCACGCGAGGTACGCCATGCGTACTCCTTGCGAATGGCCGTGGCGAACCCCATCTCCAGCAGCGTGTTGAAGCTGCCGTCCGCGTTCTCCAGCACCGTGCCGAGCAGCCGGTCCACTTCCTCCGGGGTGACGGCCGCGAGCGGCAGCTTGCCCACCAGGTAGATGTCGCCGAGCGAGTCGATCGCGTAACTCACCCCGTACAGCCGGGTGTTGCGCTCCAGCAGCCAGCGGTGGACCGCCTCGTGGTTCTCGTCCGGGTGGCGGACGACGAAGGCGTTGACCGAGAGGGAGTGCCGGCCGACCCGCAGTGAGCAGGTGGTCGACAGCTTGCGGGTGCCCGGGAGCGTGATGACGTAGGTGCCGGCCTCCGGGCTCTCCCACTCCAGTTCGGCGTCGTTCAGCGTCCGCTCGATGACGGCCCGCGGGCCGCCCCCGGAGGCGGTGTCGGCCTTACGGTCGGCATCGGCCGTGGTGCCGGCCTTACGGTCGGCATCGGCCATGGGCTCGGTCTTACGGTCGGCCGTGGGGTCAGCCGTGGGCTCGGCCTTGGGGTCAGCCTTGGGGTCAGCCATGGGCCGATCGTAGGCGACGCCGCTCGCGCATCGCCTCCGTGTACACCTCCGCCGTGGCCGCGGCGGCCGTGTCCCACCCGAAGGACTGGGCGTGCCGGGCCGCCGCCGCGCCCATCCGGTCCGCCCGCCCCGGGTCCTGTACGAAGGGGCGCAGGGCGCGGGCGTAGTCGGCGGGGTCGTGGCCGTCGATCAGCGTGCCGCTGACCCCGTCCCGTACGGCCACCGGCAGACCGCCCACCGAGGCGGCGACGACCGAGGTGCCGCACGCCTGCGCCTCGATGGCCACCAGGCCGAACGACTCGCTGTACGACGGCATGACCAGCACGGACGCCGCCCGGTACCAGTCCGCGAGCTCGTCCTGCGCACAGGGCGGCCGGAACCGGACCACATCGCAGATCCCGAGCCGCGCCGCCAGCTTGTGCAGCCCCTCGGGCTTGGCCAGGCCGCTGCCGCTGGGGCCGCCCACCACGGGCACGACCATGCGCTCGCGCAGCGAGGGGTCCTCCTCCAGGAGGTGGGCGACGGCGTGCAGCAGGATGTCGGGCGCCTTGAGCGGCTGTATGCGCCCGGCGAAGAGGGGTATCAGCGCGTCGGCCGGGAGCCCCAGCCGGGCCCGGGCGGCGGCGCGGCCGTCGGCGGGCCGGAAGCGGTCTAGGTTCACCCCGGGGTGGACGACCGCCACCAGGTCGCGCGCCGCCTCGTAGTGGCGCACCAGCTCCTCCGCCTCCTCGACGGTGTTGGCGATCAGCCGGTCGGCGGCACGGACGATCTGCTGCTCGCCGATGACGCGGGCCGCGGGCTCGGGGGTGTCGCCCGCCGCCAGCGCGGCGTTCTTGACCTTGGCCATGGTGTGCATGGCGTGCACCAGCGGCACTCCCCAGCGCTCGGCGGCCAGCCAGCCGACGTGGCCGGAGAGCCAGTAGTGGGAGTGGACGAGGTCGTAGTGGCCCGGCCGGTGCCCGGCCCACGCCTGCATGACGCCGTGGGTGAACGCGCACAGCTGCGCCGGGAGATCCTCCTTGGCCAGACCCTCGTAGGGCCCCGCGTCCACGTGCCGGACGAGCACCCCGGGGGCGAGCTCGACGGCCGGGGGCAGCGCGGCGGTGGTGGCCCGGGTGAAGATCTCCACCTCGATGTCGATGGCGGCCAGGCGCCTGGCCAGCTCCACGATGTAGACGTTCATGCCACCGGCGTCGCCGGTGCCGGGCTGATGCAGCGGCGAGGTGTGGACGCTGAGCATCGCGATCCGCCGCGGCCGCCGTGGAACGCGGCGAAGCCGCTGGTGGGACGGGGCGCCGAACGGTATGTGGGACAGGCCTCGCAGGCCGCCGAGCCGGGACGCGTGCTGGCTCACCGCGCGTTACCTCCTTGCCGGGGCGGACTCCCTCCACGGCGTCAACACCGGAACGTATGGTTCCCATTTCCGCTTTGCCAAAGCGTGACGTTCTGATGTCCGACGGCGACTCCCCGTCCCCCCAGATACAGGCTCAGCGCCACAGGCTCGGCGTCCGACTTCGCCCCGGCACAGGCTCCCCGCCACAGGCCGCCGCCACACGCTCGGCGTCCGCCCCGGCACAGGCTCAGCGTCCGCCCCGGCACAGGTTCCCCCTCCGCCCCGGCACAGGCTCAGCGTCCGCCCCGGCACAGGTTCCCCCTCCGCCCCGGCATAGGCTCAGCGCCATGCCCGCCCGCGTTCCCCCGCCGTCCCGCCCGATCGGTTCGGCGACCCGCGGGACCACCAACCCCAACCGGCTGCGCCGGATGGACCGGTGGATCGCGGCGGCGCACGGGCCCGCGCTGCGCCGCGCCGCGGACGCGCCGGTGGCGGTGGATCTGGGCTACGGGGCGGCTCCGTGGACCGCCGTCGAACTGCTGGACCGGCTCCGGACCGTACGGGCCGGGGCCCGTGTCGTCGGGGTCGAGATCGACCCCGGGCGCGTGCTCGCCGCGCGGCCGTACGAGCGCGAGGGGCTCACCTTCGCGCACGGCGGCTTCGAGGTGCCGCTGCCCGGCGGGGCCCGCCCGGCGCTCATCCGGGCGGCCAATGTGCTGCGGCAGTACGAGGAGGGCGAGGTCGCCGCCGTGTGGCGGCGGCTGTGCGCCCGGCTGGCGCCCGGCGGACTGCTGGTGGAGGGCACCTGCGACGAGATCGGGCGGCGGCACGTATGGGTCGCGCTGGACGCGTCGGGCCCGCGCACCGTGACCTTCGCGACCCGCCTCGGCTCCCTGGAACGCCCCTCCGACCTGGCCGAACGGCTCCCCAAGGCGCTGATCCACCGCAATGTGCCGGGCGAGCCGGTGCACACCTTCCTGCGCGACTTCGACCGCGCCTGGGCGGCCGCCGCCCCGTACGCGCCGCTCAGCGCGCGTCAGCGCTGGATACGCAGCGCCCAGACGCTGCGCGCCGAGGGCTGGCCGCTCACCGACGGCCCGCGGCGCTGGCGCCAGGGCGAGGTCACGGTGCGGTGGGAGGCGGTGGCGCCCCGGGGCTGACGGCGCCGTCCGGGCCATCCGGGCCGTTCCCCGTGCCGCCCAGGGCGTTCGCGGTGCCCCGGGTGCCGCCCTCCGTGTCGGGGTCGGCCCCCGCCGCGTACTCCTCGCTGACCTCCTTCGGTCCGAACGGCCACACCTTCTCCAGCCGCGCCCACAGCACGAACGCCACACACCCCGCCGCGACCCAGGCGAGCGACCATTCGATGGGATGCCGCCCGGGGGAGTTCTTGTCCGCGTAGCCGTAGATCACCAGCCAGCCCACCAGCGCCACCACGCTCGGCAGCGGATAGAGCCACATCCGGTACGGCCGCCGAAGGCCGGGCTGGCGGCGGCGCAGCACCGTGACGGCGACGACCTGCGCCAGGGCCTGCACGATCACCATGACCGTGGTCAGCAGCTGGATGAGCGTGGCCAGATCGGTGTGGCGGCCGATCAGGAAGCCGATCGCCGTCACGACACCCATCGTGGCCAGGCCCAGCACGGGGAAGCGATGGCGCGGGTGGAGCGTGCCGAACGGCCGGAAGAAGACCCGGTCGCGGGCGGCGTCGTACGGCACCCGGGAGCCGCCCAGCAGCCCGGCGAAGACGGACGCGAAGGCCGTGATGAGGATGAGCACGGTGACGACGTCGGCCGCGCCCTTCCCCCAGGTCTCCTCCAGCACCGCCGAGGCGACGGACTGGGCGGCCACCGAGTCGGGGTCGGTCATCTCGTGCCAGTCGACGACGCCGAGGGTGCCGATCTGCAGCAGCAGATAGATCCCCATGATCCCGGCGATCGAGGTGACGATCGCCCGCGGCAGGGTGCGGCCGGGGTCCTTGATCTCGGCGCCCATGTACGCGGCGGTGTTGTAGCCGAGGTAGTCGTAGATGCCGATGGTCAGGCCCGCGGCGAACCCGGTCCAGAAGTGACCGCTGGTCAGCTCGAAGGCGTGGTCCGGATAGGTGAACGCCTGCCCCGCGTCGAAGTGGCTGAAGGCCGCCACGATGACCAGGACCACGGAGGCGATCATCACGCACCACATGACGGCCGTGATCCGGGCGATGTGCTCGACACCCCGCCACAGCAGCCCGATGACCAGGACGATGACGCCGAGGCCGACCAGATCGCCCTGGGTCTGCGTCATATCCGGCCACAGATAGCCCAGATACTGCACCAGACCGACCACACCCGTGGACATGATCAGCGGAATGAACAGCATCGCCGTCCAGACGAACAGGAACGGCATCAGCTTGCCGCTGCGGTACTGGAACGCCTGACGCAGATACACATAGCTGCCCCCGGCCCCGGGCAGCGAGGCGCCCAGTTCGGCCCAGATCAGCCCGTCGGCGAGCGCGAGCACCGCGCCCGCGACGAAGCCGATGACGGCCTGTGGTCCGCCGAAGGCGGCGACCATGAGGGGGATGGTGACGAACGGCCCGATGCCGCACATCTGGCTCATGTTGATGGCGGTCGACTGGAACAGGCCGATACGGCGGACGAATCCGCCCTCGGTGCCGGACATCCGGACCTCCATTGCCCTCTCGCGCCACTGGCGCCACCGTGGGAGGAAATGAAAGTAAGGAAAGTTTCCAGTCGCGTCAAGGAGGTGGGATGAAGCAAAAAGAGAGCGCGTCCCGGGCCGTCAGCGGCCGTCAGCGGCTCTCAGGCCACCGCCGCCGCGCCCGCCAGCACCTTCAGCGCCTCCGCCGTCGCCGACCCCTCGTCCGCCGTGTACGTGCACAGCATCTGCCCCGGATCCGCGGGCAGCACGAACGCCTCGAACCGCAGCACCAGCTCCCCCGCCTCCGGATGCCGGAACCGCTTGACGCCCCGCGTCCGCTCCTGCACCGCCTGCGCCTCCCACCGCCGCCGGAACTCCTCGCTCCGCTCCAGCAGCTCATGGGTCACCCGGCACACCCGCGAACTGCCCGGGTGGCGGCCGGTCTCCGCACGCAGCCCCGCCACCGTGTCATCGGCGATCTCGGCCCAGTTCGGATGGATCTCCCGCATCCGGGGGTCGAGAAAGACCAGCAGCGGGCCGTTGCGCCGCTCCTCGGGGATCGCGGCGTAGTCGATGCCGAGCCGGGTGCCGAGGGTGTTCCAGGCCAGGACGTCCATCGCCGGTCCGTAGACGTAGGCCGGGATGGTGCCGTCCATCGCGTTCAGCAGCTGCTGGATCTCCGGCCGCACCCGCGGCCGCGGATCGAGGTCGGGCTCCCCGGCGCGCCGCCGGGGCAGGGTGATGTTGCGCAGATAGGTGTGCTCGGACGGGGTCAGCCGCAGCGCCCGCGCCAGTCCGTCGACCACCGAGTCCGAGACGGCCGGGGCCCGGCCCTGCTCGATACGGGTGTAGTAGTCGACGCTGATCCCAGCCCGCTGAGCGACCTCCTCGCGGCGCAGACCGCGCACCCGGCGCCGGACGACCCCCTCCGGCAGCCCCAGCTCGGCCGGGTCGAGCGCGGCGCGGCGCGCATTGAGAAACCCCTTGATCTCCGGTTCGGAATGGCCCATCGCTCCATTATCCGGGCAACGCCGGATTCTGGGCCGGACAGGTGGTTCTGGCAGACCCAGGTTGAGCCGGGCCTGGTGAGGTCCCCGTCCGGCGCCGAGGCTGAAGGCGCAGGACGCCACAGAAGGCAAAGGCCACGGAAGGCAAAGGAAGGCAGCTGCCATGAAGCGCAGGATCCTGGGCGGAACCGGCATCTCGGTGAGCGAGTACGCCCTGGGCGCGATGATGTTCGGCGCCCTGGGCAACGCCGATCACGACGACTCGGTACGGATCATCCACCGCGCCCTCGACGCGGGCATCAACTTCGTCGACACCGCCGACACCTACTCCGGGGGCGAGTCCGAGGAGATCGTCGGCAAGGCACTCAAGGGCCGCCGCGACGACATCGTCCTCGCGACCAAGGCCCATTTCCCGATGGGCGACGACCCCAACCACGGCGGCAACTCACGGCGCTGGATCACCCAGGAGGTGGAGAACAGCCTGCGCCGTCTGGGCACGGACCACATCGACCTCTACCAGATCCACCGGCCGGACCCGACGACGGACGTCGACGAGACGCTGTCGGTCCTGTCCGACCTGGTCAGGGCGGGCAAGGTGCGCGCCGTCGGCTCGTCCACCTTCCCGGCGGAGCAGATCGTGGAGGCCCAGTGGGTCTCCGAGCGGCGCGGGCACGTACGGTTCCGCAGCGAGCAGCCGCCGTACTCGATCCTGGCGCGCGGCGTGGAGGCGGCGGTGCTGCCGACCGCGCGGAAGTACGGGATGGGCGTGCTGAGCTGGGGCCCGCTCTCGGCGGGCTGGCTCACGGGCCGCTACTCCAAGGCGTCCGACATCGATCTGTCGGGCGGCCGGGCGGCCGTGGAGAGGCACAAGTTCGACCCGTCGCTGCCCGACAACGCGCGCAAGCTGGAGGCGGTCGGCGCGCTGGCCGAGCTGGCCTCCGACGCCGGGCTCTCGCTGCCGCACATGGCCATCGCCTTCGTACGGGCGCATCCGGCCATCACCTCGGTGATCATCGGCCCGCGCACCATGGAGCACCTGGAGGATCTGCTCGCCGGGTCCGAGGTGGAGCTGAGCGAGGACGTCCTGGACCGGATCGACGAGATCGTCCCGCCGGGCACCGACCTCAACCGGGCGGACAACTACTACGTGCCGCCGGCGCTCGCGGACAAGAGCCTGCGCCGCCGCTGAACAGACACCGCTGAACAGACACCGCTCAGCAGACGCCGCTGAACAGAAGCGGCTGAGCAGAAGCGGCTGAAAGACGCCGTTGACGGAGATGCCGCTGACCGGCCGGGGGTCATTCCATCCGGCCGGCGGAGGAGGAGGCGGCGAGTGCGATCAGCTCGGCGATCTCGTCGAGCGGCGCCCCGTCCCGGGTCAGCCTGCTGGTGGCGACCCTCACATGGGGACGCGCGTAGGAGACGCAGAACCGGCTGCCCGGCGAAACAGTGATACCCCGGGCGGCCAGGGTGACCAGTGCGGAGGTCTCGTCCACCACCGGCACCCACAGCATCAGACCGTCCCGGTTGGCGGTGTGCACACCACGCTCGGCCAGCCGTTCGGCCAGCGCCGACCGCCGGGCGTCATAGCGCCGGGCGGCCTCGCGCACACCCCGGCCGGCCCCCTCGTCGGTGAGCAGATGGGCCAGGGCGTCCTGAAGGATGCGGCTGGTCCATCCCGTGCCGAAGGTGCGCAGCACCCGCGCCCGTTCGATCATCTCCCGCGGGCCTCCGACCACGGCGATCCGCAGATCCGGGCCGTATGCCTTGGAGTACGAGCGGACCAGGGCCGTCCGGTGCGGCAGATGGGCGCCGAGGACGGCGGCCGGGCCGGTGGCCAGGGGGCCGAGGCCGTCGTCCTCGACGATGACGACGTTCGGCGCGCCCTCCAGCACCCCGGCCAGTTCGGCGGAGCGTTCCGGGCCGAGCGACCAGCCGCAGGGCACCTGCGCCCTGGACTGGTGCAGGAACAGCGCCGGGCGCGCCTCGAGCGCCCGGGCCAGCGAGCCGGGAAGGGGGCCCTGGTCGTCGCAGGCCACGGGCACGGCCTGGGCGTCCAGCGCCTCCAGGATGTCCAGCAGCCGCGCCGCCGTCGGATCTTCCACGGCCACCCGGTCCCCCGGCACCAGCAGGGCCTGGCAGAGCAGTTGCACCCCCTCGTAGCCACCGCCCACCGCCATCCAGGCGTCCGGCCGGTAGGGCCAGGTGTCCCGTACCGCCGCCAGCAGGCCGTCGGTGATGGCCGTGCGCGCGTAGTCGTTGAGCCGCGGGGTCCGGGCCCCCGCGAGCAGGGCGTTCTCCAGCGGGGGCAGCAGGGCGGGGTCGGGGGCCGCGACGGCGAGGTCCAGTGCGAGATGGTCGCCGAAGTCCCCGACGCGTTCGTAGCGGGTGGGGTGCGGAACGGTCGGCGGACCGCTGACGACGCTGCCGCGGCGGCCGAGTGTGGCGATCATCCGGTGCTTGCGCAGCACCGCCCATGCCTCCGCCACGGTGCCGGGACTCACCCCCAGCCCGGCGGCGAGCGCGCGCACGGTGGGCAGCGCACTGCCCGGTGCCAGCTCCCCGGCCCGGATGAGGTCGGTCATGGCGGCCGCGATACCGCGTGCGCTGGTGTCCGGGATACGGGCGGCCAGCCCGGCCACGGAGGCCGGGGCGCCCGGCCGCTCCCCCGGCGGCGTGAAGGCCGGGACGCCCGGCCGCGTGGCGGCCGGATCCGCGGTGTTCTCCTGCATCGGCACACCCCTCGTCGGTCTGTCGGCCGGCGGCCGGTCAGCGGGTTACGACACGGAAAAACTATGTTCGGTAACAAAACAGATCTTGTCTGCCCGATTCACTGAACAATAGCCTGCCTGGCATCGCGCAACCGAATGCGAGCTTTGCGCCGAAAATGCCATGTGCTAGGAGTGCGTACTGTGTCATCTCCCGTGATAAGCCTGGGACTTCGCGACTGGGACCATCTGGTGCCCCTCGCCTCCGGGCTCGTCGAGATCCCCGGCTTCACGGTCCGGATCGATGCGCGGGACGTCACCCCCGACGTCCTCACCGAACCCGGTCTCGACGGCGGTGAGACCTCCTTCAGCCGCTATGTCCAGGCCCGAGCGGCGGGGGACGACCGCCTCGTCGGGCTCCCCGCGTTCGTGATGCGCGGCTTTCGCCACCGCTGCGTCCTGGTCCGCGAGGACAGCCCGCTGCGCTCCATCGGACAGCTCGCCGGGGCCCGCGTCGGGCTCACCGGCTGGCCCGACTCCGGCAACACCTGGACCCGGGCCCTGCTGCGCGGCGCCGGAGTGGACCTCACGGGCATCCAGTGGCGGATCGGACCGCTGACCGCCGGTGAGACCGGCAAGGACCGGGTGGGCAATCGCCCGCTGCCCGCCAATGTCTCGGTCATGGCCGAGGGCGAATCCCTGGTGGACGAGCTGGCCGCGGGCCGGCTGGACGCGCTGCTCTCCCCCTTCATGCCGCGGGAGCTGTTCACCAGGACCAGCCGCTTCCGCCATCTGCTGGACGACCACCGCGCCGAGGAGCGCGCCTACTGGGAGGCCACCGGATTCGTCCCCGGCATCCATCTGGTGACGCTCAAGCGCGAAGTCGTCCAGGCCCATCCGGCGCTGCCCGCCGCCCTGCTCGCGGGCCTGGAGGAGTCCAAGCGCCGGTGGCTCGGCAGGCGCCGGCTGCTCGCCGACACCACACCGTGGCTGCTGCACGAACTGACCGAGTCGGCGCGGCTGTTCGGCGACGACTGGATGCCGTACGGGACGAAGAGCAACGCGGAGATGACCCGGGCCTTCTGCGAGGAGCTGTACGCCCAGGGCGTCTGGCCCGAGCCCATAGACCCCGATGTGGTCTTCCCCGACCCCGCCCTCGCCGCCGTTCCCGCACTCTGAGCCCCGCCCTCACCCCACGCCGAACCCCGCCCCCACCGCCGTTCCCGCACTCCGAACCCCGCCCCCACCGCCGTTCCCGCACTCCGAACCCCGCCCCCACCGCCGTTCCCGCACTCCGAACCCCGCCCCCACCGCCGTTCCCGCACTCCGAACCCCGCCCCCACCGCCGTTCCCGCACTCTGAACCGCTCCGGAGCACCCCATATGCGCATCGCCGTAGGACAGTTCGCCGCCTCCCCCGACTGGAAGGACAACCTGGTCGCCTGCCAGGAGCTCACCGCCGAGGCGGTGCGGGGCGGCGCGGATTTGCTCGTCCTCCCCGAGGGCGTGCTGGCCCGCTTCACCGAGGACCGCCACCGCATCCGCGAGGTGGCCCAGCCCCTCGACGGCCCCTTCGTCACCGAGTTGCTCGCCGCCACCGCCGGGTCCGCCACCACCGTGGTGGTCGGCATCCATGAGCCGTCCGAGGACGGCCGGGTGTTCAACACCCTGGTGGCGCTGCGCGACGGTGAGTTGATCGCCCGCTATCGCAAGATCCATCTCTATGACGCCTTCGGCGACCTGGAGTCGGCCAACGTCCGCCCGGCGGACGAGCCGCCCGTCGTCATCGATGTGGCGGGCACCAAGGTGGGCCTGATGACCTGCTACGACGTCCGCTTCCCCGAGCTGGCCCGGCTGTTGGTGGACGCCGGTGCCGAGGTGCTGGCCCTGCCCGCGGCGTGGGTGCGCGGCCCGGCCAAGGAACGGCACTGGGAGGTCATGGTCACCGCACGGGCCCTGGAGAACACCTGCTGGGTGGCGGCGAGCGGCGAATGCGGTCCGCGCAACATCGGCAACAGCCTCGTCGTCGACCCCCTCGGCACCGTCCGCTCCCGCCTCGCCGCCGCCCCCGGGCTGGCCTGGGCGGACGCCGCTCCCGACGCGACCGCCGCGGCCCGTCGCACCCTTCCCGTCCTGGCCAACCGCCGGTTCGCCGTCGACCCCACCGTCATACCCCTCGGAGCGCCCCAGTGAGCATCCCCATGAGACGTCCCCTGGCCACCGCGGCCACCGCCCTGTCCTGCTGTCTCGCCCTGGCCGCCTGCGGGGCCAACCCGCCCCAGGCGGAGGGCGCCACCGGCTCCTCCGGCGACTCCGAGGCGGTATCGGCCAAGCTCTCCGAGAACAAGGCGCTGCACGCGCGGCTACCCGCGAAGAACCGCACGTCCGGCACGCTGGTGTCGGTCAACAACGGTTCCTTCCCGCCCTACGAGATCGCCGGTTCGGACGGCCACAGCCTCACCGGGGCCTCCGCCGACCTCGCCGGGGCACTCGGGCAGGTCCTCGGTGTGAAGATCCGGCATGTGACCACGGACGGGCTGCCCAGCCAGCTCACCGGCATCAAGGCGGGCCGCTACGACTTCGCCCTCGGCCCCGTCGGCGACTTCAAGGACCGGCAGGGCGCGAACGACTTCGTCGACTGGGTGCGGGAGTTCGTCGTCTTCGCCGTGCCCAAGGGCAATCCGCACCACATCGACTCCCTGGCCGACACCTGCGGACAGCGGATCGCGGTGATGGCGGGCGGCTCCGCCGAGGGCGTCATCAAGAAGCAGGCGCTCACCTGCGAGAAGGACGGCAAGAAGGCCGTGAAGGTCCAGTCGTACAAGGACCAGCCCGGCTCCATCCTGGCGGTGCGCTCCGGCCGCGCGGACGCCTTCTTCTCCTCCCAGGCGCCGCTGACCTACTTCGTGGCGCAGGCCAAGGACCAGCTCGAACTGACCGGCACCGGCAAGGGCAACGGCTTCGGCGACCTCTACCAGGGCGCGGTCGTCGCCAAGGGCTCCCCGCTGCGCGACGTGCTCCTCAAGGCGCTCCGGACCCTCATTGACAACGGCACCTACGGAAAGATCATGAAGAAGTGGGGCCTGTCCGCCAACACCCTCGACAAGCCGGGCGTCAACCTCGGCGGCGAATCCTGATCCTGTGAGGAGGTGAGCCCACCCATGGCCACCACACAACCGCCGGCCACCCGGGACGACCCCGGGAAGGCCGAGCTCCCGCCCGGCGCCGTCCCCGTCGTGGACGTGGCCGGTGCGTCCCAAGTCCGCCACCCGCTGCGCTGGCTCGCGGTCCTGCTCCTCGCGGTCCTCGCCGCGCAGCTCATCCACTTCCTGATCACCAATCCCCACTTCGAATGGGGCACCGTCGGCGCCTACTTCGGGGCCCAGATCATCGGGCAGGGCATCGCCACCACGGTCGAGCTGACCGCGATCGCCATGCTCATCGGCATCGCCGGCGGGGTGCTCGTCGCGGTGGGGCGGATGTCGGACAACCGCGTGCTCAGCACGGTCTGCGGCGCCTACGTCTGGTTCTTCCGCGGCATCCCGGTCCTGGTGCAGCTGGTCTTCTGGTACAACCTCTCGGCGCTGCTGCCGAGGATCTCCTTCGGGGTGCCGTTCGGCCCCGAGTTCATCAGCGGGCACACCAACACGCTCATCACCCCCTGGCTCGCCGCCATCCTCGGCCTCGGTCTCAACGAGGCCGCGTACATGGCCGAGATCGTGCGCGGCGGTCTGCTGGGTGTCGACCAGGGCCAGACGGAGGCCGCCGCCGCACTCGGCATGGGCCGCGCGAGGGTCCTGCGGCGGGTCGTCCTCCCGCAGGCCATGCGCTTCATCATCCCGCCGACCGGCAGCCAGGTCATCAACATGCTGAAGGCGACCTCGCTGGTGAGCGTGCTCGCCCTGGCCGACCTGCTCTACACCGTCCAGTCGATCTACAACCGCACCTTCGAGACCATCCCGCTGCTGATCGTGGCGTGCCTGTGGTACCTGATCATGACGTCCGTGCTGTACGTCGGCCAGTCGTTCATCGAGCGGTACTACGCCCGCGGGGCGACCCGCCACGCCCCTCAGGGGTTCTGGAACTTCGCGCTCTTCCGCCGACGCCCGGACGCCCCGTCCCCGGCGGCGGACAGCCCCCTCGCCAAGGAGGAGACATGACGGCCCAGGACACCCAGGAGGCCACCGGCCCGGAGACGGCCGCGGCGGAAGCGACCGCGGCGGAAGCGACCGCGGCGAAGGCGACCGCCGGAGAGACCACCGCCGGAGAGACGACCGCCGAGGAGGTGCCGATGGTCGTGGCCCAGCGGGTCCGCAAGCGGTTCGGGCAGCTTGAGGTGTTGCGCGGGATCGACCTTGAGGTGCGCCGGGGCGAGGTCGTGGTGCTCCTGGGGCCGTCCGGTTCCGGTAAGTCGACCTTTCTGCGCTGCATCAACCACCTGGAGCAGATCGACGCGGGCTCCATCCACGTGGAGGGCAGGCTGATCGGCTTCCGGCGGTCCGGCGGACGCGTCCACCACCTGCGCCCGCGCGAGGTGACCCGGCAGCGGCGCGACATCGGCATGGTGTTCCAGCACTTCAACCTCTTCCCGCACCAGACGGTCCTGGAGAACGTCATCGAGGCCCCGGTCGGTGTGCTCGGCCTCTCCAAGGCCGAGGCGCGGAAGACGGCGATGGAGCTGCTGACCCGGGTGGGGCTGGCCGAAAAGGCGGCGTCGTATCCGCGCCAGCTGTCCGGCGGTCAGCAGCAGCGCGTGGCCATCGCCCGCGCCCTGGCCATGCGGCCGAAGCTGATGCTCTTCGACGAGCCGACCAGCGCCCTGGACCCCGAACTCGTCGGCGAGGTCCTGGCCACCATGCGCGACCTGGCCCGCGACGGCCTCACCATGCTCGTGGTGACGCATGAGATCGGGTTCGCGAAGGAGGTGGCGGACCGGGTCGTGTTCATGGACGGCGGCCAGGTGCTGGAGACCGGCACCCCGCGGGAGGTGCTGGACAGCCCGGCCAACCCCCGCACCCGGGCCTTCCTCTCGCGCTTCCTGTAGGGGAGCCGGGCCCGTCCTGTAGGGGAGCCGGGCCCGGACGCGGAGCCGCCCACCGGGCAGGGCACCGGGCCGTCGTTCAGGACGGCCGCAGGGTGTGCAGCAGGGCGTCGATAAGGGTGCGGTCGTGGTCGTAGCTGAGGCGGCGGCGGGCCGCGTCCGGGGGCAGCCAGACCAGGCGGTCGACCTCGCGGTTGGGCACGAAGGTCTCGTCGTGGTCGACCGCCTCCGCCGCCCAGTAGCGGACCTGCTTGGGGCGGCCCTTGGCCACGTAGTGGAGGGTGGGCAGCGCCTCCCCCGGGGCGCAGCCCATACCGGTCTCCTCGGCGACCTCGCGCACCGCGCCGCGCAGCGCTTCCTCGCCGTGCTTCAGCTTGCCCTTGGGATGGGACCAGTCGTCGTAGCGGGGGCGGTGGACGAGGGCGACCTCGAGCCCGCCGCCGCGCGGGGAGCGGCGCCACAGCACACAGCCCGCCGCCAGGACCGTCCCGGTGTCAGTTCCGGTGTCAGTTCCGGTGTCAGTTCCGGTATCCGTCCCGGTGTCCGTTCCGACCAGCCCGTCATCACGGGAATTCCGCCGGTTCATCCGCCGTCTCTCCCTCCCCGGTTCTCCGCCGTCTGCACTTCGGTCCTTCGGTCTTTCGGGTCCGCCGTCAGGCGTCCGTCGTCCGCCGTCCGGCGTCAGGAGGCTCTGGCGGCGGACACGCGTCGCCAGAGCCGGCCGAACGCGAAGCGGGCCGCCTCGACCTCATGCCGCTGATCGGCGTGGAGCACCCCGAGCGCGTACGCCGTCGCCGGGGCGATCCGGGGCGTACGGGCGGCGGCCGCCGCGGCGGCGGCCGCCTCGGCCGCGTCGCGGTGGCGCTCCAGCGCCTGCCCGGCGGCCAGCAGCCGCACCGACAGCGGCAGCTCGGTGTCCACGGGACCTGAGCCGCCGGGCCCTGAGGCGCCCGGACCGGAGCCGCCCGGACCGGAGCCGCCCGGACCGGAGCCGTTGGGCCCGCTCGCCCCGTCCGGCTGCTGCCACGCCTGGTCGAGCACCTCCAGCGCGTACCGCCGCAGCCGCAGCAGATGGCGCACCTGGTGCCAGGGGGCGTCCTGGCGCTCGCTGGCGGGCGGGGCGTCCGCCGCCGGGGTCGCCGCCAGGCCGTGGACCAGCGCCTCCGCGTTGTACGGATGCCCGGCGCGGACCAGCGGCAGCGCCTCCACCGACTCGGCCAGCCGCCGGTTCGCCAGCTCGGCGAGCGGCGGCAGCACCTGTCCGGCGGGGCGGGCGGCGTTGGCCTCGTCGAGCGGGACGTCGGAGGCGAGCAGGGCGACGGTGTCGGCGACCGCGTGGAAGCGGGAGGAGCCGAGCGCCTCCAGGGCGGCGGTGTGGGCCCGGGTCCGGGCCAGCGTGAGCTGGCGCTCCAGCAGCGCTCCGGCGCGGGCCGCGCCCACGGTCAGCGCGCCGCCACGGGCCTCCTCCTCGGCACCGGCCCGCTGATGGGCCGCGCCCGGCCGGCCGGATCGCTCGCCCTTCTCGCCCTTGGCGCCCCGGCCGCCCTTGTCGCCGCGCTCTCCGCGGCGCCGTCCGGCCGCGCGGCCCTCGTCCCGGTCCCGATCCCGGTCCCTGGTCGTTCCGGCCACGCCCTCGGCGCCGCCGCCCGCGTCGGCCGCACCGGGCCGCGCACCCTGCCCCCCGACAGGGTCCGCGGCCCCGCCTCCCGGCGCACCGGTGGCCAGGGAGACGCTGCGGCGGGAGGCACGGGTGGAGCGGGGAATCTGGCCCGCCGTACCGGAGGGGCCGCCCACGCCGTCGAGCGCGACCGTGACCCCGCCGCGCGCGGTGGTGCGCGCGGCGCTCATGGCGTGCGCCGCGTTCACAGGCTGTGTGTCCGAGGACCGCTCACCCGGGCTCGCGGTCTCGGCGGCCGTTCCCTCGCCCTGCGGTGAGCGGTCCGAGGGGCCGCCCGCGCCCGAGAGCCGGTGCAGGGCGCCGCGCAGCCGGTCCAGCCGCTCGGCGTAGGCGTGCTCCCGCGCCAGTGTGCCGGACAGCCAGGCCAGCTCGGTCCGCAGCTCATCGGACCAGGCCGGGTCGGTGATCGGGCGGTAGACGTAGAGCGCGCCGCTGATCCGCCGCGCGGCGCGGCGCAGCAGCCGGGCGGCCTCGGCCGCCTCCTGGACGTCGGAGCCGCTCTCGCGGTGCAGCCGCAGGCTGCGCAGGAAGTCCCCGGCCTGGGCGTGCAGATACGCCGACAGCACCTCCCCGGCCGTCGCCGCCTCCCACGCGGGCGCTCCCGAAGGCCCCGCCGAAGCCCCCGAAGCCCCCGCAGCCGCCGCAGCCGCCGCGGGTGCCGGAGCCGCGGAAGGTGCCGTCGTGGCCTCCGCCGCCCGGTCCGTCACGCCGTCGGTCCCCGGGCGGGCCGGGTCGGCGGCCGGGTCGGCGGCCGGGTCCGCGGCGCCCGTCATCCCGGCCGGCGGCAGGTCATGTCGTTGAACCACGCCGTCGCCTCCGGGCGTCGATGAGCATCTCCTGAACGTTGCGCAGCGGCTGGCCGTCCGCGTCCGTGGCGCGCCGGGTCCACTCGCCGTCCGGGCCCAGGTGCCAGGAGGAGGTGGAATCGGCCATCCCGGTCTCCAGCAGGCGGTTGAGGGCGGCGCGGTGGCCGGGGTCGGTGACCCGCACCAGCGCCTCGATCCGGCGGTCGAGGTTGCGGTGCATCATGTCGGCGCTGCCGATCCACACCTCCGGCTCACCGCCGTTCCCGAACGCGAATACGCGCGAATGCTCCAGGAAGCGTCCGAGGACCGAGCGGACCCGGATGTTCTCCGAGAGCCCGGGGACGCCCGGCCGCAGCGCGCAGATGCCGCGCACCCACACATCGACCGTCACCCCGGCCTGCGAGGCCCGGTAGAGGGCGTCGACGACGGCCTCGTCGACCATCGAGTTGACCTTGATCTTGACGTAGGCCGGGCGGCCCGCCCGCTGGTGGGTGATCTCCTTGTTGATCCGGGTGATCAGCCCGTCGCGCAGCGACTTGGGGGCGACCAGCAGCCGCCGGTAGTTCTCCCGCCGGGAGTAGCCGCTCAGCCGGTTGAAGAGGTCGGAGAGGTCCGCGCCGACCTGGGAGTTCGCCGTCAGCAGCCCCAGGTCCTCGTACAGCCGGGCGGTCTTGGGGTGGTAGTTGCCGGTGCCCACGTGCGAGTAGCGGGTGAGGGTGTCGCCCTCCTGGCGGACCACCAGCGACAGCTTGCAGTGGGTCTTCAGGCCCAGCAGGCCGTAGACCACGTGGCAGCCGGCCTCCTCCAGCTTGCGCGCCCACTTGATGTTGGCGTGCTCGTCGAAGCGGGCCTTGATCTCGACCAGCACCAGCACCTGCTTGCCGGACTCGGCGGCGTCTATGAGCGCGTCGACGATCGGCGACTTGCCGGAGGTGCGGTACAGCGTCTGCTTGATCGCGAGGACGTCCGGATCGGCGGCCGCCTGCTCCAGGAACGCCTGCACGGAGGTGGAGAAGGAGTCGTACGGGTGGTGGAGGAGGACGTCCCGCTCGCGCAGCGCCGCGAATATGTCGGGCGGGGAGGCGGACTCCACCTCGGCGAGGTCCCGGTGGGTGCCGGCCACGAACTTGGGGTACTTCAGCTCCGGCCGCTCCAGCGCGGCTATCCCGAACAGCCCGGTGAGGTCGAGCGGCCCGGGCAGCGGATAGACCTCCGCGTCCGAGACCTTCAGCTCGCGCACCAGCAGGTCCAGCACATACGGGTCGATGGACTCCTCGACCTCCAGCCGCACCGGGGGCCCGAAGCGGCGGCGCAGCAGCTCCTTCTCCAGGGCTTGCAGGAGGTTCTCGGCGTCGTCCTCCTCGACCTCGAGGTCCTCGTTGCGGGTGACCCGGAACATGTGGTGCGCGAGCACCTCCATCCCCGGGAACAGCGCCTCCAGATGCGCCGCGATCACGTCCTCCAGCGGTACGTACCGCTGCGGCGACGCCTCCAGGAATCGCGAGAGCGACGGCGGAACCTTCACACGTGCGAAGTGATCATGCCCGCTGACGGGGTTGCGCACCACGACCGCGAGATTGAGCGACAGCCCCGAGATATACGGGAAGGGGTGCGCCGGGTCCACGGCGAGCGGCGTCAGCACGGGGAAGATCTGCTGCCGGAAGAGGGTGAAGAGGCGGGACTGCTCCTTCTCGGTGAGATCCGGCCAGCGGACCAGGTGGATGCCCTCCTCCGCGAGCGCCGGGGCGACGTCCTGCTGGTAGCAGGCGGCATGCCGGGCCATGAGCTCACGGGACCGGGTCCAGATCAGCTCCAGCACCTCGCGCGGCTGCAGCCCGGAGGCCGAGCGGGTGGCGACCCCGGTGGCGATGCGCCGCTTGAGACCGGCGACCCGCACCATGAAGAACTCGTCCAGATTGCTGGCGAAGATCGCCAGGAAGTTGGCCCGCTCCAGCAGCGGGGTGGACGGGTCCTCGGCCAGCTCCAGCACCCGCTCGTTGAACGCGAGCCAGCTGCGCTCCCGGTCCAGGAACCGCCCCTGCGGCAGCTCGCCGCCCTCCGTACCCGGCCCGGTGCCCTCCTCGTACGAGTCCAGGTCGGCGTCGAGGTCGGGGTCGAGCGACCGCACCCCCGGTGCGGCGACAGCATGCGGCCGGTGGGCCGCGATGGACCCGACCGAAGGCTGTGAGTTGGGCTGGGGCTGCGGGGAAACCGATGCCTGACCGCTTGTGTGGCTCATGAACTCATTGTTCCGCGCCGGAGGTGAATACGGCGTGGCGGAAGCGGGTGCGGAAACGGCACGGAGCCTCCGGTTCGACGAATTCGGCACAGCGGGCTGCATTCAGTGATGCTCGCAACCAAGGTTGAATCGCCGGTAACGGACACATGGCGGGTAGGAAATCGGGACCCATCCCCCAGGGGTCCCGCCCTGTCCACGCCCCCGGGGCCACCTTCACGCCCCCGGGCTCAGGCCCCGCTCAGGTCCCCCTCAGGTATCCGTTCGCTCAGGTCTCCGTCCGGTACATCAGATCCGTCTCATGGGTGACGAAGCCGAGCCGCTCGTAGACCGCGACCGCGGCGAAGTTGTCGGCGTCCACATAGAGCATCGCGGTCGGCAGCCCGCCGGCCGCCAGATGCCGCAGCCCGATCGAGGTCAGCGCCTTGCCGAGGCCGCCACCCTGTGCGTCCGGCCGCACCCCCACGACATACACCTCCCCCAGCCGCTCCTCGGCATGCACCTTCGTCCAGTGGAACCCGACGATCTCCCCGCCCCGCTCCGCCAGGAAGAACCCCTCCGGGTCGAACCACGGCTCACCCTTGCGGTCGTCCAGGTCACGCTGGGTGAGCGAACCCTGCTCGGGGTGGTGGGCGAAGGCCGCCGCGTTCGCCGCCAGCCACGCGGCGTCGTCCGCGCCAGGCCGGAAGGTCCGTACGGTCACCCCCTCCGGAAAGGCGGGCTCCGGAAGACCCAGGTCCGCGAGCGACCCCAGGGGCCGCCGCATCTGCCGCAGCTCCCGGAACAGCGTCAGCCCCAGCACCTGCGCGAGATGGCGCGCCGAGGCATGCCCCCCGTGCGCCCAGATCCGCAGCCGCTTCCCCGACTCCCGCAGCAGGGTCACCCCCAGCGCCCGGCCGTGCCCCTGCCCTCGGTGCCCCGGATGCACGACCAGCTCGGCGGCCGGAGCCTCCACCGGGTCGGTGTCCTCCAGCTGCGCGTACCCCACCAGCTCCCCGCTCGGCTCCCGCAACACCAGATGCCGCACCCCCTCCCGCCGCCCCCGCAGCTGGAGCCGCCCCTGCTCGGACACCGCCTGCTGCCCATCGGCCCGCGCGGCCTCCGCGATCAGCCGCAGCACGTCCTCCACCTCGGCCGAGGCCAACTCCTCCAGCACATCGAGCCGCCGGGCCCCGGATGTCTCGTTCACCACGTCATTCATGGGGCCGAGCCTACGGCGGCCCAATTGTGCAGCAAGCCGCTGCACAATTTATTACCGGTGAGTCACCCGGCTGTCCCATCCTCCTCGAGGACGTCGTCGGCGATGCGGGAGAGATCCTCGGCGCTGGGCATCAGCTCCCGCACATGGGGCGGCAGCGCGGCGTAGGTGCTCACGGCGAGCGGTGCGTTGTTGCTCCGCAGGGCGTACTCGATCGTCCCCTTGTCGCGGCTCTTCGCGATGAGGATCCCGAGGGTCGGATCGTCGCGCTCCTTGTCCCGGACCAGGTCGTCGACGACGGTGACGTAGAAGCCGAGCTGGCCCAGGTGGGCGGGGCGGGCCTTGTCGGTCTTCAGCTCGATGACGACGAAGCGGTGCAGCTTGTAGTGGTAGAAGAGCAGGTCGATCCGGAACTCCTCGTCCCCGACCTTGACGGGGTACTGGCGTCCGACGAAGGCGAAGCCGACCCCGAGTTCGGTGAGGAACCGGACGAGCTGCTGCACCAGCGCGTCCTCAAGGTCGCGCTCCGCCACCTTGCCGGAGAGCCGAGTGAAGTCGACTCGGTAGGGGTCCTTGACGACCTCGTTGACGGCATCGGAGTCCTCCGGGAGCGTGGCGTCGAAGTTGTTGAGCGCGGCGCCCTGGGTGAGGTGCAACTGCGCGTCGATCCAGTGGTCGAGCATGACGCGGGACCACCCTTGTTGCACGGCCCCCTGAGCGTAGAAGTCCAGCTCAGGGCGGGTCTTGCAGCGGCCCATCAGCAGGGTGATGTGGCCCCAGGGCAATTGGGCAACAGCTTGTTGCCCAATTGGTTCGGGCCATGTTCGAGCCATCTGCTGCATGTACTTGAGATTCCGCGCACCGAAACTCCGCTGATTCGGGAAGGCTGTACGCAACTCCGTCGCCACCTGCTCAAGGACCTTCGCCCCCCACCTCTCCCGCTCTGTCCGCTCAAGGATCGTCCGGCCGATCTCCCAGTACATCTTGATCATCTCGGTGTTGACCTTGAGCTGAGCACGCACGCTCGCCTGCGTGACGATCGCCTTGAGGTCATCGACCAGCTCGAAGAAGCCCGCCGGGAGCTCGGATCCCTGTGCGGGGATGGGCGTCTTCTTCGTGAGTTCGTTCTGCATCATCCGCACGCTCACATAACGAACCACCACTGAAACCCCTCATCAGGACTTTTCCACCGAACGGGCGAAGTGGTCCCACACCGTTGACCATCGGCCACCAGCTCTTAACCTCCCACCCCTGCCCCGCTACGCGCGTTGACCGTAAGCTGCGCTCCACCATCCACCACGGGGCACACAAGGGGACGACATGCCAGCGAGACCTCAACGGCGCGGGGCGGGGCTCCGGTTGGCCACCGGATTCGCGGTGCTGGCCGCCGCGGCCGGGGTGCTGACCGCCGTGGGCCCGGCGGGTGCGGACACCGGCGCCGCCGCCTCGGACAAGCACCGGCCGGGGCGCACCGTCGACGTGCAGCTGCTGTCCTTCAACGATCTGCACGGAAACCTGGAGCCCCCGCAGGGCTCCTCGGGCACCGTCACCGAGACCGAGGCGGACGGCACCACCAAGACCATTCCGGCGGGTGGCGCCGAATACCTCGCCACCTCTCTCCGTAACGCCCGTAAGGGTCACGAGTACTCGGTCACCGCCGCCGGTGGCGACATGATCGGGGCCAGCCCGCTGCTCTCCGGGCTCTTCCACGACGAGCCGACCGTCGAGGCGCTCAACAAGCTGGACCTCGACGTCACCTCCGTCGGCAACCATGAATTCGACGAGGGCCGCGCCGAGCTGAGCCGGATCCAGAACGGCGGCTGCCACCCCAAGGAGGGCTGCTACGAGAAGGGCAAGACCTTCCCGGGCGCCGACTTCCCCTACCTCGCCGCGAACGTCACCGACGAGGAGACCGGCAAGCCCATCCTCAAGCCCTACACGGTGTGGAAGCACAAGGGCGTGAAGATCGGCTTCATCGGGGTCACCCTAGAGGGCACCCCGGACATCGTCACCGCCGAGGGCGTCAAGGGCCTGAAGTTCCACGACGAGGTCGAGACGATCAACAAGTACGCCAAGGAGCTGCAGCGCAAGGGCGTGAAGTCGATCGTCGCGCTCATCCACGAGGGCGGGCTGCCCGCCTCCCCCTCGTACAACTACGACTGCGACAACGGCGGTGCGGGCAAGGGCATCTCCGGCCCCATCGTCGACATCGCCAAGAACATCACGCCCAAGGTCGACGCCCTGGTCACCGGCCACACCCACCAGGCGTACACCTGCACCGTCCCGGACCCGTCCGGCACCCCGCGCACGGTGACCTCCGCGGCCTCGTTCGGCCGTCTCTACACCGACACCACGCTCACCTACGACCGCCGCACCGGCGACATCGTGCGGACGAGCGTGAAGGGCGCCCACGCGGCGAACCACGTCGTGGACCGTGAACAGCCCAAGGCCCCCGACATGACCTCGCTCATCGGGCGCTGGAACAAGCTGGCCGCCCCGGTGGCCGGCAAGCCGGTCGGCTATATCTCCGCCGACGTCAACGGCCGCGGCTCCACCGCCTACGAGACGCCCCTGGGCGACGTCATCGCCGACGGCCAGCTCGAAGCGCTCTCCCCGTCCGACAAGGGCGACGCCCAGATCGCCTTCATGAACCCCGGCGGCATCCGCTCCGACCTCGCCTTCAAGGCGTCGGGCAGCGAGGGGGACGGGGTGGTGACCTACGGCGAGGCGTTCACGGTCCAGCCGTTCACCAACATGATGAACGTCATCGACCTGACCGGCTCCCAGCTCATCACCGCGCTCCAGCAGCAGGTCAGCGGCGCCAACGAGGCGTCCCCGCGGATCCTCCAGGTCTCCAAGGGCCTCACCTACACCCTGGACCTGACCAAGTCCGGCAAGGACCGCGTCGTCACGGACTCGGTGAAGCTGAACGGTGAGGCGATCGACCCCGCCAAGACCTACCGCGTCGCGCTGAACGAGTTCATCGCGGGCGGCGGCGACGGCTTCCCCGCCTTCAAGGACGGCAAGAACAAGCTCGTCGGCGCCTCCGACCTGGACGCGTTCACGGCCTACCTGGGCGCGCACTCGTCGCAGTCCTCACCCCTGGACCCGCCGAAGGCGGACCGCATCACGGTGAAGAAGTAACGCGCATCCACACACCGATGGCCCGGCCGCCGTGAGCGGCCGGGCCATCGTCGTGTCACCGCAGCGCGTCCTCGATCAGATCGGCCGCCCGCCCGGTGCCGCCCTCGGCCCGCACCTCGGCCCGCAGCCGCGCCGAGGTGCGCGCGACCTCCGGGTCCGTGGTGAGCTCGAGCAGCGCGGCGCGCAGGGCCCCGGCGGTGGCGTCGGCCGTGTCGAAGCGGCGGGCCACGCCCAGTTCGACGAGCCGGTCGGCGTTCATGGCCTGTTCGGCGCCCTGCGGGACGGCGATCATCGGACAGCCGGTGTACAGCCCCTCGTTGCTGCCGCCCATCCCCGCGTGGGTGATGAACGCGTCGGCCCGCTCCAGGATCGCCAGCTGCGGCACCCAGTTGTGGACCTCGACGTTCGCCGGGATCTGCCCCAGCTCACCCGGGTCGACGTACTTGCCGATCTGCAGCACCACATGCCACCCGGGCAGCTCCCCGAAGGCCGCGACGCACTCGCGGTAGAAGGCGGCCTGCCGGGTGTAAGCCGAGCCCAGCGAGACCAGCAGCACGTTCTCCGCACCGGCGGGACGTTCCCAGCCGCCCTGGTCGGCACGGTCCCCGAGACACGGTCCGACGAACGTCACCACCTCGGTGTTCACCCGGTCGGCGTTCGGCTGCATCGCACGGGGGATGAGCGCGACACAGCGCGGCGGCAGGCCGGAGAAGGCGTTCGGGTCCGTGGTGGCGGCGCCGGACTCCACGAGCCACGTCGCGAACTTCTCCTGGTACACGTCCGCACCGGGAAGGCTCATGATCTGCGCCCCGACCTCGTCGTGGTAACCCTCCCAGCCCACGATCGTCGGCGACAGCTGGACCAGCGGGCGCCCCTGCGTCTCGGCGAGCACCCGGGCGGGGTACGCGCCGATGTCGTAGAGGTACACATCGGCCGGGTCGCGGTCGTACACGGCGCGGAGTTGCGGCAGGACGTGGACGGCGTCGTCCAGGAACAGGGTCATCGCGGCGATCGGGTCCTCCGGCCAGTCGTTGTCGGCGACCGGCAGGGTGGACTCGAACGGCACGAACTCGGCGCCGGTCGGCTTGATGACGTCCGCCATATAGGGGTCGTTGGCGTACGTCACCCGGTGCCCGCGCGCCACGAGTTCACGGATGATCTCGAGGCTGGGCAGGGTGTGGCTGATGGCGGGGATGCCGACCATGGCGATATGGCCACGGCGACGGGACGGACGTGACATGAGAGATCACTCGTTTCAGATCTAGGGCGAGATGGACACGACGGCTCAGCGCACGGGCGTGGTCACCGGTGCGCCGAAGTGAGCGGCGTGTCAGCCGTAGATCTGAAGAAACGAGTCCATGCGGGCAACGGTACCCCGGTCGGAGACCGGTCCGCCTCCCGATTTTTCCGGCCTCGGCAAGCGGTAAGTGCCCGCTCAGCGCCGGGCCCCACAGCCAGGGTAGGACTGGCGTTCCCAGGAACTTCCTTCCCTTATCTCCGGCTCCCGGCGGTCACAGACTCGTTTTCGGCAGCGGATCATAAGCACAGGAGGACACGATGTCGCTCACCCTCGACACCTACCGACTACTCGGCCGTTCCGGGCTGCGGGTCTCACCGCTGGCGCTGGGCGCGGCGACCTTCGGCACCGATTGGGGCTGGGGCGCAGAGCAGGACGAGGCGCGCAAGCTGTTCGACAGCTACGTCGAGCGCGGCGGCAACTTCATCGACACCGCCGACACCTATACCGATGGCACCTCCGAGCGCATGCTGGGCGAATTCACCCGCGACAACCGCGAAAGCCTGGTGCTGGCAACGAAGTACTCGACGCTGCGCCGGCCCGGCGATCCGAATTCCGGGGGCCCGCACCGCAAGAACATGTTCAGGTCGGTGGAAACCAGCCTGCGACGGCTGAACACGGACTACCTCGATCTGCTCTACCTGCACGTGTGGGATTTCACGACGCCGGTCGAGGAGATCCTGCGCGGCATGGACGATCTGGTCCGGCAGGGCAAGGTCTTGCACGTGGCGATGTCCAACGTTCCGGCCTGGCAGGTGTCGCGCATGCAGGCGATCGCCGACCTGCGCGGCTGGTCGCCGCTGGTCGCGCTGCAAATCGAGTACAGCCTGATCCAGCGCACCGGGGAACGTGACCTGATCCCCATGGCACGTGAGATGGGGCTGGGGGTAATGCCGTACTCACCGCTGGGCGGCGGGGTGCTCACCGGCAAGTACAGCCGCGACGACCTGACCGCGACCACCGTCGGATCCGATGGCGGTCCCCCGCGCAAGGGCCACAACCTCACCTTGGGCAACCTCTCCGAACACAACCTCACCATCGCTGATGTCGTGAAAGAGGTCGCGACGGAGCTGGGTCGCACCCCCGGCCAGGTCGGACTGGCCTGGACCCTGCAGAATCCGGGCGTGACGGCACCCATCATCGGCGCGCGCACCATCACGCAGCTGGAGGACAATCTGGGCGCCCTGGAGGTCGACTTCACCGCCTCCCAACTGGCCCGCCTGGACGAGGCGAGCGCGATCGGACTCGGCATCCCGCACAACCTGCTCACCAGCGACTTCGCCCGCATACAGACTCGCGGCGACATGAAGCTCGAAGCCCGCCGCTGATACCCGATCGAGCGTTGAGGGCAGCGCCACCGCTGCCCTCAACGCCGGCCTGTCTACGACAAGAGAGGATCACGATGAATCAGCCTCGGCTCGACGGAGTCCACCACTACAAGGTGCCCGTGTCCGACCTCGCCGAGAGTCTGCGATGGTACGAGCGGGTCTTCGGCGCGGAACGGCAACCACAGTTCGACCACAGGTCGACCGCGGGCGTGCTCTATGCCCACATCATCGACGTGCCGGGGCTGGGTCTACTGGAGCTCAGGTGCGCACCCAACACCGCGAAAGCCATCAGCGGTTACGATCCGGTCACTTACGCGGTCCCGACGCGGGCTGACCTGCTGGCGTGGGTCGACCACCTCGACGCCCTCGGCGTCGAAAACTCCGGCGAGCTGCGCGGCATCATCGGTTGGGTCCTGGTCTTTCGTGACCCCGACGGGCTGGCGGTCCGGCTGTATACCCGCGAACATCACGAGTTCGACGAGGCCAACGCCGACGTCGATTCCCCGTGGCTGCGACTCTCCGCCGACGCCGAGGTGGTCGACGCGAAACCGTGAGCGGACCGGCGTGCCCAGAGATCACGGGGCTGTCCGGGCAGCCGACCCCTTACGGATTGGCCCGGCCAGTCGGCCCGCCTCCCCTTTTTCCGGCCTCAGCAAGCGCTAAGTGCCCGCTCAGCGGCTGATCGTAAGGTCACGCGAAGGCGACGGGCCGTCTGTTCTCCCCCCCTCTGACGGGCCGTCGCCCCTTTATGCCGTGCCCTCCTGGATGCGATCGAAGGCGCCGCCTTTGGCCGCGCGTATGAGGAACCGCAACGCGGCCGGGGTGGTGGTCAGAATGATGTGGGGGTCGTCGCTTTCCCGGAGCCTGATCTTCCCGTTGCGTGCGGCAGCGACGTAGACGCAGGATGACGCCTCTTCGCTGAACGTGGACTTCCGCCAGTTGAGCCTGGACACAGACCTTCCCCTTCAGATTCCCTGCGCAATGCGTCGAATGAGGTCCCGGGACTCGTCCGCACTGAGAGCGGCCTGCTCCATGCGGTCGAGCACCAAACGGTACTTCTCCAACTGAGCGGCAGCGTCAACCAGTTCGACGCCATGAGCTGTATCGAGCTGAACCGTGTCGAGTTGGGTCACCGGGCCGTGGAAGTAGTCAACCCCGTGCGCCGAGATAGGGAACGACACGCCGCCGAAGGGGATGACGACGACTCTCAGATGATCCCGCTCGCTCATGCTGATGAGGTGTTCCAACTGGGCCTTGGCCGTGGCCGCCCCGCCGAACTGCATCCTCAAGGCGGCCTCGTGGACGATCGCGGTATACGGCAGCGGTTCGTCCCGGAACAGGACAACCTGACGCTTGACCCGGTACGACACCCGATGCTCCACCTCAGGGGGGCATGAGCGGCGGGACGACTTCACGGAAGATCGCCCGCGCGTGCTCGGGAGTCTGCAGCAGCCCGGGGATGGTGATCACCTGGGCAACTCCCCCAATCGGGTGATCACCGGTCATTTGCCCCAGGCACATGCTCCGATGACCCTACGTTCACACACATGGTCAGTTCGCGGCACGAGGCCGCACATCGCATCTTTCAAGAACGCCCAGAGTTACTCGCTCCGGTGTTCCGCATCCTGGACCTGTCGCCGCCCGAGAAAGCGGCGGTTGAAGTGCTCACCCCGGATGCCACCGAGATACGGCCGCTGGAACGTCGCGTGGACAGCGTGCTGCGCGTCAAGCCGTTCGACGGCGGCGACTTCCTCCTGGCGATCGAGGCCCAAGGGCGCTGCGACCCCGACAAGGCAGTCAACTGGGCGTACTACGTGCCGTATCTGGCGGCGAAATACAAGCAACCGGCTCTGCTGCTCGTGGTCTGCCAGGACAAGAGAACCGCCGAGTGGGCGACCGGCCCCTTCCGGGTTGGCGTGGACGACTGGACAGCGCTGTCCGTACACCCACTGGTCCTGGGCCCCGGAAACGTCCCGGTGATCCTCGACCCGGACGAGGCCGCCCAGGACCTGACCCTGGCGACCTTCTCGGCCTTGACGCATGGCAGCCACCAGGATGCCCCGGCCATACTGAAGGCCCTGGCTCGCGCCATGGGAACCGCCGACCCTGAGTCCGTCAGCTACTACTCGGAATTGCTGGAAATCGATCTGGGGAGTACTACCCCAGCGGGAATCATCTGGAGGAACGAGATGAGTGTGGGTACCTACTTCCCCGGCCGCGGCACCCTGATCGAGGAGACCTTCCTCAAGGGGAAGGCAGAGGGGGCGGCAGAGGGCGAAGCCCGGGGCCGAGCCCAGGGCGTACTGCGTGTCCTGGATAAGCGGGGCATCTCCACCCTGGCAGAGACCCGCGACCGCATCACCAACTGCACCGACCTCGACACCCTGGACCGCTGGCTCGACCGGGCCGTCACCGTCTCCACGGCCGATGAGCTCTTCGCCGAGGACGACTGACGACCATGGCCGTAGTAGGTAGCTATTTCCCCGGCCGGGGAACCCTCATCGAGCAGACCTTCCTCAAGGGCCAGGCCCACGGGGAGGCGGCAGGGCTTGCCGAGGGGGTCCTGCGCATCCTCGAACATCGGGGGATCGCCGTCCGGCCCGAGGCACACCGCCGTATCAGCGAATGCGCCTACCGCGACACCCTGAGGCACTGGCTCGACCGCGCGTTCGCCGTCTCCCGGGCAGACGAGTTGTTGGACGAGCTCTTCTTGGAGGAGGAACCGGGCCGGTAGGTCACCGGGCCGGGCCAGAACCGGCAGGGCCCCGGGACCACCGGTGGGGAGTCGCCGACGCGGCGGGAGGGGGTGGGGTCGGAGGGGTGGTGTCCTGGACGCTGTCGCATATTTGTGGCGCCAATCTCCGGCCAGCGCACGCCCCCGGGTACCGGCGCCGTAAATATGCGGTCCAGGGCGCCGCACCGGAGGCCCCGCCCCCGGCACCCACCACGCACAGCAGGCACACCCCACACGCGCCCCCGCGCCCGGCAACGCACCGCAACCACCGCCCGGCGCCCCGCCCCGTGCCACCGGCCGCCCCCGGAACCCACGCCGAACCCTCACCCATCCGGCACCGACCGTGCCTACCCTGGTGGCTTCTGAACGGCGAACAACAGTCACCGGGGGGACGGGGCCTCATGGATCCCGCAGCCATAGCCACACTGGTCCAGGAACTCTTCGTCGCCGACGGGCCGGTGGACCGGCCCGTCCGCATCGCCTCCCTCGTCGCCTTCCAGGGCGACCACCGCACGCTCACCGAGCGGGACCTGCCCCGGATCGCCTCCGCGCTCCTCGAAGACGTCGCGAAGGAGATCGACGAAGAGATCACCGATCGGGTGCGCCCCCAGCTGACCGACGCGCTCGCCCGCACCCTCCACTCCCTCGGCACCGTCGACCTGGACGACCTGCGGGCCGTCCGCCTCGGCTCCGAGGCCTTCGCCCGTCACCTCGCCGTCGCCGCCCCCGACGCCGACGAGGAACTGGCCCCGGCCGACGCCCATACGCACGCCGCGCTGCGCGAGGCCGTCTGCGCGCACATCCTGCGCTTCCTCACCATCCGCTCCCCCTTCGTCGCGGCCGCCGAGGACGCCGCGTTCGAGGAGCGCTACGCCCAGGACATCGTCGCCGCCCACGACCACCTGACGATCTACGGCATCGATCTGACCCACTCCCCCGACAGCTGGCCGCTGGACGCCGCATATCTCAGCCTGGAGACCGAGACCGACGGCGGCGGCCCCAGCGCCCCCGCCGAGCAGGCCCTCGCGGGACGCACCCGGGTGCTGCTGTGGGGCGTGGCGGGGTCGGGCAAGACCACGCTGGTGCAGCGGCTCGCGGTGTCCGTGGCGCGCGGCGACCTCCCGGCCCCGCTGGAGGGGCTGCGCGGGCGGGTGCCGTTCGTGCTCCCCGTGCGCCGGTTCCGCCGCGACGGCTTCCCGGAGCCGGACGGCTTCCTGTCCGCCGTCCGCTATCCGCACGCCGCCGCGCAGCCGCCGGGCTGGGCCGAACGGGTGCTCTCGCGCGGGCGCGGGCTGCTGCTCGTGGACGGCGTGGACGAGGCGCCGGAGGACGAGCGCGAACGGCTCCGCGAAGCGCTCCGCGAACTCCCCACCCGCTATCCGGGAAATGTCTGGCTGGTCACCTCGCGCCCCTCCGCCGTACGGGAGAACTGGCTCTCCTCGGAGCGCTTCACCGAGCTGAAACTCTCCCCGCTCAGCCGCGAGGGCGTCACCGCGTTCATCCGGCGCTGGCATGCGGCCGCCCGCCAGGACATCACCGACGGGGCCGATCTGGACCGGCTCAGCGGTTACGAGGAAACGCTGCTGGACGCCGTAAGGATTACCCGGGACCTCGGGCGGCTGGCCACCAATCCACTGATGTGCGGTCTGCTGTGCGCACTGCACCGGGACCGCCGCGGCTATCTGCCACGCGGCCGGAAAGCCCTCTATGACGCGGCCCTTTCCATGCTCCTGGAACGGCGCGACCGCGAGCGCGCCATGCTGCCGCCGGATGGAATCGACCTCCCCCAGGAACCGAAGATCCAGCTGCTGCAGAAGCTGGCGCACTGGATGCTCGTCAACGGCCGGTCCGAAATGGACCGGGCCACCGCCCTCGAGACGCTCGGCCAGTACATCCCGGCCATTCCGCACGCGGCGCGGCAGGGCGGACCGGAGGAGATCTACCGCCATCTGCTCAACCGGACCGGTCTATTGCGCGAGCCCACACCCGGTTCGGTCGATTTCGTGCACCGAACGTTCCAGGACTATCTCAGCGCGAGAGCGGTCGTCGAACGGCACGATTTTGACTTCCTGATCGACCACGCGCACCTGGACGACTGGGAAGAAGTGATCAGAATGTCCGTCTCCCTCGCCCGTCCCGATGAATGCGCCTACCTCCTGGAGGGGCTGCTGGCGGCCCGTAAAGACGCCCGCCCGGTCCATGCTCGCCATCGCAAACTCCTGGCGGCCGCATGTCTGGAACACGCGACGGAGCTGGACCCCGAGGTGCGTTCCCGGGTGCATCGCTATACCCGTGATCTGGTACGCCCGACCTCGCTGGAAGGGGCCCGAGCGCTGGGCTGGATCGGGCCTATCGTGCTGGAAATGCTGCCCGATCCCAGCGGGGTATCCGATGAGGAAGCCCATCGGCTGGCCGTCACCGCCACCTCCATAGCCGACGACCGCGCGATCGACTATCTGGTCCGGCTGCGGGGCCGCGCCTCCTGGGCGGTACGGGCGCGGCTCGCGGCGGCCTGGCGACGATATGACACCGACCGTTACGCCGAGGAAATCATCGCCCATCTCGATGAGCGGGAACTCGACTTTCCGGTGTCGGACCTGGAGGAACTGCGGGCCCTGCGCCGGCTCGGCGGCCGCCCCTGCGTCCAGATAGCCGGGGCGTTCACCCCGGAGCAGCTGACCGAGGGCCTGGTGGCCGAGCGGCTGACCGAGCTGTGGCTCGCCTACGACCTGGGCGCGGACCTGGACCTGAGCTGGCTGGCCGTCTTCCCGCGGCTGGAGATCCTGCGGCTGAGCCACCGCAACGCGGAGGTGACCGGCGTCCCGGAGGGCGTCCAGGTCATCGTGGCGGGCGCGTGAGAGGAGCCCCGGAGGGGTTCGGCACGCCCGGCCTCCCAGGGCGTCACAGGGCCTCTCAGGGCACGCCTGCGCGGGACCTGGGTGGCACCCGCGCCAGGGGCCTCTCAGGGCACGCCTGCGCGGCACCCACGCAAAGCGGCGCCCACGCGGCACGCACCCGCACAAAAGGGGGCCGCCCCGGACCGGGAAACGGTCCGGGGCGGCCCCGAGGCGATCGGCGAAGCTCAAGCTCCGCCGTCACGCCTCCTTGCTGAGGTTCGGGCCCGCGCCACCGGCGGCGGACTCGATCGGCGGGGTGTCCGGCAGCGCCGACTTCTCCTCGCCGCGGAAGGTGAACTTCTTCTCCTCACCCTCGCCCTCGGTGTCCACGACCACGATGTGGCCCGGACGCAGCTCGCCGAAGAGGATCTTCTCCGACAGCACGTCCTCGATCTCGCGCTGGATCGTCCGGCGCAGCGGCCGGGCGCCCAGCACGGGGTCGTAGCCCCGCTTGGCGAGCAGCTTCTTGGCGACGCCACTGAGCTCGATGCCCATGTCGCGGTCCTTGAGCCGCTCGTCCACCTTGGTGATCATGAGGTCGACGATCTGGATGATGTCTTCCTCGGTGAGCTGGTGGAAGACCACCGTGTCATCGACACGGTTCAGGAACTCGGGGCGGAAGTGCTGCTTCAGCTCCTCGTTGACCTTGTTCTTCATCCGCTCGTAGCCGGTCTTCACATCGCCCTGGGCGGCGAAGCCCAGGTTGAAGCCCTTGGAGATGTCCCGGGTGCCGAGGTTGGTGGTCATGATGATCACCGTGTTCTTGAAGTCCACGACCCGGCCCTGGGAGTCGGTCAGCCGACCGTCCTCCAGGATCTGCAGCAGCGAGTTGAAGATGTCCGGGTGGGCCTTCTCGACCTCGTCGAAGAGGACCACGGAGAACGGCTTGCGGCGCACCTTCTCGGTGAGCTGGCCGCCCTCCTCGTACCCCACGTATCCGGGCGGGGAGCCGAAGAGCCGCGAGACGGTGTGCTTCTCGCTGAACTCCGACATGTCGAGCGAGATCATCGCGTCCTCGTCGCCGAAGAGGAACTCGGCGAGGGTCTTGCTGAGCTCGGTCTTACCGACACCGGACGGGCCCGCGAAGATGAACGAGCCACCGGGGCGCTTGGGGTCCTTGAGGCCCGCACGCGTGCGCCGGATGGCCTGGGAGAGCGCCTTGATGGCGTCCTTCTGGCCGATGACGCGCTTGTGCAGCTCGTCCTCCATGCGCAGCAGCCGGGAGGACTCCTCCTCGGTGAGCTTGAAGACCGGGATGCCGGTGGCCGTGGCCAGGACCTCGGCGATCAGCTCCTCGTCGACCTCGGCGACGACATCCATGTCGCCGGCCTTCCACTCCTTCTCCCGCTTCGCCTTGGCGGCCAGGAGCTGCTTCTCCTTGTCGCGCAGGCCCGCGGCCATCTCGAAGTCCTGCGAGTCGATCGCGGACTCCTTCTCCCGGCGCACATCGGCGATCTTCTCGTCGAATTCGCGCAGGTCCGGCGGTGCGGTCATCCGGCGGATCCGCATCCGGGAACCGGCCTCGTCGATCAGGTCGATCGCCTTGTCCGGCAGGAAGCGGTCCGAGATGTAGCGGTCGGCCAGGGTGGCGGCCGCGACCAGGGCCGAGTCCGTGATCGAGACGCGGTGGTGCGCCTCGTAGCGGTCCCGCAGGCCCTTGAGGATCTCGATGGTGTGCGGCAGCGACGGCTCGGCGACCTGGATGGGCTGGAAGCGGCGCTCAAGGGCCGCGTCCTTCTCCAGGTACTTGCGGTACTCGTCGAGCGTGGTCGCGCCGATGGTCTGGAGCTCGCCCCGCGCCAGCATCGGCTTCAGGATGCTCGCGGCATCGATCGCGCCCTCGGCGGCACCCGCACCCACCAGGGTGTGGAGCTCGTCGATGAACAGGATGATGTCGCCGCGGGTGCGGATCTCCTTGAGCACCTTCTTCAGGCGCTCCTCGAAGTCACCGCGGTAGCGGGAGCCGGCGACCAGGGCGCCCAGGTCCAGGGTGTAGAGGTGCTTGTCCTTGAGGGTCTCGGGCACCTCGCCCTTGACGATGGCCTGGGCCAGTCCCTCGACGACCGCCGTCTTGCCGACGCCGGGCTCGCCGATGAGGACCGGGTTGTTCTTGGTGCGGCGCGAGAGCACCTGCATGACCCGCTCGATCTCCTTCTCGCGCCCGATGACCGGGTCGAGCTTGGATTCGCGGGCGGCCTGGGTGAGATTGCGGCCGAACTGGTCCAGGACGAGCGAGGTGGAGGGCGTGCCCTCCGCCGGGCCGCCGGCGGTGGCGGCCTCCTTGCCCTGGTAGCCGGAGAGCAGCTGGATGACCTGCTGCCGCACCCGGTTCAGATCGGCGCCCAGCTTCACGAGGACCTGGGCGGCGACGCCCTCGCCCTCGCGGATCAGGCCGAGCAGGATGTGCTCCGTACCGATGTAGTTGTGGCCGAGCTGAAGGGCCTCGCGGAGCGACAGCTCCAGGACCTTCTTGGCACGGGGGGTGAAGGGGATGTGCCCGGACGGGGCCTGCTGGCCCTGCCCGATGATCTCCTCCACCTGCTGGCGGACCGCCTCGAGCGAAATCCCGAGGCTCTCCAGGGCCTTAGCGGCGACACCCTCACCCTCGTGGATCAGGCCCAGGAGGATGTGTTCGGTGCCGATGTAGTTGTGGTTGAGCATCCGGGCTTCTTCCTGAGCCAGGACGACAACCCGCCGCGCGCGGTCGGTGAACCTCTCGAACATCGTTAATCGCTCCTCAGAGCGGTCAGAAAGATCGGGGACGATCCCCTCCCTGTCCTTCCGCATGCTAGTCCCGCAACCCGGGACAGCTCATTCCAACTGCCGACAACCGTCCGGATCACCCCCGCTCGCACGGGGCAAACAGCCACTGCCTCCTGCCCGAACAGCCGACAACTGCTTCAACCCGATGGTGCGAGACGATGTTCCCGCAGGCCAGGCATCTACGCCCACCGCCAGTACGCCGATGGCGAACGCCGCTTCCTCCCGACACGCGGACCGCCCCTCCCCACTAGGGATGTCTTACCCGCAAGCACAGATACTCCATGCCGTGAGGGCCGGTTCCATCCGCTATGGGCGAACAACCTTGCGCCCGTTCACCGGCCCTGCAGGACCCCACACGCGCACGGGGCGCGCACGAGCCGGTACGGAACGTCATCGCGTACGGAGATCGTCGCGCACGGAGATCATCACGTACGAACGTCACCGCCCACGTAACCAAGCGGGCGGGCGGGGAGTTCTGCTGGGCATGATCCTCAGGGCCCACGGCGCGGAGCCGTCCGCACCGGCCGCCCGGTCACGCTGGTACGAGCGGGAGCTGGGCTGGCCGACGGCCGGCAGCGATCCCGTCGAATTGCTCACGGGGGTGGCCTTCGACGTCATCGAGCTGCCGGCCGTGGCCGGTTTCGCGATGCTGCGGCGCGTACCGCGGACCGGTCCGGTCGCGGTGGAGGGCGCCTGGATGCGGCTCCTGGTGGCCGCCGGCAGCGCGGACGAGCTTCCGGAGCTGCTCGACTGGCTGGAGTGGGGCGGTGTGGCCCTGGACCTGGGCGCGATCGGCGCCGGAGGCCGGATCACCGCGCCATGCCCCGCCTACTCCTGGCCACCGTCCCTGGGCGCCGGGGCGCCCGGTGAGCGATGCCCGCAGGAGGCCGCTGTATGGCTGCGACCTCCCGACGCGAAGGGCGAGGTGGAGCCGACGCTGCCGAGGGCAGGCTTCGGGGGCGATGGGGGCGCCCCCGATCTCGTACGGCTCGTGAGCGCGGCGGCCACGGAGTGCCACCGAGCCCGGTTGGTGCGCGCCCTGCCACTGCCCAGGCAGCGGCGAGCCGGGGAAGGGTGACGCGCTCAGCCGTTGGCCTTCTCGTACGCCTCACGGACGGTCGCCGGAACACGGCCGCGGTCGTTGACCTCGTAGCCGTTCTCCTTCGCCCAGGCGCGGATCTTCGCGGTGTCCTGACCGGCACCGCCAGCCGCCGCCCGCGCCTTGCCCCGGCCGCCGGAGGCCCGGCCACCGGTGCGCCGGCCGCCCTTGGTGAACGGCTCCAGGGCGTCACGGAGCTTGTCCGCGTTGGTGGTGGTGAGGTCGATCTCGTAGCTCTTGCCGTCCAGAGCGAACGTCACGGTCTCGTCCGCCTCGCCGCCGTCGAGGTCGTCGACAAGAAGGACCTGAACCTTCTGTGCCATGGGGTTCCTTTCAGGGAAAACGGGGGGCTCGGGGGCGCGGCGTTAGCCGCTGATGACTCACCCCCCAGGTAATTACACTACGAGAGAATAGGAAACCGCTTTTCCCGGAAAAACACAAACCCCTCGCCAGGGTTCGACCGATCCACCAAGCGGGAAGGCTCATGGAAGGTCATGTTCCGGAGCTATGTGATAGGGGAGCGATTCGGACATAGGGCCCGCGATCACAGTTGCAGAAGCATCCGGCTGTTGCCAAGGGTGTTCGGCTTCACCCGTTCGAGACCCAGGAACTCGGCGACACCCTCGTCATAGGAACGCAGGAGCTCGCTGTAGACATCGCCGTCGACCGGCGTCTCGCCGATCTCCACGAAGCCGTGGTCGGTGAAGAAGTCGACTTCGAAGGTGAGGCAGAAAATTCGCCGCACGCCCAGCCAGCGCGCGGTCTGCAGCAGCTTGTCAAGCACGAGATGCCCTACACCGGTGCCCTTGAGAGTCCGATCGACGGCGAGAGTGCGGACCTCCGCCAGGTCTTCCCACATGACGTGCAGCGCTCCGCAGCCAATGACCTCAGCGTCCTCGTCGCGCTCGGCGACCCAGAACTCCTGGATGTCCTCGTAAAGCGTCACAGTGGCTTTGTCGAGCAGGATGCGATCGTCCACGTACGAGTCGATGAGGCGACGCACCGCCCGAACATCGCTGGTCCGGGCACGGCGGACGGTGACTACTTTTGATAGTGGGGAGGACATGTGCGGACGCTATCGCCCCGGGTCATCGCCCCGACTCACCGGGGCTCTCCCCCGGCTCCCCCAGTTGTGCGACACGCATGGCATCCCGTAGTGCGTCGCGCTGCTCTTCGGACATCATCCCGAAGAACGCGACGAGTGCGGCCGCTGGGTTGTCACTGGTCGACCACGCTTCGTTCATCAGTGCGGCCGAGTAGGCGGCGCGCGTGGAGACCGCGGCATATCGATAGGCGCGGCCTTCCACCTCACGGCGCAGCCAGCCCTTGTGATGCAGGTTGTCCATTACGGTCATGACCGTCGTGTAGGCGATCGAGCGTTCCCGCTGAAGGTCTTCCAGGACTTCCCGGACCGTGACCGGGCGGTTCCACTTCCACACCCGCGTCATGACCGCGTCTTCCAGATCTCCCAATGGCCTAGGCACACCGAGAATAATAGTGGGAGATGTCCCGAATGTCGGGAGGGTTGGACGGGAAATGCCGCACGCCCCGGGACGCGAGGCGTCCCGGGGCGTGATCCGGCGTGGTCGATCCGGTCAGGAGGTCTCGCGCTCCGGCGCCGGGCGCTCGGCCTCGGTGCGGGCCGCCAGCGCGGCGTCCACCGCGGCGTCCTCCTTGGACTTGTTGGCGCCGCCCTGGCTCTTCACCATCGTCACGATGAGCGCGGTGAAGGCCACGGCCATCACGACGGGCGGGACCAGCGCGGAGACGTAATCCATTGCTCTCGGCCTCCTTTTGCTCGAGACCACCAGATTACGCGGCGCGCCGCGGCCTCCCGGAGCCGGGCACCGGTCCCGGCGGGGCGCCCCGGGATCGGCAGGTCAGGCGGAGCGGGCCCCGGCGCCGGGCGCGAGCCTCGACTCGTGCTCCGGGGGCGGCGAGGGGCGGCGGCGCTTGGGCGGGAAGACCTCCGCCGGGGTGGGCACCGGACGCCCCGGGCGCGGCGCCCGGCGGCCCGGCTCCCTCCGCTTCGGCTCCTCGCGATCGCCGTGCTCCGGCGGCGTGGGCTTCTTACGGGGCTCACGCTTCTGCTCGTCGGACTGGCGCACGGCCTCCCGCGCGGCCTCGGGCCCCTTCCGCACGGCCTCCCGCGCGGCCTCGGGCCCCTTCCCCGCGGCCCCCTGCGCGGCCGTCCCGGACGCCGCCGAGACCCCGCCGGGCAGGGCGCGCAGCCGGGGCGCCACGGGGCGCGTGCGGGGCTCCACGACGGCGCTGACGGCACCGGCGCGCTCCGCGAGCCGGGTGCGTACGCCCCGCTCGGCAAGGCGCTCGCAGTGGCTCAGCAGCGCGCGCCGGCGCGTCGCCTCACCGCCCCCGGCGGCCGACCCGCACAGCGCGCGGAGCGCGGCCAGATCCTCGGCCAGCGGCTCGTAACCGGCCGCGAGAGCGCCCTGGAGCTGCTCGAGATAGCCGACGGTGGCGCCGGGCAGGGCGGCGCGGTAGCGGGCGAGCTCGTCGAGCAGGAACGCTCGCAGCCGCCCGCCCTCGCGGACCGCTTCGTCCACGGCCTCGGCGAGCCGGAGACAGTCCTGGACCTCCTCCGCCCGGTCCGGGCCGAGGGGGCCGGCAGAGGGGGTGACGGGGTCGGGTTGGAGGGCGATGGCGAGGGCGCGTCGGAGCACACGCAGCTCATCCGCACTGAACGCCATTCCGCCGCGGGATCCATATGGCGTGGGCATGGGGCGACTTTAAGTGCTAAGCGGACAAATTTCGCTGAGCGTCGGACGGTGCGGCGCGTTGCGGACGCCGAGCGGCCATACGGGGGAAGCGCCGGACGGGACCGCGCCGAGGCGGTCCCGTCCGGACCCGGCACCCGGGGGCGGACCGTCGCATCCGGGTGCCGGTGTACATGGTCGACGGCCGTTCCGCTTGTCAATACGGAATTCGATGTGCCGTCTTTCCCTTGACCGCCCCTTGCCCCATTGGCGAAGAGCGATCAGTTGCGCAGGACGAATCCCCAGTGCGGGAATTCGTTTCGGAATGCCGTCAATGCGGTCGAGCACCGGGGTGAAGAGCAGGTGAAGAGCTGATCGCCGGTGCTCAGCCGCGCGAGACGTTCCGCTCGTAGACCAGTCTGAGGCCGATCAGGGTCAACCAGGGCTCATGCTCATCGATCACTGAGGATTCTCCTAGCACCATGGGCGCCAGCCCACCGGTGGCGATCACGGTGACGTCCTCCGGGTCCTGGGCGAGCTCGCGCGCCATACGGCGGACGATTCCGTCCACCTGGCCCGCGAAGCCGTAGAGGATGCCGGACTGCATGGCCTCGACCGTGTTCTTCCCGATCACGCTGCGCGGGCGGGCCAGCTCGATCTTGCGCAATTGCGCCCCGCGTACGCCCAGCGCCTCGACCGAGATCTCGATGCCCGGCGCGATCACCCCGCCCACGTACTCCCCGCGCGCGCTGACCGCGTCGAAGGTCGTCGCGGTGCCGAAGTCGACCACCACGCAGGGGCCCTCGTACAGCTCGACGGCGGCCAGCGCGTTGATGATCCGGTCGGCGCCGACCTCCTTGGGGTTGTCCACCAGGATCGGCACACCGGTCTTCACGCCCGGCTCGACCAGGACGGACGGCACGTCGCCGTAGTAGCGGCGGGTCACCTCGCGCAGCTCATGGAGGACGGAGGGGACGGTGGAGCAGATGGAGATGCCCGCGATCCCGTCGCCCAGCTCCTCGCCGAGCAGCGGGTGCATGCCCATCAGGCCCTGCAGCAGGACGGCGAGTTCATCGGCGGTGCGGCGGGCGTCGGTGGAGATCCGCCAGTGCTCGACGATCTCGTCGCCGTCGAAGAGGCCGAGCACGGTGTGCGTGTTTCCCACGTCGATGGTCAGGAGCATGGGCGGCACCGCTTCCGGTCGGGCTCACGGCCGAGGGCGAGCCCTGGGGTGGTGGGTGGGACGACGGGCGGGCCCACGTCGATGGTCGGGAGCATCGCTTACTTCTCCTCGGCCTCGCGCAGGTCCAGGCCGATGTCCAGGATCGGGGAGGAGTGGGTGAGCGCGCCGACCGCCAGATAGTCGACGCCCGCCTCGGCGTACGTACGGGCGCTCGCGAGCGTCAGCCGCCCCGAGGACTCCAGCGCGGCGCGCCCGGCGACCAGCTCGACGGCCTCGCGGGTCCGCTCCGGGGTGAAGTTGTCCAGCAGCACGAGGTCCGCGCCCGCCGCCAGGACCGGCGGGATCTGCTCCAGGGTGTCGACCTCCACCTCGATCGGCATATCCGGGAACTCGGCCCGTACGGCGCCGAACGCGTCCGCGACACCGCCCGCCGCGATCACGTGGTTGTCCTTGACCAGCGCGGCGTCCGAGAGCGACATCCGGTGGTTGACCCCGCCGCCGCAGCGCACCGCGTACTTCTCCAGGGCGCGCAGCCCCGGTGTGGTCTTACGGGTGTCACGGACCCTGGTCTCCGTCCCCTCCAGGGCGTCGGCCCACGCACGGGTCGCGGTCGCGATACCGGAGAGCCGGCACAGCAGGTTGAGCGCGCTGCGCTCGCCGGTGAGCAGGTCGCGGGTGCGGGTGCGGACGGTGAGCAGCCTCTGGCCGGGCTCCACCCGGTCGCCGTCCTCCACATGCCGCTCGACCTCGAACTCGTCCGTGCAGACCACGGACAGGATCGCCTCGGCGATCCGCAGCCCCGCGACGGTGCCCGCCTCACGGGCCGTGAAGTCGCCGGTGGCGAAGGCGTCCTCGGGGACGGTGGCCACGGTGGTGACGTCCACGCCCTGGTCGAGGTCCTCCTCGATGGCCATATGGGCGATGTCCTCGACCTGGATGGGGTCGAGTCCCGCGCGGATCAGCAGCTCGGCGAGGTCGGGGTCCAGACCGCACTCCATCGGGTCGAGTTCACCGTCGTCACCGCCGCAGCCGCAGGCGTCGCCGCAGCCGCCCCCGTCGCCTGGGCCGCCGATCTGGAGCAGCGGCAGGGACACGGATGGCTGACGGTCTTCGGAAGTGCTGCTGCTCACGGGCGGGACTCCGTCTCGGCTCGGGGGGTGGTCGATGGGGGAAACGCTTCGGAGTCCGTGGAGCGGACCTCGAGGGAGCCGTCCGGACGGAGGGTGACCAGCAGATGACGGCGCCAGGCGGCGTCCCGCTCGGGGCGGTCCTCGCGCCAGTGGCAGCCGCGGGTCTCCTCGCGGCGGAGCGCGGCGGCCACCAGGACCCGGGCGACGAGATGGAGGTTGGTGGCCTCCCAGGTCTCGACCCCGGGCTCGGCCGTCTTGCCGTCCCGCCGCAGCTGCGCCACGGCGTCGTCCTGGACGCGCTCCAGCCGGTCGGCGGCACGGGCCAGGCTCTCGGCCGAGCGGAGCACCCCGGCACCGTTGGTCATGATGTGCTGGATCTCGTAGCGGGCCTCGGAGGCGAGCAGCGGCGTGTCACCGGAAGCGGCGGGAGAGGCGGCGGGAGCCGATGGCCCGGTCTGCCCCGCGGGCCGCTCGCGTCCCACGGACCCGGCGAACTCCGCCCCGGCGGTGATGTCCTCCGCGATGCGCTCCGCGAAGACCAGGCCCTCCAGAAGGGAGTTGGAGGCCAGCCGGTTGGCGCCGTGGACGCCGGTGCAGGCGACCTCCCCGCAGGCGTAGAGACCGGGAACGGTGGTGCGGCCGCGGAGATCGGTGCGGACCCCGCCGCTCGCGTAGTGCGCGGCCGGGGCGACCGGGATGGGTTCGGTCACCGGGTCGATACCGTGGGCGCGGCAGGCGGCGAGGATGGTCGGGAAGCGCCGCTCCCACATCTCGGCCCCGAAGTGGCGGGCGTCCAGGTACATGTGCTCGGCGCCGCGCTCCCGCATCCGCCGCATGATGCCCTTGGCGACGATGTCACGGGGCGCCAGCTCGGCCAGCTCGTGCTGCCCGCACATGAACCGCACCCCGTCGGCGTCCACGAGGTGGGCGCCCTCGCCGCGCACCGCCTCCGAGACCAGCGGCTGCTGACCCTCCGCCTCCGGGCCCAGCCACAGCACCGTGGGATGGAACTGCACGAACTCCAGATCGCTGACCTCGGCCCCCGCGCGCAGCGCGAGCGCGACCCCGTCGCCGGTGGAGACGGCGGGGTTGGTGGTGGCGGAGAAGATCTGGCCCATGCCGCCCGTGGCGAGCACGACCGCGTCCGCCGAAACCGCGCCCACGCCGTCCCGCTGGCCCTCGCCCATGACGTGCAGGGTGACCCCGGCCGCCCGTCCGGAGCCGTCCTTGAGCAGATCGAGCACCAGGGCGTTCTCCACGGTCTCGATACCGGCCGCGCGGACCGCCTCGACCAGGGCCCGGGAGATCTCCGCACCGGTCGCGTCGCCGCCCGCGTGGGCGATCCGGCGGCGGTGGTGGCCGCCCTCGCGGGTCAGCAGGATCTCGCCGGTGTCGTCGTCGGCGTCGAAGCGGGCGCCGGTGGCGATGAGCCGGCGCACCGCGGCGGGGCCCTCGGTGACCAGCGCCCGTACGGCCTGCTCGTCGCAGAGCCCGGCACCGGCCACCAGCGTGTCGTCCAGATGTTGCCCGGGGGTGTCGCCCTCGCCGAGGGCGGCGGCTATGCCGCCCTGGGCCCAGCGCGTGGAGCCGTCGTCCAGGCGGGCCTTGGTGACCACGGTGACCTTGGCCCCGGCCGCGGCGCAGCGCAGCGCCGCGGTCAGCCCGGCGACCCCGGAGCCGACGACCACGACATCGGCCTCGGTGGCCCAGCCGGGGGCGGGGGCGCGCAGGGCGGGGGCGGCGGCATCGGCCGCCGGGCGCCCGGTCGGACGGGTCATCGGGCGGCTCCGATCCACAGGCGGATGTTGTCTATCAGGCGGGTGGCGCCGACCTTGGCGGCGACGGCCAGCACGGCCTCGCCAGTGTGTCCGTCCGGGACCTCGGTGAAGTCGCAGGGGTCGACCAGGGCCAGATAGTCCAGGACGAGCGGCGGTTCGAGCCCCGCCGCCTCGTCGAGCACCGCCCGCGCCGCGGACCGCACCGCGGCGGGCGACGCGACCCGTATGAGCTCGTGCTCCTCGGACCCGGCCGGGCCCTCCCCGGCCGCCAGCAGCCCCGCGTCGCGCCCGGCGAACAGCGCCCGGGATAGGGCCAGCGCGGTGTCCCGCTCCTGGGCCGTCAGATAGCGGTTACGGCTGGAGAGGGCGAGCCCGTCGCCCTCGCGGACGGTGGGGACGCCGACGATCTCCACCGGAAAGTTCAGGTCGCGGACCATCCGGCGGACCAGCGACAGCTGTTGGGCGTCCTTCTCGCCGAAGAAGGCGATATCGGGGCGGGTGAGATGGAGCAGCTTGGCGACGACGGTGAGCATCCCGTCGAAGTGGCCGGGGCGCGAGGCGCCCTCGTAGCGCTCGCCCAGGGTCCCGGCGGTGATCCGGACACCCGGCTCGCCGTGCGGGTACACCTCCTCGCCGGTGGGGGCGAAGACGATGTCAGCGCCAGCCTCGGCCGCGACCTTGAGGTCTGCGTCGAGGGTGCGCGGATAGCGGTCGAGGTCCTCGCCCGCGCCGAACTGCAGCGGATTGACGAAGACGGTGACGGTCACCATGCCCTTGGCGCCCACCCGGGCGCGGGCGGCGCGGATGAGCGAGGCGTGCCCGTCGTGCAGCGCGCCCATGGTCATCACGACGGCCGTGCGCCCCGGCACGGCGAAGTGGGCGAGCGCCGCGTCCAGATCCGGGCGATGACGGAACAGCTCCACATCCGGCTCCCCTGGAAGCGCCTTGGTCCACAGCCTCGGGCTCATGCCTCACTACCTCCCCGGCCCCGCGCGTCGGTCACGTCCGAGAGCACGCCCAGCAGATCCTCGGCGAGCTCAGGCTTGAGCAGACCGTGCGCGAGCGCCCGGTCCGCGGTCGTACGGGCCATGGCCAGATAACCGGCGACGGCGTGCGGGGCGTGCCGCCGCAACTCGGCGACATGGGCGGCGACCGTGCCCGCGTCGCCGCGCGCCACCGGACCGGTGAGCGCGGCGTCGCCGCTGCGCAGCGCGTTGTCCAGCGCGGCGCCGAGGAGCGGGCCGAGCATCCGGTCGGGGGCCTCGACCCCGGACGCGCGCAGCAGCTCCAGGGACTGGGCGACCAGTGTGGTGAGGTGGTTGGCGCCGATGGCGAGGGCGGCGTGATAGAGCGGACGGGACTCCTCCGCGATCCACTCGGGCTCCCCGCCCATCTCGATGACCAGCGCCTCGGCCGCCAGCCGCAGCTCCTCGGGCGCGGTGACGCCGAAGGAGCAGCCGGCCAGCCGCTGGACGTCCACCGAGGTGCCGGTGAAGGTCATGACGGGGTGCAGCGCGAGCGGCAGCGCACCGGCCCGCAGCGCGGGCTCCAGCACGCTGACGCCGTAGCGGCCCGAGGTGTGCACCAGCAGCTGGCCGGGGCGCACCGCGCCGGTTTCGGCGAGGCCGCCGACCAGTTCGGGCAGCGCGTCGTCGGGGACGGTGAGCAGCACCAGCTCGGCCCGCGCCAGCACCTCGGAGGGTGGCACCACGGGGACTTCGGGAAGCAGGGCGGCGGCCCGGCGCACGGAGGCGTCGGAGACACCGGAGGCGGCGACCGGGCGGTGCCCGGCGAGTCTCAGCGAGGCGGCGAGGGCCGGGCCGACGCGGCCCGCGCCGACGACCCCGACGGTGAGCCGGGCAGGTCGGTCCTGCGGCTCAGGCAATGGTTGAGCGTTCACGCGACAACGGCCTTCCGTTCCAGTCCTCAGGGGTACCGGACGATTCCCCGCCATGCTACGCGAGTGTTTCCGGGGGGTTTGGCCGCACGCCCGGGCCTGTGGACAACTCTGTGGTCCGATGGACAGGCGTGCGACATGATCAGCCCATGACGGACGGGACGGACGAGGCAGACCAGGCAGACCAGGCAGACGAGATGGACGGCACGGGCGGCGGAACAGAGCGGTCCGCGCGGGCCCGCCGCCTCGCGGCCTGGCACGGCGCCGAGCGGACGCTCGCGCGCGGGCCCGCCGAGGTGCGGATCGCCGAGCGGCTGGCCGCCCTCACGACCGCCCTTACGGCCGACACCCCGTCGTACGACGGGGACGGCTGGGTGGACATCTACGGCGACGGCATCGTCGAGGAGCTCGAGCGGCGGGTCGCCGAACTGCTCGGCATGGAGGCCGCGGCGTTCTTCCCCACCGGCACCATGGCGCAGCAGGTCGCGCTGCGCTGCTGGGCGGGGCGCACCGGCAGTCCGGTGGTGGCGCTGCATCCGCTGGCCCATCTGGACATGCACGAGCGGGACGCGTACCTGACGGTGAGCGGGCTGCGCGCGGTGCGTCCGACCAGCGAGCCGCGGCCGCCCACGGCCGAGGAGATCCAGGGCCTGGACGAGCCGTTCGGCACCCTGGCCCTCGAACTCCCGCTGCGCGACGCCGGATTCGTGCTGCCCGAGTGGGACGAGCTGGTCGCGGCCGTGGAGGCGGCCCGGGAGCGGGACGCGGTGGTGCACTTCGACGGGGCGCGGCTGTGGGAGTGCACGACGCACTTCGGCCGGGAGCTGCCGGAGATCGCCGCCCTGGCGGACTCCGTCTATGTGTCCTTCTACAAGTCGCTCGGCGGCCTCTCGGGAGCGGCACTGGCCGGGCCCGAGACCCTGGTGACGGAGGCCAAGGCGTGGCGCCACCGGTACGGCGGCCAGCTCTTCCAGCAGTGGCCGGTGGCGCTGGCCGCGCTGGACGGCCTGGACCGCGAGCTGCCGAGGCTGCCGTCGTACGTGGCGCACGCGCGGGTCGTGGCCGAGGCGCTGCGGACGGCGTTCACGGCCGCGGGGGTGGGCTGGTCCCGGGTGCACCCGGAGGTGCCGCACACCCACCAGTTCCAGGTGTGGCTGCCGTATCCGGCGGCGGTGCTGGACGAGGCGGGGGTGCGGCTGGCGGAGGAGACCCGGACGGTGCTGTTCCGTCGCTGGCGGGAGCCGGGGCCGCCCGGCCTGGCCACGACGGAGCTGACGGTCGCCTCATCCGCACTCGAGTGGACGGCCGACGACGTCACGGCCGCGGCCGACGCCTTCCTCGCCCGGGTCCGGGAGGTCATTGAGGTCCGGGAGCTCACGGACGGGGACGGCTGACCGGCGCCGCGCGAACACCTCCCCGAGCGCCCTTACGGAGCGCAGGGCATCCGTAAGGCCTCCATGGCGGCCGCGGCGGCGGGCCGGGCGCCCGGCCGTCACGGCCCGGAAGTCGCGGTACTCCCGCAGCTCCCGGAGGGTGCGCCAGTCGTGCGGGCCCGGTGCGGGCGGGGCGGGCTCGCCGCGCTGAGCGGCCCGGTACAGGTCGAGTGCGTACTGCTCGGTGAGGGACATGGCTCGACGGTCCGCCCGGCCCCGGACGCCGGTCACGCCGTTTGACGATGGGCGTCAAACGGGGGCGGCGCCGGGGCCGGGCTCCCGCACCATGGGTCCATGGCCAATGTCATCGACATCGCCGGGCTGCCGCCCGAGCGCATCGTCTTCAGCCCGTCCCCGCTCGCCGAGCTGGGCGCCGCGCTCCATGTGCTGTCCGAGCCCGGCCACCACCCCGGGCTGCACGGCTGGGCCACCGCCACCGCCTCGGCGCTCAAGCCGGACCTCGCGGACCGGCTCTGCGAGGCGGACTTCCTGTGGCGCACCGCCCGCTCCGACCTGCTGCTCCCGGCCGTCCCCGGGGCGACGCTGGCGGAGGAGCTGGACGCGCTGGACCGGATCGACGACGAGACGTTCGTGGCGGCCGCCTTCGAGATCGCCTGCTCCACCTCGTACACCCGGCACACCCCCTCGCCGCTGGTCGACGCGGGCGAACGGGCCCGGGTCCGCGAGATGGCGGCCGCCCGGGGGCCGCGGCAGGCGGCCTTCACCGACCGCATGCTGGAGGACCCGGACGGGTTGCGGGTCTGGTTGCGGCGGCTGCTGGAGGACTGCGACCAGGCGTTCTTCGCCGACACCTGGCGGCGGACGCGGATCCAGCTGGCCGCCGACGCCCGCCACAAGGCCGAGCTGCTCCAGCGCAAGGGGCTCGCGGAGGCGCTGGCGTCGGCCTCCGTCGCGCTGTCGCTGTCGGCGGACGGGGACAGCATCCTGGTCGACAAGCTGGCGGGTGGCCGTACGACGGCGTACGGCGACGGCGTCACCTTCATCCCGACCGCCTTCGGCTGGCCGCACCTCATCGTGCTGCACGCCCCCGGCTGGCGCCCGGTGATCCAGTACCCGGTCGCCACGCCCGAGCTGCCCCCGCCCGCCGCCCTGGAGCTCGTGCAGCGCCGCCTCGAGGCCCTGGCGCACCCGATGCGGATGCGGCTGTGCCGCACCCTGGCCCGCGGCCCGCACACCACCGGTGAGCTCTCCGAGTCGTACGGCATCACGCCCCCGGAGGTCTCCCGCCATATCGCCGTGCTGAAGAAGGCCGGTCTCCTCACCACCCGCCGCCGCGGCCGCTACGTGCTGCACCAGCTCGATCTGCCGTCGGTGGCCCGGCTGGGCAGCGACTTCCTGGAGAGCGTTCTGCGGTAGGGCGCCGACCGCGCCTAAAATGTCCACCGCACGGTGAACGTGGTCGGAACGGCGAGCGGCGGAGGAGCGGCGATGAGCAACCGAAGCCACCGGTCCGCGCCGCACCACACCCACCCCGACGACGTCCCCGTGCAGACCGCGCTCGCGGCGCTCGCCGACCCCGTACGGCTCCAGCTGGTCCGCGAACTGGCCACCGCGGCCGACTGGGAGCACGCCTGCGGCACCTTCGACGTCCCCGTGGGCAAGGCGGCCCTCAGCCACCACTTCTCGGTGCTGCGCGCGGCCGGGCTGATCGAGCAGCGCGACCTGGGCCCCAAGCGGGTCAACCGGCTGCGCCGCCCCGAGTTCGACCAGCGCTTCCCCGGACTGCTCGACCTGGTGCTCCGCGAGCGCACACAGAACGGCGAGGACGCACGGGGCGAAGGCGCACGGTAGGACGGCGACAGCCGTACGTACGGCGAGGCGACCGCCCCCACCGAAAGACGGCCGTGCCAACCGTAAGGACGCCGCCTCAGCCGTAAGGACGCCGCCTCAGCGGGCCGGTCCGGTCGGCCCTCCGGCCCGGACCAGTCCGGTCTCGTAGGCCATCACCACCACCTGCACCCGGTCCCGCAGCTCCAACTTGGTGAGGATGCGGCCGACATGGGTCTTCACGGTCGCCTCGGACAGCACCAGCCGCGCCGCGATCTCGCCGTTCGACAGCCCCTGCGCGACCAGCAGCACCACCTCGCGCTCCCGGTCGGTGAGCCGGTCCAGCTCCGGACGGGCCCGGCCCCCGGGGCCACCGGCTCCGCTGCCCGGCAGCAACGGCGCGAACCGGTCCAGCAGCCGGCGCGTCGTACTGGGCGCGACCACCGCGTCGCCACTGTGCACCGCGCGGATCGCCGCGAGCAGCTCGCCCGGCGGCACGTCCTTGAGCATGAAGCCGCCCGCCCCGGCCTTGAGCGCGGAGAAGGCGTACTCGTCCAGGTCGAACGTGGTCAGGATGATGACCTTCGGCGCCCCGTCCCGCTCGCATACCCGCCGGGTCGTCTCCACCCCGTCCAGCTTGGGCATCCGGACGTCCATGAGGACGACGTCCACCTCGGTGGAGCGCAGCACCTGGAGCGCCTCCACCCCGTCGCCCGCCTCGGCGACGACCTCCATATCGGGCTGGGCCGCGAGCACCATCCGGAAGCCGGTGCGCAGCAGCACTTGGTCATCGACGAGCATGACGCGGATCGACATCCCGGACGGTCCCTTCCCTCTGGCCTGACAGCCGGCCTACAGCACGTGATCAGATGGCTCAACGAACCGGCTTCAGCGGCAGCAGCGCGCTGATCCGGAAGCCGCCGCCCGGTCGCGGGCCCGCGTCGAGCGTGCCGCCCACCATGCCGACGCGCTCGCGCATCCCGATCAGACCATGGCCGCTGCCGTCCGCGCCGCCGTCCTCGTACATCTCGCGCTGCGCACCCCGCCCGTCGTCCTCGACCAGCAGCCCGAGCCCGTCGTCGAAGTAGGTGAGTCGGACACTCGCGCCCACGTCCGGGCCGCCGTGCTTACGGGTGTTGGTGAGCGCCTCCTGCACGATGCGGTACGCGGTCAGCTCGACCCCGCTGGGGAGCTGGCGCGGGCTGCCCACGACCTTGAAGTCCACCGGGAGCCCGGCGCCGCGCACCTGCTCCACCAGCTCGTCGATCTGCTCGACATCCGGCTGCGGTACGTAGTCGTTCTCCTCGCCCGGCTCCCCGGTGCGCAGCACGCCCAGCAGCCGCCGCATCTCGGCGAGCGCCTGGCGGCCGGTGCCGGAGATCGTCTCCAGCGCCTGCCGGGTCTGTTCGGGCGAGGAGTCCAGGACGTACGCGGCGCCGTCCGCCTGCACCACCATCACCGACACGTTGTGCGCCACGACGTCGTGCAGCTCCCGCGCGATCCGGGCGCGCTCGGCGGCCACCGCGACCTTCGACTGGGCCTCGCGCTCCTTCTCCAGCCGGGCGGCCCGCTCCTCGAGCTGCGCGTAGTAGGCGCGACGGGTACGGATCGAGTCGCCGAGGACCCAGGCCAGGACGAAGGGGATGGAGACGAAGACCGCCGAGACCACGTCCTCCCACCAGCCCTGCTGGGAGTGCGGCCAGCGGAGGGTGGCGAGGGGGGCCGCGCTGATCGCCACGCCCAGCGCGAAGCGGGAGGCCGGGCGCGAGGAGGCGACCGCCACCGTGTAGACGATCACCAGCATGGCGAAGTCGGCCACATTGGGCTGGACGTTCGTGGCCATCTGGGCGAGACCGCACAGGATGGCCAGCACCAGCATCTTCTCGGGGGCGCGGCGGCGCAGCGCGATCGTCGCCCCCAGCGCCAGGACGATCGGCACGCCCGCGACGCGGGCGCCCCGGCCGATCGACACCTCCACGAGCCACAGGAACCCGGAAGCGACAAGGAGGACGGCCCAGAAGGTGTCCACCCCTGTCGGATGCCTGCGGAGAAATTCGTAGAGGCGCTGCACGTCACCCAGCGTAGGCATCGCCGGACCCCTCCCGGGTCAGCCCGAGGGGCGATCCGAAACCCCCGGCCCTACTCCCCAAGGTGGAGACCACTCCGCATAGCGTGGCGGTGTGGCGAGTGCGAAGCATGAGTGGAGCGGATGGCGTACGGCGGCCGAACGCGCGCTGTACGGAGCGGGCGGCTTCTTCCACCGCCCCGAGGGCCCGGCAGGACATTTCCGTACGTCGGTGCATGCCTCACCGCTTTTCGCGCGGGCGGTCGCGGAGCTGCTGTGCCGGGTGGACGAGGCGCTGGGGCACCCCGCCGAGGTGGCGCTGGTGGACCTGGGCGCCGGCCGCGGCGAGCTGCTCACAAGGGTGCTCGCCCTGACCCCCGGCCTGCCGCACGGGCTGGGTCGGCGGCTGCGTCCGTACGCGGTGGAGCGGGCGGAGCGGCCGACGGGCCTGGACCGGCGGATCGCCTGGGGCGACGCCCCGCCGGAGGGGTGCACGGGGCTGCTGTTCGCCAACGAGTGGCTCGACAACGTGCCCGTGGACGTGGCCGAGACCGACGCGGACGGCGTGCCCCGCCGGGTCGAGGTGGATCTCCTGTCCTTGGACGGCACCGAGCGGCTGGGCGACCCGGTGGACGGCGAGGACGCGGCGTGGCTGGCCCGCTGGTGGCCCCTGGCGGGCGCCGAACCGGGGCTGCGCGCCGAGATCGGCCATCCGCGCGAGGCGGCCTGGGCGCGGGCCGTCGGCTCCCTGCGGGCGGGCCTCGCGGTCGCCGTCGACTACGCCCACGAACGCGCCACCCGGCCCCCCTTCGGCACGCTCACCGGCTTCCGCGAGGGGCGCGAGGTCCGGCCCGTCCCCGACGGGTCCTGCGATCTGACGGCGCATGTCGCGATGGACGCGTGCGCCGCCGCGATGGACGCGCCCGGCGCCGCGGTGAACGCGCCCGGGCCCAGCCCCGCGGCCGGGCCCGGCGCCGGGCTGCTGACCCAACGCGAGGCGCTGCGCGCCCTGGGCCTCGACGCCCCCCGCCCCCCGCTCGCCCTGGCCTCCACCGACCCCACCGCCTACGTCCGCGCCCTCAGCGCGGCGGGCGAGGCCGCGGAGCTGACCGACCCCGCGGGCCTCGGCGCCTTCATCTGGCTCCGCCACCCGGTGAACCTGCCCCACGACGTGCTCCGGCGGTAGGCGGTGTCCGGCGAAGCTCGGCGCCCGCGGCGGGCTGCTTTCCCCTACCCGCCCCTTCCCGAAACTGGGGCTCCGCCCCAGACCCCGGCCCCTCCCACGCAACGCGTCGATATGCGACTCCGCCCCCGCCGGGGGCTCCACCACCGGGGGCGGACTCCACCGCCGGGGGGCCGCCGGGGGGCCGCCGCCGTGGCGGGCTCCGCCCCTGGGCGTCGGGGTCCAGGGGCGGCGCCCCTGGTATCGGGAAGGGGCGGGTAGGGGAAAGACCTGTCAAGGCCCACCGGACAACCGCACCCAGCAGGGGCCTCACCGGGAGCTGAGAGACTGGTACGCATGACGGAGACGACAGTCGGCATCGGCGGCGCCGCCGAGAGCACGGACATGGTGCTCAACATCGGCCCACAGCACCCCTCCACCCATGGAGTGCTACGGCTGCGGCTGGTCCTCGACGGGGAGCGGATCCAGAGTGCCGAGCCGGTGATCGGCTATATGCACCGGGGCGCGGAGAAGCTCTTCGAGGCGCGCGACTACCGCCAGATCATCATGCTCGCCAACCGTCATGACTGGCTCTCCGCCTTCTCCAACGAACTCGGCGTCGTGCTCGCCGTCGAGCGGATGCTGGGCATGGAGGTCCCCGAGCGCGCGGTGTGGACCCGTACGCTCCTCGCCGAGCTCAACCGGGTCCTGAACCATCTGATGTTCCTCGGCTCCTACCCCCTGGAGCTGGGCGGCATCACGCCGATCTTCTACGCGTTCCGGGAGCGCGAGGACCTCCAGCACGTCATGGAGGAGATCTCCGGCGGCCGGATGCACTACATGTTCAACCGGGTCGGCGGCCTCAAGGACGACCTCCCGGCGGGCTGGCTTGGCCGGGCCCGGCAGGCCGTGGCCGAGGTGCGCTCGCGGATGGGCGTGTACGACGACCTGGTGCTCGGCAACGAGATCTTCCGGGGCCGCACCCGCGGCGTCGGCGTCCTGACCCGCGAGACGGTGCACGCGTACGGGGTCAGCGGCCCCATCGCCCGGGCCTCCGGCGTCGACTTCGATCTGCGGCGCGACGAGCCGTATCTGGCCTACGCCGAGCTGAGGGACGTCCTGAAGGTCGCCATCCGCGAGGAGGGCGACTGCCTCGCCCGGTTCGAATGCCTGCTGGAGCAGACGCACGCATCGCTGGCGCTGGCCGACGCCTGCCTGGACCGGCTGGACGAGCTCCCGCCGGGGCCGATCAACCAGCGGCTGCCGAAGGTGCTCAAGGCACCCGAGGGCCACACCTACGCCTGGACCGAGAACCCGCTCGGCCTCAACGGCTACTACCTCGTCTCCAAGGGCGAGAAGACGCCGTACCGGCTGAAGCTCCGCTCGGCGTCGTACAACAACATCCAGGCGCTCACCGAGCTGCTGCCGGGCACTCTCGTCGCCGACATGGTGGCGATCCTGGGGTCGCTCTTCTTCGTCGTCGGCGACATCGACAAGTAGCCGGTCAGCGACATGTAGCCGGTCGTCGACGAGTAGCCGGTCAGCACGCGGGCGAGCCGCGCGGGCGGTCCCTCACGAGATCGCGCTGCGCAGCTCCCCGAGGTCGATCTGCTCCGTCTCGTCGTGCTCGGTCAGGTCGATGACCTCGCCCACCGCGCCCTTCTTGGTCTCCGCCAGGGTCTCGTCGCCGATCACATCCGCGAGATCCTCCTCGGCGGCCGGTTCGGGCTCCCGCTTCTGCTTCTTCGATTGCTTCTTCTGGGTGCCGAAGTAGTCGAAGCCGCTCTCCGAACGGGAGGCGGCCCGGCGGGCCGCGGCATACGGCACCACCGCCGAGGCGGCCGTACGGGCGTGGGCGCGCGGCTCCTGCGGGCCGTCGCCGTCCTGCCCGCCGGCCGCCGGGGGCTTCCCCAGCGTGGCGGCACCGTCCTTGCCCCGGCTCTCGCGCGGGCCCTTACGGTCGTCCTGATCCGCGTTCCGCTCCGGGGCCTGCTCGGAAGCCTCGGCCCGGGCGGCCGCGGCGGCGGCCTGCTCCCGCCGCTCCTTCTGCCGTCGGGCGCTCTCCCTGAGCCGGCTCAGCGCCTCGTCGGCCTTGGCGTACGCGGCGGCCGACGGCAGCCCGGTGAGGACCTCGTCCCGCTCGTCGTCGGAGTCGACGGATGCGGCGGAGTCGACGGATGCGGCGGACCCGGCGGCCTCCAGCTCCTTCGCCGGGGACGCGGCCTCCAGCGCGAGCCGGCGGCGGCCCTCCAGGGCGCTGGCCCGCTCGGTCTCGGCCGTGGCGTAGCGGCGCAGCAGCTCGGCGTGCTCGTTGCGCAGCCGGGCGAGCTCGGCTCGCTTGGCGCGCAGCCGGGTGTTGAGCGCGCCGCGGAGCTCGCTCGCCTTCTCGGCGTCCGCCTCGAGCTCCGCGATCCGCTCCTCGTACTTCATCTCCTGGCGCGCGGTCTCGCTCGCGGCCTCCGCGACCCGGCGGCCGGCCGAGCGGTCCCAACGGCGCATCAGGACGGCGCCGACGACCGCGGCGCCGGCCGCGGTCGCGGCCAGCCCACGGATCACGACCGTATCGCCGACCAGCCAGGCACCGGCGGCGCAGGTTATTGACGCGACTGCGACCGAAGCGGAGGGGAGGAGCCTGTGCAGGGGTGGGGATTGGCGGTGGCGTCCACGTGGCATGGCCCGAAACTTACCGTGCTAAGGGGTCGATTGGGTGCCCGCCGGGCCAGATCTGTTGTCAATCCGTTGGCAAATGCGGCGGTTGTGCGGCCGAGATCCCTTGCCGAGCCCTGCCAAGCCCTCCCGAGCGGGGATTTGATCCTACTTCACCAGCCCCTTGTCCCGCAGGTAGTCGTCGGCGACATCCGCCGGCTTGAGCCGCTCGGCGTCAACTTTCTTGTTGAGTTCCCTGAGATCGGCGGTCGTCAGCACCTTGGTGAGCTTGTTCAGCGAGTCCGCGATCTTCTGTGAGCCGGCGGACTTCGCATTCACCACGGGAAGTACGTTGTCGGCATTCTGCAGATTTTTGTCGTCCCCGAGCAGTACGAGCCCGAACTGGTCCAGCGTGCTGTCCGTGGTCGTGGTCAGGACCATCTGGTCCTTGCCGTCCTTGACGGCCTGCTTGGCCTGGACGCTGCCGATGTCCAGCGGGTCGATCCCGGCGATGTCGATGCCGTACTTCTTCTCCAGACCCGGCTGGCAGAAGGGCCGCTTGGGGCATTCGTCGCCCGCCGCCAGGGTGACCTTCTGCTTGGACTTCCCGAGGTCGGAGAGGGTCTTGAGACCGTGCTTCTCGGCGAAGTCGGCGCTGACCGCGAAGGCGTTCTGGTCCACGGCCTTGCCGGGCTCCAGCACCTTCAGCCCGCGCGGTTCGGCGAGCTTCTTCAGGGCCGCGACCGTCTTGGTCACGTCCGAGGAGGCCACCGGGGCCGCATTCGACCCGTTCTTCTTCTGGTTGAGGAATTCGGCCAGCGTCGCCGCGTACTCCGGCACGACATCCATCTGGCCCTTCTCCAGGGCCGGTTCATACAGCTCACGGGCGTCCACAGTCTTGATCGAAGTGGAATAGCCGGTGTCCTTCAGAACCCCCGCGTACAGCTCCGCGAGGATCTTCGACTCGGAGAAGGAGGCGGATCCGATCACCAGCGAGCCCTTGCCCGGTTTACCGGAGCTGTCGCCGCCGCTCGACTTCTCCAGGCTGTCCCCACCGCAGGCGGTCAGCCCGGCCGCCAGCGCCGCGACCCCCGCCACGGCGGCCGCCGCCCGATTGATCTTATCCATGGTTCCCCATCCGTTGTTGTGGCCGCGGTTGTGTGGCCGCGTTGTCGGCGCATTCCGCGTCATCCGCGCTTTCCGCGTCATCCGCGATCTATGCGTCATCCGCGCTGTCCGCGCTGTCCGCCCTGGGTGTCCTGGGTGTCCGCACGCCTTCGCGCCCGGTCGCGGGAGGGCTCGGCCCGCGAGTTCTACGTCGTGAGCGCCGGTGAGGCCGGCGCCTGGTCGGCGGGCGGGCGCCGGGCCGCGGTCGACCGCCGTCCCGTCCTGCGCCGCATCGGGTCGAGCACCAGGCCCAGCAGTACGAAGACGCCCTCGACCACCAGCGCGAGGGACGCGACCAGCACCGCACCGGCCACCACCTGCGGGGTGTCGGTGAGCCGGAAGCCCGCCGTGATGATCCGCCCGAGACCGCCGCCGCCGGGCAGCGCGGCCAGCGTCGCGGTGGCCACGACCTGCACCGCGGCCGTCCGTACGCCCGTCATGATGAGCGGGAACGCCAGCGGCAGCTCGACCCGGCGGATCAGCTGGCCGCCGGTCATCCCCATGCCGCGGGCCGCCTCCACGACCTCCCGGTCCGCCTCGCTCACCCCGACATAGGCGTTGGTGAGCAGCGGCGGGATGGCGAACAGCACCAGCGCGATGATGGTGGGCCACTGCCCGTGCGTCCCCAGCGGGCTGAGCAGCAACAGCACCAGTACGGCGAAGGTGGGCACGGCGCGCCCCGCGTTGGAGATGTTCACCGCGATCGCGCCGCCCTTGCCGATGTGGCCGAGGGCCACGGCGATCGGCAGCGCCACCGCGCAGGAGATCGCCAGGCAGACGAGGGTCAGGAACAGATGCTGGCCCAGCCGGTGCCACACCCCGTCGGGGCCCGCCCAGTGCGACCCGGTGGCCAGCCAGGTCCACGCCTTGGCGACGACGTCCATCAGGTGGTGCCCTTCCGACTCTTGCGTGCCCACGGCGTCAGCAGCCGCTGGAGGCCGAGCAGCAGCAGATCCGCCGCCACCGCCAGCGCCACGCACAGCACCGAGGCGGTGAGCACCTCGGCCTTGAAGAAGCTGCGCATGCCCTCGTAGATGAGGTTGCCGAGGCCGCCGTATCCGATGATCGCGCCCACCGTGGTGAGCGAGACGGTGGAGACGGTGGTGATCCGCAGCCCGGCCATGAGCGCGGGCAGCGCGAGCGGCAGCTCCACGCCGAAGAGCAGCCGCAGCGGGCCGTACCCCATGCCCCGGGCCGCCTCCCGCGCCTCCTCGGGCACCGAGGCGAGACCGGCCATGATGTTGCGCACCAGGATCGTGAGCGAATAGAGCACCAGCCCGGTGATCACCACCGCGGCCGATACTCCGAACACGGGCAGCAGCAGCGAGAACATCGCCAGCGACGGCACCGTGTAGAGGATCGTGGTCAGCCCCAGCACCGGCCCCGCCACCGGCCGCCAGCGGCGGGCCAGCAGCGCCAGCGGAAAGGCGACCAGAAGGCCGATCGCCACCGAGGCGAGCGTGATCCATACATGCTCGAGCGTCGCGTCCGTCAGCTCTTGACCGCGTGTGCGTACATATTCACCGCATATCCACTCGTTACTGATCAGACAGTTTCCGTCGGCCATACGCTCACCTCCCCCGTCGGGTCGCGGGCCGGTTGCTCATCACAATTCCAGGTGACCCTAACCCCGGCAGATGACAATCTCGTCCGATCGCCACACAACAGCAACAATGTCTGCCACGAATGCGGCAACAATGGGGAGCCATGATCCGTTTCGAGCATGTCACCAAGCGCTACGCCGATGGCACGACGGCCGTGGACGACCTCTCCTTCGAGGTGTCGGAGGGCGAACTGGTCACCCTCGTCGGCCCGTCGGGCTGCGGCAAGACGACGACGATGAAGATGGTGAACCGGCTCATCGAGCCGACATCGGGGCGGATCCTGGTGGACGGCGAGGACATCGCCGAGGCTGATCCGGTCGCCCTGCGCCGCCGTATCGGCTATGTCATCCAGCAGGTCGGGCTCTTCCCGCACAAGACCGTGCTGGAGAACACCTCGACCGTGCCGAATCTGCTGGGCTGGCAGCGGAAGAAGGGGCGGGAGCGCGCCGCCGAGCTGCTGGACCTGGTCGGCCTCGACCCGTCCGTCTACGGCGACCGCTACCCCGATCAGCTCTCCGGCGGTCAGCGGCAGCGCGTCGGCGTGGCCCGCGCGCTGGCCGCGGATCCGCCGGTGCTGCTGATGGACGAGCCGTTCGGCGCGGTCGACCCGGTCGTCCGCGAGCATCTCCAGACCGAATTCCTGCGACTTCAGTCACAGGTGCGGAAGACCGTGCTCTTCGTCACCCATGACATCGAGGAGGCGGTCCGGCTCGGGGACCGCATCGCGGTCTACGGCTCGGGGCGGATCGAGCAGTTCGACACCCCGGCCACGGTGCTGGGCGCGCCCGCCACCCCGTATGTGGCCGACTTCGTCGGCGCGGACCGGGGGCTGAAGCGGCTGTCGGTCACCCCCATCGAGCCCGGCGACCTGACCCAGCCGCCCGTGGTCCACCTGGACGACCCGCTCACCAAGGCGGCCGCCAAACTGGCCGCGGAGGGGGCGCGCTGGGCCGTCGTCCTGGACGACGCGGAGCGGCTGCACGGCTGGATCCCGGCGGAGGCGGCCGACGGCGCGCGGGGCACCGTACGGGACCACGCGCGCCGGATGGAGGCGTGGCTGCCGGTGGGGTCGCCGCTCAAGCAGGCGTTCAGCACGATGCTCCAGCACGACGCGGGCTGGATCGCGGTCCTGGACGACGACCGCTTCCTCGGCGTCCTCACCCCGGCCCGGCTCCACGAGGCGCTGCGCCGCTCGATCGACGCCGACGCGGGCGGCATCGCCCGCGGCGACGTCCAGCTCCAGACCGTCGCCGACGTGTAGGCCGACCCGCGGGCTCAGCGGTCGGCGAGGCGGCCGCCCAGCCACTCCAGCGCGGCGGGGACCTCCCGCTTCCAGGTGTTGAAGTTGTGGCCGCCGGTGCCGAGGATGATCGACGAGATCCGGGTCGGCTCCCCGCGCCGGTTGAGCCGCTTCACCTTGTTCACGAAGCGCACGGTGTCCTTGTAGTTCTGCTCACCGTGCTCGCTGCTGGAGACCAGCAGCGACACCGGCGGCGCCGGTTTGTGGTCCAGCCGCCACATCAGGTCGTTCTCCCGCTCCAGCCGCTCGCTGCCGCCGAAGAGATCGCCCGTGGTCGCGTCGATCGGGGCCTTGTACGAGGGGGAGAGCCCGGCCGCCGCCGAGAACGCGCCGGGGTGGCGCATCGCCATCTTCAGCGCGCAGTAGCCGCCGGTGGAATTTCCGATGACGCCCCAGTTACGGGCCCGCTTGCCCACGCGGTAGTGGTCGGCCACCGCCTTCGGCAGGTCCTTGGTGAAGAACGTCTCGGTCCGCGGTCCGCCGGGTACGTCCACGCACTCGGTGTCACGCGGCGGCGCGACCGTCGGCCGCATCATCACCAGGACGAGGGGTTGCATCCTCCCCGCTTTGACCAGCTTGTGCGAATGCTGTGGATACTTCAGGCCATTGATGAGGGCCTCGGTGGTGCCCGGATACCCGGTCAGCACCAGCGCGGCGGGGAAGGTCCGCCGGGCGTACTCGGGCCGGAAGTACTCCGGCGGCAGATAGATGTACGCGGGGCTCGCGATCCCGGAGACCGGCCCCTGGATCTTCACCTTCTCGACGCGCCCGGCGATCCTGGGCGAGGAGCCGCCGTCCATGGCCAGGTGACGGGTCTCGGTGACCCGCACCCGGGTGCCCGGGGTGTCGTGGTCCACCACGACACCCGGCTCGTTCTGCGTACCGAAGAGGTCGGACCAGGATCCGTAGAATCCGAAGGACTGATTGGCGAACAGTCCGAAGGCCATGAACACGGTCAGCTGCGTGCCCAGTAGCATGCCGAACCGGCCGAGTACGGGAGCCACGCCGCGCCCGGCCAGCCGGGGCCACAGCCATATCGTGACCGCGAACAGCAGCAACGCCGCGACGGCTGCCGCGATCACGATGTTGTTGCTCGTGAGACCCATCACTATCTTTCTGCCGGGCGGCCGGCCCCCCCGTGCCGCCGGGGGAACCTCCCGGCCGTGGGCCGGGCAGTGAACCCCACTCCTTCAAACGCCGTCTTACTGGGCGCAAATCGTGCGGATGCCGCGCAACAGAACCGAAGATCCTCTTGACCGAAGCGACGGGAATACAGATGTCTGACAGTCAAGATGCCGAAACATCCGGGAAGGTTCCCACCCGGATACGGCGCCTGCCGCGCGGCCCCAGGCCGGAGGCGGTGCCCACCGCCGTCGGCACCGCGTGCACGCTGATCGGGCTGATGGACATCGTCTTCCCCCGGCTGCGGCACAGCAGGGTGCACGCGCTGGCCGAGCTGCTGCCGGGCGCCGTGAGCTCCCTGGCGGCCGCCGCCTCGATCGTGGTCGGTCTGCTGCTGCTGATGCTGGCCCACGGCCTCAAACGGCGTAAGCGGCGGGCCTGGGTGGCGGCCGTGGGACTGCTGCCGGTCGGCGCCGCCGCACAGCTGCTCTACCGGCACTCGGTCATCGGCATGGTCCTCTCCCTCGTGCTGATGGGGGTGCTGCTCCGCTACCGCGCCGAGTTCGCGGCGCTGCCGGATCCGCGCAGCCGCTGGATGGCGCTGGCCAACTTCGTGATCATGGGCGCGGTCAGCGTCACCGTGGGGCTGCTCATCGTCCGGTCGCATCCGGACGCCATCGAAGGAAGCCCGTCGCTGGGCGAGCAGTTGGAGCACGTCCTGTGGGGCCTGTTCGGCTTCGAGGGGCCGGTCGACTACCGCCACGGCGCGGACTACACCGTCGGCTACTCCCTCGGCGCGCTTGGCCTGCTGACCGTGGCCACCACCGCCTATCTCGCCTTCCGCCCCGAGCACCCCGCCGCCCGCCTCACCGCCGAGGACGAGGAGCGGCTGCGGGGCCTGCTCGCCGCCCACGGGCGCCGCGACTCGCTCGGCCACTTCGCGCTCCGCCGCGACAAGGCCGTGGTCTTCTCCCCCACCGGCAAGGCCGCGGTCTGCTACCGCGTGGTCTCCGGGGTGATGCTCGCCAGCGGCGACCCGGTCGGCGACGTGGAGGCGTGGCCGGGTGCGATCGCCCGCTTCATGGAGGAGGCGCGGGCCCACTCCTGGACCCCCGCGGTGATGGGGTGCAGCGAGACCGGCGGCGAGGTGTGGACCCGCGAGACCGGCCTGGACGCGCTGGAGCTCGGCGACGAGGCCATCGTCGATGTGGCGGACTTCACCCTCTCCGGGCGCGCCATGCGCAATGTGCGCCAGATGGTCAAGCGGATCGAGCGGGCGGGCTACCAGACCCGGGTACGGCGCGCCGCCGACCTGGGCCCCGAGGAGCTGGAGACCATCCGGCGCGCCGCCGCCGACTGGCGGGGCACCGACACCGAGCGCGGCTTCTCGATGGCGCTGGGCCGGATCGGCGACCAGGCGGACGGGGACGCGGTCATCGCCACCGCCCACAAGGCCGCCGACCAGGGCGCGGAGGAGGGCCCGTACGGGGATCTCAAGGCCGTGCTGCACTTCGTGCCGTGGGGCCGGGACGGGATGTCGCTGGAGCTGATGCGACGCGACCGCAGCGCCGACCCGGGCATGAACGAGCTGCTGATCGTGGCCGCGCTGCGGGCCGCCCCCGAGCTGGGCGTGGAGCGGGTGTCGCTGAACTTCGCGATGTTCCGCTCGGCGCTGGCGCGCGGCGAGAAGCTGGGCGCGGGCCCGGTGCTGCGCGGCTGGCGGGCGCTGCTGGTCTTCCTCTCCCGCTGGTTCCAGATCGAGTCGCTGTACAAGTTCAACGCGAAGTTCCAGCCGCGCTGGGAGCCGCGCTTCGTGGTCTTCCGCAACACCCGCGACCTGCCGCGGATCGGCCTGGCCGCGATGCAGGCCGAGGGGTTCGTCTCGCTCGCCCTGCCCCGGCTGCTGCGCCGCGGCCGCCGCCCCGAGCGCCGGCCCTGCGCCCATCGGCACCTGACCGAGGGCCGCGAGCTCCAGCAGGCGGCCTGATCCAGAAGCCACCCCCCCCCTACGCCTAGGCTGGGCACATGAGCACGTTGCATGGGCGGGGACGGGTGGCCGGACTGCCGGAGTGGGACCGGTGCGCGGTGATGGGCGTGGTGAACGTCACACCCGACTCCTTCTCCGACGGCGGGAGGTGGTTCGACACCGATCTGGCCGTCAAGCACGGTCTCGATCTGGTCGCCGCCGGGGCCGACCTGGTGGACGTCGGCGGCGAGTCGACCCGGCCCGGCGCGGCGCGCGTCGACGAGGCCGAGGAGCTGCGCCGGGTGATCCCCGTGGTCCGGGAGCTGGCCGCGGCCGGGGCCGTGATCAGCGTGGACACCATGCGGGCCGCGGTGGCCGAACGGGCCGTGGCGGCCGGGGCCCGGCTGGTCAACGACGTCAGCGGCGGCGGCGCCGACCCCGCGATGGTGCCCATGGTGGCCGCGGCGGGGGTGCCGTTCGTGGTGATGCACTGGCGCGGCCAGTCGATCGACATGAACAACCGGGCGGTGTACGCGGACGTGGTCGGCGAGGTCGTCGCCGAGCTGCGGGCCGGTCTGGAGCGTGCGGTCGCGGGCGGTGTCGACCCGGAGCGGATCGTGGTCGACCCGGGTCTGGGCTTCGCCAAGGACGCCGACCACGACCTGGCGCTGGTGGCCCGGCTGTCCGCGCTGCGGGAGCTCGGCCGGCCGCTGCTGGTGGCGGCCTCCCGCAAGCGGTTCCTGGGGCGGGTCCTGGCCGGTGACGGGGGCAGCCCGCCGCCCGCCCGGGAGCGGGACGCCGCCACGGCGGCGGTCTCCGCGCTCGCGGCGCGCGAGGGCGCCTGGGCCGTCCGGGTGCACGAGGTACGGGCCAGCGCGGACGCGGTGCGCGTGGCGCGGGCCATCGAAGCGGCCGAACCCACGGCGGGAGCGCTGTGACTTCCCTTACGGACAACGAGCGTGTGGCGCTGGTGAACACCGCGCTGTACGACGCCATGGAGCAGGGCGACCACGCCACGCTGCAGCGGCTCTGGCTGGACTCCCCCGACACCGAGGTGTCCTGTGTCCACCCGGGCTGGCCGGTGCTGCGCGGCCGGGGCGAGGTGCTCCGCTCATACGCCCTGATCATGGCCAACACCGACTACATCCAGTTCTTCCTGACGGATGTCGAGGTGTCGGTGATGGCCGACACCGCCATGGTGACCTGCACCGAGAACATCCTGAGCGGCGCCCCCGCGGAGGAGGAGGGCCAGCTCGGCCCGCTGGTGGGTCAGCTGGTCGTGGCCACGAACGTGTTCCGCCGGACGGAGGACGGCTGGAAGGTCTGGGCGCACCACGGCTCCCCGGTACTCGCGGAGAGCGACGACGACGAGCCGGGCGGCCCCGAAGGCCCCGCCGACGACGGACTGCTGCCGGGCTGAGCCCACCGGAGTTCGCGCCCCGTGAGGTGGGGGTAGGAGGCTGTGGCGCGGAGCGTCGGCAGCGAGGGCCGCCCACCCCATGGGCGAGTGCCGCCGGAGCTCGCAGGTAGATTCGAGGCAGGTACCCCCGCATAAGGCAGGGGACGGGTGGTGCGTTCCGGCTGGGACGCACCCGCGTACCGACGACCAGCAGGAGTGGTTCAGGTGGATCGTGTCGCGCTGCGCGGCCTGAGGGCTCGCGGGCACCACGGTGTGCTGCCCCATGAGCGCGAGGAGGGCCAGGACTTCGTCGTGGACCTCGTGCTCGGCCTGGACACCCGGCCCGCCGCGGCCGACGACGACCTCGGCAGGACCGTCCACTACGGCGTGGTGGCGGAGGAGGTCGTGGACGTGGTGCGGGGTGAGCCGGTCGATCTGATCGAGACGCTGGCCGAACGGATCGCGGACCGGTGCCTCGAGCACGACGTGGTGCGGGAGGTCGAGGTCGTGGTGCACAAGCCGCAGGCCCCGATCACCGTGCCCTTCGACGACGTGACCATCACCATCACCCGGAGCCGAGTATGAGCAGCAGCGACCCGACCGTGCAGCCCGTTCCCGCCTCCGTGGTGGAGCAGGTGGACGCCGCCGACGTGACGTTGAGCAACCCCAAACGGGCGGTGATCTCGCTCGGCAGCAACCTGGGCAACCGCCTGGAGACCCTCCAGGGCGCGGTCGACGCGCTGGAGGACACCCCGGGTCTGCGGGTCAAGGCCGTGTCGCCGGTGTACGAGACGGATCCGTGGGGCGTGGAGCCCGGCGCCCAGGCCGCGTACTTCAACGCGGTGGTGCTGATCAAGACGACGCTGCCGCCGTCCTCGCTGCTGGAGCGCGGCCACGCCATCGAGGAGGCGTTCGAGCGGGTGCGGGACGAGCGCTGGGGCCCGCGCACCATCGACGTGGACATCGTGGCGTACCAGGACGTGGTCTCCGACGACCCGCAGCTGACCCTGCCGCATCCGCGCGCCCATGAGCGCGCCTTCGTCCTGGTGCCGTGGAACGACGTGGATCCGCAGGCCGAGGTGCCCGGGCGCGGTACGGTCGCGGGGCTGCTGGCGACGGTGGGTCAGGACGGGGTCCGGGTCCGCGTCGATCTGGAACTGCGACTGCCCGAGTAGACGTTGATCCGGATAGGTTCCGGGAGACGCTGGCACGTACTGGATTGAGGGGCGACCGCTCGGTGAAGCAACTTCGGATCGGGGTGCTGGTCGGGCTGTTCGCCGTGGCCGGTGTGGTGTCGTGGGCGGGAGCCCGGCTGTGGGACACCTTCGGGTCGCTGCCGAGCGTCCCGGTGGCCGCGCCGATCGTGCTGGCCCTGATCGCGGTGGTGCTGGCCGCCACCGCGCTGTCGCTGCGGGCCCGGCTGCGCGCCCAGCGGGAGCGGCAGCCCGACGCCAAGGGCGTGGACCCGATGGTGGCCGCCCGTGCGGTGGTCTTCGGGCAGGCCAGCGCGCTGGTGGCGGCGCTGATCTCGGGGATGTACGGCGGGGTGGGCGTCTTCCTGGTCATGGAGCAGCTCGATGTGCCCGCCCGCCGCGATCAGGCGTTCTACGCCGGGGGCTCGGTCCTGGCGGGCGCGGGAGTGGTGGCGGCCGCGTTCTTCCTGGAGCGAGTGCTCAAACTCCCCGAGGACGACGACAACGACGGCAACGGCCCGAGCGCGGCGGCCCGCGCCTGAGGCGCGCCCAGAGCCCGGAGGGCCCGGCCAGAGAGCCCGGAGGGCCCGGCCAGCTGTGCGGGGAGCCCGGAGAGCCGCTCAGCGGGCCATGATGAGGCTCATCGCCTCCGCCCGGGTGGCCGGGTCGCGCAGCTGGCCGCGGACGGCCGAGGTGAGGGTCTTGGCACCGGGCTTGCGCACCCCGCGCATGGTCATGCACATGTGCTCGCACTCGACCACCACGATCACCCCGCGCGGTTCCAGTATCCGCATCAGGGAGTCGGCGATCTGGGTGGTCAGCCGCTCCTGGACCTGGGGGCGGCGGGCGTAGACGTCGACCAGCCGGGCCAGCTTGGACAGCCCGGTGATCTTGCCGTCGTGGGACGGGATATAGCCCACATGGGCCACGCCCACGAACGGCACCAGGTGATGCTCGCAGGAGGACATCACCTCGATGTCCTTGACCAGCACCATCTCATCGTGGCCCAGGTCGAAGGTGGTGGTCAGGACGTCCTCCGGCTCCTGGCGCAGCCCCGCGAAGATCTCCTTGTACGCACGGGCCACCCGGCCCGGCGTCTCGCGCAGCCCCTCCCGGTCGGGGTCCTCGCCGACGGCGATCAGCAGCTCGCGGATCGCGTTCTCGGCGCGCTTCTCGTCGAATACGCCAATGGGGCTCTCGCCGTCCAGCGTCACCGGGTCGGTCATGGAGCTGCCTCGTTCCTCACATACACGCACACGAACGCGAAAATGCCGCGTCCACCAGGCTAGAACCTGATGGACGCGGCGTTCATTCCGGGGCCACCGGGGACGGACACCGCCCCCCGTGGTGGGGGTCAGCTCTCCGAACCGGAGCCCGACTCCTCGGGGCGCTCGGCGGCGTCCTCCGGGGTGGCGCTCTTGGTCAGCGAGGCCGCCGAGGTGGGCTGGGCACCGTTCGCCGGGGCGAGCTCCCTGGGGGAGAGCACCGGCGGACGGGTGGAGGGCGTACGCCGCGAGGAACCGGTCCACGCCGGGCGGGCCGGACGCTTCACGATCGGGGCGAAGATCTCGGCGATCTCCTCCTTGTTCAGCGTCTCCTTCTCCAGCAGCGCCAGCACCAGGTTGTCCAGGACGTCCCGGTTCTCGACGAGGATCTCCCACGCCTCGTTGTGCGCGGCCTCGATGAGCTTCTTGACCTCCTCGTCCACCAGCGCGGCGACCTCTTCGGAATAGTCGCGCTGGTGAGCCATCTCACGGCCGAGGAACGGCTCGGAGTTGTCGGAGCCGAACTTGATCGCGCCGAGCCGCTCGGTCATGCCGTACTGCGTGACCATCGCGCGGGCCGTGGTGGTGGCCTTCTCGATGTCGTTGGACGCGCCCGTGGTCGGGTCGTGGAAGACGAGCTCCTCCGCGGCCCGGCCGCCCATCATGTAGGCGAGCTGGTCCAGCATCTCGTTGCGCGTGGTCGAGTACTTGTCCTCGTCGGGCAGGACCATGGTGTAGCCCAGGGCCCGGCCTCTGGAGAGGATCGTGACCTTGTGCACCGGATCGCTGTTCGGAGACGCCGCCGCGACGAGGGCGTGACCGCCCTCGTGGTACGCGGTGATCTTCTTCTCCTTGTCGCTCATGATCCGGGTCCGCTTCTGCGGACCGGCCACGACACGGTCGATCGCCTCGTCCAGGAAGTGGTTGTCGATCAGCTTCCCGTCGCTGCGGGCCGTCAGCAGGGCGGCCTCGTTCAGCACGTTCGACAGATCGGCACCGGTGAAGCCGGGGGTGCGGCGGGCGACGGCCGACAGGTCGACGTCCGGGGCGACCGGCTTGCCCTTCTGGTGGACCTTGAGGATCTCCAGCCGGCCCTGCATGTCCGGGCGGTCGACGGCGATCTGCCGGTCGAAGCGGCCCGGGCGCAGCAGCGCCGGGTCGAGGATGTCGGGCCGGTTGGTGGCGGCGATCAGGATGACCCCGCCCTTCACATCGAAGCCGTCCATCTCGACGAGCAGCTGGTTCAGCGTCTGCTCGCGCTCGTCATGGCCGCCGCCCATGCCCGCGCCGCGGTGCCGGCCGACGGCGTCGATCTCGTCGACGAAGACGATGGCCGGGGCGTTGGCCTTGGCCTGCTCGAACAGGTCGCGGACGCGGGAGGCACCCACGCCCACGAACATCTCGACGAAGTCGGAGCCGGAGATCGAGTAGAAGGGGACACCCGCCTCGCCCGCGACGGCGCGCGCGAGCAGCGTCTTACCCGTACCGGGCGGGCCGTAGAGCAGCACACCCTTGGGGATCTTGGCACCCACGGCCTGGAACTTCGCCGGCTCCTGGAGGAACTCCTTGATCTCCTGGAGCTCCTCGACCGCCTCGTCGGCGCCCGCCACATCGGTGAAGGTCGTCTTCGGCGTGTCCTTGGTGATGAGCTTGGCCTTCGACTTGCCGAAGTTCATCACCCGGGAGCCGCCGCCCTGCATCTGATTCATCAGGAACAGGAAGACCACGACGATCAGCACGAACGGGAGCAGCGAGAGCAGAATCCCGACGAAGGGGTTCTGCTTCGACGTCGAGACGTTGTACCCGTCGGGGATCCCGCCCTGCTTCTGGGCGTTGGCCTGCAGAGTCTTGGCGAGATCGACGCCCTGGTCACCGATGTAGGTGGCCTGGAGCTTGTCGCTGCCCGAGATCTTGGCGACGTTGTCCTTGAGCTTGATCTTTACCTTGTGCTCGTCGCCGGTCGTCAGTTCGGCGGACTGGACCTGGTTCTGGTTGATCGCCTTGACGACCTGACTGGTGTCCACCGACTTGTAGCCGCCGGACGAGCCGACGACCTGCATCAACACGACCACGGCGAGGACGGCCAGCACGATCCACATGACCGGCCCACGGAAGTAGCGCTTCACGTCCATCCATACGGGGCGAAGCCGCCCCGTCCCTCCTGCCACAGTGAGGCACGGCAGCCCTGGAGGGGCGCCTGTGCGTGCGGTGTATTGCGGTGTATTTGCGGTGTATGAGCTGTGTAATCCTCAGTCTCGAAAAAGACTGACCTTCGGACGGTACCCCAGCATTGTCACCCGACGCCGCCGTGGACTGTTAACAAAACCGCCTTCCCCAGCTCCAACGGCGGAAAACCCCGCCAGGTTCCCAGGGGGGCGGCGGCGCCCGTCAGCCGCCGTAGACGTGAGGGGCCAGGGTGCCGACGAACCGAAGGTTCCGGTACTTCTCGGCGTAGTCCAGGCCGTAGCCGACGACGAACTCACTGGGAATGTCGAAGCCGATCCACTTCACATCGATGGCGACCTTGGCCGCCTCCGGCTTGCGCAGCAGGGTGCAGACGTTCAGCGAGGCCGGCTCGCGCGAGCCCAGGTTCGACAGCAGCCACGACAGCGTCAGTCCGGAGTCGATGATGTCCTCGACGATCAGGACGTGTTTGCCCTTGATGTCGGTGTCCAAGTCCTTCAGGATACGCACCACCCCGGAGGACTGGGTGCCCGCGCCGTAGGACGACACGGCCATCCAGTCCATGGTGACGGGCGTGGAGAGGGCACGCGCCAGATCCGCCATCACCATGACCGCGCCCTTGAGCACGCCGACGATCAGCAGATCCTTGTCCGCGTACTCCTCGTCGATGGCGGCGGCCAGCTCGGCCAGCTTCGCGTTGATCTCATCCTCGGTGATGAGGACCGACTTGAGGTCGGTGCCCATGTCCTTGTCGTCCACCCGCGCCACTCTCGTTCGACTACCGGCTCAACTGGCTCGGGCGGATCAGCCCTGCCGGATGACCAGTCTGCCACCCTCACGGCGGACCTCGACGCGCCCGGGGAGGTTGATGGCCCGCTGCCCCCGCCAGCCGGTGATCAGCCGGTCCACCTCTTCGATGTGGCGGGCGAAGAGCGAACCGGCGGGCGCGCCCGCGGCGATGGCGGCCCGGCGCAGCACCCGGCGGCGGACGGCGGTGGGCAGTCCGTGCAGGCCGACGGTGTCGAGGTGCACGGCCTGCGCGCCACCGGCCGCCGCCGGTGCGGTGGTCATCACATCGGCCTCGGCGCGGGCCGCCCAGGCGTCGAGGGCGTCGGCGTCGTCACGGGAGAGCTGGGCGGTGCGGGCGAGCGCCTCGACGACGCCCTTGCCGAGCGCCTTCTCCAGGATGGGCAGCGCCTCGTGGCGGACCCGGGAGCGGGTGTAGGAGGGGTCCACGTTGTGCGGGTCGTCCCAGACGGGCAGCGACTGGGCCAGGCACGCCTCGCGGACGGTGTGCCGGTCCAGTTGGAGGAAGGGGCGGCGGTAGCGGCCGCCGGTGCCGGAGACCCAGGCCATACCGGACAGCGAGCGGGTGCCGGAGCCGCGGGCGAGGCCCAGCAGAACCGTCTCGGCCTGGTCGTCACGGGTGTGGCCGAGCAGCACGGCGGCGGCACCGTGGCGCTCGGCGGCGGCGTCCAGCGCGGTGTAGCGGGCGTCCCGGGCGGCGGCCTCGGGGCCGCCGCTCCGGCCGACGGACACGGCGATCGCCTCGACCGGCGCCAGGCCCAGGGCCCGCATCCGGTCGGTGACCTCGGCGGCGCGGGCGTCGGACCCCTGCTGGAGACCGTGGTCGACGGTGACCCCGCCGGCGCGCAGCCCGGCCCGCGGGGCCTCGAAGGCGAGGGCGGAGGCGAGTGCCATGGAGTCGGCGCCGCCCGAGCAGGCGGCGAGCACGAGTGGTGCGTCGTCCCGGGGGGCGGAGCCGCGGGGGCCGGGGGCGGAGGACGCCGGGGAGAGGGAGGGGGGAGCGGAGGGCGACGAGGCGGCCGAGGGCGCGGCCGAGTGGGCGACGAGGATGTCGTGGAGGACGCGGCGGACCGCGAGGCGTATCGCGGCGACCGCTGGATGGGGACCCATGTCCGTTTCCCATCTGTCATTCGAGGGGGTGCCTCGGGGGGTGCGAGGAGTACGAGCGGTACGAGCCTTTCGTCACGCTGCGTATGTCGATGGTGACAGAAGCGAGCTGTTCCCCGAGCATCGCACGCCTACCCGTCGCCAACGGTCCCTCGGACGAGTGATTAAAGGGGGCGTTCGTCCGTTTCCGCGTGTGCCGGGGGTGTGCCGGTTCTAGGACTCCGCCTTGCGGTGCACCCGCGCGACCCACTCGGCGGGTTTGCTGATCTCCGCCTTGGTCGGAAGGGTGTTGGGCGAGGTCCACACCCGGTTGAAGCCGTCCATGCCGACCTGGTTCACCACCGCCCGTACGAACCGCTCCCCGTCACGGTACTGCCGCAGCTTGGCGTCGAGCCCCAGCAGCTTGCGCAGCGCCTGGTCCAGCCGGCCGGCGCCGCTCGCCCGGCGCTTCTGGAACTTCTCCCGGATCTCCGCGACGGACGGCACGACCTCCGGCCCCACCCCGTCCATGACGTAGTCGGCGTGCCCCTCCAGCAGCGACATCACCGCGGTCAGCCGGGCCAGGATCTCCCGCTGGGTCGGGGTCTGGACCAGCTCGATGATGCTGGGCGCGCCGCGCCCGTCCGCCTCGTCCCCCTCGTCGGCGGGACGGCCGCCGCCCAGCGACTGGACGGCCTCGCGGACCCGCTCCAGCAGGGTGGCCGGGTCCACGTCGGTCTCGCCGAGGAACGCCTGGATCTCGGATTCGATGTGGTCGCGCAGCCAGGGCACGGCGGTGAACTGGGTGCGGTGGGTCTCCTCGTGCAGCGCGACCCACAGCCGGAAGTCGTGCGGGGCCACGTCGAGTTCGCGCTCGACATGGACGATGTTGGGCGCCACCAGCAGCAGCCGGCCGCCGCCCGGGGAGCCGGGCAGCTCGCGGGTCGAGGGCGCGAAGGTCTCGTACTGGCCGAGCACCCGGGAGGCCAGGAAGGACAGCAGCATCCCCAGCTCGACGCCGGTCACCTTGCCGCCGACCGCGCCCAGCACCGCCCCGCCGGTCAGTCCGCCGCGCCGGTCCTGCACCTTGCCGAGCAGCGGTTTGAGGATCTGCCGGAAGCCCGCCACGTTCGCCCTGATCCAGCCCGCGCGGTCCACGACGAGGACGGGGGTGTCGGAGGCCGGGCCGCCGGAGACGGCCATCCGGGTGAAGGCGCGGACGTGCTCCTCCGAGGACTTGGCGTGCCGGCGCAGCTCCGCGACGACCGCGCGCGCCTCCTCGCGGCTCACCTCGGGCCCGGGGCGCACCAGCCGGGTCGCGGTCGCGACCGCGAGATTCCAGTCGACCATCTCCACACCACCGATGCTCGTCATGGCTTCACGGTACGTGGCCCGCGCCCCATCCGGGAGGACACCGGGGTCCGCACAGGCGGCCGTCCCGCGTCCGGGTCCCCCCTCCGCTCAGCGGCAGCCGCAGTTGGCGAGGGCCGAGGCCATCCGGTCCAGGGCGCGCTGGGCGCCGGTGGCGTCGGTGGTGCCGTTGGTCATGAACGCGAAGACCAGCAGCCGGCCGTCCGCGTCCACGACCGAGCCCGCGAGGGTGTTGACCCCGGTGAGGGTGCCGGTCTTGGCGCGGACCACGCCCCGGCCGACCGCGTCCTGGGCGTAGCGGGTGCGCAGGGTGCCGGTGAAACCGGCCACCGGCAGCCCGGTGAGCAGCGACCGCAGTTCGGGGTGGTCGCGGTCGGCGGCGCGCACCAGCACCTGGGCGAGCAGCCCGGCGGAGACGTGGTCGGCGCGGTCGAGTCCGCTGCCGTCCGCGATCCGGACTCCGCCCAGGGGCAGCCCGAGCTTGCGCAGCCGCTGGGTCACGGCCTTCGCGCCGCCCTCGAAGCCGGCGGGCTCGCCCGCGGCCAGGGCGGTCTGCCGGGCCAGGGCCTCGGCGATGTCGTTGTCGCTGGTGGTCAGCATCCGCTCGACCAGCGAGGACAGTGGCTGGGAACGGACGGAGGCCACCGTACGGGCGCCCTTGGCGGCCTCGCGGGCCCGGGGCTCGCCCTTCACCTCGACGCCGCGGTCGCGCAGCATCGCGGCGAAGGACCCGGCCGCGTCGGCGGCCGGGTCCTCGGCGCGCGGGGCCGGGCCGTGGTCGCTGTCGTCCTTACGGCCCTCATCGGCCATCAGGGGGACGACGGGCGAGAGGTTCTCGTTGGGGCCGATGGTGTGGAGCTTCGGCCCGGAGTAGAGCGAGGTGTCGTAGCCGAGCCGGTAGGGGCCCGCGCCGCGCTTCTTCAGGGCGCGGGCGGTGTCATCGGCCAACTGGCGGAGTGCGGCGGGGTGGTCGTCCCCCTTGACGGCGCGCGCGGTGAGCGTCGGGTCGCCGCCGCCGACCAGCACGATGTCGTTCTTTCCGGCGCCCGCCACGACGCTGGTCCTGATGCGGTGGTCCGGGCCGAGGGCGGAGAGGGCCGCGGCGCCGGTCGCGAGCTTGATCGTGGAGGCGGGGACGGTGGCCGTGCCCGCCTTGGCGCCGAACACCTGCTGACCGGTGGTCACGTCCATCACCGCCACCGAGCGCTCATCGCCCAACGCGGGGTCCTTCAGCAGCGGTTCGAGCGTGTCGGCGAGCCCCGCCCCGGTGGGCGGCGGCACGGCGTCGCCGCCGCTGTCCGGCGACCGGGGCGCGGGCCGCGCGCCGAGCGCCGCCAGGACGGGCGAGGCGCTGGGCGCGGGCCGCTCCGGGCCGCCGGGCCGCTCGCCCGGGGCACCGTCCTCGGCGGCGCGGGCGCGTTCGGCCGTCCGCCGGCCGCCGTCCCAGGGCCCGGCCACCAGCACCGACACCACGGCGACTGCCAGGCCGGTCGCGGCGGAGACCGCCACCAGCTGCCAGGTCCGCTGCTGCTCGCGGGGCATACCGCGCCATTCGCGCCGGCCCCGGGCGCGCACGCGGTTCCACTCGCGCAGCGCACGCCCGTGCACGCGGTTCCACTCGCGCAGCGCACGCCCGCGCATCCGGTCCAACTCGCGTCGCCCACGGCTCAGCCGGTGGCTCAGCCACTCCCTGACCTGCCACGATCGGGCTTCAGGCACGACCGACCAGCCCCTTTCGCCACCACACACCTGCGTGGGGGACACTTAATCACCAGACGTATGTGTTGATCATGGAGGAGCCACCCGTGGAGTTCGACGTCACCATCGAGATCCCGAAGGGTTCGCGGAACAAGTACGAGGTGGACCACGAGACGGGTCGCATCCGCCTTGACCGGCGACTCTTCACGTCGACCAGCTACCCCGCGGACTACGGCTTCGTCGAGAACACCCTCGGCGAGGACGGTGATCCGCTGGACGCACTGGTCATTCTCGACGAGCCGACGTTCCCCGGCTGCCTGATCAAGTGCCGTGCCATCGGCATGTTCAGGATGACCGACGAGGCGGGCGGCGATGACAAGCTGCTTTGCGTACCGGCCTCCGACCCCCGGGTGGAGCACCTGCGTGATATTCACCACGTTTCAGAGTTCGACCGCCTGGAAATCCAGCACTTCTTCGAGGTCTACAAGGACCTGGAGCCGGGGAAGTCGGTCGAGGGGGCCAACTGGGTGGGCCGCGCCGAGGCCGAGGCCGAGGTGGAGGCGTCCATCAAGCGTCTCGAGGCCGCCGGCGGCCACTGAGTCCTGAGCGATACATGTACGCCGGGAGGGCGGGGCACCACGCGGGTGCCCCGCCCTCCCGGCGTTTCCGGACCCGGTCAGAAGCCCCGTGTGCGCTTGGCGGCGCGGCGGCCGGAGGGGTCGGCGTCCGCGCCGGGCATCTTCAGGAAGAGGCGCGCGGCCTCGCCTCCCAGGTTCACCCCTATGGCGATCGCCAGGGCCAGTGCCGCCGCCTGGGTGAGGTGCGGAATGCCGCGGTCCAGGTTGCCCTGGGCCAGCGCGAGCAGCCCGAAGTAGGTCGCGCTACCGGGCAGCAGGGGACCTATCGCCGCGGTGACGTACGGCAGCGCCGAGGCGTATCGATACCGCGAGAGCAGCTGTCCGAAGAGGCCGACCAGCCCGGCGGCCACGGTCGTGGCGGCCACCGGCGGAACGCCCGCGGTGTCGGCCAGCGCGCCGTAGACCACCCAGGCGACCCCGCCGTTGAGCGTGGCGAACAGCACGGTGTGACGTTCCTGCTGGAGCAGTATGCAGAAGGTCAGCGCGAGCAGCATCGCCGCCAGGATCTGGATGTACGGCCGCTCCACATGGCGCAGCGCCGCCTCCGGGTTGAGCTTGGCGTCGAGCTGGAGACCCCCGTAGAGCACGGTGAGTACCCCGCAGACGATGCCGACGATCAGATAGCCGACCTCCAGCAGGCGCGCCGCCGCGGTGATGTAGTAGCCGGTCAGCCCGTCCTGGACGCCCGCCACCAGCGCCCGCCCCGGGATCAGCGCGAACAGCCCACCGGTGATCACGGCGGACGCCTGGAGCCCGGAGTCGGCGAGGCTGAGCGCCACCCCGATCGCGGCGGGCGGCATCGCCGCGGCCACGAACTGGTAGAACTCCGGAAGCCCGCGCCCCGAGGCCAGCCACGCCAGCCGGTCGCCGAGCATCGCGCCGAGGGCCGCCGCGAAGAAGACCGGCCAGTCACCGCCGACCAGCATGCTCGCCGCGCCGGCCAGCCCGCCGCCGGCCACGGTGAGCGCCCAGCCGGGGTAGGGGTGGCGGTTACGGCGTATTTCGGCGAGCCGCCGGTACGCCTCCTCCAGCGTGAAGTCGTCCCGCGAGGTGATGTCGTCCACGAGCCGGAAGACCGCGGACAGCCGGGTGTAGTCGGTGCCCCGGCGCCGTACGGTCCGGCTGGCCGTGACCGGGTCGTCGACCAGCGAGGGCTGGTAGCTGACCGACAGCAGGGTGAAGGTGACGGTCGGCTCGCAGCGGTCGAGCCCGTACGCGTGCGCCACGCCGAGCATCGCCGCCTCGACGTCCTCGGCCCCCTCACCGCCCGCGAGCAGCAGCTCGGCGATGCGGAGTGTGAGGTCGAGCACACGCGGTACGGCCGGGCCCGTCTCGTCCTGCCGCTCGACGCGCTCGGGCGTCGGGCGCTCGCTGATCGGCATGCGCAGCATCGTGCGCATCCGGTCCTGCCAGGGGGTGTCCTTGGTCAGCCGGACGACGGGGATGCCGTTCGGCGGGGTGATGACGGGGAAGCCGCCGGTGGTCTGGTTGTTCGAGGGGGTCTTCACCCCGGCGGGCGGCACGAACGCCGAGCACTCGGGCTCGGCGGGGGCTTCCGCCGTCAGCCCGTCGGGGACGGCGAACTCCGATGTCGGGTGCTCGTCCTCGGGCGGCGGCGGCAGGGGTATGCCCAGGGGCGGGGTGAAGGCGCTGTGCGCCTCGTCGGACAGCGGCTTCTGCTGCTCCCCCGTGTCCGTCTCCGCCGCACTCACGGCACGCGGCGTCTGCTGACGGTCCGACCTCACGTCTTCTCGCTCCTCACCAGCCCTCCCCGTATGTTTCCCAGCAGCCAAGGATGCAACATCGGCGGCCACCGGAGCCCATTGTGCGGGGCGGTGACCGCCGAGTGGGAAGTGGGGGCGGTGTGTGAGGGATGTGAAGCCTGGTGAAGGGCCCGCTCAGCGCTTGGCGTGGCGCCCGCGCGGCCCCTGGGAGGGGGAGCCCGCGGCGGGGCCCTGCGGCTCCGGCTGCGCGGCGGCCTCCTTCTTCGCCTTGCCGCGCGCCCGGAGGAACTCGATCACGATCGGGATGATCGACAGCAGCACGATCGCGATCAGCATCAGCTCGATGTGCTGATGGACGAAGTCGACCTTTCCGAGCGCCGAGCCGAGCAGCGTGACGCCGGTGCCCCACAGCACACCGCCGATGACGTTGAAGATGATGAACGAGCGGTAGTTCATCCGGCTCACGCCCGCGATGATCGGCGTGAACGTCCGCACGATGGGCACGAAACGGGCGAGGATCAGCGACTTCGGCCCGTGCTTCTCGAAGAACTCATGCGCCTTCTCCACGTTCTCCTGTTTGAAGAGCTTGGAGTCGGGGCGCCGGAACAGCGATGGCCCCACCTTCCGGCCGAAGAGATATCCGGCCTGGTCACCGAGGATCGCGGCGACCGCCACGGCCACACACACCAGCCACAGATCCTGCTTGATCACATCGGTGGTCACCAGCAGGCCGGTGGTGAACAGCAGCGAGTCGCCCGGCAGGAAGAAGCCGATGAGCAGGCCGGACTCCGCGAATACGATGGCCAGGACGCCGAGCAGACCGAAGGTCTCGATCAGATAGTCCGGGTCCAGCCACTGAGGGCCGAGCGCGAGGGTGGTCACGGGGGAGGCTCCTGGGTCGAGGAATGCAGGCTCGTGCGAGGCCCGGCCGCAGGGTTGGGGCGGACTGAGTGTTCTTCGCAGTGTGCCGCCCAAAGCTATCAACGCCGTGTGCGTGTCCTTGGTTCCCTCCGCCCAGGAGGCCGCCCTCGGTCGCCACGCCCAGGGATGCCCCTAGGGGGTTGCCCAGCGATTCCTTCCCCTCCCCGCCCCTTCCCGCTACCAAGGGCTCCGCCCCTGGACCCCCGGGGTCTGGGGCGAAGCCCCCACGCGGCGGAGCCGCATATCGTCAGGTATCGGGAAGGGGCGGGGAGGGGAGCAGTCCGCCGCAGGCGCCAAGCTCCCGTCGGCACCCCCTAGCCGTGCCGCTCCGCGTTGGCGAGGATCGCGTCCCGGAGGTAGACGGCCAGCCCCGGCCCGGCCTTGTCGATGTTCTCCGTGAAGCGGTGGTCCGAGACGTACATCCGGCCCAGGCAGGCGTGCATCTCATGCCCGCACTCGTAGTGGTTCCGGCTGATCCCCTGCCGGTGCTCCTCGGCGAGGTCCATCGCCGCCTCGGACGTCGGCGGGGCGCCCGCGCCCATCAGCGCGACGAACCGGTTGCCGAGTTCGTCCGCCTCCTCCTGGATCCGCTTCCAGTCCTCCTTGGTGTACGAGGCGGCCCTGCGCTGGGACTCCTGGTACGCCTCGGTGTTCCCCCAGCGCTGCTCGACCTCCTCCTGGTGCTCGTCCGGGTCGAAGTCCCCGAAGACCTCGAACTTCTCCTCGGGGGTCAGGTTGATGCCCATCTTCCGCGCCTCCATGGCTTGTTCGACGGCGGCGGCCATCTTCCGCAGCCGCTCGATCCGGTCGGTCAGCAGCTGATGCTGACGCCGCAGGTGGGCCTGCGGATCGATGTCCGGGTCGTCGAGCAGCACCGCCACCTCTTCGAGCGGGAAGCCGAGCTCCCGGTAGAACAGGATCCGCTGCAGCCGGTCGAGGTCGGCGTCGTCGTAACGCCGGTGCCCGGCCGCGCTGCGGGCGCCGGGGCGCAGCAGCCCGATCTCGTCGTAGTGGTGCAGCGTGCGCACCGTGACCCCGGCGAAGCCCGCCACCTGTCCCACGGAATAGCTCATGACCGAATCCGCTCTCTTTCTGTTCGGTACGGGTTCCACGGTGCTCCCTCACGTCGCGTGAGGTGCAAGTCCGGATGGCGAAACCGACTGGGCGGCGCGGCGGAGCACTGTCATCCTGCCGATCGTGCTGGGGATAACCGATCTTTCGACCTATCTGGCCGGTCTGGCGCTGATCATCCTGCTGCCGGGCCCCAATTCGCTGTATGTGGTGTCGGTCGCGGCCCGTCGCGGCCCGCGTACCGGCTATCGGGCGGCGGCCGGGGTGCTGTGCGGCGACACCGTGCTGATGGCGCTGTCGGCGGGCGGGGTGGCCTCGCTGCTGCACGCCAGCCCGGTGCTGTTCGCGGTGGTCAAGTTCGCGGGCGCGGGCTATCTGACCTGGCTGGCGGTGGGCATGCTACGCGGGGCGCGGGCGCTGTGGCGCCGCCGCCCGGGGACCGCGGCGGCGGCCCGGGGCGCGGCGGAGGCGCGGGGCGCGGACGGGGTGGCGGACGGGGCCGTGGATACGGCCACGGGCGCCGCGGAGGGCGAGCGCCCGTACCGCCGGGCGCTGGTCATCAGCCTGCTGAATCCGAAGGCGATCCTCTTCTTCATCTCCTTCTTCGTGCAGTTCGTGGATCCGGACTACGCCCACCCCGCGCTGTCCTTCGTGGCGCTGGGCGCCTGGGCGCAGCTGTTCAGCATCACCTATCTGTCGGTGCTGATCTTCAGCGGTACGTATCTGGCGGCCACCTTCCGGCGGCGCCGGCGGCTGCGGGCGGGGCTCTCGGCGGCCGCGGGCACGGCGTTCCTCGGCTTCGCGGCGAAGCTGTCGCTGAGCAGCGCGGGGTAGGAGGCACGGCGCGGGTCCGGGGTTTATCAGCGAAATGCCCCTAATTTAACGAAGGTGGCACTTCACAAAGGCACTCCCGGCCGACGCGACCTCGACGAATGCCCCGATTTCTCCATCAATCCGCTCTATGGCGAGGCCAATCCGGTCAGCGGAATGACCGGCAGGCCCCCGCGCCACTGCCTCCCGGACGGGCCGATGGCGCCCACGACGGCGTATCAGTTCGTCCATGACGAGCTGATGCTGGACGGCAACGCCCGCCAGAACCTCGCCACGTTCGTCACCACGTGGATGGAGCCGCAGGCGGGCCGGCTGATGTCCGACTGCTTCGCCAAGAACATGATCGACAAGGATGAGTATCCGCGCACCGCCGAACTGGAGCGGCGGTGCGTGACCATGCTCGGCCATCTGTGGCACGCCCCCGACCCGGACGCGGTCGTGGGCTGCTCCACCACGGGGTCGAGCGAGGCGTGCATGCTGGCCGGAATGGCCTTCAAGCGGCGCTGGGCCAAGCGGAACCCGGTGAGCTATCCGGCCACCGCCCGGCCCAATCTGGTCATGGGCACCAATGTCCAGGTGTGCTGGGAGAAGTTCTGCGACTTCTGGGAGGTGGAGGCCCGGCAGGTGCCCATGGAGGGCGACCGGTACCACCTCGATCCCCGGGCCGCCGCCGAGCTGTGCGACGAGAACACCATCGGGGTCGTCGCGGTCCTCGGCTCCACCTTCGACGGCTCCTACGAACCCGTCGCCGAGGTGTGCCGGGCGCTGGACGACCTCCAGGAGCGCACGGGCCTGGACATCCCGGTGCACGTGGACGGCGCCTCGGGCGCGATGGTCGCGCCGTTCCTCGACCCGGACCTGGTGTGGGACTTCCAGCTGCCGCGGGTCGCCTCCATCAACACCTCGGGCCACAAGTACGGCCTGGTCTACCCCGGGGTGGGATGGGCGCTGTGGCGTACGGCGGACGCGCTGCCCGAGGAGCTGGTCTTCCGCGTCGACTACCTCGGCGGCAATATGCCCACGTTCTCGCTCAACTTCTCCCGCCCCGGCTCCCAGGTGGCCGCCCAGTACTACACCTTCGTACGGCTGGGCCGGGAGGGCTACCGCGCCGTCCAGCAGCAGACCCGCGATGTGGCGCGCTCGCTCGCCGAGCGGATCGAGGCGTTCGGGGACTTCACCATGCTCAGCCGCGGCGATCAGCTGCCGGTGTTCGCGTTCACCACGGCGGAGGGGATCCGCGGCTTCGACGTCTACGACGTCTCCCGGCGGCTGCGCGAACGCGGCTGGCTGGTGCCCGCGTACACCTTCCCGCCCAACCGGGAGGACCTGTCCGTACTGCGGGTGGTGTGCCGCAACGGCTTCTCGGAGGACCTCGCCGATCTCTTCCTGGGCGACCTGGGGTCGCTGCTGCCGGAGCTGCGGTCACAGTCCGCGCCCATGGGGAAGGTCGTCAAGGCGTTCCATCACTGAGCCCGGCGTCTCCGGTCCTGGGGGCTACGGCGGTCAGCGCGTGCGGGCCGGGGGCGACGGCGGTCAGGGCGTCCCGGCCGGGGCCCTGAGCAGTTCGGCCCGGCGCCGTACCGCCTCCAGCGCACCGGGTCTGCGGCCGGGCACCCGGCCCCGCAGCTCGATCAGCAGCGGGGCGAGGGCACCGGCCCTGACCCGGTCCGCCACGAACTGCCACTGGTGGTGCGCCCGGTCCACGGCCCCCTCGACCTCGGGGTGCTCGACCGGTTCCCCGTTGCCCAGCCGCGCGTCGGCCACCGCGAGCCACAGTTCGCAGGCGCGGGCCGGGTCCCCGGCGATACGGGAGAGATCGGCGCGGACCTCAAGCCAGTGGATCGCCTCGTCGGACCGGGGACCGGCCGTCCGGAGCGCCTCCTGCTCCCAGGCGGCCGCCATCGAGGCCGCCTCGCTGTGCCGCCCCGCGTTGGCCGCCTCGAATATCGCCGCGTGCGTCGAGGCGAGCGGATCGGCCACGGGCGCCCACCCGGGCGGCGGGGGCGCGGGGGCGCGTGGCGGCGGGGGTGCCGGTGGCCGGCCGACGGGGCGGAACGATTCTGGAGGGGCGGGCGGCATGGGCGGCGGGGAGGCCGCCACCAGTCCGCCCGACCCGGTGGCCTCGCCCGGTCCGGCCTGCCCGGCCCGTGCGGCGGCCGCCACGCCGGAAGCGGCGTCCGGGGGCGGGTACGTCTCGCCCGGCCCCGAGCCGTCCAGGAGCAGTTCGGGGCCGGGGCCCAGCCCGGCCTCCAGAACGGCGCGCTGGTGGAGCAGTGCGAGTGGTGGGCGTTCGGCGGCGGACCGCAGCAGTCCGGCGAACGCCCGGCTGTAGTCCGGCGTCGCGAGCCGCCGCTTGGACGGGGCGGGCGCCACCGTGCCGTAGAGGGTCAGTCCGGCCGCGAGGGCGGACGGGCCGGCGGTGCTCAGCGGTGGCCAGGCCGTCTCGTCGGCCACCAGGTCGGCGACCACGACGGTGCTGCCCGGCGGCCGCCGGCCGAGTTCGGCGGCCAGCCAGTGCCAGGGCAGCGCCGTGTAGCGGGCGGTCCTCGGCGTCGTACGAGCCAACGCCAGGTGCGGCAGCCGCTGTTTGGCGTCGAGGGTGAGCTGGCCCGCGAGATGGACCAGCACCGGGCCCGGGTGCGCGGCGGCGGTCCGCAGATGCGTCAGCACGGTCTGCGGGTCGACCGGGTCCACGAGTTGGACGACGCTGGCGCCGCCGGGCGTGCCCAGCAGCGCCGCCGGGGATACGGCGGCGAGCTGGGGCAACGCGGCGGCCGCGGCCATCAGTCGCTGTTTGCCGGCCGGGCCGGCGGCGAGCAGCAGGGCGTATCCGGGCCCGCTCGCCGTCTCCGCCCCCGTGCCCGACCTGTCGTTCCCCATACCTGCACCGTATCCGCAACTGGCGACGACCGGTGGAGGTGTGACCCGCGCGGCTTGCGGATCCGGGGGCGGTGCCGTCAGCGGCTGAGCCGCCCGTAACGCCGCACCGCGACCGGGAGGAAGACCGCGATCAGCGCCAGCGGCCAGCAGACGGCGAGGAGTTGGGCGTGGTCCGCGGCCCAGGAGTCGCCACCGCCCCCGGGGCCGCCGAACAGCTCGCGGATCGCGGTGGCCGTCGCCGACATCGGGTTCCAGACCGCCACCGCGCCGAGCCAGCCGGGCATGGTCTCCGGCGAGGCGAAGACGTTGGAGAGGAAGCCCACCGGCCAGACCAGGATCTGTACGGCCTGCACCATCTCCGGGCGTCCGGCGGCCATGCCCAGGAAGATGCCGAGCCACAGCATCGCGAAGCGCAGCCACAGCAGCAGCCCTACGGCGAGCAGCGCGTCGCCGGGCCCGCCGTGCCAGCGCCAGCCCATCGCGAGCCCGACCCCGAGGAGGACGAGCAGCCCGAGCGCCGACTGGAGCATGTCCAGCACGCTGCGCCCGACCAGGACCGCCGAGCGGGCCATCGGCATCGAGCGGAAGCGGTCGATGACGCCCTTGTTGAGGTCCTGGGTGATGGCGAGCATCGTCCCTTCGAGGCCGAACACCATGGTGAGCGCGAACGTGCCCGGCACCAGGTACTCCTTGTAGTCGCCACCGCCCGGGACGGTCATCCCGCCGCCGAGGAAGTAGGCGAACATCACCAGCATCATCACCGGGAAGACCAGCTGGACGGCCACCTGGACGGGCTGCCGGGCCCAATGGGCGAGTCCGCGGCGGGTCATGGTCCAGGAGTCGGTGAGGGTCGCGGTGGTCATACGAGGGTCTCCTCCTCGGCGGTGTCCGTCGTGGCCGCGTCCTCCGTGCCCGGCTCCCCGGTGAGGCGCAGGAAGACCTCGTCGAGCGTGGGGCGGCGCAGCACGATGTCCTCCGCCTCGATCCCGGCCGCCGCCAGCGCCCTTACGGTCTCCGTCAGCGCGGTCACCCGGTCGGTGACCCGCGCGCCGAGCCGCCGCCGGTCGGGGTCGGTCCCGACCTCGGCGGCGCCGGTCGCCGTGGCCACGACCGAGGCGGCGGCGCTCAGTTGGCCCGCGTCGCGCAGCACCACCTCGATCCGGTCCCCGCCGAGCCGGGCCTTGAGCTCGTCGGCGGTCCCGTCGGCGATGGCCCGTCCGCCGTCGATCACGCAGACGCGGTCGGCGAGTTGGTCCGCCTCCTCCAGGTACTGGGTGGTGAGCAGCACGGTCGTACCGCCGTCCACCAGCGAGCGGACCGCGTTCCACACCTCCGTACGGCCCCGGGGGTCGAGCCCGGTGGTCGGCTCGTCCAGGAAGAGGATCCGCGGCCGCATGATGAGGCTCGCCGCGAGGTCCAGCCGGCGGCGCATCCCGCCGCTGTACCGGCCGACGGCCTTGGTGCCGGTTCCGGCGAGGCCGAACCGCTCCAGCAGTTCGTCCGCGCGGGCCGCCGCCCGGCGGCCGCCCAGGTGGTAGAGGCGGCCGAACATCTCCAGGTTCTGCCGTCCGCTCAGCTCCTCGTCCACCGCCGCGTGCTGGCCGACGAGTCCGATGCGGTAGCGGACCTCGTCGGGGTCGCGCAGCACGTCGTACCCGGCGACCTCGGCCCGGCCGCCGTCGGGCCGCAGCAGGGTGGCCAGGATCCGTACGCAGGTGGTCTTGCCCGCGCCGTTGGGGCCGAGCACGGCGTGCACGGTGCCCGGCGGGACGGTCAGGTCGAGTCCGGCGAGGGCCTGTTTGTCCCGGTAGGTCTTCCGCAGCCCCTCGACGACGATCGCGGGATCGCTGTCGGCCAAGGTCTTCCCCTCTCCCTCACGCTCTTCTCCGCACCACGTAGTCAAGTTTGACTACGCATGCCGGAAGGTACTGCCCGAGCTCCAGCTAGTCAAACTTGATTACGCTCGATTGAGACAGAGCGGCGGCCGTCAGCCGCCCTCGATCCGCATGGTGGTGCCTCAGTCCGCGCCGGGCGCTTCGGCGTACGGGTTGGTGACGCCGTCCGGCAGCACCTCCACCGAGCGCTCCCCCTCGCCCGCCATCACATACGCCCCGCCCTCGAGCCGCTCGATCAGCCCACGGGTCCACTCCGCCCCGCTGTCCGCCGAGTGCACCCAGAACTTCATGATCTCGCCGATATGGCCCCACTCCTCGGGGGTGCCGTCCGATGGCGTCCAGTGCCGGGTCACCTCGGCCCGCCACTCCTCCAGCGCCGCCACCCGCCGCTTGAGCAGGGCGATCGCCTCGTCCCGGGGCAGGTCCACGATGAAACCCACCCCGGCCGTCAGCTCGTCGATCTTCTGGTCATGGCGCAGCAGGGCCTCCCGCAGCAGCCGGAAGTACTCCTCCTCGCCCGCCTCGGTCAGCTCGTACTCGGTCCGTGGCGGCCCGCCGACCGTGCTCGGCGCGACGTCGTGCGCGCGCATCAGCCCTTGCTTCGCCATCTGCTTCAGCGCGTGGTAGATGGACCCGGGTTTGGCGTTGGACCACTCGTGCGCGCCCCAGAACTCCAGGTCGTTACGGACCTGATAGCCGTGCGCCCGCCCGTGCTGACGCACGGCCCCCAGCACCAGCAGCCGGATCGCTGACATCGCCCGCTCGTCTCCATCCTGGTCCCGACCCCCGCGGTGACCAGGCTAGGGGGTCGGCGGGCCGGACGGATCACCGCTCCAGGACCGACCAGTCGGGCTCCGGCATCGCCCCCGTCTCGAAGACGAGGTCGAAGGCGCCCTTGCCGTCGATCGTCTCGCGGATGACGTCGGCGTGACCCGCGTGCCGGGCCACCTCCTCGATCAGGTGCAGGACCGCCCAGCGCCAGGTGCGGGTGCCGCCCTCGTCCCACGGGAGCCGGAGCGCCTCGAACGTCTCGTCCAGCGACGGCAGGGCCCGTACGGCCTCGTCGGTCTCCCGCGCCACCTCGTCGTACAGCGCGAGCAGCGCCTCCACCGTCTCGTCCTCTGTGGGCTCGAAGGTGTGCTCCCACTCGGCCATCTGGTCCTTGGGGTCCCCCGCCTTGCCCTGGAGGACGCGCAGCCAGCCGCGCTCGCCCGTGACCACGTGCTTGAGCACCCCGGCCAGCGAGAGCGCGCTCGCGCTGGGGACGCTGCGGGCCTGCTCCTCGGTCAGGCCGTGCACCGAGCGCCGGATGCCGCCGCGCTGTGCGTCCAGGTACGCCAGCAGCGCGCCGCACTCGTTCTGACAGGCCTCGGGGTTCACGATCACGGGCATGGCTGCCGCCTCTCATCTGGAGGGCGCCCGGGTCCGGTGCCCTTCGACGAACCCCACGTTAGGAAGGCTTGCGGTCAGCTTCTGTCCGCGAGCGGACCCCGTTCCTTCAGAACGGGAACTGGCTCCGGCCGTGCTGGATGGAGATCCACTTGGTGGTGGTGAAGTCCTCGATCATCGACTCCCCGTTGAGCCGCCCGAGACCGGAGTGCTTCTCCCCGCCGAACGGCACGATCGGCTCGTCGTGGACCGTGCTGTCGTTCACATGGATCATCCCGGTGCGGATCCGCCGGGCGAACCGCACCCCGCGCTCTATATCGGCGGTGTGCACGGCCCCGCTGAGCCCGTAGTCCGTGTCATTGGCGATCTGTACGGCCTCGTCGTCGCCGTCGAACGGAATCAGCGTCACCACCGGGCCGAAGATCTCCTGGCCGAGGATCGCCGAGCCCTCCGGGACCCCGCTGAGCACGGTCGGCCCCATCAGGGTGCCCTCGGTCCGCCCGCGCACCAGCGCGGTGGCGCCCTCGGCGATCGTCTGGTCCACGAGCTGGGTGATCGCCTCGGCCTGGCCCTCGTTGATCAGCGGGCCGATGTGCGTGGTGGGGTCGACCGGATCGCCCACCTTCAGGGTCGCCACCTTGGCCACGAACTTCCTCGTGAACTCCCGCTCGACCGCCCGGTCCACCAGCACCCGGTTGGCCGCCATGCAGACCTGCCCCTGGTGGACGAAGCGGCTGAAGACGGCCGCGTCCACCGCGTAGTCCAGGTCGGCGTCGTCCAGCACGACCAGCGCGCTGTTGCCGCCCAGCTCCAGGACCGTGCGCTTGAAGTGGGAGGCGGCCACGGTGGCGACGTGCCGGCCGACCTTGTCCGAGCCGGTGAAGGAGATCACCTTCGGTATGGGGTGCTCGATCAGGGCGTCGCCGATCTCCGCTATGTCGGTGACCACGACATTGAGCAGCCCGGCGGGCAGCCCGGCCTCCTCGAAGATCCTGGCGACCAGACCGCCGCCGCAGACCGGGGTGTTCTGGTGCGGCTTGAGGACGACGGCGTTGCCGAGGGCCAGCGCGGGTGCCACCGACTTCAGCGACAGCAGGAAGGGGAAGTTGAACGGGCTGATGACGCCGACCACGCCCACCGGCAGCCGGTAGAGGCGGTTCTCCTTGCCGTCCACCGGCGACGGCAGGATGCGGCCCTCGGGCCGCAGCGCCAGCTGGATCGCCTCGCGCAGGAACTCCTTGGCGAGGTGCAGCTCGAAGCCCGCCTTCACATGGGTGCCGCCGCACTCCGCGATGATCGTCTCGGAGAGCTCCTTCTCCCGGTCCTCGATGATCCGCAGCGCCCGCTCGAACACCGCCCGCCGGGCGTAGGGGTTGGTGGCGCCCCACTCCGGCTGCGCCCGCTCGGCCGCCCGGTAGGCCAGGTCCACCTCCTCGACGGTCGCCACGGTGATGGAGGCCAGCTTCTCCCCGTTATAGGGGTTGAAGTCGACGATGTCCCAGGAACCGCATCCGCCGCGCCACTCGCCGTCGATGAACTGAAGGGCCAACTCGGAGAAGTAGGACATGCCATCCCTATCTTCAGGACGCGGTGCCGGTCCCCGACAGCCGCGCACGTGTGGGGGGTATTCCTGACGACACGTCATCGTACTGACGGGTCAGGCATCGCGAAGGAGTCCCCGGAGCAAATCCCGGCTCTCCTCAGGAGAGAGGCTGTCCGCACTGAGTCGCTCCAACACCCGCTCGTACAGCGAGACTTCATCGCGCTTGTCCAGATAGAGCGCGCTGGTGAGCTGCTCCAGATAGACGATGTCGGGGAGGTCGGACTCGGGGAAGCGCAGCCGGGTGAACGCCCCGCTCTCCCCCGCGTGCCCGCCGAAGGAGAACGGCATCACCTGGAGCCTCACGTTCTGCTGTTCGGAGACCGTGATCAGATGGCGCAGCTGGGCGGCCATCACGCCGCGCCCGCCGTACGGGCGGTGCAGCGCGGCCTCGTCCAGGACCACGTGGAACGCCGGAGCGCGCTCGGAGACCAGCAGCTTCTGCCGCTCCAGCCGCAGCGCCACCCGCCGGTCCACCTCGTCGGAGCACGCCTGCGGCTGACCGCGGGTGACCACGGCGTGGGCGTAGCCCTCGGTCTGCAGCAGACCGTGGATGAACTGGACCTCGTAGCAGGCGATGTCGGAGGCGGCGCCCTCCAGGCCGACATAGGTCTGGAACCAGCCGGGGAGCACATCGCCGTAGCTGTGCCACCACCCGGCGACATTGGCCTCGCGGGCGAGGCCGAGCAGTGCCGCGCGCTCGGCGTCGTCGGTGACCCCGTACAGCGTCAGCAGATCCTCGATGTCCCGCGCCTTGAAGCTCACCCGGCCCAGCTCCATCCGGCTGATCTTGGATTCGGAAGCCCGGATCGAGTAGCCCGCCGCCTCGCGGGTGATGCCGCGGTCCTCGCGCAACCGCCTGAGTTGAGAGCCCAGGAGGATGCGGCGCACCACCGATCCACTCGACTCGCCTGCGGCCATTTCCGCGATCCTCCCTGTACGGAAAGCATCCTTGCGAACGGCGCCCCCGCAGCCCCTGAGGGCGAAGTCTGCCACTGTTCGGGCTTCACGCCGTAGGCGCGTCGTTACTCAACCCGATGACGCACGCCAGTGTACGGAGTCAGAAATACCGGCAAAACCGAGCGGATCGGACCAACCGGCCCGCGTGCACGTGCATTTGCCCTTGCATCTGACGTGCGCATTCGGAACCATAGGGTGTGCGCACGTGCTAGCTGGTACGAAATCTGGCCAGAGTTCGTCACGGCCACGGATGCAGGAGTGCTCGCATGGGGAGCGAAGGTTCGACCCTGCTGGAACCCTTGTGGCAAGGGCTTGCCGCCATCGATCCCTCCGCCGTCTCCGGATCCGTCTCCTGCGCCCTGCCCGCCCGCTACGAAGCGGTCAAGGGGGCCCGGCAGTTCACCGGCTCCACCCTGCGGCAGTGGAACATCCCCGAACTCCTCGACGAAGTGGCGCTCGTCGTCTCCGAACTGGTCACCAACGCCCTCCGGCACGCCCTGTCCGGCACCGCGTCGACCGGCGGTGAACCGGAGCGGCCGGTGCGGCTCCATCTGATGCGCGGCCCCTCACGGCTGGTGTGCGCCGTACGCGACCCCAGCGAGGTCGGGCCGGTGGCCGGTGAGGCGGGCTGCGGCGAGGAGTCCGGGCGCGGGCTCCATCTGGTGGAGTCCTTCACGGACGGCTGGGGCTGGCAGCCGCTGGCGGGCACCCCTCGCGGCAAGATCGTCTGGGCCGTCTTCCGGCTCCCCGACGCGTAGGGGCGCGCAGGACCCGTAGGGCGTGCAGGACCCGTAGAGCGCGTAGCACCGTAGGGCGCGCAGGACCCGTAGGGATACGCCACCGCGCGTCACGGGCGGGTGGACTCCGGTGGGGCCGTGGTGATGCCCAGGCCGTGCAGCTGGAAGAGCCGGTTCACATCGTGCATCGTGACGATCCCCTCCAGCTGCCCGTGGTCCACCACCAGCACCGGCAGCGCGCCGCCACCCGGACGCGCCCGCTCCAGCACCTCGCTCAGCAGCTCATCGGGCTCGGCCACGGTGCACCGCGCCAGCGGTATCGCCACATCGCGCACCCGCCGCTCCTCCCGGGCCTCGGCCGGCACCGACGCGAGCGCGCGCAGCTGGACGACCCCGCTCGGCCGTCCCTCGAAGTCCAGCAGCGGCATCACCGAATGCCGGGCGTGGGCCGCCACCTCGTCGATGAACCGCTCCACGGTCAGCCAGTCGGCCCCGGCGGCCACCGGCGCCGACATCGCGTCCACCACCCGCACCCCGCGCAGCGCCGTGTTGACCCCGGCCCGCTGCCGCTCCGCGTTGGCGATGATCACCATGAAGAGGCCGATGAGCGAGAGCCACAGCCCGCCGTTGTTCCCGCGCAGGAAGGAGATCCAGCCGGCGGCGATGAGCACCACACCGAGAATCTGGCCGCTGCGCCCCGCCGCCCGCTCGGCGCGCTCCCGGTCCCCGGTGCGCCACCAGATCACGGCCTGCACCACCCGTCCGCCGTCCAGCGGCGCGGCGGGCAGCAGATTGAAGACGCCCAGCAGCAGATTGGCCCAGCCCAGCCAGATCAGCACGGCCGTGGGCACACCCCATCCGGTGAGCGCGTGCACCCCGATCCCCGCGCCGACCGCGACACCGCCGATGACCAGGCTGGTGAGCGGCCCGATGACGGCCACCCAGAACGCGACCCCGGCGGTGCGGGGCCGTCCCATCTTGGTCATGCCGCCAAGCGCCCAGAGCGTCACGTCCTCCACCGAGACGCCCCTTCTGCGAGCGGCGACCGCGTGCGCGGCCTCGTGCAGCAGCAGGCTGCCCATCAGCAGCACGGCGCCGACGACGCTGGCGACGGCGTAGACGGCACCGGTCCGGCCGGGGGTCCACGCGGGCAGCGTCTCGCGGCCGAGCCCGTAGGCGAGCAGCACGATCAGCACCGGGACGCTCCAGTGCATCCGCAGTGGTACCCCGAGTACACGTCCGACGCGGACCGAGCCGTTCATCGCCGTCTCACATGGGTCGGGTCCCCCCGATCGCCACTACCAGTGTCGCGCGTCCGCGGCGATCAGCCCAGACCTGCCGGATCGTGCCCCAGATGGTCGAACTCGCCGTCCTTGGCCCCGAGCAGCATCGCCTCGACCTCGGCCGGGGTGTAGATCAGCGCCGGTCCGTCGGGGAACCGGGAGTTGCGGACGGCCACGTCCCCACCGGGCAGCTTGGCGAACTCGACACACGACCCCTGGGAGTTGCTGTGTCTGCTCTTCTGCCAGACGACTCCCCGGAGGTCCGCGGCCGCCATGCCGTTGTAGGGGTGGTCGCGCACAGGGCTTCTCCACGTTCGTGCATGCGTGCAGCTGTCAACTGTCCGGGATCATAGCCGCGTTCCTTTGCGAATGCATGGGCAAATGCATCTGCGTATGCGCAGGTGGATGCACAAGCAGATGCACGTGCACCATGCGTATCGGCATGATCACCCGACACCCGGGATCTTCTGCCCGGAGTGAAGAAGAGCAGTCGTCATGAATGACGTCCGGGTCCCCCTAAGGGTTGAGCGGGCCTCGGACACCGGAGCGTTGTCAGACCCCCCTGCCAGAATCCCGGGCATGAGATGGGCGGCGGCGGAGACGGACCACGGGGGTGTTCGTCTCTGCCCGCTCGACCCCGGGGGAAAGGCCGCCGGACCGGTCGTCGAGGTCACGGCGGAGCAGGGCGGGATCGCCGGGGCCGTGCGGTCCCGCCCCGAGGCCGACCGGTGGGTGTGGCGGTCCACCGCCGAGGTCTATCCGCGGCTGCTGGCCGCCGGGGTCCGGGTCGAGCGGGCCTATGACATCGAGGCGGCCGAGGCGCTCCTCCTCGGCCACGAGGGGCGCTCGGGCGCACCGCGTTCGCTCGCCGCCGCCCGGGCGCGGCTGCGCGGGCTGCCCGTCCCCGAGGACCCGCCGCCCCGGGCGGCCGGGGGCCAGCCGTCGCTGTTCGAGCCCGGTCCGCCGCCGCTGCCGCCGGGCACCGATCCGCTGGACGCGCTGCTCGAGGTGTACGCGGGCCAGCTGGTCCGTACGGACGCGGCCGAGCACCCGGACCGGATGCGGCTGCTGACCACCGCCGAGTCCGCCGGGATGCTGATCGCCGCCGAGATGCGGCGCGCCGGGGTGCCCTGGCGCGCCGACCGCCACCGGGAGCTGCTGGACGAGCTGCTCGGCGAGCGCTATCCGGGCGGTCTGGAGCCGCGGCGCCTGGCCGAGCTGGCCGACGAGGTGTCGCGCGCCTTCGGCACCCGGGTGCGGCCCGATCTGCCCGCCGAGGTCGTCAAGGCGTTCGCCCGCGCGGGCATCGCACTGGGCTCGACCCGCGCCTGGGAGCTGGAGCGGATCGACCACCCCGCCGTGGAGCCGCTGCTGCGCTACAAGAAGCTCTACCGGCTGCACACCGCCCACGGCTGGGCCTGGCTCCAGTCCTGGGTGCGCGAGGGCCGCTTCCGCCCCGAGTACCTGCCCGGCGGCACCGTCTCCGGCCGCTGGACCACCAACGGCGGCGGGGCGCTCCAGATCCCCAAGGTGGTGCGGCGCGCGGTGGTGGCCGATCCGGGCTGGCGGCTGGTGGTGGCCGACGCCGACCAGATGGAGCCCCGGGTGCTCGCCGCGATCTCCCGCGACCCCGGGCTGATGGAGGTCGCGGGCAGCGGCCGGGACCTGTACGCGACGCTGTCCGACCGCGCCTTCTCCGGCCGGCGCGACCAGGCCAAGCTGGCGCTGCTGGGCGCGGTCTACGGCCAGACCTCCGGCGACGGCCTGAAGCACCTCGCGGCCCTGCGGCGGCGCTTCCCGGCGGCGGTGGCGTATGTGGACGAGGCGGCCCGCGCGGGTGAGGAGGGCCGGCTGGTGCGCACCTGGCTGGGCCGCACCTGCCCGCCCGCGGGCGGCGCCGCCGAGGAGACGGCCGACGAGGCGGGGCTGCCGCGGGACCAGGAGGAGCCGTCGTACGGCAGCAGCGCGAGCGCCCGCGCCCGGGGCCGCTTCACCCGGAACTTCGTGGTGCAGGGCAGCGCCGCCGACTGGGCCCTGCTGATGCTCGCCGCGCTGCGGCGCTCGCTGACCGGTGCGGGGCTGCGCGCGGAGATCGTCTTCTTCCAGCACGACGAGGTGATCGTGCACTGCCCCGAGACGGAGGCCGACGCGGTCCGGGAGGCGATCGCCGAGGCGGGTGAGACGGCCGGCCGGATCGCCTTCGGACCGACCCCGGTGCGGTTCCCCTTCACCATGGCGGCGGTGGAGTGCTACGCGGACGCGAAATAGCCGCCCCGGGCCAGCCCAGGTCCTGTTCGGTGGATCTTCGCGCCCGCGACACCAGCGGCTGGCCCCCGGGGCATCCGGCATCCGATGCACGGGGCGGCCCAGCGGTCGCAGGGGGCAGGCGCCGGGCGGCGGGGCCGGACCCCAGCGGTCCAGCCGCAACCGGGAGGCGCCGTGCCGGGCGTCGCGGGTCGCGAAGATCCACCACAGAGCCCGGAGGGCATTCGCTCCCCCGACCGGCTCAGCCCCACGGGCAGCGGGCCTGATCGTCCCCACACGATGAGAGCGGAGGGCCGCCGGGCGGCGGCCCGCCACACCGCCCACAGGGGAGACCTGCCATGACCATCAGCCTCGAGGCACTGCGCCGCTGCTCCATCGCCGTCGACCTCGGCGCGGCCAGGACGCGCGTCTACCTCAGGCGCACCGGGCTCATCGTCGACGAGCCGACCGTGGCCGCCGTGAACACCCACACCGGCGGGCTGATCGCGGTCGGCACGCTGGCGCAGCGGATGACCGGGCGGACGCCCGCGCACATCCGGGTGGTCCGGCCGGTCTCCAACGGCACCGTCGTGGACATCGAGATGGCCCAGCGGATGCTGCGGCTGCTGCTGGGCAACAAGCTGCGCCGCGCCTGGCGGCGCCGCCCGCTGGTGAGCGCCGCCGTCTGCGTCCAGCACGACGCCGATCCGCTCGCCCAGCGCGCCGCCATGGAGACGCTCACCGGGATCGGCGCCAAGCGGGTCGAGCTGGTGGACACCCTGATCGCCGCCGCCGTGGGCTGCGGTCTGCCGGTGGAACGGCCCGAGGCGACGATGATCGTGGTGTGCGGCGCGGCCACCACCCAGGTCGCGGTCCTGTCGCTGGGCTCGATCGTGGCCGCCGAGCGGGTCCCGGTGGGCGGCGAGACCGTGGACCACGCCGTCATCCAGCATCTGCGCAACGAGCACGCGCTGATGCTGCCCAGCCAGGCCGTCCACCCGCTGCATCTGATCGTCAAGGACAGCGCGGGCGGCCCGGACGGCGCCCCGGTCGTACAGAGCACCGAGGTGCACGGCCGTGACGTGGCCACCGGGCTCGCCCGGACCGTACGGATCGATGTCGAGGGCGTACGGACCGCCATCCGCACCCCGCTGACCGGGGTGCTGGACGCCATCGGCACGGTGCTGCGCCGCTGCCCGCCCGATCTGGTGGCCGACCTCGCCGACCGCGGCATCATGCTGGCGGGCGGCAGCGCGGTGCTGCCCGGGTTCGACACGATGCTGCGCGAGGCCACCGGCATGCCGCTGAACATCGCCGACCACCCCGACGTCTGCGCGGTCGAGGGGCTCGGCGCGATGCTCGACGGCAAGGTGCAGCCCCTGCTGCTGGACGCGATGGTCTCTTGACCCGCGCCCGCACCTCACCCCTGACCCCCGACACCCGCCCCTGACGCCTGATCGGAATTTCTTCGCGACGCGTTGAGCGGCTGCCTCCCCCCGTGCGTAGTGAAGGGGGAAGAGGCCGACATGGCCGCCGATCCCCCCCGGGGCTCAGACCGGGAGTCGTCCGTTGATGTTGTCCAACTCAGGTCAGGTCCTGGAGGTTCAGGTGCACGACGACGCCGCCGTGGCCGATGAGCGTCCGTCAAGATCCAGGCGTGGTACGCCGGACGAGCGACTCATGCGCGCGCTCTACGAGGAGCACGCGGGGCCGTTGCTCGCGTTCGTACTGCGTCTGGTCGCGGGCGACCGGCACCGTGCGGAGGACGTCGTCCAGGAGACCCTGGTGCGCGCCTGGCGGAACGCCGACCAGCTGTCCCGGGCCACCGGCTCCATCCGGCCCTGGCTGGTCACCGTCGCCCGGCGGATCGTGATCGACGGACACCGCAGCCGGCAGGCCCGGCCGCAGGAGGTCGACCCCTCCCCGTTGGAACTCATGCCCGCGGAGGACGAGATCGACCGTGCACTGCGGCTCATGACCCTGACCGACGCGATGCAGGACCTCAGCGACGCCCATCGCGAGGTGCTGGTCGAGACCTACTTCAAGGGACGGACCGTCAACGAGGCGGCCCAGACCCTCGGCATACCCAGCGGGACGGTACGGTCCCGGGTTTTCTACGCGCTGCGCTCGATGAAGCTCGCGCTCGAGGAGAGAGGAGTAACGGCATGACAGCGCAGACGCACCACCCGGGACACGACGCCGTTGGCGCGTATGTGCTCGGCGTGCTCGACGAGGCGGACGCCACCTATTTCGAGGAGCATCTGGCCGGCTGCGACCAGTGCGGACGGCAACTGGACGAGCTGACCGGACTGGAACCACTGCTGGCCGATCTGGCCGCCGACATCCCCGGGATCCACGGCAGCCCCGGGCGGACCCAGCTCACGGGCCACACTCCGCATGCCTTCAGCGCCACTCCCAACGCCATCGAGACCCTCACCGCGCGCCCCGGCCCGGCCCTGTTCAACCGGATGGCCGGCGAGGTCGCGGCGTTCCGCGCCAAGCGGCGGCGGCGCGGTCTCTACCTGGTCGCGGCGGCGGCGGTGCTGATCGTCGGCGGCCCGGTCGGCACGATCGCGGTCACCTCCGGCGGCTCGGACAGCTCCGTCACGGCCGCCCCCAGCGAGAGCGCCCTCTTCGCCGGAATGCCCGACAAGGTGCAGGGCACCGACCCGGACACCAAGGTGAACGCGGCGGTCGCGCTGGAGGACAAGATGTGGGGCACCGACGCCGTCCTCCGGCTGAAGAACCTCAAGGGCCCCCTGGACTGCAGCCTGATCGCGGTCTCCAAGGACGGCCACGAGCAGACGATGATGACCTGGTCCGTGCCCGAGTGGGGCTACGGGATCGAGGACAGCCCCAAGGCGGAGGCGAGAGGTCCGCTGTGGGCGCACGGCGGCGCGGGCATGAAGCGCTCCGACATCGAACGCTTCGAGGTCCGTACGGCCGAGGGAAAGCGCCTGGTCTCCCTGAACGTCTGACCTGCCATCCGAGACGTCCGACCTGCCACTCGGATCGCCGATCAACCCATGCGGCGCGGTGAGCGAGATGTTACACAGAGTGTGATATGTCGTGCTTCGCGTCCCCCCGGGGGGGTCCGGATCCGAGGAGGCACTCCGTGGAGCCAGCTGACCCGGACGCCCATCAGCAGCGCATGTTCGCTCAGTATGTGCTGCCCGAGGTCGAGGTGCTGCTGCGCGTGGCCATGTCACTGACCACCCAGCGAGCCGACGCCGAGGATCTCGTGCAGGACACGTTACTACGGGCGTACCGGGCAGTCGGCCGTTTTGACGGGAGACATCCACGGGCCTGGCTGCTGACGATCATGCGGCATGCGGAGGTCAGCCGGCGCCGCCAGCGCCGGCCCCGGCTGCTCGACGACCCGGACACGGAGCTGGAGCGGCTGGTCCCGGCCCGGGACGCGACACCGGAGGAGCTGGTGGTGGACACGACGTTCGACGAGGCCGTGGACGCCGCGTTCACGGCGCTTCCGCTGCGGGACCAGCAGGTGGTGCGGCTGGTGCATGTGGACGGACTGTCGTACGCGGAGGCCGCACAGGTGCTGGACGTCCCCAAGGGGACGGTGATGAGCAGGCTGCACCGGGCGCGCAAGCGGATCCGGAACCAGCTGCTGGCCGCGGGAGTGGAATCGGAGCGAGGTGGCGCATGAGCAGGTGGACATGGTGGCGGACCACACGCACCACGGGGACCACGCGGACCACCGGACGGCTCCGGAGCACACGATGTCCGCTGGGCGCGCCGATGCTCCAGTCGTATCTGGACGGGGAGCTGGACGCCCCGGCCGCGGCCCTGGTGCGCACCCATGTGGCCGAGTGCCACCGTTGCGCCCGGGAGCTCGCCGTCTACCAGCGGATCAGCGAGGCGCTGGCCGCCCGCGCGACGATCGACGAGGCGGTGCTGGACCGGCTCAGGGACTTCGCGGAGTCCCTCTCGGAGCGGGAGAGCCGGGAGCCGGGGACGGAGGGGGCGCCGCAGGAGCCGATCCCGGGGACGGAGACGGTGCCTCCGGAGGCGATGCCGAACGAGGCTGTGACGAATGAGGCGATGCCGACGGAGACGGTCCCCGGGACGGCGCCGGGGGCGGATCGGGACGCCGATCAGGGCGCGGTGCACAAGGCGGGAGGCTGACGGCCACCGGATCGAGCCCCGTACCCGGGCCGCTCGTGCCCGGGCGGGCGGTCCGTTCGTACGTGCGCGAGGGTCTGCGCAGCAGCAGGGCGGCGGTGAGCAGGGTCCCGGTGATCAGGGCCACATCGGCGAGGTTGAAGACCGGCCCCCGGGCGTCCAGCGTGATCCAGTCGATGACGGCGCCGCGCAGCGGGCCCGGGGACCGGATCATCCGGTCGGCCCCGTTGCCCATCGCTCCCCCGGCGATCAGCCCCAGGCCCAGCGCCGCGCCCCGGCCGCGGACCCGCAGCCCGGCACCGGCCGCGCCCAGCGTGGCCACCGCGCCCGCGAGCGTGATCACCACGATCAGCGCGGGCCGGCTCTGGCCCAGCCCGAAAGCCACCCCGGTGTTGCGCACCAGCAGCGCGCAGAACGGCCCGAACCGGGCCTGCGGCCCCGCGGTGCCGCTCCAGGCGGCCAGCGCCATCGCCTTGCTCAGCTGGTCGGCCAGGATCACGGCGAGCGCGACCAGGGGGAAGAGCAGCCGGCCGGTCGCCGGATGGGGCTTCATCATCGGCCTCCCTGGGGGTGGGGGGCCGGTCCGCGGGCGCGGTCCGCGGCCCGGGAAGGAAACCCACCGGGCAGCCGCCCCGCTTCCCTTCCGGGGAAAAACACAAGACGAGGGCCCGCAGGCGGCACTGCCTGCGGGCCCTCGCTGCTTGCCAACGCCGTGATCAGCTATGTGGTCATCGGCGGTGTACCGAAGGGGTTACTCCGACTTACTTCCCCTTCTTCGCCTCCAGGAGCGGCGTCTGGTACTTGGCCAGCATCTTCATCTTGTTCTTGTCGATCGTCTTCCAGTCGTTCTTCAGCACACCGCCGGTGTCACCCGAGTCCGGGTTCCAGGTCCAGTAGGTGTAGCTGATCTGGTGCTTCTTGAGGTAGTCCATCAGGGCGTTCTGCCAGACGGCCTCGGAGCTCTTACCGGCGGTCTTCTTACCACCGAACTCACCGAGCAGCAGCGGGGCGATGTTCTGCTTCTTGATGTACGCCCAGTGCTTCTCCCAGATGGCCGGCATGTTCTTCGGGAAGTCCTTCGCCATGAACCAGTTCTGGTTGTAGACGCCCGGACCGTAGTCGTGGGCCGAGTAGACGACCTTGTTCGGCTCGCTGAGCTTCACCGGGTGCTTCTTCACACCCTGGAGGTCACCGCCCCACCAGAACTGCTCGTTCTTGTGGCGGTCCGTACCCTCGACGAAGATCAGCCAGTTCTTGTTGACCTTGTGGATGGCGTTACCGGCCTTGGTGGCCGCCAGCTGCCAGTCGGTCTTCGGGTTGCCGTCGCCCCACGTGGCCTGGCCACGCGGCTCATTGTGCAGGTCGGCGCCGATCACCCGGTCGTTGTTCTTGTAGCGCTTGGCCAGCTTGACCCAGTCGTCCATCCACTGCTTCTCGGAGAGGCTCTGGGAGTGCCACAGCTCACTCTGGCCGTACTGGTCCGGACGGTGCTGGTCCAGGATCACCCGGATACCACGGTCGGTGGCACCCTTGACGATCTTGTCCATGATCTGCTGGGGGGTGAGGCCCTTCAGATCGGGGTTCTTGTGGTAATCGATGCCGTCGGGCTTGGCGGACGACTTGAACATGTCGTTCGCGTACGGCAGCCGCATGGTGTTGAAGCCCTGCTTGGCCATCTGGTCCAGCATCGACTCCCAGCTACGGGTCCACAGGCCGTGCGGCGCGTAGGTGCCGGTCTCGAAACCGAACCAGTTCACACCGGTCAGGACGACCTTCTTACCGTCGGAGTCGACGATGTCGCCCTTCTTGGTGGACAGGGGGCCCTCGGCGCCCGCGCCGGAGGCCTTGGCGGCGGAGGTGGTGGTGGCCGACTGGCCGTCGGAGTTGTTCACCGCGAAAGCGGTGACCGTGCCACCCACGGCAGCAGCAGCGACGACGGCCGCGGCGATACCGAAGCGGAGACGCTGCGAGCGCGGCGCACGCTTGGTCTCGGTGGTCGGGGCGTTGTTCTGGTCCATGGGGGAATTCATTCGGAGATGCTCCTGAGCAAATCGGGTACTGCGGTTTTCAGGACGCTGGGGTTGTTCGTCGGAGATTCCAGACATTCCATCTGCGGGTCGGAGACTGCGGTCAGCCGGACAATCCGCGCGGACGGTAGGAGTTCGCCGATCAGGCGGACCAACCGCTGCGCTTGCCAGCTGGGCTCATCCACGTCGATCAGCACCACATCCGGCTGCATGTGATTGGCCAGAGAAATTGCTTCTCGGGCCGACCCTGCAATTCCGGATAGCTCCAGTCCGGGCTCCTCGACAACGAGATCGGCGAGAGCACTCAACACCAGTGGGTGGTGCTCCACGACGAGAACTCTGTGCATCGATTGGAGCTCCTTCGGGGCTTGTCCTTTCGCTTCACGACATTAGGGAGTGACCGCGGTCGGAATCGCCGTACGCCTGGCTGAAATCTGCGTACCTCAATTGCAGGAATTCCGGGCACACCAAACGGCCGAATTCCGCCTACCTCAGTTGAGGTAGAGGAATTCGGCCGTTTTATATGGGTTATGTCCGTTTTGGGGGGTGGTTCGGGGTGCTCAGGTGCCGCTCAGAGGGGGCTCAGGGGGTGCTCGGGGGCCGCCCAGGGAGTCCTCAGGGCATGCGAAAGGCGCCGGTCACGGGGTGACCGGCGCCTACGGGGTGCCCGGCGGGTGTCAGCGCCTGCGGCGGGCTGCTCCCCTCCCCGCCCCTTCCCGCAGCATCGATATGCGGCTCCGCCGCGTGGCAAGGGCTTCGCCCCTGGACCCCGGACGCCCTTCGGGCGTGTCCTCAAGCGCCGGACGGGCCGAAATCAGCCCCTCCAGGGGGCACCTCCCAGCGGTAGCTGGGGGAGCTTGAGGAGCGGGGTCTGGGGCGGAGCCCCAGTTGTGGGAAGGGGCGGGTAGGGGGAAGCACCGATATGCGGCTCCGCCGCGTGGCCCGCCGCAGGCGCCCAGGTCCGCCGGGCACGCACCAGGAGGGGCCGGAGGAGGGCGGAGCGTCAGCGCGTCAGCCGGTACGCGTAGCGGGGGACGAACATCCCCGCACCGGCGGCACACCCGTCCGCCTGGCCCGGCTGCTTGACCCACAGGAAGGCATCGACCCCGGGGATGCCCGTGGCGGCGGTGGGGGGCCTGCCCAGCTTGCGGCCCGGCGGATCGCAGAAGGTGTGGTTACGCGTGGGACCCGCCCCGTTACGGCTGGTGTCCACCACGACCCCCAGCCGGGGCCGGCGCAGCTCCCGGATCACCGACAGCCCGTAGCGCACCTCGTCGGCGGTGGCGTTGAAGTTGGAGACGTTGACCGCTATCCCGTCCCCGTACCGCTCTATACCGGCGCGCCGCAGCCGCTCGGCCATGGTCCGCGCGGGCTGCCATCCGGAGTTCCCGGCGTCGTAGTAGACCCGGGCCCTTGGCGCGCCCCGCTGGAGCGCCCGCGCCGCGTACGCCAGCGCCGCGAACCGATCCGCCTGCTGCCGCCGCTTGAGGCAGCTCATATGGGCCAGCGCGTCCGGTTCGAGGATGACGATGGCGCGCCCGTCCCCTATGCCCCGGGTGAGGGCGTCGCTCCAGCGCCGGTAGGCGGCCGTGTCCCCGGCGCCGCCGGAGCTCAGCTGCTGGCAGTCGCGCTGGGGGATGGTGTACGGGACGAGCACCGGCAGCCGTCGCTGGGCGGCGGCGGTGCGGACGAGGTTGCGGGCCCGCTCCTCGATCAGGGACTCATTGGTCTCGGTGAGCCAGGCGGCCTGGGGCTCGGCGGCGATCCGCCGGGCGATGGCCGCCGCCCGCCGGTCGTGCTGATGGTCCCGTACCCAGGTCGCGGCCGGGTTGTGGGGGTCGACGTAGAAGCGGGTCGTGGCCGGGAAGAACGGTTTGGCCACGGGGAGCGACGGCCTGGTGGCGGGCGGCCGCACCGGGCCCACGAACAGGGCCTGCACGGTGGTCGCCGCCATCACCACCTCGACCACCAGCACCATCACGATCAGCTGGGCGACGCCCCGCCCCGCCCACCGGGAGGTGCGGGCACGCGCCGGCGGGCGGGGGCCGCGGTCGCGGCCGCACAGTTTCGTGATCATGGCGAGTCCTGCCCGGCCTCAGCCGCGGTGGGAGTTGTCGGGCGGCCTGCGGCGGCTGATCAGCACCACCGCCAGGATCGCGAGCACCACCAGGACTCCGGCCACCACACCTATCGTGACCAGGGCGGATTCATCCCCCTCGGTTTTGGGGGCGGCGGCGTCCGGGGTGGTGGACGGATGGCGGCGGGGCGCGGAGAGCTCGGCCGAGGCGGGGGGCGCGGCCCGGTCCGCCAGCGCCTTGGCCGGGGCGATCACCCCGTACCCGTAGCGCGGGTCATGGCCCGAGGAGCCCTTGCGGTCGGCCGTGTCGATCAGCTTCTGGACCACCTGGTTGGCGTTCCAGCGGGGATGCTCCGAGCGCAGCAGCGCGGCTCCCGCCGCGACCCAGGGCGCCGCGAAGCCGGTGCCGTCGCCGGTCCAGTAGTCGTTGTCGCCGGAGGTGGTGAGGATGGCGACGCCGGGGGCGGCCAGGAGGGTCTTCCCGCCGTGATGGGAGGAGGTCCAGACGGCGCCCTTCTTGTCGGTGGCCACCACGGCGACCACTCCGGGGAGGGCGGCCGGGTAGGTGGGCCGGTTGCCGATCTTGCCGTTGTCGCCCGCGCCAGCCACGATCACGGCGTCCTTGCCGACGGCGTACTTCACCGCGGACCGCAGTGCGGGGGTCGGCCGCTTGAAGTCGACGGCCAGGTCGATGACGCGCACGCCATGGTCCACCGCGTGCCGGATGGCCTTCGCGGTGGGATCGGCGAGGGGCTTTCCGTCGCGGTAGACGCCGAGCGGCATCACCTTGGCCTTGGGCGCGAGCCCGTACACCCCGTCGCCGCGGTAATTGCGGCCGGTGCCGGCGATGATTCCGGCGGCGTGGGTGGACTGCTCGGCCGCCTTGCCGCCGTCCCGGGTGCCGAAGCCGCCGGTGCCGCCCGCGAAATCCTTTCCGCGGACCACGCGGCCGCGCAGATCCGGATGGGAGGCGTCGACCCCGGTGCCGATGACCGCCACGGTCACTCCGGCGCCTTTGCTGATTTTCCAGGCGCGCTCCGCCTTGAGCGCGGTCAGCGCCCATTCGGAATCGTGCAGCCCACCGGAATCGCGCAGCCCACCGGAATCGCGCAGTCCACCGGAATCGCGCAGCCCACTGGAATCGTGCAGCCCACTGGAATCGGAATCACTTGCCGCAGCCGGCGTGGCCAGTGCGAGTGTCATCACGGCGATGACCGCTCCGGCCCGGCCGGCGAATGGATGGCGTGACATCACGTGACCTGACATTACGTCACCTACTCTCCTCGCACGGGACGCAAGGCCGTCCGGCCCATTTCATCTTTGGGCATCCCCCGCAGGTACTGGCACCCGCGAGAGGGTGAGCGTCCCGTCCCTTCTTTGGGGGACCGTCCGTTATACCCCGGCCCCGGCTCTCCCCAATACGGGGGATAGGAGGGGTCCGCCGAAGGTGTACCACCCGCTCCCCCGAGCGCGGGTACTACCTCCTTTTCGGGTGACGCACTCTTGGGTCAACGGCGATAAGAGCCTCCTGCCGAGGGAGTCGCGATGCAGCGTTTCCGAACGTTCAGCGAGCGCACCGGAGAGCCGGGCGAAGAGGCGGACAGCACCGACCGTAATGCCCGCAGGCGGGCCGGAATGCTGTTCCGAGTCCGCCAGGTCCGGAACCCGATGGCGGGCATGCCCGGTCTGGCCCTGCGTTTCGCGGTGGTCGGCGGGGGCGGTGTGATCGTGAACACGGTGGTCCTCTTCATCCTCTATCACTGGGCCGGACTGCCGCTGCTGGCGGCGTCGTCAATAGCCGTGGAAATCGCCGTCGTTCACAACTACCTGCTGAACGACCGGTGGACCTTCGCGGTGGCCACGCCATCACTCGGACGATTCATCAAGTTCAATGTCTCGGTCCTGGGCGGGCTCGGGGTCAATGTGCTCATCGTCTGGTCACTGGTGCGCACCGGAATGCATCTGCTGTTGGCGAACGGCCTCGGCATCGCGGCGGCTTTCGCGGTCAACTTCGCGTCGAGTACCAGCTGGGTCTGGGGGAGGCGGAGCCGATGATTGTCGCCATCGTCTACCTGGTGCTGATCGTGGTCTCGATCCTGCTCACCGTGCAGTCGGCCCATGTTCTCTATCTCATGCTCTACACCTGGGACCGGGCGGACGCCGAACGGAAGGCCCGGGCGCCGGATGAATTCCTGCCGCCCCAGATCTCCTTCAGTGTCCTGCTGCCCGCCCGGCATGAGGAAGACGTCATCCAGAGCACCATCGAGCGCGTGGTGCGGGCCAACTATCCGGCCGAACTGCTGGAGGTCTTCGTGATCTGCTCACAGGACGACGACGGCACGATCAAAAAGGCCGAGGAGAAGATCGACGACCTGAAGCGGAAGGGCCTGCGCAATGTGCGGGTCGTGGTGTTCGACGACAAGCCGATCAACAAGCCGCACGGCCTCAACACGGCCCTTCCGCACACCGCCAACCAAGTGGTGACGATCTTCGACGCGGAGGACGACATCCACCCCGAGATCTTCTCCCTGGTGAACACCGTGATGGTCCAGGAGAAGGTCAAGGTGGTCCAGGCCGGTGTGCAGCTGATGAACTACGAGTCCAACTGGTACTCGACGCTCAACGTCCTGGAGTACTTCTTCTGGTTCAAGAGCCGGCTGCACTACCACGCCCACTACGGCTCGATCCCGCTCGGCGGCAACACCGTCTTCTTCGCCCGTGAGCTGCTGCTGCGGCTCGGCGGCTGGGACGACCGCAACCTCACCGAGGACGCCGACATGGGACTGCGGATATCCGCCATGGGCGAGCGGGTGCGCGTGGTCTACGACGACCGGTATGTGACCAAGGAGGAGACCCCGCCGACCCTCGGCCACTTCATCCGCCAGCGCACCCGCTGGAGCCAGGGCTTCATGCAGACCCTGAAGAAGGGCACCTGGAAGAAGATGCCGACGCGCAAACAGCGCTGGCTCGCCTTCTACGTCCTGGCGTTCCCGCGCGGGCAGGCGCTGTTGGGCATCTATCTGCCGATCTCGCTCGGCATGATTCTGATCCTCAAGGTGCCGGTGCTGATCGCGCTCTGCTCCTATCTGCCCGTACTGCTGCTGGCCGCGCACTTTCTGGTCCAGGCGGTCGGTCTGTACGAGTTCACCAGCGCCCACGGCCTCGAAGCCTCGCCGAAGGCGCTCGTGCGCATGGCCATCGCCTGGTTCCCCTTCCAGATGGTGCTGGCGTACGCCGCGCTGCGGGCCATGCGGCGAGAGATGCTCGGCCGCCATGACTGGGAGAAGACACAGCACGTAGGCGCCCACCGGGCCACCACCGAGGAGGCGGAGTCGCGTGTCGGATAACACCACGCCCTCGCGGCCGGCGGCCGTCGGCGCGGAAGGCCGGAAGACCGCGGCGAACAAGAAGACCGCGACAAGCAAGAAGACCGCGACGAGCAAGAGCACCGCGGCGAACAAGAAGACCGCGACGAGCAAGAACGCCGGAGCGGGCAAGGGCACCGCGGCGGCCAAGGGCGCAGAGCCCCCCGCGCGACGTCCGCGCCGTCGCCCGCGGTTCTCCGTGGAGCGCGGCTGGTTCCCGCCGCTGGGGAACAAGGGCAGGATCGCCCTGGTCGCCTCCCTGCTGACCGGGCTGCTCACCCACGGCTACCACCTGTTCCGCTACCCCCTCTACCTCACCGACGAGGGCATCTACATGCAGCGGGCGTGGTCGCTGGTGCGGGAGACCAGCCTGTCCCCGTACACCTACGACTACGACCACGCCCCGCTGGGCTGGATCACCCTGGCCGGGTGGGTCTTCCCGCTGCCGAAGCAGTTCGAGACCTTCGGGAACGCGATCAACACCGGACGGTTCCTGATGCTGCTGGTGCATGTCGCCGCCGTCTATCTGCTGTTCGAGGTCGCCCGGCGGCTGTCCGGCAGTGTGCTGGCCGCCACCGTCACCGCGTTCCTCTTCAACGTCTCGCCGATCGCGGTGTACTTCCAGCGGCAGGTCCTGCTGGACAACCTGATGATGCTCTGGCTGCTGCTGAGCCTGTTCATGCTGCTCAGGCGGGAAGTCACGATCAGATCGGTGTTCGGTGGCGGGCTGGCGCTGGGGATCGCGCTGATCACCAAGGAGAACGCGATCTTCTTCGTGCCCAGCTTCATGTATCTGCTCTACCGAAGGGTCAAGGGGTCGGCCAGCAGCCGGTTCACCAGCACCCTCTGGCCGTTCGCCGCGGCCACCCCGATCGGCGCCTATGTGACCTACGCACTGCTCAAGAACGAGCTGCTGCCGAGCGGTTTCGACTTCGACCTGAACAACCCGCCCGCCGACCATGTCTCACTGCTCTACACCCTGTGGTGGCAGCTCAACCGTAGCCAGGGCATCCTCTTCAGCCACACCGGTCTGCTCCAGACCAGCTGGCTGGTCCGGGACAAGTTCCTGCTGATCGCCGGGGTGTGCGCGATGGTGATGTGCCTGTGGATCGGCATGCGGGACCGCAGGCGCAATCTGGGCTTTCTGATCGCCGGGACGCTGGCCCTCGGATACGCCTTCTATCTGGTGCGCGGCAGCGTGGTGCTGGACTTCTATGTCACCCCGCTGATCCCGATGCTCGCGCTCAACCTCGGCATGGTGACGGACCGGCTGCTCAAGGGCACGTTCGCCAATCGGTTCATGCGCGGCGCGCATTCTGTGACCCGGGTCGCCGTGCCGTCGTTCGTGGCCATTCTGCTACTGGCCTCACCAGCCTCCGGATATCTCGTCCACACCAATACCGAGGGCCATACGCAGATCGCCGACCAGTACCAGTCGAAGATCAATCTCACCGGAATGCAGCATGCTCAGATCGCCTGGGTGCGCAAGCACATACCGCCGAATTCGCGCATCATCATGGACGACGACCTGTGGGGTGAACTGCACGATGTGCGCCCGTTCTACCCGTACGCGCATTCCCACTGGAACGCCTCGTCCGACCCGGATGTCCGCGAAAAACTGTTCAAGAAGAGATGGCAGAACGTGGACTACATCATCTTGTCGAACAAGATGCGCAGATCCATGATGCTCAACAATTCCGACGGCCGGGAGAACTGGATCCTCCAGGCGCTGCGAAATTCCGACCGCGTCTGGTCGGTAACCGAGGGCAATATCAAGCTGGAAATCTACCGTGTGCAGTAGCCATGGGAAGAGGAGGTGAAGGCCATGCCTCAGTACGACGACGACTGGGACGTTCCGGAGGACAGGGATTATCCCGAGAACGAGGAGAACATCCCCGACGAGGAGGACATCCTCGACGACGAGGAAATCCCCGAGGAGGAGGACATCCTCGACGAGGAGGAAATCCCCGACGAGGAAAACACCCTCGACGAGGAGCACACTCCCGACGGTGAGAAGAAGAAAAAGCTCACCTGGAAGACCGTCCTGCTCGCACTCGTGGTCTTCGCGATCGTCGGATCGCTCGTCCAGGTGGTCGCGCGCGGCGGCTTCGGAGGCGCCCTGAACACCACCGGCAGCGGAGGCGGCGGCGCCCCGAAGAAGGAGCAGCACTCCCGGCAGGAGCAGGAGATACGCCCACCCAAGCAGCCCAAGACCATCAAGCTGGGCAATCAGCGGGTCCCCCAGGCGTCCGGCCCGATCATCGTGATCAACCCGGGCCTGGTCACCCCCGGCGGCAGCGCCGCGGTCGAGGGCGGTGGCTTCGACAAGAAGGCCACCGTGGACATCCTGATCAAGGCCCGGAAGTCGGACACCAAGGGCCGCGCCATCGGCAGTGTGCGCTCGGACCGGTTCGGGTCGATCTACGCCCGGTTCACCATGCCCGATACCGCGGGCAACCGGCCCGCGACGCTCGTCGCCCAGCAGCGCGGCAGCAGCAAGACGGCGGAGGCCAAGGTGATCACCGGTGGCGCCGTCGGCACCGCCAAGATCAACAAGATGGTGGGCCGCCCCGGTGACGTGGTGACGGTCTCCGCCCGCGGCTTCCGCCCGGGTGAGCCGATCGACGTCTTCTGGGGCCGGACCACCGGCATCCCCGTCACCACGCTGCACACCGACGGCAGCGGCGGCGTCGCCCACGCGGCGATCAAGGTGGGCGTGGCCCCGACCGGCTCCAGCACCCTGGTCCTGGTGGGCAAGCGCAGCAAGACCACGGCCACCGCGCCCTTCCAGATGCTGGCCATGTACCCGTCGATGAAGTCCAAGCCGTACGCGCTCAAGGCCGGCCAGCGGATCACGCTGTCCGCCAACAAGTTCGCGCCCGGCGAGCGGGTGCTGGTCTACATCAACTCCACCGGCGGCCTCCCGGCCTTCACCGCCCAGGCGAACGGCATGGGCCAGATCCGCGACGTGGCGTTCAACGTGCCGTTCGGCCTCAAGGGGCGGCAGACGCTGATGGCGATCGGCGACCAGAGCCGGGCCGTGGTCCGCTCGGGCTTCACCGTGCTGCCGTACAGCCCGTCCGCCGAGCCCAGCGCCTTCGGCGGCAGGGCGGGCACCACGCTCAGCTTCTATGTCGCGGGGTTCGCCCCGGGCGAGACGGTGACCGCCTACGCCGGTTCGGGCTCGAAGGCCCAGCGCAAGATCGGGACCTTCCAGGTGGACAGCCGGGGCAAGGCGGCGGCCGTGGGCTCGTACAAGATCACTCCGGCGGATGAGAGCGGTGTGTCCTTCCAGCTCATCGGCCAGAAGAGCGGTGGCGTCGCCAGGGCGAGCATCAACATGTCGCAGGGCCGCGGGGATTAGGGACCGCGAGTGGCGCCGAGGGAGAACGTGGGCCGGGCCGTGCCGTGCCGTCCGCCGGAAAGCGGCGGGAAGCGGCGGACGCGGCGGACGCGGCGGACGCGGCGGACGCGGCGGGAAAACAGGCCCACGTTCCAGGGAGCGAGCGGCCGCCGACGGCCGTGGGGCGGCTCACCCGGGCGGCTCACCAGTTCCGTAGATGTACCATGCGTCCTGGAGTGTCCTATGAGCGTAGTTTTCGGCCCTAACTCACGAAGAGTCCTACAATTCCTGACCCACATCGAGGACCTCTCCCCGGAGGAGATCGACCGGGTGGCCGATCTGTGGAAGCAGACGTCCAGCCAGACCCGCGCCGAGGGCTGGGCAGTGGTCCACCGCACCACCACGCCCGAGGAGCGGTACCGGATCCTGGTCGCCGCCTCGGTGGCGCGCCGGGCCGCCCTGGACGCCGCGCGGAACCACAAGAAACACGACTGGGCCTTCTGGGCCGCGGTCTGGGACGCCGCGACCGCGGTGGCCGTCTGCGACCGCATCGGAAGCCACTACAACGTGCTGGTCGCGCCGCTGGCCGCGGTCATGCCGTCGCTGGCGCACTGCCGGCGCGATGAACTCGAGCCCCGCGAGCTGCAGGGCGCCGTCCTCAAGGGAGGTGGGTAGCGATGGGCGACAACCGGATCGCCGTTGTGGTGGCCGATGACGACCCGGCCGTCCGCGAGGCGCTCGCCGACCTCATCGACTCCCACCCGGACCTGGAGCTGGTGGGCCTGGCCATCAACCATGAGCAGGCCGTGCGCGCGGCGGTGGACCACCGCCCGCAGGTCGTGATCATGGATGTGCACATGCCCCGGGGCGACGCCCCCAGCAGCGTCCGGGCCATCCGCGACCAGGTCCCCGGGGCCCGGGTGGTGGCGCTTTCCGCCCACGGCGAACGCGAGACCGTGCTGAACATGCTCGCCGTCGGGGCCAGCGGCTATCTGGTCAAGGGCACCCCCGCCGAGGAGATCCTCGAGGCGATCATCCGGGCCGCCCGCGATCAGTTCAGCATGTCCGCTGAGCTGCTCGCCGACTGCGCCGAACCGCTGCGCCGCGCCGAGCGCGCCTCCTGGCGGTTCGAGGACCTGGTCGGCAACCGGCTGGAGGACTCGTATCTGGAGCTGCTGAGCCACGCGCCCTGCGGAGTGCTCGTGGTCGGCCCGCGCGGCCGGATCGAGTACGCCAACGCCCACATCCGGCACATGTTCGGCTACGGATCGGCGGAGCTGCGCGACAAGCGGCTGCGGGACCTCGTCCCCGAGCGCTACCGCACCGCCTCCGAGCAGCTGATCGGCCGGGTCTTCACCACACCGTCCGCGATGAGCGGCCGCCGCCGCGACGGCAGCGAGTTCCCCGCCCAGTTCAGCGGCGGCCATCTGCAGGGCCGGCAGCCCCGCGGGGTGGTCTTCGTCGCCGACCTCAGCCAGCTGCGGGCGGCCGAGAGCCGGTTCCGCCAGCTCATCGAGTCCTCCCCGGACGCGATGCTGATCGTGGACACCAGCGGCCGGATCCAGGCGGCCAACCACCGCACCGAGGCGCTCTTCGGCTACGACCGCGACCATCTGATCGGCCGGGCCGTGGAGGCGCTGCTGCCCGACCAGCCGCTCACCGTCTCGCTGCGCGAATGGGACGACAGCGTCGAGGAGCCGGTCGGCCACAGCATGGAGCTGGTCGGGCGGCGCAGCGACGCCAAGCAGTTCCCCGCCGACGTCAGCATCAGCCCGCTGCGCACGGAGGAGGGCCTGCTCACCGTCCTGACCATCCGCGACATCACCGAGGTGCAGCGCGCCCAGTTCGTCCTGGAGCGCAGCCTGGAGCTGCTGGAGGTCACCGACCGCGACCGCCAGGCGCTGCTCAGCCATCTGGTCCACGCCCAGGAGGCCGAGCGCGGCCGGATCGCCGCCGACATCCACGACGACACCATCCAGGTGATCACCGCTGCCAGCCTCCGCCTCCAGCAGCTGCGCCGGCGGCTGCGGGACCCGGACGAGCAGCGGGTGATGGACAAGCTGGACGAGACCCTGAAGCTCTCGCTCAGCCGGCTGCGCCAGCTGATCTTCGACCTGCGGCCGTCCAGCCTGGAGCACGGCTGTCTGGCCGGGGCGCTGCGCGGCCTGCTGGAACAGATACGCACCGAGACCGGCGTCACCTACCGGCTGGAGGACCGGCTCACCGCCCACCCCCCGGCCGAGACGATGGCGCTGATCTACCGGACCGCCCAGGAAGCGCTGGTGAACGTGCGCAAGCACGCCCACGCCAAGACGGTCCACGTACAGCTGCTCGGGCTCGACGACGGCTGCCTGGTGCGGATCGTCGACGACGGCGAGGGCTACAACCCGCTCGAGGTGGAGTCCCGCCCCGGCCACCTCGGGCTCTCCCTGATCCAGGAGCGGGCCCAGATCGCGGGCGGCTGGTGCCGGATCGAGAGCGAACCCGGCTCCGGCACCACCGTGGAGTTCTGGGTGCCGCTCGGCACTCCGCCGGACACGCCGCTCGCCACCCCCGACTCCCCCGAAGGGGACCCGCAGCCGTGACCGCACCTCCCGAATTGACGAAGGTGCTGATCGTCGAGGACCACCGGGTGGTGGCCGAGGGGCTGTGGGCCCTGCTGGCCGAGTACTCGGACCTGACGGTGGTCGGCTGGGCCGACTCGGTCGCCGAGACCGTGCCGATGGCCAAGGAGATGAAGCCCGATGTGGCGCTGGTCGACTTCCGGCTGCCCGACGGCACCGGGGCCGACGCGGCCGGCGGCATCCGGGCCCATGACCCGTCCGTCGCCATCGTGATCCTCAGCGCCGACGCCAGCGACTCGGCGCTGCTGGCCGCCGTGGAGGCGGGCGCCTGCGGCTATCTGCTGAAGTCGGCGAGCGGCGACGAGATCGCCTCCGCCATCCGCTCGGCCGCCGAGGGCGAGACCCTCATCCCGGCCAGCACGCTGGTGGAGGTGCTGGCGCGGCACCGCGAGGACGCGCGGTCCACCGCCGAGCAGACCGAGCGCCTGGACAGCCTGACCCCGCGCGAGCAGGAGATCCTCACGTTGATGAGCCACGGCCTGGACAACCGGGCCGTCGCGGAGCGGCTGAGCATCAGCTACGCCACGGTGCGCACGCATGTGCGCCGGATCCTGGAGAAGCTGGAGGCGCGCTCGCAGCTGGAGGCGGTCGCGAAGGCCGCCGAATTCGGCTTCAAGCCCGCGCAGCCGGAGGGGCCGGAGGAGTGAGTGCCGGGCTGAGCTGACCCGTGTCCGCCTCCGGTACGGCGGTGGCCCCCGTGGTGCGGGGGCTGTTCGCGTTTCGCCGTACGGGTCCACTGGACGGGCCCGTACGGATGGGGCCCGTACGGACGGGGCTGGCTATACGAACGGGGCTATACGGACGAGGGCCTACGGGCTGGGGCGTACGGACGGGGGCGGGACCACCTGGGGCGGGGCGGCCGGGGGCGCGGCCGGGGCCGAATGGGGCAGAAAATCCCCCTTCGGATGGAATCGCGGAGCCATCGAGACGGGTTCCCTCCCCATGCGAGTCCCTGGACGGATCCGATGCCCGCTGAGCCGCGGGCACACGATCGCCTTCCTGATGGCCGCCGCCTGTTACGCGGCGGTCCTCACGGCCGTCCTCACCGGCTCGCAGCTGGTCCGGTTCGACTGGCAGGTGGCCCTGTTCAAGCCGTACGAACAGTGGCCGCGGGTCCGGCCGGCGCTGGACGCCTTCGTCATCACGGGCCAGCGCGGCCCCACCGCCCTGGCCGCCCTGGCCTGGGCCCTCTGGCGCGGCGGCCGGACCCGGAGCCTCCGTCCGCCGCTGGTTCTGGGCGTGGCGCTGCTGCTGCTCAACGTGAGCGTCGGCGCCGTCAAGGTCCTCACCGGGCGGCTGGGCCCGTACGAGGCCCGGACCCCCGGGTCCGCCGAGCTCTTCCACGGCGGCATGGTCTTCCCCTCCGGTCACGCCGCCAACGCCGTCGTCGTCTGGGGCACCCTCGCCTATCTCGCCGGTCACCACCGGCGGACGGGCGCACTGGTCGCCTGCGTGATGGCCGTCGGCGTCGGTCTGACCACCGTCTATCTGGGCACCCACTGGGTGAGTGACGTCCTGGGCGGATGGGCGGCGGGCGTCCTCGTCCTGCTGGCCCTCCCCCTCTTCGAACCGCTGATCGCGACCGTTTCCGCGTATGTCTCCGCTCGTGCGGCGGGGTACTCCATGGGCAGGTGAACCAAGTGGCACTTCGCGTGCTGATCGCAGACGACCATGCGGTGGTCCGGCAGGGCCTGCGCATGATCCTTGGCCTCGACAACGACATCAAGGTGGTCGGCGAGACGACCAACGGCCGGGAAGCCGTGCGGCTGGCCCGGGAGCTGTGCCCAGACGTCGTCCTGATGGACCTGCTGATGCCGGTGATGGACGGCGTATCCGCCACGGCGGAGATCCGCCAGGACCTTCCCGAGGTCGAGGTGGTGGCGCTGACCAGCTCCCTCGACGACGCCATGGTCATGGGCGCGGTCCGGGCGGGCGCCATCGGCTTCCTGCTGAAGAACGCCGAGGCCGACGACCTCCGCAACGCGGTGAAGGCCGCGGCCGCGGGCCAGATCCATGTCTCCCCCGCCGCGATCTCCCGGCTGATGGGCCAGGTCAGGGAGCCAAGCGGCCCGGAGCAGCTCACCGAGCGGGAGACCGAGGTGCTGACCATGCTCGCGCGCGGCAAGGCCAACAAGGAGATCGCCCACGATCTGCGGATCGGCCAGCAGACGGTGAAGACGTATGTGAGCCACATCCTGACCAAGCTCGGGGTGCACAGCCGGACCCAGGCGGCGGTCTACGCGGTGCAGTCCGGCCTGGTGCCCGCGGGTGAGCTCACCCCTCCGGAAGCAGTGGAGTCGACGACGAGGGAGCAGTGGTGGTCGGCGTGATCAGTACACGGTGGACCCCGACCCGGCGGAGACGGAGCGCCACCGCGCTCGCCGAGGTCACCCAACACATCCTGGCGGGCGAGACCGCCGACGCCACGCTCCGGCTGATCGCCCGCCGGGTGCGGGAGCTCCTGGGCGCCGATATGGCCCGGGTGATGGTGCTGGAGCCGGGCGACGTCCTGACGATACGGGCCACCGACGGCGCTCCGTGGACCGCGCCGAGCGGCCCCCTGACACCCGGCGGCTCCTCCCCCGCCCGCCAGGCGATCCGCGCCGGACGGCCCACGGTCTCCGGCGACGAACGGCGGCCGCGCCGGCGCGGCCGGGACCCCCGGCACGCGGTCCCGGCCTCGGTGCTGGACGCGCCGCTGCTGGTGCGCGGCCACCCGGTGGGGGTGATCGAAGTGGCGAACCGCGGCGGCGGGCGCCGGCTCACCCACGCCGATGTGAGCACCGTGCGGCTCTTCGCGACGGCCGCGGGCCATGCGGTCGCCCAGATCCGGCACCGGGAGAATCTGCGGCGGCTGGCGTCAGCGGCGGCCGGACCGGGCACCAACGGTTCCGGGGGGTTCTCCTTGGGGTCGTCGGGGCCTTCGGGGTCGTCGGGGCTTCCGGAGGCTTCGGGATCGTCGGGGGCCGCGGGGCCTTCGGTGTACGCCGGGGCGTCAGGGGCATTGGGGTCCTCTGGGCCTTCGGGGTTCGCCGGGGCCGCTGGGCCTTCGGGGTTCGCTGGGCCCTCCGGTTCGCCTTGGGGTTCGTCCGGCCCCTCGCTGTTCCCCCGTTCCTCCGGGCCCTGCGTACGGCGGACCCTGGACTCCCTGGCCGCGGGCGCGGTTGCCCGCACCGGCGCCGCGAGCTGCACGGTCTATCTACTGGAACCCGGCCCGTCGGCCAATCTGCGCCTGGTGGGCGGCGGCCACGGCCACACCCCGCCGTCGCGCAAACCGGCGCTGGAGGCGATCGGCGGGGCCGCGCCCGTCATCCACGGCGGCGGCCGTACCGGCGCGGACGGCGAGGGCCCCGCGCGGGGCGCGGTGGCGGCCTGGCCGCTGCTGCGCGAATCCACCGCGATCGGCGCGATGTGCTGCCACTTCCCGCCCGGCCGCGACCCCGGCGAGGCGGACATCACCCTCCTGGAGGTGATCGCGGGGCATGCGTCCTGCGCGGTGGAAAACGACCGGCAGCGGGCGGCCACCCAGGACAAGGCCGTCCACGAGGAGCGGCATCGCATCTCGCGCGAGCTCCACGACTCGGTCTCACAGGCGCTCTACGGCATCGCGCTGGGCGCCCGTACCGCCCGCGAGATGCTGGAGCGCGACCTCGACAGCGCGGAGCCGGTGGAGGGCCGGACCGGGGCGGCGAGTCATGCGGAACCACCGGATCGGATCGGTCCGGTGGCGGGACACGAGACCGCCGGGGAGGTCGTGGACCTCGCCGAGCTGGCCGAACTCGCCGAGCCCATCGAGTACATACGGCGGCTCGCGGACGCCGCGATCGCCGAGACCCGGACCCTGCTCTGCCGGCTGCGGCCCGAATCGCTGGAGACCGAGGGCCTGGTCGCCGCGCTCACCCAGCATGTCGAGACGCTCCGGGCCCGGTACGGGATCGCCACCGAGGCGAAGCTGGACGCCGAACCGGAGACCACACCGGAGGCCAAGCACGCCCTGTACCGGATCGCCCAGGAGTCGCTGCACAACGTCGCCAAGCATTCGCAGGCCCGGAACGTACGGCTCCATCTGCTCAACGAACCGGGCGCCGTCACCTTGACGGTCGCCGACGACGGCGTGGGCTTCGACTGCAAGGGCTCCTTCCCCGGCCATCTCGGGCTGCTCTCCATGCGGGAGCGGGCCCGCGAGGTGGGCGGCACGCTCAACGTGGACAGCCGCCCCGGCCAGGGAAGCCGCATCCGGGCCAGGATCCCGGCCGCGCCGGACTCCTGATCCATCGCCCTGAGACCACCTGCCGACGACGTCCTGAAACCGGCCGCCGATGACACGCCCTCAACCTCGCCACTGACGACATATGAGACATTTCTGTTCATGCAGCCGACCGTGCGGGACCACGCGCTGACGGACGGCCTCCGGGCCGGTCAAGCGGCGGTGGAAGAGGGCCTGTTGCGGGCCACCAAGAGCGATGTGCCGTTCATCACCGAGGCCGCGCGGGAGCTGACGCGCACGGCCGGGCGACGGCTCCGGCCGCTGCTGGTGCTGCTGGCGGCGCGGTTCGGCGACCCCGGCGCCCCGGGCGTGGTGCCCGCCGCCGTGGTCGTCGAACTGACCCATCTGGCCACGCACTACCACGACGACGTCCGGGACGAGGCGGCCGTACGGCGCGACGCCCCGCGCCCGGACGCCAACTGGGACAACACGGTGGCGGTGCTCACCGGCGACTTCCTCTTCGCCCGCGCCTCGCACATCCTGGCCGACCTGGGGCCGGAGGCCGTACGGATCCAGGCCCAGGCGTTCCGGCGGCAGGTCACCGGCCAGATCCTGGAGACGACCGGACCGCGCGACGGCCGCGACCCCGTCGAGCACCATCTGGACGTACTGGCGAGCCGGACCGGCTCGCTGACCGCCGTCTCCGGACGGCTGGGCGCGCTGGCCTCGGGCGCGGACCCGAGCGTCGCGGACGCCCTCGCGCGGTACGGCGAACGGCTGGGCGTGGCGAGCCATCTCGCCGACGAGGTGGCGACCCCCACCGCCCGCCGCCCCACCCTGCCCGTCCTGCTGCTGGCACGGGTCGCGAACCCAGCGGGCCCCACGGGCCCCACGGGCCCCACGGACCGGGAGCTGTACGAGCTGCTCACCGGGCCCGCCGAGCGGGCGGGGCACGCGGAGGCGGTGGCGCGGCTGCGCACCCATCCGGTCCTGGACCGGGCCCGCGAGGAGACCGCCCGTCAGGCCGACGCCGCCCGCGCGGCCCTGTCCACGCTGCCCGACTCCCCGGCGCGGGACGCCCTGGAGTCGCTGTGCGAGACCGTCGTCGCGCCTACGGCACCCAGTAGTTGTGGCTGACCACCAGCATCGACTGGAGCCGCACCCCCGCCTCGTAGGCGCGGGCCGGATCGGGCGGGGAGGCGCACATCCGCGTCCACAGCGCGTCCAGCCAGCCCTGCGCCCCTTCGGCCCCTGAGCCGTCCTCGCCCTCCGTCAGCGCGGCGACCGCGAAGGGCGCGAAGAAGGCGGGCGAGCCCGGGTCCCCATAGGCCGTGCCGTCGAGCCGGTACCCGCTCCGGATCCGCCCTGGATCACCGCCCGTCGCCGCCCTCGCCCAGCGGCTGAGCCCGCGCGCGGCCGCCCGAGTGCGTGTGTCGCCGCTGGTCACCGCGTCGGCGCCGAGCCGCCAGGGGGTGCGGCAGGCGTTCCAGTGGTAGTCGCCGTCGTGCGGGCTCTCCAGGACCTGGCCCGGCGCGGGCCCCGGCTCGCCGGACGTGGTGTCCACGACGAAGTCGGGGAGCAGCCCGGTGGCCGGGGCATGGCGGGCGCGCAGCGCCCCGGCCAGCGACAGCTGCGCGTCCAGCGCCTCGTCCCACCGCGGATCGCCCGTGGCCGCCCGGAACGCCCGGAAGTGGTCCGGCATCCAGTCCGACGTACGGGAGACCTCGTCATAGCGGCCCGAGGACCAGTCGCCGAGCTTGGTCAGCCGGGTGGTGGGGTGCACCTCGCACTCCATGACGGCGTCGATCCGCCGTACCGCGAGCGCCTCGTAGTCGTAGCCGCCGTAGTCGTCGTAGCCGCTGTGACTGCTGTAGCTGCTGTAGCTGCTGTGGCTGCTATGACCGCTATGGCTGCTGTGGCCGCTGCCCCACTGCCGGGCCGCGAGCAGCAGTCCGTACGCGATGTCGAGGTCGCCGTCGGTCGCCGAGTCCCGTCCGCCGACGTCCCGGCCCTCGGCGTCCTGCTGGGCGGCGTGCAGATCGGGGTGGTTCACGGAGGGGTGGGCCAGGACATGCCGGAGGATGCCGTCGAAAAGTGTGCGGGCGTCGGGGTCGGCGCCCGCCATCAGCGCGGTGATCACCAGTCCGTAGCCCTGGGCCTCGGCCACGAACGGGTGCGCCGCGTCGGGGGTGAACACCGCGCACCGCCCCGGGCCGCCCACCTCGTCGCCCGACCGCAGGAAGTACGCCTTCCACAGCTCGTAGTGGTCCAGGACCCGCCGGTCGGCCGCCGCCGGGTCACCGTCGCAGGAGGGCCGGAGCGTGCCGGGGGCGTACGGGATGGCATGCGTCCCGAAGGGGACGCGGGCCTCGGCGCGTCCCGTCATCGGATCCGGCGCCCCCGGGGCCTCCGCGCCAGCCGCACCAGCCCGAGGACGATGTCGACCACCAGCACCACCACGCCGATGACCAGCAGATAGCCCAGCCCGTGCACCACCCAGCCGATGAGGCCGAGCACGATGGCCACGATCACCAGGAACAGGAAGAGCGCCACCGCCGACACCTCTCCTCGATCGTCAAGCGTCCTCGGCCGTCAGCGGCGTGCGAGCTGCCGCCCGCCGCCCGGACCCGACTGGTACGTCTTCCCGTAGTGCTGGAAGATCGCCCCCTCCTGCTCCGCGGGCAGCACATCGTCCACGCCGAGCGCGGGTGCCTTCTTCACCAGCGACCGCGCGTAGGAGACCTTCACATAGCCCGGCCCGACCACCGCGTCGTCCACGGGGACGAACACCAGACGGTGACGGGTGGGCAGTCCGGTGCGGACGGTGGCCATGGCGGGTTCGTCGGTGGACGTGGCCACGTAGATCGCCTCGAGCACCCCGATCTTGCGGCCCTGCTCATCGACGACATCCTGGTCGCGCCACTCACGGATATCGGCTGGCTGGATCATGACGTATCACCCTCTGACCTCTGCCCTTCCAGCCTGCCTCCGCTCACCGTGGGACGCCACGCCATCCGGCCACCCGGAGTAACCGAGTGTTCGAAACAGCATGAATTGATCAGGTGTGCCGGATTCCCGAAGGGGTACCCGGCGCGGCGAGGAGGTTGGTAATCATGGTCCCCCTGCTTGTCGTTCTTCTACTCGCTCTGCTGCTCTTCGGCGCCGGATTCGCCCTGAAGGCTCTGTGGTGGATCGCGGTCATCGTGCTCGCCGTCTGGCTGATCGGCTTCATCGCCCGGCCGACAGTCGGCGGGCGGCGAGGACGGTGGTACCGCTGGTAACCCGAAGACGGTACAGATAAACCTCAGCGCGGACCGAAGGGGCCCGGCCGGAGAAATCTCCGGCCGGGCCCCTTCGGTCGTGTTCTGTTGTGATCGGGCCTACCCCTCGGAGCGGGGCCTACCCCTCGGAGCGGGCCTACCCCTCGGTGAGCATCCCGCGCCGCAGTCGGCCGAGCGCACGGCTGAGCAGCCGGGAGACATGCATCTGGGAGACGCCGAGCTCCGTGCCGATCTCCGACTGCGTCATTTCCTCGCCGAACCGCATCTGCAGAATGCGCCGGTCCCGCTCACCGAGCTGCTCCACCAGCGGCTTGAGTGCGTGCAGGTTCTCCACGGCCTCCATGGCCGGGTCGACGTCGCCGAACCGGTCCGCGTACGTGGTCACGCGCGCGGCGCCGCCCTCCTGGTCCGCGGGCGCGTCCAGCGAGGTGGTGAGATAGCCGTTGCTGGCCACCAGTCCGTCGACGACCTCGTCCTCGCTCAGCCGCAGATGCTCCGCGAGCTCGGCCGTGGTGGGCGACCGGTCCAGCCGCTGGAACAGCTCCTCGTTCGCCTTGGCGAGGTCGATCCGCAACTCCTGGAGCCGGCGGGGGACATGCACCGCCCAGCTGGTGTCGCGGAAGAACCGCTTGATCTCGCCGACGATGTACGGAACCGCGAAGGTCGTGAACTCCACCTCACGGCTCAGGTCGAACCGGTCGATCGCCTTGATCAGCCCAATGGTGCCGACCTGGACGATGTCCTCCATCTCCACCGAGCGGTTGTGGAACCGCCGGGCGGCGTACCGGACCAGCGACAGATTGAGCTCGATGAGGGTGTTCCGCACGTACTGGTACTCGTGCGTCCCCTCCTCCAGCTCCGTCAGCCGATCCAGGAACGTCTTGGTCAGCGCCCGCGCGTCCTTGGGCGCCACCTTCGCCGGATCGTCAACCGTGGGCAGATCGACGGGGCCGGCGGTCTCAACTCCATTCACTGCGATGTCACTTACGCGAACGTCATGTGCCTGCTCAGCTTCCGCTGCTGTCAGCATCGACATCGTCGCGGGTGCCGTGTCGTTCACCGTCGCACTCCCTGTATCGGCTGCATGCATAGGCTGATTGGGGTCCCGTCTACCCACCCTCCATGCCCTCATGCCTCTTTCCTTCGGGCGGACGGCGGGCCGGCGAGGACCACCAGACCCCCGACGAGGGCCAATGCCATGAGCACCGCCCCGAAGGCGGTCGCCCCCGCCGTCAGCCCCACCGCGTCGCTCAGGTAACCCGCCGTTACCGGCAGTACGCCCGCGGGCACATAGCCGCCGACGTTGAGCGCCGCGTTGGCCTCCGCCAGACGGCTCGGCGGAACGCTGGAGTTGAGCAGCGACAACCCACCGAGCTGCCCCATCCCCTGCCCCGCCCCGGCCAGCAGCGCGGCGGCGACGAGCAGCGGCACGGAGGAGGCGCGGACGGCGGCGATGAGCACACCCATGCCGATCGTCGTACTGACGGCACCGGCGAGGAGGATCGTCCGCCGGTCCAGCCGCTGGACCGCGAACTGCGCACCGGTCGCGGTGAGGAACATCACGAAGGCCATCGCCCCCGCGACCACCGGGCTTGTGGTGTCCAGCAACCCCGAGAGCAGCGACGGCCCGAGGGAAAGCACGAAGGAGGTGGCGGTGATGCCGGGCGCGAAGACGGCGATCCCCCTGAGCAGTTCCCCACCACTCCCCCGAGGCACCCCGGGAACCCGCGCCCAGGCACCGCTCGCGGGCACGGACTGCACAGACGCGGACTGCGCGGACACGGACCTCACGGACACGGACTGCGCAGACGCGGCGGAAGGGCCACGCAACGGCATCCGCACCACGACCAGGACCGCCGCCACCAGCAGCACCGCCTCCAGGACGAACACGCCCTCGCCCAACACCCCCGCGAGCAACGGCCCCAGCCCGGCCCCGAACACCATGGCGCACGAGGCCAGCAGTGCCGCCAGCCGCCGCCGCTCCGGCCCGGCCACATCGGTCACCGCCGCCATTCCGGCGGAGACGACGGCGCCGACCGCGATCCCGCTGAACAGCCGCGCCACGATCAGCGCGGCCACGCCCGACGCACTCGCGAAGATCGCACACGCCGCCAGCGCGAGCCCGAGCGCGGGCAGCAGCACGGGCTTCCGCCCCACCCGGTCCGAGACCACGCCCGATACCAGCAGCGAACCGAGCAGCCCGACGATGTAGCAGGCGAAGATCACCGTCAGGGTGCCCTTGGAGAACCCGATCTCGCGCTGCCACCGCACATACAGCGGCGTGGCCGCGTTCGACAGGACGAACACCGCGGTCACCGGCCACGCGGCGGTCCACACCCACCGGGTGGCGACGCCACCGGCCCCTCCGTCGGCCTCCCGCACACCCGATACCGCCCCCGCCCGACTCCCCACCACGACAGCTCCTCCCGGCAAACACTTAATACGACTTGAGTCGAACTTAGCATGCAGTACGATTGGACTCGTACAAAGAGCCGCACACCGAAGAGCCGCGCACCGAGGACCCACAGGACCCCCCATGACCCCCCGGACAACCGAAAACGGACGCCCCGCCATCAAGGCACTCACCGAACCCCCGGATCTCCCGCCCCCGCTCCCGGAACCGGCCGTGGCGGACATCCGCCTGGAGACGGTCCTGGCGGCGCTGAGCGATCCGCTCCGCCTCCGCATCGTGCGCAAACTCCTTCTCGAATCGGAGAAGTTCGATCACACCTGCGGCTGGTTCGGCCTCGACCGTCCCAAGTCCTCCCTCACCCACCACTTCAAGGCCCTCCGCGAGGCAGGCATCACCCGCCAGCGCCAATACGGCCTGGAGCGCCGCAGCCACGTCCGCATCGCCGACCTCAACGCCCGCTTCCCCGGCCTCCTGGACCTCGTGGCCGACTGGACCCCACCGGAGCGGTGACGGCGGGCGTTAGTCAGGCGTTAGCGGATCGGCAGCGACCGTTAAGGGAACGCCAGCGGCGGCCGACACCATGGATGGTGCGTGAGCAGGAACCGCACAAACCAGAAGCCCATGGGGGTCGTTATGTCGCACCACATTCTCAACCGCCGCATCCGTAAGGCCGGTGCGGCCGTACTGATCGCCGCCGCCTCGGCCGTCGCCCTCACCGCCTGCGGGAGCAACGACTCCTCGTCCGACGCCAAGGGGAGCTCCTCCTCGAAGTCGTCGCAGTCGGACGCCTCGATCCAAAGCCAGGCGGGCAACAAGACCGACAAGCAGGCAGCGACCCTGGGCTCGGGCGCCGACAAGGCCCAGGCGACCTCCGAATGCCAGCCGGGCACGCTGCGGGGGGCCCTGGACTCCGCCGGCACCTCCCAGGCGGAGATGAACCACCGGGGCACCTTCCTGAAGGTGACGAACACCGGCGACGAGACCTGCGTGATCAGCGGCTACGCCGGGCTCGCCCTGGAGGGCGCCGGCCACACCGCCATCAAGACCACCGCCCGCCACGGCAGCACCTACTTCGCCACCGACCCCGGCACCCACCCGATCACCCTCGCCCCGGGCAAGAGCGCCTGGGCCGACCTGGTGTGGACCACCACCGGCGCCGGAACCGCCCACGCGAAGTACCTGCAGATCTCCCCGACGGGCAGCAACTCCCACAGCACGGTGGCCTTCAACCAGGACCTCGACAACGGCACCCTCTCCCTGACCGCCTGGTCCACCAAGCCCCCCATCAACAACTGAACCCCCGAAAACCCAAAGAAGCCCAGCCCGGCCCCGGCCCGGGCTGGGCTTCTCGCCGAGCCGCCCAAGGTAATCCGGGGATCAGCACCCGGGGCCGGTAGCGGGTGTGGCGCAGACAGGACCGGTCCACCCTCTCGAAGGACGCCATGCGCCGCACGGGAGATGCCTTCATGACCCAGCAGAAGGCCGCAACTGAGACCAGAACTGAGACCACCGACAGCCGCACAGCCCACGCACGGCGCCGCCGCCGTATCCACTGATACGAAGAACCCCAGCCCGGACACTGTCCGGGCTGGGGTTCCAGTGGAGCCGCCTAAGGGAATCGAACCCTTGACCTACGCATTACGAGCTCAAGATCGTTCATGTTGGGGGGTATCAGCCAGTGCCACGGAAGCACAGAACATGCAGGTCAAAGCGCTTCGACGACTGGCCGAGTGTCAAGGCGTGTCACCCGCTCCAGAGCGGTCCGGCCACACGTCGGCCACACGAAACGGCTGATCGACCTGCCCATTCGAACGGCGGGCGGGGGCTTGAGCCCGGCACGAACGAGGCTGGCGAGTAAGCAGAGAGGTTCACGACAAAGGGCCGCGCGGTGTCCTGCCGCGCGGCCCCTGCGCGTGCTGTCAGCCCTAGCTCTTCCCACCGTCCGCTGTCGGCTGATGGCCGGAACCGGGGGCGAGGCCATTGAGCGCGCTTTCCAGGGCTATGGCACCCACAGGGGTGATGTGCCGGTCATCGAGCGCGATGTCGAGTCTGTCGGCGGTCGCGCGGACAACCGCCGGCGTGCCGTCGTCGAGTCGGGTACGGGTGACGGTGATCAAGAGGCCCCCCTCTGTGAGTACGAGCCCCCCTCGAACATATGCCCGAGGCAAGGGCCTTCACACATTACCCACACGACCACCACAGGTCACGCGCCTAACCCTCCGAACCGTCCACCCCGCCGGATAGTTCCCTCTTGTCACCGGCCGCCCAATGCCGCAATAGCTCTTGAACGCGAGGCATGTCCGCAGCCGTCACACCCGGGACGTGCGCCACGACGACCGCGGCGTCGGCCTCACTCGCGCCGATCGCATCGTCTGCCATGAGTCCGATGTACTGCTGCGCCGCGGCTATCTGCACCCTGCGCAGCCAGACCTCGACAGGCGACGCCTCGCCCCCCTTCCGCCCCCTGTCAACCTCCGCCACCGCGGCGGCGACCGCGCGCACCAGTCGGGGCTGAATCTTGACCGCCTCGCCACTGCCGATCTTCCAAAGCGTCTGATGTGACGCCCGATATTCGGTTCTCGGGTCGACCGCATGCTCGGCCATCTTGCGGTACGTCGTCCCCTCGGCCGCGTCTCGCACAAGGTCAGCAAACGGGGTTCCAGACTCCCACACGTTCTCATCTCCGTTCTTGTCGCGTTACGCGAACGGGCACATTCAAGCAGCCATCACCCCAGGCCGCACGCCCTTGAACTGCGTTGACGAACACTTGGTCCAGACATAACGTTGCCGCTGTCGCGAAAACAAGACAGCGATGAGCTTGCTACTCGCAGCCCCGGCAGGCCCTCCCTGCCCTGCTGTCTCGGTCCGGTTACAGAGCAGCAGTACGCACGAGGAGTCACGAGAACGTGAGCGTCGATTTCATCGGCCCGCCACCGACCGGCAAGTCTGAACACAACTACATCGCCGAGGAATTACGGGCGAGACCGGACGAGTGGGCAGTCGTCCAGCGCAAGGCCACGACCACTCGCGCCGCTTCCGCGGCCCAGGCGATCCGTTCGGGGAAGTTACGCGCCTACGCTCCTCCCGGATCGTTCGAGGCCAAATCCCGTACGGTCGGCGGCGAGCACCGCGTGTACGCGCGATACCTCGGCGGTCTCCAGTGAGGGCCGCGCCGACGCGGTCGGCCACCGTGACACCGACGGGGGTCGTGGTCGCCCCGCCGAACCTCGACCGCGAGCAGTGGCTCACCGTGCGGCGGGCGGGAGTCGGTGGCTCCGATGTCGCCGCGGTGCTCGGGATGAGCAAGTACACCTCGGCGCGCGAGGTCTACCTCGACAAGCGCGGCGAGCTGCCGCTCGACCGCCCGCAGAATCCTGAACTCGCCGAGGCCGCGTTCTGGGGACTGGCGCACGAGCCGACGATCGCCCGCGTGTTCTCCGAGCGGTCCGGCCTCGCCGTTGTCACGGGTCCGGGCATGCTCGCGCACATCGAGCGCCGTTGGATGCTCGCCAACGTCGACCGGTACGTGCTCGACGAAGACGCGCAGCCGTCCAGCCTGTTGGAGATCAAGACCCGTAGCGCATATCAGCTCGACGACTGGCTGCTCGGCGTGCCAGACGGACCGGCGTTGCAGACGCATTGGTACCTCGCTGTCACCGGTTACCAGCACGCGCACGTCGCCGCCCTGCTCGGCGGTAACCGGCTGCTGATTCACCGAGTCGAGCGCGACGAGGGACTCGTCGAGCATCTCGTCGACCTCGTCGGCGAGTTCTGGCAGGGAGTGCTCGACGGCACCCCGCCCCCGGTCGACGGTTCCGAGGCCACCGAGGAACTGCTCGGCCACCTCTACAAGGTCAAGGCCGACGCCGTGACCGTCGCCGACCCCGCCGACGTCCTGCCGCTGCTGGAACGCCGACGCGAACTCAAGGCCCGCGAGGCCAGGACCGCCGACGAGCTGCGCGAGGTCGACAACCATTTGAAGGCCCTCGCCGGCGAGGCCGAGATCGTCAAGACGCGGGGCAAGGTCGCGTTCACGTGGAAGCAGAACGGCCCGCTGTCCGTGAAACGGTTCACCACCGCGCACCCCGACCTCGCCACCACCTACACGCACCGCGTCGAAGCGCTCGACACGAAGCGCCTCGCCGCCGAGCACCCCGACGAGTACCGGGCGCACCGTGCCCGACGCCTCGTTGTGCCCAAGGAGCCCGCCGCAGCGTGAGCACCAATCTTGCCGAACGCGTCGCCAACAAGCGCGCTGGCCGTAGTGCCGCCGCTGCCCACCGCCCCGCACAGCAGTCCACCCTCGTGCAGTTCGTGCAAAAGCTGCGCCCCCAGATCGAGCGCGCCCTGCCCGCCCACGTCGGAGGCGCCGACCGTATCGCCCGCATCGCGCTTACCGAGCTGCGGCGCGTCGAGCACCTCGCCGAGTGCACGCAGGAGTCGTTCGCCGGGGCCCTGATGACCTGCTCGGCCCTCGGCCTCGAGCCCGGCGGCGTGTCCGGCGAGGCGTACCTGCTGCCGTTCTGGAACAAGAAGATCAGGCAGTACGAGGTACAGCTCGTCGTCGGCTATCAGGGCATGATCCGCCTGTTCTGGCAGCACCCGCTCGCCGCCGGCCTCGACGCGCACACGGTGTCCGAGGGCGACGATTTCGAGTACGAGTACGGCCTCGCTCCGGTGCTCAGGCACAAGCCGGCGCGCGGCAGTGCCAAGGGACAGCCCACGCACTACTACGCCGTGGCCCGCCTCGCGAACGGCGGGAGCGCGTTCGTGGTGCTGGATGTCGACGACATCGAGGCGATCCGTAAGCGCAGCAAGGCCAAGGACTTCGGCCCGTGGGCCACGGACTACGACGCCATGGCCCGCAAGACCTGCGTACGGCAGCTCTTCAAGCTGCTGCCGAAGTCTGCCGAACTCGCCCGCGCCGTGGCGCACGACGAAACCGTGCGCCGCGACCCCTCGCCGGAGGGTTTCGACACCCCCGGCGACTACATCGACGGCGAAGTCGTCAAGCCATCGGTCACGCAGGGCGAAGAGCAGCCAACGGTCGAGGACGTTCCGGCGGAGTTCGCCGGGTGGCCCGAAGCGGCCGAGTCGCCTACGGCAGGCGGCGAGTGATGGAGGGACCGCGGATCGGTTCCCTGTGTTCCGGTTACGGCGGTCTCGACCTGGGAGTGCAGGAAGTGCTCAGCGGCTCTGTCGTGTGGCACTGCGAGGTCGACCCGAACGCCGCCGCGATCCTCGCTCACCACTGGCCCGGCGTACCGAACCTCGGCGACCTGTCCGCGGTCGACTTCGACCAGGTCGAGCCCGTCGACGTACTGACCGCCGGTTTCCCGTGTCAAGACGTCAGCCTCGCCGGCCGCCGCGCCGGCATCGCCGAGGGCACACGCTCCGGCCTGTGGCTGCACGTCGCCCGAGCGATCCAAGTCCTACGTCCCGAACTGGTGGTGATCGAGAATGTCCGCGGCCTCCTCTCGGCGACGGCGCATAGCAGCGTGGAACCCTGTCCGTGGTGTGTGGGAGACGGAAGCGCTGAGCCTCCTTTGCGAGCACTCGGTGCCGTACTCGGCGACTTGGCCCGCCTCGGGTACGACGCGGAATGGTGTTGCGTACGCGCGTCGGAGGTCGGCACTGCCCACCGCCGCGAGCGGGTGTTCATCGCGGCGCGTCCTGCTACCGACGCCGACAGCGACGTTCGTGCAGGACGTGATCGACCCTGCGGTGTGGCGCGCGCGGCGTGAGCGGATGAAGGCTCGCCACCCCGGTATGGGTGACATGGGGATGCCGCTCGGCCTCGCCGTCCGGCTGCTACCGACTCCACGCACGTCCGACACCAATGGCACTGGCTCGCACGGTGACGGCGGCCCGGACCTGCGTACGGCGGTTTCCCTGCTGCCGACCCCGCGTGCCTCGGACGGAGAAAAGGGCAGCCCGAACCAGAAGTTCGGCGACGGAAGCCCGACCCTGGCGAACGCCGCCGCTCGGTTGTTGCCGACCCCGGCGGCCAGTGACCACGGCTCGAACTACGCGACGGCCGAGCAGCGGATCGCCGCGGGTCATCAGGCGTACCTGTCCAACGTCATGACGTCACTGACCACCGCGCGAGAGACATCCGAGCAGCCGGAAGTCGGAATCCAGTGGGGTCCGTACGCGGCCGCCGTCGAGCGGTGGGCGGCCCTCACTCGCCCCGCTCCACAACCTGTGGACGAACACGAGCGGCTGAGCCCCGCGTTCGTCGAATGGCTCATGGGCCTTGACGAGGGCCATGTAACCGACGTCGCTGATCTGTCCCGAGCCGCGCAGCTCAAGGCGTTGGGAAACGGAGTGGTTCCCCAACAGGCCTCCGCAGCAATGCGGTTGCTACTCGACCGCCTGTACGGCGTCCGTCTCGCCGCGTGAGGTACGGCCGGATCGTTTCCGTCCGCCGCCCTCGCTGGACGGCCTCACTCCAGGATCACCAACCTCGTTTAGGAGAAGGACCGTTGAGCCTCGACGCCATGGATTGGGTGTGGACCAGGTCCACGGCCAAGGGCACTGCCCGCATGGTGTTGCTCGCCATCGCCGACAAGTGCCCCGATGACGCCTGCACCGCCTACGCCGGTACGACGATGCTCGTGCAGCGGACGAACGCCGCCCGCTCGTCCGTCGTGGCCGCGGTCGACAAGCTGCTCGACGGCGGCGAGCTGCGCGTCGTCGAGGGCTCCAAGGGGCCCCGGGGCGAGACGGTCTATCACCTCCCACGCGCCGTCGGACACGTCCGCAGCATGCCCGAAGACATCCGTTTTAGGGGTCTGGAATCCGGACCGGTACAGAACCCGGACCGGTCCGAGAACCGGCCCCCTGAGGGTAGGGAAACCGGACCGGAGGGGTACGGAAACCGGACCCCCACCGGTCCGGAATCCGGACCCCAGAACGCATATGAACGCAAGCACCAAGCAGAACAGCAGCAGGCACGCGCGACCCGGTCCGCGCTGATTCCCGAACTCGGCCCACTCGACGGCGCACTCGCCACCGCCGGTATCCCGGTCCGCTGGTCGCTCGGCCTCGGCGAGCAGCGTGACGTCTGGCGCCTCGTCCAGGCGCACGGCGTCGAGGCCCTCGTCGCGCGCGCCGCCACCCGGACGACCCCGGGCGCCGAACCAAAGCCCGCGCGCTACTGGCTGCGCGTGTGGGGCGACCTCGACCGCGCCCCGGCCGCCCGCCCCGGACCGGCCACCGCCGCCCCGTACACGGACAACCTCGCCGCCGGCCTCGCCCTGCTGCACGCCCAGAAGGAAGGCAACCCGTGATCGACAACCACATCGCCGCCCTGCTCGCCTACGCCAGCCGCCTCGACTCCCGAGTGCGCCGTTCCCTCGCCGACCCGCAGCAGTCCGCCCGCACCATCGCCGATTGGACTGCCGCCCTCGCCGACGTCCCCGCTACCCTGCCGGACACCGGTTGGGACGCCTCGCAGGCCGTACGCCGGTACTACGAGCAGCGCGGCGGCGACCGCTCGGCACAGTTCCGCCCGGTCGAGCCGCACGACGTGCTCGCCGCATGGGCGCCGCACCGCGCCGAGCTCATGAACCGGCACACCGACCCGGTCCCGGCCGCCGACCCCGACGACCCGGCAGCGTGGCGCGAGGAACTGCTCGGCACCCGGGCCGCGGTCGCGACCGGCCACGCCCCGCCCGCCCAATACCGCGACGCGATCACCCCGGCCGGGCAGAAACGACTCGCCGCTCTCGCGGCAGGAATCGGTCACGGACCGAGCCGGTACATGCCGACCGCGGTTGCCGCCCAGCTCGCCGAGTTCCGGCCGACCCGCGCCGCCCGCGAGGCCGCCATCGCCGCAGGACAGCCGGACGCCTACCGGCACAAGTGCAGTTGGTGCGGCGCCGAGCCCGACCAGCCATGCCGGACCGGCTACCGCCGACGGGGCAAGGGCCGCGGCACCCGCTCGACCCCGCACCCCTGCCGCATCGAGGCGGCCCTCGCCGCCGAGCAGGACGAGGACGAGCACGACCGCCTCGCCCGCCTCATGTCCACCCCGCCCGCCCCACGCGAGACACGCGCCCGACACACCGCCGGAGGAGGCCGCCCATGACCCCGAACGCCGCCCGAGCCGTGATCGCCGCCCATCTGACCGACGCCCTCGACGTTCCGCCGCACCGCGCCACGTTGACCGCGTCCGAGCTGCTCGACCGCCTCGCCGTCGAGGGATGGGAGATCACCACCGCCCCGGCCGCGCGACCGGTCGCGCCTCGCGCGCGGGAGACATCGCGCGCTAGGCGCCTCGCCGCTCACCTGCTTACCCGGCGCGTACACGACGTTCGTCAACTTCCGCACGAAGAAGGAACCCGCGCCCGATGACCGCCGACCGTGCCACCGCGCTCGTGCCGCTGCTCGTCATCGCCTCGGGCGTACCGCTCGGCCGACTCGTCCCGGGCCCGCTGCGACGACGTCGCCCGGCCGACCCCCGCGGCGCCTGCCCGCCGCACTGCACCACCTGCACCGCACTCAACGAGGGGGACGCACGATGAACACCCGCACCCGTACCGATTCCCGTCGAGGCCGCCGCGAGCGGCGCGAGGGCGAGCGCGACGCCCGCCGCAGCCGCTTACGAGTCCTGCTCTCCCGTGCCGACCGTGGCGTGCTCACCCCCGAGGAATCCGCCCTACTGCGCGCCGACATCGAGGCTGAGATCGCCGAATGCGACACCCACCGCCGTATCGCCGGCGGACAGCAGGCAGCAGCGATGCGCCTGCAACACCGGGTCGAGGCCGCCGAGCAGTGCATCGCCGAGACCGAGGCCGAGCGCGACCGGTACGCCGCCGAGGCCGAGGCCCTGCGCCCGTACGCCATCGAGGAGGGGCGCCGATGAACCACGCCACCGCCGTACACGAGACGGTCGCCGCTCTGCGCTCCATCCGTGAGCAGTGGGCCGAGCTGCTGCTCTCCATCGAGACGCCGCCCGCGGACGTCTGGCCGCCGCGACAGCTCGCGCACATCCTGCGCGCAGACGACGAGCAGCTCGTCGTCGAGGACCGGGCGCCGCTCGTCCTGCGCGAGCACCCCGCCCCGGCCAACCTCGACGCGCTCGACGCCGGCCTCGCCATCGAGCGGCAGGTGTTCGCCCTCGCCGACACCCTCGCCGCCGCTGTCCAGCATGCCGGACACGGCGATCCGCGCCGGTGGGAGTTCCGAAACCCGGGCGCGGCAGACGCGCGAAGCGCGGCCGGATCGCGGGCGCATGGTCTCCACTTCGCCTGCGTGTGGGTCGAGGGCCGCGTGCTCGACGAGGACACCGCCCCCGAGCAGCAGCTCGACGGCACCCTCGCCGCGCCGCCGTTCGCTCCCCTGCCCCCGCACCTGGTGCACGAGACACGGCGTACCGCGCGCATGGCCGAGGGCCGACTGCTGCGGACCCTTGGCCTCGACCAGCGCACCACACCCGTGCCCGACCGGCCGTGCCCGTGGTGCGGCGGCGAGCTCACTCTGCACAGCGCTGCGGACCAGCCCCCGACCGTCACGTGTTCGACTGGTCCGATGTGCGCCGCCCCCGTCTCCCTCGACGAGCGAGAGCGGCGCGTGTGGGGGTGGAGCGACCTCGCTGCCCTGGTCGGGGCGCTCAAAACGGCGGAGTCTCAGTAAGCCGCACGACAGCGCGTCAGGTTGTGGCCCCGAGGGACACCTCGGGGCCACAGTCACATTTGGGTAACGCAACAAGGAGCGGGCAGCGAACTCCCTGGAACGCGGGCACACTTGAGGCGAACCAACCCCTAGCAGTACCTATGGGGCCACTCGGCATATTTCGACCCCATGAGCCCGCCTAGGGTCCGTACGGCCAAAATTTATTTAGGTTCCCTAAGCAATATTTTAGGTCTGTACTCCGCAGTGAAACTTCAAGACGAAATGGTGGGACGCAAATGCGACGCAATTTGACGCGCCTAATCCGGGAAGCACTTCAATCCGGCGACGGAACATTGCGCCTCGTCACCCTGGTGGTCGTACTCACGTTCGCGGCCCTCACGGTCGCCGCAGCGCTCGCCGGCCTGCTAGCGGCGCGGCACGCGGGCCTCTTCTGAGGCCGACGATGTTGCATCGCACCGGGTGCGGTAACAACATCATCCCGTCGTGACTGATCGAGGGCCGCAGCCCCGTGCGCCACCCCGAAAGGCCGCTTGCGTCGTTACCGTTCCGTGACCTATTGTCGGTGGTGCCTCCGGCGTGCCCGGAAACATCCTCGACTCGTACGCCCCGCCGACTTCCCCCCTCGGCGGGGCGTACGCATGACTCCGTCGGGAGGTGACGCCGTGGCCGAGCCGATCACCGAGCGGGACCATGAGCAGGTGCGCCGCCTGCACGCTGAGGGCAAGTCGCGCAACGCCATCGCCCGTGTCATCGGTCGCAGCGCCGCCACCGTGAGCAAGATCGCGGGGTTGGAGGGGCTCACGTTCAGCGGGGGCGCACGGGTCGCCGCCGCGACCGAGGCCCGGAGGGCCGATGCCGCCGCACGACGCGAGCTGCTCGCCGACGAGTCGCTCGACGGTGCCCTGCGGCAGGTCGAGCGCGTCGGGGGTGCTGATTCCGCCCGCGATGCCCGCGACCATGCCACCGCCGCCCGCGCGCTCACCGAGGTGCACGCCCGGGTATCCGAACTCGCCCGCCAGACCGGCACCGGCAGCGCCGGGGGCTCGATGCTCGACCGCCTCGCCGACGCCCTGCTCGGACCGGCCGGAGGTGACAGCGGGGAGGGCTGACCGTGTCCGCGCCCGCCCCGCTGTCCACCAAGCAACTCGACTCCATCCGGCAGGCAACCGCCCGCATCAACCTTTGGCACGGCTCAGTACGGTCCGGAAAAACCATCGCGTCACTGCTGGCGTTCCTGCTCGCCGTCCGCCGCGCCCCGGCATCCGGGCTGATCCTGATTGCCGGGCGGTCGCTGCAAACAATCGAGCGGAACATCATCGAGCCGTTGCAAGACCCGGTGTTGTTCGGCGCAGCGGCCGACGAGGTACGGCACACCCGCGGCGCCACGACCGCGAGCATTCTGGGCCGGACCATGCACCTGATCGGCGCGAGCGACGCGCGGGCCGAGGGCCGGCTGCGCGGCCTCACCGCCTCACTGGCCTATGTCGACGAGGTCACGCTGCTGCCCGAGGCGTTCTTCGTGCAGCTCCTCGCCCGGCTGTCCGTGCCCGGTGCTCGACTGCTCGGCACTACGAACCCTGACTCGCCGCGGCACTGGCTCAAAGTCGGGTACCTCGACCGGCAGCGCGAACTCGACCTCGCATCCTGGCATTTCAAGCTCGCGGACAACCCGAGCTTGTCGTCTGCATACGTCGCGTCGCTCGCCGCCGAGTACGTCGGGCTGTGGCGCCGACGCATGATCGATGGGGCGTGGGTCGTCGCCGAGGGCGCCGTTTACGACGTCTGGGACGAGCAGCGGCACGTCGTCGACGCCCTGCCCCCGATGCGCCGGCACTGGGCCGCCGCAGACTACGGCACAACCAACCCGTTCGCCGCCTTGGTGCTTGGCCTCGGCGACGACGACCGGCTGTACGTCGTCTCGGAATGGCGCCACGACAGCAAGACCGCGCACCGGCAGATGACCGACGCGCAGTACAGCGAGGCCGTCCGTGCGTGGCTCGCACGGCAGCATGTAGAGCCCGAGTGGACGTTCATCGACCCGTCGGCTGCTTCATTCATCACACAGCTATGGGCCGACGGGCACCCGGGCGTCACCCGGGCCGACAACGACGTGAAGGCCGGCATCCGCAGTGTGTCGTCGGCCCTCGCCGCCGGCCTGTTGTACGTGCACGAGTCGTGCGCTGGCCTGCTCGACGAAATCCCCGGTTACTCCTGGGACCCGGCCGCCACTGCCAAGGGCGAAGACCGGCCCATCAAGACCGCCGACCACTCCATCGACGCACTGCGCTACGCCGTGCACTCCACCGCGCACGAGTGGCGCCACCTGCTCACGTCAGCACTCAGCGCAGACGCCTAGCGCTTCGTGTACTGACTCAAAATGCCCATGCCACTAAGGCACGCGGGAACAGCAGCCATCCAAAAGCCGTCCTCATCGTGGGCCCACAAGAGTCCCGCTGTTACTGACACGACAAGCACGATCCAACAAAGGTAGAGAAACCGGCGCCGAGACCGTGCAATGCGAGAAGCAACCGCATGTTGGCGTTGGCGTTCGGCATCTTCGGCAGCCCACGCACTCTCCGTGCGGTCCCGCAACCGTGCCTGGAAAGCCGCTTGTTCGGCGTCCTGCGGGACGTTCAGATTGACCTCCCGAATAGACCCAGCCTGCACGACGGGACCCTCGGCACTACCACTGAACTCATTTCGCGTGTACGGCCGCTCACTCATGGGGTGTGAAGATACGCCCGCCACTCTCAAGATCACCACTGGAGGGCCGATGCCTCTGCCGGTTAACGGCGCCCTGTGGCCACCCAGGAACGTCGCCCCTATGTACGCCGACATCCGTGCCGACGACGCTTGGTACAGCGGCGACCCGAAGAAGCTCGCCGACGTCTACCGGCACGCCCCGCAGCATCGCCACGACGGCCGTCGGCGACTGTGGGGTCGGCACCGGCCGCCGCACAAGCGCGAGCAACGGCTGCACATCCCGCTCGCCGGCGAGATCGCGCAGACGTCTGCCGACCTGCTGTTCGCCGACACGCCCGTCGTCACGGTGGCGGACACCGCGACGCAGGACCGCCTCGACGTCCTGCTCGACGCTGGCGGCGTGCCCGAGCTACTGCTCACCGCGGCCGAGACCGCCGCCGCCCTGTCGGGGGTGTTCCTGCGCGTCACATGGGACAAGGCCACCGCGCCCGACCGGCCCCTGCTCACCGCCGTACACCCCGACCAGGCCGTACCCGAGTGGTCGTTCGGCATCATGCAGGCCGTGACGTTCTGGCGGGCCCTGCCCTCGACGTCGTCGACGGTATGGCGCCACCTCGAACGGCACGAGCGAGGCCGCATCCTGCATGGCCTGTACGAGGGGACCGACGACCAGCTCGGCCGCCGCGTGCCCCTCACCGAACACCCGGACACCGCCGGCCTCGCCGACTCCCTCGGCGAGCAGGGCGACGCCATCGAAACCGGCGTCGACATGCTCACGGCTGTCTACGTCCCCAACATCGCCCCCAACCGCAGGCACCGCGGCGCCCCGTGGGGCCGCAGTGATCTACAGGGCGTGCATGACCTGCTCGACGCCCTCGACGAAACGTGGTCGTCGTGGCTGCGCGACATCCGCCTCGCCCGGGCCCGGCTGATCGTGCCCGACGGGTACCTGCGCAGCAACGGCCCCGGCCGGGGCGCCACGTTCGATGACGACCGGGAGGTATGGCAGACGCTCGCCATCCCTCCGACCGAACAGGGCAACGGCATCACGTTGTCGCAGTTCGCTATCCGTGTCGAAGAGCACCGGACGACCGCCGAGGCGATCGTGCGGCAGGCCACGACAGCGGCCGGCTACTCTCCCGCGTCCGTCGGATTGGACGGAGATGGGGCAGCAGTCACCGCAACGGAGATTGCCGCGCGTGACCATCGGTCGATGGTGACCCGCGGGAAGAAGGGTCGGTATTGGCGCCGCGGCGTCGCCGATATCCTGCACGTCCTGCTCGCCGTCGACCGCGTCCAGTTCGACAGCAGGATCACGCCCGAGCGGCCGACGGTCGACATTGGCGACGGAGTCGCCGAGGACCCCACGAGCACCGCGCAGACTCTCGCCCTGCTCACGCAGGCGCAGGCCGTCAGCACCGATACCAAGGTGCGCGCGTTGCATCCGGACTGGGACGACACTGCGGTCGCCGAGGAAGTCGAGCGCATCCTCGCCGAGACCGGCCAGGCCGCCCCCGACCCCGTCGGAACCTTCCCGCTCGCCGCCTGATCGGGGGTGCACGTTGCCTGTGTCCCCCGATCAGGTCGAGTACCTCGCCGCCACGACTGTCGACCTGTACGCCGACGTCGAGCAGCACCTGCTCGCCCTGGTTGCCCGGCAGCTCGCCGCCGGTATGGAGGCGCCCGGGTGGGCCGTCGCCAAGCTCGCCGCTCTCTCCCCGCTCCGCCGCGCGGCCGACGCCCTGCTCGACGTCCTCGCCGGACAGGTCGACGCCGAGGTACGTCGCGTCGTCGCCGAGGCGTACGAGTCCGGCCGACACTCCGCCCTCGCCGAGCTGGGCGTGCTGGCGGACGAGGACCGGCGCACCGTCACCGAACACACCCCGCAGGCGCAGGCCGTCGACCGCCTCGCCGCCGAGACCATCGAGACCGTCACCGCCACGCACCGCGGGATTCTGCGGGCCGTCGAGGACGGGTACCGGCAAGTCGTCGCCGAGGCCACCGCGGCGCCCCTGCTCGGTACGGAGACGCGCAGGCAGGCCACCCAGCAGGCCATGATCCGGTTTGCCGACCGGGGCGTGTCATCGTTCCGGGACCGTGCCGGCCGACGTTGGGCCCTGACGTCGTATGCCGAGATGGCCGTGCGCACCAGCGTTGCCCGGGCGGCGACCGAGGCGCACATGACCACGCTCGCCGCCGGCGGCGTCGACCTGGTCGTCGTCTCCAACTCGCCGCGCGAGTGCCCGCTGTGCCGACCGTGGGAGCGCGCCGTACTGTCCATCGGCGGCCCGGACGGACCCCGCACGGTCCACGTCGAGCACGCCGTCGAAGACGGCCGCATGGTCCGGGTGAACGTCGCCGGATCACTCGACGAAGCGCGCCGCGCAGGGTTGCAGCACCCCAATTGCCGGCACTCCGTCAGCGGCTACACCCCCGGCGTCACCCGCACCGAGGACGCGACGCCCGACCCGGCAGGCTACGAAGCAGGCCAACGGCAACGCGCCATTGAGCGGAAGATCCGGCGGTACAAGAACCGCGCCGCCGCGGCCACCACCCCGGAGGGCAAGCGCGCGGCAGAGGCCAAGGTGCGCCAGTGGCAAGGCGCCATGCGCGACCACCTCGCCGCACACCCGGACCTGCGCCGCCTACGGGCGCGCGAGCAGCGCGGGGCGTCCAACCTGCCCACCCCGACCACCACCCCGCCGGCCGACGTCATGCAGGCCGCCCGCGTGCGCGCCGGCGACGACGCCACCCTGCGCGAGATGACCGACGAGCAACTCGGCGCCGCCATCCGCCCGGGCGTCCTCGACGACCGCGGCATCGCCCGGATCGAAGCCGAAGCGGACCGCCGCGACGAGGCCGAGCTGCGCGCCGCCATCTTCCCCACCGGCCGCCTGCTCGACGATCTCACCGGCACCGGCGACGACGTCCTCGCATGGGCGCAGCAGCACGCCACCGACGACGAGCTGCTGCACATCGCGGCCGAGTACGACCGCCGGTACCCCCAGCCGGCACCGGACTACCCCGAGCCGACCGGCGACCCGGTCGAGGACGCCCTCGCCGTCGACGCCGCCCTCGACGAGGCCCTCGCCCCCGGGGCGCCGTCGGAGACATGGGGCCGCGTCGACGACGCCGAGCCGTCCCTCGCCGATGCGGCGACGCCCGAGAGGGTCGCGGAACTGGCCGAGATTGCCGATATGCGCGAGGCCAGCCGACCGACCCGCAAGCAGGCGCGCGCCCTGTACGACGAGTGGGTTTACACCCAGTGGCTACAGGCCGAGGAGGAATGCCGGGGCGTCCTGCTCAACCGTCGCGGAGAGGCCGCCGGTATCGATCCTGTCTCGCTCTTCTCCGGTCCGGCCCGGTCCGCATACGCTTACGCTTCTGAGGAGTTGAAACGCTGGTGGGGCACCCACCCGCGCAAGACGCAACAGCAGTTCGTCGCCGAGGCGACAGGCCAGAACCGGCGCGACATCGAGATATCGCAGCGTGCGGAGAACGACGCGCGCAACCGGCACGACGCGTAGTGAGGGGCAGCAGTGGCCAGCAGGGTTGAACTGACCCGAGCACTCATTGCGGGCCGCAACGCCGCCCGGGCGAATCAGCCCGCGACTGCCTGCCCGCACCCCGAGCGCACGCTCGCCCGCGCCGCGTGGATTCGCGGGTACGCGCAGGTCCGGCCGATCGCCGCCGCGTAGCGCTCAGCACCCGCACTCACCCCAAGGGGCTCGCCGTCGGCGGGCCCCTTCCGCATGTCCCCACACCGTCACGGAGGGCCGACCAGCCATGCCCGAAAGCCAGACCCCCGCCGCCCCGTCCACCCCGGCCGCCGACCCCGCCGCGACGCCGAGTACGCCACCGGCCGCACCGACGCCGCCTGTCGCCCCGCCGGCCGCACCCGCGACCCCTGCGGCGCCGACCGTCGACCCGGCCGCGGAGCAGCGCGCCACCGCCGCGGAGCAGGCCGCGCAGCAAGCCAAGACTGAGCGCGACGAGCTGCTCGCCGGCCTGCGCCGTGTCCTCGACCCGAACGGCGCCGCGGCCGAGCAGGACCCGGCCGCCCTCGCCGCGCAGGCCACCACCGAGCGCGACCAGGCGCAGGCCGAGGTACGCCGACTGCGCGTGGAGCTGGCCGCGCACCAGGCCGCGCACGGCGCCGGCGCCGACCCGGCCCGGCTGCTGGACTCCCGCGCCGTCGAGCGGCAGCTCTCCGACCTCGACCCGGACGACGCCAAGTTCGGCGACAAGCTCGCCGCCGTCATCACGGCCGCCGTCGAAGCCAGTCCCCACCTGCGCGCCGAGGGCACCCCGGCCGGGCCGCCCCAGGGCGGCGCCGACTTCACCCCCGGCAGCACCCCGACGCCGACGGCCGACCAGTTCGCGCGCATGAGCTACGGCGAGCGCGTCGAGCTGCACCAGTCCGACCCCGACCTGTACGCGCGGCTGTCCGCCGCATCCGAGTAAGGAGGGCATCACCCCATGCCCGCAGGAAAGACCACCGCGGCACAGATGATCGTGCCCGACGTCTGGGCCGACATGGTGCAGGCGAAGTTCAAGGGGGCGTTGATCCTGGGCACGCTCGCCCTCGACGACAACACCCTCGAAGGCAAGCCCGGCGATACGGTCAACTTCCCCAAGTGGACCGCTCTGGGCGAGGCCGAGGACCTCACCGAGGGCACGCCGATGACCCCCGAGCAGCTCGGCACCGACCCGGGCAACTCGGCCACCATCAAGGAAGCCGGTAAGGCCGTCGAGCTGACGGACAAGAGCCGGCTTGTGGCGTTCGGCGACCCGTACGCGGAGACGCAGCGGCAGCTCGGCGTACTGATCGCCCGGAAGATCGACAAGGACCTGACCGCCGCTGCCGAGGCCCCCGGCGTGATCACCGTGGACGCCTCGACCGCCGCCCTGTCCTGGAACGTCATGGTCTCCGGCATCGAGAAGTTCGGGGACGAGTGGGACCCCGACAACATGGCCGGCCTGGTCATCCACAGCGTGCAGCGCGCCGCCCTGCTGCGCGATCCGAACTTCATCTCGGCCGACAAGCTCGGAGCAGGCGCCGTCATCCCGCGCGGTGTGATCGGGCAGGTGGGCGGCGTGAACATCTACGTTTCCGACCGCGTCACCAAGACCGGCACCGGGGCCGACACCACGTACAATGCGCTGCTGCTCCGGCGCGGCGCCCTCGGCCTGCTCTACAAGCGCCGGCCCATCGTCGAGACCGACCGCGACATCCTCGCGCGTACCACGGTCGTCACCACGAACGTGCACTACGCCACGCACCGACTCGACGACGAGGGCGTCGTCGTGCTGAAGACCAAGGGGGCCGCCGCGTGATGCTGCGCCGGTACCACCGGCCGCCGCCGGACGCCGAGCCGTCCGACCAGGCCGCCGCAGAGCAGCCCGCCAACGCCCCGCAGGCACAGCAGCCCGCGGGGCGTTCTGTTGCCCGCAACAAGGCCGCCAAGACCGACGGGAGGTGAGCAGTGGGCAGCGTCTACGCCACCCGCGAGCAGCTCGCCACGTACACCGGCGCCCCGGCCCCCGAGGGCGCCGAGCGGCTGCTCGCCCGCGCGTCCGAGGACATCGACGCTGCCCTGCTCACCGCCTACTACGCCACCGACCCGGATGGGGACCCTACCGAGCAGCACGTCGTCGACGCGTTGCGGGATGCCACCTGCGCACAGGTCGAGTACCAGCTCGCCACGGGCGACGACGGCACCGGAGCGGCCGGCGTCTGGGACGCCGTCAGCATCGGCCCCGTATCCCTGTCCGGCCGCAGGGCAGGCCCGCCTGCGGCATCCGGCGTCGACCTCGCCCCCCGCGCTCACCGGGCCCTACTGCGGGCCGGTCTGCTCCCGGGGGTGATCTGGTGAGAGTCCCCGACGCCCTGCTGCGCCACCGCGTGACCGTCGAGCCCTACCTCGGCGACACCGCGTACGGCCCGACCTACGGGCCGCCCGTGCCGAACGTGCGCGCCCTGGTCGCCGCCACCGTGCGGCAGGTGCGGCGCGCGAGCGACGGCCGCGAAGTCGTCAGTACCGCGCAGGTGATCACCGCGCCCGGCCTGACCTGCCCGCCCGGCAGTCGCGTGACCCTGCCCGACGGACGGATGACCACCGCCATTGCCACCGCCGAGCACACCGCGCCCGGCCTGCCCGTCCCGGCCTGTACGGAGGTGAGTTGCGAATGACGCAGCGTGCCCGCCTCACATGGAACGGGGCCGCCGCGCTACGCGGCACCCGCGCCGGCGCCGCCCGCGGCCTGCGCCTGGCCGCCGAGCACGTCCTCGAACGCTCCCGCGCCCGCGTCCCGATCGAAGAGGGCACCCTCGAACGCTCCGGCGTCGCGTCCGTCGACGAGGACACCCTGACCGCCGGCGTGTCCTACGACACCCCGTACGCGGCCCGCGTGCACGAAGACCTCAACGCGCGCCACGACGCCGGCCGGACCGCGAAGTACCTCGAAGGTCCGTTGACGGAGGAGCAGGGCACCGTCGCCGAGATCATCGCCGCGCAGGTCCGGCGGTCGCTCCGTGGCTGACCTGCTCGACGGCATCGCCCGATGGCTCGACGACGTCGGCCTGCTCACCTACGACCCGACCGGCCGTACGGGCGACTGCTTCATCGAGGCCATGCCCGCCACACCGGACGCCGCCGTATCGCTGGCCCTGTACGACGGGCCCGCCCCGGCCGCCCGGGACGACGCCGACACCCCGCGCCTACAGGTGCGCGTGCGCGGCGGCCCCGACCCGCGGCTGTCCCGTCGCCGCTGTACCGCCGTGTACCGCGCTCTGCACGGTCTCGCCGGCGTCGAGCTGGCCGATGGTACGTGGCTCACCCTCGCCGCCGCCCGCGGCACCCCCGCCCCTCTGGGGCCCGACAGCAGCGGCCGGCACGAGCACGTCGTGAATTTCGACCTTGACGTGTCCGGCCCCACCGAACCGTAAGGAGGTACCCCGATGGCAGGCGGAAGGCCGATTGACGCCCGCGGGTGGATTTTCGAAGTGGAGGACGCCGACGCCGGCGCCGAGACGTGGCTGCCGATCTCCGGTATCACCACCTTCACGCACAACCCCGGAGAGAACGAGGAAACCGTCGACACAACGGCGTTTGACTCCGAGGGTCTGTACGAGCAGGACGTGATGCAGCGGGGCGCGACGCTGGAAGTCGAGGGGCAGTACCGCATCGACAAGACCACCAAGGCGCAGGACCCGGGGCAGGCGTACATCGACCACGAGTGGGCGCAGCGTCTCGGCATCGACTCCCGGAACCGCGTGCGGTGGCGCCACAACACGCAAACGCAGTGGGTGATCTGGGATGCGACCGTGACCCCTGGTGAGCAGGGCGGGGGCAACAACGACAAAACGAGTTGGTCGGCCACCATCACCCGGTGCGGCGCCCCGACGTCCGCGGCGGTGGCCCCGTGACCGACCTCGCCCTCGCCGACGTCGACCAGGGCGACGAGCGGCAGCTCGCCGCCGGCGGGCCTGCTGACTTCGACGCGTTTTTCGCCGAGGAGTCCGCCACCCGGCCGCGCGAGCAGCTCACGCTCTACGGCACCACGTACACCCTGCCCGAGTCCCTGCCGCTGATGTTCACGTTGCAGATGGAACGCGTCCAGGACTCCAGCGACCCCGCCGACGTCCGCAAGATGCTTGCGACCCTGTACGGGGCCGATGTCCTCGACACGTGGGCCGAACACGGGATGACCGACCGGCAGCTCGGCGTCGTGCTGATCTACTCCGCCGGCAACATCCGCCGCCCGGGCAGCGTCACCATGCAGCGCGCGGCCGAGCTGTACGCCGAGCAGGAAGCGGGAAAAGCCACGGCGCCGAACCGGGCGGCACGGCGCGCGACGACGAAGAAGCGGAAGAAGGCGCCGAGTTCTGGCGCGCGATCCTGACGCACTGGGCCGCCGTCGAGGGCGACCTCGCCCGTGAGTACGGCACCACCGCGCCGGGCCTCGCGCGCATGAGTACGCGCCGCTTCCTGGTCCTGGTCTCCGGCCTCCCCGGCGAGTCCCGGTTCGCCCGCGCATGGGCACGCACGCCCCGGACCGTCACCGATCCCGCAGAAATCGCAGCGATCACCGGCCTACCCGCCGCGTGACCCGACCGCCGGGGGGGGTGAGTGCCTGTGTCCACGCCGCTCACCGTCGGCGAGCTGCTCGCCACCATCACCGTTGACGACGCCCCGGCCGAGGGCGGCATGCAGCGCGCCGAGGCCCGCATGCGCGCCACCGGCGACACCATGGTCGCCGACGCCGACCGGGCCGGACAGCAGGCCGGCGCCGCCCTCGGCGACGGCATGGCCGACGGGAGCGACGACGCGGCACGCGCCGGCGCCGACGGGCTGAAGGCTTTCGGATGGGCCGCCCTCGGCGCAGGCATCGGGGCCGCCATGATGACCGGCGTCGGCGAGGCCCTCGAACAAGCCAAGGTGCCCGGCCAGTTGCAGGCCCAGCTCGGCACCACCGGCCCGGTAGCGGCGAAGTACGGCAAGGTCGCCGGCGACCTGTACGCCGGCGCGATTGTCGATTCGGTCGAAGATGGCGCCGAAGTCATCAAGGGCATTGCGCAAAACGGCCTGCTGCCGCCCGAGGCAACGCAAGCGCAGATCCAGACCATGAGTAAGCGCGTCGCGGACACCGCGGCCGTCATGGGCGAGGACGTCGGAGCCGTGACCCGCGCCGTTGGCGTCATGCTGAAAACGGGCGTCGCCAAATCCGCGGATGAGGCTATGGACGTCCTCGTACGCGGAACCCAGAAGGGCGCGAATTCCGCCGAGGACCTGCTCGACACGTTCACAGAGTACCCAACGCAGTTCCGCGACTTGGGCCTCGACGCGCAGACCGCAATGGGCCTGATACAGCAGGGTCTACAGGGTGGCGCGAGGGATGCGGACACAGTTGCAGACGCGTTGAAGGAATTCGCGATCCACAGTAAGGACATGTCCACGACCAGCGTGCAGGCGTTCAAGGACATTGGCCTTAATGCCGACACGATGGCGGCGACGTTCACCAAGGGCGGCCCGGAAGCCAGTAAGGCACTCGGCGACGTCCTGCAACGCATCAAGGCCATTGAGGACCCGGCAAAGCGGAACGCAACCGCCGTCGCGCTTTTCGGCACCAAGGCCGAGGATCTACAGGGCGCGCTGTTCAAACTCAATCCGTCGACCGCCGTAAAGGCACTTGGCGACGTCAAGGGCGCCACCGACAAGGCCGGCGACGCGATGCGTGACAACGCGGCGACCAAGTTCGAGCAGTTCAAACGCGGACTGACGCAGAAAGTCGTCGGTGTCATTGACGACTACGTCATCCCCATTCTGACCAAGGGTGCCGACTATGCGGTGAAGTTCGGGCAGGGCATCGCCACCGCCGCCGGTTTCGTCTCCGACCACTCGACCGCCTTTACGGTGGCTGCCGGACTGATCACGGCGTTTTTCCTGCCCGCCCTGGTTGCCCTCGCCGCCCAAGCGTGGACGACCACAACCGCCGTCGTCACCGGCTGGATCACGCAGGGCACGGCGCAGGCCGGCGCACTGGCATCGTTCCTAGCCACCAATGCCACGATTCTTGCCGGCTGGATAGCCCAAGGCGCCGGCGCAGCCGCCGCCGCGGTACGCGTGGTTGCCGCGTGGGTCCTGATGGGCGCACAGAGCCTCATACAGGCCGCGCGCATGGCCACAGCGTGGGTGATCGCCATGGGCCCCGTTGCGGCCGTCATTGCCGCTGTTGTCGGTCTGGTTGCGCTGATCGTGGCCAACTGGGACACCATCGTCAACGCGACGAAACACGCGTGGGAATGGGTCTGGAACAAGATCAAGGGCGTTGGTCAGTTACTGCTCGACCTGTTCTTGAACTTCACGCTGGTCGGGATCATCATCGCTCATTGGAACTCGATCAAGTCGGGTACCTCGCGAGTGTGGAATGGCATCGTTTCTTACGTCGGGGCGCTGCCACAGAAGCTCATCAGCTTCTTTACCGGCTGGTCCCTGTCGAGCGTGATTACCCGGCATTGGCAGAGTGCCAAGGATGGATCAGTACGCAAGGCGACCGATCTCGTCAATTGGGTAAGGGGCCTGCCCGACAAGATCACATCGGCTCTTGGGAGTCTCGGCGGCCTGCTGTACGACAAGGGGGCCGACCTTGTCCGGGGCCTGCTCCGTGGCGTTAGGTCAATGGGCGGTTGGCTGAAATCTCAGCTCGTCTCTTTCGCGAAGAACATGATCCCGGGACCGATCGCTAAGGCGCTCGGAATCCATTCACCGTCAAAGGTCATGGCGCGCGAGGTCGGCCGCTGGATTCCCGCCGGCGTCGTCGCCGGTATCCGCTCTGGGCAGGGCGCCCTCGCACGGACCATGTCGCAGCTCGTGACGCCCCCGACCGTTCCCGCCTTCGCCGGCGCCGCCGCCGGTACCGCACCGGCCGGCGCCTTCGGCTATGCCCCGGGGGGCGCGTCCGTGCACATCGAGCATTGGTACGGCGGCGACCAGACGCCGGAGGAGAACGCGGCGGCCCTCGAATGGCGCATGAAGGCGAGGGGATGACGCGTGGCAATCGGCGACAAGGTCACCACGCCCGGGCACGTCCAGCTCGGCGAGCTGCTGCTCGGCCGCGGCACCCCCTACCGGTGGCGTTCCCTCACCGGGTGGGAAGACCTCCCGGCCTTCGACTCCGGCAGCACCCCGCGACCGGCCGCGCACGGCGACATCCTCGGCCGACTGCTGGCACAGTCTCGCGTCGTCACCGTCGACGACATCGTGATACGCGCCCGTCCCGGCGAAATCGGGGGCGTCGTGCAGCAGCTCGGCGACGCAACCGCCGTCACCGACGACGAGATCCCCCTCGTGGTGCAGCTCGACGACCGCGGCCCGCTTCTAGCATGGGTCCGAGTCACGGCCAGGGCCGTACCCGTCGGCCGCGGGTACCGGGTGGGCACCATCACCGGCGCCGCAGTGCAGCTCACCGCATCCGACCCGCGCCGATACGAGCTGCTCGAACACACCGCGCGGGCCGGCCTCCCGGCCGACGAGCCCGGCCTCGACTGGAACACCGGCGAGGACCTGCTCGACGCCGGCCTCGACTGGGCCACCGCCGCCAACATCGACGGTGGCCTCGCATTCGGCACGCCGGGCAGCACGGGCACCCTGACCGCCCGCAACGTCGGCAACGCGCCGGCGCATCCCATCATCGAGTTCCGCGGCCCCGTGTCCATGCCGAGCCTCACGAACCTGGAGACCGGCGACGCCCTCGAATACGACCTCGACCTCGCCGTCGGCGACGTCCTTGTCGTCGACACCGGCGAGGGAACCGCGACGCTCAACAGCACCGCGTCACGGCTCTACACAGCGAGCGCCCGCAGCGTGCCCGAGACCACGTTCACTCTCGCCCCCGGCACGGCCGACATGGCATTCCGGGCCGCCCCGGGATCATCCGACCCCGCCGCATCCGTCGCCGTCCGGTGGCGCTCGGCCTACTGGTAAGGAGGTGGCGCCACCGTGACCGTGCGCGCCGCATGGCTGCTCACCGGACCGCCGGCCGGGCAGACCCGCACCGACACCCGACTCGCCCCACTCGGCACATTCGCGCCCGAGGGCGAGCTGACCACCCGCGACGGAGTGATAGCCGGCGGCGCCCCGCTTACGGCAACCAGCGCCGGCCCCATGCAGGTGCAGCTCGGCATCGGCCGCGCCCTGGTGCAAGGCACCACCGCACAGGGCGCGTACCCCGTCGCCGTGACCGCCCCGGAGACGCTCACCGTTGCCGACGGAGATGCCCAAAACCCGCGCGTCGACTCGCTCGTGCTGCGGGTGTACGACGGCCTGTTCGACGCGTCCGGGCAGACCGCCGTAGCTGTTGAACTGATCAAGGGCGCCCCGGAACCGTCCCCGAGCGAACCCACCCTGCCCGCGTCGTCGCTTCGGCTGTGGTCCATCACCGTCCCGGCCGGTGCGTCCGCCGGCACTGGCGGGATCAACTGGGCATCGGCCCTCGCCGACCGCCGCCGGTACACCTCCTCGTACGGCGGAATCATCCCGCGCGGGTGGGGAACTGACTTCGCCGGCGCCTACGACGGCCAGTACCGCGACGTCGACGGCGTCCTCGAACGCTGGAACGCCAGCGCCGCTCAGTGGGAGACCTACCGGCCACCGCTCAATGTCGAGACCGCAACAACCGGTTTCAGCGTGGCCAGCGGCTACACCCTCAACGGCTACACCGCGCGCCGCACGGGCGGTGTCGCATGGTTCGCCCTCGAAGTGGTGCGTAAGGGTGCACAGCTCGACGTCGGAGCCGCCGGCAACATCAACGACGAGACCCTCGGAACCATCCCGGCCGGGTGGCGCCCGCCAGCCGACTGCGAACTGTCCGTATCGGATGGTTTCGGCGAGGGCACCGCGCGCCTGACGACGGCCGGCGTGCTCTCTCTGCGCACCTGGTCGGGCGAGGGCGCGTTGAGGAACGACCGCAACCTGCGCACCTCAGCTACCTACGTTCTGGCGTGACGTAGACGAGGTTCCAGAATCACCGCCATCGAGCCAACCAAGAGCGCCCATGACCATGAGACTCAGCGTCATCCAGGCAACGAGCGCTCCACCGCCGTACAGCACAGCACCCGGAACAAGAGCGCCGTTTGCGTAGGAGAGAATGCCCGCCACAACACCGACGAGCACTGATGAGACGAATGCCAGGATAACTAGCAGCGCCCGAGTGGCGGAGGCGGAGAAACGCACTGGCCGAACCCTTTCAGTAAGGGTGGTCGACCATCGGCGGGGCAGCCTCAGCTCGACCACCTCGCGATGGTCTGCTGAGACCTAGCGTCAGGACTCATCTTTACCGCGACGCGCCCCCGGAGGAACGCTCAAACCGCGCCGTCGGTCCCCGAGGCAACTCCTCGGGCAGTTGGATGCGCTGGCAGCTTCTCAACGGTCCTCGTTGCCGCTGTCCTGCCAACTCGCCTTTACGGTAACTCTCCTTGTCCCTTGATCGCCACATCAGTTGAGGACGGGGGTGCTCGTTGTCGTCCCCTCCCTATCGCCTCTTGCTATCCGACCTGCGATCCGATCAAGTCCTCGACGCGCTGCCCGTGCAGCAGCTCGCCCTCGACGACTACATAGGCAAGGCCGGCGCCATGTCCGGCACGGTGCCGATCCCGAACGCTGCAACAGCCGCGCGGGCCCGGGCTGCCATCGTCCCGGGCCGCACCGCCGTATGGATCGAGCGAGGGCGCGAGCTGTGGTGGGGCGGCGTCCTGTGGACCGCCACCCTTGCCGCAACAGGCCGCGGAAACCTCGGCGTACAGATACAGGCCGGCACCTGGGACACCTACCTCTCGCACCGGCTGCTGTACGACTCTCTCGAAACCACCGCGCCGACCGATCAGTACGACATCGTCCGCGGCCTGCTCGACTACGTGCAGAACACCCCCGGCGGCGACTTGAGCATCGAGTACGACACCGCCGTATCCGGCGTCCTGCGCGAGCGGAAGTTCAGCCGCTACGACCTGCCAGTGATCCGGGACCTTATCGACCAGCTCGGCGCAGTCGAGGACGGTTTCGAGTGGCGCATCGCCTCGTACCGGGACGCCGACGGCCGCCGCGTGAAGCAGTTGCAGCTCGGCACGCCCACGATCCGTACCGGGCACGCCGACGTCGTCCTCGACTATCCGGGCCCGATCACTTCGTACTCGTGGCCCGTTGACGCCACGGTCCGGGCGAACGCGTGGCAGAGCAGGGGCGCGACGAACAACACCAACCAGACCGCCGACAGCGTCCCCCTCATGTCCGCGCTTCAGCTCGCGGAACAGGACATCGCCGACGGATGGCCGCGGCTGGACGGCAGCAGCGATTACTCGACCGTCGAGCAGCAGGCCACGCTCGACGCGCACGCCGCCGCGGACCTCGCCGCCGCCCGGTCCGGGACGGTTGTCCCCGAGATCACCCTCGACATGACCCGCGCGCCCATCTCCCCCGCGATGCTCGGCTCGACCGTACGCGTCCGCATCCGGGACCTGTGGCACCCCGTACCGCTCGACGCCCGGTACCGCGTCGTCGGCCTCGCCATCACCCCACCCGAACGCGGCCGACCCGAGTCGGCCCGCCTGTATCTGGAGGCCGCGTAAGTGGCAGCAATCCCGCAGGACATCCTCGACCGCATACGCGCCCTCGAAAGACAGGTGCGCGAACTCTCCGGCCGCGCACAGATGCGGCCCGCCCTCAACAGGATCACCAACGGCCGCGTGACCATCGCCGAGGGCGGATCACTGGAAGTCCTCGCCCCCGACGGAACCGGCCTGTTCGGTGTCGGCCAGTTCGGTTCGTTCTGGAACCACCCCGACGGCACCCCACAGCAGGGCGTCATCATGCAGCGCGAGGACGGAACAACGGCGTTCACCATCCGAGCGAGCCCGTCCGCTCAGACAGGCGGCGCCGGCACGCAGGCCGTGAGCATCTGGGACCGCACCGGGCACATCGTGATCGGCGATGACACCACCTCGGGCCGCGGCATCGGATCACCTGCCCTGCCCATGTCGTTTCAGCCGCTCCCCGCCGGCGGCCAGTCCATCACCAGCAGCTCATTTCAAAACTGCTGGTTCGCCTCGATCCAGGCGCACAACCCCGTCGCCACGGTGCAGCTCGAATTCGGCGCCGCCCCGGGCAGCACCTGCGAGGTGAAAGTGCAGTATCGCCTCGCCAGCGAATCAGGCTGGACCGACATCGACACCGATTCCGTCTCGGCCGCATCGTCGGCACCGAACCCTGTCTACAAAACGGCCTGGTACACCTTCCCCCTCGACCGCGCCGAGTTCGAGCAGCTCGTGTTCGTGCGCATCCAGGCCCGGCAGAAGTCCGGTACCGATGGCGTGCTCTGCAACTGCCTCGGTGGCTACACCCGCCGCACCTACGCAGCGTCGGAGATCCCCGCGCCTCCCGCCGCTGTCGCCCCGATGTTCGCTGCCCGGGTAGCCGAGGAGGACGGCCCCGGGCAGGGCGTCGAGGCACCCGTGCAACCTCCCCCCTTCCCCGCGCCGGTCCCCTTCCCCGAGCCCGAACCGGCACCGCCGGCACCGGCCGCTGAGCCTGGTCTGCACCCCATCGACGAGTAAGGAGACGCGGCACGTGCTGCCCGAGTCCATCCCCACCGTGAAAGTCACCGGCCGATACCTCCTGCCGGACGGCACCCCCCTGACCGGCAGCGTGACCTTCCGCGCGCCAGCCGTTCTGACCTTCCCCGACGCCGACGTGATCCTCGGCGGGCCCGTCGTGGCCCAGCTCGACGCCACGGGCGCAATCTCCGTCGTCCTCCCCGCCACCGACGCCCCCGACATGGACCCCGACGGGTGGGCCTACGTCGTCACCGAGCAGCTCGCCGGCGTCACCTCGAACCGCTCGTACGCCATCCTGCTACCGGCCGAACACCCTGCCGCTGACCTCGCCGACATCGCCCCCACCGACCCCGGCAAGCCCAATTACGTGGCAGTCAGGGGCGACTCGGCGTACGAGGTAGCGGTCGAGCAGGGATTCGTCGGCACCGTCGCCGAGTGGCTCGCCTCCCTGATCGGCCCCGCCGGCGTCCAGGGCGATACCGGCGCCACGGGCGCACCGGGCGCACCGGGCGCCGACGCGTACGCCGTCGCCGTCGCGGCCGGATTCCCCGGCACCCGCGAGCAGTGGCTCGCCTCCCTGGTCGGCCCGGCCGGCGAGGCCGGCCCCCGCGGCGAGCAGGGCGCCCCCGGCCGGGACGGGGCACCCGGTGTCGTCCAGTCCGTCAACGGCCAGTCGCAGGCCGCCGTCGTGCTCGCCGCGGCCGACGTCGGGGCGATTCCCTCGACCGCGGTCGGCGCCGCCGGCGGCGTGGCGCAGCTCGACGCGTCCGGCAAGGTGCCCGCCGCGCAGCTCCCGGAGTCCTCCGGCGGGGGCGCGGTGGCGTCCGTCAACGGGTACACCGGCATCGTCAACCTCACCGCTGCGGACGTCGGAGCGCTCACGCAGGCTGCGGCCGACGCCCGGTACCCGCTCACCACCGCCGCCGTTCTGCTCGCCGGTACCCAAACCATCAGCGGCACGAAGACCTTTTCGAGCGTCCCGTCGTCCACCGCCGCGCCGACCGCCGACAACCACCTCGCCCGCAAGTCATACGTGGACGCCCTCGGCGGCGGCGAGTGGCTCCCCTCCGACCATGGCCTCGCAGGATGGGCATTCGACCCCGCCCTCGGCCAGTCAACCGGCCTGTACCCCGGCAGCGGCCCCATACGGGTCACCGCCGTCATCCTGCGCGTACCCGCGACGCTGACCCGCATCGTGTGGTTCGCCACCGGCTACGCCGGCGGTCTGCTCACCGGATCATGGGCCGCGATCTACAACAGCAGCGGCAGCCGCGTCGCGGCGACCGGAGACATGTCGACCGCTGCCTATGAACCGGCCGAAGTCCACACCGCCGGCGGCGCGACGATCACCTCGCCGCTCACCGCCGCCTACTCCGCCCCCGCCGGCGTCTATTACGTCGCGTGGCGGTTGCAGTACAACACCACGACCGGCGACGGCCCGCTGCTGCTCGCCGCCGAATCCGGCGCCGGCGCCCCGCCGAACGTCTTCGGATACACGGCCGTCCGCCGCTTCGGCGTCTACTCGACCGGCGCCGCCACGGCGCCCGCATCCATCACCCTCGCGTCGATGGAAAACGGCGCCAATCGGTACTGGGCCGCCCTCGCTTAACCCGCTCTCACCCGTGCGCCCCTCGCCAGCAGGCAGGGGCTCTTTTCATGTCTGGAGACACCCACCGTGACCGTCAAAGGCATTGACGTCTCGTCCTACCAATCCGCAACGTTCAGCACCTCCGGCCTCGACTTCGTGTTCGTCAAGGCCACCGAAGGCACCTCGTACGTCAACCCGAAGATGCGCGATCAGGTCGCGCACGCTCGCGCGGCTGGCCTGGTCGTTGGCTCCTATCACTTCCTTCGCCCGGGCAGCATGACCGCGCAGGCCGCGTACTTCGTCGAGAAGTGCGCCAGCGTCGAGGGCGACCCCCTGTTCGCCGACTGGGAAGACCCCGGGGTGAGCTGCGCGGACAAGGACAGATTCCTTGCCGAGGTCAAGCGACTGCGAGGCAAGACGCACCGGGTCGGCCTGTACTGCAACCTCGACTACTGGACCCGCCGGGACACCACCAGCAACGCCGGCGACGCCCTGTGGATCGCCGACTACGTCACCGCTGGCAAGCCGCGCATCTCGGCCGCATGGACCTTCCACCAGCACGCCGACCGGCCGCTCGACACCAACGTCGGCAAATTTGCCAACCGGGCCGCCTTGCGCGCCTGGGCGACCAAGTCGAGCAGCGGCTCGACCGGCGGCAGCACGTCGTCGAGCGGCAGCAAGACCACCACGTACAAGGTCAAGAGCGGGGACACCCTGTCAGGAATCGCGACCAAGTTCGGGACGACCGTCGCCAAGCTCTCCAAGGCGAACGGCATCAGCAATCCGAACCGGATCTACGCCGGTCAGACTCTCAATATCGTGAAGTGAGGTACCTGTGTCCTCCGCCAATAAGCGCACCGTCCACACCCTGATTCAGGGGGTCGTCGCGTTCGCCGTCGCCCTGCCCGCCATCGTCAACGCGTCCGGCATCCCCACGTCCCTGCCATGGGTCGCCGGCGCCCTCGCCGTTGCCGGTGGCCTCGCCCGCGTGATGGCACTGCCCGCCGTCGAGGCCCTACTCGACCGCGTCGGCCTCGGCCTGGCTGACAACAACGGGGACGGTAGCGCGTGACCCATTCGGCCCCTCACGAGCCGTCCGTCGCCATCGAGCTGGAGAAGCTACGCGGCACTATGGCCGAGGGGTTCGCCCGGGTCGATGGATCACTCGCCTTGCTCGTGCAGCGGAGCGACCAGACTGACCGGCAACTCGTCGACCACGAGACCCGCCTCGGCGCCCTCGAACGGAGCCGATGGCCCCTGCCGAGCATCGGCGCCCTGGTCGGCCTCGCCGGTCTCGTCCTCGCCGCACTCGCCCAACTCAGATAGAACGAGAGGAGCGCACTCGACGCTGTCCAGCGTGCTCCGCCCACAGCTTGTCGCTGTGGGCGGAGCACGCTGCCAGTTCAGCGACGTTACTCGGCGAACTCAGCGTCCTCGTCCTCGACCGCGTCTTCCGTCTCACTCTTGCTGGGCTTTCGAGTCTTCGGCTTCTGAGTGGAGACCCCGTCAAGCCGGTAGTAATGCCGGGCACTGGGGTAAGTGGAGGGGCTGTCGTCGTACATGATCGCCCAGCCGAGCAGAGCACAGATTTGCCATTTTTCGGGCAGGTACTGCGCGACGAAGCGAAACGCTTCGTCTACGGTCATCTCCCCGTCTGGAACGGTGACAAGCAGCTCCTTAAAGGCGGCCGAGTGTTTGAAGCGGAAGTTGAACGGTATGCCACTCTTGATATCCCCTAGCACCTGGTGCAGTGACTGAACCCCCGGTGTGAGCCCCTCCACCCTTCGGGAAAGGTCGATGGGGAACTCAAGATCGAAGTGGTTGCTCTTGATCACAGTCCGATCGCGATTGCGCCCGGGGTCGTTGTTACCGAAGCCGCGATTGTTCCAGACGATCTTTCCGGTTTTGAGGTGCTCCTTGATCAGCATCTTTTCCGGAGAGACGGAGGAGAGGTCCTCTTCGACAAACAGGCACTTGAACGACATCTCGTCAATGGAAATACCCTCTCGCCCGGAGAGCTTGTAAAGGTGGTTTCCAAGACGATCGGGGAGTGGCTCGTCAGCCTTTCCCACATAGGTGAGCTGGCGCTCCTCGCCGGGCAACTGCCGGAATAGCTGATACACCCCTGACATGTTGGGGAGACCAAGCTTCTCGGCCTGAGGGGCGAGGGCGTCGAGGTTTTCCTGCGTGAGGGGCGCGGGCTCCAAGCGCTTCAGGGCGGCGTATAGCTGCTTGCTCAGCGCCTCCGTGATGCTGAGCCGGAACTGATCGCTGTACCCGTCGGTCATCTGAGCACCTCGCCCGCTACGAAATTCCTGATCACGGCGCAGCCTATCTGGTGCAACTGGGGGACACGCGAGGCAAGTTGCGGGATGGGTCACCATGATCACAAACTCCGCGGTATGCTTCTCTCATGCCCGAGCTGCGAGAAGAACGCCAAGAGGTAGGGACGTGTGTCGAGCTGTTCGCCGGCGGCGGGGGGCTCGCGATGGCTGTGCACGCGGCGGGCTTCCGTCCGCTCCTGGTGAACGAGTTGGCCCCGCGGGCCTGCCAGTCCCTGAAGGACAACCCGCCGAACCCCAAGGAGCCCGAGAAGGGGTGGCCACTCGTCTCCGGCGACGTGAGCAAAATCGACTTCAGCGAGCACGTTACCGAAGAGGTCGACGTTCTCGCCGGTGGACCACCCTGCCAACCCTTCAGTCTGGGGGGAGTCCACAAGGGGACAGAGGACAAGCGGAACATGTTCCCAGAGATGTTCCGTGCCATTCGGGAAATGAGGCCCAAGGCAGTCATCTGCGAGAACGTTCGCGGCCTGCTTCGCCCCTCTTTCAAACCATATTTCAACTATATCCTGAATGAACTGAGCCTCCCCTTCGTGGAGCGCGACGAGGACGCCGCGTGGGAAGACCACAACGAACTCCTTGAGAAGCTGATCGCCAACGAATCGGTTGACCTTTCGGAGCGATACGTCGTCAAGGAGATGGAGGTCAACGCGGCTGACTACGGCGTACCTCAGATTCGGAATCGAGTGATCATCGTCGCGTTCCGCGCTGACCTCGATGTCGACTGGGAAAAGTTCATGCCCGCAAAGACGCACTCCGCTGAGTCGATGATCCACTCCATGCGTGAGGGTGGACCATACTGGAAGCGGCACAAGGTGCCCGCCGATGTTCGCAAACGCGTCATCGCCAACCTTCCCGAACTCGACTACGAGAACGAGAAGGTCAAGGAGAAGCTGAAGCTGGAGCCGTGGCGCACGCTGCGAGACGCCATCGCGGGAATCGACGAGAACGAGGGGAAGCCACTTCCGTACGTTACGGAGGAAGCCGTCGAGAAAAAGATCGAAGTGGACGGTATCACCGACCACGTTGGGTGGCCTGGAGCTCGCATGTACACCGGGCACACCCCGAACGTGCTGGACCGGCCCGCGAAGACCGTCAAGGCGGGGGTGCATGGCGTACCGGGCGGGGAATCCGTCATGCAGCTTGACGACGTCAACTTTGTCAACTTCGGGGGCGGGGACGGATACCGATACATGACCGTGCGTGAGACCGCGCGAGTCATGACGTTCCCTGACCGTTGGATTCTCGACGGACCGCGGGGCGAGAAGATGCGGCAGTTGGGCAACGCCGTGCCCGTCAAGCTCGGGGCGGCCTTCGCGGAAGCTGTCGCCAACGCTCTCAAGTCGGTTGGGGCTCTGGGGGACCCGGAGAAGCGGAAGTGACCGAAGCCGTGAGCGGTCGACAGAGGTGCTGGAAGGATCGGATGCCTCCCGATCGGGCGTGGAAGCCGAGAGCGGGAGTAGGCCGAGAGGCCCGAGCGGCTGAGCAGGACCGGGCCGCCGGTAGCCGGCTCGCTCGCGCGGTCGACATCGGCGACGGCCGTTACGCGCGCGCGTCCATCGCGCTGCGCCTATACCGCAGCACCCGCCGCATCCGCGCCTATCTGCGATGGTCTCGGGAAGGCGAGACGCAAGAACGGTATGTCGGCGAGGTAGACGCCACGACTCGCGCCGCGAACCTGGCGCAGGCATGGAGGATGGCTCACGCCGCCGGTTACGTGACCACCGAGTCCGTTCCCCCCGACTCGTGGGCGTCCTCCCCCGCTTCCCGAGCGGTCATGTCCGCCAACAAGGGACGGGACACGAAGCCTGAGAAGCTGTTGCGATCCGCGCTCCACAGACGCGGACTGCGATACCGCGTGGGAGCCAGACCGCTCCCCAACCTGCGCCGGACCGCCGACGTGGTGTTCACAAAGGCACACGTCGCCGTCTTCGTCGATGGTTGCTACTGGCATGGCTGCCCGGAACACCACCGGCCCGCCAAGAAGGGCGCGGCGTTCTGGCAGGAGAAGATCGCCGGAAATCGAGCTCGCGACGCGGAGACCGACGAGGCACTACGTAACGCGGGTTGGTCCGTCATCCGCGTGTGGGAACACGAAGACCCGGAGCAGGCAGCCGAGAAGATCCTCAAAACGGTCAAGTCACGGCCGAACCCTTTGTAGGGCGGGGTGGCCGACGACCGGCAGGGTACGCCAGCCCGCCCGAGCCTTAAACAGCGTCTCGACACCATCGAGCAGCAGCTCGTCGCGGTCGAGCACGAACCTACACCCGAACAGCGGGTAGAGCCTGCGGGACGCCGTCGACCGCGTCGACGCTCGTACCCGGCTCATCGTCGACGACGCCCCATGAATACAGCGCCCCGCCTCGGCCTCGCGCCGGAGCGGGGCGCCTTTGTCATTCCTGGCGCTCTCCTGCTCTGTAGCGCTCCACACCCGCCCCGCACCATGGGTACCGTTCTGAGGTATACGCCCGACGGATGGAGCACGGATGCCTCGCCGCCCGCTTGAACCCCGCCGGCGCCACACCGCAAAGGGGGCGCACTGATGTTGGAAGAAGCCGAGGAGATCGGCCGCCGCGCACGTCGCGCACGGCTTCGTCTCGGGATGCCGCAGGCTGACCTCGCCGCCGCTCTGGGGAAGTCTCAGGGGTGGGTGTCGAAGATGGAACGCGGCCTCATCGAACTTGACCGGGTCGGCCTGCTAAACCTGCTCGCCGCCGAGCTGCATGTGCACCCGAATGACCTGATCGGCCGTCCGTACAACAGCTCACCCGACGAGAATCAATGGCAGGTCGCCGCGTCATCCGTCCTGCGGGAACTGCGCCGGTACGACCTCACCCCCATCTTCGACGGCACCCCGCGACCGGCTAGCCAGCTCTGGCAGGAGACCACTCGACTGCACCGCCTACGCGACGCAGCGGCGAACGTGGCGATCATGCAGGTGCTTCCCGATCTGTTCCGCGAAGCTCGGGCCCTCGCCGAGGTCTCCACCGGCCATGAGCGCGAGGAAGCGTTCGCGATCTACGCCGTCTGCTGCAAGTTCGCGCACACCGCCGCGCACGCCCTCGGTCACCCCGAGTTGGTCGCGATGGCTTGTGAACGGGCCTCCTGGTCGGCACGGCTATCCGGCGACTCCGTCATGCCTGCCGTGGCCGACTGGATGCGCGTATGGGACATGTGGGCAACCGCCGATTGGTCGGACGCCGTCGCTCTCTCGGACAAGGCACTGCAAAGCGTGCAGCAGGGTTACGACGAGGGCGAACCGCTGGCCATCCGCGCATGGGGATCGCTGCAACTGCGCGCCGCGGTCTCGGCAGCGCGGGGAGGGCTACGGGCAGAGGCCGAGGACCGCATCGCGCACGCCAGGGCCGCCGCCGATCGGTTGGGCGAATACTCCGGTGCCCCGGTGTACGACCGGCATTCGCTCACGTTCTCGCCCGGCAACGTCCAGATTCACGCCATCAACGTTGCGCTTGAGATGCGCGAGCAGCGGAGGGCCCTGGCCATAAACCGGAAGACCAGCCCGGAACTTGTCGCCGCACTCCCCCACTCCCGCCAGGGACACCACCACATGGACATCGCCCGCGCGTGGCTTTGGGATGGCAACCGGGACAAAGCGTTGAAGGAACTGGAGACAGCCGAACGCATCGCGCCCCAGCTCATCCGCAACCACCCCATTGCGCGGTCAACCCTGCGTAGCCTCGTCTACGCCGAACGAGCGACCACCCGCGAGAAGCTGCGCCGCATGTCAGACCGCTTTCACCTCGACGGATGAGGGTGATATTCCTGCGGTTCATATTCGGCCCCTGCCCTCCTCCTAGCTTCGGGGCATGACCAAGCAGACTTCGAAGCAACCTGCGCCACGGGGCGCTGAGTTAAGCGCAGGCGCCCCGTTTCGCCCCCGACTCGGCGACCTCGCCTCAGACCTCGCGGAGAACGGGCGAATCGGCGTCGTCGTCCGTGTACCGGGCGCAAGCTCGGCGTCCTACCACCTGCGTCCGCCGGGAGGCGGTCGGGAATGGTCGGCCCCGTCCAGCGGTGACACCTTGCGCCACGTGCCCGTGCCGGTCACGCACGTCAGTCCCCTGAAACGGGATGTCATCTATGACCACCGGGCGCAGCAGGCCGCCCTACCGGTCATGGTCCACCACGAGGACGGCGGGATGTCCGAGTCGGTCCTGATTCTGACGCCCGGGCAGGTCGAGCTGTACCGATTCCAGCTCGACCACATCATCAAGAAGCGGCACCAGGCCGGGGAGGGTGAGCGGTGAGCACGGCTGTGCTGACGCTCGCTCTGACGTCCTCGGCACACACCCCCACCTACCGAGCGCCCACGCCTCGACTGGCCGCCCGATGGTCGCAAGGCGAAGCGCTGCGCCTCGTCTGCCTGCCCGTGAGTCGCCCGGCCCCGGCGGCCCCGGAGGACGGGAGGTGACCAGAGCTATGACCATCACCCACAACCCATGGGCCTTGGTGGGCCCACCGTGGCGGATCGTCCTTGCCGCAGTCGAGGAATCCGCCAAGGCGGCCCGTAACTTCACGGGCGAGTACGTGAAGTTCTACGTACCGGATATCGGCGACGGCCCCCTCGACGACGTGCTGCTCGTAGCCTCCGAGCTGGTGACCAACTCCATCCGATACGGCTCGGAACCGGGCGATTCCCTGTGCGTCGCCCTCGCTCACGGCCCCGATAACGTCACCATTGAGGTCCACGACACCCGTCGGCGCCGCCCACTCCTCAAGCCGGAGTCTGTGGAACGCCAGCGAGGCCGCGGACTCTTCATCGTTGATGCCCTCGCAACGTGGGGCGTCCGCGACCGCCCATTCGGGAAGATCGTGTGGGCGGTGGTCAAGTGGTAACGACCCCCGAACCGACGAGCGGCACCGTTCCGGGCCCTGGCTTCGTTGCCGGTATCCGCCTCGCGACCGCCCTTCACCTCACCGAGGCGTTCAGCATTGCCCAACTGCTCGCCTACCACGTTCCGCCGCGCCTCGCGCACGAGAGCGTCGAGAGCATCGGGGCAGGCATGCGAGCATTCGCCGACGCGCTGTACCTCGGCCCGCACGACGCGACCCCGCCGTACATCGGCCACCGAATCCGCATACGGCGCGGTGCCCCGTGGCTCGCCTACGGCGACGACACGTGCCGGCTGTGCGTGCCCGCCGCGCCGTCGTGGGTGCGCCTGGTCGCCGCGGGCGGGCCCATCCGCATCTGCGTTCTGTTCGACCCCCTCGCGGCCGGGGCCGGGCAGGAAGAGACCGACGCGCACGTACGCGCCTCCTTCGCTCGTGGATCGATGCGGTGGGGGACGACGTACCACGTCTGAGCTAACGCCGAACGGGCCGCCCCGGAGTGAGATAGACCCCGGGCCGACCCGCCGAGATCGAGCGTATAAGGCACCACCCGACACCACGGAAGGTATGAGCCATGCCACCGCCGGCCCTCGGTCACCCCGTGGCCGCCGCCCGCTGAGATTCCCACAACGCACCTCACGGCACAGCCCCAAGCCCGTCCAGACGAGTCGAGGAGCACCGTGTACGAACTCATCGCAAGTCCGTTCCTGAACGAACACCTCGTGCTGCGCCCCGGCCACGCCTCGGGGCTGAAGATCAAGCCTCACCGATACGCAGAGCTGCGCGACGCCGCGGCTAACGGCACGGTGCCCGCTTGGCTGCGCGACGCCGCTCGGCGCAGATGGGCACTCGACCTCGGCGACAACCCGGGGCCCGACGTTCTGCTCATCCGTGATCCTTCCCCCTACGGTCACGGCCGCGCCTCGTACGAAGTGAACAACGGGTGCAACTGGGGATGCGACCACTGTGTCTACGGCTTGAAAAGGCACGAGGGCCTCGCGTGGGAGCCGCGCGAGAGGCTGCTGCACATCCTGCGGGACGCGGGAATCGTCTGGATCGAGCTCGGCGGCGGCGAGTGCACCATCGACAAGCATTTCCCCGAGACGTACGCGCTCGCGTACGACCTCGGAATGATGGTCGAGATCCTGACGAACGGGTCCACCCTGTTCAGGCCCAACGTGCTCGACCTGCTCACCACGCGCCGCCCCTACCGCGTGACCCTCAGCGTCTACGGAGCCACCGAAGCGACCTTTGACGGGTTCACGAATCGCCGCGGCGCATGGAAGAAGTTCATACGTGGTTTGGCCGCCGCGCGCGAGGCCGACCTGCCGCTGTCCCTCAGCGTCGTCATCACGCGCGAGAACGCGCACGAGGCCGACGCCATGCGAGCCCTGGCCGAGCGGTACGCCTCACGCATCCGTGAGTACAGCCACATGTCGCCGAGCTTCGCCGGCGACTCCGAACCCCTCGCGCAGCAGGCACCCGAGTACCTCCACAACCGAACCCCCTTCACCGGATGCGACGCCGGCCACACGTCCCTGAACGTGAGCCCCTTCGGCATGGCGAGCGTCTGCAAAGTCTCCCGCGACCACCCGATACCGCTCCTCAAAGAGGGAGTCGCGGGCCTATCGCGGCTCGGGAACATCGCCGACCGAGCACTACAGCGTCACAGCGGGTGCAGTAGCTGCACTCTCCAGAAGTCATGCACCACGTGCATGCCGCTCGTGACCCTGTACCGCAAAGCCGGCTCGTCCCTGGACCGCTACTGCCAACACGCATGAGAGGAGGTAAACCCATGAGTGCTGTCGCTGTAGAGATCACCGCGCGTCCGGAGGTCGACGACGAGCTCGAAGTCGTCGACACCCTCGGCGCCATCGCCGTAGAGATCACCCCGCGTCCGGTCGTCGAGGACGACGTCGAATTCGTCGACGAGCTCGACACCGTCGCCGGCAACGAGGTGATGAGGGGTTGCGGCAACGACAACCCGTACTAGGCCGCTCCAGGCCGGAGGCCGCCCGCCGCGCGCGGGCGGCCTCGCCTCTTCGTCCCAAGCCCTACACTCCCGCCGTGGTGACCATGAGAATGCATTGGGAAGACCTGCCCGCCGCCACCCGCGAGGCCGTCGCCGCCCGCACCGGCCCCATCTACAGAGCAGCGACTGCCGACAAGGGGCTCAACAGCGAGATCGCCGCCACCCTTGAAACCCGCGCCGGCCGCATTTTCGTCAAGGGGCTTAGCTGCGATCACCCTCGTGTCTGGACGCAGCAACGCGAGACGGCGATTAACCCACACGTCGCTCCACTCGCCCCGCGTCTCCTGTGGACGATCAACGACGGCACGTGGAACCTGCTCGGTTTCGAGTACCTCGACGGGCACCCCGCTGACTACAGCCCCCGATCCGACGACCTACCGCTCGTCGCCGAAGCGATCATCACCCTTTCCGGTGTGCGAGCTCCCGTCGGCATCGTCCTGAAGCAGATCGAGCAGCGTTTCGCGGACTACCTCGACAGCCCGGACGACGCCGAGCTGCTGCGCGGCGAGACCCTGCTGCATACCGACTGGACGCCCGACAACGTCCTCATCGTCGACAACGCCGCGCGCGTGGTCGACTGGGCATGGCCCACCCGTGGCGCCGCATGGATCGATGCCGCCTGCTGGGTCGTCTGGCTGATCGCCGCCGGGCACACGCCCTCGGACGCCGAACAGTGGGCCGCCAAGACCCCGGCATGGTCCCCCGCCCCCGCCCGCGCCCTCGATGTCTTCGCGACCGCTCAACAACGACTCTGGGCCGGCATCGCCGCGGACGCACCCGACGTCGAGTGGAAACAAGCTCTCGCCGCCGCAGCCGGCCAGTGGGCGACCTACCGCCGGCCTTAACGAGGGGAACCCAGATGCCGACGGACCCGCTCATTCACCCGCACGAGACGCTCACCACCCCCAGCGGGGAGCGAGTAGACATCGACACGGAGATGCTTCCCGTCATCCGTGAACTGTGGCGCCTCAGCTTCACGACGAGCGCATGCTGCCAAGACGTCGGCGAGGCCACCGCCGGCGTACGAGCAAAGCGCGCCACCCCGCTCGGATACGGCGGCGACGCATTCATCGACTACCACCGCGGTTGGGCACTGCTGAAGCTCCCGATACCCGACGCAATGCGCCTCGTCGCCCTGCTCGCCGAGACGCCGGCGTTCGCCGACCAGGTCCGCCACCCCTGGCGCCCCGGTTCCTGGCGCATGAACGTCCCCCTCGAACCGGACGGTCTCAGCGAGGCCGCGTTACTCCACTTCCCGCGGCAACAGCTTCCCCAACTCGCCGAGACACTGCGAGATCGCTAGAGCGCGCCCGGATGCTCCGTCCGTCGCGCTCGTCATCCAAGGCGCGGCGGGCGGGCCGCTAACCGCCCTCGGTGGGCCGTCGCCGCTCCAAGACGTACGAACCACGCTGCGGCACCGTGCGCACGTATCCCTCGTCGCGGAGGTAGCGCACCGCGCCGCGGGCAGTGTCACGGGCCACGCCAAAGCGTTTCACCAGATCGGATTCCGACGGGATGCGACGTCCGACCGGCAGCGCCCCGCGCTCAATGTCGGCAATCAGAACCGCAGCGATCTGGCGATAGACCGGAGTCTCCGCCTCGTGGTCGATCTCGTCAGCCGTCATGACGCAAACAGTAGACAACCGTCGACGTTGGCAAGCGTTGACAGACGAGGGCACACGTATATAGACGAGGGTAGACAAGTTCGCTACCGTCGATACACAAGAAACCCCGGCGGGCCGCGTAGGACCGGCCCGCCGGGGGCGGAACATCACCAGCTTTCGAGGAGCTGACGACATGCGCGATGCTATCGCCCACATCCTCTTATGGGTGCTCCACCTGTTCGTACCGCAGACCCGCCGACGCGGGCCCGGCCGCCACTCCGCCGAACACTTCGCCACGGTGACCGCCATGTCGCCCGCACCACATCGACACCAGCCGTGGACAGGCCCGAGCTCCGAGGACGCCCGCGCCATCTTCCGGGCGGACGTATCCCACCTGACCCCAGAGCAGCGCGAACGCCACTGGGCCGCCGCTTTCGCCGAGATCGGCGTCGAGTACCCGTACAGGTACGAGGGTGACCACTTCGCCGCCCTGGCAGCGTCAGCGTGACCCCCGCCGCCTACCGCGGCTGCAAGCGAGAGACAGCAGCCCCGTCCCCGCATGGTCCGTCGAGGACCAGGCGCCGGGGGCTCTGACCACGCAAAGGCCCCGTCCAGAGTTCCGGACGGGGCCCGCGCAGTTCATCGCGTTCACGTCGCGTCGGAGGTCGCCGTTCCTTCGCTCTCGGCACTGACGCCGAGGTGCCGGTGCAGGTCGTAGCGCGAAACCTTGTACTGCCGCCCGTGCCGCAGCACTCGCACGGGATAGCACCCACGTTTCGCCAGGGCGTAACCGGTGGTTCTGCCCATCGTGAGCGCCCTGTTCGCCGTCTCCAAGGGGACCGACACCGGAAGAGACATCAGTTCCTCGTGCGTCATCCCCTGCTCGCCGCTCATTACCCCAACTCCCTCATGAACTTGTCGATATGCCCTCTGACCTGTTCGTATCGACCAATTTAGATCACCAAAGTACCCAGACCGGCTAGCATTGCGCAACATGCACTGTTAGCTTGTCGATATGCACAGTCACCGAACGGCAAGCGACACCATCGCCGAACAGGTCCGTCGGCACCGGCAGCGCCTCGGCATCACGCGAGAGCAACTCGCCGCCGAGTGCGCACGGCTCGGGGCTACCGAGCTCACGTACGGCGCACTCGTGAACATCGAGACCGGCAGGCGCAAGCCTGATGGTCGGCGACGCCGTGAGGTGACCGCCGACGAGTTGCTCGTGCTGGGCCTCGCCCTCGCCGTTCCTCCGCTGCTCCTCATGCTTCCGCTCGGCGGCGAGGACACCGTGCCCACCGTCCCGGCCGCCGACGACCGGGACCCATACACGGTGTGGAAGTGGTGGACGGGCGAGGAGACGCCGACGCTCGCGGGGCCCACCGACGGGCGGCACTACGCCGAGCCCCGGCAAATCGCCGAGACCGGCCCGAGGTGGCCCGCCGCATGGGCCGAGGCCGCATACCCCGCAAGCCTCTTTCCCGAGTTCGAGCGGCGCAGTGAAGCAGCTCGCCGGGCCTACCTGCGCGCCGAGACCGAGCGAGCGAAGGGAGGTGAGACCGCAGCCCAGACCGAGTATCTGCACCGACTCGAAGAACTCGCGCGCCACATCAACGACATGAGCCGCGCGGGTCTGCCGATTCCCGTACTACGACCGGACTTGATCCAAGACCTAAAGGGGCTCGACATGCTTCACGCCCCGGACGCACTCACACCGAAGGAAGACAACTGAGTGAACGGCACCATCACCAAGCGTTGCGGATGCCGCGACGCAGTCACCGGCAAGCAGCTCGGCGCGTCCTGTCCGAAGCTCAGACAGCGAACGCACGGCCTATGGAATTTGGTTCAGGAACTGCCGCCGCGTAAGGACGGCACACGACGTCGGTTCCGCCGCAGCGGGTACTCGACCAAGGGCGAGGCACAGACCGACATCGACGCGCTGCGTGCCCTGCTCGACATCGCCGACAAGAAGACCGACCCTGACGGCCGCGCCCGCATCGCCGACCTACTGGAAACGGTCGCTGCGAGCGGGGAGGACCTGCCGGACTACGCCGAGACGAAACGCCGCTTCGCGACTGGCCAGTCACTCACTCAGCACATGACGGTCGCCGAGTGGCTCGACGCATGGCTCGCCGGTAAGAAGGCGTTACGCAAGAGCGGCGAGACGCGGTACGACGTCGACATTCGGTGCCACCTCAAACCGCGGATCGGGCACATACGCCTCGACCGCCTCACTGTTCAGCACCTCGACGAGATGTTCGCAGGCATCGCCGAAACCAATGCCGAGATCGTGGACGCCAACATGGAGCGCCGCGCCGCCCTCGACGCGCTCAAGGCGATTCCATGGAAGGGAGCGGAGAACCGCGGGCGCCGGAAGTTCCTGAAAGCGGCCATCGACGAGATGGAGCCGTTTCGGCGCATCACCGGTCCGGCCACTCAGAAGCACATCCGCGACACGCTGCGCGCTGCCCTGAACACCGCCATCGCCCGGGGAGCGATCACCTTCAATCCCGCCTCGTATGTCGAACTCACGGCAGCGAAGCGGCCAAAGGCGATGGTGTGGACTGACGAACGAGTAGAGACGTGGCTGCGCACTGGCGAGAGGCCCTCGGCGGTCATGGTGTGGACCCCCGAACAGGCAGGGCAGTTCCTCGACTTCCTCGCCGACACCGACAACAGGCTGTATGCCCTTTTCCACCTGATCACGTTCCGGGGCCTGCGCCGCGGCGAGGCGTGCGGCGTCCGGTGGTCCGACTATGCCCGCACGGCACGCGAGATGACGATCGCTGTGCAACTCGTGCAAGACGGGTGGGAGGTCATCGAGAGCGCGCCCAAGACGGACAGCGGCGAGCGCGTGATCAGCATCGACGAGTACACCGACGAGGTACTCGAAGCCCATCGGACCAAGCAGGCCGCCGAACGCTGCCAGTGGGGCCCGGCATGGATCGAGACAGGCCGGATGTTCACCCAGGACGACGGAGACCGCATTCACCCGGGGTGGCTGACCGACCAGTTCGAGAAGCTCGTCGAGCTGTCAGGACTGCCGCCGATCCGGTTGCACGATCTGCGGCACGTCGCCGCCTCACTCATGCTCGCCGCTGGCGTCGACGTCAAAATCGTGTCCGAGACGCTCGGGCACAGCGACAGCCGCATCACTCGGGACATCTATCAGTCGGTCATGCCCAAGGCTGCTCGCGAAGCCGCCGAGGCAACAGCCGCCATGGTCCCCCGGGGCGCCGTCCGCGCTCCCGCACCGATCCCGCCTACGACGCCCGTCGAGGCCGCTGTCGAGCAGGATGGCCTCACAACGGCCACACATGAGGGTGCGAAGATCATCGCGTTCCGGCCGCGCAAGGTGAGCGCATAAGAAAAAGCCCAGGTCATGGACTAGATGACCTGGACTTCCCTTGAGCCGCCTAAGGGAATCGAACCCTTGACCTACGCATTACGAGTGCGTCGCTCTGGCCGACTGAGCTAAGGCGGCATGCCGCGGAGCCAGATTGGCAGCAGCGGCGTCGCCAAGTCTACACAGTTTCGAGGGATGCTCCGTACGGGGCCGGGTGGGCCCTGGGCTGGGGTGGGGCTGGTCAGTGGCAGCGGGTGTGGGGAGTGGGTGGGCGCCCGGTGAGGAGGTAGGTGTTGATCGCGTTGTCGATGCAACCGCTCCCGCGGCCGTAAGCCGTATGGCCGTCGCCGTCGTAGGTGAGGAGGGTGGCGGAGGAGAGCTGGGTGGCGAGGGCGCGGGCCCAGGGGTAGGGGGTGGCGGGGTCGCGGGTGGTGCCGACGACGACGATGGGGGCGGCGCCCCTGGCGTGCAGGGCGTGGGCTGTGCCAGTCGGGCGGACGGGCCAGTAGGCGCAGTTCAGGGCCGCCCAGGCGAGGGCCTTGCCGAAGACGGGGGATGCCTTCTGGAAGTCGGGGATGGACTTCTTGACCTCGGCGGGGGTGCGGAAGGCCGGTGGGAGGTCGAGGCAGTTGACGGCGGGGTTGGCGTACATGAGGTTGGCGTACGAGCCGTCGGTGTCGCGCTCGTAGTAGAGGTCCGCCAGGTTGAGCAGACCGCCGCCGTGGCCGCCCATCGCGGAGCGGAGGGCGGTGCGCAGCTGGGGCCAGGCGGTCTCGTCGTACATGGCGGAGATCACGCCGATCGTGGCGAGCGGCTCGCCCAGGGCGCGGGAGTCGCCGGTGCGGGCCGGATGGGAGTCGAGGCGGGCGAAGAAGGCGCCGAGCCGGTCGCGGGCGGTGGCCACGGAGCCGGTGCCGAGGGGGCAGCCGGTGCGGCGCACGCAGTCCTTGGCGAAGGCGGTGAAGGCGGTTTCGAAACCGGCGGTCTGGTCGCGGTTGATGCGCCGGGAGGACAGCGTCGGGTCGAGCGCGCCGTCGAGGACGAGACGGCCGACGCGGTGGGGGTAGAGGTCGGCGTAGGTCGCGCCGAGGAAGGTGCCGTAGGAGGCGCCGACGTAGGTCAGCTTCCGGTCGCCGAGCGCGGCGCGCAGCAGATCCATGTCGCGGGCCGCCTCGACCGTCGAGACATGGCCGAGGATCCGGCCGGAGCGGGTCGCGCAGCCGTGCGCGAACTTCTTGTAGGCGGCGACGAGCCGGTCCGTCTCACCGCGGCCGTCGGGCGTCTGGTCGGTCTGGGTGAAGGTGTCCATCTGCTTGTCGCTCAGACAGGTGATGGGCTCGCTCTCGGCCACCCCGCGCGGGTCCATCGCCACCATGTCGTAGCGGGCGCGCACCCGGGCCGGGTAGCCGACGGCCGCGAAACTCTGCAGATAGCCGACCGCGGAGCCGCCGGGGCCGCCGGGGTTCACCAGGAGCGAACCGAGGCGGCGGCCGGTGCCGGTGGCCTTCTTACGGGAGACCGCGAGCCTCAGGTCCCGGCCGGTGCCGGGTCTCGCGTAGTCGAGCGGGGCCTTGAGGGTGGCGCATTCGAAGTCCGCGCCGCCGCACGGGCGCCAGCTCAGCGTCTGCTCGTAGTACGGCTTGAGGGCGGCGGGGACGGCCTTCTTCGACAGCGCCGCGGCGCGCGGCGCGGAGGCGTCGGCCGAGCAGCCGGAGGACAGCAGGGCGGCGGCCGTAAGGGCGGCGCCGAGGGTCCGGAGCGGGCGGCTGCTGTGTCGGATGTGCATGGACTGATCCCTCGGTTCGCGGTCGAGTCGCGGGATCGCGCCGGCCGGATCGCATGGATCACCCTGTACTGGTTCCTATGGGACAGGACCGGTTCGCCCCCTTACGGAGAGTATCCACTCGGACACGCTCCATGGGTCCAGCGACGAACCCGTACGGGTGACTCAGCCCGCCCGCAACGCCATGGTCATCGCCTCGACCGCCAGCAGCGGCGCCACATTGCTGTCCAGCGCCTGACGGCAGGCCGTGATCGCCTCTATCCGGCGCAGCGTCCGCTCGGGCTTCGAACCCGACGCGATCCGCTCCAGCGCGTCCCGAACGTCGGTGTTGGCGAGCCCCACCTGGGAGCCGAGCTGGAGAGTCAGCACATCCCGGTAGAAGGCGGTCAGATCGGTGAGCGCAAGGTCGAGGGTGTCCCGCTGGGTGCGGGTGGCACGGCGCTTCTGACGGTCCTGGAGGTCCTTCATGGCCCCCGCCGTGCCACGCGGCAGCCGCCCGCCCGTACCGGCGGCCGCGCCCAGGGCGGCGCGCAGCTCCTCGGTCTCCTTGGCGTCGACCTCCTCCGCCACCTGCTTGGCGTCCTCGGCCGCCGCGTCGATCAGCTCCTGGGCCGCCTTGAGGCAGCCGCCCACGTCGTCGACGCGCAGCGGGAGCTTCAGGACGGCGGCGCGGCGGGCGCGGGCCCGCTCGTCGGTGGCCAGGCGGCGGGCGCGGCCGATGTGGCCCTGGGTGGCACGGGCGGCGGAGGCGGCGAGCTCGGGGTCGATGCCGTCGCGCCGGACGAGGATGTCCGCCACGGCGTCCACCGGGGGCGTACGGAGGGTGAGGAGGCGGCAGCGGGAGCGGATCGTGGGCAGCACATCCTCCAGCGAGGGCGCGCACAGCAGCCATACTGTGCGCGGCGCGGGCTCCTCGACGGCCTTGAGGAGCACATTGCCCGCGCCCTCGGTAAGGCGGTCGGCGTCCTCCATGACGATCACCTGCCACCGGCCGCCGGCGGGCGAGAGCTGGGCGCGGCGGACGAGCTCACGGGTCTCCTTGACGCCGATGGTGAGCATGTCCGTACGGACCACCTCCACATCGGCGTGGGTGCCGACCAGGGCGGTGTGACAGCCGTCGCAGAAGCCGCAGCCAGGGGCGCCGCCGAGCGCCCGGTCCGGGCTGACGCACTGCAGCGCGGCGGCGAAGGCGCGGGCGGCCGTGGCCCGGCCCGAGCCGGGCGGGCCGGTGAACAGCCAGGCGTGAGTCATCTTGGACGACGCCATGGGCTCCCCGGCGGGGCCGCCGCCCGCCTCACTGGCCGCCGTGACCAGGGCGTCGGCATCCCGCGCGGCAGCCGACAGCTGGGCCGCCACGCGGTCCTGCCCGACCAGGTCGTCCCACACCGCCATGACTGCCTCCGCCGCTCGTCCCTACGGCACCCCATTGTGGTCCACCCCACCGACACCCGAACGCACCGGTCGTCCGCGACGGCGCCCGGCCGGGCGGTGAGGGGCCCTCCGCCCGCGCGCGCCGCGGGGGGCCTCCGCCAGCGCCTCGCCGTCGGCGTCCCGCGATCAGACGCGGCCGTCGTCGGCGACGCCCGGCCCGTCAGTGGGCCCGCGCCAGCGCCCTGCCGTCTTCCGTACGCGGCCACCGGCGGCGGCGCCCAGCCGGACCATGGGCAGCCCCGCGCAGGCCCATCGGCGTTAGCGGCCCACCGTCGGCGCCCAGGCCAGTAGCCGGGCGCGGCCATTCGCGACTGCGCCCGGCGATAGCGTCAGCACCCCGCCGTCAGCGGCGGCGGCCGTCCTCGTCGTCGCGGGGGCCGAGCAGTTCGTCGGCCAGGGACGGGAGGTCGTCCAGGGGGGTCTCCTCGGCCCACTCGGGGCGGCGGCGCCGGCGCGGCGGTTCCGCCTGGCCCTGCGCCTGGCCTTGGTCCTGGCCGTACTGCGGCATCTCGCGCGTGCGCTCGTTCCCCTGGCCGTGCTCCTGACCCTGGCCCTGGCCCTCGTCCGGGCGGAACAGCCACGGCGGGACCCGGTCCGCCGGGTCGCCGGAGCGCTCGTCCCGTACGGGCGGCAGGACGGCCGTCTCGTCGGCCGCGCTCGTGGGCGGCTCGGCGGGCGGCTGGGGCAGGACGGTCGTCTCCTCGGCGTCCGGGCCGCCCCGGCGCTCCGGGCCGTCCTGGGGCCGTACGGGCGGCAGCACAGCGGTCTCGTCGGCGCCCGGGCCGTTCTGGGGCGGTACGGGCGGCGCGGGAGGCACGGGTGGCAGCACCGTGGTCTCATCGGCCGCCGACGATCCGGTACCGGGACGGCCGGACTCGCCGCCGTACCCCGCCCGCGGGTCGAACCTCGGCGTCTGGACCGTCTCCGTCGTGTCCGGGTGCGGGTCGTCCGCGCCGGAGGCCGCCGCGCCCCGGGCGCCGCCGGTGCCCCGGGGGCCGTCCTCGTCCTCGGGCGGCGGGGCCGGGGTCTCGGTCTCCACGGTCGGCGCGTCCGCCCCGGAGGACGCCGTGTCCGCCGCCAGCCGTGCCTGCTCCGCCCGCAGCAGCGCCTCCTCGGCCTTGCGCTGCTCCTCCTGGCGGCGCGCCTCGGCCTCGGCCCGGCGCAGCGCGTCCGCCTCCTCCTGGAGGCGGCGCCGCTCCTCCTCGGCGGCGCGGGCGCGGTCCTCGGCCTCGATGCGCTTGCGGTCCTCCTCGGCCCTGCGGCGCGCGTCCTCGGCCCGCTGACGGGCCGCCTCCGCCTGCCGCTCGGCCTCGCGCTGGCGGGCCTCCTCCAGCTCGCGCCGCTTGCGCTCCTCCTCCTCCGCGCGGGCCTTGGCGAGCGCTTCCTGGCGCTCGCGCTCCAGCCGCTCCTCCTCGGCCTTACGGGCGGCCTCCTCCTCGGCCCGGCGGCGGGCCTCCTCCTCGGCGGCCTTACGGGCCTCCTCCTGGGCCTTCACCTCCGCCTCGGACAGCGGCAGCATCTGGTCCAGGCGGTGGCGCACGACGGAGGTGACCGCCTCCGGCAGCTGCCCGGCGTCGGCGACGATGTAGCGGGCCGGGTCGGCGGCGGCGAGGGCCAGGAATCCGGCCCGTACGCGCTGGTGGAACTCGGCGGGCTCGGACTCGAGCCGGTCCGGGGCCTCGGTGAAGCGTTCGCGCGCGGTCTCCGGCGAGACGTCCAGCAGCACCGTCAGATGCGGCACCAGGCCGTTCGTCGCCCAGCGCGAGATGCGGGCGATCTCGGTCGCGGCGAGGTCGCGCCCCGCGCCCTGGTAGGCGACGGACGAGTCGATGTAACGGTCGGAGATGACGACCGCGCCGCGCTCCAGCGCCGGGCGGACGACGGTGTCGACGTGCTCGGCGCGGTCCGCCGCGTACAGCAGCGCCTCGGCGCGGTGCGAGATCCCGGCGGACGAGACGTCGAGCAGGATCGAGCGCAGCCGCTTGCCGATCGCGGTGGCGCCCGGCTCACGGGTCACCACGACCTCGTGCCCCTTGGCCCTGATCCACTCGGCCAGCGCCTCCACCTGCGTGGACTTGCCCGAGCCATCGCCACCCTCGACGGCGATGAAGAAGCCGGTGGCGGCCGGGCCCTCGTCCGCGCCGCCCCTGCCGAGCAGCGCCTCCCGCAGATCGCGCCGCAGCGGCACGCCCTGCCGGTCGTCGGTCCGGCCGAGGACCAGCGCGGCGACGGGCAGCAGCAGCGCGCCCACCAGCATCAGGGTGAAGGCCGCGCCGCCGTGGGCGAAGACGAAGTCACCGCTGCCGAGCCGGTGCGGTCCGATGACGGCGGCGAGCAGCGGGGCGGCGACCGCGCCGAGCCCGACGCCGACGCGGACGACGGCCTGCAGATGCTCGGTCATCCGGGGCCGGCGGGTCTCCTCGGACTCCTGGTCCAGCAGGGAGTGGCCGGTGTGGGCGGCGACACCCGCCGACACGCCCGCGATCAGGGCGATCAGCACGACGGTGGTGGTGTCGTGCACCAGGCCCACCGTGAGCAGCGCGAGCCCGGTCAGCGCGACCGACAGCGCCAGCAGCCGGCGCCGCGAAAGGCCCGGGAGGACCTTGGGGGCCCAGCGGATGCCCATCGCCGGACCGCCGGTCAGGACGAGGACGAGCAGGGCGAAGCCGACCGGCCCGCCGCCGAGGTCCATGGCCTGCAGCGGGGCGACGCCCACGGCCGCGGCGATCGCGCCCGCCACCCCGGCGCAGGCCGGCACCAGCAGCGGAACGGCCCCGGTGCGGCCCTTGTCGGCGCCGCTCCCGGAGGCGGCACGTGGGCGGCGCAGCCCCTCCAGGGGGGAGCGGGTGCGGCTGGTCTGCGCGCCGGGCAGTTCGACGAAGGTGAGGATCGAGATCGACGCGGCGAAGAGCCCGGCGCCGACGTACGAGCCGAGGGCGGCCTGGTGGGTGTGGAACCACTCCACGCCGGTGCCCAGCAGCCTGCCGATCAGCGTGACGACGAGCAGCGCGGCGGCCGCGATCGGCAGCGTCACGAAGTTCGTACGGAGCGAGAGCCGGCGCAGCGCGTCCAGGTGGTCGGGCAGCGGGCGTACGGCGGCGCCCTCGGCGGGCGGCGCCGGGAGCAGCGAGGGGGCCGCGCCGTCCTTGGCGACGGTCCAGAAGCGCTCCACGACGCCGACGACGAAGGTGGTGATGAGCAGCCAGGCGACGGCGTCGGCCGGGGCCCAGTCGATCCACAGCGGCGCGATGAGGAGCAGCACCAGCCGCAGACCGTCCGCGCCGACCATGGTCCAGCGGCGGTCCAGCGGACCGGAGGGGCCGATCAGCGCGGCGAGCGGCCCGAGGAGCACCGCGCCGAACAGCACGGTCGCGAAGAGCCGTACGCCGAGCACCACCGCCACCGCGAAGGCCGCGCCGCGGTACCCGCCGCCGAAGGAGTCGGCCGCCACCGACGCCTGGAGCGTCAGCAGCACCAGCACCAGTACGGCGAGCACGTCCCCGGCACCACCGACGAGTTGAGCGCTCCACAGCCGTCGCATCGGCTGATAGCGCAGCAGGGCTCGTACGGCCCGCTCGCGGGAGTCCGCGGCAAGGGCACCGGAAGTGGCGGTCACGTCCGTTGGCTGCTCTCGCGTCATCCCGCCAGCCTATCCGGATCACATGAATCCACGGCCCCCCGGCCGAACAAACGGGCGGTGAGCCGTGGATGGCGTGCGGATTGCTCCGCCTTCCTCCGCCTTCCTCCGCTTTCCCGCCCGCCGTCGGCCGGCTACTCGGCGTTGGCCGACGACCTCTCGGCCGCCGTCTTCTTCGCGGCGGTCTTGGCGGTCGTCTTCTTGGCGGCCGTCTTCTTCGCGGTCGTCTTCGTCGCCGCGGTCTTCTTGGCGGCCGTCTTCTTCGCCGTCGTCTTCTTGGCCGCGGTCTTCTTCGCCGCCGTCTTCTTGGCGGTCTTCTTGGCCGGGCCCTTGGCGCGCTTCTCGGCGAGCAGCTCGAAGCCGCGCTCGGATGTGATGGTCTCCACGTCGTCGTCGCGGCGCAGCGTCGCGTTGGTCTCGCCGTCCGTGACGTACGGACCGAAGCGGCCGTCCTTGACCACCACGGGCCGCTCGCTGACCGGGTCGGTGCCCAGCTCCTTCAGCGGCGGCTTGGCCGCGGCCCGGCCACGCTGCTTGGGCTGGGCGTAGATCGCCAGCGCCTGCTCGAGCGTGATGTTGAAGATCTGGTCCTCGGTCTCGAGCGACCGCGAGTCCGTGCCCTTCTTCAGGTACGGGCCGTAGCGGCCGTTCTGCGCGGTGATCTCCACGCCCTCGGGGTCGGTGCCGACCACACGCGGCAGCGACATCAGCTTGAGCGCGTCCTCCAGGGTCACCGTGTCCAGGGACATCGACTTCAGCAGGGAGGCCGTGCGCGGCTTGATGGCGTTCTTACCGCTCTTGGGGGTGTCCTCGGGGAGCACCTCGGTGACGTACGGGCCGTAGCGGCCGTCCTTGGCGACGATCATGCGCCCGGTCTCGGGGTCGGCACCCAGCTCGAACTCGCCGCTCGGCTTGGCGAGCAGCTCCTCCGCGAGCTCCACGGTCAGCTCGTCCGGCGGCAGGTCGTCGGGGACGTCGGCGCGCTGGCCGATGCCGCCCTCGACCTCCGTGGGGCGCTCGACGTACGGCCCGTAGCGGCCGACGCGCAGCACGATGCCGTCGCCCACGGGGAAGGACGAGATCTCCCGGGCGTCGATCGCGCCCAGGTCGGTGACGAGCTCCTTGAGGCCGCCGAGGTGGTCGCCGTCGCCGTTCCCGGCCTCGGCGGCACCGGCCTGGGCGGCGCCGACCTGGGCGCCCTCGCCGAAGTAGAAGCGCTTCAGCCACGGCACGGCCTCGGCCTCGCCGCGCGCGATGCGGTCGAGGTCGTCCTCCATCTTGGCGGTGAAGTCGTAGTCGACCAGCCGGCCGAAGTGCTTCTCCAGCAGGTTGACCACGGCGAAGCTCAGGAAGGAGGGCACGAGCGCGGTGCCCTTCTTGAAGACGTAGCCGCGGTCGAGGATGGTGCCAAGGATCGTGGCGTAGGTCGACGGGCGGCCGATCTCGCGCTCTTCGAGCTCCTTGACCAGCGACGCCTCGGTGTAGCGGGCCGGGGGCTTGGTCGCGTGGCCGTCGGCGGTGATCTCCTCGGCGGTGAGCCGGTCGCCCTCGGTGACCTGCGGCAGCCGGCGCTCGCGGTCGTCGAGCTCGGCGTTCGGGTCGTCGGCGCCCTCCACATAGGCCTTCATGAAGCCGTGGAAGGTGATCGTCTTACCGGAGGCGGAGAACTCGGCGTCCCGGCCGTCGCTCGCCTGCCCGCCGATCTTGACGGTGACCGAGTTGCCGATCGCGTCCTTCATCTGGGAGGCGACGGTCCGCTTCCAGATCAGCTCGTAGAGCCGGAACTGGTCGCCGGTGAGGCGGGTCTCCGCCGGGGTGCGGAAACGGTCTCCCGAGGGGCGGATGGCCTCGTGCGCCTCCTGGGCGTTCTTGACCTTGCCCGCGTAGGTGCGCGGCTTGTCGGGCAGGTAGTCGGCCCCGTACAGCTGGGTGACCTGCGCCCGGGCCGCCGCCACCGCCGTGTCCGACAGGACGGTGGAGTCCGTACGCATATAGGTGATGTAGCCGTTTTCGTACAGCTTCTGCGCGACCTGCATGGTGGCCTTGGCACCGAAGCCCAGCTTGCGACTGGCCTCCTGCTGCAGGGTCGTGGTGCGGAACGGCGCGTACGGCGAGCGGCGGTACGGCTTGGACTCGACCGAGCGCACCGCGAAGGCGGTGTCGACGAGGGCCGCGGCCAGGGAGCGGGCACCCGCCTCGTCCAGGTGGAGGACGTTGAGGCCCTCCTTGAGCTGCCCGAGCGAGGTGAAATCGCGCCCCTGGGCGACCCGGAGGCCGTTGACGGCCGTAAGGCGGGCACCGAAGGTGCCGGGGTCGCTGACGTCACCGGCCCGGCCGGTGGCAAAGGTGCCGGTGAGGTCCCAGTACTCGGCGGAGCGGAAGGCGATGCGATCGCGCTCGCGCTCGACGACGAGACGGGTGGCGACCGACTGGACCCGGCCCGCCGACAGGCCGCGCATGACCTTCTTCCACAGGACCGGCGAGACCTCGTAGCCGTAGAGGCGGTCGAGGATGCGGCGGGTCTCCTGCGCGTCGACCAGGCGCTGGTTCAGCTCGCGCGGGTTGGCCACGGCGGCCCGGATGGCGTCCTTGGTGATCTCGTGGAAGACCATCCGGCGCACCGGGACCTTGGGCTTGAGGACCTCCTGGAGGTGCCAGGCGATGGCCTCGCCCTCGCGGTCCTCATCGGTGGCCAGGAAGAGCTCGTCGGAGTCGGCGAGCAGCTCCTTGAGCTTCTTGACCTGGCTCTTCTTGTCAGCGTTGACCACATAGACGGGCTGGAAGTCGTGCTCGACGTCCACGCCGAGGCGCCGGACCTCGCCGGTGTACTTGTCGGGGACCTCGGCCGCACCGTTCGGCAGGTCCCGGATGTGCCCGACGCTGGCCTCGACCACGTAGCCCGGGCCGAGGTAGCCCTTGATCGTCTTCGCCTTGGCAGGCGACTCGACGATGACGAGTCGGCGGCCGCCCTGCGCGGTCTCGCTGGTGGTCGGGGACAACTTCGCTCTTCTCTCCGGTCGACTCTCGGTGAACGGGCAGTGCCGCGTAGGTAACGCTCACGGCCTCCCTCTACGGTGACGCTGCGGAGTGTGACGGTACATCCCGCCCCCGTGTCAAACGGAAAAAGCCCGCAACGCCACTCGAACGGTAACCCGACAACCGTCCTGTCTGCCGCCCGGACCGGCACGAGGCAGCGTGGAAGGCCCTGTCAGGCGTAACCCAGGCACCAGATTCCGCCGCCCAGCGCGGCGATGCCGAAGAGAAGGGAGAGCGCCGCGGAAGCGACAGGACTCACACCGTGTGCGACCGGCACACGCAGCCTCAGGCGCGCCGCCGTCCACAGCAGCAGCGCGGCGCCGAACAACACGAATGCCGTTCCGGCGAAGATCGCAGGTCCGCTCTCCATGGCGGGAGCGTGGCACGCGCGGGAGGCGTGAGCGCTAACCCCGGGTGAACAGCGCGCGTCGCCTCACCGGGCCCCGCCCGCACCCGCCCGGGGCGGCCCCTCCGGCGCCCCCGGCGGCAGCTTCCTGCCATACGGGGGCGCGGGAGGGAGCGCTGTACCACCGGCGCACGCCCCCAGTACATGCGCGGCGCGCTCCCATCCGGCCCCGATGGCGGCCATGGCGCCCCTATGCCGTCATGACATCTCCATGCCGTCGTCTTTTATGCCGTCGTCTCCATGCCGTCGTCGTCCACCGCTCGCAGAAAGCCCTGCTCGACCAGGAGCCGGATCGACTCCGGGGTGCGGTCGCGCAGCACCACCGGGTCCTCCCCGAGCAGCTGGGCGATGGCGTCCAGGATCCGGCCCGCGCTGAGTGTGCCGTCGCACACACCCGCGAAACCCGCCCCGACCGTGTCCACCTTCGTCGCGCGCCGCATCCCCCGGTGCTGCCTGAGCACCACATGCTCGGGGTCCTCGGCCCCGGGCGGGCCCACCTGCTCCTGGACGACCTCGTCGGCCAGCCGGAAGCGGGTGGTCAGCAGCGCCGCGTCGTCATGCGTGCGCAGGAAGTCCTGCCGGTCGAAGTGGGCCATGACCTCGGCCCCCAGCGGCTGCTCGACCGGATGGGGCCACTCCTCCACGGTGACCGAGGGCCGGTCGGCGCCGGACTTGCGCAGGGTGATCCAGCCGAAGCCGACGGCCGTGGTCTTCCGCGCCTCGAACTCGTCCAGCCACGCGTCGTAGCGCGCCGCGTACGCCTCGGGACCGGCCAGGTGCTCACCGGCGTCGCGCAGCCACAGCTCGGCGTACTGGGTGACGTCCTGCACCTCGCGCTGCACGATCCACGCGTCACAGCCGGGCGGGACCCAGGAGGCCAGCCGCTCGCGCCAGTCCTCGCCCTCGACGTGCTGCCAGTTCGCGAGCAGCTGACACCAGCCGCCGTCGGCGAGATGCCCGGCGGACCGCTGGACGAGGGTGCGGCACAGCTCGTCCCCGGACATCCCGCCCTCCCGGTAGACCAGCTCGCTGCCCTCCGGGGAGCGCGGGGAGATCACGAAGGGCGGGTTGGAGACGATCAGGTCGTACGTCTCGTCCCGGACCGGCTCGAACAGCGACCCCTCCCGCAGATCCGGCTCCGGCGCCCCGGACAGGGCGAGGGTGAGCCGGGCGATGGCCAGGGCGCGCGGATTGCGGTCCGTGGCGGTCACTCGGGAGGCGTGGCGGCCCGCGTACAGCGCCTGGATGCCGGAACCGGTGCCGAGGTCCAGGACCCGGTCCACGGGCGCGGGGACGGTGAGACCGGCGAGCGTGGTGGACGCTCCGCCGACCCCGAGGACGAGCCGCGAGCGGTCCTCACGGCCGCGCGCCCCGCCCGGGCCACCGATCCCAGCCGCACCGCCGACCGCGCAGCCCAGGTCGGAGACGATCCACCAGTCCTGGCCCTCGGGCCCGCCGTAGGGCCGCACGTCCACGCTCCCGCGCACCTCGTCGCCGTCGCGCACCAGCCAGCCGTCGGCGAGGCAGTCCTCGGCCGGGAGGGCCGCGGCCGCCCGGCCGTACGCCACGGGGCGCTGCAACAGGAAGAGCCGCACCAGGGTCTCCAGCGGGCCGCTCCCGCCCCGGGTGGCGCGCAGCGCCGGGACGGTCTCCCCGCGCGCCAGGGCCGTGTAGGCGGACGGGCCGAAGAGGTCCAGCAGGCCGTCGGCGGTGAAGGAGGCGGCCGACAGCGCCTCGCGCAGGCGTGCGGTGCGCTCGGGGTCGGCGGTGGGGAGGCGGAACGAGGGCTGGTGCGTACTCACGCCCCCCATTGTCGGGGCAACCACCGACAGCGGGCGACGGCAGTCGGCATCGGGACGACATCGCCCGCGCCGACCCGGGTGACGGGCCGACAAAGGGTGCGTCAGAGGGCGGCGTTGGCCCCCTGGCGGCAGAACCCCGGGACGGTCCACGTAAGGGCTACGGGGACCGCCCGAAAGGCCTACGAGGACGACGAGGCCTACGGGGCTACGAGGCTACGAGGCTACGAGGACCAGCGAGGGCCGGCTAGGACTGCGTCGCGCCGCCGCCGGCCGTCTTCGGCTTCTGGCAGCCGGGCTGCTTGGCCATCGCCGAGCCGACCTTGCCCTCCTGGAGCTTCCGCAGGGCCTGGTCACCCGACTTGCTGAGCTTGTCGAGCTCATCGGCGACGCCCGCGAGCCCCTGGGCGAACTTGGACTTGTCCGAGGTGTCCAGCTTGTCGATGGCCGACTTCAGCTTCGTGTACGACCCCGAAGTGGCGTTGAGCTCCTTGACCGCCTGCTTCTGGGTCTTGTCGCCGCTGTCCACGGGCGGCGGGCCCGCCTTGTTCACGGCCTTGGCGAGCGCCCCGTAGGACTCGGAGATCTCCTGGAACGCCTTGGAGTCGGTCTGCTGCAGCTTCTTGGAGTCCTGCTCGTCGGCGGCACCCTGGATCGCGGTGTTGGCGCCCTGGATCTTCTTCAGCTGAGGCTGCACCTCGTCACAGACCGACTTGGCCCAGTCGTTGACCTTCTTGTCGTCGTCGCCGCCCCCGCAGCCGGTCAGTGCCAGTACAAGTGCCGCACCGCCGGACAGTGCAGCCACAAGCTTCTTGTTCACCGGATTGGTCCCTTCCATGGCTCTCGGCCCCGGAACATACACGTCCATCCGGCGAAGCCCACCGCGAGAGCGTCCCGTATGAATATCTTTAGGCGCATTTGCACCACGCTCATTGTGGACATGGCCTCATCGAGCGGATGGCACACCGCGGACAGGGAAGCGGGCGGACGATGTGCTGTCGCACACCGCCCGCCCGCATGTCGCGGGGGCTTTCCCGGCCCCCTTGCCGCCTCCGGGGCTAGGACACCACCGCCGCGTCGGCTGACTTCGCCACGCGCTCGGAGTTGTCTTCGTCACCTACGGCGATCCCGCGCCGCTTGGAGATGTAGACGGCGGTCACGATGATCACGACGGCGATCACCGCGACGGCCGCGCGCAGCCCCGGGCTGGCGTCGTCCCCATAGGAGAACTTGACCACCGCGGGGGCGATCAGCAGCGCCACCAGGTTCATCACCTTCAGCAGCGGGTTGATCGCGGGACCCGCGGTGTCCTTGAAGGGATCGCCGACCGTGTCGCCGATCACCGTCGCGGCATGGGCCTCGCTCCCCTTGCCGCCGTGGTGACCGTCCTCGACCAGCTTCTTGGCGTTGTCCCAGGCGCCGCCGGAGTTGGCGAGGAAGACGGCCATCAGCGTGCCGGTGCCGATCGCGCCCGCCAGGAACGAGCCGAGCGCGCCGACCCCGAAGGTGAAGCCGACGGCGATCGGCGCCATGACGGCGAGCAGACCCGGTGTGGCCAGCTCGCGCAGCGCGTCCTTGGTGCAGATGTCGACGACCCGGCCGTACTCCGGCTTCTCGCTGTAGTCCATGATCCCGGGCTTCTCGCGGAACTGCCGCCGCACCTCGAAGACCACCGCACCGGCCGACCGCGACACCGCGTTGATCGCCAGCCCGGAGAAGAGGAAGACGACGGCGGCGCCGAGGACGAGACCCACGAGGTTGTTGGGCTGCGAGATGTCCAGGTTCAGATTCATCTCCCCGGCCACGGAGGTGTGCACGTCGCTCACCGCCTCGGCGATGGCGTCGCGGTACGAGCCGAAGAGCGCGGCCGCCGCGAGCACCGCCGTCGCGATGGCGATCCCCTTGGTGATCGCCTTGGTGGTGTTGCCGACCGCGTCCAGGTCGGTGAGCACCTGCGCGCCCGCGCCCTCGACATCGCCGGACATCTCGGCGATGCCCTGGGCGTTGTCGGAGACCGGGCCGAAGGTGTCCATGGCAACGATCACGCCGACCGTGGTGAGCAGACCGGTACCGGCGAGCGCCACGGCGAACAGCGCCAGCATGATCGAAGTGCCGCCGAGCAGGAAGGCGCCGTAGACGCTCAGCCCGATCAGCACCGCCGAGTAGACGGCGGACTCCAGACCCAGCGAGATACCGGAGAGCACCACCGTGGCCGGGCCGGTCAGCGAGGTCTTGCCGACGTCCCGCACCGGACGCCGGGTGGTCTCGGTGAAGTAGCCCGTGAGCTGCTGGATGAGCGCGGCCAGCACGATGCCGACGGCGACCGCGACGAGCGCGAGCACCCGCGGGTCACCGCTGTGACCGAGGATCTCGCGGTTGGTGACGCCGTCGAGATCCGCGTAGCTGGACGGCAGATAGGCGAAGACCGCGATCGCCACCAGCGCCATCGAGATCAGGGCGGAGATGAAGAAGCCCCGGTTGATGGCGCTCATCCCGCTGCGGTCGGAGCGGCGCGGAGCCACGGCGAAGATCCCGATCATGGCGGTGACCACGCCGATGGCCGGGACGAGCAGCGGGAAGGCCAGCCCGGAGTCACCGAAGGCCGCCTTGCCGAGGATCAGCGCGGCCACCAGGGTGACGGCGTACGACTCGAAGAGGTCGGCGGCCATACCGGCGCAGTCCCCGACGTTGTCGCCAACGTTGTCCGCGATGGTCGCGGCGTTGCGCGGGTCGTCCTCGGGGATGCCCTTCTCGACCTTGCCGACGAGGTCGGCGCCGACGTCGGCGGCCTTGGTGAAGATGCCACCGCCGACCCTCATGAACATCGCGATCAGCGCGGCGCCGAGTCCGAAGCCCTCCAGCACCTTGGGCGCGTCGGCCGCGTAGACCAGCACCACGCAGGAGGCGCCCAGCAGTCCGAGGCCCACGGTGCACATGCCCACCACACCGCCGGTACGGAATGCGATCTTCATTGCCTTGTGCGAGACGGCCGTGAGATCCACGCTCGGCTTACCGGGCGAGGAAGCGGCCGAATCGCCATTGACGGGTGTGGTGGGGGGCTCGGGGGTGGCCTCGCGGGCGGCGGCCGCGACGCGCACATTGCTGCGCACCGCGAGCCACATCCCGATATAGCCGGTCGCCGCCGAGAATGCCGCACCGATCAGAAAGAACACCGAACGCCCGATGCGCTGCGGCCAGTCGTCCGCCGGCAACAGCATGAGCAGGAAGAACACCACCACGGCGAATCCACCGAGGGTGCGCAGCTGCCGGGCCAGATAGGCATTGGCGCCTTCCTGAACGGCTTCGGCGATCTTCTTCATACTGTCCGTGCCCTCGCCGGCCGCGAGGACTTGTCGTACCAGCACCACCGCGACCGCGAGCGCCGCGATCGCGACGGCGGCGATCACCAGCACGATCACACGGTTGTCGTCGGTCAGCTCTGCGGCGGCCAGGGTTGGGGTGAGGTCCAGCTGATGAGGGGTGAGAGGCCCCGCCATTCGTCCTCCTTGACGTTTGGCACATGGGCGCGCAGCAGTTCTGCGACCGCAGAAGAGCCGCCGCGCTCAGGCGTCCTGAGCTCGAGATGTGGACGGATTGTAGGGAGCGTCACACGATCAAAACAGGGCGCCGGAATGGGAATTCCCCCGCACCAGCGAAGATCAATAGGTTTGGCGGTACGAATTCCTTCGGAAGAAGGAAGGTCGACAATTCGGTGACGGATGTAAAGTGATCTCTATAAATGATCTATATCGATGATCTTAATGGCGATCTTGCGGCAGTTGCGCCGCACCGAGAAAAGCGCTGTTCAGAGCCTACGCCCGAGATCGAAAAAGCGCGCGCCGAGAGACGCGCCGTGGAGTGCGCCAGGGGTGCGCCGGGACGATGCCGCGGAGCGGGCGCGGGCACGCCGACAGCCGGACCGGCGATCTTGAAACGGCCGCTCCGGTGGTCCGGAAGATCGGGCGAGGGATGACGGGCAGATGACCCATCGATGGGCCCGATTCGGCGGCCATGGCAAGTTCAGCCCGCTCCGGGCCCCGGGGCGGGGCAAGGCCCGGCCGCTGGAACATGGCCTGAACCGGCGAAGGCAGGACCCGAACGGGCACGGACATGGCTCAATCCGGTACGGGCGCAACCCGAACCGGCACGGACATGGCCCAGCCCGGTAAGGGCGGAACCCGAACCGGTGGGCCAGGCCGCCAAAGGCCTGGCTTGGGCTAGGACACCAGAGGCTGGGGCGATGTCGGCCAGCTCATCCGGATCACTCCACCGGTCTCGCTGGTCGTCACCTCGACATCGTCGACGAGCCCACTGATGACGGCGAGACCCATCTCGTCCTCGCCCTCGGCCTCGTCGTCCGCCTCTGGATGGGAGCCGGGCGCCAGGGCGGCCGAGGTCGGGGATTCGTCACCGACCTCGATGGAGAACTTCTTCTCCTCCTCGGTCAGGATCACCCGCACCGGTGCCTCCACCCCATTGCTCAGGTGGAGCCCGACCGCACGTGTGCAGGCCTCGCCGACCGCGAGCCGCACCTCGTCGAGCACGGCCTCATCCACCCCCGCCCGGCGCGCCACGGCCGCCGCGACAAGACGAGCGGTCCTGACGTGCTCGGGCAGCGCGCTGAAGCGGAGTTCGACGGTGGCCATGCCATCCCCCTCGGGCGTATGGGCGTGCGTATGGGGAGGGCCGGGCGAGCGCCGCCCGGAACCCCCTTCTGTGTCTTCCTTCGGCGATCTTGTCAGTCGGTCGCCGCGACAGCGTCCTCGACCGAGGTGTGAATCGGGAACACCTTGGTCAGGCCGGTGATGCGGAAGATCTTCAGAATGCGCTCCTGGTTGCAGACCAGGCGCAGCGAGCCCTCGTGGGCCCGCACTCGCTTGAGCCCGCCGACGAGCACGCCGAGTCCGGTGGAGTCGAGAAAGTCGACGCCCTCCATGTCGACGACCAGGTGGTAATTGCCGTCGTTGACAAGCTCGACCAGCTGCTCGCGCAGCTTGGGCGCGGTGTATACATCAATCTCGCCACCGACCTCGACGACCGTGCGGTCGTCGACGGTCCGAGTCGACAGGGACAGGTCCACGGATCCTCCAGCACCTTGCATCGAGCGGTCGCCCCCCATGGATCGGCAGCCGCGATGGCATTCAATCACTTACCAGCAGGCGTGCACGACGCCTTGAGACCATTGTCCGTCAGACCAGTGACACACTCGGTGTCGATGGCCGACAACCAAATCCCGCGGCAGGCGGGCATACGCCCCTCACCCCGGGCCGTCCTCGGTCGCCTGAGCACCGGGGCGAGCCGGAGCACGCGCATCACTCATACGGAGCACTTGCCCCCACGCCCGGGAACCCATGCCGACTGGCCCTCGGCGATCCGGCCAGAGGTGATCAACGCCATTCGCGGGGTCGGCATCGAGCGCCCCTGGGCCCACCAGGCGCGTACGGCCGAACACGCGCTGCGCGGCGAATCCGTGGTCGTGGCCACCGGAACCGCCTCCGGCAAGTCCCTCGCCTATCTGGCCCCCGTCCTCAGCACCGTGCTGGACGGCTCGGAGGAGCCCAACGGCCGGGGGGCGACCGCCCTGTACCTCTCCCCCACCAAGGCGCTGGCCGCCGATCAGCGGCGCTCGGTGGCCGCCCTCACCGCCCCGCTGGGCACCGGCATCCGGGCGGCGGTCTACGACGGCGACACGCCCGTCGAGGAGCGCGAGTGGGTCCGGCAGTACGCGAACTACGTGCTCACCAACCCCGACATGCTCCACCGGGGCATCCTGCCCGGCCACCCCAGGTGGTCCTCCTTCCTGCGCGCGCTGCGCTATGTGGTGATCGACGAGTGCCACACCTACCGGGGTGTCTTCGGCTCCCATGTGGCCCAGGTGCTGCGCAGGCTGCGCCGCGTCTGCGCCCGCTACGGCTCCTCGCCCGTGTTCCTGCTCGCCTCCGCCACCGCCTCCGACCCGGCGGTCGCCGCTTGCCGGCTGACCGGCGTGCCGGTGGCGGAGATCACCGAGGACGGCTCGCCCCGCGGCGAGGTCGTCTTCGCCCTCTGGGAGCCGCCGCTGACCGAACTCCACGGCGAGCAGGGCGCCCCGGTGCGGCGCACGGCCACGGCCGAGTCCGCCGACCTGCTCACCGACCTGGCCGTCCAGGGCGTCCGTACGGTCACCTTCGTGCGCTCCCGGCGGGGCGCGGAGCTCATCGCGCTCATCGCCCAGGAGCGGCTCGCGGAGGTGGACCGCTCGCTGCCGGACCGGATCGCCGCGTATCGCGGGGGCTATCTCCCCGAGGAGCGCCGCGCCCTGGAGAAGGCCCTGCACTCCGGTGAACTGCTGGGGCTCGCCGCGACCACCGCCCTTGAGCTGGGGATGGACATCGCCGGGCTGGACGCCGTGGTCGTGGCGGGCTATCCCGGCACCCGCGCCTCCCTGTGGCAGCAGGCGGGGCGGGCCGGGCGCACCGGCGAAGGGGCCCTCGCGATCCTGGTCGCCCGGGACGACCCGCTGGACACCTATCTCGTCCACCACCCGGACGCCCTCTTCCGGCAACCGGTGGAGTCCACCGTCCTGGACCCGGACAACCCTTACGTCCTCGCGCCGCACCTGTGCGCGGCCGCGGCCGAGCTTCCGCTCACCGAGCCCGACCTGGAGCTCTTCGGGCCCGCCACCGAGGAGCTGATGCCACAGCTGGAGCAGCGCAAGCTGCTGCGCCGACGGGCGAAGGCCTGGCACTGGACCCGCCGTGAGCGCGCCGCCGACCTCACCGACATCCGCGGGGCGGGCGGCAGCCCGGTCCAGGTCGTGGAGGCGGCCACCGGGCGGCTGCTGGGCACCGTGGACGCCGCGGCGGCCCACACCACCGTCCACGAGGGCGCCGTCCACCTCCACCAGGGCCGGAGCTATCTGGTCAAGCAGCTCGACCTCGACGACTCGGTCGCCCTGGTGGAGGAGGCCACTCCGCCCTACTCGACCACGGCCCGCGACACCACGGCGATCTCCATCCTGGAGACCACCACCGAGATCCCGTGGGGGGACGCGCGGCTGTGCTTCGGCTCGGTCGAGGTCACCAACCAGGTGGTCTCCTTCCTGCGCCGCAAACTGATCACCGGTGAGGTCCTCGGCGAGTCCAAGCTGGACCTTCCGCCGCGCACCCTGCGCACCCGGGCGGTGTGGTGGACGGTGACCGACGACCAGCTCGATGAGGCCCGGGTGCATCCCCAGGCCCTCGGCGGCGCCCTGCACGCCGCCGAGCACGCCTCGATCGGCATCCTGCCGCTCTTCGCCACCTGTGACCGCTGGGACATCGGCGGGGTGTCCATCCCGCTGCACCCCGACACGCTGCTGCCCACCGTCTTCGTCTACGACGGGCACCCGGGTGGTGCGGGCTTCGCCGAGCGCGCCTTCCACACGGCCGCCCGTTGGCTGGCGGCCACCCGCGAGGCGATCGCCGTCTGCGAGTGCGAGGCGGGATGCCCGTCCTGCATCCAGTCGCCCAAGTGCGGCAACGGCAACGACCCGCTGGACAAGAAGGCCGCCATCCGCCTGCTGACGACCCTGCTCGCCGGCGCCCCGGAGCAGCCGCCGACCGCCGAGTGAGCGCTCCCCGCCACCCGTTGGGGGCAGCGATCCGGTGACCCCGGTGACGGGAGTGCCCGCGGGCCCCGCCCGCGCCCGGGCCCGGAGGGTGAACGGGCCGGTGCGCACCTCCGCCGTGAGATCCGCGATCTCACCGCTCAGGGCACAGCGCACCACGCGCGCCCCCTGCGCGGAGGCCACCCGACGGGCGAGGCCGCACGCCGTACGAGTCCCCTCCAGGCCGTGGTCCGCCGCCGCGAGCGCCGCCAGATCTGCGGCGCCACCCGCCCGATGGCGCGCCATCATGGCCTGCCCGGCCGCCAGCACGGCCGCGAACACCACGCACAGCGCCGTCGCGGCCACCGCGGTCCAGACGGTGGCCGACCCCCGGTCGTCCGCCCTTCTCACAGGACCGCCTCCCGGGCTCGCGGGACCTCCGCCCGGGCTCATGGGACCGCCTCCCGGGCTCACGGGAACGCCTCCCGGGACGCACCGCCCGTGCCGTCCGCGCCGATCCTGCCCATCTCGCCGCCCCCACCGACGCTGCCCATCGCATCGCCCGCGCCCACCGAGTCCTCGGCGAGCGCGGCGGCCTCGCCGCGCAGATTCACCGCCAGCGGACCGGGACCGGTGGCGTGGGTCCGGACCCGCACCCGCACCAGGTCCCCCTCCCGCCACAGCTCGACCCGAGCCCCATCAGGGGCGGCCGAGCGGGCGGCGGCCATCGCGTCCGCCTCCGGCTCCGAACGCGCCGCCGCCCTCGCCCCGGCCCTGGCCGCGTCCACGCACTGAAGCTGCGCGGACGCGGCCATCAACCCCCAGATCAGCATCAGGGCGAAGAGCGCCAGCACTGGGAGCGCTACGGCCGCCTCCGCCGTTACGTAGCCGCTGTCCCGCGCGGGGCCCCGGGCCCCCAGGACGCCCGCCCTGGGCACGCACGGGGCCCTCGGGACGCCACTGACCCTTGGGACGCCGCCGCGGACCCTCCGGGCGCCGTGAGCCCTCCAGGGGCTGCTGGCCCTCGGGGTGCCCCGCGCGCCGCTCCTGACGCGCGGGCCCGTCCGCTCCCCCGTCCCCGGCGACTCAGAACTGCGCATCGAGCGCCCGCCCGATGACCGACTGCAGCGCATCGCTGACGGCCCCGCTGGTCACCACCTTGTAGAGCACCGCGGCGAAACCGCATGCCGCGATCGTTCCCATCGCGTACTCGGCGGTGGTCATGCCCGCCTCGGCCTTCGCCCGCGCCGCCGCGTACCGCCGTACCCACCACTGCTTCACCATGTCGGCCCCCCTTGTCCTGTCCGCGGTGTCACCGACCGCGGTGTCGTCGTTCGTCGTGCTGTCGTCGTTCGCCGTGCTGATGTCGTGCAGCCGCCGCTCGTGCGGCTCTCGTTGGTGCCGCCGGTCGTTGGTGCCGCTGTCGTTCGCTGTGTTGTCGCCGTGGTCCCGCCCGTGCTCAGGGGCCGTCGCCCGCCAGGCCGCGGGCCAGCCCGATCATCACCGGGGCCAGACCGACCAGCAGGAACGCGGGGAGGAAGCAGCCCGCGAGCGGCGCGTTGACCAGCACACCGGTGCGGTCGGCCCGTCTCATCGCCTCCCGCCCCTGCTCGGCCCGGCATTCGGCCGCCAGCCGGGACACCGGCTCCACCGCTGGAGCGCCCGTTGTCCCGGCGCGTTCCAGAGCGCGTGCCAGCCCCTGCGCTCCGGGCAGGGCGCTGATGCGCCCCCACGCGTGGGCCGGTTCCCCGCCCAGCCGCAGCTCCGCCGCGGTCTGGGCGAGCCGCTCGCCGACCGGGCCGCCGAGCGAACCTCCCACCGCCTCCGCCGCCCTCCGCGGGCCCGCTCCGGCCGCCAGGCAGGCCGTCAGCAGATCGGCGGCCAGCGGAATCTGGCCCGCGGCGAGGGCCTCGAGGTGCCGGTCACCGCCGGGCCGCCCAGCCGTGGCCCGGCGGCGCCGCTGCCACCGCCAGAGGCCGCAGGCCGCAGCGAGGCCCAGCACCCACCCCGGCGGCCCTCCGACGAGGACTACGGCGATCGTCAGCGCGCCGCCCGGGGCGGCCCAGGCGGGCAGAGCGCCCGCACCGGACCCGGCGCGCCACCGCCGCCACGGCCGGGCCCGCCGCGGCCGCCTGTGCTCCGCGCCCGGAAGCAGCGCCGCCAGCCGTCGTCGGGCGCATCGCTCCCGACGGGCCTCGGCCATCGCCATCGCCGTGCACAGGGCCGCCGCCAGGAGGGACAGCGAAATCCCCAGGCTGTGGAAAACACCGGCGCTCATCGGCCACCCCGGCGATCCGCTGGGCCTCGGCCCAGGTGCGGATCCCCTTGCCGCCGCCCCGGCTCACGCGCGGCTCGCACCATCCGGCCGGTCCAGACCAGGCCCGCCCACTCCAGCAGGCCGCCCAGCAGCAGACAGATCAGCCCGGCCGGGGTGTGCAGCAGCACATGCAGCGGATCGGAGCCCATCAGGCCGCCCAGTACCAGCCCGACGATGGGCAGCACCGCCAGCCCGAGGGCGGTGGCCTTGGCGCCCGCCAGCTTGGCGTCCAGGCTCTCCCGCTGGTCCCGCTCGGCGCGCAGCGCCGCCGCCACCCGGTCGAGACCCGCCGCCAGGCCCGCCCCCTCGTCGACCGCCACCTGCCAGCAGGCGGCGACCCCGGTCAGCCCCTCGGCGCCCGGCAACCGGGCCACCCTCCGCAGCGCGTCCGGCACATCCCCGCCGAACCGCGCCGCGGCCGTCACCAGCCCCCAACGCTCCCTCAGATGCCCCGGGTCCACCGCCAGCAGCGCCTCGCCGGGATGGCGCCCGGCCCGCAGCTCGCCCGCCACGGTGGCACAGAGCTGGATCACCCCGGTGGCGCGGCGCACACGATCCCGCTCGCCCCGCCGGGACCGCAGCCACCGGCCGACGACCGGAGTGGCCAGCACCGCCCCGAGCAGCGGCAGAACCGACGCGCCGAGCAGCGCGATCACACATCCGACCGGCAGGCACAGCAGCTCACGCCCCATCCGCCCGCCGTACTTGACCCGCCAGCGCTCCCGCAGCCAGGCGGCGGTCTCGGACAGTCGCCGCACCGGGTCGGCTCCCGCGGGCTCGACGGGTCCGCCGCCCGCAAACAGCAGCCTGGCCCGGCGCAGCTCCCGGTCCCGCCCGGTGAGCAACCATAAGGCCGCCCCCACGCACAGCGTCACTGCGCAGAGCGTCAACGCCCCCGGGTCCGCTCCCGCGCCCGTCATGCCGCGCCTCCGCCCCGTGCGCACAGCCGCTGCAGCCGCTGCCAGCCGGCCGCCCGCTCGAATCCCTCGGGGCTCCAGACGGCCGCGGGGACGGTCGTGACGAAACCCGCCCGGTCCCGGTCCAGCACATGCAGCTCGGCGATCCTGCGCCGCCCGGCGCGGTCGCGCACCAGATGGACCACGACCGACAGCGCCGCCGCCAACTGGCTGTGGAGCGCGGCCCGGTCCAGACCGGCGGTCGAGCCGAGCGCCTCCAGCCGCGCGGGCACATCGGCCGCCGTATTGGCGTGGACAGTGCCGCAGCCACCCTCATGGCCGGTGTTCAGGGCTCCCAGGAGGTCGGTGACCTCAGCGCCTCTCACCTCGCCGACCACCAGCCGGTCGGGGCGCATGCGCAGCGCCTGCCGCACCAGATCCCGCAGGGTGACCTGGCCCCGGCCCTCCTGGTTGGCGGGGCGGGTCTCCAGCCGGACCACATGCGGATGGTCGGGCCGCAACTCGGCCGAGTCCTCGGCGAGGACGATCCGCTCCTGGTGCCCGACCAGCCCGAGCAGGGTGCTCAGCAGCGTTGTCTTCCCCGAGCCCGTCCCGCCGCTGATCAGGTAGGACAGCCGGGCGTCCAGCATGGCCCGCAGCAGCCGCGCGCCGTCCGGCGGCACCGTCCCGGCCGCCTCCAGCTCCGCGAGGGAGAACGCCCGGGGGCGCACCACCCGCAGCGAGAGGCAGGTCGAGCCGACCGCGACCGGAGGGAGCACCGCATGCAGCCGGGTCCCGTCCGGCAGCCGGGCGTCCACCCATGGCCGGGCGTCGTCCAGCCGCCGCCCGGCCACCGCGGCGAGCCGCTGCGCGAGCCTGCGCACGGCGGCCGCGTCCACGAAGGTGACATCCGTGCGCTCCAGCCCCGAGCCGCGGTCCACCCACACCTCGTCAGGGGCGGTGACCAGGACGTCCGTGACATCGCGGGCGGCCAGCAGCGGCTCCAGGGGGCCGGAGCCGACCAGCTCCGAGCGCAGCGCCTCCACGACCCCGAGCACCTCGGTGTCGCCGAGCAGCCGACCCTCCTCGCGCAGGGCCGACGCCACCCGCGCGGGCGTGGGCTCCGCGCCGCTCCCGGCCAGCCGCAGCCGCACCGCGTCCAGCAGATCCGGCGATACGGCGCTCATGCGGTGACACCTCCTTCGTCGGTGAGGGCGCGCGCCCAGAACTCGGCGCAGAACCGGCCGAGCGGTCCACGGGGGCTGCCGCCCGGGGGTTCCCCGCCCTCGAACGCGTCCGCCAGACCGGGCTCCGGTGGCAGCTGACCGGCCAGCGGCAGCCCGAGCAGCTCCGCGATCTCCTCGTCGCCGAGCTCCGGCCCGCACGGGCCACGCACCACCGCGCGCAGATCCCGCAGCACCATGCCCACCGTGGACGCCACCCGGTGGGCGGCCGCGACAGCTCGCAGCTCCGCCGGGACGACCAGCAGCCCGAGGTCGATCTGGGACAGCGCCTCGGCCGCCGCGTCGTCGACGCGGCGCGGCAGATCCACCACCACGACCCCGCCGCGCCGTCGGGCCGCGGCCAGCACCGCCCGCATCGCGGCCGACGGGATGACGACCGAATCGCCACGGTCCCAGCTGAGCACCCGCAGCGCGTGCAGCTCGGGCAGCGACTCCTCCAGGGCGCTTCCGGCGACCCGCCCCCGCGACTCGGCGAAGGCGGGCCATCTCAGCCCCTGCGTCCCCTCGCCGCCGAGCAGCACATCGAGCCCGCCGCCCAGCGGATCGGCATCAATCAGCATGGTGCGCCGGCCGGAGCGGGCCGCGGTGACCGCCAGGGCGCAGGCGAGGGTGGAGGCGCCCGCGCCGCCGCGGCCGCCGATGACCCCGACGGTCAGGGCCTGCCGTCCCACGCCTTCGGCGACATCGGCGATCCGGTCCACCAGCCAGGTCTCGGCATCGGGCAGGAACGCCACATTGTCCGCGCCGAGCGCCACCGCCCGCCGCCAGATGCCGTGGTCGTCCAGATCGCGCCCGATGAGCAGCACCCCTTGTCTGCGTGCCCGGTCGGTCAGCCGGGCGGCCGAGTCGTCGCCGACCAGAATCAGCGGTGCGGCCTCCCAGCTGCCCCGGCGGGTGAGCGCGCCATGCGCCACTTCCGGTTCCGCTCCGGCGGCCGCGCACAGCCGCAGCAGATCATCGAGAAGTGCCTCGTCCTCGGTGACGATGAGCGGTCTGCTTCGCTGTCCTTCGGTCGCCGAAGGGCGTTCCGGTGTGATGGATGCAGTCACGATCCCCTCCCATATCCGTTACGCGCTCTCACTCCCGCGAACGGCGAGTGCGAGCATCGCTGAGAATCACCGTGCTGCGATCCAGAAAATCTTGGGGATCTTGGTCCAAAACCGTGGACAACTCATCAGTTGTGAATATCCCAGTCACCTAAACCAGTGACTTCCGGAGAGCAGCCTAGCGATTACGTACAGTTACCGCTCAAGCTGTGGAGAGGCGGGGCCGCATGGGCCCGAGGAAGGGGAGCAAGATCTCATGAGAACGCCGAAAATGCGTCCGGACATGCGACGACCCCCGCCGGGGGGGAGAGCGGGGGTCGTCCCCACGGCCGACTCGGGGGGGGGAGGAGTCGGGCCGGGTTAGCACGGTCGCGAACGATCCGTGACTTCCATGGTGTACCCGAGAGCCTTCTCAGGCAAACCCACGCGCCTGAGCTTACGCCGAATGGTGGGCCCTATGCTCGGCGTCGTGGAAAACCACTCCTTGCCTCGGACAGCTGCCTTCTTTGACCTGGACAAGACGGTCATTGCGAAGTCAAGCACTCTCACCTTCAGCAAGTCCTTCTACCGGGGTGGGCTGATCAACCGCCGGGCCGCACTGCGTACTGCCTATGCACAGTTTGTCTTCCTCGCCGGCCGCGCCGATCACGAGCAGATGGAGCGGATGCGCAAGTACCTCTCCGCACTCTGCCGGGGATGGAATGTCCAGCAGGTCAAGGAGATCGTCGCGGAGACCCTGCACGATCTCATCGACCCCATCATCTACGACGAGGCCGCCTCGCTCATCGAGGAGCATCACACCGCCGGCCGCGATGTGGTGATCGTCAGCACCTCCGGGGCTGAGGTGGTCGAGCCGATCGGCGAGCTCCTGGGCGCGGACCGCGTGGTGGCCACCCGCATGGTGGTCGAGGATGGAGTGTTCACCGGAGAGGTGGAGTACTACGCCTATGGCCCGACCAAGGCGGAGGCGATCGCCGAGTTGGCGGAGTCGGAGGGCTACGACTTGTCGCGCTGTTACGCCTACAGCGATTCGGTGACCGATCTCCCGATGCTGGAGTCGGTCGGCCACCCCCATACGGTCAACCCGGACCGGGCGCTGCGGCGCGAGGCGGGGACCCGCGGCTGGCCGGTGCTCTGCTTCAACCGCCCGGTGCGGCTGAAGCAGCGCAGGCCCTCGCTCTCCATGCCACCGCGCCCGGTTCTCGCCGTTGCGGCGGCCGTCGGCGCGGCCGCCGCCACCGCCGGACTGCTGTGGTACACCAATCGGCGCCGCGCCCTTTATGCCCGCATTTAGGGGTAACAGCAAAGATCTGCGGTGAGGGGTTCCGATTGACCTCTCGCAGGAGTACAAAGGAATCGACGGCCCGCGAGACCAGGGGTATCCGGGAGGAAAGCCCCAGACGCCAAGGCCCCACGGACCGAGCACAGATGCTGAGCACCCACGCGACGTCGACCCGTCGATTACGGGCCAGCCGCACCAGGTGACGGGCAGAAGTTCCCGACCTGATGGGCGAATGAGATTGCACGCATGGTAACCCGGCAGCTGTGCCAGCGGCGGTGCCCACGTGGTACCGCCGCAACTCTTGTCCGGGGCCGGTCCGCCTTGGTCCAACGTCAGACCGCCCCGTCGCGCGTAAGTCCGCACCCGTCCCGCGTCAGCCCGCTCCCCTGCGACGCAAGACCGCGCCCTCCCGCGTCAGCCCGCGCCCCTCCGACACCAGACCACGCCCATCCGCGTCAGGCCGCCCCGCGCTGCAGGGCCTCGCAGACCGCCGTGGACTCCCGCACCCCGAGCTCAACCGCCCGTCCACAGTGCGCGATCCACACCGCCATCCCCTCCGGCGTCCCGGACGCATAGCCCTCCAGCGCCGCCATGTACGGCGCGGCGCCCAGCTCCGCGTACCCCACCTCGGCCGGGCAGACGGACTTCGGATCGAGACCGCTGCCGACCAGCACGATCCGCTCGGCCGCGCGCGCCACCAGGCCATTGCGGGAGACAAAGGGTCGCAGGGCGAGCAGTTCGCCATGCACCACCGCCGCCGTCACCAGCGCCGGAGCCTCGCTGCCCGCGAGCAGCAGCCGGGCCAGCCCATCGAGCCGCCCCGCGACCTCGTCCGCGTTCGGCAGCGGCAGATCGGACCCGATCAGCGGCTCGTCCACCGGCTCACCCGAATGCCGCGGGCGGCCGATCCTCTCGTCGCCCTCCGCCCCGCCCGCCGCGACCAGATGCAGCCGGGCCAGCACCCGCAGCGGCGACTGCCGCCAGATGCTCAGCAGCTGCCCCGCCTCGGCGGTCAGCCGTAGCGCCGCCCCCACCGTGCGCGGCTCGCCCTCGGCTCCGAAGTCGGTGCGCCGGCGCACCTCTTCCAGGGCCCAGTCCGCACCGGCCAGCGCGGCGGAGCCCCGTGCCCCGCGCAACGCCGCCTCGGAGGTGACCTCATTGCTGCGCCGACGCATCACCCGGTGCCCATAGACCCGGTCCACGGCGGTCCGTACGGCGTTCACGGACTCGGCCACGCCGGGCAGCGCGGCCAGGGTGGCGAGCGGATCAGCTGACGTACTCATGAGTACGACACTACGCACCTCGCGCCGGGCGCCCCTCGTTGGAGTGGTGTTCTTCACGTAAATCCCTCATGGCCCGGGATCACTCACCTACGCTAGGTGAACATGAAGATCGCTTTCGTAGGCAAGGGTGGAAGCGGCAAGACCACGCTGTCGTCGCTGTTCATCCGCCATCTCGCCGCCACCCACGCCCCCGTCGTCGCCGTCGACGCCGATATCAATCAGCATCTGGGGGTGGCGCTCGGGCTCGACGAGGCGGAGGCCGCCGCACTGCCCGCGATGGGCGCCCATCTACCGCTGATCAAGGACTACTTGCGCGGTACGAACCCCCGGATCTCCTCCGCCGAGACCATGATCAAGACGACCCCGCCGGGTGAGGGCTCGAGGCTGCTGCGGATCGGCGAGGACAACCCCATCTACCAGGCCTGCGCCCGCACCCTGCCGCTCGACAACGGGTCGGTGCGGCTGATGGCGACCGGCCCCTTCACCGAATCCGACCTCGGTGTCGCCTGCTACCACTCCAAGGTCGGGGCGATCGAGCTCTGCCTGAACCATCTGGTCGACGGGCGCGGCGAGTTCGTCGTCGTCGACATGACGGCGGGCAGCGATTCCTTCGCCTCCGGTCTCTTCACCCGCTTCGACATGACGTTCCTGGTGGCCGAGCCCACGCGTAAGGGCGTCTCCGTCTACCGCCAGTACAAGGAGTACGCCCACGACTTCGATGTGGCGCTCCGGGTGGTCGGCAACAAGGTGCAGGGCCCGGACGACCTGGACTTCCTCCGCGCGGAGGTGGGCGATGACCTGCTGGTCACGTTCGGCTACTCAGACTGGATCCGGGCGGTGGAGAAGGGCCGTGCGCCCCGGTTCGAGGAGCTGGAGGCGCCGAATCGCGAGGCACTGCGGACACTGCAAGGCGCGGTCGACGCCTCGTACGAGCGGCGCGACTGGCAGCGGTACACCCGTCAGATGGTGCACTTCCATCTGAAGAACGCGCAGAGCTGGGGGAACGCGAAGACGGGTGCCGACCTCGCCGCCCAGGTCGACCCCGCCTTCGGGCTGCGGGAGTTCGCGCCGGAGGAGAGTTCGGCGGCTACTCCCGCTCCCGCTTAGCCGTCCGCGCGTGGTGCCCGGACGTCCGCTCATGAGCCGTTTCGCGATCGGACGTCCGCCCCGGCTCGGCGGCCAGGTAGTTCTTCCAGTCACCCGGTGGCCGCATCCCGACGTCCAGCACCCGCAGCTTCTCCAGGACGCGGGGGTTCTGCGCATCCAGCCAGTCGGCCAGCTGCTTGAAGGAGACGCAGCGGACCCCCTTGCGCGGGCAGACCTTCTTGATGACGTACTCCACGGCACGCATATACGTTCCGCCGTTCCAGGACTCGAAGTGATTGCCGATGAACAGCGGCGCCCGGTTGCCCTCGTACGCCCGGTCGAAGGCGGCGAGCATGCCGTCGCGCATCGGACGGCCCCAGGTGGAGCGCTTGGGCCGCTTGCCCTTCTTCTTGCGCGGCTTGTTGGCGAGGAAGTTGTAGTCCATGGAGAGCGTCTCGAACGCGCGGCCCGGCACCGGGATCTGCTGCAGCGGGAAGTCCCAGATGCCGTGGATCCTGCGGGGCCAGACCTGAAGCCCGCCGGGTGAGCTCGCGTCATAGCGCCAGCCCAGCTTCGCGACCGCCCGGATCAGGTTCTTCTGCCCCTGGAGACAGGGTGCCCGACCGCCGATGAGCTCCTGGCCCTTCCGCCTCCTCCGACCCTCATGCCTCCACCTCGTTCCTCGTATCGCGCTCCATCCCGGGAGATCCGGTCGGTCGGATAGGAGCAAAACTCGCATGAGTGGAGAAAGAGACAGGGGATAACAAGGCGTTTTAAATGACTATTCACCCCATAGAGGGAATACTGACCCACTCTCCCCCAAAAGACTTCCCAGCGACTTTACTCAGCATTACGATTCATTTACCAACGCTTGGAAGTCAGTACCGCAGTACGCCGTGACCCACGGCCGCGCGCCCATCCGCGACCGAAGCCCCGGAGGAGACGGGAATGTTGAAGCTCTTGGACCGGATCCACCGGGTCTCCCACTTCAGACAGGGAGATCTCCCCGCCTCGGCCGCCCTCTTCCGGTTCGCCGTTCCTCTCTCACTGGGTATCGCCTCCGTCTCACTGGGCATCGCGTCGGCCTGCGGTGCCCCGTTCCGGGCCGGACTCATGGCCGCCGTGGCGGCCCTCGCGATCACCCTCCTCACAGTGCTCCTCCGGCCCTCGGGCTCCCGGCCGCCCTCGGGCTCCGGGCGGCCTTCGGACTCCGGGCTTACGGCGGGCTCCGGGCGGGCAGCGGCCGATGGACAGGCGGCGCGGCGGGTCGCGGAGGCGGACGGCGCCCGGGCCTGCCGGCCGTGGACGCCTTGGCGTGATCACCACTGCACCCGTCCGGCCCCGGCGGCCGCGGGCATCGGAGCGAGCGTCGCCGCCGGCGGCGACGCGGGGGGTCAGCTGCTCGGCGGGGTGAGCGCGTTCCAGCGCCATACGGCACCGCTGGTCCGCGATGAGCTGGCCCGGCTGGCGCGGGAGGGGCAGCGACCCAGCCAGCTCTTCCTCACCTGCGCCGACTCCCGCCTGGTGACCAGCATGATCACCTCCAGCGGCCCAGGAGATCTGTTCACCGTGCGCAATGTCGGCAATCTGGTGCCACCGCCGGGCGCCGATGACTCCTGCGACTCGGTGGGGGCGGCGATCGAGTACGCGGTGGAGGTGCTGAAGATCAGCAGCATCACGGTGTGCGGCCACTCCGGATGCGGTGCGATGCAGGCACTGCTCGACTCATCGGCGCCGGTCCGCACACCGTCCCAGCCCGGGACGTCCACCGGCGGGGCCGGGGCATCCGGCGGCCCTGGGGCGCCCCCGGACGGGCCCGGGGCGTCCCCCAATGGGGACCGGACGCCGCTGGAGCGCTGGCTGCGCCACGGTAGACCGGCGCTGGCACGGATGGAGCGGATCGGTCGGCTGGGGCGCGGCGAGGTCGCCCTGTCGAGCCGGGCGATCGCCGACGATGTGGAGCGGCTGGCGTTGGTCAATGTGAGACAGCAGCTCGACCATCTGATGGAGCACGGCTGTGTGGCACGGCGGGTGGCGGAGGGCGGGCTGGCGCTGCACGGAATGTATTTCCAGGTGGCGGAGGCCCAGGCGTATGTCCTGGACACGGGTACGACGAGGTTTCTGCCCGTCCACCCGGACCATGGCGGGTCGGACCATGGCGCGCCGATGCCCGTCTGCCTCGCCACCACGGCGGCCCCCACCCGGGTCGGAAGCGGCCGTTCCGGCGTGGCGGAGCGGGGCGGCGACCCCGTCCAGGGCGCCCTGGAGCTGGGACGGTGACGTACACGACTAGAGGTCTAAACCAATTTTCGGCGACAGCCCTTGTCAGGGTGTGCCGTTGGCTGATGAGCTATGGCCTGGGACACAACGGACACCCTGGGAATGGGAGATGTCGTGAGTAACGAGAGCCTGGCCAACCTTCTTCGGGAGGAGCGTCGCTTCGCGCCGCCCGCCGAGCTGACCGCGAACGCCAATGTCACGGCCGAGGCGTATGAGCGGGCGAAGGTGGACCGCCTGGGCTTCTGGGCCGAGCAGGCCCGTCGGCTGTCCTGGGCGACCGCGCCGACCGAGACACTCGACTGGTCGAACCCGCCCTTCGCGAAGTGGTTCGCCGACGGCAAGCTCAATGTGGCGTACAACTGCGTCGACCGGCATGTCGAGAACGGCCTGGGCGACCGGGTGGCCCTCCACTTCGAGGGCGAGCCCGGCGACACCCGCTCCCTCACCTACGCCGAGTTGCAGCGGGAGGTCTCCCAAGCGGCCCATGCACTGACCGAGTTGGGTGTCCGGTCGGGTGACCGGGTCGCCATTTACATGCCGATGATCCCGGAGACCGTGGTCGCGATGCTGGCCTGCGCCCGCATCGGCGCCCCGCATTCGGTGGTCTTCGGCGGTTTCTCGGCCGACGCTCTCGCCACCCGTATCCAGGACGCCGACGCCCGGGTCATCATCACCTCCGACGGAGGCTACCGCCGTGGCAAGCCGTCCGCGCTCAAGCCCGCCGTCGACGAGGCGCTCACCCGGCCCGGCACCGAGAACGTGCGCAATGTGCTGGTCGTCCGCCGCACCGGCCAGGAGGTGGACTGGAGCGAGGGCCGCGACGTCTGGTGGCACGAGATCGTGGCGCGCCAGCCGGAGCAGCACACCCCCGAGGCGTTCGACGCCGAGCACCCGCTGTTCATCCTCTACACCTCGGGCACGACCGGTAAGCCGAAGGGCATCCTGCACACCTCCGGCGGCTACCTCACCCAGGTCTCCTACACCCACCACGCCGTCTTCGACCTCAAGCCGGAGACCGATGTCTTCTGGTGCACGGCGGACGTCGGCTGGGTCACCGGCCACTCCTACATCGTCTACGGCCCACTCTCCAACGGCGCCACCGAGGTGCTCTACGAGGGCACCCCGGACACCCCGCACCAGGGCCGCTGGTGGGAAGTCGTCCAGAAGTACGGGGTCACCATCCTGTACACCGCCCCGACCGCGATCCGCGCCTGCATGAAGTGGGGCGACGACATCCCGGCCAAGTTCGACCTCTCCTCGCTGCGGATCCTCGGTTCCGTCGGCGAGCCCATCAACCCCGAGGCATGGGTCTGGTACCGCAAGCACATCGGCGCGGACACCACTCCCGTCGTCGACACCTGGTGGCAGACCGAGACCGGCGGCATCATGATCAGCCCGTTGCCGGGCGTCACCGCCACCAAGCCCGGTTCGGCCCAGGTCGCGCTGCCGGGCATCGCCGCCACCGTCGTGGACGACGAGGCCAATGAGGTGCCGAACGGCCATGGCGGCTATCTGGTGCTCACCGAGCCGTGGCCGTCCATGCTCCGCACCATCTGGGGCGACGACCAGCGCTACCTGGACACCTACTGGTCCCGCTTCGACAAGCGCTACTTCGCGGGCGACGGCGCCAAGAAGGACGACGACGGCGACATCTGGCTGCTCGGCCGGGTCGACGATGTGATGCTGGTCTCCGGACACAACATCTCCACGACCGAGGTCGAGTCGGCCCTCGTCTCGCACCCCAAGGTCGCCGAGGCGGCGGTCGTCGGCGCCACCGACCCGCAGACCACCCAGGCCATCTGCGCATTCGTCATCCTGCGCGGCACCGCGGCCGAGGACGAGGGCCTGGTCGAGGAGTTGCGGGCGCATGTGGCCAAGCAGCTCGGCCCGATCGCCAAGCCCAAGCGGATCCTGCCGGTGGCCGAGCTGCCCAAGACCCGCTCCGGCAAGATCATGCGGCGTCTGCTGCGCGATGTCGCCGAGAACCGGGCGCTGGGCGATGTCACCACGCTCACCGACTCCTCCGTCATGGAGCTGATCCAGAGCAAGCTGCCCTCCGCCCCCAGCGAGGACTGATCCCAGCACCTGCGCCGAACAGACGAGGGGCGTTCCCGCCTGGCGGGGGCGCCCCTTCGCGGTGGCTGCCGCAGGTGGCCGTCACGCGCGGCCGCCGCAGATGGCCGCCACAGGTGATCGCCGCAGGTGGCTGCCGCAGGTGGCTGCCGCAGGTGGCTGCCGCGCAAAAATTGCGACAAGATGATGGACAGGAGCGCCGGGAAGTCTGGTCGGCATACGCCACACGTGTATCCGCACCTCGACCCCCAGGAGGCCCGCCCGTGGCCGCGCCCACCAGCCGCAAGTTTCTCGGACGCCTGTCGCTGCCCGAGCGGACGTTCGTCATCGACGCGTTGCGCACCGAGACCGTCGGCGGTGTGATCCTCCTGGTGGCCGCCATCGTGGCGCTGGTCCTCGCCAACACCCCCCTCAGCGGTGTCTACGGCGACATCAGGGACTTCTCCTTCGGCCCACAGGCGCTGCATCTGCATCTCTCGGTCGCCTCCTGGGCCACCGACGGCCTGCTGACGATCTTCTTCTTCGTCGCGGGTATCGAGCTCAAGCGCGAGCTGGTAGCGGGCGAGCTGCGCGACCCCAAGGCCGCCGCGCTGCCCGTGATCGCCGCCGTCTGCGGCATGGTCGTACCCGCGCTCGTCTATGTCATCGTCAGCGTGAGCGGCGGCGGCAGTCTCAAGGGCTGGGCCGTGCCGACCGCCACCGATATCGCCTTCGCGCTCGCCGTCCTCGCCGTGATCGGCACCGCGCTGCCCGCCGCGCTGCGCGCCTTCCTGCTCACTCTCGCGGTCGTCGACGACCTCGGCGCGATCGTCATCATCGCGATCTTCTTCACCCAGCACATCAACTTCGTCGCCCTGATCCTGTCGGTCGCCGCGCTAGCCCTCTTCTGGCTGCTGCACCGCAAGGGCGTCCGGACGGCCTGGATATACGTCCCGCTCGCCGTGGTGATCTGGGCGCTGATGCACGCCAGCGGTGTGCATGCCACCATCGCCGGCGTCGCGATGGGCCTGATGCTGCGCTGCACCGTACGGGAGGGTGAGGAGCGCTCTCCCGCCGAGCGCGTCGAGCACCGGGTGCGCCCGGTGTCGGCGGGGGTGGCGGTGCCGCTGTTCGCGCTGTTCGCGGCCGGGGTGCCGCTCTCCGGCGGCGCCGTGGCGGATGTCTTCACCCGCCCGGAGACCCTCGGCGTGGTCCTCGGCCTCGTCGTGGGCAAGGCCGTCGGCGTCTTCGGCGGCTCCTGGTGCGCCGCCCGCTTCACCAGGGCCGAGCTGAACGAAGACCTGGCCTGGGCGGATGTCTTCGCCGTGGCCGCCCTCGCCGGAATCGGCTTCACCGTCTCCCTCCTCATCGACGAACTCGCCTTCCTCGGCGACCCCACGCTCGCCGAGGAGGTCAAGGCGGCGGTCCTCATCGGCTCGCTGACCGCCGCCCTGTTCGCCGGGATCCTCCTCAAACTGCGCAACACCAAGTACCAGCGGCTGTGTCAGGAGGAGGAGCGGGACGAGGACATGGACGGCATCCCGGATATCTACGAGCTCGACAGCCCCGCGTACCACCTGCGGATGGCCGCCATTCACGAGGCAAAGGCCGCCGAGCACCGGCGGCTTGCCGAAGTGGCTGCCGCGAACGACTCCAGCGACGATGGTCCGGCATGATCTGAGAGGCTTGACACCCGCAGAAATGCGCAGAAGACGTAGCAAGCACCGACGACGTGCCGAGCACTGACGACGTACCAAGCACGAACGGCGCAGCGCGAGCGCAAGACGCACAAGACATGAGCGGTAAGACGCACAAGAGCAGAGGGAGATGGCGATGAGCGCAGCCGACGACGGCGGCAACCGCAGCCTCGGCCAGCTGGTGGCGACGGCGACCACCGAGCTGTCGGCGCTGGTGCACGACGAGATCGCGCTGGCCAAGGCCGAGCTCCGGGTGGGGGCCAAGAAGGCCGCGGTCGGCAGCGGCGCGGGGATGGCGGCCGGGGTGCTGCTGCTGTTCTCGCTGCCGGTGCTGAGTTTCGCCCTCGCCTACGGCATGCGCTCGTGGACCGGCCTCGGCCTCGCCTGGTGCTTCCTGATCGTGGGCGGGATCTACTGGCTGTTCGCCGGGATCCTGGGTCTGCTGGCACTGCTGAAGTTCAAGAAGGTCAAGGCGCCGAAGCGGTCGATTTCCTCGTCCAAGGAGACGGCCGCCGTACTGGGGAGCGTCAAGCCGCATCCGCGTGCCGGGAGCAATGGCGGACGCCCGGCGCGGGATGTGACACGCTCGTCGGCATGACCGTCCCTGATACCTCCGCGTCGGTCGTACGGCTCGACGGCCCCTGGTCCCACCGGGATGTCGCGGCCAACGGCGCGCGCTTCCACATCGCCGAGCTGGGTGACGGCCCGCTGGTACTGCTGTTGCACGGCTTTCCGCAGTTCTGGTGGACCTGGCGGCACCAGCTGCCCGCGCTCGCCGACGCCGGCTACCGCGCGGTCGCGATGGATCTGCGCGGAGTGGGCGGCAGCGACCGTACGCCCCGGGGCTACGACCCGGCCAACCTCGCTCTCGACATCACCGGTGTGATCCGCTCGCTGGGTGAGCCGGACGCCGCGCTCGTCGGCCATGACCTGGGCGGATATCTGGCGTGGACGGCCGCCGTGATGCGGCCGAAGCTGGTGCGGCGGCTCGCGGTGGCCTCGATGCCGCATCCCCGCCGCTGGCGCTCGGCTATGGTCGCGGACGTCAAGCAGAGTGCCGCCAGCTCCCATATCTGGGGCTTCCAGCGGCCCTGGCTGCCCGAGCGCCAGCTGGTCGCGGACGACGCGGCGGCGGTGGGGCGGCTGATCCGGGACTGGTCCGGACCGCGGCTGCCCGAGGACGAGGCGGTGGAGGTCTACCGGCGGGCGATGTGCATCCCCTCGACCGCGCACTGCTCGATCGAGCCGTACCGCTGGATGGTGCGGTCGCTGGCGCGGCCGGACGGTTTCCAGTTCAACCGGCGGATGAAGCGGCCGGTGCGGGTGCCGACCCTGCATCTGCACGGGTCACTCGACCCGGTGACGCGCACCCGCAGCGCGGCGGGCTCCGGTGAGTATGTCGAGGCGCCCTACCGCTGGCGGCTGTTCGACGGGCTCGGCCACTTCCCGCACGAGGAGGACCCCCGGGCCTTCTCCACCGAGCTGATCAACTGGCTGAAGGACCCCGAACCCGACCGCTGAGCGTCATCGGACGTACGCATTCCGACCACGTTTCCACGCATGGGCGAACATCTGTTTTTCGAACAGCCAATTGCCTGGAGCATAGGCCAATTGCCGCAGCCAGCGGCGATTACGGACCTTGGGTCAGGGGCACACACCGAGGTATGGGCTGGACGCACGACTACCGTGACGCACCAAACAGCCGCGGCCCCGAGGCCGCCGCTACTGCCAATGCCGCGCTGAGTGTTTCCGAGCGGGGCGGCTCCGGGCCTACCCAAGGCCATGACCCGAACATCGGGATTCCCCGCATCATCCGCCGCCGGGCCCGGTGGGTCTCGGCGCGACTGCGCCATCCACGCGGCCGCTAGCAGTTTCCCGGGCGCGGCCCGGGGCCACGGCGACACCGGAAACTAGAGAGCACACCCCTGGCTGTCCACCGGCTGGTCGGCCGTGCGCCCCTTCTGGATGTCCTCGCTCACCTCGTCCGCCGTCAGCGCGTATCCGGTGTTGGCGTCGTCGAGTGACTTGGCGAAGACCACGCCGTACACCCGCCCCTGCGGGGTGAGCAGCGGACCGCCGGAGTTGCCCTGCCGCACCGTCGCGTACAGCGAGTACACATCGCGGTGCACGGTGGAGCGGCGGTAGATGTCGGGGCCATTGGCCTCGATACGGCCGCGGACGCGGGCGGCGCGCACGTCGAAGGCGCCGTTCTCCGGGAAACCGGCGACGATCGCGCCGTCACCGGTGCGCGCGTCGTCCTGCGCGAACTGCAGCGCCGGGGCCTGCAGCGAGGGCACATCGAGGACCGCGATATCGCGCTTCCAGTCGTAGAGCACGACCTTGGCGTCGTAGAGCCGGCCCTCGCCGCCTATCTGCACGGTCGGGTCGCTGACGCCGCCGACGACATGGGCGTTGGTCATGACCCGGTTCGGGGCGAACACGAAGCCGCTGCCCTCGAGGACCTTGCCGCAGCTTGGAGCGGTGCCGACGACCTTGACGATGCTCTCCTGCGCCCGCGTGGCCACCGGCGACTGGGCGAGCGCGGGGTCGGGCTGCGGCACCGTGGTGATCGGCTCGTTGGCGAAGGGCGAGAAGACCTGCGGGAAGCCGTTCTGCGCGAGCACGGAGGAGAAGTCGGTGAACCAGGTGTTCGCCTCGTCGGGAACGACGCGGGACACCCCGAGCAGCACCTTGGAGTCGCGGACCTCCCTGCCCAGGGTGGGGAGCGAGGTCTGGGCCACCAGCGAGCCGATCAGCCAGGCCACCAGCAGCATCGCCAGGACGTTCACCAGCGCGCCGCCGGTCGCGTCCAGGGCGCGCGCCGGTGACCAGGTGATGTACCGCCGCAGCTTGTTCCCCAGGTGGGTGGTGGCCGCCTGGCCGACCGAGGCGCACACGATCACCAGGACGATCGCCACCACGGCACCGACGGTGCCGGGGGATGCCTTGTCGTCGGTGGTGCCGTCCCATATGAGCGGCAGCAGATAGATCGCGATCAACCCACCTCCGATGAACCCCGTCACCGACAGCACGCCGACGACGAAACCCTGGCGGTAGCCGACGATCGCGAACCACACGGCGGCGAGCAGCAGCAGGATGTCCAGCACATTCACCGGAACACCGTCTCACGCGCGCCAGTCGAGTGGGACGCGCTTGGCTCGGTCCCACGGTCGCTCCCACCCCGCGTAATGCAGGATGCGATCGATCACTCCGGCGGTGAAACCCCAGACCAGAGCTGATCCCACCAGGAAGGCGGGCCCGCGGTGGCCGCTGGGGTGGACGGTGGTGGCCCGGTTCGCCGGGTCCGTGAGATCCGCCACGGGAACCGTGAAGACCCGGGCCGTCTCGGCCGGGTCCACCGGCCCGACCGGGGTGGGCCGGCGCCACCAGCCCAGCACCGGGGTGACGACGAAGCCGCTCACCGGGATGTAGAGCCGCGGCAGCACCGCGAAGACCTGGACCCCCGAGGGGTCGAGCCCGGTCTCCTCCTCGGCCTCGCGCAGCGCAGCGCGCAGCGGACCCTCCTCCTCCGGATCGCCGTCCTCCGGGTCGAGGGCACCGCCGGGGAAGGAGGGCTGACCGGCGTGCGAGCGCAGCGAGCCGGAGCGCTCCATGAGCAGCAGCTCCGGGCCACCGGGGCCCTCGCCGAAGAGCACCAGCACGGCGGAGGGGCGGCCTCCGCCATGCGCGGGCGGCAGAAACCGGCTCAGCTGGCGCGGCTCGATCGTCTCGGCCAGCCGGGCCACCGGGAGCAGCCACTCGGGCAGCCCCTGGACGCTGACCTCCACTTCCCCGTACGTGCTCGTCACTCGGCGGCCCCCAGAGGGGCGGCGGGACGGCCGGGGTAGTCGGACGGCGGGCGCAGGCGCTGGCCAGGCTGGCCGCCCATCTCGTACTTCAGCAGCTTCTTCGCCTTGTCCGGGTCGGTCTCGCCCTCCCCGTACGCCGGGCAGAGCGGGGCGATCGGGCAGGCGCCGCACGCGGGCTTGCGGGCGTGGCAGACGCGGCGGCCGTGGAAGATGATGCGGTGCGAGAGCATCGTCCACTCGCTCTTGGGGAAGAGCGCGGCGATCGCCGCCTCGACCTTCTCGGGGTCCTCCTGGGCGGTCCACTTCCAGCGCCGCACCAGCCGCCCGAAGTGGGTGTCCACGGTCAGGCCCGGCACTCCGAAGGCATTGCCGAGCACCACATTGGCCGTCTTACGGCCGACACCGGGCAGGGTGACCAGGTCCTCGAGCCGGCCCGGGACCTCGCCGCCGAACCGGTCGCGCAGGGCGGCGGACAGGCCGAGCAGCGATTTGGCCTTGGCGCGGAAGAAGCCGGTGGGCCGGATCAGCTGCTCCAGCGCCTCCGGGTCGGCGGCGGCCATGTCCTCGGGCGTCGGATAGGCGGCGAAGAGCGCGGGGGTGGTCTGGTTGACCCGCAGATCGGTGGTCTGGGCCGACAGGACCGTGGCCACCAGCAGCTGGAACGAGTTCTCGAAGTCCAGCTCGGGGTGGGCGTACGGATACACGTCGGCGAGCTCGCGGTTGATGCGCCGGGCGCGGCGGACGAGGGCGAGCCGGGACTCGGGGCGGGCGCCCTTCGAGCCCTTGACCGATTTATGCGGTTTCGAGGCTTCTGTCGAGTCGGCGGAACCTTGTTCGCCCACAGCGGAATTACGAGGTGCGGTCACCCGTCCGGCCCCCTTGCCCTGTGCTCTCACCGGCGTATTGGACACCCGGCCAGCCTAAGCCCACCCACTGACATCCGGCCCGGCCGCCGTGAAGAGGCCCCCAATCGGACCCCTGCCGCACAGCTCGGCAGGCCAGTGCGTCAAACTTGTGATTGATCGCACTGTTTTACCGTCCGGCATCATGGGGACGTCGGTCCCCTGTGCATGTCGACAAGGAGAGACTCGTGGACGACGTTCTGCGGCGCGCCCCGCTCTTCGCGGCGCTCGATGACGAGCAGGCCGCTGAGCTGCGCGCCTCCATGGGAGAGGTCACCCTCGCGCGGGGTGACGCACTCTTCCACGAAGGGGACCCCGGCGATCGCCTGTACGTGGTCACCGAGGGCAAGGTGAAGCTCCACCGCACCTCTCCCGACGGCCGCGAGAACATGCTGGCCGTGCTCGGCCCCGGCGAGCTGATCGGCGAGCTGTCGCTGTTCGACCCGGGCCCGCGCACCGCCACCGCCACCGCCCTCACCGAAGTCAAGCTGCTCGGCCTCGGCCACGGCGATCTCCAGCCGTGGCTGAACGCCCGGCCCGAGGTCGCCTCCGCGCTGCTGCGCGCGGTCGCCCGGCGCCTGCGCAAGACCAACGACCAGATGTCCGACCTGGTCTTCTCCGACGTCCCCGGCCGGGTCGCCAGGGCCCTGCTCGACCTTTCGCGCCGCTTCGGCGTGCAGTCGGAGGAGGGCATCCACGTCGTCCACGACCTGACCCAGGAGGAGCTGGCCCAGCTGGTCGGCGCCTCCCGCGAGACCGTCAACAAGGCCCTCGCCGACTTCGCGGGCCGCGGCTGGCTGCGTCTGGAGGCGCGCGCGGTGATCCTGCTGGACGTCGAGCGGCTGGCCAAGCGCTCCCGCTGACGCCGGACGGAAACGCGAAGACCGACCGTAAGGGGCCCGCCGGATTCCGGCGGGCCCCTTACGGCACTCATGAACGGCCGGCCCCACAAGCCGCGGGCCCACGAGGCTCCGGACGCCGGCCTCAGATCAGCCCGTGCTCGCGCAGATAGTCCAGCTGGGCCCGGACGGACAGCTCCGCCGCCGGCCACAGGGACCGGTCCACGTCCGCGTACACATGCGCCACGACCTCCGACGGCGTCCCGTAGCCGTCCTCGACCGCCGTCTCCACCTGCGCGAGCCGGTTGGCGCGATGCGCGAGGTAGTACTCCACGGCGCCCCGGGCGTCGTTCAGCACCGGTCCGTGGCCCGGCAGGACGGTGTCCACCCCGTCGTCCACCGCCAGCGAGCGCAGCCGCCGCAGCGAGTCCAGGTAGTCGCCGAGCCGCCCGTCCGGATGCGCGACGACGGTCGTGCCCCGCCCGAGCACCGTGTCGCCCGTAAGGACCGCGCCGTCGGCCGGAAGGTGGAAGGACAGCGAGTCGGCGGTGTGACCGGGCGTGGGCACCACCCGCAGCTCCAGACCGCCGGTGGTTATGACGTCCCCCAGCTCCAGTCCCTCGTCCCCCAGCCGCAGCGCCGGATCCAGCGCCCTTACGGACGTCCGCGTCAGCTCGGCGAAGCGCGCCGCGCCCTCCGCGTGGTCCGGGTGGCCATGGGTGAGCAGGGTCAGCGCGATCCGCCTGCCCGCCCGCTCGGCGGTCGCGATGACCTCCTCGAGATGGGTGTCGTCCAGCGGCCCGGGGTCGATGACGACGGCGAGGTCGGAATCGGGCTCGGCGACGATCCAGGTGTTGGTGCCGTCCAGGGTCATGGGCGAAGCGTTCGGCGCCAGGACGCAGACGGCCCGGTCGGTGGCCGGGCCACCGATGGTGCCCCCGCGCGGCTGGCCGGGCAGAGCGGATGCGTACGTCATGCGGAAGGTCCCCCCGTGGCTCCCGGGATGTGCTTGGTGAACTCATCATGGCCCGGCCAACTCAGCACCAGCTCCCCGTTCTCCACCCGCGCCCGGGCCAGCACCGGCGTCAGGTCCCGGTCCGTCGCGGCGGCCAGCGCGTCGGCGATCGAGCCGTAGCCCGCGAGCTGGCGCAGCGTCGCGATCGTGGGCGGCATCATCAGCAGCTCGCCCCGGTCGTAGCCGTCGGCCGCGTCACCCGGACGGATCCAGACGGTCCGGTCCGCCTCCGTGGAGGCATTACGGGTGCGCTGCCCCCGCGGCAGCGCAGCCACGAAGAACCAGGTGTCGTAGCGGCGCGGTTCGAACTCCGGGGTGATCCAGCGCGCCCAGCAGCTCAGCAGGTCCGAGCGGAGCACGAGCCCCCGGCGGTCCAGGAACTCCGCGAAGGACAGATCCCGGGCGACCAGCGCCGCGCGGTCCGCCTCCCAGTCGTCCCCCGTCGTGTCCGCGACCACGGTGTGCGGCGTCGGGCCCGCCAGCAGCACCCCCGCCTCCTCGAAGGTCTCGCGGACCGCCGCGCACACGATGGCCTGCGCCTGCGTCCCCTCGCTCGGGTCCAGGCCCAGCCGCCGCGCCCACTGCGCCCGCGAGGGGCCGGCCCAGGTGACCATCCGCTCGTCGCGCGGGTCCACGGCCCCGCCCGGATAGGCGTACGCGCCTCCGGCGAAGGCCATGGAGGCGCGTCTGCGCAACATGTAGACGGCGGGGCCGGTGGCCCCTCCCGCCGCGTCCTGCACGCCCTCTGGGGGCGTTTCAGAGCCTTCCGCGGCCTCTGCGGGCTCCGGCGCCCCCGCGGACTCCCGCGCCGTGCCGGGCTGCTCCGCCGCGTCGGGCTCGTCCGGTGTGTGCTCCCCGTCCCCGCCCTGTGCGTCCTGTGGTGCGTGCTGCCCGGCCGTTCCGTACGGTCCGTCCCGCAGCAGCAGGACGGTGGCGGCCCGGCGCGGTGCCACCGGTGTGAGCTCACCGGTCGACAGGAGCCGGATCCGCTCTGGCCACTCGGGTGGGTACCACTGGCCATTCGTAGTGGACATGGCCGGATGCTATGCGCTTACGGGCTGATGTTCGAGTGGCCCCCGCGGCGCCACGCCAGGGTCGGTCCGCGCACCGGCCGTCACACCCGTCCGCGTCCACGTACGCCCGCGCGTGCGTCCGCCGGTCCGCCGGCGGGGCCGCTCGCCGGTCCGCGACCCGGCGTCCGCTAGTCCGCGACCTCGACCTGGATCTCGACCTCGACCGGCGCGTCCAGGGGCAGCACCGCCACGCCCACCGCGCTGCGCGCGTGCACGCCCGCGTCGCCCAGGGCCTCGCCCAGCAGTTCGCTCGCGCCGTTGATGACACCAGGCTGGCCGGTGAAGTCCGGTGCGGAGGCGACGAAGCCGACGACCTTCACGACCCGCACGATCCGGTCGAGGTCGCCGACGACCGACTTCACGGCGGCCAGCGCGTTCAGCGCGCAGACCCGCGCCAGGTCCTTGGCCTCCTCGGGGGTGACCTCCGCGCCGACCTTGCCGGTCACGGCCAGCTTCCCCTCGACCAGCGGCAGCTGGCCCGAGGTGTAGACGTACGGGCCGGTGCGGAGCGCGGGCACATAGGAGGCCAGGGGCGCCGCGACCCCGGGGAGCGTCAGACCGAGCCCGGCGAGCCTGCCCTCGACCGTGCCGCCCGCCATCAGCCCTTCTCCCGCTTCAGATAGGCCACCAGCTGCTCCGGGTTCGGGCCGGGGACCACCTGGACCAGCTCCCAGCCGTCCTCGCCCCAGGTGTCCAGAATCTGCTTCGTGGCGTGCACGAGCAGCGGTACGGTCGCGTATTCCCACTTGGTCATGGGGCCGACTGTAATGCCTCTCCGCCGGGCCCTGGTGCGTAGGGCGAGGGGGGACTGGTTAGGCTCCCCACTGTGAGCAGGCTCCATGTCATCAGTGGCAAGGGCGGAACCGGCAAGACCACGGTCGCCGCCGCACTCGCGCTGGCCCTCGCGGCCGATGGCAGGCAAACCCTGCTGGTGGAGGTCGAGGGCCGCCAGGGCATCGCGCAGCTCTTCGAGACGGAGCCGCTGCCCTACGAGGAGCGGAAGATCGCCACCGCACCGGGCGGCGGGGAGGTGCACGCTCTGGCGATCGATCCGGAGTTCGCACTTCTGGACTACCTCCATATGTTCTACAAGCTGGGCTCGGCCGGGCGCGCCCTCAAGAAGCTCGGCGCGATCGACTTCGCGACCACCATCGCCCCGGGGCTGCGGGACGTCCTGCTGACCGGCAAGGCGTGCGAGGCGGTGCGCCGTAAGGGCAAGGACGGCCGCTTCGTCTACGACTCCGTGGTCATGGACGCGCCGCCCACCGGCCGCATCACCCGCTTCCTGAACGTCAACCACGAGGTGGCCGGGCTGGCCAGGACCGGCCCGATACACAATCAGGCCCAGGCCGTGATGCGCGTCCTGAAGTCCCCCCAGACCGCGGTCCACATGGTGACCCTGCTGGAGGAGATGCCGGTCCAGGAGACCGCGGACGGCATCGCCGAGCTGCACGCCGACGGCCTTCCGACGGGCGGGGTCATCATCAACATGGTCCGCCCCGCGATCCTCGACCACGAGGCCGTCGAGGTGGCCGCCAATGGGCAGCGCGCGGCCGTCGCCAAGGCGCTCTCCCAGGCGGGCCTGGGCGGTGCGCGCCGCGGCGGCATGGCCGAACGGCTGGTCGACCCGCTGTTGGAGCAGGCGCGCGAGCACGCCGAGCGGGTGGCGCTGGAGCGGGCGCAGCGCGCCGAGCTGACCGGCCTGGGACTGCCGTTGCACGAGTTGGAGCTGCTCACGGATGGCATCGACCTGGCCGGGCTGTACCGGCTCGCGGCGGATCTGCGCAAGCAGTGGCCGGCGTGAGCGGCGCCCGCCGTAAGGGCGCCACGGACAACGAGTCGTACGCAGGAGGCGGCATGAGCATGGACGTGGCACCCCGGCTGGACATCGATGTCCTGCTGGACGATCCGCAGACCCGCATCGTGGTGTGCTGCGGCTCCGGTGGCGTCGGTAAGACCACCACCGCCGCCGCCCTGGGGGTACGGGCCGCCGAGCGCGGCCGTAAGGCCGTCGTCCTCACCATCGACCCGGCTCGCCGGCTCGCGCAGTCCATGGGCATCGACGCGCTGGACAACATCCCGCGCCGGGTGGAGAGCGTCGGCGGCGGGAACGGCGGCGAACTGCACGCCATGATGCTCGACATGAAGCGGACGTTCGACGAGTTCGTGGAGGCGCACGCCGACCCCGAGCGCGCCCGGGCGATCCTCGCGAACCCCTTCTACCAGTCGCTCTCGGCCGGTTTCGCGGGTACGCAGGAGTACATGGCCATGGAGAAGCTCGGCCAGCTCCGGGCCCGCGACGAATGGGACCTGATCATCGTCGACACCCCGCCCAGCCGGTCGGCGCTGGACTTCCTGGACGCGCCGAAACGTCTCGGCTCCTTCCTGGACGGGAAGTTCATCAAGGTCCTGATGGCCCCGGCCAAGGTGGGCGGCAAGGCCGGGATGAAGTTCCTGAACGTGGGCGTCTCGATGATGACGGGCACGGTCAGCAAGGTGCTCGGCGGGCAGCTGATGCGCGACGTTCAGACGTTTGCTGCCGCGATGGACACCATGTTCGGCGGATTCCGTACTCGCGCGGAGGCCACCTACCGGCTCCTACAGGCTCCGGGTACGGCCTTCCTCGTGGTGGCCGCGCCCGAGCGGGACGCCCTGCGGGAGGCCGCGTACTTCGTGGAACGGCTGGCCGCGGACCAGATGCCGCTGGCCGGACTGGTACTGAACCGGGTGCACGGCAGCGGGGCCGAACAGCTGTCGGCGGAACGTGCGTTGGCCGCCGCGGAGATCCTGACCCTGGCGGTCGAGCCCGCGGATCCGGACGATGCGCTCGCGAACGCCGCGGAGGGAATCGATCCGGCCAAGAACGGCGCCGGGGCAGAAAATCTTGCCGACAGCGGATTTGTCGATCCCCCCTCAGGGAATGCTCAAGCGCGGAACCCCTCGGCAGTGGACCCCGACGTCTCCCCCACGTCGGCGGACTCGTCGGCGGAGCGGCTCGCCGCGGGACTGCTTCGGCTGCACGCGGAGCGTATGCAGGTGCTCGGACGCGAGCAGCGCACACACGACCGCTTCACGGCGCTCCACCCCGAGGTTCCGGTGGCCCAAGTGGCCGCACTCCCTGGCGACGTACACGACTTGGCAGGGCTGCGGGCGATCGGCGAACGCCTCGCGGTCCCGCCGGAGCGGACCAATCGCGTGGCGGGCTGAGTCGGTGCCCGCCGGGCGGTCGGCCGCCCTCGCATGGACGGAGACGCACAACAGCACGACAGACAGCACGCACAGCGAACAGCGACAGCGGTGATGGACCGCATGGCGCACGGGCGCCACAGCTGGGCCTGGGGCTCCGAGGTATCAGGTTCCGCCTCGGGCTTCGGGGCCTCAGATTCCGGGGTCTCAGGTTCCGGGGCTCCGGCGGACACGGCTGCCCGGCTGGCGGCCTACGGCACCCACAGACAAACCCACGGCCCACACGCGGGCAGGCAGGCCACAGTCACCGTCGGCCGAGCCGTGGCCGAGCCGTCAGCCCAGGGCGTCACCGGTGGCCGAAGGCGGCACCAATGGCCTAGGCGGCGGACCAACCCCCGGTCCGCGATGGCCTGTTGGCATGTCACTACCAGGCCATGTCACCACCATGCCATGCCACAGGGAGCCAGGTCACCCGACGCCGTGTCACACGCGCCCCCACAGCCCCACGGCCGACCGCGGCCAGGGCCGCGGTCGTGCTCGGAGGCGTGCGCGTACCCGTACCCGCCCCTGACGAGGCGCGCCCGTACTCGCACCCCCACTCGTGCCGAGACGAGAGGTGGGTGAGGTGATGGCGAACTATCCGACCGCGGCGAAGCGCTCGTAGTCCTCGTCGTCGAAGGGCAGAATCCCCGCGCTGCGCTCGTACTCGATGCGCGCGGTCTCCAGGAGCCTGCGCCAGGAGGTCACCGTCGGCCGGCGGCGCAGCAGTGCTCGCCGCTCGCGCTCGGTCATCCCTCCCCACACACCGAACTCCACGCGGTTGTCCAAGGCATCCGCAAGGCACTCGGTGCGCACCGGGCATCCGGTGCAGACCGCTTTGGCCCTGTTCTGTGCCGCGCCCTGGACGAACAGTTCATCTGGATCAGTAGTGCGGCAGGCGGCCTGCGCACTCCAGTCGGTTACCCAGCCCATGCTGGCGCCGTCCTCTCCCGAATCGGAGCTCCCCCACGGCGACAAACGGCATATTCACCGTCGCCAGTTGAGGACGTTACGGAAGCGAGACACAGCGCAACACCCCCTGCAGGCCCAATCTTGGATGGTCCGAACGGACTATGGGTACGCGGCAGATCACCCAACGGAGTGAGCTGACGACATTTGCGATTACTAGTGCAAATCCGGGCAGTTCACGCACCGAACAACGGGCAGCTCAGGACAGGGGCCGCAATCCGGGCAGGTCTCATCACTCACTTGAGTGAGGGTGGAGGTGTGGCTCAGCCACACAGCTGTGACTGGCGTGAAACAGCTTATGCGAACACCCGGTCCCCTGTCCGGCGATTCGAGACGTAGGCTGCGTCCTATGGGAAACACGCGCTCGAGCGGAGGGCTGTCCGCCGCTCAACAGGCCGCCAAGTTCCTCGGCGTCAGCGCGCTGGCCGGTGCCGTGATGGCCGGGCTCGCGCTTCCCGCCGTCGGGGCGCTCGGCCTCGCGGCCAAGGGAACGGTCGAGGAGTTCGACGGAATTCCGGCCAATCTCAAGACACCGCCGCTCAGCCAGCGGACTACGATCCTGGACGCCAAGGGCGGGGAGATCGCGAAGGTCTACTCGCGCGACCGGACGATCGTGGAGCTGAACGACATCTCGCCGTACATGCGGCAGGCGATCGTCGCGATCGAGGACGCCCGCTTCTACGAGCACGGGGCGGTCGACCTCAAGGGCGTGCTGCGCGCGGTCAACAGCAACGCGCAGGACGGCGGGGTCTCCCAGGGCGCCTCCACCCTGACCCAGCAGTATGTGAAGAACGTGTTCGTCGAGGAGGCGGGCAACGACAAGGAGAAGGTCGCCCAGGCCACCCGGCAGTCCATCGGCCGCAAGATCAAGGAACTGAAGTACGCGATCAAGGTCGAGAAGGAACTGGGCAAGAAGCGGATCCTCGAGAACTACCTGAACATCACCTTCTTCGGGCAGCAGGCATACGGCATCGAGGCGGCCTCCCAGCGCTACTTCAGCAAGTCCGCCAAGGATCTGAAGCTGGAGCAGGCGGCGCTGCTGGCCGGTCTCGTCCAGTCGCCCAGCCGCTACGACCCGATCAACGCCCCGAAGTCCGCCAAGGCACGCCGCGACACCGTGCTGCGGCGCATGGCCGAGGTGAAGGACATCACTCCGGCGCAGGCCGCCGCGGCCCAGAAGAAGCCGCTCGGCCTCAAGGTCAGCATGCCCAGGAGCGGCTGCATCACGGCCGTCAAGGGCGCCGGGTTCTTCTGTGACTACGTCCGCGAGACCCTGCTCAACGACCCGACCTTCGGCAAGACCGCGGAGGCGCGCGCCAAGCGCTGGACCCAGGGCGGACTGACGATCCGCACGACGCTCGACCCGCAGGCCCAGGAGTCGGTCCAGACGTCGATCAAGAAGCATGTCTACCAGTCCGACCCGGTGGCCACCGCGGTGACGCTGGTCGAGCCGGGCACCGGCAAGGTGCTGGGGATGGGCCAGTCCAGGCCGTACGGCTTCGGCGAGAACGAGACCCAGATCAACCTGTCCGCGGACAAGTCCATGGGCGGCTCGAACTACGGCTTCCAGGTCGGCTCCACGTTCAAGCCGATCACCGCGGCGGCCGCCATCGAGCAGGGCAAGAAGCCGTACCAGCGCTACTCCTCGCCGTACAAGATGAAGTATCCGAGCCCGGTCACCACCTGCAAGGGCACCTGGAGCAACGACGAGGGCGCGACCGTCGAGAACGAGAACGAGAAGGAGGTCGGCCCGTACGGGATGAAGGAGGCGACCGCCAAGTCGGTCAACACCTACTTCGTCCAGCTGATCAGCGACATCGGGGTCTGCCCGGTGACGCAGATGGCCGACAAGATGGGGGCGAAGCGCGCCGACGGCCAGGAGCACAACCAGGTGCCCTCGGTCACCCTCGGCTCCGAGGGCTTCTCCCCGCTGACGATGGCCAACGCCTACGCGACCTTCGCCAACCGCGGTGTCTACTGCTCCCCGGTCTTCATCGAGTCGATCACCGGCCCCGGCGGCAAGAAGCTGAAGGTCCCACAGTCGAAGTGCTCCCGCGCGATGTCGGAGAAGACCGCGGACACCATCAACACGCTGCTGCGCGGAGTGGTCGAGGACGGCACCGGCAAGCAGGCCGGGCTCCAGAGCCGCCCGAGCGCCGGTAAGACGGGTACGACGGACGAGCGCAGGGCCGCGTGGTTCGTCGGCTACACCCCGAACATGGCCGGTGCGGTGTGGGTCGGCGGCCCGGGCTCCAAGGGCGTCAAGATGGAGAACATCACCATCGGCGGCGTCCCCCACGACAAGGTCTACGGCGCGGATACCCCCGGCCCGATCTGGAAGGACGCGATGAGCGGCGCGCTCGACGGCAAGCCGGCGCCGAACTTCGTGAACGTCCAGATCAAGGACCCGAACCAGCGCAAGCCCCACGACGGCAAGAAGCCGGGCGACCACAAGCCGGGCCGCGACAGGGGCAACGACAACGGCGACAACGGCGGCCAGGACAACCCGTGGCCGGACATCTCCCTGCCGCCGGACCTGATCGGCGGCGGCAATGGGAACGGCGGGAACGGCAACGGGAACGGTGGCTGGAACTTCCCGCGGTAGCGGTGGCTCGTGATCGAGCGCTGAAGGGGGCCGGACGGAGATGTCCGGCCCCCTTCTTATATGTGCACCTCTTATATGTGCACCCACTCTTTATGTGTGCGCCCTTCTTACGTATGCGCCCAATGGCGGAACGCACGGAGCACGCTGAGCACACGGAGCACGCTGAGCACGCGGCCCATAACACAACGCGACAAGGCGCCCTCCGAGCGGGGACTACCCGCCCGCGAGCTGCCGCTTCACCGCGGCGGCGACCCGGCCGCCCTCCGCCCGCCCCGCGATCTTCGGGTTCACGATCTTCATCACGGCGCCCATGGCCCGCGGCCCTTCCGCGCCGCCCGCCGCGGCCTCCCGCACGGCCTCGGCCACCAGGGCGTTCAGCTCGTCATCCGTAAGGGGCTTCGGCAGATACTCGGCGAGCACCTCGCCCTCCGCCTTCTCCCGCTCAGCCTGCGCGGCGCGTCCACCCTTCTCGAACGCCTCGGCGGCCTCACGGCGCTTCTTGGCCTCCCGCGCGACGATCTTCTCCACCTCGGCGTCGGACAGCTCACGTGCGCTCTCGCCCGCGACCTCTTCCTTGGTGATCGCGGTGATGGTGAGCCGGAGAGTCGAGGAGCGCAACTCGTCGCGCGCCTTGATCGCCGCGGTGAGATCGCCCTGCAGCCTGGACTTGAGCGTGGTGGTCATGGCGTCGAGTGTGCCAGCACTGGCCGGGAATCACCCGAAGATTTCTCCCGCGACGGCGTTCTGCGACCATGGACGACATGCGCGCGCGATACGGAGTACCCCTGGGAATCACGGCGGTCGGCGCGGCCGGTCTCGCCTACGCCGCCTGCTTCGAAGTCCGGTCCTTCAGGCTCCGGCGGATCACCGTGCCGGTGCTCCCACGCGGGATGCGCCCCCTGCGTGTCCTGCAGGTCTCCGACATCCACATGGTGAGCGGCCAGCGCAAGAAGCAGCGCTGGCTCCAGTCCCTGGCCGGACTGCGCCCCGACTTCGTGGTGAACACCGGGGACAACCTCTCGGACCCGGAGGGCGTGCCGGAGGTCCTGGACGCGCTGGGCCCGCTGATGGAGTTCCCCGGTGCGTATGTCTTCGGCTCGAACGACTACTACGGCCCGAAGCCGCGCAACCCCGCCCGCTATCTGCTGGAGAAGGCCAGCGGAAAGCACGGCCTGAACGGCAACCCCCCGGTCGTCGGCGCCATTCACAACCCGTGGACGGAGCTCCGCGACGCCTTCGACGCGGCCGGCTGGGTCGGGCTGTCCAACACCCGCGGCCGGCTGAAGCTGGAGGACATCGAGATCGCCCTCACCGGCCTCGACGACCCCCACATCAAGCGCGACCGCTACGCCGAGGTGGCCGGCGGCCCCGAGTCGGGCGCCGACCTCTCCCTGGCCGTGGTCCACGCCCCGTATCTGCGTGTCCTCGACGCCTTCACCGCGGACCGCTACCCCCTGATCCTCGCGGGGCACACCCACGGCGGCCAGCTGTGCGTCCCCTTCTACGGCGCCCTGGTCACCAACTGCGACCTCGACGCCCGCCGGGTCAAGGGCCTCTCCCAGCACCAGGCCGGCGGCCACACCTCCTACCTCCACGTCTCCGCGGGCTGCGGCACCAACCGCTACACCCCGGTCCGCTTCGCCTGCCCCCCGGAAGCCACTCTGCTCACCCTCACCCCCCAGACCCCCTGACCCCACCCCACCCACCGGACCGCCCCGACCTGCGGGACCTCGAAAACCGGATTTCGTCTCTGGCCACAGGTCCGCTAAAGTAGAGCTCGTTGCTTCGGGGTGTAGCGCAGCTTGGCAGCGCGCTTCGTTCGGGACGAAGAGGTCGTGGGTTCAAATCCCGCCACCCCGACTGAAGGAACACCAGGTCAGGGGCCTGATCCGCGAAAGCGGATCGGGCCCCTGACTCGTTTCCGGGCTATTGGAGTGGCAACCGCCGTTGTTCGCCATGAGGCCCCGGATTCGTCGAACATGCCTTAAGACCGGCTGATGGCTCGGGTGATGCCGGCGACGATCGTGGTCACGAGGAGCCAGCCGCTGATGATCAGCGCGTAGCTCAGCCACTGAGACCAACCGTGCGGCGCGTAGGCGCGCTCTTGGCCGAAGTCGATGATCGGCAGGAGCAGGTCGAAGGTGTAGAACAGCGGGTTCAAGTCGGGGGCCTCTCCCGGCTTGAGCGGAGCGGGGTTGCGCAGGGCGTAGGTGAGGGTGCCGATCAGCAGGAGTGCGCCGAGCCAGGCAGCCGCGCGGAGAGGGCGGAATCCGTAGCCAACGGTGATGTCCTGGGCCCAGCTCCACGCTCGGGCGTACGCGGGGAGAGTCGTGCGGTGGCGTCGGTGCTTGGCGAGCTGTACCAGGCGTGTGGCCGCGTCGTCGCCGACGCGCTGATAGGCGGCGGCCAACTGCTGGTAGGCATGTGGCAGGTACTCCTCGCGCTCCAGCAACGGCAGCCGATCGGCTGCGGGCAGATGTGGCAGGAGAGTGGTGTAGGTGAGCTCGCCGAGCCGGACTTGCTCCGGCCACAACGCCGGTTCCGCGTAGAGCAATTGGAGCTGGGTGCGGCGGAGATTCACGATGCCGTCGATCGGGGCGGCGCCGCGCAGCCACATTTCGCCGATGACGGCGCCGCTGACGCGCAGTGCCATACCGTCAGGGTTGGACAGGCGGGCCTCTGTCAGGTCCAGTTGCCCGGGTATACGGGCGCTGCGCAATGTGATGCGGCCCTGGGCGTACAGTCCGCGCACGGTCAGGTCGGACCCCACCGTGAGCCCTTCGGCGTTCAGCGCCATGCCACCGGGATTGTGCAACCGGGCCGAAGACAGCGAAACCTGAGCGGTCACCGTTGCTCCGTCCAAGCGGACCTCGCCACGGGCGGACATCCCGGTAGCCACGACCGCGTCGCCGATCACCGTGTGGTTCAGCGCGACGGCGACTCCCTGCTCCTCGGCATGGGCTGATTCGGCCCGCAGCTGGTCCAGGTAGAGGGTGCGCGCGATCCGGGCCAAGCTGAAGCTGACCATTCCGGTCGCTCGGCACTCGCTCAGTGCGACAAAGCTGTCGAACTGGGTTCCGACCGCGGCCAGTCCCGGCAGGACGGACCGCCACAGGTGCAGCTCGCCGAGGCGAGCGGCGTACAGATCGGGTTCGGCGTCGAAGTAACAGTGGGTCAGGTGCACAGGGCAGGTGATGTCCCCATGCCGCAGGTCCAGTTGTCCCGAGATCCGCGCTCCCCGGACGTCGACCTTCGCCACCTCCCCAGCGGTGGTGGGGTGACTGAGCAGAAGAGCGCGCAGCACCTCGCCCCGCACCGTTCGCGCCGACCCCCAACCCACGCCTTCCGCCGGGTCCTCCTCGGGCGCGGCGCGGAAGTCGACAGCGACGCCGGCTGGAAAGGCATCCCACACTCGGCGTTCCGGTTGCGTGAGCTCGTCGTAGGTCACCATTTCGAGCACGTTAGCGATCACCATCGGTCGCCGCACCGAGGATTTCCAGTCGCCCCGGCCGGACGGGACACCTATTCGGCCGCGTCGGTCCAGCCCTGGCGGCGGAGGACGGCCGGGATGTCGGGGGCCTGGTAGTGGGGGCCCTTGAGGACCTTGCCGTCGGCTCGGAGGGTGGGGCGGCCGTCGGGGCCGAGTTTGGTCATATTGGCCCGGTGGATCTCGGCGATCACCTCGTCGAGGTCGATGCCGTGGACCAGGGCGGTGCCGTAGGCGACGTAGACGACGTCGGCCAGTTCGTGGGCGAGGTGGCCGAGGGCGCTGTGGGCGCTCGCCTCGGCCACTTCGGCGCACTCCTCGGCCAGGAGGTCCTGGCGGTGGGCGAGACCTCGGTGGGGGTCTCACGGGCGTCGAGGCCGAAGGCCAGGTGGAATTCACGGACGAGGTCGGCGGGAGAGCGGCACATTCGTCCGATCGTACGTGGGGGGTGGGGTGGCTGGGTGCGGCTGAGGGGGTGCGGGGGCGCCGCCCAGCCCTGGGCGGCGTATGGGGCCGGGCCGGTGTGCTCGGCGCGCGGATCCTCGGGCGGGTGCCTAGGGTGAGCGGTATCAGGCCCTCGACCTCCGCCTCCGGGGTGGTGCACACATGAGCCTCAGCATCCGCAATCAGCTCCCCGCCACCGTCGTGTCCGTGACGCCTGGCGAGGCCATGGCCACGGTCCAGGGGCGGCTGTCCGGGGGGCAGATGGTGACGGCCGCCATGACCATGAGCGCCGTGAGGGAACTCGGCATCGGAGCGGGTTCCGAGGTGACGGCGCTGGCCAAGGCCACCGAGGTGGCGCTGGCCACCGGGGAGGTCTCGGGGCTGAGCATCCGCAATCGCCTCCCGGGCGCCGTCAGCCGCCTCACTCTCGGGGCCGCCATGGCCACCGTCGTCATCGACATCGGCGGCGGCCAGGAGCTCACGGCCGCCATCACCCAGGACGCGGCGACGGAGCTGGGGCTCGCCGAGGGCAGCCGGGTCACCGCTCTGATCAAGTCGACCGAGGTGTCGCTCGCCACCGGGTAGGCCCTATGGGCGGCGGGGGGGTGGTGGGGCGGTGGTGTGCGTGAGTCGGTGGGCCAGATGGGCCAGATGGGCCACCGACTTCGCCCCGTCTCGCCTCGCCCGCGCCCCGGCCCGCTTTCGCCCCGCCGCCCCTCGCCCTGCCTCCCCCTCGCCCTGCCTCCCCTCGTCCCGCCTCGTCTGCGTCCCGCCCAGATCTCGCCAACCCCTCCATCCCTCGCCCCGTCAACTTCTACAGTGCTGTAGATTTTGACTCCGGTCCATCGAGCACGAGGAGGAGATTGTGGGAGTTTCCCTGTCCAAAGGCGGCAATGTCTCGCTGAGCAAGGAGGCGCCGGGTCTGAGCGCCGTTCTCGTCGGCCTGGGCTGGGACGTGCGGACGACGACGGGCGCCGACTACGACCTCGACGCGAGCGCGCTGCTGTGCGACGAGGCCGGTAAGGTCGCGTCCGACCGGCACTTCGTCTTCTACAACAACCTCACCAGCCCCGACGGCTCCGTGGAGCACACCGGCGACAACCTCACCGGTGAGGGCGAGGGCGACGACGAGGCCATCAAGGTCAACCTGACCGCCGTGCCCGCCGAGATCGCCAGGATCGTCTTCCCGGTCTCCATCCACGACGCGGAGAGCCGCGGCCAGAACTTCGGCCAGATCCAGAACGCCTTCATCCGGGTGGTCAACCAGGCCGACAACGTCGAACTCGCCCGCTACGACCTGAGCGAGGACGCCGCGACCGAGACGGCGATGGTCTTCGGCGAGCTCTACCGCAACGGCGCGGAGTGGAAGTTCCGCGCGGTCGGCCAGGGGTACGCCTCGGGGCTCGCGGGCATCGCCTCCGACTTCGGCGTCAATCTCTGACTGACGCCCTCCCGCGGTCGCCGGGCCCGGCCTTTCCCCCTGAGGCGGGCCCGGCGGCCGGTTCATTGCCACTCATCGAGCTCATCGAGGAAGCGCGGACATGACCGCCCCACCCGGCTTACAGACCGAGGACAGGCCCGACTTCGAGCGGGCGCTGCACCAGGCGCTGCGTACGGCGGAGATCCGTGAGGCCCTGCGGCGCGACGGGGCCACCGGGGACGCGGACATCCAACGGCTGCGCGCCCAGGCGCTCGTGGCGAGCGAGCTGATCGCGACGGCCGCCGCGCCCGAATACGCCGCGTACCTCCGGCAACGCGCCGCCGCGACGACGACCGCGTCCACGGTGTCCACGGTGTCCACCGCGTCTGCCCTGTCCGGCTCACCCACCCCCTCGGCAGGCGTCCGTGGACTGCTGCCGGTGCTCGCCGTCCTCACACCGGCTCTGGCCGGGGCCTCGACCGCGGCCTTTCTGCTCCTCGGCGGGCTGCTGGGACTCCTCGACTCCCAACGCGACCTGGCCGACGCGCTGTTGACCGCCGGGCTGACCAGCGCGACGATCGCGGCGTTCACTCTGGTGGTGGGGGTGGCCTGCCTGCTCGTCACCGCCGTACGCCACCGAACCCCGGCCCCCGACCAGCGCCCGTGTCCGCGTCCGCGCCCTCATGGGCGGCTACGTCTTCACCGGCATCCACCCACGCACCCGCCCCACCTCAGGCGCCGGGATGACGCGGCCGTGGCCACGGCTCGCGACGCCTGGCTGAGGGCCCTTCTTCACCGCGGCATCCTGCCGTTCCTGCGCGACCGGCTGGAGAGGTCACACAGCCCGTCCCGGACGAGTCAGCAGAGCGAGAGAGGAACCACATGACGGTAAACCTGGCCAAGGGCCAGCGGATCAGCCTGACCAAGTCCGACGGGGGTGAGCTCACCGCGGTGCGCATGGGCCTGGGCTGGCAGGCCGCACCGCGTAAGGGGTTCCTCGCCCGGCTGACCGCCAAGGAGATCGACCTGGACGCCTCGGCCGTGCTCTTCGCCGGACGCGAGGCCGTGGACGTCGTGTTCTTCCAGCATCTGACGAGCGACGACGGATCCGTACGGCACACCGGCGACAACCTCGTCGGCGGCGCGGGCCAGGGCGGTGACGACGAATCGATCCTGATCGATCTGCAGCGTGTTCCGGTCCATGTCGATCAGATCCTGTTCACGGTGAACTCCTTCTCCGGGCAGACCTTCGCCGAGGTCCAGAACGCCTTCTGCCGTCTGGTCGACGAGACCAACGGCCAGGAGCTGGCCCGCTACACGCTGAGCGGCGGCGGCCCGTACACGGCCCAGATCATGGCCAAGGTTCACCGCGCGAGTGGGGGCGGAGCGGGCAGCGCCTGGCAGATGTCGGCGATCGGTGCACCCGCCACCGGGCGGACGTTCCAGGATCTGCTGCCGGTCCTCGCCTCCCACCTCTGACCTCCCGTTCCCATACGGCCGGTGGCGCGTTTCGTGCAGCCTGAGGGAGAATCTGAGGGTGACCGAGCGAAAGCCACCGGGCATCAGTTTCGAAACGTGGGCCGACCGGCAGATCCGCGAGGCGGAGGAACGCGGCGCGTTCGCCAACCTCCAGGGGAAGGGAAAACCCCTCCCCAACCTCGACAAGCCCTATGACGACCTGTGGTGGGTCAAGGAGAAGATGGCTCGCGAGAATCTGTCGTTTCTGCCACCGTCACTTGTACTGCGAAAAGAGGCGGAGGACGCGCTCGCCGCCGTGGAGAAGGCACCGTCGGAACGGATGGTGCGGGAGATCCTCTCGGAGGTCAATGACAAGATCCGTGAGGCGATCCGGCGGCCCCCGCCCGGCCCGCCGCTCAATCTCGCGCCGTTCGACATCGACGAGGCCGTACGGGCGTGGCGGGAGCGCCGGGACCGCGAGCGGGCGGAGGAGGACTGAGCGGGTGGGCCGGGGCGTACGGCGCCCCGGCCCACCCGTAGTCCGGAGCCTCAGGGCCTCCTGGGACTACTCGGCCTCCCCGGACTGCTCGGGCTACTCCTCGTTGCCGTACGGGCGAGTGATGATCTCCATGCCATGACCGGCCGGGTCCATGAAGTACAGCCCGCGCCCGCCATGATGGTGGTTGATCTCGCCCGGCTGCTTCAGATGGGGATCGGCGTAGTACGTGACCCCCTGCTCCCGGATCCGCCCGAAGGCCGCGTCGAACTCCTCGTCCGAGATGAGGAACGCGTAATGCTGCATGACGATCGACTCGCCGGGAATGGTGGCGAAGTCCAGGGTGACACCATTACTGGTCGCCACCGGAACGAACGGGCCCCATTCTTCTCCCACCTCGAGGCCAAGGATATTCGCCAGGAATTCCGCGGATTCGTGGTTGTCCAGAGAATGGACGATCGTGTGATTCAACTCGACAGACACTGTGGAATGCCTCCGTAAGGCAATCTCACGGGCACCTCCATGCCTCACCCAGCCGGTGACCGACACGCGATGCCGTACTTCCGATCGTAGGCGCCGACGCCCACAGCCGTCGAGGGCCCCAGCCCGCTCCCCCTCCGGTCAGCCACGACCGCCGGGATCCCCGTCCGCGGGCCCTTTCCGCACGGCCGCCACGCTGAAGATCCCGCCCTCCGGGTCGCGCAGCGCCGCGACGCGCCCATAGGGGGTGTCGGCCGGCAGGGAGATGACGCCGCCGCCGAGTTCCTCGGCGCGTTCGGCGACCTCGTCGACGTCCTTCACGCAGAAGTAGACCCGCCAGCGGGGCCGGACGTTCGGGTCCGGGGCGGCCTCGATGGCGCCCCCGCGCAGCCCCGCGACGGCCTTACCGTCGATATGGAGCACCACCCGGTCGTGTTCGAAGCGGACGTCGCAGCGCTCCCGCCCCTGGGTGTCCCAGCCGAAGACCTGACCGTAGAAGAGCGCCGCCTCGAAGGCGTCACGGGTGCGCAGCTCCAGCCATACGGGCGCGCCAGGTCTGCGCTCGCCCCACCAGGCGGAGGTCAGATCGCCCTCCCAGATGCCGAAGTTGGCCCCGTCCGGGTCGGCCGCCCAGGCCACCCGGCCGCTGCCGAACTCCAGCGGCCCGACCGCGACCGTGCCGCCGCGCTCCTGGACGCGCGAGGCCACCTCGTCCGCGCTGTCCGCCGCGAAGTACGTGGTCCAGATGACCGGCAGGCTCACCCCCGCCGACGGGGACGAGGCGCCGATGCCGACGGTCGGTACGCCGCCCTCGGTGTACGCGATGGTGTAACGGCCGTGACCCTGCCGGGTGGGGCGGAAGCCCCAGCCGAAGAGCTCTCCGTAGAAGTGGTGCGCGCGGTCCAGATCCGCTGCCATCAGACTCACCCAGCAGGGCGCGCCCTGGACAGCACGGAACCTCTCCCGCAAGGCCGCTCACCTCACTCATATCCCTGGGGGCGCCACAGGCCTCCCGCAGGCAGCCGTCATCGCTCGGGCTTCACGCCCGATATCTACACCTTCCTCCGATTTCGCGGTCGGCGCCACCTTGGTACCCACCGGCGCGTTGATGCCCACCCGTGCGCCTGCCCCCGAGCGCCCACGCGGGGAGGGCGCACACGCCGTTGTGGCGCATCACACCGGGGCGCGTCCGGCATCGGGGCACGGCCACCCGGGCGCGGCAGGGCAGTATTGCGCCATGTCGAATCTCCGCTCAAACATCGTCGCCTGGCTGGGCCGCAAGTACTTTACGAGAATTCAGAAGAACGGCTTCGACTTGTCCAAGATGTCGTTCCTCCCGGACGCCACACTGGCACCGATGAGGCGCGATGGCCTCGACCCCATTGCCGATCTGTCCCGAACCAGGGCAAAGGAACCCATCAGCAAGATATGGCTGCCTTTCGGGATCAATGCCTGGCTTGTCACCGGATATGACGAGACCAAGGCGGTGCTCGGAAAGGCGAAGGGCTTCAGCTCCGATTTCACCAACCTCGCGGAACGGAACATCGGCGTCGCCCCGCAGCAGAATCCGGGAGGCCTCGGTTTCAGCGATCCACCGACGCATACGAGACTGCGACGCCTGCTGACGCCCGAATTCACCATGCGGCGACTCAGCAGGCTCACCCCGCGCATCCACTCCATCGTGGAGGAGCGCCTCGAGGAGATGGCCGCGGCCGAGGGCCCGGTGGATCTCGTGCAGTCGTTCGCGCTTCCCATTCCCGCGCTGGTCATCTGCGAACTGCTCGGTGTGCCGTACGAGGACCGCGACGACTTCCAGCGCCACAGCACGGCGCGGTTCGACCTCTTCGACGGGGCGAACGCCTCCTTCGGCGCGATGTCGGACTCCCTCTCCTATCTGCACGGGATCGTGCGGAAGCAGCGTGAGACGCCCGGCGACGGGCTGCTCGGCATGCTGGTGAAGGAGCACGGCGACGAGCTCGACGACCATGAGCTGGCCGGGCTCGCAGACGGGGTGCTGACCGGCGGTCTGGAGACGACCGCGAGCATGCTGGCGCTCGGCACGCTGGTGCTGCTCCAGGCCCCCGAGCAGTTCGCCGCGATACGTGACCAGGACGAGGTCGTGGACCCGTTCGTGGAGGAGCTGCTGCGCTATCTCACGGTGGTGCAGGTGGCCTTCCCGCGGTTCGCCCGCGAGGACATGGAGATCGCGGGCACCCGGATATCCGCCGGTGATCTGGTGCTGTGCTCACTGAGCGGGGCCAACCGGGACGAGAAGCTGGGCCCGGACATGGAGCGGGTCGATCCGCACCGGCAGGCCCCCTCTCATCTGGCCTTCGGGTACGGCATCCACCGCTGCATCGGCGCCGAGCTGGCCAAAATGGAGCTCCGGGCCGCCTACCCCGCGCTCATACGGCGGTTCCCGGGGATGCGGCTCGCGGTACCGGCGGAGAAGCTCTCGTTCCGCAAGCTCTCCATCGTCTACGGCGTGGACGAGCTGCCGGTGCTGCTGAAGTAGCCGAGCCCGGGAAGGGGACGGGGCGAAAGGGAGGGACAGGGGGCCGGAGGGGCAGGGGGCGGGAGGGTATCGGTATCGGACATCCGGTATCGGACATCGGGTATCCGGCGTCGGATACCGGGAGGGTATTCAGAAGCGCTCGACCAAGTGCGCGCGCTCACGCGGGGGCTCGTACGACGTCGGCCAGAAGTCGGTGATGGTCTGGATCCGGCCGTCCGCCGAGGCAGTGAAGAAGCTGATCGCCTGCGTCTCCTCCTCGTCCACGCTGAAACTCACCCAGGAGACCGCCTGATCGCCGTCGGTGATGACGCGCTCGACCTTCAGGCTCCACTCACCCACGTGCTCCGCGTTGAAGCGGACCACGCCGTCCCGGCCGAGCACCCGCTCGCGGGTCTGCGGCAGCTCGTAGCGGACGTCGTCGGCGAGGGTGGCGCCGAACGCCCGCCAGTCCCTGGCCTGGGCCGTTGCCCAATACGTCTCCACCGTCGCGCGTATGTCGGCCATCAGCTCCCCCTCGGTGTGCGGCCTGGCGTCCATCCCGCCGGGAACGTTATCCACAGGCGCGGGACGACGCCAGCGCGCATGTCGGGGTGCGGAGCAGAATGGTGGGCATGACTGAGAGCACGGAGTCCATGCCGGACTGGGAAAAGCGCTTCCGGGCGCCGCGAGTGGGGCTGCCCGACTGGGCGGAAGACGCCCCGGACCACTCGCTGTTCGTCTCGAACGCCACGGGTACGTACGAGCTGTACGCATGGGATCGGGCCGCCGGTGCCCAGCGGCAGGTCACGGACCGGCCGAACGGGACGACCGACGGGGTGCTGTCGCCGGACGGCCGGTGGATCTGGTGGTTCTCGGACACCGACGGCGACGAGTTCGGGGTGTGGCTGCGTCAGCCGTTCAGCGGCGGCGAGGGCGACGAGGGTGGCGAGCGCCCGGCCGACGAGCCCGCGACCCCGGGCCTGGAGCCCTCCTACCCCGCGGGGCTCGCGCTGGGCCGCGACGGCACGGCGGTCGTCGGACGGTCCACCGACGAGGACGGCTCGACCATCCATGTGGTGCGGCCGGGTGGCGAGTCCGAGGAGATCTACCGGCACCGCGAGTCCGCCGGAGTGGGCGATCTCTCCCATGACGGGACGCTGATCGCGGTCGAGCACACCGAGCACGGCGACGCGATGCACTCGGCGATCCGGGTCCTGCGGCCGGACGGGACGGCCGTCGCGGAGCTGGACGACACCAAGGGCGGCACGGAGGAGCTGGGCCTGGCTGTGATGGGCTTCGCGCCCGTGGCGGGCGACACCCGGCTGCTGGTCGGGCATCAGCGGCGCGGCCGGTGGGAGCCCATGGTGTGGGATCCGACGACCGGTGTGGAGACCGCGCTGGCGATCGATCTGCCCGGTGACGTCGGGGCCGACTGGTTCCCGGACGGCTCGGCCCTGCTGGTCGAGCACAGCCATCAGGCCCGCAGCGAGCTGTGGCGGTACGACCTCGCCTCCGGCGAGCTGACCCGTCTGGAGACCCCGGCGGGCACGATCTCGGGCGCCACGGCACGGCCGGACGGCACGGTGGAGTTCCTGTGGTCGTCGGCCGAGAAGCCGCCCCAGGTGCGGTCGACGAGCGGGCGGACGGTGCTGGACCCGCCCGGTTTCACCGCCCCGGAGTCGGTGCCGGTCACCGACGTCTGGGTGGACGGCCCCGGTGGGCGGGTGCACGCGCTGGTGCAGAAGCCCGCGGGCGAGGGCCCCTTCCCCACCGTCTTCGACATCCACGGCGGGCCGACCTGGCACGACAGCGACGCCTTCGCGGCGGGCCCCGCGGCCTGGGTGGACCACGGCTTCGCCGTCGTGCGGGTCAACTACCGCGGCTCCACCGGCTATGGGCGGGCGTGGACGGACGCGCTCAAGCACCGGGTCGGGCTGATCGAGCTGGAGGACATCGCGGCCGTACGGGAGTGGGCGGTGGCCTCCGGGCTCGCCGACCCCGAGCGGCTGGTGCTGGCCGGCGGCTCCTGGGGCGGCTATCTGACGCTGCTGGGGCTGGGGACCCAGCCCGCTTCCTGGGCGCTGGGGCTGGCCGCGGTCCCGGTCGCGGACTATGTGACGGCCTACCACGACGAGATGGAGGCCCTGAAGGCGATGGACCGCACCCTGCTGGGCGGCACCCCGGAGGAGGTGCCGGAGCGGTTCGAGGCATCGTCCCCGCTGACCTATGTGGAGGACGTGCGGGCGCCGGTCTACATCTCGGCGGGGGTGAACGACCCGCGCTGCCCCATACGGCAGATCGACAACTATGTGGAGCGGCTCGAGCGGCGCGGCACCCCGCATGAGGTCTACCGCTATGACGCGGGGCACGGCTCACTGGTCGTCGAGGAGCGGATCAAGCAGTTGCGCTTGGAGATCGAGTTCGCTCGGCGTCATCTGGGGTCGGGTCCGCACCCGGCGCCGCCGGAGCCGTCGGCTCGGGTGGCGTGATGCCGAGGGCCAGATCGCGGGCCGTCTCGGCCTCCCGGCGGAACAGCCGGAACCACATGAAGACCACGAAGCCCGCGAAGACGAACCACTCACCGGTGTAACCCAGGTTCTGGAACGCCTTGATGTCGAGCCCGGTGCCCTCCGCCGCCGTGGGGGGCACCGGCTTCAGGGCCCCGGGAGCCTCGGCGGAGGTGACCCAGGCGTCGTACACCTGGTACGGCACCAGATTGACCAGGGAGGCGGCGCTGATCATGCCCAGCTGACCGCGGGGGAGGCCGCCGCTCGCGCTCACCCCGTCGCCGCCCTGGTGCTCGGACGCCTGCAGCGCACCGGTGACGGTCACCTCGCCGGAGGGGGGTGCGGGCACCTTGGCGGTGACCGCCGGATCGTCGGCGTCGCCGGGGAGCCAGCCGCGGACGACGGGCAGCGCCTTGGCGCCGCCCCCGGCCGCGTCCTTGCCCTCGCCCTCGCCTCTGGCTCCGTCCTTGCCCCCGTCCTTGGCCCCGTCCTTGGCCCCGTCCTTGACCTCGTCCTTGGCCCCGTCCTTGACCTCGTCCACGCGCAGCAGAGTCAGCACATAGAAGCCGTCGCGGCCGTCCAGCCGCCGGTCGGGCACGAGGAGTTGATGTGCGGTGTCGTATCGGCCGGTGGCGGTGGCCCGCTCCCCGGAGGTCTTCGCGGTGACCGGCAGCAGATCGCCCAGCGGCCGGGCCGCGGCCTTGCGCGCGGCGGACGCCTCGTCCTGCTGCTGGTTGTGCGTGTTGACACGCGTCTCGAAGCGGCTGAGCTGCCAGCTGCCCATGAAGAGGCAGACCGGGATCGCCAACAGGGTGAATACGTTGATCACCCACCAGCGGGGCGTCAGCAGAAACCGATACACACCCCCACGGTACGGGCTTCGCGTCCCGGCCCCGGCGGCGGGGCCGCCCCACAGAGCCCCGTGCCGCGGCCCCAGGACGCCCGCAGGGCGCGCCCGGACCGCCACGGGGCTCCCGGGCTCGAGGTCGGGCTCGAGGTCCCGGGAGACCGCTGCTCCGCGGCTCCGGAGAGACGTCGGCGGGCTTTGGAGGGAAGGCAGTGCGCGCTAGGACGCCAGCAGACCGGTGCGGTAGATCGTTCCGGCGCAGGCGCCGCCGACCGTCACGCTCGCCGCGGCCGGGTCGCCCGCCTCCGGTGTGTGGCTGACCAGGACGCTCGCGTCCTGCGGCTCACCGCCACCGCCGCCACCGCCCGGGGTGCCGCCCGGATCGCCCGTGCTGGGGTCGTCCTGCGGTCCGTCCTGGGCCGAGCCCGTGGACGGGTCGGGGGTCGGGGTGCCGGTGGTGGAGCAGCCGCTGGTGCCGCCGCCCGACGCCGGGATCCAGGCGAACTTCACCTCGTACGCCTGGCCGGGCTTGAGGATGAGCGTGCCCGGCTGGATGGAGGGGTCGGGCAGCCCCGCCGCCGCGTCCCCCGCCGTATGGTCCACGACCAGGATCCGCGAGCCGTCCGCGCCGCCCTGGGCGCTGGCGCCCACCGAGCCGCTGCCCTCGACCGTGCAGGCCCGGTCCGAGACGTTCACGACGCGGAACGAGCCGTAGACCCGCCCCTCGGCGTCGGCCGCTCCGACCGATCCGGCGCCACCGCTGGTGAGCTGGGCGCGGCTGCAGGTGGGAGAGGTGGCGTTCAGCGTGTTGGTGGGGTCGGGGGCCGTACCGCCGGAGCCGCCCTCCTCGCCCTTCGACGGCTTGTCCTTCTCGTCGTCCTTGCCCTTGCCGCCCTTGTGCTCTTCGACCGTGTCGGAGGGCCCGTCGGCGTCCTTGCCGCCGCTGCCCTCGCCGTGCCGGCCGCCGCTGGCCTCAGGGGTGCGGTGGCTGCTGGCGGCGTTGGCCGGGCGGCCGTTCGAGCTGTCGCCGGTGGTCGCGACGTGCACCAGCGCCGGTACGGCCGCACAGCCGAGCACCAGCGCCGCGGCGGCCCCGACCAGGGCCTGGCGCCGCCGCGCACGGCGGGCGGGCACGGCGCGCCGCAGATGGTCGAGGGACTCGGGGGACGGCTCGAGCTCGTCGACGGCGCGGTGCAGCAGCCGCCGCAGCGCATCCTCGCCCTCACCACCGGGCTCGTCGTCGTCCAGCTGAATGCGGAGGGGCGTCACCCGCCCCGGCTCGGCCCCGGCGGACTTCCTGCCCTCCGCGGCCTCGGCGGACCCGGTGGGCTCCTCGGCGGACGCGGTGCGCTCCTCGGTGCCCGCGGACTCCGCGGGCTCACGGTTCTCCGCGGACCCGGCCGACTCACGGGCCTCCGGAGACTCCGCGGACCCGGCGGACTCCCCGCCCGCCGTGGACTCCCCATCCGCCGCGGTCTCCGCGCTCTCCGCGGCCTCCGTCGCCTCTACCGGCTCCATGGGCCCCGTGGTCTCCCCGGACCCCGTCGGCTCCCTGGATTCCGGCTCGTGGCCGTGCCGCCGGCCGGAATCCCCCGGGTCCGTCGCAGATGTGTTGTGGTTCATGCCGGAGCCTCCATGGCGACGCGGAGCGCCGCGATGCCGCGCGAGCCGTACGCCTTGACCGAGCCGAGCGAAATGCCCAGCGTCTCGGCCACCTGGGCCTCGGTCATATCGGCGAAGTAGCGCAGCACGAGAACCTCGCGCTGACGGCGCTGAAGTCCCCTCATCGCCTTGATCAGTTGATCGCGTTCTAGCTGTTCGTACGCCCCCTCCTCGGCACTGGCCATATCGGGCATCGGCTTGGAGAGCAGCTTCAGCCCGAGGATGCGCCGGCGCAGCGCGGAGCGGGAGAGATTGACGACCGTCTGCCGCAGATAGGCGAGGGTCTTCTCGGGATCCCGGACTCTCTTGCGCGCCGAGTGCACACGGATGAACGCTTCCTGCACGACGTCCTCGCAGGACGCGGTGTCGTCGAGAAGGAGCGCGGCGAGACCGAGCAGCGACCGGTAATGGGCGCGGTAGGTCTCGGTGAGGTGATCGACTGTGGTGCCCGCTGCCATCGCGTCGTCAGTGTCCTCGCGCCCTGTTGTGATGTGCGCGGGGCGGGCCGACGGCCATGGCGCGATCACCGGCATGCCACCTGGGGCACGCGGGGGGCGTACTGCCGCGCCGCCATGCCCTGGAACCGTTGCGATGCCGAATACCTCTGCCACGCCTGTTGGACACGCCGCCCCCTGTCAGGGTTGTACGCGTGAGGCACCGCTTTTGACGATGCGTTGAATGCCCCCATGCGCACCAACTCTTCCCCAATGCCCCAGTTATCCCAGCACCCACTGCGGGACGGCTGGAAAGACGCTCCCCGCCCGCTGCCGGTTGCAGCGAACGGGGAGCGAATACGTCGATCACATCAACGGCCCAGCTCAGCTGGTCCAGGCCAGTGACACGCGCACAGGATATTCACAATCTGCCGGACGACGCACTGGTGAAACGTCACTTTAAGACGATCGCTCACGTTACAGCGCCCCGGCCCCGTCTCAGCGCGCCGGCCGCCTCTCAGCGCGCGGCGGCCCCGCCCGTCAGCTCGGCCGCGACGACCTCCGCGATCTGCGCGGTGTTCAGCGCCGCGCCCTTGCGCAGGTTGTCACCGCAGACGAACAGCTCCAGCGCCTTCGGATCGTCCAGCGACCGCCGCACCCGGCCGACCCAGGTGGGGTCGGTGCCCACGGCGTCGGCGGGCGTCGGGAACTCGCCCTCCGCCGGGTTGTCGCACAGCACCACCCCGGGGGCGCCCGCCAGGATCTCGTGCGCCGCCTCGACCGTCACCTCGTTCTCGAACCGCGCGTGCACGGCCAGCGAATGCGTGGTGATCACGGGCACCCGTACACAGGTCGCGGTGACCCTCAGCTCCGGCAGCCCGAGGATCTTGCGGGACTCGTTCCGCACCTTGAGCTCCTCGGAGGACCAGCCGTCCTCCTTGAGCGAACCGGCGAACGGCACCACATTGAGCGCCATCGGCGCCGGGAACGGCCCGGTGTCGCCCACCGCCCGCCGTACGTCCCCGGGGTGGGTGCCCAGCTCCGTACCGGCGACCAGCGCGATCTGCTCGCGCAGGGCGTCGATGCCTTCCTTGCCCGCGCCGGAGACCGCCTGGTACGAGGAGACGATCAGCTCGCTCAGCCCGAACTCGGCGTGCAGCGCGCCCATCGCGACGATCATCGACAGGGTGGTGCAGTTGGGGTTGGCGATGATGCCGCGCGGGCGGACCCGGGCCGCGTGCGCGTTCACCTCCGGCACCACCAGGGGGACATCGGGGTCCATCCGGAAGGCGCCGGAGTTGTCGACGGCCACCGCGCCCCTGCTCGCCGCGATGGGCGCCCACCGCGCCGAGACCTCGTCGGGGACGTCGAACATCGCGACGTCGACGCCCTCGAACGCCTCCTCGCTCAGCGCGACGACCTCGACCTGCTCACCCCGGACGGTCAGCTTCCGGCCGGCCGAGCGGGGCGAGGCGATCAGCCGGATCTCGCCCCAGATGTCGGCGCGCTCGGAGAGGATCGAGAGCATGACGGTGCCGACCGCGCCGGTGGCCCCGACGACCGCGAGGGTGGGCTTGTCGCCACCGCCGGCACCGCCATGGCCGGTCATCGTCCGGTCCCTCCGTAGACCACCGCTTCGTCGGTCTCACTGTCCAGGCCGAAGGCGCTGTGCACGGCCACGACCGCGTCCTTCACATCGTCGGCGCGGGTGACGACCGAGATGCGGATCTCGGAGGTCGAGATCAGCTCGATGTTGACCCCGGCGTTCGACAGCGCCTCGAAGAAGGTCGCGGTGACCCCCGGGTTGGTGCGCATACCGGCACCGATCAGGGAGATCTTGGCGATCTGGTCGTCGTAGCGCAGCGAGTCGAAGCCGATCAGCGACTTGGACTTGGTCAGCGCCTCCATCGCCCGGTGGCCGTCCGTCTTCGGCAGCGTGAAGGAGATGTCGGTCAGTCCGGTCGACGCGGCGGAGACGTTCTGCACCACCATGTCGATGTTGATCTCGGCGTCGGAGATGGTGCGGAAGATGGCCGCGGCCTCACCCGGCTTGTCCGGCACCCCGACGACCGTGACCTTGGCCTCGGACGTGTCGTGCGCGACTCCGGAGATGATCGCCTGCTCCATGCCTTCTTCTCCTTCTCCCGCTTCCGGCCGGTTGCGCACCCAGGTGCCCTGGTGACCGGAGAAAGACGACCGTACGTGAATGGGGATGGTGTACCGGCGCGCGTACTCCACACAGCGCAGGTGCAGCACCTTGGAGCCGCTCGCGGCGAGCTCCAGCATGTCCTCGTACGGAATCTCGTTGATCTTGCGAGCCTTCTTCACCACGCGCGGATCGGCGGTGAACACGCCGTCCACGTCGGTGTAGATCTCGCACACCTCGGCGTCCAGGGCCGCGGCCAGCGCGACCGCGGTGGTGTCGGAACCGCCCCGGCCGAGGGTGGTGATGTCCTTGCTCTCCTGGGACACGCCCTGGAAGCCCGCGACGATCGCGACCGCGCCGAGTTCGAGCGCGTCACGGATGCGGCCCGGTGTGACGTCGATGATCCGTGCTTTGTTGTGAACCGCGTCGGTGATGACTCCCGCCTGGCTGCCGGTGAACGACAGCGCCTCGTGACCGAGGTTTTTGATCGCCATCGCCAGCAAGGCCATGGAGATCCGCTCTCCCGCGGTCAGCAGCATGTCGAACTCGCGCCCAGTAGGAATCGGGGATACCTGCTCGGCGAGATCGATCAGCTCGTCCGTTGTGTCGCCCATCGCGGAGACCACGACGACCACCTGGTGGCCGTTCTTCTTGGCTTCCACGATTCGCTTGGCGACCCGCTTGATGCCTTCGGCATCGGCAACGGAGGAGCCTCCGTACTTCTGCACGACAAGGCCCACGTGCGCTCCTCGCAGCTCTCAATAATGCGGTCGGCTCAGTCTAACGAGCGGCCGGAATATGCCCTCCCAATATCACATAGCGAGACGAATGCCTCGCAAAGTGATCAGGGGAGGACGAGGGGCATCACACGGCGCAACGTCCACGCACACGCGAGATCCCCGCATCCCTCCCACCCGCTCAGCGACGAACCCTGCCCGCTTACCGCCGAAGCACACGGGAACGTAACCCAGCTCACAGGATCGGGCGGCCTGGCCGGTCGTCCGGAAGACCATCCGGCGGGCCGCTCCGCGGGGCGTGTCGCGGGCCGTGTCGCGGGCCGCTCCGCGTGGCTTCCCGCGGGTCCGCCCCGCGGCCGTCTCCGGCGCTCCTCAGTGCGGGCCCGACCGCAGTCCGAGCGGTCCCGCGATCTCCGCCGCCATGACCCGCCCGGCCTCCTCCGCGAGCTCCTCGTCACCGCCCGCGCTGCTGCTGTCCGTGTCCAGACCGTCCAGCTCGTCCAGCGGGCTGTCCAGCCGTACGTGCGCGACCAGCGACTGCAGCGCGCGCAGGGCCGCCGAGGCGGTCGTCCCCCAGTTGGAGAGGTATGAGAACTGCCACCACCACAGCGCCTCGCTGATCCGGCCCTCGCGGTAGTGCGCCATCCCGTGCCGCAGATCGGTGATGATCCCGGCCAGGTCGTCGGAGATCCGGCAGGCCACGGGCTGGCTGCGCGGCACGTACGGGTCGAAGACCTCCGAGTAGATGTCCACCGGCTCCAGCAGCTGGGCGAAGCGCTCACGCAGCTCGTCGACGTCCGGCTCCGGGCCGACGTCCGGTTCGTACCGCTCGTCCGGGACGAAGTCCTCGTGCGCGCCGAGCCGGCCGCCCGCGAGGAGCAGCTGCGACAGCTCGAGCAGCAGGAACGGCACAGCGCTGTCCGGCTCGTCCCCCTTGGCGACTTCGGTGACCGCGACGATGAAGCTCTCGATCTGGTCGGAGATCTGGACCGCGAAGTCGTCCGGGTCCGGGTGGGCGTCGTGCAGCGTTGCGTCAGACATCGAGAAGTCTTCTCCCTTCGAAGGCACGACCCAGCGTGACCTCGTCGGCGTACTCCAGGTCTCCACCGACAGGGAGGCCGCTGGCCAGGCGGGTGACCTTCAAACCCATGGGCTTGATCATGCGCGCGAGGTACGTGGCGGTGGCTTCGCCCTCCAGATTCGGATCGGTGGCCAGGATGAGCTCGGTGACCGTACCGTCCGCGAGCCGCGCGAGCAGCTCCCTGATCCGCAGATCGTCCGGGCCCACGCCCTCGATGGGGCTGATCGCCCCGCCGAGCACGTGATAGCGGCCCCGGAACTCACGCGTCCGCTCGATCGCGACAACGTCCTTCGGCTCCTCGACCACGCAGATGATCGCGGGATCGCGACGGGGGTCCTGGCAGACGCGGCACTGCTCGGCCTCGGCGACGTTCCCACAGACAGCGCAGAACCGCACCTTCTCCTTGACCTGCGTCAACGCTTGCGCGAGACGGCGGACATCGGTGGGTTCGGCCTGCAGGATGTGAAAGGCGATCCGCTGCGCGCTCTTGGGACCGACGCCGGGCAGCCTGCCCAACTCGTCGATGAGGTCCTGGACCACGCCCTCGTACACGCCTTCATCCAATCTCGCGCCGACACGCGGTGGCCGTACTTCACATGAATATTCGGTTGCGCCGTGCCCTCACGGCCAGGGGGCGTCACGCTCTTGCGGCCGGGCCGCCGCAACTCCTACTCCTACGCGGTCGCCGCGACTCCTACGGTCGGGCCCGGGTGGCCCGAGAACCCGGGGGACCCGAGACCCCGGAGAACCCGAGGTCTCCGGAGGACCCGAAGGTCAGAACGGGAGCCCGGGCATACCGCCCAGCCCCTGGGCGAGCGGGCCGAGCTTCTGCTGCTGGAGCTCCTGCGCGGCGTGGTTGGCGTCACGGACGGCCGCGACGACCAGATCCGCGAGGGTCTCCGTGTCCTCAGGATCCACGGCCTTGGGATCGATGACCAGGCCCTGCAACTCACCGGAACCGGTCACGGTCGCCTTCACCAGGCCACCGCCCGAGGAACCCTCGACGTGAGTGCGGGCCAGCTCCTCCTGGGCCGCGGCGAGGTCCTGCTGCATCTTCTGAGCCTGCTGCAGCAACTGCTGCATGTTCGGCTGGCCACCACCGGGGATCACTGCTTCGCTCCTGGCGCTCGACAGTCGTTCTCTTCGATAGCCCGAGCCTACGTGCTCCCAGAGCGCCTTGCTCTACGCCGTACGGAGGAGAACCGGCGACGTGAGACGCGGGTGCGGGGCCCCGCCTCCTACTCGTTGACGATCTCCTCGATCACCGTGGCGCCGAGCTCGCGGACGATCAGGTCGTGCCCGCTCAGCGCGGTCTCGTCCAGGTCCGGGTCGTCCTCGGCAGGCATGTCGTCCTCGATCGAGACCCGCGGCGGCTCGGGCTCCCGGTACGCCGCCGCCTCGGGGGGCGGGCCCGCGTCCGCGGAGCCGGACGGCGCGGAGGGCGCGGCCGGGGGCGGGGAGGCGGGAGCGGGCCGGGGCGCGGACTGGCGGGGCGGGGCGGACTGGCCGCCGCCACCGAAACCACCACCGGAGCCACCGCCGGAACCGGGGCCGCTTCCGCCGCCGAAGCCGCCACCACCGGTGGCACCTCCGCCACCGGCACCGGCACCGCCGTAACCGCTGCCCCCGCCGTAGCCACCAGGACCGCCCTGGCCACCGAGGCCACCAGGACCACCGGCGCCGCCGAAGCCGCCCGGACCACCTGGGCCGCCGCCCTGTTGCCCGGCGCCGCCCGAGGGGTCGACGATCGCCTCGATCCGCCACTGCACCCCTATGGCGTCCTGGAGCGCCTGCCGCAGGACGTCCTCGCTGCCGCCGCCCACAAAGCTGTCGCGCGCGCCCGCGTTGGAGAAGCCGAGCTGGAGGGTGGTGCCGTCGAAGCCGGACACCGTCGCGTTCTGGCTCAGCAGGATCCAGGTGAAGCGGCGGCGGTTCTTGACCGCCTCAAGGATGTCCGGCCACATCTGCCGCACCTGGACGGCGCCCTGCGCCATGCTCGGTGCGCCCGGCGCGGGTGCGGAGGGCGCGGGGCCCGCGGCGGGGGCGGAAGGCGCGGTCGGGGCGCTCGGGGTGGTCGGGGCGGAGGGCGCCGCGGGTGTCTGCGCGGAGGGGCCGCCACCCTGCCCCGGCGCGGTGGCCGTGGGCCAGCCGCCGGGCTGCCGGGCGGGCGCCCCGGCGCCCTGTCCACCGCCACCACCAGAGGCACCGCCCGCACCGGACGCGCCACCGGGACCAGCACCGGCACCGGACGGTCCGCCCGCTCCGGAAGCCCCGGAGCCGGGCGCGGAGGCGGCAGGCCAGGCTCCGGGCCGCGATCCGCCGCCCTCGGCGGCCGGGGCCTGGGCACCCGACGGCCACGCTCCGGGCCGCTGCCCGCCACCGTCGGCCGCGGGCGCGGCCGGTGCACCGCCCTGCTGTCCACTGTCCACGGCGGCGCCCTGGCCACTGTCCGCGGCGGGCCGCGCCCCGGCAGGCCACCCACCGGGCGCCTCGCCACTCCCCGAACTCTCCGGACCGCCCGGGGCCGGCCCCTGACCGGGCCCGCCCCCGGCCATGGCCGCACGCGCGGCGGCCGGACCGGACGGCCCACCGGCCGGGGGACCGACGGGAGCGTGAGCGTCGGGCCCCGGTACGTACCCCATGGCGGGCCCGGGCCCCCCAACGCCACCACCGCCGACCCCGCCACCGACACCGCCGGCACCGGCACCGGCTGCACCGGCTCCGCCGCCCAGGCCACCCGCGAGGGCCCCGCGCTCCAGCCGCTCCAGCCGCGACTGGACGGACCGCTCATCGTCGAAGGCGGCGGGCAGCAGCACCCGGGCGCAGATCAGCTCCAGCTGGAGCCGCGGCGAGGTGGCGCCGCGCATCTCCGTAAGCCCCTCGTTGACCAGGTCCGCCGCGCGGCTCAGCTCGGCGCCGCCGAAGACCGACGCCTGCGCCTGCATCCGCTCCACCACATCGGCCGGGGCGTCGATGAGCCCCTTCTCCGCCGCGTCCGGCACGGCGGCGAGAATCACCAGATCGCGCAGCCGCTCCAGCAGATCGGCGACGAAGCGCCGGGGGTCGTTGCCCCCCTCGATCACACGGTTGACGACCTCGAACGCCGCCGCCCCGTCGCTCGCCGCGAAGGCGTCCACGATCGAGTCCAGCAGCGAGCCGTCCGTATAACCGAGCAGCGAGGTCGCCATGGCATACGTCACGCCGTCGTCGGCCGCGCCCGCGAGCAGCTGGTCCATCACCGACATCGAATCCCGCACGGACCCGGCCCCGGCCCGCACCACCAGCGGAAGCACCCCGTCCTCGATCGGAATCGCCTCGCGCCCGCAGACCTCTCCCAGATAGTCGCGGAGCGTCCCGGGCGGCACGAGCCGGAACGGATAGTGGTGCGTACGCGACCGGATCGTGCCGATGACCTTCTCCGGCTCGGTGGTCGCGAAGATGAACTTGAGGTGCTCCGGGGGCTCCTCGACCACCTTCAGCAGGGCGTTGAACCCGGCCGAGGTGACCATATGGGCCTCATCGATGATGTAGATCTTGTAGCGACTGGACGCGGGCCCGAAGAACGCCTTCTCCCTCAGCTCACGGGCGTCGTCCACACCACCGTGCGACGCGGCGTCGATCTCGATCACATCGATAGACCCCGGCCCGTTCCGCGCGAGGTCCTGGCACGACTGGCACTCGCCGCACGGCGCCGGGGTGGGACCCTTCTCACAGTTCAGGCAGCGGGCCAGGATGCGCGCACTGGTCGTCTTGCCACACCCGCGGGGACCGCTGAACAGATACGCGTGGTTGACCCTGTTGTTGCGCAGCGCCTGCTGCAGCGGGCCGGTGACATGCTCCTGCCCAATGACCTCCGCGAAGGTCTCGGGGCGGTAGCGGCGGTACAGCGCGAGGGACGACACGCTTACGACGATATCGGGGACCGCCGACAACCGGACCACACCCGCATCCCCACACCCCCGCGGCCCCCGAAGACGCAAGGGGCCCCTCACGCACCCGCCAGAGCTCACTTACCCTTGCTGCCTTCCGGCCCTGGGGGAGTTCGGTGAGATAGCGCCACGTGAGGGGCTGCGCCCCACCTTAGCGGATGGCCCGGGGTGCGAACGACTCCGAGGGTGCCCCTTCCGGTCGTGGACCGTTTTTGGCCAGGATTCGGCCAGGGCTCGGCCTGGGGTCGGCCTGGGGTAGGCCAGGGCTCGGCCGACAGCCAGTGGGCCAGTGGGGCACCCCCGGCAGGCGTCATCCGATGGCTATGGCTTCCGGCGTCATCCGGCGGCTTCCCGCTCGCGATGGGTGGCGAGGTACGTCCCGGCGCTGATCACAGGGATCACGGCCAGTACCCACCAGACCCGGTGGTAGTCCCCCAGGATCGTCGCGCTTGTCGGCGTCCCCAGGACGGCCACGAAGAGGCTGACGCCGAGCAGAGCGCCCAGCTGCCGGAAGCTGTTGTTGATGGCGGTGCCGACACCGAAGCGCTCCGGTGGCAGTGCCTTCGCCGCGGCGCTGTTGAGAGTGGAGAGGGCCAGGCCGACCCCGATGCCGTTGAGCACGAGGGTGGGCAGCCAGTGCGCGGCCCAGTGCGGCGAGGCGCCGGTGCGCAGGGCGAGAGCGGCGGCGCCCGCGGCGTAGAAGAGGGCGCCGACGACGAAGACCGGGCGGTAGCCGAATCGTTCGGCCAGCCGGCCGGCCAGCGGGGCCACGAGCGCGGTGACGAGTGCGCTGGGGCTGACGGCCAGTGCGGACTTCAGCACGGAGTAGTGCCAGACGTTCTGCAGGAACAGCAGACTGGAGAGCAGAACGGCGAAGAAGGCCACGGAGAAGACCAGTGTGGCGACGTTGGACGCCTGGAAGTTGCGAATCCGGAACAGGCTCAGGTCGAGTGCCGGCCGCGCGGCGTAACGGGACCGGCGGATCAGCACCGGGATCAGGACGACACCGGCCACCGCGGTCGCCAGGACACGCGGGTCGTCCCAGCCCAGGTGCGGCCCGTAGATGACGGCGAAGCTGAGCAAGGCGGGCGCGGCGGCGCTCATGGCGACGCCAAGAGGGTCGGGGAAGCCGCCGTTCCGGGAGCCGCGGGTCTCGGTCAGCAGGCGGGCACCCCAGGCCGCGGTGAGCAGGCAGACGGGGACGTTGAGCAGGAAGACCCAGCGCCAGGTGGTGTATTCGATCAGGAGCGCGCCCAGGGTCGGGCCGATCGCGGTGGCGACGGCCGCCATGGCACCCCAGGTGCTGATCGCCGTGGCCCGGCGCTCCAGGGGAAAGGCGGGCAGGAGAAGCGCCAATGAGGCCGGAACGATGATGGCACCGAAGACACCTTGGGCCGCCCGGGCAGCGATGAGGACGCCGAGCCCGGGGGCGAGACCGCACAGGGCACTGCTGACCGCGAAGCCCATGAGACCGATCTGGAACAGGCGCTTGCGGCCGTAGGCGTCGGCCAGTTGCCCGGCCGGGATCAGGAACGCGGCGAAGACCAGGGTGTAGGCGTTGAGGACCCACACCAGGCGGGTGATACCGGCGTCGAAGCTGGTGCTGATCGTGTCGAAGGCGACATTCACGATTGTGGTGTCGAGGAAGACGATGAACACGCCGAGGCTGGTCAGCGCCAGGATGCGGCGGGCATCTCCGTCCGCTACCGGCGGGGCGGATGCGGCCGGGGGCGTCGCTTGCGGGGTGGAGGGGATGGGCGGGATGGACATGGGCGCGCGGCTCCTCATACGGCTGTCGGGGTCGTCCTCACACGGCTGTCGGGTCCGGCGGCCCGCGCACGGCTGTCGGGTCCGGCGGCCCGCGCACGGCTGTCGGGTCCGGCGGCCCGCGCACGGCTGTCGGGTCCGGCGGCCCGCGCACGGCTGTCGGGTCCGGCGGCGCGCGCACGCCGCGTCGGCAGGGCGTACGGCAGGGGGCGCGGTGACCGTCCGACGGAAGTACGGGTCACCGCCACGAGCCGATGACCAGCGTGAACAACGCGATGAAGGCAACCCCCACGAAGATCAGGTACTGCGGGAAGAAGCGCCGCCAGCGCTGGGTGAGCACGCCGATCAGCGTGAGCACGAGGCCGACGCCGACGATGCGCTCCCCCCGGGCCGCCGTGGAGCGCAGCGCCCACTCGCCCGCGGGGACCCCGGCTCGCCCCGCCTCGGCCGCGTACACCTTGTACGGGATACCGCTGGCGGGCTGGTGCCGTACCGCGCGGGCACCCTCCGACCGGATCTCCTTCTGCGCCGTGGTGTGCATGCGGGTGGTGGTCAGCGGCTGCGGCAGGTCGACGGAAGTCCCGGAGTACAGGGCGAGTGCGACCAGACCTCCGGCGACGCTGGCCACGGCGGCGCTCACGGTCAGCCGCAGCCCCGCCCTGGGCGCGGCGACGCACAGGACGGCGAGCGCGAGCTCCGGCAGCAGCGGCCAGCTCAGCGCCTCGGTGAAGGACCAGGCGGCGACCAGCCCCAGGCCCTTCCAGGACACCGCCAGCCGGGCGATCCGACGCCGGACCCGGCTGTCACGGGGCCGGATCTCGGCCAGGAGTTCGAGGACCGCCGTGCGGGCGGTGTCGGCGTCGGGGCTCGTCAGCGGCCGCCCGATCCGCACCCGCACGGCGTGCGGACGCAACCGGCCGCGTTTGGGCAGCAGTTCCGCGGTGCCGGACAGGGCAACGGGCACCACCGGCACACCGTTGGAGACGGCCAGGTCGACCGCGCCCCGGCGGAACGTGCCCACGCGGCCCGCTCCCCGGGTGCCCTCGGGAAAGACGACGACGGCGTGTCCGGCGCGCAGCATGGGACCGGCGATGGCCTGGAGGTCGGAGTAACCGCCACCGTGGCGGCGTACGGGAAAGGCGGCGGCCAGGACCGAACACACCAGGCGGCGCACCCGGTTCCGGAACCAGTAGTCGGCCGCTGCCGCCACCCGGGGAGCACGGGCGACGCTGAGCGCGGCGAGGAGCACCGCCGTGTCCGCGTGCGAGGAGTGGTTGGCCACCACCACACAACCGCCCTTCGGCAGCTTCCCCTTGACCGTGAGACCACCGGTGAGGAGGAGGACGGTCCGCCAGAGCCGCCGGCGCAGCCACGCCGTCACCAGAAGTCGGAACGCGGGCCTGGCTCGCCGTCCGGGGACCTCCGCTTCGCCGCCGACAAGCCGCTCGGGCCGCGTATCGCCCTCGGACCGCGTATCGCCCTCGGGTGGCGCATCGCCCTCCGGCCGCGCATCGCCCTCCGTATCGCTACGCACCATGAATGACGACCCGGTCGCCGCGTCCTTCGTCATGGCATGGCTCCCAACAGGAGAAGGGTCACGAGAAGTGAGTCGATGCGATCCAGGAGCCCCCCGAAACCGGGCAGCCAACGGCCCGCGTCCTTGACCCCGGCACCTCGTTTGATCATGGATTCGAGCAGGTCGCCCAGTGCGCAACCGCACAGCACGGCAAGCCAGCGCAACGGGGTCCAGGCGTCCATGGCCCACAGCGCCAGACCGGAAAAAGCGGCGGAGCCCACAACTCCGCCCCACGTCTTGGCCGGTGAGAGCGCGGACAGCGGACGGCTCAGGGGCCCGGAGCGGCCCAGTGCCCGCCCGCCGCACCAGCCGCCCACGTCCGCGAAGGCCACGCTGACGCAGATCGCGATGGCGAGGTCCCCCAGAGACACCAGTCCGGTGAGGGCAACGGGCAGCCAGATGAGGCCGAAGGTGGTCCTGGCCACGCGGTCGGCGCCATGGGCCACGTCCTGGTCCAACAGAGCCGGCAGCGCGGCGGCGCAGAGCAGGACGCCGGCCATGGGCAGCGTGAGCACCCCGGGTCGCAGCCAGGCGATGAGGGGCAGGAGTACCCCGGCACCCAGCAGTACGGCGCCGTCAGCACGGCGCAGGCCCACCAGGCGCACGTACTCGACGGAGCCCACCACCGCGAGCCCGGCCGCGAACAGGGCGGCTCCTGGTGCGCCGAAGCCCAGCGTCCCGCAGACGACCAGTGCGGTGACGCACCAGGTCCGCCAGCGGCGGCGCAGTTCGACGTTGCGGACGAAGAGAAGGACGAGGCCGCTCACCGTGAGCGTCCCGGCGAGGAGCGGCACGGCCCGCGCCATCTCCGGCGGAAGCGGCCCCGCGAAGGGGGTCACAGCCGACCGCTCAGAGGATCGTGGTCACGATCCTCACCGGCACGGCCGCTCTCGCCGACATGACCACCTTCGCCGTCACGGCGGTTGCAGAGGGCCACGACCTGAAACAGCCGCACACCGGCGGTCACCCCGGAACCGACCACCATCACCACCGCGGCGGGCGTGTACCACCCGGACGCCGCGGCGACCGCGACAACGAGGCAGCGCTCGGTCTTCCCCATCGGACCGCCGTTGATTCTCCGCACCCCGGCCGCGGCCCCGGCGATGGAGATCCATGACGGCGCCGAACTGGCCAGCAGCGCGCCGAGTACGAGCGAAGGCGATGTATGCGGCAGAAAACCCAGAATCACCAGGAGATCCGCCGCTCGATCACCAATTTCATTCAGCAGCGAGCCCAGGCGGGTCTGTTTCCCGGTTTCCCTGGCAATGGAACCGTCGAGATTCGCGCAGGCCAACCGAGCCGTCAGAAATACCACCACGGGAACTACCGCCCAGGGAGCGGGCAGCACAGCAAAAGATGCCCCGGCAGCGCCTGCACAGAGTATCCCCGCAATGGTGACCGCATTCGGAGAGACACCGCTCCGGATCAACCATCGCCGGAGCAGGGTTAATCGGCGGGCAAACCACGGTTTGAGCGCGTAGAGCCCATTCATGGCGAGACAGTAACAAGCAGGTGAACAAAAGGACAGCGCCGACCCCCGAAGCTAGTAAATGCACCAGAGGCGCGCCTTACGGCGCTAGTGAATACACCAGAGCCCAGGCTTTAGAGACATCCTGAATACCGGCTTCTGCATCGGATTTCCCGACCCACACCGGCCCGATCCTCCGACATATCCCGAATGGACGGCGGAGCCGGTTCGGCCCGAGGACCCGTACTTTCCCCCGAAAACGCCCGCGACGGACCATCCGCCCGCCCCCGAGCCCACATCCGGCGAGGACCACCGGCCGTAAACCCGAAGCCACTCCCAGCAGCCATCGGCCATCGGCCACGGCACCCCGTCCGGTTTATCTCGATTCCGCCGGACATTGACCCTCCCCCGGCCAATAAAGTGGCGCGCCCCACAGAGCACCCGGTATGCACCGTCGACGGTGTCAGCGCACCCCTCCAAGTGGGGTAGAGTGTTCCGCGGAGGATTCGCCTAGAGGCCTAGGGCGCACGCTTGGAAAGCGTGTTGGGGGCAACCCCTCACGAGTTCGAATCTCGTATCCTCCGCCAGTGCCTCACCGGGCACGATGTCGAAGGGCCCCACCGCGAGGTGGGGCCCTTCGACATTGTCCTCAGACCCCGTTGTCCTGGTTTTTGTCCACAGTGGGTGTGTCCGGGGGTCCCCAGATGGCTTCGGCGATCTTCCGGGCGACGTCCTTGAGCATGGTGTCCGGCACGTGGAGGTACCGCGCCCGCATGCTCGCGGACGTGCCCGGCTCCCAGCCCATGATCTGGTCGATGACGCGGGCCGGGACCCCGAGCAGCATGAGAACGGTGGCGGCCGTATGCCGGGCGTCGTGCAGCCGACCGTCCCGAACCTTCGCGTCTTCGAGCAGACGCTTCCAGTCGTGATAGTCCGTGTTCGGGCTCAGGGGGCCACCGAGCGGCTTGGTGAACACGTAGTCCGACTCGGTCCACAGGTCGCCAGCCGCCTTGCGCTCGCGCTCTTGCGTCTCGCGGTGCGCACGGAGCATGGCGACCAGCGGGCCGGGCAGGGGCACGGCGCGGCGGCCGGCGCGGGACTTGGTGTTCTTGGTCTCGCGCCGGACCTGCACCTTGCCGGGGCAGTACCCAGCCTTCCGGCCGCACGGTGAGGCTTCCGGGCATCCGTGCTCGTACCTGGGGCGCAGACGGTTCCTCCGCAGCTTCAGGTACTCGTTGTCCAGGTCGACGTCAGACCAGCGCAGTCCGAGCGTCTCGCCCTGCCGTAGTCCGAGCGCCAGCGCCAGCATCCAACGGGCGCTGTTGCGGCGCTTGTTGGCTTCGAGCAACAGGCACTGAACCTCTTCCACGGAGTAGGGCTCTACCTCGGATTCGTCCTCTTCCATCCGCGGCGGCTTCGCCAGTGCTGCGGCATTCTTCGCCGCGTAGCCGCGCCGTACCGCCTCCCCCAGAGCGGTTCGGGCGGTGCGGTGAGCCTGGTGAGCCGTGCCGGCCTTGCGCGCGCCGTTCGCCTGCATACGGCGATACAGACTCTCCAAGTGCTCGGGCTGCAAGCGGTCAAGGCGGTGCTTGCCGACACCAGGCACGAGGTGAACGCGAACGGCGACCTCATAGCCGTCGAACGTGTTCTCGCTCACGGTCGGCTTGGCGATGTTCTCAGCCCAATGCCAAAGCCACTTCTCAACCGTCCACGGCTTGCCGGGTTGGGCCGCCGAACCCGCGTCGCGCTGCTTCTCAAGCCGCCGGACTTCGTCAACCAGTTCGTCGCGCGTCGGGCGCGTCACGTGTCGGCGGTACGGCTCCCCGTTGTCCTTGTAGCCCATCGGCACACGAGCGTGCCAACGGCCATCCTTCCCGAGGTAGACCGCGGATTCGCCGTTGGCGCGGCGGGTGCCCTTCTTCTTTTTCTCTGCCACAGGCAGGCTCCTTCTGGGGTGCAGCGAAAGCGCGGAGCCCTGCCCCACGTGGGGCAGGGCTCCGAGAGAGGTGAGGTGGTTCAGGCGGCGCGCTGCTGAGCGCGACAGCGAGCGACGTATTCGGCGAGCGCGTCAGCGGGGACGCGTCGAAGACGGCCAACCGGGATGGACTCCAGCTCTCCGGCACGGATGAGCGCGAAGCATGTGGTCCGGCCGATGCGGAGTCGGCGGGCAGCTTCTTCGACGGTCAGCAGGACGAGGGTGGGATCAGTGGCCTCAGCAAGTTGTGGGGTGTCCATGGGCGGAGCGCTCCTTCGTCTCACTACAAGAGCTGCGGGAGGCGTTGCTCCCCTTCCGGGGGATCCGCTACATCCGCTACATCCGCTACATCGCAGGTCAGGGGCCTGTTTCGTGTAGCGGATGTGCGGGATGTAGCGGATAGGAGCCGCTACGCGAAGCGTGCGGTTGAGGCTTCGGCGGTGGCTATGCGCGACGGACGCCGAGAGCGGGTGTAGCGGGCCGGTCGGTGATGTAGCGGATGTCGGGAAGCGGATCCGCTACGTTTTCACCCCTGCTGACCTGCGGTGTAGCGGATGTAGCGGATGTAGCGGACTTCTCCGGGGCCGGGGGGCAGTAGCGCAACCAAGCGTCGGCGAGGTCTTCGGCGTAGTACCCCTTGGGCACCCCGCCGGCCGTGCGGATGGAGCGGGGCCGGATGGGCTTGTTGGCTGCGGTGACGTACTCGCCCAGCATCTTGGACAGCACCCGGGGGGTGAGTTCCTTGCCGTTGCCGTCCATGTCGCCCCACGGGGCGTCCTCGATCGCGTGGAGGCATTCCAGGATCGCGGCGGTGGGCATGCGGTCCGCGCCGCAGAACACCTTGTCCCGCAGGTCGGTCAGCAGTTGCACGCCTACGGACGCCTTGTCGCCTTCCTTGGCCGCGGCGACCAGCTCAAGGCATGCGGCGCGGGCCCGCTCGGGCCAGTTGCCGCCGGCCGCGTCGGCGACGGCGAGCAGGGGCTCCCAGACGTCCGCGGGCCGGTCGCTGATGCCCTCGGGCAGCTCCGGCCAAGCGTTCTCCACCTGGTCGCGCACCTGGTCGGCCCACTTGGCGAGCCGGTCCCGCAGGGCGTGGCCCTGCTTCTCGTGGACACGCTGCCGGTAGGACTGGATGTCCTCGTTGGGTGCGCGCTTGCGCATGCGGATGATGACCGAGCGGGTCAGGATCGTGTCCGGGAGCGAGCCGAGTCCGGCCATGGCCACGGCACAGAAGGTCTGGAACTCAGTCGCTTCCTGGTTGGAGCCGTCGCCGACGCAGCGCAGGACGCCGACGCCCCGGCGGTGTCCTGCGTTGATGAAGCCCCTCAGGGACTCGTTGTCCCCGGCCTTGGGGCCGAAGATGGTATCTACCTCATCGAACAGGACCGTGGGCAGGTTGTCGGTGTCGCCGACGGCTCGGTACATGGCGTTGGCGGTGGCGTGCGCGGCCACGAGCCGGTTGGGAACCAGGGTCTCCACGATCTCCAGCGCGCGGGACTTCCCCGAGCCGGGTTCGGGGGACAGGAAGGCGATCCTGGGGGTGGAGTCGAAGGCGCTGATGAGATGCGCGTGGGCGTCCCACAGCGTGACGGCCACGTACGCGTGCTCGCTGGGGAAGACGTTGAAGCGCCGGTGGTGCTGCTCGACCTCGTTGAGCAGGGCGGCGCCGTCGATGGACGGCGCGGGTGGGGTGGTGCTGGTCATGCGGCGGTCCTCCCTTCCTGGGAGCTCCGGAGCGGGCAGACGTTCTTGTGGGCTTCGTGGTCGGCGATGAGGGCGAGCACCTTGCGGTGGCCGACCGCGTTGCGGTCCCGGCCGCACAGGCACTTCGAGGTGGCGGTTGGGGTGGCGCCGTGGGGCGCGCGGATGTGCAGCCAGGCCACGGGGAACCGTTTGTCACCGTGAGGCGGGGTGGTCGAGTCCTGTTCCGGGGGAAGGGCTGAAAGGACGCCCTGACGGGCGGTCTCTTCCTGGCCGCACTCCGGAACCGGGCGTGCTGCGCTGTCGGCGGGATCCGGCCGATCGGCGGTGTCGGGGAGGCTTTTCAGGCCCGCGCGGGCGGGGGTGGTGGTCATGCTGCCTCCCGTGGCCGGGCGGTGCGGATGGACCAGTCCAGGGCGCTGCGGATGGTGGTCCGGCACTCGGCCGGGGAGAGTCCGGCCGCCTCGCCGGCGGCCTGAAAAGCCTCTTCGACCACGTTCCGGGTGATCTCGCTCCAGGCGACGAAGCGCCCCATGGCGCGGGCGCCGGTCAGCAGCCGGTTGTTCCGGCCGCCCTCAGACGTGCCGCTGACCGCGGCTGCTTCCCGTTCCAGGGCGACTGTGGCTCGGCGGGTGGCCTCCCCGGGGATGGCGAGGGGAGCGGGTGCCGTTGTCGGCTTCGGCGGGGTCTGGAGCTGGTGCAGCAGCCAGCCGGGCAGTTCCGTCACGGGGGCGTCGTTGATGACCTCGTAGGCGCCGTGAGGGGTGGTGCTGCCCGCGGCCACGATGTTTCCGCCCCATGCGCGGGTGTCGACGTTCGGGGCCAGGGTCCGCGCGCTGTTGCGCAGGTGGGTACCGGGTGGTGTGGCGTAGTAGAGGTGGAGTCCGCCGCTGGGGGTCCGCACCGTGTAGGTGAGGGGGACTGGCTGTCCGGCGCGCTCGCAGAGCGCCGCAAAGGACGTCGCGCCGCAAGGCGCGTCCGAACCGCCCTTCCCGTCTTTCTCCTTGGGCACGTCCAGGTCGACGACGACCAGGCCGGAGGGGCCGGTGGCGATGCCGACGTTGAACGCGCCCGCCGACCATGCGGCGCGGATACGGTCGGGGTCGGTGGTGGCGCGCTGCTCCCACTTCACGTGCCCGTCGGCGCATTCGCCGGTGTGGGGGCAGGCGCGTTCGCCGTGGAGCGCGGGGCCTTTGCCGCCGGGGCGGAGCGGGTGGACGTGCCAGCCGCGTGCGGCGGCGGCCAGAGCGGCGGCGAGCAGGTGTACTCGCCGTGTGGCGGTGCGATGGGTCATGCTGGATGCCTCCAACAGGTCTGTTGTGGACTGGTTGGCCGGGGCGACCGCGTGTCTTTGGCGAGATCGGGCGGTCGCCCCGGGTGTCTCTAGGCGATGTCCAGGGCGAGCTGGGACGTGGCGGGGGCAGCGGCTTCGGGGACGAGGGCGCCGAGCAGTGCCCGGTAGGCGTGGGCGGCCTGATGGATGACGACGCCGTTGCCGAGGATCTTGAGCTGATCGGAGCGGGACAGCCCCAGATCCGGGCTGGTCACCCAGCCGGGATCGGCGCCCATCATCCATTCGACGAACGCCGGGGACAGGCGGCGGTTGCCCTTGGTGCCCGGTTCGGTCGGCTCGGGGGCAGAGCGCCCCAGGACTGTTTCCCAGCGGCGGATGGCGGGCCCGTAGTCGGTGCCGTTGGTGGCCATCCACCGCCTGTCCAGACGGACGGCTTGGCCGGGGAGGTAGTAGTTTCCGGCCCTGTCGCGCTGGTTCGGCCCGCCGTGCGGCCCGTCCGACGCCTTGGGGGTGGGCAGCAGATTGACCACCACTTCGTTCAGCGGGCGGGAGTTGGCCTCCATCAGGTTGGAGGCGCCGGACTTCCAGTCGCGTGCGGCGGGGGTGGGCAGGAGGGTGACGGCGGTGCGCAGGTTCATGCCGCCCTGCCGTTTGGGGGAGGTTCCGGGGCCGCCGGTTCCGTCGGCGGCGGCGGGGGTGGGCAGCAGGCTCATGCGTCCGTCGGGGGCAGCAAGAAGACCACTTCGTCCTCCAGCGTGGGCCCGTGTCCGCCCGCTTTGCGTTTGTCCGGGTGCTGGGGTCCGCCGTTGCGTCCCAGCTGGGATGTGGGGGTCTTCAGCAGCGGGATAGGCGATGGCGAACCAGCGGTCTCGGCGGTGGCAGGCTCCGATTTCGGGATCTCCAGCGCGTAGGCACATCCACCGTGCGTCGTACCCGCACGCGGCCAGGTCGGCTGCGACGACGTCGAGTCCGCGGCTTCGGAGGGCTGCGACGTTTTCCAGGAAGACGATTCGGGGTCGAAGATGGCGAATGGCGTGGGCGATGGTTTTCCACAGTCCTGAGCGGTCACCGGCGATCCCTCCCCGAGGTCCGGCGTTGGAGATGTCCTGGCAGGGAAAGCCGGCGGTCAGTGCCGCCGGGCGCGGCAGCGCCGCGGAAAGCGTCGGCCAGTCGACGGCCGTGATGTCACCCAGGTTCCGGGCGTGGGGCAGGCGGGTGGCCAGCAGCCGGGAGGCGGCCGGGTCCTTTTCGCCGACGATGACCGTGGGCAGGCCGGTGACGGCTTCCACGGCCAGGTCCAGCGCACCGGATCCGGTGCACAGGCTGATGTTGCCGCCCTCCGGCGGCTCGGTGGGGTGGCGGGTCATGCTGGGGTGCCTCCAACAGGTTGGTTGTGGACTGGTTGGCCGGGGCGACCGCGTGTCTTTGGCGAGATCGGGCGGTCGCCCCGGGCGCAGTTAGAACGGCGGCTCGTTGCCCGGCTCCGCGGGGTTGCCCGAGGTGTTCCACGGGGAGTCGGAGCGGGCGGGGCCGTTGGTGCGCTTGCCGTTGATGTCGACGGTGGTGAAGCGGAGGGAGGCGCCGATGTCGTCCACCTCGACGGCGAGCATGGACCGGTTCTCACCCTCCGGGGTCTGCCAGTTGTGCTGACGGATCCGGCCGGAGAGCACCACGCGGGAACCCTTGGTCAGGCTCTCGGCGACGTGCTCGGCCAGGGAGCGCCAGGCGGCGCAGCGGAAGAAGGTGGAGGTGCCGTCGCGCCACTGACCGGAGTCCTTGTCGAAGGTGCGCGGGGTGGAGGCGACGGTGAACTTCGCCAGCGCCGATCCGTTGTCGGTGAACTTCAGCTCGGGGTCGGCGGTCAGGTTGCCGATGATGGTGATCGTGGTCTCTCCGAACGACATGCTGATCTCTCCTTGGATGTGGGTTAGGCCGCGTTGAGCAGGGGCTGTTGCCAGCCGGGAAGCGCGGCGAGCACGCGCAGGCGCCAGGCCAGCGCGTAGGGCAGGCAGTTGGCGCAGTTCTTGTGGGTGTGGCCGGGCATGGGCGGGCGCTTGCGGGCGTGGTAGCTCCATGCGGCGGAGTCGGCGGAGGCCATCAGGTGGCCGACTCGCTGTAGGCCGATGGTCTTGAAGCCGAAGCCATGCAGCTTCAGCCCGTGTCCGGCGAGGGTGGTGACGATGGCGACGGCTTCGCGGGTGGCTTGCCGTCGGCAGACGGAGCCAAGTCCGACGGTGGGTTCCCGGGTCAGGTCGACCCCGGCCCGCTCATACAGGGCCACGCACCGTTCGTAGTCTGGGAGATCCCAGCCCTGGAGCACGGGCACGATCGGCAGGTCCGGCGCCAGTTCCCGGAGCTCCAGGTAGTTGGCCACGGTGCGGCGCTGATGCTCCGCGATGCTCAGGTGGGTGCCGACGAAGCGCTGTCCGCCGACCGTGCCGCCCTGGACCATGATCGGCTCGCACATCCAGTCCTGCGGAGCGGCCCAGTCGAACGGGCCCACGCACTCCCGGATGCGGCGCAGATCATCGACGTACTGACGCGGGCCACGGGTCCAGCGGCCATGACGCTGGAGCTCCGAGAAGCCACCGGAGTCCACCGCGTACGGGCCGTGAGCGGGGTCGAGCTTGACCGCCTTCACGAAGTGCTCCGACTTCAGGAACAGCGGCACCTCGGTTAAGCGCACCCAGTGTCGCTTGTGGGTGGTCAGGTAGAACCGCATCGATCAACGCCCGTCTACTTGTTCTTGGGCTGGAAGAGCTTGAGGGTGATGCCGCCGACGCCGAGGGGTCCGGCGGTGGCTCCGGCGATGGCGGTCGCGGTGTGGGTGGCGACGTCGAGCAGCCAGCACAGGGCGGCGGCCAGTCCCCAGCCGCCGGCGACGACCGCTCCGGCGATGGCGAACGGGATCAGGACGCGCTGCCACGGGAAGCCGGGCGGGGTGGTGTCGTTGACGACGATGACGACCGGCTGTCCGGTGGCCTGCGCGCGCTGGAAGACGTCGGCGGGGATGTGCGGGGCCATCTGGCCGGGCGGGGTGTGCTGGCTCATTTCTGGCTCCCTCAGGGTGTGCCGCGGGCCCGCGCCGATAGGTGGCGCGGGCCCGTGCGGTGGGTGGTGTGCTTGTCGTCTTTCTTGTCGTGTGGCTTGTCGTCTTGCTTGTCGCTTGTCTTGTCTTGTCGCTTGTCGCCTTGCAGGTCACAAGCCGTTTCCGAGCCCCCTGGCCCGTCCCTGGGGCCTGTTGTTCGGTGGGTGCCGACAGGCGACAAGCGATCAGTTCTCGGGGGGCTGTCCGGGGGCGTGTTGGCGGTGGACGTAGCGGGCCTTGGTGCCCTCCCCGACTCGTACGGCAGTGCCGTTCTCCACCCAGGTCTTGAGCCAGCCGACGACCGTCTGACGGGTCGTGCCGTGGGTGTCGGCGAGCGCGCGGGCGATGGCAGATGCTCCGGTGCCCTCGGTGCCAGCGGCGAGCAGCAGCGCGAGCGCTTCCCGCTGCGCCGGGCTGTCCTGCTCACCCCGCAGCGCGGACAGCCTCAGCCCACCCGCCTCGGCCGGGGGAGCGTCCGAGTCGGGGGCGTTTGGGTCGGGGGCGGTGGCGAACTGGGCATCGATCTCGGCCCGGAAACGGCGCAGCATCTCGTTCTCCGACGAGTCCTGCCCACTGTCCTGCTCGCCTTGCAGCGCGGACAGATTCAGCCCCGCCCCGGCAGGAGCGTTGTCGGTGCCCTCATCGGTGCCGGGGGTGTGGTCGCGCATCCATCCGATGCGGTCGGCGTCCCAGCGGCGGGCGTAGGCGGGCCCGGCTGCCTTGGCCGACAGGTCGTCCAGGACGGGGTGCCGGTCGGATGTGGCGGCGATGATCTCCCTGATCTGGTTCGGCAGGACGCGCCAGGTTTTGAACAGCGCGGCCGGGGACTCCGGGGTGCCCATGAACCCTGAGCCCTTGTAGGGGGCTTGGTCCACGCGCAGGCCGCGGGTGCCGGGGAACATCTTGCTCAGGTCCATGCCCTCGGTCTCGCCGCCGGTGAGGGCGACGCGGACCTTGGCTTCCCGGCGGATCATCAGGTTGCCCAGGACGCTGCCGGTGGCTCCGAGCGCGGTCAGCACGGTGCGCAGGCCCATGGCGCGGGCGATCCGGATGACTTCCAGGATCTTCTCGCCGAGCTTGCGCATCCGCCGGTCGGCGCTGGCCAGGATCTCAGCGCCCTCATCGATCACCAGCATGATCTGAGGGATGGCCGGGCTGATCGGCAGCAGGTCCGTGTTCGCCTTGGCGAGCAGGTCCTGGTAGCCCATCTTGCGCTGCTTGGCGACCCGTACCGCCGCGTCCAGCATGGTCACGGCTTCCTCGTAGGTACCGGCGAGCCAGTCCACCCCCGGCCGGACCGTCCTGCCCTCGGGGTGGCTGATCTCGCCGTTGAGGGCGGGCAGGACCCAGGGCAGGCCCGCCGACCCGGCGTTGAGGTCGATCACCCAGGTCAGCATGTCTTCGGCGCGGGCGAATCCGGCGAGGATCGCGTGGACCATGTTGGTCTTGCCCGATCCGGTCGGGCCGACGACCAGCGCGCACTGTTCCCGCAGGTACGCGCGGATCTGCTCGGCGTTCGTGCGGTAGCCCCACGGGATGCCCGTCATCACCGACAGCGGCCCGTAGTCGGCCGGGTAGGTGCGCTCCTCTTCCAGGACGTTGACGGTGGTCACGTCCATGATGGTCCGGCCCTGGTGGATGCCGGGGGCGGCGGTGGCGGTGCAGCCATGCGGCAGCCGGGCATCTGCGGAGAGCTGCACGGAGTACTGGGCGATGCGGTCGTAGGTGATGCCGCCCTGCGGTTCCAGGTCCAGGGAGTAGCCGGCGCCGGTCTCCCACTTCTCCACGCCGAGCACGCGCACGGTGATGTTGCAGATCCGCCGGATCCGCTCCACCCATTCCGCGGCGATCTCCCGGCGCTCCGCGGAGAGTTCTTGGGCGATCTGGCGCTGCTCGGCCGCGATGGCTTCCTCCTCGCGGGCCTCCTCGAACAGGGCGGTGGACCGTGCGGCGGCCCCGATCCCGACCCCGATCGTGGCCAGGGACCCGAGTGCGGTCCAGGTGAGGGGGCCGTGGGTCATGGCCCATGTGGTCCAGCCGGCGCCGACGAGCCAGGAGGCGGCGCGGGTGGCCAGGGTGCGGCCGGCGTTGCGTACCCGCAAGCCCACGACGGTGTGCCCGAGGGCGCCGGCGGCGCCGACTGCGAGTGCCCAGGTGGGGGGCATGGAGGTGGCGGCGCCGGTGGTGGCGACGGCGAAGGCTCCGGTGGTCGCGGACAGGGCGCCGGTCACGGGTCCGTGACCGGCAGCCCAGTCCAGCACCGGGCCACTGCTGTGCTGTTTGGCGGTGGCGGTGGCGCTCATGTCAGACGTTCCAGCCCTTCTCGGCCTGGTGGCCGTTGCGGGGGTCCTCGTGGCGGGCGATGTCCTGGGCGTGGACCTGCCGGAACAGCGGGCCCATGTCCTCGGCGACGGCGACGGTGCTCATCAGGGCGCCGAAGATGTCGTTGAAGCCGGACGCGACTTCCTTCTCCAGCGGGAACTCGCTGTCGGAGCGCTCGGCGAGGATCTTCATCACGTTGGCCACGCTGGTCAGCGCGGCCGGGAGCCCCTCGACCATGGCCAGGATCTCCATGGCGTTGTCGGGGTCGTAGGAGTTGGCGGCCTGTTCCATCTCGGCCGCGGTCTCTTCGAACTGGAAACCGGACACGTGCTCTCCTTCACTCACCTGGGTCTGGGGTGTGGTGCCGGTGGGGACCTTGGCCGCGGGCCGCTCCACGCTGTCCGCGACGTCTTCCGTGCCGTCCTCGGCGGCCTCCGCGTCGGCGGCCTCCTCCTGCTCACGCAGGTTCTGGCGGGTGGTCTCGTCCCGTGCCGCGCGCTGCTCGGCGGCCGTGCGGACCATCCGCCAGTACAGGCGGCGCCCGGGGTACATCAGCCACGGGATATCGAACTTGCGCCCGATCGGAGTGGTCAGGCAGCCCAGCAGACCTGTGGGCAGGGCGAGCAGGGCCGCCATCAGGCGGCGCCCGTGGAAGCGGGCCGCGGATCGCCGAAGCGCCCTCCGGGCCGCCTTCCGGGCCGGGGCCTTGCGGACCGCCGCCCGCTGCGCCGCCACATCGGCGCCGGTCTTGGCATCGCGCCGGGCCCGGTTCTTGTCGATGGCCGCATCCCGTCCGGCACGGGCCTTGCGGACGGCGCCGCCCAGCAGGCCACCGCCGGAACTCCCGCGCTTGCTCAGCCGGTTGTTGCCGGCGGCGGCTTTGGCGTTGCGGCGGGCGTCGGCGACCGCGCGGCGGGCCGCGGTGGTCTGCGCCCGCTGGTCCGCGCGGGATCCGGCCGCGGCCTGCTGCGAGGCCCGCAGACCCCGTATCTGCCCGACCCTGCCAGCGCTCTTCCTCGTGCCGCCGGGCGAGTGCTTGGACGCGCCGTGTCCGGCCTTGCCGAGTGTCCTGCCGCTGGTGGACGCACCATCGTGGCGAGCAGCGGGACGGTTGCCGGATCGGTTCCGGCCCGGCATACCGCCCGCGCGGCCCGCACGAGAGCCACCCGAACGGCTTCCCGTCCGGCCACCACCGAACGCGCCGCTACGGTGCAGGCCCGCGCTGCGGGCAGCGCTACGGCCGGCGGCGCGGGCGGCGGTCCGCCGGGCGTTCCGGCGGGGGTTGGGTTTGCGGGAGCGGGCGGCGGCCACCGTGGCCAGGACCACGGCGCCGGTGGCGGCGACCATGGCGCCGACCGGTCCGCCGACCAGGCCGGCGGACGCGACCGCGCCGATCGTGGTGTTCGCGCCGGTCGTAGCCAGCGGCACCACCGGCCACCCGCCCGGGGTGTGCTCCACCTCGGACGCGGCCGGAGTGGGGGCCGGGGCGGATGCCGGCTCGGGCGGTTTCTCGACCGGCGGCGCGGGAGCGGCCTGGGGGGCCGCTACCGCTTCGGTGCTGGTGTCGGTCATGCTGACAGCACTCCTTGTCTGAAGGGAGAGCAGCGCCCGGACGCACGCTTTGGCCGGCCGCGTCCGGGCACTGCTGAAACTTGCTGCTCAGAGCCCGTTGGGCTCCAGCGAGAAGAACATGACGTTGGCGTTCGCCAGCTCCGGGTTCGCGCGGGTGACCTGCTCGCGCAGTGCCTCGTAGATGTCAGCCCGGGTGGTGCCGGGGCGAGGCGTGATGGTGTTGGTGAACGTCGCGCTGATGAAGCCCCCACCGTGCGGCTCCTGGAGGGTCAGGACGAAGTGGTGCGAGCCCTGCTGCTGAGCGGCCGGGCCGGTGGTCTGCTGAGCCTGGGTGGTCACGGGCGACTCTCCTGGTCGAATCGAGTTTGATCGGGCGGCGCGCGGCCTCTTGGTGGGCCGCGTCCGTGTGGAGGTCAGCGCGCCGGGTCTGCTCTCCGGGTCTGCGACGGTGCCGCTCGCCGGGGCTCACCGGGTCTGCTTCACTGGTGCGGTCGACTGCTTCCGGCAGTCGCAACGAGGGCCAGCCCAATTCCCGTGGGCTGGCCCTCATTGGTGGTGCCGGACACTGGTCAGGCGCCGGATTCCTCATGGGACATCAGCGAGCCCCACGCCAGGCGCACCCGCTGCTCCCCGCCGACGAAACCGGCCTCGCGGAAGGCGGCCACGGCCTGGCGGTAGGACAGCGGCGGGTCGTCGGTGTAGCGCAGGTGCCGCAGGACGACCACGAGCTGCGCATCACTCAGCGGCTCCCCCACCACCGGCGTGGGCACGCCCGCCACGGCCGCGATCTCCTCCAGCGTCACGGGCGTCTCCGGCGGGGGCGTCACGGGCGTGACGGGCTGCGACGGCACGGGCTCTTTTTCGGGTGTGACCTGCGTGCCTTCATCCGTCACGGGGGGTGTGACGCCCGTGACGGGGGGCGTGACGCCCGCCTCGTCCGCGCCCTCGACCGCGTGCGGGGCCGGAGCGTCCGTGACGCCGTGGGCAGAGGGTGTGACGGGCAGGGCGAACATGCCTGCAAGAGCGGCGTCCGCGCCGGTCGTCATCCGCCCGCGCTGGACATCGACCAGGTTCGCCCCGAGCAGGGCATCCCCCGCACCGACCTTCTTCGCCAGCTTCCACGACTCCAGCTCCGAGCCGTTACGCGCTTTCTCGTCGGGGTGGTTGGCGGCACGGGCGCGGTGGTAGGCCAGCCGCTGCATCACGGCCGCGTTCCGGCGCTGCGCTTCGGCATCCACGCCCGTGCGGTAGACCACGATCCGGCGGGCCAGCAGACCCATGCCTTCCGCGGAGACGCACATGGCCATAGGGGTGACGGCGAACACCACCGCCTCCGTCACGGTCTTCGCGACCGCGGCGCCGGTCACCGAGGCCACCGCCGGCAGCGTCCACAGCCCGATCCGCACGGCCGCCGGAGCGGACTGCCCCAGCATGGTCAAACCGACCAGGACCAGCGCCAGGACCAGCGTCGCGCCCTCGCCGGCCGCGACCACGCCCAGCGCGGTGGCCGACCGGTGGAACACGGATGTGATGTTGCTGTAGGTGCCGACCGCGCCCAGACCGCCGAAGGCGACCATGGGCACCGCAGCGGCGCACAAAACGATCGTCTGTCCCCTGGACAGGGACCTTTCCGGGGTGTCGCTCATGGGGAGCTCCTGGTTCTCGAAGGGGTTAGGTGGTGGCCTGTTCCTCGGTGGCGATGCACACCCCGCAGATGCCGCGCGAGCGCGGTATGCAGTAGCCGACGTCCAGCCGGCAGCGGGGGCAGGTGCGGCGGGCGAGCATCGCCAGCGCGAGCGCGCCCCACTTGCGGGAGGTCATCGGACGGACCGGCTTGGCCCGGTCGACGCGGTAGAGGTAGGCCACCCGCACCTCCCCCGTGCGGCGGTTGACCCGCATCACCTGCGCCGCGATCGGCTGACCGCCAGGCCGTGAGCCCCGGGCACGGAGCTGTCGGCGGGTGGCCAACCCGTCGGGAGCCAGGCGCCACGGGTAAGTAGGCACGCCGTGCAAGGCGCCGGTCGGGTCGTAGCACCGGCCGAACACGGCGGACATCACGCGGCCTCCGGGCCGCTGCCGCGGCAGGACCACGGCGAACAGCCCAGCGCGGCACCATCCTCGGCTTCCTGGTCGGCGACGGCGTCGAACAGGTCACCCTGCCGGTCGGCCCACTCATTACGGGTCACACGGTCGATCGGAGCCTGATCGAGCGGCAGCAGGCTGCGGTGCAGGTACGGCGCCGCCTTGATGCCCCGAAGCTGTGTCCGGCGAAGCTGCCGGTCGAAGTCGACCGCGTCCGCCCACTCCTCGGGATGGTGATCCCGCAGCTCACGCCACTGCCGGTTGCCGTGGAACGGGCAGCCGATACACGCCGACTTCGGCGTCTCGCCCCACCCGTGCGAACGCAGGTAGCGCAGGCAGTCGTTCCGAGTCCACCCCGCCCGGCCGTCGGCGGCGTCGTCCAAGTCGAGCAGAGGGAAGACGTTGCGCAGATAGCGCACAGACGCGTCCTTGGCCCGCTCGAACTCATCGCGGCTGATGCCGATGGCCTGCTCAACGAACACCCCGCGCGGCACAGGCTTGGGGTGCGGGTAGCCAAGCATGGCCCGCACCTTGGCCTTGATGGGCTTGACCTTGTATTCCTCGGTGCACTGGCGCCGCACCATCGCGGCCCGCTCCCCAGCACGGTCGATGACGAAGACCGGGATGCGGACGAACGAGCCAGGGTTGAGGGAGTCAGCGCGCAGATTGCCGCTCACCCGCTGGGCATTGCCGCCCTCCACACGAACGCGGTGAACGGGGATCCCAGCAGGCTGGGCCACCTCACGCTCCAGCCGGTCCAAGTGCTCGTAGACGCGGGCCGGTTCCCATCCGGTGTCCGAGAAGATCGCGGCATCCCACTTCGGCAACCGGCCTTCCGCGGCCAGCAACAACAGCGTGGTGGACTGCACCCCAGCGCCCAGCGAGAGCACCCGCAGTCGGGGAGTCGGCGACCCGCTCATGCCGCACTCCCCACCGGCGCCGGGGCGGGAACGTCGCCGTAGCCGACCAGCTCCAGCTCAGCGCCCGCGTAGGCGGTGGCGGTGCGCAGGACCTGGGTACGTCCGTCACGCTGTACCCGGTGGCTCACGTCCTCCGGCGCGATGCCCAGTGCCTCGCGCCACGCCTCGAAACCGGGAAGATCGGAGTGGAGCGACAGCTCCAACCGCTTCGGGTAGATGGGCGAGACGCTCACGGTCGGCGCCGGAAGGTGCCCGAAGTCCGCAGCCAGCAGACGCAGCGTGCGCAGCGGCACGACCAGGTCGTCAAACACCAGACCCTCGCTCATGCCGCCACCGCCGTCCGCACCGCGGGGCGCCGCACCGGCGTCCGGCGCGGGTGCCGACCGGCCGGCCGCCTGCCCTTCATCGGACCGGTGCGCAGCAGCGCCGCCGCGTACGCCGCTGCCACCGGGTCCGACTCACGCAGCTCCGCGAGCACCGCACGGGCCACGTCCAGACGCGCCCTACGGTCCTCGTCGGTCTCCGCGGCCGGACCGGTGAACAGCTCCAAGTCGATACCGAACGCCAACTCCGCGAAATCCTTCGCGGTAACGGCCTCATGACCAGCAACGATGCACTTCATGGGACGTGCTCCTCTCAGATGGAAACGGACCCAAAACAGCGGCGCCGGTGCTGCAACACCGGCGCCGCCCGCCGCCCGGAGTCCGGCATGCCCGGCTCCCCGCACCCCCGCCCGTACGACGACCGCATGTGCACGGGGCCGGACGGGCGGAAGAGGCAGCCGGCCGCAGCGCAAACCGCTGCGGTACCAGGAAGAAGCGGACCGGGATCACGTACAGGCGCCGCCGTGCCGGTCCGTCACGGCGGCGCCCCGATATGGCGTTGATTCACCAGGCACTCCTATCTGGCGAGGGGACGAAGTCCCCGTGGACATGGGTGTTTGCACTGCAAGGGGGACCGCGTCCCCACTCTCCGGCCGTTGCTCGCGGTCGCCGGGCCACCTCCCCAGTACGGGCCGAAACCCTGTTTCACCTGGGCCTTAGCGGGCGGTCTTGCAGCGTCCTCCGCCCTGTGTGCCTGCACGGCATACACATCCACCGGCTTGCGTGGTGTGTATTACCTACCACTTACGGTGGCAGAAGGATTCCGCGCCGTCAACCCATGGCTTTCGACTCGGAACCGCCGGCCTGCTTCCCGTGCGGTGGTGATTCAACTGTCGCCAAGCGGAAGCAACTTCGGGAGCGTGCACTTGGGGGTGCAGTCGTGCACTCCTACGTGCAAAGTCGCTGCACCCCCGCCCTGACCTGCGTAGAGTGACGATGAGTCAAGCTGGCACGACGGTCACTCTCTGGGGGTCCAATGGCAGACCAGAACGCCAGACTGGCCGCGCTCATGCAGGAAGGCGACTTCTCGCACAAGTCCCTTGCCCGCGCGGTGGTCGCTGCTGCTGCCCGGTCAGGCGAGGTCATCACCTGTGACCACACGTACGTCACCAGATGGCTCAAGGGCTCCATACCGCGCGGCAACTTGCCCCAGTTCATCGCCGACGCCGTGGGGCGCAAGGTGGGCCGCCAACTCACGATCGATGACATCGGGATGGGCAACGCGGCGGTCTCCGCCGTACAGCCGGAGCTTGGTCTTAACTTCGCGGACAAGCCGGAGAGCACGGTCAAGACCGTGACTGACCTCTGGCGGGCCGACCTCGCCGACGCCCAGGCGCTGGTACGAGCACAGCCGGACTCCGCAGCCTGGAACACCGCTTCCCTGCGTTGGATCGTCGCCCCTCCGGACGGTGAACTCACGCGTTTGGGAAACCGCGCGGTCGGCGTCGTGGACGTGGACATGGTGCGCTCGACAGCCGACGCGTTCAGCATGCTTGACGGAAAGTTCGGTGGCGGTCACGCGCGACGGGCCCTGATCCAGTACCTGCATACGGATGTCCGTCCGATGCTTGATGGGAAGTACTCCGACGCCATAGGCAAAGAACTGCATTCGGCTGTCGCCGAAGCTCTCCTACTCGCCGGTTGGATGTCGTACGACAGCGGCCTACACGGGATTGCTCAGCGCTACCTCATCCAGGCTCTACGCATGACGCAAGCGGCCGGTGACAGACTTCTCGGCGGGAGTGTCCTGTCCGCAATGAGCCATCAGGCCACGTTCCTGGGGAGATACCAGGACGCGGCCACCCTCGCCCGTGCTGCGTACACGGGCCCCGCCGGCGTCCTTGGGCCCACGATGGACGCCCAGTTCCATGCGATGGAGGCACGGGCCCTCGCCCGTCTCGGGGACGAGCGAGGCTGTGACCTCGCCCTTGCGGAGGCGGAACGCAGGCTGGGCCAACGGACAGCAGACAGCGACCCGCCGTACATCGCGTATTTCGACGAAGTAGAGCTTGCAGCCGAGATAGGTCACTGCTTCCGCGACCTGGGCCGCTCCGCCGAAGCCGCGGAACGGGGCACGGGCTCCATCTTCGGCGATGGCCTGAACAATCGCAGCGACTTCTTTGCGACGATGGTTCAGGCTGAGTCGTACATCAACCAAGGGGAGATCGGCCAGGGTTTCAGCATTGCGCTGAACGCGCTACAACTTGGTGAGGGCTTGAAGTCTGCGCGCTGCATTGAGTACGTACGGGAGTTCCAGGGGCGAGTCACGGATGGAATGAGGCGGGCCACAGACTTTCGCGAATTCGAGGAAAAGGCCCGTGGCTTCCGCCTCTGGCAGCAGGCCGGTTGACGCGCCTAGAAAGGCGCCCAATTTCGGCGAGAGCCACCCGACCGGAGGGTTTCCACCCGCTTCTCGACTTCATCCGCTGCACGCGAATCAGTACCAGCATTCTGCGAGAGCCATGTAACCATCAGCAATTCGCGGATGCTGCGTAGGACGGCGTACCCGGACCATTCCCGTACGTCGAACCCGTATCCGGCGACAAAATCGGCGTACTCGGCTTCTGTATGCCAACCGAAGCTGTCGTAGTACATGGCTGTCTGCATAAGGTCCCACTCTCGCGGGCCTGTGACGAACCCGTCCAAGTCGATGACCTTGGGGTGGCTGGTCTCGTCACGCAAGACGTTGCCGACATTGAAGTCACCGTGCAGATGCCCCACCGGAAGCGCGAACCGGAGACGACTGTACTCCGCTTCCAAATCGTCCGCCATGGACCGGAGGAAAGTGCGGGTTGCATCCGGGATAGCGGCACGACTCAGACGCTGCGCAACCTTGTCGAAAGGCTGAAGAGGCGGGAGAGAAAAATGCGGCGGTTCCAATTCGTGAAGCTGCCTCAGTAGTACACCCATCTCGCCCGTACTCGCGTACTTTTCTCCGTCGGCGAGACCTTCCCAGAACGTAACCGGATGGCCCTGAACGACGACCGGCTGTGTTGCTGCTGTGACAAGTCGTGCCGCCGGATATCCCTCAGCGGCGAGCCATCCCGCCACCGCTACTTCCCTTTGCACAGAGGGAAGTCGGTCGGAACTTCGCCCCACCCGCGAGACGATCCGACCGCCGTCAATTCGAAATACCGCGTGGTCCCCGAATCGCAGCATCTCAATTCCGTCCGGGTCCACGTCGGCAACCTCGCACGCCTTACGCAGAATGGCCCCTGCCGCGTCCGCGTCGAACTCGGTGAGCTCGGTCGTCGTCATGCCGTCTGGGTCCCCTGTCCAACTGGCAACGCTCGGACTTCCCGCCCTCGCGCCGCACCCTTGCCGATGAGCCCTTGCCCTTCCATCTGCGCGATGGCGGAACGGACGGCAGTCCGCGACGCCCCGAACCGGTCGCACAGCTCCTTCTCGGTGGGGAAGCGGTCGCCGACCTTGACCCCATCGGCCCGCAACAGGTCGGTCACCTTCTCGACCAACGGCCGGCGGTCGCCGCTCCCCGCGACGTACCACCCGGCGCCCTGTACGGACTCGATTACGCCGTCAGCCTTGAGGGCAGCAAGAGCCCGTTCGATGGTGCTGCGGCTCAAGCTGTACTCACTCATGAGCGCTGCCTGAGACGGCAACGCTTCTGTGATCTCGCCCTTCCTGATCCTCTCGCGGAGAGCTTCCGAGACCTCCAGGTACGTACCTCGCGGACTGCGCTGCGGCACGTGGCTTCCCCTTTCCTTGACCTCACCGGCGTCCCGGTGGCGCCTCACATCCTCCAGCTTCCCACGCCCCGTGCGACCGGCCGATGGCTTGCCTCCCCCGTTCCGCTCAGGCACCGCCCGTTGTCCTGGTCTTTGTCCAGTGCGCTGACGTACACCACCGTTCGCCGACGTACGCGCGCCCCCTCTGAGCTGCTGCGTGAACGCCCACGGACGCCCCCGTACAGTCATGCGGACAGTTGGAAAGCGTGTTGGGGGCAACCCCTCACGAGTTCGAATCTCGTATCCTCCGCCTCCGCCCGCGAGGGCAATCGAAGGGCCCGGACCGGGTATCGGTCCGGGCCCTTCGTGGTCTTTCGTCTCGGGCCGGGGTCAGTGAGCCCCGTGATCGGTGAGGGTGGGGATCAACGTGGCGGGCTTGTTGGTGGGGCGGTTGGTGGTCAGGAGGAGGGTTGCCAGGATGGCCTGGACTCCGATGATCATGGCCTGGGTGACGGGGGCCTTGACGTCCAGTAGGACCATCGTCGTGTTGACCGCGAAATGCACCGCGATCGACGCGACGACGCCGGCGCGTTCGTAGGCGCAGGCGGTGAGCATGGCCATTGGGATGGCGCTGACGGCGAAGAGCACGCCGCTGGGGGACTTCAGGCCCAGTTCGTTCTGGACGGTTCCGTCGATGAAGAACAGCGGCAGGTGCCATACGGCCCAGATGACGCCCAGCACCAGGCCGACCCGGAAGCGCCCCATCGACGCGCGCATCCTCGGGTAGGCGGTGCCGCGCCAGCCCGGCTCCTCGGACAGCGGGCCGGAGATCACCATGCTGACGAGGAACGCCGCGGGCCCGCCGGCGTCCTGCATCACTTCCTTCGCGTCGTCCCAGCTCAGTGCGGGGCCGCTCGCCGCGTGCGCCAGCAGTGCGGCCGACAGCACGGTCGCCGAGGCCAGCGCCAGGAGCAGTGGCGCCCAGAACAGGGTGGTCCGCCGGAACCGGACCACATGCTCGGGGGCGGGCTCGCCGCGGCGGCCACGGCGGACCCGGATCACCAGGGCGCCTATCAACGGGCCGAACGCGCCGAAGAGGTAGGGCAGGACCGTGGGGGCCTGCGTCGCCGATCCGCCGAGCCCGACCGCCGTGAACCAGGACGCCCAGCTCACGCCGAAGGCGATGACCATGAAAAGGGTCAGGTCGCTTCGGTGGCGATTGGGGGCGGAGAGGGCTGTGGAGGGTGCGGAGGGTGTGGAGGGTGTCGAGAAAATTGATGTAGGCATGCCAAAGCTTCCGGTGTCGGGTGTCCGTTGGTTGTCTTGCGTACGCGCGGGTGGGCGCTCGCGCGGGCGGGCGCCGGGGTCAGGAGGGGAGCGTTCGCCCTTCGGCGCGCATCTGCCCGGAGGCCGCGCCCAGTTGGCGGGCGAGCCACGCGGTGATGAGGTTCAGGAGGCCGGGGTCGACCGGGTCGCGCAGGAGTCGGCGGTAGGCGCGGAGGGTGTGGCGGCCGGGGTCGCGGCGCAGGATGTGCGTGAGGTCGGGGATGCGGTGGATCTCGGCCCCGCCCGGCACCAGGCGGTGCATCTCGTCCAGGTCGGCGGGGTCCACTTGGAGGTCCTTGGCGCCGGTGACGGCCAGGACGGGCGCGTGGACGGCGGTCAGGTCGTCACGGGTGTCGTGGGCGAGGTTCTCGCGCATCCAGCGGGCGTTGACCGGGAATCCGGCGACGCGTGCCACGTCCGTGCGGGTCCTCTTGATCCGGGCGAGGGCCCGGTTTCCCAAGGCCCCCAGGGGGCGGCGCAGGAGGCGGACGGGGGCGGGCATGCCCTGGATGATCGAGCGGGCCTGCCAGCGCAGGGCCTCCTCGCCCGGGCGGGCATAACCGGCCAGCAGCACAACCGCCCCCACGTCTTGGCGCGCGGCGAGGCTCATGGCATGCAGGGCGCCTTCGCTGTGGCCGATGACGCCGACGGTGTCGGGGCGTACGGCGGGGTGCTCGGCCAGGGCGCGCAGGGCGGCGGCCGCGTCCTTGTAGTTGTCGGTGAAGCCGGTCGCCCGCCAGGCGCCGGGGGTGGCACCGGCGCCGCGCCGGTCGTAGCGCAGCACGGCGAGACCCTCCGCCGCGAGGGCGGCGGCCAGTGGTCGGCCGAGGTTCATCTGGACCTTACGGGTGTTGCCTTCGCGGTCCAGGGGGCCGGAGCCGTGCAGGAGCAGGACGGCGGGGTGCGGGCCGGGGCCGGCGGGCAGGGTCAGGGTGCCGGCCAAGGGGGTCCCGTCCTCCGCGGTGACCGTCATGTCGATCTCGGGCAAGGCTCCGCCTCTCATTGTTCTCAACTACGAGAACGTTATCAGATGTGAGAGCATTGAAGTCATGCCAACCGCGAACCTTCTCCTCCACCCCGTCCGGATGCGCATCCTGCAAGCCCTGGTCGGGGCCGACGAGCTGACCACCGCACAGCTGCGCGACCGGCTGCCCGACGTTCCGCCGGCCACGATGTACCGGCACATCGCGACTCTCACCCAGGCGGGCATCCTGGAAGTGGTCCACGAAAGGCAGGTTCGCGGCACCGTCGAACGCAGCTACCGGGTACGCCAGGACAAGGCCGTCGTGGACGCCGACGCCCGTACCGCCATGACCAAGGACGATCACCGGCAGGCGTTCACCGTGTTCACCGGAGCCCTGATGGCCGACTTCGACCGCTATCTCTCCCGCGACGACGCCGATCCGGCCCGCGAAGGTGTCGTCTACCGGCAGGGCGCGGTATGGCTGACCGACGAGGAATTCGCCGAACTCGTCGAAGAAATCGAAGCCGCCGTGGCCCGCCGCGCCCAGACCACTCCGGGTGACGGCCGCACCCGCCACATCATCAGCTTCGTGCTCGTACCCGACGATCCCGCCGGGACCGACGCCGACGCGGGGGCGGCCGGGGCCTGAGCCGCCCGGGCGCGTACCCCCGAAAAACGCTTGGTCGGCCGCCCTTCGGGGACGGTACGTTGATCCGCATGACCAACTGTCGAAAGGGCCATGCCGCGTAGGCGCCCATCAGCCCTGCGGGGCGACATTCCGGTCCGTCTCCTGAGGCGTCGGCGGTATCCGCCGATCGACCGGCTCTCGGGGGCCTGCGCCGCCGATCTGCGTCGGCTCGAGCGCACCCGCTTCTGGCCCGAGGCGATCGAGGAAGCCTTCTGGCACTGGAGGGCCCTGGCCCACGGTCCCCTCAGAGGTGTGACCGACGCTTCCTGGGGGCCTCGGTGCGAGCTGTACGAGTGTGGCTGCGATCCCGGATCTTTTCGCGACTTCCTCGAGACCGCGCTCCACGCCCTGCCCAAGAAGAGCGCGCGCGAGCTGCGGGTGCTCGTCTGGGCCCTCGACGCCAGGATCACGGCGAGGGCCAGGACCGTTCGCGTGGACGCTCCGGACAGTCGGTGGTGGCGGGGGATGTCCGAGGTGAGATAGGTGCCGGGTGCACCCGTTCAGGCGGTGCGGCGGTCGCGGGTCAGGTAGAGGGCCGTGGCGGTGGTGATCGCGGCGAGGCCCGTGACGCTGCTGACCAGGATCTGCTCGACGCCGTCGAAGGCGAAGCTGGAGGCGACGTTGACGATGGCGGCGATGGCCAGGACCAGCCAGAGCAGGGACTTCATGAGGGGTTCCTTTCGGAGGGGCCCTTGGCGGGCCGGTGGGTGGTCTGGGGTTCGCGGGTTCGGGGGGTTCGGGGGTTCGTTTGCTGAGGTCTACGATTCCGGGTTCGCGCCGCCGCCTCGATGGGCCGCGCCCCCGGATCCGGGGTGTAGCGGACTACACCCCTACCGATTCACCTACCGGACGGCGCACTCCGCTCCCGTGGGCCCAGCCCGTCGCTTAGCCTGACGGCCATGCGGGAGACGGTGCGGCGGGCGGGGTGGGCCTCGGTCGAGTTGCTGCGAGCGGCCGGGCTGGCCCTGGCCTCGTACTTGTCCATCGGGGTGGTGATCTTCGCCGCCGTGGCGATGGCCACCGTCGTGGGGGCGGGGGTGCTGCCCGAGTCGGTGCTGCTGCTGCGCAGGACGGCCGGGTACAAGCGTCGGCTGGTGGGTGCCTGGACCGGGGAGCCGGTGCCCGAGGCGTACCGGCCGCTGAACGGGGAGGCGTTCACGCGGGCGCGGGCGGCGGTCGGGGATCCGGCCACGTACCGCGATCTGCGCTGGCTGGTGGCCCACGCGGGTTACGGCTGGCTGCTGGCCTGCGGTGCGATGCCGGTCTGGGTGATCGGGCTGCTCTTCGACGGGGTGTGGTGCGGGCTGCTGAAGCAACGGGCCGTGGTGCTGCCGTTGGTCGAGCGGCTCGTAGACCTCGACGCGGCGTGGTCGCGGGCGCTGCTGCTGCCGTCGCCGGAGGCGCTGCGCAGTGCCCGGCTCGCCGAGCGGGTGGAGGAGCTGTCCGAGACCCGGGCGGGCGCCGTCGCCGCGCACGGGGCGGAACTGCGGCGCATCGAGCGGGACCTGCACGACGGTGCGCAGGCGCGCCTGGTGGCGCTCTCGATGCGGGTGGGGCTGGCCCGGCGCGCGTACGAGAAGGACCCCGACGCGGCGCACAAGCTGCTGGCGGACGCGCAGGACCAGGCGGAGGAGGCCCTCACCGAGCTGCGCCATGTCGTGCGCGGCATCCATCCGCCGATCCTCACCGACCGCGGACTCGTGGGCGCCGTACGGGCGCTCGCGGCGGGCAGCGGGCTCGAGGTGTCCGTACGGGACGACGGGGTGGAGGACGGGCCCCGCGCCCCGGCGGCGGTCGAGGCGGCCGCGTACTTCGTGATCGCGGAGGCGCTGACCAACGCGGCCAAGCACAGCGGGGCGCGGCAGGCGTCGGTCGGCCTCGTCCGGATGCCCGATAGGTTGAGGGTCTCGGTACGGGACGAGGGGCGGGGCGGGGCCGATCCCTCGGGCGGCAGCGGGCTGCTCGGCATGCGGCGCCGGGTCGCGGCGCTCGACGGGACCGTGGAGATGACCAGCCCCGTCGGGGGGCCGACGCTGATCGAAGTGGAGCTGCCGTGCGTGTGGTGATCGCCGAGGACAACGCTCTGCTGAGGGAGGGCATGGTCCTGCTGCTGAACTCCGCCGGTCACGAGGTGGTGGCCGTCGCCTCCAGCGGCCCCGAGGTGCTGCCCGCCCTCCTCGAACACCGCCCGGACGCGGCCGTGCTCGACGTCCGCATGCCGCCGGGCTTCCGCGACGAGGGGCTGCGCGCGGCGCTCGCGGCACGGCGGGAGATGCCCGGCCTGCCGGTACTTGTGCTCTCGCAGTACGTCGAGGAGACCTACGCGGCCGAGTTGCTGGCCGACGGCGCGAGCGGGCTCGGCTATCTGCTGAAGGACCGGGTGGGGCGGGTCGAGGAGTTCCTGGACGCGCTGGAACGGGTGGTCGCGGGCGGTACGGCGCTGGACCCGGAGGTGGTCAAGGAGCTGATGACCCGGCGCCGGGACGATCCGGTGGACTCCTTGACGCCGCGCGAACGCGAAGTGCTGCACCTGATGGCGGAGGGCCGGGACAACGCCACCATCGCCCGGACGCTGGTGGTCTCGGATCGCGCGGTCAGCAAGCACATCGGCAATGTCTTCGCCAAGCTGGGCCTGCCGCCGAGCGACAGCGGGCACCGGCGGGTGCTGGCGGTCCTCGCGTATCTCAACAAGGGCGCGGCGGGCACGGGGGAGTCGGCGGACAGGCGGTAGGGCCGAGCCCGGTGCGGGGCCTCGGCCCCGGCGGCGTTCGCGGCCGCGTGAGCCGTGGCTTTCCCCGCCCCGCCCCTTCCCGAAAGAGGGGGCTCCGCCCCCTCACCCCGCCGGGGCTCCGCTCCTCAATCGCCGGAGGGGCTGAAGGTTAACTGCCGGAGGGGCTGAAAATCAGTCGCCGGAGGGGCTGGGAACGTACCGTCCCCGCAGCGTTGGCCATACCGGTGGCAGTGAGCCCGCCGCCGCCGTGGTCACGACCACCGAGACGATCGCCACCGCCTGCACCGGCGGCAGGTACGGCAGCGTGCCCGCCGTGGCCGCGCTGAAGGCCAGGAGCGGTACGGATGCCACGGCCGCACCCACCACCAGGCCGGTCACCACCGTGGCCGCCGCCTCCAGGCGCAGCATCCGGCGCAGTTGGCGGCGGCCCGCGCCCGCGAGCCGCAGCAGGCGCAGTTCGGGGCGGCGTCCGGTGGCGATGAGGGCGAGGGTGCTGAGGACGGCGATCACCGTGAAGGCGCCGATGGCCGCGACCACCGCCACCGACACCACCTCGGCCAGCGCCTGGCCCGCCGCCTCGCCCCTTACCGGCGCCGGGTCCCGCTCCACCCGGGCCCCGGGAACCGCCCGCGCCAGCGCCTTGGTGAGCACCTTACGGTCGGCATCGGGCGCGGTCGCGACGAGGATCCGCCCCGCGTCGGGCATCGATGTGTGGCGCAGGAGCTCATCGCGGGAGAGGAGGAAGTCCCCGAGCGCGATGGCGCGTTCGTACGTCGCCACGACCCGCAGCCGCGCTTCCTGGCCGTCCCCGAACCGCAGGGTCACCGTGGAGCCGGGCCGGGCGCCGAGGGCGTCGGCCCGGTCGGCGCCGACGGCGATCGTGCCGGGCCGCAGCCGGGCGAGGTCCCCGTTCCGCACGCCCGGGTCGAGGGTGCGCGTCAGCCGCTCCGGGGTGACGCCGAAGACGGGCAGCCGTTCGAGTTCGGGCGAGCCGAGTTGGCTCCGCGCCAGCAGCACCGTGCCGGGGACGGCCTCCGTCGCCGCCCGCACCCCGGGGAGCTCGCGGATCCGCTCCACCGCACCGGCCGTAAGGCCGCCGTCCGCGCGCACCGCCAAGTCGGCGCGCAGCACCTGGCGGGCCTGGGCGTCCCCCGCGTGGGTCATCGTTGCGCCCCCGGAGAGCTGGACCGCGGCGAAGGCGGTGACCAGCACGATCGGGGTGATCGCCGCGCCCAGCCGGTGGGCGGACGCGGCGCAGTTGGCGGCCGCGAGGCGGCCGCCGGGGCCGAACAGCCGCAGTGGGGCGCCGAGCAGCCGCATCGCCCCCTCGGCGATCCACGGCCCCAGCACCGCACAGGCGATCACCATCGTCACCGCCGCCGCACCGGCCGCGGCCGCCGCGGTCGCGCCCTGCTGAAGGGCGGCCGTTCCGGCCGAACTCGCGCCCACGCCCAGCAGCACCAGCCCGGTGATGCCCCGCGCCCTGCCGGGCGCCCGTTCGCGCAGCACCTCCGCCGGGCGCGCCGCGGCGGTCCTGGAGCAGCCGACGAGCGCCGCGGTCCCGGCCACCAGGACGGTGACGGCTGCGGTGACCAGGGGCGCGGGCCACAGCAGCGGGGGCAGCGTCAGCTCGAGCCCGGTGGGCAGCGCGCCCCGCGCGGCCAGCAGCGCGCGCAGCCCCAGGTACGCGGGGACCGCCCCGGCCGCGCCCACCAGCGCCGCCCAGGCCGCGACCCGCCCCACCTCCCGGCCCACCGCACCGCGCAACTGCCAGGGTGTGGCGCCGACCGCCCGCAACAGGCCCAGTTCGTGGGAGCGCTGCCGCAGCGCCTGGACGATGGTCGAGGACACGACGAGCAGCGCCACGAGGACGACGGCTCCGGCCACGGAGCCGAGCGCCGCCAGCAGTTCGCCACGGGCGGGCGCGGCGGCCAGGAACTCGGCCTCGCCGCGCTCGCTTCCGGTCAGGACGCGCACGGCGGCCGGGTCGCCGTCCGCGCGGTGCCCGACGTCGGTGACACCGGCCGTGTCCAGGGCCTTCCGCACTCGCCCGGCCAGCTCCGCCCGGTCCGTGCCGGGTCGGGCGACGACCCCGATGGCGTCCAGGGCTTCCGGGTTTCCGGACAGGCGCCGAGCCTCGGCGCCGGTGAACCACACGGCCGTACGGGGGCCGTCGGCGACGCCCACGACGGTGTACGCCGCGTCCCGGCCGCCCACACGCAGCGTCAGCCGCCCGCCGGGGCGACCCGCCCCGGCGCCCACCACCACCTCGTCCGCCCGCTCCGGGGCGCGTCCCGTCCGCAGCGCGTACGGCGCCAGGCGGGCGGTCTCCCAGGGGTGGCCGGTGGCGGACCGGTCCGCGAGGCCCACCGGGAATTCCACGTCGGGGACGGCCGTCCGCACCCCGGGCACCCCTCGCACCGCGCTCAGCGCCGTCCGGGGGATCCGGACCCGCTCGGTGAGCCCGGCGCTCGCGGTCTCGCGCTCGCCCAGGGACGTCGCGCTGAAGCGGGTGGTCTGGTCGCCGGCCACGACGAGATCGGCAGCGGCGTACCGCTCCACCCGTGGATGCGCGCTCCAGGCCGAGACGAGGGTCAGCCCGAAGGCGCCGAGCAGCAGGGAGGTGAGGGCGAGCGCGGCGAAGACCGCGATCCACGCCTTACGGTGGGCACGAGTGGCGCGCGCGGCCAACAGGGCGGCCACCTTCATACCGTCCGCCCTCCCAGGTCCTTGAGGACGCGGCGGATGTCGGCCGCCTCCGGCCGCTCCTGCCGCCAGGCCAGCTTTCCCCGCATCAGGAACAGCGCCTCGTCGGCCCAGGCGGCGGCGAACGGGTCGTGGGTGACCATGACGACCGTATGGCCGTCACGGTCGACGGCCTGCCGCAGCAGTGTCAGCACCTCCTCGGCGGCGGCGGGGTCGAGCGCCCCGGTCGGCTCGTCGGCGAAGACGATGTCGGGCGAGGTGACCAGCGCGCGGGCGATCGCCACCCGCTGGCTCTGCCCACCGGACAGTTCGTACGGCATGGCGCCGCCCCGGTCCGCCAGCCCGACCGCGGCGAGGGCCCGCAGGTCCCGGCCGTCGACGCTGTGGCCGCCGAGCATCAGCGGCAGGGAGACGTTCTCCGCCACGCTCAGCGACGGCACCAGGTGGTGCGCCTGGAAGACGAAGCCGATCCGCTCCCGCCGCAGCCGGGTCAGGGCCGCCTCGGTCAGCGAGGACAGTTCCGTGCCGCCGATGCGCACCGTGCCCGCCGTCGGCCGGTCCAGCCCGGCGGCGCACTGCAGCAGGGTCGACTTCCCGCATCCCGAGGGGCCCATCACCGCGAGGAACCGTCCGCGCGGCACCGTCAGATGGATGGGGTGCAGCGCCACGGGCCCCGGCTGGTACTCCCGGGTGACCCCGTCCAGGGTCAGCGCGTGGTGCCAGGTCCCCGTCCGCTCCGCGATGGCCGCCGTACGGCCGCGCCAGTGCCGGTTCATCTCTCCGCCCCTCCGTCACGCCGGGCGGATCAAACGGGTCCGCCGGTCACGAAGAACGCTAGAAACGGGCGCGGTCGGGCGGGAGAGAGCGCGGTCCCGTACCGGGAGGGGTACGGGACTCCGGCCCGGGGGTGGAGCTGGCTCCACCACCTCTCGATCTCCGCAGGTCTTCCCCGGTTCTCCCCCGGCCCTTCCCCGGCCCTGCCCCGGTCTGTCCCCCGGTCTCCGCCACCCCGCTCCCCGGTCTTCCCGGTTCGCGGACGACTCCCCGGGCGCGCCGCCATGGTGAACCCCGCCGGGGACAAGATCCTGGACCCCCGCAGGACCGGCATATGAGACAGAAGCCCACAGAGAGGCATCACGCACCTATGAACGTCACCGCCCGTATCGAGGCCGTCTACGCGCAGATCGTGCACCGCAACCCCGGGGAGTCCGAGTTCCACCAGGCGGCGCGCGAGGTGCTGCCGGCCCTCGCCCCCGTGCTCGGCGCGCATCCGGAGTATCTGGAGGCCCGGATCCTGGAGCGGCTGTGCGAGCCGGAGCGGCAGCTCGTCTTCCGGGTGCCATGGGTGGACGACGACGGCGAGGTCCAGGTCAACCGCGGCTTCCGGGTGGAGTTCAACAGCGCGCTCGGCCCCTACAAGGGCGGCCTGCGCTTCCACCCCAGCGTCGATCTGGGCATCGTGAAGTTCCTCGGCTTCGAGCAGATCTTCAAGAACGCGCTGACGGGCCTCGCCATCGGCGGCGGCAAGGGCGGTGCGGACTTCGACCCCAAGGGGCGCTCGGACGGCGAGGTCATGCGGTTCTGCCAGTCCTTCATGACCGAACTCCACCGCCATCTGGGCGAGCACACCGACGTACCGGCCGGGGACATCGGGGTGGGTGCCCGCGAAATCGGCTACCTCTTCGGCCAGTACAAGCGGCTGACCAATCGCTTCGAGGCCGGTGTGCTGACCGGTAAGCCGGTCGCCTGGGGCGGTTCACCCGCGCGTACCGAGGCCACGGGGTACGGCACCGTCCACTTCGTCCAGGAGATGCTGCGCACCCGTAAGAAGGATTTCGACGGCCTTACGGTCGTCGTCTCCGGCTCCGGCAATGTGGCCCGCTACGCCGTCGAGAAGGTCCACGCCCTCGGCGGCCGGGTGGTGGCCTGCTCCGACTCCTCCGGCCATGTGGTCGACCCGGACGGTATCGACCTCGCGCTGCTCAAGGAGATCAAGGAGGTCCGGCGGCAGCGGATCTCCGCCTATGCCGACGCCAAGCCGGGCGCCGTCTTCTCCGGCCGCGGCTCGGTCTTCGAGCTGCCCTGCGAGGTCGCCCTGCCCTGCGCGACCCAGAACGAGCTGACCGAGCAGAGCGCGATCGCCCTGGTCAAGAACGGTGTGATGGCCGTGGCCGAGGGCGCCAACATGCCCTGCACCCCGGCGGCGATCGAGATCTTCCGGGAGGCCGATGTGCTCTTCGGCCCCGGTAAGGCCGCCAACGCGGGCGGTGTGGCCACCTCCGCGCTGGAGATGCAGCAGAACGCCTCCCGCGAGCGCTGGACCTTCGCCCAGACCGAGGCCCGCCTCGCCGCCGTCATGACCGAGGTGCACACCCTGTGCCGGGCCACCGCCGACCGCTACGGCTGCTCCCCCGACGACTACGCCCTGGGCGCGAACGCCGCCGGATTCGTGCGGGTGGCGGAGGCGATGGCCGCCCAGGGCGTCGTCTGAGCCGATCCGCCGGAGGCGCTGAGCGGGTCATACGGACCAGGGGTCACGCCGACGGCACATCCGCTCACGCCGACGGCAGGTCCACCGCCCTGCGCACCGCGCCCAGCACCGGCTTGCGGAGCAGCAGCAGCGCCGCGTCGTCGTGGAGCCGGCCGCCCACATGGGACAGCAGTTCGTCGTGGAGCGAGGCGAGGGTGCGGGACGGCTCGTCGCAGATGTGCCGCGGCACCCGTTCCAGCAGCGGGAAGTACTCCCGGCCGCGGTCCCGCGCCTCGATGACCCCGTCGGTGTAGAGCAGCAGTTGGTCGCCCTCGGCGAACGGCACCACCTGGAGGCTCGGCAGTTCGCCGCCCAGGGAGGCCAGGCCGAGCGGCGGGGCCGGGCGGGTGGGCTCGACGGCGATGATCCCGGTCTCGCCGACCAGCAGCGGCGGGGCGTGTCCGCAGTTGACGAGTTCCATACGGCCCTCACTGGGGTATCCGGCGACCACGGCGGTGACGAAGTCGTCGGGCGCCAGGTTGCGGGACAGGCTGCGCTCGATCCTGGCGACGACGTCGAGCAGGTTCGGCTCGTCGTAGGCGGCCTCGCGGAAGACGCCGAGCACCAGGGCGGCGGTGCTCACCGCGGGCAGCCCCTTGCCGCGTACGTCGCCGACGATCAGCCGCACTCCGTGCGGGGTGGGCAGCAGGGCATAGAGGTCGCCCCCCACCCGTGCCTCCGCGGCGGCGGCGCTGTAGCGGACCGCCACCTGGAACTGGCCGACCCGGGCGGGCACCGGTGTGAGCAGGGCGTTCTGGGCGGCCTCGGCGACCGAGCGGACGGCGGCGAGGACCTGCTCACGGCGTCTGCGCAGGGCGCTGGCCCCACAGCTCGCCAGGGCCACGGCGGCGGGCGTGGCCAGCATGATCGCCTGGGTGCGCACCGATTCGTCGCCCTGGGTGCCCAGCAGCGCGCCCACCGCCACGGCGAGCACCCCGATCCGGATCACTCCATGCGGTCCGCAATGGGCGGCGGCGAGCGCCGGCCCGACGGCGAGCAGTGGCAGCCAGGCCAGCCCCTCCGAGGTCACGAGGGCGAGCAGGGCCACACCACAGATGATGATGACGGGGACCGCGGGGGCCATGAGCCCAGTGCTGTCCGGTTGGTCCGGGTCGTACGGGCGGAGTCGGGCCGGGAACATGACCTGCTTCGCTGCTCTCTCTCCACGGGGGCAAGTGATACCGGGGGTGCCGGGGTGGTGCCGGGGGGTGATGACGGGCGACGCCAGGGATGGCGCCGGGGATGTCCGCTTCATCCAGAGAAACAGCGATTCGATAGATTCGGCAAGGCCCGCGTTTTCAGATAGTGAGCGAGAGGTTCCTGCTCACCCGGCTCGCCGTCGGCACCAGGCGGGTCCGGAACAGCTCACGGTGCGGATCCAGCTCCGCCAGCCGGGCCAGCCGGTCCGCCCGCAGCGAGATCCCGAGCGAGCCGAGCCGGTCCCCGTAGTAGACCGGCACCGCGAAGCAGACCGTGCCCAGGGCGTACTCCTCCAGGTCCGCGACCAGGGGACTTCCAGTCGGGGAGTCCAGGCGGCGCAGCAGGTCGTCGGAGCGGGTGACGGTGCGCGGGGTGAGATCGACGAGCGGATGGCGGGAGAGATAGTCGTGGCGGGCCTCGTCGTCCAGCTCGCGCAGCACGCACTTGCCCAGCGCGGTGGCGTGCCCGGCGTCCTCGCACCCCACCCACAGATCGACCCGGGGCGCCTGCGGGCCATCGACGATGTCCGCGACCCGGATCTCGCCCTCGTCGTAGAAGGTGAGATACGCGGCGGCGGAGAGCTCGTCGCGCAGCGCGGCCAGGGCGGGCCGGACCCGGGCGAGCATCGCCTGCTCACGGCTGCCGGACTCGAGGGCGCGCAGCTTGTCCCCGATCACGAAGCCGCCGTCGTCCAGCCGGGACAGATAGCCTTCGTGGGCCATCGTCCGCAGCAGGTGGTACGTGGTCGCCAGCGGCAACCCGGTCTCCCGGGCGAGCCGCTTGGCCGGCGCACCGCCCTCGTGCGCGCCCACTGCCTCCATCAGCCGGAAAGCCCGCTGAACGGATGAGATCAGCGTAGGCACCGTTTGAGCACCCATACCTCCAGCTTGCTCCCGGTATGACCGGATGAGCAAGATCTGATCTCGCTGGATCCGATCTCCACGGAGACGCGCGTGAGGGCGCCGACCGGTGCGGTCGGCGCCCTCACGGACTTGCGGATTCGTCCTCGCGGACGTGCCCTCGCGGGCTTATGGATCGGTTCGGTTCGGTGCGGTGCGGTCAGCCGGGGGAGATCCGGCCGCGCCAGGCACCTTCCGCCTCACCACGGTGCTCGATGAAGTCCTTGAACCTCCGCAGGTCCCCCTTCACCCGCCGGTCGAGCGTCCCGGTCATGTCCGCGGCCTTCTCCGCCATCCCGCTCGGCTCGAAGACCAGGGCCAGATTGACCCGGGTGTGGCGCTCGTCCACCGGCTCGAAGGTGACCAGACCCTGCTGCTGGACATCACCGGAGGTGGTGCGCCAGGCGATGCGCTCATCGGGAAGCTGATCCACGATCTCGGTGTCGAACTCCCGGTGCACACCGGCAATGGAGGTCGCCCAGTGGTTATGGCGATCGTCCACCTGGGTGACCTGGTCCACGCCTTCCATGAACCTCGGGAACTCGGTGAACTGGGTCCACTGGTTGTACGCGGTGTGGAGCGGAACCCCAACCTCGACGGACTCCCGCACGGTGCTCATCGGTGACTCCTCTCGACGTTGTCGCGTCGCGCACCACGGCGGGTTTCCGGGACCGCCGAGCCGAAACATGAGCGGGCGGGGAGCGAGGATCCGCTCAGCGCAGCGGGTGCAGCGGGGCCAGTTCGGCCGGGGAGGTGCCGGTGGCGATGGCGTCGGCCAGCAGCCGTCCGCTGAGCGGGCCGAGGGCCACGCCCCACATGCCGTGGCCGCCGTTGACGTAGATGCGCGGCGAGCCGGTCGGGCCGATCAGCGGCAGTCCGTCCGGGGTGCAGGGACGGGCGCCGACCCAGGTGTCCGTACGGGCCTCCCAGTCGATGCCCCGTAGCAGCGGACGGGCCGCCGCGATGATCGCCCGTATGCGGCGCGGGTCCACCGGCCGGTCCGCGGGGGCCAGCTCCATCATTCCGGCGACCCGCACCCGGCCCTCGCCCAGCGGGGTGCAGACGACCTTCTGGGCGGCCAGATAGGTGGGACGGGTGGGGGCGCCCTCGGCCGGGACGCTGAAGCTGTAGCCGCGTCCGGCCTGGACCGGCACCCGGACCCCGAACGGGCGGACCAGCGGATCCAGCCAGGCGCCGGTGGCCACGACGGCGACGTCCGCGCGGAGTTCGCCTCCCGAGGTGGTGACGGCCACGCCCGCTCGCCCGAGGTCCCGGATACCGGACACCTCCGTCCGCTCCAGGATCTCGCCGCCACGCTTGCGCACCGCGTCGGCGAGGGCGCGGACGAAGTTCCCGGGGTTGAGATAGCGCTGGCCGTGGAGTTCCACGGCCGCGCCGATGCCGTCGCCCAGCGCGGGCTCCAGCGCACGGGCCCGGTCCCCGTCGATCCGCTCGTACGCGATCGTGAAACCGGCCGCGCGGGCGTGCTCCAACTCCTCGACCATCGCGGCGCGCTCGGCCGGGGTGCGGAACGCGATCAGACAGGGTTCGGCGGGCCGGGTCGGCTCGGCGACGCCGTCCGCCGCGAGCGCGTCGTACGCGTCCAGCGCATGGCGGTTCAGCGTGGCGAAGGTGGCGGCCAGGACCCGCCAGCGGCGCGGGGTGCAGTTCCGGGTGAAGGTGAGCAGGAAGCGGGCGAGCCGGGGGTCGGGCCGGGGCGGGATGTAGACGGGCGACTCGGGGGAGACCAGGCTGCGCAGCCCGTAGCGGAGCGCCGCCGGTTCGGGCAGCGGCAGCGTCAGGGCCGGGGACAGCCAGCCGGCGTTCCCCCAGGACGCCCCGGCCGCGGGGTGGCGCCGTTCCACGACGGTGACCTCGACGCCGTGGTTCCGCAGCGACCAGGCGGTGGCGAGGCCGACCATGCCCGCGCCGATGACGACGGCGCTGCGCGGTGGGCGGGACGGACCGGTGGCAGTGGGCACGGATGCGCTCCTTCCCATGGGTGAAACGCCATCATCGGGGGAGGGGGCCGGGCACCGCACTGGCCCGGAGGCCGAGAGCGCACGGCCCGGCCTTGTCGCCGGGGACAAACGGAGGCTTGCCGCCAGGAGCAACGGAGTCTTGTCGCCGGGGGCTGACGGTCCGCCGGGCGCCGGGGGCTGACGGGTCCGCCGGGCGCCAGGGACAGACGGTCCACCGTGGAGCGCCGGAGGCAGACGGTCCGCCGTGGAGCGCCGGAGGCAGACGGTCCGCCGTGGAGCGCCGGAGGCAGACGGTCCGCCGTGGAGCGGCCGGGCCGGCCGGTCATGGCCCAGGCGCCGGCCGGTGGATCTTTCCCCCTCCCGCCCCTTCCCACAACATCGATATGCGGCTCCGCCCCGTGGCAGGGGCTCCGCCCCTGGACCTACCCCGGGGTCTGGGGCGGAGCCCCAGTTGAGGGAAGGGGCGGGGAGGGGAAAGCAGCCCGCCGCAGGCGTCAAGATCCGTCGGACGCTCCCTCACACTCCATGAGCTCCGCTGGTCAGGGCCTACGGCAGACGCAGCGCGCGCAGCCGCAGCCTCAGCCGGATGTCGAACGCGGCGGCGGGGTCGCTCAGATCGAGCCCGGTGATCTCCTGCGCCCGCCGCAGCCGGTAGCGCAGGGTGTTGGGGTGGACGTGCAGCTGACGGGCCGCCAGCCGGGCGTCCTCTCCGGCAGCCAGATAGCGGTCCACGCTGTCCAGCAGTGAAGTGCCGCGCCTGCGGTCGTACTCCTCCAGCTCCGCGAGCGCGCCCAGCGGATCGTGGCCCGCCTCGACGGCCAGGTCCACGGTCCGCATGAGCAGGGCGTCCAGCTGGACGTCGCGGATATGGGCGGTGCGTTCCCGCGTCGCGCCGAGCCGGGTGAGCAGCCGGACCACCAGTTCGGCGTCGGCGCGTGAGCGGCCGAGCCGACCGGGCCCCGGGACGGTGCGGCCGACGCCGGCCGCCACCTCCGGCAGCTCCCCCACGGCCCGCAGCAGCCGCTGTTCGTCGCCGACCGGCACCACGGCATAGCCCACACCGTCGATCTCCGCGCTGAGCCCACCGGGCTGGAACGCGGAGAGCCTGCGGTCGAGGTCGGCGAGGGCCCGGCGCAGCGGATCGCCGGGCGGGCCGCCCGGGCCCGCGCACAAACCGGCGTACGAATCGTCGTAAGGGTTGGCGTACGGGTTGTCGTACGCGCCGTGACACCGACCGTCGTACGGACCGGGGCCGGGCGCGAGCGCCGACGGCAGCGGGCGTACGGCGACCACGGCCAGCGGTCCCGGCCCCAGCGGAAGCTCACGGGCCGTCTCGACGGCCTCGTCCCCGCCGCGGAGCAGCGCCCGTACGGCGGCGGTCCGCCGCGCGTCCGCGGCCAGCCGCCGTTCGGCCTGCCGGGCGAGCAGGGGCGCGAGCAACGCGGCCGACTCCTCCAGAGCGGCCCGCTGCTCCGGGGACGGCGAGGAGGGCACGATCGCCCAGATGGAGCCGATGGCCGTGTCACCGGCCCGGATCGGCATGATCGCGCGCGGCAGGATCCCGGCACCGCGCAGATCCGCGTAGAACGGGCCGGAGGAGCCCGCCAGCCGCTCGTCCAGATGCTCGGTGCGCAGCAGGGTGCGGTACCGGTCGGGCACCCGGCGGCTGAGGATCGTGGCGATGCGCGCGTCGTCGGAGTTCTCCTGGCCGGGGGAGTAGGTGATCAGCTCGGACGCGTCGTCCTCAATGGTGACCGGGCCGCCGGCCAGCCCGGCGGCCCTGGTGGCCAGCGAAAGCAGCCCGTCCGAGGCGTCGTCGTACGAGGCGTCGTCGTACGAGGCGTCGTCGTACGAGGAGTCGTCGTACAAGGCTCCTCCGCTCATCAGCGCCAATGGTCCCCGGGGGCACTACCCGGACCCGTTCACTCTGATGCTCGAAGGCACGGATTATCCAGGGGTGTGCGCTACTCGATCCCCGCCGGGCGCCGCCGCCAGTGCCCGGTGGCCCGCTCGAAGGCGTGGCCGACCTGGAGGACCGCGAAGTCCGCCCGGTGCGGCCCGACGATCTGCACCCCGACGGGGAGCCCGCCGGGCGTGAACCCGGCCGGTACGGACAGCGCGGGGCTGCCGGTCGAGCTGATCAGATACGCCGAGCGCATCCAGTCCAGATAGTCGTCCATGGCCACCCCGGCGATCTCGGTCGGGTACTCGATACCCACGTCGAACGGCGCCACCTGGCTCACCGGCAGCAGCAGCACGTCATAGCGGCCGAAGAACTCCCGGACGCGGTGGTAGAGCAGGGTGTGCAGCACCTCCGCGCGGCCGACGTCCGGCCCGGTGAGCTTGCGCCCCTCCTCGGCGTTCTCCCGGATCGCCCGCTTCAGCCCGTCGGGGTGGCGGTCCATGAGCGCGCCGAAGGCGACCTCGAAGGCCGAGGCGCGCAGCGTACGGAAGACCTCCTCGGCCTCGGTCAGGTCCGGGCAGGCCCGCTCCACGGCACAGCCGAGGCCGGTGAAGACCTCCGCCGCCGACTCGACCACCGCGGCCACCTCGGGCTCGACCGGCACCAGTCCCCCGAGATCCGGCGACCAGGCCACCCGCAGCCCCGTCAGATCGCGGTCCAGGGGGCGGGCGAAGCGGGCGCCGGGCTCCTCCAGGGCGATCGGCGACCGCGCGTCGGGCCCGGCGATGGCGGACAGCAGCAGGGCGGTGTCGGCCACGGTACGGGCCATCGGCCCCTTGACGCCGAGGGTGCCCCAGGCGGTGAGGGAGGGCCAGTTGGGGACGCGCCCGGGCGATGGGCGCAGCCCGACGACATTGCAGAACGAGGCCGGGTTGCGCAGCGAGCCGCCGGTGTCGCTGCCGTCCGCGATCGGGACCATGCCGGAGGCCAGCGCGGCCGCCGCGCCCCCGCTGCTGCCGCCCGCGCTGCGGCCCAGGTCGTGCGGGTTGTGGGTGGCGCCGAATATGGGGTTGAAGGTGTGCGAACCGGCCCCGAACTCGGGCACGTTGGTCTTGCCGAGGGTGATCGCCCCGGCGGCCCGTATCCGCTCGATCAGCAGATCGTCCTGGTCGGGCACGCCGTCGGCGAGCGGCGAGCCATGGCTGGTGCGGATGCCCGCGGTGTTGTGGAGGTCCTTGTGGGCGATGGGCAGCCCGTGCAGCGGCCCGGGCTCCTCACCCGCCGCGATCCGCTCATCGGCCTGCCGGGCGGCCTCGCGGGCGCGGTCCGCGACGAGGGTGACGATCGCGTTGACGGCCGGGTTGACCCGTTCGATACGGGCCAGATGGGCCTCGAGCAGCTCGCGCGCGGACAGCTCGCGGGAGCGCAGCAGCGCGCTGAGGTCCAGTGCGGTCCTGAAGCAGAGATCGTCATCCGTCGTCGTCACGGTCGCTCGCCTTCCTCGATGGTCATCGCTGCGCTGGTCCGGGTCTTCGGACCAGGGTCCTCGCGGGGCCCGCTGTCCTTACGGAGCCCACCGTCCTCATGGGCCCCAGGGGCGGAATCCATGGTTGGGGAAGCGGCCGGGCGGCGGAAGAGCGCCGTCACGGCGGCCGCCACCAGCACATTGACCGCCAGCGCGACCAGGCCCGCGTTCACATGGTGGGTCTCCACCTCGGCCAGGGTCAGCCAGGTCACCACCGCCTCACCGGTCACCAGGCCCGCCAGCGCCCCCGGGGCGGTCAGCAGCCGCCGGCGGCCGATCGCCGCCAGCAGCCCCGGCACGATCTGGATGAAGCCGCTCACCGTGAGCAGCTGGAGGTCGGCCAGCAGCCCCGGCCGCAGGATGCCGAGGGTGAGCGCGAGCCCGATGGCCAGGACGACCACGCTGTGGTTGACCACCATCCGGGCCGCCTCCCGGCGGGCGGGCAGCAGGTTCCGCGCCACCAGGGTCGAGATGCCGACGCACATCGCCCCGGCCGGCACCATCGCGGACGCCGCCGCGGCGACCACGACCAGCCCGGTGGCCCAGCCCGGCAGGGCGCCCTGGGCGAGCGTCAGCAGAATCCCGTCCGGGTCCCCGGCCCCGTCCCCGCCCGGCCGGGCCACCAGCATCCCGGTGAACCCGATGGTGATCGGGACCATCAGCGCGATCTGGTAGAGCGGCATGAAGACGTTGTTGGTGCGGATGGCCCTCGGCCCGCCCGCCGCCATCAGCGGCGGCCAGTGGTGCGGCGTGGCCATCAGCCCGCCCGCGAGCGCCGAGGTCAGCACGCTGGTCGTCCACCACATCCGGTCGCGCTCCCCGGAGTGCACGGTCAGCATCTGCGGCTGGACCTCGTGCACCTGCCGGAACACCTCGCCCAGACCGCCGGTGTAGTGCAGCGGGACGGCGATGGCCAGGACGAGCATGACGCCGAGGGTCAGCACGTCCTTGAAGTACGCGCTGTTCTTGAGCCCCCGGATGCCCGACCACAGCACGAACGCCGCCGTCAGCACGGAGGCCAGCACCATGCTCAGCCGCCCGGAGGCCGTACTGCCGGTGACCAGCCCGACGACCATGCCCAGCCCGGTGATCTGGAGCTGGAGGTACGGGATCAGGAAGACCAGGCCGATGACGGCGACGACCTTGCCGTACAGCGGGCTGCCGTACCGCTGGGTGAAGTAGTCGGCCTGGGTCAGATAGCCGTGCCGCTCGCCCAGCCGCCACAGCCTGGGCTGGATGAAGTAGAGCAGGAGGAAGGCCAGGGCCAGGTAGACCATCGCGTACGTGGCCGCGTTGCCGCCCGCGTACGCGACCCCGGCGACGCCGAGGAAGCTGAAGGTGGTGAACACCTCGCCCGCTTGCAGGAACCACATCGCGAGGGTGCCGAAGTTCCGCTGCCCCACGGCCCATTCGGCGAGATCGGTGGTGCGGCCGGTCCGGCCCAGGAAACCGCACAGGGCGAGGGCGCACATGCCCAGCAGGGAGACCGCGAGGACGACGCTCACCGCCGCTCACCGCCCGCCCGCTCGCGGGGGCGCCACAGGCCCCATTCGACGGCGGCGAGTGCGGGGGTGAGCGCGAGCACCCAGGCGCAGATCCAGACGTACAGCGACGGCATCCCGAACCAGAGCCGCTCGGCGTTGACGAACGGCAGCCATACGGAGGCGAGGAGGGCCAGCGCGGGGATGGCGGGCAGCAGGAGGAGCGTTCTTCTCCCGGCGGAGGCGGAGGCGGAAGCGGGGGCGACGCCGGGGTCCGGGCCGGGGCCCGGGCTGCCGGGATCTTCAGCTGCGGCCGACACGGTACCTCCAGGGCGCGAGGGGACTGCGCGGCATTCAACAGGCCGCCCCGTGCGCCGGGCATCGTGCCGGACGGCCAACAAGCGGCCGCCCCGCCTTGTCCCGGCGGACAAAGGCGGGGCGGCCGGGCCGAGGTCTCGTTCCCGAAGTCCTTACGGTGCTTCCCGGGCCCTTACGGAGGTCCTTACGGATGTGATCCGGCGGCTCCGGCGGGCACCGGAACCCGCGCGGCCGAGGTGCCGAGCCCGGTGGGCCCGTGCCACGGGGCCACCGGCCGCGCCGCCCCGGCTCCGGTCCCGGTCCCCGTTTCGGCGCCCGTCACGGGCACGGCCCCGGCGCCTGCCCCCACCGGCCGCCGGTGGGCGCGGATCAGCTCCTCTTCCCGGTAGCGCGGTACCTCGCGGTGCCAGTTCAGGATTCCGGACATCCAGTCGCGCAGCTCCTCCACATAGCCGTCCATCGCCCTCCGGGCCTCCGGCTCCAGGCCGAAGTCGTCGTACAGCACCGGGAACTCATGCTCCGCGACATGCTGGAACTGCCGCATCCGGGACGTCATCAGATCGTTCACCACGGCGACCCCGGTCGGATAGTCGCAGTCGAAGAAGTTCTGGACGACGAGGACGCCGTTGTGGACCTCGCCCTCGAACTCGATCTCCTTCTGGTACGAGAAGACGTCGTTCAGCAGCGTCGCGTAGTCCATGGCGGCGTTCTCCAGCGACCGGACCGGGCCGCTGCGGTAGATCTCGGGCGGCACCCGCCGGCCGCGCGCCAGTCGGCACAGGCTCATGGTGAGGTCGGAGCCGAAGGTGCGCCTGCGCATCTCGATGTAGTCGACCGGGTCGGGGATCCGGTTCTTCGTGTGGTTGGCCAGCTCCCACAGCCAGCTGGCGGTCATGTCCTCTATGGCCTTGCGGAGTTCACGGCGTGCCGAGTCCTCCATCGGGCCCGCCGTACGGCTCCACAGGTCGGCCAGCGACCGCTCAAGCGCGTTGGCCGGGGCCGGGGTGGGGCCCGCGTCGAGCGGCATGAACGCCCGGAGCCGGGCGTTGCAGACCCGGGCCCCGGCCAGGTCGTGGGTGCGGCCGAATACCGCCGGGTAGTAGTCGTCCGCGTAGGTGCCCCAGGCCAGCCAGCCCGACGTCAGATCGAGTTCGTCCGGGGAGCCGTCCGGGTGGATGCCGGCCGCGCACAGCGGCAGGTCGGCGGCGAGCATCCGCCGCTCGTCCCAGACGTGCGGACCGGGGATGCCGGGCCGCGGTCCGAGGATGCCCATCCGATGTGCCCAGTCGGCGAGGTGGTCGCGGGCGGTGGGCAGATGCTGATTGAGCCGGAGGGCGAACGGCATGAAGAAGTCCGGCAGCAGGGAGGGCCCGGTCCTCTGGAACGGGACATGGCTGAACCTGCGGGTACGGGCCGCCTCCGCCCGGCCCGTGGTCAGCGGCAGGCTGGCCGCGGAGGTGCCGAGGCCGCTGAGCGCGAAGGGCGACCACGCCGGGGCCTTGTCCGCGCCGCTCGCAGCCTCCGCACCGCTCGCACCCTCCGGGCCGACCGGGCTGTTCGCACCGTCCGGGCCGCTCGCCCCCTGCGTGCCGTTCGCACCGTCCGCGCCATCCGGGCCGACCGCACCGTGCGCGCCGTTCATGTACCGGCTGGAGCGCATATGCCACTCATGGCCGCCGGACTGCCAGTCCTGGAGCCCCTTGACGTAGCCGAGGACCCCCGCGCAGGCCGCCGGGTCCAGGCCGTGCTCGGCGAAGAGCGGCCCGAGTTCGGTGAGGGCGGTGTCCTCGAACTGCTGCAGCCGTGAGGTGAGCAGCTCATTGACGGAGTCGGCCGCCTCCTGGGTGGTGCAGCACAGGAACGTCTCCAGGACCAGGACGCCATTGCTGAGCTCGCCCTCGTCCTCGATCTCCCGCTGGTACGAGAACAGGTCGTTGCGCAGGTGCACCGCGTCCGCGAAGGCGTCCCGCAGCACCCGCATCGGCCGCGAACCGGCGATCACCGCCGGTACCTCGGCCCCCACGGCGTGCTCCACCAGCCCGGCCGACCAAGGCGCGCCGCCGACCTTACGGCGCATCTCGATGTACTCGACCGGATTGGGGACCCGGTGGATGTTGATGTTCGAGAGTTCCCAGAGCGATTCGTTGAGCAGGTTCTCGGTGCTCTCCCGGAACCGTGCCCGCCAGTCCGCCGACATCGAGGGCACCGTCCGCGCCCACAGATCCGCGAGCCCCGCCTCTACCGGGTTGGTGGGCTCGGGGGTCCGGGCGGCCGGGTCCATCGGCATGAAGGCGGGCAGCCGGTCGAGATACGCCTTACCGGCCGCACGGTCCTGGGAGCGCTTGAACGTCTCCAGGAAGTGGTCGTCGAAGAAGAACACCCACACATACCAGTCCGTGACCAGCGAGAGCTCCGCGTCGGAGCAGTCGGGGTGGGTGTACGCGCACAGCAGAGCGTAGTCGTGGGCGTCGAGATCGTCCTGCTCCCAGATCCCCGAGCCCTCGAGCATGCCCATCTCGCGGGCCCACCGGGTGGAGTGCTCCCGTGCCGCCTGGACATGGGGGTTCAGCCGCGCCGGATACGGCATGTAGAAGTCTGGGAGTTGAAAGGGCTGTGTCACTGCTGGGCCGGCACCTCTCCGTGCGACGGTGGCCCGTAGTCGTCGTCCGGCTACGGACCGGGGTCGGCTACGGGCTACCCATACCGCGACCGGCCTATCCGAAGACCCAATTAGTCACACAAGTGCACTCCCGTGACCGGCGCCCGCCGATCATCCGTCGCGTCTCCGGAAGGCCCACTCCATCCGCGGCTCCATCGCGAACCGGAACGCCCGCTGTACGGGCGGCGCGCACAAGGCCGTCACCACGGCCACCGCCACCGCCGTCACCGCGATCTCCCCCAGCGGCCGGTGCAGCCACGGGTGGTCGTACCAGTCCCAGAAGCGGGAGCCCTTGGCGAGGAAGCCGTGCAGCAGATAGCCGTACAGCGTCCCGGCGCCGAGCACCGTGAACCACATCCGGCGCCGGGGCACCCAGGCGAGGAAGCACACGGTGAGCACCATGGAGCAGCCGAAGAGGGCGAACGTCATGACCGTCCCGACCCACCAGGGCGCACCGAGTTCCTGCGCGCTGTCCCGGCGGTAGAACCACGCCGGGTTCATCCGCGGCACGGCCCAGTAGGCGAAGACCACGGCGGCCGCGACCACCGGCACCGACAGCCATCTGACCTCGCGCCGCCGCATCATCCGGAAGTGCTCGGGCCGCAGGTGCAGCCCCAGCACGAAGAAGGGCAGGAACTGCAGCACCCGCTGCAGATCGAGGTCGTCACCGATGTTCGGTGAACAGGCGGCGAGCGCGGCGATGGTGAGGGCCAGCGCCACCGGCCACCGCGCGATCCGCCACAGCGGCGTGGTCAGCCGCCAGACGAAGAGCGCGATCAGAAACCAGGTCAGATACCAGGGGTCGAGCAGACTGACCGGATAGGACGGATCGTCGTCCGCCCACCGTTTGAAGAAGGTGTACGCGACCTCGAAGAGGACGTACGGCACGGCGACCCCCGTGATCAGCCGTTTGAGCCGGTCCGGCCGGAGATCGAAATTCCGCGAGAAGTACCCGGAGATGAGAATGAACGCCGGCATATGGAACGTGTAGACGGTCATATAGAGCGCGGCTGCCGCTCTGCTGCCGCCTCGCAGGGGCTCCCACGCATGCCCCATCGCGACCAGCACGATCGCCAGATATTTGGCGTTGTCGAAGAACGCGTCACGTTGTTTCGGCGCGGAGGGCGGAGCCGGTGCCGCCTTGGGGGGCGGGGCCGCCGGTGCGCGCCGCGCGGGCCGTGTCGGCAGTAAGTGCGAGACGTTCATCACATACGCCCTCCCGTGGAACCTGCGGGGAAAATCCAGCCTCTTTCCAGATTTCGGCGGAGGGTTGTGGAGTGGAACATTCCACGCACCATAGTGGCGCTCCCGAGTTCGCGCCCCAAAAGGCTCAGCTCTCGCGTACAAGGGTTTACGCCCAGCCCAGCGCATCCGTCACCTCCTCAACTTGGGAACTTCTTTACCTCTCCGATCAGTTCACAGAGTGATGAAGAGGGGCCGATCCGCCCGGCCTTGACCGACCCAGCCTGCTAGCTTCTACACAACTGTAGATCCTAACGACCCTATGGAGTGTGAGTGGCCATGGCCCTGTGGGACCGCATCAGGGAGTCCGCCCAGACGATGCAGACTCAGCTCGTCTCGAAGAAGAACGACTTGAAGAGCGGCGCCTTCCGCGACGCGAGCATGGCGATGTGTGCCCTGGTGGCGGCGGCGGACGGCTCGGTCGACCCGTCCGAGCGGCAGCGCGTCGCCCAGCTGATCGCCTCCAACGAGGTGCTGCAGAACTTCCCGGCCGACGATCTGCAGCGCCGCTTCAACGACTACGTCAACAAGCTCACCGCGGACTTCGACTTCGGCAAGGTGAGCGTGATGCAAGAGGTCGCCAAGGCCAAGAAGAAGCCCGCCGAGGCACGCGCCGTGATCCAGATCGGCATCGTCATCGGTGGCGCGGACGGCGACTTCGACAAGACCGAGCAGGCCATGGTCCGCGAGGCGTGCTTCACGCTGGAGCTCCCGCCGGCCGAGTTCGACCTGTAAGGCGAGGCGAAAGCCGTAGGGCGCAAACCGTAAGGCGCGAGCCGCTGCCTTACGGCCGCCCCGCCAACCGTAAGGGCGCGGCCTGGAGCTACAGCGGGGTCGCGGCGTGCAGGACGAGGACCAGGGCGACCGCCGCGTTCGCCGAGGACAGCGCGGACGCGGCGGTGCCCACCGCCGCGATCCACAGGGCCAGCCCCGCCGCCGTCCACGTCGGCGGCCAGCGCCGGGACGGCGGCACCGGCTCCAGCAGCGCCGCGACCCTGCGCGGCACCGGCCCCGGCGCGGCGAACCCGGCGAGCGCCGACCCCGGCGTGCCCCGGGAGACCAGGGCGGCCTTGCCGACCGCCCGCGCCGTGACCCGGCGGTCGCCGACCTCCTGGGCCGCCTCCTCGTCCGCCCAGCGCTCGGCGCAGTAGTCCACCGCGGCCCGCAGCGGCCGCAGCAGCGGGTTGGCCCGCGCGGCGAGCTGTGCGCCCAGCAGATAGCGGTGGTGGTGCGCGGTCAGATGGGCGCGCTCATGCGCGATCAGGGCCCGCCGCTCGCGGGGCTCAAGGCTGTCCAGCATCCCGGTGGAGACGACGATCCGGCCCGGCTTCCCGGCTCGCCCCGAGGTCCCGGGCAGGGCGTACGCGTACGCCTTGTCGTCCGGCAGCACCGCGACCGGCGACTCCGGCAGTCCGGCGAGCGCGAGCCGGGCGTCCCGCCGCACCCGGCCATGACGCAGACAGGTGGCGGCGCAGGAGGCGGCCACCGCCGCCAGCGCGCCGATCGCCGCCTTCCCGGCCACCACGTCGAAGGGCACCGCCGCCCGTACCTCGGGGTCCGACCAGCTGTCCGGCAGCGGGTTACCGGGCAGTTGCGCCGTGCCGACGACCATCAGCAGCCCCAGGCACAGCGTGGAGCACACCGCGAGCACGGTGCCGACGAGCGTCAGCAGCCGGGTGGCGGTGCGCGGATGGAGATGTTGCTCGGCGAGCCGCGCGATCGGCAGCGCCGTCAGGGGCAGAACCAGCGGGAGGAAGACGAAGACGCCCATCGGTCAGTCCTCCGGCTCCTCCGCCACGTCGCTCAGCAGGTCGCGCAGCAGCCGCTCGTCGTCCTGGGTCAGCCCGGTCACAAAGCTGGCCAGGACCGCCTCGCGGTCGTCCTGGCCGTCCAGCACCCGGCGCATCCGCAGCGCCGCGAGCCCCGCCTCGTCCGACGCCGCGCGCCAGACGAAGGAGCGGCCCGCGCGCTCACGGGTCACGGCCTGTTTGGCGTGCAGCCGGGACAGGATGGTCATGACCGTGGTGTAGGCGAGCTCGCCCTCGATCCGCTCCTGCACCCATGCGGCGGTCACCGGCCCCGGCGCCCGGCTCAGCGCCGCGAGCACCTGCGCCTCCAGCTCGCCCTGGCCACGCCGACGGGGGCGGCGGGGCCAGCCGGGCCCGCCGGTCCGGTCGTGGTCCGTCACACCGTCTCCTTCCCCACCGCACGCGCCCGGCGTGCGGCGCTCCATCGTAGCGAGCGGGCCACGCTCGCGCGTTCGCCCCTTTGCCCGGCTGTACGCGCGGGCCCGGGCCGCCTCACCGATGCTGAGCAGGGGGACGACCCCGACGAAGGAACGCACTCAGCCATGACGCAGACGCAAGGCTCGCTCGTACGGCAGATCACCGACTACGCCCATCGAGCCGACCCGTACCCGATCTACGCCGAGCTGCGCAAGACGCCCGTGGTGCACGACGAGGAGGGGCCGTACATCGTCTCCACCTACTGGGAGATCCACGGTCTGCTGCACGACCCCCGGCTCAGCTCCGACGCGCGCAACCTGGACCCCCGGGCCGCCTCGGAGCTGCCCGAGGAGGACGACGACCCGGGGCTGCCGCCCAGCTTCCTGAGGCTGGACCCGCCCGAGCACGACCGGCTGCGCCGGCTCGCGACGGCGCCCTTCGGCCCGCCGCACACCCCGCGCCGGCTCCACGAGATGCGCGGTGAACTCACCCGTATCGTCGGCGAGCTGATCGACGGCTTCGCGGGGCGGGACCGGATCGATCTCGTCGACCACTTCTCCTACCCCTTCCCGGTGACCGTGATCTCCCGGCTGCTCGGGGTGCCACGGGAGGACGAGCCGCGCTTCCACGCCTGGGCCGACACCCTCGCCGCCAGTCCGGACCCCGGCCCGGAGGCGGACGCCGCCGAGCGGCGGCGGATCACCCGGCAGGCCCGTACGGAACTGGCGACGTATCTGTCCGAGCTGATCGAGGAGCGCCGCCGCGCACCCGGCGACGACATGCTCTCGGCCCTGGTCGGCGGGGACGGCCCGGAGGGGCGGATGAGCCGGGTGGAGCTGCTGAGCACCGCGGCGCTGCTGCTGGTGGCGGGGCACGAGACCACCGTCAACCTGATCACCAACGGGATGCTGACCCTGCTGCGCAACCCCGACGTGCTCGCCCGGCTGCGCAAGGATCCCCATCTGGTCGTCCCGCTGGTGGAGGAGCTGCTGCGGTTCGATCCGCCGGTGCAGATGCTTCCCCGGCGCACCCCGCTCTCGGAGATCGACATCGCGGGCGTGACCATCCCCCAGGGGGCGTCCGTGTGGCTGCTGCTGGCCTCGGGCAACCGCGATCCGCAGCGCTTCCCCGACCCCGACCGGTTCGATCCGCAGCGCCGGGACAACCAGCACCTCGGCTTCGGCAGCGGCGTCCACAGCTGTTTCGGCGCCCCGCTGGCCCGGCTGGAGGCGCAGATCGCGCTGACCGAGCTGGCCCGCCGGCTGGACGGGCCCCGGCTGCTGGAGGACCCGCCGACCTATCGGCGCAACGCGGTGCTGCGCGGGCCACGGCATCTGCCGCTCGCCTTCGAGGGGCTGCGGCCGAACCGATCCGCGGACCGGTCTGCGAACCGATCCGCGAAACGATCCGCGAACGGGTCCCCGAACGGGTCCCGGTGACGGCGGGGTTCGGCAGCACCGCACCGGCGGGGCTCACCGGGCGCGGAACGCGGACGCTCTCGTCCCGGCCGCGTCCTTCCCGCCCCTGCCCGTCCCGGCCTCGCCCCTCTCGGCCCGGGCGGCGATGTTCCGGGCCATACCGCCGAAGACGAGCGCGTGGAATGGCGCGACCGACCACCAGTACAGATGCCCGGCGAGGCCGCGCGGATGGAACAGCGCCCGCTGCCGGTACACCGTCCCGCCCTGCGCGTCCCGGTCGACCACCATCTCCAGCCAGGCCAGGCCCGGCAGCCGCATCTCGGCGCGCAGCCGCAGCAGCCGGGGCGGCAGGACCTCCTCCACCCGCCAGAAGTCGAGGCTGTCCCCCACTCTGAGCCGCGCCGCGTCCCGGCGGCCCCGGCGCAGCCCGACGCCGCCCGCCAGGGTGTCGATCCAGCCGCGCAGCACCCAGGCGAGCGGCAGCGAGTACCACCCGTTCTCCCCGCCGATCCCCTCCACCACCCGCCAGACGTCCCCCGGCGAGGCGTCCACCGCGCGCTCGCGGCGGTCCTGGTAGAGGCTGCCGCCCGACCAGTCGGGGTCGGTGGGCAGCGGATCGCTGGGGGCGCCGGGGGTGGCGGCGGAGGACCAGCGGGTGGCCACCTCCGCGTCGCGGATCCGCCGCAGGGCCAGCTCCAGCGCCCGGTCCACGCCGAGCGGCCCGCCCGGCGGGTCCGGCACATAGCGGGTGATGTCCCGTTCGGCGCAGACCACTTCATGGCGCAGCGACTCCACCAGCGGGCGGGCGATGGCGCCGGGTACCGGGGTGACCAGGCCGACCCACAGACTGGAAAGACCGGGGGTGAGCACCGGCACCGGCACGATCAGCCGCCGCCGCAACCCGGTCACCCGCGCGTACCGCCGCATCATGGCGCGGTAGGTGAGGACGTCGGGGCCGCCGATGTCGAAGGCCCGGTGCACCTCGTCCGGCAGTGTGGCGCAGCCCACCAGCAGCCGCAGCACATCGCGGACGGCGATCGGCTGGGTGCGGGTGCGCACCCAGCGGGGCGTCACCATCGCCGGCAGCCGCTCGGTCAGATAGCGCAGCATCTCGAACGAGGCCGAGCCCGAACCGATGATCACCCCGGCCCGCAGCACGGCCGTCGGCACCCCGGAGTCCAGCAGCACCCGGCCCACCTCGGCCCGGGACCGCAGATGGGGCGAGAGCTCGCGCTCGGGGACGCCCTCCGGGGTCAGCCCGCCGAGGTAGACGATCCGGCGCACCCCCGCGGCCCGGGCCCGTTCGCCGAAGATCCGGGCGGCGCGGCGGTCGGTCTCCTCGAAGCCGGATCCGGTGCCCAGCGCGTGGACCAGGTAGTACGCGACGTCCACGCCCTCCATGGCGGCGCGCACGGACTCCTCGTCGGTCACATCGCCGCGTACGGTCTCCACCCGCCCCGCCCAGGGCTGGTCGCGCAGCTTCTCGGGCGAGCGGGCCACGCACCGCACCTGATGCCCCGCGGCCAGCAACTCGGGCACCAGCCTGCCGCCGATATAGCCGGTGGCGCCGGTGACCAGACAGCGGCGCGGCTCCGGCGCGCCGTGTGGGCCCGGCGGGCGCTGGGGAACAGCCATGAGGCCATGGTGCGCGGGCAGGACAAAACCTGCGAGGTGGGCTCCCTTCGGCGGCATTGTCCGTATCAGGTGTTGGAGGTCGCTCTCAGGTCTCCCCGACCTTCGAGCCTCTCAGCCCGGCCATCTAGAAGACACCCTCTCGGGGGACTTGCGTCCTCTGTCGTGAGCGCCTCTCCGGTCGAGCTCCCTCGCTCGCCCCGCAGGCTGTTATTTACGTTACTCCGGGCACCCATGAGCGCCTAGCCCCTTTCGCGCATTTTTTCCAATTTTCCGAGTGCGGCCGGACCCGGCTCCGGCCCGGCACTCGGGCGCCTTGGCTGCGCCGGGAGGGGCTTGCCCGGTAGGCTTTCCGTGTGATCTTCAAGCGCATCGGAAACGGTCGGCCCTATCCCGACCACGGCCGGGAATCCACCCGCCAGTGGGCGGATGTCGCCCCACGCCCGGTACGTCTTGACCAGTTGGTCACGACGAAGCAGCAGCTCGACCTGGAGACGCTGCTCGCCGAGGACTCCACGTTCTACGGGGACCTCTTCGCCCATGTCGTGAAATGGCAGGGCGACCTCTATCTGGAGGACGGGCTGCACCGGGCGGTGCGCGCCGCGCTCCAGCAGCGCCAGGTGCTGCACGCGCGCGTTCTGGAGCTCGAGGGCTGACCGCGCCCCCGCCCCCGGTGACCGATCGCCGTTGATCGACTTCCGATCTCTGTTGACCCTTTCGGGTTGGTCTGAGCACCAACCATTGATCATTTAGTAGGCATCGCCACCTGGCCGCACTACGCTGCGCACATGAGCATGCTGACCCCTCCCGGCATGGGCGGAAAGTACCGCATTACGGGCGATCGCTACCCGCGGATGAGCCGGCCCCGGAACCGTCGGCGGCTGATGTTCACCGCCTTCGGCTCGGTCCTGGCGCTCGGCCTGGTCGGGTGGGGAACACTTCAGCTCATCGACGTCTTCTCCGGCGACAGCGGCGGCCAGAAGGTCCGCGCGGCGCACGGCACCGGCGAGTGCGAGCGCGGCGGCAAGCACCCCGACGAGAACGCCAAGTCCGGCCGGTCCGACAGCGGCCAGGGCGGCCGTACGGGCGGGAGGCTGCCGAAGCCCTCCCAGATCACCGTCAACGTCTACAACGCGACCACGCGCTCCGGCCTCGCCAAGGACACCGCCAAGGAGCTGGAGAAGCGCGGCTTCAAGATCGGGAAGGTGGGCAACGCCCCGACCCGGTACGACAAGAAGGTCAAGGCCACCGGGATGCTGCTCGGCGCCCCCGGCGCCGGCGACGGGGCCTTCAACGTGCTCGGCACGCAACTCGCCGGTGCCCAGACCAAGAACGACGCGCGCGACGGCAAGGACATCGACCTGATCATCGGCAACGGTTTCAAGGACCTGGTCGAGCAGAAGGACGCGGACAAGGCGCTGGCCGCCCTGGCCAAGCCCTCGCCCGCGCCCTCCGGATCGCCCTGCCGCTGAGCCGTTGAGGGGCCGTTGAGGGGCTCAGCCCGCGGCCCCGTACATCCGGTCGCCCGCGTCGCCGAGCCCCGGCACGATGTACCCCTGCTCGTTGAGCCGCTCGTCGACGGACGAGGTGACCACCGTCACCGGCGCCCCGGCGAGTTCGCGCTCCATGAGCTCGACGCCCTGGGGCGCCGCCAGCAGACACAGCGCGGTCACATCGTCGGCGCCCCGCGATATCAGCTCCCTGATCGCCGCGACGAGCGTCCCGCCGGTGGCGAGCATCGGGTCCAGGACGTAGACCTGACGGCCGGAGAGGTCCTCGGGCATCCGGGTGGCGTAGGTGGACGCCTGGAGCGTCTCCTCGTCGCGGATCATGCCCAGGAAGCCGACCTCGGCGGTGGGCAGCAGCCGCACCATGCCGTCGAGCATCCCGAGACCGGCCCGCAGGATCGGCACGACCATGGGGCGCGGATGGGACAGCCGTACCCCGGTCGTGGCCGTCACCGGGGTCTCGATGTCGACCTGCTCGGTGCGCACATCGCGCGTGGCCTCGTACGCGAGCAGGGTCACCAGTTCGTCGGCGAGCCGCCGGAAGGTGGGGGAGTCGGTGCGCTTGTCGCGCAGCGTGGTGAGTTTGTGCGCCACCAGCGGGTGGTCGACGACGTGGATCCGCATGGCAACGACACTAACCGAGCCCCCGGAGCCCGGCTCCCGCCGGTGACGCCCTCGGTGCGCCTCCCCGCGCTCGACCGTCTGCCACCGTACTGGCATCAAACCTCTGATTCGGGGGAAAGTGGGCAACAGCGCTCGGGCCCCCGCCGGGCGATACCTCGGCCCCGAGGAGTGAGTGACCATGGCCGACGCGACCGCGAGGGAAACCGCCGCGGACCGCCGCCGCCGTCGCGACCGCTTCCTGCGCGCGCTGAACGAGGCCCGGGCGGTACGGGACCAGGTGCGTCCCCGGCAGGCCCGCGCGGCCCGGATGCGCCGCGCGATACACATGCGGACGTTCTCCTGGTGAGCTCGGGTGAGCTTCCGCCGAACCGCCGGAGACGGTTTCCGCGCGTTTCGATTCCGTCCGCGTGAGCCACATCTCTTTGGACTGGTGCACGACGCAGCGTGGAAGACCTCTCGCGAAGCGACGGTTTCTGCCACGATTCCGATTGGGGCGGGACACTGTCCCGCCCGCCCCCGGCACGCCTATGACCAGTGGGAGAGTCACGGTGTACTTCGCCGCATTGCTCGCGCGCACCGCAGAAGGGTGGGAAGCGAGCGACACAGAGCTCGATGACGTGGAAACCCTGACGGACTTGATCGAACTGGCCCGTCTGGCCTCCAAGGACGACGACACGGTACTGGCCTTCATCGAGCACGAAGACGCGTGGTTCGGCGTCGTCCGCGTGGACGGCGAGGACGACCCGCACATCTACGTATCGGACGCGGCAGCGGCCGCCCGCACCTCGTACGGCTCGATGCTCACCGACGAGCTGCTCGGCCGGGACCCCGACGACGATCTGGACAGCCTGGTCGACCTGGACGGCACCGAGGACGGCGAGCCGGACCGGGACGACGAGGACGCGGACGACGCCCCGGTCCCGATCGGCCCGCTCGGCGACGCCGACATCCTGGCCGACCTCGGTATGGACGAGAAGGAGCTGAAGGCACTCGACGGGGACGCCCTCGAATCGATCGCCGAGATGCTCGGATGCAGCATGGAGGGGCTGGAGGCGGTGCGCTGACCGCCGCACACTGATGTCATGACCGATCCGCTGACCGGCCTCCTGCCCGGCCCCGACCCCGACCCCCTGCGCGACCCCTGGCGCGAACCGATGCGCCTGGCGCTGGAGGAGGCGGTGCGGGCGCCCGAGACGGGAGACGTGCCGGTCGGCGCCGTCGTGCTGGGCCCGGACGGCGCGGTACTCGGGCGCGGCCGCAACGAGCGCGAGGCCCACGGCGACCCCACGGCCCACGCCGAGGTCCTCGCCCTCCGAGCCGCCGCCCAGCACCTCGGCGGCTGGCGGCTGACCGGCTGCACCCTGGTGGTCACCCTGGAGCCGTGCACGATGTGCGCCGGCGCGATCGTCCTGTCCCGCCTTGACCGGCTGGTCTACGGCGCCGTGGACGAGAAGGCCGGCGCGGTCGGCTCCCTCTGGGACGTCGTCCGCGACCGCCGCCTCAACCACCGCCCCGAGGTCATCGCGGGCGTCCTGGCGGAGGCCTGCGCGGCCCCCCTGACCGCCTTCTTCCGCAAGCCCTGAACCCCGCCGCGCGGGCCGGTCCCGGAACCGATTTCGGTTCCCGGCCACCCGTCCGCTAGGCTCTCCCTCGGTAGCGTGTCCGAGCGGCCGAAGGAGCGCGCCTCGAAAGCGCGTGAGGGGGCAACTCCTCCGTGGGTTCAAATCCCACCGCTACCGCTCTTACACCCCCTGAACTGCGGAAACGCAGGGCAGGGGGTGTTTTGCGTGCCGGAGCGCGTCCACCAGTCGGGTCGACGAAGGCGGTGGAACGTGGCGGACGAACGGACGCCGCCGCTATGAGCGGGGCCCGGCGCCGACAACCGCGAACGCCGGCCCGGTACCGACGGCGGGTCCGCGGCCGTAGCCGAACGGACACTTCAGTACGGCGAGTGCGCCGAGATCCCGACTGCGAACTCCCAACATGCCGATGCGGCATCAGGACGGCCCGATTCGGCATTGGCGGCGCGGGCTCCGCCTGCTCAACAATCAGTACGCAAATATTTGCCCCTCCCGGAACGGACCAGCCATAAGGCCACTCCGTACCGTCGGGCGTTTATGTGCCTCGCCATGCGCGCCGTCGCATCCGATTGAGACCGGTTAGGAAACCCATGAACGAGCAGAACCCGCCCTCCTGGGTGAAAAGCTATGTCGATGCCTGCAACAGGCACGACTCGCAGGCAGTCGTCGACATGATGAGCGAGAACATCCAGGTCGTCGATACCGCTTTCGGTGGCACCTTCAAGGGCAAGCAGGCGGCCAAGGCGTTGATCGACAGAATGGACGCGAGCTTTTCCAGTGATTACTTCTTCACCCTGGGAAAGGTCGTGGAGTCGGGCGACTCCTACTCGTTCGAATGGGTCCTTTCCGGCACGCACGACCGCTCCGACTTCGAACTCGGGATACCGGCCACCGGGAAGCGGTTCGAATGCCCCGGCGTCACCATCGGTGTGCGGGCCAACGAGCTCATCACTGAGAACCGCGACTACTGGAATTTCGCGGGCTTCCTCATGCAGACCGGCCTCATGCCGTCCCTGGGCTGAACGGTCGGCGATCCGGTCGGGCGGCACCGCGCCGCTGGGCTCTCGGTACCGGCGGCGCGCGGGCCCCGCATGCCGCCGGGCCGCCGGTACCGGATGTCAGTCGGGGTCCGGGCCGAGCATGCGACGGGAGAGCTCAGCGAACTGGTGCAGCTCGGGCATGGTCCGGTGCTTGGTGTAAGCCAGGGCGACCGTGCGCGGGGCGACGCCCTCCAGCGTCAGGCAGGTCACGTCGTCACGGCGGTAGAAGCCGGCCATGCCGGCCGGCATGACGTAGCATCCGGCGCCGGAAGCGACGGCCTCCAGGCACTCCTCGATCGTCACCGGGAACCGTCCGGTGTCCGCCTGCGGCGCGACCGGATCGCGCGGGACTCGCCCGCGCCATTCCGGGACGTCCCGCGGATCCTGCAACAGGATCGTGTCATACAGGTCCTCGACATGCACCGCCTTGAGTTGCGCGAGCGGATGCGCGGTGGACAGCGCCACCACACGGGGCTCCGGGAAGAGCGGGACCACCTCGAACATGGCCTCGGGCAGCGGCAGCCGTACGTAGCAGACGTCGACCCGCCCGTCGAGCAGGAAGTCGACCTGGTCGGTGATCGAGGTGTGCACGACCTCGATGTCGAGTTGCGGCGCCATCCGGGCGAACTCCCGCACGATGGGTGTGACGATGACACCCGGCATGAAGCCGATGGTGAAGTGGTTCACCTCCCGGCTCGCCGTCCGGACCCGCTGCTGCACCGCCTGTGACATCGCCAGCATCGGCCGGGCGTCCTCCAGCAATTGGTGCCCCGCCCGCGTCAGTACAGTGCCCTGCCGGTCGCGCAGGAAGAGGACCACGCCCAGATCCTCCTCCAGCGCCCGGATCTGGCGGCTGAGTGCCGGCTGAGTCATGTACAGGCGGCTCGCTGCCCGCACGAAGCTGCACTCTTCTGCCACGGCCACGAAGTAGCGCACCCGGCGCATGTCGAGGTCCATGAGGCTCATGGTAGCCACGGCCGTCACGGCATATGCCGAAACGGCTTCAGGATCGAACAAATCGACGGCCGCACCCCGTACGCAGATTGTTTGGGCGAGCGCGGCCGTGCCGGTACCGCCCGCCGCGCCGGGCCGGTCATTCCTCCGCGTCGCGGACCAGGAGTGCGATCTGCACCCGGTTGTCGACCGCCAGCTTGGCGAACAGGCTGCCGATGTGCGCCTTTACGGTCGCGACGCTGATGTGCAGCCGCTCGGCGATCTCCGGGTTGCCCAGTCCGTCCGCGATGGCCCGAGCGGTGTCGAGTTCTCGTTCCGTCAGTGTGGACAGCTGTTTCCGCGCGGCCCCGCGGGACGAGTCGCGAGCGTGAGCGGACTGCGGGCTGGTGGCCGCGGCGATCACCCGCGCCGTGGCCGCTGGAGACAGCACGGGGTCGCCGTCCGCGACGATCCGCACCGCGTCGAGAATCCGCGCCGGCGGGGTGTCCTTGAGGACGAACCCGAGTGCTCCGGCGCGCAGTGCGCCGAGCACCAGATCGTCGGAGTCGAATGTGGTCAGCATGAGCACCCGCGGCGGCGCCGGTCGGGTGAGGAGTTCCTGGGTCGTGCTGAGACCGTCGCGGCCGGGCATCCGCACGTCCATCAGGACGACGTCCGGCCGCTGCTCGTCCACCACGGTGATCGCGGCGTCCCCGTCGGCCGCCTCCGCGACGACGGTCAGGTCCGGTTCACCGTCGATGACGAGGCGCAGCGCCATGCGCACCAGTTGGTCGTCGTCGACGATGACGACGCGCACCGGCTCCCGCTCGGTATCCACTCATGCTCTCTTTTCGTGGGTGGGGTTCGGCCACGGTAGTCGCGCGGTGAGGAGGTACCCGTTGTCGGGTGTGGGGTGGTGGTCGAGTTCTCCGCCGGCGAGGGTGATGCGTTCGGTGAGGCCGAGCAGGCCGAATCCCGATGTCGGTGGTGGTGCGGTCGCCCTGGTGGATGGCGAGTTGTGGACGCTGACGTCGAGGTTGTCGCCCGCTGTTCCTTCGAGGGTGATGTGTACGCGTGCGCCGGGGGCGTGTTTGGCGGCGTTGGTCAGGCCTTCCTGGACGATCCGGTAGCAGGTGCGTCCGATGGCGTCGGACGGTGTTCCCGCCACGGTGGTGGTGAGCGTGACGTCCAGTCCGGATGTGCGCGCGTCGGCCACCAGGTCGGGGATGCGGTCGAGGGAGGGCTGGGGTGGTTCCGGGCGGGCCGCGTCGGCCCGGAGCACCCCGAGGACGTCCCGTAGTTCTTCCAGGGCTTGGTGGGAGCCGTCGGCGATGCCGCGGACCAGCACCCGGTTCTCCTCGGCTGTGAGGTTGCCGCGGTGGTCCAGCACTCCGGCCTGCATGGCGACCAGGGAGATCCGGTGCGCGAGTACGTCGTGCATCTCGCGGGCGATCCGGTTCCGTTCCAGGGCCCGTGCCTGCGCCGCTCGTGCGGTCTGTTCCCGTTCCGCGCTCTCCGCCCGGTCCCGCAAGGACCGCAATTCGACGCGGCGCGCGCCGATGGCCATGCCCATGGCCACCGCGATGCCCGCGGTCAGTGCCGGGAGCGTGAGTTCGAGCCACCACGAGCCGGGCGAGCGCTGGACCGGGTAGAGCCCGCCGGTGAATTGCGACGCGGTCACCAAGGCCAGCCCGACGACCCCGCTCTCCACCGGACGGCGACGCGTGGAGAGCGAAACCAGCCCAAGACACGCGGCGCCGGTGGCGAGTGCCGACGCGGTCGAGGCGATCGCGACCGTCATGGCGACGGCGAGCGGGAACCGCCGCCGCCACAGAAGCGCCGTCAGGCAGCCGAGAGCCACCAGCGGATCACCGATGAGGAACCACGAGCCCGTTTCACCCGTCTGCCCCTGCGCCACCACACCGATGGAGAGCCAGAGCGGTATACCCACTGCCGCGGCCGCACCCAGCCGCCATGCCTGCTGCCACCACCCCAGCCGTGGCGCGACGTCCGTGTTCACCTGGCCAGTATCGCGACACCGTGCGGCCGATGAGTCGGGCCGCGGGATGATGCGCCCTCGACCAAGGTCGGATCACCACCTCGTCCTCGGTCGAAGGCGATGCGAGCCGCCGGGCCGATGTGCCTGCCGGGCCGCCCGAACAGACTCGTGTCCGTGCCGAGACGACCGAACACCAGACGAAGAAACGCGATGCGCAAGGGTGGCTATGTGGCCCTTGAGGCAGTCGGGATGGTCATCACAGTCCTGGCCGCCCAAGCGATGATCCGCGCTTTGCTCAACCCGGACTCCGAGCCGCTGTGGGGCATCCTCAACGGGGTTCCCGGCGGCCTCACCGGCCAGATGATCGTCCTCGGATTCATCGCGCTCGTCGCCATGGTGTCCGGTGGCTGGGCACACACGCGCAAGGAACCGACCGCCGAGCGGCCCGGAAACTCCGGAGGAATCCGCGACCGGGGAACGACCTGACGCCCATCCGGGACACGACGGACCCACACCTGCGGCAGATGCGCCGGCGCGCCCGGGGAGAGCACCCGCCGTCCACGCGCTCGGCCCGGCCGCCCACGACTTTCGGCGCCCCGTACGCCCTCGTACGCCCCCGTACCTCCTCCCGCCCCCTCAGGAAGACATCAGATGCGCAGAAAAACCTTGTCCCTCGCCCTCGCCGCGACCACGGTGGCGGCGACCGCGGTGGCGCTGACCGTGATTCCGGAAGTGTCGGTGGCGACGCCGGACACGGCGGCGGCGACGCCGGAGACCGTGCGGTGGGGCCCGTGCTCGGAGAAGGCCGACTCATCCCGCAAGGCCGACTCATCCCGTAAGACCGACTCATCTCGTAAGGCCGACTCACCCCGTCTCGAGTGCTCGACGCTGAAAGTCCCGCTGGACTACCGCGATCCCGACGGCCGTCAGATAGAGATCGCGATCTCCCGGCTGGCGAGCAAAAACCCCTCGCAACGCCGCGGTGTGCTGCTGACCAATCCAGGCGGCCCCGGCATCACAGGGCTCGGCTACCCGGCCGTCCTCGCCGCCTCGAAGCTGCCGCAGAAGGTGCTGGACTCCTACGACGTGATCGGCTTCGACCCGCGCGGTGTCGGCCGCAGCACGCCGGTGACCTGCGACCTGACGCCGGAACAGCGGAACCGCGGCAACTTGCCGCCGTACGCGCACACCGCGGCCGATGTCGCGCGGGCGGCGGGGAACGCGCGGACCGTCGCCAAGCAGTGCGCCACCTCGCGGACGGCGTGGATGCTGCCGCACACCACCACCGCGAACACCGCGCGCGACATGGACCGGATCCGGACGGTGCTGGGCGAGCCGAAGCTCTCCTACCTCGGTGGGTCCTACGGCTCCTACCTCGGCGCGGTGTACACGACGCTGTTCCCGGGGCGCAGCGACCGGATCGTGCTCGACAGCAACCTGAGCCCCGGCGGTTACGACGTCACGGCCATGCGGTCGCTCGCCCGTGGAATGGAGGACCGGTTCCCGGACTTCGCGGCGTTCGCGGCCGCGCACCCCGAGTACGGTCTGGGCACCACACCGGAGCAGGTGACCGCGAAGTTCTTCGAGCTCGCGAAGCGACTGGAGGCGAAGCCGGTCCGGGGCATCGACGCGACGTTGTCCGCGGAATCACCTTTGACCGCCTCTACAGCGACGCGTCCATGCCCTTGGTGGCCGAGATGTGGCAGGCGCTCGACAAGGATCGGCCGCTGCCGCCCGACACCCCGCCGTCGATGGAGGGCATGGAGAACTTCATGGCCGCCCGGTTTTATGTCATGTGTGGTGATTCGCGCTGGCCGGGCACGGTCCGGGAGTATCAGCGCGATGTCGCGGTCGACCGGCTGAGGTACCCGATGCTGGGCGGGTCCGCGGCAAGCATCGGACCGTGCGCGTTCTGGCCGGACGAGCGGGTCGAGCCGCCGGTGCGCATCGGCGGCCGGGGCCCGTCGAACGTGCTCATGGTGCAGAACGAGCGCGACCCGGGGACACCGCTGGCCGGCGCCAAGAAGCTGCGGCGGGCCTTCGGGAAGCGGGCCACGATGGTGACGGCCGACCAGGGCGGACACGGCGTCTATCCATACGGCCCCAACACGTGCGCGAACGACGCGGTGACGGCATTCCTGACCGGCGGACAGCGCCCGGCGCAGGACCTCGCCTGCCCGGCGAAGCCTGACAGCCCGCCCAGCCACACGAGTTGAGAGATCCCCGGTAGGTACATCCATGTCCGAGTCGACAGTTTCCGTGTCTGAGCGGCTCGTGGCGGCCGAGCCGCCCGCCGGGGCGGGGACTGGTGGTCGACGCCTCGCGCCGGCGTTCGGCGACGTCCAGTCCATGCTGCGCCACCCCGATACCCTGGCCGATCCCGTGCTGTTGAAACGAGCCGTCGCCGCCAACAGCGCGGGCGGGCGCGACCTCGATGGCTGGGCTGGGCGGGGCGGGGCGGGGCGGGGCGGGGCGGACAAGAACGGTACCGCCCCGTAGTCCGGTCGGACGCGTAACCGCGTAACACCGCGGAACAGCGACGATGTAGGTCCGACCATCCGATCCGGAGGACCACACGTGACCTTGGACATCGCCGCGTTCACCACCCCCGGCCCGGAGCGGCCGCCCGCGTCGCTCCCCGTCGACTGGGCAGCGGTCGAGGCGTGGCTGGGGGTGGCGCTGCCGGACGACTACAAGCGGTTGGCCGACGCCTACGGGCCACTGGACTTCGGCGAGTTCGTATGGATCCACGTGCCGTGCGTCCAGGCGGAACGTTTCGACTACGGGAACTGGCTGCGCGACACGCACCGCGAGGCCCGTATCGAGAGCCGCGAGCTGCCGGAGTCGGAGCGGCCGGCCTTCCACCCGGCCCCCGGCGGACTCCTCGCCTGGGGCGAAACCCGCGGGAGCGACGTGCTGTTCTGGGACACCTCCGTCTCAGAGGATCCCAACGAGTGGACCGTGGTCGTCCTCCACGCGGGGCCCGTCCCCGGCAGCGGCCTCCTCCCCTGGCACCGGTACGACCTCACACTCACCGGCTACCTGCGGCACATGGTCCGTGAGACCTGGGAACTCCCCTCCCCGCCCGGCCCCTTGATGGGCCCGCTGCCCGGCACCGTCGCCCGCACCGCCTTTCTGCCGGAGGCCGGGCCCTGGACGCCGCCCGAGCCCACGGTTCCCCGCCTCACCGACGCCGAACGCCACGCCGCCCTGGAAACCGGCACCGGGCTGGATGCCCTGCGCCTGCTGTCCCCGCCCCCCGAAGCGCCGTACCTGGGCGGCGGCACCTGGGAGGGGCTCTTCGAGGAGCTGGGCACGCGGCTGCCACGGGAATACCTGGCCCTCCTGGACCTGTACGGCGCCGGGTGCTGGAGCGGCTGGCTGCGCTTCCACACCCCGCTGCGCCCGGCCGGCCTGGGCTTCGTCCGGCACGTCGAGTCCACCCTGGACGGCTACGGGCAGCTCAAGGAGGAGTACCCGGAGGACTTTCCCCTCGCGAGGTGGCCCGAGCCCGGCGGCTTTCTGCCCTTCGCCAACTCCATCGACGGCGACTACCTGGGCTGGATCACCGACGGCGACGACCCCGACGGCTGGCCCCTCATCGTCTGGCCCCGCCACGCCCGGCAGGACCGGCCGTGGGACCGCGGCCTCGTCGACGCGCTCCTCGCCTGGCAGCGCGGCACCTTCGCCACCGCGGGGCTGGCAGCGCTGGACGAGGACGACGACCCCGTCGAATGCGCGGGGTTCGAGCCCTGGGACGACCGCGCCTACTGGTGAGCCGCCCGTTCGCGGGATCAACGGTGTGCTCGTTTCCGAACAGCGCCGTGGAAGGCCCCTTGGGATGGACGTACGGCTCGACTTGTGCTCGCCCGCCGGGTGGGCCCGGTCACCGCGCAGGGCTGAACCGTCCTGGCGCACCTCTCCCGTTGTCCCCCGTGCGAGCTACACGCGATTGTCCACCTCGGGGGCACGTTCCAGGGTGCCCCCTGCTCATAGCGTTCCCATCGATGCAGGGGCGGCCGGGCCGCTGGTCAACGAGGGAGTAGTGTCATGTCGCTCTGGAACGCACAGGCAGCGCAGTGGGTGAAGCGCCAGTTCTCGCAGTCACCGTTCGAGCCAACGCGCCGGGTGTGGCCGACCGGGGTGCGGCTTGCGGTGATGGTGGTGCTGTTCGTCCTGGTGACGGGATTCGCTGCGGGGATGAGGGGCGTGGCGGGCGACAACCCGGTGCTGTCCCTGCTGTTCGGCGCGGCGGCCGTGGTGATCGCCCTGACGGTCTACGCGGCGGCGGTACGGTTCCTCGAACAGCGCCCCGCGTCCGACCTGGACACCACCGTGGCCGGGTCCGGCCTACGCATCGGCATCCCCGTCGGCCTCGGGCTCTTCGTCGCGACGTTCGCGTTGATCGCCCTGTTCGGCGGATACAGCACGAAGGGCGGGGTGTCCGTCGGCGGCGCGGTGACCCTTTTCGGGATGATGGCGGGGGTCGCGGTCGTCGAGGAACTCCTCTTCCGCGGCACCGTCTTCCGTCTCGTCGAGGATCTCGCCGGTACGCGGGGTGCGTTGGCCATCTCGGGCCTGCTGTTCGGAGCCATTCACCTGGTCAACCCCGGTGCCACCGTGTGGGGCTCGCTGGCCATCGCCATCGAGGCCGGCCTGATGCTCGGCGCAGCCTACGCGGCCACCCGCACCCTGTGGCTGCCGATCGGCCTGCACTTCGCCTGGAACTTCGCCCAGAGTGGCATCTTCGGCATCACGGCCTCCGGCAACGAGGACTTGCCCGGCGGCCTGGTCCACGGCGTGCTGTCCGGCCCCGACGTGATCAGCGGAGGCGGCTTCGGTCCGGACGCCAGTGTCTTCGCCATCCTCGTCTGCGCCGTCCCCACGGTCATATTCCTGAGCATGGCCAAGCGTCGAGGCCGCCTCTACACCCGCCGCCAGCTCCAGTCCGCGAGGACGTCCGCATTCTCCTGACCACCGCGGCCGTCGCGGCCACGGACCCCGGCCACCGATCCGAAGAGCGCCTACGGAAGATTTCCGCAGGCGCTCTTGCCTTGCGGTACGGCAACGACTTTCTGAGCGGTTCGCTTCGGCGGGGGCACGGGCCTCAGCTCCGTTCTCCCGGTCGGGGTTCCCCGTAGCCGCGTGTGAGATCGTCGCCACCGCCGTGCCGTCCGCCGCGCGAGGCGATCATCCCCTCCAGGCGGTCGAAGCGTGCGTACAGCGCCTCGGCGTCCGCCGAGAGCCGCCGCTCACCGCCGAGGAGGCGGTCATGGGCCCCCTGGGTCAAGCGGTGCTGCCGCTTCTGTTCGCGGCCGACGAACCAGGCGGCGATGGCCGCGGTGATCATGCCGTAGGCCGTGATGCCGACGAACATCACCACGCAGGCGATCAGCCGCCCCCAGAGCGTGACCGGGTAGAAGTCGCCGTAGCCGACCGTGGTCGCGGTTTCGACCGACCACCACAGGGCCTTGGGGTAGCTGGTGAGGTTCGCCGAGGGGGCGCCGCGCTCGGCCGCTACGGCGGCGTACGAGCCGAGCAGCATGGTCACGCCGAGGACGAGCGTGGCCACGACGGCCGCCTGGGTGTGCAGCGGCCGGTCCGCGCGGCCGAGCAGCAGCCTGATCGTCCTGGTCAGGAACGCGGGCAGAACCATGGTCACCATGCTGCCGCCGGGCGGTGCGCGGAGCGCGCCCGGCGTCCGTTCGGTTGCGCCGAACGGACGCCGTCACGGCCGGGCCGGGGCCGGGGTGGCCCCGGTGGTCAGGGGCCGGACGGGGGCGGCTGCTGCGGGGGCTGTTGCTGGTTGGGGTCGGGCTGGGGCTGCTGGGGCGGGGGCTGGTTCGGGGGCTGCTGGGGCGGGGGCTGGTTCGGGGGCGGCTGGTTGGGCGGGGGCTGGTTCGGAGGGGGCTGGTTCGGAGGGGGCTGGGGCGGCGGAGGCGGGTTCGGCGGCGGCTGGTTGGGGGGCGGCTGGTTCGGAGGGGGCTGCGGCTGCGGCTGCTGCTGCTGGCCCGGGTCCGACGGCTGGTCCTGCGGCTGCTGCTGACCGGGATCCGACGGCTGGTCCTGCGGCTGCTGCTGACCGGGATCCGACGGCTGGTCCTGCGGCTGCTGCTGGCCCGGGTCCGAGGGCTGGTCCTGCGGCTGCTGCTGGTTCGGATCCGTCGGCTCGTCGGAGGGCTGCGACTGCTGCGAGGGGGTCCCGGACGGGCGCTCGGTCTCCAGCGGGGTGAACCGGTCCGACGGCTTCATGGTGACCTTAGGCGCCTCCCGCAGCCGCGGGGCGTGCTGCTCGCCCGGCATCGCCAGGAACGAGGGGTAGTCGGCGCGGGCCAGCACGGTGTCCCGCGGGTCGCCGCTGCCGTCGCCGTCACCGAGCGGGCGCTTCAGCAGTTCGGCCTTGCCGATGCCCACCAGGACGAGGTGCTTGGCGTTCTTCGTGGCCGGTCGGATGACGGTCACCGTGCTCCGGGAGAAACCGTTCCACTCGGGCCCGGTGAAGGTCGGCTTGGTGTTGCGCGGCGGGGCCGAGACCCTTACGGGATTTCCGGAGTCGCACTTCACGACGGGCAGACCGCGCTCATCGACGAAAACCGCCGTTCCGGCCTGGAGAACGGCGGACACCGGCTTCACCCCACCGCGGTAGCCGTAGGTCTTCGCGTAGGTGTCGGAGCGCAGGGTGACGCTCGTGAGCCTGTTGACGAAATCGGGGATACCGTCGGGCGATATGTGCTGGACCTTGCTCCAGGCGGCGCCCCTCTGCTTGTCGGCGTCGAGGTCGTGGAGCAAGCCCTGCCGGTCACAGGGCTGCCGGTTCCGGACCCCGGCGTAGAGACCGGGGGTGTCGCCGCGGAAGGCACGGCCTCCGTTGGAGGGCGAGACCACGTGTTTGCGGTCCCGGCCCACGGAGGAGGTGAACGCGGGGACCGAGGTCTTTCCGACGGGTTCCCGCCGGTATTCGACCGTCGAGGCATATCCGGGGGCTTCTCCCGGCGCCTCTTTGGTGGCTTTCCCGGATGCCTTTTCGGAGGAGGAGACCATCCCAAGGACCACCACGACGGCGACCACGACGACGAAACCGACGACGAATGCTGAACGACGCGAGGTGAGGTGCCATGAGATTGAGCGCATTTCCCTCTCCTTCCCTTACCTCGCCCCCCATCCTGCGCTCGCTCCGCACACCCCCGCTTCCCCCGAAACCTTGACATCTCACCCCACTTTTGGGGGGCTTGGGCCGCGTTTGCCCGTCGCCACTCGCAGAACCGCCCCCGGTCCGGGGTACACCCGGGCCGGGGGCGGTCACTACCCCTCGCGGTCTGTGCGCGGCGGATCCTCCGACCATGTCGGATCTTCGCCGCGTATCTAGACTAAACGGACGTGCTCCAGTTGGCAGCGGAACGGACCGGAGATACGGACCTCAGTGACGGATCCGAGTGACGGACGGCAGCCGAGGAGGACCCGATGAGCGGCCCTGTCGTGGCGGGGGTCGACGGCTCCCGGCGCAGCCTTACGGCGGCCGAGTGGGCCGCGCGGGAGGCGGCGCGGCGCGGGGTCGCGCTGCGCCTCGTGCACGCCTGTCCGCCGCTGCCGCGCAGGGTCTCGCCGGTGCCCGGGGTGGACGCCTGGCAGAACGTGGGCGAGCAGATGCTCGGGCAGACCGTGGCCGACTTCCGGGCGCGCCTTCCGGAGCTCGGGATCGACGGTGAGCACACCGCCGCCGAACCGGCCGAGGCCCTGCTCACGGCCGCCGCGAGCGCCGGGCTGCTGGTGGTCGGGGCCCGGGGCTGGGGCGGCTTCGAGGGGCTGGCGGTGGGCTCCGTGGCCCTGCGGGTGGCGGCGATGGCGGACTGCCCCGTCGTCACGGTGCCGGATGAGCGCCGTACGGGTGCCGGGTGGGACGGTACGGACGCGGACGAGGTGCAGCTCGGCTTCGACGCGCACGCCCCGGCGGAGGCGCCGGCCGCCTTCGCGTTCCGCGCCGCCCAGGAGCGGGGCGTCCCGCTGCGGGTGGTGCACGCCTGGGCGCTGCCCCCGGCCTCCCCGTCGGCCTGGATGCTCACGGTGCTGGAGGAGGACCGCGCGATGTGGGAGGACCAGGAGAGCCAGGTGGTCTCCGACGCCCTGCGGCCGTGGCGGGAGGGCTGCCCCGAGGTCACCGTGGTGCCGGATGTCGTTCTGCTCAATCCGGCGGAGGCACTGGTCAGAGCCTCGGAGCGGGCCGGGCTGCTGGTGATCGGGCGCCGTACGGCCACCCGGCCCACCCAGCTGCGGCTGGGGCCGGTGGCCCATGCGGTGCTGCACCACGCCCACTGCCCGGTGACGGTCGTACCGCACCCCGGCCCCTGAGCCGCCGCCCTCCCGCACGACGGAGCCCTGAGCCCGCCCTCCCGCACGCCCGGAACCCTGAGCCCGCCTCCCCGCGCACCTGAGCCCTGAGCCACCTCCCGCGTCCCCGCACACCGCACCCCGCGCCCGCGCCCCGCATACCGCACCCCGCAGGCGCTCAGCCGAAGAACACCCCGAATTCCGAGTACAGCGCGGGATCGACGCCCTTGGTGCCCACCGTGGCCTCCGCGAGCGGTATCCGCACGATGTCCGTGCCGCGCAGCGCCACCATCGTGCCGAAGTCCCGGTCCTTGACCGTGTCGATCGCGCGCAGCCCGAAGCGGGTGGCCAGCCAGCGGTCGAAGGCGCTGGGCGTCCCACCGCGCTGGATATGGCCCAGGACCGTGGTGCGGGCCTCCTTGCCGGTGTGATCGGCGATCTCGTGGGACAGCCACTCGCCGATACCGGACAGCCGGACATGGCCGAACTCGTCCAGGCTGGAGTCCTTGACCACCATCTGGCCCTCCTTCGGCACGGCCCCCTCCGCGACCACCACGATCGGCGCATATCTGATCGTGAAGCGGTTCTCCACCCAGGCGCAGACCTGGTCGATGTCGAAGGGCTGCTCGGGGATCAGGATGACGTTGGCACCGCCCGCTATGCCCGAGTGGAGGGCGATCCAGCCGGAGTGCCGCCCCATGACCTCGACGACCAGGGTGCGGGTGTGGGACTCGGCGGTGGTGTGCAGCCGGTCGATCGCCTCGGTGGCGATATTGACGGCGGTGTCGAAGCCGAAGGTGTAGTCGGTGCCCGCCACATCGTTGTCGATCGTCTTGGGCACCCCGACCACCTGGATGCCCTCGCCCGCCAGCGCCGCGGCGACCCCGAGCGTGTCCTCGCCGCCGATCGCGATGAGCGCGTCCACCTCGTACTCGGCGAGTGTCTCCCGCACCCGGTCGACCCCGTCCTCGCCGGCCAGGGGGTTGGTCCGGGAGGAGCCGAGGATGGTGCCGCCGCGCGGCAGGATGCCGCGCACGGCCGGGACGTCCAGCGGCACGATGGCTCCTTCGAGCGCGCCGCGCCAGCCGTCCCGCACTCCGACGAACTCGAAGCCGTGGACCTCCACGCCCTTCCGGACGATGCCGCGGATCGCGGCGTTGAGCCCGGGGCAGTCACCGCCGCCGGTCAGCACACCGACACGCATCTCCGCTCCCTCCGCCGGCGGCGCGAGCCGCTGCCGTCGCCGCTCCTTCCGGCGCCACTCTTGCCACCCCCCTCTTTCTCCAGAATCCACCCATATGTAGCGCGGTGCCCACAGCGGCGTAGGGGTGTCCCCACAACACCGGTCCGTTCATCCGACTGATACGACTGATGCGCCAGAGGTGTGGATAGACTCTCGCAACTGCACAAGGGCACAGCGGGGAGAGGCAGCACAGATGGCCCAGGCGAAGAAAATCGTGCTCTATATGCTGATCGTCTTCGTGCTGTACACGATCATCAAGACGCCGGCCCGGGCAGCCGACCTCGTCCAGGTCGGTTTCGAGGGCATATCGGACGCCGCCAAGAGCGTCGGCGAGTTCATGACGGAACTGACCAACTAGCCTCGCGCGCTTCCCGTTCCCGCCCTCGAACCCACGCTCCCCTCGGCTCCTTATCGGGCGATTTCTCCACCAACACGTGGTAAAGCGGTGCTTGCACACAGTGCACATGTCTTGTGATGCTATGACCGCTTTTGCCGGGTGAGAACATCGTGAAGGGGTGGCGTGACCCGTGTCGGCTCGTACCGCGCCCAGAACCCCGCCCCAGGGCGATGGCGGCAGCGAAAGCGGCAGAAGCCGCGGGGCTGACGCCAGAGCGCTCACCCAGGTGCTCTTCGCCGAGCTCTCGGGCCTCACCCCCGGAACCCCCGAGCACGCCCGCGTGCGCGCCGCGCTCATCGAGGCCAATCTGCCGCTGGTCCGCTACGCCGCGGCCCGCTTCCGCAGCCGCAACGAGCCCATGGAGGACGTGATCCAGGTCGGCACCATCGGCCTGATCAACGCGATCGACCGGTTCGACCCGGACCGCGGGGTGCAGTTCCCGACCTTCGCCATGCCGACCGTCGTGGGCGAGATCAAGCGCTACTTCCGCGACAACGTCCGCACCGTCCACGTCCCGCGCCGGTTGCACGAGCTATGGGTACAGGTCAACGGCGCGACCGAGGATCTGACCGTGCTGCACGGCCGCTCCCCGACGACGGCCGAGATCGCCGAACGGCTCAAGCTCAGCGAGGAGGAGGTGCTGGCCTGCATCGAGGCGGGCCGCTCGTACCACGCCACCTCCCTGGAGGCCGCCCAGGAGGGCGACGGACTGCCCGGTCTTGTCGACCGGCTCGGCTACGAGGATCCCGCGCTCGCCGGAGTCGAGCACCGCGATCTGGTGCGCCATCTGCTCGTACAACTGCCCGAGCGCGAACAGCGTATCCTTTTGCTCCGTTACTACAGCAACTTGACGCAATCGCAGATCAGCGCCGAGCTCGGCGTCTCCCAGATGCATGTGTCCCGGCTGCTGTCCCGGAGCTTCGCCCGGCTGAGATCCGCGAACCGGATCGAGTCCTGATCCTTGCGAGGGACCTCCGCCCAGAGGCCTCAAGGCTGTAATGTCGACATGGCGCTACAGCGTGTTGCCGACATGTGACATTCTGCAGGAACCGCGTTTGCCGCGGCCCGACCTCCGGTATTCAGGGGGAGGCTGCGTCGGACGCGAACCGCGCAGCTGGGATCCGTCCGCGACCTCTAGGGGGTGGCATGTCCGTAGAACTGGGCAGCTCGAAGGTGCTCAACAACGACGCACCGCTCATGCCTGACGACTGCGACGCCATCGACACCCGCACCCTCTCCCGCTCCCTCTTCCTGCGGCTCGCCACACTCGACAAGGACAGTGCGGAAGCCGGCTATGTCCGTGACACCCTCATCGAGCTGAACCTCCCGCTCGTCCGTTACGCCGCGGCCCGGTTCCGCAGCCGTAACGAGCCGATGGAGGACATCGTCCAGGTCGGCACCATCGGCCTGATCAAGGCGATCGACCGCTTCGACTGCGAACGCGGCGTGGAGTTCCCGACGTTCGCCATGCCGACCGTCGTGGGCGAGATCAAGCGGTTCTTCCGCGACACCAGTTGGTCGGTGCGGGTCCCGCGGCGGCTCCAGGAGCTGCGCCTGGCCCTCACCAAGGCCAGTGACGAGCTGTCACAGAAGCTCGACCGCTCCCCGACCGTCACCGAGCTCGCCACGGCGCTGGGCGTCTCCGAGGAGGACGTGGTCGACGGGCTCGCGGTGGGCAATGCCTACACGGCCAGCTCGCTGGACTCCCCGTCCCCCGAGGACGACGGCGGCGAGGGGTCGCTCGCCGACCGGCTGGGGTACGAGGACAGCGCGCTGGAGGGCGTGGAGTACCGCGAGTCGCTCAAGCCCCTGCTGGCCAAACTGCCGCCGCGGGAGCGCCAGATCATCATGCTGCGCTTCTTCGCCAATATGACGCAGTCGCAAATCGGCGAAGAGGTCGGGATCTCCCAGATGCACGTCTCCCGGCTGCTCACCCGGACCCTGGCCCAGCTGCGCGAGGGCCTGATCTCGGACTGAGCCGCCACTGGCCGGTCCCCTGCCGGATCCCTGTACACCTGACGGGCCGTCAGCCACACTGGCCCGATGCGATACGCATGGAGCCGGACAACGGGCCGCCGAGGCACGGCGATCGCCTCCTCGGCGGCCGCGCTGTGCCTGGGGGCACTCCTCAGCGGCTGCGGCGGTGGCGGCGACGGCTATGTGGCCGCCGGAGCGGCCGGACCCGATGGCCGGCGGGCCGCGAGCGCCGTGCCGCCCAAGGGCGACGTCGACCTCGTGCCCCTGGACGAGGACGGCGCGGACAACGATGGCGACGGTAAGGGCGGCACGGACGGGAAGCGCGATCGGGGCGCGGCCGGACCCGAGGCCACCACGGACGGCGGATCGGACGGACCGGCCTCGCGGGCGCCCTCGGCATCCGCGAAGGCCCCCGGCCGTACGGACGGCTCAGGCGGCCCGGGCGACGGGAAGGGCGGCCCCGGGACCCCGGGGCGTACGGACGACGGCCCCAAGGGCGACGACGGCCCCAAGGGCGACGAACCCGGCGAGCCCTCGCCCTCCGGCTCCGGTTCGGACCCCTCCGGCACCCCCGCGCCCACCGGACCGGCCGCCCTCAAGGTCGGCAAGCCGGAGCGCACGGCGACCGATGAGCGCTGGTGCGAGAAGGTGAAGGTCGAGTTCCGTAACACCGGAGGAGCGCCGGTCGCCTCGGGCACCGTCACCTTCGGGACGCATGTGATCGACGCGCTCGGCATCGACTGGGCCACGCTGGAGTCCAAGGAAGAGCTGCCCGCGCCGATCGGCGCGGGGCAGAAGAAGGAGAAGACCTGGACGGTGTGCGTGGACGACTGGCGGGTGCCGCTGGGCATGCATATCGAGACACAGGACATCTCGGTCAGCTGGAAGCCGTAAGGCCGGTCCGGCAGCCGTAAGGGGCGCGGGAGCTCAGGGCTCCCCGAGGGAGCTCAGACCCCCGCGGTGAGCGTCAGGGCTTCGTGGCTCAGCCCAGCGCCAGCCAGGCCACCGCCGCGACGATCACGACCGCCGCGATCACACCGACGATCAGGCCGACGCGCGAACCGCCGCCGCCCGATCCGGTGGACGTCTGAGGCTGCCGAGTGCCCTCGTCGACGAAGGCGCGGAACATCTGGGTGGAGCCGGCCGGGTCCTGATTCCCGTTGGGGCTCTGGGGGTTGTTCGCCATGAGCCCCGACCCTAGCGAACGAGCGGATTCCGGGACACCCCCGGGTCTCAGCAGCCCCTTGCACCTCAGCCGCCCCGCTTGACCGACTCCAGGCCGACTCTTTAACGGCAATTTACCGCCCAGACCGCCCTTTCATTTGCCTGTAGCAACTAACTTCTTCTATGGTTGCCTTAAGCAACTGACCATTCCGACCAATCCCACTGGGGGCGCCGTGGCCGCGCAGCGCCACTATGAGGAGCTGGCCCGGCAGCTCAGCGCCATCGGCACCGTCAAGCGCGGGCTCGGGCGCGTCCTGCCGGCCGACTGCCCGTCGGGCTCCGCCATCGTCCTGATGCTCCTCGACCGCTACGGCGAGATGCGCATGAGCAAGCTCGCCGAGCTGCTCGCCATCGACATGTCGGTGACCAGCCGGCATGTGGCGCATGTCGCGAACCGCGGCTGGGTGGACCGCACGCCCGACCCGCTCGACCGGCGGTCGCGGCTGCTGAGCATCAACCCCAGCGGTCGAGCACTGCTCGGTCAGGTCTCCGAGCGCTACACGGACGCGCTCGCCAGCTGTCTGAGCGACTGGTCGGACGAGGACGTCGACCGCCTCAATGAACTTCTCGCCCGGTTGCGGTCGAGCTTCGGGGACACCCGTTCCCGGACTCTGCCGCAGCAGGCGGAGACCAGCATCACCCGTACACCTTCGCAACGTTAAGGAACTTCATGGCAACGACCACACCGGACGGCGGTGTGCGGGGACCCGCGGGGCACCCCGCCCACGCCAAGCACGGCGGAGGAGGCCACAGAGGCCAGCACGGCCACGACGCGGACTCCTCGGCGCCGATGACCCACCGGCAGATCATGGAGGCGCTCTCCGGGCTGCTGCTGGGGATGTTCGTCGCGATCCTGTCGTCGACGATCGTCTCCAACGCGCTGCCCGAGATCATCTCCGATCTCCACGGCGGTCAGTCCGCCTACACCTGGGTCGTCACCGCCACCCTGCTGGCCATGACCGCGGCCACCCCGCTGTGGGGCAAGCTCTCCGACCTCTTCAGCAAGAAGCTGCTGGTCCAGATCGCCCTGCTGATCTACGTCGCCGGCTCCGTGGTGGCCGGTCTGTCGCAGAACCCCGGCATGCTGATCGCCTGCCGTGTGGTGCAGGGCATCGGCGTCGGCGGTCTGTCCGCCCTCGCCCAGGTCGTCATGGCGGCGATGATCTCCCCGCGTGAGCGCGGCCGTTACAGCGGCTACCTCGGCGCGACCTTCGCCGTCGCGACGGTCGGCGGTCCGCTGCTGGGCGGCGTGATCACCGACACCGAATGGCTGGGCTGGCGCTGGTGCTTCTACGTCGGCGTGCCGTTCGCCGTCATCGCGCTGATCGTCCTCCAGAAGACCCTGAAGCTCCCGGTGGTGAAGCGGGACGTCAAGGTCGACTGGGGCGGCGCCTTCTTCATCAGCGCCGCGGTCTCGCTGCTGCTGATCTGGATCACCTTCGCGGGCGACAAGTACGACTGGATCTCGTGGCAGACCTACGCGATGGTCGGCGGTTCGATCGCGCTCGGTCTGATCTTCCTGCTGATCGAGTCCAAGGCGAGCGAGCCGATCATCCCGCTGCGGCTGTTCCGCAACAAGACGATCACCCTCGCCTCGCTGGCGTCGCTCTTCGTCGGTATCGCGATGTTCTCCGGCACCGTCTTCTTCAGCCAGTACTTCCAGCTGGCGCGCGGTGAGACGCCCACGATGTCCGGCGTCATGACCATCCCGATGATCGGTGGCCTGTTCATCTCCTCGACCGTTTCCGGTCAGGTCATCACCAAGACCGGTCGTTGGAAGGCCTGGCTGGTCATCGGCGGTGTGCTGGTGACCGCGGGTCTCGGGCTGCTGGGCACCATCCGGTACGACACCCCGTACTGGCACATGGCGATCTACATGGCGCTCATGGGCCTCGGCATCGGCATGATGATGCAGAACCTGGTGCTGGCCACCCAGAACCAGGTGGCCCCGCAGGACCTCGGCGCGGCCAGTGCCGTCGTCACCTTCTTCCGCTCCCTGGGCGGCGCGGTGGGCGTCTCGGCGCTCGGCGCGGTGCTCGCCAACCGCGTCACCCACTACGTCAAGGACGGCCTGGCCGACCTCGGCCCCAAGGGCGCCGCGCTGGGCCACGGCGGCACCGGCGGCGGTGGCATCCCCAACGTCAAGGCGCTGCCCGAGCCGCTGCGCACGATCATGGAAACCGCCTACGGCCACGGTGTCGCGAACGTCTTCCTCTCCGCCGCCCCGGCCGCGTTCCTCGGTCTGCTGCTGACCCTGTTCATCAAGGAGGTCGCCCTGAAGACCAACTCCGGCTCCCAGCAGGCCGCCACGGCCACCTCGGACGCCCCGGCCGCCGACGCGGCCCCGGCCGACGCGATGGCGGCCACGGCCGCCACCGGGCAGGTCGCCGACCTCGAGCCCGCGCTCGTGGGCGCCCCGGCCGCCGAGAGCTACGAGCCGGACGCAGGCGGTGTCCTCGCGGCCACCGCCCCACGGACGGCCATCGCTCCGCAGCGCCTTGCGGCCTTCGCCTCCGCCGGGGGCGACGGCGCGGACCGTCAGCCCCGGCAGGGTGTGCACGGCTTCGTGCGGAACGCGGAGGGCGGCCCCGTCGCCCGCGCCGCGGTGACGCTGATCTCGCTCGCCGGGCGGCAGCTGGGCCGTTCGGTGGCGCACCCCGACGGCTCGTACGCCCTGGACGCGCCGGGCTCCGGCTCGTACGTCCTGATCGCGGCGGCCGACGGCCACCAGCCGCAGGCGTCCACGGTCGTGGTCGGGGACGAGCCGCTCGGCTTCGACATCGTCCTGTCGGCCACCAGCGGTCTGGTGGGCACCGTGCGCGGTGCCGCCGACGGCCGGCCGGTGGACGCGGCGATGGTCGTGGTCACCGATGTCCGCGGTGAGGTGCTGGCCACCGGGAAGACCGGTGAGCAGGGCGACTTCGGCTTCGAGGAGTTGGTCTCCGGGACCTTCACGGTCGCGGTGAACGCGCCGGGCTACCGGCCCGCGGCCCTGCCCGTCGAGGTGGGGGCCCAGGGGCTGACCCGGGTGGAGATAGCCCTGCAGGCCGGCGCCCGGGTGCAGGGCATAGTCCGGGCCGGTGCCGACCGGCGGCCGCTGCCCGACGCGCGGGTCACCCTCGTGGACTCGGCCGGGAACGTGGTCGCCACCGCCACCACCGGTGAGGACGGCGCGTACGCCTTCACCGACCTGGACGCGGGCGACTACACGGTCATCGCGAGCGGCTACCCGCCGGTCGCGGGGGCGCTGACGGTCTCCGGGCCCGGCGTCGACGGCCACGACGTGGAACTCGCCCACCCGGGCGAGTGACGGAACCCCGGGCCCGGGGCGCGCAAGAGCGGAGTCGCGCCCCGGGTCCGGCCCGGGTGGCGGATTTCTCGGCCGGACCCGGAACCCGGATCCCGGCGGCGGTGTAGTGAAGGCAGGGGACGGCCTGACGCCGCCGCCCGGATCCGGTGCACAGACACGACGAGCACGACGAGTACGACGAGTACGACCAGCACGGCGAGTACGACCGCGCCGGGCGACATGAGCGACACGAGCAACACGGCGACACCCGAGCGGGAGCGAAACGCGGCATGACGACCACAGGAGCAGGAGCAGGCGGGGGAGCGGGACTGCGGGCCCGGATCCACACCCGCGACGGCTGGGCGGTCCAGCACGCGGTGCTGACCGTCACCGATATGACGGGCGCCCAGGTGCTGCGCGCGCAGGCCGACACGGACGGCGCCGTGCGGACCGAAGAGCCGCTGCCGCCGGGGGCTTACACGATCATCGCCACCGCGGTCGGCTACGCCCCGGTCGCGTCCACGGCGATCGTCACGGCCTCCGGGCGGGCCGACGTGGGCACGGTGGTGCTGGCGCGCCAGGGCGGGGTGGAGCTTCCGCCGCCCGGGGCGTGGACGATCGACCCGGCGCATTCGACGGTGGCCGCGGTCGCCCAGCACCTGGGGATCTCCAGCGTCCACGGCCGGTTCACGGAGTTCGGCGGGCGGATCGAGGTCGCCGAGGACATCGAGAAGTCGCGCGTCGAGGCGGTCATGCGGGCCGCCAGCATCGACACCGGCAACACGATGCGGGACGGCCACCTGAAGTCGCCCGACTTCCTCAATGTGGAGGAGTTCCCGGAGCTGACGTACCGGAGCACGCATCTGAGCGCGGCCGGGGCCGACCGCTGGACGGTCCACGGCGAGCTGTCGATGCACGGCGTGGTCCGGGACGTGGACCTGGACCTGACGTACCTGGGCACGGGCCCCGACCCCTGGGGCGGGGTGCGGGCGGCCTTCCGGGCCGTCGCCGAGCTGCGCCGCGAGGACTTCGCGATGAACTACAACCAGGTGGTCGCGGCGGGCATCGCGGCGATCGGCACCACCCTGCGGGTCGAGCTGGACATACAGGCGGTGCAGGGCGAGCAGCTCCCCACGGCCTGAGTCCCGGCCCGGCCGCCGCCGCGCGTTATCGCTCCCTCAGGGCTTCGATACCGGCGATCGCGAGATCCAGGGCGAAGGTGAAGTCGCGGTCCTGCATCTCCTGGACCGTGGTGCCGCCGCGAGCCTCCATGATCTTCCGCGCCTCGTCGAACTCCATACGGTCCTCGACCGCGCCCATCATCTCGTGGAACAGCTCTTCCTGAGTGGCTCCCGCCGCCCGGCAGCGGGCGGTGAAGCGGCCCTCGATCGTGCCGAAGCCGTAGACGAACTGATAGACGAGGGCCAGCGCGCTGGTGATCCTGTCGTCCGGCAGTCCGCTGTTGCGCATCACGGCCAGCGCGGCGCTCTGGAAGCTCACCGCGTTGGGCCCGATGTTGAGGTACTCCCCCAGCAGCGCCGACAGCCAGGGATGGCGCGCCAGCACCCGCCGGTACTCGGAGGCGAGCTGGCGCAGCTGCTCATGCCAGTCCCGCGGCTCGGCCGGGGCGTGCTCGAGGCCTTCGACGGGGCCGACCGCCCCGACGGGGCCGACGGCCTCGATGGGCAGCGCTATCTCGCCCATGGCCGCGTCGAGGGCGAGTTCGAGCAGATGGTCCTTGGTCTCCACGTACCAGTAGACCGACATGGCGGTCACCCCGAGCTCCGCCGCGAGCCGTCGCATCGAGAAACCCGAAAGCCCCTCGGCGTCCAGCAGCCGCATCGTCGCCGCGACGATCTTCAGATGGTCGAGCCCGACGGGCTGCTGGTCGCCCTTGCGCTTGGTGGTTTTACGCTCGGAGAGCCAGACGCTGGACCGCGGGGGGACGGTGCGGCTGCCGGTTGCCATGGCGGCGCCTCTCTTTCTCCGATGAGCTGGCGCCACATACGGCCCGGGACCGGGCACGCGGCACCTCACTACCTGAAGATGCTATGCCGCCCGGGCCTCCTGTGAAGATCGTTCGGCCCTGCTGAGCAGCAGCGCGGCCAGCACTCCACCCGCCAGCACGGCCGCCGCGCCGACCAGCTGGCTGGTCTCCACACCCGAGGCGAAGGCGTCCGCGACGGCCTCGCGGTCCTCGGGGGTACGGGCGGCGGCGAGGGCGGCCGGGAGCGAGCCCGCTCCGGTGGCGACCGCGGGCAGCAGCGAGCCGAAGCGGGAGTTGAGCACGGCGCCGAGGACGGCGACGCCGAGCCCGTTGCCGCATTCGGTGAGCGTGCCGTTGACGCCCGCGCCCACCCCCGCCTTCTCCGGCGGGATGGCCGACATGATGGCGTTCGCCATCGCGGGCATGGCCAGCGCGATACCGGACCCCATCACCACCAGCCCGAAGAGCATTCCGCCATAGCCGTGGGCGCCGAGCGTCGCGACGGCGGCGAGACCGGCCGCGAGCAGCCCCATCCCGCCGACGATGGTCACCGGCGTCCCGAGCTTCGGCAGCAGCCGCGCGCCGACACCGGTGAGGTTGAGCGCGACGATCACCAGCGCGAGGGGCGCGGTGCGCAGCCCCGCGTCCAGCGCGTCATAGCCGAGCACGAACTGCAGATGCTGGGTGAGCAGGAAGAGCGAACCGCCCATCCCGAAGGCCACCAGGATGCCGCCCGCCACCGCGCCCACGAACCGGCGGTTGCGGAAGAAGTGCATGTCCAGCATCGGATACGGGATATGACGCTCCCACAGCGCGAATCCGGTCATCACCGTGATGCCGATGAAGGCGGACAGGAGCACCCGGCCCGAAGTCCAGCCGTGCTCCGGCCCGGAGATGATCGCGAAGACGATGCCGGTCATGCCGACCGTGGACAGCAGCGCGCCGAGCAGATCGGGGCGGTCGCTGGTCGGCGCCTTCGACTCCGGCACCAGCCAGACCACGGCCACCAGCCCGAGCAGCGCCACCGGGATATTGATCAGGAAGATCGAGCCCCACCAGAAGTGCTCCAGCAGCGAGCCGCCGATCAGCGGCCCCGCGGCGAAGCCGAGCGAGCCGACCGCGCCCCACAGCCCGATGGCCTTGGCCCGTTCGCCCTCGTCGAAGACCTGCACCACGACGGCGAGCGTCGTGGTCATCAGCAGCGCCCCGCCGATCCCCATGCCCGCGCGGGCGGCGATCAGCTGGCCGGAGTCCTGCGCCATCGATGCCGCGAAGGAGCCGATGCCGAACAGGGCGAGCCCGGCGACCAGCAGCTTCTTCCGCCCGTAGCGGTCGGCGGCGCTGCCCGCGGTGAGCAGCAGCCCCGACTGGACCAGCGAATACGCGTTGATCATCCACTGGATGTCGGCGGTGCGGGCATCCATCTCCCTGGCCAGGGAGGGCACCGCCACATTGAGGATCGTGTTGTCCAGCAACACGGTGAGCTGGGCGAGGCAGATCACGGCGAGGATCAGCCAGCGCTGAGGATGGCCACCCTGGGACTGATCGGGTGGCGCGGAGGCGGCGTCGGCGGTCGAGACCGTCATGGGGACTCCAGGCGGGTCTTCTACGGTGCATGACGATGGGCTGGCCCTTACACCGTACAAGTAGCGCTGTACGCCGTACAGCGAATTATGTGCGCGCGTCGCATACGCGTACGGGCCGGTGATCGCGGGGGTGAACCCGCGACCACCGGCCCGTACCGACGGGACTCCGGAATCAGCCGGAGGACTTCGAGGACGCCGACGCCTTCGCCGACGCCTTCTGGGTCAGGTCGTAGAGCGTGGCACTGCCCACGGTGACCTTCTTGTAGGTGGCCTCGATCCAGGAGGTGATCTGGGACGAGGTCCCCTGGCCGCCGCCCGGCCCGCCGCCCATGCCGGTGCCCGAGGAGATGAAGTAGTGGATCCTGCCCTGCTTCACATACTCCTTGAACTGGGCGAGCGTCGGGGACGGGTCGCTGCCGTTGAAGCCGCCGATGGCCATCACGGGCTTCCCGGTGGCGAGTTGGTAGCTCGCGGCGTTCTGGGAGCCGATCGCCGCGGCCGCCCAGGTGTAGTCGTCGGCGTTCTTCTCCAGCTTCGCCTCCACATCGGCGTCGACCTGCTGACCGTCGAGCAGTCCGCCCATGCCGCCGCCACGGCGACCGCCCTCGCCCACGCCGCCGCCGGGCAGCATGCCCGGCCGGCCGTTCTGCCCCTGGCCGCCCTGGGCGTTGCCCGTGCCGTTGCGCGGGGACTGGCCGCCGCCCGGGAAGCCCCCGCCGGGGAAGCCGTTCTGGCCGCCGCCCGGCTGGCCGCCGCCGTTGCCACCGCCGGTGCCGCCGCCCGGCATGCCCTGCTGACCGCCCTGACCCTGACCGCCCTGCTGACCGCCCTGCTGGTTGCCCTGACCCTGGCCCTGCCCCTGCTGGCCCGCGCCCTGGCGTCCGTTCCGCATGCCCGGCGGACCGCCCCGGCCGCCGCCCGGGAAGCCGCCGCCGGGGCCGCCCATACCGCCCGCCACGGACGGACCGGCCGTCACGATGGAGCCGTGCTTCGGGGTGTCGACCGTGTTGAGCGTGTACGCGACCGGCCCGGCCAGCCCCGCCGCGAGGCCGAGGCCCGCCGCGGCCAGTGCCGCCCTCCGGCCCAGGCGCACCGTCAGCAGCAGCCCGGCCGCCGCCGCGAGCCCGCCGATCAGCACCGCCCAGCGCAGCCAGGGGTGCCAGTCCGGCGACCGCCCCAGCAGGGCGTACGACAGGTACGCGGTGACCGCGACCGTGACGGCCAGCACCGCCGAGGCCGCCGCCCCCGTCCGGCCGCCCTCGTTCCGCCGCTCCCAGAGCAGGGCCGCGCCCATGCCCACGAGCGCCGCGATATAGGGCGCCAGCGCGATGTTGTAGTACTGGTGGAAGATCCCGGACATGAAGCTGAAGGTGGCGAACGTCATCAGCAGCGCCCCGCCCCACACCAGGAACGCCGCGCGTTGGGTGTCGGTGCGCTTCGCCCGCCAGGTCAGCCAGATCCCCGCCGCCAGCAGGATGAACGCCGCGGGCAGCAGCCAGGCGATCTGACCGCCCATGTCGGAGCCGAAGAGCCGGTCGATCCCGGTCTCGCCCCACCGGCCGCCACCGCCACCGCCACCGCCCGGGCCGCCCCCGCCGACGCTGCCGGTCTCATTGCCGTTGATCCGGCCCAGCCCGTTGTAGCCGAAGGTCAGTTCCAGGAAGCTGTTGTGCTGCGAACCGCCGATGTACGGGCGCGAGGACGCCGGCCACAGCTCGACGATCGCGACCCACCAGCCGCCGGAGACCACCATCGCGAGCCCCGCGAGCAGCAGCTGCCCGATCCGCCGGCCGAACTTCGGCGGGGCGCACACCGCGTACACCACCGCGAGCGGCGGCAGGATCAGCCACGCCTGGAGCGTCTTGGTGAGGAAGCCGAGGCCGAAGCAGACCCCGGCCAGCACCAGCCACTTGGTGCGCGCGTCCTCCAGGGCGCGCAGCACGCAGTAGATCGCCGAGACCATCAGCAGGCACAGCAGCGCGTCGGGGTTGTTGAAGCGGAACATCAGCGCCGCGACCGGGGTCACCGCGAGCGCCGCGCCCGCGATAAGCCCGGCGGCCGCGCCGAACCTGCGCCGTACGGCCGCGTACAGCACTCCGACCGTCGCGACGCCCATCAGGGCCTCGGGGGCGAGGACCGCCCAGGAGGAGAGGCCGAAGAGCCGCACCGACAGGGCCATCGGCCACAGCGCGGCCGGGGGCTTGTCGACGGTGATGGAGTTCGCGGCGTCGGAGGAGCCGAAGAAGAACGCCTTCCAGCTCTCGCCGCCCGCCTGCACGGCGGCCGAGTAGAACTGGTTGGCGTAGCCGGACGCGCCCAGGCTCCACAGGTAGAGCACGGTGGTGGCGGCCAGCAGGGCCCACAGGGCGGGCCGCGCCCAGCGCGGGTCCTCCGGCCGTCCTCTCCAGGCCCGCGCCAGCCGCGAGCCACCGGGGGTCCGCGGCCCCGGCCGGGGAGCGGCGGCGGGGGTCGGCGGCGGTCCGGCTTCGCGGGTGCCGTAGTCGTAGGTGGTCATCGATCGGTCCTCGGGTCGTGGTCGGTCGTGGCCCCGCTGTCCGACGGGAAGACCCAGGCCCGGAAGAGCAGGAAGCGCAGTACGGTCGCGGCGAGGTTCGCCGCGATCAGCACGGCCAGTTCGGTGCCGTGCGAGGCGGTGCCTGGGACGGCGTCCAGGGCGGCGAGGGAGCCGCTGGTCAGCACGAGGCCGATGCCGAAGACGACCAGCCCCTGGGCCTGGTGGCGCATCGCGCGGTCCCGGCCACGTACGCCGAAGGTGAGCCTCCGGTTGGCCGCGGTGTTGCCGAGCGCCGACAGCAGCAGCGCCAGCGCGTTGGCCACCTGCGGGCCGGTGCCCGTCCGGAAGAGGGAGTACAGCAGCAGATAGACCAGTGTGCTCAGCGCGCCGACCACACAGAACCCGACCAGCTGGCGGGCCAGGCCCTTCGGCACCCCGCTCAGCTCCCGGTCGCGCGGATCGTCGCCGAACGGACGGCGCACCCGGTCCAGCGGCAGCGCACCGGTGGCCAGCGCGCGCCCCACCCGCCACACACCTTTGAGGTCCTCGGTGGCCGTCTTCACGATGTGGACCGTGCTATTGGGGTCGTCCACCCAGTCCACCGGCACCTCGTGGATGCGCAGCCCGGCCCGCTCGGCCAGCACCAGCATCTCGGTGTCGAAGAACCACCCGGTGTCCTCGACCAGGGGCAGCAGCCGCTCCGCGACGTCCTTACGGATCGCTTTGAATCCGCACTGGGCGTCGGAGAAGCGGGCCGCCAGGCTGCCGCGCAGAATCAGGTTGTACGCCCGCGAGATGAACTCCCGCTTGGTCCCGCGCACCACCCGTGAACTGCGGGACAGCCGCGATCCGATCGCCAGGTCGGAGTGCCCGGAGATCAGCGGGGCCACCAGCGGCAGCAGCGCCTTGAGGTCCGTGGACAGATCGACGTCCATATAGGCGAGCACGGGAGCCTCGGACAGCGACCACACGGTGCGCAGCGCCCGCCCGCGCCCCTTCTGCTCCAGCCGGACCGCCGTCACCTCCTCGATGCTCTCGTCCAGGTAGGCCGCGAGGTCGGGCGTGCGGTCCGTACTGGCGTTGTCGGCGATGGTGATCCGGAAGCCGTACGGGAAGGTGCGGGCCAGATGGTCGTGCAGCCGTCGTACGCACCGCTCGAGGTCCGCTTCCTCGTTGTAGACGGGGATGACGACGTCCAGCACCGGACGGCCGCGCACGACCGTCACCGGCCCGCGCACGGGCAAGGTTTGGAGAGGTGTCTCGGGCGGAGCCCCGAGAGGGGTGTCGGTTCGCATGAGGTCGACGGTCGCGAGCCGCGCTGTCACGGCTGTGTGGTCAGCCTGTGGCCTGCCTGTGAGTCCGTTACGCCATGGTGAACGACCCGGTGCACGGGCAGGTGGACGCCGAAGACGGTGCGCCCGGGCACGCTGTCCACCGTCACCTGCCCGTCGTGTGCGGCCACGACCGCGTGCACGATGGCCAGGCCGAGCCCCGTACTGCCCGCGGCGCGGGAGCGCGAGGCGTCGCCGCGCGCGAACCGCTCGAAGACATGCGGCAGCAGCTCGGGCGGGATGCCGGGACCGTCGTCCTCGATCTCCAGCGAGACGTACGAGGGCGGCTGCGGCGGGCCGAAGGCCCCGGCGGCGCGGGCGGCCGCGTACGGGGAGCCGTAGGGCGGGGCGTACGTCTGGGCGTGCGGCTGGGCGTACGTCTGGTCATGCGGCTGGGTCTGGTGATGCGGCGGGGCGTACGTCTGGGCGTGTGGCGAGCCGCGCCCCTTACGGTGGCCATGGGAGGACGCGCCGTAAGACATCCCGTAGGAGAGCCCGTACGGCGCCAGATACGGCGAGGGGTACGGCGACGCCCGCGGCCCGCCCCACAGCACCCGCGCCGTGACCGTGGTACCGGCCGGGGTGTGCGTCCGCGCGTTGCCGAGGAGGTTCACCAGCACCTGGCGCAGCCGGGCGTCGTCGCCGAAGACGACCGCCGGTTCATCGGGCAGCTCCAGCCGCCACTCGTGGTCCGAGCCGACCGCCCGAGCGTCGCTGACGGCGTCCACGACCAGCGGGGACAGATCGGCCTCCGCGCATTCCAGCGGCCGCCCCGCGTCCAGCCGGGCCAGCAGCAGCAGATCCTCGACCAGCCCGGTCATCCGCCCGGCCTCGGACTCGACCCGGCCGAGGGCATGCCGGGTGTCGGGCCCGATCTCCTCCCGGCCGCGCCGGGTCAGCTCGGCGTAGCCGCGGATCGAGGCGAGCGGCGTACGGAGCTCATGGCTGGCGTCGGCGACGAACTGCCGCACCCGCGTCTCGCTCTCCTGGCGGGCCGCGAGCGCCGACTCCACATGGCCGAGCATGCGGTTGAGCGCCGCCCCCACCTGGCCGACCTCGGTACGCGGATCGGCCTCCGAGGCCGGGACGCGCTCGCGCAGCGCCACCTCGCCGCTGTGCAGGGGGAGTTCGGAGACCCGGGTCGCGGTCGCGGCCACCCGGCGCAGCGGCCGCAGCGAGATGCCGACCATCGCGGCCCCGGCGATCCCGGCCGCGACCAGCCCGGCCGCGGCCACACAGACCTCCACGAGGATGAGGGTGTTGACCGTCTCCTGCGTCTGGTCGAGCGGGAAGGCGAGGATGATGCCGCCATCCCGGTGGTCCGGCTGGGCCACCGCCCGATAGCCGCCGAGGCCGGGCAGATCGATGGTGTGCACGTCCCCGTCCAGCGGGACGGCGGCGATCGCCTTCTGCTGACCGCTGGTCAGGGGGTCCACCCGGCTCTCGGCGTCGACCTCGTCCGTCATGGGCGAGTCATTGCTCTTGCCCGACATGGAGATCTCGCCGTCCTGGCCGAACCGCGCCCCGACCGTGCCGATCGGCTGACCGGGCGAGGCGACGAAGAGCACATCGTTCCGGGGGAGTTCGCGCTCCGGTCCCGGCTTGTTCAGGAACCGCCCGACGGACGCGCGCAGATCGTCGTCCACCTGCCCCTGGAGGTACGACTGCAGGGCCAGGGTCGTGACCGAGCCGATCACCGCGCAGACCACCGCGATCAGCGCGACGGCCGAGACGACCAGACGGGTGCGCAGGGACCAGGGGCGGCGCCCGGCCCGCTGAGTGCGCCCGGCCCCCTGAGTGCGCCCGGCTCGTTGCGCGGCTCCGGCTCGTTGCGCGTTCCCCGCACGCTGAGCGCGTCCCGCACGCTGGGCGCGCCGGGCGTGCGCGCGCCCCTGCGCCGCTCCCGCGCCCTGGGGCGGCTGGGAGGCGCCGGGCATCCCGTCGGGGCCGGGCAGGTCGGGGCCTCGGGGCGGCCGGGGCGGGGGGTGCGCCACCGTGCCTACTCCCCGGGCTTGATCAGATACCCGGCGCCCCGCCGGGTATGGATCATCGGGCTGCGCCCCGCGTCGATCTTGCGCCGCAGATACGAGATGTAGAGCTCGACCACGTTGGCCTGGCCGCCGAAGTCATAGCTCCAGACCCGGTCGAGGATCTGCGCCTTGCTGAGCACCCGGCGCGGATTGCGCATGAGATAGCGCAGCAGTTCGAACTCGGTCGCGGTGAGATGGATCTCCTGTCCCCCGCGCGCCACCTCGTGGCTGTCCTCGTCCAGGATCAGATCGCCGACGGCCAGCACCGACTCACTGCGCGCGGCCGCCGCCCCCGACCTGCGCAGCAGCCCGCGCAGCCGGGCGACGACCTCCTCCAGGCTGAACGGCTTGGTCACATAGTCGTCGCCGCCCGCCGTGATGCCCGCTATCCGGTCCTCCACCGCGTCGCGCGCGGTCAGGAACAGCACCGGGACATCGGGCAGTTCCCGGCGCAGCCGCCCCAGCACGGCGAGCCCGTCCATATCGGGCAGCATGATGTCCAGGACCACCGCGTCCGGGCGCAGCTCACGGGTGATCCGGATCGCCTCCGCGCCGTCACCCGCGGTGCGCACCTCCCACCCCTCGTAGCGCAGTGCCATCGACAGCAGGTCGGCGAGCGCCGACTCGTCGTCCACGACCAGCACCCGGACGGGGCTACCGTCGGGGCGCAGCAGTTCGGTACGCCCATGAGGCGAGGTCGGCATCATGACCTCCACCTTCGGAGCGGGCCCTGAGAGGTCCCTTTCGGCTGCCTGTGAATTACCTGAGAATCCTGTGGCGGCGGGGACGGGACCGGCCGGGGGCGAAACAGCGGATCCTGGGCACGGAACGGCTGGGCGGGCCACGGAATAACCGGAAGGACTCTCCGGCTTCCCCCTGTATGACTTCTCGTCCCGCACTTGGCAAGATCGGCATCTGGACCGCGGCCCTGAAGACGGACCTCACCCCATCAGAGCAGGTCAGCGAGGCAGCGGCCGAGCTGGACGAGCTGGGGTACGGCGCCGTCTGGCTCGGTGGCAGTCCCAGCCCGGATCAGGCCGGAGTCCTGCTGGACGCCACCTCCCGGATCACCGTCGCGACCGGAATCCTGAGCATCTGGGACCACGAGGCGGGCTACGTCGCCGAGCGGCACACCGCGCTCAACGCCGCCCACGGCGGCCGCTTCCTCCTCGGCCTCGGCGTGAGCCACAGCGCGCTCGCCGGTGAGCGCTACAAGCGCCCGTACACGGCGATGAAGGAGTACCTGACCGCACTGGACTCCGCCCCGGCCCCCGTCCCCGCCGCCGAGCGGGTCCTGGCCGCGCTCGGCCCCAAGATGCTCGAGCTGTCCCGCGACCGCGCGGCCGGCGCGCATCCGTACCTCGTCACCCCGGAGCACACCGCCGAGGCCCGGGACGTGCTGGGCAAGGAGGCCGTGCTCGCGCCCGAGCTGAAGGTCGTCCTCGACACGGACCTGGAACGCGCCCGCGCCACCGCCCGCGACTACCTCGGCCGCTATCTGGCGCTGCCCAACTACACCAACAACTTCAAGCGGCTGGGCTTCGGGGACGCGGACTTCGCGGACGGCGGCAGCGACCGTCTCCTCGCCGCCATGTACGCGCTCGGCGACGCGGAGGCGATCCGGGCGCGCGTGGACGAGTTCCTGGCCGCGGGCGCGGACCACCTCGCGATCCAGGTGGTGAGCGACGACCAGGGGCTCCCCCGCGAGCAGTGGCGCACGCTGGCCGAGGCACTGCCGCTGGACAAGAGCTGACCGACCCCCGCGGCCTCCTCGCCCGGCGCCGACGCGGGCACCGGGCGAGCCCCAGCCGACGCGGGCACCGGGCGAGCCCCCCATCCGGAGCGGCCGCGCCCTAGCCATAACGGGCGCATCCGGAACATCCACGCTCCACCCGCGAGGGGCGCATCCGGGCGGCCACGCTCCACCCACAACAAGCGCATCCGGAACATCCACGCTCCACCCGCGAGGGGCGCATCCGGAGCGGCCACAACCCGTCATATCCCGAACAGCCGCGCCGCGTTCCCGTAACACACCCCGCGCAGCCACTCCTCGTCCTGCCCGACCCGCGTCAGCGCGTCCAGCGCATGCCGGTATCCGTACGGGATGTTGGGGAAGTCGCTCCCGAACAGCACCCGGTTCCCCAGGGCGGCCAGCCGCTCCCGCTCCGACCGCGGAAACGGCCACTGGCGCTCGGTGAAGTCGGTGAAGGCCATCGTGGTGTCCAGGTGGACCTCCTCGTACCGCTCCGCCAGCCCCAGGAAGTCCGAGTACTCCGGCAGCCCCATATGCGCGATGATCAGGCGCAGCCGAGGATGGCGGGCCAGCACCCGCCCCACCGGCTCCGGGCCGGTGTACTTGCCCGGGTGGGGCCCCGAGCCGCAGTGGATGACCACGGGCGTCCCGCTCTCGGCGAGCATGCCCCACACCGGGTCGAGCAGCTGATCACCCGGGTCGTACGCCCCCACCTGCACATGGGCCTTGAACACCCGCGCCCCGCCCTCGAGCGCCGCGCGCACGTACCCGTCCACCCCGGGCTCGGGGAAGAAGGTCGCGGTGTGCAGGCAGTCGGGCGTACGGGCGGCGAAATCGGCCGCCCAGCCGTTCAGCCAGCGCGCCATGTCGGGCTTGTGGGGGTAGAGCATCGAGGTGAAGGCCCGCACCCCGAACGCCCGTAGCGTCGCGAGGCGTTCGTCCTCCTCCTCGCGGTAGGTGATGTGCCAGCGGGGCTCGACGGCGTCGAAGAAGGCCCAGACCTTGTCCAGTACGCGCTGGGGCATGAAGTGGGTGTGCACATCGATGAGTCCGGGCAGCCCGAGCTCCTGCCAGAACCGCTGCGCCGACACCACGGCGGGATCGTCCATGCGGATCACGGTAGTTGCCCCGGGCGTATTGCTACAGCCTCGTCTCAAGCTCTCGCCTTGAGTTGATCACAGCCTCGACCAGTGGTTTTGTCACGACCATGATGATCTGCGGTAGCAAGATCACCACAAGGGGAACCGAGAAGGTGAACTGACGCTCCGTGACCGGCGTATCCATCCAGGCAGTCACCACTCGCTCGACGTCATCACCGACCGACCATCACCGACCACCGGGGGACCGTCCATGCCCAACCGCCCGCCTCGCCGCGCCGCCCGATCCGGGACCGCCCTCGTCTGCGCCCTCGGCGTCACCCTCCTCGGCCTCGCCACCGCCGGCTGTGAGGACGACAGCGCCGCGTCCGGCCGACGGCAGCCCGCGACCCGCGCCGACATGGCGGCCGACAGCGACGGCGGCAAGACCCTGCGGCTCGGCGAGCACACCTCGGTCACCTACAAGCGCGGCTCGGACCATATGCGCGGCGCCCTGCGGGTCACGGCGGTGAGCGTGCGCAAGGGCACCCACGCGGAGCTGAGGACGGCGGGTGTGGAACCGTCCGACATACGGACCACCCAGCCGTACTACGTCACCATGACCTTCGAGAACACCGGCGAGAACTCCCTCCACTACCCCTTCCTCAACACCCCCACCGGCCTCGAGGACACAGGCGGCGTGGACGACCAGCCGCTCATCACCGGCGACACCGAGGTGACGGCCTGCCCGGGGAAGGACCCGGACGACTTCGCGGTGGGGGCGAAGGTCTCCCTGTGCAAGGTGTTCCTGGTGCCCAACGGCATACGGCCGTCGGTGGTGACGTACAGCACAGGCGATGACACCAAGCGCCCGGTGAGCTGGAAAGTCACCCGCTGACGGCGGCGACGGCCCCACGCTCTGACGGCGGCGGGGCCCTCGGCGCGGCCGAACGACCGAGGGCCCGGCACTGGAGAAGTGCCGGGCCCTCGATACCTGAGTAGCGGGGACAGGATTTGAACCTGCGACCTCTGGGTTATGAGCCCAGCGAGCTACCGAGCTGCTCCACCCCGCGTCGGTAGACGTAACTCTACGTCGTTCTCCCCGCTAAGGGAAATCCATACCGCCGCCTCCGGCCCGACCGCTCAGAAAAGCGCCTCGACCAGGGCCGAGACAGCACCGACGACCGCCCCGTACCCAAGGACCGTCAGCAGCGGCCAGGGAACGGGCCGGGGAACGAGCACCCGCCAGTGGAAGGCATAGTCCCGGTACTCGGCCATGCCCTCCGTGCCGGGCAGCACCATGAACCGGGGCCGGACCGTGCAGAACAGCCACCAGTCCAGAACCACCAAGTCGAAGACGACGAGCGCGAGCCAGACGAGGGCACCGAAGACGAACGCGCGCCAGAAGCCGAGCCCGCCGTCGGCTCGACCGTGCAGATCGACCATCCCGGCGACCGGCACGGCGATGAACACCACCGCGTTCAACGCCCCCATGACCCCGGCCGCCCGCTTCCCCCGCGCGCTCCGCGCGCCATAGCGCTCCCGGATCGCGGCCGCATAGTCGTCGACCAACTCCACTCCGATCCGGCGGCCCGGCCCGGCATTAGCGGAGCGTTAGCCGTACGGCGGTGGATCAACAGCGGTGACCGACAGTCTCGTTCTCACGAGCCCGAACCACCACGTCGCGAGACACCACACGAGAACGGGGAAGACCATGTCGCACCGCACCGCCCTCCGCCACAACCGCCACGCCCGCAAGGCCGCCGCCGCCATGATCATCGCGGTCGCCGCCCTCGGACTCACCGCATGCCAGGACGGCGAGACCGACTCCTCGTCCTCGCCCTCCGCCTCCGCGAGCGCCCCGCAGTCCCCCGCGCCCACGGCGAACGACCAGGACCAGGGCCAGGACCAGGCCAAGGACACCGCCAAGGGCACCCCCAGGAAGCCCGGCATGAGGTGCACGAACCAGATCGACTACGCCGGGGACACCAGGGACAACGCCACCATCAACTCCATCGGCAACGACACCGGCTACTGCCCGCCGATCCAGAAGGAAGAAACCTCCAAGGGCACCCTCAGGAAGGGTGACATGAAGTGCACGGACCAGATCAACTACGCGGGCGACCACAGGGACAACGCCACCATCAACTCCATCGGCAACGACACCGGCTACTGCCCGCCGATCGAGAAGTGAGCTGCTGCCGTGACGCCGGGACGCCAGGGACGCCGGTCGGCGGCCACGGTCGCGGTCACGGTGCGGGCGGAGTCGCCCGTACCAGGCCCGTCTGGTAGGCGATCACGACCAGTTGGGCACGGTCGCGGGCGCCCAGTTTCGTCATCGCGCGGTGAACGTGGGTGCGCACGGTCAGCGGGCTGAGCGTGAGGACCTCGGCGATCTCGGTGTTGGACTTGCCCTCGGCGGCCAGGGCCATCACCTCGCGCTCGCGGACGGTGAGTTCCGAGAGGCGTTGCGGAGGCGCGAGGTGGGCGTCTGGGGCGGGGGACATGAGGAAGTTCGTGATGAGGGTGCGGGTCGCGGCGGGGGACAGCAGCGCCTCGCCGGAGGCCACGGTGCGCAGACCGGCCAGCAGGGTGTCGGCGGTGACGTCCTTGCCGAGGAAGCCACTGGCGCCGGCGCGCAGGGCCTGGGCGACGTAGTCCTCGGTTTCGAACGTCGTCAGAATGAGGACGCGGGTGGCGGCCAGCTCCGGGGCGGCGCAGATCGCGGAGGTGGCGGCGAGCCCGTCCGTGCCCGGCATCCGGATGTCCATGAGGACGATGTCGGGGTGGTGGGCGCGGGTCAGCTCCAGCGCCTCCGCGCCGTCCGATGCCTCGCCGACCACCGCCATGTCCTCGCAGGAGTCGATCAGGATCCGGAAGGTGGCCCGCAGCAAGGTCTGGTCGTCGGCGAGCAGCACCCTGATGGTCATGACTTCTCTCCTCGCGCGGGAGCGTCTGTGGCGCCTACGGTCGCCTCGGCCGCTTCGGGTGCTTCTGATGTTTCGGCGGCCTCGGGTGCTTCTGATGTTTCGGCCGCTTCAGGTGATTCAGATGCTTCAGGTGCTTCGGGTGCCGAGGGCTGGAGCGGCAGCGCGGTGGTGACCTCGAAGCCGCCCTCCGGGCGGGGTCCCGCGCAGAGTTCGCCGCCGATGGTGCGGGCGCGTTCACGCATGCCCATGACGCCGAAGCCCCGGTCGGTCACGGCCTTGGCGGCATCGGAGGTGCCGTTGGTGTCCGAACCGTCGGTGTCCGAACCGTTGGTGTCCGAACCGTTGGTGCCCGGACCGTCGTTGCTGACCGTGATCAGCAGGCGTGAACCGGAGTAGGCCAGACGTACCTGTGCCGAGTCCACGGCGGCGTGCTTGGAGACGTTGGTGAGCGCCTCCTGCACGATCCGGAACGCGGTCAGGTCCACCCCGGGGGAGAGCGGGCGGGGCTCCCCTGTCGTGCTGACCGTGACGGCGAGCCCCGCGGACGCGCACGCCGAGACCAGCTCGGGCAGCCGGGCGAGGCCGGGAGACGGCTCCAGCGGCGCGGAGGCCGAGTCGTCGTTCTGGCGCAGCAGCCCCAGCGTGGCCTTCAGTTCGCGCAGCGCGGAGGACGTGGTGCCGGTCAGATCGGTGAGGATCTTCTTCGTCTGCTGCGGACTGGTGAGCGCGAGGTGGGCGGCCGTACCGGCCTGCGCGTTGGCCAGGGCCATGTGATGCGCCACGACGTCGTGCAACTCGCGGGCGATGCGCATGCGCTCCTCCGTGACGCGCAGCCGTGCCTCCTCCTCCCGGGTGCGCTCGGCGTGCTCGGCGCGGGCCTGCACCGATGCCAGGTAGGCGCGCCGCAGCCGGGTCATGTTGCCGGCGGCGAGCGGCAGCATCAGCCAGAAGAAGGGGCCGATCGTCCGGAGCAGCAGGGACAGACCGTCCATGGAGTCGGAGACCGCCGACGCGACCATCAGCGCCGCCATGACGGCGACACCGAAGACGCGTGTGGTCTTGCGGTCGGTGAGCGTGGCCAGCCAGTAGAGCGCCGCCATGACGGGCCCCAGCAGCAGGGGGGTGAGCAGGTACCCCAGCGAGATCGCGATCACGGTGCAGACCGCGGTCACGACGACCGCGGTACGCGGATGGCTGCGGTACTTCAGCAGGGCGAGGCAGGACACGCCCATGAGAGCGGTGGCGGCCCTGTCCTGGTCGGGCGGGTCGGCGCCGGGCATGGTGAGGTTGCTGCCGAGGGCCGCGCAGCCCATCAGCGACAGGACCAGCACCACGTCGATGACGTGGGGGTAGCGGTCGGCGTACTGCTCGAAACGGTCCGTGTAACGCTCAAGGCTGGTGCTCATCGGCTGGGCTCTCCGCTCGGTGCTGTGGGCCATCGTGACCGATTCGGCGCTCTGTGGGCCACCGTGACGGATTCGGTGGCCCGTGGGCCACCATGACCGTTTCGGTGCTCGGTGCACCACCGTGCCCGTTCCCCGCGCGGACCGCCGCCGGGGACGCCCATGGCGTTCGCCACGGGCGTCCCCGGCGGGGGCGGGTCGGGCGGTCGATCAGGTGCGGGTCACTTCCAGGCCGGTCGTCCCGGCCGGTTCCGGGTCCGATCCCGGTCCCGGTCCCGGTCCCGACCCAGAATCCGGGTCCGATCCCGGTCCCGACCCCGAGCCCGGACCCGACCCCGGACCCGGCCCCGCCTCCGCCCGGCGGCCGAGCGCCTCGCCCTCCACGTCGACCTTGGGCAGCAGCCGGTCCAGCCACTTCGGCAGCCACCAGGCCCTGTCGCCGAGCAGGGCGAGCACGGCGGGCACGATCGCCATCCGTACGACGAAGGCGTCGAACAGGACGGCGGAGGCGAGCCCGAACCCGATCATCTTGACCATGGAGTCGCTCTCGCCGACGAACCCGGCGAACACCGCGATCATGATCAGCGCGGCGGCCACCACCACGCGCGCGCTGTGCCGGAACCCGGATGTGATCGCCTGGCCCGGCCGCTCGCCGTGGACGTACGCCTCCCGCATCCGCGAGACGAGGAACACCTCGTAGTCCATGGCCAGGCCGAAGATGATGCCCACCAGGAAGATCGGCATCAGGCTCATGATCGGGCCGGTCTGCTCCACGCCCAGGAGCCCGGCGCCGTGGCCCTGCTGGAAGACGAGGACGACCACGCCGAGGGAGGCCAGCACCGACAGCAAGAAGCCGAGGGCCGCCTTCAGCGGGACGAACAGGGACCGGAAGACCACCAGCAGGAGCACGATCGCGAGACCCACCACGACCACCAGATAGGGGACCAGCGCGGACTGCACCTTGTCGGAGACGTCGATGTTCAGCGCGGTGGTGCCGGTGACCTCGAAGGTCGCCCCGGTCTCGGACTCGGCCCCGGGCCGCTCGCCCCGGATGGTCGTGACCAGGTCCTTGGTCCTTTCATCGGTCGGCGCCGTGGACGGCACGACCTGGAAGACGGCCGTGTCACCGGCCTCGTTGAAGCGGGCCGGGGAGACGGACACGACACCCTCGGTACCGCCGATCTCCTTCGCGACCGTGTCGGCGGCGCCCTTCGGGTCGGTGTCCCCCTTCGCGTCCACGACGACGGTCAGCGGCCCGTTGAAGCCCGGCCCGAAGCCCTCGGCGAGCGCGTCGTAGGCCCGACGCTCGGTGGTGGAGGTCGACTTGGCCTCGTCCCCGGGCATGCCGAGTTGCAGATCCGTCATCGGCACCGCGAGGGCCCCGAGGCCCACCACGCCGAGCAGCAGCACGGGCAGCGGACGCCGCAGCACGAACCGCGCCCAACGGCTGCCCCCGTTGTCCCGGGTGCCCTCCTCCTCGATCCGTCCGCTCCGACGGGCCCGCCGCCGGAGCACGGCGTTCGGCCAGAAGCCGAGGAACGCCGGGACCAGCGTCAGCGCGACCAGTACGGCGACGACGACCGCGCCCGCCGCGGCCAGGCCCATCCTGGTGAGCATCGGGATGCCGACCACCGCGAGTCCGGCCAGCGCGATCACGACGGTGAGCCCGGCGAACACGACCGCGGAACCGGCCGTGCCGACCGCCAGACCGACCGCCTCCCGCGGCACCCGGCCCCTGGCTCGCTCCTCGCGATAGCGGGAGACGACGAACAGGGCGTAGTCGATGCCGACGGCGAGACCCAGCATCATCGCCAGGGTGCCGGTCGTCGTGGACAGGCCCAGCGCCTCGGACAGGGTCAGGATGGTGGCCATGCTCACGCCGACGCCGATGATGGCGGTCAGCAGCGGCAGTCCGGCGGCGGCCAGCGAACCGAAGGTGATCAGCAGCACGACGGCGGCTATCGCGACACCGATCACCTCGGCCGCACCGCCGGGCCCGCCACCGTCGTCCATCGCGCTTCCACCGGCCTCGACGGTCAGCCCGGAGCCCTGGGCCGTGTGGAGGGCCCGCTCCAGCTGGTTCTTGCTGGTGTCGGTGAGGTCGTTGGCGGCGACCTTGTAGGTGACCGTCGCGTACGCCGTCGTGCCGTCCTTGCTGACGGCCTTCGCCCGGAACGGGTCGACGGCGCTCGCGACCTGAGCCCCGTCGCCCAGATTGGCCACGGCCTCCTCGACGGCCTGCCGGTTCTCGGTGGCGGTGACCTTCTCACCGCTCGGCGCGACGAAGACGACCCGGGCGGTCGCGCCGTCGGCGGAGGCTCCGGGGAAGCGCTGTTCCATCAGGTCGAACGCCTTCTGGGACTCGATGCCCGGCATCGAGAACTCCTCGTCGGAAGCCCCCGAAGCCTTGAGCGCGCCCAGCCCGACGGCGGTCAGGACGGCCGCCCAGACCAGGGCGACGTACCAGCGTCGCCGGAAGGCCAGACGGCCCACTTGGTAAAGGAATGTAGCCACGACAGGAGGTCTCCACATCTGGTGCCGACTGTCCGCATCTGGTGCCGACTGTCCGCATCTGGTGCCGACTGTCCGCATCTGGTGCCGACTGTTCGCCCAGGCTCTCCGGGAGCGGGCCGCCCTGTCGTCGTGCGCCTGCCGACATTTCGCGCTACTGAGAACGCAGTACACACCGGCCGATCGGGTCCGCCTCTGGTACGACACACCCGCCCGGGGGACACCGCGGCTGAGCCGGAGCGTCCGAAGCTAAAACAGATCGCCCTCATACCGGCGTCCGACGCACCGCTGCCCGAGCGCGGCCGCGGGGTTTCGGCGATGAGCAACGGAGGAGTGGCGGGCACACGATCGCAGCCGCCCCTACGGACAAGGGCGTCGCCGCAGGAATTGACGCGAATCGGCCGCGCCGCCGAAAACCGATAAAGAATTTCCGTCGATAAGGCATCAGCGTGCGTGATCGCGCAAACCCGCGCGCCCGGCGGGGCGGAGGGCCCACCGGGCGCGCGGGAGTGTGGAATGCGGGGCTTACGGGTGGTACTTCTCCTCGACCGTCTCGGCGGCGCCGGACTTGGGGTTCATGGTGACGCGCACGGTCACGCTGTTGGTCTTCGCGGCCTTCTCCAACTGCTCCACGGTGCACTTGGAGGTGCCGTAACCGTCGTCGCCGATGGACACGGTGCCACCGTCGTCGGAGCAGATAGCGGCCGCGCCGAGGATCTTCGTGGCGTTGGAGATCAGGAATGCCTGCTCCATGCCTCCGCTCTCGGGCTTGATGGTCATCTTGCCGGGCGCGAGGTACTTCAGCGTGCCGACGTACATACGGTGGTTCCCCGCGTTGGCGGCGCCGCCACCGTTGCCGCCACCGTTGCCGCCGCCCTTGCCGCCACCGTTGCCCGCGGCGGGCGGCGCCGTGTCGGTCTTGCCGCCGCCCTGGCCCTGCTTCCCGCCATTCTGGCCCTGCGAACCGGAGTTGTCCGAAGAGGAGCCACTGGTGGGCTGGGCCGAGGCCGAGGAGCCGGAGGAGTCGGCCCCGGAGTCATCCGGCCCGCAGGCCGTGGCCCCCAGGCTCAGCGCCGCGGCCGCGACAAGGGCGGCGGCGATACGGCGGCCGGCGCGGCCGCGGAAGCGGTTGGTGGTGGTGTTCATCGTGACCTCTTCGTTGCTGTGTTCTGTCGTCTCGCTCCCGGACGACAACCAGCTTCGAAGATCGCGTTGGCGTTCTACTAACGGACAACTAATACCGTGCAGCAGTGGCCGCAAGGCCAGATCCAGCCGAACCGGGGTCTGTGCGGACGGAGGCCGGCCACGAGGATGCGGTCGAGCAGCCGGTCGGGCAGCCGGTCGAGCAGTACCCAACGGACCGCGCCGGGCTCGACGACCACCACCACCCGCACACCCAACGGCGCCAACTCACGGCACAGCGAGTCGCCGACCGCTTCGAGGTCGGCCGGAGAGAAAATACAATGAGCATTGAGCCCTCCACTCCATTGCGCGAAATGGTGTTTTATGGCCCGCCCCAGAGGCCGATACGGTCGGATTCATGGAGCGGAATTTTCTGACGGCCGAAAAACTCACGGCTGCTTTGCGTGCCGGTGAAGTGACCTCGGCGGAACTGACCGACGAGGTGATCGCCCGTATTGAGCGGGACGACAAGGCGATCAACGCGATCTGTGTGCCGGACTTCGACCGTGCGCGGGCCGCCGCACGCGACGCCGACCAGGCGCGCGCCCGCGGTGAGGACCGGCCGCTGCTCGGCATTCCGGTGACGGTCAAAGAGTCCTACGACATAGCCGGGCTGCCGACGACCTGGGGCATGCCGCCACACCGGAACTACATGCCGGCCGAGGACGCGGTCCAGGTGTCGCGCCTCAAGGACGCGGGCGCGGTGGTACTCGGCAAGACCAACGTGCCCTTGGGGCTGCAAGATATACAGAGCTTCAACGAGATCTACGGCACCACCAACAACCCGTGGGATCACGGTCGTACGTCGGGTGGATCCTCCGGCGGATCGGCGGCGGCCCTGGCGTCCGGATTCGGCGCGCTGTCCATCGGCTCCGACATCGCCGGTTCATTGCGTACCCCCGCACATTTCTGCGGTGTCTACGCGCACAAGCCGACACTCGGACTGGCGGCGAGCCGCGGCATGGTCCCGCCGACCGCACCGGCACTGCCGGCCGAACCCGACCTCGCCGTCGTCGGCCCGATGGCGCGCACCGCCCGCGACCTCACACTCCTGCTCGACGTCATGGCCGGACCCGATCCCCTGACGCTCGGCGTGGCACACGCCGTCACACTGCCGCCCGCGCGCCACGAGCAACTCCACGACTTCCGGGTCCTGGTCCTCGACGACCACCCGCTCATCCCGACCGGCTCCGCCGTGCGTGCGGGCGTGACCCGAGTGGCCGACGCACTCGCCGACGCCGGCGCCCGCGTCGAACGCCACAGTCCGCTGCTACCCGACCTGAGCGAAGCCGCGGTCCTCTACACCCATTTGCTGTTCTCGGGCTTCAGCGGACGTTTCCCCCTCGAAGCGTACGAGCAGCTGCGCACCCACGCCGCCGAACTGAGCGCGGACGACCACAGCCTCGATGCGGCGCTGCTGCGCGGCATGGCGTTCAGCCACCGCGACTGGATCGAGGCGGACAGCCGCCGCGAACTCCACCGCCACGGCTGGCGCCGGCTCTTCGCCGAGTTCGACGCCGTGGTGTGCCCCATCACGCCCACCCCCGCGTTCCCCCACGACCACAACCCCGACCTGAGGGAACGCCGACTCGACATCGACGGCACCGACTACCCGTACCTCGACCAGCTCGTCTGGGCCGGTCTGGCCACCATGCCCGGCCTACCCGCCACCGCCATCCCAGCGACCCGATCCCCCGAGGGCCTACCGGTGGGAGTCCAGCTCATCGGCCCAATGCACGAGGACCGCACCCCACTGCGGCTGGCCGAACTACTGGAGCAGAAGATCGGCGGCTTCCAGCCACCGGAGTAGTCGTACTACCCGAGGCCCGTCGATGGGCGAGCCACGGATCACGACGAGAGCCCCCCTTCCGATCACCGGAAGGGGGGCTCCCTGGGCTGACGCGCGCTTGTCAGGATCCGAACCTGACCACTCAGCCCAAGTACGGGCACTCACGGTGCTCCAAGAAATGGTCCAACCGCAGCCGCTGTGTGTGGTGCATCCACAGCCCGTCCAACTCGTCCAGCGAAACGAACCGCAGCTCCGCGGACTCGTCGGAGATCGCCAGTTGTCCGCCAACCACTCGGGCCGTGAAACAAACGTTGAACTGCCGCCGCACCTCACCGTCCGAATACGCGATGACGTGGCGCGGATCGGTATACGTGCCCACGAGGCCCGTGATCTCGACGTCCAGCCCCGTCTCCTCCCTGACCTCGCGGACAGCCGTGCCCGGCAGAGAGTCGGCCATCTCCATGCCCCCGCCCGGGAGCGCCCACAGGCCGTTGTCCCAGCGGCGCTGGAGGAGGATGCGGCCTTCCTCGTCGGTGACAACAGCGGACGCGGCAACCACCAAGCTGTTCGGCTCTGGTGCGTCCGGGTCGTCGTAGTACTCGGTCCGTGCCACGGTCAGCCCTCCCCCACCGGTATCGCGATCGCCCACACCCCGTCGAAGCCGACAGCGTAGGCATCGAACATCCCGCCCACCCCACTTCGCCGCAGATGCCACGCCGAGGCCGCAAAGGCGTTCACACCCCACACATGGGCGTACACCAGCACGTCGATCTGCCCGTAGCGCGCGACAAGCTCGCGGCTCACCGCACGGGCAGGGCATGGCTTGCGGAGCGATGGCCTTCTGTGCACCTTCTGGTCCGCTTTGAGTATGGGTACTCAGGCATGCGAGGTCTGTGCTGTGCATGGTGAAGCCATGTTGAGCAGCAGGATGGGCCGCTGGACAAAGGGCATCGTCGTCTCGGCGGCCGCGGCGCATGCGACGTACTGGGTCTGGGAATCCGCCGAGCGGTGGGAGTCGGAAGCGCGACGGGCCAATCCGGACGCGGGTGTCGGCGCAGGGTTCATAGAAGGAGCGCTGGCCACACTCGCCTGGTTGACACTGGTACCCGTGCTGCTGTGGGCGGGGATGCGGATGCTGCGGGAGCGGGACAATCAGCTGCTGGTGTGCATGGGATCAGCGACCTGGATCATTCTCGGGACCCAGCTGACCGAGGGCGGCATCAGCAGGATGGAAACGGAGCTGTTCCTTCTCGCGTTCGCTCTGCTCGGCGGCTTCCTGACACTGCTCCGCCCCACCGCACCAACAGAGCGATAAAGAGTGATCGCTCCGAGAGCTGCTCTCACCGTTGCCGTCATCGCATACGCAAGAGGCTGCTGCGCGCTCGGCAGGATTCGAACCTGCAACCTCTTGATCCGTAGGTTCGGGCGGGGGCCTGGTGCGCGCCTCGGCGGCGGTCCGGCCCGGTGCCCGTGGGGGACCGATGGAGGGCAGCGTGTGCCGTCGTTGATGTCAGCGCTGATGTCACGACCGAAGTGACGGCCCGCCTACGGGGACATGGACATCGAGATCCGGCCGGTTTCACGGAACGTTTCACGATCTTGACTACACCGAAATACGACAGTCGCGCCATGCCCACTTCCTCAAAACAAGGGCTATTTCCTACGCTCAGCCCAAGCAAGACGTCAAAGACTGAGTAAAGCCAAGAAGGGGCAAAGAGGTCATTTGCGTCATGGGGGTGCAGCGAGACCACAGATTTGTCGGTGTCGTGCGGTATAAGCCTGACTAGAGGGTTAAACCTGCAGGTCAGAGGGCTGCACGGGACAGTCGCGTCTCAAACAATCGCTGCGGGTCCCAAACCAATGTCTACTCAGGCGGCCTTCCGTGCCAACTCAAGCTCGACCTCTCGGACAGCCAATCGACAGGCCACCATGGCCCCAACAACGAAAACGCCCACCCATAGCCGCGCAGGCTTCCCAACGAGAGCGGCAGGGTGGGCAAGGAACCTAGGAGGTCCGATTGAGTGTCCCCCCGTCCACCCCTCGGGTGTCAACTCGTAACCATCAATCAGTCTTGGTGATCAGTGTGATCATCTGCATCTTGTGGGCAGCCGTTCCACAAGCTCAGGAGTTGATCTGGTCGCTGATCGTCCTCAACTCCGTGTGGCTAGCACAGGCTTCCATTGGGCGCATGGCCTGGGTCGTTCCCTTCAGGGCCGCTGATGTACACGCGGCGTTGGGCACCAGCGACTGACCGACAGCAGTACGACTCCCAATGGCAGACCGCGTCAGTCAGTAGGAAAAGACGGGTAAGCCCAATGGTCTCCCGTGGACAGCGCTGTTAAGGCGCGGGCTCCGACCAAACTCATGGTCGGAGCCCGCGCCATACGGTCAATCTCGCGGCCTTACTAAGCCACTGATTCGAGTCTGATAAAGGAGACAGGCCCTAACGCTCCGAAGATGTCAGGTCGATCATCCGCTGCGCATTCTCAATCAGGCGACCATACGTTGTAACGCTCACCCGGGTCAGGTGTGAGTTGTAGGTCCGAATGGCTTCGTCAATCTCCTCGGGCGACGCATCCGTGGCCGCGAATGCAGTGTGTCCAATGACAACCGTCATTGAGGCCCGCCTACAGTCGATACCGAGGTCGATCAGGATCTGCGGCCGCTTTTCATCCAGTTCGCGCAGGTAGTTCATCGCCTGACCTACGGCCTTGTTGACTTCCGCCCCGACGATCAGATGGTTACGCTGGCCAGTGACGAGCCGCTCGATGTTGGCCTTTTTCAGTTCGACACCGTGCAAGGTTCCGTCGGGCCGAAGCAGAGTGAGGTCGAGCTGGTCCCGCAGGGTGAGGTTGCGGCGGGCTGTACCCGGCAGGAACTCGCCACCAAAGATCCAAGTCATCCGCTCGACGAGTCGCTGCAAGTCACTCTCGCGGCTGTCGAGGTTCTCGACGACAGCGCGCAGCTCATCCAGGTCGGCCTGCCTTCTGGCCCGTTGTACCAAAGTTGCGAGCAGCTGAGCCTCATCCAGTTCCCCGAGTGACGCAGCAGTCGATGGCTCGCTTTCCAAAGCAGTCAGCAGATCGCGAATAGCAGTGGCGGCAGGAAACTGATCGGCGCCAGGTTGGGGGCGAAGGTTGATGCGATGAGCTTTCTGAAATGGATCCACGTGGCCTGCCGGAATTGACACACCATGCAATTGACGAAGTCGGAACAGGGGCGCCCGGGTATCCACCATGTTCGGTCGTCGACGAGAATAGGGGGTCGCGATGTCCCGCTTTCCGGTATCCACCCAGCGTTCTATGGGCGATTCGGGCTCAACCGCGAACTCGCCAACGTACAGGCACTCGCCATGATGCACCATAAACACCCTGAGTGGCACGCCGCGCCGACGGTGCGCGAGAACAGCCAGATTGTCGTACGAGACGCCGTCCATCCACTGCGCTTGTCCTGGAGCCACCAGCACAGGACCCTGCCACCGTGGTGCGAGATCACCTACACTTCCGCACTCCAGGAACAGGAATGCGTTGGGCGTCCTTCCACTAGCTCCGGCTGTGAGGCGTGGGTTACCCCCGTAGACGTCATGCAGTTGAGTTCGCTTGACTACCGCACCGGGCGGGATGTTCCACGCGGTGGGCATTTCGTCCGGCGGCTGCACTTGATCTACGAGTTGAACCAAGTCGCCCCATAGTTTGGCAGTCAGATCGAGCGATATAAGTTTGCGCCCCTCAGTAGTTGAACGTGCTTGCTTCGCCACGTGTCCAAGTTCCGAAGCCCGAAGGGCCGGGGCTGAGACGGGGGTTGCGAATGAAAGCCTTCCGAAGGAGATATGGACCTTCACATGCGGGGGAACCACGCCGCCCTCGCCCCTCTCTTGTAGCCGTGCGAGAGCCCAGGGAAGCCTGTCCTCCAAGGGAGTCGTGTTGGCAATCTCCCCCAGCGCCACAACACCACCGCCACGCCCCTTACGCCACAGGAGGACCGCATCACCCACTTCGGCTTCAAGGTGGGTGATCGTTGTAGTCGATGAGTCCCAATTCTCATCCGTCCGGGATGTCTCCCGAGTCATTTCGTAGGCTGATGTCTTATTCTCGGCAGCGAATAGCCAATACCTCACGCGTCCCCTTCCAACGCCTAACAGCCAAAACATGATGTGGATCGATACATCGTCGTAACCAAAATTCTCTCCATGCTGAAGGGGGATCGCTCGTCTTTCGGAGTCCATTGAAGGGCAGTCTTCACGGCCGCAACGCCCAACCTGGGGCCGTAGCAAGCCAATCCCATCGATGCCGCGAGCTCTGCGGCATAGGCCGAAGCCCCTTCGGCCATGCTGTAGCACTTCGAGAAGTAGTGAACGGGCCAGCGGCGTCGCGTGTCAGTGAGCCCGTCGGCCAAGGAAAAGTTCTCTCCTTGGCCTCCGTGCAATCCACCCATCGCGCCAACAGTCCCGCGACGTATTCGGCGATGCACGGTGACGGCTGGAACCCCTCGTCCACAGCGATGTAGCAGCTATAGCGAGTGAAGGCTTCTCCCACAGCTACGTTGTCCGCGGGCCTCTCGCCTTCCCACACCGCCAGGTCGTAACTCATGGCGGCACTGTGGCACGCCGCACTGACAAGTCACGCGACAGCTTCCAACGTGAGACGAGGTCGGCTCACCACTGTCCTTGGGGCGGATCGGCCTGCATCAACGGCTCGTTCCAATCCCACATCGCATCAGTGATCACCCATCGGACGGACGCATCCGATGGGTGATCACTCCATCAAAGAGACACGCTCTGAGCCGCCCGTTCCGCAGTGAGCCGCACGTATCGGCCGATGGGTTGTATGGCGGCCATACTGAACCCGTCGGGGAGCAATCTCCCGCTCACTGCTGTCGGTCGGGCCGACGGGGTCGTTTGCGGTACATCGATGATCACTCGGTCCACAGCATCAGCGAGCAGTCGTGCCGCTTCGTTGGGGGTGCCTTCGATCAGCACTGCACGCGCCCCTGCTTCAGCCAACGCGCGCAAAGTCTGCTGGGGCTTGTGGTCAGCCAGGTGAAGCGGGACGCAGAAGGTGCCCTCACCGTGACCGCCTGGGGCTCCTTCCTCAATCGCTCCGTTTCGCCGAATCACAAGATCGTATGTGCCGCGCAGCTTCGCGGCCTGGTCACCGTCGTCCTCGTCGGCCCCGGCGGTGTACGCCCAGGTGATGTGCGGCCTGCCCGTACGGAGTGAGTGCAGCCACGGGCCGAGGACAAGCAGCGCTTCCTGCTCCAGGACGCCACGCTCCACCTCAATGCCGGCCTGTTCCAGCACCGCCGCGCCGCCCTCCCCTCGCGAGGTGGGGTCCATGACGGCCATCAGGACGCGGGAGACCTTGGCATCGATCAGTGCTTGTCGGCACGGCGGGGTCCGGCCGTGGTGGTTGCAGGGCTCCAGGGTCACGACGGCCGTGCCGCCCTCGGCCCGCTCCCTCGCTGCGGTGAGTGCGTTCACCTCGGCGTGGTGGTCGCCCTTGCGGAGGTGGTATCCCTCGCCGACCGGTATGCCGTCGCGGTCGAGGATCACGCACCCGACGGGCGGGTTAGGGCTCGTCGTCCCGAGGCCCTGGGCAGAGATGGCGATTGCTCGCCGCATGGCCGTCAGTTCGTTCGGCGTGGCCATCAGAACCCCGCATTCTCCTTGACTGCGTCGAGTAGATCCCGCACAGCGGGAACATTACTCGCCGCCGCGAGAGCGTTGACGGCCGTCACGGCCTCTTGCAGAGTGCGGCCGGAACCGGAGCCGCGGGCCACGTCGAGAACGGCTGCGGCCTCGGCGGCGGCCTGCTCGTACTCCTGGATTCCGACGTAGGCCATAGCGAGCCGCGCCTGGGCGAATCCCCGGTCGCGCTGATAGACGTCTGGGAGTTCGGCCAGTGCGGTTTTGAAGGTGGAGACTGCCCGATCGGGCCGGGAGAGGTTGAGCCAGCAATTCGCGCGCTGGATTTCGATGTAGCTGGGCGTGCAGAAATCCCCGTGGCCGGATCGGGCGTCGCCGGACGATTCGGCGATGGCGGCGAACTCGTGGGCCTCGTCGAGCTTCCGGTGACAGGCGATCTCGTCCCCGTCGAGCGCAAGTCCCTGCGCCTCCTGCTGGATGGCGGCAGCCTTCATCGGCCGGGAGAGCGCTCGTTCGTGACGCTGTACGGCCTGGGCGAGGCCGATTGCCTGGCCTGCGTTCTTCTTCCCTGCCGCAAGCTGGCTGCGACGGAACAGGGTCCACGAGAGCATGCCTTCGTCTCCGGCCTCCATAGCCCATTCCATGGCCCGGCTCGTCCAGGTCTCCGCGCTGGACAAGTCCATGGAGTCTTCGTGGAGCCATGCGGCGGACTCGGCGTACTGGGCCGAGAGCTTCAACAGCTGCTGCCGGTGCTCGCCCCTGCTGTCCTCCAGAAGACCTTGCAACATGTCGAGCTGCTGATGCACTCCCGCGAGGGCGTGACGCGGGCCGAAGAGGTTATCGGCCCTGACCAGGGTGTGCCACATGTCGCGGAAGTGCTCGATGGCTGCTTCGCCTCGTCCGGCGCGGAGTCGGTGTGGTCTGGTGGGCTTGGGGCTCACGATCTCAGCGGAAGCGTTGACGGCACGGAGGGGTCCGCTTCCTTGCAGGGCGGCACCAATTGCGTGCCCGAGAAGGGCTCGGCGATTTATCGGCACGATCTGCTCCCTTCCATCGACGTACACCGAAACCAGAACGATTTCGGGTAGCGCATCCGCGTCCGCCGAATTCGAGGGGTCCACGTGCACAATCGGCAGACCAGGAATCGCCCCCGTTGTGGGTACGGACGGGGGTTCGTTCGGGCCCTCTGGGCTACTGCGAGCGTAAGCCTGGTTCTGGGCAGTGGCGGCCGGTGACGGGGTACCCTCCCAGGGCCGTTCGGGCAGGTCGAGCATGTGGCCGGGAATGCCCAGTCCATCAGCGATGCGTTCCATGACGGCGACGCTGCGAATACCTCGATCACCTCGGATGACGTCGCCGACACGCGCGCTGGTCATCTTGGTGACGGCGGCGGCGATCGCCGCGTAGCTCGCTGGGGCTCGTCGGTTGACGAGACGGAAGATCTCCCCGAAGTCCCTTCGCCTGCATGCCCGTTTCATGTCCTCGCTCAGGAGCAAGCGGTCCGGGATGGTGAGGGGGTATCCGCTGCGCCTGGCTTCACGTTCACTCATGGGCCGCTCACGAGGTATAGGGACGTGCGTCCAGTCCAGCGTAGATCGCGCCATGGATTGGGGTACCCCATTTCGCCTCCTGGAGTACCCCGTTGGCTGTCCCGATGAGGGCGTCTCACCTGCACGCTTGTGGCCATGAAGCCAGAGCTGACAGGCCCGGATGGACGCGTGGTGGTGAGGCGTTGGACCCGCCACCCCCGCTGTGTCGCCCTGGCCCGAGCCGACTTGCGGAAGGCTCTGGCTGGTTGGGGGCTGATCGCGGTCGAAGAGGCCGCGCTGTTGGTGCTGTCCGAATTGATAACGAACGCCGTGCGTCATGCACGGGTGCCGGGGCGCCAGATCGAGACGCGCTACCTGCACCAGGGCGACAAGGTGCGGATCGAGGTTCACGACGCGGCCGACCAGTTGCCCAAGCTGAGGGCTCCGACCCTCGAATCGGTACGCGGCCGAGGGCTGGTCCTGGTGGAAACGCTCGCCGATCAGTGGGGCGTCACCCCACGGCCAGCGGTGGGCAAGGTGGTCTGGGCAGTCCTCGCACTTCCTGCCGACGATCGGGCCTCACTGGCCAGTGGAGAGCGTAGAGAGGGGCAGTCGTGACGACCGCCGGAAACTCCGTAACACGGCAGGGCGATTGGACCCTGTGGACCCTGAGCACAGACGTCACCGGGAGTCCTCCGATCTTGGAGGCCGAATGCACGACGTGTGACGACTCATCCGGGGCGACTGAAGAGGCCAAGCAGCCGGAGGTGTGGTGCCTGCGTCACGCGAACCAGACAGGCCACACGGGATTCCGGATGATCATCACGAGCTTTTTCCGCGCATCCATGGCGAACGTGGGCTCTTCCGCGACGGCTGCGCGAGGCCGAACGGCGACGCCTGACGCGTAGCCCCTCAAGGCTGGGCGGGGGTCGCAGTCGTGGAGGGACCGGCGGCCCCCGCCCTCAACAACTTCAGACCTGAAGCCGGACCACCCCTCAAACCCTGGCAGGCGCGGGGTGGTCCGGCGGAGAGTCCATGATCAGGACCCCGGTGCCGATGGTACCGGGGCGGTTGTCGTGCTCGCTTCGACTCTGCCCGTCAGTACGAGCCGAACCGCGCGACCTGAACCGCGCCTTCACTCTCCTGTGCGACAAGGCGGGCGTCCGGCGCGTCCGCTTCCATGACCTCCGGCACACCTGCGCCTCTCTGCTCCACGAGAAGGGGGCCGACGCCCGGATGATCATGGAAGTGCTTGGGCACAGTTCGATCCGCGTGACGATGGACATCTACACCTTCGTCCGGCTGGACTCGCAGCGCTCAGCCTTCGATCGCGTCGGCAACGCCCTGCGTGACATCAGCGGCGACGATGACGATGACCGCCCGAGCGGCGGCGCCGTACCCGCTTGATCGCGTCCCCCGGCGGTTGATGTCAGAACTGATGTCACTGCATACGCAAGAGGCCCCTTCCGATGATCGGAAGGGGCCTCTGAGCTGGTGCGCGCTCGGCAGGATTCGAACCTGCAACCTCTTGATCCGTAGTCAAGTGCTCTATCCGTTAAGCTACGAGCGCTTGGCTTCCCGGCGGTTTTTCTTGCCGGTCGGCGTTGCGGGGACAACATTACATGACCTGTGCCGTCAGGCGAAATCCGTTTCCCTCACCCCAGCTGACCTGCGAAAACTCCACTTTTGAGGGCCTGCGGGGTTGCTCTCGCGAGGCCCCCGGAAGTCCGCCTTCGCGTCACGAGTTGCTTGAGGAGCGAGGGCGGGTGCCACGGAAAGCCACGAATACGTCACATTGCGTTGCCTCCGCTTCGCGGCGCAGTTGCGTGATCATTCGTGGCGGGTCCGGGAACGACACAGGGGGCCCGATTACCGTCCACGGCATGGTGGATCTAATAGCTCAGCAGTGAGCCCGTGCACGTATGTGCAAGGGCCCACCGTGTGAGGTGGAAGCCTGCCGCCGTTCTGGGACTGTGATCCCTTTGGTCAGACCGGCCTCCCCCTCTCATGCCGCCGGGCGGAGGCCCGAGGTGGATCCGGGGACGCGATCCCTCCACGAAGACCGCGCCCCGCCCGGTGGCACCCAGCAAGGTTTCATGTCCCCAGCCCGCCGGCAGGGGCCGACCTCTCAGCAGTTCGCGAGCCCGGAGCTCTCCAACAGGCCGAGGTCCCTGCCGGTCGCTGGAGACACGAACGGCTCATGAGATGGCGTGCCCCGAGCACTTCTATTAGAGCGCCGCGTGCTCCGCACGGAGCTGACCAGCGCATTGACACAGTGCACGGACGGGAGAACGACGTTGAACAAGGTCTTCTGCGGGATCGACTGGGCCGAGAACCACCACGACATCGCCCTGGTCGACCAGGACGGCACCCAGCTGGCCAAGCAGCGCATCAGTGACGACAGCGCCGGATTTCACGCCCTGCTGGAACTGCTCGCCCGCCACGGCGACACTCCGGAAGACCCCATACCGGTGGCCATCGAGACCCCGCGCGGCCTGCTGGTCGCATGCCTGCGCGCCACCGGCCGGAAGATCTACGCCATCAACCCGCTGGCCGCCGCTCGTTACCGCGATCGCAGCAGCGTCGCCCGCGCCAAATCGGACGCCGCCGATGCCCGCGTCCTGGCGAACATCCTGCGCACCGACATGGCCGCTCACCGGCCGCTGCCCGCCGACAGCGAACTCGCCCAGGCCGTCGCCGTCCTCGCCCGAGCCCACCAGGACGCCATTTGGGACAAGACCCAGATGGTCAACCGGCTCCGCTCCCACCTGCGCGAGTACTACCCTGGCGCCCTCGCCGCCTTCCACGGCAGCGGCAGCCTGGGCCTTGACTCGGCACACGCCCGCGCGGTCCTGGCCGCGGCGCCCACCCCGGCGACAGCGGCCCGGCTCACTCGCAGCCGACTACGCGCCCTGCTCAAGCGAGCCGGACGGCTTCGGCGCGGGATCGAGGCCGAGGCCGAGCGACTCCGGGAGATCTTCCGCAGGGAGTACCTGCACCAGCTGCCGCAGGTCGAACAAGCCATGGGCAAGCAGACCCAGGCCCTCACCCAGCAACTCGACGCGGCCTGCCGCAGCGTTGACGACCTCACGGCGGCCACCGAGGAAGCGTTCTCCGCCCATCCGGACGCGGAGATCATCACCAGCTTTCCCGGCCTGTCGGTCATGTCCGGAGCCCGCGTCCTGGCCGAGGTCGGCGATGACCGGGCACGGTTCGCCGATGCCCGGGCACTGAAGGCATACGCCGGCGCGGCACCCGTGACACGGGCCTCCGGCCGCAGCCATGTCGTGGTCGCCAGGACCGTCAAGAACCAACGCCTGGCCTCCGTGGGCTACATGTGGGCGTTCGCAGCCTTGCGCTCACACGAGCCCCGTGAACACTACGACCGTCGACGCGGCGGTGGTGAACGGCACACCGCAGCCTTGCGGAACCTGTTCAACAAGCTCCTCGGCTGTCTCTACCACTGTCTGCGGAACCGCACCGCCTACGACCCGGAGCGAGCCTTCGCCCCACACGTCGCACTCGCCGCCTGACCGCCGAAGTTGACTTTCAGCGACATGAGATGTCTTCGTGGTCAGACCGCCGCGGGATCGGCTGATGGGGTGCCCAGCGGGCTCTCGGCGGCCGTCGAGGCCCTGCCCTCGGGCTGCGGGCGGGCACTTCTCGGGGCGGCGGGTGTTGGTGGCGTGCTGGTGGGCCCGGGTGATGGTGGAGTCCACCCGCCACCCGCCACCCGCCACCCGCCAGTCGATCAGCCCGTCGTCGTCTGCGCGGGCGAGCAGGACGCCGAGTACGCGGTCCCAGGTCCCGTCGGCGGCCCAGCGGCGGTGGCTGGCCCACACGGTCTTCCAGGATTCGAATCCGGCTGGGAGGTCTCGCCAAGGGATACCGGTGCGGTACCGGTAGGCGATCGCCTCCACAATGCAGCGGTGATCGGCCCACGGCCTGCCGCGACGACCGGTACTCGAGGGCAGCAGAGGTTGGCTGCGGTCCCACTGCCGGTCGGTCAGCCGGGCGTTACGAGGCATCAGGATCAGAACGCAGAGGTGCTGCCCGGCCGGGCTCAGTCGATCGTCTTAATCACCCGGGCGGGCACTCCCGCGACCACGGTGCCGCCAGGGACATCACGAGTGACCACCGCACCGGCAGCGACCACCGCGCCTGCGCCGATGGTCACCCCTTGCGTGATCACGGCAGCCGTCCCGATCCAGACGTCTTCCTCGATGACGATCGGGGCGAAGGAGAGGTACTCGCGGCGCTCGGCCAGGGGCAGTGGGTGGCCTCCGGTGATGAGGCTGACCTTGGGGGCGATCATGACGCCGTTCCCGATACGGATGCCTCCCTTGTCCATGAAGGTGCATCCCTGGTTGACGAAGACGTTTTCCCCGAACGTTGTGTTCAGCCCGTTCTCGGTGAAGAACGGCGGGTAGATCACCACCGACTCCGGCAGCGGGCCGCCGAACACAACAGAAAGTAGTTCCGCACGACCTTCGCTGTCGCTGAACGGAAGCACGTTCAGTCGAGACGTCGCATCGGTCACCTCCACGATCCGTTCCGCATGACGCGCGAACTCAGACGTCTGTACATACATGACCTGCTCTGTGCGGGTGGACATGTGCTGATCCCACCACCGCGCAGAACACAGGATCAAACAACCCTGCACCACACCAGACACAACCAATGGTTGTGGAAGTAGGGTGGAAGCGTGGATGTTGAAGCACTGCGGACGTTCGTTGCCGTCGCCGAGACCGGCCAGTTCCAGGGCGCGGCCGACGAGCTGGGGATCAGCCAGCAGGCGGTCTCCAAGCGGATTGCGGCCCTGGAGAGGCACATCGAGGTCACGCTCCTGGTGCGGACGTCCCGAGGCTCCCGGCTGAACCTGGACGGGAAGGTCTTCTTGCCGCACGCCAAGAAAGTCCTGGCGGTCATCGAGCAGGCCGAGCGGGCCGTGCACCCCGGAAGCCGTCCCTTGCGTGTCGATGTCCTCAATCGGCGCATCTCCCCGGCCCAGGCCGTCTATCGGTTTTACCGCTCCCACCCCGAGACGGACCTGGACGCGGTCACGCTGAGCAAGGAGAACGCCGCCCAGGCCGTCCAAGCGGTGCTCGAAGGGACCGTCGACGCGTCCTTCCGTGCCCTGCCAGCAGACCAGGTCCCGGCCGGGATCAGCGCCGAACGACTCCTGGACGTACCCCTGGAGCTCCTGGTCGGCCCCGGTCACCCGCTGGCTGACGCGCCCTGGGTCAGTCCCGCGGACCTGGGTGGTCACCGCATCTGGATCCCCGGGATCAGGCCGAGCACGGAGTGGGCAGCGTTCTACCAGGCACTGTCCGAGGCCTTCGGCCTGAGCATCGACGCGCTCGGCCCCAACTTCGGTGACGAGGCCCTGATGGACGCTCTGGCCGACTCGGCCTCGCTGGCCACCCTCGTCGGCAGCGGGGACCGGTACCTGTGGCCCCAGACCCACGACCTACGGCGCATACCGTTGCACGACCCGACCCCGGTCTACCCGCACGTGCTGCTGTCCCGCAGCGGAGATCAGCACCCTGTGCTGACCGCGCTACGCGACCATCTGCACACTGCGGGCCCACGAACCCCGCACGACGCGTGGGCACCGGACTGGGTAGCCCGCTGACCAGACGACCGAATTAACAGACACGGCTTAGCAAGCCCTCCGGTTGGTCTGGCATGGGGTTGGGACGGCCCCCTTGCCGGTGGGCGCGTTGGCAGAACGCCGGCCAGTGGTTCCGAGATGTCTTCCCGCACGCGCGAGAGGGGCGGGAACCGGGTACGGCTCGCGGAGCGTTGTGGCGGTCAGGCGTTGGCCGGTGGACTCCGACTCCGCGTGCCGGCCTCAGGCCCTTCAGTCGCATGTGGACGTCGCGAGAGTGTCCGCGTCCCCTAGGGAACGGGAACGCGGGACGGCTGCACTGGGGCGAGGCGTACCAGGAATCGGGCCGCGTATTCACGTACATGAACGGGGCTGCGCTGAAGCCGCCGGACGTCTCGCAGCGCTTCAAGCTGCTGATCAAGCGGTACAGGAAGCTACGACAGCGACACGCCGAGGGCTGGACCGTCGAGCGGATCGCACAGCGGCACCGGACGACCGTGGAGGCGGAGCACCTCGCGTCGACGATGCCGCTTCCACCGAACCGCTTCCATGATCTTCGTCACGGCGCGGCGACGATGCTGATCGCGGCTGGGGTGGACGACAAGCTCGTGAGCGAGGCCCTCGGCCATGCGTCCGTGAACTTCACCAAGGACGTGTACGCAGTCGTCGCCGAGGAGCTGGCTGAGGACGCTGCTCGCAAGATCTCGGCGTTCATCCCCCGCCAGAAGCGATCCGCGGCGGTTGGTGCCATCACTGTGCCATCCGGCCGCGAATCATGGCCGCGGAAACAACACAGGGAGCCTGCGCCATAGACACAGACTCCCTGGTCGGAGAGCGGAGGCTGAGGGATTTGAACCCTCGATGGGCTTTAGGGCCCAAACCGCATTAGCAGTGCGGCGCCATAGACCAGACTAGGCGAAGCCTCCAACACACCGGTCGCTCGCGTGAGCGCGAGGTGGCGTGTGCAGATGATGTCACAGCCCAGTGGGATGTCACCAATCGCGGACTACGGTACTCGGCGGGCGGGGCCCATCGCAAAGCCCTAATAGGGGGTGGGGGGAGCTCGGCCCGTACGGCGGAGCGCGCCCCTTACGGCCGGAGGGGCCCTTATGGCGCGCACGGCGCCTTACGCGCGCACAGCCCCTTACGGCGGAGCAACGCGCGCGGCGGCGGCGCGTTAGACGGGGCGGGGGCAGCGCGTCCCCGACTGATCACACCAGGAGTGCCCCCATGCCCCTGCTGCACCGCCTCGCCGTCACCGCCGCGCTGACGACCGCCGCCACCGCGGGCGCGCTGGCACCCGCCGCGGCCACGCCGCTGCCGCTGCCCCTGCCGTTCGACGGGGAGAGCGCCGACCGGCTTGTGATCACCGTGAGTGAGACGGGTGAGGCCGACGACGCCGCGACGTTTCTGCTGAACTGCCACCCGACCGGCGGTACGCACCCCCGGGCGCGGGCCGCGTGCAGGCAGCTGGATTCGCAGACGGTGTGGGGCCGGGATCCGTTCGCGCCGGTGTCGCCGGACGCGATGTGCACCGGGCAGTACGGCGGGCCTGCCACGGCTCGGGTGACGGGGCACTGGGCGGGGCGTCCCGTCAACGCCTGGTTCAACCGCACCAACGGGTGTGAAATCGCCCGATGGAATCGGTTCTCCGTCGTTTTGCGCACGCCTGGGAGCTGACCTGGGGATTGGGCCGGGAGTGAGAGGAGAAGAGCCCGGTGAAGTTTGTCCGGGCGTGCGTCGAGACGCGTACGTCGCGCTGCGACCTCCCTCTCATCCGCCGTCGCGTCCGGCGCTGGTGCCCGTAGACTCCCCTAGAGACACTCCGCAGATGGGACGGCAGAATGACCGCGGGTGTCAGCAAGGTGCGGTAGTCAGGGAGGAAGCGTCGTCGTGAGCAGCAGGCCATCCCGAGGCGCTGCTCGCCTCGCGGCGATACTCGACGCCCTCCCGGACGCGCTGTTGCTGGTCAACTGCAACGGCACGATCGTCAACGCCAACCACCACGCGCTGGAGTCCTTCGAGGCTCCGGGCACCGCCCTGGTCGGCCGTGGTCTGCTCGATCTGCTCCCCTCCTTCGATCCCAATCGCATTCCCGGGTCGATGCGGCGCCCCGACGAGACACAGGGGGACGGCAGCAAGCCGACCCGGATGATGGCCCGGCGCACCGACGGGGCGCAGTTCCCCGTCGAGGTGACCAGCGCGAATCTGGAGGACGGGCGGACTCCTTACGCCGATCAGTACAGCTACACCGGCGATGAGCTGCTGATGCTCATCGTGCGCGACCTGACCGGGACGCTCGACACCGAGGCCGAACTCGCCCGTCAGCAGCGCCAGACCGAGATGATCCTGCGCGCGGCGGCGGAGGGCGTGGTCGGCGTGGACACCGAGGGCAAGGTGGTCCTCGTCAACCCGTCCGCCGCGCAGATCCTCGGCTACCGGGCCAGCGACATGGGCGGTCAGGAGCTTCACTCTCTTGTACACCACTCGCGCCCGGACGGTTCCCCCTTCCCGTACGAGGAATCGCCCCTCGCCGACACCCTGCGCTCCGGCCGCAAGCACCGGGTGCGCGGCCAGGTGCTGTGGGCGAAGGACGGAAGCCAGGTCCCGGTCGATCTGACCACCGCGCCCGTCCGCGACGGCGACCAACTCGTGGGCGCCGTGCTGACCTTCACCGACCGACGGGCCGAGAAGGCCATGGCGGCCGAGCACGCCGAGGAGGTCGAGAGCCTCACCTCCCGGCACACGGAGAAGGTCGAGAGCCTCACCACCCGGCACGCCGAGGAGCTGGAGGGGCTCACCACCCAGCACACGAAGGCCCTGGAGGAGCTGCGGACGCGGCTCACCGAGGAGCGCGCGCGGTACGCGGCACAGCTGGAGTCCGCCACCGCCCGGAACAGCCAGCTGCTCGCCGTGCTGGACCAGTCCCTGCGCGGACCGCTGCTGCAGCTGCGCCGTGAGCTCGGCGTGCTCGCCGACGACCCGGCCGGGCAGCTGTGGCCCGAGGCCAACCAGATCCTGCACCACCTCGCCGCCGGCTACACCCGGATGACCACGCTCGTCGACAACGTCCTGAGCTATCAGCGGCTCGACTCGAGCGGCGAGGAGCTGGCCCGCCGTACGGTCTCGATGGACGAGGTCGTATCGGCCGGTGTCGAGGGCGCGGTCGAGCTGATCGGGCCGGGGCGCGCGCAGTTCGCCGTGCACGCCCCGCCGATCGACGCCGAGGTGGACGCGGAGCGGCTGGCCCAGGCGCTCGCCCATCTGATCGCGGACGTGGCAGGGGTCGATTCCACCGGCAACGCCGCCTCGGGCGTCGCGGCGAGCGACTCCACGATCGTGGTCGCGGCGGCGCAGCGCGGCGATGTCGTACGGATCGAGGTCCGCGGACCGTACGCGGGCGGCGACCCGGTGCACGAGCCGATCGTGCGCGGGATCGTGCGCCTGCACGGGGGCGTGCTCCAGACCCATGAGATGCCGGGCATGGGCGGGCACGCGTACGTCCTGGAGGTACCGATGTCGGCGGCGGCAGCCGCCGAGCAGAAGCGCATGGACGGTGACGCCGCCGGACAGAGCGGCGGTACGCAGGGGCAGGGCACCTCGGGCACGGGCACGGGTGCCGGTACGGGCACGGGTGCCGGTACGGGTACGGGTGCCGGTATGGGCGCGGGCACGGCGGGCGGCAACGCCACCGGCCAGACCCCGACCGGACGCCGCGCCCGGCACGGAGGGGCCCCCGGCGACACGCCGGGCGGCACCAGCGGCGGAGGCACGCAGGGCGGCGGCACTCAGGGGAACGGTACGCAGGGCGGCGGCACGCACGGCAACGGCACGCAGGGCGGTACGCCTCCGCCCAACCTCCGTAAGGCCGACCCGCGTAAGGCCGACCCGCGTACGGCCGAGCCCCACACGGCCGATCCCCGTACGGTCGACCCGCGCACCGCCGCTCCGCAGGGCGCCCCGGGGACGGCCCCTGACGCGCCCGCGACCTCACCCGCCGCGCTGCCCGCGGTCGTCGGCGAGAACACCGCGGCCCAGCAGCAGAACGCGGCCGAGCCCGCGAACCCGCCACGGCCCACCGGACGGCGCAGGGCGCGCCCCCATCCCGACGAGGACCCGGCGGCGGCCAGGGCCGCGAACCCCGGCCAGAACTCCGAGGGAGCCGCCACCGGCAGCCATCGCCACGCTCGCGGCGGCGCACCGGAAGCGGCCGGTCCGCAACCGACGGGCCCCGCCGCCATGGGCGTTGTGCCGCCGCAGGGCATTCCGGCCCAGCAGCCCCAGGGCCGTCGCGCCCGGCGCGGCGCCCCGGCGCAGGAGCAGGGCGGGCCTCAGACCGCCAACGCGCCCGCCCCCGCGCAGGGTGCGGGCGGCCGACCTGCCCTCGCCCTGCCCGCGGCCTCCGCCGACACGCCCCAGCAGCCCGCCCAGCCGGCCGCGTCGGGCATGCCCGCGCTGCCCGCCGCCCGCACCCCCGAGGAACAGCAGCCCAACTGGGGCCAGGACACAAGCGGCGGTCAACCGCAGGAGGTCCCGCCCACCGGACGGCGCCGCGCCCGCCGCGCGCTGGGCGAGGCGCCCGAGCAGCCGACACCCGACCAGGCGCAGGCCCCTGGCCAGCCGCAATCGCAGCCTCAGCAGTCCCAGCCGCAGCCCGCGGGGGATCCCGGCCTCGTCCGCTCCCCCTTCGCGCTGCCCCCGGCCGCCGCCGACCGGGCGCAGCCCGGCGCGCTGCCGCCCGAACTCGGCCCGGCCGGGCTCGTCCCCGCGCAGCACGGGCCTCGCGAGGCGCGGGGCGGCGCGCCCCAGCCGCAGCAGGGCGGGGGGCTGGCCGTAAGAGGTGAGCCCGTACCGCCCAACGGCGCGGCGCGGCCCGGTGGCTGGCCGTCCGACCCCGCTCAGGGGCAGGGCCAGGACCCGCGCCGGCCTCAGCCCCAGCCGCAGGCCCAAGGCCCTCAGCCCGCCGCGTCGGGCATGCCCGCGCTGCCCGCCGCCCGCACCCCCGAGGAACAGCAGCCCAACTGGGGCCAGGACACAAGCGGCGGCCAGCCGCAGGAGGTCCCGCCCACCGTCCCGCCCACCGGACGGCGCCGCGCCCGCCGCGCGCTGGGCGAGGCACCGGAGCAGCCCCAGGCCCAGACTGGTCCGCAGCCCGCGGAGACCAGCGGGCGCCCACCGGCCCAGCAGTCGGCGCAGTCCCCCGCGCAGTGGCCGGACGCGCCCGCGCAGCCGCGTCCGCAGCCGCTGCCAGCCGAAGCCCCGCCGAGTGCCGACACCACCCAGGGGCGCGCGATCAGCGTGCGCACCCTGGGCCAAGGGGTGCCGTTCGCCCAGCAGGTGGGGGAGCAGCCCCAGGGCCGGTCCGCACAGGGCCAGCCGCAGGGACGCCCGCCGCAGGGTCAGCAGCAGACGCCCTCCGGAGGCACCAGTACGGGGGGCGGCAGGCGGCGCAAGCTGGCCGCCCGGCCCGAGATGACGGACCAGGGCGCCCCGGCAGAGCTGCAGCCGGCCGGCAACCGGGCGAACACCGGACCGCAGCCCCACACCGGGCAGCCCACGCACGGCGGCCAGCAGCCCCACACCGGACCGCAGCCCCACCCCGGTCCGCAGACCGGCGCACAGCCCCGTCCCCAGCCCGGGCCGGGGGCGCAGCCGCAGCGGGCGGTGGGCCAGTCGCAGGGCTCCGGCCGTACGTTCGCCATCGGCGCGCCGGACGAGGGCGCCGAGGGGCCGGAGCCGCTGGACGGGCCCAACGGCGCCGTCGAGATCGTCGACGACCGCACCCCGCCGCCCGACGACGAACTGCCGCCGGAGCCGCTGGACAACCCGCGCCGCCTCCTGGTGTGGCCCGCGCCGGACATGTCCACCCAGCAGGCGCTGAGCGACCGCGGCTACCGTCCGGTGATCGTGAACTCCCGTGAGGAGGTGGACGCGCAGATCGCCGCGTACCCGGCGGCGCTGTTCGTCGACCCGCTGACCGGGCCGATCACCCGGACCGCGCTGCAGTCGCTGCGTACGGCGGCGGTCGCCGCCGAGGTGCCGGTGCTGGTGACCGCGGGGCTCGGCCAGGCGACGCGCGAGGCGGCGTACGGCGCCGACCCGGCCGTCCTGCTCAAGGCGCTCGCGCCGCGCGACAGCGAGCAGCATCCGTCGCGCGTGCTGCTGATCGAGGAGCACGAGCCGATCGCGATGGCGCTGACGGCGACGCTCGAGCGGCGCGGCATGCAGGTCGCCCGCGCCGCGACGGACGCGGACGCGGTCTCGCTCGCGGCCCAGATGCGGCCGAACCTGGTGGTGATGGACCTGATGCAGGTACGCCGCCGCCGGGCCGGGATCGTCGACTGGCTGCGCGGCAACGGACTGCTCAACCGCACCCCGCTGGTCGTCTACACCTCCGCGGACATCGACCCGGCGAACCTGTCCCGGCTGGCCTCGGGCGAGACGGTGCTGTTCCTCGCGGAGCGCTCGACGAGCGCGGAGGTGCAGTCGCGGATCGTGGACCTGCTGGCGAAGATCGGCACGAACTGACGCTCGCGGCCGCCCTTACCGGCGTCGGACGAGCCCGGGGGCCTCTTCCGGCCCCGGGGCTCGTCGGCGACAGGCACGCCAGGTGTCAGCTCATCAGCAGCCCTTCACCTTGTTGACCCGGCGTTCCTCAGCCCAGCGTGGTCACGTCCAGCACCCCGTCCGCGTACTGCTTTCGGATGACCTTCTTGTCGAACTTCCCCACGCTCGTCTTCGGTACCGCCGGAATCACCGCCCAGTGCTCCGGCAGCTGCCAGCGCGCGACCCGTTCGGCGAGGAAGGCCCGCAGGCCCTCGTAGCCGACCGTGGCGCCGTCCGTGAGGACCACCGTGGCCAGCGGCCGTTCGCCCCACTTCTCGTCCGGTACGGCCACCACCGCCGCCTCGGCGACCTCCGGATGGCCCATCAGCTGGTTCTCCAGCTCGACCGAGGAGATCCACTCACCGCCGGACTTGATGACGTCCTTGGCCCGGTCCGTCAGCGTCAGATAGCAGTCGGGGCTGATGGTGCCGACGTCGCCGGTCTTCAGCCAGCCGTCCTCGGTGAACTTGTCCTCGGGGCGGAACGGCTCGCCGTCCGCCCCTCCGTAGTACGCGCTCGCGATCCACGGACCGCGTACCTCCAGCTCACCCGGCGTCTTCCCGTCCCACGGCACGAGTTCGCCGTCCGCCGAGGTCAACCGGCATTCGACGGACGACGGGAAGCGGCCCTGCGACATCCGGTACGGCCAGGCCTCCTCCGCCGTGAGACCGCCCGGCGGATGGGCCACCGAGCCGAGCGGAGAGGTCTCGGTCATGCCCCAGGCGAGGACGACATGGATGCCATGGCGCTCCTCGTACGCCTTCATCAGGGAGGGCGGGCAGGCCGCGCCGCCGATGAAGACGTTCCGCAGACAGCTCACCTCACGTGGCCTCGCGTCGAGCTCGGCGAGCAGCCCCTGCCAGACGGTGGGGACGGCGGCGGCGATGGTGGGACGCTCGCGTTCGATCATCTCGGCGAGCGGTTCGGGCTGGAGGAAGCGGTCGGGCATGAGTATCGAGGCGCCCGCCATGAAGGCGGCGTGCGGGGTGCCCCACGCGTTGGCGTGGAACATGGGCACCACCGGCAGCAGTACGTCGCCCCCGGACATCCCGAACGACTCGGCGGTGTTGACCTGCATCGAGTGCAGATAGATGGAGCGGTGGCTGTAGGCCACGCCCTTGGGGTGTCCGGTCGTCCCCGAGGTGTAGCAGAGGGCCGCGGCCTGGCGCTCGTCGATCTCCGGCCAGGCGTAACGCCGCGGCCGCCCCTCGATCAGCTCCTCGTACTCATGGACCCGGGCGGCGCAGCCGTCCAGGACGGAGCGGTCGCCGGGGCCCGCGACCACGATGTGCTTCACGGTGGTCAGGGTGGGGAGGAGCGGGGCGAGCAGCGGCAGCACGGAACCGTTGACGATGATCACGCGGTCGGCGGCGTGGTTCACGATCCAGCCGAGCTGATCGGCGGGCAGCCGGAGGTTGAGGGTGTGCAGTACCGCGCCCATGGAGGGGACCGCGAGGTACGCCTCCAGATGCTCGCAGTTGTTCCACATCAAGGTGGCCACGGCCTGCCCCGGCTCGACCCCGAGCTCATCGCGCAGCGCGTTCGCCAACTGGGTCGACCGCACCCCCACCTCGTGGAAGCTGCGCCGCTGGGGCTCGCCCTCTCCGGTCCAGGTGGTCACATGGGCCGTGCGGCCGTGCACGAGGGTCCCGTGCACGAGGATGCGGGTCACGGTCAGCGGTACGTCCTGCATCGTGCTGAGCACCGGGGCGCCTCCAGGGTTCCGGTTACGCGCGGGTTGAGGTTCCGCCGATTCTGCAGCCGACCACCTGGTATGTCACTACCCCCGGACCCCGTGGATCTCAGGCCGCGTGGCCGAGTTCCGGGTCCTCGCGGAGCTTGCCGAGGGCGCGCGAGACCGCGCTCTTGACGGTGCCGACGGACACCCCGAGCACCTCCGCCGTCTGCGCCTCGCTCAGGTCCTCGTAGTACCTGAGGACGACCATCGCCCGCTGACGGTCCGGCAACCGCAGTACGGCCCGCCACAGCGAGTCGCGGAGCACCTGCCGTTCGGCGGGGTCCGGCGCGGGCACCGTCTCGGGCTCGGGCAGCTCATCGCAGACGAATTCATCGATCTTGCGCTTGCGCCACTGCGAGGTCCGGGTGTTGACCAGGGCGCGCCGCACATAGCCATCCAGCGCGTTGTGGTCCTCGATGCGCTCCCACGCCAGGTACGTCTTGGTCAGCGCGGTCTGCAGCAGATCCTCCGCGTCGCACGCGTTGGAGGTCAGCGAGCGGGCGGTGCGCAGCAGCACGGGCCCCCGCGCCCGTACGTACGAGGTGAACGACGGGAACGCGGCGGCGGATACGCCTGTGCACACGGTCGTGGTCATGGCTCAACGCTAGAAGCGAGCAGGTCGGAGCGGATCGGCCATAAGTGCCGAAGCGCAATCAGCCTCAGGTTGTACGGGTAGTGCTGGCACCACCTCCTGCGGGGGGAGGGGGCGGTCGGAGGGTCAGGGTTCTTCCCGAGGGCGGCCCACGGGTGCTCACTTGATGATCGCGACCGGCGCGTCCACCTTGTTGCGGTCGATGCGCAGCGTCCGGCCGCCGTGCGTCACATCGACGTTGCCCCGGTACTGGTGGATGCGGCGGTGCGGCTTCCACGCGCTCTTGGCCAGCGTCGACTCCCCGTACAGCGACGGCTTCCCGTTCCAGCGCGCGAACCACATCACGGAGGGCAGGTCATGGACCCCGGCCCGGCGGGCCTGCTCCACATGGCGCACCCCGGACTCGGCGCTGCTGTAGAAGCCGGGGAAGAAGCCGCGCGAGCGGACCTCGCGGTTCCAGCCGCGGATGAAGGAGAGGGTCTTGGCGGCGCAGCTCGTCCGCTTCAGGTCGTACGCCTCCATGTCGAGGTAGAGCGCGCTGCGCTTCTTCAGGGAGAGCGCCTTGGCGCGCGCCACCGCGTCCTTGCCCTCCGCCTGCCCCTGGGAGAACGGCTTGCCGCCGATGGGCACGTGCTTCTTGTTGGTGTTGCGGACGCAAGGCGACTGGGATCCGACGAAGATGGGCAGTACGTGCCACTTCATGCTCTTGACGCCACGCATCCAGGAGACGGTGAGGTTGGGCTGGCTGGCGCAGGCCCGGCCGCGGCCCGCGTAGTAGACGCCGACGGCGCGGTAGCGGGAGCTGTTCCACGCGCGCAGGGTGGCGAGGGACGGCGCATGGCAGGTGTCGAAGGCCCAGCCCTTGAAGACCTTGGCCCCCAGGGGGCGGGGGTCGGGCAGGGCCTCCGCCGAGGCGGCGGGGGTGGCCCCGGCGACCGCGGTGGCCCCGGCGACCGCGGTGGCCATGGCCGCGGCCAGACCGGTGGCCCAGCCCGTGAGCTGCCATCTGCTCTGCTTACTTCGGGTCATATGACGAGTGAAGGTGGACCTCGGCGGCCCGATACCGCCGACACGCACGCGAGTCAGCCGTCTGCGCCGAGGAGGAGCCCGGATGTCGGTACCCCGGTGCCCGCGGTGACCAGAGTGCGGGCGGCCCCCGGCACCTGGTTGACGGAGCTGCCGCGGATCTGGCGGACGGCCTCGGCGATCCCGTTCATCCCGTGCAGATACGCCTCACCGAGCTGACCGCCGTGGGTATTGAGCGGCAGCGCGTCCTCGGCTACGAATCCGGCCGCCTCGCCGCGCCCGCAGAAGCCGAACTCCTCCAGCTGCATCAGTACGAACGGCGTGAAGTGGTCGTAGAGGATGGCCACGTCGACGTCGGCCGGGGTCAGGCCGCTGCCGCGCCACAGCTGACCGGCGACCACCCCCATCTCGGGCAGGCCGGTCAGACCGTCGCGGTAGAAGCTCGTCATCTGCTCCTGGCCGCGGCCCGCGCCCTGCGCCGCGGCCGTGATCACGGCGGGCGGACGCCGCAGGTCGCGCGCCCGCTCCACGCTGGTCACCACGATCGCCTGGCCGCCGTCCGTCTCCTGACAGCAGTCGAGCAGCCGCAGCGGCTCGACGATCCAGCGGGAGGCGGCGTGCTCGGCGAGGGTGATCGGCTTGCCGTGGAAGTACGCGGCCGGGTTGGTGGCCGCGTGGCGGCGGGCGGTGACGGCCACATGGCCGAAAACCTCGGGTGTCAGCCCATAGGCGTAGAGATAGCGCTGGGCGGCCATGGCGACCCACGAGGCCGGGGTCAGCAGCCCGAACGGCAGCGACCAGCCGAGCGCTGCCCCCTCGGCGGACGGCTCGCGGTGCTGTACGCCGGAGCCGAAGCGGCGCCCGGAGCGCTCGTTGAACGCGCGGTAGCAGACGACGACCTCGGCGACGCCCGTCGCGACGGCGAGCGCGGCCTGCTGCACGGTGGCGCAGGCCGCGCCGCCGCCGTAGTGCACGCGCGAGAAGAAGGTGAGATCGCCGATGCCGCACGCCTGCGCCACGGTGATCTCGGGGCTGGTGTCCATCGTGAACGTGACCAGCCCGTCCACGTCGGCCGGGGCGAGCCCGGCGTCGTCCAGGGCCGCCTGGACGGCCTCGACGGCCAGCTTCAGCTCACTGCGGCCCGAGTCCTTGGAGAACTCGGTGGCGCCGATGCCGACGATCGCGGCCCGGCCGCCCAGGGTGTCCGGCTTGCGGGCGCTCATCGGGGGGTGTCCGGGGTGGTGGAGGAAGCCGTGATGGGGTTGGTCCTCGGGGCGTCGGTGGTCCTCATTGGGACCTCGCCGGTTCCCGGGACGTCGCGGGGGAGCTGCACCGTGACCGTGCCGGTCACATGGTGGCCGATGCCGTTCTTACCGATGACGGCGACCTCCGCCGTGCCCCCCGCGACCGAGGTGACCTGGCCGGTCAGCACCATCTCGTCGCCCGGGTAGTTGGGCGCCCCGAGCCGGATCGCGACCTTACGGAGCCGGGCCAGCGGCCCGAAGTGATCGGTGATGTACCGGCCGACCAGTCCATTGGTGGTGAGGATGTTCATGAAGATGTCCGGGGAGCCCTTCTCCTTGGCCGCCTCGGCGTCGTGGTGCACATCCTGGTAGTCCCGGGATGCGAGGGCACCGGCGACGATCAGGGTCCGGGTGATCGGGATGCGCAGTGGGGGCAGCTCATCGCCCGTACGCACCGTCATACGACCGCCTCCTCGCGTCATCCGTTACGCCTCCGCGCCCCGGAACACCGGCAGCTCCAGCTCCTCGTCCACGCGCAGGAACTCCAGCTCGACGGGCATACCGATGCGCACCTTGTCGTAGGGCACCCCGGTGATGTCGCTGACCATCCGCACACCCTCCGCGAGCTCGATCAGGGCGACCGCGTAGGGCGGGTCGAACGCGGGGAAGGGCGGATGGTGCATGACCACGTAGCTGAACACCGTGCCGGCGCCGGACGCCTCGAACGTCTCCCACCGCTGGGAGCCGCACGCCCCGCACCCCGGCAGCCAGGGGAAGCGCGGGGTGGCGCAGTCCAGGCAGCGCTGGATGAGCAGCCGATGCCGGGCCACGCCCTCCCAGAAACCGGCGTTGTCGCGGTTGATGACGGGGCGAGGGCGGCGGGGACGGTCGGCCGTCGGCTCCGGCCCGCGCGTCGATTCCGGCTTCCGCGTGGGCTCCGGCTTCCGCGTCGGCTCCGGCTTCGCCGCTTTCTTTGGCCGCGCGGGTGCGTACTTGAGGATGCGGAAGCGGTGGGTGCCGACCAGCTCCCCGTCCCCGTCCCCGGCGCGGACGTTCATCCGGGTGGTGACGAAGTGTCCGGTGCCCAGCTTGGTGGTCTTGCGCGGCGACACCGACTCGATCACCGCGTCGAAGGTGACCCGGTCGCCGGGGCGCAGCGGCCGCAGGTACTCCTGCTCGCAGTCGGTGGCGACCACCGAGGTGCAGCCCGCGTCGTCGAGCAGCGCCAGCAGCTCGTCGTACGCCTCGGAGCGGGCCGAACCACCGGGGTGCCCGGCCAGCCCGCCCATCGTCCACGCCTGGAGCATCGTGGGCGGGGCGACAGCCGGATAGGCGGGGTTGGTGTCGCCCATGGCCTCGCACCAGTGTCTGATCATGGGCTCGTTGACGGGGTCCCTGCCCGCGCCACCGCTCGCGGCCGTCCGCCCCTCGTACGCCTTCAGCCGTCCGTACAGCTCTTCCGGGTCAACGTCCAGGTCATCACGCGTCATCGCTTCCCCTGCCGCATGTCCGCCGTAGAAAGCAATCTGACTATCCGTCAGATAAATCGACGCTGTCAAGGACGAACCCCGAAGCACGGCACACGCGCGGTCGCGCGATGGCGTTGATACGCCATCGCGCGACCGTACGACCTCACCCGTCCCGTTTCGCTCAATGAATCACCACAGCTCACTCAGATCGTTCGGACACCGGCCGCTGTTTCGCGTTCTCCGCGATTCCCACGATTCCCGCGTCTCCCTTACGGGCGCTCGCGGCGGTCGCGGGTGCTCGCGATGGCGGCGACCTGCCCCCGTGCGAGCGAGCCACACCCCAGGAGCCGCGCCCCACCCTGGACGCGGAGAACGGTGGCGCGGCGAAGGTGCGACCGGGACCCGTCCGGATGTCCGCCATCTCGATTCCTCCGATCCTCCGACTCCCGCGACCTCCCCGAGGCTCGAAAGGGTCGCGGAAGCAGAGTTGCCCACCGATTCTCGGACGATGCGCACGGGCCGCTGGAATTACCACGCAAGCATGATGAACCTGTTGTAAACACCCCACGCACCCCCACTCCCCACGTCACGCCGGTGCGCCCGGCGTGCCGCCCCCACCCGGCCATGAGCCGAGCCTTACGAGAGATTCCGTTCCGCATAATTTCGGCCATCCTCGGCGACTTGCCGGGCCCTCTTCCCATTACCGAACACTTGTCCGAAAATGAGGGCATGGCGAATCCCTCACTCGCCCATGCTCTTACCCACGCCCTGACCGCCGCGGGCCACGGTTTCCGAGTGATCCCGCTGACCCGCGCGAAGCTGCCCGCCGTGCGCTCCCCTCACCACCACGACCCCGCCCCGCTGCCGTGCCATGGCGAATGCGGTCGGCTGGGCCACGGAGTCCACGACGCCTCAGCGGACCCGGACGCGATCCGCGCCCTCTTCGCCGCCGCCCCCTGGGCCACCGGCTACGGCATCGCCTGCGGATGCGCCCCGTACCACCTCATCGGCGTCGACCTCGACGTCAGGGAGGTGCGGCCCGATAAGCACGGAGCGCCTGGCAGGGCCCAGCCCCCGGATGTCGATGCCGGGGCAGCCGGAACCGCCGGAGCAGCGGGGAGTCCCGATGCAAGCCGTAAGGACGGCACGGACGGTCTGGCCGCCCTCGCCCGGCTGGCCCGCGAGCACGCCTTCGCCATCCCCCGTACGGTCACCGTGCTCACCCCGAGCGGCGGCCGCCATCTGTGGCTGTGCGGCCCACCCGGCCTCGCCGTCCCCAACTCCGCCGGCCGTCTGGCACCCGGCATCGACATCCGGGGGCTGGGCGGCTATCTGGTCGGCCCCGGCTCCTACGCCTCGCACGGCAGCTATCGCCTCGCGCCCGGCGCCCCCGCCTGGGCCCCGGCCCCCGTACCGTCCGCCCTGTTGCGCCTGCTCACACCACCGCGCCCGGCCCAGCCTCGCTCGTACCGCCCCTCGTACCACCCCGGCCCGCCGTTCCCCGAACCGCATCCCGCGGCCCTGGAGGGGCTCGTACGGTTCGTCCGCGCCTCACGGGAGGGTCAGCGCAACGACCGGCTGTTCTGGGCGGCCTGCCGCGCCTACGAGGCGGGCGCGGGGCCGGAGTTGGCCCCCGCCCTGATCGAGGCCGCGCTCGACACCGGCCTGTCCCCGCGCGAGGCCCGCGCCACCTTGGCCTCCGCGGCCCGCAGCGCCGCCCGCCACCTCCAGCCCCCGGACGCGTGCGCCTGACGCCCTGCCTGATGCCCGGCCTGATGCCCGGTATGCCCCCTGGGCGGCATGAACGGAACAGAGGCGGCAGACGTATCGCAGGACACCAGAGGCGGCGCGATCCAGCGGTACACGGACGGTGACCCGTGCGCTACGGGAACGAAGAGCACTATCGTGACCACGCGACGAGGCGCTCCGCACAGGAGCCGGAAGGCGCAGCAACCGGAAGGCGCAGGGACCGAAACGCGTAGGAACCAGGCGGCGCGGGGACCGAACGGCGCAGGAACCACACGCCCACTCGCCGGTGCTTCCGCCCCTGAGGGCGGACAGTGAAGGGATTCCCGCTCTCCCCGCGATCGGTGCCTCGTGACCGGCGCTTCGGCACCGGTGCTCCGTGACCGGCGCCCGGTGACCGGCCGACCGCCTTCGGCGCACCGGCACCAAGGCGCGATCAGGGGGGAGCATTGCACGAGCTCTACGCACAGGGGTGGTTCGCGGACATCGCGTTACCCATCGGCGTCTGCGCGCTGGTCACCTGGATCTCGCTGGTCCATCGTTTCGCCGACAAGGGCCGCCTGCTGGGGACCGTAAGGTCCGCGTCGCTGTGCTGCGGAATCATCGCCTGCACCTGCGCGGCGGCGCTGCTCACCATCGCCCTGCTGCTGCCGCACGCCGCCGACGTGCCACCCGCCGTGGCCGCCGCCGCCGCGGGCGGAGCCCTGGCGCCTCGCGTCCGTCAGCAGCAGAACCAGCAGTCCACACCGCCCTTCGTGGCCGTGATCACGCTGGGCATCGCGGTCCTGCTGAGCGAGCTGGAGCGGCGGCTGGTCCACGACATGTACCTCCACTGCCACCGCCTGGTCAGGAACTTCGAGAACGTGGCCCAGCTGCGCATGTTCGCCTTCGAGACCCGCCTCCACCTGCGCGGCTGCACCTCGGCGACCAAGGACAGGACGACGATCAACACCCTGTACGAGGAGGTGGACCAGCTCCTGGACGACGCGGCCAAGGTCGAGGCCGACATCGAGGCGAAATGCCGGCAGCGAGAGGTCCAGGAGTTCCCACCGGAGCTGCACGCCCCGACCCGGGAGGAGGCGGAGGACCGCCGTCAGACCCTGGCGATGGCCATGGACGCCTGCGTACGCATGCTGGAGTTCGGTTACCGCACCGGGAAGCGGAGCGGCGACCGCGAGCTCACGCGGCTGCGGGACGAGGCACTGGCGGTACGCCCCCTCGCCACGACGGGTGCCTCGCACCCCTGATGTGACTCGGACCCCTGACATGACTCGCACCGCTGACGTGGCGCCGCACACCGCACACCACGGCGACGCCCGTCAGGGACGCACCCCGCGCACCCCGATGCCTTCAAGGAGCGTAGACAAAAGCATCGGACCCATCGCCCAGCCCACGCGGCCGCCGAGCCCCGTCCCCCTTGGGCTCCACAAAACTGATCTTGATGTCCAGCTCCAGCGCATCGGCCACGGCAGCGAGGCTGCGCAGCGTCAGATTCTCGTCACCGGAGAGGATTTGGCTCACTCGTCCCGGGCTGACATCCATGAGCCGGGCGAGGTCAGTGCGGCTCATGCCACGCTTCCCCAGCAACCCGGCGACCTCCACAGTGGCCTGACGCGCCAACCGCGCCCCCGAGTGGTCGGCAGCCTCCGCCTTCGCACCTTTGCTCTTCCACGGCACGCTTCATCAACCTCCCAGCGCATGGTGCCGACCTCGGGCGTCGAACGCCCTGAGTGAAAGCTTCCCACCTTTAGCTACAACTAAAAGCCCACTTCCCGCCTTCGCACCCGTCATCCACCCCCCAAACAGCCGATCCCCCGTCCCTGACCTGCACCAACACCCCCACCCATACCTTTTCGGCCAGATCTGCCCGCCGACCAGCCCCACCGAACGAACGACGGCCCCCGTCCCCCGTCTCTAACATCCGCACCGTGAAGATCGGCGAAGCAAGACAACTCGTTGACGAAGCCCCCTACGTACGCTTCCAGAGCCCGGTCCGGAACGAGCGCGGCTACTTCTCCGGGGTGTTCGGCCTGGTCAACGGCCTGGCGCGGAACGGGAAGCTGAGCGCTGAGCAGGAACGCTTCCGACGGGCCAACAATGACTGGTACAACGCGGCGTATCCAGACCCCTCGACCGTGGATCCGACGGTTTACGACCATGAGGTCCACCCCGGCGCGGCGGCCTGGTTCAAGCCCACATCCCAGGACCTGATCACACGGGTGGACGGGTACCTGGAGATCCTTGCCGCCCATGGCATCGAGTGCCGGATGATCCGGTCGTCGAATCCGGGGAGGATCGTCTACGAGGACGCGTACCAGATCGTCGTCGTGCCGTACGAGAGCAGAAGCGGGGCCGACGAAGAGCCCGACCGGATGTGAAGTCGCCGCACAGCCGTGTCCGGAAGCCCTTGTCCGGAAACCCTCGTCCGGCCCCTCACCTCGCCGGGCTTCAACCGGCGACTTGAGGGATATCGGCTCATCGGCGCTGGTCCGGTGGCCGGAGGCGGTGAAAAGTCTCCGGGATCACTTCAACGAAACACTTGAAGTCATGAATCCCCGAGACACCGATCCGCCCCGGGCGGAGCCTGCCCTCGAGACGCGCCGCGACACGGGAGGAGCCGCCCCCGCGCGGCGGCAGTGGCCGACGCTGCTGGCGGTGAGCGCGGCCCAGCTACTCGTCGTCCTGGACGGCACCATCGTGAACATCGCGCTGCCCTCCGCCCAGAGCGCGCTCGGCATGTCCGACGCGAGCCGGCAATGGGCGATCACCGCGTACGCCCTGGCCTTCGGCGGTCTGCTGCTGATCGGCGGCAGGGTCAGCGGCGCACTCGGCCATCGCCGTACGTTCATCATCGGCCTGGCCGGTTTCGCCGCTGCGTCCGCGCTGGGCGGTGCCGCCGTGAACCCCGGGACCCTCTTCGGGGCCCGCGCCCTGCAAGGCGTCTTCGCCGCCGTACTCGCGCCCGCCGGGTTGTCGTTGCTCAGTACGACGTTCACCGAGCCGCGCGAACGCGGCCGGGCGTTCGGTGTGTTCGCCGCGGTCGGTGCCTCCGGCTCCGCCCTCGGCCTGGTCGCCGGGGGACTGCTGACCGAGTACGTCAGCTGGCGGGGCTGCCTGTACATCAACGTCCCTGTCGCACTGCTCGCCCTGCTCGGCGCGACACGCGTGCCACCGGACCACCCCTGCCGCGGCGACGGGCCGCTCGACGTCGCGGGTGCCCTGCTCAGCGCCGCGGGCTTCGCCGCCATGGTCTACGCCTTCAACGAGGCCGAACCCCTCGGTTGGGGCTCACCGAGGGTACTGACCCTGCTGACCGGCAGCGGCCTGCTGCTGGCCGCGTTCGCCGCCGTCGAGACGCGAGCCCGCCGCCCGCTGCTGCCGATGCGCATGCTCCTGCACCGTGCCCGCTGCGGCGCACTCATCTCGATCGGCCTGATGTTCGTCGCCATGTTCGGCTTCTACCTGTTCATGAGCTACTACACCCAGACCGTCCTCGGCTACTCACCGGTCCAGGCGGGCCTGACGCTGATGATCAACGCCCTGGCCGCCCTGATCGGCTCCACACTCATCGCCGGGACGCTCCACGGACGCCTCACTCCCGCGGCACTGATCCTCCCCGGCCTGATCGCCGCGGCCTCCGGCATGCTCATCCTCACGCGCCTGACCCCACACAGCGCACACGTCCTGCCGCTCTACCTGGCACCCGCCCTGGTACTCACCGGGCTCGGCCTCGGCTGCGTCATCCCCCCGACCGCCGCCCTGGCCACCGCCGACACACGGCGAGACGACATCGGGGCCGCATCGGCCGCCTACAACGCCTCCCAGCAACTCGGAGCCGCCCTCGGCACCGCACTCCTCAACACCATCGCGGCAAGCGCAACGGCGTCCTCCCTGACATCGGCACGCCACACCACGCCGAGCTCGGCGTCCGTCCACGGCTACACCACAGCCCTGACCGTCGCCTTCGGCATCCTCCTGGCCGCCGCGTGCATCGCCGCGCCACTGACCACGACCCGCCGCGCGAACCGCCACGGCTCACGCGAGCCGTGAGCGCCCGTCAAGCGACGGCCGCTAGCAATGGGTGAGGAGGGGCGGTCGGCGTCTCCTCCGGATCGTGTCTGAGCAGGAGGCAACGATGCGTCGTACCGGACTTGTGGCGGCGTCGGTGACGGGTGCGGTGTCCCTCGCCCTGTCGCCGGCGGGATCGGCCATGGCCGCCGAGGGCACCCTGACCGTCGGCCTGGCCACCCACATCAACCCCAGCGGCTGCTACACGACGAACGTCTGGCCCATGTTCGTGGCCAACAACACCAACCAGGTCGCCACCGTCTTTGACCTCCCGAACTGCCAGGGCCACGCGATCAGCCAGGTCCGGCCGAGCGAGTCCAACGTCTTCCAGTTCGGCACCAGCGCCTCCATCTCCTGACGCCCGGAGCACGACACGCGGAAGGGGTGCCCCCCCGAACCATGGGCACCCCTTCCGACAGCTACGCCACGCGAGATCGGGAGCAGGTGCTCATACGCGCCGGCTCCGGATGTCGCGGGCCATGGCCTCGATCGTCGCTGTCATGTTGCGGCGTAGTTGGTCCAGCCGTCCTTGCAGGAGCGCCGCGGCGTTCTCAGGGTCGGCCCGCACCGCCGCACGGGCCCCGCTGTCACCCGGTCCATGGATGAACGACTGACGGACCACCGTCTGATCCTGCCGCGCGGCGGGCCGTAGATCGTAGTGCCAGGTGGCGAAATGCTCCTCGGTCTCCGGGGCGCCCCCGAACACTCTCCAGCCGAACGAGTACGGCCGATCCGCCGCGACGACCACGCACACGACCTGCGTGACAAGCCCGTTGGGGAACCGGTTGCGAGCCTCGAAGCGCGCCCCGACCACTGGTCCGCTCCAGCCGTCCAGCCAACCCGCGTAGGTGCACTCCGGGCTCCAGTCACCGATCCGCGAGAGGTCCGTGACCGCCTCCCAGAACTGGTCCACCGGCACGTCGACGGATAGTTCGACCTCTGCACGGGCGCCAGTCACGCCGAAATCCTGATCCATACGAGGACAGACCGACCAGCCGACGAAAACTCATCGCAGCCCCTCCGACCCAGAAACCCCCCACACAGCATGGAGTGAGACGGCGGACACGCAAAAGGGGCGCCCCCGAACCATGGACACCCCTTCTGACCAGCTAGTTCGCTGACCTCGGCAGAGGCTGAGGAATGTGAACCCTCGGTGTCAGCGGCGCGCAGTACGGTCCTGACATGGCAGCCAGAATCGATCTGACCTTTGATTGCACGGACGCGAATCTCCTCGCCGAGTTCTGGAAGACGGCCCTGGGGTATGTCGACGAGCCACCGCCCGCTCCCTTCAAAACCCGCGAGGAGTGGCTTGCACAGTTCGATCTCCGGGAAGACGATTCCGCGGACGACGGCGCATGGCTCTGCGATCCCGACGGTATCGGCCCCAGGCTCTCCATCCTCAAGGTCCCCGAGCGGAAGACAGCGAAGAACCGGCTTCATCTCGACATCCGGGTGCCAGGACACGGCAGCCCTGACGAACGGTGGGCGCGGATGAGAACAGAGTCCGAGCGGCTGATGAGAGCGGGAGGGAAGGTCCTGGAGGAGTTCGACGGGCACCATATTCTGATGGCTGACCCAGAGGGCAACGAGTTCTGCGTCGGCGCGGCCTCGTCATAGCGAGCGGCTGACCGGCTCCGTGCGCGGCGGAAGCCGGTCAGCCGAGGCAGGGCTCGTCCGGAGCTCCCCGCCGGTGGGGTGAGCCCGGAAGCAGACGGAGAAGTGTTACCTACCCTCTCAGTCGCCGTACGCCATTACGTGGTGGGGGTCGGTGCAGGTAGAGCCCGACGATATTGTCCACCGCGACGGTGGTGCCGGTCTCACCACATCGGACGTCCCTCGCCCTCCAACTCCCCTGTCGCACGCTAGGCCGGAAGGGAGAAGCCCTCCGGCGGCGAGCCCTCGGCGAACAGCATCTGAACCCGAACCTCTTCCTCCCGTATCTCCCGGGCTCGCCGGTACTCGGGGGAGTCGTACCATTCCCGGATCCGGTCCATATCGGGGAACTCGATGACCAGGAACCGGGAGGAATCCCAGGTGCCCTCGACGGGCTCGGGCGTGGGACCCGCGACCAGGTAACGGCCGCCGTGGCTGAGGACGGACTTCTGGGCCACGGGGGCGTAGGCCAGACCAGCCTCCTCGTCGAGCACATCGACGTTGACGATGACGTAAGCACTCACAGGGTTCCCCGTTTCCTTGTGGTTGTTGCTGCGGTGTTCAAGTAGACCCCGTGGCCCACCAGGGGTTCACATCGCCATCCGGACGGCCCAGCGGGCAATAAGGTCCACCACCGGAGCGGTGATCGGGAACGATCAACACGGCGATGCTGCTGGATCTCGCATCCGTTGAACGCATCGGTCAGGCCTGGCGTGTCACCCGCACAGCTCCATCTCCTTCGGGCGGTAGAGAGCTGCGGCCTCCCCCGTGAGCAGAGCCCAGTAGCGGTCACCGAAGGACCAGTGCCACCACTCTGTGGGGTAGTTCACCAGGCCCGCAGCGCTGAGCACTCCCCCCAGTACCTTCCGGTTGGCCCGAGCCTCCTCGCTGATGTTGGTGGCGTGGGTGAAGCAGGCCCCCTCGCTCTCCTCAGGGTCCGCATTCATTCGCGTGCCCAGATCCAACTCAGACCCACTGACGTCGGCAAGGGTCAGGTCGACGGCTGCACCGGCGCTGTGGGGAGCGATGTCAGGTGGGGACACATACCGACTCGCCGCCGAATAGACCTGCTCATCGGACCAATCGGTACGGCTGGTGCGCAGCTGGCTCACATACTCCTCGAAGTACTCCCGCTGAAGCGAGGGCGGACGATACCCCTCGACAAACAGCAGCCGAAAGCCCTGCGGAAGCATCGCCTGAGCCTTGAGCAGCCGATCCGACACACCTTCCCGCAGATACGCGAAAGCACCTAACGGGTCCTCTTGGCGTGTATCGACCAGTAACGAGCCGCTACGACGCACGTCTACGAGACGTTCGCCGCATTCCACGACGGGCATGGCGGCGACCTTCGGGTCCGACATCAAGACGATCTCACTCATAGCCTGATCATCGCGCAGAATTCGTAGACCACAGCTTCAGACCTCTTGATCCGTAGGTTCGGGCAGGGCCCTGGCGCGGGCCCGGCAGCACTCCGGACCGGCGCCCCCACCGAGTTGCTGGGAGGCACCGAGTCGTTGATCGGATTGCCGCCGGACACGTCGGGCAGGGCGTATTCCCCGCCTTGCCTAACCCTCCACCTCGTACTGCCCCACCTCACGGAAGTAGCGCAGGGCTTCCGGGGAGCCGTCGTCGAGGGCAGCGTTGGCTGCGGCGCGCAGGGCGTCACTGATGTCCGGAGCCGCGAGCATGCGAGCTATGTAGACGGCGTCGTCCTCGGCTTGGGCCAGCCGGTAGCCGCTCTCCAGCCAGGCGCGCATCTCCTCCGGGGAGTTGTTGTCGAGGAGCTTGTTGGCCTCCTCGATGACTCGCTTGTCATTGTTCTGCGTCGCTACGTGGAGGATGCGGGCGATGGCGACCCGGTCGTCCTCGGCCTGAGCCAGCCGGTAGCCGGTCTTCAAGAAGGTGCGCATGTCATCCACGGTGCCGTTGAGGGCCTCATTGGCCTCTCGGGTGACCCCCCGGCCGCTGTCCTCGTCCGCCAGGATGGCGGCGATCGCCGCACGCAGTTCGTCCTCCGACATCTCGTCCACCGGTGTGTCGGACACAGTCGCCACGGTGGCGGTGACCGGGGCCGCCGAACCGCTGGCGAACGCCGGGGCGGTCAAGAGGAGGGCTGGGGTCAGGGCGGTGGCCACGACGAGCAGAACGGCACGCGTCGGTCTCATGAAAATACGCCTCCGTGTTCGGACTTCAGGTATGCAGATGATCACCCATGCGCGCCAGAATCGCACGAGGAATCGATTAGTCCGGAAAAGCGTGCCGCCGTTGCTGTCAGGAACACCCGGAACGTCTCGCGGTAGCCCCGGCCCCCCGGTGCTGGTCCGGATGTGGCGGGAGCACATCGAACGGTACGCACTGCCCCAGACAGCCGTCTCGTCCGCCCGGCACGAGACAGGGGCGCCCCTGGATCGGGGCGCCCCTTCTGATGTGCTCGTTCTCTCACCTGTGCGGAGGCTGAGGGATTTGAACCCTCGGTGACATCGCTGCCACGACGGTTTTCAAGACCGTTCCCTTAGGCCGCTCGGGCAAGCCTCCCCGCGCCGTTCGTGATGGCGCGGGGATCAGCCTAGCGCGTCAGCTGTCGCCCTTGCGCTTCCCCAAGGTGACGTCCACCTTGGACACCTTGCCGCCGCGCTTGTAGGTGAGGGTGACCTTGTCGCCCGGCTGGTGGGTCCAGATCTCGCTGATGAGGGTGGGGCCGCTGTCGATGACCGTGTCGTCGAGCTTGGTGATCACGTCGCCGGACTTGAGGCCTGCCTTGTCGGCCGGGCCGCCGGGGACGATGGCGGGGCTGCCGCCGGTGCCGTTGGAGGCGATGGTGGCGCCGCTGGTGGAGTCCTTCATGTTGACCGTGGCCTCGATGACCGGGTAGACGGGCTGGCCCGTCTTGATCAGCTGCTCGGCGACGTTCTTGGCCTGGTTGATCGGGATCGCGAAGCCGAGGCCGATGCTGCCGGACTGCTGGGACTCGCCGAGGCCGCTGCCGTTGCCGGCGGACTGGATGGCGGAGTTGATGCCGATGACGCCGCCGTCCGCGTTGAGCAGCGGGCCGCCGGAGTTGCCCGGGTTGATGGAGGCATCGGTCTGGAGGGCGCTCATGTACGAGGCGTTGCCGCTGCCGCCGTCGCTGGAGGCGACCGGGCGGTTCTTGGCGCTCACGATGCCGGTGGTGACGGTGCCGGAGAGGCCGAAGGGGGCGCCGATGGCGACGGTGGCGTCGCCCACGGCGACCCGGTCGGAGTTGCCGAGGGGCAGCGGGTCGAGCTTGGCGCCCGCGGCGTTCTTGAGCTTGACCACGGCGACGTCGTAGCCCTGGGCGCGGCCGACGACCTGGGCGGTGTACCGCTTGCCGTTGGAGAAGGTGGCGGTCAGCTTGCCGTTGTCGGCGGCCGAGGCGACGACGTGGTTGTTGGTGAGGATGTGGCCCTGCTTGTCGTAGACGAAGCCGGTGCCGGTGCCGCTCTCGCCGTTGTTGCCCTGGGCCTCGATGGTGACGACGCTGGGCAGGGTCTTGTTGGCGATGCTCGACACCGAGCCGGGTGCGCGGCTCTCCGTCTTGGGGTTGCCGTAGGCGGAGACGGTGCTGGTGTCGCCGCTGTCGCTCTCCCGGTCGGCGGCCCAGAAGCCGATGCCGCCGCCGATGCCGCCCGCGACCAGGACGGCGGCCAGCACGGCGGCGACCAGCCCGCGGGGCTTGCGCTCGGAGGGGCCGGAGGACGGCGGCACGGGAGCGGTCCCCCACGGTCCGCCCGGGCCGTCCGGTCCGCCCGGGACTCCTTGCCCGCCCTGTCCGTCGCCCTGGCCGCCGTGCGGCTGTCCGCCTTCGGCCGACCACCACGCGCCGGACTGCCCGGCGTCCGAGCCGGGGCCCGGGGCGCCGGGTGCGCCGCCGCCTGACCCGTCGCCCGCGCCGGCCGACGCCGAGACGGCCGCGGGAGCGGCCGGTGACGCGGGCGGGGGCGTCGACGGGGGCTGGGCGGGGGGCGCCGACGGCGCGGGGCCGGGGGCTCCCGGCGATCCTGCGGCGTCGGGCGTGCCTATGGGCCCGTCCGGTGCGGCGCCCGCGGTGGGCTCGTAGTCCGGCGCGGGCGGCACCGCCGGGTTCGGGTGCGGCGCCGGAGGGGCCGGATGCGGCCCGGGCGCGGGCGGGACGGCAGAGCCCTCGTTCTCGGTGCTCACAGCTCTCTCCTCAGGTGCACGACAGATTTCCTCGACGGCCTGCGTGTACGTCTTACCGTTACGTCTTACCGTCGTCAGCTTTTCCCACAGCGCGTCAGACCGCCGTAAGGAGCGACAGCCCCGCGGACTACCACCCTTTATCCCGGACAATTCGCCCCACCGCCATTCCGTGCGAACGAACGGATGGGGCCGCGTCCACCGGCTCGCACCGGGCGGTGGCACCATAACGCGGTGACCTATGCGCGCCCTGCCCGGGACGGCCGCCCCGGGCCGCACATCGTCTCCGTCGTCGCTCACCGCGGGGCCTCCGAGGACGCCCCGGAGCACACCCTGGCTGCCTACCGTAAGGCAATCGAGGACGGTGCCGACGCCCTGGAGTGCGATGTCCGGCTGACCGCCGACGGCCATCTCGTCTGTGTGCACGACCGCCGCATCGACCGCACCTCCAACGGCCGGGGCGCGGTCTCGGCGCTGGAGCTGTCCGATCTGGCGACCTTGGACTTCGGCTCCTGGAAGGGCCGGGCCACCGACAGGGAGGAGCCGGACCGCGACAGCCGGGACAGCGTCTCCGTCCTCACCCTGGAACGGCTCCTGGGGCTCGTCTCGGACGCCGGACGCCGGATCGAGCTGGCGATCGAAACCAAGCATCCCACCCGGTGGGCGGGCCAGGTGGAGGACCGGCTGCTCGGGCTGCTGCGCCGCTTCGGCCTGGACGCGCCGCCACCCGGCGAACGTTCACCCATCCGTGTGATGAGCTTCTCAGCGCGCTCCCTGCACCGGATCCGCAGCGGGGCCCCCGCCATCCCCACCGTCTACCTGATGCAGTTCATACTGCCGCGCCACCGGGACGGCCAGCTGCCGCCCGGGGTGCGGATCGCGGGGCCGAGCATCCGGATCGTGCGGAACCACCCCGGCTATGTGTCACGGCTGCAGCGCGAGGGGCACCGAGTGCACGTCTGGACCGTCGATGAACCGGAGGACGTCGAATTGTGCGTCCGCCTGGGCGTTGACGCCCTGATCACCAATCGCCCCAAACAGGTACTGTCCCAACTCGGACGCTCATAATGGGCATTACAAGGCGTGCACCGGCGCGTTCGGTACGTATTCGATCGTGACAAGTGCGTCACGCGATGCCACTTGGCCGGTTTCCGCTCCAGCACCGCGGGGCATTCATCCCGTGGCGTGGGGCTAAGGAGGTCTCGGGGGTGGCTTTGGTGGTGGCACGGCAGGTGCCGACGTCGTCGACCATGGCCGTACCCCATGGTCCTGCGGGCGTCCGCGCGGCAAGACAGCGGATGCGTATCGATTTGGGCAGGACTGGGGTATCGGATTCGGTCATAGACGACGCTGTATTGATCCTTTCAGAACTGCTCAGCAACGCATGGCGACATGGCCGCCCTTGGCGTTCCGACCATGGTGGCGGCACGGTCCGGGCTGCATGGACCGTCGACGAGGACGACCGGCTGACGGTCGAGGTGACGGATGGCGGCGGACCCACAAGGCCGCTTCCGGCCAAACCGTCGGTGACCGCACGCGGCGGCCGCGGGCTGAACATCATCAGGTCGCTGGCCGAGGAATGGGGCGTGCGGGACGACATCGGCGAAGTCACCGTATGGGCCCTTCTCCCGCCCGACGACGAATTCGCCCGCCGCGTCACGATTCCCTCGGATCTCTCGCCCGAGCTGAATCCCCACCTGGGTGCGGAACTGGCCTCCGGGCTGCGTCCGGGCCTCGACGCGCATCTCGAGGCCGGTATCGACGCGAATCTCGGCTCGGACCTCGGCTCGGACCTCGGCTCAAACGTCGGCTCGGACCTCGACGCCGACCTGGGCTCCGGCTTCGGCTCGAATGTCGAGGCGAACATCGACCCCGATTTCGATCGCGAGCTGGACTTCGCCGATCTGGACGAGCTCGCGTAGCCGACGCGGCTCAGGGAGCCGACGCGGTTCGGCCAAAGGGCTAGGCTCGCGCCCGTAAACGAGTCGTACGCGCCGTGAGAGAGCACCGCCGCGGCCGTACGCAGACCGTCACGGGCGTACGTACGCAGACCGTCACGGGCGTACGAGCAAGCCCTGAGCCGCACGATCGGGAGACAGCCTCACCATGGCCAAGAAGCGCCGCCCCCAGACGAAGGCCGCAGGCCCACGGGTCGCCAACGGCGAGATCCCTGTGGTGGGCGCGCGGGAGCCCTGCCCGTGCGGCTCGGGCCGTCGCTACAAAGCCTGTCACGGCAGGGAAGCCGCACACGCCGTCACCGAGTTGGTGCAGCGCCCCTTCGAGGGGCTCCCCGGCGAATGCGACTGGGTGGCCCTGCGCGAGCTGGTGCCCGCCGCGACCGTCGAGCTGACCCTCGCCGAGGGGCTGCCCGAGGGGGTTCCGTCGGTCACCCTGGCGACCGTGCTGCCCATGGCGTGGCCCGCGCTGCGCCGCGACAACGGCACCGTGCTGCTCGGCCTCCAGAACGACACGCCCTCCGGCGACATCAGTCGCGACCTGGCCGACACCCTGCGCCGCGCGCTGACCGCCGAGCCGGGCACCCCGGTGGCCGCCGAGCGGGCTCCGGGCGACGGTCCGCGGCTGCAGGATCTGCTCGACCCGAAGGGCAATTTCTCGCCGACCCTGCACGAGGGGTTCGAGTTCTGGCTCGAGGACGCCGCGAACGCGACCGGAGAGGTCGCCGCGTCCCTGGAACGGGCCAACGCGGCCGCGATCCCCACCGCCCGGCTCACCGGCGTGGAGGCGGCCTACTGGTGCGAGACGCCGGAGAAGAACCACCTGCGCTGGGTGATGTCCCACCCCGAGGAGAAGCTGCTGGACGCGCTCGCCCGGCTGCACGCCGCGGGTGCCTCCTCGCTCGGCGAGAACACCCGGCTGGTGGGCTCCTTCCGGGCCCATGGGCTCACGGTGCCGGTGTGGGATCTGCCACGCGGGATGAGCGCCGAGGACACCGAGAAGCCGGCCGTGGACCTCGCCGAACGGCTCACGGAGGCGCTCGCCTCCGACGCCCCGCTGACGCCCGAGCAGCGCCGCGCCCGGGGCGGTCTCACCAACCGTCAGGTGACCCTGAGCTGAGGTCCCCCGGACGGCCGGAGGGCGCCGCGGGGGTACGTGACGCCGCTCACAACTCACTGTTACGCCCTGCAAATCGACGTCCGGAAATCCGCGATCGAATTTGCTATCGGCCGATCTCTTGTTACGGTTCTAAAAGCCCGGTCGCTGGTGCATCCCCCGTCGCCAGCGACCGGGCGCTTCCATGTCCGCGTCCGGACGGCGACGCGGGACGGCGGGTCAGGTACGGACCAACTGCCGTCGGCGGCGAGGAAGTTGCTCCCGGGGCCTGGTGGGCCTGGTCAGGGAGTTGCTCCGGCGCCCACAGCGCACAGCGGTGCCCACACGGTGCGCGGCACTGGCTCGCGCATAAAGCCCTCAGCGCCCAGTGCCCAGTGCCCAGTGCCCACGAAAAACGCCGGGCCCGGAGCCAGGAACGGCGCCCAGGAACGGCCCCAGAGCCAGGACGGGCTCGGAGGCCAGGAAGTCGCCTCCCCGGCCTCCGAGCCCTCACACACCCGCGAGCGTCGCGCTCAGCGGTCCGCCGCGCTCAGCGGCCCCCGAACCCCCGCACCCGGGGCCCGCCTCAGTAGGCGAGCCGACTGCCTCCGTCGGGCGCGCTGGTGCTGGCCTCGACCAAGGCGTTCACCACCGTGGCCACCTGGGGCAGCCAGGGCCGCCCGGAGCGGCGCAGCGGCGGACGCTCCCAGCGCACCCGCCCGGAGCCGGTCTGCGACGGCGGCAGGACGACATAGCCGCCCTCGCCGTGGAACCGCAGCGAGCTGGGCACCCAGTCCTGCTGGCTCAGCAGTTCGCCGAGGTCTTCGAGGGAGTACGGCTCCACCAGCAGCGACCAGCGGGTGGGCGTGGCGACCACCGGGCCGAGCCGCACACGCGCCCGGTCGAAGACCGCCAGCGCCCGCGCCCCGGCGACAGCGGGCAGGCTCACCGCGCAGGGCGCGTGGCCGCCGGTGGCCAGCAGGAGGGGCGCGGAGGGCCGGTTGCCCCACCACCAGCGCACCATGCGCGCGTCCGTGGTGGCGGCGAGGAGAACCGGGTCGAACGGATGTCCACCCGGAACCGCACATTCCGGGTCGGGGCAGCCGCACACTCGCGGCCGTCCGCCGCCGGACCGGAGTCCGACGCCAGGGACCACGGGCCACTGCCACTCGGTGGCGCAGGTGAGCGCCGCGCGCAGCAGCGGCGATCGCGCGCCGCGCCGCAGCGAGAACTTGCGTCGCCTTCCGAGGATCTCGCGCATGAGCGCTCGTTCCTTTCCGTTAACGCCGAGGGCTGTCCGTCGCACTACATCGCACTTCAGATGGCACTTCACTTGGACTTACGTGGCGCTGTCCGGCATCGTTCGGCCCGTCACAGCAGGTGGATCACAAGTCACTGCGCGTACAAGGCAGCGCATCACGCCGCGGGCCGAGCGTGGAACGTGGCGAGGGGTGGCGCGCGCATGGCGCTTGCCGTCCGGTTGGTGCCTTCCTCGCCACTCGGGGATGGGCGCGGCCGTTGTGGTCTATGACGCCTGGACCGGCCGCGGGGTTCCGGGGCGATCCGAACTGCCCCTGCCCCTTCTCCGATGTGTACCCGCCGCGGTGGAGACGACGCGCTGTCGAACGACGTCAGTCGACCTCGAAGGGACAGCCTAACGACTTTTTTTCGGCCAAGTTCAATTCCCCCCAGACACCAACAAGACCACCGGGACAATGCTGGACATCGCATCTGCGCTCCGTGTACATCTGGAGACAGTAGCGGCACAGTAGCGGCGCAGCACGACAGGGGGTTTGCGATGCTATTGAGCGAGCCGGACCCGGCGGGTGAAGGCAGCGGCCCATGAACTCGCCCCAGGCGCCGAAAGTGGCTGGAATCGATCCTTCCCTCCCCTCGCCCACGCAAACTGCCGACCCCGTCACACCGCCCCTGGCCGCGCCCAACTCCGGTGTCCAGGACCGGCTGGCGGGCTGGGTCTCGGACCTCACCACCCTTCACGAGCTCACCGAGCGGCTGGTCCGGACCGGCACCCTCGACGAGGCGCTGCGCGAACTGCTGCGCGCGGGCGCGTCCCTGGTCGGCGCCCGGCGCGGACTGGTGGCGCTCGAACCGGCCGACGGGCTCGGCCCAGTGATCACCGTGGGGCTCGGTCTCGGCCACGCCGACCTCGGCCAGATCGAGACCATCCCGCGCGGCTCCGCCTCCGCCGGCCATCTCCTGGACGGGCTGCCCGAGCCGGGCGGCGAGCGGCGCGCCGATGTGACCCACCCCGATATCGCCAGTGAGGCCGACCTCGACCCGCGCCACCGCGAGGTGGCCGCGCGGCTCGGCTTCTCCGCGAGCTACGCCGTGCCGTTGGACCCGTTCCACGCCGCCCCCCGCGCCACGCCCGGCCTTTCCGCCATCCCCGCGCCCGCCCCCGGCACGGACGGCACCGGCCCCGGCTCCCCGGCGGGCGCGGGCGACCACCCGGCCCCCGGCGTCCCCGGCCCCGGCCCCGGAGCGACGAGCGTCACCGACGCCCCGCGCCTCCCCGAAACCGGCCACGGGCGCGATACCGCACCGGCCGCGGCCGTCACGCCTTCGCCCGGCCTTGCGGCCGCCATGGGCGCCGGCGGCCCCTCCGGGCGGCTCGGCGGAGCCGCCTGGCTCTACGACGAGCCCGCCGAGCCCGCGGAGCGCCAGCGCCATCTCGTGGGCCTGTACTGCCAGTACGCCGCCGCCCACATCGCCCGGCTGATCGAGCTCTCCCGCGCCCGCGCCGCCGTCGCGACCGTCCAGGAGGAGCTGCTGCCCACCCGGCTGCCCCGCGTCCCCGGGGTGCGCCTGGCCGTCCGCCACCACCCCGGTCCGCGCGGCGGCGGGGACTGGTACGACGCGCTGCCGCTGCCGGACGGGGCGCTCGGGCTCTCGGTGGGCGGGGTCTCCGGCTCCGGGCCGAGCGCCGTGGTCGCGATGGGGCGGCTGCGGGCCTCGCTGCGGGCGTACGCGGTGATGGAGGGCGAGGACCCGGTCGCCGTACTGTCCGACCTGGAGCTGCTGCTGCGGCTCACCGAGCCCGCCCGCTCCGCGACCGCTCTCTTCGCCTACTGCGAGCCCGGGACGCGCAAGGTGGTGCTGGCCGGGGCCGGGCACTGCCCGCCGCTGCTCACCGGGGAGCGGCGCACCGAGTTCGTGGAGACCACCCTGTCCGCGCCGCTGGGGATGCTCTCGTGCTGGGAGGCGCCCAGCGTGGAGGTCGCGCCGTCCTCCGGAGAGACCCTCCTCTTCTACAGCGACGGGCTGCTCCACCGCACCGGGGAGCCGATGGACCGGGCCTTCGCCCGGCTGCACACGGCCGCCGCGAGCGCCCCCAAGGGCGTCCGCGGCGACCCGGACGCCTTCGCCGACCATGTGCTCCGTACGGTGCTCCCCGACGGTCCGGCGACCGCCGTGGGGCGGCCCTCGGAGGACGGCACCGAGGACCTCGTCCTGCTGGTGGCGCACTTCGACTGAGGCAGGGCCGATGAGGCGTGGCCCACGTCGGCTGACGCGTGGCCCACGTCGACTGGCGCGCGGCCTACGTCGGCTGGCGAGGGACCCACGTCGAGTGATGCGCGGCCTCCTTACGGGCACGGCTCGAGCGGGACCACGGCCCCCGCTGGAGCCGTGGTCGCCCGGCGCCTCGGGCCCTCCCGGCCATCAGGCCCCGCACATACGATGGGAGGGGTCCAGTTCGAGGAGGAAGACGTGACCGAGGAGCCCACTTCCGAAGCCCCGGAGACCCCGGAAGGCGAGGAGCCCATCAAGCAGCGGAAGAACGGCCTGTACCCAGGCGTTTCCGACGAGCTCGCCGCGAGCATGCAGTCCGGCTGGGCGGACACCGAACAGCACGACCTGGAGCCCCTCGCACAGGCTCCGCACACCGCCCGCCGCCGCGCCGCGCTCTCCGCGCGCTTCCCCGGCGATCGTCTGGTCATCCCCGCGGGCAATCTCCGCACGCGCTCCAACGACACGGACTACAGCTTCCGCGCCTCGACCGAGTACGCGTACCTCACCGGCGACCAGACCGAGGACGGTGTGCTGGTGCTGGAGCCCGAGGCGGGCGGCGGCCACACCGCGACGCTGTATCTGCTGCCGCGCTCCGACCGGGAGAACGGCGAGTTCTGGCTGGACGGCCAGGGCGAGTTGTGGGTCGGCCGCCGGCTCAGCCTTACGGAGGCCGAGAAGCGGCTGGGCCTGCCCGCCAGGGACGTCCGCAAGCTGGCCGACGAGCTCCGGGACGCCACCGGCCCGGTCCGTATCGTGCGCGGTCATGACGCCGGTCTTGAGGCCGCCCTGACCGACAAGGTCACCAGGGAGCGCGACGAGGAGCTGCGGGTCTTCCTCAGCGAGCAGCGCCTGGTCAAGGACGAGTTCGAGATCGGGCAGCTGCAGGCGGCGGTCGACTCGACGGCCCGCGGCTTCGAGGACGTCGTCAAGGTTCTGGACAAGGCGCGGGCGACTTCGGAGCGCTATATCGAAGGAACGTTCTTCCTTCGGGCCCGGGTCGAGGGCAACGACGTCGGCTACGGCACCATCGCCGCCGCGGGCCCGCACGCCACCACCCTGCACTGGGTGCGCAACGACGGCCCGGTCCGCTCCGGCGATCTGCTCCTGCTGGACGCGGGCGTGGAGACCACCACCCTCTACACCGCCGATGTGACCCGTACCCTGCCGGTGAACGGCACCTACAGCCCGCTGCAGCGCAAGGTCTACGAGGCGGTCTACGAGGCCCAGGAGGCGGGCATCGCCGCGGTCCGGCCGGGTGCGAAGTACCGCGACTTCCACGACGCCGCCCAGCACGTCCTCGCCACCAAACTCGTCGAGTGGGGCCTGGTCGAGGGCCCGGTGGAGCGGGTGCTGGAGCTGGGGCTGCAGCGCCGCTGGACGCTGCACGGCACCGGCCACATGCTCGGCATGGACGTCCACGACTGCGCCGCGGCCCGCACCGAGACCTACGTGGACGGCACCCTGGAGCCCGGCATGTGCCTGACGGTCGAGCCAGGGCTGTACTTCCAGCCCGACGACCTGACCGTGCCGGAGGAGTACCGGGGCATCGGCGTCCGGATCGAGGACGACATCCTGGTGACGGAGGACGGCAACCGCGTGCTGTCGGCCGCGCTGCCGCGGACCGCCGATGACGTCGAGGCGTGGATGGCCCGCCTCACCGGCTGAGGCGGCCACACAGCGGCGGCTCATCGCCTGATCGTGTGGGGCCCGTGTGGAGCGGCGGCCGCCGCTCCACACGGTGCGCTCAGTTCTGCCCCGGCACCTTACGGGTGGTCACGGCGATCCGGTTCCAGGAGTTGATCGTGAAAATGAGGGCGATGAGCTGGGCCAGCTCCCGCTCCTCGAAATGCCGGGCGGCCCGCTCGTAGACCTCGTCCGGGACGCCGCCGGGCAGCAGCGTGACCGCCTCGGTGAGCGCGAGGGCGGCCTGCTCCTTCTCGGTGTAGAACCCGGCCTCCCCGGCCTCCTCCCAGACCCCCACCAGGGCGATGCGCTCCTTGCTCTCGCCCGCCTCATGGGCGTCGGTAGTGTGCATATGGAGGCAGTAGGCGCAGTGGTTGAGCTGGGAGGAGCGGATCTGCACCAGCTCCACCAGGGCCGGGTCCAGGCCCTCGCGGGCGGCCGCGTCCAGGCTGATCAGCGCCTTGAACGCCTTGGGGGCGGCCTTCGCGAAGTCGACCCGCCCGGTCGTCCGCCGCGCCGCCGTCTGTGCCGCCGTCGCGGGCTGTGCTGCCGTCGCGGGCTGCGTCGCCATCGCGGGCTGTGCCGCCGTCTCTGTCGTCGCCGTCTGTGCCGGTGTCGCCGTCTGTGCCGGTGTCGAAGTCATCACGGGAATGAAATTAGGCCGCTAAGCGACCCTCTGTAGGGTGCATTTCCATGGCGGATTCATGGGTCAATTCGGCGGAGATCCTCGGCAGTGACCTCCATCTGGAGCTGACCCGCGCGGGCAGCCGCAGGACCGCCCTGATGGCCGCGCTGCGCGAGGCCGTCCGGGACGGGCGGCTCGCCCCGGACACCCGGCTGCCGCCTTACCGTTCCCTCGCCGCCGACCTGGGCATCGCCCGGAACACGGTCGCCGACGCCTACGCCGAGCTGGTCGCCGAGGGCTGGCTCACCGCCCGCCAGGGCTCCGGGACCCGGGTCGCGCCCCGCCCCGCGTCGCCCCCGCCCCGGCGGCGCGCGCCCGGCCGGGAGCGCGGCGGGCGGCCGTCCGGGGCGACCGGTGGCCGCCGCGGGCCCCGGCCCGCCCCGCGCCCGGCACACAACCTGCTCCAGGGCCAGCCCGACGCCGCCTCCTTCCCCCGCACCGCCTGGCTCGCCTCGGCCCGCCGCGCCCTGGCCGCCGCGCCCCACGAGGCGTTCGGCCCCGGGGATCCGCGCGGCCGCCCGGAGCTGCGCCGCGCCCTGGCCGACTACCTCGCCCGCGTCCGCGGCGTACGCGCCGACCCCGAGCGGATCGTCGTCTGCGCGGGCTTCGCGCACGCGGTACGGCTGCTGAGCGACACCCGGCTGCTGCGGCCCCGGATGGCCGTCGAGTCATACGGCCTGGCCTTCCACCGCTCGCTGCTGAGATCGGCCGGGATCCGTACGGTCCCGCTCCCGCTGGACGCCGATGGCGCCCTTACGGGGGGACTGGCCGACCTCGACGGCGTACGGGCGGCCCTGCTCACCCCCGCCCACCAGTTCCCCACCGGCGGTCCGCTGCACCCCGAGCGGCGGGCCGCGGCCGTCGCCTGGGCGCGGGAGAGCGGCGGTCTGGTGCTGGAGGACGACTACGACGGGGAGTTCCGCTACGACCGCCGTCCGGTGGGCGCCGTCCAGGGCCTCGACCCCGACCGGGTGCTCTACCTCGGCTCGGTCAGCAAGAGCCTCTCCCCGGCGCTGCGGCTGGGCTGGATGGTGCTGCCGGACCATCTGGTCGACGGCCTGCTGGCCACCAAGGGGGAGCGCGAGGGATGGACCGGCGTCCTCGACCAGCTGACCCTCGCGGACTTCATCGAATCGGGCGGCTACGACCGCCATGTGCGCCGCATGCGCCAGCAGTACCGCCGTCGGCGGGATCAGCTCGTCGCCGCCCTCGCCGAACGCGCGCCCCATATCCGCGTCTCGGGGATCGCGGCCGGTCTGCACGCGGTGCTGGAGCTGCCGCCCGGCACCGAGCGGTCCGCCCTGCGCGCCGCCGCCTGGCAGGGGCTGGCGCTCGACGGGCTCGGCGGCTACCGCCACCCGGACGCCACCGCACCCCACCGCGACGGGCTCGTGGTGGGCTACGCGACCCCGCCCGAGCACTCGTTCGCGGGGGCGCTGGACGCGCTGTGCCGCGCCCTGCCGCCCGGACAGACGGCCACCTGACGTTGGGGCGGCTCCCTGGCGTTCAGGCGGTCGCCTGGCGTTCAGACGGCTCCCTGACGTTCAGACGGGTGCCCGACGTTCAGGCGGCTCCCTGACGTTCAGACGGTTATGACGCCCTCAGCAGCGCTCCTTCACGCCACTTGAGAATCTTGTCGAAGCTCACCACCACCCCGCCGCGCCCCGGACGGTCGCGGTAGCGGACATGGTCGGTGAGGGCCTCGATGAGAAAGAGCCCCCGTCCGTGCTCCGCCTGTGGCGGGGCCGGACTGCGCGGCTGCTGTGGTCTCGGCGCGCCCGCCGGACGCCGCTCGTTCCGGGTGCGGGCCTCGCGGCGGACGGTGCCGCGTCCGGCGAAGCCGGGACCGGAGTCGGTGACCTCGATACGGCAGGTGTCGCCGTCGATATAGGCCGTGACTCGATAATCCCCGCCCGTGCCGTCGCGACCCCCGTGCTCCACCGCGTTCGCACACGCCTCGGAGAGGGCGACCGACAGATCGTAGGAGATCTCCGGATCCACTCCGGCCGTCTCCATGGTGCCGAGGAGCAGTCGTCGTGCGAGCGGAACGCTCGCCGCCTCGCGGGGCAAATGGAGTGACCACCAGATGCTCATGCTCCAGCCTCCCGGCCGCGGCTCGACATACCGTTACGTATTGCCTGGGTCCATGGTCCGTAAGCGTGTTATTGACGTGACTCCGCTCATTCAGCGGACGCGCTCGATGCACGAACCGGTGTATGGCCTGTCCTGGTGTGCGCCGGTACGCCCCACCCGCCGTGGGGAACGCGTCCACCCAGTGGGATGATGGCGCGGCCATGGCTTCCCCTGTCGCCCGTGCCGGCGCCGATCTGCGAATGCTGCGGGCCGCGGTCTTCACCGCGGTCTGCGTCGTGCTGTCCGCGACGGGGCATGTGCTGGGCTCCTGCGCCACCGTGCCGCTGTGGACGCTGGGCGTGGGCTGCGCGGCGATGTTCACGGTGGCGCTGTCGCTGGCCGGGCGGGAGCGGTCGCTGCCCGGGATCGCGGCCGTGCTGGCCGTCGGGCAGCTGGCGCTGCACGCGCTCTTCGCGCTCGGGCAGGACCGGGCCGCGGCGGCCGAGGAGGCCGCCCATCGGGCCGACGCCGCCCAGGGCCATGTGATCGGCCTGGCCGCCAGGCTGCTGTGCGCTTCGGGCCCCGGACGGCTCGACGCCGCGGCGGCCCATCGGATCGTCGCCCACGCGGGCATCGACCCGTCCGCGACGCACGGCGGCCCGCACGCCATGCCGGCGTCCACCGCCCCGGCAGGGCGGGCGGCCGGGATGGAGAGCCTGCTGCCGTCGCTGCCCATGGCCCTGGGCCATCTGCTCGCCGCGCTGGCCATCGGCTGGCTGCTGCGCCGGGGCGAGATGGCCGTATGGCGGGCGGTGCGACTGTCGGTGGACGGCGCCCGGGGGGTCGCGGAGGCCGCGCTCGTACGGGCGCTGCGCGCCGCCCTGAGGCTCGTACGGGTGCTCCTGGCCCCTTCGCAGGCGCCTTACGGCGGGCCGTGCCGTCCGTGCCCGGCCGAGCGGGACGAGGGCGGGACGACGGCCCTCGTCCTCCAGCACAGCGTGATCAGGCGGGGACCGCCGGTCTGCGACCTCGCGGCCTGACCGACGCGACGCTCCTCCAGCGGGACCGGAGGGCGGCCGCGACGTCGCCGCACACGCGCCCACCCATCTGATCATTCCTGTTCCTGGAGTGTTGACATGAACGCCATGCGTCTCCGCCGTCTGCCGGTCCTCGGCGCCCTCACCGCGGGCGGCCTGGTGCTGCTCACCGCGGGCCCGGCCTTCGCACACGTGAGCGTGCAGCCCGGCCAGGCCGAGAAGGGCGGCTACAGCACCATCAACTTCAAGGTGCCCAACGAGCGCGACGACTCCTCCACCGTCAAGCTCGAGGTGACCCTCCCCGCCGACCACCCGCTCGCCTCGGTGATGCCCCAGCCGGTGCCCGGCTGGGACGTCAAGGTCACCAAGTCCAAGCTCCCCAAGCCCCTGGAGATGCACGGCGAGAAGATCACCGAGGCGGTCACCAAGGTCACCTGGACCGGCGGCAAGATCGAGCCGGGGATGTTCCAGCAGTTCCCGCTCTCGGTCGGCCAGCTGCCCGACGACGCCGACCAGCTCGCCTTCAAGGCCCTCCAGACGTACGACAACAAGGAGGTCGTGCGCTGGATCGAGGAGCCCAAGGAGGGTGCCGCCGAGCCCGAGAACCCGGCTCCGGTGCTCAAGCTGGTCGCCCCGGCCGAGGGCTCGGACGGCGACGCCGCCGCGGCGTCCGGACAGGACAAGGGCTCCGAGAAGGCCGGAGCGGAGAATTCCGCCTCCAAGGACGCCTCGGACGACGAGGACGGCAGCGACACCACCGCCCGGGTGCTGGGCATCGCGGGCATCGTCGTCGGCGCCGCCGGTGTCGTCTTCGGCGTGGTCGCCAGCCGCCGCCGCTCCGCCTGACCGCCGACCACTCGACCGTATGCGCGTGACCGCCGGTGAGCACGGTCCTGAACCGACCGCGTGACCCCGGCGGGGGTGGCGGGCCCTCGTGCCCGCCGCCCCCCACGCCACCGATCCACCCCCTCCTGGGAGAACAGCTCCATGCGCACCAAAATCCTGGCCACCGCCATCGTCGCCGCCGCCGCGCTCACCCTCAGCGCCTGTGGCGGTTCGGACGACGGGGGCAAGGGCGACAACGCCGCCGCCGAGGTCAAGGGCGGCCAGAGGTCGGGGCAGGCCATCGTCCTCGACCAGGCGAAGGCCAAGCCGGACCTCGTCCTCACCGGCACCGACGGCAAGAAGTACGACCTGCTGAAGGAGACCGAGGGCCGGCCCACCCTGCTCTTCTTCGGCTACACCCACTGCCCGGACGTCTGCCCGCTGACCATGAGCAACGTCGGCCTCGCCGTGAAGAAGCTCCCCAAGGCCGAGCGGGAGAAGCTGCGGGTCGTCTTCGTCAGCACCGATCCCGCCCGCGACACCCCCAAGCGGATCCGCTCCTGGCTGGACGCCCAGGGCGGCACCGACTTCGTCGGCCTGACCGGCGACTTCAACACCATCGAGGCCGCCGCGCGGCCGCTGGGCATCTTCATCGAGAAGCCGAAGAAGGAGAAGGACGGCAGCATCACCGTCAGCCACGGCGCCGAGGTGATCGGCTTCTCGCCCAAGGACGACAAGGGCCACTGGATCTACACGACGGAGGCCACGGCGGACCGTTACGCCAAGGATCTGCCAAAGATCATCGAGGGGCGGAACCCGTGACGGCGACCGGCCCCGGCATCCGTAAGGCGGCCGCCGTAGTCCTCACCGTCAGTCTGTCCGCCGCGCTCACCGCCTGCGGGAGCGACGACAGCGGCGGCGGGGACGGCGGGAACCACGCGGGCCACAAGGGCGCCCCGAAGCTGTCCGTGAGCGGTGCCTATGTCTCGCAGCCGCCCATGGACGACATGGCGGCGGGCTACCTGGCCGTACGGAACGCCGGTGGCGGCGCCGACGAGCTCACGTCCGTCACCACCCCGCTCGCCTCCGAGGTCACCCTGCACACCACCAAGGGCAACCGGATGAAGCAGGTGAGCTCGCTCGATGTCCCGGCCGACGGCCGGCTCGAGCTGACCAGCGGCGGAGATCATCTGATGCTGACAAACCTCACCCACCGGCCGAAGGTCGGTGAGAGGGTCAGCTTCACCCTCCACTTCGCCACCTCCGACCCCATCGAGATCAAAGTCCCGGTCGAGCCGACGACGTACCGCCCCAAGGACTGACGCCCGATGCCCTCTCCGACCTCCCTGGCCCCCGCCGGACCCACCGCGACTCCCACCCGGACCACCGCGACCGCCCGGCGGCTGATGGCGATCTGCGGCACCCTGCTCGCCGCGCTGCTGTGCGCGCTGAGCGTGGGCGCGAACTCCGCGTCCGCGCATGCCGCGCTCACCTCGACCGACCCCGCCGACGGCTCGGTGGTGAAGACCGCCCCCAGGGAGGTCACGCTGAACTTCTCGGAGGGCGTGCTGCTCTCCGGCGACTCGGTGCGCGTGCTCGACCCCAAGGGCAAGCGCGTGGACACCGGGAAGACCGCCCATGTCGACGGCAAGTCGTCGACCGCCGCCGCCGGGCTGCACTCCGGGCTGCCGGACGGCACCTACACGGTGGCGTGGAAGGCGGTCTCGGAGGACAGCCACCCGGTGAGCGGCGCGTTCACCTTCTCCATCGGCGCCCCGTCCAAGACCAAGGCCAAGGTGCCCACGGGCGAGGCGTCCGACACCACCGTCAGCACGCTCTACGGGATCGGCCGGTACGCCGCCTACGGCGGCTTCGCGGCGCTCGTGGGCGGCTGTGTGTTCGCCGGGGTCTGCCGGTCCTCGCGCCCGGTGCGGAAGATCGCCGTGGGCGGCTGGGTGACGGTCTTCACGGCCAGCCTGCTGCTGTTGCTGCTGCGCGGGCCGTACACCGACGGCGAGGGGATCGGCGGGCTCCTCGACCTCGGCAGGCTGGGCGATGTGCTGTCCACCAAGCCGGGCGCGGCGCTGCTCTCCCGGCTGCTGCTGCTCGGCGCGGCGGCGGTCTTCCTGGCCGTCCTCTTCGGCTCGTACACCCGGCGCACCGGGGAGGGGGAGGCGGACGCGCGGCGCCGCCAGGACCTCGCCTTCGGGCTCGGCTTCGGCGGCACGGTGATGACGGTGGGACTCGCCGCGACCTGGGCGATGGCCGAGCACGCCTCGGTGGGCCTGCAGCGGCAGCTGGCCATGCCGGTGGACGTGATCCATCTGATCGCGGTCGGGGTCTGGCTGGGCGGTCTGGCCTCGCTCGCGGTGACGCTCCGGGCGGGCGAGCCGATCGAGCGGGCGGCCGTGCGCCGCTTCTCACGGCTGGCCTTCGGCTCGGTCGTCGCCCTGGTGGTCACCGGGCTGTACCAGTCGTGGCGGCAGGTGGGCTCCTGGGGCGCGCTGACCGACACCGAGTACGGGCGATGGCTGCTGGTCAAGGTGGGTCTGGTGGCGGTGCTCGTGGGCATCGCGGCCATCTCGCGCCGCTGGACCGGGCGCCTTACGGATGTCACGGAGGCGGCTGGGGCCGAGGCGGAGAAGGACTTGGCGGTCGAGGCGGAGAGCGATGCCGAGACCGACGTCGAGACCGATGCCGAAGCCACGGCCGACACGGCCAAGGCCGGGACCAAGGCAGCGGTGAAGGCCGCGCGGCCGGTACGTACCGGTGCGGCCGACGCGGCGGTCGACACCCCCGCCGAGGCCGAAACCGAGCCCGGTGACGGTACCGGCGACGACTCCGGTACCGGCGCCGCCGCCGATGACGACCCCGTACGCACCGCCCAGCTCGCCCGTCAGCGGGCCGCCAAGGACAGGACCGCCACGCTGCGGGAGCGCGACGCCGACCGCGAGCGCAGCGGGCTGCGCCGCTCGGTGCTGGCCGAGACCATCGTGGCCGTCGTGCTGCTCGCGGTGGCCACCGTGCTCAGCGGCACCCAGCCCGGCCGGGCCGAGACCGAGCAGGCAAGCGCTCCGGCCGCCAAGCCCGGCGACCAGCTGAACGTCGACCCGGTGAGCGTGCTGATCCCCTACGACACGGGCCCCAAGAGCGGACGCGGCAAGGCCGTGGTGATGATCGACCCCGCTCTGCCGGGTGACAACACGCTGCACGTCTTCACCACCGACCTGGCCGACCGTCCCGTGGACGTGCCCGAGGTCAAGCTGTCGCTGACGCTCAAGGGCAAGGGGATCGGGCCACTGCGCATCCCGCTCGAGCGCCTCTCGACCGGGCACTGGAGCGCCAAGACCGTCCAGCTCCCCATGGCGGGCACCTGGCAGCTCTCCCTGACCGTACGAACCTCCGACATCGACCAGGTGACGGAGACCAGGAACGTGAAAGTCGCTCAATGACCACAGAGCAACCACCCTCGTCCGGCATCTCCCGGCGGCGTCTGCTGGGCTCGGCGGGCGCCGCCGGAGCGGCCGGACTGGTCGCCGGCGGAGCCGCCGGAGCCTACGCGTCCGAGGCGACGCGGGAGGCCCCCGCGCCCCTCAGCTCGCTGGGCGCGACCGCCGTGCCCTTCCACGGCAGGCGCCAGGCGGGCATCACCACCCCCCTCCAGGCCCACGGCCATCTCCTCGCCTTCGACCTGGCGCCCGGTGCGAACCGTAAGGCGGCCGCCGCACTGCTGCGCCGCTGGTCTCGGACGGCCAAGGAGCTGATGGCGGGCGAGGCCCCACCGGATGACACCGGGATCGCGCTCGACGCCGGTCCCTCGTCCCTTACGGTCACCTTCGGCTTCGGCCGGACCTTCTTCGGCAAGGCGGGGGTCGAGGACCGGCTGCCGGAGGCGCTCGCCCCGCTCCCCGACTTCGTCTCGGACGCGCTCGACCCCAAGCGCAGCAACGGCGATCTGTGGATCCAGATCGCCGCCGACGACGCGCTGGTCGCCTTCCACGCGCTGCGCGCCCTGCAGCGCGAGGCCGCGGACACGGCCCGGCTGCGCTGGCAGATGAACGGCTTCAACCGGTCCCCCGGCGCCACCGGCCGCCCCATGACCACCCGCAACCTCATGGGCCAGATCGACGGCACCAACAACCCCAAGCCGACCGACGACGACTTCGAGCGGCGGATCTTCGTACCGGAGAGGGGCGAGCCCGCATGGATGGCGGGCGGTTCCTACGCGGTCGTCCGGCGCGTCCGGATGCTGCTGGACTCCTGGGACCACCTCTCCCTGGAGCGGCAGGAGAAGGTGGTCGGCCGCCGCAAGTCCGACGGCGCCCCGCTGTCCGGCGGCACCGAGACCACCCCGGTTCAGCTCGACAAGGTCGACAGGAACGGTGCCCTGGCCATCGCGGGCGCCGCCCACGTACGGGTCGCGGCGCCCGCGTCCAACCAGGGCGCCGCGATGCTGCGCAGGCCCTTCTCGTACCACGACGGCTTCCGCGACGACGGGGCGCCGGACGCCGGGCTGCTTTTCATCGCCTGGCAGGCGGACCCGATGAAGGGGTTCGTGCCGGTGCAGCGGAAGCTGGACCTGGGCGACGATCTGTCGCGGTTCCTGCGGCACGAGGCCAGCGCGCTGTTCGCGGTGCCTCCTGGCTGCGCCCCGGGGGAGTACGTGGGTCAGGCACTCTTGGAGGCATAGGAAAGGGGACGAGCCGCCCCGCGGCATCGCGTCCAAGGGTGTCCATATGGGTGTCCACCATGCGGGGCGGAGGCCCCGGCCGACGCGGGTATCGTGGCGGTCTCGTCTGATCACAGGGAGCGACCGTGATGTCGGCCAGCCGCTATGCCTACCTCGGGCCCGAGGGCACCTTCACCGAGGCCGCGCTGCGGTCCATGCCGGAGGCCGCCACCCGGGAGCTGGTGCCGATGGTCTCCGTGCCGGTGGCCCTCGACGCGGTGCGCTCCGGAGCCGCGGCGGCCGCCCTGGTGCCCATCGAGAACTCGGTCGAGGGCGGGGTCACCGCGACCCTCGACGAGCTCGCCACCGGCGAACCGCTGATGATCTACCGCGAGGTGCTGCTGTCGATCAGCTTCGCGCTGCTGGTCCGGCCGGGCACCGCGATCACGGACATCAAGACGGTGACCGGGCATCCGGTGTCCCAGCCCCAGGTGCGCAACTGGCTGGCGGCGAACCTCCCGGACGCCCGATGGGAGTCGGCCGCCTCGAACGCGGACGGCGCGCGGCTGGTGCAGGAGGGGCGGTACGACGCGGCGTTCGCGGGCGAGTTCGCGGCGTCCAGGTACGGTCTCGACCCGCTGGTCACCGACATCCACGACGCGCAGAACGCGATGACCCGCTTCGTGCTGGCCGGACGCCCGGCCCGGCCCGCCGCCCGGACGGGCGCGGACAAGACCTCCGTGGTGATCTGGCTCGGTGACGACCACCCGGGCGCGCTGCTGGAGCTGCTCCAGGAGTTCTCCGCGCGCGGGGTCAACATGATGCGGATCGAGTCACGCCCGACCGGCGAGGGCATCGGCCGCTACTGCTTCTCGGTGGACTGTGAGGGGCACATCTCCGACCGGCGGGTCGGCTCGGCCCTGATGGGGCTGAAGCGGATCTGCCCGAAGGTGCGGTTCCTGGGCTCGTACCCCCGGGCGGGTGTGACGGCCGACGACATGGCGTCGCTGCGGCACGGGACGTCGGACGAGGCGTTCACGGAGGCGGCGGAGTGGCTGGCCCGCTGCCAGGACGGCCGGGCCTGAGCCGGACCCGCGCCTGACCCGGACCCGCGCCTGAGCGGCCCCGGAGCGGTCCCGGACCCACGCCGGAGCGCGTCAACACAATCGCTGCGGAAAAGTTATCCACAGGCAGACGCCTCGCGCTGGGGATAAGTCGACATCATCAATCCGGCACACCGGGCACATCGCAACACTCTTCGCGTTTATCTCCATCGACGGACATCACTCACTTGTCACCTCAATTCGCTCGACCAACTCTTTGGAGTGAGGGATTCCTCTCTTGAGGAGTGTGTGAACGCGGTTTGATAGGGGAATCCATCGCCGAGCATCTGGGCGCCCTCAACGATCACTGCGACATCCACAGATCTCACACACAGCCTGTGGATAACTTCGGGGATTCCCCCCAGGCCTGTGGACAACCAACCCCCAACTCACCCCGCACGCAAGGGAAGAAGGTCGACTCGGCGCCGCCTCTTTGCCCCTTTTCGGGGAATGCGGAAGCATTCCTTGACGGTGGCCGTCACAGGAATTCCCCGGTTTACCCACAGCCCCAAAAGGGGGCAAAATAGGACGCAAAGGAATATCGCGTCGAGCACCCGAGGTCACACCGGTAACCTGGGGGGGTGATTGACCTTCGCCTGCTCCGTGAGGACCCCGATCGTGTGCGCGCCTCCCAGCGCGCTCGTGGAGAGGACGTCGGCATCGTCGACGCGCTCCTGACCGCCGACGAGCGGCGCAGGTCCTCCAGTGTCCGCTTCGACGAGCTTCGTGCCGAGCAGAAGGCGCTCGGCAAGCTCATCCCCAAGGCCTCCGGCGACGAGAAGGCCGAGCTGCTGAAGAAGGCGGGCGAGCTCTCCGCCGCCGTCAAGGCGGCCGACGCCGAGCAGGACGTGGCCGCCGAGGAGACCCAGCGGCTCCTGCTCCAGCTGGGCAATCTGGTCCACTCCGAGGTCCCGGTCGGCGGCGAGGACGACTTCGCCGTCCTGGAGACCGTCGGCACCCCGCGCGACTTCGAGGCCGAGGGCTTCGCGCCCAAGGACCACCTGGAGCTCGGCGAGCTGCTCGGCGCGATCGACACCGAGCGCGGCGCCAAGGTCTCCGGCTCCCGCTTCTACTACCTGACCGGCATCGGCGCCCTGCTGGAGTTCGCACTGGTGAACGCGGCGATGGCACAGGCCACCGCGGCGGGCTTCACCCCGATGCTCACCCCGGCGCTGGTCAAGCCGAAGGCCATGGAGGGCACCGGCTTCCTCGGCCAGGCCGCCGAGGACGTCTACCACCTCGACAAGGACGACCTCTTCCTGGTGGGCACCTCCGAGGTGCCGCTGGCCGCGTACCACATGGACGAGATCCTGGAGGCGGACCAGCTGCCGCGGCGCTACGCCGGGTTCTCCTCCTGCTTCCGCCGTGAGGCCGGGTCGTACGGCAAGGACACCCGGGGGATCTTCCGGGTGCACCAGTTCGACAAGGTCGAGATGTTCGTCTACACGACGCCGGAGGAGGCCGAGACCGAGCACCAGCGGCTGCTGGAGTGGGAGAAGCAGTGGCTGACCTCGCTGGAGCTGCCGTTCCGGGTGGTCGACCTGGCCTCGGGTGACCTGGGCTCGTCGGCGACGCGGAAGTTCGACTGCGAGGCGTGGATCCCGACTCAGGGCAAGTACCGCGAGCTGACCTCGACCTCCAACACCACCGAGTTCCAGTCGCGCCGGCTGTCGATCCGGATGCGCGAGGGCAAGCGGGTCCGCCCCCTGGCCACGCTCAACGGCACGCTGTGCGCGGTCACCCGTACCATCGTCGCGATCCTCGAGAACCACCAGCGGGCCGACGGCTCGGTGCGGGTGCCCGAGGCACTGCGGCCATTCCTCGGCGGACGCGAGGTCCTGGAACCGGTCGCACGGTGAGCGGCGGCGACGTCCTTCCGTACCGCCTGGTCGCGACCGATCTCGACGGGACGCTGCTGCGCCCCGACCACACCGTCTCGGCGCGCACCCGTGACGCGCTCGCCGCGGCCACCGCGGCGGGCGCCGCCCACATCGTGGTCACCGGGCGGACCGTCCCGGTGGCCCGGCACATACTCGACGACCTCGACTACGAGGGGCTCGCGGTGTGCGGCCAGGGCGCCCAGCTCTACCACGCGGGCGAGCACCGGCTGCTGACCTCCGTCACGCTGGACCGCCAGGTGGCGCTGCTGGCGCTGGAGAAGATCGAGGCGGAGATCGGCCCGCTGTTCCTGGCCGCGGCCCGCGACGGACTGGACGGCGAGGTGCTGTTCGGCGACGGGTACCGGATGGACCACGAGGGGATGTCCCTGGTGCCGTTCACCGAGCCGGCCGAGCTGTGGTCGGAGCCCATCAGCAAGCTCTACATCCAGCACGCCGAGCTGGGCGACGACGCGCTCGCGGACGCCGCCCGGACGGCCGCCGGGGGCCTGGTCGGGGTGACGATGGCCGGCACCGGGCTGGTGGAGCTGCTGCCGCTGGGGCTGACGAAGGCCACGGGCCTTTCGATGGCCGCGCGCCGGCTGGGGATGACCGCGGAGGACGCGATCGCCTTCGGCGACATGCCCAATGACATCCCGATGTTCGGCTGGGCCGAGCACGCGGTCGCGATGGCGAACGCGCACCAGGACCTCAAGGCCGTCGCCGACGAGGTCACCGCGTCCAACACGGAGGACGGCATCGCCGTGGTGCTGGAGCGGCTCTTCCCGTCGGCGGCGACGAGCGGCTGAACCGGCCGGACGCCGGTGCGGCCGCCTCGGCGGACCGCCCGGCATCCGGGCTCGGCCGCGGGGATGGTCGGCCCGCGGCGGGGATGGTCAACCTGCGGCGGAATGGTCAGCCGAAGACCTTGACCGCCTGGTAGTACGTCCAGGCCGTGCCGTCGCACGACGTCTTGGTGGCACCGCTGTAGGCGCTGCACACCCGCTTCAGGTCCTCGTAGAAGGCGCTGTCGATGCGCGCCTTGTTGGCGTCGAAGATGCCCATCGCCTTGTGGTTGCGGTAGCCGAAGTCGTGCCGGGCGCAGGCGGTCTGGAAGGGGAAGCCGAACGGGTTGTCGGGGGAGCTGCTGCAGTAGTCGGTGGACCAGTCGAACTGGTAGGAGGCCCAGGCGCCCTGGTTGTTCCGCGCCGCGAGCCAGGTGTTGTAGCTGCTGGCGCTGGTCTGGGTCCAGCTGGCGAGGACCTGCTGCTTGTCCGCGGGGACCGCCTGGGCGGGTGCGGCCAGGGCGATGGTGGCGGCCGCGGTGACGGCTGTGGCGGCGAGACTCGTGACGAGACGACGCATTCGGGGTTCCCTCCGTTTTCACTCCTGACACCCCCTCAAAGGCTCGTGACCAAGGGAGGGGGCGGCGCGGTGTGATCCAGCGCACGCCAAGAGTTCGCCAGGTCCCTGACAACCGTCAAGATCTACATCGACGTAGAGATGAACAGAGTTCGACCACCAGAGTTTCGGAGTTTCCTCCAACTACCGCTGCGGAACGGGCCGTTCAGGAGCCCGCCAGGGCACCCGGGAGGGAGAGGTGAGCAGCGGCCCCGGGCCCTTGACCCGACGGAGGATCGGGGTGGTCTCCATGTCCCGCACGGAGGTCAGCTCGGCGATCCGGGTCGTCAGATAGGTGTAGAGGGCCGGGACATCGGCGCAGACCACGGTCGCCAGCAGGTTCTTCGTTCCGGTGGTCGCACATGCGAACGCCACCTCGGGGTGGTTCGCGAGCGTCTGCCCGGTGGCGGCGAGCTCCGACGGCCGTACCGACAGCCATATCGCGGTGGTGATGCCCTGGCTGAACAGCCGGTGGGAGTAGTCGACATCGAAGTACAGGGTGCCGTCGGCGCGCAGATCGGCCAGCCGGCGGCGCACCGTGGACTGCGACCAGCCGGTGGCGGCGGCCAGTTCGGCCAGCGGCGCCCGTCCGTCCCCGGCGAGGACGTCCAGCAGCTTGCGGTCCCCGGCGCTCACCGGTCCGCGCGGGCCCTTCGGCCGGTCCGCGGCGGGCGTGCGCAGCCGAGCGATCTGCTCGGCCGTCAGCGCGTCGGACTTGTTGACCAGGCTCTGCTCCCCGCCGAAGTACTCGTGCAGCACGCAGTGCGCGCTCACCCCCACCACCCGTGGGGTCTGCGGGAGTTTGCGCAGCAGCAGGGCGTCGCTGTCCTGGCCGGACGCCGCCCGCGTCGACGCGGCGACCTCGGTGCCGTCGGAGAGCACATACACCCAGGAGGTGTCCGGCCGCCGGGCCATCGCCTCGGCCACCGGCAGGGCGGCGTCCGGCAGGCACCGCACCCGTACCATCCAGACCACATCGCCGACCGCCGCCGGGTCGGTGAGCCCCAGCACCCGGATCGCTCCGGTCGTCCGCAGCCGGGTGTAGCGGCGGGCCACGGTCTGGTCGGAGACGCCCAGCACCTCGGCGAGCCGGCTGAAGGGGGCCCGGCCGTCGAGCTGGAGGGCGTGCACCAGCGCCCGGTCCAGATCGTCGTACGCGTCGGATTCCACCGCACCAAGCTAGCGGCTGTCGGATATCGCCGCCGGGTCGGGGGCCGGCTGGGAGAACCTGTCGGGTCGGGGCGACCGTAAGAGCCGCGGGAACCGCCCTCGGGGCCGGTCCCGCCTCCCCTTGTCGGAATGTGCCGGATCCCGGAGTCAGTCATGCGCAGATCATGGTGGCCGCTCGCCGCCATCACCCTCGGCAACTTCATGCTGCTGATAGACGTCACGATCGTGAACACCGCGCTGCCCCAGGTGGCACGGGGCCTGGACGCGTCCTTCACCTCCCTCCAGTGGGTGATGGACATCTACGCGCTGGCGCTGGCCGCGCTGCTGATGGTGGCCGGATCGGCGGCGGACCTCTTCGGACGGCGGCGGCTGTACCTGGTCGGCCTCGCGGTGTTCGCGATCTCCTCCCTGGTCTGCGGTCTGGCACCGGACGCCGGGGTGCTGATCGCGGCCCGCGCCGTGCAGGGCGTGGGGGCCGCGGCCATGTTCGCCACCAACACCCCGCTGCTGATGGCGACGTACTCCGGCCGCGACCGCGGAATCGCCTTCGGCGTATGGGGCGGTACGAGCGGGGCGGCCGCGGCCGTCGGCCCGGTGCTGGGCGGGGTGCTGACCGAGTATGTCGACTGGCGCGCGATCTTCCTGGTCAATCTGCCGCTGACGGCGATCGCGGTATGGATCACGGTCCGTTCCATCGAGGAGTCGCGCGGCGCGGCCGGGGTGCGCATCGACTTGCCGGGCGCCGCCTCGTTCACGGTGTGCACCGGGGCGCTGACGTACGGGCTGATGCGCGGCGGCGAGGAGGGCTGGGCCGACACCGGCACGGTCACCGCGCTGGTGACGGCCGCGGTCGCGCTGGTCGCCTTCGTCCTGCTGGAGCGCGGTAAGCGGCAGCCGCTGCTGGACCTGGGGCTGATGCGCCGCCCGACGTTCGCGGTGCTCATGGCGGCGGCCCTGCTGCTCCAGGCGGCGGCCTTCCCGTACCTCACCTACGCCGGACTGTGGCTGCAGTCGGTGCTGGGGATGAGCCCGGTGCAGGCGGGGCTCGCGGTGACGCCGATGGCGGGCGTCTCGCTGGTCGTCGGCGCGGCGGGCGGACGGCTGCTGGACCGGGTCGCCCCCGGTCGGGCGCTCGGCGGCGGACTGCTGCTGGTGGGCACGGGCGCGCTGGTCAACGCGGCGATGGTGACCCCGGACGCGGACTGGACCGCCTTCGTCCCCGGTCTGGCCCTGGCCGGTGTGGGGATCGGCCTGGCCATGCCGGTGCTGGTCTCGGCCGCCCTCGGCTCGGCCCCGCCGGAGCGGGCGGGCATGGCCAGCGGCGCGGTGAACACCTTCCGGCAGATGGGCTATGCGCTGGGGATCGCCGTCCTGGGCACGGTGTTCGCGACCCGGGTGCGGGACATGGTGGACAGCGGCGACACCGTTCCGGCCCGCGCCGCCGGGCAGGCCGCCGAGGCCATCAGCGGCGGCCACGCCGACGCCGTGATCGCCGCCGCGCCCCCGGCCCGGGCGGACGCCGCGCGCGCCCTGGTCCACGAGTCGTTCGCGGCCGGCCTCGACCGCATCTGCGTCATCGCGGGCATCGCGGCCCTGGCGGCGGGCCTGTTGGTCCTCGCCGTCGTCCGCGGCGGCCCCGGCGGCACGCCCCCGAAGCCGACCCCCGAGAAATCCCCGCCGGAGCCGGTCCACGCCTGAGCGGTGGCCGACGCGGTACGGCTCGGCATGACTCGGTACGGCTCGGCACGACGCGGTACGACGAGGGGCGGGCGCCCGACGGCGCCCGCCCCTCGCGGCGTTGAGACTGACGTCCGTCAACGCGACGCGGTGCGGGCAACCCTCCCGCGATCGGATCGTTGTTCCATATACGCGGGTCACGCCCACCTCACCCTCCGCCCCCGCCGCGCGGTGCCCAATGTGGCGATGTTGCTGCGGGACAGCGATATCGCCAGGCGGGTACGTACCCACACGCCTCGACGCCGTCGAGGCGTGGCTGGCGGATGTCGGCTCCACGCTGCGGGAGCTGGCGTCGTGGATGGCCAGGGTCTCCGCCCGGCTGGACGGCATGGGCCGGCGGCTCGACGCACATGGGCGGGTCATCTGCGCCATGAGCGAGCGGCTCTGCGATCTCGGCGAGGACGTGGCCGAGGTCCGCGGGGCCGTCGCAACGCTCAAGGCCGAGGCGGCTCAGCGGCGGGCGCGGCGCGCCAGGCGGCGGCGCGGGCAGGAGACCGGCCAGCCGGCCTACTGGCCCATAGGTCCAAGACGAACCTATGGGGGATCGGGGTTATCCACAGGCCAGGCGAGAGGGTTCGATGGGCGGGGGTGCCTGCTCACCGGGCTTTCGCATGCCAAGTTGTAGGATGACTGGGCAACCGGGTGAATCGAGTGAGGGAACCGAGAGGGATGGCGTTGCGGGCGGCGGGGCGGCGGTCGCTGGTCGACACCGTGGTGGAGCAGTTGCGCGCGCAGCTCAGGGAGGGCGAGTGGCAGGTCGGGGACCGCGTGCCCACCGAGCATGCCCTCGCCGAGCAGCTCCAGGTCGGCCGGAACACGGTCCGCGAGGCGGTCCGCGTCCTCGTGCACGCGGGGATGCTGCAGTCCCGGCAGGGCGAAGGCACCTTCGTGATCTCCACGACCGACCCTTCCGAGGTCATGCGCGATGTGCGGCGCGCCGGGATCCGGGATGTGCTGGAGCTGCGGATCGCGCTGGAGGCGGAGGGCGCGCGGCTGGCCGCGCTCCGGCACGGCCCCGCCGATCTGCGGCGGATGCGGGCGGCGCTGGAGTCGCTCGATGCGTTCGCGCGGAGCGGGGAGCGGCCCGCCGCCGGCCGCCATGAGCTGCACGCCGCCCATGACCTCGAGTTCCACACCGCCGTGGTGGACGCCGCGCACAACGCCGCGCTGAGCGCGACCTACGGCTGGTTCAGCAGCTCGGTGCGGGACTCGCTGGTGGCCTCGCTCGGCGACCGCGAGGTGCCGAGCATCGTCCCCGCCGACCACCGTGCCCTGGTCGACGCGATCGCCTCCGGCGACCCGGCGGCCGCCGAGGCGGCGGCCCGGGCGCTGCTGGAAGCGCCCAAACGCGCCATCGAGGCGCTGCTCGGCACCGCCTGAGACCCCCTCGGCAGGGCCGTAGCGCCTGGCCGCCTCACCTCATCACTACGTGAACGGAGTTCTTCTTGCCACGCCCGCACACCCCCGGCCCCGAGGCCGAGCCGCTGCTCGTGGACGCCGAGACGGATCTGCGGCCGACCCCCGAGGTGACCGCCGCGCGGCGGACCCTGCGGGCCCATCCCGCGCTTCTCCTGGTCGGCATCGTGCTGGCGTCGCTCAACATGCGGGCCGCGCTCGCCGGGGTTTCCCCGCTCCTCGGCGAGATCAGCGGCCACTTCGGGCTGTCCGCGACCACGGGCAGCCTGGTCACCACCATTCCGCTGATCTTCATGGGTCTGGCCTCGCCCTTCGCGCCCCGGCTCGCCCGGCGCTGGGGCACCGAGGCGGTGCTGCTGAGCGCGCTGGTGCTGCTGCTCGGCGGCATACTGCTGCGGGTGGCGCCGCCCGTGATGGCGCTCTTCGCCGGGGGCGCCCTCGTCGGCAGCGGGATCGCGTTCCTCAATGTGCTGATGCCGGGCCTGGTCAAGCGGGACTTCCCGCACCGGGCCGCCGGGATGACCGCGCTCTACACCACCTCGATGATCGGCGGGGCGACGGTCTCCGCCGCCTCCGCCGTACCCCTGGAGAACGCGCTCGGCGGCTGGCGGGGTTCGCTCGCCTCGTGGTCGCTGCTGGCGGCGGTCGCGGCGCTGGTCTGGATACCGCAGACGGTGCTCGCGCGGCGTGGCACGCACCACGGCGAGCCCGCGGCGACGCCGGTGAGGACGACGCCCGCGAGGACGGCGCCGGACGCGGGGTCGCGGCTGAGCCGTTCCACGCTGGCCTGGCAGGTCACGCTCTTCATGGGGCTGCAGTCGTCGATCGCGTACGTCTGCATCGCCTGGATGCCGACGATCTTCACCGACCACGGCATGAGCAAGAGCGCGGCCGGGCTGGTCTTCGCGTTCAGCACGATGCTGCAGATGGTCGGTTCGTTCGTGGTGCCCACCCTCGCCGGGCGGATGCGCTCCCAGCGGACGCTGGCCGTCGCCGTCGCGGCGCTGATGGGCGCCGGTATCGCGGGCCTGCTGGTGGCTCCCGTCGCCGGGGCGTGGGTGTGGGCGGCGCTGATCGGCGTCGGGCAGGGCGGGTCCGTGGGTCTCGCGCTGACCATGATGGTGCTGCGGACCGGGGACGCCCACACCTCGGCGCGGCTCTCCGGCATGGCGCAGACCTGGGGCTATCTGCTGGCCGCGGTGGGCCCGCTGGCGCTCGGCGTGGTGCACCAGACCACCGGCGGCTGGGCGCTGCCGCTGACGCTGATGCTGGCGGTGTGCGGGGCGCTGGCGGTGCTGGGCCTGGGCGCGGGCCGCGACCGCAGGATCCGGTCCTGAGCGGTGGCCGGCGCGGCCCCGGACACGCGGTGGCGGCGGCCGTCATTCCGACGACCGCCGCCACCGCGCAGACGATCTGCGGCCGCTCCGCCGCTCCGGCGCGATGGCGACCGTAAGGCGTGCACAGACCGCTGGGCGACCCCTGCGGGCATCACCTCGCGCCGCTGGTCACTCCGGTGGTCACTCCTCCCCCGCGAGGGTCAGCGTGCGCAGCTTGCGGCCCGCGTACCAGGTCGCGCCCACGGTCACGGCCAGCAGCAGGATGACGCCGGTCGCCAGGCCGACGTCCGACGTGATCACATCGCCGTCCGCGACCTTCTGCGCGAGTGCCAGCGCCCACTGCTGCACGCTGAGCTTGCGGGCCCCGGCGACCAGGCTGCCGAAGAAGGTCTCCCAGACCAGGGCGTAGACCAGTCCCGCGATCACCGCGTGCCTGGTCACGGTGCCCAGCAGCAGGAAGACCGCGCTGTAGGCGACGGAGGCCACGGCGGCGGCGACGGCGTAGCCGACGGCCAGCTGGTTCGCGTTGCCGTTCAGCACGAAGCCCGCGAGCAGGGTGGGGATCGCGGAGAAGGCGACCGTGACGCCGATCGCCACGATCAGCTTGGTGACGATGATCGTCGGCCGCTTCACCGGCTTGGCCAGCAGATAGATGACCGAGCCGTCGTCGATCTCCGGGCCGATCGCGCCCGTACCGGCGATCACGCCGATCAGCGGGACCATGGTGGCCATCGCGAAGCCGCCGAGGATCGCGTCGGCCGTGTCGTCGTCCGCGCCGGTCAGCAGCCGTACGGCGAGCGAGATGATCAGCAGTAGCCCGGGGAGGGTGAAGAGGATCAGCGCACGGCGGCGGCCGAGCAGGGCCCGGTAGGTGAGCCGCGCGACGGTGGGGTGGTAGAGCGAGGACATCGCTGTGGGCTCCTTTCAGGCCGCGACGAGGTAGGAGAAGACGCTCTCCAGGGACTCGTCGGAGGGCGAGACCGTGAGGAGTCGGATCCCCTGGTCACGGGCGACCCGGGGCAGCAGTTCGGTGAAGCGGGCGAAGTCCACCGCCTGGATGTGCAGCCCGCCGTCGACGCCGGTGCTCGCGTCGACCTCGATACCGGTGGTCGACGGGTCGGCGATCAGGGCGGCCGCGAGCGCGCGGTCGTCGCTGGACCGGACGAGATAGCGGTGCGGCCGGTCCGTCATCAGCCGGCGGATCTTGCGGAAGTCGCCGGAGGCGGCGTGCCGCCCAGCGACGATCACCTCGATGTGCGCCGCCAGTTGCTCGACCTCCTCGAGGATGTGCGAGGAGAACAGCACGGTGCGGCCCTCGGCGCCCATCCGCCGCAGCAGATCCATCAGCTGCATCCGCTGCCGGGGGTCCATGCCGTTGAACGGCTCGTCCAGGAGGAGCACCGACGGCTCGTGCACCAGCGCGGAGGCCATCTTCACGCGCTGGCGCATGCCCTTGCTGTACGTGGCGATCTTCCGGGAGCCCGCGTAGTCCATCTCGACGGTGTCGAGCGCCTTACGGGCGGCGGCGCGCGGATCGGGCAGCCCGTGCAGTTCGGCGTTGGCGATCACGAACTCGCGGCCGGTGAGGAAGTCGTACATCGCCTCCCGCTCGGGGACGATCCCGATGTGGCGGTACGCCTGCTCATTGCGCCAGATCGGGCTGCCGTCGAGGGTCACGGACCCGGTGGAGGGGGCCAGGAAGCCGCCCATCATGTTGATGAGGGTGGACTTGCCGGCGCCGTTGGGGCCGAGGAGCCCGGTGACACCGGGGCCGATGTCCATGGTCACGTCGTTGACGGCCACGACGTTCCCGAACCAGCGGGAGACGTTGTCGATGGCGATCGTGGTCACAGGCCGACCTTTCGGTAGCGGCGCATCAGCAGCCCGTACGAGCCGGCGATCAGGCCGAGGAGAACGAGGACGTAGACGAGCCCGGTCCCGGTGCCGGGGCCGACCCCGCCGGGGAAGGAGGAGGTGGCACCGAGGAACGCCGTCTGCACCCCGTCGATGATGGTGATCGGCGAGAACAGCCCGATCCAGCTCACCGGGCCGGTGTTGCCCTGGTCCCAGGCGATGGCCTGGACGGCGGACACCGCGCCGTAGGAGATGGTCAGCAGGGCGATGACGGCGGCGACGCCGAAGCCGCGGCGCGGGGTGAGCGCGGCGACGACCAGGCTGATGCCGGCGAAGAGGAGCGAGAGCAGAACCACGGAGACCAGTCCTTGTGCGAAGCCCTTCGTCTGATCGGCGAAGTCCAGCTTGGCGAGCAGTGCCCCGGCGTAGAGGATCAGCAGGGGCGCGCCGGTGAGGATGAACAGCGCGGAGGCCATGGCGGCGAACTTGGCCACCACGTAGTCCATCGTTTCGATGGGCCGCGAGAAGTAGAGCGGGACCGTCTTGAAGCGGAGGTCCCGGGAGACGGACTGCGGCGCCTGCGAAGCGGTGTAGAGGCCGATGACGGCCTGCAGCATGATCGCGTAGCGGGTGTACTTGACGGGCAGCTCGTCCGCGCTGGTGGCGATGGCCACCGCGACGATGATCGCGGCGGGCATGCACATCACGGCGAACAGCAGCATCGGCGCGACCTTGGACTTGGCCGAGCGGCCGAGGCCGTACGCGCCGCGCAGGCTCTGGGAGAAGAGCGAGCGGCGGGCGTAGGCGCGGCCGAGGCGCGGGCCCTCGTAGTGGCGGTAGCCGATGTTGTGAATGACGTCGGCGCGCTGCTGGGTCACGGTCTCAGGCGGCATCGACGGCACCTCCGTTCCCGTGTGCGCTTGCGGCGGCGTTCGCGACGTCCACGGCCTCCGCGGCGTTCGCGTCCTCCGCGGCGTTCGCGTCCTCGTCGTCGGACCGGAAGATCTCCGCGATGCGGTGGCGGCGCTGCTCCATGCGGACCAGGCCGAGGCCGAGGCCGGCGATGGTGTCGCGGACCGTGTCGTACGTCTCCTCGCCCGCGACGTCGACCAGCAGCACATGGTCGGAGCCGGGCGATCCGTCGGCGCCGCGGCCGGCGGGCTGGACGGTGAGCCCGGCCCGGTCGAGCGCGGTGCGCAGCGCCGTGGTGCCGTCCGGGTGGTCGGCGGTGTCGGTCACCTCGACCGCGAGGGAGGCCGTGGCCTGCGTGAAGTCACTGGTGGAGCTGGAGCGGAGCAGCTTGCCGCCGTCGATGACCACGACGTGGTCGCAGGTGCGCTCCAGCTCGCCGAGCAGATGCGAGGTGACCAGGACCGAGATGCCGAAGTCGGTGTGCACGCGGCGGATCAGCCCGAGCATCTCGTCTCGGCCGACCGGGTCCAGTCCGTTGGTCGGCTCGTCCAGCAGCACCAGGCGCGGGTCGTGCACCAGCGCCTGGGCCAGCTTGACCCGCTGCTTCATACCCGTGGAGTAGCCGCCCATGGGGCGGTACCGCTCCTCGTACAGCCCGACGTGGCGCAGGGTGTCGGCCGTGCGCTCACGGGCCGCGGAGGGCGGCAGCCCGGACATGCGCGCCATGTGGACGACGAACTCGGTGGCCGAGACATCGGGCGGCAGACAGTCGTGCTCGGGCATGTAGCCGACGCTTTCGCGGATGGCGCTGCCGTCCTTCGCCACATCGAGGCCGAGCACGGAAGCGCGGCCCTCGCTGGCGGGGGACAACCCGAGCAGGATCTTGATCAGCGTGGACTTACCGGCGCCGTTGGCACCCACCAGGCCGGTGACCCCTGGTGCGATGTCGACGGACAACCGGTCGAGCGCGGTGACGCGGGGGAACCGCTTGCTCAGACTTTCGGTGGCGATCACAGTCACGTGTTCGACGGTAGTGGTGTGAGACACAGGCGGCGTCACTCCAGACGGTGGGATTCACCTCGTCCTCGGGTCTGACGCGCCCGTAGGGGACAGACCCCGACCGGAGGGGATTACCGAGGGTATCCACAGCCGGTCCGGGGGCTTATGCCCGATGTGCCGCGGGAGCCAGCCGGGACCGCGCCCATCCTGGGTACCACGCGGTGAACAGGGCCGGAAGGACGAACCCGGCGAACTGCGCCGCCAGCGCCGCCACCACGCCCAGACCGGCGGAGACGACCACGACCATGGCCGCGGCGGAGAGGGTGAAGGCGGTGGCCCAGGCCCGGGTGATCACCACATTGATATGCCTGAACGCATAGGTGTCCCACACCTCGGGCGGTGCCTGGCGCCGGGCGATACCGGTGGTGAAGGGCCGCCCCACGGCGAGCGTCGTCCAGGCGGTGACGGCCAGCCAGCCCAGCGCCAGCGCGCCGACGTAGTCCTTGAGTCCACTGTCGGGGCGGGCGAAGGCGAAGACCGTCAGCGCGGTGAAGAAGGCCACCGTGCTGCACTCGAGGATGAGGGCGTCGGCGGCCAGGCCCGCCCGACGGGCCCGGATCAGCAGCGCCGCACCCAGCGCCAGCCCGGCCAGGGCGCCCCACTGCCAGCCCAGCGTGGACACGATCGCGAGGGCGATCCATGGCATGAATCCGCGCAAGTAACTCATTTGACCCTCCCCCGGGCGTCAGGCCACATTCCGTCGTGCGATGTCGAAGGTAGAAGGTGCCCTGCGAGCCCGGTCCTATGCCTGACGCACCGCCCGGCGCGTGGATTCCCCTTCGGGGAGGGGGAGTTACGAAAACTCGGGGAGGGGAAGGTACGAAAACGACCGGCCGGAGTCGGACCTTCCGGCCGGGAACGGGAACGTCAGAGACCCGGTGCGCCCCAGACCGGGAACCAGCGGCTCAGGTCCTCCTCGATCCGCAGATCGTCTCCGAGCAGCGCCCGCATCTGGAGCTCCAGCGCGTTGTCCCGCTTCTCCGCGGCGCCCGGCAGCGGCGCGAACGGGTAGAAGGTGCCGCGCTTGTAGAGGTACACCAGCGCGAGCGAACGCCCCGCCGTGTCCTGGAAGCCGATCAGCGAGCACAGCAGCTGGGGGCCGAAGCCCCCGTCCTGGAGCAGCGAATTGACCGCGTGCAGATCGTTCACCAGCGAGGCCACGTCGTCCGGCCGCTGCCGGGCCAGCAGCCAGGTGTAGCCGTACGCGTCCTGGCTGAACTCCACGGGCACCCCGCCCCGGTCCGTGTCCGCGTCCAGCAGCTCCCGCACATCCCGCTGGAGCTGGAAGAAGGCGCCGCCCTCCACACTCGCGAAGCAGACCGAGCCCCGGCCGGTCGGGGTGAACCCGGCCCCCGCCTCCAGGCTGACCGCGGCTCCCGGGAGCCCGAAGAGCCGGTCGAGGTCGGGGCGCACCGGTTTGGTGCGGCCCAGGATGGCGTCCAGCAGCCTCATGCCTCAGCCCCTTCCCGCCTGGCCCAGCTGGGTGGAGATGCGGGCGAGCTGGTCGAGCCGCCGCTCCAGCGTCGGATGCGAGGAGAACAGCCGGCTGACGCTCTCACCGGAGAGCGCGGGCGCGAAGAAGAACGCGTTGTACGGCTCGACCTTGCGCAGGTCCCGGGTCGGGATCCGGGCCATCTGCCCCGTCACCTTGGTGAGCGCGGCGGCGAGCGCCGAGGGCCGCCCGGTCAGCAACGCACCGGCGCGGTCGGCGGACAGCTCGCGATAGCGGGACAGCAGCCGGGTCAGCAGGAAGCTGATCGCGTAGACCACGGCGCTGATCAGCGGGATGAGCAGCACCGCGATGCCCACGTTGTTGTTACGGCTGCCCCGGCTGAGCCCGCCCCACAGCGCCGCGCGGGTCATGATGCCCGCCAGCACACCGAGGAAGGAGGCGATCGTCATGACCGCCACATCGCGGTGCGCCACATGCGACAGCTCATGGGCGAGCACGCCCTCCAGCTCCTCCGGCTCCAGCCGCCGCAGCAGGCCCGTGGTGGCGCACACCAGCGCGTTGCGCTGATTGCGGCCGGTGGCGAAGGCGTTCGGCACATCGGTGTCGGCGATGGCCACCCGGGGCTTGGGCATGTCCGCGAGCGCGCACAGCCGGTCCACCGCGCCGTGCAGCTCGGGGGCCTGCTGCGGGGTGACCTCCCGGGCGCCCATGCTGAACGCCGCGATCCGGTCGCTGAACCAGAACTGCGCCACGAACAACCCTCCCGCGATGATCACGATCAGCGGCCAGGCGCCCTTGAACACGGCGAGCAGCACACCGATGAAGACCACATAGAGCAGCCCGATGAAGAACATCGTCGTGACCATGCGCGTGGTCAGCCCACGGTCCGGGGCATAGCGGGTATGCGGCATGGGATGCCTCCCCAGTGACGCGACGCCAAAGGCTCTATACCCGATTCTGCCGCTTATCGGGCGATCCGCGCCGCGCGCTGTCGCCCTTTCTCCGGCGAGCTGTCCGGCCCGCGCCGCTTACCCGGCTATCTGGGCCGCGCTATCTGGGCCGCGCCGTCCGTGGCGATCTTCTCGAAGACCCCGAGGTCGGCAGCGAAGATCGAATCGGGGATCGGCCAGTGCAGCACGATCTCCTCGATGCCCAGCTCGGCATGGCGTCCGGCAAAGTCCACGAAGGCGTCCACCGAGCTCAGCGGCCCTGTGCCAGCCGGGGTGAAGCCGGTGAGAAAGATCTTGTCGAGGTCGCCGGTGTCCCGCCCGGCCTCCGCGCACGCCTTGCCCAGCCGGTCGATCTGGCCGCCGATGGCGGCCAGCGAATCGGCCGGGGTGCCCGTCTCGGAGATCTTCGGATCGCCCGTGGTCACCCACGCCTGGCCGTACCGCGCCGCGAGCCGCAGCCCGCGCGGACCGGTGGCGGCCACCGCGAACGGCAGCCGCGGCCGCTGCACACAGCCGGGGATGTCGCGCGCCTCCTGCGCGCTGTAGTGCGTGCCCTCGTACGTCACCGCGTCGTGCGTCAGCAGCCGGTCGAGCAGGTCGACGAACTCGCCGAACCGGTCCGCCCGCTCCCGGGGCGACCACGGCTCCTCGCCGCCGCGCAGCAGCGTCGTCGCGTCGAAGCCGGAGCCGCCCGCGCCGATGCCGAGGGTGATCCGCCCGCCGGACACGTCGTCCAGCGTGATCAGCTCCTTGGCCAGCGTCACCGGATGCCGGAAGTTCGGGGAGGTGACGAGGGTGCCCAGGCGCAGCCGCGAGGTCGCCGCGGCGGCCGCCGTCAGCGTGGGGACCGCCCCGAACCAGGGGCCGTCGCGGAAGCTGCGCCAGGACAGGTGGTCATAGGTGTACGCGGCGTGGAAACCCAGCTCCTCGGCGCGCTGCCATGTCTTCCGGCCGCCCTCGGACCAACGGTGGATGGGCAGGATCACGGTGCTCACTCGCATACCGCGAGCCTAAGCGGTGGGGGTGACAACGCCGTACCGAGCCGTCCGGGACGTACTGACGCGTACCGGCCCGTACCGAGCCGTACCGACGGGACGCCCGGGCGAGCTCACCGGAGCAAGCACACCCGAGCAGGCGCGCACCCGAGCGGCCCACCCCAGCACCGTGCCCTCATCGATGAGTGGCATATGCGGGAGGATGGTTGCCGTGACTCCTGCGACCGACCGGCCGAACACCCCGGCCCCAGAGCGTTTCCGCCCCGCCCCGGCCCGGCCCCGGCTGATCGCCACCGACCTCGACGGCACCCTGCTGCGGGACGACAAGACGGTCTCCGACCGCACCGTGACGGCGCTCGCGGCGGCCGAGCGGGCGGGCATCGAGGTGTTCTTCGTCACCGGCCGCCCGGCCCGCTGGATGGACGTCGTCAGCGCCCATGTGCACGGCCACGGCCTGGCGATCTGCGCCAATGGCGCCGCCGTGGTCGATCTGCACCAGGGCGGGCTGCCGGTCGAGGTCCGTCCGCTCGCCACCGACCGGGCCCTCACCATCGTGGCGGCGCTGCGCGAGGCGGCCCCGGGCACGTCCTTCGCGGTCGAGCGCAGCGGCGGGATCTTCTACGAACCGCAGTACCCGCCCTTCCACCTCGACCCGGGCGCGGTCGTCGCGCCCGCCGAGAAGCTGCTCCACGACGGATTCGCGCACGCCGACATGCCGGTCCTCAAGCTGCTCGCCCACCACCCCGAACTGGCGCCCGACAGCTTCCTCCAGCTGGCCCGCACGGTCGCCGGGGCCTACGGCGACTTCACCCGCTCCAGCCCGTCCGCCCTGCTGGAGGTCAGTGGTCTCGGGGTCAGCAAGGCCAGCACCCTGGCCCGGTGCTGTGCCGAGCGCGGGATCTCGGCCTCTGAGGTCGTGGCGTTCGGGGACATGCCCAACGACCTGGAGATGCTGATGTGGGCGGGCACCTCGTACGCGATGGCCAACGCCCACCCGGATGTGCTCGCCGCGACCACCCACCGCACGGGCGCCAACACCGAGGACGGCGTCGCCGTCGTCATCGAGCGGATCCTGGCGGGTTAGGCACGCGCCCCCTTCTCCCCTCGACGCCGCCCCGGGTTGACACCGCCCCCCGGGCACCGTGAGGGCCTGGGGGGCGGTTCGCCTGACCGGGGGTCTTACCAGAAGATGACCGCGTAGCCGTTGCCACCGGCGGTGCCGGGGGCACCGTTGGAGCCGGGGGTGTTGCCGCCGGGGCCGCCGACGCCGCCGTCGCCGCCCGCGCTGCTGTTCGTCGGGGGCAGCTCGACGATGCCGTCGACCGCGTCGCCGCCCTCGCCGCCGTCGGCGCCGCTCGCGCCGTTCTCACCGCTGCGGTTCACCACGGAGAGGCTGTTGCAGGCACCGGTGCCGCCGGTGCCGCCGGTGCCCGGGGTGCCGGGGGCAGCCGTGCCACCGCCACCGCCCGTGCCGCCGGTGCCGCCCGTGGCGGCGAGCTGGGTGCCGGCCACGGAGGTCAGAGTCGTCGTGCCGCCGTTGCCACCGGTTCCACCCGCCGAGCCGGGGTTGCCGCCCGCGGCACCACCCGGTCCAAGGGTCCCGACGGTGCCACCGGTGCCCAGGTCCACCGTGTAGGTGGCGAACGGCGTCACCGGGATGACACACCAGGTGAAGCCGCCGGATCCGCCGCCGCCGCCGGTGCCGCCGGTACCCGTCAGCGTGGCGGTGGCACCGCCGCCGCCACCGCCGCCACCACCGCCCGCTCCCCACGCCTGGATGTGCACCGAGGTGACACCCGCGGGAGGCGTGAAGGTGCCGTCCGTGGTGAACTCCTGGATCCCGTGGATGATGGCCGGCGGCCTCGGCGGCTTGGGACGACCGGGGCCACCGCCCGTGGGGTCATCCGCCTGCGCCGCGGGAGACATGGTCAGCATCTGGCTGGAGACGGCGGCGACTGCCGCGACGGAGGCGAACAGAACCCGGCGACGCGTCCGGGATCGCTTGGGAGTGGGACTCTGGCTGTTCACGTCATGACTTCCTTCCCCGCGGTCGGGCCAACATCTGTCGCGGAGTGCGATGGGATACGAAGGACCGAACGGCCCGCGAGCCTCATCCCACCGTCGGCCACCACGACCCGCACTCTGACGAGGCGCTAGTTGGCCCGCGTAGGTGAGCCGTTGGGCCGGCCGGGCGACAACCCCCGCCCCACGGCCCCCTGTCACCGGCCCAGCACCCCGCCGGGCCCCAGCCCGGCCACCGGCCGGTCAAACCCTCGGCTCGACAGCGGCCCCACAGGCACCTTCGCCCGGCAACAGCGCCTCAGGGCCCGGGCTCGCCCCCGGCTCGGCAGGCAGTTGCCCTCAGGCTCCCTCACCAGGGAGCCGCGCCTCAGGCGTCCTCGCTCGGCAGGGGTGCCTCCCACACCACTGCCGTGCCGCGGCCGTCCTCCCCGAGGCCGGGGCAGAAGGTGCTCGATCCGCCCAGCGCCTCGGCCCGCCGTGCCAGGTTGGCCAGACCGCTGCGCCGCCCGTCCGCGGGCACCCCCACCCCGTCGTCCGCGACCGTCAGCCGGACCGCAGGCCGTCCGTCCGCGAGCCGGGTGGTGGCGTCCACGACCACCTCGATCCGCTCGGCCCGGGCATGCCGGAAGGCATTGGACAGCGACTCGCGCAGTGCCGCGACGAGATGGGCGCCGGTCACGGACACGACCAGGTCGTCCACCGGGCCCACGAAGGTCAGCGACGGCTGGAAGCCCAGCGGCACGGCGGCCGCCCTGACCTCCCGCAATACCCGGCCGCGCAGCCCGGGCGGGGTCTCGGGCGGAGTCTGCTGCAGCGCGAAGATCGCCGTCCGTACCTCCTGGATGGTGGCGCCCAGCTCCTCGACGGCCCGCTCGATCCGCTCCCGTACCTCCGGTGCGTCCGACTGGCGCTCCGCGCCCTCCAGCAGCATCCCGGTCGCGAAGAGCCGCTGGACGACGAGGTCGTGGAGGTCGCGGGCGATCCGGTCGCGCTCCTCGAGGACCGCGAGCCGCTCCCGGTCGTGCTGCGCCTCGGCGAGCACCAGCGCGACCGCCGCCTGCGCCGCGAACTGGGCGGCCAGGGTGCGCTCGGTGGCGGTGAACGGGTCGGCGTCGCGCTCCCGCGCGGTGGCCAGCACGCCGAACACCCGGTCCCCGCTGCTCAGCGGCACCATCATGCTCGGTCCGTAGCGCCCGGGGACGCCGGTGCCGAGCAGCGGATCGGCGGCCGGGTCCTCGATGAGGACCGGCTGCCCGGCCAGCAGCCTCGGCACGGCCGGAGAGCGGGCCGGAAGTACCGCGCCGAGCAGCCCGGACCGCTCATCGGCGGCCACCGCCACGGCCTTCAGCCCGTCATCGCCGTCCTCCGGCAGCAGCACGATGCCCACCGCCGCGTCCGCGAGCTCCCGGGCCTTCTCTGCGACCACGGCCGGTCCGTCCCCGGCGCCTCCGGACAGCACCGCCTGGGTCACGGCCACCGACCCCTCGATCCAGCGCTCACGCTGCCGGGTGGCCCCCTGGACACGGGTGTGGCCGATGGCGATCCCCGCCTCGGTCGCCAGCACCTCGACCAGATGCCGGTCGGAGTCGGTGAACGGACCACCGTCCCGCTTCTCCGCGAGACAGAGGACGCCGAAGATCTCCTCCCCGACGCGCAGCGGAACGGTGAGATACGCGCTCGACGGCTGGGAGGGGCCTGGCGGCTGGGACGGGCCCGGCGGCTCGGCGGCCGTGGGCGTTCCGGTGCGGCACGCGTCGGCGAGCAGCTCCGCGCACCGCTCCCGGTCGGCCTCCGTCACGCCGTACGTGACCACATCGGCCAGGCCCTGGCTCGCGGCGGCGGCGTCGCCCTCGGTGCGGTGCACCCCGATCGCTGCCCGGCGCGCGCCCACCAGCTCGGCCGCGGTGCGGACGATCCGGTCGAGGACGGTGTGCGCGTCCGGCCCGGTGCCGAGCGAGCGCATCGCCTCCAGCAGCCGCGGCAGGCGCGCCGTGAGCTCGGTGGACAGCCCCCGCAGACCGCGGGTCGCCTCCGCGGCCACATCCAGGGGGTCGGGGGAGGGGGCAGCGGCCGCCATGCGTCGAGCCTAATGAATGCCGCAGGTAAACGCCCTGTTGTGAGCGCTGGGCACCGTTTCCGCCGCTTCGGAGGTGCCGTGGGGCGGCCCACACGGGCCAGGGCCGACCCATGCGGCAGCTCATGCCCCTGTCCGGCCGCGTGCCTGCGACCCCCCGGAGGTTGTCCAGCGGATCACGCGGGGCCGGGATGCGTGATACGGCGCTCCCGCGCGGAGTGCCGGTGGGCGCTGGGCAGCCCCGGCGTGGGCCAGTGGTTGTCCGGCGGATCTTCGCGGGCCCCACGGAGTGTCCGGTGGACCACGCGAGGGCTTCGCCCCTGGACTCCGGGGCGGCGGCAGGCGCCGCAAGCCCGCTCGTCCGGTGCGGGGGACGCCCCCAGCGGTGCCGGGGGTGCGCACCAGGCATCGCATGCCCCTCGGGGTCTGGGGCGGAGCCCCAGTTGAGGGAAGGGGCGGGGAGGGGAAAGGGGCCCGCCGCAGGCGTCAAGCTCCGCCGGACGGGCCCTGACCCACACCCGGCTACCCGGCACCCACCAGGGCCCCGCCCTCCACCGCCTCGCGCTCCAGCATCCGGCGGAATGGGCCGTCGGCCGAGGCCAGTTCCGCGTACGTCCCGCGCTGGACGGCGCGGCCGCCGTCGAGGACGATCACCTCGTCCACCGCGCCCAGGCCCGCCAGCCGGTGGGTGATCAGGACGGTGGTGTGTCCCTGGGTCGCCGACAGCAGGTCGGCGGTCAGGGCGTCAGCCGTGGGCAGGTCCAGGTGCTCGGCGGGCTCGTCCAGGACCAGTACGGGGAAGTCCGCCAGCAGCGCGCGGGCCAGCGCCAGCCGCTGCCGCTGGCCGCCGGAGAGCCGTGCGCCCTGCTCGCCGACGAGCGTGTCCAGGCCGTCCGGCAGCCCGTCCACCCAGTCCAGCAGCCGGGCCGCGGCCAGTGCCGCGCGCAGGTCGTCATCGCTCGCGCCGGGGCGCGCCAGCCGCAGGTTCTCGCGCAGCGAGCTGTCGAACACATGGGCGTCCTGGGCGCAGAGGCCGACCAGTCGCCGCACCGCGTCCCCGTCCAGGGCGGCGGCGTTCCGGCCCGCCAGGGTGTACGTGCCGCCCTCGGTGTCCAGGAAGCGGAGCAGTACCTGGGCGAGGGTGGTCTTGCCCGCCCCGGACGGTCCGACAACCGCGACCCGGCGGCCCGGGCGCAACTCCAGCCCGAATCCGTCCAGGGCGGGGACGGCCTGCCCCGGGTGGCGGGCGGTGATCCCGTGCAGCACCAGCGGATACGGCGCACTCGGCGCCTCCTCGCGCACCACCTCCTCGCGACCCGCCCCATCTCGACCCGCCTCGTCGGGCTCACGCACCGGAATCGGCTCGTCCAGCACCTCGTACACCCGCTCCGCGGCCCGCCGCACCCGCTGTCGGTGCTGCACCGCGAGCGGCAGCCCCGCGACGGCCTCGAAGGCGGCGAGCGGAGTCAGCACCACGACCGCCAGCCACACCCCGTGGATCCGGCCGTCCGCCACGGCCGGAACCCCCACCCACGCCGCGGCCGCCACGGTAAGACCGCAGACCAGCGCGGACAGCCCGGCGCCCGTACCGGCGGCGGCCGCCGTCCGCCGGGCGATCCGGGTGAGCACCCCGTCGGCCCGGCGCAGCGCGTCCAGCCGGCGCGGCAGCGCGCCCGCGACGGTCAACTCGGCGGTCCCCGCCAGCAGGTCCACGACCTGCGCCGACAGAGCACCGCGCGCCGGTGCCAGCCGCCGTTCCGCGCGCCGCGCGAGCGCCCCGGACACGGCGGGCACCACGACCCCCGCCACCAGCAGCCCCGCCGCCAGTACGGCCCCGGCCTCGGGCAGCACCCAGGTGAGGAAGCCCACCGAGGCCGCGCCGACGGTCAGGGCGGTGGCGACGGGCAGCAGCCAGCGCAGGAAGTAGTCCTGCACGGTGTCCACATCGGCCACCAGCCGGGAGAGCAGATCGCCGCGGCGCGTCCGGCCGAGCCCGGCGGGCGCCAGCCGCTCCAGCCTCCGGTAGACGGCGACCCGCAGCTCGGCCAGCACCCGCAGTACGGCGTCGTGCGAGACCAGGCGCTCGGCGTAGCGGAAGACGGCCCGGCCGATCCCGAACGCCCGGGTCGCGGTGACCGCCACCATCAGATAGAGCACGGGCGGCTGCTGCGCGGCCCGCGAGATCAGCCACCCGGACACGGCCATCAGCCCGACCGTGCTCAGCAGGGCGAGGCTCCCGAGCAACAACGCCAGCCCAAACCGCCCCCGCCCGCCACGCGCGGCCCCCCGCACCCGCGCCAGAGCGCCCCGGCGGGGGCGGGTGGCCGAGCCGCGCGACGACGCGGCCGCGCCCTGCGACGCTGCTGGGCCACCCGACGCACTCAGACCCGTGCCGTCCGGCCCGCGCCGTACCTCGCTCAGCCGCCTGCCCGGTCCCGTGCCCGCCGTCGGCCCGTACGTACCCGCAGACGCCTCCGGCGCGGACTCACGCGCCCCCGCGCGCGGGCGCTCAGCCGCGCGCGCGCCGTCCACCACCGACGCGGGCGGATCCACGGGCAGCGGGCGCAGCCCACCAGAACCGCGTACGACGTCCGCCGCCGACGCGCGCTCGACCCCGGGCGCTGCTGCCGCCGACCCACCAGGGCCAGCAGCCCCAGAGCCCCGCCCCGGCCCCGGCAGACGCAGCACCCGGTCCGCCAGCGGCAGCAGTGCCGGGCGGTGGACGACCAGGAGGACCGTGCGGCCCGCGGCGAGCCGACGCACCGCCTCGACGACGGACGCCTCCGTCTCGCCGTCCAGGTTCGCCGTCGGCTCGTCCAGGAGCAGCACCGGGCGGTCGGCCAGGAAGGCACGGGCCAGGGCGATCCGCTGGCGTTGGCCCGCGGAGAGTCCGGCGCCCATCTCGCCCAGCCGGGTCTCGAGCCCGTCCGGCAGCGCGGAGACGAAACGCAGCGCGTCCGCGTCGCGCAGGGCGGCTCGTACCGCCTCGTCGTCGGCGTCCGGCCGGGCCAGCCGGACGTTCTCCGCGATCGTCCCGGCGAAGAGGTACGGGCGCTGGGGCACCCAGGCGATCTGGCGCCGCCAGCTCTCCGGGTCCAGGGATGCCAGGTCCCGGTCCCCGATCAGCACCCGGCCCTCGTGCGGCGCGGCGAAGCCCAGCACGGCGTTCAGCAGGGTCGACTTCCCGGCGCCGCTGGGGCCCACGACGGCGACCGTCTCCCCCGGGCGGATCTCGAACGAGGTCCGGACGAGGGACGGTTCGGTACGCCCGGAGTGGCGGACCACCAGCCCGTCCAACGCCAGCGCGGCTCCCCGGGCGTCGGGGGCGGGCGCGCCGCCCGTCCCAGCGGGCTCGCGCTCCAGCACCGCGAACACCTCGTCCGCCGCCGTCAGCCCCTCCGCCGCCGCGTGGTACTGCGCGCCCACCTGCCGCAGCGGCAGATACGCCTCGGGGGCGAGCACCAGCACCACCAGTCCGGTGAAGAGGTCCATCTCCCCGTGCACCAGCCGCATTCCGATGTCGACCGCGACCAGCGCGACCGACACCGTGGACAGCAGCTCCAGGGCCAGGGAGGACAGAAAGGCCAGCCGCAGCGTCTTGAGCGTGGCCCGCCGGTAGTCGCCCGTGATCGCACGGATCGAGGCGGCCTGGGCCTTGGCCCGCCCGAAGACCTTCAGAGTGGGCAGCCCGGCTACGACATCGAGGAAGTGCCCGGACAGCCGGGACAGCAGCCGCCACTGACGATCCATCCGGGACTGGGTGGCCCAGCCGATGAGCATCATGAACAGCGGGATCAGCGGCAGCGTGGCGACGATGATCAGCGCGGAGATCCAGTCCGCGGTGACGATCCGGGCGAGCACCGCCACCGGCACCACCACGGCCAGCCCCAACTGGGGCAGATAGCGCGCGAAGTAGTTGTCCAGGGCGTCGATGCCCCGGGTGGCGAGGGTGGTGAGTTCACCGGTCCGCCGGGAGTCCAGCCAGCTCGGCCCGAGCCGTACGGCCCGCTCCAGCAGCCGCAGCCGCAGCTCCGACTTGACCGCCGCACCGGCCCGATGGGCGGCCAGTTCGGTCAGCCAGGAGACAGCCGCCCGGCCGACGGCGACCAGCGCCAGCAGCCCCAGCGGAAGCGTCAGCGCCGTCACGCCGTCGCCCCGCTGGAAGGCGCCCACCACGATCTCGGCGATCAGCATCGCCTGCGCGATGACCAGTCCCGCCCCGGCCAGGCCCAGCGCCACGGAGGCGGCGAGGAAGAAGCGGGTGGCCCGTGCGTACCGCAGCAGCCGGGGGTCGATTGGTTTCACGTGAAACACCGCACCCGTGTCAGTGGGCGGCGGGGATGTGCCGGGTGCCGATGCGCTTACGGAAGACCCAGTACGTCCACGCCTGGTAGGCCATGATCAGCGGCATCATGATGGCGCCGACCCACGTCATGATCTTGAGCGGGTAGGGGCTGGAGGCGGCGTTCGCCGCCGTCAGGCTCCACGCCGGGTCCAGCGAGGAGGGCATGACCTCGGGGAAGAGCGCCAGGAAGAGCATCGCGACGGCCGCCGCGACGGCCACCCCGGACAGCCCGAACGCCCATCCCTCACGCCCCCGCTGGTTCATGATCAGCGCCGCGGCCAGCGCCAGAACGGCGATGACGACGGCCACCAGGCTGCGGGCGTTCCCGCTGTCGCCCTGCGTCCAGACGAGGAACGGCACCGCGACCACGGCGGTGGCCAGACCGAGCCGGGCCGCGTACCGCCGCGCCCTGGTCCGGATGTCCCCGTCCGTCTTGAGCGCGGCGAAGACGGCGCCGTGGAAGGTGAACAGCACCAGCGTGACCACCCCGCCCAGCAGGGCGTACGGCGTGATCAGATCCGACGGACCGCCCGCGTAGTTCCCGTCCCGGCCGATCGGCACCCCGTGCACCAGATTGGCGAAGATCGCTCCCCAGAGGAACGCGGGCAGCAGCGAGCACCAGAAGATCGCATGCTCCCAGTTGCGCTGCCAGCGGTCCTCGGGGCGCTTGTGCCGGTACTCGAAGGCGACACCGCGCAGGATCAGGCAGACGAGGATGGCCAGCAGCGGCAGATAGAAGCCGCTGAAGAGCGTCGCGTACCAGTCGGGGAAGGCGGCGAAGGTCGCCCCGCCCGCCGTGATCAGCCAGACCTCGTTGCCGTCCCACACCGGCCCGATCGTGTTGATCAGGACCCGGCGCTCGGTGCGGTCGCGGGCGAGCAGCTTGGTCAGCACGCCGATGCCGAAGTCGAAGCCCTCCAGGAAGAAGTAGCCCGTCCACAGGAAGGCGATCAGCAGGAACCAGAAGTCGTGAAGGTGCATGATCCTCTCCGGTGATCCTCTACGGCCGTCAGTACGCGAAGGTCAGCGGCTTGTCGGCGTCCTCGTCCTCGGCGGAGGCCCCGCCGTCCGGACTGCCAGGACCACCCGGACCGCCGCGACCGCCTGGGCCGCCCGGGCCGCTCGACGGCAGCCGCAGCTTCGGGTCCTTGGCGGGCGGCTTCTCGTCGGTGTCCGGTCCGGCCTTGGCGTACTTGGTCAGCAGCCGCACCTCGATGACCGCGAGCACCCCGTACAGCAGCGTGAAGACGCCGAGCGAGATCAGCACCTCGGTCCGGCTGACGCCGGGGGAGACCGCGTCGGCGGTCTTCATCAGCCCGTAGACCGCCCATGGCTGCCGGCCCATCTCGGTGAAGATCCAGCCGAAGGAGTTGGCGATCAGCGGAAAGCCCATGGTGAGGATGGAGATCCGCCAGGACCAGGTGGACAGCAGCGGACTCAGCTCGCGCTTCTTGGTGAGCATGAGCCGGGGCACCTCGTCCGAGCCGGTGCGGAACGCGGGCGCCAGCCATCGCTTGCGGCGGGTCGTCCACAGCCCGATCAGCCCGGCGACGAACGAGGTCATCCCGAAGCCGATCATCAGCCGGAAGCCCCAGAAGGTCATGAAGATGCTGGGGATGTAGTCATCGGGCTGGCCGCCGTAGGCGTCGGCCTCCCGCTGGGCGATGTCATTGATACCGGGGACGGAGTCGGTGAAGTTGCTGTGCGCCAGGAAGGAGAGCACCCCGGGGACCTCCAGCTCGACGCTGTTGTGCCCCTTGCCGACATCGCCGACGGCGAAGACCGAGAAGGGCGCGGGCGCCTGGGTGTCCCAGAGGGCCTCGGCCGCCGCCATCTTCATCGGCTGCTGCTCGAACATCACCTTGCCGAGCTGGTCACCGCTGATCGCCGTACCGAGCCCCGCGATGACCGCGACCACCAGACCCACCCGCAGCGAGGCCCGCATCGCCCCGATCTGCTTCTTCCGCTGCTCGCCCAGCTCCTCGCCGCGCTCCCGGCGGCGCTTGGCCCGCAGCAGATGGAAGGAGGAGATCCCGATGATGAAGGCGGCGCCGGTGAGGAAGGCCGCGGTCAGTGTGTGGAATACCACGACCAGGGTGGTGTTCTGGGTCAGCACCGCCCAGATGTCGGTGAGCTGGGCCTTTCCGGTGGCCTTGTCGATGGTGTAGCCGGTCGGGTGCTGCATCCAGGAGTTGGCGGCCAGGATGAAGTACGACGAGAGGATCGTGCCGAGCGAGACGATCCAGATGCAGGCGCAGTGGATCTTCTTGGGCAGCTTGTCCCAGCCGAAGATCCACAGACCTATGAAGGTGGACTCGAAGAAGAAGGCCAGCAGGGCCTCCATCGCGAGCGGGGCGCCGAAGACATCACCGACGAAGCGGGAGTAGTCCGACCAGTTCATGCCGAACTGGAACTCCTGCACGATGCCGGTGACCACGCCCATCGCGATGTTGATCAGGAAGAGCTTTCCCCAGAACTTGGTGGCATGGAAGTACTTCTCCTTGCCGGTGCGGACCCAGGCGGTCTCCAGACCCGCCGTGATCGCGGCGAGAGAGATCGTCAGCGGCACGAAGAGGAAGTGGTAGACGGTCGTGATGCCGAACTGCCACCGGGCCAGCGTCTCCGGCGCCAGAGCCAGATTCACCTGAATCTCTCCTTACGGTCGTGCCTGCCCGCGGAGCGAGCTTGTGAACGTATTCACATTCACAAGCAATGATACGCACATGGCTTCGCCCCCTCCCACCGGGGGTGGTAGGGGGCGAATGGGACACGTATGGGTATGCTGCGCGCCTCTCGGAAGGGCCGTTGGGCCCCTGGCGACGCCCTTGCCAAGGGCTCAGAGCTCCTTGCGGTACTCCTCCGCCGTCCGCAGGAAGATCTCGTTCGCCTCGCGCTCGCCGATGGTCACCCGCACGCCCTCACCCGGGAACGGACGGATCACCACGCCGGCCGCCTCGCACACCGCCGCGAAGTCGGCCGTGCGCTCCCCCAGCCGCAGCCAGACGAAGTTCGCCTGCGAGTCCGGGACCGTCCACCCCTGGGCGGTCAGCGCCTCCCACACCCGGCCCCGCTCGGTGACCAGCGCGTCCACCCGCTCGCGCAGCGCGTCCTCGCTGCGCAGCGAGGCCACCGCCGCGTCCTGGGCGAGCTGGCTGACGCCGAACGGCACCGCGGTCTTGCGCAGCGCCGCCGCCACCGGCTCATGGGCGATCGCGAAGCCGACCCGCAGCCCGGCCAGGCCGTACGCCTTGGAGAAGGTGCGCAGCACACACACATTCGGCCGGTCCCGGTAGAGATCGATCCCGTTGGGGACCCGCTCGTCCCGGATGAACTCGATGTACGCCTCGTCCAGCACCACCAGCACATCGGACGGCACCCGGTCCAGGAACCGCTCCAGCTGGGCCCGGCCCACCACGGTGCTGGTCGGGTTGTTGGGGTTACAGACGAAAATCAGCCGGGTGCGGTCGGTGATGGCGTCGGCCATCGCCTCCAGGTCGTGCTCCTCGGCGTCGTTCAGCGGGACCCGCACCGACGTCGCCCCGGCGATCTGAGTGATGATCGGATATGCCTCGAAGGACCGCCAGGCGTAGATCACCTCATCGCCCGGCCCCGCCGTGGACTGGACCAGCTGCTGGGCCACGCCGACCGAGCCGGTCCCGGCGGCCAGATGCTCAAGCGGTACGTCGAACCGGCTCGCCAGCTCGGCGATCAGCGCGGTGCAGGCGAGGTCCGGGTAGCGGTTGAAGGAGGCGGCGGCGTTCGCGGCCGTCTCCAGCACCCCGGCCAGCGGCGGATAGGGGTTCTCGTTGGAGGAGAGCTTGAAGGCCAGGGGGCCGCCCGTGGCGGCCGGCTTCCCGGGCTTGTACGTCGGGATGCCGTCCAGCGCGGCGCGCAGCTTGGGGCTCTTCTCGGTCACCGACAGTCCTCCTCGACCCATCCTGACTCGGGCCGTGCACAGCGTTCGCACACGGCAATACTGCACACCTTATGAGGATTCCCCCGTCTCGCGTACCCGTCGGGCGCCGCCGCGTATCCGCCCCCGGCGCCCGCGTACCCACCGGGGGGAGCGCCCCGCGTTTTCGCGCGCGCCGGTGGCGAGCGCCGTGGCGCGCATCACCCGTGCAGGTGAGTTGAGACCTCTTCGAGACATGTATCAATCACCAGGCGTGGATATGCCAGGGGCGATCAGAGGCCCGGTTGAACCCCCAACTGGCTTCACTTCCAAGGGAATTGGGGAAGGCGCTCATGCAGAAACGTGCCTTCCGAATACCGATGGCGGAATCGCGCAACCCTCCCACCCGCGCCCTACTATCGGCTGGCCATGACAGCAGCAGGGAAGCACCAGGTGAGCCGGTCGGCCGGCCGCCGGTTAGGGCGGGCGGGCATCCGGGACGTGGCCGCCGCCGCCGGGGTCTCCATCACGACCGTCTCCGACGCGCTCAACGGCAAGGGCCGGCTCCCGGAGGCCACCCGCCGCCATGTCCGCGAGGTCGCCGAGCGGCTGGGCTATCGCCCGTCCGCAGCGGCCCGCACGCTCCGTACCGGCAAGTCCGGCCTCATCGGCCTGACCGTGACCACGTACGGGGATGAACCTTTCACCTTCACCGAGTTCGCCTACTTCGCCGAGATGGCGCGGGCCGCCACCTCCGCCGCGCTGGCCCGCGGCTACGCCCTCGTCATCCTCCCCGCCACCTCCCGCCACGACGTGTGGTCCAACGTCGCCCTCGACGGCACCGTGGTGATCGACCCCTCCGACCACGATCCGGTCGTCACCGAGCTCTTACGCCAGGGCATCCCCGTCGTCAGCGACGGCCGCCCCGCCGGCGCCCTCCCCGTCACCGCCTGGGTCGACAACGACCACGAGGCGGCGGTGCTGGGACTGCTCGACCATTTCGCCGAGGCCGGCGCCCGCCGGATCGGACTGCTCACCGGGACCTCCACCGACACCTACACCCGGCTGTCCACCACGGCGTACCTGCGGTGGTGCGAACGGGTGGGACAGGATCCGGTCTATGAGGCGTACCCGGCCCACGACCCTTGTGCCGGTGCCGTCGCGGCCGACCGGCTGCTCGCGCGCCCGGACCGCCCCGACGCGGTCTACGGCCTCTTCGACCCCAACGGCACCGATCTGCTCGCCGCCGCCCGCCGCTACGGACTGCGGGTCCCCGAAGATCTGCTGCTGGTGTGCTGCAGCGAATCGACCGTCTACCGCACCACCGAGCCGCCCATCACGACCCTCTCACTCAAACCCCGCCGGATCGGCACGGCGGTCGTCCAGTTGCTCATCGACGCCATCGAGGGCCTTGACACCGACCAGCCCGTTGAGCAGGTCATACCCACCGAATTGATGGTGCGGACGTCCTCACAGCGCCGTCCGCCGCGTACGACGGTCAGCGCCCCGCGCAGCCGCGCTGGAGGCTGACCTGAGGGTGACTCAAGGATTACCCGAGGAGGACCTGGGGCCAATGGGCTTCCCCTACTGGGCCAATCCGGGATAAAAGTCCGACGAAGCAGGAGCGAGCAGCGATTGACGGCACCCTGGTGCGTCACAAGCCCTCACGGTCATTCCTATGATGGGCGGACGACACCGCGGACCGCCGTCGACCAGGCAAGGTCCACAAGGTGGCACGGCGGCGTGATGGTGGAGGGGTCGATGACTCAGGGGGCCGGTCTGGAAGCCACGGCAGGGACCACGGCTGCGATCCCTCCTGTGCTCGCGTACGGGGCGTACACCCCGCCCGGCATGGTCGCGCCCGGAGCCGTGCCGCCCGGGTCCGCGCCCGCCGCGCCGGGCACCGCCGCGCCCGTGCCGCAGCCCACGCCCGCGCCCGAGGAGCCCGCGCCCGGCGCACCCGCTCCGGGCGCACCGGCGCCCGGGGGGCCTGCTACCGGCGCACCGGCTCCCGGGGCGCCCGCGCCGGACGCGCCCCTGCCCCTGCCCGCCGAGTACACCCCGACCGAGCGGCTCCCGATCCTGGGGCCGGGGCACACCATCCCGGACACCCCACTCGTCCCGCCGCAGGACCGCCCCACCGTGGCGCTCGCCCCGGTACCCGAGCCCGAGGACGGCCCGCTGGCCCAGGACGAGGGCCCCGGACCGCTGTACGTCGTCGGCGACGTCCACGGCTACCACGAGGAGCTGCGCGAGGCGCTCGCCGCCGAAGGCCTGATCGACGCCAAGGGCAACTGGTCCGCGGGGAACGCCCGGTTGTGGTTCCTCGGCGACTTCACCGACCGCGGCCCGGACGGCATCGGCGTCATCGACCTGGTCATGCAGCTCTCCGCCGAGGCCGCCGCCGCGGGCGGCTACTGCAAGGCGCTGATGGGCAATCACGAGCTGCTGCTGATCGGCGCCAAGCGATTCGGTGACACGCCGGTCAACTCCGGTGCCGGGACGGCCTCCTTCCAGGCGGCCTGGCTGCTCAACGGCGGCCAGCGCACCGATATGGAGCGGCTCGAGGACCACCACCTCCAGTGGATGTCCCGGCTGGACGCGATGGCGGAGGAGGACGGCCATCTGCTCGTCCACTCCGACACCACCGCCTATCTGGAGTACGGCGACTCGATCGAGGCCGTCAACGACACCGTCACCGAGACGCTGCAGCGCAGCGACGCCGACGAGTGCTGGGACCTGTTCCGCAAATTCACCAAGCGGTTCGCCTTCCGCGACGAGGACGCCGGACCCACGGCGGCCCGCGAATTGCTCGACACCTACGGCGGAGAGCGCATCGTCCACGGCCACAGCCCGATCCCGTATCTGCTCGGCGAGGTGGGCTCCGAGGACGGCGAGGACGGCGGCGCGCCCGCGGTCGAGGGCCCGCATGTCTACGCGGACAATCTCGCGGTGGCCATGGACGGCGGCATCACCATGGCCGGAAAACTGCTGGTCGTTCAACTTCCCCTGGCGAACTGAGGATTCAGCGGACGCCGCTCGGGGCAGATAGAGGGTTTCACCGGCGCGGGAGCAATTCGGGAAACTTGCTGTCACCCCGCGCCGGATCGGCTCTACCATCGGCTTATCCGTCGCAGGCTCTCCTCCGTTTCCGCCCGACTGCCCGGCGAAAGCCGGTCGTCACGGCCCTACGGAGCATCGGGGGATGCACCATGAAAAGCGCTCCGCACCTGCTGACCGAGGACCGCCCGGAGTTCGAGCGGGTTCTCGACGAGGCACTGCGCACCGCGGACCGTCGCCCGGACCTCAGCGGTATCGGGCAGCGGCTCACTGCCGAGCAGCTGCGCACGATGGCGCTCGGGGCATCGACCGCGATAGCGGCATGCGCGGCCGACGAGTACCAGACCTACCGCGAGACTCGCGCCAGACTGCGCGAGCCCGCCCCGCTCTTCCCGCTCGCCGGGGACGTGGGCGAGCGCGAGCAGCCGGACGGCACGGTGGGACTCGCCGGCGCGATGCAGGACGCCGCGGGGGCGGGGCTCGTGGCCATGCTCGCGGTGCTGGCCCCGGTGCTCGCCGGCACCGCCGCGATCATCTTCCTCATCGTCGGCTACGTCCTCAACGTCCTCGACCCGGCCCCGTCCATCGCCCAGCCGATGGTCACCGCGGGCTGGTTCTTCGCCGCGCTGACCGCCGCGGCCATCCTGATCGCCGCCGTCGGACTGCTCCTGACCGCGCTGCGCAACGGCTCCAGCGCTATCCGCGGCGAGGCGCGCAGCGAGCGGCTGGAGGAGGTGGACCGCGCCCGAGAGGTCTGGCGCGATGCCCTGCTGGAGCGCGGCATCCTGCCGTTCCTCCGCGAGGCCCTGGCCAACCCTTCGGCCCCGTCCCCGTCCGCGTACGTCCCGATCAACCCCGAGGCGGTCAGCCGCACCCCGCACCTCGGCTACAGCCGCCCCGGCTTCAGCACCGACGGCGAAGGTCCCAAGGCCCGTCCCCGCTACAGCAGCCCGGACTACACCAGCCCCGACTACGGCGGACCGGAGCACCAGCCGGACTAGGGCCTGTCTGGAGTTGTGATCTGGGCTCGGGGTCCGGTACGGGCGCGGGCGCGGGTACGGCTCCGGGTACGGTCCGGGTGTGCGTGCGGGTCATCCCGGATGGCCGGGCGCTGCGGCCCCGGCAGCATGGCTGACCATGACTTCCTTGACCCGACGTACCCTCATGGGCGGTTGCGCGGCCGGGACGCTGCTGGCCGTGGCCGGGAGCACCGGCGTCCGCGCGGCGACGAGGACCACCGCATCGGCCACCGCGTCCGACGACGCCGCCCTCCAGGCCGCGATCAGCGATCTCGGCCACCCGCCCGCCACCTCGGCCCAACTGCGCGTCGACCGCCGGGGAGACCGCTGGTACGGCACGGCGGGGACGGCGGACATCGCGAGCGGACGGGCCGTGTACCCGGACGACCGGTTCCGCGCCGGCAGCGTCACCAAGGCGTTCGTGGCCACCGTGGTCCTTCAGCTGTGCACCGAGCGCCGGGTGGAGCTCGACGCCACCATCGGGCGCTACCTCCCGGACCTGCTTCCTTCCGCCTTCGCCCGCCGCATCACCGTGGCCCAGTTGCTCAACCACACCAGTGGACTCCCCGACCACCGGGGAATTCCGGACGACAGCACCCCGGAAGCGGTCCTGCGGCACCGATGGGACCGGTGGACGCCGCGGGAGTGGGTCGAGACGGTGACGCACGATCCGCTCAAGTTCGCCCCGGGCACCAAACAGGAGTACCGGGGCATCAACTATGTGCTGCTCGCCCTGCTCATCGAGAAGCTGACCGCCCGCCCCTACGGCCAGGAGATCCAGACCCGCGTCCTGCACCCGCTGGGCCTGACCCGAACCCTGCTGCCGGGCCAGGACCCCCGTCTCCACGGCCCGCATGTGCACGGCTATCTGCGGATGACCGACGGCTCGCTGCGCGATGTCACCGTGTACAACCAGTCCTCCGCCTGGGGTGAAGGCGAACTGGTCTCGACCGTCGACGACCTGTTCCGCTTCCAGCAGGCCCTGTTCTCCGGCGCGTTGCTGCCGCCGCACGCCCTGGACAAGCTCTTCACCCTGCCCCCGGACTCCGTACGCATGCTGGACGGCAGCCCCGCCCGCTACAGCCTGGGCCTCCAGACGGCCACCGTGAACGGCGTGACGTTCTGGGGCAAGACCGGCGAGACCGCCGGCTACCGCACCCGCATGTTCACCACCCGCGACCTGGGCCTCCGCTTCGTCCTGTCGTACACCCCGACGCCACTGACCACACAGGAGGACATGACCAATCGGGTCGTCGCCGCACTCACCGCATGAACGCCGGAGAGTAAGACTCACTCGCACTGGTGGGCGATTCGTCATCAGATTGATCGATTACCAACCAATCGAGCGAACTTCCGCCCATTCGGGGGAATTGATGGGCGGTGACGTTTAGCGTCCGTTGGTGGAGGTGATGCGCGAATGCGCAAACACAACACACCGCCGGGCCCATCCGCCCGGCACGACGCCATGGACGTCAACGACTTCGTCTACGCGGCCACGGGGGCCCGGGTCCGGAGGTTGACCCTGCCCAACGGGGAGCACTGGTTCCCCGCTGCCGATGTGTGCCGAGAGCTCGGCTACACCACGACGCGAAAGGCTCTGCTCGACCATGTGCCGGAAGATCGGCGAGAGTCTCTTGAGACTGTGACTTCCAGTCACAGTCTCAGCATTCCCGCAGGTAGGGAATGGCGCCGAGACTTGCAGCTCGTCGATCTCGAAGGACTTATCCTCCTGGTGAACGGCTGCACCAAACCAGCGTGCCTGCCCTTCAAACAGTGGGTCTCAAGGGTGATCGCCACCGTCCAGCGCGAGGGCTCATACGAGCTGGAGGTCTCCGAGGCCTCCCGCCCCACTCCACCGAGCGAGCTCGTGGACGCGATCGTCCGACTGGAGATGCGGACCGAGCGCTTCCATACGGAGGTACTGGATTCCCTGCACCGGTCCGAGCAGGCATGGTCACAGATCCTCGACGCTCTGGGCTGCCGACCGGACGCGGAGCCCGAGGCGGACACGCGGGAGCTGAGGCTCAGGACGGAGGACCTGTTCGCACAGTGGAAGGCCCGGCTGAGCATCACCGAGGATGTGTGGGCGGTGGCCGTCTACATCCTTCCCACGCTGGCGGAAGCCGGCCGGGTCGGCCACTCACTGGAGACGCTCGCGGCCAAGACGGGGCTCACCCGGCAGCGGGTGCACGACTGTCTGCGCTTTCTCCAGAAGCACCGCTGCATCCGTCAGAACGGGCTGACGGACAACGGCAACCCGGTCTACGTGGCTGAGCTTCCGCCCGCTTAGTCGCACGGGAAAGGGTCCGAAGTCGCAAAACGAAGTTGCGGCTTCGGACCCGCCCCGCAGCGTATCGCCTGGTTCAACCCGCAGGCGTTACTTTGCCGGGATCCACCCGCGATCTCGGCCCACGCGTTCGCGTCTCAGTCCGCGATCGGCAGATACACGCGGTTGCCCGCCTCCGCGAACTCCTTGGACTTCTGGAGCATGCCCGCCTCGATCTCCTCGGGCGTCGCGTCGGCGTCGCCGCCGAACTGCTCTGTGATGCTTCTGCTGATTTTCATCGAGCAGAACTTCGGCCCGCACATCGAGCAGAAGTGCGCCGTCTTGGCCGGCTCCGCCGGCAAGGTCTGGTCGTGGAAGGAGCGGGCCGTGTCCGGGTCGAGGGCCAGGTTGAACTGGTCCTCCCAGCGGAATTCGAAGCGCGCGTCGGAGAGCGCGTCGTCCCATGCCTGGGCGTCCGGGTGGCCCTTGGCCAGGTCGGCCGCGTGGGCGGCGATCTTGTAGGTGATGACGCCGGTCTTGACGTCATCGCGGTCCGGCAGGCCCAGGTGCTCCTTGGGGGTGACGTAGCAGAGCATCGCCGTGCCCCACCAGGCGATCATCGCGGCGCCGATGCCCGAGGTGATGTGGTCGTAGGCGGGGGCGATGTCGGTGGTGAGGGGGCCCAGAGTGTAGAAGGGGGCCTCCTCGCAGACCTCCTGCTGGAGGTCGACGTTCTCCTTGATCTTGTGCATCGGGACATGGCCCGGGCCCTCGATCATGGTCTGGACGCCGTGCTCCTTGGCGATGCGGTTGAGCTCGCCGAGGGTGCGCAACTCCGCGAACTGGGCGTCGTCGTTGGCGTCGGCGATCGATCCCGGGCGCAGTCCGTCGCCCAGCGAGTAGGTGACGTCGTACGCCGCGAGGATCTCGCACAGTTCCTCGAAGTGGGTGTAGAGGAAGGACTCCTGGTGGTGGGCGAGGCACCACGCCGCCATGATGGAGCCGCCGCGGGAGACGATGCCGGTCTTGCGGCGGGCGGTCAGGGGGACGTACGGCAGCCGGACGCCGGCGTGGACGGTCATGTAGTCGACACCCTGCTCGGCCTGTTCGATGACCGTGTCCTTGTAGATCTCCCAGGTCAGCTCCTCGGCCTTGCCGTCGACCTTCTCCAGCGCCTGATAGAGCGGCACGGTGCCGATGGGGACCGGGGAGTTGCGCAGTACCCATTCGCGGGTGGTGTGGATGTTGCGGCCGGTCGAGAGGTCCATGACCGTGTCGGCGCCCCAGCGGGTCGCCCAGGTCATCTTCTCGACTTCCTCCTCGATGGAGGAGGTGACGGCGGAGTTGCCGATGTTGGCGTTGACCTTCACCAGGAATCGCTTGCCGATGATCATCGGCTCGATCTCCGGGTGGTTCACATTGGCCGGGAGGACGGCGCGGCCCGCCGCGATCTCCTCCCGGACCACCTCGGGGGAGACGTTCTCGCGGATCGCCACGTACTCCATCTCGGCCGTGATCTCGCCCCGCCGCGCATAGGCGAGTTGGGTCACGGGGGCGCCCGGGCGGCCGCGCCGCGGCTGGCGCGGACGGCCGGGGAAGACCGCGTCGAGGTTGCGCAGTCCGCCGCGTGGCGAGGTGTGCTTGAGCCCGTCGTCCTCGGGGCGGACGGGACGGCCCGCGTACTCCTCGGTGTCGCCGCGGGCGATGATCCAGTTCTGCCGCAGCGGCGCCAGGCCGCGGCGGACATCCGTCTCGATGGTGGGGTCGGTGTACGGGCCGGAGGTGTCGTACAGCGTCACGTCCTGGCCGTTGGTGAGGTGCACGCGGCGGACCGGGACCTGGAGGTCCGGGCGCGAACCCGCGACATATCCCTTATGCCAGCCGAATTCGGCCGTCTCGGCGCGCGATGGTGCGTCCTGCTGAGTCATGAGACCCACTCCCTACGCCGGCATTACCCGGTAACAGGTTCAGCGGTCGGCGCAGCTGTCAGCGTCAGCGCCCTCTCAGCCCGGTGCTCCGAGCTCCCGCGATTGCAAAGGTTCGGCACCACGCTAACGGTTTATCCACAGCGCTGAACAGAGGGCCCACGTCTCTTGCGATGATGCGACCGTGACCGCCATCCAGCAGGACCACCCGCCCGAGCAGCCCCACCCCTCCGATCAGGCTCCTGGCCACGGCCACGGACATTCCCATGGCCACTCCCACGGCCATGGCCCCGCCACCCCTGTCTCCGCGCGCCTCCGCAAGATCATCGCGGCGGTGCTCATCCCCTTCACCGTCGCCGTCGTGGCCGGTCTGATCGTGCTCTGGCCGGGCGGCACACCCGACCACAAGGCGCACGGCCGCAGCGGCCTCGGCTTCGACCAGACGACCGTGGCCGGACGGGTGGTGAAGGTCGAGGAGGTGAACTGCGCCGATGTGAACGCCCAGCCGCAGGCGCCCACCGAGCCCGGCCAGGACGGCGCCGCCGGGCAGAGCGGCGGCGCGGGTCAGGGTGGGAGCCCTGGGCAGGGCGGGAAGAAGAGCGTCTGCGAGAAGGCCACGATCGAGGTCACCTCGGGCAAGGACAAGGGCCGCACGTTCCCCGAAATCGTCCAGCCCAACGCCTCGCGTCACTTCAGCGCCGGGCAGGAGCTGAAGCTGGCGTACGCCCCCAAGGCGCCCAAGGAACTGCAGTACTCCGTGTCCGATGTCGACCGGTCGATGCCGATGGCGCTGCTGGCGGGGCTGTTCGCGCTCGCGGTCGTGGTGGTGGGGCGGCTGCGCGGGGTGTTCGCGCTGGTGGCGCTGGCGATCAGCTTCGGGGTGCTGACGCTGTTCATCCTCCCGGCGATACTCCAGGGTTCCAATCCGCTGGTGGTCGCGGTCGTCGGGGGCAGCGCGATCATGCTTCTCGCGCTGTACATGTGCCATGGGCTGACGGCGCGTACATCGGTCGCCGTGCTCGGCACACTGGTGTCACTGCTGCTGATCGGGGTGCTGGGCTCGCTGTTCATCGGCTGGGCGAGCCTGACCGGCAACACGGACGACCAGACCGGACTGGTGCACGGCCTCTATCCGAACATCGAGATACAGGGGCTGCTGCTCGCGGGCGTGATCATCGGCTCGCTGGGCGTGCTGGACGATGTGACGGTCACCCAGACCTCGGCGGTGTGGGAGCTGAGGGACGCGGACCCGACCACGTCCCGGCGCAAGCTCTACGGGGCGGCGATGCGGATCGGGCGGGACCACATCGCCTCCGTCGTGAACACCCTCGTGCTGGCGTACGCGGGCGCTTCGCTTCCGCTGCTGCTGCTGTTCTCCATCGCGGACAGCGGGGTGGGCACGGTCGCCACGAGCGAGATCGTCGCGCAGGAGATCGTACGGACGCTGGTGGGCAGCATCGGACTCGTCGCCTCGGTGCCGGTGACCACCGCGCTGGCCGTGCTCGTGGTCTCCGCGGACCGCGCCCCGGCGGCGAACGGCGGCGCGGAGCGGATGGCCGACGCGGGCAGCGCCCAGGCGACCCAGGCAGCCCAGGCGCCCCAGGCGGCCCGGACCGGCCGGGGCGGACGCGGGCGGCGCCGCCGGGCGAAGGGGCGCTGAGGCGATGGGCGGGCTGCCCGTCAGCTCGGCCACGGCACGGCACCGGCCCTCGGCCCGCCGCGCGTCCGGCTCTCAGCCCGCGTACCGGTCCTCGGCCAGGATGCGGTGGAGTTCGGCGTCGAGGTCGCCGACCGGGTCACAGGCCGCCGGCTCCTGGCCGAAAGGCACCACTCGGTCCGTCCGGTCGAGGAAGGCCACCAGTGGAGCGGCCCCGGCCCGGAACAGGGCCCGTTCACAACCCACTTGGAGTCTGATGAAGACGTCCGAAAGCCCCTCGGGGGAGGCGGGGGCGATGCGCACATCCCCCTCGCCGGTGGGTTTGCTCAACCCGTCCAGCAGCAGCTCCCGCGCGAAGGCCCAGCTCACCGGCGCGTCACCGGGCAAATGGAAGGTGATCTCGACGGCATAGGGGTCGCCGCTGTCGTAGGACAGCTCGACCGGGATCCGGAAGGAGAGATCCTGCGAGACCAGGAAGGTCATCGTCACTTCCGCCTGAACTGTGTCACGCATCTCACGCATCGTTCGCCGCCCCGGGTTGTTTGCGCTTCGCCGACTCTGGAGCGTAGCGACTCGATTGCGGTGCGGAGTCGGTTTGCCTCGTGTGAGGGAACGAAAATGGCCAGTGTTGCCGTGAGGAGACCCGCGGGGCCGGGCGGCGCGGACGGCGCGGGCCCGGTGGGCGGGAGATCGGGGCCGGCGCACCGGCCGTATCGAAGATCGCTGTCGTCAACAGGCACCCCCGGGGTGTTGTTGCGAGGCAGACGCCGAAGGAAGAACGCCGAGGACTCGCACTGTAACGGCAGGGGTGGCGCCGGGCGGTGCTCCCGCCCCGGCGGTATCCCCCGCGCGGCGTATCCGCGCGCGGAAGGATCCCTCATGGCCTGCGGGGACGCGTCAGGCCCTGGGTGACGCGGCGGGCGCCGCGCGGCGGGTCAGGAAGTGAACTTCCGTACGACGTAGATCAGCCCGGCGATCAGCACCACCAGCAGCAGCGCCTTGAAGACGAGGCTCACCACGAACCCGATCACGCTCATGATCAGGCCGCCGAACACGGCGAGGACGAGGACCGGTATCGCGATCCAGGTCACCCACCACGGCAAGCCCTGGAATATCCCCTTCGTGGTCACGTGACTCCCTGCTTTCTCTCCGAGCCGTGGGTCCGGACGCCGACGGCCGGTCTTCCCTGCCGTCGATGCTAGGACGGGACGGAGGCGCGCGGGCGGTCCGCGCCCCCCGTCCTCCCCTGACCGGACCCCTACGGGACCGGTGGGACGGCCTCAGCCGGCCTCAGCTCTCCGGGGGCGAGAACACCACCAGCACCCGCAGATCCTCGGTGATGTGGTGGAACTTGTGCGCCGCCCCCGCCGGGACGTACACCACACTGCCCCGCGCCACCTGTGTCGTCTCCATCCCCACCGTGACCGACGCCCGGCCGCTCATCACGACGTACACCTCGTCCTGGCCGTGCGGCGACTGCGGGTCGGCCTGGCCCGCGTTCAGCGCGTACAGCCCCACGGACATGTTCCGCTCCCGCAGGAACTGCAGATACGCGCCGTCGTTCGCGGCCCGCTCCGCCTCCAGCTCATCCAGCCGGAACGCCTTCATTCGCCTCTCCACCCCTGCCTGACCCATGCCTACGGTGCCCCTGCCTGCGCCGGGGCCTGTCTGCGACGATCTCAACCATGAAGAATTTTCTCGTCAAGACGATCGCGAACGCCGGCGCCCTCGGCGTCGCCATCTGGCTGCTCAAGGACATCACGCTGACCGGTGACAACACCGGCCGCCAAGCGCTCACCCTCATTCTCGTGGCGCTGGTCTTCGGCGTGGTGAACGTGGTGGTCAAGCCGATCGTCAAGCTGCTGGCCTTCCCGCTGTTCATCCTGACCCTCGGGCTGATCACGCTGGTGATCAACGCCCTGATGCTGTTGTTGACCTCCTGGCTGGCCGGAAAGCTGGACCTGAGCTTCGACGTCGACGGCTTCGGCACGGCGGTGCTCGGTGGCCTGATCGTCTCCATAGTCGCGTGGGCCCTGCATGTCGTGCTGCCCGATGACAAGGACTGATCACGGCCGGAGATGATGGAAGGCATGAGAGACCCGTCGCCCTACCGTGTCTGCTTTGTCTGCACCGGCAACATATGCCGCTCGCCGATGGCCGAATCCGTCTTCCGCGCCCATGCCGTGGAGGCCGGTCTTGACGGCCTCGTCGAGGTGGACAGCGCGGGCACCGGGCCCTGGCACGAGGGCGACGGGGCCGACCGCCGCGCCATCGACGTACTGACCGCCCACGGCTATGAGCAGGATCACATCGCGCGCCAGTTCCGGGTCGAGTGGTTCGACCGCCTCGATCTGGTGATCGCCCTGGACAGCGGCCATCTGCATGAGCTGCGCGCGCTCGCGCCCACCCCGCACGACGCCGCGAAGGTGCGGCTGCTGCGGAGCTACGACCCGGACGCGGACCACGACGCGCTGGGCGGCCTCGATGTGCCGGACCCGTACTTCGGCGGGCTGGACGACTTCGAGGAGTGCCTGGAGATGGTCGAGGCCGCGAGCGGCGGGCTGCTGGACGCGGTCGCCGGGGCCGTCGACGCACCGGAGAAGGGCGCGGAGAACGGCGCGGAGAAGGGCGCGGAGAGCGCCACCGTCGAGCACGCGTCGGCCGCCGATGGCCCGGGCGCGGGGAAGGAGTCCGCATGACCGGCGACGGCACCCGCACCGTACGGGCCGGACTGCCCGAGGCCGAGGCGTACGAGCCGACGCTGCCGGGCCCGGTCTTCGCCGCCCACTACCACCTCCCCGGCGACGCCGTCGGCCCCTACACCTACGGCCGGGACGCCAACCCCACCTGGTCCCTGCTGGAGCGGGCGATCAGCGAGCTGGAGTCGCCGGGCACCGACGCCGAGACGGTCGTCTTCTCCTCCGGTATGGGCGCGATCTCGGCCGTACTGCTCTCGCAACTGCGCCAGGGCGACGCGGCCGTCCTGCCGTCCGACGGCTATCAGCTGCTCCCGGCGCTGATCGAGCGGCTGGCGGGCTACGGGGTCACCGTGCGCACCGCCCCGACCGGCGAGGACGCCCAGCTGGCCGCCCTGGAGGCGCTGGGCGACCGGACGAAGCTGCTGTGGCTGGAAACCCCGTCCAATCCCGGACTGGACGTCTGCGACATCCGCCGGCTCGCCGAGGCGGCGCACGCCCGGGGCGCGCTGGCAGCCGTCGACAACACCCTCGCCACCCCGCTCGGCCAGCGCCCGCTGGAACTCGGCGCGGACTTCGCCGTGGCGAGCGGCACCAAGGCGCTCACCGGCCATGGCGATGTGCTGCTCGGCTATGTGACCTGCCGCGATCCACAGCTCGCCGCTCAGGTGCGGGCCTGGCGCAAGACGGTGGGCGCGATCCCCGGCCCCATGGAGGCATGGCTCGCCCACCGCTCCCTGGCCACCCTCCAACTGCGCGTCGACCGCCAGGCGGCGACCGCCCTGGCCCTCGCCGAGACGCTGCGCGACCGCCCCGAGATCACCGGGCTGCGCCACCCCGGACTGCCGACCGATCCCTCCCACCGGGTGGCGGCCCGGCAGATGCGCGGCGGGCGCTTCGGCTGTGTGGTCTCCTTCACGCTGCCGGACAAGGAGCACGCGGAGCGCTTTCTGACGGCGTTGCGGCTGGTGGACGACGCCACCAGCTTCGGCGGGGTGCGCTCCACGGCGGAACGGCGCGGACGGTGGGGCGGCGACGCGGTGCCCGAGGGTTTCATCCGCTTCTCGGTGGGCGCGGAGGACTCGGACGATCTGATCGCCGATGTGCTGCGGGCGCTCGATACGGCATCCGGCACGGACGCGGTATCGGGCACGGCCCCGGCATCGGGCACGGCCCCGGCATCGGGCACGGCGAGCACCGGGGCGGATGGCTGAAAGCGGGCGGGTATGCCTGTGCGGGCGTCTCAAGCCTCCCCCCTCGTGGCTTGAGACGCCCCGGTTCTCCTCGTGGAGAACCGCTCGAACAAGGCTAGTTGACTCAGCGTCAGTGTCCAATCACAGTAGCGACATGGACCTATCGGCATATTTATAGTTGGCATGCGTGCGGGGCGCGACGAGGCGAGGGGAACCGCATGGATCTGGCCCTCTTACGCACCTTTGTCGCGGTTCACCGCGCCGGGTCCTTCACCCGCGCCGCCGGGCTGCTCGGGCTCTCCCAGCCCGCCGTCACCGGCCAGATACGCACCCTGGAGCGGCAGCTCGGCCGCCCTCTGTTCCTCCGTACGGCGCGCGGCGTCGTCCCCACCACCGTCGGGGACGAACTCGCCCACAAGGCCGCGCCGCACCTCGACGCCCTCGTGGAGATCGCCGAGACGGGGCTGGACGACCGCTCGGCGCTGCGCACCCTGCATCTCGCGGGCCCTCCGGAGTTCACCGCGCTGCGCGTCCTGCCCGCGCTGACCACCCTGGTCGCCCAGGGGCTGGCGGTGCGCTGCGCCTTCGGCAGCGCCGAGGAACTGTTCGAGGGGCTGGGCGCCGGCCATCACGACCTGGCCATCACCACCGCCCGGCCACGGGGGCGGCTGCTGGCCGCCACGCCGCTGTGCGACGAGGAGCATGTGCTGGTCGCGGCGCCGCGCTGGGCCGCCAGGCTCGGCGGCCCAGCGGTGCTCCAGGTCAAGGGCGTACGGGCGCTGGAGGCGCTGCCCGTCGTCGAGGTGCATGAGAGCCTGCCGCTGGTCAGCCGCTACTGGTCGGCCGTCTTCGACACCCGGCCGGTCACCGCTGGCACGATCATCGCGCCCGATCTGCGCGCGGTGCTCGCCTGTGTCGCGCGGGGCGCCGGGCTCGGCGTCCTGCCGCGCTATCTGTGCATGGACGCGCTGGACGCCGGGGAGGTGGTGGCCCTGCTCAACCCGCCGGTGCCGCCGCTGCGCACCTATTTCCTGGTGGTGCGCACGGGGGCGCTCGCGCTGCCGCATATCGCGCGGGCGCACGAGTGGCTGTTGCGCGCGGCTGTCGATTGGTGAGTAAGTGGTTTCGCGGGACCAAGGGTGCGGCAGATGTCCTGCATGACCGAACGACCCGTGGTCAAGCGCACCGCCCGTGCCATTCTCCTCGAGGGCGACACCGCGCCCCGCATGATCCTGATCAAGCGGACCAAGCCCGGCCAGCCGCCGTACTGGATCACTCCGGGCGGCGGAATGGAGCCCGAGGACGCGAGCGTCGTCGAGGCCCTGTACCGCGAGGTGGACGAGGAGCTGGGCGCGAAGGTGACGGACGTGGTGCCCGCCTTCGTCGACACCGTCCCGCATCCCGATGAGAGCGCGGAGGGCGCTAGCGGCGCGGAGGGCGCTGGGGGTGCTGGGGGTGTGGGCGCGGCCGGTGTGAAGGTGCAGCACTTCTTCGTCTGCAGACTCGCCTCGATGGACCTCACCCGGCGGCACGGCCCGGAGGTGGACGAGCCGTGCGGTGAGTACGACGTGGTGAGCGTCCCGTTCACCCGCGAGGGGATCGCCTCGGTCGAGGTGGTGCCGCCCTCGCTGCGGGCCTATCTCGACGCCAACATCGAGGGCGTGCTGGCCCTGCTCGCGGACGACCTCGGCTGAGCGAAGCGAAGCTGCCGGGCGGGTCTTCGCGAACAGGACCAGCAGGGCCGGGCTCTGTCGGGACAGGCCTAACGGAACCAGCCGCTGAACGGCTGCTGGGTCTTCCGGGCCGCCCGCTGACGCGCCTCGGCCAGCACCCGCTCGGCCTCCTCCCGCCAGTCCTCGGGCCCCGCGTCGGGACGGACCGGCCGCCGGATGGCGGGGCTGAGATCACGCACCGCGGAGGGCTCAGCGGACCGCTGAGCGGGGTCGCCCGCTCCGGACTGCGCGGCCGGTTCGGGCCGCGCGAACGGCTGGGGCCGCGCGAACGGCTGGGGCCGCGCGAACGGCTGGGGCCGCGCGATCGGCTGGGGCTGTGCCGCCGGTCCGTGCTGTGCCGCCGGTCCGGCGGCCGGAACCTGAGGGCCCAGGGCGTCCTGAGCAGCCGGGGCTGTCGGGACCGTCGGGGCCACCGGGACCGTCGGGGCGGTCTGGGCCGGCAGGCCCACCGGCCACGAGACCGGTGACGTGGGCGGCGCCGGAGGGATGGCCAGGACCTGCGTGTCCGAGTCCGTCAGGGGCTGAGGGTCCGGGACGGCCGGGACTGCCGGAGCGGCCGGGGCCTGAGGGACCGAGGCTCCCAGCTCGGCCTGAGCGGCCGGAACAGGCCGGGCGGCCTGGCCCGGCAGGTCCACCGCCCACGAGGGCCGTGAGACGGGCGGAGCAGGCGACACGGGCCGTGCGGGAGGGGCGGGCGGCACGGGCTGGGCAGGAGCCGCAGGCGGGGCGGGCGGCGCAGGCGGAGCAGGAACGGCAGCGGCAGACGGAGCAGGCTGAGCAGGAGCCGCAGGCGGCGCAGGCGGAGCGGGCGGCGCAGGCGGGACCCTGCGGCCCTCGCGGGCCTCGGCCGCGGCGCCGAAGAAGTCGCCGCCCTTCCGTTTGACGTCGTCCGTCCCCCAGTCCCGCTCCCGGTCGTGCTCCAGGGCCTGGTCACCGGAGAGCCCCCGGCGCCGGGCGGCGTCGCCGCCGCCGGTGCGCCGCTGCGCCGGGACCTTCTGGAGGTGCGGGATGTGCTTGGCGCAGTGGATGTACGCCTCCTCGATGGTCACCTCCACCCACACCACCGCGCGCCGCCCCGGCACCGGGTCCACCGGCAGCCCGGAGTGCGCCTCTCGCATCTCGGCGTCCTCCACCACCCGGGCCCGGCCGTTCACATGCAGCCCGATCCGGTCCCGGAAGAAGTCGACCATGAGAATGCCCAGGTGGGGGTTCTCCTGGATATTGCCGAGGCTGGCCAGGACGCCGTTCCCCCGGTATTCGGGATAGGCCAGCGTGCGCGTGTCGAGCACTCTCAGAAAGCCGGGCGGACCGGCCCGGAAGGTGCTGTCGCACTCCCCGTGCCGGTCGGAGGTGGCCAGGAAGAACATTTCCTGGCGCCCGATGAACTCCCGCATCCGGACATTCAGGTGATCCAGCACCTGGTCGTCGTAGAAGCGGTCGGCGCGGTCGACGGTGCCCAGTCGCCGCTGCATATGGTGTTCGCCGTCGCTCCCGGGACGCCACGCGCGGTCGTCCAGGTGCTCCGCACTGTCCACGGTTCTCGTCCCCGTCCTGATTCGCCGTCCGGAATCGCCGGAATGCCTGCCTAGTGTTGGTGTTTCGCCGTATGCCGTCCGTGCCCGCGCCCTATTCCGCGGCCGCGGCGAGCTCCTCGATGGAGTCGTGCCGGATGCGGTGCGACGGAATGCCGATGCCCATCAGGGCGTCGACGCCGCTGCGGATCATCCCGGGCGGCCCGGAGAGATAGGCGTCGAACGCGTTCCACGGGCCGTACTGCCGCACGGCGTCGGGCAGCCGACCGCTGAGGCCGTTGGTCGGGCCGTCGGAGACGACGGGACGGACCGCGAGCCACGGATACTTCTGGGCCAGCCGCAGCATGGTGTCGATGTCGTACAGATCGTGATCGTTGCGGGCGCCGTAGAAGACCTCGACCGGACGGTTTCGGCCGTGGTCGGCGACGTCCTCGACCAGCGCCTTGATCGGCGCGATACCGGTGCCGCCGCCGAGGCAGAGCAGCCCGTTGTCGCTGGCGTGGTCGACCGTCATGGAACCGGCGGGGGGCCCGAGGCGGATCACATCGCCGGGGCGGGCCCGGTGCACCAGCGCGGAGGACACCCATCCGGCCGGGACGGCCTTCACGTGGAAGGAGAGCAGCCCGTCGGAGCGCGGCGCCGCGGCAAATGAATAGTGCCGCCAGACCCGCGGCCACCAGGGCGTTTCCAGTGAGGTGTACTGGCCCGCCAGAAAGGGGTACGGCTGGTCCGGGCGGACGGTGATCACGGCGATGTCGTGGGTGCGCAGCTCATGCCCGACCACCTCGGCCTGCCACCACGCGGGGGCGATCAGCTCGTCCTCGGCGGCCGAGTCGATCATGATCTGGGAGATCGCGGTGTAGGCGCGCACCCAGGCGGCCTCGGCCTCGTCGCTCCAGGTGGTGACGGCGTAGCGGGTGAGCGCGCCGATCAGGCATTCGCCGACGGCGGGGTAGTGCTCGGGCTGGGTGCCGTACTTGCGGTGGCCGCGGCCGAGCCGGGAGAGGAACTCGGTGAGGATGTCGAGGTCGTCGATGAGCCGGGCGGCGGTGAGGATCGCCTTGAACAGCCGGTCGCGCTGGGCGTCCATCGCGGCGGGGAAGAGCGGCCGCAGCTCGGGGTGCTGGACGAAGAGCAGCGCGTAGAAGTACGAGGTGACCTTGTCGCTGATGGGCTCGACCTCGGCCATGGTGCGGCGCAGCAGGATCGCGTCGGGCGAGGCGGTCTCGGGGACGGCGAACGGCGAGTCGGGGCCGGGCCGGAAGTCCTGCGGGGCCGGCGGCACCTCGTCGGGGCGCTGATGCTCCTCGCGCCCGCGGGCCGCGGGGCCGGGGGTGGGGGCGGCGGGGCCGTGACCCGCGGGGCCGGGGACCCGGCGGTCGCCCGGGCGGCGGTCATCGGTGCGGCGGTCATCCGGGCGGCGGTCGTCGGCCCGGCGGTCGCCCGCTCCTGGACCGGGCGCGGGGGCCGGCTCCGCGGGCGTACGGCGGTCGGCTTCGGTGCCGACCGGCCGTATCGGGTTCACCGGGCGGCTGGGCGCGCGCTCATCGCTCTGCTGGTCCGGGGCCCTGGGGTCGTCGGCCGGTTTCCTGCTCGGGGTGAACCAGCCCCAGTCGCCACTGTTCCCGCCGGAGCCGTCGCTGCCGGCCGACGATGTGGTGGTCGGAGCGTCCATGGTTGCCTCGCCTCGAACATCTTTCTGTCGGTCTTCGCACTTCCGCTGCCGGAATGTGCCCGCAATTCCCCGTCCTGGTGCACTGGTTCAAGCGAGAATGGTCGTGCCGACCCTCTCCGTAACTCTCTTCCGGGCAGCATGCCATGCTCGTTCCCCGTCCCGGGCGCATAGCCCGAAGTCCGGGAAACGGGGGCTGCGTTCCCGATATGCTGGTTGGCCTGGGATGCCCGTTCTGACCCCGTTACAGCACGCCGCACGGAACCGGACCCGACCCTACCGGCCCCGGATGAATTCACAAGCCCCAAGTGCCCCACATCTGTTACACCCACCAACTCATGTAATTACCGATAGTTACGTGTGGTTACCCATCAATTCGTAAGCCTCTCGGAGATCACGACCGGTATAGGCATGGGATGCGATTTCGCTCACATGGTGGTCGGCGTTCACGGCGACCGAGACCGGCACCACCGTGAACAGTTCGGCGTCCGAGAGGGAATCCCCGTAGGCCACGCAGTGATCCCTGGTCAAGCCGAACTTCGCACAGAGTTCATCGGCGATCCGGACCTTCGCGGCCGGGGTCAGGATCCCCGCCGGATCCACCGGCTCCCGGAACGGCACGTCGGGCCATGTCGAGCCGTACGTGGCGTCCGCGCCCCACTCCAGCAGCCGCGACACGAAGAAGCCCGGCGAGAGCGAAATCACCGCACAGCGCTCGCCCCGCGCCCGGATGTCCGCCCACACCTCACGGATTCCGGCCAGCCACGGCGCCCCCTCGAACGCCGCCGCCACGTGCTCCTCCGTCAGCGCCTCCCACAGCGCACAGGCCCGCTCCGCGAACTGGGCCGTCGTCAGCTCCCCGCCCGCGAACGCCCGCTCCAGCGCGGCGATCTCCCGCTCCAGGCCGAGCTGCCGGGAGATCTCGATCGCGGCGGCCGAGCCGTGGATGAGCGTCCCGTCCAGATCGAACAGATGCAGTCTGGTCATACCAGCCGAGCGTAGATGCACCCGCCGGCCCGCACCGCCCCGGTCCGGCGGGATCGCGCCGAGCCGCCCGCGCCGCCGGGAGTACGCGCGGATACTCCCGGCGTCAGACGCCCCGGGGGCCGCCGCGCCGCCACGGTGGGGGCATGCGGCAACTCACCCGCCCCGTGCGCCGGGGCCTCCTCGTCGTTCATGTCGTCGTCTCGGTCGGATGGCTCGGGCTGACCCTCGGGGTGCTGGCCCTGGGGATCACCGGGGCCATGGCCGGTTCGGCCGAAGAGGCCGGGGCGGCGTACCGGTCCATGAATGTGCTGGGCGACTGGCTGCTGATTCCGATCAGCCTGCTGTCGCTGGTCAGCGGGATCGTGCTGTCCCTGGGGACGCCCTGGGGGCTGGCGCGCCACCGGTGGGTGTTTGTGAAGTTCTGGCTGACAATGATCACTACCGCCGCCACGGCGTTCGCCCTGCGCGCCCGGATCGACTCCGCGATGGCCGATGTCGTGGCGGGGCGGACGGTCGGGGCGACCACGGATCTGATCCTGGCCCCGTCGGTCAGCCTGGGCGTCTATACCTTTCTCACCGCGATCTCGGTGATCAAGCCCTGGGGGCTGACCGCCCGGGGACGGCGGCTGCGGGCGACAAAGCGCCGATAATTGCATACGCGGTCTATTTCATCCCTGGACTATCCTGGAATCCGCTCACCCATCTAGGAGGGGTTCCATGCCGGACGAACCGCACGGCGCCGTCGCCCCGCCCGCGGGACAGGCCCTGGCCCAGGGCTGGTGCGCCCTGTCCTCCCTGCACGGCCGGATAGAGACCCACATCGAGCGTGCGCTGCAGGCCGGGCACGATCTGAGCGTCCGCGAATTCTCCGTGCTCAACGTACTCAGCGGACAGCACGACGGCGACGGCGGACATCTCCAGATGAAGCAGCTCGCCGACTCCGTCGTCCTCAGCCAGAGCGCCACGACCCGGCTGGTCACCCGGCTGGAGGACCGAGGTCTGCTCGCCCGCTACATCTGCCCCGGCGACCGCCGCGGCATCTACACCGACGTCAGCGACGAGGGGCTGAAGCTCCTGGAGGAGGCGCGACCGACGCATGACACCGCGCTGCGGGAGGCCCTCGCCGAGGCCGCCCGGCGGCCGGAACTGGCGCCGCTCGTCGCCGCTGTGGAGGGCCTGACCGGCACCACGTGCTGATGCGCCGGACGTACTGATGCCGGGTCGGGCTGATGGGCCGGACGTGCTGATGCCGGGACGTCCGATCGCCCATGGCCGTGGGCCCTGGCCGTGGGCCCGTCGCCGCCGTCCGGGGCTCGCGGGCCCCGGCGTAGGCTCCACCGCATGAGCGACTTCGAGATACGGCGCGCGACCACCGACGACATACCGGCGATCGTGGCCATGCTGGCGGACGACCCGCTCGGCGCCCGCCGGGAGTCCCCGGACGACCTGGCCCCGTACCGCGCCGCCTTCGAGACGCTGGACTCGGATCCCCAGCAGCGGCTGGTCGTCGCGGTCCGGGAGGGCCGCATCGTCGGCACCCTCCAGCTGACCGTGATCCCCGGGCTGTCGCGGCGCGGCGCCACGCGCTCGATCATCGAAGGCGTCCGTATCCACTCCGAGGAGCGCGGCGGCGGGCTCGGCACCCAGCTGATCGAATGGGCCGTCGGGGAGTCGCGCCGCGAGGGGTGCGTGCTGGTACAGCTCACCTCGGACGCGACCCGTATCGACGCCCACCGCTTCTACGAGCGGCTCGGCTTCGAGGCCAGCCACATCGGCTTCAAGCTGCCGCTGGCCTGAACTGACCCGGTCTCACTTCCCCGTCGGCGCCCTCACAGCGTCGCGAGGTCGACAGCCTCGGCCATCCGCCGGTAGCCCGCGTCGTTCGGGTGCTTGAAGTCGCCCGAGTCGTACGCCGGGTTCAGCCGCAGCGGATCGGACGGCGCGGCCATGACCTCCGCGAAGTCGACGACCGCGTCGAAGGCGCCCGAGGTGCGGATCCAGTCGTTGATCGCGGCGCGCTTCGCCTCGGAGCGCGGGGTGTGGTACTCGGCGCCCTTGAACGGCAGGATCGTCCCGCCGATGACCTTGATCCCGCGGGCGTGGGCGAGAGCGATCAGCTCCCGGTAACCGGCGATCACCTCATCGGCCGACACCTGCGGATTGGGCTTGTAGGTGGGCAGCTCGACCTCGCTGAAGCCGATGTCGTTGAGCCCTTCGAGCAGGATCACCGACCGTACGCCCGGCTTGTCCAGGACATCGCGCCGGAAGCGGGCGCCGGCCCGGTCGCCGTACCAGGCCGAGTCGTGCAGCAGCAGATTGCCGCCGATCCCGGAGTTGAGGACGGGACGCGGGGTGCCCACGGCCGCGAGGCGCTCGGCCAGCAGATCCGGCCAGCGGTGGTCGGCGTCGTAGGTCGAGCCGAAGCCGTCGGTGATCGAGTCGCCGAAGGCCACCACCGTGCCCGGTTGCCGGGGGCCGCCGGTGACCTCGACATCGGATAGGTAGTACCAGGAGTTGGTGGTCTCGGTGAAGGCTGCCCCGGCGCGGTCGGCGCGGTGGTCGCCGTCCGCGCGGAAGCTGCGGGCGTACGCCTGGGCGTGGAAGGTGGCGGGGCCGGTCGGGCGGTCGAAGTACAGCGTGATCGTGACCGGCTGACGGGCCGCCACCCGCAGCGGGGCCGCGTCGCTCACCGTCTCCCCGCCCGCCGGGATCTCCACCGATCGCCAGTGGCTGAAGGTCAGCGCGCGCAGGCTCGCGCCGTGGACGGAGGCGCCGTGCGCGGTACGGGCGATGGTCGCGCCCGCGATCCGCAGCGGCGCGGTGCCATAGCGGTTCGACAGCCTGATCCGGGCCGCCGTGCCGCCGCCGGTGACCCGGACGACCTGACGCAGGGTCTGGGCGGTGCGCTCGGCGAAGCCGCTCTCGGCCCAGTTCTTCTCGAAGCCGGAACTGGGGCGCTGGACGGGAGCGGCCCACCCGGCCGACCAGACGGCCCCCGGCCGCTCGCGGCCTGCTGACGGGCTTCCGGGCCGGGCCGTGGCAGTCCCGGAGGCGGCCACGGATGCGGCCATGACGGTACTGAGGGCGAGCAGGGACGCGCTGAGACGAAGCATGGACGAGCGCACGGCGGGGCTCCTGGGGAGGGGAGGGTGAGTTGGATCGGATCAGGCCGCTCCCGTACGGAGGCACGGAGTACGTGGGTACGGAGGTACGGCGGTACGGGAGCACATGAGCCCCGGCGTATCGGCGTACCGAAGTCCCGGCGCACCGGCATACCGACGCACCCGCGAACCAACGCACCGGCGCACCCGCGAACCGACGTACGGGAGAACCGGAGACCAACCTGCCGCCCGCCGCACCGCCGACCCAGCCCTCGGCCATGCGTACCACCGGCGGGGTCAGGCTACGGCCGCCGGATCCTCAACGCCCCCGCCGGAACGCGGCACCCCGCTCCCGTCCCGCCGCCTCCCTCCCCCCTCAGAGCGCGCGCCAGCCCTCCGGGTCGACCCCGCCGGGCACCACGTCATCCGGGGCGTAGGGCTCCCGGGTGAACACGAAGGTGCCCAGGTCCAGATGGGCCGGGGCGCCGCCCTCCCCCTCGACCACCCGCAGCGTCTCCCCCGCGTAATAGCCGTCGAGCCCCGTCCAGGTGCCGTCCGGCTCGGCCCTGAAGCGGGAGGCCCGGCCTCCTCCGGTGGCCGGGGACAGCTCAAGTCCGCGGTCCGCGCGCAGCCGCAGGTGGTGCGCGCGGGGGCCCCAGTACCAGGGGCCGGTCAGCGCCAGCAGCGCCGGATCGACCTCGGTCAGCGGCCGCCACGGCTCGGGGATACGGGGCTCGCGCTCCGCCACGATCCGTATGAGGTCGGCGGCGATGGCGCCGATCGCTGGACCCGAGGTGGTGTTGGCCAGCGCGATCCCGGCCAGCCGGTCCTCGGCGCTCACCCACAGCGAGGCCAGGAAGCCGGGCATGGAGCCGGTGTGGCCGTGGAGGACCCGCCCGCCGTGCCGGACGAGCTGGATCCCCAGGCCGTAGCCGCCGTCCCAGTCCCCCTCCTCGGGGGCGACGGCGGGCGCCCGCATCTCGGCGAGCGACTCCGCGCCGAGCACCCGGTCGTCCCCGTCCAGCAGGAAGGCGGCGAAGCGGGCCAGATCCCCGGCGGTCGACCAGAGCTGCCCGGCCGGGCCCATCCGCCCGGTGTCCTCGGCCGGTTCGGGCAGCAGCACATCCGCCCAGGGGTGCACGGCCCATCCCCCGGCGTGCGGCGCCCGCGGCTCGAGCGACGTACGCCCCATCCCCAGCGGCTCCAGCACCTCGCGCGCGAGCACCTCGCCCCAGGGCGCTCCGCGCAGCCGCTCGACCAGCGCGCCGAGCAGCGCGAAACCGGGGTTGGAGTAGTGGTGACGGCGGCCCGGGGGGTGGACCAGCGGGCGCTCGCCGAAGATATCGGCGGTCTCGGGCCGCAGCGCCCCGGGCGTGCGCTCCCACCACGGGCCGCGGGCCTCGGCGGCCAGACCCGAGGTGTGGGAGAGGAGCTGGGCCACGGTCGCGCCCTCGGCCTCGGGCACGTCCAGATGCTTGGCCAGCGGATCGCCGAGGTCCAGCAGCCCCTCGTCGCGCAGCCGCATCACCAGCACCGCCACAAAGGTCTTGGTCAGGGAGCCGATGCGGTACTGGGTGCCGGTGTCCGGTGCGGATCCGTCCACAGAGCTGCGCGAACCCGTCCACACCAGCTGACCCTCCCGCACCACGGCCCCGACCAGGGACGGGGCACGGCCCTCGGCCTGGCCGCGGGCAAGGCGCCACAGCAGGGCACGGCGGGTGGCGGGCAGCGGTTCGGCGAACTCATCCACGTCGGGTGTGGTCATATCGGCACTCTACGGCGAGGGTCTGACAACGGTCAGTCACCGGTGCGCGGCCGGGCGCCACCCGGCCGCGCACCGCGCCCTGGCCTTTACGCCGGGGTCAAGGTCTACCGTCAAGTCATGCGGATCGGAGAGCTGGCCGAACGGGCGGGTACGACCACCCGCACCCTGCGCTATTACGAGTCGCTCGGGCTGCTGCCCGCGCGCCGCACCGGCAATGGTTACCGGTCGTACGACGAGGAGGACCTGCGGCTGCTCCAGCAGATCCGCACGCTGCGGGACTTCGGCTTCGAGCTGGAGGAGACGCGTCCGTTCGTCGAGTGCCTGCGCTCCGGCCATCCGGCCGGCGACTCCTGCCCGGCCTCGCTGGAGGTCTACCGGCGCAAGCTCGCCGAGCTGGACGAGTGCATCGCCCGGCTGGGCGCGATCCGGAAGCGGGTGGGGACACAGCTCGTCCAGGCGGAGCGGGCCCGCGCGGAGCTGGAGGCCGCGGCGACGGCGCCCGAAGGGGCCCCGGAGCCGCGCTGCGAGCTGACACCGCCCGGCCCGTGAGTCCGCCGTAACCACAACGGCTCCACCCGCACGACGAAGACTCCAAGGGAGATATGACATGTCACTGACACACACCGGGGGAGTGGCCACGGTCACGGACGCCACCTTCGCCGAGGAGGTGCTGGCGGCCGAGCTGCCGGTGCTGGTGAAGTTCACCGCATCGTGGTGCCCGCCGTGCCGGATGATCGCGCCGGTGCTGGCGGAGATCGCGCAGGAGGAGGGCCACCGGCTGAAGGTGGTGTCCCTGGACGTGGACGAGAACCCCTCCACCACCAACGCGTACGGGGTCCTCTCGATGCCCACTCTGATGCTGTTCCGGTCGGGCGAGCCGGTGCGGTCGCTGGTCGGGGCCCGCAGCAAGCGGCGGCTGCTGGAGGAGCTCGGCGAAGCGCTCTGACCCCGTACCTGACGCGATCTGACGCGGGCCCGAGCCGCGGCCGAACCGCCCCTGCTACGTTGGCCGGACATGACCATCGGCGGGGGCGGCCTCAGCGGCCGTGAGCGGCCATCAGGCGGCCAGCAGTGGGGGCGGAAAAGGTGAGGTCAGCGGTGCGCGTCCTGGTGCAGGGGAAACCCGTCGACTCCTATCCGGCGCTGCCTCCCGAGGCCGGGCGCGGTTCCCCCCGCCGGATCACCGAGGTCGGCGAGGAGGTGCTCCGCCGCTCCTGCCGCGAGGTGACCGAGTTCGGCACGCCCGAGCTGAGCGCCCTCATCGACGACATGTTCCTCACCATGTACATCGCCGACGGCGCCGGGCTGGCGGCCAATCAGGTCGACGTCGACCTGCGACTGTTCGTCTACGACTGCCCCGACGACCACGGCGTACGGCACATCGGCCACATCATCAACCCCGTCCTGGACCAGCCCGACCCGGCCCACCGGCTGCTCATCGAGGAGGCCGAGGGCTGTCTGTCCGTACCGGGCGCACGGATGGACGTACCGCGCACCGACCGCACCGTGGTCCGCGGCGTCGACAAGGACGGCAACCCGCTGGTGATCGAGGGCACCGGCTACTTCGCCCGGTGTCTGCAGCACGAGGCCGACCACCTCTCGGGGCACCTCTACATCGACCGGCTCTCGAAGCGCGACCGCAAGGACGCCCTGCGGCAGATGGCGGACCGTCATGAGGAGGTCCTCGCCCGCCGCGTGGAGAAGGCGACGGCCCTGGGCCACCAGCTCCAGCCCTGACCGGGGCCGGCTGCCGCCTTGGCCCCGGCTCCCCCCTTACCTCAGCCGTCGAGCTCGCAGCACGGTGTCATGGGTGTGGTGGGTGCCGGCGGGGGCGGGAGCGGTGCGTGGACGGGTCTCGTTGACCACGACCGCCCAGTCGTCGTCGAGCACCCTGGCGACGTCGTCGGGCTGGTAGTAGTCCCCGGGGTCGAAGCCCTGCTCCGGGTGCGGGGTCAGATCGGCGAGGTCGTGCGTGGCGAACAGCAGCGTGCCCCCGGGCGCGACGGCGTCCAGCAGGCCACGCACCGCGCCGTGGTCCGGCCGGCGCTTGAGCGGAAAGTACTGGACCGACACCAGGTCGAACGCCGCGGCCGGGAGCGCCGTACTGGTCAGATCGGCCCGCCTCCACGCCACCCGGCCCTCGATGTCCGCGGCCGAAGCGGCGGCACGCTCCAGGGCGACCCGGGAGATGTCCACCGCGGTCACCTGCCACCCCCGCCGAGCCAGCCAGACCGCGTCGCCGCCCTCCCCGCACCCCACATCGAGCGCCTGCCCCGGTGGCAGCTCGGCGACCTCGCTGACGAGCACCCCGTTGGGCGCCCCGCTGAAGAGCTGATCACGACTGCCGTACATGTCGTCCCAGAACTGTTTATCCATGCCCACCAACCTGCCCCCGCCCAGGACCACCCGACAAACTTCTTTGCGAGATCGGCAAAGCGCGGACCGGGCGCCGGCAACCGCCGCCATACCCGAAGGCGCATGGACCCCGATCCGCTACCCGAAAGCGGTCATCGATCCCGATACCGGCGAGCTGATCTCAAAAGCCGAGGTCGCCGAGATCAGGCCAACACCCCCCAAACCACCCCGCAAAGCCTCAGACGATACCGGGTCGCAATACAGATCAAAGCAATCAAGAAAATGACTGTGCAGGAGGGGATTGTGGCAGCGTGAGCCGGCGCACCAGACAAGGGTGGCTCTCACAGTACCTGTATCACCAGGGTCTCCCAGACGTCCAGGACGCCTGTCAGCCTGTTTGAGTCGGCTCCCAGCTACACAGAGGAAAAGTAATGGATCCACGGGAGGCGCGTACGGCGGCCGCCCGAGAACCCGTCCCAGACGCCCTGATCGAAAGCGCCGACAACACTCCATGGACACGCACTGCAGCTTTACCCCCATCAGTTCAATTCAGCTGCCCCGAATGCGCGACCGCGACGGCACATTCTTCCACGACAGAAGGGACGGAGACCAATGGCGGACAACCAGTTCACCACTCACACAGAACTTTTCGATCTGAGTGGGAAGTACGCCCTTGTCACTGGCGGCACCAGGGGCATTGGGATGATGATAGCGCGCGGCCTTCTGCAGGCGGGCGCCCGCGTCATCATCAGCTCACGCAAGGCAGACACGTGCGCGGAGGCACAGCATCTACTGTCCGAATTCGGCGACGTTCAAGCAATCCCCGCCGACCTGTCCAGGCACGACGAGTGTCAGCGCCTCGCTGATCTTGTCAAGGTCGACTCGGAACGCCTGGACATCCTCGTCAACAACGCGGGAGCGATGTGGCGCGAGCCGCTGGAGACGTTCCCGGACGAGGCCTGGGACGCAGTGATCGACCTCAACCTCAAGTCGCCGTTCTGGCTGGTGCAGGCGCTGCTTCCCGCACTTCGCAGGGCGGGCGCCGCCGATGATCCCGCGCGGATCATCAACATCGGCAGTATCGCCGCCATCCACGTCGCCGAGTCGCCCAACTACTCGTACGCCAGCAGTAAAGCGGCACTCCATCAACTCACCAGAGTGCTTGCCAGAGAACTGGGCCCACAGCACGTCACGGTGAACGCGGTAGCCCCAGGACCGTTCCCGTCGCAGATGATGGCGTCCACGCTCGATGCCATCGGCGACACGATCGCGGCGAAGGCCCCTCTGCGCCGGCTCGGCCGCGACGACGACATGGCGGGTATCGCCGTGTTTCTCGCTAGCCGGGCTGCGTCCTACCTCACGGGCACCATCATCCCGGTAGACGGCGGCATCGCGACGACCGCATCGGGTACCTAGGCGTCGGCGCCAGGCTTTGCCAGCGGCCGACGGCCCCTCGTGAACACCTCCAAGTCGGGTCTCAACGCAGTCGTCGGGGCACCCGCAGTGCCTGGGCGGTTCCGCGATGGCCTGGATTTACTGAAGGAGAATCTGTAATGCAGAAGCGCAAACTTGGACAGCAACTCGAAGTTTCAGCTCTAGGACTCGGCTGCATGGGCATGAGCTTCTTCTACGGTCCGTCCCCGGACCGAGCCGAGATGACGAAACTGCTGCGGGCGGCAGTTGACCGCGGCGTGACCTTCTTTGACACCGCCGAAGTCTATGGCCCTTTCACCAATGAAGAGCTGGTCGGTCAGGCGCTGGCGCCGGTGCGCGACCAGGTGGTGATTGCCACCAAGTTCGGTCTCAGGCACGGCGAACACGGGCCGACCCCGATGTCGGGGCTCGATAGCCGCCCGGAGCAGATCCGTCGAGTAACTGAGGCATCGCTCACGCGCCTTCAAACCGAGAGCATTGACCTCCTCTACCAACACCGCGTCGATCCCAACGTACCCATTGAAGACGTGGCCGGCACGGTAAAAGAGCTGATCTCCGAAGGTAAGGTCAAGCACTTCGGTTTGTCGGAGGCGGGCGCGACGACAATCAGCCGCGCCCACGCCGTGCAGCCTGTAACAGCGCTGCAAAGTGAATACTCGCTGTGGATGCGAGAGCACGAAGCCGAGATTATTCCGACCTTGGAGAAGTTGGGCATCGGCCTAGTGCCCTACAGTCCACTCGGGAAAGGCTATCTGACCGGCAAAATCGATTATCGCACGTCTCTGGCCGACAATGATCTCCGCCGTTCCCTGCCGCGCTTCACACCGGAAGCACGACATGCTAATCAGGCACTGGTCGAGTTGCTCCAGCAGATTGCCGACGATAAGAAAGCTACACCGGCCCAGGTCGCTCTCGCTTGGGTGCTGGCGCAAAAGCCATGGTTCGTGCCGATCCCCGGCACCACCAAGCTGCACCGCCTCGAAGAAAACCTAGGCGCACTCGACGTCGAGCTGACGCCCGATGACCTGCAGCACATCGAGGAGGCCGCGGCACAAATTCCGATCCATGGCGAGCGCGTTCCCGAGCAGTTGAAGCCACTGTTCGGCCGCTGAACAGCGGTGTCCCGCGAGCTGAGCCGCTCGTGGGACACCGTCTCGGCGAAACGTTGGTCCGGTTTACTGAACTATCCGTGCTCGGTGGCCATCGTCTGTTGCGTGGCCGCCCACGACGCCAGTAGCGCTAGACCGTCAGCGGCCGGTGTGCCCGCGGGGGCGGTGTAGACGTTCAGGTGCAGGCTGGGTTCGGCGGCCAGTTCCAGGGGCTCGACGTCCAAGTCGAGCTGGCCCACGATCGGATGGCGCACACGCTTGCGGCCGGACCGGTGCAGCCGCACGTCCTGAGATGCCCACCGCTGCCGAAATAGCTCACTGCACGTTGACAGTTCGCCGACCAGAGCGATCAGCTCCTCGTCCCGTGGATTGCGGCCGGCTTCCATGCGTAGCTTCGCGGCCACATTACTGGCAATTTGGTCGTAGTCGACAAAAAAATCTCGGGCCGCCTCGGGGTTCAGATAGACGAACCGCGCTGTGTTCGCGGGCCGTCGCGAGTCGACCAGCACCGGTGAATACAGCGCGCGAGCGAGTTGATTCATGGCGAGCACGTCATAACGGCCGTTACCGATCCAGGCCGGCGCATCGGAGATCGCGTCGAGCACCTGCTGCAGCGTCGAGCGCACCGCCACAGCAGGCCTACGCCGGCGTGGGCCGCTGGGCGCGCCGGATTGGCGCGCGAGGTGAAACAGGTGCTCACGCTCCGCCTCGTCGAGTTGCAAGGCAGAGGCCAACGCCTCGAGCACGCCGTCGGAAGCACCAGCGAGGCTGCCGCGCTCCATGCGCACGTAGTAGTCGACCGATACCCCTGCCAGTAGCGCTACTTCTTCGCGGCGCAGACCTTTGACCCGACGGTTGCCGCCGTAGGCAGTCAGGCCTGCCTGCTCGGGTGCGATGCGGGCGCGACGCGAGCTGAGAAACTCCCGGATCTCGGTGCGTAGATCCAACATAGCCATCTCCGCACTGTAAGCCCGTCGTGCAGGCCAAGGGAGGTACTGCTGGTACCTCGACGACTAGCGTTGCCCGACGGACTCTGGACACCTACACGGGCGTCGGCTGTCAGGTCTGGGCCATGTCCACGAAGCGGGAGTAGTGGCCCTGGAAGGCGACCGTGATCGTGGCCGTCGGGCCGTTACGGTGCTTGGCCACGATCAGGTCCGCCTCGCCCGCGCGCGGCGACTCCTTCTCGTAGGCGTCCTCGCGGTGGAGCAGGATGACCATGTCGGCGTCCTGCTCGATGGATCCACTCTCTCGGAGGTCCGAGACCATCGGCTTCTTGTCCGTGCGCTGCTCGGGGCCTCGGTTCAACTGGGAGAGCGCGATGACCGGTACTTCCAGCTCCTTGGCCAGCAGCTTCAGGTTTCGCGACATGTCCGAGACCTCCTGCTGACGGCTCTCGGGGCGCCGGGCGCCGCCGGACTGCATCAGCTGGAGGTAGTCGATGATGACCAGTTGGAGGTCATTGCGCTGCTTGAGGCGGCGGCACTTGGCGCGGATCTCCATCATCGACAGGTTCGGGGAGTCGTCGATGAAGAGCGGGGCCTGGGAGACGTCCGGCATCCGGCGGGCCAGCCGGGTCCAGTCCTCGTCGGTCATGCTGCCGGAGCGCATGTGGTGGAGCGCCACCCGGGCCTCGGCGGAGAGCAGACGCATCGCGATCTCGTTGCGGCCCATCTCCAGGGAGAAGATGACGCTCGGCATGGCGTGCTTGATGGAGCAGGCGCGCGCGAAGTCGAGGGCCAGGGTGGACTTACCCATCGCGGGGCGGGCGGCGATGACGATCATCTGGCCCGGGTGCAGCCCGTTCGTCAGGGAGTCCAGGTCGGTGAAGCCGGTGGGCACGCCGGACATCTGTCCGCTGCGCGAGCCGATCGCCTCGATCTCGTCGAGCGCGCCCTCCATGATGTCGCCGAGCGGCAGATAGTCCTCGCTGGTGCGCTGCTCGGTGACGGCGTAGATCTCGGCCTGGGCGTTGTTGACGATCTCGTCGACGTCCCCGTCCGCCGCGTATCCCATCTGGGTGATGCGGGTGCCGGCCTCGACGAGGCGGCGCAGCACGGCGCGCTCGTGGACGATCTCCGCGTAGTACTCGGCGTTGGCGGCGGTGGGGACCGACTGGACGAGGGTGTGGAGGTACGAGGCGCCGCCGACCCGGGCGATCTCGCCGCGCTTGGTCAGCTCCGCGGCGACGGTGATCGGGTCGGCCGGCTCACCCTTGGCGTAGAGGTCCAGGATGGCCTGGTAGACGGTCTCATGGGCGGGCCGGTAGAAGTCATTGCCCTTGAGGACCTCGACCACGTCGGCGATGGCGTCCTTGGAGAGCAGCATGCCGCCGAGGACGGACTGCTCGGCGTCGAGATCCTGGGGCGGAACGCGCTCGAAGCCGGAGCCCTCCCAGGGCGAGCCGCCGCCTCCATCGCGGTCCTGGCCGTCGCGGCCCCGGCCGCCGCCCTCACCGCGGCGGAAGCGGGGGGACGGGAACCGCTCGGACGGGCCGGAGTCCGCCCATGGGTCGTCCATGGGCTCGGGCACGCTCACCCCGCCACCTCCTCCCGTCCGCGAAGCGAACCTCGCCGTGCCCGTCCTTCTTACGGCACGGCTATGACACAACTGAGCGGCCGGCTTTCCGGACACGGCGCATCGGAGGCCGGGGCTTCCAGGGCCGGATCGGGTGGCGGGCGCCGGACCACGTTAGGCCTGTCGGGACCGCCAGCCAACTTGGTTATCCACAGGGCATGTGGATGATGGGATCCATCCTGTGGGTAAGTCGCGCGAACCTGTGCACGGGCCGGGGGACAGTGCTGTGGACAAACACACAATCACCCCGAGAGTCCAAGCCTGACCTGCGGTTTCTCTATCCAGTGGCTGTGTAGAAGAAAAACTTCCGCCCCCAGCGCAAGATCACGACAAAGGGCGCAGAGAAGATCGTCCCGTGCGCCGCCTTGTAAGGACCAGGGGGAGCTTGTGTCTCTTACCTGTGGACGATTACATTGCCCTCATGACACAGGCCTCCACGAGCGTGCGGAGCACCGCGCGCCACCACGACCGCGAGATCATCGCACTCGCGCTTCCCGCCTTCGGCGCGCTCGTGGCGGAACCCCTCTTCGTCATGGTCGACAGCGCCGTCGTCGGCCATCTGGGCACCGCCCAGCTGGCCGGTCTGGGCGTCGCCGCGGCCCTGCTCGCCACCGCCGTCAACATCTTCGTCTTCCTCGCCTACGCCACCACCGCGGCGGTGGCCCGCCGGGTCGGGGCGGGCGATCTCGCCGGGGCTATACGGCAGGGCATGGACGGCATCTGGCTGGCCCTGCTGCTCGGCGCCGCCGTCATCGCCGTCGCCCTTCCCACCGCCCCCGCCCTGGTCGACCTCTTCGGCGCCTCGGACACCGCCGCGCCCTACGCCATCACCTATCTGCGGATCAGCACCCTCGGCATCCCCGCGATGCTGGTGGTGCTCGCCGCCACCGGTGTGCTGCGCGGCCTCCAGGACACCCGCACCCCGCTGTACGTCGCCATCGGCGGCTTCGGGGCCAACGCCGCGCTGAACGCCACCCTGGTCTATGGGGCCGGGCTGGGCATCGCGGGCTCGGCCTGGGGCACGGTGATCGCCCAGAACGCCATGGCCGCCGTCTACCTCGCCGTCGTCATCCGGGGCGCACGGCGCCATGGCACCTCGCTGCGCCCCGATGCCGCGGGCATCAGGGCCTGTGCCCACGCCGGGGCACCGCTGTTGATCCGTACGCTCTCGCTGCGCGCCGTGATGCTGATCGCGACGGCCGTGGCGGCCCGCCTGGGCGACACCGATATCGCCGCCCATCAGATCGTGCTCACCCTGTGGAGCCTGCTGGCGTTCGCCCTGGACGCCATCGCCATCGCCGGCCAGGCGATCATCGGACGCTGTCTGGGGGCGGGCGACGAGGAGGGGGCACGGGCCGCCTGCCGTCGCATGGTGCAGTGGGGCATCGCCTCGGGCGTGGCGCTGGGCCTGCTGGTGGTGGCTTCCCGGCCGCTGTTCATCCCCCTGTTCACCACCGATTCCGCGGTACGGGACGCCCTGCTGCCCGCCCTGCTGGTCACGGCCCTCATCCAGCCGGTCTCGGGTGTGGTCTTCGTCCTCGACGGCGTACTGATGGGCGCGGGCGACGGGCCGTATCTGGCCTGGGCGATGATCGCCACCCTGGCCGTCTTCGCCCCGGTGGCGCTGCTGGTGCCCTCGTTCGGCGGGGGGCTGACCGCGCTGTGGTGCACCATGGCTCTGATGATGTCGGTCCGGATGGCGACCCTGTGGCTGCGCACCCGCTCCGGCCGCTGGATCGTCACCGGCGCGGTACGAGGCTGAGCCCACATCCCGCCTCCCGCGAGCCAGCCCCCGGCTCGGCCGAGGGCAGCTCTGCCGAGGGCCGAGCCGGCCACGGCACAACGCCGACACGGCAGAAGGCCAGACACGGCGGAGGGCCGCACCCACAACAGGGGTGCGGCCCTCCGGTGCACTGTGCACGGTGCCGACGGCGACCGTCACGGCCGTCGTCAGGCGGCGACGACCTCGACGCCGACCTTGGCGGCAACCTCGGCATGCAGACGGACCGAGACCTGGTGCGCGCCCAGGGTCTTGATCGGGGACTGCACCTCGATGCGGCGCTTGTCGACCTCCGGGCCACCGGCGTCCTTGATCGCCGAAGCGATGTCGGCCGGGGTGACGGAGCCGAACAGCCGGCCGGCGTCGCCGGCACGGGTCTTCAGGCGCACCTTGACACCCTCGAGCTGAGCCTTGACCTCATTGGCCTGCTCGATCGTGGCGATCTCGCGGATGCGACGACCGCGGCGGATCTGCTCGACGTCCTTCTCGCCGCCCTTGGTCCAGCGGAGCGCCAGACCACGCGGAACCAGGTAGTTACGGGCGTAACCGTCCTTGACGTCCACGACGTCACCGGCGGTGCCGAGGCCGGAGACCTCGTGGGTGAGGATGATCTTCATGAGTCAGTCACCCTTCCCTTATCGCGCGGTGGAGGTGTAGGGCAGCAGCGCCATCTCACGGCTGTTCTTCACGGCCGTGGCGACATCACGCTGGTGCTGGGTGCAGTTGCCGGTGACCCGGCGGGCACGGATCTTGCCGCGGTCGGAGATGAACTTCCGCAGCAGGTTCGTGTCCTTGTAGTCGACGTAGGAGATCTTCTCCTTGCAGAACACGCAAACCTTCTTCTTAGGCTTGCGAGCAGGCGGCTTCGCCATTGTATCTCTCCAGTGTGATCAAGAAGTGTGTGCTGGTCGCCCCGACCAGACCGCGCGCTGTTTCACGTGAAACAACGCCTCGGGTCTAGAAGGGCGGCTCGTCCGAGTAGCCCCCGGAGTTGCCGGAGCCGCCGCCCCAGCCACCACCACCGCCGCCCTGGCCACCGGCCGGAGCGCCGGTCGCCCACGGGTCGTCGGCCGGAGCGCCGCCGCCCTGCTGCTGGCCGCCGCTGGGGCCACCGCCGCTGGGGCCACCGCCCCAGCCACCGCCGCCCTGGCCGCCACCGCCACCGCCGCCGTAACCACCCTGACCACCGCGACCGGTGGTCTTGGTGACCTTGGCTGTGGCGTTGCGCAGGCTGGCGCCGACCTCGTCGACATCCAGCTCATAGACCGTGCGCTTGATCCCCTCGCGGTCCTCATAGGACCGCTGCTTCAGACGGCCCTGCACGATGACGCGCATGCCGCGCTGAAGGGACTCGGCCACGTTCTCCGCGGCCTGCCGCCACACCGAGCACGTGAGAAAGAGGCTCTCGCCGTCCTTCCACTCGTTGGTCTGCCGGTCGAAGGTACGGGGAGTGGACGCGACGCGGAACTTCGCGACCGCCGCACCGGACGGGGTGAAACGCAGCTCGGGGTCGTCGACGAGATTGCCGACGACCGTGATGACGGTCTCGCCTGCCATTGGGGGAACCTCTCGGCGGGTACTGCTGGGCTGCTTGCTACTCGTTGCGATTCGGCCCCGATGACCGCTGAACGCTTACGCGGTCAGTGGGTCTCGGGACGGAGGACCTTGGTCCGGAGGACCGACTCGTTCAGGTTCAGCTGGCGGTCGAGCTCCTTGACGACCGCGGGCTCGGCCTGCAGGTCGATGACCGAGTAGATGCCCTCGGGCTTCTTCTTGATCTCGTACGAGAGACGACGACGGCCCCAGGTGTCGACCTTCTCGACCTTGCCGTCGCCTTCACGGACGACGGAAAGGAAGTTCTCGATCAGCGGGGAGACAGCGCGCTCCTCGAGATCGGGGTCGAGGATGACCATCACCTCGTAGTGACGCATGTGGAACCCACCTCCTTTGGACTCAGCGGCCACGGTCGTTCCGTGGCAGGAGGGTCGTGATGCGTATCCGCTTCGGCGTCAGTGCAGACACCACCGCGGACGGTACACAGTACCCGGCTCCGGCCGCCCGCTTGAAATCCGGGCGTCTTGGCCCGCAATCTGTACACATCGGGTGTGAGCGGCGTAACAGTTCGCCGCCTTGCTCTATGTGCCTACCTGGAGGTGCCCCATGGCACAGGCAGCACGATCCCACCACGGCTTGCTCACCTTCCTGGACACCGACGGCAAGTCGCATCCCGTAGAGAACGCGGTCGCCGTGGCGACCGTGGTGATCGGCGTGATCGCCTTTGTCACGGCTCATTTCCCCCATCTCCACCTGGTCAGCTCATGGGTCGGGCTGATCGGCATGATCAGCGGTGCCTGGGGCCAGCTGAGGTCCGTGACCACCGGTGAGCGGTTCCTGCTGATCATCGGGCTCGGTGCCGCCGGGGTCGGCTTCTATCTCGGCATGGCGCATGGGGGGCTCTTCGGCGGCGTGCTGGGCTGAACCCGCCCGGAGCCCGGTTGTCCCCGGGCCCGAACGGGGCGTGTCCCGGTCGCAGTAGGCTTCGGCGCGAGAGCCGGAGCCCCGACCCTGGGGACAAACCTGCCGAGGAGCGCCCCACATGAGCCTGACCCTGAGGACGATCAGCCGAGAGCAGCATCTGGCGTACATCCAGAGCCTGTCGGCGGCAAGCCACATGCAGGTGCCTGCATGGGCTGACGTCAAGTCGGAGTGGCGCTCGGAGAACCTCGGCTGGTTCGACGCCACGGGTCAGCTCGTCGGCGCCGGTCTCGTCCTCTACCGTCAGCTGCCCAAGATCAAGCGCTATCTCGCCTATCTTCCCGAGGGCCCGGTCATCAACTGGTACGCCCCCAACCTGGAGGACTGGCTGCGTCCGATGCTCGCGCATCTGAAGCAGCAGGGCGCCTTCTCGGTGAAGATGGGCCCGCCGGTCATCATCCGCCGCTGGGATTCCGCCGCGATCAAGTCCGGTATCCAGAACCCCGACGTCAAGCGGCTGCGCGATGTCGAGGCCACCTTCATCGAGCCGCGCGCCTTCGAGGTGGCCGACCGGCTGCGGCGCATGGGCTGGCAGCAGGGCGAGGACGGCGGGGCCGGCTTCGGTGACGTCCAGCCGCGGTACGTCTTCCAGGTGCCGCTGGAGAACCGCTCCCTCGAGGATGTCCACAAGGGCTTCAACCAGCTGTGGCGCCGCAACATCAAGAAGGCCGAGAAGGCCGGTGTCGAGGTCGTCCAGGGCGGCTTCGAGCATCTGCCCGAGTGGCAGCGGCTCTACGAGATCACCGCGGAGCGCGACCACTTCCGGCCCCGCCCGCTCAGCTACTTCCAGCGCATGTGGACGGCCCTCAACACCGAGGACCCCAACCGGATGCGGCTGTACTTCGCGATGCACGAGAACGAGGCCGTGGCCGCCGCCACGATGCTGATCGTCGGCGGGCACGTCTGGTACTCCTACGGCGCCTCCGCCAACCACAAGCGCGAGGTCCGGCCCTCGAACGCGATGCAGTGGCGGATGCTCCGCGACGCCTACGCGCTGGGTGCGACCGTCTATGACCTGCGCGGCATCAGCGACTCCCTCGATGAGACGGATCATCTCTTCGGCCTGATCCAGTTCAAGGTGGGCACCGGCGGGCAGGCTGCCGAATACCTCGGTGAGTGGGACTTCCCGCTCAACAAGCTCCTGCACAAGGCGCTCGACATCTACATGTCGCGCCGCTGACCACGATTCGCTGTCTCCCATACCTCCAATACACCGCGGCTACGAGAAAGGTTCCGGGACCGGTCAATGGCGCTCACCCTCTACGTCGACACCGCTCGCTGGCGGGCGCATCAGCAAACGGTGATCCAGCAGTTCCCGGGGATAGTCCCGGTCTGCAAAGGCAACGGCTACGGCTTCGGCCATGAGCGGCTGGCCGAGGAAGCCGCCCGCTTCGGCAGCGACATCCTCGCGGTCGGAACCACGTACGAGGCCGCCCGGATGAAGGACTTCTTCAGCGGTGACCTGCTCGTGCTCACCCCCTTCCGCCGCGGTGAGGAGCCGGTGCCGCTGCCGGACCGGGTGATCCGTTCGGTCTCGTCGGTCGACGGCGTCTACGGCCTGGTGAACGCGCGCGTGGTCATCGAGGTCATGAGCAGCATGAAGCGGCACGGCGTCACCGAGGAGGACCTGCCCAAGCTGCACGCCGCGATAGAGAACGTCCGGCTGGAGGGGTTCGCCATCCACCTCCCGCTCGACCGCACCGACGGCCTGGACGCGGTCGAGGAGGTCATCGCCTGGATGGACCGGCTGCGGGCGGCGCGGCTGCCGCTGCACACCATGTTCGTCAGCCACCTCAAGGCCGAGGAACTGGCCCGGCTGCAGCAGCAGTTCCCGCAGACCCGCTTCCGGGCGCGCATCGGCACCCGGCTGTGGCTGGGCGACCACGATTCGACGGAGTACCGGGGCTCGGTGCTCGACGTCACCCCGGTCTCGAAGGGCGACCGCTTCGGCTACCGCCAGCAGAAGGCCGCGTCCGACGGCCATCTGGTCGTGGTCGCGGGCGGCACCTCCCACGGTGTCGGTCTGGAGGCGCCCAAGGCCCTGCACGGGGTGATGCCCCGCGCCAAGGGGGTCGCCCGTGCCGGTCTGGCGACCGTCAACCGCAACCTCTCGCCGTTCGTGTGGGCGGGCAAGCAGCGGTGGTTCGCCGAACCGCCGCACATGCAGGTGTCCATCCTGTTCGTGCCCAGCGATGTCCAGGCGCCCCAGGTGGGGGATGAGCTGGTCGCGCATCTGCGGCACACCACCACGCAGTTCGACCGGCTGCTCGACCGCTGAACCCACGCCACCGGGCGGGGCTCCGCACCACCGGGAGGGGCTCCCGTCCGGGGCTCACTCCCGGTGGACGCCCCAGTCCACCAGCGCCGCGCCCTCATAGCGGGAGGCGCGCCGCGCCTCTCCGAGCACGAACGCGTCCGGGGCCCGGTCCAGCACGCCTCCCCCGGGGTCGTCCGACCCGTCCCTGCGCACCGGGTCCCGCTCCGGCACCAGCGCGTCCCGGATGATCAGGGCGCACAGATAGAGCGTCCCCAGCAGATGTACGGCGATGGCCAGCTGATAGCCCTCCGCAGGCAGCCCCCGGTGCTGGTCGCCGCTGCCCGTGTACGCGAGGTACATCCAGATCCCCAGGAAGTACATGACCTCGCACGCCTGCCAGACCAGGAAGTCCCGCCAGCGCGGCCTGGCCAGTGCGGCCAGCGGGATCAGCCACAGCACGTACTGCGGTGAGTAGACCTTGTTGGTGAGCACGAACGCCGCGACGATCAGGAAGGACAGCTGGGCCAGGCGCGGACGGCGTGGGGCGCACAGGGCGAGCGCCGCCACTCCGAGGCAGGCCAGGGCCATCAGCACGGTCCCGTAGGTGTTGACGTCCTCCAGGGAGTTCCCGGTGCGCTGGGAGATGATCAGCCACACGGAGCCGAAGTCCACGGGGCGCTCCTGGCTGAAGGTGTAGAAGGTCTTCCAGCCGTCGCGGATGTGCAGTCCGCCCTGCGTGCTGACCATCACGGGGAGGTTCACCACGAGCCAGGCGGCCAGGGCTCCGCCCGCGGCCGTCCAGAAGGCCCGCAGCCGCCCCGCCCGCAGGCAGAGCACCAGCAGCGGACCGAGGAGCAGCGCGGGGTAGAGCTTGGCGGCCGTCGCGAGCCCCAGCAGCACACCGGCGGCCAGCGGGCGGCTGCGGGACCACATCAGCAGGGCGGCGGCCGTAAGGGCGACGGCGAACAGGTCCCAGTTGATGGTGGCCGTGAGCGCGAAGGCGGGGGCGAGGGCGACCAGCAGTGCGTCCCAGGGGCGGCGCCGGTGCGTACGGGCCACGCAGACCGCGATGATCGCGGTGCAGACCATCAGCATGCCCGCGTTGACCAGCCAGTAGATCTGCTCCCGGTCCTGAATGGAGCCGCTGTGCGGGGTCATCCAGGAGGCGACCTCCATGAAGAGGCCGGTGAGGACCGGATACTCCAGGTACTGCATCCCGCCCGAGACGTTGTCCGGTATCCGGTCGAAGTACGGGACGAGGTCGAGGGCGAAGCCGCGGCCGTTGTAGAGGTGCGGTATGTCGGAGTAGCAGGCGTGGGTGTACTGGGCGGTGGCCCCGTAGAACCAGCCGCCGTCGTAGCACGGCAGCTTCTGCACCATGCCCAGGGCGAACATGCCGATGGCGACGATCGCCACGATCCGCACGGGGGTCCACCAGCTCGTGCCCAGCAGGGCCCGGCGCCCGGTCGGCCCACCGATCAGCTCGCTGCCGGCCGCGGCCACCGGGTCCTCGGAGGTCGGCCTGACGGGCTGGGCCTGTGGGTCCTCGCGCACGCTCATGGCCCCCATCCTGCCGTACGAGCCCCTCAGGAGGAGTCAGGACCGTCCCAGCGGCCGCTGAGCGCGCCGCGGACGCCGGGCGGGGCTCCGGAGTAGGGGAGAGGCGTACCGGAGGCGCAGAGAGCCGTCCAGGGCCTGGAACGGCGCCGGCCGCGCCGGAGCGGGTTCGCTCCGGCGCGGCCGGGGAGAGGTGAACGGGTCGTACGGAGCCGCGGGCTATTCCTCCCTGCGGGCCCCGGACGGGCCGCCGAATATGCCACCGGGACCGCCCGGGTCCTCCGTGGTCGGCGACGTGGACGGACCTCCCGGACCGCCGTTCGCGCCTCCGTTCTGGTTGCCGCCGTTGCCGTTGCCGCCGTTGTCCTGGCAGTCCAGGTCCAGCGGGTCACAGGTGCCCGTCGGGGTCGGGCTGCCGGACGGCGACTCCGAGGGGGACTCCGACGGCGACTCCGAAGGCGACTCCGACGGGGACTCGGACGGCTTGTCCGTCGTCGGGGTCGGGCTCGGGCTGGCGTCCTCGCCGAAGACCTTCTGGCCGATCGGGGTGGCCGCGGGGAAGTTCTTGACCGGCACGCCCTTCAGGGCACCGCGCATGTAGTCGGCCCAGATCTGCGCCGGGAACGACGCACCGTGGATCGTCTTCTGGCCGCCCACACCGCGCATGGACAGGAACTTCTGGCTCTTGGCCTGGTCGTCCACCCGCCACATGCCGATCGCCGTGGACAGCTGCGGGGTGTAGCCGGAGAACCAGGCCGACTTGTTCTCGTCGGTGGTTCCGGTCTTGCCCGCGACCGGACGGCCGATCTTGGCCGAGGTGCCGGTGCCGTGCTGGACCACGTTCTCAAGGACGTCGGTGACGTTGTTCGCCACGTTCGAGTCGAACGCCCGCTTGACCTCGGCATCCTGCTTGTGGTCGTAGACGGTGCCGTTCTTGTCCTCGACCCGCTCCACCGAGTACGGCTCGGCCTGCTGACCGCTGGCCGCGAAGGTGGCGTACGCCCCGGCGAGCCGGATGGCGCTGGGTGCGGAGGTGCCGAGCGAGAACGTCGGGGTGATCGAGGAGAGCTGCTCCTTGTTGAGGCCCGCGGCCAGGGCCGCGTCCCGCACCTTGTCGGTGCCGACGTCCATGCCCAGCTGGATGAACGGGGTGTTCACCGAGTACTGCATCGCGGTGCGCAGGCTGATCGGGCCCTTGTCCTCGTCACCGTCGTTCCGCTGGTGCCACTCCTTGCCGTCCTTGTCGTGCCAGACGGTTCCGTCGTAGTCCCGCAGGGTCACCTTGTTGTCGCCGTTGTAGACACTGCTGGGCGAGACCAGGGTGCGCTCGGAATCGGGTTGCTCCCGTTGGCCCTTCGGATCGCGGGCGCCATTGGTCATCGCGGCGGCCATCACGAAGGGCTTGAAGGTCGAACCCACCTGGACACCGGTGTAGTCGGCGTTGTTGCGGTAGTGCTCCAGCGCGTTCTTGCCGCCGTAGATCGCAAGGATCTTGCCCGTCTTGGGCTCCACCGAGGCGCCGCCGAACTGGACGTGCTTGTCCACCTCGCGCTCCTTCGGCTTGATGCTCTCCTTGGAGACCTTCTCGACCGCCCGGGTCAGCTCACCGATCTTCTTCCGGTCGAAGGTGGTGTGGATCTGATAGCCACCCTTGTCCAGTTGCGACTTGCTGATGCCGGTTTGGGCGATGATGTAGTTGTCGGCGAGGTCGGTGAGGTAGCCGATCTGGCCCTGCTTGTTCGTGGCCACCTTCGGGTTCTGCGGCATCGGGAAACCCTTGGCGATCCACTTCTGGGCCTCGGTCCTGGGCATCCTGTGCACGGCGACCTCACGCCGCAGGGTCCACTCCCAGCGCTGCTTGGCGCGCTTGGTGTTGGCCTCCTTGGTGGCGGCGGCGCCATAACCGCCATTGGGGTCGTAGAGGTTGGGGCCGTTGAGCGTAGAGGCCAGGAAGGCGCTCTGGCTGGGCGTCAGCTTCGAGCAGTCCCGGTCGAAGTAGGCGCGGGCGGCGGCCTGGCAGCCATAGGCACCACGTCCGTAGTACGCGGTGTTCAGATAGCTCCCGAGGATGTAGTCCTTGTCCTTGGTCGCGCCCACCTTTATGGAGATGAACAGCTCCTTGACCTTACGCGTGAGCGTCTGTGACTGGTCGAGGTAGGTGTTCTTCACGAACTGCTGGGTGATGGTCGAACCACTCTGGGTCGCGCCACCCTTCGCCATGTTGACGACCGCGCGGGCGATACCCATCGGGTCGACGCCGCTGTCGTCGTAGAAGCTGGCGTTCTCCGCGGAGATCACCGCGTTCTGCATGGACTTGGGGATCTTGCTGAGGGGGACGATCTGGCGGTTGAGGTCACCACCGCCGGAGACCACCATCTGCTTGCCGTCCGCCCAGTAGTACACGTTCTTCTGGGTCTGGGAGGCGGCCTGGGCGGTCGGCACCTCCACCAGCCACAGCCCTATGCCGACGGCGCCGAGCAGCACCGCGAAGAAGAAGATGAAGGTTCCCGTCACCAGCCTCCAGGACGGCACCCAGCGCCGGAACCCCGACCGCCCGCCGCGCGGGTAGTCGATAAAGCGTTTCTTGCCGGGGGGCCCATCGCCCCCCGGACCACGTCCGCGGCCGCCGCCGGTCCCCCGTCGGCCGCCTCCGCGACCGCCGGGGCCCGCGCCGGCCGCGCTCGCCTCGGATCCTCGTCTACGGCCACCGCTGCGTTGGGCGGCCCTGCGGGCCGCCGCGCGGCCACCGTAAGGGCGCTCTTCCCCCTGCGGGGTGGCGCCCGACCCGGCTGCGGCGTTGTGCGTCGGTGCTGCGCGGCGGCCGGACGACTGCTGTCCGGCTCGCCGGGCCGCTGCTCGTCCGCCGCCTTGGGGTTGCGGCGGCTTGCGACGGTGCTCGCTCATGGAACGACTTCTCCTCGGGCAGGCGCTATCGCCTGAAAGCGGCAGATGGCTTCCGGTCCCCCCAATGTGCGATCCGGTCGCACCAGGCAACCGGACGCACTGCATCCGGGACGAGGACGCATCGCGGCGTCACTTGGTTCCCATAGGTCTGCATGGCGAACAGAGTACGCACGGTCAAAACCCGCCCAGCCGCCACCTTCACTCCATAACCGTCAGATTGAGTGTCTCGAATTGGTGATGTGACGGCGTTCACCGTGGTCCCTCTTGTCCCTTCCCGCGCACGGTTCTATCGTCTTGATGTATCGAGTCGATACATCAGCTCGACATAGCGGGCCCGGAGGAGAGGAGAGGCGGGGAATGAGCAGACGCTCAGGCGTCCTGGAGTTCGCCGTTCTCGGCCTGCTGCGCGAGTCACCGATGCACGGATATGAGCTGCGGAAGCGGCTCAACACCTCACTCGGGGTGTTCCGCGCGTTCAGCTACGGCAGCCTCTATCCCTGCCTCAAGACGCTGGTCGGCAACGGCTGGTTGATCGAGGAATCCGGCAGCACCTCCCCGGACGCCCTCGCGGCGCCCCTCTCCGGCCGCCGGGCGAAGATCGTCTACCGGCTCACGGCGGCGGGCAAGGAGCGGTTCGAGGAGCTGCTCTCCCACACCGGGCCGGACGCCTGGGAGGACGAGCACTTCGGTGTCCGGTTCGCCTTCTTCGGCCAGACGTCACGAGACGTTCGGATGCGGGTGCTGGAGGGGCGGCGCAGCCGCTTGGAGGAGCGCCTGGACAAGATGCGCGCCGCCATGGCCCGTACCCGCGAGCGCCTGGACGACTACACCCTCGAGCTGCAGCGACACGGAATGGAGTCGGTGGAGCGCGAGGTGCGCTGGCTGAACGAGCTGATCGAGAGCGAGCGGGCCGGGCGCGATCGGCGCGACGGCACCGCCGGGCAGGTCCGGACGACCGAGCGGGACGAGGACCGGCCACCACAGCAGGACCAGTCAGAAGATGCGGACGGCCCGCCCCGGCACCGGGGTGGTTCCCGGCCGGATCCGTCCGATGACACCGCCAAGTGAGGCCCGGCATCCGCGGGGCCTCGTCCAGTACACACAGGGAGCAACCGGAATGGGTTCGGTTCGTGTAGCCATCGTCGGCGTGGGCAACTGCGCCGCCTCGCTGGTGCAGGGCGTCGAGTACTACAAGGACGCCGACCCGGACACCCGCGTGCCGGGTCTGATGCACGTGCAGTTCGGCGACTACCACGTGAAGGACGTGGAGTTCGTGGCCGCCTTCGACGTGGACGCGAAGAAGGTCGGCCTGGACCTCGCGGACGCCATCGGCGCCAGCGAGAACAACACCATCAAGATCTGTGACGTGCCGACGGCCGGTGTCACGGTCCAGCGCGGCCACACGCTCGACGGACTCGGCAAGTACTACCGCGAGACCATCGACGAGTCCGACGAGGCCCCGGTCGACGTCGTCCAGGTCCTCAAGGACAAGCAGGTCGACGTTCTGGTCTGCTACCTGCCGGTCGGCTCCGAGGACGCCGCCAAGTACTACGCCCAGTGCGCCATCGACGCGAAGGTCGCCTTCGTCAACGCCCTCCCGGTCTTCATCGCCGGCACCAAGGAGTGGGCGGACAAGTTCACCGAGGCCGGGGTGCCGATCGTCGGTGACGACATCAAGTCGCAGGTCGGCGCGACCATCACGCACCGCGTGATGGCCAAGCTGTTCGAGGACCGGGGCGTCGTCCTGGACCGCACCATGCAGCTGAACGTCGGCGGCAACATGGACTTCAAGAACATGCTCGAGCGGGAGCGCCTGGAGTCCAAGAAGATCTCCAAGACCCAGGCCGTCACCTCCCAGATCCCCGACCGCGACCTCGGCGCCGACAACGTCCACATCGGCCCCTCGGACTTCGTGGCCTGGCTGGACGACCGCAAGTGGGCCTATGTCCGCCTGGAGGGCCGTGCGTTCGGCGATGTCCCGCTGAACCTGGAGTACAAGCTCGAGGTGTGGGACTCCCCGAACTCCGCGGGTGTCATCATCGACGCGCTGCGCGCCGCGAAGATCGCCAAGGACCGCGGCATCGGCGGCCCGATCCTCTCGGCCTCCTCGTACTTCATGAAGTCGCCTCCGGTGCAGTACTTCGACAACGAGGCGCGGGAGAACGTGGAGAAGTTCATCAGGGGCGAGGTCGAGCGCTGAGGCGCCATGCGCTGATTCCCGCCGCGTGATCACGGGCCTTCGGGTAATACACCCGGAGGCCCGTGTGGTGTGTGAGGCTGACGCCATGCCTGTTGTGCGTGATCTCCGCGTACTGCTGCAACTGCGGGACTTCCGCCGCCTCCTGGCCATCCGGCTGCTGTCCCAGTCGGCCGACGGCGTCTACCAGGTGGCGCTCGCCACCTATGTGGTCTTCTCCCCGGAGAAGGAGACCTCCGCCACGGCCATCGCCTCCGCCATGGCCGTCCTGCTGCTCCCCTACTCCCTGCTCGGCCCCTTCGCCGGGGTGCTGCTGGACCGCTGGCGCAGGCGGCAGGTGCTGCTCTACGGCAATCTGCTGCGCTCGGGGCTGGCCGCCGGAACCGCCGTGCTGGTGCTGGGCCAGGTGCCGGAGTGGCTCTTCTATGTCTCGGCCCTGTCGGTGACGGCCGTCAACCGCTTTGTGCTGGCCGGACTTTCGGCGGCCCTGCCCCGGGTCGTGGACAGCCAGGAGCGCCTGGTCATGGCCAACTCCCTCTCACCCACGGCCGGAACGCTCGCCGCCACGGCCGGGGGCAGCCTCGCCTTCATCGTCCGGCTGTCGGGCCCGGGAGGCACCTCCTCGGACGCGCTCGTCGTCCTGGTGGGCGCCGCGCTCTATCTCATCGCCGGGCTCACGGCCCTGCTGATGGCACCGGGTCTGCTGGGGCCGGACCCCGCGGCCCTTCAGCCCCGCCTCTCCGCGGCCCTGATGAGCACCGCGCGGGGCCTGGTCGCGGGCGTACGCCATCTGCTGGAGCGCCGGGATCCCACCGTGGCGCTCACCGCGATGACACTGATGCGCTTCTGCTACGGCGCGCTCACGGTGACGGTGCTGATGCTCTGCCGCTACGCATGGGCCGACACCGAGTCCCAGGGGCTCGCACTTCTGGGGCTGGCCGTCGGCGTCTCGGGGGCGGGCTTCTTCGCCGCGGCGGTGATCACGCCATGGGCGGTGACCCGGCTCGGGGCCCGTTCACCCGCCCAGCCGGACGGACGGCTTTCCTGGGTGATGGTGTGCGCCGGGAGCGCGGCCCTCCTGGAACCGGGGCTCGGACTGCCCTTCGAGCCCGCCCCCATGCTGATCGCCGCGTTTGTCCTCGGGCTGATCACCCAGGGCGCGAAGATCGCCACCGACACCGTGGTGCAGTCCTCCATCGCCGATGACTTCCGCGGGCGGATCTTCTCCCTCTACGACGTGCTGTTCAATGTCGCCTTCGTGGGAGCCGCGGCGGTCGCCGCGGTGATACTGCCGCCGGACGGCAGATCGGCCGCACTGCTGATCTGTGTGGCGCTGCTCTACGCGGCCACCACGCTCCTGGTGAGGTTTCACGTGAAACATGACCGGCAGAGCGCCAAGCGGGTCGATGTTTCACGTGAAACGTGAGGGGCTCAGCCCTCCGGCTGAGCTTCCCACCACTCCTGAAGCGCGGAGATCACGGCGTCCCGTTCCATCGGGCCGTGCTCCAGCCGCAGCTCCAGCAGATGCTTGTACGCCTTGCCGACCTGCGGCCCCGGGGGGATGCCGAGGATCTTCATGATCTCGTTGCCATCCAGATCCGGGCGGATCGCGTCCAGCTCTTCCTGCTCCTGCAGCCGGGCGATGCGTTCCTCGAGACCGTCGTACGCACGCGAGAGCGCCGTCGCCTTCCGCCGATTGCGCGTGGTGCAGTCCGAGCGGGTCAGCTTGTGCAGCCGGTCGAGCAGCGGCCCGGCGTCACGGACGTAGCGGCGGACCGCGGAGTCGGTCCATTCCCCCGTGCCATAGCCGTGGAAGCGCAGATGCAGCTCGACCAGGCGGGAGACCTCCTTGATCAGCTCATTGGAGTACTTGAGCCTCGTCATCCGGTACTTGGTCATCTTGGCCCCCACCACCTCGTGGTGGTGGAAGGAGACCCGGCCGTCCTTCTCGAAGCGGCGCGTCTTGGGCTTGCCGATGTCATGCAGCAGCGCGGCCAGCCGCAGCGTCAGATCGGGACCCTCGGTCTCCAGGTCCATGGCCTGGTCCAGCACCGTCAGCGAGTGCTCGTAGACATCCTTGTGGCGGTGGTGCTCATCGCGCTCCAAGCGCAGCGCCGGAAGCTCCGGCAGGACGCGGTCGGCGAGCCCGGTCTCCACCAGCAGCCGCAGCCCCTTGCGGGGGTGATCGGCCAGGACCAGCTTGTTGAGTTCATCACGCACCCGCTCCGCCGAGACGATGTCGATGCGCTCGGCCATCGCCGTCATCGCGGCGACGACCTCGGGGGCCACCTCGAAGTCCAGCTGCGCGGCGAAGCGCGCGGCACGCATCATCCGCAGCGGATCGTCGGAGAAGGACTCCTCGGGCGTCCCCGGAGTGCGCAGCACCCGGGCGGCGAGATCCTCCAGACCGTGGTGCGGGTCGATGAACTCCTTCTGCGGAAGCGCCACCGCCATCGCGTTGACCGTGAAGTCCCGGCGGACCAGGTCCTCCTCGATGGAGTCGCCGTAGGACACCTCGGGCTTCCGAGATGTCCGGTCGTAGGCTTCTGACCGATAAGTTGTGATTTCGATCTGGAAGCTCTGATCCGACCCGCTTCCTGGCGACATGCCCTTTCGGCAGCCGACCGTACCGAAGGCGATGCCGACGTCCCAGACCGCGTCCGCCCAGGGCCGTACGATCTTCAATACCTCGTCCGGCCGTGCGTCCGTCGTGAAATCCAGATCGTTACCGAGCCGGCCGAGCAGCGCGTCCCGTACCGAGCCGCCGACCAGGGCCAGGCGGAAACCGGCCTGCTGGAAACGACGGGCAAGATCGTCGGCAACGGGTGAGACCCGCAGGAGCTCGCCCACGGCGCGGCGCTGCACCTGGCTGAGCTCGTTGGTCGACTGCGGGGATCGGCTGTCATTGTTGGCGTTCGGCACAACAGAACAGGGTACGTGGCCGTGCGCCCCCGAGACTCCACCCCCGATGGGGCCACCACTGCGTAACGATCTTGTGGAGCCCTCCACAGCACTTCGTCACAGCGGGCATCGTTACCATTTCGTGGACGCACATTGCGACGACCACTGACGACCTACTGACGACAAGGGACGGGCGAGCGCGTGGCCGATGCGGCAGACCTCCGGGGGACAACTTCCGCTCGTGCCCGGCGATGGTTGCGGCGCACGGCGGCCCTGCTGGCCGCGGCGCCGATGCTCGCGGGCCTGGCACAGATTCCGGCGGCACCCGCCGCCCACGCCGAGAGCAAGGCCACCGGCTCGCGATCGGTGGATGTCTCCATCACCTCACTGACCCCCACCGCGCCCAAGAAGAGCGACACCCTCACCGTCAGCGGCACCGTCACCAACGACACCAAGGGCACGGTCTCGGACGCCCGTGTGGGCCTCCGCGTCGGCCCGACCATGAGCGGCCGCAGCGCGATCGACACCACGGCCCACCGCACCGGCTATACGGAGGGGCTCGACGGCACCGAGATCGACGGCAAATACGCCAAGAAGATCGGCAAGCTGGCGGCCGGCACCAGCCGTGACTTCTCCCTCTCCATACCGGTGGATCAGTTGCACCTGGGGGAGAACGGCGTCTATCAGCTCGGCGTCTCGCTCACCGGTGGCACTTCCCATCAGCCCTGGCCGCAGGTGCTGGGCATCGAGCGGACCTTCCTGCCCTGGCAGTCGGGCCCGTCCCAGAAGAAGTCCCAGCTCACCTATCTGTGGCCGCTGATCTCCGCCACCCATGTGACCGCCCGCACGGACAACGACGAGGACCGCACCCCGATCTTCCGGGACGACCGCCTGGTCAAGGAGCTGGCCCCGGGCGGTCGGCTGCAGCAGATGGTCGCCCTGGGGAAGAACCTCCCCATCACCTGGGTGGTCGACCCCGACCTGCTCGCCACGGTCGACGCGATGACCAAGAAGTACGAGGTCCAGAACCCCTCGGGCAACGGGACCAGGGCGGGCCGCGGCCAGACCGTCGCCAAGCAGTGGCTGGACGCCCTCCAGAAGGCCGTGGAAGGCAAGCAGGTGGTCGCGCTGCCGTTCGCCGACCCCGACCTCGCCTCGCTCGCCCACCGCGGTAAGAACGTCACCGGCGCCCTCAGCCACCTCCAGGGCGCCACCGAACTCGCCTCGACGACCGTGGAGACCATCCTCGGGGCGCGGCCGCGCACGGACTTCGCCTGGCCCGTCGAGGGCGCGGTCGACTCCTCGATCGTCGACGTCGCCACCTCCGCCGGCGCCCACAACGTGATCGCCCGCAGCGACAGTCTGCGCGAGACCGGCGGGCTCTCCTACACCCCCACCGCGGCCCGCCAGATCGGCGGCGGCAATACGGCGGTGGTCGCCGACGCGCGGCTGTCGACGGCCTTCACCGGCGACATGTCCAAGGCGGAGAACTCCACCCTCGCCATCCAGCGGTTCCTTGCCCAGAGCCAGATGATCAACCTCCAGGCGCCGGACAGGCAGCGCAGCATCGTGGTCGCCCCCCAGCGGACGCCCACCACGAGCCAGGCGCAGGCGATGGCGGCCGCCATGGAGGGCCTCTCCGGGCAGTGGACGCAGCCGCTGAGCCTGGGGCAGGCCGCGAAGGCCAAGCCCGACCCGAGCGCCACCCAGCGGGTGCCGAGCACCCGCTCCTACCCCCGGTCGCTGCGCGCACGGGAGCTGCCCACCGAGGCGTTCGACCGGATCCAGGAGACCCAGAAGACCCTGGACAATTTCGAGCCGATCCTGACCGCCAAATACCGGGTGGTCACCCCCTTCGGGAACGCGATCAGGCGCGAGATGTCGACCTCGTGGCGCAGCGAGGCGCAGAACGCGACCGGCTTCCGGCACGATGTGCAGACCTATCTCTCCGGGCTCACCAAGAAGGTGCGCCTGGTCCCCAAGACCGACATGACCCTCTCCGGGCGCAGCGCGACCGTCCCGGTGACCGTGCAGAACAACCTGGTGCAGAGCGTCGAGCTGCGGCTCGTCCTGCGCTCGCAGCAGGGCAACCGGCTGGCGGTCAGCGACCCCCAGCTGGTCAATGTGGAGGGCGGCCACAGCCAGTCCGTGAAGTTCGGGACCACGGCCAACGCGAACGGCCCGGTGTGGGTCTCGGCGCAGCTCTACACCCCGGACGGCCAGCCGTACGGCGACGAGATGCTGTTCGAGGTGAATGTCACCGAAATCACGTCGACCGTGATTCTCGTGATCGCCGGCGGTGTGCTGCTGCTGGTCCTCGCCGGTGTCCGGATCTATGTGCAGCGCAAGCGCGCGGCCGCCAGGAATGGTGAGGACGGCGGGGACGGGGAAGACGCCGAGGAGGCGCACGGGCAGGATGAGGACGACAGCGAGGCCCCGGAGACCGACCGGTGTGACCCCGCACACGCCCTTGTGCCCGAGCAGCCGAGTGACCCGGCGTCGGACACCGGATCGCAAAGCGCTGGCCCGTCCGGCTCGGGTGAGAAAGTGGACCATTGAGCAATGCCGGGGCCGGTGGGCCGCAGTGGACGATGAGGTGGGGTAGCGATGAACGCGCCGTATGACGGTGATGGCCGAGTGCCACCGCCGCCACAGCCGTCCCCTCACGGCCCCCACGACCCTTACGGACAGGAACCCCACCAGCGGGATCCGTATCTGGGCGACGCCCAGCAGGCGCCCCCGGCCGATCCGCGCCAGTCCTACGGCCAGCAGTACTACGCACCTGATCCGTACCTGGACGATTCGTACGCGACGGGCAGCTTCACGCCCTACCCGTATCCGACGCAGGATCGGTACGCCCACGACCCGCTGACGGACCCCCTGTACGACCGGCGCTCCTCCCACGCACCGCAGCAGGACGGCTACCAGCAGCAGTACTACCAGCAGCCCCCCACGCCGCAGGGCCCCGACCCGCGCGCCTGGTCCCCCGAGGCCGCCGCCGGCCACCAGGGCACGGCACAGCAGCCGTATACCGCCGATCAGGCGGGCCAGGGCTATCCGGGGGCCGGTGGCGCCTACGGGGCGGGGGAGCAGCCGCAGCGGGACGCCTTCGCGCACCTCTACCGCGATCAGCAGCAGCCCTATGAGTCCCGGCCCGGCCAGGGCCAGGGCTATCCACAGGGCGCGGAGAGCTACCCCCAGGGCCAGGCGCCCGCTCAGGGGCAGGCGCCGTTCCCCGGACCGTCCAGATCCGAGCCCGTCGGCGCGACGGCCGCCGCCCCCACGGTGGCCGCCCCGGTGGTGACCGCCCCCGCGACCGGGGCCGAGCCGAGGAAGCCCTCAGCGGGCAAGGGCCGCGCGTCCAGCGTGCTCCAGTCCAGCGCGCTGATGGCCGCGGGCACCCTGGTCTCCCGGCTCACCGGCTTCGTCCGGCAGATGGTGGTCCTCGCGGGCCTGGGCGCGGCCACCCTCGGCTCCACCTACGCCCTCGCCTACACGCTGCCGACGATGGTGTACATCCTCACCATCGGCGGCGGTCTGAACTCCGTCTTCGTCCCGCAGCTCGTGCGCGCGATGAAGGAGGACGACGACGGCGGCGAGGCATTCGCCAACCGGCTGCTCACCCTGGTGATGGTGGTGCTCGGCCTCCTGGTCGCGGTGACCGTGCTCGCCGCGCCGGTGCTGATCCGCGTGATGTCGCCGACCATCGCGGACAACCCCGCCGACAACGAGGTCGCGGTCACCTTCGCCCGCTACTGCCTGCCCACCATCTTCTTCATGGGCATTCACGTGGTGGTCGGCCAAATCCTCAACGCCCGGGGCCGGTTCGGGGCGATGATGTGGACCCCGGTCCTGAACAACATCGTCATAATCTTCACCTTCGGCCTGTTCATCTGGGTGTTCGGCACCGCCGGCAGCTCCAAGATGGACACCACGACCATCACCGCCGAAGGCATCCGGCTGCTGGGCATGGGCACCCTGCTGGGGCTCATCGTCCAGTCCCTGGCGATGTTCCCCTACCTGCGTGCCACCGGCTTCCGTTTCCGGCCGCGCTTCGACTGGCGCGGCCACGGCCTCGGCAAGGCCGCCAAGCTGGCCAAGTGGACGGTCCTGTTCGTCCTCGCCAACCAGGCGGGCGTACTGGTCGTGACCCAGCTGTCCACCGCGGCCGGTGCCGAGGCCGAGAACCAGAACGCGCCCGGCATGAGCTTCGTCGGCTACTCCAGCGCCCAGCTCATCTGGGGCATGCCGCAGGCGATCATCACCGTCTCCGTCATGGCCTCGTTGCTGCCCCGGATCTCCCGGGCGGCCCACGACGGGGACGCCGGAGCGGTCCGCGACGACATCTCGCAGGGCCTGCGCACCTCCGCGGTCGCCATCGTCCCGCTCGCCTTCGGCTTCATCGCCCTGGGCATCCCCATGTGCACGCTGCTGTTCGGCGCCTCCGGTACCGACGCGGCGGTCTCCATGGGCTACATCCTCATGGCGTTCAGCCTGGGTCTGATCCCCTTCTCCGTGCAGTACGTCGTCCTCCGCGGCTTCTACGCCTATGAGGACACCCGCACCCCCTTCTACAACACGGTGATCATCGCCGCCGTCAACGCCGCCGGATCCGGGCTCGCCTATCTCCTGCTCCCCGCCCGCTGGGCCGTCGCCGGTATGGCGGCCGCCTACGGCCTGGCCTACGCCATCGGCGTGGGTGTGGCCTGGAAGCGGCTGCGCAACCGGCTGGGCGGCGATCTGGACGGCCCCCGCGTCGTGCGCACCTACACCCGTCTCGTCGGCGCCAGCGTCCCCGCCGCCCTCCTGGGCGGTGGCTCGGCCTACACCATCATGCAGACCCTCGGAATGGGCGTCGTCGGCTCCGTAGCGGCTTTGCTGGGCGGCGGTCTCGTTCTTATCGCGGTCTTCTACATTGCTGCGAAACGGATGCGCGTTGATGAGCTGACGGCCATGGTCGGTATGGTGCGCGGACGACTCGGACGTTGATCGTTGAGCACAACCATCGTCCGCCACCGTGTGTCGTGCATAGCGGCGGACTGTGGGCACAATTGTCTTGGCTCGGAGTAGGCGCAACGGATGGGGAGGCAGGAACGACGGTGGCGGAACGGAGCACGGCTGCCGTCGACGTGGCCGACAGCGGTGGAGAGGAGCCGCTGACCGCCGAGGCGGGTAAGGCCACGGCCGACGGGGCGGGGACGAAACAGAAGGTCGGCAAGGGTACAGAGGCCGCGGCCGCCGACGATACGGGCGCCGCGGCCGAAGCGAACCCGCTCGAACTGCACAGCGGTCATAAGTTGGCCAGACGCTATCGTCTGGAGGAGTGCGTCACCCGTCTGGACGGATTCAGCAGTTGGCGTGCCGTGGACGAGAAACTGCGGCGTGCCGTCGGGGTGCATGTCGTGCCCGCGGACCATCCGCGCGCCAGGTCGGTGCTCGCCGCCGCCCGTTCGGCGGCCCTGCTGGGCGATCCCCGCTTCGTCCAGGTCCTCGACGCCGTCGAGGAGAACGATCTTGTCTATGTTGTCCATGAGTGGCTTCCCGACGCCACCGAGCTCACCGCCGTGCTGGCCGCCGGGCCGCTCGAACCGCACGACGCGTACCAACTGGTCAGCCAGGTCTCCCAGGCCATGGCCGCCGCCCACCGCGAGGGCCTGGCCCATCTGCGGCTGAACCCCGGCTCCGTGCTGCGCACCGAGTCCGGCCAGTACCGCATCCGCGGGCTGGCCGTCATGGCCGCCCTGCGCGGTATCAGCGTCGACCACCCCCAGCGCACCGACACCGAGGCAATCGGCGCGCTGCTGTACGCGGCGCTCACTCAGCGCTGGCCGTACGAGGCCGACGCCTACGGCCTCTCCGGGCTGCCCAAGGGCGTGGGCCTGATCGCCCCCGACCAGGTCCGTGCCGGAGTGCACCGCGGTCTGTCCGAGCTCGCGATGCGCGCGCTGGTCAACGACGGGGCCACCGCCTCCCGTCAGGACCAGCCCTGCACCACCCCCGAGGAGCTGGCCAAGGCCGTCGCGGCCATGCCGCGCATCCGGCCGCCGGAGCCCGCCTTCACCCCCTCCCCGGCGTACCAGCGCACGACGTACCAACAGGGTGTGTACGGCCAGCAGCCGAACCGAGGCGGCACCGCGCACGCGGCCCGTCCGGCCGCTCCCATGCCGCCTCCACCGCCGCTGCAGAGCCGTACGGGCAAGGCCCTCAAGTGGACCGTCTCCGCCCTTCTGATCGCCGCTCTCGGCCTCGGCAGCTGGCAGCTGGCGGACACCCTCCTCAAGGAGGAGAACAAGTCCAGCCCGGGCAAGTCCACCGGTGAGAAGGACGACGGCAAGGGCCTCAAGCCCGTGGCCAAGCCGCTCAGCATCGAGAGCGCCACGGAATTCTCGCCGCTGGACGCGCCCTTCGCCCCGGACAAGGTCGACGGCGCCGTCGACGGCGATACGAACACCGCCTGGGTGACCAAGTTGTTCTACGGCTACCCGAACTTCGGTAACCTGCCCAATCGCAAGCAGGGCAGCGGCATCATCGTCGACCTCGGCAGCGCCAAACGCGTCTCGAGCCTCGACATCGACTTCTACGCCGCCGGCCAGAAGGTGGAAGTCCTCGCCGCCGATCCCTCCGCCTCCGACCCCACCTCACTCAGCGCCTTCTCCAAACGCCTCACCGATCTGAAGAGCGTCGGGAAGAAACTGTCCACCGTTCTCGACAAGCCGGTCCGGACGCGATACGTCCTGGTCCACATCACGGAGCTTCCGGCCAGCACCCCCGATCGCTACCGTGGCGGCATCTCGGAGATCAAGGTCAAGGGCTGACCCTCTACGGTCGGCCGAGAGGGGAGGGGCTCAACGTTGGACGACGCCACCATCGGCGGAGCGAGCGACGGCGAGCTCCTCGCCCGGCACGTCGACGGCGACCCGGACGCCTTCAGCGAAATAGTGCGGCGCCACCGCGACAGACTCTGGGCGGTGGCGCTGCGCACGCTCGGCGACCGCGAGGAAGCGGCCGACGCGGTCCAGGACGCGCTCGTCTCCGCCTATCGCGCCGCCCACACGTTCCGGGGCCAGTCCGCCGTGACCACCTGGCTGCACCGCATCACGGTCAACGCCTGTCTGGACCGGGCCCGCAAGGCCGCCTCCCGTCGCACCTCCCCCGTCGACGACACCGAGCGGCTCGAGCAACTCCTGGAACCCCATGAGTCGGCCGCCGCCCCCGCCGAACGTGGTGATCTCCACCGCGAACTCCTCCAGGCGCTGCGCACCCTCCCTCCCGAGCAGCGCGCGGCCCTGGTGCTGGTCGATATGCAGGGCTACCCCGTCGCGGAGGCGGCGAAGGTACTGGACGTTCCCACCGGAACCGTGAAGAGCCGCTGCGCCCGGGGCCGCGCACGACTGCTGCCCCTCCTCTCACATCTCCACCCCAGTGGGAGGGGTAGCTCACCCTCGAGCATGGGAAGGAACCGGACGCAGGGGACGTCCGTCCCACCGACGGCAGGACCGAACGACACAGATGCCGTGAAGGGCGGAGGTGGGCGAGCGTGACATCCTCGACGGACACGGAAGAGCACCCTGAAGTCGCGGAGATCTCCGCACTCACCGAGGGTCTGCTCTCTCCGTCCCGCGCCGTCGATGTGCGCACTCACCTCTCGAGCTGCGTGCTGTGTGCGGACGTATGGGAGTCCCTGGACGAGATCCGCTCCCTGCTCGGAACCCTCCCGGGGCCGGTACGGATGCCCGCCGATGTCGCGGGCCGCATCGACGCGGCACTGGCCGCCGAAGCGCTCCTCGACGCGACCGCGCCCGAGCGCGTGGCCGATGTTTCACGTGAAACTCCGGATCCGGACGCCGCGCACCCGCCTGTTTCACGTGAAACGGCCGATGACGCCTCCAGCGACCCCGGCTCCGACACCGTGGAGCCCACGGCCAAGCCGTCCATCGCGGCGGACCGGCCCGCCGGGCGTCCGCGTGGGGCCACTGGGCCAGGACGAGGAACCACCGGACCCGGCACCCGCCCCGGCCGCGCCCGGCGCTGGCGCAAGGCCGTCCTCGGCGGCGCATGCGCCGCGGCGGTGATCGGCATCGGGTCCTTCTTCCTCCAGGGCGGCTCCTCCGGCGATCCCAGCGACAGCGACACCCAGGCGCACGCCAGCCAGAGCTCCACCGGGAACTCCACCCTCTCCTCGGGCACGCTCAAGGACCGCGTGCACGAACTGCTCGCCGACCGGAAGTCCACCGCGTCGAACGGTGTCACCGGGCAGGGCAACTCACCCGATGTGCCGCTGCGAGCCGATGACGACCCTGAGGTGCCCTCCTGCGTACAGAGCGGCACCGGCCGCAAGGAACCGGCTCTCGCGGCACAGCAGGACATCTACGACGGCCAGAGCGCCTATATCGTCGTCCTCCCGCACCCCTCCGACAGCTCGCGCGTCGATGCCTTCGTGATCGACGCGTCCTGCGTCTCGGCGTCCCCGACGACTCCCGGGGAGCTCCTGGTGACCCGGACCTACCCGCGGCGCTGAGGCACACCGCACACCGGGGCCCTGCCTGACAGCGCTCGGGAATGCCTGACCCGTAGGATCCGTTGGGTGGGGTGGCAGCGGAATTCCGGAGGACCCGGAGCCGCCCGCCCAGTCAGCAGTCCGGCAGTCGGCAGAGACAAGGAAGACATCCGTGAGCGACGTCCGCAACGTGATCATCATCGGTTCCGGGCCCGCGGGCTATACGGCCGCGCTCTACACCGCCCGCGCTTCCTTGAAGCCGCTGGTCTTCGAAGGCTCCGTGACCGCGGGTGGCGCCCTGATGAACACCACCGATGTGGAGAACTTCCCGGGCTTTCGGGACGGGATCATGGGCCCCGACCTGATGGACAACATGCGGGCCCAGGCGGAGCGCTTCGGCGCCGAGCTCATTCCGGACGACGTGGCCGCGGTCGACCTCAGTGAGCAGATCAAGACCGTCACCGACTCCGCCGGTACGGTCCACCGTGCCAAGACCGTCATCGTGGCCACCGGCTCTCAGCACCGCAAGCTGGGGCTGCCGCGCGAGGACGAGCTCTCCGGCCGCGGTGTCTCCTGGTGTGCCACCTGTGACGGGTTCTTCTTCAAGGACCAGGACATCGCCGTCATCGGTGGCGGTGACACAGCCCTGGAGGAGGCGACCTTCCTGTCGCGGTTCGCCAAGTCGGTCACGGTGGTCCACCGCCGGGACACCCTGCGCGCCAGCAAGGCGATGCAGGAGCGGGCCTTCGCCGACCCGAAGATCTCGTTCATCTGGGACAGCCTGGTCGAGGAGATCCACGGCGACGGCAAGCTCTCCGGTCTCACGATCCGCGACGTCAAGAAGGACGAGACCTCCGAGCTGCCGGTCACCGGGCTGTTCATCGCGATCGGCCACGACCCGCGCACCGAGCTGTTCAAGGGCCAGCTGGGCCTGGACGACGACGGGTACCTGAAGGTGGACGCGCCCACCACCCGGACCAACCTGCCCGGTGTCTTCGCCGCCGGCGATGTCGTGGACCACACCTACCGTCAGGCGATCACCGCGGCCGGCACCGGTTGCTCGGCGGCACTGGACGCCGAGCGGTACCTCGCCTCGCTCGGCCAAGGCGACGCCACCGTCTGACTCCGCTTCCCACCTCTGCACCAACTCACTAAGGAGATTGCCATGGCCGGTGCCACGGTCACCGTGACGGACGCCGACTTCGAGGAGAAGGTCCTCAAGAGCGACAAGCCGGTACTCGTCGACTTCTGGGCCGCCTGGTGCGGTCCGTGCCGCCAGATCGCCCCCTCCCTGGAGGCCATCGCGGCCGAGCACCCCGACAAGATCGTCATCGCCAAGCTCAACATCGACGAGAACCCGGCGACGGCCGCCAAGTACGGCGTGATGTCCATCCCGACGCTCAATGTCTACCAGAGCGGCGAGGTCGCCAAGACCATCGTCGGCGCCAAGCCCAAGGCCGCCATCGAGCGCGACCTGGCCGACTTCATCGGCTGAGCTGCACCACGCCTCGCCCTCATACACGAAGGGGCTGCCCATCGGGGCAGCCCCTTCGTGTTTCACGTGGAACCCGCTACAGCGGCCGAAGCGCGGGCTCCTTCTGGACGGCGCCGAGCAGCCGGTCCAGGGCCAGCTCGACATCCTCCTTCCAGGAGATCGTCGTCCTCAGCTCCAGCCTCAGCCGGGGATAGCGCGGATGCGGCCGTACGGTCTTGAAGCCCACGGCCAGCAGATGTTCGGCGGGGAGCACACACGCCGGTTCCTTCCAGGTGGCGTCCCCGAACGCCTCCACCGCCTTGAAGCCGCGGCGGATCAGATCCTTGGCGACGGTCTGCACCATCACCCGGCCCAGCCCCTGCCCCTGGTATCCGGGCATCAGCCATGCCGTCATCAGCTGGACGGCATCCGCCGCGACCGGACTGGTCGGGAAGGCCGTGGAGCGCGGTACATACGCCGGAGGCGCGTACAGCACAAAGCCCACCGGAACCTCATCGACATAGACGACTCGGCCGCAGGATCCCCACTCCAGCAGAACGGCAGAGATCCATGCCTCTTTCTCCAGCTCCGGCCGGCCGGCCCTTACGGCTGCTTCGCCGCTGACCGGATCGAGCTCCCAGAAGACACAGGCGCGGCAGCGCTTGGGGATGTCCGGGAGGTTGTCCAACGTGAGCGGTACGAGCCGACGCCCCATGAAGCCAGTCCTTCACTTCCGTGGCCAGCCGCGCCACGGGCGGCTGACAGCGCACTACGCTCCCTGAGCAGACTGCCGACGAAACCGCCGACAGCTCCCAGGCCCAATCCTGTGGCCAACAGTCCGGTGCGGCTCACCGATCGCATGGCCCTGCCCTCCACATGCGGCGCCTCCACATGGATCCGCCCTATCTGACCGCATCGTATCCGTGCCGAGATTGCACCGATACCGCCCTTGGGCAAACAGCGGGTCGCGTTCCGACCATGTCGGAACGCGACCCGCCCCGCGCTGCCCTTCCGTACGGCCTGAACCGCACGGGCAGCGCCTCACTCGTCCTCGTCCACCGCTCCGTCCTCGGAGGAGAGCGGCTGCTCCAGCACCGGCCCCTCACCGGGGGCCAGCGTGCCGAGGATCCGCTCGAGATCCTCTATTGAGGCGAACTCGACGACGATCTTTCCCTTCTTCTGACCGAGGTCGACCTTCACCCGCGTCTCGAACCGATCGGAGAGACGTGAGGCCAGATCCGTGAGCGCGGGGGACACCCGTGCACCCGCCCTCGGGCTCTTGGGCTTGGTCGTACCGCCCGAGCGCGACCCCATCAGGGTGACGATCTCCTCCACCGCACGCACCGAGAGCCCCTCGGCGACGATGCGATGGGCCAGCCGGTCCTGCTCCTCCGGGTCGTCCACGGAGAGCAGTGCCCGGGCATGGCCCGCGGAGAGAACCCCGGCGGCCACCCTGCGCTGCACGGACGGGGATAGCTTCAGCAGCCGCAGCGTATTGGAGACCTGCGGACGCGAGCGCCCGATACGGTCGGCCAGCTCGTCATGCGTGCAGTTGAAGTCCTTCAGCAACTGGTCGTACGCCGCAGCCTCTTCCAGCGGGTTCAGCTGGGCCCGGTGGAGGTTCTCCAGGAGCGCGTCCAGGAGGAGCTTCTCGTCATCGGTGGCCCGGACGATCGCGGGGATCTTCTCCAGCCCGGCCTCACGACAGGCCCGCCAGCGGCGCTCACCCATGATGAGCTCATAGCGCTCCGGCGCCAACTGTCGTACGACGACGGGCTGGAGGAGACCGACCTCCTGGATCGAGGTGACCAGTTCGGCCAGCGCGTCCTCGTCGAAAACCTCACGGGGCTGCCGCGGGTTGGGGGTGATGAAGTCCAGCGGCAGCTCGGCGAAATGAGCCCCGGCCACCTCCTCCGGCATCGCCTCCGGGGCGACGGCCTCGGGCTCCTGCTCCCGTGGCGCGGGCTCGGTTTCCTGTGGAACGGTGTGCGTGGCCAGTCCGGCCACCTTGGCCGCCGCCACTCCGCGCTCCTGGGTGAGCACCGGGACCGCGGTCGGTGAGGTGGTGGCCCCGGTCGTCGTGACCGTTCCCGCCCCCGCCGAGGACGCGGCGTTGTCCGCCCCCTTCGGCGCGGGAGGGATCAGGGCACCGAGCCCACGGCCCAGTCCTCTGCGTCGCTCACTCACTGAATCCCCTCCTGCATGCTGCTGTGCTGGTCGTGCTGGCTGAGCTCGGGCAAGGCATGGACGTGCTGGGCTTCGTAGTGCACACCGACACCTCTGAGGGCGATCTCACGGGCCGCCTCCAGATAGGAGAGCGCCCCACTCGACCCCGGGTCATAGGTGAGGACGGTCTGCCCATAACTGGGGGCCTCGGAGATGCGCACCGATCGTGGGATGCTCGTCCGGAGCACCTCACCGCCGAAGTGGCTCCGCACCTCGTCGGCGACCTGGGAGGCCAGCCGGGTGCGACCGTCGTACATGGTGAGAAGGATCGTGGAGACATGGAGCTTGGGGTTGAGATGGCCCCGCACCAGATCCACATTCCGCAGCAGCTGCCCCAGCCCCTCCAGTGCGTAGTACTCGCACTGGATCGGGATCAGCACTTCCGCGCCGGCCACCAGCGCATTGACCGTCAGCAGGCCAAGCGAGGGCGGGCAGTCGATCAGGATGTAGTCCAGCGGCTGCTCGTACGCCTCGATGGCCCGCTCAAGCCGGCTCTCCCTGGCCACCAGGGAGACCAACTCGATTTCGGCACCGGCGAGATCGATCGTGGCCGGAGCGCAGAAGAGGCCCTCCACATCCGGGACCGGCTGCACCACATCGGACAACGGCTTGCTGTCGACCAGCACGTCATAGATCGATGGAACCTCGGCATGGTGGTCGATCCCCAGCGCCGTTGAGGCATTGCCCTGTGGGTCGAGATCGATCACCAGCACGCGACCACCGTGCAGGGCGAGCGAGGCAGCCAGATTGACCGTGGTCGTGGTCTTCCCGACCCCGCCCTTCTGGTTGGCGACCACCATCACCCGGGTCTGCTCCGGCCTGGGCAACCCCTCACCGGCGCGGCCCAGGGCTTCGACGGCCAGCTGAGCGGCACGGCCGATAGGGGTGTCGTCCATCGGAGGCGGCGTTTCACGTGAAACATCCTCCCCCGGCGATTCAGTACGGGGGCCGGGGACCGGATCGGTCATCGGCCCCGCGATGTTGGCGTCGGACCGCAAGGATTCACTCTCCTCGACATCAGGCTCGCAATAAGCAGAGCCTGCCATGCTTTTGGGGTCGTGAACCAGCGAGGCCCCTTCTCCTGTGGATGAATCCACGTTCATACGGGGTCGGCGGTCGCGGGGCAAGGCCGCCGCACGACCGCGACTGATGATTCCATGCAGCAGGGAGCGACGTTTCACGTGAAACACGATGCACGGGAGGGCTCGTCGATGGGTCGCGACACTCCGGTATGCGTAGTTTTGCCAGCTTGTATGGAGCAATGCTCCTGATTCATGGTCGACGGCGCGGCGAGCGGCGAGCGGCCTTGGCCCGCTTCGCCGCGAAGCGCACACCTCCGGGGCTCTCCCCGACCTCGACTCGCACCACCGTGGACGGCGGGTCCACCACTCCCGCACCGACATGCAGCACCGAGGTCCCCACCACGCCCAGCTTGCCCAGCGCCGCCCGGGCCTGCTTCAGCTCCTCCTCGGCGGTGTCACCCTTCAGCAGCAGCATCTCGCCGTACGGGCGCAGCAGCGGAACCCCCCAGCCGGCCAGCCGGTCCAGCGGGGCCACCGCCCGTGCCGTCACCACATGCATCGGGGTCAGCTTCCCGAGGACCTCCTCGGCGCGGCCGCGCACCACCGTCACATGCTCCAGCCCCAGCAGCTCCACCACTTCCCGCAGAAAGTTCGTCCGGCGCAGCAGGGGCTCCAGCAGCGTGATCCGGAGATCGGGACGGGTCAGGGCGAGCGGGATACCGGGGAGCCCGGCCCCCGAGCCCACATCGCAGACGGTGACCCCCTCGGGCACCACTTCGGAGAGCACCGCGCAGTTCAGCAGATGCCGCTCCCACAGCCGCGGCACCTCCCGCGGGCCGATCAGCCCGCGGGTCACTCCCACATCCGCCAGCAGCTCGCCGTAGCGGACGGCCTCCGGGAAACGGTCACCGAATACGTCCCTTGCCTCGGGGGGCGCCGGGGGGAGCTCCGCTGCTTCCGTCACGGGGACCGTCCTTCCGTACCGAACACTCTGCTGAACGATGATGTAAGGCTGACAAGATTCGGCCCCGTCTGCGTGCAGACGGGGCCGTGTGGATCACGAGACGGAACCGCTTCAGACCGGAAGCACGACCACGCAGCGCTGGGGCTCCTCGCCCTCGGACTCGCTGCGCAGCCCGGCGGCGGCCACGGCGTCGTGCACCACCTTCCGCTCGAAGGGCGTCATCGCCTTGAGCTTCACCGGCTGCCCGGTGCCCTTCGCCTCCTCGGCCGCTTTGGTGCCCAGCTCGGTCAGCTCGGCACGCTTACGGGCCCGGTATCCGGCGATGTCGAGCATCAGCCGGCTGCGGTCGCCGGTCTCCCGGTGCACCGCGAGGCGGGTCAGCTCCTGAAGGGCCTCCAGCACCTCGCCATCGCGGCCGACCAGCTTCTGCAGATCACGGCTGGTCGAGTCGCTGATGATCGACACCGCGGCGCGATCGGCCTCGACGTCCATGTCGATGTCGCCGTCGAGGTCCGCGATGTCCAGCAGCCCCTCGAGGTAGTCGGCCGCGATCTCCCCTTCCTGCTCAAGGCGGGTCAGGGTGTCGACACCCTCGGCTGCCGGGGTGGTGCCTTCCGTCACGGATGGACTCCTTCGTTACTTCTTGGACGGGTGCTTGGGGCGCTGCTGGCCCTTGCGCTGGCCGGACTTCGAGCCACGGGAGGAGCCGGAAGCCGAGCCGCCGCCGGCCGGCTTGCCGCCCTGCGCGCCCTTCTTCTGCCCCGGTCCCGGCTTCTCGGCGGGCTTGTCCTCGGTGGACTTCTCCATGGAGACCGAGGAACTCGGCTGCGAGCTGGCCTTGCTGTGGCCGGTCGTGGAGCGCTTCGCCTTGGTCTGGCGCTTGGGCTGCTGGCGGTTGGCGCGCGCCGTCTCGGCCGCCTCCTTCGCGGCGACCTCGGCCGGCTCCTCCTTCAGCTTGCCGCTGGCCCGCAGCCGCTCCTGGCGGGCCTTGAAGGCCACGCTGCCCGGGGTCGGGTTCCGGCGGATGACGAACATCTGCTGGCCCATGGTCCAGACGTTGGTGGTCAGCCAGTAGACGAGGACACCGACGGGGAAGTTGATGCCGAAGACGGCGAACATGATCGGGAAGACGTACATCAGCATCTTCTGCTGCTGCATGAACGGCGTCTTCACCGTGAGGTCGACGTTCTTGGTCATCAGCTGGCGCTGGGTGAAGAACTGCGAGGCCGACATCAGGACGATCATGGTGATGGTCACGACGCGGACGTCGGTCAGCGAGGCGCCGAGGGATTCGACCTTCGAGGCCGAGTCCATGAACTTCACCGACAGCGGAGCGCCGAAGATATGGGCGTTACGGGCGCTGTCCAGCAGCGACTGGTCGATGACACCGACCGTCTTGTTGTTCGCGATGTGGTTGAGCACCTGGTACAGCGAGATGAAGAACGGCGACTGCGCGAGGATCGGCAGACAGCTCGAGAGCGGGTTGGTACCCGTCTCCTTGTAGAGCTTCATCATCTCTTCGGACTGGCGCTGCTTGTCACTCTTGTAGCGCTCCTGGATCGCCTTCATCCTGGGCTGGAGCGCCTGCATGTTCCGCGTCGACTTGATCTGCTTCACGAAGAGCGGGATCAGGCAGATCCGGATCAGCACCACCAGCGAAACGATGGACAGACCCCACGCCCAGCCACTGTCCCGATCGAAGATCAAGCTGTAGAACGAGTGGAACTGGACGATGATCCAGGAAACTACGTCATAAAGAGGACCGAGGATCGTGTCCACGAATCAGGCTCCTTGGGCTTTGGGCTGGGTCTCGGGCTGTGCGGCGGGCTCCACAGCCGGATGCCCGCCGAGGCGGTTCCGCAGCCGCTGGTGCCACACCGGACGCTTCCGGGGCGGGACATGGTCGACGCCACCGAGTGACCATGGGTTGCAGCGCAAGATGCGCCAGGCCGTCAGCGCCGTTCCTTTTACCGCGCCGTGCCGGTTGATGGCCGTATAGCCATAGTGCGAGCACGACGGGTAGTACTTGCAGACCGGTCCCAGCATCGGGCTGATGGTCCACTGGTACAGCTTGATCAACCACAGCAGCGGGTACTTCATCGCGGCACCCCTCCCAGTAGCCGCTGCACTGCCGTGTCGAGATCGCGGGCCAGCTGGTCGTGACCCGCCTCACCCGCGCCGGGCAGCGCCCGTACGACCACAAGGCTACCTGCGGGAAATCGGTCGATGCGGTCCCGCATCAGATGGCGCAGTCTCCGCTTCACCAGATTGCGGACGACGGCACCGCCGATCGCCTTGCTTACGACGAAACCCGCACGCGCCGGAGGAGCACTCTCCCCGGATGCGTGCGGGTCCGTATCACCGCTGGTGAGGCCGGTACGAAGATGCACGACAAGGAGCGGGCGCCCGGCCCTGCGTCCTCGGCGTACCGCGGCCGCGAAGTCCTCGCGCCGCCTCAGCCGATGTTCGGTAGGCAGCACGTCATGGACCTTGAGTCAGGCTGCTCAGGCCGACAGGCGGGCGCGACCCTTGCTACGGCGGGACGCGAGGATCGCGCGGCCGGCACGGGTGCGCATCCGCAGCCGGAAGCCGTGGGTCTTCGCGCGACGACGGTTGTTCGGCTGGAAGGTGCGCTTGCTCACTCGGGGGCTCCAGAAATGAATCGGATGGTGGCGGTCTATCGCTTGGCTGTCACCGTGCGCCCACGAGTAGCTCGCAATACGCCCGAGTGCACCGCTTCACGACCACGGATCATCAGCCCGTGAATCCTTGCCCATCGGAGGCAGGCGGCAGCAGCCATCGACAACTCGACCTGGTTACGGTACGCGCGGTTACGCCATCCGGTCAAACCGGTGGCCGACACCCTGACAGCGCGCTATGCCCCCACAGCCTAGGGGCAAGGGAACGCCCGGCGACATCGCATGGCACATTTGTACACACCCTGTGGACAACGACTTGAACCCTGTACCCCGGCCTGACTACCGTGGCTGGGCTCCGATTCCTTCACGCCCGTCCCGAGAACCACACATTCGTGGGACCTGTCGGCGTCCCCCACCCAGCGAGTGAGAGAGCGTGCCCTGTGGCTGACGTACCCGCCGATCTTGCCGCAGTGTGGCCACGTGTGCTCGAGCGGCTGCTGGGAGAGGGCTCCGGGCAGGGCGGACAAGGCGTCGAGGCCAAGGACGAGCACTGGATCAAGCGGTGCCAGCCCCTCGCGCTCGTCGCCGACACCGCGCTGCTCGCCGTCCCCAACGAATTCGCCAAGGGCGTACTGGAGGGCCGGCTGGCCCCAGTCGTCAGCGAAACGCTGAGCCGGGAGTGCGGCCGTCCTATCCGCATCGCGATCACCGTGGACGAGTCCGCCGGCGAGCCGATCGTGCCCCCGCAGCCGCAGCGCGAGCAGCGCGAGTCCTATGAGGGCTACGACGGCCGGGACGGCTATGGCCGCCAGGCGCCGGACGATCTTCCGTCGGCCCGCCCCGCGTACCCCGGGTATCAGCAGTCCCGCCCCGAACCGGGCGCCTGGCCGCGGGGCCGTGACGACTACGGCTGGCAGCAGCCCCGGCTCGGCGGCTTCCCGGAGAGCGACCCGTACGCCTCCCAGCGCGCCCCGTCCGGCTATGACCAGCAATCCGGCTACGACCAGCAGTCCGGCTACGACCAGCAGCCGTACGAGCAGCCGCGCGGCGACTACCGCGGACCGGGCGCCGAGCGCCCCGGGCCGGGCCACGGCCCCGGCGGCGGTCCCGGTGGCATCCCCCGCCCCGGGGCGAGCCCCGAGCGCCCGCCGTACGAGCAGCGCCACGATCTGCCCGACCCGCTCGAGCGCGCGCGCGGCGGACCGCCCGTGCTGCCCTCGCAGACCGGTGCCCCCGGCCCGCTCGCCGCTCAGCCCGCGCCCGCGTCCGGCCCCGGTGAGCCGACCGCGCGGCTGAACCCCAAGTACCTCTTCGACACCTTCGTCATCGGCGCGTCCAACCGCTTCGCGCACGCCGCGGCGGTCGCCGTCGCCGAGGCGCCGGCCAAGGCGTACAACCCGCTGTTCATCTACGGCGAGTCCGGGCTCGGCAAGACCCACCTGCTGCATGCCATCGGGCACTACGCGCGCAGCCTCTACCCCGGCACCCGGGTGCGCTATGTGAGCTCGGAGGAGTTCACCAACGAGTTCATCAACTCCATCCGCGACGGCAAGGCGGACGCGTTCCGCAAGCGCTACCGCGACATGGACATCCTGCTGGTCGACGACATCCAGTTCCTGGCGAGCAAGGAGTCGACGCAGGAGGAGTTCTTCCACACCTTCAATACGCTCCACAACGCCAACAAACAGATCGTGCTCTCCTCCGACCGGCCGCCCAAGCAGCTGGTCACCCTGGAGGACCGGCTCCGCAACCGCTTCGAGTGGGGCCTGATCACCGATGTGCAGCCGCCGGAGCTGGAGACGCGCATCGCGATCCTCCGTAAGAAGGCGGTGCAGGAGCAGCTGAACGCGCCGCCGGAGGTGCTGGAGTTCATCGCCTCGCGGATCTCCCGCAACATCCGTGAGCTGGAGGGCGCGCTGATCAGAGTGACGGCCTTCGCGAGCCTGAACCGGCAGCCGGTGGACCTCGGGCTCACCGAGATCGTGCTGAAGGATCTGATCCCCGGCGGCGAGGACGCGGCCCCGGAGATCACCGCCACCGCGATCATGGCCGCGACCGCGGACTACTTCGGGCACACCGTCGACGATCTCTGCGGCGCCTCCCGCAGCAGGGTGCTGGTCACCGCGCGGCAGATCGCGATGTACCTCTGCCGGGAGCTGACCGATCTCTCGCTGCCCAAGATCGGCGCGCAGTTCGGCGGCCGCGACCACACGACAGTGATGCACGCCGATCGCAAGATCAGGGCGCTGATGGCCGAGCGGCGCTCCATCTACAACCAGGTGACCGAGCTGACCAACCGCATCAAGAACGGCTGAGAGGGGCCAGCAGGGCCACCACGAACCGCTGAAGGGCGCTCCGGGACGGACATCTCCCGGGGCGCCCTTCGTCGTCCCCCTCGTCACGTCGCCGTCCCTCGTCGTTCACCGCTACGAGGCTGTTCGATTCCCTGTCCGGCCGGCCCGGTTCTCCACAGATCCACAGCTCATCCACCGTCCACACCCTGGGGACATGGGAGTTGTCCCGATCGCGTCCACAGGCTGTCCGGTGGGAAGGGGATCCTCCGAGGTCAGCCGGTTGTGGAATTGTGGCTAACCGGAGTCCACAGACTGTGGACGATCGAGATGCCCACAGGCCGCGCGTCAGCTTGTCCACCGGCAACCCACAGCCGAAGGCCCGTTGCCCACAGCTTCTCCACACCGCTGTCCACTGTTCGGCAACGAAACGGCCACGGTCACCCGGCTGAGTGAAAGGCGTCACACCGAAGAGGCGGGTTGGGCTGTGGGGAAGGTGGGTAAAACTGGGGACGACGCTGGGGAGAACCGGGCGATGTCTGTGCATCGCATGTGCAGAACTCTTCGGCATCCACAGAAAGCCCTGGTTGTCCACCGCCTCCACCCACAGGCCCGGTGGACAAAAAGTGGTCTCTGACCAGGGCCGATTGAGTTTTCCACGGTTTCCACAGGGCCTACTACTACGACCACATAGAGATAGCGAGGAAACCGCTTCGAAGTGGGGCCTGTGCACAACCTCGGGCCGAGCCGCCCGACACCCCGCGCACCGACTTGACCCCGAGCCGCACCGACTGTCGGCGGCGTGCGTCAGACTGGTCTCCGGCAACACAGCCGACGACGAAGGCCAGCAGGGCGAGCCAGCAACAGCAGGAGGCGGCTTACGGTGAAGATCCGGGTGGAGCGCGATGTACTCGCGGAGGCGGTGGCCTGGACGGCCCGCAGCCTCCCGGCCCGACCGCCGGTGCCCGTCCTCGCGGGGATCCTGATGAAGGCGGAGGAAGGCGCGCTGAGCCTCTCCGGCTTCGACTACGAGGTCTCGGCCCGCGTCTCGGTGGAGGCCGACATCGAGGACGACGGCACGGTCCTCGTCTCCGGCCGCCTTCTCGCCGACATCTGCCGCGCCCTCCCCAACCGCCCTGTGGAGATCTCCAGCGACGGCGTGCGGGTGACCGTGGTCTGCGGCTCCTCGCGATTCACACTCCACACCCTGCCTGTGGAGGAGTACCCGACGCTGCCGCAGATGCCGACGGCGACCGGCACCGTCCCCGGTGAGGTCTTCGCCGCCGCCGCGGCCCAGGTCGCCATCGCCGCCGGCCGTGACGACACCCTGCCGGTGCTCACGGGTGTGCGGATCGAGATCGAGGGCGACACCGTCACGCTGGCCTCCACCGACCGCTACCGCTTCGCGGTCCGCGAGTTCCTGTGGAAGCCCGAGACCCCCGACATCTCCGCCGTCGCGCTGGTGCCCGCCAAGACGCTCCTCGACACCGCCAAGTCGCTGACCAGCGGTGACACCGTCGCGCTCGCGCTCTCCGGCTCGGGTGCGGGCGAGGGCCTGATCGGCTTCGAGGGCGCCGGGCGCCGTACGACCACCCGGCTGCTCGAGGGCGACCTGCCGAAGTACCGCACGCTCTTCCCCACCGAGTTCAACTCGGTCGCGGTGATCGAGACCGCCCCGTTCGTCGAGGCCGTCAAGCGGGTGGCCCTGGTCGCCGAGCGCAATACCCCGGTGCGGCTCACCTTCGAGCAGGGCGTGCTGATCCTGGAGGCCGGGTCCAGCGACGACGCACAGGCTGTGGAAAGGGTGGACGCCCAGCTCGACGGCGACGACATCTCGATCGCCTTCAACCCGACGTTCCTGCTGGACGGCCTCAGCGCGATCGACTCGCCGGTCGCCCAGCTGTCCTTCACCACCTCGACCAAGCCCGCCCTGCTGAGTGGCAAGCCCGCCATGGACGCCGAGGCGGACGAGGCGTACAAGTACCTGATCATGCCGGTCCGACTGAGTGGCTGAAAGCCGAGCGGATGAGCGGGTGTAGCCCACATCTGTGCGGCTACCCGCGGGCGTAGGCTCGGATTCACCGCGAAACGCAACGGACTACGGCACAAAGGATCACTGATGGAGCTCGGTCTCATCGGCCTCGGCAAGATGGGCGGCAACATGCGCGAGCGCATCCGCCGCGCAGGCCACACCGTCATCGGATACGACCGCAACCCGGACGTCGCCGATGTCCACAGCATCGATGAGCTCGTCAACAAGCTCAAGGGCCCGCGAGTGGTGTGGGTCATGGTCCCGGCGGGCGTCCCCACCCAGATCACCATCGATGAGCTGGCCGAGCTGCTGTCGCCCGGCGACGTCGTCGTGGACGGCGGCAACTCCCGCTGGACCGACGACGAGATCCACGCCGAGCAGCTCAACGCCAAGGGCATAGGCTTCGTCGACTGCGGTGTCTCCGGCGGTGTCTGGGGTCTGGAGAACGGCTACGCGCTGATGTACGGCGGCGCCGCCGACCATGTGGCCCAGGTCCAGCCGATCTTCGACGCGCTCAAGCCCGAGGGCGAGGTCGGCGCCGTCCACGCCGGCAAGGTCGGCGCGGGCCACTTCGCCAAGATGGTCCACAACGGCATCGAGTACGCGATGATGCAGGCGTACGCCGAGGGCTGGGAGCTGCTGGAGAAGGTGGACTCGGTCACCGACGTCCGCGAGGTCTTCCGCTCCTGGCAGGAGGGCACGGTCATCCGCTCCTGGCTGCTCGACCTGGCCGTCCGCGCCCTGGACGAGGACGAGCACCTGGACGGGTTGCGGGGCTACGCGGAGGACTCCGGTGAGGGCCGCTGGACCGTGGAGGCCGCGATCGACAACGCCGTGCCGCTGCCCGCGATCACCGCGTCGCTCTTCGCCCGGTTCGCCTCCCGCCAGGAGGACTCGCCGCAGATCAAGATGGTCGCCGCGCTGCGCAATCAGTTCGGTGGCCACGCGGTCGAGAGCAACGAGAAGTAACCACCCCTCGGGGTCGGAAGCAAGCAGTACTGCCGGGGGAGGTCGGCGCAGCCCACTATGCACGTCACGCATCTCTCGCTCGCCGACTTCCGCTCGTACGCCCGGGCCGAGGTGGCGCTCGACCCGGGCGTCACGGCCTTCGTCGGGCCCAACGGCCAGGGCAAGACCAATCTCGTCGAGGCCGTCGGCTATCTCGCCACCCTCGGCAGCCACCGGGTCTCCTCCGACACCCCGCTGGTGCGCATGGGCGCGGAGCGGGCCGTGGTCCGGGCCGCGGTCGCCCAGGGGGACCGGCAGCAGCTGATCGAGCTCGAGCTCAACCCGGGCAGGGCCAATCGCGCCCGGATCAATCGATCGTCGCAGGTCAGGCCGCGTGATGTGCTGGGGATCCTGCGGTCGGTGCTGTTCGCGCCCGAGGATCTGGCCCTGGTCAAGGGCGATCCCGGCGAGCGGCGCCGGTTCCTGGACGAGCTGATCACCGCGCGGGCGCCCCGGATGGCGGGGGTCCGCTCCGACTACGACCGGGTGCTGAAGCAGCGCAACACCCTGCTGAAGACCGCCGCCCTGGCCCGGCGCCACGGCTCGCGCAGCGGGGGCGGCGACGCGGCCCTGTCCACCCTCGACGTCTGGGACCAGCATCTGGCCCGGGCCGGTGCCGAGCTGCTCGCCCAGCGGCTCGATCTGATCTCCGTGCTCCAGCCGCTCGCCGACAAGGCGTACGAGCAGCTCGCCCCGGGCGGCGGCCCGGTGCTGCTGGAGTACCGCGGCTCGGCCGGTGAGGCGCCGGCCGGTGCGGGCAGCCGCGAGGAGCTGTACGAGCTGCTGATGGCCGCCCTCACCGAGGCCCGCAAGCAGGAGATCGAGCGCGGGGTCACGCTGGTGGGCCCGCACCGCGACGACCTGGTCCTCAAGCTGGGCAGGCTCCCGGCGAAGGGCTACGCCAGCCATGGCGAGTCCTGGTCGTACGCCCTCGCTCTGCGGCTGGCCTCCTACGATCTGCTGCGCACCGAGGCGGGCGAGCCGGTGCTGGTGCTCGACGACGTCTTCGCGGAGCTGGACGAGCGGCGCCGGGAGCGGCTGGCCGAGCTGGTCGCCCCCGGGGAGCAGGTGCTGGTGACCGCGGCGGTGGAGGACGACGTCCCGCATGTGCTGGCCGGTACGCGCTTCGCGGTGTCCGAGGGCGAGGTGCGGCGGGTATGACGGACGGGACGGACCAGCCCGCGCTGCCCTCGGCGGCGCCCGGGTCCCCGCCGGTGCCGGAGCCCTCAGGGGTCGATCTCGCGCGGGTGGCGCTGCGCGCGGCCAAGGAGCAGGCGCGCGCCCGGGGAGCCGCGGCCCAGCAGAAGAAGCAGGCGCGCAGAGGGGGCTTGCGCTCCGGCGCGCGCGCCGATGGCCGCGATCCGCTTCCGCTCGGTGCGGCGATCAACCGGCTGATCACCGAGCGTGGCTGGGAGACCCCGGCCGCGGTCGGCGGGGTGATGGGCCGCTGGCCCCAGATGGTGGGCCCCGAGGTGGCCCAGCACTGCGAGCCCCAGCGCTACGACGAGGACGCCCGGGTGCTCACGGTGCGCTGTGACTCCACGGCGTGGGCGACTCAGCTGCGGCTGCTCGCCCCCCAGCTCGTGGCCCGGCTCAACGCCGATCTGGGCCAGGGCACGGTGAAGCTGATCAAGGTTCTGGGCCCCGGCGGCCCGCCCCGGCGCTACGGCCCGCTGCGTTCCCCGGGCTCCACGGGCCCGGGGGACACCTACGGCTGACCGGGGTTCGAGCCCTGTGTTAACCGGCGGTAACAGGGTGACTGCTGAGACCCCGGTCACGGTAGCCGGTGGTTGACAGCCCGAAGCGCTGAGTGGCGGCGTGAGCCTCTTGGAGCCCGTCCCCGCATATGGGGAGTCGGCGGCGGCCGGTTCAGGGCGGCACATGCGGACTCAGGCGGCAGCAAGCCCCCATTCTTGTCGGCGCTACCGGTAGACTGGGGCCGTACACCGTCGCCGCTGGCGCACCGAGCGCTTGCGGACACATGTTGAACGACGCAGCCGCTCCCGCCTGCCCGGAGACGGCTTGTGCTGTGCCAGAAAGGGCGCTTCGTGGCCGATTCCGGCAACCCCATCGAAAACATCCCGTCCACGCCCGACGGCGAGGCCCTGGCTCCGCCGTCGTACGACGCCAGTGCGATCACCGTTCTGGAGGGGCTGGAGGCGGTCCGCAAGCGACCCGGTATGTACATCGGTTCCACCGGTGAGCGCGGCCTGCACCACCTCGTCCAGGAGGTCGTCGACAACTCCGTCGACGAGGCCATGGCCGGTCACGCGGACACCATCGAGGTCACGATCCTCGCCGACGGCGGCGTCCGCGTCGTGGACAACGGCCGCGGTATCCCCGTGGGCATCGTCCCCTCGGAGGGGAAGCCGGCCGTTGAGGTCGTGCTGACCGTGCTGCACGCGGGCGGCAAGTTCGGCGGCGGCGGCTATGCCGTCTCCGGCGGTCTGCACGGCGTCGGCGTCTCCGTCGTCAACGCCCTGTCGTCGAAGGTGTCGGTCGAGGTCAGGACGGACGGTTACCGCTGGACCCAGGACTACAAGACGGGAGCGCCGACCGCGCCCCTGGCCCGGAACGAGGCCACGGAGGAGACCGGCACCACGGTCACCTTCTGGGCGGACCCGGACGTCTTCGAGACCACCGAGTACTCCTTCGAGACGCTGGCCCGGCGCTTCCAGGAGATGGCGTTCCTCAACAAGGGCCTGTCCATCTCGCTGACGGACGAGCGCGAGGCACATGTGGACGAGGAGGGCAAACCGCTCTCCGTGAAGTACCACTACGAGGGCGGCATCGTCGACTTCGTCACCTACCTCAACTCCCGTAAGGGCGAGCTGGTCCACCCCACGGTGATCGGCTTCGAGGCCGAGGACAAGGAGCGGATGCTCTCCCTCGAACTCGCGATGCAGTGGAACGCGCAGTACACCGAGGGTGTCTACAGCTTCGCGAACACCATCCACACCCATGAGGGCGGCACCCATGAGGAGGGCTTCCGCGCCGCGCTGACGTACCTGATCAACAAGTACGCGCGCGACAAGAAGCTGCTCCGGGAGCGCGACGACAACCTCACCGGTGAGGACATCCGCGAGGGCCTGACCGCGATCATCTCGGTCAAGCTGGGCGAGCCCCAGTTCGAGGGCCAGACCAAGACCAAGCTGGGCAACACGGAGGCCAAGACCTTCGTCCAGAAGATCGTCAACGAGCATCTCGCCGACTGGCTGGACCGCAACCCCAACGAGGCGGCGGACATCGTCCGCAAGGGCATCCAGGCGGCCACGGCCCGCGTCGCGGCCCGTAAGGCGCGCGATCTGACCCGCCGCAAGGGGCTGCTGGAGACCGCTTCGCTGCCGGGCAAGCTGAGCGACTGCCAGTCGAACGACCCGTCGAAGTGCGAGATCTTCATCGTCGAGGGTGACTCCGCCGGCGGCTCGGCCAAGTCCGGCCGCAACCCGCAGTACCAGGCGATCCTCCCGATCCGAGGCAAGATCCTCAACGTCGAGAAGGCCCGGGTCGACAAGATCCTCCAGAACAACGAGGTCCAGGCGCTGATCTCCGCCTTCGGCACCGGGGTGCACGAGGACTTCGACATCGCCAAGCTCCGCTATCACAAGATCATTCTGATGGCGGACGCCGATGTCGACGGCCAGCACATCAACACCCTGCTGCTGACCTTCCTCTTCCGTTTTATGCGCCCGCTGGTCGAGGCGGGGCACGTCTTCCTGTCCCGTCCGCCCCTCTACAAGATCAAGTGGGGCCGGGACGAGGTCGAGTACGCGTACTCGGACCGGGAGCGGGACGCGCTGATCCAGGCCGGCCGGGAGCAGGGCAAGCGCATCAGGGACGACTCCGTCCAGCGCTTCAAGGGTCTGGGCGAGATGAACGCCGAAGAGCTGCGGGTGACCACGATGGACCAGGACCACCGCGTTCTGGGCCAGGTCACGCTGGACGACGCGGCCCAGGCCGACGACCTGTTCTCGGTCCTCATGGGTGAGGACGTCGAGGCACGGCGCTCGTTCATCCAGCGCAACGCCAAGGATGTCCGCTTCCTCGACATCTGAGTCGGCCCCCAGCCGCAGACGACAGAAGGACTTTGACCAGCAATGGCCGACGAGAACACCCCGAACACGCCCGACGACCTGACCCCCGACGAGCTCGCCGACGGCGCCGCCCTCCGCGTCGAGCCGGTCGGCCTAGAGACGGAGATGCAGCGCTCGTACCTCGATTACGCGATGAGCGTGATCGTGAGCCGTGCGCTGCCCGACGTCCGGGACGGCCTCAAGCCGGTGCACCGCCGGGTGCTGTACGCGATGTACGACGGCGGGTACCGCCCCGAGAAGGGCTTCTACAAGTGCGCCCGCGTCGTCGGCGACGTCATGGGCACCTACCACCCGCACGGCGACTCGTCGATCTACGACGCGCTGGTGCGGCTGGCCCAGCCGTGGTCCATGCGGATGCCGCTGGTCGACTCCAACGGCAACTTCGGCTCCCCGGGCAACGACCCCGCGGCGGCCATGCGGTACACCGAGTGCAAGATGGCGCCGCTGTCGATGGAGATGCTCCGGGACATCGACGAGGAGACCGTCGACTTCCAGGACAACTACGACGGCCGCAACCAGGAGCCGACGGTCCTGCCGGCCCGTTTCCCGAACCTGCTGATCAACGGCTCGGCGGGGATCGCGGTCGGTATGGCCACCAACATCCCGCCGCACAATCTGCGCGAAGTGGCCGAGGGCGCCCAGTGGGCCCTGGCCAACCCCGAGGCCACCCAGGAAGAGCTGCTCGACGCCCTGATCGACCGGATCAAGGGCCCGGACTTCCCGACCGGGGCGCTGGTCGTCGGCCGTAAGGGCATCGAGGAGGCGTACCGCACCGGGCGCGGCTCGATCACCATGCGCGCGGTGGTGGAGGTCGAGGAGATCCAGGGCCGGCAGTGCCTGGTGGTCACCGAGCTGCCGTACCAGGTGAACCCGGACAACCTCGCGCAGAAGATCGCCGACCTGGTGAAGGACGGCAGGGTCGGCGGCATCGCCGACGTCCGTGACGAGACCTCCTCGCGCACCGGCCAGCGCCTGGTCATCGTGCTCAAGCGGGACGCGGTCGCCAAGGTCGTCATCAACAACCTCTACAAGCACACCGATCTGCAGACCAACTTCGGCGCCAACATGCTGGCCCTGGTCGACGGCGTGCCGCGCACCCTCTCGCTGGACGCGTTCATCCGCAACTGGGTCACCCACCAGGTCGAGGTCATCGTCCGCCGGACCCGCTTCCGGCTGCGCAAGGCCGAGGAGCGGGCGCACATCCTGCGCGGTCTGCTCAAGGCCCTGGACGCGATCGACGAGGTCATCGCGCTGATCCGGCGCAGCGACACGGTGGAGACCGCGCGCGAGGGCCTGATGGGCCTGCTGGAGATCGACGAGATCCAGGCGAACGCGATCCTCGAGATGCAGCTGCGGCGGCTGGCCGCCCTGGAGCGTCAGAAGATCGTCCAGGAGCATGACGAGCTGCAGGCCAAGATCAACGAGTACAACGCGATCCTGGCCTCGCCCGAGCGGCAGCGGCAGATCATCAGCGAGGAGCTGACCGCGATCGTCGAGAAGTTCGGCGACGACCGGCGCACCAAGCTGGTCCCCTTCGACGGCGACATGTCCATCGAGGACCTGATCGCCGAGGAGGACATCGTCGTCACGATCACGCGTGGCGGCTATGTGAAGCGCACCAAGACCGAGGACTACCGCTCGCAGAAGCGCGGCGGCAAGGGCGTGCGCGGGACGAAGCTGAAGCAGGACGACATCGTCTCCCACTTCTTCGTCTCGACCACCCACCACTGGCTGCTGTTCTTCACCAACAAGGGCCGGGTCTACCGGGCGAAGGCGTACGAACTGCCGGACGCGGGACGTGAGGCGCGCGGCCAGCATGTGGCGAATCTGCTGGCCTTCCAGCCCGATGAGAAGATCGCGCGGATTCTCGCCATCCGGGACTACGAGGCGGTGCCGTACCTGGTGCTGGCCACCAAGTCCGGCCTGGTGAAGAAGACCCCGCTGAAGGACTACGACTCGCCCCGCTCGGGCGGTGTGATCGCGATCAACCTCCGGGAGATGGAGGACGGCCGCGAGGACGAGCTGATCGGCGCCGAACTGGTCTCCTCCGCGGACGATCTGCTGCTGATCAGCAGGAAGGCCCAGTCGATCCGGTTCACGGCGACCGACGACTCGCTGCGGCCGATGGGGCGCGCGACCTCCGGTGTGAAGGGCATGAGCTTCCGCGAAGGGGACGAACTCCTCTCGATGAATGTCGTCCGGGCCGGTACGTTCGTGTTCACCGCCACCGACGGCGGGTACGCGAAGCGGACCAATGTCGATGAGTACCGCGTCCAGGGGCGCGGTGGTCTCGGAATCAAGGCGGCGAAGATCGTCGAGGACCGCGGTTCCCTGGTCGGGGCGCTGGTGGTCGAGGAGACCGATGAGATCCTCGCCATCACGCTCAGCGGTGGCGTGATCCGCACCCGGGTCAATGAGGTCAGGGAGACGGGCCGTGACACCATGGGCGTCCAACTGATCAACCTGGGCAAGCGCGATGCCGTCGTCGGCATCGCCCGGAACGCCGAGGCCGGTCGTGAGGCTGAAGAGGTCGAGGAAGAAACCGCGGCCGTGAACGCGCCAGCCGAGGAGGCCGAGTCCGAGGCGGCCGAGGGCACAGCGCCCCCGGCCGACGAGACCGAGGAGTAAGTCGTGAGTGGAGCCACGGGTGCCGCGGGCGGCGGTGCGGACGCCGGAGGGCGTCCGGGATCGGGAGCCCCGACGGGCGGTCACACCGCTGGGGACGGCGCCCGTGCCCCGGCCGGGGACTCCGCCGCGGCGGTGACCGAGACCCGGAAGCTGCGACCGCAGCGCGATCCGCACCCCAAGCCCCAGTACTCCAGCCCGCTCCCCAACGAGCGTCCCGCCCCCGCCCAGCCCGCGCAGCCGTACCACCCGCCGCAGGCATACGCCCCGCCGCCCGGCGGCGGGGCCGGACGGGGCGGCTCCGCGGTGCCCGGGCAGTCGGCCCAGTCGGCCCAGGCCGCCCAGACGGGGCACCAGCAGGCCGCCACGGCCGTCCGGCGCCCTCGTACGTCCGTGGGGGCCCGTCCGGCGCCGCGGACCCGTAAGGCGCGGCTGCGGGTCGCCAGGGTCGATCCGTGGTCGGTCATGAAGGTCAGCTTCCTGCTGGCGATCGCGCTGGGGATCTGCACCGTGATCGCGGTGGCGGTGCTGTGGATGGTCATGGACGCCATGGGCGTCTTCAGCGCGGTGGGCGGCACCATAAGCGACGCCACGGAGTCGCAGAAGGGCAGCGGGTTCGACCTGCAGTCCTTCCTGTCGCTTCCGCGTGTCCTGGGGTTCACCGGGATCATCGCCGTGATCAATGTGGTGCTGGCGACCGCGCTGGCCACGCTCGGGGCCTTCATCTACAACCTGTCGGCGGGCTTCGTGGGCGGCGTCGAGCTGACCCTGGCCGAGGACGAGTAGCGGGCCGCCGGTTACCGATTTTGGGACGGGGCAGGTGGTGCGCTAATCTTTCGGTGCAGCGCGGGGCTATAGCTCAGACGGTTAGAGCGCTTCCCTGATAAGGAAGAGGCCACAGGTTCAAGTCCTGTTAGCCCCACCGTCGCTATCAGCCTGGATGGAGATTTTCTTCGTCCAGGCTGATGTCGTATGGGGGGCAGGGAGTTGATCCCCGCTTCCTTCCCGGTTTCTCATCGGCCAATGCCGGTCATAGGTCACCGATCGGTATCGGTCGGTGTGTATCATCGGGCGCCAGAGGTCCCCTACGTCAAGAAAGAGACGAGGTAGCGCGGTGAAGAAGCTGCTCCTGGTCGCACTGGCCGCCATCGGCGGGCTCCTCGTGTACCGCCAGATCCAGGCGGATCGCGCCGAGCAGGATCTGTGGACGGAGGCGACCGACTCCGTACCCGCAGGTTCGGGTGTGTGAGCTCCTATAACAGTCCCGGTACGGGGCCCCGACCGCTGGAGCGGTCGGGGCCCCGTCGGCTTTACTGGCGCCGTGGCGGGGAAGCGGCGGGGGCGTCGGGGACGGGATGTCGGGGGGCGTCGGGGGGATGGGATGACGGGGGCCTTCGTGTTTCACTCTCGCAAACGAATAGCTTGCACAGGCAAAGTTGAGCGGGCCGGCCGGGCCGGGGCGAACGAGCCCGACCAGGCCGGGGTTGAGCGGGCCGACCGGCCGGTACGACGAGGAGTGACGCGCGATGAAGGACCGCCGCAAGGTCAGGGCCGGTCTCGCCGCGGCGGCGGCACTGTGCGCGGTGGCCGCGGCACCGGGCACGTCCCTCGCCGACGGCGCCGCCGGAGCCCGGGCGTACGAGACCCGCGGCACCCGGATATCCGGCTCCGACGGTGACGCGGGCGCCCCTTCCCTGGCGGTCGGCCGCACCTATGTCGACAGCGTCGGGCCGGGCGAGAAGCGGTTCTACGGCGTGACGCTCGACACGAAGTCAGCCGCCTATGTCTCGGCGGTCGCGGCACCCCGGCCGGGCGCGGAGGTGACCTCGTACCGAGATGGTGTGAAGGTGACCCTGGAGAGCCCCGACGGGGGCATCTGCGGCACCGCCTCCCCGAAGATCGAGACGAGCGGTGTGGCCTATCCCCTGGCCGACTACGCCTCCCGCCAGATCGACTCCGGCCCGGCCTCCTGCCACCAGGCGGGACGCTATGTGGTGACCGTGGAGCGCCAGGACGGGTCACCGGACCAGGAGCGCTGGCCCGTGGAGCTCCGGCTGATGGTGGAGCCACCGGTGAAGGGCGGGGCCACCGGGGCGGCCCCGGAGGGGAGTTCGAGCTCGCCGTCGCCCGAGCCGCTGGACGGCACCCCCCTGCCGAGGCGCGGCGGGCGCGGCTTCACCGACGCGCCGACCCTGGGGACCGGGGTGTGGAGGGACGAGATCACGCCGGGGGAGACGCACTTCTACCGGGTGCCCGTGGACTGGGGGCAGCGCCTCTCCGCCGTCGCCGAACTGTCCGCCGACGGCAAGGACCAGAGCACCCGTCTGCTCGACCGCGCCCTGGCGCTGCACGCCTACAACCCGGCGCGCGGGCTCGCGAAGCGCGGCACCCCCGCCGCACAGAGCGGCGAGCCGCCCCGCACCCAGGTGGCCACCGCGCCGGTGGCCTACGGAAACCGGTATGCGAACACCGGCTCCACGGTCCGCGCGATGAGCTTCAGCGGTGGGTACTTCCTGGCGGTCACCGTCAACCCGCCGCAGGTGGCACCGCATCTGAACAGCTCGGTGCCGGTGGTGCTGCGGGTACGGGTCGCGGGCGACGCGCGCGGCGGGCCCGCCTACGACAAGGACCCGGTCAAGGCGGGGTTCGGCCTGACGGCGGCCGACCGTCGGGCGGCCAAGCGCCATCCGCTCGCGGCGGACGGCGACCCGATGGGGAGTTCCGGCTCCGGCGTCGCCGACTCGAAGGACGCGCTGCGGGTGGTCGGGTACGCGGGGATCGGCACCGGGACGGTGCTGGTGCTCGGGCTCGGGGTGTGGACGCTCACCGCCCGGCGGCGGGCCTCGGCGCGGCAGCGGTACGGGCCGCCGCCCGCTTGGTAGTTGGGGTCTGGGGCCTGTTTCCCCGTTGTGGCCTGGGGCGGGGTCAGCCCGCTGCCACCAGGGCCCATGCGCCGATGGCGAAGCACAGCGCCGCCACGACCAGGATCGAGAGCGTGGCTTTCCGGGACGGTCCGGGGCGCCGTCGCGTCGCTGAGGGAACCCGCGGCCGCTCCGCGGTGTATGGACGAGTAGAGGGAAAGTCACGCGGGGGCGGCGTCGGTGTCGGGGTCGGAGTCGGCGTGGGTGTCGGAGTCGGAGTCGGCGTTGGCGTTGGCGTTGGTGTCGGCGTGTGAGCCGCGTTCGGAGCGGGAGTGGGGGTGGGCGTATGCGGGTGCGGGTGCTGCACCGGCGGTACGGAGTGTGGGGGCTGCTGTTGTGCGTGGTGCGGGTGATGCACGGGCGGCTGTGGGGCCGGTGGGATCGGGGCCGCCGTCGAAGGGGTCGGCGGGGTCAGTGGGTGGGGTATCGACGGCCGCTGGACCGGCGGGGGCGGAGTCGCGGGCCGTGCGGTCGGCGGCGGGGGCGTCGGCGTCGGTGGGCCCGCGGGCTGGGGCGGTGGGGTCTGGTGCGGTGGGGTCCGGCTCAGGGGCGTCTGGGGGGGGGGGGGTTCGGGATGCCGGACTTCGGCGGGCAGGGCGCCGGAAGACGGGGTCTCAAGAGACCCGGGGGCCTCGGTGTGCGGGGCGCGGGACTGATCGTTCCGGGGGAGCGGCGGCGGGAGGGTGAAGCTGCCGGTGTCGGACATGGACGGCCGTGGGGCGGCCGGCTGCTGGGGAGCGGCCGCGTCGGGGCCGGGGGCCGTCTCGTCGGCGGGGCCCGAGTCGGCGGCGGACTGGGGCCTGCCCGGCGCCGCGCCGTTGCCCCGGGGTGGGTCGGCCTTCGCGTGGCGGCGGCGCGGTCGGGTGGGGCCATCGGGGCCGAACCCGGAGGGCAGCGGCCCGAGTTGGTCGAAGACCTCGATGGCATCGTCGTCCAGCTCGGCCTCGGGCAGCAGGTCGACCGCGGTCGCCAGCGCCTTCCGCGCGCCGGTGGCGGTGCGGAAGCGGTTCTCGGGGTCCGGCTGCAGCAGCCCCGCGATCACCTGCCACAGCGGTTCGGGCACCGCAGTGGGCGCGTTCGGCACCCCTTGCTCGAAGAGCTTGACGAGCGCCTCCCCGTCCGGCTTGTGCCCGGTGATCAGATAGAGCGCCACCAGCCCGACGGCGAAGAGGTCGGCCGGGAAGTCGGGGTCATCGCCCATCATCTGCTCGGGCGCGAAGTAGCCGGGCGTGCCCATCACGTAGTTGGCCTCGGTGAGGCGCGGCTCGCCCTTGGTCAGCGCGATGCCGAAGTCGGACAGCCGGACGTGCGGCCGCCCGGTCCCGGTGGATTCCAGCAGGATGTTCGCGGGTTTGATGTCCCGGTGCACCACGCCCTCGGCGTGCACCGCGGCCAGTCCGGAGAGCAGCTGGTCGATCAGGGTGCATACGTAGCGGGGCGGCAGTGGGCCGTAGTCCCCGATCAGATGGGCGAACGAGCCGCCGCCCACCAGGTCCATGGTGAACAGCACCTTGTCGTCATCGGCCGCCCAGCTGGCCGGTGCCAGCACATGGGGGTGATCGATCCGCAGGGCCTGTTCCCTGACGAAGCGCAGCAGCGTATGGGCGTCACGTTGCTGGAGCACCTTCGCTGCCACGTACCGTCGGCGGCGGTGGTCCCAGACGCGCCATACCGCGCCCACGCCCCCGCGCCCGATCGGGTCCACCAGCTCGTACCGGCCCGCGAAGATCTCACCCATCGCGCCGTGCCCGCCCCGTCATCGACTCGTCAGCAGTTCAGCCCGTCAGCTCTGGTGCGCCTCGTAGTGGGCGACCGCCTCGGCGGTCCGCCCGGCGCCGTACACACGGAGAAACTCTGCCAGCTCGGGGTGGGCGGGGGCGAGGGAGTCGGCGGCATCGATGATGTCCCCCGCGGCCGCCACGGACCGCAGCAGCGACTGGATCTCGCGCACCACTCGCCGTACGGTCGGGGCGCCCGTGCTCGCCGTGGTCTGGGTGGAGTTGAGGACCGAGCCGCCCGCGGACTTCTTGATCTCCTCCATGCGCTCGGCGGCCTCGGCGGCGCTGACCCTGCCATCGGCCGCCTGACTGGACAGCTCCTGCAGCGCCTGCACCCGCTGGACCACGGCGGGGTTGCCGATTTTCGCGCGCTGGCCGCTCATGAGCTGCGAGAGCATGGGCGCGGACAGACCGAGGACGGCGGCGAGGCGGGCTTGGTTCAGACCGAGATCGTCGATGAGACGGCGAAAGAGCGCCCCCAGCGGCTCCCCGTACCAGCTGCGCTGAAGCTCCCGTGCGCGCGCGGTGGCATCCTGCTGTGTTGCGTCCATCTCGCTCTCCCCTTCGCTTCGCTGCCGCGAATCTTGCGTGGCATCCTACGGAGAGCGCTACGCGCGAGCGATACCCGGTCGGGAATGGTGGTCGGTACCAGGTATCCTGATCGGCGAAGGGGCCTTAGCTCAGTTGGTAGAGCGCCGTCTTTGCATGGCGGATGTCAGGAGTTCGACTCTCCTAGGCTCCACCGCCCCCACCAGCCAGGACGCCGGACCGGTGTCCTGGCTGATCCGTTTTCGCCTCTGATATCGGTGTTGCCACTCTTGTCATTGCCCGGCGCAACACCCGCGGGATGCTCCAGGGTGTTTTCCACAACTCGGGCAGATCGCCCGGGAGTCGTCTGATCGGCGCGGTGCGCCGTACAGGGGGACAGGATGAGTGTGCTGCATCCGCTGGGCGAGAACCTGCCCGAGGAGTGCCGGGCGTTCGCTGTGGAGCTGAGGAAGCTGTTCCTGGGGCTCGGGGTCTCGGTGCGCAGATACGCGGTGCGGCGGCACCGGGATCCGAGCACCATCTCGCGGTTCCTGAACGGCACCCGCATCCCGCCGTGGGAGTTCGTCTTCGATCTGTTCACCGATCTCGCCGAGCGGCGGGGCGTCGCCCCCACCCCGGCCGCCATCGAGCTGGTGCGGGAGCTGCACCGGGCCGCGGTCCGCACCAGCCGCTCCCCCGGACATGCCATGGAGATCCTGCAGATCCAGCTGGCCGACGCCGACCGGGACGCACGGGTCTCCATGGCGCACCAGGATGTGCTGGGCGAGGCACTGCTGGACCTCAAGCACCGCATCGCCGATCTCGAGGTGCGGCTGAACCAGGCCGAGGCGGCATGGGCGACGGAGCGCGCCCGGGCGGACGCGCTGGAGCGGGACATCCCGGACCGGGAGGAGCTGATCAAGGAGCGGGATCTGCTCCAGCAGGAGGTGCGGCGGCTCACCGAGGAGCTGGACGAGGTGCGGCTGCGGGGGCGGCTGGCGGAGGACCGCTGTCTGGTCCTGGAGCGGCAGCTGGCCATGGTGGAGTCCCAGCGCCCGGCCGCGGTGCCACAGCAGGAGGAGGAGCCCATGGGACGGGAGGGGCCTGTGGCGCCCCAGCGGGCCATGGGGCCGCGGCCGAAGATCCTCGTGGTGGACGACCAGCAGAACAATCTGCTGGCCATGGAGGCCGTGCTGGCCACGCTCGATCAGGAGCTGGTGACCGCGACCTCCGGGCAGGAGGCCCTCAAGGCGCTGCTCGACCACGACGACTTCGCGGTGATCCTGCTGGATGTGCAGATGCCCGAGATGGACGGCTATGAGACAGCGGCCCACATCAAGCGGCGTCCCCGTAACCGCGACATCCCGATCATCTTCCTCACCGCGATGGGCTCCGATCCCGAGCACTCCTCGCGGGGCTATGCGGCCGGTGCGGTGGACTACATGGCCAAGCCGTTCGACCCCTGGGCGCTGCGGGCCAAGGTCTCGGTCTTCACCGAGATCTTCCTGGAGCGGCGGCAGCGCCGCTCCCAGGGGGAGGACCCGGTGGACTGAGCCGGAGCGGCCCCGGAGGAGGGGCCGTCCCGGAGGAGGAGCCGTCCCGGAGCAGAGGACGAGGGGCGGGAGATCAGGGGATCTCCCGCCCCTCGTGGAGGGTTTGCGCCGGGCGCCGTGAGCGGCGCCGTCAGCGCTCGTCGTCCCTGCGGGCCTCGGCCTCGGCCTGCTTGGCCTGCACCTCGGGGTCGAGGGCGTCCTGATCGCTGCCGTCCACCGCCGAGATCCGCTCGCGGTCGCCCACCTCGGTCGCCGCCGGGGGCTCGACCAGCCAGTCGGGGTTGGCCTGCTTGTCCCACCACTTCCACGCGGCGTAGACACCCGCGCCGACCAGCCCGATGAAGGCCGTCCGCTTGGCGAAGCGGGCGGCCCGGGCCCGGCGGCGGTGCTTGCGGGCGAGCTTCTCGATCTCCGCGGCCGTCACATGGGTGCGCAGCGCCGCGATGGCCGCCGCCGTGCGGACGGCCGCCTCCTCGCGCGCCGGTCCTGCGGCGGCGCGCACCCCGGCCATCGCCTGCTCCACCCGCGGTGCGGTGTAGTCGGCGGCATGGCGTGCCGCCTTACGGGTCCGCTTGGCGGCCCGTGTGGCGGCCTGGTCCACCTTCGGCGGCAGAGTGCCGCGGGCCTGGTCGAGCCGTGGCGCGATATGGGCGTGGTACTGGGCACCGGCCGTGCACCGGGCCTGGTGTGCCGCGGTCGAGACCTTCGGCGCCAGCCGGACGCGGGCCTCGTGCGCGTAGCGCGTCGCGGTGTCCTTGGCCGTGCCGGCATAGGGCGCCACCGCCTCCGCGGCGTGCAGGACGCTGCCCTTGGCTGTGCCGGTCGCGGCTCGCACGCTGTCAATGCGGGTCACCGGATCCTCCTCCTCGGTGGCGTGGTCAAGCTCCGGGGTTCAGAGTCGTGCGTTCTTGTTGCGCGCTCTATTTGCCCAGTTTCGTGTTTCCATCCCAAGAAAGATCATGCCTGTTTGTGGAGATGATGCCCGTTCGATCCATGGCGAGCATGCGTGATCGGGCATCTGGGTCATAGGGAGGATTCTCGCGGAAACCACGCGGATCGGCGCGCCCGGCGCCGCCTCAGCGGCTACTCGTCCACCTTGCGTCCGTGCGAGGATCAGGAGACGTAAGTGAAAACGATGGAAGGTTGATCGTGGCCGAGCAGCTATACGCCACCCTGAAGACGAACAACGGCGACATCGTGGTCCGGCTGCTGCCGAATCACGCGCCCAAGACGGTCAAGAACTTTGTCGAACTGGCCGAAGGCAGTCGCGAGTGGACTCACCCAGCCACTGGCAAGAAGGCCAAGGAGAAGCTCTACGACGGCACCGTCTTCCACCGGGTGATCAGTGGCTTCATGATCCAGGGCGGTGACCCGCTGGGCAACGGGACCGGTGGTCCCGGCTATGAGTTCGGCGACGAGTTCCACCCGGACCTGGCCTTCAACAAGCCGTACCTGCTGGCGATGGCCAACGCGGGACCGGGCACCAACGGCTCGCAGTTCTTCATCACGGTCTCCCCGACCGCGTGGCTGACCGGTAAGCACACCATCTTCGGCGAGGTCGTCGACGAGGGCAGCAAGAAGGTCGTCGACGCGATCGCGGGCACCGCGACCAACCCGCGCACCGACCGTCCGCTCCAGGACGTCGTCATCGAGTCGGTCGTGGTGGAGACGCGCGAGGGCTGAATCCGTACGGGGCTGAACCCGTACGGGGAACTTTCATGCCCCGCTTGTCCGTGTGAACAAGTGTCCGTGTGAACAAGCGGGGCGGGGGAACGCCCGATCAGAAGTGGACAAGGGGCGAGGGGACACCATGGAGGACCAGGCGGTCTGTTGCTACCGGCACCCCCAGCGGGAGACCGGCATCAGCTGCACCCGCTGTGAGCGCCCGATCTGCCCCGAGTGCATGATCAGCGCGTCTGTGGGGTTCCAGTGCCCCGAGTGTGTGGGCGGACGGGCGTCCGCCGGGTCCGGGGCCTCGGCCGCCGGTCCCCCGCCGCGCGCCGCCCGGCCGCGCACCCTGGCCGGCGGCACGATGGCCTCGGACCCCCGGCTGATCACCAAGATCCTGCTGGCCATCAACATCGCGGTATGGCTCGCCGCGCTGTCCGCGGGCGACCGGCTGGTGAACGATCTCGACCTGGTCGGCCGGGCCTACGACCCCGGCACGGTGCAGATCGTCGGCGTCGCCGAGGGCCAGTGGTGGCGGCTGGTGACCTCGGTCTTCCTCCACCAGCAGCTGATGCACATCGCCTTCAACATGCTCTCGCTGTGGTGGATCGGCGGCCCGCTGGAGGCCGCGCTCGGCCGCGTCCGCTTCATCGTGCTCTACATGCTGTCGGGGCTGGGCGGCAGCGCGCTGTCGTATCTCCTGGCCGCGCAGAACCAGCCGTCGCTGGGCGCCTCCGGCGCGATCTTCGGCCTGCTCGGCGCCACCGCCGTGCTGATGCGCCGGCTGAACTACGACATGCGGCCGGTCATCGCGCTGCTGGCGCTGAATCTGCTCTTCACCTTCACCTGGTCCGGCATCGCCTGGCAGGCCCATGTCGGCGGCCTGGTCGCGGGCACGGTGGTGGCGTACGGGATGGTGCACGCGCCCCGGGAGAAGCGGGCGCTGGTGCAGCGGGGGACCTGCGTCCTGGTGCTGCTCGCGATCGTCGCGACGGTGTGGATCCGGACGGTGCAGCTCACTGGCTGAAGCCGCCGGCCGAAGCTCATCGGCTGAGCGGAGCGGCCGACCGATGAGCGGTCGGCCATAGGCCACCTGGGAAGAGCCGGACCCGGTCAGTTGTCCACAGCGTGTGGCGGATCTTACGCAACCTGTGGAGAACTTGCGTACGCCCCCCGACTGACCTGCGTTTTCGCAGGAAGGCGGGGGTATGAACGATCGAACAGGTGCCCGCCACCGGTCACACCGGCGTCAACACGGCAGAGGTTATCCACAGATCTTCTGAGTTTTCCCCGGCTGTGGATAACTCTGTGGACAACCCGGGGACGGGCGTGGGGACCGCCGGGTCACTTCCACTGGGTGGAGACGACGAACCCCGCGGCGATGAAGCCGAAGCCGACCACGATGTTCCAGTTGCCCAGCGATTCGACCGGCATGTCCCCCGTGGTCACGTAGAAGATGACGATCCACGCGAGGCCGATCAGGAACATGGCCAGCATCAGCGGCGCCACCCACCGGCGGCCGCTGTTCAGACTGATGCTGGCTGCCTGCTTCGCCGGCGGCGGCGTGAAGTCGTCCTTCTTGCGGATCCGTGACTTCGGCACGAGGAACTCTCCTGTCGATGCGCTGCGTGACCGCGCGGGGATGTGTACGGACGGCGCCGGGGCGGGACAGCGACGGGGACCACGTCCCTCCCCCACACGTCCGTTAGCGTAGTCCTTCCGCGGCGTCGTAAGGAGTAAGGGTACGTTGAGCAATTCCGCTGACTCCCCCACCCCGGCGTCCCGCCGCCCCCGTTTCCGCCCCGTACGGCTGCTGACCGGAGCGGTCTTCGCACTGGCCGGAGTGATCTTCTGGACCAGTTTCAACACGGCCCAGGGCACCAATCTCCGCAGTGATGAATCGATGCTGCGGCTCTCCGACCTCATCCAGGAGCGCAGCCGTAAGAACGGCACCCTGGACGACAGCACCGCCAAAATACGCTCCGAGGTCGACGCCCTCGCCCGGCGGGACAACGGCAGCACCCAGGCCGAGCGCCGCAAGCTGGCCGAGCTGGAGGAGACCGCGGGCACCAAGAAGCTCAAGGGCTCCGGGCTCACCGTCACCCTCACCGACGCCCCGCCGAACGCCACCCCGCAGATCCCCGGCGTCCCGGACCCCCAGCCCAACGATCTCGTCATCCATCAGCAGGATCTCCAGGCCGTGGTCAACGCGCTGTGGCAGGGCGGCGCCGAGGGGATCAAGGTCATGGACCAGCGGCTGATCTCCACCAGTGCGGTGCGTTGCGTCGGCAACACCCTGATCCTCCAGGGCCAGGTCTACTCGCCGCCCTACAAGGTCACCGCCGTGGGTGACCGGGACAAGCTGGGCGCCGCCCTCGCCGCCTCGCCCGCGATCCAGAACTACCGCAGCTATGTCGACGCATACGGCCTCGGCTGGAAAGTCGACCAGCACGACACGGTGACTCTTCCCGGCTACTCCGGCACAGTGGATCTGCACCAGGCACAGCCCATCGGATAGCACCGGCGGACCGGCGCGCGGCACCGGGTCAGCGGGGCGGACAGTGGGGGCCGATGAGAACGCGGCTGATCGTCAGGACGCTCAGTGAGATCTGCGTCACCGTCGGAGTCCTGATCATCCTTTTGGTGGTCTACGTCCTGTACTGGACCTCCGTACGGGCCGACCGCGCCATGGACGGCGAGATCGACCACCTCCAGGACCGCTGGGCCACCGGCACGGTCAGCGCCGGTGCCGAGCCCTCGTCCCGGCCCCGCCGCTATGAGCCGGGCGCCTCCTTCTCGATCATGTACATCCCGCGGTTCGGCGCGGACTGGGCCAAGCCCGTCCTGGAGGGCACCGCCACCGGCACCCTGAAGAAGGGGCTCGGCCACTACTCCCGCACCGCCCGCCTCGGCGCCCTCGGCAACTTCGCCGTCGCCGGGCACCGCCGCACCTACGGCGACCCCTTCAAGGACTTCCCCGAGCTGCGCCCCGGTGACGCGGTGGTGCTGACCGACGGCACCACCTGGTTCACCTACCGCGTCGACCGGCGGCCCTACCGCACCCTGCCGACCGACACCGGGGTGATCGATCCGGTGCCGCGCGCGTCCGGCTTCCGGCGCCCCGGCCGCTATCTCACGCTGACGACCTGTGAGCCGGAGTGGGGCCACAGCCACCGGCTGATCACCTGGGCACACCTCGACGCGACCCAATCCGTAGCCCAAGGCAAGCCCAAGGCTTTGTACAGCTGACCCTCCGGCCCCACCCCTCGCCCCTTACTCTGGTGCTGCACTCCGGTGCTGCAATCGACTTCGTCATCGGTGAGTAGGGATGGCATGTACGGCTGGATCTGGCGGCATCTGCCGGGTAACGCATGGGTGCGGGCGCTGATTTCGCTCGTGCTGGTTCTGGCGATCGTCTTCGTGCTCTTCCAGTACGTCTTCCCCTGGGCGGAGCCCCTGCTGCCGTTCAACGACGTGACGGTCGACCAGGGAATGGCGGGTCCGCGATGAGCGCGCGCATCCTGGTCGTCGACAACTACGACAGCTTCGTCTTCAACCTCGTCCAGTACCTCTACCAGCTCGGCGCCGAGTGCGAGGTGGTGCGGAACGACGAGGTCTCCCTCGGCCACGCCCAGGACGGCTTCGACGGGGTCCTGCTGTCGCCCGGGCCCGGCACCCCGGAGGAGGCCGGAGTCTGCGTCGACATGGTGCGGCACTGCGCGGGCACCGGCGTACCGGTGTTCGGCGTCTGTCTGGGGATGCAGTCCATGGCCGTCGCGTACGGCGGCGTCGTCGGACGGGCCCCGGAGCTGCTGCACGGCAAGACCTCGCTGGTGACCCATGAGGGGGCCGGCGTCTTCAGCGGGCTGCCCACCCCCTTCACCGCCACCCGCTACCACTCGCTGGCCGTGGAACGGGGGACGGTACCCCCCGAGCTGGAGATCACGGCCTGGACGGAGACCGGCATCGCCATGGGGCTGCGCCACCGTGAACTGCGGGTCGAGGGCGTCCAGTTCCACCCCGAGTCGGTCCTGACCGAATGGGGCCACCTGATGCTCGCCAACTGGCTGGTGGAGTGCGGGGACACGGATGCCGTGGGGCGGTCCGGGGGGCTCGCCCCGGTGGTCGGGGCGGTCGGCGGTAAGGCCGGCGAGTGACCGGACCGCGCCCCGAGCGCGAGGGCGCCGCCCAGGGCGCCCGGGAGCCCGCCCCGTACGCGCCGTACGGGTCTCATGAGCGGCACGCCGCTCCTGGCGCGCGTGGCGCCCATGGGGACCCGGACGTGTTCCCGGCGGCTGCGGAGGGCCTGCGGGACCCCCTGCCGGACTCCGCCCCGGCCGGACCGACGGGGCGCGCCACGGGCACCGCGTCGCTCTCGGTGCCGCCGCCCACCGGCCGCAGGCGGCGCGCCCGCCCCGCCGCCGCGGGGCCGGAGGAGGCCGCCGAGGCGGCCGCGTCGCCCACGGGGCGTCGCCGCGCCCGCGCGGTCCCCTCGGGCGAGGAGGCGGCTGAGGCTGCCGTGCCGCCCACGGGGCGCAGACGCGCCCGTACGGCCCCCTCGGGGCCGGAGGAGGCCGCTGAGGCCGCCGGGCCGCCCACGGGGCGTCGCCGCGCCCGTACGGCTCCCACGGGGCCCTCAGGGGCCGCACGCACCGCTCAGCCACCCACCCGCGTCCCGGGGCCGTCCCCGCGCTCCGGCGAGACGTCCCCACGGGCCGCCGAGGCCTCCGCACCCGCCCCGGAGGCCGCCGAGACGGCCGTTCTGCCCCCGGTGCCGCCCCGGGGCGACGACGAGACGGTCGCCCTGCGCGCAATGGAGGCACCGCCCGCCGACCAGACCATGTTGCTGCGCAAGGTCGAGGCGGACCCGGACGGCGGTCCCGAGCCCGCGCCCGGCGGCCGGGCCGCCCGCCGCAAGGCCGCCCAGGGGGCCGGGAAGCGCGCCGGAAAGCATGGCTCCCGCGCCCGGCGCGGCACGGCGGAAGCGGACGCCACACGGGCCGCGGAGGTCGCGGGGAGCGCCGGGGACGCCCGGCCCCGCACCCGTATGGAGGCCAGGCGCGCCGCGCGGGCGCGCAAGGACAGCCCCGGGGTGGTGGCGAGCCGGGTGGTGGGCGAGCTGTTCATCACGCTCGGCGTGGTGATGCTGCTCTTCGTCACCTATCAGCTGTGGTGGACGAACATCCTTGCCCATCAGCAGGCCAACGGCGCCGCGAACAGCCTGCAGAAGAAGTGGGACGAGAGCGGTGACGAACGCGATCCGGGCACCTTCTCCCCCGGACAGGGGTTCGCGATCATCTACATCCCCAAGCTGGATGTGAAGGCCCCGATCGCGGAGGGCATCGACAAGCACAAGGTCCTCGACCGCGGCATGGTCGGCCACTACGGCAAGAGCCCGCTGAAGACCGCCATGCCGTGGGACAAGAAGGGCAACTTCGCGCTCGCCGGGCACCGCAACACCCACGGCGAGCCGTTCCGCTACATCAACCGCCTCAAGCCCGGCGACGAGATCGTTGTCGAGACGCAGAGCCGGTACTACACCTATGCGATGAGCAGCATCCTGCCGCAGACGTCGCCGTCCAACACGGGCGTCATCAAGCCGGTGCCGCCCGGCTCCGGCTTCACCGAACCGGGGCGGTACATCACGCTGACCACCTGCACCCCGGAGTTCACCAGCACCTACCGGATGATCGTCTGGGGCAAGATGGTCGACGAGCGGCCGCGTAGCAAGGGAAAGCCGGACGCGCTGGTCGAATGAGCGGGAACAGCCGGGTAACCAGAAAAAAGGGGTACGACGCGGTGGTACGGACCGACCACGACGAGCGGCGGGACCGGCACCCCGGCCCGCCCGCAACGCCCAGCCGCCGTCCCGGCCGTGGACGGGTGGCAGCGGCCATCGCCGTCTTCGGCGAGCTGCTGATCACCGCGGGGATCATCCTCGCCCTGTTCGTCGTCTACTCGCTTTGGTGGACCAACGTCCTGGCCGACCGTGAGGCGAAGAAGCAGGGCGACCGGGTGCGCAGGCACTGGGCGCAGCAGGGGCCGGGCAAGCTGGACACCAAGAGCGGCATCGGCTTCCTGCACGTGCCGTCCATGCACAACGGCGAGGTGCTGGTCAAGAAGGGCACCGCCACCGAGACCCTCAACGACGGTGTGGCCGGCTACTACACCAAGCCGGTCAAGTCCGCGATGCCGTGGGCGAAGAAGGGCAACTTCAGCCTGGCCGCGCACCGGGACGGGCACGGTGCGAAGTTCCACAACATCGACAAGGTCCACGAGGGCGACCCGGTGGTCTTCGAGACCCGCGACACCTGGTACGTCTACAAGGTCTACGCGACGCTGCCGGAGACCTCGAAGTACAACGTGGACGTGCTGGACTCGGTCCCGAAGGAGTCGGGCCGGAAGCGGCCGGGCCGCTACATCACGCTCTCGACCTGCACCCCCGTCTACACCTCCCGCCACCGCTACATCGTGTGGGGCGAGCTGGAGCGCACCGAGAAGGTCGACGCGGACCGCACGCCCCCCAAGGAACTGCGCTAGCGCCCTGCCCCTGGAAGCCCCCGGCACGGAGAAGCCCCGGGCGCCCTGAGAGGGCGCCGGGGGCTTCCCGTGTCACGGTGCCCGGAGGCCGGCTAGAAGCCGTTCTGGCCGCCGAAGATGCCTCCGCCGTTGTCACCGCCGCCGCCGTTGCCGCCCTGGCCGGCGACCGTGATGAGGTTCACGGACTGGCCCTTGGGCACCTGGGTGCCCGCGCCGGGCTGGCTGGCCACCACGGAGGCGTTGTCGTCCTGCGGACCGGCGATGTTGCCCACGTTGAGGCCCAGGTCCTGGAGCGCCTTCTTGGCGTCCTTGAGCTTCTGGCCGCCCAGGTTGGGCACCGGCACGTTCTCGTCCTGTGCCGGCTCCTTGGCGACGGTCAGCGTGACCGTCGATCCGGGCAAGACCTCCTGGCCGCCCTTGGGCGTCTGGTCGGTGACCGTGCCGGCCTCGACGTCGCCGTTCTCGACCTCCTGGGTCTGGACCTTGAGGCCCTTGCCCTGGAGCGACTTCGTGGCGTCCTCGACCTTCTGCGTGGTCACGTCCGGGACGACGACCTTCTGCTGGGCCTCGGCGACGGTCAGGGTGATCGTGGCGCCCTTCGCGACCTTCTTGCCGCCCTTCGGGTCCTGGTCGATCACCTTGCCGGCGGTCTGGTCCGACTGCTCGGTCTTCTGGTCGACGGTGAAGCCCTTGGCCTCGAGTTGTTGCTTGGCGGACTCGTACTGCACGTTCAGGACGTCGGGAACCTCGACCCTGGCCGCGGGCTTGGGGCCCTTGGACATGGTCAGCTCGACGGTGCCGTACCGCTTGACCTCGTCGCCGCCCTTGGGGGTCTGCTCACAGACGGTGTTCTTGTCCGCGTTCGCGCAGAACTTGGAGCCGACGTTCTTGACCTTGAAGTCGCCGTTCTCCCCCTGGCTCTTGGCGTCCTCGATCGTCTTGCCGACGAGATTGGGGACCGGGACCATGTCGTCGTTCTTACCGCCGGCGAACAGTGACTTCCCGATGAAGATCGCACCGACCAGCACCAGTATCCCGGCGATGATCAGCAGGATCGTGGAGAGGTTGCTCTTCTTGCCGGGACCCCCGCGCCCCCGGCCGCGGTCCGGCCGCTCGTCGTAGCCGAAGCCGCCGTCGTCCTCGCGCATCGGCGGAAGCATCGAGGTCTGCGCCCCGGCGCCGGAGTTCTGCGGCCGCAGCATCGCGGTCGGCTGGTCGTCGGAACCGTAGCCGACCGCGCCCAGGGCGGCGGTGGCGGCCACCGGCTGGCCCTCCAGGGCCGCCTCGATGTCGGCGCGCATCTCGTCGGCCGACTGGTAGCGGTAGTCGGGGTCCTTGACCAGCGCCCGCAGGACGATGGCGTCCATCTCCGGGGTGATCTCGGGGTCGTACGTGCTCGGCGGCTGCGGTTCCTCCCGCACGTGCTGATAGGCGACGGCCACCGGGGAGTCGCCCACGAACGGCGGCCTTACGGTCAGCAGCTCGTAGAGCAGACAGCCGGTGGAGTACAGGTCGCTGCGCGCGTCGACGGTCTCGCCCTTGGCCTGCTCGGGGGAGAGGTACTGGGCGGTGCCGATGACGGCGGCCGTCTGAGTCATGGTCATACCGGCATCGCCCATGGCCCGGGCGATGCCGAAGTCCATCACCTTGACCTGGCCGTCCCGCGTGAGCATGACGTTGGCAGGCTTGATGTCCCGGTGGACGATGTTGTTGCGGTGCGAGTACTCGAGGGCCTGGAGGATGCCGGTGGTCATCTCCAGCGAGCGCTCGGGGAGCAGCTTTCTGCCCGAGTGAAGGAGCTCACGCAGCGTGGAACCGTCGACGTACTCCATCACGATGTACGGGATCGAGACGCCGTCGACGTAGTCCTCGCCGGTGTCGTAGACCGCGACGATCGCGGGATGGTTGAGCGAGGCGGCCGACTGGGCCTCTCGGCGGAACCGGGCCTGGAAGGACGGATCGCGAGCGAGGTCCGCCCGGAGCGTCTTCACAGCGACAGTACGGCCGAGGCGGGTGTCGTGCGCGAGGTAGACCTCCGCCATGCCACCGCGGCCGAGCACTGAGCCCAGCTCATACCGGCCGCCGAGGCGACGCGGCTCTTCCATAGCTACTCCAGCCCTCTTCCGTGGTTCCCGGCCGCACCTGCGGGCCGGCGAAGTGCTGCTCGCGCATACCGTACCCGGCACGTCTTACGGGACCCGGCCTCAGTGGCTATCTGATACCGGACCGGTACGGCGACGTGCGGGATTGGTATCCGGACGTGACGGGGGTCACTTGTCGCGCTCGGTTTCCAGTACGGCCTTCATCACGTTCTTGGCGATCGGCGCGGCCAGCTTGCCACCGGCGATGTCGCCGCGGAGGGTGTTGGACCCTTCGATGACGACCGCGACCGCGACCGGCGAGCCGTCGTCCCCCTTGGCGTAGGAGATGAACCACGCATAGGGGTTCTTGCTGTTGGCGACGCCGTGCTGCGCGGTGCCGGTCTTGCCACCGACCGTGACGTCCGGGATCTGGGCGCTGGTGCCGGTGCCCTCCTTGACCACGGTCTCCATCATGCTCTGGAGCTTCTGGGCGTTCTCCGAGCTGAGCGGCTGGCTCATCTGCTCCGGGTCGGTCTGCTCGATGGTGTTGAGGTTGGGGGCGCGCAGCGAGTCGACCATGTACGGCTTCATCAGCTTGCCGTCGTTGGCGACCGCGGCGGCGACCATCGCCATCTGGAGCGGGGTGGCCCGGTTGTCGAACTGGCCGATGGCCGACATCGCGTTGCCCGGACGGTCCATGTCCTCGGGGTAGACGCTGGCGTAGGCGCGGACGGGGGTGTCGATCGTCTCGTTGAAGCCGAACTTCTCCGCCTCCTCCCGCACCTTGTCCTGGCGGAGGTCGTCACCGAGCTTGCCGAAGACCGTGTTGCAGGAGTAGCGGAGTGCCTGCCGCAGCGAGGCGTTCTTGCAGGGGATGTTCCCCTCGTTGGGCAGGGGCTGGGTGGACAGCGGGAGCTTCCAGGGGTCCGGCGAGTCGGTCGGCCCGTCGATGTCGGTGTACTTGCCGTTCTCCAGCGCGGCCGCGGCGGTGACGACCTTGAAGGTCGAGCCGGGCGGGTAGGTCTGACGGAGCGCCCGGTTGAGCATCGGGTCGTCCTTGGACTTCTTCGGCTGGAGCCCGAGCCACGCCTCCTTGTCCTTGGAGGTGGCGCCCGCGATCTTCGACGGGTCGTAGCTCGGGGTGGAGGCGAGGGCGAGGATCTTGCCGGTCCGCGGGTCGAGCGCGGCGACGGCGCCCTTCTTGTCACCGAGGCCCTCGAACGCGGCCTCCTGGGCCTTGCGGTTCAGGGTGGTGATCACGTCGCCGCCCTTCTGCTTCTTGCCGGTGATCATGTCGATCGTCCGGTTGAAGAAGAGGCGGTCGTCGTTGCCCGTGAGGATCTCGTCCTCGATCTTCTCGATCTGGTTGGCGTCGTACGCCTGCGAGGCGTACCCCGTGACCGGCGCCCACATGGGGCCGTCCTTGTAGGTGCGCTTGTACTTGAAGTCGATGCCACCGGTCTCGGCGGATCCGGTGATCGGCTGGCCGTCGACGATGATGTTGCCGCGCGGCTGGCTGTAACGGGCGATCAGAACCCGGTGGTTTCCCTCGTGGTTCTTCAGCTCGTCGGCCTGGACGTACTGGATCCAGTTGTCCCGCACCAGCAGGGCGAGGACGAGGAGTCCGCAGAAGATCGCGATTCGGCGCAGGGGCTTGTTCACGGTCGGACCACCTGGGTCATCTCGGCGTCAGTGGTGGGGGCGGGCGCCGGCGCCGGGCGGCGCGCGGTGTCGCTGACCTTGATCAGAATGGCGACGAGTGCCCAGTTGGCGATGACGGACGAACCACCCTGCGCGATGAACGGCATGGTCATACCGGTCAGCGGGATGAGGCCCATCACACCGCCGGCAACGACGAAGACCTGGATGGCGAAGGCCGCGGACAGGCCGATGGCCAGCAGCTTGCCGAACGGGTCCCGGGCGGCGAGGGCGGTGCGCACACCGCGCTCCACGATCAGGCCGTAGAGCAGCAGGAGCCCCATGGTGCCCGCGAGCCCGAGTTCCTCGCCGACGGTGGCCAGGATGAAGTCGGAGTTGGCGGCGAAGCCGATGAGGTCGGAGTTGCCCTGGCCGAGGCCGGTGCCGAAGACGCCGCCGGAGCCGAAGGCCATCAGCGCCTGGGCGATCTGGTCACTGCCTCCGTTCTTGGCCACCTCGAAGGGCTGGAGCCAGGCGTCCACACGCGACTGGACGTGCGGCTCGAAGGTGGCGACGCCGACCGCGCCGGCCGCGGACATCAGCAGACCGAAGACGATCCAGCTGGTGCGCTCGGTGGCGACGTACAGCATCACGACGAAGAGGCCGAAGAACAGCAGCGAGGTGCCCAGGTCGGTCTCGAACACCAGGATGAGGATGCTCATCCCCCAGACCACCAGGATCGGGCCGAGGTCGCGGCCGCGCGGCAGGTACAGCCCCATGAAGCGGCGGCTGGCCAGGGCGAGCGCGTCCCGCTTGACCATCAGATAGCCGGAGAAGAACACGGCGATGATGATCTTGGCGAACTCACCGGGCTGGATGGAGAAGCTGCCGAGGGTGATCCAGATGCGGGCGCCGAAGCGCGCCGGGAAGAACATCGGAAGGATCAGCAGGATCAGCGCCACGACCATGGAGATGTAGGTGTAGCGCTGGAGGATGCGGTGGTCCTTGAGCAGGATCAGGACACCGACGAAGAGGGCGACGCCCAGTGCCGAGTAGATGAGCTGGTTGGGGGCCGAGGGCGAGAAGGCCATGCCGGCGTCCTTCGCCCGCTGGGCCAGCCGCCTGGACTGGTCCAGCCGCCAGATCAGCACCAGACCCAGCCCGTTGAGGAGCGTGGCGATCGGCAGCAGCAGCGGGTCCGCGTACGGCGCGAACTTCCGGACCACCAGATGGCCGACGGCGGCCAGCAGACCGAGCCCGAGGCCGTAGCTGAGCATGCCGGAGGGCATCTCGTCGCTGAGCGCCAGGCCCGCGTTGGCGTAGGCGAAGACCGGAATGATCACCGCGAAGACGAGCATGGCCAGCTCGGTGTTCCGCCTGCTCGGCGGTCCGGCCGTACTGATCGTCGTCGTGTTGGTCGTACTACTGCTCATGGGTGGACGGCCCCTTACGGCTTCACTGCTGGGTGCTGCTGCACTGCGGGACCAACTTCTTCTCCTCCTCCGAGAGGGTGGGGCCGGGCTTCGGAGTGGGAGACGTCGTCGGCGTGGGCTTGGACGTGGCCTTGGCGGCGTTCGTTCCGAGCTGGTTCTCGTTCTTCTGGTCCCCGGGCTTGCCGCTGCTGGACGGGTCGGCGCTGCTGGAGGCGCCGCCACTGGGCGCCTTGTCGCCCTTGCCCTTGTCGCCGCCGGTGAGGTCCTTCTGGCTCTCCTCGGCCTTCTCCTGGGCATCGGCCTTCTTGCAGGCGCTGGCGAGGGTGGCGAGGTCCTTGGTCTTGTCCCGGGCCTGGTCCAGTCCGCTGACCGTGATGGTGTCCTCCACACGGCCGCGCTGGTCGGCCGGGAGGTACTTGAGTTCGATCTCGCGGTGGTCCTCATGGACCTTGTTGAGCTTGATCCAGGCCAGATCCTGGCTGATGCCCTGGTAGATCGCGACATGGCCGTCGTTGGAGCCCACGTAGTACTGCGTCTGGGTCCAGCGATAGCCGCCGTAGAGGCCGCCACCGATCACGGCGAGGCCGAGCACGATGAAGAGCGACCGCTTGGCCCATGTCTTGCGGCCGCTCTTCTTGCTGAGGTCGCCGTCGGCGTAGTCGCCGTAACTGCCCTGCGGCATACCGCCGATGGCCGGATCGCCGCTGCCGGGCGGTCCGAAGCCGCCGTGCGCGTCGCCCTGCTGCGGCGGTACGGACCGGCCGAGCTCGGCGGCCCGGCCCGCGGGGGTGTTGTGCGCGGCGCCGCCGTCCCCGAGCGGGATCTGGTTCTCGGCGACCGCGCCCACGATCACGGGGGTGTCGTTGAGCTGGGCGGCGAGGGTGTCGGCGCCGTCGACGTCCAGGACGTCGGCGACGATGCAGGTGATGTTGTCGGGGCCGCCGCCGCGCAGCGCGAGCTGGATCAGGTCCTGCACGGTCTCGTGCGGGCCCTGGTAGTTGGCGAGGGTGTCCTCGAGGGTCTGGTGGCTCACGACGCCGGACAGGCCGTCGGAGCAGATCAGATAGCGGTCACCGGCCCGGACCTCGCGGATGGACAGATCGGGCTCGACGTGGTCGCCGCTGCCCAGCGCGCGCATCAGCAGGGAGCGCTGCGGGTGGGTGCCCGCCTCCTCCTCGGTGATCCGGCCCTCGTCGACCAGGCGCTGCACCCAGGTGTGGTCCTGGGTGATCTGGGTGAGCACCCCGTCGCGCAGCAGATACGCGCGCGAGTCGCCGACGTGCACCAGACCGAGCCGCTGGCCGGTCCACAGCAGGGCGGTGAGCGTGGTGCCCATGCCCTCCAGCTGCGGGTCCTCCTCGACCATGACGCGCAGCTGGTCATTGGCCCGCTGCACGGCGGTGCCGAGGGACGTGAGGATGTCCGAGCCCGGGACGTCGTCGTCGAGCTGGACGAGGGTGGAGATCACCTCGGAGCTGGCGACCTCGCCGGCGGCCTGGCCACCCATGCCGTCGGCGATCGCGAGCAGCCGGGGACCGGCGTAGCCGGAGTCCTCGTTGCCCTCCCGGATCATGCCCTTGTGCGATCCGGCCGCGAAACGCAGTGACAGACTCATGCGCACCTCGCCCGTCGGCTCCGGGTACAGCCCCTTGCCAACCACGCTGCCCACCCTCCGGTCGTCATGGTCCTACTACTTCCGCAGCTCGATGACGGTCTTGCCGATACGGATCGGCGCACCCAGCGGAATCGGTGTCGGTGTGGTGAGTCGGGTCCGGTCCAGATAGGTGCCGTTGGTGGACCCGAGGTCCTCGACGATCCACTGGCCGTCACGGTCCGGGTAGATCCTGGCATGCCGGCTGGAGGCGTAGTCGTCGTCCAGCACGATTGTTGAATCGTGCGCACGGCCGAGGGTGATGGTCTGCCCCTGCAGGGCGACCGTGGTGCCGGTGAGCGTGCCCTCGGAGACCACCAGCTTGGTGGGGGCACCGCGGCCGCGGCGGCCCCCGGACTGCTGGCGCTGCGGCGGCGGCGCGCTCTGCTGCCGCTGCTGCTGTTGCTGCGCTTGCGGCCGGTCGGGGGCGCCGCGCCGCGCCGAACCGCGCTGGGTCACGCGGGTCCCGAACAGGTCGCTGCGGATGACCTGGACGGCCACGATGACGAACAGCCACAGTACGGCGAGGAAACCCAACCGCATGACCGTGAGGGTCAGCTCTGACATTGCCCCCGCTTCACCCTTCGGCTTGCCGGTAAACGATGGTGGTGCTGCCCACGACGATCCGCGAGCCGTCGCGGAGCGTAGCGCGCGTGGTGTGCTGTCCGTCCACCACGATGCCGTTCGTCGACCCGAGATCCTGGATGGTCGGTGGGGTTCCGACCCGGATCTCGCAGTGTCTGCGGGAGACACCGGGATCGTCGATCCGCACGTCAGCGTCGGTGGAGCGGCCCAGGACGAGCGTGGGCCGGGAGATCTGGTGGCGGGTTCCGTTGATCTCGATCCAGCGGCGGGTCTGACCCTGCGGCTGGGCTCCGACGCCGGCCGCCGCTCCGCCGCCGCGGGGCGCCGGACGGGCGCCGGGGGGCGCGGACGGCATCGGAGGGGCACCGGCGGGCTGGGCGGGGTAGCCGTAACCGCCGGGACGCTGCTGCGGGGCCGCGCCTGCTCCGGCGCGGCCCGGCGCCTGCTCCGGGCTCTGGGACTCGCTGGAGGCCAGGGTCCGGCTGCGCACCCGGTACAGGCCGGTGTCGAGGTCCTCGGCCTTCTGCAGATGCACCTTGATGCCGCCCATGAAGGTGTATCGCTGCTGCTTGGCGTAGTCGCGGACCATACCGGCCAGCTCGTCGCCGAGCTGTCCGGAATACGGGCTGAGCCGCTCGTAGTCGGGCGCGCTCAGCTCGACGATGAAGTCGTTGGGGACGACCGTCCGGTCGCGGTTCCAGATCGTGGCGTTGTTGTCGCACTCGCGCTGGAGCGCGCCGGCGATCTCGACCGGCTGGACCTCGGACTTGAACACCTTGGCGAAGGTGCCGTTCACGAGGCCCTCGAGACGCTGCTCGAAGCGTTTCAGTACTCCCACCGGGCACCTCCTTCCTCAGTCGTGCTCTGCGTCGTCCTGGTACTGCTTACTGATCGTATCCACGCGTCGGGAAATCGGGTGGTTCCCCTTCCTGGCCCTGTGGAGCAGTGTCACCTCTCACAGGGATCGTAGAGGTGCCCTGACGACAGTGTCCCGCAACCGTGACGCTCTACGGACGGGTGGGGGCGAGGGCCCCGGTAACGGGTGTGATTGCACCCCGAGGGGCGTGCTAATGTTCTGGATGTCGGAAGGCGCTCCACACGAGCCGGACGGATCAAGAAGATCGGGCCGGGGAGCGGGGAGAGTGGCCGGACGGCAGCACCCATGCGCGGGTGGCGGAATAGGCAGACGCGCTGGATTCAGGTTCCAGTGCCCGAAAGGGCGTGGGGGTTCAACTCCCCCCTCGCGCACCAGTCGGAGCGGGTCTCTCCGGAGTGACGAAAGTCGCTCGGAGGGGCCCTCTTCGCGTTTGTGGGGGCTTCGCGTGTGCGGGCGGCTTCGCGTTCGCGGCGGGGCCTTCTGGATCCTCCCTCTCTGACAGCCTCCCGGGTCTCTCCCGCACGGCCTCTTGGGTCTCCCGGGTCTCTCGTCTCCCAGGTCTCCCCGTCTCACGGGTTTCCCGTCTCCCGGACAAGCGGCAGGGGCCTCCCGGGAAGAGGAGGCCCCTGCGGTCTGATGTCCGTCCCGTGGGACCGGATGTCCGGTGGGACCGGATCAGCCGGGTCGGGCAGATCGGTGGGATCAGGCGGCGGCGAAGCGCGTGGCGAGCTCCTTGGCCTTCGCCGCGACGTCCTCATGGGCCTTCGCCTTGGAGGCGTCCGAGAGCTCGACCAGGTCGGCCATGGCCGGATTGCTGCGGGCCAACGTGAGTTCCGGCACGACGAAGGTGACATCGAGGCCGAGGCCGTCGCCCAGGGCCTTCCCGAGGTAGTTCGTCACGAACTCGAAGCTCTCCCGCGGGGTGCCCGGGCCGTAACCGCCGCCGCGGCTGGCGACGACGATCGTCGGGGTGCCGGAGGTGGTGGTCTCCTCGGCGCCCGCGGTGCGGCCCATGATGATCACGTGGTCCAGCCACGCCTTGAGGGTGGAGGGAATCGTGAAGTTGTACATGGGGGCGCCGATCAGGACCACGTCGGCCTGCTCGAGCTCGCCGGCAAGGGTCTCCCGCAGGGCGAAGGCGGCGTGCTGCTCGGGGGAGCGCTGGTCGGGAGCGGCGAAACCGGCGGCGGCCGCGAGGCCGTCCAGGTGCGGCAGCGGCTCGGTGGCCAGGTCGCGATAGATCACCGTGCCGTTCGGGTGCTGGGCTTCCCATTCCTTGCGGAAGGTGGCCGTGACCGAGCGGGAAGCGGAGGCTTCGCCGGGGAAGACGGAGGTGTCGAGGTGCAGAAGAGTCGGCATGGATGCCTCCAGTGACAAGGCTCGGGAAGGAGCCAGTAATACCTACGTACCTACAGAAGGCACAGTAGCTTACTTTTTCGTAGTCCCGAACCGGAAAGCAGTAGTCTGTATTCCATGGCGAAGGATCGTGGGGACCACAGCGAGCAGGCCTGCAAGCAGGTCGACGGCGAGATGACGCGGTTCTTCGAGCTGTTCGGCAAGCGATGGACGGGCCTGATCGTGGCCGTGCTGACGGAGCAGGGGGCGTACTTCGCCGACCTGCGGCGGGCCATTCCGGGCATCAGCGAGCGGATGCTGTCGGACCGGCTCACCGAGCTCACCACGGCGGGCCTGGTGGTGCGCGAGGTCGACGCCGGGCCGCCGCTGCGGGTGGCCTACCGGCTGACGGACGCGGGGAATGCGCTGGAGCCCGCGCTGAAGGAGCTGTCGCGGTGGGCGGAGAACCACCTGCCCTCGGGCGGCGAGGAGTGCCCGAAGCAGTTCCGGGGCTGAGCCGGGGCTGAGCCGGATCACGTTCTGATTCGGGGCCCGTCCTCTGATCTGGGCCCGCCGTCTGATCTGGGATTTCGCCATGATCGTCAAGGTTTTCCACAGGCTCTGACGGGGTGGGTGGACAGGGGGTACGGTCGGCTCAGTCGATTCAGTCGATGTCGTGTGCGAGAGGGGCGGGGGCGCGATGACGGACGACCGGAGCGTTGAGGGCGACGGCGGCGTTGAGGACGGCCGAGCCGGAGCGGGCGGCCGGGGCGACGGCGGCGAGCGGGCGCCGGGCGGTGGGGATGGAGCGGGCTTGGCGTCCCGGCGGGTGCCGCCGGTTCCGGGCTTCGCCGTGTGGCACGGTGAGGGGCCCTCGCCCCGGCAGCGGGGCAAGGCGCTGCGCCAGAGCGTGCCGCGCTCGGCGCATGCCGAGCCGCCGAGGGACACCGGGCGGCCGGATCCGGTGGCGGCGGTCGAGCGGTCCAACGCCGGGCGGCTGCCGGAGCTCACCCCGATCCGGGTCGGGCGGATGGCCGCGAACCCCTTCTCATTTCTGCGCGGGGCCGCCGGGCTGATGGCGTACGACCTCACGACCACGCCGGTGACCGGTATCGGGGCCCAGCTGTGCGGCGACGCGCACGCCGCCAACTTCGGGATCTACGGAGATGCGCGCGGTGGCCTGATCATCGATCTCAACGACTTCGACGAGACCGTCCACGGCCCGTGGGAGTGGGATGTGAAGCGGCTCGCGGTCTCGCTGGTGCTGGCCGGCCGGGAGGCGGGGGCCGACGAGGACACCTGCCGGGCGGCCGCCCAGGACGCGGTGGGCGCCTATCGGCGCACGGTGCGGCTGCTGGCCAAGCTCCCGGCGACGGAGGCGTGGAACGCGATCGCGGACGAGGAATTGGTCTCCCACACGGACGCCAGGGATCTGGTGGGCACGCTGGAGCGGATCTCCGAGAAGGCCCGGCGGAACACCAGCGCGCGGTACGCCGCCCGGGCCACCGAACCCGTGCCGGGCGAGGAGGGGGCAGCCGGCCGGCCGGAGGCCCGGCGCTTCGTGGACGCGCCGCCGGTGCTGCGGAGGGTGCCGGACGAGGAGGCGGCGGCGGTGGCCTCGTCGCTCGCCGGGTATCTGGGCACGCTGCCGGAGGACCGGCTGCCGCTGCTCTCGCGGTACGAGGTGCACGATGTGGCGTTCCGGGTCGTCGGCACGGGGAGTGTGGGCACCCGCTCCTATGTGGTGCTGCTGCTCGACCACCGGGGCGAGCCGCTGGTGCTCCAGGTGAAGGAGGCGCGCTCGTCCGCGTTGCTGCCGCATCTGGCGAAGGCCGGCTTCGAGGTGCCGGATGTCACACACGAGGGGCGGCGGGTGGTGCTCGGCCAGAAGCGGATGCAGGTGGTCAGCGACATCCTGCTGGGGTGGACCACGGTGCGGGGGCGGCATTACCAGGTGCGCCAGTTCCGCAATCGCAAGGGAAGCGTGGACCCGGCGGCCCTGGCCGCGGATCAGATGGACGACTACGGGCGGATGACCGGGGCCCTGCTGGCCCGGGCGCACTCCCACAGCGCGGACCCCCGGATGCTGGCCGGTTACTGCGGCAAGGGGGAGGAGCTGGACGAGGCGGTGGCCGCCTTCGCGGTGGCGTACGCGGATCGCACGGAAGCGGATCACTCCGCGCTGGTCATGGCGGTGCGCAATGGACGGATAGCGGCCGAGATGGGGGTGTGAGCCGCGGGCGGGGGTGTGACCTCGGTCGCCGATCACCGCCGGACGTAGTCTGAGCGGGTGACGAATCCGGAAGCGCAGCAGCAGGGACGGCAGTCGATGTCGGACGCGGAGCCCCAGGCGGAGTCGCACGACCGGTCGCAGGAGGAGACTCAGGCCGCCGAGCGGCTGGAGCGGGCGGTGCGCGCGGCCGAGCAGGCGCTGATCGAGTTCGAGATAGCGGTGGAGACCTTCCGGGTGGAGGTGGAGAACTTCTCCCGGCTGCACCACCAGCGGCTCGGGCCGATGTACTCGCGCCTGGACGAGCTGGACGCGCTGATCGCCGAGGCGCTCGCGGCCCGTACCGGCGATCCGGAGGACCTCCGCAAGGCCCGTGAGGCGCGGGGGCTGGTGCAGCCGATGCCGGGTGTTGAGGAGCTGTTCCACGGCTGGATCGACTCGGAGGGGCTCTCACCGGAGGCGGCGGCGATGCTCACCGAGCGGCCCGTGCAGCCGCCGCCGCGGGTGCGGCCGAGCGAGGAGGCCCGCCGGATCTACCGGGAGCTGGCCCGTAAGGCCCATCCGGATCTGGCCGAGGAGGAGGCCGAGCGGGAGCGGCGCGGTGCCTTCATCGTGCGGGTCAACGCGGCGTACGCGGCCGGGGACGAGGAGGCTCTGCGGGCGCTGGCCGAGGAGTGGGAGGCCGGTCCGCCGCCGCCGGAGCGGCGGGCGAGCCGCAGCGAGGAGCTGTACGCCCGGCTGGAGTGGCTGGCCGAGCGCAAGGAGATGCTGGCCGCGGTCGCCGCGGAGCTGGAGTCGAGCGCGATCGGCGCGATGATCAAGATGGCGCCCGAGGACCCCGATGGGCTGCTGGACGAGATCGCCGAGCAGTTGCTGGCCCAGGCCTCGGAGAAGGAGGCCCGGCTCGCGGAGCTGGTGCGGTAGTAGGTTTGCCGCAGTTGCCGATGTCGTGTGAGAGGTGTGTCCGATGCATTTTGCCCAGCTTCCCCAGGTGGAGGCGGCGGCGGTACCGGCCGAAGGCCTTCTGCTGGACGTCCGGGAGGACGACGAGTGGGCGGCCGGGCATGTCGAGGGCGCGCTGCACATCCCGATGGGCCAGGTCGTGGCGCGGTTCGGCGAGCTGACCGCGGCGGTCGGCGAGGGGCACCGGGTGCATGTGATGTGCCGGGTCGGCGGCCGCTCCGCGCAGGTGACGCAGTATCTGGTCGCTCAGGGGCTGGACGCGGTGAACGTGGACGGCGGGATGCTCGCCTGGGACGCGGCGGGCCGCCCGATGGTGAGCGGCCCCGACGGCACCGCCGAAGGGGCCTTTGTGCTCTAGATGTTTCCCTACTGATCTTCCCCGCCGACCTTCCCCGCTGATCGGCGGGGCGCGCCGATCAGGCGAGGGCGGTGGCGATCAGCCGAGGGGGTGGGCGGCGAGGAGTTCGCCCAGTGCCTCCTCGTGGGCGGCGGCGGACCCCAGCGAGAGCTCCAGTTGCTTGCCCCAGGCGTGGTAGCGGTGCAGGGGGTAGTCGGTGACCGCGCCGAAGCCGCCGTGCAGATGCTGGGCGGTCTGGACGACGCGGCGCACGCCCTCGGCGGCCCAGATCTTGGCAACGGCGACGTCTCCCGCGAGGGGCAGCGGCCCGTTCGCCGTGGGCCGCTCCTCGTCCAGGGACAGCCGCCAGGCCGCCTGCCACAGCGTGGCCTCCATGGCCCGCAGGTCGATATAGCGGTCGGCGGTCTGCACGGCGACCGCCTGGAAGGTGGCGAGCGGGAAGCCGAACTGCTCGCGGTCGCTCACATACGAGCTGGTGAGGTCCAGCACCGCCGATCCGAGGCCCAGCGCGAGGGCGCAGGTGCCGGTGGTGAGGAGATCGCGCAGCCACTCCCAGGCGCCGTCCGCGGTCAGCATCTCGCGGTCGGCCAGCCGCACTCCGTCCAGCCGGACCTCGGCCTGCCGCTCACCGCTGGTGGAGATCTGCTCCTCGAGGGCGACGCCCGCATGGTCGCGGGGGACCAGGGCGAGGACCGTACCGCCCTCCCCGGTGTGGGCCGGGATCAGCACGCGATCGGCGCCATGGGCCCAGGGGACCGCGGTCTGGACGCCGTCCAGCACCCAGCCCTCGCCGTTCCGCCGTGCCTGGACGGCGAGTTCGGCCGGGCCATGGCCGGTGCGGCCGCTGGAGGCCGCGGTGAGGACCAGCTCGCCGCGGGCGGCCCGGGGCAGCACATCGGCACACAGCTCGTCCCCGCCGTAGCGCTGCACGGCCAGCGCGGCGGCGCTGGACTCCAGCAGCGGCACCCGGGCCAGCACCCGGCCGCATTCCCGCAGCACCAGGCAGAGGGCGAGCGGGTCCAGGCCCGAGCCGCCGTACCGGGGGTCGAGGGTCAGGCCCAGCAGATCGCCCTCGGCGAGCTTCCGCCACAGCGCGCGGTCGAGGTCGTCGGCGACGGCGCCCGCGGTCAGCGCGGGGCTGGGCACACTGTCCGGCGTGACGGAGGAGAGGACGGCCTTCGCCGCCTCGACGGCCGCCTGCTGCTCCTCGGTGAAGGTGAAGTCCACTGTCCGTACCTCCCGCGCCGCGGCTATATCTGACGGGCCGTCAAGATAGAACAGGTTCTACAAGAAGGGAACGCCGGTGCCGCGCCGGGGCCCGTCAGCGGTCGAAGTCCAGCTCCACCCGCTCGCCCACCGGGTGGGACTGACAGGCCAGCACATAGCCCGCCTCCAGCTCGTCCGGCTCCAGCGCGAAGTTCCGGTCCATCCGCACCTCACCGGAGACCAGGAAGGCCCGGCAGGTGCCGCAGACCCCGCCCTTGCACGCGTACGGCGCGTCGGACCGGTTGCGCAGCACGGTCTCCAGCAGCGGCTCCCCGTCCTGGACCGGCCAGGTGCCCGAGCGGCCGTCCAGGGTCGCCGTGACCGAGCTGTGCGAGGCGGCCAGCGCGGCGCCCGGTATGGGGACGTCCTCGGCCGGGGCCGCGTCCACATGGAAGATCTCCTGGTGGACCCGGCCGCGGGAGACCCCGAGGCCGCGCAGCGCCCGCTCGGCGGCGCGCACCAGACCGTAGGGCCCGCACAGGAACCAGCCGTCCACCGAGGCGACCGGCAGCAGCGCCGGGAGCAGCCCGGTCAGCCGTTCCTCGTCGAGCCGCCCGGAGACCAGCCCGGCCTGCTGCTCCTCCCGGGACAGCGCGCACACCAGCTGGAACCTGTCGGGCCAGCGGTCCTTGAGGTCGGCGACCTCATCCAGGAACATTGTCGAGGCCGCGGTGCGATCGCTGCGGATCAGGCAGAAACGCGCCTCGGGCCGCCGGCTGAGCAGTGTGGCGGCGATGGACAGCACGGGGGTGATACCGCTGCCGCCGACGACCGCCGCGAAGTGACCGGGACGGGGCTCCAGGACGAACCGGCCGGCCGGGGCCATCACCTCCATGACCGCGCCCACCGCCAGCTCCTTGAGGGCATAGGTCGAGAACTCACCGCCCTCGACCAGCCGCACCCCGATCCGCAGGAACTCCGGGCCCTCCGCGCCCGGGGCCGGAGTACAGATCGAGTACGTCCGGCGGATCTCCGCGCCATCGGCGAACCGGCGCACCGCGATGTGCTGTCCCGCCGCGAAGCGGAACGTCTCCCGCAGCGCGGGCGGCACCAGGAGGGTGACCGCCACCGCGTCATCGGTGAGCCGGTCGACCGCGGCCACCCGCAGCGGGTGGAACGCGCCGTGGCGGGGCGTGACCCGCTTCACCGCCTCCGCGGCCATCACAACTCCTTGAAGTGGTCGAACGGTTCGCCGCAGGCCGCGCAGCGGCGCAGCGCCTTGCAGGCGGTGGAGGAGAAGCGGCTGAGCAGCTCGGTCTCGGTCGAGCCGCAGTGCGGGCAGCGCACCGCCAGCGCCACCGGAACCGGACCGCCCGCCGTCGCGTCGAGCGGCGCGGGCGGCGCTATGCCGGACTCCGCCAGCTTGCGGCGGCCCTCGGCGCTGATCGCGTCCGTCGTCCAGGGCGGGGAGAGGACCGTGCGCACGGCGACCTCGGGGACGCCATGGTCATGGAGCACCCGCTCGATATCGGTGGCCATCGACTCCAGCGCCGGGCAGCCGGTGTAGGTGGGGGTCAGCTCGACCTCGACCCGGCCCGGCCCCAGCAGTCGCAGCCCGCGCATCACTCCCAGCTCGGCCAGGGACACCATCGGCAGCTCCGGGTCCGGCACGGATCCGGCCAGCCGCAGCAGCTCCTCCTCCAGCGGGGTGAGGCCGGTGCCGGAGGCGGGGGGAGTGGTCGCCGCGGGGGGCCTGGGCGTCACCATGTCGCCCCCGGGTAACTGCGGTGCAGATGCTGCATCTCGGCGAGCATCCGGCCGAACGGCTCGCTGTGGATGCCCTGGCGCCCCGCGCCGGCCGCCCAGCCACCGCGCCGCGGCCCCTCGGGCACCGTCAGGGTGGCCCGCTCCAGGACCGAGGTGATCCGGGTCAGCCAGGCGTCGTGCAGGGTGCTCCACTCCACCTCGCACCCCTCGACCGGTTCGAAGAGCTCACCGGTGAACCGCCAGAGCGCGTCCAGCCCGCGCCGCATCCGCTCATGGCTCTCCGCCGTGCCGTCGCCGAGCCGCAGGGTCCAGTGCTCGGCGTGGTCGCGGTGGTAGGCCACCTCCTTGACCGCCTTGGCGGCGAGCGGGGCGAAGGGGCCGCTGCCGCGCGCCAGCCGCTCGTACAGCAGCTCCTGGTAGGTGGAGAAGTAGAGCTGGCGGGCGATGGTCTGGGCGAAGTCCCCGTTGGGCTGCTCGACCAGCTGGACGTTGCGGAACGCCCGCTCCTCGCGCAGATACGCCAGCTCGTCCTCGTCGCCGGCGAGCGAGAGCAGCACCCGGGCCTGGCCGAGCAGGTCGAGGGCGATATTGGCCAGCGCGACCTCCTCCTCCAGCACGGGCGCCTGCCCGGCCCACTCCCCCAGCCGGTGGGAGAGCACCAGCGCGTCGTCGCCCAGGGCGAGGGCCGCGGTCATAGGTGCCGCACCCCCTCCGGGATCGCGTAGAAGGTGGGGTGGCGGTAGGGCTTGTCGGCGGCCGGCTCGAAGAACGGATCCCGCTCGTCCGGGGAGGAGGCGGTGATCTCGGCGGACGGCACCACCCAGATCGAGACGCCCTCGGAGCGGCGGGTGTACAGATCCCGTGCGTTCCGCAGAGCCATTTCCGCGTCCGGGGCGTGGAGGGATCCGGCGTGGGTGTGCGACAGTCCGCGCCTGCTGCGGACGAACACCTCCCACAGCGGCCACTCGGCGCTCGGGCTGCCGCTCGTGCCTGTGCCGCTGCCGCTCATGCCTGTGCCTTCCCGTGCTTGGCCGCGTACGCCGCGGCTGCGTCGCGCACCCAGGCGCCTTCCTCATGGGCCCGGCGCCGCTGGGTGATCCGCTGGGCGTTGCACGGCCCGTTTCCCCGCAGCACCTCGCGGAACTCGGCCCAGTCGATCGGGCCGAAGTCGTAATGCCCCCGCTCCTCGCTCCACCGCAGCTCGGGGTCGGGGAGGGTGAGGCCGAGGGATTCGGCCTGGGGGACACAGATGTCGACGAAGCGCTGGCGCAGCTCGTCATTGGAGTGGCGCTTGATCTTCCAGGCCATGGACTGGGCGGAGTGGGCCGAGGCGTCGTCCGGCGGGCCGAACATCATCAGCGACGGCCACCACCAGCGGTCCACCGCGTCCTGCGCCATGGCGTGCTGGGCCTCGGTGCCCCGGCTCAGGGCCAGCAGCAGCTCATACCCCTGGCGCTGGTGGAAGGACTCCTCCTTGCAGATGCGGACCATCGCCCGCGCGTAGGGCCCGTAGGAGCAGCGGCACAGCGGGACCTGGTTGGTGATCGCGGCACCGTCCACCAGCCAGCCGATGGCGCCGACATCGGCCCAGGTCAGCGTGGGGTAGTTGAAGATCGAGGAGTACTTCTGGCGGCCGCTGTGGAGCTTGTCCAGCAGCTCGTCCCGGCTGGTGCCCAGGGTCTCCGCGGCGCTGTAGAGATAGAGGCCGTGGCCCGCCTCGTCCTGGACCTTGGCCATCAGGATCGCCTTGCGCCGCAGCGAGGGGGCGCGGGTGATCCAGTTCGCCTCCGGCTGCATGCCGATGATCTCGGAGTGGGCGTGCTGGGCCATCTGTCGCACCAGCGTGGCCCGGTACTCATCGGGCATCCAGTCGCGCGGCTCGATGCGCTCGTCCGCGGCCAGGGCGGCGTCGAACACCGCCTCGTACGCTCCCGCGTCCGCCGCCATCGTCGTCATGCGAAGCCCCTCCGCCATTCGTCTCCGCCGACCGGCCAGCCGACCGACCGATCGTTCGGTTCAATGGTGTGCTGAGGAACGTAGGGTGTCAACCCTGTGGATAACGCTGAGGACGCTGTGCCGAGTGGTTCCGCATCGGTACGGTGCCGGGGGCGTGGGGGCCACGGGGGCGCGCGGCCGACCGGCGTGCGCGAAGACCTGGACCATCGGGAGCGGGGCGGGGTATGGCGGACACGGAGCCGGAACCGGCGGAACGGGAGCCGACGGGACCGGAGCCGCAAGATGGGGAGCCGCGGGATGGGGAGCCGACGGGGCCGGAGCCTTGGGAATCGGAACTGACGGACTCGGAGCCAACGGGACCGGAGCCGGGGGAGTCGGAGCCGGCGGACCCGGAACCGACGGCCTCGGCGCCGGACGGCGACGCGGCGGAACCGCTCACCGCGCTCTCCCTGCCCGCACAGCTGATCATCGCGGTGGCCATCGCGGTCGCCGCCGTCGCCGCCGCGATCCATCTTTCGGCGGCCTTCCTGAACGTCTCACCGCCCAACACCCTCACCAAGCGGCACGGCGCGGCGATAGACGACTACGTCTATCCGGAGTTCGAACGGGTCTGGAAGCTCTTCGCCCCCAACCCGCTCCAGCAGAACATCGCCGTTCAGGCCCGTGCCGAGATCCGCACCTCCGAGGGCGGCACCGCGACCACCGGCTGGCGCGACCTCTCGGCCCAGGACGGCGCGGCCATCCACCACAACCCGCTGCCCAGCCACACCCAGCAGAACGAGCTGCGCCGCGGCTGGGAGTTCTACGTCGGCTCGCATGATGTGCGGGAGCGGCCGCAGGGGATGCGCGGCAGCCTCTCCGAGCAGTACATCCGCCGGATCGTGATGCTCCGCCTCGGCCGCGAGGAGGACGGCGGCACCGTGGAGCGAATACAGGTGCGCTCCGCGACCACTCCGGTGGCCGCGCCGCCCTGGAGCGACGAGAAGATCGACACAAAGACGGTCTACCGCACGCTGCCGTGGTGGACCGTGACCTCCGATGACCTCCCGGAGGCGAAGCGCCGGTGACCCCCTCCGCCCGCCTCCAGACCGCCGTGGCGCGTGGCTACACGCGCGTCACCGCGTCCGCGCTCGGCCCCCGGCAGAGCGCCGTCGTGCGCATCGGCTTCTCCTTCACCTGGCTGCTCTTCCTGGTGCGCGAATGGCCCCACCGCCGGGAGCTGTACGGGCCGGACGGCCCGTGGAACTGGGAGATGGCCGCGCGGCTGATCGACGGCAACCGCGCCTTCACCGCGCTCATGTGGTCCGACAGCACGGTGTGGTTCGAGATTGTCTACGCCCTCGCCATCGTCTCCAGCGCGCTGCTGCTGGTGGGCTGGCGCACCCGCACCATGTCCGTGCTGTTCATGATCGGGGTGCTGTCGCTGCAGAACCGCAGCATCTTCGTGGGGGACGGCGGCGACAACCTCATCCATCTGATGGCGATGTATCTGGTGCTGACCCGGTGCGGTCAGGTGTGGTCCCTGGACGCGCGCCGGGCGGCCCGGCGCGCGGACCGCGAACGGCCGCCGCGCGACACCACCGGAGTCGTGCTGTGGGCCGTCACCGGGACCGCCCTGCTCTGGGCGCAGCTGTTCACCGAGGCCCGGCTCTCCCTGACCGCCGACGGCCCGCTGCCCGGGCTGGGCTGGGGCGCCGTCCTGTGGGGGCTGTGGCTCGTCCAGGCCGGATGGTGGTTCGTCAGGCGTTACGCGCCGGGCGAGCCGCGCACGGTCCTGGACGCGCTCGCCAATGTGGCGCACAACGGCGCCCTGCTGGTGATCATGGCCGAGGTGTGTCTGCTGTACGCCTCGGCCGGGTGGTACAAGATCCAGGGTTCGCGCTGGCAGGACGGCACCGCCCTCTACTACCCGCTGCATCTGGACTACTTCTCGCCCTGGCCCTGGCTGGCCGACATCGTGGCGTCCAGTGGCACCCTGGTGATGGTGCTGACCTACGGCACGGTCATCGTCCAGGTGGCCTTCCCGTTCACCCTGCTCAACCGGCGGGCCAAGAACGTGATGCTCGTCCTGCTGATGATGGAGCACCTCGGTATCGCCGTGATGCTGGGGCTGCCCTTCTTCTCGCTCGCCGTGATCGCGGCGGACTCGGTCTTCCTGCCGACGAACCTCCTGCGCTGGGCCGAGGCGCGGCTGGGCCGGGCCCGGTACCGGCTGGCGGCGCGCGCCGTGTGGCTGCCGGGGCAGCGAGCACGGGAGAGCGACGAGGAATCCGCGGCGGGCACCCTCGTACGCTGAGGGGATGATCGATGACGAGTCCGCGCGGGCCGTACGGCACTGGCGCGCGACGGCCCCCGACACCGTGCTGCTGGACGGCTTCCACGCGCTGAAGCACGCGCTGCGGTTCGGCGCGGCGGTGCGTGCCGCGGTCACCAGCGACAAGGCGGCCGCCGTGGAACTCGCCGAGGATCTGGCCGACGACCTCACCGAGGCGATCGCGGACCTTCTGGTGGAGATCGATGCCGGGACCCTGCGCGATCTGGTGCCCAGGGTGCACCCCACCCGGGTCGCCGCCCTGGCGGTCCGGCGCGGCCGTCAGGCGAATCTGGACGAGCTGTCCCGGCGGCCCCGGCAGGCCCCGGTGGTCGTCCTGGACAACCCCCGCAACCTGGGGAACGTCGGGGCCGTGGTCCGGCTCGCCGCCGGGTTCGGGGCCACGGGCGTGGTCACCACCGGCGATATCGACCCCTGGCATCCGAACGCCGTGCGCTCGGGCGCCGGGCTTCACTTCGCCACCGCGGTCGAGCGGCTGCCGGTCGACGCGCTTCCGGAGGGGCCGCTGTACGCCCTGGATCCGGAGGGGGCGGACATCCGGTCCCTGACCATCCCCGATGACGCGCTGCTCGCCTTCGGCTCCGAGCGGCACGGGATCTCGCCGGAGCTGCGGAAGCGGGCCACGAGGCTGGTGGCCCTTCCCATGCGGCCACAGGTGTCCAGCTACAACCTGGCCACCAGCGTGGCCATGGCCCTCTTCCACTGGGGCGGCCCCAGCTAGGCCACGTCCGGGCGGGGCATGCGCGGGCACGCCCCGCCCACTGGGCCCGCTACTCCGCCGGGCGGCGGACCTCGACCATCCGGAAGCGGCCGGCCACGAACGCCCCATCGCACAGCGCGGCGTTGGCCGACGGGTTGCCGCCCGTGCCATGGAAGTCCGAGAAGGCCGCGGTCTGGTTCACATACACCCCGCCGGTCAGGTTGAGCGACAGCTGGGCGCACTCCTCCAGACACGCCTCCTCGATCAGCCGCTCCGCCTCCGGCGAGGTGGTGTACGCCCCTACCGTCATCGCGCCCTTGTCCCGGGTGGTCCGGCGCAGCAGCGCGACCGCGTCCTCCGTGGAGGGGACGGCGACGGCGAAGGAGACCGGGCCGAAGCACTCGGCCAGATAGGGCGCGTCCGCGTCCGCCCCCTCCCAGAACTTCCGCGCGCCGTCCGCCTTGACCATCAGCGGTGTGCGGACCGTGGCGCCCGGGAAGTCGGGGTGGGCCACCGTGCGGGAGGCCAGGGCGACCGCGCCCAGGCCGGGGGCGGCCTCCAGTCGCTCCTGGACCCGCGGGCCCACGATCGCGCCGAGCAGCGCGCTCGCCCGTGCGTCGTCGCCAAGCAGCCCGTCCACCGCCGCCGCCAGGTCGGCCACCACCTCGTCATAGGTCTTGGGACCGGCGTCGGTGGTGATGCCGTCGCGGGGGATCAGCAGATTCTGCGGGGTGGTGCACATCTGGCCGCTGTAGAGGGACAGGGAGAACGCCAGATTGGCGAGCATGCCCTGGTAGTCGTCGGTGGAGTCGATCACCACCGTGTTGACCCCCGCCTTCTCAGTGAATACCTGGGCCTGGCGGGCGTGGGTCTCCAGCCAGTCGCCGAAGGCGGTGGACCCCGTGTAGTCGATGACGCGGATCTCGGGGCGGATGGCGAGGACCTTGGCGATTCCCTCGTCCGGCCGCTCGGCGGCCAGCGCCACCAGATCGGGGCTGAACCCCGCCTCCTTCAGCACCTCGCGCGCCACCTGGACGGTGAGCGCCAGCGGCAGCACGGCCTGGGGGTGCGGCTTGACCAGCACCGGATTGCCGGTGGCGAGCGAGGCGAAGAGCCCCGGATAGCCGTTCCACGTCGGGAAGGTGTTGCAGCCGATCAGCAGCGCGATACCGCGCGGGACGGCCGTGAACGTCTTGCGCAGGCGCAGCGGGTCGCGCTTGCCCTGCGGCTTGGACCAGTCGGCGGCGCCAGGAGTGCGGGTCTGCTCGGCGAACGCGTACGCCACCGCCTCCAGGCCGCGGTCCTGGGCGTGGGGGCCGCCGGCCTGGAACGCCATCATGTACGCCTGTCCGCTGGTGTGCATGACGGCCTGGGCGAACTCATGCGACCGGGCGCCGATCCGGGCCAGGATCTCCAGGCACACCATGGCCCGCGTCTCGGGGCCGGCATCCCGCCAGGCGGGCATCCCCGCCCGCATCGCCGGGAGGAGCACCTCGATGTCCGGATGCGGATACTCCATGCCCATCTCCGCTCCGAACGGAGACACCTCGGAGCCCGTCCAGCCGTCGGTGCCCGGCTGGTCCAGCTCGAAGCGCTTGCCGCGCAGCGCCTCGAACGCCGCCTGGCCCTCGGCGACGCTCAGGCTCGGGCGCCCGCCCTGGCCCTCGCCGCCGTAGGCCTTCGGGTGCTCGGGGTGCGGGGACCAATAGGCGCGGGTACGGATCGCCTCCAGGGCCTGGTCGAGGGTGGGGCGGTGCTCTTGCGTCAACTGCGCGGTGGTGAGTGCGGCGGTCACGACTGACCAACTCCTCGTCGAGCTGGGGCTGGGCTGGAATGGGCGACAGGGTTAGAGTAACCGAACGATCGGTCGGGACAAGAGGGCCTGGCGAACCTGTGGACAACTTCGTCGAAAAGGATCTGCGGCATGACTGCGATCGACCGTGGGACCGACCGCGCCGGCCTCGTCGCCGTCGTCGGCACCGGCACGATGGGCCAGGGGATCGCCCAGGTGGCACTGGTCGCGGGCCATCCGGTGCGGCTCTACGACGCCGCGCCCGGCCGGGCCTCCCGGGCCGCCGGCGCCATCGCGGACCGGCTCGGCCGGCTGGTCGCCAAGGAGCGCCTCAGCGCCGCCGGCCGTGACACCGCCCTCGGCCGGCTCACCCCCGTCACCGACCTCGCCGACCTGGCCGAGGCGGAGCTGGTGGTCGAGGCGATCCTGGAGGAACTCGGCGCCAAGCAGCAGCTGTTCACCGCGCTGGAGTCGGTGGTCTCCGACGGCTGTCTGCTCGCCACCAACACCTCCTCCCTCTCCGTCACCGCCGTGGCGGGCGTCCTGCGTCGCCCCGGCCGCCTCCTCGGTCTGCACTTCTTCAACCCGGCCCCGCTGATGCCGCTGGTGGAGGTGGTGCGCGGCGCCGCCACGGACGAGGCCGCCGCCGACCGTGCCCAGGCCACCGTCGCGGCCTGGGGGAAGACCCCGGTGCGCTGCGCCGACACCCCCGGGTTCATCGTCAACCGGATCGCCCGCCCCTTCTACGCCGAGGCGTTCCGGGCGTACGAGGAGCGCGTGGCCGACCCCGCCACCCTGGACGCCGTGCTGCGCGAGTCCGGCGGCTTCAGGATGGGCCCCTTCGAGCTCACCGACCTGATCGGCCAGGACGTGAACGAGGCCGTCACCCGATCCGTGTGGGAAGCGCTTTTCCACGATCCGAGATTCACCCCGTCCCTCGCCCAGCGGCAGCTCGTCGCCTCCGGGCGGCACGGACGCAAGACGGGCCACGGCTGGTACGACCACGCCCAGGGCGCCGGGCGGCCCGCCCCGCACACCGCCGAGCCGTGCGAGCCCCCCGGCAAGGTCGCCCTCCACGGCGACCTGGGTCCCGCGCAAGGGCTGGTCGGCCTCATCGAGGAGGCGGGCATCCCGGTGACCCACGAGCCCGTCGGGGCCCATCTCGCACTGCCCGACGGCACCCGCCTGTCCCTGGCCGACGGCACGACGGCCACCGAGGACCCCTTCGCCGCTTCGGTCCGCTTCGACCTGGCGCTGGACTACCGGACCGCCACCCGCGTCGCCCTGGCGGCGTCCACAGCCGCCCCCGAGGAGTCCCTGCGGTCCGCGGTCGGCCTGTTCCAGGCGCTCGGTAAGGAGGTCAGCGTGGTCCAGGACGTCCCCGGCATGGTCGTGGCCCGCACGGTCGCGATGCTCGTGGACTTCGCCGAGGACGCCGTCGCCCGCGGGGTGGCGGCCCCCGAGGACGTCGACACCGCCATGCTGACCGGCGTCAACTACCCGCGCGGGCCGCTGGCCTGGGGGCGCGTGCTCGGCGCCCGCTGGGTGCGCGACACCCTGCGCAACCTCCACCACGCCTGTCCGACCGGCCGCTACGCCCCTTCCCAGGCGCTGATCCGGCGTGCGGCCGCCGATGAGAGGCTGCTCTAATCATGACCATGGCCAAGCGCGACACCTACACGCCCGAATCGCTGCTCGCGGTCGCCGTGGAGGTGTTCAACGAGCGCGGCTACGACGGCACCTCCATGGAGCACCTGTCCCGGGCCGCCGGGATCTCCAAGTCCTCCATCTACCACCATGTGAAGGGCAAGGAGGAGCTGCTCAGGCTGGCCATAAGCCGTGCCCTGGACGGGCTGTTCGGCATCCTCCAGGAGCCCGCCGCACGTGAGGGACGGGCGATCGGGCGGCTGGAGCACGTGGCCCGGCGCACCGCCGAGGTGCTGATGGAGGAGCTGCCCTACGTCACGCTGCTGCTGCGCGTCCGGGGCAACACGGACACCGAGCGGTGGGCCATGGAGCGGCGCCGGGAGTTCGACCATCAGGTGGCCGAGCTGCTCAAGCGGGCGGCGGCCGACGGAGACCTGCGGTCCGATGTGGACGCCCGGCTGGCGACCCGGCTGCTCTTCGGCATGATCAACTCCATTGTGGAGTGGTACCGGCCGGGGCGCGGCGGGGCCGCGACCTCCCACGAGGTGGCCGAGGCCGTGATCCGTACGGCCTTCGCGGGCCTGCGCACCCAGACCTGACGCCAGACGCCCGCAGGGCGGTACGCCCGCGTCCGGCCCCTGCCCCGCTACGGCTCCGAGTCCAGGTCCGTCTCCTCGAAGACCAGCAGCGTCCGGGTGCTCAGCACCTCCGGTATGGCCTGGATCCGGGTGAGGACCAGCTCGCGCAGTGAGCGGTTGTCCTCGGTGTGCACCAGCAGCAGCACATCGAAGTCCCCGCTGACCAGGGCTAGGTGGGTGGCCCCGGGGAGCTGCCGGAGCTGTTCGCGCACGGTGCGCCAGGAGTTCTGGACGATCTTCAGCGTGATGTACGCGGACGCGCCCTGCCCGGCCCGCTCCTGGTCCACCCGGGCGCTGAAGCCGCGGATCACTCCGTCGTCGATCAGGCGGTTGATCCGGGCGTAGGCGTTGGCGCGGGAGACGTGCACCTGTTCGGCCACGGAGCGTATGGAGGCGCGGCCGTCCATTTGGAGCAGACGCAGGATGTCGCGGTCGATGTCGTCCAGCGGGCGCGCCGGGGGTTTGCCGTCCGGATTGGCCATCTGTTCGCCCGGCATATCGTCCTGCCTCCCCTTCATGGACGTCCTGTCTTCATCTCAGGGGCGGCAGAACCGTTTGTCCACAGGCTTGGGTCGCCTGTAGCCAAAATGCGTCAACGACCGAACAATCGGTAGGGGAGGGCGATGCCGCCCGGCACGCCCCGCCCTCCCGCCGTACGCCACGCCCAGGAGGTCGCACCATGACGGTCCTTGAGCAGCCCGGTGCCTACCGGCCCACTCCCCCGCCCGGCTGGCAGCCCCGCGTCGACGCCGCGCCGCTGCTGCCCGACGCGGAGCCGTACCGCCTGCTGGGCACCGCCGCTGCCGCCGGCATCTCCCCCGATCTGCTGACCCGGCTTCACCGCGAGCTGGTGCGCGGCCGCCGGTACAACACGCAGGCCACCGCCCTCACCCGGCAGGGCCGGCTGGCCGTCTACCCCTCCTCCACCGGTCAGGAGGCCTGCCAGGTCGCGGCCGGGCTGGTGCTGGAGGACCGCGACTGGCTCTTCCCCAGCTACCGCGACACCCTGGCCGCCGTCGTCCGCGGGCTCGACCCCGTCGACGCCCTGACCCTGCTGCGCGGCGACTGGCACTCCGGGTACGACCCCCACACCCACCGCGTCGCCCCGCTGTGCACCCCGCTGGCCACCCAGCTGCCGCACGCCGTCGGCCTCGCCCACGCCGCCCGCCTCAAGGGCGACGATGTGGTGGCCCTCGCGCTGGTCGGCGACGGCGGCACCAGCGAGGGCGACTTCCACGAGGCCCTCAACTTCGCGGCCGTATGGCACGCCCCGGTCGTCTTCCTCGTCCAGAACAACGGCTTCGCGATCTCCGTCCCGCTCGCCAAGCAGACCGCCGCGCCCTCCCTCGCCCACAAGGCGGTGGGATACGGGATGCCCGGCCGTCTCGTCGACGGCAATGACGCGGCCGCCGTCCACGAGGTCCTGGCGGAGGCGGTGCGCCGGGCCCGCGGCGGAGGCGGCCCCACCCTGGTGGAGGCGGTCACCTACCGCATCGAGGCACACACCAACGCCGACGACGCCACCCGCTACCGCCCCGACTCCGAAGTCGAGGCATGGCGCGCCCACGACCCGATAGCGCTCCTGGAGGAGGCCATGCGGGACCGCCAGCTGCTGGACGACGAGGGGGTCCGGGCCGCGCGGGAGTCCGCGGAGCGGCTCGCCGCCGATCTGCGGACGCGGATGCACCAGGACCCGGTCCTGGACCCCATGGCGCTCTTCGAGCACGTCTACGCCGACCGGACCAGCCAGCTGCGCGAGCAGGCGGCCCAGCTGCGCGCCGAGCTCGACGCCGAGGCCGCGGACGCCGGGGAGGGGGAGTGATGACCACCGCCGTCGGGGCCGAGACCGCCCGTAAGCCCGCCACCATGGCGCAGGCCCTCGGCCGCGCGCTGCGCGACGCCATGGCCGCCGACCCGTCCGTCCATGTCCTCGGCGAGGACGTGGGCACCCTGGGCGGCGTCTTCCGGATCACCGACGGGCTCGCCGAGGAGTTCGGCGAGGACCGCTGCACGGACACGCCGCTTGCCGAGGCGGGCATCCTCGGCACCGCCGTGGGCATGGCGATGTACGGGCTGCGGCCGGTGGTCGAGATGCAGTTCGACGCCTTCGCCTACCCGTCCTTCGAGCAGCTCATCAGCCATGTCTCGCGGATGCGCAACCGCACCCGGGGCGCGATGCCGATGCCCATCACCGTCCGGGTGCCCTACGGGGGCGGCATCGGCGGTGTCGAGCACCACAGCGACTCCTCCGAGATCTACTACATGGCCACCCCCGGCCTCCAAGTCGTCGCCCCCGCGACCGTCGCCGACGCCTACGGGCTGCTGCGCGCCGCCATCGCCTCCGACGACCCCGTGATCTTCCTGGAGCCCAAGCGGCTGTACTGGTCCAAGGCCGACTGGTCGGCCGACGCCCCCGAGCAGGTGCCGCCCATCGGGCGCGCGGTGGTGCGCGGGCCCGGCAGCGGCGGCCGGCGCAGCGCCACCTTGATCTCCTACGGCCCCTCCGTACCGGTGTGCCTCGAAGCCGCCGAGGCGGCCCGGGCCGAGGGCTGGGACCTGGAGGTCGTCGATCTGCGCTCGCTCGTCCCCTTCGACGACGAGACGGTGTGCGCCTCCGTGCGCCGCACCGGCCGCGCGGTCGTCGTCCATGAGTCCACGGGCTTCGGCGGGCCCGGCGGGGAGATCGCCGCCCGGGTCACCGAGCGCTGCTTCCACCATCTGGAGGCGCCCGTGCTGAGGGTCGCCGGTTTCGACATCCCCTACCCGCCGCCCATGCTGGAGCGGCACCATCTGCCCGGGGTGGACCGGGTGCTGGACGCCGTCGCCCGGCTCCAGTGGGAGTCGGAGTGGACCGAGGGGAGCGCGGTCTGATGGCTGTCGTACGGGAATTCACCCTGCCCGATCTGGGCGAGGGGCTGACCGGCGCCGAGATCGTGCGCTGGCTGGTCCAGGTCGGCGATGTGGTCGCGGTCGACCAGCCGGTGGTCGAGGTCGAGACGGCCAAGGCGATGGTGGACGTGCCGTGCCCCTACGGCGGTGTGGTGACGGCCCGTTACGGCGAGGAGGGCGCGGAGGTGCCGGTCGGGGCGCCGCTGATCACGGTCGCCGTGCCCGAGGGCTCGCACGACGGATCCGGTCCGCCGGTCACTGAGAGCGTGATCGACGGCGCGTCGGGCAATGTGCTGGTCGGCTATGGCACGGCCGGTCCCGCCGCGCGGCGCCGCCGCGTGCGGCCCTCCCCCGGGCCGCCGCCCGAGATGCCCACGGCCCCCGGTGGACCGCTGCCGGAGACGGCGGCTGCCCCCGCCGCGCCCGTACGCGAGGCGACGGCGGCCTCCGCCGGGCCGGTGCGCGAGGCGGTGGCGGCCCCCGCCGGGCCCCTTCCGGTGATCTCGCCCCTGGTGCGGCGGCTGGCCCGGGAGCACGATGTCGATCTGCGGCGGCTCAGGGGCTCGGGCCCCGAGGGGCTGATTCTGCGGGCGGACGTCGAGCGAGCGGCCTCGGGCACGGCGGCCGCGCCCGTAGCGCCCGGCCCCGTAGCGCCCGCGTCCGTAGCGCCGGCGCCGGCCGCGCCCGGCCCCGCCGCGCCCGCGTCCGTTTCCGCGGGCCTCGTCCCGGAGGGGGAGCGGGTTCCGTTGCGAGGGGTGCGGGGCGCCGTGGCCGACAAGCTCGCGCGCAGCCGCCGCGAGATCCCCGACGCGACCTGCTGGGTGGACGCCGACGCGACCGAACTGCTCGCCGCCCGCGCGGCGATGAACGCCACGGGCGAGGCCAAGGTCTCCGTGCTCGCCCTCCTGGCCCGTATCTGCACGGCGGCCCTCGCGCGCTTCCCCGAGCTCAACGCCACGGTGGACACGGCGGGCCGGGAGATCGTCCGGCTCCCCGACGTCCACCTCGGCTTCGCGGCGCAGACGGACCGGGGCCTGGTCGTCCCGGTGGTGCGCGATGCCCACACGCGGACCATAGAGGGGCTCTCCGAGGAGATCGCCCGGCTGACCGAGGCTGCGCGGACCGGGACCCTCGCCCCCGCGCAGCTCACCGGCGGCACGTTCACCCTGAACAACTACGGGGTGTTCGGGGTCGACGGCTCGACGCCGATCATCAACCACCCCGAGGCGGCGATGCTCGGGGTCGGGCGGATCGCCCCGAAGCCCTGGGTGCACCAGGGTGGGCTGGCGGTGCGCCAGGTGGTTCAGCTGTCGTTCACCTTCGACCACCGGGTGTGCGACGGGGGCACCGCAGGCGGATTCCTGCGGTTCGTGGCCGACTGCGTGGAGCAGCCCATGGTGTTGTTGCGGCGGCTGTAGCGGATGCCCGGCGGCGCCATACTCATGGGGTGACTCCAGGTGCGTATGACGCAGTGATCCTGGCCGGGGGCGCCGCTCGGCGGCTCGGTGGGGTGGACAAGCCCGCGCTTCGGGTGGGCGGGCGAGCCCTGCTCGACCGCGTGCTGGACGCATGCCGCGGCGCCGGGCGGACCGTCGTCGTCGGCCCGCGCAGGCCCACGGCGCGGCCGGTGCGGTGGACCCGGGAGGACCCTCCCGGCGGCGGCCCGGTCGCGGCCGTCGACGCGGGCATCCGGCAGACCACGGCTCCGGTCGTCCTCGTCCTCTCCGCCGATCTGCCCTTTCTCACTCCCGAGACCGTCGAGACCCTCCTCACCGGTCTCCAGGGCACCGAAGGGGTCGTGCTCATCGACCCCGACGGCCGTGAGCAGCCCCTTGTCGCCGCCTACCGCGCCGAGCCGCTGCGCCGCGAGATCGCCCTCCTCGCCACCGAACACGGCGGCCTCGGCGGGCTGCCCCTCCGCCTCCTCGTCTCCGAGCTGGCCCTGGCCCGCCTCAAGCACCCCACCGCATCGTTCGACTGCGACACCTGGGAAGACATCACCACGGCTCGAGCGCGCATCAGGGAGCATGGACACGTGTTGGACGAATGGATTGCAGCGGTCAAGGCCGAGCTCGGGATCGACCTGGATGTCGACACCGCGGCCCTACTGGATCTGGCCCGTGACGCCGCACATGGTGTCGCCCGGCCCGCCGCCCCCCTGACCACCTTTCTCGTCGGCTACGCCGCGGCCCAGAAGGGCGGTGGCCCCGAGGCACTGGCCGCCGCCACGGAGAAGGCCGCGGCACTGGCGGCGCGTTGGGCCGAGGAGCAGTGACACCTCGCCACCCCCGGGACGGGGACCCGCTCGACCGCGAGGTCGACGAGGCGCTGGCGCTGGCGAATGAATCGCCGCCGCAGGGCCCGGAGCCACCCGGAACCGAACCGGAGGAGGACTGGGCCGACGCCGCCCTCAGCCTGGCCAATGACCGCCCGGCCCAACCCACCCGGGAGCGAAGCCCCGACGACACCGACGGCGTCCGTGAGCCCGGCGACACCGACGGCATCGGCAACATGGGCAACATGGGCAACGCGGGCGACATCGGCGGGATCGGCGGCATCCCAGACACCGGCGACCCGGCCCGGACCGACTGGGTCGAGACCGCGCTCGACCTGGCACGGGAAGCGGCGGAAGAGCCCGCGGCGGTCCTGGATGCTCAGGGTCACGTACGCCGAAGGCCGGAGGTGTATTCGAGGGGCCGATCTTCGGGTAGTCCGATGTCGGAGGGCACTGGCACCAAGAGCACGCGGTCCAGGGCCCCCGCCCATCAGGCCCCGGCCCCGCCCCCGAAACGCACCCCCGGCGCATCCACGCCCCACGCGCATCCCTCCATGAACCCACCGCATCGCAGCCCCACCTCCTGGCCCGACGCCCGCGCCATCGCCGCCCGCGCCGCCGTCAAGGAGGCCGCCCACGCCGCCCCGGTGATGCGGCCGCTGTCCGAGGTGCTCGGCCAGGTCCTGGCCGCGCCGCTCGCCGCGCTCACCGATCTGCCGCCCTTCGACACGTCCGCCATGGACGGCTGGGCGCTCTCGGGCCCCGGCCCCTGGCGGCTGCCGACCGGCACAAAGGACCAGGACCACCCCGGCATCCTCGCCGGACACGGCGAGACGGCCCCCCTCCCCGATGGTCACGCGGTCCGCATCGCCACCGGCGCCCGTGTCCCGCCCGGCGCCACCGCCGTACTGCGCAGTGAGTACGGCACCGACGCGGGCGACGGCTGGCTCCACGCGTCCCCCGCCCACCCCGTCGTCCTGGGCCAGGACATCCGCACCCGCGGCCAGGAGTGCCGCAGCGGCGATCAGCTGCTCCCCGCCGGAACCCTGGTCACCCCCGCCGTCCTGGGCCTGGCCGCCGCGGCCGGGTACGACGAGCTGCCGACGGTGCGCAGGCCGCGCGTCGAGGTGCTGGTCCTCGGCGATGAACTGCTCACCGAGGGGCTGCCGCACGACGGCCGGATCCGGGACGCGCTGGGGCCGATGGTCGGGCCATGGCTGCGGGCGCTCGGGGCCGAGGTCTTGGGCACCCGGCGGCTGGCCGACGAGGCGGACGCGGTGTACGCGGCGGTGGCCGAGTCGTCCGCCGACGTCGTCGTGACGACCGGGGGCACGGCGGCGGGCCCGGTGGACCATGTCCACCCCACCCTGCGCCGCCTGGGCGCCGAACTGCTGGTGGACGGGGTGGCGGTGCGCCCCGGCCACCCGATGCTGCTGGCCCGCCTCGCCCGCGCAAACCGCGAGAACCCCGCAAACCGCGAGAACCCCGGAAACCCCGAAAGCGCCGGAGCACCCGAAAGCGCCGAAGCCCCCAAAACTGCCGAAACCCCCGGGCGCCCGTCCCGCCCCGCCCGGCATCTGGTGGGGCTCCCGGGCAATCCGCTCGCGGCGGTGTCCGGTCTGCTGACCCTCGCGGAGCCCCTGCTGCGGACGCTGACGGGCCGCCCGGCCCCCGACCCCGGCCCGGCCCCGCTGGCCGAGGCCGTGCAGGGGCATCCGCGGGACACCCGGCTGGTCCCCGTGGTCTTCCGGCAGGACGCGGCGGTGCCGCTGCGCTTCAACGGCCCGGCGATGCTGCGCGGCATCGCGGTGGCCGACGGCCTCGCCGTGATCCCGCCCGGCGGGGCGAGGCGCGGCACGGAGGTCGACGTACTGGATCTCCCGTGGTCGGCGAGCGCGACGGAGCAACCGGGCCACGCGGACCAAGCGCGCCAGCGCACCGACCGGGCGACCGACGGCGAGGACATATCCCCCCAGGAGGGCCCGGCGTGAAGCTGCCCAGCCACGACGCGGCCGCCCGCACCCCCGGGGACGGCGGCCACCGCGTCCATCTGCCCGACTTCCCCGCGGGCCCGCTGCGCCAGGTCGCCCGGCGGCTGCTGCTGGCGCTGCTGGTGCTGGTGCTGACGGTGGCCATCGTGTACGTCGACCGCGCGGGCTACCACGACAACGCCGACGAGCGGGTCGACTTCCTCGACTCCGTCTACTACTCGACCGTCACGCTGTCCACGACCGGTTACGGCGACATCGTGCCGTACAGCGACAGCGCGCGGCTCAGTAACATCCTGCTGGTCACGCCGTTGCGCGTGCTCTTTCTGATCATCCTGGTCGGCACCACGCTGGAAGTCCTGGCCGAACGCACCCGCGAGCAGTACCGCCTGAACCGCTGGAGGTCAGCGTTGCGCGATCACACCGTCGTAGTGGGCTTCGGTACGAAGGGGCGGTCCGCGGTGGAGACCCTTTGCGCGACGGGGCTGCCCAAGAACCGGGTGGTCGTGGTCGACCCCAACCACAAGGTGATCGAGGCGGCCAACGCGGAGGGGTTCGCGGGGGTGGTCGGCGACGCGACCCGCAGCGATGTGCTGTTGCGGGCGGAGGCGCAGCGCGCCCGCCAATTCGTGATCGCCACCCAGCGCGATGACACGGCCGTCCTGGTGACGCTGACGGCCCGGCAGCTCAACCGGGGCGCCAACATCGTGGCGGCGGTGCGCGAGGAGGAGAACGCGCCGCTGCTGCGCCAGTCCGGGGCCGACGCGGTGATCACCAGCGCCAGCGCGGCGGGCCGCCTGCTGGGCATGAGCGTGCAGAGCCCGACGGCCGGTGCGGTGATCGAGGATCTGATCCAGCAGGGCACGGGCCTGGACCTGGTGGAGCGCACAGTGGTGAAGGCCGAGGTGGGCAAGTCGGTGCGGGATACGGAGGATCTCGTGGTGTCCGTGCTGCGCGGCCATCGCCTCCTCGCGTACGACGACCCCGACGCCAGTCCGCTGCAGGCGGCCGACCGCTTGATCACGATCGTTCGCGCGCCGATGGTCCAGGAGTAGCCTCGCGGCCATGCATGCGATCACGATTCCCGAACCCGGTGGCCCCGAAGCCCTGGTATGGGCGGAGGTCCCCGATCCCGTGCCCGGTGAGGGCGAGGTCCTGGTCGACGTGGCGGCCGCCGGCGTCAACCGCGCGGATGTGCTCCAGCGCCAGGGCCACTACCCGCCGCCGCCCGGGGCCTCGCCCTACGCCGGTCTGGAGTGCTCGGGCCGGATCTCGGCGCTCGGCCCCGGCGTCACCGGCTGGGCGGTGGGCGACGAGGTGTGCGCCCTGCTCGCGGGCGGTGGCTACGCCGAGAAGGTGGCGGTTCCCTCGGGGCAGCTGCTGCCCCTCCCCGAGGGCGTGGACCTGGTCACGGCCGCGGCGCTGCCCGAAGTGACCGCCACCGTATGGTCCAACGTCTTCATGATCTCCCATCTCCGGCCGGGGGAGACGCTGTTGGTGCACGGCGGATCGAGCGGCATCGGCACCATGGCGATCCAGCTCGCGAAGGCGGTCGGGGCGCGGGTCGCGGTGACCGCGGGCGGCCCGGAGAAGCTGACCGCCTGCCAGGAACTGGGCGCCGACATCCTGATCGACTACCGCGAGCAGGACTTCGTCGAGGAGATCCGCCGGGCCACCGACGGCGCGGGCGCGGACGTCATCCTGGACATCGTCGGCGCGAAGTACCTCGCCCGGAATCTGGAGACGCTCGCCCTCAACGGACGGCTGGCGATCATCGGGCTCCAGGGCGGGGTGAAGGCCGAGCTGAACCTGGCCACCCTGCTGTCCAAGAGCGCCGCCGTGACGGCCACCGGGCTGCGGGGCCGCTCGCTGGCGCAGAAGTCGGCGATCATCGCGGCGGTACGGGAGCACGTCTGGCCGCTGATCGGGGGCGGCCGGGTCCGCCCGATCGTCGACAGTACCGTCCCGATGCGGGAGGCCTCTGAGGCCCACCGGCTGCTGGAGTCCAGTACGCATGTGGGCAAGATCCTGCTGACGACCTGAGGGCCACGGGTCCGTACGGCGGCGCCGCCGCGATCCCCACGGCGCCGCCACGGCCCTTACGGTAATGCCGAGACTGCCCTTACGGCGCTGTCGCAGTCCTTACGGTGGTCACGGATGGGCGCCGCGGTCCTTCGGTCGTACCGGAGACCGTACGGCGGCGTTCAGGATGCCCGGTCCATACCCTCGTGTGACGCTGATCCCGTTACGCAACGGTTCGGCACGGGAGGGTGACCACCGTGAACCCTGCGACGCTTCGCACACTCCCCGCGGCGGCCCTGCTGGCGGGCACAGCCCTGGCCGCGGCCCCCGCCGCGCCCGCCCCCGCCGATGACGGCGGCGGCGGGCTGGCGGGCACCCACGCGGGCGAGGGCCGCGCGCACCCCGGCCGCACCGGGACGCCGACCCCCACGTCGCCGGACGGGGACCCCTCGGCCGACACCGGGGACGACGAGGGCACCGGGCGGTTCTCGGTGGTGCCCGAGTGGACGGCGTCCTCCCTCCCCGTCCCACAGCGGCCGGACCGGCACCAGGCGCGCGAATCGCTCCCGTCCGGTCAGCCTTACGGTGCTCAGCGGACCGCCGCCGAGCCCAGCGGGCGGGCGATGCGGGTGCTGCCGCTGGGCACCGGTCTCGCGCTCACCGGTCTCGGCCTCGGCCTGGCGTTCTTCGGTCTGCGGCTGCGCCGCCGCTGATCACCGCCACTGCTCCGATGGCCGCCGCTGACGGCCTTCGCCGGTGATCGTCGCCGAATCCTCGACCCTCGCCCGTCGTACCGGGTGCCGGTGCGGAACAATAGGGGTATGAACCAGCCGATGAACGAACGAGCGCAGGAGAGCCCGCACGTCCTGGTCGTCGGTCCGGACGGCATGGCACTCGGCGGCCTCACTCCTTCTTCTGGCGAGGGCAGCGGTGACGACGAGTCGCGCGAGGTTCCCGTGACGGACATGGTCGAACAGCCGGCGAAGGTCATGCGGATCGGCAGCATGATCAAGCAGCTTCTGGAGGAGGTCCGTGCCGCACCTCTCGACGAGGCCAGCCGGGTCCGGCTCAAGGAGATCCACTCCAGCTCGGTGAAGGAGCTGGAGGACGGGCTGGCGCCCGAGCTGATCGGGGAGCTGGAGCGGCTGTCGCTGCCCTTCACGGACGAGGCGGTGCCCACCGAGGCGGAACTGCGCATCGCCCAGGCCCAGTTGGTCGGCTGGCTGGAGGGGCTGTTCCACGGCATCCAGACCACCCTGTTCGCCCAGCAGATGGCGGCGCGCGCCCAGCTGGAGCAGATGCGCAGGGCGCTGCCGCCGGGGATCGGCGGGGGCGAGGAGGACGAGGACATGCCCAAGCCGGGCGGCGCCCGCTCGGGGCCGTACCTCTGAGCCGCCGAGCCGCTCCCCGAACCACACAACGGACACCACGACCGGACACGCACCGGAAACAACGACCGGACACGCACCGGAAACAACGACCGGACACGCGCCGGACATAACGAAACGACGCCGCGGGCCTCACCTTCCGATGAGGCCCGCGGCGTCGTTGTGCCGGAAGCGGAGCGAGCGGGAGTCCGCCCCTACTCCGGGTTGCCGGTGGAGACGGTCAGCTCGATGGTGTCCGTCTTGGGGTTGTACGGCTCGTAGTTCCGGTACGTGTAATTGAGGACGGTGCCCTTGCCCCACAGATTCTCGTCCTGGGGCACCACGCGGTACTTCCAGCCCGCCGCGCGGATGCACTTCTTCACCGAGTCGATGTAGAGGTTCTGGAAGTCGGGCACCGAGTACGTGCCCTTCTCATCGGTGTCCTCGTACGCGTCGGTGCACTTCTTCGTCTCGATGGTCTTGGTCTTGTCGCCCATGCGGAAGCCCGAGGCCTTGTCGGGGGCCGTCGGCGACGCCGACTTGCCGCCACCGCCGCCCCCCTTGCTCTCGTTCTTGGAGCCCTCGCCGTCGCCGCTGAGCGCGATGACCAGGATCACGGCGATGACCGCGATGGCCGCGACGACGGCCGAGCCTATGATCACGCCCTTGTTGCCCCTGCCGCCCCCGCTCCCTGACGGCGTCGAGGGCGAGATGCTGTACGGCGGCGGGGTGCTGGGGCCCTGGTACGACGGCGTCGGGGTCTGGTAGCCCGCCTGCCCCAGCGGTGTCGTGGACGGCGCCTGGCCGACCGGGGGCGGCGGGGTGGACGGGCCGAAGGCGCCGAACTGCCCGGGGGAGTGCTGCGGCTGGTAGGGCGTCTGGACGCTGCCGGGTCCGGGCGCGGGCGTCTGCTGGTCGATCGGCGGGAAGACCGCCGAGCCGACACCGGAGCCGCTGCGGGCCGGGGGGCCGCCGCTGATGATGATCGGGGAGGCGCCGGTCTGCCCGGTACGGGCGACTCGTGCGCATTCGTCGCGCATGGCCTCGGCGGTCGGGAAGCGCTCGTTCGGGTTCTTCTTCAGGGCGCGGGCGACCAGCGCGTCCACCGCCGGGGGAATGGACTGGTTGATCGAGGAGGGCGCGACCGGCTCCTCCTGGACGTGCGCGTACGCGATGGCCAGCGGCGAGTCCGCGTCGAACGGCAGCCGGCCGGTCAGCAGCTCGAAGAGCATGATGCCGACCGAGTACAGGTCGCTGCGGGCGTCCACGCCGCGGCCCAGCGCCTGCTCGGGCGAGAGGTACTGCGGGGTGCCGACGACCATGCCGGTCTGGGTCATGGAGGTGACTCCGGACTGCATGGCGCGGGCGATGCCGAAGTCCATGACTTTGACCACATTACGCTTGGTCATCATCACGTTACCCGGCTTGATGTCGCGGTGGACCAGCCCCATCTCATGGCTGATCTCGAGCGCCGCCAGCACATCGCTGGTGATCTTCAGTGCCTTTTCGGTCGGCATCGCGCCGTATTGCCGGACGTCGCCGTCCAGAACCGAGCGCAGTGGCTGACCCTCGACGTACTCCATGACGATGTACGGCATCAGCGAGCCGTCCATGGCGTCCTCGCCGGTGTCGAAGACCGAGACGATATTGGTGTGCGTGAGCTTCGCCACCGCCTGGGCCTCGCGGCGGAACCGCTCGCGGAAGGACTGCTCGCGTCCCAGCTCGGTGTGGAGAGTCTTGATCGCGACCTGGCGGTCCAGCACGGTGTCATAGGCCAGGTGAACGGAGGCCATGCCGCCCTCGCCCAGCAGGTCACGCAGCTGATAGCGGCCGTTCGCCAGAGAGTGGCCTTGATACCTGCCCGATGCGCCGTACTGGCTCATTTCGTACTTCCCCCTAGGCGCACTCACTACTCTGACGCGCACGTTTCGACGCATTGATCTTGATGTTCTGGATATCGTGGCCAAGTCTGCCCCAGGCCACGGACACGTCAAGCCGCGTTGCCCGTTCCGTGACCGGATGCGCAAGAACCCGTCACGCGATTTGCATCGCTTCACCGTCAACAGGTTTGATGGCCGGTCCATCACCAACCGATACACGGCGCGAAGGCTGTAGCGTGCCTAGCGGGAACCGTACCGCCCGTGGGCGGGGCGATCTCGACCCGACCCCCACCGAGAACGAGACGGCGAGGACCGATGGCACAGACCCAGAGCGCCCAGGGGCCCTCCGAACCTGACGCCAGCGGGTCCGGTATGCCGGATACGCCCGAGGTGTGGGGTAACGGAGGACTTGTCGGCGATGGTCGATATCGGCTTACCAGTCGACTCGGCCGCGGCGGTATGGCGGAGGTGTTCGCCGCCGAGGACCTCCGGCTCGGCCGTACGGTCGCGGTGAAGCTGCTCCGCGCCGACCTGGCCGAGGACCCGGTGTCCAAGGCCCGCTTCACCCGCGAGGCACAGTCCGTGGCCGGGCTGAACCACCACGCCGTGGTGGCGGTCTACGACTCCGGCGAGGACACGGTCGGCCAGAACACCGTGCCGTACATCGTCATGGAGCTGGTCGAGGGCCGGACCATCCGCGATCTGCTGCTCAACGCCGAGGCCCCGCCGCCGGACCAGGCGCTGATCATCGTCTCCGGGGTGCTGGAGGCGCTCGCCTACAGCCATCAGCACGGCATCGTGCACCGTGACATCAAGCCCGCCAACGTGATCATCACCCACAGCGGTGCGGTCAAGGTCATGGACTTCGGCATCGCCCGCGCCCTGCACGGCGCGCAGTCCACGATGACCCAGACCGGCATGGTCATGGGCACACCGCAGTACCTCTCGCCGGAGCAGGCCCTCGGCAAGGCCGTGGACCACCGCTCCGACCTCTACGCCACCGGCTGTCTGCTCTACGAGCTGCTGGCGCTGCGCCCGCCGTTCACCGGGGAGACCCCGCTGTCGGTGGTGTACCAGCACGTCCAGGACACCCCGGTGCCCCCGTCGGAGACCTCCGGCACCGTGCCGCCGGAGCTGGACGGCCTGGTCATGCGCTCCCTCGCCAAGGACCCGGACGACCGGTTCCAGAGCGCCGAGGAGATGCGCGGACTGGTCCAGTACGCGCTCCAGATGCTCCACGAGGCCGGCGGCCACACCGGCATGTGGAACACCGGCCCGGTCACCCAGCACCTGGGCGCCGCCACCCCCGCCATGGGCACGCCCGGCGTCGGGGCCACCACCGCGCTGCCGCACCCGGGTCACGGCGAGACCTCCCAGCAGCCGATCGTCACCGGCCCCCATGGCGGTGGCGGCGGCTACCACGGCGGTTCCGGCCGCCGTAAGGGCCGCGGCAGGGTCTGGCTGATCGCGGTGCTCGCGGTGATCGCGGTCGCGGCGGGGGTCGCCTTTGCCCTCAACGCCGGCGACAAGGACGGCGGGAAGAAGCCGGGCAAGCACCAGACGTCGGTCACCCAGGAGAAGACGGAGAAGCCGACCGACGAGCCGAGCGACGACTCGGGCGACGAGACGGCCCCGAGCGACGACGGGAACACCTCCGGGGACACGGGCAGCGACTACACCCCGACCGCGAACCCGACGCCGACGTACGAGGACGACCCCACGGGCGAGCCCACGGACCCGGAGACGGACCCGGGCACCGGTGAGCCGACCGGCGAGGAGACCACCCCGGGCGGCGGCGAGGAGCCCACCCAGCCGACGGACCCGGAGACCGACCCGGGCACCACCGAGCCCACCGGTGGCACGGCGGGCGCCACGGACGGCGGCGCCGGGACACCCTGATGGCCGGGGGCGCCCCGCGGCGCCCCCGTCACCCGCAGAAGGCGTCGCGGACCGCGTCGTACTCCCGGGTCCACCACACCACCAGCGCGGCGGCCGCCGGGAACTGCGGATCCGCGCGCCGGTCCCCGCGCTGGTAGCGCCAGCGCAGCATCCAGAAGTCGTTGAGCCGCTCCCACCACACCCGGTGCACGGCCGCGGCCATCTCCGAGGTCCCGGCTCCCGCCGCGGAGCGGTACGCCCGCGCGTAGGACCGCACCTTGGTGAGCTCCAGGGTGCCGTCGGGCCGTACGAAGAAGATCGCGGCGGCCCGGACCGCCTCCTCGGCGCGCGGCTGCACCCCGAGCCGGTCCCAGTCGACGATGGCGGCCGGTTCGGTGTCGCGGTAGAGCAGGTTCAGCGGGTGGAAGTCGCCGTGCACCCAGCCGGCGACGGGGACGGCGTCCGCCTCGGGGCGGCGGTGGGCGTGCCGCTCCACCAGTGTCCGCCGTTCGACCAGCCGGTGTTCGGCGAGCTCGTCGAAGGTGTCGCGGTTCCGGCGCCCCCGGATCAGCGTGAGCAGCTCGTCGATGACCGCGAAGGTGTCCTCGGGGTCGGCGGCGGCCTCCACGGGCGGCCTGCGGTCGCCCGTACGGGCCCGCATGACGCGCTCCAGGCAGGTGTGGACGAGCCCGAGCAGCCCGCCCAGCCGCCAGCACTGCGGGGCGGTCAGCTCACCGCCGTCGCGGTGCCGCCCGTCGATCCAGGGGTGTAACGCGTAGCAGCGGCCGCCGATGACGGCGACCGTACGGCCGTCGGCGTCGGGGACCGGCGGGGCGACGGGCACCCCGAGCGCCTCCAGCCGCTGGGTGACGCGGTGCTGGCGGGCGATGGCGGTGCGGTCGCCGTCGAGGTGGTGTTTGAGGAAGAACCGGCCGCGGGTGGTGGCGAGGTGGTAGCCCCGGTTGAGCAGCCCCTGGGTGAGCGGTTCGCAGGAGACGGCCTCACCGGCGGTGTCATAGCGGCGGAGCAGGGCGCTCAGGGTTTCCCCGTCGGGAGCGGCCTCGGCGGAGCGTACATGTGAGCGCGGCACCTGCCAGATGTTAGATCACCGGACATCGCCGCCAGCACGCGCGGAGACGGGGCACGGCGCCCTGGGGCACGGCGGGTTGACCGCGCCGGGGGCGGGGCGTCTCGGCGCCTGCGGCGGGCTGTTCCCCTCCCCGCCCCTTCCCACAACTGGGGCTCCGCCCCAGCCCCCGGATCGGGGCTCCGCCCCGGACCCCGGTCGCGGGGCTCCTGTCCCGGGCTCCGGACGCGGGGCTCCGTCCCGGACCCTGGTCGCGGGGCTCCTGTCCCGGGCTCCGGACGCGGGGCTCCGTCCCGGACCCTGGTCGCGGGGCTCCTGTCCCGGGCTCCGGACGCGGGGCTCCGTCCCGGACCCTGGTCGCGGGGCTCCTGTCCCGGGCTCCGGACGCGGGGCTCCGTCCCGGACCCTGGTCGCGGGGCTCCTGTCCCGGGCTCCGGACGCGGGGCTCCGTCCCGGACCCCCGGATCGGGGTTCTGCCCCGGGCCCCGGATCGGGGCTCCGTCCCGGGCCCCCGGATCGGGGTTCTGCCCCGGGCCCCGGATCGGGGTTCTGCCCCAGGCCCCGGATCGGGGTTCTGCCCTGGGCCTCGGACGCGGGGCTCCTGTCCCGGGCTCCGGACGCGGGGCTTCGCCCCGGACGCCGGACCTGGGGCTGCGCCGCGCTCCGACAGGGGGCAGCGCTTCCGGGGCTGTGCCGCGCCTCTGCCCGTGGGGCGGCGAGGCCCGGAAGCACTGCCCCGCCGGCGCTAGCGCTTCTGCGTCGCCTGCATCCGGGCGACGTACGCCGCCGCCTGCGAGCGGCGCTCCATGCCCAGCTTGGAGAGCAGGCTGGAGACGTAGTTCTTGATCGTCTTCTCGGCGAGGTGCAGCCGCTCGCCGATCCCCCGATTGGTGAGCCCCTCCCCGATCAGCAGCAGTATCCGGCGCTCCTGCTCGGTGAGGGCGGCGAGCTGGTCGTCCGGCTGGGCGGCCGTCTGGCCGCGCAGCCGTTCCAGCACCCGGGCGGTGGCCACCGGGTCGAGCAGCGACCGGCCCGCGGCCACGTCCCGGACGGCGGCGAGCAGTTCGCCGCCGCGGATGTCCTTCAGGACATAGCCGGAGGCGCCCGCGATGATGGCGTCGAAGAGCGCCTCGTCGTCGGCGAAGGAGGTGAGCATCATGCAGCGGACGCTCTCGTGACGGGCGCGGATCTCCCGGCAGACCTCGACCCCGCTGCGGTCGGGCAGCCGGATGTCCAGGACGGCGACGTCCGGGCGGGTGGCCGGGATGCGCGCCAGGGCGTCGGCCGCGGTGCCCGCCTCGCCGACCACCTCCATGTCCGGCTCGCCCGCGAGCAGGTCTCGTACGCCGCGTCGGACGACTTCATGGTCGTCGACCAGGAAAATCCTTATTTTTCCTTCTTCGCGCACGGATCCAGTCTCACACACGAAGTCTTCCCGCGTCGTTGCCCAGCGGGATACCGTGCGCTTGTCCGGCGGCCTGCGGGGCTGTGACCAGTGGAAGTTTCCCCACTCACGCGATTTACTTGGAAATCCAAGCAAAATTGCAGGTCAGGTGGGGTTTCGCAGACATGCGACGCACTGGGTAACGTGCCTTGTGCAGGGCCAGCCGCCGGGAACCTGTCACGCCCGGTCATGCTCCGGCGCACCCACCCCGTGCGCCGTGGCGGAACGGGCGAGCCGCAACTGGCCGCCGGCGGATCCCGGAGGCCGGACAGACGGAGGAGCACACGTGACCGTGGAGAGCACTGCCGCGCGCAAGCCGCGCCGCAGCGGAGCCAAGCGCAGCACCACAGCGCGGGACACCAAGAAGCAGCCTGCGGGCCAGACCGAACTCGTACAGCTGCTGACCCCCGAGGGCGAGCGTGTCGAGCACCCCGAGTACGCCATCGACCCCACCCCCGAGGAGCTGCGCGGTCTGTACCGGGACATGGTGCTGACACGGCGGTTCGACGCCGAGGCCACCACCCTGCAGCGCCAGGGCGAACTGGGCCTGTGGGCCTCGCTGCTCGGCCAGGAGGCGGCGCAGATCGGCTCCGGCCGGGCGCTGCACGACGCCGACTACGTCTTCCCCACCTACCGCGAGCACGGAGTGGCGTGGTGCCGGGGCGTCGACCCGACCAATCTGCTGGGGATGTTCCGTGGGGTGAACCACGGCGGCTGGGACCCGAACAGCAACAACTTCCACCTGTACACCATCGTCATCGGCTCGCAGACGCTGCACGCGACCGGCTACGCGATGGGCGTGGCCAAGGACGGCGCGGACGCCGCGGTCCTGGCCTACTTCGGCGACGGCGCCTCCAGCCAGGGCGATGTCGCCGAATCGTTCACCTTCTCCGCGGTCTACAACGCCCCGGTCGTCTTCTTCTGCCAGAACAACCAGTGGGCCATCTCCGAGCCCACCGAGAAGCAGACCCGGGTGCCGCTCTACCAGCGCGCCCAGGGCTTCGGCTTCCCCGGGGTGCGGGTGGACGGCAATGACGTGCTCGCCTGTCTGGCCGTCACCAAGGCCGCGCTGGAGCGGGCGCGCACCGGGCAGGGCCCGATGCTCATCGAGGCGTTCACCTATCGCATGGGCGCCCACACCACCTCGGACGACCCCACGCGCTACCGCTCGCCCGAGGAGCGGGAGCTGTGGGAGACCAAGGACCCGATCCTGCGGCTGCGCACCCTGCTGACCCGCGAGGGCCTGGCCGACGACGCGTACTTCGCCGACCTCGAGCGGGAGAGCGACGCGCTGGCCAAGCGGGTTCGGGACGCCGTACGGGCCATGCCCGACCCCGAGGACATGGCGATGTTCGAGCACATCTACGCCGACGGACATGCCCTTGTCGACGAGGAGCGGGCGCAGTTCGCCGAGTACCAGGCTTCGTTCGTCACCGCTGAGGAAGGCATCTGACATGGCCGCCGAGAAGATGTCGCTCTCCAAGGCGATCAACGCGTCCCTGCGGACCGCCCTCGAGACCGACCCCAAGGTCCTGATCATGGGCGAGGACGTCGGCAAGCTGGGGGGCGTCTTCCGCGTCACCGACGGGCTCCAGAAGGACTTCGGCGAGGACCGGGTCATCGACACCCCGCTCGCCGAGTCCGGCATCGTGGGCACCGCGATCGGGCTCGCGCTGCGCGGCTACCGCCCGGTGGTGGAGATCCAGTTCGACGGTTTCGTCTTTCCCGCCTACGACCAGATCGTCACCCAGCTCGCCAAGATGCACGCACGCTCGCTCGGCAAGGTGAAGCTGCCCGTCGTCGTCCGCATTCCGTACGGCGGCGGCATCGGCGCGGTGGAGCACCACAGCGAGTCGCCGGAGGCGCTGTTCGCGCATGTGGCGGGTCTGAAGGTGGTCTCGCCCGCCAACGCCTCCGACGCCTACTGGATGCTCCAGCAGGCCATCGACAGCGATGACCCGGTGATCTACTTCGAGCCCAAGCGCCGCTACCACGACAAGTCCGAGGTCGACACCGCCGCGATCCCCGGCCCGCTGCACGCCGCCCGGGTGGTGCGGCAGGGGACGGACCTGACGCTCGCGGCCTACGGCCCGATGGTGAAGGTCGCCCTGGACGCCGCCGCGGCCGCCGCCGAGGAGGGCAAGTCGATCGAGGTCCTGGACCTGCGGTCGATGTCGCCGATCGACTTCGACTCGGTCCAGCGTTCCGTGGAGCGGACGGGGCGGCTGGTCGTCGTCCACGAGGCACCGGTATTCCTGGGCACGGGGTCGGAGATCGCCGCGCGCATCACCGAGAGGTGCTTCTATCACCTCCAGGCCCCGGTGCTGCGGGTCGGTGGCTTCCACTCGCCGTACCCGCCGTCACGGCTCGAGGACGAGTACCTTCCGGGGCTGGACCGGGTGCTCGACGCCGTAGACCGCGCGTTGGCGTACTGAAGGGCTTGAGGAGATCGTGACGATGACCGCAGTCGAACAGCGCTTCCGTGAGTTCAAGATGCCCGATGTGGGCGAGGGGCTGACCGAGGCCGAGATCCTCAAGTGGTTCGTGGCGCCGGGCGACACCGTGACCGACGGGCAGGTGGTGTGCGAGGTCGAGACCGCCAAGGCCGCCGTCGAGCTGCCCATCCCCTTCGACGGTGTGGTGCACGAGCTGCGCTTCGACGAGGGCACCACCGTGGACGTGGGCACGCCGATCATCTCGGTGGACACCGACCCCGGAGCGGGGGAGGCGGCGCCCCAGGCCGCTCCCGCCGCCGGGAAGCCCGCCGAGACGCCCGCCGCCGAGGCCGAGCCCGCGGAGAAGGAGGGCCGCCAGGCCAATCTGGTCGGCTACGGGGCGGCGCCCGCCTCCACCAAGCGCCGTCCGCGCAAGCCGCTGCAGGGCCTCCAGCGGGCCGCGCCCGCCCCCTCGGCCGGGGCGCCCGCGCCCCAGGAGCCCGCGCCCGCGCGCCCGGAGGCGGCGCCCGCGCCCGCGCCCGAGCTGAACGGCAGCGGCCGGACCGCCCGGCCGCTGGCCAAGCCGCCGGTCCGCAAGCTGGCCAAGGATCTGGGCATCGACCTGGAGACGGTCACCCCGAGCGGGGCGGACGGGATCATCACCCGCGAGGACGTCCACGCGGCCGCCGAGGCCGTCCAGGCGGCCCGGGAGACGCCCGTGGCGGCCCCGTCCGCGCCCGTCACGGCCGTCGGGGGCCGGGAGCGCCGGGTGCCCGTGAAGGGCGTACGGAAGGCCACCGCGCAGGCGATGGTCCACAGCGCCTTCACCGCCCCGCACGTGACCGAGTTCGTGACGGTCGACGTGACCCGCACGATGAAGCTCGTGGCCGACCTCAAGCAGGACCCGGAGCTGTCCGGGCTGCGGGTCAACCCGCTGCTGCTGGTCGCCAAGGCCCTGCTGGTGGCCATCCGGCGCAACCCGGACATCAACGCCACCTGGGACGAGGACAACCAGGAGATCGTCTACAAGGACTACGTCAATCTGGGCATCGCGGCGGCGACACCGCGCGGGCTGATCGTCCCCAACATCAAGGACGCCGACGCCAAGACCCTGCCCGAACTGGCGTCCGCCCTGGGCGAGCTGGTGGCCACCGCCCGTGAGGGCAAGACCACCCCGGCGGCGATGTCCGGCGGCACGGTCACCATCACCAACGTCGGCGTCTTCGGCATCGACGCGGGCACCCCGATCCTCAACCCCGGGGAGTCCGCGATCCTCGCCTTCGGCGCGGTCAAGCTCCAGCCGTGGGTCCACAAGGGCGAGGTCAAGCCGCGCCAGGTGACCACGCTGGCGCTCTCCTTCGACCACCGGCTGGTCGACGGCGAGCTGGGCTCCAAGGTGCTCGCGGACGTCGCGGCCGTCCTGGAGCGCCCCAAGCGCCTGATCACGTGGGCGTGACGCGGCGCACGCGGGCGTGACACGGCGCACCCTGGCGTGACGCGGCGCACGGCGTGACGCGGCCGTAGGCACCACCCCCGTCCGCATCGCGGACGGGGGATGAGTGCGCATGCATCTTGTATCTATGATGTGCGCATCATGAGTCCCGCCGATACGGCCACCAAGCCGCCCCCTGCCGCCGAACGCGTCTACCACCACGTCAAACAAGCCGTCCTCGACCGCCGCTACGAGGGCGGCACACTGCTGAGCGAGGGCGAACTCGCGGACGCCGTGGGGGTCTCCCGCACCCCCGTCCGGGAGGCGCTGCTGCGCCTGGAGGCCGAGGGGCTGCTCAAGCTCTATCCGAAGAAGGGCGCCCTGGTGCTGCCGGTCTCCTCCCAGGAGATCGCCGACGTGGTCGAGACCCGGCTGCTGGTGGAGCAGCACGCGGTCGCCAAGGTCGTCCCGGCCGGCGGGCGGCTGCTGGCCCGGCTCGAGGAGCTGCTGGAGGAGCAGCGGGCGCACGCCGCGGCCGGGGACCTGGCCGCCTTCGCCGCCGCCGACCGCTGCTTCCACGCGGCGATCGTCCGGGCGGCGGGAAACGCCATCCTGGCGCAGCTGTACGACCAGTTGAGGGACCGCCAGCTGCGGATGGGCGTGGCCACCATGCACGCCGAGCCCGACCGCATCGCCAAGAACATCACCGAGCACACGGAGATCCTCCAGGCCCTGCGCGCCGGGGACACCGGTTTCGCGTCCGGTCTTGTGCAGCGCCACATCAGCTGGGTGAACAACCTCGCCCGGGGTGAGGCGCGATGACCTCGGCCCAGTTGCCCGGTGATCCACCCGGCGGACGTCGTGCCGTCGCCGTATGGGGCCTGGGCGTCGCCGTCTACTTCGTCGCCATCACCTATCGCACCAGCCTGGGCGTCGCCGGTATCGACGCCGCCGAGCGCTTCCACATCAACGCCTCGGCGCTGTCGACCTTCTCCATCCTCCAGGTGCTGGTCTACGCCGGAATGCAGATACCGGTCGGGCTCATGGTCGACCGTCTCGGCACCCGTAAGGTGCTCATGCTCGGCGTGGTGCTCTTCACCCTGGGGCAGTTCGGCTTCGCGTTCTCCCACTCGTACCCGATGGCGCTGGGCTCCCGGGCGCTGCTCGGCTGCGGTGACGCGATGACCTTCATCAGCGTGCTGCGGCTCGGCTCGCGCTGGTTCCCGGCCCGCCGGGGGCCGATGATCGCCCAGGTCGCGGCGCTCTTCGGGATGGCGGGCAACCTGGTCTCCACGCTGGTGATCGCCCGCGCGCTGCACAGCGCCGGCTGGACCACGACCTTCGCGGGCAGCGCGCTCGGTGGGGTGGCCGTCCTCGGCCTGGTGCTGTTCTTCCTCAAGGACCACCCGAAGGGCTTCGAGCCCGCGCCCGCCTCCCATATGGGCGCCGACTACGTCCGCCGGCAGATCGCGGACGCCTGGCGCGAGCCCGGCACCCGGCTGGGCATGTGGGTGCACTTCACCACCCAGTTCCCGGCGATGGTGTTCCTGCTGCTGTGGGGGATGCCGTTCCTGGTCGAGGCCCAGGGGCTGTCCCGGGCGACCGCGGGTCAGCTGCTGACCCTGGTGGTGCTGTCCAACATGGCGGTCGGCCTGGTCTACGGGCAGGTCATCGCCCGGCACCACGCCGCCCGCGCCCCGCTGGCCCTCGGCACGGCCGGCGCCACCGCGCTGCTGTGGGGCACCGTGCTGCTCTGGCCGTCGGCCCACGCGCCCATGTGGCTGCTGATCGTCCTGTGTGCGGTGCTCGGCGCCTGCGGGCCCGCGTCCATGATCGGCTTTGACTTCGCCCGGCCCGCCAACCCGCCCGAGCGGATCGGCACCGCCTCGGGAATCGTCAACATGGGCGGCTTCACGGCCTCGATGACCACTCTGCTGGCCGTCGGCGTCCTGCTGGACCTGACCGGCGAGAACTTCCGGATCGCGTTCGCCTCGGTGTTCGTACTGCAGGCGGTCGGCGTCGCCCAGATCCTGCGGCTGCGCGGGCGGGCGCACCGTCGGGAGCGGGAGCGCGTGGTCGCGAGCCGCGTCGAGGCGGTGCACGTACCGGCGTGACGCCGTGGCCCTCCGGTCCCCGGAGCGCTACGGCGTGACCGCGAACTTCTGGAGGATCGCGTCCGCCAACTGCTGGTCGCCCTCGATCTTCAGCCGCTCCGCGACCGCCTCGGGCCGCACCCGCCCACAGGCCAGCCGGACGTAGGTCTCCCAGTCCAGGGTGAGCGTCACCGTCGGCCCCAGCGAGACGCTGCCGTCGATGCTGCCCCGGCCGTCCGCGTCGACCCGGACCGTCCGCATGAACTCCATCGGGCCGTGCACATCGAAGACGACGGCCGACTGGGGCGCCGCGCCCGCGTCCTTGGCGACCACCTTCGGCAGCCCCGACAGCAGCAGGTCACGGGTGATCGTGGCGCCCGGCGAGTCGAGGTTGCCCGGCTTGTTCAGGGCCCGGCGCAGATCCTGTTCGTGCACCCAGACGTCGAAGGCCCGCCGCGTCAGGGCCTCCCCCAGCGCCACCTCGGTGCCGCCGGGCCAGCGCACCATGGCGTCCGGCTCGCGCTTCTCGTTCCGCAGTTGGCGGCCCCGCCGGATGACCGTGTACTCCAGCTCGGAGGTCATCTCGGGCGCGGTGTGGCAGCGCCGCACGTCGACCTGGACCTCCATGTACCGCGACAGTTCGTTGGTGACGTGGTAGAGGTCGCGCGGCAGGGTGTGGATGGGGCGGGGGTCGCCGAGCATCTCGCATTCGAGGCCGATCACATGCGATACGACGTCCCGCACCGACCATCCCGGGCACTCGGTGGCGCGGTTCCACTCGCTCTCCGCTAGCGGTTCGACCAACTCCGTTATCGCGTCGATGGAGTGGGTCCAGGCGTCGATGGAGGTCTGAAGGCTGGGATGGACGGTCACGGGACCCCTCGGGCGGTTGGTGCGCGGGCTGGGTGCTGGTGTGTGCGTTCAAGTTACGCTGCCCACGAGCGCACGGGCAGTGCTTTCCGGTCTGATCGTAGGCCCGGATCGGCGGCTCGCGGCCTGCCCGCGATGGTAGTGTGCGCCCGCCCCGGCCTTATCTCCGGATGTACCCGTACGCAGCGGTGGAAAGCCACCGGGGGGTGGGGGAATGGCACGACCGGGGCTGCTGTTTCATGGGGATATGGCTTCACGTGCACGCGTCCGCGCCCCCGAGCTGATCGGCCGGGGCGGCTGGCTCAACACCGGCGGTACCGACCTCACCCTCACCGACCTGCGAGGACGCATCGTCATCCTCGACTTCTGGACGTTCTGCTGTGTGAACTGCCTGCATGTCCTGGACGAGCTGCGCGAGCTGGAGGAGAAGCACCGCGACACCGTGGTGATCGTCGGGGTGCACTCGCCGAAGTTCGTCCACGAGGCCGAGCACCAGGCGGTGGTGGACGCGGTCGAGCGCTACGAGGTGCACCACCCGGTCCTCGACGACCCCGAGCTGGCCACCTGGAAGCAGTACGCGGTACGGGCCTGGCCCACCCTCGTCGTCATCGACCCCGAGGGCTATGTGGTCGCCCAGCACGCGGGCGAGGGCCACGCCCACGCCCTGGAGACCCTGGTGGCGCAGCTGGAGGCCGAACACGCCGCCAAGGGCACCCTGCGGCGCGGCGACGGCCCCTATGTGCCCCCGGAGCCGGTCCCCACCGAGCTCCGCTTCCCCGGTAAGGCGCTGCTGCTGCCCGGCGGCACCTTCCTCGTCTCGGACACCACCCGCCATCAGCTGGTGGAGCTCGCGGCGGACGGCGAGAGCGTGGTGCGGCGGATCGGCGCGGGCGAGCGCGGCCTTACCGATGGCGCGGGCGAGCGGGCCCGGTTCAGCGAGCCCCAGGGGCTCGCCCTGCTCCCCGACGGCACCGTGGCCGTCGCCGACACCGTGAACCACGCGCTGCGCCGCTTCGACCCGGCCACCGGCGAGGTCACCACGGTCGCCGGGACCGGCCGCCAGTGGTGGCAGGGATCGCCCACCGAGGGGCCCGCCCGCGAGGTCGACCTGTCCTCCCCCTGGGACGTGGCCTGGTTCGCCGGCCGGCTGTGGATCGCCATGGCGGGCGTCCACCAGCTGTGGACGTACGACCCGGAGGCCGGGACCGTACGGGCCGCCGCCGGGACCACCAACGAGGGCCTGGTCGACGGCCCGGCCGAGGAGGCGTGGTTCGCCCAGCCCTCCGGGCTCGCCGCGACCGGGGACCGGCTGTGGATCGCGGACTCCGAGACCTCCGCGGTGCGCTACGTCGAGTGCGACGGTAAGGGCTTCACGGTCCGTACGGCCGTCGGCACCGGGCTCTTCGACTTCGGCCACCGGGACGGCGCCGCCGTTTCCGCGCTGCTCCAGCATCCGCTGGGCGTCACCGCGCTGCCCGACGGCTCGGTGGCGATCTCCGACACCTACAACCACGCGCTGCGCCGCTACGACCCGGCCAGCGGCGAGGTCTCCACGCTCGCCACGGATCTGCGCGAGCCCTCCGGCGCGGTCCTGGCCGACGGGGACATCGTCGTGGTGGAGTCCGCCCGGCACCGGCTGACCCGGCTGCGGCTGCCGGAGGAGGCCGTAAGGGTCGAGGCGGTGGCCCACCGCACCCAGCGCGCCGCGACCGACATCGCCCCGGGGACGCTCCGGCTTGACGTGGTCTTCCAGGCGCCCGAGGGGCAGAAGCTGGACACCCGCTACGGGCCCTCCACCCGGCTGCTGGTCAGCTCCACCCCGCCGGAGCTGCTGGCCGGGGGCGACGGCGCGGGGACGGACCTGAGCCGTGAGCTCGTCCTTACGGAGGGCGTGACCGAGGGCGTGCTGCACGTCTCGGCGATGGCCGCCTCCTGTGACGACGACCCAGCGAACGAGTACCCGGCCTGCCATGTGCACCAGCAGGACTGGGGCGTCCCGGTGCGGATCACCGAGGGCGGCGCGAACCGGCTGCCGCTGGTGCTCGCCGGTATGGACGACTGAAACCTGACCCGCGATCAGTCGGGGCAGTTGGGCAGCGTGGAGTACTGCACCTGGTCCTGGCGGATCCGGATGCCCGGCACCCACATCCGCTTGCCGTCCTTGGCGACGCGGAACCACATGCTGCTGTGCCCGCCCGCCTCGTCGGTCACCGTGACGCCGTTGGCGATGCGGCAGTCGGCGCGCAGCACATCGCCGTGCCAGGCCCGGCCCGTGATGTTCGACGGGCGGTAGGCCTGGTACGGATCCTCGGCCAGGCCCAGGGAGCACTCGCGGACGCGCTTGTGCTGGCAGGTCTTCTCGGCGTTGTAGACGGTGATTTGGGCGTTGCCCAGGGGCGAGGAGCCCGCGCCACCCGGGGAGGAGTCGTCGTCGGACGACCGTAAGGCGATCACGCCGGCCGTGGCCCCGCCGATGACGACGACCGTGCCCACCGCCGCGAGCGTGAGCCGCAGCCGGCGCCGGGACGGCCGGTCCTCCGGGGATCCCGCCCGGGCCTCCTCCGGGGCCGGCGGGGCGGCGGCGGACGCGGTCGGCCCGTCGGCGGCTTCGATGGCGGCCTCGGCCTCGGTGGCCCGGTGCAGCAGGGTCACCAGTTCGGGCAGCCGGTCCTCGGCGGTGAAGGAGAGCTTGCCCCACTGGATCAGGAGCCGCTCGTCGGGCAGGCTCTGGCCGCGCAGATAGCGGGAGAGGGAGGACCGGCTCGCGGGCAGCCGTCCCTCCAGTTCCTTGAGACTGAGTCCCAGTTCGCCGTGCATCCGGCGCAGTGCGGTCACGAATTCCCGTACCGGGCCGGAGAGTTCCTCGGGAAGCGGGGCGAGTGGCTTTCGTCGTGGGTTCTCTGGGCGATTCGGATGCGCTGGCACGTACACCATTGCAGCACGTGGATCATGAACATGCCGAGCGACACGTCCACACCCCCGAGGTGGACGTGCCGCTCGTTACCGGAACCGGATCAGGAACGCATCAGTCCGTGAACTTCAGCGGCCGGTAGGGCTTGTACTCGCTGCCCGGCTCCAGTCCATAGCGACGGGTCGCGTGATCCGTCCCGAAGTCGCCGCGCTGCTCGTAGGAGGTGTACGAGGTGTGGGCGGCGTCGTTCCACTTCTCGAACATCACGACGTGCCGGGTGTTGTTGTTCCCCGAGGCGTCGATCAGCAGGTCACCGGGGCGGAGGTCGTTGAGGGCGATCGGCTTGGTGATGCTGGAGCCGGTGAGGCCCACCGTGTTGGTGCCGGGCGCCTGGAGGCCCAGCGCCATGGAGACATAGCCCGAGCAGTCCTGGCGGTAGCCGTCCTTCCAGACCTTCGCCTGGCTGTACGGCACCCGGCCGCCGTTGTTGGCGGTCAGCCAGGTGGCGGCCCGCTGGAGCGCCTCGGCGCGGCTGCCGCCGGGCTGCGGCGGGCGCGGCGGCTCACCGCCGCCGTTCTGCACCGGGACGCCGGGGAGCGAGTCCTGCGGGATGTCCACCGCGACGACGGTCACGAAGCCGTTGACCGGCCCGGTGATATGGGCCATATAGGTCGAGCAGGCCCCGTCCTCGCAGACCTTCTTCCCCGTGTTGACCTGGAAGTCGGCGGTGATGCGGTCCTGGCCCGGCGCGGTCTTGTTGAGCATGCCCACGGATGGGGAGCCGGTGTCGGCGGTCTGGTGGACCACCCAGCGGGTGCCCCAGGTGGGGAAGTCGGCGGTGGCCGCGGCCTTGGTGCCGAACTCGCCCGTGGTGGTCTTCAGCTTGAGCGCGGCGCCCCCGCCCTTGTCCGAGCTCTTGGCCGAGGTGTCGCGGCTCGTCGCGCCCTTCTCCGCGACTTTCCCCGCCTTCTCCGCCTTGTTGGTGTCATGGCCCGCGGTGTCGTCCCCGCCCGAGCAGCCGACGAGCCCGGTGGCGCCGATGCCCGCCGCGGCGATCGCGGGGAGCACCTTGCGCAGGAGGGTACGGCGGTTGCGGCCGATGGAGTGCGTCACGTCTGGATTCCCCCTAGGTGAGCCGTGCCGACGGGATGCCGGCACCGCTCGGTCCAGGCCGCGGCGGCCGTCCGCCGCGGCGACGGGAACCACTCTGGGCCGCGCGGCGGGGTATTCCGGGGGCCGGGCCGTCCTTTGGGACGTCCCATCCGGGCCCACCCCTGACGACCTGCCAAAACGCCCAAGGATACGGCCGGGTGCGGGACGGTCAGGGCCGTGCCGTGGGACATGACGAGACGGCCCCCGCCGAAGCGGGGGCCGTCCGGGGCAGGTAGCCGGGGGGAGGCGGCTACCTGTCCGGCTGGGTGGCTCGGAGTCGAGCGGTCACCGGAGCGGAAGGGTGGTGGCGCTCACCGGACGGGACGGTCACCGGACGGGCGCTCACCGGACGGGGCGGTCACCAGAGCAGGGCGTCCGAGGCGTCGCTCTGCCAGTAGCCGGCCTCCGCCCCGCGGCCGACCTCCACCGAGTCGCCGGGCAGGTCGACGGAGCGGCGGTCGTCCTCGCCGGGGAGGGAGACGGTCAGCGCGGTGGCCTTACGGCCGTCGGCCGGGTCGTCCGCCGCGGAGGTGGTCAGGCCCGCGTAGCCGCTCTCGCCGGGGGCCAGCGTGACGACCGACTGGGGCCGGGTGTCCGCGGCCTCCGGCACGGCCGGGCTCGCGTCGTCGAACCGCACCGAGGGGAATCCGGTGAGACGGCAGGTCGAGCCGGACTGGTTGGTGATCTCCAGCAGGAGGTGGTGGGCCGGGCGGGGGACGGAGGTGACGCTCACCGACATCGTGTCGAGGCGGCAGACCCCGGCCTCTCCCTCGGCGCCGCTGGCGGCCCGCAGACCGCCCTGGGCCCCGGCGTCGGCCGCGCCCGCCGCCGTGTCCCGCGCGGCCCGCTGGGCGCCGTCCTGAAGGCCGTCCTCGTGGGCTGCGGGGACGGCCGGGGCGATGCTGTCCGCAGCCCCTGCCGTCCGCACGCCGGACGCGTCGGCGGTGCCGCACGCCGCGAGGGTGATGCCCGCGGCGACGACCGTCAGTCCGGCGGCGACCGAGCGCAGGGTGCCGGCGCGGTGGGCGAGGCGAGCGGTGGTGAACGGCATGGCGGGTCTCCCCTCAGCGAGCGTTAGGGCGTTTTCCGGTACGGCTCAAGCCTGTCCGGACCGGCTGCCGTTCGGCTGGTGAACGGCTGCCGCCCGCTAACGCCCCGCTAACGCCCCGCTGTTCGCCCTTGTCAGGGCCTGTGCCGCCGTCGGCCACCGCGGCGCGGGAGGAGGCGAAGGCCTCCTCGGACGCTGCGGTCGCGGGGCCGCATCTGCCGGGGCGGTCGGCCGCCCCCTTCAGGGGCGACAGCGGCGGCGGCCGTACCAGCCCACACCCGCCGCCGGGAGGCGCCCCTGCGCGTAGCCGGGCGCCCCCTTCGACGACGGCCCCTAGGCCCCCTGTGACGGCCCGCCAGGGGATCCGCCAGGGGATCCGCCAGGGGAGGATCCGCCGGCCGCTCCGCCCGATGCCTCGCCCGGGGGCTCGCGGTCGCTGCCGTCGCCCTGGGCGAAGAGCTTCACCAGGTCGCTCATCACGTAGCGGTTGGTGGCCTCCTCGTCCAGCAGGTGCATCTCCGCCAGCCGCTCCAGGGAGTCCTGGATCAGCTCGGGGTCCGCGCCCGACAGCGCGGCCGCCTCGGCGGTGTTGACCTCCCGCGCGAAACCGGCGCCCAGGGCCCGCAGCAGCTGTGCGTCGTCCGCCGAGAGCCGGGCCACCGAATTGCGCAGCGCGGCGGCCACTCCGGTGTCCTCCGCCGACAGCAGGGCGAGCCGGCGGCGCTCGTCGCGCAGCGCGGTGGCCAGCCGGGCCAGCCGCCAGCGGGGCCGGGCCATCAGCTGGGCGGAGGCGGCGCGCAGCGCCAGCGGCAGCCCGTCGCACAGGGGCACCAGCTCCCGCGCGGCCTCCGGGTCCTCGGCGACCCGCGCGGGCCCCAGCAGCGCGCCCAGCAGGCCCACGCCGTCCTCGGTGCCGAGGGCGTGCAGCCGTACCGGGCGAGCGGCGTCGGTGGCGATCAGCCCGTCCAGCCTGCTGCGGCTGGTGACCAGCGTGGCGCAGTGGGGGCCGCCGGGCAGCAGCGGGCGCACCTGGGCGGAGCTGCCCGCGTTGTCCAGCACCACCAGCAGCCTGCGGCGGGCGGCCAGCGAGCGGTACAGCGCGGACGCGGCCTCGGGCGAGGTGGGGATCTGCTCGGCCGGGGTGCCGAGGGCCAGCAGGAACTCGCGCAGCACCTCGGCGGGCACCACCGCCTCGCCGCCGCTGAAGCCGCGCAGATCCGCGAAGAGCCGTCCGTCGGGGAAGGCGGCGGCGCGGGCATGGCCCCAGTGGACCGCCAGACCGGTCTTGCCGACCCCGGCGGGCCCGGTGAGCAGCGCGATACCGCCCGCCTGCGGGTAGCCGCCGGGGGCGTCCGCGGCGCCGCCCTGGGCCGGTTCGTCGGTGCCCAGGGTCAGCCGGGTCAGCTCGGCCAGCTCCGCGCCCCGGCCGTGGAAGCCCGCCGGGGGCCGGGGGAGCAGCTCGGGCACGGGCGCGGGGGCCGAGGCGGCCGCGGACAGCGGCTGCTGCGGGGTGGCCTGCTGGGCGCCCGGCTGCCCGGCGGCCTCGGCGCCGCCCCGCGGTCCGTCCGCCGTGGGGGCCGCCCGCAGGATCTCCTGGTACGCGGCGCTCAGCCGCTGGCCCGGGTCGACCCCCAGGTCGTCGTCGAGCAGCTGCCGGGTGCGGTGGAACCAGGCGATCGCGTCGGACTGCCGTCCGGAGCGGTACAGCGCCAGCATCAGGGCGGCGATCAGCCCCTCGCGCAGCGGGTTGGCGACGGCGGCGGGGTGCAGGGCGCGCACCGCGTGCTCATGCTCGCCCAGCCCCTCGTGGGCCCGGGCCAGGGCCTCCACGGCGCTCAGCCGCCGCTCCTCCAGGGCGTGCGCGGCCGCCGCGAACGGCGGGCTGGCCACGGTCCCGGTGAGCGCCGGGCCGCGCCACAGGCCGAGCGCCTGCCGGAGCAGCTGGACGGCCTCGCCGGGGGCGGACTCCGGGCTGGCCTGGGCGGTCAGCTGGTCGAAGCGCTGGGTGTCGATCAGGGATTCGGGGATGCGCAGCAGATAGGCGGAGCTGTGGGTGGCCAGCTCGACGCCGTGGTCCTCGGCGCCGCCCTCGGCCAGGGCCGCGCGGAGCCGGGAGACATGGCCCTGGATGACGGTCCGGGCGTGGGCGGGCGGCTCGTCCTCCCACAGGCTGGATATCAACTGCTCCACGGATACCGTCGCGTTGGGCCGCAGCAGCAGCATCGCCAGCACGCTGCGCCGTTTGGCGGGCCCCAGCGGTAGCTCGACGGGTGCTGCTTGCGGGCCCGCGGTGACGGTTACCGGGCCCAGCAGGGAGAAGTCCAACTCAAGCCCCCAGAAAGGCGTGCAGTGCCTTGGCCAGCAGCCGCGGGTCCTGTGCCCCGCACAGCTCCCGGGCCGAGTGCATGGACAGGATCGCGATGCCGATGTCGACGGTGGAGATGCCGTGCCGGGCGGCGGTGATCGGCCCGATCGTGGTGCCGCACGGCATCGAGTTGTGGGAGACGAAGCTCTGCCAGGGGACGCCGGCGCGCTCGCAGGCGGCGGCGAAGACGGCTCTCCCGGCGCCGTCGGTGGCATATCTCTGGTTGACGTTCACCTTCAGGATCGGACCGCCGTTGGGCCGCGGGTGATGGCCCGGCTCATGGCGCTCGGCGTAGTTGGGGTGGACGGCGTGGCCGGTGTCGGAGGACAGGCAGACGGTGCCCGCGAAGGCCCGCGCCCGCTCCTCGTACGCCCCGCCGCGGGCGAAGACCGAGCGCTCCAGCACCGTGCCGAGCAGCGGTCCGTCGGCGCCGGTGTCGGACTGGCTGCCGTTCTCCTCGTGGTCGAAGGCGGCCAGTACGGGGATGTACGGCAGTTCCTGGTGGGCGGCGGCGATGAGCGCGGCCGTACCGGCGTGCACGGAGACAAGGTTGTCCATCCGGGGCCCGGCGACCAGCTCGCGGTCCCGGCCGAGGTAGGCGGGCGGCTCCACGCTGTGGGCCATCAGGTCCCAGCCGGCGATCTCCTCGGCCGCGACCCCGGTCTCCTCGGCGACGAAGCGGATCAGGTCGCCCTCCTCGACGCCGCCGAGCCCCCAGATGGGCGTCATATGGCGCTGCTTGTCGAGCTTGAGGCCGTCGGTGTTGACCGATCTGTCGAGGTGCACGGCGAGCTGGGGGACGCGCATCAACGGCCGGTCGACGGTGACGAGATGGTGGGAGCCGTCCCTGAGGGTGATCCGGCCGGAGAGCCCGAGGTCGCGGTCGAGCCAGGTGTTGAGCAGCGCCCCGCCGTAGATCTCGACGGCGATCTGCCGCCAGCCGTGCGCACCGGTGTCGGGAATGGGCTTCACGCGCAAATTGGGAGAGTCGGTGTGAGCGCCCACAATCCGGTATGGAGTGGCGGCCTCCGCCCCCTCCGGGACGTACCAGGCGATGATCGCGCCACCGCGCAGCACGTACCGGCCACCGGCCGCCCCGTCCCAGGGCGCGGTCTCCTCCATCCGGCGGAACCCGGCCTTCTCCAGCCGCTCTGCGGCGCTTGCCACTGCGTGGTACGGCGAGGGGCTGGCGCGGAGGAAGGACATCAGGTCATCGGTGTGGCCGCGGTCGATGCCGGGTTGTGCGCTCATGTGCTCAGCATAGATTCGCCGGGGGTCGGCTCGCCCTGGTACGGGAGCGGCGACCATCCGTGGGGCCACGTTGATCCAATCTGATGAAAGCTCGTCAGCTAAGGCGAGAAGTCGGGCGAATCGGTCGATATTCCTCGTGATCAAGCAACGTCGCACTGAGTCGTAACTCGAGGGGATACCGGATGCGCGTTCTTCGACACCTGCTTGTCGTCCTGGGGTCGCTGCTGCTGCTGTGTGCCGGCGGGCCGGCCATGGCCAAGCCCGTCACGGACCTCACCGCGGGACTGGCCCCCGTGGCCTCCCCGGAGCCGGCGGCGGCGCCCTCACCCGGCCCGCGGCCGGGAGGCGGTGGGGACGGCGAGGGCAAGGGTCACCCTCCCTGTCCCAGCACGAACCGCATCGGGGGGACCAACACCGCACCGAATCCTCCGCTCGACCGCTACTACAAGGGCGACTGGCGGCTCGGACCCGCGCAGCTCCCCCGCTACGGCGCGATCGGGCGCATGCTCGAAGACTATGAACGACTCGACCACTTCCCCACTGCCTCCTCGTTCCTCAACTGTTATTGGAATGAGCGGACGAACGGCTGGTGGTTCCCCTACCCCGACGGCTGGGTCCTGCTCAACGGATCGCCCCTGCACACCACGGTCCAGCTGAAGGTCGGCCAGAAGGTCGACTTGTTCGGGAGCGGTTTCGGCCACTTCCTCGCCCCGGCGGGCACGCCCTACGCGGAGCGCGCACTGCCGCCCAGCAACCTCGACACCCTCGACCCGGCGTATCCGCACGGCTATCACCTCTACGAGGTCACCGAACCCTTCCTGGTCGAGGGCGGTCCCATCCGGCCCTGGTTCGGCCAACCCGGTTTCGGACTGCAGTATCTGACCGGACCCTCGATTCCCCAACTCGTCGCGGCCGGTAATCTCCGCCCGCTCAACTGAGGGCGGATCCTGGACCGGTGGACAGAACGGAACTCGTCCGGACCCTCCGCGACGAGCAGGTGCCCGACGCGCTGTACGACATCCCGGGCGTGCAGGACATCCCGGTGCAGCCGGACGCGTACTACTACCTGCGGCCCGCGCCCGACGGCGGCTGGGAGACCGGCCTGCGGGAGCGGTCCCTGGACCGGGACGCCAGCCAGTTCGCCACCGAGGACGAGGCGTGCCGGGATCTGCTGGAGAAGCTGAGGGCCCGCCCGCGCCCGCCGGAGGGCGGGGGCGAGTCGATCGACGAGCTCCTCGCACAGGGTGAGGAGCTCAGGCGGTGGGCCCGCGAGGAGGTCGAACGGGCGCTGCGGGAACGGCGGTCCGAGGACGACGAGCGGTGACGGGACGACGAGTGATGACGACCAGCGGTGACGACGAGCGGTGACGACGAGTGATGACGACCAGCACGAGCGATGACGACGTGAGCGCGCACAGCCCAGAGGGCCGGCCGCCCCGCTGGAGGATGGGACGGCCGGCCCTCCGGACGCTGTGAGGAAGGCCCTTAGAACGCGGCCTCGTCCAGGTCCATCAGACCCTTGTCGACCGACTCGGCCAGCGAGCGCTGCACCGAGACGCCCGGCAGCACCTCATGGGCGAAGAACTTCGCGACGGCGATCTTGCCCTCGTAGAAGGACCGGTCCTTGGTGGAGGCCGTGCCCAGCTTCTCGGCGGCCACGGCCGCGCCCTTGAGCAGCAGGTAACCGATGATCACGTCACCGGAGGCCAGCAGCAGCCGGGTCGAGTTGAGGCCGACCTTGTAGATCGAGCTGACGTCCTGCTCGGTGGCGGCCAGGTCGGTGAGCATCGCGCCGACGATCGCCTCCAGGTCCACCGCGGCCTGGGCGAGCTGGTCGCGGGCGGCCTCCAGGTCCTCGCCGCCGGCGGCCTCGGCCAGGAACTTCTTGATCTCCTCCGAGACGACGGTCAGCGCCTGGCCCTGGTCCCGGACGATCTTGCGGAAGAAGTAGTCCTGGCCCTGGATGGCGGTGGTGCCCTCGTACAGGGTGTCGATCTTGGCGTCCCGGATGTACTGCTCCAGCGGGTACTCCTGGAGGTAGCCGGAGCCGCCGATGGTCTGCAGGGACTGCGCCAGCTGCTCGTACGCCTTCTCCGAGCCGTAGCCCTTGACGATGGGCAGCAGCAGGTCGTTGAGGCGGTTCACGGCGGAGGTGTCCTCGCCCGCGGCCTCCTTGATCAGGACCTCGTCCTGGACCGAGGCGGTGTAGAGCACCAGCGCGCGCAGGCCCTCCGCGTACGCCTTCTGCGTCATCAGCGAGCGGCGCACATCCGGGTGGTGGGTGATGGTCACCCGCGGGGCGGTCTTGTCGGTGAAGGCCGCCAGGTCCGGACCCTGCACCCGCTCCTTGGCGTACTCCAGCGCGTTGAGGTAGCCGGTGGAGAGGGTGGCCATGGCCTTGGTGCCGACCATCATCCGGGCGAACTCGATGATCTTGAACATCTGGCGGATGCCGTCGTGCTTCTCGCCCAGCAGCCAGCCCTTGGCCGGGTGGTCGGCGCCGAAGGTCAGCTCGCAGGTGTTGGAGACCCGCAGGCCCATCTTGTGCTCGACGTTGGTGGCGTACACGCCGTTGCGCTCGCCGAGCTCACCGGTCTCCCAGTCGAAGTCGTACTTGGGGACGACGAACAGCGACAGACCCTTGGTGCCGGGACCGGCGCCCTCGCGGCGGGCCAGCACGAAGTGGATGATGTTGTCCGAGAGGTCGTGCTCACCGGAGGTGATGAACCGCTTCACACCCTCGATGTGCCAGCTGCCGTCCTCCTGCTGGGTCGCCTTGGTGCGGCCCGCGCCGACGTCGGAACCGGCGTCCGGCTCGGTCAGCACCATGGTGGAGCCCCACTGCTTGTCCACCATCAGCTGGGCGATCTTCAGCTGCTCCTCGGTGCCCTCGTCGTGGAGCACCCCCGCGAAGGCCGGGCCCGAGGCGTACATCCAGATCGGGGCGTTGGAGCCGAGGATGGTCTCGGCCGAGCCCCACAGCAGCGAGCGGGGGCAGGCGGTGCCGCCGAGCGACTCCGGGACGCCCAGCCGCCACCACTCGGCCTCCATATAGGCCCGGTAGCTCTTCTTGAACGACTCGGGAAGCGGCGCCGTGTGGGTCTTGGGGTCGTAGACGGGCGGGTTCCGGTCGGAGTCGGCGTAGCTTTCGGCCAGCTCGCGCTCGGAGAGCCGGGATATCTCGGCGAGCACGCTCTTGGCGGTGTCGACGTCCATCTCCGCGAACGGGCCGGTGCCGTACACCGTGTCGCGCCCGAGCACCTCGAAGAGGTTGAACTCGATGTCGCGGAGATTCGACTTGTAGTGCCCCATGGCGACGGCTCCGTAAGGATCGGGAGGCCAGGACCTCTGCGTTGACGCGTATCAGATCAGCTGATGCCATGATGCTACCCGTGGGTAATAAAGGGCAACCCTCAACCGGGTAACTGTGACTCAGTACGCTTCTGCGCATGTACGGCTACGACCAGAACGCGAGCGCAGGGCAGGGCTACGCCGCTCCGCCACCTCCGCCGCAACAGCAGCCGCATGCGTCACATCACGCGGCGGGTGCGGGGTACGGCCAGCAGCCGCTCTACCCGGAGCCCTCCCCGCCGTCGCTCGCCGACGCGGTGCGGGCCTTCACCACCGGATCGATGTCGGCCGAGGACTTCCAGCAGATCTTCGCCGGGTCGAAGGTCTACTGCCCGCGCGGTGACAACCCCGGCTTCCTGGCGCTGCACAACACCCAGCAGCCGGTGATCCCCATGTTCACCTCGCTCAAGGAGCTGCGGAGGTACGCGGGCAAGGAGTCCAAGTACTTCGTGATCACCGGCGCCGAGGTGATCGACCTACTGCCCACCGGCTATGGCTTCGTCCTCGACATGGAGGGCGAGCACCGGATCGTCTTCGACGCGAAGGCGGTGGAGCAGATGGTGGACTTCGCCATGCGCCGTATGTACGGCTAGGTCCGAGTACGCCCGAAAAGTGCCGTTCGCCCCCTAAGGCGCTCGGGTGGAAATAAAGGCCCTCTTGCGGGTCGTTCAGCGTTCAATTAAGTTGAATGGTGAACGACCGAGGAGGCCGTCATGCCCGCAGTGACCGTAGAGAACCCGCTGACCCTGCCGCGCGTCGCGGCACCCGCCGAGGCACGACAGCGCCCCGTGCTCGCCGTCACGACCGCTCCCGGCGGTTTCGAGGGCGAGGGCTTCCCGGTGCGCCGTGCCTTCGCCGGTATCGACTACAAGCACCTCGACCCGTTCATCATGATGGACCAGATGGGTGAGGTGGAGTACGCGCCGGGCGAGCCCAAGGGCACCCCCTGGCACCCCCACCGCGGCTTCGAGACCGTGACGTACATCATCGACGGGATCTTCGACCACCAGGACTCCCAGGGCGGTGGCGGCACGATCACCAACGGCGACACCCAGTGGATGACGGCCGGCTCCGGCCTGCTCCACATCGAGGCCCCGCCGGAGTCCCTGGTCATATCGGGCGGCCTCTTCCACGGCCTCCAGCTGTGGGTGAACCTCCCGGCCGAGGACAAGATGATGCCCCCGCGCTATCAGGACATCCGCGGTGGCCAGGTCCAGCTGCTGACCTCCCCCGACGGCGGCGCGCTGCTGCGCGTCATCGCCGGTGAGCTGGACGGTCACGCCGGTCCCGGCATCACCCACACCCCGATCACGATGGTGCACGCCACGCTCGCTCCGGGCGCGGAGATCACCCTGCCGTGGCGCGAGGACTTCAACGGCCTCGCGTATGTGCTCGCGGGCCGCGGTGCGGCCGGCGCCGAGCGGCGTCCGGTCCACCTGGGCCAGACCGCCGTCTTCGGAGCCGGTTCCTCGCTGACCGTGCGCGCGGACGAGAAGCAGGACTCCCATACGCCGGACCTGGAGGTCGTCCTCCTCGGCGGCCGGCCGATCCGTGAGCCCATGGCGCACTACGGGCCGTTCGTGATGAACACCCGCGCGGAGCTCCAGCAGGCGTTCGAGGACTTCCAGAAGGGTCGTCTGGGGACCATTCCGGCAGTGCACGGGATGTCCGAGGACGGAATGTAGGGCTCACCGGGACCGCATGAGTCCGCCCGCCCGCGCTGTGACAGCGCGGGCGGGCGGATCACCTTTCTTTCCGTGTTGTCTCAGTGTTGCCCGGCGCGACGCTTCCGGGTCACGAATGCGGCTGCCGTGCCCGCACCGGCCAGCAGGGCACTGAGGGAGATGATCTTCAGCAGGCCGGACGTACCTGTGTTGGCCAGCGAGCCACCGCCTCCGCTTGTCCCGGAGCCTCCGCTGCTCCCGGAGCCTCCGCTGTTCCCCGAGCCTCCGCTGTTCCCGGAGCCTCCGCCGGACTGCGGGCCTGGCTCGTTGGGCGGCTCAGAGGTGGGCGGCTCCGACGACGGAGTGGGCGTCGGCGTGGGCGTCGGCGATTTCTTGGGGATGTACACGCCGGCGTCGATCGTGTGATCGACCTCTCCCGGCTTGTCCGGAGCCGTGACAGGTGCGCGTCCGTCGCACAGCCGCCCGGTCGTCGGCGGGGTCACATTCGAGTCATGTGCCCGGTTGCCACCGGCCCGCGGGAGCGTGAACCGCAGCTTGGTGGCCGACGGCTCAGTCGGCACCTCGCTGGTGTCCGCGGTACACACATCGAACTGCACCGTGTACTTCGCGCCCGGCTTGAGCTCATACGCGGCGCCGACCCCACCGAAGTAGTACTCGCCGGCGGCATCGGTCTTGGTCGTGGCGACCTGCTTGCCGTCGGAGTCCAGCAGGTTGATCGTCGCGTCCGGCAGCGGCACTTCGTTGCGACCCTCGGGATCCTGGATCCCATTGTGGTCGCCGTCGAACCACACCCGGTTGCCGATCTGGATCGGTGCGTTCGCCGCCTCGTAGGCGATATCGCCGAGCCCACCGGCCTTACCGAACCCGCTCTGTTCCTGACTGACGAACTGGTACGCGTTGTGGGTCGGATCGTTGCCCGGGCCCTGACCGGTCGTGACGTTGTGGTAACCGGTCCCGGAGGTCGCGACGTTGACGACCGGGTCGAACTCCGTGCTGACGACCCACTGCTGCTGCGGAATGTAGGCCACCGAGCCCAGCGCGGTCTCCGCGTGAACCCCGTTGCCGAAGTAGTCGCCCGGGAAGTACTCGACGACACTTGGGTCCTGGGTGCCACCGGTGGCGGGGGTGGCGTGGTTGGGGCAATTCCCGGTGCCTTCCCACTCGTACTCACCGGTGGGAGTGGCACAGGCCATGTTGATGTCGCCGCCGGCCATGCCGTTTTCCGGAGTGTCGTTGCCCGGCCTCGGGTCCAGTCCACCCCAGCTCACGACATCCATGAACCTGTCGCGGAAACCGAGGACCATCGAACCGTCGCGGGTGAAGGCGAGGGAGGCGAGCTCCGGCTGCGGATCGATGAAGACGTTGCCCAGCTTCCGCTCGTCCCACGTGGCCAGGGAGGTGTTCCACGGGTTCCAGTGGGTGGCCTGGACGACGTCGTTGGAACCGAAGACGGAGCCGCGCTTGGCGGTGAGCGGCTGGGTCAGCACGGTGTCGAACTGTTCACCGTCGTAGGTGTAGACGACGGCCTTCAGGTCCTCGCGCTTCTGTGTGCTCTCCGCGCTGCACACACCACCGACGTAGAGCTTGCTGTCGTGGACCTGAAGACCGAACGGCCGCCAGTCACCGGGGCTCGCGCAGCCCGGGTCCGGGATGCGCACCGACGCTTGGGGTGCGGATGCGGTGGTCCCGGTCGCGTCAAAGCTGACCAGGCGCCGGGTCCGCAGGTTCACCGCGTACAGTGTCGAGCCGTCCTCGGACAGGGCCAGGCCGCCGATGCTCTCCTTGCCCGGCACATCGGTGAACCCGGCGTCCTTGATCATCTTGCTGGCGTCGTGCGGCGTCACCGTGGCGTCCGGCACCTTCGCGAACAGGGTCGGCGCGCTCCCGCCGTCGGTCGGCGTGGTGTAGATCGCGTCACCGCCGCCCGGCCCGTACGGGGTGTACCGCCGGGCGAACGCGCCCTGGAAGATCTGCTTCCGGTCCTTGTCGTAGGCCAGCGCGAACGTCGTGCCCACCTGGTCCTGCGTGTTGAGCGTGGTCGGGCAGGCCGTGTCGCCAGGACACGTACCTCTTTCGTCCGTCCCGAACGCCACCAATGCCCGTTTGTCTTGTGCGTCGGCGGTGTTCTGGATCGGTACGAAATACCGTGTGTCCGGCAGCGTGTAGTCGGCCGGGTTCCAGACGCCGGTAATCACCGAGTCGTCCTTGCCGTCCGACACGTCCACGAACGTCGTGAAGCTGTCGAAGTGGTTTTCCTTCGTGGAGGCCGGTGCCGCCTGAAGATACTTGTTGTACCGCGCCGGGATGGTGACGTCGACGCGGTACTGGCCGCCGGTCAGTTCGGTCGACTTCGAGACCACCACCTTTCCGGTGGCATCCGTGGTGCCGGTGACCCGATGGCCGGCGGGGTCCGACACCTTGACCTTCATGCCCCGCTGCGGCACGTCCATGGTCGTGTTGATCACGCCGGTGCCGAAGAAATCCCGCAGGACCTGCACCGTCAGGGTGCCGTCGCCAGTTGAGGCGGTGGCCGTCCCGACCGTCGCGCCCATGGTGCTGCCCAACAGTACGAAAGCGCAGAGGCCCACTCGTGCCAGTGGGCCCGTACGCTTCCCGGCTGTCCGGCGTAACCTTCCACATACTCTTCGCACAGCCATCACTCTCCCCTCGTGATGTGAACCGACCACCCGTTTCCAGTCGTGCATCCGCTTCCCGGCCCCGGGTGACACGTCGGTCATGAAAAGGGCCCACCGCCGTTTCGGTGGGCCCGGTCGTTCTTGGTCGTCCTGGCGGATGTAGCGAATTCAGGGACTCGGGAGTGCCATTCCCAGACAAGTCGTACTCGTCCTCGCTTCCCACGCGGAAACAGCACAAGAGTCTGAATAGTCATCCTGAACCGCCCCATCAGCAGCGATACTGTAGCGGGTGTACGCCAAGATCGGGGGGAGAGTAGGGAATGAATAAGCGGAACGTGTTAGCAATGCGCCGTGTACGGAGTCTGAAAATCAGACACGTTCTCTCGCGGCGCGCGGCGGGTCGGCGCCGATGGCCGCGGGCACGCTGGGCGGCAGCCGCCATCGGCGGTGTGGCCGTCGCGGTGGCCACGTTCCTGATCGTCGACAGCGACTCCGCCCCCACCGGTCCAAAGGAATTGACCTCGGATCAGGCGAGCCGTCTGGCGGTCACGCGGTTCCTCAACTACCAGGCGGGCGGGCGCGCCATGACGATCAACGTGCCGGGCACCGCTGGTGACCTGACCATCACCGGATCCATCGACTACCGCCGCAAGATCGGTTACGGCGCGGTGCACGGCACCGGGCGCGATACGTCCAGCGACGGGCTGATCCAGTGGACGGCCACCACCGTGTCCGTCCACCCGATGGCGAACGCCCCGGCGAAGGCACCGACACGGCCGCCGGAGTCTGGCTGGTCCAGGCGTCCGCTGCTGAAGTACGGCAGTTCGCTGGACAGTTCGCTGGCCATCGCGCTGAAGCTCGGCAGCGACCGTCCGGACAACGCCGAACTACTGCCGCAGAACGGTGCCGCCTGGGTTGGACAGGACCGGTTGGACGGCCATCGGGTGGACATCATGACCGGGCCGAGCGCCCGTGCCACGCCCGGTACGGCGGGGGCGGGGGCGGCGACGGGTGCCGTGCGCTACTGGATCGGCTCGGACGGCACCATGTACCGGGTTCGCGTCGGTGTGGCCTCCGCGTCGCGGCCGGTGGTCATCGACTTCGACACCCACAAGTACGTTCCGGTCCGGCCGGTGCCCGGAGTCACCCCGAAGCGGTAGCCGACGCTCAGGACGTCCCCACCCGCGCGCCCGCGGCGAGCAGTGACGCCGACGGCAGCCGGATGTCTGCCGTGTCCGGCAGCGCCGGAACGGCCGGAACGGCGGTGGCGCCCGTGGTGGTGGCCTTCGGGAACTGCGGTTGCCGCTTGGGCGCCGCCACATCGGTGAACGGGATCCCGCCGGGTGCCGTCGGCTTCGCCCAGTTGCCGGACGGCGAGGGCGACCGGGCGGGACGCGGGCAGGACGCGGTTGTCGCGAGCCGGTCGGGCACCGTCTTCCGCAGCCCATTGCCGCGCAGGCAGTTGCCCCGTCCCTTCGTGGCGGTGGGGAACGTCCAGCCGACGTCAACGCCGTTGGCGGCGAAGGTGTTGTCCAGGATCTGGTTGCCGTTCGGCGATATGTCGGCGGTGGCGGTGATGACCACCCCGGCGTTGCTGTTACCGGCGATTCGGTTGCGGACGAATTGGTTGTCGGTGCCGCCGTCGACGCCGATGCCGATGCCCCACCCGCCGTCGGCCTGTTCGGGGGTGGCCGCCTGCTGGTTGGCCGCGATCAGGTTGCCCGCGATGACGGCGTCCTTCTGCGGGAGCAGCTTCTCCTGGTGGTCGGAGTTGGTGGTGAGCCCGACCCGGTTGCCGACCAGGCGGTTACCGACGACGTACATGTCGCCACTGGCGTTGGTGCCTTCGTAACCGACCGCGTTGAGTTCGGCGATGTTGTCCCGCACCACGATGCGACAGGGCTTGCACTGTCCGACGTAGATCCCCGAGTCGGCCGAGCCCGAGGTGTACGAGTGCTCGATGACACCGTTCTGCGCGGAGAACGCGTAGATGCCGTACAGCCCGTTGCGGGTCGCGGTCACATGGGAGACCAGGAACGATTTCAGGAAGGTGACGGGCTCGTCGCCGGTGTCGTAGCCGCCGGACTGCCCCGGCGCTCCGGCGGCCGCCTTCGCCGAGCCGGTGACCAGGACCCCGTTCTGGGTGTTGTTCTCCACGGTCAGGTTCTCCACGGCCACCCCGGGAGCGGCGACGACGATGCCGTTCGGTTGCCGTAACCGCCCGTCGATGACGACCTTGGCCCGGGACTCACCGCGAAGGGTGATGCGAGCCTTCGATATCTTCACCGACTCGTGGTACTTGCCCGGCGCGACCAGCACGAGATCGCCGGGCCGGGCCAGGGACACCGCGGCCGAGATCGTCGGGGCGTCGGCGGGCACCTTGATCGTCACATGCGAACCGGACGGCCGGCGGCCGTCGTTCGCTCCGTCATCGCCCCCGCCGCAGCCGACCAGTACGGGTGCCAGTGTTCCGAGCACCGCGACGACCAGGCGAAAACGGAGACGAGGCATGGCCTCATCCTGGCACGGTCGCTCATGGAGCGCAGCCACCCATATGGATATGGCACAGTTCACACTGTGTGCCAAGCCGACTCCCACCCGTCACGCCGCGCGTTCATCGGTGCCACCGGCACGGTGACCGCCGTCGGCCTCTCCGCCGGGTGCCAATCACATGCCGCCCGGCCGGACCGGGACGATGCCCCCGCGCCGACCCCGCCGGTGTCACCAACCGGCCGGTACCAGGCGGGCATCACCCTTCCGCAACCGGCCCAGCGGAACCTGCTGGCCGTGGTGGCCGACCTCGTCGACGTCGATGCCGCGGCCGTCCGTCCGCTGCTGGCCGAACTCGGCGAGGCCATCCGCACCCTCACCGCGGGGACCGACGCACGGCTGATGGGCCTGGAGCCGGGCGATCTGACCGTGACGGTCGGGGTGGGCCCCCGGCTGGTGCGCGAGGTCGATCCCGCCCTGCCCGGCGCGAAGGACCTCCCACGGTTCTCCCGCGAGCGGATCGCCCCCGGGGCACGCGGCGGCGATCTGCTGATACAGATCTGTGCCGACGACGCCTTGGTGGTGCCGGTCGTGGCTGCCGCGCTTCTGGAGCGGGCCGGTGACCGGATACGCGAACGCTGGCGGCAGTCCGGAGTCCGCGGTGCGAACGTGCCGGTGGACAAGGGCCGTGCCGCGCCACGGAACCTCTTCGGTTTCGTCGACGGCATCGTGGGCCCCCACACCAAGGCCGAACAACGACGCCACCTGTGGCTGGCCGGACCGGCTCGAGTCGCCGACGGCACCCTCGCCGTACTACGGCGCATGGAACTCGACCTGCCCCGGTTCGCCAAGCTGTCCGTCGCCGAACAGGAAGCGGTCTTCGGCCGGCGCCGGGCCACTGGAGTGCCCCTCTCCGGCGGCACCATCGCCTCGGGCCCGGACCTCGGCGCCAAGACGCCGGACGGGCGCTATCTCGTCCCGGTGGACGCCCACGCCCGCAGGGCGCACTCCACCGCGGTCGGCGTCGGCCTCATGCTCCGCCGCTCCTACAGCATCGACGGACCCGCTCCCGGCCTGCTCTTCATGAGCTTCCAGAACGACATACGGACCTTCACCAACACCCTCACCCGGATGGACAATTCCGACGCCCTGCTGGAATTCACGACCACGACCGCCAGTGCGAGCTTCCTGATACTTCCCGGCTTCGACGAACAACGTCCGCTCGGTTCCCGGCTCTTCCGCTGATCAGCCCGGCCGCCCATCCGGCCCCGCCTCGTACAGCTCGTACCAGATGCACTTGCCGTCGCCGCGTGGGTCCACCCCCCAGTTGTCGGCCAGCAGCTCCATCAGCAGCAGTCCGCGCCCGGAGGAGGCCAGCTCGCCCGGGCGGCGGCGGTGCGGCAGCTCGTCGCTGCTGTCGGCGACGTCAAGCCGCAGCCGCCGGGTCCCGTGCCGCCCGCTGACCTCGGCCACCAGCAGGGCGTCCCCGTCGGTGTGCACCAGTACGTTGGTGACCATCTCGGAGAGCATCAGCACCGCAGACTCCACCTGGTCCGGGTCCGCCCAGTCGTGCAGCATGTCGCGCAGCTGCCGGCGGGCGCCCGCTATCCGCTCCGGCTCGGCCTGCGCGACCGTGACCGCCGTACGCCGCACCGGCGCCGAACCGGGCCCGACCAGGCACACCTCCGCCTCCCGGCGGATCAGCAGCAGCGCTATGTCGTCCTCGCGCCGGTCCGCGAGCGGACCGGTGGTGTGGTGGGAGGGCGGCCCGTGCACCGCCTGCACCAGGGAGTCGGCCAGGATCTCGAGGTCGTCCGAGTCGAGCCCGCCGGAGCCGGCGTCCGGGGCGGCGGGCCGCTCGAAGACCTCCCGGATCCGGTCCCAGCCGGTCTCCAGATCGTGCCCGCCGGTCTCGATCAGCCCGTCGGTGCACATCAGCAGCGTCTCGCCGGGCTCCAGCACCACCCGGGTGGTCGGATAGTCGGTGTCCGGGTCGATGCCCAGCGGCAGTCCGCCCGCCGTGGGCCGGAGCATCATCGTGCCGTCGGCCAGCCGGACCGCCGGGTCGGGGTGGCCCGCGCGGGCGATGTCCAGGGTGCCCGCCACCGGGTCCACCTCCATGTAGAGGCAGGTGGCGAACCTCGGGTCGTAGCGGCCGTCCGGGCCCTCGGGCTCGGCAAGACCGGCCAGGAAGCGGGAGGCGCGGGAGAGCACCGCGTCGGGGCGGTGGCCCTCGGAGGCGTACGCCCGGACCGCGATCCTCAGCTGCCCCATGATCCCCGCGGCGCGCACATCGTGGCCCTGCACATCGCCGATCACCAGCGCGGTACGCCCCGAGGGCAGCCCGATCACGTCGTACCAGTCGCCGCCGACCTGGAGTCCGCCGCCGGTCGGCACATAGCGCGCGGCCACCGTCAGCCCCGGGATGTCGGGCTTGCTGGCGGGCAGCATCGAGCGCTGGAGCCCGTCCGCCAGCTCCCGCTCGGTCTCCTGGAGCGCGGTGCGGGACAGCGCCTGGGCCAGCATCCGGGCGATCGTGGTCAGCACCGAGCGCTCATCGGGCGAGAACGACACCGGATGGGCGAATCCGGCCATCCACGCGCCGATGGTGCGGCCCGCGACGATCAGCGGCAGAAACGCCCAGGACCGGCGGGTACGGGGGCGGCCCGGCGACCACCCGGCGGGGAACCGGCCCCGGTACTCCTCCGGTGTGGGCAGATAGACCGCCCGGCCGGTGCGCACCACCTCCGCCGCCGGATGGTCGGTGCTCAGCGCGATGTCATGAAGGGGACGGTCGGTGCCCGCCCGCGGCCCGTGGTGGCCGATCACCGAGATCCGCTCGCCCTCGACGCCGAAGACCGCGAGCCCGTCCGGGGAGAAGCCCGGCATGGACAGCCCCGCCGCGACCCGCAGCACCTCGGCGGTGGACATCGCCTCCGCCAGCGCCCGCCCCGCGTCCAGCAGGAACGCCTCGCGGTTGCGGCGCCAGTCGCCGGCGATCGGCGGGCCGCCGGCCGAGGTGCCCGGCAGCGGGTCGGGGACCTCCTGGAGGGTGCCGAGCAGGTAATAGCCGTCGTCGCTGCCGCCCCGCGCTATCGGCCGGGAGCGGGTGCGCACGGTCCGCAGTACGGTGCCCTTCTCGTCCACGATGCGCAGCCGGGCCTCGGCCAGGGTGCCCTCGGCCACCGCGAGCTGGACTATCGCCTTGACCTCCAGCCAGTCCGCGGGGTGGAAGCAGGCGCGGGCGGCGGCCTCGGGGAGGGTGACGGCCTCGGCGGGAAGGCCGACCAGCCGGGCGGCCTCCGCGTCGTAGCTGACGGCGCCCGAGACACTGTCCCAGCGCCATAGGCCGGTCGCTATGGCGGCCAGCAGGTCCTCGGTGCGCATTGCGCTACCTTATGGGGATTTGCCAACCGCTTACCAGTGAGGGTCGCGGCGCCGGTAGGCTTGGCCGGAAGCTTCCCGAGGGTACGTACGCCTCCCGATCGACACGACTTGGATGAATGATGCATCGGTACCGGTCCCACACGTGTGGTCAGCTCCGCGCCGCTGACGTCGGCACCGACGTCCGGCTCTCCGGATGGCTCCACAATCGACGGAACCTGGGCGGCATCCTCTTCATCGATCTCCGCGACCACTACGGCCTGGTCCAGCTGGTGGTGCGCCCCGACACCCCCGCCAACGAGGCCCTGAGCTCCATCAGCAAGGAGACCGTCGTCCGGGTGGACGGCCGGGTCATCGAGCGCGGCGCGGACAACGTCAACCCCGAGCTGCCGACCGGCGAGATCGAGGTCGAGGTCGCCGACGTCGAGGTGCTCGGCGCCGCCGACCCGCTGCCCTTCACCGTCTTCCCCGAGGACGGGGTCGGCGAGGAGCGGCGGCTGGAGTACCGCTTCCTGGACCTGCGCCGCGAGCGCATGCACCGCAACATCATGCTGCGCTCCGCCGTCATCTCCGCCATCCGGCAGAAGATGACCTCGCAGGGGTTCAACGAGCTGGCGACCCCGATCCTGTCCGCCACCTCCCCCGAGGGCGCCCGGGACTTCCTGGTCCCCTCCCGGCTGCACGCGGGCAAGTTCTACGCGCTGCCGCAGGCCCCGCAGCAGTTCAAACAGCTGCTGATGATCGCGGGCTTCGACCGCTACTTCCAGATCGCGCCCTGCTTCCGCGACGAGGACGCCCGCGCCGACCGCTCGCCCGGCGAGTTCTACCAGCTCGACGTCGAGATGAGCTTCGTCGAGCAGGAGGACGTCTTCGGCGTCATCGAGAAGGTCATGACCGAGCTCTTCGAGGAGTTCGGCGGCGGCCGCCATGTGACCTCGCCCTTCCTTCGGATCCCGTTCCGCGAGGCCATGCTCAAGTACGGCTCGGACAAGCCGGATCTGCGGGCCCAGCTGGAGCTCCGGGACGTCAGCCACATCTTCGAGGGCTCCGGCTTCAAGGCGTTCGCGGACAAGCACGTGCGCGCGCTGGCCGTGCCGGACACCGCCGAGCAGCCCCGGAAGTTCTTCGACCAGCTCGGTGAGTTCGCCGTTGAGCAGGGCGCCAAGGGGCTGGCCTGGGTCCGGATCGGCGAGGACGCCAAGCTGACCGGCCCGATCGCGAAGTTCCTCACCGAAGAGGACGTCGAGAAGCTGATCGCCGAGGTCGAGGGCAAGCCCGGCACGTCGATCTTCTTCGGCGCGGGCGACTTCGACGAGGTCTCCAAGATCATGGGCGCGGTGCGGGTCGAGGCCGCCAAGCGGGCCGGCCACTTCGCGGAGAACGTCTTCCGCTTCTGCTGGATCGTGGACTTCCCGATGTTCGAGCGGAACGAGGACACCGGGCAGATCGAGTTCTCCCACAACCCGTTCTCCATGCCGCAGGGCGGCCTGGAGGCGCTGGAGACCAAGGACCCGCTGGACATCCTCGCGTGGCAGTACGACATCGTCTGCAACGGTGTGGAGCTGTCCTCCGGTGCCATCCGGAACCACGAGCCGGAGGTCATGTACAAGGCGTTCGAGATCGCGGGCTACTCCCGGGACGAGGTCGAGCGCGAATTCGGCGGCATGCTGCGGGCGTTCCACTTCGGCGCCCCGCCGCACGGCGGTATCGCCCCCGGCGTGGACCGCATCGTGATGCTGCTGGCCGATGAGCCCAACATCCGCGAGACCATCGCCTTCCCGCTCAACGGCAACGCCCAGGACCTGCTGATGGGCGCGCCCAGCGAGGTGGACGACACCCGGCTGCGCGAGCTGCACCTGTCGCTGCGCAAGCCGCCGCAGGTCAAGCAGGCGGAGAAGCCCGCTGAATAATCAGGGCTGACCAGACCCAGCGGGCGGGGGCGTGCCGAACGGCGCGCCCCCGCCTCGCGTAGGTGCGGATGGCCGGATGCCGCTCTTCGCACAGCCATTCACAGCCCGCACCCATGGGGCTGCCAGGTTGCCTCCCTACTGTCCCGGCCCATGACCGAACAGCAGAGCAGCAACGGCCTCGAGCCGCAGCCCCAGCGGGACATGACGAGGCGGCGGGTCATGGTGGCGGGCGGCGCGGCGGTCGCGGCGGCGGGCCTGGGAGCGGCCGTCGCCACCACCGCCTCGGCGGGCGAGACCTCCGCGTCCGCCTCCTCCGCCACCCCCTCGGCCTCAGCGTCCTCCCCGTCCGGCGAGGTCTGTTACCGGCTCACCTCGGAGACCACCGAGGGGCCGTACTACATCGACGCCGACAAGATCAGAAAGGACATCACCGAGGGCAAGGAGGGCATTCCGATGACCCTCCGCCTCAAAGTGATCGACTCCGACAGCTGCAAACCCATGGCCAAGGCGGCCGTCGACATCTGGCACTGCGACGCGCTCGGGCTCTACTCGGGTTACGAGAGCTCCAGCAGCGGTGGCGGTGGCACCCCGCTCACCGGGACCCCGCCCACCGGCACTCCCACCGGCACTCCCACCGGTACGCCGACCGGAGGGCCGCCCGGGGGCGGCGGCGGCCACCAGGACCCGACCGACGACAAGCGGTATCTGCGCGGCACCCAGCTGACCGACCGGCACGGCTTCGTCGAGTTCACCACGGTCTTCCCCGGCTGGTACCGGGGCCGGTGCGTGCACATCCACACCAAGGTGCACGTGGGCGGCAGGATGACCGACTCCGGCTACGAGGGCGGCCACGCCTGCCACACCGGTCAGCTCTTCTTCGCCGAGGAGGCGGTGCTCGACTCGGCGAAGGTCGCCCCGTACAACACCAGCACCACCGAGCGCACCACCCTCGACGAGGACGGGATCTACCCCGGCAACGGCGCACAGGGCGGGCTGCTGCACCTGAAGTACCGCAAGGGAAAGATCGAGAAGGGCGTCGTCGGCAGCCTCACGCTGGGGGTCGACCCCGACGCGACCCACGAGGGCACGGGCCTCTGAGCCCTGGGGCCGTCCGAAGCCCTGGGCTCACAGCCTCCGGTCCACGCCGCACGGTGTGCCCCGGTCCGCGCGGGCGGCCCGGTGCACGGCGCGCAGCAGCCGCTTCGGCGTGGTCCGGTGCTGCCATAAGACGGCTTGGACGCCGTACTCCATCACCGCCATCAGCTCCGTCTCCCGGAGCTCGCCCGCGATCAGCACCACCCGCTGCCGACCACCCCGCACCAGACGGCGCAGCTCCGCCCCGGCGCGGTCGTCGAGGCGCTCGGCGAGCATGACGGCGACGGCGCCGCGGGGTTCGTCGCCGAACGGGCACGGCCGGTCGACCAGCTCGACGCTGGGCTGATGCTGCAGATGACGCACGACCCCGGCCCGGCTGAGCGGGTCGGGGCCGTGGACCGTCACCGTGACACGCGCGTCCGGCACTGTGTTCCTCGATTTCCCGGTGGCTATGGACTCCACAGGGTCTTCGAGGGGGCTAAACGAACGGTTGCCGCGCGATCAACACGTGCGTGAGGACCCGTGTGAGGGGCCCGTGCGGCGCCGTTCGCGGTTGCGCCTACGGGGCGCCTGGGCGTCCGGCGGGATCTTTCCCCTACCCGCCCCTTCCCGAACCAGGGGCTTCGCCCCTGGACCCCGGAGCCCCGCCACGCGGCGGAGCCGCATATCGATACTTTGGGAAGGGGCGGGGAGGGGAAGAGCCCGCGGCAGGCGGTGCGATCCGTCCGTCGCCCTGGCTACGCGGCGCCGTTCCCGTTCTGCTCATCGCCGCCGAAGCGCTGCCGGAAGGAGTCCAGGTCCTCCTCGGTGATCTTCGCGAAGAGCACCGGGGGAACCGTGAAGGCCGTGCCAGCCGGGATCGACGCCAGCGCCTTCGCCTCATCCCGGCCGACCCAGGTCGCGGTGTCCTCGCCCAGCGCGAAGGCCGACCGCATGGCCCGCGCCGAGGCCGGGATGAAGGGCTCGGAGACGATCGCGTAGAGGTGGATGAGGTTCATCGCCGTACGGAGGGTGAGGGCCGCGGCCTCCTGGTCGGTCTTGATCTCCAGCCAGGGGGCCTTCTCCTCCAGGTAGGAGTTGCCCGCGCTCCACAGGGCCCGCAGTGCCGCCGCGGCCTTGCGGAACTGGAGCGCGTCCATGTGCTCCTCGTACTCGGCCAGCAGCCGCGCGATCTCCTCGCCCAGGCGCTCCTCCGCCTCCCCGGCGGCCTTTCCGGCCGGGACCTCGTCGCCGAACCGCTTGCGGGAGAAGGACAGCACGCGGTTGACGAAGTTGCCGAGGGTGTCGGCCAGGTCCTTGTTGACGGTGGCGGTGAAGTGCTCCCAGGTGAAGGAGGTGTCGTCGGACTCCGGGGCGTTCGCCATCAGGAAGTAGCGCCAGTAATCGGCGGGCAGCACCTCGAGCGCGGCGTCTGTGAACACCCCGCGCTTGGCGGAGGTGGAGAACTTCCCGCCGTAGTACGTCAGCCAGTTGAACGCCTTGACGTAGTCGACCTTCTTCCAGACGTCCCGGGTGCCGAGGAGGGTGGCGGGAAACATCACCGTGTGGAACGGGACGTTGTCCTTGGCCATGAACTCCGTGTAGCGGACCGTCCGGTCCACGTCGTACCACCACGACTTCCAGTCGCGGTTCGCCGGGTCCAGGTCCGCCCACTCCTTCGTGGCGCCGATGTACTCGATCGGGGCGTCGAACCAGACGTAGAAGACCTTGCCCTCGGCCGCCAGCTCGGGCCAGGTGTCGGCTGGCACCGGCACGCCCCAGTCCAGGTCACGGGTGATCGCCCGGTCCTGAAGCCCCTCGTTCAGCCACTTGCGGGCGATCGAGGAGGCCAGCGTCGGCCAGTCCTTGCCGTGCTCGTCGACCCAGGCGGCGACCTCGTCCGCCAGCTTGGACTGGAGGAGGAAGAGGTGCTTGGTCTCCCGGACCTCCAGATCGCTGCTGCCGCTGATCGCGGAGCGGGCGTCGATCAGATCGGTCGGGTCGAGCACACGGGTGCAGTTCTCGCACTGGTCGCCGCGGGCGCGGTCGTAGCCGCAGTGCGGACAGGTGCCCTCGATGTAGCGGTCGGGGAGGAAGCGGCCGTCGGCGTTGGAGTACACCTGGCGGATCGAGCGCTCCTCGATGAAGCCGTTCGCCTTGAGCTCCCGTGCGATCGTCTGGGTGATCTGCACGTTCTGCGCGGAGGAGCTGCGGCCGAAGTAGTCGAAGGCGAGGCCGAAGCCGTCGTAGATCGCCTTCTGCGCCTCATGCTGCTGGGCGCAGAACTCGTCGACCGGCAGCCCGGCCTCCTTGGCGGCCAGCTCGGCGGGGGTGCCGTGCTCATCGGTGGCGCAGATGTAGAGGACGTCATGGCCGCGCTGGCGCATATAGCGGGAGTAGACGTCGGCCGGGAGCATGGACCCCACCATGTTGCCCAGGTGCTTGATCCCGTTGATGTAGGGAAGGGCGCTGGTGATGAGGTGTCGAGCCATTGCAGGCTGCTCCCGAGTCGATACGGTAAGTGACTTTTCGCTCTGTTGAGCCGCCAATATCGTATCGGAGCGACGGGGGCCACCCGCGCGGCGTTTTTTCCGCGGCGGATGGCCCCCGGGGTAGCGCCGGTGCGGCGCCGGGTTGGGCGGGGTCGCTCGTCAGCCCTGCTCGCGGGCGGCCAGCCAGCCCGGGAACTTCTTCAGCAGCTCCCGGTACAGCTCCGCGTCGGTGACCGTACGGGGGTCGAGCCCGGCGTGGAAGAAGCCGGTGTTGTCGACGGCCCGCTTCTCCGGGACGGCCAGGGCGGGCGAGGTGTCCAGCTTCCGCAGGAAGTCGAACCCCTTCGCCTCCGGGTCCCCGAACGCCAGGAACTGCCAGAACAGCGGCAGCCCCGCCGCCTCGCACAGCGCCTTCTCGGCGGCGGTCTTGGTGGTGGGCGCGCCGTCCGTCTGGAAGATCACGAACGCGGGGTCGGTGGTGCCGGACGCCTTGTAGTGCTCGATGACGGCGTTGACGGCGGTGTGGTAGTTCGTCCGCCCCATGTGCCCGAGCGAGCCGTGCAGCTCCTCGATCCGGCCGGTGTGCTGGTCCAGCTCGAGGTCGGCGGTGCCGTCGATGTCGGTGGAGAAGAACACGACGGGCACGGTGCCGCCGGTGTCGAGCTGCGCGGACAGGGCGAGCGCCTGCTCGGCGAGGTGCGACACGGTGCCGTCCTTGAAGTACCCCCGCATCGACCCGGACCGGTCCAGCACGAGGTAGACGACCGCCCGCTGCCCACCCAGCCCGCTCTCCCGAAGGGCCTCCCCGGCCGCGCCGTACGCCCCGACCAGCCCGGGCGCCCGCGACGTGAGGTCGGCGAGGGGGATGGCGGCGGTGGTGGATGCTTCGGCCTTGGCCGCGGTCGTGGCTTCCGCCTCGGCCCCGGTGGCGGCGGCTGCGGCCGCCACGGGCTCCGGTTCGGGCTTGGTCTCGGGCGCGGGCTCGGCCATGGGCTTGGTCTCAGCCTCGGGCTCGGACGCGGGCTCGGCCCCGGGCTCAGTCTCAGACGCGGGCGCGGGCGCGGGCGCGGGCTCGGACTTGGTCTCGGGCGTGGCCTTGGTCTCAGCCTCGGCCTCGGGCTCGCTCGTGGCTGCGGGCTCGGCCTCCGGCGTTGCGGGCTCGTCTGCTGTGGGGGCGGCGGCGTCGCCAGCCTCTGCCTCCGCCTCGGCACTCGCCTCCGCCACTGGGGCCGTCGTGGCATCGGCGTCGGCCTTGGCCTTGGCCTTGTCGTCAGCCTCTGTGGCTGCCTCAGCCTTGGGCTCGGCGGTTTCCGCCGCAGCCTCAGCTTCGGACTCGGGCGCTGCGGCGGGCTCCGGCGCGGGATCCTCCGCAACCTCACCCTGAGGCGTGGTGTCGGCCTCCGCCACCGGCGCCGCGGCTTCGGCCTCGGGGGCACTCGTGGCCGCGGGCTCGTCGTCAGCCTCTGCCTCCGCCTCGGCGGGCTTGGCCTCGGCCTCGGCGGGCTTGTCGTCGGTCTTGGCAGCGGGGGCGGCCTCGTCGCCAGCCTCACCAGCCGTCGCCTCCGCCGCCTTGGGCGCGGTGGGGGTCTCCGCCTCGGCCTTGGCTGCCTCTGCCTCTGCCTTGTCCTCGGCCTGGGCCGTGGCGGCGTCGTCGGCCGCGCCCGCGGGCTGGGCCTCAGCGTCAGACGCGGCCGTGGCCTCCGCCCCGGTGGCGGGCGCTTCCTTCTCGTCGGTCGCTGCCGCTGCCTCAGCCGGAGTCTCTTCGCAGCCGGTTGACGTGCCCTCGTGCGCGGGGGACTTCAGGATCTCGTCGAGGGACTTCAGCGGGGCGGACAGGGCCGGGTCGTGCCCGGATTCGTCGTCCCGGGAGTCCGGGGCCGGGGCCAGGGTCGCGGCCTTGGCGTCCGTGTCCGTGTCCGTGTCCGTGTCCGCGGTCCGCTCGGGCTCCGGTTCAGCCTTCGGCTCAGCCGCAGGCTCCGGCGCGGGCGCGGGCGCGGGCGCGGGCGCGGGCTCGGGCTCGGGCTCGGGCTCGGGCTTGGCGTCCGACTCGGGCTTGTCCTCGGTCGTCTGGTCCACCGTCGGCTTCGCCGACTTGGGCTGGGGGTCCGGGACAACCGCCGCCTCCGGCGCAGCAGAAGAATCGTCCACCCCCGTGGTTCGGGAGCGGCCGAAAACTTTGCGCAGTAGGTCCCGTATGCCCATGGGAGATACCTCTCACGTGTCGAGTGCGGTGCATGGCGGTGCATGTCCGTGGTGCCGAAAGGCTAGCGGGCCGTTCGGTGGCCCTCTTCCGCCGATTCCGCTCGCGCTTCGTTCACCTCTGGTTCAGGCGTTCGTCGCCGCCATGCGGTTCTACGCCCATAGCTTCGCCGCCAAAGGATCCCGACGTCATGTCGGCCCGGATCGCGTCGGAGTACTGCCCGTGCGGGGCCCGGCGAAGCCCATACGTGAACACCCTTACGGAGGGGAAGACGTGCGCAACCTCCTGCCGCTCATCAGCTCACACCCGGGCGGTCGTTCCGCACTGACGTGCCGGTACCGCTGTGGCGACGCCTGCCTTCATGAGACGCCGAACACCAGCGACAACGCCTATGTGGGCGATGTCATCGCCGGTGCCGCCTCGCGCCGTGCCCTGCTGCGGGCCGGTGCCGTGGTGACCGTGGCGGCCGCGACCGGTGCCGTGGCGGTGGAGCGGGCGCCGCAGGCGTCCGCCGCGACGGGCGGCGCCGCGGCCGCGGAGCACAAGGCCGCCGCGGAGGGCAAGGCCGCCCGCGGGCTCCGCTTCGCGCCGGTCGCCCCCAACACCGAGGACACCGTGGTCACCGCCGAGGGCCACGACCAGAACGTGGTGATCCGCTGGGGCGACCCGATCCTGCGCGGCGCGCCCGCGTTCGACCCGGACAAGCAGAGCGCCAAGGCCCAGGCGGCCCAGTTCGGTTACAACAACGACTACATGGCGGTCCTGGACGTCCCCGGCGAGCGCGGCCATCAGCTGCTCGTGGTCAACCATGAGTACACCGACGAGGTGCTGATGTTCTCGGGTTACGACCCGGAGAACCCCACCCGCGAGCAGGCCGAGATCGGCTGGGCCGCGCACGGCCTGTCCGTGGTCGTGACGGCCGAGGAGCGCGGTCTCGGCCGGCTCACCGCGCTGTCCCGGCACCGCCTCAACCGCCGTATCACCGCGACCACGCCGTTCGAGGTCACCGGCCCGGCGGCGGGCAGCGAGCTGCTGCGCACCTCCGCCGACCCGACCGGCAAGCGGATCCTCGGCACGCTGAACAACTGCGGCGGCGGCATCACGCCGTGGGGCACGGTGCTCTCCGGCGAGGAGAACTTCAACCAGTACTTCGCAGGCGGCGGTTCGGTCACCGACCCGGCCACCGCGGCCCGCCTCAAGCGGTACGGCATCACCGGCGCCGCCTCCGAGCGCAAGTGGGAGCGGTTCGACGACCGTTTCGACGTGGCCAAGGAGCCGAACGAGACCAACCGCTTCGGCTGGGTGATCGAGATCGACCCGTTCGACCCCGAGTCCACCCCGCGCAAGCTGACCGCGCTGGGCCGCTTCAAGCACGAGGCCGCCGAGCCCCGGCTGACCACCGACGGCCGTCCGGTCCTCTACATGGGCGACGACGAGAAGTTCGACTACTTCTACAAGTTCGTCTCCGCCAAGCGGATGATGAAGGGCAACAGCCGCATCGCCCGTGAGCACAACCGCACGCTGCTGGACGAGGGCACGCTCTACGTCGCCAAGTTCACCGGTGACAGCCCGTCCGCCGAGATCGACGGCTCCGGAAAGCTGCCGAAGGACGGCGAGTTCGACGGCGCCGGTGAGTGGATCCCGCTGGCCTGCGGCGACCGTTCCTTCGTGGAGGGCATGACCGCCGAGGAGGTCTACGTCTTCACGCGCGTCGCCGCCGACAAGGCGGGCGCGACGAAGATGGACCGCCCCGAGGACGTCGAGCCGAGCCCGCGCACCGGCCGGGTCTACATCGCGCTGACCAACAACACCGACCGCGGCAAGGAGGGCAAGGCCCCCGCCGACGAGGCGAACCCGCGCAACGGCAACAAGCACGGCCAGATCCTTGAGCTGACCGAGCGCTGGAACAACGCGGGCTCCACCCGCTTCAACTGGCGGCTGTTCCTGGTCTGCGGCGACCCCGAGGACCCGGGCACCTACTTCGGCGGCTTCCCCAAGGACCAGGTCAGCCCGATCTCCTGCCCGGACAACATCACCTTCGACGCGTACGGCAACCTGTGGATCTCCACCGACGGCAACGCGCTCGGCAACCACGACGGGCTGTTCGGCGTGGCCACGGCGGGCAGCCGCCGCGGTGAGGTCAAGCAGTTCCTGACGGTGCCGAACGGCGCCGAGACCTGCGGTCCGATCGTGCAGGACCGGCGGGTGCTGGTGGCCGTGCAGCACCCGGGCGAGATCGACGGCGCGAGCGTGGAGAAGCCCGCGTCCACCTGGCCCGACGGCCCGGGCAAGCTGACCCGGCCGTCCGTGATCAGCGTCTGGCGGCGCGACGGCGGCGACATCGGCGCCTGACCCGGCGCCTGCCCGGGGCGGTCAGCCCTCGCCCTCCGCGAGCCGCTTCAGCCGCTCGCGGGGGCCGCGCAGCGAACGGCCCCTGGTGTCCGTACGGGCCCAGGGGTCGTCCGCGAGCCGCTCGCCGACCGTCCGCAGGGTCCAGCGGTCGGCCCTCAGCTCCGGGTCGTCCAGCTCCCGCGCGTCGATGGGCGTGGCCACGGGTGCTCCGGGCCGGGCACGCACCCCGTACGGGCTGACGGCGGTCTGGGCGTAGGCGTTGCGCTGGATGTCCAGGTAGAGCCGGCCGCGCCGCTTGGCCTTGCGCGGCTCGGTGGTGAGCCGGTCGGGATGGCGGGCGGCCAGCAGGTCGGCGGCGTCGCGGGCGAAGGCCCGCACGGTGTCGAAGTCGGCGCGGCGGTCCAGCGGGACGATGACATGCAGTCCGCGCGAGCCGGTGGTCATCAGCAGCCCCGGCAGCCCGAGCTCGCCGAGCAGCCCGCAGCAGCGGCGGGCCGTCCAGCGCACCTCCTCGAACCCGGACTCCCCCGACGAGGGCGGGTCGAGGTCGAAGACCAGCCGGTCGGGGTGGTCGGGCCGGTCGGCCCGGGAGAGCCAGCGGTGCGGGGTGACGCACGCCTGGTCGGCGAGGTAGAGGAGGGTCGCGGTGTCGTCGCAGACCACATGGGTGACCTCACCGCCCTCCTTGGGGAGCACGGCGCGGCGCACCCAGTCCGGAAAGTGGTCGGGTGCGTTCTTCTGCATCAGCGGCTTGCCGCCGATTCCGTCCGGATGACGTTCCATCATCAAAGGGCGGCCGCGCAACTGCGGAATGATGCGCCGGGAGAGGGACCGGTAGTACTCGACGAGGTCCCACTTCGTGATCCCGTCGTCGGGGAAGAGTTCCTTTTCCGGCCGGCTGACTCGTACGGTGTGGCTCCCGGTCCTGACGTTCCGCGCATCGGTCCGCTTCTCGCTCATATCGGACTCGGGTAACCACATGGATCGCTGACTAAACTCTGGAGTCAGGAAAACGGGAGAAGTTGAAAAGCGGGGGAAATCATGGTGAGACCAGGTTCGCTCGGCCCGCCGACGACGGATCGGCGCGGCCGCTGGGCGCAGAGCCCGCTCGCGCTGATGGACACCACGATGGACCAGTTGCGCACCCTGATCATGGTCCATGAGGCCGGTACGGCGCTGGGTGCGGCACGGATTCTGGGCCGCGAACAGTCCAGTGTGCAAAAGCAGATCGACACCATGAACCGGAACTTTCGCGAGCTTTGCGGCGAACCTCTCATACTCAAGCAGGGGCGCGGCAAGGACGTGCTGTTCACCGGCACCGGAGAAGCCCTGGTCGAATTGGCGCGCGGAACTCTCGGCGACTGGCTGGACGGCATCCATGAGTCACGGCGCCGCCTGGGAAAAACGCTGATGGTGGGCACCACCCGATTTACCCTCAGCTATCTGGCGGGCGCCGGGGAGCGGGTGACCGAGGACTTCCGGCAGCGCGGTATCGAGCTCAAGGTCGGCCATGTGCGCACCCGCGACGTGCTGGCCAAGCTGCGCGCCAAGGACGTGGACCTGGTGTGCGGCTCCGTGGTGACCCGGCCCGAGGGCGACGATGAGCTCGCCGCCTTCGACGTGATGGAGTGGCGGCGCAGCGGGGTCTCGCTGCTGACCAATCTCTCCGAGGCCGAGCTGCCCGGCCCCACCGCCCCGACCAGCGAGCTGCGCACCCTGCCGCTGGTGGTCTCGGCGAGCGGGCTGATGGCCGGGGTGCTGCACACCTGGTTCGGCGGCGACTACCGCGGCAAGCTGCGCATCGCCGCCGAGATCGACACCGTCAACTACGGCTTCGAGCTGCTGCGCTCCGGGCTGCTGCGCGGCTGCATGCTGGTCACCAAGGGGGTCGCGGACGCGGCCGGAGATCCGAGGGTGGTGTACGGACGCGGGCTGCGCGCCGTCGAGCTGGTCAATGACACCGGGCCCCGGCTGGAGGTGCTGCTGGGGGCGTTCACCCGGCGCGGGGAGCGCGCGTCCTATGACCCGGCCCATCCGCTCAATCTGCTCTGGGACGCGCTCGCGCAGGAGAACGCGCGCTGGCAGCGGGAGCAGCGCTGGCCCACGGCGGGTCTTGAGCCCGATCCGTTCGAGCTGGCCAACTCCTACGACCCGAGCGAGAGCTGAGGCCCCGATCGGCCTTTGAGCCCCGGCCAGCCTTTGAGCCCCGGCCGCCCTTGAGTCCGGCCAGCCCTTGAGCCCCCGGTCGGCTCTCAGCTCTGCTGCCCGTACAGGTCCAGCTCCACCAGCAGCGCCCGGTGGTCGGTGTGCGGCAGATCCAGGAAGCGGGCGGTGCGCGGCCGCAGCGCCCGGCTGACCAAGACGTGGTCGATCTGCGCCCCCAGGGCCGGGGTCGTGGCGCTCGGCCAGCTGGGCGTGCGGGACTCCCCGGTGGCCCGTGCGCTGTCCCGCAGCCCGGTGTCCAGGACGGCCCGGAACGCGGCGTGGTCCTGGGTGGCGTTGAAGTCGCCCGCGATCAGGGTGGGTTCCCCGCCCCGTCCGTCCGCGTAGGCCCGCAGCCGCCCCAGCTCGGAGCGCCAGAGGTCCAGTTGCCCCGGCATCGGCGGCATGGGGTGGGCGACCTGCATCCGCAGCCGCTGCCCGGCGATCCGTACGACCGCGCCCGGCATCCGCAGCGTTCCGCGCACCCCCTCCGCGCGGGTCAGCGGATGGCGGCTGAGGATCGCCGAGCCCGCGGCTGCGCTGTCGCCGAGGGCGACGCTCCGGTACGGGTAGGCCCTGCGGACGGCGGCCGAGTCCAGCGCCCCGGCGCACCGCGTATCGCACTCCTGCACCGCGACCAGGTCCGGCCGCTCCCGGCGCAGCGCGCTCAGCAGCCCCTCCCTGGCCTGGCCGAACTCGAGGTTCGCGGTCATCACCCGCAGCCGGGCGAGGACCGGTCCGCGCGGCTCGGGCTGGGCGTCGCCGTCGTACGGCTGGATGAACCACCCGGTGGCCGCCGCTGCCGCCAGCGCCCAGCCGCACCCCAGCGGCCAGCGCGCGGCCGTGCTCAGCAGCAGCCCGAGCGCCGCCGGGACCAGCAGCCAGGGCAGGAAGGCCAGCAGTTGCGGTACGGGGGTGATGCCGTCGGTGTCCGCGGCCCGGCACAGCACCACCAGGCTGACCACGGCCAGGGGCGGCACCGCGCACCAGGCCGCCCACCGCCGGGCCCGTCCGCCGGGGAGCCGTAGCGGCCGGGCGACGGCGCGCAGCAGCCGGGCGACGGCGCCCCGGGCGCCGCGCGGTGCCGGTGGGCGGCCGGGGCCTGCGGCTTGGTCCTCCGCGACTGTCGTCTCCACGCTGGGCCTCTCGATCGGGGCGGGGCGCACATTCTCCTATGAACGGCAGGTCTAGACCTTGACGTGTTCATGAGCTAACTTCCCGGAACACCGCAGGAGTTCATGTCGGCATCCGTTGTTCACACATACGAACTCACCGTCAGGAGAGCCGCCCCCATGCGCACCAGAGCCCTGTATCTCGCCCTCGCCACAGCGCTGGCCGCGCTGTTCGCGGGCATCCTCAGCGGCCCGGCCACGGCCGGGCAGACCCAGCGGTCCACCACGCCCGAGGCCTCCACCGAAGCGGCGCCCAAGGCCACGCCCAAGGCCGCGTTCACCCACCCAGGCGTCCTCGTCAGCCGCGCCCAGCTCGACTTCGTCCGCTCCAAGGTGAACGCCGGCGCCCAGCCCTGGAAGGGCGCGTACGACGCGATGCTGGCGAGCCCGTACGCCTCGCTTTCGCGCACCCCCAAGCCCCGCGCGGTCGTCGAATGCGGTCCGTACTCCGACCCCAACATCGGCTGCACCGATGAGCGCCAGGACGCGCTCGCCGCCTACTCCCTCTCGCTGGCCTGGTACATCACCCGCGACAGCCGCTACGCCGAGAAGGCGATCCAGATCATGGACGCCTGGTCGGCCACCATCAAGGACCACACCAACAGCAACGCCCCGCTGCAGACCGGCTGGGCCGGATCCTCCTGGCCCCGGGCGGCCGAGATCATCCGCTACAGCTACGACGGCTGGTCCGCCGCCTCGATCGACCGCTTCAAGACCATGCTGCGCACCGTCTACCTCCCGAAGGTCATCGGCGGCTCGAACTCCAACGGCAACTGGGAGCTGGTGATGGTGGAGGCCGCCACCGGCATCTCCGTCTTCCTCGACGACCGGACCAGCTACGACAAGGCGATCGCGAAGTACCGCGGCCGCGTCCCCGCGTATGTCTACCTGGAGTCCGACGGCGCCCTGCCCAAGACCGCGCCCGGCAGCGGCCTCGACACCCGCGACAAGATCATCAAGTACTGGCAGGGCCAGTCGACCTTCGTCACCGGGCTCACCCAGGAGACCTGCCGCGACTTCACCCACACGGGATACGGCATCGCCTCCATCGCGCACGTCGCCGAGACCAGCCGCATCCAGGGCCAGGACCTCTATCCCGAGGTGGGCGAGCGGCTGAGGCAGGCGCTGGGCTTCCAGTCGAAGTACGAGCTGGGCGAGGCCCCGCCGTCCTGGCTGTGCGGCGGCAGCGTCAAGCGAGGCCTCGGCCCGATCACCGAGGTCGGCTACAACGCCCTGCACAACCGGCTCGGCATCGCCATGGCCAACACCCAGAAGCTCACCGAGCGGCAGCGCCCGGCAGGCACCAACAGCCTCTTCCTGGGCTGGGAAACCCTGACCCACGGGGACAACCCGTCCTGAGCCCCGCCTGATCCCGGACCGACCCCGGACCGATCCCGGACCGCCCCGCGGCCCGGGGTCCAGGGCCCTGGGGTGTCCGGCGGATCATTCCCCACCCCGCCGCACGTCGGCCGCGCCCGGGGGCCCGGGGAGTGGGGCCCGGGGTCTGGGGCGAAGCCCCAGTTGTGGGAAGGGGCGGGGAGGGGACAGCCCGCCGCAGGCGTCAAGACCCCGTCGGCCGTCCCCGGGGCCCCCTCGGACCGTGAGCCCCGGGGCCCCTCGGACCGCCCTCGGACCGTGAGCCCCGGGGCTCCCCGTTCACCCGCCGCGCAGCGCCAGCACCGTCTCGACCGTGTCCGCCTGGTCCGCCGGTTTGTCCTCCCGGTAGCGCAGCACCCGCGCGAACCGCAGGGTGACGCCCGCCGGATAGCGGGACGAGCGCTGCAGCCCGTCGAAGGCCACCTCCACCACCAGCTCCGGCCGCACCCGCACCACCCAGCCGTCGTCGCTGACCGCGATCCCCAGCAGCGCCTCCGTCTGCCACTCCAGCATCACGTCGGTCAGCCCCTTGAACGTCTTGCCCAGCATCACGTACGTGCCGTCCGGCGCCCGCGCGCCCAGATGGAGGTTGGACAGCTTCCCGGTGCGGCGGCCGTGCCCCCACTCCGCCGCCAGCACCACCAGATCCAGCGTGTGCACCGGTTTGACCTTCAGCCAGGACGCCCCGCGCCGGCCCGCGCCGTACGGCGCCTCCAACCCCTTGACCAGCACCCCCTCATGCCCCCGGGCCAGCACGTCCGCCGCGAACTCACCGGCCGCCCGCCGGGTTTCCGGATCCGCCGGGTCGTCGGCCACCAGCCGCCGCACCCGCCGGGGTCCGGGGGCGATCCGGGCCAGTTCGGCATGGCGCTCGTGGGCCGGGAGGTCGAGCAGATCGCGGTCGTCCACCATGAGCAGATCGAAGAAGACGGGGGACAGCGGCAGCGCGGCCGACGCCCCGGCCACATCGAGCCGGGAGCCGACCCGGCCCGAGGTCTCCTGGAACGGCCGGGGCCGTCCCTCCGCGTCCAGCAGGATCACCTCGCCGTCGAGGATCGCCCGGTCCACCGCCAGCTCCCGCGCCGCCGTGACCACCTCCGGCAGCCGCTCGGTGATCTCGTCGAGGGTGCGGGTGTAGATCCGTACCTCCTCGCCGTCCCGGTGCACCTGCACCCGGATCCCGTCCAGCTTCTCCTCGACCGCGCACGCCCCCAGCCGGTCCATGGCCTCGTCGAGGTCCTTGGCGCTCTGCGCGAGCATCGGCAGCACCGGCCGCCCCACCTCGAGCCGGAAGTCGGCCAGCGCCTCCGGGCCGCGCGCCAGCAGCGCCTCGGCCACCGCGCCCAGCGACCCGCCGAGCATCACCGCCCGCCGCACCTCGGCGGCCGGTGCGCCGACCGCCTCGGCGAGCCCCTCCACGGCCAGCCCCTCCAGTGCCCCCTGCCGCAGCTCCCCGCCGATCAGGCCGAGCAGAAAGCCCTGCTCCTCCTTGGTCGCGGCGGACAGCAACTCGCCCACCAGTCGCTTGCGGGCCGCCGTCGCACCGGTGCCGGCGACCGCCGCGACCCGGCTCAGGGCCTCGTCCACGTCGAGCACCGCGAGCGTCGGCTCGGCGGCGGGTTCCCGCCGGTGGCGCAGGGTCGACCAGCCCACTCCGGTGCGGCGCTGGGGCAGCTTGCCCGCGAGGTAGGTGATCACCACGGCCGCCTCGGCCGGTTCCGTACGCCGGAACAGCCGGGCCAGTGCGGCGATCTTCTCCGTGCGGGCGGCGGTGGCCGCGACCTGGCGGGAGGTCAGCGCGACATCAGCCAGCAGCATGGCTCCAGCCTGCCCCGCGCCCTGCCGGGAAACCAGGCGTCACGTCCCTCAGGTCCCTCAGGCGGTGCGTCCCGACTCGGGCCCTCCCGCCGCGGGCCCTCCCGTCTCCGCGCGGCCCGTCTCTCCGCGGCCCGTCTCCGGGCGGCCCGGGCCGCCGCGGCTCGGCCCGGCGCACAGCGCCCAGATCACCAGGGCGTCGATGATGAGCAGCACGGTGGCCCAGACCGGGTAGTACGGCAGCCACAGGAAGTTGGCGATGAGCGCGAGACCGGCCAGCACCACGCCCGTGACACGGGCCCACATGGCACCCGTGAACACCGCGAACCCGGCGATCACCACGGCGATCCCGAGGGCCAGGTGGACCCAGCCCCAGCCGGCGAGGTCGAACTGGAAGATATAGCTCTGCGTCACCAGGAAGACCTGGTCGGTCCGGATGGCCGAGATGCCCTGGAGCAGGTTCATCAGCCCACCGAAGATCATCATGACCCCCGCGAAGACGAGCCATCCGCTCACCGCCCGGTGCATATGGCCCGGAGCGGCCCCTGTCTGAACTCCACCGGCGTGACTGGCCATGTCGGGCTCCTTCGTCCGGCGCGATCGGCGCCGCCACGACACCGATTCGCGGCAATAAGGGTGAATTACCCTTTTCTCAGATTTGCATAGACCCCCGTCTTCGGCACCTCGCCCACCGTGAGCCCGCCGGTCAACCCGCGGCGGTCCCGCGGCGGATTCGCCATGGATACGGAAAGTCGCACATCATATGCGGAAGGTGATGGTCGCCTGGCCGTCGGAACCGGAGATTCGCCTTCCAAGAATTCCCGGTGTAGATGTATGTGTATGGCCCGGTTTATGGGTCGATCGTGGGCTGCCCGCATGTTCCCCGGTCGGCGCCCACGGAGTCGGCGGCGGGAACGCCCGGAGGTGGCGGGCCGGCGCTTTCGATCGTGGCTGAACGTTCGCAGCGTCGCCGGGCAGGTCTTCATCCTGCAGCTCGTGATCGTGCTGCTGCTCGGCGCGGCGGCCACCGTCGCCCTGGTGCTCCAGGTGCGGCACGATGCCACCGACGAGGCCCGCAGCCGGTCCGTCGCGGTCGCCGAGTCGTTCGCCAACTCCCCCGGGATCGTCGAGGCCCTGCACAGCCCCAACCCCACCAAGGTGCTCCAGCCGAGGGCCGAGGCCGTCCGGAAGAGATCCGGGCTCGACTTCGTCGTGGTCACGAACGACAAGGGCATCCGGTACACACACCCCAAGCTCAACCGGATCGGCAAGCACTACGTCGGCAACATCGACCCGGCGCTGCACGGGCACACCACCACCGACACCGGCCCCGGCACACTGGGCGAGGCGATGGACGCCGTGGCACCCGTCTTCGACAGAAACCACAAGGTTGTCGGCCTGGTCGGCGCGGGGATCACGATCAAGAAGGTGAGCGGGCTCGCCAACCGCCAGCTGCCGCTCCTCGTCGGCGCCGTCTCCGCCTCCCTCGTGCTCGCCACCAGCGGCACGGCGCTGGTGAGCAAGCGGCTGCGGCGGCAGACCCGTGGCCTGGACCCGATCGAGATGACCCGGATGTACGAGCACCATGACGCGGTGCTGCACTCGGTGCGCGAGGGTGTGCTGATCGTCGGCGACGACGGGCGGCTGGTGCTCGCCAACGACGAGGCGTCCCGGCTGCTCGACCTGCCGCCGCGGCCCGAGGGACGGCTGGTCGACGACCTGGGCCTGGAGTCCCATGTCGCCGACGTCCTGGCCTCCGGGCGCGATGTCACCGACGAGGTGCTGGTGGCCGGCGACCGGCTGCTGGCCATCAACAACCGGCTGACCGACCGCGACGGGGGACCGCCCGGCAGCGTCGCCACCCTGCGCGACTCCACCGAACTGCGGGCCCTCTCCGGCCGCGCCGAAGTGGCCCAGAAGCGGCTCAAGCTGCTGTACGACGCGAGTGTGGAGATCGGTACCACGCTCGATGTGAGCCGTACCGCCGAGGAACTGGCGCAGGTGGCGGTGGACCGCTTCGCCGACTTCGTCACGGTCGACCTGGCGGAGCCCGTGGCGCGCGGCGATGAGCCGCTGGCCGTCGGTGGTGTCGAGATGCGCCGGTCGGCGGTCCACGGCATCCGGCCCAACCACCCCTTCTATCCGGTCGGCCGGGTGTTCGCGTTCGTCCCGTCCTCGCCGCAGGCGTTCGGGCTGAGCGGGGGCGAGCCGGTCGTGGAGGCCGATCTCTCCGAGGCCACCGGCTGGCAGGCCCAGGACCCCGAGCAGACCGCCAAGGTCATCGAGTACGGCGTCCGGTCGCTGGTCACCGTGCCGCTGCGGGCCCGGGGCGTGCTGCTGGGCGTGGTCAACTTCTGGCGGATGAAGCAGCGCGAGCCCTTCGAGCAGGAAGAGGTGTCCCTCGCCGAGGAGCTCGCCTCGCACGCCGCGGTCTGCATCGACAACGCCCGCCGCTACACCCGCGAGCACACCATGGCGGTGACCCTCCAGCACAGCTTGCTGCCCCGCGCCCTGCCCAGCCAGAGCGCCCTGGACGTGGCCTTCCGCTATCTGCCGGCGGAGTCGGGGGTCGGGGGTGACTGGTTCGACGTCATTCCGCTGCCGGGGGCGCGGGTGGCGCTGGTGGTGGGGGATGTGGTGGGCCACGGCTTGCACGCGGCGGCGACGATGGGGCGGCTGCGGACGGCGGTGCACAACTTCTCCACGCTCGATCTCCCGCCCGATGAGATCCTCTCCCACCTCGACGATCTGATCGCCCGGATCGACCAGGACGAGGGCCCGGGCGGGCCGAACGGCGACGGCAGCGGCGGTGGGGGTGGCGGCGAGGGCATCACCGGGGCGACATGTCTGTACGCGATCTACGATCCGGTGACGCGGCGTTGCACCATGGCGCGGGCCGGTCATCCGCCGCCCGCGCTGGTGCGTCCGGACGGCTCGGTGGAGTTCCTGGAACTTCCCGCGGGGCCGCCGCTGGGCCTGGGCGGGCTGCCGTTCGAGACCGCGCAGCTGGAGCTGCCCGAGGGCAGCCATCTCGTCCTCTATACGGACGGGCTCATCGAGGACCGCCGCCGGGAGATCGACACCGGTCTGGAGATGCTGCGCCGCGCCCTGTCCCACCCCGGCCGGACCCCCGACCAGATCTGCACCGAGGTGCTGGACGCGCTGCTGCCCAGCAACCCGAGCGATGACATCGCCCTGATCGCCGCCCGGACCCGGGTCGTGGGCGCCGACCGCGTGGCCTCCTGGGAGGTGCCGTCCGACCCCGCCGCGGTGTCCGGGGTGCGCGCCGAGGTCATGCGGAAGCTGGCGGAGTGGGGGCTGGACGAGGCGGCGTTCACCGCCGAGCTGGTGCTCAGCGAGCTGATCACCAACGCCATCCGGCACGCCACCGGCCCGATCCGGGTGCAGGTCCTCCGCGACCGCGCGCTGATCTGCGAGGTCTCCGACACCAGCAGCACCTCTCCGCATCTGCGGTACGCGGCGACGATGGACGAGGGCGGCCGGGGGCTGTTCCTGGTCGCGCAGTTCGCGGAGCGCTGGGGCACCCGCTACACCTCGGACGGCAAGGTCATCTGGGCCGAGCTGGCGATTCCGTAGCGTCGCCGGGCGGGCCGACGGCGGCGGCGCAAAGGGCGGCGCAACGGTGGCGCAAATGGTGGCGCGAATGGCGGTGTCAATGGCAGCGTCATATGCGTCCGGAACATGACGCTTCACGGCGCCCCGATTTGACGGGTCGTCATGATCCATGTGTTGAGAGGGGCCGGTCAAACTGACGTGACTCTACTAACATGTGGCGCCCACGGCTTGATGTCCGCGTGGTCCAGCCAAAAACCCTCAACGCGCCCATGAGGACCTGATAGATGTCAGCACACATATCCAGCCATCCGTACAAAGGGCCCTCGGTGACGCGAGGGGCCCTGACCGTCCCCCTGCTGGCAGCCGTCGTCGCCGCCGGAGCGGGACTGTGGGTGACCACCGCGGTGCCATCCGCCCAGCGCGCCTTCGTCGCCGTCTTCTGCGGAGCCGCCGCCGTGCTGCTGGGGGTGGCGCTCGCCGTCGCCGCCAACCGCTCGCGGACCATCGGCCGTCTCCAGGAGCGGGTCACCTCGCTGGAGACCGCGGCCGCCGCGCGGGAGATCGAGGCCACCCGGCTCGCCGAGGAAACGATTCCGTCCGCGGTCCGGCAACTGCGCGAGGGCGGCTCGGTGGAAACCGTGGTCACCCGCATGGAGCGCCCCACCAGCCGGGCCCATCAGTATCTGCTCCGGACCCTGCTGCGCGAGATCGGCGACGGTGAGCGGATGCGCGCCTCCGCGATGGCCGCGTGCGCCAACGCCGCGGGCCGCGTCCAGGCGCTGGCCACCAGCATGCTGGCCGACCTCCGGGAGATGGAGAACCGCCACGACGAGACCGTCCTCGGCGATCTGCTGAAGCTGGACCACACCACCGCCCAGGCGGGCCGGATCGCGGACAGCATCGCGGTGCTGACCGGCGCCCGTTCCGGACGCCGCTGGACCAAGCCGATCGTCATGGAGTCCGTGCTGCGCGGCGCGATCGGCCGGATCAGCGCCTTCCAGCGGGTACGGGTCCACTCGACCAGTAACGCCGCGGTGGCCGGTTACGCGGCCGAGGGCGTCATGCACGCCCTCGCCGAACTGATGGACAACGCCGCCAGCTTCTCGCCTCCCACCGAGGAGGTGCATGTGTACGTCGAGGAGACGCACGCGGGCGTCGTGGTGACCGTCGAGGACGGTGGCCTGGTGATGGGCCCGGCCGCCCTGGACCGCGCCCAGAAGGCCGTCTCCTCCGAGAGCCTGGACCTGATGACCCTGTCCGGCACCCGGCTGGGCCTCGCGGTCGTCGGCTGTCTGGCCCGTAAGCACGGGCTCACCGTCTCCTTCCGGCCGTCCGCGCGCGGCGGCACCGGTGTCGTCGTCCTGATCCCGCAGCAGCTGGTCACGCACATCAACCAGGACGCCGTCGTCCTCGACACGCCGGGCACCGTCCGCACCGGGGTCCCCCGGCAGACGTCCGCCGCGCCCGCCGCGTCGACCGCCACGAGCGCGTCCACCGCCACGGTCGCGCCCGCCCCGAGCGCGTCCACCCCGAGCGCGTCCGCTCCGGCCGCCGCGCCGTCCACGTCGCCGGAGACCGACCCGTCGTCCCCGTCCCCCTCGCCGTCGTCCGCGCCGGAGCCCTCCGCGCAGCCCTCGCGGGTCAACGGACTGCCCAAGCGGCGCCGTGGCGAGACGCTGGCCGCCGCCACCCGGGCGGCCGCCCAGACGGCCGAGACGGAACCCAAGCCCAAGACCAGCCCGCCACGACCCGAGGAAGCCGGAGCCCGCTTCGGCGCCTTCCGCCAGGCGGCCCGCGGTACATCCGCCGCAGGTGCCCCGTGTGACACCGAGCCTTCGGTAGCCGCAGATCACACCGAGTCCGCCGAGTCCGCCGAGCCTGCCGAGAACGACAAGCCGTGACAGAAGGAACGCCGATGAACACCACCGACCGCAGCTTGGACTGGCTGTTGGAGAACCTGCTGGAGAAGACCCCGGGCTCGCGTCACGCCCTGGTGCTGTCACGGGACGGCCTCAAGCTGTGCCTCTCCTCCGGGTTGTCCGTGGACCAGGCCGATCAGCTGGCGGCCATCGCGTCGGGCATCCAGAGCCTCGCCCATGGCGCGTCCATCGAGTTCGGCGACGGAAGCGGCGGCGTACGGCAGTCGATGACGGAGTTCCACGGGGGAATTCTGTTCATCGTCGAGGCCGGCGAAGGCGCCCATCTCGCCGTGGTGGCCCATGATGATGCCGATGTCGGCATCATCGGCCACAACATGAACGAGCTGGTCGAGCAGATCGGCGACCATCTGCGGGCCGCTCCGCGGGTGGAAGCGGGCGGCAGCGGCGGCGGGGCGAAGGCATGATCCGAGGTCCGCTGGACAAGGAGGGCCCGGACCGGCTGTACACCGTCACCGGCGGCCGCAGCCGGGCCGACGAGAGCCGGTTCGACATGGTCACGCTGATCGTCAGCGAAAGCGATCCCACCCCCGGGATGCAGTCCGAGCACGTCAAGATCCTGCGGATGTGCCGCCGCCCCCTGTCGGTCGTGGAGATCTCCTCGTATCTGGAACTGCCCGTCAGCGTGGTCAAGATCCTGCTGTGCGATCTGCTGGACACCGGCCGGATCACCGCGCGCCATCCGCATGCGGCCCGTCCCGGCGGCCGGCTGCCCGGGCCCGAAACCCTGAAGAAGGTGCTCGTTGCACTCCAGAATCTCTGAGACCACCGTGAGCACCGCGCTCCCCGGCGGCGCCGGGCACGCCCCGCTGCGGGAGAGCGCGAGCAACGGTCTGAAGATCGTGATCGTCGGCGGGTTCGGCGTCGGCAAGACGACGATGGTGCAGTCCGTCAGCGAGATCCGCCCGCTCAGCACCGAGGAGACGATGACGCAGGCGGGCATCGGCATCGACGACGCCTCGTTCGTGCGCCACAAGACCACCACCACGGTGGCCTTCGACTTCGGCCGGATCAGCCTGGACGAGCAGATGGTGCTCTATCTGTTCGGCGCCCCGGGCCAGGAGCGGTTCTGGTTCCTGTGGGACCGGCTGTTCTCCGGGACGCTGGGCGCGGTCGTCCTGGTGGACACCAACCGGCTCTCCGACTCCTGGTACGCGCTGGACCGGCTGGAGCACCACGGCACCCCGTTCATCGTGGCCCGCAACAACTTCACCGAGCCGCAGCACACGCTGGAGGAGGTGCGGGAGGCCCTCGACCTCCCGCCCGAGGTGCCGATGATCGAATGCGACGCCCGCAAGCGCGACTCCAGCAAGGCCGTACTGGTCGCGCTCGCCCGCTACCTCTACTCCCTGTCCACCAACGGCTCCGCCGGGGAGACCACCGCGTGACCACCCCTGACCCCACGTCCCCGCTGGATGCCCCGCCCGGGGCCGCGCCCGAGCCCGTCTTCCCATCGGCGCCCGCCCCGCCCGACGGGGTGGTGCCCCCCGGGTCGGTGCCGCTGGACTACGAGCGGTTCCGGGACGAACCGATGGAGCTCTATCGCGAGCTGCTCCGGGACCACGGCCCGGTCGTGCCCGTCCTGCTGGACGGCAAGATCCCCGTCTGGACGGTGCTCGGCTACCGCGAGGTGGTCCGGGTCACCACCGACCCCAACCGCTTCGCCCGTGACTCCCGCCGCTGGCACTCCTGGCATCTGGTGCCGCCCGACTGGGAGTTGACGACCTTCGTCGGCTACCGCCCGACCATGCTGTTCAGCGAGGGCGCCGACCACCAGCGGCGGTCCGAGGCCATCTGCGACGGCCTCGCGTCGGTGGACCAGTTCGAACTGCGCGCACAGTGCGAGCGCGTCGCCGACCGGCTGATCGACACCTTCGCGGGCAGCGGCCGGGCCGATCTGGTGGCCGAGTACGCCAGCCAGATCCCGCTGCGGGTGGTGACCCGGCTCTACGGCCTGGACGACACCGAAGCCGCCGCCATCCAGGAGGACTCGCTCCACCTCACCGGGAACGACGCCCCCATCGCGCTGCAGAAGATGCAGACCCGGATGGAGGCGCTGATCAAACGCGTCCGGGAGAACCCCGACCAGGTCAACGTCGCCGCCCATCTGGTGTCCCACCCCGCCGGGCTCACCGACGACGAGATCATCAACGACGTGCTCGGCTCCATCTACGCCGTCCAGCAGCCCACCAGCGACCTGATCGGCAACGCCCTCCGGCTGATGCTGACGGACGAACGGTTCGCCATCACCCTCTCCGGCGGCCGCCGCAGCGTCGGCCAGGCGCTCAACGAGGTGCTGTGGGAGGACACCCCGGTCCCGTTCTGGATCGGCCGCTGGGCCGCCGACGACACCGTGCTGGGCGGCCGCCGCATCAGGAAGGGCGACTGCCTGATGCTCGGCCTCGCCGCCGCCAACGCCGACCCCGACGTCCGCCCCGACTTCCACTCCGGCGCCGGCGGCAACCAGGCCCATATGGCCTTCAGCCACGGCAAACACGGCTGCCCCCCGGCCGCCCGCGAAATCGCCGAGGTCATCGCCACCGCCGCCATCGAGGTCCTCCTCGACCGCCTCCCGGACGTCACCCTCTCCGTCCCCGCGGACGAGCTCGAATGGCGCGTCACCCTGATGATGCGCGGCGTGGCCGCCCTCCCCGTCGAATTCACCCCGGCCCACCTGCACTGACCGCCCGCCGTCCCCCGGCGCCGCGCCACGCCCCGCCGGGGGACACGTCTTTTCGGGACAACGAGCGTGCTGCCCGCAAGAGTAGAGTCCCGCCATGTTTCCGGTCATCCGTGACGAAACTCGCCTCTCACTTCGCGAACTCACCGTCGATGACGTGGACGCGGTCCTGGCCATCTACGGCAGCCCGAAGGCCACCGAGCACCTGAGCTTCACGCCACGCTCACGCGACGAGGTCAGCGGCATCGTCGAGCGATCGGTGACCTCGGCGACGGCGACCCCACGCCAGGAGTACGCACTCGCCGTCGTCGAGCGGGCCGGCGCCCAACTGATCGGATTCGCCCGCCTCGCCCACGACCCGCACCAACAACGCGCCGCCACCATCGGATTCGCGCTGCGCCCCGACACCTGGGGCGTGGGCTACGGCAGGGAGACCGTCTGCCTGCTCCTCGCCCTCGCCTTCGCTGACCTGGAACTCCACCGTGTCTGGGCCGCTCGGGCGCCTCTCAACGTCGCCTCGGAGAAGACGCTCCTCGCGGCGGGCATGACAGAAGAGGGCCGAATCCGCGGCCACGTCCACGTACGTGGGGCATGGCGGGACTCCATCGTCTACGGAGTGCTGCGCGAGGAATGGGAGTGCGGAGAGGGCAACCGTCGGTAGCCGCGCTCCGGGCCACCGGGGACAACTCTTCACCTGCGGAGTGAGCGAGGGCGTAGCGTGGAAGCCGCATCCGCCTGATACCTGATGGTGAGTGGGGGACCAGTGCCATGGGCTGTGAGGACGAGCAGGGGCTCGGGGAGCGGATCGCTCGGTTCCGAGTCCGGCGCAAGCTCACCCAGGAGCGGCTCGCTGAACGGGCGGAGCTGTCCGTGGACGTGGTGCGCAAGCTGGAACAGGGGCAGCGACAGACGGCGCGGCTCTCGACGATCAACGCCCTCGCCCGCGCGCTCGATGTGGAACCGTCCGTGCTGATCGGTCAGCCGACCACCTTCGAGGCCCGTCAGGAGGGCGACTCGCCGTCCGTTCTCGCGCTCCGGCAGGCCGTCTCCCCGCTGACCGAACTCCTCGGTGAGGACACCGACCCCGAGGCCCCGCCCACCGTCGGGGCGCTGCGCGCCGCGTTACGGTCCACCGAACGCATCCGGCGCGAGGGGCGGATGGCCGAGATCGGCGTCCTGCTGCCCCAGCTCATCCGGGACGCCAGGACGGCGGCACACGCCCACAGCGGCGCTGACGCCGCCGCGGCTCATGCGGTGCTTGCCGAGGCGTATCAGGTTGCGGCCACCACGCTGGCCGCACTGGGCAAGGAGGACGCCGGGTTCACGGCGCTGGAGCGCTCCATGGAGGCCGCCCGGCGGTCGGACGATCCGCACCTCGAGACCATGGGCGTCTCCACGTTGTCGTGGATCCTCACCAAGCAGGGACGGCTGGAGGACGCCGAGCGTGTCGCCCTGGCCGCCGCCGAGCGGATCGAGCCCGGATTCCGGTCCCGACCCATGGAACTGTCCCTGTGGGGAATCCTGCTGCTGCGCGCCGCGACGGCGGCCGTGCGACGCGGCAAGCACGACGCCGTGGACGAACTGCTCAACATGGCGACGGCCGCTGCCTCTCGCATCGGAGAGGACCGCCTCGACTACGCCACACCGTTCGGCCCGACCAATGTCGGTGTCGCCAAGGTCAACTTCCTGGTGGAGATGGAGCGCGGCGCGAAGGCGCTGACCGCGGCCCGTGCCGTTCCCGAACTCCACCGCCTTCCGCCGACATGGCGCGCCCGGTTCCATGTCGACCGCGCCCTGGCCTGCGTCGACCTCGGCAAGGACGGCAGCGCCATTCGCGCCCTCCTGGCCGCGGAGGGCGATGCGGCGGAGTGGATGCGCTACCACGGAACGGCTCGGCGGGTGGTGGCCGAACTACGTGGCCGCGAGCGCCGCCGCACCTCCCCCGTGACCGAACTGGCCGACCGGCTCAACCTGGACGGGTAGGACGCGACGTCCCACGCACACGTCAAAGTGGTACGTACGGTCACTGTGCGGTCGCTCTCGGCGGTCATAGCGTGCGCTCACGTTCACGAACCGCGAGGTCCGCCATGATTGTGACCACCACCGCCCGCCCCTCCGGGCACCCCGGCTGCACGGAGACCCTTCCGTGCACGGCCCAAAGCGCCGCCACGGCTCGTCGTCTCGTCCGTACAGCGCTGGCGGTCTGGGGCATAGAGCACTACGCCGACGCCGCCACCCTCATCGTCTCGGAGCTGGTGGCCAACGCGGTGGACCACACGGACTGCCGCGTCATCCGCGTCACCGTCACCCGTCCCGAGCCCGACGTGGTCCGCATCGCCGTGGTGGAGGAGTGCGCCTGGCGATGGGGGGCCGATCGGCTGCCCTGGGGGAAGCGGGTGTGGGGCGAGTTGAGATGTGAGACCGGCTGATGGCCGCCCTGGACGCGGGTGTTGCCGTATCGAGCCGGGAGCGGTGAGCTCGGAAGGGGGAGGCGGATAAGAAGGGGAGCGTGCTGGACCTTCCTTCCCCTCGTGAGGAAGGTCCGGCAAACTCTGCGCCATGTTGGCCTAATGCGCTGTCGCGCGCATTAAGTAACGGGTGTCACACTAGCGAGGGGTGTGTACGCCGTGCAATGGGTTACCGGGCGTTCAGCGCCCGGGTGTCGTGAAGATCTGGTGCTCACGAAGGTGGAGGGGCCGTAGAGTCGGCGCGTCATGACAGAGCGACCACCGCATGGGTCGGCTCGCCCCGGGGGGCGTACGGCCCGGACTCGGGCCGCCGTGTTGGCGGCCGCGTACGAGGAGCTCGACCGCGACTCGTTCGCCGAGCTCACCCTCGATCGGCTCGCGCGGCGGTCGGGGGTGCATGTGTCGACCATCCGGCGGCGCTGGCGCACGGCGGAGGGGGTGGTCGTCGATCTGCTGGCCGAGCGGAGTTCGACGCTGCCCACCCCGGACACCGGTGACTTCCACCGGGATCTGAGCGAACTCACCCAGGCCATCGCGGACTTCAACAACGCCCTGCGCAACCGCAATGTCATGCAGGGGCTGCTCGCGGCGGCCGCGCATGACACCCGGGTCGAGGAGATCGTCCGTAACGCGTTCGTGCGGCGGACCGAGGAGGTGACCCTGATCGTGCGGAACGCGGTGGAGCGGGGGGACATCCCCGCGGAGACCGACGCGTGGGAGGTCATCGCCTCGCTGGGGGCGCCGCTTTACTACCGGGTGCTCATCCTGCGCGGGTCCATCGACGATCGGCTGGTGCACACCACCGTCGAGGCGACGTATCAGGCAACCCGGTCCGGGGTGTTCGTGCGGAAGGGGTGATGGCGCCCCGCGGCCCCGTGGGGCAGACCCACGGGGCGGTCCCCGTGGGGGGCGAGGGGCGCCATCGGCGGGGCGTCAGGAGGAGGACGCGCCGCGTGCCTTGAGCATGTCGGCCATCAGCTGGATCTCCGACTGCTGGCCCTGGACCATCGTCCGGGCCAGGTGCTTCTCGGTCGAGTCCTTGACCAGCTCGACCGCGCCCTTCGCCATGTCGACGCCGCCCTTGTGATGGGCCGTCATCAGCTTCAGGTAGAGCACCTCGGCCGCCTTGCCCTTGGCCTTGCGCAACTCGTCGAGCTGGCTGTTGGTGGCCATGCCCGGCATGAGCGAGCCGTCGTGCGGCTTGTACGTGGAGCCCATGCCCTTCATCGAGCCGTGGTCCATGCCCTCCATGCCGTCCGACGACGCGTGCTTCATCCACGTCATCGGCGGATCCTCGGACGTCTTGTCCAGCCCCCACATGTCCAGCCAGCCCTGGAGCATCCCGGCCTGGGTGGCCTGGGTGCTGGCGATGTCGAACGCCAGCCGTCGCACCTCGTCGTCGTCGGTGCGGTCGCGCACGATGAACGACATCTCCACCGCCTGCTGATGGTGGACGGACATGTCGCGGGCGAAACCGGCCTCGGCCGAGGTGTCCTTCGGCGTCCCCGTGTCGGTCGAGCCCTCCGAGCGGTCGCTCGTCAGCCACAGCACCGCCACCGCAACCAGCGTCAGCAGGGCGAGGGCGGCGGCGATCCCCGCCACCAGCGGCTGGCGGGAGGCGCGGCCGACGGCGGTCCCGTCGCTCACGAAGTCTTCCCGTTGGTGCAGTAGGCGCCGGGCTCGGGCGTCTGCTTGCCCTGGACGAACTTCTTGAAGAAGTCGGCCACCCGCGGGTCGGACGCCTTCTCGACGTCGAGCTGATTGCCCCAGGCGTTGAGGACGATCGGCGCGTCCTGCTCCTGGTAGGGGCTCATCAACGAGTACGGGGTCTTCTTGACCCGCGCCGAGAGGGTGGCGACGTCCTCCTTCGACGCCTTGTCGGTGTAGGTCACCCACACCGCGCCGTGCTCCAGCGAGTGCACCGCGTTCTCCTTGGTCAGCGGCTTGGTGTAGACATCGCCGTTGCAGTTCTGCCAGACCTGGTTGTGGTTTCCGCCGACCGGCGGCGACATCGCGTACTTCACCGAGCCCTGGACATGCGTCCGGCCCAGGTTCTTCCAGGTCTTCATGCCCTTGAACTCGCCGGTCTTCACGACCGACGAGGTGACCTTGGCCTCCTTCTTCTCCTTCTTGTCGCTCGCGTCGACGAGGAAGTAGCCCCCGACGGCCAGTCCGGCGACGATCACCGTGACCGAGGTGATGGTGATGATCCGGTACCGGCGCTCGCGCGCCTTCTCGGCGCGGCGCAACTCCTCTATCTTCGCGCGGCGGTCGGCCGCCGCACCCTTCGTCTTCGATTCCTTGGAGCCCATGGCTGTCCTCAACCTCGCAGTTCGCGCAGTTCGCGCTGTTCGCACACTGGATGGGTGGAGAGGTGCATCGCGGTGACCGGCGTCGGCCTAGGTCCGAAGTACTTGGAGTTGGTGGAGGCCGAGGGCGCGGACGGGATGGTCCGGCGGCGCCCGGGCGGAGTCCGGGTCCCGGCGGCCGTCGGGCGGCGGAACCTCGGCGAGGGAGGGCGGGGGTACGGGCGTGGGCACCAGGGCCTGGACGACTCCCCGGGGGCCCGCGACACAGTTGTCGCTTCCGGTGCCCGAACCGGAGGTGTCGAACGGGCGGTGCCCCGGAGCCGGATACGCGATCGGCTCCTCGTGCGGCTGGGCCGACGCGGTCTCCGCCAGGCGGTGCGGGCACCCCGTCGACAGGGCGCCGTGGCCGGCGGCGGGATGGACGCACGAGGGCGCCACCCATATCGCCGCGGCGAGCAGAAGCACGGCACGGCAGAGGACGGAAGGCACGGTGCCGCGCACCGGGTCCCTCCGTATGTGGCCCCTCCGTATGCGGGCCTCTCCTCCGCGCTGCGCTCTGCCCATCGCGCCAGATCGTAACCACTGCGACTGTCGCGGCTGAATGGGTCCATGGCGGAACGCGGCAAACGCCTGGTGGCGGGCCGGTGCCGGCGGGTGGTGGCGGGTCGCTGTCAGCGCCTGGCTGCGGCCCGGTGTCGGCGGCTGGTGGGGGCCCGGCGTCAGCCACTGGTGGCGGCCTGGCGTCAGCCACTGGTGGCGGCCTGGCGTCAGCCACTGGTGGCGGTCCGGTGGCTGCCGCGCCGCCACCCCTGGCGTGCGGACACGTCCCCGATCAGTAGACGCCCTCGATCACGACCTCGTCGTCGAACATCGCCACCGGGCCCACATCGGCCACCGAGTCCCCGACCGCGCCCTCCGGCGGCGGGACGCGGATCGCCAGATCCCGCTCGAGGTTGTTGGGCAGCAGGGCGGACTTGCTGACGTGGTTCATCACCACCTGGCCGCGCTCGCCGTACGGCACCGGCCGCCCGCTCGCCGGGTCCACCACCGAGAAGGTGACGAACGGCGTACGCGGATCGAAGACGCACGGCTCGTCCGGGCCGAGCCCCAGCCGCTCGGTGGCACCGCCGAGGATCATGGTGTTGCCGTAGGTGCCGTACAGCTCACAGCCGGGGAAGACCTCGGTGCGCAGCAGATCGCGGGTGTCGGCGTCCATATGGGCGCCGCCCCACATGATGCCCTTGACCTTCTCCCCGATCAGTTCGATGAGGTCGTCGTGCCGGGCCAGCCGCTCCAGCAGCGGCGGGGTGGTCATCAGCACCCCGATGTCCTGGGTGCGCAGGACGTACGCCGCCTGCTCCACCAGGTGGTTCACATAGGCGTCGGTCTCCTCGGCCTTCCCGGCGGAGATCAGCTTCTTCACCCACCGCGGATCCATGTCGACGCGGAACATCAGCCCACCGTGCCGGGCGGCCGCGCCCGCGACCATCTCGCCGACCATATGGGGGCCGCTGGGGGCGATGGCGACCCAGTCCACCCCGCGCGGGACGCCGAGCCCGTCGAGGTCGGCGCTCAGCCCGTGGGTGAGGCGGTCCAGCCAGTCGCGCAGACACACGATCCGCTTGGGGGCGCCGGTGGTGCCGCCGCTTTCGAAGACCCCGACGATCCGGGCGTCGGCGCCGTAGCCCTGGGGGATCAGATCGCGCACCGGTACGTCGCGCAACTCGCCGGTGACATTGGGGAAGAGCGCGAGATCGGCGACGCCCTTGACGTCCCGCCGCGGATCGAAGTCCAGCGTCTCCGCCTTCCGCAGCCAGAACGGGGAGCCGGTGTCCGGGCCGAAGTGCCACTCCATGGCGGCGCGGATGTACTCATCGGGGTCGGGGCGCTCGTCGAAGGGGATGTCGAGCACCGAAAGGGAAGCTGTCGGCACGGGATGCTCCTCGCGGATGGCGGCAGGGGGCTCGTGGGGTCAGCCGCGGATGACGGCCTTCGTACGCATCAGGAACTCGCCGAGATACGCGTCGTGCGGGATGCCCGGCGCGATCCAGTGGGTGGGATGGTCGCCGATGTAGAGGTTCTTGATGGACGGCTCGGCGAGCAGCCCGTCCAGCAGCGCCTCGTCCCCGGTGAGCGCCGTGACCACCAGGCTGTCCCGGAGCGCGGCGACGCCCGCCTCCCGCGTCCAGGGGGCCACCCAGACGCAGGGGAACGACAGCTCCACGCCCAGCCGCGCGTCCCGCGGATCGTCGAGCTGGAAGACGGCGGGGCGCAGGGCGGCGCTGCCGTCGCCGAGGTCGGCCACCACGCCGTCGCCGCCCAGCCACGCGCGGGCGCCCGCGGCCTTGCCGAGCAGCAGGCGCTCGAAGCCGCGCGCGACCTCGAGCGGATGGACCGGCAGCACCGCCTTCTCGTCCTGCGGCGGCAGGCTGGGGAGGGCGGCGAGCCGCTCCGCCAGCGCCTCGGCGACCGGCGCCGGATCGCCCTCGACGAGGACGGCGGTGGCGTTGACGCACGCGGTGCCGCCGTGGCGGGCGATGGAGTCGACGACGACATCGAGGTGGTCGCGCCACTCCCGGTCGGCGGTGATCAGGATCTTGGAGCGGCCGGGCCCGTTGGGCAGCACGGTCGGATCGGCGGCGTAGCGGTCGATGACCTCCTGCCCGCCGTAGACCATGGAGAGGTCCGCGCCGTGCAGGATCTCGCCCGCCGCGTCGTGGTCGGTGGGCAGCAGCACCACCTGATCCGTCCCGAACCCCGCCTCGCGCACCGCGCTGACCAGCCGGTACGGGGTGAGCGGCTCACGGCGGGAGGGGCGTACGGCCACCCGGTAGCCCAGCGCCAGCGCCTCCAGCCACAGGGCGTGCACGGCGGGGTGGTTGCCGGCGGCGTGCACCGCGAAGACGTCGCCGCGCCGGATCCACACCGCGGTGCCGCCGCGGGCGTACGGATCGCGCCAGTCGCCCACCGCCCCCACCGGGCGGGCCGCCTGGACGCTGCGGTACGCCTCGGTGGCGCTGAGCCGTATCGCCTCCACGGCGATCCGCACATTGGCGAGCGGGGTGCCCGACATGCGGCACACCGCGCCCTCGTACGCCTCGGCCGACATCCCGGCCACGGTGCCGGTGGCGAACAGCTCCCCCGCCCGCTTCAGCGCGGCCAGCCGCTCCTCCAGCGGCAGGGTTCCGGCGGCGCGCAGGGCGGCCAGCGCCCGGGTGACGAACAGCCGGGGCACCAGGGAGAGTCCGGCCATCGGCGCGCCGGTGACATCGCTGACGGTGAGGCGGTGGCGGGAGCGGTAGGGCCCCTTGGGCCCGAGCGCGTCCAGGGCGGCCAGGGGCCCCGGGGCGTCCGGGGCGTTCAGGGCGGTCAGGGCGTCCGGGGCGGCCAGGGCGTCCGGGGCGTTGGTGGGCTGGGACACGCTGGCTCCTTCGCGGGCGCGGAACACACCGGCTCCTGGGCGGGCGCGGCGGGAAAAGGGTGAACCAGGCCAATCCCACGGCGCGGACGGGACGGAGTCAATTGGCCCAAAGGCCATGCCCGGGCCCCTGGAACGGGCCGCGCCCACGGCTGGGGGCACGTACCATGCCGGGCCGGAGGTGGTACGGACATGGCAGGCACGGGCAGCGGTCGCGTCCTGGTGACGGATGACGACGCGGCCATCCGGCGGTCCCTGGAGCGCGGGCTGCGGCTCAACGGATTCGCCGTGACCCTCGCGGACGGCGGCCACGCCGCGCTGGCCGCGCTGCGCGACGGGGCGCCCGATGTGGTGGTCCTGGACATCTCCATGCCGGACCTGAGCGGGATCGAGGTGTGCCGCAGCCTGCGCGCGGACGGCAATGACGTGCCCGTCCTGATGCTGTCGGCGCTCGACGAGGTGGCCGACCGGGTGGCCGGGCTCCAGGCCGGGGGCGACGACTACCTCGTCAAGCCCTTCGCGCTCCAGGAGCTGGTGCTGCGGCTGCACGCCCTGCTGCGCCGCCGTCCGCCCGCCGCCACCGACCGGGTGCGGGCCGGTGCGCTGGAGATGGTGCCGGAGGCCCGGGAGGCATGGCTGGACGGGGTGGAGCTGCGGCTCACCCGGCGCGAGTTCGAACTGCTGGACGTGTTCGCCCGCAACGCCGGGATCGTGCTCACCCGCGATCAGCTGCTGGATCGCGTCTGGGGCTATGACTTCGACGTCCGTACGGACGCCGTGGACACCTTTGTCAGCTATCTGCGCCGCAAACTGGAGGCGGGCGGCCGGCCGCGGATGCTGCACACGGTGCGCGGCGTGGGGTTCGTCCTGCGGCCCGCCGAGGCGCCGTAACTCCGGTCCACAGAGTTTCCACAAAGAAGGTTCCTAGGTTTTTCCCCAGTCCGGGACGGCCCGTCCCCTCCCCGGCCGTCCGGCTCCAAGGGAAGGAAACAGCACCATGCACCGTGGAAAGAGCGCCCTCGTGGCGTGCGCGGCCACCGCCGCCCTGCTCGGTCCGGTGGGCATCGCGGCGGCGGACGGCAGCGCCCCGGCCTCGGCCCCGGCCGCCTCCCCGAGCGCGAAGGCGCCGAAGGGAGCGGGGGACGGCTCCCGGGGGCTGTGCAAGCGCGCCAAGAGGATCGACAAGCGGCTGGACCGCGCGCTGAAGCGGCTGAAGGGCCCGGCGACCGTACGCGGGTCCGTGGCCCGGCTGACGAAGCGGGTGGAGCGGGCGAAGAAGGCGGACCACACCGAGGTCCAGACGTTCCTCAACCACAAGCTCACCTTCCGCAGGTCCCTCGTACCGACGCTCGAGCAGCGGCAGAAGGATCTGTCGAAGGTCCAGAAGTGGTGCGCCGCCCGCGGCGAGGGGTCCGGTGGCGGTTCCGGCAGCGGTAAGGAATCGGCCAAGTGAAGCGCGGCCCCTGGGCCGTGGCGGCCACGGCGCTGCTCTGCGCCGCGCTGGCCACCGGCTGCGGCGGCGGCAAGGGCGGTTCGGACGGCTCATCCAGCTCGGACGACGCGAACGGCTCATCGGGCGCGTCCGCCCCGTCGGCCACCGCACCGGCTCCGTCCGCCTCCGAGCTGGATGAGCTGAACAAGCTGGTGGACGGCGCGGAGTCGGCGGCGAACAGGGCGGACTCCGACGCGGCGAACGACAACTGAGCCGACGGGCCCCGGCGGCGCACGGCCTCGCGCCGGGACCCGTCCCTCAGAGGATCGTGACCGGGGCGATCAGACCCGCGGTGGATCCGGCCGGTACGGGGCCGGCCTCGGCGCTGACCAGATCGCCGTCCTCCATGACCCCGGAGCCGCTGACGTCCACATGGACCCGCAGCCCGTAGTTGTCGCCGGGGGAGAGCTCACCGGGGACGGTGACGCTGAACGGGACGTGGCCGCCCGGGCTCAGCGGCACATCGGTGAGGACCTGGGCGGCCACGATCGACTCGGGGGCGTCGGAGCGGGACACGTTGCGCACCTCCACCACCACCCGCGCCGCCCGCCCGGCGGGGGCGTCGGGTGGCAGGGTCACGATGCCGCTGAGGACACTGCTCATTCCTGGATGGATTCCCCCGGGGGCGGAGGTCTTGTTCCGCCATCCGGGTGGGACCGCCGCTCGGGCCGGGGGGAGCGGTGTCGTCAGTCCGCGCAGGGGCGGCCGTTCAGGGTGAAGGAGCCGGGCGGCCGGTTGCCGTCGCTCCAGGAGCCGAGGAAGCCCATGGAGAGGGAGCCACCGGCCTTGACCCGCTTGTTGTAGTCGGCCGAGGTGGCGGTCACCTTCGAGCCGTGCTGGGTGAACTCCCCGTCCCACATCTGCGTCACCCGCTGGGAGTCGCGGAAGGTCCAGGTGACCCGCCAGTCGTTGAGGGATTCGCGGGAGGTGAGGGTGACGGCGGCCTTGAAGCCGTCGGGCCATTCGTTGACCAGCTGGAAACGGGCCGTGCAGTCGGCGTCGCCGCCGGGCTCCCGGTCGTCGGAGGGCGGTTTGCCGCCGTGGCCGGACGCGGAGCCGGAGTCGCCCTTGGCGGACGAGGAGGACGGGGCGGGGGAGCGCCCGGGCTTCTTCTGGTGCCCCTTGCCGGAGCCCTTCCCGCCCTGCCCGCCCTTGCTCTTCGAGGGGCTGGGGGAGGCGGGGGCGCCGGGGTTGTACGGCGAGGAGGTGGCGGGGGCCAGGCTGCCGGGGGTCACCTCGGGGCCCATGGAGCCGCCGGTGCGGTTGTCGGAGTCGGCGGCGGTTCTGGTCATCGCGACCAGTGCGGCGAGGGCGACCACGGCGATCACCGCCAGGATGACCGCCGTACGGGCTCTGCGTAACCGGCGGCGGGCGGCGCGGCCCCGGACGACCCGGTGCCCCCCGGAACGAGCCCCGCCCGCACCGGCTCTGCCACCCGCCCCGGCTCTGCCCTCCACGCCACCGGCCCGTCTGCTCCGCCGCGCCCCGACCACGTCCAGGACCCGGTCGCGCAGCCGCTCCCACAGCGGGGCGCGGACCGCGTGCGCGGTGGGCGCGGCGGCGCGGGCGCTCGGCGTGGTGCCGGGGGCCCGCTCGGCGAGCGCGCGGCGCCGCTTGAGGTAGAGGTGCGCGGCCCAGCCGATGACCCCGCCCGCCAGCGCGCCGGGCAGCCCGGCGCCGTCCACATACATGCAGGTGGCGGCGTCCCGGCAGGTCCGGCAACGGGCGAGGTGCTGCCACAGGTCGGCGGGCGAGGGCGAGTCGGGCGCCCGGGTGGCGGCGTCCAGCAGCTTGGCGTAGCTGCGGCACTCCTCGTCGGTGAGGGTGTCCACATGGGCGCGCTGACACCGTTCGCGGAAGGCCGCGCGGACCCGGGCGATCTCCTCGGTGGCGTACTCCGGGTCGTACCCCAGCTGCCGGGCCACCGCCTCCGTGGACCGCGCCTCCACCTCGACCAGCCACAGCAGCTCCCCGTCCGCCTCCGGCAGGTCGCGCAGCGCGCGCAGGGCGAGCGGCTGGTCGCGGGGCGGTGCGGCGAACCGGGCGGCGAGGTCGGAGGCCAGCCAGGTCCGCAACTCCGGGTTGAGCCGGTCCCCGTGCCGATGGGCGTCCCATTCGGCGGCGGTCTTCCGCACGGCGGTCAGAAACAGCGGAAGCCACGGGAGGCGCTTGCCGAAGCCCCGGGTGCGGCGGTTGCGGGTCTCCCGGATGCCCCGCCGGAACGCCTCGGTGGCGAGCCGCATCCCGTCTTCCGGGGTGGTGGTGCACAGCTCCGCGTAATCGGCGACCGCGTCCCAGTACGCGCCCAGCAAAGCCGTAGCGGAGGCCGCGCCATCGACATCCTCGCCGGGCGCCTCGGGGACCCCGCGGCGCGTCGGGGAGCCGTCCCCGGGCGATTCCCTGGGAGATGAGTGGTCGGGCATGGAGGCAATTCCTCACTCACGAACAGCGGCGCCCCCGCCGGGGGGCAACCCTCTCACAAACGGGCCGCGGGGTGGTCAGCCAACAGCACAGCGATGCCTCGGAGTTGGGGATTCCCCTTACGGGGCGGGCCGAGCCTTTCACGCCGGTGACCTGGCTGACAAGAGACGAAGAGCAGTCCCCGTTTTGGATGATGAGCCACCTGACAAGCCGTGGGATCCAGCCGAATCAACGTGAATAGTAGTCACGTTCACTGTCTCGTGCGACACATTGGCCACACCCGCAAAAGGTATAGACCGCACAGTTCGCGCTGTGAACTCCTGCGCGTTTCCGGTGACTTCCGGTGAGCCGATCCCTCCGTTCCGAGGACTGTGCGGTGTGACATTGCACTGCTATCGTCAAAGGGAAATCCGGTGGTCTGGTCCCCTCCCCCAGGAGGTTCCGCATGCCCGATCTCTCCGCTCCCTGGCGTGGCGTTCATGTCGCCACGGCGCTTCCGTTCCAGGACGATGACGAACTGTCGGTCGACTACGAGGGTTACGCCGCCCATGTGCGGTTTCTCGCCGAGCACGGCTGTGACGGGGTCTGCCCCAATGGGTCGTTGGGGGAGTACCAGACCCTGACGGACGAGGAGCGGGCGCGGGTGGTGCGGGTGGCGGTGGAGGCGGCGCCCGAGGGGTTCGGGGTGATGCCGGGGGTGGCGGCGTACGGGGCGCTGGAGAGCCGGCGGTGGGCGGAGCAGGCGGGGGAGGCGGGGGCGCGGGCGGTGCTGGCGCTGCCGCCGAACAGCTACCGCGCCGACCGGGAGGCCGTGGTCGGCCACTACCGCGAGGTGGCGCGCGCCGGGCTGCCGGTGGTGGCGTACAACAACCCCCATGACACCAAGGTCGACCTGACCCCGGAGCTCCTGGCCGAGCTGCACGGGGAGGGGCTGATCGTCGCGGTCAAGGAGTTCAGCGGGGATGTGCGGCGGGCGTACGAGATCGCCGAGCGCGCCCCCGGTCTTGATCTGCTGATCGGCGCCGATGACGTGCTGCTGGAGCTGGGGCTCGCCGGGGCCGTGGGGTGGATCGCCGGGTATCCGAACGCGATTCCCGACGCCACCGTGGAGCTGTACCGGCTCGCCACCTCGGGTGTGGGCACGGATCTGGAGAAGGCGCTGCCGCTGTACCGCGCGCTGCATCCGCTGCTGCGCTGGGACTCCAGGACCGAGTTCGTCCAGGCCATCAAGGCGTCCATGGATCTGGCCGGGCTGCGCGGCGGATCCTGCCGCCCGCCGCGTTCGCGGCTGGCCGGGGAGGTGGCGGCGCGCGTCGTCCGGGAGACCGAGACGGTGCTCGCGCTGGGGTACCGGTGAGGGCCGGGGCGGTGGGGGCTGCCGTGCCGGTGGGGGCCGGGATACGGGGGATGCGGGTCAGGGGGCGCTCGTGAGGTCGCGGCGGGTGTTGCACACCGTGGAGTCCCACACCGAGGGCATGCCCACCCGGGTGGTCACCGGCGGGGTGGGGACGCTCCCGGGCGCGACCATGGCCGAGCGCCGGCAGTGGTTCATCGAGCACCGCGACGATCTGCGCACCCTGCTGATGTACGAGCCGCGCGGCCACTCCGCGATGAGCGGCGCCATCCTCCAGCCGCCGACCCGGCCGGACGCGGATCACGGTGTGCTCTTCATCGAGGTGTCCGGGGTGCTGCCCATGTGCGGGCACGGCACCATCGGCGTGGCCACCGTGCTGGTCGAGACCGGGATGGTCGAGGTGCGGGAGCCGGTCACCACCATCCGCCTGGACACCCCGGCGGGTCTGGTGGTCGCGGAGGTCGCCGTGCGCGACGGGGCCGCCACCTCGGTGACGATCCGGAACGTGGCCGCGTTCTGCCCGGCCACCGACCGTACGGTGCGGGTGCCCGGCTTCGGCGAGGTGCGCTACGACATCGCGTTCGGCGGCAACTTCTACGCCATCGTGGAACTGGACGCCCTCGGGCTGCCCTTCGAGCGGGCGGCCGGGCAGGAACTGCTGACCGCCGGGTTGAAGATCATGGACGCGGTGAACGAGCAGGACCCGCCGCACCACCCCGAGCGGCCGGACATCACCGGCTGCCGCCATGTCTACCTCCAGGCCCCGGGTTCGACGGCGCGCCACTCCCGCCACGCGATGGCCATCCACCCGGGCTGGTTCGACCGCTCCCCCTGCGGGACCGGCACCTCCGCACGGATGGCGCAGCTGTACGCACGCGGTGAGCTGGGCCTCGGCGAGGAGTTCGTGAACGAGTCGTTCATCGGGACGCGGTTCATCGGGCGGCTGCTGGAGGAGACCACGGTGGCGGGGCTGCCCGCCGTCGTGCCCTCGATCACGGGGCGGGCGTGGGTCACCGGCACCGCGCAGTTCCATCTCGACCCCGAGGATCCGTTCCCGGCCGGGTTTCTGGTGTAGAGAGGGGAGATCGGTGGTGGATGGGACATGACCGGAACCGCTCCCCGTGGTCGCCGCACCAGCCTCGGGCCGCTCGGCAAGCGCGAAAGCCTGCGCGACCGGGTCAGGAACGCCCTGCGCGCGGGCATCATCTCCGGTGAACTCGCCCCCGGCGCCGTCTACTCGGCGCCCGCCCTCGGCGCCCGCTTCGACGTCTCCCCCACGCCCGTCCGTGAGGCGATGCTCGACCTGGTGAAGGAGGGGCTGGTGGTCTCGGTGCCCAACAAGGGGTTCCGGGTCACCGAGGTCTCCGAGCGGGACCTGGACGACCTGGCGTCCATCCGGCTGCTCATCGAGCCGCCCACCGTACGGGAGGCCGTCCCCCGTATCCCGCCCGGGGACCTGCCCGCGCTGCGGGAGCTGGCCCAGGCCATCGTGGACGCGGCCGAACGCGGCGACCTCATCGGCTATATCGAGGCCGACCGGGTCTTCCATCTCACCCTGCTCGGCTACGCCGGGAACCGGCGGCTGGTGGAGGTGGTCTCCGAACTCCGCTCCCAGACCCGGCTGCTGGGGCTCGTCCCGCTGCTGGAGAGCGGACGGCTCGGCCAGTCGGCGGCCGAACACCACGCTCTGCTCGACCTCGTGGAGGCGGGCGACGCACGCGGCGCCGAGGCCATGACGCATCGCCATATCGGCCATGTGCGCGGGCTGTGGGCGGGTGGCCGATGACCCCGGGCGGGAACGACTCGATGCACCAGGACTTGGTGCACCGGGCGATGCACCAGGACTTGATGCACCGGGCGGTGCACCAGGACTTGCCGAAGACCGCCGATCTCGTCGTCATCGGCGCCGGAGTCGTCGGCGCGGCCGCCGCCTGGTTCGCCACCCTCGCCGGGCTGCGGGTCGTGGTGGTCGACCGGGGCGCCATCGCGGGCGGCACCTCGGGCGCGGGCGAGGGAAACGTTCTGGTCTCGGACAAGGAGCCGGGCCCGGAGCTGGAGCTCGCGCGGTACTCGCGGCAGGTGTGGGGCGAGGACCTGGGCCCGTACGGCGAGTGGTGGGAGTTCGAGCAGAAGGGCGGGCTGGTGGTCGCCTCCACCCCCGCCGCCCTGGGCGCGCTGCGGACGCTGGCCGAGCGGCAGCGGGCCCGTGGCGTCGTCGTACGTGAGGTGTCCGGGGCCGAACTCCCCGCCCTCGAACCGCGGCTGACCCGCGAGGCCGCCGGGGGCGCGCTGTATCCGCAGGACGCCCAGGTGCAGCCCATGCTGGCGGCGGCCCACCTGCTGCGGCTCGCGCGGCGGCGCGGGGCGGTGGTGCGGACGGGGACGGAGGTGGTGGGGTTCCTCCGGCGGCGCGGAGGGCGTACGGGCGTCCCGGCCACGGCGGGAGGGCGTACGGGCGTCCCGGCCACCCCGGGAGGCGGCTCCCCGGCCACCCCGGCGGGCGGCTCCCCGGCCACCTCGGCGGGCGGCTCCCCGGCCACCCCGGATGGCGGCGCGGGTGCCCCGGTCACCGGCGTACGGACATCCCACGGCACCGTCAGCGCCCCCGCCGTCCTGAACGCGGCGGGCACCTGGGCCGGCGCGGTGGCGGGGCTCGCGGGTGTCGAACTGCCGGTGCTGCCGCGCCGGGGCTTCGTCCTCGTCACCGAACCACTGCCGCCCGCGACCGTACGGCACAAGGTCTACGCGGCCGACTACGTGGACGCCGTGGCCAGTTCGGACGCGGAGCTCCAGGCGTCGCCGGTCGTGGAGGGCACGGGCGGCGGCACGGTACTGATCGGCTCCACCCGGGAGCGGGTCGGCTTCGACCGGCGGCCGTCCCCCGCCGCCGTACGGGCGTTGGCCCGGGGTGCGATCGGGCTGTTCCCGATGCTGGCGTCGGTGCGGGCGATGCGCGTGTACGCGGGCTTCCGGCCGTACTGCCCCGACCATCTGCCGGTCATCGGCCCCGACCCGCGCGCCCCCGGGCTGTGGCACGCCTGCGGCCACGAGGGCGCGGGGATCGGCCTCGCGGCGGGGACGGGGAAGCTGATCGCGCAGGCGCTGACGGGGGAGGCGACGGATCTGGACCTGACGCCGTTCGCGCCCGAACGCTTTGAGGAGGGTGGTGCGGATGAGTCACGCGGGGAGTGAGCGCACGGGGTTGTCGGCGTACCGGCTGACCTTCGACGGCACGACGGTCACCGCGTTGCCCGGCCAGAGCGTGGGCGCGGCGCTGGTGGCCGCCGGGATCGTGGCCTGGCGGACCACGCGGCGCGAGGGCGGACCGCGCGGGCTGTTCTGCGGGATCGGGGTGTGCTTCGACTGCCTGATCACCGTGGACGGGCGCCCGGGACAGCGGGCCTGCCTGGTCCCGGCGCGGGACGGGATGCGGCTGTCGGCGGAGGGCGGTGGCGGGGTTGATGGCCGTGATGGCCGTGACGGCCGTGACGGCGGTGTGGCCGGTGGCGTAGCGGGCGATCGTGGTGGTGATGGCAGCGATGGCGACTGATCGGCCGACGTACGACGTAGCCGTCGTGGGCGCGGGCCCCGCCGGGCTCGCCGCCGCCGTCGGGGCCGCCGAGGCGGGCCTGGACGTGGTGCTCATCGACGCCGGGCGCCTGCCCGGCGGCCAGTACTGGCGCCACGACGAGCACTCCACGCCCCCCGCCCACCACCACGGGCGGCTCTTCGCCCGCCTCCGCGCCCGGCTGGACCACCAGCGCGGCATCGGCCGCCTCCACTACCTCCCCGGCCACCAGGTCTGGCTGATCGACCGTCCCCGCCCGGACAGCGGACCGTTCACCCTGCGCCTGAACGGTCCGTACGACACGGCCCCCGTCGAACGGGACCGGGTGCGGGCCGGTGCGCTGGTGCTCTGCTGCGGCGCGTACGACCGTCAACTGCCGCTCCCCGGCTGGGAACTGCCCGGGGTGATGGCGGCCGGAGGCGTCCAGGCGCTGCTGAAGGGGCATCGGACGGTGGCGGGCCGGCGTGCGGTGGTCGCGGGCACGGGCCCGTTCCTGCTGCCGGTGGCGACGGGCCTGGCGCAGGCGGGGGTGCGGGTCCTCGCCGTGTGCGAGGCCAACCCGGCGCACGGCTGGCTGCGCCACCTGGACGGTGCGGTACGGGCGCCCGCCAAGTCCGCCGAGGCGGTGCGGTACGCGGCGCTCATGGCCCGCCACCGCATCCCGTACCGGACCCGGGCCACGGTCACCGAGATCCTGGGCGAGGACCGGGTGCGCGGGGTGCGGCTCGACGGCGGCGAGGTGCTCGAGGCCGATCTGGTGGCGCTGGGCTGGGGGTTCACCCCCGCCCTCGAACTGCCCCTGATGGTCGGCGCCGCCACCCGCCGCGACCTCGACGGCTCCCTCGTCGCCGTGGTCGACGCCCGGCAGCGCACCACCGTCCCGGACGTCCTGGCCGCCGGGGAGACCACGGGCGTGGGCGGCGCCGCGCCGGCCGTCGCCGAGGGGCGGCTGGCCGCCCTGTCGCTGGCGGCGGCCCACGGGCTGCCGGTGGATCCGCGCGCCGTACGGCGGCTGCGCACCGCGATCCGCCACGGCCGGGCCTTCGCCGCCGCGCTGCACCGTACCTACCCCGTGCCCGACGGGTGGACCGACCGGCTGACCGAACGCACGGTGGTCTGCCGCTGCGAGGAGGTCACCTACGGGGAGCTGTGCCGCGCCCGTAACGACCTCGGCGCCGAGGACCCCCGCACCATGAAGCTCCTGGCCCGCCCGGGGATGGGCTGGTGCCAGGGCCGGATCTGCGGTTTCGCGGTCGCCGCCGTCACCGCGTCGCTGACCGGCCGCCCGGCCACGGCGGAGGATCTGCGGCCGCTCTCGGCACGGCCGTTCGCGGCGCCGGTGACGCTGGGGGAACTGGCGGAGCTGGCGGACGAGGAGCTGTCCGAGATGGCGGACGAGGAGCCCGGAGCCGACGCGGACGACGAACCCTGAGCTCCCACCCCTCGCGCAGATGCCAGCCTTCGTACCCGAATCGTTGGACGGATACCACCTGATCACCATGTACCAGCTCGCAGATGCGGCGCTACCATCGGCGGATGCATACGTACCGGATCGGTGAGGCCGCGGCCCTGATGGGGGTCAGCGTCGACACCCTGCGGCGCTGGGTCGACAGCGGACGGCTGACCGCCGAACGGGACGAGCAGGGGCGCCGGATCATCCCGGGCCCGGCGCTCGCCGCGTTCGCCCGCGAGGTCGCCGGCGGCACGGACCGCGACCACCCCGGCTCCTCGGCCCGCAACCGCTTCTCGGGGATCGTCACCGAGGTGATCCTCGGCGATGTGTCGGCGCAGGTGGAGATCCAGGCGGGCCCGTTCCGCGTGGTGTCCATGATCAGCCGGGAGTCGGCGGAGGAGCTGAAGCTGGAGCCGGGCGTTCCGGCCGTCGCCGTGATCAAGTCGACCAACGTGGTCGTGGAAACGCCGTGAGCACGCGCGCCGAGGGCGGCAGTGGCAGAGGCGGCAGAGGCAGAGAGGCGGAGACAGACTCCATGACGACCCGTTCCGTTACCGGATCCCGACCCCGAGTCCGTTGGACCTACCGTGCGGTGGGCGGTTTCGCGCTCGCCGTGGTGGCGCTCACCGCCTGCTCCTCCGGTGACTCCGACGACTCCTCCAAGAAGTCCAGCTCCGGTTCCGGTTCCTCCTCAGAGAACCTGTCCGGCACGGTGACCGTGTTCGCGGCGGCCTCGCTGAAGGAGAGCTTCACCGCGCTGGGCAAGACCTTCGAGAAGGAGCACCCGGGCACCAAGGTCTCCTTCAACTTCGGCGGCAGCGACGCCCTCGCGGCCAGCATCACGTCCGGCGCGCCCGCCGACGTCTTCGCCGCCGCGAGCCCGAAGACCATGAAGACCGTCACCGACGCCAAGGACGCGAAGGGCACCCCGGCCACCTTCGTCCGCAACCAGCTCGAGATCGCGACCCTCCAGGGCAACCCGAAGAAGATCAAGACGCTCAAGGACCTCACCCGCTCCGGGCTGAAGGTCGCGCTGTGCGCCAAGGAGGTGCCGTGCGGCTCGGCGGCCCAGAAGGCGCTGACCGCGGCCAAGCTCAAGCTCACGCCCGTCTCGTACGAGCAGGACGTCAAGGGCGCGCTGACCAAGGTGCAGCTGAAGGAGGTCGACGCCTCCGTCGTCTACAAGACCGATGTGAAGGCGGCGGGCGGCAAGGTCGCGGGCGTGGAGTTCCCCGAGTCGAAGCAGGCCATCAACGACTATCCGATCGCCCCGCTGAAGAACGCCCCCAACGCGGAGGCGGCCACGGCCTTCATCGACCTGGTGAAGTCCGCACAGGGCCAGAAGGTGCTCGGCCAGGCAGGTTTCCTCAAGCCGTGACGGAGCGGAACGCCGAGGCCGAGCCAGCGGAGGTAACCGGCCCCCGGGAGGTTCTGAGCGGTAGCAAAGGGCGACGCTGGGGCACGCCCCGCCTCCGCGCGGGCACCCCCCGCCTCCGCGCGGGCGTCCCGCTGCCGCTCCTGCTCCCCGCCCTCGCGGGCCTGGTCTTCCTGGTGCTTCCGTTGGTCGCGCTGCTGGTCCGTGCGCCCTGGCGGAGCCTGCCCGACCAGCTGACCAGCGTCGCGGTGTGGCAGGCGCTCCGCCTCTCGCTGATCACCGCGACCGCCGCCACCGCCGTGGCGCTGGTCCTGGGCGTACCCCTGGCCTGGCTGCTGGCCCGCGCCCGCTTCCCCGGCCGCCGGCTGCTGCGCGCCCTGGTGACCCTGCCGCTGGTGCTGCCGCCCGTGGTGGGCGGTGTGGCGCTGCTGCTCGCGCTGGGCCGTAACGGGATCGTGGGCCGGTGGCTGGACTCGGCGTTCGGCGTGACGCTGCCGTTCACCACGGCGGGGGTGGTGGTCGCGGAGGCGTTCGTGGCGATGCCGTTCCTCGTGATCAGCGTCGAGGGCACGCTGCGGGCGGCCGATCCGCGTTACGAGGAGGCCGCTACCACGCTCGGCGCCTCGCGCTTCACCGCGTTCCGGCGCGTCACCCTGCCGATGGTGGCGCCCGGTGTGGCGGCCGGGGCGGTGCTGGCATGGGCGCGGGCGCTGGGCGAGTTCGGCGCCACGATCACCTTCGCGGGCAACTTCCCCGGCCGTACGCAGACGATGCCGCTGTCGGTCTATCTCGCCCTCCAGAGCGACCCGGCCGCCGCGATCGCGCTCAGCCTCGTCCTGCTCGCCGTCTCCATCGCGGTCCTGGCCGGGCTGCGCGACCGCTGGATGGCCGCCTCATGACCAACACGGACACCTCCCCCACCGAGGAGGCCACGCCGCACACCGACGGCCTCGACGCCCGGCTCGTCGTCGACCGGGGCAACTTCCGGCTCGATCTACGACTGTCGGCGGCGCCCGGCGAGGTGGTCGCCCTGCTCGGGCCCAACGGCGCGGGCAAGACCACCGCGCTGCGCGCCCTGGCCGGACTCACCCCGCTCACCGAGGGCGCGCTGCGGCTGGACGGCCGGACCCTGGAGGAGCCGTCGCATCGGCTGCGGACACCGCCCGAACACCGCCCGGTCGGCGTCGTCTTCCAGGACTATCTGCTCTTCCCGCACCTCACCGCGCTCGACAACGTGGCCTTCGGCCCGCGCTGCCACGGGGTGCCGAAGGCGGAGGCCCGCGCGCAGGCGGCCGACTGGCTGGACCGGATGGGCCTGACCGACCGCGCGGGCGCCAAACCCCGCGCCCTGTCCGGCGGCCAGGCCCAGCGGGTCGCCCTCGCCCGCGCCCTGGCCACCCGCCCCCGGCTGCTGCTCCTGGACGAGCCCCTGGCCGCGCTCGACGCCCGCACCCGCCTCGACGTGCGCGCCGGACTCCGCCGCCATCTGGCCGACTTCGAGGCGGTGGCCGTCCTGGTCACCCATGACCCGCTCGACGCGATGGTGCTGGCCGACCGGCTCGTGGTCGTGGAGGACGGCCGTACCGTCCAGGAGGGCGCCCCGGCGGACATCTCCCGCCGCCCCCGTACCGACTACATCGCCAGCCTCGTCGGCCTCAACCTCTACCAGGGCCGCGCCGACGGCCACACCGTGACGCTCGACGGCGGCACCACCATCACCACCACCGAGGACCTCACCGGCCCGGTCTTCGTCGCCTTCCCACCGGCCGCGGTCACCCTCCACCGCGACCGCCCCGAGTCCAGTGCGCGCAACCTGTGGCGGCTGGAGGTGGCCGGTATGGAGTCCCACGGCGACCAGATCCGCGTCGACCTCACCGGCGAACTCCCCCTCCTGGCCGACCTCACGACGGCGGCGGTAGCCGAACTGTCCCTCCACCCGGGCCGCACGGTCTGGGCCACGCTGAAGGCCACCCAGACCCACGCATATCCGGCGTGACCTGGCTCCGCCACACTGCCACAGGTCCACGCGACCGTCCCGAGCAACTGATCCGCGATCAACCGCCGCCCACACAGCGCACAGTCCCAGCCCTCCAGCTGGGGCCCGGTCAACGTGTCCGCGTCCGGCATCTCGATACCGTGCACTGCCGCGAGCGACTGCTGGGCGGCTGAACGGTCGTGGGTCACAGGTCGTCCCCCTCCCCGATCCCGAGCTCGGCGACGACCGCCCGAACCAGCGCCTCGCGAAGCCGATTGGCGTCGGTGAGACACCGCTCCGGCCCGAGCGGAACGCGCCAATGCAGATACGGCCCGCTGATCCCGTCAATGAGCGGAACACCGATGTACGACGTCTCAAGGCGGCCCGCACCGAGCGTCTGCACCTGCCGGATCCGTTGCCAGTGCTGCGCGGCTCCTGGGCGGATGAGCCAGTACATGAGGTTGTAGTCGGCAGCGAGCGGCCTTGCCGCGGCGGGGCCGCTTGCGTCATCCGGTGGCGAGCCGCACGAGATCGTGCAGCGAGTCGATCTGCCAGTCGGCAGCGGCCGCCTCCGCGGTGCCGGACCACAGATGGCCCCACGGCCCGCGCCGCAGATGCGCGACGCGCAGTCCCGCCGCCTTTGCCGGGCGGATGTCGTTCGCGGGGTGGTCCCCCACGTACACCGCCTCGTCCGGCGGGGTGCCGGTGAGGTCCAGGACGCGGGCGAAGAAGCGGGGGGCTGTTCGACTTCGGTCTGACGGTCACGGCCGATGCCACCGGGTGTGGCTTGGCGATCCCTCGGGGGCGTGGCCCCTGCCCGCCGCGTAGCCGGAGCGCCGTCCTGTCGGCCTGGGGCCGTCCGGCTCGCCCGACGGGCCGCCTCCGGCGGGGGTGCCGCATGGGTCGGGTGCGGCGCATGGGCCGGGTGCGGCGCCGTCTCGCGCGCTTCGCGCGATTGAGCAGCGGGGCAGGGGGCGGGGGCGCGGGTCGACCGCCGGTCGCCGGGCCGGTGGGAGCGGCCGCCGGTGGCGGAATCCGTGTGCGGGGGGCGAGGCCCGTCGCCGGACCGCCGGACTCCGTATCCACTGCGACGCTGGACCACCCATCAGCCGTGCCTGGACGGTCCACCGTCGTACTCGACGCCGCAGGGCGGTACCTCTCCCGAAAACCTTTGACAAGGTAGTTGCTTCAGATCAAGTATTTTCGGAGGGGGCACCCGGAGGGGCCGTCCCGCCGGGCCGCGCTCCGGATTGGCATCGGCCACCGGGCGCGGTTGCCGTCGCGGCGCAAGCCCCCACCGGCCCGGCGGTCGGCAACGCGCCTTGCGTCCCCTGCCCCCTGCCCCGCTGCTCAATCGCGCGAAGCGCGCGAGACGATGCCTGCACCTGAAATCCGGCCCGCGCTCGGAAGGCGCGGTCGAGGCGGCCAGTCTTTATGGCACGTATGAGGACGCCGAGCGCGGCGGGGGGCGTACGGATCACCGCTTCGGGCTCATCGCTCTCGCGTATGCGAATGCCGTCGGAGGTGGTGAAAAGTTCCATGCAGTGGGCGCCGACGTCCGTGCTGAAGGAGGACTTGCGCCACTTGAGGTCAGTCATGACCGCGCTTCCTGGTAATGGCTGTAGCGGATGTCTGGCCGGACGGGGTTTGCCGCCGGGCGGGACACGCGTACCCCGCCTGAGTCGGGCCCGGTTGGGGCATGCTGGGGCGCATGAGGCAGGGGGAGCCCGGGGAGGGCCAGGGGTATTCGGGGCGGGCCGGGCGGCGGCGGTTCGTCGTCGCGTCCGTGGTGAGCTGTGTGGCCATCGCGGTGGCCGTCACGCATGTGCTGGCGCCGGATCTGAAGATAGACAACGTCACCGTGGCGCTCCTGGTGGTCGCCGTCGTGCCGTGGCTGCGCGATCTGCTCACCAGCATCGAACTGCCGGGCGGGGTGCGCCTGGAGTTCAAGGAGGCGGTCGAGCGGCGCATCGAGGCGGCCGAGCGGATCGCCGACGCCGCTCTCGTGGGGAGCGGCGACGACGGGCCCGAGGCAGACGGCGGCGCCACGGCGCTGACGGATGTGCGCCGGCTGGCGGCCGAATACCTCGAGGTCCGTACGTCGATGTTCAGCGGGTCCGCCCGTACGCAGCGCATGAACGGCATCTTCGCCCGGCTGGTGCGCGCCACCCAGCGGGTCGCCGACCCCGACCTGGACGGCTGGCTCACCTCGCCGGACGGCGGTCTGCGCCTGGCCGCGTACGCGCGGCTGTACGCGGTGCCGGACGCGGACGCGCTGGCCGCCCTCACGGACGCCGTCGTGAGGGAGCCGCTCGCCTTCAGCCAGTACTGGGGCATCCACGCGCTCGACAAGGTCGTGGACGCCGTCGGGGTCGAGGACGTGCCGCGGGGTGTCGTCCGGCGTCTGGAGGACTGCCGGCCGCGCGGCAGCGACCGGGTGGCCCTGCTGCGGCGGCTGATCGCCAAGCTGCACGGGCTCCCGTAGCGGACCCATGACTGCTGGGCGTGCCGATCAGGTGGTGAGGGCCGGGTAGTCGGTGTAGCCCCGGTGGTCGCCGCCGTAGAACGTTGCCTTGTCGGGGGTGTTGAACGGGCCCCCGGCAGCCAGCCGCCTGGGCAGGTCGGGGTTGGCCAGGAACAGCGCCCCGTAGGCGACCATGTCCGCGGTTCCGTCCTCGATCAGCTTCAGCGCCTCGGGCCCGGTGGCGTCGGGGTGCGTGAACGGGTTGATGATGAACGGGCCCGGCCACGACTTCCGCAGCCGCGCGGTCAGTTCCCGGTTCGGCCCTTCCAGCAGGTGGAGATAGGCCAGGTCCAGAGCGGCGAGCCGGTCCAGCAGGGCGAGGTAGATCTCGTCCGGGGTGTCCTCGGCGATGTCGTTGTACGGGTTCCCGGGCGAGATCCGCAGGCCGACCCGGTGGCTGCCGATCGCCTCGGTCACGGCCGTGGTGACCTCGACGGCCAAGCGGATCCGGCCCTCGGTGTCGCCGCCCCAGCCATCCGCGCGCAGGTTGGAGTTGGGCGCGAGGAACTGGTGGATCAGATAGCCGTTCGCGCCGTGGATCTCCACTCCGTCGAACCCGGCCTCGACCGCGTTGCGGGCCGCGTCGGCGAAGTCGGCGATGGTCTGCCGGATGTCCGCCTCGCTCAGTTCCCTCGGCGTCACGAAGTCCTTCGGCCCCTCATGGGTGAAGACCTGGCCCGTGGCGGCCACCGCCGACGGCCCCACCGGCACCAGTCCGTCGGGCGGCAGGCTCGGGTGTCCGACCCGCCCGGTGTGCATCAACTGCGCGAAGATCACGCCGCCCTCCCGGTGCACGGCCTCGGTCACGGTTCGCCACGCCCGCACCTGCCCGGGGGTGTGCAGGCCGGGGGTGTCGGGGTAGCCCTGGCCGACCGGAGAGGGCTGGATGCCCTCGGTGACGATCAGCCCGGCGCCGGCGCGCTGCGCGTAGTACGTCGCCATCAGCTCCGTCGGCTCCGCGCCGGGCCCGAAGGCGCGGCTGCGGGTCATCGGCGCCATCGCGACGCGGTTGGCCAGGTGCTTGCCGCCCAGGACGATCGGATCGAAGGGGGTGGTCATGGCTCCTCCTTGGGCCTTGGGGTGGGTGATGCCTGTCTGAACAAGTAAATCACCTAGCCGAACAAGTAAATGCCGTGGAGCCATTCCTGGCGTTGAGTGTGAGGTGGGTTACATGCTTCTACCTGGCCATATGGGGATCGATGGCTGCGGACCCCGGCGAGGGTGCCGCTCAGGAGGTACGCTTACCCTGCCCAAGCAGGAAAGCGAGGATGAGATGACGCACTCCACGCCGGAGGCCGGGAAGGGGCCTGCGGTGACGGGGCAGGAGGCCACTGTCCCGGTGCCGACCGCGGCCGGTGGCGGGCCGGTCAGTCACGCGATCTTCCGCCTGGCCCGGCTGCACCGCATGCTCGCCGGACAGCTGCTGCGCCGTATCGGCCTGCATCCGGGCCAGGAGCTGGTCATGATGCATCTGTGGGAGCTCGGCCCGCAGCGGCAGACCGACCTGGTGCGGCTGCTGGACTCCGACGCCGCCACCATGACCCGTACCGTCCGGCGCCTGGAACAGGCGGGTTTCGTCCGCCGCAGCCCCTCGCCCACCGACAAGCGCGCGACGATCATCGAACCCACGGTGGCCAGCCAAGCCCTGCGCCGCGAGGTCGAGCGGATCTGGAGCCAGTTGGAGGACATGTCGACGGCGGGCCTCTCCGGTGAGGAGCGGGACGCGGCCCTACGCACCCTGGAGCGCCTGGAGGGGAACCTCGTCCAGGCCGCGACGGACGCCGCGGGGGCGGCGGAGGCGGGGCGTTGACACCAGCTTTCGAGAGCGTCGTCACCCGTCCGTGATGACCACCTTCCCGAAGTGCCCCCGCCCCGCGAAGTACCGGTACGCGGCGGGCGCATCGGCGAACGGAAAGGCGCGGTCGACGACGGGGCGCAGTCGGTGGTGCTCGATCGCGCGGTTCATCTGCTCGAACATCTCGCGGCTGCCCACGAACATCCCCTGCAGCGTGACCCCCTTGAGCAGCACCGAGGACGGGTCGGCCCCGCCGTCCCGGGACAGTACGCCGATGAGGCTGATCCGCCCGCCGACGCGTACGGCCTCCAGCGACTGCGGCAGGGTGCCCGCGCCGCCCACCTCCACGACGTGGTCGACACCACCGTCGGTCGCCTCGGCCACCACGCGGCCCCAGTCGGGGGTGCGCGCGTAGTTGACGCCGTCGGCGGCGCCGAGCGAGCGCAGCCGCTCCAGTTTGGCGTCGTCGCTGGAGGTGGCCAGCACCCGCGCCCCGCCGAGCGCGGCGAACTGCAGGGCGAACAGGGACACTCCGCCGCTGCCCAGCGTCAGCACCGTCTGGCCGGGGGCGAGCCCACCGGTGACCGCCACCGCGTGCCATGCGGTCACCGCGGCGCACGGCAGGGTCGCGGTCTCGGCGAAGTCGAGATGCGCGGGGGCGGCGACCAGGGCCTCCTGGTCGAAGAGGACGTACTCCGCGAGTACCCCGTCCGCCGGGCCGCCCAGTGCGCCCGCCGTCTTCCGCGCGGCGGGCGGGCCGGAGAGCCAGCCGGGCATGAAGATCCCGGCGACCCGGTCGCCCTCCCGCCACCGGGTGACCTCGGAACCGGCGTCCACCACCTCGCCCGCGCCGTCCGACAGCGGTACGACATCGGGCTTCAGGGCTCGTCCGTACGTGTTCGACGCGATCATCAGGTCCCGGTAGTTGAGCGACCAGGCGCGCATCCGGACCAGCACCTCGCGCGGCCCGGGGGCGGGCACCTCGCGCTCGTCCAGCCGGAGGGCGTCCACGCCGGTGAGGTGCGGCAGGTGGTAGTAGCGCGTCTTCATCACACCGTTCCCCTTCTCACACGGTCCGCGGGACCGTTCATCGCTCGGTTTCCGGGATCGGGACGGCCTGGCCGCTGACCCGCGCCCGGGGGTCGTCGGGTGCGATGTCGAGCAGGAGGTCGCTGGGGCGGCCCATGTCCTCGCCCTGGCGGATATGGATCCTGGCCGGGCCGTCGACCAGGCCGAGTACCCGCAGATATCCGCCGAAGGCGGCGGCCGCGGCGCCGGTGGCCGGGTCCTCGACCACCCCGCCGACGGGGAACGGATCGCGGGCGTGGAAGGCCGCGTTCCCGGTAGTGCCGTCCGCCGTCTCGCGCCACACCAGATGCACCGTCGTCCAGCCGCGCCGCCGCATCACCGCATCCAGCGCGTCGAAGTCGTAGTCGAGGTCCGCCAGCCGTTCGCGGGTGGCGGCGGCGAGGACGAGGTGGTCGTTGCCCGCGAAGGCGACATGCGGGGGCAGGGCCGGGTCCAGGTCGTCCGCGGACCAGCCCAGCGCCGCCAGCGTCGGCTCGATCTCCGTACCCGGGTCGGCGGGGCGCGAGCGCGTGGGAACGCTGGTGAGCGTGGCGCGGGGCGGGCCGTCGCCGTCGGCCGTGGTCTCGACGCGGATCTCGCCCGAGGCCGTGTCGAAGACCAGCTCACCCGGACCGTCGCGCTCGGCGAGGGCCACGGCCGTGGCGATCGTGGCGTGTCCGCAGAACGCGACCTCGGCGAGCGGGCTGAAGTACCGCAGCCGGTAGCGGCGCGCGGTCTCGTCCCGCTCGGTGATGAACGCGGTCTCCGAGTAGCCGACCCGCGCGGCGATGGCGGTCATGGCCGCGTCGTCGTCCGCGACGGCCGCGGCATCGAGGACCACACCGGCGGGATTGCCGCCGTCGGGGCGGGTGGTGAAGGCGGAGTAGCGCAGAACGTCGACATCCGGGGCGGACGCGGTGGGCGCGGTGGGCGCGGTGGGCGTCGTGGAAGCGACAGACGTGGCGGACTTGGTGGGTTCCGTGCGTGGGGTCATGCCGTCCACGGTTCCACCGCGCCCGGTATCGCGTCCAACGATTCCTTTCGCTGGAGCCGATCGAGAAACCCAATGAGAGCAGGTCGGAGGCCACCTATCCTGACCTCCGTGGACACACGACTCCTGAAGACGTTCGCGGCGCTGGCGAGAACCGGCAGCTTCACCGCGACCGCCACCGAGCTCCATCTCGCCCAGTCCACCGTCACCGTCCAGATACGCACCCTGGAACGGGAGCTGGGCACCCGCCTCTTCGACCGGCTGCCCTCAGGCGCCCTGCCGACCAGCGCCGGACGCCGATTGCTGACGGAGGCCGAGGAGGTCCTGGACGCCGAGGCCCGGCTGCGCGCGGTGGCGGCGGCCGGAAGCGGCGGCGGCGCGGACGGCGCGGTGGAGGGCCCGGTCGCCCTCGGCGCGGGCGAGTCGCTGTGCGCCTCGCACCTCCCCCGCGTGATCGCCTCCCTGCGCCGCACCCACCCCGGTATCGACCTCCACCTACACCCCGCGGGCAGCGCGGCGGCCGTCGAGGGGCTGCGTACGGGACGGCTCGACCTCGTCCTGCTCCTCGAACAGGACGTGACCGACGCCGACCTGGTGGCTCGCCCCATCGCCCGCGAACCCCTCGTCTACGTCGCCGCCCCCGGCCACCCGCTGGCCGGGCGCGAGGCGGGCTGGGACGAACTGGCCGGGGAGAGCTTCTTCGTCCACGAACAGGGCTGCTCCTACAGCGACCACCTCGTCCGCACCCTCCTCGCCCTCCCCGGCCCGGCACCGCGCCTCACCCGCTTCGGCAGCATCGAGGCCGCCCGCGCCTGTGTCGCCGCGGGCCTCGGTCTGACGCTGCTCCCCCGCGCCACGGTGGAACGGCAGCTCGCCGAGGGCTATCTCGCCGAGGTCCACGGCCCGGCCATCCCCCCGGTGCCCGTCCAGCTCACCCGCCACCGCCGCCGCTGGACCAGCCCGGCGGCGCGGGCGGTGGCGGACGAGCTGACGCGGCTGCTCGCGGCGTGAGCCGTACGTCAAACGACCGTCAAACGACCGGCGGACGACCGTCGGACGGGGCGGGCCGTACGTCAGACCAGCGTGACGCCGTCGTGGGCGCGGACCGCCGGTGGGGTGGCGGTGTCGAGGGCGTCCAGGACGCGCACGGCGTACGCCTCGTCGGCGAGATCGGGGACCTCGGCGCGGGTGGCCCAGCGCCAGGCGCGGGTGCGGGGGCCGGTGGCGGGGGTGCCGTCGAGGGCCTCGCAGCGGAAGACGAGGGAGACGGTGAGGTCCGTCATGTCCTTGTAGACCCCGGTGAGCGCGGCCGGGAGCGCGATCTTGACGCCCGTCTCCTCGAGGATCTCGCGCTGCAGGGCGTCCGGGATGGTGGCGTCGGGGTCGAGCGCGCCGCCCGGCGGTTCCCAGGTGCTGCCGTCGCGTCGCTTGATCAGCAGCGCCCGGCCGCGCTCGTCCACGATGACTCCGGCGACGCTGACGCGGTGCGGGCGGTCACTGGTCACGTTCCTCGGCCCTCTCGGCTGACTGGGGTTTCTCACGGTAGCAACGCCCGGACGGGCCCGGGGCGCCTACGGGGTGTCCGGCGCGTGGCAGGGGCTTCGCCCCTGGACCCGTGTCCTGGGTCAGGGGGCGGAGCCCCACCACGTGCCGGAGTCGCACGACGAGGCTTTCCCCTACCCGCCCCTTCCCGTTACCAGGGGCTCCCGCCCCTGGACCCCGGAGTCTGGGGCGGAGAGCCCCGCCACGCGGCGGAGCCCCGACGCCGCGGAGCCGCGAATCGACGCTGCGTGGGAAGGGGCGGGGAGGGGAACGCGGCCCGCCGCAGGCGTCAAGATCCGCCGGACACGACGCTCCCCTAACGAACCTCGACCGCCCCGTCGTCCGTCCCGCTCCGCCGCTTCGGCTCGTCCTCCGTGCCCGGGGCGCCCATGTTGCGCCGTACCGCGTCCAGGATGGTCAGCCCCTGCCCGACCAGGCCCGCCGCGATCTCGCCCAGCCCGTCCGCCCCGTTGAGGACGTTGACGTTCGCGCCGGAGAGCCCGGAGGCGGCCTCCTTGACGATCTGCGGCAGTTGGTCGATCAGCATGCGGTCGAGCGCGACCCGGCCGTGTGAGGCCGCCGCCTCGGCCTGGATCTTCATCCGCTCCGCCTCGGCCAGCGCCACCACCCGGATCCGCTCGGCCTCCGCCTCCGCGGGTTTCACGATCTCGGCCACCAGCTGCTGCTGCCGCAGATCGGCCGCCCGCTGGGCCAACTCGGTGCGCGCGGAGAGCACTTCCTGCTGGGCGTGCGCCTCCGCCAGCGGTCCGGCCTGGGCGGCCTGCGCCTGGGCGCGGTCCACCTCGGCGTTGTACTGGGCCTGTACCACCGCCGTCTGCCGCGCGTACTCGGCCTGGTTGCGCGCCGCCTCCTGCTCCGCCTCGGCCGACGCCTGGCTGGCCTGCGCCTGGGCGATCTGGGCCTGCCGCTGGATGGCGGCCTTGTGCGGGGCGGACATCGCGTCGATATAGCCGGTGTCGCCGTCGTCGATCGACTGGATCTGCAACGAGTCCACGATCAGACCGATCTTCGCCATCTCCGCCTTGGAGGTGTCCAGCACCTCGGTGGCCAGCTTCTGCCGCTCGGTGATGAGCTCCTCGACCGTCATCGAGCCGATGATGGCCCGCAGATGACCCGCGAAGATCCGCCCGGTCAGCACCGCCATCTGCTCCTGGTCGGAGAGGAATCGCTGGCCCGCGTTGACGATGGACTCGGTGTCATTGCCCACCTTGAACGCGATCACCGCGCGCACCGTCAGCGTTATGCCTTGCCGGCTGACGCACTTCTCCGCGACCTCGGCCTCACACATCGCCAGCGTCAGGAAGCGGACCTTGCGGATGACCGGAAGCACGAACTTGCCGTGCCCGGTCACCACGCGAAACGGCGCACCCCCTTGTCCACGCCTGCCACCCGAGATCAACATCGCCTGGTCGGGTGCGGGTACGCGGTAACCGAACATCCTTCGTCTCCTCAACCGGCGCCGCCGGCCCGGCCGGACGACGCGTTCAATGGATCGGTCCACTCGATGACGTCGACCTGGCGGGAGCCGCGGGAGTCGATCACGAGGACGGACGCGCCTTGCGGCAGCGGGTCGGAGGACCAGGCGAGGAACGTCTCCGAGCCGCCCCTGACGCGCACCAGGACCTCGCCGGGACCACTGGCACCACGGGTGCCGAGAAGCAGCACCCCGATGCGACCGATCACAGGATCATCCGGTGTCATGCGGCAGCCCCCCGTTGTTCCGCTGCTGAAATCCGACGTTAGACCGTTTTCCCGGCGCCGGATACGGTTGTGCGCAGCGGGGATCGGGCGAACCGCCACCCGCGTGGACGGCCGCTACGAGGTGGTGTCCTTGGCGTCGGTGTCCGTGGCTTCGTCGGCCTTGGAGCCGGTGCCGGTGCCGGTGTCCGCGTCGGCCTTCTTGCCCTCGGCTTCAGCCGCGGCTTCGGCTTCGGCCTCGCCGTCCTCCGAGTCCTCGAAATACGCGTCGAGCACCGCGTCCAGCTCCGCCGTCCATTCCTTGAGGAGTTTGCGGGCCGGTGCCTCGACATCGGCGGTGTACCAGCGCCGGTTGGTCGTATAGACGGTGATCCCGAAGCGCTTGCCGAACCGCGGGGCGTCGACCTCCACCGCGCCGATCTCGTCCCACCCGAACTCGGCCTTCTCGCCGTCGAGTTCGAATGTGACCCCTCGGCGCCCGGCCCGTATCGCACCGCGCCGGTCGGACACCTCGAAGACGGCCCCGCCGTCCGCGTCCGCGTCCTCGGCCTCCTCGTCGTCGTCCGCTTCCCCGTCGGACGCGACGACGTCCTTCGACGCGTCGGTTTCGCCGTCGGACTCCGCCTCGACCTCGACGCCTTCTTCCTCGTCGAGCTCCGGCTCGTCCTCGGCGGTGACTTCCTCCGGCGGCTGCTCCGCCGCTGCCTTGTCCTCCGGGGTGTTCTCCTCCTCATCGGCAGGGCGCGGGGACGTCAGGCCGGGGATGTACCCCGGATCCGTCCCGGCGGTGTGCATGGGCGGGATGATCGGTCCAGTGCTCTGCTCCACGGCCGGAAGTATTGCCGATAAACCTGTGCCGACGACAGGCAACCCCGGGGCCAATCGAGCCAACGCGGAAAAGCCGCAGGTTACGCGGAGCCGATTTCGGCGCGGGTCGTAGCGGTGGCTCGACGGGCGCGCCCCTTTACCGTACCTTTACTATGGGTGTGGGGACACTTGACCTACTAGCGCCCTCCCAGCACTCTCCCAGCGACGTAAGGAGCACCGGACCCGCAATGGGCGAACCTCCCAGTACCACCCGTGCCACACCCCGCCCGCCCGGCACCAGAGCACCCCTTATCGGGCAGACGGGAGTGGCACGGTGACCGAGATCCTGCTGCTTCTCCTCGCGCTGGCCCTCACCCTTGCCTGTGCCCTCTTCGTGGCCGCCGAGTTCTCCCTCACCACCGTCGAACGCGGCGCCCTGGAGCGCGCCGCCGAAGCCGGTGAGCGCGGGGCCGACAGCGCGCTCACGGCGGTGCGCCGGCTGACGTTCCAGCTCTCCGGGGCCCAGCTGGGCATCACCGTCACCTCCCTGGTGATCGGCATGCTCGCCGAGCCCTCGCTGGCCGCCCTCCTCGAAACCCCGCTCACCGCGACCGGCCTGCCCGAGGGCGCGGCGTCGACGGCCGCCGTGGTGCTGGGCGTGGCCGTCTCCACGGTGGTGCTGATGGTCGCCGGGGAGCTGGTGCCCAAGAACTGGGCCATCTCCCGCCCCCTGCACGTGGCCAAGGCCGTCGCCTCCCCGCAGCGCGCCTTCACCGCCGCCTTCGCCCCGCTGATCCACCACCTCAACAACACGGCCAACCGCCTGGTGCGCCGCATGGGCCTGGAGCCCGCCGAGGAGCTCGCCTCCGCCCGTACGCCGGACGAGCTGGTCGCGCTGGCCCGCCACTCGGCCGCCGAGGGCGCGCTGGAGCAGGACGCGGCCGAGCTGTTCGTCCGCACGCTCCACCTGGGCGAGCTGATCGCGGAGAACGTGATGACCCCGCGCGTGGACGTCCAGGCGCTGGAGGCCCACGCCACCGCCGCCGACGCGGCCAACCTCACCCTGGCCACCGGGCGGTCCCGCTTCCCCGTCTACCGCGACACCCTGGACGAGGTGGTCGGCACCGTGCACATCCGCGACGTCCTCGCCCTGGACGCCGCCCGCCGTGCCACCACCCCCGTCACCGACCTGGCCACGCCCCCGCTCCTGGTGCCCGACAGCCTCCCGGTGGACCGGCTGCTGGACCGGCTGCGCCGCGCGCACACCATGGCCGTCGTCATCGACGAGTACGGGGGCACCGCGGGCATCGCCACCCTGGAGGACATCGTCGAGGAGATCGTCGGCGACGTCCGCGACGAACACGACACCGACGAGACCCCGGGCCTGATGCCCCTCGGCCCCGGCGCCTGGGAGGCGGACGGCGGCGTACGGCTGGACGAACTCACCGGTATCGGCCTGACCGGCCCCGAGGGCCCGTACGAAACCGTCGCGGGTCTCCTGGCCACCGCCCTGGGGCGCATCCCGGCGGCCGGGGACACCTTCGAGACGGACGATGGCTGGCAGCTCACGGTCCTGAAGGTGGACCACCACCGCGCCGACCGCGTACGGATCACGGAGGCCGCCGAGGCGGTCCACACCAACGAGTCCCCCGAGGCCGTCGGGACGACTGAGTCCCGCGAGGCCGTCGGGACGACTGAGTCCCGCGAGGCCGTCCGGACCACCGAGCCCCCCGAGGCCGCCCGATGACCGTCGTCCAGCTCACCATCGGCGCCCTCACCCTCCTCACCAACGCCTTCTTCGTCGGCGCCGAATTCGCCCTGATCTCCGTGCGCCGCAGCCAGATCGAACCGCGCGCGCAGGCGGGGGAGAAGCGGGCGCGCGGTGTGCTGTGGGCGCTGGAGCACCTGTCCGCGCTGATGGCCACCGCCCAGCTCGGCATCACCATCTCCTCCCTCGTGCTGGGCGCGGTCGCCGAACCGGCCATCGCCCATCTGCTGGAGCCCGGCTTCGACGCCGTTCACGTCCCGCACGCACTGGTGCATCCGATCGCGTTCGTCATCGCGCTCACGGTGGCCACGTATCTGCACATGCTCATCGGCGAGATGGTCCCCAAGAACATCGCCCTCGCCGCGCCCGAGCGCACCGCGCTCCTCCTCGGCCCGCCGCTGGTGGCCCTCACCCGCCTCCTGCGCCCCTTCGTCTTCGGCGTGAACGCGTTCGCCAACGCGCTGCTGAGGCTGCTGAAGGTCGAGCCCAAGGACGAGGTCGAGTCGGTCTTCACGGACGACGAACTCATCCGGCTGGTACGGGACTCCAGCGACGCCGGGCTGCTCGACAAGTCCGGCGGCGAGCGGCTGCGCGACGCCCTGGAGCTGGGCACCCGGCGGGTCGGCGACATCCTCGTCCCCCTCGACGAGATGGTCACCGTCGACCAGCGCGTCACCCCCGCCCAACTGGAACGCACGGCGGCCGCCTCCGGCTGCTCCCGCCTCCCGGTCACCGGACCCGGCGGCGCCATCCTGGGCTATCTGCACATCAAGGACACCCTCGGCATCGCCGACCGGGACCGCCCCTTCCCCCGCACCGCCGTCCACACCGTCCCCCGCGTGCCCGCCGACACCCCGCTGGACGACACCCTCACCACCATGCGCGCCACCGGCGCCCACCTGGCCGCCGTGACGTCAGACACCGATGCGGTCCTGGGCTTCGTCACGATGACGGACGTCCTGGACGAACTCGTGGGGATGTGAGCGCGCCGCTCAGGACGACGGCTGGACCGATGGATGAACCGACGGACGGTCCGGCCGTACGGAGAACGCCGTGTCCCCGGCCGTCGCCACGATCGCGTCCTTGACGAGCATCACCCTCGGCTCCGCGTCCTGCGCCGCCGTCCCGGGGTCGTTCAGCGCGGCCGTGCGCCACACCTCCTTGCCGTCGTCCACGTCCAGCGCGAGCAGACGGCCGAAGCGGTTGGCGAAGTACAGCTGCCCGTACCGCTGGGACAGCACCGGCTCGGACAGGCTCTCCGTCTCCGTCGCCCGCTGCCACAGCTCCCGGCCGCTGTCCGCCGCCACCGCGGTGACCGTCCCGTTGGGACGGACGAAGTAGACGGTGCCGTGCAGCAGGGTCGGCCTGCCGAGCACGGGACGCCGCAGCGGGATCCGCGTGATCTCGCCGGTGCGCGGATCCACCCGCACCATGGCGTTGTACGGGCGTTCGTACCCCGAGTCGTACACCTCCTTCGCGGTCTGCGGGAGCAGGAACAGCGGCTTGCCCTGGACCGCGCCGAGGGTCAGCGCCTTCCGCGGGAGGGTGGTGAGGTGCTGCTGCTCGCCGTCGGGGGGCTCGAGCCGCAGCAGGTCGTATGGGCCCTCGGCGGCCAGGCCGTCGGAGTCGATGGGCGCGCACAGGGCGTACGGTGCACCGCCCAGCGTCGTCGGCTCGCAGAACTTCCCCTCGGGCGCCGGCGACTGCCACAGCCGCGCCCCCGACGGCCCGTAGGCGACGAGTTCCCGGGTGTCCGGCGACAGCGTCAGCACCCCGCCGCGGAACATGCGCACCGCGCCGGAGCCGCTGATGCTCCGTTCCCACCGCTGCTTCCGGGTGGCGACGTCCAGGGCCACCACGGACCGCTCGCCCCCCTCCGGCTCCCGGTAGGTGTAGACGATTCCGTCCCGCACCCCGATGGGCCGCACCAGCTGGGGGCGGGTGCCCCACCGCCACTGGACGTGGCCGGTGGCGGCGTCGACCCTGGCGACCGTGAACCCGTTGCCGCCGCAGTACAGGGCCCGGCCGTCCTCGGGGGCGCATCCGGGCTCGTTGTAGACGAGGGGCGGCCCCTCGGCCCCGACCCGCAGTTCCGTCCGCCACGGCTGCCAGCCCTTGGGGAGCGAGGCGGGCTGCTGGGAGTGCGCGGCGTCGGCGGTGGCGGACGCGTCGCCCCCCGAGTCCGTCATCTTCGGGGCGAAGACCGCCGCGGCGACGGTCAGCCCGGTGACGGCCAGGGCCACTCCGGCGGTGGTGACGACGAGCCGCCGCCGGGCGCCCCGCCTCGGTACGGTCCGCCGGGGGGCGGGCGGCTGGGGGTCGTGGGCCGGGGCGGGGCCGGGGGCAGGGGATACGGGAGGAGGGCCAAAGGCGGCCGCTGCGGGGCCGTGGGGCGCCGCGGAGCCGTGGGGCGCCGCGGAGCCGTGGGCGTGGGCCGCCCCGGGCCCGTGGGCCGTCGCGGAACTGTCGGCCGCGGACGGGGAAGCCGCCGGGAAGTCCGACAGCTCGCGCAGCATGCGATGGAGCTCGTCCAGCTCCGGCCGGGCCTCCGGCTCCTTGGCCAGACAGCGCTCGGCGATGGGCCGCAGCGGTTCCGGGAGCCCCTCCAGCGTCGGATGCTCGTACATCACCTGGTAGCCCGACAGATAGGGGCTGTCCGACTCGAACGGGCTGCTGCCCCGCGCCGCGTACACCAGCAGCGAGCCCAGCGAGAAGACGTCCGACGCCCCCGTGACGCCCCGAGGGCTGCGCAACTGCTCCGGCGACATGAACGGCGGGGTGCCGAGCACCCGCCCGATGGTGACGGTGAGCGTCTGGCTGTCGACGGCGCGGGAGATGCCGAAGTCGATGACGCGCGGACCGTCCTCGGCCATCAGGATGTTGGCGGGCTTCAGGTCCCGGTGCACCACCCCGGCCCGGTGGATGTCGCGCAGCGCCTCGACCAGCCCGAGGCCGAGCGTCCGCAACTCCCGCCCGCTCAAGGGGCCGTTCCTCCGTACGACCTCGGAGAGGGTTTGCCCCGGTACGTACAGGGTGGCCATCCACGGCCGGTCGGCCTCCGGATCGGCGTCCACGACGGGGGCGGTGAACGCCCCGCTCACCCTGCGCGCCGCCGCGACCTCCTGCCGGAAGCGGGTGCGGAACTCCTCGTCCTGCGCGTACTGCTCATGGACCAGCTTGATCGCGACCTGCCGCCCCGAAGCCGCATGTCCGAGATAGACGACTCCCATGCCGCCCGCCCCGAGCCGGTCGAGCAGGGCGTAGCCGCCTATGGATTCCGGGTCCCCGGTGGCCAGCGGCATCGCCGATCCCCTCTCCCGCGCCTCTCCCGCGCTGTTTTTTCGCGTCTCGAACGGCCCTACCGAAGACCTACATTAGGTCGGCCGGGGCCTCGGCGGACCATGCGGTCCAGTACGTGGCGGAACGGTGATGTGCGCCACGGTGACGCGCGAGGGCCAACTGGTCGGTGCGGACAGGGAAGTTCCGTTAGCGGCGCGTTAGCGGAACGGTGTCGGGACGGCAGTGATACGGCAGCGGACCACGGAAAGCTCATAGCCACACCGAGGGCCGGTGCGGAACACCGGCCGGACCGCCGACCCACTGGGGGAGCCCGCCATGAACGTCACCGCCTACCGCCGCGGCCGCACCGTCCGTACGATCGCCGCCTCCATCGTGGCCGCTGCCGCCCTGAGCCTGACCGCGGCGTGCGGCGGGGGCGGAGACGGCGGCTCCGACAACGCGGGCAAGGCGAACTCGTCGGCCACGGCCCCCGCGTCCGCCACGGACGACCAGGGCGCGGGCAAGTCCGACGCCGGCCAGGAGGACCAGGCCGGCAAGGGGAGCCAGGCCGACAAGGAGAACCAGGGCGGCAAGGAGAACCAGGGCGGCAACAAGGGCGGCGCCGCGGGCGTCAAGGACGCGAAGTCCCAGACCCAGAAGTCCGGGGGCGGCTCCGAGGCCGAGCCGGTCGGCGACTGCGACATCAACAAGACGGCCATCACCGTCCAGCACGTCAAGAGCCCCATCAACCACATGCTGCTCAAGGCGACCAACAAGGCCGGTGTGGACTGCAAGCTGGTCGGCTACCCGGGCCTGAAGTTCGGCGCCGAAGCGCAGGCCGCCACCCCGGTGAACGAGGACAGCAAGCCGCAGGCCGTGGTCATGCTCGCCCCGGGCGAGAGCGCCTACGCGGGCATCACCACCTCCGCGGCGGACGGCTCGGGTGACGAGGGCGGCAAGGTCGACTCGCTCGAGGTCTTCATCGACGGCAGCGAGGACCCCAAGCCGGTCGAACTGCCCGGCGGCTCGGTCTACGTCGACAGCGCGGCGAAGGTCACGTACTGGCAGACGGACGCGCAGACCGCCCTGACCTGGTAACACGCGCAAAAGCACACCCCTGTGCCGCAGTGTTCGCCTACATGAACACTGTCTTGCATAGAAGACAGCCTCCCTGGAGGATGAAGCGGCGCCGCCGACGCGGCGCACAGGGCACAGGCACAGGGGTGGGGAACGGATGGGCATCGGCTCCGCGGCGCTGCTGGTGTCGGCCGGTGTGGCCTCCGGGCTCGCCGGTTCGATCGCGGGGCTGGCCTCGCTGTTCAGCTATCCGGCGCTGCTGGCGGTAGGACTGCCGCCGGTGGCCGCGAACGTGACCAACACGGTGGCGCTGTTCTCCAACACCGTCGGCACCGCGGCCGGATCCCGCACCGAACTCCGCGGCCAGCGCGACCGCCTCCTCCGGCTCGCCGCCATCGCGGCACTGGGCGGCGCGGTCGGGGCCGCCCTGCTGCTGGGCACCCCGTCCTCCGCCTTCGAGGCCGTCGTACCGTGGCTGATCGCCCTCGGCTCGGTACTGATCCTGGTCCGCGACCCGCTCCGGCGGCTCATGGCCTCCCGCTCACACCCCCTGGCCCACACCGCCCGCCCCACCCTCCCGCTGGCGTGCGCGGTCCTGCTGGTCGGCCTCTACGGCGGCTACTTCGGCGCGGCCTCGGGCGTCCTGATGCTGGCAGTGCTCTCCCTGACGGCCACGGAACCCCTCCCGGTCACCAACGCCGTCAAGAACATCGCCACCGGCGCGGCCAACGTAACGGCGGCAGTCGCCTACGTAGCCGTCGCCCCGGTCAACTGGCCCGCCGCCATCACCCTCGGCCTGGGCGCCCTCCTGGGCAGCTGGCTGGGCCCCCTGGCCGTCCGCCGCCTCCCCGAAACCCCCCTCCGAATCGCCATAGCCCTGGCCGGCCTCGGCCTGGCCATCTCCCTCTGGCACTGACCCCGCCGACGTCCCCCAACCGCCGCACCGCTGCCGTCCGACGACCGCGGGCCTATTCTGTGCCGGTGAACAACCAGTCGCTCGAAGGCACTGTTGTCCGCCTCATCCCGTTGTCCGACGACCACGCCGAGGCCCTCTTCCCCTCCGCGTCCGACCCCGAGGTCTGGCGGTGGATGCCCCGGCCGCGCCCCGAGAGCGTGGGCCAACTCCGGGACATGCTCGGCGAGATGCTCGCCGACCCGACGCGGCGCTGCTTCGCGGTGCAACGGCGCGCTGACGGCACGGTGATCGGTTCAACCAGCATGTACGACCTCGACCTCGCCGAGAGCCGCACCGAGATCGGCGCGACGTGGTTCGACCGCTCCTGCTGGGGCGGCCCCTACAACGCGGAGTCCAAGCTGCTCCTGTTCGGCCACGCCTTCGACGACCTGCGGCTCGCGCGGCTGGCCCTGCGCACGGACAACCTCAACGTGCGCTCCCAGCGCGCCCTGGCCCGCCTCGGCCTGGTTCACGAGGGGACGTTGCGCAGCCATATGCGGCGCCCGGACGGCAGCCGTCGTGACTCGCTGTACTACAGCCTCCTCGCGGACGAATGGCCCACGGTGCGGGACGCCCTGCTCGTCCGAGTCGCGGCGCGGCGCGTGGCCTGACCGAGGTGGGGCCGCGAGGCGCGTGTCCCGGAGCGGAGCCCGCCGCCATGGGACGGGGGCGCATTACCTCGGACGTAATCGCGCCGGGCCCCTGTCATCGCCAGCATGGTGATCGCTCCCCGCAAGGTTTCCGATCGGAGGGATCACCATGTCCTCGGCCGCGCCCATGACCACCCGTGCTCTGGTGGAGGAACTGCTGTGCCGCATCGGTGAGGGCGATCCCGTGCGGATCGCCGAGCTGTATGCCGAGCGCAGCGACTGGAAGCTGGACTGGCCGGAGGGCGAGCACGGCCGGGCGGCCACCCCGTGGATTCGGCACCGGTCCACCCGCGCGGATGTGGTCGACCACTTCGGGGAGTTGGCCCGGCACCATGTGCCCGGGGAGGCGGCCACCGAGATCGAGCGGATTCTCGTCGACGGGGACGACGCGGTCGTCCTGGGCGAGATCCGCCAGACCGCCCGGTCCACCGGGCGCGCCTATCGTGCGCGGTTCGCCTTGCATCTCACGCTCGAGGGCGGGCTCGTCACCCGGCACCACGTCTACGAGGACAGCCTCGCCGTCGCCCGGGCATTCGACGCGCCGCAGCCATGACGCAGCCATGACGCAGCCATGACGCCGGGCCATTGGGCTATCGGCGTGCGAGCAGGGGCTCCACCCGGGACAGGGTGTCCAGGATGTTCGCCTCCGTGATCGCCATCCGCGCCTCGTCCGGCGTCAGCCAGCGCAGCGGCGCGTCCGGGTTCTCCGGCCGTACCGCCTCCGGGGCGCCGGTGGCCAGCACGAAGCGCACGTCGGCGTGCTCATGTGCCGGCTCCCGGCTGTTCGCGGGGACCGGGACGATCGCCAGATGCCGTACCTCCGCGTCCGGCCACGGGGTCAGGTCGGGCAGCCCGGTCTCCTCCTGCCCCTCCCGCAGCGCGATGGCGAGCGGGTCGTACTCACCCGGGTCGCCATGCCCGCCGACCAGCAGCCACGACTGGTGGCGCTGGTGCCAGCGCAGCAGCACACGGCCGCTGCCGGGGTGCACGATCAGGGCGGAGGCGGTGATGTGGAGGGGACTCGTCCGGTCCCAGGGCGCGCCCGCCTCGATGACGCCGCGCACCCGCTCCACGTCGGCGCATTCCGCGGTGGTCTTCGGCCGGTAGCCCGTGAGGACATTGAGGACTGAGTGATCGGCTGTGGCCATGCGCGGATCCTAACGACGCGAGCCCGCCCACGGCGCGGGATTTTCCCCGCCCCGTGCGCGTGAGCCCCAGGCGGTCGGCCTGGGGCTCTGTGGCGATGAACGCGAGGGACGGCTCGGACCCGAATGTCATCCGCTCACGGTGAGATTCGAATTCCCGCTGCTCTGATATCCCTCAGTCGCCAGGATCATGTAGTACTTGAAGGTGCCAAGACCCATTCCGGAACGGGCCCATGCGTCGAAGTGATTGCCCGTGGTGATGGTCCCGCCCGTTTTCTTCGACTGCCGGACGCTCCAGTACTGGTTGAACGTCCGGACGCCCTCGACCGAGGGGGCGTTGTAGCGCGTCGTCTGGTAGATGTCGTACGTGCCGCCATCGCTGGTGACGGTGCCCTTGTACGTCCCCGTGGGCCGGTATGTACCCCAGTTGTCGACGACGTAGTACTCCACGAGCGGGTTCGAGGTCCACCCGTAGAGACACAGATATCCGTTGCCGGACGGGTTGAAGCTGCCCGAGTACTGCACGTTCCTGCGGCCGCCGTTGCTCCAGCCCTTACCGCAGACGAAATTCCCGCAGTTGGTCCACGAGGTCCGGTAACTGCCGCCTGACGACAGCGTCATGGAGACCGATCCACCGCCGTCGGTCCAGAACGAATAGTAGAAGCCGTTGTTGGTGCCGGTTTGGTTCGTGGTGATGGTCGTGTCGGCGCTCGCGGTGCCGATGCTGGGCAGCGTCAGCCCGGCCGTGACCAGCGTCAGGGCGCCGGCCCGGCCGATTAAGTTCCGGCGGCTGATCGGCCGGGCGGGGGTGTCGTCCCGGTGCATGCTTCCTCCTCGGTTGTGGTGGGGGCCTGTTGGTGCGTCAGTGTTGGACCGGCGCCGTGGGGTGTCAACGGTTTCCGCAAGGATTACGGAAAGTCTGCTGGGGCGGGTGATCTCTTGGGGGTGAGTATTTCCTGTTCAACGCCTCTTCTTATTGATCGAATCCAGGAATGATCGATGGGAGGGAGAGGAGCGAGATCATTTCTGAGGCCGATTCATCGAAAATTTTCGGAACTCTTCCGGATCGATTCAGATGCCCGTGGGGACCGGCCGGACGAAGGGGACGATGCCGTACATGACATAACTCGCGCTCATATTGAGCGGGTTCGTTCTACAAGGCGGTCGGGACGACGAAGTACCTGGTCAGAGCATTGCCAACCTGTTATCAGGGCGTTAGTGACGCGGCAGTAGATCGTCAGTTTCAACTGACAGTCTTGTTGTCATGGCCCCGGGGGACGGGGTCGAAGCCCACGACAACAGGGAACCCATGTCGCACCGCACCACCACTCTTCGCCATGCACGCAAGGCCGCCGCCGCAGCGGTCGTCGCTGTCGCCGCGTTCGGTCTGACCGCGTGCCAGGACAACGCGGACGCCAGCGGAAGCTCGTCCTCCGCGGCCGCGAGCGACTCCTCGGACTCCGGTTCGTCCGGTTCCGGCTCATCGGCCGGCGGCAACCAGGGCAACGGCGGTGCGGGCGGCGGTGGCGGCGCCGGTGCGGACGCCTGCAAGACCTCGCAGCTGGGGTTCAGGAGCTCGCACGGCATGGGCGAGGGCCAGCTGATCGTCGACCTCAAGAACAACGGGTCCGCCCCCTGCACCCTCCAGGGCTTCCCCGGCGTGGACCTCAAGAGCAAGAACGGCTCGATCAGCGCCGAGCGCAGCGACCTCGCGGCGCCGAAGACCAAGGTCAAGCCGGGCGAGGAGACCCGCTTCACGCTCTCCTACCCGCCGAACGACTCCGGCGGCAGCGGCGAGACCTTCACCACCCTCGTCGTCACCCCGCCCAACGAGACCCACTCCCACTCCCTCCCCGTGAGCATCAACGTCCCCGTCACCGACGGCACCGGCGACGCCATCAAGGTGGACCCGGTCGGCACCGGCAAGTAGGCGCGCACGGCATGGCATCCCCGGGCCGCTGGCCTGGGGATTTGCCATGAGCAGCGAGTACGGGCAACAAGACTGCCCGATGGATCGAACGTTCGACTTCCGGCGCACCGGCGTGCGCCCTCGCCCACGACGGCCGACCCTGGATGGCGGGGGCGGTGGAGCGTGGACCGGACTGGAAGGTGAACGTCACGATGGAGACACCCCAGATCGTTTCGGCGCAGGAGTGGGAGGCCGCGCGTCAGCAGTTGCTCGGGGAGGAGAAGCGGCTGACCCGGGCCCGTGACGCACTGGCCGCCAAGCGCCGGCGGATGCCGTGGCTGGCGGTGGAGAAGGCGTACGCCTTCGACGGACCCGAGGGCAGGGTGACCCTGCTCGACCTGTTCGCGGGGCGTCGTCAGCTGATCCTCTACCGCGCCTTCTTCGAGCCCATCGTCTACGGCTGGCCCGAGCACGCCTGCCGCGGCTGCTCCATGGTCGCCGACCATGTCGGCGACCTCGCCCACCTCAACGCCCGCGACACCACCCTCGTCTTCGCCTCGCGCGCCCCACAGCCGGAGATCGAGCAGGTGAAGGCGCGGATGGGCTGGACGATGCCCTGGTACACGATCACCGACGACTTCGACGCCGACTTCGACGTGGACGAGTGGCACGGCACGAACGCGTTCATCCGCGACGGCGACAGCGTGTTCCGCACCTACTTCATCAACGCGCGCGGCGACGAGGCGCTCGGCAGCACCTGGAGCTACCTCGACATGACCGCGCTCGGGCGGCAGGAGACGTGGGAGGACTCGCCCGGGGGCTACCCCCAGACCCCGCCGTACGAGTGGTGGAACTGGCACGACGCGTACGGCGACCCCGAACCCGCCCCGGAATGGCTGGCCCAGACCCGCCGGGGCCCCCGAGGCCGGCCCGCCTGACCGACGCGGCACCCGCGACCGGCCCGCCTGACCGACGCCGTGTCCCCCGGGCCAGCCCGCTTGCCCTCCCCCGCGGCCGGCACACCTCGATGTCCGTATGCCGCACACTGTGGAGCCATGGACCACCACATCCGCCCCGCGACGGCCGCCGACGCCGACGCCGTGAAGGCCGTCATCGACGCGGCATACCGCCCCTACGTCGCCCGGATCGGGCTCCGCCCGGCACCCATGGACGCCGACCACACGGCCGACATCGCGGCGGGCCGCGTCTTCGTCACCGGCGACCCGGTCGTGGGCGCCCTGGTCCTGGTGGCCGAGCCCGACCACCTCGTCCTGGAGAACATCGCCGTACACCCCGACGCCCACCGCCAGGGCGTGGGCAGGCACCTGCTCACCTTCGCGGAGACCCACGCAGGCGCCCTCGGCCTCCCGGAGATCCGGCTCTACACCAACGCCCTCATGTGGGAGAACCAGGAGATCTACCCGAGGTACGGATACGAGGAGACCGAACGCCGCCAGGACGGCCAGTACGACCGCGTCCACTACCGGAAGCGCGTGACCGAGCCGGCGTCCGACGGGCGGTGAAGGGGCAGCAGCCGGGTCGCCGCCGTGGTCGCCAGCAGTATGACGACGGTGATGACCAGGCTGGTGCGCAGGCCGTGCAGGAAGCCCGCGTGGTCCGTCAGCAGGGCGCCGAAGACGGCGACGGCCAGGGCGCCGCCGATCTGACGGGCGGTGTTGAGGATTCCGCTGGCGACGCCCGCGCGATGGCCGGGCACATGATCGAGCAGATGCGCGGCCAGCGGCGGCATGATCAGCGGGCCGCCGAGACCGACGGGGATCATCAGGGCGGACACGGCCCAGACCGGCGCCGTCGCGGGCAGGACCGTCAGGACGATCATTCCGGCGGCCATCAGCAAGAGCCCGCCCGTGATCGACGCCCTGAGGCCGACCCATCGCGCGAACCGGGTGGAGACCGGTGTGAGCAGCGCGGAGCAGGCCATCATCGGCAGGAACGCCACACCGGTGGCCATCGACGACAGTCCGCGCAGCTGCTGGAAGTACAGGCTGAACAGAAACGGCACCCCATAGAAGCCGATCATGAAGGTGAAGCCCACGGTGGCCGCGATCACCATCGTGCGGTTGCGGAACATCTCCAGCGGCACCATCGGATGCGCACTCCTGGCCTCGATCACGAGGAAACCGGCCAGCCCGATCGCCGCGACGGCCAGCGCCACGATGACCCGCCGTGCGGTGAACCCATCGGCACCGGCCTCGATCACGCCATAGGTGAGCCCGCCCATCGCCGCGACAGCTCCAACCTGACCGGCCCAGTCGAAGGGCACCCTCCGGTGCGGCGAAGGCTGGATCCGGGCCAGGAGCACCAGGGCGGCCACGCCCACGGGGACGTTGATGAAGAAGATCAGCCGCCAGCTCAGCCCCGTCAGCACACCCCCCACGAGCGGCCCTGTCATGGCGGCCGTGGCGCCGCCCATCGCCCACACCGCCACCGCACGGGCCCGGCGCCCCGGATCGTCGTACGCCTCCCTGATCAGGGCCAGCGTGGTGGGCATCACCACCGCGGCCCCGGCGCCCTGTAGGAACCGGGCGGCCACCAGGACGCCAAGGCCCGGCGCCAGGCCGCAAGCGGCGGAAGCGCCGACGAACACCGCCACGCCGATCCCGTAGGCCCGGCGGGCCCCGATCCGGTCCGAGAGGGCACCGGCCGACAGCAGCAGCGCGGCGAACATCAGGGTGTAGCCGTCCACCACCCACTGGAGACCGCTCATCCCGCCCCCGAGCTCATCACGAATGGTGGGCAGGGCGACGTTGACGATCGTGGCGTCCAGCGTGATCACGAAGAAGCCGACCACGCAGGCGGCGAGGGCCGCGACCGGGTGACGGCCGCGGTCCCGGACCGCCGGAACGACCGGCCGCTGAGTGGTGGTGGGCACGAAGGTCTCCAGTCGGTGAGAGGGCGAGTGCGGGCCAGCGGGGGGCGGAACGCCGCTGGGGGCAGAACGCGGCGGCCGCCCGCCGAGGGCGATCCGCGCCGCCCCGCAGACACTCTCGATGAAACCGCTGGTCACGCTGGTGGGGAAGGTAAAGCTGTGCCAGGTAATGACAGAACCCCCCACACCCTCCGCGGCGGACCTAGCCTGGAGATCGTGGTCAGCAGGAACGAGATCAAGGAGTTCCTGGCCTCCCGCAGGGCCAGGATCACCCCGCAGCAGGCGGGCCTCCCCGCCTACGGCGGCAACCGCCGCGTCCCCGGTCTGCGCCGCGAAGAAGTCGCCATGCTCGCCGGAATGAGCGTCGACTACTACGTACGCCTGGAGCGCGGCAACCTCACCGGTGCCTCAGAAGCCGTCCTGGACTCCCTGGCCCGAGCCCTCCAGCTCGACGAGGCCGAACGCGACCACTTGTGGGACTTGGCCCGCGCCGCCAACACCACCCCGCAAAGGCGCCGCCGCGCCCCTCAGCAGCAGACCCAGGTTCCGCCGAACGTGCAGCGCATCCTGGACTCCATGACCGACGCGCCCGCGTTCGTCCGCAACAGCCGCCTCGACCTCCTCGCCGCCAACCGGCTCGGCTTCGCCCTGTACGCGCCCATGTTCACCGACGGGCGGAGGCCACCGGTGAACATGGCCCGGTTCAAGTTCCTCGACCCCCGTGGCCGCGAGTTCTTCGGCCGCCACTGGGAGGAGTCGATGAACAACACCGTCGCCCTGCTCCGCACCGAGGCCGGCCGCAACCCGCACGACAAGGGTCTGACCGATCTCATCGGCGAACTCGTCACCCGCAGCGAGGACTTCCGCACCGCATGGGCCCGGCACAATGTGCGCCTGCACTACAGCGGCCTGAAGCACTTCCACCACCCCGTCGTCGGCGATCTGACGCTCGCCTTCGACGCGATGCAACTGCCCGCCGAGCCCTCGCTGAGCCTGACGGCCATGAGTGCGCGGCCCGGCTCACCCGATGAAGACGCCCTCAAGCTGCTGGCCAGCTGGGCCGCCACCGACGAAGCACTGCCCAGGGGCATCGGCACGCCGTCGTGACCTTGCGCTCGGGGACAAGGTTCAAGGCCGCTCCAGGATTCCTCTTTCCATGGCCACCACCACCGCCCTCGTCCGGTCGTTCACATCGAGCTTGGCGAACAGCCGGAGCAGATGCGTCTTCACCGTGGCCTCGGCGATCACGAGGCGCCGTCCGATCTCGGCGTTGGTCATGCCGTCCGCCACGGCGTTGAGGACATCGGTCTCGCGCTCGGTCAGCGGGTCCTGAACGGGCCGCCGCATCCGCGCGACCAGCTTCTCCGCGATCCGGGGAGCGAGCACCGTCTCGCCCCGTGCCGCCGCGTGGACGGCGTCGACGAGCTGCTCGCGGGTGGTGTCCTTGAGCAGATAGCCGATGGCACCGGCCTCCACCCCGCGCTCGATCTCGGCGTCGGTGTCGTACGTCGTCAGGATCAGCACCCGCGTACGCGGATACCGGGCGACGATCTCGGTCGTCGTCGCCACCCCGTCCAGCACCGGCATCCGCAGATCGACCAGGGCCACGTCGGGGTCGTACCGCTCGACGAGTTCGAGCGCCGCGCGTCCGTCACCCGCCTCGCCGACGATCTCGATGCTGTTCTCGGCGGCGAGCAGGGCGATGACCCCGGCCCGCATCACGGTGTGATCGTCCACCACGACGATCCGCAGACCGCCCTCCCTCATGTCCCTCATGCCTCCACCTCGCCCGCCATGGGGATCACCGCCAGGATCCGCGTCCCGTCGCCCACCGAACTCGTCACCGTGAGCCTCCCGCCCAGCTCCGCCAGTCGCTTGCGCATGCCGTCGAGTCCGAAGCCCGTCGACTCCCCGACCAGGAACCCGGTCCCGTCGTCGGTGATCTCCAGCTCCACTCCGTGCGGACGCCGCGCCAGCACCACGCCGACCATGGACGCGCGCGCGTGTTTGCGCACGTTGGCCAGGGACTCCTGGGTGCAGCGCAGCAGTGCGATACGGGTCTGCTGGTCGCACTCGAGGTCGGCCAGCTCGGCGTCCACCGCCAGTCCGGTGTCCTCCGCGAAGCGGTCGAGCGTACGGCGCAGGGTCCGCGCCACCGAGCCGCCCGCCACCTGTCCAGGGCCCGGCTGCCGCGCCGAGCCGACCAACTCCCGGGCCTCGGCGAGGTTTTCCCGGGCGGTGGACTCGATCGACCGCAGTTGCTGGGCGCTGGTCGCCGGATCGTGGTGAATGCCCGCCTGGGCCGCCTCCGCGAGCACGATGATCGACGCGAAGCCCTGCGCGAGCGTGTCGTGGATGTCCCGTGCGATGCGTTCCCGTTCGTCCGCCGCGCCCTGCCGCTGGTGAGCCTCGGACAGCTGCGCCTGCGTACGCTCCAACTCCTCGATCAGCCGCGCCCGTTCACTGCTCTGCGCGACGACCGAGTGCGCCCACAGGCCGATCAGTACGCCCACCGCGACCACGATCAGGGTGGACACCATCGTCTCGCCGAAGAACTCCGCGGTCCAGCCCTGCCGGATCAGGCTTCCGGCCAGCGTGGCACCGGTGGCCAGCCCGAGGAACCCCATCGAGACCCGCGGTGTGCGCCCGAACATCCAGTAGTGCGGCAGCGTCACCATGAACAGCGCCGCATAGCTGCTGCCCAGGTAGGCCAGCCCGCCGAGCGCGAGCACGAGCGCCGAGAGATAGACCCGCGGCCGTACGACGGGGTTCCCCGGTAAGCGGTCGAGCACCGCGTAGCACAGCACCACGCAGCTGAGCAGCGCGAGCGCCTCGTACTTGCTCCCGCTGGCCGGGACCGTCGTCACCAGGCCGACGGCCATCGCGGCGAACAGCACCCAGCACACGGCGTTCCACCGGCGCAGCGACGTGGCCCAGAAGGCGTCGGCCAGGGGGGTGGTGAGAGCGGTCATACCGATCAACGTACGTCGACCGCCGGTCGTCCGTCGGCTGTTCGAGACGAGGCCACCGCCGTCCGTCCCGCCGCCCGCGACGGCCACCAGCTCGCCTCACCGAGCAGCAGCATCGCCGAGGGAAGGACCATGATCCGGATGATGAAGGCGTCGAGCAGTACGGCCGCCGCGAGGACGAAGCCGATCTGCTTCATCTCGATGATGTGGAGGAAGACGAAGCTCACGAAGACGGTCGTCATCACCACCGCCGCACTCGTCACCACACTCGCCGACCTCCGGATGCCGTCCAGCACGGCCTGCCTCGTGGACGTGCCCGCGAGTACGGCCTCCCTGATCCGGCTCACCACGAACACCTGGTAGTCCATCGAGAGCCCGAAGAGGATCACGAACAGGAACAGCGGTACGCGCGATCCGATCGAACCGGTGGAGTGGAAGTCCAGCAGCCCCTCGGCCCAGGTCCCCTGGAAGACCAGGACGAGCAGACCGAGCGCGGCCGCCGCGGACAGCACATTCAGCAGGACCCCGATCAGCGCCAGCACCAGCGAGCGGAAGGCGTACGCCGTCATCGCGAAGGTCACCAGCAACAACGCCCCGAGAACCAGCGGGAGTTTGCCGTTCTGGTGCGCGGGATAGTCGGCGTACCGGGCGACGTCGCCACTCACTCCGAACTCCGCCCCGTCGACCCGGCCGACGGTCGCGGGCAGGTAGTCCTCGCGCAGGTGGTCGAGGGAGTCGTACGCCTGGTCCGAGTTGCCCAGGTACGGCACCTTCAGGTCGAGCGTACTGATCCGGTGGTCGGCGGAGGTCCGCACGCGCGAGGCGCCGGTGAACAGCGGGTCGGCGTCGGCGCGCCGGGCCAGCTCCCGCAGCGCCCCGCCGACCTCGCCGGATCGCCCGGCGTCGGCACGTACGACGACCTGGTGGGTGACCCGTTGGTCCGGGAACGCCTCGTTGAGCCGGTCGTACACCCGCATGGCGGCGATGTCGCGGGAGTGGGTGTCCCGGCTCATCTCCGTGATCTTCAACCCGGCCAACGGGATGACGAGCGCGAGCAGGGCGAGAACGGACACGCACAGGGTGGCCAACGGATGCCGGCTCGCGGGGCGCAGCAGAGCGGCCCAAACGCGGCCACCGCCGTTGCCCCGGGTCCGGCGCGCGGGCTTTCCCCGCTCGGCACGGCGCCGCGCCCCGCGCTCCTCCCGCTCTCCCAGCTTGACCAGCATCGCGGGCAGCGCCGTCAGCGAACTGGCCACCGCGACCAGGACGACCACGATCGTGCCGGTGGCCAGCGAGGAGAAGATGACGTCGGAGGCGAGGTACAGCGTCGCGGTGGAGGCCACGACCGCGAGCCCGGAGACCACGACGGCCCGGCCCGAGGTGGCCGCGGCCATGTCCACCAGCGCCTCCGAGCTCAGCCGGCCGCCCGAGCGGGCGCGCTCCTCGCGCTCCCGCTTGAGGTAGAAGAGCGTGTAGTCGACGCCGACCGCGAGGCCGATCATCAGGATGACGTTCGTGCCGACCCCGGCGTCGGGGGACACGTGGGAGGCCACCATCGAGAGCCCGATGGCCGCCGCGATCGACGACAGCGCGAGCAGCAGCGGCACCCCCGCCATGGTCACGGATCCGAAGACGACCAATAGGGTGATCAGGGTGATGGGAAGCGTGATCTTCTCGGAGAGCGCCAGGTCGTCGCCGCGCTGCTGATCGACCCCCTTGCTGATGGAGGGACTTCCGGTCTCCTCCAGCCGCAGCCCCGGATAGGCCTTCGCCACGGCGCCGGTCTGCCCGGTCAGCGCGTCGACCTTGTCCTTCGCGTCCCGCTCCTCGCCCTGCAGCGCCACCTCGACCATGAGGATCCGGCGATCCCCGGACAGCAGCGGGCCGGCGACGCCCGCGACCTCGGGCAGCCGCTCCATCCGGGCGGTCAGCTCCCCGGCGGCGGCCTCGGCCGCGTCCCGGTCGAGGGCGCCGGACCGGGCGGAGATCAGCACTTGTTCGGTGGCCCTGCGCTCCAGACCCCCCTCGGCGGCCATCGCCTCCGCCCGCCCGGCCTCGCCGACCCGGTAGTCGGCCGTCGTCGCGCTGTGGGTCCCGACGGCACTCCCGGCCCCCAGGCACAGCGCCACGAACACCAGCCAGCCGACGATGGCCCGCCAGGGGTGCCGAGCGCTCCAGCGCGCCATGCGCACAGTGAGTGATTTCATGCCCGAAAGCCTTGCTGGCCAGCGGACTTGGCCGACAGAGGTACCCGGTTGAACTTCCCGTCCACCGATCGGTGGACGGGAACGGCTACTCGGGCAGCGGCCGGTCGTGGACGACGTGCTTCATGACGAGGGCGGACGACGGCGCGGTAGCCGCGGATGGCGCCCTCGCGTTCGAGGTCCCGCAGCCGGCGGTGGCAGGGGTGGCCCGCACCGTACTGACGACGCGGCCCTCGGCGGTCCGGGCGGTGACCCGGGTCTCCGGTGCCATGATGATCGGCATCAACGGTCTTCTGCCGGTGGAACGCCTGATGGGTACCTGAAACGGAGTGACCCAGCAACACGGCTAGTTCCACGCCGGAGCGTGCTGAAGTCCGGACGCACCCCGACCGTCTGCCAGTTGGAGGTGTTCGCGGTCCAGGGCGACGGGCGGAATCTCGTCGCCAACGGGCAGCAGACGCTGATCCGCGTGGCCCGCCCCGAACAGTGAGAACGCCCTGCGCGGTGGTGCCGAAGCTACGTTGATTGCGGTGCCTTGCCGGGGCGCGTCGGCAGGCAGCACTGTGAGCGCATCACCCTGGGTGAGGGGGAGGACACGCCGATCGGCTTCCGACGCGGCATGGCCACCGCGTGCGAGTCGCGACAGCTCGCGATGGTCGCGGTCGCTGTCGAGAGGAGGTCGCCCGATGTGCCGAACCCTCGAACCGGACAGCCCCGGCACGGACACGGAGGAGAACGGGGGAGGGACGGAACGGAACCCCGCCCGCGCCCTTGAGTCCGAGCCGTCGGCTGGGAGGTGGTACCTGCGGGAGAGCACCTCGTGGGGGGTGGGGCTGTGCATCGTGTCCGGTGTCTTGGACGCGGTCGCCGTCCTGACTCAGCATGAGGCCCTCGCCATGGTGGCGAGGGCTCTCCGCGCGATGGGGGACCGGATCGTCGACGCCGGACAGCACAGGCGGTCCTGACTCCCCGGGCCCGGCTGCCGCGAGGCGGCCGGGCCGCACAATTCCAGGAAACCGCACACATGGGGAAGAACCAAGGGACGCTAACTCTTTCGCACCTGAGTCGCGGCACGAAACGGATTACGTGCGCAACGGGCTCAACGGGCTCAACGTGCTGTACATGCCTTACGTGCCGAGGGGCGACGGAGGCCGAGGACGGTTGAGGAGGAGGGCCGCACGTGGACGACGCCGCCGCGGACCGCTGCGAGGAGTGCGGCTCGCCGCTGCCCACCCCCGCCAAGGTGGGGCGCCGCCGCCGCTACTGCTCCGATACCTGCCGGTCGGCCGCCCGCCGGACCCGGCGCCGGGCGGAGAACGTCTCCGCTCTCACGGCGGGTCCCTGTGCGACGGACATCGCCGGCCACGCCTGCGGCCGGACGGCGCGCTTCGCCATCGTGCTGAACCGCCGCGAGACCCGGCTGTGCGACACGTGCTACGAGACGGCTCTGGACTTCCTGGTCGGCCAGGGAGTGTCGGCCCGTGATGTCAGAACGGTCCGGCTGACCGACCGGGACGCCGCACAGCCACAGCCACAGACACGGCAGACACAGACACGGCAGACACAGACACCGCCGCAAACGCAGCCACAGGTACAGCCGCCGACACGTCGCCGTCCCCGTGTGCTGTTGATCGAGGACGACGAGGCCATGGTCACCGTTATGGGGATCATGCTGTCCCAGCGCGGCGGCTACGAGGTCAGCCATGCGCGCGACGGATCCACCGGCCTCCGCGAGGCCTACGCGCAACGCCCGGATCTGGTCCTGCTCGACATCATGCTGCCGGGCATCGACGGGATCGAGGTACTACGTCGGCTGCGCAGCGTCAGTGACATCCCGGTGATCTTCCTGACGGCGAGATCCGACGACCAGGACCTCGTGATCGGCCTCGCCGCGGGCGCCGACGACTACATCGTCAAGCCGTTCAGCCCCAAGGAGCTCATGGCACGCATGGCGCGGGTGCTGCGCCGCCATGGCGCCACGGAGAACCAGGACCCCGTTTACGAGGACGGGCTGCTGCGCCTGAACTCCCTCAGCGCGGAAGTCCACGTCGTGGGCAAACCGCTGCGGCTGACGCCCGTCGAGTTCCGCTTGCTGAACTGCCTGGTGCGCAGCGCGGGCAAGGTGCAGCCCTTCGAGCACCTCCTGGCCACGGCGTGGAACGACCCCGGCGGGCAGGCCTCCACCCGGGTGAAGTTCGCCGTCTCGCGGCTGCGACGGAAGCTCGACGCCACGCCGCTGGGCGGCGACGCGATCGTCTCGGCCCGCGGCATCGGCTACGTCTACCGCGCCCCGTCCACGTCCCGGCCCACGGCCGACGCGGAGACTCCCCGCCTGGGCCACGGCCACGCGGGCCGGATCCTGGACATCCTCAACAACCGCGAAAACACCTGAACCCGGGCGCCGCCGACACCGGGGGCGCCGCCGGTGCCCGAAGGACCCGGCGGCGCCCAGTCGCGGTCAGGATCAGGATCAGGAGCAGGACTCGTAGAACTGCTTCCAACCGTCGCCGGGCATGGCCGGCGGCTCGGCCGTGGACCCGAACTCGCCGTACTTCTCCTTCAGCGCGTAGTCGAAGTCGCCCGGGCCGCTGCCCGCGTACGACAGGCGCACGTCCCGGTCCAGCTGCCCGTCACCGGAGTTGTTGAGGATCGCGAGGTCCGGGTACGGGTCGTCGCCGTAGTTGGCGATCCGGAGCTGCTGCACCTCGCCGTGGTCGCCGATGTCGGAGTGCCGGGAGTCGGCGGAGCCCAGGTTCGACCGCTTGAGCGGGCCGGGGCGGTACTCCGCGACGCGCGCCGTCGAGGGGTCGTCCCCGTCGGCCGGCTCGACGATGTTGACGATCATGTCCAGGGTGCCGTCGTTCTGGAAGTCGGCGACGGCGGCGGTCGCGACCTCGCCCTTCTTCGCGCCGAGAAGTTCGCTGACGGACTGCTTCGCGCCGAACGAGCCGTCCGCGGTCCCCCACTGGATCGTCATCTTGGTGCCGGTGTGCCCAGGGTTCGCGATCTTGTCCGGGTGGCCGTCACCGTCGAGGTCGCCGACCAGCGTCGTGGCATCGGCCAGACACGGGCCCGCCGCCTTGGTGACCTTCCCCGACCGTTCCGCGCCGCCCGAGGGCGACGATCCGGCCGCACTGGCGTGGTAGCCGGCGACAGTCAGGGTCAGGGCGACAGCCGCGATCGGCGCGGCGATCAGACGTGACCGTTTGCGAATCATCTACGAACTCCTAACGTTGTTGCTGCGAGAAAACCGCGGCGCGGAGCCGGCCCCCTACGGGTCTTACGGGCTACTGGTCCGTTCCGCCGAAGGGGACGGCATCCGCGGCGGAGGTGTGCCAGTTGGTGACGATGGGCTCGTCGACGGTGATGGTGCCGACCGGCAGGGAGACCGGGTTGGGGTCCGCGTCACCGACCCCGACGATGATGCTGTCCAGTTCCTTGCCACCGTTTTCCTTGGTGGTCTTCGGGTTCACCCCGGCGTAGGCGGTCGTTCCCTTGCCCAGGGTGATCGCGGGCCCGACGGCCTGCTCCGCGGGACCCGCCTGGGTGCCGTCCGACCCGAAGGCGATGGTGGGAAGCGCGGCGGGCAGAGTGCAGGTGATACCCGGCTTGGCCTTCGCGATGACCAGGATGTATCCACCGGCCTGCGTCTCGGACCTGGTGCTCCAGGAAATGTCGTTGGCCCCGCACGTCTGCCCGACCTTGTCCCGCTCACCGTTCCCGGTGTCGGCGCCGGAGCCATCCTGACTCCCCTTGTCCTTGCCCTCGGAGGATCCGGCCTCTGAGCCAGAGGCGTTGTCCTTCCCGGCATCGGCCGTGGCCTCGGCGGAGGCGGACGAGTCACCGGACCCACTGCTCGTGTCGTCCGAGTTCTGGCAAGCGGTGGCGAACATCGCGGCCGTCACCAGCAGACTCGCACCGGCGAACGTACGGATCCGGGAGCGGTTGATAAGCATGGAATGACCCTCTTCGTCATCAGCGGAGTACTGCGCCCGGCGACGTTTCGCTCGGTGTGCCACTCACTCTGCCGGTGGCCGCTACCGTTCCATTAGCGCGCCACTAACGAACCGCTGACGCACCATCAATCCGCGTGCCCGCGAGGTCGTTGGGGTGTCGCGTTGGGGTGTCGCGGTGTCGTGTTCGTCAGCGCAGAGCGGTGGCGTTGGCGGGAGAGCCGACGCCACCGGTGAGGTTGAGCGGCTTGACGGTGAGGAGGCTGGTCCAGCGGCCGGTGGCCCGGCAGTCAGCCGTCAGAGCGGTCAGGTTCCACAGCTCACCCAACGGCAGGCCGAGCTTGGCGATCAGTTCCTGGTGCATCATGCCGCCGTCCTCGGGCGCGCTGGCGTGGAAGTCGCTGTCGGCCACCACGGGGAGGACTTCGACGGCGAAGGTGTCCGTGGCCAGCAGCGCGATGCGGTGGTCCCAGCACCAGGCGACGAAGTCCCGGGACTGGACGAACCCGGTGGCGCGTCGCCCGGCGCGGACCGCGGCTCGTGCGCCGGGTTCGGCGGTGAGGTACCAGTGGGCCCAGCCGGTGTGGACGAGAACCAGATCGCCGGGTTCGACACGGCAGTGCTGTGCCTCGAGTGCCGCGTCGAGCAACTCGGGGCCGAGGGCGGGGCCCGCCGGATGGTCGAGCGGCGTGCCGCGGTCGCGGAGGAGGCCGTCGATGTCGATGAGGAGCGCGCGCCCGGCCAGCGGGGTCTCGGCCCACAACTGCACGCCCAGGCGTGGGCTTCGCGGCGCGATCTCATCGTCGGGCACGGCGTTGTAGAAGCCGTGCCCGGAGGCGCGGCGGTGGCGCAAGCCGTCGAGCTGGCTGCTGGCCTGGAGGAAGAAGCCCTCCAGGACGTCGTCGCGGGCCTGCTCGTGTTTGGCGGTGATGCGGTGGTGGGGGATGGAGCGGGCCCGGGACATGGGCGGGTCGAAGGCGTCGAGGGCGTGATCGAGGTTGAAGGCGCGTCCGTCGTGGACCTCTTGCGCCGCCCGCCGGATCTGTCGCGGGCCCGCGAAGTTGGCCATGCCGCGTTCGGGCTGGTCGGCGAAGAGGTACCAGCTGGAGCCGGGCGGGGCGTCGGTGCGCCGCAGCAGCTCGTCGTAGGTGAGGTACGGCAAGGAGTGGGTCAAGGGGAAAGGCGCTTTCTGTTCAGGGACAGCGGGCGGCGATGGCGTCGGCCGCCCGGCGTACTTCGGTGATGACGCGCGGGTGGTCCGCGGTGGGCAGGTCGCTGCTGGGTCCGGCGACGCTGAGCGCGCCGAGGACCTGTTCTTCGCGGTGGATGGCGGCGCTGACGGCGGTGACGTCCAGGACCCGTTCGCTGAGGGAGACGGCGTGGCCGTTCTCCTTGCTGCGCTGGAGCTCTTCACGCAGGTCATCGGCGCCGACACGTTCGCCGGAGATCCGGGTGAAGGGGGTGACGCTGTCGACGTAGGTGCCGAGTTCCTCCTCGGGCAGCCAGGCGGCCAGGGATTTCCCGGCGCCCAGGTGCAGGGGGAGCTTTTCGCCGATGGGCAGTTGGTAGCGGAGAGGATTGAGGCCCTCGACGCGGGCGATCAGCACGCGGGAGAGGCCGACGCGTACGTACAGGGTGGATGTCATGCCGGTGGTCGCGGCCAGTTCCTGCAGTACGGGCAGGGCGACCTGGCTGAGCCGGTTGTTGACCAGGAAGGCGTGGGCGGTGGCCACGGACGCCGGTCCCGCGACGTAACCGGGTTCTTCCTTGACGGCGTAGCCGCGGTCGAGGAGGACGTTCAGGATGCGCTGGGCGGTGGCCACGTGGAGCTCGGAGCGGCGCGCGATCTCACTCAGACGCAGGGGGTGGCGGGCGTCCTCCAGCACGGACAGAACGTCGAAGGCTCGGTCGACCGAGCGCATCGGAGAGGCGGGGGTGGCCATGGGTCGGCTCCTGGGTGGTCTGCTCGGCTGCGGAATTTCCTGATAAGTGTTATCAGCATGCGAGCAGCGGCGTGGTGCGCACAAGATCCACCCGGAGCGGTACGTCCTATTCCGGCTGCGGCGCGGTTTCGGCGGGCCGCGGCTCGGGCGCGGCCGTGGCAGCTGTAGTCGTGGTCGTGGTCGTGGCCGTGGCCGTGGCCGTGGTCGTGGCTGTAGCCGTGGTCGTGGCCGGTTCCGGGTCGCCGGGACGGGCGTACGACAGCACGTAGGCGAGCAGGCCGGTGATGCCGGCGGTGATGAAGGTCGGGGGCCCGGCGGTGGTCGCGACACCGTTGACCCAGGCGGCGTCGCCGAGAGCCAGCCCCAGCGTCTGGCCCGCGACGATGCAGAGGCCGCCCAGCAGAAAGCCGAGGACGCCGAGGCGGAAGAGGATTTTGATCAGGTGGGTGGGCATGGCACGACCTCGTGTGGAAGGGCGGATCAGACGGGCAGCACGCCGGTGGCCACCGCGGCGCCGATCAGGAGGATCGGCAGGCAGTAGTAGCCGACGAGGGGAGCGAAGGTACGGGCCGGGTTGACTCCGGCGATGCCGCTGGCCACGTAGATCGGGGCACCGGACGGCGGCGACGCGCCCTCGGTGGAGGCGAAGATCAGCACGGCGACGCAGGCGGTGGCGGCCGGCACTCCGGCCTCGGCCAGGGACGAGACGGCGACCGGGCCGATGGCGGCCATGGTGGCACTGGCGGTGAGCGGGATGGCGACGGCGACGACGATCACCCCCACGATCAAGGTCATGGCCCACTTCGGTGCGTGCAGCTGCGTCAGTACGTCGGTCAGCTGTTGCGGCAGCCCCAGGTCGCCGAGGACGTTCGAGGCGGAGAACGCCGCCACGATCGTGACGCCGATGACGCCGAATTGCGGCACGGCCCCCTCCAGCAGCTGCCACCACCCACGGCCGGCGCGGGGAAGGTGGCGGCGGCCCAGGAACAGCACGATCGCGATGAGCAGGACCGGTATCCAGGTGATCAGGCTGATCGCGTCCGACATCGTGACACCGACGTAACGGCCCAGCTCACCGCCGGTCGGTCCGCGGGTCAGCAACAAGGGAACGATCATCCCGGCGAACAGGAACAGGCTGGTCCACCCCGCGCCCAGGCTGACCCGGAGCGGCAGCAGATCGGCACGGTCCATGGGCTGGATCCTGTGGCGGCGGACCATCCAGAACGCCGCCAGCAGGCGGTAGCCCAGACACCACAGCCCACCCATGAACAGCGGCAGCACGATCTCGTCCTTGGAGACCAGCGCCGCCACCCCGGCCGAGCCCATCAGGATGAACATGGTGGAGCTGAACGGGAAGGTGACGCCCATCCCCGCGCCACCGGCGGCGACGGTGGCGGCGAGCTCACCGCTGACCTTTGAGCGCTTCATCCACGGGATGGTCACCGAGCCGACCGCGGCGGTGACGGCCGCCCCGACGTGGGCGATGGCGCCGAAGATGCCCGCGGCGACGGTCGAGGTGTACACCGGTCCGCCGCGCAGACGACCGAGCAGGGAGTTGAGGATGTTCAGCAACTGATCCAGGACCGGCGTACGGCTCAGCAAGTAGCTCATGAACACGAAGGCCAGGGCGGCGAAAGTGACCTCCTCCTGCATCGCTTCGGCGAATCCGTCCCACATGACATGAGCGATGTCGCCGCCCGCGAACAGGCCGGTCACCACGAATCCGACGAGGAGGGCTTCGCCGATGTTCCTCTTCAGTACGGCGTTCCAGACGATGATGGCCGTCATGTAGGAGACCAGGGCCCATATCGCGATCATGCTGCTTCTCCTGCCGGTGCTCCTGCGGGTTCTCCTGCCGTTCCGCCCACGGCCTGACCGGCCTGACCGGCCTGATCGGCCTGACCGGCCTGACCGGCCTGACCGGCCTGACCGGCCTGACCGGCCTGACCGGCCTGACCGGCCTGACCGGCCTGACCGGCCTGTTCCGGCCGTCCGTCCTGTCCGGCCCGTCCGTCCTGTCCGGCCCGTCCAGCCCGGATGCTGCTGCGGCGGTGCGCCTCGTCGGCCTCGATCTCACGCGCCGCGACCAGTGTCGACTCTGCCTCGTCGGCGGGAAGGACGGCGACTCCGTCGCCGTCCGCGACGACCAGGTCACCCGGCCCGCACACCGCGCCGCCCACGGCGACGGCGACGTTCACCCTGCCGGGGCCGTCCTTGTAGGGGCCGGCGGGGGTGACCGCGCGAGCCCAGACCGGGAAGCCGATCTCCTCAAGGACCTCCACATCGCGGGCGGCGCCGTCGAGCACCATACCGACCACCCCGCGAGCCTTGGCGCGCTCGGCGATCAGCTCGCCGATCAGGGCGCGGGAAGTGTCACCCTGACCGTCGACCACGATCAGGTCACCGGGCCCGGCGATCCGCAGCGCTTCGTGGATGGCCTGGTTGTCCCCGGCCCGCGTCAACACCGTCAGCGCGCGGCCCACTGCGCGGGCACCGGTCCACAGCGGACTGATGCCGGAGTCGACCAGGCCCAGCCGGTCGCGCGCATCGCCGATGTTGGCGGTCGGCAGCCCCTCGTACGCCGCCAGCAATGCCTCGGTGACCAGCGGTGTGGCGCGCAGTCCATCCTGGCGGGCGGCAAGGGTGTGCAGCCTGCTGATGCCGTGGGCCAAGGCCGCGTCCAGGCCGAGATCCGCCATCAGATCGGCTGCGGCGGCCACCTCGCCGGCCCGCCGCACCCCGTGCTTGAACGTTCCTGCGTACAGGCGTTCCAATGTGGCCTCACCGTCGGCGAGCTCCCGTACGACCTGCTGACGCACCCACTGCTCGTCACCGGCGGCACGGCCCGCTTCCACCGTCTGCACGATGACGGCGCCCAGCCCCTTCATGAAGAGGCTGCGCAGCAGCTTGCGGGCCGACGCCGCCCCCGGCTCCCCGCCCAGGTCCTCCACGGGAGCACCCAGCGCCCGGAAGTGTTCCGCCACGGCCGAGGCCCCGCGGCCGCTGGCCACCAGAGCCGTACGGTGGCGGTACTCGGGAACCGAGCCGATCACGGACACATCCGCGAAGATCGCCCGCCCACCTTCGGTGACGACGCCGTCGATCTTCCGCTTGAGATCGGGCGCTCCGGCGTTCATGTCCGCGAAGACCACATCGTCCCGCAGATGCGGCGCCGCCTCCACCGCCACCGACGCGGCCGCTGTGGCTCCCGTCAGCCCCAGCACAAGATCGGCCCCGCCAACCGCCTCCGCCACGCTGCCCGCCCGCATGACACCAGCCGGAGTCGGCACGTCGCCGGGGTCGTACCCCACTACGGACCAGCCGTTTTCTGCGAAACCAACGGCATACAACGCCCCGGCCTCGCCCAGCCCAAGGATCCCCACACGCATCGACGTCCTCGCGTTTCTCGTAGAGTGATAAGTTTTCTCACGAAAGATGGGAGGATGTTGCCTACGTGTGAATCACGAGTCAAGGGTTGAGCGCGGACCACTTGAACTCCGGGCAAGTCGTCACCGACGCCGCCCAGCGCGGAACCGGTTCCTCGGCATCGCTCAGACCGTCCGATCCCGCTACCAGCGGTCCGCGACGTTTTCCCACGGCTTCCCGCGGCGCGCCACGTGGCTATGTGAGATCGCGGAGGAGTGCGTCAAGGGCACTGGTCAGGGCCTCGGAGCTGGCCGGGTCGAACCAGGTGGTGCGGATACGTTCGTTGTTGCCGCCCGGGGTCTCGTGGTCGGCCGCGAGTTGGTGCAGGGAACGGGAGTTGTCGCTCAGAGCGCGACCGACGCCCTGGAAGAGGCTGCGAACGTAGCGGTCCGCGTCCTCGGAGGCGATGCCGTGGCCGGCGGCCCACGACGTGAGTGTGGCGAGGTACCAGTAGTGGGTGGTCAGCGTCCCTGTCAGCGCGGAGAAGACGTTGAAGGCCGCCTCGTCCGCGACGGGGAGCGCCCCGCCCAGGCGCTCGAAGAACGAGTTCACCCTCGGGTGCGAGGGGTACACCACCGTGACGGAGCGGCGTTCGCGGATGGCCGGCAGGGGGATGGCCCGGGTCAGCGGGGCGCCGGTGGCGAGTGTCTGTCGCAGGTCGTCGTTGCCGACGCCGGCCATGACGTTGACCACGATCTTGTCGTCGTCCACCCGCACACCGGCCAGGGCATCGTGCCGGTCTTGGCGTCGTACGGCGATGATCACTACCTCGGAGCGGTCCACCACCGCCTGGTTGTCGGCGCACACCCGTACGCCCTCGTAGCGCTCGGAGAGCTCCGCGGCTGTGTCGGCGCCCCGGGGCGAGAGGAACACCTCCGGCAGCTCGTCGCCCCCGTGACGCAGGCCCATCACTATGGCCCGGCCGATCTCTCCCACTCCGATGATGCCGATGCGTTCCACGATGTCTTCCTCCATGGTGTGTGGTGGTCGTGGCCCGTATTGGTCCAGGTCTGAGACGTTGAGTCCGCGTCAGCGCAAGCCGGTCGCGGCCGCCTCCACAACAGTGCGACCGTCAGGGCCCTGCCGGGCAGGGAACCGGAGCCAGGCGATGACCCGACTCGCAGGCTCGGTGAAAGCGGCTCTCTGCGGCCCTGTCAGCCGTACATCGCCACGCGGTGGAGAGCCGTAAGCGCGTCGTCGATGGGATGAGGCTGCGGTTTGCCCGAGGAGTCGAGCCTGTTCCACCGCTGCAGGTTCACCGCGACGGACATCTGCCGCTTGCCGTCGGCACTGGTCATGGCGAGCGCTCCAGCACCCCAGACCGTGCCGCCATGGCCCCAGAAGGTGCCCTGACCGGGAGCCTTCATCGGGTGCAGGCCGAGGCCGTAGTCGATCGTCTTTCCCTCTTGGGAGACGACCGGGACGGTGCGTTGCATCTGCGTCAGCGACGACGGGCTGACGATCTCGCCGGCGAGCAGCATGCCGAAGAAGCGGTTGAGGTCCGTGACGGTCGATATCAGCGAGGCCGCCGGCCCCACCCATGACATGTCGTAGACGCTGTAGTCGCGCGGCGGGTCGATCATGCCGAACCACGCCTCGTAGATCTGCGAGTGCTCCCCGTTGACGTATGGCCCGGCGGGGAGTTCGGTGTCCCGGAGCCCGGCGCGCTCGATGACGTTCCGGGTGATGCAGCGCTCCGCCGTAGTACCGGTCACCTGTTCCAGGAGTTCGCCGAGGAGCAGGTAGTTGGTGTTGGAGTACACCCCCGGAGTGCCGCCCGGGGCGCCGACGGCAGGTGCGGTGACCCCCATCTCGATCAGCTCGGTGGGGTGAAACCGCGTGAGCCGGTTGTCGTCCAAGCTCTGGGGTCCGGTGTCCGCGACGGCGGGGAATGCCTTGAGGGAGGGGTAGGCGTAGGGGAGGTACTCGGCGAGGCCGCTGGTGTGGTTGATCAACATCCGGACCGTGATCGCGCCGCCGCGCTCTCCGGGAACCAGCCGCGGAAGGTACCGGCCGATCGGGGTGTCGAGGCCGATCTGACCGCTCTCGACCTGCCGCAGAACCGCGGCGGCGGTGAAGGTCTTGGTGATGCTGCCGACGCGGTGCCGCATGTCGGCGGTGACGCGGCGACCGGTAGCGACATCGGCGACCCCGGCGGCGCCGCGCCAGACCTGGTCGCCGTCACGCACCTCGGCGAACAGGCCCGGCATCCCGGCGCGGTGGACGTTTTCCATCGCGGCGTTCAGCTCCGCGGGATCCAGCGGCTTCCTCACGACATGCGTCCTTTCGTATTCCCCGGGTGAGGTCCACGTCGGCCGCCTGCCCCGGAGCGACAGGGCACGGACGACGCGGACGACCTGGCAGGAGTAGCCGAACTCGTTGTCGTACTTGGCACGCCGGCCCGCCTGTTGACGAGACACCCGGCACGCCCATGTCCTCATTATGCACGCGGTGCGTGCAACGCCAAGTGCATAGGTTAGGCTGAGACCCGGCGAGAGGAGCGAGATGGCAGGCCGAAGGCGCTGGTCGACCGAGGAGATCCTGGATGCGGCGGCGGAGTTGCTGCGCACGAGCGACGCCGAGTCGTTCAGTGTGCGCAAGCTCGCCGCGACGCTCGGGACCGATTCCTCCAGCCTCTACCGGCACTTCCGCAGCAAGACCGAACTGTTGCGCGCGGTCGCCGACCGGATCCTCCTGGCCGCCATGGGCGGCTACCACCCCGAGGGCGACTGGAAGCAGCGCATCACGGCCCTGGCCCTGCGCATGAGAGAGGCATTCGGCCGGCAGCCCCAGCTCGCCGCGGTCTGGGGACGCTACGCATCATCCGGCACCGGTTCCCGGATGGTCATGGAAGAGGTGCTGCAGGCTCTGCGCTCGTCGGGACTGCCCGATGAGGAGATCCCGGCGCGCTACCACCGGGTCGCGGTCCTCATCGCCGCGTTGATCGCCTCCGAGGCAGGGATCAGCACCGTCACCCCCGGCGAGCACGAACAGGGCATGGAGCTGTTCCGCGTCGCGGTACTCGGCGCCGACCCCGAACGCTTCCCGGCCCTGGCCCACTTCGCCCGCGACGTCCGCCCCCTCGGAGCAGACCGCCGCGCCGCGTTCGAAGAGATCCTCGCCGCCCAACTCGCCCACATCGAGGCCGCGACCTGCCCGAGCTAGGACTGCCCGGTAAAGCACGACGTTGGGGCCGTGATCTTAGAGGCTATCGCTCCAAGCGGCTGCCAAAGGCCGTGGTGTCGACCGCCCCGGCCACGACTGGCACGCGGCGGGCGCGGTGACCTTTGAGCGATTTTGGCAACAAACCAGGCCCAGGTCGCTGACCTGGGCCTTCGCTGTGGAGCGGGTGACGGGAATCGAACCCGCGCGCTGAGCCCGGGAATCAACGGCGCTTCTGGGCGGCAGGCCTATGAGCTGCTGGAATGCGATGCTGGAGGCCGCTGGACAGCGGTTGGAACGTACCCTCTTTGAGCGGTGTCATCTCAGCAGGCGTCGTCGAGGACGTGGGCGATCTGCTCGAGTACCGGGCGCGGTGGGGTGAAGGGCACGCGCAGATAGCGGGTGAGGGTGGCGTCGACCGCGAAGCGTGGGCCCGCCGCGAGGGCGACCCCGTTCCTGTCGGCCCGTTCGACGACGGTATCGGCGAGGGTGGTCGTCAGCCGCAGCCACAGGGCGAGTCCGCCGGGTGGGAGGGCAAAGTGCCAACGGCCGTCGTCGGCGAGGACGCCGGCGAGGTGGTCGCGCTGTTGCCGTAGCTCGTGCCGGCGTTGTCCGAGCAGCGGTTCCAGATCCCGTAGCAGTTCGACGGCGACGAGTTGCTGCACCGGCGGCGCGGTCAGTGGTCCGGCCAGCGGGTGGTCCTGCAGTTCCCGGACGAGCGAGGCACGGGCCCGGATCCAGCCGATGCGCAGCCCGCCCCAGATGGACTTGCTGGTCGAGCCGATCAGCAGTGCGCCGGGGATACGGGGCATGGGTTCCGGCTGGTCGCGCAGGTCGAGGTCGCGCATGGTCTCGTCCACGACGAGGGTGACCTGGTGCTGGGCGGCGAGCTGGGTCACGGTGCGGCGGGTGTGCGGGGGCATCAGCGCTCCCGTCGGGTTGTGGAAGTCGGGTACCAGGTAGGCGAGATGGCCGCGCGCGGCGGCGAAGGCGTCCCGCAGTTGGTCCAGGTCCCAGCCGTCGGAGGTGACGCGGCAGCCCACCAGCCTCGCTCCGGCATGACGCAGCACCTGAAGCGCGTCGAAGTACGTGGGTGTCTCCACCACCGCCGTACGAGGCCTGAAGTGGGCCGCGAGCAGGGTCAGCGCGGCCCGGGCCCCACTGGTGACGAGGATCTGCTCGGGCCGTGTCGCGGTGCCTTCGGCGCTGTACCGTGCGGCGATCGCCGCACGCAGGTCCGGGATGCCCGGACCGGGTTCGCCGTGGTCGGCCAGCAAGGGCCCCGCTCGATCGGTGGCTCGCCGGGTCGCCTCCAGATAGAGCTCCTGCGGCGCGGCGGGAACGGCCCGGCGCAGGTCGACCAGGGAGCCGGCCTCCCCGGTCGCCGAGAGCGGAGCGATCCGTTCCGCGGTGGCCGGGGGGAGTTGTACCGTGCTGGCGCTGCCGTGCCGGGTACGGACCCATCCGGTGTCGCGCAGCCGTTCCAGGGCGGCTGTCACCGTGCCACGGCTCACTCCGAGAGCGGCGGCGAGACGGCGCTCGGCGGGCAGCTCGCTCCCGGCGCGTATCCGGCCGTCGAGCAGCGCTTCCCGTAGCGCACGGGCCAGCGCCGTGCTGAGTGGCGCCTTGGTGTCCCGCCAGGGCCCCAGCGCCTGCACCAGGTAGTCGTCCCTCATCCGCACTGGTCCAGTTTTCCATGATTGGACCAGGCGCCGGACCGGTGTGCTGCCTACGGTCGTGGCCACCCGATACGAACGGAGACATGGCATGCACCCACGACTCGCCGCCGACCGCGACGGTCTGCCGCACCTGCTGGAGACCGTCCGGCAGCACGCCGCCGACGTGCTCGGGCAGGTCGCCGGGCGGGACGTCGTCCCCGCGGCGCCGGTGCCGGAGCCGAATCCCTTGTCCGAGCAGGGGGTGGGAGCGCGGGCGGCGCTGGAGGAGTTCATCGCCTGCTGGGAGCCGGCGCTGTCGGCGAGCGCCGGGCCGCGCTATCTCGGATTCGTGACCGGCGGGACGACGCCGGCCGCGCTGGCGGGCGACTGGATGACCACGACCTGGGATCTGAACGCCTTCTCGGCACTGGACGGGGCGGGACAGAGCCTGGAGCGCGAGACGATCGGCTGGCTGCGGAGTCTGTTCGGCCTGTCCGACCAGCACCACGGAACCTTCGTCAGCGGCGCCACCATGTCCAACACCGTCGGCCTCGCCGTGGCCCGCGAATGGCTCGGAGAGCAGCTGGGCGTCTCACCCGCGGAGCACGGGGCGGGCGTACTCGGCGCGGTACGGGTGCTGTCGGGATCAGCGCATTCGAGCGTGCCCAAAGCGCTGTCGATGCTCGGTCTGGGACGCCGGGCCCTCCTCCCCGTGCCGACCCTGCCCGGACGGGAAGCCGTCGATGTGCCGGCGCTGGAACAGGCGCTTCGCGAGGCCGAACCCGACGGTCCGTGCATCGTGGTCGCCAACGCCGGCACGGTCAACACCGCCGACTTCGACGACCTGCGCGCCATCGCCGCATTGCGCGAACACTACGCGTTCTGGCTGCACGTGGACGCCGCCTTCGGTGCCTTCGCCGGGCTGTCACTCGAACACGCGCACCTGGTCGGCGGCCTCGACCTGGCCGACTCGATCTGCGTCGACCTGCACAAGTGGCTGAACGTCCCCTACGACAGCGCCGTGCAGTTCACTCGGCGGCCCGACCTGCAAACGGCGGTCTTCCAGAACGCGGCGGCCTACCTGGGCCCGCTCGGCGACACCCCCGACCTGGCCCACCTCACCCCGGAGAATTCCCACCGCCTGCGTGCCCTCACCGCCTGGTTCACCCTGCGGGCCTACGGGCGGGACGGCCATCGCGAGATCATCGAGCGGTGCATCGGCTGCGCACGCGCCCTGGGCACGGCCATCGACAGCATGCCCGGCCTGCGGCTGCTGGCACCGGTCCGGCTGAACGTCGTCTGCTTCACCCTCGCCGACAACCCCACCGCCGAACGCCTCACCGCCCTCACCGGGCAACTCGCCGACGAGGTCTTCCTCACCCCCACCGTCCTCGACGGCGTGCCCGCCCTGCGCGCCGCCTTCAGCAACTGGCGGACCACCGAAACGGACACCCGCCGAGTAGCCGCGGCGCTGCGAGCCGCGATACACACCTTGTGAACCCCGCCTCACCGGTCCGCCCTCCGTCATCGCGGCGCTCTCCTCCCGTGGGGTATCTGCCGACGGGGCTCACACCGTCGCGCCCTGTCGCGGTATGCGCTCGCGCTACTGGAGGGAGGCGGGCACGTTGGTGCTGCCGGATCTCTGCAAGGGCGGCTGAGACGGGCAACGGCCCCTGCGGAACCGGCACGGCGCTACCGTCACCCACGCGCTGCGTCGAGACACCAACGCGGTCATCCGCCGCATTCCGTCCGTCGAAACCCTGACCATCGCCTCTCGGCGATGGGGTCTAGCCGGGCTCCATGTCGCGATATAGCGTTAGTCTTCCACTCGCGCCGCTGCCTACGTTGCGCGGAAGCGTTCGACAGGAGCAGGACGGAAGCATGTCGGGAGAGATCTCGCCCACCGGGAAGCGCTCCGGTCCCGGCTCGTCGCCTGAGATGCGAGCCTCTCATGCGGACCGGGACCGGGTGGTGGATGTGCTGCGTATCGCGGCGGGGGACGGCCTGTTGACCGCGGACGAGTTGGACGAGCGCCTGGAAGCTGCCCTGTCGGCGCGGACTCTGAGCGAACTGACCACGCTCACCGCTGACCTGCCGCCCGTATCGGCCACGGCCGGCGTGCCGGGAGCAGAGGTCAAGGACATAGTTCGGATCGAACAGGTCCACAGCGGTGCGATCGAGCGCGTGGGGCGCTGGGTGGTACCGCGGAGACTGGAGCTCGCGGTGACGTTCTGCGAGGTGACGCTCGACTTCACTGACGCCGTGATCACGCACGACACCTTGCGGATCGACGTGGGCATGACGGGGAAGACCCTGACACTGGTCACGAGGCCGGGCATCGTGGTCGATACCGATGGTCTGCAGCTGGTGCACTGCAAGGTCAAGTACCGTCAGACTCTGACGGATCCAGATACGCCGGTCACTTTGCGGGTGGAACTGGTCGGTCAGAAGGTCCATGGCCGCGTGGTGGTGCGGCCCCGGCGTCGGACGTTCGGGCAGTGGCTGCTGCGCAGGCCCACGTCCCTTTCCGCGGGCGCTTGACGCCATCGTTGTGAATTGCCGGCGGGGAGGTCTCTCTGAGGTCTCCTGGGCTGGGCTACTTCGGGCCGGAGGCCCCGAAGATCTCCTGGGCCGCATCCCCGTCGATGTGCTCGCCCAACTGCCGCAGGATGTCCACTCCCTGTCGCAGGGTGCCCTGCGACAGGGAGCGCCGGGCGCCGGTTCCAGCGCGTGCCACAGCAGCGGATCGGCGGCCAGGGCGCGGGGATCGAGCGTCACCGAGCAGCCGTACGCGTCCCGCAGGTGCAGGTGCAGGTGCAGGTGCAGGCGAGTGGCGATCCGGCCGTCCTGCCACACGGCGACCAGGGCATCGGTACGGACGTGCCCGGTGCGCTGGCCCGCAGCTCCTTCATGGATTCGACGCCAGGCGTTCAGCTTTAACAGGACCCTGGCGTTCAGCCGACGTGAACGTGCGGCCGACGGGCCCGGTCGGGTTCGGCCTCGCGGAGTACTTCCCGGGTGACGGGCGCGACCTCTCCCTGGCCGAACAGGAAGAACCGCAGGAACTGGGCGAAGGGGCTGCCCTCGGTCCACTCGAAGTAAATGTGCGGCCTGCACTCGGTCTCGTCCCGTACGCACAGCAGCAGGGCGGCCAGCGAGTTGGGGATGCTGGAGCCGTCGAGGGTCAGGACGCGGTAGCGGCCGTGCAGTACCTCGCCCCGTACCCGTACCGCGGACTCGAAGTCGGAGGGGTCGCGGACGGTGACCTCGACGAAGATGAGGTCCTCTTCCGCCGGGATGTCGTTGTCGGCCCGGATCTGCTGGGTCTTGTCGCGGTACTCGCCCGCGTCGCGGTTGTCGGGCTCGTTGGCGACGAACCGTATCCGGCGGGTGGCGGTGTCCCGGACGAAGCGCTCGGCCATGGCGTCCAGCTCCATGTCGGTGACCCGCAGCTCGAAGGCGCGGGCGAGCCGGGACAGCAGGGACACCGCGATGATGCCCGCGATGAAACACGCGCCGATCTTGACGCCGTCGGGGCGTTCCACGACGTTGACCGCGGTGGTGTAGAGGAAGACCACGGAGATGGCCCCGAAGGCGACGGTCCAGCCCCGCTGCCGCGCACGGCGGGCGGCGATGGTGACGGCCACGGCGGCGGACGTCATGAGGACCAGCACCCCGGTGCGTACGCGCCGCCCTGGGCGTCCACGTCGGCGTCGAAGATCCAGGTCACCAGGAACCCGATCAGGGTGAAGACGAGCACCATGGGGCGGACCGCGCGGGCCCAGTGCGGTGCCATGCCGTAACGGGGCAGATAGCGCGGCATGAGGTTGAGCAGCCCGGCCATGGCCGAGGCCCCCGCGAACCACAGGATGCCGATGGTCGCGGCATCGTAGACGCTGCCGAAGACCGAGCCCAGGTAATGGTGGGCCAGATAGGCCAGGGCACGCCCGTTGGCCTGGCCGCCGGCCTTGAACTCGTCCTGGGGGATCAGGAGGGTGGTGATGAAGCTCGTGCAGATCAGGAAGCCACTCATGATCACCGCGGCGGTGGTCAGCAGCTTCCGGGTGTCCCGGATCCGCACGGTGGGCCGCTCCTCCGTGTCACCGCGGTCGCCCTGGACATGTGGCATGACCGCCACGCCGGTCTCGAACCCCGACAGGCCGAGAGCCAGCTTGAGGGCTGGGCATGCGGCCCCGGCTGGCGCTTGGCCATGTCGGTCAGGCCCTCCAGCAGCCAGCTCCGCAGCCGACCCCCCTTACGGGCCTCCTCCGGGCGGGGCCCCACGTCGGTGGAGGTGGCCATTGTGGACTCCTGATCAGATCGTGTTTCCGAACGCATCGTCGAAAAGAATCGGCCGAATCAGGGTAAGCAGGACCAACCTGGGGCCCCACAGCGGCATGCCCATCACGGCCCTGCACAGCCGTCTGGACGAGCCGGAGAGGCGGCGTTGACCGTGCCCCGGATGAGCGCGGGAATCTCGGAGGCCGGATCCACCTCGGGCAGTTCGCCAGGTCCGTAGCGGTGCAAGGTCGCCTCGACGACCCGTCGGGCGAGGTCGTCGATCCAGGGGTCGTCGGGGTCGAGGTCGTACGCGCGGTCGTAGTCGAGGAAGAGCTGCCGCAGCGCGGGGCCGGCTCGCGCAGGCGCGCCTGGGTGGCCTGCGGTCCACGGATCCGAGCGTCCAGTTCGTCATCGATGCCATGGAGTGCCATGCCCGGCGGAACTCTTCCTCGTTCGCTGATCTCAGCTAGCGAACGCGGGCCAGTGGGACACCGGCTTCGGCGAGTGTCCGGATCTTGGTCAGGGCGACGACTTGGCCCCCTTGACCCCGCCCCTGGGGCAGGGCCGCACCCTTGCGCCACGGTGAACGTGAACATAAGGATCGGCAGGTCCGCTGGGCGCGCTGCGGTACGTGTTCGTCCTGCTCGTGCGCATGGAGATGCGCTCGGCGGCTCCAGTTCACTCCGTGGGCTGCTGACTGCCGCGGCCTTGACGACAGCAAGCGGTCCTACAAGCTCTGTTTCGGCGTCCGTGGACGTGCCTCCTGGGGCGGCACACGAATGCTTGCGCTGTTCGGCAGAGTGCCCCTCTGTTCCCGGCAATGACTGCCGTCAACACCCGCGCCACTAGCTAGGCTGCCATCATGCGGACTCCACCCGTCGACATTGTGAAGCGCGTTGTCCGGCATCTACGGGCGCGCGGTATGGAGCCCGCACTCGGTGGGTCCGGCCTTCTCGTCGCGCTTGGGCTCGCCGAGGTCGCTCATGACTGGGACCTAACCGTCGACTCCCCGGAGGACGCGGTGCGCGAGGCACTGGCCGAAGGCGGGTTCCGGTTTTCGGACCGGACCGGCGGCGATCGGCTGTACGCGACACGGCGACGGTTCGTCATCGACGGCGGGGACCATTCGATCGACCTGCTGGTGGGGTTCGCCCTGCGGTCCACAGACGAGGTCGTGCCGTTGCCTACCCGGGTCACCGGGGCGTGGAGGGAACTGCCCCTGGCAGATCCGGTGGTGTGGGAGCGAGCGTACGTCCTGCTGGGACGCCCAGGAAAGGCAGCCGCGCTGCGGCAGTGGCTGAACGACGAACCCCGGCGGGAGCCCATGAGCCACATGGACCGGCTGCTCCAGGGCTCGTCCGGCGGTTCATGGGCCGAGCCGGGGCCGGACCGAGGCGAGGGCCGGCCAGTGCCCTGATCATGTTGACCGCCCCCGGAAGGCAGTGCTGGAGTCGGCACGTGGACAGCATCCCCGCCAACCGGCGGCTCTGGAACCAGATCAGCAGCGCCTACCAGCACGAGCACGACCCGCAAATCGGCGCCGCACCCCGGCTGTGGGGCATGTACTCCATCCCCGACGCGCACCTGCACGCCCTGGGCGACGTCACCGGCAAGCGTGTCCTCGAACTCGGCTGCGGCGCCGGCCAGTGGTCCAGGGCGCTCGCCGCCGAGGGCGCCACCGTGGTCGGGCTCGACCTCTCCGAAGCCCAACTCGCCGCAGCGGCGCGCGCGATGGGAGCGGCCCGCTACCCGCTGGTGCAAGGCGCCGCCGAACAACTCCCCTTCGCCGCCGACAGCTTCGACCTGGTGTTCTGCGACTTCGGTGGGCTCAGCTGGGCGCCCCCGCACCTGGCCGTCCCGCAGGCCGCACGCGTCTTGGGCCGAGGCGGGCGCCTGGTGTTCAACGTCGCCAGCCCATGGTTCGAAGCTTGCTACGACGAAGCCGCCAGCCGTGTGACCACGACGCTGCAGCAGGACTACTTCGGGCTGAACACCATCGCCGAAGACGACGGCGCGACCAGCTATCAGCTCACCTACGGCGACTGGGTCAAGGTCCTGCGCGGCGCGGGTCTCATCATCGACGACCTCATCGAGCCGCGGCCCGAACTCGGAACACCCAACGGCTACAACGAAACCGACCCACCCGACTGGGCACACCGCTGGCCGGCGGAACTGCTCTGGGTAACCCACAAACCGTAGTTGACCGCTGTTGGGCCGGCACCGCCTGAAACGGCACCGCCATCGCTCCGCGCGGCGGCCTGGCACATCCCAGGATGGGCAGGGCCTCGAGGACGTAGCGGGTGTGGCGGTCCTGCGGGAGCGTGTCCCCGCGGCCTTGGACGTAGAGGGCCTGGTAGTCGTCTCGTGAGCCACATGCCGGACGAAGCCGAAGCCGCCATGTGGATCAGAGGCTTCGGCTTCCCGCTGTTCGGCATGTGCCAGCTGTTGCGCCATCTCTTGCCGGTCCGCCGGTTGATACCTAGGACCCGGCAGGCTTCCGTGTTGCTGTAGCCCTGCTTCATGAGCTGGGAGTATGCCTCCCGCGCACGAGTCAGACGGCGGCTCCCCCGGGGCCCTCGGTTCTCTCGGATCTTGAAGCCCATCGCATCCCCTGAACTGGGGTGTTGCGACGACCACTAGAACTCAAGGCCTTTTCGGGCGGGCTCCACTATGAGCGTTGAAAGCGGGTCAAGGCACTTCACGCGCCTTGGTTCATCCGCGTTTGCAGGTCACTCGCTGGTCCGGCAGCGAACCGCCCACGTCACCAAACGTACAGTTTGTACGGACCGCCGTTGTTCGACCGGCAGCTCCAGCTCTCGCCGGTGCCGCCGCCGGTGAGCATATGCGCTGCCCTTACGCACTGCTCATGTGTGGGGTACGACGCGATATACCGCGAAGCATCCGCCGAAGCCGAAGCCGAAGCCGAAGCCGAAGCCGAAGCCGAAGCGCCGAAGCCGTACCCGCCATTCCGATCGCCGCCACGCACCCGAGCGTGATCGGAATTAACAAGCCAATTCGTTGAAGCCACCGGCCCGAATATGGCCGACACGGCCCGCAGTATCCCGACATTCGCGAGGCAGTCCTCGCCCAACGCGACCGCGAGAGCCACATCCAGCAGGACCTTTCCCCGGATCCCGCACCGCACGCTGCGTGCGCCACCGCGCCGACGCCGCTGATATCGCGCTGGGCCAGGCCGGACTTACGGGCCGTCCCGGCCAGCAGCACGGCTCCGGCCCGCGAGGCGACTCCACGGCCGCCACCATTTTGAGTCACCCCGTAAGTAGCCACCGCGAGCCTTTCGGCGCTGCGGAATCTCAAGACCTGATCTCGCAGGACACCAAGGTTCTCGACGGCGGTCTCCACCCATCGTGGAGTTGCGGAAGCTGTCCTGCGGAGGCGGGCACGTTCGCGGCAAGGATGGGTGCTCCTGGACGAGCGAGGCCCGAAGGACGCCGAGGCAAGGTCATATCTCTCCGCCTAGCAGGAAGGTGCTGCCGACCGAGTTCGGCAGGAAGGCGTCGGGCAGCCGGGTCGCCAGTGCCTGCTGTGCCGCCCAGCTGGTGCAGTGCGCGGGCACCACCACTTTGGGCGCCTTGGCGGCCAACTCGTCGATCGTCCGGTCGACGGCCGGCCCGGACCGCAGGTGCAGGCCGCCCAGCACCCCGTACAACTGCTGGATTCCTGTCACTTTCTGGGCGTGCCGGACGAGGTTGACGATCCCCGCGTGTCCGCATCCGGTCAGGATCACCAGCCCCTTGCCCCGTATGTTGAGTACGAGGGCCTGGTCGTCCTCGATGAGCTCGTCCGGGCCCCATTCCCCTTCGAGGCAAGCCTGGTGGCCGGGCATGCCCGTCTCGAAGTCAGTACTGCGTTCGACTTCTCCGGTGATCAGGAGGAAGTCGTCGAGCAGCAAGGACGGGCGCCGGTCCTCGATCACCGTGAAACCGGCCTGCTCGATGGCGCCGCGGCTGGGCGTCGGAAGGTCCAGCACGCCGCCAGGGCCGGCGATCCGGCGCCGCCGCCACGCGTCGGGGTGCAGCAGTACCGGCATGGCGGGTCGCCCAAGTCTGCGCACCAGTCCGTGCAGACCGGTCACGTGGTCGAAGTGACCATGGCTGAGGACGATGGCCTCGAACGTGTCCGGGTGCACGCCGAGGCGGTCGAGGTTGCCGATCAGACCGTCGGTGGTCGCTCCGGCGTCGAAGAGTATCCGCCGGTTGCGACCGCCTGTGCTGATCTCCACCATCGCCGAGAAGCCGTGCTCGGCCCGGAGGACGTCGATCGTGGTGCCCGCGGTGGTCAGGCCGGCCGGTGCTATGGGCAGGGGCGCACCGGCTCCGGCCCCGGCCAGGCCCCACCGCCTCACGAGACGTCCGTCCGGCAGCAGGGCGTCGCTGGAATTGTCGATCAGCGTCGTCACCCGCGCGCCGTCGACCGGTAGCAGCTTGCCGTGCATGCATCCTCCTCGGTTCTGTACCGCACCGATGTCACCGCGTCCGAGACCACCGGGTCCAGGACCGATTCCGTATCGCCCCGAGCGTCTCGGTATCGTGGCCGGTCATGGACTTAAGGCAGCTTGGGTACTTCGTCGCTGTAGCCGAGGAACTGCACTTCGGCCGCGCCGCCGCCCGCCTGCACATGTCGCAGCCGCCGCTGAGCCGGCGCATCCGAGAACTGGAGGAGGAACTCGACTGTCGACTGCTGGAACGGTCACCGCGAGGTGTGCTGCTCACGGACAGCGGCCGGGTCCTGCTCGACGAGGCGAAGGAACTACTGGAACACGCCGAGCGGGCGAAGGAGAAGGTGCGACAGAGCACCGGACACCGCACGATCGTCGTCGGCGCGGTCGCCGGCGCGGGAGCGGTCCTCGACGCCGGGACGCAGGAGACCTTCCGCCGACGGCATCCGCGGGCAGCCGTCCGGCTGCGGGAGTGCGGTCTGACCGATCCGAGCGCGGGGTTGCGCACGGGGCAGGTCGATGTGGCCCTCACCCGCCTGCCCTTCGACACGACGGGCTTTGCCATCCGGGTCCTCTATGAGGAACCCCTGGTGGCCGTCATGCCCTCCAGCGACCCACTGGCCGGGGCGGCCCGGATCGACGTCTCCGACCTGCGCGGACGCACGACGTTCCGGCTGCCGCCGGGGGCCGACCCGCAGTGGCGTGACTTCTGGCTCGCCGCCGGCTCCGACGATCCGGACACGCCCGTGGTGACCACGATCGGCGAGTGCCTTCACGCCGTCGCGTGGCAGTCCGCCGTCGGCCTGCTCCCGGCGGCCGCGGCTCACCGTCACGCGACACCGGGCGTCAGCTTCGTGCCCGTCACCGGCCACCGCCCCAGCCGCGTGGTACTCGCCTGGCGAGCCGGAGAGCTCGACAAGCTCGTCCTCGACCTGATCGACGTCGCCGGCAACGACACGGTGCCGCGCCAACCCACCCAGCCCAGCCGGGTTCTCTGACAAGGTCATGCATCGGGACTGCCGACCTTGTTATCGATGAGCTGTGGAAGCGGACAGCTCCACTGCCGCCGGAGCGGACCGTGCGGCCGCACCGTCACCCCGGCGAGTTAGGGATCGCGAGGGCACGGCGACCCCTGAGAGCTCTAGACAACAAAGAACCCCCGGGCCGCTGGCCTGAGGCTTCTGTCTGGAGCGGGTGAAACGGGAATCGAACCCGCGCTCTGAGCTTGGGAATCACCGGGCCTCGCGGGCGCGGAACCGACTTTCACCTCGTAGAACGGGTGATGTGCCGAGTCGTGTCCGAGCTGGCCCTACACCCTGATTGACCGTGGTTCGCCGCTCCATCGGGCACACATCGGGCACGGCTGACACGGGAAGCTCGCGTCTTACGTCGAGGGGGAGCGAAGCACTGGCATACATCAATGTGGTACATGTGTTACTCTAGGTACATGTCTATGAAGCGTACCAACGTCTACGCCGACCCGGAAGACCTCGCCATCATCAAGGAGGCGGCCAAGCGTCGCGGCATTAGTGAGGCCGAGATCATCCGGCAGGGCATCCATCTTGCCGCGATGGCCAATCGTGTGTGGGATGAGCCGTTGTTCTCCCGCACTTTCGCCGGCCCTGGGCGCACTCTTACCAAGGATGAGGTGCGTGATGTCGTTGCTGATGCTGCCCAGCGCGAAACCGGTTCAGGAACTGCTGCGTGATCGTCGTCATCGCTGACACCTCCGGCCTGCTGGCAGCGCTCGATTCCACTCACCCGGAGCACGAAGCGGCTCAAGAGGCGATCATGGCTGCCGGTCTGCTCGTCATGTCGCCTTTGCTGCTCGCTGAACTTGACCACGTAGCCACCCGCGAACTGGGCCGCGAGGCCGCGGTGAGCGCGATCGACGACATCCGGGGCTGGATGCGCCGCGGCCGGGTATCCGTCCCCGAGATCACCGAAGTGCACCTCGGTATCGCTCAGACCGTCCGATCCCGCTACCTGGCGCTCGACCTTGATCTCACCGACGTAGTGAACGTCGCCCTGGCAGCCGACTACGACACCGACGCGATCCTCACCCTGGACCGCCGAGACTTCCGTGCCGTACGTCCCCTCGGCCATCACAAGGCGTTTCGCGTCCTGCCTGACGATGTACCCCTCTGAAGTCCCACCGCACTCCGGAAGACCTCGAAGGCCAGTTCGCTCTCTCCCATGCGGAGTTGCCGACCCGTGCTGGGCCGGTGTGTCCACTCGGTTGGAGAGGCGAGGGCTTCTGGCACGAGACGCTTAGCGCAGTCCAGACAACAGCAGGCAACGAACAAGGCGCAGGTCGCTGACCGGGGCCTTCGCCATGGAGCGGGTGACGGGAATCGAACCCGCGCTCTGAGCTTGGGAATCACGTGGCGGTCGGTACTGATCATGCCGCTGAACAGCGGAAACGAGTGCTGGCGGCAAGCTACTGCGCCTGCCGCAGCAGCCGTCGTTGGTCGCTGTTTACCGCTCTATCTGGTGCGCTTATGGTGCGGGGGACGCTACGTGGTCGATCAGGCGGTGTCCTGGCCCACCCTGCGGCAGCCCAGCGGCCAGATCGCACGCGGGTTGGCGCTGTGCCGCTGATTAGCCGAGCCATGTGACGCGGGTGATCACAACAAGTTCGAGCCGCTCCAGGGCCATGAACATGAAGAAGCCCCGCCCTCCGAAAATGTCCTGTGTCCGCAGACCTCCGCCGTGCGGGTTTCCGCGCCCGACGTCGACCGCGTCGCGGCCCAGGACCGTCAGCTGCTCGGCCAAGCGCTCTACCTCGGCCACGACTTCGTGCGACAGGCCGCCTACGACATGCTCGGCATCGGGGTCGTAGTCCCAGGTCCAGTTATCGCTCACGCGGAGATCTCGCGCTGCGCCAAGTCTGTGATCTGTCGCATCTCGGCGAGTGCTGAACGCAGGGCCTCGCGGTCCATTGCTCCTTCCGCTACGGCTTCCAGTTCACGCAGGCGGGCCGCTCGCGCGGGGTAGCGCTCGATTGCAACGAATTCTCCCCACCACAGCAGGAAGGTACGCAGCGGAGCGATGGTGCTCTGAGTGGCGGCTTGTTCGACCGCGCGGTCGAGGTGCTCGACGAAGGAAGGCAACTGGGCGGGGGCGATCTGGGCGACGGCTGCGCGGAGCGCCGCCGGGGTGAGCGCCGGCATGGGGATCAGGGGCCCGTCGGGGGCAGAGGGCTGCTCGGTCATCGGAACGTCTCCTGGGCGGCGGTCTGCGTGATCATCGTGAGCCTGGCCGTTGTTGCGGACGCTGGGCTGAGCTTACGCCCGCGCCTCGTCCGCCACACAACACCCGACCCGTCTCGATCGCTTTGGACCAAGTGTGATCGCGTTGTGTTGGATCTTGGTGCGTCGTCGAGAGCCGACGGAGACGCCAGCGGTCTCAAGCAACAAACAAGCCCCGGGCCGCTGGCCTGGGGCTTTGTATTGGAGCGGGTGACGGGAATCGAACCCGCGCTCTGAGCTTGGGAATCACGGGGCTCTTGGCACTGATCATGCTGCTGACCAGCGCAAACGGGTGCTGACGGCGAGCTGGTGTGCCCGCCGTCAGCACCCGTCACTGACCGCTGTTTACCGCTCTATCTGGTGCGCATCTGGTGCGGGCTGCATGGGCTTCGGAGGATAGTGGCTGGCGTTGCTGTACTTCGCTGCTGCACGGCAATCACCTGACCTTCCTGCCCGGCGGGAGCGGCTACCGCTGGTTGTTGCCCCTTGGGTGGTGGATTGCTGATACGCGCTGGTGCGTCGATTTTATAGGGCTTTTTATGTCAGACATTCCATCTCCCCTCAAGTAGATTCTTAACTTCATCCGAATTCTTGAACTCGGACCCACTTGATGGCTTTTGCTCTCATATAGCAGTTCTAGCGCAGCTGCCTCCTGCGTCACCGACATGAGGCCCCTTTGTCTCGGAACCGAAACGATGTCGCGGAGGGCACAGAGGTTGGAGGAGCGGGTGGGGCAGTAGCCTGCCCGGCCTGGGGTCGGGCATGGTCAGGGGGTCGTACGCTGGTTGGCAACTCGGGCAGGCTTTGAACCTGCCCGCAATTAGGTCGAGTGGGCCCCTGGTCTTGCCTGACGCGGGACCCGGACCGGGAAGGTGCCTAAAACTGTGGAGCCGACCCCCAGCCACGACGGTGCTCTTCTCCTCAGGCGAGTGCCTGCTGATGTCGCGCGGCTCGGTGGTCGGGCAGGAGTATGGCGGACGCAGGAGTGGCGGCCTGCGCCGTCGGCTCGCGCGGCGCGCTTGCCAAGCGCCTGTACTTATACGATCTCTTGGGCTGCGTAGGCCTGGACTCGGTGCTGCTGGTGACGGCCCGGGCGCGCAACAAGGGGTGGCTGAAAGCCAATCGTGGTGGCGGAGCACCGTTCAGAGCAGTTGCTGTTGCCAGCCGGCGAAGGTGTCGCGAATCGCCGCGGCTTCCTTGGGGGTGAGGTCGTAGGCGGCGAACTGCTTGTCGGTGTACCGCTGGATACGGGCTAGCGAGTCAGCGAACATGCGTCGGTCGAAGCCTGCGTCGTTCTGTGCGGCGAGGTCCATGAGCTGTTCGCGGGTGTAGCCGGCCTGCAACAGCCCTGCGACGTCGATAGCGTCGCGGACCTCAGCTCGGGTGAACAGTGCACTGGTCTTGCCCGCGGCGACGTCGTCGCGGTGCAGTACTGGGCCCAGGTCTGAGTCGACTGGTGAGTGGTGCAGGAATTCGGCTACGAGCTCCACCTTGCTTTGCGTGCCCGCTGCTGGGTCGGTGACGTTCAACCTGGTGTAGGTGGGGGTCAGGTGGACCTGTTCGACGGTGTATCCGGCGGCTTCGTAGGCTGTGGTGATCCGCTCCGCGGCCTGCTCCATTTCGTGGCTCGCCCTCTCGAAGGGCGCGAAGAGGTCCACGTCGTCACTGACTCGGTTGACGATGTGGTGGGCCTGGACGGCGTATCCGCCCGCGAGGGCGTATCCGTAGTCCTCGGCGAGTGCGTCCAGCCCGATGCGGATCAATCGACGGTGTAGCTCGTCCACTAGGCGGCCGCTGTCGTGGCGCCTGGTTCGCGGAGTTCGGGGAACCGGGTTTCCCACGCCGTCTTGACCGGGAGGGGGAGGAACAGGTCGCGCCACATCCTCCGCAGGGGCATCGCGTTGAGGTATGCGTTGAGGTCGTCGCGCGTCTGGGCCTCGCGGATGACTCGCTCGTACATTAGCCGGAAGTCTGCTTCATCGGTCAGGTCGTAGACGTAGCGCGGTCCCCAGTCGATGTGGCGCGGCAGCGTGACACTGCCGACCGTCGACCCGCACAGCTCGTCGAGTGACTCCGGCAGTACGTACGGCTTCGCCGCTGCATACCTGCTCATGGATCCAGCATGCCTGATGGGGACGGCCGAACGCATTGACAGTGCGGATCAGAGCACGGGGGAGTGAACGTGATCGCTGGACACGCGTGACAGCTTTCTGGCACGGAACGGGCACGGTGACCTTTGAGCGGTCTGGGCAATAAGGAAGCCCCGGGCCGGTGGCCTGGGGCTTTGTGCTGGAGCGGGTGACGGGAATCGAACCCGCGCTCTGAGCTTGGGAATCAACGACGCTCTCAGGGGCTGTGGCGCGGATGACCAGGGAAAACGTGACCAGCGGGGCGTGTGGGGGTGGACTTGATGGGCCCGTTTTCGACCGCTGCTGACCGCTGCGAAGGGCATGGAGAGGGCACGAGGCCGGCGGATGCGCAGAAGATTCTTCGTTGGCGTCGGTTCACCGGACTGCATCGCCCGCAAGTCCACCCGGCCCGAGACCGGCCTTGCAGATGCAAGTCTCAGCGTCGCGGCCGGCCGCGGTAGCTCACCGCGTGCCGGGGGCCACCGGTGAGGCTCCGGCAGCGGTTGAGACAGCACCCGCGCGGCGGCGGCCGTATCGGCTTCCGGTGGGCTGGTCACGCTTCTGCCGTGGCGAGGCGGTCGGCGGTGCCCCCGCACCACTCGACCAGGAAGAGAGTCGCGTCGTCCGTGGTGACCCCGCCGCGTTCCCGCAGCAGAGCGTGGGAGAGGTCGCGCACCATTTCCTGCACGCTTTCTCCCTCGCGGCCCGTGTGGTCGACGAAGTCGAGCAGTCGATTCTCGCCGACCCGTTCTTCGCCGGCGCGGTGCTCCTCGACGAGACCGTCGGCGTCCAGCCCACCCATGGCATCGATGACGGCCATGTGCAGGATATTGACGTTCAGGGCGTAGTCAAAGCTGTCACCTGCGACGTTGTAGGCAGGCTCAAGGATTCCTGCCACCGCGACCTACGGTGTGATCACGGTCAACGGGGGCAGCAGCGCCCATTGGATCTCTGCGACCAGAGTCATCGGCTCACGGCGCCGGGCCTGGACGCGGGAGGACGTCCGAGACGCCTATCAGACCATCGTGTGGGTACTGCCGCCGCACTTGAAACGGTCCCTGGCCTGAGGGCCACACCTCCGAGGCGACTCCACCCTGCGCGGCCCTCGAACCCACATTGCGCATCATTGTCGCGGCCCGGACGTGCCCCTTGCGGGTGGTCGGGCTGCAAGGGGGCCCCTTCTCCTTGTGTCGTGTGTCTGTGGTCCGTACGGGTGGGCTGTTGTTCGTGGGAAGGACTGTCTCAGCGGATGGTGGGGATCGGCTCGGCGTCACCCTGCGGGAAGTCGAGGGTGGCCCACTTGCCGCCGGTGACCAGGGCGGCAAAGCGGTGCAGGCGCCCGTCGGCGTCGATCCAGTAGCGGGTGCGGCGTTCGTCGGATCCGGTGGCGGTGCCCGGTGCGGGCGGGGCGGTGTGGCCGGAGTCGGGAGGCTTGGGGCCGGCGATGACGGTGACGGGGATGCCGTTCAGCCGCTCGCTGCGCAGCCGGATCGCCCCTCCCTGGCGCAGCAGCTGGGCGTTCTCAGGGCGGTCCGTGCCCAGGGAGAGCGCCAGCAGCAGCACGGCGTCGATGGGGCTGGCGTGGGGGTCGAGGGGGCGGTGCTGCCAGTCGGAGCGCGGTGGCTTGGCGGGCGGTTGGACGTTGGCAGTGGGGTGGAGCCAGGCGGTGCGGACGTCCCAGCGCACGAGGACGTTCTGGCGCTGCCCGGGGACGAGGACGCGGGCGTAGCCGGTGTGTGTGTTCCAGTCGACGCGGCCGGTGAGTTGCACCGTGCGTCCGGCGGCGGGGACGGCAGCGCGGATCCGGCCGCGTACGCGCTGGTAGTTGAGGAATCGTACGGTGGACAGCAGCTCGGCCTCGGATGCGGTGAGCGGACGAGGGGCCCTTTCCGCCCGTTCGCCCCGGCCGTCGCCTCCGTCGCATGCGGTCAGGACGAGGGCGAGTCCGGCCGCGCCCGTGGCGAGCAGGTCACGGCGTCGCATCACGAACCGCTCCGGCTGTGGGCGGCGAGCAGATCGCGGCCCGGCAGCGGGACGCGGTCCGCGTCGACGGGGCCGGGCAGGCCGGTGGCAGGGCGTACCGGGGCGGTGGCGCCGCCGGGCATCTGAGGCTGGTTCGGTGGCTCGGGCACCATACGGAAGGGGATACCGGCGGGTGCGGCCGGCCGGGTGGGCGGTGCCGCGGACGCCATCACCGGGCCGTCGGCGTCGGCGGAGCAGTGCGGCTGGGAGGCGAGGTCCTTGGGGGCCGTGGTGGACAGGGCATTGTCCGTAAGGCAGTTGCCCCTGCCAGGGGCGCGACCACTGGCCGCGTGCACCGCGTCAACTCCGTTGCGGTGGAAGGCGTTCGTGGTGATCGCGTTGCCGGTCGGCGGGACGTCCTCGGCGGACATGAGGACGAGACCGGCGCGCGGATTCCCCTCGATCCGGTTGTGGCGCACGGTGTTGCGCTGGCCGCCCGCGAGGCCCATGCCGATGCCGAAGCCGCCGTCGGCCTGCTGGGGCGTCTTCGGCTCGGCGTTGTCGGCGACGAGATTACCCGCCACGACGGCGCCGTGCTGGGGCACGAACGCTTCCAGATAGTCGGAGTTGACGGTCATTCCCACGCGGTTGTGGGTGAAGCGGTTGCGCAGTACCCACATCTTCTCGCTGGCGTTGGTGCCCTCGTAGCCGACGGCGTTGTACTCGGCGACGTTGTGGCTCACCACGACGTTGCACGGCCTGCACTGGCCGACGTACAAGCCTGAATCGGCACCGCCGGAGGTGTGGTTGTGATCCAGCCGCCCGTTCTGCGCGTTGAAGGCGTAGATGCCGTAGAGGCCGTTGCGGGCGGAGGTCACATAGCTGACCCGGAAGCCTTGCAGCGGAGGGAACTTCTCGGGGTCCAGGCGCTCGTAACCGTTGCTGCCGCGGGCCAGGCCCTGCCCGTCCCGGGCCATGCCGGTCACCAGCACGCCGTTGAGCAAGTGGTCGCGGACGGTGAGGTTCTCCACCGCGACGCCGGAGCCGGTCACGACGATGCCGTTGCGCCGCCGGCCCTGCCCGTCGATGATCACGCGGTTGCGGTCGGTGCCGCGCAGCACGATGCGGTCGGCGGGGATCCGCACGGTCTCGTGGTAGATGCCCGGAGAGACCAGGACCAGGTCATCGGGCCGGGCACGTCCGACGGCCGCGCTGATCGTACGGGCGTCCCGCGGCACCCGGATGGTCTGTGGCGGACGGGCCTTGGCATCGCCGTACTCCTCGTCGGACGGTGTACAACCCGCTGCCGCGAGAAGGATGCTGATCAGGCAGATGAACAGGGTGACGCGGCCTCGGAACACGATTTCCCTTCAACGGTTACTCGAATAGCAGCATGGGGAGAATTGCTGATAATTACTCCTCAATACTGACAAGATGGAGTAATGAATCAGTTACGTGGTGTACCCCGCAGGGGGCTGCTCCTGGGAGGTGCGCTGGCTGCGGCGTCCTCTCTGGCGGCCTGCCAGGCCGAGGACCCGCGCCCTGAACAGAAGCCCGGTGGCGGCGCTTCCCACCATCCGTCGCCGGTGAGTTCAACAGGGTCCACGCAAGCGGGGGTTGACAGACCTGGCACGCCACAGGAACACCTCGGTCTCGTGGTGCTCGACCTCGCCCCGGCCCACGAGGGCGTCGAAGTGGCCAAGGTCATCGCAGACCTGGGCCGGTCCGTGCAGCGGGTGACCAGGGGCAGCCATCCTCGTATGGCCGGTTTGGCCCCGGGCGATGTGACTGTGACGGTCGGCATCGGGCCCCGCCTCGTCTCCGGCGCAGGGCGCGACCTGCCCGGCGCGGCGCGGCTGCCTGCCTTCGCCCGCGAGGAGATCCCCGAGGCGGCCCGCCAAGGCGACGTACTGCTTCAGATCTGCGGCTCGGACCCACTGGTGGTCAGCTGCGCGGAGGCGGTATGCACCGCGGCGCTGACCGAGGCGGGGGCGCGCGTGCGCTGGTCGCAGCAGGGGTTCCGGCCCCCGGCCGGACCGCACGCCGGGCGCAATCTCCTCGGCTTCCCCGACGGGATCATCGTGCCCAAGGGGCCCGAGCAGATGCGGCGCGAGGTGTGGCTCGACGGCCCGGCTCCGGTGGCCGGCGGCACGATCGCCGTGGTGCGCCGACTGCGCATCGGCGCCGCCCGCTTCCTGGCGCAGCCCGTGCACCGCCAGGAGGAGATCATCGGCCGCCGGCGCTCCGACGGGGCGCCGCTGAGCGGAGGCCGCCCCGACGCCGAGGTGGACCTGGGTGCCAAGACCCCCGATGGCCGCTATCTGGTACCGCCCATGGCACACGCCCGTCGCGCCAACCCGCTCACCTCCGGCAGCGGACTGATGCTGCGCCGCAGTTACAGCTACCGCAACGGGCCGGACGACGCCGGTCTGGTCTTCATCAGCTTCCAACGCGAACTCCGTACGTTCGTCGCCACCCAGCAGCGGCTCGACGAGGGCGATGACCTGATGGCCTTCACCACGGCCACGGCCTCGGGCACCTTCCTGGTCCTGCCGGGCTTTGGAAAGGAACGCCATTTGGGGGAAGGCACTTTGGCCCGATGAGACATGCGCGGTGCGCCCCCTGGAGTGAGGGCGCACCGTTGCGGAACGGGGGCTCATGCTCAGCGGGAGTAGTACATACCCGCGTCGAGGTTGTGCTTGACCGAACCCCAGTCACCGACGCTGAACTCATCGGTCTCCGCGGTGGTGTCGGAGTTGCTGTTGAACTTCGGCTTGGAGTCGATCGCCGATTCGCAGTTGCTGTCGTCCTCGCACGCGTTGGACCACCGCAGCTTGCTGATCTGCGGGTTGGGCCGTCCGATGGGCACGTTGCTCAGGTCCACCGTGCTCTTGTCGAACCGGAGCTTGTACGTGCCGTGTGCGGTCAGCTCGGGTACGTCGAGCGAGCTGAAGTAGTACTCGCCCTTGGCGTTGGTCGTGGTCGTGGCGAGCGTGTCGCCGTCCTCGGACAGGAGGGTGACAGTGATGCCGGGCATGCCGGCCGATTCCTCGGGGTTCTGGGTGCCGGGATGCGGGTCGTACCAGACGCGGTTGCCGAGCTGGATCGGCGGCAAGTCGCATAGGTACTCCAAGTCGCCCAGGCCGTTGGCCTTGGCGAAGCTGCCGTTGTCGGGATCATTGAGGTACTGGATGCCGTACCCCTTGTCGTCGGCGGCGCCGCTGGTGCGGTCGTGCCAGTTCACCCCTCCGGACTGGATCGTGTGCGCGGGATCCATGTAGGTACTGGCGATCTTGCCGTCCTGTGGGTTGAGGGCCAGGGCGCCCTGTGCCCGTTCGCCGTGGCCGGCCCAGTGGTCGCCGTGGTAGAACTCGTCGGCGCCATCGCCCGTGTTGGTCGGGCAGCCGCCGGTGCCTTCCCACACGAAGGTGCCCGCGGCGGTGCGGCACGCCTTGTTGATGTCGCCTGCCGAGGCGGTGGTCTCCAGGTTGGGATACGCCGGATTGGGGTTGATCATTTCGAAGCCGCCCAGGTCGCCCTGACGGTCGCGGAAGCCCAGTGCCAGGTCCCCGTTGGCCTCGACGACGATGTCGCTGAGCATCGGTTGCGGGCGGGCGGGGGTGCTGTTGACACCCTCCGGGTACTGGTTCGGGTCGTCCAGCGTCCAGGGCGTCCACTTGGCGGGGATGCCCGTGGTCAGGTTTCCGCGCCCCTGGTCCAGCTTCTGGTCCAGCACCGGCGCGGTGGAGAACGTCTGCGTCGTGGGGTTGTACGTCCACACCACGGCCCGCAGGTCGTCGGCGTCCTGCGTGGACTGCGCCGAGCACACCCCGCCGACGTACACCACACCGTCGCGCACCCCGAGGCCCATCGGGCGCCAGTCGGCGGGACCGTTGCAGCCCGGGTTGGGGATGTCGATGCTCGACTCCGGCGCGCTCGCGGTCGCCTGGGTCGCATCGAAGGTGTAGAGCTTGCGGTCGTACATGTTGACCGCGTACAGCTCGTTGCCCTTCTCGGAGATGTCGATGTCCCCGAGCCCCTCCTTGCCGACAGCCCCGATGAAGTCGCCGTCGTAGCGGGCGGTGTTGGTGTTGTGCTGGGTGCTGCCGGCGGTCAGGGTGGCGAAGGTGGTGGTGGCACCGCCGCCGCGCGGCGTCACATAGATCGCGCCCGGCCCGTCCGGCCCGTAGGTGGTGGCGCGTTTGGCGTAGGCGCCCTGGAAGATGCGCCGTTGCTTCTTGTCGTACGCCAGGCCGTAGGTCGCACCCGTGTCGCCCTTGGTGTTGAGGGTGGTGGGTGCGGGTGCACCGGCGTTGCTGTTGCCGCGCCAGTTGTTGTTGAAGGTCACCAGGCCGCGGGAGGTGTCGGGCTTGAGCATGTCCTGCTGGCAGGAGGTCGTCAGGTCGGCATTGACCTGGCAGTAGTCCGCCGTGTTCCACACCCCGAACCGCACCGTCTCCGACTTCTCGGTCACGTCGACGAAGGTGAGCGCGGTGGACAGGTCCCTGCCGCCGAAGGCGGGCTGGAGATAGTCCGGGAGGCTGCTGGTCACCAGCTCCAGCTTGAACTGTCCTTCGGTCCCCGCAGTGGGCACCTGGATGGTGCCGCCCGGGCCGGTGGTGACGATGAAGGTGTTGTCGTCGGGATCGGTGACCCGGACCTGGATCCCGGCCACCCCTAATTCACGGTCCGCCGTGTGCCTGCCGTCGGCGTTGACGTCGCGGATGACGCTGACCGTCAGTGTGCCGGGCTCGGCTGCGAACGCCGGCGTCGACACCATCGATGTCAGCAGGGTCAGCGCGGCGCCGAGGCCGAATCCGGCCGGCGACACGCCTTTCGTAGTTCTTCTCAAAAGAGCCCCCTGTCGCGAATGGTGAGTGGGCGGCTTCGCTGCGGAATTCCACATGCCGCCACGGACGTACGGCGGTACGAGACGAGTGGCTCGAACACGAATCCTTCCCCTTTCCCCGTACGAGAGGCCGCTCAACGGCGAGCGGCCTCGTCCCGTCGCACGGGAACTGCGCACTGGGAAGACTTCGACCGGTCAGAAAGGAAACCAGAGCGCCGCATTCTGCGCACCAGCCGATACGACCTGCTCAGCACGGCTGCGGCCGTGATACGTACCATCTCCACATACCGTCCGTGAATCAACGGACGGAGCATTTACGGCCTGGTGACCGCCGCGGAAGAGGCTTCGCCGGTAACCCCGTAATGACGCCCTGTCCCTAACATGTCCATAGATTGGCGGGGGTACCGGAGCAACGCAACCAGCCATTACGTATCCGGCCATTCCACATCGCCCGGGCGAAGGCACGGCCGTACGAACTCAAGCCACTTCGGCGAGCGGAATGACGTTCCCGGCGACCTGCTTCCTGGCGTGGAGTGTGGCCTTGACATCGTCGGCCCCATCAGCATTGCGGCCCCCGGCGCACACGAAACTTTCCTCGACCATGCCGGAACGCGCCGAAGTGCCTCGGAGTCGCCAGTGTGTGCGCCCTTCCGATCCAGCCATGGGCTCATTTCCCGGTTATAACATAATAACAGACCGTAATCGGCCGGGAACTCCCTCCGCCAAGTGGCGCGAATTCCCACCGGGCACGCGCACCGCACCAACGCGCCCTTGCAGCAGCCCCAGGATGCTCCTCGCCATTCCTCCAGGTGTTGGTGCTGTGGCCGCCGCCGGTGGTTGAGGGAAGTCAGGCCCAATGGGCGGGAGCGAGGCCGCGATGGTCGAGCGTCGACGGGCTGCTTCGACGCGGCGGTGAGGTGCGGCGGTGACTTGGTAGGCAGTGCGCAAATGGTCAGCGGCGCACTGGGCGGCTTGCCTGCTGGGCGGCGCCGACCGCAGTCATGGCGGTTTCTTGCTGCACCTCGTCGTCGCACCAGGTGCGGAAGAAGGCTGGTACATCCGGCAGGTCATCGCTCACCTGTTGCATGCGGACGCTGCCGAGCCAGGACGCCTCGGGGCTGGGGTCCAGCCCCTCCGCGATGTGGAGCGCGTGTCCACGGAGGCATCGAAGGGCGAGTCGGGGGTTTCGGGCGTCGTGATGCCCCAGAACGACGCGCACGACTTGGCCGTCCACCGGCCCTTCCCCGGCGGCCTCTACCCGGTAGCGGAGCACTCCCGTTCACCGCTCTCCAGGGCTGCGAGTGCGCCGGCTGAGACCTGGGCTCCGCGGTCGCCGACGCCGAGCAGACCCTGCTGTGCACGTACCTGTCCGCTGTGCTCTCTCAACCCTGACGACGAGGGCTCAGTTGTGTGCGAATCAGCGAGTCCAGCCGTCGCCATGTCGGAGAGGCGGCGTTGACCGTGCCCTGGATGAGCGCGGGAATCTCGGAGGCCGGATCCACCGCGGGCAGTTCGCCCGTTCCGTAGCGGCTCATGGTCGCCTCGACGATCCGTCGGGCGAGGTCGTCGATCCGGGCGTCGTCGGGATCGAGGTCGTACGCGCGGTCGTAGTCGAGGAAGAGCTGCCGCAGCGCAGGGTCGGACAGGCTCTCGCTCTGGTCCCGGAACAGCTCGGCAGCCCGGTCCGGGTGGGTGGCGAAGACGAGGATCCACAGGTCACGCTGAAGATCCACCCACCGGGAGGTGAATCCCCACCCCACCAGATTCTCCAGCTGAGCGCCGACCCCGTCCGGCAGCGCTGCGGACTGCCCGGATGCCAGCTCACGCAGGCGCGCCCGGGTGGCCTGCAGTTCACGGATACGGGCGTCCAGTTCGTCGTCGATGTCGTGCAGCGCCCGGTGGAACTCTTCCTCGTTCGCTGATCTCAGCTCGCGAATGCGGGCCAGCGGGACACCGGCTTCGGCGAGTGTCCGGATCTTGATCAGGGCGACGACATCCTCCGCGTCGTAGCGCCGGTAGCCGGAGGCATCGCGGTCGGGCTCGGAAAGCAGCCCCTTGGCGTGGTAGACGCGAACGGTCTTGACCGAAACACCGACATACCCGGCGAGCTGCCCGATGGTGATCACCGTTCCATCGTGGCACTTGACCCTGCCCCTGGGGCAGGGTTGCACCCTGGCGCCATGGTGAACATGAACGTCGATCGGGAGACCCTGCGCGAGCTGGCCGACGCGGGGAACGAGACCGCTTTGGACCGGCTTGCCGATCTCGCCGACACGGTTGGAGACATCCAGGAGCTGAGCGAGCTGCTGGACGAGGGGTGCATGCACGCGGGATACCTGTTGACCCGACGCGCAGCCGCCGCCTGCGATCTGCGCGAGCTACAGCGGATCTCCGACGCCGGATATGAGGAGGCCGAGAAGGAACTCAGCAGATTGCTGAACGAACAGCCCGACGATCGGCGGAACTGACCCACCGAGGCAACCGGGCGTATCCTCGACGCCTCGCAACATCACTTCAGCGTGCGCGTAAAGCCGGTAAGGCATCGGCACCCGCTATCCCGACGAATAGTCGGCATAGCGGCCTGTCAATGGCGAGTACGATGCTCTGACGGTCTACCACCTGTCGGGAGTTGATCGCCGTGGATGCATATTTCGTAGGCTCGCGTGCAAGCAATCTGGCCAAGGTGCAGGTGCGTGAATACCTTGCTCCCCTGCGCGAGCGATTCCCTGAGGTCACCTTTACGCACCGAGTGATTCTCGAAGGTGGCGACAGGGATCGGAAGTCGTTGGTTTCGGACGTCTCGGCCTTGAGCGGCGGCAGTGCGTTCAGTACAGAACAGGAAGCTGCGCTGGCTCGGGGAGATGTGGATGTGGTCATTCATTCCCTGAAGGACCTGCCTACGGCGAATCCACCTGGCCTTCTTCTGATGCCCCCGCCGGTCCGGGAGGACGCACGCGACGCCTTGTGTGGGAGCACCCTCGCTGGGCTGCGCAAAGGGGCCCGGGTGGGGACCGGGGCTCCGCGGCGCATCGCCCAGCTACTGGCGGTGCGGCCTGATATTGAGGTCGTGCCGATTCGGGGTAATGTCCCGCCGCGGCTGAAGAAGATCGAGACCATGGGGCTTGACGCCGTGGTTCTGGCGGTCGCGGGGCTTCGACGTCTCGGGCTGGATGATGCTATCGGCGAGATTCTGCCCGTCGATCTGTTTCCGCCGTCGCCGGGGCAAGGAGCGCTTGGTATTCAGGTCCGTGAGGACAGCAAGATGATTCAGGAGATTATTTCCACTGCTGGAGATCTCGCGATTGACGCTCAGGTGCGGGCCGAGCGTGCATTGCTTGCCGAGTTGCATGGCGGATGCAGCGTGCCCGTGGGTGCTTATGCCGAGGTCCGCACGGACGGATCGCTTTCGCTTTATGCGCAGGTGACGTCGCTCGACGGGACCCGTCAGGTTTCCGGTTCGCTTTCCGGGCCGTTCGGCGAGCCGGAGAAGCTGGGGGAGGCCCTGGCCGGAGAGCTGATCGGCCAGGGCGCGCGTTCGATCCTCGGCGAGATACGGGCCGAGGCTGCGGTTTAGCCGCTGAGCTGCCGGGTGATGTCCAGCGCCGCGTAGGTCACGCTGGCGTCGGCTCCGGCGCGCTTCAGCATGGTGAAGAGCTCGATGAGCCTGCGCACGTCTCGTCGGCCGGTCTTAGCGTCGAGGGACGAGAGGGCGGTGTACTCGCCGGAGACCGAGAACGGGAAGAGCGGTGTCCGGGTGTGCTGCTTCAGGTGGGTGAGCACGTCGGCGGTGAACATGGCGGGCTCCAGCAAGAGCATGTCGGCACTGTCTTGGACGAGCTGGAGCGCAGTGTCGATGAACTGCTCGGGCTTGCCGGGGTTGATCTGGAACTCGCGGTCGGTCCCAGCCTTGGGCGTGGCGCCCATGGTGCGGCGGAAGCCGTCGTAGAGACTGCTCCAGAAGATGACGTGAGGCATGACGGAGACGCTGCCGTAGCCCTGGTCGTTCAGCGCGGTGCGGGCGCCTTGCGTGGTGCCGAGCACCATGGAAGCCGGGCCCACGATGTCGGCTCCCGCCGCAGCGTGCGCGACGGCTTGCCGGGCGGTGACGTCGATCGTGGCGGGGATGTCCGGGCGGCCTCGTACGTCGGTGATGTAGCAGAGCCCGGAGTCGGTGTATGAGCAGAGGCACGTCTCCGTCATGACCGCGAGGTCGGGTGCTGCGTCCTTCGCGGCACGGACGGCCCGGGCCATGAGCGCGTCGGGCACGAGCGAGATCTCGCCTGTGGCGTCCCGCCTGGCAGACTCGGCGAAGATCTTGACCGATCGGATGCCGTGTAATCGGGCCTCACGCATCGCCGCGGGGATCTCCGGAACCGTGAGGGTCGGCATGGGCCGGTCGGCCTGCTTCTCGGTGACGAGCAGCACCATGGACAGGTCCGCGGGGGTGAGTGCCGGACCTTCCAGGAAACGGCGAACGGCCGGACGACTTCGGAGCGGGCTTGCTGCGCTGCTACTTCGCGCCGGCGGCGCGGTAACGCTCATCTGTCCCTCATTTCGTCGGGTGCGCGGACGCACTGGTCTTCGGGTGGGTCCTCGCTGGTGCTGGCTGGGTGACGATGGCGCCGATCAGGTCGAACATCTCGTCGCCGTCATCCAGGGGTGCTGCCAACGCGCCTCTTCTTGTGGTGTCTTGGTCCGGGTCCCGCCTCGTGCTGTTGACCTGCCCTTGCGAGGTCGGGGGAGCCTCCAGTTCAGACAGCGGAGACGGGACCCGAGACCCGCCCTGGCCACCAACGTGCCTTCCTCGCCGCATGGCGAGGCTTCCTGTGGCGTCGGCGGCCGGAGCGGGGGCATATGGGGTTTGCTGCCGTGGCACCGAGCGTTTCCTCCTGCGGGTTCGGGAGGCGTTCGGGCCAGACGGCCAGCGAGTAGTGACCGGTGTGATCGGCAGCGGTGAGCCTGAAGGGCTTGCCTGCCGCGAGTTGAGTCATGACGGCTTCCTGTTGCGCTTCGTCGTCGCACCAGGTGCGGAAGAAGGCTGGTACGTGCGGTAGGTCGTCGCTCACCTGCTGCATGCGGATGTTGCCGAGCCAGGACGCCTCGGGGCTGGGGTCCAGCCCCTCCGCGATGTGGAGCGCGTGTCCACGGAGGCATCGCAGGGCGAGTCGGGGGTTTCGGGCGTCGTGATGACCCAGAACGACGCGCACCACCTGACCGTCCACCGGCCCTTCCCCGGTGGCCTCTACCCGGTAGCGGAGCACGCCGGTTCACCACCCTCCAGGGCGGCCATGGGGAGGAAGCGCACGGGGCGCGCGTGCCAGACGAAGGCGTGCGGGCCGGCGACGAGGGGGAGTGTGAAGTCCTCGCCACGTTCGAGTGCTGCGGCGGCGTCCCGCCACCCATCGGACAGCCAGTCCCAGAGATCGGCGAGCAGGGGTTCTCCGATGGTGGAGGCGATGACCCGCATTTGTGTGCGGGCCCAGTTGATCGCCGAGGCCGGCACGGCGGATGCGCATGCGGCGAGGCGTTCTCCGTCGGCCCCGCGCCACTCGCACCAGAAGCCGGGGGTGGTCCTCATCGATGTCGGGACAGTGATGGTGGCCCAGGTCCGGCTGCCGTCGTCGCTGGTACCCCATTCGTCGGCGAGGGTGTCGACGATGAGCATCCCGCGTCCGGTCTCCTTGTCGATGGTGGGTCGCTTCACCCTTGGGCGGCCGGGGGTTCCGTCGTCCACGTCGATCCGTACCTCTCCCTTGAGGTGGGAAAGGGAGAAGCTGATGTCGTCCCTCTCGCCGTATCGGATGGCGTTGGTGACGAGTTCGCTGATGAGCAGCCTCGCTGTCTCGATGCAGTCGCTGATCCCCCACAGGCGCAGGTGTGCCGCGCTGATGCGCCGGATCTGGGCGGCCCGCTCAGGAGTGCGGGTGCAGGACGCGATGAAACGGTCGGGCTGGTCCATGCGACTCTCCGGAGCGTCTGTTTGCGGAGTCCTCTGTTGTGGGTGGGCAAGGGGATGCTGTCGTTGAGCGCGCCGGGTAACTTCCTGTGCGACTCCTGCGGTCCGGGGGCTTGTGGCACGCCCCTATCGCCGGGCGCGCTGGCTCGGGACGGCATTCATCGGCCCCACCGTCCGTTTGCCACGCTGACCTTGGCACGCAGAGTTTCCGCGGCCGTTGGCTCGCGCTGGGCATCCGGCGGTACGTCCCACTCCTCGCCGCCCTGAGGCGGCCGAAGCCGGAGACACGGCCCGACGCTTCCCATGACAAGGCCGATGTCGCCCGTGCGCTTATCGACCATCAGGGCCCCCGCGGCTGGTTGACGTGTGTCGGTCACGTCCGGCACCTCCTTGCCGAGGTGGCCAGCGGTGCTGCCGGGGGGCACGGAGCGAAACCTTCGGGGAGGGGGAAGAGGGGCTCGCCGAGCGCGCGGAGGAGCTGCCGGTCCCCGGTGAAGCGCGTACGGGCATGCAGCCAGCGGTGGTTGTCGAGCAGGTACCCCTGCCCCGCCTGGAGGATGATGCGGTGCTGGCTATCGGTAATGGCGCCCCGCAGGCGGGGGAGGTATGGCTGGGCGATCGGGCTCCATCGGGCCAGGCCGTCCTGGCGTAGCCGTATGGAGATCCGTCCGTCGGCTTGGGCGGTGATGACCTGGGTGGCGTGGCCGGCCCCGGAGCCGAAGTACGCGGTCCTTGGCTGGGAGAAGGTGATCGCTGCTTCGCGGCAGCTGTGCACGAGCCGGGCGTGGACATCGCGTCCGTCGGCGAGGAGGACGTCGCCGCCCGTGGGTGCGGGCCGTAGGCACACCAGGAGCATCAGGCGCGGCGGCCTGGGGACGCCGGATCGCTCGGTGTGCGCTTGCAGGTCGCCGCTGCCGAGCCCGGCGAAGCCCGCGCGGTGGGCGTGGCTGCCGGTGTCGCGGATCAGCGTCAGGCCATCCGGTGCGCTGTGCGGGTGCGGTGTGATGGCCATCAGCCGTGCGGCCAAAGCCAGGACGTTCTGACGGTTGTGCAGCCCGTCGACGGTGACCAGACCGGTCTCGCGGAGCTGTGCGGCGATCACGTCGCTGGCATGCGGGGCACGGATGTTGACGTAGTGGTCCGAGAAGAGAGCCACAGGGACGGCTGCGGCGTGGCGCATCGACGTACTCCTTCGATCGAGGGTCGGTGTGATCAGGGTGAGGAGTCGCGCCGTGCCGGGTAAAGCGACTGATTGTCGACTCGGGCATATCGCCCAGCGCGGATGTGGGCCGAGCAGGGCGTGCTACGTTCCGAGAGCCCGGTCGCACACCGCAGGACGAGGATCGTCATGACGTACACGCCGCCGCTCTGGCCCGTCTCCGTGAAAGGCGTCGCACTGGATGCCCAGGACCGCGTGGTGCTGCTGAAAAACGAGCGCGACGAGTGGGAACTGCCCGGCGGCCGTCTGGAGATCGGCAGCCCGGACGGAGCCGTACTGCCGGACGCCAGTCCCGAAGCCGCGCTGGAACGGGAGATCCAGGAGGAGACCGGCTGGGAGGTCAAGGCCGGCCCCCTCATTGACGGCGGTGTGTGGATCTACCAGCCCATCCCCGGGCGGAGGGTGCTGATCGTCACCTACGGCTGCACCGTACTGACCCCCGATCGGCCTCCGGTCGTCAGCCATGAGCACAAGCAGCTCGGCATGTTCACTGCCGACGAGGTGCCCGGGCTGAACATGCCCGACGGCTACAAGCAGGCCATCGCCGCTTGGTACGGCCGCAAGGACGTGGGCCTGGACGACTACGAGCGGATGTAGCCGGCCATGGGCGGGGGCGAGATCGCGGAGCGAGCCCAAACGAGCCGGTTGCCCAGTACCCGGCCATCGGGCCGGCACGCACAGTGGCACTGGGCGACCCCACAGGCCCAGCTCATTCTCGGCACCGGAGACCTGCCGAGCATCTTGCGGTTCTACCGCAGGGTCCATGGCATGAACCAGACCGATCTCGGCACGCTCCTCGGTTACGACAAGACCTACATCTCCGCCCTCGAACTCGGGAAGCGTGCCCTCGACGACGTCGGCTCCCGCCGCAGGATCTGCGACTGTCTGGATCTGCCGCCGCATGTCCTGGGGATCACCGATCCCGCGGACACGGACCACCGGGCGATGCTGCAGTTCGGCGAGTCCACCGTCCGGCTCGCCGAGATCGCCCGGCAGTCCGGGCATGCCTCCGAAGCCGTCTCCGAACTGTGGCCGCTCGTCGCCCGGCTCGAAGCCCGCATCGACGACGGTCACACCGAGCGCGACGTGCTGCACCTGCTTGCCCGGGCCCGCGTAGGACTCGGCGTCGCCCTGGGCAACGTGCTCCCTGAGGAACGACTCGCCACGGCTGCCCACTGGACCGCCAAAAGCCTGGAGATCGCCGAATACTTCCAGGACCGGGGCATGACCTCGTACGTGCTGCGCATGCACGGCAACGAGCTGCGCAAGGCCAAGCTGAAGGGCGCGGCCGTCCAGCGGCTGAGCCGCGCTGTGGCTACGGCACCGGATGACAACGCCCGAGCCGCGGCCCTGCCCCTCCTCGCCCGGGCAGCCGGTGCGCTGGGCAACGGCGAACTCTTCGACCAGGTGATGCGTGAGACCGACGGCCTGCTCTCCCGCGTCGACCACACCAGCCTGTTCAACCCCTTCTCGCTCCACGAGATCCGCCTCCGCGGTCTCGTTTCCACAGGACGAACACGCCTGGCCATGCGGCTGGTGGAGGACAACCCGCTGCCCACCACAGTCGTCGCCCCGCAGTGGCGCGTCATCGAGCTGATCACCGTCGCGCAGGTCCAACTACTCGCCGACGACCGCAGCGGCGCCGCCCAATCGCTGGACACCGCGATCCAGGAGGCGGCCGTACAACGCCTCCCCCACCAACTGCAGCGCATCGTGCGCACCTCAGAGACCCGGCTGCCTGCCCAGCATGCCGCCGCCTCCCAGTCTCTTGATCAGATACGCAGCGAGATGGCCGCTTGACCGACCACCGCCATACCTTCGTCAGCTCCAAGTGGTGCCTGGCTGCCGCCTTACCGCCGTGGCCTACGACGAGCAGGTGCCTCACGTACGGCACCGGTAGGCGGCACCTGCGTTGACTGGGCAGACCGCACCACGGCAGATCGCGCCTGGGCAGCCATAGCTCGGGCACTGGGGGCCCGGCGTTCGCCGAGACGACGGATGCGCCACGTCAGCACTTCGGCGGGATGGCGTGCATCATCCAGCGGCCGTTGATGGATGGCTTGCTGGAGCAGGGTGTCCGGGTTGTGTCCCAAGCACTCGGCTTCTGTGAGGACGGTGGTCAGGGCATCCCAGCCACGGTCACCCAGGATCTGCTGAGCGTGGGAGGGCGCCGTCTCCCATATCTGACGCGCGAGGCGGTCGACCGTCTGTGTCGGCGGTTTACGCAGGGCGAGGGTGGCCAGGGGCACTGTTGCGGCTTGCTCGTAGGCGGTGCGCAGGTGGATCAGGGTCTGGTGGGTGGCGGTGACCTGCTGATCGTGTTGGCGGAGCTGGTGCCAGTGGGCGGCGGCGGTGACGACGAGCAGGGCGACGTCGAGGAACATCGCGAGGCCGGACCCCTCTCCGGTGACGGGAGTGGAGCGCAAGGCGCGGATGGCGCCGCGCAGAGCGCGGGCCTGGTCCTGCTGGGCTCGGATGCGGGAGCGGGTGGCGCGTTCGAAGGTTATGGCGGCTTGCTGGAGTTGGGGTCGGAGGTTCTTGGGGGCGAGTATCGGCAGGGCGTCGAGGGCTTCGCCGAAGGCGGCGATGTGGGCCTGGGCGGCTGCGTCGTCGGATTGTGCGAGGCGTGTGGGGATGCGTTCGGCGGCTGCGGTGGCTTGGTGCCACGGGTTGGGGCGGCGACGTTTTTCCGGCGCCGTGGTTGGTGGGGTGTCGATGTCGGTGAGGCGTTCGCGGATCTTGGGGAAGGACAGGTCGGGGGCGAGTTTGGAGCCGGAGTGCCAGATCGGGGCGCCTGCGGCGTTGGTGTCGCCTTCGAGAGCGACCTTGTAGCCGCGTACGTCTCCGGACGGGAAGTACTGGATGTCCACGTGCACGTTGTCGGTGCGGGTGAGGATGTCCAGGAATTCTTCGGGGCTGGTGGCGACGGAGACCGCAGTGCGGACGGCGGTGCGCAGGCGTTCGCGGGCGGTCCGTTGGTGGCCGGTGCGGTGGGCCTTCTCCTGCTCGGCCCGGGTGGGGCGTTTCGCGGCGGTGCGGTCTCCGCGTATGACCTGCTGGAGGCCGTAGTCCTTTTCGATGGCGGCCAGTTCTTTGTCGGCGGTGAGGTAGTCGTTCCAGTGGCGGGCGGTGCGCAGGTCGCCGCGGACCTTGGTGGCGGCGATGTGGATGTGGTCCTCCGCGTGGCGTACGGCAACCCAGCGGCAGCCGTCCGGGTCGCCTTCGGGGGCAATGCCGGTGGCGGTCACGATGCGGCGGGCGACCGCAGCCCATTCGTCGTCGCTGAGGATCCGGTCTTCGGGGGATGCGCGGAGGGAGCAGTGCCACACGTGCTGGTTCGGGGCTCGGCCGAGGCGCTTGGCCTGGTGGACGCGTAGGTCAAGGTCCTGGACAAGGAGTTTCCTGGTGGCGTTGAAGTCGTTGCTGCGGCCGGGGTCGGGGGCGAAGCCGTCCCAGGAGGCGACCAGGTGCGGGTCCGTGTGCTCGTTGGCCCGGCCGGGGCCGTAGAGGTACCTGATCAGGCCGGCGGTGTCCTTGCCGCTGCTGATCTTCGCGATCATCCAGTCGCCTTCGCGGAGACGGCCTCGTTCATGACCGCCGCGATGTCTTGGATCGTGACGCGGACGGTGTCCAAGGCGCGCTCCGCCCGGGCCAGGACGGTGGTGTCCACAGGGTGTGGATCGCCTCCGGCGTTGAGGCGGAACGCGATCTGGTTGACGTTGTTGCCGATCGCAGCGACTTGGGCGCGCAGGGTGGAGAGTTCGTCGATCACGTCGTCGAACTGGGTGCGCTGGCCTGGGAGGTGGAAGTCGCCGTCGAGGTAGGCCATGACCACGGCGCCGACGAGGTGGGCGGCGGCGATCTCCATCTGCCCAGCCCTGGTGGTGATCGCGTGCTTCTCGTCGATGCTGTAGCGGACATCGACACGCTCTTTGCGCTGGACTTCTTCGCGGGCACGACGGCGGGCGACTCGACGCAGGGCGTCATCAGGGCGGACGACGAGCGAGTGCTCGGACACGTCAGCGGGCTGTTCCTCCTCGGGCACCCCCTGGTGCCCGAGGTCCTCCGCCGCCCCCGGGGCGGAGGCATCCGCGTTGGACCGGCCCTTGGACGGTCCAACGCCATACCTTGCTGCGTCGGTGGTTGCGGTCGTGGACATCTCCTCCTGGTCGATGGTGAGTTTGTGATGCTGGTCATGCATGCGGCGGTGCTCCGTGAGGATTTCGGGATGTGAGGATGGCTGGCGAGGCGAGAAATCGGGCCGGTGCCCGTGGTTCGTGGACGATGCCCGGAATCGATCCGCGTCCTGTCCGTCGGGCGGTCAGTGGTTCGGTCGGGCCCCGTCCTGGATTGGCTTGCGCCTGGGGACCCGCCTCGCTGCTACGGGTCTCCGGTTTCCGGGTCGCTCTGGCGGCTTCAGGGACTGGCCCCTGAAGCTGTCTCGGTCTCCTACTCTTCTGCGGTGACGCCATTGACCTGCGAAGACTTCCGGTCAGTCGGCGAATGCGGTACCGGTCGGTCCGGTGTGCTGGGGTTGCGTAGGGCGTTCATGACCTGCGTCAGCCGGTTCTGGCTGATGCGGTGACCGGCGGCGCGGATGGTCTGGCGGACGGTTTCGCGGGTGGGCTTTTCGTCCGCAGTGAATAGCGGACGCGCGAGGTCGACCATTTCGTTCAGGTCGGCGGTGGTCGGTCGGCCGACGCGGCGCGGGTGGCTGGTCCCTCCGTGACCCCCGCGGTCTTCGTTCCGGTGCTTGCCTTGGCCGTCGTCCGCGCTGGGGCCGGGAAAGGTGCCCGGCGTGCGCGGTGTCGGTTGCGGGTTCGGCTGCCAGTGGTTGTCCGGTGGCTCCTGGGGGATGTGGCGGGCGATGAGGATGTGGAGATGTACGGCTCCGGCGAGTGCCAGCGGGGCGAGGGTGGACAGGACGCCGACGGTGGTATCGCCGAGGTGGAGACCGCCAGGCGGGGCTTGCTGATTGAGACGTATGGCGTGCAGGGCGTTGGCCCAGACGCTGGCGGTGGTTGCTGTGCCGAAGAGCGTCCATATGTATAGGCGGGCGGAGAAGGGTGCGGCGCGCAGGACGAGCAGGGCCCGGACGCCGTAGGCGATGAACCCATCGATCACGAACGGGAAGAGGTAGGTCAGGAGTCCGCGGATGTGGATTGCGGTGGCCACCTGCTGCAGGGCGTCGTAGGAGAGAGCGCATCCGGCGGTGCCGAGGGTGGTGATCGCGGCGCGGTCCCAGCGGCTCGGGCGGTTGGCGGTGGGCTGGAGGCCGATGGGGGCGGTGGTGGTGTGGGTGGTCACCAGGCGAGTGCTCCGTGAGGTGGTTCAGGGGTGTTTCTGGAGGGGGCACGGTCCTTCACGGTGGGGGCGTACACGCGAGCCCCCTTCTAAAGGGGGGCTCGCGCGTGAACGCTCAGCGCGTGTACGGCGTGTACGGTGCCGTGATCGTTTGACCTGCGGTTTTGTCGCGAGCGTGACCGGTGTGAGCGATTTTCGCGGCTGTGCCCGGGCAAGGGTGCGTGAACGCTTCCGTGAACGGTCGCTTCGCTTCGTGGCGGGGTCAGGAGACGGCGGTGATGTGGCGCGCGGAGGCGTGGTAGCGGGCCTGCTGCCCGCCTCCCGTGCCGCCTGCGATGCCCTCGGCCTTGGTGGCGAGACCGGTCCTGACCATGCTGTCCAGGGCCCGTCGTGCCTTCTCGACGGCGGCCCGGCCGGGGTTGATCTCGCCCGTCTGGGCAGCGGCCAGGTCACGGACGCTGAGACCGCCGGGGGCGGCGCGCAGGATGGTGATCGGGTCCAGCGCGGGGTCCAGGGCGGTGGTGCCGCGTGCGTGATCGTGGATCAGGTGCAGCGGGCCGATCTCGCCGGTGGGCGTCTTGAGGTGGTGGAGGGTGACGGCGGGGTCACCGGCCTCTCCGGTGATGAACAGGACACTGCCCGCGCCGGAGGTGATCCAGGTGGAGCCGTAGACGCGGTCCAGAGCGGGGCGGGTGTCGCGCGGAGTACCGTCCTGGGCTTTGCGCTGGTGGTGCAGCTCCATGATCTCGACGCCATTGCGGATGGCGCGCATGCGGGCGTTGTGGAAGGCGACGGCGAGGGCGTCGTCGACGAGGGTGCTGACCGCGTCCTTCAGGCTGTCGATCACGATCGTGTCGGCCTGGTGGGCGGCAGCGAGGTCGGCGAGGAGATCGGGCTCCTTGTCGAGGGTGGCGGGCAGGGGGCCCTGCCACACAGCGAGCCGTTCGCGCAGGATCGCTGCGTCGGCCACGCTGACGCGCCGGGCCATGGCTTTGGCGATCTGCATGGGGCGGTCCATGGCCAGGTAGAGCACCCGTTTGCTGGGAGCCACCGGCATGTCCAGGACGGTGTCCTCCAGGCCCAAGCGCGCGAGGATCACCTGGTGGGCAAGAGTCGTCTTGCCGACGCCTGGGGCTCCGACGATCATCAGGCTTTCGCCGGAGGCCCAAGCGCTCTTCTCGCGCGTGCCCCACAGAGGCTCCCTGTCCGCCCCGGTTTCGCTGACGAACCGCCATCCGTCGATGAGGTAGCGCGAGAGACGTCCGCAGTCGGAGGCCAGGGCCCGCTCGCGTTCGGCTCGTATCTCCGTCTCGACGCCGGAGCGGATCTCGTCGGGGTCGGCTCCTGGTTCCAGGGAACGCTGCACGGTGCGTATGCCCTGCTCGCGCAGACGACGCAGGCTGGCCTTGGACCGGATGATCTCCGCGTAGTAGGCGGCGCTGCCGACCGAGGGCGGGGCACCGTAGAGCTGGTGCACGTACGCCACTCCACCGACCCTGTTGATGTCGCCTTGACGGCGCAGGAGGTCGCTCACGGCGATCGGGTCGGTTGGCTTGTCCTCGCCGCGCTGGGCGAGGATGGCTCGCCAGATCGTCCCGTGGGCGGGCCGGTAGAAGTCGCCGTCGTCCAGCATCTGCCGTATCTCGTCGATCACGGTGTCGCCGTGCATGCAGGCGCCGAGAACGGCCTGCTCGGCGTCCGTGTCATGCGGAGGCTGCGCCGTTTCGTCGTGTGGCGGCATGTGGCTCGCCGCCTCAGAGGATGGCGTGGCGGGATAGGCGTTTGCCATACTTGGGTGGAGCTCCTCTGCTTGCGGGCCACATGGGACGGCAATCCCGGCCTCGCAGGTTGATCGCTAGGGATGGCGGTTGAGAGGTTCGCGCTTTGGCCCCTGGCGTCGCATCGTCGGGGGCTTTCGCGTGCGCGGTGCAGGCGGCTGGCGGTCTCCTACGGTCTGGTGCGGGGCGGTGCTACCACTATGCCATACGAATTGCGGATCGCAGAAGTGTCTTGCGTCTCGCAGAAGCCATGTTAAGGTTGATGTGTTCTGCAAATGGCAGGACACTGCTACCAGTGGAAGGGGGTGGGTCATCGTGGGCGACGACGCCGCGCAAGGGGTCCTGCTCAGCGGAGAGGAGAACGTCGCTGTACGGATCAGGCTCGAACGCGAAGCGCGCGGCTGGAGCACCAACGCCCTGTCCGATCGCCTCAACGAGGCCGGCTTCGAGATGAACCCGTCCGCGGTCTGGCGCATCGAGAACCGCAAGCGCCGCATCAACCTCGACGAGGCCATCGGATTCGCGGAGGTCTTCGGCCTCGAACTGCGCAACTTCGTCGGGCCCCCGCAACTCGCCGCCAAGGCACGCGCCATGGAACTGATCGATGCCGTGGCCGATACCTTCCGCGAGAGCCAGCGCGCCAACGCCGAGCACGCGCGCGCACGCGATGCCCTCGACGCCTACCTCGCCAAGCACCCCGACATCCGCGAGGAAGCGGAAGTCATGGTGTCCAACGCCATCGCCCAGGCCAGCGCCAGCCATCTCATGGAGACCTACGGTCCCCCGGCCCACGAACACGAAGCCGAGCAGGACGACTCCGCTCCTCAGTCCTAGCCTCGGCTCCCATCACAACCGCCATCCCCTCACGATCGACCGAACCGGCAGGCCGGTGTTGCCGCACCCACGCCTGCCACGAGAGGACTCACTCCCCTTGCGCCGACACGCAATACCCCATGCCTCCCAGCAGACCGCGCGCACCGGAGCGGAGGTGAACACATCTGACCGCCTGCTCACCGTGGAAGAGACAGCCGAGCGGCTCGGCACCGGCGTGCGCTTCGTTCGGCGGCTCATCGCCGAGCGACGTATCCGCTACGTCAAGATGGGCAAGCCCGTCCGCATCCCCGAGAGCGTTCTGGCCGAATACATCGAGGCCCACACCGTCGCATCCCGCCGCGACATGCGCTCGCGCTACCGGAGGGCGGCCTGATGGCGGGACGCAAGCCGCAGCGGCGGCGCGAATTCGGCACGGTGCGCCAACTGCCTTCGGGCCGCTGGCAGGCCCGGTACTGGGCGCCGGACGGGTCCCGGCGGAAGGCGCCGGAGACCTTCGCCACCAAGACCGACGCGCAGACCTGGCTCACGCTGACCCAGGCCGACATCGAACGCAACCACTGGGTCGATCCGGACGTCGGAGCCGTGAACTTCGAGGCGTACGCGCTGACGTGGGTGGAGGAGCGTGGCCTCTCCGCCACCACGGATGAGCTGTACCGCAGGCTCCTGCGGCTGCACATCCTGCCCGCCTTCGGCGACATGGACCTGGACGAGATCACGCCACCTGGTGTCCGGAGCTGGCGAGCCGAGCGGCTCACGGCGACGGGGACGACGACGGTCGCCAAGTCCTACCGGCTGCTCAAGGCCATCATGGAGACCGCGGCCGACGACGAGCTGATCCGCCGCAACCCCTGCCGGATCAAGGGCGCCGGCACCGAGAAGGCCAAGGAACGGCCGACCGCAACCGTCGAACAGGTCGACGCGCTCGCCGACGCAGTGGGACCGCGGTGGCGGCTGATGGTGTACTTCGGCGCCTACGGCCCCATGCGCCCGGAGGAGCAGGCTGCTCTCCGACGGCCAGATGTCACGCTCGACCCTCTCGCCGTGCGGGTACGGGAAGCGGCGCCTGAGCTGACCACCGGCCGCCGGGCCGAGGGCGACACGAAGTCGGACGCCGGTGTGCGCACCATCTACCTACCCGGCTTCCTCTATATCGAGGTGAAGCGCCACCTCGACTGGTTCGCCGAGAAGGAGCTCAACGGCCTGCTGTTCGTTGGCGAGAAGGGTGCCCCGTTCCGGCGCTCCTCCTTCGGCCGCAAGTGGCGCAGGGCCCGTGCCAAAGTCGGGCTCCCGGAGGACTTCCGCTTCTACGATCTCCGCCACACCGGCCACACCCTCTCCACCCAGTCCGGGGCCACGCTCAAGGACACCATGGTCCGGGCCGGGCAGTCGTCGGAGAAGGCCGCGCTGATCTATCAGCACTCCGACGAGGGGCGCCAGCAGGAGGTCGCGGAGGGCATCGACGCGCGGGTGCGTGCGGCGCGTGGCAAGGCCCTTTCCCAGCCACCGCAGGCGCGGGAAGCCTGAAGGCAGCGGGCCATTCAAGGCCGGCTGGCCCCAGGCGTGTCGCTGGGGTTCGCGAACGGCTACCGAGCGCGGTTTGACCTGGTGGGTGGGTGGTACGCGCCGGAGTACCGCGAATGTGACGTCCTTTCGCGTAGGCGCCGACGGTTTGGGTAACAGCCGTCGGCGCCGCTTGGTTTAAGCAACGCCTAAGGGCGGGGTTGCTGCGGGGCAGGCGAGGGGTCCAGTCTCGTACAGGGGGAGGGCCTTCGAAGCGGGCTTCGCTTCACTGGGAACCTTCGAGGAGAAGGGAACCGCCGCCATAGGCATGACCGCCGATGAGCACTGTGCAGCACCGGGACCGCACCGAGGGAATCAAAGCCGACCGGCTGGCGGAGGAGGCTGCCCAGCTCCGGCAGGCGATGGAGACCCGGCCAGTCATCGACCAGGCCCGTGGCATGGTGATGGCCCTGTGCCCATGCCCTGCTGATGCCGCATGGGAGATCCTGGTCGAAGTCTCCCAGAACACCAACATCAAGCTCCGCGACATCGCAGCCCATCTGGTGGCCACCACTGAGCACCAGCCTCTCCCCAAGGGCCTGGAGAGGGCTCTGGCGGTCGCGTTCCGCCACCACCGCCCCAGCCCGGGCGGTTGGTCACCGGGGCTGGTTGACGGGCGGACTGCTGGTCGCGGCCGAGGCCGCCCAGCTCGTCGCGGCCCGCAGCCCCACTGCCCGGCCCATGACGGCTCCACTCACGCGAAGGGGGCTGAAAAGCAAGCAGGGGTGCACGGTGAGTGACCGTTCACCCGCTCGCATGTGTCACTCGAACAGACCCGGGCCCCAGATGTGCGCGCGGTGCCGTGGCCCCGGGCTACAGGTGGAGAGAAGAGTCGCAATCACGACACTGGCCGTGTCCCGCTTGGTGTACATGGGCGGCGCACCGGATCCAAGGGTTAGGAGTCGTTATGCCGTTCAACCCGTTGGAGCAGCGGGGGATTCTGCTGGGCCCGAGCCGCCTGATCAGCCCGCCGGTTCCGGGCCCTGGCCCTTCCCGAACCGCTGGAGCCAGCGGAGAGCACCCAGGTTCTGCCACAACACCCCGAGCTTGATCTGGTCCTGAGTGAGTCCGGTCTCCTCGGCCACCAAGTCCACCGCGGTGGATTTGAATCGCTCCTCAGGCACCTCAGGACTTCCGTTCGCGCATCCGTCACTGCGGCTGTTTGTCGAACGGCGCCTCTTCGTCGTCCTCATTGGTTCCTGTCGCTGAGATCCGCTGGCGGGTTCACCTCGTCGTTCATCGATGGCGACATGCGGCGATCGCCAGGGGGACAAGTACGGCCAGGAGTCCGACCCCCACACCCACCGGGGCCGTGAGAGAGGGATGCCGATACAGCACGTACACCGTGGCCGTGCAGACCAAGAGCACCACCACCACGCTGAGCACCACCACCGTCACCAAAAGGTGTTGCGGCGATTCGCCCTGGGACGGCCGTGACTGCTGATTGGTTGTCATCTGGGTTGTCCTCCGGTTGTCAGATGCTCCCCCGCCTCACCCGGCGTGCCGTGCGCCGGGAAGGGTGGTGAATCGTCGGTCTGGGTCAGAGAGTCGGCTCGTGGAGTCGTGGAGTCGGTCATGGCAAGCGCCCCGCGGAGGCCGCATGTCTTCTCCTGTGTGATGCGCCTTCAGCTGGATCGCGTCGGCGTTGCCTCGAGCGCCTGATGGGCCGGGCCAGTACCAGGCGAAAGGAGCGCGCGCCCTTGCGGTAGGGCCCGGACAGCGCCTGGTACACCTGCTCCTGATGGCGGATATACGGAAGCAGACGCTCCGTCTTGGGAAGGTCTCCCAGGGCGTCGGCGACCCGGTCCGCCTGTTCGCGCGGCAGCTCCGGTCCGCGGCGACGCAGTAGCTCGATGCTCTCCTCGCGCTCGAAGACGTCCACTTCGACGGTGCGGGCGGCGCGCGACCACTGGGCGTTCCTCGAGGTGACCAGGATCCGGCCGGGCCCGCCCGCGGGAAGAGTGGCCGGACCGTCTCCAGCTCCTCGGCGTTGTCGAAGACCAGCAGCCAGTTGCGGCACGGGCGTCCGGAGCGCAGCGCGTCGAGCACGCTGGGCACGGCCGTGTTGGCCTCCATGCCCGCGTGCAGCCCGAGCCGGTCCGCGAGCTGGACCAGCGCCTGGCGGATCTGCTCGGGGCGCTCGGCCGGGATCCACCACACCGCGTCGTAGTCGGCGGCGTGCTGGTGGACGTACTCCAAGGACGATCTGTGACTTGCCCACCCCGCCCAGCCGCTCCTGAAGGCGGATGTAGGGCAGCAGGCGCTCCGTCCTGGGGAGGTCCCTCACGGAGCCCGAGGGGTGGTTGAGCAGATCCCGCAGCATCAGCAGCGGTTTCCAGCGGCGGCCCAGCCGGTCCAGGACGCTGCCGAGGATGTACAGCGACTCGTCCCGCATCCCGGCGGACAGCTGCAGTTCGCGCACCCCGTCGTGGAACTCGTAGCCGATGCCCGTCTCGTCCAGCGGGTCGGCGGTCCCCACCTCGCGCAGCAACCCGCCCAGCAGCACCTCGGGAGCGCCCCCGGCAGCAGCGCCATCGTGTCCTCGCCGCGCGCCGACGGGCGGGCCACCAGCCGCGCCCAGTTGGCCATCCACCGCGCGTCCAGCTCCAGCACCGGGACCGGCGGTGCGCCGCCCGGCCAGGACCCGCCGTCCGCCCGCCGCCAGCTGCCGTTGGGGGCGCCCGGTTCGGGGATCCCGCACCCGCACCCGCTCCGGCGCCACCCCGGTGTGGTGTCAGCGGCCCTGCCGTAAGACGTGCAGCACCGCGACCGACGCCTGCCGCGCCCAGCCGGCCAGCGTTTGAATCGCTCTCCTCAGCTGCCTCAGGACTTCCGTTTGTGCATCCGTCACTGTGACTGTTTGGCGAACGGCATCTCTTCGCCATCCTCATTGGTTCCTGCCGCTGACCTGCCCCTTCGGGATCAGAAACACGTACTTAACTTGTTCCTTAACATCGGCCATTACGCAGAGCGACGAGGGTCTCGGGTCGTTTGACGGTCTTGCCCACGTCGTAGCGGGTTGCGGGGTGCCGGTTCTTCGAACCAGGTCGTCGTCCTGGCCCCGGCCGGGTGGGTTTGGGCGCACGGGCCGGACTGCCGAGGTGGGGGCGGATGTTCCTGAACCCGCGCCGGACGCGGGTCGGGGTGAGCGCGGTGCCGGTGCGGGTGGTCTTCTCCCAGGGCTTGCGCCGGTCGGCTGCCAGCGGCAGCGCGAGGCGGAGCTGGGTGTGCGCGGCGAGCACCAGCCACGTCCACCGGTCCGCCGCCTGTGGGTCACGCAGCCGGGGGCGGGTCCAGCCCAGGGACTGCTTGAACAGGCGGAAGGTGTGTTCAAGGTCGAATCTGCGCAGGTAGCACGACCAGGCGAAGTCGACGTCGTCCGGGGTCGCGCCGGTCGCGGAGGACCACAGCCAGACCGGCGGCGCGTCGCGGTCGCCGGGCAGGTGGTCGACCTTGAGGCGGATCAACGTGCCCTCGATCAGGGGGAGTTCGCCGTCCAGGTCGATCCAGGCCGAGCGGTGGGTGAGCCGGGGGTGGAGCCGGTCCCAGGCGCGGGCCTCGGCCTTGCCGTAGCGGGGCGTGTCGTTGAGGGTCACTGCTGTCGGCTCCGGCCAGGTCTCCGGCTTCGCCAGGCGGAACTCCGCTCCGTGCTTGGGCGGCCTGCCGCCCTGGGGGTCGTAGACACGCGGCGGCGCCGGCAGTCGCAGGACGCGATCGGAACGAAGGCGCCCGACCACCTCGACGGGAAGGTCGCTCAGTACCCAGGCCAGGCGCATCACGTCGTAGCCCGCGTCCATCACGACCAGGATGTTCCGGTCGCCGTCCTGCCACTGGCCGGCCGTGACCAGGCGCTCGACCACGGCCCGCAGCTGGTCGGCGGTGACGGCCGCGGCGTCGTCGGTGGGCCCGAGCCGGACCGCGTCCAGGACCTGGGTCCACGACGTGCGGTCCGGGGTGAGCGCGGCGACGAACGAGTACGGCCAGCCCGGCACCACGTGGTCCGATGAACGGCCGTTGCGGCCGTGGGCCAGGCAGAACAGCCGCTCCGGCGAGCAGGCGGCGTCCGACCGCAGCCACGGCGAGACGTCCACCGTGAGCACGATCCGCCCGTCGAACCGCGGAAGCGGCAAGGAAACCAGCAGGTCACGCAGGGTGTTCGTGTCGAGTCGACCATGGTTCAGAGCGCCGTACAACGAGCCGTAGCCGCGCTGATGCTCGGCGAGCAGGGACAGCTCGACCGGCGTCCGCGTCGGCCCGTCTGCGCACAGCAGCGCGTCGGAAAGCTCGAAGAACGCATCTGCTCGCGCGGACAAGCACCCGTAAAAGGCCGTCCGAAAGCGTGACAGTTCCTCAAGCACGTTCCGTTCGCCGGCCGATGCCAGCACACTCATCCTCACGGCCTTCCTGGTGAACTCCGGGATCTCGTCGCAGAGTTCAGGATCACGAGGAAGGCCGCCCTCATACCCTGCGATCACTCCAAAGAGTGACCACACGGCCGGGCCCGATGTTAAGGAACAAGCTTAAGTCCGTCTATGTTCGGCCATCCGTATCTGATTCTCAGGGGCGCCCGTGGGGTCACGGAGGAGGCCATGGAGAGCTTCGTGAGCGGGTCGTCGGACCCACGGCTGACCATCAAGCCGACGCGCCCTGCCGACGGCGACACCCTGACCCTTGCCGTCGCCGGTGAACTCGACGTGCACAGTGTGAGCGCCCTCTGTGACACCGCAGTCGCCTACGTCGAGTCCGGCGTCCGTCGCCTCTGCCTCGACATGACCGAGGTCACCTTCTGCGACAACGGCAGCCTCTACATGCTCCTCGGGCTCCAGCACGCCCTGCACACCGCCAATGGAGACCTCACCGTCACTGCCATCAGCAATCCCGTCGAACGAGCCCTCACAACCCACGGACTCAACGACCTGCTAAGGCTCTGAGACCGCACCGGAAACCCGCACTCGACTCCGCGTTCTCCTCAGGCCCGCGCGTCGGTTCCCAACCCACAACATTCAAGAATCTGGGAATCCGCGCACTACCGGAGACTGTTCACCGGCTGGAGCGGCCACACGCCGCTGCTCGCATCACTCTCGTACGAGGCTGTCGCCTCTTTCCGGGATACTCCGACCCCGTCAGGGCTTCAAGATCACCCCATGCCCCCTTGGGCTCACCTCGGCGACGCCCCAGAAGGGCGGCCACGAGAGCGGCGGCAACTCCTGACGTGGTAACAGGCCCGCGCGGTCTTCCGTTTGCCGGGCAAGCGGGGCCACCCGCTCTCCCGCGGGTGGCCCCATCTGCCTCTCAGATGCTGACTGCGAAGGCGACACGAGCAACGCACATCGCACTTGCGACTTTGCATGCCTCGACTGTCGCGTGATGCGCGTCACACAAAATCCGTCTCGCCATTCGAGAATGGCATGCCCATGCGGCCACTCGGAGGGGTGTGCTGGGCCTTTTTGGGCGGTTGGATGGGTCAGATGGGGCACGCGGAGGGCATGAAAGCCTCCAAGAGGTCTAGACAACAATGAAGCCCCGGGCCGCTGGCCTGGGGCTTTGTGCTGGAGCGGGTGACGGGAATCGAACCCGCGCTCTGAGCTTGGGAAGCTCATGTTCTACCATTAAACTACACCCGCGAGAGGCGCCTGATCTCTGGCGCCGCATCGTCGGACACTTTACCCCATGGCTGACCCCCGGCGCATTCGTCGTGGGGTCTTCGTGCTGTTCGGGGTCCGGTCGGGGTCGAGGCCGGGGCGAGGCGGGGGTTGGGGTCGGGTGGGGGCAGGGGTGTTTTGAGGGGGAATTGGTGTGGTTTTGGGGTGGATTTTCGGGGGTGTCCGCGGGGTGGAAGCGGCTGTTGGGGTGCGGGAGTTGGGCGTACGGTGGGGGTGCGGAGTGCCGCGTGGAGTGGTGGGTGGTTGATCCCCTAATGTGGCTTTTGTCGTCCACGCCGTCCACGTTTTTGGGGAAGGGACTCATGGAGCGCACCGTCGTCCGTTGTGCTGAGGGGCATGTGTTCAGCACCTCCTCGTTCCCGATGCAGCACCTCACCGTCGATCGCATCGGCCCCGGCCGGTTGCTGCGGTGTCCGCGTTGCGCTCGGCTCCGGCACGCGGTGCCGGTGGGAGCCGATAAGCGGTGAGCGGTAGCTGATGAAGTCGCAGGGTGCGGGCCCGGTCCGGTGGGACCGGGCCTGTGCCTTGGGGGTACCTGTGATGTGCGTATCCTCTTCAGGTGCTTCTCTCAGACAAGGACATCCGGGCCGAGATCGACGCCGGGCGGGTGCGGATTGATCCGTACGATCCGGCGATGGTGCAGCCGTCGAGTATCGATGTAAGGCTGGACCGGTTCTTCCGGGTGTTCGAGAACCACCGCTATCCGCATATCGACCCGGCGGTGGAGCAGCCCGATCTGACGCGGCTGGTGGAGCCTGAGGGTGAGGACGCGTTCATCCTGCACCCGGGGGAGTTCGTACTCGCCTCGACGTACGAGGTCGTGTCGCTGCCGGACGACATCGCCTCGCGGCTCGAGGGGAAGTCGAGTCTGGGGCGGCTGGGGCTGCTGACGCACTCCACGGCGGGGTTCATCGACCCGGGGTTCTCCGGGCATGTCACGCTCGAGCTGTCGAATGTCGCGACGCTGCCGATCAAGCTGTGGCCGGGGATGAAGATCGGGCAGCTGTGCATGTTCCGGCTGACGTCGCCCGCAGAGCATCCTTACGGTTCCGCCCGTTACGGCTCCCGCTATCAGGGGCAGCGCGGGCCGACGCCATCGCGGTCGTTCCAGAGCTTCCACCGGACGAAGGTGTGAGCGGCGTGGGTGAGCAGCGCGAGAACCTTACGTACGAGCGGTTCGGGGTCGCGGTCCGCGAGCTGGCGGAGCAGGTCGCCGGTGACGGCTACGAGCCCGACGTCGTGCTCTCCATAGCCCGCGGCGGGGTCTTCGTGGCGGGCGGGCTGGCCTACGCGCTCGACTGCAAGAACATCCACCTGGTGAACGTGGAGTTCTACACGGGCGTGGGGACCACCCTCGACATGCCCGTGATGCTCGCGCCCGTGCCCAACGCGATCGACTTCTCCGACAAGAAGGTGCTGATCGCCGATGACGTGGCGGACACCGGCAAGACGCTGAAGCTGGTCCGGGACTTCTGCCTCGGCACGGTCGCCGAGGTGCGCAGCGCGGTGATCTACGAGAAGCCGCAGTCGCTGGTGAAGTGCGAGTACGTCTGGCAGCGCACCGATCAGTGGATCAACTTCCCGTGGTCTGTCTTGCCTCCATGTCGTAAGTCTGGCACACCGATCACTCCGTCGCGCGAAGCTCTGTAAAACGCTTCTGACCTGCCGGTTCCCCCTGCTCGGAGCGCAGGGGGACCGGTCTTGCCGTCTGTTCGAGTGATCTTCGAGCGGCTGGACGACGCCTGGCACACGCCCTGGCGCGGGCCTCGGCGGCGCTCCGGGCCGGTGCCTGCGCTGAGCCGCTGGGAGGCATCGTGTGCCGTCGTTGCTGTCACGGTTGCTGTCACTCCCCTTGTCGGCCCCGGCACCAGGCCCCCCGCTTGGCCTACCCTGCTCTTCATGATCCGAGCTGTGGTTTTCGATGTCGGTGAGTGCCTGGTCGACGAGACACGCGAGTACGGCACGTGGGCGGATTGGCTGGGGGTGCCCCGGCATACGTTCGCGGCGATGTTCGGTGCCGTGATCGCTCAGGGTCGGGACTACCGCGAGACGTTCCAGGTGTTCCGTCCCGGCTTTGATCTGTACGAGGAGCGGGGGAAGCGGGCTCAGGCGGGCCAGCCCGAGCACTTCGATGACAGCGATCTGTACGCGGATGTCCGTCCGACGCTGACGGCGCTGCGGGACGCTGGTCTGTGGGTGGGTATCGCGGGCAACCAGACTGTGCGGGCCGGGGGCATACTGCGTTCGCTCGACCTCCCGGCCGATTTCATCGCCACGTCCGATGACTGGGGCGTGTCCAAGCCCGATCCGGCGTTCTTCTCGCATGTGGCGGACGCGGCTCCCTGCCCGGCCGGGGAGATCCTTTACGTGGGTGACCGGCTGGACAACGACATCCGCCCGGCGGACAAGGTGGGCATGAAGACGGCGCTGGTCCGGCGTGGGCCGTGGGCGACGATCCAGTGGGATGAGCCGGATGCCGTCGCGGTGCCGACCTTCCGCGTGCGCAGCCTCGCCGAGCTGCCGGAGCTGGTAGCCAGCCTCAGCGCTGAAGAGCGCTGACGGTCGTTCCCCAGCCGTACATCCGGTCGTCCAGGCTGCGGACGTACGGTTCGTCGCGCCATGCGTGCAGCCGCTTGCGGACGTCGCGTATCCGGTCCATGCCGACGGCGTACCAGGTCACGCTGAGCTGATCGAGCGCTTCGTTGGCCCATCGGCAGGCTTCCTCTGGCCTACCGGCTGCGGCCTCCACGGCCGCCAGGTCGCCGAGGATGATGGTCCGCTGCTTGCCGTCGTCGGCAGGCAGGTTGTCGAGGACGCCCAGCAGCGTGGCCCGAGCCTGGGCCGTGTGCCCGGCTATCAGCTGGGTGTTGCCTTTGAACGCGGCGAGGCGGACGGGGCTGAACCAGTCCATCCACACCGGGCATGGCTCGTCCGTATCGCCTTCGGCCAGTACGCCTTCGGCGTGGGAGATCAGGCGCAGCGCCGTGCGGGTGTCGTTGCACCGCGTCATGCATTCGGCCTCGACGGCGTCAAGCCAAGCCAGCATCATCGCGGGCGCGTTGCCCCTGCGGGCGTAGGCACGGGCAGCAGACATGCGCTCCTCGGCGTCCTCCCTGTGGCTCTCCCAGCCTGGGATGAACGCGGTATGCGCCAGGATCGCCGCTCCCAATAGCGCGTCGTCGGCTTCCCCGGCGGCCTGGAGGCCACGTACAAACGCGTTGTTCGCGGCGTTGGGCTGCTGGAGGTCGAAGAAGTCGATACGTCCGGCCAGAAGGTAGGACTCGGCGAGTGCGGCGGCAAGGGCCGTACGGCAGCGGCCGGACGTCTCACCCATGAGTGCTGTGCCCAGACGTGTGTGCTCCACCACGGTGGCGTGGAGTTGGGAGGGCTGCACGGACCAGTACAGGCGTCGGTGAGCGGCGGTGATCGCGGCGAAGTCACTGCCTACCGTGGCTGGTTGCGTGGCATTGCTCGCGGTGGGAAACGGCCCGGGGACAGGGCCGATCGGGGGCGCTCCCGATGCTGCGACGGGCCGTCGACTGGCGCCCTCCCGCGTTGAACTCGTTCCGTCCCACGGGGCGGTGAAGCCCAGTTCCTCGATGGACTGGCCCAGGAGGTGTGTCAGTACCCGCTGAACGTCGGGCTGCGGCCATGGTGGATTCGCTGACTCCCAGCGGCGGACTTGGCGCACGCTGATCTGCAACGACCGTATGCCGAGCTGAGGAGCGGTGTTACGGATTGCCTCCGCCAACGCTTCCTGAGACGCGTATCCCGCCGCCTGCCGGGCGGCCTTGAGCCGAACGTTTCCCACTGGCCTGGGCACTGGACTTCCTTACGGTTTCGATGGGGCTGGTCAGCTCCGCCAACGGTAGCTTTGAAGGGCCCATTTGGGGACCCTCACCTTTCTGGCCTCGCCACTAGGTCCCATAGGAGTCCTCTTTGAGTCCTCTAAGCGGCCTTCATTGGGACGTCCTGTCACCCCACTATGTCTAAGGCCGGACAGACAGCAAACATGCGGGGTGAAGGCCATGAGCGCGGCGGTGCAACGCGCAGGCGAGCAGCAAGACGAAGTGGACATCGAGGAGATCAAGAGGACGATCGTCAACGCCTTAGTGACGCGGACGGTGCTGCCGCCGTACGAAGAGCTGCGCGACCTGCACAAAGCGTTGCTGGGGCACATTCACACGTTGATGCCGCTGGCAGAGAAGCGGATCGACCGACTGAACCGGGCCACCGTGGCCTGGTACTCGAAGCGCAGCAGGTTGAACACCATCCCGCATGAGGTGCGTCAGGGGCTGGGCTCCGGCTTGCGGTCGGCTGAGTGGCACGTTCGGAGCCTGGGCTACACGTGTCAGTTCCTGCTCAACAACTCCGGTCTCGCCCAGGAAGGCGACGGGTGACCTAGAGACCGGGCGGGAGCTGCTGCCCATGGGAAGGACCCGCAGCTCCCGCCCTCCCTGGGCACGGTGACTGCGCGGCGGACAACGCCCCGTTCGCCTCGTGGATGTCACCCACCACGCCCAGGAGCGGCGGACACTGCCCCGTCCGCCGTCAGCGGTCCGGCTCCCCATGCCCGCGCCCAACAGACGATCCGCGAGGCCGGGAGCCGGACCGCACAGCAGAACAACCGCATACGCAAAACCGGGCTACCCCTCAAAACCCTGGCAGGCCAAGGGGTAGCCCGGTGGGAAGTCCGTGATCAGGACCCCGGTGCCGATGGTACCGGGGTGGTTGTCGTACTCGTCTCGACGCCGCCCATTTCCAGGTGAGTTCAGGCGCAGGAAAGGGATGGTGGCGAGTGCGAGGCAGATGCGAGGTGGCGGGCTCTGTGGTGGCGGTCCCCAGAGCGTTTACGACACGCTGGTCGGCCACCGCGATACGGGTACCGACGCGGAGCGACCACGGCGGCCTGAGCCACTGCGCGGCAGCAGCTGCTCCCCGCCAGCCACAGCCGGGCAGTTCGGTCTGCTCACGCGCCCGTATTCGTGACGGCGGCAGTACGGCGGCCGGCCACATCGGGCCGGGACTGACGATCGGCATACCCCCGGCCGGGCACCCCTCCCCTCCCCGCTGGCCGTTGCTACGCGCACAACGGCGACGTCCGCAGTCGGCGGACGGCTGGCCATGTAAACCGCTCTGCGTAGCCGCCCCTCGGTGGCTGGCAGGTTGGGACCGTGGTCCTGGCCGTGCTGCTGCGTCGGCGCATCTGCTGCGGTCGGCAGGCGCTCCGTGGGAGCTGTTCCAGGTACTCACTGCGCCTGGTGGTGTGCTGGTGCGGGGTGGCGCGCTGAGTGGCACGGGGGCGCCGCTGAGCGGGGCGGAGACAGGAGCGGGCGGCGGCCACGGGCCGCCAGCGCGCGCGGCCCGCGCAAGCGGGCCGCCTTGATCCAGTAAAGAAACTTTGAACAGCACCTCTGTGCTCCTTGGCCTCCGCTCCGGCTGCGCGGATCGGCGAGCAAGAGGCGAGTGTGACCGGGGTCACTGGCTCGGGTGTCCCATCGGGGCCTCGATATCAGGCTTGGGATAGGTGAGAGGGCATCAGTAACGCGAACGGGGTAGCGATGAACAAACAAGAATCGACGGAAATCCGGGCTCGCCTCACCGAACTCGAAGAGCGGATTGCCCGGCTGGAGGAGTTGGCCCGTCGGATCGCTGAGGATCTGGTCGCTAGCTCTTCTTCTGGCGCTCGGTGAAGCTGGCGAGTTGCTGGAAGACTCCCAGTAGATCGTCAACCTTGGCCGTGAGGGCATCTAGGCGTTCGGATAGTTCCAGATACTCGGCGCTGGGCATCCGCCGCCGCCCTTCAGTCTCGCCTGCCCCCGGGGGTTCTTCGGACTCCGGGGGCAGAGGGTCAACAACGAAGTTGCCCCGGCCCGGTGTGGAGTAGATCAGTCCTTCGTCACGCAGGACGCGCAGCGCGGACCGTGCGGTCATGTTCGCGATGTCGTATTTGGCTTCGAGGTCGCGTGAGGACGGGACCCGTTCGCCCGGCTTGATGCGGCCGGAGCGGATTAGCTGGCGGAGTTCGTCGGCGACCAGCCGATAAGGCGGAGTGTGGGTGTCCCTCGGCAGGCTCATAGGCCGAGGGTAGCCCGCTAAGCCCACCCATCGCACTAGAACGCATGTTGCCTCTCCATGAAGCCTCCCGTGCTAGCTGACCCACGCTCATGGTGCGCTATGCGCTTGACGCGCTAGCGCACATGGTGCACTGTTGGTCCCCTGCCGCACCGAGCGGCTACCGACCGAACAGGAGCAAGAAGCATGGCTATGACCCGTATTCGCGTGGGGCTGCTGCCCTCCACTCAGTTCATCGCTGGCACCCTCCCGGTGCCGAAGGTCAAGGACCCCAACACGGGTGAGGTGGCCACCGACCGCGACACCGGGGAGACCCTGCACACCCTGACCGTCTTCCTCATGGAAGAGGGCCGCGCCGAGCAGATGAAGATCACCGTTCCCGAGAGCGGTTTGCCGGGCGGTCTCCAGCCGGGGATGCCGGTGCGGGTGGCGGAGCTGTTCGCCACTCCGTGGGCGCGGCTCTTCAACGGCCAGCTGTCCGATGGGGTGGCTTACCGGGCGGCGGCGCTGGAGCTGGTCAAGTGACTGCCCCGACCGGGCCGGACCCGGCTTATCCGGTGGCGCCGGAGAGCGGGGATGACGACTCGCGGTTCACCAACGGCTTGCTCTTCGACGTGGCCAAGGTGATCGAGTCGCACGGCTACCCCAAGCTCGTATCCGGCCGTGACCTGCTGGAACTGCGGATATCCCTGTACCGATTCCTCTACACGAACAAGGACGTGCTGTGACTGTGCAGGAGGTGTTCGGGTCTGCCCCGGCTGTTGCCGGGGCGGCCCTGGCCCTGATCGGCATATGGGCCCTGTGGTGGCTGGTGCGCTACGTGCGTGCCGACAAGATGACGCGGGCGAGCATGCGGCAGGCGATCGGTGTACGGCGTCGCTGGCGTCGGCTGGCCCCGATGGTCGGGCTGTCGGTGACCGACAAGACCCCTCCGGCCGTGATCGTGGCCCCGGACGGGAAGGTCCCCAAGCCACGGGTCCTGATCCCGAAGATCAGGGTCGCGGCCGACCGGTACGGGGTGCTGGTGCACGCGGTGTGCCTGCCGAAGGTGGGCCTGGCAGAGTTCCAGAAGGCGGCCCCGTACCTGGCTGACGCGTGGCGGTGCACGCGGGTTTCGGTCCTGCCCGACAAGCCGGGACAGCTCGTGATCCGTGGCGTGCGGGTTGATCCGCTGATCGTCCCCACCGAGCACACCCCGACCGGGGTCGTGCCGGAGGATCTGGCGGTGTGGGATCTGGGCCTGGACGAGTACGCGCTGCCGGTGAGCGTCAGCCTGGCCAACGTGCCCGGTGTCACCGTGGCTGGGCTTCCCGGCTTCGGCAAGACGTCCCTGGTCAACCGGTTCATGTGCGATACGGCGCCGTCCGATGCGGTGCAGTACGCGGTGGCCGACGGGAAGGTGACCTCCTCCCATGAGGGCGACTACGCCGACCTGACAGAGCGGATCTTCGCGTTCGTCGGTGACGATCTCGAAGAGGCGAACGCGCTCTTCACGCGGCTGGTGAAGCTGCGGCGGGACCGGTCGGCGTCCATCCGTGCCCTGCTGGGCGTGAAGAACATGTGGCACGTCGGGCCCTCGGCGGCCTGGCCGCTCACCGTGCTCATCGTTGATGAGGCGCACACCTACTTCCGCGACTACAAGGGGTCGGACACGCGGACGAAGAAGCTCGCCGCGCTGGCCGCCGAGAACGCGCGGCTGGTGGAGGACTTGGTGAAGAAGGGCCGTAACGTCGGCATCCTGGTGATCATCGCGACGCAGAAGGCGACCGGGGATGCCATCCCCACCTTTATCCGGGACGTGTGCCCGGTGGGCCTGTCCTTCGCCCAGAAGACCGCCGAAGCGGCCGTGGTCGCGCTGGGGGAGGACATCCGGAACTGGCCGGACGCCAGCCCGACCGCGCTCCAGGATCCGGCCTATGTCGGTGTGGCGGCTATGGCTCACCAGGGGCGTCCCGGCTTCGCCCGCATCCGCACCCCGTATGTGGCCGATGCGGACGCTGCCCGCATCGCCGCCGAGACCGCGCACCTGACCCGCGACCCCGCCGAGCTGCTGGAAGAACTGTCGGTCTCCGCGATGCGGGTGGACGACCCGCTTATCAAGCGGGAGGCGGCCTGACCCGTCCCGTCCCCGGCCCGCTCGTCATCAGACCTGGAAGGAGGTGAATCCTCTATGTCCGAGGACCGGATCACTCAGCGCACGGTGACCGTGGTCATGGGCATCATCGCGGCCCTGGCCTTCGTCTTCTCCTTCGGCAATGTCTGGGCTCTGGCCCTGCGTCTCGGTGTCCCCGGCTCCGTCGCGCCGCTGATCGCGCCGATGGTGGACCTGTCCGTCGTAGGGCTCCTGGTTGCCCTGCGGTATCTGTCCCTGCGTGGCGTCCCGGCCGAGGAGATCAAGGGCGCTACTCGGCTGATGCACGTGTCCGGGCTACTGACCCTGGCCCTCAACGTCGCCGAACCCATCGTCGCCGGACACTACGGCCGGGCCGCCGTGGACGCGGTCGCCCCGCTCCTCCTCCTGGGCTGGGGAGCAGTCGGCCCACAACTCCTACGCCACTTCCAGACCGTCGCCACCACCACCCCGACCCCGACCCTGGCCCCGGCCGCGCCTGACACTCTGGCCGAGAAGGCCCCGGCCCCCGCGCCGGAGCCTGCCCCGGCCCCCGAGCCGGTCTCGGCCCCGGTCGCGCTGAAGCCGGAAACCTCTCCGGCGGTCACGGTGCCCGTGCCGCTGCTGAACGCGGCCCGCACCATCGCCGACACCTACCGGGCCGAACACGGCGAGCCCATCACCCCGGCCCAGCTCCGGACCCGCCTCGGCGTCGCACTGCCGCTGGCCACCGCCACGCACGCCCAGCTCTGACCCCGTGCCGGCCGTCCCGGCAATCCAGAAACCCCCGCCCCGACCGGGCCCGGATTCGTCATGCCCCGAGCAGCACCCGCACCGCTGGCCGAGTGCTGCCCGGGGCCCTCCTCTCCGAAAGGACGCCTCACCCGTGAAAGCCCCTCTGGACCTGCGCCACGTGGCGAGCCTGGCCCTGCGGGACCTCATCCACCTCGCCCACCACCCCGACTTCGACCGCGTCCAAGACCAGATCAACCGAATCCGCGGTTGCACCCGGCCGGTTCAGCTCGTCGGTTCCACCGAGACCCGCGACACAGCAAGCGGCACCGTTGTCCGTGCGTACAGCACCGCTGACGAACCCACTGGGCGGCTGCTGACCGCCTGCGGTAACCGCCGCTCCTCCCGCTGCCCGTCCTGCTCCCGCCTCTACGCCGCCGACACCTACCACCTCATCCGGGCCGGACTCTCCGGCGGTAAAAGCGTGCCGGAGACCGTGCGCACGCACCCGCGCCTCTTCGTCACCCTGACCGCCCCGTCGTTCGGGCCGGTCCACAACCGCCGCACCACCGACGCGGGCGAGAACCTGGCCTGCCGCTGCGGCACCCGCCACCCCGCCGACGCCCCCGCCTTGGGCACCCCGCTGTCCCCGGCCACGTACGACTACACCGGCGCCGTGCTCTGGAACGCCCACGCCGGAGCCCTGTGGGCCCGCTTCACCACCTACCTCCGCCGTGAGCTGGCCGCTCACCTCGGGATGACGCAGAAGGCGCTGAACGCGGCGCTGCGGGTCTCCTTCGCGAAGGTCGCCGAGTACCAGCGGCGCGGCCTGGTCCACTTCCACGCCGTGATCCGCCTCGACGGCCCCGAGGGCAGCAACGAGCCCCCGCCCCGGTGGGCCACCGCTGCTGCCTTGACACAGGCCATCAAGGCGGCAAGGAAACGCGCTGTGCTCACCGTGGCCTCCGACGCCATCGGCGAACGCGAATTCGGTTGGGGCCGTCAACTGCGCGTCGATGAGATCGCGGCCTTGGGCGACGGTGAACTGACCGATCAGAAGGTGGCTGCCTACGTCGCAAAGTACGCCACCAAGAGCGCTGAGGACTCCGGCACGGTTGACCGTTCCCTGCGCTGTCCCCACTGCACCGGACGCGGCTACCAGGTCGGCCCCGACGGCTTCCGCGACCTGTGCGACGAGTGCGAGGGCACTGGCCAGTCCGAGCCCATCGCGGACCTGCCCGTGCACAGCCACGTCCGGCAGATGATCCGTACCGCCTGGAGCCTCGGCCACCTGCCCGAGTTCGCCGAACTCAAGCTCTGGAAGTGGGCCCACATGCTCGGCTTCCGAGGCCACTTCTCCAGCAAATCCCGCCGCTACTCCACCACCCTCGGAGCCCTGCGGGACATCCGCCGCACCTGGCGCACCGAGCAAGCACGCGCCACAGACGACCGGCCCGAGCTGGACGAGGAAAGCACCCTCGTCGTCTCCCACTGGCAATACCTGGCCTCCGGCTACAGCCCGGGTGAAGAACTCCTCGCCGCCCAGGTACGCCACGAGAACGCCCAAGCCGAACGCCTCAAGGCAGAAGGGAAACCCTGGCTGTGACCATCGCTACTGAGTACCCGACGCGGCCTGGGACGGCCTGGGACGACAGCACAGAACGTGAGGCGGCATGGCTGCGCAAGCATCTGGCACGGGCGCCCGAACGTGATGAGGAGTGGATACGGCGTGCCCGTCTGCTCCACGGCAGGACATAGGGACAGAGAACACGAGGGAGCCCCGGCCGAAACCGGGGCTCCTTTGTTCAGCGCCAAACTGGATCGATCAAGTCGGGATCGAACTTCCGCTTGCCCCGGCCTGCGGGGTGGATGACCACAGCAGTGAGACTGTGCAACACGATCTCGCGCTGGCGCTCGATCGGGAGAGCGAAGAACTCCTCTTCAGTCAGATCGCCCGCATTTCCCTTGGCCTCCGCCTGCTTCTGCTCCTTGTAGAAACGGGCCCGCTCCAACTTCAGCGCGTCCCGCTCTTGTTCCTTGGCAGGCAACAGTTGGAGGAGGGTGGACACAGTGATGGCCTTTGCCTTCTCCGCCTCGATGAGCTGGACAATGTCCTGGAGCAAGCCCTCCAGCTCACGTTCCCTGGGCCATCGCGCCTCAACCGGTACGCCTGTGGCGGCTGCCTTCTCGCGCTGCTCCTTGAGCACGAGCCGCGCTATCAGCTTGTCCACGGGGTCGCCGACGCGGCCGACCTTGCCACACCCGCCGTTGACCTTCGAGCACTGATACTTGTACTGCGCAGCCTGGGAGCCGGGCTTCCACTGCTGGTTCACCTGTCCCCGGATCTTGCTCTTGCACAGGCCACAGCGTGCGATGCCCGAGAGCAGGTACCTACGGGCGAGCGATTGTCCAGCCTTCGTCTGCTTGCGCTCGGCGATGGCTGCGCAGACCGCCTCCCACTCCTCAACGGTGTTGATCGGGTCCCACTCGCCCATGACGGGCTGGCCGTCGTCGCCGTGCAGAATCTCACCGTGGTAGGTGCGGTACCTCACCAATCGAGGGTTGGTGAGGATGTGCTCGACGTGGTGGTGGGCCATCCGCTTGGTGCCCTGGCGGGGGTTCCCTAGGCCCTGTTCCTGCCATCGGGTCCGGATGGTGCCGATACGGACCCCGGCGAGAACTTCCTTCTGCGCCTCGCGGATGTGCTTCGCCGCTTCGGGATCGACCTTGTTCCGGTCGTCCTTCAGCCACCCGTAGGGCGCCGGACCGCCGTTGGCCTTTCCTTGCTGGGCCAGCTCAAGGTGCTTGCGCTTGATCCGCCGCGACGTGTCGTGTGACGACTTGTTGGCGAAGGCCACCATGACGCGCGCCATGGTCCGTCCGTCCGCCGTGCCGAGGTTCACGTCATTGGTGACGGTTGCGAACTCCAGTCGCGGGCGCTCGTCGAAGATCTCGATCAGTCGTTCAAGGTCTCGGGGCTGGCGCGCTAGCCGGTCGAGGTCGTACGCCACGACGCCATCGATCAGTCCGGCGCGGAGGTCCTTGAGCATGAGTTCGAACTCGTCGCGCACGACGTTGCGTTTGAACGCGGATACGTCGTTGTCCTCGTAGATCTTCACAGGCTGCCATGTGCGGAGATCCGCCAGCCGCTCGCAGTCGGTACGCTGGCGAGCCACGCCGAGCGCTTCGCCCTCGTCGTCCCGTGAGATGCGGGTGTAGATCCCCACCTTCCGCGCCACGAATGCACGCTCCCCCTGCTCTGACCTGCGTCGACGGTGCAGGAAGAGATTACTACCATCATTCAGTTCACTTGCCCTGGAGCGTCGAACCGCCCGTCGTGCGGCGGGAGGGGCAAGTGCGGGACGCCTGACACCGGCGGCGATGACGCGTGGATGTGGATGAGGGGCCCGCCGGTGCGGGCCCCTTGGTCATGCGGGCTGTGGTGTGGGCCTTACAGCGGTCCCGGCTTTACAACGGTCCCCGCTTCACGGCGGTCCCGGCCTTCACAGCGTTCCCAGCTTCAGCAGGCTCAGCAGCGCGATCAGCTGGATCGCCGACGCGCCCAGCGCCTTCTGCCACGGCAGGTCGTGCGACTTGCTCACCATCGAGGTGAAGAGCGCGCCCGCCGCCAGCCAGGTCACCCAGCCCAGCACCTTCACCAGCGAGCTGTCCCCGCCCAGGAAGAGCGCGAACACCAGCCTCGGCGCGTCCGTGATCGACATGATCAGCATCGACAGGCCGATGGTCGGTGCCCAGGTGCCGTCGCCGCCCAGCTGGCGGGCGAGGGTGTGGGTGACGGCGCCCAGGATCACTCCACTGATCAGCATGGCGACGCCCGCGGTGAGCACCCACGGGATGCTGTTGGACATGGGGGCGTTGAGGACGTCCTTACGGGCGTCATCGAAGCTGAAGACCGCCAGCAGACCGTAGACGAAGGTCACGATCAGCGCCGGGCCCCACACCGCGTAGTCCCGCATCTGCCAGAAGGTGGCCGACGGGCGCAGCACGATGCCGCTCAGCAGCTGCTGCCAGTGCAGCCGGGGGCCGGCGGGCGGGGCCGTGGAGGAGCCTGTGCGGTACGTCTGCCCGCCGTAGCCGTCGTCGTACGAACCGGGGCCCTGGCCGTACGGGTCGTACGCGTCGGGCGCCTCGCCGATGCTGAACTGCTGTGTATGGCCCGAGTTGTTGTCGGCGTGCGTGCCGCCGCCCTGTCCGTACGGTCTCTGCCCCTGGCCATAGCCTCCGGGGCCGGGGCCCTGCCCGGGCCCGGGGCCGTAGTGCGGGTCCTGGCCGCCGAAATACTCCGGCTCTCCCTGTGAGGAGGGCTGCTGCCACTGCGGCTGCTGCTGACCGCCATACGGCTCGTTCTGTCCGTACGGCGGCTGCGGCGGCCGCTGCCGCTGCCCTTGTTGCGCGGAGTGGGAGTCCCGTCCGCGTCCGATCCTGAATCCAGCCACCATTCGAACGTACCCGGTCGTAGCGGGCCGGGTGCGGGAGCTGTGTGAGCGGACCAGGCATTGCGGCCGAGCTGTGACATCCCTTAGGGGGTCCCTTATGGGTTTTCCCCCGGTGGGGGGTGGGGCCAGCTGGGGGTGGTCGGGGGGCGGCCGGGGGAGGCCGGGGGGGGGCGGTGTGCCCGCCCGGCGTTCGCGCCCCTGTTTGTGCCCTTGTTTGTGCCCGGCGTTCGCGCCCTAGTTTGCGTCCTGGTTCGCGTCCGTCGCGAACGGCTTGCTGCTGAAGGCCGTCTTGTCCGCCGTGCCGTCCGTGATCCACCACCACTCGGGGCGTTCGCCGTACCGCGAGAAGGCCAGTCCGGGGCCCCACGCCAGGACGACCTCGTCCTTACCGTCGTGATCGAAGTCCGCGACGCCGTAGAGCCGGGCCGCGCGCTCGCCCTTACGGATGGTCTTGCCGTCCACGACGGCGGGTGCCGCGCGGGTCAGCAGGTGACGCCCGGCGACGCGGGTCGTGGCGGGGCGGGAGCCCCGCAGGGTGAGCAGCTCGACGCCGCCCCGCCCGAGCGAGACGGCCAGTTCGTCGGTGCCGTCGCCATTGGTGTCGGCGGCGGCCAGGGTGCCCGACATCCCGGGCACCTTGAGGGGGTGCGGAACCGAACCGGGCGTACGCGCCGCCCCCTTGTGGTAGACGCTCACGGTCTTGCCGATGTCCGGCCGCTCCGTCTCCACGCCCGGCTCGTCGTTACGGGTGCCGCTGTCGCCGACCGCGACATCGCGGTGGCCGTCGCCGTCGAAGTCGCCGAAGGCGATCGAGTTGCCCTCGCGCAGCCTGCGGCCCGTGTGGCCGAGGCCGTGGGACCCGGCGGCGAGGAGGGTGGAGCCGGACTGGTCGTTGTCGTTGAGCGCGTGCACCACCAGATCGGTGGGGCGGTGACCGTCGGCGGTGTCGGCGATGGTGTCGGCGATGAGATCGCCGATCTCGCCGTGGCCCTCCAGCGGGCTCGCGTACGGCACGGTCCGGGCGGCCTTGCCCGCGCGGTTGAACGGTCCGTACAGCACCAGCAGCGAGTGCCGGTCCGCGCGGACCAGGGCCAGGTCGTGGTGGCCGTCGCCGTTGAAGTCGCCGATGGTGGGGCGCTGGGCGTCCACACCGTCGTCCGGGCCGGTCAGCTGGACGCGGGCGGCGGAGCGGGTGCCGTGGGGGCCACCGGGGCCGCCCCAGGAGATGTAGGGGACGGTCCGGACGGTGGCCTGGGTGCGCTCGGTCTCCTGCTTGCCGAGCGCCTCGCCCGCCGTGGTGGTGACGTCGGCGTAGCCGTCGCCGTCGAGGTCGGCCGTGGCCACCTCGGTCGCGCCCGCGACGGTGACGTCCTGGGACGGCAGGCCGAGGTCGCGGTGGCGGAGCACGGTGCGGGTGGCGGGATTCAGGCCGTGGGACGAGCCGTGGACGAAGGCGATCCGGCTGGGCAGCCCCCCTTTTCCGGACGGGACGGGGACGCGCAGATCGGGGTAGCCGTCGCCGTTGACGTCGTCCGGCAGCCGGCTGCCCTTGCCGTGGGGGACGGGCGCGGTCGCGGTGGGGGTGATGACGGACCCGGCGGTGGAGCCGTCGCGCTCGCCTCGTGCGCCGTCGTCGGGGCCGCAGGCGGTGAGCAGCAGCGCCAGACAGGCCGTACCGGCGGCGACGGCGGTGGTGACGGAAGCGGCGGCAGAGGCGGCAGAGGCGGCGGCTGAGGCGCCGGGGACGCGGGGGACGCGGGGGAGGGAGCGGCGGCGGGGGCCCGGGACGCGGCCGGGTGGAGCTGTGGGGGGAGGTGCTGGCGTCATCGGGCCACCTCAACCCATCAGGGCGGCTGAGGCCATGGGGCACGGCACTTCGTTACGAGGGTGATGCCTGGCGCTCCGGCGGGCCGCCGCTCGGTGATCTTTCCGGATGAGGCGGGATCGATCAGTCCGCTTGACTGTAAAGATGACCTTTGGAGCACAAGGGCTGTCCAGGACATTTACGGATGCCGCGTTGGGCATGATCCTGTAGGGAATTCGCAACGTCGTTGTGAGAAGGGATACTTCACGGCCAGTATCGGTACGTCCGGCGGGGGAACTTCGATGCGGAAAAGCGGGGGCAACCATGTGCTTAACGCACGGTGTGCGGATGACGGGTGAGGCGACGAGACCGGTGAAAGAGGGCGCGGGCGGGGTGTAGTCGCGATGTCGGACGGGAGTGCTCGGCCGGCGGCGGAGGATGCCGCTCGCCTGCCGCTGAGCGAGGGTGCTAAAAATAGCGACATGGCCGGACTTTTCGGTCGACCACGGGTTCCGCTGGCCCGCACGATGACCGACTGGCGCCCACGCGGTCGGCGTGAGGGGCCCCGCTCGGCATGGGAGCGACGTGGGCGGCGCGTTCAGCAGGACGACACGCAGGACGACACGCAGGACCAGCAGGACCAGCGGAACCGACAGGACCCGCGAGACCAGCAGGGTCAGCGAGACCAGCAGGGTCAGCGAGACGAGCGAGACCGGCGAGGGCAGCGCGATCGGCGGGATCAGCGCGATCAAGCCGATCCGCAGGGCTCGCAGGGCTCGCAGGGCCCCCATGACCGCTGGGGTCCGCAGGGTCGGCAGAGCGCGTACGCCCAGCTGAGCCCGCATGGGCGGCCCCCGGTGCGCACCGGCTGGAGCGGCCGCGGATCGGGCCCCGGCTCCGGCCCCGGCTCCGGCTCCGGCCCCGGCGGCGGCTCCGGCCGTCCCAACGGCCGCGGCTATGGGCGACGGCCCCGCTGGAGCCCGGTGCGCGGCGTCCGCACCGTGGCCGGCCAGGTCTTCGTCCTCCAGGTCGGCGTCGTGCTGCTGCTGGTCGTCGCCGCCGTCGTGGCGCTCGTCCTGCAGTCCCGCTACGACAGCGAGCGGGAGGCCCGTAACCGCTCCATGGCGGTCGCCGAGAGCTTCGCGAACGCGCCGGGCATGGTGAGCGCGCTGCGCGGCCGCGATCCCAGCGCCGTGCTGCAGCCGCTCGCCGAGCGGGCCCGTAAGGGCTCCGGGGTCGACTTCGTCGTGGCCATGACGCCGCAGGGGATCCGCTACACCCACCCCAACCCCGCCCGGATCGGGAAGCACTTCATGGGCAGCATCCGCCCGGCGGCCGAGGGCCGGACGGTCCAGGAGACCTTCACCGGCACGCTCGGCCTGTCCGTACGGTCCGTGGTGCCCGTCAAGGACGCCCAGGGGAAGGTCGTCGGCCTGGTCGCGGCGGGTATCACGATCAAGAAGGTGAGCGGCGCCGCCGACCATCAGCTGCCGCTGCTGTTCGGCGCGGCCGCGGCCGCCATGGCGCTCGCCACGGCGGGCACGGCCCTGGTCAGCAGGCGGCTGCGGCGCCAGACCCACGGGCTGGACCCGTCCGAGATGACGCGGATGTACGAGCACCACGACGCGGTGCTGCACTCGGTGCGCGAGGGCGTGCTGATCGTCGGCGGCGACGGACGGCTGGTGCTGGCCAATGACGAGGCGCGCCGGCTCTTCGACCTTCCGCCGGACGCCGAGGGCCGTCTGGTGTCCGAGCTCGGCTTCGATCCGCACACCGCCGCGCTGCTGGCGTCCGGGCGCCCCGCCACCGACGAGGTCCATACGGCGGGTGAGCGGCTGCTGTCCGTAAGCCACCGCCCCACCGACCGCGACGGCGGCCCGCCCGGCAGCGTCGCCACCCTGCGCGACACCACGGAGCTGCGCGCGCTGTCCGGCAAGGTCGACCTCGCGCGCAACCGCCTCAAGCTGCTGTACGACGCGGGCGTCTCCATCGGCACCACGCTGGACGTGGTGCGCACCGCCCAGGAGCTGGCGGAGTACGCGGTGGCCCGGTTCGCCGACTACGTCTCGGTGGACCTCGCGGACTCGGTGCTGCGGGGCGAGGAGCCCCCGGACGGGGCCTCGGGCATCAGCGCCTCGGACGCGGGCTCGTGGGCCGCCGTGGCGGCCGCGGACGGCGGCAGTACGGTCCTGCGCCGTACGGCTCTCAGCGGCATCCGGGACGACGGCCCGCTCTACCCCCTCGGCATGCTGATCGAGTTCGGCCCGAGCGCGCCCCAGGCCCGGGGCTTCCGCAGCGGGGCGGTCACGGTCGAGCCGGTCCTGGGCGACTTCGGCGGCTGGCAGGAACAGGACCCCGAGCACGCCCGCCGGATCGTCGACTACGGCATCCACTCGATGATCACGGTCCCGCTGCGGGCCCGGGGCGTCGTGCTGGGCGTGGCCAGCTTCATGCGCGCGGAGAAGCCGGAGCCCTTCGAGGAGGACGATGTCTCCCTCGCGGAGGAGCTGGTCACCCGGGCCGCCGTCAGCATCGACAACGCCCGCCGCTACACCCGCGAGCACACCATGGCGGTGACCCTCCAGCGCAGCCTGCTGCCCCGGATGCTGCCGGAGCAGAACGCGCTGGACGTGGCGTACCGCTATCTGCCGGCGGAGTCGGGGGTCGGGGGTGACTGGTTCGACGTCATTCCGCTGCCGGGGGCGCGGGTGGCGCTGGTGGTGGGGGATGTGGTGGGCCACGGCTTGCACGCGGCGGCGACGATGGGGCGGCTGCGGACGGCGGTGCACAACTTCTCCACGCTCGATCTCCCGCCCGATGAGATCCTCTCCCACCTCGACGATCTGATCGCCCGGATCGACCAGGACGAGGGCCCGGGCGGGCTGGACGGCGACGGCAGCGGTGGCAGCGAGGGGATCACGGGAGCCACGTGTCTGTACGCGATCTACGATCCGGTGACACGGCGGTGCACGATGGCGCGGGCCGGTCATCCGCCGCCCGCGCTGGTGCGTCCGGACGGCTCGGTGGAGTTCCTGGAACTTCCCGCGGGGCCGCCGCTGGGCCTGGGCGGGCTGCCGTTCGAGACCGCGCAGCTGGAGCTGCCCGAGGGCAGCCATCTGGTGCTCTACACCGACGGGCTGATCGAGAAGCGCGACCGGGACATCGACACCGGTCTGGAGATGCTGCGCGGTGCCCTCGCGCACCCCGGCCGGACGCCTGAGGACGCCTGTACGGCGGTGCTGGACGCGCTGCTGCCCGATCGCCCGAGCGATGACATCGCGCTCATCGTGGCCCGTACGAGGGTGCTGGAGCCCGGTCTGACCGCCGATTGGGAGGTGCCGTCCGATCCGGCGCAGGTGGCCGGGGTGCGCGCCGCGGTGGCCCGGAAGCTCGCGGAGTGGGATCTGGGCGATGTCGCGTTCACGACCGAGCTCATCCTCAGCGAGCTGATCACCAACGCGATCCGCTACGCGACCGGCCCGATCCGGGTGCGGCTGCTCTGCGACCGCAGCCTGATCTGCGAGGTCTTCGACACCAGCAGCACCTCCCCGCATCTGCGGTACGCGGGGACGACCGACGAGGGCGGCCGGGGGCTCTTCCTGGTCTCGCAGTTCGCCGACCGCTGGGGTACCCGCTACACCGCCGACGGCAAGGTCATCTGGACCGAGCAGGCGCTGCCGCTGTCGAAGAACGGCAAGCCGCGATAAGGGTGAGGCCCGCCCGCGCGGTGCGCGGGCGGGCCTCGTCATGGTCGATGCGGGGGCGTCACTTCACCGGCGCGGGCTCCGGGGCCTCGGTCGACTCGCCGTCGCCCTCCGGCGCGGCCGGGGTCTTCACCGAGTCCAGGAGCAGCTGAGCCACGTCCACGACCTGGAGCTCCTCCTTCGCCGTCCCGTCATTTTTCTTGCCGTTGACGGAGTCGGTGAGCATGACCAGGCAGAACGGGCAGGCGGTGGAGACGATGTCCGGGTTGAGGGACAGCGCCTCGTCCACGCGCTCGTTGTTGATGCGCTTGCCGATCCGCTCCTCCATCCACATCCGGGCGCCGCCCGCGCCACAGCAGAAGCCGCGCTCCTTGTGGCGGTGCATCTCCTCGTTCCGCAGCCCGGGCACCTTGGCGATGATCTCGCGCGGCGGGGTGTAGACCTTGTTGTGGCGGCCCAGGTAGCAGGGGTCGTGGTAGGTGATCAGACCCTCGACCGGGGTGACCGGGACCAGCTTGCCCTCGTCGATGAGGTGCTGGAGCAGCTGGGTGTGGTGGATGACCTCGAACTCGCCGCCCAGCTGCGGGTATTCGTTCGCGATCGTGTTGAAGCAGTGCGGACAGGTCGCGACGATCTTCTTCTTGGACTTCTCGACCACGACGCCCTCGTCGGCGTCCTCGCCGAAGGCCATGTTCAGCATCTCGACGTTCTGCTGGCCGAGCTGCTGGAAGAGGAACTCATTGCCCAGGCGGCGGGCGGAGTCACCGGTGCACGCCTCGTCGCCGCCCATGATCGCGAACTTGACCCCCGCGATGTGCAGCAGCTCAGCGAAGGCCTTGGTGGTCTTCTTGGCCCGGTCCTCCAGGGCGCCCGCGCAGCCGACCCAGTACAGGTAGTCGACCTCGGTGAGGTCCTCGATGTCCTTGCCGACGACCGGCACCTCGAAGTCGACTTCCTTGGTCCACGCCAGCCGCTGCTTCTTGGCCAGGCCCCAGGGGTTGCCCTTCTTCTCCAGGTTCTTGAGCATCGTGCCCGCCTCGGACGGGAACGAGGACTCGATCATCACCTGGTAGCGGCGCATGTCCACGATGTGGTCGACGTGCTCGATGTCCACCGGGCACTGCTCGACGCACGCACCGCAGGTGGTGCAGGACCACAGCACATCGGGGTCGATGACACCGCCCGCGGCGAAGCCGCTATCAGACGCAGCTTCCAGCGTCCCGATCAGCGGACGCTCGGCCTCCGCCAGCGCGGCCGCGGGCACACCGGCGAGCTGCTCCTCGCTCGCCTTCTCCTCGCCCTCCATCGTCTTGCCGCCACCGGCGAGCAGATACGGGGCCTTGGCGTGCGAGTGGTCGCGCAGCGCCATGATCAGCAGCTTGGGCGAGAGCGGCTTGCCGGTGTTCCAGGCGGGGCACTGCGACTGGCAGCGGCCGCATTCGGTGCAGGTGGAGAAGTCGAGGATGCCCTTCCAGGAGAAGTGCTCGATCTGCGAGACGCCGAACTGGGCGTCCTCGTCCGGGTCCTCGAAGTCGATCGGCTTGCCCTCGCTCACCATCGGCTGCAGCGCGCCGAGCGCCACCTCGCCGCTGGACTCCCGCTTGAACCAGATGTTGGGGAAGGCGAGGAAGCGGTGCCAGGCGATGCTCATGTCGAGGTTGGTGCTGACCGTGATCATCCAGATCATGGTCGTGCCCAGCTTGATCATCGCGAAGAAGTAGGTCAGGTTCTGCACCGTGTCCAGGCTGAGCCCGTCGAAGAGCTGGACCAGCGGATACGAGGCGAAGTACGCGGGCTCGTAATGGTCGACGTGGTGCAGGGCGCCCTCGGTGCCGCGCAGCGCCATGATCGCGAGGCCGATGATGAGGATGACGTACTCGACGAAGTACGCCTGCCAGGCGGTGGATCCCGCGAACCGGGACTTGCGGCCGGCCCGGCTGGGCAGGTTCAGCAGCCGGATCGCCATCAGCGTCAGGATGCCCAGCGTGGTCATCGTGCCGATGAACTCGATGTACAGCTCGTAGGGGAGGAAGCCGCCGAGGATCGGCAGCGTCCAGTCCGCCTGGAAGAGCTGGCCGTAGGCGTTGATGATGGTCGGTGGCAGGGTCAGGAAGCCGATCGCCACGAACCAGTGGGCGACGCCGATGATGCCCCACTTGTTCATGCGGGTGTGCGCGAGGAACTCCCGGGCCAGGGTCACGCTGCGCTGGTAGGGGTTGTCGGTCCTGGCCCCCGCCGGGACCGGCGCGCCGAGCTTGAAGAAGCGCACGAACTGTGCGACGGCCCGGCCGAGCAGGGCAACGCCGACCGCGGTGAGGACCAGCGACACGATGATCGCGGCGAGTTGCATAAGGGGCTCCTCGAACCTGCGAGAGCTGGATTACTAAGCAGTACTCGATTACTAAGCAGTAACTTAATGTGGCTTGACCGAGATTACCCGCCCGGACGGGCACCCATGTAGTCGACGAGCCGGTGATCTGCGTCGCTCACCTGGCCCCACCTCTCCCTCATTTGGTCCCTCCTCCCTCGCTTCCGTGCCTGCTTGGGCGTAAGCCTCATATAAAACTTGAGCCCTGTCGACTCAGGTCTGTTGACAGCGGCAGATCGGGTGATGCACGCTTGAGCCTGTTCCACTCAATGCTGTAGCTGGAGGATCCCGAAATGGCACGTGCGGTCGGCATCGACCTGGGTACGACGAACTCCGTCGTCAGTGTTCTCGAAGGCGGTGAGCCCACCGTCATCACCAACGCCGAGGGCGCCAGGACCACGCCGTCCGTTGTGGCGTTCGCGAAGAACGGCGAGGTGCTGGTCGGCGAGGTCGCCAAGCGCCAGGCGGTGACCAACGTGGATCGCACCGTCCGCTCGGTCAAGCGCCACATGGGCACGGACTGGAAGATCAACCTTGACGGCAAGGACTTCAACCCGCAGCAGATGAGCGCCTTCATCCTGCAGAAGCTCAAGCGGGATGCGGAGTCCTACCTCGGCGAGAAGGTCACGGACGCGGTCATCACCGTCCCGGCGTACTTCAACGACGCCGAGCGCCAGGCGACCAAGGAAGCCGGTGAGATCGCGGGCCTCAACGTCCTGCGTATCGTCAACGAGCCTACCGCCGCCGCGCTCGCCTACGGGCTGGAGAAGGACGACCAGACCATTCTGGTCTTCGACCTCGGTGGCGGCACCTTCGACGTCTCGCTGCTGGAGATCGGCGACGGCGTGGTGGAGGTCAAGGCCACCAACGGTGACAACCACCTCGGTGGTGACGACTGGGACCAGCGCGTCGTCGACTACCTGGTCAAGCAGTTCAACAACGGCCACGGCGTCGACCTGTCCAAGGACAAGATGGCTCTGCAGCGCCTCCGCGAGGCCGCTGAGAAGGCGAAGATCGAGCTCTCCAGCTCGTCCGAGACCACCATCAACCTGCCCTACATCACGGCGTCCGCCGAGGGCCCGCTGCACCTGGACGAGAAGCTCACCCGCGCCCAGTTCCAGCAGCTCACCTCCGACCTGCTGGAGCGCTGCAAGACCCCGTTCCACAACGTCATCAAGGACGCGGGCATCTCGCTGTCCGAGATCGACCACGTGGTCCTGGTCGGCGGCTCGACCCGTATGCCCGCCGTCGCCGAGCTCGTCAAGGAGCTGACCGGCGGCAAGGAGGCCAACAAGGGCGTCAACCCGGACGAGGTCGTCGCCATCGGCGCCTCCCTCCAGGCCGGTGTCCTCAAGGGCGAGGTCAAGGACGTCCTGCTGCTGGACGTCACCCCGCTGTCCCTCGGCATCGAGACCAAGGGCGGCATCATGACCAAGCTGATCGAGCGCAACACGACCATTCCGACCAAGCGCTCGGAGATCTTCACCACGGCCGAGGACAACCAGCCTTCCGTGCAGATCCAGGTCTACCAGGGCGAGCGCGAGATCGCGGCGTACAACAAGAAGCTCGGGATGTTCGAGCTGACCGGGCTGCCCCCGGCCCCGCGCGGCGTGCCGCAGATCGAGGTCACCTTCGACATCGACGCCAACGGCATCATGCACGTCGGCGCGAAGGACCTCGGCACCGGCAAGGAGCAGAAGATGACCGTCACCGGCGGCTCCGCGCTGCCGAAGGACGACATCGACCGCATGATGCGCGAGGCCGAGCAGTACGCGGAGGAGGACCACAAGCGCCGCGAGGCCGCCGAGAGCCGCAACCAGGCCGAGCAGCTGGTCTACCAGACGGACAAGTTCCTCAAGGACAACGAGGACAAGGTCCCGGGCGAGGTCAAGACCGAGGTCGAGGAGGCCCTCACCGAGCTGAAGGAGAAGCTCAAGGGCGAGGACACCGCCGAGATCCGCACCGCGACCGAGAAGGTCGCCGCGGTCAGCCAGAAGCTGGGCCAGGCCATGTACGCCAACACCGAGGCGGGCGCGGCCGACGCCGGTGCCGCCGGTGCGGCGGGTGCCGAGGGCGGCCAGGCCAAGGCCGATGACGATGTGGTGGACGCCGAGATCGTCGACGACGACAAGGCCGACAAGGGTCAGGGTGGTGCCGCGTGACGGAGGAGACCCCGGGCTTCGAGGAGCAGCCCGACGTCCCCTCCGAGGCCGCGCAGACCCCCGACGACGCGGCGAAGGGCGCCGGGTCCGCCGACAAGGCGGGCCCGGCGGCCCCGGCCGGGGACCTCGAGCAGGTAGCCCTTCAGGCACAGCTGGACCAGGTCCGTACCGCTCTCAACGAGCGGACGACCGACCTCCAGCGGCTCCAGGCGGAGTACCAGAACTATCGGCGCCGGGTCGAGCGGGACCGGGTGACGGTCAAGGAGATCGCCGTGGCGAGCCTCCTGTCCGAGCTGCTGCCCGTGCTCGACGACATCGGCCGCGCCCGTGACCACGGCGAGCTCGTCGGCGGCTTCAAGTCGGTGGGCGACTCCGTGGAGGCGGTGGTGGCCAAGCTGGGCCTCCAGCAGTTCGGCAAGGAGGGCGAGCCCTTCGACCCGCTGATCCACGAGGCCCTGATGCACTCGTACGCGCCGGATGTCACCGAGACCACGTGCGTGCAGATTCTGCAGCCGGGGTATCGAATCGGCGAGCGCACGATCCGCCCGGCGCGGGTCGCCGTCGCCGAGCCGCAGCCGGGAGCCTCCGGCAAGGAGGGCGAGACCGCGGCGCCGGACGAGGAGAGCGGTGGCCCGGAAGAGGGCTGACGTGACGGTGACCGCGAGAGCAGCAGGAAAGGAGGGACGTCGGGGATGAGCACCAAGGACTTCGTGGAGAAGGACTACTACAAAGTCCTCGGCGTCCCCAAGGACGCCACCGAGGCGGAGATCAAGAAGGCGTACCGGAAGCTCGCCCGCGAGTACCACCCGGACGCCAACAAGGGCGACGCCAAGGCGGAGGACCGGTTCAAGGAGATCTCCGAGGCCAACGACATCCTCGGGGACCCCAAGCGGCGCAAGGAGTACGACGAGGCCCGCGCGCTGTTCGGCAACGGGGGCTTCCGCCCCGGGCCGGGCGGACCGGGCTCCACCGGCAGCTTCAACTTCGACCTGGGCGACCTCTTCGGCGGCGGCGCGCAGGGCGGCGGCGGTGGTGGCGCCAGCGGCTTCGGCGGCGGGCTCGGGGATGTCTTCGGCGGGCTGTTCGGCCGCGGCGGCACCACCCGCGCCCAGCCGCGCCGGGGCCAGGACATCGAGTCCGAGGTGACGCTCAGCTTCACCGAGGCCGTCGAGGGGGCCACGGTCCCGCTGCGGATGTCCAGCCAGGCCCCGTGCAAGGCGTGCTCGGGCACCGGCGACCGGGACGGCACCCCGCGCGTCTGCCCGACCTGCGTCGGCACCGGCCAGGTCAGCCGGGGCGGCGGGGGCGGCTTCTCGCTCACCGACCCGTGCGTGGAGTGCCGCGGCCGCGGGCTGATCGCGCAGAACCCGTGCGAGACCTGCAAGGGCAGCGGACGGGCCCGTTCCGCCCGCACCATGCAGGTCCGGATCCCCGCGGGGGTCAGCGACGGCCAGCGGATCCGGCTGCGCGGCAAGGGCGCTCCGGGCGAGACCGGCGGCCCGGCCGGCGATCTGTACGTGGTCGTGCATGTGGACCCGCATCCGGTCTTCGGCCGCAAGGACGACAACCTGACCGTCACCGTGCCCGTCACCCTTCCCGAGGCGGCGCTCGGCGGCGAGATCAAGGTCCCCACTCTGGGCGGCCCGCCGGTCACCCTGAAGCTGCCGCCCGGCACGCCCAACGGGCGGACCATGCGCGCCCGGGGCAAGGGCGCGGTGCGCAAGGACGGCACCCGCGGAGACCTGCTGGTCACCGTGGAGGTCACGGTGCCGAAGGACCTGAGCGACCCGGCGCGTGACGCGCTGGAGTCGTATCGCGAGGCGACCGTGGGAGAGGACCCACGGGCGGAGCTGTTCAAGGCCGCGAAGGGAGCTTGAGATGGACGGCCGAGGAGGAATCGGAGGCAGGGCCGCTGGCCGACCCCGCAACCCCTATGAGCTGACCGAGGATTCGCCGGTCTACGTCATCTCGGTGGCCGCCCAGCTCTCCGGGCTGCACCCGCAGACCCTGCGTCAGTACGACCGCCTCGGCCTGGTCTCCCCGGACCGTACCGCCGGCCGCGGCCGGCGGTACTCCGCGCGCGACATCCAGCTGCTCCGCCAGGTCCAGCAGCTGTCCCAGGACGAGGGCATCAACCTCGCCGGGATCAAGCGCATCATCGAACTGGAGCACCAGGTCGCGGCCCTCCAGTCCCGGGTCGCCGAGCTCCAGGCCGCGGTCGAGGGCGCCGCGACGGCCATGCAGCAGCGCGAGGCCCAGGTCCACGCCTCCTACCGCCGCGACCTGGTCCGCTACCAGGACGTCCAGCAGAGCAGCGCCCTGGTGGTCTGGCGCCCCAAGCGCCCGGAGTAGCGCCCGGCGCACGGCTTGCGCGTGGCTTGCGCGTGGTTCGTGTGTGGGTTGTGCGCGGCTTGATCGCGGGCCCGGTGACCGTACCCACGGCCACCGGGCCTTTCGCATGCCCGGGACAGGCCCGCTGACTGCCCGGGGCCCCTCGGCCGGGCGCGCCGATGGCGCGGCCCGGGCGCACCATGGAGATACGGGAGGAGGTATCCCAATGGTGGAAGTCAAGACGATCGAGAAGCCGGACGAACGGCGTGACTTTCCCGGAGGCCATATCGAGGCCCTGCATCTGACCGGGCTGGATTTCGCCGTGGGCACCTTCGAGCCCGGATGGCGCTGGCGGGAGTCGGTACGGCCGATCGTGGGCACCGACCTGTGCGAGGTCCACCACAGGGGGATCGTGGTCCAGGGCCGGATGCGGCTGCGTTGGGCCGATGGCGCGGAGGCCGAGGTGGGGCCCGGGGACGTGTACGTGGTGCCGCCCGGCCATGACGCCTGGGTGATCGGCGATGAGCAGGTCGTGGTGTACGACGTCGGCGGCCAGATGGCGGAGACCTACGCGAAGTCCAGCGATGCCGGGGCGTGAGCCCGCGGGCGGGAGCGGCGTCGGGTAGCGGTTCAGCCGGCGGCAGGGGACGAGATGACTACCGGTCGGAGACCACCGCGCGGCCGCCGCCGCGGAGGATGGCCGCACGGCAGTGCCCGTACCGACCAGCTGCTCCGGACGCTGCTGCGCCGCCGCAAGGAGCCGCTGGCGATCGAGGACGTCACCGTCGTCGACAAACCGGGGATGCGGCGCGCCGTCGCGGCGACCGCGATCGGCAACACCATGGAGTGGTTCGACTTCGGCGTCTACGCGTATGTCGCCGTCACCCTCGGCCGTGTCTTCTTCCCCGCCGACGACCCCGCCACCCAGGTGGTCTCCACGTTCGCCACCTTCGCCGTGGCGTTCCTGGTGCGGCCGCTGGGCGGGCTGGTGTTCGGGCCGCTGGGCGACCGGATCGGGCGGCGGCTGGTGCTGTCCACCACCATGATCATGATGGCGACCGGCACCTTCGCGGTGGGCCTGCTGCCCGGCTACGACGCGATCGGCTTCGCCGCCCCGCTGCTGCTGCTGGCCTGCCGGGTGGTGCAGGGCTTCTCGACCGGCGGTGAGTACGCGGGGGCGACCACGTACATCGCCGAGTTCGCGCCCGATCAGCGCCGTGGCTTCCTCGGCAGCTGGCTCGACTTCGGCACCTTCATCGGCTATTCGCTGGGCTCGGGTCTGGTCACCGTGCTCACCGCGGCCATCGGTGAGACCGGGATGGTGGACTGGGGCTGGCGGGTGCCGTTCCTGGTGGCGGGGCCGCTGGGGCTGATCGGCCTGTACATGCGGCTGCGCCTCGAGGAGACCCCGGCGTTCCAGCAGGAGGCCGAGCGGGCGGCCGAGGCGGCGGAGGCGGCCCAGGCGCAGGGTGACACCCTGCCGATCGAGGCGGCACGGCAGTCCGGGCGGGGTCGGCTGAAGGAGATCTTCACCCGGCACTGGCAGGCGGTGCTGATCTGCATGGGGCTGGTGCTGATGTACAACGTCACCAACTACATGGTGACGTCGTACCTGCCGACGTTCATGACCTCCACGCTCGGCGATGACGCCACCAAGGCCCAGGTGCTGGTGCTGGGCACCATGCTGTTCGTGGTGCTGGCGATCACGGTGGTCGGGCGCACATCCGACCGCTGGGGGCGGCGGCCGCTGTTCCTGTTCGGCAGCGTGGGCATGATCGTACTTGCCGTTCCGGCGGTGCTGCTGATCCGGGAGGGCGGCGTCCTGCTGCCCGCGATCGGCTGTCTGATCCTGGGCGCGATGCTGGTCACCTTCGCGGGGACGAGCGCCGCGACGCTCCCGGCGCTGTTCCCGACCCGGCTGCGCTACGGGGCGCTGTCGATCTCGTACAACCTCTCGGTGTCGCTGTTCGGCGGGACCACGCCGCTGCTCGCCTCGTGGCTGGTGGCCACCACGCACAACACGCTGGTGCCCGCCTTCTACCTGATGGTGGCGGGCGTCATCGGGCTGATCGCCACGGTGTTCCTGCACGAGACGGCGGGGAAGCCGCTGCGCGGTTCGGGGCCCATGGTGGAGACCGAGGAGGAGGCGCGTACGGCGGTGGCCGAGAGCCGCACGGAGGCCGGGCGGCGCGCCCGCGACGTCTGGATCCGGCTGCGCCACCCCTGGGCGGGGGCGGGACATCGGGAGGAGGACGAGGAGTGACGGGCCCCGGGCCGAGGGGAGTGACGGGCCCCGGGCCGAGGGGAGTGACGGGCCTCGGGCCAGGGCTTCAAGCCAGCAGGAGTGACGGGCCTCAGCCCCGGCCCATGGCCCGGGTGAGGGCGATCTCGATGACGACGCGGTCCGGGTTGGGGCGGGGGGTGCGCTGGTAGCGCTCGGCGTAGCGGCGTTCGGCGTCGGCGATCAGCTCGGGCTCCTCCCGTACCACCGCGAGCCCCTCCAGCGTGGCCCACCGCCTGCCCGCCAGTTGGCAGACCGCGACTCGCGCACCGCCTTCGCCCGCCGCCCGGACATGGGCGACCTTACGGCTGTGACGGTTCGCGATGACGCGGGCGAGCCCGGCCTCGGGGTCGTAGGTGACGCCGACCGGGACCACATGCGGGGTGCCGTCCGGGCGTGGGGTGGTCAGGGTGCACACATGGCGTTCGCGCCAGAAAGCGAGGTACTCGGGATCGGGGTTGCGGGGATCGACGGACATGGTCCAGAACCTAAGGCATGGTCCAGAACCTAAGGCCAGAGGAGTGGCGTTCGCGAGGTTGAGTGGAATAGACTCAACTTTACGGAGGTTGGGTAGGGCAGGGATGGGAAGACCGGAGCGAGGAGGAGCACAGGGACGTGGATGCCGAGCTGACCAACAAGAGCCGGGCGGCGCTGAGCGCCGCCAATGACCGGGCGGTGTCCTCCGGGCATGCGGACATGACGCCCGCGCATCTTCTGCTCGCCCTGCTGCAGGGCCAGGACAACGAGAACGTGATGGATCTGCTGGCCGCCGTCGAGGCCGACGCGGCCCTGGTGCGCGACGGCGCCGAGCGGCTGCTCGCCGCGCTGCCCAGCGTCCAGGGCTCCACCGTGGCCCCGCCGCAGGCCAGCCGCGACCTGCTGGCCGTCATCGCGGACGCCACCCAGCGGGCCAGGGAACTCGGGGACGACTACGTCTCCACCGAGCACCTCCTCATCGGCATCGCCGCCAAGGGCGGCCAGGCCGGGGAGCTGCTCGACCAGCAGGGGGCGGGCGCCAAGAAGCTGCTCGCCGCGTTCGAGAAGGTCAGGGGTGGACAGCGGGTGACGACGCCCGATCCGGAGGGCACGTACAAGGCCCTGGAGAAGTTCGGCACGGACTTCACCGCGGCCGCGCGCGAGGGCAAGCTGGACCCGGTCATCGGCCGGGACCAGGAGATCCGCCGGGTGGTGCAGGTGCTCTCCCGGCGCACCAAGAACAACCCGGTGCTGATCGGCGACCCGGGCGTCGGCAAGACGGCCGTCGTCGAGGGGCTCGCCCAGCGGATCGTCAAGGGCGATGTGCCCGAGAGCCTGCGCGACAAGCGCCTGGTCGCCCTCGATCTCGGCGCGATGGTCGCGGGAGCGAAGTACCGCGGTGAGTTCGAGGAGCGGCTGAAGACCGTCCTGGCCGAGATCAAGTCCAGCGACGGCCAGATCATCACCTTCATCGACGAGCTCCACACCGTGGTCGGCGCGGGCGCCGGCGGCGACTCCGCGATGGACGCGGGCAACATGCTCAAGCCGATGCTGGCCCGCGGTGAGCTGCGCATGGTCGGCGCCACCACGCTCGACGAGTACCGCGAGCGGATCGAGAAGGACGCGGCGCTCGAGCGCCGCTTCCAGCAGGTGCTGGTGGCCGAGCCGACCGTCGAGGACACCGTCGCCATCCTGCGCGGGCTCAAGGGCCGCTACGAGGCCCACCACAAGGTGCAGATCGCCGATGGCGCGCTGGTGGCCGCCGCCGCCCTCTCCGACCGGTACATCACCTCCCGCTTCCTGCCCGACAAGGCCATCGACCTGGTGGACGAGGCGGCCTCCCGGCTCCGGATGGAGATCGACTCCTCGCCCGTGGAGATCGACGAGCTCCAGCGGTCGGTGGACCGGATGCGGATGGAGGAGATGGCCCTCGCCCGGGAGACCGACGAGGCCAGCAAGCAGCGGCTGGAGAAGCTGCGCCGCGACCTCGCCGACAAGGAGGAGGAACTGCGCGGCCTCACCGCCCGCTGGGAGAAGGAGAAGCAGGGCCTCAACCGCGTCGGTGAGCTCAAGGAGAAGCTGGACGAGCTGCGCGGCCAGGCCGAGCGTGCCCAGCGCGACGGCGACTTCGACACCGCCTCCAAGCTGCTGTACGGGGAGATCCCGGCCGTCGAGCGGGAGCTGGCCGAGGCGTCGGAGGCCGAGGCCGAGGTCCAGGGGGACCGCCCGACGATGGTCAAGGAGGAGGTCGGCCCGGACGACGTGGCCGATGTGGTCGCCTCCTGGACCGGCATCCCCGCGGGCCGCCTGCTGGAGGGCGAGACCCAGAAGCTGCTGCGCATGGAGGACGAGCTGGGCAAGCGCCTGATCGGCCAGACCGAGGCCGTACGGGCCGTCTCGGACGCCGTGCGCAGGACCCGGGCGGGCATCGCCGACCCGGACCGGCCCACCGGTTCGTTCCTCTTCCTCGGCCCCACCGGCGTCGGCAAGACCGAGCTGGCCAAGGCGCTCGCCGACTTCCTCTTCGACGACGAGCGGGCCATGGTCCGCATCGACATGAGCGAGTACGGCGAGAAGCACAGCGTGGCCCGGCTGGTCGGCGCCCCGCCCGGCTACGTCGGCTACGAGGAGGGCGGCCAGCTCACCGAGGCGGTGCGCCGCCGCCCGTACAGCGTGGTGCTGCTGGACGAGGTGGAGAAGGCCCACCCCGAGGTCTTCGACATCCTGCTCCAGGTCCTCGACGACGGGCGGCTCACCGACGGCCAGGGCCGGACGGTGGACTTCCGCAACACCATCCTGGTGCTCACCTCCAACCTGGGCAGCCAGTACCTGATGGATCCGCTGCTCGGCGAGGAGGAGAAGAAGCAGAGCGTCCTGGAGACCGTGCGGACCTCCTTCAAGCCGGAGTTCCTCAACCGGCTGGACGACCTGGTGGTCTTCTCCGCGCTCAGCGGCCCGGAGCTGGCCCGGATCGCCGAGCTCCAGATCGCCATGCTGGCCCGCCGCCTCGCCGACCGCAGGCTGACCCTCGACGTCACCCCGGCCGCGCTGGAGTGGCTCGCCGAGGAGGGCAACGACCCGGCGTACGGGGCGCGCCCGCTGCGCCGGCTGATCCAGACCGCGATCGGCGACCGGCTGGCCAAGGAGATCCTCGCCGGGGAGGTCCGGGACGGCGACAAGGTCCGGGTGGACCGGGTCGGCGACGACCTGCTGGTGGGCCCCGCGCAATAGGGGCCCGGGGCCGCTCGGCATCCCCGGTCCGGCCGGTCCTCGCGGTCGCCGTTTCGGCTGTCGTTTCGGCCGCCCTTTCGGCCGCCGTTTCGGCTGTCGTTTCGGCCGGATCGGGCAATGTACGGCCGGGGTTGCACGGCGGGGGCGGGTGTGAGGGAGGATGGCGGTATTCCATACGAAGGGAAATCCACGGTGAGCATCGACCCGTCCTCGATTCCGAATTTCGGGGGTCAGCCCGAGCCCGAACCGACGGGTCCGAGCGGCCCCGTGCTGCCAGACCAGGACCTGGTCAAGCAGCTGCTGGAGCAGATGGAGCTGAAGTACGTCGTCGACGAGGAGGGGGACCTCGCCGCGCCGTGGGAGCAGTTCCGCACCTACTTCATGTTCCGCGGGGAAGAGGAGCAGCAGGTCTTCTCCGTCCGCACGTTCTACGACCGCCCGCACGGCATCGATGAGAAGCCGCGGCTGCTCGAGGCGATCGACGACTGGAACCGCCGTACCCTGTGGCCGAAGGTCTACAGCCACACCAATGACGACGGCACGGTCCGGTTGATCGGTGAGGCGCAGATGCTGATCGGCACCGGCGTCAGCCTTGAGCACTTCGTGTCCTCCACGGTCAGCTGGGTGCGGGCTTCGATCGAGTTCGACCGCTGGCTGGTCGAACAGCTCGGTCTGGAGGCCGACATCGAGTCCGACGGCGACGACAAGCCGGGCGACGACGAGGCCTGAGCGGCCGAGCCGCATAGCCGTATAGCCGTATCGCGGTCAGCAGGGCCGTATCCCGGTCGGAAGGGCCGCGTCCCGGCCGGAATCGCCGCGTCCCGGACGGGAGGGCGCGTCCCGGTCAGACCGGGCTGGTCGCCATGGTCAGCAGATACGTCCCGTAGAGACAGGAGAGCCCGGCCAGCGCGCCGCCCACCAGGACGGCGGTGCGCGGCCGGGCTCTTGCCATCGCCCGCGCCGTCGGCAGCAGCAGCGGGAAGGCGGGCAGCAGGAAGCGCGGCTTGGACGCGAAGTAGTTGGCGCCGGCGAGCGCGATGAACACCAGGGCCAGGGTGTAGACGGCCAGCGGCAGCGGCGGTGGCCGCAGCGCGAGTCCGACCAGGGAGATCAGCGAGGCGCCGACGACGATCAGCGCCATGTAGTGCGACAGGTACCCGCTCCCCATGATCAGGGAGCGGGCGGAGCGGAAGCCGCTCGCACCGAGGTCGAGATACGTCCCCCAGCCGTCCTGGACGTCCAGATAGCCGCGCCAGGTGCCGCGCCGCACCCCCACCCACGCGGCGTAGCCGAGCCAGCCCAGCGGCGACAGCGCGGCCCCCGCCCACACCCGCCAGGACGTCCGCCCGCGGTGGCGCCGGATCTCGGCGGCCGCGCAGACGCACACGGCCGCCGCGACCGCGAGCCCGTTGGGCCGGGTGGCCCCCGCGCACAGCGCGAGCGCCCCGGCCGACACCCAGCGCCCGGTCAGCAGCGCGTACAGCGACCAGGCCGCCAGCGCCGTCAGCAGCGACTCGGTGTACCCCATGGACTCGACGACCGCGTGCGGCAGCAGCCCCCACAGCGCGACCAGCGCCAAGGCCACCCGCCGTCCGTACAGCCGCTCCCCGACCGCGTGGATCCCCCAGGCCGCCAGCCCGGCCGCGGCCCAGGCGATCAGCAGCCCGGCCGTCACCGCGCTCACGGGGACGATGCCGGCGACGGCCCGGATCAGCGCCGGGTAGAGCGGGAAGAACGCGAGATCGCTGAAGCTCAGGCCGGGGTGGGTGGCGGAGGGTCGGCTGGTGCCGTAGCCGTGCTGGGCGATGCCCACGTACCAGAGGCTGTCCCAGTAGTGCCCGAGCCGCGTCCGCGGATGCATCCCGGCGTGCCGGGCGCCCAGCGCCACGCAGACGATTCCGGCGGCCCGCACGGTCGCGTACACCGCGAGCGCGAGCCACGCCCGCCCCAGCGAAGCCCCGACCCGCCCCAGCGCCCGCCGCCGTTCCGTCTGCCGCCGGGGCGGCTCCGGGGCCCGTGTGGACGCGGCGGTGTCGGCGGACACGGAGACCTCCGGTGCTGGCGCACGACGGGCACACTACGGGCACACGACGGACCTGACCTGCGCCGAGCCCCCGGGGAGGGGACGGACCAGGGGGCTCGGCGGACACACCGACCATCCGCCAGGCCGCGGACGCCCGCGACCGGGGGAAGTCCAACCGGGGGAGCGGGGCGACCGGGGGCGGTGACCGGCGTGCGCGGCGAGCGTGCCGCGACTGACAGCTGGCGCAAGGGGTAGTTGCCGTACATACATCGGAGCCGTGTGTACGCCGTTCTGATCGACGCGCCGGAAGCCGAGGCCGCCCGCGCGGCCGCCTTCTGGGCGGCGGCTCTTGGCGTCACCGCTCGGCCGTTCGCGCCGGAGCCGCAGTTCACCACGGATCATGAGGCACTGCCGGGGCTGGTCACCGCCGTCCAGGCGGTCGACGACGCACCCCGTATCCACCTGGACATCGAGTCCGACGACGTCGAGGCGGAAACCACGCGCCTGCTCGCCCTGGGTGCCGAGCAGATTTCGCGGTGGCAGGAGTGCCGAGTGCTACGGGTTCCTGGTGGCCACCTGGTGTGCGTGCTGCCCGTGGAAAGCGACCCCGAGGTATTTCGGGCACAGGCCAACGTCTGGGCCTGACGTCGCCCGTTACGAGGGCGACACAGCCCCCAGACCGGCGGGCGCGCCCCGCGCCGGGCAGGGGGAGAGTTGATGGAGGCCAATGGTTCGGCGGAGTATGGGCGCCATGGGACGACCGCCGCTCAACCGCCGACTGGCCGCCTTCGGCACCACGATCTTCGCAGAGATGTCCGCCCTCGCCGTGCGCACCGGCGCCATCAACCTCGGGCAGGGCTTTCCGGACACCGACGGCCCCGAGGAGGTGCGCGAGGCCGCCGTCCGCGCGCTGCGGGACGGCCGGGGGAATCAGTATCCGCCCGGCCCCGGCGTGCCGGAGCTGCGCACCGCCGTCACCGAGCACCAGCGGCGCTGGTACGGCCTGGCCTTCGACCCCGACACCGAGGTGCTGATCACCGCGGGCGCCACCGAGGCCATCGCGGCGTCGCTGCTGGCGCTGGTGGAGCCGGGCGACGAGGTGATCGCGCTGGAGCCGTACTACGACTCGTACGCCGCCTGTGTCGCCATGGCGGGCGGCGTCCGCGTGCCCGTCACCCTGCGCCCGGACGGTGACGCCTTCCGGCTGGACCTGGACGAGCTGCGCGCCGCCGTCACCGACCGCACCCGGCTCATCCTGCTCAACACTCCGCACAACCCCACCGGCACCGTGCTCACCCACGATGAGCTGGCCGCGGTCGCCGAGCTCGCCGTCGAGCGCGATCTCCTGGTGGTCACCGACGAGGTCTACGAGCACCTCGTCTTCGGCGCCGAGCACACCCCGCTCGTCTCCTTCCCCGGGATGCGCGAGCGCACCGTCACCATCAGCAGCAGCGGAAAGACGTTTTCGTTCACGGGCTGGAAGGTCGGCTGGGTGACCGGCGCTCCCGAGCTGGTCACGGCGGTGCGCTCGGCCAAGCAGTACCTCACCTATGTCTCGGCGGGCCCCTTCCAGTACGCGGTGGCCGAGGCGCTGGCCCTCCCGGACGCCTATTTCCATGGCATCCGGGACGATCTGCGCGCCAAGCGCGATCTGCTGGCCGACGGCCTGACCGACGCGGGCTTCCATGTCTTCCGCCCCTCGGGCACGTACTTCATCACCACCGACATCCGCCCCCTCGGCGAGACCGACGGCTTCGCCTTCTGCCGCTCCCTCCCCGAGCGCTGCGGTGTGGTCGCGGTCCCGAACGCGGTCTTCTACGACCACCAGGACCAGGGCTCCCCCTTCGTCCGGTTCGCCTTCTGCAAGCGCGAAGAGGTCCTTACGGACGCCGTGGGCCGCCTCAAGACCCTCGCCCAGGGCTGACGCGTCGGCTTCAGGGCCACGCTCGCGGGCATGACTGATTTCCTTCAGGTGGCGACGGCGACGGAAAGCCGTGAGGAAGCCGAGAAGCTTGCGGGGTCGGTGGTGACGGCTCGGCTCGCGGCCGGGGCACAGATCGTCGGGCCGGTGGTCTCCGTCTTCTGGCATCAGGGGGAGTTCGGGACGGGGGAGGAGTGGCAGCTGCTGTTCAAGACCCGTGCCGACCGCTATGCCGAGCTCGAAGAGCACCTCTTGGAGCATCATCCGTGGAAGAACCCCGAGGTGTCGGCGGTGCCGATCGTCGCGGGCTCGGATGCCTATCTGCGGTGGGTGGAGCGGACCACTGAGCCGGAGTCCGGGAACTGACCTCTCACGTCCTGGCCCTCGTCAGGACGTCGGCCACGGCCGGAAGCGCCTTGTGGGCGTTGAGCCGGTGGAGGATCGGGGCAAGGCGCTGGCGTGGCCGGACGGACGCCACTCCGGCGGAGAGTTCGAGGGCGCGGCTGACGGAGGCTGTGGCCTGCTCGATCTCTCCGGCGGTGAGGTAGGAGTCGGCGAGCCAGGACAGGTAGAGGCTCTTGTCGCGGGCGTGGGTGTCGTCGTAGCGGGAGAGAAAGCCCTCCAGTACGGGAACTGCGCGGATGGGGCGGCGCAGCTCGGTCCAGCATCGGCCCGCCATGATCTGCAATCCGTTCCCGTCCCATGCTGCCCAGTCGGGCTGTGGGGAGAGACCCCCGCGACCGATGCGAGCGGCCCGGGGGCGTGGTCAACGCTGCGAAGGAGCGTCAACGTGCCAAACCGTATCCCCCGATTCGTGCGGTGGCTGCTGCGACTGCCGGCGCCCGGCGTAAGCGCTTCGGTGACCTGTGCGGACGCCCCGACGCTGCGGCTTCCGTGCGTACATCAGGCACATCGGGAGTCGGTCCCTCGTGTGGAGCTGCTGTGCGCTCCACACGGGATGGTGGTGGTCAGGTGACTGCGCAACCGCGATTGCTGCCATGGTCCGGCCCAGCCGGGCAGCCGTGCTACCTGGTGTCGGACGCGGACGGCGCGGGGTATATGTCGCGCCTGGCTGACGAGATGGAAGCGGTCCAGCTCCGAATGGGCGCCGAACTCATCGGCCACGCCCGCTTACTGCTCCGCGACCGAAAAGCGGGAGCCGGAGAGCTCCGCTACCTCTCCAACCGCCTGATCGAGGCGCTGCGAGACGCGCTCCGGATCGCGGAGAGTCGCGGCGGGCGTCTGCCGGTGTCCGACGAATGCGAGAGCAACCCGGACCACACCCGTGCCTGGTCAGCTCTTGGAGGGTCTGGTAGGAAATCGATCACGAACCCCGGTGCCGATGGCACCGGGGTCTTCATGCTCTCGTGGCGTCTATTGCAGGCGTCTCAGAGATGCCTCTTGCCTGCGCTGACAAGTCGGCTGATGTCGTCACGGGTCCGCACTCTGAGATCGTCGAGTTCGGCCCTGTCGTCAGCCTTGGCCAGTCTCGTGATGTCCGCAAGCACGTCCTCCGCAGCCTGGCTCAGCGTCTCGTCGTCCGTGAGCATCTGCATCAGGAAGAGAGCTTCTTGAGCATTGGAGCGCAAGTCGTAGGCGCGGATGCGCACGGTGTCCGGGCTCTCCGGCGGGGGATGTTCGTGCTCACAGAACCAGAGGTGAACGAGGCAGCGACGGTAGTTGATCAACGCGCCGGCATAGACGGAGTAGGCATCGAGTCGCTCCTGTCGGAGCCTCTCGCGACGGTTGAACTGATGACTCCTGTCGGTGGTGCGCTGCTGGAACGCCAGGGTGATCGCCGAACCCAGCAGCGTTCCGAGGACGGCTATGGCACTGGCGATGATGGTCTCCACGGCCCAAAGCTGATCACATGCCGAACCTCGTGCGTCGTGGGAGCAACTTCCGTACCCAGACGCTTTCCAAGTCTGTTGGTGGGGTGGTGGGCGGCGTTCGGTGGCGTTCACCTGTGCTCATGGGCGGCTGTTCACCGCTAGGGGACGGCTGCCGGTCACGCCTGAACGCCCGTGAACGGGGCGCTCGGCGCCCAGGGCGAGCAAGCGCGTGGTTTCCGCCTCGACGTCGTCGGTCTCGATGTCCAGGTGGTACGGGGTGCGTCGTCGACCGCCTGGACGGCGGTGACCAGCCCCGGCAGTGCCTGCGCCGACTGCCAGTCGCGGCACGCTCGCCGCGCACCTCTTGGGCAGTGGAGGGTCAGCCCGATACGAGGCCGTCGGGCCGGTATACGGGCACGTCGAAACGGTCGGACATGGCGTCAAAGGCGCGCTGTTCGGCGGCACGTTGCTCGGTGAAGCCGGGGGTAGCGGTCGGGCCGAATCCGACTTCCATGCGGGAGCCGTCCAGCAGGGGGAAGACGGTGTCGCAGAATTCGGCCAGGTCGGCGCCGTGTGCCTGGCCGGGGCCGGTGAGCTCGGTGGCCACCGCCGGGGGGATCAGTTCCACCACTCGGACCGGGGTGGCCTTCAGGGCGTGGCGCAGGTTGACGGTGTAGCTGTGCAGTGCGGCTTTGGCCGCGCTGTAGAGCGGGGCGAACGGCTGTGGGAAGAAGGCTCCGCCGGAGGTGATGTTGACCAGCACGCTGGGACGGCCGTGGGTCAGCATGTGCGGGACGAGCAACTGCCCGAGGTGGACCGGGGCGGCGAACAGGATGTCGATCTCGTTCTGCGCTTCGGCCCAGCTGGATCGGTCCGAGGCGATGCCCACCCGTCGCTGGATACCGGCGTTGTTGATCAGCACGTCCAGCTCCGGCATGGTCTGCCGGACGTGATCGGCCAGGTGCTGCCGACCTTCAGGGGTGGCGATGTCGTTGGTGACGGTTTCGATGCCGGGCAGGCGGTCAGCCGCCGCCGTGAGTCGGTCGGCGCTGCGGCCGGTGATGGTGACGCGGTGTCCGGCGGCCAGATGCCGTTCGGCCAGGCCGAGACCAATGCCCGAGCCGCCGCCGGTGATGAGTACTGCGCGCTTCAGATGAGTTTCCATGTAAACCATCATGGTCCGCTTGTGTTTACATGGCAACTCAAGAGTAGGGTGACTCCATGACGCACCCCCTCGACGACTCCGAGATGGCGCGGTGGATCGCCTGGAAACGAGCAAACGACGCGGTACTCGCCGCGGTCGCACGAGAGATCCACAGTGCCGCCGGACTGTCCGCGGCCGACTTCGCCGTCCTCTCGCGCGTGATCGAGAACGGCGATGGCCGCATGCCCCAGCAGGACCTTGGCGCCATGCTGGACTGGAAACGCGCCCGCCTGTCGCGCCAGCTCTCCCGGATGGCCGAACGCGGACTCCTGCGACGCGAAGACGGACACGGCAGGCGCGTGCTGATTGTCGCGACGGACGAAGGCCGGACCGCCCTTGCCGCCGCCCGCCCGGCACACGCGCGGGCAGTCCGCAGCGCTCTGTTCGAGCGCACCCGCGCACCGGGCACCGATACCTTCTGGAATGTCATCCAGGAGATCGCCGCGCCTCCCGAGGCGGCCCCGTAAGCCCTGGCCGACACCGAGTGGCGAGGCATGCGACCGCCGTGGTCGTGGTGCGGCAGGCGGTCGGTTCCTCCGCTTGCTCACATGCACTCCCCGGATTTCCGCGCTGGTTTTGAGTGGCGGGACGGGCGGGTACTCGGCCGGGCCGGAATCCATCGACCGTGCGTTGTCGCCAGAGCGGTGAGTCCCGCGGGAGGCGAGATGGCCAACCAGAAGACACAGCGGGCCGGCGCCTGGCCGCGGCTCCGGCTGGAGGACTGGGCCGAGACCCGGGACACCCTGCACATGTGGACCCAGATCGTCGGCAAGATCCGGCTGGACCACGCGCCACCGGCCAATCAGTGGTGGCAGGTGACCTTGTATGTCACCCCGCGCGGGCTGAGCACGTCCACGGTGCCGTACGGGACCGGAGCGTTCGATATCGAGTTCGACTTCATCGACGACCGGCTGGGGATCAGGGTCAGCGACGGAAGCAGGCGCGAGCTGGCGCTGGAGTCCAAACCGGTGTCCCAGTTCTACTCCGAGATCATGGGCCTGCTGGGAGACCTGGGCATCCAGACCCGGATGTACCCCCGGCCGAACGAGGTGCCGGTGGCGATCCCGTTCCCGGAGGACCACCGGCACGCGGCGTACGACCCGTACGCCGCCCGGCTCTTCTGGGGGCAATTGCTGAACGCACACCGGGTGTTCGGGGAATTCCGGTCCCATTTCGTCGGCAAGGCCAGCCCCGTGCACTTCTTCTGGGGAGCGATGGACCTGGCCGTCACCCGCTTCTCCGGCCGTACCGCGCCGCCGCATCCCCCCGGCGGTGTGCCGAACCTGCCGGACCGGGTGACGCAGGAGGCGTACTCCGTCGAACTGTCCAGCTGTGGCTTCTGGCCCGGCGGCGGTGAGGAGGGCGGCTTCTACTCCTACGCCTACCCCGAGCCCGCCGGCTTCGCCGACCAGCCGGTCCGGCCCGCGACGGCCTCGTACCGGCGGGATGTCGGCGAATTCGTGCTGCCCTACGAGGCGGTCGCCACCGCACCTGATCCGGACCGGACGCTGAGCGAATTCCTGCACAGCACCTACGAGGCGACCGCCGAACTGGCCGACTGGGACCGCGCGGTCCTGGAAGCCGACCCCGTGCACTGGGAGCACCGCTAGGGGGCCCATGGGCTTGGGGCTTGTCCCCCGGGCGAGCTACGCGCAGGTGTCCTCCGTGTGGTGACGATTCCGGGGCTCCGGGTCCATAGCGTCTGAGACGCCCGCGTGGAGCGGGTGACCCAGACTCTCTCAGGGGGGAAGAACGATGATCCGCAGTGCCAGGGTGCCCGCCGTGATCGCGCTGTCCTGCGCCGTGGCCGGTGTGGGGCTGGTCGGCTGTGAGGACTCCACCAAGGCGGATTCCGACAAGTCCGCCACCACGTCCGCCGCCGCTTCCCAGAAGGCGGGCGATCAGGACTTGCTCACCGGCACCAAGAAGATCGAGGTCGGCGGACGGTTGGTGAACGTGTCCTGTTCGGGGACCTCGGCGGACGGCAGGCCGGTCGTCATGCTGGTGCCCGGGGGCGGCGACGGTCTGGAGAAGATGGCCGGGATCCAGAAGACCCTGAGCAAGAAGAACCGGGTCTGTTCCTACGACCGGCTCGGCGAAGGCGCCAGCGACAAGCCCGACGGGCCGCAGACCCTCAAGAGCACGGGGAAGGTGCTGACCGCGGTGCTCGACCGGGTCGCCGGTGACAACCCGGTCGTCCTGGCCGGGCATTCGCTGGGCGGGCTGATCGCCGCTCGGTACGCCCCCGACCACCAGGACAGGGTCAAGGGGCTGGTCCTGATGGACGCCACCTCACCGACCCAGACCGCCGATCTCAACAAGGGGATCCCCGAGTCCGCCACCGGCCCGGCGGTCGCATTGCGTGATCAGACCCTCGCGATCCTTCACGGAGGGGAGCCGGAAATGCTCACGGTGCCTGACGGGAAGGTCCGTTCCGCCGGGGACATCCCGGTGGAGGTGATCCACCACGGGAAGCAGTACCTCGCGGAGGTGCCCGACTACGGGCCGGGTCTGGAGCGGGCGTGGACCAACGGCCAGCGCAAGTGGCTCGCGGTCTCCAGTCGCTCCAAGCTGAGCACCGCCAAGAACAGCGCGCACTACATCTACGTCGACCAGCCGGATGTCGCCGTGCGGGCGATCGAGCGCGTCACCGTTCAGGCCGCGGACGGCGCGTAGGCCGTGCGCTGAACCTCTGGACTTCCTCAACTTCGCTTTGACCCCGCATGAGGTCGGGCATGGGACCCGGCAGGTACGAAGCGGTACCTCGCTACGGGGGTTGGAAGGAGAGTGAGGACCATGGGTCCTGTTGTCATCTTTGTCGTGCTGGCGTTCACGTTCGCGGCGCTCGCCGCGCTGGGCGCCGGTCGGTCGAAGGGGTACAGCGGGCGGCGCAAGCGGTCCTGGGGCGCCGGTTCCAGCGGGGCCGCCGGTGGCGGCTGGTGGGCCGGTGGCGACGGCGGCGGCGGTGGTGGCCATCACGGGGGTGGTCACCACGGCGGCGGTGGCTGCGGCGGCGGAAGCGGCTGCGGCGGTGGGGGTGGCTGCGGTGGCGGCGGCGGTGGTGGTGGCGGTGGCTGCGGCGGGGGTGGCTGACCCGCGGTTCCCACGGCCTTACGGTCGCCGCACCGTTCTTACGGTTGCGGCACCGTTCCTACGGTCGTCACGCGGCCTTACGGTCGCCACGCCGTTCTTACGGTTGCCATGTCCTTCTTACGGTTACCACGCCCGTTCTTACGGCCGTGAAGCGATGAGCCAGCGCCCGGCGCGCCAACGTGCGCCGGGCGCTGGCTTGTTGAACACTTGACCTAGGGAGCGCCCTAGGGGGTGGAAACCCGGCGAAGGTGGGTAAAAACGATGTGGCGCCCAGCATTTCATGATTCCGTATACCACCAATCGACCTTACGGCCCCACGTGGGCACGAGCCGCCGTATGCGCATGCCCCTGGTCCCCCGCGGGGCGAGCTGGCCCAACTTTTTCCACTGCGTGCTTGCGGAGCCGATCCATGCTCACGACCCTCAAGACTGCCTACACCGATACCCGCGCCGCTGACCTCGCCTGGGGCCTGGGACGGGAACCGCTTCCCGCCCTCGCTGTGCTCGATCTTCAACTCCATGACTTCGCCGTCCAGTTGAGGCTTCTGGGAGCCTCCCACCAGGTCCTCCTCGAAGGGGAGGGCAGCCGTTGCTCGGAGACCGTGGCCTGTATGTCCGGCAACAGCACCCCGCTTCCGCTGGGGGTTTCCACCCTCGTCGACGGCCGCGAATACGAATTCGCGGCGCGCGTCGAGGAGTTGTCGCAAGGGGCCTTCGCCGGGCGCGCGCAGGAGCTGCTCGCGCTGGTGGCCGACCATCCGCACGGTCTGGCCGGTACGTTCCCCGGCAGCCCGAACGCGTTCACGGCGCTGCTCGCGCAGTGGAACGAGGGCACGGTGGGCTGGCGTACCTGGCATGCCTACCCCCAGGAGGGGCGGTTGGTCACCACCCGCACCTGTGTGGGGGCCCGGGTGCCGGCCGCGCTCCGGCCGCCGGGTGCGGGCGGGCTCGATATGGGTGGTCTCGCGGACGGGCTGTCGGGCGGGGTGTCGCCCCAAGTCCCCTGTGTCTGAAGGGGATCGCGCATGGCCAAGAGGCCATCGATGCCAGACGTACGAACGGCAATGCACTCGTGTGGGGGACGAGACGTAAGCGATATGTGACGTAGCGTTCCCTTTGTGATCGATTCGCCCATGTCCGCCGTCTCGGATGCGCCGTCGTCGCCGGAATCCGGCCCTCCGGCGCGGCTGCCCGTGCGGGCGGGGCTCGGCCGCTTCCTCGTGCTCGGCACGGTCTTCGTCTGCGCCGCCTGCGGCCTCGTCTACGAGCTCGAACTCGTCGCCCTCGCCTCGTACTTGGCGGGTGACTCGGTCACCCAGGCATCCGTGGTGCTGTCCGTGATGGTCTTCGCCATGGGCGTCGGCTCGCTGCTGGCCAAGCGGCTGCGCTGCCGGGCCGCCGTGGGCTTCGGCGCCGTCGAGGCGGTGCTCGCGCTCGTCGGCGGCTGCTCGGCGATGGCGCTGTACGCGTGCTTCGCGTGGGGCGGTCACTCGCGCTCCGCGCTCGTCGGCTTCTCGTTCGCCATCGGTGTGCTCATCGGGGCCGAGGTGCCGCTGCTGATGACCCTCATCCAGCGGGTGCGCCGGCAGGACGCGGGCGGCGCGGTGGCCGATCTGTTCGCGGCGGACTATGTGGGCGCGCTGGTCGGCGGGCTCGCCTTTCCGTTTCTGCTGCTGCCCGCGTTAGGCCAGCTGACCGGCGCGCTGGTCACCGGTGCGGTCAACGCGGTCGCGGGCGGCGCGCTGGTGCTCTGGCTGTTCCGCCGCGATCTGAGCATGCGGGCGCGGTGGACGCTGATCGTCGCCAATGGGCTGGTGCTCGCCGCGCTGGCCGCCGGTGCCGTGCTGACCCCCTCCTTCGAGCGGGCCGCCCGACAGGCCGTCTACGGACCGGGGGTGCGGGTCGCGCTGCGCACCGGCGAGCAGGAGATCGTGCTGGTGGGCGGGGGGGACGAGCGGGCGGCCGCTGTCGCTGTTCCTCAACGGGCGGCTGCGGGTCAGCGGGCGCGACGAGGTCCGCTACCACGAGGCGCTGATCCACCCGGCGATGGCCGCCGGACCGCATGCCCGGGTGCTGGTGCTGGGCGGGGGCGACGGGCTCGCGGTGCGCGAGATCCTGCGGTACGCGGGGGTCCGCTCGGTGACCGTCGTGGAGCGCGACGCGGAGGTGGTGCGGCTGGCCCGGCGCGATCCCGGGCTGTCCGCGCTCAACGGCGGCGCCTACCGCGATCCGCGGGTGCGGGCGGTGACGGCGGACGCCTTCGACTGGCTGCGCGGGTCCATGGCGTACGACGTGGTGGTGTGCGATCTGCCCGCCCCCGAGCTCACCCCGAGCACCAAGTACTACTCCCAGGAGTTCTACGGTCTGGCCGAGCGGGTGCTGGCGCCCGGCGGCCGGCTGGTGGTCCACGCCGGGCCGCTGCGGCCCGATCCGCGGGCGTTCTGGACGGTGGACGCGACGATGCGCTCGGTCGGGCTGCGGACCACTCCGTATGTGATCGGCGCCCCGCGCCCCGGGCGCGGCAGCCCGCCCGACTGGGGCTTCGTCCTGGCGGCGCGCTCCCCGGTCGGGCTGCGGCTGGCCCCGCACCGGCCGCGGCCGCGCTCGCTGACGGAGGAGGGGCTGCGGGCGGCCCGGCGCACGGCCGAGCGCGCTCGGGAGGCGGGTCTGCCCCCGTCGACGCTCATGCGTCCGCGCTATGGGGAGTGACGTCCGCGCTGTGGGGAGTGACGCCCGCGCTGTGGGGAGTGACGCCCGCGCTGTGGGGAGTGACGCCCGCGCTGTGGGGAGTGACGCCCGCGCTGTGGGGAGTGACGCCCGCGCTGTGGGGAGTGACGCCCGCGCTGTGGGGAGTGACGCCCGCGCTGTGGGGAGTGACGCCCGCGCTGTGGGGAGTGACGCCCCGGCCTGTGGGGTGTCGACGGATCTTGACGTCTGTGGCGGATCTTTCCCCTACCCGCCCCTCCCCGCTACCAGGGGCTTCGCCCCTGGACCCCGGCCCCCGGGGTCTGGGGCAGAGCCCCAGTTTCGGGGAGGGGCGGGTAGGGGGAAGCTATGCGGCTCCGCCGCGTGGTCCGCCGGACACCCCCTGTGTGACGCCACGGCGGGCCCGGCGGTGGGCGGCGGGTCCGGCGGCGGGTCCGGCGGCGGGTGCCCACCCGCGTGCGGGGCGGGTCCGCGCGCCGGGGGCTCGCGTCGGCGGCGTACGCCAGCGGCGCGCGGAAAGTTGTGCGGGAACGGGTCTCAGTGAACGCGCGATGGGTACTGTTTTGACCTATGGAGCATGAGGTGTTCGTTCCGTTTCCCGTCGACACCGTACGGCTGGCGCTCGCGGAGCCCGCCCGCGTCGCTCGTTGCGTTCCCGGGCTCCAGCAGGACGCCGATGAGGCCGCCGGTCCGCTCGCCGGCCGGCTGCGGCTGCGCATCGGCGGGTCCACCATCACCTATCGCGGCGCGCTGCGCGTCGTCCGGCGCGCCGATGCCTTCGAGGTCGAGGGCGAGGGCGGCGAGGCGCGCGGCAGCGGCTCGGTGAAGCTCGCGCTGACCATCACGCCGAAGCCCGTCGAGGGCGGTACGGAGCTGAACTGCTCCGGGACGGTGCACAGCGAGGGGCGGCTGGCCGAGTTCGACGACGAGGCGGCCATCACCGTGGCGCGGCGCATGCTGGACCGGTTCGCCGCGGCGCTCACGGCCGGGCTGGAGACATCCCCGATCAGCGCGCCCACGGAGGACGAGGCCCCCGGCCAGGCCACCGAAGCGACCGCCGACGAGTCCACCGATGCGGCCGCTGACGCGGGTGCGGCGGCCGCCGCCGCGGATGAGACCGGCCTGCCGACCGAGGCCGAGCTTCCGCTGTCGGCCGACGACATGGACATCGAAGACGTCGGCGACCTCGAGGACCTAGACGAGGTGGACGGTGTCGAGGAGCCCGTCGGCTTCGGCGAGCTCGACGACCTGGACGAGGAGCCCCCGGCCGAGGCCGCCCACGCCCGCCGCACGATGATCGGCCGCTCCACCGAGGAGGTCGACCACGCCCCGCCGCGCGGCCGCTACGCCCCGGTGCCCGCACCCGAGACCGTCTCCACCAGCGCCACCCTGCGCTGGGCCGCGCCCGCCGCGGCCGTCGTGCTCGCCTCCGTCGTCGTCGTGGGCCGTCGCGTACTTCGCCGCCGCCGATGAGCCCGGGCGCATAGGCTCGGTGTTGTGACCACCGAAGACACAACGGAGACCAAGGGCGTACGGCTGACCGCCGGGGACGCCGAGCTGACCGTCTCACCCGAGAACGGCTGCCGTATCGGTTCACTGCGCATCGGCGGTACGGAGCTGCTGCGGCAGGGCCCGCGGTTCGGGTCGTTCCCGATGGTGCCGTGGTGCGGCCGGACCGGTCTTGGCCGGTTCCGCAACGGCGGGCGGACCCACCAACTGCCCATCAACTCCCCGCCGCACGCGATCCACGGGACCGGCCGGAACGTCGAATGGGCCCCCGCCGGCACGGGCCGGTCCAGCGCGGCCTTCACCTACGACCTCGCCGACCCCTGGCCGTACGAGGGCCGGGTCACCCAGACCTTCGAGCTCTCCCCGGACAGCCTGACCGTCACCATGAGCGTGGAGACCGGGGGCGACTCCTTCCCGGCACAGGCGGGCTGGCATCCGTGGTTCCTGCGGAACCTGGGCGACGGCGGCGCCGATGCCGAGATCGCCTTCGACGCCGCATGGCAGGAGGAGCGCGGCGAGGACCACCTCCCCACCGGCCGCCGGATCGCGCCGAAGCCCGGCCCCTGGGACGACTGCTTCGGGATGCCGCAGGGGGCGGACGTCACGCTCACCTGGCCCGGCCGGCTCGAGCTGAAGGTCACCAGCCGGACGGAGTGGGTGGTCGTCTACGACGAGCAGGCGGAGGCGGTGTGCGTCGAACCGCAGTCCGGCCCGCCCAACGGCCTCAACCTCATGCCGCGCCTGGTCACCCCCATCGAGCCGCTGGAGATCGCCATGACCTGGAGCTGGCGCACACTGGCCTGACGCGGTCGGCCTGACGTGGTCGGTCTGGCACGGTTGGTCTGACGTGGTCGGTCTCACGGTACGGAGCGGCTTGGGGGGTTCCGAGGGCCACCGCATAAGCTCGTGCGCATGAGCGATGCGCGTGACGCCCTGCTGCAGCAGATCAAGGACAAGGCCGTGGTCCACGGCAAGGTGACCCTCTCCTCCGGGCGTGAGGCCGACTACTACATCGACCTGCGCCGGATCACCCTGGACGCCGAGGCCGCGCCGCTGGTCGGGCAGGTCATGCTCGAGACCACGGCCCATCTGGAGTACGACGCGGTGGGCGGGCTGACGCTGGGCGCCGACCCGGTGGCCACGTCCATGCTGCACGCCGCCGCCGCGCGCGGGCGCCGGCTCGACGCCTTCGTGGTCCGCAAGGCCCAGAAGACGCACGGAATGCAGCGGCGGATCGAGGGCCCGGACATCGCGGGCCGCCGGGTGCTGGTGGTCGAGGACACCTCCACCACCGGCGGTTCGCCGCTGACCGCGGTGGAGGCGGCGCGGGAGGCGGGCGCGAAGGTCGTCGCGGTCGCGACGATCGTCGAGCGCGGCGCCGCGCCCGCGATCGCGGACGCCGGGCTGCCGTACCTCCCGGCGTACTCGCTCACCGACCTCGGGCTGAGCTGAATCAGGAGCCAGCTGAATCAGGAGCTGAATCATGCAGGCTGGAGAGGCGGGAGGTTTCACGTGAAACCACCCACCCCCGTCCGTGTGGTCTCGGCGTGCGCCGTGTAGAGCAATCGGCGGAGTCTGGGATTATGGCCCCGACGATGACGTCGCCCCTAGGTCAGGGCCAAGTACGACTAACCCGCACATACAAGGAGCGGTCAGATGCCCATCGCATCCCCTGAGATCTACAACGAGATGCTCGACCGGGCGAAGGCGGGCAAGTTCGCCTACCCGGCGATCAACGTGACCTCGACGCAGACTCTGCACGCCGCCCTGCGCGGCTTCGCCGAGGCGGAGAGCGACGGCATCGTCCAGATCTCCACCGGTGGTGCCGAGTTCCTGGGTGGCCAGTACAAGAAGGACATGGTGACCGGTGCGGTCGGGCTCGCCGAGCTCGCGCATGTCGTGGCCGAGAAGTACCCGGTCAACATCGCCCTGCACACCGACCACTGCCCGAAGGACAAGCTGGACGGCTATGTCCGTCCGCTGCTCAAGATCTCGCAGGAGCGCGTCGCCAAGGGCCAGAACCCGCTGTTCCAGTCCCATATGTGGGACGGTTCCGCCGAGACCCTCGCCGACAACCTCGACATCGCGCAGGAGCTGCTGGCCGAGGCGGTCAAGGCGAAGATCATCCTCGAGGTCGAGATCACCCCGACCGGTGGCGAGGAGGACGGCGTCACGCACGAGATCAACGACAAGCTGTACACGACGGTGGACGACGCCCTGCGCACCGCCGAGGCCCTGGGCCTGGGCGACAAGGGCCGCTACCTGCTGGCCGCCTCCTTCGGCAACGTCCACGGCGTCTACAAGCCGGGCAATGTCGTCCTCCGCCCGGAGCTGCTGCGTGACCTCCAGGACGGTGTCGGCGCGAAGTACGGCAAGCAGGACCCGTTCTTCTTCGTCTTCCACGGCGGCTCCGGCTCCACGGAGCAGGAGATCCGCACCGCGCTGGAGAACGGCGTGGTGAAGATGAACCTCGACACGGACACCCAGTACGCCTTCACCCGTCCGATCGCGGACCACATGTTCCGCAACTACGACGGGGTGCTGAAGGTGGATGGCGAGGTCGGCAACAAGAAGACGTACGACCCGCGGAGCTGGGGGAAGCTGGCCGAGACGGGGATGGCTGAGCGGGTCACCAAGGCTTGTGCGGATCTTCGGTCCACCGGGACGAAGCTGAAGTAGCTCTCCGGCTCGCCCTCTCGGGCCCGGCGCTCGCCCTTGCGGCGAGCCGCCGGGCCCGATTGCGTTCTGGGCTGGCCCCGGGGGCGCCGCCCGGGGCATGATCCAGGTATGGCAGGTGTGCGACTGTCCGTGCCGGCTGGGCGGTGGCTGGTGTTCACCACCGTGCTGGGCTCCGCGATGGCCCTGCTCGACAGCACCGTCGTCAATGTCGCCCTGCCGCGCATCGGCCTCGACCTGGGCGCCGATCTCCCCGTACTGCAGTGGACCGTCAACGCCTACATGCTCACCCTCGCCGGGCTGATCCTGCTCGGCGGGGCGCTCGGGGACCGGTTCGGGCGGCGGCGGGTGTTCGTCATCGGGGTGGTGTGGTTCGCGCTGGCCTCGCTGGCGTGCGGGCTGGCACCGAACGCCGGGGTGCTCATCGCCGCGCGTGCGTTCCAGGGCATCGGCGGGGCGCTGCTCACCCCCGGCTCGCTTGCGCTGATCCAGTCGGTGATCCACGCCGATGACCGGGCGCGGGCGATCGGGCTGTGGTCCGGCTTCGGCGGCATCGGGGCGGCGATCGGGCCGTTCCTCGGCGGCTGGCTGGTGGACGGGCCCGGCTGGCGCTGGGTGTTCTTCATCAATGTGCCGCTGGCGGCGGTGTGTGTGCCGGTGGCTTTGCGCCACGTACCGGAGACCCGTGATCCGCGGCCGCGCGGCCGGTTCGACGTCCTCGGCGCCGTGCTGGGGGCGGCGGCGCTCGCCCTGGTCACCTATGCGCTGATCGCCGCGCCGCAGAAGGGCGCCTCGCCCGCCGTGGTGGTTCCGGGCGTCGCCGGGCTGGCGCTGGGGGCGGTCTTCATCGTCGTGGAGCGGAGGCTGCGCGAGCCCATGCTGCCGCTCTCCATCTTCGCCTCCCGCCAGTTCAGCGCCGTCAATGTGGTGACCCTGTGCGTCTACGCGGCGTTCGGCGGCTTTTTCTTCCTCTCGGTGCTCGACCTCCAGGTGGTGGTGGGCTACTCCGCGCTCGCCGCCGGTACCGCGCTGCTGCCCACGACCACGCTGATGCTGCTGCTGTCGGCCCGTTCGGGGGAGCTGGGCAAGCGCATCGGCCCGCGGATCCCGCTGACCGTCGGCCCGCTGCTGTGCGCGGCGGGAATGCTGCTGATGACCCGGGCCGGAGTGGGGGCGGTGTACTGGCGGGACATCCTGCCCGCGCTGCTGGTGCTGGGCCTGGGCATGGTCGTGGTGGTCGCCCCGCTCACCGCGACCGTCCTGGCCTCGGTGGACGTCGCCCGAGCGGGCCTGGCCAGCGGGGTGAACAACGCGGCGGCGCGGGCGGCCGGGCTGGTCGCGGTGGCGGCGCTGCCGCTGCTCGCGGGGATGGGACCGGAGGCGTACCGGTCGGCGGACGCCTTTTCGAGCACCTTCCGGCGGGCGATGCCGATCTGCGCCGGGGTGCTGGTGCTGGGGGCGGTCCTCGCCTGGTGCACGGTGCGCTCGGACGCGCTGGAGCAGGCGGGCGCGGAGGTGGGCGCGGAGCCGGAGAGGGCCGGGGCCGCGGTGTCGGCGGAGGGCGTCGCGCGGGCGGCGGGGCCGCCGTGCCGCCCCGAGTGCGCCTACCACTGCGGGGTGTCCGCGCCGCCCCTGGACCCGGGCGAGCGAAGCCCCCGTACCTGACCCGCGTCCTCCTCATGGCTTGAGCGTGTCGGGTGGGGCCCCGGACCAGGCAGACTGGAACCCATGGCCATTCACGAGAACCTGCTCGGGGGACCGCCCCCGACCCATCTGCCCGACGACCCGGAGCCGCGCGAGCTGCTCGCCTCCGGCGCGGCCCCGGCCGAGGTCGCCGCGAAGTACCCGGCCTCCTCGCTCGCCTGGGCGCAGCTCGCCGACGAGGCGTTCGAGGCCGGCCGGGTCGTCGAGTCCTACGCGTACGCCCGCACCGGCTACCACCGCGGGCTCGACGCCCTGCGCCGCAGTGGCTGGAAGGGCCACGGTCCGGTGCCCTTCGAGCACGAGCCCAACCGGGGCTTCCTGCGCGCCCTGCACGCGCTCGCGCGCGCCGCGCAGTCCATCGGCGAGCAGGAGGAGTACGAGCGCTGCTCGACCTTCCTGCGCGAGAGCTCCCCGACCGCGGCGGACACGCTCTCCTGATTCACGTCTCCTGATCTCGCCTCTCCTGATCCGCTGGGACAGGGCGCGGCGCACCGGGCCTGTGGGGTGTCCTATGCCCCACGGGCCCCTTCCGTACTTGCCGATCGTCCGCGCTGCGCGGATGATGCGGTGCGGGGCCCCTTCGGCTGTGGGCCCCGAGGGGACCGGGGCTCCGAGACCGAAGGGAAGGGGCGGACCGCTACCCGGTAGCGAGCAGTACTCAGGAGATTGCGATGTCGCAGCAGCCTGTCCCTCACCAAGCCGAGTCCGACGCCCCGAATCTGGACTTCGACGGCACCACGCCGTACGAGGACTACGTCCAGGCGTCCGTGCTCACCCACCTCCAGCACCCCCTCTCCGACGACCCCGGCGAGATGGTGTTCCTGGTCACCACCCAGGTCATGGAGTTGTGGTTCACCGTGATCGTCCATGAGTGGCAGACCGCCGCGCGGGCGCTGCGCGAGGACGATCTGCCCACCGCGATGGCCGCGCTCCAGCGCTCGGCCTACGAGCTGGAGTCGCTCAATGCCTCGTGGACACCGCTGGCCCACCTCACCCCCGGCCAGTTCAACGCGTACCGCTCCGCGCTCGGCGAGGGCTCCGGCTTCCAGTCGGCGATGTACCGGCGGCTGGAGTTCCTGCTCGGCGAGAAGTCCGCGTCCATGCTCGTCCCGCACCGGGGCGCGCCGCGGGTCCACGCCGAACTGGAGAAGGCGCTGACCGAGCCCAGCCTCTACGACGAGGTGCTGCGCCATCTCGCCCGCCGCGGCCTCGCCGTCCCGGCCGCGGTGCTGGACCGCGATCCCGCCCTGCGCCATGAACCGGATCCCGGCGTGGAGCGGGTCTGGGAGGAGATCTACTCCGGCCCGCGCGACGGTGAGCTGATCCGGCTCGGCGAGGCGCTCACCGAGGTCGCCGAGCTGGTGTGGCGCTGGCGCAATGACCACCTGGTGGCGACCCGGCGGGCGATGGGCTCCAAGACCGGCACGGGTGGCTCGGCCGGGGTCGCCTGGCTGGAGAAGCGCGCGGCCAAGAACGTCTTCCCCGAGCTGTGGACGGCGCGCAGCCATGTCTGACGCGACGATTCCGGCTGAGCCGACCGGTACCGGGCCGACCGGTACCGGGCCGATCGGGCCCGGTCGGCCCATGAACGGCCTCCCCGCGACCGCTGTGGCCGACGAGGCCGTCAGGCTCGACGCGGCCGACCCGCTGCGCGCCAAGCGCGACGCCTTCACCCTCGACGACACGATCTACCTCGACGGCAACTCGCTGGGCGCGCTGCCCCGCGCCGTCCCGCCCCGGCTGGCCGATGTGGTCGCCCGCGAATGGGGTGAGCTGCGCATCCGCTCCTGGGAGGAGAGCGGCTGGTGGACCGCGCCGGAGCGGATCGGCGACCGCGTCGCCCGGCTCGTCGGCGCCGCCCCCGGCCAGGTGGTGGTGGGCGACTCGACGAGCGTGAACGTCTTCAAGGCGGTCGTCGCGGCCGTACGGATCGCCCAGGAGCGCGGCGCCCACCGGGATCAGATCCTGGTGGACGAGGCCACCTTCCCCACCGACGGCTATATCGCCGAGTCCGCCGCCCGGATGACCGGCTGCACCGTGTGGCCGGTGGCCGCGGGCGACGTCCCGACCGCCGTCGGCGCGCGCACCGCCGTCGCGCTCGTGAACCACGTGGACTACCGGACCGGCCGCCTCCACGACCTGCCCGGGACCACGGCCGCCGTGCACGCGGCGGGCGCGCTCGTGGTGTGGGACCTGTGCCACAGCGCGGGCGCCCTGCCGGTCGGGCTGGACGCCCATGGGGTGGACCTCGCGGTGGGCTGCACGTACAAGTACCTCAACGGCGGGCCCGGCGCGCCCGCGTATCTGTATGTCGCCCAGGCCCATCAGCCCCGCTTCGACTCGCCGCTGCCCGGCTGGAACTCGCATGCCGACCCCTTCGGCATGGCCTCCGTCTACACCCCGGCCGACGGCGCGGTCCGCGGCCGCGTCGGCACCCCGGACATCCTCTCGATGCTGGCGCTGGAGGCCGCGATCGAGGTGTGGGACGACGTGTCGATCGAGGACGTCAGGGCCAAGAGCCTGGCCCTGACGGACTTCTTCCTCCGCTGCGTCGAGACTTACGTCCCGGCGGGCCGCGTCCGGTCGATCACCCCCGCCGCGCACGCCGAGCGCGGCAGCCAGGTGGCGCTGCGGTGCGCGGCGGCGGGGGAGGCCGGGGAGGTGATGGCGGAGCTGGTGCGGCGCGGTGTCGTGGGCGACTTCCGCCGCCCCGATGTGCTGCGCTTCGGCTTCACCCCGCTCTATACGGGCTTCGCCGAGGTGGCGCGGGCGGCGCGGGTGCTGGCCGATGTGCTGAAGGAGGGCTGACCGGTGGGCGGGGCGACGGCGGGGGCGGCGGCCGAGGAGACGTCGATCTTCGGGCACGCGCCCGTGGAACCGGTCCGGACCGCCGCGTACGGCGAACACCCGGACCAGGTGGTGGACTTCTACCTTCCGCCACCCGGCACGGACGGGGCCGCCCGCCCCGCCCCGCTGGTCCTCCTCTTCCACGGCGGCGCCTGGCGCGCCCCGTACGACCGCCGCCATGTCTCGCCGTTCGCCGCCTTCCTGGCGGGGCGGGGCCTGGCGGTGGCGTCCGTCGAGTACCGGCGCGGTGGGACGGACCCCGCGCGGGCCGGGCGGTGGCCGGAGACGTTCGACGACATCGCGGCCGCCGTGGACACCGTGCCGGGCCTCGTGCGGGAGCTCGGGTTCCCCGGGGCCGACCCGGACCGCGTGGTGCTCACCGGGCATTCCGCGGGCGGGCACGCCGTGCTGTGGGCGGCGGCCCGGCACCGGCTGCCGTCCGGCACTCCCTGGCATCTGCCCTCCCCCTCCCCGCTCCGCGGCGTCGTCGCCCTGGCCCCCATCGCGGACCTCGCCACCGCCCGTGCGCTGGACGTCTGCTCCGGCGCCGTCGACGAACTCCTCGGCGAACGAGGCGGCGACGACGATGAACTGACGGCCCGGCTCGCCCTCGCCGACCCCGCCGCGCTGCTGCCCACCGCGATCCCCACCACCATCATGCAGGGCGGCACCGACATCGACGTGCCACCGGCGGTCGCGGACGCCTTCGCGGCGGCCGCGACCCGCGCCGGACAGGACGTACGGCTGGTCAGGACCGAGGGCGGACACTTCCCGCCCATCGACCCCACGACGCCCGCGGCGCACACCGTCTCCGACGAGATCGCCCGGCTGGCGGGACAGACGCGGCCACGTAGTACTTGAGGCGGATGCCGCACAATCCGCATTCCCGGGGACGACGCCGTGGCGCCCGCTCCCTACCGTGTATGGCGTGACTGAGACGATTCCGCGGACCGAACTCCGCACCATCCGCCGGGCGTTCTCCGATCTGCGGAAGGACTTGATCACCGACGCCTTCGCCCTCCGCCCGGTGGCGCCGCTGGCCGCCACCCATCGGCTGGTGCGCCACATGCCCCGGGCGGTGCGGCCGCACGCGCCGTGGTTGCCGCATGCCGCGCTCGTGGCCGGGACCTTCTATCTCATGGCCGTGGCGAGTGAAACCGAGGGCATGGGACTGGCCCTGCTCAGTGCCGTACCCCTGCTGGTGGCGCTCTACCGGCCGATCGGCGCCTGGTGGCTGTCCTTCGCGGCGAGCGTCTTCTGGAGCCTGGGGGTCCCCCAACCGGTCTGGAGCAGCATGTGGCCCTGGCCGGTGACCCTCTTCGCCTCGCACATCGCGGTGATGGTGATTGTCGCGAGCCAGAACCGCCCGCGGGTGGCCGGGCAGATGCTGCTGCTCACGGCGGTGTTCGGGGTCGCCTGCGATTTCAGCGCCGATGGGCAGCACACGAACGCCTTCCCCATGGTGGTCGCCTCCTGCGGCATCGTGGGCGCCGTCGTCGCCCGGCGCAGTCTGCGCGAGACCAGGCAGCAGGTCGCCGTGCAGCAGTCGGCCACCCACGAGGAGCGCTCCCGCCGTACCCTGCTGGAGGAGCGCGCGACCATCGCCCGTGAGCTGCACGACGTCGTCGCGCACCACATGTCGGTGATCGCCATCCAGGCGGAGGCGGCGCCCTACCGGGTGGCGAACCCGCCCGAGGAGCTGGCCACCAGCTTCGCGACCATCCGTGAGAACGCGGTCGCCGCGCTCACCGAACTCCGCCGCGTCCTCGGCGTCGTCCGCGCCGACGACCCCGATGCCTACGCCGACGCCGACCCCGAGGCGCCCCAGCCGACCCTCGCCACCCTCGACACGCTCTTCGCGGGGGTCCGGGCGGCGGGGCTGACCGTCGAGCACATCACCACCGGCGCCGTACGGCCGCTGCCCTCCGGGGTGGAGCTGTCGGCGTACCGGATCGTCCAGGAGGCGCTGTCCAACGCGCTGCGGCACGCGCCCGGCAGCACCGCCCGCGTCGAAGTCGCGTACGTCCTCGGCGGTCTGGGCCTGCGGATCGTCAACGGCCCGCCCACCCAGGCCGTACGGCCCTCGCCGGGCATGGGCCATGGGCTGCTCGGGATGCGGGAGCGCGTGGCGATGCTGAACGGGGAGATGACGGCGGGCGCGGTGGAGGAGGGCGGCGGTTACGAGGTCGCGGTCTTCATCCCGGCCGCCGCGGTCCCCGAAGCGGAGGCGTCCGGACCGGAGGCGTCGGGCCAGGCGCCGGGCCAGGCGCCGGGGCTGACGAAGGGGCCCGCCCCGGAGGGGGAGACGATGAAGCCATGACCACCGACGCCCCCTCCCTCCCCTCTCCCATCCGCGTGCTGATCGCCGACGACCAGGTGATGGTCCGCGAGGGCTTCTCCGTGCTGCTGAACGCCCAGCCCGATATCGAGGTCGTCGGCGAGGCGGTCGACGGGCGCCAGGCCATCGCCCAGGTGGCCGCGCTGCGCCCCGATGTCGTCCTGATGGACATCCGGATGCCGGAGGTCAACGGCCTCGAGGCCACCCGCGAGATCGTCGCGGCGGACGCGGACGCCAAGGTGCTCGTCCTGACCACCTTCGATCTGGACGAGTACGTCTACCAGGCGCTGCGCTCCGGAGCGAGCGGCTTTCTGCTCAAGGACGCCTCCGCCCGGCAGCTCGGCGACGCGGTACGCGTCGTAGCGGCGGGTGAGGCGCTGCTGGCCCCGGCCGTCACCAAGCGCCTGATCAGCACGTTCTCGCGGATCGGCGAGGCCGCCGGGTTCGGTGGTCCGCTTCCCTCCCCGCAGGGGCGGCTGGCCGAGCTGACCGAGCGGGAGAACGAGGTGCTGGTGCTGGTTGCCCAGGGCTGCTCCAACGCCGAGATCGCCGAGCGGCTGATCGTCGCCGAGTCGACGGTGAAGACGCATGTCAGCCGGATCCTGGTGAAGCTGGGGCTGCGCGACCGCACCCAGGCGGCGGTGTTCGCCTACGAGGTCCGCCTGGTGACGCCCGGAGGCTGACCCGGCCCGGCGAGAGGCCCGGTGAGCCCCGGTGAGGCCCGGTGAGCCCCTGTGGGCCCCCGGGACTGCCCCTGGGGGCAATCCGGCGGGCTCCGGAGGCATCCGGCGACCTCTGGAGGGCGGGCCGGACCGGCGGTACCGTCCGGGGATGAGCAGCAGCGCGGAAGCCCCCGCCTTCGACCCCTGGCGGCCGTCGTTCGTCGCGGACCCGTATCCGGCCTACGCCGAGCTGCGCGAGCGCGGCCGCGCGCATTGGTTCGAGCCCTCCCGCCAGTGGCTGATCCCGCGGCACGCGGATGTCGGCGCCCTGCTGCGGGACCGCAGGCTCGGCCGCACCTATCTCCACCGCTTCGGCCATGAGGAGTTCGGCCGCACCGCGCCGCCGCCAGAGCACGAGCCGTTCCACACCCTCAACGACCACGGCATGCTCGACCTGGAGCCGCCGGATCACACCCGGCTGCGGCGGCTCGTCTCCAAGGCGTTCACCCCGCGGACGGTCGAGGCGCTGGTGCCGACGATCCAGCGGCTCGCGGAGGAACTCGTCGACTCCCTCGTCGCCTCGGGCGGCGGCGACCTCATCGAGACGGTCGCCGAACCGCTGCCGGTCGCCGTGATCGCCGAGATGCTGGGCATTCCGCCCGCCGACCGGCCCGCCCTGCGGCCCTGGTCGGCGGATATCTGCGGGATGTACGAGCTGAGCCCGGGCGAGGACACGGCGCGCCGGGCCGTGCGCGCGTCCGTCGAATTCTCCGCGTATCTGCGCGAGTTGATCGGGGCGCGCCGCAAGGCCCCGGGGGACGATCTGATCAGCGGGCTCATCGCCGCGTACGACGAGGGCGACCGGCTCACCGAGCAGGAGATGATCTCCACCTGTGTGCTGCTGCTCAACGCGGGCCATGAGGCCACGGTCAACACCACCGGGAACGGCTGGTGGGCGCTCTTCCGCCATCCCGAGCAGCTCGCCCTGCTCCGCGCCGACCCCGACGCGCTGCTGCCCACCGCCGTGGACGAGCTGCTGCGCTATGACACCCCGCTGCAGCTCTTCGAGCGGTGGGTGCTGGAGGACATCGAGGTCGGCGGCACGGTCATCCCGCGTGGCAGCGAGGTCGCGCTGCTCTTCGGCTCGGCCAACCGCGACCCGGCCCGCTTCGACCGCCCCGACACCCTCGATCTCTCCCGCACCGACAACCCCCACATCAGCTTCGGCGCCGGTATCCACTACTGTCTGGGCGCCCCGCTGGCCCGTCTGGAGCTGATCGCCTCCTTCGGCGCCCTGCTCCGCAAGGCGCCCGGACTGCGGCTGGTCAAGGAGCCGGAGCGGGGGGCGAACTTCGTCATCCGCGGTCTGCGGGAGCTGCGGGTCGAGCTCTGAGCGCGGAGACCTGAGTGCGGAGACCTGAGCGCGGAGCTCTGAGCGCGCCGGACAAACGAGCCCCCTGTTGTCCACAGGCTGTGGACAACAGGGGGCGGTTGCCGGGACGTGGTGGGCCGACGGGGGTCAGCCGCCGATGTCACGGCGGCGCATACCCACCAGTCCTCCGGCGGCGAGGACGACCGAGAGGAGCAGCAGCCACAGGAACGGCGCTGCCGTCACCTCGTCGCCCGGCAGCTTCGGCAGATGGCTGAAGGGTGAGGTGTCCATGACGGAGTCGGACAGCTCCAGCGCCGGCCCCATCCAGCCCAGGGCGACCACCCAGCCGACGAAGGCCCAGGCCGCGGCCGAGTACTTCGGCACCATGCCCACCAGGAAGAGCGTCACGCTGGTGAGCACCCACAGCGCCGGGAGCTGGGCGAGGGCGGCGCCCAGGCAGCGGGGGAGCTGGTCGGTCAGATCGCCCGCCGCGACGCCGTAGCCCAGCCCCAGCGCCAGACCACCGATGGCGAGGATGACCACCGGGCCGAGGTACGCGATGACCAGGTGGCTCCCGGCCCAGCGCAGCCGGCCGACGGCGTTGGCCAGCAGGGGCTCGGCACGCTGGTCGGTCTCCTCGCCGCGCAGCCGCAGCACGGAGGTGGTGGTGTAGACGGTGAGGATGGTGCCGAGGACGCCGACCATGGCGGCCAGGAACGCGTCGTTGAGCCCCTGGGCGCCGCCCATGCGCTGGATGATGTCGCGGGTCTTGTCGCTGTCGCCGAGGAAGTCGTTCGCGCCGTCGGAGATGGATCCGAAGATGGCGCCCGCGAAGACGAATCCCGCGGCCCAGCCGAGCAGGGCACCGCGCTGCAGCCGCCAGCCCAGGCCGTAGACCCCGCTCAGCAGCGGGCCGGCGGCCGGTGGGCCGGGACGGGTGGCGTAGAAGCTGGCGCCCACGTCGCGCCGCCCGGCGAGGGAGTACGCGAGGGCGATCGAGGCCGCGGCGAGCACGGCGATCAGCAGCAGCGGCCACCAGCGCTCGTCCGCGTACGGCCGGGCGTACTCGGCCCAGCCCAGCGGCGAGAGCCAGACCAGGACATGGCCGGAGCCCTTGCTGCCGTCCTCGGCGGCGTCACCCGCCATGCGCAGCACGAAGGCGACGCCGACCACGGCGGAGCTCAGGCCCCGGGCCAGCCGTGCGTTCTCCGTGAGCTGGGCGGCGACGGCGGCCAGACCGCCGAAGGCCATACCGGACAGGCCGACGGCGAGGCCGAGGGCCAGCGCGCCGGTGCCGCCCTGGCCCGCGAGGCTGCCCGCGATGAGCAGGGTCACCGCGCCGTTGGCGATGGCCACGGCGAGCAGGGCCGAGGTGAGCCCCGCGCGGCGGCCGACCATGCCCGCGGAGAGCGCCTCCTGGCGGCCGGTCTCCTCCTCCTCACGGGTGTGCCGGATCACGATGAGCAGGCTCATGATCGCGGCGAACACCGTAAGGAAGGCGCCCACGCGCCAGACGGTCAGCGCGCCGAGCGTGTCGTCGAAGGCGGCGCCGAACAGGGCCCGGGTCGAGCCGTTCCCGTTCATGTCCTCGACGAGGCTGGCGCGCCGGGCGGGGGTGTCGTACGCGCTCTTCAGGCGGCCGACGGTGCTGCTGGCCGTGAGCCCCAGGCACAGCACCCACACCGGCATCATGATCCGGTCGCGGCGCAGGGCGAGCCGCAGCAGCGTGCCCGTGCCCGCCAGGTCGTGGGCCGATCCGCGGGTGCGGGGGGAGACCCGGGCGTCGGCTACGGCGGTCATCGGGCGATCGCCTCGGCTTCCGTGCCCGTGATGTCGTCCTGGTAGTGGCGCAGGAAGAGCTCTTCCAGGGTGGGCGGGGTGGAGATGAGGCTGCGCACCCCGACCTGGGTGAGCTGCCGCAGCACGGCGTCCATCTTGTCGGAGTCGACCTGGAGCTTGACCTGGCCGCCCTGGATGTCCACGTTGTGCACGCCGGGGAGGCCGGACAGGCCGTTGGGCTCGCCGGCGAGCTCGGCGGTCACCGACGTACGGGTCAGATGGCGCAGCTCGGTGAGGGTGCCGGACTCCACCCGGCGGCCCTTGCGGATGATGCTCACCCGCCGGCAGAGCGCCTCGACCTCGCTGAGGATGTGGCTGGAGAGCAGCACCGTACGACCGCGGTCGCGCTCCTCGGCGACGCACTCGCGGAAGACCTCCTCCATGAGCGGGTCGAGCCCGGAGGTCGGCTCGTCGAGGATCAGCAGCTCCACTTCGGATGCGAACGCGGCGACCAGGGCGACTTTCTGGCGATTGCCCTTGGAGTACGTACGGCCCTTCTTGGTGGGGTCGAGCTCGAACCGCTCCAGCAGCTCGGCGCGGCGTGCGGTGTCCAGACCACCGCGCAGCCGCCCGTACAGGTCGATGACCTCTCCACCGCTCAGGTTGCGCCACAGGGTGACGTCTCCGGGGACGTACGCGATGTGGCGGTGGAGGTCGACCGCGTCGTGCCAGGGGTCCTTGCCGAGCATCTGCACCGCGCCGGAGTCGGCGCGGAGCAGCCCGAGGAGGACCCGGATGGTCGTGGACTTCCCGGCGCCGTTGGGCCCGAGGAAGCCATGGACCTCACCTGCCTCGACTTCGAGGTCGAGGCCGTCCAACGCGTGGGTCCGGCCGAAGGACTTGTGGAGGCCGGACACGGAGATTGCCGTTTTCATGATTTCGAAACTACGCTAGTTTCACAAATTTGTGAAGTTAAGGAACCGTATAAACTTATGATGATGTGACGAAGAGGGGAGATGATGAAGCGGTGAGGGAGACGATCGAACCGGGGGGCGCGCCCGGTGACGCGCGCGGTGAAGCGGCGCGTGACGAGGCGGCGGTGTCCAGGTTCGTCGAGCGGTTCGCGGCCGATCTGACCGAGGCCGGGATGCAGCGCATGGCGGCGCGGGTCCTCGCGGCGCTCCTCGTCTCCGACTCCGGGGCACTCACCTCGGCGGAGCTCGCCGAGCGGCTGCGGATCAGCCCGGCCGCGGTCTCGGGCGCGATCCGCTATCTGTCGCAGGTGGACATGGTGGTGCGGGAGCGCGAGCCGGGCTCCCGCCGCGATCGCTACCGGCTCTACAACAACGGGGTCTGGTACGAGACCCTGACCCGCCGCGACCAGATCGTCGCCCGCTGGGAGAGCACCATGCGGGACGGTGCGAAGGTGCTCGGCCCCGACACCCCGGCGGGGCTGCGGATCACCGAGACCGCCGACTTCTTCGAGTTCGTCCAGCGGGAGCTGCCCAAGATGCTGGAGCGCTGGCGCGCCCAGCAGGCCGAGCGCCGCGCCGCCGAGGCCCGCGAGGCCGAAGCGGGCTGACGCCCCGCCCGCCCCACCCGGGCCCACCGGGCCCCGGGCGGCGCGAGTGGGGCTCAAGGGCGGTGGGGGAGCATCAGGCTCCAGGCCTCGGCCAGGACCGTCCAGGTGCGGCTGCGGACCGGGCCGCGGATCAGCGCGTCCGCGTGGTAGCGGAAGTCCGGGCCGGAGACCGTGACGGCCCGTGCCCGGGTGCGCAGCGGGCCGCCCGCCGCATGGGGGTGGACCACGATCTCGGCCAGCCCGCCGCCCGGCGCGGCCGTCGAGACCGAGACCCGCTCCACCGGCCGGTCCAGATCGGTCAACAGCACCCCGTCCGCCTCGATCCGCAGCCGCTGCGGCGGCGGATGCGCCGGGCGCCGGGCGCCGCCCGACAGGCCGATCACCGGCAGCGAGAGCAGCGTCAGCGCGGTGCGGGCGGTTCGGGCCGCCGGGCTCCACCACGGCCGGTGGCCATCGCCCTCCTGGCCGGGGCCCTCCCGGTCGTGGCCGGGCGGGCCCGCGCCGCCCCGGCCGTCCTCGCCGTCCCCGGCCCGGCGGCGGTCGTGGACGCAGGGGTCGCAGCCGCAGTCCCGGCCCCTGGCCCCGTCGCCGTGCGGCCCCGGGCCGTGCCCGTCCGTCCCTTCCGTCCCGTCCATTCCGTCCGGCCCGGCCGCCGCGCCGCAGCCGACGCCCGGCAGCCCGTCGTGCGCACCGTGAGGAGCGAGCCCGGAGGGGATCCGCAGACCGCCGAGGACCACTCCGCCGCTCTCGTCCACCAGCAGGTCACGCGGGCGCGCGGTCCCGTCGAGGACCGTACGGGCGGCGGCGACCGCGTCCGTCGGCACCCCGAGCGAATGGGCCAGGGCGACCGTGGCGGAGCCGCCGATCGGGACCACCGACAGCGCGGCGTCGGCCAGCTCCCGCCGCCGGTGCAGCAGCTCCACCATCCGCAGCAGGGCGCGGTCGTCGCCCACCAGCACCGGCCGGCGGGCGCCCCGGCGGGCCAGCGCCCGCTCGACCTCCTCCGGGCCGTCCGGCAGGCAGATTTTCGTCTGCGCGCCCGCGCACAGCACATCCTTCGCGATCCGCACCGACTCCCCGTCCGTCCGGCGGGCGTTGGGGTCGATGACCATGAGCAGCGGGCGCCCCCGGGCGGTGTCCGGCGCAGGGGGCCGGGGATCTGGAGCCGACACCTCGGTCCTTCCTCAGGTAATCTCTCGGTGCAAGAGCCCCTGTCGCTGTTGCGCCAGGGGCTTCGTCTATCCGGGGCACCGGTTCGACGGCTCTTGTGGTGGCGCACGTCACCATCGCACGTTGGACATGCCCCGCCCGGAAGGGGTGTACGCCTGTGCCCGCACTTGTGCTGCTCGGTGCTCAGTGGGGTGACGAGGGCAAGGGAAAGGCCACCGATCTGCTCGGTGGTTCCGTGGACTACGTAGTGCGCTACCAGGGCGGTAACAACGCGGGCCACACGGTGGTGGTCGGCGACCAGAAGTACGCGCTGCACCTCCTCCCGTCCGGAATCCTCTCGCCCGGGTGTACCCCGGTCATCGGCAATGGCGTCGTCGTGGACCCCGCGGTCCTGCTCTCCGAGCTGAGCGGTCTCGCCGACCGCGGCGTCGACACGTCCAAGCTGCTGATCAGCGGTAACGCCCATCTGATCACGCCGTATCACACGACCCTCGACAAGGTGTCGGAACGATTCCTCGGCAAGCGGAAGATCGGCACCACGGGCCGCGGCATCGGCCCGGCCTACGCGGACAAGATCAACCGGGTGGGCATCCGGGTCCAGGACCTCTTCGACGAGTCGATCCTGCGGCAGAAGGTCGAGGCGGCCCTGGACAACAAGAACCAGGTGCTGGCCAAGCTCTACAATCGCCGCGCCATCGCGGTCGACCAGGTCGTCGAGGAGCTGCTGGGCTACGCGGACCCGCTCAGCGGCTATGTCGCCGACACCACCCTGCTGCTCAACAACGCCATCGACCAGGGCCAGGTCGTGCTGTTCGAGGGCGGACAGGGCACCCTGCTCGACGTCGACCACGGCACGTATCCCTTCGTCACCTCCTCCAACCCGACCGCGGGCGGCGCCTGCACCGGCACCGGAGTGGGCCCGACGAAGATCAGCCGCGTGATCGGGATCCTGAAGGCGTACACCACCCGCGTCGGCGCGGGCCCGTTCCCCACCGAGCTCCTCGACGAGGACGGCGAGAAGCTGCGCACGATCGGCGGCGAACGCGGTGTGACCACCGGGCGCGACCGGCGCTGCGGCTGGTTCGACGCGGTCATCGCGCGCTACGCGACCCGGGTCAACGGCCTGACCGACTTCTTCCTCACCAAGCTGGACGTGCTCACCGGCTGGGAGCGGATCCCGGTGTGCGTGGCGTACGAGATCGACGGCAAGCGCGTCGAGGAGCTGCCGTACAGCCAGACCGACTTCCACCACGCCAAGCCGATCTACGAGACGCTGCCGGGCTGGTCGGAGGACATCACCAAGGCCAAGACCTTCGACGAGCTGCCGAAGAACGCGCAGAAGTACGTCCAGGCGCTCGAGGAGATGTCGGGCGCCCCGATCTCGGCCATCGGCGTCGGGCCGGGCCGTGACGAGACCATCCAGATCAACTCGTTCCTCTGACCACTCGGCGGGAGGGCGGCTCCCGGGAGCTGGGCTCTCGGGAGTTGGGCTCCCGGGAGCGCGGCCCGCGCGCCGGCACCACTACGCCGCGGGCGGGCCGAACACCCCGGCGGGCTGCTGCGGCTGACCGGCGGGCCGCGCGGCCCGCTGCTCCTGCATCTTGGTGATCCGCCGCACCACGGCGATGGCCAGCAGCGCCGTCAGGATGCCGATCGAGTCGTCGACGATGCTGATGATGATGCTGGGCCGCTGTTCCCGGACGTTGTCGCCGACGATCTCGCTGATCCCGTTCACCGGGAACATCAGGAACATGATCACGAAGAGCGTCCACCACCAGTGCAGCACCGCGCGGCCGCCGCGTCCGGGCCCCGGCGGAGTGCTGGAGGTCCAGACGTCGTTGGCGATCTGCTTGGGCAGCCACAGCTGGGCGATCGGGATGAACCAGGCGCCCACGGAGTAGCCGCTGCCGAACCGCTGCCGCCCCGGGTTGAGCACCGTGGAGTTGATGTAGGCGGTCCGGAACCAGACCAGCCACAGCACGACGAGCACGAGCGCGGCGACGCCGGTGCCGCTGTCCATCGCCTCGACGTCGCTCCGCTTGCTGTAGAGCAGGTCATTGGAGACCACGCCGGAGTCGAGGGCGAAGTAGGTGTCCAGCAGCGAGATGTTCAGCGCCATGTCGAGGAGCGTCAGCACCAGCCAGATGCCGAACATGCTCATCAACGCGGTGGCCAGACCCCGGATCGGCCTCAGCCGGGTGCCCGGGGCGGGGAAGCCCATCGGCGTCTGATAGCCGCCCTGCCAGGGCTGGGTGGCGGGCTGGGACATCTGGTACGGGGAACCCCCGGCCGCGTGGGCGTGGGGGGTCGCGTACGCGGACGGCGGCGGCGTGCCGTATCCGGAGGGCCCGGGCGGGGTGTGCGCGGCGGTCTGGGGGTGGCCGTACGCCGACGGGCCCTGCTGCGGCGCCGCGGCGTCCGGCTGCGCGTTCTCGGCCTCCACCTCCAGCAGTTGGAGCGCGTCCCGCCCCAGCCGGGCGAGCAGTCCGCCCGGCAGCCAGGGCTCGCCGTCATCGGTCACCGGCTGGGTGGCGGCCACCAGTTCGTCCACCGAGGGACGCTTGGCCGGGTCCTTGTGCAGGCACGCGGTGACCAGCCCGCGCGCGCCGTCGGGGAGCCCCACCAGATCGGGCTCCTCCTGGGCTATTCGGTACATCAGGGCGTGGATGCCGCTGTCCAGGTTGCCGAAGGGCTGACGTCCGGTGGCGGCGAAGGCGAGCACCGAGCCGAGGCAGAAGACATCGCTCGCGGCCGTGACCGGCTCGCCCCGCACCTGCTCGGGCGACATGAACCCGGGCGAGCCGACGACCGCGCCGGTCATCGTCAGATTGCCGCCCGTGGTGGTGCCCACGGCGTCCAGGGCGCGCGCGATGCCGAAGTCGATGACGCGCGGACCGTCGATGGTGACGAGGATGTTGGACGGCTTGAGGTCGCGGTGGACCAGCCCGGCGCCGTGGATGTCGCGCAGCGCGAGGGCCAGCCCGTTCGTCAGGATCCGCAGCGAGCGCTCGGGCAGTGCCCCGAAGTCCTCGGCGACGACGCTGTGCAGGGACGGACCGCCGATGTAGCCGGTGGCCACCCACGGCACCTCGGCCTCCGTGTCGGCGTCGAGCACGGGCGCGGTCCACTGCCCGCCGACCCGTCTCGCCGCCTCCACCTCCCGCTTGAAGCGGCCGCGGAAGTCGGCCTGGCGTGCGAGTTCGGCCTGTACGAGCTTCACCGCTACGGTGCGGCCGCGGGCGGAGCGGGCGAGGTAGACCCGGCCCATTCCGCCCTCGCCCAGCTTGCCGAGCAGCCGGTACTCGCCGATCCACCGCGGGTCCTGGGCCCCGAGGTTCTCCATCGCGGTGTGGCTCCTGTCCCTGTGCCGATAGTCCCTCTGCCGATCGGCCGATCAGTCGAGGCGGGTGAACGTCTGTGTCATCGTCTCATCGCTGTAATCGTCCGGGTCGTCATATTCGACACGCAGCTTGTCATGTCCGGAAGATGTGAACGTGAGTGACGTGCCGGGTCCGCAGAGATTCTTGGGAGTGCCCCCGGTGAACTTCGAAGGGCTGAGGACCAGTCCCTTCTCCACCGAGGCCAGCATCCGGTCACCCTCGCAGTGGTACTTCTTGCTGTCCGCGACCTCCTGGCCCACCACGGAGCCGATCGCGCCCTGCTTGATGGTGATCTTCAACGTGGCGTCGGGCTTCCCGAACGCGTCCTTGGCCAGCCAAGTGCCCACATAACCGGAGGGGATGGGCTTGCCGCCGCTCTTGGAGGGGCGCAGCGTCGCCTCGGAGGAGCCGTCCGTGGTGCTCCAGGCGAGGGTGCCGTCGTTGCCCAGCCGCAGCGTCTGCTCGCCGACCGCGCTGCAACTGTCCTCGGGGATGCTGGTGGACACCTCCTCGTCCTCGATGAGGAGCAGGCTGTCCACCGACTTGAGCTTGGCGGAGTCCTGGCAGAACGAGTCCGAGTCGGAGGTCAGGGTCTCGGCGACGACCCCGCCGACCGGCCCCTGCGAGAGCACGACCCGGCGGATCTTGCCGGTCGAGTCGCCGCTCTCCTTGATCTCGCCCTCCCAGGCGCCCAGATACTCGGTGGGCACGTCGCCCGACGTCTCCAGCTTGGTCGCGGACGGATCGGGGCCGTCCGAACCCCCGGAGGGGCCCTTTGAGTTGCCGCCGCCTGATCCGCCCGATCCGCCCGGGTTGGGCGCGGTGTGCGTCGCCTTGTCGTAGTCGGTCTTGGCCCGGTCGCCCTTGTCGTCGTTCCCCTTGACGATGACGAGCGCGGCGACCCCGGCTATGAGGGCGGTGGCGACGGCGGCGGAGATGACGATGAGTGTCTTACGGCGCCGCCGGTTCGGCTTCGGGGGCGGCTGCGACGAGCTGCCCCCGGGCCCGCTCTGTCCACCGGGTCCGCTCGGTCCGCTCGGTCCGCTCGGTCCGCTCGGTCCGCTTGGTCCACCGGGTCCACCCGGTCCGCTTGGTCCACCCGGTCCGCCGAATCCGGCGGAAGGCGACCCGGCGGCCGCCCCGAACGAGGTGACCGCGGGCGGCCCAAAGCCATGCGATGGCGTCGGCGGCTCACCCTCCGCGCCCGCCTGCGGCGCCTGCGGCGGCGTGGCGTGCGACGGGTAGCCGTACGCCCCGGGGGCGTAGGGCCCGCCGGAACCGGGCGAGTTGGGGGCGGCGGCACCCGGGGCTGCCGCCTGTGGCGGGGTGGCGTTTCCGGGCGCGCCGTGGCCGGGCGTGCCCGCGTGCGGGGTGCCCGTGTGCGGCCCGGCGGAGGGTCCGCCGGGCGTTCCGGGCGCGGCGGTGTGCGGAGCGCCGTGGCTCGTTCCGGCGCCACCGGGTGCGTGGGGAGCGGCGGCGGCTCCTCCGGCCTGCGGCGGGGTGGCGTTCCCGGGCGCGCCATGGCCCGGTGCGCCCGCGTGTGGGGTGCCGTGATCCGGCGGCCCGGCCTGCCCGGCGCCCGCGTGCGGTGCGGCGGAGGGCCCGCCGGGTGTCGCGGGTGTGGCGGCGTGCGGGGTGGCGTGGCCCGGCGTGCCCTGTCCCGGGCCTGCCTGGGACGCGGCCGGCGGTCCGCCGGGTGTCGCGGGTGGGGCCGCGTGCGGGGTGCCGTGGCTCGGCGCGGCGCCCCCGGGCGCCTGCCCGGCGCCTGCCTGAGGTGCGGCGGCAGGCTCGCCGGGTGCCGCGGGCGGGGTGCCCTGGCCGGGTGCGTCGCCACCGGGCGCGTTGGGCGGGGCGGCGGCTCCCCCGGCCTGTGGCGGGGTGGCGCTTCCGGGTGCGCCGTGGCCCGCTCCGGTCTGCGGCGTACCCGCCGATGGCGTGGCGTTCTGCGGGCCCGCGGCCGCCCCACCGGGGTCTGGCGCGGCGGCCTGCGGGGCGCCGGACGGGTCGGCGGGCCGGCGCGGGTCGGCCGACGGCGGGCCGCCTGCCGGTGGTCCGGCGGCCGGGTCGGGGCTGCCCTGGTCCTCGCCCGCCTGCGGCGCGGCCGGGTGCCCGCCGGGCCGGGCCGGGCCGCCCTGCGCCGTGCCCGTCGAGGGCGGGGTGGACGGAGCCGGGGGGAGTGGGGCCGCCGAGGGGCGGGGTGGGGTGGTCGGTGGCGGGGGTGTGGGGGGTTCCGCCGGGGCCAGGGGGTACGAGGTGGCCGACGGCGGTGCGGCGGGCGGCGGCGGGACGGCGGGGCCCGCCGCCCCTGCCATGGGCGGTACGGCCGGGCGCGCGGGCACCCCCGGCCCGGCGGGCGTCTCCACCTCCAGCAACTGCACCGCGTGCCGCCCGAGCTGGGCGACGAGCGTGCCCGGCAGCCACGGCTCGCCGTCGTCGTCCGCCCCGGCCGTGCGCTCCAGCAGCGCATCCAGCGAGGGCCGGTCGTCCGGGGCCTTCTTCAGGCAGTCGGTGACGAGGTCCCGCAGGCCCTCCGGCAGCCCCTCCAGGTCCGGCTCCTCCTGGGCGATGCGGTACATCACCGCGTGCACCCCGCTGTCGGCCGTGCCGAAGGGCTGACGGCCGGTCGCCGCGTAGGCGAGCACCGAGCCGAGGCAGAAGACGTCGCTGGCGGGGGTGACCCGTTCGCCGCGCACCTGCTCGGGCGACATGAAGCCGGGCGAGCCGACGACGGCGCCGCTGCGCGTGAGGATGCCGTCGGTGACGGTCTCCAGCGCCCGTGCGATGCCGAAGTCGATGACGCGCGGGCCGTCGATGGTGACCAGGACGTTGGACGGTTTGAGGTCACGGTGGACCAGACCGGCGTCGTGGATGTCGCGGAGCGCCTGCGTCAGGCCGTGGGCCATGATGCGGACGGTCCGCTCGGGCAGCCGGCCCGACTCGGCGACGATCGCGTGCAGGGAGGGACCGGCGATGTAGCCGGTGGCGACCCATGGGGTGGCGGCCTCGGTGTCGGCGTCCAGCACCGGCGCGGTCCACGCGCCCCCGACCCGCTGTGCGGCCCGCACCTCCTGTTTGAACCGCCGCCGGAATTCGGCCTGTTGGGCGAGCTCGGTCTGGACGAGCTTCACCGCCACCGTGCGTCCGCGTGCTGAATGAGCCAGGAACACCCGGCCCATGCCACCCGCGCCAAGACGCCGGAGCAGCCGGTACTCACCGATCCAGCGAGGGTCCTCGGCCCCCAGGTCTTCCATGCGTCGATCGTCCCTTCCCCGTGAATCCCCCTGATCAGCCCCCCGGAGAGAATAAGGGCGGCTGAGAGCGAAGTGGACGACGCGGACGATCCGTTATCGGTTCCGTATCCGTCCTGTGTCACTCCCGAGCCGGAGAACCGGATCCCGGAGCTCCGGAGCGGACCGCCGGGAGCGAAATCCGGACAGCCCCGCCCCGGCCACCGGCGACGGCCACAGGTCCCCCGCCGCCCGGCAGGATGTCGGCGTACGACCCGAAACCCGGACAGGCTGTCGGTGCCGGGCGCGGGGCCGGGGTCCGTACGCTGGTGCCGCCCCGACCCGCGAGCGATCCGAGGTACGAACGTGTCCGTGCAGCCCAGCCCCGACCACGCGGCCGGCGCCGCCGTCAAGGCCGCCGACCGTGCGCATGTCTTCCACTCCTGGTCCGCGCAGGGCCTGATCGACCCCCTCGCCATCGCGGGCGCCGAAGGCTCCTACTTCTGGGACTACGACGGCAACCGCTACCTCGACTTCTCCTGCCAGCTGGTGAACACCAACATCGGCCACCAGCACCCCAAGGTCGTCGCCGCGATCCAGGAGCAGGCCGCGAAGCTGTGCACCATCGCGCCGGGGTTCGCCGTGGACGTGCGGTCCGAGGCGGCGCGGCTGGTGGCCGAGCGCACCCCCGGCGACCTCGACAAGATCTTCTTCACCAACGGCGGCGCCGAGGCGGTGGAGAACGCGGTCCGCATGGCCCGGCTGCACACCGGCCGCGCCAAGGTGCTCTCCGCCTACCGCTCGTACCACGGCGCCACCGCCGCCGCGATCAACCTCACAGGCGACCCCCGCCGCTGGCCCTCCGACACCGCCTCGGCGGGTGTGGTGCACTTCTGGGCGCCGTTCCGCTACCGCTCGCCGTTCCACGCCGACAGCGAGCAGCAGGAGTGCGAGCGCGCGCTGCGCCACCTCGAGGACACCATCGCCTTCGAGGGCCCGCAGACCATCGCCGCGATCATCCTGGAGACCATCCCCGGCACCGCCGGGATCATGGTTCCGCCGCCCGGTTATCTGGCCGGGGTCCGGGAGATCTGCGACCGCTACGGCATCGTGTTCATCCTGGACGAGGTCATGGCGGGCTTCGGCCGCACCGGCCACTGGTTCGCGGCCGACCACTTCGGCGTCACCCCGGACCTGCTGACCTTCGCCAAGGGCGTCAACTCCGGCTATGTGCCGCTCGGCGGTGTCGCGATCTCCGCCGAGATCGCCGCGACCTTCGACCAGCGCCCCTACCCGGGCGGGCTCACCTACTCCGGCCACCCGCTGGCCTGCGCCTCGGCCGTCGCCACGATCAACGCGATGGCGGAGGAGGGGATCGTGGAGAACGCCGCCGCGATCGGCGAGAACGTGATCGGCCCCGCGCTGCGGGAGATCGCCGAGCGCCACCCCTCGGTCGGCGAGGTGCGCGGCCTCGGCGTCTTCTGGGCGCTGGACCTGGTCAAGGACAAGGAGACCCGCGAACCGCTCGTGCCGTACAACGCGGGCGGAGCGGACAACCAGCCGATGGCCGACTTCGCGGCGGCCTGCAAGCGCGGCGGTCTGTGGCCCTTCGTGAACATGAACCGCACCCATGTCGTGCCGCCGTGCACCGTCACCGAGGCCGAGGCCAAGGAGGGTCTGGCGATCCTGGACGAGGCGCTGAACGCGGCCGACGCGCACACCTCGTAGCGGCCTCCGGTACCGGCTTCCGGGCGCTGCCCGTTTGCCCCTGGACACGGCCCGACCGCCGCCCGACGGCTGCCCGGTGTAGACCACCGACGCACTCTGCGTGTTCCGCGCAACGGCCCTCGCATATCGTGATGCGAGGGCCGTCCGCTTTCTTACACCGACGGCCGTGGAAGGAGACGGTCCTCGATGCCCGTGCCCGGCACCAGCCCGGTCAAGCGGAACACCCTGCGGCAGCAGATCGCCGACGCGCTCTGTGACGAGGTGCTCGCGGGCAGGCTCCCTGCGGGGCGCCAGTTCACCGTCAAGGAGATCGCCCAGCAGTACGGCGTCTCCGCGACCCCCGTCCGGGAGGCCCTGCTGGACCTGTGCTCGCAGGGGCTGCTCGATGTCGAGGAGCACCGGGGCTTCAAGGTCCACGAGTTCACCATCGAGGACTTCCGGCACATGGTGGACGCCCGCACGATGGTGGTGGAGGGCGTCTTCCGGCACTACGTCGAGCAGACGCTGAACAGCATGACCCCGCAGGTGATGGCCTCGGTGCGGCGCCGGGCCGAGGAGGCCGAGCGGGCCGCCCGCTCCGGTGACCTGGACATCCTCATCGGCTACGACCTGCGCTTCTGGCGGGAGATCTGCGGGCTGGTCGGCAATCCGTACGTGTTGGACTTCCTGCAGCGGCTGCGGGTGCAGACCTGGGTGTTCACGGTGCCGTACCTGCGCCGCGTACCCGATCTGCGGGGTCTGCTGTGGACGGGGCACTGCGAGCTCACGGCGGCGGTCACCCGTGGGGATCCGCATGACTCGGAGCGGCTCATAGCGGCGTACAACACGCATTTCCGTGCGCTGATCGAGCGGTTGGTGACGGGGGAGGAGACGCGCTCGCGGAACCGGACGGCGACAGAGCCGGAAGTCAACTCTCCCTGATCTCCCCCTGAACTCTTCGCGAACTCCACCTGGTCCGTGGGCCCCGGCCCCCCAGGGCCGGCGTCCTGCACTCTTCGCGCCGCGTACGTGGGGCATTACGCTGGGCCGACCATCGACCGTACGGATACGAGAGTGAGATCGCGTGGCATGTGACCTCTGGCTGGTCCCCCTCGTCGATGTGCTGTGCCACAGCCCCGACAACCCCTTCGCCGAAGAGATCGCCGCGTACGACAAGGCGCTCAGTGACGCCGGACTGCCGCCCGTGCCCGTCTTCAGCTATATGCCGGGTCTCTCCGGGGATGTCGCACCGGTGGCCGGATTCGACTACGACGCGCTGCACTTCCTCCGCCGTGCCTATCTGCTCCAGCTGTGCGGACTCGCGGTGACGCCGGTGGACGAACTCGGCGGGGACTACGAGCAGTTGCTGGAGATGTTCGAGCCCACGGCCCAGCAGTCGCATCTGGTGTGGCACTACGACCACGCGGGCGCGTACGTCCCCGTCGACTTCCAGAGCCCGCTGTCCAACGACGAACTCCTCGAGGGCGGCGGCCCGTTGGGCTCCAGCCACGGACTGCTGCGCGAACTGGAGGCGGTCGCCCCGGCGCTCGGCATCGACCCGTCCAACCCCCCGGCCGCCCCCGCGCCCCCGGCCCGCCCCACGAGCCTGGAGGAGCCGGCGGCATCGGTCCCGTACGAGGACAGCCCCTTCGCGCGGGAGCGCCATGTGTGGCTGGGCCTGCACGCGGCGGCGACGCGCAGCCTCGGCCAGGGCTCGATGATCGTCTTCAGCTGACCGCCGGGCCGTCCGCCGGGCCGACCGCCGTCCCCGGGAGGCCCCGCGGCCGTCATCAGCGAGGTCTCCGACCGCCCCGCGGCCGTCATCAGCGGGGCGGCTCGGGAGGACGCTGCCGCGGCATATTGGGCCGGGCCGGGCCCGGCGGCAGCGGAAAGCGGCTCGCGGGGCTCCCGCTGTCCGGACGGGAGCCCTGGGCCATCAGCGACTGCGTGACCAGCGGCGCGGCACCGGATCCGAAGTCCACCATCCAGCCCGCCGTCTCGGCCCGCACCAGCTCCGACACGTCCTCGCAGAACCGCCGCAGCACCGACAGACACCGCTCCACGGCCTCGCTCGCGGTGCCCTCGGTCGGGCCCAGCACCTCCCGCACGCTCTCCGACGCCCACTCGAACTGCAGCACCTCCAGCCGCCGCTGCACCGCCTGCGCCGTGGCCATGTCCCGCATCCAGCCGGACGTCAGCCCGAAGAACCGGTCGCCGCCGACGCACGCGACCGCCAGCAGCAGCGCCAGCGCGCCCCATCCAGCGCCGCCGTCCAGCGTTCCGTTCAGATCCAGCAACGGCAGTACGGCCCCCACGACCCCCGCCACCGCGGCCCCCACCCGCAGCACCCGGGCGGCCCGCCGCTTCCACACCCGGTCGGCGAGGTACCACCCGGCGACCTCCAGCGCGCCCTCCTCCACCCACTGGTACAACTCGTCGAGCCGCTCCGCGGGCTCCCCCCAGTCGCCGTGCGGGAAGGGCCGGCCGAGCAGGTCACCCTGGATCCTCGCACCCTCCTGCCGAGGGAGCCCCTCGGGCTGCATCTCCGGCTGACTCACCGTGCGACTCCCTCTGCGGCGGCGTTTCTCCTGCGCGCGGCTGATGCGCGACCACCATTCCTACCGCCGAACGGCTGGCCACGAGGACTCGATCACCGGATTTCAGCCCGTAGGGGCTGTCCCATCGGGTATAGGACCACCCACTCCTCACCCAAAAGAGTGGCCCCGCTCACGGCGCAGGGGCCCGCACGGGACTCCCGGCCGAACCGCGCCGAACCGTGCCCAGCCGCGACGCCGAGCCGCGACGCCGAGCCGCGACGCCGAGCCGCGACGCCGAGCCGCCCTCGACCGCCCTCGGAGCGCGTTCGAACCGCCCCCTGACCGCAACCTGACCGCCCTCGGACCGCGCCGCGGCCCCCGCCGCACAGCGCCCGCAGCCCCAGGCAATAGGCTGCCTACCGTGAAGGTCCTCGTCATCGGCGGCGGCGCCCGCGAACATGCCCTGTGCCGCGCTCTCTCCCTCGACCCCGACGTCACCGCACTGCACTGCGCCCCCGGCAACGCCGGCATCGCCGAGGTGGCCGAACTGCACGCGGTCGACGCGCTCGACGGTGCCGCCGTCGCCGACCTCGCCGCCTCCCTGGGGGCGGGCCTGGTGGTCGTGGGGCCGGAGGCCCCCCTCGTGGCGGGGGTGGCCGACGCCGTGCGCGAGCGCGGGATCCCGGCCTTCGGGCCGTCCGCGGAGGCCGCGCGGCTCGAGGGCTCCAAGGCGTTCGCCAAGGACGTGATGGCGGCGGCTGGCGTGCCCACCGCACGCGCCTATGTGTGCACCAGCCCCGCCGAGGTCGACGAGGCGCTGGACGCCTTCGGCCCCCCGTACGTCGTCAAGGACGACGGCCTCGCCGCGGGCAAGGGCGTCGTGGTGACCGAGGACGTCGAGGCCGCCCGCGCACACGCGCTGGCCTGCGGCCGGGTGGTGATCGAGGAGTTCCTGGACGGCCCGGAGGTCTCCCTCTTCGCGATCACCGACGGCGAGACCGTGGTCCCGCTCCAGCCCGCCCAGGACTTCAAGCGCGCCCACGACGGCGACGAGGGCCCGAACACCGGCGGCATGGGCGCGTACTCCCCGCTGCCCTGGGCGGACCCCGCCCTGGTGGACGAGGTCGTGGCCACGGTCTGCCGGCCCACGGTCGACGAGCTGCGCCGCCGCGGCACGCCCTTCTCCGGGCTGCTGTACGCGGGCCTGGCGATCACCTCGCGCGGCGTGCGCGTGATCGAGTTCAACGCGCGCTTCGGCGACCCGGAGACCCAGGTGGTGCTGGCCCGGCTGAAGACCCCGCTGGCCGCGGTGCTGCTCGCCGCCGCCACCGGCCGGCTGGCGGACGAGCCGCCGCTGCGCTGGAGCGACGGCGCCGCCGTGACCGTCGTCCTCGCCTCGCACAACTACCCGGGCACCCCCCGCACCGGCGACCCGATCACCGGGCTGGACGAGGTGGCCGAGAAGGACGGCCCCAAGGCGTACGTCCTGCACGCGGGCACCAAGCGGGACGGCGCGTCCGGTGAGGTGGTGAGCGCGGGCGGCCGGGTGCTCTCCGTCACCGCGACCGGCTCCGACCTGGCGAAGGCGCGCGAGCGGGCGTACCGCGCGGTGGGCCGGATCGGCCTGGAGGGCTCCCACCACCGCTCCGACATCGCGGCGAAGGCGGCGGCCGAAGCGGGTTCGTAGAGCGGGTTCGTGCAGCGGGTTCGCAAGCAGAGCCGGGGACGGCTGTAAGAAGTGTCTCAACCAGGGGCTCGAACGGGCCGGTGAACGGTCCGGAAGGCCGCTTCCGCCTGTTCACACGGGGCCCGGCGTCGCCATCGCGAAGTTCCCGGTTTTGCCCAAGGCCATTCCATCGGGTGAGCGGTTCCGCATCCTGCTGACGCACGCCCGGCCCCCAACTAGTGTGCCGCTCAGGCGAGGTGCGGCAACTGGCCCACCGGCATTGCGGAGTCGGCGGCCGGTGCGACAGTGGGTGGGGAGAAAACAACGCCGCCGTCGTCCGCTGTTCAAACACCGGCCGGACAGTAGGGGGTGATGAGAACCGTGGCAGGTCCCGAAGCAGGTGCCCTGGCGGCGCGTGCCCGCGCCCTCGCGGTACTGCGCATCCGGAGCACCGCGCTCGCCGTCGCACTCCTCCCGGCCGCCGCCGCCGTCGTGCTGCTGGCCGGAAGCGCCACCGGCAGCATCGGCGGCTCCCAGGACGAGGGCTGGACGGCCCTGCGCTGGGTGGTGACCGGGGGCGCCCTGGTGGTGCTGCTGCTGGCGGCGGCCGTGGCCGCCGTGGTCGTCCGGGCCAGGCCCGCGGTCACCCCGACGGTGCCCATCGCCGAGGAGACCGCGCCCGACCTCTATCAGCTGGTCCGCGATCTGGCCGAGCGCCTGGAGGTCCCCGCGCCCTCCGCCATAGCGCTGACCCCCGACTGCGACAGCTGGCTGGAGGACCGTACGCATCCGGCGCACGCCCAGCGCCGGGAGCGCCGGGACCGCGGCGCCCTCGCGGTCGAGGAGCCCCGCCCGGTACGCGGCACCAGGGGGCCCGGCGCGGCGGCCGGTGCCGACCGGGTCGTGGACCGCCCCGAGCGGCGCGCCCCGCGGGCGCCGGTGCTGGTGATCGGCTCGCCGTTCCTGTGGTGGATGCGGGTCGCCGAGTTGCGCGCGCTGCTCGCCCCGGTGGTCGCGGGCACCGGCCCGTCCGTCCACCCCGACATAGCCTCCGCCCGCCGCTTCGTGCGCGGTCTTGACGCCGCCGTGGCCGTCGCGGCCCGCGGCGGCGAACCGTCGTCCGGGCCCGTGCCCGCCCTGGTGGCGGCGGTGCGCCGGCCAGCCTTCGGCTTCGTCGGCTGGGTGGCCCGGCTGCTGCTGCGCGGCTGCCGTGACCACGCGGCCGAGATGGAGCGCGCGGTCGCCGCGGCCGCCTCCGAGCGGGCCCAGACGGTCGACTACGGGCTGCGGATCGTCGCCCAGGAGCAGGTCGGCCTCGCCTACGCGGGCTGGGACCGGCTGCTGACCCGGGTCGCGCTGCCCGCCTGGCGGATGGGCCGCTGGCCCTCCCGGCTGGACGCGGGCGTCGTCTCGGCGCTCACCGAGCTCTCCCGCCGCGACCGGCTCGCCGAGGGGTTCACCTCCCGGCTGAGCGAGCGCCCGGCCTGCGACCTGCTGGAGGAGCCCGGGGTGATGGACGAGGCCACCTCGCTGCTCGCCGCCCGCCTCTTCCACGGCGGCCCGCCGGAGCCGGGCCCCGACTGGTCCCCGGTCGACTGGGGCGCGTATCCGGATGAGGTCGTGGACCGCAAGTGGCGGCAGGAGGCCGCCCGGCTGAACCGGCTCCTGGACGAGCGGGACGACGCCCACGAGCCCGTCGGCGCCGCCCCCGCACCGGCCGGCGCGAGCGGGCCCGCCCCGGCCACCCTGGCCCGGGTCATCGACCGGCTCACCGCCGCCCCGACCGGCCCCGCCGACGGCACCAACCGCTCCGACGGCTCCGACGGCGGGGCCGGCGGCGACGCACCCCGCCTCGCCGCCCGGCTCAGCGTCGAGGTGGCCCGGGAGGAGGCCGCCGCCTCCCGGGCGCACGGCCAGGGCCCCGCGGCGGGGGCCGAGGGACCCGCCGGCGGTTCCGGCGGCGATCCGTGGATCGACGGCTTCGCCCCGGCGTTCCCGCTCCAGCCGCCCCGCACCGGCCGGGAGCTGCTCGCCGACCATGTCACCGCCATGGTCTGCTGCGCCGCCGTGGACACCGCGGGCGCGGCCCCCGGCCTCGACTGGCTGGACGGACCCGCGCTGCTCGTCGGCGGGCGGCGGCGGGCCGATCTGGCCCGTCCGGTGCTGAGCCTGGTGGAGGACGGCGACGACGGGCCGCTGCGCGCCTGGCTCGGCGAGGTGGGGGTCCGTCCGGAGAAGCCCGTCCGGCTGGTGTAGCGGCGCGGGGTCCGCCCAATACCGCTCCTATGTCCACCCCTGTCGCGCGTTCGGTGCCTCTTCCGGCAATTTAGCGACTATCGGTGACGGAGTAGGTGCGTAATGTGATGTGCTTGGACCGGTCGCTGTCGCCCGGCCCAGGAGTTCCGGCCCAACCGGCCCGAACCGCGAGCCCGGCCCCGCAGCCCGGCCCACAAGGCCGGACCCGCGGCGGTGCGGTGTGCGAGGACAGCGAGGCGTGGCGCCGCCGGGTACGCAGGGGAGGGGAACAGTTGTGGGGACGGACCAGATCCGGCGCTGGGAATCGGGAGCGCTCGCTCACGCGGTGACGGATCCTTTCGGCCAGGGCCCGCTGCCCTGGCTGCGCGACAGTGAGAACTACTTCGACGACACCGGCCGGGTGGTCCCGTGGTACGTCGACGACGTCCATCTCTCCGGGACCGACGCCCCGGCGGCCGAGCGGATCGGCGAGAGGGGTTCCGCCAGGATCCCCGGCCCCCGCACCGCCGACGATGTCCACCGGCAGATCAAGGGCTTCCCCTCCACCTCCGCGGCGGCCCCCGGCGAGGCCATCGACTTCCGGATCACGGTGGACCCGCCCCAGCAGTTCAGCGTGGACATCTACCGCATCGGCTACTACGACGGCACCGGCGCGCTGAAGATCACCACCAGCCCCCGGCTGTCCGGGATCGTCCAGCCGCCCCCGCTCACCGCCGACCGCACCGTCTCCTGCCACCACTGGTGGCTGTCCTGGCGGATGCAGATCCCCTCGTACTGGAAGCTCGGCGCCTATGTCGCGGTGCTGACCACCGTGGACGGCTACCGCAGCCACATCCCCTTCACCGTCCGCGACAGCCGCCCCGCCGACCTCCTCCTCGTCCTGCCCGACCTCACCTGGCAGGCGTACAACCTCTACCCGGAGGACGGCCGGACCGGCGCCAGCCTCTACCACGCCTGGGACGAGCGGGGAAAGCTGCTGGGCGAGTCGGAGGCGGCCACCACGGTCTCCTTCGACCGGCCGTACGCGGGCGCGGGGCTGCCCCTCCACGTGGGGCACGCCTACGACTTCATCCGCTGGGCCGAGCGCTACGGCTACGACCTGGCCTACGCCGAGATGCGCGACCTCCACGCGGGCAGCGTCGACCCCACCCGCTACCGGGGCCTGGTCTTCCCCGGCCATGACGAATACTGGTCGGCGCCGATGCGCCAAGCCGTGGAGGCGGCCCGCGACAGCGGCACCTCGCTGGTCTTCCTCTCCGCGAACACCATGTACTGGCAGGTCGAACTCGCCCCCTCGCCCTCCGGCCCGGCCCGCCTGCTCACCTGCCGCAAGCGCCGCGGCCCCGGCCGCTCGGCACTCTGGCGGGAGACCGCGCCCGAGCAGCAGCTCATCGGCATCCAGTACGCGGGCCGGGTGCCCGAGCCGAGCTCCCTGATCGTGCGCAACGCCGGCCACTGGCTGTGGGAGGCCACGGGCGCGGAGGAGGGCCACGAACTGCCCGGCCTGGTCGCCGGCGAGGCCGACCGCTACTTCCCCCGCACCGCCCTCCCCGACCACCTCCGGCGCATCCTCCTGGCCCACTCCCCGTACGAGGACACGGAGGGGGTGATCCGCCACCAGGAAACATCGCTGTACCGGGCCCCGAGCGGCGCGCTGGTCTTCGCGTCGGGGACGTTCGCGTGGTCGCCCGCGCTGGATCGCCCGGGGCATACGGATGAGCGGGTTCAGCGGGCGACGGCGAATCTGCTGGACCGGATCTGCAAGCGGGGGTGACGGATCTCGCCGCCTGCGGCGGGCTGTTCCCCTCCCCGCCCCTTCCCGAACCATGGACTCCGCCCCTGGACCCCGGGGGCCGACGAGTCGGCCGTCGCCGCGATCAGCTCACCGGTCAGGCACCGGCTGCGCCGTTTGCGACGCGGTGGTCGCGCTGCGAGCCGGTGGGGCTCCGCGGGACGGGCGGCGAGGGTGTGAGCGCCCGCGCTGGCGGGCTGATCGCGGTCGGCACACCGACGCGGCGGATGCCCGCACGCATCCGGGTCGCCTGGCCGGGGTCCGGGGCGGAGCCCCACCGCGCGGCGGAGCCGCATATCGGTGCTTGGCCCGTTGCGGGCGTCAGGATCCGTCGGGCGCCGCCTGGCCCGTGGCCGGTGCGGGGCCCTTTTTCCGCCCTGCTACCAGGCGCTCTCCGCCCCAGACCTCGGGGTCTGGGGCGGAGCCTCACCACGCGGCGGAGCCGCATATCGATGCTTCGGGAAGGGGCGGGGAGGGGAACAGCCCGCCGCAGGCGGCAAGGCCCGTCGGGCACCCCTACGCCGCCGGGCCCAAGGGCGGGGGCTTCCGGATTCCGAAGCGATGCCGTAGCGCCGACAGGGCCGCCAGGTAGCCGCACATCCCATGGACCCCCGGCCCCGGCGGGGTCGCCGATGAGCAGAGGAAGAGGCCGGGCAGCGGGGTGCGGTACGGGTCGAGGCGGGGCACCGGACGGGCGAGGCTCTGCCGGATCGTCATCGCGCCCGAGCCGATGTCCCCGCCCACGTCGTTGGGGTCGTACGCCTCCAGGTCCCGCCCCGACATCCCGCGCGCCGCGAGCACCGTGTCGCCGAAGCCGGGCGCGTACGTCTCGATCCGGGAGCGGATGAGCTCCACCGGGTCGGTGTCGTCGCCGTTCGGCATATGGGCGTAGGCCCACACCGGGCGCCTGCCGGGCCGGGCGCGGCCGGGGTCGGTGACGGCCGGGTCGACGAGCAGCACGAAGGGCGCCGGGCTGCGGATTCCGCGTACGGTCCGGTTCTCCTCCCGGGCCAGCTCGGCATGGGTGCCGCCCAGGTGTACGGTCCCGGCGCGGCCCACGGCGGGGTCGGCCCACGGGATCGGCTCGCTCACCAGGAAGTCGGCCTTGGCGGCGGCCGGGCCGTAACGGAACCGCCGCAGCGCCCGGGCGTAGCGGTCGGGCAGGGCGCGTCCGGCGATGTCCAGCAGCCCCGGAACACCGGTGTCGAGCAGCACCGCGCGATACCCGTCCAGCTCGCGGAGGTCGGTGATCGCGCGCCCGGTGTGGAAGGTGCCGCCGTGTGCGGTGATGTCGTCCACCATGGCGTCGGCGATCCGGGCGCTGCCGCCGCGCGGCAGCGGCCAGCCGGGGCCGTGGGCCAGATGCCCGAGCAGGGCCGCCACCGCGCCGCCGGCCAGGCTGGGCAGTTCGCCCACGGCATGCGCGGCGACCCCGGTGAGCAGGGCGGGCGCCGCCTCACCGGTGAAGCGGGCGGCACCGAGCCGGGTGCCGTGGACGAGGATCCGGGGGGCCAGCAGCAGCGGTGCCACCGGATCGTGGGGGAGGGCGCGCTGCCCGGAGAGGATGAAGTCGACCACGCCTTCGCTGTGCCGTACCAGCGGCGCCATCAGCCGCCGCCAGCGCTCCCCGTCGGGGCCGAGCCCGGCGCAGGTGGTCTCCAGATCGTGGTGGGCGAGCGCGGCGCGGCCGCCGTCCAGCGGATGGGCGTAGGAGACCTCGGGCGTCAGCAGTTCCACCCCGCGCGCGGCCAGGCCGAACTCGCGGAAGAAGCGGGAGGCGGGCGCCATGGGATGGACCGCCGAGCAGATGTCGTGGGCGATCTCCGGATCGAAGAGCGGCTGGGTGCGCAGCCCGCCGCCGATGTCGGCGGCGGCCTCGTACACCGTGACCCGCAGCCCGGCGCGGGCCAGGGTGACGGCGGCCGCGAGCCCGTTGGGCCCGCTGCCCACGATCGCCGCGTCGGCCATCCGGCACCTCCCCGCCGGCCTCCGTCTGCGTCCTGATCTGTGTTCTGCCGCACGAGTTCCTCGTATGACGTGTTCGAACCGGCCGGAAGCGGAACCCGGAACGCCGCACCCCCGCGGCCCCGCGCCCCGCCGCAGGCCGCCGCCGTTCAGTGCGGCAGAATCGAGGGGGCTTGGACAAAAACACCAGGAGGAAGCGTGTCCGGATTCGTTGAGAAGCCCGAGCCGGTCGAGGTTCCGGGCCTTCAGCACCTGCACACCGGCAAGGTGCGCGACCTCTACCGGAACGAGCGCGGTGAGCTCGTCATGGTCGCCAGCGACCGGATGTCCGCCTACGACTGGGTCCTGCCGACCGAGATCCCCGACAAGGGCAAGATCCTCACCCAGCTCTCCCTCTGGTGGTTCGATCTGCTCGCCGACCTCGTCCCCAACCACGTCCTGTCCACCGAGCTGCCTGCCGGCGCCCCCGCCGACTGGGAGGGCCGGACCCTGGTGTGCCGGTCGCTGCGGATGGTCCCGGTCGAATGCGTGGCGCGCGGCTATCTGACCGGCTCCGGCCTGGCCGAGTACCGCGAGACCCGTACGGTGTGCGGCATCGCCCTCCCCGAGGGGCTGACCGACGGCTCCGAGCTGCCCTCGCCGATCTTCACCCCGGCCACCAAGGCCGCGGTCGGCGAGCACGACGAGAACGTGGCGTACGAGGAGGTGGCCCACCGCATCGGCGCCGAGCCCGCCGCCCAGCTGCGCCAGGCCACCCTCGCCGTCTACAACCGGGCCCGGGAGATCTCCCGCGCCCGGGGGATCATCCTCGCCGACACCAAGTTCGAGTTCGGCTACGCGGAGGCGACCCTGGGCGTGGAGAGCGCCGAGCCGGTGCTCGCCGACGAGGTACTGACCCCGGACTCCTCCCGCTTCTGGCCCGCCGACCAGTGGGAGCCCGGCCACGCGCAGCCGTCCTTCGACAAGCAGTACGTCCGCGACTGGCTGACCTCCCCCGCCTCCGGCTGGGACCGTGACAGCGAGCAGCCGCCGCCCCCGCTCCCGGCGGAGGTCGTCGAGCGGACGCAACGGAAGTACGCGGAGGCCTACGAGCTGCTGACCGGCACCAGCTGGAAGTAGCCCGGGGCCCGCGAAGGGATGGGAGAACGACCAAGGGCCCCGGCCGATCGGCCGGGGCCCTTGCGTTCACTGAGCGGACGACGAGGCTCGAACTCGCGACCTCAACCTTGGCAAGGTTGCGCTCTACCAACTGAGCTACGTCCGCCTGCGCCGGACTTTTCCAGTTCGACGCGCCTCTACTATAACCAAACCCTCGACCGGTGAACTACCACCCGAGCGTCGAGCCCGCCCCGACACCCCTCCGCACGGCGGCGCCCCCCCCGAGCCGCGCCTCACCCGGAGCCGCGTGCCGCCCGGGGCCGTGCCCCACCCCGAGCCGTGCCCCACCCGGGGCCGCGCCCCCGGGAGCCGCGTGCCGCCCGGGGCCGCGTGCCGCCCGGGGGCGCGCCTCACCCGGAGCCGCGCCTCACCCGGAGCCGTGCCCCACCCGGAGCCGTGCCCCACCCCGAGCCGTGCCCCACCCGGGGCCGCGCCCCCGGGAGCCGCGTGCCGCCCGGGGCCGCGCCTCACCCGGAGCCGCGTGCCGCCCGGGGTCGCGCCCCACCCCGAGCCGTGCCCCACCCCGAGCCGCGTGCCGCCTACGGCGGGCTGTTCCCCTCCTTGCCCCTTCGCACAACCGGTACTCCGCCCCGGGACCCCGGCCCCCGGCCGACCGCCACGAACGCACGCGGGCGACCGGCCGCCACGAACGCACGCGGGCGGCCGACCGCCACGAACGCACGCGGGCCTCCGCTCGGCTTCCGCCGCGCCGACATCCGACCGCGCTCGGCCCGCCGGTGCGAGTGTTCACGCCCTCGCCGCCCGCCGGAGCAGACGCGTTGACCCCTGCTCGCCGGTCGGCCGCTCGACCACCATGTCGCCGGTGACGCGATGGGCGTCCTGCCCGGTGAGCTGATCGTGGCGACGGTCGGCTCCTCGGCCCCCGGGGTCCAGGGGTGGAGCCCCTGGTTACGGGAAGGGGCGGGGAGGGGAAGATCCCCCGGGGCACCACGATCCTCGTCCGGCGGCGACCCGACGCACCGTCACATCCCAGCAGCCTGGGCCCGTTGCGACGGCAAGCGCACCAAAACGACTGAGGCGCCGGTCGATTCGACCGGCGCCTCAGATCTGGAGCGGACGACGAGATTCGAACTCGCGACCCTCACCTTGGCAAGGTGATGCTCTACCAACTGAGCCACGTCCGCATGCCTCCGACCGGCCTTCACCGATCGGCGCGCGCATCACTCTACCTGATCCTCGTCAACACGGGGCCGATAGGCGATGAGAGCGGGTGACAGGGATCGCACACTGCGCCTCCCCCTTGGAAAGGGGGCGCTCTACTACTGAGCTACACCCGCATGGTGTCTTCCTCGGGGTTTCGGCCTTTCGGCCTCGCCCCTCGGCGTGCTCCAGACTTTAGCGGATCACCCGGGGTGGTGTGCAACTCGGCTGAACGGGGGTGCCTCAGGCGAACGCGGGTGCCTCAGGCCGACTCGTCGAAGGCTTCGTAGACCTTCTTGGGGATCCGGCCGCGCGGAGGCACCTCCATGCCGTTGGACCGGGCCCAGGCGCGCACCGCGGCCGGGTCCGGGGCGACGGCGGTGCGGCGGTACGTCTTGCCCGAGCGGGCCCGCTTGCGGCCGGCCTCCACGTACGGCGCGAGGGCGTCGCGCAGTTTCGACGCATTGGCAGAGTTGAGGTCGATCTCGTACAACCTGCCGTCGAGTCCGAACGTGACCGTCTCTTCCGCTTCGCCTCCTTCGAGGTCGTCGGAGAGCGTGACTACTACGCGCTGCGCCACGGATATCGGTCCTTTCGGGCTGCATCGTTGCGTTGACGTGCAAAGATGTCAGCTGTCCAGTTGTGTCCAACAATGCTTTTTCATTTGTACAGTGACTGGCATTGCATTGTGAACCCCAGTAATTCCATCCGCGTGTCACCCCGCGATCGGGACCGTACGTTTTTCCCCGACCTTTCCCCGTCAGTTGCCACCGGCGATGCTTAAACGTGACCGAACCCTTGCATATCTACTCGCGTAGATTTTGACCCGGGGTACGCTTGGGCACCGCCTTACGCACCAGCACCACACCACCGGGAGTGCCAGTGGCACGCGTCGTAGTCGACGTCATGCTCAAGCCGGAGATCCTCGACCCCCAGGGCCAGGCGGTGCAGCGAGCACTGCCCCGCCTCGGTTTCGAGGGGATCGCCGACGTCCGTCAGGGCAAGCGCTTTGAACTCGAGGTGGAGGGCCCGGTCGATGACGCCGCCCTCGCCCGTATCCACCAGATCGCCGAGACTTTTCTGGCGAACACCGTGATCGAGGACTTTTCCGTGAAGGTCGAGGCCGGCGAGGGCGCCGACGCCACTGCCGTGAAGGCGGAGTCGTGACCGCACGCGTCGGAGTCATCACCTTCCCCGGCACGCTCGACGACCGCGACACCCAGCGCGCCGTCCGCGCCGCCGGACTGGAAGCCGTACCGCTGTGGCACCGCGACAAGGACCTCAAGCAGGTCGACGCGGTGATCCTGCCGGGCGGCTTCTCCTATGGCGACTATCTGCGGGCCGGAGCGATCTCCCGCTTCTCCCCGGTAATGGACTCGGTGATCGACCAGGCGAAGGCCGGTATGCCGGTGCTTGGCATCTGCAATGGCTTCCAGGTACTCACCGAGACCCATCTCCTGCCCGGTGCGATGCTTCGGAACAACCATCTGCACTTCATCTGCCGTGATCAGAAGTTGCGAGTGGAAAACGCGGAGACCGCCTGGACGCGCTCCTATGAGCGGGGCCAGGAGATCAACATCCCGCTGAAGAACATCGACGGCCGCTATGTCGCCGATGAGCGCGTCCTCGATGAACTCGAGGCCGAGGGACGCGTGGTCTTCCGCTATCAGGAGCTCAACCCCAACGGCTCGCTCCGCGACATCGCCGGTATCTGCAATGCGGCGGGCAATGTCGTCGGCCTCATGCCCCACCCCGAGCACGCCGTCGAACCGCTGATCGGCACCGGTCGCACCGACGGTCTCGGATTCTTCACCTCGATCCTCAAGAGGCTGGTCAGCGCATGACCCTGGACACCACCAAGCACGCGGCGCAGACCCCGGAGGCCGAGCAGCCCTGGGCCGAGCTCGGTCTCAAGCAGGAGGAGTACGAGCGCGTCCGCGCCATCCTGGGCCGCCGCCCCACCGGTGCCGAGCTCGCGATGTACTCCGTCATGTGGTCCGAGCACTGCTCGTACAAGTCGAGCAAGGTCCATCTGCGGCAGTTCGGTGAGAAGGCCCCCGAGAGCGACGCGCTGCTCGTCGGCATCGGCGAGAACGCGGGTGTGGTCGACGTCGGCCAGGGCTACGCGGTCACCTTCAAGGTCGAGTCGCACAACCACCCCTCGTACGTCGAGCCCTACCAGGGCGCGGCCACCGGCGTCGGCGGCATCGTCCGCGACATCCTCGCCATGGGCGCCCGCCCGGTGGCCGTGATGGACCCGCTGCGCTTCGGCGCCGCCGACCACCCCGACACCAAGCGGGTGCTGCCCGGTGTGGTCGCGGGCATCGGCGGCTACGGCAACTGCCTGGGCCTGCCCAACATCGGCGGCGAGGTCGTCTTCGACCCCTGCTACCAGGGCAACCCGCTGGTCAACGCGTTGTGCGTGGGCGTGATGAAGCATGCGGACATCCACCTCGCCAAGGCGTCCGGCACCGGCAACAAGGTGATCCTCTACGGCGCCCGCACCGGCGGCGACGGCATCGGCGGCGTCTCCGTGCTGGCCTCCGAGACGTTTGACGACAGTAAGCCCACCAAGCGTCCCGCCGTCCAGGTCGGCGACCCCTTCCAGGAGAAGCTGCTCATCGAGTGCACCCTGGAGGTCTTCAAGGAGGACCTGGTCGAGGGCATTCAGGACCTCGGCGGCGCGGGCCTGTCCTGCGCCACCAGCGAGCTCGCCAGCGCCGGCTCCGGCGGTATGCGGGTCGAGCTCGACACCGTGCCGCTGCGCGACTCCTCGCTCTCCCCCGAGGAGATCCTGATGAGTGAGTCGCAGGAGCGCATGTGCGCGATCGTGAAGCCCGAGAAGGTCGACCGCTTCCTGGAGATCTGCGAGAAGTGGGACGTCATCGCCACTGTCATCGGTGAGGTCACCGACGGCGAGCGGCTGGAGATCTACTGGCACGGCGAGCAGATCGTGGACGTCCCGCCGCGCACCGTCGCCCATGAGGGCCCGGTCTACGAGCGCCCCTACGCCCGCCCCGAGTGGCAGGACGCGCTCCAGGCGGACGACGCGGGCAAGCTGCCGCGCCCGGCCACGGCGGCGGAGCTGCGCGAGCAGATCCTCAAGGTGATCGGCTCCCCGAACCAGTCGTCCAAGTCCTGGATCACGGACCAGTACGACCGCTTCGTGCAGGGCAACACGGTGCTCGCCCAGCCCGAGGACTCCGGCATGGTCCGGGTGGACGAGGAGACCGGCCTGGGTGTGGCCGTCGCCACGGACGGCAACGGCCGCTACGCCAAGCTGGACCCGTACGCGGGCGCGCAGCTCGCGCTCGCCGAGTCGTACCGCAATGTGGCCGCGTCCGGCGCCAAGCCACTGGCCATCTCCAACTGTCTCAACTTCGGCTCGCCGGAGGACCCCGCGGTCATGTGGCAGTTCGCGGAGGCCACCCGCGGTCTCGCGGACGGCTGTCTGACCCTGGGCACCCCGGTCACCGGCGGCAATGTGTCGCTGTACAACCAGACCGGTGAGGTGGCCATCCACCCGACGCCGGTCGTCGCCGTCCTCGGCGTGATCGACGATGTGGCCCGCCGCACCCCGATCGCCTTCGCGGAGGAGGGTCAGCTGCTCTATCTGCTGGGCGACACCGCCGCGGAGCTGGGCGGCTCGGCCTGGTCCCAGGTGATCCACGACCACTTGGGCGGACTGCCGCCCAAGGTGGACCTGGAGCGGGAGCGGCTGCTCGCCGAGATCCTGATCTCGGCCTCGCGCGACGGCATGGTGGACGCGGCCCACGACCTGTCCGACGGCGGTCTGATCCAGGCGCTCGCCGAGTCGTGTCTGCGCGGGGGCAAGGGCGCCCGGATCGTCGTCCCCGACGGTCTTGACCCCTTCGTCCTGCTGTTCTCCGAGTCCGCGGGCCGGGCGATCGTCGCCGTACCGCGCAGCGAGGAGGTCCGCTTCAACGACATGTGCGGGGCCCGGGGGCTCCCGGCGGCCCGTATCGGCGTGGTCGACGGCGACGCGATCGACGTCCAGGGGCAGTTCTCCATCCCGCTGGCCGAGCTGCGGGAGTCGTACGAGGCGACGATCCCGGGTCTGCTGGCCTGAGGACCGGCCTGAGGACCGGCCCGAGAACCCATGCCGTACGGCCCGCCCCCTGGCGTCAGGGAGCGGGCCGTACGGTCTGTTCCGGCTCGGGCCTCGTGGGACTCACTTCCCCCAGAAGGCGTCGGCGGCGTCGATGTCCTCGACGCACTGGTCGATGTCGCTGATTTTCCCGCCGACGATGGTGAAGAACAGCCCGGTCCTCATGTCCAGCGTGCGGTTGCCGCGCTCGGCGCGGACGTGGTGGCCGGAGATCACATGACCGCGCCCGTCCGGCATCACCGACTCCAGATCGACCCGCATCGTGCCACCGGTCTCCTCGAACTCGGTGCGGTACAGCCGCATACACGCGTCCCGGCCCTTGTGGTGTCCCGAGATCATGTTGTCACCGGGCACATGCTGCATGACGTCCGCCGTCAGCAGCGTGGAGAGGGTGTCCAGGTCGCCCTGCTGGAACGCGGTGCATGCGCGGCGCACCACGGCGGCATCGGGGTGCTCGCCCATGGTCATTCACACCTTTCGTCCTGATGAATACCTCTCTATCCCCTTCTATCCATCCTCCGCCCGCCCCTCGGGGCTGTCGATAGGCTCGGCGCCATGCCGCCTCGTGCCCGTGCCCGCAGCTATGACCCCGCCAAGACCCGGACCGCGGTGATCGCGCAGCTCCGGCAGGTACGGAAGGCGGCCGAGGGGCTGGACGAGACCGCCCTGGACGCCCCCACCCGGCTCGGCGACTGGACGGTCCGGGAGCTGATCGCGCATCTGGCGATGGCCGTGACGTCGGTCGTACGCCTTCTGGAGCGGCCCGCGCCGCCCGCGCGCGAGGTCACCGTCACCGGCTGGGCGTCGGCGGTGGCCGGGTACTCCGGGCCGATCGACGACGACACCCGTGCTCTCGCGGCGAACGCGAATGCGGCGGACGCGAAACCGGGCGAGCTGCTGGAGCGCGCCGAGGCCCGGTTCGCCGAGGTGGCCGCCGTCGCGCCCGCCGACCGGCTGCTGGCCGCCCGCGTCGGGGCGATGCGGCTGGACGACTACCTGGTCACCCGCTGTGTGGAGCTCGTGGTCCACGCCGACGATCTGGCGGATGCCACCGGCGTCCCCGTGTCGCACGACCGCCAGGCGCTCGCCACCGCCACCCGCGTGCTCGCCGACGCCCTCGCGGCGAAGGCGCCCGGCGGCTCGGTCGAGGTCCGGGTCCCGCCGTTCGCCGTGATCCAGTGCGTCGAGGGCCCCCGGCACACCCGCGGCACCCCGCCGAACGTCGTCGAGACCGATCCGCCGACCTGGATCCGCCTCGCCACGGGCCGTCTGACCTGGGCCGAGGCCCTGGAGTCCGGGCCGCTGACCGCGAGCGGCGACCGTGCCGACCTCTCCGCCCACCTCCCCGTGCTCGGCTGACGGGTCCGAGATGTGATCCTTGCCTCGGACGGGCACCTTCGCCCCCGGCCGTGCGCAGGTCGGGCGCGGGTCCCGGGGGTCCGGAGCGGGTGCGGAGAATGTGACTTACGCCCTCCTGACGGGTCCCTCGTTCGGAGGCACCGCTGAACTGGCCTAGACTCGATGACGTGCCACGTGGTGACGGACGACTCAGCCACGACCTGCTCCCCGGTGAGAAGGGCCCCCAGGACGCTTGCGGCGTCTTCGGAGTCTGGGCACCGGGAGAAGAGGTCGCCAAACTCACCTATTTCGGGCTGTACGCACTGCAGCACCGTGGACAGGAGTCCGCGGGCATCGCGGTGAGCAACGGCTCCCAAATTCTTGTCTTCAAGGACATGGGCCTGGTCTCGCAGGTCTTCGACGAGACCTCCCTCGGTTCCCTGACGGGCCATATCGCGGTCGGTCACGCCCGCTACTCCACCACCGGAGCCTCGGTGTGGGAGAACGCGCAGCCTACGTTCCGGGCCACCGCCCATGGCTCGATCGCGCTGGGCCACAACGGGAACCTGGTCAACACCGCCGAGCTGGCGGAGCTGGTCGCGGCCCTGCCCCGCGACGGCGGCCGGGCCACCCAGGTGGCGGCCACCAATGACACCGACCTGGTCACCGCCCTGCTCGCGGGCCAGGTGGACGAGGATGGCAAGCCGCTCACCGTCGAGCAGGCGGCCCCCATCGTGCTGCCCAAGGTCAAGGGCGCTTTCAGCCTCGTCTACATGGACGAGCACACGCTGTACGCGGCGCGCGACCCCCAGGGCATCCGCCCGCTGGTCCTCGGCCGCCTCGAGCGCGGCTGGGTGGTGGCCTCCGAGACCGCCGCCCTGGACATCGTGGGCGCGTCCTTCATCCGTGAGATCGAGCCCGGCGAGATGGTCGCCATCGACGAGAACGGGCTGCGCTCCACCATCTTCGCGGAGGCCCGCCCCAAGGGCTGTGTCTTCGAGTACGTGTACCTGGCCCGCCCCGACACCGACATCGCCGGGCGGAACGTGTACCTGTCCCGGGTCGAGATGGGCCGCCGGCTGGCCAAGGAGGCCCCGGCCGATGCCGACCTGGTCATAGCGACGCCCGAGTCCGGCACCCCGGCCGCCGTCGGCTACGCCGAGGCCAGCGGGATTCCGTACGGCTCCGGGCTGGTCAAGAACAGCTATGTGGGCCGGACCTTCATCCAGCCCTCGCAGACCATCCGGCAGCTCGGCATCCGGCTCAAGCTGAACCCCCTCAAGGAGGTCATCCGGGGCAAGCGCCTGGTGGTCGTCGACGACTCGATCGTCCGCGGCAACACCCAGCGCGCCCTGGTGCGGATGCTCCGTGAGGCCGGGGCCGCCGAGGTCCACATCCGGATCTCGTCCCCGCCGATCAAGTGGCCGTGCTTCTTCGGCATAGATTTCGCCACCCGCGCCGAGCTGATCGCCAACGGTCTCTCGGTCGAGGAGATCGGCAAGTCGCTGGGCGCCGACTCGCTGTCGTACATCTCCACCGACGGCATGATCGAGGCGACCACGATCGCCAAGCCGAATCTGTGCCGTGCCTGCTTCGACGGTGAGTACCCGATGGACCTGCCGGATCCGGAGCTGCTGGGCAAGCACCTCCTGGAGTCCGAGACCAAGGTTCCGAGCAGCGGTGACGCCGACGGTGTGACGACGCTGACCGCCGGTGTCGGCGGTGCCGACGCCCTGCGCCGTCCCTGATCGCCGCCTGCCCGTCATCCCCGATACGAAAGATCTCAACGTCATGTCCGAGTCCGGGTCCACCTACGCCGCCGCGGGCGTCGACATCGAGGCGGGCGACCGCGCCGTCGAGCTGATGAAGGAGTGGGTCAAGAAGGCGAGCCGGCCCGAGGTCGTGGGCGGCCTCGGCGGTTTCGCGGGGCTCTTCGACGCCTCCGCCCTGGCCCGCTACCAGCGTCCGCTGCTCGCCTCCGCCACCGACGGGGTCGGCACCAAGGTGGACATCGCCCGGCGGATGGGCGTGTACGACACCATCGGCCGCGACCTGGTCGGCATGGTCGTGGACGACCTGGTGGTCTGCGGTGCCGAGCCGCTGTTCATGACGGACTACATCTGCGTCGGCAAGGTCTACCCGGAGCGCGTCGCCGCCATCGTCAAGGGCATCGCCGAGGGCTGCACCCTGGCCGGCTGCGCCCTGGTGGGCGGCGAGACCGCCGAGCACCCGGGGCTGCTGGGCGCCGATGACTTCGATGTCGCCGGGGCCGGTACGGGCGTGGTCGAGGCCGATCGGGTGCTGGGCGCGGATCGTATCCGAACGGGTGATGCGGTGATCGCCATGGCGTCGTCCGGACTTCACTCGAACGGGTACTCACTCGTTCGCCATGTGCTCTTCGACCGGGCCGGCTGGGCGCTGGACCGCGAGGTGCCGGAGCTCGGCCGGACACTGGGGGAGGAGCTCCTGGAGCCCACCCGGATCTACTCGCTGGACTGCCTGGCACTCACCCGCACCACCGAGGTGCACGCCTTCTCGCACATCACCGGCGGTGGGCTCGCCAACAACCTCGCGCGGGTCGTCCCCGAGGGGCTGCGCGCGGTCGTGGACCGCTCGACCTGGACCCCCGGAGCGATCTTCCAGCTGGTCGGCGAGGCCGGTTCGGTCGAGCGTCTGGAGCTGGAGAAGACCCTCAACATGGGCGTCGGCATGATGGCGGTGATCCCGGCGGACTCCGTGGATGTGGCGCTCACCACGCTCGCCGACCGCGGTGTCGAGGCCTGGGTCAGCGGTGAGATCACCGAGCGCGCGGCCGGGGACGCGGAAGCGGTGACGCTGACCGGTGATCATGCGGGCTGAGACGGCCGCGCCGCGCGCGCGGACAGCACAGGAGCCGGCCCGAGGCGGATGCCCCGGACCGGTGGAGGTGTGCGGCGATAAGCCGAGCGCCTTGAACGAGTGGTTCAGGCGCGGCGACGCTGCGGGGACGGATCCGACTGTTCGTCGTCCTCGTCCTCATCGTCGTTGTACAGATCCGCGTACTGTGCGTACGGGTCGTCGTCCAGCTCATCGTCCTCGAACGGCTCACCATTCGGCGGTTGGTTCGATGGCGATGCGCCCAGCTCCTCGGCCAGGCGTGAGAGATCCGTCCCACCGCTGTTGTACTTCAGCTGGCGGGCGACCTTCGTCTGCTTGGCCTTGGCCCGGCCGCGCCCCATGGCTCGACCCCCTCAACGACGGGGCTCGACGGCCCCAGAGTCTTGACACGCGTTCACGTTCATAAGTCGGAGCGGACTCTCAAAAGAGAGACCGGTCCGTAGGGCTTCAACGGTACCTGCTTCTGTGGCCATACGGTACGTCGCCCACACGACGTGCCACGAGGCAGAACCCGCGAGGAGCCCGTTCCTCGCTGGTCAGCTGCGATTTTAACGTGTCTTCTGCGCCGACCCGCCGACGGGCCGTGAGGGATCTCTCCCCGACGGCCCCCAGGGGGCTCTCACGCCCTCCGTACGGCGGCCTCCGGCAAGGGTCCCGCACGGCCCGTCCGCATGGCCTCATACCGCTCCTCAGACGCCCTCAGGCGCTTCCAGCGGCCCTCGGGCGCCCCGTGGCCCATGCCCGTGGCATCTGCCAGGCCACGGCTCAGGCGTCATGGCCCTCAGCCATCCGGTGCTCGGCCAGCCGGTCGGCGGCCGCGGCGGGCGGGATGCCGTCGGTCTGTGCCCGATCGAATATGGCCAACGTCGTGTCGAAGATCTTCGCCGCCTTGGCCTTGGCCCGGTCGAAGTCGAAACCGTGCAGCTCGTCGGCCACCTGGATGACACCACCGGCGTTCACCACGTAGTCCGGCGCGTAGAGGATGCCGCGGCCGTCCAGGTCCTTCTCCACGCCCGGGTGGGCCAGCTGGTTGTTGGCCGCGCCGCACACCACCTTCGCGGTCAGGACGGGCACCGTGGCGTCGTCCAGGGCGCCACCGAGCGCACACGGGGCGTAGACGTCCAGGTCGGCGCGGATCAGCGCCGCGGTGTCCCGGACCGCCTGGACGCGGGGGTGGCGGGCCAGCACGCGGTCCACCGACTCGGTGCGCACATCCGTGATCACGACCTCGGCGCCGTCCTCCAGCAGGTGCTCCACCAGGTGGTGGCCGACCTTGCCGACCCCCGCGATGCCGACCCGGCGGCCGCGCAGCGTGGGCGCGCCCCAGGACGCCTGGGCGCTCGCCCGCATCCCCTGGAAGACGCCGAAGGCGGTCAGCACCGAGGAGTCGCCGGCGCCGCCGTTCTCGGGGGAGCGGCCGGTGGTCCAGGGGCACTCGCGGGCGACGACGTCCATGTCGGCCACATAGGTGCCCACGTCACAGGCGGTGACGTAGCGACCGCCGAGGGAGGCCACGAAGCGGCCGTAGGCGAGCAGCAGCTTCTCGGTCTTGATCTCCTCGGGGTCGCCGAGGATCACGGCCTTGCCGCCACCGTGGTCGAGCCCGGCGAGCGCGTTCTTGTAGGACATGCCGCGGGCGAGGTTGAGCGCGTCGAGGAGCGCCGCTTCTTCGGGGTGCTCCTCGGAGGCGTAGGCGTGGAAGCGGGTGCCGCCGAGGGCCGGGCCCAGGGCGGTGGAGTGGATGGCGATGACGGCTTTGAGGCCGCTCTCCCGGTCCTGGCAGAGCAGCACTTGCTCATGCCCGCCGAGATCGGAGCGGAACAGTGTCGAAAGAGGTGAGAGAGGGTTCGGCACGCGACTCTCCGTCGGACCGTCGGCGCTGACGGTGTGACGTACGTCGGTCACGGTGGTGACTCCCATAGGTCGGGGTAGACGCCCTCCTGGCTGGTGGGGAGGGCCGTGGGCAAGAGGGTAAGCCCTGGGGGCCCGGCGGATCGGCCATGTCCCCGACGAGTCCGTATGCCGGGCATGGGACGATGCCGTCAGGTGGGGGTAAGGGAGCCCCTGGCGGTGGTCTCAGCCTTGAGGGAGCGCGTGTGACCTTGGCGTCTTCGGTGATTGTCCCGTACGCGGCGTATCTCCGGGTCTATGAGCCACTGGCAGCGTTTCCGGAGCCGGAGAGATCGCACTGGGCGCGGTATGCCAAGCGCGACGACCTGCCCGGCGCGCAGGACGAGCTGCGCCGCTCGCTCGCGGATCTGCTGCCGGTCCCCCCGGTGGCGGTTCCGGTGCACGAGAGCGCGGACGCCTTCGTGGCGCTCGTGGACGGTGTCACCTGTGTCTGCCCGTGGCGCACCCGGCTGAGGGGCTGGCTGGCCCTGGAGGAGCTGCCGGAGCGCCTTCCCGGGCCCCTTCTGGACGCGGCCCTGCCCCCGGTGGTGCGCCGGCAGGCGGTGGCCGACTTCGAGCGGTGGCTGGAGCGCAACCCGGACGCCCGGCCGTGGATCCGCTCGGCCACCTGGCATGTGCCGGTGCGCTGGTTCGTGCTCTTCGGGGACGAGGAGCGCGAGTTCACCAAGGGTGACGACGGTCTCATCCTCCGCTACCGCACCCCAATGGTCCAGGCCAGGCGCCGGGTGGCGCGTGGGCTTAAGGTGCTCAAGGAGGCTCTCGGCGAAGGGCCACTGATCGACGGGCTGGTGGACGTCGGCCGGTGGCTCGAGGAGTTCCACCCCCGGTCGTTGGTCGAGCTGGACTACGGCGGCCTGGTGCACGCGCTGCCGGCCGGGCAGCTGGAGGACGACCGCTCGGCCGCGGATGTGGCGGAGGGCCTGGCGGCGCTGCGCGATGGGGACGGGGAGCGTGCGGGTGTCGCGTACGAGCGGCTGACCGACCGCTGGAGCGTGGTCCGCGGGCGGCAGAACGCGAGCTGAACGCCCGGTCGAACGGGCGTCGGGTGACCGGTTGAGCGGTTCGCCGGAACAGAGGGGACGTAGGTCCCGATCCGGGCCATTGCCTCAATCGTGACCTAAAGCACTGACTTCGGGCCTTGCGGTAATCACCCATCCTCGTGTCAAAATAGGACAAGGAGTCCGGGAGGGACTCCTTCCGCCCAACTATGGGCGGATTCATCGGTATTGCACTCCTTGACGGATCTGGTGACCCCTGATCCTCTTGTGACTGATCGTCACGGCCGTGTGACAGTCCGTTATGGCATGGTCCATCGGCTTCCGTCGAGGTTGGTCACCTGAGAGGGCAATTCCATCGGTTTGGCCGACGGGGCTGGACAGATGGTGTAGTTGTAGTGCCGAGGACAAGCCGTTCGTCCTATAACCGACTCGGCCCGCGTCCGCCATTTCGGGCAACGTGGGTCAAGGTGCAGAATTTAGAGGAAAGAACCGTGATGGTTCGGTTCTCCCGAGGAGGCCGCTCATGACCGCTCGCACCCCTGATGCCGAGCCGCTGCTGACCCCGGCTGAGGTTGCCACGATGTTCCGCGTGGACCCTAAGACGGTCACTCGCTGGGCGAAGGCAGGCAAGCTCACGTCGATCCGTACGCTCGGAGGGCATCGGCGCTACCGCGAAGCGGAGGTCCGTGCTCTTCTTGCGGGCATCCCGCAGCAGCGCAGCGAGGGCTGAACAACCGCATAACCGGGCATTTCCGGGCCCCCCAGCCCGGCTTTCGCCTGTATAGCTCCACCACGACGGGTGCCTGCCCCAACAGGCCCTCCACCGCTCGACATGGGTGCGTCGTTGATCGCGCTGGACTCCGCCGGGTCCGGCGCGATCTTTTTTTATGCCTGGGAACGGTGTTCCGGAGGGTGCCTCCAGGGGTCTTCAAGTGCCCTTGGAAGCGCAATCGTTCGGGTTGTGCGGGGTGGTCCGCAAGGGGCTCGAGGAAGCTCGCGGAGCGCTTTCGGGGGGCTCGCGAGGGTCACGGACAGAGGGTGCAATTGCACATATTAAATTGACCTGTGGTGAGCGGGGTGTAAGTTCCCTCACTCCGGAAACTCATTCGGTGACTCCCGTCACACTTCCCAACCCTTGCTCTGTGCCCGGCGGTTGCGCTAAAAGGCAACCGCGGTAAGGGCTTACCGAGTTGACGGTGGCGAGACCGCCGTCGTCCCCTCGCGCTTCTCGTGTTCGGCCCGGTCACCCGCCTCATCGGCCGTCTCGTCGGCCGCCGAGTGCTCCATCGCCAGCCGCAGCAGCCGATGGCAGATCGGACAGTGCCGGGTGAAGTGGCGGTTGCCCGCGGCGGCCGCCAGATGGGCACGAAGCAGCGCCCTGGTCTCATGCTTCGCAGACGTCGTCATACGCCGCACCTCCCGCGCACCCCCGCGCACACCTTTTAGTTTGGGTACCTCTGTGTGTGGTGTGCCGTCAAGACGCCGAAGGCCCGGATCCATACATGGATCCGGGCCTTCCGGGTAAGCGGTCCTGACGGGATTTGAACCCGCGGCCTCCACCTTGACAGGGTGGCGAGCACTCCAAACTGCTCCACAGGACCAACAGTGACGCTTGCGGCTCCGCCGCCGTGCGCCGCGCTGTGTGCGCTGCGATGCAGACTCTACAGCAGGTCAGGGGGCGCGGTCGAACTCGCGCCCGGCCGGGCCCCGGCGGGCCGCCGGAGCCCCCGGGACACCCTTACGGAGCCGCCGCGTCGATGGCCTTGACGATGCGCTTGTCGGACACCGGATAGGCCGTGCCGAGGGCGTGCGCGAAGTAGCTGACCCGCAGTTCCTCGATCATCCAGCGGACCTCCAGCGCCTCCTGGGGCACCGGGCGCCCGGGCGGGAACTGCTCCAGCAGCCAGGCGTACTCGTCCCGCATCTCCCGCACCTTCGCCATCCGGGAGCGGTCCCGCTCGGCGTTGCCCGGAAGCTGCTGGAGCCGCCGGTCCACGGCCACCAGATAGCGCATGAGGTCCGGGAGCCGCCGTACGCCGTGAGCGGTCACGAAACCCGGCGTGATGAGCTCGGAGAGCTGCTCCCTGATGTCCGTGAGGGACGTCAGCAGCACCGGGCTGCGGGTGGCCTTCAGCCGCCGCTCGCACGACTGCCAGGCCGCCAGCACCTCCTGGACCTTGCGCACGGTGTCCAGCGTGGCGTCCATGATGTCGCTGCGGACGGCGTCGAAGAGCTTGCGGAACGATTCCTCGTCCCAGACCGGGCCGCCACGGGCCGCGATCAGCCGGTCGGCCGCCGCGGCCACGCAGTCGTCGAACAGCGCCTGCACACTGCCGTGCGGGCTGCTGGAGAGCGCCAGCTTGGCCTGGTTGGAGAGCTTGCCCTGGACGAACTTCGCCGGGTTGGACGGCAGCTGGAGCAGGATCAGCCGGCGCGTCCCCCGCCACATCGCCTCCCGCTGCTCGACCTCGGTGTCGAAGAGCCGCACGGCCACCGAGGAGCCCTCGTCGACGAGCGCCGGATACGCCTTGACCGGCTGGCCGCCCCGGCGCGTCTCGAAGGTGCGCGGCAGCGTGCCGACCGTCCACCGGGTCAGCCCGCCGCGCTGCTCGATCCCCACGGCCTCCTTGGAGGACTCGAACGCCTTGGAGATCGCGGCCCGCGTCTTGGGCCGCAGCCGCTGCCGCAGCGCCTCCAGGTCCCTGTCCTCGGCCAGTTTGCGGCGCCGCTCGTCCACCACCCGGAAGGTGATCTTCAGGTGGTCGGGGACCTTCGTCAGGTCCCAGTCCTCCGGCTCGATCCGTACGCCCACCATCCGCTGGAGCTCCCGCCCCAGCGCCGCCGTCAGCGGCTCCTGGAGCGGGACAGCGCTTTCCAGGAAGCGCTTGGCGTAGTTGGGCGCCGGGACGTAGTGCCGGCGGACCGGTTTGGGCAGCGAGCGGATCAGCTCGGTGACCAGATCCTCGCGCAGCCCCGGGATCTGCCAGTCGAAGCCGTCCGGGGTGACCTGGTTGAGCACCTGGAGCGGGATGTGGACGGTCACACCGTCCGCGTCCGCCCCCGGCTCGAACTGGTACGTCACCTTGAACTTGAGCTTCCCCTGGCGCCAGGAGTCCGGATAGGCGTCCTTGGTGACCCCCTGCGCCCGCTCGTTGATGAGCATCGACTTCTCGAAGTTGAGAAGCTCCGGCTCCTCGCGCCGCTTGTGCTTCCACCAGGAGTCGAAGTGCGCGCCGGACACCACATGCTCGGGGATCCGCTGGTCGTAGAAGTCGAAGAGCGTCTCGTCGTCCACGAGGATGTCGCGGCGCCGGGCGCGGTGCTCCAGCTCCTCGACCTCGCCCAGCAGCTTGCGGTTGTCGTGGAAGAACTGGTGGTGGGTGCGCCAGTCGCCCTCCACCAGGGCGTTGCGGATGAACAGGTCGCGGCTGGTCTCGGGGTCGATCCGGCCGTAGTTGACCTTCCGCTGGGCGACGATCGGCACCCCGTAGAGCGTCACCCGCTCATACGCCATCACCGCGGCCTGCTTCTGCTCCCAGTGCGGCTCGCTGTAGGTGCGCTTGACCAGGTGCTGGGCGAGCGGCTCGATCCACTCCGGCTCGATCCGGGCATTGACCCGCGCCCACAGCCGGGACGTCTCCACCAGCTCCGCCGACATCACCCAGCGCGGCGGCTTCTTGAACAGCGCCGAGCCGGGGAAGACCGCGAACTTGGCGCTGCGCGCGCCCACGTACTCGTTCTTGTCGGTGTCCTTCAGGCCCACATGGGACAGCAGACCCGCCAGCAGCGACGTGTGGACGCGGTCGGGCGCCGCGTCCTGCTCGGACATATGGATGTCCATGGTCTTGGCGACCGTGCGCAACTGGCTGTAGATGTCCTGCCATTCGCGTATGCGCAGGTAGTTGAGGTACTCATTGCGGCACATCCGGCGGAAGGCGGAGGAGGACAGCTCCTTCTGCCGCTCCCGGACGTACTTCCACAGATTGAGGAAGGCCAGGAAGTCGCTGGCCTCGTCCTTGAAGCGGGCGTGCTGCTGATCCGCCTGCTGCTGCTTGTCCGAGGGGCGCTCACGCGGGTCCTGGATGGACAGCGCCGCCGCGATCACCATGACCTCGCGGACACAGCCGTTGCGATCCGCCTCCAGCACCATCCGGGCCAGCCGCGGGTCCACCGGCAGCTGGGCCAGCTTCCGGCCGACCTGGGTGAGCCGCTTGCGCGGGTCCTTCTGCTTGCCGTCCAGGGCGTGCAGCTCCTCCAGGAGCTGGACGCCGTCCTTGATGTTGCGGCGGTCCGGCGGGTCGATGAAGGGGAACTTCTCGATGTCGCCGAGGCCGGCGGCGGTCATCTGGAGGATGACGGAGGCGAGGTTGGTCCGCAGGATCTCGGCGTCGGTGAACTCCGGGCGGGTGACGAAGTCGTCCTCGGAGTACAGCCGGACGCAGATGCCGTCGCTGGTCCGGCCGCAGCGGCCCTTGCGCTGATTGGCGCTGGCCTGGGAGACCGGCTCGATGGGCAGCCGCTGGACCTTGGTGCGATGGCTGTAGCGGGAGATCCGGGCGGTGCCCGGGTCGATCACATAGCGGATGCCGGGGACGGTCAGCGAGGTCTCGGCCACGTTCGTCGCCAGCACGATCCGGCGGCCGGTGTGTCTCTGGAAGACCCGGTGCTGCTCGGCGTGCGACAGCCGCGCGTACAGCGGGAGCACCTCGGTGACCGGGAGCTTCTTCTTGTTCAGCGCGTCGGCGGTGTCGCGGATCTCCCGCTCGCCGGAGAGGAAGACCAGGATGTCGCCCGGGCCCTCGGCCTGGAGCTCGTCGACCGCGTCGCAGATCGCGGTGATCTGGTCGCGGTCGCTGTCCTCGCCGCCCTCCTCGAGCAGCGGGCGGTAGCGCACCTCGACCGGATACGTACGCCCGCTGACCTCGACGATCGGCGCGTCGCCGAAATGGCGGGAGAAGCGCTCCGGGTCGATGGTGGCGGAGGTGATCACGACCTTGAGGTCGGGGCGGCGGGGCAGCAGCTGGGCCAGATAGCCGAGCAGGAAGTCGATGTTGAGGCTGCGCTCATGGGCCTCGTCGATGATGATCGTGTCGTACTGGCGCAGCTCGCGGTCGGTCTGGATCTCGGCGAGCAGAATGCCGTCGGTCATCAGCTTGACGTGGGTGTCCTGGCCCACCTGGTCGGTGAACCGGACCTTCCAGCCGACGGACTCGCCGAGCGGTGACCGCATCTCCTCGGCGATGCGCTCGGCCACCGTGCGGGCCGCGATCCGGCGTGGCTGCGTATGGCCGATGAGGCCCTTGACGCCGCGCCCCAGCTCCAGGCAGATCTTCGGAATCTGGGTGGTCTTCCCGGAGCCGGTCTCACCCGCGACGATCACCACCTGGTGATCCCGGACGGCCTCGAGGATCGCGTCCTTCTTCTGGCTGACCGGCAGCTCTTCCGGATAGGTGATGGCCGGCACCGCGGCGCGGCGGTCCGCGACCCGCAGCTCGGCACGCGTCATCTCGTCGGCGATCTCGCCGAGCACGGCCGCACGGGCCTCGGGTTTACGGATCCGGCGCGCACCGTCGAGCCGGCGTCCCAGCCGCTGCTGGTCGCGCAGCATCAGCTCGGGCAGCCGCTCCAGCAGGGCGGGCAGGGCGGGGGCAGGCGTGGTGGACATACGGATCCCAGGATCTCACCTCCGGAAAACGGCTGGCGAACCATTTCCGCCCGCGCCGCGTCGAGCGATATGTGCGATATGTAAGGGTCCATCGCTTTAGCGTGATCTCATGGCCGATGACTTGGCGCAGCGCCCCGACCCCGAGCCCGAACGCCGATCACCGCGATGGGGGTGGGGGGCCTTCAAGCGGTCCCCCTTCTTCCCCGCGACCGTCATCGTGCTGATCATCTCCGCGGGTGCGGGGCTCTTCGCGGGCTCGTACACCTACGCCTTCGCGAACCCCACCCCCCGGAACGTCCCCACCGCCGTCGTGGTCCCCGATCACGGCGCCGCCCCGCTGAACCGGTTCCTCGCCGGGATGGAGCAGGCCCTGAACGCCTCCCTCCGGCTGCATCCCTACCCCGGCTACGCCAAGGCCCGCTGGTCCCTGGAGGAGCAGCGGGTCTTCGCGGTCCTCCAGGTGCGCGGCCGCGGCGTGCGGATGGACGTGGCGAGCGCGGCCGGGGCGACCGTCGCCCAGGTGCTCGGCCAGGCCGCGGGCAAGGTCGGCCGGGTCTCCGGGGTGCCGGTCACGGTCAAGGACGTGAAACCGCTGCAGCCCGGCGATCCGCGCGGCCTCGCGGTCTTCTACATCTCCCTGGCCGCCACGATCATCGGCTTCCTCGGCGCCATCCAGCTCAGCGTGAACGCCTCCGAGCTCAACCCGGCCGAGCGGATCGCCTTCATGATCGCGTACGCCCTGCTGGGCGGGTTCACCATCGCGGTGATCGTCGACCAGGGGCTGGGCGCGCTCCAGCTCCCGTTCCCGGAGTCCTGGGCGATCCTGGCGCTGACGATGTTCACCTCGGGGCTGGTGTTCTCCATGTTCAACGTCCTCTTCGGGCGCTGGGCACTCATCCCCACCTGGGGTCTGATGGTGCTCCTCGGCAACCCCTCCTCCGGCGGCGCCGTCTCCTGGCCCCTGCTCCCCTCCCTCCTCGGCACCGTCGGCCGCTGGCTCCCGCCGGGCGCCTCGGTCAACGCCCAGCACACGGCGATCTACTTCCGCGCCAACCAGCACGCCTTTCCGTTCCTGGTGCTGGTGGTCTGGTGTCTGCTGTCCGCGGTGGTCTTCTGGACCTGGCGCCACCGCCACCCGGGCGGGCGGCCGCCGAGGGCGACGCCGACGCGGTGCTGAGGGGGTTGGGGGGCCGCCCGGCGGATCGTGCCGCCTACGGCGAGCCATTCCCCTCCCCGCCCCTTCCCGAAACTGGGGCAAAGCCCCAGCCCCCGGTCCGGGCTCCGCCCCAGGCCCCGTAGCCGGGGCTTGCCTCAGGCCCCGAAACCGGGGCTTTGCCTCAGGCCCCGTAACCGGGGCTCCGCCTCAGGCCTCGGTCCGGGCTCCGCTCCAGGCCCCGCGATTGGGGTTTTGCGCCAGGCCTCGGTCCGGGCTCCGCTCCAGGCCCCGCGATTGGGGTTTTGCGCCAGGCCTCGGTCCGGGCTCCGCTCCAGGCCCCGCGATTGGGGTTTTGCGCCAGGCCCCGGTCCGGGCTCTGCCCCAGGCCCCGCAACTGGGGCTCCGCCTCAGGCCTCGGTCCGGGCTTCGCCCCAGGCCCCGCAACCCGGGCTCCGCCCCTTCTCTCGGCGTCGATATGCGGCCCCCAGGCCCCGGGGTCCAGGGGCGGAGCCCCTGGTTACGGGAAGGGGCGGGGAGGGGAAAGGAAAACATCGCCATGCGGCTTCGCCGTGTGGTCGGCCGGACACCCCGGCAGGCGGACACCTCGACAGGCAGGCGGACACCCCGGCAGGCAGGCGGACACACGAAAAAAGTCCCTCCCCTGCGATCAGGGGAGGGACTTTTCTAAGGAGCGCCGAGCAGGCCTTGCACCTACATCCCTCGTTTGGAGACGAGTATCTTTCCTTAGACGACCGACGCATCAACTCCCGCCCTCCGGGGCGGCGTTGCGAGATCAACTATACCCCATCCGGGGGATCACAGCCGCCACAGCGGGGCGTCGTACCGCTCGGGCTGAGTCCCGATCAGCAGGGCCCGCAGATCGGCGCGTTGGACACCGTTCAGCCCGAGGACCTCGGTGAGACGCCGGAAGGTGGTGTGGCTGACGCCGCGGGCGCGGGCCTCCTCCGCGAAGCGGGTGACCCCGGCCAGTACGGCCCTTGGCCGGAACGGACCCTCGGGCGCCGCCCCGGACCGCGCGGCCTTCTCCCGCTCGTAGTCGATCTCCGAGTAGCCGCAGATCTCCCGGCAGTGCCACTCGGCCTCGGCGAGTCCGGTGGTGTCGGCGATGGCCCCGGCCAGCCGGTTCCGGCGGAACGCGGTGTCGAGATCCGCCTCATGGACCACAGCCCCGTCGTCCGTCAGGGGAATCGTGAGCCCCGCGTCCCGTACCTCGCACAGCCCTCGCACCCCCCGCGCCGCGGCCGTGAGCATGCCGGTGGCCTCCGACGGATGCCACTCCATGACGGGGCCGATGGGCGCGACATCGCCGGCGGTCAGCGTATGGACCACCCGCTCCAGCCGTTCGTGCAGCACCTCCACCGGAAGCTCCCCGTCCAGCCCGGGCCCGGCGACCAGCAGCCGGATCTCCGCGTTCACCTGCGCACACGCGGCGAGCGACAGCGCGTCCCCGAGCGGGCTCCGCAGCGTCGGCTCATCGCCGTGCGCGAGGATGTCGCCGCCCACGTCCAGCAGGTCGACCGACGCCGGGGCCAGATGCTCGATCAGCTCCTCCAACTGCCGGACCATGCCCTCGACGCCGTGGTGGGGGTCGAGCAGGGCGAAGGTGTGCGGCAGCTCGGCGGCCAGCCGGGGCAGTGTGGATCCGGCGGGCGCCACGGGCTTCCCGTCCGCGGGCACGGCGTACACGTTCGGCGTCAGCGCCCGCAGACCGGTGAAGTCGGCCGCGGCCCGGGGCCCGGGGACGGGGTCGACGAGCAGCCGGTCCCAGGCGTAGGTCAGGACCACCGCCCGGTCATCGCCCGCCCCGCGCCCGTACAGGGCCCGGTCATCGCCCGCCCCGCGCCCGTACAGGGCCCGGTCGAGCACCGCGGCGGCCACCGCGTCCCCGCCTCCTCCGCCCGCCACGATCAGCCGCGTCATCCGCCCAGCGTACGGCGGGAACGGACAATTCCGTCGTAGGAGACGCGGCGGTCGTCAGTGCGCGGTGAGCCCGCCGTCGACCACGAGCTCCGAGCCGGTGACGAACGACGACTCGTCGCTCGCGAGGAACAGCATCGCCGGTGCGATCTCGTCCGCCCGGCCGGCCCGGGCCATCGGCGTCCGTACGATGTCCGGCTGCTGATCGCCCTGCTCGTCCAGGAGGCCCTGGATCATCGGGGTGGCGATCACCCCCGGGTGCAGCGAGTTGACCCGTACGTTGTCGCGGGCGTACTCGACCGCCGCGGTCTTCGACAGCAGCCGGACCGCGCCCTTCGACGCCTGGTACGCGGCCGCCGCACCGCTGCCCACCAGCCCCAGCACCGAGGATGTGTTGATCACCGACCCCCGGCCGCTCGCGCGCAACAGCGGCATGGCCGCCTTCATCCCCAGCCAGGTGCCCTTCTGGTTCACCTCGATGACACGGTCCCAGGACGCCTCATCGGTGCCCTCGATGCCCGGCCAGTCCAGGATCCCGGCGATGTTGACCAGCACGTCCAGGCGGCCGAAGCGCTCCCCCACGGTGGCGATCACATCGCCCCACGCCTCCGCCGAGGCGACGTCCAGCGTGGCCGAGGCCACGTCACCGCCGCGCTCCGCGATCCGTTCCTCCAGAGCCTTCAGGGGCTCCGCGGCCACATCGGTGAGCAGCAGCCGTGCTCCCTCCTGCGCGAAGAGTTCGGCGGTGGCCGAGCCGATCCCGCCCGTCGCTCCGGTGATCAGCGCGACCTTGCCGTGCAGACGTCCAGACATGGGTACTCCGTTCCTCATCTCGCTTCCGACCCGGGACGCGACCCGCGTCCCGACTCGCGTCCCGACCCGCGTCCCGGCCCAGTCTGCGCAGGTCAGCGGGGGTCAACCAGGACGCGTGCTGCCTGGGTGCGGCGCACCCAGGCAGCGATACGGGAACGAGGCGGACGGGCCGGTCAGACGGTCTGGGACTTCACCTCGGTCTCCTCGGGCTCGTCCGGTTCCTCCGGTTCCTCCGGCCCCTCCGGCTCCTCCCGGCCCTTGCGGTCCTTGCCGTCCTTGAGGACGGCCGGGTTGGTCTCGGGAGCGGCCGCCACGGCGAAGACCGTGACCGCGCCCATGCCGATCATGAACAGCGCGATCGGCCAGGACGCCCCCGACCACGCGAGCAGGGCGGTGGCGACGATGGGGGAGAACCCGCCGACGATCATCGACGCGAGCTCATGCCCCAGGGCGAGCCCGCTGTAGGCCACCCGGCTGGCGAAGAGTTCGGTGAAGAACGCCGGCTGGGTGCCGATCATCGCCCCGTGGCCGATCACGACCGCCACGAAGATCGCCACGAAGATCAGCACCGGATTGCGCGAGTCGAACATCGCGAAGAACGGATAGGCCCAGACGATCACCGCGATCGCGCCCCCGATATACACCGGTCGGCGTCCGATGCGATCGGAGAGCGCCCCGAACATCGGCATCGCGAACGACTCGAACAGCATCCCCACCACGAGCGCGGCCAGCACCACCCCCTTGCCCACCCCGACCTCGGCCGCGTAGGAGAGGCTGAAGGTGAGGAAGAGGTAGCTCGCACCGGTTTCGGCGACCCGCGCCCCGAAGGCGATCAGTATGGACTTGGGGTGGGTGCGGATGACGTCGATGAGCGGCGGCTTGGACTTCTTCTCCGGCTCCGACTCCGTCTCGCGGAACGCGGGCGTCTCCATGATCCGGAGCCGGATCAGCAGCCCGACGGCGGTGAGCAGGATGCCGACCACGAACGGAATGCGCCATCCCCAGGCGAGGAAGGACTCCTTGGTGGTCACCGCCTGGGCGAGTGCGTAGGCGGAGGCGGAGAGGACGAAGCCGAGCCCCACACCGGTCTGGCTCCAGGCCGAGTAGAAGCCGCGGCGGTGGCTCGGTGCGTGTTCGCTGACGATCAGCACCCCGCCGCCCCACTCGCCGCCGACGGCGATGCCCTGCACGATCCGCAGCGCTATCAGCAGCACCGGTGCCCAGATCCCGATGGTGGCGTAGGTGGGCAGCAGACCGATCAGACAGGTGGCGACACCCATGATCACAAGTGTGGTCACCAGCATCGACTTACGGCCGATCCGGTCACCGAAGTGCCCGAAGACGATTCCGCCGATCGGCCGGGCGAGGAACCCCACCGCGTTGGTGCCGAAGGCGGCGATCGTTCCCACCAGCGGATCGAAGGTCGGGAAGAAGAGGGAGTTGAAGACGAGCGCGGCGGCCGTGCCGTAGAGGAAGAAGTCGTACCACTCCAATGCGCTACCGAACAAACTTGCGATCGCTGCTTTGCGTACTTCGCGCGGGGTGCCCTTCACGTCTGCCATGTCGGCTCTCCAATGGCCGCTTCGAATGGGATCACGACCTGCGGCTCGGGTGGTGTTGGGGGATTGTTCGCCGCTGTTTCTCGTGGCGGGAATGGCGGCGTTCCGCTCACCGGGACAGGACGCGAACCGGCGGCCTCCGGCCTTTCAGGAGAGCTGCACCCGTACGCCTCTCACGCGTCCCACGTTCGTGGGATTTGCATACTTTCATGCCTTACTCTCCGCTTCGCCTGGTCACGCCTTCACGGTGTCGGTTCCGTCCAGGGGCCCATGACGAAGGGAAGACACACATGCGTGGAAGGCTCGTCATCGCTGCCGCGGCACTGACCATGGCGCTGACGCCTGGCGTCGCGTCGGCGACACAGGACGGCGACGACCAGACGACCGGCTCTTACAGCGCCGAGGCGACGATGCCCCAGGGCTCCGAGGCGGCCATGCCGGAAGGCTCCGAGAGCACCGAGTCCCAGGGCTCCGAGGCGGCCATGCCGGAAGGCTCCGAGGGGGCTGAGTCCCACGGCTCCGAGGCGACCAAGTACCAAGGCTCCGAGGCGACCGCGGAGTCCGAGGGCGCCGAGTCAACGGCCTCCCAGAGCTCAGAGATGCCCGCTTCCCACGGAGCCCCCCGCTCCGACGAGGGCGTGCCCGGCTACGAGGTGGTCACCCTGCCCAATGAGAACGTCCCGAACTTCCAGCGGCGCACGGTGTACTGCCCGAAGGGGAAGAAGGTCATCGGCGGCGGCGCCGAGGCCCGGGGCGACACCGCCATCCTGGTCGGCAGCTTCCCCACCGCTGACGCACGGGGCTGGATCGGGCTGGGCCGCCAGACCGCCACCGACAACGTGGGCATCAGCGTCTTCGCGATCTGCGCCAACGTCTGATCGTTCATGCGGGACAAGTGCGCCCCGGTGGGCGTCGCGGGCGTCGTGGGCAATGAAGAAGCCCCCTCCGGATGGATCCGGGAGGGGGCTGTGCCCCGGTGGGAGTAGCGGGTTCACTCCGGCGTGCTGACCGGCCCGACGAAGGTCCCCGGGCGGGTGGCGCCCGACTGGTCCAGCAGCGCCCCGCCGTACGGCCAGTCCAGCGAGAGGTTCGCCTCCTCGTTCGGCGGGGTGATCACGACCTGGTCCGGTGCGAACTTCTTGTCGTCGTCGCGGGTCGACGCGAGGAAGGTGATGTCGAAGGTGACCCGCCCGCCGGCGTCGACCCGGACCGGCTTCGGCTTGTCGTCGGTGCGCCGCAGGTCCCAGGTCTCGCCGTGCTCGGTCTGGAGCTGGACCCCCGGGAAGCCGACCATGGTGCAGTCGGTGCTACCGGTGTTCTTCAGCACCACCCGGGCGGTCTGCTGCCCGTCGTACTCCATGTCCGGACCGCCCTCGAAGTTCGACCACGCCGCCTCCAGGTGGTCGCTGGTGCAGCGGCTCGCCGACGAGGAGCCGCCCGAGGCGTTGCCCGCCTTGGCGTCGATGTCCTCACCGGAGCCACCGGTCGAGCCCGACCCGCCGCCCGAGCCCCCCGACGTGCCGTTCGCGGTCGCCGAGGCCGAGCCCCCCTTGGCGTCGCTGTCGGATTCGCCGCCTCCACAGGCCGTGAGCGAGAACGCGGCAGCGGCGATCAGCGAGGCGACGGCGACGGTGCGGGTACGGCGGAGAACGGTCGTACGCGACATGGGATCCCCCCAGGGATGGGTGACGTGTGGGCCGAGGACGCGGCGCGTTGTCCACGGTGCGTTCCGCGTCCTGGGAACAACCCTGTCCGCCGCCACTGCCGATCGGCTAACCCCCGGCTAACACGCCGCTGTCACACTTAAGCGCAGATCCCTCCCGGACACGAAGAAGCCCCCTCCGGATGATCCGGGAGGGGGCTTTGCCCTGGTGAGGGCTGCGGTGGCTGGGGCCGGGGTCGAACCGGCGACCTTCCGCTTTTCAGGCCGCGTAAGGCTGCTGCCGGTGGCCGGTTCGCCTGGCTGGGCGGTCCGCTGACGTCCGCTGCTGGCGTCGGTGTACGGGGCCGTTGGCGTCACGGCTGGCGTCAGACGACCTCTTCGTGATTGGGGCCTGTCGCGTTCGGCTGCGGGCACTTGCTGACCACCACTTTAGGAGTTCGATCGCTGCTCGGCACCGCCGGGGGCTGGCTGGCCATGCTGGCCGCCGCAGATCGCCTAGGAGTGCTGGAGTCCGGCGCCGTTGATGTCACTCGTGGATGTCAGAACGGCGTGACTTCGTGCGCTCGCTGGCACGATGGTCTCGTGGTTGACCTGGAGCGCATCCAAGCAGAGACGACGGCGTACTTGCGAGCACTCGATGAGGACGCCACTGTGCGGTACCACTTCTGCCACGCTGATAAAGGCCCCCATGCCTATCCACCCCCCGCTTCCTGCGCTGCCAGCAACTCCGTTGCGAGCTCCTGGAGGGTTCGATCACCATTGACCTGCCAGCGTGTTGGGCCCTGAACTGCAGGCGGCGCTTTGGCCCAGTCAGCCATTTCCCAAATGCGGACGACGAGTCCACTGGCTGAGTAAGCGAGACCGTCGTAGGACCAGATGAGTGGCTTCGTACGGTGGTTCTGCCAACGGGCCTGAGACCTACGCTCGTCGACCGCAAGCCACTCCCTGGTTGCCAGCGCCTCCGCGGGGTTGCTCGGGACGTACGTCAGCGGTGTTCCATCTTTGATCAGGCCAGCGTTGACAAGGGTTGGAACTGTGGCAGACGCACGACGCCGGTTTGGCCGTGCCAATGCCACGTATTCGTGTGGAAGTTCCGGCGCAAGGGCTCCGCTACGTACATCTTCCGTCACCAGTTGTGCAAGCTCTCTGCACCGCGCCTCATTGGTGAACGTGCTCATGAGAAACGAGGTAGGGCCGTAGCTGAGGTTCACTCGATACACCAGCCAAGGCAAGATGGCAGCGACCAGCTCGGGTATGGCTGTCAACGCGGATTCTATAGGAAATGATAATTCATCAATTTCCGCAAGATCGAGCAACTGGAATACCAGGTGTGTGATTAACAAGTCACCGTGCTGGGCGGTGGCATGCGTACGGCCTTGGAGGTGATTACGCAAAGCAGCGAGCGCTGTTCCAGTCTCTCGCTGGATTTGTACGCATCGCCAGATTCGACAGGCGCTCGGCACTTCCCCAAAAAGTCGCTGATATGCCCCTTGGGAACCTGCTTCCCAGAGTAGCTCAGTATCCCGCTTGGTCCGTACGGCAAGCTCCGGTGTTCTGTAAGCGCATGCGAGAGCCACAGCTGCTTGCACGACAGAGCATCCGGAGTCTGGAACGGGGTCTACTTCACCGCGCTTGTACACGTAGCTTTTACCCAGGGTCAGATCGAAGTCTTGGCGGATCTGAGCCTGCTTTTCATCAAGGGAGATGAAATCTCGACGGTAGACGTCATTTTGCGTATTTGTTGTTTCGGCAATCCGATAGGCGTACTTAGCGTAATCGTCGCCTAGGGCGATGATTCGAACTGAAACATCGGCCTCTGCTACCGTTTCCGGCTCCTCCTGCATGGCTCGGTGAATGGATGTAACGGTTTGAGCGCCATTGACTACGGTGGCGCGCGTTAGCCTCAAGTCTACGGGATGGTCGGGATGTCGACGTCCGGGATAGAAGGGCTCGACATAGTCGCACAAAACGGTGATTCCGTTATTGAAGTACCAAAAGTTTTCTGGCTCTTCTGTCAGTGTCTTTTCGATACCGACATTGATGCGCGTAAGTCCCAGCGACTGCCGGATATTTTTCGAGAAGAGTTGGGCGCCGTGTCTCTGGTATATCTCGGCTACATCCCGTGCCCACAAACTTCCCTGATACGACGGGAACGGTAGATCTCGTCTAAGCCATTTCAGCAAACGTACCGTGACGTCCACTGGGGCTGGCATGCGATCCTCGCGTAGCTGCTGCAGCAGCTCGGTGGTTGTCATGAGGTCATAACTCAGCATCGGCCCGTGACCATGATGGTCCTCGCTAACGCGGTTGAGGATCGCAGTTGTATGAGAGCTGAGCGGATCCTTACCGGTAAGTGCGATTACCAGGTTGATTTTAAGGTTAGGGTCACCCAGTGCGGAGTCGAGGGCGGCTGTGAATGGCTGCAGCTTTTTATTGAACGTGTCGAACTGCCTATTTTCAAGCAGTCGCAGTCCATCAACTAAGGCCCGGGCGGCGTCAGTATGGAACCCTGCCGTTCCCTTGTCGCTCCACTTTGCCTGAACCAGCCAAACTTGGGAACCGTCTGTAACCGCCACAGCGTCGATCCCATTGTCATCACTTCCGTCGATCACCGCCTCGGCGCAACGCTTCAGCTCCCAACCCGTCACCCGGCGAATTGCAGTGGCTGCCACTGCGCGCGACAGAAAAGCACGTTCTCGCTCCTGGTCAGAGTTCCGCTTCAGGTCGCTCTCATCGATGAGCCCTTGGTATGCCTGTGTCAAAGCTGATCGCATCTGGTGCAACTCAAGTGGCCTAGTCTTCACAGGTCCCCCGTCCGTGTCACGTCTCTCTGATGTCGCACCTTCGCTCGCATGCTGGCGCGCGGACGACTCTAGTAGCGCTTGTGCTTCTCGGGTGCGCTGTTTGGACCAGAGCGCAGCCACGGCAGCAAGCGTCGTCTCCGCGGCGGGAGCTCAGCAACGCGCAACACCGTGCGGTGCGGCATTGCGTGCGAGTGAGCGGGCTCGGGATGGACGGTGCCCTCGCATCACAGTCCGGCTCTGTGTGACCTTCAAGCCCTCAGCTTGGGAAGCACTGGCTGAAGCGGGACTAGTGCGGCGCTGACCTGCGGTGACGGTGCCTTGAGGGGAGCTGGCGGAGACGGCTGATCAACCGCTAATGACCGCAGGTCGCCGTTGATTCTGGCAATCTGGCACGCCGTCGGCGCGAGATCGTGGCCGAGGTGGATGCCGTATCGCGCGGCTGGTGGCAGCGAGGGGGAGCAGCTTTGGACGAAGCCGCTGTCCTTCATTGGCTGGTCGCGACACGTCAAACAGCCACGGCGTTTGAGCTGCGGAGGAGGGGAGCAGACTACCCTCTGTGTAGCCTCTGATCACTTACGTGATCAAAGACCAGGCGTCACACCTCGGTGGGACGATGGACTCAACCGCTGGGAAAGGGGTGTAGCCGTGACCACTGCTGTCCGCGACGATAGCGCTCTTGAGGTGCGCATCGCCCCCACTTCAACCCGACTCGATCTCAAGACTTACACGCAGATCCTCAACGAGGTCAGGATGTCGCTTGAGGAGGTTGACCGGACGGCCTTGCCTGTCCGTACTCCTCGCCTTCGATGGGCTATCGAAGAGATGGCCATGGAGTCGGACATTCGCATCGTCTTGGTACCGGCGGTCATACCAACCAAGCGAACTTGGCAGTCGATTGCGGCACCGCTGCATGGTTACGTTGACGGCATCGAGTCTCTGACGGACTCTCCCCGCATCCCTCCGTTCTTCAGCGAGCGGACGGTGGCTAGAGTCAGTCACATCGGCAAGCATTTTGGATCCGGCGGCGTTGAGCAGGTGGCTGTAACCAGTCTTAACGGCGATCGCCATACCGCAGTTGTCGACGAGGGTACCGTCAGCAATGCCACGCAAGCTGTTCTTCCTGCAAAGAGTGCCTTTTCCAGTGTGACTGGCACGTTGGATGTGCTCAGTCACAGCAAGGGAAGTTCCCCGCGGGCACTTATTCGGGACCCACGCACTCGTCACGCTGTCCGAGTGGTAGCTCACAGTGAGCATAGTGAGATTCTGCGGAACGCTTGGGGGAGGCGAGTAATGGCGTCAGGGATCTTGCAAAGGAACTCTGAAGGGCAAGCCGTTTCTTTGCAGATGAGTGACTTGGAAGTTTTGCCGGACTATCAATCTCAAATGGACCCGGCAGATATCCTGGGCATCAATCCGCGAATGACGGGCGATCTTAGTACTGCCGAGTACCTAAAGCAGGTGAGAAGTGCCTGAGCCTTTGGTTTACGTTGACGCTGATATCTTCCTCAACGTCATCAAGAAGGAAAAGGGCTTATGGCCTAACTCATACAAAGTTCTTCGCGCTGCCTATAGGGGTGACATACAGGTCGTCGCTTCGACTCTTCTGCTGGTCGAGTTGAATGGCCATAAAGGTGATGTGGTGCCAAGTGATCGAGATCGGGTAGTAGATGAATATCTTGATCGCCTTGATATCCAGTGGGTTGAAGTGGACATTTTGGTGGCGAGGGAGGTCCGGCAACTCGCTGCCCAGTACAACCTGCGTGGTCCCGACGCTACTCACCTGGCCACGGCGATTCGCATGAAAGCCGATTATTTTTTCTCGCGCGATAAAGCGTTCCCGCACGGTCAGACTATAGGGATAACGCATGTCACTGGCCCTCGCGAGGTCTGGAACCCGACAACGGATGATGCTGAGATTGATCTAATGGCGTCGTCTGATGTCGGCAATTAGGCCCCTACGCAGAGCCTTCGAGCAGTGGTGTGTGGGTGCACCGGTCCGTTGTCCTGAAGGGGCCGAGCGGCACGTGATGGGGAATGTGTGGCCAGCTCGTTAAGATCTCAATTCGTCGCTGCGGCTTCCTGCGTAGATTTCGAAATCAGTCTTCTGGTCGATTGGATGGATGGTTTCTGTGGTCTTCTAAATATTTAAAGGCCAGGAGGGCGGCGGGGAAAATTTTTCTCGATGAACCCAAGAACCGTGTTGCAGTTTCGGCAGAGAAGTGCGCGCACGCGTCTCGTTTTGTGATCGTGGTCGATGGCGAGGATATGGCGAGTGCCGTACTTGGGCGTCGAGGTTTCCTCTTGGCCGCAAATGGCGCATAAGTTGGCCTGTTCTTTTCTTATTCTTTCGTACTCGGTAGGCGTTACCCCGTACCGTTCCCAATTAGCCTCTCGGGCCTTGGATATGACCTCATCCTGACTGTATCGTCGGCGTCGCCTGGCCTTGCAGCACTCCTTGTACGGCTGCTTTACCTGCCCTGTCCTTGGGTGTGAGTAGAAGGCGCTCCGGTGTAGATCCTTGCCGCACTCTCTGCAATCGAACTCATCGTCTGGTGCAGCTGACCATTGGCTTATCGTCACGGGGTAAGAGACTACTAGCGGTGCGGGTCACTGCCTGGGCTCTCTTCAAAGTCGGCTCCACGGGTTTGGGCGGTGGCCTGCCCGGTTTGGGGTCGGGCATGGTCAGGGGGCCGTACGCTGGTTGGCAACTCGGGCAGGCTTTGGACCTGCCCGGAATTAGCACGAGTGGCCCCCTGGCCTTGCTCGACGCGGGACCCGGACCGGGGAGGTGCCTAAAGCCGTGGAGCCGACCCCCAGCCACGACGGTGCTCTTCTCCTCAGCCAAGGTGCCCGTTGCTGTCGCGCGGCTCGGCGGTCGGGCCGGAGCGGGGCGGAGACAGGAGCGGCGGCCCGCGCCGCCGAGCCGCGCGCGCCGCGCTTGCGCGGCGCACTTGAACCCGTAGAGAAGGTTGTAACTCAGCGGTCGTTGGCCTGGTGGCGGGCGATCTTGTGTGTGGTGGGGCATGAGAACTGTTCGGCGCATGCCGGGAGGCGTCGGGATTCGCGGTGGGCGTGCGGGAGGAAGATGACCGGCCGGACGATCCATTCGATGTGGGTGTCTTGTTGGGTGAGGGCGAACGTGGCTGCTTCGCCGTTGGTGAGGGCGTCTTCGGCTTCCTTGTGGCCGTAGGTGACCCAATCCCATGCCTTGTGGGCTGTTTCGCGGTCGAGTGCTGAGGCGATGGTTCGCACGGTGACGCGGATCCATCGAGTGGCCTCGCTCGGGCTGTCGGTTTCGATGGAGGCGAGCAGGACCGAGCGGGGTCCTGTGACTGGTGAACGCGTCCAGCACTCGCACCAGTAGCCGGGTCGCAGTAGGGGCCTCAGCATGTCGTGGCTCCTGCCTCGGGTGCTACGAGTTGGGCAGTGACGGTGCGGCCGTGCTGGCTGCCGGTGATGTCCAGGCGGCGGGCGAGTGCCATGACGATGGTTAATCCGCGGCCGTGGGTGTCGTCCGGGTCGGCCTCCGTGGAGCGGGGTTCTTCGGGGTGGCCTCCCTCGTCGGTTACGGAGATCGCGACGGTGCGGGGTGAGAGGGACAGCGTGAGCTGGAATGTGCCGTAGGGGCTGCCGCTCGCGGTGTGGGTGAGGGCGTTGCTGCCGAGTTCGCTGACGATCAGCTCGGCGTCGTCGGCGCAGGGGTGGTTGTTGAGGATGTCGCGGGTCCAGCGGCGGGCGCGGGTGACTTCTTCTCGGGATCCTGGGCACATCAGGCCCCAAACTCGCGGAGCACTCATATACTCGTCCATACAAGTTCCTTCGTGCTGGTAGGGGCTATGGGTCGTGGGTGCGTGCTAGATGAGTCGTACGCCGTCGTGGGCGCGGATGGCCGGCGGGGAGGTGTTGTCGAGCGCGTCCAGGACGCGGATCGCGTATGCCTCGTCGGCGAGCTCGGTGACCTCGTCGCGGGTGGCCCAGCGCAGGGCGCGGGTTTCCGCTCCGGTGGTCGGGGTGCCGTCGATGGCCTCGCAGCGGAAAACCATGGAGACGATCAGGCCGGTCATGTTCTTGTAGACGCCGGTGAGGGTCGCGGGGAGCGCGATCTTGATGCCGGTCTCTTCGAGGACTTCCCGTTGCAAGGCGTCCGGGATGGTTTCCTCACGTTCGAGCACGCCGCCGGGCGGTTCCCACTTACCGTTGTCCCGTCGCTTGATCAGCAACGCACGGCCCGCGTCGTCGACGATGACTCCGGCGACGCTCACGGAGTGCGGGCGCTCAGTGCTCACGTTCCTCTGCCCTCTCGGCTGGCTAGGCTCTCCACCGTAGCAATCCCGGTCAGCCGCTCGTCTAGATACCTAAAGGAGTATGTGCGAATGGCTTCTCTGACTTCCGTCCTGGGTGTATTGGACCCGACGAGCGACCGGGCGGTGTTCCGGCAGATCGCCGACGCGCTGCGGGAAGCGATCGACAAGGGACGCTTCCGGGAAGGCGACAAGCTGCCCTCCGAGACTGAGCTGGTCGATCACTTCGGTGTCTCGCGGATGACCGTCCGCAACTCCCTGTCGCTGCTCCAGCAAGAGGGGCTAGCCGTGTCCGAGCACGGCAAGGGGGTCTTCGTCCGACCCCGGCCGCCTGTGCGGCGGCTGGCTTCGGATCGCTTCGCGCGGCGGCATCGGGATCAGGGGAAGGCTGCCTTCACCGTGGAGGCGGAGGCTGCGGGGAGCCGTCCGGAGGTGGACAACCTGGAGGTGAAGGAAGAGCGGCCGTCGCCGGACATCTCCGCCCGGCTGGGTTCGCCTCGTAAGGTGCTGGCTCGGCGGCGGCGGTATCTGCTGGATGGGCGGCCGGTGGAGTTCGCCACCTCGTATCTGCCGCTGGATCTTGCGCGGAACACTCCGATCGCGCAGCCCAACCCCGGCCCTGGTGGCATCTACGCCCGGCTGGAGGAGATGGGGCACCGCCTGGACCACTTCGATGAGGAGATCCGGGCCCGGATGCCCTCGCCCGCCGAGGTGCGCACGCTCCAGCTCGCCTCCGGTGTGCCGGTGATCCATCTCGTCCGGACCGCTTTCGACTCGGAGGGGCGGGCTGTGGAGGTCTGCGACACCGTGATGGCCGCTGACGCGTACGTCCTCGCCTACCAGCTGCCTGCCAACTGACGCATGGCCGGGGCGTGGTCGCCCCGGGCTGCTTCTGCTGACTCGTACACACGAAGATGCATACTCGTATAGACGAGTGGGCAAGCTGTGTGGCATGGTGGTCCCCGTTCCCGCTCGTTCGGGTTCGAAGGCCGCAACTCATCTACACAACTAGGTGCGTTGTTCGTGAGAGAAGGAGAAGTAGTTGCGTTCCATCCGAGTTGAGACCTCCGGTGCCACGGTTCTGCTGACCGAGGCGCCGGAGCCGAAGGTGAAGGACCGGCAGACCGGCGAGATCGCCAAGGACGCCCAGAGCGGTGAGACGCTGATGCGGCTCGGCGTCGTCTACATCGACGACGGGGAGTCCTCGTTGCTTCAGGTCACCGTGCCGGAAAGCGGGGTCACGGAGGGGCTGGCGCTCGGGGCGCCGGTCACGCTGATCGGTCTGATCGCCCGGCCTTGGGAGTCCGTGTTCAACGGGCAGCAGCGTCATGGGATCGCCTTCCGGGCCGAGGCCATCGCCCCGGCCGCCATATCGGTGGGTGCGGGGGCCTGAGTCTGATGGCTGATGTGATGAGTCTGGTGGAGGTGGGTGGTCCGGTCGCCGGAGTGGTCGGCGGGGCCGCCTACCTCCGAGCCCGGCACCCGGCCGCCTACTGGTCCATGGTCGGGATGCCCATCTCCACGGCCCGGCTGCTGGGGTCGTACGGGTCCGTGATGGACGCGTGCGGGCTGACCGTTCCGCCGTCGCGGCTGCGGGCCTGGGCGGTGCGAGCGCTCACGCATCGGGAGGTGCGGCCGGTGCCTCCACGTCGGGGGCTGATCCGTCCGACGTCGACCGGGCTGCGGGTCCGGCTGCGGCTGGCACCGGGACAGGAACCTGCCGACGTGGCTGCCTCCGCCGAACGGTTGCGGCATGCCTGGGGAGTTCACGGCGCGTACGTGGAGGAGATCAAGCCTGGCGTGGTGGAGTTGCGGCTGATCGGCTTCGATGTGCTCCGGAAGGTGCGGATGCCGCGCAAGACCGGTGGGGGCTTCCTGAAGGTGCCGGTGGCGCTGCGGGAGGACGCGACGCCGTTCGTCCGGGACTACCGGGCCATCCCGCACCAACTGACGCTGGGCGCGACGCTCTCGGGGAAGTCGATGTTCCTGCGGCATCTGATAGCCGGGCTCGCCCGGCAGCCGGTCGTGCTGGTCGGGATCGACTGCAAGCGGGGTGTGGAGCTGGCGCCGTTCGCTCCACGGCTCTCGGCTCTGGCTACCGATCCTGTGCAGGCGGCGGAGCTGCTGCCTGTGCTGGTCGGGCTGATGGAGGACCGGTACGACCTGATCAAGGCCCGGCAGGGCATCGCTCCCAGCACTCCGGATGAGGAGATCGCTTCTGACATCTGGGGTTTGCCGGAGGGTGAGCGGCCGGTGCCGGTGGTGCTGCTCGTGGACGAGGTGGCCGAGCTGTTCCTGGTCGCCACGCGGAAGGACGAGGAACGGCGGGACGAGATGGTCACCCAGCTCATCCGGCTTGCCCAACTCGGCCGCGCGGCAGGCATCTACCTGGAGGTGTGCGGGCAGCGCTTCGGCGCCGAGCTGGGCAAGGGGGCGACGATGCTGCGGGCTCAGCTGACCGGCCGGGTCTGCCACCGCGTGAACGATGAAGCCTCCGCCAAGATGGCGCTCGGCGACATCGCCCCAGAAGCAGTCGGCGCGGCCTGTGCCATCGCTCCGGAACGGCCCGGCCTCGCGGTCGCCGGGGACACCTCTGGCGGCTGGTCCCGCATCCGCACGCCGTACTTGTCGCTGGGTGACGCGGCCGAAGTGTGCCGCGAGGCAGTCCACCTCGTGCCGGACATGCCCGCGCTCGAACCCTTCCGGCCGGATGTGCCGGCCGTTCCGGTGAGCGCTCCAACATCTCTACTCAAGCCGCTTCCGGCCGCCGAGTAATCCACCCGTCTGACGGCTGGCGCGACCGCATCGCGCCGTGTCCCTACCCCCGCCATGCCTGAAACCGAGAGGGAGTACCTGTGTCCCGTCCCACTATCTCCGAAGTCTCCGCGTTCCTGGCCGACCTGGCCGACTTCCGCACACGCGGGGCCGGGAGCAAGGCCGAGCTGATGAACCGCAAAGCGGACCTGTTGGAGCGCATCGCCGCTGCCCAGCCCGATGACGCCCAGGCCGCTGAGGTCGCCGCTGCCGCTCGCGCCCGTGCCGACGAACTCACAGCGGGCGGCTGACCGAACCGGAAGGAGTCCCTACCCATGCGCGCTCATCTGGCGCGGGTTGACGCGGTGCTGGTACAGGCGGTCATCGCTGCCGCGCTGTCCTTCGCCCACCTGCATGATCTGGCCTCGGCGGCCGGGCAGGACGGGTGGAAGGCGTGGGCGTACCCGGTGTCCGTCGACCTGTTGCTTGTGGCGGCCTGGAAGCGGCTGCGGTCGGGCTCGTCCAGGGCGGCGGGCTGGTGCTGGTTCGTCATCGCCCTGACCGCGTCGCTCGGGGCGAATGTCGCCACTGCCGGGCTGCTCGACCTGGCCGACGTACCGGACTGGCTGCGCATCCTCGTCGCCGGATGGCCAGCCGTCGCCTTCCTCGGCGGAACTCTCCTCGCCCACACAACACCAGCGACCGAAACCGCGTCGGCCTCGGCCGAACCCACTGAAGCTGTCCCGGTCCCGGCGGCACCGAAAACCGCGGGGCCAACCACTACCCCGGAGCCTGAGCCGCAACAGTCCGCGCCGCACGTTCCGGCCGCGCTGGTGAACCACGCGCGCAAGCTCGCCGACGACCACCACGCCCGTACCGGCTCGCCCATCGACCCCGAGACCCTGCGCGCCCGTCTCGGCGTTCCCGCGCCGCTGGCTGACGCCATCGCCTCCCGCCTCTGACAGGAGTCCACCATGCTCCGCCGCTTCCGCAACGTCATCCGTATCGGCCCGGTCCGGGTCGGCAGCGCCAACGATCAGCGGGGCCGGGTGAAGCACACCGCCGTGTGCACCGCTCCCCGCTGCGACTTCTCCGCCGACTACGACACCCACGCCGCCGCCGAGCTGGCCGCCCGTACGCACCGCTGCCCCATCCGCTGAAAGGAGATCGCCCGTGACCGTCAGCCTGCCCCTAGTCCTCGTCCTGGGCGCCGTCGCCTGGATCGCGATCAAGTTCATGGGCGTCCGCCTGTGGGTCGCCGTCGTGATCGCGCTGTTCGGCTTCTGGCTTGCCCACACCGGTCTTGCGCCGTCCGTGGAGTCCGGTACGCGCTCCGGCGTCGACTCCGTCAACGAACAACACGACTAGACGAGTAGCTGAGAGGAGATCGCAGTGTTCCGACCTAAGTACCCCGAAGCCCCCAAGCCGTCGATCGTCCACGTGCCCACAGCCGTCCCGACCGCCCAGCACCATCACGCCCCGGCCTGCTCCTGCCAGCACGCCCCCGCGCCCGCTCCAGCTCGCCCGGCCGGGGTCTTGAGCGGGCTCAACGCCGGAACGGTCGGCGCCGTGGTCACGGTCGGCATCATCCTGACCGCGCTCCTGGCCGCTGTCGCTGTCACGGCCGTCTCCGTCGCCGTGGCCGCCGTGGTCATGCGCTCGCTGCTGGCCAGCCAGCGCCGCCGCTGATCCCGCTCGAACACGACTGCCGGGGCGGCCTCGATACCGCCAAGCATCCGCCGCCCCGGCAGCCCAACCCCTCCCGACCCAAGAGCCGAAAGAGGAGACCCCATCATCACCCGCACCACCCCGCCACCGCTGCCCGAACTCCGCAGCCTGGCAGCACTCGGCACCATGCCCGCACTGCTCCGTCAGCTCTCCGGCCTCGGCGGCTGCACCAGCCCGATCCGCCTCGACGGCCACCGCACCGAACATCACCTTGACCGGGACACCGGCGAGATCGGCCGCGTCCTCCACCACCTGGACTCCACCGACCTGCCCGCCGGGCATCTACTGGTCCGCTGCAACAACCGCCGTGTCACCCGCTGTGCGGCCTGCGCCGAGACTTACCGCCGCGACACCTTCCACCTGATCACCGCCGGACTACGTGGCGGCAAGGGCATCCCGGAAGACGTCGCCACTCACCCTCGCGTCTTCGCCACCTTCACCGCGCCCAGCTTCGGCCCGGTCCACAACCGGCCCACCGGTCCGGCTGGCACGGTCCGTCGGTGCCGGTGCGGCGTCCGCCACGACCAGGACGACGACGCGCTTGGTACACCGCTGGCCCCGGACCGGTACGACTACGAATCCGCGGTGCTCTGGAACGCTCACGCTGGCCTGCTGTGGCGGCGGGCCTCGATCTATCTGCGGCGGGAGGTCGCCAAGCGGGCCGGGCTCACACAACGGGCCTTCCGCGAGCACGCCCGACTGTCCTTCGCCAAGGTCGCCGAGTACCAAAAGCGCGGCGCCGTCCACTTCCATGCCGTGATCCGCATCGACGGTCCCGGCGGTGGCGACACTCCGCCTCCGACCTGGGCCACCGTCGAGCTGCTGACCGATGCCATCCGCGCCGCTGCGTCCAGGGCACAGGTTGCTGGGCCGGTCATCGACGGCCGGGCCTACACCTTCGCCTTCGGTGACGAACTCGACGTACGGCCCATCCGAGGCGCCGACTTCAACGGCCGCCAGGAGCTGACCGACCGGGCCGTTGCCGCGTACATCGCCAAGTACGCGACCAAGGGCGCCGAGACAGCGACGGGGGCCCTCGACCGGCCGATACGGCTCATCGCCGAAGTCGCCCAACTCGACATCAGCGAGCACGCCCGCCGCCTCGTCCGCACCGCCTGGGCCCTCGGCGCCCGCAAAGACCTGGCACACCTCCGGCTCCGCGCCTGGGCCCACATGCTCGGCTTCCGGGGCCACTTCTCCACCAAATCCCGCCGCTACTCCACCACCCTTGGCGCGCTCCGCGACGCCCGTGCCGCCTGGCGTCGGGCCCAAGTCGCCGCCGAGCTGGAGGAGAGCGAGACCACGCTCGTCCTCGCCCAATGGGCCTACGCCGGTACCGGCCTCACCCCCGCCGAGGAATGGCTCACCGCCACCATCACCCCGCTCCCGGAACGGAAGGAGAGCCAACCCATGGCTGACGAACTGCTCACCGTGCCGGAGGTGATGGCCCGGCTCAAGATCGGCCGTTCCACGGTCTACGACCTGATCCGGTCCCGGCGCCTGCCCTCCATCACGATCGGCCGCGCCCGGCGCGTCCCCGCCGCCGCACTCCGTGACTTCATCGACCACCAGATTGCCGAGGCCGCCTGATGCCATCGCAGCGCAAGCGCAACCCCAATGGGGCCGGAACGATCACCAAGCGCAAGGACGGCCGTTACCACGGTCGGGCGTACGTGATCACGGCGTCCGGCATCCGTAAGCGCAAGTCCGTGTATGGCGAGACGTGGGAGGAGGTGCACCGCAAGCTGATCGATCTCCAGTCTCAAGATCAGAAGGGGGTGCCCCTGCCCGACACCGATTCGACGGTCGGCGAGTATCTGGCCTACTGGCTGGCTGAGGAGGTGGCGCCCAACCGGCGGCCCAAGACGTACCAGGGCTACGAAAGCGTCGTGCGCGTCCACCTGGTACCCGGCCTGGGTAGCAGGAAGCTCCGCGACCTGCGCGCCCAAGAGGTCCGGGTGTGGCTGAACCGGGTGCGCGAAGAATGCCAGTGCTGCAAGAACGGCTGGGACAAGGAACGGGCAAAGCCGCAGTGCTGCGCCGCTCGCCGTTGCTGTGAGCGCAAGCTGTCGGCCCGCATGGTCCAGTCGATTCACGCCGTGCTGCGGAACGCCCTGGAGCACGCCGTCCGCGAGGAGCTGATCATGCGGAACGTCGCCAAGCTCGTGAAGACCCCGGCGCCCTCCTACCGGACCGGCAAGGGGCTCTCACCTGCTCAGGCCAAGCTGGTCCTGAAAGAGCTCCGGGAGCACCGCTTGCACGCCCTCTACGTCCTGGCGCTGCTCCTCGGCATGCGGCGCGGTGAGCTGCTGGGCCTGCGCTGGTCGGCGGTGGACCTGGAGCGGGGCACCCTCACCGTGCTGACCAACCTCCAGCGCGTCGGCGGGGAACTGCGGCTCGTCCTGCCCAAGACGCGGTCTTCCGAGCGCACCATCCCCCTCCCGCCCCTCGCCGTCTCCGCGCTCCGCGCCCACCAGGAGCGTCAGGCACAGGAGCGGGCGGCGGCCGGCATGGCCTGGCAGGAGAACGGGCTGGTCTTCCCCTCCCGGATCGGGACTCCGTACGAGCCGGACAACCTCCGCCGGAGTTGGGACCCGGTGCGGAAGCGGCTCGGCCTGGACCTGCGCTTCCATGATCTCCGACACACCTGCATCACCCTGCTGCTGGATCTTGGGGTCCCCGTGCACGTCGTCCAGCAGATCGCCGGGCACAGCGATCACGGCGTGACCATGCAGGTCTACGCCCATGCCTCGCTTGATGAGCAGCGGAAGGCGCTCGGCCGTCTGGAGGACCGGTTGGCGTAGATCCGGTGATCCGGCGCCGTTGGCGTCAGCCGTAGGCGTCACGGGCAACGAAGAAGCCCCCTCCGGGTGACCCGGGAGGGGGCTTTGCCCAGTTCAGGGCTGCGGTGGCTGGGGCCGGGGTCGAACCGGCGACCTTCCGCTTTTCAGGCGGACGCTCGTACCAACTGAGCTACCCAGCCGCAGCGGTCCTGACGGGATTTGAACCCGCGGCCTCCACCTTGACAGGGTGGCGAGCACTCCAAACTGCTCCACAGGACCTTGCGTGTACGAGCACGAGTCTCGCACATGTGGGGTGCGCTCCCAACGGGATTTCCCGTCGTGGATTCGCACTCCTTGCGATCTTCGAACCGGGGCCTTGATTTCTCTCCGCCGCGTCGTTGTCGCTGGATCAGCGTATCAGACCTCCGGCCGTGTTCTGACCGCTCACCGGGCGGGCCGGGCCTCGGTCGGTGAGCGGTGGGGCGTGGCCGGAGGTCTGTCCGTCCGGGGCCGGATCAGGGGCGGCCGCCGCGTTCCAGGGGGAGCTTTTCGCCCGCCTCGATCGCGACCGGCAGCCGGTTCTCGGTGGGTGGCAGGGGGCAGGTCGCGAGGTCGGTGTAGGCGCAGGGGAGGTTGGTGGCGCGGTTGAAGTCGAGGGTGACGCGGCCGGTCTCGTCGGGGGCGTCGATCTGGAGGGAGCGGTTCGCGGCGTATGTGGTCACGCCCGAGGTGGCGTCGGTGAGGAGCACCATCAGGGTGCCGGGCCGCTTGCCGTTGAAGGCGGTGAGCCGGAACGTCTCGCCGTCCAGCTCGAACTCGACCTGCCCGGGCGCGTCGTAGACGTGCTCAAGACCCTCCGCCACGGCGCCCACGGTGATCGCGCGCGGCTCGTCGAAGGGGAGGTAGCGGCCGGGGCGGACCCAGCGGGGGTCGGGGGCGTAGGCGGGGGTGCGGGTGAAGTCGGTGCGGAGGGGGTTGCCGGGGTGGCGGGGGCGGACGATGTCGTGGCCGCCGCGCTTGGCGATCTCGATCACCGCGTCGCCGTACCCCGCGTACAGGCTGGCCCGCTCGGCGATCGCCCCGAAGACGTACCGCCCGTGCACCGCCGTGCCGTCGATCGTCAGCTCCTCGCCGTCGGCGAGCTCGACCACCACGCCCTCCGGGCCGCTGGACCAGGCGCCGGGGGCATCCTCGAAGCGGGTCGGCTCCGGGCTCAGCCAGCGCAGGCTGGTGATCGCGAGAAATCCGTGGGGGTCGGCGAGCGCCTGCTCATGGGCGCGGTGCCAGCGCTCCCACTCCTCGGCGAAGCTCACCCGGTCGACGTCCTGGACGGTCATCTGTGCTCCCTCGCATGGGGCCTGCGGCGGGTCCGGTGCCGTTGCCTACGTACAACCGCGTGGGGGAGGGAGACATTCCGGGGGGGGTGAGGGTGGGGGGGTGTGGGGGTGTGGGGCCGTTGTGTGGCGCGCGCACGAAACGCGCGCATGAACGTGCGCATGAACGCGCGCATGAAAAAAGTCACCGGCAGGTACGGTCCGACCTGCGGTGACTCAAAGAAGGTGGTGCCCCCAACGGGATTCGAACCCGTGCTACCGCCTTGAAAGGGCGGCGTCCTGGGCCACTAGACGATGAGGGCCGATGGCCCACCTGGGCGCCTTGCGGCGCTTTCGGGGACGCGAGAAGCATATGGGATGCCGGTGAGGTTCGCCAAAACGGTTTACGGAGTGGTGGGCGTCGGTGTCGCGCCCGGCCGGTTCTCGGCCGGCAGATGACGGCTGACCTCGGCCTTCGCAAGGCCCAGACCGCCCAGATCGATCTCGTCCCACGCCTGGAGCCGTCGCGTGTCCCGGTCCAGGTAGAGGACCGACGCCTGCACCGTGTCCGGTGTGCCGTCGTCCACCGCGCGCAGCCCGCTGCCGCCCGTCGACCCCTCGGTCATCAGCCGGGTGCCGCCGGGGAGCACCTCCGTACGGCGGTGATGGACATGGCCGGTGAGGGCGAGCGGCACGGTGCCGTCGGTCTCGCGGGCGGCGATCGGGTTGTGGGCGAGGGCGATGTCGACCGGGGCGCCCGCGGCCTTGCGGTCCCGGATAGCCTCGGCGAGCTGCCGGCCGGCGCTGTGCTCGGCCGCGTCACCGGCGGCCGCGGCGGAGCGGTCGGGGGTGAACTGCGGATCGCCGATGCCCGCGATCCGCAGCCCGGCGACGGTGACCACATCGCCGTTGTCCACGACATGTGCCCCCTTGCGCTTGGCCAGGTAGCGCTGGGTCGACGCCGAGTCGTGGTTGCCGCGCACCCAGACATAGGGGGCGCCGAGGTCGGAGACGGGGTCGAGGAAGCCGTTCTCGGCGGAGGTGCCGTGGTCCATCGTGTCGCCCGTGTCGATGATCACGCTGACCTTGTACTGCCGCACCAGCGACTGCACGATGTGCCACGCGGCCGGATTGAGATGGACGTCCGAGATGTGCAGCACCCGCATGGTGGTCGGATCGGGCTGGTACGCGGGGAGCGTCGAGGTCGCCTCGTAGAGCTGGGTGACATTGGTCACCAGCCGGGCCAACTCCCGCTGATAGACGTCGAAGTCGGTCACGATGCTGCGCGCGTTGCCCACCACCGAGGGGGCGCTGGAGAGCAGCCCGGAGTAGCGCGGCTCCAGTACGGAATTCGGGTTCCACGTGGCGTAGACGGCGCCGCCGGAGGCGGTCAGCAGCGTGAGGGCGAGCCCTCCGGCGGCCAGTGCCCGGCGGGGGCGGCGGTAGACCGTCAGGCCCAGCGCGGTGGCGCCGAAGACCACGGCGACGCAGGAGCGGACCGCGAGGCCGAGGGTGCCGCGGGTGATGTCGCTCGCGACCTCGTCCTGCAGCCCGGAGAGCCGCTCGGGGTGGTCGACGAGGGCCTGGGACCGTATGGGGTCGAGCCGGTCCACGTCCACGTCCAGGCGGAGCGGGGCGTGGTGGCTGTTCAGCTCGAGCGCGCCCAGCGGGGCCACGTTGATCTTGGTGCCGCCGGTGAGGGACGGTCGCAGCGCCATCCGCGTGTCCATCGGGCCTACGGAGATGTGGACGCTCCCGACCACCAGCAGCCCGATCCAGGCGCCGAGGACGGTCACGGCGGCCAGCCCGGCGGCGCGGACAAGGGGGTGGGGGCGCGCGGTGGGATCGAGCGCCGTGGGGTCGAACGGAGCGGGGTCGAACGGAGTGCGCGTGCGATGGGCGGAAGCGGCGGGGGAGGGGGTCTGCGAGGGGCGGCGGAAGCGGCGAAGGGGGGAGACGGCCGCGGTGCCCGCGCGCTGAGCGGTGGCACGCAGCAGCCGGAGCGGTTCGCGGGCCATTGGTCCCGTATGCCCGTCCGCGCGGCGGCGTATGCCTGGGCGGCGCCGGGGTGGGCCGGTGCCCGGACGGCAGTGTGCCGGGGGGCGGCGATGCGCCGGGGGCGGCGATGCGCCGGACGGCGGCCGCGCCCGGCGCCCGGAGACGTCCGGCGCGGATAGCTTGGCGCCGACGGCTCCTTTCCGGGCCCGGCTGCCCGACAATGGCCTCGTGCTGGAGATGACGCGCGAGGAGTTCGAGGAACTGGTCGCCGAGGCGCTGGACCGGATCCCGCCGGAGCTGACACGGCTCATGGACAACGTCGCCGTGTTCGTGGAGGACGAGCCACCGACGGACGATCCCGAGCTGCTCGGGCTCTACGAGGGGACGCCGCTCACCGACCGGGGCGAGTGGTACGCGGGCGTACTGCCGGACCGGATCACCGTCTACCGGGGGCCGACGCTGCGGCTGAGCGAGACACGGGAGGACGTCGTCCAGGAGACCGAGGTGACCGTGGTCCACGAGATCGCGCACCACTTCGGGATCGACGACGCGCGGCTGCACGCGCTCGGGTACGGCTGATCCTCGGCCACGGCCCGTTCGCGGCCACGGCCCGTTCGCGGCCAGGGCCCGTTCGCGGGCTCCGGCTGACTCCGGCGCCGGTATCCGCCTCCGGACGCCCCCGCCCACATCCGCCTCCGGACGCCCGGCCCACTTCCGCCCCCGGACGCCTGCCCGCACCCGTCCCCGGACGCCTCCGCCTACGACCGACGCCGGACGTGCGGTCTACGCGACGGGCCGGGTCCGTACCGCATGCGTGTCCTGGGCGGGGCGGCGCCAGTTGGGCAGGGCGTCACATCCCTGCCGTCTGGAGGTGTCCCGCGCATGCCCGGATCCCCCGTGCCCGGATCCCCCGCTCCTCGCACCGCCCGTTCCCCCCGGATCCCCCGGCGCGCGCCCCGTGCCGCCGTGCGCGGGGCGGCGGTCGCGGCGCTCGTGGCCGTCGCCCTGGCGCTGGGCGGCTGCATGAGCATCTCCGACGACCCCGAGCGGCCGGACAAACACCGCGGCTCCCACCAGAAGGGCGAGGCGGCGGACACGGGCGGCGCCGTGGTGCGGTCGGACGGCCGGGGGCGGCCGTACGCGGACTCCGACCGGGACGAGAAGGACGGGAAGGGGAAGAAGGGCGAGAAGGGGAAGAAGAAGGACGGCGAGGACCGGTCGGCCTCGGCCTCCGCGACCGACCCCGAGGCCGAGCCCTCGGCCCCGCCCGGCAAGAAGGGCGCCCCGCACCACCGCCCGGACCCCTCCGCCCCGCCGCAGCCGGGCGGCGCCACCACGTCCGACGCGCCGCCCGCGCCCCGGCCGTCGAGCCCGCCGCCGAGCGCGTCGGACCCGAAGCCGACCGCTCCCGAGCCCCCGACCGCGCCCGCTTCCCCTTCGGACCAGCCCGCGGGGTAAGTCCGCGGAATCCGCGGAATGGGCCTGCGGGATACGCCCGCGGGATGGCGCCCGGTCGTCGCCGACCAGCGCGGATGGAGCGAATTTGCTCTTGAGGGGTGGAGGTGCGTATGGTGGTAGATCGTTTGATCCCATTTGCCCGGCGCCTCGTAGAAGTGCGCCGCGAGGCGCGTTCCTTGCCATCCCGTGGCTGACCGCATAGAGGCGGTCGTTTGCGACAACACACGGAGTTTGGGCGCGTGCCGAGACTCCGGAAGGTTTCGCATTTCGCATGTCCGTTTCCACTGATCACGCCGTCATGCCCGCTCACGAAGAGCCGAGCGAGCCGAGTGAGCTGACCGCTCCGAGTGAGTCGAGCGAGCTGGCCGCTCAGAGCGAGCTGAGTGGGCTGGCCGCTGGGCTGGCCGCTCAGAGCGAGTCGAGCGAGCTGACCGCCCCGGCCGAGCCGTTCGAGCCGTCGGAGCAGGACGAGCAAGCCGCCACGGAAGCCCCCGACACCCCTAAGGCGCCCGACATCACATTCGCCGACCTCGGCCTCCCCGAGCAGATCGTCCGCAAGCTGGCGCAGAACGGCGTCACCACGCCCTTCCCGATCCAGGCCGCGACCATCCCCGACGCCATGGCCGGGAAGGACATCCTCGGCCGCGGCCGTACCGGCTCCGGCAAGACCCTCTCGTTCGGCCTTCCGCTGCTGACCACGCTGGCCGGCGGTCACACCGAGAAGAAGCGTCCCCGTGGGCTGATCCTCACCCCGACCCGTGAGCTCGCGATGCAGGTGAGCGACGCGCTGCAGCCGTACGGCGATGTGCTCGGCCTCAAGCTCAAGGTCGTCTGCGGCGGCACGTCGATGGGCAATCAGATCTACGCGCTGGAGCGCGGCGTGGACATCCTGGTCGCCACCCCGGGCCGACTGCGAGACATCATCGACCGCGGCGCCGCGTCCCTCGACAAGGTCCAGGTCGCGGTCCTCGACGAGGCCGACCAGATGGCCGACATGGGCTTCCTGCCCGAGGTCACCGAGATCCTCGACCTGGTGCCGCAGGGCGGGCAGCGGCTGCTGTTCTCCGCGACGCTGGAGAACGAGATCGACAGCCTGGTCAAGCGCTACCTGGTCGACCCGGTCACCCACGAGGTCGACTCGGCGCAGGGCGCGGTCACCACGATGACCCACCACGTGCTCGTGGTGAAGCCGAAGGACAAGGCGCCGGTCACCGCCGCCATCGCGGCGCGCAAGGGCCGCACCATCATCTTCGTACGGACCCAGCTGGGCGCCGACCGCGTCGCCGAGCAGCTGTGCGACGCGGGCGTACGCGCCGACGCGCTGCACGGCGGCATGACGCAGGGCGCGCGCACCCGCACTCTGGCCGACTTCAAGGACGGGTACGTCAATGTGCTCGTCGCCACGGACGTCGCCGCGCGCGGTATCCACGTCGACGGCATCGACCTGGTGCTGAACGTGGACCCGGCCGGTGACCACAAGGACTATCTGCACCGCTCCGGCCGTACGGCCCGGGCGGGCCAGAGCGGCACCGTCGTCTCGCTGGCCCTGCCGCACCAGCGCCGCCAGATCTTCCGGCTGATGGAGGACGCGGGCGTCGACGCCTCGCGTCACATCGTCGGCGGTGGCGGAGCGTTCGACGAGGACGTGGCCCAGATCACGGGTGCGCGTTCGCTCACCGAGGTGCAGGCGGAGGCGGCCTCGAACGCGGCCAAGCAGGCCGAGCGCGAGGCGCAGGACCTCACCCGGGAGCTGGAGCGCGCGCAGCGGCGCGCGGCCGAGCTGCGCGAGGAGGCCGACCGGCTGTCCGCGCGGGCGGCGCGCGAGCGCGGCGAGACCGTGACACCGGCGGAGTCCGCGACCGCGGCCGGGGCCGGGGCGGTGGCCGAGGCCGCCGCTGTGACGCTGCCCGCGCAGCGCACGGCGGAGCCCACGACCGTGCCCGCCGTGAAGGGCGCGGGGGCCGAGGGCGCGGGTGGCGGCGAGGCGCCGCGCCGCTCCTCGTACGACCGCCGGGACAACGACCGGGGCCGGGACGACCGGGGCGGCCGTTCCTTCGACCGCCGGGACGGCGACCGGGACCGCGGCTTCAACCGTGACCGGCGGGACGACCGCCGCGATGACCGTGGTGGCTTCAACCGTCGTGACGACCGTGGCGGCAGCCGTTCGTACGAGCGCCGGGACGGCGACCGGGACCGCGGCTTCAACCGTGACCGGCGCGATGACCGCCGCGATGACCGTGGTGGCTTCAACCGCCGTGACGACCGTGGCGGCAGCCGTTCGTACGAGCGCCGGGACGGCGACCGGGACCGCGGCTTCAACCGTGACCGGCGCGATGACCGCCGCGATGACCGTGGTGGCTTCAACCGCCGTGACGACCGTGGCGGCAGCCGTCCGTACGAGCGCCGCGACGACCGTGGCTTCAGCCGCGACCGCCGGGACAGCAACGACCGTGGTGGCCGCTCCTTCGAGCGCCGCGACCACAACCACCGTGGCGGGGACCGTCCGTTCAACCGGGACCGTCGCGACGACCGTCCGGCCCGCCGTGACGACCACCGGGGCGGTGCCGCCGGCGGCCGTTCGTACGAGCGCTCCCACAGCTCGCACGACCGGTCCTTCGACCGCCGTGCCGACAAGCCGCGCTGGAAGCGCAACGGCTGATCGGGTCGTACACAACGGCTGATCGGGACGTGCTGGAGGCCGTGCAACACCACGCTGTTGCACGGCCTTTCGCTCCCGGAGGGTATTGGCTCGGGTGTTGGCCCCTCGCCGAGCTATGCTGCGGGGGTGCGGGTCATTAGCTCAATTGGCAGAGCAGTGGACTTTTAATCCATTGGTTCAGGGTTCGAGCCCCTGATGACCCACAGTTAAGGCCCAGGTCAGAGAGTGTCTGGCCTGGGCCTGAGTCGTCAGAACGGTCGATGAAGATCGTTAGCTCGGACGTCGCTCGGACGAAGTGTAAACGATCAAGGTTTCTGGCGCGGTTGCCGCCCGTCTGCGCGCGGCCTGTATGTGTGGCGTCAATCACACGAAGAGGCCCCGTCCGCGCGCCACGGGGGCGACGCACGGACGGGACCGAGGGGGCTACTGCGACGGCGACCCGCTGCCCGGGCACGTGCCCTTGGACTGGTCGCCGTTCTCCTGGTGCATGGGTGTGGGCTCCCCGGTCTGGGCGCTGGTGCTCAAGCCGCAGGTGGGGCAGTTCCCCGCGACTAACGCGGGATCGAACCGGTTGCTCATCAGACCTCCGTAGGCAGGTTGTATGGACTACCTGGGTTCTGCCCGGAGCGCAGCGCGTGAACAAACACACAGTGGATCTTGCCGCCGCTGTGGAAGTCCACGCCCACACCCGGATTCTGGGCGGGCCCGCGGTCCGAGTAGCCGTAGGCGCCGGCCACCTCCCCGCTCCCCGCGTTGTTGAGCAGGGCAGCCAAGTGCCGTTCCGCCTGCGTGATGGCCACCTTGCCGGTCGCCCCGACCAGTTCGGGAACCGGCACGGCGGCCGGTGCTTCTCCCTCGACCGGCTGCTCGGGCTGACCGTAGTCCTCGCCGGGAGGTGACACAGCGGTGATGCCCATCCAGATCTCGGCGCCCGTGCGAAGCCGGGTCTTCACGCCGAAGGGCTGCTTGTGGCCTTCCTGCCACGGCTCCACCTCGGCCACCTCGGGGCCTTGGCGGAGCGCTTCGACGGCCCAGTCCTGGAATCGCTGCGGTCGCATTGCGGTCCTTTCTCGCGGTCTGGGCTCAGCCTATGGCGGGCCTGGGTGGTGCTGTGGCCGACCGCCGAACATCCGGCCGCAGGGGGTAAGGGGGCGGACCGCTGCGTCCGGCACGGGGGCATCCGGATCACAGCGGCCCGCCCGGTCATGGGGTCGCGGTGTCGAGGGCCGCGCGCACCGCGTCGTGCAGCTGGTTCCCGGTGGCGCACCGCTCGCCGTCCGTGCAGTCGGCGCAGGCCATGGCGTGGTCGAGGAAACGGGCCCATTCCGTGGGCTCTTGCGGGGCGGGGCCGGTGACGCAGCCGGGGGCGCATGCCCACACCTCGTAGGTCGTTTGAGTCGCCCCGCGGGTGATGGTGACGGTCCCGACCGACTGGTCGACCGCGAGGCGGGCACCGCACAGAACGCAGTTCCATCCTTGGAGCTGCTCGCGGGTGAGCGCGCTGGGGTCCAGCTCGGCCGCGGCGGTGAGCTGCTGGCGGGGCGTCACTGGACCGCCTTCGTCGCCATCTGGAGGACGGTGAGCAGATACGCGGGCTCGGTCAGGTACCGGCCGGGGGCGAGCGGGACGCGCCAGTGGACGCCCGGCCCTTCGGTCTGCTCCACGGCGGGCACGTGAACGTACGTCGCTTGCCCGCGTAGCTCGATGCCGGGCAGCCAGGTCATGTCCCACGGGTCCGAGGCGCCGGGTGCGATCAGCCATGCCAGCCGTTTGCCGCGCGGGTCGTCGATGACCGCTCCGGTCGCGTCGCCGAGGAGGCGCAGCGCGTGCTCGCCGAGGGCGCGCGGTGCTTGGACGGCGTCCCACCACCTTCCGGCGGGCAGCATCTGCACGGAGCAGTTGGCGGGCGGGGTCCAGGGCAGGGCGTCGGTCGGCATGGTCGGCTCCATGTACGGGCAGTGTGTTGACCGTCACATCGTGCCGACGAAACAAGCCCCTGCCGTCCGCTCGTTGCGGACGCCAGGGGCTTGACTCTAGGTGACGGAAACGCTACACGCCGCTCCAAAGGGCGTACTCGCGCAACTCCTGCGACGGCCGTGGCCGGGCTCGCAGCAGCGTGCCGACCGTCTCGCGCGTCGTCGGGTGATACCGCGTCTGCTGCGGCGTCGCATCCCGCGCCTTCACCAGCGACTCCAAGGCGTCGTCCGGGTGGGCGGTCAGCGCCTCGGCCCTGGCCCGGTCGATCCAGTACACGCCTGCCCGCGCTGGTGAATAGCCCTCTGGGAGGTGAACCGCGCGAGCAAGCCGCAACGCCTCACCGTGCTCATCACGATCGGCCGCGGCCGCGATGGCGTGCTGGGCGACGTTGGTCGGCCCGAACACGAACAGGTAGTGGTTCGTCTCCCCTATTTCGTTGGCGATCCCCTCCGCCTCTTGGAGGTACGCATTCGACTCATCAGCGTTGCCCAACACCCCGTACAACTGCACGCCCTTGAGAAGCAGCCCACCACGGACCGCCCGGGTCTCGGCGGTGCCGTCGTCAGCCAGGTCCCTCAGCCCCTGCTTGACCAGCCTCAGCCCCTGCTCCATGGCCGGTCCGTCCGTGCTGAGCTGAGCGCGCTTCATCCGTTCGGCCGCCACCTGGCGCGGGTCCCCCGACAGCGCCGCGGCGGATGCCATGCGGGCCAGCGACAGCCGGGCGAGGTCCATGTACCCGAACTTGTACGCGACGGAGAACGCGCCCAGGGCCGCTTCGGTCTGGAGCCAGTGGATCAACTCCCGGTCCCGGCCGGGCGTCGGGTGCAGCAGCGTCGCGTAGGAGATCTCCGCCAGTAGCGCGGGCAGCCCCGTGGCGAGCTTGCCGTACTCCGAGACGGTCCGCAGGTCCTGGACGGTACGGATGGCCTGCTGTAGCTCGGGCAGGGGCCGGGGCGGCGGGGCGTCGTCCTCGGGCGGGATGCCCCAGTCGTCGAGCGCGATACCGAGGGGGGTGATGAGTCGGTCGAGCTGGTCCTTGCGCAGCTGCTCGATGTACGGCTGGCCGTGGAGTACGGACACGTTGACGCGTAGGGCCTTGGCGACGGCGGCGATGACCTGTTCGCTTGGCTGTCGCTCGCCGCGCTCGACGTCGGACAGCATGCTCTTGGAGACGTGGGCTCGTTGGGCGAGTTCCCGTAGGGAGTAGTCGCGGAGGGCGCGCAGTTCGCGGATGCGCGCTCCAACTCCCGCGGGACGCCCGTCATTGGCCTGTGCCATGATGGGGCTCCGTTCTGCTTCGACACCAGAACGGTACCCCCGGCTGGTCTGGTGGGTACTGCTGATCGGCCCCCATTTCGGTGGGGGCCGTCGCGCTTCCTTGACATGACGAAAGCCCCCTCCGGCCCGTTAGGCCAGAGGGGGCTCACGTATCAGAGGCGTCGCCGGTCCGGCGCGAGCGCGGCCGGCGTCGTCGGGCTATCGGTCGGCCCCGGCTGAGGGGCACCGTCCTTCCTGCACACCAGCGCATCCGGATCCCAGCTCGGCGCCTCCAAGTGGTACTCGGCCGGGCAGGTCTGCCCATCCCGGCCATCAGCCCCGTCCCGGCCGTCCTTCCCGTCCGCACCTGGCGCACCCGCGGGTCCTTGCGGGCCAGCCGGACCAGGCTCGCCCTGCGGCCCCTGCTGCCCCGCCGCGCCGTCGGCTCCGTCCACGCCCGACTTGCCCGACGGTCCGGACGGGCCCGGACTCCCGGAGTCCCCATCCCGGCCAGCCCGCCCCGGGCTGCCCGCAGGCCCCCGCGGGCCGGGGATCGGCACCGGCACCTCAGCCCGATCCGGGAGATCTTCCACCGCCCGGGTCGGATCCGGCGCCACCGGTGTCCGGCCGTCAGCCTTGAGCTGCGTGCGCAACCTCCGCACATCCGTCGCCAACGTGCTCACTGCGGTGCCGCGCCGGTCGGCCTCGGCCGCCAGCTGGTCGCCGCGCCGGTCGGCGGATTCGATGCGCGCCCACACCAGCAGCACCGCGCCGGTGACCGCGACCAGCCAACACGCCAGCGCGATCGAGCGCCAGCGGCGGGCGAGAGCTCGCTGAGTGCGGGTCACGGCTGTCCTCCAAGGCGGGCGATCTCAATGCGTAGCCGGGTGATCTCGGCTTGGTCGGCGGAGCGCTGCGCGTGGAGCTCGGTGAGCTGGAGGCGCAGCGCGTCGCGCTCTTCCTGCAGGTCGTTGGTCAGCGAGCTGTAGCCGGTGAGGGCGTTCTCCCCTCGCTTGCCCAGCCATGCCACCACCGCGGCCGCCAGTCCGCCGGCGCCGACGAGCAGCGAGCCGAGCGCGCCGAGGGTGGTGGCGTCCAAGGGTCCTCCTACAGCGGGGAGATGCGCGGGGTGTGGCGGGCCTGCCAGCCGGACAGGAACGTCACCGCAGGCGGGACCAGGGCGATGACGACCGCCTGGAGCCAGCCGGGCAGCGGGTCCAGCAGCGACTCTTCGGCAGCTACCGAGTTGAGGACAGCGAGCACGAGCGAGACCAGGAAGGCGCCAGTCGTGGCCGCCTTCACCTTCGCCTCGACGGGCGGGGACTGAGTCATGGTTCTACCTCACTTCTTGGGGAGCTTGAGCTTCTGGCCGGGGACGATCTGGTCGGCGTCGGCGAGCTTGTTGAGCTTGGCGATCTCCGTCCAGCGGGACCCGTTGCCGAGCTTGCTGGCGGCGATGGACCACAGGGTGTCGCCCTTGCCGACGGTGTACGTACCGGCGGTCGGGCTGCTGGGCTTGGTCTTCAGCCGGTCCGCGATCCGGTCACGCATGTCCGGCATGCCGAAGCCGCGCGGGTCGATCTTGTCGTTGGACCACTCCAGATGTCCGATCACCGACCGGGCCGTCCAGCCGTGCGCCCGGCAGATCGCGGCGCTCACCTTCTCGATCGCCTCGAGCTGGGCTTCGGTCCACGGGTCCTTGCCGTCGCCGAGATTCACGCTTTCGAACCCATAGAAGGCCCGGTTGCCGTCGATGCCGTTCGCGTTGCCCCGGGTCGGGGCCGGCGGCCGGGTGCCGTAGTCCTCGGCGGTGACGTGCCGGAGAACGGCCGGGTCTCCTCCGCCCGCGTGGTTCGCGCGCCCGTACCCGACGAGGTGCACGACGCCGTCCTTGTCGATGACGCCGTGGCACAGCGGGCCGGGCAGCGACGCGTATCCGTTGCGGCAGATGTCGACGCTGTCCTGCGTGCCGGAGGTCACGGTGTGGTGGATCATCACGCCGTGCACCGACCCCCACGGTCCGTGGCCTTCGCGGTTGTGGTGCCGCCAGTCGCCGACCTCGACGACGGCCACGCCCTCGGCCTTGAGCGCGGCGAGGAACTTGGCGGCGGACAGTGGTTCAGCCATACGGAACTCCTGGGCATGAGAAAGCCCCGGCCAGACGGCACGGGGCGGGATGAGAGAAGGGGCTACGCGGGGGCGATGACGGTGACGGTGCCGGAGGACCCGCGCCATTTCAGGGCGCCGCCCTCCGGGTACAGCACCCCGCCGCCAACCGGGTTCGTCGTGGGTACCGTCGTGGCGTTGGCCATGCCGATGACGCCCACCCCGCCGCCCATCGACGTGGTGTTGATGCGCAAGTTGACGGTGATGTGGAACGTGTCGTCGGTCTTGAGGACGTCGGCCGCGGACCGGTAGAGGTTGGTGTCCCGGGCGGCGTTGCCGGGGCCCAGCTCGAGCTTGCCGTCCCCGTAGACCCGGAAGCGGTCGAAGGTGTCCCCGGACGCCAGCACAGCGTGAGCCACGGCAGCGGCGTTCGCGACGGTCGCCGTGGCCCCGCCGTTGAGGGACAGCAGCCCCGCGATCGTGAGCGCACCGGAGACGCTGCCCCCGGTCAGCAGCAGGTACCGGCCATCCGCCAGGGCTTGAGTGAGGGCGCCGATGTCCGCTGGGGTGAGCGCGTCCGTACCGCCGGTGGCGTGCGTGCTCTTGTGCGCGGTCGGGGTGCGGGCGTCGGACAGTCGGGAGTCGTCCCCGGCCGCGACGGTGCCCGCCGCTGCGCCGACTGCCCGGGTGGCCGCGGTCCCGAGGCCGAGGTTTGTCCGGGCGGTGCTCGCGTTGGTGAGGTCGGCTAGGTTCGCGGCGGCGGCGAGCGCGCCGATGTCGCCGGCCGTGATGTCCGACAGGGCGACCAGCGCCGCGTGCTGTCCCTCGACCGGATCGGTGATGAGGATGTCGGACAGCTTCACGGCCGGGGCGTTCTTGGGCAGGGCGATGTACCGGGTCCAGCCGCCGCCCGCGGTGAACTCGGCGGTCACTGTGTACGTCCAGCCGGTCGGTGAGATGCCCGTGGCGTCGGTGGCCACCAGGGCGACATCCGCGAACACACCGTCGGTGATGGGCATCTGGACGGCGCCGCCAGTGATGAGATCGTCTTCGGCCACGGTGACCAGGTCCGGCGCGGTGATGGTGAGCCGGCCGCGGGCCAGCGTGCCGTCCGGCAGCACCAGCGGCTGTCCGGGGCTGAGCGTGACCGTCTCCACTCCAGCAGGGATCGGCATCGGTAAGTCCCCCTCTCTGCTCAGCTGGCGGTCTCGTACTGGACGGTGATGCGCACCTGGTGCCCGGAGGCGAGGGTGACCGGGGCGCCTTGCTGCATGAAGGCGGCGGTGGTGGTGGTCGAGTTGGCGGGGAAGAACGGGCTCGCGGTGGTGGAGTTCGGGCTGATGACGAACTGGCCCATCCACCGGGTGGAGCCGGAGAGCAGGTGGGCGTGCCCGATGTACGTGCAGCCCGCGTTGGCTGAGGTGAATGGCAGCGCCCACGCGTAATTGCCGCTGCCGTAGGTGGTGGTCGACCCGGTGACGAGGTTGATGTGGGCGGTACAGGTGCGGCCCACCTTCAGGTACCGGCCGATCAGCGTGCCGTTGCCCAGGGACGGGTTGGTGGTGGCCGCGGTCCAGGTGGGGGTGTAGCTCGTCCAGGCCGCGAAGATCTCGTTGAACTGGTCGCGGATCTCCTCGTTGAGCATGGTGTCGGTGACGGTCTCACCGGCGTTCCAGGTGCGGGGCGCGAAGCTCACGACTCGCCTCCGGGATCGGTCGGGCCCGGGTCGGCGGGCGGCTGGTTGGGGTTGGCCGGGTCGTCGTCGGCCCACCAGAACTGTTCGCGGGTGGGCAGGCCGAGTAGGGGCGCCTCGACCGCGTCCGGGTCGGCCGGCATGGCCAGGGTGGTCCAGCCGGTGAAGTCCCGGCAGCAGGTCATGCGCGGGTCGGTGGGGGTGACGATCTGGGCCGAGCTGCAGGTGGGGCATTCGGCGAGCCAGCGGCCGGAGTCGATGCGCGCCCAGGCGGTCAGCCCGTTGTCGCCCTCGGGCCGGGGGATCCGCATGCGCAGGACGTACTCGAGGTAGATCAGGGCCCGCTCGGGCCACGTGGCGGCGTCCCATTTCGCTTGGGTGCAGGTCGGCGGGCGGCGGTAGTAGGTCTCGCTGCGGACGATGGCGCCCACGCGAGCACCCCCTTTCAGTAGGCCAGGCGGGTGGTCAGGCCCAGCGCCGAGTAGGTGGGGTCGCCGAGGATCCATACGGTGTCGGTGTCGGCCGCGCTGGTGTGGATGTCGATCTGGTGCCCGGCGAGGGTGATGGTCTCCGAGTAGCCCTCGACGAACGCCGTGGTCTCGGGGGCGGGGGCCTCCGGGGGCAGGCCGGTGATGGTGATCGCGGTGGAGACGTCCGCGTCCAGCAAAGCGCGGTAGGTGGCCAGGGGCAGGCTGTACGCCTCGACGGCGATCTGCCGCAGCTCGGGCAGGGGGTTGGCGTAGCGGTGGACCATCCACCGCAGGGCGCTGATGACCCGGTCGTCGTCGTTCTTCAGCACGGTGATCGACTGCTCGTACCGGCCGAAGGTGGCGATGCTGTCCGGGTCGGTGATGGTCTGCGTCGCCCCGCCCGGCCGGGCGCCGGTGGCGTAGTTGACCAGCTTCTGATCATCGTCGGCGAACTCCACGCCGCCGGTTTCCAGATCGGCGTAAGCGAGCGTGATCGCAGGTACGGGGTTGTAGCGCAGGTCCCGGCCCTGGAAGACCAGCGCGGCGTCCTGACGGTCGGAGAGCAGCCGCCCGGACTCGGTGGCCTCGACCTCCCGCATCATCTCCAGCGCGGACTTGCCGCCCTCCCCTTGGGAGGCCATCTCATCGAAGCTGCCGGAGGTGGTGACGGTGCCGATACCCGCGTATCCGGCCAGCCGCTGCATGCGCGCCCCGGCGTCCTCCCCGGCGAAGCCGGTGGTGCCGGCCTCGTAGTGGTCGAGGTACTCGCTCAGGGCGTAGGTCGTGCTGGACAGGTGGACGGCGATGTGGGCCAGGGCGCCGGACCAGATGCGTGCGGCGCCGTAGCCGCCCGCCCACAGGGTGCGCAGCTGCAGCATCTTGTCGACCGTGACCGCGTAGCCGGGCACGGTGTGGTCGAGGTAGACCTGGGCGTTGAACTCGTCGTACACCAGGTGGTGCCATTGCCCGTCGTCCAGGGCCGGGGTGGCGACGGAGACCGAGGTGCGCGGGAGATCCGAGCTGGTGTACTCGATGTCCAGTTGCCCGGTGCCGCTGTCGAGGAGGAAGTGCAGCTGGTACTGGCCGTCCTTGGAGGCGAGTGCGCAGATGAGGCGGCCGCGGGTCGTGGTCTGGAACCACGCTTCCACGAAGAGCGGGTTGACGGACGCCTCGGTCTGCGGGCCGAGGTCGCCGCGCAGATAGCGCCCGGCCGTCGCCGAGACGGGCGTGAGCTGGGCCGTGGTCTGTCCGGTGGCGGGCGGGCCCGCGGCGTCGCCGAAGGTGACGGTGCCGCCGGTGCCGCCCTGGACCTGGCCAAGGGACCCCGCTCCCAGGCCGGAGATGTCCCCGGCCGTGGTCGAGTCGGCCGGCTCCGACATCGGGTAGTACGCGACAGGCCCGAGCTGCAGCACTTCCTCGACCAGCAGCGGCTGCAGCTGCGGGAGCCGGGCGAGCCATTTGAACAGGTCGGTGGCGGTGATGGTGACCTTGGACAGCATGCCGTTCCAGGAGATCGGCCACTGGTTCACCATGCCGCGGAACCGCGGGTGCAGCCGCGCGCCGTCGCTGTCGAACGAGGTCGGCGCGGTGCCTTCCTCGACCTGGACGTCATCGACCCACGCCTGATCCCCGGTCACCGGGGAGGTGACGGAGGTGGTGAAGTCCAGGCGGTGCACGGCGGCCGTCGTGGTCCAGGTGACGCTGATCTGCGTCCATGCCCCCGTCGTGGTCGAGGGGGCGCCGGCCGTGGTGTTGTCGATGACCAGACGCACGGGCGGGTCACCGGCCGGGACCCACACCCACGCGGATGCGGTGTGGGCCTGGCCGATGTTCAGCCCGTACAGGGTCTGTCCGTACAGGCCGCCGGTGCCGGTGTCGGTCCAGTTGATCAGGTGGGACCAGCCGCCGGTGTGCCAGTGGACTTGGCTGTTGAAGGACGACAGCGGCGGGGTGCTGCCGTCGTCCCAGCCGCTGGAGTCCTGGTCTCCGGTCGCGTCCTGAAAGGACGGGTGCCGCACCAGGTTCTTGGCGGTGGTGGCCTCCTGGATACGGATCGGGCAGTTGCGGCGCACGTCCGGGTAGTACGGCGAGGAGGCGTTGCCCGAGGTGAAGCGGCCGTCCGAGTTGTCCAGGACCAGGGCCGCGGTGGCGGGCTGGGTCTCGGCCAGCTCATCGGACGCCCCTCGGTCGATCTTCACCCCCTCGCCGAGGTGCACCCAGTCGGTGATGTCGGTCCAGGTGACCGAGGCCGCGGTCGGCGCGTAGCCGAACGCGGCCTCAACCGCGATGCGGATCACAGGCTCACCCCCAGGTTCATGCCGCCGAAGTCCCGTTGCAGCTTCAGGAACATCTTGCGGATCTCCTTCGCCGTCGCGATCGGGTCCAGGGCTCCGGAGACGTCGACCTGGACGTGCATCACCCGCGGCTCCGCCGAGGCCCGGGCGGGTACGGCGGCGGGCGCACCGGGCACCGGGCGGACCGCGGCGACCGTGCCCGCCACCGTGTCCATGGCCGACTCCACCACCGGTACGCGATCGAGGAGGCCGCGGGCCAGGCCCTCGGTGGAGTAGCGGCCGATCTGGGCCATCACCGTGGACGGGCTCTTGATCCCAAGAGCGCGGCGGATCGCCTTCTGCATGCCCTTGGCGATGTTGAGCATCAGCTTCTCGATGTTCTTCTGCTGGCCCTCCAGCCCCTTGAGGAAGCCTTTGCCCGCGTTCTTCCCGGAGTCGTACATGCGGTCCGCGCCGAGGCGGCCGAGGTTGTCCGCGCCGGTGTTGACGCGCGTCTGCAGGGAGTTGATCGTCCCCAGCGTGCCCTTGTCCGCTCCCGCGAGAGCGGAGGCGTAGGCGTATCCGGCCTCGGGGCCCATGTTGAGGATCTGCCGCAACACCGACTTGTGCAGCCCCCGCTTGCCCAGCAGGTCGACGTACTTGGTGAACTGCTTGATCTTCGCCAGCCGGTCGGCGAGCCCCGCCTTGATACTGCCCGCGGTGACCTGCCCTTCCTCGATGCCGAGGTTGGACAGCTGCGCCCCCTCCTTCGCGGTGGCCGCGGTGTCGCCGGCGAATTTCTTGGCATCCGCGATCTTCTTCGCGATGGAATCCCGCTGGGAGGCGAGCGACTGCAGCCGCTTGGTGGTCCGGTTCAGCTGGGCCACCAGCCGGTTGTCCTTGGTACCGGAGAACGCATCCCAGATGTCCTTGGCCAGCGTCTTGGAGATGGAGGAGATCTGGGCCTTGGTACCGGTCAGACCCTTGACCATGCCCGCCCCGGCGTCCCGCCCGAGCTTGGCCATCTTCTTCGACGGCGAGGCGATCTCCAGCTCGGACCGCACGCCGAGCAGCGCAGCGCCGGCGGTCCGCCCGGCCGCCGCCTGCAGCGCCCCGGCCTGGGAGGTCATGCCCGCGATCAGGCCGCGGACCATGTCCACCCCGGCGGTGCGCAGGTCGCCGGTCCCGCTGGCTGCGGATCCGGCGGCCGAACTGGACGCGGACGCCTGCGCCTGCCCCAGATGCAGGCGCCCCTCGTTGAGCGCCCGCATGAACCGCACCCCGTACCGGGCCACGGCCTTCGCCCGCATGACGAACTCGCCGTTGCTGACCATGGCCAGGATGGAATCCGAGGTGCCCGTGCCCGGCCCGGCGATCGGCCCGCCCCCGGGGAAGCCCTGGATCGGGCCGCCGGATGCGTAGCCGCGGACCAGCCCGCCGCGCGCGAAACCGCCCAGCGCGGCGATCGCTGCCCTGGCCGCGCCCAGGCCGACCGTGACGACGTTGATCGAGACGGTCCGGCCGTGCACGCCGTTGATCCAGCTCTGGGCGTTCCGGACCGCGGACAGCACGCCGCTGTTGCTCGCACTGATGGCGGGCTTCCGGCCCTTGACCGTATTCAGCGAGGCGATCGACCGCTTCACCGCGCCGAACAGCCCGGACGGCTCGGCGTCGATCTTCGGCTTGGGGCTCTTGATGCCGACCAGAGCGAGCTGGGAGCGCTTGACCTTGTCGAACAGCGCGCTGGGCTCGGCGTCGATCTTCGGCTTGGCCTTCTTCCCGCTCAGGCGGTCGAGGTCGGTCTGGGCCTTGTGCAGCTTCTGGTTCCACTCGCGGATGTCCGCCTCGAGCTTGGCCTTCCGCGCCTTGCTGAGGTTCTTGTCGTCGAGCTTCTGCCTGGCCTCAGCGATCTTGTCCTTCAGGTCGGTGATGTCGCCCTGCAGCTTCACCTTCCGCGGCATGTTGGCCACGGACTTCTTCCAGTCGTCGACCTTGCCGATGGCCTTGTCGAACGATGCGTTCGTGTCCTTGCGGTACTGCTCGACCGCGTCCGCGCCCTTCTTGAAGTATTTGCCCACCCCGGGCACCCAGCCGAATGCCTTGGCTCCGATGCCGGCCACAGCGGAGACGAACGTGAGGATGCCGCCGATCACCAGTTTGAAGCCCCGCAACGCGATCTTGGCGAACTCCAGGACAGGCAGCGCCAGCCCGGCGAACACGGTGGTGACGATCTCCCGGAACCGCTGCGACTTCTGCCACGCGGTCACGAACGCCGCCCCGACGAGAATCACGGCGGTGACGATCGCGCCGATCACGTTGGCGCGCATGGACGCGTTGAGGACGCGCTGAGCCACGGCCCAGCCCAGGACACCCAGCCGCACCGCCACCAGCGACGTCGCGATGAACTGCAGCGTCTCTGGCGGCAGAGCGTTGATCAGCTTCGCGAAGCCATTGGCCAGGGTCGCGGTGGTCCCCAGCAGCGGGGCCAGCGACACCAGCAGATTCCCGGCCGCCGCCCCCAGCGTGCCGAGCATCCCGGCCCCGTTGCCCGCCATGTCGAGGAACTTCCTGAAGCCCTCGCTGCCCTTGAGGGACTGCCCCCACGCGGCGAACTTGGCGGTCAGATCCTCGAGGCTGGTGGACATCTTGCCCGAGGCGGGCAAGAACGCATTGACGATCCCGGCGATCCCCACGACGATGTTCTTCGCCGAGTTGAGGAACGCGGGGAACGTGGTCTTCGCGGCGCCGTCGAGCCTCTGCACCAGACGGTCGAACGCCCCGCCCTTCACGCTCTTGTCGATGCGGTCGACGAACCCGCCCAACGCACCGGCCGCCGTCTTCACCAGCGGCGTCAAGCTGGGGAGCATGGCCCGGAGCGTGCCGAGCCCCTTGGTGAAGATCGGCATCGTCGTCTTGCTGAGCGAGTCCGACCACTTACTGAAATCCGACTTCAACCCGATGAACGCCTTCGCGGTGTCCCTCGTCGCCGGAGGCATCTTCGCCAGCGCATCCTTGTACTCCTTCTGTGCGGCCGCCGCCTCCTTGCCGCCCTTGGCCGCCGCATCCTGCGCCTTGGTGTACAGGTCGGACGCCTCGGTCACCGCGGTCAGCTGCGGCTTGACGGCCGCGCCGAACGCCCCCGCCGCCGCCCCCGCACTGGCGAACGCAGCGACCATGGCCCCCGTACCCGCGACCACCGCGGCACCCATCGGTGCGGCGCCGCCGATGGCCCCGAGCTTCAGCAACTTCGCGGCCAGGCGGTCCGAGGCGTCCCCGGCCTGGTTCAGGACCCGCGACAGCCGGTCGCTGCCGTCGAGGGTGAAGCGCATACGCCGCTCAGACATCCCTGCCCGCCTCCTCCTGCTGCTGCCGGTTGTGGTCGTCGATCCAGGCGATGGCCCGCTCGAACTGCTCGATGGTCAACAGTTCGATCTCCCACGGGCGGATGTGCAGCAGGTGCGCCAGCAGCGGCTCGTAGCTCAGGCGGCGGTGAGTGATGCTCCGGCGGCCGAGTCTTTTGGGACCGCCTCCGGGTCCGCCTCCACGGCCGTCTCGTCCCCGTCCTCGCCGGGGGTGGCCGCGTCCAGCTGGGCCAGAGCCGCCGCGCGCTCGTCCTCGTCCAGGTCGGCGTTCGTCTCGATGCCCTCGCGGATCGCGGCCAGCTCCTCCGCGTCGAACTCGAATCCGAGCTCGGCGGCCGCGGGCACGAACGCGGTGTAGCGCAGGGTCGGCTGGTCGCGCTTCATCAGCACCCACGCCACCGCACGCGTCGCCAGCATGCTGCCGTTGAGCACCTTGGACTTGGCCGGCTCCCACTCCAGCCCGGTCGCCCGCTCGACGGCCTCGGCCTCGACGGCCGTGATGCGGGCGGTCTTCAGGTCCCAGCGGCGCTCTTCGCCGTCCTCGGGCGTGTAGACGATGATCACGTTGTTCTCTCGTTTCAGCTCAGGTCACGCTGGACGTCGTCAAGGACCCGCTCGACTTCGGCGGCCATACGGGCGGTGTGGCGGCGGATCGTCACGTCCCACCAGGGCGCCGCGTACTGGGTGGCCCAGCGTTTGCGGTTGCCGAACACCGGGTGCCGCCACCTGGCCTCATCGATCTTGTTCGGCATGGCCCGCATGTCCGGCGGCAGCGCTCCCCGGTCGATCCAGATCCGGGCGCCGGGATTGGCCGAGACGCGGACGCTGATCCGGATCGCCTCGGCGATCGTGGCCCGCAGCGGCCGCGTCGTCGGGCTGGGCCCACTGCGCCCGCTGCCGCCCTGACTCCGGATGGGCACCGTGCGGACCGCGGTCTGCAGGCCGTCGCGCAGCGGCTCCGCGGCCCGCCGGATCCTGCGGGCGAAGTTCCGTTGCAGCCGGGACCCGCCCGCCCGCCGCAGGTCCCGGCTCAGGTTGAGCAGCTGCCCGGTGCCGGTGATCCGTACATCGCGCACTCGGTCACCTCACAGCGTGACGTCGGTGCTCATGTACTCGATCTTGGGCAGGTTCGTCCCGTCGTACAGGCCCGTGAACTGCAGGGTGGGCTTGATGACGTCGAACCCGTCCACCACCGGCGGGCCCTCGTCGAAGTGCACGGCGGGCAGCGTGATCCGGAACGTCTCCGCGTAGGTGGACGCGATGATCGGCCCGATGAACTCCCACACCAGGGACGTCGCCCCGTCCGAGGTGTGCAGGTCATCGAGGACGGTGTCGATATAGTCCGTCTCCATGGTCCCGGTGATCTTCACCTGATCATTGGAGATGGGCTCTTTCTTCAGCCCCGACTGCCCGGCATAGAACCGCTCGACCGCCTGAGGCCGCTCGATCTTCACCGCCATCTTGCGCACGCCGTCCCGGGCCGTCTCCGTGCCGAACGTGCCCGTCTTCACGGCCATCTGCCCGAAGTGGAACGGGCTCATCGCCGGGTAGGACGCGGTCGCCAGGGTCTGCGCCTCGTCACACGTCTTGCCGTCGAACTCGAAGCTGCCGGTGAGCATGCCGCCCACCTCACACGCGAACTCAGCCGAGGTGACCTTGCAGCCCAGAAACGACTTGTCCGTCACCGTGCCGGTCGTGAGCGGCACACCCTTCTGGATCGTCAGCGACTTGCCCGCGGTGTCGGCCAGAGTGTGGGTCTGCAGGTACGCGGTCGTGACGGCCTGCTGCACCGGCGTGACGGTCGTGCCCATGAGCGCCTGCAGCAGCAAGCCCACGCCCTTGTTGGTGACCTCCAGGTCGATGCTGCCGGAGACCTCCTTGCGGGTCAGCACTCGCCGGGAAGACAGGGCCAGCAGACGGCCAGCCGCGATACCCGCACTCTGGGCCGTCGTCTTCTTGAGGACGAGGCTTTCCTTGGTGAACTCGATGAACTTGCTCGGCGCCACGAACGTGCCATACGTGCTCTCAGCGCTGATGCCCAGCTGAGCGCCGAGCCCGGATCCGATCGCCATGGATCAGCCCTCCTTCTGCGGCTTGGCCGCGGTCTTCTTCGCCGCGGCCCTGGTGCCGGGCTCCTCCACGGACTCCCAGGTGACGGGCTGGCAGACGTAGCCCTCGTAGCGGTCGTCCGGCACTTCGACGACCTCATCGGGTTGGACGAGCCGGGAGCCGAGTTCCGGCACCGTCACCGGCTCCGAGCCGATGAAGCGCACACGCGCCATGGCTGTACTCCTCACATTGCAGTGGTTCAGATGCGGGCGCGGCAGGCCACGACGAAGGGGATCGCGGCGCGCACACCCTGGTCGGTGTTGGTCTGCATGAGCGAGCCGCTGGCGATCTCCGCCCACAGCACCGCACCGTTGAGCGTCGGTGCCGTCGGATTGGAGTTGGACGCGCGGATCGTCTCCTCGCAGACGGCGAGGAGCTCGAACGCCCGGGCCCGGCGGGCGGCCACATCGGTGTCCCCGGTCCAGGTGTCGAGGAAGCACAGGATGCTGAACTCCTCATCCCGGGTGCGGGCGCCGGCCGCGTTGAACTCCTGGGCGAACTCCACCGCCAGCTCGCTGGTGGGAGACCAGCCCACGGTCAGGTAGTCCGCATTGGCCTGGTCGCCGGTCGGCGGGCCGTCGAGGATCTGCACGCCGGCCAGGCCCGGGGCCGCCCGCCAGATGGCCAGCAGCGCCTCGATCGAGGCGGGCACGCGGGAGGTCGCCATCTACGCCACCCCCGGCGGGAGCCGGTACGGCTGGAGCAGCTGCAGCACCCGATTGGGCACCGCGTAGCCGAAGCCGGGCACGGGCTGGGTGACGTCGAAGTCGTCCGCCCCGCCCAGCCCCGGACGCCCGGGGCCCTGCTGCGTGCGCCACAGGTGCTGCACCATCATGCGCCCGGCGAGGTTGAGGGTGGGCGGGACGCTGCCACGCCCCGCGGTGTAGGCGGCCGTCCAGGGGCCACCGCAGAACGCGGCCCCGTTCAGCCGCCGCACCACGCCCGTCGGAAGGTCGACCGTGACGTCAGAGACAGCGAGGGCTGCGCCGCCGGTGAGGACCGGGGTGAACGAAGTCAGGGACACAACCGGGACGTGCGTGAGGCACAAGGTGGGGCCGCGCCCGCTGACGGTCTCGCTCACGGCCCGGTTCTCCACCGGACCCACGTACCACTCGACCATGGCGGTGACCGAGTCGACGTATGCCTGCAACTCGACGTCGTGCGTGACCGTGGTGATGTTCAGCTGCGCCTTGGCCTCGTCCAGCGTCAGCAGCGCCATACGGGACCCTCCCTACTTGCTGGACCGGCCGCGCTTGGGCGTGGCCGTCTCCGGGGCCGCCTTGACGGTGGCGGTCTCCTCGACCGGCTCACCGCTCGCGGCGTCCTCGGCCAGACCGGCACCAATCAGGTGCTCGGCCTCGTCCTGTGGAAGCTCGACGACTCCGCCCCGCGCGGGCCACGGCTCGCCGTCGCGAGTGCCGGAAATGGCCGCCTTCATACGGACCTTCATGTGCTCCTCCTTCGAGCAGGGGCGGCCCTCGCGGTGGCGGAGGGCCGCCCCGGGCGGGATCAGGTGGCGGCGCCGGCGAAGACCTTCAGGGCGCCGGTCTGGTCGACGGTGAGCCCGTCCGCGCGGATGATCGCGCGGAACGTGGTCAGGTCGGTGTTGAACGCGAAGTCGTCGGAGCGCTCGAAGCGCACCCCGCCCGCCATGCGCACGAAGTACGCGGCGAAGTCGCCGAAGACGACCGATTTGGCCGAGGTCGCGACGGCAGCCACGTTCGGGTCGGTATACACCGGCTTGCCCAGCAGCGTGTCCGGCACACCGAGCTGGATCGAGGGCTGCCACAGGTACTGCCCCTGTTGGTCCTTCAGCTTCCGGGCCGCGCCCATGGTGGCGTCCCGCATCAGCCAGCCGCACGACGGGCTGTTCCGGTACGGGGAGATGACGCTGTAGAACAGGTCGATCAGGTCGTCCGCGGTGAACGCACCGGCCACGCCCGTGCCGCCGGTCTTGCCGGTCGAGGCGGAGGTGACGACGCCGGTCGGCTTGGACGATCCATCGCCGGTCACCAGGTGGGCGCCCACCGCGTTGCCCAGCGCCCGCCCGGCCTGCATGGACAGGTAGCCCTCGAGGTCGACACCGGTGTCGGTCAGCAGCTCGCTGGACGCCTGGATGAGGACGCCGTACTTGTAGGCGCCCAGGGTCCGCTTGCCGAACGCCGGGTCCGACTCGGTGATGGCCCCGCCCTCGGAGGTGATCGCGGCGGTGGAGTGGGCGGTGGTGATAGGCACCTCGATGCTCTCGCCCGAGGCGGTGTTGAGCACGGTCGGGTTGGCCATCAGCACGCCGGACACCTCGATCAGGTGCGCGACCAGCTGCCCGTAGAACGTGGTCGGGACGGTGTTGCCGCCCGCCGTCGCGGTGCCCTTGACCAGGTCACGAAAGTTGACCTTGCCCTCAGGGCGGATGTCGATGGACCGGATCTCACCGCGAGCGAACCGGCGCAGCTCGGAGTCCTCGGCCCTGCCGCGCTGCTGCGGTTCGGGGGTCTTGGCGAGCAACTGGGCGAACGCCGCGTCCGCGTCCTTGGCCCGCTGCTCGGCCTCGGCCATGTCCTTGACCCGGCCGTCGATGCTGTCCAGGTCGGCGTTCAGCGCCTGGTACTGGGTCTCTTCCTCGGCGGTCAGATCGCGCTTCTCGCCCTCGGCCGCGTCGAGCAGGGCCTTGGCCTGCTCCCAGATGTTCGCGCGGCGTTCCTGCAGCCGCTTGATGAGGTCGCTCACGGTTGCCCTCCTGGGCATGACGACGACACCCGCACGGCCCGCGCCGAGGGGTGCCTGGTGGATAGGGATGTCGAGGTGGGTGTCGCCCTGCCTCAGAAGGTGCGGCGCTGGTAGAGCGCGGCGCGCCGCTGCCGCAGCGCCAGCGGCGGGTGGGGGTCGCCCTGCCAGCCGTTCGGCGCCAGATCGATAACCTTCGGGGCCGGTGGCTCCAGGAACCGGCGCAGGCCGCCGTCCTCGGCCGCGGCCGCGCGCACCTCTTCGAGGTCGGCCCCGCTCTTCTCGGCCAGCGACCGCAGCCCCGTCGAGGTGTCCAGGTACGCGGGGGTGTTCACCGGGGCGACGTCGACCAGCTGGCCGGACAGCAGCGTCCGGACCGGGAAACCCTGCTCGGTCATGCCCCAGTCGTCGGCGAAGGTGTAGAACGCGAAGCTGGAGCGGCGCACGTCGCCCCGCTGCACCAGCTCATACACGTCCCCCCGCGCCTGCGGCACATCCACGCTGTAATCCAGCCCGGTGCCGTCCACCGCCAGCCGCAGCGTCCCGCCGTCGGTGGTGCCGAGCAGCATGTTGTCATCGTGGTTGTACCGGGCCATGGCCTCGGGCCAGCCGTCGCCCTCGGACTTCGCGAAGAACCCGGGGTCGATCCGCTCGACGAATCCACCCAGGTTCCGCGACAGCATGTTGAACTTCGCGGCATAGCCGCCGATCGTGCGCGTCTCGCCAGCTGCGCGGACCTCGACCAGGCCGCGCGTGAACCGGCGCTCTGTGGCACTGCTCATGGGTTCTCGCTTCCGTCCGGGGGCAGTCCGCCCAGCGGGGTGTAGTCCTGGCCCTGCCCGTCCGGCAGGGGCTGCTCGTCCTCGAGCGCCCTGAGTTCGTCGATGCTGTTCAGCCCGATCCGGCGGGCGATCGAGTGCGCCCGGTAGCGGGTGAGGGTGTCGGTCCGCAGCATGGCGTCCGCGTTGAACTTCACCGACTCATCCGGCGGCCGCAGCAGCGACAGGGCTTCCTCCAGGCGGGCCAGCCATGGGCGCAGCGTCCACGTCAGCATGTCCAGGCTGTTCAGCTCGACGGTGGTGTAGGTGAGGCTGTTGCCGGTCGTCCCGCCGACCTTCTCCGGCGGCACCCCGTAGATCGCCGCGATCTGGTTCGCCGATGCCTTGATGGTCTCCAGGAACTGCGACTCCTCGGCCGGTACGGAGATGGGCTTGTACTTCGTGCCCAGTCCCAGCACCGCGACGTCGCGCCCCTCGGCGGCCTGTTTGAACCGGGCCTTCAGAATGGTCGCAGCCTCGGCCTGAACCTCGCGGTCAGTCTCCAGCACGGCGGCCGGGGTCGACCCGTTGGCGAACCAGTCCCTCCCGAACTGCTGGGCCAGCAGCCCGGTGTCCGTGGTCAGCGCGAACTGGCGGATCGGCGACAGCCCCAGGATCTGGCCGGGCAGCGTGTAGGCCGGAACGTGGAACATCTGCCCGTCCTCCAGGCGCCGGCCCTGGACGTACCACACCGGACGGGGCGCGAGGTTGTCCTCAACGCTCACGTCATCGGGGTGCAGCCATTCGATCTGCGAGGGCCAGCCCGCGCGGTCCCACGCCACGATCAGCCCGTAGGCGTTCCCCCGCAGCGTCAGCGACGTCATCGCCCGGTGCAGCCAGTCGTAGCGCGTGCCCGTCGCCGCCGGCCGCACGAACAGCTGCGGGGAAGGAACGGGCCTGCGCGTCTCCCCAACCTCCCGGTAGGACTTGGTGGGCAGGGACGCCACCGAGTCCGCCAGCAGCCGCGTCGCCGCGTACACCGGCGCCAGACGCAGCGCCCGTTCCTGGGAGTCTCCGCGCAGCGCGGCAGGGTCACCGCCGGACCCCCACACGTCCTGATACGTGATCGCCCGCTGCTGCTCCCTGCGGCGGAATGGCCACCACCAGCTCATGCGCCCACTCCTCACCACACGCTGTTCATGACGTCGCCGGGCTCGTCCTCGTCCAGCTCGGCCTCAAGTCCCCACTTCGCCAGCGTCACGGCCACCAGCGGGCTGATATCCACGGACACGCCCCTACGGGCCCACGCCCACGCATCACCCAGGGGACGCTGCTGCGCGCCCGCCAGAGCCGCCGCCAGCGGCGCGTTGTCGATGTGCACGATCGCCTGCTCGGCCGCCGCGTCGTAGAACTGGCCGCATGCCTGGGCGATCTGCCGGGTCTTCGGCGAGACGACGAGCAGCCCCGCCTTCCGCAGATCCGGGATCAGCGACCCTGCAGGGCCGCCCTCGTCCACCACCCAGCAGCGCGGCGAGTGGCGCCCGTCCAGCTCCACCGCCCGCTCCACCACCCACCCCGTGCCGGGCTGATGGTCCACCACCTCGACGTGCACTGCCGCCCCCGAGGCACCCGCCACGCCGATCGCACTGTGCGACCGCTCCGGGGTCGTATCGATCGCAAAGGCCACCGGGTCATCCGGTCGGCTCGCCGCATCCGCCAGCGCCCGCCAGGCGTCCTCACCGATGACCTGCCAGGTATCCGCCGAGTCCGATGGGTAGTCGCCCACGCCGAGCCGCTCACGGCCGAACAGCGTGTCCCCCAGGGTCAGGCGCTCGTTTGCGCACTTCTCCAAGGTGAGCCGATACCCGATCGCCGGGTTCGCCTTCAGGACCGACTCGGCGGCCACCACCTCGTCATGCTCCTGGCACTGCGGGCCGCACTCGTCGCGGTGCTCGTTGATCGACCACTCGAAGTAGGCCAGCGTCGGATCCGGCACGCCGGTCTCCAGCGCGGCCAGCGCCCGGCGCCGCAGCCTCCCGAGCTGCACCGACTGGTGGCCGATCCCGGCCGAGCCGAGATACCAGGTCTGCGGGTTGGCGACGGCGGCCAGCGTCGGCGCGAGTGCGGCCATGGCGTCGTCGCCCAGGATCATGTCCTCGTCGAGCACGATGCAGTCCGCGGTGAAGCCCCGGCCGCTCCCGCCCGAGCGTGCGATGAACCGCAGCAGCTGCCCGGTGTGCAGCTCGATGCCTTCCTCGCCGACCGTCTGCCAGTACCGTTTGACGCGTTTGTGCAGGTCAGGGCATCCACGGATCAGACGCTCGATCCGTTTGAACGCGTTCTTCGCCGTCTTGAACTCATGTGCGCTGTGCAGGATCAGCTGCTCGCCGCCGATGAACAGGCCCCACAACTCGCGGGCCTCGATGATCCCGCCCTTCCCGTTCTGACGCGGCACGTTCACCGCCACCTCGGGCGACGCCCAGTTGCCGTCCGTCTTCTCGCCCATGCCCTCCTCGAGGACGAACTGCTGCCACGGATCCAGCCGCAGCCCAGCCCGGGCCGCCAGGTCGACGGCCTCTTGCCCGGCGCTCGACAGGAACGTCCCGGGCACAGCGAGGACCCGCGGGCGCTGATGGCCGTATACCGGCCCGTCACCCACCGGCCTGCTGCTGGAGAGCGGCGCGACGCTCGGCTCGCTTACGACTGACGTCATCGACCGCGTCCCCCTTCGACTCCACTGGAGCAAGTTTCCGCAGGTCAGACATGATGGCGCGCAATTCACGGGCCGCTGCTGCGGCACCCTTCGCGTCCTCGGCGTCATCGAGCTGGCGAGCGAGCGCCACCGCGGCCGCCGTCAGCCCCGGCGCGACCGGGCCGACTCCGAGCTGATCCACTTCGGAGCGGGTAGCGTTCTCCACGTCGCTCACGTCGTCACCCCCTCGCAACGGGACGTAACCGACGCACCGTCACATAGCGTGACCCATAGGGTGATTACGCAGCGTAATACCATCAATGTCACGTAGCGCGACATCGCTAATTCCTCTGAAGTGAGTTCGCCGTCAAGTTCGCATCCAAATCGGCGCGCAAAAAATCGGGCGACAAGGGCGTTTGGGTCGCCCGGGAAGCCCACTAAAGAAGGGCTCCGCTCGGCCGGATGATCTCCGTTCAGGCCGTCGCGTCGTGGTCATTCGCGCTGCTGTGGTCGCGCTCGGTGATGCTGGACGCTGGGGTCACGGTCCGTGAGCTGACGCTGTGTGCGGTGGGTTACCAGTCGCGGGACCGCTGGGGCATCACGCCGTGTGATGCTGCCTTGGGCCGGCGGTTGTACCAGCGTGTGACCACAGCCTCCATGCCGGGCTGACGCATGGCCCGTACCCGCTGCATGACCACGTCGCGGCCCGGGTCGACCACGATCACCTTGCCCTTGAGCCGCTTGTACTTCGCTCGGGCCTTGGGGCTGGGCTGTGTGTGGATGACGTACACGTCGGTGGTGTCGAGGTGCTGGTACGCCTCGTTCAGCGCGGCGAACCGGGCACGGTGTACGACCTTGAGCAGCACGTCGCTATGGGCGTGGTGGTCGGCTCCGGGGCCGGCCATGGCGAGGGCCATGAGGTCGAGGTCGATGACGATGTCCGTCGGCTTGGCGTGGGCGCGGATCCAGCTGGACTTGCCGGCGCCGGGCGGGCCGGTGACGACGTACAGCACGTGTGGTCACCACCTGCGGGAGGCTCGGGGCTGGCGGACGGTGAGCCTGTTGCCGCGGGCGCTGTTGCAGCGTCGGTGCGCTGAGCGGGCGTTGGAGGGGTCGAGGAGGCTGCCACCGCGGCTGAGGGGCACGGCGTGGTCGAGGGTGAACGACCAGGTGTTGCGTGCGTCGAGGGTGGGGTCGATGTCGTGGCCGCAGATCCAGCAGGGCATGCTCTGGGCTTTTACCTCGGCGACCAGGCGGCGGTATGGCCGGCCGTTGCGGGGGTTGCTGGCCATGGTCACCCCCTCGGGCATGGCGAAGGCCCCGGCCGGTGGTGATCTGGTCGGGGCCTTCGAAGCGCTGGTCAGCCTGTTTTGGGCACAGCTGTTCACCGAGATCGTGGCGCATGGATCGTCGCACGTCAAGCGGCACGCTGTCCGGGGCGGTTGGGCTTGGCCGCGTAGCGGGCGGCCTCGACGTCGGCGAGACGGTAGAGGGGGCGCCTCGGGGTGCCGCCGCAGCGGGTGAGGAGGCCGCGGCGGACCCAGTCGCGGATGGTGGCTGGTCGCACTCCGCAGTTGAGGGCGGCCAGGTCCGTGGTGACGGTGCCCAGGGGCGGGACGATGAACTCCATGACGCCAGTGTGGCTCAGTGCCCGCAGCCGGGCAGGGTCCACCATCCGCACTTTTCGCAGTAGCCCATGGGGTGCCTCCCTTCGATAGTTGAGTTGTGCACGTAACCCCTTCCGAGAGGGGTGGTTCAGGCGCTCTCCGCCCGCTCTCCGGCTCGCTCTCCACCGCTCTCCGGTGTGGCCTGACCTGCGTCTCCATCGGTTGGAGAGGGGTCGGGCACTGGAGAGAGGGGAGCGGGGCGCAGGAGGGCCTCGAGGTCGGTCCGCTTGATGCCTGAGCGGCCCTCGACGTCGCCCACGCGCATGGACCGGTGGATGGTGATGCGGGCGTCGGTGAGGGCGGCGCGCAGCCGGGTCTCGTCCAGACGCGCGCCGTAGGGGCTGGCGAGTAGTCGGGGGTAGAGCTCGGACAGGTGGATGCCGGGTCGGTCGCCGATGAGCTCGAGGACGGCCTTGATGAGTTGGCGGCGCGTCTGCTCGGGGTCGATCGGGGCGGGGGCGCTGGCGTGCCAGGCGCGGCGGCACCAGATGCCGACGGCGAGCGGGGCGAGGATCAGCGGTGAGCGCTCGATGGCGGCGTACAGCGGCGGGACGGTGAGGCAGGCGGCGCCGATGCGGATGATGGCCAGCACCGGCCGGCCCTCGGGGGTGAGGGCGTGGCCGATGCGGCGGGCGAGGATGACCGAGCCGGTCTCGATCCGGCTGGCGGTCTCGCGGAGTGTGGCCATCAGATGCTGTTCAGCAGGGAGTCGCCGAGGCTGTTGACGGCGGGTACGAGGGCGAGGGCGCCGGTTCCGCCGATTCCGGCGGTGGTGCCGACGGTGGAGCCGCTGAAGGCGCCGGAGCCGATCATGCGGATGTCGTCTTTGTTGATCTTCTTCCAGAGTGCGATGAGGGCGAGGAAGGCGAGTACGACGAGGATGGATCCGCCGGTGGTGAGGGGCTGGACGTGGGCGCCGGCGACGGCGGTATCGGCGGCGCCGGTGGTGGTGCCCAGGCCTTTGTTGCCGATGGCGTTGCTGGTCTGGCGGATGCGTCCGAACAGCTTGCCCAGGAGGCCGCCGACGCACATGGCGCCGAGGATGCCGAGGGTGAAGCCGTAGGCGAGGGGGATGAGTTCCTTCCAGTTCTTCGTCTTGCTCTTGAGGTTGGTCTTGGCCCAGCGGGCGCCGTACCAGACGAGGGGGGCGAGGCCGGTGAGGATGCCTCCGGCGGTGAGTGTGACGTTCACGGTGTGGCTCCGGTGATCAGGTAGAGGGCGAGGTCGAGGGCGGGGCGGCCGGGCAGGGCGAGCGTGGGGCCGATGAGCGCGGCGTAGAGGGCGACGCGGGTGATCCACCAGCCGCGGGCGTGGTCGAGGCCGCCGGTGATGAGCACGGTGATGCCGCTGATGACGTAGGCGCCGCCGGTGGTGAGCTCGGGGTCGGTGAGGGTGTGGGCCCACCACAGGCCGGGGCTGAGGGCGAACAGGACGGCGGTGGGGCGCCACCGCACGTCGGACAGGAGGCGCCGCTTGGGCTGCTCCTGGGGCTCCTCGGCGGCCAGCACGATGACGGTGGGCTCGGGCGGGGTGTTGGCCCACCAGGTGGTGCGGCCGACGGTCGGCGCGTAGTCCGGGGGCGGCGGGATGATGCGGGGCTCGTTCACGCGTAGCCGCCCCCGCCCTGGCCCACGCCCTCGTCGCTCTGTGGCGTCTGGCGGGCCTTCTTCGCCTCGCGGGAGAGGACGGCGCGGACGTAGCCGGGGTCCACGGTGATGCGGTTGATGCGCTCGACGCGCTTCGCGATGTCGGCGGCTGATGCGCTGGTGCCGAGGTGTGATGCGGCGTCGATGATCGCCTGAGACTTGGTGACGGGCGGCAGGGCCGGGACCTGCGGCGCATCTTGATGCGCATCATCCGCATCACCGTCGTCGTCGCGGTCGAGGTCGATGCTCGGCGGGCGCCCGTTGAGGATGAGGGCTACCTGGACGGCGTCCACGATCACGCCGTAGGTGATGAGGAGCGCGGCCAGCTCCGGCGGGGGCATATCAGGCTGCGCATCATGGGCGATGCGGATCGCATCAGCGGGGTCCATCTCGGCGAACCGGTCCCGCAGGATGTCTGTCGCACGGCGCGAGGGGACGGGACTGGGGTCCTTCGGGGACCTCTGTCCGGCGTGCTCGATGTGGTCGACCGCGCGCCGCTTCACAGTGGCCCCGGCGAGCTTGGGCGCCAGCAGCCAGGCCCAGCCGCCGAACGCGGGCAGACGGAACGGGCGCTCGCCGAGCTGCGCGCGGGCCTCGGCCCGAGGTCCGGCCCAGGACAGCTCCGAGACGGCGAGCAGGGCGAGGGTGGGGACGGAGAACAGCAGGGCCGCGGCGAGGCCGCCGCCGATGAGGTCGGCGTGGAAGACGTTCAGGTAGACCGAGGTGCCGGTCATGACGAGGGTGGCCAGGCGGGCGCCGGCGGCGCTGCGTCCGGCCTTGGATGCCTCGCTGGAGAGGTGGAGGCAGGCGTATGCGGCGCCGTCGAATACGGCGACGGCTGCGCCTGAGATGCCCTCGGGGGCGTCGTAGTGGCGGGCGACGGCGTAGAGGGACCATCCGGTGGTGGCGATCGCGGCGAGCGACACGATGGTCAGCGCAGCCCGCCAGGCGGTCGAGGCGGACGTCAGAGTCCGCCAGATCTCGCGGTTCATGGATCGGGTCCTTCCGGGGCCCACCCCGTGCAGGAGTGGGCCCGGCGACAGGGGTGGATCAGGCGGTGGCGCGGAGGACGACGCACACGGCCAGGAGGACGAGTTCGGCGATGAGCAGGACGCCGGCGAAGAGACGGAGCATCAGCCAGCGCTCCCTTCCTGCTGGGCGCAGTCGGCGGCGAGGAGCAGCCAGACGAGTGGCCAGGGCAGGGCGGCGCTCGTGGAGCCGGGACAGTGGCCACAGGCGAGCACCAGCGCGGGCCGTGCGTTGGCCGGCCACCACCGGTACGGCACGTAGTGGCGGAGCCGGCCGTCGAGCGGGTGGGCGAACGGGGCCGCGCAGTACAGGCAGCGGCCGCGCTGGCGGCGGGCGAGCGTGTACCGCTTGATGCGGCCGCGGTCGCCCTTGCAGTTCCCGGGGCGGTTGCGCTTGCTCATCGGCTGCCCTCCTCTCGGAGGAGCGCGGCGAGGTGCCCGGCGAGCGCGTGGAGCTGGGCGCCGTGCCGGATGAGGGCCTCGGCGATGCCGTGCAGTTGCGCGGGGTCGGACGGGTAGAAGTCGCCGTCCAGGCCGATGTTGATGAACAGCCCACGGCCCGGGGGCCGCTGCTCGGTGTACGGCCGCTGCTCCAGGAAGGTCGGCATGAGGTAGGCCGTGCCGCGGGTGGTGTCGAGGGTGAGGCCGGTCTCGTCGCCCGTGTGGGAGATATCGACCCGGTACCCCCCGTCCGGGTGGGCGGTCGTGCACCAGGTGGGGCAGGTGAGGGTGACGGGGCCGTGGTCGCGGGTGTGCACGGTGACCGTGCGGGGCGCGCTCACGGCCGCTCCTTAGCGGCTCGGCCGCGGGCGTCGAACGCGGCGCGCTCGGGGGCGCCGACCACGTAATCGACGCGGCACGCCTCGGCGGTCGCCTCTTCGATGTGCTTCGAGGAGAGGTCGGCGTCACGGCGGCGGGTCTGGGCGGGGCGGCCGGTGGAGCCGGACCGGAAACCGGGGAGTTTCACCGGGTCACCCCCTGCTCGGCGTCGAGCGCGGCCAGCAGCTGGCCGAGGCAGACGGTGAGGGTGGCGTGGGACTCGATGATCCGGCCGTGGTCGTGGATGTCAGCGCGCTCGGCCTGGGCGAGGTACTCGCGGGCGGTCTCGATCGCGGCCGGGAGCGTCGGTACGAAGGTGGGCAGCTTCACGGCCGCTCACCACCAGGGCGCGGGATGCCGGCGGTCCGGTAGCCGGTGGGCGGGTGCTCGGCGAGCCGCTCCCGCAGGTGTGCGGTCGTCCACTCGATGCCGAGGTGCCGGGTCACGCCCTCGTCGAGGACGCCGTGCAGGGCGACCACCGTGTGCATGACCCGGTCGGCGAGCACACGGGCGTGCACCTCGCTGTCGCCGACCGTGGCCGGGTGCGGGATGTCGAGCGCTTCGAGGATCGCGCGCAGCAGGTCGGCGGCGGGCTCGGGGAGGTTGTGGGTCACGGCTTCACCGCCGGGCGGGAGGTTCCGGTGACGCCGGCCGCGGTGGCGCGCACGGTGATGGTGCGGCCGCCGGTGCGGCGGATGGTGCCGACCGCGATGAGGCGGCGGGTGGGCGGGGGCGCGTCGGTGCGCGCAGGCATGGCAAGATCGGCCATAGCCGACTCCTTGGTCTAGTCAGGGAGTACGCCCGGCTTGCCGGGCTTCGGTTAGGCCCTCGTTCGGTGTTCGTAGCACCGGCGGGGGCCGTATTCAGTTATGGGGTGGTGCGTTCTTGCTGGCCTAGGTGGCTAGCCACCACTCTACGCACACCCATGGACGGGTGGCAATACACCGTGCGAGGATTCGGCTATGCCCTCGGTCCACAAGCACCCCGCCAAGACGTTCCGGCCCGAGCCCGAGCTGTACGAACGGGCCAAGGCCGCCGTCGCCGAGGTCGGGGGCGACATGAACGGGCACCTGGTCGCCTTCCTGCGCTGGCTCACGCACGAGACGGACGAGCTTCCTCAGCGCCCAGCACGCCCGGCGCAGAAGCCGGAGGAGTAGCCGCCGCTTGCTGTGCGCGGTCCAACTCCGACCACGACGACGGCGGGTACGACGCGCCACACCAACGGCACTCCACCGACCCGGCCCCCGGCCGGTGCCGCAGCACCGCACCACACACCGCCCCGTCCTCGTACACCGCCGGGCAGTACCCGATGCGCCTCGCCTTCGTCGCCGGATCCTCCGGGTCCACGATCGACAGCGCCGCACCGCGCAGCCGCCGCACGTCCTCGGCCAGCCCATCGACGTCCGGGTACTTCTCGCACGCCCACCACAGATGACCGGCCAGGAACTCCACCGCGGCCGTCAGGGTCTGCTCGACGCTGCCCCGGAACGGGGCGACCGGCATGCCCAGGGCGCGCCGCCAGTCGTCCTCGTGAGCCTGAAGGGCGGACACCATCCCGCCCCACGCCCGGAGGTCGAGGGCGTCCTCGTTGACCGGCAGGCCGTGGCCCCGGGAACCGGAGACGGCCGGCCCCCGGTCGCCAGCGCCGGGGAGCAGCTCGGCGCCGAGCTGCCGGTAGAGCTCGGGCAGCTCGCGCAGCTGCCCGGCAAGCGCGGCCTGGCAGAGGCGGCAGGCGATCCGGGCAGCCTCGTCCTCGCGTAGACCGCGCTGGCAGAGCTGGCAGTCCATCGGAGCCTCCTTCGTGGTGGGATGGACGAGCGCCGGGCCTGATTGGGACAGGCCCGGCCGGTCAGCAACCGCTCGGGTCGTTCTCGAAGCGCGCTGCACGGGCGGCGCCGTAAGCGGCGAGGATCTCGGGGGCGTCCCCGCGGTAGCACTTGTCGCCGTTGCAGCACGGCGCGTCGAGGTCGGGGTACCTGGACTTGTGGCAGCCGCAGAGCGTCCGGGCCGACCGGGCATCGAAGGTCAGGTCGTAGAAGCCGCACCAACGGCACCGGGTCCAGGCATAATGCTGGTCGCCGTAGGTGTGGATCTCGAAGCCGTCTTCCTGCGGATGGCCGTGCTCTTCGACCGTGCGAGGGTCGGGCAGGGGGCCGACGGCCACGAAGGCTCGCTGGTCGCTGAGGTCGCAGAACCGGAAGAAGCGGGCCCACCCCGCCTCGGTGGGCTCCGTGGCAGCGACCTGGAACCAGGCGGTTTGGGCGGGGAGCCAGAAGCTCGGCAGGAAGTCGCCGAGCGGGATCGCGTCCTCGGGCTGCGGGTCGCGGAACTGTTCCTCGCGCAGGCGCTGCTGCACGGCTTCCGTCAGCGGCAAGAGCTCGAAGCGCTGAGGCTCGTACTCCCAGCGGATACCGAGGGCGTCGAAGAAGACGGCCCAGCGAGCCTCGAGGCGAGACCGGAAGCGGTAGCTGGCGTAGCGGGTGTCAGCGGGCTGAAGCGTCAAGGTTGTTTCCCTTTTTTCCATGGCGTGCAGTGGTGAAGTTCTGGGGCTGAGGTGGCCCCGCGCTCACGGTCCGCGCATGCTCACCCCCTCCATTGATTACAGAGAGTAATAATTACTTCTGAAATTGGCTTTATAGGGGACCTGTAAGTAATCAAGGACGGTTCTCTGCCCCCTCGAGGCATGGAATTAATGGAAAGAACTCACCCGCCCTTCGCCTTGAACGTCTCCGGGTGCGCCACAAAGCGAGCCTTCGGCGGCCGGCCACGCGCCCCCTCCTCGCGCACCGGAGGTTCGATCCTCCGGACCCACCCGGCGTGTTCCAGCGCGCCGAGAGCGGCGTCCACGTCTTCCATGGCGGTGCACCACTTCTGGCCCCGCACGGCCTTCTCCACGTCCTTGGCGGCGAAGCGGCCTCGCTGGTCGACGCGGCGCAGCCAGTCCAGGACGGCGCGGGCGGGGCCGAGCTTGGACTGGCGCTCTTCGGACATGAGGTCGGCGACGAGGCGCGCGTGCTGGATCAGGTACGGCACGAGTGCGATTGCGTCGTCCATGACCTCGCCGCTCACGATCAACGTGGTCGGCTCCTCGTACAGCGCGAGCACCGCGGCGATCCGCAGCACCTGCCCCGGCAGCTTCTTCGCCCATCCCTCGACGGCGGCGAGATCGCCGTGTGCCTTGTGCCGTGGCTCCAGCGCTTCCCAGAACGCACGGAAGAGGTCCTGGGCCTTCTGATCCAGGCTCATCACCCGGTACTCGGGGTCGTCGTGGACCACCTGCATCATCCGTGCGATCCCAGCGTTGTACGCGGCGCTCACCTCGGCCGGGATCGGATCGCTGTCGTAGGACCGCTCTCCCACCCGGCTCGTCGGCATGGAGAAGATGAACCGGGCCATGAGGCCGCGGGCCTCGAAGACGTCGCCGGTCTCTCCCATGCCGGTGAGGAACCCGGGCTGCACGGCCAGGCCGAGGCTGAGGTTCGGCCGCTTGAGCAGGACGGGCGGGCCGCTCTTGCGGTTGACCGAGTGCGTTTCGTGGCTCCACGCCTTGAGCACGATCTCGGGGTTGGCGTTCTTGGAGTACCGGCCGCCGACGTTGCCGAGGAACGAGCCCTCGGTGGAGAGCACCGCGAGGCGCTCGCCCTGCTCGGCGATCAAGTCGATGGCCGCCTCGGGGGTGGTGTCGTCAGCGACCAGTTGCGTGTGCACCAGGGGGGCGCCGAGCTCCTCCAGTTCGGAGTAGGCAGCCTCCAGGTTGAGCTTCGCCTTGGACCGCGCGGCGGCGTCCTTGGCCTTGATGACCCGTGTTTCAGCCTCAGACACCATGGACTCGACCATCTTTCGGTTGCGCCGGTCCCGGACAACCGCGACCTTGTCGGCCTCCCTACGGCGCTCCTCTTCCGCGTATACGGGCCTGCCCATCAGGCTCAAGGCTGGCGACTTCATCTCGCCGGGCGCGGCGACCGGCATGGTGTACAGGGTGACCGGCTCGGTCCAGTCCGGCTTCGGGCTGACGGCCCGGCGCCCGCCGACCGCAGTGGAAGCGGCAGCCATCCCCAACCAGGCCGGCAGGTCGACGGGCACCTGAAGGCTGGTCGCCACCGCCTGCGCCATGAACCCGATGCCGCGCAGCCGGGCGGCGTCGAGCGGCAGCGGAGGCGGCGGCGCGAGGGGAACTGGGGCGTCCCACCCCTCGCTGTCCTCGGCGTGCACGCCGGACGACCAGTCGGGTTCCTTGACGTCCTCTTGCCAGTTCGGCTCTTCGCTCACGACTGCGCCCCCCGGTCGCCTGGGTGTGGGACGGGAGCCCAGACCTGGAGGAACTGGTGGTCGCTGTGCCCGGCGGCGAAGTGGTCGGCGGCGTCTTTGCCCTCGCGGGCCTGGACGACGTATACCGACCGGGCGATGCCGCGCAGAGTCTCGACGACGGCCACGGCGTGCTTGCGCCCCTTCTCGTCGCGGTCGGCGACGATCGTGACGTCGGCGCCCTTGAGGAACTGGGCGTGCTCGGCGGTCCACTTCTCGGCGCCCCCCGCGTTGCAGGTGGCTTCGAGGCCGTGGTCGACGAGGGCGTGCACGTCCTTCTCGCCCTCGGCGATCCAGATGACGCGCTCGGCAGCGACGGCCTTGAGGATCTCGGGGAGGCGGTACGGCACGGTGCGGACGAGCCGGTTGCCCTGGTCGTCGGTCAGGCGCCAGCGGCGGCCGGACTTCGCGGCCGGGTCTGGGCGCCACTGGGCGAAGCACTTCTCATTGCAGCGGGTCGCGCCTTGGACGACGGCGCCGTGCTCGTCGCGGTACACGTACTGGGCGACGCGGTGGTGCCCGCGCTCCTTGCACGGAATCCAGGTGTCATCGGCCGGGCGCGCGCGGCGCTCGCTCTCGGCGAGCGGCTGGTCGTACAGGTCGGCCTCGGTCCAGCCGAGGGCGGCGAGGAACTCGGCGTTCCCCTGGCACTTGTGGCAGAAGATGACGACTCCGCCATTGGCGCCGCGCCGGATGGCGACGGTGCCGGGCGAGTCGCCGTCGTGGCAGATCCCGCGGGTTCGTAGGGCTCCACCTTGGTACCGGGTGGGTTCGCCGCGGTCGCGCAGGAGGTCAGCGAGGCGGTTGAACGCGATGCCGTCGGTCACCGGCTCACCTCCGGGAAGTAGTAGCTGCCGCCCGGGTGGCCGACGCAGCGGGAGCGGCGAGGGCAGGGCCGCGGCGCGCCGATGTGTCCGCCGGGGTGGATGTGCTGGTGATCGCAGTACGGGCAGTCCACGACGAGGAGCAGCAGCGGCCGCCGCTTGGGGTCGGCCATGTCCGGGCTGCTGGTGGGCACCAGCCGCGCGGCCGCAGGGCGGATGCCGGCGGGCTGCGGCTCGGGCGCCGGGGAGGCGCGCGGCGGGGGCGGGGCCGCGTCCTCGTCGAGCCCGAAGAGGGTGGGCATCTGGTGCCCGGTGGTACTGGGGTTCACGAACGGTGGCTTTCTGTCGTGCCGACGAACGGGGTTCGTGATGCGCGACCGGGCCCGGCACCCGCGGGGGTCAGGGCCGGGCTCGGCCGCGCGGCCCGGCTAGCCGGTGCGTCGCAGCTTGGCCGCGGTCTCGTCGGCCGCTGCGGTGATCGCCTCATGCCACCGCTTGGCGGCCGCCCGGATGGCGCGCTCGGAGGGCTCTTCCTCCAGGGCCGCGCGGATGGCGCCGAGGGTGAGGGTGAAGCGGGCCCGCTCCCGGGTGTGCCGCCGCTCCTTCCCCGGGTCCTCCAGCGGGACGGGGCGCTCTACCGGCCACTGGCCGGGGCGGTGCGCGGTCACAGCCGACCTCCTACGGTGCGGACGACGGACGCGATGATGTCCGTCTGGTGCCGGTCGCAGGCCGGGAAGTCGTACCGGAGTACGGGCCTGGCGTGGACGCTGACGACGGCGGCGGCCGGTTGCGGGCAGCCGGGGCAGCGGTAGCCGCGCTGGTTGTGCGGCGAGTCGGGCCCGTCGGGGCACTCGCACCAGCTGCATTGCTCGCCGTTCGGCGCGGTGATCGCGACGGGGACCGTGTGGGGGTCGGTGGCGGCGTCGCGAGCGGTGGCGAGGGTCTGGTCGGACAGGAACGTGTCGTACGGGGTGCGCGTCATGCTGCTGCCTTCCGTGCCTCGGGCTGGTGGAAGATCACCCGGAGTTGGACGCGCTGCTCGGCGGTCAGCGGCGGAGCGGCGGCGGCGATGCGGCGGACGCGGTCCCAGTAGTCGGCGGGCCGTCCGGGCCGGGCCGGGCGGCCGGGGGGGGGGGCCCCGGCCGCCGTGGTGTCGTCGCGGGCGGTCACGCGTGGGCCTGCCAGTCGGCGCGAGCCTGGACGAGCTGAGCGTGGACGCGGCGCAGCTGGTCGACGTGCGCGGCGAGCTTGTCGATAACCGCGCCGAACTCGTCCGGGGTCATTCCCTCCATGACCGCGTAGTCCTGGGCGATCTCCACGTTCACGTGCGGCACGCAGAGGCGGGGGTCCGACTCGTGTGGGGCGACGGTGACCTGGGCGGAGAGGAACTGGTCCTCGGCGGTGCCGTCCTCGGCGTCGAAGACGGTCAGCGTCAGCGAAGGCTGGTCGCCGATGTGGTGCCAGATGTCCTCGGCGACCTCGCGCAACTCGGTCTGCGGCTGGTGGTCGAGGTTGCAGTCGGGCGGGCAGGTCTCGGTGAGGGTGCCGCCGTCGCGGAGCGGGAAGGTGAAGGTGCGCGGCTCGGCGGGCGCGGCGTGGTCCTGATCGATGAGGGCAGCGAGCTGAGCGCGGGCGGCGCGGAGCGCGTTGAAATGCCCAGTGCCGTCACTGATCAGCTCGTCCATCTGGGAGAGGCTGAGGTCCTGCCACTGGCCGCCAGCTTCGAAGGTGATTACGGGGGTGTCGTCGTCCCACCGGGTGAGGTGGAAGCCCAGCAGGTTCTCCCCGTAGGCCCCGCTGATGGACTGCTCGGGGCCCTTGTGGAGGTGTTCGCGCGGGTCGGAGTGGTCGCGCGGGTCGCCGAGGCACCAGGCGATCCTGTCGGGGCAGTCGACGGCGGGCTGTGGGGCGGTGGTGGTGACCATGGCCGGTACGCGCCGGTCGGTCGTCGCCGGTACTGACGCGCGGGTAAGGTTCTGCATGAGCGTGTCCTGTCTCTACTTAGCCGTGGGTTCTGTGATGCGTTCGCCCGATGCCGACGGGGGTGCAACCCCGTCGGCATCGCTGTTGGGGTCGACCCCCAGGGTGCGGAGCAGATCGGCGCGCGTGACTCTGTAGGTGCGTCCGACCCGCAGCACACGCACCGGGTACTCGCCGCGCTTGGCCAGGTCGAACCCCTTGGTGCGTCCCAGCTGCAAGGCGCGGTTCGAGGTGTCCAGGCCGAATGCGACAGGCAGGGCAAGCAGCTCTTCCATCTGCATCCCCCGGGCCAGGCTGGGCCCGCCATTCGTGGTCGCCGGTTCGTTCAACGGTTCGTCCCCTCCTGAGCTGTGATGTCGCTCCATGCCGTTCCGTATCGGTCCGTGATGGATTGAATATGTGGGGTCATTGTGGACCGATGAGACGACTGTACCCCGGCCCTTGGGGCTGTCAAGTCGGTAAGCGCCTGATATCTTCGGGTCATGACGAACCATGACGACGTGTCCGCCAAGGTGGACGCCGACGAGGCGATGCTCAGCGTCACGGTCACGGGCGACGCAGAGCTGGAGCACAAGCACGGGCGGATGGAACATCCACTTGAAGGGCTCGATAGCGAGTCTCTGGCCAGCTTCAACTTGAGGCGCATCCGCAAAGAATTGGGGATGTCTCAACAGCAGATCGCTGATCGAATTGCAAAACAGCGCCCTGGCGGAGTCAAGCTGTCGCAGACGCAGATCGCTAAGATCGAACGAGGAGAGCGCCCCTGGCGTCTCAATGAAATGACGGCGATCGCTGGCGCCCTGGATATCATGTGGGATGAATTCTTTCGCGTCAGGCCGGGGGACGACTTCACCCTCCTCGACGTTGATGCGGCCAGGCTGCGGTACGAGCGGGCCAAGAGCTTGGAGGAGGACGCCCGCGATGCGTGGCGCGAGGCAGCGAGAGCGAGGTATGAGCGAGAGGAAGAATTTCTTCGCCTGGCCGCGAAGCACGACGTGCAGAGTCCTCACGTTATGTTCGCCCTAGAGATGCGCTGGATGCATCAAGCCTATGTCGATAAGGCGCAAGAGGATTTGAAGTACGACACGGAGGACCTGGAGACCCGAAAGCGGAAGGCCAACGAATTCGCTCAGCAAGAATGGGAAAGGCTAGCGAGGGAAGAGAAAGAGAGCGGCGACGAATAAGGAGATTGATTCGTGCCCACATCCCGCCGCGGTGGCGGCGTAACGAAACGCTGCGAGTGCCGCGGCTCGGACGGCAAGCGCCTCGGCGCGTCCTGCCCCCAGTTGGCCAAGCGCAACCACGGCAACCACGAGATCCACCAGGAACTCCCTGTCGACGCTCACGGCAAGCGCCGGCGCTTCCGCCGTACCGGGTACGAAGGGTCGAAGGAGGCGCAGGCCGCCCTCGACCGCGTCCGCGCCATCCTCGACCTGGCGGACGGCGACGAGGAGGCGCAGCGCCGCGTCGGCGACCTGCTCGCCGGGCTGATGAAGAGCCGCGGCCCCATCCCCGAGCCGGTCGAGGTCTCCCGGAAGCTGGGCGTGGGCGTCGAGCTGGACGGCAAGACGACCGTCGCCGAATGGCTCGACGTGTGGATGGCCTCCAAGAAGACCCGCAACACCACGAACAACGGCTACCGCTCCCACATCCGGGTGCACCTCAAGCCGCGCATCGGGCACCTGCGACTCGACCGGCTGAACGTCGGCCACCTGGTGGAGATGTTCGACGCCATCGTCGAAGAGAGCGAGGCGACCGAGGCGGAGAACCAGGCGCGGCGCGAGCAGGAAGCACGCTGCCGCTGGTCCAAGCCGGGCCGCCCGCCTGCCGCCGTGCGGCAGCAGCTGGCTGAGGAACGGGCGAAGCTCGCCGAGATGAAGCCGTTCCGGAGGACGAACGGGGAGGCGACGCGGCAGAGTATCCGGCGCACGCTGCGGGCCGCGTTGAACGCGGCGATCGCCCGGCAGCTCATCACGTTCAACCCGGCCGCGCACGTGGAGATGGCGAGCGGGAAGCGGCCGACCGGTCTGCTCTGGACGGACGAGCGGGTGAAGCGCTGGTGGGCGACGGGCGAGAGGCCGAGCCCCGTCATGGTCTGGACTCCGGTCCAGCTCGGCGCGTTCCTCGACGCGGCCGAGGGGCACAGGCTGTACGGCTTCTACCACCTGGTCGCGCATCACGGTTTCCGCCGAGGAGAGGGCGTCGGCCAAGGGTGGCCGGACGTCCACTTCGAGGAGAAGCGCATCGACGTCACGGCCGAGATCGTGGTTGACGGGTGGACGCCGGTCGAGACCGTGCCGAAGACGGATGCCTCGATGTCCTCGGTGAAGATCGACAGCGGTACGGTGACGGTGCTGCGCGAGCACCGCGTGCGCCAGCTCGCCGAGCGCGATGCATGGAACGAGCAGGCCGCGCGCGACCGAGCAGAGGGCAGGGACGCGCTGGACTGGGTGGACACCGGCAAGGTGTTCACCGCCGAGGACGGGAGGTGGCTGCACCCCGACGTCGTCAGCAAGGAGTTCCGGAAGATCTACGAGGCGGCTGGCCTGCCGCCGATCAACCTGCGGGACCTGCGGCATGGTGCGGCTGGGCTGGTGAAGGCTGGCGGCGGGGACCTGCACGACGCGAAGGTGAAGCTGCGTCACTCCACGATCACCCTGACGTCGGACACGTACATGGCGATGTTCCAGGAGTACGAAGACGAGCTGACGGAGAGGGCGGCCGCGGTGGTGCCGCGGGCGCGGAAGGCGTCGGTGCCCGTCGAGCAGTGAAGGGTCCGCACTGGTGCGGACCCCTGGCGGTGACCAGCATGGCGAAGGGCCGAACCCGTGCTGTCGGGTCCGGCCCTCGTTCGCATCCGAGTCACGCAGCAGCCCGCAGCGTGGATAAGGACGAGCACCACGGTACGGCCGGGCGCTGACAGCCGGGCGCCGCGCCGGTACCCTGGAGGAGAACGTGAAGGGCCCCGTCACCGCAGGTGGCGGGGCCCTTTTGCTCGGCCAATGCTCGGCCGAACGTTGCGGAACGGGGCGATACTAGACGGATGGAGCGTCACGAGACGTCATGCTCGGCGGTATCCTGACCAGCGGAAACCGTGACTAGGCGGCACAGGGCGACACTTGACGGAACGTGGCGGAACGGTCCACGTTCGGGCTACCGCAGACTTTTAATCCATTGGTTCAGGGTTCGAGCCCCTGATGACCCACCTCGGAAACCGCAGGCGCCATCGGTGACCTGCGGTTTCCTCGTTCCTGAGGGTCCCGTCGCGCGGTCTTGCGCGGCCCGGGACCGGGGGGTTCTCACTCCCGTCGCACAGGAGATCGAGTCTCACTCGACCGGCGCTTGAGCGGATGCCGAGCGGTACTCGACCACAGAGTCTGAACCTGCTGCGTCTGGCCCGCTGCTCGGAAACGCGTAAGGAGACTCCTCGTGCGACTCGCGACAACGATCCGGGGTTTGATCCCCGTCATGGCGCTGGCGGTATCGGCATGGGCGGTCTCCGCTCCGGCGTCCGCCGAAGGAAAGGGAGGCGGCGGAAAGGAGGGTGAGAAGGCGGCCCCGGTGCCCTGTGGGGACGCGGCGGCGCTGGTCAACGCGGTGAGCGAGGCCAACAGCTCGCCCTCGGGAGGGTCCGTCGTCCTGACCCCGGGGTGTGTGTACACGCTGGGCTCCGAGGCGTTCACCGGCCCCAATGGAGCCGACGGCCTTCCTCTCATCACCCGCGACGTGTCCATCACCGGCACCCAATCCACCATCAGACGCAGTGCGTCCGCGGGAGACTTCCGGATCGCGGAGATCGCGCCCGGCGGAAGTCTCACGGCCAGCGGCGTGATCTTCTCGGGCGGCCGGGCGACCTCGGGGGCGGGCACCGACGGCGGGGGCATCCTCGACCAGGGCACGCTGAGGCTGGCCCAGTCCACGGTCACGGGCAACACCGCGAGCAACGTCGGCGGAGGCATCGAGGTCGCCTCCGGCGGCTCCGCGGTGCTTTCGTCCACGGATGTGACACACAATTCCGCGGGCGACGGCGGCGGTATTCACATCAGTACGTCGGCCACCCTCAGCGTCTCGGGCGGCAACATTTCGGACAATACCGCGGACAGCTCGGGCGGTGGCGTCAGCAACTTCGGGACGACGCTGCTGAGCGCCGTCACAATCGCGCGGAACAGGACCACCAACTTCGAGGGCGGTGGCATCTCCACCGCGATCGGAGATCTCACGCTCAACGGCAGCCGGGTGCTCGAGAACACCGCGGGCAGTTTCGGCGGCGGTATCGCCAATATGGGCAGCGCCCTGCGCGTGCTGGCCACCACCGTGTCCGGGAATACCGCCACGCTGAACGGCGGCGGAGTGTTCCAGCACGCGGGCACCACACAAATGACCGGCGACATCGTCACCGGTAATACGGCCAATGGCGGCCAGGGCGGTGGGATCTTCACCGACGGCGGCTCGATCGCGCTCTCCGCGACCACGGTCACCGGGAACAACCCGAACCAGTGCGTACCGGCCCTCGCCGGATGCTGAAAAAGCGTGACGATCGCTCAAAAGAAAAGAAGCATGACGACCGCTGAAACGATCCGGCCCAACGCCGCGGCGCCCCCGGAAAGCCATTCTTCCAGGGGCGCCGCCTGCCTGACCGCCTGCGCGACCGTCAGTGCTTGCAGTCCTTCTTCTTCGCCTTGACCTTGGCCTTGTGGTGCTTCGTCACCTTGTGCGCGCACTTGGTCTTCTTGTGCGGGTCCTTGGCCTTGGCCTTGTGGTGCTTCTTGGCCTTGTGCGAGTCCTTGGCCTTGTGCTGCTTCTTCGGCGGGTCCTTGTGCACGACCACGACCGGGTCCGGCTCGTCGAGGGCGATGTTCGTGCAGTTGGAGCCGATGTTGGTGTCGCCGGTCGGGGCGGCGCCACCGGTGACCACGGTGGTGCCGGTGGCCGTTTCGCACTCGTTGGACTGGGAGACCGCACCGCTGTTGGTGAAGTTGATGCAGTCCGAGCCGAGGTTGAAGTCGCCGGTGGGGGCGGCCACGCCGGTGTTGGTGGTGGCCCCGGTGGCCGTCTCACAGAGGTTTCGCTGAGCCCCGCTGGACTGCGGGAAGAGGCCATGGGCACTCGCGCTACCGGCGCCGCCGACCACCATTGTGCCCGCGGCCGCCGCGGCCATGAGAGCTGCCTTCTTGCCGATCTGCATTGTTCTGGTGCCTCCATATCGGGTTCTCCGCGAAAATTCCGCAGACACCTCTTGAACGAGATTTCCGCAGGTCGGGATCCGGGAGGGCCGAAAGCGTCACCCATCCGCCACAGTAAAGGTATATTCAGCCGATGCGGAATTCGGTGAAATTCTTTGCGTCGGGTGGTGTGACATCCGTGAAAACGAAAAGATGAACGCGGCCCCGGGAAAATATCCCCGAGGCCGCATTCATGTCGAGCGGATGGTCTTGGAGCTCGGTGGCGAGTTCCGGGGTTCGGTGTTTCAGGACCGCTGACGGTTTCCCTTGCCACCGCTCTTGCCGCTCTTGTTGCCGCCCGAGCTCTTCTCCTGACTTCCGTTCTGGGGGTCGGAGCCGGCGGAGTTGACGCAGTTGGTCTCGGTGGTGACGTCGGAACCGGGGCCGATCGTGATCGGGCCCAGCACCGAGGTGGTGCGACAGTCGTTGGTTTGCTTCGTCACGCCGCCCGACTCGCTGACGTTGACGCAGTTGGTCCCGTTCTTGATTTCGGATCCGGGGGCCAGCGCGACGGTGATCGGACCGACGACGGAATGGGTACGACAACGGTTCTCCTGCGTCGTCACGCCCGACTCGGCGCTGTTGACACAGTTGGTCTCATTGCTGATCTCGGTCGGGCCGGCCGCCACGGTGACGGTGCCGATGACGGAACTGGTGGTGCAGCGATTGCTCTGCGTCCCGCCGTTGGCGCCGGCCGCGCGGCTGGGACCGGGATCGATGGCGTCGGCTCCGCCCGCACCGCCGATGAGCAGCGCGCCCACGGTCGCCGCAAGAAGCGCCGTCCTATTGCGCATGTGCATAAAGAGCCTCCAATCGGGATTTCGGCGCGGTGCGTTCAGCACCATCACCGAAAGCCTCTTTCATGGCAGCGGCCCTGGAAGGGAGGCTTCCAGGGCCGCGATTCCCAACGGGGGGATGCCTCATGGTGCTACCGCGAACGGGAACACCGTGAAAGGGTCAGCGACTCAGTGGCGGACGCTGTCGTCGTCGACGGCGATGTTCGCGCAGTTGGAGCCGATGTTGGTGTCGCCGGTCGGGGCAGTACCGCCGGTGACGGCCGTAATGCCGGTGGCCGTGTCGCAGTCGTTGGCCTGGACGACGGAACCACCACTGTTGCTGAAGTTGATGCAGTCCGAACCGAGGTTGAGGTCCCCGGTGGGAGCGGCAGCGCCAGTGTTGGTGGTGGTGCCGGTGGCCGTGTCACAGCTGTTCAGCTGCACGATGAAGTCGTCGTTGTTGTTGGCCAGGGCACCGCCCGCGCCACCGATGACCAGAGCGCCGGCGGCCGCGGTCAGGAGAACTGCCTTCTTGCCGATGTTCACTTAATTCCTCCGTCTGGGTTGCTCCGCGAATTCACGGACGCATGACACAACGAAGCTCATCAGTTAAGGCTTCGGGCCGCCAGTCAGCTTCACCCGTCCGGCATAATGCGGCTCTTCCGGTGCGTGTTATCCGAGAATCCCGCTAAGGGGGACCAATGCGAGCTCCATTTGGCTCAGCAGAGGACTGAATCCCTTTTATGTGAGGGGGCGACAGATGGGTGTCGGGCAGCAGTGGGGCGGTGGCGGTGGCGGAGGCGGGGGAGCGGCGGAAGCACGGGAGTGGAGGCGTAGGCGCGAGAGCGGCCCCCGGACGCTCGACGGCCGGACGATGGCGGGGTGGTGACGGGGCGGTGGAGCTCCGATGGCCACGTGGCGGCTGGGAGACGGCCTCGCGCCGACCGACCGAGCCGCCCTGCCCCCGCCCCGGGACTTGTTCGACCGGTCGGACGAGTGATACATCCAGGCTCTACGACGCAGGAGTGAGTGAGGCACGGTCACACCGACAGCTTCGCCGAACCGCAGCGCGGCGCGTGTTCACGCCGCTACGCTAAGTGCGCGAAGTGGTCGCCCGGGGGGCGCGGCGAATCAACGCCGGGAGGCGGGAGGAGAGACATGGGGCACTCACGAGGGGAAGGGACCCCTTCCGAGCTGATGGACGGGCTGCTCGCCCGTGCGCAGAACGGCTTCGAGATCGGCGAGGCGGTGCTGGCCCAGGCGCGGAGCGCCCTGATGCACCAGTCCGAGCTGCGGTCCTGTCGGCAGTGCAATGAGCGGTGCGGCCAGCTCGGGTACAGCACCTTTCGGCATGTGTTCCTGCTCCCCGACGGCAGCAGCCTGCTGCTGTGGGAACTGGAGCACAACACGGGCGAGGGCGGCCGCCCGCTGTACGAGCTCTACGCGGACGAGGACGCCCTGACGCTGGCCGAGCGCCGCGTCCATGAGCGCCTCGGCGGCGCCCGCTGGGAGGAGCTCGGCGGGTTACCGCTGTGGCTCCCGGATCAGCTGCTGCACACGGCCGAGCCGGTGGAGACCTCCCGCGCGTATGTGGCCGACAACTCGGCCGACCACGCCCGTCGCGTCCTGCGCCGCGCGGAGAACCCCGACCGCCCGGGCGAGGAGACCGAGCGGCTGCTGGCCACCGCGTTCGCCCATGACATCGCCCTCGCGCCCAAGCCCCGGCGCCGCCCCGGCGGTCCCGACGCGACCTGGTGCCGCTTCTATGAGCACGCCTTCCTGCTCGTAGGAGGGGACGAGATCGTGCTGTGGGAGCTGGAGCACAATCTGACCCGGGACGGCCGACTGGTGTGCGAGGTGTATCCCGACGAGGTCTCGGCGGAGCTCGCGGCGGACCGCCACGCCCGCGCGCGGGGCGTCGACCTCTGACGTACGCGGGGCCTCCCGGCGTGCGCGGTATCTGACGCTTCGTAGCCCGCCTGTAGCCCGTCCGCAGCCCGCCGGTCGCGGCCCTGACGCGCCCGCACCCCGCATGCGTGGGGTCGGCGAGACGCCCCCGTACGGCGCCCAGCACCCGCTTGGCCGACATCGGCTCGCCTGGCGGCCCGTCAGCCGGAAGCCTGGTGACGACGGCGACGACGGTGACGCCGTGACGACGGTGGCGCCTTGCCGCCGTGTCGCTGTGGCGGCGGCGGGACGCGGACCAGGGAAGCGAGAGAAGCCGGTGCGGGTGCGAGGGAGCAGGGCTCGTACGGGCGCCCTTCCGGAGGGCCGTACGGAGCGGCGTACGGCCTGGCCCCGGCTGAGCCGCCCGCTCGCCCGCCGCCGCCCCACCACCCGCCTCCGTACGCTCATCGACACCGGTGCCGCGGCCGATGCCGCCGCCGACGCGTCCGCCGGTTCGTCCATTCCGGGGCCTGCTCCGGCCGAGGAGAGCGGTAGGGAGCCCCCGGGCCGCCGTATGGCCCGCTGGGTGCCCGCCGTCCTCGTCCTCGGCGGCATCGCCTTCGACCTGGCCGCCCCGCCCGGCTACACCGCCTCGCCCTTCTTCGCCGCCGCCCCTTTGGTCGCCGCGGCGCTCTTACCGCTGCGTCAGACCATCGGCACGGCCGTCGTCGCCGTCCTCACCGCCTGTCTGCTGGCGGAGTTGCACGGGGTGCGGGACCCGACCCAGGCGGCCACCGAGATCATCACGGTGGCGACCGTGACCGTGCTGGCGGTGGTGATCAACCGCGTCGTACGCCGCAGCTACCACCGGCTCGCCTCGGCGCGCGGTGTCGCGGAGGCGGCCCAGCGCGCCGTCCTGCCCGCGCCGCCCGCCCGGCTCGCCGGGCTGGAGATCGCCGCGCGCTACGTACCGGCGGAGAAGTACGCGGCGATCGGCGGAGACCTGTACGCGGTCCAGGACACCCCGCACGGCGTACGGCTGACCGTCGGGGACGTACGCGGCAAGGGGCTGGGGGCCGTGGAGGTCGTGGCGATCCTCCTGGGCTGCTTCCGGGAGGCCGCGGAGCAGGAGACGACCCTGGAGGCGCTCGTGGGCCGCCTGGAGCGGGCGCTGCAGCGCGAGGGCGCCCGGCGGGCCGACCTGGAGGTGGTCGAGGGGTTCACGACGGCCGTGGTGGCCGAAATTCCGCGCGGTGACTCCACCCTGCGGCTGATCAACCGCGGCCATCCGCCGCCGCTGCTCCTGGAGGAGGGCGGCGCGGTGCGGGCCCTGGAGCCGGAGGCGTCGGCGCTGCCGGTGGGGATGGGGGAGTTGGCGGGTTGGCCGGACCGGGTGATGGAGCTGGCCTTCGCGGAGGGCGAGACGCTGCTGCTGTTCACGGACGGGGTGACGGAGGCCCGGGACCGCCATGGCGAGTTCTATGACCCGGAGGAGCGGCTGCGCGGCCGCCGCTTCGACGGTCCGCAGGAGCTGCTGGACGCCTTGGTGGCCGATGTCGAGCGCCATACGGGTGGCGGGACGCCGGACGACATGGCGCTGCTGGCGGTCCGTCGGACCCCGGCCCGCGGCAACGGGCGGGACAGCGGGCGAGAGAACGGGCGGGGCAACGGGCAGGGCAACGGTGGGAGGAACGACAGGGCGAACCCCACGCCGCCGTAGCCGACCGACCGGCCGACCGGCCGACCGGCCGCACCGCACCCGCACCGCATCGCACTGCACCCACACCGCGCCGCACACCGTGCGTAACCGACCGAGCCCCCTCCGCATAACAATTGATGCACGATCGATCCGTATGCGGTTTTGCCAACTCTTGCCCAGTGCGTCGACTCGCCCCCATCTGTCCCTTCTTGAGTGCTAAGTTCATGCCAAAGGTGCGCGGATTCCTCGGAACAGCTTGGAATCACATCGCGCTCTCTATTAACGTTCGATAACGCAGCGCGGTCGTCACAACCGTCGCAAGGGCGGCACCGTGCGCCGTCGCCGAATCCCGTACGCACAGCGGCAGTACCGCACCACCAGCAGCACCAAGGGAACCGGGGAACCAACAACCTTGGGGTGAATCGGGTCGAACCTGACCCGTAGGAGACCTTCCTGCTCCGAACCCGTCAGCTAACCCGGTAGGCGAGAGGGAAGGAAAGGAGTGCGCCTCCGTGGCGTCCAACAGGTCTGTCCTGGACGAGGCCCCGTATCGCACACGGGGAGGCGGTTTGGGGACCGCCACCGCCTACGGCCCCGGCTTCGACGCCGGCGGCGGGATGAGCTCAGGGGACGGCCGATTCGCCCCCGACGACCCTTACGCGTTCGCCCCCGACGACCGCTATGCGGATGAGGGCGCATCCGAGGGCCCGGGTGCCGGATTCGAGGCCGAGACCTGGGAGGAGTGGAACCCCACTGAGGAGTCCATCGCTCCCGTACGCGGCCGGCACCGCGTGGCCAAGCAGCGAGGCGGAACCATGGCGCGCAGCGGCGCCGTCCTCGGGGTCGGCGTGATCGCGGCGGTCGGTGCGGGCGGTATGGCCAGCGCCAAGGACCGTCCCGCGCTCCCCATATCCATGCCGGACCTCGGCCATGTCGCCGATGAGGTCAAGGCCAGCCTGCCCGCCGCCAAGGATCTGCCGGGCATCGGCTCCTGGGCGTCGGACGACAACAGCGGCGCGCAGACCGCCGCCGCACCGCTCTCCCAGGCCGGTCTGACCAGCGAGGACGAGCAGCGCGGCACCACCGACGCCGGCGAGGCGCTCCGCGCCCGCATCCTCCAGCAGGCCGAGAACCAGCAGAACGCGGCGGACGAGGACAGCCGCACCGCCGCCGCGAAGGCCGCCGCCAAGGACGCCAGGGCCGCCGCGGACAAGGCCGCCGACCAGGCCGCGGAGGCGGCCGCCAAGCGGAAGGCCAAGGCCGAGGCGGAGAAGAAGGCCGCCGAGCAGCGGGCGAAGGAGGCGGCCGAGAAGAAGGCCGCGGCCGAGCGCCAGGCCAGGCTCGCCGCCGCGTACACCCTCCCCGTCGGCTCGTACACCCTGACCGCCAGCTTCGGCCAGGCGGGCGACATGTGGTCGGCCGACCACACCGGCCAGGACTTCGCCGCCCCGACCGGCACCCCGGTCAAGGCGCTGCACGGCGGCACCATCACCCAGGCGGGCTGGGCCGGTTCGTACGGCTACCGCATCGTGCTGACCCTGAGCGACGGCACCGAGCTCTGGTTCTGCCACCTGTCCTCGATGGTCGTCACCTCGGGCAAGGTGTCGACGGGCGACGTCATCGCCCGCGTCGGCGCCACCGGCAATGTGACCGGCCCGCACCTCCACCTCGAGGTCCGGCCGGGTGGCGGCTCGCCGATCGACCCGATGCCCTGGCTGCGCCAGCACGGGCTGAACCCCTGATACCCCGGCGGCCCTGGCGCTCTCTCCCCCCTTGACGCCAGGGCCGCCGGCTTTGGGCCCCTTACGTCCCGACGGGACCGACCTTCACGAACGCACGCAGGAACAACCCCGTCCAGCCAACCGTTGTAACGACGTATGGCTGACAACACACAGAAGATCGGTGACCTGTCCGTCTTCCCGCTCTCTCTCGGCGGGAACGTCTTCGGCTGGACCGCGAACGAGGCCGAGTCCTTCCGGGTGCTCGACGCCTATGTGGCGGCGGGCGGAAACTTCATCGACACCGCCGACGTCTACTCCGCCTGGGTACCGGGCAACGAGGGCGGCGAGTCCGAGACCATCCTCGGCAACTGGTTCGCCACCCGTGGCAACCGCTCCGACATCGTCCTCGCCACCAAGGTGGGCGCCGGCTCCCCGGAACCACGCGGGCTGACCTCGTCCGCCATCAAATCGGGCGTCGAGGAATCCCTCCAGCGGCTGCGCACCGACTACATCGACCTCTACTACACCCACTACGACGACCCGTCGGTGCCGGTGGAGGAGATCATCACCACCCTTGACGAACTGGTCAGGGAGGGCAAGGTCCGCGAGATCGCCGCGTCCAACGTCGGCGCGGACCGCCTGGAGGCCCAGCTGACCTTCTCCACCCAGGAGAACCTGGCCCGCTACGTCGCCCTCCAGCCGCACTACAACCTGGTCTCGCGCGACACCTTCGAGGGCGAGCTGTCCGAGGTCGCAGCCCGCCACGACCTGGCGACGATCCCCTACTACTCCCTGGCGTCCGGCTTCCTCACCGGCAAGTACCGCCCGGGCACGGCCGTCGACAGCCCCCGCTCCACGGGCGCGGCCAAGCACCTGGAGACCGAGCGCGGCCAGAAGGTCCTCGCCGCCCTGGACGACGTCGCCGCCAACCACCGCACCGAGCCCGCCACGGTCGCCCTGGCCTGGCTCCTCGCCCAGCCCACGGTCGTGGCCCCCCTGGCCAGCGCCAGCTCCACCGACCAGCTCCCCGCCCTCCTGGCCTCGGTCGACCTCAAGCTGACCCAGCCGGAACTGGACCTGCTGACGTCGGCATCGGACTGAGCGGAAGACGGAGCGGGACGGGCGCCGTAAGGACTGAGCGGAAGGCGACGGGACGGCGCCGTAAGGACTGAGCGGAACGCGACGGGACGGGCGCCGTAGGACGGCGGGCGGGCGTATTGGAGCCCCGCCCGCCGGAGCCACCCGCACCCGCACATACGCGAACCGCGACGCACGCCCCAGGACCGCTTACCGCCGATCGGCGAGGGTTACCGCCGATCGGCAAGGGCCCAGGACGCGAGGGCGACGCCACCGGCGGCGGCGAAGACGGACGGCCAGGCCCCGATCTTCTTCGCCAGCGGATGCGACCCGGCGAACGCGGCGACATAAGCCGCACTGAGCGCGGCGGCGGTCCCGTTCCCCGCCTTCTCCCGCCACCCCCGAGCAGCCACCGCCCCCGCGGCCGCGAGCGCGACCCCACCCAAGGGCCGCTTCTTGGTCCACCGAGCCACCGAATACCCCCCGACCAACCCACCCGCAGCCACAACCCCCGCCGGCACTCCAGCCATCCCCATACCTCCCACTCGAAGGATCTCCTGGCCCTCGACCCTACGCAGCAGACACGGGGAACCGTCGGCGGCCCGTCAGTCTCCCTCCACGAGCCCCGCGTTCACGGCCCGCGTCCAGAGCCGGTCGTGCCATTCGTCGGCGTCCGGCTCGGGCTTGACGGTGAGGACGGGGTTCGGGCCCGTCTCGATGAGGTGCAGCAGCGTCCACGCGACGCCATGGCAATCGTCCGGCCCAAAACAGTCGGCCAGAGCCCTGGCCTCCTGGGCCGTGACCGGCCCGGAGATCGCATCCAGCTGCTCGACGCGCCTGTCGATCTCTTCTCCACTCGCCCCCTCATCGGGAAGCGGCCCATCGGCAACGAACGCCCGCACCTCGGTTCTCATCCCCGAATGATCGTCCGCAGCCACTGCACTGAGCAAGACGCCTGGGCAAGGCGGGCATGCAGCCGCACGGATGAAGCGGTCAGGACTCCGCGAACACGAACCTCAGCCCAACTGCCCATCCCGCACGGCCGTCACAAAGTCCACCCACGCCCGGTGCGAGACCCCGATCACGGGCCCGCCCGGATCCTTGGAGTCCCGCACGGCGGTCGAGCCCGGCCGGAAAGCAGCTTCGACACATTCGGTGTTGCCGGCACCGCTGTAGGAGGACTTGAACCAGCCACGGTCTCTGTCGGATATGCAGGGCTCGCGCATCAGATCTCCTCACGGACGCGTTCGATGAGGGCGGAGGACGAGGCCATGTCCAGCGCCTGAGCGCGAAGGTAGTCGAACGCGACCCGGTAGCGCTCCAGTTCCTCGTCCTTCTCCATGAAGAGCGAGCCGACGTGGATATCGACGTACACGACGTCCAGTGAGCGTTCGGCACCCCCAAGGATCACGAAGCTCCCCATGGCCGCTGAGTGCGCGCCTTTGGCGAATGGCAGCACCTGAAGGGTGATGTCAGGCGACTCGTTGGCGCGCAACAAGTGATCCAGCTGCTCCCGCATAACCTCACGCGAACCGACCACGCGCCGGATCACCGACTCGTCGAGGATGGCCCACAGGTGTGGTGGCTTCGGTCGGCTCAGGATCTCCTGCCGCTTCATCCGGAGGTCGACCAGGCGCGCGATCTCCTCCGCGGACAGCCTCATCTCCGACGCGTGTTGCACCGCTTCCGTGTAGCCACGCGTCTGCAGAAGCCCCGGCACATACAAGCAGGCGAAGTGATCCTCTCGAACCGCCTCGTCCTCCAACGTGAACAGCAGGTTCATACTCTCCGGCAGGGAATCCGCGAAGGAGGTCCACCACCCCTGCCGCTTGACGTCCTTGGCGAGGCCGACCACGGCCTTCCGCTCCGCCTCACTCGCTTCGTACTCACGGCACAGCGCGTCCACGATGGGCCACTTCACGGGCCCTTCCTGCGTTTCGTACCGGCTGACGGTCGCTTTCGAAACCCCGACGAGGCGACCTGCCTCCTCCAGCGTCATTCCCTTACGGGCTCGGAGCTTGCGCATCATGACGCCGAGCTGTCGTCGACGAGTAGTGGCCCGCGCTGGCATGACGGCTACCTCTCCCTCCGAGCTGGCCACGACGGGACCAGCGGCAACAAGGCTATGGGCGGCCGAAGTTGCCACACCACCGGATTCACCCTTCCGAGAATCCGTGAGAAGTTACATGGAGAGACTTCTCAATGCCATACTCGCATCAGCGAGACTACGCAGCGCGGTCGTACGGACACGACTGGGCACAGCGCTGACGTAGCGCCCAAGGAGTGTGGCCATGCACCGCTACTCAGTCACCGACCACCAACCACGCCGCTGCATCCTCCCCTTCGCGGCAGAGCCGCTCCAGCTGGCCGGCCTGCGCAGAGCGGTGAAGGCCGAGCTCGCCGCATGGGGGATGTCCGCGCTCGTCGAAGAGGCCCAGCTGATCGCCACGGAGCTGGCCTCCAACGTGATCAAGCACGTAGGCCAGGGCGCCGCGGCCACACTCGTCCTTGTCGCGGACGCCGATCAGCTACGCGTAGAACTCCACGACAACAGCCACAAGGAGCCCCAGAGCCTCAGCCCCACATCCGACGACGAGTCCGGGCGCGGTATCCAACTCCTCACTGGCCTCTCGGCCACCTGGGGCACGATCCGCACGGCGGCCGGCAAGGGGATCTGGTGCGAACTATCCCTGCCCTGAACGAGTCCGGCCATCGCGTCCGGCGCGCGACGACCGTCATGGAGACGTACGGCCGTGCGGTCGGCAGCCCGGCCGCACGACTCACCCACCGCCCCGTCCTGGAAGAGTCGGCAACCAGGCTGATCCTGGATCTCCTGCACTGGCTCACCGCACACGGCCTCGACCCCGACGACATCCTCGACCGCGCCCAGACCCACTTCGAATCCGGGTCCGAGATCGCCTGACGGGGCGCAGGGGCGCGCTGGACCGGATCGGCTGCCCGGCCGCACCTCTCCGCCGGGCGATTACGGAGCGCATCGGACTGCTCGCGGCGCGCTGTCGATGTTGTGTCGGTCCTTGTTTCGGCAGGAGGTGCGTACGAGTTCCGTCCGGAGCGGCGTCCGGCGGCGGGCCCGTTTTCCGGCTCCGACATCGCAAGTCATCGGGAAGTAGGAGACTGGGGCCATGCGCGTAGCACCCCCTTCCAGCCCCGACGTCTCGGCCCGGATGAGTCGGCAGACCAATGTGGACACCAGTGCCGAACGGGCGGTGCGGCAGCTGCTCCATGCCTCTGGATATCGCTACCGGATCCACTATCCGGTGCCGGGCATGTGCAGGCGGAAGATCGACATCGCTTTCACGGGTGTCAAGTTGGCCGTCCTCATCGACGGCTGCTTCTGGCACGGCTGCCCGGATCACGCCACCAGCCCCAAGGCGAACGCGGAATGGTGGCGCCAGAAGCTCGATCGCAACATCGAGCGGGACCAGGAGACGAACGCGCAGTTGGTCGCCGAGGGCTGGACGGTTCTGCGCTTCTGGGAACACGAGTCACCGGGCGCCGTCATGCGTCAGGTGGCCGCGGCTGTCGACCGGGAGAAGGCCGACAGACGGAAACGACGTCGATAGGGCGGGGTCGATGAGCGAACTGCGATTCGTCGATGTGTGCGCGGGGGCAGGCGGGTTGGCCCTGGGGCTGGAACAGGCGGGCTTCGACCCCGTACTGCTCCTGGACAAGAAGCGCGTGGCGTGCGAAACGCTGCGCATGAACCGGCCGGCGTGGCAGGTCCTGGAGGCGGACCTGCTGGACTTCGCGCCTTCGCGGCACCGGGAGATCTACGACGTCGATCTGCTGTCGGCCGGGCTGCCCCGCGTGAAGTCCAGCGCGGCCGTCGCGCGGACCGACACCGAGGCCGAACTGCGGCTGCTGGAGGCGACCGTCTATCTGGCGCATGCCGTCCGGCCGCGGGCCCTGCTCATCGAGAACGTACCGGGGCTGGTGAACGCGCCGGACTTCGAGCCGATACGCGACTTCATCCGCAAAGAGCTGGATCATCTCGGCTACCGGTTCCGGTGGTTCGTCCTGAACGCGGCCGACTTCGGGGTGCCGCAGGAGCGGAAGCAAGGCGTGCTCGTGGCGCTCAAGGACGAGTATTTCCACGCCTTCCGTCCGCCGGAGCCGACCGTGCGCGAGCATCTGTCCGTCGGACGGGCTCTGCGCCGGTCGATGGCCGTGCGCGGTTGGCGGGACGCCGATCGGTGGGCGGCCCAGGCGCTCTGCGTGGCCCCGACCTTGGTGGGCGGGTCGGACCGACGGGGAGGCCCGGATCTGGGACCGACGGGGTCGAAGAAGGCATGGGCCCGGATCGGGGTCGACGGTGGCACCGTGGCCGACGACGTGCCCGGCCCGGACTTCGTCTGGGCCCCCGGGACGGGGCGAGACGGGATGGTCAGGATCACGACCGACCAGGCCGCGCTCCTCCAGGGCTTCCCGCCCGATTGGAGATTCGCCGGGAAGAAGACGGCCCGCTATCGCCAGACAGGGCATGCCTCCCCACCGCCGGTGGGCAAGGCACTCGGCTTGGCGATCACGGCCGCACTGGGGGCATCCCCGGCCCCCGGCGCCGGCTACACTTCAACCCCATGAACACCCCGGGAACACAAGCTCACCATCTCGACGGTGTCCGCATCCTGGACCTCTTCGCGGGTCCCGGTGGGCTCGACGTGGCAGCGCACTTCCTGGGCTTCAAGAGCATCGGGATCGAGTGGGACCAAAACGCGTGCGAGACGCGCTACGCGGCGGGACTGCCGACGATTCACGCCGATGTGAGCGTCATGCGCGAGAAGCGGTTCCACGAGATTCCGACATCGGTCGACGTACTCGCCGGCGGGCCGCCCTGCCAGTCCTTCTCCGTCGCGGGCAACGGCGTGGGACGGCGAGCGTTGGACACCGTGGAGGAATTCATCCACCGCTTGGTGGAGGGGGAGGACGAGGCGAAGATCGACGAGGAGCTGCACGCCCTCGGCGACCCCCGCACCGCCTTGGTCCTGGAGCCCCTTCGCTGGCTCCTCAAGGCCATCGAGACGGAGGGCCGCGACCCCTACAAGACGATCGTCCTGGAGCAGGTCCCCGCGGTCCTGCCCCTCTGGGAGGTCTACGCCAGGCTGCTGCGGGGTGGAGAGGGTCGGCTGAGGGGCGTCAAGTACGAGGCGGAGTGCTGGGAGCTGAAGACCGAGGAGTTCGGAGTCCCTCAAACGCGCACACGTGCCGTGCTCGTCGCCCGGCGCCCCGGAGACGGGGCCATCAAGCCGCTCGAACCGACTCATCTCCCCTTCGACCTGCATCGGGGGAAGCGCAATGCCGTGCAGACGGACATGCTCCCCACCGAATCCGAGATTCCCGAGCGCGAGCAATGGCTCTCCATGGCGGAGGCCCTCGACGCGGCGAGCCGGCTGAAGGACTCATCCGTGGACGTGTCCCGGCTCCGGACACGAGGTGATCTGACGTTCTTCGTCGTATCGAACTACGGCTCCGGGGGCGACCCGAAGAACCGGGGTCGGCGCCTGTCGTCCGAACCCGCCTTCACGGTCACCGGGAAGGTCTCCCGGAACAAGGTCTACACGGATGACGCGGCGTACAAGGCCGACCGATACGACCGTTTCACCATCCCGGAGGCCGGCGTTCTCCAGACCTTTCCGCACAACTTCCCCTGGTCCGGGAACGACCAGGCCCAGCAGGTCGGCAATGCGGTGCCGCCGCGGCTGGGCATGCACGTACTCGGCAGGGCGCTGCGGGGGGACGCCCCCTCGGACGAGGAGTTGGCGGCCGCGGGCACGTGGCCGAGTGTGCCCCGGACCACCACGGAGGAACTGCGGCTCCTCGGATGCGGTGATCAGAGCCAATGCTCCCCGGAGTCGCACAAGGTCACTCGCCCTCTCCGGAAGCCCGCCCCCTGACCTGCGCATCCGCGAACAGTTCCTCGAAGTGATCGACGAGTCTCCCCACCGCCTCCTCGGGAGCCCGCTCCTCCTCCGGGCCCTCGGGCAGGTGGTTCCTGGGAGATGGGAGGGATGATTCGGCAGCCGCGATCCAGTCGCGCAGCGCGTCCCCGTCACGTCCCACGTCCGGAGCGATGATGTCGTACATCAGGGTCGCCGCGGCAGCGTTGACCGCGGGCGTCAGGGCGTTCACCTCCCGACCGGTGCGTACGGTCCCTCGCTCCATCATCCTGACGAGGGCCAGAGCGGTGGGGCGGTGATCGATGACATCCAGTCGCAGAGCGGAGTTGAGCATGTCCTGGTTGCCGCAGGCCACGACGACGGGCTGGTAGTCCGGGCCGTCGCGGAAGAGTTCGGCCGCCCACCAGAGACGGGCGAACGTCTGCTTGTAGTGCGGGCCGACGAATCTGTCGCGGGCCACACGGCCATGCGAACCGTCCGCCTTCGCTTCGGACAGATGCCGCCACATGACGTAGTCCGGCGCCACGCCCAGGGCCAGATACGTCCACAGCCGCTTGTCGGCCGCTTCCCGGCGGGTCAGCCGGAGGGTCTCGTGCAGTCGCGGCGCCAGCCAGGCGTCCGCGGCCGTGGGGCGCTCGTCCCGGAACCTTTCCAGCGCCTGGTCGATCAGGTCCCGGACCCGGTGCAGCCCCAGGCGCGCACCCTCCCCGGGCAGGGGCTCGGCAACCTTGTTCAGGGCGATGGAAGGGACGTCGTCGCGTCCCTCGAGCAGTCCCCTGGAGATGTACTCGGCGGCCTGCACATCGGAGATCAGGGCGAGCCGTTCCGGCAGGTGCTCGGGGCGGGAAGTCACGCGTGCGTCTCCTGGTCGAGTCGTTCGATGTCGCGGACGGTTGCGGCCAGCGTCCTGGGGATGTCGGCACGACGTGCGGCCGCGTACTGGATGCGCGGTTGTAGATCCGTCCAACTTCCCTCGCCGGCGCGCTGTATGTACACCTCTCGGAGAGCGTCCTCCACCGACCGTCCGGGAACGACGTCCGGGAGCATCTCCCGCAGAACCGCACCTCGCCAGTCGGGGGGAAAGAGCGGAGTCCCGTCGTCCTCGATCTCCAGATCGCCGATGGCGGTGTGGAAGACCGCGGTCCACACATCGGCGCACATCTGCGCCAGCAGCATCTCGCCCACGACGCTGTCGACCTTCGGGCCCTGGGCTTCCACGAGCTCCACGAGGCCCTCGAAATCCGAGTTCAGGCGGACGGTGGGCATCCGCCCCGAGGTGTCCACGATCCAGGGGGCGTCGCGGAAACTCCGCAGCCACTCGGAGCCACGGGCGAAGCTGACCGTGCTGACGTCCAGTTCGCGATCTCTGAGGGGGACGCCGGCCGTCACGTCGACCAGCCACTCCTGGTCTGTCGAGGCGATGATCCGACCCGCTATTCCCCCTACAGTGGCCACCACGTACACAACGAGGGACGCACGGTCGAGATGGTCGTCCCGGTCGAGTTCGATCTCCCCGGTCCACTCCCTGCCGCTTTCCGGACCCGGTTCCAACCGGGTGACGGTGCGTGCGTTGGTGGCCCCCTCCGACAGAACGGCGACAACGGCGACGTCGGACCAGTGGCCCTTCTTCTCGATCTCATGAGCCGGCACCGTCGCGGTCAAGGAGAGCCGTGCCGTCTGCCAGTCCTCGCGCTCGGCCCTGCCGAGTGCCACGACCTGCTCGACCACCGAGTATCCCCGGGTGTCCAACTGCTCTCGGGCGTCCCCGGGGCCGCGCAGCCGAACGGCCGTGACACGCGCGGTCACCGCGCCGCTCAGTCGGGGGTACGGGTAGACCCTCACGCCACGCCTCCCTTGCTCTCCTGGAGTTCCACCACGAGACCCGTCAGCGCGGCACGCACCGGATGTGTGGACACATCGGTGACGCCTCGGAAGACGGCACGACGGCTCCCCGGCGCGAAATGCAGCACCCCGTCGGTCAGCTCGCAGTTGCTGACAGCGACGAGCTCCGCCCACTTGACCACCGGCCGAGCGCCGGAACGGACCTCCAGCTTGGCGACAGGACTCATGCGCCAGGGTTCGATCCCGCCGGGCGACACCTTGACCGCGGCGGTGATCTGCCATGCACCGGAGGGGGCGACCTCGGCCTCCAAGTCGTCCAGTTTCGGGGGCGTCACCGTCCCCGGGACCTTACCTGCGGACTTGCCCGAGATCTTGAGCCGCTTGCTCACCTTGCTTGTGCCGCTCGGCTTCTGGTCCTTGGGGATCGCCACGAGTTTGTGTACGGCCTTGTTGGTCTCCGACGTCAACGCCGCGATCCGGCGATGGGCCGAGGGCGAGTAGCGCATCCTCAGCTCCTCGGTCTGGCTCCACTTGTTGTGCTCCGGCGGCTCGGAGCAGCGCAGAAACTCCTCGGCCTGAGCCGCGAACGGCGCGTCGTCCCCCGCCGCCCGGCCGGCGAGCAGAACTGCCTGGAACGGGTTGGTTCCCACGGGGAGACCGGGCACCCAACTGGTCTTGACCGTCATGCGATTGCCGCGCATGGCCGTCACCTGGTTGATCTTGCCGTCGGCGTCCGTGGCCTCGGTGACGAGGAGCACCGCTCTGTGCTCGCCGGCCGTTCCCGCGAGGCCGTCCCTCTCGGGCAGCTTCAACGACACGGTGGCGAGGGCGACCTGTCCCGCCTCGGTGAGGCGGTCCACCGTGGTGCCACTCAGGAAGGCCTGAAGAGCGCGCGAGCGCGCGGGTTGATGCACATGGGGTTCGACCCGCTCCTCCTCGAGGTATTCCACGCCATTGCGCAGCGTCCGCACCGATGCCTCCAGCAGTGGCCCGCGGCCTCCTCCTGTTGTCATCGCGGCCCAGAAGTTGCGTCCGAGGGCGCGGACCAACCTCTGGTGCATGCGCTCCAGGCTGTCCTCGTCGTCGCCGGCATCGCCATCCTGACCCTGACCGGCTCCGGCGAGGCTGGCCACGTCATGCGCTCCGACGATCAGGAAGGACGTACCCGGGTCATCGCCGTCGCGGGTCAGATACAGGTTCTCGACCGTCTCCTCGTCCGCCCACCAGGAACGGACGACCTCCGCATTGTCCGCCTCGGTGTCCGGCCGGCCCAGCCAAGCGGGACCGGCGAACCTTCTGCCCCCCACTTCCCGCCAGGGCAGATCGAGGCGGCCGATCACCCGCCGCCGGGTGTGCCCCTCGTGCGACTCGGAGAGTGTGGAGTTCATGAGGACGAGCCCCAGTCTGCTGGTCGCCCAGAGCGTGGCCTTCCCGAGGCCGTAGGAACCGCCGGCCGTCGGATCCGATTTGTGGCTGTCGAGTTGGCGCCGTACCACTGCGGCGAACCGGCCGTCCTCGTAGTCGTCACCGGTGAGCCCATTGGCGTTGTAGTCGTCGATCCGGAGGAGGATCAGACGCTGCCGTTCGCCCATCTCCCGCAAACCCGCGCCGATCAGGCGTCCGACCTTCTGGTCCTGCGCGGCGGCCGCCTCGTAGTGCGGACGGATGTCGTCCCAGCGGATCGCCGTGCGGAACCGGGCGAGGGGTTCGCCGGTCAACTCATGCAGGGTGTACCGGACCCTGACCGGGTCGTCGTTCGTCCTGCGGCGCTCGTCCAGGCTGTTCTGGGTGGCCTCACGGGCCAGGACCTCAAGGTCGGCCTCGAAGGCGAAGGCCGCCGCGTTGCCGAATTCCCGCCCGCCGTCCTTGTGTCCGGGGCGGTGGTACCACACGGCCGGTGTCTCCGCGGGTTCGTCCTGTCGGTCGGGCCCGACCTCGGGTTCCCGCCCTGCGTCGTCCTCCGCTCCCAAGATCCCGCGCACCTTGGCCAAGAGCTCCGGCCGAGGCACGGAGCGATCGTCGAGCCACCCGTCGATGGGCGCTCGCGTCACCCCCAGACGGTCCGCCAGTTGGCTCTCGTCCATCCCGATTTCCCGCATCCGCTCGGCCAGCCATCGACCGAACCCGTTTCCCTGCGAGGTCACCGTTCCCTCTCTCCCGTTGGAACCGCTCTCCGTCATGGGCGTGCCGACGCTCTCGTCCGGCGGCGACTCACCGGCCTCCGTATTGTCGCGTCTCTCGGGGCCTCCGCGCCGCGTAGTCGCGTCAGCGGTCTCCTGAGCGATCTGTCGAGCGGCCTTCGAATGCCGAGGTTCGGCGTCGGTGTCGTCGGACTCCAAGCCCAGGTGGGTCCTCAGATTCTTCAGCGCCTTCTTCTCGATCTGTCGAATACGTTCGCGTGAGATCCCGAATTTCAGGCCGATCTGGTCCAGCGTCCAGGATGTGCCGTCGACGAAACCGAATCGCAGCAGAAGAATCTTCCGAACTCTGGCCGTGAAGGAGCATGCGTCGAAGAACTGGTACAGCTCCTCGCGCTCGAACGCGGATCGCAGCACCTGTTCCGGACCCGGAATCGGCCGAATGGCATCGACTATCAGTTCTCCGAGGGTGACGTTCTCGCCGACGGGCTGGTCGAGCGACAGAACCGCCCGACGTCCCAGCCGCAAGTACTCCATCACCTTTACGGGACTGAGCCCGGATGCCAGGGCAAGGTCGTCCACGTTGGGATTTCTGCCCTGGTCGAAAAACTCCCGCTCCTTCCTCCGTAGTTTGTCCACATCGGTCCAGATGTGCACCGGGAGGCGAATAGCCGACCCTTCGTTCATCACAGCGCGACTGATGTGCTGGCGAATCCACCAGGTGGCGTAGGTCGAGAACTTGCACCCCATGGAGACATCGAACTTCTCCACGGCACGCATGAGCCCGATCATGCCGTGCTGCGCGAGATCCTCGTACATGGGGCGGCCTGCCCATCCCATACTCTGCAGGATCTTGTGAACGAGACGCTGATTGTGGACCACCATCGCGGAGAAGGCCCGGTGCGCCTCGCCGTTTCGCGGAAGCGTCGCCACGTAGTCGTCGGCTAACGAGGCCGAGGGCCCTTCCGCGCCCCGGAACAAGAGACAGAGCCCCACTTCCTCCTCGGCGGTCAGCAGGCGCCGATGCGGGTTCACCCGCTTCCGATCGACCTGCAGCAGGTCCCGGGCGGTGCGCCGCGCCGCGTCCATGTCGTCCACACGCACCGTGCCCCGAAGCGACTCGAAATCCGGAACAACCTCTTCCTCATCAAGGGAATTCAGGTCGTCCTCGGCGGAATCCAGGTCGTCGACAACCTCGTCGGGATCCTCGTCGTGGCCGGCACCGTCGTCGGGGTTCGCACTACGCGGAACGTCTTCTTCCTCTTCGAGCTCCTCCTCGTTACACTCGGCCGCTATCACGGCCTCGTAGAGGGCCTGGGTCTCCTCCGCGTCGAGGCGCGCCGCCCTCATCACCTGCCGCAGAGCCCTACGGCGTTCAAGTCCTTCGGCGGTGAACCGGCGCATGAGGCCGATCAGCAGTTCCCAACCAGCGTCATTCGGCCCCCTGCCGAAGGCACCGTTCCGCTCCGTCGCCATCACGCCCCCCGCGCTCTGTCCCTGTGCCCGCATAGTCCATCACTCACCGGCTGTTGCTGCCAGCACATGCCGGCCGGGGGGTGCGCTCGGTTGATCCATCAGTGGGTATTTTGAAATCGCGTCGGCATCATCATGGGGAGAGTGGATGCGCATCATTCCGAGCGAGATCTCGAGCAGCACCAAGAGCCGGGCCGAGCGCAGCGTGTTCGCGGCGCTCAAGGCGATTCCGGACGACCAGAGCGTTGCCCTGCACACGGTTCACCTCCCCCGACACGACAAGAAGCGCGTCGGTGAGATCGACTTCGTTGTCATCATGCCCGACATTCTGCTCTTCATCGAGGTCAAAGGCGGTCGGGTCCACCAGCGCGACGGGAAGTGGTACTACGGTCCGCCCGATCGTGAGGAGGGGCCGAAAGAGAGTCCTTTCGCTCAGGCCAGCGGCGGCATGCATGCACTCGAACAAAAGATCGGATCCCTGATCGGAGACTTGAGGAACCACGGGGTTCCGAGCGGATACCTCGTGATCACCACGGACGTCGACATCCAACGCACGACCGAGTTCGAGCCCGAGCAATATCTCGGCAGCACCGCGTTCGCCGGCGGACGCGGCCTGGCGCAGGGCATGGAACGAGCCACGCGCTTCTGGCTCACGAGGAACAGATGGGCCCGCACCCCTGTCCGCGCCGCCCTGCGTACGAAGATGTTGGAGGCCATCCGCCCGGACTTCGACCGTGTGCCCAACCTGCAGTCCCGGCTGACCCATCTCGACGTCGTCTTCGAGCGTCTCACCAATGAACAGTTGGACAGGCTCGACGAGTTGGAGTCCAACCCCCGTCTCATCTGGACCGGCGGCGCCGGCACCGGCAAAACCTTCCTCGCGGCCGAGGCGGCCCGTCGCAAGTCCGCCCACGGCAGTGTCCTGTTCACGTGTGCGAGCGCCACACTGGCGACCCATCTGCGGCGTGTCGTCGACGACGACGCGATCACCGTCCTGCCCTTCGAGCGCCTCGACGAGGTTCAGGGTCGCGTCTTCGACCATCTGATCGTGGACGAGGCGCAGGATCTGATGACCTTCGAGAGCCTCGACACCCTGGAGGCTCTGGTCCCGGGCGGCCTCGCCGAGGGACGATGGATCTTCATGCTGGACCAGAACAATCAGGTACTGACGCCGGACGGTTACGATCCCGATGCCTGGGAGTACCTGCGCCCGCTGGGCACCGTGTACGGCCCCATGAAGCGCAACTGCCGCAACACCGTGCAGATCGTCAACCAGGTCCGTTTGTACACCGGGGCCGACCTGGGCGTCGCCTCCGCGGGTGAGGGCAGGCCGGTCCGTTTCACCGATGTGCCGGACGCCCAGGACGAGGCCACCGTTCTCGATGCCTATGTGAACGAACTCGTGGCGGAGGGGGTCTCTCCGCGGGACATCACACTGCTGTCCGCTTCCGGTGACTGGCAGACGAGCTCGGCCCGTCTGTCACAGCGAGCTTCCAAGATCGAACGATTCGCCGACGTCGTCGGCACCGACCGCACGAAGCACCGTCTCACCTGGTCGTCAGTCTCCGACTTCAAGGGTCATGAGAACCACGTCGTCTGTCTGATAGACCTCGAACCCGGACATCTCGACGGCCGCCTCGACGCGCTCTACGTGGCCTGGACCAGGGCCCGCGCCCAGCTCTGGGTCGCCTGCCGTCCCGGCATCCAACAGGCCTTGAAGGATCTGGGCATGGCCGTACTGAAGAGGCAGGGGCATCTCAAGTGAACGACGCCGGATCGCGGCTCTCCGCACACCGCGACGAGTTCGTGGCGTACCTCCGCCGGCAGTTGGTCGGCCCGGCCGTCGGCGAGGACGAGACCCTCGTCGATCCCCCGGACCGTCGCTACCTCATGGGGACGTTGTATCCGCGCGGGGCCTCCTTGCTGGAGCACTCACAGGAGGACGGCGAACAGGAGACCAACGAGACGGCGGCCGGCGGCGGAGAGGAGGACGGCTTCGCCGACGATCCCGTGGCCGAGGCGAACGCGTGGCTTCCGTCGTCGCTCGGCTTCTCCTTCTTCACCGATGCCCGGAGCATCGAGGTGAGGTGCGACGCGTCGCGCTACGTCACACATCGCGAAGGTGGTCGGCGCAGTTGGCAACGCCAACCGCGGCTCGCCACGAAGTCGACCGTGACCGTGGAGGAGAGGGAACCGATCTCCGTTCTGGACGGGCACGGTCGTCTCCACGTCCGTTGGCGGCCGTTCGCGGAGGGGCATCTCGTCACCTGTGTACTCGCCAACGCGCATGAGGAGGAGGAGAGCCCTCACAAGGACCGGGACCTGATGCTCTTCCAGGTCGGTGTCGAGGCGACAACGATCGAGGGCAGGATCCGCGAGTATCCGAGCACCCGCCTCAACAGCCGCGACCAGGAGGAACAGGAGCTCCGCGTCCAGTACCGGGACGTCGTGACGCGAGCCGTGGGTCATGGCTGTGCCGTCGAATGGGATGACGGGACCGAGCAGGACAAGGTCACCACAGTGCGAGCACAGGTCATGCCGCGGCAGGTGGTGGCACACATCAAGCCCGACGGGCCCAAGGACCTTCTGGTGCTCAATCTCAAGCACCTGTCCCGGCCCGAACTTTCGGCAGACGAGCTCCGGGCAGGGCTGGATGCCTTCGTCCTGGGCTATCGCGAGTGGTTCGATACACAGCGGGCGCAGGCAACGAACTTGCCTTCCTGGGCCGCCGCACCCGCCGTACGGATCCTAAACCGCGTCAAGACCACGCTCGACCGCATGACATCAGGGGTGGAGGTGCTCACCGCGCCGACCCCGTCGGGAGAGGCAGCACGCGCCGCCTTCCGGCTCGCCAACCGAGCCATGGCGCTGCAGATGCTCCACAGCCGCCCGGAGCTCGCCGGCCGCAGGCGCCGCCGGGACGGCGACGTACTCGAGCTGACCGAACCCGATGAGGACTACGCCTGGCATCCGTTCCAGCTCGCCTACTTCCTGCTCGTCGTCGAGAGCTTGATGAAACCCGAGCATGAGGATAGGAAGACGGTCGACCTCATCTGGTTCCCCACAGGTGGAGGCAAGACGGAGGCCTACCTCCTCACCGCCTGCTTCGAGATCCTCTGGCGTCGCCTGCGGTTCGGCGCCGACGGGGGCGGCACGGCCGTTCTGAGCCGCTACACGCTGAGTCTGCTCACCACACAGCAGTTCCAGCGGACGGCGACGGCCATCTGCGCCCTGGAATACATCAGGCGGGGCAACGACGGAGCACTGCCCCACGATCTCGGACAGGAGCCCATCTCCATCGGTCTGTGGGTGGGCAAGGAGACGACGCCGAACAAAATCTCCGACGCGGAGGACGAACTCGCCACTCTGAAGCAGATGAGCGAGCCCGACGATCGGTTTCTCCTGGAACGCTGCCCGTGGTGCGGTACCGAGATCGTTCCCGAACGACCGGGGCACGACCGAGATTTCGGCATCAAGGCCGACGGCGTCACCACGTCGTTCTTCTGCCCGCGCGACAACTGCTCCTTCCATGAACGGCTTCCGGTCTCCGTGGTGGACGAGCAGATCTATCAGCAACCCCCGACGTTCGTCCTCGGCACGGTGGACAAATTCGCGCGACTCGCGTGGGAGCCCAGGGCGGGCAACCTGTTCGGAAAAGATGGCAGGCGCGCTCCCTCCCTGGTGATTCAGGACGAGCTCCATCTGCTCGCCGGCCCCTTGGGAACGACCGTCGGTCTGTACGAGACCGCCATCCTCGAACTTTGCGCCTGGCGCGGCACCGTGCCGAAGGTCATCGCTTCGACGGCGACCATCCGGCGTTCCCAGGACCAGATTCGTGGCCTCTACGGCCGGCCCGCGCAGCTGTTCCCTCCGTCGGGGCTTGCGGCGGGCCAGTCGTACTTCGCCTCGCCGGACGAGGACAAACCGGGACGTCTGTACGTGGGCGTCATGGCTCAGGGGCACACCGCCTCGACCTCGACGGTTCACGTGGGTGCCGCGGCCTTGCAGGCACCGAAGGATATCTGCGACGACGACACCCTCCGCGACGCCTACTGGACCACGGTCGCCTACCACAACAGTCTGCGGGAGCTCGGCCGAACCGTCACGATCGCCCGGGACGACATCCCTGCACGTCTCGAACATCTGACGATGGACGCCACGCGGCGTCGCAGGCTCGACGACGACTCGGTCGTCGAGCTCACCAGCAACATCCCGCGCGCCGCTCAACCACGACTGCTCGAGCGCCTGGGCAAGAAATTCAAGGAACGCGGCAGCGTCTCCTTCCTCGCCACGACCAACATGCTCTCCGTGGGTGTCGACGTGCCGCGGCTCGGCCTCATGGTCATGAACGGACAACCCAAGACGACCTCCGAATACATTCAGGCCACCAGCCGCGTCGGCCGTCGTGATGTACCAGGTCTGATCGTCACGCTCTTCCGCTCGACCAAACCACGGGACCGTTCCCACTACGAGTCGTTCGGTGTCTACCACCGTGCGCTCTACCGGCACGTGGAACCCACCAGCGTCACGCCGTGGTCCTTGCCCTCGCGTAACCGTGCCCTGCACGCAGTGCTCACCATCCTCGTCCGGCACGGTCTCGGCCTGAACGCGGAGGACAAAGCGGGGGACATCCTCGACCATGCGGACGGAATCGCGCGGATCCGTGACCTCATCGTGGATCACGTGCGACGAGCCGACCTCGAGGAAGCCGATGCCGCGGCAGAAGAGCTCGACCATCTGATCGAGACCTGGCAGCAGGAGGCCCGGAGCGCGCGTGGCGAGGGCGGCCGCCTCTACTACCAGTCCCAGGGACGGTCGTACACGGCGCTCCTGACCGACTTCGGCAAGCAGGGCGGCATATGGGAGACGGCACAGTCGATGCGCAACGTCGACCGTGAGTGCGTCGTCCGTGTGAAGGGAACGTGAGAGCAGTGAAGGACATTCGCCGTAAGGTTCGCAGGGCGCAAACCATCGTTCCCTTCGGCGTCGGGGGAATCCTCGACCTGCGGGGCGAATCGTTCGTGGCCGCCGATACCCGGAGTTGGGCGGCGAGCGCCGAACGGGTCGAATCGCCGCGTCTCGCGAGGAAACTGGGGGTCCAGGAACTCCGCTCCGCCCCCGTCATCCCGTCCGGGAAGGCCGCGTACGCGAGCCGTATCGGTCCGACGTACGTCCGATTCCCCAAGTGGCTCTTCTGCCCTCAGTGCAGGAACATGCTGCACTGGAACCCAGGTCATGAGGTACGGGACAGGCAACCAACCTGCGGGCGTTGTCCAGGAAGGCCGCAGCTGGCCCCCATGCGTTTCATCCAGGTATGCAGAGCAGGTCATATGGCCGACATCGATTGGCATCGATGGGCCCATTCCAGGAGTGAGGGCCATTCCCAGCGGCAATGCCAGGCCTACCGACTCCGGTTCCTCGCCACTCCGGACTCCTCTGGCCTGGAAGCCCTGCGTGTTGTCTGTGCCGCCTGCCCGGCGAGTCGCAATCTTGCGGGGATCAGCCAGAAGAATATCCTTGTGCAGACGGGTCTGCGCTGTCCGGGAACCCACCCCTGGGACTCCGAAGCCGATGAGGCGGATCCCTGCGAGGAAAAGCCGCAAGCGGTACAGCGCGGTGCCTCCAACGTGTATTTTCCGATTACACACTCGGCGATCGACATTCCCGCACCCGCAGGTCCGTCCGAAGAAGACGAATCGTCCCAGAAGGTCGTCAACCATGCTCTCTGGCCGTTCTTCAAGGACGCGGACGGCGGCCCGGTTTCCGATAACCTGAAAGCGGCGATTGCCTTCGAGTGCGGCGTCTCGGAGGAGTTCGTGGAAACCGTGCGACGTCGCCATACCGCAGAAATAGCGCCGGCGCCAAGTGCCGTGGACTCCGACGATGACCTCAGCATTGCCGAATGGGCGGCCTTCTCCGAACCGGAATCTGTCACTAATTCGAAGACATTCTCCGTGCGCCGTACCGACCTGGGAATTCGCCCCGACGATCCAGAATCCCTACGGGAGCTGGACGCGGGCATCTCCGCGGTCGTCGTCGCGGATCGAGTGCGCGAAGTGCGCGCACTCGAAGGTTTCTCACGGTACGAGCCCAGCTCGGGCGACGGCGAAGAGGGTGAGGGAGGTCGTGTCGTGTCGGTCAATACACACGCCCGAGCCTCATGGCTGCCCGCCGTGGAGACATACGGCGAAGGGATCTTCATCGCCGTCGACGAAGAACGTGTGAGCGCCTGGGAGCGACATCCGTTGGTGCGCGACTGGACGCGACGCATCGAGAACAACCTGGGCGCCTCGTTCAAAGCCGACCGGCTGAGAGGCAAGACGGGCCCTGAGCTCCTGCCACGGTTCGTGATGCTGCACACCCTGGCCCATCACTTCATCCGCCAACTCTCCTATGACAGCGGGTACAACGCGGCGTCCCTACGAGAGCGTGTCTACGCCCGAAGCCACGCCCCGGGCAGCGATCTGCCGCCCCAGGCCGGCGTGTTCGTCTACACGGCGGCCGGGGATGCGGAAGGAACGCTGGGCGGCCTCGTCCGCCAAGGGCAACCACCAAACCTCGCGGAGACTCTCATCAGGCTGCTCGAATCGGCGCAGTGGTGCTCGCAGGACCCTCTGTGCGCCGACTCCACCGGCAGGTCTCTGGCCAACCTCAACCGCGCCGCGTGCCATGCGTGCACGCTACTACCGGAGACATGCTGCGAGATCGACAATTCCCTTTTGGACAGGACACTGTTGATCGGTGAAGGCGATGTCCCCGGATTCTTTCGGGGGGTCCTCCAGGCCGCCATCGAGGAGTCGGCCGGAGTCGTCGATCTGTCATGAGGATTCCTTCCCTCCTCGACCTCGAGACCGAGCAGCACGCCGTCGTCGACCTTCCGTTCCATGGCAGCCACGTGATCACCGGGGCGCCGGGCTCCGGAAAGACCGTGATGGCCGTCTATCGTGCCTGGGCACTGGCGACCGCCGGTCGTGACGTCACACTTCTCACCCGCTCCCAACCGCTGCGTCAGTACCTCGCGCAGATTGCGCCGGACCTCACGGAAGCTCTTCGCGTCACCACTTACCACTCGTGGGTCAGGGGTTTCTGGCGCGGTCGATTCGGGACCGATCCCCCACAGACCGACGACGAGGGATGGTGCTACGACTGGATCGACATGCAGCGGGACTGCGTCCTGGGTGAAGTCAGATCGACCGCGCATCTGGTGATCGACGAGGGTCAGAATCTGCCCGTCGGCTTTTATCGGCTGTGCCGCGTGCTCGGTGTCGGCGTCACCGTTTTCGCGGATGAGAACCAGCGGATTGGCGACGAGGAGAGCAGCGTGTCCGAGATATGCCGGTGCCTCGGCGTACAGGCGGATCCACTGGTGTTGCGGGAGAACCGCCGGAACAGTCGGGAAATCGCGATGCTGGCCTCCGAGTTCCGCACGAAAGACCGGGACGAGGTGCTCGTCCCGACGCGCGCCGGCCGTACCCCCACTGTCCTGAAAGTGCCCTCCTTGGGGTACCTCCTCACGGGAATATCTCGGTACTTCAGCGCACATCCGGAGCGGAGCATCGGGATCGTCTGCCGATCGACCCGTTTGCTGCGGGACGTCCAGCGTGGACTCACTGATCTGGGGCTCGCGAAACACACCCAGGCCTATGTGTACGGCGATCCACACCGGAACACTGTCGATTTCACGTCGCGGCCCATCCGGATCGTGAGCACTGCCAGCATGAAGGGGATGGAGTTCGACAGCGTCTTCGTGCCGGATCTGGACGCGTACACGGAGGACTCGACCAGTGTCGAAGCACGCCTCCGCCTCCTCGTGCTGTGCACTCGTGCACGCGAGGATCTCCACTTCGCTCACCGCGGTCCTCACGAGCCCGCCATCCTTTCGAACATCCCGGAATCCTTGTTGGCCCGCCACACCGGCTGACCAAGAGGATCGGCAACGCGGTGCCTGTCCCTATCCCCGTCACCGTCGAACCGGGCAGGGCAACCAGCGGCGCGGGGCCTTCAGGGCGTCGATCGTTGGTCTCACGGGCAGGCGGGCACCCGCGCCCTTGGCGGTGTGGGTGCCCGCAGGGGCGTGGGGACTCAGTGCAGGGCGCTGAGCTTTTGCCAGGAGGGGTAGGGGAGGTTCCAGTCGCCGAAGCCGTTGCCGGTGGAGACTGTGGCGCGGGTGGAGCCGGTTATCTCGACGATGTCGCCTCGGGTGGCGCGGTTGTAGAACCACTTGCCGTCGGCGAGGGACATGCCGACGCAGCCGTGGCTTTGGTTGGTCTGGCCGAAGTAGCCGAGGCCCTCGTTCCAGGGGGCGGCGTGGGCGTAGGTGCCCGAGGTGGTGAGGTGGACGGCCCAGGGGACGTCCTTGTTGTAGGGGTCGGCTATGCCGACGGACTCGCTGGTCATATTGACCATGGGCGCCTTGTCGAGGACGACCATGGTGCCGTTCCAGGTGGGGTAGGCGGGCTGGCCGGCGGATATGGGGATGGTCTTCTGCTTCTGGCCGTCCTCGTAGACGGTCATCGTGTGGTTCTTGATGTCGACCTTGGAGATCCGGGGCGTGCCGATGGTGAAGGTGGTCGAGACATCGCGGCGGAGGTAGCGGGAGTCGCCGGTGTTCACGCCGCTGAGGTGGGCGCGGAGGGTGACCTTGGTGCCCTTGTGCCAGTAGGTCTTGGGGCGCCAGTCGACGCGCTCGATGCCGGTGAGGGGGTCCTTGACCCAGCCCCAGGAGCCTTCGACCTTCGGGCTGGTGGAGACGGAGAGGCTGCGTTCCACCGCTGCCTTGTCGGTAACGGGATGGTCGAAGGCCAGGGAGACCGGCTGGCCCACGCCGACGGTGGCGTTCTTTGACGGGGTGACGGTGACGCCGTTGATCTGCTGGGCGGCGCGGGTGCGGAAGGTGGAGTGCTGGACGGCGGTCTTGTCGGCCGCGTTGGTGGCCGTGGCCTCGACGGTGTAGGTCGTGCCCGGGGTCATGGTGCGGTTGGAGCGCCAGCTGGTCTTGGAGTGGGAGAGGGCGCCGGTCACCGTGACGGCCTGGGAACCGGCGCCGTCGGGGGCGATGCGGACCTTGGTGAGGGTGCCGTGCGAGGCGGTCACCTTGACCGGGGCGTCGGGGGCTATCGCCGCCGAGTCGCTGCCCGGGGTGATGGTGATCCGGGCGGGCTTGGCGTCGGCCGGGTCCACCGAGGCGGATTTCGACGCCGACTGGCATCCGGCGAGCAGGGCGACGGCGATGGCGGGCACCGTGAGGGCGCGCAGGGAACGTACGGAGAGCACAGAGGACCTCTTGCGGGAGTCGTGAGGAGCGGTGATGGGTGGGGAGGAGTGGGTCAGCAACGCCTCTTCACCTCCTCGGGGTTGGCCCGGTAGGGACCGGGGGAAGCGGTGGCGGTGGGATCGAGGCGCCACAGCGAGACCGATATGCAGTAGGCGGAGGGGCCGTCGGTGTAGTCGCCGGACGGGCTGCCGATGCCCTCGGCCTGTAGGACCCCGACCCGGGTGCCCGAGCGCATCAGGACGACCTGGGCGTCATGCGGAGCGCGGGGCGAGTGCCAGCCGTAGGTCATGGTGGTCGGCTGGTCGGCCGCGAGCTTGGGTGACGAGGTGGTGCCCAGCGCCTTGGGGCGGGCGCATCGGTCTTTCAGCGTCTCCTCGAGGGAGGCGAAGACCTTCGCGGCCTCGCCGTCGCTCGCATAGGCGTTGATGGTGTGACGCGCCTGCTCCGCCTTGCGGCCCTGGTAGTCGCGGGTGCGCTGGGCGAGGGGGCGCGGACCGTCGAGGTGGCAGCTGGGGGAGAGGTCGAGCAGCGGTGCCCGGCCGTTGTCGGTGGAATTGATGGTGGAGTCCGCCGTCTTCCAGCGCGTCATCGCGTCGAACGGCAGCGCCGAGGGACGAAGGAGGGCGCTCGCGGGGATCGGCGCCCCCGGGACGTGATCCGTTCGCGGAGCGGGCGGGGCCGCCGGGAGCGTACGGGTGGAGTCGTCGCCCGGCAGCAGCCGCCAGGAGCCCGCGGTCACGGCGGCCACCGCCAGGACGGCCGCGGCGGCGATCGCGGTGCGCTGCCGTACGTGGCGCCGACGGCCCCGCGCACGCACGGCTTCCGGGCCCGCCAGACGTATGGAGGGCTCGACATCGCGAGCGATATCGCGCAGGCGCTCGTCCAGATCAGCCATGGGAGGGCACCTCCTTGGGGTGGCAGACGGGCGGATGGGGGGACGGTGTCGGTGCCTCGGTGTCGGCTTCGGCGTCGGCCAGATAGGAGCCGAGGGCCTTGCGGGCACGGCTCAGCCGGGTGCGCACGGCGCCGGGGGAGACGCCCGTCTCCCGGGCCACCTGCTCAATGGACAGATCGAGAAGGTGATGCAGGACCACGGCCGTACGCTGCTCGGGCTTCAGTCCGCGCAGGGCATGGACCAGCGCCACCCGGTCCGGGGCGAGATCGGGGAGATCGGGGGGCGGGCCATGACGGAAGTGGGCCCGCATGCGGTTACGGGCGCGGCGCCAGGAGCTGACGGCGAGGCGCAGGGCGACGGTGCGCACCCACGGCGTGGGATCACCCTCGGCGGTCAGCCGGTCCCAGCGCTGCCACGCCCGGGCATAGGCCTCCTGCACCGCGTCCTCGGCCTCGGCGAGATCGCCCGTCGCCGCGTAGACCGCGGCCACGAGCCGCTTCGCCGTAGCCGTGTAGAACTGGTCGAAATCGGATGGTGTGAATGAAGGTGATGGTTCTGACATGAATCCCCCGCGCCCCCGCGTGCTCCCCGCTTCTATGTAGGAACACGTCCGAAAGGGGCGGGAGGTTACAGACGACTTTCGGGGCCGCCGGATCCGTACGGCACGGGGGAGGTGTGGGGCGTCGCCGAATTCGCGGGCGGGAGCGGGCTCCGCGGTAGTTGCGGGGTCTGCGATGGCCGCGGGGTCTGCGGAGGCCGCGGCGCGTGCGGTGCTTGCTGGGTCTGCGGTGGTTGTGGCGTTCGCGGTGGCTGCGGGCCGTGCGGGGGAGGGGCGCCCCACGGTGCGTAAGTGGGGTGGGGCCCGTACTGCGCCTGGGCACCGGAGCCGGGGTCGTAGCCGGGCCCGGGGCTCCCGTGGCCGGTGCCGGATCCGGGGCCGCCATAGCCGTGGCCGGGTCCTGGGCCCCCATAGCCGTAGCCGGACGCGGGGCTTCCGTGGCCGTAGCCCTGGCCGCTTCCGTAGCCGTACGCGTACCCGCCGCCGTACGGCCCCGCGGGCCAGAACGGTGCGGGCATCGTGCCCGGGGCCGGCCGGGGTACGTGGCGGGGCCGGGGGAGCGGCACCGAGAGCGCCGCGTGGGCCAGGGCGGGCTGGGCGGTCTCCCGCCGCTCCCACAGCCGGTCCAGCAGTTCCTTCTCGCGCGCGGTGAAGTCCGGCCCCGCCGTACCCCGGTACGCGCGCCGCCGCAGCAGGGCCAGCGAGGTCGCGAAGGCGGTGTACTCGCCGACCGTACGGGCCGCTGCCGCGCCATGGGTACGGCGGGCGAGGTCGCGGGCGATCCCGCGGGCGCGCATCGAGGACAGCGCGAGCGGCTCGGGCGGGGTGAGCCAGCCGGCCGTCTGGTAGGCGGTGAGCTGCTCCCGTATCGCGCGCAGTTCCTTGGTGCGGGACCAGAGCGTCAGCCAGGTCAGCAGCCCGAACACCGGGACCATGAACAGGGCGTAGACGATGAGGAAGCCGTAGCCGCCGAGGGTCGCCGAGCCGTTCCAGACGCCGTGCAGGACCATCGCCGTCAGCAGCATCGCGATCGGTATGAGGACGCGGCGGACGCGCTGGTGCCGCGCCGCCGCGGCGGCTATGCCGAAGCCCACACCCGTCATCGACGTGAAGAGGGGGTGCGCGAAGGGGGACATCACGGCGCGGATGAAGAAGGTCGCGGCCGTGGTCGACCGGATGCCGGAGTAGCCGAGCGTCTGGTCGCTGACGAAGGCCGAACCGAGGTAGAGGATGTTCTCGGTGAAGGCGAAACCGGTGGCGGTGATTCCGGCGACGACGACCCCGTCTACCAGCCCGTTGAAGTCACGGCGGCGGAAGAGGAAGAGCAGCAGGACGGCGGCCGCCTTGGCGCTCTCCTCCACGAACGGCGCGACGAAGGTGGCGCCCCAGGTGTCGGCGTCGGCCTGGCCGGTCGGGGACGAGGAGTCCACGGTCGTCATGAGCCACTCGGTGGCGAAGCCGTTGGCTATCAGCGCGACCAGCGTCGCCGCGCACGCCCCCCAGGCGAAGGCGAACAAAAGGTTTCGCCAGGGTTTGGGGTCCACGCGGTCCAGCCACCGGAAGACCGCGATGATCAGCGGCGCGGGGAGGACGGCGAGACCGAGCCCCACCAGGAAGCCCTTGGTGCCCGTCTGCTCGCGCACCAGCGCCAGGATGATCAGGCCGGAGAGCGAGAGCAGACCGGTGAGCGCGGTGGCCCTGAGCGCCTTGTTGTGCCAGACGCGGGCGAGGCGGCCGCCCGGACCCCACAGCCGCTGGCGGGGCGGTTGCGGCCAGCCCGCCGGTGCGGCGCCGGTGTGCAGCCACGGGTGCTGGTCACCGTACGGAGAGCCGTAGGGCGTGCCGTACGGGGCGTCGGCGTGCGGGGCGCCGACGTGCGGCGCTGTCTGCGCCGCTTCGTACGGTGCGTCCCCGTGCGGGGCGTCGTCCTGCGGTGTCCCGTGCGGTACGCCGTGTGATGCCTCGTGCCGCGCTCCTTGCGGCGCCTCGTACGGAGGCGTGGCCGGTCGTGGTTCGGGCGGCTCTTGCGGGGGCGGGGACTGATGCACTCAACCGACCCTAACGAAAGGGGGAGGGGGACTCAGGGGTTATGCCCATCCCCTTGCGGTCGTTATGTGTCGTTGCGGCGGAAGACCAGGTCGTGGACGAGGTGCCCCTTGTCCAGCCCCTGGCCCTCGAACTTGGTGAGCGGCCGGAAGTCCGGGCGCGGGGTGTAGCCGCCGTCGGCCTGGGAGTTGTCGAAGGCGGGGCTCGCGGCGAGGACCTCCAGCATCTGCTCCGCGTACGGCTCCCAGTCGGTCGCGCAGTGGAGCGGCGCACCGGACTTCAGCCGGGTGGCGGCGAGCTCGATGAACTCGGGCTGGATGAGGCGGCGCTTGTGGTGCCGCTTCTTGGGCCAGGGGTCGGGGAAGAAGACCCGCAGCCCGGAGAGCGAGGCGGGGGGCAGCATCTCGCGGAGGAGGATGATCGCGTCGCCGTTGGCGACCCGGACGTTGTCCAGGCCGTTCCGCTCCGCGAGCGCGAGCAGATTGCCCTGGCCGGGGGTGTGGACATCGGCGGCGAGGATGCCCGTGCCGGGGTCGGCGGCGGCCATTTGCGCGGTGGCCTCCCCCATGCCGAAGCCGATCTCCAGGACGACGGGGAGGTCCGGGCGCGGGCCCGCCTCTGTGGCGAACAACTCACCGAGGTCGATACGGCTCAGCCCGTCGATGTCCAGGCCCCACTGCGGCCACAGACGGCGCAGCGCCTCGCCCTGGCCCGGGGTCACCCGGCCGCGGCGGGGGCGGAAGGAGCGGATGCGGCGCTCGTGGTGCGAGCCCGCCGGGTCGGCCGCGGGGCCGCCGGGGAACATCGGCTCGCTGCGGTCACGGGGGGCGGGCAGGCCGCGCTCCATGTGGGAATCGGGGGCGGTGGGCTTCTCGGACACAGTGCTTCGATTCTACGGGCGTGGGCGTGGGCGTGGGCGTGGGCGTGGGCGTGGGCGTGGGCGGGGAGGGTCTGCCGTGCCCGACCCGGTGGGGGTGGGTGGCCGGGTGCTGCCCGGGCCTCGGCGGTTGGGCTCGGCCGTACGGTGCCGCTGGGTTCGGCCGTACGGCGGCGGGGTTCGGCTCCACCGTACGGTGGCGGTTGGGCTCGGCCCGTACGGCCGTGGCGGGTCCCGGCCCGTGCCTCGGCGGTTCGGCTCGGCCGTACGGCGGCGGTTGGGTTCGGCCCTGTGCCTCGGCGGTGCGGCCCGGCCCTTACGGTGGCGGTCCCTGGTCCGTACGGTGGCGGTCCCCGGCCCGTACAGGCGCAGGCCCGCAGGACCCGGCCCGTACCCGGCAACGGCCCCCGGCCGTACGGCGGCGGTGGCCCCGGCCGGATGGGGACCGGCCCCTACCCCCTCAACCCCACCCGCCCCGTCACCCCGTCCGCAGGGTCTCCAGCACTCGCCGGGCGACCTCGCGGCCGATCGGCAGGGAGGCCGTGGCCGCGGGCGACGGGGCGTTGAGCACATGGACGATCCGGGGCGACTGCGAGATGAGGAAGTCGTCCACGAGCGTGCCGTCCGGCAGCACCGCCTGTGCGCGCACGCCCGCCGGGGCCGCTATCAGATCGTCGGCCGTCACATCCGGCAGCAGCCGGCGCACGGCGTCGGTGAAGGCGCGCTTGGACAGGGAACGCCGCAGCTCACCCGCCCCGTACCGCCAGTGGCGGCGGGCGATCCGCCAGGAGCCCGGGAACGCCAGCGTGCCGGCCAGCTCCTGCGGGCGCACCGTATGCCAGGCGTACCCCTCGCGGGCGAGGGCCGGCACCGCGTTGGGCCCGATGTGGACGCCGCCGTCGATGCCGCGGGTCAGATGGACGCCGAGGAACGGGAACGCCGGGTCGGGCACCGGGTACACCAGACCGTTCACCAGCGAGGCGCGGGAGGGCACCAGCTCGTAGTACTCACCGCGGAAGGGCACGATCCGCATGCCTGGGTCGTCGCCCGCCAGCCGGGCGACGCGGTCGCAGTGCAGCCCCGCGCAATTGACCAGGGCCCGCGCGCGCAGCACCGTGCCGTCCGCCGTGCGCACCGCGACCGCGGAGGGGCGCCGGCCTATGGTGCGCACCTGCGCCCCGTACCGCACCGAGGCGCCCGCGTCCTGGGCCAGCCGGGCCAGCCGGGCGGCCACCGCGCCGAAGTCGCAGACGCCCGTCGTACCGACATGGATCGCGGCGAGGCCGCGCACCCATGGTTCGTACTCCGCGATCTGAGCGGGGCCCAGCTCGCGCACCGGAATGCCGTTCTCCCTGCCGCGCTGGACGAGGCCGTGGAGCCTCGGCAGCTCGGAGCGCTCCGTGGCGACGATGAGCTTGCCGGTGACCTCGTGCGGGATGCCGTGCTCGGCGCAGAACTTCACCATCTCCGCGGCGCCGCGCACCGCGAACCGCGCCTTGAGCGATCCCGGCCGGTAGTAGATACCGCTGTGGATCACGCCGCTGTTCCGCCCGGTCTGGTGGCGGGCCGGGCCCGCTTCCTTCTCGAGCACGGTCACGCGGGTGCCGGGCGCGGCGCGCGTGATCGCATACGCCGTCGACATGCCGACGATCCCGCCCCCGATCACCAGCACGTCGCAGTCCAACGCCGTCACGCCATGTCACCTCCCCACGCGCCACACCGTCCAGTCGCCCGACCGTCGATCCCTATCATGACCTGCGCCACTGACAAGGGCCCGAAACCCATGTGAGGACTAGGGCCCGGGCTAGGTCCACCGGTCATGTGGATCGATTCATGCCGAATCGGCCATTCCGGGCGACTCGGCTCTGAATTGCTTATTCCGGGCTGCTTTCGCGTCGCTGCTCATCCCCGGTCGTTCACCACTCATCGCGGTCGCTCGCATCCGATCCCGTACCGCGCGCATCCGATCCCATTTCGCGTGCATGCGATCCCTTGCCGCGTGCGCCCGCTCCCATGCCGCGCGCATGCGATCCCATGCCGCTCACGCCGGGGTCACCAGCAGCGGCCGGGCCTGTTCGCGCAGCTCGGCGACGCGCGGCTCGTCGCGGTACGCCTCGAGGCGCCGCATCAGGTCGCGCACATACTCAGTGGTGCGCGCGGACGAGATCCGGTTGGCGACCTCCACGGCGCGGGCGCCCGCCGCACAGGCCGCGTCCAGATTGCCGGACTCCAGTTCGGCGACGGCGGACACCACGAGCCGCAGCCCGTGCGACCGTACGAACTCCTCCGTCGGCCGGGCCAGCGCCTGCTCGGTGAAGCGCCGCACCTGGCGCGGCAGCCGGAGATCGCGATAGCACTCGGCGGCGTCGGCCGCGAACCGCTCATGGCTGTAGAAGTCGAGCCAGGACGGATCGGGGTCGCCCGCCCGCGAGCGCTCCAGCCAGCCCTCGGCGGACTTCAGGGCCGCCCCGCAGGCGGGTCCGTCCCCGGACTTGGCCTGGGCGCGCGCCTCCACGAGCCGGAAGAAGCTCATGGTGCGTGCGGTGGCCAGGCCGCGGTTGCGCTCCAGGGCGGCCTGGGCCAGGTCCACGCCCTCGTCGGCGAAGCCCCGGTAGGTGGCCTGGAGGCTCATCGACGCCAGCACATAGCCGCCCAGGGGGACGTCGGCCGCGGCGCGGGCGAGGCGCAGCGCCTGGATGTAGTACCGCTGTGCGGCCTCCTGCTGGCCGGTGTCGAAGGCCATCCACCCGGCGAGCCTGGTCAGTTCGGCGGTGGCGCCGAAGAGGGAGCGGCCGACCTCGTCGCTGTACGAGCCGAGCAGCAGGGGCGCCGCGTCCACCCGGAGGCACTCGGGGACCATGGAGGAACGCCAGTCGCCGCCGCCGTACTTGGAGTCCCAGCGGCGCGCGTCCTCGGCGGCCTCGCGCAGCTTGGTGACGTCACTGTGGCCGACGCGCTGCGGCGGTATGGCGTCCGGCGCCGCCGCGCCCGTGGTGCTCGCGGCGGTGGTTCCGTCCTCGGCGTCCTTGGGTTCGCGGGCCACCGAACTGTCGGCGGGGGATATGAGCCAGCGCGAGGCAGGGGTGGCGTACGCGCTTACTGAGAAAGATCCGGCCAGGCTCTGCCAGATGCCGACGCCACCGCGCCGACCCGCGAGATCCAGCCGGTAGAGCTCGGTCGCGGAGCGGACGGCCTGGCCGATGTCGCGCGGGAAGGCAAGCCCGACCTCGGGGGCCGGGTCGGCATCGGCCAGGCCGATTTCGTGCAGGGGGACGGGGCGGCCGAGTTTGCTCCCGATCGCAGCCGCAATGAGGTGTGGCGCGGCGCCTTGGGGCACCATGCCCTTGGACACCCAGCGCGCGACGGATGTCTTGTCGTAGCGAAGCGTCAGGCCACGCTGGGCGCCGAGGTCGTTGACTCTGCGCGCGAGCCCGGCATTGCTGATCCCAGCGAGGGCGAGAACGGTGCCGAGCTTTTCGTTCGGCCCGCGTGGCTCCCTGGACATGCGCACCCCTCGACAGCACCGACGGCCGCCCCGGCATAAGCGCGGGGCATTCGTAAACCCAGCGTAGTTCGCCGCATCCCGACCGTTAAGAGGTGGTGTCCCGGATGGCGAGATTCTTGTACGAACGGGCGTGCGGGGCGTGACGTGTGCTCCCGGTGTGTGTGGCTGTGCGCCCGGGTGTGCGCTCTGTCTCAGTCGCGGCGGGGACGTTTCGATGGGTCCTGCGTGGGTCGGCCCGCTGTACTGGATCCAGTGGGCTGGGGGACGCCGCCGCCTCATTCCCCGCGGGTGGCGGAACGGTCCGGGAGGCGAATGCCGCCTCCCGGACTGTCGTGTCGGGGGCGCGAGAGGCGGAAGTTGAGTCCGTACAGGTCGTCCGCAAGACCAACGAGAGCGCCACGGCAATTTGGCTGAATATCGACCCTCACGGCCGGGCTCCCGCGTCGGGCCGGGGAGGGGGAGGCCCGACGCGGGAAGCCCTCTTCCGCGTAGATCGCGCCCGGATTCGGGAGGGATTCCGCCCAGTTCTCCCCCGGAGTGGTGAGCTGCCTAGCACATGCCGCGGATGTCGCCGCGCGCGGTGGCCGTCGCGGCACCGGTCGGTAAGGCCCCCGTGTGGTCTGCGGATTGGCGCTCGGGCGGCGGTCTTTCCGTGCGCCCCTTCGTGCGCCTTTTGTGCGCTGCTCCGCACACTCATCGATGCCCTTGCGCTCTTGTGCGCCCCAATCGTGGCAGCATGGGCCATGGCGGAACGGTGGGTCGCTACCGGCGGTGGTTCCCTCGGCGGGCTCCTTACGGATGCCTTTGTGAGAGGCGCCACCCCCCGGGATCAACTCTGCGATTCCTGCGGTCATCTGTGGTCACAGGACATCCAGGAGATCCATGTTGTTGTCTGGTTCGATGCCGAAACCGTCAACATGCTGTGCATGATGGCACCTACTTCTTGGTTGCCCTGGATGCCCACAGCCTGTGGAGGCGGCGATGCGGTGGTTGGTGGGGTGGAGCAGTACCGCATCCGGCCCGGTCTCCTCGGAGGGCCGTGCGATCCAGCCGGTCGGTGCCCAACTCCTGTGGTCCGAGCCCGATCCGCTGTGGGCGGTCGGCGACTGGCGCCCCGATGAAGTACGCGTCGTCCAGACCGACCCCTTCACCCGCCTCGCGGTCTTCGGCTGCTGCGGCGCCTCCGACGAGGAACTGCGGGTGGGACTCTTCGCCGCCCGCGGCGGCGCGCTGCGCCATCTGACCGCCTGGCCCGGCAGCTACACGGCCGTGGCCCAGGTCGGCCGCCGCGTCACCATCGTCGGCGACCTCGCCGGCGCCCGGCCCGTCTTCCACACCGACTGGGGCGGCGGCACCGCCTACGCCACGGCCGCGCTCCCGCTCGCCGACCTCATCGAGGCCCAACTCGACGTCGGCCACCTCGGCGCGCTGCTCGCCTGCCCCGACTCCCCGGAGGCCATGGGCGACGGCACGCCCTATATGGGCGTCAGACGCGTCCCCCCGGGCCATGCGCTGATCCTGCGCGACGGCGCCCGCGACATCACCGGCTACGAGCCCACCGCGTCCCTCGCCGTCGCCGCGCCCCCACTCGACCAGGACAAGGCCGTGGACGCGGTCCGGGACGCCCTCGTGGAGGCCGTACGGGCCCGGCTCACCGCCCCGCGCCACGCCCCCGAGACCGAAGACCTCGACCCCGGCCCGGTGCCCGGCATGGGGCCCGCCGAGCGGCGGGCCGCCCGCGGCGCCCCGGCCCCCGGCATCGGCGCCGATCTGTCCGGAGGCAGCGCCTCCGCCACGCTCGCCCTGCTCGCCGCCGGTCTCCCCGGAATGCCCGGCACCCTCTTCGGGCACGGCACCGAGGCGGGCGAACGGCTCCTGGCCGTCACCTTCAACGACCTCGCCACGGCGGGCGGCGCCCGCACCCGCGAGGCCGAACTCGAACGGGCCGGAGCCATCGCCGCCAATCCACGGCTGCACCATGTGGTCGTCGCCGCGGGCGAGGACGCCCTGCCGTACGCGGGCCTCGACACCGGCGCCCTCACCGACGAGCCCGGCCCCTCCCTCGTCATCGCCGAACGCCACCGGCGCCGGCTCGCCGCGGGCAGCGCCGACCACTTCATCGGGCACGGCGCCCGCCAGGCGCTCGACGCCCACCCCGCGCGCCTCGCGGACCTGCTGCTCGACCGCCGCAGACGCCATCTGCTGCGCCCCGCGACGGCGCTCGCCAAGGCCGACGGCCCCTCCGCGCAGTCCTTCTTCGTGCCTTTCACGGTCTACCGTGCCGCCCGCCGACTTGCCCGCACCTCCTACCGCGACGGCGTCCAGGAGGCCGCCGCGCGCCTTATGGAGCGCCACTTCATCGACGAACAGGCGCTGCACGGCCCCGGCGCCGTATCCGCCTCACTCGCCGCCCTGACGTGGTGCCGCCCCGGGCCCGCCGCCCGCTGGCTCACCGGGGAGACGCTCGCCGAGGTGTCCGTCCGGCTGGAGGAGGCGGCCGTGCGCCCCGTGCTGCTGCGCCGCCCCGGGGAGCGCCGCGCGGACGCCGCCCTCGCCCGCTACGCGGCGGACCACCGCGTCTTCGAGCAGGCCGCCGAGATCCGCAGCCAGCGCCTGCACGCGCCCTTCCTCGACAACCAGGTCGTACGGGCCTGCCGCGCGCTCCCCGAAGCGCTTCGGGTGCAACCGGGGGCGCGCGCCGCGGTGCTGCGTTCGGTCCTCGCCGGAGCGGGCATCCGGGAGCTTCCCCCCGGCTGGGGAGCCACCTCCCACGCCGCCCACACCGCCGCCGTACGGACCGGCATGCGTACCTGGACGGGCGAGCTGATGACTCTCTTCGACGCGCCGCTGCTGGCCGACGCGGGCCTGATCGAGGCCCGTGTCGTCCGTAAGGCGCTGCGCGCCGCCGCACAGGGGGAGCGGCTGCCCCTGGACGGCTTGGCCGAGCTCGTCTCCACCGAAGTCTGGCTGCGGCGCCTGCTGGCCCGCCGCGGCACCTGCTGGACGGGCACCGCGGCGCCACGCCAGCGGGCCGTGGCGGGCGGAGTGGTGCCGCGGCCGAGCCTGTGACGGCTTCCGCACCGAGGCGGCACGAGGCCGCCTTGTGACCTCTCGCCCCGGGGAGTCCTACGGGACATGGCCCCTGACGCCCAGGAAGCCGGGGTGCTTGCCCCCAGCGCTCAGGGAGCCGGGGTGTCTGCTCCGTGCCCTCAGGGAGCCGGGACGCTTGCCGGGCGCCGGAACTCGGCGTCCTCACGGGGAACGAGAAGCCGGCGTTCCTACAGGGGACGAGAAGGCCGGTGTCCTTACGGCGGACGAAAACGAATGGCCCCCTCCGCCGCCGCTCCGCACCATCTCCCCAGCGGCAATCCGCAACCTAGGAGAATGGCCCTGTGCGGTATCTGATCCTCGGCACCACCGAAGCGCGCGACGACCACGGCGACCCGCTCCCCCTCGGCGGTCCCCGGATCCGCGCGCTGCTCGCCGCGCTCGCCGTAAGGGCCGCACGCACCGCCCCGGCCTCCGTAGAGGTCCTGATCGACGAGGTGTGGGCCGAGGACCCTCCGCATGACGCGCCCGCCGCGCTCCAGGCGCTCGTCGGCCGGTTGCGCCGCGCCATCGGCAGGGACGCCGTGATCTCCTCACCCGGCGGCTACCGCCTCGCGACCGCCGCGCCCCAGGACGACGTCGACCTGTTGCGCTTCGAGCGGCTGACGCACGAGGGCATACGCGCCCTGGACGCCGACGACCTCGAGACGGCCGCCGCCACCCTCCGTAAGGCGCTCGCCCTGTGGCGCGGCCCGGCCCTCGCCGACCTGCCGGACCGGGACGCGGCCGCCGCCCGCCCCGAGGCGCTCCGGCTGACCGCGCTGCACCGCCGGATCGACGTGGACCTCGCGCTCGACCGCCCTACGGATGTCATACCGGAGCTGCGCGAGCTCGTCGCGGACCATCCGCTCGACGAGACGTTCCACGCCCAGCTGATCCGCGCGCTGCGGGCGGCCGGTCACTCCGCCGACGCCCTCGCGGCGTACGAGGACGTCCGCAGGATCCTCGCCGACCGCCTCGGCACCGACCCGGGAACCGAGCTCAAGGAGCTCCACAGACGGCTGCTGACGACGGACGCCGAGTCGACCCTCCAGGAGCCGCGCGGCGGGGAGCCCACCGCGCAGGCCGCTCCGCCGAGGGCCGACGGCCATGAGGGGAGCGGGGGCGGAACCCGGGCGGACGGTACGGCGATCGACGGCCGCGGGGCGGCCAGGGGCGCGTTCGGCGGCCGGGCCGGGGGCGGAGGTGCCGACGGCGGGGCGGGAAGCCGCGTCGACGGCCGGGAGGCGGGCCCGCGCACCGCCGTGCCGCGGCTGCCGCACGGCAACCTCAGAGCCCGCCTCACCAGCTTCGTCGGTCGCCAGAATGAGATCGGCGACATCCTCCGCGACCTGGAGGGCGCCCGGCTGGTCACCCTCACCGGCCCCGGCGGCTCAGGTAAGACCAGGCTCTCCGAGGAGGCCGCCGGGGCCTTGACGGACGGCTACCCGGACGGCGTCTGGATCGCCGAACTCGCCCCGCTGGACCAGCCCTCCGCCGTCCCCGGCGCCGTCCTGAGCGCGGTCGGCCGCCGCGAGACCATGCTGCTCGCCTCCGGGCTCGAGAGCCGTACCACGGGCGCGGACGGCGGGGATCCGACGAGTCGGCTCGTCGAGTACTGCGCCGACCGTCGGCTGCTGCTCCTGCTCGACAACTGCGAGCACGTCATCGACACCGCGGCCCGGCTCACCGAGACCCTGCTCGCGCACTGCCCGGGGGTGACCGTGCTCGCCACCAGCCGGGAGCCGCTGGGGGTGCCCGGCGAGACCATAAGGCCGGTGGAGCCGCTGCCGCCCGCCCCCGCCCACCAGCTGTTCGCCGAGCGCGCCGCCACCGTACGGCCCGGCTTCGACCCGGCGGCGGACCCGGGCACGGCGGCCGCGGTCGCGGAGATCTGCCGCCGCCTGGACGGTCTGCCACTGGCGATCGAGCTGGCCGCGGCGCGGCTGCGATTGCTGACCCCACGCCAGATCGCGGACCGGCTGGACGACCGCTTCCGCCTGCTGACCAGCGGCAGCAGAACCGCGCTGCCCCGCCAGCAGACCCTGCGGGCCGTCGTCGAGTGGTCCTGGGACCTCCTCGACGAGCGTGAGCGCACCATGCTGCGCCGTGCGTCGGTCTTCGCGGGCGGGTGGACCCTGTCCGCGGCCGAGGCGGTGTGCGCGGACACCCCGCCCGGCGCGAGCACCCTTACGGATGGCACGGACAGCGCGGACGGCATGGACGGCATGGACGGCACGGACAGCGGCGGCACGGGTCACACGGACGGCACGGACGCCGATGGCGTCATCGAGGAAGGCGTCGGCATTCGTGACGCCCTTACGGATGCGACGGCGGGCACGTCGGCACTGGGCGACACGGTTGCGTACGCCGCGACGCGCGCCCCCACGCGCTCTCATACGCGCCCCCAGGCCAGGATCGCGCCCGTCGAGGTGCTGGAACTGCTCGGGGCGCTGGTCGACAAGTCGCTGCTGATCGTCGACCATCCGTCGCACGGTCCGGCGGCGGAGTCCTCCGGCCCGGCGGGCGGCGAGCCCCGCTACCGGATGCTGGAGACCATCAACGAGTACGTCGGTGAGCGCGCCACCGAGGACGCCGCGGCCCGCACCGACAACAAGGCCGCCGTGGCCCGTCACACCGCCCACTTCCGGGACTTCATCCGCACCGCCGAGCCCCGTCTGCGCTCCGCCGGACAACTGCCCTGGCTGCGCCTCGTCGAGACCGACCTCGACAACATCCGGGCAGCGCTGCACCGCTCCCTGACCACCGCCGACGAGGGCACCGTCTTCGCGCTCATCCGCGACTTGGCGTGGTTCTGGTGGCTGCGCAACTACCGGGACGAGGGCGCCGCATGGGTCGGCCGTGCCCTGGCCCTGGAGAGCCGCGCCCATGGCACGGACGGCGAGGCGGATCGGGCACCGGGCGGCGGCCATCCCCTCGACCAGTTCCCGCTCATCCCGGCCCGGGTACCGGACGGCGAGGACGGCGTCGACGATGAAGCCACCCGGTACTGGCAGTTCATGGACCTGCGGCTGCTGCTCTTCTTCCTGCTCGCCGAGCAGGGCACCGGCCCGGATCTGGGCGATCCCGAGACCCGGGACGCCGCGGTACACATGCGCGACGCCTACGCGAGCCATCCAGGGCCCCGCCGCGCGTGCTTCCCCGGTCTGCTGTGGCCGTTCACGGCCTTCGTCATCGAGGGCTTCAGCGGCGAGATGCTGCCGCTCATGGACCTGACCGTGGCCGACTGCCGGGCATACGGCGACGACTGGGCGCTCGGCGTCTCGCTGATGTACCGGACTCACCTCGCCATCGACATGCCTGGCGGCGTCGAGAGCGCCGGCGACGACCTGGCCGAGCTGCGCGAGCTGGCCGCCCGGGTCGGCGACCGCTGGATGCTCGCCCAGGTGGAGGGCGCGCGTGGCGAGATCGCCACCCATCGCGGCCGGTTCGAGGAGGCGAGGGCCGCCTATGAGAGGGCGACGCGGCTCGCGCAGGAGCTCGGCGCCCACACCGAGGTGCCGTTCCTCTACACCCGCCTCGCCGACCTCGCCGTCCACGGGAGGGATGTGGAGGGCGCGCTGAGGCTGGTGGAGCGCTCAGAGGAGGAAGCGGAGCGCTGCGGCACCCAGGACGTGCTGGCCTTCAACGACATCGTGCGCAGCGAGGCCGAGCTGGTACGCGGTGATCTGGCGCGGGCCAGGACGTATTGCGACGCCGCGCGAGAGCGTGCGCTGCGCGGCACCTCGCCACCGCAGTTCTGGGTCGTGGCCAACGGCCTGGAGGCCCGTATCACCGGCCTGGAGGGGGATCTGGCCGGCGGACTGCGCAAGCTGCGGAACACGCTGAGCGAGGGCCTCGCGGTGAACTCCATGGAGCTGCTGCTGGCCCATCAGGCGGAGTCGGCGGCAGAGCTCCTGGCGGGATGCGGGCACGAGGGGCTCGCCACGCGGCTGCTGGGCGCAGCCGACGGCTGGCGCGGTCGGCTGCCGCGCTCACCGCTGGTGGCCGGGGACGTCGGCGCGACCGCGGCGCGTGCGAGCGAGGCGCTGGGCCAGGACGCGGTCGAGAAGCTGCGCACCGAGAGCACGACTCTGGCCCCCGAGGAGGCCCTCCGCCTGCTCGACGAGGCGCTGAGCTCTCTCGACGTCGGCGATGCCGATGCCACTGGTACCGATGCCACTGCCCCTGACGCCGCCGATGAGCAGGCCGACTCGGCCGCAACCGCCGACCGGGCCGCCACCGCCGACGTGGCCCCCAAAGCCGCCGACCGGGGCGCCGCACCGCCGCCCGCCCGCTGACGCGGGCACGAGCAGCAGGCGCGACGCCCCGGCCGACCGTCATATGTCGTCACTCGTACGGAGGAGGCGAGACGCGCCGCTCACCCCCTGGAACCGGCGCGCGAAGACGAGAACGCGTCCCGCTCCGGAGCCGACGGCATCACCCCATGGGGCGTGACCGCAGCCCGTCCAGCAGGATGTCCAGCAACCGGGCCGAGGCCGCCGCCTGCTGTGCCGCGTCCGGCAGCGATGGCGCCGCCGTGGCGATCACCAGCAGCACATCGGCGACCGTGACATCCGGGCGAAGCTCACCCGCGGCCCGTGCCCGCTCCACCAGCTGCCCGACGACCTCCAGCAGCGCCGCGGCGCCCGCGTCGTCCGGCTCGTCCTCAGCGACCATCGGCCGCTCGACCAGCCGGAGCTCCGGCTGAGCCGGTGCGGCTAACGCCGCCTGCCGCTGCTGCGGCAGCCGGATCTCGGTCTCGACGTCGACTCCGACCCGCAGCACCTGCGGCGGAAGCAGCCGGCCCGCGCCGGACGCCACCGAAGTACGCAGGAACCGGGCCAGCGCCGACCACGGCTCGTTCTCCTGACCCAGCGCCGCTCGCGCCTGATCGGTCAGCCTTGCCGTCTCCTCCTCGGCTATCCGGCGCACCAGCACGTCCTTACTGGGGAACCGCCGATAGACGGTGCCCACCCCTACCCGCGCCCGGCGCGCCACGTCTTCCATCGGAGCCCCGTACCCCAGCTCACCGAAGACCTCGCGCGCCGCCCGCAGGACGTGCTCCAGATTGCGCTGCGCGTCCACGCGCAGCGGTGTGTTCCGTCCGCCGTTTCCGTCCGACGACGCGACGGCTGCGGACCATGACGAACCCTGAAGGTGCATAAGTGATCCCCCGGTAATGATGTCTCCCCCCGGAGACTCCCCGCCCAGACTGTCGAGGCAGTCACAACCCCGACGAAGTACGAACATAGTTGAGCGCAGGTCAAGAAAGAAGAGGGTAGCTCGGGACAGAACGCCCCCCGATCAGAGCAGCAGACCACCTCTTTCCGGCTATCCGCCCGCTTGCCCCCACCTATCCCGGGGCTGACCTGCGGACATTTCGTACGTGTAACCGATTCCGCGGTTCGGGGCCGAGCGAGCCGTCCGGTCACACAATTCGTCGGGCCTGTGGACAAACCACGGTCGCGCGTGCCTCATGGGAGGGTGAAGGAACCAGCGCGCATTCTCGTTGTCGGTGGTGGCTACGTCGGGATGTACACCGCGCTGCGCCTCCAGCGAAAGCTGAAGCGGGAGCTGAGGCACGGCGAGGCGCAAGTCATCGTGGTCGACCCCGAGCCGTATATGACCTACCAGCCGTTCCTGCCCGAGGCGGCGGCCGGATCGATCTCGCCCCGCCATGTGGTGGTGCCGCTGCGGCGGGTCCTGCCCGACTGCACGGTCGTCATCGGCGAGGCCACCGCGATCCACCACGGCAAACGCACCGCGACCGTGAGAACCCTCGCCACGGAGGAAGAGGGCACCGGCACGGTCGACATCCACTACGACGAGCTGGTCCTGGCCCCCGGATCCGTGTCCCGCGCCCTCCCGGTCCCCGGCCTCGCCGAGTTCGGCATCGGCTTCAAGACCGTCGAGGAGGCAATCGGCCTGCGCAACCACGTCCTCGAACAGCTGGACATCGCCTCCTCGACCCGGGACCCGGACGTCCGCGACGCGGCGCTGACCTTCGTCTTCGTCGGCGGCGGATACGCGGGCGTCGAGGCGCTCGGCGAGCTCGAGGACATGGCCCGGTACGCCGTCCGCTACTACCACAACATCGCCCCCGAAGACCTGAAGTGGATCCTCGTCGAGGCCACCGACCGGATCCTTCCGGAGGTCGGCGAGGAGATGGGCAAGTACGCCGTCCGAGAGCTTCGCGGCCGCAATATCGACGTCCGGCTGGAGACCCGCCTGGACTCCTGCGTCGACCGGATCGCCGCACTGAGTGACGGCTCGCGCTTCCCCACCCGCACGCTCGTGTGGACCGCGGGCGTCAAACCGCACCCGATCCTCGCCGCCACCGATCTGCCCCTGAACGAGCGCGGCCGGCTCAAATGCACCGCGGCCCTCCAGGTTGACGGCGCGGAACACGCCTGGTCGGCCGGGGACGCCGCGTCGGTGCCCGACCTGACGGCCGACCGGCCCGGTACGGAGTGCGCCCCCAACGCACAGCACGCCGTGCGCCAGGCCAAGGTCCTCGCCGAGAACGTGGCCGCCGCGCTCGCGGGCCAGCCGCTCACGGACTACGAGCACAAGTACGCGGGCTCTGTGGCCTCCCTGGGGCTCCACAGAGGCGTCGCACACGTCTACGGACGCAAGTTGAAGGGCTACCCGGCGTGGTTCATGCACCGCGTCTACCACCTCAGCCGGGTGCCCACGTTCAACCGTAAGGCACGCGTGCTGGCCGAATGGATTCTGTCGGGGCTGTTCAAACGCGAGATCGTGTCGCTGGGGTCGCTGGAGAACCCGCGCGCCGAGTTCAAACTCGCCGCGGACACCGGTCGCCATCCCGGCGCCAGTTGAGCCGATCGGGGCGGAGCCGGGAACTCCCCTCCCACGATCGGCGTCTCACGGATGTCAGTCCGGTCGGCCACACTGGTCGTGTGACCATGGGTGGGCTCGTATCTGCAAAGAGTGACAATCGCGAGGATTCGGAAGTTTGCTGCATTCCCCTGGGGGCCGTCCCCCGTACCCGCACCCATCTCCCCGATCCCGCGCCGGCGCGCCGCTCAGCCACCACCCCACGAGGTAATCCGCAGTGAACTTCACGCGCTGGAGCGCCCGGCTCCCCCGAACCCAGCGACGCATCGCCGCCCGGGCAGACCGCGGTGCGCGGCGGCCGAAGTCCGCGGCCGCCGCGGGCGGCGGGTCCGTCCCGGCGGCCCGGGGCGAGAGCGCCGACCCCTCGGGGCGCGGTGAGCCTCCCGCCGCCGCCCCTTCCGACGCCGCGCCTCCCGCCGCCGTCCCGACCCTCGAAGGGCTGTCCGCCCATGACCTCCTCGGCCAGGTGCCGGCGCTGGTCGCGGTGGTCTACGGCCCCGAGCACCGCATCGCCTACCTCAACGACACCTATGTGAAGCTCTTCGGCTCCCGGACCCCCGGCACGCCCGCCGGCCAGGCCCTGCCCGAGCTGAGAGAGCTGGGGCTGCTGCCGCTCATGGACCAGGTCCTGCGCAGCGGCAAGCCCCGTACGGTCAAGTCCCGGCGGGTGCCCGCGGGCGGCCCGGCGACCACCCCCGGGCCGCGGCAGGAGGGCGCGGCCCCCGGCCCCGGCCGGTCCCGCCACGGCTACTACACCTTCACCTGCTCCCCGATCGAGATGGCCGCGCCGAAGGTCGTCGCCCCCGCGCGGCCGGCGGACGAGCGGGCGAGGGAGGGGGCCGTGGACGGAACGCCGGTGGACGGAACGCCCGTGGACGGGACGCCGGTGGACGGCTCGGTCCGGGAAGGCGTCGTCCGTAAGGCCGCCGCCGTGCCGGAGGCGTTCGCCACCGAGACCGTCGGTACCGGCACCGCCACCGATACCGACACGGCCACCGAGCCGGTCCGCGGCGTGCTCGTCTTCGGCGCCGACGTCACCGACCAGGTCGAATCCGCGGAGCGGCTGCGCGCCAGCGAGCGCCTCCAGCGCGAGGCCGCCGTCACCCTCCAGCGCAGCCTCCTCCCCCAGGAGCTGGAGCAGCCCGACGATCTGCGGGTGGCCGCCACCTACCAGCCCGGCGGCACCGACGCGGCGGTGGGCGGCGACTGGTACGACGTCATCACGCTGGGCGCCGGCCGCACCGCCCTCGTCATCGGCGACGTCATGGGCCGCGGTGTGCGGGCGGCCGCCGTCATGGGCCAGCTGCGCACCGCCGTCCGGGCCTACGCCCGGCTCGACCTCCCGCCGCACGAGGTGCTGCAGCTCCTCGACGGCCTGGCCGCCGAGATCGACCCCCACCAGATCGCCACGTGCGTCTACGCCGTCCACGACCCCAACGAGAACCGCCTCGTCTACGCCTCCGCGGGCCATCTGCCGATCCTGGTCCGCGACCCGGACGGCACCGTGCGCCGCGCATCCGAGCCCACCGGACCACCCCTCGGCACCGGCGGCTGGCTGCACACCACCGGCTCGGTCCCACTCGGCCCCGGGGCCAGCGCGGTCCTCTACACCGACGGTCTGGTGGAGCGGCGCGACAAGGACATCTACGACGGAGTGGCCGCGCTCGAGCGCGTCTTCGCGGGCGCGACCGGCTCGCCCCAGGTGATGTGCGACCGCCTCATCAGGGCCCTGGGCATCACCGCGGAGCACGACGACGATGTGGCGGTGCTGGTCCTCCAGCACCCCGCCCGTACGGGGCATGACGCGGAGCTCTTCCACAACGCCGCGCTGGAGCTCCTCGGTGGGGTGGAAGCCGCACCGCGCGCCCGGGCCTTCGCCTCAGGGGTCCTCGCCAGCTGGCGCTTCCCCATGGAGCTGCGCGATCTGGGCGTGCTCGCCGCCAGTGAGCTCGTCGCCAACTCCCTTCAGCACGGCACACCGCCCATGCGGCTCCGGCTGCGCCGCACCGACCGCCGCCTGATCATCGAGGTTACGGACGGCGATGAGCACCTGCCGCGCCGCCGCCGGGCCGAACCGGTGGACGAGGCCGGACGCGGCATCTCGATCGTCGCGACCATCGCCTCGGCCTGGGGCTCACGCCGCACACCGGGCGGCGGCAAGGCGGTGTGGTGCGAGTTCGCCCTGCCGGCGGGCTAGCTCCACGGGGCCCGGCAGCCCGGGCCTGAGCGGGGACACGACCGCCCCCCCGGCCGACAGATCGCCCTGGCACGGCGGAGCCGACTGGCTCCTTCGCCGCGCCAGGGCGATGGCGGAGCGGACGGGCGGCTCAGGCCGCGGTGATCACCTCGTCCGATGAGGCCGCCCGCGGCGCGGGCACCGCGGCCCCGGCGACCGCCCGCAGCGGATTGTCCTGCTCGGCGGTGAGCCGGCTGCCGAGCATCAGCGCGAGCGCGGTGATGCCGAGCGAGCAGACGACCAGCGTCACGATGTACGCCCCATACAGCCCGGCACCCGCCATCAGCCCGCCGGCCGCCGGGCCCACCGCCAGGGCCAGCTGCTTGACCAGCGCGAACGCCGAGTTGTACTGACCGAGTGCCGACGGCGGCGCCAGATCGGCGACCAGCGGCGCGACGGTCGGCGACAGCATCGCTTCACCGAGCCCGAAGAGCGCGTACGCCGAGATGATCGCGGTGACGCCGACCGCCTGGCTCCCGGGTATCAGCCCGGTGGTCCCGGCGGCGCACCACGCCACCGTCCAGACCAGCCCGACCAGCGCCATCACCCGGCTGCGCCGCCGCCGCTCGACCAGCTTGAGCACGACGAACTGCGCCAGCACGATCGCCGCCGTGTTCGCGGCCAGGGCGATGCCCAGCATCGACGGCGATATCCGCGCGACGTCCACCGCGAACGCCGACAGCCCGGACTCGAACTGGCCGTAGCAGGCGAAGAACATGACGAAGCCCAGCACGCACAGCTGCACCATGGCGCGGTGGCCGAGCAGGGCACGCCAGCCGCCGGAGCCGCCGAGCCGCTCATCGGCGGTCGGCACCGGGTCGTCGAACACCGGCGTCCGCTCCAGCCTTACGGTCGCCACCGCCGCGCCGAGCACCAGGAACATCACCGCGTCGATCGCGAAGAGCCGCACAAAGCTCGAGGCGGCGGAGGTGTCCACGAGCAGCCCACCGAGCAGTCCACCGACGCCGAGGCCCAGATTGCCGAGGAAGAACTGGGTGGCGAAGGCCCGCGACCGGGTGATCGGCGTCGAGCACCAGACGATCAGCGTGGCCAGCGCCGGCTGTATGGCCGCTATGCCCGCGCCCAGCACGCCGGCCGCGGCGATCACCAGCGGCTCGCTCGCCGCCAGCCCAAGCCCCATCGATCCGACAGCGGCGGCGACCGCGCCCGCGACGGCAACGGACAGCGGCCCTCGCCGGTCGATCACCCGACCGATGAAGGGCAGCACGGCAAGCGCGGCCACGGCGAACGTCGCGAGCACCATGCCCGCGGTATTCGCACCGAGGTCCCGCACCTGCGCCACATAGACGAAGAGGAACGGGACCGTGAAGCCGTTGCCGAACGCGCTCAGCGCGTTGCCCAGCTGGATACGGCGCAGCGCTGCGCCCATCGCGGTGGTCACACTCACCTACCTAGGTCGAGGAGGGTCAAAGGAGAACGGGCCTGACCTGCTGGTCAGCCCGGAGGATCGATGTCTGAAGACTTCGAAGCTAAACTTCAATGCTTAAGAGTACAGAGTGAAGGACTTCAGCACCAATGAGTTTCGTGTCATACTCTTCACATGGCGGAGACCCCCGACCCGGACGACCTGCTGAGCCTCGAAGAGCAGATCGCGGCCTACCAGCGCGAGTTCCAGGGCCTGGACCCTCAGGTGGAGCAGGTCGTCAGCGCGCTCAGCCGGCTCACCCGGCGAATGAACGTCGCCTACGGCCGCCAATCGGCCACGCTGGGGATCAGCAACTCCGAGTGGGAGGTCCTCAAGGTGCTCGTCCTGTCCGGGGCTCCCTACCGCCTGGGCCCCGGCGACCTGGCCAAGCGGCTGGGCCTCACCCCCGCCGCCATGACCCACCGCATCGACCGCATGGTGAACGAGGGCCTGGTCACCCGTGAGCGTGATGCGGACAACCGCGTCCGCGTCATCGTCGAGCTGACCCCGGACGGCCGGGAGAAGTGGGTCGAGGCGATGCGCCAGGCCACGGTCTTCGAAGCGGACCTTCTCCAGGACCTCTCCAGCCAGGAGCGCGGAGCCCTCGGCGAGATGCTGACCCGCGTGCTGCGCCGGGTGGAAGAGGACCAGCCCGACGCCGAGGGACGGCTGAGCGACCTCGACTGAGGCATTTGGCCCAACCGAGGTTGACACCGGTCCGGGCGATCCGTAATGTACTCCGAGCTGCCACGGAGCCGTAACGGTTCTCTGGCCAGCACTTGAGCCGCACCGGCGGCAAACCACTACTGCACGGCCCCTCATCGGGATGGATTTCGGCATGCCGGAATTCGGACCGGGGAACTCGATTATGAGCATCCGGGGGAATCCGCTAAAGTGGTGGATACGCCGGAAGGCGCGAAAGACCCCGCTCCAGCAGGGGGCCGGAAACGGAATTCGGATCGGAAACGACCGGAAATCGGGTCTGGTAAGGTTGGGAAACACCGAAGGGAAGCGCCCGGAGGAGCCGGTGAAACGGTTTCGAAGGAAGCGTCCGTTCCTTGAGAACTCAACAGCGTGCTAAAAGTCAACGCCAGATATGTTGATACCCCGTCCATTCTTGGACGAGGTTCCTTTGAAGAAGAACACAGCGAGGACGCTGTGAACCATCGGATTATTCCTCCGGTGGTTCCGCTCTCGTGATGTGTTGCCGGGATATCCCGGAAGCATTCACGGAGAGTTTGATCCTGGCTCAGGACGAACGCTGGCGGCGTGCTTAACACATGCAAGTCGAACGATGAACCGGTTTCGGCCGGGGATTAGTGGCGAACGGGTGAGTAACACGTGGGCAATCTGCCCTGCACTCTGGGACAAGCCCTGGAAACGGGGTCTAATACCGGATATGACTACCGACCGCATGGTCTGGTGGTGGAAAGCTCCGGCGGTGCAGGATGAGCCCGCGGCCTATCAGCTTGTTGGTGGGGTGATGGCCTACCAAGGCGACGACGGGTAGCCGGCCTGAGAGGGCGACCGGCCACACTGGGACTGAGACACGGCCCAGACTCCTACGGGAGGCAGCAGTGGGGAATATTGCACAATGGGCGGAAGCCTGATGCAGCGACGCCGCGTGAGGGATGACGGCCTTCGGGTTGTAAACCTCTTTCAGCAGGGAAGAAGCGCAAGTGACGGTACCTGCAGAAGAAGCGCCGGCTAACTACGTGCCAGCAGCCGCGGTAATACGTAGGGCGCAAGCGTTGTCCGGAATTATTGGGCGTAAAGAGCTCGTAGGCGGCTTGTCGCGTCGGATGTGAAAGCCCGGGGCTTAACCCCGGGTCTGCATTCGATACGGGCAGGCTAGAGTTCGGTAGGGGAGATCGGAATTCCTGGTGTAGCGGTGAAATGCGCAGATATCAGGAGGAACACCGGTGGCGAAGGCGGATCTCTGGGCCGATACTGACGCTGAGGAGCGAAAGCGTGGGGAGCGAACAGGATTAGATACCCTGGTAGTCCACGCCGTAAACGTTGGGAACTAGGTGTGGGCGACATTCCACGTTGTCCGTGCCGCAGCTAACGCATTAAGTTCCCCGCCTGGGGAGTACGGCCGCAAGGCTAAAACTCAAAGGAATTGACGGGGGCCCGCACAAGCGGCGGAGCATGTGGCTTAATTCGACGCAACGCGAAGAACCTTACCAAGGCTTGACATACATCGGAAACATCCAGAGATGGGTGCCCCCTTGTGGTCGGTGTACAGGTGGTGCATGGCTGTCGTCAGCTCGTGTCGTGAGATGTTGGGTTAAGTCCCGCAACGAGCGCAACCCTTGTTCTGTGTTGCCAGCATGCCTTTCGGGGTGATGGGGACTCACAGGAGACTGCCGGGGTCAACTCGGAGGAAGGTGGGGACGACGTCAAGTCATCATGCCCCTTATGTCTTGGGCTGCACACGTGCTACAATGGCCGGTACAATGAGCTGCGAAGCCGTGAGGTGGAGCGAATCTCAAAAAGCCGGTCTCAGTTCGGATTGGGGTCTGCAACTCGACCCCATGAAGTCGGAGTCGCTAGTAATCGCAGATCAGCATTGCTGCGGTGAATACGTTCCCGGGCCTTGTACACACCGCCCGTCACGTCACGAAAGTCGGTAACACCCGAAGCCGGTGGCCCAACCCTTGTGGAGGGAGCTGTCGAAGGTGGGACTGGCGATTGGGACGAAGTCGTAACAAGGTAGCCGTACCGGAAGGTGCGGCTGGATCACCTCCTTTCTAAGGAGCACATAGCCGACTGCGGGCAGATGTCCTGCACGGTTGCTCATGGGTGGAACGTTGACTATTCGGCACACTTGGCCTGCTCTGGTCGCTAGTACTGCTTCGGCGTGGAACGTGATAGAGGGGGGCGAGGGTGTCGGGCACGCTGTTGGGTGTCTGAGGGTGCGGGCAGGAATGCTGCTTGTGTCTTCGGGCCGGTCCCGGTGTACCACGCCAAGGGTGTGGGTGACGGGGTACGGGTCGTTGTTTGAGAACTGCACAGTGGACGCGAGCATCTGTGGCCAAGTTTTTAAGGGCGCACGGTGGATGCCTTGGCACCAGGAACCGATGAAGGACGTGGGAGGCCGCGATAGGCCCCGGGGAGCTGTCAACCGAGCTTTGATCCGGGGGTGTCCGAATGGGGAAACCCGGCAGTCGTCATGGGCTGTCACCCATACCTGAACACATAGGGTATGTGGAGGGAACGCGGGGAAGTGAAACATCTCAGTACCCGCAGGAAGAGAAAACAACCGTGATTCCGGGAGTAGTGGCGAGCGAAACTGGATGAGGCTAAACCGTATGTGTGTGATACCCGGCAGGGGTTGCGCGTACGGGGTTGTGGGTTCGTACTTCAGTCGTCTGCCGGCGGCTGGGTGAGTCAGAAATTGTTGATGTAGGCGAAGGGCATGCGAAAGGCCCGGCGTAGAGGGTAAGACCCCCGTAGCTGAAATGTCAGCAACTTGCTTGTGCGATACCCAAGTAGCACGGGGCCCGAGAAATCCCGTGTGAATCTGGCGGGACCACCCGCTAAGCCTAAATATTCCCTGGTGACCGATAGCGGATAGTACCGTGAGGGAATGGTGAAAAGTACCGCGGGAGCGGAGTGAAATAGTACCTGAAACCGTGTGCCTACAAGCCGTGGGAGCGTCGCCGTGTTCTTCGGAGCACGGTCGTGACTGCGTGCCTTTTGAAGAATGAGCCTGCGAGTTTGCGGTGTGTTGCGAGGTTAACCCGTGTGGGGGAGCCGTAGCGAAAGCGAGTCCGAATAGGGCGATTCAGTAGCGCGCTCAAGACCCGAAGCGGAGTGATCTAGCCATGGGCAGGTTGAAGCGGAGGTAAGACTTCGTGGAGGACCGAACCCACCAGGGTTGAAAACCTGGGGGATGACCTGTGGTTAGGGGTGAAAGGCCAATCAAACTCCGTGATAGCTGGTTCTCCCCGAAATGCATTTAGGTGCAGCGTCGTGTGTTTCTTGCCGGAGGTAGAGCACTGGATAGGCGATGGGCCCTACCGGGTTACTGACCTTAGCCAAACTCCGAATGCCGGTAAGTGAGAGCGCGGCAGTGAGACTGTGGGGGATAAGCTCCATGGTCGAGAGGGAAACAGCCCAGAGCATCGACTAAGGCCCCTAAGCGTACGCTAAGTGGGAAAGGATGTGGAGTCGCAGAGACAACCAGGAGGTTGGCTTAGAAGCAGCCATCCTTGAAAGAGTGCGTAATAGCTCACTGGTCAAGTGATTCCGCGCCGACAATGTAGCGGGGCTCAAGCGTACCGCCGAAGTCGTGTCATTGCAGCATGCACCCCTAACGGGGGCTGTGATGGGTAGGGGAGCGTCGTGTGCCGGGTGAAGCAGCCGTGTAAGCGAGTTGTGGATGGTTCACGAGTGAGAATGCAGGCATGAGTAGCGATACACACGTGGGAAACGTGTGCGCCGATTGACTAAGGGTTCCTGGGTCAAGCTGATCTGCCCAGGGTAAGTCGGGACCTAAGGCGAGGCCGACAGGCGTAGTCGATGGACAACCGGTTGATATTCCGGTACCCGCTTTGAAACGCCCAGTATCGAATCCTCTGATGCTAAGGCCGTGAAGCCGCCCTGATCTCTTCGGAGTTGAGGGGAGTGGTGGAGCCGCTGATCCAAGGTGGTAGTAGGTAAGTGATGGGGTGACGCAGGAAGGTAGTCCAGCCCGGGCGGTGGTTGTCCCGGGGTAAGGGTGTAGCCCGAGGGGTAGGTAAATCCGTCTCTCATGTGGGTGAGACCTGATGCCGAGCCGATTGTGGTGAAGTGGATGATCCTATGCTGTCGAGAAAAGCCTCTAGCGAGTTTCATGGCGGCCCGTACCCTAAACCGACTCAGGTGGTCAGGTAGAGAATACCGAGGCGTTCGGGTGAACTATGGTTAAGGAACTCGGCAAAATGCCCCCGTAACTTCGGGAGAAGGGGGGCCATTGCTGGTGATGGGATTTTCTCCTTGAGCTGGTGGTGGCCGCAGAGACCAGCGAGAAGCGACTGTTTACTAAAAACACAGGTCCGTGCGAAGCCGTAAGGCGATGTATACGGACTGACGCCTGCCCGGTGCTGGAACGTTAAGGGGACCGGTTAGTCGACTTTCGGGTCGGCGAGGCTGAGAACTTAAGCGCCAGTAAACGGCGGTGGTAACTATAACCATCCTAAGGTAGCGAAATTCCTTGTCGGGTAAGTTCCGACCTGCACGAATGGCGTAACGACTTCTCGACTGTCTCAACCATAGGCCCGGTGAAATTGCATTACGAGTAAAGATGCTCGTTTCGCGCAGCAGGACGGAAAGACCCCGGGACCTTTACTATAGCTTGATATTGGTGTTCGGTTCGGCTTGTGTAGGATAGGTGGGAGACTGTGAACTCTGGACGCCAGTTCGGGGGGAGTCATTGTTGAAATACCACTCTGGTCGTGCTGGATGTCTAACCTGGGTCCGTGATCCGGATCAGGGACAGTGTCTGGTGGGTAGTTTAACTGGGGCGGTTGCCTCCTAAAGGGTAACGGAGGCGCCCAAAGGTTCCCTCAGCCTGGTTGGCAATCAGGTGTTGAGTGTAAGTGCACAAGGGAGCTTGACTGTGAGACCGACGGGTCGAGCAGGGACGAAAGTCGGGACTAGTGATCCGGCGGTGGCTTGTGGAAGCGCCGTCGCTCAACGGATAAAAGGTACCCCGGGGATAACAGGCTGATCTTCCCCAAGAGTCCATATCGACGGGATGGTTTGGCACCTCGATGTCGGCTCGTCGCATCCTGGGGCTGGAGTCGGTCCCAAGGGTTGGGCTGTTCGCCCATTAAAGCGGTACGCGAGCTGGGTTTAGAACGTCGTGAGACAGTTCGGTCCCTATCCGCTGTGCGCGTAGGAGTCTTGAGAAGGGCTGTCCCTAGTACGAGAGGACCGGGACGGACGAACCTCTGGTGTGCCAGTTGTTCTGCCAAGGGCATGGCTGGTTGGCTACGTTCGGGAGGGATAACCGCTGAAAGCATCTAAGCGGGAAGCCTGCTTCGAGATGAGGGCTCCCACCCACTTGATGGGTTAAGGCTCCCAGTAGACGACTGGGTTGATAGGCCAGATATGGAAGCCGGGTGACCGGTGGAGTTGACTGGTACTAATAGGCCGAGGGCTTGTCCTCAGGTGCTCGCGTCCACTGTGTTGGTTCTGAAGCAACGAACCGTCCGACCCCCATACTTCTATGTTTTTGGGTGTGGGTGGGTCCGGTGGTGTGTTTCATAGTGTTTCGGTGGTCATTGCGTTAGGGAAACGCCCGGTTACATTCCGAACCCGGAAGCTAAGCCTTTCAGCGCCGATGGTACTGCAGGGGGGACCCTGTGGGAGAGTAGGACGCCGCCGAACAATATTTAGCCTCGGTCCCGAGCATTATGTGCTCGGGACCGAGGCATTTTTGCGTTCAGCTCCCATTTCCGTCCCCAGCTGTGCACGAAAGCTATACACGAAGAGGCGTTCCAGCTGGCTACCAGAGCGTGCCGGGGCACGGGCCTGCCGGAAGGGCAGGCCCGACGGGGTGGGTGGGCGGGCCGTCAGTGCGACTCCTGGCCCACCAGGGAGCGGTGCGGCCAGCGGGCTCGGGCCTGTTCCTGGGAGCGCATCAGGGCCAGTGTGGGCAGGCCCTGGTCCGCGCCCTGGGCGAGGAGGTCGGGGAGCGCCGGGAGCGGGGCCACGGCGGCGACGTCGTCCAGGACGAGGGTCAGTGGTGGGTCGAGCCGACCGGAGGATGACCGTTCGGCCATGCGCCGGCCGTGCTCGACCACGTGTGAGGCGAGTGCGGTCAACAGTGGCATCGCACCCGGCTGGGTTCGGGGGTCCTCGATGGATTCGCCCATCAGATAGAGCGTTCCCCCTTCGGCGACGAATGACTCCAGTGCGAGCGTGTCTGCGCGTCCCGGATTGCAGGCGTCCCGGATATGGATCGACGAGAGCGCCCCGAGGGCACGGGCGGTCAGTTCCTGGGCCATGTCGCGGCGTTCGCGGTGGGCGGTGAGCGTGGCCTCCAGCTCGCCGGCCGCGCCGCCCGCCGCCTTGGGATGCGTACGGAGGATCTTCACGGGCTCGTGGGCTGAGTTGCCCTGCGCCCAGCGGTGCACATGGCGGAACGGCCGGCCGTCCACCGCGGCGGCGTGCAGCCAGCACCGCAGCATCGTCTCCGCGGCCTCAGCCAGGGTTCGGTCCATGGCGTGCATGGGCCGTACGGGGGCGAGGAGGGCGGTGGCGCGGGCGGCCGCGATATCGCGGGAGCCGCAGTCCGCCGCTGGGTTCCAGCGCAGCCGGGCGGGGGTGTCGAGCACATGGGAGGGGTCGAAGACGTGAGTGGGGCCGAGTTTGGTGCGGGCGTCCTTGGTCGTGGCCCAGAGCTTGGGATCGCTGGTGACGACGAGGACGGGGCCGACGGCCTCCAGGACGGTGTGGGCCGCGGACTCCCCGCGCTGGGCGCCGAAGAGGACGCGGGACCGGGCCAGTTCGCCGCCGGGGAGAGTGGCCGAGGTCAGCGGGCCGCTGCGGGGGGTGGGGAGCTGTTGTGGTGCGGCTGTCGGGTCGAGCGGGGCGTACAGGTCGTCCTGGGCCGGGGGAGTGGTCGCGCTCCCGGCGGGGGTGACCTGTGCGTCGGCTCTCTGCTCGGCGATGTACGGATGCGGTTCGGGGCCCGTTCCGGTGGATGCTTCGGCGGCGACGGCCTCGGTCGGATGGCGGTGACCGGCGACGGGTGCGATGACGCCGTCGCCGGGGACCGCCTCGGCCGGGCCGGGTGTGGGAAGCCCGCTGGGGCGGTCTGGAGCGGCGGTGCCGGGCGAACCCTCAGGAGGTCTGGTGGAGGCGGCTCCTGGGGCCGCTGAGACGCTTCCGGGGCCGGGGACTGGTGGTGGCGCCTGGACGCCAGGGGCCGCCTCCACGCCCGTACCGTTGACGGGCGTGGGCTCGATGCCGCCCTTCGCGGTCCTCGTGTCCGTAAGGCCGAGCCGCTTCGCCTCCGCCGCCTCCGCGCGGGCGGTCGCGCGGGCGACGCGGCGCTGGGCGCGGACCGTCCGGTAGCGGGCCAGTGTGCCCATCACGAAGATGGTCAGGACGATCAGCACCATCAGCTCACTGATGAAGATGCCCCAGAACAGCCCGTACCCCGACAGCTGGTCCTTCGGGGTGTCGGGCCAGGCCGCCGCCAGGTCTTGGGGCTCCTGCAGCAGATGGCGCAGGGCCACCGGTGCGCGCATGAAGGTCAGGTTGTCCGGCCAGGCGCCGCGGGCGAAGAGCCCGGCCAGCCCGGTCGCCGACCACATCAGCCCGAGCGTGCCCAGCAGGAGGGCGATGGCGCCGATCAGCAGGCCGTCCGGAATGCCGCGTTCCGCGGGTTCGCCGTGATTCTGTCCCGCTGCCATCTCACGCCACCGTGGATCCGTACGACGGCCCGCCGTAGGTGTCCGCCTCCGCCGCCTCGATCGCCGCGGCGGCGCGCTCCTCGGCCTCCGCGTCGGCCGCCATCCGTACGGCCAGCGCGTCCTCCGTCATCGCCCGGTCGGTGTAGACGAGGGGCCGCTCGGCCTCGGTGATCAGGTGTTTGACGACCTGTACGTTGCCGTTGACGTCCCATACCGCGATACCGGGGGACAGCGTGGGGATGATCTCGACGGCCCAGCGGGGCAGGCCCAGGACGCGGCCGGTGGCCCGTGCCTCGTCCGCCTTCTGGGCGTAGATCGTCCGGGTGGAGGCCATCTTGAGGATGGCCGCGGCTTCCCGCGCCGCCGCGCCGTCGACCACGTCGGAGAGGTGGTGGACGACGGCGACGAACGACAGGCCGAGCCGTCGGCCGAACTTCAGCAACCGCTGGAAGAGCTGGGCGACGAAGGGCGAGTTGATGATGTGCCACGCCTCCTCGACCAGGAAGATGCGCTTCTTACGGTCGGGACGGATCCAGGTGTGCTCCAGCCAGACGCCCACGATGGCCATCAGGATCGGCATCGCGATCGAGTTGCGATCGATATGGGACAGGTCGAAGACGATCAGGGGTGAGTCCAGATCGATTCCGGCCGTGGTGGGGCCGTCGAACATACCGCGCAGATCACCGTCGACCAGTCGGTCCAGCACCAGGGCGACATCGAGGCCCCAGGCGCGTACGTCGTCTATATCGACGTTCATCGCCGCCGCCGACTCCTCCTCGGGGTGGCGCAGCTGCTCCACGATGTCGGTCAGCACCGGCTGACGGTCGACGACGGTCTCGTTGACATAGGCGTGCGCGACCTTCAGGGCGAACCCGGAGCGCTCGTCGAGCCCGTGCCCCATCGCGACCTCGATGATCGTGCGGAGCAGGGCGAGCTGACCGGTCGTGGTGATCGCCGGGTCCAGGGGGTTCAGACGGATGCCGCCGTCCAGGGCCGCCATGGGGTCGAGCCGGATGGGCGTTATCCCCAGCTCCTGGGCGATGAGGTTCCATTCGCCGACGCCGTCCTCGCCCTGGGCGTCCAGCACCACCACCTGGCGGTCGCGGAACCGCAGCTGCCGCAGGACGTAGGTCTTCTCCAGGGCCGACTTGCCGTTACCGGACTCGCCGAGGACGAGCCAATGGGGGGCCGGCAGCTGCTGGCCGTAGAGCTGGAAGGGGTCGTAGATATAGCCCTTGCCGGAGTAGACCTCACGGCCGATGACCACGCCGGAGTCGCCGAGGCCGGGGGCCGCGGTGGGGAGATAGACCGCCTGGGCCTGGCCGGTGGAGGTGCGTACGGGCAGCCGAGTCGTCTCCACCTTTCCGAAGAGAAAGCTGGTGAACGCATCGGTGATGGCGCTCATCGGATCGGCCACGGCGGAGCCCCTATCGTCCCTGTCGTCCCAGTCGTGTCTATCAGCTCTATGGGCTGTATCGGCTCTGTCTGCTCTGTTCTGTCTGCTCTATCGACGGATGCCGGTCGCGAACGGCAGCGTGTTCACAAAGGCCCGGTGGTGCTCGCGGTCGCACCACTCCAGCTTGAGGTAGCTCTTCCCCGCCGAGGCGCGGATGGTCCGCTTGTCGCGCGCGAGGGCTTCCGGCGACCGGGAGGACACGGTGATGTAGCCGACGAGGTTGACGCCCGCGGCACCGCTGGCGAGGTCCTCGCCGCGCTGGTCGAGCCGGCCGTGGGCGGCGATGTCGCGCGGGTCCACGGTGCGGTTCATCTTCGCGGCGCGGCTGGCTTCGGCCTCGTCGTTGGTCTTCTCGGTGAGCATCCGCTCGATGGCGACCTCGGTGGGCTCGAGGTCCATACAGACGGCGACCGTACGGATGACATCGGGCGTGTGGACGAGCAGCGGGGCGAGGAAGTTGACCCCGACGGGCGTCATGGGCCACTCCTTCACCCAGGCCGTGGAGTGGCACCAGGGCTCACGGGTGCTCGACTCCCGGGTCTTGGCCTGGAGGTAGGTGGGCTCCATGGCGTCCAGCTCGGCGGGCCAGGCGTTCCGCTTGGTCATCGCCTGGATGTGGTCGATGGGGTGGTCCGGGTCGTACATGGAGTGGATGAGCGAGGCCAGCCGCCCTTGCCCGAGGGGCTGGCGCACCCGGATGTCGGCCTCGGCGAGCCGGGCGCAGATGTCGGTCAGCTCACGGGCCATCACCACGGCGAGGCCCGCGTCCTTGTCGAGCCGTCGGCCGCCGCCGCTGTGGCGGGCGGCGCGCGCGATGGCCTGGGCCTCGGCGGCCAGGTCGCGGGTGTAGTGCATACAGGCGACGAGATAGGCGCGGTGCTGCTCGGAGGAGGTGGAGACCATGGACTGCAGCTGGTCGTAGGAGTCCTTGAGCCAGTTGGGGGCCTGGTCGTCGCCGCGCCGCTCGACGTCCTTGGCGTGCGCGTCGGGGTCGGCGGGGAGGGTGCGGGCCAGAATCTGCAGCCGGGTCACGAAGCCGTCGCCGTTGGCCACATGCTTGAGCAGCGTGCCGAACCGGTCGACGAGGGCCTCCTGGTCCTCGCTGTCGCGCAGGCCGACACCGGGGCCCTCGATCTCGATGGCGGCGGTGACCGTGCGGCGGTCGGCGTGCAGGAGCACGGCGATCTCGTCGGGGCCGAAGGGGGCGGCCAGCCAGTTGATCCGGCCGATGCCGGGGGGCGGGCCGACCTCGATCTCACGGCCGTGCAGGCGGGTGCCGGCCTCGGCGGCGCCGGAGCGGTAGGCGGTGGTGCCCTTACGGACGCTGCGCTTGAAGGAGCGGTTGATCTCGAACCAGCGGTAGAACGTCCGCCCGTTGTACGGGACGTACACGGCGGCGAGGGCGAGGGTGGGGAAGCCGACCAGGGCGGTGATGCGGAACATCAGCACCGGCACCAGCAGCCCGCACATCATCCCGATGAACGCCCCCGCGATGATCAGCCCGATCTCGCCCGTCTCGCGGTTCTTGCCGACGATCGCGTTCGGGCGGGGGCGCCCGATCAGATATGTGCGACGGGGCGCGATGGGGTGCGACTGGGCGTCGATCGTCACCGCCGGTCACCTCCCGAGTTGTTGCCGGAGCTGCGGTTCGTGGCGGAGCCGCCGCCGGAGCCTCCGGTGTGGCCGGTGCGGCTGGCGGGCGCGGGGGAGGCTCCCCCGCCGCCCCCGCCACTGGGGCGGGTGCTGTGGGCCGCCACACCGCCGGAGACGGGGTTGGCGGGCTTGGCCTGCCCCGGGGCGGCGCCGGCCTCGCCCCCGCCGCGGGCGCTGTGGGTGTTGATGCCCTGCTTCACCAGGGCGGCGGGGGAAGTGATGACGGCGGCGGCCTGGCGGGACGCGGGGTCGGAACTGGCGCTGCGCGCCTTGACGATCTCATCGCCGAAGCCGGGCACGAAGCGGTAGATCATCGCGCTGGCGAAGATGGCGAGGATGATGATGGACAGGCCGGAGACCACCGCCGAGAAGGCGTCGGGCTTGTCGCCGTTGGTGGAGAGCGCGCCGGCGAGGGCCAGGACGGTGATGATCACCGGCTTGACGAGGATCACGGCGATCATGATCCCCGCCCAGCGGCGCACATGCCCCCACATGTTCTTGTCGACGAGGCCCGCGTAGACGGCGGTGCCGAGCAGCGCGCCCACGTAGAGGAGGGCGGCGCGGATGACGAGCTCGAGGCAGAGGACGCCGGCGGCGAGGATCGTCACCAGCGAGACGACGATCAGCATGATCGGGCCGCCGCCGATGTCCTCGTCCCGCTTGAGCGCTTGGGAGAACGAGCCGAAGAAGGCGTCGTTGTCCGCACCGGTGCCGGAGGCGATGGCGTCGGTGACGGCGTCGGTCGCGGTGACGACCGTATAGAGGATGAGGGGGGTGAAGGCGGAGGCCAGGACCGTCAGCCAGAGAAAACCTATGGCCTCGGAAAGCGCCTCGCCGAGGGGGACGCCGCGGATGGCGCGCTTGGCGACGGCGAGGAGCCAGAGGATGAGGGTGAGGACGGTGGAGGCGGCGAAGACGACGGCGTACTGGCGGAGGAAGGCCTCGTTGGTGAAGTCGACGTTGGCCGTCTCCTTGACGAGCTTGGAGAGCTTGCCGACGAGCCAGGAGGCGGCGTCGGCGCAGCCGCGGGCGAGGGAGGCGGCGGGGTCGAGGGGGTTGGAGGGGTCGGGGGGGCCGCCACTCTTGTCGCCTTTTTCGCAGTACTTCTTGGCCGAGCCCGTGAGCAGGTCACAGTCGCTGTCGTCGGACGGACTCGGCGACGGTGCGGCGGCGGCCCGCGTGGCGAGGAGCACAACGGAGGTCTGGACCGCCACCACCACCCCGGCGAGCGTGACGATGCGTTTGCGCGGCTTACCGGGCATACGTGAACCCTCCGTACTGCTGCACAGCCTTGGCGATCTCATCAGCCGTCGACGCGGTGTTGTCGCTGTTGACCGGGGCAGGGCCGTCCTTCTGGGAGTAGCTCTCGACCTTCCAGTCCTTGTTCACCCATCGCAGCTTGACGGTCATGGTGAACCAGTCGTTGGCTACCGGGTTCTTCGATCCCTCTCCTGCCGTGCCGAACACGCCGGTGCACCAGACCTCGACGGTGGCGGCGGTATCCGTGGAAATGGTCGTCTTCGTGCCGATGGGGGCGGCGCGCGAGACATAGGTCATGCCGTCGCCCGCGTTGCCGTTCGCGTCCAGGCCGAGCTTCTCCAGGAAGCTCTTGGAGTAGGCCCGGTCCAGCTTCTTCTGCAGCCCGTTCACTCTGTCGCTCGTAAAGATCTGGGAAACGAGCTGGTGACGGCGGTCCGACTTGGCCATGTCGGCGGATGCGAGCGCCACCGCGTAGTTCGCCGCCGCGCTCTGGGCGCCTTGTTCCGATTTGGCGAAGCCCGAGGCGATGTCGGTCGTGGCGTTCTTCCCGTCGACCGGGCGCTCGCCGGTGGGGGCGGTGGGGTGGGCCTCGGTGCCGCCCTCGCTGGTGTCGCCGCCGCTGGAGTCGCTGTCCTTGCTGTCGCCGCGGTTGACGAAGGCGATGGCCGCGAGGAGGAGGACGATGACGCTGACCACGGTGATCAGGTTGCGGCTGGGCTTGGCGCGGCCGGGGGCTCGGCGGGGTGGGCCGTAGGGGTCGCCGTCGCCCTCGGGCAGGCGGGTGCGCGTCAGGTGGCCTTCGGGGGCCGCGCCGCGTCCGCGGCGCGCCTCGTGGCCCTCGTAGTCACCGCCGTATCCGTCGTCGCCGCCGAGACTCATCCTGCGTACGCCCCTTCACCCGTGCCGAGCCTGCCAAGGCTGCTGATCCCGCCGATCCCGCCGATTCTGCCGACCGCGTCATCCATGGTCCCTCTTCCGTCACCCGCATACGACGGTAACGGCGAGGACTGACGCTCGGGCGCGCTGGTGTGAGTGGACATCAAGCTGACACGACCTCAGCGTGGTGAGCGGGAGCGGGCATCGGGGAGCAGCCTCGGGTACGGGGTGTGGGGCCGGTAGGGGGAATCGGGAGCGGAGGCTTGCGGCCGGGGTGTGCGCCCCGCGCGGAGGGGCGGCTCGGGGGCGGGCGGGGACGCGGCTAGATGGCCATGCCGTACACGATCGTGAAGAGCGTGCCCAGTGATCCGATGATGAACACACCGGTCAGGCCCGCGACGATCAGCCCCTTGCCCTGCTCCGCGCTGAAGGTGTCCCGCAGGGCCGTCGCGCCGATCCGCTGCTTGGCCGCGCCCCAGATGGCGATGCCGAAGCACAGCAGCAGTGCGACCGCCATCACGACCTCGATCATGACGCGGGCCTCGCTGCCCAGGCTGCCGAACGGACCCCAGTCTGGGGCGATTCCGCCGATGATGGTGTTGATGTCGCCCTTTTCGGCCGCTAGGAACATGATGAACTCACCGCCCCTTGTGGGTTGTTGTGTCTCTTCGCCGGCATGGCGTGGGTCAGCCTCTATCTTCGCTGATGAATCCGCTTCCGCATGTCGACTTGGCGGCATTTCTTGGCGGATCTCGTGCGTGTTGTGGGACACGCCCGTCCGGCGCCTGTGGGAGGCATGTCAACGGAGTGTCGTATGGTCACTCTGTGTATCACGCGGGTGAGCGTCGGGCAACGATCCGTGAGGGGCTGACAGGTGGTCCCCTCGGCGGGGGGCGTCAGTGCGCCCGCGCCGAGCGCTTCCGCCCGCCGCGCCCCGCCCTCACTTCCCCGGGGGCCCGTCGGTCTCCGTCTCCGTAAGGTCCGCGAAGTCGTCGAACTCGCCCGCCTTGACGCCCTTGATGAACGCGTCCCACTTGGCCCGGGTCGTGACGACGACGGTCTCCGGGTCGTTGCTCTCGCGCATCAGGATCTGGTCGTCGGGCCCCACGGCCACCTCGAGGTAGGCGGTGCCCTCCGGGAGGTCGGCGGGTGCGGCCCGCTGCCAGTCGAGCTCTTGCCAGTCGAGCCGTGTCATCTGAGGTCCCCAGGGTCGTGGTGCTCGGACGGCTGGACTCTACGCGTTCCCCGGCCCCGCGAGAGGCGGCCGAGATGGGGTGGTGGGGCGTGCGGGGCGGGTCGGCGGCGCACAAGGGGGCGCGCGTCGGCGGCGATCGTATGGTTTCGGCTGGGGAGCGGCTGATTTTCGCCGTGCGAGCGGAAACGCGTTCGCATGGCGGGTGGATGGGGGAGGATGGCCGGGTGCGTAAGGTCTGGCTGGGTGTCAGTGTCGGTCTCGGAGTCTCCTTTTCCTTCGTCGCGCTGCTCGTCGTCGGTACCTACATGGTCGCGGCGGACCTCGTCGGCGGTGCCGGCGGTAAGGCCGTCGGGCTGGCCAAGGGCGCGGTTCCCGCCACGTACGAACCGCTCATCCAGCGGTACGGGAACTCCTGCCCGGCCATCAACCCCGCGCTCCTCGCCGCGCAGCTCTACCAGGAGAGCGGCTGGAACGCGAAGGCGCAGAGCCCGGCCAACGCCAAGGGGATAGCGCAGTTCATCCCCGCCACCTGGGCCTCGCACGGGGTCGACGGCAACAAGGACGGCGTCAAGGACATCTGGGACCCGCAGGACGCGATCCCGTCGGCGGCCGCCTACGACTGCTCGCTCGCCAAGTACGTCAAGGATGTGCCGGGCAATCAGACGCACAACATGCTGGCCTCGTACAACGCGGGCGCCTATGCCGTGATCAAGTACGGCGGGGTGCCGCCTTACCGCGAGACCCAGAACTACGTGAAGACCATCACCACCCTCGCCAAGAGCTTCGAGGCGCCGATCCAGAAGGTCCAGCCCTCCCAGCAGTCGGCCGGGGCGATCTACTTCGCGCAGAAGCAGCTCGGCAAGCCCTATCTCTGGGGCGGGAACGGCACGCCGGAGGAGGGCGGGCGGTTCGACTGCTCGGGGCTGACGAAGGCGGCGTACAAGACGGTCGGCATCGATCTGCCGCGCGTCGCCAACGACCAGTGGAACGCCGGACCGCACCCCAAGCGGAGCGAGCTGCTCCCCGGGGATCTGGTCTTCTTCGCCTACGACCTCGACGATCCGAGATCGATCCACCATGTGGGGATCTATGTGGGCGGCGGCTACATGATCAACGCGCCCTACACCGGTGCGGTGATCCGTTTTGACAAGATCGACTCGCCCGACTACATCGGTGCTACACGGGTGACCCAGGATGGCGCGAAAGCGCTGCCGCGGGCGAACCCCGCGTAAGGATTCCCCCTGAGCTGCGACGATCGGTCACCCTTCGATAACGTCCCGGTGATCGTTGGGTGGAGTACGGAACCCCTGGCGAGAAGAGGGCGTTCCCTGGAGGTGGATCGAGGCGTGGATCAGCGTGGATCGACGGCGGACTCTCCGGCGCCGGTCGCGTTGCCACGGCTCGCAAGGCATTACGGGGGGTCGGCAGCTGCACGTAGTGACAGGCAAGAGATAAGGGGCCACGGCATATGGCTGGACTCGCACTGGACGGGTCGAACCCCGATGTCAGCCTTCTCTACGACATCAACGGGCTGGCGAAGGACGCCCCGCACTGGTTCGACCGCGTCATGGAGTTCGTAGGCGAGTACGGGATCATCATCGGGCTCGCCCTGGTGACCCTGGCCGCCTGGTGGAGCGTCCGGAAGCGGCAGCGGGAGGCGCCGTCCGCCGTCGCCGGGCTGGTGTGGGCCCCGCTGGCCGCCGGGCTGGCGCTGGTCGCCAACATTCCCATCCGCGGCTTCGTCGAGCGGCCCAGACCCTTCAAGGACCATCAGGGGCTCGACGTCCTGGTGGCGGGCAAGACCGACTTCTCGTTCGTCAGCGACCACGCGACGCTGACCATGGCGGTCGCCGTCGGCGTCTTCATGGCTCACCGGGCCTATGGGGTTGCCGCCATAGGGCTCGCCCTGCTGGAAGGGTTCTGCCGCGTCTATATGGGCGTCCACTACCCGACCGATGTGATCGGCGGGTTCGCCCTGGGGACGGCGGTCACACTGCTGCTGGCGCCTCTCGCGATGATGCTGCTGACCCCGCTGACCACGGCGGTCGCGGCTTCGCGCGTCGGCCGCCTGGTACGGGCCGAGCCCGCCGCCGCCGAGCAGGACGCGGACGAGGCACGCGCGGAGCTCGCCGGGTCCCGCTCGGTGGGCGGCGATCACGGGAACAAGGATCTGGCGGCCTAGCCGGCACCCTTACGGACGCCACGAACTCGGATACGAAGAAGGCCCGGCAGCCGCCGGGCCTTCTGTCATCTCGCGGATCAGCCGCCGCTCCGCGGATCAGTAGCCGTCGCACCTCCGAGGGCCCGCGGGTCCCCGGCGGGGGAAGACCTCACAGCGCCTGCGGGAAGTCGAAGAGCCGGTCCGGGTCGTAACGCTTCTTCACCCGCGTCAGCTTGTCGGCGGCCGAGCCGTAGTACGCCGAGCGCCAGTCCTTCAGCGACGCGTCCGTGTAGTTCTGGTACGCCGCCCCGGAGGCGTACCGCGCCATCGCCTTATGGGCGCCGTCCAGCCAGGCGTTGCCCGCGGTGCCCGAGCCGCCCGCCGCCCAGGACGCGGTGTACTGCGCGAGGAACCGCGAGCGGCGGTGGACGAAGGACGTGGCCGTGGACGAGACCCGGTTGACCGCCCCGCCGAGCGCGGTGAGCGCGATGCTGACCGCGCCCCCGCCGCCGGTGCGCCGCCCGTAGCGCTCCAGCTGGTCCAGCATCGCCCGGACGCCCGCCTGGCTCAGCGAGCGGTCGAAGAAGTCCGAGCGCGCCGCGTAGGTCTCGCGGTTCAGCACCCCGGAGGTGCTGCGGCCGGGCTTGTCGCCGGGCAGATGGCAGTTGGCCGTGGAGGTGTCGCCGCAGCCCGCGTACATCCGCATGGCGTCGACGTAGCCGCGGCGGCGCAGGCTGACCTGCGTGGCGGGGCCGGGGCCGCCCGGTCCGTCGGCGAGCTTGTCCACCGCGTTCTGCAGCGCGCCGTAGGTGCCGAGCGAGAAGCAGCTGATGGAGACGGTGGGGGTGCGCCCGGGGGCGGCCGACAGATGCAGTGCCGACCAGATCTCGTCCGGCTGGTCCGGGCCCCACTTCTGCCAGGCGCTCAGCACCTTCGCCGCCTTGGACCATGGCCATGACATGTAACAGGTCACGCCGTCGGCCGCGTCATGCGTACGGAAGCGCAGTTCGGTGACGACGCCGAAGTTGCCGTTGCCCGCGCCGCGCAGCGCCCAGAACAGCTCGGCCTCGCGGCTCTTGGAAACTTCCAGGGCCTTGCCGTCCGCGGTGACGATGGTGGCCCCCGTAAGGCTGTCGGCGGTCAGTCCGTACGCCCGGGAGACCACGCCGTGGCCGCCGCCGAGGGTCAGTCCGGATATGCCGACGCTCGGGCAGGAGCCGCCGGGGACGGTGACCCCCTGGGCGCCCAGTTTGGTGTAGACGTCGATGAGCTTGGCCCCGGCGCCGATCCGCGCCTCGCCGGAGGTGGTACGGATCGAGGAGAGCGCGGAGACGTCGATGACGAGACGGCCGTCGCCGCTCGACCAGCCGGCGTAGGAGTGACCGCCGTTGCGGATCGCGACGGGCGCGCCATGGCGCCGGGCGAAGTCCAGACAGGCGGAGATGTCCGAGGTGTTCTCTATATAGGCGACGGCGGCGGGGCGCAGATGGTCGAAGCGGGTGTTGTAGAGCCGGCTGGCGGAGGTGTAGTCGGAGTCTCCGGGGCGCACCAGGCCGCCCTGGAGGTCCTTGCCGAGCGCGCTCCAGTCCGCGGACTTGGGCTTGCCGTCGACGGCGCGGCGACTGCCGCTCGCCGAGGCCGAACGGGCGTCCGACGCGGAGGAGGAGCCGACCTGGTCCGTGTCACCGCCGGCCTTCCCCGCGTCATCGTTGCACGCGGTGACCCCCGTGGCGGTGGCCGCCAGCCCCGTGCCCGCTGCCAGCAGTGTCCGCCGGTTCATGGCGGTGTCCCCTCCCTGTCGACGCTGCTCTCAACCGTCGACCGGGCCACCGTGAAGCCGGCCCGGTCTTTTGGTCAGAGGGGTCGACCGGGGGGTGTGGTTCCGCTCGTGGCCGAAGAGTTGTCGGGGGACGGACAACCCGCGCCAATCGGACGAGCCTGATCCGGACTAATCGGATGAGTCCGGAGAATCGCTTGTACCGGACCGGGTGTGACGGGCCGTCGCATGGTCCGCCGCGTCATCACGGGCGAGGGCTCTGGCGCGACGGGCCGGACCGGACCAGCCGCAGGTGCAGCGGGCGATGGAGAACGAGCCCCGCTCCACGGTGGTGGTGCGGTTCCGGCCGGGGCCCATGTCGCCTGAGTCGAGCACATGACCACGCTACCTGGCCGTGACGAGCTACCGGTGTGAATCGTTAAACGAGCAAGTACCAAGCGGGACGAGCGTGGCCAGGGGGTCGGCGGTCGATGGTGTTCCAGCAGCGCGGGCTCGGCGTACGGAGACGGGTGAGAGCGGTCGCCGGAGTCGTGTCGGGTGGCCTGCTGGCCGTGTCGCTGGCGACCGTGAGCGGCTGTTCCACCGAGACGGCGGCCGATGAACGACCGGGCGGCAGCGCGCGCGAGAGTGCGGTCACGGCGCTGCACCGGGCCGCGGACGTGCTGGTCAAATCGGGCAGCTCAAGGGTCCGTACGACCATGGAGACGGCGACGGGCGGCACCCGCGTGTCCATCCGGGGCGCCGGTGCGTACGACTTCGAGAAGCGGCTGGGACGGCTGCGGCTGCTGCTGCCGAGGGACGCGATGGGGACCGCCGAGCACGCGCCGATCACCGAACTCCTGACCTCCGGGGCGCTTTTCATGCGCAATCGCGGTGCGGGCATTCCCCGCGACAAATGGGTGCGGGTGGATACGACGGACATTCCCGACGGGAATCTGGTCACCGGCGGGGCCACGGATCCGCTGACCGCCGCCGAGTTGCTGCGCGGGGTGCGGAAGGCCAGCCTGGTCGGCGAGGAGGGACTCGGCGGAGACTTGGTGCGCCACTACCGCGGCACAACCGACATCGGCCGGGCGGCGCGGGCCGCGCCGGAGGGCGCGCGCGGCTCACTGGTGGCCGCGGCCAGGGGGTTCCACGAGAGTACGGTGCGCTTCGACGCGTATCTCGACGGGCTCGGCCGGCTGCGCGAGGTGCGCCACCGGTTCACGGTGACCAGCCGGGCCGACGGCCGGAAGGCGGCGGAGAGCCCGGACGCCGCCGGGCGGCGGCGTGGCGAGCTGGGGGTCGCGTCCACCACGGAGCTGTACGACTTCGGGGCCCCCGCCGAGGTTGAGCTCCCCAAGCCCACGGATATCTACACAGGGAAGGTCGGATCACCTCAGAAGTAGTCGGAGGGGCTCGCTTTGCCCTTCGAAATGGCCCATCCGTGCCATGCGCGGAGTGTGTACCGATCCCTACGCTGGGAAGCCGCTGCTCGAAAGTGCTCGCAGGTGCTCGCTGGAGGAGGTGAAACACGTGGTTGCGCGTCGCGGCTCGTCGGGCCCGGACCCCGTGGCCCTCGTCGAAATCGATCTCTATGGTGACTTGATGATCGCTGCGTCGAGCGCGGACGAGGACAGGCTCAGTACGGACCGTATCGACGAGGTGCTCCGGGTGCGGGCCGACCGATCAGATTCGGCCGAGGGGACCACGGGCGCCAAGGCGAACGGTAGGGGCGCCGAGGACAGGAAGCGCCCCGAGAAGGTCAAGCGCGCGGAGAAGGCGCAGCGCGCCGAGGAGACGAAGGCCGCCCCGGAGGCCGGTGCAGGGAGCCCGGACGCCCCGTAGCGGACGCCCTCTGGCAACCCGTAGCGGACGCCCTCCGGCAACGTCGATGCCGCCGTCTCGCCGGCGGGCGCCCAGTGGGGCGTCCGGCGAGGCGCCCAGCGGCCCCGTCCGGCGAGAGGCGAGCGGACGGTCCACGCCCGCAGGCGGTCATCTCCACGCCCTCGGACGGCCATCTCCACGCCCGCGGGCGGTCATGTCCACGCCCGCGAACGGGCCCGTACCGGCGCTGGCCCGGGGACGGCCCGTCCACCGTCCACCCGGCTGCGCCCCGCACCCGCGCTCAGGTCCGCAGCAGCCGGGCGATGGCCGCCGTGGCCTCGGCCACCTTGGCGTCGACCTCTCCGGTGCCCTCCGCCTCGCCCTGGGCGGCGCTCTCCACGGCCGCGCTGGCGACACAGTGGCGCAGATGCTCCTCGAGCAGTTGGAGGGCGAAGGACTGGAGCGCCTTGGTGCTCGCCGAGACCTGGGTGAGTATGTCGATGCAGTAGACGTCTTCCTCGACCATCCGCTGCAGTCCCCTGATCTGGCCCTCGATCCGGCGCAGCCGCTTCAGATGCTGATCCTTTTGTTTGGCGTATCCATGCCCACCGTGGGGTACGGAGTCCTGGGCGGAGGTGTGCCCGGACGCCTGGCCCCGCTCGTCGCCGTCGGTGGGCGCGGTGGTGTCGGCCGCCGAGGTCGTCATGGCTTCCTCCCGTTGATTACGCTATGTCCGCATATACCCCCAGTGGGTATATGGTATCGCCTTTTCCGGTCGAACCGGGCCCCCGTGCTGAGCACTCTGCCCAATGGGCGACACTGGGATCGCCGGTTACCGTGGCCGGAAGATGCGCCTAGCATCGTCGAGTCCCCATCCGCTGCATTCCGAGGATCCCCAGTGCGCTTTCGTCTGACCCCCAGGGAGACGAGCTTTTACGACATGTTCGCCGCGTCCGCGGACAACATCGTGACCGGCTCCAAGCTCCTGATGGAACTGCTCGGGGCGGACTCCTCCGCTCGTGCCGAGATCTCGGAGCGGATGAGGGCCGCGGAGCACGCGGGGGACGATGCCACGCACGCGATCTTCCACCAGCTGAACTCCTCCTTCATCACGCCGTTCGACCGCGAGGACATCTACCGCCTCGCCTCGTCCCTCGACGACATCATGGACTTCATGGAGGAGGCCGTCGACCTGGTCGTCCTCTACCAGGTCGAAGAGCTGCCCAAGGGCGTCGAGCAGCAGATCGAGGTGCTGGCGCGGGCGGCCGAGCTGACCGCCGAGGCGATGCCGAACCTGCGCACCATGACCAACCTCACGGAGTACTGGATCGAGGTCAACCGGCTGGAGAACCAGGCGGACCAGATCCACCGCAAGCTCCTGGCCCACCTCTTCAACGGTAAGTACGACGCCATCGAGGTGCTCAAGCTCAAGCAGATCGTCGATGTGCTGGAGGAGGCGGCGGACGCCTTCGAGCATGTGGCCAACACGGTCGAGACCATCGCCGTCAAGGAGTCCTGAGCCCGGGCATGGACACCTTCGCGCTTGTCGTGACCATCGCGGTCGCGCTGTTCTTCACCTATACCAACGGCTTCCACGACTCGGCCAACGCCATCGCGACCTCGGTCTCCACCCGGGCGCTGACCCCACGGGCGGCGCTCGCTATGGCCGCCGTGATGAACCTCGCGGGTGCCTTCCTCGGCAGCGGTGTCGCCAAGACCGTCAGCGAGGGCCTGATCGCCACCCCCACCGGCGACCAAGGCATGATGATCTTGTTCGCCGGACTGGTCGGCGCGATCACCTGGAACATGGTGACCTGGTACTACGGTCTGCCGTCCTCCTCATCGCACGCGCTTTTCGGCGGGCTGGTCGGCGCGGCGCTCGCGGGGGCCAGCACGGTCCACTGGGACGGGGTGCTGGAGAAGGTCGTCATCCCGATGATCCTCTCGCCCATCGTCGGCCTGGTGCTCGGCTACCTCGTGATGGTGGTCATCCTCTGGATCTTCCGTAACGCGAACCCGCACAAGGCCAAGCGCGGCTTCCGGATAGCGCAGACCGTCTCGGCGGCGGGCATGGCGCTCGGCCACGGCCTCCAGGACGCCCAGAAGACGATGGGTGTCGTGGTGATGGCCCTGGTCATCGGGGGTGTCGAGGACGAAGGCGACGCGATTCCGGTGTGGGTGAAGATCTCCTGCGCCGCGATGCTGTCGCTCGGCACCTACGCGGGCGGCTGGCGCATCATGCGCACGCTGGGACGGCGGATCATCGAGCTGGACCCGCCGCAGGGGTTCGCGGCGGAGACCACGGCGGCAGGCGTCATGTACACGGCGTCGTTCATGTTCCAGGCGCCCATCTCGACCACCCATGTCATCACCTCGGCGATCATGGGCGTGGGGGCGACCAAGCGGGTGAGCGCGGTCCGCTGGGGGGTCGCGAAGAACATCGTCCTCGGCTGGTTCATCACCATGCCCGCGGCGGCCGGAGTCGCCGCGCTCAGCTACTGGATCGTCAACCTGGCCTTCGGCTGACCGCCGCACAACAAGACCGGACCCATGAAAGTGGGCCCGCCCCCGGGAGCCAGGGGCGGGCCCTTCGTCTTGCGGTGGCACCGCCATGCAGCACCGCAGGACGTTCTGTCCTCGCCGGTCGTGCGAGGGGCCTTGGTCAGCCGAAGCGGCCGGAGATGTAGTCCTCGGTCGCCTGCACCGACGGGTTGGAGAAGATCCGCTCGGTCTCGTCGATCTCTATGAGCTTGCCCGGCTGGCCGACACCGGCCAGGTTGAAGAAGGCCGTACGGTCCGAGACGCGCGCCGCCTGCTGCATGTTGTGCGTCACGATGACGATCGTGAAGCGCTCCTTGAGCTCACCGATCAGGTCCTCGATGGCGAGGGTCGAGATCGGGTCGAGCGCCGAGCAGGGCTCGTCCATCAGCAGCACATCGGGCTCGACCGCGATGGCGCGGGCGATGCACAGCCGCTGCTGCTGACCGCCGGAGAGCCCGGCGCCCGGCTTGTTGAGCCGGTCCTTGACCTCGTTCCACAGGTTGGCGCCCTTGAGGGACTTCTCGACGACGTGTCCGAGCTCGCTCTTCTTGTACGAGCCGTTGAGCTTCAGCCCGGCGGCCACGTTCTCGAAGATGGACATCGTCGGGAACGGGTTGGGGCGCTGGAAGACCATGCCGACCGTGCGCCGCACGGAGACCGGGTCCACGCCCGAGCCGTAGAGGTTCTCGTCGTCGAGCATCACCTTGCCCTCAACACGTCCGCCGAGGGTGACCTCGTGCATCCGGTTGAGGGTGCGCAGGAAGGTGGACTTGCCGCAGCCCGACGGGCCGATGAAGGCGGTCACCGAGCGGGGCTCGACGGTCATCGAGATGTCCTCGATGGCTTTGTGGGTGCCGTAGTAGGCGGTGAGCCCGCTGATGTCGATGCGCTTGGCCATGTGAATCACTTCTCTTCTTCTTGGCCTCAGCGGCCGGACTTCGGGGCCTTCCAGCGGGCGATGCCGCGGGCCACCAGGTTCAGGATCATGACGAAGGCGATGAGCACGAGCGCCGCTGCCCAGGCCCGGTTGAAGGAGGCCTCGTTGCCGAGCTGCCACTGCTCGTAGATGTAGTAGGGCAGCGACGACTGGGCGCCTTCGAACGGGTTGTTGTTGATCCCCGTGGCACCGAAGACCAGCAGCACGATGGGGGCGGACTCACCGGCGATACGGGCGACCGCGAGCATCACACCCGTGGTGATCCCGCCGATCGCGGTGGGCAGCACCACCTTGAGGATGGTGCGCCACTTGGGCACGCCGAGCGCGAGGGACGCCTCACGCAGCTCGTCCGGGACCAGCTTGAGCATTTCCTCGGTCGAGCGGACGACGATCGGCATCATCAGGATGGCCAGCGCCATGGCGCCGGCGAAGCCCGAGTAGCTGAAGCCGAGAATGATGATCCAGAAGCTGAGGATGAACAGACCGGCGACGATCGAGGGGATGCCGGTCATCACGTCGACGAAGAAGGTGACGGCCTTGGCGAGCCGGCCGCGCCCGTACTCCACCAGGTAGATGGCGGTCAGCAGCCCGATCGGCACGGCGATGAGCGCGGCGAGGCCGACCTGCTCCAGGGTGCCGATGATCGCGTGGTACGCGCCACCGCCGGGCAGGATCGTCTGCACGCCCTCCATGGAGTGGGCCAGGAAGTATCCGTCGAGCACCGTCCGGCCCCGGTCGATGGTCTCCCAGATCAGGGAGAGCAGCGGGACTACGGCGAGCAGGAAGCAGACCCACACCAGGCTGGTGGCGAGCCGGTTCTTGGCCTGACGGCTGCCCTCGACCGCGGCGCCGAGGGCGTACGAGGCGACGATGAAGACCAGGGCGGCGAGCAGGCCCATCTGGAACGGGTTGCCCATCCCGAGGGCGGTGCCGATGCCCGCTCCCAGCGCGAGCGAGACCACGACCAGGGCGTACGGGGCCCACCCGGGCAGCCGGGCCTGCTGGAGGCTCGAGCCGTGGCGCGCGGCGTTCTTGTCAACGACAGTGCTCATGCGGCGGTCCCCGAGTACTCCTTGCGGCGGGCGATGATCATTCGCGCGGCGCCGTTGACCAGCAGGGTGATGACGAACAGCACCAGACCGGAGGCGATCAGCGCGTCACGGCCGTCGTTGCCGGCCTCCTTGAAGCGGCTGGCGATGTTCTGGGCGAAGGTGCCACCGCCCCCGTCCAGCAGGCTGGTCTCGATCAGGAAGTTGGGGGACAGCACGGTGGCGACCGCCATGGTCTCGCCGAGCGCGCGGCCCAGGCCCAGCATCGAGGCGCTGATGATGCCGGAGCGGCCGAACGGGAGGACGGCCATCCGGATGACCTCCCAGCGGGTGGCGCCGAGCGCCAGCGCCGCCTCCTCGTGCATCCTCGGGACCTGCCGGAACACCTCGCGGCTCACGCTGGTGACGATCGGCAGGATCATGATCGCCAGCAGGATGCCGACGGTGAACAGGGAGCGCGCGGGGCCGCCCTGGTAGCTGAGGACCCCGGTCCAGCCCAGGTAGTCGTCGAACCAGGTGTACAGGCCGGTCAGATGCGGCACGAGGAAGAGCGCGCCCCACAGGCCGTAGACGATGCTGGGGACCGCGGCGAGCAGGTCGATCACATAGGCGACCGGGGTGGCCAGCGGGCGCGGCGCGTAGTGCGAGATGAACAGCGCGATGCCCACCGCGATCGGGACCGCGATGAGCATGGCGATGATCGAGCTGACGACCGTGCCGTAGGCGAGGACGGCGATGCCGAACCGCATCGGCGAGGAGCCGGTGTTCCACTCGAAGTAGGTGAGGAAGTTGGCCTCGTCCTTGGAGATCGCGATGGCGGCGCGGTAGGTGAGGAAGGCCGCGATGGCCGCCATGATCACCAGCAGAGCGATACCGGAACCCCGGGCCAGGCCGAGGAAGATCTTGTCACCGGCGCGGCCGGTGGAGCGGGTCCTGACCTTCGATGGTGACTCTGCGGCTGATGATGTGGGTTCTATATCCGTTTTCATGGGTTCTCCGGTCTGCGGAGCCTGCCGCGGAGGAGGCTCCTGGTGCGGCGGTGCACCGGACGATGCGGCTGACTCCGTCGTGGCGATCACCACGACGGAGTCAGCCGCACTCGGGTCAGGAGAGGCTCTTGACGCTCTCGCGGACCTTGTTGGCGATCTCGGCCGGCAGCGGGGCGTAGCCCAGCTCCTTCAGCGAGGTCTGGCCGTCCTCGCTGGCGACGTAGGTCAGGAAGGACTTGGTCGCGGGGAGGGTGCTCGCCTTGTTGCCCTTGTCGCAGGCGATCTCGTAGGTGACCAGGGTGATCGGGTAGGCGCCGTCAGCCTTGGTGTCGTAGGCCAGGTCCAGGGCCAGGTCGCTGCCGGTGCCCTTGACCTTGGCCTCGGAGATGGCCTTGGAGGCGTTCTCGACGGTGGCCTGGACCGGGGCGGAGGCGCCGGTGTTCAGGTCGACGGTCTTGATGCTGTTCGCGGTCGCGTAGGAGAGCTCGAAGTACGAGATCGAGCCCGAGACCTGCTTGACCTGCGAGGAGACACCAGAGGAGCCGTCGGCCGACTGGCCGCCCTCGCCCTCCCACGCCTTGCCCGGCTCATGCGGCCACGCCTTGGGCGCGGCGGCCTTGAGGTACTTGGTGAAGTTGTCCGTGGTGCCCGACTCGTCGGAGCGGTGGAACGCCTGGATCTTGAGGCTCGGAAGGTTCGCGTCCTTGTTCAGCGCCTTGATCGCGGGGTCGTCCCACTTCTTGATCTCGGAGTTGAAGATCTTGCCGAGGACCTCGGCGTTCAGCGTCAGCTTGTCCACGCCGGGCACGTTGAAGCCGACCGCGATCGGGCCGCCGACCATCGGCAGGTCAATGGCCTTGCCGCCCTTGCAGACCTTCTCCGAGGACTTGACCTCTTCGGGCTTCAGCGCCGAGTCGGAACCCGCGAAGGCGGTCTTGCCCTGCAGGAACTCCTGGATGCCCGCGCCCGAGCCGGTGGCCTTGTAGTTGAGCTTGGTGTCCTTGCACGCCGCCCCGTAGGTCTTGATCCACAGGTCCATGGCGTTCTTCTGCGCGGAGGAGCCGGAGGCCAGCAGCTGCCCCTTGCCGTCGCACTTGATGTTGGAGGCGGCCTTGGAGTCACCACCGCCACCACCGCTGTTGTTGTCGGAGCCGCACGCCGTGAGGACAAGGGCGCCGGAGACAGCGAGGGCACCGGCGGCGATGGCGCGAAGCCGGTTCTTGCGCTGAAGCTTCACTTTCGGGAGTTCCTTCCAGAAGCCGCCGGTTGGGGGACGGCGCGCGAGTTGGGTGGAGCGCACTTGTTGTGGCGTGCGCCGGAGCCGTACTCGGCTCACGCTCAGTAGGGCCGAAATTAGGCAGATCAGGTGAAGCGGCCTGAGGGGGCGAGTAAACGGACGGTGAACCTCGGCCGTCAGTGTGGTGGCCATGTCACGGCCAGGTCACGGCTGGATCGCGGCGTGGGCTACCCCCTCGCGGAGGCCGCCCGAGGTCCGTCCGACACCTGTGCGGCACCCGTCCGGTGAACCGGATCGGGGTGGCCGGCGGCGTAACCGCCGCGTGTCTCTGTCGGATTGCGGTACGGCATGTCACTATCCGTCCCTACGTGCCGGTACGTCAGGTCTGGCGCGCGAGAACGACAGGAGCGCGCACGGCCGCAGCCGAACGAGAGGAGACCGCGGGTGAGGCGGGACGGGAGAGGGAGGGGTGTGAGCGTCGCCGCGGCCACCGCGCTCGTCTGCGCGCTGGGACTGTCGGCGGTGCCGGAGACGGCGTACGCCGCGCCCGGCGAGCCGGGGCCGACGCCGGGCGGCGGGGCCGGTGGCGGGACCGGTGGCGGCGGGAGCGGGGACCGGAGTCTGGAGGCGGTCCGCAAGGAGGTCGAGGGGCTCTACCGCAAGGCGGAGTCCGCCACCGACTCGTACAACCTGGCGCGGGAGAAACAGGCCCGGCAGGAGAAGTCCATCCTGAGGATCGCCCGAGCCGTGGTGAAGGCCCAGAAGGAGATGGCCGGACTGCGCAAGCGGGCCGGGGCGATGGCCCGGGCCCAGTACCGGGGCGGCGGGATGCCCGCGGAGGCGCGGCTGTTCCTCAACGGCGACCCGGGTGACTTCCTCGACGGCGTCACGCTCGCGCGCAAGGGTGAGAAGGCGACCCACGGTCTGATCGGCCGTCTGGCGCGCACCCAGGTGGCGCTGGACCGGTACGCCGAGTCGGCCTCCCAGGAGTGGGAACGGCTGGACCGGAGCCGGGCGAAGAAGGCGGCCGCGAAGAAGGAGATCCTGCGCAAGCTGGCCCGGGCGCAGCGGCTGGAGTCCCGGCTGGCGAAGGACGAGCGGGAGCGGCTGCGCCGGCTGGAGGAGGACAAGGCCCGTGGCGCACAGGCGAAGTGGCTGGACACCGGGATACTGCGGGAGCTCGGCGGCGGTGCCACCGCGAGGGGCGGCCGCGCGGTCGACTTCGCGAAGGATCAGCTCGGCAAGGACTATGTGTGGGGCGCGGTGGGCCCGAACACCTATGACTGTTCGGGGCTGACCCAGCGGGCGTGGGCGGCGGCCGGCCGGGCGATCCCGCGGACCTCGCAGGAGCAGTGGCGGCTGCTGCCGAAGGTGAGCGCGAAGGACATGCGCCCGGGTGATCTGATCATCTACTTCCGGGACGCGAGCCATGTGGGGATGTACGTGGGCAGCGGCGCGATCATCCACGCACCCCGCCCCGGCCGCCAGGTGACGGTCGCGGGCGCGGGTTCGATGCCGATCCTGGGCGTGGTGCGGCCGGATGCGAGGTAGCGGCGGCCACCAGGGGCTCAGGCCGGCGGAAGCTCGTTGAGGGCCGTCTCGAAGGCGCCGTACGCGCGTTGGTCGAAGAGGACGAAACGGGCCTCGGTGACCGAAGTGTCCGTATCGCGCACGGTGGTGAGCGCGATCCGGGCGGCGTCGTCGAGGGGCCAGCGGTAGACGCCGGTGGAGACGGCCGGGAAGGCGACCGTACGGGCGCCCAGTTCATCGGCGACCCGCAGTGACGCGCGGTAGCAGGAGGCGAGGGTGGCCGAGCGGTCCTCGGTCGTGGAGAAGACCGGTCCGACCGTATGGATCACCCAGCGGGCGGGCAGCCGGCCGGCCGTGGTGGCGACCGCCGCACCGGCCGGAAGCCCCTTGCCGTAGTGAGATGCGCGCAGATCGCGGCATTCATCCAGAATGTCGGGTCCGCCCCGCCGATGGATGGCTCCGTCGACGCCACCCCCTCCCAACAGGGAGGAGTTGGCCGCGTTCACGACCGCGTCGACGCTCTGCTCGGTGATATCGCCCAGCGCCAGCGTGATGTTCGTCATCCCGGGATTGTCTCCCGGGCCGCCAAGTGCCGCATGACGTGCGGCATATGACAAAAGTCGGTGCCTGGAGGTCATTCCGTGAAACCGCCGCCTAGCGCTAAGGTCGCCTGGCAGTATCCGGTACCCGCGCTCTGACGTCGCTGAAACCGACCAGTCGGTGTGCGTACCGGGATCCCATGTGCGCTCCACCGTCGGCGGGGCGCGCCCTCGGGGGGAGGGAAGGAATCGAGCGATGTCCGTACCCGTGCCGAGGCAACGGGAGGCACCGGCCCAGTCGGCCGGTCCCGCCACCCTGCCCGACAACGGGCTCACCCTGCTGGTGATCGAGGACGATCCGTCCGGTGCCTTCAACGTTCCCGAGATGCTGGACACCGAGGGTAACCGGGTCCGCATCCGTACGGCCCGCAACCTCACCGAGGCCAGCCGGCTGCTCACCGACGGGGTGCAGTGCATCCTCCTGGCCCTGCCGGGACCGTGCCACGACGGCGCGGACTCGCTGGCCACGCTGCGCGAGGTGCTGAGGCTCGCGCCTTCGCACGCCGTCCTCGTGCTCACCGCCGAGGACGACGCCGAGCGCGCCGCCGAGGCGGTACGGGTGGGTGCCCAGGACTTCCTCTTCCGGGGCGAGCTGGACGGCCGGATCCTCAGCCGCGCCATCCGCTACGCCGTCGAGCGCAAACGCTCCGACCTCGCCCAGCGCCAGCTCACCGAGTCACGGCTGCGCGCCCAGGAGAACGCCCGGCTGGAGCGCGGACTGCTGCCCACCCCGCTGCTGGACGGCTCGGGGCTGCGTTTCGCCGCCCGCTACCGGCCCGGCCGCAGCCGCGCCCTGCTCGGCGGCGACTTCTACGACACCGTCCGCACCCCGGACGGCACCGTCCACGCGATGATCGGCGACGTCTGCGGGCACGGCCCGGACGAGGCCGCCCTCGGCGTCGAGCTGCGGATCGCCTGGCGCGCCCTGACCTTCGCCGGGCTCTGCGGCGATCAGCTGCTCGGCACCCTTCAGCAGGTGCTGGAGAACGAACGCGCCGACGATGAGATCTTCGCCACACTGTGTACGGTCGACATCACCCCGGACGGCCGCCGGGCCGGGGTCTGCCTGGCCGGGCACCCCTCACCGCTGGCGATCCGCCCGAGCATGGCGCCCCGGCTGCTGCCGACCGACGAGAACGGCCCGGCGCTGGGCCTCCTGCCGAACGCCCGCTGGCCGCGCCGCGAGGTCGATCTCGGCGGGGCGTGGAGCCTGATGATGTACACCGACGGGCTGATCGAGGGCCGCGTCGGGCAGGGGGTGCAGCGGCTCGGCCAGGAGGGGATGGTCGAGATCGTGGCGCGCCAGGTCGCGGAGGGACGGCGCGGCGAGGAGCTGCTGGACGCGACCGTCACCGAGGTGCGGTCGCTGAACGGCGGGGAGCTGACCGACGATCTCGCGGTGCTGCTGCTGGACCGCGGCTGACCGGCCGCGGCCCGCTATGAGGCCGCCCGGACCCGCCGCCGGCCGTCGCCCGCCACCGGCCGCTGAAAGGGCCCGTAAGGGCCTATCGGCCGTTGAAGGGTCCGTAAGGGCCGTCTGAGCTGGAGCCGCGGCCGCGCGGCCAGCGGCGGCCACCGCCGGAGACCTGTCGCAGCGCGGGGCGGACGTCGACGACGTACACGATCGTCGCGATCAGCCCGATGATCGGCAGGAAGTCCAGGATCCCCATGAAGAAGTTCACCGCGGCCGCGAGGCCGAGGATGATCAACCAGAATGCCTTGGTCTGCTTGTCCGCCGCTCGATACGCGTCCTCCCGGCGGATCGCCGAGTCGACGAAGGCGAAGAGGCTGAAGAGGAGCAGGGCCCAGGAGACCCAGTACATCAGCTTGCCGAAGCCTTCAACCAGCACGCCGTCCACCGCCTAGAAGATATGTATGGGAAGCGTCTCTGCGGGCCACCGTACCCGCCCACCGGGCCGGGCACGCAGGGTATACCCGGCGTACCCGGCCCGGTCGTGGACGTGCGCGCGTCAGCCTGCCGACTTCGGCTCCGGCTTCTTGGCGGCGGTGGCGGGCTTGTTTCCGCGGGCCGGGGCCTTCTTGGCCTGGGTGGCCGACGAGGCCGCGGACGACTGGGCGCCCGAGTGGCCGGCGCCGCTCGACGCGGCCGGGGTGGCCGGCTTGGCGGGGGCCTTCGGCGCTTCCTTGGACGAGTCCATGGCGACCGACTGCGCCGGCGCCTTGGACCGGGCGGCGTGGCCGTCCCGCTCCCCCTTGGGCTCAATCGCGTCGGCGATGTCGACGACCTCGTCGGCCGCCTCACCGCGCCAGGTCCGCACGACGTCCTGGCCGTGCTCGGCCACCTCGTCGTACCGCTCCCGCGCCTTCACGGCCAGCTCGGCGGCCCGGCCCACGCCCTGAAGGGCGAGCTCCTGCGCCGTGTCGCGCAGCCGCTTGATGTCGGTGTCGAGCGTGCCCAGCATCTCGGTGAGCTTGTCCTGGGCTCCCTTGGCCTGCTGGGAGACCCGCTCCTGCACGACCTTGGGGTCGGTGTTGCGCACCGCGTTCAGGCGCTCCGGCGCCTCGGCGACGATCTTCTCGACGAACGACGGCACCTCCTTGAGCTTCTGGGCGGCGATGTCGGCCGTGCCCGCCATGAAGTACAGCGGGGTCGGGTCGGTGAGGGTCTTGCGTACGTCGTCGGTGATGGCCATGGTGATGGTCCTCCCGGATCAGTTCGAGGGTGCGGCGACGTCGGCGCCGGCGTCGGGGGTGTCGGAGGCGTCGTCCGAGGCGGTCTGGAGCCCGTTCTCCTTGCGGAAGGACTCGTAGATCTGCAGCAGGACCTGCTTCTGCCGCTCGTTGATCGAGGGGTCGGCGAGTATCACGCTGCGCACCTCGGTCTCTTCGCGGTCCCGCTCGTCGAGGATCCCCGCCTGTACGTACAGGGTCTCGGCGGATATCCGCAGTGCCTTCGCCAGCTGCTGCAGGATCTCGGCGCTCGGTTTGCGCAGCCCGCGCTCGATCTGGCTGAGGTACGGATTGGACACCCCGGCCGCATCGGCCAGCTGCCGCAGCGACAGCTGCGCACTGCGCCGCTGCTCGCGCAGGAACCCGCCGAGGTTGCCGACGTTGAGTGATGCCATGCCTCGATGCTGCAACAGGTGTGCTAACTATTGCAAGCATTTGCTTGCAATAGTGGTGCGTGTCATGCGGGGCCCGCTGGTGTGACCCGGTCGGTGCGACCTCGTCGGGGGTGACCTCGTCGGGGGTGACCTCGTCAAAAAGTTCGTGAGGTCTGTCGATCCGGGCGGTGCCCGTTCGACGCAGGGGTGAGAGGCGGGGCGAGCCCCCGGCCTCCGCTCCGAAATCTCGATCCCGTTTCGCAAGGAGTCACCACCATGCCGCGCTATCTGTCGATGATCCGCGTCGATGAGCAGAACGCCCCCGCCGAGGGCCCCAGCCCCGAGCTCATGGAGCGGATGGGCGAGCTGATCGAGGAGATGACCAAGGCCGGGGTCATGCTGGACACGGCCGGGCTCACCCCGACCTCCGACGGCACCCGGGTCACCTGGTCCGGCGGAAAGATCAGCTGCACCGACGGCCCCTTCACCGAGAGCAAGGAGGTCATCGGCGGCTACGCCCTGCTCCAGGCCAAGGACAAGGCCGAGGCCCTGGAGTGGACCAAGCGGTTCCTGCGGGTCCATGAGGAGTTCTGGACGATCACCTGCGAGGTCCGTGAGGTTGTCGAGCCCTGAGCCGGTAATGCTTGCTCCGTCCCCTTACGGCTGCTCTGATGGTGGCCGTGACGGCAGCAAACCCGGCCGATGCGGCGAAACCAGCTGAAAGCGCCCTGAGCGGCGAAACGGCTGACATCGCCAGAACGGTCGAAACGGTCTTCAGGATCGAGTCCGCGCGGATCATCGCCGGCGTCGCCCGCATCGTGCGGGACGTCGGACTGGCCGAGGAACTCGCGCAGGACGCCCTGGTCACCGCGCTGGAGCGGTGGCCGGAGTCGGGTGTGCCGGACAATCCGGGCGCCTGGCTCATGGCCACCGCCAAGCACCGCGCGATCGACCTCGTACGCCGTAAGGAGACCTACGCGCGCAAGCTGGCGGAGGTGGGGCGGGCCCTGGAGGACGTCTCACCGCCCGATCCGGCGGATCTCGCCGGGACCGCCGAGGACATCGACGACGACCTGCTGCGGCTGATCTTCACCGCATGCCATCCCGTGCTGTCCACCCAGGCCCGGGTAGCGCTCACGCTGCGGCTGCTGGGCGGGCTGACGACGGAGGAGATCGCCCGCGCGTTCCTGGTCCCGGAGCCGACGGTCGCCCAGCGCATCGTCCGGGCCAAGCGGACCCTCGCCAAGGCCGAGGTCCCCTTCGAGGTGCCGCACGGCGACGACCGGACCGCCCGGCTCTCCTCGGTCCTGGAGGTCATCTACCTCGTCTTCAACGAGGGCTACTCCGCGACCGCGGGCGACGATCTGGTGCGCCCGGCCCTGTGTGAGGACGCGCTGCGCCTGGCGCGGGTGCTGGCGGGGCTGCTGCCCCAGGAGCCCGAAGCGCATGGCCTGGTCTCGCTGCTGGAGTTCCAGTCCTCCCGGATCGGGGCGCGCACCGGCCCCGGCGGTGAGCCGGTGCTGCTCGCCGACCAGAACCGCACCAAGTGGAACCGCCTGCTCATCCGCCGGGGTGTCGAGGCCCTCCAGCGGGCGGGCCAGGGCCCGTACTCCCTCCAGGCCGCCATCGCCGCCTGCCACGCCCGGGCGATCCGCTACCAGGACACCGACTGGACGGCCATCGCCGCCCTCTACGGCCGGCTGATGGCGCTGACCCCGTCCCCGGTGGTGGAGCTCAACCGGGCGGTCGCCGTCGCGATGGCGGAGGGGCCCGCGGCGGGTCTGAAACTGGTCGAGGCGCTGGCGGAGGAACCGGCCCTCAAGGGCTACCACCTGCTGCCGAGCGTCCGCGGGGATCTGCTGGAGCGGCTGGGGCGGCATGCGGAGGCCCGGGCGGAGTTCGCCCGCGCGGCGGGCCTGACCCGTAACGCCCGTGAGCGGGCGCTGCTGCTGGAGCGGTCGTCGGGCTGAGCCGATGGGCTGATCTTGTGGTGCGGGGCTGATCTTGTGGTCGGGGCGAAAAGGTGCGCATGCTGCCCCATGACCTCATCCTCTTCCTCATCCGCGTTTTCCTCGCTTTCGTCTTCCCATCTCTCATCACCTCTCTCATCACCGGCCGATCGGCTGGGCTTCGGGGCCATGCAGCTGCCGGGGCGGTGGGGCGGTCCCGCCGTCGAGCGGGCCACGGCCGTGGCGGTCGCACGGCGCGCCGTGGAGCTGGGCGCCCGTCATATCGACACCGCCGCCTTCTACTTCTCCGCCACCGAGCGGGCCAACGACATCCTGCGCGAGGCCCTGCACCCCTACCCCGAGCAGCTCACCATCGCCACCAAGATCGGGCCGCTGCGCACCGCGACCGGGGAGATGTACGCGGAGGCGCGGCCGGAGCAGCTGCGGGGGCTGGTGGAGGAGAACCTGCGGCAGCTGGGCGTGGACGCCCTCGACCTGGTCTACCTGCGGGTGGGGCGGCTGAAGGCGGTGGGCGGGGTGCCGATCGGGGAACGGTTCGGCGCGCTGGCCGCACTGCGGGAGGAGGGGCTGGTGCGGGAGCTCGGGGTGAGCAATGTGAGCGCCGAGCAGCTCGCCGAGGCCCGCGCGATCGCGCCCGTGGCGGCGGTGCAGAACCGGTTCGGGGTGCTCGACCAGGGAGACGGGGCGCTGGTGGACGAGTGCGCCGCGGCCGGAATCGCCTATGTGCCGTTCTTCGCGCTGGGCGGCGGCCATACCGGCCTGGAGAACGAGAACCTGCGGACGGTCGCGGAGCGGCAGGGCGCGACCGCGCATCAGATCGCCCTCGCCTGGGGGCTCGCCCGCTCGCCCGCGATCATCCAGATCCCCGGCACCAGCTCACTGGCTCACCTGGACGAGAACATGGCGGCGGCGCGGATCGCCCTCGGCGAGGACGACATGGCGCTGCTGGAGCCGGTGGCGTCGGCGGACTGACGCCGGGCGGGCCGGGCGAGGCGGATGGGACTGGTTGGACTGGTGGGACGGGCCGTGACCTGGGCGCGAGGCCGTTGTCTTACCCCCGTGGTCGAATGAACGGAAGGCGGGCGCAGAGTGCGCCGACGGCGGGAGGTGGTGCATGTCCGGTGGGGCGAGCGGGGTGCGGGTGCGGCTCGAGCCGTGGGAGGACAGCGCGCTCTGCCTCGGGCTGCTGCGCCGCGTCAACAGCCCGGAGATGACGAGCCATCTGGGCGGGCCGGAGAGCGAGGAGCAGCTCCTGGTACGCCACCGGCGGTATGCCGAGCTGACCGGGCCGGGCGCCGGGCGGATGTACCGGATCGTGCTGCCGGAGGGGAACGAGGGGAACGAGGGGGGCGAGGGGAACGAGACGGCCGGCAGCATCGGGTACTGGGAGCGGGAGTGGCGGGGTGAGTCGGTGTACGAGACCGGCTGGGCCGTGCTGCCGCCGTTCCAGGGGCGGGGGATCGCGGCCGCGGCCGCGAGGGAGGTTGCGCGGGCGGCCGCGGCGCAGCGGACCCATCGGTATCTGCACGCGTATCCGTCCGTCGGCCACCCCGCGTCGAACGGGGTGTGCCGCAAGGCCGGGTTCACGCTGCTCGGCGAGTGCGAGTTCGAGTATCCGGTGGGGACGATGATGCGGTGCAACGAATGGCGGCTGGAGCTGTGGCCGCCCTCTTAGCCGTTCGGGGCGGTCTCGGTGTTCTGGGCGCCTTCGGCGGCCGGGGTGCGGGGTGGCGCGTAGTGCACGGAGAGGCCGGTGCGGCCCGGCAGGAGGTCGGGGCGGAGCACCAGGCGCTCGTCGTAGTCGCCGCCGTTCTGTCGGCGGAACGGAATCGGCTCCTCGGTCGGCAGGGCGGACAGCCGCTTCCGCAGCTCGGCGGCATGGGTTTCGTACGCCTCGGGCGGGACCCGGTCCGCGCCGTACACCACATATGGCGGCAGCACGGACATCCCGCTGTACCAGAAGGTGCCGTGGTGCAGCGGGAACAGCAGATCGCCGAGCTCGCCGTTGACACCGCGCGGCCCCATGGTGGCCTCGGGCGCCCCGGCGGTCAGCACCACCATGGCGCGCTTACCGGCCAGCTTGCCGTCCCCGTAGCGCAGGGTGCGGCCGTCCGGTCCGATGACCCCGTAGGCGAAGCCCTTGACGAAGACGCGGTCGAACCAGCCCTTGAGGATGGCGGGCATGCCGTACCACCACAGGGGAAACTGCACGACGAGCGCATCGGCCCAGGCGATCTTCTCCTGCTCGGCGCGGATGTCCTCGCTGAGCGTCCCCGCGTCATGGGCGCGCCGTGAGGCGGCCCCGACGATGAGGCGTTCGTCCGCGTCATGCCGGAAGTCGGCGCCGTCCACCACGGGGTTCCAGCGCATCGCGTAGAGATCGGACAGCCGGTACTCATGGCCCGCCTCGCGCAGGGCGCGCAGCCCCTCGTCGCGCAACGCCCCGCTGAGGGAGCGCTGTTCGGGGTGGGCGAATATCCACAGCACGTTCATGCCCACCATGCTCGGAAATCGGCCCCGGGGCCGACGAGTGGCCGGATGGCCAGGATGTACAAGAATCTGGCCAGTCCCGAGCCGGGCGGTCAGCTCCGCGCGCTGATCAGCGCCTCCACACCATCGAGGATCCGCTCCAGGCCGAAGACGAACTCGTCGTCGGGGCCGCCCGGGGTGTCGAACTCCCCCGTCCGCAGGGCCGCCGTCACCGCCGGGAAGCGCTCGGCGTCGGTCAGCTTCTCCAGCAGCCTGGCCCAGGACGCCATCGAGGACTCGAGGCTCTGCCCCTTGCGCCGGTGGGCCGCCAGGATGTCGAAGGTCATCCGCGCCTCGTTCCGGACGAAGCCGCTGACCAGCATCAGCACGGAGACCTTCTCGCCCTCGCTGAGGTTGGTGCGGCGCAGACAGGCCAGTCCGCGCTCCATCCAGGCCACCGAGTTGGGCGTCGAGGGCGGGGTGCTTACGGGTACGTTCACCACCCACGGGTGGCGGGCGACGCTGGTGCGCAGTCCCCAGGCCCAGTCGGTGAATCCGGTCCGCCAGTCCTTCGCCGGTTCGCCGGGCGGGGGTGGGCCGTAGGCGGCGTCCTCCATCAGCGTCAGCAGCTCGTCCTTGGCCGAGACATAGCGGTACAGGGACATCGTGGAGACGCCCAGCTCGGACGCGACCCGGCTCATGGAGACCGCGCCGAGACCGTCCGCCGAGGCGATGCCGACGGCGGCGTCGACGATCCGGCCAAGGGTCAGCCCGGGCCGGGGCCCCTTGCCCGGGCGTTCCCGCAGTCCCCAGGCGGCCTCGATGCTCGCCGGCAGGCCGGTGCCGTTGTCCTCGGTGGCCATGGCCTCGGGACCCTCCGTGTCTACGTGCGCTGATGGTGGCTCGATTGACCGCCATCCTAGAGTTGTGTATACCCTACGCAGTAGCGTGTATGGCATACACAGAAAGAGGAGCGGGGGAATCATGGCCCATCGACCAGCCATCGAGGCGAACGGCCTCGAGAAGTCCTACGGGGCGGTGAAGGTGCTCAGGGGCGTCGATCTGTCGGTCGCGCCCGGCAGCGTCTTCGCGCTGCTCGGCCCCAACGGGGCGGGCAAGACCACGACCGTGCGGATCCTGGCCACGCTGACGCCACCGGACTCCGGGCGGGCCCGCGTCGCGGGCTTCGACGTCGTCGCCGACCGCCGTCGGGTCCGCCGCGCCATCAGCCTCACCGGGCAGTACGCAGCGGTGGACGAGATGCAGACCGGCGAGGAGAACCTGCGGATGATGGGGCGGCTGACCCGGCTCGGCCGCGCCGAGGCCCGCGGCCGCGCACACGAACTGCTGGAGCGCTTCGACCTCACCGGCGCCGCCCGCCGCACCGTGGGCACCTACTCGGGCGGGATGCGCCGCCGACTCGACCTCGCCGCGGGCCTGGTCGGCCACCCCGAGGTGATCTTCCTCGACGAGCCGACCACCGGACTCGACCCGCGCAGCCGACAGGCCATGTGGGAGGTGGTCAAGGGGCTGGTGACGGACGGTGTGACGGTCTTCCTCACCACCCAGTACCTGGAGGAGGCCGACCAGCTCGCCGAGCGCCTCGCCGTGGTGGACGGCGGCCGGGTGGTGGCCGAGGGCACCCCGGCCCAGCTCAAGGAGCGCGTGGCCGGGCAGCGGCTGGACCTGACGCTCGGCGATACCGCGGCGTACCGGACGGTCGCGCGCCAACTCGGCGTACGGCTCGTCCGGAGCGACGCCGACCGGCTGACGCTGGGCGTCGCGACGGACGGCAGCGCGGCCCATGTGCGGACCCTGCTCGACGAGATCGACCCCGGCCGGCGCGCGGTGGACCGCTTCACCGTGCACAGCGCCACGCTCGACGATGTCTTCATGGCCCTGACCGGCCACGGCGCCGGGGGCGGGAGCCGTGACGACGAGGGCGAAAGCCGTAGCGCCGGGGGAGAGAGCGCCGCGGGCGAGAAGGAGACGGCCGGTGTCTGACGCGATCGTTCTGACCGGCCGCACCATCCGGCTGAGCAGGCGCAATCTCGACGCGGTACTCACCGCCATGCTGCTGCCGATCATGCTGATGCTGGTGTTCGTCTACTTCTTCGGCGGCGCCATCCACACCGGCACCGAGTACGTCACCTATGTCGTCCCCGGGGTGATGCTGCTGTGCGCGGGCTTCGGCTCGGCCAATACGGCGGTCACCGTCACCAATGACATGGCCGGTGGCATCATCGACCGCTTCCGGTCGCTGGACATCGGCGGCACGCCGGTCCTGGCGGGTCATGTGGCCGCGAGCGTGCTGCGCAACACGGTCGCGACCGCGATCGTCTTCGGAGTGGCCTTCCTTATCGGCTTCCGTCCGGCCGCCGGTCCGCTCGACTGGCTGGCCGTGGCCGGGATCCTGCTGATGTTCATCCTCGCCATCTCCTGGCTGTCGGCCTGCTTCGGCCTGATCGCCAGGTCACCGGAGGCGGCGGGCGGGTTCACCTTCATGATGATGTTCCTGCCGTATCCCAGCAGCGCGTTCGTGCCCATCGACACCATGCCGGGCTGGCTGCGCGGATTCGCGGAGCACCAGCCGGTCACCCCGGTCATCGAGGCCCTGCGAGGGCTGCTGCTGGACCGGCCGGTCGGCGACAGCGCCTGGCAGGCCCTGGTCTGGTGCGGGGGAGTCCTGGCGGTGGCGACCGGGCTGTCGGGCGTGCTCTTCCGCCGCCGCGCCGGCTGAGCCGAGGAACCGCCGCACCGGCTGAACTGCTGAGCCGCTGAGCCGCGTTCCCGGCGGCGCCGTCAACGGGGGTCGGCGCCGCCGGGCGGATCAGCTGCCGTACGGGTGGGTGGTGCGGGCCGTGCGCAGGACCCGCGCCCACCAGGTGAGCTGGTCGAGCATCGCCCCGGCGGCGGTGTCCGGGCCCTCGGGGTCCTTCAGCCGGCCGTCCGCTCCGAACAGCCCGCCCGCGTTGTGGAAGCTGACCGTGTCCCGGACGGTCACGGCGTGGACCTCGGCGAAGACCGGCCGCAGATGCTCGACCGCGCGCAGGCCCCCGGAGATGCCGCCGTAGGAGACGAAGCCGACCGGCTTGGCCTGCCACTGGGTGAAGTGCCAGTCGATCGCGTTCTTCAGGGAGGCGGGGTAGCTGTGGTTGTACTCGGGCGTGACCACGGTGAACGCGTCGGCCGCGTCCAGCCGGGGCGTCACGGCCTCCAGGGCCGCGACGTCCTCGGGGCCGGGCCGGTGGGTGAGGTCCGTGGGCAGCGGGGTCTCGGCCAGGTCCACGACGTCGACGGTCATATCGGAGCGGAGCGTCGCATGACCGGCGAACCAGTCCGCGACCTTCGGACCGAAGCGGCCGTCGCGGGTGCTGCCGATGATGATGGCGAGCCGGATGGGGGAGTCGGTGTCGGTGGCGGATGCGGGCGTGGTGGTTGCCGTCAGGACGGCGGTGTCTGTCGTCATGGGACGAGCCTCGGACTTAAACAAAGGTTGAAGTCAAGCTAACCTCGGCACTATGACGCAATTGACCTGGAAGACCCATGAGCTCACGGTCGGCGATCTCGCGCAGCGCAGCGGGGTGCCCGCCTCCGCGCTGCGCTTCTATGAGCGCGAGGGGCTGATCCACAGCCGCCGCACCTCCGGCAATCAGCGCCGCTACACCCGCGACACCCTCCGCCGCGTGGCCTTCGTCCGCTCCTCGCAGCGCGTCGGCATCCCGTTGGGGAGGATCCGGGAGGTCCTCGGGCTCTTCCCCGAGGACCACGTCCTCACCAAGGAGGACTGGGCCCGGATCTCGGAGTGCTGGCACGCGGACCTCAATGAGCGCATCGAACAGCTGGAGAACCTCCGCGACCACCTCACCGACTGCATCGGCTGCGGCTGTCTGTCGATCGACAAGTGCGCGCTGGCGAACCCCTACGACCGGCTGGGCGAGCAGGGCACGGGCGCCCGCAGGCTGCTGAAGTCCAGCTGCTGAGCACCGGGCGGCTCAGAAGACGTCGGGGCACCAGGGGCGGCGCGGGGTCCGCAGCAGCCGGTCCGCCAGCGCCGCGGCGCCCGGGCGCTCCTCGGCTATCCGGCCCAGCGAGGCGAGCCGGACCGCCGACTCGTCGCCCAGCCAGAGGGTGCTCAACTCGCCGATGTCCATGGTCAGATCGGCCGTACGGCCCGTGGTCGCGCACGCCGCGCCGTCGGGGCCCGCCTCCAGGAAGTAGCGGCCCCCGGCCAGCCCGGCGGTGTCGCGCAGCTCGAGCACCAGCGAGCCCTCGGCCGGGTACGTACGGGTCTCCAGCAGCTGGGGCACATCCAGCGGGCGCAGCCACAGCCAGTCGGCGTACGTCGTGACCTGGGCCGCACGGGGATCGCCGAGCAGCAGCGGAAGCAGGTCGTCCGGGGCGCGCCGGCCGGTGTTGACCCGGGTCACCCAGTCGACCGAGAGCAGGAAGTGCCACAGTGCCCGCTCGGCGGCCGGGGTGACCGTGGTCAGCTCGTGCACGGTGGCGGTGTTGTGCGGTCGTTTGTTGCTCTCCCAGCGGTCGTCCACCGTGTAGGCGAGCAGTCCGTCCACCGAGCCGTCGGGGGAGCGGTAGAGCACATAGAACGGCTCGGTCCAGGGGCGGTTGGGGTACTGCCGCTGACCGGTGCTGGTCCGCCACCAGTGGTCTGAGCGGTCGATGACGCCGTGCTGCGTGGCGCGCAGCCGCTCATGCAGGGCGGGGCCCAGCTTCCGCACCTCGTCGGCGTCGGCGAAGTCGACCCGGCCGCCGTCCACCGGAGCCGAGTGGCGCGGGTCGAGACCGGCCCGGGGGACGTCCACCTGCCATTCGGTGATCCAGGTGGCCGGTCCGAAGCCGTACCGCCCATAGATGGGGTACTCGGCCGCGATCAGGGTGGCCACCGCCTCGCCCCGCTCCTTGGCGGCGCGCAGATCGTGCTCCATCATCCGGTTGAGCAGCCCCCGGCGGCGGTGGGTGGCCGACACCGCGACATTGCTGATCGCGTCGGCCGGGACATCCGCCCCGCCCACCGCCGTCAGCCGCTGTGCGAAGCTGCGGAAGGTGGCCACGCAGCGGTCCCCGTCGAAGACCCCCTGCGTACGGGACAGATCGATGTGCTCCCGCCGCAGCTCCACCTCCTCCTTCGGCGCCTCCGGCGGACGCAGAAAGCCGGTGTTGAGCGCGACGGTCCAGTTGGCGAGGTCGGAATCGGGGAGTGGGGTGCGGAGTTCGAGGGCCATGCGCACACGCTAAGCGTCGGCCGCCACCGGCCGCACGCCGATTTCCACACCCTCCGGACCAGGTCTTTTCATCACACCGCACCCTGTGGACAGCTCGGCGAGGACCCCGCGAACAGCTTCCCGAGGCCCCGGCGAACAGCTCCCCGAGCACCCGCGAGCACGCTCCCGACAGCCCGTCGCCGCCTACGCCAGCAGGTCGTCCACCTGCGCCTCCCCCTCGCGGTACCGGCGGGCGATCTCCGCGCTGCAGCCGTCCGCCGTGCGCTGCAGCTCCTGCCGCCGCCGCGACACCTGCTGCTCACGGCCGACGAGGCGGGCCATCGCGCCGTGCAGCTCCTCGTCCGTACGGGCCCGCATATCCGACAGGCCCACCTCGGCCAGCATCTCCTCGGCCAGCCGCTCGTACTCCGCGTCCTGCGGCGTCCCGAGCGTGACATGGCGGGCCGAGGAGCGGTGCCGTGAGGGGAGATCCGCGAGGATCTCCGGCAGCCGGTCCACCAGCCCGGCGGGCGGCTGGGCCGCGGCCGCCGCGGGCGCCGGGTCACGGCGGTGGCCAAGCTCGGCGCGGAGGATGTCGATCCGCCCCTGGAGCAGTCTGCGCAGATAGCTCAGATCCGCCTCCTCGCGCTGTGCCGAGCGGCGCAGCGCCCGCAGTTCCGGCAGCCGCAGAGCGTTCAGACCGCTCGCCGCCGCCGACGTGGACGTCACGGCCGGCGCCGTCACGGCGGCGGAGTCGGCCAGCCGCCCGCCGCGCTGGTTCGGCGGCCGTGGCGGCAGCAGGCCCTCGGTGGCCATGGGCTGGCCGGTGCCCGATGTGGTCATTGATGTCCGTCCCCTCCAGCGATGCGTCGTTCCCGCAGTTCCTGCCCGCCTGCACCGCCTGCACGCATCGTGCCACCAGTGATGCTCCCTGTGCAGCGCCTCTCCACCCGATCGGCCCCGGATGGACGCACGGCATGATGGTCGCCATGCGTGCTGTGGTACAGAGAGTGGACGGGGCGAGCGTCGTCGTGGACGGCGAGACGGTCGGCGAGATCGTCGGTGAGGGGCTGTGCGTACTGGTCGGGGTGACACATGACGACACCCCGGAGAAGGCGGCCCAGCTCGCCCGCAAGCTGTGGTCCGTAAGGATGCTCCACGACGAGAGGTCCTGCTCGGACCTGGACGCTCCGCTGCTGGTCATCAGCCAGTTCACGCTCTACGGCGATGCCCGTAAGGGGCGCCGTCCCACCTGGAACGCGGCGGCGTCCGGCGGGGTCGCCGAACCGCTCGTCGACGAGGTCGTGGCCCAGCTGCGGAAGCTGGGCGCACACGTGGAAACGGGCCGGTTCGGAGCGGCCATGAAGGTCTCGCTCACGAACGACGGCCCGTTCACGGTGCTCGTCGAGGTCTAGCCGAACCGTCGAGGTCTAGCCGAACCGTGGGGTCCGGCGGACCGGCGGCGGGTTCACGGCTCCACGACCGTCTCCTGTGCGGCGGCCGTGGAGTCCGCGATCAGGTCCGCGTCCACCGGCACATTCCGCTTGACCAGCGCCAGCGCGATCGGCCCCAGCTCGTGGTGGCGGGCCGATGAGGTGATGAACCCCAGCTGGCGGCCCTCCTCGCCCTCCGAGGCCAGCCGTATGGGCGCGCCGTGGGTCGGCAGCGTCACCTCGCTGCCGTCGAGGTGGAGGAAGACGAGCCGGCGTGGTGGCTTCCCCAGGTTCTGCACCCGGGCGACGGTCTCCTGGCCGCGGTAGCAGCCCTTCTGGAGGTGGACGGCGGAGCCGATCCACCCCAGCTCGTGCGGGATGGTGCGGTGGTCGGTCTCCAGGCCGACCCGGGGCCGGTGGGCCTCGACCCGCAGCGCCTCGTACGCCAGCACCCCGATCGGCGGGCCGCTCTCCTCGGCGAAGGCGGTAAGGCGCTCACGCGGCAGGAACAGGTCCCGGCCGTGCGGGGTCTCGCGGACGACGGCGTCCTCGGGGGCCTCGGTGATGCTGCCCGCCGGGAGGTGGACGACCGCGTACTCGTCGGTGCGGTCCGCGATGTCCACCCGGTAGAAGAACTTCATGCTCTCCAGGTAGGCGATCAGATCGCGCTGGCTGTCGGGCTCCACATGGGCCCAGGTGGTCTCGCCGTCGTCGACGAGGTAGAGCGCGTGTTCGATGTGGCCGTGGGCGGAGAGGATCAGGGCTTCGGTGGCCTGGCCCGGCGGTAGTTCGCTGACGTGCTGGGTGAGCAGCAGATGCAGCCAGCTGAGCCGGTCGGCACCGCTGACCGTGACCACTCCGCGGTGCGAGAGGTCCACGAAGCCGGTGCCGTCGGCGAGCGCGCGCTGCTCGCGGAACAGGTCGCCGTAGTGGGCGGCGACGTCTTCGTCGGGGCCCTCGCCGGGGACGGCGCCGGGCAGCGACAGCAAAGGGCTCTTCATGAACTCAGCCTACGACCTGCGGGCTCGGCCCTCACCGGAGCCGTTTTCGGCGCCGTCTCCAGCGAGCTGTCCGGGGTCTCCACCGGCCCCTCCGGCGCGCTGCCGGGCGGAGCAGGAGGCACACCGGCCGAAGATCGCGAAGTGCTTCAGATCGGTGTCGAAGCCGAAGTCCGCCCGGAGCTGCCGGGTGAAGGCGTCGGCCACGGAGACATCGGCCTCGATCACATCCGTGCAGTCCCGGCACACCATATGGATGTGATGGTGCCGGTCGGCCAGGTGGTACGTGGGGGCGCCGTGGCCGAGATGGGCATGGCTGACCAGGCCCAGCTCCTCCAGCAGCTCCAGCGTGCGATAGACCGTGGAGATGTTGACGCCGCTCGCGGTGCGGCGCACCTCGGTGAGGATCTCGTCCGGAGTGGCGTGCTCCAGATGATCGACGGCTTCGAGCACGAGCTGGCGCTGCGGGGTCAGACGGTAGCCGCGCTCCCGCAGATCGCTCTTCCAGTCGGTGGTCGCCACGGTGCAAGTGTAGGCGGGCCCGCGGTGACCGGCGGGACGCACCGGGGAGAACCGGACGTGGGCACGCGACAGCCTGGCTCGGCGGAGGGCGGAAGGCGCGAGCCGGGGGGTTCGGCGGGGGTTCGGCGAGGGCTCAGCGGGGGCCGGCTCAGCGGAAGAAGGCGATCCCGTCGTCCGGCAGGTCCTTGAGGTCCTTGGCCCACTCCCGGGGGTCCACGACCTTCTTCAGATGCGCGGACATGTACGGGCGCAGTTCGACCTCGGGGGTGGCCTTCTCGCCGACCCACATCAGATCGCTGTTGACGTAGCCGTACAGCCGCTTTCCGCCCGAGTACGGGGCCGCGTGGGCGGTGCGCGCCACCGCGTCCGTCGCCAGGTCGATCTGCGGCTTGCCCTCCGCGAGCTCGCCGTACCAGACCTCGATGATGCCCTGGTCCCGGCTCATCACGACCTCGACCTTACGGTCCTTGTCGATCCGCCAGTAGCCGGATTCGGTCTCCAGGGGGCGGACCTTCTTGCCCTCGGAGTCCAGCACCCAGGTGTGCGAGATGTACTCGATGAAGTCACGGCCGTCGTGCGTGAAGGTGGCCTCCTGGCCGAAGTTGCACTTCTCGGCCCCGGGAAAGTCCGAGACGCCGGCCCCTTCCCAGTTGCCCAGGAGGAAGGCGAGCGGCACGAGGTCCGGGTGGAGGTCGGACGGAATCTGGATCATGAATTCAGGCGATCTGTCGAGAGTCGAGCCGTGGTGGCGGGGCGGGAGCGGTTCAGCGCTGGCCCTGGTACAGCTTCTTCCAGGTCAGCGCGGCGAAGCCGAGCGTGGCCACGGCGACCAGGATCATCAGGGTGGTGAAGACTGCCTCAAGCACGAGCGCGCTCCTCGGAACAGATGATGGACGGCACCGAGTCTAGTCGCCGCCGGGACGGCCGGTGGAGACAGGTGGCCGCGCGGCGCCGGGCCCCGGGTGCCGAGCCTAAGGTTGACGCATGGCGAAGAAGCTGGTGATCAAGGTGACGGCGGGCGCGGACGCTCCCGAGCGCTGCTCTCAGGCGTTCACGGTGGCGGCGGTGGCCGCGGCGAGCGGGGTCGAGGTCTCGCTCTGGCTGACCGGTGAGTCGACGTGGTTCGCGCTGCCGGGCCGGGCTGCGGAGTTCGAGCTTCCGCATGCCGCGCCGCTTCCGGATCTGATCGACGGCATCCTTACGGGCGGCGGGACGATCACGGTGTGCACACAATGCGCCGCGCGGCGGGAGATCGAGGAGAAGGATCTGATCGAAGGTGCCCGGATCGCGGGCGCTCAGGTCTTCGTGAGCGAGATCATGCCGGACGGCGTCCAGGCGCTCGTGTACTAGCGGACGCTCGTGTACTCGGTGGTGCCCGACGGATCTTGGCGCCTGCGGCGGGCCACGCGGCGGAGCCGCATATCGATGCTGCCCCCTCCCCGCCCCTTCCCGAAACTGGGGCTCCGCCCCAGGCCCCGGGGTTCAGGGCTGAGCCCCTGCCAAAGGGCTGAGCCCCTGCCACGGGGCGGGGATGCCCGCGGCCGAGGCCTGGCCGGAACGTGGTCAATGCCGGTGGTTGTGCTCGTCCAGCTCCCGCCACCACCGGTCGGACTCCTCGTCCCCCGATTCGTCCCACCACCGGTCGTCCGGGCCCCGGCGATTGGCGACGATCGCCGCCAGGGGCGGTATCACCATGGCGACGATGCACATCGCGACCGCGGCGGGGACGGACCACAGGCGCACAAAGGCCCATGCCGAGATGAAGAGCGTCAGACACGCGCCCATCAGGAAGAAGTATGCGTGGCGGCGTCGCGCGTACATATGTCCAGCGTACGTCCGGGACCGCCGCGCCGATAGACGAAGGGCCGCACCCCGCCGAGGCGTCCAACCCCGGGGTGCGGCCCTCCGGCCGTGAGTCACGACGCGTCGTATCGCGTCAGACGGCGATGGCGACCTCCGCCAGCCCGCCCTTCTGGGCGACGACGGTGCGGTCCGCGGTGCCGCCGGGAACCAGGGCGCGCAGCGTCCATGTGCCCTCCGCGGCGTAGAAGCGGAACTGCCCGGTCGCGGAGGTGGGGACCTCGGCGGTGAACTCGCCGGTGCTGTCCAGCAGCCGCACGTAACCGGCGACGGGCTCGCCGTCGCGGGTCACCGAACCCTGGATCGTGGTCTCACCGGGCTTGATCGTCGAGGCGTCGGGGCCGCCGGCCTTGGCTCCACACATGGATGTCTGTCCTTACGTTTCGGGGGAGAGGGGTCAGCTGTCGGAGCCGAGCTCGACCGGCACGCCGACCAGCGAGCCGTACTCGGTCCAGGAGCCGTCGTAGTTCTTGACGTTGGTCTGGCCCAGGAGCTCGTGCAGGACGAACCAGGTGTGAGCGGAGCGCTCACCGATGCGGCAGTAGGCGATGGTGTCCTTCGACAGGTCCACGCCCGCGCCCTCGTAGATCTCCTTGAGCTCGTCGTCGGACCTGAAGGTGCCGTCGTCGTTGGCCGACTTCGACCACGGGATGTTGCGAGCGCTCGGGACGTGGCCCGGACGCTGCGACTGCTCCTGCGGGAGGTGGGCCGGGGCGAGCAGCTTGCCGGAGAACTCGTCGGGGGAGCGCACGTCGACCAGGTTCAGCGAGCCGATGGCGTCCACGACCTCGTCGCGGAAGGCGCGGATGGCGGTGTCCTGCGGCTTGGCCTTGTACTCGGTCTGCGCGCGGGCCGGCACCTCGGCGACCAGGTCGCGGGAGTCGAGCTCCCACTTCTTGCGGCCGCCGTCGAGCAGCTTGACGTCCTGGTGGCCGTAGAGCTTGAAGTACCAGTAGGCGTACGCCGCGAACCAGTTGTTGTTGCCGCCGTAGAGGACGACCGTGTCGTCGTTGCCGATGCCCTTCTCCGACAGCAGCTTCTCGAAGCCGGCCTGGTCGACGAAGTCACGGCGCACCGGGTCCTGGAGGTCCTGCTTCCAGTCGATCCGGATGGCGTTCTTGATGTGGTTCTTGTCGTAGGCCGAGGTGTCCTCGTCCACCTCGACGATGACCGTCTTGGGGTCGTCGATACGGGCCTGGACCCAGTCGGCGTCCACCAGGACGTCACTGCGGCTCATGTTTCTCTCCTCCGGGGCAGTTGCGGCGGTACGGGCACGCTCACGACGCGGCGCCGCGCGGGGGCGTGCGGCGAGCGTACGAGCGAAGGTGCGGGAAGGCCCGGCTGACGGGCCGAAGAGGGGGGCCGGTCCGTGGCGTGTACGGACCACGTCCCATTCAGACGGGGCGACAGAGCATGGCGGCGACGCGGCACAGGTCGACTGCCCGCCGCTTCGTGAGATCCGCCTGTCGCTTCATGGGTCCGATCGTAGGGACGGACAGGCGGGCATGTCACCGGTGTGTCGCATGATGAGACGTTATCGTCCGGAGTCTGAGATAAGAGAACCGTGGACGGCCGGGAGGCGCGGCCGGAGGGGCCTGCGGCGGGCAGGAACGTCCATATGCGCGGACATGATCGTCTCAGTGAATGGACCAGGGACGTGATCCGACGCCCCTGGTACTGATCGCGTCAGCCCGTCAGCTGGACGTTGTTACCCGCGACCGAGACGTCTATGCCGTCCTTGGAGGTCTCCACCTTCTCCAGCCGCATACCGGTGGGCAGTCCCTCGATCTTCCGCTCCATGTCGGTCTTCTCGCGCACCTTGTCCTCCCACTGGGGGATGCTGCCGCCCGGTATGGACTCGGCGTGCAGCCGGATCGTGTTGCCGTTCACGATGGTGACCTGGGAGTGGGCGGTGAGGCTGAAGCCCAGCAGACTGCCGGTGATCTTGACCTTGTTGCTGCCCGACGGGTCGGAGGCGACCGTGATGCCCGGACCGGCGGCCTGTGAGAGGTCCGCGTAGCTGATGTGGGCCGAGCCCGTGGCGCGGTCGGCGCTGGCCGACGAGAAGTTGCCCGAGATGCGGACGTTGTGCAGCTGGGCGTCGAGCTCGGTGACCCGGACGCTGCGGCCGTCGCCCGCGTCCGTCGTCAGCCCGTCCACGCCGACGTCGACCTCGTCCAGCTCCTTGCCCGCGACCTGGGTGAGGAACGGGAAGCCCTTGATCGAGACATTGGGCGTCGTGGTCAGGCCCTGAGAACTCTTGATCTTGTCGGCCGCCTTGGACTCGGCCATGTACACCGCGATGCGGTCGGCGGCCACGAAGAGGCCGCCGAGTATCACGACGACGATCAGTGTGATGCGTAGTGCGCGCATGTGCGTGGGTCCCCCAGGCTCTCTCTCAGGCCCTCGCGCCTGAGGCTGCGAGCCTATCCGGAGCGGGTGAGCGGGAGCCGGGGAGTCAGCCCAGAGCGCGGCCGATCACATAGACCACGGGGGCGGCGGCCGCGAGCGGCAGCGCCACGCCGGCCGTCAGGTGGACGAAGCGCGAGGGGTAGTCGTAGCTGGCGACCCGGTGGCCGATCAGCGCGCACGCCCCGGCCGCGAACCCCAGCAGGGCGGCGGTGGACGTGCCCGTTCCGGTGAGCTGCCCGGCTCCGACCCCGGCGCCCGTGGCGGCCGCCAGCGCGACCACGACCGCGGCGGCCGTCGGCAGCGGCAGCGCCCGGACGAGCACGGCCACGGCGACGGCGGCCGCCCCCACCACCACGGCGTCCGAGGACTCGGCGACGGCGGCCAGATGGCCGGCCGCGAGCACGGCGAGGGCCGTGGCCGCCACGGCGGCCGTAAGGCCGTACAGCCGCTCGTCCGGGGAGGCGTGGCTGCGCAGCTGGAGGATCAGCACCAGCAGCAGCCAGACGCCGATGGTGCCGATGACGACCGTAGGGGCGTGCGACGGCTCGGTGGCGAGCAGGCCGATGTCGGCGGCCAGACCGCCCGCGAAGGCGAGCGCGATGCCCTGCCGGGCGGGCCACATGCCGTTCAGCCGGAACCAGCCCGCCGCCGTGACGGCCTGGAGCGCCACCACCGCGACGGCGACCGCGGGGCGGCCCAGCGGCGCGGTCGCCGCGAGCAGGGCGGCGAGCACGGAGGTCAGGGCGGCGGGGACGAACCCCGGGTGGACGATCTGCGGACGGCCCTCGGCCTTGGCCTTCTCGGCGGCGGTGAGCGGCCGGTCCGGCTGCGGGGCGGGCGGCTCGGCGGTCGCGGTCGCGGCCTGTGTCTGCGCCTGCGCCGGGGCCTGTGCCTGCACCGGGGGCTGAGGCGGCGCCTGGGACGGGTCGGGGGGCTGGTGGTACGGGTGCTGCTGCTGATCCCAGCCCTGGGCGTACTGGCCCTGGTGCGCCTGGTGCGCCTGGTGCCCCTGATGTCCTTGGTGCGGCTGCTGCCCGTGCTGCCCGTGCTGGCCCTGATGGCCCTGCTGCCCGTGCTGGGCGGCGGCGTAGGGGTCCTCGTACGGCTGCTGCTGGTACTGCTGCTGCGGGTGCTGGTACTGCGGCGGCTGGGCCTGGGCGTACCCCTGCTGCTGTGGATACCCCGCGTACCCCTGCCAGTCGGCCTGCTGCTGCGCACCCTGGCCATGGCCGCCGTAAGGATGCCCGCTCTGGTCGTATCCCCCATAAGGAGCCTCGTACGACCCGTACGGGGGGTACGGCTGCTGCGGCTGCTGACTTTGCGGCTGCTGCCCTTGCTGCTGATGAGGCTCGTGGGGCTGATGAGGCTCGTTGGGCTGGTGCGGCTGGTTGCTCATGAGCTCGGGGTTCACCCTCCTGCGAACGGCGGGAGCACCTCGACCGTGCCGCCCTCGGCGAGTTGGATCGTCTTGTGGTCTCGGGTGCCGGCCGGGGCTCCGTCGACCAGGAACGAACAGCGCAGCAGGACCCGTGCGAACTCCGGTCGCGCGGTGTGCCGCTGTCGGGCCGCGTCGAGCGCCTCCGCCAGTGTCCACGCGGTGTACGGCTCCTCCGCGGTGCCGGCCGCGGCGCGGGCCGCGGCCCAGTACCGGATGGTCCCGGCGGGCGTGCTCATCATCGCCATCGCGATCCCTTTCCCGTCATCTGCCGCCTCCATGATGACGGGTGCGGGACGGCGCCCGGGACCACGCGCGGTTCGTCGAAAATACGGCCGGTTCGGGGCGAGCGTCACTTAAGGTTTCCGTGTGCTGGTACGACTGATACAAGCGCATCTGAGGCCCTATACCCGAACGATCACGCTGATCGTCTTATTGCAGCTGGTGCAGACCCTCGCCACCCTCTACCTGCCCGCGCTGAACGCGGACATCATCGACAGCGGAGTGGTGAAGGGCGACACCGGCTACATCCTCCGTGTCGGCGGGCTGATGATCGCCGTCACCCTCGTCCAGATCGTGTGCGCCGCGGGAGCCGTCTACTTCAGCGCCCGCACCTCCATGGCGCTCGGCCGCGATGTGCGCGCCGCCGTCTTCGACCGGGTGCAGTCCTTCTCCGCCCGGGAGATGGGCCACTTCGGGGCGCCGTCCCTGATCACCCGCACCACCAACGACGTCCAGCAGGTGCAGATGCTGTGCCTGATGGCCTTCACGCTGATGGTCTCGGCGCCGATCATGTGCGTGGGCGGTGTGGTCATGGCGCTCAACGAGGACGTGCCGCTGTCCGGGCTGCTCCTGCTCATCGTTCCGGCCCTGGGCCTCGTGGTCACGCTCATCGCCCGCCGGATGCGGCCGCTGTTCCGCGACGTCCAGCAGCGCATCGACACCGTCAACCGGGTGCTGCGCGAGCAGATCACCGGGATCCGGGTCATCCGCGCCTTCGTCCGCGACGCCCATGAGCGCGACCGCTTCACCGATGCCAACACCGGTCTGATGGATGTCTCGCTGCGCGCCGGGCAGCTGATGTCGCTGATGTTCCCGGCCGTGATGCTGGTGGTGAACGTCTCCAGCGTGGCCGTCGTCTGGTTCGGCGGGCACCGCATCGACAGCGGCGGGATGCAGGTCGGCGCGCTGACCGCGTTCCTCAGCTATCTGATGCAGATCCTGTCGTCCGTGATGATGGCCACCTTCATGTTCATGATGGTGCCGAGGGCCGAGGTGTGCGCCGAGCGCGTCCAGGAGGTGCTGGACACCGGGACCAGCGTCGTACCGCCGCTGGTGCCCGTCGCGCCCGCGCCCGCCGACACCGGACGGGGGCTGCTGGAGCTGCGGGGCGTGGAGTTCCGCTACCCCGGCGCCGACGCGCCCGTGCTGCGCGACATCTCGCTGACCGCCCGGCCCGGCCGGACCACCGCCGTCATCGGCTCCACCGGCAGCGGCAAGTCGACCCTGCTCGGGCTGGTGCCGCGGCTGTTCGACGCGACCGACGGCAGCGTCCACCTCGACGGGGTGGATGTGCGCGACCTCGACCCCGAGGTGATGACCCGGACCATAGGGCTGGTCCCGCAGAAGCCGTACCTGTTCGCCGGCACCATCGCCTCCAACCTGCGGTACGGCGACCCCGACGCCACCGACGAGCAGCTGTGGCGGGCCCTGGAGACCGCCCAGGCACGGGAGTTCGTGGCGGCCATGGAGGGCGGTCTCGACGCCCCGATCGCCCAGGGCGGAACCAATGTGTCCGGCGGTCAGCGGCAGCGGCTGGCGATCGCCCGCGCCCTGGTCCGCAAGCCGTCCGTCTACCTCTTCGACGACTCCTTCTCCGCGCTCGACTACGCCACCGACGCCCGGCTGCGGGCGGCGCTCGCGGACGAGACGGACAACGCGACGGTGGTCATCGTCGCCCAGCGGGTGTCCACGATCCGGGGCGCCGATCTGATCGTGGTCCTCGACGCGGGGCGGATCGTCGGCGCGGGCACCCACGGCGAGCTGATGGCCGGCAATGAGACCTATCGCGAGATCGTGCTCTCCCAGCTCACCGAGGAGGAGGCGGCATGAGCGGCACTTCGGCGCCCCGCAGGGGTCCGGCGCCCGCCGCCGGGCCCGGCCGCTTCATGGGCGGGCAGCCCACCGAGCGGTCCATGGACTTCCGCGGCTCCAGCCGCCGGCTGCTGGCCCGGCTCCGCCCTGAGCGCGGGATCGTCCTGCTGGTGCTCGCGCTGGGCACGGTCAGCACCGGGCTCGCGGTGGTGGGCCCGAAGATCCTCGGTGCGGCCACCGACCTGATCTTCGCGGGCATCGTCGGACGGCAGCTGCCCGACGGCGTCAGCAAGGAGCAGGCCGTCCAGTGGCTGCGCGACAAGGACCAGGGCACGGTCGCCGACATGGTCGCCTCGATGGACGTCACCCCGGGCCAGGGCATCGACTTCCACGCGGTCGGCGTCGTGCTGCTGTGGGTCGCGGCGCTGTATCTGGCCGCCTCGCTCCTGGGCCTGGTCCAGGCCCGGGTGGCGACCGTCGTCGTCCAGCGCGCGGTCTTCCGGCTGCGCGAGGACGTGGAGCACAAGCTGGCGCGGCTGCCGCTGGCGTACTTCGACAAGCAGTCGCGCGGCGAGGTGCTCTCCCGCGCCACCAACGACATCGACAACATCCAGCAGACGCTCCAGCAGACCCTCAGTCAGATCATGGCCTCGCTGCTGACGATCGTGGGCGTGCTGTCGATGATGTTCTGGATCTCGCCGCTGCTGGCGTTGGTGGCGCTGATCACCGTCCCGGTCTCGGTGTGGGTGACGACGCGCATCGGCAAGCGCGCCCAGCCGCAGTTCGTCTCCCAGTGGAAGACCACGGGCAAGCTCAACGCCCACATCGAGGAGATGTACACCGGCCATGCGCTGGTGAAGGTCTTCGGGCGGGAGAAGGAGTCCGCGCAGGCGTTCCGGGAGCAGAACGACAAGCTCTACGGGGCGGGCTTCCGGGCCCAGTTCATCTCCGGCCTGATCCAGCCGTCGATGATGTTCATCGGGAACCTCAACTATGTGCTGGTGGCCGTGGTCGGTGGGCTCCGGGTGGCCTCCGGCGCGCTGTCGATCGGCGATGTCCAGGCGTTCGTCCAGTACTCCCGGCAGTTCAGCCAGCCGCTCACCCAGGTGGCCTCCATGGCCAACATGGTGCAGTCGGGGGTGGCCTCCGCCGAGCGGGTCTTCGAGCTGCTGGACGCGCCGGAGCAGAGCGCGGAGCCGGTGGACGCGCGGCGGCCGGAGGTGGTGCGCGGGCAGGTCGCGTTCGAGGAGGTCGCCTTCCGCTACCAGCCGGACACGCCGCTCATCGACGGCCTTTCGCTGTCGGTGCGGCCGGGCCAGACCGTGGCCATCGTCGGGCCGACCGGCGCCGGGAAGACCACGCTGGTCAATCTGCTGATGCGGTTCTACGAGGTCAGCGGCGGGCGGATCACGCTGGACGGGGTGGACATCGCCGAGATGTCACGGGAGGAGCTGCGCTCCCACATCGGGATGGTGCTCCAGGACACCTGGCTGTTCGGCGGCACGATCGCCGAGAACATCGCGTACGGGGCGGAGGGGGCGAGCTCCGAGAGGATCGTGGCGGCGGCGAAGGCCACCTATGTGGACCGCTTCGTACGGATGCTGCCGGACGGCTACGACACGGTGATCGACGAAGAGGGCTCCAATGTCAGCGCCGGTGAGAAGCAGCTGATCACGATCGCGCGGGCGTTTCTCTCCGAGCCGTCGATCCTGGTGCTGGACGAGGCCACCAGCTCGGTCGACACCCGTACCGAGGTCCTCATCCAGCGGGCGATGGCCTCGCTGCGCAGCGGCCGTACGAGCTTCGTGATCGCCCACCGGCTGTCGACCATCCGGGACGCGGACGTGATCCTGGTGATGGAGTCGGGGCGGATCGTGGAGCAGGGCTCGCACGACGCGCTGCTCGCGGCGGGCGGTGCGTACGCGCGGCTCTACGCGTCCCAGTTCGCCGAGCCGGTCGCGGAAACCGAATAGGCGGCGGCAGGGGGACGGGCTCAGGCGTGGGCCGCGGCCCAGTCGGCGATGCGGGTCAGCAGGCCGGGGGAGGCGGCGGTCTCGGCGTGGCCGTAGCCCGGCTCGATCCACAGCTCCGAGGTGGACGGGTCCGCCGCCGACGCCAGCATCCGCGGATGGTCCAGCGGGAAATACGGGTCCCGGTCGCCGTGCACGATCAGCAGCGGCGTCGGCGCGATCAGCGGCGCCGCGGCCACCGGGGACAGCGGATCGACGGCCCAGCCGCGGGGGTCGATCCGGGTGCGCAGCCCGTAGCGGGAGACCAGCCGCCCCGTCGGCCGGGTGATCGCCCAGTGGAGCCGCCGCATGGGCGCGGTGCCCCGGTAGTACCAGCGGGCGGGTGAGCTCACGGCGACGACGGCATCGGGCGCGGCGCCGTCGGCCGGCCCGGCGGACGCGGCGGTCACCTCGCCGTGGGCCCCGTCCCCGGGGGTCGTGCGCACGCCGTCCGTGCGCCCCGCCGAGCGCCCCGTGCGCTCCCCCTGGTGTACGTCTTGCAACGGCTGGATTTCATCGACCTTCCGGTACAGCGCCGCCTGCCGGATCACCACCGAGCCGCCCATCGAGAAGCCGACCGTGGCCACCCGCCGATGTCCGAGCCGGCGCGCCCAGCGCACCGCGGCGGCCAGGTCCAGCACCTCGCGATCGCCGACCGTGGACCGTCCGCCGGATCGCCCATGGCCCCGGAACGAGAACGTGATCACGGCCGTACGCTGGTGAAACACCGATGCCACCCGCCGTAGCGCGGGGCGCTCCAGGGCGCCGGAGAAGCCGTGTCCGAGCACCAGCGCGAGGTGGTCGGAGGGTTCGGTGCCGACCGCCGGGGAAGGTTCGTAGCGCGCCTCGATCGAGACCCCGTCATCGGTCAGCAGCATGGCCCGTTGCTCCCCCGCGGTGACCGTGGAAGGACAACGGGGAGCAGATTGAGCCTCTCCGGCGCATGTCATGTGGGTTATTCTGTCGTGAAGAGGATCCGGGCAACGTAGCCCCCGGGTCCTTTTGTGCTTTCAGGGCGGGGTGCGCGTTTGAGCGCACCGTCGCTCCAAGGGCGCGGAGCGTGACTGTACGAAGTAGTAGCCGCAGACTCCCCCAGGCACGGCCTGGGAGGTGCCCCTCTCGCAAGGGACCGAGGAGGAACCGACGTAATGGGCGAGCGAAGCGTGCACAACCTCGAGAAGACGGCCGGGGCAGGTGATGGACGATGAGTTCCCTCCTGCTGCTGACCAACGCACTCCAGCCCTCGACGGAGGTGCTCCCCGCCCTCGGCCTGCTGCTGCACAGCGTGCGGGTGGCCCCCGCCGAAGGCCCGGCCCTGGTGGACACCCCGGGCGCCGACGTCATCCTGATCGACGGCCGCCGCGATCTGCCGCAGGTGCGCAGCCTGTGCCAGCTGCTGCGGTCCACCGGCCCCGGCTGTCCGCTGATCCTGGTGGTGACCGAGGGCGGGCTCGCCGCCGTCACCGCCGACTGGGGCATCGACGACGTCCTGCTGGACACCGCGGGCCCGGCGGAGGTCGAGGCCCGGCTGCGGCTGGCCATGGGCCGTCAGCAGATCACCACCGACGACAGTCCGATGGAGATCCGCAACGGCGATCTGTCGGTCGACGAGGCCACCTACAGCGCCAAGCTCAAGGGGCGTGTGCTCGATCTCACATTCAAGGAGTTCGAGCTGCTGAAGTACCTCGCCCAGCACCCGGGCCGGGTCTTCACCCGGGCGCAGCTGCTCCAGGAGGTCTGGGGCTACGACTACTTCGGCGGCACCCGCACCGTGGACGTCCACGTCCGGCGGCTGCGCGCCAAACTGGGCCCGGAGCACGAGTCCCTGATCGGCACGGTGCGGAACGTGGGCTACCGCTTCGTCGCGCCGGAGAAGGTCGAGCGCGCCGCGGAGGAGGCCCGGGCCAAGGGCGCGGCGCGGGACGCCGGAGCGGGCGGCGCGGGGCGGGGCGGGCCCCCCGACGGCGCGGCCGGCTCTGCGGGCTCTGCGGGCTCCGCGGGCTCCGCGGCGAGGACCGCTGCCGCACGACCGGCCAACAGCTAGCTGGACCCGCGTAGACTTCGCGCGTGGCCAAGGTGACGCGGGATGATGTGGCAAGGCTTGCGGGAACGTCGACCGCGGTCGTCAGTTACGTCATCAATAACGGACCCCGGCCGGTCGCCCCGGCCACGCGCGAGCGGGTGCTTGCCGCGATCAAGGAGCTCGGCTACCGGCCGGACCGGGTCGCGCAGGCGATGGCGAGCCGCCGGACCGATCTCATAGGGCTGATCGTTCCGGACGCCCGGCAGCCGTTCTTCGCGGAGATGGCGCACGCCGTCGAGCAGGCGGCCGCCGAGCGCGGAAAGATGGTGCTGGTCGGCAACTCGGACTACCTGGACGAGCGCGAGGTGCACTATCTGCGCGCCTTCCTGGGGATGCGGGTGTCCGGGCTGATCCTCATCAGCCAGGGCCCGAGCGAGAACGCGGCGGCGGAGATCGAGGCCTGGGACGCCCGGGTGGTGCTGCTGCACGAGCGGCCCGAGGCGATCGACGACGTGGCGGTGGTGCTGGACGACGTCGGCGGCGCGCAGCTCGCGGTGCGGCATCTGCTGGAGCACGGCCATGACTATGTGGCCTGCCTCGGCGGCACCGAGATAACCCCCACCGTCGGCGACCCGGTCACCGACCACGTGCAGGGCTGGCGCCGCGCGATGCGCGAGGCCGGGCGGCCGGTCGACGGCCGGCTCTTCCAGGCCCCTTACAACCGCTACGACGCCTATAAGGTCGCACTCGAACTGCTCGCCGGTCCCGACCGGCCCCCGGCCATCTTCTGCGCCACCGACGACCAGGCGTTCGGCGTGCTGCGGGCGGCGCGTGAGCTGCGGATCGATGTCCCCGGCGAGCTGGCGGTGGCCGGTTTCGACGACGTGAAGGAAGCCCACCTCACCGACCCCCCGCTGACCACGGTCGGCTCCGACCGCCCCGCGATGGCGCGCGCCGCGGTCGACCTGGTCCTGGACGACGGCGTCCGGCTCTCCGGCTCCCGCCGCGAACGCGTCAAGCAGTTCCCCTCCGCTCTGGTGGTCCGCCACTCCTGCGGCTGCGCGTAGCGCTTCGCGCCACCGCTCGTCAGGGGCGGGTGTGTACGCCTATGCCTCCGGAGACGGTGAGGTTGTCGCCGGTGATGTAGCCGGCGGCGTCCGAGGCGAGGAAGGCCACGGCTTCCGCGATGTCGGCGGGAGCGCCGACGCGGCCGAGCGGGACGTCCCGGGCCCAGGAGTCGAGCATTTCCCGGGAGACGCCCAACTTGCCGTAGGCGGGGGTGTCGATCATTCCCGGGCTGACGGCGTTGACGCGGATGCGGCGGGGGGCGAGTTCGAGCGCGAGGGCCCGCATGAGGGGCAGCAGAGCACCCTTGGCGGCGGTCATGGCGGCTCCGATCCCTTCGCCCGCGCCCACGGTGAACACGACCGAGGCGCCCTCGTTGAGGAGCGGGAGCGCTTTTTGCAGGGTGAAGAAGGCGCCCTTGACGTTGATGTCGAACAGGGCGTCGAAGGCGTCTTCGTCGGTTGACTCGAGCGGACCGGGGCGGGAGATGCCCGCGTTGAGGAAGAGCAGGTCGAGGGAGCCGAATCGGCGGCGGGCCCGGTCCATCGCGTGGTCGAGGTCCGGCAGGGACCGTGCGTCGGCCCGGACGACCGTGACGTCCTCGGGAAGTCCGGCGTTGGCGACATTGCCGACGCCGGTGACCATGACGCGGTAGCCGCGGGAGTGGAGCAGTTCGGCGGTCGCCTTGCCGATGCCGCTGGTGCCACCGGTGATCAGAGCTGCGGATGCGGACATGATGCGTTCCTTTGCGTGGTGCCGGGGGATATTCATTGGCAGCGTACGTCAGCTTGGCAGAGACTGCCAGAAGTAGTGTGAGTGTCAGTCTGGCAGTGCTGAGCTAGTCTGGTGGCATGAAGCAGGAAGGCAGGACGGCGCCGGACGCACCGGCCACGCTGTGGGACCGGACGCGGCAGCTGGCCTCCCAGGAGATTCTCGAGACGGCTCTGCGCCTGTTCACCGAGCAGGGCTACGACGAGACGACCATCGCCCAGATCGCCCGGGAGGCCGGCGTCTCCCAGCGCACCCTCTTCCGCTACTTCGGCGCCAAGGAAGACCTTCTCGGCGGCGACCAGGGCCGGTTCGGGCAAGTCCTGACGGACACGATCGGCGAACAGCCCGCCGAAGCCGGTGTCTGGGAGGCCCTGCGTGCCGGGGTCGCCGCCGTGCTGGCCCTGCACGACAGCCGCGAACAGGCCCTGGAGCGGTTCCGCCTCCTGCACAACACCGCCTCGCTGCGGGCCGGTTGGCTCGAGAAGCGGCTGCGGTTCCAGGAGGAGCTGCTGCCGCTCGTCGAGGCGCGCATGGGCGCCGCTGTCGGCAGCGCGGATCCGAGGGCCCGCGCGGTGCTCGCGACAGCGTTCGCGTGCCTGGACGCCGCATCGATGGCGTGGGTCGACAACGACGGTAAGGGCGACATCCTGGACCTGTACGACGAGTGCCTGGCCGCGGTGCGCGGCTGACCCGCGGCGACATCCTTATGTCGGGCATACCGACTTCTGGTGGGGTTCTCAGCGGGCACTCACGGGACTCTCATACTCCGGCCGCAGAGTCATAGACATGACGGACAGCACACGCCGCAGCGGCGCAGACGAGCCCTATCCCTACGCGTACGGCGGCGGTGCGGGGTATCCCGATCCGCCCGCGTACCAGCCTCAGCAGCCGGTCACCACGCCGTCCGGGGTCACCGTATGGCCGGGTGACGGCAGTGGCAGTGGCGGGAGCGGCGCGGGGGAGGACGGCGGCGCGTTCGCGAGTGAGGGGGCGCACGGGGGCGGGGGACGGCGCAGGGCGCGGGTCTCGCGGCCGGTCGCGCTGATCGCGGCCGTGGCGGCGGTCTCGGCGCTCGTGGGCGGCGGGGCGGCCGCGCTGGTCACCAACGCCACCCAGAAGTCCGACACCACGGTCTCCACCCCCGTGGTCAACGCCAACTCCAGTAGCCACAGCGGGGTTTCGGCCGTCGCGACGGCCGTCAGCCCCAGCATCGTGGAGGTCAGCGCCAGCGGCACCAGCGGCCAGTCCACCGGCTCCGGCGTGGTGATCACCAGCGGCGGCGAGATCATCACCAACAACCACGTGGTCTCCGGCGCCGACGCGATCAAGGTGACCTTCAGCGACGGCAGCAAGAAGACCGCGACGGTCGTCGGCACCGACAGCAAGAAGGACCTCGCCCTGATCAAGGTGGAGGGCGCGAGCGGGCTGAAGGCCGCGTCCCTCGGCGACTCCAGCAAGGTCACGGTGGGCGACCAGGTCGTGGCCATCGGCTCGCCGGAGGGTCTCACCGGCACCGTCACCAGCGGCATCGTCTCCGCGCTCGACCGTGACGTCACCGTCTCCACGGACCAGGGCCAGGGCCAGGGGCAGGGGCAGGGGCAGGGGCAGGGCGGTCAGGGGCCGGGCGGCGGCGGGCAGTGGCCGTTCGAGTTCGGCGGCGGCCGGTACAACGGCGACGTCGGCTCCTCGACCACCACCTACAAGGCCATCCAGACCGACGCCTCGCTCAACCCCGGCAACTCCGGCGGCGCGCTGATCAATATGAGCGGGCAGGTCATCGGGATCAACTCCGCGATGTACTCCGCGGCCTCGGACCAGAGCTCCAGCAGCGCGGGCAGCGTCGGCCTCGGCTTCTCGATCCCGATCAACACCGTCAAGTCCGATCTCGCCACCCTGCGCGCGGGCGGAAGCGACAGCAACACCTGATGGACGTGCGAGGCTGGCAGCAGCGCCGCACAGCCCGCCGCGGCCACCTCCCCGCCCACCCGTCACCCGCTTTGAGGAAACCGACCCATGAGCCCCGCCGACCACGGCGATCAGCCGGCCCGCATCCTGATCGTCGACGACGAGCCGGCCGTCCGGGAAGCCCTTCAGCGCAGCCTCGTCTTCGAGGGTTACGCGACCGAGACCGCCGTGGACGGACTGGACGCGCTGGGCAAGGTCGGCTCCTACGACCCCGAGCTGATCGTGCTCGACGTGCTGATGCCCCGGATGGACGGGCTGACCGCCGCACGGCGGCTGCGCGCCACCGGGGTGACGCTGCCGATCCTCATGCTCACCGCACGGGACACGGTCGGCGACCGGGTCACCGGACTCGACGCGGGCGCCGACGACTACCTCGTCAAACCCTTCGAACTGGACGAACTGCTGGCCCGCATCCGCGCCCTGCTGCGCCGCAGCACCTATGCCGCTCAGCAGGGCGTGCCGCTGCCAGAGGGGGACGTGCTGGCCTTCGGCGATCTGCGGATGGACCTGACGACCCGCGAGGTCGCCCGGGGCGCGCGCCGCGTCGAGCTGACCCGGACCGAGTTCACCCTGCTGGAGATGTTCCTGGCGCATCCGCGCCAGGTGCTCACCCGCGAGCAGATCCTCAAGGCGGTGTGGGGCTTCGACTTCGAGCCGTCGTCCAACTCGCTGGACGTGTACGTGATGTATCTGCGCCGTAAGACCGAGGCGGGCGGCGAGCCGCGGCTCGTGCACACCGTACGCGGGGTGGGGTACGTCCTGCGGCCCGCGGAGGGCGAGCCCTCGTGAGGTTCCGCAGACTGCCGCTGCGCTCGCGGCTGGCCCTGCTGACCGCCATGGCGGTCGCGGTCGCGGTCGCGGTGTCCGCGTTCGCGTCCTGGCTGATCGTCCGGGAACAGCTCAGCGGCCAACTCGACTCGTCGCTGCGCAACGTCACGGTGGACGAGCGCAATGTGCTGAGCATCCTGGAGGCGTGCCAGAGCCCCGACGGCGCCGACGACCGCACCCCGCACGCCCTCGGCTCGTACTCCGTGCAGATCGTGCTCGCCGACGGGAGCCGCTGCACCCAGCCCGGCGCGACCAAGCTGCCGGTGACCACCGCCGATGTGGCCGTGGCCGTCGGGGAGCGGCCGAGCGCGCTGCACGACGCGACGGGCGCGGGCGGCGAGGACATGCGGGTGTTCACCTACCGGCCGGCCTCCGGCCCCGGCAGCCCGCTGCCGCGTGGGATCGCCGTCTCCATGGCCCGCCCGCTGAGCGAGGTCGCGCATCCACTGGGCACGCTCGCGCTGGTCCTGGCCCTCGTCGCCGGGGTAGGCGTCGTAGGCGCGGGAGCGGCGGGCCTGTGGATCGCCAGGACCGGGCTCAAACCCGTGGACCGGCTGACCGAGGCCGTCGAGCATGTGGCCCGCACCGAGGACCTGGCCGTGCGCATCCCGACGGAGGGCGATGACGAGATCGCCCGGCTGTCCCGGTCCTTCAACTCCATGACGGCGGCCCTCGCCTCGTCCCGCGACCGTCAGCAGCAGCTGATCGCGGACGCCGGGCATGAGCTGCGCACCCCGCTGACCTCGCTGCGGACCAATATCGAGCTGCTCGCGCGCAGCGAGGAGACCGGCCGCGCGCTGCCGCCCGCCGACCGTAAGGCGCTCATGGGGAGCGTCAAGGCGCAGATGACCGAACTGGCGGCGCTGATCGGCGACCTTCAGGAGCTGTCCCGGCCCGACGCGCTGCCCGGCAGCGGCCCCCCACAGGTGGTCGCACTGCACGAGGTGGTGCGGACGGCCCTGGAGCGGGCCCGGCTGCGCGGCACCCATCTCACGATCAACGCCTCGATCGAGCCCTGGTACGTCCGCGGCGAGGCGACCGCCCTGGAGCGGGCGCTGGTCAATCTGCTCGACAACGCCGTTAAGTTCAGCCCTTCGGGTGGTGTGGTCGACGTCGTCCTCAGAAGCGGAGAGGTACGGGTGCGCGACCACGGCCCCGGCATCCCCGCCGAGGAACTGCCGCATGTCTTCGAGCGCTTCTGGCGCTCCCCGTCCGCCCGCAGCATGCCCGGCTCCGGCCTCGGCCTGTCGATCGTGGCCCGTACGGTCCAGCAGTCGGGCGGCCAGGTGGGGCTGGAACCGGCCCCGGGCGGCGGCACGGTCGCCTGGCTCAGACTCCCGGGCGCGCCTATGGCTCCGCCGGGCATCGACCTGGGCTGAGCGCGGCCCCATCCGGCCCGGGTCCGGTCCGGCCTGGTCCGGATCTTTCCCCTCCCCGCCCCTTCCCGCAACTGGGGCTGCGCCCCAGACCCCATGCTGGGGCTGCGCCTCAGACGCCGTGCCGGGGCTTTGCCCCAGACCCCGGGCCAGGGCTCCGCCCCTGGACCCTGGGTCTGGGGGCAGAGCCCCGCCTTCCAGCCCCTCCAGGGGGCACCTCCCAGCGGTAGCTGGGGGAGCTTGAGGAGCGGGGTCCGGGGCGGAGCCCCAGTTGAGGGAAGGGGCGGGGAGGGGAACAGCCCGCCGCAGGCGTCACGATCCGCCGGAAACTCCGGTCAGGGAGCCGTCCCCGGAGCCGTGCAGCCGCGCGTACGCGCCGCCCAGCGCCAGCAGTTCGTGGTGTGTGCCCGTCTCCACGACCCGCCCGTGGTCCAGCACCAGGATGCGGTCCGCGTCCGGCGCCAGGTTCAGATCGTGGGTGATCATGATCGTGGTACGGCCGGACATCAGCCGTCGCAGCGGCCGCACGACCCGCCGCGCGGCCAGCGCGTCCAGACCGGTCGTGGGCTCGTCCAGGACGAGGACGGGCGCGTCGCGCAGCATCGCGCGGGCGATGGCGACGCGCTGGAGCTGTCCGCCGGACAGCCGTGCCGTATGCGGGTCGATCCGGGTGTCGTAGCCCTCGGGCAGCGCCGCGATGAAGTCGTGCGCGGCGGCGTCCCGCGCCGCCCGGACGATCTCGTGCTCGGTGGCCCCGGGGCGGCCGCTGGCGATGTTCTCGCGGATGGTCTCGTGCAGGATCAGGGTCTCCTGCGGCAGCAGCGTCACATGCGTCCGCAGAAAGCCCAGCGGCATCGCGTACAGCGGTACGCCGTCGAGCCGTACGAACCCCTCCGCCGGGTCGTAGAAGCGGGTCAGCAGCTTGGAGACGGTGGACTTGCCCGCCCCGCTCGCCCCGGTGATCAGCACGAACTCACCCGGCCGGGCGGCGAACGAGACCCCGGCCAGGGTGCGCCGGTCGCCCCCGGGGTAGCGGAAGCCGACACCGTCGAACTCCACCGTGCCGTGCACCCGCCACGGCGCCATCGCGGCCCCCGGCGGCGGATCGCTCACGGCGGGCTCGGCGTCGAGGATCTCCGCCAGCCGCTCGGCGCCCGCGGTGGCTGCCGTAAGGGTGAGACCGAGCTGTCCGAGGTTGCGGATCGGCGGGTAGAGATAGCCGAGGAAGGCGGCGAAGGCGAGCAGCTGGCCGATGGTCATCCGGTCCTGGGAGATCTCCCAGGCGCCGAGCCCGATCACGGCGAGCACGCACAGCGTCTCGATGACCTCGACCAACTGTTCGTACAGCTCGCTCATCCGGGCACCGGCCACCGACGCCCGCAGCCACGCCCGCGCCTCCCGGTCCAGCCGCCGCTCCTCGGCGTCCTTACGGTGGTACGCCTGCGTCAGCACGATGTTGCCGAGCGACTCCTCGACGACGGAGGTGATCGCGCCGTCGGCGACCCGCTCGTCCCGCGCGACCGAGCCGATCCGCCCGGAGAAGCGCCGCGCGGCCAGCCAGAACAGCGGCGCCAGGACGAAGGTGACCAGCGCCAGGTCCCAGCGCAGCCGGAAGGCGGCCACGGAGAAGAAGACCGTGCTGAAGACGGCGGAGACGGTGCTCACCACCCCGGAGACCACCATCTGCTCGATGGCCTCCACGTCCCCGGTGAGCCGCTCGACCAGATCGCCCTGGCGGTGGCGCTGGAAGAAGTGCGGCGGCAGATCCTGCACATGCGCGAAGACCCGGGCCCGCAGCCGCAGTACGAACCGTTCGGCGGTCCATACGGCGAGCGAGTTGCCCATATAGCCGACGCCCGCGCCGAGCACCGCGACCGCGAGCCACTGCGCGGCGGGGACCCAGAAGGCGCTGAGCGCACCCTGCCGCAGGGCGTTGTCGGTCAGATCGGAGAAGAGGAGGATCGCGGCGGTCTCGGCGAGCGCCGCGGCGATGACACAGGCGCAGATGAGCACCAGCCAGCGCCGGTCGCTCCCGGTGAGCGGCCAGAACCGGCGGAACGCCTGTCGCGCGGCCAGCCGCGGAGCGGCCCCCTCGCCGCCGGGCTCACCGTCCCCCGCGTCGACGGGCGGGTACTCCTCGGGAAGCTGAGGGGCCGCCTTCGGCTGATGACGTCCGTAAGGACGCGACCGCCCGAGGCGCCGATGCCGTCCCAGGCCGGTGGCCGCCGGGTCGGACCCGAGCGCGCGCAGCTGCATGGTGGGCTGGTCTTCGTAAGGGGTCACGGTCGGTCTCTCCCGCTCGGCTCCGGACAAGGCCGAGGCGGGCCCGCGGCGCGCTGCCGTGGACCCGCCCCTCTCGATGTGCGTGGGGTCAGCCGCCGATGGGGCGGCGGTGGGGCTTCTTCGGGCCCTTCTTCGGAGCCGGCTTCGGGGCGTGGTGCTTCTTCTTCGGCTCGGCCTTGCGGGCGGGCTTGACCGGGACGATCTTGTGGAAGCTCATGATGGTGCCTTTCGGAATTCGCTGTTTCTTTTCCTTTGCCGGAACCGTAATTCGGCTTCGACACGGAAGACATTAGGAGCGATATCCGTGAGCGAGATCGGACTGAGCTGTGCGTTTGCCCAGAACGGTCTCAAGGAATTTTTACGCGGGAGCTGGAACCGCGCGGTGGCCTGCCGCGTCCCGCGCGAAGCGCCTGCGCAAGGTGGTACGTGGGCAGGCGAGAGGGGATCTGCGGACATGCGAAAGGGCTGATGGCGGGTGCCACCAGCCCCTTTCGCAAAAGCCGAATGTGTTCGGTGAGTTCAGCCGGTTCTAGCGGGTCTTTCCGAAATTCAGCCCCGTACCGGCCAGATCGGCCCGAATCCCCTCCGGAGACACGCCGATGTTCGCCAACCGGATGCCCTTGGCCTTTTCGGGCAGCTGGAAGGAGAGCTCCAGCTTGTTCGTCAGCTCCGGCACCTTCATCCGCGCCAGCGCCGCCGCCACCGTCGGATCGATGCCGAGCTTCCTCGCCAGCTGGGGATGCTCGTTGGCCGCCTGGACGAGGTTGACCGCGAGCAGCGCGGGGACGAACCGCGGCGAGTCCGTGATCTCGTCCAGCTTCTGCTCGTCGTTCAGCGCCTGCCCCGCCTCCACCGGCGACACCCCGAGCTTCTCCGCCACCGACGGGATCGACAGCAGCGCCCGCGCCTTCTCGGAGTCCTCGCTGATCTGCTTGGCCGCCTTCTTGTGCAGATACAGCCCGGGGCGCGGCTCGGGGCCGGGCCGGTAGGTGGCGATCCCGGGGATGTCCAGCCGCATATCGGTGACGCTGGTGGAGATCCCGCGGTCTCCCTGGCGTCCGATATGTGCCTGGGCGTGCAGCGACACCTGCTGGCCCGCGACCGGCAGCTTCCCGTCCGCGCGCACCGAGCTGGGCCCCAGGGCCCGGAACCGCACCTGGGAGGCGCCCAGTTCACGGCTGAGGTCCTCGAAGGACAGCAGCACATCGCCCTTCATCCGGCCCACCGTCGCGCCCCTGAAGGAGCTGGGCAGATCCCCCACGATCCGGATGTCCTGGACCTGGGCGCGCACCTCGGCGAGCGAGACCCGGTCGGCCGCCACGTCCGGTACGGCGATGTCGACCTGCTGGAGATCCTTGCCCAGCACCTGGGTGAGGAACGGGAAGCCGTGGATGGTCACGTTCGGTGCCGTGGCCAGGTTCAGCTTCTTCTGGAGCTCCTGCTCGGCCTTGCGCTCGGCGTACATCACCGCGCAGCGGTCGCCCAGCACCAGCAGCAGCGCCAGCACGACCAGCCCGATCAGCGCCTTCGCGGTGCGCGGCACCGCCCGGAAGCGGCCGCGCCGACGCCGGGACGAGCGGCGGTGGTTGGGCGGCGACCAACCCGGTCCGTCGTCCCCGGAGCCCGACGCGGTCGGCTTGTCTCTGCGCCCGCCGAGGTCGGCGTCGTCGTCATCGTCCGACGTCAGGCCGAGGCCCAGCGGGTCGTCCGGATCGTACGGGTCGGCCAGCTCGGCCAGTTCCTCGTAGGGGTTCCGGTAGTGAACACCAGGTGAACCGCTGTGAGGATGTGGGGACTGGGGTGAAGGTATGCGTGTGGGGGATCGCATCAATCAATACCACCACGGCACACTGCCCCACCCGCAAGTCCTAGCGGCGATACGTGGCGAACGGCACGTTCCGATTTCGCCTTCCGTACACGCGCCGTTTCTCAGCGCGTGCCGCGTGAGACCGCCCTGGCCTCGGTGACCGTCACCGCCCTGCCGTCCATCTCGCAGCCGTCGAGCTGGGCCATCGCCTTCTCCGCGGCCACCTCGTCCATCTCCACGAACCCGAACCCCCGCGAGCGGCCGCTCTCCCGGTCGGTGATCACGGTCGCGTCCAGCACCTCGCCGAACTGCCCGAACAGGGTCGCCAGGTCCCGTGTCGTCGTCTGGTAGCTCAAGTTGCCCACATGCAGTCGTTTGGACATGACCGGCTCTCCTTGTTCTCCGTGGTTCCCAGAGGAGCGAACCGGCTCAATCCTCTCAGCGAGGTACGAAACCGGCCATCCACATGGGCTGAACCGGTCATCCCATACGACTCAGCGCAGCGTGCCGAGCTGCTCCACGGAGTACGGCACGAGCGTGTCCGCGCGTCCGGTCAGCACCTTCTCGGCCCACTCGGGGTCGGCGAGCAGGGCCCGCCCGACGGCCACGAGGTCGAACTCGTCCCGCTCCAGCCGGTCCAGCAGATTCTCGATGTCCGCCACCTGAGCCGGCCCGCTGCCGGTCCCCGGCACGAACGTCGGCAAGAAGTCCTGGTTGAGGCCGACCGAACCGACCGTGATCGTCGGCCTCCCGGTGAGCTTCTTCGTCCAGCCCGCGAAGTTCAGGTCCGAGCCCTCGAACTCCGGCGTCCAGTAGCGCCGGGTGGACGAGTGGAAGACATCCACCCCCGCCTCCGCCAGCGGCGTGAGCAGCGCCTCCAGCTCCTGCGGGGTCTCGGCCATCCGCACGTCGTAATGGTCCTGCTTCCACTGGGACGTACGGAAGATGATCGGGAACTCGGCGGAGACGGCCTTACGGCAGGCCGCCACCAGCTCGGCCGCGAAGCGGACCCGGGACGCCGGGTCGCCGCCGTAGGCGTCGGTACGGCGGTTGGTGGCGCCCCACAGGAACTGGTCGATCAAGTACCCATGCGCCCCGTGCAGTTCGACCCCGTCAAAACCGATCCGCTCCGCGGCGGCGGCCGCGTCGGCGAAGGCGGCGATCACCGCGTCCAGGTCGCCCTGCGTCATCGCCTGCCCGACCGGCTGCCCGTTCAGCCCGACACCGGACGGGCTCAGCACGGGCGCCTCGGGGTACGGGGGCGCCCCTTCCTCCCGCGAAACCCCCACATGCCAGATCTGCGGCGCGATCCGCCCACCCGCGCGATGCACCTGCTCCACGACCTCGGCCCACCCGGCCAGGGCGTCCTCCCCGTAGAACCGCGGCACGCTGCCGCTCAGCCCCGCCGAGGGGTGGTCGACATAGGTCCCCTCGGTAATGATCAGCCCCACCCCGGCGGCGGCCCGGCGCGCGTAGTACGCCACGACGTCGGCATTGGGTACGCCCCCGGGCGAGAACATGCGGGTCATCGGCGCCATGGCGATCCGATTGCGCACGGTGAGCCCACCCACGGTGAACGGACGGGACAGAACCTCGGCCGCGCGCTCGGCACTACTGCTTATGGACACGTGAATACTCCTTGACCGGACGTCACCACCGCGCGGAATCGCGCGACCCGGCCAAGCTAAAACCTGACGTCAACGTCAGAGGCAAGTACCGGAGGCCGCCTCCGCAGAGCCGAGAAGCTCGCGGTAGCGCTTGGCGTGCACGGCGAGGTTCTCGTCGGAGACGGTACGGGCGCCGTGCAGAACCAGCGGCTCGGCGAGACGCATGCCGATCAGGCGGGCGGTGGCGTCGAGGGGTGCCAGCAGCTGGGCCATCGTGAAACGGGAAGTGGGATCGACGGCAGCGTACGACTCTTCCGGCCCGCCTGTGGAGGTGACCAGCTGGAGGGTCTTGCCACGCAGTGCGGAGCCACTGCCGCCGTAGGCGAAACCGTGGGTGAGGACCTGGTCGATCCAGGCCTTGAGCACCGCGGGGACGGAGTACCAGTACCAGGGGAACTGCCACACGATCCGGTCGTGGTCGCGCAGCAGTTGCTGCTCACGGGCGATGTCGAAGCGACCGTCGCGGCAGGCGGGGCCGAGCTCGTGGATGGTGACGTGTGCGAGGTCGCTCACGGCCTCGGCCAGGCGGGCGGTGATGCGGGAGGAGGCCAGGTCGGGGTGGGCAACGACAACCAGGGTGCGCATAGAGGTTGATCCTTGACTGTGGTCGCTTCTTGTGACGGATCGTTCCGTACCGGAGTTTGTGACGGAACGATCCGTCTGTCAAGCTGAGGCCGTGCCCAGCGAAGCGGAAGGAGCGCACCATGGCTCGCAAGACAGCGGAGGAGAACCGGCGCCACGTCCTGGCCGTGGCGAGCCGCCTGTACTACCAGCGCGGCATCCGCGCTGTCGGTATGGACCTGGTGGTCAAGGAGAGCGGGGTCGGCAACGCCACCGTCTACCGCCAGTTCCCCACCAAAGACGCTCTCGCCAGCGCCTACACACAGGACCGCGCCGACGCCTGGTTCGAGCGCATGCGTCAGGCCTCCGACCAGGCCGACGACCCGCGCGAGAAGCTCCTCGCGATCTTCACGGCCGTCATCGAGGAGACCAGACTGCCCACCTTCCGGGGCTGCCCCATGCTCAACACCCACACCGAGTTCCCCGACCCGGAACACCCCGCGAACCGTGTGGCGGTCACCCACGAGCAACGGGTCCGCGACTGGATGCGTGACTTGGCAGCCGACGCCCGTGCTCGCGACCCCGAACAGCTCGCCGACGATCTACTCCTCGTCCTCAACGGCGTCTACGTCACCGCCACCGTCCTTGGCCCCCAGGGCCCCGCCCAGCGCACCGGTGAGCTCGCCCGTCGCCTCATTTGGACGGCCTGCGACGAACCTCGTCGCGCCTGAGCCCGGGCCTGACCGGCCGTGCCGGGCCCCCTTGGAAATCGCTTGATGCATTAGTTGCGGCAGATCAAGCATTTTCGAGAGGGGTACCCGGGGGGCCGCACCCACCGGCCCGTCGGCCGGCAACGCGCCTTACGCCCCTGTTGGTGCATACCGCGCTCTACTGCCCCTCGATGGGCGAAGCCCACACTGGTTGCCTGACCAACGATGCGAGGGGGTCCGACATGGGAACGCACGGCAAGCCGCCCACACCGGACCCACAGCCGAAGCAGCCGAGCCCGCGGGACTCGGACGGACAGCATCCGGATGTCTCCAGGCCGGGCGGCAGGACCCACCGCAAGTGACCGACCCGGGCGGGCTCCACGCGCGCGCGGCCGAGACGCTCGACATCCACGAGCCGTGGATACGGCGCGCGTTCGAGGCCGTCCCGCGGCACGAGTTCGTCCCCGGCACCGTATGGGTGGTGGACGGTGGCGTATACCGGCCGCTCCGCCGAGAGGACGACCCGGACCGGTGGGCCCGCATGGTGTACGACCCCGCACAGGCCATTGCCACCCAGGTGGACGACGGGGCCCCTGCCCCTGCCGGTGGCCATGTGCCCACCAGCTCCATCTCGGCACCGGCTGCCGTGGTGACCATGCTCGCCGAGCTGGACCTGCGGCCGGGGCATCGGGTGCTGGAGATCGGGGCGGGCACCGGGTACAACGCGGCGCTGTTGGCCGAGCGGGTGGGCGTTGAGCGAGTGACCACCCTGGAGATCGACCCGGACGTGGCCGACGGTGCACGAGCCGGGCCGCACCGGGCCGGGTACGGCGGGGTGACGGTGCTCGAAGCGGACGGCGAGCGGGGCTGGCGCGGCGGCGCACCGTACGACCGGCTGGTGGCGACGGCCTCGGTGACGACGATCCCATGGGCGTGGGCGGAGCAGGTGCGGCCCGGCGGCCTGATCCTGGCCCCCTTCCGGACCGCGTTCTGCTCGCACGGCCTCGCCCGGCTGACCGTCTCGGACAGCCGCGCCGAGGGCCGGTTCGCGGGCGCGGTGACGTTCATGGCGGTGCGGGGCCAACGCGCGCGTCCGCGCATCGATGCCGGGGGTGCCGCATCGGTCGGGTGCGGCGCCGCTCGCGCGCTTCGCGCGATTGAGCAGCGGGGCAGGGGGTGGGGGCGTCGGGTCGACCGCCGACCGCCGGGCCGGTGGGAGCGACCGCCGGTGGCGGCATCCGTGTGCGGGGGCGAGGCCCGTTGCCGGACTTCGCGTCCACGGCGACGCCGCAGGGGGTACCTCTCACGAAAACCTTTGACAAGGTAGTTGCTTCAGGTCAAGTGTTTTCGGAGAGGGTACCCGGAGGGGCCGCCCCACCGGACCGCGCTCGGGATCGGCATCGACCCCCGCGCGCGATGGCCGTCACAGCACGGACCCCCACCGGCCCGGCGGCCCGCAACGCGCCCTACGCCCCGGCCCCCGCCCGCCGCTGCTCAATCGCGCGAAGCGCGCGAGACGATGCCCGCGCCTGACATCCGGCCCGCGCTCAGAGGGTGCGGTCGAGGCGGCCAGCCTGTATGGCGCGTATGAACACGCCGAGCGCGGCGGGCGTCGTACAGACCACCGCGTCGGGCTCGTCACTCTCGCGTATGCGGATGCCATTGCCTGCGGCGGCGAGTTCTACGCAGTTGTCGCCTTGGCCTTCGCTGAACGACGACTTCCGCCATGTGGTCTGCGGCATGCTGCCTTCCTCAGTGGGTGTACAGGATGTGTTGGATGAGGCCCCACGAGTCACGCTTCTCGTGGAGCATGGGGGATTCGTCCGCCACAACTGGCGGCAGTGCGCCTTCGCTGAGCTCTTTGAAAGTGGCGCCGTAATGCGCCACGGACTCGGCATCTGCCAGGCGCAGCCGCGCGGATGGGTGATCGGCGACGACTGTTTCCAAGCCCGGCACACCTGTTCTGAGCAGCAGAAAAGGCGTGCTGTACCAGCCGCGTACGCCGACGTCGAACGGCAGTACCTGAACCGTGACCGTGGGAAGAATCGACGCCCGGATGAGGCGGGTGAGTTGCCCTCGCATGACCTGCGAGCCGCCGACCTCCATGCGAAGCGCTGCTTCGTGGATCACGGTGTGAAAGGTGGTCGAGGAGCCGGCGCCCAGGACGTCTTGCCGGGCCCTGCGGAAGCGGACGAGGTTGTCGATCTCGTCCTGGGTGGCGTCCGGGCGAGTGCTGCGGAAGAGGGCCCGCATGTATGCATCGGTCTGAAGCAGCCCCGGGATCAGAAGCGTCTCGTAGCTCTCCATGGCCGTGGCGCCTGACTCAAGCTCGGCGAGGTCAAGCGCGGACTGCGGGAAGCTCTTGCGGTACGCGGACCACCAGCCTTTGCCGTTGCTGTCGGCCATGCCGACGAGCGCCTTGATATAGGGAGCACTTGTGCACCCGTAGCCCTCGCAAAGACGACGCAGTCGGTCGCTCGGGATCGCCGTGCGGCCGCCCTCGATGTGCGTCAGGTGCACGCGACCCATGTCGATGAGCGCGCCCGCCTCATGCAGCGTCAACCCGGCTTGCTCGCGCAACCTTCGCAGCTCTGCGCCAAGGCGGCGCTGTCTCTCGGTGGGGTTGGTTCGCAGTGCCAACGGGGTCTCTCCTCAGGGTGTGGCCCACAGTCTGCCGTCAGGGGATGGGTCGGTCCACTCATTCTCGCGATCAGGTTGAACTTGTCATCCTTCAGCTCTACCGTGTGTGTGGTGGCAGTCACACAGCGGAGCTGTGTTGGGCCGCACGATGCCCGTTCACGAAGCGCCACGGAGGCGTCGCATGGGAGCACACGCACACCCGGAAAACCCGCACCGCTACACCCTCTCCGCCCCCGCCCTCCCCACCTCACCCCGCCTGTGCCGCGACTTCGTGCGCGGGATCTTCGCGGCCTCGGGACTTCCCCAACTGGCCGACGCGGCAGCGATCTGCACATCGGAGTTAGTCACCAACGTCCACCGGCACGGCAAGGGCGACGTACGGATGGCCGCCACCGTCCAGCACGACCGCGTCCGGGTGACCGTCCACGACGACAGCCCCGGACTGCCCTCGCCCCGCCGAGCCGCGACCGATGAGACCAACGGACGCGGCCTCTTCCTGGTCACGGCCCTCTCCGACATCTGCGGCATGACCACCGACGAACCCACCGAGGGCACCGGCAAAGCGGTGTGGTTCGAGTTCAACGTCCCGCCCACGCACACGAAAAGCCCCACATGAACCCCAACCCCCGCCGAGCGGGTCGCCACGATCCTCCGTGACGAGTTCGCCGCCCACGGCGTCCGGCTCCCCGACGTACGGGCCGACCTCAGCGACCCCCGCCAACCGCAACTGGAACTCGGCACCATCCCCCTCGGCACGGGCTTCGCGCTACTGCGCGTGCTCACGGACTACCAGCGCCTGCTGAAGGCCGAGCGAAGGCGGAAGAAGCCGTCACCGTGACGCCGGGCAATGCTGCGGCACCGCTGACCTCCACGTTGATCGTGACCGTCTCCAGGTCGGGGAGGGCGGCGAGCGGGGACAGGTCGAGGGGGCTGTCGGCGCCATGGAGGAGCGCGACGTTCAGGTGGCGGAGTCGGGGGAACGCCATGGCCAGCCAGGTGGCGTCCAGGCTTTCGGCCCGGGCACTCAGATCCAGCCAGGTGATGCGGGGCGGGAAGTGGCGGGGGTGGACACCCGTCTGGTCGATGACGATCTTCAGCCGGTCCAGGGCCGTCAGTTCGCCCAGGCCCTTGGGGAAGAAGGTCCGGCCCGCCGGGCCCGGCGGTTCGTAGACCAGGGTGTGGAGGGGGAGTTCGCCCAGGGGGGAGAGGTCGCGGGCCGCGAAGCAGCCGGTCAGATAGAGCGTTTCGAGGTTCGTCAGGTGGCCGAGCGCGGTGCCGAGGTCGCTCATCACCTCATTTCCGTTCAGCCGCAGTCGGGTCACCTCTTCCCCGTCGAGGCTGTCCCTGATCTCGTCCGCCGTGAAATCCCCGCGCAGGATCAGCCACGGACGCGGACCCGTGTCCAGGAGCAGCCGCAGATGCTCCATGGTCTCGGCCACGAAGTACAGGTCGTCCCGGTCCAGGCGGAGGATCACCTCGTGGAAGTACCGCTCGGTGTCGTACCGCCCCCAGCTCGACGCCAGTTGCGCGCGTACCCCGACCGCCGGGTGGTCGGCGAACCTCGCCAGATAGGGGATCGCCGCGTCCACCGGTATGCGTGAGGCCGTCACCACGCAGCATTCCGCCACCTCGTCCGTCAGCCCCTCCGGCCCCGGAAGGAGCCCCAGCACCAGGGGGCCCACCGTGGCCAGCTCCCGGGCTCGGGGGATGGTCATGGGCGGGACGAACTCCATCGCGTTCCGCGTGACCTCGTCCCGTATCGCCGGGTCCAGATCGGGCGCGTGTTCCAGGCAGGCCATGGCGAGCAGGAACAGCCGAAGTGCCGACTCGGCGCTGTTCTCGTGCCGTGCCACCTCCAGCAGCTTGCGCAGCAGCTCCGCCCGCTCGCGGGGCCGCCCATGGGCCACCGCCATGCGGATGACGTCCTCCCACTGCGCGTCATGCGCGTTGCGGATCAGCAGGCCGACGTCCCATGCCTCCACCGCCGCCTTCGCGCCCAGGTAGTCCTGGAAGGTTCGGTGGACGAAGTCCACCGCGCTGACCGACGGCTCGCGCAACAGCCCGCTGCGCAGCAGCAGATGGCGCAGGATGGCGGGCGCGTCGCCCAGGTCCCGGGCGGCGGGGACGGAGGGGAGGGCCTCCTCGATGAGGTGTTCCGCGCGGTCGCGGTCCAGCTCGGCCTCGCCGTTGCGGATCAGGTAGTAGGCGAGCCGCTGGAGGAGCTGGATCTGCGGCTCCTCGTCCAGCTGGACGTCGCCCGGCGCGTAGATGTGGCGCTCGGTGTCGCGCCGCGTCAGCAGCATCGACAGCGCCGCGTCGTACAGCGCCTTGCGGCCCGGCGGCAGATAGCCGCGGCGGGCGCGGTGCAGGGCGCAGATCAGGCCGCACATCAGGGGGTTGGTGGCGAGCCGGCTCAGATCCTGCTTGGTGCGGACGGCGGTGTGCAGGGCCGACTCGTACGCGTTCAGCGTCGTCCGCTCCTCCTCCGTACGGCAGGTCTGGCGCGCCGCCTCGTGCCAGCGTTCGATGAACGCCGCCATGTCCTCGCGGCTCATCGGGGACAGCGTGAACTCGGCGAAGTCCTGCGCCCCCAGCCAGTCCTCGGCGACGGCCGAGGGGCGGGAGGTGACCAGCCACAGATTGTCCGGGTAGGCGATGAGGAGGTCGGCCAGCCAGGCGCGGGTGCGCTCGCGGTCGCGCTCGGGGATCTCGTCGATGCCGTCGATCAGCAGCAGCCCGCGCCCGGCGGTCAGGACGCGGTCGGCCCAGCCGGGTGGCTGGGCGCCGTCCAGGGGGTTGTGGACGGAGGCGAGGAAGGAGGCCGGGGAGGGCAGGGACTCCTGACGGGCGATCGTGCGCAGGGGGAGGACGAACGGGACGCGGCCGATCAGCTGCTCCAGTCCGCGCAGCGATTCCTGCCGCGCGGTGCAGACGGCGAGCCACTGCACGAGCGTGGTCTTGCCGGAGCCCGCGATTCCGCGCAGTAGCACCCGCTGATGGCCGGAGAGCGCCCGGTCGGCGGGGAGGACGGCGGGGAGTGCGGTGTGCTGTGGCTCGGCGGGGGCCTCGTCGCCGAGCGGCCCGAACGCGCTCAGCGGACGCTGCTCATCGGACGGCACCGCCTCCAGGCTGAGATACGCCGCGTCCAGCGGCCACGTGGCCTCCGCGAGGCTCAGGTCGATCCCGACGATCGTCAGCGTGGAGTGCTTGCCGATCATGTACTCGGCGTACCGCCGCTCGAACCCCGCGTCCTGCGCGGATTGCGACGGGATGCGCTCGATCAGGATGTCGATCTTGGTGATGAGGTCGCTGAGCTGGCCGCTCTGCTCGACGAGGGAGCGGGCGACGAAGGTCGAACGCTGGGTGAAGAAGTGCAGGATGTGCAGGCAGGCGGTGTCCAGCAGACGCTCGTGGAGCGCCTCGCCGCCCTGGCTGAGGTGCAGCGTGTCCCGTCCCCGCGTACGGGTGGCGTGGGTCAGCTCATGGGCCAGTCCGCGGTGGCCGAGCTGCACCGCCTGGACGTCGTTCATGTCGAGGTCGCCGAGCGCGTACAGCGTGGTGGCCAGCTTCTCGGCGACGAGCTCGTCCTCGTCGGCGGGGCAGGGCCGCTCGCCGGGGCCGGCGTGCCGGGTGGCCTGTGCGACCAGTTCGGCGGCCAGCTTGGTGAGGTCTTTCTCGGTGAGGGTGCGCTTCTCGCCCCGGAACGAGATGAGGGAGGAAATGCGGACCGGCTGGTTCACCAGCCCGGCGCCCGGCCCCTCCTTGACGAACAGCCTCTTGATGAGCGGTGTGACGACGCTCGACGCGAGCCGAGCGCCGATGGTTGCGGGATCCACGTCCCATTCCCCCCGGTAGTCGTGTCCCCCCGGCCGCGGAGGGCCGCCGACAGCGTACAGCGGGGTAAGGCCCTTGGTCCCGAACCGGACATCCGAAAGTCCCTGCGAAGGTGACATCCCGCACAGGCCGTCCGGGGTCTACTACGGAAAATAGGGGATCTCGCAGGTCAGAGGTGTGACAGGAGTTTCTGGGAATTCCGCGTGGGATACGGCTCCTCATAAGTAATTCGCTACGTACCCACTTAGTAGAAGAACACCTTGGCCTATTAACGAGAACGGGATAACAAGGGGCGTTCCGAAGACGCTTCTGGAGGTACTTCCCATGGCCCCGCGCGCCACAAACCGCCGATTCTCGCTTACGTCCGTGTCCAGGGGGCGCGCCGCCGTGGTCGCCATGGGTCTGGGGGCCTCGCTCGCGCTCGGCGCCGGCACGGCGTTCGCCGTGGGGACGGGCACTGCCGCCGCCGCCCCGTCCGTCAGTCAGGCCGCCGCGAAGGCGCCTGCCCCGAAGGCCCCCGCGAAGGCGGCGAACGCCTGGGAGACCCCGGTCGACAAGTTCTCGATAGGCGCCGCCTTCGGCCTGGCGGGCAACCTCTGGTCGCACAACCACAGCGGTCAGGACTTCGTCGTGCCGACCGGCACCCCGGTGCACGCGGCGCACGGCGGTGTGGTCGTCAAGGCGGGCCCGAACGGCGCCGGTGACGGCCCCGCGTACGGCAACGCGATCGTGATCAAGCACGACAACGCGACGTACTCGCAGTACGCCCATCTGTCCCGGATCGACGTCCGGATCGGGCAGTCCGTGAGCACCGGCCAGCAGATCGGCCTGTCCGGCAGCACCGGCAACTCGACCGGCCCCCACCTGCACTTCGAGATCCGTACGACGCCGAACTACGGCTCCGCCGTCGAGCCGCTCAAGTTCCTCCGCGACCACGGCGTCAAGGTCTGAGGCGTCAAGGTCTGAGGCGTCAGGGTCTGACGCTCACGCCTGACCACATGCGTCATCCGTGGGTCGATGGCGTATGCGCCTGCTTCATCAGATCGAGGGCGACTTCCAGGACAGCCTTCCGCTTGTCCTCGGGGTCGCCCTCGACCGTCTGCAGCGCGAACATCCGCGCATGCATGCTGAACAGCGCGGTGACGCTCCGGACCTGGTCGACCAGGGGCGCCTCGGGGTCCCGGACCAGGGCGGACATCGCGAGCATCCGGCTCTTGAAGATCTGGCCGATGCTCAGGTCGCGCATCGTCGCCTGGTTCTCCTGCACGAAGCGCATCAGCGGCTCGCCGATGTCCATGGCCGCGCTGTAGCGGCGCAGCAGTTCCTGCTTGGTCTCCAGGGTGCGCGGCTGCTGCTCGCCCCAGGCGATCAGCTCGTCCATCGGCCGTCCCAGGTCCTGGAACAGGCTGTGGACGATGTCCTCCTTGGTTTTGAAGTGGTAGTAGAGGGCCGCCTTGGTGACCTCGAGCTGCTCGGCGATCTCGCGCAGCGACGTCTTCTCGTAGCCGTGTTCGGCGAAGAGTTCCAGGGCGACGTCCTGGATGCGCTGACGGGTGTCGCCTCGCCGCGGTGTGCTGCCCATGGTGCTCTCCTGATGGTGGTGTGGCTGCCGTCGGCAGGCCGAACGTAACTTACTTGACGCCCGGCTAGTTGGCGCCTTACCTTCTCTACTGTACTGAACTAGCCGGGCGGCAAGTAAGTGTGCGTCAGGGCTCTCATCATCCAGGGGGGAGACGGAGAACATGGTCCGCAAACAATCAGACGACGAAGCGTCATCCGCTTCGGCACCGGCTCAGGCCGCCCGGGAGGCCCAGCGGCCCCCGGCCAAGGCCGAGCCCAAGCAGCGCAGCACCAGCGTGGTGATATTCGCGCTGATGATCGCGATGCTGCTCGCGATGCTCGACAACATGATCGTGGGCACCGCGATGCCGACCATCGTCGGCGAGCTCGGTGGCCTCGATCACCTCTCCTGGGTAGTGACCGCGTACACCCTGGCCACCGCCGCCTCGACCCCCATCTGGGGCAAGCTCGGCGACATGTACGGCCGTAAGAGCGTCTTCCTCACCTCCATCGTGATCTTCCTCGCTGGCTCGGCGCTGTCCGGTATGGCGCAGAGCATGGGTGAGCTGATCGGCTTCCGGGCCATCCAGGGCCTGGGCGCGGGCGGTCTGATGGTCGGCGTGATGGCGATCATCGGTGACCTGGTGCCGCCCCGTGAGCGCGGTCGCTACCAGGGCATCATGGCCGGTGTGATGGCCGTGGCCATGATCGGTGGCCCGCTGGTCGGCGGCACCCTGACCGACCACCTCGGCTGGCGCTGGATCTTCTACATCAACCTCCCGCTCGGTGCCATCGCCCTCGCGGCGATCACCGCGGTGCTCCACCTGCCGAAGAAGCGGTCCGAGGGACGGATCGACTACACCGGCGCGGCCCTGCTGACCGTGGGCATCACCGCGCTCGTGCTGATCACCACCTGGGGCGGCAACGAGTACGCCTGGGGGTCGGGCCAGATCATCGGGCTCGGGGCGGTCGGTGTCCTCTCGCTCATCGCGTTCCTGTACGTGCAGACGCGGGTCGCCGAGCCCGTACTGCCGCTGCACATCTTCCGGAACTCCAACTTCTCGCTGGTCACCGCGATCGGTTTCCTCACCGGTTTCGTGATGTTCGGCTCGACCACCTTCCTGCCGCTCTACCAGCAGACCGTCCAGGGCGCCACGGCCACCAACTCCGGGCTGCTGCTGCTCCCGATGCTGCTGGGCATGCTGGTCGTCTCGCTGGTCGCGGGCCGGGTCACCACCGCGACCGGCAAGTACAAGATCTTCCCGATCGTCGGCGGTCTCCTGATCACCGTCGGGATGTTCCTGCTGTCCACGATGGACACCGAGACCACCCGCTTCACCTCCGGTCTCTTCATGGCGGTGCTCGGCATGGGCATGGGCTGCCTGATGCAGACGACCATGCTGGTGGCGCAGAACAGCGTCGAGATGAAGGACATGGGCGTGGGCAGCTCCTCCGCCACCCTCTTCCGCACCCTGGGCGGCTCCTTCGGCGTCGCCATCCTCGGCGCCCTGTTCACCAACCAGGTGCGGGACACCATGACCGAGCGGGGCGGGGGCAAGGCAGCGGCCATCACCTCCGGGAGTGCCCAGCTCGACCCGGCCAGCCTCAAGCTGCTGCCGCCGCCCATCCGGGACGCGTACACCCACGCGGTGGCCAGCGGTGCCCACCAGGTGTTCCTGTGGGGCGCGCTGATCAGCATCGTCGGCGCCGTCGCCGCCTGGTTCGTCAAGGAGGTCCCGCTGCGCGGGGCCGCCGCCAAGCCGGCCGACAGTAGTGACGAGACCGCGGCCGAGACGGCACCGATCGCCGAGACCGTCTGACCAACGGTCCGGGTGGGCGGGGTCGCCATCAGGGGGCCGCTGTCAGCGGGGCATGGCAGCATCGGACCCATGGTGACCTCGCCGGACGAGGCGCGGCTGGCGCACCTGCGCCGGCTGCGCCTCGCGAAGGACGTGATGGACCGCGACTGGGCCGAGCCGCTCGACCTGGACGCGGTCGCCGCGCACGCCGGCTATTCGCGCTACCACTTCATCCGCGCCTTCAAGGGTGCCTACGGATCCACCCCCGGGCAGTATCTGACCCGGCGCCGCATCGAGCGGGCCGAGGAGCTGCTGCGCTCGGCCAATCTCTCGGTCACCGAGATCTGCTCGCTCGTCGGCTTCAGCAGCCTCGGCACCTTCTCCACGAGCTTCAAGAGGCAGACCGGGCTCACCCCCAGCGGCTACCGGGACCTGTACGTCGGCCGGGCCGCGGCGGTCATCCCGGGGTGTTACGCGATGCTGTGGTACGGCGGGCGCGACGCCCGCGCCCCTGGCCCCGACGCCCGCGCCCCCGGTTCCGACGCCTGCGCCCCCGGCTCCCGCACCCCCGGCTCCGACGCCCGCGCCCCCGGCTCCGAGGACCGCAATTCTCAAGAAGCGGAATGAATCCGCCGCTGCCTACCGTGGCCACGTCGCGACGACGCGCGCGGCCCACGCCCACCCCGATAGCGCCGGAGGCAGCAATGATCAAGGGGATGTCCATCGTCACCGTCTGGGTCCTCGACCAGGACCGGGCCAAGGAGTTCTACACCGAGAAGCTGGGCTTCGAGGTCCGCACCGACATGAGCATCGGCGAGGGCGGCGGCGGTATGCGCTGGCTGACGGTCGGCGCCAAGGACCAGCCGGATGTGCAGCTGACCCTGATGGTGCCCAGCTCCCCGGGGCTCGACCCGGAGTCCGCCGAGGCCCTCCGGACGCTGGTCGCCAAGGGGGTGCTCGGCGCCGGGGTGTTCACCACGGACGACATCCACGGGGACTACGAGGCGCTCAAGGCGAGGGGCGTGGAGTTCGTCCAGGAGCCCCAGGAGCGTCCGTACGGCACCGAGGCGCTCTTCCGCGACGACTCCGGCAACTGGTTCTCGTTCACCCAGCCCCGCGCGGAGATGGACTTCAGCAAGCCCTGGGACGGCTGCACCTCGAGCTGAGCGCCGGGTACCCCGGGCCGGCTCAGTCCGGCACCTCGATGATCGGGAAGCTGCCGGTGTTGGTGGGCGCGGACTCCGGCAGCCAGAGCACGGCGACCGCGCCTGGGCACTCCCCGTCCGCCTCGTCGCCGCTGTCCATCAGCGGATCGGCGTTGCGGAACGTCAGCCGGGCGCCCAGCACCCGCGCCTGGCCCGCGGCTATGGTCAGCCCCAGGCCGTGCCCGGTGCCCGCGCGGTCCTTGCTGCCGGTGCGGAACCGGCTCGGCCCGTCCTTCAGCAGCTCCTCCGGGAAACCGGGGCCGTGGTCGCGGACGCGCAGTATCCGCCCTTCGACGGTGACCTCGAAGGGCGGTTTGCCGTGCCGGGCGGCGTTGGCCAGCAGATTGCCCATGATCCGCTCCAGCCGCCGGGGGTCGGTGGAGACATGGGCGTCGCGCACCACGTTGACCGCCGCGTCGGGGTCCACCGCCCGGACCCGGCGGGTGATGAACTCGGCCAGGGCTATCTCCTGGAGCTCCGCGCGCTCCGCGAAGCCGTCCAGCCGCGCCACCTCCAGGACGTCCTCGACCAGGGTGCGCATCGCCTGCGCCCGGTCCCGCACCAGTTCGGTGGGGCGGCCCGGCGGCAGCAGTTCGGCGGCCGTGAGCAGCCCGGTGACCGGGGTGCGCAGCTCGTGGGCGATATCGGCGGTGACCCGGCGCTCCGCCTCCAGCCGCTGCTGCAGCGCCTCGGCCATGCCGTCGACCGCACGCGCCAGATCGTCGGTCTCGTCGCGCACCCGGCCGCCGATCGACTCGCGCACCCGCACCTCGGAGTCGCCCTCGGCCAGTTTGCGGGCGGCGGTGGCCGCCTTGCGCAGCCGCCGGGACAGCTGGTCGCCGATGAGCACACCGAGCGCGATACCGCCCAGCACCACCGCCACCGAGCCGATGATCAGCACCCGGTCCAGGTCGTTGAGGACCGCGAACCGGTCCTGGAACTTGGTGTGGACGGACAGCACCTTGCCGTTCCGCAGCGGCACCGAGGCCCACACCTCGGGGGTGCCGGTGCCGGAGTCCTCCAGATAGGTGGCGCGCTGGCCGCGCCACGCCTCCTTCTTCAGCTGCTCGGGCAGATGGGGGTCGTCCAGCTTGGCGCCGAACCCCAGCACCCGGGACTGCTCGTACCACCGCTGGGCGACCTTCACCCGCTCGTCCATCACGGTGCGGCTGTTGTCGAGCATCGACACACGGGCCGCGTTGTGGACGACGAGGCTCAGCACCACCGCCACCAGCGTGCTCACGGCCGCGATGGCGAGGCTGACCTTCCACCGCAGGCCGGTGCGCAGTGCCAACCGCCGCAACGCCGCTCAGCCCTTGAGCTTGTAGCCGAAGCCGCGGACCGTCTCGATGCGGTCCTGGCCTATCTTGCCGCGCAGCCGCTGCACATGGACGTCCACGACCCGGGTGTCCCCGCCCCAGCCGTACTCCCAGACCCGCTCCAGCAGCCGGTCGCGGGAGAGCACGGTGCCGGGCGCGGCCGAGAACTCCAGCAGCAGCCGCATCTCGGTCGGGGTGAGCGCCACCTGATGGCCGTCCTTGCGGACCTCCATGCCCTCGGGGTCGACCTCCAGATCGCCGAAGCGCAGCACCCCGCCGTCGGGCTCCTCGGGGACGGGCTCCGCACCTCGCCCGCCGGGGCCGCTGGCATGGCCGAAGCGGCGCAGTACGGCCCGGATGCGGGCCACCAGCACCGCGCCGTCGAAGGGCTTGGTCACATAGTCGTCGGCGCCGGCTTCGAGGCCGAGCACCACATCGATGGAGTCGGCGCGCGCGGAGAGCATGATCACGGGAACGGTGGACTCGTCGCGGATCCGGCGGCACAGGCTGACCCCGTCCAGGCCCGGAACCATCACATCGAGCAGCGCGATATCGGGGCGGTCGGCCCGGAAGCGCTCGAGGCCGGTCAGCCCGTCGGGCGCGGCCGTCACGAGAAAGCCGTCGCGCTCCAGGGCGAGCTGCGTGGCTTCACGGATGACATCGTCGTCCTCGACGAAGAGCACATGGGTCTCGGCCACAGCCTCGCTTCAGCCTTCCGTTCCGTCGTCGGCGCGCGCGGTCGGCACCGGGGTCGCCTCTTCCTTGGGCACATTCTTGCTGTAGTCGGTGCGCTCGCGGGACCGCACCGTGAACGAGCGGTCCCCCTCGGACCAGCCGTAGGTGATCACGGTCTCGCTCGAAGGGCAACAGACCGAGTCCCCGGAGGTGTAGGAGAGCTTCGTCACCCGCAGCTCGTCCCTGGCGGCGTCGGCGTAGACGGGCGGCTGCTCGTCGCTGAAGACGTTCTCGTACCGGTCGCCCACCTTGCGGTACACATACGAGCCGATGCCGAAGCCGTCGGTGCAGCTCATGACGTTGATGACCAGGTCGGAATCGGCGGAGCCGGTCAGCCGGCCGGACGTCACGTCCACCGGATAGCCCTTGATCTCCTGCTTCGACTCGCGCTCCTTGGCCGTGGGGCAGGGCTTGAGGCTGGTCTTCAGGTCGTCGCTGACGCGCGGATCCGCCTTGACCAGCTTGATCACGTCGAGCTTCTTCCCGGCAGCCGGTGACGGCCGGCTCGATCCACGGCCCCCCGCGTACGCGCCGGAGTCCGCGGCGGCCGAGGCCCACTCGGTGCTCGCCGGGCCCTCCTTGCGCACCCCCTGGCTCGCGTCACCGCATCCGGCCAGCATCCAGCCGCCGGCGGCCGCGAGGCCCACGACCGCGCCGCCGGTGAGCATGACTGTCCTGCTGGGAGAGGCCCTGGTCAGGCCGCGCACCGTTCCTGCCCCTGCTCCTGGCGGGCGCGCCGGACCCGACCCGTGTGCTGCCGGACGTTGGTGGCCGGCTTGGTGTCCCCGTCCCGACGGCCGAGCGCACGGGCGTCCAGATCGCGGCTCTCCAGCTCCTGCCGCAGCCGGGCCAGCGCCCGGTGCAGCGTGCTCTTGACCGTTCCGGTCGACATTCCGAGCGCCTCCGCGGTCTCTTCGGTCGTCATCTGCTCCCAGTGTCGCAGCACCACGACACTGCGCTGCTTGGGAGCGAGCACCGAAAGGATGTCCATCAGCAGGGCGCGGTCGGCGTGCTGCTCGGTGCCGTCGTCGACGCTCGCCTCCGGAAGCTGCTCGGTGGGCACCTCGTCCAGCTTGCGGGCGCGCCACCACTCGGTACGGGTGTTGATCATCACGCGTCGGAGATAGGCGTCCGCGAGCGATTTGTCGGCTATGCCGTCCCAGCGCCCGTAGGTTCGCACCAAGGCGGTCTGGAGCAGATCCTGTGCCTCGATCGGGTCGGGGATCAGCCGACGGGCGCTGCGCAGCAGCGCGTCCTGCCGATTCCGCACGTACTCCTCAAAGTCCAGAACATTGCTGCTGCTCATGATGTGCAGCCTCCATCCCGCTGTCTTCCCCGCCGTTGACGTGTCCGGCTTCTCGCTCGGCACGGGAAGGACGCTACGGAGGCGCTGTTGCGGCGCGATGCGCAACTACGCCTCGGCAAACGCACAGCTACCCATAGGTTGTGTAACAACGGAACCCGGCCCGACTCAGTGTCAGAACCGGGTCCTGGGCGTGTCACAGGTCTGTCACAGACAGGGCCGTGACGAGGGATGTCCTCAGGTCAGCGGCAGCCGGTAGAGGCCTCCCGAGAGCGGCTCCACCAGTCCGTCGGAGACGAGCCCGTCGAGCGCGCGGGCCCGCTGCACCGGCTCGTCCCACACCTCGTCCAGCGTCGTCTGCGGCACCGGTGTCACGGCCTCCCGCAACACCGCGAGCAACTTGCCCCGCACCTGGCGGTCCGTACCGGCGTAGGTCTGGCCGCGCCGCGGCGGTCCCTCGTGCTCCGGCGAACCGGCCTGCCGCCAGGCACACAGCGCGGCGATCGGGCAGCGAGCGCAGTCCGGGGTGCGGGCCGTGCAGACCAGCGCGCCCAGCTCCATCGTGGCGGCCGCCCAGCGCGCCGCGGTCGGCTCCGCCTCGGGGAGCAGGGCGCGGGCCAGCTTGCGCTCGGCGGCGGTGGTGGCGTTCGGCGGGTACTGCGCACCGCTGACCGCGCGCGCGAACACCCGGCGGACATTGGTGTCCAGCACCGGATGGCGCTGGCCGTACGCGAACGAGGCCACGGCCGCCGCCGTGTACTCACCCACCCCCGGCAGCGCCAGCAACTGGGCGTGGTCACGCGGTACGTCACCGCCGTGCCGCTCCCTTATGGCGGCCGCGGCGCCGTGCAGCCGCAGCGCCCGGCGCGGATAGCCCAGTCGGCCCCAGGCGCGGACCGCCTCACCGGGCGGTTCCGCGGCCAGGTCGGCCGGGCGCGGCCAGCGGGCGAGCCACTGCTCGTACACCGGCAGCACCCGGTTCACCGGGGTCTGCTGGAGCATGAACTCGCTCACCATCACACCCCAGGCGCCCGCCTCGGGGCGGCGCCAGGGCAGGTCGCGCGCGTGCGCGTCGAACCAGTCGATGACGGGCCGGTGCAGAACGGCTCCGTCGGGGTCGGAGGATGCGGCGGCCGGGACGGTGGAAGCGGAAATGGCAGTCATCGCATCCGATCCTGACATGACGGGACGGCTCGCGGGGCTCAGGGCGCGGGCGTTCGGGTCGAGCCGCGCACCAGTCGTTGCCAAATCGTGCGATACGGCGCCCGTACGGGAACGGATGGCCGCTTACCGCGCCCGGGTGCGGTCTTCCGGTGCCCCCGGGGTGGCCTCAGGGCGCCTTGTGGACGTCTGTGGGGCCCCTCATGTGCCGGATCCGGTCGGATCATGAGAAAAGTAGGGCCTGGAGCGGGGGTTATTGGCCGGTAGTGCTCCCGATCTCTCGTAGAGTTTCCGCGTGGGATCTCTGCGCAATCCGATCGGGCCGCTTCCCTCCTCCATTTACTGGCGGCGGAGGGCCGTTGCGCTGGCCCTGTTCATCGCCATCGTTCTCGTGGTCATCTGGGCCTTCGGCTGGGGTGGTTCGGGAGGTGGCGGAAGTGACGAGGGCAAGGGGTCGGGCGGCGGGGGACCCGCGAGCACGATCACCCCGGGCCCCTCCTCCTCCGGGCCGGTCAACAGCGAACGGCCGGGCGGGCGCGACGAGTCGGACGGCGGCGGCTCGGGCTCCGGCGGCAGCGGCGGCAGCGGCGGCGGCTCCGACGACGGCGGCGCGGACGCGAGCGGCGGTGGCGCGGGCGGCGGCAGCGGCTCCGGCGGCGCGGGCGGCTCCTCGGGCGGCGGTGCGGGCGGTGGCATCGGCACCGGGACCGGGCAGGGCCTGCCCGCCGGGTCGAGCCTGCGGGACTGCCGCCCCGGCGACGTGGAGCTGACGGTGCGCAGCGTCAAGGACTCCAAGGTCAAGAACACCTGGGCGCCGGGGGAGAAGCCCAACTTCGAGATCGTCGTGAAGAACACCAAGTCGAGCTCCTGCAAGGTCGACTTCGGGCGCGCCGCGGCCTCGCTGACCATCACCGACGCCCACAACGCCCACGTCTGGGCCTCCGACGACTGCCCGGAGGGCAGCGCCGCCGCCCTGGTCGAGGTGGAGGGCTCCGGCCAGACCAAGCGCACCGTGGAATGGGACCGCAAGCGCAGCGCCGAACACTGCGCCACCCCGTCGGGCAGCGCGTCGGCCAAGCCGGGCACGTATCTGGTCGAGGTGAAGGTGGACGGGCTCGGGACGGCCAAGGTGTCCTTCGTCCTCGAGAAGGACTGACCAGGGGCTCCGCCCCTGGACCCGGGGTCCAGGGGCCGGGGCCAAGGCCCCTCAGACGTACCGCTCCAGGATGGACGACTCCGCCAGCCGCGAGAGACCCTCGCGGACCGAGCGCGCCCGGGCCTCGCCCACGCCGTCCACCATCTGCAGATCGTCCACGCTCGCGGCCAACAGCTTCTGCAGGCCCCCGAAGTGCTCCACCAGCCGCTCGATGATGGCGCCCGGCAGCCGCGGCACCTTGGCCAGCAGCCGGAAGCCGCGCGGCGAGACGGCGGAGTCGAGGGTCTCGGGCGAGCCGGTGTACCCCAGGGCGCGGGCCACGATGGGGAGTTCGAGCAGCTCGGCGTGGGTCAGCCGGTCCAGCTCGGCGAGCGCGTCGGCCACCGTACGGGTGCGCTTGGCGGTCGGCTCGGGCACGTAGTCCCGCACCACCAGCTCGCGCTCGGGCTCCACGCCCGCGATCAGCTCGTCCAGCTGGAGGGAGAGCAGCCGGCCGTCGGTGCCCAGCTCGACCACGTACTCCGCGATCTCGGTGGCGATGCGGCGGACCATCTCCAGCCGCTGCGCGACCGCGCTCACATCGCGGACGGTGACCAGGTCCTCGATCTCCAGGGCCGAGAGGGTGCCCGCCACCTCGTCGAGGCGGAGCTTGTACCGCTCCAGGGTGGCCAGCGCCTGGTTGGCGCGGGAGAGGATCGCCGCCGAGTCCTCCAGGACCCGCCGCTGGCCGTCCACATACAGCGCGATCAGCCGCATCGACTGGCTGACCGAGACCACCGGGAAGCCGGTCTGGATGGAGACGCGCTGCGCGGTCCGGTGCCGGGTGCCGGTCTCCTCGGTGGGGATCGCCGCGTCCGGCACCAGCTGCACCCCGGCCCGCACGATCTTGGTGATGTCCTTGTCGAGCACCAGCGCGCCGTCCAGCTTGCACAGCTCGCGCAGCCGGGTCGCGGTGAACTCGACGTCGATGACGAAGCCGCCGGTGCACAGCGACTCGACGGTCTTGTCGGTGCCGAGCACGATCAGCCCGCCGGTGTTTCCCCGGAGAACGCGCTCGAGGCCGTCGCGCAACGCCGTGCCGGGCGCGACCGCGCTCAGGGAGGCACGCATCAGACCGTCGGCCTTGCCGGGTGCCGTTGCCCGGTCGCCTGCTGCCACTGCACTCCTCCGTCGCAAGGTCTGTCGGTGCCACGAGTCGCCCCGCCATGCCGGTGCGCGAGGCCACGTATGGGCGAGACCAGGGCAAAGTCTACCGGCGGCCACCGGCCTCCCGTGGGGTCTCCCGGCGTACGCCCGTAGGCGCGAAGCGGAGCGCGACTCCCCCTGGGCCGCGCGCCACCCGGCTCACCGACCCCTGCCGTACGCCCTCACCAGGGCACTCGGCCACGCTTCCGCCACCGCTACGGTGACGCCACGCCCACCATGTCAGCCCCGGTCGTCCGCCTCCACCCGCGCCTTCTCGCCACGCTCCCGGCGCCGCGGCAGCACCCGCAGCGCGTCCCCGATGTCCGCGACCTCCAGCACCCGCATCCCGTCCGGGATCCGGCCCGGGTCGCCCGGCACCAGGGCATGGGTGAAGCCGAGCCGGGCCGCCTCCGACAGCCGCCGCTGCACCCCGGTGACCCGCCGGACCTCGCCCGCGAGCCCGACCTCGCCGATCGCCACCAGGTTCTTGGGCAGCGGGGTGTCACTGGCGGCGCTGGCCAGCGCGAGCGCCACGGCGAGGTCCGCGGCGGGCTCGGACAGCTTCACGCCGCCCACCGTGGCGCTGTAGATGTCCCGCTTGCCGAGCGCGCTGATCCGGCCGCGCTGCTCCAGCACGGCCAGCATCATCGAGACCCGGGAGGTCTCCAGACCGGAGGTGGTGCGGCGCGGCGAGGGGATCTGGGAGTCCACGGTGAGCGCCTGCACCTCGGCCACCAGCGGCCGGCGGCCCTCCAGGGTGACCGTCAGACACGTGCCCGGCACCGGCTCGTCGCGGCGGGTGAGGAACAGCCCGGAGGGGTCGGCGAGCCCGGTGATGCCCTCGTCGTGCAACTCGAAGCAGCCGACCTCGTCCGTCGCCCCGTAGCGGTTCTTCACCCCGCGCACCAGCCGCAGCCGGGCGTGCCGGTCGCCCTCGAAATGCAGCACGACATCGACCAGATGCTCCAGCAGCCGGGGCCCGGCGATGGCACCGTCCTTGGTGACGTGGCCCACCAGCAGGGTGGACATCCCGCGCTCCTTGGACACGCGGATCAGCGCCCCGGCCACCTCGCGCACCTGCGCCATCCCGCCCGGCGCGCCGTCGATCTCGGGCGAGGCGACGGTCTGCACCGAGTCCAGGACGAGCAGCGAGGGCTTGACCGAGTCCAGATGGCCGAGGACCGTGGCGAGGTCGGTCTCGGCGGCGAGGTAGAGATGCTCGCTCAGCGCGCCGATGCGGTCGGCGCGCAGCCGCACCTGACTCGCCGACTCCTCACCGGTGATGTAGAGCGTGCGGTGCTCCTCGGAGGCGGCCTTGGCCGCCACGTCCAGCAGCAGCGTGGACTTGCCGACCCCGGGCTCCCCGGCGAGCAGCACGACCGCGCCCGGGACCAGCCCGCCGCCGAGCACCCGGTCCAGCTCGTCCACGCCCGTGCCCCGCGCGGTGGCCTGACGGCCGTCCACCTGGCCGATGGGCAGGGCGGCCGAGGTGACCCGGCCGGGCGCGGTGGTGCGCACCGCGGGCGCCCCGTACTCCTCGACGGTGCCCCACGCCTGGCACTCCGGGCAGCGGCCGAGCCACTTGGCGGTGGTCCAGCCGCACTCCGTACAGCGGTAGGAGGGCCGGTCCTTGGCGGATGAGCGGGAGGAGCTACGGGCAGCCATGCCGTAACGCTAGCGCCGCCCACCGACAGAGCCGAACCGCCCCGGGCGCATATCAGGTTGTGGCCACCGGAGGGGGACACCTGTCCCCTTATGAGGGAGATGGTCACCCGTAAGGGTTAAAACAGTGCAAGTGGCGCGAGGAAGTCTGCATCATCCGCCTACCGTCGCCGGGTGATGAGCAGCAGGTCCGAGCACTCGACACAGACCCCCGGCGCACAGCGGGCGCGGCGCCGTGCGCCCCGCTCCACCACCACCCGCCCCCAGCGGCCTCCGGAACGCTACGAGCCGTACCTGGACGGCCTGTTCACGTACTGCCTGTCGGCCCTGTGCGAACACGACGCCGCGGCCGTCGCGGTGGGCGACGTACTGGCGGTGGCCGAGCGCCGCACCGGCCGGGGGCGCGGCCGGGTGACCGAGGAGGGCGAGCTGTCCCGCCCCTGGCTCTACGCGGTCGCCCGCTGGGCCTGTCTGCGCAAACTGGCCGAGCGCCGCGGCCGTACGGGGACGGACACCCCGGGCGACGGCACCGCGGCCGAGCTGCCCGAGCCCATCGCCGCCCAGCGCCGCCACGAACTGGCCGCGCTGGCCTGGCCGGAGGCCGCCGGGACCTCCGCCGAGCAGCGCGAGGCGCTCGAACTCGCGGTGCGCCACCGGCTGGGCCCCTCCGAGGTGGCCGCCGTGCTCGGCAAGGACCAGGAGGAGACCCGCGCCCTGCTCTCCAGCGCCGCCTGCGAGGTGGAGCGGACCCGCGCCGCGCTCGCCGTCGTCGAGCTCGGCCACTGCCCGGTGGTCGCGCGGCTCGCGGGCGACACCCAGGTGCTGCTCTCCGCCGCCCTCCGCCGCGAGCTGGTGCGCCATGTGGACGACTGCCGCGAGTGCCGCCGGATGGCCGAGCGCGCCACGGCCGACGGGCCCTGGCCCGGTACGGCCGCCGCGCCCGCCGAGCTCCCGGTGGTGGAGGCCCCCCGCGCCGCCGTGCACGCCGCGCTGCTGGGCGCGCGGGGCGGACGGCCCGCCCGCGCGGGCGCCGGGCCCCGGTTCGACCGGCGCGGCTTTCCGCTGGAGCCCCAGGACCGGGCCGCCCGCCGCAGCCGGATGCGCAGCCGCGTGCTGACCACGACGGTGGTCGCCACGGTCGTGGCGGCCCCGGTGCTCGCCCTGTGGGCCGCCTACCGGGGCGCCCCGCTCGCCGGTGACGAGCGCGACACGGACTCGGTGGCCGCCGCCGACGCGGACGGCGCGGACCAGGCCCCGGCCGGTCAGGACCGGCCCGCCCGGCGCTCGTACGAACAGACCGGCGGCAGTGCGCAGGACCGTTCCGGCACGCGGATCGGCTCCGGCCCGCGCGGCGCCGAGGCGGGCCGCGGGGCGCCGGATGTGTCGGTCGAGGTGATCGACGCGGACGGTGTGGTGGAGCGGCCGGGGCACAAGGACGGCGAGGCGTCCCGCCCGGACGGTGGCGGCCGCCCCGGGGACGGCTCCGGACCCTCCCGCCCCGCCCCAGGACCGGGACGGCTCACGGTCACGGCGCACCCCGAGGGTGATGTGACCGTAATCACTCTCACCGCGTCCGGCGGTTCACCGGTGCACTGGTCGGCCGCCGCCGGGGCGCCCTGGCTCCAGCTGAACCACCCGGCCGGGGTGCTGCGGCCCGGCGACTCCACCACCATCACGGTCTCGGTGGACCATGACCGGGAGCCGTCCGGGCACTGGAGCGCGCGGGTCTCGGTGGACCCGGCGGGCGCGGTGGTGCTGATCGAGGGCCGCGGCACGCCCGCCGACCCCCCCCCCAGCCCCACGGACCCCTCCGGCCAGCCGACCCCGTCCCCGAGCGACCCCTCACCGACGCCGTCCGGTTCACCCGCCGCGAAGCGCTGACGCGAGGCGCTCTCGCATGGCCCGGACGCGATGGGGTGGGGAATCTTCCCCACCCCGCCCCTTCCCGTAACCAGGGCGCTCCGCCCCTGGGCCCCCGGGGCGCGGGGCTGTGTCGATGCGAGGCTCCGCCTCGCGGGCGCGACCAGCCACGACGGCGCCGCAGCCAGGGGCTCCGCCCCTGGACGCCCGGCGGTGCGGGGAACTGCGCGACCGGCCACGATGGTGCCGCGAACGGTTGTCGGCAGGTCAGGGCACAGGGGCGGCGCCCCTGGACCCCGCGGAGGACGCCCCGACAGGGGCGCGGGGAACTGCGCGATCAGCCACGATGGCGCCGCGGACGATCGACGGCAGGTCAGGGCACAGCGGCCGCGCCCCCGGACGCCCGGGGGTGCGGAAGGAAGGCGCCCGAAGGGTCGCGGGGAACTGCGCGACCGGCCACGACGGCGCCGCAGGCGATCGACGGCAGGTCAGGGGCACGGATCCCCGGGGCTGGGGCGGAGCCCCGGTTGTGGGAAGGGGCGGGGAGGGGAACAGCCCGCCGCAGGCGGCACGGCCTCGTCAGTCGTCCGGGTCCGCCGGGTCCGCCGGGTCCACCGGAACGACCGGATCAGCCGGAACCATTGGGTCCGCCGGATGCGGCGCCAGCATCGGCAGCGACGACGCCATGCGCTGCTCGCACAGCTCGACCAGCCGGTCGTACCCGGCCTTGCCCATCAGCTCCATGAGCTCCGGCCGGTACGACCGGAACACCGGCTCCCCGGCCCCGTGCGCCGAGGTGGCAGAGGTGCACCACCAGTGCAGATCGTGGCCGCCCGGCCCCCATCCGCGCCGGTCGTACTCGGCGATGGTGATCCGCAGCACCCGGCTGTCGTCCGGCCGGTCGATCCAGTCGTAGGACCGCCGCACCGGCAGTTGCCAGCACACATCCGGCTTGGTCTCCAGCGGCTCGCGCCCCTCCCGCAGGGCCAGGATGTGCAGTGCGCAGCCCGCGCCGCCCGCGAAGCCCGGCCGGTTCTGGAAGATGCATGAGCCCTTGTGGCGCCGGGTCTGCCGTTCGCCGTCGTCGTCCTCCTGCACCCACCCCGAGGCGTGCCCCTCGTCGTGGAACTGCCAGATCTCCGGGGTCAGCCGGGCCATATGGCGTCCGACTCGCGCCTCGTCGTCCTCGTCGGAGAAGTGCGCGCCCAGCGTGCAGCAGCCGTCGCTGGCCCGCCCCGCCTGGATGCCCTGGCAGCCCTGGCCGAAGATGCAGGTCCACTTGGAGGTCAGCCAGGTCAGATCGCATCGGAAGAGCTGCTCGTCGTCGGCCGGATCGGGGAATTCGACCCATGCGCGGGCGAAGTCCAGGCCGACCTCGTCCTCGGCGCCCGGGGCGTCCTCGGCGCTCGCGGCGTCCTCGGTACCCTCCGCCCCGGACGGCATCGGCTCGTCGGCCGCCCACTCCAGGGCGGCCTTCCGGCGTTTGTCCTGCTTCGCCTTTTTCGTCTTTGCCACGGTGCAAGGGTAGGCGCCTTCGGCGAAAACCCGGAGGTGGGGACCGCGCACGTCCCCGGCGCGGCTCAGGCGCGCTCATGCCGCGGGAACGTGGGAGGACCTGTGCATGACACCGAGGTGGGAGCAGTAGCGTTCACGTCATGAGACTCGGTGTCCTCGACGTGGGTTCGAATACGGTTCATCTGCTCGTGATGGACGCCCACCCCGGCGCGCGCCCGCTGCCCGCGCATTCGCACAAGGCCGAGCTGCGGCTGGCCGAACTCCTCGACGGGCACGGGGCCATCGGCTCCGACGGCGTCGACCGCCTGATCGCGGTGGTCATGGAGGCGCTGGAGGCGGCCGAGGACAAGGGCGTCGAGGACGTCCTGCCGTTCGCGACCTCCGCCGTCCGCGAGGCGTCCAACGCCGATGAGGTCCTGGCCCGGGTCGCCGAGGAGACCGGCGTACGGCTCCAGGTGCTCAGCGGCGCGGACGAGGCACGGCTCACCTTCCTGGCCGCCCGCCGCTGGTTCGGCTGGTCCGCGGGGAGGCTGCTGGTCCTGGACATCGGCGGCGGTTCGCTGGAGATCGCGTACGGCATGGACGAGGAGCCCGTCGCGGCGGTTTCGCTGCCGCTCGGGGCCGGCCGGCTGACCGGGTCCTGGCTGCCCGGCGATCCGCCCGACCCGGCGGACGTACGGGCCCTGCGGCGCCATGTGCGGGCCGAGATCGCCCGGAGCGTCGGCGATTTCAGCCGCCATGGGGCGCCGGACCATGTGGTGGCCACCTCCAAGACCTTCAAGCAGCTGGCCAGGATCACCGGCGCCGCGCGCTCCGCCGAGGGGCTCTACGTGGAGCGCCGGCTCACCCGCCGGGCGCTGGAGGAGTGGGTGCCGAAGCTGGCCGCCATGCCCACCCAGGAGCGGGCCGAGCTGCCCGGGGTCTCCGAGGGCCGGGCCGGACAGCTCACGGCCGGGGCGCTGGTGGCGGAGGCCGCGATGGACCTGTTCGACGTGGAGCAGCTGGAGATCTGCCCGTGGGCGCTGCGCGAGGGCGTGATCCTCCGCCGCCTGGACCATCTGCCCACCTGACCACGGAGCGTGGCCGGGGCCGGAATGCGGCGGCCGTTCAGCCGCAAAGGCCGCCGCGGTTCGGTTGCGGAGAGCAGCCGCCGTACGCTGTCCCTCGTGACAGAGCCAGTGGTGCGCATCCCGGATGCGAAGGTCGCGCTGTCCACAGCCTCGGTCTATCCGGAGTCGACGGCGACGGCCTTCGAGATCGCGGCACGCCTGGGCTACGACGGCGTCGAGGTCATGGTGTGGACCGATCCGGTCAGCCAGGACATCGAGGCGCTGCGTCGGCTCTCGGACTACCACCAGGTGCCGATCCTCGCCGTGCACGCCCCCTGTCTGCTGATCACCCAGCGGGTCTGGTCGACCGACCCGTGGGTGAAGCTGCAGCGGGCGAGGGCGGCCGCCGAGAAGCTCGACGCGTCCACCGTCGTGGTCCACCCGCCGTTCCGATGGCAGCGGGCGTACGCGCGCGGGTTCGTCCGCGGAATCTGGCGGATGGCGGACGAGACCGATGTGCGGTTCGCGGTCGAGAACATGTACCCGTGGCGCTACCGCGACCGCGAGATGCTGGCGTACGCCCCGGGCTGGGATGTCACCCAGGACGACTACCGCCACTTCACGATCGACCTGTCGCACACCGCCACCGCCCGTACGGACGCGCTGGAGATGGTGGACCGCATGGGCGACCGGCTGGCCCATCTCCACCTCGCCGACGGCCAGGGCTCCAACAAGGACGAACACCTGGTGCCGGGGCGCGGCACCCAGCCCTGTGCCGAGCTGCTGGAACGGCTCGCGGTCGGGGGTTTCGACGGCAATGTGGTCGTCGAGGTCAACACCCGGCGTGCCATGTCCACGACCGAGCGCGAGGCCGATCTGGCGGAGGCCCTGGCCTTCACCCGGCTGCACCTCGCCTCGCCGACCTCGGCCACCCGGCGGAGCAGGGCGGTGCCCGGTTCATGACCGCCGCCGCATCCGGGTCCGCCACACCCCCGCGCAAGCGCGGCCGCCCGGCCCGTACGAGCGCCTCCGACGGCCCCGCCGCCCGGGACCGGATCCTGATCGCGGCGCGCAACGAGTTCGCCGAGCGCGGCTACGACAAGACCTCGATCCGCGGCATCGCCAAGGCCGCTGAGGTGGACCCGGCGCTGGTCCACCACTACTTCGGCACCAAGGAGCAGGTGTTCGAGGCCGCCATCGAGCTGATCTTCGCTCCCGCCATGGGCGTTCCGGACGCGGTGCACGGCAGCCGGGAGGGCGCGGGCGAGCGGATGGCCCGTTATATGTTCGGCATCTGGGAGAACCCGGTCAGCAGGCTGCCGCTGCTCGCCGTGATGCGCTCGGCGCTGACCAACGAGACCGCCGCCGTGGTGCTGCGCGGCATGATCGAGCGCCGGGTGCTGGTGCGGATGGCGGGTGAGCTGGACGTCCCGAACCCCGAGTTCCGGGCCCAGCTCGCGGCCGGGCATCTGATCGGGATCGCGATGCTGCGGTATGTGATCCGGATGGAGCCGATGGCCTCGGCGGAGGCGGACGACATCGTGGCGATGGTGGGGCCCACTCTGCAGCGCTATCTGACCGAGAGCTGATCGAAATCCTGATCGTCGGGGCATGAACGGGCCTAATCGCTGACCGAGAGCTGATCGACCTGTTCCGCTCAGTGACCCGGCCGTCTCTGGATCCGGACGGACCATCCGGATCCGTGGACACAGGCGTAGGCTCAGAAGACTCCGATCCGATCCGCAGGACGCACGTATCACGAGGGAGCCGAGCACCGTGCCCGAGCTGAGGTCTCGCACTGTCACCCACGGCCGCAACATGGCGGGCGCCCGCGCCCTTATGCAGGCTTCCGGCGTAGCGCGCGAGGACTTCGGCAAGCCGATCGTCGCCGTCGCCAACAGCTTCACCGAGTTCGTGCCCGGCCACACCCACCTCCAGCCGGTCGGCCGGATCGTCAGCGAGGCGATCCACGCCGCGGGCGGCATTCCGCGCGAGTTCAACACCATCGCCGTGGACGACGGCATCGCCATGGGCCACGGCGGGATGCTCTACAGCCTCCCCTCCCGCGACCTGATCGCCGACTCCGTGGAGTACATGGTCGAGGCGCACTGCGCGGACGCGCTGATCTGCATCTCCAACTGCGACAAGATCACCCCCGGGATGCTGATGGCCGCGATGCGGCTCAACATCCCGACCGTCTTCGTCTCCGGCGGCCCCATGGAGGCGGGCCGGGCCACGCTCGTCGACGGCACCGTCCGCAAGCTGGACCTGATCAACGCGATCTCGGACGCGGTCAACGAGAGCGTCTCGGACGAGGACATCCTCCGCATCGAGAACAACGCCTGCCCGACCTGCGGCTCCTGTTCCGGCATGTTCACCGCCAACTCGATGAACTGCCTGACCGAGGCGATGGGGCTCTCCCTGCCGGGCAACGGCTCGGTGCTGGCCACCCACACCGCCCGCAAGGCGCTCTACGAGACCGCCGGCCGTACGGTCGTGGAGATCACCAAGCGCCACTACGAGCAGGACGACGAGACGGTTCTGCCGCGCTCCATCGGCTCCCGCGCCGCCTTCGAGAACGCCATGGCGCTCGACATCGCCATGGGCGGCTCGACCAACACGATCCTGCACCTGCTGGCCGCCGCCCAGGAGGCCGGTCTGGACTACGACCTCAAGGACATCGACGAGGTCTCCCGACGGGTGCCGTGCCTCGCCAAGGTCGCCCCCAACGTCGCCCCCGGCGGCACGTACTACATGGAGGACGTGCACCGTGCGGGCGGCATCCCGGCGATCCTCGGCGAACTGTTCCGCGGCGGGCTGCTGAACGAGGACGTCCACTCCGTGCACAGCTCCTCGCTCGCCGACTGGCTCAAGACCTGGGACGTGCGCGGCGGTTCACCGTCCGCCGAGGCCGTCGAGCTGTGGCACGCGGCCCCCGGCTGCAAGCGCTCCGCCACCGCCTTCTCGCAGTCCGAGCGCTGGGACTCCCTGGACACGGACGCCGCCGGCGGCTGCATCCGCGACATGGAGCACACCTACTCCAAGGACGGCGGACTCGCCGTCCTCAAGGGCAATCTGGCCGTCGACGGCTGTGTGGTGAAGACCGCGGGCGTGGACGAGTCGATCTGGACCTTCGAGGGCCCGGCCGTGGTCTGCGAATCCCAGGAGGAGGCCGTCGAGCGGATCCTGGGCAAGCAGGTCAAGGAGGGCGACGTGGTCGTCATCCGCTACGAGGGCCCCAAGGGCGGCCCCGGGATGCAGGAGATGCTCTACCCGACCTCCTTCCTCAAGGGCCGGGGCCTGGGCAAGGCATGCGCGCTGGTCACCGACGGCCGCTTCTCCGGCGGCACCTCGGGCCTTTCCATCGGGCACGCCTCGCCGGAGGCGGCGTCCGGCGGCACGATCGCCCTGGTCCGGGACGGCGACCGGATCCGTATCGACATCCCCGCCCGCTCCATCGACCTCCTGGTGAGCGAGGAGGAGTTGGCGGCCCGCCGCGAGGAGCTCGGCGGCGTCTACGCCCCGAAGGACCGCGAGCGCAAGGTGTCCACCGCGCTGCGTGCCTACGCGGCGATGGCCACCAGCGCGGACAAGGGCGCGGTCCGCGACATCAGCCAACTGGGCTGAGTCCGCGCGGTATCGGCCGCTTCGGCTGACCGCGCGCGGTCAGCCGAAGCGGGTGTCGTCGCACGGCAGCCGCCCCGGCTGACGTCCCTCCGCCTCAGCCGCCCCGGCTGACGTCCATCCCGGACGCCTCCAGGGTGTCGTATCCGTAGACCGTGGTGAGGGCGTCCCCGCTCAGCGTCAGCTCGGCGGGGATGCCACCGGGGTCGGTACGCGCCTTGGTCCGCCACAGCACCCGGCCGTCCCGGCGGTCCAGCGCGACGACCCGGCCCGCTGCGGTGGCCAGATACAGGGCGTTCCGGCTCCCGGACACCGCGGGCGGGCCCAGCCACTCCACCTGCGTCGCCTTGCTCCACAGCCGCTTTCCGGTCGTGGTGACGGCGGTGACCTCGCCGTTCTGCCGGACGAAGTAGAGCGTGTCGCCCACCAGGGCGGGCGTGATCTGCTGGGCGGAGAGCCCCTCGGGCAGCTTCACCCGGCGCTGCCGTTCCCCGTCCGTGCCGAGGAACAGCAGATCGGTGTAGTCGTCGGTGTCGTGTTCGCGCTGCTCCAGATAGAGGAGTTCGCCCGAGCGCTCGGCGAGGAAGGAGCCCACGTAGACGGTGCCGATCCGCCGGGGCGCCCCCGTGGTGGGGGAGAGGGTGTAGAGCCCGCTCGGAACGGCCGGGTCGCCCCGGTCCTCCAGCGGTCCGCAGTCCGCGAGGGGGCGTCCGGCCACCACATCCGGACCGCAGCTCAGCCCGTGGCCGACCCGGCGCGACCAGAGCGTGCGGCCGGTGCGCACGTCCACCGCCTGGAAGGTCTCCTCGTCCCAGCTCTGGGTGAGCACGGCGGGATGGTCCCCCCGCTGGAACACCGCCCCCTGGTACGCGCTGCCGATGTCGGTCCGCCAGACCCGCTCACCGTCGCTGGTGCGGTAGCCCTCCAGCCGGGCCGTGCCGTCCGACTTCTCCACGGTGCCCAGCACGAGACCGCCCGCCACTCCGATCAGCCCGCTCGGCTTCGCCGACCGGTGCCAGGCCACCCGCCCCCGGACGTCCAGCCGCGTCAGGGCGATCCCGGAACCACCGCAGTACAGATCCGTGCCCGAGGGCAGACAGCGGCGGCCGGTCGGCCCGCTGACCGAGCGCGGAGCGCCATTGGCGCTGGTCACGATGTCGGTGCCGGGCCCGGCGAGGGTGCGCTGCCAGGGGCGCCAGCCGGATGGGAGCGAGCCGTTCGCCGATGAGCGGGTGGTGGGGCGGGCATCCGGCTCGCCCTCGGGTCCGGATCCGGCCCGGAGGAAGACGATCGTCCCCACGATCGCGGCGACCAGGCCCGCGGCCGCGGCGGCGAGCACCAGGGGGCGGCGGGTCAGATGGGCGTGGCCCGGCGCGCGGCCGACCTCGGTCGGCACGGCGGCGTCGCCCTCGCCGCCCTCGCCAGTGCCGCCGTCCGCTTCCGTGACGTCCTTACGGTCGTCGGCATCGCCCTTACGGTCGGCACCGCCCTCACCGTCGGCACCGTCGTCCTCGGGCAGCGTCCGCAGCCGTTCAAGCAGTTCGTCAAGACCGGGCCGCGCGGGCGGGTCCTTGCTCAGGCAGTCCGCGACCGCGTCACGCAGCGGCCCGGTCACCGCGTCCAGCGCCGGGGGCTCGTACACCACGTGATAGGCGGTCATATAGGGGCTGTCCGCGTCGAACGGGCTCTGGCCGGTCGCCGCGTACACCAGCACCGTCGCCAGCGAGAACACATCGGACTCCGGCCCGACCTCGCGCGGATCGCGCAGCTGCTCCGGCGACATGAACGGGGGCGTGCCCATGACCCGGCCCGTCATGGTCAGCGTCTGGTGGTCGGCCGCCCGGGAGATGCCGAAGTCGATGACGCGGGGGCCCTCGTCGGACAGCACGATGTTGGCCGGTTTCAGATCCCGGTGCACCACTCCCGCCCGGTGGATGTCCCGTAGCGCCTCGACCAGCCCGATCGCCAGCCGCCGCAGCTCCGCGCCGCGCAGCGGACCGCCCGCCGCGACCCGCTCGGCGAGGGTCCGGCCGGGGACGTACGAGGTCGCCATCCACGGCAGCACGGCATCGGGGTCCGCGTCCACGACGGCCGCGGTGAACGCGCCGCTGACCCGCCGGGCGGCCGCGACCTCCTGCCGGAACCGCACCCGGAACTCGTCGTCGTCGGCGAACTGCTGATGCACCACCTTCAGCGCCAGCCGCCGCCCCGACGGCGACCGGGCCAGATACACCGTGCCCATCCCGCCACGGCCGAGCCGCCGCTCGAGTGCGTAGCCTCCGACGGACTCCGGGTCCCCGGCGCGCAGTGCCATTCCCGCCTTCTCCCACCGACCCACGATCCGGCGGTCACTCTAGGCCCGGCCGGCGCCGGGGGCCCGTGACGCCGCTCACCAACCGGCCGGATTCCGCCCGTCGACGGCGAAGAGCGTGCCGTCCGGGGCCGTCGCGAACACCTTGCCGTCCGCCACCACCGGCGCGGGCATCAGATCCAGGAAGCCCTGACCGGCCGCGCCCCCGCGCGAGCGGGTCTCGCCGATCACCTCGCCCCGCTGGGCGTCCACGGCCAGCAACCGGCCGTCCGCCGCCGAGAAGTACAGCCTGCCGTCCGCCGCCACCAGCGGCGAGGCGTTGGAGACCGAGGTCTCCAGGCGCCAGAGCCGCGCCCGCGCCGTGCCCTCGCGCGCGGTGTCGACGGCCACCAACCCGCCGTCCGTGCCCAGCACGTACACCCGGTCACCACTGGTGACGGCGTCGATCGCGGACACCGGCGCGGACAGCGCGACCCGCCGCGCCGCGCGCCGCTCCGGGTCGTAGCGCACGACGGCGGTGGTACTGGTCCGGGCGTCCGTCTCGGTCAGCAGCAGCACGCCATCGGGGCCGCTTCCGGCCGGGGTGAGGTTGCCGCTGAGCGAGGCGTGCCAGCGCGTCGTACCGCGCACCGTGTCCACGGCCGTGACCAGCGTGTGCGAGCCGTCGCCCGCGGTGGTCACGGCGTACGCGGTGCGGCCGTCGCCGTACGAGAAGAAGACGGGCCGGGCGTGGCCGGGCAGCCGATGGCTCCAACGCTCCTTGTCCGTCGCCCCGTTCACCGCCGTGACCATGCCGTCCGGCGTGACCAGCAGCACGGTGTCGCCCGAGGAGTAGACCCCGCCCTGGTAGCGGGACACATCGCGGCTCCAGCGGACGCGGTGGGTCGTGGGGTCGAACGCCCGCAGCCGCCCGCCGTCCGGGGACACCGTCCGCACCAGACCGCCCGCGACCACGGGAGCGGAGATCGTCGCGCCGTCACCGGGGCGCGCCGCCGCGGACGGCCGCGACCAGACCACGCGGCCGTCGTCCGGATCGACCCGGGCGGTCTCGACACCGTGCCGGGCGCAGTACAACGCGCCCGCTCCGTACGAGCAGAACGCGGGCCGCGCATCCGAGCCCGCGGCCTTTCCGACATCCAGCCCGGTCGTCCAGGGGCGCCACGCCTCCGCGGTCGCCGCGCTGATCCGCGGCCGGCCGCCGCCGGAGGAGTCCGTACCGTCGAACGGGCGCAGTGCGACGACCGTGCCCGCGCCGAGCAGTACGACGGCCGCGAGCCCGGAGAGGGCCCACCGCCGGATCCCCCGGCGCCGCGCCACGGGCCGGTCCGCTCCCGACTCGGCCCGGTCCGCGGCCGGTTCGGGCGCGGGAGCCGGCTTCACATGCGTATCGGGCTCCGCGGGATCGGGCTCCACATGATCGGGGGCCGCCGCTTCGGCAGAGGCAGCAGGGGCAGCAGGGGCAGTAGGAGCGGCAGAGGCAGCAGAGGCGGCAGGGTCCGCCTTCACATGCGTATCCGTGGCGCCGTCGTCCTGCCCCCAGCGTCCACCCGGCAGCGAGTGCGGCTCCGGCGTGCGCTGCTGCGGCACCAGCGGCACGGGTCCGCGCGGCACCGGCGACTGGGGGCCGCGGACCGCGCGCAGGACCGTCATCAGGGCGTCGGGCGTGGGGCGGTCCTCGGGGTTCTTGGCCAGACACCGCTGGATCAGCGGCAGCAGCTCATCCGGCACCCCCGCCAGATCCGCCTCGTCGTGCACCACCTGGTACGCCACGATGTACGGACTCTCGGACTCGAACGGCCCCCGCCCGGTGGCCGCGTGCACCAGAACCGACCCCAGCGCGAACACATCCGCCGCCGGTCCCACCGCCCGCGGCCGCTGGAACTGCTCCGGCGCCATGAACGGCGGGGTGCCGATCAACTTCCCCGTCTCGGTGCGCAGTTCGCTGTCGGACGGCCGGGAGATGCCGAAGTCGATGACCTTCGGGCCGTCCGCCGCGAGCAGCACATTGCTCGGCTTGAGATCGCGGTGCACCACGCCCGCCCGATGGATGTCCCGCAGCGCCTCGGCGAGCCCCGCCGCCAGTCGCACCATCTCGTCCGGCGCCAACGGCCCGCTCCGCCTGACGTGTTCGGCGAGCGTCGGGCCGGGGATGTAGAGGGTGGCCATCCAGGGTCTCGGCCCCTCCGGGTCGGCATCCACCACGGGCGCCGTGAACGCGCCGCTGACCCGCCGGGCGGCCGCCACCTCCTGCCGGAACCGCGCCCGGAACTCGGGGTCTTCGGCCAACCCGGCATGGACGACCTTCACCGCGAGCCGCCGCCCCGAGTGCGAGCGGGCCAGATGGACCACGCCCATGCCACCGGACCCGAGGCGCGCCTCGAGCTGGTACTGCCCGGCGTATTCCGGATCCTCCGCTTCCGGGCCCGTCCCGGCTCTGCGCACCGGCGGCATGCCCCACCCCCGTGAATTCGGCCGCATTCGCGACTCGGCGAGCCTAGTCGATGACACGTGCGAGCCTTGTTAGCCTCCGCATGTCGTGTCACTTCACACGACATGTGCACAACTTCGGAAAGAAGTTCAACGGGGGAGGGGCCGCCATGGCCATCGAAGAGACCGCGGACACCGTAGCCACCACCGACGGCACGGACACCGTCGCGGACACGGTGGAAACCACCGCCGGAGCGATCACTTATCCGGTCGCGCCCGGCTACCAGCTGAACGTTCGCAGCGGTCCCGGCACCAACTACCGGCTCGTGAAGGTGCTGCCGTACAACAGCCGGGTCCCGATCCGCTGCCAGCGGCACGGCCAGAAGGTCTCGGGCCCGTACGGCACCTCGGACATCTGGGACAACATCGCCCCGGGTCAGTACGTCTCCGACGCGTATGTGAAGACCGGCAGCGACGGCTTCGTCACGGTGCCCTGCGGCTGACCCACGAGCCCGGCCGGAGCGCGCCCGACCCCCGGCACCGCGAGTGCGGCGCCGGGGGCCGGGCGACGGAAGGGGGTCTCCCCTCTATATAAAGGGGGTCTCCCTTCTCTATATGGGTTACGCCCGGATCCGCTCCTCGAGGGTGGCGCCCCGCTTGACCACCGCGTTGTGCCGCTCGGTCCAGGTGGCCAGCGCCATCTCGCAGGCGTGGTCCACATGGCGCAGCCCGGTCAGGTCGAGCTCCACCTCGCGCTCACGGGGCAGCCCCTCCAGCTCGTCCAGCAGCTTGGGCAGCCGGAGGAAGGTCGCGTTGCCGCGTACCCGTACGTGCAGCGGCTTGTCGCCGGTGTCGGTGCCGGTGCTGCCGCCGTCGGCGTCGTCGTCGGTCTCGCGCCCGGTGACCTCGACATGCACATGCGAGGTCTCCCAGGCGGTCTTGGCCACGGCCATCAGCAGACCGATGATCACGCCCTCGAACATATTGGTGATCACGATCGCGCCGGCGGTGACGATCAGGATGATCGCCTCACCCCGGTGGGCCTTCCACAGCGGCACCAGATCCTTGGTCGGGATCAGCTTCCAGCCGGAGTAGACCAGCACACCGGCGAGCGTCGCCACCGGGATGATGCCCAGTGCCGAGGGGAAGAGCACCGCGAAGACCAGCAGCCACACACCGTGCAGCACCCGCGACGCCTTCGTCTTCGCACCGGCCTGCACATTGGCCGCGCTCCGCACGATCACCGCGGTCATCGGCAGCGCGCCGAGCAGACCGCACACCGTGTTGCCCGCGCCCTGCGCCATCAGCTCCTTGTTGTAGTCGGTGCGCGGACCGTCGTGCAGCCGGTCCACGGCCGCGGCGCTGAACAGGCTCTCGGCCGAGGCGATCAGCGTGAACGCGAGCACGGTGCCGATGACGCCCACCTCGGCGAGGGCCTGGAACTCACCGCCGCCGGGCGGCTGGATGGCGTCCAGCAGACCCTTGACCTCGACCCGCGCGATCGGCAGGTCGAAGATCGCGGTCGCGGCCGTCGCGAGCGCGACGGCCGCCAGCGGCGCGGGCAGCACCTTGGCGCCCTGGCGGAAGCGCGGCCACAGCACCAGGACGAGGACCGTCCCGGCGCCCACGGCGACCGCCTTCATGGCGTCCGGGGAACCGGCCACATCCCCGATGAGCCGCGGAATGCTGAAGATCTTGTCGAGCCCGCTGCTCGGGGCCTTGGCGTCGGCGAGCGCGTACAGCTGTCCGGCGATCAGCACCAGGCCGATGCCCGCGAGCATGCCCTGCACCACGGCGACGGAGATCGCCCGGAACCAGCGGCCGAGGCCGAACGCGCCCATGGCCAGCTGGAGCAGTCCGGAGATGAGGACGAGGACGCCGAGCGCGGCGACGCCGTATTGCTCCACGGCCTCGTAGACCAGCACGGTCAGCCCGGCGGCCGGGCCGGACACCTGAAGGCTGCTGCCCGGCAGAAAGCCGGTGACCAGCCCGCCGACGATGCCGGTGATCAGGCCGAGCTCGGCCGGTACACCGGAGGCGACCGCCACCCCCACGCACAGGGGGACGGCCACCAGGAAGACGACGAGAGAAGCGGTGAAGTCGGCGCGGAAGGTTCCGGCGCCGGATGAGCCTGAGGTGCCTCCGGCACCACGGAAACGGTCAAGGAGATTTCGCATGAGGGTTGCCTCCAGTGCGCCCCGTCACCGGCTCATGGGCAGGCGGGGGCACGGCATAGCGCTACGTCAGTGGGATCGATGGAATCGGTCGCTGGCGGTTGAGATCGCTTGCTGCGAGACGCGTGAAAAGCGTTGAGATATGCGTGAGACGGACCGCCGGGCTACGGCGGTGTAGCTCTCAGCAGCGGAAGATCTGGAGGATGACGGGCAGTTCGCCCGATCTCGACACCGGAACGGCTTGCCGCCCGGTGACCGATGTGGAGATGGCGGCACGCGGCACCGGAACACCGGCATCGCAACCGCACACACATCCGTATTTGCCGCTCGGTGTGGGAGCGGTGAGCGGGGCCCTTCCGCGGAGCCCCTTGCAATCTTCAGTTCCGTGGTCGCCGTGCGCGGACACCAGTGATTCGGTGGTCGGCCGCGGATCGGCTGATGCGGTGGCGCTGACCGTTTCGGGATGGATGACCTGCGCGGACGCGGAATCGGCCGCGATGAAGAGGGCAAGCAACACGGCAACCGCCGTTACCAGTGCGTGAGCGGTATGCCGGATCGTCCTCACCATCGCCCCCTTCCCGTACGTATAGACACCGAGCCCTATTGTGTCCATGAGACCGTGACCATTTGCAAGTCGATATGTAACCGACTTGTGAACTCGGAGTCATCGAACAGGACTGTTTCGTTCCGGGCGCCCTGGTTGGCGCGGGCGCAAAGCCGCTTCCCGGTCACGCCGGATGGCGCGTAAAATTAATTCATCGAACAATGAATAAGAAATTCATAAGAGCCAGGGGGAATGCGCCACCCGTGCGAGGATGGCGGAGAACACCTACGCACCACACGCACAAGCCGCACAGGCATGAGGAGAGCCGCACCATGACGGAGAAGGTCGCCGTGCTCGGCACGGGAAAGATCGGCGAAGCCCTTCTCAGCGGAATGATCCGAGGTGGCTGGTCGCCGTCCGACCTGCTGGTCACCGCCCGCCGCCCCGAGCGCGCCGAGGAGCTCCGGTCGCGCCACGGCGTCGAGGCCGTCTCCAACGCCGAGGCCGCCAAGGCCGCCGAGACCCTCATCCTCACCGTCAAACCGCAGGACATGGGCGCCCTGCTCGATGAGCTCGCCCCGCACGTCCCCGCCGACCGGCTGGTCGTCTCCGGCGCCGCCGGCATCCCCACCTCCTTCTTCGAGGCGCGCCTGGCCGCCGGCACCCCGGTCGTCCGGGTCATGACCAACACCCCGGCGCTGGTCGACGAGGCCATGTCCGTCATCTCGGCGGGCAGCCACGCCACCGAGGAGCACCTCGCCCATACCGAGGCGATCTTCGGCGGCGTCGGCAAGACGCTCCGCGTCCCCGAGTCCCAGCAGGACGCCGCGACCGCGCTCTCCGGCTCCGGCCCGGCCTACTTCTACTTCCTCGTCGAGGCGATGACCGACGCGGGCATCCTGCTGGGCCTGCCCCGCGACAAGGCCCATGACCTGATCGTCCAGGCGGCCATCGGCGCGGCCGTGATGCTGCGCGACAGCGATCAGCACCCGGTCAAGCTGCGCGAGGCCGTGACCTCCCCGGCGGGCACCACCATCAACGCCATCCGCGAACTGGAGAGCCACGGGGTGCGCGCCGCGCTGATCGCCGCGCTGGAGGCGGCCCGCGACCGCAGCCGCGAGCTCGCCTCCGGCAACAGCTGACGGAGAGCCTGACGGAGAGCCGCTCCGCTCAGGTGGGCGGCAGCAGCCCGACCGCCGCATACGCCTCGTCCACCCGGGGCCGGGCCAGCCCACGCGCCCGCTCGGCCCCGGCCCGCAGCACCCCGTCCACATACGACGGGTCGGCACACAGCTCGGCGTGCCGGGCCTGGAGCGGACGCAGCACCTCCAGCACCGCCTCCGCCGTGGCCCCCTTCAGCGCCCCGTACGAGCTGAACTCCTTGGCCAGCACCTCCGGCTTGCCATCGGTGCACGAGGCCAGCACATCCAGCAGATTGGCCACCCCCGGCTGCTCCGTCCGGTCGTACCGCACCTCGGTGCCGCTGTCCGTGACCGCCCGCATGACCTTCTTCCGCACGACATCCGGCTCGTCGAGCAGATAGACGATGCCCGCCGTCTCCGCGTGCGACTTCCCCATCTTCGAGGTCGGGTCCTGCAGATCCATCACCCGCGCCGAGACCCGCGGATTGGTGGCCCGGGGCACGGTGAAGACCGGTCCGTACCGCTGGTTGAACCGCTGCGCCAGATCCCGGGCCAGCTCCACATGCTGCGTCTGGTCCTCGCCGACCGGCACCTCATGCGTTCCGTAGACGAGGATGTCGGCTGCCATCAGCGCCGGATAGGTGAGGAGCGACAGCCGTACGCTCCCCCCTCTCGCCTGCTCCCGCGCGGACTTCTCCTTGTACTGGATCATCCGGCGCATCTCGCCGTCGGTGGCCGTGCACTCCATGAGATAGGACAGCCGCGCGTGCTCATCCACATGGCTCTGCACGAACAGCGTGCAGAGCTCGGGGTCGAGCCCCGAGGCCAGCAGCAGCGTGGCGGCCTGCCGGGTGAGCCGCCGCACCCGCGCCGGATCGTGCTCCACCGTGAGCGCGTGCAGATCGACGACGCAGAACAGCGCGTCGGCACGGTGCTGGTCCTCCTGAACCCACCGGCGTACGGCCCCGAGGTAGTTGCCGAGGGTCAGGTGCCCGCTCGGTTTGATCCCACTGAAGATCCGGCGCCGTGCCGTCTTCGTCTCTGTCATCTCTCCGCGTCTCCCGCTGTCTCGGGACCGCCGACCCGGTCGGCCGGGATTCGCGGGAGGGAGAAACGCGAACGGCCGCCGGAGCGGCGGCCGTGGTTGCGCATGTGCCTGAAAGGGGCGGCCGCCGTCAGGCGGCCCACCACCGTGGGTGAACACATGCGCTCGTCATGCCATGGACAGTACGCCCTGACGGGGGGTCCGGCCATGGGTTTGATGGTCCTCGGGGCGTCGTGTAGTGTTCACCGAGTTGCCACGGAGCCCTACGGGGAAACGCGGCAACCATCGAGCCGCACCGGCGGCAAACCACTACTGCACGGCCCCTCATCGGGATGGATTTCGGTATGCCGGAATTCGGACCGGGGAACTCGATTATGAGCATCCGGGGGGAATCCGCTAAAGTGGTGGACACGCCGGAAGGCGCGAAAGACCCCGCTCCAGCAGGGGGCCGGAAACGGAATTCGGATCGGAAACGACCGGGAATCGGGTCTGGTAAGGTTGGAAACACCGAAGGGAAGCGCCCGGAGAAGCCGGTGAAACGGTTTCGAAGGAAGCGTCCGTTCCTTGAGAACTCAACAGCGTGCTAAAAGTCAACGCCAGATATGTTGATACCCCGTCCATTCTTGGACGAGGTTCCTTTGAAGAAGAACACAGCGAGGACGCTGTGAACCATCGGATTATTCCTCCGGTGGTTCCGCTCTCGTGATGTGTTGCCGGGATATCCCGGAAGCATTCACGGAGAGTTTGATCCTGGCTCAGGACGAACGCTGGCGGCGTGCTTAACACATGCAAGTCGAACGATGAACCGGTTTCGGCCGGGGATTAGTGGCGAACGGGTGAGTAACACGTGGGCAATCTGCCCTGCACTCTGGGACAAGCCCTGGAAACGGGGTCTAATACCGGATATGACTACCGACCGCATGGTCTGGTGGTGGAAAGCTCCGGCGGTGCAGGATGAGCCCGCGGCCTATCAGCTTGTTGGTGGGGTGATGGCCTACCAAGGCGACGACGGGTAGCCGGCCTGAGAGGGCGACCGGCCACACTGGGACTGAGACACGGCCCAGACTCCTACGGGAGGCAGCAGTGGGGAATATTGCACAATGGGCGGAAGCCTGATGCAGCGACGCCGCGTGAGGGATGACGGCCTTCGGGTTGTAAACCTCTTTCAGCAGGGAAGAAGCGCAAGTGACGGTACCTGCAGAAGAAGCGCCGGCTAACTACGTGCCAGCAGCCGCGGTAATACGTAGGGCGCAAGCGTTGTCCGGAATTATTGGGCGTAAAGAGCTCGTAGGCGGCTTGTCGCGTCGGATGTGAAAGCCCGGGGCTTAACCCCGGGTCTGCATTCGATACGGGCAGGCTAGAGTTCGGTAGGGGAGATCGGAATTCCTGGTGTAGCGGTGAAATGCGCAGATATCAGGAGGAACACCGGTGGCGAAGGCGGATCTCTGGGCCGATACTGACGCTGAGGAGCGAAAGCGTGGGGAGCGAACAGGATTAGATACCCTGGTAGTCCACGCCGTAAACGTTGGGAACTAGGTGTGGGCGACATTCCACGTTGTCCGTGCCGCAGCTAACGCATTAAGTTCCCCGCCTGGGGAGTACGGCCGCAAGGCTAAAACTCAAAGGAATTGACGGGGGCCCGCACAAGCGGCGGAGCATGTGGCTTAATTCGACGCAACGCGAAGAACCTTACCAAGGCTTGACATACATCGGAAACATCCAGAGATGGGTGCCCCCTTGTGGTCGGTGTACAGGTGGTGCATGGCTGTCGTCAGCTCGTGTCGTGAGATGTTGGGTTAAGTCCCGCAACGAGCGCAACCCTTGTTCTGTGTTGCCAGCATGCCTTTCGGGGTGATGGGGACTCACAGGAGACTGCCGGGGTCAACTCGGAGGAAGGTGGGGACGACGTCAAGTCATCATGCCCCTTATGTCTTGGGCTGCACACGTGCTACAATGGCCGGTACAATGAGCTGCGAAGCCGTGAGGTGGAGCGAATCTCAAAAAGCCGGTCTCAGTTCGGATTGGGGTCTGCAACTCGACCCCATGAAGTCGGAGTCGCTAGTAATCGCAGATCAGCATTGCTGCGGTGAATACGTTCCCGGGCCTTGTACACACCGCCCGTCACGTCACGAAAGTCGGTAACACCCGAAGCCGGTGGCCCAACCCTTGTGGAGGGAGCTGTCGAAGGTGGGACTGGCGATTGGGACGAAGTCGTAACAAGGTAGCCGTACCGGAAGGTGCGGCTGGATCACCTCCTTTCTAAGGAGCACATAGCCGACTGCGGGCAGATGTCCTGCACGGTTGCTCATGGGTGGAACGTTGACTATTCGGCACACTTGGCCTGCTCTGGTCGCTAGTACTGCTTCGGCGTGGAACGTGATAGAGGGGGGCGAGGGTGTCGGGCACGCTGTTGGGTGTCTGAGGGTGCGGGCAGGAATGCTGCTTGTGTCTTCGGGCCGGTCCCGGTGTACCACGCCAAGGGTGTGGGTGACGGGGTACGGGTCGTTGTTTGAGAACTGCACAGTGGACGCGAGCATCTGTGGCCAAGTTTTTAAGGGCGCACGGTGGATGCCTTGGCACCAGGAACCGATGAAGGACGTGGGAGGCCGCGATAGGCCCCGGGGAGCTGTCAACCGAGCTTTGATCCGGGGGTGTCCGAATGGGGAAACCCGGCAGTCGTCATGGGCTGTCACCCATACCTGAACACATAGGGTATGTGGAGGGAACGCGGGGAAGTGAAACATCTCAGTACCCGCAGGAAGAGAAAACAACCGTGATTCCGGGAGTAGTGGCGAGCGAAACTGGATGAGGCTAAACCGTATGTGTGTGATACCCGGCAGGGGTTGCGCGTACGGGGTTGTGGGTTCGTACTTCAGTCGTCTGCCGGCGGCTGGGTGAGTCAGAAATTGTTGATGTAGGCGAAGGGCATGCGAAAGGCCCGGCGTAGAGGGTAAGACCCCCGTAGCTGAAATGTCAGCAACTTGCTTGTGCGATACCCAAGTAGCACGGGGCCCGAGAAATCCCGTGTGAATCTGGCGGGACCACCCGCTAAGCCTAAATATTCCCTGGTGACCGATAGCGGATAGTACCGTGAGGGAATGGTGAAAAGTACCGCGGGAGCGGAGTGAAATAGTACCTGAAACCGTGTGCCTACAAGCCGTGGGAGCGTCGCCGTGTTCTTCGGAGCACGGTCGTGACTGCGTGCCTTTTGAAGAATGAGCCTGCGAGTTTGCGGTGTGTTGCGAGGTTAACCCGTGTGGGGGAGCCGTAGCGAAAGCGAGTCCGAATAGGGCGATTCAGTAGCGCGCTCAAGACCCGAAGCGGAGTGATCTAGCCATGGGCAGGTTGAAGCGGAGGTAAGACTTCGTGGAGGACCGAACCCACCAGGGTTGAAAACCTGGGGGATGACCTGTGGTTAGGGGTGAAAGGCCAATCAAACTCCGTGATAGCTGGTTCTCCCCGAAATGCATTTAGGTGCAGCGTCGTGTGTTTCTTGCCGGAGGTAGAGCACTGGATAGGCGATGGGCCCTACCGGGTTACTGACCTTAGCCAAACTCCGAATGCCGGTAAGTGAGAGCGCGGCAGTGAGACTGTGGGGGATAAGCTCCATGGTCGAGAGGGAAACAGCCCAGAGCATCGACTAAGGCCCCTAAGCGTACGCTAAGTGGGAAAGGATGTGGAGTCGCAGAGACAACCAGGAGGTTGGCTTAGAAGCAGCCATCCTTGAAAGAGTGCGTAATAGCTCACTGGTCAAGTGATTCCGCGCCGACAATGTAGCGGGGCTCAAGCGTACCGCCGAAGTCGTGTCATTGCAGCATGCACCCCTAACGGGGGCTGTGATGGGTAGGGGAGCGTCGTGTGCCGGGTGAAGCAGCCGTGTAAGCGAGTTGTGGATGGTTCACGAGTGAGAATGCAGGCATGAGTAGCGATACACACGTGGGAAACGTGTGCGCCGATTGACTAAGGGTTCCTGGGTCAAGCTGATCTGCCCAGGGTAAGTCGGGACCTAAGGCGAGGCCGACAGGCGTAGTCGATGGACAACCGGTTGATATTCCGGTACCCGCTTTGAAACGCCCAGTATCGAATCCTCTGATGCTAAGGCCGTGAAGCCGCCCTGATCTCTTCGGAGTTGAGGGGAGTGGTGGAGCCGCTGATCCAAGGTGGTAGTAGGTAAGTGATGGGGTGACGCAGGAAGGTAGTCCAGCCCGGGCGGTGGTTGTCCCGGGGTAAGGGTGTAGCCCGAGGGGTAGGTAAATCCGTCTCTCATGTGGGTGAGACCTGATGCCGAGCCGATTGTGGTGAAGTGGATGATCCTATGCTGTCGAGAAAAGCCTCTAGCGAGTTTCATGGCGGCCCGTACCCTAAACCGACTCAGGTGGTCAGGTAGAGAATACCGAGGCGTTCGGGTGAACTATGGTTAAGGAACTCGGCAAAATGCCCCCGTAACTTCGGGAGAAGGGGGGCCATTGCTGGTGATGGGATTTTCTCCTTGAGCTGGTGGTGGCCGCAGAGACCAGCGAGAAGCGACTGTTTACTAAAAACACAGGTCCGTGCGAAGCCGTAAGGCGATGTATACGGACTGACGCCTGCCCGGTGCTGGAACGTTAAGGGGACCGGTTAGTCGACTTTCGGGTCGGCGAGGCTGAGAACTTAAGCGCCAGTAAACGGCGGTGGTAACTATAACCATCCTAAGGTAGCGAAATTCCTTGTCGGGTAAGTTCCGACCTGCACGAATGGCGTAACGACTTCTCGACTGTCTCAACCATAGGCCCGGTGAAATTGCATTACGAGTAAAGATGCTCGTTTCGCGCAGCAGGACGGAAAGACCCCGGGACCTTTACTATAGCTTGATATTGGTGTTCGGTTCGGCTTGTGTAGGATAGGTGGGAGACTGTGAACTCTGGACGCCAGTTCGGGGGGAGTCATTGTTGAAATACCACTCTGGTCGTGCTGGATGTCTAACCTGGGTCCGTGATCCGGATCAGGGACAGTGTCTGGTGGGTAGTTTAACTGGGGCGGTTGCCTCCTAAAGGGTAACGGAGGCGCCCAAAGGTTCCCTCAGCCTGGTTGGCAATCAGGTGTTGAGTGTAAGTGCACAAGGGAGCTTGACTGTGAGACCGACGGGTCGAGCAGGGACGAAAGTCGGGACTAGTGATCCGGCGGTGGCTTGTGGAAGCGCCGTCGCTCAACGGATAAAAGGTACCCCGGGGATAACAGGCTGATCTTCCCCAAGAGTCCATATCGACGGGATGGTTTGGCACCTCGATGTCGGCTCGTCGCATCCTGGGGCTGGAGTCGGTCCCAAGGGTTGGGCTGTTCGCCCATTAAAGCGGTACGCGAGCTGGGTTTAGAACGTCGTGAGACAGTTCGGTCCCTATCCGCTGTGCGCGTAGGAGTCTTGAGAAGGGCTGTCCCTAGTACGAGAGGACCGGGACGGACGAACCTCTGGTGTGCCAGTTGTTCTGCCAAGGGCATGGCTGGTTGGCTACGTTCGGGAGGGATAACCGCTGAAAGCATCTAAGCGGGAAGCCTGCTTCGAGATGAGGGCTCCCACCCACTTGATGGGTTAAGGCTCCCAGTAGACGACTGGGTTGATAGGCCAGATATGGAAGCCGGGTGACCGGTGGAGTTGACTGGTACTAATAGGCCGAGGGCTTGTCCTCAGGTGCTCGCGTCCACTGTGTTGGTTCTGAAGCAACGAACCGTCCGACCCCCATACTTCTATGTTTTTGGGTGTGGGTGGGTCCGGTGGTGTGTTTCATAGTGTTTCGGTGGTCATTGCGTTAGGGAAACGCCCGGTTACATTCCGAACCCGGAAGCTAAGCCTTTCAGCGCCGATGGTACTGCAGGGGGGACCCTGTGGGAGAGTAGGACGCCGCCGAACAAATTTTATGAAAAGCCCGGTTGGGAGCTTCGGCTCTTGACCGGGCTTTTCTCATTTCTGTTTGTAGGCTGGCCATATGCGCTATGACCTGGTCATCTTCGACAACGACGGAGTGCTCGTCGACAGCGAGCCCATCTCCAACCGGCTTCTCGCCGCCTACCTCACCGAGTTGGGGCACCCCACCAGTTACGAGGACTCCATACGCGACTACATGGGCTCCGCCATGCATCGCATCCACGACCTGGTCCTCGAGCGCTCGGGCCGTCGGCTTCCGCCGGACTTCGACACCACCTTCCACGGCCGGGTCTTCGACGCCTTCCGCCGCGAGCTGCGGCCGGTGACCGGTGTGGCCGAGGTGCTGGAGAAGCTGCGGGCCGACGGCGTGCCGTACTGCGTCGCCTCCTCCGGAAGCCATGAGCGCATCCGCGTCGCCCTCCGTACGACCGGGCTGTACGACCTCTTCGGTGAGGACCACATCTTCAGCTCCGAGGACGTGGGCCGGGGCAAGCCCGCCCCGGATCTGTTCCTGCACGCGGCCGAGTGCATGCGCGTGGCGCCCGAGCGCTGTGCCGTCGTCGAGGACAGCCCGCTCGGGGTCCAGGCCGCCCTGGCCGCCGGGATGGATGTGTACGGCTACACGGCCATGACACCCGCCGCCAAACTCTCCGCGGCCCGGGGCCTCTTCGTGGAGATGGCCGAACTGCGAGGGCTGCTCACCTCTACCCACAGGTAGCCCGGGGCCGTACGCTCCACGCCCATGACGGATTCGCGTCCGAGCCGCCGGCTCCGGCAGGGCCGGGCCTCATTGGCCATCAGCTTCTTCGTCCAGGGCGCGATCTTCGCTCTGCTGGTGACGCGCATACCCGCGCTCCAGGACCGGTACGGGATATCCGATGGGCTGCTGCCCCTCTTCCTGGCCGCCGTGCCGATCCTCGCCGGGGTGGGCAGTGTCGCCACCGAGCATCTCGTCAAGCGGATGCGTCCGGGGCTGGTCCTCCGCGTGGTGCAGCCCATCGTCTCCCTCGCCCTGCTGTCCGCGGGATCGGGGACGGCGGTGTGGCAGCTCGCCGTGGCGCTCGCGGTGTTCGGGCTGACGGTCGGTGCGCTCGACGCGTCGATGAACATGCTCGGGGTGAGCCTCCAGCGCGCGTACGGGCGCAGCATCATGCTCGGCTTCCACGGCGCGTACAGCCTGGGCGGGATCGCCGGGGCCTCGCTCGCCTGGGCGGGGGCGCACTGGGATCTGCCGCTGCCCACGCTCTACGCGCCGCTGGTGGCCACGCTCGTGCCCGTCGCGCTGGTCGCCAGCCGCTGGTACGTCGATCACCAGGGCGCCGAGCCGAGCGAAGTGGTGCGGGGCGAGGCCACCGCGAGCATGCGCGTACTGCTGCCGCTCTGTCTCGTCATGGCCTTCGCCTACATCGGCGACTCCACCGTCTCCAACTGGAGCGCCAAGTATCTGGAGGACGTGCTGCACAGCTCCGAGCAGCTGGCCACGGTCCCGTACAACGTCTATATGGTCACCACGCTGCTCGGCCGCTCCTTCGGCGACCTCGGGGTGCGGCGCTTCGGCGCGGTCGCCGTGGTCCGGGCCGGGGCGCTGCTCGCCGGCGGCGGCTTCGCGGTGGTCGCGGCGGCGCCCGGGGCGTGGGTGGGGATGGCCGGGTTCACGCTGCTGGGGCTCGGGTTGTGCGTACTGGTGCCGCAGACCTTCGCGGCCGCGGGGCGGCTCTTCCCCGGGGCCTCCGACGCCGCCGTCGCGCGCCTCAACATCTTCAACTACGTGGGCTTCCTCATAGGCTCCCCGCTCGTCGGCGCGCTCGGCGGGGCGTGGAACTACCGTGCGGCGATGCTGGTGCCGATGGCGCTCGTGCTGATGACGATCCGGTACGCGAGGTCGTTCAGCCCTGTACCAGCCGGATACGGTGACGGGCATGAGCGGCCGCGCACAGTTGATGTGGGATGAGGAAGTAACCGGATACGACTTCGGCGCCGGGCATCCGATGGACCCGGTGCGGTTGGCGCTGACCATGCGGTTGGTGCAGGCGTACGGGCTGGACCGGGCGGTCCGGGTGGTGGCCGCCAAGCCGGCCGGGGAGTCGACCCTCCGCCTGGTCCACGGGCAGGAGTACATCGAGGCGGTACGCCGCGCCTCGGCCGCCCCGGAGGCGGCGGACGGCTCCTACGGTCTCGGGACGATCGACGATCCGGCCTTCGCGGGGATGCACGAGGCGTCCGCGCTGATCGCCGGGCAGTCGGTGGGCGCGGCCGAGGACGTATGGCGCGGGGAGGCGCTGCACGCGGTGAACTTCGCGGGCGGGCTGCACCACGCCATGCCCCGGGGCGCGTCCGGGTTCTGCATCTACAACGACGCGGCGCTGGCGATCGCGCGGCTGCTGGAGCTGGGGGCGGAGCGGGTCGCGTACGTGGATGTGGACGTCCACCACGGGGACGGGGTGCAGGCGGCCTTCTGGGACGATCCGCGGGTGCTGACGATCTCGCTGCACGAGCACCCCCGGACACTGTTCCCGCAGACCGGCTGGCCGGAGGAGGCGGGCGGGGAGGGCGCCGAGGGCTCGGCGGTCAATCTGGCGCTGCCGGCCGGGACCTCGGACGCGGGCTGGCTGCGGGCCTTCCACGCGGTGGTCCCGGAGCTGCTTGCGGCGTTCCGCCCCCAGGCGCTGGTGACCCAGCACGGCGCGGACACCCATGTCGAGGACCCGCTGGCCCACTTGGCGGTGACCGTCGACGCACAGCGGGCGGTCGCCGAGAGCTGTCACCGGCTGGCGCACGAGCACGCGGACGGGCGCTGGGTGGCGCTCGGGGGCGGCGGCTACGCGGTGGTGGACGTGGTGCCGCGGTCCTGGACGCATCTGGTCGCGATCGCGGCCGGGCGGCCGGTGGAGGCCACCACGCCGGTGCCGGAGGAGTGGCGCCAGGAGGTGTACCGGCGGACCCGGATGGACGCGCCGCGGCGGATGACGGACGGGCGGGAGCCGGACTGGCGGGACTTCCACGAGGCCGGGTACGACCCCGCGGACCGGCTGGACCAGGCGATCCTGGCGACGCGCCGGGCGGTCTTCCCGCACCACGGGCTGCTGCCGTAAAGCCCGTAGCACGGCCCGTGTACCGGCTGCGGCCCAGGGGCGTTCGGCGGATCGTGATGCCTGCGGCGGGCTGCTTTCCCCTACCCGCCCCTTCCCGCAACTGGGGCTCCGCCCCAGGCCCCGCTCCTCAAGCGCCGGAGGGGCTGGAAGACCGGGCTCCGCCCCAGGCCCCGCTCCTCGAGCGCCGGAGGGGTTGGAAGACGGGGCTCCGCCCCGGACCCCGCTCCTCAATCTCCCCCAGCTACCCCTGGGAGGTGCCCCCTGGAGGGGCTGGAAGACCCTGGTCCGCCGGACACCTCGTAGCGGCCGTTACGCCAACCGTGGGGTCTGTTCGCGTATCCGGGCGGCCGAGGGGGTGGGTCCGCCAGCATCGGTGGTGTGTTGAGTACCGCGGCGCTGCGCGCGCATCTGCTGGCGGCGCGGCTCGCCGGGCCCGTGTCCACGAGCCGGGAGGAGAGCCTGCGCCGCTATCGGCTCTTCGCGGCCCGGGACCCCCGGGTGCTGCTCGGGTTGGAGCCCGAACACGACTGGTCCTTTATGGAATTGCTCGGCCTGATGGGCGAGAAATGCGGAGTTTCGATCGATCCGGCCAATGTTTCGGGGCCGGATGTGATCGATCCGGAGCTGACGATCGCCGCGCTGGACGCCTTCGCGGATCGGCTGCGCGGGGCCGCCCGGGACCGGCTCCCAGTGCTCCTCGGCACCGGCCATCCGCACCGTCTCCTCGGCTTCTACGCCGCGTTGGCGTCGGCGCTCTCGGCGGCGGGCTGCCGTGTCCTCACTCCCGCGCAGGGTAGATGTATCGACATAACGACGCGATTCGGCGTACGTACTCACCGGCTCACCTACGTACGAGGTGTCGCGATGGTGCGGGCGCCCGGCGCTCGCCGGACCGCGAGTGAGCCGGGCGCCCACAGCCATTCGCCGCTCCCGGTTCGGGTCGCCCTCGGCCGTGCCGCGGCGTCCGGCGGGCCTCTGCCGGGCCTTGTCATCGGGGACCACGGATGGGTCTGCGGAGCAGGTCAGCTGGGCTTTGAGGCCATCGGGCCAGGGGACACGGACGACCCCGCGCTGTTCGTCGGGGAGGCCGAGGGGCGGGTGTCCGTCGCCGTTCCGCTTGATGACGGTGTGCGGTCTGGTTACTACCGGCCGATTACTCGCTATGTACTCAATCGAGCGTGTCTGTCACAGTAGGCGTCCGATCGCTACTCCTCTTCCCCACTTGCATCACCCGCCCCTAACCTGGGGTGGAGCGCGCATGCGACCAGGAGTCACCGGAGGGGAAGCCGGTGCCCGACATGTGCGGAAGGTTCAGGTGTTGTCATGGCTGCTGGCGAACGGCCTCTGAACGAGGTTCAGTTTCTGACCGTGGCGGAAGTCGCCTCGGTGATGCGAGTGTCCAAGATGACCGTGTACCGCTTGGTGCACAGTGGTCATCTGCCGGCGATCCGGGTGGGCAGGTCTTTCCGGGTCCCAGAGCAAGCGGTTCATGAATACCTCCGCGAATCGTATGTGGGGGTGGAGTCCGCCTAGGCCGTTTCCGGGCCCGGGGAGGACCCTCGGATTACGTGGTTCGCTCGGCGCCGGGTAGGCTGGCCCGATGTAGGTCGTGTGGGCTCGGACGCCCCGCACCGAGTGAATCGAAGTGAGCGAGGGTAGTCGTGGGCTCTGTTATCAAGAAGCGGCGCAAGCGGATGGCCAAGAAGAAGCACCGCAAGCTGCTCAAGCGCACGCGCGTCCAGCGTCGCAACAAGAAGTAAGCAAGCGACGCTGTGTTCGTCCCGCAGCCCTTCCACCACCGGTGGGAGGGCTGCGGTGCGTGGGTGGCACCGGCCTGAAGCCACGTTCGCCCCTTTGGCCCCGGCTTAAAACGTCGCACCGCGCGGCGAGTGGTCATCACAGCGCAAGATCGAGCGGTTACGGTGTTCGGCACAGCCCAGCTCGGACGAGGGCGGGAAGGAAGGCGCTGATCTTGGGAAAGGTCGTGCTCGTCACCGGTGTCGCTCGTCGGCTGGGAGGCCGTTTCGTCCGGCGTATACAGCGCGAACCCGATGTGGAGCGGGTGATCGGGGTGGACGCCGTACCGCCCGAACACCACCTCGGCGGCGCCGACTTCGTCCGGGCCGATATCCGTCATCCCACGATCGGGAAACTGCTCGCCGAATACGGTGTCCACACCGTCGTCCACATGGATATCAACGGCACTCCGCTGGGCGCGCGCGGCAATCGCGCCTCGGTCAAGGAGACCAATGTCATCGGCACCATGCAGCTGCTCGGCGCCTGCCAGAAGGCCCCGTCGGTGCAGCGGCTGGTGGTGAAGTCCAGCACCAATGTGTACGGCTCCGCGCCCCGCGACCCCGCCGTCTTCAGCGAGACCACCCCGCCCAAATCCCTCCCCAGCGGCGGCTTCGCCAAGGACACCGTCGAGGTCGAGGGATATGTCCGCGGCTTCGCCCGGCGCCGCCCCGATGTCGCGGTGTGCGTGCTGCGCTTCGCCAACATCCTGGGGCCGTGCGCGGACTCCCCGCTCGCCGAGTACTTCGCGCTGCCGGTGCTGCCCACCGTCATCGGCTACGACCCGCGGCTCCAGTTCGTCCATGAGAAGGACGCCATCGAGGTGCTGCGGATCGCGGCCTCCGAGCCGCGCCGGTCCACGCTCAACAGCGGCACGTTCAACATCGCCGGAGACGGGGTGCTGCTGCTCTCCCAGGCCGCCCGGCGGCTCGGCCGCCCGACCCTGCCGCTGCTGCTGCCCACCCTGCGCTGGGCCCGCACCGCGCTGCGGTCCCTCGGCATCACCGACTTCTCGCCGGAGCAGGTCCGGCTGCTCACCCACGGCCGGGTCGTGGCCACCACCCAGATGCGCGAGACCCTGGGATTCGAACCCGAGCACACCACCGCCGGCGCCCTCGCGGACTATGCGCACAGCCGCGGTCCCGGGCTGCTCCCGCCCGAGGCCCTCGCCCGTACCATCGACCGGCTCGCCGCGCTGCTGCCCGCCGGCGCCCAGCCTTAAGGAGCGCAACCACCATGGCGGACGCCAAGGTCATTCCGTTCGGTGAGGAACCCCGGTCGTCCCGGAAGAAGGTCCCCCGGCTGGGCCGCGGCGGCCGCTCCCAGGGCTCGCTCAAGCCCGTACCGCAGCAGCGCGACGAGGCGCTCGAACAGCGCCCCCAGACGGCGGCCGCGGCCGTACCGCCCCTGCCGCCCGGCCCGCCCAAGCCCGCCCCGGGCAGCGGCGACTGGGAGCGCAAGCTGGCCCACGGGCTGAGCTTTCTGCGCCGCCGGATCACCGGGGACTACGAGGTCGACGACTTCGGCTACGACCACGATCTGACCGAGCAGGTGCTGATGTCCCTGCTCCGCCCGCTGTCCGACAAGTACTTCCGGGTCGAGGTGAAGGGGATCGAGAACATCCCCGACAGCGGCGGCGCGCTCGTCGTCGCCAACCACTCCGGGGTACTGCCGCTGGACGGGCTGATGCTCCAGGTCGCCGTGCACGACAACCACCCGGTCAAGCGCCATCTGCGGCTGCTCGCGGCCGATCTGGTCTTCGTGCTGCCGGTCATCAACGAGCTGGCCCGCAAGGCCGGGCACACCCTCGCCTGCGCCGAGGACGCCCAGCTGCTGCTGGAGCGCGGCGAGGTGGTCGGGGTGATGCCGGAGGGCTTCAAGGGGATCGGCAAGCCGTTCTCGGAGCGGTACAAGCTGCAGCGCTTCGGCCGGGGCGGCTTCGTGTCGACGGCGCTGCGCGCGGGGGCGCCGATCGTGCCGTGCTCGATCGTGGGCGCGGAGGAGATCTACCCGATGGTGGGGAACGCGAGGACCCTGGCCCGGCTGCTCGGCATTCCGTACTTCCCGATCACGCCGACCTTCCCGCTGCTCGGGCCGCTGGGCGCGGTGCCGCTGCCGACGAAGTGGACCATCCAGTTCGGCGAGCCCATCCCCACCGACGGGCATCCGCCGGAGGCGGCGGACGACCCGATGCTGATGTTCAACCTGACCGACCAGGTACGAGAAACGATCCAGCACACGCTTTATAAGCTGCTCGTCCAGCGGCGGTCGGTGTTCTTCTGACCGCTTGGTCCCTGGGGGTGGTGTGCGCCGTACACCACCCCCAGGGCCTTTTCACCTCGTGTCGTCGCCGTCGATGCTCAGGCCCGGCAGCAGGTCCGGGAGCAGCGGGGGGATGGTGATGTCCGGCTGGGACGGCTTGCCGCCCGGGTCGCCCTTGCCCGTGGACGGGCTGGGGCTCGATCCGCCGCCGAGCGGCGGCTCCAGCAGGTCGCCGGCTCCGCCCACCAGGCCGCCGCTCTGGCTGTGGGTGCTCGCCGAGGACGACGGATGCGGGCCGGGGGCCGTCTTCTCGTCGGTGCGGCTGCCGCTCGGGGTGGCCGAGGCGGATGCCGTGCGGTCGTCCGGGTCCATCCCGCCCGCGCGCTGCGGCGGGTGGCCGGTCTGCGGGCCGGACTGGGCCTGCTGCTCCTTCTTCGTGGGCAGCAACGCCCGCAGCGGACCGACCTCTTGGTCTATGGCGTCGAAGACCGAGCTCACCTCGTCGCCGACGTCCATGAGCTGGACCGGCAGCTGCTCGCACAGTCGGCTCCAGCCGTCGCGGTGGGCCTGGGAGAAGGTGGACAGCTGCTGGATCGGGCCGAGCGAGCCGTCGCGCTCATAGACCTGGTGCAGCAGCCGGTGGCCCTCGGAGGCGTCATGGCGCATCCCGGCCAGGACCCGGCGGATCTCGCCCAGCGAGTCATGGTCCAGATCGCCGGTGCGGGTCCGCTCCATCAGGCGGCGCGCCTCGCTCATCCGGGTGGAGGCCTGGTCCAGATAGATCCGGCCCCGGTCGGCGTCGCCGTCCGCCATCTCGAGCTTGAGGTCTTCCATTCCGCGCTTGAACCCGTAGAGGGTGTCGCCCGGCAGCGCGTTCGAGCTGGCCGCGGCGACGCCGCCGAACGCGCCCGCCGCCACGCCGACCGTGAGCCCCCCGGCCGCGAGCCCCTTGGACCAGCGGGAACGGGGGCGGAATCTTGCCACCGGGGGTTTGGCCCGGTGGGCGCCACTGGGGCGGCGGCGCTGCTCGGGCACGCGCGGCGCCCCCTCGGCGAAGGCCGCCTCCATGGCGGCGAGCAGCTGCGCCCGCTGGGTGGCGCGGACCTCCGGGTCCAATGTCGGCGCCGGCAGCTCGCCCAGCCCGCTCGCCAGGGCCAGCAGCCGTCTCCGCTCGGCGCTCTCCGCCGGTGGGGAACCTGGCTGTTGCTGCGGCGTCTCGTCCCGGGCGGCCTGGTGGTTGCTCTCCAGGGCCTCCAGGGCCTCCAGGGCCTTGGCGAAGGCGTTCGCCCGCCGGTGTGCCGATACGTTCGCGATCACAGGCGGCACCTCCTCTCGTCGTGACGGTCGACTCCCCAGGACACCCGAGGGTTCCGTGCCATGCGCGCATCCACCCGATCGAGTGAGTGGATCACGAGCAGGTTACGACCACAAGGCGCCTGCATCCCCCACAACGAGCGGCGCAGCACCCGGGTTACGCCCTGCCCGGAGGCCCTCCCCACTGGCGGACGGACCGTGGCCGGGAGGCTACGGACGGTCAGCGGGCGTCGTCCGGGAGGAGCCGGGCCAGGGTGCGTACGGCCCGGTACTGAAGCGTTTTGATCGCACCCTCGTTCTTCCCCATGACCCGGGCGGTCTCGGCGACCGAGAGGCCCTGGAGGAAGCGGAGCGTCACGCACTCCTGCTGCTGCGGGTTGAGTTTTCGCACCGCCTGCAGCAGGGCGGCGTTGGACAGTGATTCGAGGACGGAGTCCTCGGGGCTGCGCTCGACCTCGTTGGCGTCGAGCATCTCGCCGGTGGTGACCTCCAGCCGGAAGCGGCTGGATTTGAAGTGGTCGGCGACGAGGTTGCGGGCGATGGTCACCAGCCAGGCGCCGAAGTCGCGGCCCTGCCAGGTGAAGGTGCCGATGCGGCGCAGGGCGCGCAGGAACGTCTCGCTGGTGAGGTCCTCGGCTGTGGCCTTGCCTCCCACGCGGTAGTAGATGTAGCGGTAGACCGTGTCGGCGTACTGGTCGTAGAGCCTGCCGAACGCCTCGGCCTCTCCGGACTGGGCGCGCTCGACGAGGTCCATCATGCGGCGGCTGTCGCTGTCGGTGCCGGGGCGCCGGGCGGTGGGGGTGGAGCCGCGGGAGCGTCTGCCGACCGCGGCGCCGCCGTCCGCCAGGGCGTAGCACGGACCGGCCTGGCCGGGGCGGTCGACCGTGCCGACGGCTGGACTGACGGGCTGTGGGGTGGCGAGGGCGGGGACGGCATACGCGGTGGGGACGAAGCCGCGCAGACAGTCGAGGACCGTTGCGCGCAGCGTAGCCAGGCCCGAGGCGTCAACCCCGACGTGTGGGTACACGGGACTCCCAGAGGCAGAGCTTCCATCACGTGCAGTACGGGACCGTCACCCGCCGTAGGGACGAGTGGGTACCGATTTGCGTCTAAGGAGAATAACGCTTCGTACAGGCGGCACTACACCCAGTTGTTCAAATCATCGTTTCCGTTCGCTCTGTTATGGATTGATGACGCATCAAGTATCGAATGTGTACCGCCAATTGACCGGAACCGTTCGTGGGTTGTGCGATTGTGTGGCGTGTTGTGACAAAGCGGCGGTAAGGGGACTGGCGGGGGCGCTGTGGGGTAGGAAGCGCGGAATGACCGAAACAGGGCGGGCGCGTTCGGTTGGTGACGCTGTGTATCGATGGGCACGTCGTCACGGAGCGCGATCGGCGGTCAGTCTTGACCGTCCTCGGTCACGGTCGTACGCAGGCGGTCAGCACCGCCCGAACGGGGCACTCCGGAAAGGGCTCAGTAGGAGGTCAGGCGGGGGATCAGGGGCCGGACCGGGAGCCTGGGCGAGGGTTGGCCGCCGGTGGTCAGCGGCGCCGGCGGTGCAGGGCCACGGCGGCCGCCGTGCCGCCCGCCACCGCGCCCACCCCGGCCGCCGCCGGGATGCCGATCTTGGCCGCTTTACGTCCGGTGCGGTAGTCGCGCAGCCGCCAGCCGTGCTCACGGGCGTGCCTGCGCAGCCGGGTGTCCGGATTCACCGCGTACGGATGGCCCACGATCGACAGCATCGGGATGTCGTTGGCGGAGTCGCTGTAGGCCGCGCAGCGGGTCAGGTCCAGCCCCTCGGCCCCCGCCAGCGCCCGTACGGCCTCGGCCTTGGCCGGGCCGTGCAGCGGCTCGCCGACCAGCCGGCCGGTGTAGATGCCGCCGACCGACTCGGCCACCGTGCCCAGCGCCCCGGTCAGCCCCAGCCGCCGGGCGATGATCGTCGCGGTCTCGACCGGCGCGGCGGTCACCAGCCAGACCCGCTGCCCGGCGTCCAGATGGGCCTGGGCGAGGGCGCGGGTGCCGGGCCAGATGCGGTCCGCCATGTACTCGTCGTAGATCTCCTCGCCGATCGACATCAGCTCGGAGACCCGGTGGCCCTTGACGATGGACAGGGCGCTGCTGCGCACGTCCTCCATGTGCGCCGGATCCTCGACCCCGGCCATCCGGAACCAGGTCTGCTGCCAGGCGAAGCGGGCGAGTTCGCGCTTGCGGAAGAAGTGCCGCTTGTAGAGGCCGCGGCCGAAGTGGAAGAGCGCGGCACCCTGCATGACCGTGTTGTCCAGGTCGAAGAAGGCGGCGGCCCGCTCGTCCCCGACGACGGGGAACTCCGGTTCGGCGGGGGGCTGCGCCGCGGGGGTCTCGGCCGACGACTTGCGCGCGGCCTCGGCCGATGCCTCTCCGGCGAGGACGCTCCGCTCGGTGGCGGGTCGTCGACGTCGGGTGAACCATCCCAGTGCGGCCATGGGGCGAGCATAGCCAGCGCTCCGGCGCATCCCGTCAAGCCCGGGTGTCGGGCCGATTCAGGTTAGGCGAAAGGGAGGCGTGAAGGGGAGGCACGCAAGGTGGTACGGGCCCGGTGCGGGGGCCGGAATCAGCCGCCGAGCGCGGAGCGCAGCCGCTGGGGGTTCACCCGCCAGAAGTCGTGCTGCTCGCCGTCGATGAGCACCACCGGGATCTGCTCCCAGTAGGCGCGGTACAGCTCCTCGTCCTGGGTGATGTCCTTCTTCTCCCAGGGGGTGCCCAGCTCGCCGCAGACCTCCTCGATCACGGCCTCGGCGTCCTCGCACAGATGGCAGTCGGGCTTGCCGATCAGCGTGACCGTGCGCTCGGTGGGCTTCTTCCGCGGGGTGCGGCGCAGCAACGGGCTCATGGCTACAAGTGTGCCCGCTCGCGTGAGCGGGCCCGCTGCCGACGAGTTCGGAAGTGGGCTCCCGGTCGATTACGATCGTGGGCGTTTTGTTGCTGTCCGGGGGTAAAAAGGTGAGGAGTGAGGGCCTGTGCTCCCGTCGGCGGCCCAGCGGGGCGAGCGAGCCCGCGGGGAACGGTGCGACGCAGGTAGTGGTTCCGTGGCTGGCTCGATAGGGCGCGTGACACCGGTCACTTTGCCAGGACAAAACGGACACCATCTTTGTGCACGCGTTCACAAAGACATAGCCTGCTGTCGATGGGGCGGTCATGAAACACCCGGCCGCCCGCAGCCTCGCTCTACCCGCAGGAGCACCGTGGCAACTGGCCGAACTCACCGACCGGCGACCCGCAGCCGAGGGATCCCCGAGGCCACCGTCGCCCGGCTACCGCTGTATCTGCGTGCGCTGACCGCTCTCTCCGAGCGTTCGGTGCCCACAGTGTCCTCGGAGGAGCTGGCCACCGCGGCCGGCGTCAATTCGGCCAAGCTGCGCAAGGACTTCTCCTATCTCGGTTCGTACGGCACCCGCGGTGTCGGCTACGACGTGGAGTACCTCGTCTACCAGATCTCGCGGGAGCTCGGGCTCACCCAGGACTGGCCGGTTGTGATCGTCGGCATCGGTAACCTCGGCGCCGCGCTCGCCAACTACGGCGGCTTCGCCTCCCGAGGCTTCCGGGTCGCCGCGCTGATCGACGCCGACCCCGCGATGGCCGGTAAGCCGGTAGCGGGCATCCCGGTGCAGCACACCGACGAGCTCGAGAAGATCATCACGGACAACGGCGTCTCGATCGGCGTCATCGCCACCCCGGCGGGCGCGGCCCAGCAGGTCTGCGACCGGCTTGTGGCCGCCGGGATCACCTCGATCCTCAACTTCGCGCCCACCGTGCTGTCCGTTCCGGACGGGGTGGACGTGCGCAAGGTCGATCTCTCGATCGAGCTGCAGATCCTCGCCTTCCACGAGCAGCGCAAGGCGGGCGAGGAGGTCGCCGCCCCCGAGGAGGCCGCGGGGGCGGTTCCACCGCCGCCCGTGGCGCCCCATCGAGCGCCCTCCGGCGCCCCCGGCGCCGACAGCGGCCGGCAAGGACCTGACGGGGACGTGCCCGCCGTGATGCCGGCATGAGCCTCCTCGTCGTCGGACTGAGTCACCGCAGCGCGCCCGTGAGCGTGCTGGAGCGCGCCGCCCTGGTGGGGGACGAGCAGGCGAAGCTGGTGCAGGACACCCTCGCCGCCGAGCCCGCCACCGAGGCCGCGGTGCTGGCCACCTGCAACCGCATCGAGCTCTACGCCGACGTGGACAAGTTCCACGCCGGGGTCGCCGAGCTGTCCACGCTGCTCGCCCAGCACACCGGCGTCGGCCTTGACGAGCTCACCCCGTACCTCTACGTCCACTACGAGGACCGGGCCGTCCACCACCTGTTCTCGGTGGCCTGCGGGCTGGACTCGATGGTCGTGGGCGAGGGCCAGATCCTCGGCCAGATCAAGGACGCGCTGGCGCTGGGGCAGGAGCTGCACACCGCCGGGCGGCTGCTGAACGATCTCTTCCAGCAGGCGCTGCGGGTCGGCAAGCGCGCCCACAGCGAGACCGGGATCGACCGGGCGGGCCAGTCGCTGGTCACCTTCGGCCTGGAGCAGCTGGCCCAGGGCGCGCCGGTGGCGGAGTGGGCCCGGGGCAAGCGTGCCCTGGTGATCGGCGCCGGTTCGATGTCCTCGCTGGCCGCGGCGACGCTCGCGCGCGCCGGTGTATCAGAACTGGTGATCGCCAACAGGACGTTGGAGCGGGCGCTGCGCCTGGCCGAGTCCCTGGCCCAGCAGCACGCCGCCACCCCGGCCGCGATCACCCCTGCCGGTGACGAGGCCGCCGTCGGTGCGGAAACGTTGCGCGAGGGCCTGGTGGCCCGCGCCGTGCCCCGGGACCGGGTCTCCGCCGAGCTGCCGCACGCCGACATCGTCGTGTCCTGTACGGGAGCGACCGGGCTGGTCCTGAGCGCCGCCGAGCTGCGCACCGCGCTCGCCCAGCGCGCGGCCTGCCCGCCCGGGGCGCACCCCGCCGCGGCGGACGTCTCGCTGCTCGACCTGGCGATGCCGCGCGACATAGACGCGGCGGCGCACCGGATCGAGGGGCTGCACCTGGTCGACATCGAGTCCCTCGCCGAGGCGGCCGCCGAGCCGTCCGGCGCGCCGGGCTCGTCCGCCGGGGCGATGGCCGCCGACGTGGACAGGGTGCGGGCCATCGTCTCCGAGGAGGTGGCCGCCTTCGGGGCGGCCCAGCGCGCCGCGCACATCACCCCGACGGTGGTCGCGCTGCGTACCATGGCGGCGGACGTCGTCGCCAGTGAGATCGCCCGCCTCGACGGGCGGCTTCCCGATCTGGACGACAAGCAGCGGGCCGAGATCACGCAGACCGTGCGCCGGGTCGTCGACAAGCTGCTGCACGCGCCCACCGTGCGGGTCAAGCAGCTCGCGAGCACTCCGGGAGGCGCCGGTTACGCGGACGCGCTGCGGGAGCTCTTCGACCTCGATCCGCAGGCGGTCGCCGCCGTCAGCCGCGCCGACGGCTCGGCCCGCACCGCAGAACCGAACGATCCGAAGGGAGGCCGGGCATGAACCCCACCCCCTCACCCGCCGCCTCCGGCGGCGCTCCGCCGCTGCGCCTGGGCACCCGCCGCAGCGCGCTCGCCATGGCCCAGTCCGGCCTGGTCGCGGACCTGGTCCGCGAGGTCACCGGGCGCCCCGTCGAGCTCGTCGAGATCACCACGTACGGCGACACCTCGCGGGAGCACCTCGCACAGATCGGCGGCGCCGGCGTCTTCGTCTCGGCGCTGCGCGAGGCGCTGCTCAGGGGCGAGATCGACCTGGCCGTGCACTCGCTGAAGGACCTTCCCACCGCGGAGCCGGAGGGGCTGACGCTGGCCGCGGTCCCGCGCCGCGAGGACCCGCGCGACGCGCTGATCGCCCGGGACGGGCTCACCTTCGGCCAGCTTCCGCCGGGGTCCCGGATAGGCACCGGATCCCCGCGCCGCGCGGCCCAGCTGAACGCGTGGGCCCGCTCCTTCGGCCTCGGCATCGAGACCGTGCCGATACGCGGCAACGTCGGCACCCGCATCGGCTACGTCCGCTCGGGACGGCTGGACGCCGTGGTGCTCGCCGCCGCCGGTCTGATCCGTCTGGGGCGGATCGGCGAGGCGACCGAGCTGCTCGATGCCCACCATGTTTTGCCCGCCCCCGGCCAGGGGGCCCTGGCAGTGGAGTGTGCCGCGTCCAACGTGGCGCTCGCTGCCCGGCTCGCCGAGATCGACGACCCGTCCACACGGGTCGCCGTGACCGCCGAGCGATCCCTGCTCGCCGCCCTGGAGGCCGGCTGCAGCGCACCCGTGGGGGCGCTGGCCGACCTGTTGGGCGACGGTCAGGCTGTCACCGAAATGCGCCTGCGCGGCGTCGTCGGCACGCTCGACGGCACGACGCTGGTGCAGCTGTCCACCACCGGTCCCGTACCCGCATCGCCCAGTGGGGCCGCGGACCTCGGTCGCGTACTCGCCGCCGAGATGCTCGCCAAGGGTGCGGCCGGTCTTATGGGGGAGCGAGCACTTTGAACCCCACCGCCCCGAATCACCCCGGCTGCGGACACGTCACCTTCCTCGGTGCGGGCCCCGGAGATCCGGGCCTGCTGACCTTGCGCGCCGTGGAGGCACTCGCCACCGCGGACGTGTTGATCGCCGACCCTCAAGTGCTCGACGTGGTGCGCCAGCACGTCAGGCCGGGCGTGGCCGCGGAGGCTCAGGGCACGCCGCAGCCGGCGGACGCTGATGGGTCGTCAGGCACCGCCACCATCCCGGTACTCAGGGACAGCGCCAATCTTGTCATGACGGCCGCGCGCGGCGGCAAGCGGGTCGTGCGCGCGGTCGCGGGCGACCCCGGCCTCGACGGATACGCCGCCGACGAGATGCTCGCCTGCGCGGCCGAGGGCATCGTCTTCGAGGTGGTGCCCGGTGTGGCCGCCGCGGTGGGCGTGCCCGCCTACGCGGGGGTGCCGCTGCGGGACGCCCACAGCGCGGATGTGCGCTTCGTGGACGCCCTGAGCGCCGACGAGCGCTGCTGGAGCGAGATCGGCTCGTCCGACGCGACCGCCGTGGTCTCCGCGACGCTGGAGACGGTGGCCGCCGCGGCGGGTGAGCTGGTGGCCGCGGGCCGCAAGCCGGACACCCCGCTCACCGTCACCGTCGCGGGCACCACCACCCGCCAGCGGACCTGGACCGCGACGCTGGGGACCATCGCCCAGGTGCTGAAGGCGGCGAAGGTGCTGCCGTCACCGCAGGGCGCCCAGCCGGTGATAGCCGTGGTCGGCGAGCAGAGCGCGGCCGGCCGGCGCGATCAGCTGTCATGGTTCGAGTCCAAGCCGCTGTTCGGCTGGAAGGTCCTGGTGCCGCGCACCAAGGAGCAGGCCGCCTCGCTCTCGGATCAGCTGCGCGGCTACGGCGCGGTGCCCAGTGAGGTGCCGACCATCGCCGTGGAGCCGCCGCGCACCCCGCAGCAGATGGAGCGCGCGGTCAAGGGCCTGGTCACCGGGCGCTATGAGTGGATCGCCTTCACCTCGGTCAACGCGGTCAAGGCGGTGCGGGAGAAGTTCGAGGAGTACGGGCTCGACGCCCGCGCGTTCGCCGGGATCAAGGTCGCGGCGGTGGGCGAGCAGACCGCGAGGTCGCTGATCGACTTCGGGGTGAAGCCGGATCTGGTGCCCAGCGGTGAGCAGTCCGCGGCCGGGCTGCTGGAGGACTGGCCGCCGTACGACCCGGTGTTCGACCCGATCGACCGGGTGTTCCTGCCGCGTGCCGACATCGCCACCGAGACCCTGGTCGCCGGGCTGATCGAGCTGGGCTGGGAGGTCGACGACGTGACCGCGTACCGCACCGTGCGCGCCTCGCCGCCGCCGGCCGAGACCCGGGAGGCCATCAAGGGCGGCGGGTTCGACGCGGTGCTCTTCACCTCGTCGTCCACCGTGCGGAACCTCGTCGGCATCGCGGGCAAGCCGCACAATGTCACTGTCATCGCCTGTATCGGCCCGGCCACCGCGAAGACCGCGGAGGAGCACGGACTGCGGGTGGATGTGCTGTCGCCCGAGCCCTCGGTGCTCAAGCTGGCCGAGGCGCTCGCGGACTTCGGGGCGGCGCGGCGGCAGGCCGCGATCGAGGCCGGGGAGCCGGTCACCCGCCCGAGCGAGCGACGGCCTGGTTCGCGAAGGAGGGCACGCTCTTGAGCATCTCGTACGGCAGCTTCCCCGGTACGCGGCCGCGCCGGCTGCGCACCACGCCCGCGATGCGGCGCATGGTCGCGGAGACCCGGCTGCACCCGGCCGAGCTGATCCTGCCCGCGTTCATCCGCGAGGGCGTGACTGAGCCGGTGCCGCTCCAGTCGATGCCGGGCGTGGTCCAGCACACCCGGGACACGCTGCGGAAGGCGGCGGCCGAGGCGGTCGCCGCGGGGCTCGGCGGGATCATGCTCTTCGGGGTGCCGGAGGAGTCCAAGAAGGACGCGGTCGGCACCCCCGGCACGGACCCGGACGGGATCCTCCAGGTGGCGATCCGCGATGTGCGCGCCGAGGTCGGCGACGACCTCGTGATCATGTCCGACCTCTGTCTGGACGAGCACACCGACCACGGCCACTGCGGGGTCCTGGACGCCGAGGGCCGGATCGACAACGACGCCACGCTGGAGCGGTACGCGGAGATGGCGCGCGCCCAGGCCGACGCGGGCGTCCACACGGTGGGCCCCAGCGGAATGATGGACGGGCAGGTCGGGGTGGTCCGCGAGGCACTGGACGGCGCCGGGCACCAGGACATCTCGATCCTCGCCTACACCGCGAAGTACGCCTCCGCCTTCTACGGCCCGTTCCGCGAGGCGGTGGGCTCCTCGCTGAAGGGCGACCGCAAGACCTACCAGCAGGACCCGGCCAACGCCCGCGAGTCGCTGCGCGAGCTGGAGCTGGACCTGGCCGAGGGCGCGGACATGGTCATGGTCAAGCCGGCCCTGCCGTACCTGGACATCCTGCGGCAGATCGCCGACGCCGTGGACGTGCCGGTGGCCGCGTACCAGATCTCCGGTGAGTACGCGATGGTCGAGGCGGCCGCGGCCAACGGCTGGATCGACCGCGACCGCGCCATCATGGAGACGCTGACCTCGGTGCGGCGCGCGGGCGCGGGAATGATCCTCACGTACTGGGCGACCGAGGTGGCCCAGCGGCTGAACCGCGGGGAGCAGCCCGGCGGCTGACCTGGAGTCGTCGCCGCCGTGCCTGAGGCTCACCCGGCGCGGCCGTCTCCCGTGCCTGATCGGCCTGGGTCCGTGGCCGACGGGGCGAGGACGGTGGCCGCCAGGTGGTCGCGGAACCAGCGGTGCCCCGGGTCGGCCGAGTTGCGGGGGTGCCAGGCCATGGCGAGGTCGACGGGTGCCAGGTCGAGGGGATGGCGAAGGTGCGCAGCCCCAGGGCCGAGGTGGCGTCGGGGAGCCAGTCGCCCAGGGTGAGTGCGACGAGGTCGGTGTCCCGGGCGAGCATCATCGCGCTCGTGTGGCTGGGTACGACGACCGCGATCCGGCGCCGCAGTCCGCGTTCGGCGAGTGCGCTGTCAATGGGGCCGAGGCGCTTGCCGTGCCGGGAGATACCGATGTGGTCGGCGGCGGCGTAACGGCGGGCGTCGATCCGCCCGTCGAAGAGGGGATGACCGCCGCGGGCGATGCCGGCCATCGTCATCCGGGTGAGCGGTCGGCTTCGGATCTCCGGGTCCAGGGGTCCGAGGACGCCCAGTTCGACGTCCACCCACCCCTGCCGCGCCGAGGCCGCGGCTCCCGGCCGCGGCCCCCCAGCCCCGGCCCAAGCCCCGTGCGTGGCCCCCGGCTCCGGCCCCGGCCGGCGGGGCGGGGGCCCAGGGTTGGGCATTGAGCGCCCGGCGAGGAAGAAGTCACCGGTGGTGTGGCCGGCCCGCTTGGTGATCAGGCCGATGGCGGTGATCGCGCCGAAGGAGACGGTGAGCAGGGACCAGTCGACGGCTCCGAGATTCGGGGCGCCGGTCATCATCGGTCCCCGACCACGAAGTCGGCGGCCGCCCGCCCGGGGGCGACCAGCCGGGCGTTGGCCTCGTCGGAGCTGAGGACGAAGCGCTCGGCCTCCTCGCGCGGCTTGCCGAACCGCTCATGGCGGTCGATCAGCCGGCGCACCCGCTCCTCGGTGTCCAGGTCGACCCACCAGGTCTCGTCCAGCAGTTCGCGGACCGGGAGCCAGGGCGCCTCGTCGAGCAGCAGGTAGTTCCCCTCGGTGATCACCAGCGGGATCTCCGGCGCTACCGGGATGGAGCCCGCGACCGGCTGCTCGAGCTCGCGGTCGAACCCCGGCGCGTAGACGACCTCCCCGGTGCGCGGCGCCCGCAGCCGCCGCAGCAGTGCGGTGTAGCCGTACGGGTCGAAGGTCTCCGGTGCGCCCTTGCGGCTGATCAGGCCGAGTCGGCGCAGTTCGGCGTCGGCGAGGTGGAAGCCGTCCATCGGCACCAGGGCGGCCCGGTCGGCGCCGAGGGCGTCGACCAGGTACGCGGCGAGGGTGGTCTTACCGGCCCCGGGCGGTCCGGCGATGCCGAGCAGGCGGCGGCCGCCTGCGTCGGCCAGGCGCTGGGCACGCTCAAGGAGTTGCTGGGGAGTCATGGCGGGTGCTTTCGGCGGTTTCGGAGATTCTGTCGTGGTGAGCTTCCCCTCTTTTCGCCTTCGTCCCTGCTGCACATCGCAGCCGGCCGACGGGGTCGTGACGACCCCCCCAGCGGCTCCGGATCACGTCAGGGGCGCGGGGTGCCAGTCAGCTCGGCGAGCGAGCCCAGGTGCATGTCGAACCGGTCCCCGGCGGCGGGCGGGTCGCCGCCGGGCCGCTCGAGGTAGGCGGTACGCAGGCCGATCGCCTGCGCGCCGCGCAGGTCCCAGGCGTGCGCGGCAACCATCAGCATCCGGTCCGGGGACCCGCCCGCGCAGTCGATCGCCAGTTGGTACACGGCCGGGTCGGGCTTGTAGGTGCCGACGGCCTGTGTGGACAGCGCAGTGTGCCAGCGCAGACCGGCGGCCGCGTTCATCCGCAGCAGTGCCGTCACATCCGCGTTGGACAGGCCGATCAGCTCGTGGTCGGCGCCGAGCCGGGCCAGCGCGTCCGCGGAGTCCGGCCAGGCGGGCCGCTGCCGGGCGGCGCGGACCAGCGTGTCGACGACGGCCGGGTCGGACAGACCCGTGGCGTCGACGACCACCTGCGCGGCCTCGCGGTCCAGCACCGCGCCGGGCACATAGGCCCGCTCGAGGTCGACGATCCGGCGGTGCTCGGTGGAGATGTGGCGACCCCAGAGTGTGACCAGGTCGTCGACCCGCCCGGGGTCGGGGACAAGCTCGGCCAGGGCGGCGCGCAGGCCCGCGGTGTCGTCCACGAGGGTGCCCAGGATGTCGAAGACGATCGTGTCAACGTCGTGCAGGGGCGGCATGGCTCTCCCATATGCGTCATCGGTTGGGGGGCGATTCTGCGTGCCCCGGCTGTAAAAAGTAAAGTGTTGACATTTTCCATGTCCACTCCTAGCGTCGTCGGACAGTGATTGACGCCTTGACGAAGTGGAGACGGAGCCGATGAATTCGCGCCGCAGCTGGGTCCGGTACCAGGGCACCGACCGTGCGTTCGCCCGGTCGTGGTTCTACGGAACCGGACGCACCGAGGAGGAGCTGCGGCGCCCCCTGGTCGCCGTGGCCTGTGCATGGAACGAGATCGCCGCCGAAAATGTCCACCTCGAGCGGGTCGCCCGCCGGGTCAAGGACGGGGTGCTTGCGGCGGGCGCGACCCCGATGGAGTTCGGGGTCATCCACGCGACCGACGTCCTCAGCGAGGCCAGCGAGGGGATGCGCTATGTCCTGCCTGCCCGGGAGACGATCGCGGACTCCGTGGAGCTGATGGTCCAGGCGCACGCGTTCGACGCGCTGGTCGTGATCGCCGGTGGCGACAAGGTGACCCCTGGCATGCTCATGGGGGCACTGCGCTGCGAGTTGCCGACCGTCTACGTCTACGCGGGCACCACCGAGACCGGAGTCCTCGACGGGGAGGAGCTCTCCTGGGAGACCGTGTTCGAGGGTATCGGCCGCGTGCACGCCGGCGAGATCGACGCGGCCCAGCTCGCCCGCCTCGAGCTGGCGCAGATGCCCGGCGCCGGGGGCGGTGCGAGCGCGTACACCGGCAACACGATGGCACTGTGCGCCGAGGCGATGGGCCTGTCGCTCCCGGGTGCGGGCAGCGTCGTGGCAGGCAGCGCCGAGCACCTGCGGATCGCCTACGCCAGCGGGCGCGAGATCGTCTCCCTGCTCGAGAAGGAGCTCACGATCGACCAGGTCGTCACCTCCGAGGCGATCCGGAACGCGGCCCGGGTGGCCCTGGCAGTGTGCGGCTCGACGAACATCTCGCTGCACCTGCCGGCGATCGCGCACGAGGCGGGGGTGAAGTTCGACTGGCACGACTTCGGGTCGCTCGCCGCCAGCACGCCGACGCTGGTCAAGCTGCGCCCGTCCGGCGAGGTCTCGCTGCCGCAGTTCCACCGGGCCGGGGGTGTGCAGGCGCTCCTGCGCGAGCTGGCCCCGCTACTGGAGGACAGTGCGCGGATCCGCCCGGTCGCCGACGCCGACCCGGGCTGGACCGAGGGCGTGATCGCGCCGCTGGACGAGCCGCTGGACACGACGGGCGGGCTGACCGTGCTGCGCGGCTCGCTCGCCCCGAGTGGCGCCATTGTCAAAAGCGGTGGCGTTCCGGCTCAGTTGCTGCGCCACACGGGCCCGGCCAAGGTGTTCGAGAACGAGGAGGACGCGATCGTCGCCATCCACGGCGGCCGGATCCATTCCGGCGACGTGGTGGTGATCCGCAATGAGGGCCCCCGGGGTGGCCCCGGCTTCCGTGAGATGCTGGGCGCGACCGCGGCCATCGTCGGCATGGGGCTGGCCGAGACCGTCGTACTGATCACGGACGGCCGGTTCTCCGGCGCTTCGCACGGCGCGGCCATCGGCTACGTCTGCCCGGAGGCGGCCTCCGGCGGGCCCATCGCCTTCGTCCGGGAGGGCGACCAGGTCTCGATCGATCTTGTTGACGGACGGCTCGACATCGACGTCGACGAGGCGACCCTGCGGGCCCGCACGCCGTCGCCCGGCCGTCAGGTCCCGGAGAAGGGCGTGTTGGCACGCTACGCACGGTCGGTATCGGAAGCATGTGATGGCGCCGTCACAACGAACCAGTGACAGGCGGGCGGGACGAGGAGAGGCACGGTGCGGTGATGCGCAAGGTCGAGCACAAGCTGCTGTTCGAATCGGTGGCGGACACGCTGCGACAGGCCATCCTGAACGGCGACTTCCAGCCCGGCGAACGCCTCAACGAGGTGTCGATCTCGCGGACCCTGAACCTCTCCCGCGGGCCCATCCGGGAGGCACTCCGCCAGCTCGCGCAGGAAGGGATGATCACGCTCATCCCGCAGCGCGGAGCGCGCGTCGTGGAGGTCGACCAGCGGGAAGCGCTCGCGGCGCTCGCCATCCGCGAGCTGCTGGAGACGATGGCCGCCGAAGACCTGTGCGAGGTCATCACCCCCAAACAGATCGGCCACCTGCGTGATGTCACCGAACGCATGCGACGGGCGGAACAGGACCGGGAGTTCGTCGACATGGTGAGCCTGGACTTCCAGTTCCACCGGGACCTGATGGACATCGCCTCGACCGACACCGCGAGGCGCACCTGGACCATCCTGAGTGGCAAGCTGATGCTGTTCCAGTCGATCGGTGACCGGACCTTCGCCTTGAGCCTGTCGGTGAGCGACTCGCACTGGCCGATCATCGACGCGCTCGAGAGGCGCGACGCGAAGCGATTCCGCACGACCATGCTCGGCCATATCGAGGAGAACCGGAGCTCGGTGCTCGGATTCCCCGAACCGTCGGCAGACGACGGCCACTAGGGCGGGCTGTGCCGGTCCGGCCCGCGCCGCCCCCAGCTGCCGGATCGGGCATCGCCGCCTGGAAAGGGTTCGCCACCATGAACAACAGCAATCCCGCACCGAGCGGCTCGATCGTCGCCGCCGTCACGCCGTTCCACCCATCCGGCGAGATCGACGAGGAGGTCTTTGTCGAGCACGGGGGGCATCTCCTCGGCAAGGGTGCCGATGGCGTTCTCGTCGAAGGCTCGACCGGCGAGGTCCGGGCCCCCGAACGGAACGAGAAGACGCGGCTGGATCAGGAGGAGAAGACGCGGCTGCGCGCCCTGGACCGGCGACGCCGTCGGCCCGGACGCCCAACTCGCCCGGGGCCCCAGCGGAATCCGCACCGGCGGAACCTTGGCGGCCTCCCTCGCGACCCGGGCGGTCGGTGCGGACGCGGCACTGGTCGTCCCGCCGTAGTTCGTCGACCGCATCCGGGAGGCGGGGCGCGGGCACTTCCGACGCAGCGGCCCCGGCGAGCGTTACCCCACTTACCCCAGTGAAGCCTGCAAGGCCACTGTGACCACAGCAAACGTCGCGTACGTCGAGCACGTCGCGTACGTCGAGCACGTCGCGTACGTCGAGCACGTCGCGTACGTCGAGCACGTCGCGTACGTCGAGCACGTCGCGTACGTCGAGCACGTCGCGTAGGAGCGTTCCCGCACGCCGCGGTGGTGCGCGATCGGCCGTCGCGGACACCAGGTGACCTGCTGTACGTCTCGGGACAGCGCCGCTGCCCCTGACACCTGACGTTCCTCCCGTGCGACCTGAACACACTTCCGGGTCCCCGCACCGCCCAACGCGCCGACACCTCCATCGTCGACAGCATCGGGGAACACGAGCTGCCCGCGTCGACGGGGTACGTCCCCGACGGCTTGCCCGAGGTTGTCGCCGAGACCGGCGAAGTGCCGGCCGGTGTGAAGCCCGGTCGTGAGAACACCGGCGTCATCTCCGCAATGGGCGCGTCCTCTCCGCAATGGGCGCGTCCTCTCCGCGCTGGGCGGACGGCGACGGTGACCGAACTTCCTCAGCCTCCTGACTGGTGCCACGAGGCGCCACGAAGAGAGCCGCATCCGCACCACACTCACCTCCTCCCGGCCCGATCGGGCTTCCTCGCCCGGCAACAGCACAGGAGTTCCCCATGACAACATCAAGCGTCCTGGACGATGCGCCGCTGAACGGATTCCACAGGAAACTCGCCCTGTACTCCTCCGGAGGCCCCTTCCTCGACGGCTACATCCTGAGCGTCGTGGGCGTTGCCATCGTGCAACTGGGGCCGCAGATGCATCTCTCCGACGCCGCCCTGGGGCTGATCGGCGCTTCCGCCCTCATAGGCATCTTCTTCGGCGCCTTCCTCGGCGGATACCTGACCGACAAGTTCGGCAGGCAGGTGTTGTACACCATCGATCTGATCGCCATCATCGGATGCTCGGTGGCGCAGTTCTGGGCCACCGATCCGGTATGGCTGTTCGTCCTGCGCCTGCTGATCGGCATGGCCGTGGGCGCCGACTACCCGATCGCCACCTCGCTCCTGGCCGAGTTCACGCCGCGCCGCTACCGAGGCCCGCTCCTCGGCGGCCTGATGGTGATGTGGTTCGTCGGCGCGGCGACCGCCTATGTCGTCGGCGAAGCCCTGTTGACCGTCGACGGCACCGGCTGGCGGTGGATGCTTGCCAGCGCCGCGTTGCCTGCCCTCCTCATCGTGCTGCTTCGGCTGGGCACTCCCGAGTCCCCGCGCTGGTTGGCCAAGAAGGGGCGCGTCGACGAGGCCAATGCCGTGATGCGCAAGGTGTTCGGCGACCAGGCCAGCATTTCTGACCTGCCCGAAGAAGAGCACGAGAGCGTCGGCCTGATGCTGCTGTGGCGGTCCGGCTACGTCGGACGCATGCTGTTCGTCAGTGCCTTTTGGACATGCTCGATCGTGCCGCTGTTCGCGGTGTATGCCTTCGGACCCCGCATCCTCGGCGCGCTCCACCTCAACGGCCACCTGGCCAACATCGGCTCGGCCCTGATCACGGTCTTCTTCGTGGTCGGCTGTGTCCTCGCCATGGTGGTCATCAACCGCATGGGCCGGCGGGCCCTGATCATCCACAGTTTCACCTGGTCCGGTCTGGCACTTCTGGTGCTCGGCCTGTTCCCCTCCGCCCCCGCCGCCGTGATCATTATCTTGTTCGCCGCCTACGCCGTCCTCATCGGAGGCGCCCAAAACCTCCAGTGGATCTACCCGAACGAACTGTTCCCCACCGAAGTTCGGGGAACCGCTGTCGGCCTCGCCTCGTCGCTGAGCAGGATCGGCGCGGCGATCGGTACCTATCTCGTCCCGCTCGCCCTGACCTCGTGGGGAATCGGCCCGACGATGCTCGTGGCAGCGGCCATCACCCTGCTCGGAGCAGGCATCTCGATGCGATGGGCCCCGGAGACGCATGGCCTGGCCCTCCACGAATCCGCTGCTCTGGCCGAACCGGCGACCGCCAACGCTGAGCCTCGATCCACGCATCACGTCATGTGACGGTGAACCGCACTCTCTGCGCGGTTCCTCCTCGCCCCCCGTGGCCGGGGGCGCCAGGCGTACAGCCCGGGAAATTTCCTGGAAATCTCGGCAGAGAGGCACATCTATCGACCCCTCTCCCGCGTCTCATCGGTGAGCGACCGTACGATGCGGCCGCACATAAGGTTCATTTGGAGATATTTACGTTGAAAACCGGCATGAAGGGTCTACGTCGCGTTTCCGCGGTCACGATCACCGCTGGAGCCGTGCTGGCGGCGGGGGCGTTCACCGCCTCCGCGCAGGCCGCGACGACCGCAAGTCCCACGATCGCCGCCAAGGGCGGGTTCGTGATGAACAACGCCACGGGGAAGAGCCTGTTCACCAAGGCCGCGGACGGCCGTCTTTCCACCGGCTCCACCACCAAGATCATGACCGCCCGGGTGGTGCTCGCGCAGCCGAACCTGAACCTGGACGCCAAGGTCACGGTCCAGAAGGCGTACAGCGACTACATCGTCGACAACAACTGGGCCTCGTCGGCCAAGCTGATCGTCGGCGACAAGGTCACCGTCCGCCAGTTGCTGTACGGGCTGATGCTGCCGTCCGGCTGTGACGCGGCGTACGCGCTGGCGGACAAGTTCGGCACCGGCTCCACCCGGGCCGCGCGGGTGAAGTCGTTCATCGGGAAGATGAACACCACCGCCAAGTCCCTCGGGCTGACGAACACCCACTTCGACTCGTTCGACGGCATCGGGCACGGCGCCAACTACTCGACGCCGCGCGATCTGACCAAGCTGGCCAGCAGCGCGATGAAGTACTCCACGTTCCGCTCGGTCGTGAAGACCAAGTCGACCAAGCAGAAGGTGACCACGAAGAGCGGCGGCTACCGCTACATGTCGTGGACCAACACCAACAACCTGCTGGGCAGCTACTCGGGCACCATCGGCGTCAAGACCGGCTCGGGTCCGGAGGCCAAGTACTGCCTGGTCTTCGCCGCCACCCGGAGCGGGAAGACGATGATCGGCACCGTGCTCGCCTCCACCTCGGTGGACAACCGCACAAAGGACGCGAAGAAGCTGATGGACTACGGCTTCAGCAGGTAGCCGTCACCCGCGGCACAGCGAGGGGGCCTGCCCCGCGAACCCATCGGGCCGCGGGGCAGGCCCTTGTCGTCGTCCCGGCGCCGTGCTCAGCGCACCGCGTTCCAGGAGTGCGCCACGTCCACCACGACATGCCCGTCGGTCTGGAAGGCCCGGAACGGCAGCCGCGCCCGCACCCCGAGGCCGACCTGGGTCTCACCCTCGAAGCTGGCGCCGAAGCGGGTGTCCCGGAAGGTCTGGTAGCCGGAGACGTCCACGCCCGGCAGCGGCTTGCGCGCCCGCCCCGGGTACGACTCCGCGCCGCTGCCCGGGTCGTAGCTCGGCGCGGACACATGGATGTCCAGGATCGCGCCGCCGCGGACCGGGATCTCCTCGCCCGAGCCGTCCTGGTACAGGGTGTTCACATAGCCCACGCGGTAGCCGACGCGATCGGCGGCCGTGGCCCCCTTCACGTCGAACACGATGCGGTCGTAGCACGCGTGCCGGCCCGTCCTGATGTCCCCCAGCGGTGCGTGTCCCGCCGGCTGGGCCGTCTTCTCGCCGCTGCCCCAGCCGGTCTCACAGGTCGTCGCCGCCTTGGCCGCGGTCGGCGTGACGGCCGCGGCCGCCCCCGCCGTCGCCGCCAGCGCGCCGCCCGCGAGCGCCATCGCCGCGAGTGCGGTCCCCCACCGTCGCATGGTCGAGCCCCCAATGGTCTGTTGTCCGTTGATGACAGGTGATTCACGGGGTTGGACGGGCCGGGGCGGTGAGAGGTTGTCCCGGTCCGGGAAATGTGTCCCGAATGCTACGTGCGCGGAGGGTGCTCATGGCAGTCGCCCGGGGGTTTTCCCCCGAGCGGGTCGGCCGGTTGCCCGGATGGGACGGCGGGGCCGGTTCGACAAGGCTTGCGCACATGAGACCGACGACCGGCAGAACCGCCGCACTGGCCCTCGCCACCGCCGCCACCGCCTCCCTCCTCGGGGTCGCGTCCGCGAACGCGACCCCGGACCCGCCGGCCGACCCGACCGCCGCCGCGCCCGACTGGGGCGCCTGCGAGGGCACCGGGCTCGACCCCCGTCAGGAATGCGCCACGCTCAAGGTGCCGCTGGACTACCGCGACCCCGGCGGCAAGCGGATCTCCCTCGCGGTCTCCCGCATCCCCAGCGAACGGCCGCAGGCCCGCCGCGGCACTCTGCTGCTGATCCCGGGCGGCCCCGGATCGCCGGGTCTTGACCGGCCCAGCACGCTCGGCAAGCGGCTGCCGAAGCCGGTGCGGGACGCGTACGACATCGTCAGCTTCGACCCCCGCGGCCTGGGGAAGTCCACGCACACCGGATGCGATCTGAACCCCGGCGATCTCTCGCTGCTCGCCTCCCGCCCCTGGCCCGCCCCCGGCGGGGACATCACGCGGAACATCACCACCGGCCGCCGCATGGCCGACACCTGCGCCCGCAACGGCGGCGAACTGCTGCGCACCATCAGCACCGTCAACGAGGCGCGGGACATCGACAGCGTCCGCCGGGCGCTCGGCGAGCGGAAGCTGTCCGCGTGGGGCGTCTCGTACGGGACGTATGTGGGCTCCGTCTACGCGCAGATGTTCCCCGAGCACACCGACCGCTGGGTGCTGGACAGCAATGACGACCCGAACCCGGAGCGGGTGGAGCGCGGCTGGCTGGCCAACTACGCCGTGGGCGTCGAGGACACCTTCCCCGACTTCGCCCGCTGGGCCTCCGCCCCCGACAGCCCCGTGCGGCTCGCCGGGACCCCCGACGGGGTGCGGCGGCGGGTCCTGGAGCTCGCCGCCCGGCTGGACGCGAAGCCGCTGCCGTGGCCCGGCGCCAACCCGCCCGAGCTGAACGGCAACGCACTGCGCCAGTCCGTGCTGGACGCCCTGTACTCCCGGGACGACTTCGAGAGCCTGGCCCGGCTGATCGTCGACGCGGACGCGGGCAAGGCGCCCGCCGAGGCACCGGCCGACCCCCCGCAGGACGCCGCGGCCGTGTCCCTCGCGACCATCTGCAACGACGTGGCGTGGCCCACCTCCCTGCCCGGCTACGCGCGGGATGTCGCCGCCAGCCGTAAGAGCCACCCGCTCACCGCGGGCATGCCGGTGAACGTCACGCCGTGCACGTTCTGGCACGACGAGCCGAGGGACAAGCCGGTGCGGATCACCGGCCAGGGGCCGTCGAACGTCCTGCTGGTGCAGAACAAGCGCGATGTGGCCACCCCGTACAGCGGTGCGCGGGGCCTCCGGCGCTCTTATGGGGACCGCGCCCGGATGGTCAGCGTGGACGCGATGGGGCATGGCGCGGCGTACATGGAGAACGGCAGCGCCTGCGCGGACCGGAGGGTGACGGACTTCCTGCTGACCGGCGAGCGGCCGAAACGCGATGTGCTCTGCCGGTGACGCCTGTGACGAGCCACCGATGAACGCGGAGAGCCCCGCCCCGTCTTTCCGGGGCGGGGCTCCTCACGTTCGGCGGGCTCAGAGGCGCTCGGGGGTGCGGATGCCCAGCAGGGACATGCCCCGCCCCAGCGTGCGCGCCGTGATGTCGCACAGGAAGAGGCGGTTCTCCACCTGGGCCGGGCCGCCCTCCGCCTTCAGGACCGGGCACTGGTCGTAGAAGGTCGTGTAGAGCGAGGCCAGCTGGTAGAGATACCCGGCCAGCTTGTGCGGCTCGTACCCGGCGGCCACCTCGCGCAGCGTCTCCCCGAACTGGTCGAGGTGCAGGCCCAGCGCCCGCTCGGCCGGGGCCAGCGGAAGCTCCGGGTGGGCCAGCGCCCGCTGTCCCTCATCGGCGCGGCGCAGGATCGACTGGATCCGGGCGTACGCGTACTGGAGATAGACCGAGGTGTCCCCGTTGAGCGAGACCATCTGGTCGAGGTCGAATTTGTAGTCCCGCGAGGCGGAGGTGGACAGGTCCGCGTACTTCACCGCGCCGACGCCGACCTGGGCGCCGCGCTCGAGGACCTCCTCCTCGGTGAGGCCGAGCTTCTCGCTCTTCTCCCGGACCACGGCCGCGGCCCGCTCGGTGGCCTCGTCCAGCAGGTCCTCCAGCCGCACCGTCTCGCCCGCGCGGGTCTTGAACGGCTTGCCGTCCTTGCCCAGGACGGTGCCGAAGGCGAGCTGCACGGCGTGCACCTGGTCATTGAGCCAGCCGATCCGGCGGGCGGTCTCGAAGACCATCTTGAAGTGCAGCGACTGCCGGGCGTCCACCACGTACAGCAGGGTGTCGGCCTTCAGGTGCTGCACCCGGTCGCGGATCGCGGAGAGGTCGGTGGCCGCGTAGCCGAAGCCGCCGTCGGACTTCTGGACGATCAGCGGCACCGGATTGCCCTCGGGGCCCTTGATGTCGTCGAAGAAGACGCACAGCGCGCCCTGGGAGCGCACGGCGACACCGGACTCCTCCAGCAGCCGGCAGGTCTCGGCCAGCATGTCGTTGTAACCCGACTCGCCGACCACGTCGGGGTCGTGGATCTCGATGTCCAGCTTGTCGAAGACCGAGTAGAAGTAGATCTTCGACTCGTCCACGAACTTCCGCCACAGGGCGATGGTCTCCTCGTCGCCCGCCTGGAGCTCCACCACCCGCCGCCGGGACCGCTCCTTGAACTCCGCGTCGGAGTCGAAGAGCGCCCGCGCGGCCTTGTAGAGCCGGTTGAGGTTGGACATGGCCTCCTCGCCGGAGGAGGCGTCCTTGTGGTCCAGCTCGTGCGGGTGCTCGATCAGATACTGGATGAGCATGCCGAACTGGGTGCCCCAGTCGCCGATGTGGTGGCGGCGGATCACCTGCTCGCCCGCGAACTCCAGGATCCGCACCACCGCGTCGCCGATCACCGCCGAGCGCAGATGGCCGACGTGCATCTCCTTGGCCACATTGGGCTGGGCGTAGTCGATCACGGTGGTGCCGGGCGCCTGCGCGAACGGCACGCCGAGGCGGTCGTCGGCGGCGCGGGCGGCGAGGGTCGCGGTGATCGCGGAGTCGGCGATGGTGATGTTGAGGAAGCCGGGGCCGGAGACCTCGATGTCGGCGATCACCGGATCGGGGTCGGCCGAGGTGGCGGCGACCGGAAGGTGCGCCACGACCTTGGCGGCCAGCTCACGGGGGTTTCCCTTGAGCTGCTTGGCCAGCGCCAGCATCCCGTTGGCCTGGAAGTCGGCCCGGTCGCTTCGTCGCAGCAGCGGGTCCGCGGAGCCGGCCTCCGGCAGAGCAGCCGAGAGGGCGTCCGCGACGCGCTGATGGACCGTAGCGGCGAGGGAAAGGACCGATGCCATGGATGAGGTGCCATTCCGATAGTGGTGGTATGGGCAACCCAGTATTTCACGGCGGGTCCAACGATTTCCCCGGCCTGTGGACAACCCGGGCTCGCCCGGCGGGCCCTGTGGGTGAATCCGGAGGGGTCTGTTCCGTCTGGGACAATGGGCGGTGCCATGACCGCTAGGAAGGAAGTGCCGACCGTGGCTCAGAGCACCGAGACCGACTGGGTCTCCCGATTCGCCGACGAGGTCATTGCCGAGGCGGAGCGCCGCGCCCCGGGCAAACCTGTCGTCGTCGCCTCGGGCCTCAGCCCGTCCGGCCCGATCCACCTCGGCAATCTGCGCGAGGTCATGACCCCGCACCTGGTCGCCGACGAGATCCGGCGCCGGGGCCGCGAGTGCGTTCACATCCTGTCCTGGGACGACTACGATCGGTACCGCAAGGTCCCGGCCGGGATCGACCCCTCCTGGTCCGAGCACATCGGCAAGCCGCTCACCTCGGTCCCGGCCCCGCCCGGCTCGCCGTACGCGAACTGGGCGGAGCACTTCAAGGCGCCGATGGCCGAGGCGCTGCGGGAGATGGGCATCGAGTTCCACCCCATCAGCCAGACCGAGATGTACACCTCGGGTGCGTACCGGGAGCAGATCCTGCACGCGATGCGCCACCGCCGGGAGATCGACGCCGTCCTGGACCGGTACCGCACCAAGGACAAGCCAGGCGCCAAGAAGCCCAAGCAGCAGCAGAAGCCGGTGGACGAGGCCGAGCTGGCCGCCGCCGAGGGCTCGGGCGCGGCCGCCGAGGACGACGGCAGCGCGGGCGAGGCGGGTTACTACCCGTACAAGCCGTACTGCTCGGTCTGCGAGCGCGATGTGACCACGGTGACCTCCTACGACGACGAGACCACCGAGCTGGCGTACACCTGCGCGTGCGGCCACGGCGAGACCGTCCGCTTGAGCGAGCACAACCGCGGCAAGCTGGTCTGGAAGGTCGACTGGCCGATGCGCTGGGCGTACGAGGGCGTGGTCTTCGAGCCCTCGGGCGTCGACCACTCCTCGCCCGGCTCGTCCTATGTGGTCGGCGGCCAGATCGTCCGCGAGGTCTTCGGCGCGGAGCAGCCCATCGGCCCGATGTACGCGTTCGTGGGCATCAGCGGCATGGCCAAGATGTCGTCCTCCAAGGGCGGTGTGCCCACCCCGGCCGACGCGCTGGAGATCATGGAGGCCCCGCTGCTGCGCTGGCTGTACGCCCGCCGCCGGCCCAACCAGTCCTTCAAGATCGCCTTCGACCAGGAGATCCAGCGCACCTACGACGAGTGGGACGCGCTGGAGCGGAAGATCACCGAGTCCACGGCCCAGCCCGCGGACGCGGCCGCGTACCGCCGCGCGACCCGCACCGCCACCGGCGAGCTGCCCAGCACCCCGCGCCCGCTGCCGTACCGCACGCTGGCCTCGGTGGTGGACATCACCACCGGCCATGACGAGCAGACGCTGCGCATCCTCGGTGAGCTCGACCCCGACAATCCGGTGAAGTCCCTGGAGGAGACCCGGCCCCGGCTCGACAAGGCCGAGCGCTGGATCACCACCCAGGTCCCGGCCGATCAGCGCACCCGGGTCCGGGACGAGCCGGACACGGAGCGGCTGGCCGCGCTGGGCGACACCGAGCGGGAGTCGCTGCGGCTGCTGCTCGACGGCCTGGACGACCACTGGTCGCTGGACGGCCTCACCACGCTGGTCTACGGGGTGCCCAAGATCCAGGCGGGGCTGTCGCCGGAGGCCAAGCCGACGCCGGAGCTGAAGGTCGCCCAGCGGTCGTTCTTCGCGCTGCTCTACACCCTGCTGGTCGGGCGGGACACCGGCCCGCGGCTGCCCACGCTGCTGCTGGCGGTGGGCGCGGACCGGGTGCGCAAGCTGCTCGCGGCCTGACCTCCGCGACTCCCGGGCGCCGGGCGGATGGCCCTACGGCCGCCGCCCGGCGTTCCGGCTTCCCGGGGCGGCTGCGGGATGGCTACGGGATGGCCTCGCGCTCCAGGCGGACGCGCTCCTTGAAGTCCTCGACGTACCCGGCAAGCTCGCTGTTGCTGAGGTCGGTCACGCCGTAGGTCTCCCGCAGCCGCTGCCCGAACTGGTACGCGGAGGGGTACCGGCTGTGGTCGGCGAGGAACTGGCGGAAGGTCGCGTAGTAGACCTCCTCGCGCGGCACGTCGTCCGGCAGCTGGTTCAGCTGCTGCTCCGGCTGCAGCTCCTCGTACGCGAACCGCTCGGGCTCGCGCTGCTCCGGTACGTAGACGCCCTGATGGCTCCCCACGCCCTCACCGCCGAGCGGCCGCACCCGGCCGCCGGGCCCGACCGGCACGGTCAGCTGGGGCTGCGCGGGCTGGGGCTGCTGGAACTGCGGCTGCTGCTCGGAATGCGGCGCCTGGCCCGGGACCTGCTGGTCCTGCGGCTGGAGCTGCTGCTGCGGCTGCTGTGCCTGCTGCGGGTGCTGGAGCTGCTGGGGCTGCTGCTCGACCGGCGCGGGGTGGGCGGCCGCCGGGTCGAAGGGCACGGCGTTCCGGCCGTCATGGCCCTGCCCGGCGGGCTGCTGGTACACCGGCAGGGGCAGCGAGAGCGGCAGTTCCTGCGTCTGGGGCTGCTGGGGGTGCTGCTGCGGCCCCAGGTCCGCCACGGCCCCCGGCGCGCCGTACGGGCCCGGCTGGGCCTCCAGGGACGCGCTCTTGGGCCCCGTCCCGTCCGCCGCGGCCGACCGGCCCGGGGGAAGCGCGGTCGCCGACACCGTGGACGGGTCCAGACCGGCCGCCGCGAGCCCCGCCGGTGCGGTGTCCGCCAGCGGCACCCCGTACCGCGCCAGCCGCAGCGGCATCAGCGACTCCACGGGCGCCTTGCGGCGCCAGGACCGCCCGTAGCGGGCCCGCAGCCGGGCCTGGTAGACCAGCCGGTCCTGCTCCAGCCTGATGACCTCCTCGTAGCTGCGCAGCTCCCACAGCTTCATCCGGCGCCACAGCCGGAAGGTGGGCACCGGCGCGAGCAGCCAGCGGGCGATGCGGACCGACTCCATGTGCCGGTCGGCGGTGATGTCCGCGATCCGGCCGACCGCGTGCCGGGCGGCCTCGACGGAGACGACGAACAGGATCGGGATCACGCCGTGCATGCCGACGCCGACCGGGTCCGGCCAGGCGGCCGCGCCGTTGAAGGCGATGGTGGCCGCGGTCAGCAGCCAGGCGGTCTGGCGCAGCAGCGGGAAGGGAATGCGGATCCAGGTGAGCAGCAGATCCAGCGCGAGCAGGACCACGATCCCCGCGTCGATGCCGATCGGGAAGACATTGGCGAACTTGCCGAAGCCCTTGTCGAGGGCGAGATCGCGCACCGCGGCGTAGGAACCGGCGAAGCCGATCCCGGCGATCACCACCGCCCCGGTGACGACCACCCCGGCCAGTATTCGGTGCATCCGTGTCAGTTGCATCGCGGCCACCCGCGACCCCTCCCCGTCCTCAACAACAGCCGCATCAGAGTCGCATACACGTCAAGGCTCATGGGCGGGAAGGGGTCGTGTCGGCGAGTCAGGCCCCGCTCTTGGCGCCCTTACCGATGGCGCCGACGGCCTCCTTGGCCGCGGACTTGGCGTCCTTGAGCAGGTCGGCCGCGTCCGGGGCCTTGGCGGTCTCATAGCCCGCGCCGTCGTACTGGAGGGTGATGACGACATTGGCGGTGCGGGCCACGACCGTCTGGTCGCGGAAGTCGTCGCCGTCCTTCTTCTCCTTGGTGCTGACCGTGGTCGCCTCGTCGCCGATGCCCGCGACCTTCTCGGTCTTGGGGTCGGTCACCTTGCCGGCGGTGGCGGCCCTGCTCGCCTGCTGGGCGGCGTATTCCCCGGCGCGCTTGTCGCCGGAGCCGAGCCCCGGGTCGGAGTGGAACAGCTTGAGGGAAACGGTCAGGGAGCGGTAGTCGAACTTGTCGAGGCCGCTCCACAGGCAACTGGCCGACGTATTGGTGTCGGCCGAGGGAAGGGCCTTGCCCTTCTTGTTCTGCGCCTTGGGGACGAGATCGTCGACCGTCTTCCCGGAAAGCGTGGAACACACATCGGGCAGCTTGCCGAACTTCGCTGCCGCGACGGTGGGTGAAGCGCTGGGCGAGCTGGGTCTCGCTGAGCCACCGGCGTTCTTGTCGTCCTTCTTGTCCGAGCCGGAGGAGCAGCCGGCGACGAGCACCACCGGTACGGTCGCGCAGGCGAGTATTCGGGCGAGTCGCGGGGCTGAACGGTGCATGGGTCCTTCGCTCATTCTCTGTCGATGGGCGGACGTGCCGCCCGCGTCATTAGTCGGCACGGTACGCGGCCGACGCGCGGGCGTCCCAATTTCCGAGGTCTCCGCGGGGAGGGGCCGGGGGGCTCGCGGGGGTGCGGCGAGGACCCGTTATTCGTTGAGGCGACCGGTCAGTTCATCGGCCAAGTCCTGGGCGCTTTCCTGCAGTTCCTGGCTGCTGGGAATGTGCTTCTTGTCGGTCGTCCACTGGTCGTACTCAATGGTGGCGATCACATTCGAGGACCGGAACACGACGGTGATGTCGCGGTGGATACCCGAGTCCTTGGTGATCAGTTGGTCGTTGAGAAAGGCGTCGTCACCGAGGTCGTCCAGCCGGCGCGGGGCGGTGTCCTCCGAGTCGGTGTCACTTTCGTCACTTCCGCCGCTCGCATCGGCGCCCGCGGAGGGACTATCGGCGCTTTTGCCCCCCTCGTCGGCCTTGTCGCCCGTGCCCGCTTCATCGCCCTTGTCGCCCTTGCTGCTCTTGCCGGGCTCATCGGCGCTCGAACTGGCGGAGGCGGAGGAGCCGCCCTCGCCGCCCGCGTCGCCGCCCGAGCCGCTCTCCGAGCCGGAGGGGCTCGCGGGAGTGCTCGTGGCGTCCGGGATGTCGGCGGCGACGGCCTTCTTCTCGTACGTCTCCTGGGCCCGGTCGTCATCGCTGACCGAGGGGTCGTACGAGACCACCCGCTGGAAGTCGAGCGTGAGATAGCGCGTGCCGCTCGTGGTCTCCACCTTCCAGCGGCAGCCGTCCCGGCGGTCTATGTCATACGTCACGGCCGCCTGGCCGTCGTACACCTTGTCGTCCTGCTCGGCGCCGGGCAGCAGGGCCTGGAGGGTCTTGCGGCTCACCGCGCCGCACGCCTCGGGCAGCGTGCGATAGCGGCCGGGCTCGGCGGAGACGGCCGTCCCGGAGTCGCCGGAGGCGCCGTCGTCCGGGTCGGTCGCCGAATCGGAGCCGGTGCATCCGCCGAGCCCCGCGACGGCGAGCACGGTGATGAGCACGGCTACGGCCGGGGTGGCCCGCCGTCCGTACGCCCTTCGCTGCGCTGGCTGCACTGTCCGTGTCCCTTCGAGCGACGGAAAACTCCTTGCCGCCCGCGGGCGGTGGCTGGACACAATGTCTATCGCACGCACTGCCGTGCCTGCCGGTCGCCCGCCGCCTATGAGGCATTGGCCCGGCTTTTGCGTTATCAGTCTTTTACGGGGGAATGAGTGCATCATGTCGTATGTCGAGGTGCCCGGCGCGCAGGTGCCGATCCGGATGTGGACCGACCCCTCGACGGTCGAGGGCGTGGCCATGCAGCAGCTGCGCAATGTGGCCACCCTGCCCTGGATCAAGGGCCTCGCCGTGATGCCGGATGTGCATTACGGGAAGGGTGCCACGGTCGGCTCGGTGATCGCGATGCAGGGCGCGGTGTGCCCGGCGGCGGTCGGGGTGGACATCGGCTGCGGGATGTCGGCCGTCAAGACGTCGCTGACCGCCAACGACCTTCCGGGGGATCTCTCCCGGCTGCGGTCCCGGATCGAGCGGGCGATCCCGGTGGGGCGCGGTATGCACGACGACCCGGTGGACCCGGGGCGGCTGCACGCGTTTCCGACGACGGGGTGGGACGACTTCTGGAGCCGGTTCGGGGGAGTGGCCCAGGCGGTCAGGTTCCGCCAGGAGCGGGCCGTCAAGCAGATGGGTTCGCTCGGATCCGGTAACCACTTCATCGAGTTCTGTCTCGATGACGAGGGCTCGGTCTGGCTGATGCTGCACTCCGGCTCCCGCAACATCGGCAAGGAGCTGGCCGAGTACCACATCGGCGAGGCCCGGAAGCTGCCCCACAACCAGAGTCTGGTCGACCGCGACCTGGCCGTCTTCATAGCGGACACCCCGCAGATGGCCGCGTACCGGCACGATCTCTTCTGGGCGCAGGAGTACGCGAAGTACAACCGCGCGATCATGATGGCGCTCTTCCAGGACGTGGTGCGCAAGGAGTTCAAGAAGGCCCGCCCGGTCTTCGATCCGGTGATCAGCTGCCAGCAGGAAGATGCCGAAGGTCATATGAGGACCGTCGAGTACCGCCCTGGTGTGATCAGCTGCCACCACAACTATGTCAGTGAAGAGCGGTACGAGGGGATGGATCTGCTGGTTACCCGCAAGGGAGCCATCAGCGCGGGCTCGGGGGAGTGGGGGATCATCCCCGGCTCCATGGGAACGGAGTCCTACATCGTCCGTGGCCTGGGCAACCCCGGGTCGTTCAACTCTGCCTCGCACGGTGCGGGCCGCCGGATGAGCCGGAACGCTGCGAAGAAGAGGTACTCGGCGCGGGATCTGGAGGAGCAGACGCGGGGTGTGGAGTGCCGCAAGGACTCCGGTGTGGTGGATGAGATCCCTGCCGCGTATAAGCCGATCGGACAGGTCATGGAGCAGCAGCGGGACCTGGTCCAGGTGGTCGCGAAGCTCAAGCAGGTCATCTGCGTGAAGGGCTGAACTCCAGGACTGCACGTGATCGACGGCCCCCGGACTGGCGACGGTCCGGAAGTCTGCCCGCTTCGTCACCGTGAGTAAAAGCCCCCGCCGGATATCTTCGGCGAGGGCTTTGATCTGCGGCTGCGGTGCGCTGTTGCGGTCGACCTGGGGGGACTTGACCCCCTGACCCCCTCGATGCGAACTACGCGCGGGGCGGTCGCTGAGGTCTGTCGGGCTGGTCAGCCGGTCGGCTGAGGCTGGTGGCGGTCGGCTGTGGTTGCGGTGGTTGCTGTACTTCGCTGCTGTACAGCAACCACTGACCACCACCTCAACGGCTGCCGTCAAGCCAGCACAGAACTTCACACGTGGCAAGCCGACCGACGAAGCGAGTGTCGACGCCAGTCGGCGCCGCTGCTACTTTGCTGGGCCATAGAACGTAACACCAGCGACTGCAACACCGGGGGGCTCGTGGGTCGAGTAACGAAGTTACGGCGTTTGCTCTTGCGCGTGCGGATGCATGCTGTCAGCATCGGGGGTTTGACCGCGCTGCTAGTTGCATCGGCCGCTGGCTGCTCCGGCGGCGACAAGCAACCTGCTGCTAACGCGAGTTCGGCCGCCGACAGCCGAGCCACAAGTACGACGCAGGCGGCCCAACCCCGCAAGTATGTCGCCGTGGCCGTGGATGGCAGCAAGTACGTCAAGCTCAAGCACGCCATGCTGGCATTCCAGGTCCACCCCGAGGGCGGCCAGGTGATCGGGAAGTACACGCTGGTGCGCTTCGGCGACGATGGCCATGAGTACCGGAGAGAGACCGACTTCAACGGGCGCGGGTCGGCCAGCACGTTTGAGTTCGACGGCCTGAGCGAATATGGGGTCGTCACGGGCACCCTCTCCAAAGATCGAACCCGGCTAACGCTCGACCATGACCTCGGCGTGAAAACGGAGTGGACGATCGTCTCCTCCACGGACGTGTTCGAGTCAGCCGTCAAGGAGTACGCCAAGCGGTTCGAGTCCTGTTCCAAGAAGAAGGACTACGACCCCTGTGTGGACGTGACTTGAACGCCACACCGGCTGGCCTCCCCCCGACAGAGTGGAGGGCAGTTCTTGACACCACAACTACGTGGCGGAGGAGCGCTACGAGGGCATGGACCTTCTCGTGACCCGTAAGGGCGCCATCCGCGCCGGGGGCGGGGACTACGGGATCATCCCGGGCTCGATGGGCACCGGTTCGTAAGGACTCCGGCGTCGTGGACGAGATCCCGGGGGCGTACAAGCCGATCGAGAAGGTCATCGACCAGCAGCGGGACCTTGTCGAGGTGGTGGCGAGGCTCAAGCAGGTGGTGTGCGTGAAGGGCTGAGCTGCGGGACCGTACGTACCGGACTGTACGTGCGGGACTGTACACACCGGACCGTACGTACCGGACCGCACGTGATCGACAGGCCCCGGACCGGCGACGGTCCGGGGCTTCTGCCTGCTGCGGCCGAGTGCCCTGCGACGTGGCGCGGTGCGCGATTGCGGTGGTGGTGATGCCACGTTCCCGTCGGCGGCGGCCGGGGTATGTCCGAGTCTGGCGGCGATGACACGTTGTCGGGTGGGCAGGAGGCCGGTGGCACGCGGCCAGGGAGGTGCTCATTGGGGGGAATGAAACGCTTCGAGCAGCGTCTCGAAGGTCTGATGAGCGGCGGCTTCGCCAAGGTTTTCCACTCCGAGCTCCAGCCCGTCGAGATCGTGGGAGCGCTCCAGCGCGAGTGTGACGACAACGCCACGATCTGGAACCGCGGCCGGACCGTCGTACCCAACGACTTCGTCGTGGAGCTGAGCGCGGCGGATCACCAGCGCCTCAGCCCCTACGCCGACCAACTCGGCGACGAGCTCGCCGACATGGTGCACGCCTACGCCAATCAGCAGCGGTACGCCTTCATGGGCCGCGTCGAGGTCCGCCTGGAGGAGGCGAACGACCTCGGCACCGGCCGGTACCGGGTGCGCAGTCGTACGCTCGTCGGCTCCACCGACCGCCAGGCTCCCGGGCCTGCCCCGGTCTCCCACGCCCAGGTGCGCCACTGGATCGAGATCAACGGCACCCGCCACCAGATCTCCCGCCCGACGGTGGTGCTGGGCCGCGGTACCGAAGCCGATGTGCGGATCGACGACTTCGGCGTCTCCCGTCGGCACTGCGAGATCCGGACCGGAACGCCCACGACGATCCAGGATCTCGGGTCCACCAACGGCATCGTGGTGGACGGGCAGCACACCACCCGCGCTACGCTCCGCGACGGTTCGCGAATCGTCATGGGCACCACCACCGTCGTTTACCGGCAAACCGAGGAGCCAACGCTCACCCCCGGCATGGACCAGCAGGACACGCGAGGCCAGCAGCAGGAGACGCGAGGCCCCGAGCGCTCCGTTCCGGCTATTCCGGCTATGGGCCAAGGCGCCCGCGGCGGCTATGACGTCGAAGACATCATCCCGGCCGCCGATTCGCTGGACAGTGCGCTCGCGCGACTCTTCCTTCGGCTGGGCCCCCCGCCTGAGCCGACGGGTCGTCAATTCACCCCTGTGGGGTCTGATGATGGAGGGGCACAGGAGTGACAGACCCGGCTGACAACCTTCCAGATCCGAGCATCCATGCCGGGTTTGCTATCGCCGCGCAGTGGGGCGAGGCTCTTGGGGCGGAAAAGCTCGAAATCGCTCTGAAGGCGCTTGAACCCCAGCTCAAGCGGGAGCATCAGGCACGCATGAAGCAGCTCGACAATGAGCGTGCCCTGGCGGAACAGCGGCATGCCGCGGCCGAAGCCGCCGCGAGCCGGACGGCCGCGATGGAGAAGTCCGCGGGGGAACGAGCCGCTCGTGACGCTGAGCGGCGACGTAGTCATGTGTACCGGATGAGCGGGCTGATATCCGGAGTTGTGCTGTCGCTGGCGCTGCTCAGCGCCGGTGTCGTGGTTGCGCCCGCTCAGCCGTGGCTGTCGGCGTGTCTGTGTGGGCCGAGTCTCCTCGCCCTCGCGAAAATCTTTGTCCTGCGGCGCAGTGACGCGGGCGACATCAGGGCATCGGAGCGGGCGGCCCGGGAGGCCGCCACCGCGGTTGCTCCCCCACAGCCCCCGCAAGGCGCTGTGTAAGTCGCGCGCCCTTCCGTGCCGCAGGCGGCGAGACCCGTCGGGCACCGCCTAACGCCTGAGGCCGTCGTAGGCGACGGCCAGGTGCCGCGGCCCTCTGAGGACGGCGTTGCGGCGGTACGGGGGCGGGTCCTGGACGAGGCGCGGGTTGTCCAGCCGACGCACGAGTTCGGTCAGGGCGGTCGGGAAGGAAGCGGTCCGGCTCCGGGAAGCGCTGGGGGTCCCGGTTCCCCGAGGCCGGGGCGAGCCACAGGGAGGCGCCCCTGGGGATGGTGGTGCCGCCGATCTCGATGTCGTCCAGCGTGGTGCGCTCGGGCAGCAGCTGTACGGGCGGCTCGAACCGCAGCAGCTCCTCCACCAGCGGGTAGATCATCTCGGGGTCCTCGCGCAGCTGCTTGAGGGCGTCGGGGTGGCGCAGCAGGGTGAGCATCCCGTTGGTGATCAGATTGACGGTGGTCTCATGGCCCGCGATCAGCAGCAGCGTCAGATTGCTGAGCATCTCGGACAGGGACATCGGGCTCTCGCCGCCCCGCGCTCGGTGGCCAGACCGGAGATCATGTCGTCCCGGGGCGCGCGGCGGCGCTGGTCGATCAGGCCGGAGAGATACGCGGCGAGCTGATGCCGGGCCTCCCGGACGGTCTCCCGGTGGGCCTGTCGCTCCTCGGGCGTGCCGGCGGGCGGCTCGATGGCGGTGGCCACGGTGTCGGCCCAGCCGTGGAAGCGCTGCTCGTCCTCCGGGGGGACGCCGAGCAGACGGCAGATCACGGTGACGGGGAAGGGGTAGGAGAAGCCCTCGACCAGGTCGATCCGGTCCCGCCCCTGGAAGCGGTCGATGAGGCCGGAGACGATTCCGGAGATCTCGCCGCGCAGGTCGTAGACGCGCCGGGGCGCGTGCGGAGGACCGTACGTCCGCATGATCAGCCGGCGCAGCCGGTCGTGGTCGGGCGGGTCGAGCCGGATGAAGCTCGGCGGCAGGTCGGTGCCGGCGACGGTTCTCGCCCCGGGGGCGAGATGGCGGACGTCGGAGCTGACCCTGGGGTCGTGGAGCAGGCTGTGGATCTCCCAGTAGGTGCTGACCAGGTAGGGGCCGGACTCGTCCCGTACCACCGGGGTCCCGCTGGTGCTGTGGCTCGGCGGCCACCTCGCCGATCACGCCGCCCAGGGCGCCCACCAGGGGAGCCGGGCCGCGTTCCGCGACCGTGACGGGCAGCTCCCGCTCACGGCAGACGGAGGCGATCTCCGAGCCGGTGAACCCGGCGCCGATCACCAGCACCCGGCGGGGCCCGGCCCGCAGCCGGTGGACCAGCCGGGCGGCGTCGTCCGTGGTCCGCAGCACGAAGACGCCGTCCAGTCCGGCCTCCAGCTCGTTCGGCCACGGGCGGGAGCGCACACCGGTGGCGATCAGCAGCCGGTCGTACTCCACCGAGGTGCCATCGGCGAGCGCCACCCGCTTGGCCGCCATGTCCAGCGCGGTCGCGGCGACGCCCAGCCGCCACCGCGCGTCGATCGCGCGGCGCCGGGGGAGGGCCGTTTGGTCCACCGGCACCAGGCCGAGCAGGACCTGCTCGGACAGCGGCGGACGGTCGTACGGCTCGTACGGCTCGTACGGCTCGTCACCGATCATGGTGAGCGTGCCGGTGGAGCCCTCCTCCCGGAGCGTCTCGGCGGCCCGCAGCCCCGCCAGGGAGGCACCCACGACGACGATGTGGCCCTCGCGCCGGAGCCGCTCCACGGAGCCGTCAAGCGCCATCGGGGGCACCCACCCGGTCCGCCGTCCACCTGCCGCCCGCGCCCTCCACGGTGATGGCCCTGACCGGGCACGCCGCCACCGCCCGCAGCACGTCCGCGCGCCGCGCGTCGTCCGGCCGCGCGTCGTACAGCAGCGCTTCCTCACCGTGCATCGCGAACACATCGGGCGCGAGGAAGGCGCACTGCGCGTAGCCCTGGCACCGGTTGAGATCGACGACAACCCTCATGACGCCTCCGCTTCACCGTGAGGAATCACCGCGAGGTGACGGCCACTGCCAGCATCGGAGCGCCCCGGGGCGGCGCACACACACTGAGCCGAACGGGGGACGGCGGGCTGTTGCGGCACGGCCGTGAGGGGGTTGTGCGGGGCTGTGGAGGGCGGGCGGGCTCAGCGCTCGCGGTGGACCTTGTGCTGGGCGGCCTGGGCGCGGGGGCGGATGACCATCATGTCGATGTTCACATGCGAGGGGCGGGTGACCGCCCACTCGACCGTGTCGGCCACGTCGTCGGCGGTCAGCGGCTCGGCCACGCCCTCGTAGACGGCCGCGGCCTTGCTCTCGTCGCCGCGGTAGCGGTTCACCGCGAACTCGTCGGTCCTGACCATGCCCGGGGCGATCTCGATCACCCGCACCGGTTCACCGCACAGCTCCAGGCGCAGGGTGGCCGCGATGGCGTGGGAGCCGTGCTTGGCCGCCACGTACCCGCCGCCGCCCTCGTACGCCACATGGCCCGCCGTGGAGGACAGCACGACGATCGTGCCGTCGCCGGAGGCCGTGAGGGCGGGCAGCAGCGCCTGGGTCACCTGGAGCACGCCCACCACGTTGACCTCGTACATCGCCCGCCAGTCGGCCGGGTCGGCGGTGGCCACGGTCTCGGAGCCGACCGCCCCGCCCGCGTTGTTCACCAGGACGTCGCAGCGGTCCAGACCGGCGGCGAAGGACTCCACGGCGGCGCGGTCGGTGACGTCCAGGACGTACGCCTCGGCCTGGCGCCCCGCCTCGGTCAGCTCGGCGGCGAGCGCCTCGATGCGCTCCTTACGGCGGGCGGCGAGGACGACGCGGAATCCGGCGGCCGCCAGGCGGCGCGCGGTCGCGGCTCCGATCCCGCTGCTCGCGCCGGTGATGACTGCGGTACGGGTGGTCATCGGCCCTCCAGTGGCGACGTGGCGCAAACGGTGGTGTGTGCGCATGATCCATACGCAGGATATGACGGCCCGATTTACCTCCAACCGGGGGACTGAAGATAGGAATCTGCTAGGGGCTCTCGGGCTCGGGGAAGGGTGCACTGCGTCCGGCGCGGCGCCGGTAGTTGGAGCACCCATGCCCAAGGAGTGAATTCAGGTAATGACCCAGCAGAGCAGATTCCTTCAGCGGTCCCGTCGTTCTTTCCGGCGCTGGGGCGTGGCCTCGGCGGGCGCCATCGCGGCGGCGGCTCTGGTCGCCGGTGCCCCGGGAACCGCATGGGCCTCGGGCAGCACCCCCGACCCGCACTCGTCCCAGGGCAACCACTGTCCCCAGGACCGGGCGCACGGTGACAACAAGGAGAACCACGACAAGGGGAACCACGAGAACGGCCGTCACGAGGACAAGAAGGGCGAGCACGAGCACGGCCGCTACGAGGCGAAGGACCCGAACGGCCGTCACGAGGACAAGGACAACGGTCACGAGCACGGCCGCTACGAGGCGAACAGCCACGAGGACCCCAACGGCGGCCGCCACGATGACCACGCCCGGGACGACCAGGGCGGCCGTGACGACGAGGGCGGGCGGTACGAGAAGAAGGAGAGCGACCCGCGCGAGGAGAGCGACGAGCGCGAGGACCACGGCCAGCGCGAGGACCACGGCCGGTACGACGAGAAGATGGACAGCGGTCGTGAGGACAGCGGCCGCAAGGAGGACAGCCGCAAGGAGGACAGCCGTAAGGAGGACAGCGGCAAGGAGGAGAACGGCCAGCGCGAGGACCAGGGCCGTCAGGACCCGACCCGCTACTTCCCCACCGGGAAGTACTGGCACGGCATCCAGGGCCGCAGCGCGGCGCGCCCCGAGCAGGTAGCGCAGCCGGAGCAGGCCGCGCAGCCGGAGCAGGCGTCGCAGTCCGAGCAGGTGGCTCAGCCCGAGCAGGCCGCGCAGCCGTACGAGGCCGCCCAGACCGGTGAGGAGGCCCAGGACCGTGGTGCCGTCCGTCCCGTCGCCGTCCCCGTCCACGAGGACGACCAGGTGCGCCACGGCCAGGAGCACAAGGAGCAGCAGGACCAGAAGAAGAACGACCCGGTGACGCTCGCCGAGGCGGTCGAGATCGCCGAATGCGAGGTCGGCGGCCAGGCGGTCAGCGCCGAGCTGGTGGACTGCCCCGAGGACGACCCGCACCACAACGGCAAGCACGAGGACGGCCGTAAGGACGACCACAAGGACCCGCGCCACCACGACGACCAGCGCAAGGACGAGCAGCGCAAGGACGAGCACAAGGACCCGCACAAGAAGGAGGTCAAGCAGGTGTGGGTCGTGGAGGTCGAGTGCGACCACACCATCACGACCGTCTTCATCGACCCGGACACCGGCTGCGTCCTCGGCACGGAGCAGGAGCAGGACGGCCACCACGGTGACCACGGCAAGCAGGGCAAGGACAACCACGGCGACCATGAGGGCAAGGGCGGCCACGGCCGGCCGATGGTTACCGCCTAGGCACGTACATGATCACAGCGACTCCGGCCAGACAGATCAGCGCTCCGAGCACATCGAAGCGGTCGGGCCGGTAGCCGTCGGCGACCATGCCCCAGGCGAGCGATCCGGCGACGAACACGCCGCCGTACGCCGCGAGGATGCGGCCGAACTCCGCGTCCGGCTGGAGCGTGGCCACGAACCCATAGGCACCAAGGGCGATGACCCCGGCGCCGATCCACGCCCACCCCCTGTGCTCACGTACGCCCTGCCAGACGAGCCATGCGCCGCCGATCTCCAGGAGCGCGGCCACGGCGAACAGAGCGATGGAACGTGCGATGAGCATGGGGGAAGGGTACGGCCCGCCCATGCGAGGCCCCGTAGCGGAGCGGAACGCTACGATCGGCGCCCACCACAGGATCACACCGGGGGATGGGTGCCGTGCAGTTCCGCCTTCGAGTCGACGCCACCGAGGGGTCTCCGGGCGTCCTCGACCTCTATCGCTGGCTGACCGGGGACCCCGACGTCGCGGGCGCCGCGGAGGTGGCGCTGGTGGACGTGGAGGACCGCGACGACACCCTGGGCGGCCTCGAGGCCATCTCCATCGTCATCTCGAACCTCACGTCCCTCGGCAATCTGCTGCTCGCCGCGGCCACCTGGCGCGACGCACGGGCGCGCGGCGCGGACACCCGGGTGGAACGCGATGGCGTCTCCCTGCGCGTCGAGAGCACCGACCCGGAGACGATCCGCCGCCTTCTCCGGCAACTGGAGTCCCCGGAGGGCTCCCGGCCCCCAGAGGAGTCCCCGGACAACTCCGACCGCCCGGAGGATTCCGACCACCCGGGGAACTCCGACCACCCCGAGAACCCGGCATGACCTGGCCCTCCGGTGCCTCCCGCACCTTCCGTACTTCCCGCACCTCCCGTACGACGGGCGAGACCACGGCACCGGCGGCACGCCTCTCCGACCCCTCGGCGTCCCCGGCCGTCCTCATCGAGGCCCATGCCTTCACCCGGGGCGGGGCCGCCTCCCGGGACCGGCGGCGGCATCTGGACGACCGGCCGTCCGTGGCGGCGGGCTGTCGGCGGCTGGCCGAGCTGTTCCGGGATCCGGGGGTGTGGGGCCTCCCTGAGGAGCACTGCTCGCTCGTCTCGCAGCCGACGCGCGACAGCATGCTGGAGGCCGTCCACCGCGCGGCCGCCGAGGCCACGGACACGCTTGTCGTCTACTACGCGGGCCACGGCCTGCTCTATCCGCTCAGCGGCGGCTTACACCTGGCCGTACCGGAGACGACGAAGGACAAGTCGTTCACCGCGGTGAAGTACGACGACCTGCGCGAGATCCTGCTGAGCGCCACCCGTGTCCGCCGTAAGGTCGTCATCCTCGACTGCTGCTTCAGCGGCACCGCCCTGCGCGGCCATCTGTCCGCCGGGGGTGACACGATCCGGCTGGCCGACGTCGAAGGCACCTCGGTCCTCGCCGCCTCCCACGCCACCAAGCAGGCGCTGGCGCCCCCGGGGGAGCGGTACCCGGCCTTCACCGGCGAGTTGATCGCCCTCCTCGAAGAGGGCGACCCGGACGCGCCGGAGTTGCTCACCATGGCCGACGTCTACGACCGCGTGGACCGCGCCCTGATGCGCAAGAACCGCCCGCGCCCCCAACAGCTGAACCGCGACCGCGGCGCCCATATCTCCATCGCCCGCAACCGCGCTCCCCGCCGGGAACCCCCGGAACCGGACGAGACCGACGCCGCCCCCGAATCCCACGGCCTGAGCACACGCCAACGCGCCCTCGCCGCGGCCACCCTGGCCCTCGCCGCCACCGTCGGCCTGACCTTCTGGCTCCTGCCGAACGGCGACGGCGGGCACGGGGCCGACGGCAAGGGCCTGAGCTGCGGCAAGGCCCACTCGACCTTCGACTCGGGAGACGGCACCCAACGCCGTGAGCCATCCGTCGACTCGGTGCACGACGCGGCGTGCCGGGGCGACTTCGACACCATGGAAGTGGCCATGGACCGCGGGGGCTTCGACGGTACGGGCTTCTCGGCCGCCGCCCCGGACAAGGTCATCGCGTCCTGGGAGAAGCGCTCGGACCAAGCGTCCTTCCTCCACGGCCTGGCCACCCTGCTGGAGAGCGAACCGACGGTCGACCAGGGCGGCTTGACGTTCTCCAACGGTGACCAGGTGGCCATCTGGCAACGGGGCCCGGGCACCGTGCCCGACAGCCACTACCGCTGGACGGGCTACTTCCTCTGCGACGGCCCGGACTCCGACCACCCGGCCTGCGGGCCCCGCTGAACGAAATTCCCTTTGCGCGCGTCCACGCGTGTGCCAGGGTCGGCCGATGACGACTCCGACGACCTCCCGCCGCGCCTTACTCCGCTGGCAGTTCGACCTGACCTGGTCGCTCTTCGAGTACCACCTGGAGCGGTTGGAGCCCGAGGACTTCCTGTGGGAGCCCACGGGCCACTGCTGGACGGTGCGGCAGGGCGCCGACGGGTCGTGGCTGCCGGACTGGGCGGAGACCGAGCCCGACCCCGTGCCCGTCCCCACCATCGGCTGGCTGACCTGGCATATCGGCTGGTGGTGGAGCGTGACCATCGACCACGCGGAGGGACGCGTGCCGCGGGAGCGTATCGAGGTCGGCTGGCCCGGCGACGGTAAGGCGGCCATCGAGTGGCTGCGCGGTCTGCGGGCGGAGTGGACGGCCGTACTGGACCGGCTCACCGAGGAGGACCTGGACGCCATGGCGCCGTTCCCCTGGGACCGGGACCCCGAGCACACCATCGCCCACATGGCCGCCTGGGTGAACGCCGAGCTGATGAAGAACGCGACCGAGATCGGCCAACTCCGCCTGCTGCGCGCCGCCTCCGCGCCGTAGGGGCCATGGCCTCAGGGCCACGGCCCGTGCTCGGAGCCACGGCCCGTGCTCAGGGCCACGGCCCCGGCTCAGGGCCATAGCCCCCGTTCAGGGCCACGGCCCTCGGCTCAGGGCCAGACCAGGCAGTACGGCTGATGCCCCGCCTCGTGCAGCCGGTGGCTGAAGTCCTGCCACTCGTGAAGCAGTTGATAGACCGTGAAGGCGTCCCGGGGGCCGCCGCGGTCGGGGACCGTGGACCAGATGAAGGCCGCGGCGCCCACGGCCTCCTCGCCGACACCGCGCAGCGGATCGACGGCGGTCATCGGGAGTTTGACGACGGCGTAGTCCGGGTGGAGGACGACCAGTTCGAGCGGGGGGACCTTGTGCAGCGGGACGCCCTCGATGCCGGTGAGGACCATCGCCGCCACCGTCTCCGGCTTGATCTTCGTGAACATGCCGTGGCCGAGCTCATCGCCGCCGAGCTCCTCGGGGCGCATGGAGATGGGGACCCTGGCCGCGGTGGCGCCGTCCGGCGCACCGAAGTACTTGTAGGTCACCCCCATGCGGCCCCCGCTTCTGCCTGCCCTGCCCGCCTCGTCCCGCCGATGGCGTCCGGGCCGGGCACGCTCGGGGCCTCGGTCGTCAGTCCCTTCACCCAGTTCGCCACCGCGATGCATATCTCCACCCGACCACTCGCGGCCATTACCGCGCAACCCGATCTCTGTTCACAGAGACCTCCCCCACCATAGAGCTGTGAAACGCCCGGCCGCGGGGATACGTCCGCCTCTGACAACATGGCGTGCGTGAGCTATCCGTACGCAGCCCCAGTTTCGCAGACGCTTTTCGATCGCGCGGCCGCCGTGACGCCCGGCGGCGTGAACTCTCCGGTGCGGGCGTTCCGCGCCGTGGGAGGTACGCCCCGGTTCATGGTGTCCGGGGACGGTCCGTACCTCACCGACGCCGATGGACGCGAGTACGTGGACCTCGTGTGCTCGTGGGGACCGATGATCCTCGGCCATTCCCACCCCGAGGTCACCGCGGCCGTGCAGGCCGCCGTCGCCCGAGGTACGTCGTTCGGCACGCCGGGCGAGGGCGAGGTCGAACTCGCCGAGGAGATCGTGGCGCGGGTCGCCCCGGTCGAGCAGGTGCGCCTGGTGTCGTCCGGCACCGAGGCGACGATGTCGGCGATCCGGCTGGCCCGTGGGTACACCGGCCGGTCGAAGGTGATCAAGTTCGCCGGTTGCTACCACGGGCATGTGGACGCCCTGCTGGCCGCGGCCGGGTCCGGGGTGGCGACCTTCGGGCTGCCGGACACTCCGGGGGTGACGGGAGCGCAGGCGGGGGAGACCGTGGTGCTGCCGTACAACGACCTGGAGGCGGTCCGGGCGGCCTTCGCCGCGCACCCCGGGGAGATCGCCTGTGTGATCACCGAGGCGTCGGCGGGCAACATGGGCGTGGTGCCGCCGCTGCCCGGCTTCAACGCGGGCCTCAAGCAGCTCTGCGCCGACCATGGCGCGCTCTACATCTCCGACGAGGTCATGACCGGCTTCCGGGTCTCCAGGGCCGGGTGGTTCGGGCTGGACGGCGTGGAGCCGGACCTGATGACCTTCGGCAAGGTCATGGGCGGCGGCTTCCCGGCCGCGGCCTTCGGCGGCCGCGCCGACGTCATGGAACGCCTGGCCCCGGCCGGCCCGGTCTACCAGGCGGGCACCCTGTCCGGGAACCCGGTCGCCACGGCCGCGGGCGTCGCCCAGCTGCGGCTGCTGGACGACGCGGCGTACGCACGGGTCGACGCGGCCTCCGAGCGGCTGCGGGCGATGGTGACCGAGGCGCTCTCCAAGGAGGGCGTGGCGCACCGGGTCCAGGTCGCGGGCAACATGTTCTCGGTCTTCTTCACCGCCGACGAGGTCACCGACTACGAGAAGGCCAAGGCGCAGGAGGCGTTCCGCTTCACCGCCTTCTTCCATTCGATGCTGTCCCAGGGCGTCTACCTCCCGCCGTCCGCCTTCGAGTCGTGGTTCGTCTCCACGACGCACGACGAGAAGGCGCTGGAGCGGGTGGCGGCGGCTCTGCCGGGGGCGGCGCGGGCCGCCGCCGAGGCCACTGAATGATGGATGACATGACACAGAGCGAGAACGACATCACCGTCGTCCATGTGATGCGCCACGGCGAGGTCCACAACCCGGAGGGCGTGCTCTACGGCAGGCTGCCCGGCTACCACCTCTCCGATCTGGGGCGGCAGATGGCCGACCGGGTCGCCGAGCACCTCGCCGACCGTGACATCACCCATGTGGTCGCCTCCCCGCTGGAGCGGGCGCAGGAGACGGCGGCGCCGATCGCCAAGGCGCACGGCCTGGACGTGGCCTCGGACGAGCGGCTGATCGAGGCGGCGAACGTCTTCCAGGGCAAGACCTTCGGTGTCGGCGACGGCGCGCTGCGCAAACCGGGCAACTGGCGCCATCTGACCAACCCGTTCCGCCCGTCCTGGGGTGAGCCCTATGTCGACCAGGTGGTGCGGATGATGGCGGCGCTGGGCCGGGCGCGGGACGCCGCGCGCGGGCACGAGGCGGTGTGCGTCAGCCATCAGCTGCCGATCTGGATCGTGCGCAGCTTCGTGGAGCGGCGGCGGCTGTGGCACGACCCGCGCAGGCGGCAGTGCACGCTGGCCAGCCTCACCAGCTTCACCTTCCGCGGCGACCGGATCGTCTCGGTGGGCTACAGCGAACCGGCCCGTGATCTCGTTCCGCCCCATCTGCGCGCGGGCGCCAAGCCGGTGAAGGGGGCCTCCAAGGGCTACGGCGCCTGAGCGGTGCGCCCGGCCGCGGCCGGGCCGGGGGTGCGGGCCGCCGTGTGCGGCCCGCGGTGTGCGTGACGGGCGCATGGCCGTGGGGTGGCCGTCGGGTCGTGCGGGGTGGCACCGAATGGAGACATTGTGTCCGCCGTGTAATTGACCGCGTTCTTTCGGAACCTCGCTATTCGCCTCGCCATCTCCAGGGTTGTCCGGACACCCCGGGCAATCAGAACGGCGAGTGCGAATTGAGGACGTTATGCGTGAGGTCAGCCGGAGGGGGATCCTCGGTCTTGGTATGGGAGCGGCGGCATCACTGGCCGTCGCCGGCTGTTCCTCGGGGTCCGGATCCGGTACGCCGAAACCCGCGAAGACGACCCAGGCGAAGCCGATCGGTGACGGCTCCACTTCGCACGGTGAGCGGCGCAAGGAGGCCCCGAAGCCGGAGCGGCTGGAACGGGGGCAGAAGCCGCCGCAGTTCGTGGTGTTCTCGTGGGACGGCGCGGGAGAGGTCGGGAACGGTCTCTTCCCGCGGTTCCGCAAGCTGGCCGAGGACCACGGCGCGACCATGACCTTCTTCCTCTCCGGTATCTACTGCCTTCCGGAGTCCAAGAAGTCGCTCTACCGGCCGCCGAACAACCCGGTGGGCGCCTCCGACATCGGCTATCTCACCGATGACCACATCAAGGCCACGCTGCGGAACGTGCGCGAGGCGTGGCTCGAGGGCCATGAGATCGGCACCCATTTCAACGGCCACTTCTGCTCCGGAAGCGGCTCGGTCGAGAACTGGACGTCCGCGCAGTGGAAGTCCGAGATCGACCAGGCCATGTCCTTCGTCACGGAGTGGAAGACGAATACCCGGTTCACCGATGTGGATCCGCTGCCCTTCGACTATCACAAGGAGCTCATCGGCGGCCGCACTCCGTGTCTGAAGGGCCAGACCAATTTGCTGCCGACCGCCCGGGAACTCGGCTGGCGCTATGACGCCAGTTCGCCCGGCGGACTCCAGGTGTGGCCGTCGAAGAAGCAGGGCATCTGGGACTTCCCGCTGCAGCAGATTCCCTTTCCGGGGCACACCTTCGAGGTGCTGTCGATGGACTACAACATCCTGGCGAACCAGTCGCAGAATTCCACCAATGCCCCGCCCGCGAACTACCCGGGCTGGCGCAAGCAGGCCGCCGAGGCGTACATAGCCGGTTTCAAGCGGGCCTATGAGACCAATCGCGCCCCGTTCTTCATCGGAAACCACTTCGAGGAGTGGAACGGCGGCATCTATATGGACGCCGTCGAGGAAGCGCTCAAGCACATGGCCGACGAGAAGCACAAGGACGTCCGGCTGGTCTCCTTCAAGCAGCTCACCGACTGGCTGGACGCACAGGACCCGGCGGTCCTGGCCGAACTGGGCGGGCTCGGCGTGGGTCAGGCGTGGAGCGCGAACGGCGGCTGACGGCGCCGGTGGGCGCTGGGCGAGCCAGGGGTGAGCCGGGGGCGGGGCCCCGCGGGGCCCGGCCGGGCGCCCGGAGGGGGGTGGCGAAGATCCCCAAAAGGGCCATGCGAAACTTTTCACATGAGTGCCTGCCGTGCCCCTCGGGGCCTCGTGACCCGTCGTCGCGCAACTGTGCTGGCCGTCGGGGCCACGGTTGCCGCGCTGTCCCTGACCGCCTGCGGCGGGGGCGGCGCCTCGGGCGGCTCCGCCGACACCAAGTTCGTCCAGGGCAAGGGCGGCGTGGACACCGTCGCCAAGGAGAACCGTAAGGACGCACCCCAGCTCTCGGGCAAGACCCTGGAGGGCAAGCCGCTGGAGGTGGCGGACTACAAGGGCAAGATCGTGGTCCTGAACGTCTGGGGCTCCTGGTGCGCCCCCTGCCGGGCCGAGGCGTCGAACCTCGCCAAGGTGGCCAAGGACACCAAGGCCAAGGGTGTGCAGTTCATCGGGATCAACACCCGTGACTCCAACCGCGCCCCCGCGCTCAGGTTCGAGAAGGAATACGGCGTCGACTACCCGAGTCTGTACGACCCGATCGGGAAGCTCATGCTGCGCTTCCCCAAGGGCAGCCTCAACCCGCAGGCCATCCCCTCGACGATCGTGCTGGACCGGGAGGGCAGGATCGCGGCCCGCGCTCTGACGCCGCTCAGCGAGGAGCGCCTGCGCTCGATGGTCACCCCGCTGATCGCGGAGAAGTGACCTTTCGTGAACACGCTGGCCGCCGCGACCGATCCCAACGAGACCGTCCTGACCGGGGCGCTGCTGCTGGCGCTTCCGGTCGCCCTGCTCGGTGGACTGGTCTCCTTCTTCTCCCCCTGTGTGCTGCCGCTGGTGCCCGGCTATATGTCGTACGTCACAGGGGTCACGGGCACGGATCTGGCCGAGGCCAAGCGCGGCCGGATGGTCGCGGGCGCCTCGCTCTTCGTGCTCGGCTTCACCGCGGTCTTCGTCTCCGGGGGCGCGCTCTTCGGCAACTTCGGCTGGACGCTCCAGGAGCACAAGGAGACCATCTCCAAGATCCTCGGGGTTGTCACGATCGTGATGGGCCTCGCCTTCATGGGGGTGCTGGGGGGCTTCGGACAGCGGGAGTTCCGCTTCCACATCAAGCCCACGCTGGGGCTCGCGGGCGCGCCGGTGCTGGGCGCCCTGTTCGGCGTCGGCTGGACGCCGTGCCTGGGGCCGACGCTCACCGCCGTCAACGCCCTGGCGTTCAATGAGGCGAGTGCGGGGCGCGGGGCCCTGCTCACCGCCGCGTACTGCGTGGGGCTCGGACTGCCGTTCGTGGTGGTCGCCGTGGCCTACCGCCGGGCGCTGGGTGCCTTCGGGTGGGTCAAGCGGCACTACGTCTGGGTGATGCGAGCCGGGGGCGGCATGCTCGTCGCCCTGGGGGTGCTGCTGCTCACAGGTGTCTGGGACACCATGATGGGCTCCATGCAGACCTGGGCTCAGGGCTTCAACGTTGGGATCTGATCGATGTCCACCACCGATACCGACACCGCGGCCGGCAAGGAGGCCGGCGCGCCGCCCGAGGGTGGCGCGACCGCCGAGGAGCGCGAGCTCGGCGCCGCGGGGTCGCAGCTGTCCACCGCCCCGGCCGAGGAGATCAACGTCCCCTCGCTGGGGCCGCTCGGCTGGGCCCGGTGGTTCTGGCGGCAGCTGACCTCGATGCGGGTGGCGCTGCTGCTGCTCCTGCTGCTCACCCTCGCCACGATCCCCGGCTCGCTGGTCCCGCAGACCAGCATCGACCAGCTCAAGGTGCAGGACTTCCAGGAGCGGCACCCGACGCTCACCCCGATCTACGAGAAGCTGCAGCTGTTCCACGTCTACAGCTCGGTGTGGTTCTCGGCGATCTACCTCCTGCTGTTCATCTCGCTCATCGGCTGCATCGTGCCGCGCACCTGGCAGTTCATCGGCCAGCTGCGCGGCCGCCCGCCGGCCGCGCCCCGCCGGCTGACCCGGCTTCCCGCGTACACCACCTGGCGCAGTGCGGCCGAGCCGGAGCAGGTGCTGGCGGCCGCCCGGAAGATCATGAAGGGGCGCCGCTTCCGCATCGAGGCCTCGGGTGACGCGGTGGCCGCGGAGAAGGGCTATCTGCGCGAGGTGGGCAATCTGCTCTTCCACAGCGCGCTGATCGTGCTGCTGGTGTCCTTCGCCGCCGGACAGCTGTGGAAGACCGAGGGCAGCAGCCTGATCACCGAGGGCGGCGGCTTCTCCAACAGCCTCACCCAGTACGACGACATCAAGACGGGGCAGCTGTTCAACAGCGACGATCTCGCCCCCTTCGGCTTCCAGCTGGACCGCTTCACCGCGACCTATGAACGCAGCGGTCCGCAGATGCGGACCCCGCGCACCTTCCGCGCCGATGTGAGCTACTGGGACGGCGCGGACGGCGCCAGCCGCAAGACCTCCATCAAGGTGAACGAGCCGCTGGAGATCCAGGGCTACAAGGTCTTCCTGCTGAACCACGGCTACTCGCCGGTCGTCACCATCCGGGACGGCAAGGGCGATGTGGTGCACCAGGGCCCGGTGGTCGGGCTGCCGATCGACGGGGCCAACCTCACCGAGAGCATGGTCATCAAGGTCCCGGACTATCGGGACAAGAACGGCAAGAAGGACCAAATCGGCTTCCAGGGGCAGTTCCTGCCGACCTGGGTACGCAGCCAGGGCATGTTCTCCGTCTTCCCGGCGCTGGACAATCCGACGCTGGTCCTGACCGCCTACCACGGCAGCCTCGGCGTGGACGGCGGCACTCCGCAGAGCGTGTACCAGCTGGACAAGTCGCGGATGAAGCAGTTCCTGGAGCCCGACGGCAAGACCAAGTTCGCCCGGGCGCTCAAGGTCGGCGACACCATGAAGCTGCCGAACGGCGCCGGAACGCTGTCGTTCGACGGCGTCAAGGAATGGGCCAGCTTCCAGATCTCGCACAAGCCGGGTGACCAGGGCGCCCTCATCGGTGCCGTGGCCGCCCTGGTGGGCCTGGCCGCCTCCCTGTTCATCCAGCGCCGCCGGGTGTGGGTGCGCGCGGTGACGGGCGACGACGGCACCACCGTGGTCGAGATGGCGGGGCTCGGCCGTAGTGAGTACGCCAAGCTGCCCGAAGAACTCGCCGATCTGGCCGTCCGTCTCCAGACGGACGCACCCCCGGCCCCGGAAGCGGAACCCGACCCGGAGCCCGACCGGAACTCCACCGAGGACTCCACCAAGGAATCCGGTAAGGACTCCACCGGGGATTCCGGTAAGGACTCCGCCTCGGAATCCGCATCCGACACCGCAGATCCCGCAGATCCTGCCGAAGGAGCGCGCGCGTGAACCTCGCCGCCGAAGTCAACGAGAACCTGGCTCATTACAGCAACGTGCTGATCTACTCGGCGATGGCGGTCTACACCCTCGCCTTCCTGGCGCATATCGCCGAGTGGGTGTTCGGCAGCCGCAGCGCCGTCGGCCGCACCGCCGCCGCGATCACCACCGAGGCCGAGGCCGCCCAGCGCGCCAAGGTGACCGTGCGGGTCGGCGGGCAGGGCGGTGGCACCGCCGTCCTGGACCGGCCGAAGATCGTCACCCGCTCCGCGGCGGGCAGCCGCGACGTCCCGGACGGACCGGGCGCCGCGGGCGGCACCGAACAGGGCGATGTGTACGGCCGGATCGCGGTGGGCCTGACCGTACTGGCCTTCCTCTTTCATGCCGTGGGCGTCCTCTTCCGCGCGCTGTCGGTGCAGCGGGCGCCGTGGGGCAACATGTACGAGTTCTCCACGACCTTCGCCATGGTCGCGGTGGCCACGTATCTCGTGCTGCTGGCGCTGAAGAAGAATGTGCGCTGGATCGGGCTGCCCCTCGTCACCACGGTCCTCCTCGACCTCGGTCTCGCCGTCTCTGTCTTGTACACCGCGAGCGACCAGTTGGTTCCGGCCCTGCACTCGTACTGGCTGTGGATCCACGTCAGCTGCGCGATCGTCTCCGGCGCCTCGCTCTACATCGGGGCCGTCGCCACGCTGCTCTACCTCTTCCGCGACCGCTACGAGGTCCAGCTGGAGAACCCGGAGGGCAAGCAGTTCGGCCGGTTCGCCAAGTCCGTTCTGGAGCGGGTGCCCTCGGCGGCGTCGCTGGACAAGTTCGCGTACCGGATCAACGCCACGATCTTCCCGCTGTGGACCTTCACGATCATCGCGGGCGCGATCTGGGCCGAGGCCGCCTGGGGCCGCTACTGGGGCTGGGACCCCAAGGAGGTCTGGTCCTTCATCACCTGGGTCGCCTACGCCTGCTACCTGCACGCCCGCGCCACCGCGGGCTGGAAGGGCCGCAAGGCCGCCTACCTGGCGCTGATCGCCTTCGGCTGCTACCTGTTCAACTACTACGGCGTCAACATCTTCATCACCGGCAAGCACTCCTACGCCGGGGTCTGACACCGCACAACGCGACGGCCGGTTCCCCCGACTCATGTCGGGGGAACCGGCCGTCGTCGCGCTTCTCCGGCCGCCTGGCCGCGCCTCAGGACGTGGCCGGCGGGGTGTCCTCCGGACCGGACCCGGAGCCGGAACCCGAACCGGAGCCCGGCCCCTCGCCCTTGCGGCGCAGCTCCTCCTCGCGGCGGCGGAGGTCGGCCTCCCAGTCCTTCAGCCGCTCCTCGTCGCTCTCGCGGCCACCGGGCGTGTCGGCCGGTTCGTTCGGGTCGTGCTTGTGCCCCTTGTCGTTCAGGGACTTGAGGAACTCGGGGTTGTCGTCCGGCGCGACCCAGCCGCCCGCGCCGCCGCCCGTGCGCCGGACGCCGGGCCGGCCGGTGCCTCCGGAGGCGGCGCGCTTGCGGCCCGCGATAAGCCAGGAGACGGAGCCCACGACGGGGAACAGCAGGACGAGGATCGCCCAGATGGGCTTGGGGATATAGCGGATGTCCTGTTCGTCGGTGGTGATGCAGTCGATGAACGCGTAGATGCTCAGTGCCAGCGGCACCAGGATCATCAGCACCCGTAGCATGAGGCGATTCCCCCTGCGTGTGGTGTTCGGGGCGGTGGCTCGGGCCCCCAGTTACGGGACCAGGGTAGTGCGTACCGGATACTGGGACGTATGGCTTATGACGATCTTCGTTCCTTTCTGCGGGCGCTCGACAGGGAAGGCGACCTCAAGAGGGTCAAGGCCGAGGTCGATCCCCATCTCGAGGTCGGGGAGATCGTCGACAGGGTCAACAAGGCGGGCGGCCCCGCGCTGCTCTTCGAGAACGTCAAGGGCTCGGCGATGCCGCTGGCCATGAATGTCTTCGGCACCGACCGCCGCCTCCTGAAGGCGCTGGGACTGCGCTCGTACGACGAGATCAGCGAGAAGATCGGCGGGCTGGTCAAGCCCGAACTGCCGCAGGGGTTCGTGGGCCTGCGCGAGGCGTTCGGGAAGCTGGGCTCGGTGGCCCATGTGCCGCCGCGGAAGGTGAAGGAGGCGCCCGTCCAGGAGGTGGTCCGCACCGGTGAGGACGTCGATCTGGACCAGCTTCCGGCGCTGTTCACCTGGCCCGAGGACGGCGGGTCGTTCTTCAACCTCGGCCTGACCCACACCAAGCACCCGGAGACCGGGGTGCGCAACCTCGGCCTCTACCGCCTCCAGCGCCATGACCGCCGCACCATCGGCATGCACTGGCAGATCCACAAGGACAGCCGCAACCACTACCAAGTGGCCGCCCGGCGCGGGGAGAAGCTCCCGGTGGCGATCGCCTTCGGCGCGCCGCCCGCCGTGACCTACGCCGCGACCGCGCCGCTGCCCGGCGACATCGACGAGTACCTCTTCGCGGGGTTCGTCCAGGGCCGGCGGGTCGAGATGGTCGACTGCAAGACGGTGCCGCTCCAGGTCCCGGCGGCCGCAGAGGTCGTCATCGAGGGCTGGCTGGAGCCCGGGAAGACGCTGCCGGAGGGCCCGTTCGGCGACCATACGGGCTTCTACACGCCCCAGGAGCCGTTCCCGGCCCTGACCATCGACTGTGTGACGATGCGGCGGCGGCCGCTGCTCCAGTCCATCGTGGTGGGCCGTCCGCCGACCGAGGACGGACCGCTGGGGAGGGCGACCGAGCGGTTCTTCCTCCCACTGCTCAAGATCATCATCCCGGACATCGTGGACTACCACCTCCCCGAGTCCGGCGGGTTCCACAACTGCGCGATCGTCTCGATCGACAAGAAGTACCCCAAACACGCGCAGAAGGTGATGCACGCCATCTGGGGCGCCCACATGATGTCGCTCACCAAGCTGATCGTCGTGGTCGACGCCGACTGCGATGTCCACGATCTGCACGAGGTTTCCTGGCGCGCTTTGGGGAACACCGACTACGCCCGCGATCTGACCGTGGTCGAAGGCCCCGTCGACCATCTCGACCACGCCTCGTACCAGCAGTTCTGGGGCGGTAAGGCGGGCATCGACGCCACCGCGAAATGGCCCGAGGAGGGCTATACGCGCGACGGCGGATGGCCGCGCATGGTCATGTCCGATCCGGAGACCGCCGATCGGGTGACAAAGCGATGGAAGGAGTACGGGCTGTGAGCGCCGATTCCGCGACCCCCGATCTCTTCGGCCCCGAACCGGCGCCGCCCGGCCGGGTCCGCGCGTTTCTGCGGCTGGTGATGATCGAGCACTCGGTCTTCGCGCTGCCCTTCGCCTACATCGCCGCGCTGACCGCGATGCACCTGTGGGACGGCACCGTCCACTGGACGCGGCTGCTGCTGATCACGATCGCCATGGTGGGCATGCGCACCTTCGCCATGGCCTGCAACCGGATCATCGACCGCGAGATCGACGCCCGCAATCCGCGCACCGCCGGCCGTGAGCTGGTCACCGGCGCCGTGTCGGTGCGCACCGCGTGGACCGGCGCCCTCATCGCGCTCGCCGTCTTCCTGGGCTCGGCGGCGCTCCTGAACCCGCTCTGCCTGGCGCTGGCGCCGATCGCGGTGGTGCCGATGGTGGTCTATCCGTACGGCAAGCGGTTCACCGACTATCCGCACGCCATCCTGGGCGTGGCCCAGGCCATCGGCCCGGTCGGCGCCTGGATCGGGGTCACCGGCGAATGGTCGTGGGACGCGGCCGTCCTGGGGCTCGCGATCGGCATCTGGATCGGCGGCTTCGACCTGATCTACGCCTGCCAGGACGTGGCGGCCGACCGGGCGCACGGGGTGCGGTCGGTGCCGGCCCGCTTCGGTATCGCGGGCGCGCTCTACGGGGCGCGCGTCTGCCATGTGGTCACCACGGCCCTGCTGGTCTGGTACGCGCTGGCCACGGACGCCGGGGCGTTCTTCTGGGCCGGGCTGGCGATCGTCGCGGCGGCGTTCGCGTACGAGCACACCATCGTGCGGCCGGGCGATCTGTCCCGGCTGAACCGCGCCTTCTTCACGGTCAACGGCTTCATCGGGATCGCCCTGTTCTGCTGCGCGCTCCTCGACCTGGTGGTGCGGGGCCTCGGCCTGTGAGACCCGCCGGATAGGCTCGGTGACGTGGAGACGCCGCACGAGCCTTACGGGCCGCATGAGCCGTACGGGCCGCACGAAGAAGTGAGCGGGCGCCGTCCCTGGGTGGTCGGTGTGTCCGGCGCGTCCGGGACGCCGTACGCCGCCTCGGTGCTGCGCGCGCTGCTGGCGGCGGGCGAGGCGGTCGACCTGGTGGTCAGCCGGGCGTCACGGCTGACGCTGCTGGACGAGACGGGGATCGGGTTCCGGGACGCCCACTGGCGCGACGATCTGTGCCGCTGGCTGGCGCGCGGCGCGGACGGCACGCCCGACGCCTTCGAGGTGCCCGCCGAGGTGGCGGACGTGTCCCACTGGGCGCCCGGGGACCTGGCGGCCGGGCCGTCCTCCGGCTCGTATCCGGCCAAGGGGATGCTGATCGTCCCGGCGAGCACCGCGTGTGTGGCCGGGGTGGCGCTCGGGCTGTCGAAGGATCTGCTCCAGCGGGCCGCGAGCGTCACGCTCAAGGAGCGGCGCAAGCTCGTGGTGGCGGTGCGCGAGACACCGCTGAGCGGACAGACGCTGAAGGCTCTGGTGACGCTGGACGAGGCGGGCGCGGTGGTGCTGCCCGCCTCGCCGGCGTTCTACGCGGGGGCGACGCACATCCAGGATCTGGTGGACTTCGTCGCGGGGCGGGTGCTGGACGCGGCAGGGGTGCCGCACAAGCTGTACCGCCGGTGGGAGGGGGAACTCGGTGGGGACCGGGACCGGGGAGCGGCCTAGCGGGTCCAGCGCCGCCTGGTGCGCGCGGTGCGGGCCGCGACGACGGCCGCACGGCGGGCCGCGCGGGAGACGGGCCGGTCGGTGGTACGGGCTGCACGCGAGCGGTTGGCCAGGTCCCGCAGCTCGAGCATGCGGGCCTCAAGGCCCTCGATCGTGTACACGGTGAGTCTCATCTCCTGAGGGATGGTCGATCGCCTAAAAGATTTACAGGGCTTGTGGCCCTGATGCCTTAGATTCTACATGTAATCTCGCTCGAACTTTGAATAATGGAAGGCGTACGTGCTTATGGACGCGGTGGACAGGCAGCTCATCCAGGCCCTGCGGGAGAACGGCCGGGCCTCCTACGCGGAGCTCGGCAGGCTCGTCGGCCTCTCCGGGCCCAGCGTCACGGACCGGATCAACCGCCTGGAGGCCGCCGGGGTGATCACCGGCTATCGCGCGACCGTGGACGCCGCCTCCCTGGGCCTCGGCGTCACCGCGCTGATCGGCATCCAGCTCTCGGACGCCACCGACCACGAGGAGGTGGCCCACCGGTTGCGCGAACTCGCCGAGATCGAGGACTGCTGGTTCATCGCGGGCGACGACTCCTACATGCTCAAGGTGCGCGCATCCGACGTGGACGGCCTGGAGCGGACCATCCGCCGGCTCTCCGGCACCAAGGGCGTCTCCCGCACCCGGACCACGATCGTGCTGTCCACGAAGTGGGAAAACCGGGTCGGCGAGCTTCCCGAGGACATCGAGGCGTAGTCTCGGCGAAGGCTGACATCAGCAGACGTATGGGAGGCGACCGGGGTGACGGGGACCACACACGACGCGGGTTTCAAGAGGGAGTTGGAGCAGAAGGTCCGCGCGGGCGAGCGGCTCTCGCGGGAGGACGGCATCGCCCTTTACGAGTCCGACGATCTGGCCTGGCTGGGCGGTCTCGCCCATGAGGTGCGCACCCGTAAGAACGGCGACGTCGTGCACTTCAACGTCAACCGTCACCTCAACATGACGAACGTGTGCACCGCGTCCTGCGCCTACTGCTCCTTCCAGCGCAAGCCCGGCGAGAAGGACGCCTACACGATGCGCATCGAGGAGGCCGTCCGCCTCGCCAAGGCGATGGAGAACGAGAACCTCACCGAGCTCCACATCGTCAACGGCCTGCACCCGACCCTCCCCTGGCGCTACTACCCGCGGTCGCTCAAGGCGCTCAAGGAGGCCCTTCCGCAGGTCTCCCTCAAGGCGTTCACCGCCACCGAGATCCACCACTTCGAGAAGATCTCCTCCATGCCGGCCTCGGAGATCCTCGACGAGCTGATCGACGCCGGACTTGAGTCGCTCACCGGCGGCGGCGCCGAGATCTTCGACTGGGAGATCCGGCAGCACATCGTCGACCACGAGACCCACTGGGAGGACTGGTCGCGCATCCACCGGCTCGCGCACGAGAAGGGGCTCAAGACGCCCTGCACGATGCTCTACGGGCATATCGAGGAGCCCCGCCACCGGGTGGACCACGTGCTGCGCCTGCGTGAGCTCCAGGACGAGACCGGCGGCTTCCAGGTCTTCATCCCGCTGCGCTACCAGCACGACTTCGTGGACATGAAGGACGGCAAGATCCGCAACCGCCTTCAGGCCCGCACCACCATGGCCACCGGCGCGGAGGCCCTGAAGACCTTCGCGGTCTCGCGGCTGCTCTTCGACAACGTGCCGCACGTCAAGGTCTTCTGGGTGATGCACGGCGTGCAGACCGCGCAGCTCGCGCTCAACCACGGCGCGGACGACATGGACGGGTCGGTCGTCGAGTACAAGATCACCCACGACGCCGACTCCTACGGGACGCCCAACAAGCTCACCCGTGACGATCTGCTCGACCTGATCCGGGACGCCGGGTTCCGGCCGGTGGAGCGGAACACCCGCTACGAGGTCATCCGCGAGTTCGAGGGCCCGGACCAGGCCCGCCGCGAGAGCCCGCAGCCGATGCGGGTGTGATCCGTACGGCGGGCATGACACGCATCGCGGGCGTACCGCCGGTGTGACCCGTATCGCCCTCCGCCCGGCGGCCGCTGTCTGACGGCCGCCGGGCGGGGCACTCGGGGGCCATGGCCGGTACGAAGAGCCCCGAGGACGCGTACACCGCCGCCCCCTTCGTCCCGGAGGGCGCCGACCTCGGCGCGCTCCGGGAAGCGGCGGCCGGATGCCACGGCTGCCCGCTGCACCGCGACACCACGCAGACCGTCTTCGGCGCCGGGGACCCGGCCGCCCGGGTCGTGCTCGTCGGCGAGCAGCCGGGCGACCAGGAGGACCGGCAGGGCAAGCCCTTCGTGGGCCCGGCGGGCAAGGTCCTCGACCGGGCCCTGGACGAGGCCGGGATCGACCCGGACGAGACGTACATCACCAACGCGGTCAAGCACTTCAAGTTCATCCACGTCCCCGAGCGCGGCAAGCGGCGCATCCACAAGCCGCCGAGCCTGCGCGAGCTCTCCGCCTGCGGGCCCTGGCTGGAGGCCGAGCTGGAGCTGATCGAGCCCGAAGTGGTCGTGGCGCTCGGCGCCACGGCCGGGAAGGCGCTGCTGGGTTCGTCGTTCCGGGTGACCGAACAGCGCGGCACACGGCTGGAGGGCGACCCGTCGGGACCGGCGCGCGGCGCCCTGATCGTCCCCACGATCCACCCCTCCGCGGTGCTGCGGGCCGATGACCGGGACGCGGTGTACGAGGGGCTGGTGGCCGATCTGAGGGTCGCGGGGGAGGCGCTGGGCTGAGCGGCCGGACCGCGGTGCGCACGGTCTCGGGGCGCGGGCGCGCGGGGCGCTCGGGGGCTCGGGCCGCGCTGGCGCTCGGGCCGCGCGGGGGCGCCGACAGACCTCCTGGGTATCGTCGATCGCATGCCCCTGCGCTGTGAACTCGACCCCGAGACCACCCCCGAGCTGCTCGACTCCGTCTGCGCCCTCTGGACCGACGTCTCGAACGCGGGGGGCGCCGTCGGCTTCGTACCGCCCGTGGTCAAGGACGACATACGCCTCGAGCTGCTCAAGCACCTCGCCGCGATGGCGGAGGGCCGGACCCGTCTGCTCCTCGGCCGCGACGAGGACGGCGCGGTGGCCGCCACCGCCTTCTTCACCTTCAACACCCACCGGCTGATGCGCCACTGGTGCTGGCTCTACACCGTGATGGTGCACCCCTCCCACCAGGGCAAGGGATACGGCCGCGCCCTTATGGCGGCCGCCGAGGACGCCGCGCGCGATATGGACGGCATCCGGGGGATACGGCTCACCTGCCGCGGCGGCAGCGGGGCGGACCTGTTCTACGAGCGGTGCGGCTACAAGGAGGTCGGACGGGTGCCCGGCGCGATCAAGGTCGCGGACGACGACTTCCGGGACGACGTCACCATGTGGCTGCCGCTGAATTGATCAGAAACCGGCCGTGGTTCACTGGGAGGACGGATTCTTCCGGCGGTAGCCCCCGGAAGACCTCGTAAGCGAACTCCCCACAGAACTCCCAGGAGAGAGAGGACGAGTCGTGTCCTTCACGCCGAGCGCCGCGTTCCGCTACACCCTCATGCGCCTGGGAATCTTCGTCGGCTCGTTCCTGGCCATCTGGGGCCTGGTCTACTTCCGGGTGCTGCCCTCCGGCCTCGGCAGCGCCAATCTCTTCTGGGTGATGCTGCTCGCGCTGGTCGTCTCCGCGCCGCTCAGCTGGGTGATGCTGCGCAAGCAGCGGGACGCCATGGCAGTCGAGGTCGCCGAGAGGGTGGACCGCGCCAAGGAGCGGCTGGCGGCGAACCAGAGCCAGGAGGACGGCGTCTGACCGGCGCCGGCCTGTAACCCTCCTCACACCACCCCACACACTTCACCGACGCCCCTTGGGCCAGTTTCCGCTGGTGCAAGGGGCGTTGATGTCTTTTCGCCCCTCAGGCGCCCCCAGATGCCCTCAGGCACCCCCGGAAGTCAAAGATTTCCTTTGGGTTCCCCAAAGCGGCGGTGTTAACGTACTTGTCATGAAGACAGCAGCCGCGCCCCACATCGCAGCGAGCGTTCCGCTCGTGGCGCGCCTGCACATCGATCTTTGCCGCTGCCTGTCCGCGGCCTGTCGTCGCCGCTGATCCATCTCGCGCACAGCGGCCGGAGATCCCGTACGGACTCCTGGCTTTCTCCCCCTCTTACCTCCACCGGAGTGTGTCCGTTGTCGTCCGCCCTCAAGGCGTCCCCCCAGGGGTCGTCGTCCTTCCGCCTGCCCAAGGTGCCCTTCTGGGCGCAGATACTGCTGGGCCTCGTCCTCGGTGTGGTGCTCGGCTGGATCGCCCGCAGCGGTGATGTCGGCTGGCTGGTGACCACGCTCGACAAGATCGGCACCATCTTCGTCCAGCTGCTGAAGCTGGCCGTCGCCCCGCTGGTGTTCTTCGCGATCCTGATCTCGATCACCAATCTGCGGAACGTCAACAACGCCGCCCGGCTGGCGACCCGCACCCTGCTGTGGTTCATGGCCACCTCGCTCATCGCCGTCGCCATCGGCCTGGCGATCGGCCTGGTGACCAACCCGGGCGCGGGCACCGACCTGACCCCCAAGGACGGCGCCAAGCCCGACCACGCGGGCTCCTGGCTGGACTTCCTCACCGGCATCGTGCCGACGGACGTCATCACCCCGTTCACCGAGCTGAACGTGTTGCAGATCGTCTTCATCGCCGCCGTCGCGGGCGTCGCCGCCCTCCAGCTCGGCGAGAAGGCCCAGCCGATCCTCACCCTGAGCCAGTCGGTGCTCGAACTGCTCCAGAAGGCCCTGTGGTGGGTCATCCGCCTCGCCCCGCTGGGCACCCTGGGCCTCATCGGCACCGCCATCGCCGACTACGGCTGGAACCTGATCGGCAAGTACGCGACCTTCACCGCCGACATCTACATCGGCTGCGCGCTGGTGATGTTCGGCGTCTACCCGCTGCTGCTCGCGACGGTCGCCAAGGTCAACCCCCTGAACTTCTTCAAGGGCGCCTGGCCCGCCATCCAGCTCGCCTTCGTCTCCCGCTCCTCGGTCGGTACCATGCCGCTGACCCAGAAGGTCACCGAGCGGCTGGGCGTTCCCAAGGAGTACGCCTCCTTCGCGGTGCCCTTCGGCTCGACGACGAAGATGGACGGCTGCGCCTCGATCTACCCGGCGATCGCCGCCATCTTCATCGCCCAGATCTTCGACGTGAACCTCGGCGTCGGCGACTACCTCCTGATCGCCTTCGTCTCGGTGATCGGCTCCGCCGCCACCGCCGGCCTTACGGGCGCCACGGTCATGCTGACCCTGACCCTTTCCACCCTGGGCCTCCCCCTGGAGGGCGTCGGCCTGCTGATGGCCATCGACCCGGTCCTGGACATGATGCGGACCGCCACCAACGTTGCTGGACAATCAGTATGCACGTTGGTGGTGGCCGCGCGTGAGGGAATCCTCGATCGTGACGCGTACAACAACGTGAAGGGCGTGGACGTGAAGGACGCGGACGTCGAGCCGCAGCCGGTCGCGGCTGCTGCCTAGCCTGCCCACACATGATCAGGGCCCCGCTCCATGAGGATGCGGGGCCCTGATCATGTGCGCTGGGTTCAGAACGGAAGTTCGGGTCTGGCGGTGCCGCGCTTGATGGTCATGATCTGCTCATGGAAGTCGCGTGCAGCGGCCTCGCGCGGGTACCTGGCGCGCAGTTCCTTGTCCAACTCGTCGGCGACTAAAAGCAGCGACGGGAGGGACTTGCGGTCGGCTTCCAGGGCCGTGGTGCCCATGCCGATCGCTTCTTCGATCTCGCCCGTGCGGGCGGCGGCGACTCCGAGCGTGAGTCGGGCTTCTGCGGCGCGCATGGGAGAGATCTCGGTGCCGTCAGGGCCAGTGCTGATGCGGATCACTGAGCGGGCGTGGGTGGCGGCGCGCTCGTCGTCTCCGAGGAGACGGTAGGCGTCCATCTCGTAGAAGTCCCACTTGTCCGGGTCGATGATGAAGTGGTGTTCGGGGTGGTCCGGCCTGGGAAGTCGGTCCAGCCTGGCACGCCCGGCGTCGAGGGACTGGCGTACGAGTCGGGCGTCTCCCATGCGCGCGGCGGCGCGTGCCTTGTGGGCGTAGAGCTGGACGCCGACAGAATGTGTCTGGTCCGCCGTGTGTCCGGCCTCGACAGCATCGAGCATGTCTTGCCAACGGCTCTGTGTCAGGGCGAACCACGCTTCGATCTCCCACGCCCAAGCCTTGATCTCGCTGTGCCCTGCCTCCTCGCCTATCCGGAGTGCGGCGGCCTTGCTGAGATTGGCGGCCTCGCGCTGGCCCCGGTCGTACTGGACGCACGCGTTCAGCAGGAACAGCCATCCGGTGTCCACGAGGAGTTCCCGGTGCTGGCGGAGGGTCATCCGGCCTTCGAGCTGCTTGGTGACGTATTGCAAGCCGTTCCGGGTGCGGTCGTGCAGGTAGTCGGCATCGGCGTAGGGGTAGGCACGGGCCAGTTGGTCAATGCCTTCCTCGATCGATTCCAGGGCCGCGCTGTTGATACTGGACATCTCCGTGCGCCGCAGCATCTCCGCGATATCCCAGATGCCAGCGCCCCCCTGTGAGATCAGGGTGCTTGGATCTTCCAGGTGAGTGGTCCTGGCGGGTCGCTCCAGCTCCCAGGGGCGCGGGGCGACTCCCGCGAGGTGACCGGGGATGCGTAGACCGTCCACCACTTCAAGGATCTTGTGGAACTGAGTGATCCGTGGGCGAGCGCCCTTGCCGTCGGTCTCGGGCCGGGCCATCTTGCCGATGTGCTCGCGCTTGTAGCCGACGGCCTCGGCGATCTTGGCGTAGCTGATGTTTCCGTGGATCTTGGCCAGTCTGAAGACTTCGCCGAAGTCATGGTTGGCGATCGCCGACCGCACGTCTGCGCGCTCTAGTACATGAGGCGGCAGAGCTGCCGGTGTCGGTGCAGCTTCGGTCATCTCACTTCCCCATCGTGATTGACCTACGTCTCTTCTGGTCCGATCTTCGTTCTGATCTGTGTGCCCTCTCGTCTCGCGAGTGTACCCACGAGGGGGGTCCCCAAGAGGGGGGAGCGACGGCCGGGACCTGGGGTGCAACCTCGGGTCACCCTGCCGGGAGGGTCTCGGCAGATGTGATCAGAGACGGCGGTCCGTGTCGTGAACGCGAGGGAAACCCGGCAACGTGACCACGCGATGAATAAGCGGCCTCGTTTACTGCCGTGGCCGAACACGGCAGGGCGGCCCTGTTACCTGGTGACGGATGACAGCGACAGTCCTCTGTCGCAACTGGCTGACGAGATGGAGGCAGTACAACTCCACACCGCATCTGAACTCCTGGGCCGCGCGGGCATGTTGCTTGCTGACCCCCAAGCGGGCGAGGTTGAGATGCGGTTCTTGGTCAAGCGCCTGTGTGAAGGGCTGCGGGACACACTGAGGGTCGCCGAAAGCCGGGGCGGGCGGCTGCCTGCCTTATCTGACGGTGAGCCGCACGATCGCCCCGATGGCCCTTCTGCGCATGAGAGCGGGAGGCCGAATGAGTAGGGCTCTGCCCGGGGCCTCGAAGGAGTGGCACGTCGGTCCAGTGCCGGGGCGGGGTCTGCGCCGTGAAAAGGACGGCCACCTTGTGCTGCCTCTGGCGGTGGCCCGCTGCGGAAGGCACCTCGCGCTTGCGCCGCTGGTGCTGACGGTGGCGGAGGCAGAGCAGTTGCATGCCGCCTTGTGTTACGCGCTCGGCGGTGAGCCTGCGCCTGAGGATGCGCCGGAGTGCCGTAAGCCGGTTCGTTACCCGGGCGGCCGACAGAAGTACTGAGGTCGGTTCGGACGGAATCACGCGCAACAACTGAAGAAGCAACACCGGACCACCCCTGCGCCTGGTCAGCTCCTGGGGTGGTCCGGCTGGGGATCGATCACGAACCCCGGTGCCCGATGGTACCGGGGCTGTCGTCGTGCTTCCGCTCGACGTGCCCGGGTGAGGCTTTGTCAGGTGGCTTGCAGAGAAGGGAACTTGACCAATGTGCGGCCCTGGGGACGACGGGTTCGACGGTGAGGCGGCAGACCTGGAGGCGGGGATATGGGTGCGCGGGGTGGACTACCTGAGCGGCTGGCGGGATGCGAGGGAGGCTGCGGCCGAGCTGGGCGACGCGCTGAGCCTCGTCGGCGTGGAGGCGGCAGGGCTGCGGCTGCGTGCCGCTTCGGGCACGGACGGCTCCGGGGTGGTGCGGCTTGAGCTGTCGGCGGCGTCGGCGCGTGAGGTGGCGATGCTGGCGCGGGTGACGGCGGCCCGGCTGGGCAGGGCGGGCTGATCGGGGTGGCCGGTGGCGGGCGTGCGGTGCTGGATCGGCGCGCTGTGGGCACGCCGCTGGCCGTAGCGGCTTTTGGGCGGGAGCTGCCACGGGGCGAGAGAACAGGGGGCCTTACGCTGGCCCGGCGAATCGGGCGGGTCTGTGATCCTGCCCGCGTTTGCGACCGATCGGCCCCCTGTTCTTAGAGGCTCGCCCCGTGGTGGCTGCCTAAAAGCCGCGTAGGCCGTCGGCCCCAGCCACAACGCCCTCGCCCCGAACGGCGGTCGGCTCCTCGGCGAACGATCACGGGTGCGCTGACCCGTGCGGGCGGTGGGCGTCCGACGGGACCGGCGGCCACGCCGCAGCCCGGCGGGGCGGCCAGACCGCCCGGCGCGCCGCAAGGCGCGCCCTTGAGTAAGTGAAGACAGGTTTCGACACCTCGCCGCTCGGGGGCTCAGACGGCGCGGAGTTGGCGGGGGCTGTCGGCGGTGACGCGGTAGCCGAGTTGGGCGCGGTCGGCGCTGGCGCGGAGTTCTTCGAGGATCAGCGGGCGGTCGTCGGTGCCGTGGGTGACGCGGGCGGTGTGGAGGATCGGGGTCGCGTCGGGGATGTCCAGGGTGCTGCGCTCGTCGGGCAGGGGCATGCGGGCGCTCACGGTTTCGTGCCAGGTGAGTTTGAGTCCGGCGGCGGTGAGAATGGCGTAGATCTGTTCCGGTTCGGTGTCCGGAGCCTCTGCCAACTGCTCGGCTTGGTCGGCGGTGGCGAGCGGGATCAGCACGCTGTGTAGTGCGCGGGTTCCGGTGTCGGGGTCGGTCAGCAGTCGGTCAACGCCGAAGAGGGCTTCCCCCTCGGCGAGTTCGAGCAGTGGGCCCGTGATCGCGGTCGTCGCAGTGCGGTAGATGGCCGGAGTCTCGGCCCGCTCCCATGCGTGGTGGCCGGTGCGGAAAGTCTTGCCGCTGCGAGTGATGGTGCGCTCGATGGTGACCGCCGGGGCGGGCAGGGCGCGGACGTAGCTGCCTTTGCCGTGGATGACTTCGATGAGTCCTTCGGCTCGGAGTGCGGCGATGGCCTTGCGGACGGTGGGGCGGCTGACCTTGTAGCGCTCGATGAGCTGGGCCTCTGAGGGGAGCGGGCTCCCGGGCTTGTACTCGCCTGCGGCGATGCCGCTGCGGATCTCGGCTGCTACCTGCTGGTACAGCGCTCCGGGGCGTTGGATCTCTCCCATGCCGGGCTCTCCTCGTCACCTGTCGTCTGCGGTTCTGACGTGAGCTGATGTCACTCGTAAGCATAAGTACTTGCCTCCCGCCGTCAAGGCAGGCATAGTCGAAACTCGTAAGCACGAGTGACGTCACGTGACGTGTGGCGTCTGACTGGTCAAGGAGGCCCACAACCCATGCAGTCCATCCCTGTGGACACCACCCGACTCGGCGTACTGCGGTGCGCGGTCGGGCCTGAACCGAAGATCGCGGACTTTGAGAGCAAGGAGGTCAAGAAGGACCGGGACGGCAACACGATCTACACCGTCGCCGTGACGGTGCGGCAGGACGGGCGGCGCGTCTCGGTGATCGAAATCGCCGTCCCCGGAGAGCCCAAGGGAGTCGTGGAGGGCTCTGAGGTGCGGGTGACGGGCCTGGAGGCGTTCGCCTGGGCCATGGGCGACCGTCACGGCATCAGCTTCCGCGCCGCTGCCATCACCCCCGTACCGGCCTCCGCCTCGTCGGCAACGGCGGCGGGTAAGGGAGGTGGCGCGTGATGTTGAGTCAGCTTCTCCTGCCCCTCGCGCTGGTGGCACTGGCCTGGACGCTCGCCTTCGCCACCCGTCTGCCGGAGCGGTGGCCCAACTGGCGCTGGTACGTGACCGGGTACCCGCATACCGCGCTGCGGGTGATGGTCACCTGGCGCAAGGTCGCTCACCTCAATGACCTCACTGTCTCCCACAAGCCCAACCGTCGCCTGCTGGGTGACCTGGCAGTCAAGGGGGACCCCTTGCGCTCCCACGCCCCCCGCTGCTCCATCCCCCGCCCGCTGCCGAACGGGCTGTCGGTGCGGGTGCGGCTGCATCCGGGGCAGACTCCGGCTCCGTTCCTGGCGGCGGCTGAGGCGTTAGCGCACGCCTGGCGGGTGCACGCGGTGCGGGTCGTCTCTCCCGAACGCGGCGTCGTGCTGATCACCGCGACGGCGGCTGATCCGCTGGAACACCCCGAGCAGCCCACGGGGGAGGTGCCTGGGTCGCTGCTGTCGGCGGTGGTCGGCGCGCTGGAGACCGGTGGCGCGTGGGTGATCGACTTCCGCCAGGTGCCGCACTGGCTGATCGTCGGCGCAACCCGGACGGGCAAGTCCACCCTGATCGCCCGGCTGATCACCGAGCTGGCCCCGCAACCCGTCGCCATCGTCGGTATCGACTGCAAAGGCGGCATGGAACTGGGGCTGTTCGCCCAGCGGCTCTCGGCTCTGGCTACCTGCCGCAGTGAAGCGGTCGCCGTGCTCGGGGCACTGGTGGTCGATGTCCAGGACCGGATGCGCACGTGCCGTGCGACTGGGGCGCGCTCCATATGGGAGCTCCCGGAGAAGGAACGCCCGGTGCCGGTGGTCGTGGTCGTGGATGAGATGGCCGAGCTGTACCTGACCAACGGGGCCAGGGAACAGCGGGCCGAGGCTGAGCAGTGCTCGACCTATCTGCTCCGCTTGGCGCAACTCGGGGCGGCGCTGGGGGTGCATCTGGTGGTGGCCGGACAGCGGGTCGGCTCCGATCTCGGGCCGGGGGTGACGGCGCTGCGGGCCCAGCTGAGCGGCCGCGTCTGCCATCGGGTCAACGATCCGGGAACGGCCGAGATGACCTTGGGTGACCTGAACAAGGATGCCGTGGCGGTGGCGCAGTCCATCGGGGAAGCCGAACAGGGCGTCGCCGTAACCACGGGCGGTACAGGCGGCTGGATGCGCGGGCGGTCTCACCTGACCACCCCCGCCGCCGCCCAGGTGACGGCGGCCGAGTACGCGGGGCTGGCGTTCCGTCTGCCCGGGGTCGCCCGTGCCCTGGAAGACCTGGACGGAGGTGAGAGCGCATGAGCGAGTCTGCGGCTCTTCCGCTGGCGCTGCTGTTCGGGCTCGCCACGGTCTTGCTGGTCCGCTCCCGTGAGGTGCGGTGGTGGGAAGCGCTGTTGATCGGTCTGTTCGGCATGTACCTGGGCCAGACACCCGTCATCTTCACCGCCGATGGCCTCGTGAACTGGCTCCTCTCCGGCTTCGCCCACAACGGCTAGACACTCTCGGGAGGCCCCACCAGATGACCATGCGTCGTGTCCGCTGCCCCGTCTGCAAGGGGGAGCGCTACCGCAGGACCCGCACCGGCCGACGGCGGCGCTGCCGCTGCTGCCGAGGCACCGGCACCATCCGCTAACCCACACCACCAGGCCCCGCTCACGAACGGGAGTGATCGCCATGGACGACACCCACCCATCCACATCCATCCGTGCCGCTGCGGCGGCCCACCCTGGGAGGTCCCCACCATCACCGCCGAGATCACCTCGGCTGACAGGCGCGCCGTGCTCGACCGTGCGGCGCGCCTGCGTCAGCTCTCCGAAGTTGACCAAGACCTGATCCGCTTAGTCCAAGATCCCCGCTTCGACCGCTGGGTAGAGCAGATCGCCACTACCGGCGGCTGCGCTCACCCGATCCACCTCACCGGCTCGACCACCACTTGCAACACGCTCACCGGTGAGGTACTGCACCACTACGACACCCGCGATGAGCCTGGCGAACGGCTTCTGATCCGCTGCCGCAACCGCCGCCAAACCGTCTGCGCCCCCTGCTCCCGCCTGCACGCGGGCGACACCTTCCACCTGGTGCGTACCGGACTCGTCGGCGGCAAGACCGTACCGGCGGACGTACGGGAGCGGCCCCGGCTCTTCCTCACCCTCACGGCCCCCAGCTTCGGACCCGTCCACCACGTCACCGCCGACGGCCAGCGCTGCCGACCGCGACGCGACGGCGGGCGGTGCGATCACGGCCGTCCCCTCGGCTGCCCGGCCGTCCACGACGCAGACGACCCGCTCACCGGACAGCCGCTGTGCCCCGACTGCTACGACTACCCGGCACACGTCCTGTGGCACGCGCACGCGGGACGGCTGTGGAAGGCGTTCACCGACAACCTGTACAACCACCTGGCGGCCCGCGTCGGCCGCACGCGTACCGGCCTGCGGCGCAGCCTGCGCATCTCCTACGCCAAAGTCGCCGAGTACCAACAGCGCGCAGCCGTCCACATCCACGCTGTGGTGCGGCTCGATGGCGCACGCGGGCCGGATGATCCGCCCCCGGCCTGGGCAACGGCCGACGTGCTCACGGCCGTGGTCCGCACCGCAGCTGCGGCCGTACGCCTCCGTACCCCCTTCAGCGCGGCCCTGGGGGAACACGAACTGCGCTGGGGCGCCGAACTCGACGCCCGGCCGCTGCGGGCCTTCGGCAGCGGTGAGGGCCTGGCTGATGACGCGGTAGCCGCCTACGTTGCCAAGTACGTCACCAAAGGGGCCACCGACACCGGGGCCGGACTCGACCACCAGATCACCACCCCCGACGACATCACAGCCGCCCCCGTGTCGGCACACGTGCGCGCCCTCATGCGTGCCTGCTGGCGCCTCGGCGGCCTCCCCGAACTGGAACCGCTACGGCTACGCGCCTGGGCTCACACGCTCGGCTACCGGGGCCACATCCTCACCAAATCCCGCGCCTACTCCACCACCTACACCGCACTGCGCGCCGAACGAGCCGACCACCAATCTGGCGGGACCGAACTTGCCGATCCCGACCTGATCACGGAAGCCCATTGGCGTTACGTCGGCTCCGGCCACACCCCCGGCGCGGCCCTCATCGCCGCTGGGATCGCTGAAGACCTGGCCTTGAACCGCGAAGCCGCCAGGGACGCGTGCCGGGAGTGGGGCGGGTGCCTGTGACAGAACCTGCCACAGGCACCAACCCTCAGGAGCCGCCGGAGTGGATCGCCGAGATCCTGGCCCGGTGGATACCGCCGCCGGACTACGACGCTCGGCTATCGGCCGTGGTGGACGGTTACCTTGCCGATCAAGTGAAGAAGATCAACCCTGCGAACCATCCGGCTCGGCCCCGACCGGCCAAATCCTGATCGAGCCGAGCTCGGGAGGCTTCTTCCGCCCCCTGCCCACGCTGAAGACCTCGACGTGATCGATGACACTCGCCACGATGGCCCGGCGGCGTTCGAGGTTCTGCATGTCCTCGTCCTTCCACACGGCCAGGGCATCAGTCTCGGTGCGGGTCTCCCTGACGACCGAAGCCGCTTCGCGAGTCCGGAGCGTTTGCAGATCGCTGCGGAGGTGGGTCAACGAGTCGTAGTAGTCCTCGTCCTCCATCCGTCCCTCCTTCCAACGATTGCGCAGCCCTCGGATGCGTTCCTCCAAGATCTTGATCTCGCCAGACAGGTCTTCGGAGGGTGCTGCCTGCGCCTGCGGCCTCCGCTTCGCCAGCGCGGCCTCTACTACCTCATTGATACGAGCCTCGATCCAGTCCAAGCGACGAATGACCTTGCCGCATCCTCTCTCGCCATTGGCCCCGACCTGGGAGGAGTGGCAGGCCGTCCGACGGAAGGTGCGCCCCTGGATGGTCGCCCACTGAATCCGCATGGTCGATCCGCAGTGTCCGCACTTCAGGAAGCCTGAGTACAGGTGCTTTCGCTTCCCGGAGCCCTTCCGGGCGGGAGTGGCACGGCTGTCAAGGATGGTCTGTACGTTCTCCCACTCCTCCCGCGTGAGCGGGTGGGGGTAGACACTGTCTCCGATGTCCTGCCCCTTGTAGGAGACGATGCCGCCGATGCGCTCCGAGCGGTACACCCTCTTGACCTTCTGGATGTCCCAGGCGGTTCCGGCTTCCGGGGTCCGTGCCCCTCGCTCGTTCCACGCACGGGCCACATCTCCGGGCGTGCCCCGGTCCAGGAGGATTTGGTAGCCGAGGCGAATCAGTTCCACCTCCCCGGGCTCCACCTCCTGCAAGTTCGACCCTTCCTTGAAGCCGAACAGACGGCTGCCACCGGCGTGGGGCTTGCCCTGCTCGCGACGCTGGAGCAGGGAGTTGTTGACCCGTTCCGACATGCGCTCAGTCTCTTGCTGGGCTACTGCGCCCTTGATCGTCAGGATCATGCGCCCGTTCGCGGTCGCTGTGTCCTCGCCCTCTGTCGTGGCGAAGGCGAAACCGTGTTCCTTCTGCTCTTCCAGGAAGTACGTCAGCTCGGTGATGCGGCGCGTCAGACGGTCGATCGAGTAGACGACGATGCCGTCAATCAGCCCCTCGCGGGCGTCGCGCAGCATCTCGGTGTACGCGGGACGCCGCCGCTTGCTCGTCGTCGACGCCGACGTATCGTTCTCCGGGTAGACCTTGAGTACGCCCCACCCCATCCGCTCGCACAGTTCGCGGCACGCCTTCTCCTGGCGCTGGATGCCGAGTTCCTGCCCCTTGCGGTCCTTGCTGATGCGGACGTAGATCCCCACCCGCGTCGGCCTGGCCATGTTCGTGTCCCCTCCGTTGGCCGCTCCCGCACTGAGCAACGTACATACTCGGGGAGCGGTTACGAACGTGGCCGGGCAGTCGCTGATACCGGTGATCGTCTCGGCTCGCGAGAAGATCCTCGACCACGAGGCGTACGCCCACGCCAGCGCCTCGCCGCTGGACGACCACGACGAGCCGGAGCCCCAGCTGGCCGCCGCGTAACACCTGCCGGGCGACAGGCGGTGCCCCCGGACCTCTCCTCGGTCCGGGGGCACCGTGCCGTTCACTCGCCCGCCGTGGCCTCCAGGCCCACGATGGCGACCAGCAGCAGGAGCAGGAAGAAGATCCGGGCCGGGGTGACCGGTTCGTGGAAGAGGAGCATGCCCAGCAGGGCGGTGCCGACCGCGCCGATGCCGACCCAGACGCCGTAGGCCGTGCCGATGGGCAGGCTCTTCACCGCCACGCTCAGCAGCCCCATGCTCACGATCAGACCGGCGACGGTGAACACACTGGGCCACAGCCGGGTGAAGCCGTCGCTCAGCTTCATGCCGATCGACCAGCAGATCTCGAACAGCCCGGCCGTGAGCAGCAGGACCCATGCCATGACGGCACCTCCGTGAAGTCTCTCGATTACGGGGGTGCGTCGTCTTTGCGGGTCCCGGTACGGCGCGTCTCGTCGGGTCCTCCCGACCGTAGCAAACCTCCCGCGTCAGACGAGCCGGGCGGTGAGCAGGGGGAGGGCGCGGGTGAGTTCGCGTTCCCAGTAGGGCCAGGTGTGGGTGCCGGGGCCGTAGAGGTGGGCGGTGATGTCCAGGCCGCGGGCGCGGGCGCGGCGCACATAGCGCTGGGCCATCTCGCCGAGGCCGCGCTCCAGGCCGTCCTCGGGGCGGCCCGGCGGGTCGAGGGGGCCCGGGGTGCCGTTGCCGCAGGCGACGTAGAGCGGGTAGCCACGGGGGAGCCGGGGGACGAGGGCGTACGGGTTGTGGGCGTCCCAGAGCGCGGACTGGGCGGTGGGGTCTCCCCAGAGGGCCGTCGGGTCGGCGCCCTGGCCGGTAAGGATGGCCTGGACGCCGGCGGGGTCCAGGGTGGTGTGGATGACGCCGCTGAAGGAGGCCGCCGCGCGGAAGAGGCGGGGGTGGCGGGCGGCGTAGGAGAGGGCGCCGAAGCCGCCCATGGACAGCCCGGCGATCGCCCGGCGGCCGTTGGCCCGCAGGGCGCGCTCCAGCAGGGGGCGCAGCTCGGCCAGGTGGAAGGTCTCCCAGGCGGGTGGGCCGTAGTGGCCGCCGTTCCACCAGTCGGAGTAGAAGCCGGCGGGGCCGCCCTCGGGGGAGACGATCAGGGCCGGGGTGGCGGCGGTGATGGCCTCGACATCGGTGTTGCGGGTCCATGCCTCCCAGCCGGGGCCCGGGTCGCAGCAGCCGTGGAGCAGGTAGAGGACGGGCCAGCGGCGGTGGGGTCTGCGGTCGTAGCCGGTGGGGAGCAGGACGCGGGCGTGGCCCTCGCGGCCCAGGGCGGGCGAGTCGATCGTCAGGTCCAGGACGCGCTCGTCGACGCGCTGGGCGGCGACGAGGCGCGGTCGGGTGGACGCCGTGCGTCCGGCAGGGTCTTCCGGGGACCGGGCCTTCGAGGAGCCGGGCTCCGGGGAACGGGCTTCCGCGCGGGCGGGGAGGAGCGGTGCGGCGGCCAGCGCGGTCAGCGCGGCGAGCGTGCGACGGCGGTTCGGCATCGTTCGTTCTCCTTCGCGGCACTGCGTTACGGAGCTGAACGGGGCACGGTGCGTGGTCAGTTGAAACTTTGATGTCGTCGGGCGGCCGTGGCAAGAGCGCTGACGGTGGTCCCACGTAGGCTTGTCCGCGATATGTGTGCGGGGGCACGATCGAAGGGGGCGGCCTGCGTGGGCGGGGCGACGGGGAGCAAGCGCGTACCACGGGCGGTGCGGGAGCAGCAGATGCTGGACGCGGGGGTGCGGGCCTTCGCGCGCAGCGGCTATCAGAACGCCTCGATGGACGACATCGCCGAGCTGGCCGGGGTCTCCAAACCGCTGGTCTATCTCTACCTCAACTCCAAGGACGAGCTGTTCACGGCGTGCATACGGCGGGAGGCGGCGGCGCTGGTGACGGCGGTCCGGGCCGCCGTGGAGCGGGACGCGCCCGCCGACCGGCAGTTGTGGAGCGGGCTGAGCGGCTTCTTCGCGCACACGGCCCAACATCCCGACGGCTGGACGCTGTTGCATGTGCAGGCCCGTACGCAGGGGCGGTCCTTCGCCCGCGAAGTGGTCGCGATGCGGGCGGAGATCGTGGAGTTCGTGACGCAGCTGATAGGCGCGGCGGCGCGGGAGCAGGCCCGCGGAGAGGCGCGCGCCCGGACCCTCGCGGGCACCGAGGTGTCCGGGCTCGCGCACGCGCTGGTGGGCGCGGCCGAGTCGCTCGCGGACTGGACGGCGGACGGGCGAGCGGGTGGGCCGTCGGCCAAGGAGGCCGCGGCCACCCTGATGAACTTCGCCTGGGCCGGGCTGGGGAATCTGCTCCAGGGGCACGGGTGGTCGCCCGAGCGGGTCGGCTGACGGGTGGGGCGGCGTCCCACGGTGTCAGCCGGGCCCACACGGTGCGGTTACCCCGCGCCGGGCCCGTCCGCCGGGCCTCATGCGGCGCAGTCGCCCCGCCTCGGCTCGTCCGCCAGCCGTCCGGCCATCCACTCCAGGGCCGTCGGTATCCCGGTCACCGCCGTGGTGACATGGTCCAGTGGGTAGTCCTTCCACTCCACCGGCACTCCCCGGGCGCACCAGCGGTCGCGCAGCGCAGCGCCGACCCGGTACGGGATCAGCTCGTCCAGCGTGCCCTGGTAGAGGTAGACGGGACGGTCGGGGGAGCGGGTGCCCAAGAAGGAGGCGCGGAGCGCCAGTTGCCAGGCCGGGCTGGCCAATGGGTCCCTTACGGTCACCTCGGACCTGTGCTGGAAGAGCCCGCCGATGGTGCTGAGCGACACGCAGTTCCGCTGCATGAAGTCCACATAGCCGCGGCCCCGGTCGTTGAGGTACGAGTCGAGCCGCAGCGCGGGGAAGGCCGCGTCCTGTCCGGTGAGCGCCATAAGGGCGAGCCCGGCGCCCGGTCCGCCGTCGTTGTACTCCAGCGTCGTGGGGAGGTCGGCGGGCACGCCTCCGGCTACCGTGCCCTTGAGCCGCAGCTCGGGGGCGTACGAGGCATGCAGTTCGGCGGCCCAGCCGGCCGCCTGGCCGCCCTGGGAGTAGCCCATGATGCCCACGGGCGCGTCCGGTGAGAGCCCGGCCTCCGGAAGCCGCTGGGCGGCGCGCGCCGCGTCCAGGACGGCATGGCCCTCGGACCGTCCGGCCGTATAGGTGTGGTCGTCCGGGGTGCCCAGGCCCTCGTAGTCGGTGACGGCCACGGCCCAGCCGCGGCGCAGCGCGAGGTCGATCAGCTGGGCCTCGCTCGAGGTGCCCCGCGGGAAGCGGCCGGACACCGCGCAGTCGTCGGCGAGGCCGACCGCGCCGATGCCCCAGGTGAGGAGCGGCCGGGAGCCCCGCTTGCCGTCGTCGGGGACGAGGACCGTGCCGGAGACGACGTCGGGGCGGCCGGTGGCGGTGGTCGAACGGTAGGTGATGTGCCATGCCTTGGTGGCGGTCGGCACCCCGGGCCGGGTGTGGAAGACGGTGGGGGCGGAGGTGACGATGTCACCGGGTCTGCCGGTGCCGGCGGCCGGGGTGCCCGAAGCGGCGGCGGCCGGGGCGGCGGGCAGCGCCGAGGTCAGGGCGAGGGCGGCGAGGCTGGCGAGCACGGTGGTGCGGACGCGCATACGGCTCTCCCAACGGTGCGGGCGGTGCGCCTTGGCGATGCTGAGTCGCTCTGCGAGGACCGTAGGGACGAGCGGGGTGTCTGTGGCTGACCGCGGCGCTCAGATGTGCTGACTCCACGTCTCATGTCGGTATGCGCCCGGTGTTGTCCCGGTCCAGCGCCGGAATGCCCGGTGGAACGCCGTGTCCTCGGAGAAGCCCAGCCGCAGGGCCAGATCGGCGATGGGCTCGCCCCCCTCGGCCAGGCTGCTGACCGCCTCGTCACGCCGCACGGTGTCCTTGAGCTCCTGGAAGGACGTGCCCTCCTCGCGCAGCCGCCGCCGCAGCGTGGCCGGGCTGACCGCCAGCCGGGCGGCGACCTCGGGCAACTCCGGGAGCCGCGCGGTGTGCCGGGCGCGAGTTGGCCGCCACCCCGGCACGTCGGCCGGGCCGCCGCGCGTCCGCAGCGCGCCCGTGAGCGCGTGCCGCACCTGCTCGGCGACGGTCGTGCCGTAGTCGCGGCGGCTGAGCAGCCCGGCGGGCGCGTGCCGCAGCAGCGTCTGGAGCGTGGACTCGTCCTGGACGACGGGGGCGGTCAGCCAGCGGCGGTCGAAACCGGCCGCGGTGCGCGGTGCCCCGAAGCGGGGCGGGCAGCCGAAGAAGGGCTCGTAGTCCTCGGCGTACGGGGGCGGGGGATACGCGAACTGGGCCCACAGCAGCGGGATCCGGCGCCCGATCAGCCAGCCCGCGACCCGGTGCCAGATGAGCATGAGCCATTCGGCGACGATATGGCTCTCGGCCGCCGTGAGGGCGTCCTCATGCGGGCCCAGTCCGCCGCGCAGGGCGAACACCGCCTCCCGGCCCCGGCCCGCGCCGCGCTCCAGGGCCAGATTGGGGCCGCCCGGGAAGAGCCGGTAGAAGCGGGCGCCGCGCTCCACCGCCGTGCCGAGGTCGGGGCAGCCCAGGGAGGCGTAGCACATCATCGCGAAGGTGCCGGGCCGGCTGCGGATGGTCCCCAGCCCCAGGAACTCGTCCCCCGTGGCCCGGTGCAGGGCGCGCACCAGCCGGGCGAACTGCTCGGGCGAGACGCGGGCGCGGTCGTCGGTGAGCAGCAGTGGGGGTATCCGGGCCCGCTGGAGAAGGGGGACGGTGTCGAGGCCGAGCCGCTGCGCACCGCGCAGCGCGGCCCGCACATGGTGCACCGTCACCGTCCGCCGCCCGTGCCCCATGGGCAAAACCGTAGCCCGAGCGGGCGCGCCGCGTCAGCGGTGCGTCGCCGGGCCCCTACGCGCCGTGAGCACCGTAAGGACGACATGAGCGCTTCAGGGGCGGTATGAGCGCCTGGAGAAGGGCGTGCGGTCCCCACGGGCTATCCTCGACGGGCCCGGACGGACGTGTGAGAGCGGGGAACGACATGGCCACGACCCGACGGCCCGCGACGGCCGAATGGCTCGGTCTCGAGCCCCATCCGGAGGGCGGCTGGTACCGGGAGACCTGGCGCAGCGATGTCACGGTGCGGCCGCCGGGGTACGACGGCGAGCGCGCGACCGCCACGGCGATCTACTTCCTGCTGACTCCCGGTGAGGAGTCCCGCTGGCATGTGGTGCGCTCGGCCGAGTTGTGGCTGTGGCACAGCGGCGGCCCGCTGCGGCTCCGGCTGGGCGGTACGGGCGACACCCCGGAGGCGGCGGCCCCAACCGAGGTGCTCCTGGGCCCCGATGTCGCCTCCGGCCAGCGCCCCCAGGTCGTCATCCCGCCGGGCGTCTGGCAGGCGGCCCGTCCGGAGACGGACGAGGAGGTCCTGGTGAGTTGTGTGGTCTCCCCGGGCTTCGACTTCGCCGACTTCCGGCTGCTGGAGGACTGATCACATCCGGGCACAGGTCCCGGAGAGCCACAGGCTCCGAAACCACGGGCCCCAAAGGCAGGAGCCCCAAAAGGCAGGAGCCCCGCCTCCCCGCTGGGCGGGGAGCAGGGCTCCTTGGGTGGTGCTGCTTGATCAGACGGGGCTGACGTTCTCCGCCTGGGGGCCCTTCGGGCCCTGAGTGACGTCGAAGGTCACGGCCTGGTTCTCCTCGAGAGAACGGAAGCCGGTCGCGTTGATCGCGGAGTAGTGAACGAAGACATCGGGGCCGCCGCCGTCTTGGGCGATGAAGCCGAAGCCCTTCTCGGCGTTGAACCACTTGACGGTTCCGGTAGCCATAAGCCCTCCTTGGGCCAAAGGGTTGCCCTGCTCCAGAACCTGCAAGAAGTCTGAAAACTACAAAAGCCTGCGGTTACATGCTCCGCAGGCTCTGTACTGCAAGGAAACCAAACTGCAACTTGCGGCGAGCCTAGCACGCTCCGTGTGCACGAGGAAAGAGCCGAAGATCACGAAAACGAGGGGTTTCCCTGGCCTCCAGGATGGATAAGATCGCAGGTCGAGCGCTTACCGGTCGGTCAGCGCAAGGCCGGCCGACCACCCCGCCGCCATTACCCGGGGCGAGCGGGGCTAGCCTCCGAGACGTGGACAATTCACCGAGTTCCCCCTCGCGGAGTACACAGGACGCCTCAGAAAGCCTCAGACCGCCCGGCGGCCATCGGCTGAGTCGGCCAAAAGTGGGGCACATCCAGTACCTCAATTGCATGCCGCTGTACTGGGGCCTCGCCAGGACCGGATCCCTCCTGGATTTCGACCTCACCAAGGCGTCTCCCGACGCCCTGAACGACCTGCTGGTCCGCGGCGATCTCGACATCGGCCCGATCAGCCTGGTGGAGTATCTGCGCAATGCCGACGATCTGGTCGCGCTCCCGGACATCGCGGTGGGTTGTGACGGGCCCGTCATGTCCTGTGTGATCGTCTCGCAGCTGCCGCTCGAGCAGCTTGACGGGGCGCGCGTCGCACTCGGTTCCGCCTCGCGCACCTCCGTACGCCTGGCCCAACTGCTGCTCGCCGAGCGGTACGGACTCGCCCCCGACTACTACACCTGCCCACCCGACCTCAGCCTGATGATGCAGGAGGCCGAGGCGGCGGTGCTGATCGGCGACGCCGCGCTGCGGGCCAACCTCCATGACGCGCCCCGGCTGGGCCTGCGGGTCCACGACCTGGGCCAGATGTGGAAGGAGTGGACCGGACTCCCCTTCGTCTTCGCGGTGTGGGCCGCCCGCCGCGAGTACCTGGAGCGGGAGCCGGAGATCGTCCGGCAGGTCCACGAGGCGTTCCTGTCCTCGCGGAACCTCTCGCTGGAGGAGGTCGGCAAGGTCGCCGAGCAGGCGGCGCGCTGGGAGCAACTCGAGGCGTCGGTGCTGGAGCGGTACTTCACCACCCTCGACTTCAGCCTCGGCCAGGCGCAGTTGGAGGGCATCGCCGAGTTCGCCCGCCGTACGGGGCCGACGACCGGGTACCCCGCGGACGTCCGGGTCGAGCTGCTGAGCTGACCTCCCCGGCCGCACGACCTGCGGTGGATGGCCGGAACACCCCCTAAGCTGGACCGGCGCACGGAGGGGGAGGCAACGCGATGGATCCGCTGGGAGCGGACGATCCGCAGGTCATCGGCGCCTATCGGCTGCTCGGTCGGCTCGGTTCGGGCGGTATGGGCCGGGTCTTTGTGGGCCGAAGCGCGGGCGGGCGCACGGTCGCGGTGAAGGTCGTGCACGCCCATTTCGCGCTGGACGAGGAGTTCCGCGCCCGTTTCCGGCGCGAGGTCGACGCCGCGCGCCGGGTCGGCGGTGCCTTCACCGCACCGGTCCTGGACGCCGACCCGGAAGCACGCATTCCGTGGGTGGCCACCGGCTATGTGGCGGGCCCTCCGCTCAACCAGGCCGTGACCGACGAGGGGCCGCTGCCCGAGTCGTCGGTGCGGGCGCTGGGCGCGGGGCTCGCCGAGGCACTGGCCGCGGTGCACGCCCTCGGCCTGGTCCACCGCGACGTCAAGCCGTCCAATGTGCTGCTCGCGCTCGACGGTCCGCGGCTGATCGACTTCGGTATCGCCCGGGCCACCGAGGGCACGGTGTCGCTGACTTCGACCGGCGCCTCCATCGGCTCGCCCGGCTATATGGCGCCCGAGCAGATCCTGGGCGAGAACGTCGAGGGCGCGGCCGATGTCTTCTCGCTCGGCGCGGTGCTGGCGTACGCGGCGACCGGTGAACCGCCGTTCCCGGGCGACACCTCGGCCGCGCTGCTGTACAAGGTGGTGCACGACGAGCCCCGGTTCGGCCGCGAGCTGACCGGGGAGCTGCGCGATCTGGTCGCCGCGTGCCTCGCCAAGAACCCGGCCGACCGCCCCACCCCCGAGCAGATCGTGCGGCGCCTCGCCCCGGAGGACGGCGCCTCGGGGCTGGCGCGGCCGGGCTGGCTGCCGGGGGCGCTGGTCGAGCGGGTGAGCCGGCGGGTGGTGGAGCTGCTCGACCTGGAGGCGGAGGCCGTGGCCCCGCCGTCCGCGCCCGAGTCGGCCGATGCCCGGCCGGCCGATGCCCGGCCGTCCGGCGCCGGGTGGCCCGTCACGGAGCCGCCCGCCGAGCCCTCCGACGCCGCCCCGCCCGCCGAGGACCGTCCGACCCCGCCGCCCACCCCGGCCCCGGGACCGGCCGCGCCCGTGCTGGGCGCCTTCGGCCCGCCCGACCCGTCGTACGCCGACAGGCCGCAGTCGTACGCCGACAGGCCGCGGGGGGAGGACCGGTCCGCCGCCCACCCGCTCCCCGCCCCGCCGCCGTCGAAGCCGGGCGGCGGCCGCAGCGTCTCGCTCTCCGCCGCCGTCGGCGGTAAGAAGCGCCCCAAGGCGCTGAGCTGCACGCTGGTGCTGTCCGTCGCGGGCGCGCTGGCCGCCGCGACGACCGCCGCCGTGCTCTTCCAGGTGCTCCCCGGCGGCTCCGACGACAGTTCCGACCAGAACGCCGGCGCCAAACCCCGTCCGTCCGCCACGGAGCGGCAGCCGGGAGCCGGGGACACCGGATCCGAGAAGGGTGATGTGTCCAAGGCGTTCATCGGCACCTGGCAGGGCGATCTGACCTCCGACTCGGGCATCCCGGTGGGCGCCCTGACCATCACCTTCCGGCAGGGGCCCACCGGGCGGGAGGTCGCCAGTGGCCGGGTCAAGCTGTCGGTACTGCGCTGCGACTTCACATGGAAGCTGGTCTCGGCGGCCCCGAAACAGCTCCACCTCGACGCGCGCCTCAAGGGCTCCGAGCCCCAGCAGGGGTGCAGCGACGCCTCCACGGACGAGCAGTTCACCCTCACGTCCGACGGAACGATCAGCTACCAGGCGAAGGACGAACAGGCAGGCGATCCCACGGGCACCCTCCGCAAGCTCAAATGAGCGCGGAGCGACGGATGCGGCGGGTGCCGGGGTTACGGATGTGCCTGACACGTACTCGTACAGCCGTACAGGCCCTGGCGTACTCTGGGTCGGTCCATCCATAAACCTCCGAAAGGTACGCCCCGGTGACCGCAAACGCAGAGGTGCAGGCACTCCTCGACCGCGCCGCCGACGGGGGCCGGATCACCCCACAAGAGGCGCTCGACCTTTACCGCTCGGCTCCGCTGCACGCGCTGGGGGCCGCGGCCGACACGGTCCGGCGCCGTCGCTACGCGGGCACCGAGCACATCGCGACGTACATCATCGAACGGAACATCAACTACACCAACGTCTGCGTGACGGCGTGCAAGTTCTGCGCCTTCTACGCCCCTCCGAAGGACACCGCGAAGGGCTGGACCCGCGACCTCGACGACATCCTGCGCCGCTGCGCGGAGACCGTCGAGCTGGGCGGCACGCAGATCATGTTCCAGGGCGGCCACCACCCGGACTACGGGGTGGAGTACTACGAGAAGCACTTCGCGGCGATCAAGCAGGCGTTCCCGCAGCTGGTGATCCACTCGCTGGGGGCGTCCGAGGTCGAGCACATGGCGCGGATCTCGGGCGTCTCGGCCGAGGAGGCCATCCGCCGCATCCACGCGGCCGGCCTCGACTCCTTCGCGGGCGCGGGCGCCGAGCTGCTCCCGGAGCGGCCGCGCAAGGCCATCGCGCCGCTGAAGGAGTCCGGTGAGCGCTGGCTGGAGATCATGGAGATCGCCCACAACCTCGGCGTGGAGTCCACCAGCACCATGCTGATGGGCACCGGCGAGACCAACGCCGAGCGGATCGAGCACATCCGCATGATCCGCGACGTGCAGGACCGGACGGGCGGCTTCCGCGCCTTCATCCCGTACACCTACCAGCCCGAGAACAACCATCTGAAGGGCCAGACGCAGGCCACCGTCTTCGAGTACCTGCGGATGATCGCCATCGCCCGGCTGTTCCTCGACAACGTGGCGCACATCCAGGGCTCCTGGCTGACCGTCGGCAAGGAGGCCGGCCAGCTGGCCCTGCACTACGGGGCGGACGACCTCGGCTCGGTGATGCTGGAGGAGAACGTGGTCTCCTCGGCGGGCGCCCGCCACCGGTCCAACCGGATGGAGCTGCTCCACCTCATCCGCGCCGCCGGGCGGGTCCCCGCACAGCGCGCCACGACGTACGAGCACCTGGTGGTGCACGACGACCCGGCGAACGACCCGGTCGACGACCACGTCGTCTCGCACCTGTCCTCGACGGCGATCGACGGTGGCACGGCCCACCCCGAGCTGACGGTGATCCAGGCGTCCTGATGCTCACGCTCCACGCGGCGCCCGTCGTCCGGGTCACCCCCGGCGACGCGGCGCCGCTGCACGACGCCGCCGTCGCGGTCGACGGCGACCGCATCACGGCCATCGGCCCCCTGGCGGAGCTGCGCGAGACCTATCCGCGGGCCCGGGTGCGGGAGTGGCCCGGGGAGCTCGGTCCGGCCCTGGTCCACGAGGGCCCGGTGCCGGACGCGCCCAGCCCGCGGGAGCGGATCCACGCCCTGCTGCGGCGGGGCGCGACCGCCGTCCTGGCCCACCACCTCGGCGACGCCGAACTGCGCGCGGCCGCCCACCGGGGCGGCATCGCCGTCCTGGACCGGCCGCGCCCGCCCGCCCTCGCCCCGGCGGGCCGCGCCGACCTGGCCGTCTTCGACGCGGACGGAACGTGCCTCGCCACGGTGGTGGCCGGGCGGCTGGTGCACCGGCGCCGCTGAGGCACGCCGGGCCCCGGCCGGGGGCGCGGGGCCCGCGAGGTGAACAATGGGGGCGTGAGCCGAGCATCCCTGGACAAGCAGCCGCACGAAGTCGCCGCCATGTTCGACGACGTGGCGGCCAAATACGACCTCACCAACGATGTGCTGTCGCTCGGGCAGGCCCGGCAGTGGCGCAAGGCCGTCGCCCGGGCCGTGGACGCGCGCGCCGGTGAGCGGGTGCTGGACCTGGCCGCCGGTACGGGGACGTCCTCGCTGCCGTTCCGCGAGGCGGGCGCGTACGTGGTGCCGTGCGACTTCTCGCTCGGGATGCTCCGCGAGGGCAAGAAGCGCCATCCCGGGCTGCCGCTCACGGCGGGCGACGCGACCCGGCTGCCCTTCGCGGACGGGGCCTTCGACGCCGTCACCATCTCCTTCGGGCTGCGGAACGTCCAGGACACCCAGGGTGCGCTGGGCGAGATGCTGCGGGTGACCCGGTCCGGCGGACGGATCGTCATCTGCGAGTTCAGCCACCCCACATGGCAGCCGTTCCGCACGGTCTACACCGAGTACCTGATGCGCGCACTGCCGCCGATCGCGACATCGGTCAGCAGCAACCCGGACGCGTATGTCTACCTCGCCGAGTCCATCCGCGCCTGGCCGGACCAGCCCGGTCTCGCCGCCCGGCTGCGGTCGGCGGGCTGGGAGCGCCCGGCCTGGCGCAACCTCACCGGCGGCGTGGTGGCCCTCCACCGGGCGTACAAGCCGTAAGGCGGCCGGTAACCGGGACAGGGCGGCCCTTCGCGAGTGCCGGAGCAGCGCCCCCCATAGACTGCAGCTGTCCAGTGACCGGCGCGACCGGCACGCCGTTACCGAGGCTTGGGGAGACCCCGCGTGAGCGAGACCGCACCCACCGAGAGCGCGTCCTCCGGGATCTCGGAGCGCAGCGCCGATGTGATCGTCGTCGGCGCCGGACCGGCCGGCTCCACCACCGCGTACTACCTCGCCAAGGCGGGGCTGGACGTGCTGCTGCTGGAGAAGACGGCCTTTCCGCGCGAGAAGGTGTGCGGTGACGGCCTGACCCCGCGCGCCACCAAGCAGCTCGTGTCCATGGGCATCGACATCTCCGAGGAGGCGGGCTGGCTGCGCAATCGCGGCCTGCGGATCATCGCAGGCGGGGTGCGGCTCCAGCTGGACTGGCCGGAGCTGGCCGCGTACCCCGACTACGGCCTGGTCCGTAAGCGCGACGACTTCGACGAGCAGCTGGCCCGGCAGGCTAGTAAGGCCGGGGCCCGGCTGTACGAGCGCTGCACTGTCGGCGCCCCGATCATCGACGGGCGCACCGGCCGGATCACCGGCGTCGAGGCCAAGCTGGGCGAGGAGAAGACGCCCGTCACCTTCCACGCGCCCCTGGTGGTCGCCGCCGACGGCAACTCCACCCGGCTCTCGCTCGCCATGGGGCTGCACCGCCGCGAGGACCGCCCGATGGGCGTGGCCGTGCGGACGTACTTCACCTCGCCCCGCCATGACGACGACTACCTGGAGTCCTGGCTGGAGTTGTGGGACCGGCGCGGCGCGGAGGACCGGCTGCTGCCCGGCTACGGCTGGATCTTCGGCATGGGCGACGGCACGAGCAATGTGGGCCTGGGCGTCCTCAACACCTCGTCCTCCTTCAAGGAGCTCGACTGGCGCGAGGTCCTCAAGGCGTGGTGCGCCTCGATGCCGGAGGACTGGGGCTACACCCCGGAGAACATGACCGGCCCGATCCGCGGCGCCGCGCTCCCCATGGCCTTCAACCGCCAGCCGCACTACACCCGCGGGCTGCTGCTCGTCGGGGACGCGGGCGGCATGGTCAACCCGTTCAACGGGGAGGGCATCGCCTATGCGATGGAATCCGGGCAGATCGCCGCGGACGTGATCGTCCAGGCCCATGCCCGCGCCACCGCCTCCCAGCGCGAACTGGCCCTCCAGCGCTACCCGAAGGTCCTCAAGGACACCTACGGCGGCTACTACACGCTGGGCCGGGCGTTCGTGAAGCTGATCGGCAACCCGAAGGTCATGAAGCTGGCGGCGCAGCGCGGGCTGACGCATCCGATGCTGATGCGGTTCACGCTCAAGCTGCTGGCGAACCTGACCGACCCGACGGGCGGCGACGCCATGGACCGCATCATCAACGGCCTCACCAAGGTGACCCCACGCGCCTGACACCAGCGCCCGAAGGGGCGCGGGGCTGTATCGATATGCGGCTCCGCCGCGGGGCGCGACCAGCCACGGCGGCGCCCCGACGGGCCGCGGGGAACTGCGCGCCCAGCCACAACGGCGCCGCAGCCGACCGACAACGCATCGCGGCACTTCCAGACGTATTGCGGCACTCCCAGCGGAGCGCTACGCGCCGGGGCCGCCGCTCGCTATGACGCCGAACGGCGCCCGGCCCGCATCCGTCAGCCAGGCCATCCGGCCGATCCCCTCGGCCGACATGGCGGGCATCAGCACCGAGCCGCCAAGGTCCTGCCCCCTGGCCACCACCGCGTCGCAGTCCGTGACCTCGAAGTACGGCAGCCACTGCGGCGGTGTCGAATGCCCCTCCTGGAGCTGGGCGACGCCGCCGAAGGAGCCCTCCCGGCCGGCGCCGGACGTCATCAGCACCGTGTACGACCCGCCGGGGAAGGACATCTCCTCGGTGTCCCAGCCGAAGATCTTGCGGTAGAAGGCGAGATCCTTGGCGGGGTCGGGGGAGTGCAGCTCGGTCCAGCACAGGGTGCCGGGGTCGGTGACCGCGTCCAGCCCCGCCGTCCTGCCGGGCTGCCAGACGGCGAAGCGGGCGCCGCCGGGGTCGGTGAACTGGGCCATCCGTCCTTCCTCGAAGACGTCGAACGGAGCGAGCCGCACCGTGCCGCCCGCCTGCTCGACGGTCTTGGCGGTCGCCTCGGCGTCGGGGGTGTGGAAGTACGGCGTCCAGGCGGGGCGCGCGCCCTCCTCGGTGAGCGGCCCGACGGCCGCGACGGTCTTCCGGTCCAGGGTGAAGAAGCCGTACCCGCCCGCTTCGGGGCCTGCCGACTCGAAGCGCCAGTCCAGCAGGGAGCCGTAGAAGGCCACGGCCGCTTCGGTTTCGGGGGCGCCCAGATCGAGCCAGTTGGGGGCGCCGGGGACGTAATCGGTGGTGAGCATGGGGTGCTCCTTCGACGGTCGGGCGCGAAGGCGCAGGAGAGTTCTGCGGGAGTGTTCTGCCGGGATGTGTCTCGTTCTGTCCGGGACTGCCTCGTTACTCAGTCTGGCACCGGGTACCGACAGCCGCCGCCGGGGCTCGACATGACGTCGCCGCGCGGCGGTGGTGACAATGAAGGCAGGGGGCGCCGTGTGCGCCAGCCGCGGCGACGCCGGACCGATGGGGCCCACAGGGCCGGATCCACCGCCGGTGGGCCTGGCAGGAGGTACACCATGACGAAGGCAGCGGACATCATGCACCCGGGCGCGCAGTGGGTACCGGAGAACGAGACGGTGCTGCGTGCCGCCCAGCTGATGCGGGAGCTGGGCGTGGGGGCCCTGCCGGTCAGCGACGCCAACGAGCGGCTGTGCGGCATCGTGACCGACCGCGACATCGTCGTCGGCTGCATCGCGGAGAGCGCCGACCCCTCGGGGACGCCCGTCGGGGCGCTCACCAAGGGCACCCCGCGCTGGATTCCCGCGGACGCCGATGTCAGGGACGTCCTGCGGGAGATGGAGGAGCACAAGATCCGCAGGCTTCCGGTGATCGACCAGAACAAGCGGCTGGTCGGAATGATCTCCGAGGCGGATCTTGCCCATCACCTCAGCGACGACCTCCTCGGAGAGTTCCTGGAGAAGGTCTACGCACAGTAGGGAAGGTCTACGCGCAGTAGGGAGGGAAGGACGTGAGGCCGCCGTCCACGGCGGGAACGGCGGCCTCAGGATCCAGCTGACCGGCGGGCGTCCTACAGGACGCGCACGGCCCCGGTGGGCATGTCGTAGTCCAGCGGGCGCTCGACGATCCCGGTGCTCGAGTTCTGGGCGCCGATGAACTTGCCGCCGCCGACGTAGACGCCGACGTGGTACGCGCTGCCCGCGCTGCCCCAGTAGAGCAGGTCGCCCGGCTGCAGGGAGTCCAGCGAGACCGGGGTGCCGGCGGTGGACTGGTCCTGCGAGACCCGCGGCAGGCTCACGCCGACCTGCTTGAAGGCGGCCTGGGTCAGCCCGGAGCAGTCGTAGGAGGACGGACCGCTGGAGCCGAGCACGTACGCCTTGCCCAGCTGTGCCTTGAGGAAGCTGATCAGGGCCGCGGCATTGCCGGAGGCGTTGCTGACGCTGGTGGTGGAGAGCGTGGTGCGCTCGGCGGAGCGCGACGCCTTCGCCGCCTGGGCCTTGGCCTCGGCCGCCCGCTCGGCGGCCGCCTTACGAGCCGCCTCCCGGGCTTCCTTCGCCTTGCGGTCGGCCTCCGCCTTGGCCTTCTTGGCGGCGATCTTCGCGTGGGCGGCTGCCTGGTCCTTCTGGGCCTGGAGCTCGTAGTCGGAGGCCGCCTGCTGGGTGGCGTCCGCGGTCTGGGCGGCCGTGCTCGCCAGCGTGGCGCTGACGGTCGGCATCTCCAGGGTGGACTCGGCGGGAGCGGCGTTGTTCTCCGTGGCGGAGGCGGGCACGGCGGCACCGGCCACCGCGAGGGTGAGGAAGCCACCGGTCACCCCTGCGCGGAGCGCGCGCGTCGACGCGGCACGGCGGGGCTTCCGGTGGCTGGGTATGTGTGCGACTGGGGACATAGGTCACTGGCTACCAGGGCCCTAAGGCCCAGATCAACAAAAGTGGGGTGCGCCACATTTGACGTGCACACGCCCAAAAACCGGGCCAAATGATCTCTACGGCCCACTCGGCTGGCTTGCCCGCATTTCGCGATCATGTGTCTACGCACGGCATTTGACGGCTAAACCGGGGCAGCGCGGGATCTACCACCGATCTGGCCCGCGTACAAAGGATTCCCATGAAATCTAGATCCACAACCCGTTCGGGCGTGGGATACCTCACTCGCCCCGACCCGCTCGTGAACGCGTGCGCGGAGCGTTGATCGCGAACGTGCGCGAACCCGTGATCGATCGTCCCGGGACGAAGGTCACTCATGAGGATGGAAGGCGCATATCAGGTGACGTCATCCAGAGCAAATTTGCATGTATGTACCATGTCTTGGTAGGGGCGCAACGCGCTCACCTGTGATGACGTCTCCGAATGTCACTTATCGTGGCCGTTCGGATGCTTCATGTACAAGATCACCGCTCATCCGACTTCATGATCCTTCGTCAGGTGGTGGAGATCACAAAGACGTTGTCGTACCCCGTGTCGCAGATCACAGACCGACGGGCATAGGATGCAGGCGAAACGGGCTTGTGAACTGCCTCACATGTGCGCGATCTTCGTGGGGCGGCGGCATGTCCGTGCGGTCCGCCAAGCAGTCATCGTCGACTGAAGGGAGCGAGGACGGTGAACGCATACGCGCCCATCCTCGTACTGGGAGCCCTCGGGGCAGGTTTTGCGATCTTCTCGGTTTTCATGGCCGCGATCATCGGCCCCAAGCGCTACAACCGGGCCAAGCTCGAAGCCTATGAGTGCGGCATCGAGCCGACTCCGCATCCGGCCGGCGGTGGGCGCTTCCCCATCAAGTACTACCTGACGGCGATGCTCTTCATCGTCTTCGACATCGAGATCGTCTTCCTCTACCCCTGGGCCGTCACCTTCGACGCCCTCGGCCTGTTCGGGCTCGTGGAGATGCTCCTCTTCGTGCTCACGGTCTTCGTCGCCTACGCCTACGTGTGGCGGCGCGGCGGCCTGGAGTGGGACTAAAGGGGCTCTAGAGGAGATAGGGGAAACATCGCATGGGTATCGAAGAGAAGCTCCCGAGTGGGTTCCTGCTCACCACCGTGGAACAGGCCGCCGGGCTGGCCCGTAAGTCCTCCGTCTTCCCGGCCACCTTCGGCCTGGCCTGTTGCGCCATCGAAATGATGACCACCGGCGCGGGGCGCTACGACCTCGCGCGCTTCGGCATGGAGGTCTTCCGCGGCTCGCCCCGCCAGGCCGACCTGATGATCGTCGCCGGGCGCGTCAGCCAGAAGATGGCCCCGGTGCTGCGGCAGGTCTACGACCAGATGCCGAACCCGAAGTGGGTCATCTCCATGGGCGTCTGCGCCTCCTCCGGGGGGATGTTCAACAACTACGCGATCGTGCAGGGCGTCGATCACATCGTCCCGGTCGACATCTATCTGCCCGGCTGTCCGCCACGGCCCGAGATGCTCATGGACTCGATCCTCAAGCTGCACGAGAAGATCCGCGAGGAGAAGCTCGGCGTCAATCGCGAGCGTGCGGCCCGTGAGGCGGAGGAAGCGGCGCTGAAGGCGCTGCCGATGATCGAGATGAAGGGGCTTCTGCGTTGACCGAGGCCAATGGGTCCAACGGGGTCAACCCGGACAAGGACCTCAACGCCGAGAACCTCCCCGGCCGCCGCGGCGACCAGGGTGAGCCCATCCGCGTCCAGCGCGGGATGTTCGGCGCCAACAACGGCGGCGACACCACCGGCTACGGCGGGCTGGTGCGCCCCGTACGGCTGCCCGGCGAGGCCACCCGGCCGTACGGGGGCTGGTTCGACGAGGTCGCCGACGAACTCGAGGGTGCGCTCGAGGAGCAGTCGCTGCTCCCGGAAAACGCGATCGAGAAGACCGTCGTGGACCGCGGGGAGCTGACCTTCCACATCGCCCGGGAGCACCTGCCGCGGGTCGCCCGGACCCTGCGCGACGACCCGGCGCTCCGCTTCGAGCTGTGCACCGGCGTCAGCGGAGTGCACTTCCCCGGCGACAAGGGCCGTGAGCTGCACGCCGTCTACCACCTGCGGTCGATCACCCATGGCCGGGTGCTCCGGCTGGAGGTGAGCGCTCCGGACGACGACCCGCACATCCCGTCGATCGTCGATGTCTATCCGACCAACGACTGGCATGAGCGCGAGACCTACGACTTCTTCGGCCTGATCTTCGACGGCCATCCCGCGCTGACGCGGATCATGATGCCCGACGACTGGCAGGGCTTCCCGCAACGCAAGGACTACCCGCTCGGCGGCATCCCCGTCGAGTACAAGGGCGCCCAGATCCCGGCTCCGGACCAGCGGAGGTCGTACAGCTGATGACTGCCCCCCATGCAACGCCTTCCGCCTCCGCGCGCGAGACCACAGAAGGCACCGTCTACACCGTCACCGGCGGCGACTGGGACGAGGTCGTGGCCGCCGCGGCGAAGGCCGACGACGAGCGGATCATCGTCAACATGGGTCCGCAGCACCCCTCCACCCACGGGGTGCTCCGGCTGATCCTGGAGATCGACGGTGAGACGGTCACCGAGGCCCGCTGCGGAATCGGTTATCTGCACACCGGAATCGAGAAGAACCTCGAATTCCGGAACTGGACGCAGGGCACCACCTTCGTGACGCGTATGGACTATCTGACGCCCTTCTACAACGAGGCGGCGTACTGCCTGGGCGTCGAGAAGCTGCTCGGCATCGAGGACCAGGTCCCGGACCGCGCCTCGGTGATCCGGGTGCTGCTGATGGAGCTCAACCGGCTCTCCTCGCATCTGGTGGCCATCGCCACCGGCGGTATGGAGCTCGGCGCGACCACGATCATGATCTACGGCTTCCGGGACCGCGAGCTGATCCTGGACATCTTCGAGCTGATCACCGGTCTGCGGATGAACCACGCGTACATCCGGCCCGGCGGGCTCGCCCAGGACCTGCCGCCCGGTGCGGTCGACCAGATCCGGGCCCTTCTGAAGACGATGCGGAAGAACCTGCCCGAGTACGACAAGCTCGCCACCGGGAACCCGATCTTCAAGGCCCGGCTGCAGGACGTGGGCTACCTCGACCTCGCCGGCTGCATGGCGCTCGGCATCACCGGCCCGATACTGCGGGCCACCGGGCTGCCGCACGATCTGCGCAAGACCGATCCGTACTGCGGCTATGACACCTATGACTTCGAGGTGCCGACCGCCGAGACCTGCGACGCCTACGGCCGGTTCCTGATCCGGCTGGAGGAGATGCGCCAGTCGCTGCGGATCGTCGAGCAGTGCCTGGAGCGGCTGGAGCCGGGCCCAGTGATGGTCGCGGACAAGAAGATCGCCTGGCCCGCGCAGCTCGCGCTCGGCCCGGACGGCCTCGGCAACTCCCTGGACCACATCAAGAACATCATGGGCACCTCCATGGAGGCCCTGATCCACCACTTCAAGCTGGTGACCGAGGGATTCCGGGTCCCGCCAGGACAGGCGTACGCGGCGATCGAGTCGCCCAAGGGCGAGCTTGGCGCCCATGTGGTCAGCGATGGCGGCACCCGCCCGTATCGCGTCCACTTCCGCGACCCGTCGTTCACCAATCTGCAGGCCGTGGCGGCGATGTGCGAGGGCGGCCAGGTCGCCGATGTGATCGTCGCCGTCGCGTCCATCGACCCCGTGATGGGAGGAGTGGACCGGTGACTGATGTCCAGCTGGGGATGCCGGAGCTGCCGGCCCCCGACTACCCGGCCGAGGTGCGCACCCGGCTCGAGGAGGACGCCCGGGAGGTGATCGCACGCTACCCGGACAGCCGCAGCGCGCTGCTGCCGCTGCTGCACCTGGTGCAGTCCGAGGAGGGCCATGTCACCCGCACCGGCATGCGGTTCTGCGCCGAGGTGCTGGGCCTCACCACCGCCGAGGTCACCGCGGTCGCCACCTTCTACACGATGTACCGGCGCAAGCCCTCCGGCGACTATCAGGTGGGGGTGTGCACCAACACCCTGTGCGCGGTGATGGGCGGCGACGCGATCTTCGAGGAGCTGCAGAGCCATCTGGGGGTGGGCAACGGGGAGACCACCGAGGACGGCAAGGTCACCCTGGAGCACATCGAGTGCAACGCGGCCTGCGACTACGCACCCGTGGTGATGGTCAACTGGGAGTTCTTCGACAACCAGACCGTCGAATCCGCCAAGGCGCTGGTCGACGAGTTGCGGGCGGGCCGGACCGTCGAGCCGACCCGGGGCGCGCCGCTGTGCACCTACAAGGAGACCGCCCGCATCCTGGCCGGCTTCCCCGACGCCCGCCCGGGCGCCGTCGAGGCCGGTGGCTCAGCTGGGCCCGCCTCGCTGGTCGGGTTGCGGCTGGCCAAGGGGGAGGTCGCCCCCGGCCGGGTCGTCTCGCCGAGGTCCGCGGACGCCCCGCAGGACGAGGCGCCGCCGACGCATCCCAGCTCGCATGACGCGCCGCAGCGGACCTCCGCCTCGGATCCGCACCACCCGGCCGGTCCGGTCGCCGAGGAGGGGGAGTGATGACCGTGACAACCGAGATCAATGGGCACAGCCCCGAGAAGCTGCTGGCACCCGTGCTCTCCGCGTTCTGGGACCAGCCGAACTCCTGGTCCCTGCGCACCTATCTGCGCCACGAGGGTTACGAGGGCATGCGCAAGGCCCTCGCGATGGACCCCGACGCGGTGATCGCGCTGGTGAAGGACGCGGGTCTGCGCGGCCGCGGCGGCGCCGGCTTCCCCACCGGGATGAAGTGGCAGTTCATTCCGCAGGGCGACGGCAAGCCGCACTATCTCGTCGTCAACGCCGATGAGTCGGAGCCGGGCACCTGCAAGGACATCCCCCTTCTCTACGCCAATCCGCACTCCCTCATCGAGGGCATGATCATCGCCTGTCATGCCATCCGCTCCGAACACGCCTTCATCTATCTGCGCGGTGAGGTCGTCCCCGTGCTGCGGCGACTGCACGAGGCCGTGCGCGAGGCGTACGAGGAGGGCTACCTCGGCACCGCGGAACAGCGGCGGCAGAAGCTCGGGGTGGACGGACTGCCCGGTCTCGACATCACCGTGCACGCGGGCGCCGGTGCGTACATCTGTGGTGAGGAGACCGCGCTGCTGGACTCGCTGGAGGGCCGCCGCGGCCAGCCCCGGCTGCGGCCTCCCTTCCCCGCGGTCGCCGGTCTGTACGCGTGCCCCACTGTTGTCAACAACGTCGAATCCATCGCCTCGGTTCCCGCGATCCTCAACAAGGGCAAGGAATGGTTCCGTTCGATGGGCAGCGAGAAGTCCCCGGGCTTCACGCTCTACTCGCTGTCCGGCCATGTGGCCAACCCCGGACAGTACGAGGGCCCGCTCGGGATCACCCTGCGCCAGCTGCTCGACATGAGCGGTGGGATCCGCCCGGGCCACCGGCTGAAGTTCTGGACCCCGGGCGGCTCGTCCACCCCGCTGCTCACCGATGAGCACCTCGACGTCCCGCTGGACTACGAGGGCGTGGGCGCGGCCGGATCGATGCTGGGCACCAAGGCGCTCCAGTGCTTCGACGAGACCACCTGTGTGGTGCGGGCCGTGACCCGCTGGACCGAGTTCTACGCGCATGAGTCCTGCGGCAAGTGCACACCGTGCCGCGAGGGCACGTACTGGCTGGTCCAGCTGTTGCGCGACCTCGAAGCCGGTAAGGGGCGCATGGAGGACCTCGACAAGCTGGCCGACATCGCCGACAACATCAACGGCAAGTCCTTCTGCGCCCTCGGCGACGGCGCGGCCAGCCCCATCTTCTCCTCGCTGAAGTACTTCCGCGAGGAGTACGAGCAGCACATCACCGGCGGAGGCTGTCCGTTCGACCCGGCCAAGTCCACTGTGTGGGCCGACGAGCCGCGCTCCACTCACCTGGGGGTGAACGCATGACCGTGACCACCAACGCACCCTCGTCGGGCGGGGAGGCGGCGGTGCCGCGAGAAGATCTGGTCTCCGTCACGATCGACGGGATCGAGATCTCCGTCCCCAAGGGGACGCTGGTCATCCGCGCCGCCGAACTGCTCGGCATCGAGATCCCGCGGTTCTGCGACCATCCGCTCCTCGACCCGGCCGGCGCCTGCCGCCAGTGCATCGTCGAGGTGGAGGGCCAGCGCAAGCCGATGGCCTCCTGCACCATCACCTGCACCGACGGGATGGTGGTCAAGACGCAGCTCACCTCGCCGGTGGCCGAGAAGGCCCAGCGCGGGGTGATGGAGCTGCTGCTGATCAACCACCCGCTGGACTGCCCGGTCTGCGACAAGGGCGGTGAATGCCCGCTGCAGAACCAGGCGATGAGCGCCGGACAGGCCGACAGCCGGTTCGAGGGCCAGAAGCGGACGTTCGCCAAACCGGTCCCGATCTCGGCCCAGGTGCTGCTTGACCGCGAGCGCTGTGTGCTGTGCGCGCGCTGCACCCGCTTCTCCAACCAGATCGCGGGCGACCCGATGATCGAGCTGCTGGAGCGGGGCGCGCTGCAGCAGGTGGGCACCGGCGAGGGCGACCCGTTCGAGTCGTACTTCTCCGGGAACACCATCCAGATCTGCCCGGTGGGCGCCCTGACCTCGGCGGCGTACCGATTCCGCTCCCGCCCCTTCGACCTGGTCTCCTCGCCGAGCGTGTGCGAGCACTGTGCGGGCGGCTGCGCCACCCGCACCGACCACCGCCGCGGCAAGGTCATGCGGCGGATGGCGGCGGACGACCCCGAGGTCAACGAGGAGTGGATCTGCGACAAGGGGCGCTTCGGCTTCCGCTACGCCCAGCTGCCGGAGCGGCTCACCACCCCGCTGGTGCGCGACCGCGAGACGGGGAAGCTGGAGCCGGCGAGCTGGCCCGAGGCGCTCGACGCGGCGGCCGAGGGGCTCAGCATGGCGCGCGGCCGCACCGGCGTGCTCACCGGCGGCCGGCTGACCGTCGAGGACGCCTACGCCTACGCGAAGTTCGCGCGGCTCGCCCTGGACACCAACGACATCGACTTCCGGGCCCGCCGGCACAGCGACGAGGAGGCCGACTTCCTGGCCACCCACATCGCCGGCCGGGGGCGTGACCTGGACGGTGGCGGACTCACCTACACCGCGCTGGAGAAGGCCCCGGCTGTGCTGCTGGTCGGCTTCGAGGCCGAGGAGGAGTCGCCCGGCGTCTTCCTGCGGCTGCGCAAGGCGCACCGCAAGCACGGACAGCGCACCTTCTCGCTCGCCACCCACGCCACCCGGGGCCTCGAGAAGGCGGGCGGCACCCTGCTGCCGGCCGCCCCCGGCACCGAGACCGAGTGGCTGGACGCCATCGCGGGCCGCACCGGCCTGGACGCGGGCGGGGAGCGGGCCGCCGAGGCGCTGCGCGAAGAGGGCGCCGTGATCATCGTCGGCGAGCGGCTGGCGTCCGTGGCGGGCGGGCTCACCGCCGCCGTACGGGCCGCCGCCGCCACCGGGGCCACGCTCGCCTGGATCCCGCGCCGGGCGGGGGAGCGGGGCGCGATCGAGGCCGGGGCGCTGCCCGGGCTGCTGCCCGGCGGCCGCCCGGCCCACGACCCGCGGGCCCGCGAGGAGGTCTCCTCCGTCTGGGGCACCATCGACCTGCCGCACCAGGTGGGCCGGGACACCGGCCAGATCATCGAGGCCGCGGCGGTCGGCGGGCTCGGCGCGCTGCTGGTCGCGGGCGTCGAGGTCGCCGATCTGCCCGATCCGGCGCGGGCCCTGGAGGCCCTGGACGCCGTGGACTTCGTGGTCAGCCTGGAGCAGCGGCCCTCGGAGGTCAGCGAGCGGGCCGATGTGGTGCTGCCGGTCGCGGCGGTCGTCGAGAAGTCCGGCACCTTCCTCAACTGGGAGGGCCGGGCCCGGCCGTTCGAGGCCGCGCTCAAGCCCGACCAGATGACCCGCCGCCATACGCTCCCGGACGCCCGGGTGCTGCACATGCTGGCCGACGCGCTGGACGCCCCCCTGGACCTGCCGGACGTCGAGGCCGTACGGGCCGAGATGACCCGGCTGGGCACCTGGCAGGGCCCGCGTGCCACCGCCTCGCTGGAGACGGGCGGTCCGCTGCCCCGGCCGGCCGAGGGCGAGGCGGTCCTCGCCGGCCATCGGCTGCTGCTCGACCAGGGCCGGCTCCAGGACGGCGATCCGGCGCTGGCCGGGACCCGTCACGCGGCCGTGGCCCGGTTGTCGGCGGCCACCGCGGGCGAGGCCGGGGTCGAGGACGGCCAGCTCGTCCGCGTCACCGGCCCGGCCGGTTCGGTCCAACTGCCGCTGAGCGTCACCGCGATGCCCGACCGGGTGGTCTGGCTGCCGCTGGCCTCCGTCGGCGGCGGTGTCCAGCGCGATCTGGGGGCCCGCCCCGGCGATGTCGTGACGATCACTGCCCCCGCGACGGAGGTGACCCAGTGAGGATTCTCGCCGCAGAGGACCTGTCGATGTTCGGCCGCGACCCGTGGTGGCTGATCGTGATCAAGGCCGTCTTCTGCTTCGCGTTCCTGATGGTGACCGTGCTCATCTCCATCGTCATGGAGCGCAAGGTGGTCGGCTGGATGCAGCTGCGCATCGGCCCCAACCGCCACGGCCCCTGGGGCATGCTGCAGTCCCTCGCGGACGGCGTGAAGCTGATGCTCAAGGAGGACGTGGTCGTCAAGGGCGCGGACAAGGTGGTCTACGTCCTGGCGCCGGTCGTGGCGGCCATCCCCGCCTTCATGGCGGTCGCGGTGATGCCGTTCGGCCCGGCCGGCGGCGAGGTCTCGGTCTTCGGGCACCGCACCGCGATGCAGCTGACCGATCTGCCGATCGCCGTCCTCTACATCCTCGCCACCGCCTCGGTCGGCATCTACGGCATCGTGCTGGCGGGCTGGTCCTCCGGATCGACGTATCCGCTCCTGGGGGGCTTGCGCTCCTGCGCCCAGATGATCAGCTACGAGATCGCGATGGGGCTCTCCTTCGCGGCGGTCTTCCTCTACTCCGGGTCGATGTCGACCTCGCAGATCGTGGAATCGCAGCAGGACCGCTGGTACGCGGTGCTGCTGCCGGTCTCGTTCCTCATCTACATCGTCTCGATGATCGGTGAGACCAACCGGGCGCCGTTCGACATGCCGGAGTCCGAGGGCGACCTGGTCGGCGGCTTCAACACCGAGTACTCCTCGATCAAGTTCGCGATGTTCATGCTCGCCGAGTACATCAACATGGTCACCGTCTCGATGGTCGCCGTCACCCTCTTCCTCGGTGGCTGGCGGGCGCCCTGGCCGATCAGCACCTTCTGGGAGGGCGCCAACCACGGCTGGTGGCCGATGCTGTGGTTCGTCGGCAAGGTCGTCACCTCGCTCTTCGTCTTCATCTGGGTGCGCGGCACGCTTCCGCGCGTGCGCTACGACCAGTTCATGAAGCTGGGCTGGAAGGTGCTCATCCCGATCTCGATGGTCTGGCTGATGCTGGTCGCCACCGTCCGGGCGCTGCGCAACGAGAACTACGACTACCAGGACATCGTGCTCTACGTGGGCAGCGCGGTGATCGCGCTGCTGCTGCTGTCCTTCGTGGTCGACTTCTTCCGCGACCGTTCGGCCACCGAGGCCGAGGCCGGAGCGGAACAGGGACCGGAGCCCGCCTTCGATCCGATGGCGGGAGGTTTCCCGGTGCCGCCGCTGCCCGGCCAGACCCTGCCGCCCGTCCCCCGCCGACGTCCGCACACCGAGCGTGAGTTGATTGTCAGTGGTGGCCCCGACACTGCCAGTGACGGAAAGGAGGCCGACGGTGCCTGACTTCCAGAATCCGGTGGCCGGCTTCGGCGTGACCTTCAAGGCCATGTTCAAGAAGCGGCTCACCGAACAGTACCCAGAGGTGAAGAAGCCCACCGCGCCCCGCTTCCACGGACGCCACCAGCTCAACCGGCACCCGGACGGGCTGGAGAAGTGCATCGGCTGCGAGCTGTGCGCCTGGGCCTGCCCCGCCGACGCGATCTATGTGGAGGGCGCGGACAACACCGACGAGGAGCGCTACTCGCCCGGTGAGCGCTACGGCCGCGTCTACCAGATCAACTATCTGCGCTGCATCCTGTGCGGCCTGTGCGTCGAGGCGTGCCCCACCCGGGCGCTGACCATGACCAATGAGTACGAGCTCGCCGACCGCACCCGCGAATCGCTCATCTACACCAAGGAGGAGCTGCTCGCGGGCCTCGAGGACGGGATGGTCGACTCCCCGCACGCCATCTACCCCGGCACCGACGAGCAGGACTACTACCGGGGCCTGGTGACCGAGGCCGCGCCCGGCACCACCCAGCAGGTCGCGGTCAGCAAGGGCGAGACCCTGTCCGACCAGGCCGCGGGGAACGAGGAGTCGCAGGAGTCGCAGGAGTCGCCGGAGCGGCAGCAGGGGGTGCAGGCATGAGCGGCGGCACTCTGGCCGCGGCGGCCTCCACCACCTCCACCGGTGAGGCCCTCCAGTTCTGGGTGCTCGGCACCGTCGCCGTGATCGGCGCGCTGTGCACGATCCTGATGCGCAAGGCCGTGCACAGCGCCCTGTGCCTGGCGGGCACCATGATCGTCCTGGCGGTCTTCTACCTCGCCAACGGCGCGTACTTCCTGGGCGTCGTCCAGATCGTCGTCTACACCGGCGCGATCATGATGCTCTTCCTCTTCGTGGTGATGCTGGTCGGTGTCACCGCCGCCGACTCCCTCAAGGAGACCCTGAAGGGGCAGCGCTGGCTCGCCGCCCTCTGCGGGCTCGGCTTCGGCATCCTGCTGTGCGCCGGGATCGGCAATGCGTCGCTGAAGACGTGGAACGGCCTGGGCCAGGCCAACTCCGGCGGCAATGTGGAGGGCCTGGCGTCGCTGATCTTCACCAAGTACGTCTTCGCCTTCGAGATCACCGGCGCGCTGCTGATCACCGCGGCGGTCGGCGCGATGGTGCTGACCCACCGCGAGCGCACCGAGCGGGCCCGTACCCAGCGCGAGCAGTCCGAGGCGCGGGTGCGCACCGGCCGGAACGTGCCGCCGCTGCCGGCGCCCGGTGTGTACGCGCGGCACAACGCGGTGGACATCCCCGGTCTGCTGCCCGACGGCACCCCGTCCGACCTCACCGTCAACGCGACGCTGCGCGGCCGCGGTCAGATCCGGGACGTCTCCAGCGAGGCGCTGGCCGAGCTGGCGGCGCTGGAGCAGCGCTCGCAGCGCTGGCTGGGCCGGAAGAACGGGACCGGCAAGCCGTCCGGGGGCCCCGGGAAGCCGGGCACCTCCGAACACGGTGAAAACGGCGAAGACGGCGAGAACGCGGGCAGTGCGCCGAACCCGAGGGGAGTCGCCAAGTGAATCCGGTCAACTACCTCTACCTGGCCGCCCTGTTGTTCACCATTGGTGCGGCCGGCGTCGTCATCAGGCGGAACGCGATCGTCCTCTTCATGTGCGTCGAGCTGATGCTGAACGCGTGCAACCTGGCGTTCGTCACCTTCTCCCGGCTGCACGGCAATCTCGACGGCCAGATCATCGCCTTCTTCACGATGGTCGTGGCTGCGGCGGAGGTCGTGGTCGGTCTCGCGATCATCGTGACCGTCTTCCGCTCCCGCCACTCGGCCTCGGTCGACGACGCCAGCCTGATGAAGCTCTAGAAGGGGTCGCGTTCAAGTGGAGAACCTCATCGGATTGCTTGTCGCGGTCCCGCTGCTCGGCGCGGCCCTGCTGCTGTGCGGAGGGCGGCGGCTGGACGGCAAGGGCCACTACATCGGCACCGTGCTCGCCGCCGCCTCCTTCGTCATCGGCGCCGTGCTCTTCGCCGACATGCTCGGCCGCGGCGAGCACGACCGGGCCCTGCACAGCAAGGTCTTCAGCTGGATCCCGGTGGGCGGCTTCCGCGCGGACGTCGCCTTCCAGCTCGACCAGCTGTCCATGACCTTCGTCCTGCTGATCACCGGTGTGGGCACGCTGATCCACATCTACTCGATCGGCTATATGGAGCACGACGAGCGCCGCCGCCGCTTCTTCGGCTATCTCAATCTCTTCCTCGCGGCGATGCTGCTGCTCGTCCTCGCCGACAACTACCTGCTGCTGTACGTCGGCTGGGAGGGCGTCGGCCTCGCCTCGTACCTGCTCATCGGCTTCTGGCAGCACAAGCCCAGCGCGGCCACGGCGGCGAAGAAGGCGTTCATCGTCAACCGCGTCGGCGATGTGGGCCTGTCGATCGCGATCATGCTGATGTTCACGACGTTCGGGACCTTCACCTTCGCCCCGGTGCTGACCAACGCGGACCACGCGAGCGAGGGCAAGCTCACCGCGATCGGGCTGATGCTGCTCCTCGCGGCCTGCGGCAAGTCGGCCCAGGTGCCGCTCCAGTCCTGGCTCGGGGACGCGATGGAGGGCCCGACCCCGGTCTCGGCCCTGATCCACGCGGCGACCATGGTGACCGCGGGCGTGTATCTGATCACCCGCTCCGGCGCGATCTTCAACGCCGCGCCGGACGCCCAGGCCGCGGTGGTCGCGGTCGGCGCGGTCACGCTCCTGTTCGGTGCGATCGTCGGTTGCGCCAAGGACGACATCAAGAAGGCCCTGGCCGGGTCCACCATGTCCCAGATCGGCTACATGATCCTGGCCGCCGGGCTCGGCCCGATCGGCTATGTCTTCGCGATCATGCACCTGGTGACCCACGGCTTCTTCAAGGCGGGGCTCTTCCTCGGGGCCGGTTCGGTCATGCACGCCATGAACGACGAGGTCGACATGCGCAAGTACGGCGGTCTGCGCAAGTACATGCCGGTCACCTTCATCACCTTCGGGCTCGGCTATCTGGCGATCATCGGCTTCCCCGGGCTGTCCGGCTTCTGGTCCAAGGACAAGATCATCGAGGCGGCCTTCGCCAAGGGCGGCACCGAGGGCTGGATCCTCGGCGGCGCGGCCCTGCTGGGCGCGGCCATCACCGCGTACTACATGACGCGGGTGATGCTGCTGACCTTCTTCGGTGAGAAGCGCTGGGTGCCGGATGAGGAGGGCCACGAGCCGCATCCGCACGAGTCGCCCTCGTCCATGACCATCCCCATGATCGTCCTGGCCGTGGGATCGGTCTTCGCGGGCGGGCTGTTCAGCGTGAACGACGCGTTCCTGAAGTGGCTGGAGCCGGTCACCGGCCACAGCCACGGCGATTCCCCGCTCAGCGCCGCGGCGGTCACCGCCGGGACGATGGTGGTGCTGGTGATCGGTGTCGCCCTCGCCTGGGCGCAGTACGGACGCCGGCCGGTGCCGCGCACCGCACCCCGCGGATCCCTGCTCACCCGGGCTGCCCGGCGCGATCTGCTCCAGGACGACTTCAACCATGTCGCGCTCGTCAAACCAGGCCAGTATCTGACCCGCGGTCTGGTCTATGTCGACCACAAGCTGGTCGACGGGGTGGTCAACGGCACCGCGGCCTCCGTCGGCGGGCTCTCCGGCCGGCTGCGAAAGCTGCAGAACGGCTATGCCCGTACGTACGCGGTCTCGATGTTCGGCGGTACGGCGGTGCTCATCGCCGCGACCCTGCTGATGAGGGCGGTCTGAGTCATGTCATTTCCCCTGCTGACGGCCACGGCCGTGGTACCCGCGCTCGGCGCGGTGGCCACCGCCGCCGTGCCCGCCGCCCAGCGCGCCGCCGCCAAGTGGGTGGCGCTGGGCTTCTCCCTGGTCACCCTCGCCCTCGCGGCGGTCGTGCTGGTCCGCTTCGACCCCGGCGGCGCCCGCTTCCAGCTCACCGAATCGCACGCCTGGATCAAGGACTTCGGGGTCCGTTACGAACTGGGCGTGGACGGGATCGCGGTCGCGCTGATCGCGCTCACCGCCGTGCTCATCCCCTTCATCATCCTGGCGGGCTGGCATGACGCCGATCCGCTGGAAGGCGCCCGCCCCAACCGCCGCTGGCGGCCCACCCAGGGGTTCTTCGCGCTGATCCTGATGGTCGAGGCGATGGTGGTGATCTCCTTCGAGGCCACCGACGTCTTCCTCTTCTACATCTTCTTCGAGGCCATGCTGATCCCGATGTACTTCCTCATCGGGGGCTTCGGGGACCGGGCCGGGGGCCGCTCCGAGGAGGAGACGGCCACTCAGCGCTCGTACGCCGCGGTGAAGTTCCTGCTCTACAACCTGGCGGGCGGGCTGATCATGCTCGCCGCGGTGGTCGGTCTGTACGCGGTCACCGCCGATCAGCTCGGCACCGGCACCTTCTCGCTCCAGGAGATCGTCCAGGCGCGGGCGGGCGGCCATCTGGACATGGCGACCAGCACCGAGCGGCTGCTCTTCCTCGGCTTCTTCTTCGCCTTCGCGGTGAAGGCGCCGCTGTGGCCGCTGCACACCTGGCTGCCCAACGCGATGGGGGAGTCCACCGCCCCGGTCGCCGTGCTGATCACCGCGGTGGTCGACAAGGTCGGCACCTTCGCGATGCTCCGCTTCTGCCTCCAGCTCTTCCCGGAGGCCAGCAAGTGGGCCACTCCGGCGATCATGATCCTGGCGCTCATCAGCATCATCTACGGGGCGCTGCTGGCGATCGGCCAGCGGGACATCAAGCGGCTGATCGCCTACGCCTCGATCTCCCACTTCGGCTTCATCATCCTGGGCATCTTCGCGATGACCACCCAGGGCCAGGGCGGCGCCACCCTCTACATGGTCAACCACGGCGTCTCCACGGCCGCGCTGATGCTGGTGGCCGGGTTCCTGATCACCCGGCGCGGTTCGCGGCTCATCGCCGACTACGGCGGGGTGCAGAAGGTGGCGCCGGTGCTCGCCGGCACCTTCCTGATCGGCGGGCTCGCCACCCTCTCGCTGCCCGGGCTCGCGCCGTTCATCAGCGAATTCCTGGTCCTGGTCGGCACGTTCAGCCGCTACCCGGCGTTCGGCGTGATCGCGACCGTCGGAATAGTGCTGGCGGCGCTCTACGTCCTGATCCTCTACCAACGCACCATGACCGGTCCGGTGAAGGCCGAGGTACGGTCCATGCCCGATCTGCGGGTGCGTGAGCTGGTCGTCGTGGCCCCGCTCATCGCGCTGCTGATCTTCCTCGGGGTCTATCCGAAGCCGCTCGCCGACATCGTCAACCCGGCGGTCGACCACACGATGTCCGTGGTGGACAAGAAGGATCCCAAGCCCGATCACCCCGTCACCGACGCGGGCTGGTTCAACTACAGCCCGAAGTCCGAGGGTGCTTCCCACGACGGTGCTTCCGGAGGTGCCAAGTGACCCACGCGGCCACTGTCCACAGCCTGTGGACAACAGCGGCGGCGGCGCCCGACAAGATCCCGTCGCCCGATATCGAGTACGGGCAGCTGTCGCCCACGCTGATCGTGCTCGGCGCCGCGATCGTCGGCGTCCTGATCGAGGCGTTCCTCCCGCGCCGCCAGCGGTACGTGGCGCAGCTGTTCGTCTCCGTGGTCGCCCTGGCCGCGGCCTTCGCCGCCGTGATCGGCCTCGCCGCCGGTGACTACGGCACCAGCAAGGCCCGTGTCGCGGCCATGGGCGCGATCGCGGTCGACGGACCGGCGCTCTTCCTGCAGGGGACCATTCTCCTGGTGGCGCTGGTGTCGGTGTTCACCTTCGCCGAGCGGCGGCTCGATCCGGTGGTGCACGGCAACCGTGTCGACTCCTTCGCGGCCCAGGCCGCCGCCGTGCCCGGCGGCGACGCCGAAAAGGCCGCCGTCAAGGCGGGGTTCACCACCACCGAGGTCTTTCCGCTGGTCCTCTTCGCGGTCGGCGGCATGCTGGTCTTCCCGTCCGCCAACGATCTGCTGACGCTCTTCGTGGCGCTGGAGGTCTTCTCCCTGCCGCTGTACATCCTGTGCGCCCTCGCCCGGCGCCATCGCGCGCTGTCGCAGGAGGCCGCGGTCAAGTACTTCCTGCTGGGCGCCTTCTCCTCCGCGTTCCTGCTCTTCGGCATCGCCCTGCTGTACGGCTACGCGGGCACGGTCGCCTACTCCGGGATCGCGGACGTCGTCGACGGCCAGGTCAGGAATGTCACCCCGGCGCTCGCCGGGACCATGGGCAATGACGCGCTGCTGCTGATCGGCGGGGCGATGGTGCTGATGGGGCTGCTGTTCAAGATCGGCGCCGTGCCGTTCCACATGTGGACCCCCGACGTCTACCAGGGCGCCCCCACCCCGGTGACCGGCTTCATGGCGGCGGCCACCAAGGTCGCGGCCTTCGGCGCGCTGCTGCGGCTGCTCTACGTCGTGCTGCCCGGGCTGCGCTGGGACTGGCGGCCGGTGATGTGGGGCGTCGCCATCGTCACCATGCTCGGCGGCGCGATCGTGGCCGTCACCCAGACCGATGTGAAGCGGCTGCTGGCGTACTCCTCGATCGCCCACGCCGGGTTCATCCTGGCCGGTGTCATCGCCACCACGCCCGACGGCATCTCCTCCGTCCTCTTCTACCTCGCCGCGTACTCCTTCGTGACCCTCGGCGCCTTCGCGGTGGTCACCCTGGTGCGGGACGCGGGCGGCGAGGCCACCCACCTGTCCAAGTGGGCCGGTCTCGGGCGCCGTTCGCCCCTGGTGGCCGCCGTCTTCGCGGTCTTCCTGCTGGCCTTCGCCGGTATCCCGCTGACCAGCGGCTTCGCCGGGAAATTCGCGGTCTTCAAGGCGGCGGCCGACGGCGGTGCGGGCGCGCTGGTGGTGGTCGGTGTGATCTCCTCGGCGGTCGCCGCGTTCTTCTACATCCGGGTGATCGTGCTGATGTTCTTCAGCGAGCCGCGCACGGACGGCCCGTCCGTGGCCGTGCCGAGCCCGCTGACCTCGTCGGCCATCGCGATCGGCGTGGCGGTCACGCTCGTCCTGGGCGTCGCCCCGCAGTACTTCCTGGACCTCGCGAGTCAGGCGGGAGTCTTCGTCCGCTAGCCCTCCCCCACCCCGCTCGCCCCACCCCGAACCCATGGGGCTCCGCCCCCTGGCCCCCCGGCCGGGCCCGGACACCGAGACGGTGCCCGAGCCCGGCCGAAGCCATTCCCCAAACCCAGGAAGCTGCGCCGCTGAACCCTGCGCTGGGGAACACCACGACGGCGCCCGGGCCGGGGCGGAGCCATCCCCCACCCCGCCCCTCCCCGATCCCAGGGGCTGCGCCCCTGGACCCCGCTTCGGCAGGGGCAGTGCGTCAGTTCCAGGGCTGTGCCCCTGGACCCCGCTTTGGCAGGGGCAGTGCGTCAGTTCCAGGGCTGTGCCCCTGGACCCCGCCTTCCAGGGCTGTGCCCCTGGACCCCGCTTCGGCAGGGGCAGTGCGTCGGTTCCAGGGCTCTGCCCTTGGCCTCTGGCCGGGCAGGGATATGGCGGCGGTGCGCGCGCCCGGCCGGGGTGGAGCCGTCCCCGCCGCACCGTGCGACGATGCCAGACGCCGGGGTGCGTAGGTTTCCGGTGCGGGAGGGGTAATTCCAGCCCCTCCGGCGATTGAGGAGCGGGGTCCTGGGCGGAGCCCCGGCGGGGTCCGGGGGGCGGAGTCCCATGCCGCGCGGCGGAGCCGCAAATCGGATGCAGCGGGAAGGGGCGGGGTGGGGGCAAGCCCGCCGCAGGCGCCGACGCTAAGCCGTCGCCTTGGCCGCGTACGCGCGGACATCCGCGTCCGGGTCGGAGCGGACCGACGCCAGCGCCTCCCGGGCACCCGGCTCCCGCTCCGCCAGCGGCAACAGCGCCAGCACCGCCGCCTTACGGACGTCAGCGTGCGGGTCGGCCAGGGCCCGGGTCAGGGCGGGGACGCCCAGGCCCGGCGCGGCGGCGGACAGCGCCGTCGCCGCCCCCTTGCGCACCTGCCAGGCGGTATCGCCCAGCGCCGCCACCGCCTCGGCGTCCAGCGGCGCCGGGCACCCGGCCGAGGCCAGGGCCTCCAGGGCGGGCCCGGCCGATGGTGTTGCCGAAGTATTGCGCCACCTGACGGCGGCTTCCCTACCGCTTCTGCCTGCGGTTTCGTTCCCGCGGCGGCAAGATCTGCCACTGCGCGCGGCGGGCCCCCCGCGCGCCTGCGCGCCGGGGGCCCGGGGTGCCGGAGGGGGTCCGGCGCCGTGGTTCAGCCGGTCGGGAGGCCGGTCGGCACATCGGTCGGGAGGCCCGAGGGCAGCGACGTCGGCAGGCCCGAGGGGAGGTCACCGGGCGAGGTCGCCTTGATGAACGTGTCGTTCTTGGCGAGCGCGTCCCAGTCGACCGTGAGGGTCTTGCCGTCCGCGCTCGCGGTGACCTTGCCCGCGCTGCGGTCGGTGTTGCCGTCGGCGCACTTGAGCATGAGCATCTTCCCGCCCATGTCGGCGTACTCGCCGCTGCAGATGTGCTTGTCGGCCATCAGGACGGCCTTCTTGCCGCTGATGGACAGGATGACGGCCCCCTCACCGGCCTTCGCCACATAGGTGCCGGAGACCTTCGTGTCCGCGCCCCCCTCCGCCGGGGCGCTCGACGCGGAGGAGGGGTCCTTGGATGTGTCCTTCTTGTCGTCGCCACCGTCACTGCCGCATGCGGTCAGCAACAGGGCGGCCGCCGCCGCCGTGCCGGCGATGCTCACTGCCTTCTTCACGTGCTTCTCCTCGGTCGTCCGGGATCGTCAGGGCAGGAGCACGACAAATTAGCAGCCGCGTCAGGGCGTGGCCGGGACCACCTGGCCGGTCACCTCGCCCAGGCCGATACGAGTCCCCTGCGGGCCCGGCGCCCAGGCCGTGACGGTCACCTCGTCGCCGTCCTCCAGGAAGGTCCGGGCGCCGTCGGGGAGCCGCAGGGGGTCGCGGCCGCCCCAGGTGAGTTCGAGGAGACAGCCGAGCTCGTCCGGGCGCGGACCGCTGACCGTGCCGGAGGCGAAGAGGTCCCCGGTGCGCAGCGAGGCGCCGTTCACCGTCAGGTGGGCGAGCTGCTGGGCCGCGGTCCAGTACATGGCGGAGAAGGGCGGGCGGGAGATCGTGTGGCCGTTGAGCGCGACCTCCAGGCGCAGATCGAGCCCACCGGGCCCGGCGGCGCTGTCGTCCAGGTAGGGGAGGGGCGGGACGTCGCGGGCGGGAGGGCCGGTACGGGCCGCGGCGAGGGCGTCCAGCGGGGTGACCCACGCGGCGAGCGAGGTGGCGAAGGACTTGCCGAGGAAGGGGCCGAGCGGACGGTACTCCCACGCCTGGATGTCGCGCGCGGACCAGTCGTTGAGCAGACAGACGCCGAAGACGTGGTCGTGGAACCCGGAGAGCGGCACCGGTGTATTCACAGTGGAAGGGGCGCCGACGACGAAGGCCACCTCCGCTTCGAAGTCGAGGCGCAGGGAGGGGCCGAAGACCGGAGTGGGGGAGGAAGCGTGTGGTGCGGAGGTATCGGCCGGGGGCAGATGCTGGCCCTGCGGGCGGACGATGGGCGTGCCCGAGACGAGGATGGTGCCGGCCCGGCCGTGGTAGCCGATCGGCATGTGCTTCCAGTTGGGGGTGAGCGCCTCGCCGTCGGGGCGGAAGATCCTGCCCGTGTTGGTGGCGTGGTGCTCGCTCGCATAGAAGTCGGCGTAGTCGGCCACCTCGAAGGGGAGGTGGAGCGCCACGGTGGGGAGGGGATGCATCAGCGGCTCGATGGTCGAGCGGTGCCCCGGGTCGGTGAGCCAGTCGAGCACCTCGGCGCGCACGGCCTGCCAGACCGGGCGGCCCGCGGCCATCAGCGGGTTGAGGGTGTCGGCGCCCAGCGGCTCGGCGTGCGGGGAGGCGGTGGCGGCCGCGGCGGCGCCCACGTCGAGCACATGGTTTCCGTAGCGCACCCCGATCTTCCGCAGATGAGGAGCGTGCGGCGCGGTGAAGACGCCATAGGGGAGGTTGTGCGGGCCGAAGGGGTCGCCTTCGGGCAGGTCCAGCGGGGATCGCTGCGGCATCGGGGCTGCCTCGCCTTCTCCTCGTCACTGTGGGACGCAGCACACCCTAAGGCGCCGGGAGTGCGGGAAAGGCGCAGGGCAAGGCCGGTGGTCAGGGCGGCGCCGGTGGCCGGGCGCGGGCCATGCCGGAGGTCGGGGACAAGGAGGGATGACACGGTGTCGGCTACTCCCTAAAGATATGGCAATGTCCGGAAAATCCTTACTGGAGGCGGCGATTCCGAAGTAGCGTCCTTCATCAGGGTCACGCACAGTGGGGGGGCCACTGCGCTGCGGTGACCAAGGGGGACTCGTGGCGAGCAGTGCCGTGCCGTTCTCGGTGGACCGTTCCGTGCCCGCTCTCATCGTGAAGATCGGCCACTATCCGCTGCATCACGGTGGCGTCGGCGCCATCCGGTCCCTGGGGCGTCTCGGTGTCCCCATGTACGCGGTCACCGAGGACCGTTGGACCCCGGCGGCGCTCTCGCGCTATCTGAGGAGGGCCTTCGTCTGGCCGACCACCGGCGAGGAGCGGCCGGAGCGGTTGGTGGAGGGGCTGCTGCGGATGGGGCGGGCGATCGGCCGGCCGACGGTGCTGCTGCCCACCGACGAGGAGGCGGCCGTGCTGATCGCCGAGCACGCGGACCGGCTCGCCGGGGAGGGCCGCTTTCTCTTCCCGCGCGCCGAGCCCGAGTTGCCCAGACGGCTGGCGAGCAAGCGGGGGCTGCACGAGCTGTGCGTCAAGCACGGGGTGCCCACGCCCGAGGGCGCCTTCCCGGACACCTATGCCGATGTCAAGGCGTTCGCGGCCGGCGCCCGGTTTCCGGTGGTCGCCAAGAACCGGGAGGCGTTCGAGCGGCGGAAGAAGCCCGCGGTGTGCGGCACCACGCGGATCGAGGGCCCGCGGGAGCTGATGGAGCTGGCGCGGCGGTGGGGGCCGCGGCCGGGGGTGGTCTTACAGGAGTATCTGCCGAGAGAGGAGGCCGAGGACTGGATAGTGCACGCGTACTTCGACGCCCGGAGCACACCGCTGGCGATGTTCACCGGGGTCAAGGTGCGGTCCTGGCCGCCGCACGCGGGCATGACGGCGTGCGCCTATGCGGTGGAGAACGAGGAACTGGCACGGATGGCGGCCCGGTTCGTCCAGCGGATCGGCTTCAGCGGCATCGTCGATCTGGATTGGCGCTTCGACCGGCGTGACGGACGGTACAAGTTGCTGGACTTCAATCCGCGGATGGGCGCCCAGTTCCGGCTCTTCGAGAACGCGGCGCGGATCGATGTCGTACGGGCCCAGCATCTCGATCTGACCGGACGCGCGGTCCCCGGGGCCCGGCAGCGGCCGGCCCGGCGGTTCCTGGTCGAGAACGTCGACCTGCCCGCGCTGCTCGCCTACCGCCGCAGTGGTTACACCACCCCGCACGCCCCGGCGCGGGCGAGCGGGACCGAGCTCGCCTGGGCCGCGCGGGACGACATGAGGCCGTTCTTCACCATGCTGGCCCGCTCGCTGCGGCCCGGCGCGGCACAGCTGTACCGGCTGTGGCGCGCCAAGTGAACGCGACACCTTGGGGGATTCATGAACGATCCGGTAGCGGTCATCGGCGCCGGTCCGTACGGTCTGTCGACCGCCGCTCACCTCCGCGCCCACGGGCTGCCGGTCCGTGTCTTCGGGGAGCCGATGGTGAGCTGGCGGGAGCAGATGCCCGCGGGCATGCTGCTCAAGTCCACACCGGTCGCCTCGAACATCGCCGGAGCTGGAGCTGGAGCTGGAGCTGGAGCTGGAGCTGGAGCTGGAGCTGGGGCTGGGGCTGGGGCTGGAGCTGGGGCTGGAGCTGGAGCGGGTGGTGGCGGTGGACCGGCGGGGCGGCCGGTTCGAGCTGAAGCTGGACTCGGGGGAGCAGTTCACCACGCGCGCCGTCGTCGTCGCCAGCGGGCTCAGCGGGCTCGCCCACCTCCCCCGGGAGCTGGCCGCCGACGTACCGGACGGACCCGCTCCGGGCGGCCCCGTCTCCCACAGTTCGCACCATCGCGACCTCGGCCGCTTCCGCGGGCGTGAGGTGGTGGTCGTCGGGGCCGGGCAGTCGGCGCTGGAGAGCGCGGTGCTGCTGGCCGAGGCGGGCGCCGCCGCGGTGCGGGTGGTGGCCCGGGGGCCGCGCGCGGTCGCCTTCGGCACCCCGCCGGTGCGGCCCGAGTCGCCGGTCGGCCGCGCCTGGTCGCTGTACGCGCTGTCGTACCACGCCGTGGGTTTCCGGCGGCTGCCCGTACCGGCCCGGGAGTATCTGGTGCGCAGGGTGCTGGGGGTCCAAGGGCGCCTGGTGGCTGAGGGACCGCTTCGCCGGGCGGGTCCGGGTCACCCAGGGGCGGCGGATCAGCCGGGTCACGGTGGGGAACGACGGCCGGCCGGTGCTCACCCTGCAGGGGGACGGCCGGGTCGGTGAGCCGGCCGCCGACCATGTGATGGCCGCTACGGGCTATCGGATGAGCGTCGCGGCGCTGGACTTCCTCGGGCCCGGGCTCCGTACCGAGTTGGTCACCGGAGCCGGGGCCCCTGGCTCGACGCCGGTTATGGCTCCTCGGTCCCGGGGCTGTACTTCACCGGGCTGCCCGCGGCGGCGAGTTTCGGCCCGGTGATGCGGTTCGTCTGCGGTACGGAGTACGCGTCGCCACGGCTGGCGAAGGCGGTGGCCGCCATGCACGGATGAGCGGGCCCCGCCCACGGCCATCGGCCCGCCCCGGCCGGTGACCGGCCCCGCTCGACGGCCGGTTCGGCGGACCGTCCGGCGGTCAGACCGGGCGGCCGGGTGGGATCCGGCCAAGCGGCCGGGTGCGATCCGGGCGGGCGGCCGGATGGGGTCCGGGGCATGAATGATCTGCTGCGATCGCGGTACTGCGATGTGAAGCGGTCGGTTCGGGAGAGAACGGTGAGAGGCGCACAAGGCGGGAAGGCGCCAACAGTGATCGATACCCGACCGGATACGCTGCCTGTTGGTGGAGGCAGCGACACATCGACATTCGCGTCATTCGTAGGCAGACAGGAGTACCCCGTGAGCTTCGTCGGGCCCTTGGGGCTGAGCGTGCGGGACCGGACTCTGGAAGCCGACACCCAGGCCGGGCTGACGGCGGTCGAAGAGGGCCTGCTGGAGGCCACCAAAAGCGATGTGCCCTTCATCACGGAGGCCGCACAGCATCTGGTACGGGCCGGGGGGAAGCGGTTCCGGCCCCTGCTGGTGCTGCTGGCCGCGCAGTTCGGTGACCCCCACGCACCCGGAGTGGTGCCCTCGGCGGTGGTCGTCGAGCTCACCCATCTGGCGACGCTGTACCACGACGATGTGATGGACGAGGCGGAGGTGCGGCGCGGCGTCTCCAGCGCCAACGCCCGCTGGGGCAACTCGGTGGCGGTCCTCACCGGCGACTTCCTCTTCGCCCGCGCCTCGCACATCCTGGCCGACCTCGGCCCCGAGGCGGTACGGATCCAGGCCGAGGCGTTCGAGCGGCTGGTCACCGGGCAGATCCTGGAGACGGCGGGCCCACGTGACGGCCGTGACCCGGTCGAGCACTACCTGGATGTGCTGGCCGGCAAGACGGGCTCGCTGATCGCCGTCTCCGGCCGGTTCGGCGCGATGATGTCGGGCGCCGACGAGAGCATCGTCAGCATCCTCACCCAGTACGGCGAGCGGCTCGGCATGGCCTTCCAGCTCGCCGACGACGTACTGGACATCGCCAGCGACAGCCATGAGTCCGGTAAGACCCCCGGCACCGATCTGCGCGAGGGCGTGGCCACCCTGCCCGTGCTCTATGTGCGGGAGCAGGCCGAGGCGACCGGTTCGGCCGAGGACCGTGAGCTGTGCGAGCTGCTCGCGGGCGATCTCGCCGATGACGCGCGCCATGCCGAGGTGCTGCGGCGGCTGCGCGCCCATCCGGCGCTGGAGCGGGCCCGCCGGGTCACGGTCCGCTATGCGGCGGAGGCCCGTTCGATGCTGGCGCCGCTGCCCGAGGGCCCGGCGAAGGCGGCCCTCGAGGGGCTGTGCGACGCGGTGGTCCACCGGGCCGGGTGACCCTCGCCCGGCGCGCGTTCCACCCCGCCCGGCGCCCGTTCCACCTCGCCCCGCCCCCGATCCCGGGGAGCCCGCCGGTGACTCCCGGGGGAGTAGGACCCTGACTCCCGGTGGAGCGGCGTCATCCCCGAGCATTACGCCGAGGTGATCCTGCGGGCTGACGCGCCACGTCGAACGATTTGGTGGGATGAAAAGACCACCACATGGCGGGATCGGGTGACAATGGCCCGAGAGGTGGACGAGTGCAAGCTGACGAACCGCCGCCGACGACGGAGGTAGAGCACACATGGCACGGATCCGACCGACACAGGTCGCCGACGACGGCTTCTGGGATGAAGAGCGGCCATCACGAGGGAAGAAGGCCGCCCGGTACGCAGCCCCGGTCGCCGTCGCGGGCATCGCGGCGGCGACCATAGGACTGGTCCCGGCGCTCGCCAGCACCGGTGACCCCGATCTGCCGAAGATCTCGGCGCAAGAGCTCATCAGCAAGATGGCGGCATCGGACGCCCAGCAGATGTCCGGTTCGGTGAAGATCACCACCGATCTGGGCATTCCCTCGCTCCCCGGCGGCGGCTCCATCGCCGACCTCGGCGGGGCGCGGGGCGGCGACGCGTCCGCCGCGCCCGAGTCCAAGCTGATGGAGTTGATCTCCGGCTCCCACACCCTGCGGGTGGCCAGTGACGGCCCCGACAAGCAGCGGGTGTCGATCGTCGAGAACGCCGCCGAGTACAGCATGATCCACAACGGCGACGACGTCTGGGCGTACGACAGCGGGAGCAACTCCGCCTACCACGCCACCGCCCCGAAGGACGCGAAGGCCAAGGGCGACCACCGGCGGGAGATGCCGAAGGACCTGCGGGACGCCACGCCCCAGGAGATGGCCAAGATGCTGCTCTCCTCCGTGGACGACACCACCGACGTGAGCGTCGACGGCACCTCCCGGGTCGCCGGGCGGGACGCCTACGACCTGCTGATCAAGCCCAAGCAGAACAGCGACTCCACGATCGGATCCGTCCGTATCGCGGTGGACGCGGACAACGGTGTCCCGCTGAAGTTCACGCTCTCCCCGAAGAGCGGCGGCAAGGCGATCGTCGACGTGGGCTTCACCAAGGTGGACTTCGGCAAGCCCGAGGCGAGCTCCTTCGACTTCACACCGCCCAAGGGCGCCAAGGTCACCGAGGCGCCCAAGGCCGACCGCAGGGACGCCCAGAAGGACTTCGGCGCCAAGGACTTCAAGGACGCCCAGGGCGCCCTGTCCGGGCTGAAGGTCGTCGGCCAGGGCTGGGACTCGGTCGCCCGGCTCGACACCCCCGGCGGGGCGGCGGCACCCGGCGGCGACAGCGGCCCGGGTGCGGCTTCCGGCCTCCTCGGCGGCTTCGGCAAGGAGGTCAAGGGGAAGTTCGGCTCGGGCACCGTGGTCAGCACCCGGCTGGTGAACGCGCTGCTCACCGACGATGGCAAGGTGTTCGTCGGCGCGGTCGACAAGGACGCCCTGGTCAAGGCCGCCAACGCGGCCAAGTGAGCCCACTGGGCGCATAAGGCGCGGTGACGGACGGCGCGGGGCGCGGATACGACGCAGAACGAAGGGGAGCCCGTGGAGCAGCGGTCCGCCGAGGGGGACGACGCCGCGGTGGAGACCCGCGGGCTCACCAAGCGCTACCGGGGCGGACAGCTCGCGGTCGACGCACTCGACCTGTCCGTGCCGCGTGGCAGTGTCTTCGGCTTCCTCGGGCCCAATGGCTCGGGGAAGACGACGACCATCCGCATGCTCATGGGCCTGATCGAGCCCACCTCGGGCAGAGCCAGGCTGCTCGGCGAGCCGATGCCGCGCGCCGCCCGGAGCGTGCTGCCCAGGGTGGGCGCCCTCATCGAGGGCCCCGCCCTGTACCCGTTTCTGACCGGCCGCGACAATCTGCTGCGTTACGACGCGGCCGACCCCACCGCCGACCCCCGCACCCGCGCCCCCCGCGTGGCGGCCGCCCTGGACCGGGTCGGGCTGGCCGCCGCGGCCGGGAAGAAGGCCCGCGCGTACTCGCTCGGCATGAAGCAGCGCCTGGGCCTGGCCGCCGCGCTGCTCCAGCCGCGAGAGCTGCTGGTGCTGGACGAGCCGACCAACGGCCTCGATCCGCAGGGCATGCGCGAGATCCGCGCCCTGGTGCGCGAGCTGGCCGAGGAGGGCACCACCGTCTTCCTTTCCTCCCATCTCCTTGACGAGATCGAACAGGTGTGCACGCATGCCGCCGTGATGGCCCAGGGCCGTCTGATCACCCAGGGCACGGTGGCCGAGCTGGCGGCGGGCAGCCGCGGCCGGCTGGCCGTCACCACCCCGGACCCGGTGGACGCGGTCCGGGTGCTCAAGGAGCACGGGGTGACGGATCTGGTGGTCCTGGACGAGCGCGTCTCCGGCGAGCTGCCGGTGCCCGGCCCCGGCGCGGCCGACGCACCGCTGGAACTGGCCGATCTCAACGCCGCCCTCGTACGCGCCGGGGTGCGGGTCCGGGCCTTCGGGGCCGAACGCGCCTCGCTCGAGGACGCCTTTGTCGCGCTGACCGGGGAGGGCTTCGATGTCGCGGGCTGATGAGTCGCGGGCTGATGAGTCGCGGGCTGATGAGACGAGGGTGGCCGACGCCGGCGTACCAAAGACGGCCAACAGCGGCGGCGCACCGGCCGGCAGGGCCGCGAACCCGCCCCGCCCGAGCCCCCTGTGGGCCCTGGCGCTCTTCCGCTCCGAGCTGACCGTCACCCTCCGCCGCTGGCGGACCCTGGCGCTGCTCGGGGTGCTCGCGCTGATCCCGATCCTCATCGGCATCGCGGTGAAGATCGAGACGAGCGACGGCGGCGGCTTCGGCGGCGGCCGTGGGGGAGAGGAGGCGGGCCCCGCCTTCTTCCCCCAGATCACCAACAACGGGATCTTCCTGGTCTTCGCGTCACTGGCGGCGACGCTGCCGGTCTTCCTGCCGATGGTGATCGGCGTGATCGCCGGTGACGCCATCGCCGGTGAGGCGGGCTCCGGGACGCTGCGCTATCTGCTGGTCGCCCCCGCCGGGCGGACCCGTCTGCTGCTGGCCAAATTCACCACCACCATGGCCTTCTGCCTGATCGCGACGCTGGTGGTGGCCGTCTCGAGCCTGGTGACGGGGGCGCTGCTGTTCCCGCTCGGCGATGTCACGCTGATCTCGGGCATCACCGTCTCGTTCGAGGAGGCGCTGCTCCGGGCGCTCGGCGTGGCAGCCCTGGTGGCCCTGTCGCTGGTGGGGATCGCGACGGTGGGGCTGTTCATCTCCACCCTCACCAACAGCGGGATCGCGGCCATGGCCACGACCGTGGGGCTGGTGATCACCGTGCAGATCCTCGACACCATTCCGCAGCTGCACGCGATCCACCCGTATCTCTTCCCGCACTACTGGCTCAGCTTCGCCGATCTCCTCCGCGAGCCGGTCTACTGGGACGAGCTGGTCAAGAATCTGGGGTTGCAGGGGCTGTACGTGGCCGTGTTCGGCTCGGCGGCCTGGGCCCGGTTCACCGCGAAGGACATAACGGCCTGAGTGGCCGGAGCGGTCCGGGCGGCCGGGGCCGGTGGAGCCGGTGGAGCCGAACACGGCAGCACATCATCCGGGATCAGGCGCCGCCGAGCGTCCAGACCGCGTAGGCGATGGCGTCGCTGTTGCGGTCCAGGGCGGTGTCGTCGATGTTGCCCGAGGTGTCGCAGGAGCGGTGGTAGCAGCGGTCGAACGCCTGACCGGAGGTGCCGCCCCACTTCTGGGCCTGGGCGGCGGTCTTGATGTAGTCGGCGCCGCTGAAGAGGCCGCCCACCGGGATGCCCTTGTTCTTGAACGGCGCGTGGTCGGAGCGGCCGTCGCCCTCGGTCTCGATCTCGGTGGGCACGCCCTTGGCGGAGAAGAACGCCTTGAAGACCGACTCGATCCCGGCGTCGTCGTCATAGACGAAGTAGCCGGGGTTGGGCGAGCCGATCATGTCGAAGTTGAGATAGCCGTCGATCTTCGCCCGTTCGGATGACGGCAGGTTGTTGATGTAGTAGGTCGAGCCGACCATCCCCCGCTCCTCGGCGCCCCACCAGGCGAACCGCAGATGCTTGGTGGGCTTCGCGCCCTGCCGGGCGACGGTGAGCGCGGTCTCCAGGATTCCGGCGGAGCCCGAGCCGTTGTCGTTGATCCCGGGGCCCGCGGTGACGGAGTCGAGGTGGGCGCCGGAGAACACCACGTTGTTGGCGTCGCCGCCGGGCCAGTCGGCGATGAGGTTGTAGCCGGTGGCACCGCCGGAGGTGAACTGCTGCACGGTGGTGGTGTATCCGGCGGCGTCCAGCTTGCCCTTGATGTAGTCGAGCGACGCCTTGTAGCCGGGGCGGCCATGGGCCCGGTTGCCGCCGTTGGCGGTGGCGATGGACTGCAACTGGGCCAGATGGGCCTTCACATTGGCCACGGAGATGTCGGGCGCCGCGAGGGTGGTACGGGCGTCCGCCGTGTGCCGTGCCGACGCGGCGGCGGAGGTGGCGGGGGCGGCCGAGACCAGGGCGGCGACCGCCGTACCGGCGGCGGCCATGGCGGCCGTACGCCGTATCAGGGATCTTCGGGGGCGGGCTTGCGCGCATGAGGACATGGGGGGCTCCGGTTCCGAACGGTGACAGGACGGAATGACGTGACGCTGTGTGGTGCACGTGCCCGTGGGGCGGTGGAGCGGTGAACGTGCTGATGCTCCGGGCGTGGCTGACTCCGCGTCAAGGGCGGAAACCGGACATCACCCGCCGGATATCGATCCCGGCCGGAGGTCGGACACCGCGGCGTCTGGAACCGCGTCGGCCTCCACTGTCGCCGACACCACCTCCGCCCGCGCGGCGGCGTCGGCCAGCGCCCGCCGCGCCCGCCGGGCGGTGCGCAGCGCGTCCCAGGTCAGCAGCGCGAGCGCGAGCCAGACGAGGGCGAAGCCCGCCCACCGTTCGGGTGGCATCGACTCGTGGAAGACGGCGAGCCCGAGGGCGAACTGGAAGGTCGGCGCCACGTACTGGAGCATCCCGAGCGTCGACAGCGGCAGCCGCACCGCCGAGGCCCCGAAGCAGATCAGCGGCAGCGCCGTGACGAAGCCGCAGCTCGCCAGCAGCGCGGCGTGCCCGGCGCCCTCGCGTCCGAACGTGCTGCCGCCGTGCGCCCCGAGCCAGATCAGGAAGCCGAGCGCGGGCAGGAACTGTACGGCGGTCTCGGCGGCCAGCGACTCCAGCCCGTCGAGACCGACCCGCTTCTTGGCCAGCCCGTACGTCGCGAAGCTGAAGGCGAGGGTGAGCGCGATCCACGGCGGCTTGCCGTAGCCGACCGTCAGCACGGCCACGGCCACCACCCCGACGCCGACCGCCGCCCACTGCGCGGGCCGCAGCCGCTCACGCAGCAGCAGCACCCCGAAGGCGATGCTGACCAGCGGGTTGATGAAGTATCCGAGCGCGGTCTCCACCACATGCCCGCTGTTGACGCCCCAGATGTACAGACCCCAGTTGACCGAGATCACGGTCGCGGCGAGCGCGATCATGCCCAGCCGCCGGGGCTGCCGCAGCAGCGGCCGTATCCAGCTCCAGCGGCGCAGCGCCAGCAGCACCAGACCGACGGCCGCCAGCGACCACACCATCCGGTGGGCGAGGATCTCCATCGCCGCGGCGGGCTCCAGCAGCGGCCAGAAGAGCGGCACCAGACCCCAGATGCCGTATGCCGCGAAGCCGTAGAGGAGACCGGCGCGATCGACGCGGTCCTGCTGGTCCTGCGGCGTCACGGCGCCCTCCCCGACGGCATGACGAACCCCCGGCGGGCCCGTTCCGAGGGTCCGAAGGTAGCGCTGGTGAGGCCCGCCTGTCATTCCCGTATCGGAATACGGTGATGACAGGTGGGCCGTGGTGCGTACGGGGCGGGTCAGCCCTTCAGCGCGGCCGCCACCGAGTCCGCGATGGGCGTGGTCGGACGGCCTGTGAGCCGGGACAGCTCACCCGGGGTGGCGTCCAGCCGGCCGCGTGCGATGGCCGCCTCGACATCGGAGAGGATCACGGCGAGCGGCTCGGGGACGCCCGCGCCGGTGAGGATGGACTGGTACTCGGCCGCGGAGACGGCGCCGTAGACGATCTCCTTGCCGGACTGCCGGGCGACCACCTCGGCGTACTCGGCGAAGCCCCAGGCGGTGTCGCCGGACAGCTCGTACGCCTTGCCCTCGTGGCCCTCACCGGTCAGTACGGCGACGGCGGCCGCCGCGTAGTCGGCGCGCGCGGCGGAGGCGACCCGGCCCTCGCCCGCGGCGCCCACGACGGCGCCGTGCTCCAGGACGGTGGCGAGGTTGTCGGTGTAGTTCTCGTTGTACCAGCCGTTGCGCAGCAGCACGTACGGCAGACCGGAGCCGGTGATCGCCTGCTCGGTGACCTTGTGCTCATCGGCCAGGGAGAAGTCGGCGGCGGGGCCGCCCAGGATGCTGGTGTAGGCGAGCAGCGCGACACCGGCCTCCTTGGCCGCGTCGATCACGGCCTGGTGCTGCGGCACCCGCTGCCCGACCTCGCTGCCGGAGATCAGCAGCACCTTGTCCCCGGCGGCGAAGGCGCCGGGGAGCGTCTCGGGCCGGTTGTAGTCGGCCACATGCAGCCGCACCCCGCGGTCGGCGAGGTCGGCGGCCTTCGCGGTGTCGCGCACGACCGCGGTTATCCGGTCGGCGGGAACCTTCTCCAGCAGCCCCTCGACGACGAGGCGGCCGAGATGGCCGGTGGCTCCGGTGACGACGATGCTCATATGCGTGACTCTCCTGGTTCGGGATCGGCACACCCACCTTAAGGGAAGCGCTAACCAATAGAAAGGTACTTCCGGTTAAGTAAGTGTGTTCATTCGGCGTCGGGCCGCTCCCCGGGCCCTCGCTCCCGGGCCTCCCGCTCCCCGGGCCCCCGCTCCCCTGGCTCCCGCGGGTCCCGCTCCCGTGCCGCGAGGCTGACGGTGAACGGCAGGATGGTCACCGCGACCCCCGGCAGCCGCTCCAGCGCCTTGGCCAGCGACTCCGCCGTGCCCCGGTGCAGCAGCTTGCCCAGCGGGGAGGCGTAGGTGCGGCGCGGCACCAGCAGGGTCAGCGCGGTCCGCCCGTCCTCGGTGGTACGGGCCGCCAGCTCCATCACCGCGTGGCGCAGCCGCCGGTCCGGGCACTCCACGACCTCCAGCGGCACCGTCACCCCCGCCGTGGCCTCCCACCGCGCCATCAGCCGCCGGGCGTGGGTCTCGTCCACCATGAAGTGCACCGCGCGGACCTCGTCGGGCCGCAGCTCATGCGCGTACCGCAGCGCCTTGACCGTCGCGAGGTCGATGCTGTCCGCCAGGACGAAGACCACATGGCGCCGCCAGCGCGGAACGTCGTCCCCGGGCCGCTCCACCGCCTCCAGGGCGGCCGCCTCCGCGCGGTACTCGCGGTTGATCCGGATCAGCGCCCAGACCCCCAGCGGGAAGACCACCACGACCAGCCAGGCGCCCTCGGTGAACTTGGTGATCCCGAAGATCAGCACCACGGCGGCGGAGACCACCGCGGTGATGAGGTTCACCGCGACCTTCCATGTCCGCCCCGGCTCCCGGCGCCGCAGGTGATAGGCCGTCATCCCGGACCCGGCCATGGTGAAGGCGGTGAACACCCCGATCGCGTACAGCGCCACCAGCCGGTCCACATTGGCCTCGGTGACCACCAGCAGCGCCAGCGCCACCACGGCCAGCGACACGATCCCGTTGGAGAAGGCCAGCCGGTGGCCGCGCCGGGTCAGCTGCCGGGGCAGAAAGCGGTCCTCGGCCACGAAGCTGGCCAGGAACGGGAAGCCGGTGAAGGGCGTGTTGGCGCCCGTGTAGAGGATGAGCGCGGTCGCCAGCTGGACGAACGCCAGCCCCAGGGCGCCCAGCACCCCGCCGCCGAAGACCAGATGGGCCTCCTGCGCGAGGACGGTCGGGGTGCCGTCCCGGTACGGGATGGCGTGGGTGAAGTGGGCCAGGGCGGATACCCCGAGGACCAGCGTGCCCAGGACGCAGCTCATCGTGACCAGCGTGCGGCGGGCGTTGCGGCCCTTGGGGTCGCGGAAGACCGAGACGCTGTTGGAGATCGCCTCCAGACCGGTCAGCGAGGAGCCGCCGTTGGCGAACGAGCGCAGCACGATGAAGAGCGCGGCGCCGTAGAGCCAGCCGCTGCCCGGAGTGCCGAGGTGCACGGCGCCCGCGGCGTGCACATCGGCGTGCGGCAGCGTCCCGGTGAGTCCGCGGACCACGCCGACCACCAGCATCAGGCCGACGGCGAGGATGAACAGGTAGGCGGGCACCATGAAGACCCGCCCGGCTTCCCGCAGCCCACGCAGATTGCCGTAGGCGAGGATCAGGATCACCAGGGCGCTGAGCGGCAGTTGGAGATGGTCGATACCGGTCCAGGTGCCGCCGACGAGATGGGCGAACGAGATGATCGCGTTGGTGCCCGCCGAGACCTGGACCGCGACGGTGACGATGTAGTCCACCAGCAGCGCCACGGACGCGATCTGGGCGATGTCCGGACCGAAGTTCTCCCGAGCCACCACATACGAGCCGCCCGCCCGGGTGTAGATCATCACCACATCGCTGTAGCAGAGCGTGACCACCAGCAGCACCAGCAGGATCGCCCCGGTCACCGGGAGGATCATGGTGAACGCCGCGACCCCGATGACCGGCACCAGCACCCGCAGCATCTCCTCGCTGCCGTACGCCGTCGAGGAGATGCAGTCGGAGGCCAGCACGCCCAGCGCGGCCGGGTTGCTCAGCTTCTCGCGCCGGATCCGCTCGGTGACCAGGGGCGGGCCGAGCAGCAGCCGCTTGAGGCGGTAGCCGGGGCGGTCGGGCGGCTGGAGCGGGGCGGCGGTGTCGGCCATGCGGATAGCAGAGCGGGTGCCCGGCCGGGGCGCGGTCAGACGCTCCGGCCGGGCACCCGCCTGTGCCCGTATGTACGAACGCGCCCGCTGGGCGCCTTACGGGGGTCAGCCGACGACGGTCCAGGTGTCGCCGCCCGCGAGCAGCGCGCCGAGGTCGCCCTTGCCCTTGAGCTCCACGGCGTTGTCGAGCTGGTCGGACATCTGGGTGTCGTAGACCGGGCGATCCACATCGCGCAGCACCCCGATGGGGGTGTGGTGGAGGGTGTCGGCGTCGGCGAGCCGGGTCAGTGCGAACGCCGTGGTGGGCGAGGCCGCGTGGGCGTCGTGCACCAGCACCTGGTGCTCGTTCTCGGCGGTGACGGTGACCACTTCGAGGTCGCCGGTGCGCTGGTCTCGGACGACGCCCTTGGACTGGTCCGCACCGAAGCGGATCGGCTGCCCGTGCTCCAGCCGGATCACGGCCTCCTGCGCCTGATCCTTGTCCTTCAGGGCCTCGAAGGCGCCGTCGTTGAAGATGTTGCAGTTCTGGTAGATCTCCACCAGCGCGGTGCCCGGATGGGCCGCCGCCTGCCGCAGCACCTCGGTCAGGTGCTTGCGGTCGGAGTCGACGGTACGGGCCACGAAGCCCGCCTCGGCGCCGAGCGCGAGCGACAACGGGTTGAACGGCGCGTCCAGGGAGCCCATCGGGGTCGACTTGGTGATCTTGCCGACCTCGGAGGTGGGGCTGTACTGACCCTTGGTCAGGCCGTAGATGCGGTTGTTGAAGAGCAGGATCTTCAAGTTCACATTGCGGCGCAGCGCGTGGATCAGGTGGTTGCCGCCGATCGACAGCGCGTCGCCGTCACCGGTGACGACCCACACCGACAGATCGCGGCGGGAGGCGGCCAGGCCGGTGGCGATGGCCGGGGCGCGGCCGTGGATGGAGTGCATCCCGTAGGTGTTCATGTAGTACGGGAAGCGCGAGGAGCAGCCGATGCCGGAGACGAAGACGATGTTCTCCTTCGCCAGGCCCAGTTCGGGCATGAAGCCCTGGACGGCGGCGAGGATCGCGTAGTCACCGCAGCCGGGGCACCAGCGGACCTCCTGGTCGGACTTGAAGTCCTTCATCGTCTGCTTGGTGTCGCTCTTGGGCACCAGGGAGAGCGCGTGCCGAGCCGATGCCGCGCCCTCGGCGATGGTGTCAGTCATCGATGGCCTCCTTGAGGGCGGTGGCGAGCTGTTCGGCCTTGAAGGGCAGCCCGCGGACCTGGGTGAAGGAGCGGGTGTCGACCAGATAGCGGGCGCGCAGCAGCGTCGCCAGCTGACCCAGGTTCATCTCCGGCACCACGACCTTCTCGTAACCCTCCAGCACCTTGCCGAGGTTGGCCGGGAAGGGGTTGAGATGGCGCAGATGGGCCTGGGCGATCCGGTCGCCCGCGGTGCGGACGCGGCGCACCGCCGCGGTGATCGGGCCGTAGGTGGAACCCCACCCCAGGACCAGGGTGCGGGCGTCGCCGGTCGGGTCGTCCACCTCGATGTCCGGCACCGCGATGCCGTCCACCTTGGCCTGGCGGATGCGGACCATATGGTCGTGGTTGGCCGGGTCGTAGGAGATGTTCCCCGTGCCGTCCTGCTTCTCGATGCCGCCGATCCGGTGCTCCAGACCGGGCGTTCCGGGCACGGCCCAGGGGCGGGCCAGGGTCTCCGGGTCGCGCTTGTACGGCCAGAAGACCTCGGTGCCGTCGGCGAGTGTGTGGTTGGGGCCGGCCGCGAACTGGACGCGAAGGTCGGGCAGCTCGTCGACGTCCGGCACCCGCCAGGGCTCCGAGCCGTTGGCCAGATAGCCGTCCGACAGCAGGAACACCGGGGTGCGGTAGGCCAGGGCGATCCGGGCGGCGTCGATCGCGGCGTCGAAGCAGTCGGCCGGGGTCTTCGGGGCCACGATCGGCACCGGGGCCTCGCCGTTGCGCCCGTACATGGCCTGCAGCAGGTCCGCCTGCTCGGTCTTGGTGGGCAGTCCGGTGGAGGGGCCGCCGCGCTGGATGTCGATCACCAGCAGCGGCAGTTCCAGCGACACCGCGAGCCCGATGGTCTCCGACTTCAGCGCGACACCGGGGCCGGAGGTGGTGGTCACGGCGAGGGAGCCGCCGAAGGCCGCGCCCAGCGCGGCGCCGATCCCGGCGATCTCGTCCTCGGCCTGGAAGCTGCGCACGCCGAAGTTCTTGTGCTTGGACAGCTCGTGCAGGATGTCCGAGGCCGGGGTGATCGGGTACGACCCCAGGAACAGCGGCAGGTCCGCCTGGCGGGAGGCCGCGATCAGCCCGTACGACAGCGCCAGGTTCCCGGAGATGTTCCGGTAGGTGCCGGTGGGGAACGCGGTGGTGGCCGGGGCGACCTCGTAGGAGACCGCGAAGTCCTCGGTGGTCTCGCCGAAGTTCCAGCCCGCCCGGAAGGCGGCCACGTTCGCCTCGGCGATCTGCGGCTTCTTGGCGAACTTCTGGCGCAGGAACTTCTCGGTGTTCTCGGTCGGCCGGTGGTACATCCACGACAGCAGCCCGAGCGCGAACATGTTCTTGCTGCGCTCGGCCTCCTTGCGGGAGAGCCCGAATTCCTTCAGCGCCTCGATGGTCAGCGTGGTGAGCGGCACCGGGTGGACGCGGTAGCCGTCCAGTGAGCCGTCCTCCAGAGGGCTTTGGTCGTAGCCGACCTTGGCCATGGGGCGCTTGGTGAACTCGTCGGTGTTGACGATGATTTCCGCCCCGCGCGGCACATCGGGGAGGTTGGCCTTCAGCGCGGCCGGGTTCATCGCCACCAGTACGTTCGGCGCGTCACCCGGTGTGAGGATGTCGTGATCGGCGAAGTGGAGCTGGAAGCTCGACACTCCGGGCAGGGTGCCGGCGGGGGCGCGGATCTCCGCCGGGAAGTTCGGCAGGGTCGACAGGTCGTTTCCGAACGACGCCGTCTCCGAGGTGAACCGGTCACCGGTGAGCTGCATACCGTCACCGGAGTCCCCCGCGAACCGGATGATCACCCGGTCCAGACGGCGGACCTCCTTGCCACCGTCTGCTGATCGCTGTCCCCCGGCGGGCGTCTGCCCGCCCTGCTGATCGGCTGGTTCGGCCTGCTCGGCCGGGCTGCTGACCTGGCTGGTCACTGCTTCGGACCTCCCTTGAGGCGGCGCTCCTGGACAGTCGGTGCCGACCGGTTGTTGTCCCACGACCATCGTACGTCGGTAAGGGTGGCCTTCCTTGGCCGGATCACATGGTGGACGCCGAAAGAAGAACCATATATGTCCTGGTTTGGCACGACGTGTCCCTCCCCCCGTGCTGTCATTTCCGCTGATCCCCCGTTCAGCCTTTGGCCCCGCATTGGCGCGCGGGAGTCTGCTTTCAGGAATTGAGAGTCTCAGGAATTGAGATAGGTGAGGACGGCGAGCACCCGACGGTGATCCCCGTCACTCGGCGACAGGCCGAGCTTCAGGAAGATGTTGCTCACATGCTTCTCGACCGCGCCGTCGCTCACCACGAGCTGCCGGGCGATGGCCGAATTGGTACGGCCCTCCGCCATCAGCCCCAGGACCTCCCGCTCCCTCGGGGTGAGCCCGGCCAGCACATCCTGCTTGCGGCTGCGGCCCAGCAGCTGGGCGACCACCTCCGGGTCGAGCGCCGTGCCGCCCCGGGCGACCCGCACCACCGCGTCCACGAACTCGCGCACCTCGGCCACCCGGTCCTTGAGCAGATAGCCCACGCCCCGGCTGCTCCCGGCGAGCAACTCGGTGGCGTACTGCTCCTCCACGTACTGCGACAGGACCAGCACCGCCAGGCCAGGGTGGTCGCGGCGCAGCCGGACGGCCGCCCGGACCCCCTCGTCGGTGTGCGTGGGCGGCATCCGGACGTCGGCCACCACCACATCCGGTGGCGCGCCCTCGTCGGCCAGCTCCCGCACCGACTTGATCAGCGCTTCCGCGTCCCCGACGCCCGCGACCACGTCATGGCCCCGGTCGGTCAGCAGCCGGGTCAGCCCCTCCCGCAGCAGCACCGAATCCTCGGCGATGACCACCCGTACTCTGTCCGCCACGATGCTCGGCCCCCGTTTCGCTCGGTTCGTCGGGACCAGCATCCCAGGGTTCGGCCGCTCGCGTCGCGCAGAACCGGCCGCGTACGGGCCGCGTACAAGTGGAGGGGTGTGCGCCGCCGGCGCCAGGGTCGTGCGTCATCGGTGCCAGGGTCGTACGCCGCCGGCGCCAGAGTCGTGCGCCGTCAGGCCGAGGTCGTGTGCCTCAGCGCCAGGGGAGCTCGGCGGTCACCGTGGTCGGGCCGCCCGCCGGGGAGTGGACCACGAGGACTCCGTCCACCGCGTCGATCCGCTCGGCCAGTCCGGCGAGACCCGAACCGGTGGAGGTGTCGGCCCCGCCCCGCCCGTCGTCCGTGATCTGGATCAGCAGCCGGTCCTCGGTGCGCCAGACGTCGACCTCGGCGGTACGGGCCCCGCTGTGCTTGCTGATGTTCTGCAGCAGCTCGGAGACGGTGAAGTAGACGATGCCCTCGATCGCGGGCGCGGGCCGCTGCGGAAGGTCCACGGTCGCCTTCACCGGGACGGTGCAGCGGGCGGCGAGCGCGGAGAGGGCGGGGTCGAGGCCGCGGTCGGTGAGGATGGCGGGGTGGATGCCGCGGGCGAGGTCGCGCAGTTCCTGGAGGGCGAGCTTCACCTCGCCGTGGGCCTCGTCGACCATCTTGGCGGCGGCCTCCGGGTCCTCCTCCAGCTTCTCCTTCGCCAGGCCCAGATCCATGGCGAGGGCGACCAGCCGGGCCTGGGCGCCGTCGTGGAGGTCGCGTTCGATCCGGCGCAGATCGGCGGAGGCGGTGTCCACCACCGTCCCCCGGTCCGACTCCAGCTCCCAGACCCGGCTCGCCAGCCGGGACGGGCCGAGCAGCCCGGTCACCATGATCCGGTCGACCGAGGTCAGCGCCCGCATGATCCACGGGGTCAGCAGCAGCACCAGCACCCCGGCGGCACAGGCCGCGCCGACCTCGAACGGGGTGTCCAGATAGAAGTGGCGTCCGCGCTCGTCATCCCCGAAGAGCTCCAGGCCCGGCTCGTCCAGGTACCGGGGGAAGACCCAGCGCCACAGCGGATAGGTCGCGAAGCCCCAGCCGTAGAAGGTGAACGCCACCGCGAAGCCGAAGGAGAGCACCGCCCACGGCAGATGGATCAGCGCGTAGATCACATGCCGCCAGGAGGTGCCGCTCCTGAGCAGCGCGCCCACCCAGGCGACCGGTCCGCGCCTGCCCCCGCGGCCGCCCCTCCGGCCGAGCACCGGCTCGGGCTCGGCCACCTCCAGCCCCAGCAGCGCCCGGGCGCGGGCCCGCTCGACGACGCCGAGCGCCCGGCAGCCCGCGAGGGCGGCGCCGAGCACCGGGACGCCGAGGAAGGTGATCAGCAGCCCGGCGCCGAGCGCGATCATCGTGACCGTGTAGACGAAGGTGAGGATGGCCATCGGCAGGCTGATCAGGACATAGAGGAACTCACGCCACACGCGGCCCTGGAACGGCGCCTTCAGCACTGCGGGCACCAGCTGGCCACGGGGCTCGGTCCCCGGCTCGTAGGGGCGGTATGCGGTGGCCATCGTCTCGTCCGTCCTCCGGGGGCCTGATCGGTCGCGCTTCTGCGTATCCCCAAGAGTCCCGGAGCGGGCCTGGCCCGGCCATCGGGTGGGTCGGCCTCTTCACCGGGGGGTTAGCCCTACCCCGAGGGGTGCGGTCAGGACCTCGAGGGGGCAGGACCTCAAGGGGTGAGGTCAGGGGTCAGGCCCTTCGCCCGGACCGTGCCACCGCCGCGCCCGCCGCCGACCCGGTCCGGTGGCGCCAGGGCAGCTCGGCGGTCACGGCGGTCGGCCCACCGGACGGCGAGTCCACCACGAACAGCCCGTCCACCGAGCCCAGTCGCTCCGCCAGGCCCGCGAGCCCCGTGCCCCCGTCGGTGGACGCCCCGCCGCGCCCGTCGTCCCGCACCTGGATCAGCAGCCGGTCCTCGGTGCGCCACAGCTCGACCTCGGCGGTCCGGGCGCCACTGTGCTTGCTGATGTTCTGCAGCAGTTCGGAGACGGTGAAGTAGGCGATGCCCTCGATGGCCGGTGCCGGGCGTTCGGGCAGCTCGACCGACACCTTCACGGGCACGGTGCAGCGGGCCGAGAGCGCGGAGAGGGCGGGGCCGAGACCGCGGTCGGTGAGGATGGCCGGGTGGATGCCGCGGGCGAGGTCGCGCAGTTCCTGGAGGGCGAGCTTCACCTCGCCGTGGGCCTCGTCGACCATCTTCGCGGCGGCCTCCGGGTCCTCCTCCAGCTTCTCCTTCGCCAGACCGAGCCCCATGGCGAGGGCGACCAGCCGGGCCTGGGCGCCGTCGTGGAGGTCGCGTTCGATCCGGCGCAGATCGGCGGCGGCGGTGTCCACCACCGTGCCCCGGTCCGACTCCAGCTCGGCGATCCGCCGCTCCAGCTCGTCGGAGGGGAACAGCAGCCCGCGCACCATCGCCCGGTCCACATGCGTCAGCCCCCGGGCGATCCACGGCAGCACCGGCCAGGCGGCGAACAGCGAGGTCAGGGTGGTCGCGAAGGTGACCACCGACCACGGCAGCCGGATCAGGGCGTACAGCGTGGCCCGCCAGCCGACCGGGTCCCGCAGACTCGTCCACAGCCTGCCGAGGAAGCCGCTGTCCGGCTGGTACGGCAGGGGGCTGGGCTCATCGATGCGCACCGAGAGCAGCGCCCTGGCGCGGTTGCGCTCGAACCGGCCGAGCAGCCGGCTGAACCGCAGCCCCAGGGCCAGCAGGGGCAGGCCCACCACCGTGACGGCCAGTCCCAGGCCCACAGCCAGCCAGACCAGGGTGAAGACGAAGCACACGATGCCCACCAGCAGATTGGCCAGGAGATACGCGATCTCCTTCCAGGTCTGCGTGGGAAAGGCGAACGCGGGCGGGCGCGGCAGCCGCTCTTCGGCGCGGCCACGGCCGCCACGGCCGCCGCCGTCGGGGCCGTCGGGGCCCTCGACGGGCCCGACGACGGGGGAACTGGAGGTCATGACAGCAAGACTGCCCGGCCCCACGGGGGCTCCGCCATGGGGCTACCCCCACCGCATGGCGGACGGGCCGCCCGGCCGGGTGGCGGCAGGGCCTAGACTTCCCGTCCGTACGGATCGTCGAACACGCGAGGTCGACGAGGAGCGGACAAGCACCACGAGACCAGGGAGCGAGGGGCGGACGTGCCGGAGGCGACGACCGTACGCACCACCAGCGTCACCAGCGTCCAGCTCGCGGCCGACTACTTCCACGGCTATACGGTGGTCGGACTGCTGGCGGCGATCGGCGTGATCTTCGTCGCCGTGGCCTTCGGGGCCGGACGGCTGCTGCGGCCCGTCGTGCCCACCCCCGAGAAGCTGCTGACCTACGAGTGCGGAGTGGACCCCGTGGGCGAGGGCTGGGCCCACACCCAGGTCCGCTACTACGTCTACGCTTTTCTGTATGTGATTTTCGCCGTGGACTCGATCTTCTTGTTCCCGTGGGCGACGGTCTTCGCGGCGCCCGGCTTCGGGGCCGCCACGCTGGTGGAGATGTTCGTCTTCCTCGGGTTCCTCGCCGTAGGTCTGCTGTACGCATGGAAGAAGGGCGTCCTGGAGTGGACGTGACACCCAACCCGACGCCGACGACGGCCTCCGGGCCGCCGGCCCCCGCGCCCGCCCCGGTGGACCTGCCGGAGCCGCGCCGCCTCGGCACGCTGGCCCGGCTGGCCCCCGAGCCGATGAAGGTGGTCCTGAACTGGGGCCGCCGCTACAGCCTGTGGGTCTTCAACTTCGGGCTCGCCTGCTGCGCGATCGAATTCATCGCGGCGTCGATGGCCCGCCACGACTTCATCCGGCTCGGCGTGATCCCCTTCGCGCCGGGGCCGCGCCAGGCCGACCTGATGGTCGTCTCCGGCACGGTCACGGACAAGATGGCGCCCGCGGTGAAGCGGCTGTACGAGCAGATGCCGGAGCCGAAGTACGTGATCTCCTTCGGAGCCTGCTCGAACTGCGGCGGCCCCTACTGGGACTCGTACGCCGTGACCAAGGGCGTCGACCAGATCATCCCCGTCGACGTCTACGTCCCCGGCTGCCCGCCCCGGCCCGAGGCGCTGCTCCAGGGCATCCTCAAGCTCCAGGAGAAGATCGCCCGCGAGTCGCTGGGCGAGCGCTACGGAAATTCCGGGCCCGGCGCCGCGTCTACGGCCGCGGGCCGTCCGTCGGCGGCCGCGCTGCGCAGCGGGCTGGTCACGCCTCCGGGACGGGAAGACACCCGATGACCGAGCGCAACGAGGCCAACGAGCCGAGGAACGAGACGGCGGGGCCGAGCGAGACGGCGGGGCGGAGCGGCGCGGCGGAGGTCACGGAGGCCGACGTCCCCGAGGTCTCCGAGGTGGAGCCCGCGGCTGAGGCCGCGCCGCCCGTGGGCTGGCTGCCGCGTTCCGCCGCCGAGCTGTTCGGCGTGGGTGCCACGGCGGAGGAGGCGTACGGCCTGCTGACCGTCGACGTGCCCACCGACTCCTGGATCGCGGCGCTGGAGACGGCCCGCGACACCCTCGGCTGCACCTACTTCGACTGGCTGAGCGCGGTCGACGAGCCGGGCACCGGCTTCCGGGTGGCCGCGCGCGTCGTCGCCCTGGGAGCCCCCGGGGCCACGCCCGGGCCCGGGCCCGGGGCCGGACTCGCGGTGCGCGGTCTGCTGGTGCGCACGACCGTGCCGCACGAGGCCCCCGCGCTGCCGACCGCGACCGGCGTCTACGCCGGGGCCGCCTGGCATGAGCGCGAGACCCACGAGATGTTCGGCATCGGCTTCCCCGGCCACCCCGGGCTCGCACCGCTGCTGCTCCCCGACGGCTTCGAGGGGCATCCGCTGCGCAAGGACTTCGTACTGGCGGCCCGGGTCGTCAAGGCATGGCCGGGCGCGAAGGAGCCGGGGGAGTCCGGACACGGCGGCCCCAAGCGGCGGCAGATGCTGCCGCCGGGCGTCCCCGACCCCAACGAGTGGGGCCCGCTCAAGGGCCAGCTGCCCCCTGCCCCGGCCCGCCCGGCGCGCGGTGCCCGTGCGGCGGGCGCCGCCGCGGGCGAGCGCCCCGCCCGCCGCACCCGCAGCGCGACGGCGGGCTCGGCGAGCCAGCGCCCGGCGGATGCGGCTGCGGAGGCTGCGGAGGACCAGACCCCGGCGGCCGAGCGCCCCGCCCGGCGTGCGCGCAGTGCGAGCCAGGGTTCGGCGAGCCAGCGCCCGGTGGAGACGGCGGACACGGCGGGGGAGGCTCCCGCCTCTGCGGCTGAGCGCCCAGCACGGCGCTCCCGTAGTGCGAGCCAGGGTTCCGCGAGCCAGCGCCCGGCGGAGACGGCGGACGCGGCGGGGGACACTCCCGCCCCGGCGGCCGAGCCTCCGGTACGGCGCTCCCGCAGCGCGGGCGAGGGCTCGGCGAGTCAGCGTCCGGCGGGTGCGGAGGCCGCGGCCGGAGCCCCGGCCACGGACGCGGCCGCTGAGCCGTCGGCCCCCGCCGAGCCGACAGCGCCCGAAGCCCCGGCCCGCCCGCGGCGTCCCGCGCCGCAGCGCCGCTCGTCCGACGCGCCCTGGCACCATGCGCGTCCCGCGCGGGGCGAGGGCGCCGAGTCCCCGGGTGAGCCGCGGGCACCGGAACCGGAAGCGGAGACCGAGGCGGCCGGAGACGGACCCGGCGCGAAACCCGAATCCGCGCCCGGCACCCCGGACGCCCCCGGCACCCCGGCCACCCCCGACGACGACACCCACGACCAGCCAGGAGGCACCGCGTGAACGACGTCCTCGACGTCGCGCTGCGACTGCTCGCCCTCCTGCTCGCCTTCCTCGTGCTGCCCCTGGTCGTGGGGCAGACCGAGCACAAGGTCATGGCCCATATGCAGGGCCGCCTCGGGCCGATGTACGCGGGCGGCTTCCACGGCTGGGCCCAGCTGGTCGCGGACGGCGTGAAGTTCGCGCAGAAGGAAGACATCGTACCGGCCGGGGCCGACCGGCGGATCTTCCAGCTCGCGCCCGCCGTCGCACTGTTGCCGTATCTCCTCGTCCTCGTCGCGATCCCGATCGGCCCCGCCGAGGGCGCGGTGGGCCAGGTCCTGGACGCGGGCATCTTCTTCGTGCTCGCCGTGATGGGCGTCGGGGTGCTGGGTTCGCTGATGGCGGGCTGGGCCTCGGCGAACAAGTTCTCCCTGCTCGGCGGCCTGCGCACGGCCGCCCAGCTCATGGCGTACGAGCTGCCGATGCTGCTCACCGCCGCCTCCGTGGCGATGGCGGCGGGCACGGTCTCGCTGCCCGGCATCCTCGACGCGTTCGAGTGGTGGTGGGTGCCGTGGCAGATCGTCGGCGGGGTGGTGTTCTTCACCGCCGGGCTCGCCGAGCTCCAGCGTCCGCCGTTCGACGCGCCGATCGCCGACTCCGAGATCATCTTCGGTGCGTACACCGAGTACACGGGCCTGCGGTTCGCGCTCTTCCTGCTCGCCGAGTACGCGGGCATCGTCGTCCTGTGCGGGCTGACCACCGTCCTCTTCCTCGGTGGCTGGCACGGTCCGTCCGCCGACGGCCTCGGCTGGCTGTGGACGTTGCTGAAGACGGGCGTCCTCGCCTTCGTCGTGATCTGGCTGCGGGTCAGCTATCCGCGGCTGCGCGAGGACCAGCTTCAGCGGTTCGCCTGGACCTGCCTCATTCCGCTCTCACTGGCCCAGATCGCCCTCACCGGCGTCGTCAAGGTGGTGATCTCCTGATGGGCATCCCCGGATCCGGTCTGGCCAAGGGCCTGGCCGTCACCCTTCGCACGATGACCCGGAAGTCGCACACCGCGCAGTATCCGGACGCGCAGCCCGAGCTGCCGCCCCGCACCCGCGGGGTGATCGGGCTGTTCGAGGAGAACTGCACGGTCTGCATGCTGTGCGCCCGCGAATGCCCGGACTGGTGCATCTATATCGACTCGCACAAGGAGACCGTGCCCCCGGCCGCCCCGGGCGGGCGCGAGCGCAGCCGCAATGTGCTGGACCGGTTCGCCATCGACTTCGCGCTGTGCATGTACTGCGGTATCTGCATCGAGGTGTGTCCTTTCGACGCGCTGTTCTGGTCGCCGGAGTTCGAGTACGCGGAGGAGGACATCCGCGATCTCACCCATGAGCGGGACAAGCTCCGCGAGTGGATGTGGACGGTGCCCGCGCCGCCCGCGCTCGACCCGCGCGCGGAGGAGCCCAAGGAGCTCGCCGCCGCCCGTAAGGCCGCCGACAAGCTCGCCGCCGCCGAGGCCGCGCAGGCCGCCGAGGCCGCGCAGGCGGAGGCCGAGCACGGATCCGGCGGAACCGACGGGACCGGCGGATCCGGCGGAACCGACGGGAACGGAGCCGCCTCGTGAGCCCTGTGGTCCACTTGGCCGCCACCGGCCACGGGTTCCTGTCGCCGACCGGAGTCGAGATCGCCTTCCTGCTGGTGGGCATCGCGACCTTCGGCGCGGCCGTCGTCACCGTCACCACCAAACAGCTGGTGCACGCCGCCCTGTGGCTGGTGGTGGCGCTCGGCGGCCTCGCCGTGGAGTACCTCCTGCTCACGGCGGAGTTCATCGCCTGGGTGCAGGTGCTGATCTACGTCGGTTCCGTCGTCGTCCTCCTCCTCTTCGGGCTGATGCTCACCAAGGCGCCCATCGGCCGCTCCCCGGACGCCGATTCGGGCAACCGCCCGGCCGCGCTCGCGGTGGCCGTGGCCGCCGCGGGCGTCCTGGTGTGGGTGGTCGTGGATGCCTTCCGGACCACCTGGATCGAGCTGGACAAGGGCGTGCAGGGCTCCACCGCCGTCTCCGGCGAAAGCCTCTTCCGCCACTGGGTGCTGCCGTTCGAGGCGCTGTCCGTGCTGCTCCTCGCCGCGCTCGTGGGCGCGATCGTCCTGTCCCGCAAGAGCGGCCAGGAAAGCGGCCCAGGTGTCGGCCACGAAAGTGGCCCACGCGCCGGCCACGGCAAGGAGAAGCGCTGATGCACCTCGCCTACCCCGCCGTGCTCGCCGTCCTCCTCTTCTGCACCGGTCTGTACGGCGTCCTCGCCCGCCGCAACGCGATCCTGATGCTGATGTCGGTCGAGCTGATGCTCAACGCCGTCAACCTCAACCTCGTCGCCTTCGACGTCTGGCTCCGCGACACCCTGCACGCGGGCCAGGCGCTGACCCTCTTCACCATCGCCATCGCCGCCGCCGAGATCGGCATCGGCCTCGCCATCGTCCTGCTCGTGTATCGCAACCGCGGCACCTCCGACGTCGACCGGCTGCGGGACCTGGCCGACCCCCCGTCGGCCGGCCAGGACCCGATGGACGACAGCATCGCAGCCCCCACTGACAACGACGCCGACCAGGCACGACGCGCCCGGAGGCAGACCGCGTGACGACCACGACCGCCGCCGTTCTCGTCCCCGTCCTGCCGTTCCTCGGCGCCGTCGCCGGGCTCCTGCTGGGCCGCCGGGCCCCCGGTTTCGTCCGCCCCCTCGCGGTGCTGCCGACCCTCGCCGCGGCCGGGCTCGCCGTGCTCGTCGCCGTGCGGCAGGGCGGCGGCACGGCCCCGCTCACCGCCGCGACCCGGCTCGCCGACACCGGCTCGGTCCCCGTCGACCTGGCCCTCCAGGTCGACGGCTTCGCCGCCCTGGTCGCGGTCCTCGTCGCCGTCGTCGCCTGCTGTGTGCAGATCTACTCGACCGGCTATCTGCGCGACGACCCCCGCTACCCCTCCTACGCCGCGCTCGTCTCCCTCTTCACCGCCGCGATGCTCCTCGTCGTCTACTCCGACGACCTGATCGTGCTGCTGGTCGGCTGGGAGATCATGGGCATCTGCTCGTACTTCCTGGTGGGCCACTACTGGGAGACCGCGGCCGCGCGCTCGGCGTCCCTGAAGGCGTTCCTGGTCACCAAGCTCGGCGACGTCCCGTTCCTGATCGGCATCTTCGCGCTCGCGGGGGACACCGGCACGTTCCGCATCAGCGAGATCCACACCCGGCTGACCTCCGGGACCGCCGGGGTGCCGCTGGACCACCCCACCCTGATCGCGCTGCTGCTGCTCGCCGGGGTCGCGGGCAAGTCAGCGCAGTTCCCGCTGCACACCTGGCTGCCGGACGCGATGGCCGGTCCCACCCCGGTCTCCGCGCTGATCCACGCGGCCACCATGGTCGCCGCCGGTGTCTATGTGGTGGCCCGGCTGCTGCCCGTCTTCGCCTCATCCGCCGCCGCGCTCGCCGTACTGGCCGCCATGGCGGCCGTGACGATGGTCGGCTCGGCGCTCGCCGCGCTCGCCCAGGACGACATCAAACGCGTCCTCGCCTATTCGACCGTCGGCCAACTCGGCTATATGACGGGCGCGCTGGCCGTCGACGACCGCGGCGCCGCCGTCTTCCACCTCATCACCCACGGCGCGTTCAAGGCGCTGCTGTTCCTCGGCGCGGGCGTGGTGATCCACGCCGCCGGCAGCAACTCCCTGGCCGCCATGTCCCGGATGAGCGGCCTCGCCCGGCGCATCCCCGACGCCTTCTGGACGATGACGGTCGCGCTGCTCGCGCTCGCCGCCATCCCGCCCTTCGCGGGCTTCTTCTCCAAGGAGGCCGTCCTCGGCGCGGCCGAGCACGCCGCCACCGGCCACACCTCCGGCGTCCCGGAGGGCGTCGGCTGGACCGTGCTCCTCGCCGGGCTGCTCACCGCGCTCCTGACCGCCGGATACGCGGCCCGGCTGTGGCTGCTCGCCTTCCGCGGCCAGGGCGAGCCCGTCCCCGACCACGGCAAGCAGCCGGTGGCCATGAACGTCGTCCTCTGGGTGCTGTTCCTCCCCACGGCCGCCCTCGGCCTCGCCTACGGCAGGCTGCCCGACTGGTTCGACGGCGAGTCCCTCACCCCGACCCTCACCACCTCCGTCCTCGGCACCGGGCTGGCCCTCGGCGGCGCCCTCGTCATGTACGGCGCCTGGCGGCACAGCTCGGCGCGGGCCCGCCGGGTCCCGCTCGGCGCGGTGGCCGCCCACCCCGAGGCCGCCGACGCCGTCTCCGAGGCCGAGGCCATCGCCACCCACGAGGCCGCCTACGGCTCCATCGCGGGCGCCAGCGACCCCGCCGACCCCGGGCGGCTGCTCCTGGGCCCGCTGCACCGCCACGCGGCCGTCGGCTTCCACCTCGACGCCCTCTACAGCGCGCTGTTCGTCCGGCCCGTGCGGGCCGCCGCCCGGCTCGTCCACTTCCTCGACCGCGAGGTCGTGGAGACGTACGTACGCGGCGCGGGCGGTGCGCCCCGGCTGCTCGGCGCGGCCGTCCGCCGCGCCCAGACCGGCAATGTGCAGACCTACCTCGGCGCGCTGCTCGCGGGCTCCCTCGTCCTGGCCGTGGCCGCCGTCCTCGTCGCAGCGGGAGCCTGACCCGTGAACCACATCGTCCAGCAACTCCTCCTCGCCGCCCTGGTCGTGCTCCCCCTGCTCGGCTCCGTCGCCGCCCTGCTCCCGGCCCCGCCCGGGCTGCGCGGCCGCGGACCCGACCAGGCCGTCATGCGCCACGGCGTGACCGTCACCGGCGTGGTGCTCGCCGCCGCCATCGCCCTGGCCGCCGGATTCGACCACGACCACCCGGCCAGGATGCAGGCCCAGACCGACATCGGCTGGATCCCGGCCCTGGACATCCGCATCCACCTCGGCGTGGACGGCGTCTCGCTGCCGCTGCTCGTGCTGACCGCGCTGCTGACCTTCCTCAGCGCGCTCTACGCCTACTTCAACCGGCCCTCCGGGCCGTCCCCCAAAGCCTTCGTGGCGCTGCTGCTCCTCCTGGAGTCCGGCACCCTGGCCAGCTTCGCGGTGCTGGACCTGATGCTGTTCTTCCTGGCGTTCGAGATGGTCCTCATCCCGATGTACTTCCTCATCAACCGGTGGGGAGGCGCCGAACGCGAGCGCGCCGCCTGGCGGTTCATCCTCTACACGCTGCTCGGCTCCGTCGTCATGCTGCTCGGCCTCCTCCTCGTCGGGCTCAAGGGCGGCACCTTCGACATGGTGGCACTCGCCACCACTGCGTCTGATAGCGCCTCCGGCGCGGGCGGCGGGAAGCTCAGCCACACCACCCAGCTCATCGCGGCCCTCGCCATCATCGTCGGACTCGCCGTCAAGGCCCCGATGTGGCCGCTGCACAGCTGGCTCCCGGACGCCCACACCGCCGCGCCCACCGTGGGCTCGGTGCTGCTGGCGGGCGTGCTGCTCAAGATGGGCACGTACGGCCTCGTCCGCATCGTGCTGCCGATGACCCCCGACGCGGCCCACACCTACGCGCCCTACCTCGCCGCGTTCGCCGTGGTCGGCATCATCTACGGATCCCTCGCCTGCCTCGCCTTGGCCCGCACCGGCGCCAAGGGCGACCTCAAGCGGCTGATCGCCTTCTCCTCCGTCGGCCATATGGGCTTCGTGCTGCTGGGCATCGCGACCCTCACCCCCACCGGCGTGAACGGCGCGCTCTTCGCCAACATCGCCCACGGCCTGATCACCGGACTGCTCTTCTTCCTCGTCGGCGCCCTCAAGGACCGCTCCGGCACCACCGACCTCGACCAGCTCTCGGGCACCAGCGGAGCCGCCCTCTACGGCAGGGCGCCGCGCCTCGGCGGGCTGCTCGCCTTCGGCGCCGTGGCCTCCCTGGGGCTGCCCGGACTCGCCGGGTTCTGGGGCGAGATGCTCGCCATGTTCGGCGCCTTCGACCCCGCAGACGGGCTCAGCCGCCCGGCGTATCTCACCTATATGGCGCTCGCAGCCTTCGGCACCCTGCTCACCGCCGCCTACATGCTCATCGTCGTACGGCGCGTCTGCATGGGCGACCATCCGGTCGAGCCCGGCACCGGGACCGAGGCCGACCGGCCCGCCCTGGCCGACGTCCACGGCCATGAATTCGCCGCCTGGAGCCCCCTGGTGGCCCTCACCGTCCTCGCCGGACTGTGGCCCGCGGCCCTCCTCGGCCTCACCGACCCGGCCGTGCAGCAGCTCCTCGCGGGAGGCACCCGATGACTCCGAACGCCTCGAGCCTCGCCACGAGCCTCGTCCAGTCCGTCGACTGGCTCGCCGTCGCACCGCCCACCATCGCCGCCCTGGCCGCCCTCGCCGTCCTCGTCGCGGACCTCTTCCTGCCCGAGCGCAGGAAGCACCTGCTGGGCTGGGGAGCGATAGCGGGACTGGCCCTGGCCGCGCTCGCCCTGCTGCCGCTGCTGGACGGCGACCGCTCCACCTTCTGCCTGACCACCGGCGCCCACGCGTGCAGCTACACGGCCGACACGTTCGCGCTCGTCATCCAGTTCCTGGTGCTCGGCGGGGCGCTGCTCACCGCGCTGCTGTCCTTCAGCTCTCTCGACGATCTCAAACTCCCCGCGGGCGAGTTCTGGTTCCTGCTGCTGTCCTCCGCCTCAGGGGCCGCCCTGCTGCCCGCCTCCCGCGATCTGGCCACCCTGGTCATCGCCCTCGAAGTGGCCTCGCTCCCGGCCTTCGCCCTCGTGGGCCTGCGCCGCGGCGACCGCCTCTCCTCCGAGGCCGCGCTCAAGTTCTTCCTCTCCTCGGTCACCGCGACCGCCGTGATGCTGCTCGGCGTCAGCTTCGTCTACGCCGCCACCGGCAGCCTCCACCTGTCCCGGATCGCCGACGCCCTCACCCATGTCGACCCGCGGCTGGACACGCTCGCCCAGGCGGGCGTCGTGCTCACGCTGGTCGGCTTCGCGTTCAAGACCGCCGCCGTGCCCTTCCACTTCTGGGTGCCCGACACCTATGCCGGCGCGCCGGTGCCCGTCGCGGCGTATCTGTCCGTTGTCGGTAAGGCGGTCGGGTTCTCCGGCCTCATCCTGGTGACCGTCCTCGCCTTCCCCTCCTACGCCGATGTGTGGGGCCCGGCCGTCGCGGTCCTGGCCGCCCTCACCATGACCGCGGGGAACGCCGCGGCGCTGCGCCAGCGCCCGGAGCGCTCCTTCAGCGCCGTACGGCTGCTCGCGTGGTCCTCCGTCGCCCAGGCGGGCTATCTGCTGGTCCCGATCGCCGCCGCCGGTTACGCCGACTCCGACCAGGACGCGTCCCGCGCCATCGGCTCCACGGTCGCGTACGCCCTGATGTATGCGGTCGTGAACCTCGGCGCCTTCGCCGTGGCCGCCCTGGTGGCCCGTACGAGCCCGGCCAACCGGCTCACCGACTACCGCGGCCTGTACGCGGCCCGCCCGGCCGCCGCCCTGGCCCTTGGCTTCTTCCTGCTGTGCCTGGCCGGGCTGCCCCCGGGCGTCATCGGCCTCTTCGCCAAGGTGACCGTCTTCTCGGCGGCGGTGGACGCGGGGCTGGGCTGGCTCGCGGTGGTGATGGCGCTGAACGTGGTGATGGCGCTGTACTACTACCTCCAGTGGACGACGGTGCTCTTCCGCACCTCGGAGCCCGCCGCGGAGACGGAGCCCGTGCCCGCCGCCGGAGCGGCCGTCACCCGCCCCCGCGCCGTCCCCCTTACGGCCGCCATCGCCCTCACCGCGGCCGCCGGCATCGCCCTCTCCGGCGCCCCGCAACTCGTACTGCGATTCGCCTCGAGCGCCCTGCTGTAACCGCGTACCGCGCAACCGTCCCCGCGGGCACCGTCCACCTGCGGGCCCGTGCGCCCGGTCCGCCGCGCGCCGCGCCCGTCTTACGGCCCCCCTAGACCTCGCCGCGGCCGCCGGCATCTGCGCCCCGCAACTCGTACTGCGATTCGCCTCGAGCGCCCTGCTGTAAGCACCCGCGCGGGCCCTCCGGGTCCGCGCCCATGTGCACAAGGGAACTGGTGCCCTTCGCCTGGCGTTGACTTTTTCAGGAGGGTCCACTGGAAGGTGGAGACACCAGGCAAAGGGTTCCCCTGCGGCACATCGGGAGGGCACACCGTGCACCGCCGGCACAACGGGCTGAAGACCGCCGTACTCCTCGGTGGTCTGTCCGCGCTCATCATCGTCATCGGCAGCCTCTTCGGCCGTACCGGACTGATCATCGCGGTGATCGTCGCACTCGGGACCAACGCGTACGCCTACTGGAACAGTGACAAGCTGGCCCTGCGCGCGATGCGCGCCCGCCCCGTCAGCGAGTTCGAGGCGCCAGGGCTGTACCGGATAGTGCGCGAGCTCTCCACGGCCGCGCGCCAGCCGATGCCCCGGCTCTACATCTCCCCGACCGAGGCCCCCAACGCCTTCGCCACCGGCCGCAACCCGCGTAACGCGGCGGTGTGCTGCACCGACGGCATTCTGCGGCTGCTGGACGAGCGCGAGCTGCGCGGGGTCATCGGCCATGAGCTCAGCCATGTCTACAACCGCGACATCCTGATCTCCTCGATCGCGGGCGCGCTCGCCAGCGTCGTCATGTTCCTGGTGAACTTCGCCTGGCTGATCCCCATGGGCCGGTCCGACGACGACGATGGCCCCGGCTTCCTCGGCATGCTGCTGATCATGCTCCTCGGCCCGCTCGCGGCCTCCATCATCCAGCTCGCCGTGAGCCGCTCCCGCGAGTACGAGGCGGATGCCTCCGGCGCCCAGCTCACCGGCGACCCCCTGGCCCTCGCCAGCGCCCTGCGCAAGCTGGAAGCGGGCACCAAGCAGCTTCCGCTGCCGCCCGAGCCCCGTCTGGAGACCGCCAGCCACCTGATGATCGCCAACCCTTTCCGCGCCGGTGAGGGCATGGCAAAGCTCTTCTCCACCCACCCGCCCATGCGGGAGCGCATCGCCCGCCTCGAACAGATGGCAGGAGGCCGCCGACCGTGAAAACGCTCCTGAACCTGATCTGGCTGGTCCTCTCCGGCATCTGGATGGCGATCCTCTATCTCCTCGCCGGGGTCCTGCTCTTCGTCACGATCATCGGCATCCCCTTCGCGATCGGCTCCTGGCGCATCGCGGGCTTCGCCCTGTGGCCCTTCGGCCGCACCGCCGTCCCCCGCCACGACGCCGGAGCCCCCTCCTGCGTCGGCAATGTCCTCTGGCTCGTCCTCGCGGGCTGGTGGCTGGCGCTCGGCCACCTCATCACCGGCGTCGCCCTCTGCGTCACGATCATCGGCATCCCCCTGGGGCTGGCCAACTTCAAGCTGATCCCGATCTCCCTGGCCCCCCTGGGCCACGAAATCGTCCCCACCGACCAGCCCTTCGCCCACCGCTGACCGGGCACACCGACAGCACCGGGACGCCGACCACACCAGGGGCGGCACGGCCATGCCGCGCCGCCCCTGCCGCACCGGTCCGGCCGCCGCCTACCGGTAGTTGACGAACTGCACCGCGAAGTCGAGGTCCTTGCCCTTGATCAGGGCGATCACGGTCTGAAGGTCGTCCCGGCTCTTGGAGGTCACCCGCAGCTCTTCGCCCTGCACCTGCGCCTTGACGCCCTTGGGCCCCTCGTCGCGGATGATCTTGGCGACCTTCTTCGCGTTCTCCTGCGAGATCCCCTCCTGCAGCGAGGCGAAGATCTTGTACTCCTTGCCCGACGCCTGCGGCTCGCCCGCGTCCAGGGCCTTCAGCGAGATCCCGCGCTTCACCAGCTTGGACTGGAAGACGTCGAGGATCGCCTTGACCCGCTCCTCGGAGTTGGCTCGCATCTCGATCCGCTCGCCCGACCACGCGATGGAGGCGCCGACGTTCTTGAAGTCGTAACGCTGGGAGATCTCGCGGCTCGCCTGGTTCAGAGCGTTGTCGACCTCCTGCCGCTCGACCTTCGAGACGATGTCGAAACTGGAGTCGGCCATCTTGAGTTGGCTCCTCGTACGTAGATCCGTCAGTGGCACGGCCCAGCGGACCGCTCCGGCCAGCCTAGCGATCTCGGCCATGACCGAGCGGCGATCAACCGGGTGGCGAAGCACCCCCGCACATCAGGTATTGTTTACGTCGTTGCCAGGGAGCAGCACCGCGAGAGCGGGGCGCCTGGCCACATCCCAGGCGGTGTGCCCGAGTGGCCAATGGGAGCGGACTGTAAATCCGTCGGCTTAGCCTACCCAGGTTCGAATCCTGGCGCCGCCACACGTGGGAAACGGCCCCTGAGCTGCGGAAACGCAGCCGGGGGCCGTTCGCGTTTGCGGACGGGGCTCACGCCCGGAATGGTGGGGAATATCCCAGACTGTCTCACTCGATTTCGCGTGTTGACCAGCGCGTGTGGGACATCTGTGGGACGGAGATTCCGATCACTTCCAGGTCTTCAGTGCCTTGTCGATGCGAGCGTTCGCCATGGTGGTCGCTCCGTCGAGGCACTTCGCGTAGACCTTCAGCAGGACGGCCACGGTGTGGCCGGCGCGGCGCGCGACCTCCATGGGGTCCACTCCAGAGTTCAGCCAGAGGGACACGCACGCGTGACGCAGGTCGTAGGGGCGGGCGGCCAGTGCCGAAGCCTGCTGCTCCGCCGTGAGCACCTGCTTGCGGGCCCGCGCCCAGACCTCCCCATAGCCGCTCTCCTGCACAAGACCACCCCGGGCGGTCTGGAACAGCCGACCGTCGGGGGCCGTGCCATACATCACCAGGTGATCCCGCAGCATCGTCACCAGGTCCGGCGGGATCGGAACCGATCGCACCTCCTTCCTCGGGCGCCGCTTCAGCCCGCGCTCGTCGTGTGCGGTCCCGGAGTCCGTCCAGGAACTCCCGACACGCGGCCGGGAGCCGTCGAGGCGCAGCGTCCCCCAGCCCGTGGCGGGAAGGTCGCAGTTCGCGCGCCGTAGCCACACGGCCTCACCGGGGCGCATGCCCGCGTGGTAGAGACAGCCGAAGAACGCCCGGAGATGCTTACCCCGGTCGCCCTGCTCGGCGACGGCGTCAAGCAGGCGGCGCGCCTGCCGGGGGTTCACCACGGCCCCGGGGTCCACCTGCTCCACCGAATCCGGGATGGTCCACTGCACCTGGGGGAGCGGGTTTGTGGTGAGCCGCCGTGCCTCCACGGCGAAGCCCAGGGCGTTATGGAAGATCGCGCGCTTGCGGCGGATCACGGACGCTGCGGCGTGCTCGCCGTCGAGGCGCAGCGTGAACGCGGTGAGCACCTTCCGCAGGAGCAGGGGGTCATCCAGCGCGCTCACGGGCACCGTGTTCCGTTCCACCCACGTGAGAATGCGTTCCACGTCCGTGGGCGGGTCCTCCTTCCAGCGGTTCATGTTGAACGCCCAGCTGTAGAGGGCCCGGCGGAGTTCCCGCGCGTCGGGCATTCCGCGACGGGTGGTGACCAGGGCCGGGGTGGCGCTCGCCATGGCTTCGGCCAGGGTGGTGCGCGTCTTGGCGGGGGCGGCTGGCCATTTCATCTCGATGTAGTCGCGTGCGTGCTGGTACCAGCTCACATCGTTGAGCTTCCGTAGCTCGGACAGTGGCAGGCCGGTGACCTCGTCAAACGCCTCACCCTTGTTGACGGCCATGAGAAGTTCGGCCCGGCGGCCGTCGGCCTGAGTCTTGGTGGCAAAGCTCTCGGAGTGGGGGGTATTGCCGACCTTCCAGCGGAGTTCCGCTGTGGTCCGCCGCAGGTCCTTCCGCTGTCGTACGGCCCAGATGCGGACATTGAACGTGTGCGCCACGTGGTTCCTTCCATGCAGAAGGGGACCGACCGCGGCGCGGCCGGTCCCCTTCGGGTGTGGATCAGTAAGCGGGGGAGTCGAGGTCTCGCCACCACGCGTCGAGGTCGCTACGACGGACGCGAAGGTGGCCGTTCGGGAGCTTGATGAGCTTCGGAGCCTTGCCGCGGGCGCGCATGCGGTAGAAGGCGGCGCGGCTCATCTTGATCTCTTTGAGGACGTCGGGGAGCTTGAGCTTGTCGTCGCGTGCCACGCGTTCGACTCCTTCGCTCTGATGGCGGGGTCTTTGGGCCTTCCAGGGGGCGCGTCTGTCCGAAGCGCGGATTTCTGCGTCATTGCGTCATCAGCGTCATTGGCGCTTTTGACCTGCGGTTTTGTGTGACGCAGCGACCAGGGGGTGCGTCATCTGCGTGTCATGGGCTGCGTCATCGGGTGACGCAGATGACGCAGGATGACGCAGAGGTTGCCGTCTGCGTCATGCCTGTATCCGCAGGTCAGGTGCCATTTTCCCGTCTGCGTGACGCAGATGACGCAGCGTCTTCCCTCTTAGGACAAAAGAGGGGGTGTCTGTTGTAGTTCGGTGCGCCTTACAGCGTGAAGAAGGAGCCGCTGCGCGGCGCGACCATCGGGCGGCGTTCCGCCGAACAGCAAGAGGAGCACGCCGTTAGCGTGGTGCTCCTCTTGCTGTTCGGGACCGAGCGCGTGGTCGCGGGTCAGAACACCGGCTTCTGCTCGTGTGGGGGCGGGGCCGGTTGGCGGGTCATTTCGAGGTAGCGGCCTTCGCTGGTGCGGCCCCAGTCGATGAGGACGCCACGGGCGGCAAGGGTCGGCTGGAGGCGTTTGAGGCGGTCGGAGAACACCTTTCCCGTGGTCGGCCACCCCTTGGGCGGGGGACGTAGTTCGTCGCCGCTGTAGAGGCGACTGAGGCAGTGCAGCCACTCGGTGGAGGTCATCCGCTGCGCCGCGCCCGCCTCCATGGTGTCCGCATGCCTGAGAACGGTCTGCGCCAGAAGGTCGCCCTCGATCACGTCGTCGTTCAGGTCGTCCAGACTGGCCCGGTACGCGGCGAGCGCCCCGAGACCGGTAGCCGCATCGAGCTGCGCACATAGGTGCGCGAAGTCCGCCATCCGCAGATCGGTGGGGGTCTCTGCCTCCGCTGCGCGGACCTTGACTGTGAGGTCCAGGAGAGACCCGAGAACGACGGGCAGAACTTCCGCGTACTCCGTCCACAGCTCAGCTTCGGTGCGCCGGACGCGGGGCCGCTCCAGACGCAGGGGCAGGAGCCGTTCCGCGAGGTCGGGCCGGATGACGCCCACGTCGATGCCGGTCAGCAGGAGGGGGCGGCGGTAGCGGGCGCGGAAAACGTCCCCGTCGGTGAACAGGGCGCGTTTGACGTTCTCGGCTCCGGTGACGATGCAGCACATGGCGTCGGACAGGTCCGGGGTCATGTGGGAGAGGTTGTCCAGGGCGGTGACCCATCCGGCCGCCACGGCCGCGATCAGGTTTTCCTCGTCCTTCGGAGCGCGGCGCAGGTCGCCGCTCATGCCCTCGATGATCCTCACGAGCATCCGCCCGCCGGTGGACTTGCCCGCGCCCTGGGGGCCGGTGAGGAACGGGGCGGGAACGGGGACGGATGGCCCGAGGCAGCCGATGAGCCAGGCGATGGCCAAGCATTCGGTCTCCGCGTTGGCGAAGTTGCACAGCCGCAACAGGAGATCGATGCCCTTGCCGTCGGTGTCCTTGGCGGGCAGGGGCAGCTCCCCTGTGAGCTGAGTGCGACGCCAGCACACCTCGCGCGGGTCGGGGATGGCGATGTCCCAGCCGGTGGGGTGGATACGGACCGACTGCCCGTCGTTGCGGCCCAGGTCCAGCCAGGTCGCTCCGTCGAGTCCTGGCGCGACGCGGATATGGACAGGCTGCACGTCTTCCGTCAGCGCGAGCGCTTCGATCAAGTCCAACGCCTCCTTGAGCGCGGTCCCGGTGAACACGCCCCGCCCGTCCCTGAACAGGCCCACCATGAGTTCCTGGCGGTGACTTCCCGTGGTGCCCTGAGAGCGGATCGGACGGGCCACAGGGTGGCTGTTCTTCTGCGCGTACACGGTCCCGTCGGCGGTGCGGAAGTACCGGAAGTGCGCCTGCGCGTAGTCGGTGATGACCTCGCGGGCCGGGGTCTTTTCGTCGTCGGACATCGCTACAGCCCCAACGTGGTAAGGGCGTTGGTCCACGCGTCGGTGCAGTGCCGGGGGGATTCGCCCTTGGCCTGTGCGGCGGTGAACAGTCGCGCGATGTGGGCCTCGGTGAGGCAGCCGCACCGGCCGTGGGTGGAGAGCACGGCGAGGAAGGTGCGGTAGACGGTGGTGTGGATCGCGCTGGTGGCCTCGGTGATGCGCTGCTCGGCCATGGCGATGCCACGGTCCAGGTAGGTGGGCGTGCGGTGAGGGCAGGCCCCTTCCCCGGCCGGTGCGGGTACGGCGATGGATTGTGGGGCCGACCGGACCGTGGAGGGCTCTTTCACGGCCAGCGCACGCACGATGTCCGGCAGGGCCGTCATGGTGCCGGTGCCGGGACCGAGCCACCGGGCGTAGGCCATCGTGGACTTGATGTCGACACCGTCACGGACGGCGTTCACCGACCGCATGGCGCCTCGGTAGATCCAGTGCTCACCGCGAGTCGTCGGCACGATCCGGGTGGCGGGCAGGGTCTCCCGGGCCCATGCGACGGCTGCGGTGTCGTCGAGGTCCACCACGGTCAGCCCGGCGCCCCCGGGGTGGTAGGCGACCGTTACGGCCTCCCGCCACGCCGACGCCCACGCGGGCGAGGCGATGACGGACAGGTCGGCGGTGGCGGCAGCCCACGCGTGGCAGGGATCGGGGCACTGGCAGTTGCCAGCGTCCTTCATGTTCGGCCGCCCGCCACAGACGGCCCTGCCCGTCCGAGCGTCCTTCGCGCAGGTGCGGCAGTTCCCGAACGGGACCTTGCCCCTGCGCAGGGGCAGCACCGGCAGACCGGTCGCGGCCAGCTCCAGCGCGGTCCGCAGGGGTGACAAGGCGGGAGGGTCTCGCCGGATGACGGCGGATTGGGTCATGCTGGATGCCTCCAGTTCTATTGAGAGCGCTGGGAGACCGGGCGGCCCCGATTCATTGGCGTGAGAGGGGGCCGCCCCGGGCGTGTCTAGAACGGGGACTCGGCCCACGGGTCGACGTCGGGGTCCTGCCGACGCAGCCACCGGGGGCGGCGCGGGAGGGGAAGCAAGGTCCAGCGGCGGGTCTCGTCCCAGCAGGGGCAGCGCTCCCAGTCGGTGCCCGCGTATTCGCCGGTCTCATAGTCGCCGTAGTCGTGAGCAGTGCCGCCGTCCCCGTCGCAGTCGGGACAGTCGGGGCGGGGGGTGTCGGTGAGGACGAGCGCGCGGCGGGGCCAGGTCGTGTGCTGGATGCGGAGCCGGGTCATGCGGCATTCCTCGTTTCGTGGTGATCAGGCGGTGCGGATGGCCTGGACCGCCACTCCGGGGGTCCAGAGACGTTGTGCGCCGCGGCAGGGCACCGGTTCGGTGAGCGGCTGGACGTCGGTGAGCTGCCAGTGATGGCCGCGGGCATCGCCCCATGGGGCACAGCAGCCATCGGCGCGGTGGTGCCCGGCCAGGACGGCGGTGGCGATGATGGCTCCGCGGGCGTCGGGCCAGTTGTCGAGTGCCTTCCAGTCGGTGATGACGAAGCGGGCCGTGGGGTCGAAGGTCTTGCCCGCGTGGATGAGGATGGTGCTGCCCACGGCCGCGGCGGGCGGGGTCCAGGAGCGGTTTTCGATGCGCTTGCCGCCGTAGGCGATGGCGTCGGCCCACGGCTGATGCACGGTCAGTGCTTTCACAGCCACTCCCTGATGGCTTTGGCGGATGCGCGGACGGTCAGGTGGTGGGGAAGTGGACGCTCATGGCGTCCGGGCCGGGCTTGGGGGTGCGCTTTCCGGCCGCCTCATGGACGGTTTCGTGTGCCGGGTCGGTGACGGTGTCGCAGACGAGTCGGCCGTCGGGGCTGAGGGTCCATCCGTCGTCGCCGAAGGTCTCGGTCATGTATTGGACGGCGTCTTCCGGGCTGTCCAGGTGGGGGGTGAAGCCGTCGTAGTCGGTGGTGGCGCCGCAGAGGTCGCATACGGCGATGTAGCAGATGACCAGGCGCGTTGCCATGGAGATCTCCTGACTAGGTGTGGAAGTGGTTGCGCTTGATGACTGCCTTGCGGATGTTGACCGTGGTCCCGTGGCTGGAGCGGTTCGCGCTGAAGATCTGCACGGCGATCCAGCCGCCGAAGATGACCGCGGCGAGGATGATGAGCTGGTGGATGAACGCGGCGAGCGCGGCGATGAACGCGGTGAGCAGAAACAGCCCACCGCAGACCGCGGCGAACCCGATCCCGCCGAGGGCGATGTTCACCGCTGCGTGGGAGATGACGGGTTTGGCCGTGACGGGCTCAGGCTTGACCGGCTCAATGGCGTAGCCGGTGATGACCCGCCCGTCCGGTAGCACGACGCTTTGCACCTGGGCCGCCGCGCCCGGCTGCACATGCACCAGGGGCGCGGCGGTCGGGTGCGGGGTGATGGGTTGGGGGTGGTGGACTTCGACGGCCGTGGGCCGGTTGAGGTGGGTCATCGCGAATCCCTCCGGGATGCCCGCGGGCCCGCGCCGGGAGAGGGCGCGGGCCCGCGGGGATCGGGGTGTCAGGCTCGGGTGTCAGGGGTGTCACGCAGTGGTGTCACGGGTTTCTGACAGCGGGTTTGCCTAGGGGTTTGGGTGTCAGGCGCCCGTGACGGTGTCAGGCGTCAGGCGGCCGTCAGGGCGGGGATGATGCGCCACCGGCCGGTGGTGTTGGTCGCCTCCAGTCGGCCCGCCATGGCGGCTTCCTTGAGCCGCTCGGAGACCCAGGGGCGGGAGAGGTTGTTCCGGTCGCACCAGTCCATGAAGTCCTTCGGACCGACGACCATCTCTCCTGCGTCCTCGAACTCCTCCAGTGCCTGAGCGAAGAGCTGCCGGGCCTCGGCCGGAGAGGGCTTGCGGCCGGTGGTCTGCCCAAAGATCGGGGCGTCGTCGCCCTCCTCCGCGTCGGGCAGTTCCTCCTCCGGGTCGATCCCGGAGTCTTCGGGGTCGACCAGCAGGCCGCCGTGGTTCATGTCGTCTTCCTCCTCGACCGCCCGCAGCGTCGTCGGCTGCGGGGCGCTGTCGTCGGTGTCGGTGGTGCGGCCGGTGTAGGCGCGGCCGGCGACACCGGAGACCGCTCCGGCGGTGACCGGGTCGGCGTGGGCACCGTTGTGCTGCGCCCACGCGGCGAGGCGTTCCATGACCGGCACGGCCCGGATGGTGAAGCGCCGGGTACGGCCCGGGGAGGGGTACCGGTCCTCATCGATGCCGGGCGAGACGACGTAGCAGTAGCCGGGGCGCCGGTTGCCCCACGCTCCGGGGTGGGCGCCCGCGTCGATGACCGTCTCCGGCAGGGAGAACCCTTCATCGCGCGGGTCGCAGCCGAGCGCGATCACGGACGGCAGGGATGCGCGGGTGGAGGTGGACATCTGGTCGTAGGAGGGCCGCTGGAGCGAGACCACCAGCGAGATGCCCGCCGAGCGGGCTTCCTGGGCGATGCCGGTGAAGGTGTCGTCGCCCAGGTTGCGCAGGGTGTTGGCGGCCTCCTCGAACCAGGCGACCAGGAACGGCATGCCGGGGCAGCCGCAGGCGCGGCCGTCGCTGCGGCAGGTGTGCTCCGGGTCGTTCTGCACCTCGGCGGCTTCCGGGACCCACTGCCGGTAGCTGTGGGCACCCAGCCAGCGAGTGCGGGCGGGGATGGCTGCCTCGACGCCCGCCACCATGACCTCTGTCTGCGTGCCGCCCTCGGCATCCCAGTCCAGCCCTGCCCGGAGCGGGGCGAAGTCCTGGAACGCCTTGGGGTCGGAGAACCACACGATCGCGTCCCGGCGGGACAGGATCTCCGTCAGCACGTTCAGTGCGGTGTCGCCCTTGCCGGAGCCGGTGCCGCCCGCGATGAGCAGGTGGGTGGAGTTGCGGCCGGTCTCCGGGTCGCCGGGCAGCCACATCACCAGCTCGGCGCCGTCGTCGTAGCGGCCGATGACCAGCGGCTCGGCGATCGAGCCACCCAGGTTCGACGGCCCTTCCCACTCCACCACCTCCGAGAGCATGTCTTCCGGCACGATGACCAGGTCTCCGCGGCGTTCGGAGTCCGGGTCGGGGGTGTAGCGCACGGCGGACTTCGGCAGGTCCAGCGCGGATGCGATCCGTGCCAGTGCCTTGGTGACGTCGTCGTTGGTCTGCTCTCCGGGCTCCAGCGCGACCGGTGCGGTGACCCGGTTGGGCTCCACCTTCGCGGTGCCGATCTGCGCCCGCGCCAGCCCCACCTTCTCCAGCAGGCCCTTGTCCGAGCCTTCCCCTGCCCCATCGGTGTCGTTGCGGCGCATGGCCATGCGCACGTTCCACGACAGCGCCACACCGGGCCCGCCCATGAGGTAGACGTCATCGATCGGGCCGGTGGTCGGTCCGGCCAGGCAGGCGGCGGTGAGCCAGGCCGACCCGGCGGCTACGGTGATGGCTGAGTGGAGGCGGCGCTGTTTGCCGGTGGTGCGGCCGACCCACCAGGTGGTGCCGGTCAGGGCCACGGACGCCAGGGTCAGCCCGACCCCGGCCCCTGCGCTGTTGGCCCACCGCTCGTGTCCGAGGGCCCCGGCCAGGCCCGCACCGGCGACGCCGAGCCACGGGGGGAGGTGGGGCTTGACGCGGTGCAGCAGGTATCCGCTGATGCTGCCCCCGCCGGATCCGCCGCGCGGGTCCATGGTGTAGCTACTCATACCGTCGTGGTGGTAGGTGGTCACCCTGTTGTTGCGGGTCATGGCCGCACCTCCTTCTTACTGCTGGGTGAAGTCCATGCGCGGCTGCTGGGGGCGCCGGGCACGGTGACGGACGCGGTTGATCTCTTCCTCGTACTGCTGCTGGAAGGTGGCGTAGGCGGCCGCGGCGTTCTTGGCCGCATCCCGCAGCGCATCCGCCGACTTCTGGAGCTTCCGGGCCACCTTCTGCGCCCGGATGCGGGAGCCGAACGTCTTGCCCTCCGGGTCCGGCACCGCGGCCAGCACGCCCTTGAGGATTTCGGCACCCATGGCCACCTCGATGGACAGCGTGACGGCCGCCGCGCGGATGCTGTTGCAGTAGAACCGCACCTGCGCCGGGGAGCCGAACTCTGGGGAAGGCAGCAGGGCTTCGGAGTGCGGCCGGGCACCGCCAGCGTGGTTCTTGCTGCGGTTGTTGTTGACCGTGACGTTGATCGGCGGGACGAACGAGCCGCCCATCGCGCCGACGAACCCGCCCGCCGCGGCGCCCGCGTTGGCGAACTTGTTCCCTTTGCCGTTGTCCGCGCGGCCGTTGGTGGGCCGGTGCGGGCGCTGGCCGTTGGTGTGCTGAGCCATCAGGCGGTCCCCTTATGTCAGTTGGCGGTGCGGCGGACGATGAGCCAGGTGGTCTGTGCGGCGATCAGGTTCAGCAGCCACCACAGCTCCAGCGGACCGGCCAGGGGACCGAACCCCGCGGCGGATGCGGCCCAGGCGATCCCGGAGGTGCCGAGTAGGGCCGCCGCTATGCGCAAGCCCCACACCGACCCGTTGGCGGCCGGGCGACGGCGCTGCGCGATGCCCAGCCACAGCAGCGGGCCCGCGGCGGCGGGGGCGAGCACCAGGGCGGACCACCACGCCATCACGTGCAGGAGCGCGGTGATGGGCAGGGCCAGCACGCCGAGGGCGAGCGGGGCGAGGGCGCGGCGGTGCTTCCACAGCCACCGCGCCGCGGCGTCCAGGGCCAGGCGGGTCAGGGTCGGGCGTTCGGGGATCACGACCACGAACGGGTCAGCGGAGCGGCGTCCGCGCTGGCGCGGGATACGAACGGTGGTGACGCCCGCCGCGGTCTTCACGGTGCGGGCACGGGTACGGCTGGACACAGCGAATCTCCTTGGTCGGAGTGAAGTCCGGGTTTGCGCAGGTCAGGCGGGGCGGTCAGAACAGCCCGGCTTGCTGCGGAGGCGTGATGTTGCGTGCTGCTGCGGTGGCGCGGCGGCGGGCTGCGGTGTGGCAGTCCGGGCACCAGGCCCGCAGGTCCCCAGGCGGCAGCTTGGTCGCGGCGAGAGTGGGGCTGAGCGGGTCGGCCGGGGCCGCGATCAGGTGGACGGGGCCGCGGTGCTTGCTGGCGTGCTGGTCGTGCTCGCGCGGGCAGCGGCCCTTGCCCTTGGCGTGGGCGTTGCCGCACTGGCCGGTGCACTGGCAGCGGTAACCGGCCGCTTCCATCACCGGCCGCCACATGGTGGCGTAGACGATGGGCTCAGTCATGCTGCCGCTCCCGCCCTGTGGTCCTGGTCCGCGGCCATCCGGGCGGCGAGGTGACGGAGCCCGGTGATGGCCTGGAGCGGGAGGACGCCGTTGCCGAGGGCTTTGAGCTGCGCGGTCCGGGACAGGCCCGGGACCTCGGTGACGTGACCGGCGGCCAGGCCCATCAGCCACTCGACAAAGGGCGGGTTCAGCCGTCCCAGAGCGTCAGTTGGCCGGGGTGCGGGGCGGCCGATGACCGCTTCCCACCGTGCGATGGCCGGTCCGTACTCGCCCCAATCTGGTGCGCTGCTGAAGGGAGCGTCAGGTCCCCCTTGCTGCCCCGTTGGTTCGGGCCGCCCTTGGTCCCGTCCGTGGCCCGCGGTGTCGGCAGCAGCTGCCCGCTGAAGACCACATCCGAGAGCGTCCAGCCCGGGGTCACGTTCGGGTTGTCCGTCTTCCGGCCAGCCGTGGCGTTCCTGGTTCCCTTCGCGTCGCCCGCCATCGGTGTCGCCAGGAGACTGGCCACCTCGGCGGCCAGGGACTTGCCGTGGGTCCCGGCTTCCTGCGATGGGGTGCGTTTGGTCTGCCGGTTCTCGCTCGCCGAGGCCCGCGGGGTGGGCAGCAGCGCGATCCGGGCCCGTAGCGTGTCGTTGCGGTTCCCGTCCGGCCTGCCCGGCCCCGTCGCCTCCGATGTCGAGGGCGTGGGCAGCAGGGAAGCGACGTTCGGCAGATTGTCCGGGTAACCCCTGCCCTTCGCGTCCCTGGCCCGGGGTGTGGGCAAGCCGGGCGAGGAGGAACAGCCGCTTGCGCTGGTGGGCTGCGCCGACTTCGTCCGCGCGAAGAGTGCACCACTCCGCATCGAACCCGATGGCGGCAAGGTCGGCGAGGACGGTGTCGAATCCAAGGGAAAGGTGCCCTGCGACGTTCTCAAAGACCGCGTAACGGGGTCGAAGAACGCCAAGGGCACGGGCGATATGGGGCCAGATGTGCCGGGCATCAGCGGTTCCCTTCCTCTTGCCCGCGCTGCTGAACGGCTGGCACGGATACCCGCCGCACAGGATGTCGACCGGCTCCACGTCCTCCCAGCGCACGGCCGTGATGTCGCCCAGGTTCGGCACCTGGGGGTGGTGATGGGCCAGGATGCGGGCCGCGCCGGGGTCGTTGTCTGCGACCCAGGCCAGAGACCCGCCGAACACCTTCTGCACCGCCTTATCCAGCCCGCCGTAGCCGGTGCATACCGAACCGGTTCGCAGCCCGCTCATGCCACCGCCGCCTCGGCTACGCGGTCGTGGCCGGCGGTCTCGGGGTCGGATGACTGGTCCCGAAGTCGGCTGTAGACCTTGTGGACGTAGGAGGTGGAACGGGTGGACTTCCGGGCTGCCTCGGGGATCGAGTCGCCCAACATCCAGCAGGTGCGGATGACCCTCAGCGCCTCCTGCGCGGTCAGTTTCTCCGCTTCCCCGTGGTCGCCCTCATCTCGGGTGGATACCGGGGGAACGGTGAGGGGGAAGACCTTGCGGTCACCGCAGATGACCAGCGGCGACGACTCTACGGCGACTGCTGCCGGTTCGGGAGTCGGGGCCGGGGCAAGCGGGGTGGTGACCGGGGTGGATGGCGGGTGGACGGAGCCGGTTTCCACCTGCGTGCTGGCCGCTTCCACCTCAGCGCGAAGTTCCGCGATTTTGCCGAGGATCGCGCGGCGGTAGTGGGTGATCGCTTCGGCCAGGACGATCAGGAGGACAGGGGGGATGGAGTGGAGCACCAGCCCCGCCGGATCCACCTGCCGGGGAACGCCGAACGCGCTCTCCTCCGGCCACAGCGAGCCCCAGCAGTTCATGACCCACGTGCCCAGACCCGCGAACCAGCGGAGCCCCGAGGCCCAGCCAGAGGGGTTCACGCCGTACTCGGACAACCGGCCGTCCACGATCAGAACGGCCCCGAGAGCGACCGCGACCATGGGGTCCAGCAGCCAGGCGATCCAGGGTGATACCTCGTGCTGGATGGCGAACATCGTGACGTTGGTCGCGGTGAACGCGAGCGCCACCAGGGCCACCAGCACCAGGACCGTCGTCAGCCCCGACTGGAGCCGGTTCAGCGCGGCGATCTGGGTCCGCGGCGGGGCGGACCTGCCGTTCATCGGACGTCCCTCCCCGCGGCCGTAGCCGGGGCGAGGACATCGCCGTAGGCGACCAGGCGCAGCTCGGCACCCGCGTAGTCGGTGGTCAGGGACAGGGCACGGGTTTGGCCGCCGCCCTGCTCCCGGCAGTCCACCGCGTCCGGGGCGATACCCAGGGCGTCACGCCATGTCTCGAAGTCAGTCAGGCCGTCGTGAAACGACAGCTTCAACTGGTTCGGGTAGATGGTGGACACGTGCGCACACGGTGCGGGCAGGTGCCCGAAGTCCGCAGCCAGCAGGCGCAGCGCCCGCAACGGCACGGCCAGCTCATCGAGCGTCAACGGCACGGCCAGCTCGTGGAGCGTCAGCGCGTCGTTCACGCCCCCACCCCCGTCACCGGGGCGACCTGGTTGGTCAGCTCCAGCCGGGCGGCCAGCACCTTGCGGCGAGCCCGGCGCAGACGGCGCGTGTCCAGCTCGGACGCGGGCCGGTCAAGCAGGCTGATCTGCACGTCCAGCAACTCGACTTCCGCCTCGATGAGCGGCGTTTCGTACGCGATGGCGTCCAGCTCCGCGGCGGTCGGCTCGCGGTCGGACAGGTCGGCGGTAACAACCGCCTGAAGTGCACCGATGTTTTTCATGGGTCGTGGTTCCTTCCAAGGTGGGACGGCCCGAACGCGGCGCCGGTGCTGCAACACCGGCGCCGCTCACCCGCCCGGAGTCCGGTAGGTCCGGCTCCCCACGCCCCGCCCGTGCGGCGCCGCACGCGGCGGCCCGGACGGACGGAGGAGGCAACCGGCCGCAGCGCTAGCCGCTGCGATGGCAGGAAGAAGGGGGACCGGATTGTTCGTCGGCGGAAGACGCCGCGAACCGGGGTGACGCACAGGCGCCGCCGTGCCGGTCGATCACGGCGGCGCCCAGGTATGTCGTTGGCTGTGCACGGCGCCTCCTTGCGCGGAAGCGGACGTGGACAGGTCTCCTTCGAGGTGGGCCGCGCCCGTATCAGGTAGCGCGGCCATGACCTCGTGTAGGCGTATGGAGACATGACCTTTCGGTCTAAGCCCTCCGGTTAATGACAAGGCGCCGGGTCGCCTCCCCCCGTCCAACGCGGGGCTCCTGGTCGTGCATGGCGAAGCAGCCCCGCCCCGAGGGGGTTCGGGCTGGCTTGCGGCCACATCCATAGACTGGACCGGTGGACCGGTCCAGTCAACCTCTTCGGGTGAGATTCGGTCACGGCTTATCGCATCTGCGCTGGTGAGAGCCACTTTTTGGGGAAGAAAAAAGCTGGACCGGCGGACCGGTCCAGCTCCTTCTGTGGTGCGTGACGGCTACATCTCGTAGGTCTCTTCCCGCTCATAGAGAGGGCCCGGCGTGACCCCTTCCTCGCAGACCAGCGGGCGCCCCTCTTGGTCGTATGCCGTGTGCAGCACAACGGCCACCGGGGTTGGGTCCGACAGCCCCAAGTGCTCCGCTTCGACCTCCGTCGCCAGGCGCACGGTGGTGACGTCCGCCCCCTCCACGGGGAACCGGCCGGTCTGCCGACGCACGTACCGCGTCGTTCCCTCCGCGATGGGGGCAGTCTGGGCGAGGCGGGGCGCCGCCTCCGCCACCTCGGGCGGGAACCACGCCACCGCGTAGCTGTGGGGGCTCCCGTCGGGAAGCTGCATCACGCGCACACGGCGAAGTGCCTCCGCGTCGCCGTCCATCCGAAGCGCCTCGGCCACGTGCGCCGGAGGTGCCGCCCAGTCAGGGGCGCCCACGCGAAGGAACGGCATGCCGCCGGTCACGCGCGCCGAACCGGCCCGGCGCCCGCCCGCCGGCCGCGCCTTGGGGGTCTCGGTGACGATGAACCCCGTGCCCTGCCTGGCCTCCACCACGCCGTCGTTTCGCAGCACGTCCATGGCCTTGATGGCAGTAGCCCGTGACACGGACCACTGCTCAGCCAGATCCCGCCCCGATGGGACGATCTCGCCCGGCTCGAACTCACCCGCTGCGATCCGGGACCGCAGTGATTCCGCGATTTCCTCGTACTTCAGCAGCGCCATGGCTCCCCTTGTCAGGTCCGTACTGGACTGGTCCACCGGTACACAGGATACTGCCCTTATGCCGAAACCAGAGCTGGCCCTAGCACCGGAGATCGAACACTTCTACTCACAGGTCATCGACGAGAACGTCCGGCTGAGCATGTCGGCAGACGGGCGACTGGAACTCATCCGCACCCAGGAGATCCTGCGCCGTTTCCTCCCACCGGCCCCGGCGCGCGTCTTCGACGTGGGGGGAGGGACGGGGGTGCACGCACGGTGGCTTGTCGAAGACGGCTACAAGGTCGAGCTCATCGACCCCGTGGCCCGGCACGTCGAGCAGGCGGCGGCCATCTGTCCCGCATCGCAGGGCGACGCGCGTGCACTGGACGCGGCAGACGCCAGTTATGACGTCGTGCAGCTCCTCGGCCCGCTCTACCATCTGCCCGATCCGGAAGACCGGCGCCAGGCCCTCTCGGAGGCTCGGCGCGTGGTGAAGCCCGGGGGGCTGGTCGCCGCGGCGGGCATCAACCGGTACGCCTCGCTCTTCGAGCACGTCAGCTATGCCCACCTGCACACCGACCGGCTAAAGGCGGCCATCTCCAAGATCCTCAGCACCGCCGTGCATGACGGTAAAGGCTTCACCCTGGCCTACTTCCACCGTGCCGAAGAACTCGCCGACGAACTGCGTGCGGCGGGACTGACCGACGTCGAGGTGTTCGGGATCGAGGGCCCCGCGTGGTCGTTGCTCAAGGCAGTAGAGCAGCAGCCCGGGGAAGGGCCTACGGACGAGCTGTTCGCCTCCGCGCTGACAGCCGCGCGAATGGCTGAGCCCTACCCTGAGCTATTGGCCGCCAGCTCCCACCTACTGGCGGTCGGGAAAGCGCCGATGTAATCCGGGCTGCCCGACGGTCCTTCTTTCTTTCTGGGCATAGTGATACGGTCGCCCCGACTACCCAGTCTTGAATGCTTGGGTGTCGCCCCGCGAGCGAAACGGCCCCTGGGTTGCGAAACGCAGCAGGGGGCCGTACTCGTTAGTGGGTGGAGCAGAGCTGCCTCGCTTCGTAATTGAGCTTTGTCCCAGCAGTTAAAGCTCTGGTGAAGACCTCATGAGGAGGCTTTGGCAGCCTGACGCCTGGCGGCGCGGGCCGCCGCCATACGTGCACGCTGTGTTGGTTGCACGTAAAGAACAAACACGGCCTCGTTGATCAGCTCGGCAATGTCCGCGATCTCCTCTGAGGAATACGCCAAGCCATCATGAACGGCATCGTTTCCGACGACTCTTGCCTCATGGAAGGCGTCCACGATGTTCTGTGGTACGCCCTGGGCGGCTAGGGAGGTTATCCGGGCATGCAGGTTATTTCCCGTAGCGCCTTGCTCTTTAGTGATCTGCTCCACGACTGCCCGATAGCCGACACCTGCTAGCCGGTAAGCTCCCGACGTCTCGGCGAGTGCCGCTTCTCTGAATATCTCGCGTACCAATGGCGGCGCATCCGAAGACATCCGGCGCGGCTGCGGCTCTGGCTCCGGGTATACCTGTATTAGTTCGGTGGTCTCGTAACGGGAGTTGGAATCTATCTTCGCCGGATTCACTACTTCCCACAAGAATAGGCAGTTACCCGAACAGTAGTCGCAGGTTAGCTTGACGGTGAAGAGTGTGAGTTTTCGCTTTTTGCCGCTTTCGAACGTTTGGGTCAAATCTTGAAGATTCTGTCGCTCGACTATCTGCATTGATGTATTCATCGCGCAGTGGGGGCAGCGTAAATAGACTTGGCGCTTGCCGAGCCGAAATGCATATCCTCTTTCGGCCGGGAGCTCGATTTCTGGGAGCTGATCAGGTAATGCACGCACAGTCGGACAGTAGCCCACCGTCCTTCTTCAGTCACGTGATTTCAGCAACCCTCACCGCGTAGGTGCGAGGCGAACACCGGAGTGCGTGACTACCGGTAGAGCCGACAGGGATCCTTCTGCCCCGAGTAGCTGTGGGACGGGCGTGGGGCTGTCTGGTTTACATGTGGCGTTTCCACTGGTGGGAGGCGTACAGACGCGCGGTCTGTAAATCCGTCGGCTTAGCCTACCCAGGTTCGAATCCTGGCGCCGCCACGCCAAAGAAACGGCCCCTGAACTGCGGAGACGCGGTCGGGGGCCGTTTTCGTTCAGGGGCGGGTTCGGGGGCGGACGGGGTCGGCGGCCTGCGTCAGGCGCGGGCCAGGGCCGCTTCCAGGGCCTGCTGGATGTCCTGGGGGAGCCGGCCGGAGTACGGCCACTGGACGATCTGCTCGGCGATCAGCCGCACCTTGGTGTTGGTGTTCTGGGACACCGTCCTGAGGACGTCCCAGCCCTGGTCCGGAAGCAGACGGCCGTGAGTGATGACCATGCCGATCGCCTGGTCGATGACGGCGTGGGAGACCAGCGCCTGCCGCAGCTGCCCGACCTCCTTCTCCAGACCGGCGATCTTCTTGAGCAGGTCATCCCTCTCGATCGCCACGTACTGCCTTTCGATCGGGAAGTGGGCCGCGGCGTCAATGGGCAATGCCGCAGCTGTCCACTCTCCAGAGGTCGGCCGGTCCGTGGCGATCCGGCAAACGCACGTCCCGGCGCCTCGCGGGACAGAAAACGAAGGCGAGGGCGGCGCGGGTGGTCAGCCGCGCAGCGTGGCGCTCGGGGTGGTGCGGTAGGTCTCGCGGTACAGGGCGGCGAAGCGGGCCGGGTGGAAGAAGCCCCAGCGGGTGGCGATGTCCGTCACCGTGGCGGTCTCGGGGGCGGCGGTCACCAGGTCGTGGTGCGCGTATGCCAGGCGTACCCGGCGGACGTATGCCATCGGCGTGGTGCCGAGGTGTCTGCGGAAGGCGTGCTGCAGGGCGCGGATGCTGACGTGCGCGGCGGCCACGATGTCGGCGACGGTGAGGGGCTCATCGGCGTGGTCGTCGATGTGGCTGAGGGCGCGCTGGAGCGTGCCGGGGTGGGCGTCGTTGCGGTCGGACGCGGTGGGGTCGGTGAGCGCGGTGTTGGGGAAGGCCGTCAGCACGCTGCCGGCCAGGAGCTGGCTGACGGTGGCCCTGATCAGCGGCTGGCCGGCGATGGCGGGGTCGGCCAGGGCGTGGTCGCGCACATAGCTGATGGTGCGCCGCAGGTGTCCGGCGGCGGCCGCGGAGTGCGGCCGGTGCCCGGTCAGCCGGACCGGCTGCGGGGTGCGCTGGTCGACGGTGGCGGCGACCTGGCTGAGCAGGGTGGGGTCGAGCATGGTGATGTTGTAGCGGGCGTTGCGGATCCGGCCCGAGTAGGGAAGGTCCGGCGGGGCGAAGGACACCACGTCACCGCAGCCGAAGGAGTCCTCGGTACCGGGGAAGACATGGTCCTCGATGGTGCCGGTGTGGACGACGCACAGGCAGATCCTGCCGCGCGGGCTGACGGAGTAGCTCATCTCGAAGTCGAGATCGAGCTCGTCCACGGTGATCGATTCGATGGTGTCGCGCCGGATCCGTGCCCGGTTCGCGCTCGGGGTGCTGCTGCCGATGCGCATTTTGGCGTAGGCCTTGCTGAGGAAGTCCTCGGTTCTCTCCAGGTCGTCACTGTCGAAGACCAGCGTGCTCATGGCGACCTCGCCCTCCGGTGATCAAGCGATATCGTCCTGGAGCACACATTACGGGCTGCTGACGCCGAGTCTCGCACTGCCGCCGTACGGGCGGCCGTCCGCGGTGGCGCGTCCAGGCTCGAATCCTGGCGCAGCCACGCCGAAGAAATGGCCCCTGAGCTCCGGAACGTGGTCAGGGGCCATTGGCGTGCGGGCAGGGCCGGTACCGGCGCCGCGCTTACGACTGGTTGCCGGTCCAGGTGAAGGTGGCGGAGGCCCCGGCGGGGAGCTGGTGGGTGAAGGACTGGCTGCCCCAGTTGACCTTCAGCGTCTGCTGGCCGCCGGTGTCGTTGTAGGCGATCAGCGCTTTGGAGCCGTCAGGGTTCTTCCAGGCCACGTTCGGGACGGCCGAGCCGGCGGTGGAGTCGATGCGGTGGGCGCCCGGCTTCACGAACTTCGTGAGGTGGCCCATCGTGTAGTACTCGACGGTGTAGTCGACCTTGCCGCTCTGGCTGTCGCCGTTGTGCACGGTGACCAGGCCGGTGCAGGTGGAGCAGCCGCCGTTGTGGGGGCCCTTGTTCTGATCGACCGCGAGGCTCCACTTGATCCAGCTCTTGCCCCAGTTGCGGGTGTAGTCGATCAGGTTGTGCATGTCCTCCTTCTGCTGGTTGGCGATCCAGGTGCCGCCGGAGTGTTCGGTGTCGAAGGCGTCCACGTCGGGGTACTGGTTGTGGACGGTCGTCTGCTCGCGGACGTCGCCGCCGTAGCCGTGCCAGGCGATACCGCCGAAGTTGGGGTGGTTGCGGATGGCGGCGTCGTCCACGACGGGCGCGCCGTAACCCGACCACTGGTCCCAGTTCCAGTCGAGGGCGAGCACCTTGGTGTTCAGGCCCGCGTTCGCCAGCTTGGGCAGCAGCTCGCTTTTGGTGAAGTAGTTGAGTCCGGAACCGTTCCACTGCATCGACGGGTAGCCGCCGCAGCAGGTGGGCTCGTTCTGCACGGTCACGTAGTCGATCGGCACCCCGCGGTTCTTGTACTCCTGGAGGTACCTCACGAAGTAGTTCGCGTAGGTGCCGTAGTACTGAGCCTCCAGCCAACCCTGGTTGAGCTGGTCGTTGTCCTTCATCCAGGCGGGGGCGGTCCACGGCGAGGCCATGACCTTCAGAGCCGGGTTGAGCTGCTTGGCCCGCTGGGTCAGTGGCAGGACATCGGCCAGGTCGTGGCTGATCGAGAAGCTGGCGAGGCCGGGGTCGGTCTGTCCGGCCGGTACGTCGTCGAAGGTGTAGCCGAAACGGGCGAGGTCGGAGCCGCCCATCGGGTTTCGCAGGAAGCTCACACCGATGCCGTCGGTGGGGGAGAAGAGCTTGCGCATCACCTCGTCGCGGGTGCCCTGGCTCAGCGCGCCGCTGCTGTTGAACAGCCATGCCGCGGTGTCCGTGAACGATGCGCCCGCGCCCGAGAACTCCTGGTACGTCCGGGTCTCGTCGACCGTGACGTTGCCCCCGCCGCCAGTCGTGAACGTGATGGGCGTCTGCCGCTCCAGGCCCTTGACGACGTTACGGCCGTCGGAGCCGGAGGTGGTGGTCAGGTAGACGTTGACGGTCTCGCCCGCCGATGCCGAGCCGGTGCGGGCCGCCTGGGCGCCTGCCGGAGCGGTCGGCCAGGGGCCGACGGCCACCGCGACCGCCGCGAGAGCGCCCACCAGCGTGGAGCGGAGAGTGATGGGTCTTGTCGTGAGTCTTGTCAGGGCCCTGACAGGTCTGGGTCTCATGAGAGTCCATGCCTTCCTGTGGCGGGACAGGGGCGGCCGGTGCGGTCACGGCCGTAAGGGGGAAGAGCGAGCCCGGTGGCCGGTGTGTTCACGGCCACGTCGCACCGGAGCGCCGGCGTGGTCACGGTGCTCGGTGACTGAATGATTCAAGGCCGGGCGAAGGACGTCAATCCTCGCGGCACAGCTTATTTCATTGCATGACTTAAGTCGTCTCGGAAAGCCTCGGCGGTCGAGGTCCGGTTCCGGCATCGTGCGCGGGGACCTGCCGCCGTACGGGCGGCCGTCCGTCGTGGCGCACCGCGGGGTCCGTAAGACCGCTCCTAGGGTGGTGATTCCCCCGTATCAGAACAGAGAGGGCGGATCGTGCTCAGGGGCTTCAAGAACTTCCTCATGCGCGGTGATGTCATCGTTGTCGCCGTCGGCCTGGTCACAGCGCTGGCGTTCTCGACGCTGATCAAGGCGTTCACCGACTCCGTGATCAACCCGGTCATCGCCCGGCTCCAGGGCGGCAAATCGGCCGGGCTCGGCTGGCAGCTCGGCGACCAGGGGAACACCTCGACCTACCTCAACATCGGGTCGTTCATCTCCGCCCTGATCTACTTCATCATCTTCATGGGCGTCATCTACTTCCTGATCGTCGTGCCGTACAAGTACACCCAGCGCCGCCGCGGCGCGGAGGTCTTCGGGGAGCCGGGCCCGCTCAAGACCTGCCCGGAGTGCCTCGCCGAGGACCTCCCCGCGGCGGCGCGCAAATGCCGCTACTGCGGCTCGGACCAGCCGCGCACGAGCGAGCCGCCGCGTACGGCCTAGCCGCCCGCGGGGCCCGGTCGCGGCGCGTGGCCTGGCCTCCCGCGGGGCCCGGTCGCCGCGCGTGGCCTGGCCTCCCGCGGGGCCCGGTCGCCGCGCGCGGCCTGGCCGCCCGCAGGACCCGGTCGCCGCGCGCGGCCTGGCGGGGCTAGCCGCCCGCCCCCGCCCGCCGCCCCCGGTCGAGGTCCAGCTCCAGCATGCGGATCGCGTTGCCGCGGAGGATCTTGTACGTGGTCTCGGGGGAGAGGTCGGCCACATGCTCGGCGGCGATGCGGCGGGTGTGCGGCCAGGTGGAGTCGACGTGGGGGTAGTCGGTCTCGAAGGTGGCGTTGTCCACGCCGACCGTGTCCAGCGAGGCGACCCCGTGCTTGTCGCGGAAGAAGCAGCAGAAGATCTGCCGGTAGTAGTACGTGGACGGCGGCTCGGGGATGAGGTCGCGGACGCCGCCCCAGGCGCGGTGCTCCTCCCAGACGTCGTCGGCGCGCTCCAGGGCGTAGGGGATCCAGCCCATCTGGCCCTCGGCGTAGGCCAGCTTCAGGCGCGGGAAGGAGACCAGGACGCCGCTGAAGAGGAAGTCCATCATCGACGCCATGGCGTTGTTGAAGCTCAGCGCGGCCTGGACGGCCGGCGGGGCGTCGGGGGAGGCGGCGGGCATCTGGGAGGAGGAGCCGATGTGCATGCACACGACCGTCCCCGTGGCCTCGCACTCGGCGAAGAACGGGTCCCAGTAGCCGCTGTGGATGCTGGGGAGCCCGAGGTAGGTGGGGATCTCGCTGAAGGTCACCGCGCGGACGCCGCGGGCCGCGTTGCGGCGGATCTCCCGCACGGCGAGGTCGACGTCCCACAGGGGGATCAGGCAGAGCGGGATGAGGCGGCCGCCGCTGTCGCCGCACCACTCCTCGACCATCCAGTCGTTGTACGCGCGGACGCACGCGAGCCCGACCTCCTTGTCCTTCGCCTCGGCGAAGGTCTGGCCGCAGAAGCGGGGGAAGGTCGGGAAGCACAGTGACGCCTCGACATGGTTGAGGTCCATGTCGGCGAGCCGGTCCTTGGGGTCCCAGCAGCCGCGGCGCATCTGCTCGCGGGTGATGCCGTCGAGGGTCATCTCGTCGCGCGAGAAGCCGACGGCGGCGATGATCCGCTTGTAGGGGAAGAGGTCGTCCTCGTACCTCCACCAGTCGGTCAGCTGGCCTTCCGGGTCGGTGGTGAACTTGTACTTGCCGCCGATGTAGGCGAGTTCGCCGATCCCGGCCGTAAGGGGCTTGGGGCCGCGGTCCCGGTACTTCGCCGGGAGCCAGGTCTCGAAGAGGTGCGCGGGCTCGATCACGTGGTCATCGACGCTGATGACCAGGGGCAGCTCGGTGGTGCCGTTCGTCTCGCCGGTCATCTCGCCATCTCTCCCCGGTCGCCTCGTGGTGGTCCTGTCCGTTCCCTTCGATCTGACGGTTCGTCAGATTCGGTGGCGGCAGCGTAGGGCGGATCGCTTCAACCAACAAGAGAAGGTCCCGTTTCCACATGTACGTCCAGGGCAAACGATGAGCGACAACTGGGGAGGAAACGGTGAACGCATCGTCGATCGCACGCGGATTGGGTTCGGCAACGCGCACACGCACCCCGCGCGAGGCGGGCACCCGGGCCATCGAGGCGGCGGCCCGCTGGGGGCTGGCCACCCGGGGCGTGCTCTATCTGCTCATCGGCGTCCTGGCGCTGCGCATCGCCTCGGGTGACCACGCCGAACAGGCCGACCGGGGCGGGGCGCTCCAGATCCTCGCCAAACAGCCGTTCGGCGCGGCGCTGGTCTGGGCGGTCGGCATCGGGCTGGTCTGCATGGCGCTGTGGCGGCTGTCCGAGGCGGTCTTCGGGGCCGCGGGCCCGGACGGGCGCGCGGCAAGGAAGCGGCTGGCGGGGGCGGCCCGCGCGGTCTTCTACGGCGTCGTCGCGTACTCGGTGCTCTCCTTCGCCACCGGCGAGCAGGGCAGCGGTTCCAGCGACCGGCAGTCGAAGGACGTGACGGCCCGCGCGCTCGACCTGCCGTACGGCCGGTGGCTGGTCGCCGCCGCCGGAACCGCGGTGGCCGTGGCGGGGATGTGGATCGCGGTACGGGCCATCCGGTGCGGCTTCCGCAAGCACCTCAAGGTGAGCGCGATGTCCCGGCGGACACGCCGGGCCGTGGAGGCGCTCGGGATCTGCGGCGGGGTGGCCCGCGGGGCGGTGTTCGCGGTGGCGGGCGGCTTCGCGCTCACGGCCGCGGTGCGCTACGACCCGGCCAAGGCGAAGGGCATCGACGACACCCTGCGGACCTTCGCCGGGACGGCGGCGGGGCCCTGGCTGCTGATGGCGGTGGCCCTGGGGCTGGCGCTCTTCGGGGTGTTCTCGTTCGCGATGGCCCGGTGGCGCAAGGTCTGAGCGACGCCCTGGGCCGGGCGGTCCCGGCCGGGGCCGCTGCCGCCTGACGCCGAACCGGCCCAGCCCCCGCGCCCCGCGCGGATGCGCCCCGTTAGGCGCCCTTGCCGAGATCCTCGGCGCCTCGTGCGGATGTGCCTCGGGTCCTGCACGGACGTGCCTGGCGCCTCGTGCGGATGTGCCTCGGGTCCTGCACGGACGTGCCTGGCGCCTCGTGCGGATGTGCCTCGGGTCCTGCACGGACGTGCCTGGCGTCTCGTGCGGATGTGCCTCGGGTCCTGCACGGACGTGCCCGGCGCCTCGCGCGGATGTGCCTCGGGTCCTGCACGGACGTGCCTGGCGTCTCGTGCGGATGTGCCTCGGGTCCTGCACGGACGTGCCTGGCGTCTCGTGCGGATGTGCCTCGGGTCCTGCACGGACGTGCCTGGCGTCTCGTGCGGATGTGCCTCGGGTCCTGCACGGACGTGCCCGGCGCCTCGCGCGGATGTGCTCCGCGTCTCGCGGGGATGTGCCTGGCGTCTCGCGGGGATGTGCCCGGCGCCCCGAGCGGAGGTGCTCCGCGCCCCGTGCGGATGTGCCTCGGGCCCTGCGCGGACGTCCCCCGCGCCTCGCACGGATGTGCCTCGCGTCTCGCGCGGATGCGCCCCGTAAGGCGCCCTTCCCGAGGGTCTCCGGCGTCGGGACGATCGGACGATGCCGACCATGAAGCCACGCGTCCGTCTCGCCGCCGTCGGGGCGGCCTTCGCTCTCGCCGCCGCCACCCCCGTCGCCGCCTACGCCGCGCTGGACGACCCGCCCGACGCGGCGGGCTCCGGCGCCGTGGGCCGGGGCAAGCCGTACGTCGAGACCCGGCTCTTCTTCGGTACCGAGCGCCCCGACGGCGGGCCGCCCGTCACCGAGAAGCAGTTCCTGGCCTTCGTGGACCGGCGGATCACCCCGCGCTTCCCCTCCGGCCTGACGATCCACGACGGCCGGGGGCAGTGGCGGGACCAGAACGGGACGATCGAGCGGGAGCGCTCGTACGAGGTGGTCCTGCTCTACCCGGCCTCCGAGGCGGGGGCGCAGGACCCGCGGATCGAACGGATCCGGACGGCGTACGAGCGCCAGTACGCCCAGGAGTCCGTGGCCCGGGCCGACGCCCCGGCCCGGGTGGACTTCTGAGCGGTCGGGCCGGGCCGACCCGGCCCCATCACCCCCGCTCGGCGGCCGCCCTACGCTCACCCCTGCTCGGCGACCGCTCCCACCGCGTCCGCCACCGCCGTGTCGCCGTTGATCAGCTCCAGCGTGCGGCCCGCCGTGCGGGGCTCGTCCAGGAGGGCGACCAGGACCGCGGCCACATCGTCGCGGGTGATCTCGGCGCGGCCGGTGCGTTCGGCCAGCTTCACCCGGCCGGTGCCCGGGTCGTTCGTCAGCCGGCCCGGGCGCAGCACGGTCCAGTCGAGGCCGGCCCGGGCGCGGATGTCGTCGTCCGCCGCGGCCTTGGCGCGCAGGTAGGCGGCGAAGACCGGGTCGGTGTCCGGCGGCGGCTCGTGGGAGGCGCCGGTCGAGGAGACGATCAGGAACCGCCGGGCCCCGGCCCGTTCGGCCGCGTCCGCGAAGAGCACCGCGGACCGGTGGTCGACGGTGTCCTTACGGGCGGCACCGCTGCCGGGGCCCGCTCCGGCCGCGAAGACGGCCGCGTCCGCATCCTCCAGGTGCTTGACCACGTCCTCCAGCGAGGCCGACTCCAGGTCGCAGACGACCGGTTCGGTGCCCGACGCCAGCAGGTCGCCCGCCTGTTCCGGCTTGCGGACGATGCCCGCCACTTCGTCTCCGCGCGCGGTGAGCAGCCGCTCCAGCCGCAGCGCGATCTGTCCATGTCCACCAGCGATGACAATGCGCATGATCCCGACCGTACGCCGTGCGGCCTACTGTTGCTCGCCGCCGCTCTGCGGCCGTGCCTGCCGGGGCAGGTCCAGCGCCGCCGCGGCCGCCGAGTCGCAGTACTCCCGCACCGCGCTGGTACGGGCCACCACCCGCCCCCGGTGCACCACGACCCTGCTGTACGCGAGCGAAAGCACCCCCGCGAGGCCGTCACCGCGCACCGCGAGCAGCTCAGCCGGGAACCCGGCCTCCACCCGCACCTCGGCGAGCCCCATCGCGGCCCGCGCCCGCGCGCACACCGCCTCGTACGCCTCATCAGGGCGCGACTCGCCCCGGGACGCCAGCAGAAAGGCGGCCTCGAGGGGGTCGCCGCGCCCCACGGGGTTCACCGCGTCCCGCAGCGCCCCGCTGCCCGCGGCCACCCGGACGCCCGCGGCGCGCAGCAGCCGCACCGGCGCGCAGGCGCGGGTGCGCGCTCCCCGCATGCCCTGGTGCTCCAGCCCGGCGCAGTCGCCCTGGGGGAGACAGACGACGGCCACCCCGGCCGCCGCCAGCCGCTCGGCGATCCTCCCCGCCGTCTCCGCGGGCAGCCGGGACAGCCCGCCGCAGGGTCCGATGGTGACGCCCGGCCGCAGACCCCCGGCCATCGCCGCGAGCCGGGCGAGGCGGGCCGGGTCGTCACCGTCCGTGTGCAGATCGACGGCGCACCCGTGGCGCGCGGCGAGGTCGAGGACGGCCTCGGCGTGGCCGGTCGGATCCGGGTCGAGGTCGGGGCAGCCGCCGATGACCGACGCGCCCATCCTCACCGCGTCCCGCAGCATCGCCAGACCGTCCGCCCCGGCGGCGCCGGTCAGCACCCGGGGCACCGCCACCGCGCTCAGCTCCGTGAGCCCGCGCAGCACCCGGCCGGCCTCCAGGACCGCGTCCAGGGAGCGCAGCCCGTGCACCCCGCCGATGCGGACATGGGTGCGCAGCGCCGTCGCGCCGTGGCCGAGTTGGAGCAGGGCGGCCTCGACAGTGCGGCGCTGGACGTCCCCGGGGGCGTACGGGACCGGACCCGCCGTGTCGGCCGTAAGGGCGGTGTCGCAGTGGGCGTGGGGTTCGGCGGGGGCGGGCAGCAGCAGATAGCCGCCGAGGTCCAGCCGGGTGCCGGGGACGAGACTGCCCGCCGTGCCGACGGCCTCGATCCGCCCGCCGCTGAGCCGGACGTCCACGGTGCGTCCGTCGGCGAGCCGGACGCCGCCGAGCACCAGGGCGGTGGGCTCGCCGGGGGCCGCTCCGCCGTTCCTGGGCGGCTGTTGCGGCTGCTGCTGGCTCTCGGGCATCGCGCTCCTGGGATTCGCGCCGAGCACGCGACGGGTGACGCGCCGGGCACGCGTCGGATGCGTGCGCAGCCAAGATCACGTGGGTGCGAAGCGAAGCCTAGGACGAGGTGGGGGCGGCTTCGCGGAGGAGCCGAATAGTCGTACCGGTGTGGTGCATGAGTCCAGGGTGACGAGGGGCCGATACGGATTTCACCTTCGGCGGCCGACCGTGTAATGTCTTCATCGCTCGCCCCAATAGCTCAGTCGGCAGAGCGTCTCCATGGTAAGGAGAAGGTCTACGGTTCGATTCCGTATTGGGGCTCTGATGTGTGAGGCTTCTCGTTCAGCTACGCTGGTTGAGCGGGGAGTCACTCGCATCACAGCGGTGTAGCTCAGTCGGTAGAGCAAGCGGCTCATAATCGCTGTGTCACCGGTTCAAGTCCGGTCACCGCTACTGACAGTAGCCGATTGTGGGGTCGGTCCTTCGATCGGCTACTCTTTCTGCGTTAATCCCCTAGCCTGTTCGTCAAGGAGCACTCACGTGGCTGCCACCGACGTCCGCCCGAAGATCACGCTGGCCTGCGTGGAGTGCAAGGAGCGGAACTACATCACCAAGAAGAACCGGCGCAACGACCCGGATCGTCTTGAGATCAAGAAGCACTGCCCGCGTTGCAACGCGCACACCGCGCACCGTGAGACGCGATAGCAATAAACTCTCATTCGAGGCCGCCCCCACTCGCGGGGGGCGGCCTCGTTTCGTTGGTAATTCAATCGCAGGAGGTGTGCGCCGATGGCGCTCGACCAGTCCTTCGTGGGGCGGACCTACCCGCCCACCGCCGCGTACGAGGTCGGCCGGGAGAAGATCCGGGAATTCGCCGAGTCCCTCGGTGACGCCAATCCGGTCTACACCGACCCCGACGCGGCCCGGGACCTCGGCTACCCCGATGTGATCGCCCCGCCGACGTTCATCTTCACGATCACCTTCAAGGCGGCCGGGAAGCAGGTTGTCGAGGACCCGCAGCTGGGGCTGGACTACAGCCGGGTGGTCCACGGCGACCAGCGGTTCGAGTACACCCGCCCGGTCCGCGCGGGGGACCGCCTGAAGGTCACCTCGATCATCGACTCGATCAAGTCGCTGGCAGGCAACGACATCCTGTCCGTCCGCGGCGAGGTCCACGACGAGGCGGGTGATCATGTAGCGACGTCGTTCACGACGCTGGTGGCCCGCGCCGCTGACGCAGAGGTGGAGGAGAGCAGATGACGGCCAAGATCTCGTATGACGCCGTGGAGGTCGGCACCGAGGTGCCGACGCGCGAGTTCCGGGTGAACCGCGCCGACCTCGTGCGCTACGCGGGCGCGTCGGGCGACTTCAACCCGATCCACTGGAACGAGAAGTTCGCCAAGGAGGTCGGCCTCCCCGACGTCATCGCGCACGGCGCCTACACCATGGCCGAGGCGGCCCGCGTGGTGACCGAGTGGGCCGGCGACCCCGGCGCCCTCGTCGAGTACGGCGTCCGCTTCACCCGGCCGGTCGTGGTCCCCAACGACGACAAGGGCGCGGTCATCGAGATCGGCGCCAAGGTGACCGCCAAGCTGGACGACGAGGCCCGTACGGTGCGCCTCGACATCACGGCGACCAGCGCCGGCCAGAAGGTGCTGGGCCGGGCCCGCGCCGTGGTACGGCTCGTCTGAGCCCCCGACCGCGCCCGATGCGGCCCCCGGGCGGATGAGAGCACGCCGGAGCGCGTGCGGCCCGTCCGAGCCCCTTACGGCCCGCAGGTCCGCCGGCCCCCGGATTCCCCACACCGGGGGCGGCCTCCTCCAGGGGGCCAGGGGGCGCCCCCGTACTCTTGAGCGCGTGCAGGAACTCCACGACGCCCCTCTCGCGCCCCTCACCACCTTCCGTCTCGGCGGACCGGCCAACCGGCTGCTCACGGCCACCACCGACGACGAGGTCGTCGCCGCGGTCCGTGCGGCCGACGCGGCCGGGACCCCACTGCTGGTGATCGGCGGCGGCAGCAATCTGGTCATCGCCGACAAGGGCTTCGACGGCACCGCCCTGCACATCGCCACCAGCGGCTTCACGCTCGACGACACCCGCCTGGAGCTCGCCGCGGGTGAGAACTGGTCGGCCGCCGTGGCCCGTACGGTCCGGGCGGGGCTCGCGGGCATCGAATGCCTCGCCGGAATCCCCGGCTCCGCGGGCGCGACGCCGATACAGAACGTCGGCGCCTACGGCCAGGAGGTCTCCGCCACGATCACCGAGGTGATCGCCTACGACCGCCGCGCCGACGAGGTCGTCACGATCCCGAACGCCGACTGCGCCTTCTCCTACCGCCACAGCCGCTTCAAGGCCGACCCCGACCGCCATGTGGTGCTCCGGGTCCGCTTCGAACTGGAGGACACGGACGGGCTCTCCGCACCCGTCCGGTACGCCGAGACCGCGCGGGTGCTCGGCGTCGAGGTGGGGGACCGGGTGCCGGCCGCCGTCGCCCGCGAGACCGTCCTGGGGCTGCGCGCGGGCAAGGGCATGGTGCTCGACCCCGGGGACCACGACACCTGGTCCGCCGGGTCGTTCTTCACCAACCCGGTCCTCGACCAGGACGCCCACGCCGCCTTCCTGGCCCGCGTCGCCGAACGCCTGGGCCCGGACACCGCGCCGCCCGCCTTCCCGGCGGGCGACGGCCTGATCAAGACCTCCGCGGCCTGGCTGATCGACCGGGCGGGCTTCACCAAGGGCTACGGCACCGGTCCGGCCCGGATCTCCACCAAGCACACCCTCGCCCTCACCAACCGCGGCCAGGCCACGACCGAGGACCTGCTGGCGCTGGCCCGCGAGGTGGTGGCCGGGGTCGAGGAGGCGTTCGGGATCCGGCTGGTCAACGAGCCGGTGACGGTCGGCGTGAGCATCTGATGTGAGTACTCACATGAGTGCTCAGCCCGCCAGCCAGCCGTCGATATCCGCCAGCATCCGCGTCCGGACCTCCTCCGGCGCGGCCGAGCCGCGCACCGACTGACGCGCCAGCTCGGCCAGTTCGGCGTCCGTGAAGCCGTGGTGCTCGCGCACCAGCTCGTACTGCGCCGCCAGCCGTGAGCCGAAGAGCAGCGGGTCGTCCGCCCCGAGCGCCATCGGCACCCCCGCGTCGTACAGCGTGCGCAGCGGGACGTCCTCCGGCTTCTCGTAGACGCCGAGCGCCACGTTCGACGACGGGCACACCTCGCAGGTCACCTGGCGCTCGGCGAGCTTGGCGAGCAGCCGTGGGTCCTCCGCCGCGCGCACCCCGTGGCCGACCCGGGCCGCGCCGAGGTCGTCCAGGCAGTCCCGCACGCTGCCGGGGCCCGACAGCTCGCCGCCGTGCGGCGCAGCCAGCAGCCCGCCCTCCCGGGCGATGGCGAAGGCCCGGTCGAAGTCGCGGGCGAATCCGCGCCGTTCGTCGTTGGAGAGGCCGAAACCGACCACGCCGCGGTCCGCGTGGCGCACGGCGAGCCGGGCCAGGGTGCGGGCCTCCAGCGGATGCTTCATGCGGTTGGCGGCGACCAGCACCCTGATCCCGAGACCGGTGTCCGCGGAGGCGCTCTCGACCGCGTCCAGGATGACCTCCATCGCCGGGATCAGCCCGCCCAGACGCGGGGCGTACGAGGTGGGGTCCACCTGGATCTCCAGCCACTGGGCCCCGTCCCGCACGTCCTCCTCGGCCGCCTCGCGCACCAGCCGCCGGATGTCGTCGGCCTCCCGCAGACAGGAGCGTGCGATGTCGTACAGCCGCTGGAAGCGGAACCAGCCGCGCTCATCGGTGGCGCGCAGCTTCGGCGGCTCACCGCCGCTCAGCGCCTCGGGGAGATGGACGCCGTACTTGTCGGCGAGTTCGAGGAGGGTTGCGGGGCGCATGGAGCCGGTGAAGTGGAGGTGGAGATGCGCTTTGGGCAAGCGGCGGACATCACGAACGCGTTCCAATCAACTCTCCGTTACTGCTAGGCTTCACTCCGTGCCGTAGGGCGCCGGGCAGGGCTTGTCCGTCATGAGACCACACAGCGGTCGAGTGAGAAGCCCCTTCGGGGGAGGAGTCACCTGCAGATACTGCCGCACAGGTCTGCGGACAGGCAGCCCGTTCTCCGAACGAGGACTGGCCTGAACACATAAGCGGGTTCCCGGCCATGGCCGGGAACCCGCTTATGTGCCTCGCGCCTTACGCGGCCGCCTCGCCCAGCAGCTTCTGCAGCCGGGAGACGCCCTCGACGAGATCCTCGTCGCCCAGTGCGTAGGACAGCCGCAGATAGCCCGGGGTGCCGAACGCCTCACCCGGCACCACCGCCACCTCGGCCTCCTCCAGGATGATCTCGGCCAGCTCCACGGTGGTCCGCGGCCGCTTGCCGCGGATCTCCTTGCCGAGCAGCCCCTTGACCGAGGGGTAGGCGTAGAAGGCGCCCTCCGGCTCCGGGCACTCGACGCCGTCGATCTCGTTCAGCATCCGCACGATGGTGCGGCGGCGGCGGTCGAACGCCTCGCGCATCGCGGCCACGGCGTCCAGGTCGCCCGAGACGGCGGTCAGCGCGGCGACCTGAGCGACATTGCTCACATTGGAGGTGGCGTGCGACTGGAGGTTGGTCGCGGCCTTGACGACGTCCTTGGGGCCGATGACCCAGCCCACCCGCCAGCCGGTCATCGCGTACGTCTTGGCGACACCGTTGACCACAATGCACTTGTCGCGCAGCTCGGGCACCACGACCGGCAGCGAGTGGCTGAGTCCTTCAGCGCTGGCGCGCGCGGCCGCGTCGCCGTAGACCAGGTGCTCGTAGATCTCGTCGGTCAGCACCCACAGCCCGTTGTCGGCGGCCCAGCGGCCGATCGCCTCGACCTGCTCACGGCTGTAGACCGCGCCGGTGGGGTTCGAGGGGGAGACGAAGAGCAGCACCTTGGTGTTCTTGGTGCGGGCCGCCTCCAGCTGCTCGACGGAGACCCGGTAGCCGGTCGTCTCGTCGGCGACGACCTCCACCGGGACACCGCCGGCCAGCCGGATCGACTCCGGGTAGGTGGTCCAGTAGGGCGCGGGGACGATGACCTCGTCGCCCGGGTCCAGGATCGCGGCGAACGCCTCGTAGATCGCCTGCTTGCCGCCGTTGGTCACCAGGATCTGGGCCGCCTCGACCTCGTACCCGCTGTCACGCAGCGTCTTCGCGGCGATCGCGGCCTTGAGCTCGGGGAGGCCGCCGGCCGGGGTGTAGCGGTGGTACTTCGGGTCGCGGCACGCCGCGGCCGCGGCGTCGACGATGTAGTCGGGCGTGGCGAAGTCGGGCTCACCGGCGCCGAAGCCGATCACCGGACGGCCCGCGGCCTTGAGGGCCTTGGCCTTGGCGTCGACGGCGAGGGTCGCGGACTCGGAGATCGAGCCGATCCGGGCCGATACCCGCCGGTCGGTCGGGGACTGTACGGGGGGAGTAGCAGCGGTCATAGATGCATCGTCGCAGACGGGCGAAATGGGTGGCACACGGGTTTGCGGAGACTTCGCGCGCTTCTCGTTCGACGCCCGGCCGTCAAGCACGTACACTCACTCGTCGTTGGCCGATCAACAGCCGGATCCGACCGCACACTCCGTGCAGCCGGGTGTATGCGGTAGGTTGGGAGTGCCGCAAAGGGTCGTAGCTCAATTGGTAGAGCACTGGTCTCCAAAACCAGCGGTTGGGGGTTCAAGTCCCTCCGGCCCTGCTACACGCACTGTGATGAGGGTGCGTGCATGCGTACGCAAGGACAAGCACCGCTGTGCGGCCGGGCCGGACGCGGCACGGCCACGACCCGGATTCAGGTGAGGACGAGTGACGGAAGCCCTTGGCTCCACCGCGACGCCTGAGAGCGGTCGTCCCGAGGATGAGGAGACGGCCAAGCGGGGTCGTCGTGGTGGCAAACGCGCGAAGAAGGGGCCCTTCGGCCGGCTCGCGCTCTTCTACCGCCAGATCGTCGCTGAGCTGCGGAAGGTCGTCTGGCCCACCCGCAACCAGCTGTCGACGTACACCAGCGTGGTGATCGTTTTCGTCCTCATCATGATTGGCATCGTGACCGTGATTGACTATGGGTTCAACAACGCCATCAAGTACGTCTTTGGCTGAGACCCTCGCGAAAGGCGGCCGCCGTCCCGGCGTCGCCTCTTTCGCACGTTCCACCCCCATTAAAGCCAGGAAGAAGCAGCCACAGTGTCTGACCCGAACCTGAACGACGCCGCCGAGCCCGTCGAGTCCCGTGAGGACGAGCTCGACATCGTCGAGGCGGCGGACTCCGACCAGGCTGAAGCGGCCGACGCCTCGGCGGGCGTCCCCGCCGAGGAGGACGCGCTGCGCGTCGAGGACGAGGACGCCCTCGAGACGGAGACGGCCCAGGCGGAGGACGCGGTCGAGACCGAGGCCGAGGCTGAGGCTGAGGTCGACCCGGTCGAGGCGCTCCGCGAGGAGCTGCGCGGGCTGCCCGGTGAGTGGTACGTGATCCACACCTACGCGGGCTATGAGAAGCGCGTGAAGGCCAACCTGGAGCAGCGTGCCGTCTCGCTGAACGTCGAGGACTTCATCTACCAGGCCGAGGTCCCCGAGGAAGAGATCGTTCAGATCAAGAACGGCGAGCGCAAGAACGTCCGGCAGAACAAGCTGCCCGGCTATGTGCTCGTCCGTATGGATCTGACGAACGAGTCGTGGGGCGTCGTCCGCAACACCCCGGGCGTCACCGGCTTCGTGGGCAACGCCTACGACCCGTACCCACTGACCCTGGACGAGATCGTCAAGATGCTCGCCCCCGAGGCCGAGGAGAAGGCCGCCAAGGCCGCCGCCGAGGAGAGCGGTATGCCGGCGCCGAGCCGCAAGGTCGAGGTCCAGGTGCTGGACTTCGAGGTGGGCGACTCGGTCACGGTCACCGACGGCCCGTTCGCGACGCTGCAGGCGACGATCAACGAGATCAACGCCGACTCGAAGAAGGTCAAGGGCCTGGTGGAGATCTTCGGCCGGGAGACCCCGGTCGAGCTGAGCTTCGACCAGATCCAGAAGAACTGAGTCTCTTCAGAACTGAGTCTCTTCACGAGAACTTCCGACAGGTCAGACGGGCTTTCGCAGCCGGTCTGACCTGCTCGGTTTTAAGGCGCACAGCTATACCCGTTATCGTTGTGCGGTATGCCTCCATCCGGATGATCCGGTTCGGAGGCGAACAACCTCTCACTAGGACCCGGAGAGAGCATGCCTCCCAAGAAGAAGAAGGTCACGGGGCTGATCAAGCTCCAGATCCAGGCCGGCGCCGCGAACCCGGCCCCGCCGGTCGGCCCCGCGCTGGGCCAGCACGGCGTCAACATCATGGAGTTCTGCAAGGCCTACAACGCCGCGACCGAGTCGCAGCGCGGCATGGTCGTGCCGGTGGAGATCACGGTCTACGAGGACCGCTCCTTCACCTTCGTGACCAAGACCCCGCCGGCCGCCAAGCTGATCCTCAAGGCCGCGGGCGTGGAGAAGGGCTCCGGCGAGCCGCACAAGACCAAGGTCGCCAAGATCACCCGCGACCAGGTGCGTGAGATCGCCACCACCAAGATGCCCGACCTGAACGCCAACGACCTGGACGCCGCCGAGAAGATCATCGCCGGCACCGCCCGCTCCATGGGCATCACGGTCGAGGGCTGACACCTCCCGAGTGGGGGCCGACAGCCCCCGCGGCCACCTGTGGCAGGGCCAAGCGCTGGCCCGGACCACGAACTCCACAGACATCAGGAGCAAGAGTGAGCAAGCGCAGCAAGACCCTCCGCGCTGCGGACGCCAAGATCGACCGGGAGCGCGCATACGCCCCGCTCGAGGCCGTCCGTCTGGCGAAGGACACCTCCGCCACCAAGTTCGACGCGACCGTCGAGGTCGCCATGCGCCTGGGCGTCGACCCGCGCAAGGCCGACCAGATGGTCCGTGGCACCGTGAACCTGCCGCACGGCACCGGTAAGACCGCCCGGGTCCTGGTCTTCGCGACCGGTGACCGTGCTGCGGCCGCGGAGGCCGCGGGCGCCGACATCGTCGGCTCCGACGAGCTCATCGACGAGGTGTCCAAGGGCCGCCTGGACTTCGACGCCGTCGTCGCCACCCCGGACCTCATGGGCAAGGTCGGCCGCCTCGGCCGGGTGCTCGGTCCGCGTGGTCTGATGCCGAACCCGAAGACCGGCACCGTCACCCCGGACGTGGCCAAGGCCGTCACGGACATCAAGGGCGGCAAGATCGAGTTCCGCGTCGACAAGCACTCGAACCTGCACTTCATCATCGGCAAGCTCTCGTTCGACGAGACGAAGCTGGTGGAGAACTACGCCGCGGCGCTCGAGGAGATCAACCGTCTCAAGCCGTCCGCCGCGAAGGGCCGCTACATCAAGAAGGCGACCCTGACCACCACGATGGGCCCCGGCATCCCGCTGGACGCCAACCGCACCCGCAACCTGCTGGTCGAGGAAGACGCCGTCTGAGGCAGTCCCTGATCGGCGCACTTTGGTGTGCAACCGCCGGGCCCCCGCACCGCGTCGAAGGTGCGGGGGCCCGGCGTCTTCCGTCGTCGGCCCCCTCCGCTAGAGTCACTCCGCAGACGTAAAAGAGAAATAAAAACTAGGGGGAGCCGTGCGCGGTACTCATGTCGGTGCGCGATGGGCGATAGCCGCTGGAAGCCTCGTTCTGATGGTCGGCCTCACCGCGTGCGGGAGCGAGAAGTCCGATGAGGACAAGGCCGGCGACAAGACCGGCGGCGACAAGTCCGGGCAGTCCGCGATGAGCCCCCTGGCGGCGCTCAAGCTCGCCTCGCAGCAGACGGACAAGAAGAACTCGGCCAAGGTCGAGGGCACCACCAAGATGGGCGAGCAGAACTCGCAGATGTCCGGCGACATGGACTGGGCCAACGGCATCCGGGCCAACATGTCCATCACGCAGAACGGCGGCGCCGTCGCCAACTCCCCGATCGCGGGCAAGCCGATGGACGCCAAGTACACCCCGGACGCCATGTTCCTGAACATGGGCGACGAGTTCGCCGCCCAGGCGGGCAGCGGCAAGCACTGGGTGAAGTACGACTACGACGTGCTGGCCCAGAAGGCGGGCCCCTCGGGCGCCTTCCTGAAGGACCAGATGCAGAACAACAACCCGTCGCGCTCGGTGGAGCTGCTGCTCGCCACGGGCAAGGTCAAGAGCGTGGGCAGCGAGGACGTGAAGGGCGTCAAGGCCACCCACTACACGGGCACGGTCAAGGTCTCCGAGATCGCCAAGATGCAGTCCAAGGAGCTCAGCCAGTCCGACCTGGACGCGCTGCAGAAGCAGCTGGAGTCCTCCGGTATGGACACCGAGACCATCGACCTGTGGGTGGACGGGGAGAACCTGCTGGTCAAGAAGCGTGAGCAGGCGCAGAGCAACAACGGCGCCTACGACTCCACGGTCTTCTACTCGGACTACGGCACCAGCGTGACCGTCACCGAGCCGTCCTCCTCGGACACCGTGGACTTCCAGGACATGCTCCAGCAGTAGAGCCGATTTGCCTGGCCGCGGCCCGTTCGCGTAATCTCATGGAGAAGCCAAAGACCGCTGGTTGTCGCCGTGTCCCGCAAGGGATCCGGTGGCTGAAGGATCCGCTAGCTGCGGGCGACCCGCGTAGGTGACTGAGGTTGCACTCCCGAACGGGCCGTGGGTCCGTGCCGGTCGAGTTACGCCCCGAGCGCCTGCGCCGGGGCGTTTTCGCATTAGTCCAGTCTCCTTCCTTCAGACCGAAGCGGTCCTCATCACCCGGAAGGAGGCCGAGGCTCATGGCGAGTCCTGACAAGGTCGCAGCCGTCGACGAGATGCGGGAGAAGTTCCGCAACGCGAACGCGGCCGTTGTGACCGCGTACACCGGTCTCACCGTTGCGCAGCTGAAGGAGCTGCGCCGTTCGCTCGGTGAGAACGCTCAGTACCGTGTGGTGAAGAACACGCTGACCAAGATCGCGGCCAACGAGGCCGGGATCAACCAGCTCGACGACCTGTTCTCGGGTTCGTCGGCCGTCGCCTTCGTGACCGGTGACCCGGTCGAGGCGGCGAAGGGTCTCCGTGACTTCGCCAAGGACAACCCCGCTCTCGTGATCAAGGGCGGTGTCCTTGACGGCAAGGCGCTGTCCGCCGACGAGATCAAGAAGCTCGCGGACCTCGAGTCCCGTGAGGTGCTGCTCGCCAAGCTGGCGGGTGCGATGAAGGCCAAGCAGTCCCAGGCTGCCGCGCTCTTCCAGGCCCCGCTGTCGAAGTTCGTCCGGACCGCCGAGGCGCTCCGGCAGAAGCAGGCCGAGCAGGGCGGTGCCGACACCCCGGCTCCCGCCGAGGCCGAGGCCGCCGAGTAGTCAGGCCCCGGTCGCAGCGGGCCCGGAAGCCCGCCGACATGTACATCCGGCACCACCTGCCGAATTAGTGGAAGGACCGCCACCATGGCGAAGCTCAGCCAGGACGACCTGCTCGCGCAGTTCGAGGAGATGACCCTCATCGAGCTCTCCGAGTTCGTGAAGGCCTTCGAGGAGAAGTTCGACGTCACCGCCGCCGCCCCGGCCGCCGTGGTCGCCGCCGCCCCGGGTGCCCCGGGCGCCGCTGCCCCGGCCGAGGAGGAGCAGGACGAGTTCGACGTCGTCCTCACCGGCGCCGGCGACAAGAAGATCCAGGTCATCAAGGTCGTGCGTGAACTGACCTCCCTGGGTCTGAAGGAGGCCAAGGACCTCGTCGACGGCACCCCGAAGCCGGTCCTCGAGAAGGTCAACAAGGAGCAGGCCGAGAAGGCCGCCGAGTCCCTCAAGGGCGCCGGCGCCTCCGTCGAGGTCAAGTGACCCCTCGAGGTCGGATGACCTCGCGGCCCGCCGCCACACGCCGGTAGGACGTCCGGCGGCGCGGCCCGGTTCCAAGCCAGGGGCGATCACCCGTTCGGGTGGTCGCCCTTCGGCGTTCCCGTGACGGTTACATTGCCTTATGGGTTTGTGGAGGTAGGGTGATCTTCGTTGCCCGCCGCCACGCCCTGTGACGATCTCGCCGGAGTGGGGGGCCTTGACGAACGGCACGCAGCGCGCAATTCTCAGGACGCGACGTCACACCGATCCAAAAGTCCGAGGCATGGATCGTCGGCGAAGCGGGCAGTATCGATATGCGCATCGACAGCGCGGGCTGCCGATAGGGCGTGAGAAGACAACGAGGGGCGGGCCCCCTCACCGGAGGGAGAGATTGGCACTGCCGGTCTCAGAAACTCGGCGCTGGACATCAGTGTGCCAAGTGGCTACACTGACCCTTTGCGCTGCCTGTTAGCTGCTCCCTGCCCGTCACCAGGGGCATACCTACCTTCGAGCACTACCGATGAAGACTCCCTGACCAGGGATTTCATCCATGGGCTCTCGGTGGGACCGGTACGCGCGTAGTGAGTCCGAGCCCTCGGAAGGACCCCCTCTTGGCCGCCTCGCGCAACGCCTCGACTGCCAATACGAACAATGGCGCCAGCACCGCCCCGCTGCGCATCTCCTTTGCGAAGATCAAGGAGCCTCTCGAGGTTCCGAACCTCCTCGCGCTGCAGACCGAGAGCTTCGATTGGCTGCTCGGCAATGCCGCGTGGAAGGCTCGCGTCGAGGCTGCGCTGGACAGCGGTCAGGACGTCCCCACCAAGTCCGGTCTGGAAGAGATCTTCGAGGAGATCTCCCCGATCGAGGACTTCTCCGGGTCGATGTCCCTGACCTTCCGTGATCACCGTTTCGAGCCGCCGAAGAACTCGATCGACGAGTGCAAGGAGCGTGACTTCACCTACGCCGCTCCGCTCTTCGTCACGGCGGAGTTCACCAACAATGAGACCGGCGAGATCAAGTCCCAGACGGTCTTCATGGGCGACTTCCCGCTCATGACCGACAAGGGCACCTTCTGCATCAACGGCACCGAGCGTGTCGTCGTCTCGCAGCTGGTCCGCTCACCGGGTGTTTACTTCGATTCCTCCATCGACAAGACGTCCGACAAGGACATCTTCTCGGTCAAGGTCATCCCCTCGCGTGGTGCCTGGCTGGAGATGGAGATCGACAAGCGCGACATGGTCGGTGTCCGCATCGACCGCAAGCGCAAGCAGTCCGTCACCGTCCTCCTGAAGGCGCTCGGCTGGACCACCGAGCAGATCCTCGAGGAGTTCGGCGAGTACGAGTCCATGCGCGCCACCCTGGAGAAGGACCACACCCAGGGCCAGGACGACGCGCTGCTCGACATCTACCGCAAGCTGCGCCCGGGCGAGCCCCCCACGCGGGAGGCCGCGCAGACGCTGCTGGAGAACCTCTACTTCAACCCCAAGCGCTACGACCTCGCGAAGGTCGGCCGCTACAAGGTCAACAAGAAGCTGGGTTCGGCCGCTCCGCTGGACGCGGGCGTCCTGACGGTCGAGGACGTCATCGCCTCGATCAAGTACCTGGTGAAGCTGCACGCCGGTGAGACCGAGACCGTCGGGGACAACGGCCAGGCCGTGGTCGTCGAGACCGACGACATCGACCACTTCGGCAACCGCCGCATCCGTAACGTCGGCGAGCTGATCCAGAACCAGGTCCGCACGGGTCTGGCGCGTATGGAGCGTGTCGTCCGCGAGCGCATGACCACGCAGGACGTCGAGGCGATCACGCCGCAGACCCTGATCAACATCCGGCCGGTCGTCGCCTCCATCAAGGAGTTCTTCGGCACCAGCCAGCTGTCGCAGTTCATGGACCAGACGAACCCGCTGTCGGGCCTGACCCACAAGCGCCGTCTGAACGCGCTCGGCCCCGGTGGTCTCTCCCGTGAGCGGGCGGGCTTCGAGGTCCGTGACGTGCACCCCTCGCACTACGGCCGCATGTGCCCGATCGAGACGCCCGAAGGCCCGAACATCGGTCTGATCGGCTCGCTCGCCTCGTACGGCCGGGTCAACGCGTTCGGTTTCATCGAGACCCCGTACCGCAAGGTGGTCGACGGTGTCGTCACCGACGAGGTGCACTACCTGACGGCCGACGAGGAGGACCGCTTCGTCATCGCGCAGGCCAACGCGCCGCTGACGGACGATCTGCACTTCGCCGAGAACCGCGTCCTGGTCCGCCGCCGTGGCGGTGAGGTCGACTACATCCCCGGCGACGACGTCGACTACATGGACGTCTCGCCGCGCCAGATGGTGTCGGTCGCGACCGCGATGATCCCGTTCCTGGAGCACGACGACGCCAACCGCGCGCTCATGGGCTCGAACATGATGCGCCAGGCCGTGCCGCTGATCAAGGCGGAGTCCCCGCTGGTCGGCACCGGCATGGAGTACCGCTGCGCGGTCGACGCCGGCGACGTCATCAAGGCCGAGAAGGACGGTGTCGTCCAGGAGGTCTCCGCCGACTACGTGACGGTGGCCAACGACGACGGCACCTACACCACCTACCGGGTGGCCAAGTTCTCCCGCTCCAACCAGGGCACCTCCTTCAACCAGAAGGTCGTCGTGGACGAGGGCGCCCGGGTGATCGCCGGCCAGGTGCTGGCCGACGGCCCGTCCACCGAGGACGGCGAGATGGCGCTCGGCAAGAACCTCCTGGTGGCGTTCATGCCGTGGGAGGGCCACAACTACGAGGACGCGATCATCCTCAGCCAGCGTCTGGTGCAGGACGACGTCCTCTCCTCGATCCACATCGAGGAGCACGAGGTCGACGCCCGGGACACCAAGCTGGGCCCCGAGGAGATCACCCGGGACATCCCGAACGTCTCCGAGGAGGTCCTGGCCGACCTCGACGAGCGCGGCATCATCCGCATCGGCGCCGAGGTCCGCGACGGCGACATCCTCTGCGGCAAGGTCACCCCGAAGGGTGAGACCGAGCTGACCCCGGAGGAGCGCCTGCTGCGGGCGATCTTCGGTGAGAAGGCCCGTGAGGTCCGTGACACCTCGCTGAAGGTGCCGCACGGTGAGACCGGCAAGGTCATCGGCGTGCGCGTCTTCGACCGCGAGGAGGGCGACGAGCTGCCGCCGGGCGTGAACCAGCTGGTCCGCGTCTACGTGGCGCAGAAGCGCAAGATCACCGACGGTGACAAGCTCGCCGGCCGCCACGGCAACAAGGGCGTCATCTCCAAGATCCTCCCGGTCGAGGACATGCCGTTCCTGGAGGACGGCACCCCGGTCGACATCATCCTCAACCCGCTGGGTGTCCCGTCCCGAATGAACCCGGGACAGGTCCTGGAGATCCACCTCGGCTGGCTGGCCTCCCGGGGCTGGAAGGTCGAGGGCTCCGAGGAGTGGATGCAGCGGCTGCAGGCGATCGGCGCGGACGAGGTCCAGCCCGGTACCAACGTCGCGACCCCGGTCTTCGACGGCGCCCGTGAGGACGAGATCGCCGGTCTCTTCGATTCGACGATCCCGAACCGCGACGGCGACCGTCTGGTCCAGTCGTCCGGCAAGGCCCGGCTGTTCGACGGCCGCTCCGGCGAGCCGTTCCCGGACCCGATCTCGGTCGGCTACATGTACATCCTCAAGCTGCACCACCTGGTGGACGACAAGCTGCACGCCCGGTCCACCGGTCCGTACTCGATGATCACCCAGCAGCCGCTGGGCGGTAAGGCTCAGTTCGGTGGCCAGCGATTCGGCGAGATGGAGGTGTGGGCGCTGGAGGCTTACGGCGCCGCGTACGCCCTCCAGGAGCTGCTGACCATCAAGTCCGACGACGTGACCGGCCGCGTGAAGGTCTACGAGGCCATCGTCAAGGGCGAGAACATTCCCGAGCCCGGCATCCCCGAGTCCTTCAAGGTGCTCATCAAGGAGATGCAGTCCCTGTGCCTCAACGTGGAGGTGCTGTCGTCCGACGGCATGTCCATCGAGATGCGCGACACCGACGAGGACGTCTTCCGCGCTGCGGAAGAGCTCGGTATCGACCTGTCCCGGCGCGAGCCGACCAGCGTCGAAGAGGTCTGACGGGTCTGGCCGGGGCGGTTCGTACCGCGACTGCCCCGGCCTCTCCCCGGACCCCCAGTCAGACCCGAAGACACGACCCTGAAAGAGGGATTGACGACAAGTGCTCGACGTCAACTTCTTCGACGAGCTGCGGATCGGCCTCGCCACTGCTGACGACATCCGTCAGTGGTCCCACGGTGAGGTCAAGAAGCCGGAAACCATCAACTACCGCACCCTGAAGCCCGAAAAGGACGGACTCTTCTGCGAGAAGATCTTCGGCCCGACCCGGGACTGGGAGTGCTACTGCGGGAAGTACAAGCGCGTCCGCTTCAAGGGCATCATCTGTGAGCGCTGCGGTGTCGAGGTCACCCGCGCCAAGGTGCGCCGTGAGCGGATGGGCCACATTGAGCTGGCCGCTCCCGTCACCCACATCTGGTACTTCAAGGGCGTCCCCAGCCGTCTGGGCTACCTGCTCGACCTCGCCCCGAAGGACCTCGAGAAGGTCATCTACTTCGCCGCCTACATGATCACGTGGGTGGACGAGGAGCGCCGCACGCGCGACCTGCCCTCGCTGGAGGCCCACGTCTCCGTCGAGCGCCAGCAGATCGAGCAGCGCCGCGACGCGGACCTCGAGGCCCGCGCCAAGAAGCTGGAGGCGGACCTCGCCGAGCTCGAGGCCGAGGGCGCCAAGGCCGATGTGCGCCGTAAGGTGCGCGAGGGCGCCGAGCGCGAGATGAAGCAGCTGCGCGACCGTGCCCAGCGCGAGATCGACCGTCTCGACGAGGTGTGGAACCGCTTCAAGAGCCTCAAGGTCCAGGACCTGGAGGGCGATGAGCTGCTCTACCGCGAGCTGCGTGACCGCTTCGGCACGTACTTCATGGGCGGCATGGGTGCCGCGGCGCTGCAGAAGCGCCTGGAGTCCTTCGACCTCGACGAGGAGGCCGAGAAGCTCCGCGAGATCATCCGGACCGGCAAGGGCCAGAAGAAGACCCGTGCGCTCAAGCGCCTGAAGGTCGTCTCCGCCTTCCTGCAGACCCGGAACAGCCCCAACGGCATGGTGCTGGACTGCATCCCGGTGATCCCGCCGGACCTGCGTCCGATGGTGCAGCTGGACGGTGGCCGCTTCGCGACCTCCGACCTGAACGACCTGTACCGCCGTGTGATCAACCGGAACAACCGCCTCAAGCGTCTCCTCGACCTCGGTGCCCCCGAGATCATCGTGAACAACGAGAAGCGGATGCTTCAGGAGGCCGTCGACGCGCTGTTCGACAACGGCCGCCGCGGCCGCCCGGTCACCGGCCCCGGTAACCGTCCGCTGAAGTCCCTCAGCGACATGCTGAAGGGCAAGCAGGGCCGGTTCCGTCAGAACCTGCTCGGTAAGCGCGTCGACTACTCGGCCCGTTCGGTCATCGTCGTCGGCCCGCAGCTCAAGCTGCACCAGTGCGGTCTGCCCAAGGCCATGGCGCTGGAGCTCTTCAAGCCGTTCGTGATGAAGCGCCTGGTGGACCTGAACCACGCGCAGAACATCAAGTCGGCCAAGCGCATGGTCGAGCGCGGCCGCACGGTCGTGTACGACGTGCTCGAAGAGGTCATCGCCGAGCACCCGGTGCTGCTGAACCGTGCGCCCACCCTGCACCGCCTCGGTATCCAGGCGTTCGAGCCGCAGCTGGTCGAGGGCAAGGCCATTCAGATTCACCCGCTCGTCTGCACCGCGTTCAACGCGGACTTCGACGGTGACCAGATGGCCGTGCACCTGCCGCTGTCCGCGGAGGCGCAGGCCGAGGCCCGCATCCTGATGCTGTCCTCGAACAACATCCTCAAGCCGGCCGACGGCCGTCCGGTGACCATGCCGACCCAGGACATGGTGCTGGGCCTGTTCTTCCTCACCACCGACGAGGAGGAGCGCGAGGTCCGCGGTGAGGGCCGGTCCTTCGGCTCGGCCGCCGAGGCGATCATGGCGTTCGACACCCGGGAGCTGTCGCTCCAGGCGAAGGTCGACATCCGCTTCCCGATCGGCACGGTTCCGCCCCGCGGCTGGACCCCGCCGGTGGCCGAGGAGGGCGAGCCCGACTGGCAGCCCGGTGACAGCTTCCGGCTGCGCACCACGCTGGGCCGCGCGCTCTTCAACGAGCTGCTGCCCGAGGACTACCCGTTCGTCGACTACTCGGTGGGCAAGAAGCAGCTCTCCGAGATCGTCAACGACCTCGCCGAGCGCTACCCCAAGGTCATCGTCGCGGCGACCCTGGACAACCTGAAGGCGGCCGGTTTCCACTGGGCCACCCGCTCCGGTGTCACCGTCGCCATCTCCGACGTGGTCGTGCCCGAGGCCAAGAAGGCCATCATCGAGGGCTACGAGGCGCAGGACGAGAAGGTCCAGAAGCAGTACGAGCGCGGTCTGATCACCAAGGACGAGCGCACCCAGGAGCTGATCGCGATCTGGACCAAGGCGACCAACGAGGTCGCCGAGGCGATGAACGCGAACTTCCCGAAGACCAACCCGATCTTCATGATGGTCAACTCGGGCGCGCGCGGAAACATGATGCAGATGCGTCAGATCGCCGGTATGCGTGGTCTGGTGTCCAACGCGAAGAACGAGACCATCCCGCGGCCCATCAAGGCGTCGTTCCGTGAGGGTCTCTCCGTGCTGGAGTACTTCATCTCCACCCACGGTGCCCGTAAGGGTCTCGCCGACACCGCCCTGCGTACCGCCGACTCGGGTTACCTGACCCGTCGTCTGGTGGACGTCTCGCAGGACGTCATCATCCGCGAGGAGGACTGCGGCACCGACCGCGGCCTCAAGCTGGCGATCGCGTCCAAGGGCGCGGACGGCGTGCTCCGCAAGACGGAAGACGTCGAGACCAGCGTGTACGCGCGCTGCCTCGCCGAGGACATCGTCGTGGACGGGAAGGTCCTGGCCCCGGCCGGTACCGACCTGGGCGACGTGCTCATCGACGAGCTGGTCCGCCACAACGTGGAGACGGTCAAGACCCGCTCGGTGCTCACCTGCGAGTCCGCCGTCGGCACCTGCGCCATGTGCTACGGCCGCTCGCTGGCGACCGGCAAGCTGGTGGACATCGGCGAGGCGGTCGGCATCATCGCCGCGCAGTCCATCGGTGAGCCCGGCACCCAGCTGACGATGCGTACCTTCCACACCGGTGGTGTGGCCGGTGAGGACATCACCCAGGGTCTGCCGCGTGTCGTCGAGCTCTTCGAGGCCCGTACGCCCAAGGGCGTCGCCCCGATCTCGGAGGCGGCCGGCCGCGTCCGGATCGAGGAGACCGAGAAGACCAAGAAGCTCGTCGTCACCCCGGACGACGGGTCCGACGAGACGTCGTACGGCGTCTCCAAGCGATCCCGTCTGATGGTGGGCGAGGGCGACCACGTCGAGGTCGGCCAGCCGCTGACCGTGGGTGCCATCAACCCGCACGACGTGCTGCGCATCCTCGGCCAGCGCGCCGTCCAGGTGCACCTGGTGGGCGAGGTCCAGAAGGTCTACAACTCGCAGGGTGTGTCGATCCACGACAAGCACATCGAGATCATCATCCGGCAGATGCTGCGCCGTGTGACGATCATCGAGTCCGGCGACGCGGAGCTGCTGCCGGGCGAGCTCGTGGAGCGCTCGCGCTTCGAGGGTGAGAACCGTCGTGTGGTCCAGGAAGGCGGCCACCCGGCCTCCGGCCGGCCGCAGCTGATGGGTATCACCAAGGCCTCGCTGGCGACCGAGTCCTGGCTGTCGGCGGCGTCCTTCCAGGAGACGACCCGGGTGCTCACCGACGCGGCGATCAACGCCAAGTCGGACTCCCTGATCGGCCTCAAGGAGAACGTGATCATCGGTAAGCTCATCCCGGCCGGTACGGGCCTGTCCCGCTACCGCAACATCCGGGTCGAGCCGACCGAGGAGGCGAAGGCCGCGATGTACTCGGCCGTCGGCTACGACGACATCGACTACTCGCCCTTCGGTACGGGCTCCGGCCAGGCCGTTCCGCTGGAGGACTACGACTACGGTCCGTACAACCAGTAAGGCTGGTATCGCTCACAGGGCGGTCACCCTTCGCGGGGTGGCCGCCCTGCGGCGTTTCCGGCGGTTTCCGGCTCTCGCGCGGGACGGTCGTGGGGCGGGGCCTCAGTGGGAGACGGCGGCTTCCGGGGCGGCCTCGGGCTGCGGCGGCGTCGGCCCCGGCGCGCCGAACCAGGTCTCCAGGGCATCCGTCAGGCGCTCCGGCGCGGTGTCGTCGGAGGCCGCGGCCGCCCAGCACACATAGCCGTCGGGGCGTACGAGGACCGCGTCGGCCGGGACGTCCGGCAACGCGGCGGCGGTCACCGCGTCGACGCGGCCCGTCCATGCGGTGGCCTGCGTGGCCCACCGCCGGGTGGCGTCGGTGGTGAGCAGCAGGCCCCGGCCGGACCGGAGCAGCGTGCTCATCGGCCGTTCGGCGCCGTCCACCGAGAGGTCGGGGTCCGGCATCCGGGCACCGGTCAGCTCGTCCGTGCCGCCTCCGGGCATCGGGTAGCGGATGTCGAGACCGGAGACCATCCCGGCGAGGTAGTGGCTGACCGGTCCCATCCGCAGCAGCCGGACGAAGATCGCGCGCAGTCCGTCGTACTCCTCGGACGGGTTGGTCAGCACGGCCTGGGCGCGGGTGTTCTCCACGACGCTCTCCCCGATGGGGTGCCGTTCGCCGTGGTAGCTGTCCAGCAGGCCGGCCGGGGCCCAGCCGGCCACCTCGGCGGCGAGTTTCCAGCCCAGGTTCATGGCGTCCTGCACACCGAGGTTGAGGCCCTGTCCGGCGGCGGGCAGATGCACATGGGCGGCGTCGCCGGCCAGCAGCACCCGGCCCCGCCGGTAGTGCTCGGCCTGGTAGGCGGAGTCGGTGAACCGGGAGAGCCAGCGGATCTCGTCGACCTCCACCGCGTCGCCGTACCGCAGCCGCACCGAGTCACGGACCTCGGCCGCGGTCACCGGCTGGTCCGCGTCGGTCTCGCCGCGCCCGTAGATCCCCCACACCACGCGGTAGAGCCCGTTCTGCAGCGGGACCAGGGGCCAGGTCATCCGGTCCTGGTGCGCCTTGTCCACGCCCAGCAGGTCCCGGATGGACTTGGGGCGTTCGCCCAGCGCGTCGGCGCCCTTCTTCAGGGTCACATCGGCGACCACGCCGGAGAAGGCGGTCCTGGTGCCGGGGAAGGCCACGCCCAGCCGTTTGCGCACGGCGCTGCGGCTGCCGTCGCATCCGACCACATAGCGGGAGCGCAGCCGGACGGCACCGTCCGGGGTGGCCACCGTGGAGGTGACCCCATCGGCGTCCTGCTCGAGGTCCACCAGTTCGTGGGAGCGGCGCACCTCGATGCCGTAACGGGCGGCCAGCGTCTCCTCCAGCACGCCTTCCACCCGGTCCTGCGGGATGATCACGCCGTAGGGGTGGCGGCTGCCCCAGCCGAGGTAGTTCATCACGACCGGCAGTCCGGCGAAGTGGGCGTCGGGCACCTGGGTCAGGGAGCGTTCCAGCACGGCGCCGAGCAGTCCGCGCATGTCGAGCACCTCGACCGTGCGCGGCTGCAGGCCCAGGGCCTTGGAGTGCTCATTGGGGTCGGCCAGTTTGTCGATCACGATGACGCGCACACCGGCGAGGGCGAGTTCATGGGCCAGTGTGAGCCCGGTGGGGCCGCTGCCGACCACCACGACGTCCGTGGACTGTGCTGTGCTCATCATCGGCTCCTCGACGCATCGCTGAGAATATCCGCCAATACTGCCGAGCACTATATTTCTCCACCGGTGTGAAACGGCAAGACGATGTCCTTCAACTCGCCCCGGTGATCGGATAGTTAGGGGCGGTAAGGGTAACGGTAGGGGGTTGATCGGGACCCCGCCCGGTCCATAGCGTAAGGGCCGCTCGAAGCATCTCTCATTCCCCGTGAATTACCTGACACGGGCCGTGGAATTCGCGTTGCGCGGTTGATTCGCCAGCGCGATTCACCAGGGCGATTCACCAGGGCGCCGATTCGCGGACATGCCGACTCACGAGCAGCAAGGAAGCGTATGGACACCGACGTGATCGTGGTGGGGGCGGGGGCCACCGGGCTGATGGTGGCGGCGGAACTCGCGCTGGCCGGCGTCCGCCCCGTGGTCCTGGAGACCCTCGGCGCCCGCAGTACGCAGTCCCGGGCGCTCAACCTGCACCCTCGTACCTCGGAGATCCTGGAGGCCCGCGGGCTGCTGGCGGACCTGCTGGAACATCAGATCGTGCTCGGCACCCCGGCCCACAGCTTCTTCGGGGCGCTGCCCGTGCCGCTGGACTGCCATCCGTGGCGCACCCGCCACCCGTACCAGATCGGGGTCCTGCAGACCCGGGTCGAGGAGCGGCTGGAGGGGCGCCTGGCCGAGCTCGGCGTCACGGTGTCCCGGGGCCACGAGGTGACCGCCGTGGAGCAGGACCCCGACGGTGTCACCGCCACGGTGCGCACGGCCGGGGGCGGGCGCCGGTTCCGGGCGCGCTACCTGGTGGGCTGCGACGGCGGCCGGAGCCCGGTACGGAAGGCGCTGGCCGCCGACTTCCCCGGCACGGACGGTACCCAGCTGTTCGTCGCCGCCGATGTGGTCCTGGCCCGTCCGCCCGAGCGGTGGCACGCGGAGCTGGACCCCGAGCGCCAGCGCCACCTGCGGCTGCTGCCGGGCAACAGCATGGCCGGGGTGGTCCCGGTGCCCGGTGGCCGGCTGATGTTCTCCCTGCGGGCACTGGAGGACGGCGTCCACCGGCTGAGCTTCTCCGGCCCGGCCGTCCAGCGCGTCCCGCGCGAGGAGCCGGTCGCCGAGGCGGAGATCCGGGAGGCGATCCGTACGGCCTGCGGACTGGACAGCGAGCTGAAGGAGGTCCGCTGGGCGTCCCGGTTCAGCGACGCCTGCCGTCAGGTGGAGCACTACCGGCACGGCCGGGTGCTGCTGGCCGGCGACGCGGCGCACATCATCGTGCCGCTGGGCGGCCAGGGGCTGAACCTCGGTCTCCAGGACGCGTTCAACCTGGGCTGGAAGCTGGCCGCCGAAGTGGGCGGGTGGGCCCCAGCCGGTCTGCTGGACACGTACCACACCGAACGGCACCCCGCCGCGGCCGTCCTGCTCAGGGAGGCACGGGCCCAGTTCTCGCTGCTGGACGGCGGACCGGAGCTGACGCCGCTGCGGGAGGTCCTGATCGAGCTGCTGGGCCTGCCCGAGACCAACCGGCACCTCGCCGGTGTCGTCTCCGGCCTCGGACTGCGCCACCCCGCGCCCGTCGACGCGCACCCCCTCGTCGGCCGCCGGCTGCCGGACCTCGACCTGCGCACCGCGGACGGGCCGCTGCCCGCCCACCGGCTGCTGGGCGGCGGCCGTGGGGTCTTCCTCGACCTCTCGGGGGCCCCGGCGGACGAGGACGTCGTCGGCGCGTGGGCGCACCGGGTGGACATCCGGGCGGCGACCACGGCCGAGGACATCGGTGCCCGGCAGGTGCTGGTGCGGCCGGACGGCCATGTGTGCTGGGCCGACGACCGCGAGCGGCTGGCCGAAGCGCTGGGCCGGTGGTTCGGCGCACCGCGCTGAGGCACGCCCGGCGGCAGACCACGAGGAATACCCCGACCACGATCCCACCGTATTCGTTCCGCAATTCCCCGCCTTCCGAAAGGACATGGAAAATGACGTCCACGGTTTCCACCGACGGGCCGGTCTACCGTGAGTACAAGGGTTTCCGGGTCAATGACGACATCGTCGCGGATTTCATCGGCGTACCGGCGGTGATCACCCCGGGTGAGACGATCGAATTCTCGGTCTTCTACACGAACCGGGGCCGTTTCGCCTACCCGGACACCGGGCTCAACCTGGTCATCTGGTTCTCGGACCGGGACGATCTGCGCCGGGAGGACTTCAAGCTCTTCTACAAGGTCAGCCGCGCCGATTGGCAGGAGCAGGACCCCGCGAACTGCTGGGACCCGCAGTTCCCCGCCGAGGGCGGCGTCCACATCGCCTGCCGGCTCAGCGGGCCCGACGGCGGGATCCTCAGCAAGCCCGACGGTACGGTCCCGCTGCCGGAGGTCGAGTCGGTCACCGCGCATGTGCGGCTGGCCTTCCGCAAAGGGGTCACCTCCGAGCACGCGGGCATCTTCGCCCTGCCGGGCATGCTGGACGCCCCCGGCGACAAGTCGATCATCCCCGGTCTGTTCGGCAATGTCTTCGGCCGGCTACAGCAGGCCAGCTTCCGGCTGGGCGAGGGCCCGTCCTCCCTCTACTGATCCGATCTCCGCCTTCCACTGACCTTCGGCTCGGGAGTGCCTCATGGCGGCAACCAACAGCTGGCGAACGCTCAAGGAGGGGGCCGACGGCCTCGTCCTGGCCATCGACTACCCCTTCACCGGCCGGCCGGAGGCCGGTTTCCCCGAGCTGGCCCCGCAGCTCGACATCGACTACGCGCTCTGGGAGTCCGTGCCCCCGGGCACGGGGAACGAGACGGCGCTGACCGCGGACGGCTATCTGGACCGATGGCACGCGGACGTCCGCACGGGCGGCCTCCCCGTGCGGGCCGTGTTCGGCTTCTGCGCGGGCAGCGTCTACGCGGCGGCCCTCGCCGACCGGATCACCGCCGAACAGCCCGAGGCGCCGCGGGTCATCCTGTTCGACCCCGAGTCGCCGAACGCGGTCACCGTCTACTGGCAGTTCCACAAGGTGATCGAGGGGCTGGGGGTGGTGCTGCGGCCCGAGGAGGTGGCCGAGGCCCAGCAGGCGGGCCAGCGCGTCAGCGACGGTGCCACGGACCTGGGACGCCTGCGGGACCAGCTGCTGGGCGTGTTCGGCGAATGGGCCGGGGTCGCCTTCGACCGGGCGGGTCTCGACGAGGTCCGCCGTGCGGAGTTCACCGCGACGGTCACCGCGTTCATGACCTATCTGGTGGCCGCCGCCGGGATCGACACCCGGGAGGGCTGGCCCGGTGCCACGGCGATCAGCTCCACCACGTCCACCAACGGGCTGAACCTGCTGCCCGAGGCCGAGCGGCCGGCGAAGGTGGCGCGCGAGATCCGCTTCGACCTGGCCCATGCCGATCTGCTGCGGTCCGCCGACGTGGCGAAGACCGTGGCGGATCTGCTCCGTTGAGAGGACACACCTGATGCGGACACGGACGGACCCGGGCCCCAGCGGCACCGGAAGGGCGCCGCGGCCGGAACCGGTCACCCGGAAGGAGGAGGCGCTGTGGCTGCTGGAACGGCTGGTCCCCGGCGCCGCCGTGAACAACCTGTCCTTCACCTTCAGGGTGCGCGGCGGCCTGGACCGGTCCATCCTGCGGGCGTCCGTGACGCTGCTCGTGCGACGCCACGAGACGCTGCGCACCGTGTTCCACGCCGGCGACACGGGGCTGACCAAGGTCGTCCTCGACGTCGATGAGGCCGGTGCGGAGGTGCTCACCGTACCGGCCTCGGGCGATCCCGAGCAGGCGCTGACCTCCTTCGTGGCCATGCCGTTCACCTTCGACGGCCGGCCGCTGACGCGCGTCGGGCACCTGCCGGGCGACGGTGAGGACATCGTCTGCCTGGTCCTGCACCACCTGGTCTTCGACACCATCTCCGCGGGCATCCTCCTCGGCGAGCTGGTCGAGGTGTACACCGCGCTCGCCGCGAACCGGCCGCCCGACCCCGCTCTGCTGGAGCCGGTGCCGGCGTTGCGGGAGGCGGAGCCGACCGCCGAGAGCCTCAGCTACTGGCACCGGCAGCTCCAGGGCTTCGATCCCTCCAGGCTCGAGCTGGCCTACGGCAGGCAGGAGGCCGCCGGTTCGACCCTGGCCGGTGGCCAGCTGACCGTCACCGTGCCCCGCCGGGTCCGGGCGGCGGTGGACCGGCTGCGCACCGAACTGAACACCTCCGAGGCCGTCGTCCTGCTCGCCGCCTACGGTCTGTTGCTCGCCCAGCACGGGGCCGGGCCGGACCTGGCCGTGGGCACGATGGTGAATGTACGGGGCCGCTCCGCGCCCGGCGCGATCGGCTACCACGTCAACGTGGTGCCCCTGCGGCTCACGGTGGACCCCGACGACAGCTTCCGGGAACTGGCCCTGAAGGCCGGGCGGGTCTTCCTCGACGGCATCGCCCACGCCGACGTGCCGGTGGACAGCCTCTACAACGAAGTAGCCCGAGAGGGCGGCGCGTGGCGCAACAGCCTCTTCCGGCACGTCTTCAACTACGTGCCGGGTCTGGGCCTGCCCGACTTCGAGATCGGCGGCCTGGCCGCCGCCCCCATGGTCGTCGAGATCCCGTACAGCAAGTTTGACCTGGAGTTCTTCGTCATGTCGACCGACGAGGAACTGCGCTTGCGCATCGTCTACAGCGACGATGTGTTCACGCGTGACGAGGTCGCCGCGCTGCTGGGGCGCTACGAGGTGCTGCTGTCGTCCCTGGCCGAGGACCCCGGGCAGCCCCTCGGCGGGGCCGTGGCCTGGAGCGAACGCGACCACGCCGTGATCGACGCCGCCGGTCAGCCCCCGCCGGACCGGCCCGCGCCCTCCGTGCTCGCCGGAGTGCGGCGGACCGTCGCGAGGACACCGGACGCGGTGGCCGTCGAGGACGCGGACGGTCCCCGGACCTACCGGGAGCTGTGGGACTCGGCCCTCGCCGTCAGGAGTGCGCTGCGCGACCACGGCATCGGCGACGGCGATGTGGTCGCGCTGATCGCACCACGCTCGGCCGCGCTGGCCGCGGCCGTGCTCGGCGTATGGCTCACCGGCGCGGTCTACCTCCCCCTGGACCCCGACCACCCCGCGCACCGCCTCGCGTACCAGCTCGCGGACTCCGGGGCGAAGGCGGTTCTGGCCGGGGACGGGTCCGTGCCCGCACCCGAAGGGGTTCCGGTGCTGCGCCTGGCCGACCTGAACACCCGGCCCGCCACCGGCAGTGACCCTGCTTCCGGCGCCGACTCCGCGCTCGGCACCGGCTCCGACCCCCGCACCGGCTCCGACCCTCGCACTGACCCCGACCCTCGCACTGACCCCGACCCTCGTACCGGCTCCGACCTGGGCGCCGATCCCGATCCGGCCCGCGCCGCCTACCTGATCTACACCTCAGGCTCGACCGGACGGCCGAAGGGAACCCTGGTTTCCCACGGCAACCTCACCAACGTGGTGGGGCACTTCGCCGATGAACTCCGGGCCCGGCCGGGTGAGACCACGCTGTGGCTGACCACCTTCAGCTTCGACATCTCCGCCCTGGAACTGTTCCTGCCGCTGGTCACCGGCGGGCGCCTGGTGGCCGCGCCGGACGCCGCACGGTCCGACGGCCGCGTCCTGGCCGATCTGCTGCGGGACCACCGGGTCGACATCGTCCAGGCCACCCCGACCACCTGGCGGCTGGTGACCGACGACTGCGCGGACCAACTGGACGGGCGGCGCGTCCTGTGCGGCGGCGAACCGCTCCCGTCGGCGCTGGCCGCCCGGCTGGCCGCGACCGGCTGTGAGCTGCGCAATGTCTACGGACCGACGGAGACCACCATCTGGTCGACATCCGGCCTGGTCGAGCCGGGCCCCGGGGGCCCGGTGCACGTCGGCCGGCCGATCCGTGACACCCGGGTGTTCGTCGCCACCCCCGACGGTGCGGAACTGCCGGTGGGCGTGCGGGGCGAGTTGTGCGTCGCCGGCGGGGGAGTGGCCATCGGCTACCACCGCCGCCCGGAGCTGACCGCCGACCGGTTCCGGGAGCACCCCCGCCACGGGCGCTACTACCGCACCGGTGATCTCGCCCGGTGGCGGGGAGACGGAACGCTGGAGGTGCTCGGCCGCGTCGACCGGCAGGTGAAGCTGCGGGGCAACCGGATCGAGCTGGGCGAGGTGGAGAGCGTGCTCCTCGGCCACCCCGCCGTCCGGGCGGCGGCCGCCCTGGTCGTCACGGGTGAGGCGGGCGACGCCCGGCTGGTGGCGTTCCTCCTCGCCGAGGACGTCCCCGGCCTGGTCAACCAGGTCTGGGAGCACGCCCGCAGCAGCCTCCCGGCCCCCGCGGTCCCCGGGGAATTCCTCCTCGTCGGCGCCCTGCCCACCACCGGGAACCACAAGGTCGACTATTTGGCGCTGGCCCGCCGGATACGGGACCGCGACCAGGAACGGGCCGAGCCGTCCGCGGTCGAACCGGAGGACAAACTCGTGGGGAAACTCATCGACCTGTGGCAGGACGTGCTCGGCCGTACCGATCTGCACGCCCATTCCAATTTCTTCACCAGTGGCGGCCATTCCCTGCTGGCGGCGAAGCTCGCCCAGTCCGTCGAGGAACGGCTCGGCGTACGTCTCCAGCTCGCCGAAATCTTCACGAGGCCCAGCCCGGCCCAATTGGCGGAATTCCTGCGGTCCGGCGGTGAATGACCGGGCCGGACATCCCCTCCGCGGTGGGGAATGCGTCCCCGCGGAGCGCCGATTCGTTCCACCGACGTCAGGACACCATGATGAGCGAGACCGTAACGGCAGCCACCGAAGAGGAAACCTTTTCCTTTCCCCAGCAGCGCACCTGTCCCTACCGGCCGCCCGCCGGCTACTCGGCGCTGCGGGACCACGGGCCCCTGGCCGAGGTGACCCTCTACGACGGCAACACCGCCTGGCTGGTCACCCGGCACGCGGACGCCCGTCGTCTGCTCACCGATCCCCGGGTGTCCTCGGAGCGGGCCAGCGACGGATTCCCGATCATCACCCCCCGTCTGCTGGGTGCCCGCTGGTTCCGCACCCTGGTCACCATGGACGGCGAGGAGCACAGCATGTACCGCCGCATGCTGATCCCCGACTTCACGGCCAAGCGGACCAAGGCCATGCAGCCCGACGTCGAACGGATCGTCGACGACTGTGTCGACCGCCTGCTGGCGGCCACCCCGCCCGTCGACCTCATCCAGGACTTCGCCTCGGAGCTGTCCTCCCGGGTCATCTTCCATCTGCTCGGTGTCCCCACCGAGGACCAGGCCACCTTCCAGGAACGCAGCGTCCGGCTGCTGCGCGCCGCCGACTCCGAGGAGTCCGAGGGCCCGCTGGGCGAACTCGTCGCCTACATGGACCAGCTGGTCTCCTCCAGGGGCGCCGGGACCGGCACCTGGCTGCTGGACCGGCTGTCCGTTGAGGAGGTCGCCAAGGGTGAACTGGACCGCGGCGACCTCATACGGATGGCCGTGCAGCTCCTGGTCACCGGTCAGGGCACCACCGCGCAGATGATCGCCCTCGGCATGGCGACCCTCCTGGACCACCCCGACCAGCTCGCCTCGGTGCGCGCCGACCCGGACACGATCCCCGCCGCGGTCGACGAGCTGCTGCGCTATCTGACCATCGCGGACATGGCGGGCCTGCGCGTCGTCACCGAGGACATCGAGTTCCACGGCCGGGTCATCCCGGCCGGCAGCGGCCTCATCATGCCCTACGCCCTGCTCGACCACGACCCCGAGACGTATCCCGAACCGGACCGCTTCGATGTGCACCGAGAACCCCACCAGCACTTCGCCTTCGGCTTCGGGCCGCACAACTGCCTGGCGCAGGGCCTGGCCCGGATGGAACTGGAAGTGACCTTCCGGGCGCTGCTGCGCAGGGTCCCCTCCCTGCGTCTGAAGAAGCCGCTGAAGGAGCTGCGGGTCCGCGAGGCGGCCGATATGCAGGGTGTCTACGAACTGCCGGTCACCTGGTGACTCCCCGCTCGTGACGGAGGTGGCCCCCGCCGGGACCGGCGGGGGCCACCTCCGTCACGAGCGGGCCGCGCGGCTCATTCCCCGCCGAGCGCCTCGATCACCGGGGCGAAGGTCTCCAGCCACGGCTCGTGCACGGTGAGATAGCGGAAGCCGAACCGGTCGGCCCAGGACCGCACCTGGGCGGCGATCTGGTCCACGCTGCCGAGCAGCACGGCCGGCGCGGCGCGGAACTCCTCCAGGGTCAGATCCGGCGTCCGCTCGTGCCAGCGGCGGGTCTGGCCGTCCCGGTCATCGGTGATCACGACGTCCCGGACCAGGATGTTCAGTTCCACCTCGGCCGCCCGCGCACCGGCCGCCGAGCGGAAGAAGGCCACCCGCTCGTCGAGGGCCTCGGCGGTCAGGATCCGGAACCCCTGCGGCGCGGGGCCCTTCGTCAGCGCGGAGAACCCCACGATGTCCGCGTGCCGGGCGGCCAGCCGTAGCAGCCGGTCGCTGTTGCCGCCGAGGAACAGCGGCGGACGAGGGCGCTGGATCAGGGCGTCCGCCCGCACCGCCTCCTCGTACGCGCCGGACAGGGCGTCGATCGTCCGCTCCAGGTGGTCGATCCGCTCGGCCAGCGGCCGCCAGGGGAAGCCCGTCGCCTCGAACTCCTCCTTCCGGTGGCCCGCGCCGAGCCCGACCTCCAGCCGCCCGTCGGTGAGCTGATCAGCGGTCACGACGTCCCGGCCCAGCAGTGTCGGGTTCCAGAAGGAGGTGTTGAGGACGAAGGAGCCGATCCGTGGCCGCTCCGTCGCTCCGGCCGCCGCGACCATCGCGGAGAACGGCGCGGGAAATCCGAGGTGGTCCGGCACCAGAATCACGTCGTACCCGAGACGCTCCGCCTGGCGGCATTTCTTGTTCCATTCCTCGCGTCCGCCCACCGAGTGCATCGCGACACCGAAACGAAAAGATCCCATGCATTCCTCCTCTTGCGGCCACGGACGTTCGTTTTAAGGGCCAGCGTGGAGGAAGGCGGTCCGCCCAGGAAGCGCCGGAAAAAGATCTAGGGGTGAATAGGGGGCGGCCTTGGGGTTGGAGCGTTTCCCACACCTCACTAATTTCCGATGCGATGGGGAAGAAGGCAGTGGCCCGGCAGTGATGAGTGAGGACAACTCGCATCGGCATTCGGCAGCAGCCGTGGACGAAGGGGGCCGTGAGGCGTGAACAGCGAGCACGCGTCGGGCGAGGACACCACACCCGACGGCACACCTGACGGCACAACCGACACCACACCTGACGGCACACCCGACGCCATAGCCGACGGGACACCCGAGGCCATAGCCGTGGTCGGCCTCGCCTGCCGCCTGCCGCAGGCCCCGGACCCCTCGGCCTTCTGGCGGCTGTTGCGCGAGGGCACCGACGCGATCACCGAGACTCCCCCCGAGCGCCGCTCCCCGGCGGCGCCGGCCGACCGGGTGCGGCGGGGAGGCTTCCTCGACCACCCCGACCGGTTCGACGCGGGCTTCTTCCGGATCTCCCCCCGCGAGGCCACCGCGATGGACCCCCAGCAGCGGCTGATGCTGGAGCTGGGCTGGGAGGCGCTGGAGGACGCCGGAATCGTCCCGGACCTGGCCGCCGCCGGACGGACCGGTGTCTACCTGGGCGCCTTCTCGGACGACTACGCGACCCTGTTCCACCGGGGTCCGCACGAGGCCGGGGAACACACCCTCACCGGGCTGAGCCGGGGGATCGTCGCCAACCGGATCTCCTACGTCCTGGGACTCAGCGGCCCCAGTCTGGTGGTCGACACCGGGCAGTCCTCCTCCCTGGTCGCCGTCCACCTCGCCTGCCAGAGCCTGCGCCGGGGCGAGACGGACCTGGCATTGGCGGGCGGGGTCAACCTCATCCTCGCCCCGGAGAGTTCGGACGCCACCGAGAAGTTCGGGGCCCTCTCACCGGACGGCCGGTGCTTCACCTTCGACCACCGGGCCAACGGCTATGTGCGCGGTGAGGGCGGCGGCATGGTGGTGCTCAAGCCGTACGCGGCCGCCCGGGCCGACGGCGACCACGTCTACTGCCTCATCCGCGGCAGCGCGGTCAACAACGACGGCCCCGGCGCCGGACTGACCACTCCCACGACCCGCGGTCAGCAGGAGGCCCTGCGCGGGGCCTGCCTCGATGCCGGTGTGCGCCCCCTTGACCTGCAGTACGTCGAACTGCACGGCACCGGCACGAGGGTCGGCGACCCGATCGAGGCCCGGTCCGTGGGCACGGTCCTCGGCACCGCCCGCCCGGCCACTTCCCCGCTGCCCGTTGGCTCGGCGAAGACGAACGTCGGACACCTGGAAGCGGCAGCGGGCATCGTCGGCCTGATCAAGACCACCCTGGCCATCGCACACGGTGTACTGCCGCCCACCCTCAACTTCGAACGCCCGCACCCCGACATCCCGCTGGACGAGCTGAACCTCCGAGTCCAGACCGCCCTGGGGCCCTGGCCGGACCCGCGCCGCCCACGGATCGCGGGCGTCAACTCCTTCGGCATGGGCGGCACCAACTGCCATGTCGTCCTGGCCGAGCCCCCCGGCGGGGCGGCCGCCCGGCGGGAAGCCGAACCCCCGGAGGAGCCGGCGGACGTACGGCCCCCCGTCCTGCCCTGGATCCTCTCCGGCCGGACCGCACCGGCCCTTCGCGCCCAGGCCGAGCGGCTCCGCACCCACCTGGCCGACCACCCGGAGCTGCGCCCGGTGGACGTGGCCAGTTCGCTGGCCACCACACGGGCCGCGCTGGAACACCGCGCTGTGCTGATCAGCCCCGGTGGAACCAGGGAAGCCGCCCATGGGCTCGGGCTGCTCGCGGCGGATGAGCCCTCCGCGGAGGTGGTCCGGGGCGTCGCGGACGAGGGGCCGCTGGCTTTCCTGTTCGCGGGTCAGGGGTCGCAGCGGGTGGGGATGGGGCGGGGGTTGTATGAGGTGTATCCGGTGTTCGCGGAGGCGTTTGATGAGGTGTGTGCGGGGTTTTCGCTGCCGGTGAGGGATGTGGTGTTCGGCGGGGATCAGGGGGTTCTGGATCGTACGGAGTTTGCTCAGCCTGCGTTGTTTGCGGTTGAGGTGGCGTTGTTCCGGTTGGTGGAGTCGTGGGGTGTGGTGCCGGATGTGGTGTTGGGGCATTCGGTGGGTGAGTTGGCGGCGGCGTATGTGGCGGGGGTGTTTTCGCTGCGGGATGCGTGTGGGTTGGTGGAGGCGCGGGGTCGGTTGATGCAGGGGTTGCCGTCGGGTGGGGCGATGGTGGCGGTGGAGGCGTCTGAGGCGGAGGTGTTGGAGGGCTTGCCGGAGGGTGTGGATGTGGCGGCGGTCAATGGTCCGGTGTCCACGGTGGTGTCGGGTGTGGCGTCGGTGGTGGATGTGGTGGCGGCTGAGTGGGAGGCGCGGGGTCGGCGGGTGCGTCGGCTGCGGGTTTCGCATGCGTTCCATTCGTGCCTGATGGAGGGGGTGCTGGAGGATTTCCGGCGGGTGGCGGAGTCGGTGGAGTACGAGGCACCGAGGATTCCGTTGGTGCTGAATGTGTCGGGTCGGGTGGGTGTTCCGGGGGGTGCGGAGTACTGGGTCCGGCACGTACGGGAAGCGGTGCGGTTCCACGACGGTGTCCGTGCTCTGGAGGCCGAGGGCGTGACCACGTTCGTGGAGTTGGGTCCGGACGGGACCTTGTCGGGGATGGTCCAGGACGGTGTGTCCGGGGCCGGGGTGAGCGTTCCCGTGCTGCGCCGCGACCGGCCTGAGCCGGAGACGTTGTGGCGGGCGGTGGCCACGGCCTATGTGCGGGGTGTGCCCGTCGACTGGTACGCGGTCTTCGCCGGTAGTGGGGCCCGCCGCGTTCCCCTGCCCACCTACGCCTTCCAACGCGAGCGCTACTGGCTGGGCGATCCCGCCGAAAGCGAGGCCCCCGCCGAGTCGGCCGTGGAGCCCGCCTCGCTCGCCAGGAGGCTCCATGGCAGGTCGGCGGATGAGCAGGAACGGATCGTCCTGGACTTGGTGCGCGCCCATGCCGCCGCGGTGCTCGGACACAGCACACCCCAGGACATCGACCCGGGACTGTCCTTCAAGGACCACGGCTTCACCTCGGGCACCTCCGTCGAACTGCGCAACGCCGTCAACGAGGCCACCGCCCTCACCCTGCCGAGCAGCCTGCTCTTCGACCAGCCCACCCCACTCGTCCTGGCCCGGCACATCCGCGACCAGCTCCTCGGCGCGCCAGGCGGTGTGCCGTCCCCCCAGGCCGCCGTGGCCCCGGCGGGCGGCAACCCGGTGGACGGGGACCCGGTGGTGATCACCGCGATGGGCTGCCGGTTCCCGGGCGGGGTGAGCTCCCCGGAGGACCTGTGGAAGCTCGTAGCCGACGAGGTCGACGCCATCAGCGGCCTTCCGGCCGATCGCGGATGGAGCCCCGACGAGCTGTACGACCCCGAGGGCGGCGGGCTGGGCACGTCGTATGTGCGGGAAGGCGGTTTCCTGACCGGGCTCGGCGACTTCGACGCGGAGTTCTTCGGGATCAGCCCGCGTGAGGCGCTGGCCATGGACCCGCAGCAGCGGCTGCTGCTGGAGGTGGCCTGGGAGACGTTCGAACGGGCCGGGATCGATCCGTCCTCGCTCCGGGGCAGCCGGACGGGCGTGTTCATCGGCGCCACCGCCCAGGAGTACGGGCCGCGCCTGTACGAGTCCGACGAGGACGCCGCCGGGTATCTGCTGACCGGGACCACCACCAGCGTGGCCTCGGGCAGGGTCGCCTACACCTTCGGCCTCGAGGGCCCGGCGCTGACGGTGGACACCGCCTGCTCGTCGTCGCTGGCGGCCCTGCACCTGGCGAGCCGGGCACTGGCGAACGGCGAATGCGAGCTGGCGCTGGCCGGTGGAGTCACCGCCATGGCGGCGCCGGGCATGTTCGTGGAGTTCAGCAGGCAGCGGGGGTTGGCTGCCGATGGGCGGTGCAAGGCGTTCTCGGCGTCGGCGGACGGTACGGGGTGGGCGGAGGGTGTGGGTGTGTTGTTGGTGACGCGGTTGTCGGAGGCGCGGCGGCGTGGGCTTCGGGTGTTGGCGGTGGTGCGGGGTAGTGCGGTGAATCAGGATGGTGCGTCGAATGGTTTGACGGCGCCGAATGGTCCGTCGCAGCAGCGGGTGATCCGCGATGCCCTTGCGGGTGCGGGGCTGTCGCCGGGTGAGGTGGACGCGGTCGAGGGGCATGGGACGGGGACGTCGCTGGGTGATCCGATCGAGGCGCAGGCGTTGTTGGCGACGTATGGGCAGGGGCGTGCGGTTGATCGGCCGTTGTGGTTGGGGTCGTTGAAGTCGAATATCGGGCATGCGCAGGCGGCGGCGGGTGTGGCGGGTGTGATCAAGATGGTGTTGGCGATGGGGCATGGGGTGTTGCCGAGGACGTTGCATGTGGATGAGCCGTCGCCGCATGTGGACTGGTCGTCGGGTGGGGTGTCGCTGTTGACGGAGGCCCGGGAGTGGCCGGAGGTGGACGGCCGTCCGCGCCGGGCCGGGGTGTCCTCGTTCGGGGTCAGCGGGACCAACGCGCATGTGGTTCTCGAGCATGCGCCGGCTGATGATGCCGAGGCCGTGGAGGGACCGACGCCGGACGGGCCGGTGGTCTGGGCCGTGTCGGCGAGGAGCGCTGAGGCGTTGCGTGCTCAGGCCGTACGGCTGGCCGCGTTCGTGGAGGGTGAGCCGGAGCTTCGGCCCGTCGATGTGGGCTGGTCGCTGGTCACCACGCGGGCGGCGCTGGACTGCCGTGCCGTGCTCGTCGGGCGGGGCCGGGCGGACTTCCTCGATCAGTTGCGTGGCCTTTCGCCGTCCGGGACCCCGGGTGGGGTGCGGGCTGACAGGCGGTCGGTGGTGGTGTTTCCGGGGCAGGGGTCGCAGTGGGTGGGGATGGCGGTGGAGTTGTTGGGGGTTTCGTCGGTGTTTGCGGGGCGGATGGCGGAGTGTGAGCGGGCTTTGTCGGTGTATGTGGATTGGTCGTTGGTGGGGGTGTTGGAGGACGGGTCTGCGTTGGGGCGGGTGGATGTGGTGCAGCCGGTGTTGTGGGCGGTGATGGTGTCGTTGGGGGCGTTGTGGGAGTCCTTTGGTGTGGTGCCGGGTGCGGTGGTGGGGCATTCGCAGGGGGAGATTGCGGCGGCGTGTGTGGCGGGTGCGTTGTCGTTGGAGGACGGGGCGCGTGTGGTGGCTTTGCGGAGTCGGGCGTTGAGGGTGTTGGCGGGTGGTGGGGGCATGGTGTCGGTGGCGGTTTCCGCTGATGAGGTTGGTTTGCTGTTGGAGCGGTGGGGTGGCCGGGTGGGGGTGGCGGCTGTCAATGGGCCGTCCTCGGTTGTGGTGTCCGGGGATGGGGAGGCGTTGGATGAGGTGGTGGCCGAGTGCCGGCGGCGGCGGGTGCGGGCGCGGCGGATCGAGGTGGATTACGCCTCCCATTCGGCGCATGTGGATCAGCTCCATGAGGAATTGCTGGACCGGTTGCGTGGGCTGAAGCCTCGGCCGTCCCGGGTGCCGTTCTTCTCCACGGTGACGGGCGACTGGATCGACACCGAGCAGCTGGATGCGGAGTACTGGTATCGGAATCTGCGGGAGACGGTGCGTTTCGCGACCGCGACCAAGACGCTCCTCGATGACGGTTTCGATGTGTTCATCGAGGCCAGTGCGCATCCGGTGCTCGCGGTCGGGGTGCAGGAGAGCATTGACGCGGCGGGTGCGGGGGCTGTGGTTTTGGGGTCGCTGCGCCGTGACGATGGCGGGCTGGATCGGTTCCTGCGGTCTGTGGGGGAGGCGTATGTCCATGGTGTGGCGGTGGACTGGTCCTCGTTGTTCGGGGGTGCGCGGCGGGTCGAGTTGCCGACGTATGCCTTCCAGCGGCAGCGCTACTGGCTCGACGCGCACGGTGGGCGCCAGGACGCCGGCAGCCTGGGGCTCGCGCGGGCGGACCATCCGTTCCTGGGGGCCGCCGTCGATCTGCCCGGTGACGGTGGTCTCGTCCTCACCGGGCGGCTGTCGCTGTCGTCCCATCCGTGGCTGGCCGACCATGCGGTACTCGGCAGTGCGCTGTTCCCGGGCACCGCCTTCCTGGAGCTCGCCGCGCACGCCGGGCGGAAGGCCGGATGCGCTCTGCTTGAGGAGCTGACCCTCGAAGCGCCCCTTGTGCTCTCCGCGACCGGCGGTCTGGCGCTGCACGTACGGGTGTCGGCGCCGGACGACGAGGGCCGCCGGTCGGTGGAGATCCACAGCAGGTCACAGGAGGCCCCGCCCGAGACGCCCTGGACCCGGCACGCGGCCGGTGTGCTGGCGGTCTCCACGGACCCGGCGGACATGGTTCAGATGGCCACGGCCCCTCCGGCGGACGCCTGGCCGCCACCCGCCGACCGCGCGCCGGTGGACGTGGCGGGCCTGTACGACGCCCTGAGCGAGACCGGCTACCACTACGGACCCGCCTTCCAGGGGCTGAGCGCGGTGTGGCGGGCCGGGGATGAGGTGTTCGCCGAGACGCGGCTGCCCCAGGGCCTGGAACCGGCCTCCTTCGGCCTCCATCCCGCGTTGTTGGACGCCGCGCTGCACGCGGTCCTCCTCGACCCCGCAGGCGACCCCGCAGGCGCCCCCGCAAGCGACCCCGCAGGCGCCCCCGCAAGCGACCTCACCGGCGACCCCGCGGACCGGGCACCGGACGTCCGGCTGCCCTTTGCCTGGACCGGTGTCTCACTGCGGCCCACGGCCGCGACCGCCCTGCGGGTACGGATGTCACCGGCCGGTCCGGAAGCGGTCAGGCTGGTCGTCACCGACGAGGCGGGCGAGCACATCGCCACCGTCGAGTCCCTGGCGCTGCGCCCCGTGTCGTCCGAGGAGCTGCGCGCCGACCGGAGGGATCCGGCCGAGTCGCTGTACGGGGTGGAGTGGTCGTCGGCGGCCCTGCCCACCGGGCCGTTCGGCGACTCCCCGTACGCCGTGCCCGACGGCGGTGAGCTGCCCGCCGCGGCACACACGCCATCGGTGGTGACCGCCGCCCTGACCGGCGCCGGCCAGGGCGGCCCGCGGGCCGTGCACGACCTGACCGAACGGGCACTGGAGCTGGTGCGGCAGTGGCTCGTGGACGAGGAACGGCCCGCCGCCTCGCGGCTGGTGATGGTCACCCGCCGGGCGGTGGGCGTCCGCGCGGACGAGGAGATCGCCGACCTCGCCGGGGCCGCCGTATGGGGTCTCGTCCGCTCGGCGCAGTCCGAGCACCCCGGCCGCTTCGTCCTGATCGACGTGGATGGCGCCGAGGAGTCCGAGTCGGCCCTGGCCGCCGCGATCGCCTCCGGTGAGCCGCAGCTGGCCCTGCGCTCCGGCGTGGCCTACGGACCCCGGCTGACCAGGGTCGCAGCGGCCGGTACCGGTGCGGCAGCGCCTCTGGACCCCCAGGGCACGGTCCTGATCACCGGCGGCACCGGGGCCCTCGGCGCGCTGGTCGCCCGCCATCTGGTCACCCGCCACGGAGTCCGCCGCCTGCTGCTCACCGGCCGTCGCGGCGCGCAGGCACCCGGCGCGGCGGAGCTGGTGGCCGAGCTCGCCGAACTGGGCGCCGAGGCACGGGCCGTGGCCTGTGATGTGGCCGACCGGGACGCCCTGGCCACCGTACTGGCCGGGGTCCCGCCGTCCCACCCACTGACCGCCGTCGTGCACGCCGCGGGCGTACTCGACGACGCCGTCGTCACCGCGCTCACCCCCGAGCGGCTGCACGCCGTGCTGCGCCCCAAGGTGGACGCGGCCTGGCACCTCCATGAGCTGACGGCGGGCCAGGATCTGGCCGGGTTCGTCCTGTTCTCCTCCGTCGTCGGCACGCTCGGCGGCGCGGGCCAGGGCAATTACGCGGCGGCCAACACGTTCCTGGACGCCCTCGCGCACCATCGGAGCGCTACCGGGCGGGCCGGGCAGTCCCTGGCCTGGGGGCTGTGGGAGGAGGTCGGCGGCATGACGGGACACCTGGACGAGGCCGATCGGCGTCGGATCGAACGCCACGGCATGATCCCGTTGTCCCGCCGCGACGGCCTGGAGCTGTTCGACCTCGCGCGGGCGAGTGGCCGCCCCTTGACCGTACCGGCGCATCTGGTGGCCGGGGCCCTGCGCACCCATCCGTCGCCGCTGGTGGCGGGGGTGGTGCCGGGCGCGGCGGTGACCGCCGCGCCCGCACCGGACCAATCGCTCGCCGGGCGGGTGGCCGGGCTGGCACCGGAGGAGCGGGAGCGCGTGGTGCTGGAGTTCGTACGCGCCCAGACCGCCGCCGTGCTGGGGCATGACACACCGGAGGCGGTCGACGAGGAGCAGGCGTTCAAGAAGCTGGGGTTCGACTCGCTGACCGCGGTCGACCTGCGCAACCGCGTCACCGCGGCGAGCGGGCTGGCGCTGCCGGTCACGGTGGTCTTCAACCATCCCACGCCCGCGGCGCTCGCCCGCCACCTCCTCGATGAGCTGTGCGCGGAGGAGGGCACGGGGGCCGATCTGGTACTGGCCGAACTAGACCGGGCGGAGCGGGCGTTCGCCGGGGTGCCGTCCGGCGACGGCCGCCGCGCGGCGGTCACCGCGCGGCTGCGCGCGATGCTGCGCACATGGGACGAAGCCGTCGGCCCGGACCTCGACGGCCCGGACGGTTCCGGGGACGGGGACCTCGACGAGGACGGGGACGGGGACCTCGGCGCGGCCACTGACGAGGCCATGTTCCAGCTGATCGACAAGGAGCTGGGGCTCCAGTGATCCGCCACGCGCCCGCCGCCCGGCCACCGCAGGGGTGATGTCAGATGTCCAACGAAGAGAAGCCGCTGTCCAACGAAGAGAAGCTGCGCGACTATCTCAGGCGGGTGACCGCCGATCTGAAGAAGGCCAACCGCCGACTGCGCCAGTACGAGGAGCGGGAGCACGAGCCCATCGCGGTCATCGGCATCGGCTGCCGCTTCCCCGGCGGGGTGCGGTCGCCGGAGGCGCTGTGGGAGCTGGTGCGCGACGGCGTCGACGCCGTATCGGACTTCCCGTCGGACCGTGGCTGGGACGTGGACTCGCTGTACGACCCGGATCCGGACCGGCCGGGGACGTCGTACGTCCGCCACGGCGGCTTCCTGCACGACGCCGCCGACTTCGACCCGGGGTTCTTCGGGATCTCGCCCCGGGAGGCCCTGGCCATCGATCCGCAGCAGCGGCTGCTGCTGGAGACGTCCTGGGAGGCGTTCGAACACGCCGGGATCGACCCCGCGCGGCTGCGGGGCAGCGACACCGGAGTGTTCACCGGAGTCATGTACAACGACTACGCCTCCCGGCTCCGGGTGGTCCCGGAGGAGTTCGAGGCGTATCTGGGCAACGGCAGCGCGGCGAGCGTCGCGTCCGGCCGGCTGGCCTACACCTTCGGGCTCGTGGGCCCGGCCATCACGGTGGACACCGCGTGCTCGTCCTCGCTGGTGGCGCTGCACCTGGCCGGCCAGGCGCTGCGGCGCGGCGAGTGCTCGATGGCGCTGGCCGGCGGGGTGACGGTGATGTCCACACCGGCCGGTTTCGTGGAGTTCAGCCGCCAGCGGGCGCTGTCCCCCGACGGGCGGTGCCGGGCGTTCGCGGCCGGCGCCGACGGCACCGGCTGGTCCGAGGGGGCCGGGGTGCTGCTGATCGAGCGGCTGTCCGATGCCCTACGGCTCGGTCACCCCGTGCTGGCCGTGGTGCGGGGCAGCGCCGTGAACCAGGACGGTGCGAGCAACGGGCTCACGGCGCCCAACGGCCCCTCCCAGCAGCGGGTGATCCAGCAGGCCCTGGAGAGTGCCGGACTGTCCGCCGACGAGGTGGACGCGGTGGAGGCGCACGGCACCGGGACGACGCTGGGCGATCCGATCGAGGCGCAGGCGCTGCTGGCGACGTACGGGCAGGGGCGTGCGGCCGACCGGCCCCTGGGGCTGGGGTCGCTGAAGTCCAACATCGGTCATGCGCAGGCCGCCGCCGGTGTCGGTGGCGTCATCAAGATGGTCATGGCGATGCGCCACGGGGTGCTGCCGAAGACGCTGCACGTGGACGAGCCGACACCGCATGTGGACTGGTCCTCCGGTGCGATGTCGCTGCTGACGGAGGCCCGCGAGTGGCCCCGGGCGGACGGCCGCCCGCGCCGGGCCGCCGTGTCGTCCTTCGGTATCAGTGGCACCAACGCGCACGTCATCGTGGAGGAAGCCCCGGCCGGCCGGCCGACCACCGCACCCGAGGAGCCGTCGGCCACCCTCGCCGCGGTGCCCTGGGTGGTCTCCGGCGACACCCCGGACGCCCTGCGGGCACAGGCCCGGAGCCTGCTGACCGCGATGTCCGGGGACACCGCGCCCCGCCCGCTCGACGTGGGGTTCTCGCTGGCCACCACCCGCGCCGTCCGCGAACACCGGGCCGTGGTGACCGGCGCGACCACCGCCGAGCTGCGCGACGGGCTCACCGCCCTGGCCGACGACCGGCCCGCACCCCAGCTCGTCCAGGGCGCCAAGGCCCCCGGCGAGCTCGCCTTCCTCCTGTCCGGCCAGGGGTCCCAGCGCCTGGGCATGGGCCGGGAGCTGCACCGGGACGACCCGGTCTTCGCCGCCGCCTTCGACGAAGTGGGCGGGCATTTCGCCGCACACCTCGAACGTCCCCTCGCGGAGGTGGTGTTCGGCGACGACCCCGAGCCGCTGGACCACACCGCGTACACCCAGGCCGCGCTGTTCGCACTGGAGGTGGCGCTGTTCCGGTCCCTGGAGCGGCGGGGGGTGCACCCCACCCGGCTGCTCGGGCACTCGGTGGGCGAACTGACGGCGGCACATCTGGCGGGCGTGTTCTCGCTGGCGGACGCGTGCCGCCTGGTGGCCGCCCGCGGCCGGCTGATGGGGGAGCTGCCCCCCGGCGGGGCCATGGTCGCGCTGCGGGCAGGGGAGGCCGAGGTGCGTGCCGCGCTGAACGGTCTGGCGGACCGGGTGGACATCGCCGCGGTCAACAGCCCGTCGTCCACGGTGGTCTCGGGGGACGAGGACGCGGTCGGGGAACTCGCCCGGTCCTGGACCGCCGAAGGGCGCAAGGCGACGCGGCTGCGGGTGGACCGCGCCTTCCACTCGCGGCACATGGACGCCATGCTGGCGGAGTTCCGCGCGGTCGCGGAGACCGTGGCCTTCCACCCGCCGCGAATCCCCGTCGTCTCCAACCTCACCGGCACGGCCGCCGACGCCGAGGAGATCGGCTCCCCCGACTACTGGGTGCGGCACGTCCGCGGCACCGTACGGTTCGCCGACGGTGTCCGGTGGCTGGTGGACCAGGGCGTGCGGACCTTCCTGGAGCTGGGCCCGGACGGCACCCTGGGCGCCCTGGGGGACCAGTGCCCGACCGGCGGTGCGGACATCGCGTTCATACCGGCGCTCCGCACGAACCGGCCGGACGCCCAAGCGCTGACGACGGCGCTCGGCCGGCTGCACATCAGGGGCGTCGGCCCCGACTGGGAAGCGGTGTTCGACGGCACCGGGGCCCGGCGGGTGGACCTGCCGACCTACGCCTTCCAGCGCACCCGCTACTGGCTGGACACCGGGACGACCATGCCCGAGGTGGCGCCCGCCGCCCCGCCCCCGGCCGTCGCCACGGGGGAGTCCCCGCTGCGGGAGCGGCTCGCGGGGCGGCCGGAGGCCGAACAGGAGCGTGGGCTGCTGGACCTGGTGCGGCTCCAGGTGGCCACCGTGCTGGGCCACGGATCCCCGGCCGCAGTCGGTGCCGAACGCGCCTTCAGGGACCTGGGCTTCGACTCCGTCACCGCGGTCGAGCTGCGGAACCGGCTGAACGCGGCGACCGGCCTGGAGCTGCCGCCCACGCTCGCGTTCGACCACCCCACCCCGCACGCCCTCGCCCGGCAGCTGAGGGCCGAGCTCCTCGGCGGGGCGGACGACGCCGTCGACGACGCCCTCACGGTGACCGGAGCGCGCTCGGAGGAGCCCGTCGCGATCGTCGGGATGGCCTGCCGACTGCCCGGCGGCGTACGGTCGCCGGAGGACCTGTGGGAACTGGTGGACCGCGGCGGTGACGCCGTCGCCCCGTTCCCGGCCGACCGGGGGTGGGACCTGGAGCGGCTGTACGACCCCGATCCGGACCGGCCGGGGACGTCGTACGTCCGCCACGGCGGCTTCCTGGACGACGCCACCCGGTTCGACGCGGACTTCTTCGGCATCTCGCCGCGGGAAGCGCTGGCCATGGACCCCCAGCAGCGGCAGTTGCTGGAGGTCTCCTGGGAGGCCGCCGAACGGGCCGGTGTGGACCCCACGTCCCTCCGGGACCGGACGACCGGCGTGTTCATCGGCACCAGCGGACAGGACTACCTCTCCCTGGCCGGGCCCGCGGCGCGGGAGCTGGAAGGGCATCTGCTCACCGGCAACGCGGCGGGCGTGCTCGCCGGACGCATCTCCTACACCTTCGGCCTCGAGGGCCCGGCGCTGACGGTGGACACCGCCTGCTCGTCGTCGCTGGTGGCCCTGCACCTGGCGGCGACGGCCCTCGCCGCGGGGGAGTGCGCCCAGGCGCTGGTCGGCGGCGTCGCCGTGATGTCCACGCCCGGGGGCTTCGTGGAGTTCAGCAGGCAGCGGGGGTTGGCTGCCGATGGGCGGTGCAAGGCGTTCTCGGCGTCGGCGGACGGTACGGGGTGGGCGGAGGGTGTGGGTGTGTTGTTGGTGACGCGGTTGTCGGAGGCGCGGCGGCGTGGGCTTCGGGTGTTGGCGGTGGTGCGGGGTAGTGCGGTGAATCAGGATGGTGCGTCGAATGGTTTGACGGCGCCGAATGGTCCGTCGCAGCAGCGGGTGATCCGGCAGGCGTTGGTGGGTGCGGGGTTGTCGTCGGGTGATGTCGATGTGGTGGAGGGGCATGGGACGGGGACGTCGCTGGGTGATCCGATCGAGGCGCAGGCGTTGTTGGCGACGTATGGGCAGGGGCGTGCGGTTGATCGGCCGTTGTGGTTGGGGTCGTTGAAGTCGAATATTGGGCATGCGCAGGCGGCGGCGGGTGTGGCGGGTGTGATCAAGATGGTGATGGCGATGCGGCACGGGGTGTTGCCGCGCACGTTGCATGTGGATGAGCCGTCGCCGCATGTGGACTGGTCGTCGGGTGGGGTGTCGCTGTTGACGGAGGCTCGGGAGTGGCCGGAGGTGGACGGCCGTCCGCGCCGGGCCGGCATCTCCTCGTTCGGAATGAGCGGCACCAACGCCCATGTGATCATCGAACACACCCCGGACCCCGCCTCCGACGCGACCGACGTTTCCGACGCGTCCGACCCCGCCGCCGACGTGCCCGACGCCTCCGACGTGCCCGAGACCTCTGACGCGCCCGACGCCGCCGACGGGCCCGACGCGCCCGAGACCTCTGACGCGCCCGAGACTCCCCGGCCCCGCCCCGGGGTCGTCCCCTGGCTCCTTGCCGCCTCCGGCCCGGACGCGCTGCGCACACAGGCCCGCGGACTCCGGGCCCACCTCCAGGGACCGGGACGCCACGACCACCCCCGCGACGTGGCGTTCTCCCTGGCCACCTCGCGCGCCGCACTCGCCCATCAGGCCGTGGTGATCGGGGCCGACCGTACGGAACTGCTCCGCGGTCTGGACACGCTGCTGGACGGGACCCCCTCGCCGGGCGTCGTCGAGGGCACCGCGAAGGACGGCAAGGTGGCCTTCCTGTTCACGGGACAAGGCGCGCAGCGCCCCGGTATGGGACGGGAGCTGTACGAGACCTACCCGGTGTTCGCGGCGGCGTTCGACGCGGTGTGCGAGCACATGGACCTGCCGCTGCGGTGCACGGTCTTCGGCGACGACGCGGCCGCGCTGGACCGGACCGCGACCGCCCAGCCCGCCCTGTTCGCGGTGGAGGTGGCGCTGTTCCGGCTGCTGGAGCGGTGGGGCGTACGGCCCGACGCGCTGCTGGGGCATTCGCTGGGCGAGCTGGCCGCCGCGCATGTCGCGGGCGTGTTCTCCCTGGAGGACGCGTGCCGGCTGGTGGCGGCGCGCGGCCGGCTGATGCAGGCGCTCCCCCCGGGCGGGGCGATGGTGGCGGTGCGGGCGTCCGAGGCCGAGGTCCTGGAGTCCCTGCCCGACGGGGTCGGTGTCGCGGCCGTGAACGGGCCGACGTCCGTCGTGCTCTCCGGCGCGGACGAGGACATCGCACGGCTCGCCGCCCACTGGACGGACCGGGGCCGGAAGGCGAAGCGGCTGCGGACCGGGCACGCCTTCCACTCACCGCTCATGGACCCCGTGCTCGACGACTTCCGGCGGGTGGCGGAGACCGTGAGGTACGAAACGCCCCGGATCCCCGTGGTGTCCGACCTCACCGGCCGCCCCGCCAGCCCGGAGGAGATCGGCACGCCCGAGTACTGGGTGCGGCACGTCCGCCACACCGTGCGCTTCCTGGACGGCATGCGGTACCTGGCGGACCAGGACGTCCGTACGTTCATCGAAATCGGCCCGGACGGTGTGCTCAGCGCCATGGGCCAGGACTGCCTGCCGCCGGGCTGCGACGTGGCGCTGGTGCCCGCCCTGCGCACCGGCCGCCCCGAGGCCGAGAGCCTGTGGGCGGCGCTCGGCACCGCCCACGTCAGAGGGCGCCGGATCGCCTGGCCGGCGGTGTTCGAGGACACCGGGGCCCGGCGGGTGGACCTTCCCGCGTACACCTTCCGGGGCCGCCGCTACTGGCTGGACCCGGCCACGACCCCGGCCACGGACCCGGGGCGGACCCTCAACGACACCGTGGACGCGCCCTTCTGGGACGCCGTGGAGCGCGCCGACCACCAGGCGCTGGGCACGATGCTGGAGGTGGCCGACGAGCAGCCGTGGAGCGCCGTCCTGCCCGCCCTCTCCGCCTGGCGGCGCGGCCGGCGGGAACGGGCCGAGGCGGACCGCCGCCGCTACCGCGTCACCTGGAAACCCCTCGACCTCCAGCCCGCCGCCGCGTCCGCCGCCACCTGGCTCATCCTCGTGCCCGCCGCGCTCGTGGCCCACCCGGCCGCCGAAGGGGCGCAGCGGGCGCTGGACGAACGCGGCGCCCGCACCCGGACCGTCCTGGTGAGCGACCGGACGAGCCTCGCCGAGGGGCTGGCCGCCGCGCCTCCCGGGGTGACCGGTGTGCTGTCCCTGCTCGCCCTGGACGACGCCCCGGACGACGGGGAACCGGCCGTCCCCCCAGGTCTCCGGCACACCCTCGCCCTGCTGGAGACGGAGATCGGCCGCAACCTCACCGCACCCCTGTGGTGTGCGACCCGCGGCGCGGTCTCGACCGGCCCCGGCGACCCGCTCACCAGCGCCCCGCAGGGCGAGCTGTGGGGCCTGGGACGGGTGATGGCCCTCGAACACCCCGAGCTGTGGGGCGGGCTCATCGATCTCCCCGACACGTGGGACCACCGCACACGGGAGTGGTTCGCCACGGCGCTGACGGGCGGACAGGACGAGGACCAGCTGGCGGTGCGGCCCGCCGGGCTGTTCGGCCGCAGGCTGGTCCGTGACGGACAGGCCCCCCGGACACCTCGGTGGCGGCCACGAGGCACCGTACTGATCACTGGCGGCACCGGCACCCTGGGCGCACACGTCGCCCGCGCCCTGGCCCGTGAGGGCGCCGAGCACCTGGTGCTCGTCAGCCGCCGAGGCCGGTCGGCGCCGGGTGCCGCCGCCCTGGAGGGCGAACTGACCGGCCTGGGCGCGGCGGTCACCATGGCCGCCTGCGACGTCACCGACCGGAACGCCCTGGCCGCCCTCGTCGACGGGCTCCGCGACGCCGGCCCGCCGGTCACCGCCGTCGTCCACGCCGCCGGAGCGCCCGAGATGCCGGACGTACGCACCGACCTCGGCGACTACGACGCGGTGGTGTCCGCCAAGGCCACCGGTGCGGTGCACCTGGACGAGCTGTTCGCCGACGAACCCCTCGACGCCTTCGTCCTGTTCTCGTCCATCGCCGCCGTCTGGGGCAGCGGTGGACAGGGCGCTTACGCGGCGGCCAACGCCTTCCTCGACGCGCTGGCCGAGCAGCGCCGGGACCGTGGCCGGTGCGCCACCTCGGTGGCCTGGGGGCCCTGGGCCGAGGGCGGAATGGCCGCCGCGGCGGAGGACCACCTGCGCCGCCGCGGTCTGCGGACCCTCAGCCCCCGGCTCGCGGTGGACGCCCTGTGGGACGCGCCGGGCGGCCCGGCCTGTGTGGTCGTGGCCGATGTGGACTGGGAGCGGTTCGCCCCGGGCTTCACCGCGCTGCGCCCGAGCCCGCTGATCGGCGACCTGGCGGAGGTGCGGCGGACGGCGGAGGAAACGGTGGCCGTCGCCCCGGACCCGTCCGGGCCCACGCTGGCCGAACGACTGGCCCGCGCGCCCGAGCCGGAGCGGGACCAACTGGTGCTGGACCTGGTGCGCGAGCACGCCGCGGCGGCTCTGGGCCACCCCTCGGCCCGTACCGTCGATCCGGACCGGGCCTTCCGCGACCTGGGCTTCGACTCGCTGACCGCCGTCGACTTCCGCAACCGGCTGGTCGCGGCCACCGGTCTGCGACTGCCCGCCGCGCTCGCCTTCGACCACCCCACCCCGGAGAGCATCGCCCGCCATCTGCGGACGGAGATCCTCGACTCCGGCTCCGGGCCCGACTCCGGCTCCGGCTCCGGCTCCGGTGGGCGGGCGTTGCGCACGCTCCAGGAGCTGGAGTCCGCGCTGGCGGTGCTCCCCGCCGACGACCCCGCCCACACCACCGTCCGGGAACGCCTGTCCGCGCTCCTCCCGGACCGCACCGGCCCCTCGGCGGCACGGCCCGGACCGGCCCGGGACACCGACGACGACCACGCGCGGGACGAGGAACTGGACGGGGCCACCGCGGACGACCTGTTCGACCTCATCCACCAGGAGTTCGGCAAAGCCTGACCCGGCCGGGGAACCACGGCCGACGGCCCGATCCGAGGAGTTGCGTACCGAATGGCCAACGAAGAAGAGCTCCTGGACCACCTCAAGTGGATGACCGCCGAACTGCGGAAGACCCGGCAGCGGCTGCAGGAGGTCGAAACCGCCGAGGCCGAGCCGGTCGCGATCGTGGCCATGGCGTGCCGCTACCCCGGCGGGGTCCGCTCACCGGAGGACCTGTGGCGGCTCGTCCACGACCAGGTGGACGCGGTATCGGACTTCCCGGCCGACCGTGGCTGGGATCTGGACGCGCTCCACTCCACCGATCCGGACGAGCCGGGCACGTCCTATGTCACCCAGGGCGGGTTCGTCCATGACGCGGGGGAGTTCGACGCGGAGTTCTTCGGGATCAGTCCGCGTGAGGCGCTGGCGATGGACCCGCAGCAGCGGCTGCTGCTGGAGACGTCCTGGGAGGTCTTCGAACGCGCCGGGATCGCCCCCACCTCGGTACGCGGCGACACGATCGGCGTCTACGCCGGTACGAACGGCCAGGACTACAGCCCCCGCGCCCGGTCCGCGCCCGGGGAACTGGAAGGCCATCTGCTGACCGGCACCGCCGCGAGCGTCGCCTCCGGGCGGGTGGCCTACACCCTCGGACTGGAGGGCCCCGCGGTGACCGTGGACACGGCCTGCTCCTCGTCCCTGGTCGCCCTTCACCTCGCCTGCCACAGCCTGCGCAAGGGCGAGTGCTCGATGGCGCTCGCGGGCGGAGCGACGATCCTGTCCGGCCCGGGACCGTTCATCGAATTCAGCAGGCAGCGGGGGCTGTCCGCCGACGGACGGTGCAAGGCGTACGCGGCGGGCGCGGACGGGACGGGATGGGCGGAGGGGGTGGGCGTACTGCTGCTGACGCGGCTGTCGGAGGCGCGGCGGCGTGGGCTTCCGGTACTGGCGGTGGTGCGGGGCAGCGCGGTGAACCAGGACGGGGCGAGCAACGGGCTGACGGCGCCGAACGGGCCGTCGCAGCAGCGGGTGATCCGGCAGGCACTGGGGAACGCCGGGCTGTCGCCGGACGAGGTGGACGCGGTGGAGGGGCACGGCACGGGCACGGTGCTGGGCGACCCCATCGAGGCGGAGGCGCTGCAGGCGGTGTACGGGCGCGGGCGCCCGGCTGATCGTCCGCTGTGGCTGGGGTCGTTGAAGTCGAACATCGGGCACAGCGCGGCCGCGGCGGGTGTCGGTGGCGTCATCAAGATGGTGATGGCGATGCGCCACGGGGTGTTGCCGCGCACGTTGCATGTGGATGAGCCGTCGCCGCATGTGGACTGGTCGTCGGGTGGGGTGTCGCTGTTGACGGAGGCTCGGGAGTGGCCGGAGGTGGACGGCCGTCCGCGCCGGGCCGGGGTCTCCTCGTTCGGCATGAGCGGGACCAACGCCCATGTGATCTTCGAACACGTCGAGGCCGAGGAGGCCACGACCGAACCCGCGGTAGGGCCGGTTGTCTGGCCGCTGTCGGCTCGGGGTGAACGGGCGCTGCGTGAGCAGGCGGGGCGTCTGGTGTCGTTCACGGAGGGCCGTACGGATCTGTGTCCGGCCGATGTGGGGCTGTCCCTCGCGGCGTCGCGGGCGGCGTTGCCGGATCGGGCGGTGGTGGTGGGGGATGGTGTCGGGGGGCTTCGTGCTGGTTTGGTGGCGTTGGCCGAGGGGGTTTCGGCTCCGGGGTTGGTTGCTGGTGGGGGTTCGGGTGTGGGGAAGTCGGTGGTGGTGTTTCCGGGGCAGGGGTCGCAGTGGGTGGGGATGGCGGTGGAGTTGTTGGGGGTTTCTCCGGTGTTTGCGGGGCGGATGGCGGAGTGTGAGCGGGCTTTGTCGGTGTATGTGGATTGGTCGTTGGTGGGGGTGTTGGGGGATGGGGTGGCGTTGGGGCGGGTGGATGTGGTGCAGCCGGTGTTGTGGGCGGTGATGGTGTCGTTGGGGGCGTTGTGGGAGTCCTTTGGTGTGGTGCCGGGTGCGGTGGTGGGGCATTCGCAGGGGGAGATTGCGGCGGCGTGTGTGGCGGGTGCGTTGTCGTTGGAGGACGGGGCGCGTGTGGTGGCTTTGCGGAGTCGGGCGTTGAGGGTGTTGGCGGGTGGTGGGGGCATGGTGTCGGTGGCGGTTTCCGCTGATGAGGTTGGTGTGCTGTTGGAGCGGTGGGATGGCCGGGTGGGGGTGGCGGCTGTCAATGGGCCTTCGTCGGTTGTGGTGTCGGGTGATGGGGAGGCGTTGGATGAGTTTGTTGGGGTGTGTGGGGTGGAGGGGGTGCGGGCGCGGCGGGTTGAGGTGGATTACGCGTCGCATTCGGTGGGTGTGGAGGTGTTGCGGGAGCGGTTGTTGGAGGAGTTGGGCGGGATTGCTCCGGTGCGGTCCCGGGTGCCGTTCTTCTCCACGGTGACGGGTGACTGGATCGATACCGAGCAGTTGGATGCGGAGTACTGGTATCGGAATTTGCGGGAGACGGTGCGTTTCGCGACCGCGACCGAGGTGTTGTTGGCGCAGGGTTTCGATGTGTTTATTGAGGCCAGTGCGCATCCGGTGCTCGCGGTCGGGGTGCAGGAGAGCATTGACGCGGCGGGTGCGGGGGCTGTGGTTTTGGGGTCGCTGCGTCGTGACGATGGCGGGTTGGACCGGTTTTTGCGGTCTGTGGGGGAGGCGTATGTCCATGGTGTGGCGGTGGACTGGTCCTCGTTGTTCGGGGGTGCGCGGCGGGTCGAGTTGCCGACGTATGCCTTCCAGCGGCAGCGCTACTGGCTCGACACCCACGCGTCCCCTGACGAGGCCGAGCCCCTCCGGGCCCATGAGGCCGAGACGCGCTTCTGGGACGCGGTCGAACGGGCCGACGTGACCGAGCTGGCGCTGACCCTCGACGCGGACGGGGAGCTGGTCGGGGAGCTGCTGCCCGCCCTGGCCACCTGGCGTCGTACCGCACGCGACCGGTCGCTCATCGACTCATGGCGCTACCGGATCACCTGGCGGCCGCTCTCGGCCCCGCCCACCGGCCGCCTCTCCGGCAGCTGGCTGCTCGCCGTCCCGGAAACGCACGCCGACGACCCCCTGGTGAGCGACGTGTCCTCCGCCCTGGCCGACTCCGGCGCCCTCGTCGTCCCCCTCCTGGTGTCCTGCGCGGACGTCGATCGCACCGCGCTGGTGGGGGCCGTGGCGGACGCCGTCGACCAGCGGCCGGCGCCCCTGTCGGGCGTTCTGTCGCTGCTGGCCCTGGACGAGGCACCGCACCCCGACCACCCGGCGGTGCCGCGCGGCCTCGCCGCCACCCTCGCCCTGGTCCAGGCGCTCGACGGGCGCCACGCGCCACTGTGGCTCGCCACCCGGGGCGCGGTCGCGGCGCAGCGCTCCGACCGGCTGCTCAGCCCCGTACAGGCGCAGGTCTGGGGGCTCGGCAGGGTGGCCGGTCTGGAGCACCCCGAGCGCTGGGGCGGGCTGCTGGACCTGCCCGCGGAGCCGCTGGACGCCGGGGCTCGGCAGAGGCTCTCCGACATCCTGGCCGCGGCCGGTGACGAGGACCAGATCGCCGTACGGCCCTCGGGTACGTACGTCCGCAGGATGGTGCGCGCGGCGTCGGCCTCCGCATCGGCTCCCTCGCCCTGGCGTCCGCGCGGCACCGTCCTGGTGACCGGCGGCACCGGCGCGCTCGGCGCCGGCGTGGCGCGGTGGCTCGCCCGCAAGGGCGCGGACCACCTGGTACTGACGGGCAGGCGCGGACCCGACGCGCCCGGCGCCGACCGGCTGAGGGACGAACTGACGGCGCTCGGTGCCGAGGTGACGATCGTCGCGTGCGACGTCACCGACCGGGACGCGCTCACCGCGCTCCTGGCCGAGCATCCGCCGAACGCCGTCGTCCACACCGCGGGGGTGGGCCAGCTCACACCGCTCCTTGACACCACACCGGGCGAGTGCGCCCAGGTGCTCGGCGCCAAGGCGGCCGGCGCCGCACTCCTCGACGCGTCGCTCCCCCCGGACCAACTCGACGCCTTCGTTCTCTTCTCGTCCAACGCGGGGGTGTGGGGCAGCGGGAACCAGGGCGCCTACGCCGCGGCGAACGCCTTCCTCGACGCCCTCGCCCAGCGGCGGCGCGACCGCGGCGGAACCGCCACCTCGGTCGCCTGGGGTTCCTGGGACGGCTCCGGCATGGCGGCCGACGCCGGCGCCGACGCCTATCTGCGGCTGCGCGGTCTGCGGCCCATGGACCCCGACCTGGCGATCACCGCTCTCGGCCAGGCACTGGACCACGACGAGACGACCGTGACCGTGGCGGACGTGGACTGGGCCCGGTTCGTCCCCCTCTTCACCTCGGCCCGCCCCCGTCCCCTCATCGGAGAACTCCCCGAGGTGCGGCGGCTGCTGCTCGAAGCGTCCACGGCCACGTCCACGGCCGTCGAAAGCGGCGCGGAACCGGAGCTGCGCCAACGGCTCGCCGCGCTCTCGCGGTCCGGCCGGACCGATCTGCTGGTGTCGCTCGTACGCGAACAGGCCGCTGCCGTCCTGGGATACGCGGAGGCCGGTGCGATACCGGTCGGACGCGCCTTCCGGGAGCTGGGCCTCGACTCGCTGACCGCCGTGCGGCTGCGCAATCGGCTGAGTGAGGCCAGCGGTCTGCCGCTGCCCGCGACCCTGGTCTACGACCATCCCACCGTGGCCGCGCTGGCGGACTTCCTCCGCCACGAGATCCTGGGCGACGACGCCACGGAGCCGGGGCGGGGGCCGACCGGGGCGACGGTTCCGGTGACGTCCGACGACCCCATCGCGATCGTGGCGATGAGCTGCCGCTACCCCGGTGGCGCCGAGTCACCGGAGGAGCTGTGGCGGGTGGTGGCCGATGGGGTCGACACGGTCTCGCCCTTCCCCACGGACCGGGGATGGGACCTCGACGCGCTGTACGACCCCGAGCCGGACCGGCCCGGGACGTCATACGTCCGCGAGGGCGCCTTCATCCCGGACATCGGGGAATTCGACCCCACCTTGTTCGGCATCTCCCCGCGTGAGGCACTGGCGATGGACCCGCAGCAGCGGCTGATGCTGGAGGCCTCCTGGGAGGTGTTCGAGCGGGCGGGCATCGATCCCACGTCGCTGCGGGCCACTCCGACCGGTGTGTTCGTCGGAGCGTCCGCGCAGGGTTACGGGGCCGGTGCGCGGCAGGCCGCCGAGGGCGCCGAGGGCTACTACCTGACCGGGGGCGCCACGGCCGTCGTCTCAGGACGGGTGGCGTACGCGCTGGGTCTCGAAGGACCGGCGGTCACGGTGGACACGGCGTGCTCGTCGTCCCTGGTGGCGCTCCACCTGGCCTGCCAGTCGCTGCGGCAGGGCGAGAGCTCGCTGGCCGTCGTCGGCGGTGTCGCGGTGGTCGTCAACCCCGTCGCCTTCGTGGAGTTCAGCCGCCAGCGCGGGCTGGCGCCCGACGGTCGCTGCAAGTCGTTCGCCGCCGCGGCCGACGGCACGGCCTGGGGCGAAGGCGTCGGCGTCCTGCTCCTGGAACGGTTGTCCGACGCGCGCCGGAACGGGCACCGGGTGCTCGCGGTCGTCCGGGGTACGGCGGTCAACCAGGATGGTGCCAGCAACGGCCTGAGCGCGCCCAACGGCCCCTCGCAGCAGCGGGTGATCCGCCAGGCGCTGGCCGCGGCGGGGCTGGAGCCCGGCGAGGTGGACGCGGTCGAGGCGCACGGCACGGGCACCCGGCTCGGCGATCCGATCGAGGCGCAGGCGCTGTTGGCGACGTACGGGCAGGGGCGTGCGGCCGACCGGCCGCTGTGGTTGGGGTCGTTGAAGTCCAACATCGGGCACACCGCGGCGGCGGCGGGTGTGGCGGGTGTGATCAAGATGGTGATGGCGATGCGGCACGGGGTGCTGCCGCGCACGCTGCACGTGGACGAGCCGTCCCCGCAGGTGGACTGGTCCTCCGGCGCGGTGTCCCTGCTGACGGACCCCGTGGACTGGCCCCGGCCAGCCGGACACCCTCGCCGGGCCGGGGTGTCCTCGTTCGGCGTCAGCGGTACCAACGCCCACGTCATCCTGGAGGATGCGGACCCGGAGGAGGCGGATGCCACGGGGGAGGCGGATGCCACGGAGGAGGCGAAGTCCGGCGCCCTCGCGCCGCTGCCGCCGGTCCTTCCGTGGGTTCTGTCGGCGGTCGGCGAGCGGGCGCTACGGGCATACGCCGAGCGGCTGGCGGCGTTCGCCGCGGAACGTCCCGAGCTGGGTCCGGTGGAGACGGCGGTGTCCCTGGTGACCTCGCGTGCGGCGTTGGAGCGGCGTGCGGTGGTGTTGGGGGTTGGCAGGGAGGGGTTGTTGGACGGGCTGGGGGTGTTGGCTCGTGGGGAGTCGTCGCCGCTGGTTGTCGAGGGTGTCGCTACGACGGGTCCGGTGGCGTTTCTCTTCGCGGGTCAGGGGTCGCAGCGGGTGGGGATGGGGCGGGGGTTGTATGAGGTGTATCCGGTGTTCGCGGAGGCGTTTGATGAGGTGTGTGCGGGGTTTTCGTTGCCGGTGAGGGATGTGGTGTTCGGCGGGGATCAGGGGGTTCTGGATCGTACGGAGTTTGCTCAGCCTGCGTTGTTTGCGGTTGAGGTGGCGTTGTTCCGGTTGGTGGAGTCGTGGGGTGTGGTGCCGGATGTGGTGTTGGGGCATTCGGTGGGTGAGTTGGCGGCGGCGTATGTGGCGGGGGTGTTTTCGTTGGGGGATGCGTGTGGGTTGGTGGAGGCGCGGGGTCGGTTGATGCAGGGGTTGCCGTCGGGTGGGGCGATGGTGGCGGTGGAGGCGTCTGAGGCGGAGGTGTTGGAGGGCTTGCCGGAGGGTGTGGATGTGGCGGCGGTCAATGGTCCGGTGTCCACGGTGGTGTCGGGTGTGGCGTCGGTGGTGGAGGTGGTGGCGGCCGAGTGGGAGGCGCGGGGTCGGCGGGTGCGTCGGTTGCGGGTTTCGCATGCGTTTCATTCGTGCCTGATGGAGGGGGTGCTGGAGGATTTCCGGCGGGTGGCGGAGTCGGTGGAGTATGGGGTGCCGAGGATTCCGTTGGTGCTGAATGTGTCGGGTCGGGTGGGTGTTCCGGGGGGTGCGGAGTACTGGGTCCGGCACGTACGTGAGGCGGTGCGGTTCCACGATGGTGTGCGTGCTCTGGAGGCTGAGGGTGTGGCCACGTTCGTGGAGTTGGGTCCGGATGGGACGTTGTCGGGGATGGTCCAGGACGGTGTGTCCGGGGCCGGGGTGAGCGTTCCCGTGCTGCGCCGCGACCGGCCTGAACCCGAGTCGCTGTTGGCTGCCGTGGCCCGCGCCTACGTTCGCGGCGTCCCCGTGGACTGGTGCGCCGTGCTGGGAGGGCCCCGCGTACAGCCGGTGGACCTGCCGACGTACCCGTTCCAGCGGACCCGGTTCTGGCTGGAGCCGTCCTCCGGAGCCGACACCGCATCGGCCGGGCTCAGCCCGGCCGACCACCCCCTGCTGGCCGCCGCGGTCCCGCTGGCCGACAGCTCCGCGGTGGTGCTGACCGGCCGGGTGTCCCGGCACACACAGCCTTGGGTCGCCGATCACGTGGTACTGGACCGGGTTCTGTTGCCGGGGGCGGCGTGTGTGGAGTTGGCGTTGCGTGCTGGTGACGAGGTGGGGTGTGGTCGAGTGGAGGAGTTGACGTTGGAGGCGCCGTTGGTGGTGCCTGATGGGGGTGGGGTGCGTTTGCAGGTGGTGGTGGGTGGTGCTGATGAGGTGGGGGCGCGGTCGGTGGAGGTGTTCTCGTGTGGGGAGGGTGTGTCGTCGGGGGTGCCGTGGGTGCGTCATGCGTCGGGTGTGTTGAGGGCTGTTGGGGTGGCTGGGTCGGTGGGTGTGGGGGTGTGGCCGCCGGAGGGTGCGGAGTCGGTGGTGGTGGATGGGTTGTATGAGCGGTTGGCCGGTCTGGGGTATGGCTATGGGCCGGTGTTCCGGGGGTTGCGGGCGGCGTGGCGGCTGGGGGAGGAGATCTACGCCGAGGTCGAACTGCCCCCCGGCACCGACGTGGGGGGATTCGGTCTGCACCCCGCGCTGCTCGATGCCGCCCTGCACTCGATGGGCTTCACCGCGTTGGCCGATGACGACGCGACCCGTCTGCCCTTCTCGTGGCGCGGAGTGTCGCTCCACGCGACCGGCGCGACCTCCGTACGGGTGCGCCTGGCCCAGACCGGACCCGATACGGTGTCCGTGGAGCTCGCCGACGCGGGCGGCCAACCCGTCGCACGGATCGAGTCGTTGGTGCTGCGCGCCGTCTCGGCGGAAAGCCTCCGGACGCCGACGAGCGTCGGCGCCGATTCCCTGCTGCGGCTCGACTGGACGCCGTGGCCCGAGCCGAGTACCTCATCGGCGCTGTCGTTGGCCACCGTCGGCGATCTCTTCTTCGAGGTGCCGGGAAGCGTTGCGTACCCGGACATCCCCGCCTTCGGAGCCGCGCTCGCCTCGGGTGCGACGGCGCCGGACGCCGTACTGACGACGCCACCACCGGCGGAGGGCGAGCCGACGGCACAGGTCCGGACCGCCACCGCCTGGGCGCTGGCCACGCTGCAGGCGTGGCTCGCGGACGAGGAACGCGCGACGTCCACCCTGGTGATCGTCACCCGGGAAGGCATGGTCGGGGCGGCCGTTCAGGGCCTGGTCCGGTCCGCCCAGTCCGAGCACCCCGGCCGGTTCGTGCTCGTGGAGGTCGACGGGAGCGAAGAGTCGTGCGGAGCGATCCCGAAGGCCGTCGAGTCGGGAGAGCCACAGCTCGCCGTTCGTCACGGCGAGGTGGCCGTTCCACGGCTGGTCCCGGCCCAGGCCGATGACACGCTGGCCATCCCGGAGGGGGAGCGGGCGTGGCGGCTGGAGGTGGCCGTCGCGGGCACCTTGGACGGTGTGGCCCTCGTCGGCTCCCCGGCCGTCGAGGAGTCGTTGGGGTCTGGTCAGGTGCGGGTCGGGGTGCGTGCGGCGGGGGTGAATTTCCGGGATGTGTTGTTGACGCTTGGGGTGGTGGGTCAGGAGGGGCTGGGTAGTGAGGGTGCGGGTGTGGTGTTGGGTGTGGGGCCTGATGTGGTGGGGCTGGGTGTGGGGGACCGGGTGTTCGGGTTGTTTCCGGGGTCGATTGGGTCGGTGGCGGTGGCGGATTGCCGGATGGTGGCGCGGATGCCGGAGGGGTGGTCGTTCGCGGAGGCGGCTTCTGTGCCGGTGGTGTTCTTGACCGCGTACTACGGGCTTATCGACCTGGCTGGGTTGGGGTCGGGTGAGTCGGTGTTGGTGCATGCGGCTGCTGGTGGGGTGGGGATGGCGGCGGTGCAGTTGGCGCGGCATGTGGGTGCGGAGGTGTGGGCGACGGCGAGTCCGGTGAAGTGGGGTGTGCTGCGGGAGATGGGGCTGGATGCGGAGCGCATCGCTTCGTCGCGGGATTTGGAGTTCGGGGAGCGGTTCCTTGCGGCTACGGGGGGTCGGGGTGTGGATGTGGTGCTGAATTCGTTGGCGGGTGAGTTTGTGGATGTGTCGTTGGGGTTGTTGGCGGGGGGTGGTCGGTTTCTGGAGCTGGGGAAGACGGATGTGCGGGAGGGGGTGGCGGGGTATCGGGCGTTCGATCTGATTGAGGCGGGTCCGGAGCGGATCGGGGAGATGCTGTCCGAGCTGATGTCTCTGTTCCGGGAGGGTGTGCTGCGGCCGCTTCCGTTGACGGTGTGGGATGTGCGGCGGGCGCGTGAGGCGTTCCGTTTTATGGGTCAGGCGCGGCATGTGGGCAAGGTGGTGCTGACGGTTCCGGCCCTGCTCAACGGTCAGGGCACGGTCCTGATCACAGGCGGCACGGGCGTCCTGGGTGCGTTGGTGGCGCGGCATTTGGTGGAGGCGCGTGGTGTGCGTCGTTTGGTGCTGACCAGTCGGCGGGGTATGGCGGCTGAGGGTGCGGAGGAGTTGTGTGCCGAGTTGTCGGCTCTGGGTGCTGAGGTGTCGGTGGTGGCGTGTGATGTGGCGGATCGTGAGGCGCTGGCGGAGGTCATCGCGCACATAGGGGATCTGTCGGTGGTGGTGCATGCGGCGGGTGTCCTGGATGACGCGGTGGTGGAATCCCTGACGCCTGAGCGGGTGGAGACGGTGTTGCGTCCGAAGGCGGACGCGGCGTGGCATCTGCATGAGCTGACGCGGGGGATGGATCTGTCGGCGTTCGTGCTGTTCTCCTCGGCGTCCGGGACCTTGGGTGGTCCTGGTCAGGCGAACTACGCGGCGGCGAACAGTTATCTGGATGCTCTGGCTGAGTATCGCGCGGGTCAGGGGTTGCCTGCTCAGTCCCTTGCTTGGGGGCCGTGGGAGCAGGTGGGGGGTGGTATGGCCGGTGGGCTGGGGGATGCCGATGTGCGGCGGATGGCCCGTTCGGGTTTGGTGGCGTTGGTGGCCGAGGAGGGGCTGGCGCTGTTCGATGCGGCTGAGCGGTATGCCTCGGCCGTCGTCGTGCCGGCACGGCTGGACCGTGAGGCATTGCGCGGGCGGGCGGACTCCGTACCCACCCTGCTCAAGGGGCTTGTGACCAGCACGCCGAACCGACGCGTGGCCGTATCGCGCCAGGACACCGACGACCTCACCCGGCGATTCGCCGCCCTGCCCGGGGCCGAACGCCACCGGGCCCTGGCGGACTTCCTCCGCTCGGAAGTGGCGGCCGTTCTCAACATCCCGGACACCGCGCTCATCGACGCGGGGCGGGCGTTCAAGGATCTCGGCTTCGACTCGCTCACCGCCGTGGAACTCCGCAACCGGCTGAACGCCGCCACCGGACTACGGCTTCCCTCCACCCTGGTATTCGACCACCCCACCGTGGAGGCGCTCGCCCAGTGGCTTGTCGGGGAAATGTTCCCGGCTATGCAATCCGCCGAGCGGTCGCTCTTCGATGAGTTGGACAGCGTGGAGGACGCTCTTTCCCGAGCCGCCATCGATAACATGACCCGGGCCAAGGTGGTGGTCCGGCTCCAGGCGCTGCTGGCCAAGTGGTCGGGCCCGGAACGCGCTTCCGGGGAGAGGGCCGCCGATAACGGCGTGGACGTTCTCGAGTCGGGGACGGACGAGGAAATCTTCGCCTTGATTAACAAGGAACTCGGCCGGTCCTGACCCCTGTTCCCGAGCCCCTTGCCGCAATGCCCCCTTGCCGCTGGTGACGGCCGCTTCGGCTTGGGGCCCTAGGGGCTCGGCTAGGGGTTGTTCCCTCTCTTGGGATCCCATAGTTTTCACTCGGATCTGGTGACGTGCCCAACGGTTTACCTCGGCATTCATTTGCCCCGGGGATGCGTTGGCCTGCCCTGAATAGGTGGCGTCGAATGGCTAATGAAGATACTCTTCGCGATTACCTCAAGCTGGTAACGGCCGATCTTCGCCAAACGCGGCAGCGCATCCGGGAAATGGAAGAGGCCGACAAGGAGCCGATCGCCATTGTCGCGATGAGCTGTCGGCTGCCTGGTGGGGTCGATTCCCCGGAGGCCCTTTGGCAGATGGTATCGACGGGCACCGATGCCATTTCCGACGTCCCCACCGACCGCGGGTGGGACCTTTCCGCGCTTCAGCGCCCTGACGGTGACGCCGACGGCAGCGGAACCCCCGTGATCCCGCCCGGCGGCTTCCTGCACGATGCCGCCGCCTTCGACCCGGCCTTCTTCGGGATCTCCCCGCGCGAGGCGTTGGCCATGGACCCGCAGCAGCGGCTGCTGCTGGAGATCTCGTGGGAGGCGTTTGAGCGGGCCGGTATCGACCCCGCGACCATGCGGGGCAGCCGGACCGGCGTGTTCGTGGGAATGACCGGACAGGATTACGGTCCACGGCCCCACGAGGCGGCGGAGAACCTCGTGGGCCACTTGATGACGGGCAACACCGCCAGCGTCGCGTCCGGGCGAGTGGCGTACACCTTCGGGCTGGAGGGCCCGGCGGTCACGGTGGACACGGCGTGCTCGTCGTCCCTCGTGGCCCTGCACCTGGCGGCCCGGGCGCTGCGCCAGGAAGAGTGCTCGTACGCGTTGGCCGGGGGCGTCACCGTCATGTGCAGCCCCGGCGCGTTCATCGAGTTCAGCCGCCAGGGCGGGCTGTCCCCGGACGGCCGGTGCAAATCGTTCGCCGGGACCGCCGACGGTACGGGCTGGGCGGAGGGCGCGGGCCTGCTGCTGCTGGAACGGCTGTCCGACGCCCGGCGCAACGGCCACCAGGTGATCGCCGTGCTGCGGGGTTCCGCCGTCAACCAGGACGGTGCCAGCAACGGGCTCACCGCCCCCAGCGGCCCGGCGCAGCAGCGCGTCATCCTGGAGGCCCTGGCCAACGCGCGGGTCGCACCGGACGAGGTGGACGCGGTCGAGGCGCACGGCACGGGCACCCGGCTCGGCGACCCGATCGAGGCGCAGGCGCTGCTGGCGACCTATGGGCGCGAGCGGTCGTGGGACCGCCCCCTGCGGCTGGGATCGCTGAAGTCGAACATCGGCCATGCGCAGGGTGCCGCGGGCGTGGCCGGTGTCATCAAGATGGTGATGGCGATGCGGCAGGGCGTCCTGCCGAAGACACTGCATGTGGATGAGCCGACATCGCATGTGGACTGGTCGTCGGGGGCGGTGTCCCTGCTGACGGAACCGGTCGAATGGCCCCGGACCGACCGTCCCCGGCGCGCGGGGGTGTCCTCCTTCGGCATCAGCGGCACCAACGCACACGTCATCGTGGAGGAGGCACCGGACGACGAACCGGCGGCCGAGCAGCCGCCCGCCGGTGACGCCCTCCCGTGGCTGGTGTCCGGCCGAAGCGACCAGGCGCTACGGGCCCAGGCTCGCGAACTGGCGGCTCATGTGGCCCAGCGGCCGGAGCTCGGTGCTCTGGACATCGGCTATTCGCTGGCCACCGCGCGAGCGCACCACGACCACCGCGCGGTCGTGCTCCCCGCTGACGAACCGGGAACGCGAGCCGCCCTGACGGCCCTTGCGGACGGCAAGGCCGGCCCCGATGTTGTCGAGGGTGTGGTGGCGGAGGGTAGGTGCGCTTTCCTGTTTGCGGGTCAGGGGTCGCAGCGGGTGGGGATGGGGCGGGGGTTGTATGAGGTGTATCCGGTGTTCGCGGAGGCGTTTGATGAGGTGTGTGCGGGGTTTTCGTTGCCGGTGAGGGATGTGGTGTTCGGCGGGGATCAGGGGGTTCTGGATCGTACGGAGTTTGCTCAGCCTGCGTTGTTTGCGGTTGAGGTGGCGTTGTTCCGGTTGGTGGAGTCGTGGGGTGTGGTGCCGGATTTTGTACTTGGGCATTCGGTGGGTGAGTTGGCGGCGGCGTATGTGGCGGGGGTGTTTTCGCTGCGGGATGCGTGTGGGTTGGTGGAGGCGCGGGGTCGGTTGATGCAGGGGTTGCCGTCGGGTGGGGCGATGGTGGCGGTGGAGGCGTCTGAGGCGGAGGTGTTGGAGGGCTTGCCGGAGGGTGTGGATGTGGCGGCGGTCAATGGTCCGGTGTCCACGGTGGTGTCGGGTGTGGCGTCGGTGGTGGATGTGGTGGCGGCCGAGTGGGAGGCGCGGGGTCGGCGGGTGCGTCGGTTGCGGGTTTCGCATGCGTTCCATTCGTCCCTGATGGAGGGGGTGCTGGAGGATTTCCGGCGGGTGGCGGAGTCGGTGGAGTACGAGGCACCGAGGATTCCGTTGGTGCTGAATGTGTCGGGTCGGGTGGGTGTTCCGGAGGGTGCGGAGTACTGGGTCCGGCACGTACGGGAAGCGGTGCGGTTCCACGACGGTGTCCGTGCTCTGGAGGCCGAGGGCGTGACCACGTTCGTGGAGTTGGGTCCGGACGGGACGTTGTCGGGGATGGTCCAGGACGGTGTGTCCGGCGCCGGGGTGAGCGTTCCCGTGCTGCGCCGCGACCGGCCTGAACCGGAGACGTTGTGGCGGGCGGTGGCCACGGCCTATGTGCGGGGTGTGCCCGTCGACTGGTACGCGGTCTTCGCCGGTAGTGGGGCCCGCCGCGTCCCCCTGCCCACCTACGCCTTCCAACGCGAGCGCTACTGGATCGACGCCCCCGCCGCTTCCGGCGATGCCGCCGCCCTGGGACAGCGTTCGGCCGGGCACCCCCTGCTCGGGGCGGCGGTGGGCCTGGCGGACAACAACGCGCTCCTGTTCACCGGCAGGCTGTCGGTGCGGTCCCAGCCCTGGCTCGGCGACCACGCCGTGCTCGGCAATGTGATCGTCCCTGGCACCGCTTTCGTCGAACTCGCCCTGCACGCCGCCGATCAGGTCGGCTGCGACCGGGTGGACGAGCTGACACTTGAAGCCCCCTTGCTGCTCCCCGAGCAGGGCGGTGTCCAGGTCCAGGTCGTGGTGGGCGACGCGGACGGCTCCGGGGCCTGGCCGTTCACCGTGTACGCGCGGCCGGAGCATGCGGCCGCGCCGTACGAGCCCTCCGCCGAGCCGTCCTGGACGCGGCACGCGACCGGCGTGCTGCTCGCCGCCGACACCACGGAACCGGCCTCCGAGCTATCCGTGTGGCCGCCCACCGGGGCCGAGTCCCTCGATGTCGGCGACCTCTATGACGACCTGCGCGATCTCGGGCTCGGCTACGGCCCGGCGTTTCACGGGCTGCGGGCGGCGTGGCGGCTCGGCGATGCCCTGTACGCCGAGGTGAGGCTGGCGGACAGCGTGCCGACGGACCGGTTCGGCCTGCACCCGGCACTGCTCGACGCGGCACTGCACACCATGGCGGTGGCGGGCGGCCCGGGCCAGGGCGCCGAGGTGCGTCTGCCGTTCTCGTGGTCCGGTGTGACCCTGTACGCGTCGGGGGCGTCGGCCCTGCGCGTACGGGTGACGCACACCGGCACGGACGCCGTCTCACTCCTGGTGGCCGACGACGACGGCCGAGCTGTGGCCTCGGTCGAGTCCCTGTCGCTGCGGCCGGTCTCGGCAGGTCAGCTCCAGGCCGCCGGTCGGTCCGCCGACCCGAACCACCTCTACGCCGTCGAGTGGAGCGCGGCGACACCGACGCCCCTGGCTGAGCCCCTGGCTGACGCCGAAGCCGACAGCGGACGGCCGTATGCGGCCATCGGCCCGGTGCCGTTCGCCCCGGAGGACTGCGTCCGGTACGCCGACACCTCGGCGCTGGTGGCCGCGCTCGACGCGGGCGCGCAGGTCCCGGCGGCGGTACTCGTGGCATGCGGCGACGGAGGCGCGGGTGGTTCGGGAGCCGGTGGGTGCGGGGTGCGGGATGTCGTCTCCGAGGCGCTGTCGTGGGTGCACCGGTGGCTGGAGGATGACCGCTTGGCCTCGTCGCGGCTGGTGTTCATGTCGCGTGGCGCGGTGGCGGCGAGCCCGGGTGAGCGGGTGGCGGACCTCGCCGCCGCCGCGGTGTGGGGGCTGATCCGGTCCGCGCAGTCGGAGCACCCCGACCGCTTTGTGCTGCTCGACACCGACGCGCACCCCGACTCGCGCGACGCGCTGCGCACGGCCGTGGGCGCGGGACATCCGCATCTCGCCCTGCGCCATGGCGAGGTGCTCACCCCCACACTCCGGCATGCCGATGGCGACGAGGCCCTGGCCCTGCCCGTCGAGGCCCTGGCCCTGCCCGTCGAGGCGCTGCCCCTGCCCGTCGAGTCCGCGTCGGCCTGGCGCCTGGACACGGCGAGCGGAGGCACCCTGGAGGACTTGTCCCTCCACCCCTCCACCACCGCCGACCAGCCATTGGAGCCGGGGCAGGTGCGGGTGGCCGTCCGCGCCGCCGGCCTCAATTTCCGCGACGTTCTCAGCAGCCTGGGGATGTACCCGGGTGAGGCGGCGATCGGAGTCGAGGGGGCCGGGGTCCTCGTCGAGGTTGGCCCCGACGTCAGGGGATTGGCGCCGGGCGACCGCGTGTTCGGCCTGCTGCCGGACGCGTTCGGCACCCACTCGATCGCGGATCACCGGATGGTGGCGCGGATTCCCGACGACTGGTCCTTCGCGGAGGCGGCGTCGGTCCCCCTGGTGTTTCTCACCGCGTACTACGGGCTTATCGACCTGGCTGGGTTGGGGTCGGGTGAGTCGGTGTTGGTGCATGCGGCCGCTGGTGGGGTGGGGATGGCGGCGGTGCAGTTGGCGCGGCATGTGGGTGCGGAGGTGTGGGCGACGGCGAGTCCGGTGAAGTGGGGTGTGCTGCGGGAGATGGGGCTGGATGCGGAGCGCATCGCTTCGTCGCGGGACCTGGGTTTCGAGGAGCGGTTCCTTGCGGCTACGGGGGGCCGGGGTGTGGATGTGGTGCTGAACTCGCTTGCGGGCGAGTACGTGGACGCGTCGCTCCGGCTGCAACCGCGCGGCGGCCGGTTCCTCGAGATGGGGAAGACGGACATCCATGCTGCCGAGGAAGTGGCGCAGCGGTACCAGGGAGTGGTGTATCAGGCATTCGATCTGATCGAGGCGGGTCCGGAGCGGATCGGGGAGATGCTGTCGGAGTTGATGTCTCTGTTCCGGGAGGGTGTGCTGCGGCCGCTTCCGTTGACGGTGTGGGATGTGCGGCGGGCGCGTGAGGCGTTCCGTTTTATGGGTCAGGCGCGGCATGTGGGCAAGGTGGTGCTGACGGTTCCGGTGCCGCTGGATGGTCGGGGCACGGTGTTGGTTACGGGTGGTACGGGTGTGTTGGGTGCGTTGGTGGCGCGGCATTTGGTGGAGGCGCGTGGTGTGCGTCGTTTGGTGCTGACCAGTCGGCGGGGTCTGGCGGCTGAGGGTGCGGAGGAGTTGTGTGCCGAGTTGTCGGCTCTGGGTGCTGAGGTGTCGGTGGTGGCGTGTGATGTGGCGGATCGTGAGGCGCTGGCGGAGGTCATCGCACGTATAGGGGATCTGTCGGTGGTGGTGCATGCGGCGGGTGTCCTGGATGACGCGGTGGTGGAGTCGTTGACGCCTGAGCGGGTGGAGGCGGTGTTGCGTCCGAAGGTGGACGCGGCGTGGCATCTGCATGAGCTGACGCGGGGGATGGATCTGTCGGCGTTTGTGCTGTTCTCCTCGGCGTCCGGGACCTTGGGTGGTCCTGGTCAGGCGAACTACGCGGCGGCGAACAGTTATCTGGATGCTCTGGCTGAGTATCGCAGGGGTCAGGGGTTGCCTGCTCAGTCCCTTGCTTGGGGGCCGTGGGAGCAGGTGGGGGGTGGTATGGCCGGTGGGCTGGGGGATGCCGATGTGCGGCGGATGGCCCGTTCGGGTTTGGTGGCGTTGGTGGCCGAGGAGGGGCTGGCGCTGTTCGACGCGGCTGAGCGGTATGCCTCGGCCGTCGTCGTGCCGGCACGGCTGGACCGTGAGGCATTGCGCGGGCGGGCGGACTCCGTACCCACCCTGCTCAAGGGGCTTGTGACCAGCACGCCGAACCGACGCGGCTCCACCCGACGTGCCGTATCGTCCGCCGCCTCGACTCCCGGGGCGCGGTCCTTGGCCGATCGACTGGCCGGGATGTCCGTCGAGGAGCAGCAGAGGATCCTCCTGGATCTCGTCCGGACCGAGGTGGCGACCGTGCTGGGCCATACCTCGGCGGAGACCCTGGACGACACCCAGACCTTCAAGGAGCTGGGCTTCGACTCGCTCACGGCCGTGGAACTGCGCAACCGCCTCAACGCGGCCACGGCGCTGCGGCTCACCTCCACCCTCGTCTTCGACTACCCGACCCCGATCGCCCTGGTGGAACATCTGCGTACGGCGCTCGTCGGGGCCGACACCGCCATACCGATCGCTACGGCGACCGTGGCCGCCGTCGATGACGACCCGATCGCGATCATCGCGATGAGCTGCCGCTACCCGGGTGAGGTACGGGCTCCCGAGGATCTGTGGCAGCTGGTTGACCAAGGCCGGGACGCGATCTCGGACTTCCCGACCGACCGTGGCTGGGATCTGGACGCGCTTTACTCCGCCGACCCGGACGAGCCGGGCACGTCCTATGTCCGGCAGGGCGGATTCCTCTACGACGCGGGGGAGTTCGACGCGGCGTTCTTCGGTATCAGCCCGCGCGAGGCCGCCGCGATGGACCCGCAGCAGCGGCTGCTGCTGGAGACGTCCTGGGAGGCGTTCGAACGGGCCGGGATCGATCCGGCGTCGCTGCGGGGCAGCCGGACCGGCGTGTTCGCCGGTACGGACAGCCACGACTACTCGATTCTGGTGCACCGGGCGGCGGAGCAGGCCGAGGGCTACTTGGTGACCGGTACTTCGGGCAGTGTGGTGTCCGGGCGGGTGGCGTACACCTTCGGGCTGGAGGGCCCGGCGCTGACGGTGGACACGGCGTGCTCGTCGTCGCTGGTGGCGCTGCATCTGGCCGCCCAGGCGCTGCGGAAGGGCGAGTGCTCGATGGCGCTGGCCGGCGGAGTCGCGGTGATGGCCACTCCTTCCGGCTTCATCGAGTTCAGCCGTCAGCGGGGGTTGGCGATCGACGGACGGTGCAAGGCGTTCGCGGCGGGCGCGGACGGTACGGCGTGGGGTGAGGGCGTGGGCGTCCTGCTGCTGGAGCGACTGTCGGACGCCCGGCGCCATGGGCATCCGGTGCTGGCGGTGGTGCGGGGCAGTGCCGTGAACCAGGACGGGGCGAGCAATGGGCTGACGGCGCCGAATGGGCCGTCGCAGCAGCGGGTGATCCGCGATGCCCTTGCGGGTGCGGGGTTGTCGTCGGGTGATGTCGATGTGGTGGAGGGGCATGGGACGGGGACGACGCTAGGTGATCCGATCGAGGCGCAGGCGCTGCTGGCGACGTATGGGCAGGGACGTGCGGCCGATCGGCCCCTGTGGTTGGGGTCGTTGAAGTCGAACATCGGGCACAGTACGGCCGCGGCGGGTGTCGGTGGCGTCATCAAGATGGTGATGGCGATGGGGCATGGGGTGTTGCCGAGGACGTTGCATGTGGATGAGCCGTCGCCGCATGTGGACTGGTCGTCGGGTGGGGTGTCGCTGTTGACGGAGGCCCGGGAGTGGCCGGAGGTGGACGGCCGTCCGCGCCGGGCCGGGGTCTCCTCGTTCGGTGTCAGCGGGACCAATGCGCACGTGATCCTTGAGCAGGTCGTCGAGGCCGATGATGTCGCGGTCGTGGAGGGGCCGGGGGAGTCGGCTGGGGACGGGCCGGTTGTGTGGGCGGTGTCGGCGAGGAGTGCTGAGGCGCTGCGTGAGCAGGCGGGGCGTCTGGTGTCGTGGGTGGGGGCGCGGCCTGGGCTGAGGCCGGTGGATGTGGGCTGGTCGCTGGTCAGTTCGCGGGCGGTGCTGTCTGAGCGGGCGGCGGTGGTGGGGCGTGATCGTGCCGAGTTGCTTGAGGGGCTGCGGGTGTTGGCGTCCGGTGGGGGTGGGGCTGGTGTGGTGTCCGGTGGTGTGGTGGGTGTGGGGAAGTCGGTGGTGGTGTTTCCGGGGCAGGGGTCGCAGTGGGTGGGGATGGCGGTGGAGTTGTTGGGGGTTTCTCCGGTGTTTGCGGGGCGGATGGCGGAGTGTGAGCGGGCTTTGTCGGTGTATGTGGATTGGTCGTTGGTGGGGGTGTTGGGGGATGGGGTGGCGTTGGGGCGGGTGGATGTGGTGCAGCCGGTGTTGTGGGCGGTGATGGTGTCGTTGGGGGCGTTGTGGGAGTCCTTTGGTGTGGTGCCGGGTGCGGTGGTGGGGCATTCGCAGGGGGAGATTGCGGCGGCGTGTGTGGCGGGTGCGTTGTCGTTGGAGGACGGGGCGCGTGTGGTGGCTTTGCGGAGTCGGGCGTTGAGGGTGTTGGCGGGTGGTGGGGGCATGGTGTCGGTGGGGGTTTCGGTTGATGAGGTTGGTGTGCTGTTGGAGCGGTGGGGGGGCCGGGTGGGGGTGGCGGCTGTCAATGGGCCTTCGTCGGTTGTGGTGTCGGGTGATGGGGAGGCGTTGGATGAGTTTGTTGGGGTGTGTGGGGTGGAGGGGGTGCGGGCGCGGCGGGTTGAGGTGGATTACGCGTCGCATTCGGTGGGTGTGGAGGTGTTGCGGGAGCGGTTGTTGGAGGAGTTGGGCGGGATTGCTCCGGTGCGGTCCCGGGTGCCGTTCTTCTCCACGGTGACGGGTGACTGGATCGATACCGAGTTGTTGGATGCGGAGTACTGGTATCGGAATTTGCGGGAGACGGTGCGTTTCGCGACCGCGACCGAGGTGTTGTTGGCGCAGGGTTTCGATGTGTTTATTGAGGCCAGTGCGCATCCGGTGCTCGCGGTCGGGGTGCAGGAGAGCATTGACGCGGCGGGTGCGGGGGCTGTGGTTTTGGGGTCGCTGCGTCGTGACGAGGGCGGGTTGGACCGGTTTTTGCGGTCTGTGGGGGAGGCGTATGTCCATGGTGTGGCGGTGGACTGGTCCTCGTTGTTCGGGGGTGCGCGGCGGGTCGAGTTGCCGACGTATGCCTTCCAGCGGCAGCGCTACTGGCTTGATGTGCCGGTGGTGTCGGGTGATGTGTCGGCTGTGGGGTTGGGTGTGGTGGAGCATGGGTTGTTGGGGGCGGTGGTGCGGTCGCCTGATGGTGCTGGGGTGGTGCTGACGGGGCGGTTGTCGGTGGGGTCGCATTCGTGGCTGGCGGATCACGTGGTCATGGGCCGGGTGTTGCTGCCGGGTACGGCCTTTGTCGAGATGGCGATGCGTGCTGGAGACGAGGTCGGTTGTGACCGTCTGGACGAGTTGACCCTGGAGGCCCCGCTGGTCATTCCGCAGGACGGTGCCACCCAGCTCCAGGTCACCGTGGCCGAGCCGGACGACAACGGCGTCCGGAGGATCGGTGTCTACTCCCGTCCCCAGGGCGCTCCGCCGGACTCGCCGTGGACCCGGCACGCCGAGGGTCTGCTGTCGCCCGGTGCCCTGGAGACCGTAAGCGCTTCGGAGACCGTGAGTGCTCCGGACATCGTGAGCGCACCGGACACCGGCATGAGCATCGCGTCGGACACCGGCGGCGGAGGCGACCTCGTGGTCTGGCCGCCGCAGGGCGCGGTACCCATCGACATGACGGGCCTGTACGACGAGCTGGCCGAGGCCGGTCTGGAGTACGGTCCGCTGTTCCGGGGGCTGCAAGCGGCCTGGCGGTCGGACGACGAGGTCTTTGCCGAGGTACGGCTCCCGGAGGGGGCCGACGCCACCGGTTTCGCACTCCACCCCGCGCTGCTCGACGCGGCGCTGCACGGTGCGGGTCTCGGCCGGTCCGTGGACAGCCATGGGCTGCCGTTCTCCTGGACAGGCGTCGTTCTGCACGCCGTCGGTGCGTCGGAGCTGCGCGTCAGGCTGTCCCCGACCGGCCCGGACACGCTGTCCGTACTGGCCGCCGACGTGACCGGGCGCCCGGTGGCCTCGGTCGAGTCGCTGGCACTGCGGTCGGCGTCGGTGGAACAGCTGGCTGAGGCGGTCCCCGCCGTAGTGGCTCCCGGTTCGCTCTTCGACGTCGAGTGGGTCGCGGCCCCGCTGCCCAGCGGTGACGAGCCGAACGACGCGGCGACGTGGGCTTGCCTCGGGGATGTCGCGCTGGCCGCTGCCCTCGGGGTGCGCTTCCACGACAACCTCGAAACGCTGGCCGATGCCGATGCCGATGCCGATGCCGATGCCGATGCCGATGCCGGTGCCGTGGACACCGGTACAGCGCCGACCGTTGTGGTGGCGGCCCCGGCGCCGGGGCCCGACGACGACCCGTTGTCGGCGGTCCGTACGGTCATCCACCAGGCACTGGCCCTGGTCCAGGCGTGGCTTGCTGACGAACGGTATGCCGGTGCGCGCCTGGTGTTCCTCACCCGGGGAGCCGTGTCCGTACCCGGCGACGCCGGGGTGAACGATCTCGCCTCGGCTTCCCTCTGGGGGCTGGTCCGGTCGGCGCAGTCAGAACACCCTGAACGGTTCGTCCTGGTGGATGTCGACGAGGACGACGCCTCCTGGGCGGTGGTGCGGGCGGCCGTCGCTTCCGGCGAGTCCCAGTCGGCCGTACGCGCGGGCAAGGTGCTGGCGCCCCGGCTCGCCCACACGCGGCACGAGGACGCGGGGGTCCTCCGGGAGCTTGCGGGCACGGTCCTGATCACAGGCGGCACGGGCGTCCTGGGTGCGTTGGTGGCGCGGCATTTGGTGGAGGCGCGTGGTGTGCGTCGTTTGGTGCTGACCAGTCGGCGGGGTCTGGCGGCTGAGGGTGCGGAGGAGTTGTGTGCCGAGTTGTCGGCTCTGGGTGCTGAGGTGTCGGTGGTGGCGTGTGATGTGGCGGATCGTGAGGCGCTGGCGGAGGTCATCGCGCACATAGGGGATCTGTCGGGGGTGGTGCATGCGGCGGGTGTCCTGGATGACGCGGTGGTGGAGTCGTTGACGCCTGAGCGGGTGGAGACGGTGCTGCGTCCGAAGGTGGACGCGGCGTGGCATCTGCATGAGCTGACCCGCGATGTGGATCTGTCGGCGTTCGTGCTGTTCTCCTCGGCGTCCGGGACCTTGGGTGGTCCTGGTCAGGCGAACTACGCGGCGGCGAACAGTTATCTGGACGCGCTCGCCCAGCACCGCCGGGCCCAGGGCCTGCCCGCCCAGTCCCTCGCCTGGGGTCTGTGGGAGCGGTCCAGCGGCATGACCGGACAGCTCGACGAGGCCGACCTACGGCGCATCGCGGACCTGGGCGTCCTCCCGCTGTCCGCGGCCGAAGGCATGTCGGCGTTCGACACCGCGCTGAGCTCCGGCCGGACGTTCCTGGTCCCCATCCGCCTGGACACCGCCGCGGTACGCGCACAGGCCGAGTCGGTGCCGGACATCCTGCGCGGTCTGGTCCGGAGCCGACGGCGTACCGCCCAATCGGGGCCCGCCCGGTCGCTGCTGCGGCGGCGTCTGCTGCCGCTCACCGAGAGCGAGCAGGAGCGGTTGCTGCTGGACGTCGTGCGGGAGGAGATCGCCTCGTTGCTGGGGCACGCCGGCCCCGAGACGATCGTCCCGGGCAGCGCGTTCAAGGACCTCGGGTTCGACTCGCTCACCGCCGTACGCCTGCGGAATCGGCTGGGCGCGGTCACCGGACTGCGGCTCCCCGCGACCATGGTGTTCGACTACCCGAGCCCGCTCGTGCTGGTGGCCTACCTCCGTACGGAAATCCTCGGCGCGACCGGGGCGGAGAGCGGCGCCCCGGTGCCCGTCGCCGTATCGGACGAGCCGCTGGCCATCATCGGCATGAGCTGCCGCTTCCCCGGTGATGTCCGGTCTCCGGAAGCACTGTGGACGCTGCTGGCCGACGGTGGTGACGCGGTGTCCGCCTTCCCCACCGACCGCGCCTGGGACCTGGACCAGCTCTACGACCCGGATCCGGACCGCTCCGGCACGTTCTACGCCACCGGCGGCGGATTCCTGCACGGCGCCGCGGACTTCGACGCCGCCCACTTCGGCATCAGCCCGCGTGAGGCGCTGGCGATGGACCCGCAGCAGCGGTTGCTGCTCGAGGTGTCCTGGGAGGCGTTCGAGCGAGCCGGGATCGATCCGGCCTCGGTGCGGGGCAGCGAAACCGGTGTCTTCATCGGCGCCATGTCGCAGGACTACGGTCCCGCGCTGCACGAGGCGCCGCGCGACGTCGAGGGCTACCAGCTGACCGGGGTGGCGGCGAGCGTGGCCTCGGGACGGCTGGCGTACACCTTCGGGCTGGAGGGCCCGGCGGTCACGGTGGACACGGCGTGCTCGTCGTCCCTGGTGGCGCTCCACCTGGCGGGGCAGGCGGTACGCCAGGGCGAGTGCTCGATGGCGCTGGTCGGCGGCGTCACCGTGATGTCCAGTCCGGCGGCCTTCATCGAGTTCAGCCGCCAGCGCGGACTGTCCCCCGACGGCCGCTGCAAAGCGTTCGCCGCCTCCGCGGACGGCACCGGATGGGCGGAAGGCGCGGGCGTCCTCGTGGTGGAACGGTTGTCCGACGCGCGCCGGAACGGGCACCGGGTGCTCGCGGTCGTCCGGGGTACGGCGGTCAACCAGGATGGTGCCAGCAACGGCCTGAGCGCGCCCAACGGCCCCTCGCAGCAGCGGGTGATCCGCCAGGCGCTGGCGAAGGCCGGGGTCGCCCCCGACCAGGTCGACGCGGTGGAGGCGCATGGCACCGGCACCTCGCTGGGCGATCCGATCGAGGCGCAGGCGCTACTGGCGACATACGGCCAGGACCGGCCCGCCGACCGGCCGCTCCGACTCGGCACGGTCAAGTCGAACATCGGCCACGCGCAGGCGGCGGCGGGTGTGGCGGGTGTGATCAAGATGGTGATGGCGATGCGGCACGGCACGCTGCCGAAGACCTTGCACGTCGACGAGGCCACACCGCATGTCGACTGGTCTGCGGGCAGCGTGTCCCTCCTGACCGAGCGCACTCCCTGGCCGGAGAACGGGCATCCGCGGCGAGCAGGCGTGTCCTCCTTCGGGATCAGCGGCACCAACGCCCACGTCATCCTGGAACAGGGCCCCTCGGCCGAGCCACCCGCGCCCACCGACGGCGACGAGGCGACGGGCATCGTGCCGTGTGTCCTGTCCGGCAGCACCGAGAGGGCGTTGACGGCCCAGGCCGCACAGCTCGCCGACCACGTGCGAAACGACTCCGGGCTGCGCCCCGTGGATATCGGCCTCTCCCTGGTGACCTCGCGTGCGGCGTTGGAGCGGCGTGCGGTGGTGTTGGGGGTTGGCAGGGAGGGGTTGTTGGACGGGCTGGGGGTGTTGGCTCGTGGGGAGTCGTCGCCGCTGGTTGTCGAGGGTGTCGCTACGACGGGTCCGGTGGCGTTTCTCTTCGCGGGTCAGGGGTCGCAGCGGGTGGGGATGGGGCGGGGGTTGTATGAGGTGTATCCGGTGTTCGCGGAGGCGTTTGATGAGGTGTGTGCGGGGTTTTCGTTGCCGGTGAGGGATGTGGTGTTCGGCGGGGATCAGGGGGTTCTGGATCGTACGGAGTTTGCTCAGCCTGCGTTGTTTGCGGTTGAGGTGGCGTTGTTCCGGTTGGTGGAGTCGTGGGGTCTGGCTCCGGATTTTGTACTTGGGCATTCGGTGGGTGAGTTGGCGGCGGCGTATGTGGCGGGGGTGTTTTCGCTGGGGGATGCGTGTGGGTTGGTGGAGGCGCGGGGTCGGTTGATGCAGGGGTTGCCGTCGGGTGGGGCGATGGTGGCGGTGGAGGCGTCCGAGGCGGAGGTGCTGGAGGGCTTGCCGGAGGGTGTGGATGTGGCGGCGGTCAATGGTCCGGTGTCCACGGTGGTGTCGGGTGTGGCGTCGGTGGTGGAGGCGGTGGCGGCTGAGTGGGAGGCGCGGGGTCGGCGGGTGCGTCGGTTGCGGGTTTCGCATGCGTTCCATTCGTGCCTGATGGAGGGGGTGCTGGAGGATTTCCGGCGGGTGGCGGAGTCGGTGGAGTACGAGGCACCGAGGATTCCGTTGGTGCTGAATGTGTCGGGTCGGGTGGGTGTTCCGGGGGGTGCGGAGTACTGGGTCCGGCACGTACGGGAAGCGGTGCGGTTCCACGACGGTGTGCGTGCTCTGGAGGCCGAGGGTGTGGCCACGTTCGTGGAGTTGGGTCCGGACGGGACGTTGTCGGGGATGGTCCAGGACGGTGTGTCCGGGGCCGGGGTGAGCGTTCCCGTGCTGCGCCGCGACCGGCCTGAACCCGAGACGCTGTTGGCTGCCGTGGCCCGCGCCTACGTCCGCGGCGTCCCCGTGGACTGGACGGCGGCGCTCCCCTCCGGGGCCCGTCAGGTGGACCTGCCGACGTACCCGTTCCAACGGCAGCGGTACTGGCTGCGCTCCTCCTCCACCACCGGGATGGCCGCCGTCGGCCAGGCGTCGGTGGACCATCCGCTGCTCGGCGCCGTGGTGCGGCTCGCCAATGGAGCGGGACTGCTGTTCACCGGACGCCTCTCGACCGCCACCCATCCGTGGCTCGCCGACCACGCGGTGCTGGGCAGGCTGCTGCTGCCCGGAACGGCATTCGTGGACATGGCGCTGCGCGCCGGGGAAGAGGTGGGCTGCGACCAGGTGGCCGAACTGACCCTGGAGGCACCGCTGGTGCTCCCCGACCGTGGCGCCGTGGAGCTGCAGCTCACCGTCGGCGCCGCCGACCCGGCCGGACGCCACCCGATCAGTGTGTACGCACGCCCGGAGACGGCGGCCGAGGAGCACCCGTGGACCCGGCACGCCACCGGCACACTCTCCGCCCAACTGAACGATGACGACGAGTTCGACCTGGCCGTGTGGCCGCCGGCCGGTGGTGTCGCGGTGGACACCGACGACCTCTACGCACGCCTCGCGGACGCCGGAGTCACCTACGGTCCCGGGTTCCAGGGGCTCTGCGCGGCATGGCGGCTGGGGGACGAGCTCTTCGCCGAGGTACGGCTGCCCGAGCACCTCGACGGCGATCGGTTCGGCCTTCACCCCGCCCTGCTGGACTCCGTCCTGCACAGCCTGGCCGGTCAGGCACCCACCGGGCTGCGCCTTCCGTTCGCCTGGTCGGGTACGACGCTGTACGCGACCGGCGCCTCCGCGCTGCGGGCGCGACTGACCCCCGACGGTGACGGATCGGTGTCACTGCGGCTCGCCGACCCCGCCGGACGTCCGGTCGCGTCCGTACGCTCCCTGGCCACCCGCCCGGTCGCGCCCGAACAGCTCGACGTCGCCGGGACGATCCCGCGGAACAGCCTCTTCCAGGTCCAGTGGACTCCGGCGCCGTCGGCCGTACCCGATGAGCGGACGTCGTGGTCCGTCCTGGCCGGTGACGATCCCGTACGTGCGCTCGCGGACCTCGCGGAGACGGAGACGGAGACGGGGACGGGGACGGGGACGGGGACGGAGGCGACCACGGCCGGTGCCACGGTGCCCGATGTGGTGGTGTACGAGGTCCCGGCGGGTGCGGGCGACCTCCCGGCGGTTCGCACGGCCACCGAAGGCGCCCTGGCGCTGGTGAAGTCCTGGCTCGCGGACAGCCGGTTCGCCGATGCCCGGCTGGTGTTCGTGACGTCCAGTGCGCTACGGACCGACGAGGACGGGGAGGAGGACGGCGATCTCGCCGCCGCCGCCGTGCACGGCCTGATCAGGTCGGCACAGTCGGAGCACCCCGGACGGTTTGTGCTGGTGGACCGCGACAGCCGGGACACGGACGCGGAGCTGCTGCGGCAGGCTGTCAGCACCGGGGAGCCGCAGATGGCGGTACGTGGCGGGACGGTTCTGGTTCCGCGGCTTCGTGGTGTGTCGGTGTCGGAGGGTGGGGAGGTTTTCGGGGCTCGGGGTGCGGCGTTGATTACGGGTGGTACGGGTGCGTTGGGTGGGGTGGTGGCTCGGCATTTGGTGGTGGAGCGTGGTGTGCGGCGGTTGGTGTTGGTGAGTCGGCGGGGTATGGCGGCTGAAGGCGCGGAGGAGTTGTGTGCCGAGTTGTCGGCTCTGGGTGCTGAGGTGTCGGTGGTGGCGTGTGATGTGGGGGATCGTGGGGCGTTGGCGGGTGTGGTGGCGGGTGTGGGGGATTTGGCGTGGGTGGTGCATGCGGCGGGGGTGCTGGATGACGGTGTGGTTGGTTCGTTGACGGCGGAGCGGTTGGATGCGGTGTTGCGTCCGAAGGTGGATGCGGCGTGGTATCTGCATGAGTTGACGGCGGGGTTGGATCTGTCGGCGTTCGTGCTGTTCTCGTCGGCGTCCGGCACTCTGGGTGGCCCGGGGCAGGCCAACTATGCGGCGGCCAACGCCTTCCTGGACGCTCTTGCCGGCCGGCGCCGCGCCCATGGCCTGCCCGCGCTCTCCCTGGCCTGGGGCCTGTGGGCGCAGGACGGCGGTATGGCCGGCGGCCTCGGCGATCCGGACCAGCAGCGGATGGCCCGTATGGGGATGACCGCGATGTCGACGGACGACGCTCTGAAGGTCTTCGACGCCGCCGTCGGTTCCGCACACTCGGTTCTGCTGCCCATGCGGTTGGACATGGCCGTCCTGCGCGAGCAGGCGGCGAGCCTCCCCCCGCTGTTCTCCGGTCTCGTACGGACCCGTGGCCGCCGCATCGCGACGGCGGGTGCAGGTGACCCGGCCTCGCTCCGGGAGCGCCTGGCCGGGCTCGGACAGGAGGAGCGGGCGGAGCACCTCCTGGAGTTGGTGCGGCGCGAGGCCGCGACCGCGCTCGGCCACGGCTCCGAGGGGGCCGTGGACACGGACAAGGCGTTCCGGGAGATCGGCTTCGACTCGCTGACCGCCGTCGAACTGCGGAACCGGCTGGACACGGCGACCGGGCTGAGGCTTCCGGCGACGTTGGTGTTCGACTATCCGACGCCTGCGGCGCTGGCGGCTCAGCTGGGTGGTGAGCTGTTCGGTGGTGAGGCGGATGCCGTTGTGGTGCCGTCGTCGGGTGCGGGGGTGGCGAGTGATGAGCCGTTGGCGATCGTGGGGATGGCGTGCCGTTTCCCGGGTGGGGTGGAATCCCCCGAGGGGTTGTGGGACCTGGTGGCCTCCGGCGGCGACGGCGTGTCGGAATTCCCCTCGAACCGGGGCTGGGACCTGGAGAAGCTCTACGACCCCGATCCGGACCGGCCGGGCACATCGTACGTGCGCCATGGCGGCTTCTTGCATGGGGCTGTGGAGTTTGATGCGGAGTTCTTCGGTATTTCGCCGCGTGAGGCGGTGGCGATGGATCCGCAGCAGCGGTTGTTGCTGGAGGTGGTGTGGGAGGCGTTGGAGTCCGGTGGGTTGGTGCCGGGTGAGCTGCGTGGGCGTGATGTGGGTGTGTATGCGGGGGTGATGTATTACGACTATGCGTCCCGGCTGGGGGTTTTGCCTGAGGGTGTTGAGGGTTATGTGGGGACGGGGAATACGGCGAGTGTGTTGTCGGGGCGGGTGGCGTATGCGCTGGGGTTCGAGGGTCCGGCGGTGACGGTGGATACGGCGTGTTCGTCGTCGTTGGTGGCGTTGCATATGGCGGGTCAGGCGTTGCGGGCGGGGGAGTGTTCGATGGCGGTGGTGGGTGGTGTGACGGTGATGTCGTCTCCGGGGACGTTTGTGGAGTTCAGCAGGCAGCGGGGGTTGGCTGTTGATGGGCGGTGCAAGTCGTTTGCGGGGGCGGCGGATGGGACGGGGTGGTCGGAGGGTGTGGGGGTGTTGGTGGTGGAGCGGTTGTCTGAGGCGCGGCGGCGGGGTCATCGGGTGGTGGCGGTGGTGCGGGGTAGTGCGGTGAATCAGGATGGTGCGTCGAATGGGTTGACGGCGCCGAATGGTCCGTCGCAGCAGCGGGTGATTCGGCAGGCGTTGGGTCGTGCGGGTGTGGTGGCGGGTGAGGTGGATGTGGTGGAGGGGCATGGGACGGGGACGGTGTTGGGTGATCCGATTGAGGCGCAGGCGTTGCAGGCGGTGTATGGGCGGGAGCGGTCGGGTGGTGAGCCGTTGTGGTTGGGGTCGGTGAAGTCGAATATTGGGCATGCGCAGGCGGCGGCGGGTGTGGCGGGTGTGATCAAGATGGTGATGGCGATGCGGCACGGGGTGCTGCCGGGCACGTTGCATGTGGATGAGCCGTCGCCGCATGTGGACTGGTCGTCGGGTGGGGTGTCGCTGCTGAGGGAGGCTCGGGAGTGGCCGGAGGTGGGTGAGCGTCCGCGTCGGGCGGGGGTGTCCTCGTTCGGGATCAGCGGTACCAACGCTCACGTCATCCTGGAACAGGCCCCCGAAACCGGCCCCACCGAAACACAGCGGGAATCCAGCGGCCCCGAGACACTGCCCTGGCTGGTCTCCGGTCGTACGGAGCAGGCTCTGCGCGCCCAGTCCGCCCGTCTGCGGTCGTTCCTCCACCAGCACCCCGGGATCGATCTGGCCGATATCGGCTTCTCACTGGCGACGGCCAGGGACTCCTTCCCGCACCGGGCCGTGGTGACCGCACATGACCAGGCCGGGTTCCTGGACGGCCTGGACGCGCTGACGCGTGGGGAGTCGTCGCCGCTGGTTGTCGAGGGTGTCGCTACGACGGGTCCGGTGGCGTTTCTCTTCGCGGGTCAGGGGTCGCAGCGGGTGGGGATGGGGCGGGGGTTGTATGAGGTGTATCCGGTGTTCGCGGAGGCGTTTGATGAGGTGTGTGCGGGGTTTACGTTGCCGGTGAAGGGTGTGGTGTTCGGCGGGGATCAGGGGGTTCTGGATCGTACGGAGTTTGCTCAGCCTGCGTTGTTTGCGGTTGAGGTGGCGTTGTTCCGGTTGGTGGAGTCGTGGGGTCTGGCTCCGGATTTTGTACTTGGGCATTCGGTGGGTGAGTTGGCGGCGGCGTATGTGGCGGGGGTGTTTTCGCTGGGGGATGCGTGTGGGTTGGTGGAGGCGCGGGGTCGGTTGATGCAGGGGTTGCCGTCGGGTGGGGCGATGGTGGCGGTGGAGGCGTCCGAGGCGGAGGTGCTGGAAGGCCTGCCGGAGGGTGTGGATGTCGCGGCGGTCAATGGTCCGGTGTCCACGGTGGTGTCGGGTGTGGGGGATGCGGTGGAGGCGGTCGCGGCGCAGTGGGAGGCTCAGGGTCGGCGGGTGCGTCGGCTGCGGGTCTCGCATGCGTTCCACTCCTCCCTGATGGAAGGGATGCTGGAGGATTTCCGGCAGGTGGCGCAGTCGGTGGAGCACGAGGCACCGAGGATTCCGTTGGTGCTGAATGTGTCGGGCCGGGTGGGTGTTCCGGAGGGTGCGGAGTACTGGGTCCGGCACGTACGTGAGGCGGTGCGTTTCCACGACGGTCTCCGTGCCCTGGAAGCTGAGGGTGTGGGCACGTTCGTGGAGTTGGGTCCGGACGGGACGTTGTCGGGGATGGTCCAGGACGGCGTGTCCGGGGCCGGGGTGAGCGTTCCCGTCCTGCGCCGCGACCGGCCCGAACCCGAGACGCTGTGGCGGGCACTGGCCACCGCCCATGTGCGCGGTGCCGCCGTCGACTGGCACGCGGTCTTCGCCGGATCGCGCGTCATCCCCCTGCCCACCTACGCCTTCCAGCGGAAGCGCTACTGGCTGGAGGAGGCCGCGGCTCCCATGGACGTGTCCTCCGCCGGGCTCGACTCGGCCGGACATCCGCTGCTCGGGGCGGCGGTCGCGCTCTCCAGCGGTGATGAGTACCTCTTCACCGGGCGGCTCTCCGTATCGGCCCTTCCCTGGCTGGCCGACCACCAGGTCATGGACCGGGTTCTGTTGCCGGGGGCGGCGTGTGTGGAGTTGGCGTTGCGTGCTGGTGACGAGGTGGGGTGTGGTCGGGTGGAGGAGTTGACGTTGGAGGCGCCGTTGGTGGTGCCTGATGGGGGTGGGGTGCGTTTGCAGGTGGTGGTGGGTGGTGCTGATGAGGTGGGGGCGCGGTCGGTGGAGGTGTTCTCGTGTGAGGAGGGTGTGTCGTCGGGGGTGCCGTGGGTGCGTCATGCGTCGGGTGTGTTGAGGGCTGTTGGGGTGGCTGGGTCGGTGGGTGTGGGGGTGTGGCCGCCGGAGGGTGCGGAGTCGGTGGTGGTGGATGGGTTGTATGAGCGGTTGGCCGGTCTGGGGTATGGCTATGGGCCGGTGTTCCGGGGGTTGCGGGCGGCGTGGCGGCTGGGGGAGGAGATCTACGCCGAGGTCGAACTGCCCCCCGGCACCGACAGCGCGTCGTTCGCCCTGCACCCCGCGCTGCTCGACGCCGCCCTGCATGCCGCTGCCCTCGACGCCGCCGACCGTACGCCGGACGAGGCCGGGATCCGGCTCCCGTTCCAGTGGAACGGCGTCACCCTGCACGCCAGGGGCGCTTCCGCGCTCCGCGTCCAGGTGTCCCCCGTAGGCGACGAAGCGGTGGCGCTGTCCATCGCCGACAGCACCGGCGCCCCGGTGATCACGGTGGATTCCCTGGCCGTGCGGCCGGTGAAGCCGGAGCAGTTGGCCGCCGTCGGCGGAGTGTCGCACCACCGTGACGCACTGTTCGGTGTGGACTGGGTCGAGCCGCGGCCGGAGCCCGCACCGCCCGCGGCCGGATGGTGGGGTGTGCTCGGGGCGGACGGCCTCGGGCTGGCCGAGACGCTGACGGACGCCTCCGTGTCCGTACGCTCCTTCCCGGACCTGAGCGCGTTGGCCGAGGCATCGACCCAGGCCGCGGCGCCCGACGTGGTGGTGGCGTCCTGTGTCTCGCACTCCGTTCCGTCCGGCCCCGCCTCCGGCCCCGCCTCCGCGACCGCATCCACGACCGCATCCGAGACAGTTGCCGCGGACGCCGCGCGGGACACGGCACATGGTGTGCTGCGGCTGCTGCGGGACTGGCTGGCGGAGGAGCGTTTCACGGGCACCCGCCTGGTTCTGGTCACCCGCGGCGCCGTGGCCGCCCGGCCCGGGGACGGTGTGGCGGATCTGGCCGCGTCGGCCCTGTGGGGCCTGGTACGGACGGCGCAGACGGAGCACCCCGACCGTTTCACCCTGCTGGACCTCGATGACGCGCACACCTCGCGCCGCGCCCTCCCCCAGCTCCTCATGTCGCTGGTCGCGGCGGAGGAACCGCAGGCGGCGATGCGTGGCGGGGTCGCGTTCGTGCCCCGGCTGGCCCGGCTGCGGCCGCGGCAGCCGTCCCCGTGGGACACGCGAGGGACCGTACTGATCACCGGCGCCACCGGCACCCTGGGCGCGCTGACCGCCCGCCACCTCGTCACCGAACACGGCGTACGCCGTCTGCTGCTGGTCAGCCGCCGGGGCCCGGCGGCCGAGGGAGCCGCCGAACTGGCGGCGGAACTCACTTCGTCGGGCGCCCAGGTGACCGTCGAGGCATGCGATGTGGCGGACCGGGCAGCGCTCGCGGGGCTGCTGGCACGGATCCCCGAAGAGGCCCCGCTGACCGGTGTGGTGCACGCGGCCGGCGTGGTCGACGACGGGGTCCTCCAGACCCTGGAACCCGAACAGCTCGACCGAGTGCTGCGCCCGAAGGTGGACGCCGCGCTGAATCTGCACGCCCTCACCAAGGGCCTGCCCCTCTCCCGGTTCGTCCTCTTCTCCTCCGCCGTCGCCACGATGGGCGCGGCCGGACAGGCCAACTACGCCGCCGCCAACGCCTTCCTGGACGCCCTGGCCCAGCGGCGCCGGGCGGCGGGGCTGGCCGGGACCTCGCTGGCCTGGGGGCTGTGGGCGTCGGAGAGCGGCATCACCGGCACGCTGGACGCGACGGACCGGCGGCGGATGAGCCGGACCGGAGTGGTCCCGCTGGCCGATGCGGAGGGGCTGCGGCTGCTCGACGCCGCGCTGTCCACCGACCGGCCGCTGGCGGTGCCGATCCGACTGGACCTCGCCGCACTGCGGGCGCGGCCCGCCGAACTGCTCCCGCCGCTGTTCCACGGGCTCGTACCGGTCCCGGCGGCGGGTACGGCGGCGAACGGCTCGGTGCCCTCGCTCGCGCAACGGCTGGCCGGGGCCTCCGAGGCCGAGCGGGAGCTCCAACTTTCCGACTTCGTCCGTGAGCAGGTGGCCGCCGTCCTCGGGCACGCCTCGTCGGCCGCCGTCGATCCGCACCGCACCTTCGGCGAGCTGGGCTTCGATTCGCTGGCCGCGGTCGAGTTCCGCAACCGGTTGACCGCCGCCACCGGCCTCCGGCTGCCCGCCACGCTGATCTTCGATCAGCCCACCACGTCCGCGCTGGTGAGCCATCTCGCCGAGCGGATCGTGCCGGACGGCACCGCGTCCGTCCTGCCGTTGCTGGCGGAGCTGGACCGGATCGAGGACGACCTCGCGGCGCTGTCCCGGAACGACGTGGCCCGCGCGAGGCTCACCGTGCGGCTGCAGGAGCTGCTGTCCATGGTGGACGGGGCGGGCGGAGCCATCAGTGACACCACGGTCGCGGAGCGGATCGACTCGGCGACCGACGACGAGATCTTCGAATTCATCGACACCGAACTGGGCCACTAGCTGCGGCGCTCAGCGGACAAGCAGCGCGTCAACGCACCGACAGAAGTTTCCCACCGCACCACCGACGGGTTTCCGTTCCCGGGCGAGGAGCTGAACGGCCGATGTCGAACGAGCAGAAGCTTCGGGACTATCTGAAGCGGGTGACCACCGATCTGCACCAGGTCAGGCAGCGCCTGCACGAGGTGGAGTCCAGGGAGCAGGAGCCGATCGCCATCGTCGCCATGGCCTGCCGGTTCCCCGGCGGGGTCCGGTCACCGGAGGACCTGTGGCGGCTGGTGGCCGAGGAACGGGACGGGATCGGTCCCTTCCCGGAGGGCCGCGGCTGGGACGCCGACGCGCTCTTCGACCCCGACCCGGAGCGGCACGGGACGTCGTACATCCGCGACGGCGGCTTCCTCTACGACGCGGACCTGTTCGACGCCGGTCTGTTCAACATCAGCCCGCGTGAGGCGTTGGCGATGGATCCGCAGCAGCGGCTGCTGCTGGAGACCGCCTGGGAGACCTTCGAGCGGGCGGGCATCGCCGCCGAGTCGCTGCGGGGCAGCCCCACGGGGGTGTTCGCGGGCGTCATGTACCACGACTACGCGGCCCGGCTGCACGCCATACCCGAGGGCCTCGAAGGGTTCCTCGGCAACGGCAGCTCCGGCAGTGTGGCCTCCGGACGACTCGCCTACACCTTCGGCCTCGAAGGCCCGGCGGTCACCCTCGACACGGCGTGCTCCTCGTCCCTGGTGGCCCTGCACCTGGCCTGTGAGGCGCTGCGCCGAGGGGACTGCGAGCTGGCGCTCGCGGGCGGGGTCACGGTGATGTCCACGCCCGGTGCGTTCGTCGAGTTCAGCAGGTTGCGGGGGCTGGCACGCGACGGCCGCTGCAAGTCGTTCGCCGCCGCGGCCGACGGCACCGGCTGGTCGGAAGGGGCCGGGCTGCTGCTCGTGGAGCGGCTGTCCGACGCCCGGCGCAACGGGCACCCCGTGGTGGCCGTCGTACGGGGCTCGGCGCTGAACCAGGACGGTGCCAGCAATGGCCTCACCGCCCCCAACGGCCCCTCGCAGCAGCGCCTGATCCTGCGGGCGCTGGCCGACGCCGGGCTCTCCACCGAACATGTCGACGCCGTGGACGCCCACGGCACGGGAACCCCGCTGGGCGACCCCATCGAGGCGCAGGCGCTGTTGGCCACCTACGGCCGGGACCGGGAGCGGGAGCGGCCGCTGTGGCTGGGGTCGTTGAAGTCGAACATCGGGCACACGCAGGCGGCCGCGGGGGTCGGTGGCGTCATCAAGATGGTCATGGCGATGCGCCACGGGGTGCTGCCGAAGACGCTGCACGTGGACGAGCCGACGCCGCATGTGGACTGGTCATCGGGTGGGGTGTCGCTGCTGACGGAGGCCCGGGAGTGGCCGGAGACGGGCGACCGTCCGCGCCGGGCCGGGGTCTCGTCCTTCGGCATCAGCGGGACCAACGCCCATGTCATCCTCGAGCAGTCGCCGGAGCCGGCCGAGGAGCAGCCCGCGGCCAGCGGCGAACCGGCCCCCGCCGCCCTGCCCTGGGTGATCTCCGGCGGGAGCGCCGACGCCCTGCGTGAGCAGGCCGCCCGGCTGGCGTCGTTCCTCGACGAGGAGGACGGGGCCGCCGCCGCTCCCGCCGGGGCCGTTGACCTCGCCTACTCGCTCGCCACCTCCCGCAGCGCCCTCGGCCACCGCGCCGTGCTGTTCGGGCGCGAGGCGGGCGACATCCGGGAAGCCCTGCGGGTGTTGGCGTCCGGTGGGGGTGTGGCTGGTGTGGTGTCCGGTGGTGTGGTGGGTGTGGGGAAGTCGGTGGTGGTGTTTCCGGGGCAGGGGTCGCAGTGGGTGGGGATGGCGGTGGAGTTGTTGGGGGTTTCTCCGGTGTTTGCGGGGCGGATGGCGGAGTGTGAGCGGGCTTTGTCGGTGTATGTGGATTGGTCGTTGGTGGGGGTGTTGGAGGACGGGTCTGCGTTGGGGCGGGTGGATGTGGTGCAGCCGGTGTTGTGGGCGGTGATGGTGTCGTTGGGGGCGTTGTGGGGATCCTTTGGTGTGGTGCCGGGTGCGGTGGTGGGGCATTCGCAGGGGGAGATTGCGGCGGCGTGTGTGGCGGGTGCGTTGTCGTTGGAGGACGGGGCGCGTGTGGTGGCTTTGCGGAGTCGGGCGTTGAGGGTGTTGGCGGGTGGTGGGGGCATGGTGTCGGTGGGGGTTTCGGTTGATGAGGTTGGTGTGCTGTTGGAGCGGTGGGGTGGCCGGGTGGGGGTGGCGGCTGTCAATGGGCCTTCGTCGGTTGTGGTGTCGGGTGATGGGGAGGCGTTGGATGAGTTTGTTGGGGTGTGTGGGGTGGAGGGGGTGCGGGCGCGGCGGGTTGAGGTGGATTACGCGTCGCATTCGGTGGGTGTGGAGGTGTTGCGGGAGCGGTTGTTGGAGGAGTTGGGCGGGATTGCTCCGGTGCGGTCCCGGGTGCCGTTCTTCTCCACGGTGACGGGTGACTGGATCGACACCGAGCAGCTGGATGCGGAGTACTGGTATCGGAATCTGCGGGAGACGGTGCGTTTCGCGACCGCGACCGAGGTGTTGTTGGCGCAGGGTTTCGATGTGTTTATTGAGGCCAGTGCGCATCCGGTGCTCGCGGTCGGGGTGCAGGAGAGCATTGACGCGGCGGGTGCGGAGGCTGTGGTTTTGGGGTCGCTGCGTCGTGACGAGGGCGGGTTGGACCGGTTTTTGCGGTCTGTGGGGGAGGCGTATGTCCATGGTGTGGCGGTGGACTGGTCCTCGTTGTTCGGGGGTGCGCGGCGGGTCGAGTTGCCGACGTATGCCTTCCAGCGGCAGCGCTACTGGCTCGACGCCCCCGAACTGTCGGGCGACGCCGGGACCTTCGGCCTCGGCGGGGCCGGGCATCCGATGCTGGGCGCGGTGATGGCGATGCCCGGCGAGGACTCCGTGGTCTTCACGGGACGCCTGTCGCCGCGCTCGCACCCGTGGCTGGCCGACCACGTCGTCATGGGCCGCGTACTGCTGCCGGGCACGGCCTTCGTCGAGTTGGCCATGCACGCCGGTGACGAGGTGGGCTGCACCCGACTCGACGAACTGACCCTCGAAGCCCCCCTGGTCTTTCCGGAGCAGGGCGGCGTTCTCCTCAGCCTGACCGTGGCCGAGCCGGACGAGAACGGACGCCGTCACCTCGCCGTCTATTCGCGAGCGGAAGACACGGGGGACAGCGGAGCCGATGAGCCCTGGACCCGTCACGCGAGCGGTGTGCTGGCCCCTGACGTCGCCACAGGCGCGTACGAGCTCACCCCCTGGCCGCCCGAGGGCGCCACGCCGGTCGATCTCGACGGCCTCTACAGCGGGCTGTCCGATCACGGCCTGACCTACGGCCCCGTCTTCCAGGGCCTTCACACGGCGTGGCGGCGCGGCGAGGAGGTCTTCGCCGAGGTCCGGCTGGCGGACGGGAACGGCGCCGACGCGACCGGGTTCGGCCTGCATCCCGCCCTGTTCGACGCGGCCCTGCACACGGCGGCCCTCGCGGACACCACGGCGGGCTCCGCGCAGGTGCGCCTTCCGTTCTCCTGGAGCGGTGTCGAACTGCACGCCGTGGGCGCGTCCGCACTCCGCGTCCGGCTCTCGCCGAGCGGCCCCGACGAGATGTCCCTCCTGGCGGCCGACAGCACTGGCGCGCCGGTGGCCTCGGTGGAGTCCCTCACGTTGCGGGCGGTCCCGGCGGACGCCCTCGGCGGCGGCCACCCGGCCGTCGAGGACTCCCTCTTCCGCGTCGACTGGACCCCGCTGCCGACGGCCGACTCACCGGCCGGCGATTACCTCACCGTCGGCTTTCCGGAGCGAGCCGACGAGGACTTCCCCTCGCTGAGCGCCCTGTCCGACGCGATCGCCGCCGGATCGGCCCCCACCCCCGAAGTGGTGCTGGCCCGGTGCGACGGCGGAAGCCCGTATGAGGCCACTTCCCGCGCTCTCGCCCTGCTCCAGACCTGGCTCGCGGATCCGAACTTCGCCGCCTCCCGGCTGGCCCTCGTGACGCGGGGTGGCGTGACCGTCGACGAGCGGCGCTCCGTGGACGACCTGGGAGCGGCCGCCGTCTGGGGCCTGGTCCGGTCCGCCCAGTCGGAGACCCCGGGCCGCTTTCATCTCGTGGACGGGGACGCCCACATGGACGCTCACGTGGAGGCGGACCTGGACGCCCACGTGGACGCGGACCTGGACGTGAACGCGGACGCGGACGCGGACGCGGACGCCGGCGTGAACGCGGACGTCAACGCGCGTGCGGATCACTCCGCCGACCTCTGGCCCGCCCTCTCGGCCGCGCTCGCCACCGGCGAACCGCAGCTCGCCCTGCGGGCCGGAAAGGTGTGGGCGCCCCGGCTGGTCCGGGCGTCCTCGGACGGCACGCTGGCGCTGCCGGCGCACACGGAGGAGCAGGACGCCTGGCGGCTGGACGTCACCAGCAAGGGCACTTTGGACAATGTCGCTTTCGTCGACTCCGACGCCGCGGAGCGACCGTTGGAGCCCGGTCAGGTCCGGCTCGAGGTGCGCGCGGCCGGGCTCAACTTCCGGGATGTGCTGCTCACCCTCGGCATGGTCGACCAGGACGGTCTGGGCGGTGAGGCCGCCGGGTACGTCCTGGAGGTCGGCCCCGGGGTCGTCGGTTTCGCCCCCGGCGACCGGGTGTTCGGGATGTTCCCGGCGTCGATCGGGTCGGTGGCGGTGGCGGATCACCGGATGGTGGCGCGGATGCCGGAGGGGTGGTCGTTCGCGGAGGCGGCTTCTGTGCCGGTGGTGTTCTTGACCGCGTACTACGGGCTCATCGACCTGGCCGGGTTGGGGTCGGGTGAGTCGGTGTTGGTGCATGCGGCCGCTGGTGGGGTGGGGATGGCGGCGGTGCAGTTGGCCCGGCATGTGGGTGCGGAGGTGTGGGCGACGGCGAGCCCGGTGAAGTGGGGTGTGCTGCGGGAGATGGGGCTGGATGCGGAGCGCATCGCTTCGTCGCGGGACCTGGGTTTCGAGGAGCGGTTCCTTGCGGCTACGGGGGGCCGGGGTGTGGATGTGGTGCTGAACTCGCTTGCGGGCGAGTACGTGGACGCGTCGCTCCGGCTGCAACCGCGCGGCGGCCGGTTCCTCGAGATGGGCAAGACCGACAAGCGGGATCCTGGCGAGGTGGCCGACCGGCATCCAGGCGTCACGTATCGCGTCTACGACATTCAGGAAGCCGGTCCGGAGCGGATCGGGGAGATGCTGTCCGAGCTGATGTCCCTGTTCCGGGAGGGCGTATTGCGGCCACTTCCGGTGACGGCGTGGGACGTACGCCAGGCCGTGGACGCGCTGCGTTTCATGAGTCAGGCGCGGCATGTGGGCAAGGTGGTGCTGACGGTTCCGGTGCCGCTGGATGGTCAGGGCACGGTCCTGATCACAGGCGGCACGGGCGTCCTGGGTGCGTTGGTGGCGCGGCATTTGGTGGAGGCGCGTGGTGTGCGTCGTTTGGTGCTGACCAGTCGGCGGGGTATGGCGGCTGAAGGCGCGGAGGAGTTGTGTGCCGAGTTGTCGGCTCTGGGGGCTGAGGTGTCGGTGGTGGCGTGTGACGTCGCCGACCGCGATGCGCTGGCGGAGGTCATCGCGCACATAGGGGACCTGTCGGGGGTGGTGCATGCGGCGGGTGTCCTGGATGACGCGGTGGTGGAATCCCTGACGCCCGAGCGGGTGGAGACGGTGTTGCGCCCGAAGGTGGACGCGGCGTGGCATCTGCATGAGCTGACCCGCGATGTGGATCTGTCGGCGTTTGTGCTGTTCTCCTCGGCGTCCGGGACCTTGGGTGGTCCTGGTCAGGCGAACTACGCGGCGGCGAACAGTTATCTGGACGCGCTCGCCCAGCACCGCCGGGCCCAGGGCCTGCCCGCCCAGTCCCTCGCCTGGGGTCTGTGGCAGGAGGCCAGCGGCATGACCGCGCACCTCGACGACGCCGACATCAGCCGGATGACGCGCGCCGGGATGGCTCCTCTGGCCACAGAGGACGCCCTGGACCTGTTCGAGGCCGCGCTGGCTCGAGGACACGCGGTGCTGCTCCCCCTCCACCTCGACGTGGCCGCGCTCCGCAGGGCAGGTGCGCTACCCGCGCTGTTCCAGGGGCTGGTGCGCAGGCAGCCGTCCCGGCGCGTCGCCGCGTCCGGCGACGCCACCGGCGCGGGGGGCTCGGCGCTGCACCGCCGACTGGTCGCCGCGTCCGAACCCGAACGCCGGCGGATCCTGCTGGACCTGGTGCGCGCCGACGTGGCCGCCGTGCTCGGGCACGCCTCGCAGGAAGCGGTGGACGCGGCGAAGGCGTTCAAGGAGCTGGGCTTCGACTCGCTCACCGCCGTGGAACTCCGCAACCGGCTGAACGCCGCCACCGGACTGCGGCTGCCCGCCACTCTCGTCTTCGACCACCCCTCGCCGAACGCGCTGGCCCAGCACCTGCGTGCCGAGCTGCTCGGTGTGGAGGACGTCACCGAGGCCACGGCGGTGGCCGCCGCCGATGACGACCCCGTCGCGATCGTGGCGATGGCCTGCCGCCTCCCGGGCGATGTGGAGTCGCCCGAGGACCTGTGGCGGCTGGTGGCCGAGGGCCGTGACGGGATGACCACGTTCCCCACCGACCGGGGCTGGGACGTGGACGCGTTGTACCACCCGGATCCCGACCACCCCGGCACGTCGTACGTCCGCGAGGGCGGCTTCGTGAACGGCGTCGGCGACTTCGACGCGGAGTTCTTCGGGATCAGCCCACGTGAGGCGCTGGCCATGGACCCGCAGCAGCGGCTCCTGCTGGAGGCGTCGTGGGAGGCGCTGGAGCGGGCCGGGATCGATCCGTCCTCGCTGCGGGGCAGCCACACCGGGGTGTTCGTGGGGGTCAGCGGCCAGGAGTACGCGGCACTCGTCCAGCAGGCGGCGGAGAGCACCGAGGGCTATCTGCTGACCGGTACTTCGGCCAGTGTGGTGTCCGGGCGGGTGGCGTACACCTTCGGGCTGGAGGGCCCGGCGCTGACGGTGGACACGGCGTGCTCGTCGTCGCTGGTGGCGCTGCATCTGGCCGCCCAGGCGCTGCGGAAGGGCGAGTGCTCGATGGCGCTGGCGGGCGGGGTGGCGCTGATGGCCACCCCGGGCGCCTTCGTGGAGTTCAGCAGGCAGCGCGGGCTTGCGGCGGACGGCCGGTGCAAGGCGTTCGCAGCCGCCACGGACGGCACCGGCTGGGGCGAGGGTGTGGGTGTGTTGTTGGTGACGCGGTTGTCGGAGGCGCGGCGGCGTGGGCTTCGGGTGTTGGCGGTGGTGCGGGGTAGTGCGGTGAATCAGGATGGTGCGTCGAATGGTTTGACGGCGCCGAATGGTCCGTCGCAGCAGCGGGTGATCCGGCAGGCGTTGGTGGGTGCGGGGTTGTCGTCGGGTGATGTCGATGTGGTGGAGGGGCATGGGACGGGGACGACGCTGGGTGATCCGATCGAGGCGCAGGCGTTGTTGGCGACGTATGGGCAGGGGCGTGCGGTTGATCGGCCTCTGTGGTTGGGGTCGTTGAAGTCGAATATCGGGCATGCGCAGGCGGCGGCGGGTGTGGCGGGTGTGATCAAGATGGTGATGGCGATGCGGCACGGGGTACTGCCGCGCACGTTGCATGTGGATGAGCCGTCGCCGCATGTGGACTGGTCGTCGGGTGGGGTGTCGCTGTTGACGGAGGCCCGGGAGTGGCCGGAGGTGGACGGCCGTCCGCGCCGGGCCGGCATCTCCTCCTTCGGGGTCAGTGGGACCAATGCGCACGTGATCCTTGAGCAGGTCGTCGAGGCCGATGATGCCGGGGTCGTGGAGGGGCCGGGGGATCTGGCGGCGGATGGGCCGGTTGTCTGGCCGCTGTCGGCTCGGGGTGAACGGGCGCTGCGTGAGCAGGCGGGGCGTCTGGTGTCGTTCACGGAGGGCCGTACGGATCTGTGTCCGGCCGATGTGGGGCTGTCTCTCGCGGCGTCGCGGGCGGCGTTGCCGGATCGGGCGGTGGTGGTGGGGGATGGTGTCGGGGGGCTTCGTGCTGGTTTGGTGGCGTTGGCCGAGGGGGTTTCGGCTCCGGGGTTGGTTGCTGGTGGGGGTTCGGGTGTGGGGAAGTCGGTGGTGGTGTTTCCGGGGCAGGGGTCGCAGTGGGTGGGGATGGCGGTGGAGTTGTTGGGGGTTTCGTCGGTGTTTGCGGGGCGGATGGCGGAGTGTGAGCGGGCTTTGTCGGCGTATGTGGATTGGTCGTTGGCGGGGGTGTTGGAGGACGGGTCTGCGTTGGGGCGGGTGGATGTGGTGCAGCCGGTGTTGTGGGCGGTGATGGTGTCGTTGGGGGCGTTGTGGGAGTCCTTTGGTGTGGTGCCGGGTGCGGTGGTGGGGCATTCGCAGGGGGAGATTGCGGCGGCGTGTGTGGCGGGTGCGTTGTCGTTGGAGGACGGGGCGCGTGTGGTGGCTTTGCGGAGTCGGGCGTTGAGGGTGTTGGCGGGTGGTGGGGGCATGGTGTCAGTGGCGGTTTCCGCCGACGAGGTTGGTGTGCTGTTGGAGCGGTGGGATGGCCGGGTCGGTGTGGCGGCTGTCAATGGGCCGTCCTCGGTTGTGGTGTCGGGTGATGGGGAGGCGTTGGATGAGTTTGTTGGGGTGTGTGGGGTGGAGGGGGTGCGGGCGCGGCGGGTTGAGGTGGATTACGCGTCGCATTCGGTGGGTGTGGAGGTGTTGCGGGAGCGGTTGTTGGAGGAGTTGGGCGGGATTGCTCCGGTGCGGTCCCGGGTGCCGTTCTTCTCCACGGTGACGGGTGACTGGATCGACACCGAGCAGCTGGATGCGGAGTACTGGTATCGGAATCTGCGGGAGACGGTGCGTTTCGCGACCGCGACCAAGGCGCTCCTTGACGACGGTTTCGATGTGTTTATTGAGGCCAGTGCGCATCCGGTGCTCGCGGTCGGGGTGCAGGAGAGCATTGACGCGGCGGGTGCGGGGGCTGTGGTTTTGGGGTCGCTGCGTCGTGACGATGGCGGGTTGGACCGGTTTTTGCGGTCTGTGGGGGAGGCGTATGTCCATGGTGTGGCGGTGGACTGGTCCTCGTTGTTCGGGGGTGCGCGGCGGGTCGAGTTGCCGACGTATGCCTTTCAGCGGCGGCGTTATTGGCTTGATGTGCCGGTGGTGTCGGGTGATGTGTCGGCTGTGGGGTTGGGTGTGGTGGAGCATGGGTTGTTGGGGGCGGTGGTGCGGTCGCCTGATGGTGCTGGGGTGGTGCTGACGGGGCGGTTGTCGGTGGGGTCGCATTCGTGGCTGGCGGATCACGTGGTCATGGGCCGGGTGTTGCTGCCGGGTACGGCCTTTGTCGAGATGGCGATGCGTGCTGGGGACGAGGTCGGTTGTGACCGTCTGGACGAGTTGACCCTGGAGACCCCGCTGGTCATTCCGCAGGACGGTGCCACCCAGCTCCAGGTCACCGTGGCCGAGCCGGACGACAACGGCGTCCGGACGCTCACCGTCTACTCCCGAGCCGAGGACGCCCCGGACGATCAGCCGTGGCTGCGGCACGCCACCGGCCTCGTGAGTCGCGGCGCGGTCACACCCGAGGCCCAGAACGCCCCTTGGCCCCCGGCCGGGGCGGCTCCGGCGGATCTCGACGGTCTGTACGAGCGGTTCGCCGAAGCCGGGCTCGACTACGGACCTTCCTTCCGGGGCCTCTCGGCCGCCTGGCGGCAGGGCGCCGAGGTGCTGGCCGAAGTGCGGCTCCCGAGCGATGCCGACGCCGACGGGTTCGTGCTGCACCCCGCCCTGCTCGACGCCGCGTTGCACGCGATGAGCCTGACCGATCTCCCTCACCACCCCGGGCACGTCCTGCTCCCGTTCTCGTGGGAGGGGGTGACCCTCCACGCTGCCGGCGCTTCCGCACTGCGCGTCCGGATCACCCGCACGACGTCCGAAGGCGTGACGCTGACGGCCACCGACGACGCCGGGCAGCCGGTGATCTCGATCGACTCTCTGGTCCTCCGCTCCGTCTCCGCCGAGCAGCTGCGCATGGCGCAGACCATGACTAGCAACTCGCTGTTCCAGCTGGACTGGGTGGCGGCCCCGTCCGTGACCCCGTCCGTGGCGTCGTCCATGACGTCGCCCGGGTCCACCGACGGGTGGGCGACGCTGGACACGGGCGGAGCCGGTCCCGCTCCAGCGCTCCCCGCCCACCCGGACCTGATAGCGCTCGCCGACGCCATCGGCTCGGGCGCCGAGAGCCCGGAGGTGGTCGTCGCCCCCTTCCATACGGAGTCCGATGGCACCCCGGCCGCGATTCATGAGGCGGTCGGCCGGGCGCTGTCGATGGTGCAGGCGTGGCTTGCAGAGGAGCGTTTCGGCTCGTCCCGACTCCTGGTCGTGACCCGTGGGGCGATCGCCACCAGGGCGCACGAGGACGTCGAGGATCTCGCCGCCGCCGCCGTGTGGGCTCTGGTGCGTTCGGCACAGTCGGAGAACCCGGGCCGGTTCGTCCTGGCCGACATCGATGGCGGCGAGTCCTCATGGGCAGCGCTGGCCGCCGCCGTGCACACCGAGGAACCGCAAGTGGCCGTACGAGCCGGTGAGGTGTTCCTGCCCCGGCTGGCCCGGTGGGGCGGCGACGACACGCTGACTGTCCCGGCCGGTGAGCGGGCGTGGCGGCTGGAGGCGATGGAGAAGGGCACCTTGGACGGTCTGGCGCTGGTTCCCGGCCCAGAGGCCGTCGAGGAGTCGTTGGGGTCTGGTCAGGTGCGGGTCGGGGTGCGTGCGGCGGGGGTGAATTTCCGGGATGTGTTGTTGACGCTTGGGGTGGTGGGTCAGGAGGGGCTGGGCAGCGAGGGTGCGGGTGTGGTGCTCGAAGTGGGGCCTGATGTGGTGGGGCTGGGTGTGGGGGACCGGGTGTTCGGGTTGTTTCCGGGGTCGATTGGGTCGGTGGCGGTGGCGGATTGCCGGATGGTGGCGCGGATGCCGGAGGGGTGGTCGTTCGCGGAGGCGGCTTCTGTGCCGGTGGTGTTCTTGACCGCGTACTACGGGCTGGTGGATCTGGCTGGGTTGGGGTCGGGTGAGTCGGTGTTGGTGCATGCGGCTGCTGGTGGGGTGGGGATGGCGGCGGTGCAGTTGGCGCGGCATGTGGGTGCGGAGGTGTGGGCGACGGCGAGTCCGGTGAAGTGGGGTGTGCTGCGGGAGATGGGGCTGGATGCGGAGCGCATCGCTTCGTCGCGGGATTTGGAGTTCGGGGAGCGGTTCCTTGCGGCTACGGGGGGTCGGGGTGTGGATGTGGTGCTGAATTCGTTGGCGGGTGAGTTTGTGGATGTGTCGTTGGGGTTGTTGGCGGGGGGTGGTCGGTTTCTGGAGCTGGGGAAGACGGATGTGCGGGAGGGGGTGGCGGGGTATCGGGCGTTTGATCTGATTGAGGCGGGTCCGGAGCGGATCGGGGAGATGCTGTCCGAGCTGATGTCCCTGTTCCGGGAGGGTGTGCTGCGGCCGCTTCCGTTGACGGTGTGGGATGTGCGGCGGGCGCGTGAGGCGTTCCGTTTTATGGGTCAGGCGCGGCATGTGGGCAAGGTGGTGCTGACGGTTCCGGTGCCGCTGGATGGTCAGGGCACGGTCCTGATCACAGGCGGCACGGGCGTCCTGGGTGCGTTGGTGGCGCGGCATTTGGTGGAGGCGCGTGGTGTGCGTCGTTTGGTGCTGACCAGTCGGCGGGGTCTGGCGGCTGAGGGTGCGGAGGAGTTGTGTGCCGAGTTGTCGGCTCTGGGTGCTGAGGTGTCGGTGGTGGCGTGTGATGTGGCGGATCGTGAGGCGCTGGCGGAGGTCATCGCACGTATAGGGGATCTGTCGGGGGTGGTGCATGCGGCGGGTGTCCTGGATGACGCGGTGGTGGAATCCCTGACGCCTGAGCGGGTGGAGACGGTGTTGCGTCCGAAGGCGGACGCGGCGTGGCATCTGCATGAGCTGACCCGCGATGTGGATCTGTCGGCGTTCGTGCTGTTCTCCTCGGCGTCCGGGACCTTGGGTGGTCCTGGTCAGGCGAACTACGCGGCGGCGAACAGTTATCTGGACGCGCTCGCCCAGCACCGCCGGGCCCAGGGCCTGCCCGCCCAGTCCCTCGCCTGGGGCCTGTGGCAGGAGGCCAGCGGCATGACCGGACATCTGGACCGCACCGACCTCCGGCGGATGGGTGGCTCTGGGGTGAGCGGACTGTCCAACGACGAGGGCCTGGCCCTCTTCGACACCGCCCTGGCCGCCGAACGGGCACAGCTGTTCCCGATCCGCCTGAACACCTCCGAGTTGGCGGCGCGGGCGGATCTGCTGCCCCCGTTGCTGCGTGGCCTGACCCGGGGGCCCTCGCGGAAGACGCTCATGGGCGGCCAGGCGGCCGTCGACCGGTCCGCGCTGCCCCACCGGCTGGCCGGGCTGTCGGCGGGGGAACGGCACAGTGTGCTGATGGACTTGGTGCGTGACCAAGTGGCCGCCGTTCTCGGCCATGCCTCATCGGACACCGTCCAGGCCAACAGGGCGTTCAAGGACATCGGGTTCGACTCGCTCACCGCCGTCGAGCTGCGCAACCGGCTGAACGCCGCCACCGGGCTGCGGCTGCCCGCCGCCCTCGTCTTCGACCACCCGACCCCCGCCGCGCTGGTCCGCCACCTCCTGGCGGAGCTGGTGGCGGACACCGAGCCGCAGGACGATCCCGACGGGACGGAGGCCCGGGTCCGGCAGGCGCTGGCCGCCATCCCGATCACCCGCCTCCGGGACGCCGGGCTGATGGACGCCCTGCTGGAGCTCGCCGGACTGTACGAGGAACCCTCGGTGCCCGGTGACGGTGACGGTGGCGGAGGGGCCGAGGACAAGGACGGCCGGATCGACACCATGGACACCCAGAGTCTCATCGAACTCGCCCTGCAACAGTCCGAGTCCTGAAGGCGCTCGACCAGCGGAGACCGTGATGACCACACCGAACAACGAACTTGTCGAGGCGCTTCGGGCATCCGTCAAGGAAGTCGAGCGGCTTCGGCAGCGGAACCGCCATCTGACCGAGACCTCTCGTGAACCCCTGGCGATCGTGGGCATGAGCTGCCGTTTCCCCGGTGACGTCCGGTCCCCGGAGGACCTGTGGCGGCTCGTGGGCTCCGGCGGTGACGCGATGGGCCCGCTGTCGGACGACCGGGGCTGGGACCTGGACGCGCTCTACAGCCCGGACCCGGACCGGCCCGGGACGAGCTATGTCCGCGAGGGAGGGTTCGTCCGTGACGTCGCCGACTTCGACGCCGGCTTCTTCGGCATCAACCCCCGCGAGGCGCTCGCCATGGACCCGCAGCAGCGGCTGCTGCTGGAGACGTCCTGGGAGGCGTTCGAACGGGCGGGGATCGACGCCACCGCTCTGCGTGGCAGCCGTACGGGGGTGTTCGTCGGCGCTGCCCAGCTCGGCTACGGGTCCGGGGCGAGCGCGGTGGACGACGAGGTGGAGGGCTATCTGCTGACCGGGGGAGCGGCGAGCGTGGTCTCCGGCCGGGTGGCCTACACCCTGGGGCTGGAGGGCCCCGCGGTGAGCGTGGACACGGCGTGCTCGTCCTCCCTGGTGGCGCTCCATCTGGCAGGCCAGTCGCTGCGGCAGAACGAGTGCTCGATGGCGCTGGTCGCCGGGGTGTCGGTGATGTCGGTGCCGACGATGTTCGTGGAGTTCAGCAGGCAGCGGGGGCTGGCCGTCGACGGACGGTGCAAGGCGTTCTCGGCAGCCGCGGACGGTACGGCCTGGGGCGAGGGCGTGGGCGTCCTGCTGCTGGAGCGCCTGTCCGACGCGCGGCGCCTCGGGCACCAGGTGCTGGCCGTGGTGCGGGGTACGGCAGTCAACCAGGACGGCGCCAGCAACGGGCTCACGGCCCCGAACGGTCTCGCGCAGCAGCGGGTGATCCGGCAGGCGCTGGCCGCCGCCCAGATGTCCGCCGACGCCGTCGATCTGGTGGAGGCGCACGGCACGGGCACTTCGCTGGGCGATCCGATCGAGGCGCAGGCGCTGCTGGCGACGTACGGCCAGGACCGGCCGGCCGACCGGCCGCTGTGGCTTGGCACGGTCAAGTCGAACATCGGCCACACCCAGACCGCCGCCGGTGTCGCCGGGGTCATCAAGGCGGTGATGGCCATCCGCCACCGTACGCTGCCGAGGACGCTGCACGTGGACGAGCCGACCCCGCATGTGGACTGGTCGGCCGGTGCGGTGTCGCTGCTGGCCGAGCCGCTGCCGTGGCCGGAGACGGGACGCCCCCGGCGGGCCGGTGTCTCGTCCTTCGGCATCAGCGGCACCAACGCCCACGTGATCGTCGAACAGGCGCCGGACGCACCGCCCCGGGAGGAGGCCGACCCAGCCGTTCGCCACGGCCTCACCGGCACCGCGCCGACGCCGCTGCCCTGGGTTCTGTCGGCCAGGAGCGGCCAGGCCCTCCGGGCCCAGGCGGAGCGGCTCCGCGCCTTCCTCGACGACCGCCCCGAGGCCCGTCCCGCCGACGTCGGCGTGGCGCTGGCCACGCTCCGGGCCGGGCTGGAGCGGCGGGCCGTGCTCTTCGCGGCGGACGAGGAGGGGTTCCGGCGGGCGCTGGACGCCCTCGCGGCGGACGAGCCGGACCCCGACACCGTGACGGGCACGGTCGCGGAGGGCGAGTGTGCTTTCCTCTTCCCCGGACAGGGTTCCCAACGCGTCGGCATGGGGCGGGAGTTGTACGAGACGTACCCCGTCTTCGCCGCGGCGTTCGACGCGGTCTGCGAGCGGCTGGAGACGGCGACGCCGCTCAAGGGCGTGGTGTTCGGGGCCGACCAGGAGCTGCTGGACCGCACCGAGTACGCGCAGCCCGCCCTGTTCGCCGTCGAGGTGGCGCTGTTCCGGCTGCTGGAGTCCTGGGGGGTGCGCCCCGACTATCTGCTGGGGCATTCGGTCGGCGAACTCGCGGCCGCTCATGTCTCCGGCGTCCTCTCCCTTCCGGACGCCTGCCGGCTCGTCGCGGCGCGCGGGCGGCTGATGCAGGCGCTGCCGCCGGGCGGCGCCATGGTCTCGGTGCGCGCCGCCGAGGCCGAGGTGCGCGAGTCGCTGACCGGCTATGACCAGGTCGCCGTCGCGGCCGTCAACGGCCCGGAAGCCACGGTGATCTCGGGCGCCGAGGCGGAGGTCGCCGCGGTCGCGTCGCGCTGGGAGGAGGCCGGCCGCCGGGTGAAACGCCTCAGGGTCAGCCATGCCTTCCACTCGCCGCTCATGGACGCGATGCTCGAACCGTTCCGCCGGGTCGCCGAGAGCGTGTCGTACGAGCCCCCACGGATCGCGATCGTCTCCGACCTGACCGGCCGCGTCGTCGGCGCCGCCGAGATCCGCACGGCCGACTACTGGGTGCGGCACGTCCGCGAGTGCGTACGGTTCCACGACGGGATGAGCCGACTGGCTGGCCAGGGCGTCGCCACCTGCCTGGAGCTCGGACCGGCGGGGGCGCTGTCCGCCATGGGGCAGGAGTCCGTCTCCGCGTCCTGCGCGCTGATTCCGCTGCTGCGCGAGGGCCGGCCGGAAGCCGCCTCCGTGCGCTCGGCCGTCGCGTCCGGCCATGTGCGTGGCGTCGCGGTGGACTGGACGGCGCTGCTCCCGGCCGGGGCCCGGCGGGTGGACCTGCCGACCTATCCGTTCCAGCGGCAGCGGTACTGGCTGGACGGCGGCGCCCCAGCGGGTGACGTCACCGCTCTCGGCCTGAGTTCGGCCGGACATCCGCTGCTGGGCGCCGCCGTGACACCCGCCGACCACGACGGGCTGGTGCTGACCGGCCGGCTGTCCCTGGCGGGGCAGCCGTGGCTCGGTGGACATGTGGTCGGTGACACCGTCCTGTTGCCGGGGACCGCCTTCGCCGAGCTCGCGCTCCGGGCCGCCCAGCTGACCGGCTGCGACCGCCTCGACGAACTCGCCCTGGAGACCCCGCTCGTCCTGCCCCGCGACGGGTCCGTCCAGCTGCAGCTGACGGTCGGGGCCCCTGACGACCGGGGACGGCGGCCACTGGAGATCTACTCCCGCCCCGGCGACGCGACGGCCGACCAGGAGGCGGACGGCTGGACGCGGCACGCACGCGGAGCCCTCGCGGCCACCCATGAGGCGGCCACCCGCGAGGCGGCCACGGACGGGTGCGCCTGGGCCTCGGCCTGGCCACCGCCGCACGCGGAACCGCTCGACGTGACCGGTCTCTACCCGGGCCTGGCCGAGGCGGGCTTCCGCTACGGCCCCGCGTTCCGGGCGGTACGGGCCGCCTGGGCGGTCGGCGACGACATCTACGCCGAGGTGGCTCTTCCGGAGGAACACCGGACCGAGGCCGGGCGGTACGGCCTCCACCCCGCCCTGCTCGACGCCGCGCTGCACCCGGTCTCGCTGCTCGCCGAACCCGGCCGGGCGGCGGCCCGTCTGCCGTTCCTGTGGACGACGGTACGGCTGCACGCGGCCGGCGCCGACACCGTCCGGGTACGGCTGTCGCCCTCGGCCGAGGACGCCCTGTCCGTGGAGGTGGCGGACGAGACCGGAGCGCCGCTGCTCTCGGTGGAGTCATTGCTGTTCCGTCAGGTGTCCGAGGAACAGTTCGCCGGTGCGGCGCGGGCCGCGCTCCGCCGTTCGCTGTTCCGGACCGTGTGGTCCCCGGTCGAACCGGCCGCCGGGGACGCGGCTGCCGGGGACACGTCTGCCGCGCCGGACATCCGGATGTGGGACGACGCGGTGGCCTCGGCCGGGCCGCCGCCGGACGTGGTGGTGGTCCCCGCTCCCGTCCCCGGCGGGGATGACCCGGCCACCGCGGCGCACACCGCCACCCGACAGGTGCTGGCGGCGCTCCGGTCCTGGCTGTCCGACGAACGGTTCGCGGGCACCCGGCTCGCCGTGGTGACCAGCGGGGCGGTCGCGGTGTCGGAGGAGGAGACCGCCGACCCGGCGGGAGCGGCGGTATGGGGGCTGGTGCGGTCGGCGCAGTCCGAGCACCCGGGCCGGATCGTGCTCGTGGACCTGACCAGCTGTGACGATGTGCACGGCCCGGGGCTCACGGGCGCACTGGCGGCCGTACTGGCCTCCGGGGAGCCGCAGATGGCGGTACGTGGCGGGACGGTTCTGGTTCCGCGGCTTCGTGGTGTGTCGGTGTCGGAGGGTGGGGAGGTTTTCGGGGCTCGGGGTGCGGCGTTGATTACGGGTGGTACGGGTGCGTTGGGTGGGGTGGTGGCTCGGCATTTGGTGGTGGAGCGTGGTGTGCGGCGGTTGGTGTTGGTGAGTCGGCGGGGTGTGGAGGCGCCGGGTGCAGTGGGGCTGCGGGAGGAGTTGTTGGAGCTGGGTGCTGAGGTGTCGGTGGTGGCGTGTGATGTGGGGGATCGTGGGGCGTTGGCGGGTGTGGTGGCGGGTGTGGGGGATTTGGCGTGGGTGGTGCATGCGGCGGGGGTGCTGGATGACGGTGTGGTTGGTTCGTTGACGGCGGAGCGGTTGGATGCGGTGTTGCGTCCGAAGGTGGATGCGGCGTGGTATCTGCATGAGTTGACGGCGGGGTTGGATCTGTCGGCGTTCGTGCTGTTCTCGTCGGCGTCCGGCACTCTGGGTGGCCCGGGGCAGGCCAACTATGCGGCGGCCAACGCCTTCCTGGACGCTCTTGCCGGCCGGCGCCGCGCCCATGGCCTGCCCGCGCTCTCCCTGGCCTGGGGCCCCTGGGAGCAGGGCGCCATGGGCATGGCCGGCGAGCTCTCGCGGGCGGACGCCGAGAGGATGCGGCGCGCCGGGCTCGGTGCGCTGTCCGCCGACGAGGGGCTTGCCCTCTTCGACGCCGCCCTCCCCGCGCGGGACTCCGTGCTGCTGCCGATGCGGCTGGACACCGCCGCGCTGCGCCACCGCCCGGACCACGTCCCGCCGCTGCTGGCCGACCTCGTCCCCGCGCCGGTGCGCCGTGCGGCCCGTGCGGCCTCCGGCAGCGCGGTACGGGACCGGCTGCGCTCCCTGCCCGCGGACCAGCGGGACCAGGCCCTGCTCGACTTCGTCCGTCGGCAGACCGCTGCGGCGCTGGGTCACCGCTCCTCGGACGGCATCGATCCGCAGCGCCCGTTCGGCGAGTTGGGCTTCGACTCGCTGACCGGTGTGGACCTGCGGAACCGGCTCAACGAGGCCACCGGACTCCTGCTTCCGGCGACGTTGGTGTTCGACTATCCGACGCCTGCGGCGCTGGCGGCTCAGCTGGGTGGTGAGCTGTTCGGTGGTGAGGCGGATGCCGTTGTGGTGCCGTCGTCGGGTGCGGGGGTGGCGAGTGATGAGCCGTTGGCGATCGTGGGGATGGCGTGCCGTTTCCCGGGTGGGGTGGAATCCCCCGAGGGGTTGTGGGACCTGGTGGCCTCCGGCGGCGACGGGGTGTCCGTGTTCCCGGTGGACCGGGACTGGGACGTGGAGGCGCTCTACGACCGGGACCCGGGACGCTGGGGGAAGAGCTATGTGCGCGAGGGCGGCTTCCTCTACGGGGCTGCGGAGTTTGATGCGGAGTTCTTCGGTATTTCGCCGCGTGAGGCGGTGGCGATGGATCCGCAGCAGCGGTTGTTGCTGGAGGTGGTATGGGAGGCGTTGGAGTCCGGTGGGTTGGTGCCGGGTGAGCTGCGTGGGCGTGATGTGGGTGTGTATGCGGGGGTGATGTATTACGACTATGCGTCCCGGCTGGGGGTTTTGCCTGAGGGTGTTGAGGGTTATGTGGGGACGGGGAATACGGCGAGTGTGTTGTCGGGGCGGGTGGCGTATGCGCTGGGGTTCGAGGGTCCGGCGGTGACGGTGGATACGGCGTGTTCGTCGTCGTTGGTGGCGTTGCATATGGCGGGTCAGGCGTTGCGGGCGGGGGAGTGTTCGATGGCGGTGGTGGGTGGTGTGACGGTGATGTCGTCTCCGGGGACGTTTGTGGAGTTCAGCAGGCAGCGGGGGTTGGCTGTTGATGGGCGGTGCAAGTCGTTTGCGGGGGCGGCGGATGGGACGGGGTGGTCGGAGGGTGTGGGGGTGTTGGTGGTGGAGCGGTTGTCGGAGGCGCGGCGGCGGGGTCATCGGGTGGTGGCGGTGGTGCGGGGTAGTGCGGTGAATCAGGATGGTGCGTCGAATGGGTTGACGGCGCCGAATGGTCCGTCGCAGCAGCGGGTGATTCGGCAGGCGTTGGGTCGTGCGGGTGTGGTGGCGGGTGAGGTGGATGTGGTGGAGGGGCATGGGACGGGGACGGTGTTGGGTGATCCGATTGAGGCGCAGGCGTTGCAGGCGGTGTATGGGCGGGAGCGGTCGGGTGGTGAGCCGTTGTGGTTGGGGTCGGTGAAGTCGAATATTGGGCATGCGCAGGCGGCGGCGGGTGTGGCGGGTGTGATCAAGATGGTGATGGCGATGCGGCACGGGGTGCTGCCGGGCACGTTGCATGTGGATGAGCCGTCGCCGCATGTGGACTGGTCGTCGGGTGGGGTGTCGCTGCTGAGGGAGGCTCGGGAGTGGCCGGAGGTGGGTGAGCGTCCGCGTCGGGCGGGGGTGTCCTCGTTCGGGATCAGCGGTACCAACGCTCACGTCATCCTGGAACAGGCCCCCGAAACCGGCCCCACCGAAACACAGCGGGAAGCGATCACCCCGGAAACCCGGGATAGCCCGGAAACCACCGTGACCCCGGAAATCTCCGAGATCTCCGAAACCTCCGAACCGCCCGACCGTGACCGCACCCGGCCAGTCGTTCCCCTTCTGCTCTCCGCGCGCTCCGCCCAGGCCCTCCGCCGGCAGGCGCTCCGGCTGCGCGACCACCTCATCGCCCACCCGGGACTGCGCCCGGTCGACGTCGGCTGGTCGCTGGTGTCCACGCGGAGCTTCTTCCCCTTCCGGGGCGCGGTGGTGGCCGCCGAGCGCGCCGACGTCCTACAGGGCCTGTCGGCGCTGTACGACGACCTCCCCGCCGCGAACACCTTCCACGTGAACGCGACCGCGACCGCCACCGCCACCGACCGCGGGACGGCCTTCGTCTTCACCGGCCAGGGCGCCCAACGGGTCGGCATGGGACGGGAGCTGTACGACACGTATCCCGTGTTCGCCGAGGCGTTCGACGCGGTGTGCGACCGGGTTCCGCTGCCCCTGAAAGACGTGGTGTTCGGAGCCGGCCAGGAGCTGCTGGACCGTACGGAGTACGCCCAGCCCGCCCTGTTCGCCGTCGAGACCGCCCTGCTCCGGCTGCTGGAGTCCTGGGGCATCCGCCCCGACTGCGTCATGGGCCACTCCCTGGGCGAGCTGACCGCCGCCCACGCCGCCGGGGTCCTCGACCTGGACGACGCCTGCGCGCTGGTGTCCGCCCGTGCCCGGCTGATGCAGGCCGCGCCGGACGGCGGCGCCATGGTGGCGATCCGGGCGAGCGAGGAGGAGGTGCGGGAGTCGCTGGTGGGCCTCGAGAGCTTCGTGAGTGTCGCCGCCGTCAACGGCCCGGCCGCCACGGTCGTCTCCGGTGACCTCGACGCCGTACTGGACATCGCCGACCAATGGGTCGCCGAGGGACGGCGCACCCGGCGGCTGAGGGTCAGCCACGCGTTCCACTCGCCGCACATGGAGGACATGCTGGACGAGTTCCGCGCCGTCGCGGACGGACTGACCTACCGCCCGCCGAGCATCCCCCTGGTGTCCAACCTCACCGGGGTGCCGGTGCCCGCCGAGGAGGTGTGCTCGGCGGACTACTGGACACGGCACGTCCGCGAGACCGTACGGTTCCACGAGGGCGTGCGGTCGCTGCGCGACCTGGGCGTACGGACCTGTCTCGAACTGGGCCCGGACGGCGTGCTGTCGGCGATGGCCCAGGACTGCCTGGCCGACGTGGCGGACGCGGACGACATCCTGCTGGTGCCCGTCCTCCGAAGCGGCCGCCCCGAGGCCGAGGCCCTGGTCGGCGCGGTGGCCCAGGCGTCCGCGCACGGCGTCCGCGTGGACTGGTCAGCGCTGTTCGCGGGAGCGCGCACGGTGGAGCTGCCGACCTACGCGTTCGCCCGTGACCGCTACTGGATGCGGGACGGCCGGGCGGACCAGCCCGCACCTCAGGAACGGGAGGACCGCTTCTGGGCGGCCGTGGAGTGCGGAGACCTCGGGACACTGGCCGAGGCGCTGGGCGTCACGGACCCGGACGGGCGAGCCACGCTCGACGCCGCGCTGCCCGCGCTGTCGGCTTGGCGGGCACGGGACCGTTCCCAGGACCTCCGCGACGGTCTGCGGTACCGGATCGGCTGGGAGCCACTGCCCGGCGTCGATGCCGACGGCCCGCCCGTGCTCGACGGAACCTGGCTCCTGGTGGTGCCCGGACAGCGGGGCACGGATGCCGTCTTGAGCGAGGGTGCGGCTCTGGGCGCGGATGCCGCCCTGGACGGGGACGGTGCCCTGGACGGGGACGCCGTCCCGGACGAGGACGACGTGGTCCGACGCGTGGCCCGGGGCCTGGAGCGGCACGGTGCGCGGGTCCGGCTGGTGACGGCGGACGGTGACTCACTCACCGAGTCCCTGAAGGCGGCCTCGGCGGACGCGGTCCGGGGGATGGTGGCCCTGCCCCGGACCGGGTCCTGGGCCGTCGAACTGGTCCGTGCGGCAGACGAGCTGGGGCTTGAAGCCCCCCTGTGGTGGCTGACCCATGGTGCGGTCGGGGTCGCCCCCTCCGAGCCCGCGCCCTCGGCCTCGGCGGCGCTGCTGTGGGGGCTCGGCCGGGTGGCCGCGCTGGAGCACCCCGAGCGGTGGGGCGGTCTCGTGGACCTCCCCGAGCGGCTCGACGCACGCGCGCTGACCCGGCTGTGTCGTGTCCTCACGAGCTCGACCGGTGAGGATCAGGTGGCCATCCGCTCCGCCGGAGCCCTCGGCCGCCGTCTGGTGCGCGCGGACGCCCAGACTGAGCGGAACACCCAGAACCCCCAGAACCCCCAGAACACCCAGAACCCCCAGAGCATCGAGAACCCCCAAAGCGCCGAGAACACGGAGAACACCGAGAACACCGCGGGACCGCGGTGGAATCCGGCCGGTACGGTGCTGGTGACCGGCGGCATTGAGGGCGTGGGTGCGCACGTCGCCCGCTGGCTGGCGGCCGACGGCGCGCGGCATCTCGTCCTGACCGGGGACGGCTCGGACTCGCACGGCCTCGCGGCGGAGCTCGGCGCGGCCGGTGCACGCGTCACTGTCGCCTCCTGCCCGCTGGACGACCGCGACGCGCTGGCGCGTCTGCTGGCGGAGTACCCGCCGGACGCCATCGTCCACACCGAGGGCGTGGTCGAGGACCACCCGGTCGTCGGGCTGCCCGGCGCGCGGTACGACGAGCTGGTGTCCGGTCGGCTGGCCGGTCTGACCCATCTGTACGAGCTCGCCGAGGACCTCGAACTGTCGGCCTTCGTCGTCTTCTCGTCCATCACCGGCACGGTGGGCGGTGTCGGCCAGGCCGTACGGGCGATGACGGAGGCGTACGCGGACGCCCTGGCCGGGCGGCGCGCGGCCCGCGGGCTGCCGGTCACCTCCGTGGCCTGGGGGCCGTGGAGTACCGACGCGCTCGCCGGCCGGCTGCTGGAGCTGGGGCTCGGCTCCCTGGAACCGGCGGAGGGGATCGCCGTGCTGCGCCGGACGGTCGGCGGTGCGGAGGGGACCGTACTCGCCGCCGCCGTCGACTGGGAGCGGTTCGGCGAGGTGTTCACCACGGCCCGCCCCAGCCGGCTGTTCGACCTTCTGCCGGAGTTCGCGACCGGGCGGCGCCCCGGGGCCTTCGACGCGCAGACCGGTCCGCGGACGGTGGCGTCGGAGCTGTGGGAGGCGTCCGGGCCGGAGCGCGACCGGATGCTTCTCGACGTGGTGCGCGGACAGGCGGCCGCCGTCCTGGGCCACCCCTCCGCGGCGGAGGTCGACGGCGAACGGGCGTTCCTGGAGATGGGGTTCGCCTCGCTCGGAGCGATCGAGCTGCGGGACCGGCTGACGGCCGCCACCGGGCTGACGCTGCCCGCGACGGTGGTCTACGACTGCCCGACTCCGGTCGCGCTGGCCGGATATCTGAGCGCGGAGCTGGCCGCGGCACAGGCCGCCGGGGAGTGAACGACGGAGAGGGCCCGTGGACAGTGGTGTCCACGGGCCCCTCTGCGCCGCGGTCTCCGACGACCGAACGGCCCCCGATGACCGAACGGCCCCCAGCAACCGAACGGCCCCCGAGGGCCGAAGCGTCCCCGAGGGCCGGACGGCCGGCGGCGGGCGGTGGTCAGCCCCTGCCGATCCGCCGCAGGAAGTGGCCCAGCCGCTCGGGGTCGGGCTGCTGTGCCTCCCACTGGCCCTCGTCCGTGTCGACGGCCGGCAGGACGCGGGGGAAGAGCGGTCCGCCCATCGGGTCGCCGGGCGCCAGCCCCGGGTCCCACAGGATGGGCATGACGCCCTTCTTCGGCTGGAAGGTGACGCCGTCGCCGAGCCAGCGGGACACGAAGGCCCGACGGCCGTGGGCCGGTGCGGTGCCGGTGGCCCCGTGCAGCGCGGCCGGGTGGAAAATCACCGCGTCGCCGGGGGCCAGATCCCAGGCGAGCAGGTCCTTCTCGTCCCAGGTGAGCACGTCGCGCCGGGTTTCGGGGCCCGGTGCGGCGGTCTCCGCCCGGTCCGACTTCATGGCCCGGTGCATCAGGCTGGAGGTGACCGGGGCCCGGTCCCGCTCCCAGCGGTGTGAGCCACGGACGACGGTCAGGGCGGCGGTGTCGGGGCCGCAGCTGTCCAGGGCGATCCACATCGCGCAGACCTGGTCCCCGTCGACGGGGAAGGACGTGGCGTCCTCGTGGAACGGAGTGGGCTTCGAGGTGCCCCGCGGCTTGGTGAACACCTGGTCGTAGAAGGCGGTGACGGTCCGGGAGCCGAAGAGCCGCTGGGCGACGCGGGAGGCCGGTGAGCGGAAGACGAAATCACGGAATGCCTCATGTGTTTTCCACATGAAAGCGTCGCCGTTCGCCTTTCCATCGGAGAAGTCGGCGGTCGCCTGCGCCAGTACGGATGGATTGGCCAGAACGTAGTCGACGGCCTCTGCTATCCGGCCCACCCACTCGTCGGAGAACAGTCCCGACGCTCGTATGGCACCGTCGTCGCGGTAGGCGGCCACCTCCTCATCCGTGAGTTCGCGCAACGGTGCTTCGGGGGCTTGCACGGTCATGGCCACCTCGTCCCGTGGAAATTCGCCGATCGCGGTGTCGCCGTAACGCTACTGACGCTTGTTGGTGACACCAACCCCTAATGCTGAAAATAGGGGCGCCAAGGGATGGAGTGAATGCTTCCGTGCGGCGTAGGGTCCGCCGACGTAAGGGTGGTGAGGTTGTGGCCGCCGTCCAACTGGTCTGCTGAGGTGATGAGTTGAGCCCTCAAGGACACGTCCGGGAGACGGACGTCATCGTGGCCGGAGCCGGGCCCACCGGTCTCCTGCTGGCCAATGAGCTGGCCCTGGCGGGGGTGCGGCCAACAGTGCTGGAAACTCTGGCGGAGCCCACCGGACAGTCCAGGGCGCTGAACCTGCATCCACGCACCGCGGAAATCCTGGATCTGCGCGGTCTGCTGACCGGTCTCCGGAAACACCCCATTCAGCTGGGATTTCTGACGCGCAGCTTCTTCGCCGGAATTCCGGTGGCCCTCGACAATGAACCGTTCGGGTCCCGGTATCCCCAGCAGATCGGCGTTCTGCAATCGCGGGTGGAAGCGATGCTGGAGGAACGGCTGGACACCGTTCATGGAATCACCGTGGAGCGCGGCCGGGAACTCGTCGGCTTCGAGCAGGACGAGCACGGCGTTACGGCCACCGTCCGGGGACCGGACGGGTCGGAGACGCCGTTGCGTGCCCGCTACCTCGTGGGGTGCGACGGTTCGCGGAGCAGGGTGCGCAGGGTGCTGGACCTGCCGTTCGACGGCACGGACGGCGGCCCCCAGACCCGGGTGGCGGCCGATGTCGTGCTGGTGCGGCCGCCCGAGAAGTGGTTCGAGGGCCAGGGCCCGCACGACGGGGTCGGCGAGGTGGACGGCCGGGATGTCCGGATGCTGCCGGACGTGGGACTGACCGGCATGATCACCTTGAGCGAGGGCGGCCGTCAGACGCACTTCTCGCTGGTGGGGCTGGAGAACGACGTCTACCGGCTGATGTTCTCCGACCCGGAGCAGACGGGCGGCCGGGCGATCCTCCGGGACGCCCCGATCACCGAGCAGGAGGTCCAGGACGTCCTCCGTGCCGTCGGCGGTCCTGCCGCCGAGATGAAGGAACTGCTGTGGGCCTCCCGGTTCGGCGACGCCTGCCGGCAGGTGGACCGGTACCGAGTGGGGCGGGCGCTGCTCGCCGGGGACGCCGCCCACATCGTCTTCCCGATCGGTGGCCAGGGCATGAACCTCGGGCTGCAGGACGCCTTCAACCTCGGCTGGAAGCTGGCCGCCGCGGTCAAGGGCTGGGCGCCGGACGGGCTCCTGGACACCTACCACGGCGAACGCCACCCGGTGGCCGCCGCGATCCTGGGCTCGGCCCGCGCGCAGTCCACCCTGCTGAGCCGGGAGCAGGACATGACGGCGCTGCGCGACCTGCTGACCTCGCTCGTGGACCTGCCGGAGACCAACCGCTATCTGGCGGGTCTCACCTCGGGTCTGACCATCCGCTACGACGCGTCCGACGGCGACGGCCACCCTCTGGTGGGCGGGCTGATGCCGGATCTGGACCTGACCGTGGGCGGCGAACCGGTGCGCTTCAGCGAGCTGATGCACACGGGCCGGGGCGTGTTGCTGGAGTTGTCGGAGGAGGTGGCGGACGAGGCGGCGGAGGCCGACGGCCCCGGCCGGCTGGCGTCCGCCCTGCACGGCCGGGCCGACCGGATCGGCCATGTGGTGGCCGGTCCGGTGGCGGGGCTGGACGTATCGGCCGTGCTCATCAGGCCGGACGGCCATGTGTGCTGGGCGGCCCAGGAGGACACCGGTCCGGACGACGCTGCCCTGCGCACGGCGCTGACCCGCTGGTTCGGCTGACGGCCCCGGCCCGGCCGCCCGGACGCGGGGTGCCCGGCGGTCCTCGGGACGGATCGCCGGGCGGCCCGGCGCCGGACGCCTCACCGCTCGGCGGCGGCGGGCTCCGGAGTGGGCCTGGCGGGCTCCCGCTTCTTCACCTGGGGGAGGAGCAGGGCCGGTACCAGGGTGAGGGCGGTGAAGCCCAGGACCCACCAGAAGGTGGTGTCGAACGCCTTGGTCAGCGAGTCGGGGTCCGGCTGCCCGCCGTCGCTGTGCCGGATGATCTGGCGCTGCAGGATGACCGAGAGCACCGCGGTGCCGAACGAGCCGCCCAGCCGCTGGATCACCGAAATGGCGCTGGTGGCCCGGGGGATGGCGGCCGGCTCCAGCCCCTGGTAGGCCGCGCTCATGATGGGCACCATCGAGGCCGCGATGCCGATCCCCCAGACCAGCAGGGACGCGCTGAGCAGCCACACGCTGGTGTCCGGCTGGACCTGGGTGTAGGCGAGGGTGCCGGCCACGCCGATGGCGACACCGGTGAGCACGATGGGCCGGGAGCCGATCCGGTCGGTCAGCTTGCCGACGTAGGTCAGCGCGATGATGGTGCCGATGGACTGCGGTGCGAGCAGCAGGCCCGCGTCGAGCGCGCTCTTGTCGCGCACCTGCTGGTAGTAGAGCGGCATCAGCAGCATCGCGCCGAAGACGGACATGCCGCCGAGGAACATCAGCAAGGTGGCCGCGGTGAACGACCGGTGCCGGAACAGCCGCAGGTCCAGGACCGGGGTGATCCGGGTGCGCAGCGCATGGGCCGCGAAGGCGGCCAGCAGAACCGCGCCCAGCGACAGGGAGACCACCACCGGGGCCGCCCCGAACCCCGCGGGCCTGCTGGTCTGCGACAGCCCGTAGATGACCGCCGCGAGGCCGGGGGACAGCAGCGCCAGCCCGAGCACGTCCAGCCGGGCGGCGGTGTCGCTCCTGGTGTCGCGCGGAACGCCCCGCCGGGCCAGCAGCAGGGCGATAGCGCAGATGGGCACGTTGACGTAGAAGATCCAGCGCCAGCTGACGGAGTCGATGATGGCGCCGCCGACCAATGGACCGACGATCGGGGAGAGATGGCCGGGCACCGCCACGATGCTCATGATGCGGCCGATCCGCTGGGGACCGGCCGCGCGGACCAGGATGGTCTGCATCACCGGGGTGATCAGGCCGCCGCCGATGCCCTGGAGGACCCGGAAGGCGATCAGGCTGCCGACCGACCACGCGGCGCCGCAGAGCGCGGACCCGCCCAGGAAGGCGGTCAGCGAGAAGAGCCACATCGTGCGGGCGCCGAAGCGCTCCACGGCCCAGCCGGTGAGCGGGATGACCGCGGAAAGCGCGAGCAGATACCCGGTGCTGGCCCATTGGATGGTGGAGATGTCGGTGTCGAACTCGCGCGAGAGGCCGTCGATCGCGACGCTGACGATCGTGGTGTCCAGCATCGAGGCGATGGCGCCGATCACCAGGATCACACCGAGTCGGATGAGCGCGGGGTCCAGCCGGTCGGATGCGGATTGCTCGGGGGCGGAAGGAGCGGCCCCCGCGGACGGGCTAGTCATGCGAGGGACTCTACACCGTGTGGTGTAGTTGCTGTACCCTCCTCATTGTGGTTACCAACGCACGGAGCGCCCCGCCGCCCGCAGCCGCCGCCGGGGACCGTCCGGCGTCCGGCGCGGGCAAGCGGCTGCGTCAGGGCTCCCCGAAGAAGCGCGCGGCGATCGCACGGGCGGCGTTCGAGCTGTTCGTGGCCCATGGGGTGGCCGGCACCAGCGTGGATGCCGTCGCCGCCGAAGCGGGCGTCTCCAAGCGCACGGTCTACGACTATTACGGCAGCAAGGAGCGGCTGTTCCTCTCCGTCATCGAGGACGCCGAGGAGGCGTACGCGGAGCAGTTCTCGGAGATCCTGGACCGTACCCTCGGGGAGGACAGCGCCCTCGGAGAGGCCGACGACATCGAGGCGCCCCTGGTCCGCTTCGGCTGCGAGCTGGGCACCACCGTGGCGCGCTCGGTGGGCCGCGCCGCGGCGATCCGGCTGGTGATCACCGAGGCGCCCCACTTCCCCGCGCTGCTCGACCGCTGGCGGGGGCCGGGCATCGAGCAGCGGGCCCTGGCCGAGCGGCTGGGGGAACTGGCCGAGCGCGGTGCCCTCGCCGTGCCCGACCCGGTGGAGGCCGCCGCCCACTTCGGAGCGCTGGTGACCAGCAGCGTGAACCACCGTTCCCTTTTCGGCGTCGTGCCCGTGGGCGACGCCGAGATCGAGCGGATCGTCGTCAGCGGCGTCCGCGCGTTCCTCCGCGCCTACGGCCCTCACCGGCCGGTCTCCTGACAGGGCGCGGCATGCCTTTACGTCGTCGCCGCGCCGCTCGGCTGCAGCCAGACGGGCAGATCCACCCGGCTGCGCACGTCGAGCTTGCGGTACGCCCTGGTCAGGTGCTGCTCCACGGTGCTGACCGTGATGTAGAGCTTGCGGGCGATCTCCCGGTTGGTGTGCCCCTTGGCCGCGAGGGTGGCCACCCGCCGCTCCGCGTCGCTCAGCGCGGTCACCCCCGCCGTGTCGATCAGGGGCGCGGCGTCCTCCTCCGCCAGGCACACCGACAGCCGCTCCCGCAGCACGTCCGTACGGCACTCGGTGGCGACGTGCCACGCTCTGCGCGCCATCATCCGGGCCCGGTCGGACTCCCCGAGCGCGTAGTGGGCCTCGCTGAGATCGGTGAGGGTCTCCGCCAATTCCAGTCTGTCGCCCTGCTCCTGGAGCTCCTCGGCGGCCTTGCGCAGCAGATGCGGCCGCTGTTTGAGCTCGCTGCAGGCGGCCAGCGTGCGCAGGGCGATGCCATGGGTGCGGGAGCCACGGGTGAGGGGCCGGGTGAGCTGCTCCTCGGCCAGCCGCCGCGCCTGCCGCACGTTTCCCAGCCGCAGATGGATCCGCGCGGCGTCGGCGCGCCAGGGCAGGAAGCCCGGCAGGTCCATGTCCCAGGCGGCCAGGAGCTCACCGCAGGTGGTGAGGTCGCTCAGGCCGGCCTGCAGCCGGTTGGCCGCCAGGTGGCAGCGGCCCCGCGCGTACAGGTAGAGCACCCCCCAGCGGGTCTGGAACACCTCCGGTGGCGCCGCCCGGGTCAGCTCCTCGGCTTCGGCGTGGCGTCCGAGCGAGGTCAGGGCCTGCAGCAGGATGCCCAGTGGTGCGCCGAGGGCCACGCCCCAGCTGCGGTCGGATATCGCGCCGAGGGCGGAGCGGGCGTGCTGCTCGGCGGCCTCGGGGTCGCCCTGGCGCAACGCGATGTCGGCGCGGACCGCGGACAGTATCGCCTGCCAGGCGGGGACGTGCCGGGCGCGGGCCTCGGCCAGCAGGGCGTCGCACCAGGGCGCCGCCTTGTCCAGCCGGTCCGCGTAGGTCAGGGTCAGCAGCGCGGGGATCACCGGGTCCATGACCGCGTGGCCGAGGTGGCAGCTCTGCAGCACCTGTTCGGCGGCGGTGACGGCCTTGGCGTGGGTGTCCTGCCGCAGCACGGTGGTGAACGCGGTCAGGGCCCGCAGCCGCATGTCCGTCGCGGCGGCCTCGCTCAGCGAGTCGTCGGGATGGGGAAAGCCGGACGGCTCGGGAGCGCGGCGCAGCAGCACCGGGTAGGAGCAGCCCGCCCACAGCCTGAGGATGTGCAGTTCGGTCACGGCCTGGGAGTCCGAGCGGTCGACCGTCGCGTAGAGCTGGTTGAGCGCGTCGATGGCGTGCGCCAGCTCGCCGTTCCACAGCAGGAGGCCGACCGGGGCGGTGACGTCGGTCTCCATCACTCCGGCGCGGACGGCCTCGATCAGCTCGGGCAGCAGCCGGGCGGCGGCCGAGGGGTTGAGCCGCCATTCGACCTCGGCGAGCAGGGTGGTGACGGCGGCCTGCTGGCGTTTGTCGGCGCAGTTCCGCCGGGCCAGCTTGAGCAGCTTGATCGCCTGCTCGACCTGGTCCCCGACCAGCGCCTGGTCCGCCGCTTCCCGCAGCACCGGCACCGTCCAGGGCGCATCGGTCTGGTTCGAGGTGATCAGGTGGGCGGCGACGGTCGTCGCCTGGGCGCCCTCCTGGTAGAGCAGCTCGGCGGCCCGGCGGTGCAGACGCGTGCGGTCCTTCCCGGCGATGTTGTCGAGAACGGCGGTGCGGGCGGCCGGATGCCGGAAGTGGCCGTCCGCCAGCAGCCCGGCCATGGTCAGCACCTCCACGATGTGGTCGGCCTGGTGCGGTTCGATGTCGAGCAGCCGGGCCAGCAGTGCGGGGGTGCCGGCGTCGTCGAGCACCGCGAGCCCCTGGGCGCCCTCGAGCACATCGGGTCCACAGCGGTGGACACAGACCAGCACGGCCTCCCGGAAGGCGTCGGCGACGACGGGCCCGGCCAGGTCCTCCGTGGAGACCCGCCCGGCGACCGTGGCATGGTCCTCGATCAGCGCGCGGATCAGCAGCGGATTGCCCCCGCTGATCTCCGCGCAGGCGGTGGGCAGCGGGCTGGACGGCCAGGTGTCCGTGTGGTCCGCGAGCAGTTCGGCGACACCGGCGGGGGACAGCGGCCCCAGCCGGATGCGGCGGCAGTGGGAGTGGCTGATCAGTTCGGCGCGGAAGGAGTCGAGCGCGGGCTCCAGCACCGCCCACTCGTTCAGCACGATGAGGATCGGCTCCGCCGCGAGGCGCCTGGTCAGGTAGGACAGGAATTGCAGGGACAGTCGGTCGGCGTACTGGACATCGTCGATCCCCACGACGAGGGGGCCCTGGGTGGTCAGCTCCAGGAGCAGGGTGCAGAACTCGTGAATGACGCGTGCGTGCTGTTGCTCAAGGGTTTCCGAGTCTTGATCGGGCCGTTCCGTCACACATTCGGCGCTCAGCCGGGCGCTTCGCTGCGACTGGCTTGCCGACAGCGGGGCGCTGTCTAATAGCTGCCCCACCACACCGAGCGGCAGGAGCTGCTCGGCGCGGGACGCGCCGGCATGGAGGAACAGCGCTCCCGCGTCTTTGACATCCCGGGCGAAGGTGTTCAGCAGGCTGGTCTTTCCACAGGCCACTGCCCCCGTCACCAGAGTGACCCCTCCTTCGCCTGCGAGGCAGGTCGACAGCATGGATCGTAGCTGAGTGAGTTCGCCCATCCGTTCGGCCAGCTCCACAAATCCCCCTTTGCGAGTCTCGGTCCTAGCGGTAAATGGCGTGCGCGATTGCACCGCGTCCATCGCTATCGATGGTGTGGCCTGGTCACAGAACGGTCAAGCTAAAAAAAGCGCCTTACTGATCCATTACTAATTGGGGTGCCACTATGTGCCGCCATCTCACCATTTATTTCGGGACGGGCGGGACATGCCGTGCGGAAAACGTGACGTTCATCGCACCGGGGCCTGAAGTGGGCATTCACCCGGTCGATGGGTCGTTCCGCCACGGCCGCCAACTGTCGTGGACCTGGGCCGAGTTCCCTAGGGGTACCCAGGTTGACCTGCGGCAACGCCATCAGGTTCGGGCCCGGAGCGGTCGCTGTCAAGATCCTCGACACCCTCCAACGCCTGCTGAGGTGCTGGACCGGCATCTGCGTCACCTGCCACCAGCCCCTGTCCAGCGGAACGACGCCAAGATCAAGGCAAGCCTGATGGAGCGGTACTAGGGGTTGGTCTAGGGGTTTACCGGGCGAACAGCGCCCATAGGATGGGCAAATGCCTGGTGGCGCGCTCCTCGGTAATTCCGCATGGGGGCGCTTGTCGAACCCTGGAGCGGGGAGAGTCGATGCTGTTCTACACCGGTCATTCCGGTTCGTTCGACGGGAACGGTAGGCAGGATATTCTCGTCCGGCATGGGAGCGAATTATTCGTCTACCCGGGATCCGGTGCGCTGAATGGATTGAAAACGTACGGCGAACCCATGAAGATCGGTGTCGATATTCTCCCCGATCACTATCTATGGGTGGGGGCCGGCGATTTCACGGGTGACGGCAGGGCTGATGTGTTCGCGCTCACCGTGGAAGAACAGGGCTATATCTTCCTCAATCGCGGCGGTCTCGCCGGACTGGACACTCTGGCGGAACCGGTCCACATCGGCGGGAAACTGCCGGAGGTCGCCTACGACACGATCGCCCTCGCCGATATGAACGCCGACGGCAAGACCGACATCATCGGCAGGCAGGGCGGCACCAGCAAGATCGACATCATTCCCTTCGCCGGCGAGGTCGATGGCACCAACAGCTTCGACGCGCCTGTGCGGCTGGCCACCCTCGGGGCGACGGACATCCCCCTGGGTGCCGCCGACGTCACCGGCTCCGGCCGCCCCGAACTGCTCGTCCTCCATGACAACGGCGACCTCGCCCTCTACCTCACGCCCGACGAGGGCCTGGACCCCCACGGGGAGCCGGTGGGCGAGGGCCGCTGGCACACGATCGGCCACGGCTGGGACACGCTGGACATCATCGATGTCACGGACATCAACGGCGACGGCCGGCCGGACCTGCTCGGCCTGCGGCAGGACGGCTCGCTCGTGGCCTACGCCCACAGCGGCACCTTCGACCCCAACGACCCCACCGCCGTCTTCCGGGAGCCCGTGGTGGTGGCGAAGAGCTGGCGCGATGTGACCGCCATCAGCTGACGCGGACCGAGGCCCATAGCGGACCGAGGTCCGTAAGGGCGCACCTCATGTCCGTATGAAGGTGACGGCCAGTAGGACCGGTATCGCTCACAGGGCGGTCACCCCCTCGCGGGGTGGCCGCTCTGCGGCGTTCCGGATGGGAGGAGGAGAGCAGCCGGGAGAGCGGGCTCTCCTCGGGCAGCGGTCCGCGAGCCGCCGCCGCGACTGTTGCCGAGGGCGGGGCCCGGCGGGACAATTCCGGCGTGTCGGGGTCCGGTGCATTGTTTTGACCGAAGTCGATGAGGTAGGTACGCTCAGACCTTGTGCCTGGGGTGTGCCCGGGTCCTCGCGCGTGCACTCGTCCGCGTGGGGAGCTGGAGTGTCGACACCAACAATCTGCACTCTCTGAGCTTCCGCGGAGAGCTGCGGTGCGCGACACACCCGACCGCGTGGGTCGGAGAAACTCCAGGTTAGCTTTACCGAGACTGGCACACAGAAACCGGAGAAACGGTGCCTACGATCCAGCAGCTGGTCCGCAAGGGCCGTCAGGACAAGGTCGAGAAGAACAAGACCCCCGCCCTCGCGGGGTCGCCGCAGCGCCGTGGTACATGCACTCGCGTGTTCACCACGACGCCGAAGAAGCCGAACTCGGCGCTCCGCAAGGTCGCGCGTGTCCGGCTGAGCAGTGGGATCGAGGTCACCGCCTATGTCCCGGGTGAGGGGCACAACTTGCAGGAGCACTCCATCGTGCTCGTGCGCGGCGGTCGTGTGAAGGACCTGCCGGGTGTTCGTTACAAGATCATCCGCGGCTCCCTCGACACGCAGGGCGTCAAGAACCGCAAGCAGGCTCGCAGCCGCTACGGCGCCAAGAAGGAGAAGTAAGAATGCCTCGTAAGGGTCCCGCCCCGAAGCGCCCGGTCATCATCGACCCGGTCTACAACTCTCCTCTGGTGACGTCCCTCATCAACAAGGTCCTGCTGAACGGCAAGCGCTCCACTGCCGAGCGCATTGTCTACGGCGCCATGGAGGGCCTGCGCGAGAAGTCCGGCAACGACCCGGTCATCACCCTCAAGCGCGCGCTGGAGAACGTCAAGCCGACCCTCGAGGTCCGTTCCCGCCGTGTCGGTGGCGCCACCTACCAGGTGCCGGTCGAGGTCCGTCCCGGCCGCTCCTCCACCCTCGCGCTGCGCTGGCTGGTGGGTTACTCCCGCGCCCGCCGCGAGAAGACCATGACCGAGCGCCTGATGAACGAACTGCTGGACGCCAGCAATGGTCTGGGCGCCTCCGTCAAGCGTCGCGAGGACACCCACAAGATGGCCGAGTCCAACAAGGCCTTCGCGCACTACCGCTGGTAGTCGCTACCCCATCGAGAACCGAGAGAAGACTGAGCCATATGGCCACCACTTCACTTGACCTGGCCAAGGTCCGCAACATTGGGATCATGGCCCACATCGACGCGGGCAAGACGACCACCACCGAGCGGATCCTCTTCTACACCGGCGTGAGCTACAAGATCGGTGAAGTCCACGATGGCGCCGCCACCATGGACTGGATGGAGCAGGAGCAGGAGCGCGGCATCACCATCACGTCCGCCGCGACGACCTGTCACTGGCCGCTCGAGAACGTCGACCACACGATCAACATCATCGACACCCCGGGGCACGTCGACTTCACCGTTGAGGTGGAGCGCAGCCTGCGCGTGCTCGACGGTGCCGTGACGGTGTTCGACGGCGTGGCCGGCGTCGAGCCGCAGTCCGAGACGGTGTGGCGTCAGGCGGACCGCTACGGCGTTCCGCGTATCTGCTTCGTCAACAAGCTCGACCGCACCGGTGCGGAGTTCCACCGCTGCGTCGACATGATCACGGACCGCCTTGGCGCGGTTCCGATCGTCATGCAGCTGCCGATCGGCACCGAGGCCGACTTCAAGGGCGTCGTCGACCTCGTCACCATGAAGGCGCTGGTCTGGTCCGCCGAGGCGACCAAGGGCGAGATGTACGACACCGTCGACATCCCGGACACCCACACCGAGGCCGCCGACGAGTGGCGCGGCAAGCTGCTCGAGACCGTCGCCGAGAACGACGAAGAGATGATGGAGCTGTACCTGGAGGGCGAGGAGCCCACCGTGGAGCAGCTCTACGCGGCGGTCCGCCGTATCACCATCGCCTCGGGCAAGGGTGAGGGCACCACCGTCACTCCGGTGTTCTGTGGCACCGCGTTCAAGAACAAGGGCGTGCAGCCCCTGCTCGACGCCGTGGTCCGCTACCTGCCGTCGCCGATCGACATCGAGGCGATCGAGGGCCACTCGGTCAAGGACCCCGACGAGGTCATCAAGCGGCGTCCCTCCGAGGAAGAGCCGCTGTCGGCTCTGGCGTTCAAGATCGCGAGTGACCCGCACCTCGGCAAGCTCACCTTCATCCGGGTCTACTCGGGCCGCATGACGGCCGGCACGCAGGTGCTGAACTCCGTCAAGGGCAAGAAGGAGCGCATCGGCAAGATCTACCGGATGCACGCGAACAAGCGTGAGGAGATCGAGTCGGTGGGTGCCGGTGACATCGTCGCCGTCATGGGTCTGAAGCAGACCACCACCGGTGAGACCCTCTCCGATTCGTCGAACCCGGTGATCCTGGAGTCGATGGACTTCCCGGCCCCGGTCATCGAGGTGGCCATCGAGCCGAAGTCCAAGGGCGACCAGGAGAAGCTGGCCGTCGCGATCCAGCGGCTTGCCGAGGAGGACCCGTCCTTCCGCGTCAAGACCGACGAGGAGACCGGCCAGACGATCATCTCCGGCATGGGCGAGCTGCACCTCGATGTGCTGGTCGACCGCATGCGCCGGGAGTTCAAGGTCGAGGCCAACGTCGGCAAGCCCCAGGTGGCCTACCGCGAGACGCTGCGCAAGCCGGTCGAGCGGTACGACTACACGCACAAGAAGCAGACTGGTGGTTCCGGCCAGTTCGCGAAGGTGCAGATCGCGCTGGAGCCGCTCGAGGGCGATGGCTACGAGTTCGAGAACAAGGTCACCGGTGGTCGCATCCCGCGGGAGTACATCCCGTCGGTGGACGCGGGCTGCCAGGAGGCCATGGAGTTCGGCGTGCTCGCGGGCTACCCGCTGACCGGTGTGAAGGTCACCCTGCTCGACGGTGGCTACCACGAGGTCGACTCGTCCGAGATGGCGTTCAAGATCGCCGGTTCGATGGCCTTCAAGGAGGCCGCCCGCAAGGCCAGCCCGGCCCTGCTCGAGCCGATGATGAAGGTCGAGGTCACCACGCCCGAGGACTACATGGGTGACGTGATCGGCGACATCAACTCCCGTCGCGGGCAGATCCAGTCCATGGAGGACCGGAGCGGCGCCAAGCTGGTCACCGGCCTGGTTCCGCTGTCGGAGATGTTCGGCTACGTGGGCGACCTGCGCAGCAAGACGTCCGGCCGCGCCAGCTACTCCATGCAGTTCGACTCCTACGCCGAGGTTCCGCGGAACGTCGCCGAGGAGATCATCGCGAAGGCCAAGGGCGAGTAACGCGGGTTCATCCGCATTTCTCACCCTTTAGGCTGGAAGCACAAGGCATCGGGGCATCCCGGCATGGAGCGCGTTCACCGCGTTCCATGCCGGGCCCCGGCCGCCGGCCCCCATACGAATACGGCGAAGGGCATCCCCCTCGGGGTCCTGGCCGGTTCGGTAAGACCACCTGAACCCATCCGCAAAGTGTGGATGCGTACAGAACCACTCCACAGGAGGACCCCAGTGGCGAAGGCGAAGTTCGAGCGGACTAAGCCGCACGTCAACATCGGCACCATCGGTCACATCGACCACGGTAAGACCACGCTTACCGCTGCGATCACCAAGGTGCTGCACGACGCGTACCCGGACCTGAACGAGGCCTCGGCCTTCGACCAGATCGACAAGGCTCCTGAGGAGCGCCAGCGCGGTATTACCATCTCCATCGCGCACGTCGAGTACCAGACCGAGTCGCGTCACTACGCGCATGTTGACTGCCCCGGTCACGCCGACTACATCAAGAACATGATCACCGGTGCGGCGCAGATGGACGGCGCCATCCTCGTGGTCGCCGCCACCGACGGCCCGATGCCGCAGACCAAGGAGCACGTGCTCCTGGCCCGCCAGGTCGGCGTGCCGTACATCGTTGTCGCCCTGAACAAGGCCGACATGGTGGACGACGAGGAGATCCTGGAGCTCGTCGAGCTCGAGGTCCGTGAGCTGCTCTCCGAGTACGAGTTCCCGGGCGACGACGTTCCGGTCATCAAGGTCTCGGCGCTCAAGGCGCTCGAGGGCGACGCCGAGTGGGGCAAGTCCGTCCTCGACCTGATGAAGGCCGTCGACGAGTCGATCCCGCAGCCGGAGCGCGACGTCGACAAGCCGTTCCTGATGCCGATCGAGGACGTCTTCACGATCACCGGTCGCGGTACGGTCGTCACCGGCCGTATCGAGCGCGGTGTGCTGAAGGTCAACGAGAACGTCGACATCATCGGCATCAAGCAGGAGAAGACCTCGACCACCGTCACCGGTATCGAGATGTTCCGCAAGCTGCTCGACGAGGGCCAGGCCGGTGAGAACGTCGGTCTGCTGCTCCGCGGCATCAAGCGCGAGGACGTCGAGCGCGGCCAGGTCATCATCAAGCCGGGCTCGGTCACTCCGCACACCGAGTTCGAGGCCCAGGCGTACATCCTGTCCAAGGACGAGGGTGGCCGCCACACGCCGTTCTTCAACAACTACCGTCCGCAGTTCTACTTCCGTACCACGGACGTGACGGGCGTTGTGACCCTCCCCGAGGGCACCGAGATGGTCATGCCGGGCGACAACACCGAGATGTCCGTCCAGCTGATCCAGCCGGTCGCCATGGAGGAGGGCCTGAAGTTCGCCATCCGTGAGGGTGGCCGGACCGTCGGCGCCGGCCAGGTCACCAAGATCAACAAGTGACCTGACGCTCCCCGGAGCAAAGAGCCCCATTCGCTTCTTGCGGGTGGGGCTCTTTCGTATGTGGGTACCCGGCCGTCCACATCGAAGCCGCGTTCGACTTCGGGAGCGAACAGATGATGACAAATGGCAAGATCACGGTCGCGGTCGTGGGGGGCTATCTCCTCGGGCGTACGAAGAAGGCGAAACTCGCTGTCGGGCTGGGCATGTTGCTGGCCGGGAAGAAGATCTCGCTGGATCCGCAGCAGCTGAAGAAGTCCCTCGCCCAGGCGCCGCTGCTGAGCGGCCTCAACTCGGAGGTGCGCAAGGAACTCGCCGACGCCACCCGGCAGGCCGCGACCAAGGCCGTCTCCGACCGGGTGAGCGGCCTCGCCGATTCGCTGCACGAGCGCACGGCGCTGCTGCGCGGCGAAGGCGGGGACGAAGACGAGGGCGAGGAGGCCGACGCCGAGGACGAGAGGGACCGGGGCGAGGACGAGGAGCCCGCCGAGGGGCCGGAGGGCGAGGCGGAATCCGGGCCGAAGCGGAAACCGAAGCCGCCGAGGCCTCCGCGCAAGGCGGCGGCCAAGGCCCCGGCCCGCCCGGCGAAGAAGACCGCCGCGTCCGGTTCCGCCACGGCGAAGAAGGCCGCGGCCAAGAAGACCACGGCGAAGAAGGCCACGGCGAAGAAGACCGCCAGGACCGCGGGGGGCCGCAATGGCTGACACGCTCGGCAAGCTCAAGGACGACATCGTCAAGAATCCGGCCACCGACCGTCTGAAGGACGAGCTGCGGAACTATGTCCAGGCGCGGGCGACCCATGCGATCTCCGGCCTCGGCTCGGGCCTCGCCAAGGGCGCGCAGTCCCTCTCCGAGGGCAAGTCTCCGGGACAGGCCCTGATGAAGGCCGGTACGTCCCAGCTGAAGGACTCGCTCAAGGACTCGCTGAAGGAGAAGGTCAGAGGGGTCTTCGGCAAAGGCGGCAAGGGCAAGAGCGGGGGCGGCAAATCGAAGAGCGTGACGGTCGTCGAGGACATCGACGTCGGGGTGCCGGTCCGCGAGGCGTACAACCAGTGGACCCAGTTCCAGGAGTTCAGCACCTTCGCCAAGGGGGTCGTCAGCGTCGAGAAGGCCGACGACACCAGCAGCAACTGGAAGGTGAAGGTCGCCAAGTCCACCCGCAGCTGGCGGGCGAACGTCACCGAGCAGGTCGCCGACGAGCGGATCAGCTGGACCACGGAGGGCGCCAAGGGCACCGTCAAGGGCGTCGTCACCTTTCACCCGCTCGGTGACAACCTCACCCGGGTGCTGCTGGTTCTCGAGTACTTCCCCAAGGGCCTCTTCGAGAAGACCGGCAACATCTGGCGGGCCCAGGGCCGACGGGCCCGGCTCGATCTGAAGCTCTACCGGAAGTTCATCATGATGCGCGGCGAGGCCACGGACGGCTGGCGCGGCGAGATCCGGGACGGCGAGGTCGTGCGGGACCACGAGACGGCCGTGGAGGAGGAAGAGCACGAGCAGGCCGACGAGGCCGCCGGGACCGGTGAGGGTGAGGAGACCGGGGGAGAGGCCGATGAGCCGGACGAGGCGGCTGAGGCTGGGGCTGGGGACGAGTACGAGGAGGAGCCCGCAGGCGGCGAGTCCGAGGAGTACGACGAGGAGTACGAGGAGGAGCCGGAGGCCGCCGGGGAGCCGGACGAGGCCGAGGAACCCGAGGCGTACGAGGAGGACCCCGAGGAGGTCGAGGACCTCGACGAGGAGCCCGAGGCCGACGACCGCCCTCGACGGCGCGCCGCAGCGGCCCGTCGCTGAGCACCCACCGGAACACCCCCGCCCTGGGCAGAACATGACCGGGCCCCACCCAGCCCAGAGACGGCGGGTGGGGCCCGCCCATGCCGCCAGGCCGTGCCGCCCGCCCATGCCGCCAGGCCGTGCCGCCCGCCCATAGGCGAAGCTCCACGGCGAACGCGAATCGGGCGGGGTAGGGGACGCGGCCGGGCCACGTCACCCAGCCCCCGGGCCGGTGGCGACGCCCCTGGCCGGGGGCCGGGGCAGACCCGGCACCACCGGGATGTATGGCGCGGGGCGTGGGCCGGATGACGCGGGGCCGGGGACGGTGCCCCCGGCCCCGCCTCACCCGGTGGTGGGCCGGGCCGTCAGGCCCGTTTCGTGGGGCGGGGGCGCCAGATCCAGGGGGTGGCGTCGGCGGACAGGCCCACCACGCAGACGCCCTGGTGGCCGTCGTCCGCCAGGAGGGCCGGGGCACCGACCGGGGTCAGATGGCCGGGGGAGCGCAGCGGTTTGGCGTCCGGGCCGGTGCCGTACTGGACCTGGACCTCCCCGCCCAGGTCGCGCCCGGCCAGCAGCAGCGTCTTCGCCTCGTGGCGGCCGGACGGTTCGGCCACGGTGTGGGCGGCGATCGCCCCGTAGCCCTCGAAGTGCCGCACCGTGAGGGAGGTGTCGCCGTGGACGGCGGGCACGGTGGCCGTGGGGGTGCGGTAGATCAGCGCGAGCGTGCCGTCGGGGGCCACCGCGGCACCCAGCGGATCCCCGCCGGGGCGCGGCAGACCGGACGGCGGGCGCAGGGCGACCGGGCCGCCGGCCCACTCCTGCGCCCAGTGGTGGACGGTGTCGCGGCCGGGGGCGAGGACATGGACCTGCCCGTCCGCGTCCAGCAGCGCGGTCAGCCCGTCCTGGATCTCGGCGCCGCCGAGCCGCTGCCAGGGACCCCAGTGGCCGCTGGCGTCCCGTACCCGGGTGGCCAGGCTCTTGTCCGCGGTCCGTACGAAGAGGTGCACCCGGCCGTCCGGGGTGGCGACCGCCGCCGGGCAGCCGACCCGGCGGCCGTGCTCGGGGTCGCTCTCAGGGGTGCCGAGCCCGGTCCAGGGGCGGAACGGGCCGTCCGGGCGGCGCTGCTCCAGCACCACGATCTCGCGGAGGTCGGCCGCGCCCTGCCCCGCCAGCGCCGCGAACCGCAGGGCGAACAGCACCTGCCGCCCAGCGCTGTCCCGCACCGCGGCGAGCGCCGGGGCGAGCGGTCCGCCGCCGAGCCCCTGAGGCGCCCCGAACCGTCCGCTGCCGGCCGCCGTCTCGCGCCACCGCACGGCCTGGGCGCCGAGCACGCCGTACGCCACGAGCCGCCCCTGGGCGTCCGTGGTGGGGGCGGGCAGCGAGGCGGGGTAGCGGTAGTGGGTGGAGCGGATCCAGCCCTTGCGGTTCCGCAGCGGGCGCACCCCGCCCTGGCTGTAGTCGCCGCAGCCCGCCGCGTTGCCGCAGTCCCAGTCCGGCGCACCGCCGTAGGACTTGATCGCCCGGGCCTTCTGGGCGAGCACCGCGGGCGGCAGATTGTGCGGCCAGCGCTGGTTGTAGTAGCCGCGGAACGCGGTGGTGGTGAAGCGCGGGGCGCGCTCGTCGCGCTGTGTGGACGCGGTCACCCACTGGGCGATCGCCTTCCAGGTGAACAGCGCGACCGGGGTGTGGTCGCGGTGGTCCGAGCAGCCCGGCTGATCGTTGTCCTTGGGGTGCAGCACGTCGTGCACCTGGAAGTCGGGGTCCGGGTCCAGTGTGTGGATCAGCGTGGGCCGATAGCGGTCCATGATCCCGGCGAGCACGTCGACCAGCGTCCGATGGCCGTACGAACTGGGGTGCGCCACCGGGGAACCGGTGGCCAGGAGGGTGCGCATCACGGTGCCCGGGGTGTCCCACAGCGCGGGGATCCGTACGCCGCCGTCCGACAGCATCGCGATGTTGAGGAAGATCAGCCGGGCGCCGCGGGCGCCGTTCGCGAGGGTGTTGGTCTCCGCCGTGACCCCGCCGGGCAGCCGCAGCACCGACCGCTGCCAGGGCGCGAACTGGTTCAGCCCCATCATCTGCGCGTACGCCTGCCGCAGCCCCTGGTGGCGGGAGGCGGAGTACGCGGCCTTGTCGGCGTCCGGGATCGGCGTCCCCGCCTGATGGTTGATCCCCCGGGCCTCACCGGCCGTGACGTACACGCTCACCACCGGGACTCCGGAGCGCAGCACATGCTCGGCGTCCGGGTTCATGAAGTACAGATCGTCGTCGGGGTGCGCCATGATCTGCAGCAGCAGCGCCCGCTTGTCGCCCACCGTCGAGGTGAACGGCTCCGCCGCCCCGGGCTCACTGGCCCGCGCCGGCCCGGCCGCCGCGCCTCGCGAATGTCCGGCCCCGCATCCGGCGATCCCGGTGACCCCGGCAACCCCCACGGCTCCCCCGGCGGTGAGCGCCGCCAGCGCGGCGAGCGTCTGCCTGCGGGTGGTCCGCGTCCCCCGCGATGTCCATCGACTGTTCAATTTGGTGACCCTGTCACTTCGGCAGCGCGTAGTCTCCGGCTGCTCCGAGTGAAGGGACGGTTGGTGATCTTGACAGGTTGTCCGATGGCCGGGAGGTGTCGGTCACAGATTGGGCACATCGCCGTCACGGGGCCGACGCATCCCGCCGGGGCCGGCCCTTTCGGCCACGTCAGTCGGCGATCAGCACCCCGAGCACCGCGAGCCAGCAGGCCGCGACCAGCACCGGCAGCAGCATCATGATCGCGCCGGTCGGGGACACCTTCAGATAGGTGGCGCCGGGGTCGTCGGTGCGGCGGTTCACGATCCGCTCGCCGCCGTGCCAGGCCATGTACTCCTCGAGCTCGATCACGGCCTCCTTGCGCGCCAGGAGGTACTGCCGCCCGAACCGCAGCATCAGCGAGAAGCCCAGCGACACTCCGACGCCGATGACCGCGATGATCATCGCCAGCCCCTTGCCGAGGGAGCCGCCCGCGCCCTCCTTGCCCAGGCAGAAGGCGGTGGCGGCCGCGAGGCCCGCGGTGATGTAGAAGAAGTTGTTCAGCTTCTGCCAGTTGAGGTTGTCCTCGTGCTTGTAGAGGTCCACCGCGATCCCGTACTGCGCGTGCAGCATCGCCTCACGCGGTTTGCGCCACACCCACACCACCCGGGGCAGCCCGTCGGGCGGGGTCAGCCGGGTCAGCTCCTGGAAGCCGAGCTTGTGGTGGAAGTGGGCGGACGCGTCGTTGGGGGGATCGTTGACCACGGCGGCGATCACGGGGCTCTCGTCCCACTGGTCGAGGACGTGGTAGTAGAGCATCGAGGCGATGCCGCTCCGCGCCGCCTCACGGGCCACACAGATCTGCTTGATCACCAGGAAGTTGCCGAGCGCCGTCTTGATCCGGCGGTTCAGCCATTCGTCCGGCTCGACCTGGGCGGAGCTGTAGGCCAGCAGGAACGCCAGCGCATGCCCGCCCTTGACCGCCACGTAGAAGTGCTCGGCGCTCTCCAGCCGGGCGCGGTAGTCGGCCTCGGTGTACGCCGAGACCAGGAAGCCCCCCTCCACCGTCCCCTGGGCGCCGTCCGGCCCGTTCAGACTCCGTGACTCGGCGAGCCGGGCGATCTGCTCCACATGCTCCTCGCCCGCCCGTAAGATCTCCACCCGCAGCGGCACCCCGGCCATCCCGATCCCCCCTCGTCCCGGCGACCTGGCGCGCCGAACCTACCGTGGGCCCGGTCCGCCGCACCAGCATGCCTCCCGAGGGCGGTGCTCCCTATGTGTAGTGCGGCAGGTTCTCGGTCGAGACGGTCCACTCGCCGATCGTGATGTCCTCCCCGTAGACGAAGTCCTTTCGGGTCGCGTAGCGAGGACCGTGCGGGGTGCGGTGGATGTCGGACAGCACGGAGCCCTCGCCCGTTCGGGGATCGAAGATCACATACACGGGGATGCCGAGCTGTGGAGCTCGACGATGTCCCGCATCGACTGATAGCGGAGGGCGTCACGGTCAGCGTGATCCGGGGCGATCGTCATGGCGCTCGCTCCTCTCTCGGCCGGCGGCCGCGCCGGGCAACGGGAAGCCTGCAAAACCATGCTAGCGAGCCGGGCGGTTCGGGCTGGGGCCCTGGGCGAGCGGGGCCGGGGCCGGAGTGGGTGCCGGTGGCCGGGCGCGGGGTTCGTTTCGCGCCTTCGGCGCCATTGAGCAGCGGAGCAGGGAGTGGGGGCGCGGGCCGCGTCGCCGGGCGCCGGGCCGGTCGCAGCGGGTGCCGGTGGCGGCATCCGCGCCGGGGAGGGCGGGGCCGTCGCCGGACTGCCGGGGTGGGGGTACCCCTGGAAACTGTTTGATAAATTAGTTGCGTTAGATCAAGCGTTTTCGAGGGGGGTATCCGGAGGGGCCGCCCCGGATCCACCGGACTCCAGATCGGACGTCGCTCCCGCGTCGCCGAGCCGCCACGGCCTCAACACCCAACCGGCCCGGCAGTCGGCGGCGGCGCTCGCCCCCCATCCCCCGGACCCATGCTCACATGCGCCGAAGGCGCGAGACGGTGTCGTACTCGTACTCCGAGACGCACCTTGCTGGGCGATTCCTTCAGGCGGCGGTGGGCGTGTCCCCCTGCTCGGGTTCTTGGCAGTCCCGGCAGAGGCCGGGCTTCGGCGATGGGCGAGCAGGGCGGCCGGGTGACGCAGGTCGGGCGGGAGGTTCCCGCCCAGGGTGCGGCGTACGGCCTCGGGGGTGGTGCCCCGCTCCAGCCAGGTGGTGACGGCGGGGGCGAGGCGGCGCACGTCCCGCTTCGGCAGGAGTAAGCGGTCGTCGTCGCGGCGCAGCTCCGCGAGGAGTGACGTCGCGGCGCGGGAGTCCGGACCGGTACGGGCGCCGGGGGCGGCGGGGACTGGACGGGCGGTGCGGGCGGGACGGCGTCGGCCGGGGCTCCCCGGCGCGGCGGCGGGCGCGGGTGATCTCCGGGGCGTTGTACGAGAACGTCCGGGTGAGGATTCGCCCCTCGGGCGTACGCTCCCGGACCCGCTCGAGGTACCCGTGCTGCTCCAGCTCCCGCAGGGGTCCGCCAGTTCCTCGACGAGCAGGAGCCCGTGGCCGTTTTCGCCGGGGTCGCTCACGCCGTCTTTCGGGCGGACGCTCGGCAGCCGCTCCACGCGGGGGTCCCGCACGCCCCGGAGCCCGATCTTCTGGTGGTGCGCGCGGAGGCGGAGCAGAGTCGGCGGCAGACTCGGTACGAAGCGGCCGACGTGGTGCTCGCTGTGGAAGTCGTCTCGCCGGATTCCGAGGAGCGGGACCGCGAGACCAAGCCCCTCAAGTACGCCGCCGCGGGCATTCCCCACTTCTGGCTGGTCGAGATGGCGGGGGAGAACGATCGCCCGGCCGTGCACACCTATGAGCTGGACCCGGTGACCAACTCCTACACGAACACCGGCATCTATCACGAGCGGCTGAAGCTGACCGTCCCCTTCATGATCGACATCGACCTGACCCAGATCGATCACATGTAGTCGTCATGACACCGCCGGGCCCCCGATGTACCTGCCCTCCGCGTCGTAGGGCCACTCGTTCGCGACACAGCCCTTGAGCCCGTATATCTGCTGCATCATCACCGGCGCCCGTCTGTCCTTCCCGGGGCAGGTCTCGTGGCCGTGGCCGATGCGGTGGCCGACCTCGTGGTTGATGATCAGCGCCCGGTAGCCGCCGATGGGGCCGGAGAACTCCGGTGAGCCGGTGTTCCAGCGTTTGAGGTTCACCATGATCTGGCTGCCGGCGTCGCAGTTGACCTCGCCATGGGTGTCCAGGCCCACGGCGCCGCAGATCTCGTCGACCGTGTCCGGGGTGGCGATCTTCACCTCGAAGTCGGAGGGGCCGTCGGCGACCAGCTGGAAGGAGTGCTCGCCGTCGTTGGTCCAGCCGCGCTTGTCGGCGAGGATTGCCGAGATTTCGGCCGCGGCCCGCTTCGCGTTGATGCCGGTGCCCTTCTCCACCATGACCTTGAACCGCCGCGGATCGCTTCCCTTGCCGATCACCGCGCCGGAGGACCGCGCGGTGTCGAACTCGCCGGTCGCGGTGGTGGGGGAGCCCGGGCGAGGGGGTCTGGAGGTGGCCGAGATGGCGTCGGGCGGCGGGGCCGCCGGGGCCGTGGCGCGGGCCGCGCCCTTACCGCCGCCGTCGCCGCGTAACGCGAACACGACCCCGGCGATCAGGGCCGCACCGGCGGCCAGTGCCACCACCACGTTCCGGGGGCGGGCGCTCCGGGTGGTGCGCCCCCGTCGTCTCGGTGGTGAGGTGGATGGGCCGGGGGCCTGCGCGGTGGAGGTCATGGGGGCGCTTCCAGGGGGTGTCAGCGGGGCGGGTGAATCGGCCGCGTGCGCATGCCGCGTGAGCCGTCGGTGCTCCGGAGTGCGAGTGTGTCGTGTGTTCCCCTGGAGAGACGTGTGGGGAGGGTGACCGGTTGGGGCTTGTGCCCCTGTTGCGCGCGGGGTCACATTGGACAGCACAGTCGCACGTGCCACTGTGCCGCCCCCCCCGGTGCGCGCCGAGTTTGAAGTGCGCCCCGCGCGGGGTACGCTTCCGGGCCCCTGATTGGCGTCCGGAGCAGCCGCTATGGCACACTGACCAGGTTGCTCGGTTGAGTGCCGATGCTGCGCGCCTCCCGCCGGGAGGACCGGAAGCGAGTCCCACAGTACTCGTCGCCCCTGATCAGGGGCGGAAGTACGGGAATCTTCCGGGAAGCGTCAGCGGGGCCCCAGCCAGGCGCCCGGTGGGTGAATTTCTCCCCCAGCAACCCCCTTCATCAGGGATCTCCGTGCGGAGATTTACGGGAGGGGTTGCGACACGCCCGACCGCGTGGGTCGGGAGTGAGGTGGAGGAGGACACGAACGCCATCGGGTCCCAGAGCGTTACGAGAGACAGGACTACGAAGTAGCCATGGCGGGACAGAAGATCCGCATCCGGCTCAAGGCTTACGACCACGAGGTCATCGACTCCTCGGCGAAGAAGATCGTCGAGACGGTGACCCGGACTGGTGCGTCGGTCGCGGGCCCGGTGCCGCTGCCCACAGAGAAGAACGTGTACTGCGTCATCAAGTCGCCGCACAAGTACAAGGACTCGCGCGAGCACTTCGAGATGCGTACGCACAAGCGCCTCATCGACATCCTCGACCCCACGCCGAAGACGGTTGACTCGCTGATGCGTCTCGACCTGCCGGCCGGCGTCGACATCGAGATCAAGCTCTGAGGTGACGCGCGAGATGGCTAAGCAGATCAAGGGCGTCCTGGGCGAGAAGCTCGGCATGACGCAGGTGTGGGACGAGAACAACCGCGTCGTCCCGGTCACCGTCGTCAAGGCCGGTCCCTGCGTCGTGACCCAGGTCCGCACCGATGACGCGGACGGCTACAGCGCCGTCCAGATCGCCTTCGGCGAGATCGACCCGCGCAAGGTGAACAAGCCGCTCAAGGGCCACTTCGCCAAGGCGGATGTGACCCCGCGCCGCCACCTGGTGGAGCTGCGTACCGCCGACGCCGGTGAGTACACGCTCGGCCAGGAGGTCACGGCCGAGGTGTTCGAGTCCGGTGTCAAGGTCGACGTGACCGGCACCAGCAAGGGCAAGGGCACCGCCGGTGTCATGAAGCGCCACGGCTTCGGCGGCCTCGGCGCCGGCCACGGCACCCAGCGCAAGCACCGCTCGCCGGGCTCCATCGGTGGCTGCGCCACCCCGGGCCGCGTGTTCAAGGGCCTGCGCATGGCCGGCCGCATGGGCAATGAGCGGGTCACCACCCAGAACCTGACCGTCCACGCCGTTGACGCGGAGAAGGGTCTGCTCCTGATCAAGGGAGCGGTTCCTGGTCCGAACGGCGGCCTCGTCCTGGTCCGTACCGCGGCCAAGGGGGCCTGAGGTAACCGATGAGCACCATTGACATCCTTTCGCCGGCAGGCGACAAGGCCGGGTCCGTCGAGCTCCCCGCGGAGATCTTCGACGCGCAGGTCAGCGTTCCGCTGATCCACCAGGTCGTCGTCGCCCAGCTGGCCGCTGCCCGACAGGGCACGCACAAGACCAAGACCCGTGGTGAGGTCCGCGGCGGTGGCAAGAAGCCGTACCGCCAGAAGGGCACCGGCCGCGCGCGCCAGGGTTCGACCCGCGCGCCGCAGTTCGCCGGCGGTGGCGTCGTGCACGGCCCCGTGCCGCGCGACTACAGCCAGCGCACCCCGAAGAAGATGAAGGCCGCCGCGCTGCGCGGCGCCCTCTCCGACCGGGCGCGTCACGAGCGCATTCACGTCGTGACCGGCGTGGTCGACGGTGAGATCTCCACCAAGGCCGCGAAGACCCTGCTGGGCAGGATCAGTGAGCGCAAGAACGTGCTCCTGATCGCCGAGCGGAGCGACGAGGCCGCGTGGCTGTCCGCCCGCAACCTGCCCCAGGTGCACATCCTGGAGCCGGGCCAGCTGAACACGTACGACGTGCTCGTCTCCGACGACGTGGTCTTCACCAAGGCCGCCTTCGAGTCCTTCGTGGCTGGTCCCAAGGCCGCTGAGAAGACCGAAGGGAGCGCCGCCTGATGAGTGAGGCGACCGCTGTCACCAGCAAGACCTTCACCGACCCCCGCGACGTCCTCGTCAAGCCGGTGGTCTCGGAGAAGAGCTACGCGCTGCTGGACGAGAACAAGTACACGTTCATCGTCGACCCGCGCGCGAACAAGACCCAGATCAAGCAGGCCGTCGAGGCGGTCTTCTCGGTCAAGGTCACCGGGGTCAACACGATCAACCGGCAGGGCAAGCGCAAGCGCACCCGCACCGGCTACGGCAAGCGCAAGGACACCAAGCGCGCCATCGTGACCCTCGCCGAGGGCGACCGCATCGACATCTTCGGCGGCCCGGTCTCCTAACGGGGATCGGAACGTCCAGAAGTCCGGAATCTTCCGAGGACTGAGAAATGGGTATCCGCAAGTACAAGCCGACGACCCCGGGCCGTCGTGGCTCCAGCGTCGCCGACTTCGTCGAGATCACGCGGTCCACGCCGGAGAAGTCGCTGGTCCGCCCGCTGCACAGCAAGGGTGGTCGTAACAACGCCGGCCGCATCACGGTCCGCCACCAGGGTGGCGGTCACAAGCGTGCGTACCGCGTGATCGACTTCCGCCGTCACGACAAGGACGGCGTCCCGGCGAAGGTCGCGCACATCGAATACGACCCCAACCGCACCGCGCGCATCGCGCTGCTGCACTACGCCGACGGCGAGAAGCGCTACATCCTCGCGCCGCGCGGCCTGACGCAGGGCGACCGGATCGAGAACGGCCCCGGCGCCGACATCAAGCCCGGTAACAACCTCGCGCTGCGCAACATCCCGGTTGGTACCACGCTCCACGCCATCGAGCTGCGGCCCGGTGGCGGCGCGAAGTTCGCCCGCTCCGCGGGTGCCTCCGTGCAGCTGCTGGCGAAGGAGGGCTCCATGGCCCACCTGCGCATGCCGTCCGGTGAGATCCGCCTGGTCGACGTCCGCTGCCGCGCCACCGTCGGCGAGGTCGGCAACGCCGAGCAGTCGAACATCAACTGGGGCAAGGCCGGCCGCATGCGCTGGAAGGGCGTCCGCCCGACCGTTCGTGGTGTGGTCATGAACCCCGTCGACCACCCGCACGGTGGTGGTGAGGGCAAGACCTCCGGTGGTCGCCACCCGGTCTCGCCGTGGGGTCAGAAGGAGGGCCGTACGCGCTCGCCGAAGAAGGCCAGCAACAAGTACATCGTCCGCCGCCGCAAGACGAACAAGAAGCGCTAGGAGCGGGTTTAGATGCCGCGCAGTCTCAAGAAGGGGCCCTTCGTCGACGACCACCTGATCAAGAAGGTGGACACGCAGAACGAAGCAGGCACCAAGAACGTCATCAAGACCTGGTCCCGCCGCTCGATGATCGTCCCGGCCATGCTCGGCCACACGATCGCGGTGCACGACGGCCGCAAGCACGTCCCGGTGTTCGTCACCGAGTCGATGGTCGGCCACAAGCTCGGCGAGTTCGCGCCGACCCGCACCTTCCGCGGCCATGAGAAGGACGACCGCAAGTCGCGTCGTCGCTGATCAGCGGAAAAGACTCATGACAGACACTGAAGGGACAACCATGGAAGCCAGGGCCCAGGCGCGGTACATCCGCGTCACGCCCATGAAGGCCCGCCGCGTGGTGGACCTCATCCGTGGCATGAGTGCCACGGAGGCCCAGGCGGTCCTGCGTTTCGCCCCGCAGGCCGCGAGCGTGCCGGTCGGCAAGGTGCTGGACAGCGCCATCGCCAACGCCGCGCACAACTACGACCACACCGACGCCGACAGCCTCGTCATCTCCGAGGCGTACGTCGACGAGGGCCCGACTCTGAAGCGGTTCCGTCCGCGCGCCCAGGGCCGCGCCTACCGGATCCGCAAGCGGACCAGCCACATCACCGTGGTCGTCAGCAGCAAGGAAGGAACCCGGTAATGGGCCAGAAGGTAAACCCGCACGGGTTCCGGCTCGGCATCACCACCGACTTCAAGTCGCGTTGGTACGCCGACAAGCTGTACAAGGACTACGTCAAGGAAGACGTCGCCATCCGCCGGATGATGACGAAGGGCATGGAGCGCGCCGGTATCTCCAAGGTGGAGATCGAGCGCACCCGTGACCGCGTCCGCGTCGACATCCACACCGCCCGGCCGGGCATCGTCATCGGCCGCCGCGGCGCGGAGGCCGACCGTATCCGCGGCGAGCTGGAGAAGCTCACCGGCAAGCAGGTGCAGCTCAACATCCTCGAGGTGAAGAACCCCGAGGTGGACGCTCAGCTGGTGGCCCAGGCCGTCGCCGAGCAGCTCTCCTCCCGCGTCTCCTTCCGTCGTGCGATGCGCAAGTCGATGCAGAGCTCGATGAAGGCCGGTGCCAAGGGCATCAAGATCCAGTGTGGTGGCCGTCTCGGCGGCGCCGAGATGTCCCGCTCGGAGTTCTACCGCGAGGGCCGCGTGCCCCTGCACACGCTCCGCGCGAACGTCGACTACGGCTTCTTCGAGGCCAAGACCACCTTCGGCCGCATCGGCGTCAAGGTGTGGATCTACAAGGGCGACGTGAAGAACATCGCCGAGGTCCGCGCCGAGAACGCGGCCGCCCGCGCCGGCAACCGCCCGTCGCGTGGTGGCAGCGACCGCCCGCAGCGCCGTGGTGGCGAGCGCGGTGGCCGTGGCCGTAAGCCGCAGCAGTCCGCCGCGCCCACCACCGAGGCCGGCAAGGCCGAGGCGCCCGCCGCGGCGGCGGCCGAGCCCAGCGCAGCCGGAAAGGAGAGCTGACCCCATGCTGATCCCTCGCAGGGTCAAGCACCGCAAGCAGCACCACCCCAAGCGGTCCGGCATGGCCAAGGGCGGTACGGAGCTGGCGTTCGGCGAGTACGGCATCCAGGCCGTCACCCCGGCGTACGTCACCAACCGTCAGATCGAGGCCGCTCGTATCGCGATGACCCGCCACATCAAGCGTGGCGGCAAGGTCTGGATCAACATCTACCCGGACCGTCCGCTGACGAAGAAGCCTGCGGAGACCCGCATGGGTTCCGGTAAGGGCTCGCCGGAGTGGTGGATCGCGAACGTCAAGCCCGGTCGGGTGATGTTCGAGCTGTCCTACCCGAACGAGAAGACTGCGCGTGAGGCGCTCACCCGCGCTGCTCACAAGCTCCCGATGAAGTGCCGGATCGTTCGGCGCGAGGCAGGTGAGTCGTGATGGCGGCCGGTACCAAGGCGTCCGAGCTGCGTGAGCTGAACAACGAGGACCTCGTTGGCAAGCTGCGTGAGGCCAAGGAAGAGCTGTTCAACCTCCGCTTCCAGGCGGCGACCGGACAGCTCGAGAACCACGGCCGGCTGAAGGCCGTCCGGAAGGACATCGCCCGGATCTACACCCTGATGCGGGAGCGCGAGCTCGGCATCGAGACGGTGGAGAGCGCCTGATGAGCGAGACGAATGTGACTGAGAACGCAACGCAGAACCGCGGCTTCCGCAAGACCCGTGAGGGTCTGGTCGTCAGCGACAAGATGGACAAGACCGTCGTCGTCGCAGTCGAGGACCGCGTCAAGCACGCGCTGTACGGCAAGGTCATCCGCCGTACCAACAAGCTCAAGGCGCACGACGAGCAGAACGCCGCGGGTGTCGGCGACCGCGTCCTCCTGATGGAGACCCGGCCGCTGTCCGCGACCAAGCGCTGGCGCGTCGTCGAGATCCTCGAGAAGGCCAAGTAATTCTTCCTGCGGGCAATAGTCCGCAGGACAGTTCCGCCAGGCTCGGCAGGGGCTGGATATATCCAGCCCCTGCCGGGAACCGGCAGACGATCAGGAGATAGACGTGATCCAGCAGGAGTCGCGACTGCGCGTCGCCGACAACACGGGCGCGAAGGAGATCCTTTGCATCCGTGTTCTCGGTGGCTCCGGTCGCCGCTACGCGGGCATCGGTGACGTCATCGTCGCCACCGTCAAGGACGCGATCCCCGGTGGCAACGTGAAGAAGGGTGACGTCGTCAAGGCGGTCATCGTGCGCACCGTGAAGGAGCGCCGCCGCCCGGACGGTTCGTACATCCGCTTCGACGAGAACGCGGCCGTCATCCTCAAGAACGATGGCGACCCCCGCGGCACCCGTATCTTCGGCCCGGTGGGCCGTGAGCTGCGCGAGAAGAAGTTCATGAAGATCATCTCGCTCGCGCCGGAGGTGCTGTAACCGATGAAGATCAAGAAGGGCGACCTGGTCCAGGTCATCACCGGTAAGGACAAGGGCAAGCAGGGCAAGGTCATCGCGGCCTTCCCGCGCGAGGACCGGGTCCTGGTCGAGGGTGTCAACCGGGTCAAGAAGCACACCAAGGCCGGACAGACCGCTCGTGGTTCGAAGACCGGCGGCATCGTGACGACCGAGGCCCCGATCCACGTGAGCAATGTGCAGCTCGTGGTGGAGAAGGACGGAAACAAGGTCGTCACCCGCGTCGGATACCGCTTCGACGACGAGGGCAACAAGATCCGCGTTGCCAAGCGGACCGGTGAGGACATCTGATGACTGCCACCACCACTGCACCGCGCCTCAAGGCGCGCTACCGCGAAGAGATCCAGGGCAAGCTGCAGGAGCAGTTCTCCTACGAGAACGTCATGCAGATCCCGGGTCTGACCAAGGTCGTGGTCAACATGGGTGTGGGCGACGCCGCCCGCGACTCCAAGCTGATCGAGGGCGCCATCCGCGACCTCGCCACGATCACCGGCCAGAAGCCCGCCGTCACCAAGGCCCGTAAGTCCATCGCGCAGTTCAAGCTGCGTGAGGGCCAGCCGATCGGCGCCCACGTCACCCTCCGCGGTGACCGCATGTGGGAGTTCCTGGACCGCCTGGTGTCGCTCGCGCTTCCGCGCATCCGCGACTTCCGCGGTCTGTCGCCGAAGCAGTTCGACGGCCGGGGCAACTACACCTTCGGTCTCACGGAGCAGGTCATGTTCCACGAGATCGACCAGGACAAGATCGACCGCGTCCGGGGTATGGACATCACCGTGGTGACCACGGCGACCAACGACGAAGAGGGCCGCGCCCTGCTGCGTCACCTCGGCTTCCCGTTCAAGGAGGCGTGAGCCGTGGCGAAGAAGGCTCTCATTGCCAAGGCCGGCCGCAAGCCCAAGTTCGGCGTGCGTGGTTACACGCGCTGCCAGCGCTGCGGACGTCCGCACTCCGTGTACCGCAAGTTCGGCCTGTGCCGCGTGTGCCTCCGTGAGATGGCTCACCGTGGCGAGCTGCCGGGCGTGACCAAGAGCTCCTGGTAATCAACCCACCCGTCTCCCGCCACCGCCCTCAACGGACGCCCTGGCGGGCGAAAGATGGAATTTTGGGTTGATACCGGGCTCTCGGTAAGCAAATGGATGGCGAGGCCCGCCCTTCCGCTCCCGTAGAGTAGAAGGGTTGGGCGCTCGCCGCCCAGAATCCTTACTACGCCGTAGGTCCCCGCGCCGCACCCGTGCCCGCCACTGAGCGGGTGAGAGGGATGGCGCATACAGGAAACCCCGGCGAGAGAGGCCGAAGGCCATCATGACCATGACCGATCCGATCGCAGACATGCTGACGCGTCTGCGAAACGCGAACTCGGCGTACCACGACTCCGTCGAGATGCCCCACAGCAAGATCAAGTCGCATATCGCGGAGATCCTCCAGCAGGAGGGCTACATCACCGGCTGGAAGGTCGAGGACGCCGAGGTCGGCAAGAGCCTCACCCTCGAGCTGAAGTTCGGCCCCAACCGCGAGCGCTCGATCGCCGGCATCAAGCGGATCTCGAAGCCGGGTCTGCGGGTCTACGCAAAGTCCACCAACCTGCCGAAGGTGCTCGGCGGCCTGGGCGTGGCGATCATCTCCACGTCGCACGGGCTCCTCACCGACAAGCAGGCCGGCAAGAAGGGCGTGGGTGGGGAAGTCCTCGCCTACGTCTGGTAACCAGGGAACGGAGGAAGCACATGTCGCGCATTGGCAAGCTGCCCATCCAGGTTCCCGCTGGTGTGGACGTCACCATCGATGGCCGCACGGTCGCCGTGAAGGGTCCCAAGGGCTCTCTCTCGCACACCGTCGCCGCGCCGATCGAGGTCGCCAAGGGTGAGGACAACGCCCTCGTTGTCACCCGCCCGAACGACGAGCGTCAGAACAAGGCCCTGCACGGCCTGTCGCGCACGCTGGTGGCGAACATGATCACCGGCGTGACCCAGGGCTACAGCAAGGCGCTCGAGATCAGCGGTGTCGGTTACCGCGTCCAGGCCAAGGGCTCCAACCTGGAGTTCTCCCTGGGCTACAGCCACCCGATCCTGGTCGAGGCACCGGAGGGCATCACCTTCAAGGTGGAGTCCCCGACCAAGCTGAGCGTCGAGGGCATCGACAAGCAGAAGGTCGGCGAGGTCGCCGCGAACATCCGCAAGCTGCGCAAGCCCGACCCGTACAAGGCCAAGGGCGTGAAGTACGCGGGCGAGGTCATCCGCCGCAAGGTCGGAAAGGCTGGTAAGTAAGCCATGGCATACGGTGTGAAGATTGCCAAGGGCAACGCTCGCAAGGCCGCTGCCGTCAAGCGGCGTCACATCCGCGTCCGCAAGCGGGTCTCCGGTACGCCGGTCCGCCCCCGCCTCGTGGTGACGCGGTCCAACCGTCACATGGTGGCGCAGGTCATCGACGACATCGCGGGCCACACCCTGGCCTCGGCGTCGACGCTGGACAGCTCCATCCGGGCGGCCGAGGGCGACAAGAGCGCCCAGGCGCAGCAGGTCGGCGCCCTGGTGGCCGAGCGGGCGAAGGCCGCGGGCATCGAGGCCGTCGTGTTCGACCGCGGTGGTAACAAGTACGCCGGGCGCATCGCCGCTCTGGCGGACGCCGCCCGCGAGGCCGGGCTGAAGTTCTGAGCCCCGGTTCCAACGCAAAGCGGAAACGAGAGAGGTAAATCCAATGGCTGGACCCCAGCGCCGCGGTGGCGGCGCCGGTGGCGGCGAGCGGCGGGACCGGAAGGACCGGCGGGACGGTGGCGCTGCCGCCGAGAAGACCGCTTACGTCGAGCGTGTTGTCGCGATCAACCGCGTCGCCAAGGTTGTGAAGGGTGGTCGTCGCTTCAGCTTCACCGCGCTGGTCGTGGTGGGCGACGGTGACGGCACCGTGGGTGTCGGTTACGGCAAGGCCAAGGAGGTGCCGGCCGCGATCGCCAAGGGCGTGGAGGAGGCCAAGAAGCACTTCTTCAAGGTCCCCCGGATCGCCGGCACCATTCCGCACCCGATCCAGGGTGAGGAGGCCGCGGGTGTCGTGCTGCTGAAGCCGGCGTCCCCCGGTACCGGTGTGATCGCCGGTGGCCCGGTGCGCGCCGTGCTGGAGTGCGCGGGCATCCACGACGTGCTGAGCAAGTCGCTCGGCTCCTCGAACCCGATCAACATCGTGCACGCCACGGTGGCCGCTCTGCGGGGCCTTCAGCGCCCCGAGGAGATCGCCGCCCGCCGTGGTCTGCCGCTCGAGGACGTCGCTCCCGCCGCTCTGCTGCGGGCGCGTGCCGGGGTGGGTGTGTGAGCATGGCCCGCCTCAAGATCACGCAGACGAAGTCGTACATCGGCAGCAAGCAGAACCACCGCGACACTCTGCGTTCGCTCGGGCTGAAGAGGCTCGGCGACGTGGTCGTCAAGGAGGACCGCCCCGAGTTCCGCGGCATGGCGCAGACCGTGCGGCACCTCGTGACGGTCGAGGAGGTCGACTGACATGGCGGAGAACAACCCGCTGAAGGTCCACAACCTCCGGCCCGCCCCGGGCGCCAAGACCGCCAAGACCCGTGTCGGTCGTGGTGAGGCGTCCAAGGGTAAGACCGCTGGTCGTGGCACCAAGGGCACCAAGGCCCGCTACCAGGTTCCGGAGCGCTTCGAGGGTGGGCAGATGCCCCTCCACATGCGGCTCCCGAAGCTCAAGGGCTTCAAGAACCCCTTCCGCACCGAGTACCAGGTCGTGAACCTGGACCGGCTGGCCGCGCTCTACCCCGAGGGTGGCGAGGTCACGGTGGCCGACCTGGTCGCCAAGGGTGCGGTTCGCAAGAACCAGCTCGTCAAGGTGCTGGGCTCCGGTGAGGTCTCCGTGGCGCTCCAGGTGACGGTCGACGCCGTCTCCGGCTCCGCCAAGGAGAAGATCACCGCCGCCGGTGGCACCGTCACCGAGCTCGTCTGAGCACGGTGCGTTTCTGACCGGGGGTGCCCCAGATACGGGGCATCCCCGGTTGGTCGTTCCAAGCGGGGCCGGGTCGCCGGTAAGGTGGCTGGCGTTGTTACCTTCCGCGCGGTACGTCTCCGCGCGGGTCCTGGCTGATAAGTATCCGTCGATCCTCAAGACCGTCACCTCTCGCGAAGCGACGCGGGGGGCGCAGGAGGCACCGTGCTCACCGCGTTCGCCCGGGCGTTCAAGACGCCCGACCTGCGCAAGAAGCTGCTGTTCACGCTGGGCATCATCGTGCTCTTCCGGCTCGGGCAACATATCCCGATCCCGGGCATCGACTACAAGAACGTCCAGACGTGCATGGACCTCGCCAAGGGCCAGCAGGGGCTGTTCGGCCTGGTCAACATGTTCAGTGGTGGCGCACTGCTCCAGATCACCATCTTCGCGCTAGGGATCATGCCGTACATCACGGCGAGCATCATCCTGCAGCTGCTGACCGTGGTGATCCCGCGCCTCGAGGCCCTCAAGAAGGAGGGCCAGGCCGGTCAAGGAAAGATCACGCAGTACACCCGCTATCTGACCATCGCGCTGGCCATCCTCCAGGGCACCGGCCTGGTGGCCACCGCCCGCAGCGGCTCGCTCTTCCAGAGCTGCCCGGTCGGCGGTCAGATCGTACGGGACGACTCGATCTTCACCACCGCCGTGATGGTCATCACGATGACCGCGGGCACCGCGCTGATCATGTGGCTCGGTGAACTGGTCACCGACCGCGGCATCGGCAACGGCATGTCGATCCTGATGTTCGTCTCCATCGCCGCCGGATTCCCGAGCGCGATGTGGAGCATCAAGCAGCAGGGCAAGATCATGGACGGCTGGCTGGAGTTCGGCCTGGTGATCCTCTGCGGTCTGGCCATGGTCGGCCTGGTGGTCTTCGTCGAGCAGGCCCAGCGCCGGATCCCCGTGCAATACGCCAAACGCATGATCGGCCGTCGCAGTTACGGCGGTACGTCCACCTACATCCCGATGAAGGTGAACCAGGCGGGTGTGATCCCCGTGATCTTCGCCTCATCGCTGCTGTACATCCCGGCGCTGATCGTCCAGTTCTCGAATTCGAAGGCCGGCTGGGCGACCTGGATCTCGCAGAACTTCGTCAAGGGCGACCACCCGATCTACATCGCCACGTACTTCCTGCTGATCGTCTTCTTCGCATTCTTCTATGTCGCCATCAGCTTCAACCCCGAAGAAGTTGCCGACAACATGAAGAAGTATGGTGGGTTCATCCCGGGTATCCGGGCTGGTCGTCCCACCGCGGAGTATCTGAGCTACGTGCTGAACCGCATCACGTGGCCCGGTGCGCTCTATCTGGGCTTGATCGCCCTGGTGCCCACGGTGGCGCTGGTGACGCTCAATGCCAATCAGAACTTCCCGTTCGGCGGCACGAGCATCCTGATCATCGTGGGTGTCGGCCTGGAGACTGTGAAGCAGATCGAGAGCCAGCTTCAGCAGCGACACTACGAAGGGTTCCTCCGCTGATGCGAATCGTCCTCGTCGGGCCTCCGGGAGCCGGCAAGGGTACGCAGGCCGCGTACCTCGCCGAGAAGCTGTCGATCCCGCATATCTCCACCGGCGACCTGTTCCGCGCGAACATCAGCCAGGGCACCCCCCTCGGCAAGCAGGCGCAGGAGTACATGCGGGCCGGACAGCTGGTACCGGACGAGGTCACCATCGGCATGGCGGAGGACCGGCTGGACCAGGAGGACGCACAGCCGGGCTTCCTGCTGGACGGATTCCCGAGGAACCAGATCCAGGCCGAGGCCCTGGACACCTACCTGGGGCAGCGCGGTGTCTCGCTGGACGCGGTGCTGGACCTGGAGGTCCCCGAGTCCGAGGTGATCAAGCGCATCGCGGGCCGTCGTACCTGCCGCAACGACAGCTCGCACACCTTCCACGTGGAGTACAAGCCGCCGAAGGCCCAGAGCGTGTGCGACGTCTGCGGCGGCGAGCTGTACCAGCGCGAGGACGACAGCGAGGAAACGGTCCGCAAGCGCCTCGAGGTCTACCACCGGGAGACCGAGCCGATCATCGACTACTACAAGGCCAAGGGCCTGGTCGTGACGATCTCGGCGCTGGGCAAGGTGTCCGAGGTCACCCAGCGGGCGATGGACGCCCTGGCCGCCAAGGCAGCCTGACGGCCGCGAGAACCCATACGGAACGGCCGCGGCGCCCGGCACGGGCGCCGCGGCCGTATCGTTGAGCAGATACGTCACAGCACGGACCGCACCAGAGACCGATCCCGGAAGGCCCCCAATGGTGGAGATCAAGACTCCCGAGCAGATCGCGAAGATGCGTGAGGCGGGACTGGTCGTCGCCGCCATTCACGAGGCGACCCGGGCGGCGGCCGTCCCCGGCGCCAGCACCAAGGACCTGGACGACGTCGCCCGTAAGGTCATCGCCGACCACGGCGCCAAGTCGAACTTCCTGGGGTACGGCGGCTTCCCCGCCACCATCTGCACCTCGGTGAACGACATCGTGGTGCACGGCATCCCGGACCGGGAGACCGTCCTCAGGGACGGCGACATCATCTCCATCGACGCGGGCGCGATCGTGGACGGCTGGCACGGCGACGCCGCCTTCACCGCCTTCGTGGGCACCGGTCACGCCCCGGAGCTGTACGAGCTCAGCCGGGTCACCGAGGAGTCGATGTGGGCCGGGATCGCGGCGGTCCGCAAGGGCAACCGGCTGGTCGACATCTCCAAGGCGATCGAGGGCTACATCCGCCGCCAGCCCCGCCCGGCCTCCGGCAAGTACGGGATCATCGAGGACTACGGCGGCCACGGCATCGGCACCCAGATGCACATGGACCCGCATCTGCTGAACTACGTCTCCAAGAAGCGCGGCAAGGGCCCCCGGCTGGTCTCCGGCTTCTGCATCGCGATCGAGCCCATGGTGAGCCTGGGCACCGCGAAGACGCATGTGCTGGCCGACGACTGGACGGTCAAGACGGACGACGGCACCTGGTCCAGCCACTGGGAGCACTCGGTCGCGCTGACCGAGGAGGGCCCGCTGGTGCTGACCGCCGTGGACGGCGGCAAGGCCAAGCTGGCCGAGCTGGGCGTGGAGACCGCGCCCGACCCGCTGGCTTGACGATCTCCGTCTGACGATCTCCGTGGGCATAAAGATCTCAAAATCGGGGCATGATGCCCCGGATTCGTGTTTCGGGATGCCCTGACGTAGACTGACACGTCGGCTCTCGCATGCCCTCCCGCATGTTGCGAGCCGATCAAGGTAGCCGATCCCGAAAGCAGGACATGGCCAAGAAGCAAGGCGCCATCGAAATCGAGGGCACCGTGATCGAGTCTCTGCCGAACGCGATGTTCAAGGTGGAGCTTCAGAACGGTCACAAGGTCCTCGCGCACATCAGCGGCAAGATGCGTATGCACTACATCCGCATCCTGCCCGATGACCGGGTGGTCGTGGAGCTGTCTCCGTACGACCTCACGCGCGGACGGATCGTCTACCGCTACAAGTAGATCTCACGACCCGGAGAACCTCACACCCATGAAGGTCAAGCCGAGCGTCAAGAAGATCTGCGACAAGTGCAAGGTGATCCGCCGCCACGGCCGGGTCATGGTCATTTGCGACAACCTGCGCCACAAGCAGCGCCAGGGCTGACGCACACCGGCCGAAATCCTGCACCACTCGCAGTATCTTCGCGCGACGTCATAACTTTTCGTACATACGCAGTCACCCGTTCCCGCCTGGCGGGGACGACACCCCCGGTCGGAGGCCGGGGACCCGGGAGCCGTCCCGTACGGCGGCCGGGAGTGGTGCTGCGGAAGACCTCCGACAACCATCTGGAGCCAGATTCATGGCACGCCTCGCAGGCGTTGATCTCCCGCGCGACAAGCGCGTAGAGGTCGCCCTCACCTACGTCTTCGGCATCGGTCGCACCCTTGCCCAGCAGACGCTCGCCAGCACCGGTGTGAGCCCGGACACCCGCGTTCGCGACCTGGGCGAAGAGGACCTGGTCAAGATCCGCGAGTACGTGGACAACAACATCAAGACCGAGGGTGACCTCCGTCGCGAGATCCAGGCCGACATCCGTCGCAAGGTCGAGATCGGCTGCTACCAGGGTCTGCGTCACCGCCGCGGCCTTCCGGTCCACGGCCAGCGCACGTCGACCAACGCCCGCACCCGCAAGGGCCCGCGTCGCGCGATCGCCGGCAAGAAGAAGCCGGGCAAGAAGTAGTCCGCACCGGACGCTGACAAGCGGTCCGAGCTGTAGGACCGACCACCTCCACGGGAGATTTCGAGAATGCCTCCGAAGAGCAGGACGGCCGGCGCCAAGAAGGTGCGCCGCAAGGAAAAGAAGAACGTCGCCCACGGGCACGCTCACATCAAGAGCACGTTCAACAACACCATCGTTTCGATCACGGACCCGACCGGGAACGTGATCTCTTGGGCCTCGGCCGGCCACGTCGGCTTCAAGGGCTCGCGCAAGTCCACTCCGTTCGCCGCGCAGATGGCCGCCGAGTCGGCCGCCCGCCGCGCGCAGGAGCACGGCATGCGCAAGGTCGACGTGTTCGTCAAGGGTCCTGGCTCCGGCCGTGAGACCGCGATCCGCTCGCTCCAGGCCACCGGCCTGGAGGTGGGTTCGATCCAGGACGTCACCCCGACTCCGCACAACGGATGCCGCCCGCCCAAGCGTCGGCGTGTCTGACCGGCTGAAGTAGGAGACAACAGAAACAATGGCGCGTTACACCGGGGCCGACTGCAAGCGTTGCCGTCGGGAGAAGCAGAAGCTCTTCCTCAAGGGGAGCAAGTGCGAGAGCGCGAAGTGCCCGATCGAGATCCGTCCTTACCCCCCGGGTGAGCACGGTCGCGGGCGCACCAAGGACAGCGAGTACCTGCTGCAGCTCCGTGAGAAGCAGAAGGCGACCCGCATCTACGGAGTCCTTGAGAAGCAGTTCCGTGGTTACTACGCGGAGGCGAACAAGAAGACCGGCAAGACCGGTGAGAACCTTCTTCGCATCCTCGAGACCCGGCTGGACAACGTGGTTTACCGGGCCGGCTTCGCCAAGTCCCGCGACCACGCCCGTCAGCTGGTCCGCCACGGTCACTTCACCGTGAACGGCGTCAAGACCGACATTCCGTCGGCTCGGGTCACCGTGAACGACATCGTCGAGGTTCGTCCGAAGTCCCGGACCATGACCCCCTTCCAGGTGGCTCAGGCCGAGGCGGGCGACCGCACGGTGCCGGCGTGGCTGGAGGCCATTCCGTCGCAGCTGCGGATCCTCGTGCACTCGATGCCCGAGCGCCAGGTGATCGACACCCAGGTGCAGGAGCAGCTGATCGTCGAGCTCTACTCCAAGTAGTAGCCAAGACGATACGGGCGGTACGGAGCCGTTTGGCACGTACCGCCCGTACCATTGAAGGGTTCGGCGTCAAATAGCGGGCGCCGGAGACTGGAGGCAAAACCCATGCTGATCGCTCAGCGTCCCTCGTTGACCGAAGAGGTCGTCGACGAGTTCCGCTCCCGGTTCGTGATCGAGCCGCTGGAGCCGGGCTTCGGCTACACCCTCGGAAACTCCCTGCGTCGTACGCTCCTCTCCTCGATCCCCGGTGCGGCCGTGACCAGCATCCGGATCGACGGGGTCCTGCACGAGTTCACCACCGTGCCGGGCGTCAAGGAGGACGTCACCGACCTGATCCTCAACATCAAGCAGCTGGTCGTCTCCTCGGAGCACGACGAGCCGGTCGTGATGTACCTGCGCAAGCAGGGCCCGGGTCTGGTCACCGCCGCCGACATCGCGCCGCCGGCCGGTGTCGAGGTGCACAACCCCGACCTGGTCCTGGCTACGCTGAACGGCAAGGGCAAGCTGGAGATGGAGCTGACCGTCGAGCGCGGTCGCGGCTATGTCTCCGCCGTGCAGAACAAGCAGGTCGGCCAGGAGATCGGCCGGATCCCGGTCGACTCGATCTACTCGCCGGTGCTCAAGGTCACCTACAAGGTCGAGGCGACCCGTGTCGAGCAGCGCACCGACTTCGACAAGCTGATCGTCGACGTCGAGACCAAGCAGGCCATGCGGCCGCGTGACGCCATGGCGTCGGCCGGTAAGACCCTGGTCGAGCTGTTCGGCCTGGCCCGCGAGCTGAACGTGGACGCCGAGGGCATCGACATGGGCCCGTCCCCGACGGACGCCGCCCTCGCCGCCGATCTGGCGCTGCCGATCGAGGAGCTCGAGCTCACCGTCCGTTCGTACAACTGCCTCAAGCGCGAGGGCATCCACTCCGTGGGTGAGCTCGTGGCGCGGTCCGAGGCGGACCTGCTCGACATCCGGAACTTCGGCGCCAAGTCGATCGACGAGGTCAAGGCGAAGCTGGCCGGTATGGGCCTGGCGCTCAAGGACAGCCCGCCCGGATTCGACCCGACCGCCGCGGCGGACGCGTTCGGCGCGGACGACGACGCGGACGCCGGTTTCGTGGAGACCGAGCAGTACTAGAACCTGCTGGTCCGCTGTGGCTGAGGTCTTGTCCTCAATCGCCGGACGGGCTGGATTTTGTTCACTGACACCGGTACCTCATACGGCCGGTGCAGACATCGAGGAGATTGACCAATGCCGAAGCCCACCAAGGGCGCCCGTCTGGGCGGCAGCGCCGCGCACGAGCGGCTCCTGCTGGCGAACCTCGCCACCGCGCTGTTCGAGCACGGCCGGATCACCACCACCGAGGCGAAGGCCCGCCGCCTGCGCCCGGTCGCGGAGAAGCTGGTCACCAAGGCGAAGAAGGGCGACCTTCACAACCGCCGTCTGGTGCTCCAGACCATCCGCGACAAGAGCGTCGTGCACACCCTCTTCACCGAGATCGGGCCGCGCTACGAGAACCGGCCGGGTGGCTACACCCGCATCACCAAGATCGGTAACCGCCGTGGCGACAACGCCCCGATGGCGGTCATCGAGCTGGTCGAGGCGCTGACCGTGCAGCAGGAGGCGGTCGGCGAGGCCGAGGCCGCCACCCAGCGCACCGCCAAGGACGCTGCCGGTGACCAGGCCGTCGCGGACCTCAAGAAGGAGACCCCGGCCGCCGAGGCCGCCGAGGCTCCGGCCGAGGCCGAGGCCGAGGAGTCGAAGGACGCCTGAGGCGTTCGACGGCTTTCGTCGTACGGACGGGCCCGCCCCCAGATCCTGGGAGCGGGCCCGTTCCGCATGGAGAGGAACGGTTGGGTGAGTGACGAGGCGGCGCCCGGTTTCGTACGGGTCCGGCTGGATCTGAGTTACGACGGCAAGGACTTCTCGGGCTGGGCCAAGCAGCGCGAGCGGCGCACCGTACAGGGCGAGCTGGAGAGCGCGCTGCGGACGGTGACGCGCTCCGCGGAGACCTTCGAGCTGACCGTCGCGGGCCGCACCGACGCGGGGGTCCACGCCCGCGGCCAGGTGGTGCACGTGGATCTGCCCGAGGCGCTGTGGGCCGAGCACCGGGACAGGCTGCTGCGGCGGCTGGCCGGGCGGCTGCCCCATGACGTACGGGTCTGGCGGGTCGCCGAGGCCCCGTACGGGTTCAACGCCCGCTTCTCCGCGATCTGGCGGCGCTACGCCTACCGGGTCACCGACCACCCCGGCGGGGTCGACCCGCTGCTGCGCGGCCATGTGCTGTGGCACGACTGGCCGCTGGACGTGGACGCCATGAACGCGGCCTCGACACGGCTCCTGGGCGAGCACGACTTCGCCGCGTACTGCAAGAAGCGCGACGGCGCCACCACCATCCGCACCCTCCAGCGGCTGGACTGGCTGCGCGGGGCGGACGGCGTGATCACGGCCACGGTGCGGGCGGACGCCTTCTGCCACAACATGGTGCGCTCGCTGGTGGGCGCGCTGCTCTTCGTCGGCGACGGACACCGCCCGCCGGACTGGCCCGCCAGGGTGCTCTCCGCCGGGCTGCGCGACTCCGCCGTCCATGTCGTACGCCCCCACGGTCTGACCCTGGAAGAGGTCGGCTACCCGGCCGACGGCCAACTCGCGGCCCGTAACCGCGAGTCCCGCAACAAGCGGTCCCTGCCGGGCGCGACGGCGATCGGTTCCGGCTGCTGCTGAGGCCTGGCTGGGTGTGGTCGGGCGATCACGGGGTACTCGCCACGCGCATCGTGTGCGTACGGCGGAGGCGAGAACAGGTCACGGCGGGGCGGCGATCGGCATGATGCGGCTTCCGGGGCCCCCGGAAGATCGATAAAATTTGCCAACCGACAACGGTCGCCGACCGCGAAGGGAACCGCGTGAGTACCAGCGAGGCCGCTGTGCGAGAGCGTCTGACCAGGGCGCTCCATGAACGCGGCGAGGAGATCGCCGATCGCTGGGTCGAGCTGCAGATGGAGCAGGCCCTGCTCGACACCGACATCGGGGAGGCCGAACTCCACGAGGAGGCCGACGCCTTGATCGAGGCGCTGGTCCCCGGACTGCAGAGCGGTGTGCCGGTGGACCGTGTGGTGACCTCCAGCCCCGGGCTGCACGAAGCCGTGGTCGGCCTGTCGCTGCGCCGGGCGCGGGCCGGGGCCACCCCGACGGCGACCTCGCTCGCGGTGCTGGCGCTCAAGGAGGCGCTGCTGAGGGCGGTGCAGCGGGACACCCGGGACGCCGAGGAGCTGTTCGCCTCGGCCGTCTTCATGAACCGGCTGCTCGATGTGGCCGGGGCGCTGTCCTTCGAGACGTATGTGGACGGCCGGGAGGAGATCATCCGGCGGCAGAGCCAGCAGCTGATGGAGCAGTCGACGCCGGTGGTGCGGCTGTGGCGGCAGGTGCTGGCCGTGCCGCTGATCGGCACCCTGGACACCGCCCGGACCCAGGTGGTGATGGAGAATCTGCTCCAGGCCATCCAGGACCATGAGGCGCTGGTCGCGATCATCGACATCACGGGTGTGCCGACGGTGGACACCGCCGTCGCCCAGCATCTGATGCAGACCGTGAACGCGGTGCGGCTGATGGGCGCGGACTGTGTGATCAGCGGGGTGCGCCCCTCGATCGCCCAGACCATCGCCCAGCTCGGCATCGACCTTTCCACCATCCTCACGCGGGCGACGCTGGCCGACGCGCTGGCCGCCGCGATCAAGCTGATCGACGGGCCCGGGCCCGACGGTGACGAAGGAGACGGTCGGTGACCGGTCATCGCTCGCCCGGCGTTCCGATTCTGCGACTGGGAGACGTCCTCGTCACCGGCCTGCTCAATGAGCTCGACGACCGGACCGCCATCGCCTTCACCGAGGAGCTGACCGAGCGGATCTCGGCCGAGGGCGCCCGTGGGGTGCTCATCGACATCTCCCGGCTGGAGGTCATCGACTCCTTCGTGGCCCGGACGCTGATGGAGCTGACCACGGTCGCCCGGCTGCTGGGGGCGCGGGTGATCGTGGCCGGGATGCGACCGCCGGTGGCGATCACCCTGGTCGAGCTCGGGATCGAGCTCGTCGGCGTGGAGACGGCACTCAATCCGGAGCAGGGCATGGCCGCGCTGGGGTGGCGTCAGGCCCCACAGCCCCTGGAAGGGGCCCGACGTGGCACTGCCCGGTGAATTCACCCTCGCCTCCCGGGGACCCAAGAGGCCCTCGCGGACGGAGGACCGGCGCCCGCCCGCGCCGGCCTCGTACCCGGTGCGGACGGAGGAGGACCTGCTGACGGTCCGCCATGCCGTGCGCGCGGCCACCGTCGAGGTGGGCTTCGGCCTGGTGGACCAGACCCGGGTGGTCACGGCCGCCAGCGAGCTGGCCCGTAACGCCTATGTCCACGGGGGCGGCGGCACGGTGACCCTGGAGTATCCGCGCGACCCCCGCGGACGGCGCGGGCTGCGGCTGGTCGTCAAGGACGAGGGGCCGGGGATCGCCGACCTCGACGCGGCGCTCACCGACGGCTTCACCACCGGCTCCGGCCTGGGCCACGGGCTGGGCGGCGCCCGGCGGCTGATGGACGAGTTCTCGGTGCGCACCGGCCCGGGTGAGGGCACGGTGGTGGTCGTCACCCGCTGGACGGTGCGGTGACCCATACGTTCACGGCGCCCACCGTCCAGGTGCGCGTCGACCACCGCAGTGCCGTGCATCTGGCCGCCGAGGCGGCGCGTGAGGTAGCCCGGGCGTGCGGGCTGCCGGGGGCGCTGCCCGACCAGGCGGCCGTGATCGCCTCGGAGCTGGCGACCAACCTGGACAAGCACGCCAACGACGGCACGCTCTACGTACAGCCGCTGCCGCTGGGCCACGGGGTGGAGATCCTCGCCGCCGACCGCGGCCCCGGTATGCACGACCCCGAGCGCTGTCTGACGGACGGCTACACCACGTCCGGCACGCTGGGGGTCGGGCTCGGCGCCGTCAAGCGGATGGCGACCCACTTCCAGATGCGCAGCGCCGACGGGACCCACGCGGGCACCTGGGCCTGCGCCCGCCTCACCGCGCCGGGCGGGCAGCGGCCGGGGTGGCAGGGGGTGGGTGCGGTCTGTCTGCCCGCCGAGGGGGAGGAGGGCTGCGGCGACGCCTGCGCGGTCGTCGACACGGACGCCGCCCGCACCGCGGTCGTCCTGGACGGTCTCGGCCACGGCCGGCCCGCCGCCGAGGCGGCCCAGGCGGCGCTGCGTACCTTCCACACCGACCCGGACCGGCCGCTGCCGGAGGTGCTCACCCGGATGAACCGGGCCCTGCGGCACACCCGGGGCGCCGCCGTGGGCGTGCTGCGGCTGCGTCCCGAGCACGCCGACTACTGCGGCATCGGCAACATCCGCGCCCTCGCCCTGACCCACGACCGGGTCCGGCACCGGCTGATCGGCCAGCCCGGTATCGTCGGCTGGGGAATGCCCACCCCCCGCGTCCACGACTTCCCGCTGCCCCAGGGCGGTACGGCGGTGCTGCACAGCGACGGCATCGACGCCCGCTGGTCGCTCGACCCGCCCCCGTCCGTGCTCCGCCTCCCGCCGCCCCTGCTGTCCGCCGCACTCGCCCATGGCCATCGCCGCGTCCGCGACGACGCCACGGTGCTCGCGGCCAGGTCCCCCTTAAGGCTTCCATGACGACGAGGAACCTCACCTGCGCCACGACGGCGGGGCTCAGCCGGGCCGTTCGGGCGCTGGCCCGGGAGCACGCCCTGGACCCCGCGGTCCGGGCCCGCCTTGTGCTGTCCGCCGCCGAGGCCGCCGGGGCGGCGCTGCGGGCCGGTCGGGAGGCGGGCCTCGAGTGGGGTTACGAACCGGCCGGGGGACTGCTCACGGTGGTGCTGCGGACCCCGGGCGATACGGGTCCGGTGGCGGCGGATCTCCCGATGGCCCCCGACGAGGTGACCGAGGGCGAGACGGTCTGGCGCCTCCCGGCGTCACCCCCCTCCGGCGCCGCGGCCGAGGCGCCCGACGAGGACGCCCTCGCCGCGGAGGAGCTGCGCGCGGTCGTGGCCGCCGCCGACGCGCTCACCTCCGAGCACCGCCGTCTCAATGACGAACTCGCCGAGACCAACAGCGGGGTGCTCGCGCTCTACGTCCAGCTCGACGAGCGGGACAAGCAGTTGCGCACCGCGCACGGCCAGACCCTGCGGGAGCTGGAGGACGCGCTGCGCCCGGCGCCCATCAAGGCCGACGGTCTCGAACTCGCCGTGCACTACGAGCCGGCCGGCACCGACGCGCCGACCGGCGGGGATCTGTACGACTGGTTCGTGCTGCCCGACGGCACCGTCCACATCACCATCGTGGACGCGCTGGGCCATGGGGTGACCAGCACGCGCAGCGCGCTCAACGTCACCCACGCGGTGCGCACCCTGGCCCTGGAGGGCCATCGGCTCGAGTCGATCGTGGCCCGCACCGACGAGATCCTGCGCCCCTTCGACCGGTCCGTGATGGCCACCGTGCAGCTGGCCCGGATCGATCCGGCCACCGGTGAGCTGTGGCTGGCCAATGGGAGCCATCCGCCCGCGCTGCTGCTGCGCCGCGACGGGACGGCCCGGTATCTGGAGGCCCGGGGGCGCGGAATCGGCTTTCCGCTGCCCGGCAGCGAGACCCCGCTGACCGAGCGGCTGGCCCCCGGGGACCTCCTCCTGCTCTACACCGACGGTCTCACCGAGAGCCGCCGGGACCCGATCGAGGGCGAGAAGCGCCTGATCGAGGCCGCGCACAAGCATCTGCAGAGCCCGACGGAGGAGGTCCCCGGCGCCATCGCGGAGGATATGCACACGGTGATCCTGCATCCGGATGACACCCTCGCGCTGGCGGTGCGGCTCACCGGTCAGTGATCGGCGGCCGGGCCGAGGCGCTGCCGCGGGACACGGCCCCGCTGGAGGTCCCGCTGACGGGGGACCGGAGGCGGGAGCGGGCGCTCGTCGTGCGGCTGGGCACGGACCAGCTGTTCGAACAGGGGACGCGCCGCGATCAGGGCCTCCCGCATCCGCTCCGTGGCCGTCTCGCCCTCGTGCACCCGCGCCGCCATGGCGTGCAGCCGGCGGTAGCCGTCGATCTCCTCGGGGTGGCGGACGGACAGCGCGTCCATCCGCTTCTCCTCGGACTCGGCCGGATAGCCGCGGTCGACGGCCAGCGCGCCCAGCAGCCGGTCGGCTTCGCGCAGGGCCCATCCGGGGGAGTCCACGAACCGCTCCTGCAGGCCCGCCCACCGCGCCGCGTACTGCTCCCTGGCTTCCGAGGGCAGGCTTCGGACCGGCAGCTCGCCCTTGCGGGCCTGCCGCACCGAGGGGGCGATCACAAGGCCGGCCATGGCGGCCAGTGCCGCCAGCAGGATGATGAGCGTGACTGTTGACATCGCTGTGCCTTCCGCAGAGATTTTCCTCGCTCGAGGCTGGTATCACCGAGTGTTACCGGTGATCTCGGCGGCAAACACGGCACCTTTGGACCGATTCTCTCAATTCCCCGTGGTGACGGAGATGATGGCGAGGTCACCGGTGCGGGTGAGGTGGGGGCGGACACCGTGAGTGATCGGAAAGAGGTCCGTTTTGTCGCGGTCCACGATGTCGCCGACGATGCGTCCGATCCGGATCGGGGTCCCGCCCCGGGCCGACTTGTGGAGCGTCAGGGTCCAGCCCGCGGCGCCCTCTTCGCCGTCATGAGCCTCCCGGATCCGCTCGTACGGAACGGTGAAGCGGAACCGGCCGCCGTCGAGCGCGGTGACCCCGGTGAGGAACGGGCGGGCCGGGCCCCTGGACGGGGTGGCCACCGCGGCGGGGGCGGCGTCGGGCCCGAAGCGCGCGCCGTGCAGGGTGCCTTCGACGGCGATCCCCTCGGCGTCCAGGCGGATCACCCGGGCCTCGGCGTGGGCCGGGCGCCGCCAGGCGCGCAGCGCGAGATAGCCGTCGACGGTGGAGTAGGGGATCCACCAGGTGAACGGGGAGCCGGGCAGCGGCTCCAGGTCCAGCAGCCCGCGCCCCTCGGCGAAGCGGCAGCCGACCCGGCGGCGGACGCCGTCGGAGGGGCGGACCACATGCAGGTCCCAGCGGCCCTCGTCGAGGTCGAGCGTCGCGCGGTCGAGGGTGGCCGTCCAGGGCGCGGACGGCGCGGCGCCGACCGGGGGCAGCAGCGGTATGTGGAAGGGCGGCTCGTCGCTCTTGCGGCGGGTGACGGTCAGTTCGAGCTCACCGCCGTGCACGCCGGCGGGCTCCAGCAGCACCGACAGATCGCCCTCGGCGGTGACCCGGCAGGACGCGACGGGCCGCAGGGGCTTGCGGATCAGCTGCTTGACCGTGTCCTTGAGGGCGCCGGTCAGCGGCACTCCGGCCGGCCGGCCCCTTAACGGCCCGGCCGTACGGCGCCGGTGGGCCGGGGCCGTGGTGGAGCGGGCGGTGTGGAGCTCCTCGATGAGCCGTACGTAGGCGGCCGCCACGCGCTCGGGGGCGTAGCGCTCCGCCGCGATCCGGGCCGCCGCGCCCATCGAGCGGCGCAGTTCATCGTCCTCGATCAGGGTCAGCAGCCCCTTGGCGATCCCGTCCGCGTCGCCCACCGGCACCAGCAGTCCGTCCCGGCCATCGGTGATGATCTCGCCCGGACCGTGCGGGCAGTCGGTGGCGACCACGGGCACCCCGCAGTGCATCGCCTCGACGATCGTCATGCCGAACGACTCCTCGCGGGAGGTGACGGCGGCGATCGCGCCCTTGGCCCATTCGGTCTCGATGGGGGAGTGGGCGCCCATCAGGGTGATGTGGCCGGCCAGGCCGAGCTCGTCGACCTGACGGCGCAGCGCGGGGAGTTGGGGGCCGCGGCCGTAGATGCGCAACCGCCAGTCGGGGTGTTTGGCGGCCACCGTCTCCCAGGCGGCCACCAGCAGGTCGTAGCGCTTGACGGGGATCAGCCGGCCCGCGGCCACGACGAGTTTGGCGCGGCCGTCGGAGGGCTCGATCCCGGTGGCGGGCACCCCGTTGGGCAGGGCGGTCAGCCGGGTGGTGACACCGGGGAGATGGGCCCGATGGGTGGCCGCGTCGGCCTCGGAGACGGAGGTGTACGCGTCGAGGTGGGGTATGGCGGCGTCGCAGGCGGCGCGGATCTCGGCGCGGTGGGTGCCGTAGAGGCGGTGCTCCTGGCCGATCCGCAGAAAGCGGCCGGCGCGGCCGAGCGCGGCGAGATAGATGACCAGGCCGGGGCGGGTGGCGATGACGACATCGGCGTCGGTGCGGTCGAGGTACCCGGCGACGCGCTCGTCGGTGAGGGCGTTGAAGTTGGTGGTGCCCCTGGCCTCGGCGGCGGGGATGTGGGCGCTGGGCCGGGTCAGCAGCGGATGGCCGAGGTCGGCGGCGCGCCGCCCGGCGCGGGGCGGGTCTTCCTGGGGGCGCAGGTCGATCAGGGGTCTGAGCCGCACGGCGGGGTGGAGAGGGAGGTTCGGGGTGTCGATGGTGCGGATCAGGGAGACGATCTCCACGGTGTGGTGGGCGGCGAGCGCCCCGGCCACATTGAAGGTCGACCGGATGGTTCCGCCGATGCCATAGGCGTTGTGGAGCAGGAAAGAAATCTTCATGGTGATGTACGCGCGGCGGGGCTGAACTGCCGCGACGTGCCCTCCCCTCCGAGGCGGAGCCAGTAAGGACCGAGTCGGTCGGTAAGACTGACTGGGGCCGCGAAGGTTGCTTATGCGTGTGGTGATATGGGATCAACCACATTCGGAAAAGGGATTACAACCTTCCCCGGGTTCTGGGAGTCTGCGGGGTGTCCGTGCGGAGGCCGTACGGGCCCGATACCGACCAGGGGTGGACAGAGAAATGAACGACTCCGGTGCGAAGCGGACCGTGGGCGCGGCCATCGCGGTGGTGGCGGCGCTCGGGCTGATGACCGGATGCGGCAGCGACTCCGGCGAGGGCAAGGCGGACGGCGCCAAGCAGGCGGGCAGCGCCGAGCAGGGCGACGGCGCTTCGCAGGGCGACAAGGCCGCGAGTTCCGACCCGGCCGCCAAGCCCCTGTCCGCGTCCGCCCTGGAGCGGGCCGCCCTGACCAACGGCGAGGTCAAGGGGGTCGAGGTGCAGAAGATGACGGACAAGGAAGTCAGCGAGGGCGGCTCGGCCAAGACCGGCAAGGCCGCGTGCCGGCCGATGGCCGCGCTGATGGGGAGCCAGTACGACCCGGCCCCCAAGGCCAGCGTCCACCGCGCCTACGCCACCGACCTCACCAAGGCGAAGGTCGGGGGCACCGGCCTGATCCGGATCTCCTCCTACGGACCGGGCGACGCCGAGCGCACCGTGAAGGACCTGCGCGACGCCGTCTCCGCCTGCCAGAGCGGCTTCCCCGCCGAGGACGGCTCGGGCGGGAAGGCGGACGTCAAGAAGGTGACACCGCTCGACGCGCCGAAGGCCGGGGACGAGGCGGTGTCCTTCAGCCTGCATGACGCGGGCAAGGAGAAGGCCGTCATCAAGTTCACGGTCGTGCGGACCGGGCCGCAGGTGATGGTGTTCTTCGGGGTCAACATCGCCGACCCGGCGAAGTCCGAGATCCCGGCCGCGCTGGTGGACGCCCAGGTGGCGAAGGTGGCGAAGGCCACGAAGGGCGCCGCGTCCTGAGCCCGGCGGGCCGGGCCTTTCGCTTGCGGCCCGGTCTCAGTTGGTGGCGGAGGCGGCCGAGGCGGCCTCCGCCGACGCCTGGGCGCTGCCCCGGGCCAGGATCCGGCGGAAGGTGTAGTCGGCCACATCGCGGGCGGCCTGGAGGGTGGCGGTGTCCGACGACGTGACCGCCTTCCCCGACGTATAGCCGGAGATCGTGAAGTAGGCGTACCGCCCGATCGCGTTCGCCGAGCTCTGGCAGGCCGTCCGGCGGCAGAAGGTCGGGACGCCCCCGCCCGAGAGCGAGGCGATGTTCGGCTTGTACCCGTCCTTGGCCTTCTCGGCCGCCGCCTTGCCGTCGAAGACGGCGACGCCGACCGTCACCGCGACGCCGTCCCGGGTGAAGGTGGCCCGCAGCAGCTTGCGGCAGCCGTTGTTCACCAGAACCGAACCGAGCGCCCCCTGGGTCCCGGCCGAGCAGCTGGTGGTGGAGGCGGACGCCGCCTTGGTGTACGACCGGTCGTCCTTGGCGGCGCGCTTGTCGGGGAAGAGGCTGCCCGCGCTCAGCGGTGCCTTGTCCCGCCGGGCGCTGGAGATGATGTCCAGCGGCTTCGGCGGCGCGGGCGGCGCCACATTGGAGAAGGTCGGCTCGGGCGTCGCCGACTCGCTGGGCAGGTCCTGCGGAGTGGGCAGCCCACCGGCCGAATCGCCGCCCCCCTTGTCCTTGTGACCGCTGCTGATCACGGCGGTGGCGACGATCGCGGCGACGGCGGCCGTCGCCAGCGCCCCGCCCCCGATGAAGAGCAGCTTGCGGCGGCGGTTGCGCGCGGCGGACTGATCGGCGAGCGCCGCCCAGTCCGGCGTCGACGGCTGAGGCGGCTGAGAACCCCCGGGCCCATAAGGCCCCCCTTGCCCAAAGCTCATGGCGCGCATCTTAGACCGGCCGGGTGACAGGATGGACCCGCCGACGGCTGCCATTACGCCGCGCGACGGCTCAGGCCTTCCGGCCGGACCCGGGCCGTGGACGGGTTCGCGGTCGTGTGGGGGCGTTTTGACCCGGGTGGGGGCGGGCCGGTATTCTGCCAGTTCGTTATGCGTATTGGCTTGCTCGTTCTCACGTGAGAGGCCGTTACGCCGGTCCACCGGGCCGATGACCAGCGGCAAGCACTCGGCATGCGTCACCGAGGTGCGGCCAGGGCTGTCGTGATCGTCCGGGTGGCCTTGTCCGGACCTGTCCTCCCGGCCCTCGCGGGCCCGGGGAGACTCCACTCACTGAAGAAGCGAAGGCTACGACCGTGCGTACGTACAGCCCCAAGCCCGGCGACGTTCAGCGTCAGTGGCATGTCATCGACGCCACCGACGTGGTTCTGGGCCGTCTGGCCACCCAGGCCGCCACCCTTTTGCGGGGCAAGCACAAGCCGGTGTACGCGCCGCATGTCGACGCTGGTGACTTCGTCATCATCATCAACGCCGACAAGGTGCACCTCTCCGGCAACAAGCGGACCCAGAAGATGGCGTACCGCCACTCCGGCTACCCGGGTGGTCTGCGCTCCATCCGCTATGACGAGCTGCTGGAGAAGAACCCGGAGAAGGCCGTCGAGAAGGCCATCAAGGGCATGCTCCCCAAGAACACCCTGGGCCGTCAGATGCTCTCGAAGCTGAAGGTGTACTCGGGCGACCAGCACCCGCACGCCGCTCAGCAGCCGGTTCCGTTCGAGATCACCCAGGTCGCGCAGTAGTCCCGGCCACCCCTTACGACGAAGAGAATCTGAGGAGCATCGTGGCCGAGACCACCGCCGAGACCCCCCTCGATGTCGAGGAGTACACCACCGAGAGCGTCGAGACGGTCGAGTCGGAGTACACCTCCGAGTCGCTCGCTTCCCGCTTCGGTGACCCGCAGCCTGCCGCCGGCACCGGGCGCCGCAAGAACGCCGTGGCGCGTGTCCGCATCGTGCCGGGCAGCGGGCAGTGGAAGATCAACGGACGTACTCTCGAGGAGTACTTCCCCAACAAGGTTCACCAGCAGGAAGTCAACGAGCCCTTCAAGGTGCTCGAGCTGGACGACCGCTACGACGTCATCGCCCGCATCTCGGGCGGCGGCGTCTCCGGCCAGGCCGGGGCGCTGCGTCTGGGCATCGCCCGGGCGCTGAACGAGGCGGACGTGGACAACAACCGCGGCCCCCTCAAGAAGGCCGGCTTCCTGACCCGTGACCCCCGCGCCACCGAGCGCAAGAAGGCCGGTCTGAAGAAGGCTCGCAAGGCGCCGCAGTACAGCAAGCGCTGACGCCCATCGCGGCACCGCTGCTTCACCCGAACGCCCCGGCGGCACCACCTGTGCCTCCGGGGCGTTCGGCTATCGCCACCGGGGGGCGTATACCTACAAGCAAGCTTCAGCCCCCCAGCTCGTAACTTCGGAGGACACCAGTGGGACGACTCTTCGGTACGGATGGTGTGCGCGGCGTCGCGAACGCCGATCTGACGGCTGAGATGGCGCTCGGCCTGTCGGTAGCGGCGGCGCATGTGCTCGCCGAGGCGGGAACCTTCGAAGGCCATCGGCCGGTGGCGGTGGTCGGGCGGGATCCGCGAGCGTCCGGGGAGTTCCTGGAGGCCGCCGTGGTGGCGGGGCTGGCCAGCGCCGGGGTGGACGTACTGCGGGTCGGCGTGCTGCCCACACCGGCCGTCGCGCATCTGACCGGGGCGCTGGACGCGGACCTCGGGGTGATGCTCTCCGCGAGCCACAACCCGATGCCCGACAACGGCATCAAGTTCTTCGCCCGCGGCGGCCACAAGCTGGCCGACGAGCTGGAGGACCGCATCGAGACCACCTACCGCGCCCACGCCTCCGGCGAGCCGTGGGACCGGCCGACGGGCACCGGGGTGGGCCGGGTCCGGGACTACGACGAGGGCTTCGACGCCTATGTGGCCCATCTGGTCGGCGTCCTCCCCAACCGGCTCGACGGCCTCAAGATCGTCATCGACGGTTCGCACGGCGCCGCCGCCCGGGTCTCCCCGGAGGCGTTCGCGCGGGCCGGGGCCGAGGTCGTGACGATCGGCACCGACCCGGACGGGCTCAACATCAACGACGGCTACGGCTCCACCCACCTCGCCCGCCTCCAGGCGACCGTCGTGGAGCACCGGGCCGACCTCGGCATCGCCCACGACGGGGACGCCGACCGCTGTCTCGCGGTGGACGCCACGGGCCGCGAGGTCGACGGCGACCAGATCCTCGCCGTCCTGGCCCTGGCCATGCGCGAGGCGGGCAACCTGCGCGGGGACACGGTGGTCGGCACCGTGATGTCCAACCTCGGCTTCAAGCTGGCCATGCGGCGCGAGGGCGTCGAACTGGTCCAGACGGCGGTCGGGGACCGCTATGTGCTGGAGGAGATGAAGGCCCACGGCTACGCCCTGGGCGGCGAGCAGTCCGGGCACGTGATCGTCCTCGACCACGCCACGACGGGTGACGGCACCCTCACCGGCCTGCTGCTGGCGGCCCGCGTCGCCGCGACCGGCCGCACCCTGGCCGACCTCGCGGGTGTCATGGAGCGGCTGCCGCAGGTGCTGGTCAACGTCCCCGACGTGGACAAGTCCCGCGTCGCCTCCAGCGCGGACGTGGCCGCGGCCGTCGCCGAGGCCGAGCGCGAGCTGGGCGAGACCGGCCGGGTCCTGCTCCGCCCCTCGGGCACGGAGCCGCTGGTACGGGTCATGGTCGAGGCCGCCGACATCGAGCAGGCCCGCTCGGTCGCGGGCCGCCTGGCGGACGCGGTGAAGTCGGCCCTGGGCTAAGCGCTCCGCGGGAAGCGGCGCAAGGTGCGGCCGTTCATCCCCGGACTTCTCGCGCCGGAGGGGCTGGATATTCCAGCCCCTCCAGGGGGCACTCCCAGCGATAGCTGGGGGAGTTTGAGGAGCGGGGTCCGGGGCGGAGCCCCGCCACGCGGCGGAGCCGCATATCGATGCTGCGGGAAGGGGCGGGGTGGGGAAGCTCCCTACCCCGGGGGAGGAGACCCCCGCCGCCCCCACAAAACCTTCTGCGCCAGCAGCGTCAGCGTCCCCGCCACCACGATCCCCACCAGATTCAGCAGCAGCTGCTCCGTCGAGCCCCACATCTGGTCGATCTCCCCGTACCCGAGCGCCACCGCCGCGTTGGCCGCCGCGGGCACCGTGGTCACCGAGATCGCCACGCCCACCAGCGCGCCGGACTTCGCCGAGGTCAGCGAGAGCGTTCCGGCGATCCCCGCGAGCACGGCGACCACGAACGAGAACATGTCCGGCTTCCAGATGAAGTCCGTGTTCGGCCGGGCACGCTCCAGCATGTCCTTGTCGAAGAGACCCACCGCGTCCATCGCGATGCTGAAGCCGGTGGTCAGCGCCATCGCCGCCGCGAATCCGACCAGCAGCGCGATCGCCGAGCGGGCGGCCAGCCGCGGCGCGCGCCGCACCAGCGCGGTGCACAGCCCCGCCAGCGGACCGAACTCGGGGCCGACCGCCATCGCACCGACGATCAGGATCGCGTTGTCCAGCACCACACCGCATGCCGCGATCATCGTCGCGATGACGAGGAAGGCGAGGTAGGTGACCGAGAGCGTGGACTCCTCGTGGGTGGCGTCCGCCAGGTGCTCCCACAGGACCGCGTCCGCTCCCTCGCCGGGCGCCTCCTCCTCCGCCTTGTCGGCGCGCTTGGACAGCGACAGGTCGATGTTCTCCACCGCGATCGAACCGGCCTCGTCAAGGCCCAGCTCACGCAGGTCGCCCAGCAGGGCGTCCCCGGCCTCGCGCGCCACGTCGCACATGACGACGTCCCCCACGGGGTCGCGGGCGGCGCCGGGCAGCACCACCAGATGGGTGGTGCCGACCGTCTTCTCGATCGTGCGCACCACGTCCTCGGTGCGGTCGGCGGGGACGATCAACCTCAAGTGCAGCATGGCCCGACGCTCCTCACAGCTTGCGCAGGGACAGCCGCTGCACCTTGTGATCCGGCCCCTTCCGCAGCACAAGCGTCGCCCGCCCCCGCGTGGGCTGCACATTCTGCTTCAGATTGGGCTTGTTGATGGTCCGCCAGATCATCCGCCCGTAGTCCAGCGCCTCCTCCTCGGAGACCTGGGTGTACTTGCGGAAGTACGAGGACGGGTCCTGGAAGGCCGTCTCCCGCAGCTTCCTGAAGCGGCCCAGGTACCAGCGCTCGATGTCCTCGGTCCGGGCATCCACGTAGACGCTGAAGTCGAAGAAGTCCGCGAGCCCGACCCGGGTCAGCCCGTCCTTCCCCGGCAGCGCGGGCTGCAGCACATTGAGGCCCTCGACGATGAGGATGTCGGGGCGGTGCACGGTCAGCTGCTCGTCCGGCACGATGTCGTAGATCAGGTGGGAGTAGACCGGCGCCGACACCTCCGCCCGGCCCGCCTTCACATCGGCGACGAAGCGGGTCAGCGCCCTGCGGTCATAGCTCTCCGGGAACCCCTTGCGGGACATCAGCCCACGGCGGCGCAGCTCGGCGTTGGGGTAAAGAAAGCCGTCCGTGGTGATCAGCTCTACCCGCGGATGCTCGGGCCAGCGGGCCAGCAGCGCCTGGAGCAGCCGCGCGGTGGTCGACTTGCCGACCGCGACGCTCCCCGCCACGCCGATCACGAACGGCGTACCGGGCTGGGCCCCGTTGCCCCGCTTGGTGTCGCCCAGGAAGGTATTGAGCGCGCCGCGCAGATTGCCGGTGGCGGCCACATAGAGGTTGAGCAGCCGGGACAGCGGCAGATAGACATCCCGCACCTCATCGAGGTCGATGACATCGCCGAGTCCCCGCAGCTTCTCGACCTCGCCGGCGGTCAGCGGCAGCGGCGTCTTGTCCCGCAGCGCGCTCCACTCGGAGCGGGACAGATCGACGTACGGGGTCGCTTCGCCGCTCCGCCGCTGCGGGCCGCGCACGGTGCGCGCCGCGCGCGCGCTTGACGTGATCACCCCCTCATTGTCATGCCAGGGACCGCCCGAGTGACCGGTGCCGAGGCGTGGGGTCGGTCACCCCGGGCCGGGGCCGGGGGTCGTACGCTGCGTCCATGTGCGGAATCGTTGGTTATGTGGGAGGGCAGTCGGCCCTCGACGTCGTCCTCGCCGGGCTCAAGCGGCTGGAGTACCGCGGCTATGACTCGGCGGGCGTCGCCGTGCTGGCCGACGGTGGGCTGGCGGCGGCCAAGAAGGCGGGCAAGCTGGGCAACCTGGAGAAGGAGCTGGCCGACCGCCCGCTGCCCACCGGGGGCACCGGCATCGGCCACACCCGTTGGGCCACCCATGGCGGCCCGACCGATGCCAACGCCCATCCGCACCTGGACAACGCGGGCCGCGTCTCCGTCGTCCACAACGGCATCATCGAGAACTTCGCCGCGCTCCGCGCCGAGCTGGCCGAGCGCGGCCATGAGCTGGCCTCCGAGACCGACACCGAGGTCGTGGCGCATCTGCTCGCCGAGTCGTTCTCGTCCAGCGGTGACCTCGCCGAGGCGATGCGCCAGGTCTGCCGCCGGCTGGAGGGGGCCTTCACACTGGTCGCGGTGCACGCGGACGCGCCCGATGTGGTGGTCGGGGCGCGCCGCAACTCGCCGCTGGTCGTCGGCGTCGGCGAGGAGGAGGCGTTCCTCGCCTCCGATGTGGCCGCCTTCATCGCCCACACCCGCGAGGCCATCGAGCTGGGCCAGGACCAGGTCGTGGAGGCCCGCCGGGACGGTGTGACCGTCACCGACTTCGAGGGGGCGCCGGCCGAGGTCCGCCCGTACCACGTGGACTGGGACGCCTCCGCCGCCGAGAAGGGCGGCTACGACTACTTCATGCTCAAGGAGATCGCCGAGCAGCCGAAGGCCGTCGCGGACACCCTGCTCGGCCGGATCGACCTGGCCGGGAACCTCTGCCTGGACGAGGTGCGCATCCCGGCCTCGGTGCTGCGCGAGGTCAGCAAGGTCGTGATCGTGGCGTGCGGCACCGCGTACCACGCGGGCATGATCGCCAAGTACGCCATCGAGCACTGGACCCGGATCCCCTGCGAGACGGAGCTGGCCAGCGAGTTCCGCTACCGCGACCCGATCCTGGACCAGCGGACGCTGGTGATCGCCATCTCGCAGTCCGGCGAGACCATGGACACCCTGATGGCGCTGCGGCACGCCCGTGAGCAGGGCGCGAAGGTGCTGGCCATCTGCAACACGAACGGCTCCACGATTCCGCGTGAGTCGGACGCGGTGCTCTACACCCACGCCGGTCCCGAGGTCGCCGTCGCCTCCACCAAGGCGTTCCTCACCCAGCTGGTGGCCTGCTACCTGGTGGCTCTCTACCTGGGCCAGGTGCGCGGCACCAAGTGGGGCGACGAGATCCTCTCCGTGATCCGCGAGCTGTCGGAGATCGCGACCCAGGTGGAAGAGGTCCTGGAGACCATGGAGCCGGTACGGGAGCTGGCCCGCACCCTGGCCGACAAGAACACCGTGCTCTTCCTGGGGCGGCACGTCGGCTTCCCGGTCGCCCTGGAGGGCGCGCTCAAGCTCAAGGAGCTCGCGTACATGCACGCCGAGGGCTTCGCGGCGGGCGAGCTCAAGCACGGGCCGATCGCGCTGATCGAGCAGGACGTACCGGTCGTGGTGGTCGTCCCGTCGCCGCGCGGCCGGTCGGTGCTCCACGACAAGATCGTCTCCAATATCCAGGAGATCCGGGCCCGCGGCGCCCGCACCATCGTGATCGCCGAGCGTGGCGACGAGACGGTGGCCCCGTACGCCGACCACCTCATCGAGATCCCCGCCACGCCCACCCTGCTGCAGCCCCTGGTCGCCACCGTGCCGCTGCAGGTCTTCGCGTGCGAGCTGGCGACGGCGCGCGGCAACGAGGTCGACCAGCCGAGGAACCTGGCCAAGTCGGTGACGGTCGAGTGACGAGTGGGTCCGGTCGGCCCCGTCGAGCGACGTCGTGATCATCGGTGTCGGCATCGACGTCGCCGAGATCGACCGCTTCGACGACGCGCTGCGGCGCACCCCCGGCATGGCGGACCGCCTGTTCGTCGAGCACGAGCTGTGGCTGCCGAGCGGGGAGCGCCGCGGCATGGCCTCCCTGGCCGCCCGCTTCGCGGCCAAGGAAGCATTGGCCAAGTCCCTGGGCGCCCCCGGCGGCCTGCGCTGGACCGACGCCGAAATCCTCACCGAGCCGAGCGGCCGCCCCCGCCTCTCGATCCGCGGCACGGTCGCCACGTGCGCGGAACGGCTGGGGGTACGGGGCCTGCACGTCTCGCTGAGCCATGACGCGGGGGTCGCGTCGGCGGTGGTGATCGCGGAAGGGTGAGGCTTCCGCGGGTCCGCGGGGTCCGCGGGGTCCGCTGGGTGCGGGTGCGGGTGCGGGTGCGGGTGCGGGCGCGGGGGCTCCGCCCCCACGCTCCGGCAGGGGCCCCGCCCCGGACCCCGCGCGGTCGCTCCGGTGACGGGCGTGGTGCGGGTGCGTGGTGGGTGCGCCTGCTGTTCGTGGTGGGTGCCGGGGGCGGGGCCTGCGGGGCGGCGCCCTGGACCGCACATTTACGGCGCCGTTGGCCGGGGGCTTGCGTGGGCCGGAGATTGGCGCCACAAATATGCGTGAGCGTCCAGGACACCACCCCTCCGACCCCGCCCCCTCCCGCCTCGTTCGCGGCTATCCGCCGGTGGGCGCGCCCGCCGCCGAGGACGGAGGCGAAGTCGGGCCGCTGGTGCCTATCCTCGGCAGGGAGAGGCTGCGCGCTGCGGGTCGACCCATACTCGGAGCCATGGACGGGAAATCACAGCTCGGGGACTTCCTGCAGACGCGGCGCTCCCAGCTGCGACCCGACGAGGCCGGGGTGCCCACCTACGGGGAGCGCCGGCGGGTGCCGGGTCTTCGCCGTGAGGAACTGGCGCTGCTGGCGGGGGTGAGCGCCTCCTACTACGCCCGGTTGGAACAGGGGCATTCGCGGGGCGCCTCGCCGGAGGTGCTGGACGCGATCGCCCGCGCCCTGCGGCTGGACGAGTCCGAGCGCCGGCACCTGCACGACCTGGCCCGATCGGCCAAGCCCCGCGGTCGGCGGCGCCCCGCGCCGGAGCGCGTGACGGAGCCCATCGCCCAGCTGCTGGACGCGCTCGGGGACGTCCCCGCGGTCGTGGTCGGCAGGCGCAGTGACGTTCTGGCGTGGAACCGACTGGGCCACGCGCTGTTCGCCGGTCACCTCGACCCCGGTGCCCCGGACGTACCGGCGGAGCGCCCCAACATGGCCGGACTGGTGTTCCTCGACGCCCATACGCGCGACCTGTACGCGGACTGGCCGAGCAAGGCCAGGGCGGTGGTGGGGAATCTGCGCCTGGTGGCGGGCCAGTACCCCCAGGACGCCGCACTGCACACGCTGCTGGGTGAACTGAGTGCGAAGAGCGAGGACTTCGCGTCCATGTGGGCCGACCACCGGGTCAGGGCCTGCACGGTCGCCGAGTACGAGATGCGGCACCCGCTGGTCGGTCCACTGACCGTCATGCAGCAGACCCTCAGCCAGGGGCCGGGCCCCAGCGTCGTGGTCGCCACCACCGCGGCGGGCTCACCCTCGCGAGCCGCCCTGGGCCTCCTCGCCCAGGCCATCACCCGGGCCACCCCCGCCCGTTCGGACAGCCGGCTCAGCACCGGCTGACCCCGCACACCATCCACCGTCATGCGTCAGCGTTTCGCTTCCGCATGCCCGAAAGCAGTTGAAGGAAGCCCGTGTTCACCAAGCCCGCCGTCCTTGCCGCCGCCGCGATCGCGGTCGCGATGGCCGTTCCGGCCCCGGCAGCCGCCGTCTCGCCACCGCTCGGCCACGCGCGTACCGCCGTACACTTCGACCTGGCCAGGGGCCAGCTGCCGGAAAACATCGTGCTGGCCCCGGACGGCACCGCGTACGTCACCTTCGCCAAGGCCCGCCAGGTCGCCGCGGTCTCCCGCCACGGTGCCGTCCGGACCCTGGCCACTCTGCCCGCACCCGCCGACGGCGGCGTGCACACCCCGGCCCTGGGCTTCCCGCTGACCACCGGCATCGTCCGCGCCCACGACGGCACCCTGTACTTCCTCTACGCCACCGGCACCGCGGACCTGACCGGCGTATGGCGCCTGCGCCCGGGCGGCCGACCGCAGCGCATCGCCGCACTGCCCGCCGACGGCCTGCCCAACGGCCTGGCCCTGGACACCCGCACTCTGTACGTCACCGACTCCGTCCTCGGAACCGTCTGGCGCGTGCCCACCTCCGGCGGCATCGCCACCGCCTGGTCCACCGACCCGGCGCTGGCCCCCGCCGGATTCCTCGGTGCCAACGGCCTGAAGATCCACAACGGGGCGGTCTGGGCCACCAACCTCGACAAGGGCACCATTGTCCGCATCCCGATGCTCCCCGGCGGGCGTGCCGGCACCGCCCTGGTCACCGCCACCGGTCTGACCGGGATCGACGACTTCGCCTTCACAGGCCACGGCGACCAGATCATCGCCGCCCTCAACAACGTCAACCAGGTCGCCCTGGTCCGGCCCGACGGCACCCACACCACCGCCCTGACCGCCGCCGACGGCCTGCAGGGTCCAACCTCCATCGCGCTGCGTGGCGACACCGTCTACGTCCCGAGCGCCGCCTACCTCACCGCGAAGGACCCCAACCTCGTCCTCGCCCGCCTGGACGGCTGAGCCGACCAACCCCCACTTTACGGAGAACCCCATGCGCGATACGCACGAGATCACCCTGGGTGACGTCACTGTCACCCGGATCGAGGAGACGCACGGGCCGATCATGCCCACCGACCAGTTCAGCACGACACCATGGTCCACGCCGCCATGCAGACCTGGCTGCTGCGCAGCGAGGGCCGCACCATCCTGGTCGACACCGGCGTCGGCAACGACAAGTCCCGCCCGGCCGTCGAGGTGTGGGACCACCTGCAGCTGGACTACCTCGGCACCCTCGCCCGGGCCGGTGTGCGGCCCGAGGACGTCGACCTCGTGGTCAACACCCACCTGCACGCCGACCACGTCGGCTGGAACACCCGCCTGGTCGACGGCGCCTGGGTGCCGACCTTCCCCAACGCCACTTACCTGATGCCCCGGGCCGACTTCGAGCGCTGGAACCCGGCGACCCACCCGGACATCGCCGGCGGCGTCAACGAGAACGTCTTCGAGGACAGCGTCGCCCCCGTCCACGCCGCGGGCCAGGTGCTGCTGTGGGAGGACAGCCACACCATCGACGCCAACCTGCGGCTGGAGGCGGCACCCGGGCACACCCCTGGCTCCAGCGTGATCACCCTGGCCTCCGGCAGCGACCGCGCGGTGTTCGCCGGCGACCTGCTGCACACCCCGCTGCAGATCATGGAGCCCGAACACAACAGCTGCTTCTGCGAGGACCCGGCCGCCTCCCGCGCCACCCGCCACAAGATCCTCGGCCGGGCCGCCGACCACAACGCCCTGATACTGCCCGCACACCTCGCCGGCCACAGCGCACTGGAGGTCCAGCGCGACGCCGGTGCCTTCGCCATCAAGCAGTGGGCCCCCTTCAGCCGACTCTGACCCCCGCCTCCGACCGAAGGCACGGGCCGACCACGCGGCCCCGGACGAGCCTTTTGTGACCACCCCAGGTGGCGCGCGCCGTCCGTGGACGGCGCCACCTTGGTCTACTGGGAACCACCAGCCCACCCGCAGACCTGGCGCGGCGGGCGACGTAACCGGAGGATGATTCCCGCGCCAGGTGGATCGCCTTGCGGGCGTAGACGACAACCTGCTTGCGGTCCTTGCGCTTGACGCCGATGGCGGCTGACGCGCCTGTTGTTCGTGGTGGGTGCCGGGGGCGGGGCCTCCGGGGCGGTGCCCTGGACCGTATATTTACGGCGCCATTGGCCGGGGGCTTGCGTGGGCCGGAGATTGGCGCCACAAATACACGTAAGCGTCCAGGACACCACCCCTCCGGCCCCGCCCCCTCCCGTCTCGTTCGCGGCTATCCGCCGGTGGGCGCGTCTTGGTCGCCGTCCTCGTTGTGGACGGGCAGTCGTCTGCCTCTGCTCTCGGCTACCCGCAGTGCGTCGCGTAGTGCCTCACAGAGTCGGTCCGCCAGGAAGCGGAGCTCTCTTGCGTCTGCCTTGTGGTCCTCCAGCAGGGCCCGGGCGTGGCCGAGGAGCTCCGTCCCCATGGACAGTTGGAGTGCCTCGATCTGGTCCGCTCGTCGGTTCAGGGGACTTTCGTCTCTGTCCGATGTCAGATAGCACGGCCTGCCCTCCTGGTCGGACCAGGGGAGTAGTCGCAGGCCGGTCATCGTGTTCATCCGGCGGCCTCCCGGAGAGGCGCGAGAACCGCTCTCACCCATTCGAGGGCATTGGCCATAAAGTGGTTCATGTTCATCAGCTCCTGTCAGCTGGTGGGCCACGCCCCCGGACGTCCCACAACGTCGCGGGTGTCTTGTGCAAGTCCACCGTTTCGTCGGGCCCCGCGGGCGATCTGTGACCGGACGTTTGGGCGGACGTTTCCGCGTATGCCGGATGTACTGAGTCGCTATGGTGAGGGGACGGTTCGCGCGTGGTGGGGGATGCGGATGGCAGACAGGATGCTCGGCACATTGGCATCGCTGCGCTGCGCGGCGGGATACACGCAGGTGAGCTTCGTTTCCGCATTCGCCCGTGAAGCCGCCCGGCTGGGCATCGACGCCTCGGTGAGCGTCCGCCAGCTCCGGCGGTGGGAGAGCGAGTCGCCACCGCCGTTACCGCACCCGGGCCAACAGGCAGTATTGGAGGCGATGTTCGGGCTTCCGCTTGCCGAGATGGGATTCGATGTCCCGTCGCATCGCTATTCGACTGTCGAGAGGATCGGCGACGATGGAGAGGTGAAGCGTCGAGCGTTTGTCACGGGGTCGGGTGCGATCGCGGCGGCGGCGGTCTTCCCGAATCAGCAAGGGTCGCGTGTCGGTGCGAGTGAGGTGACGGCGTTCCGAACACGACTGGCTGACCTCTATGCCGTCGATCACCGGGCCGGTGGCATTCCCGCGAAGGCACGTGCTGAACAGTTGGAGCGGAAGATCACGCATGTACTCAACAGCAGCGCCTACATTGGCAGAGTAGGCCGTGACCTTCACACCATGCTCTGTGAACTCGCTTGTCACCGCGCCTGGTTCGGATACGACGGTGGGCCTCCTGAACAGGCTCGCGCCGCCTGCATGGAGGCGATGACGGCGGCACAGCTTATCGACGAGCCCCTCTTGCAGGTTCGCGCGCTCAATACGCTTTCCCTGCTTTCCGCCGATACGGGCCGCATGTGGGAGGCGGCATCGGCTGTCGAGAACGGTTACAGCCTTGCCCGCCGGGCAGGCGCGGGTGCCACGGTGCATTTGGTGATCTCATTGCGCGAGGCCAGTGCGGCGACGCACGCGGGCGACTCGGTCAGTGCAGGCCGTGCGCTGAGCCGAGCCGTTTCCTACCAGGGGCGTACGGACACGGACACGGACGTACCGAGGTGGGCGCGGTTCGCTGGCCCTGTCGAGGTGGATTACGCGACGGCGGCCTACTACACCGGGAAAGGGCAGCTCATGCGGGCCGTCCCGTTCCTGCGCTCGGCGGTTGCCGGTCTCGGCGGTGGTTACACCCGTAACACCGCCTGGTACCGGGCCCGACTCGCGCAGACGCTGTTCGACACGAACGAGGTGGAAGAGGCGTGCCACGAGATGATGGGCGTACTCGACGCTTGTAACGGGGTGTCCTCGGAGAAGTTGCGTCGTCGCCTGCATGCATTCGAGCGGATCGCCGTGCGCGCCGATGTTCCCGCTGCGCGAGACACCGTGGAGCGCATCCGCGAGACAACGAGAGGGGGCGACCGATGACGACGCCAGAGACGATCACAGTCGAGCGCATGGATGGCGCTGCTGCGGCGCAGGCCGAGGACGCGTTCACTCTGGTCTATGCCGAGGCGTTCGCCGAACCGCCATACGACAAGACTTCGGACTCGGTCGACGCGAACTTCCGGCGGTTCCGTTCGCAGGTCCGCAAGAAGACCTTCTCGGCCGCACTCGCCCGCACGGGCGACGGTGAGCCGGTCGGCATCGCCTATGGCTATCCGCTGAGCCCGAGCACCGGCTGGTGGGACCGGCTCATCACACCGGTGAGCGACGAGTTGCGTCGCGAGGACGGGCGGCGGACGTTCGGGCTCATGGAGCTCGCCGTACGGGCCCCGTGGCGCCGACTGGGGGTGGCACGCCGGATGCACGAAGCGGTGCTCGCCGACACCACGGCCGAGCGCGTACTGCTGAACGCACGGCCGGACGTCGAGGCCGCGCAGGCCGCGTACCGGTCGTGGGGGTACCGCAAGGTGGGGGAGGCCCACCCGTGGGAGGGCGCGGTGCTGCACGACGTGATGGTCCTGGACCTGGGGGCACCGTCCGGACAGCCGTGAGACGGCGGGGCCGCACCCGCCACCGGTGGATAGCCGCGAACGAGGCGGGAGGGGGTGGGGTCGGAGGGGTGGTGTCCTGGACGCTTACGTGTATTTGTGGCGCCAATCTCCGGCCCACGCAAGCCCCCGGTCAATGGCGCCGTAAATATACGGTCCAGGGCGCCGCCCCGGAGGCCCCGCCCCCGGCACCCACCACGAACAGCGGGCGCACCACCCACGCACCCGCACCCGTCAGACCACGCACCCGCACCCAGCGGACCCCGCGGAACTCTTGGGCCAGCACGTCCCGCCACGCCGCACCGGTACTTGCCGCTCTCCGCCGAGGGTTGGGGCAGCAGCGCCGCCACGTCCTCGTGCTGCAACGCCTCCACATCAGGGTCGGCCGGGGGAGGGGCGGGGCCTGCGACCCGCCCCTCCGCATCATTGGCGGCCATCCTCCCGTGGTCCACCGCGGTTCACCGCCCTGTTCGGCCAGGACCTGAGCAAGCTCTTCACAGGCCGGCTGTACGACAAGGGCGAAGCGAGGACGCGCGTCAGCTGACGTCCTTCTCGATCGCCTCGAAGATGTCCGCGTCCGTCTCCTGCTGCCAGCCGGGAAGGTCCGGCCAGCCGGCGACGTACCCGGGCTTCGGGTCCTCGAAGTGCCGGTACATCTGCGCGGTCCAGCACGTAGCGACGAAGCGCCCCTTCTGCTCCCGCGTAAGTCGCCCGGCGTGCCCCTCGCTCACCTCCAGGAACTGCCTCACCTGCTCGTACACCGCCCCGGCAGCCGCCCGCTCCCACTCCGGGGTCTCCTCCCAGGGGGTCACATAACCCGGCTTGGGCTCCCCGGGAAAGTGCCGCCGCACCCCCGCGATCCACGCCTCCCGGAACAGCCGGGCACCCTCGGTCCGCGACATCCCTGCCCCTTTCGTCAGTTCACGCTCAGTGCCTTGATCTCGGCATCCAACTCGGCAACCCGCACATCGCGAGCGAGGGAGCCGAAGTCCATACGCAGGGCCTGGAGTCTACGAGCGACGTAACCGGAGGAAGATTCACGTGCCAGGTGGATCGCCTCGCGGGCATAGACGACAACCTGCTCCGGGTCCTTGCGCTTGACGCCGATGGCGGCCAGATTCGCGAGCACGGCACCTCGGCGCCGAAAGGACTGGCCCTCTGCCAGGGCACCTTGCCGAAGGGCGCTCTGAAGCACCTGTTCAGCGAGGTCGAGTCGACCCAGCTGGACATACCGAGCGCCGCGCTCCTCCGCGAGCCGGGAGCCATCAAAGCGGAGCCATCCGCCGTTCTGTGCCGATCCGGTCATGTCCGCGACCTTCTCGGCCTGCTCGAGTGCACTTTCGCACGCGGTCAGATCTCCCAGCCCCGCGAACGCCTCAGCCTGTACCGCAGCGACCCAATGTCGTGTCGACAGGCAACTGTCCCCTCGGCGAGCGATGCGCTCAGCGACCGACAAGATGCCCGCGGCCTCCCGGTAGCGACGCTCGTACACGTCGACGTACGCATGCCGAATGAGAGCGCAAGCCCAGAGATCGAACGACCCTGCCTCCTTACCGGCTGACGCGGCGAGCGTGTACGAAGCCGCTGCATCGGTATACCGGTTGCCGTCGAAAGCCAGCTCACCGGCAAGCTGGAAGAGGTCCGCCGCAGCGCCGCACAGAGCTTGCCCGTCCTTGCCGTAACGGCCGTCCAGGGCTTCGGCGAGGGCAGCGAGCTGGCCGGAGACGATGGGCTGCACAGTCCCTTTGGCGCGGGCGAGTAGGCATGCATGCTGATCGGCCCGGCGCTCGCGTCACCGGGCGACCGGGCACCTGGCCAGGGTCTGGGCCACCGGCGGGTGGCCGCCGACGAGGCGGGAGGGGGTGGGGTCGGAGGGGTGGTGTCCTGGACGCTCACGCATATTTGTGGCGCCGATCTCCGGCCCACGCAAGCCCCCGGTCAATGGCGCCGTAAATGTGCGGTCCAGGGCGCCGCCCCGCAGGCCCCGCCCCCGGCACCCACCACGAACAGCGGGCACACCACCCACGCACCCGCACCAGTACCCGCACCGGCACCACCCACGCATCCCCGGCGCACCGTCCACGCACCCGCACCCAGCGGACCAACGCACCCGCACCCATCGCACCCCTCAGGCCAGCACGTCCCGCCACGTGTCCGTCAGCGCCGTCGACACGTCGTACGCCGCGATGGGTGCGCCGTGCGGGGCCGTGGTGCGGCGGGCGGCCAGGCCGTGGAGGTAGGCGCCGGCCGAGGCCGCGTCGCGGGCGGGGAGGCCTGTGGCGAGCAGGGAGCCGATCAGGCCGGACAGCACATCGCCGCTGCCCGCCGTGGCCAGCCAGCCGACGCCGGTGGGGTTGACGCGTACCGGCTGGTGCTCGGCGGCGATCAGCGTGGTCGACCCCTTCAGCAGTACCGTCGCGCCGTAGCGCTCGGACAGCGCCCTTACGGCGGCCAGCCGGCCCGCCTCGACCTCCTCGCGGCTCACGCCGAGCAGCGCCGCCGCCTCGCCCGCATGCGGGGTGAGGACCGTGGCCGCCTCGCGTTTGCGCAGGTCGCTGCCGGTGGGCAGCAGGTGGAGCCCATCGGCGTCGACCAGGACCGGGACATCGGAGGCGAGGACGTCCTCCAGGGAGTGCCGGGCCGCCGCGCCGTCGCCGAGGCCGGGGCCGACGACCCACGACTGGACCCGGCCTGCCTTGGCCGGGGGCCCGGAGTGGACGAGGGTCTCGGGGAAGCGTGCGATGACGGTGTCGGCCCCGGGGCCGACGTAGCGCACGGCCCCGGCGCCGCCCCGCAGCGCGCCCGAGACGGCCAGCACGGCCGCGCCCGGGTAGCGGGCGGAGCCCGCGACGACGCCCACCACACCGCGCCGGTACTTGTCGCTCTCCGCCGACGGCCGGGGCAGCAGCGCCGCCACGTCCTCGTGCTGCAGCGCCTCCACGTCGGGGTCGGCCGGGAGGTGGGCGTCCAGGCCGATGTCGACCAGCCGCAGGGCGCCCGCGTGGGTGCGGGCGGGGTCGATGAGCAGCCCCGGCTTGTACGTGCCGAAGGTGATCGTGGCGTCCGCGCGTACGGCGGAGCCGCGCACCTCGCCGGTGTCGGCGTCGACCCCGCTGGGCAGGTCCACGGCGACGACGATCCCGCGCACCGCCCGGACCAGCCGCTCCGCGTCGGGCCGCAGCCCGCCCTTGCCGCCGATGCCGACGATGCCGTCGACGACGAGATCGGCGCGCGCGACGGCCGCCTCGGCGGTACCGTTCGCCTCGCTTCCGCCGCCAACGGCGACCACTCGTCCGCCCGCCGCCCGCAGAGCGGCGAGGCCGCCCCCGTGGGCCCGGTCGGGGTTGAGCAGTACCGCCGTGACGCCCGCGCCTCGGCGGGCCAGGCGGGCGCCCGCGTAGAGCGCGTCGCCGCCGTTGTCGCCGCTGCCGACGAGCAGGGCCACCCGGGAGCCGTACACCCGGCCCAGCAGATCGGCGCACGCGGCCGCGAGTCCTGCCGCCGCGCGCTGCATGAGCGCTCCTTCGGGCAGCCGTGCCATCAGTTCGCGCTCGGCGGCCCGTACGGTCTCGACGCTGTAGGCAATCCTCATGCCCATAGTCTCCCGAACTGAGGGCACTCCTTGCGTGGAAGCGAGGCACTCCGTGCGCAGAAGCGCAGAAGCGCAGAAGCGCACACTCCGGTCGGGGGACGGGCCTGAGAGACTGACGGAGATGGACGAGACACCGATGCGCGCCCGTGCCGTGGTCGATCTGGCCGCCCTACGGGCCAACGTGAGGGCGCTGCGCGCCGCGGCACCCACGGCCGAGCTGATGACCGTGGTCAAGTCGGACGCCTATGGCCACGGCATGGTCCCGTGCGCGCGCGCCGCCCGCGCGGCGGGCGCGGACTGGCTGGGCGCGGCCACGCCCGAGGAGGCGTTCGCGCTGCGGGCGGCGGGGGACACGGGCCGGCTGATGTGCTGGCTGTGGACGCCCGGCGGCCCCTGGCGGCGGGCCATCGAGGCGGACATCGACGTCTCGGCCAGCGGGCTGTGGGCGCTGCGCGAGGCCGTCGCCGCGGCCCGCGCGTGCGGGCGTACCGCGCGGCTGCACCTGAAGGCGGACACCGGGCTCGGCCGCAATGGCTGCCAGCCCGCCGACTGGCCCGCCCTGGTCGCCGAGGCGCGCGCCGCCGAGGCGGAAGGGGCCATCCGGGTGACGGGGCTGTGGTCCCACTTCGCGTGCGCGGACGAGCCGGGCCATCCGTCCATCGCGGCGCAGCTGTCGGTCTTCCGCGAGGTGATCGCCCACGCCGAACAGGCGGGGCTGCGGCCGGAGGTGCGTCACATCGCCAACTCACCGGCGACCCTGACCGTGCCCGATTCCCACTTCGACCTCGTCCGGACCGGCATCTCCACCTACGGCATCTGCCCGAGCCCCGAACTCGGCACGTCCGCCGACTTCGGGCTGCGCCCGGTGATGACGCTGTCCGCCGCGCTCGCCTCCGTGAAGCGGGTGCCGGGCGGTCACGGCGTCTCCTACGGGCACCGCTATGTGACCCCCGGCGAGACGACCCTCGCGCTGGTGCCCGTCGGCTACGGGGACGGCATCCCGCGCCATGCCTCGGGCACCGGCCCGGTACTGGTCGCGGGAAAGTGGCGGACCATCGCGGGCACGGTCGCCATGGACCAGTTCGTCGTGGATCTGGGCGGCGACACCGCCGCCCCGGGGGACGAGGCGGTGCTGTTCGGTCCGGGGGACCGGGGCGAGCCGACCGTCGAGGACTGGGCGCGGGCCGTGGGCTCGATCGGCTACGAGATCGTGACCAGGATCTCGGCCCGTATTCCCCGCGTTTATGTAGATGAGGACGGGGGCACAGGGAACTGACCATGGGCGACGAGACCACGGCCGTCAGCACGGCAGAGATGGCGACACGAGTCGCGGCGGGGGCCACAGCCGTGAGCTGGCGCCGGGGCGCCGGATTCGCGGGTGCCGCGATCGGTGTGTTGGCGGCGGGGGCGGCGGCGGGCGTCGCGCTCGAGCGGCTGACGGTCGGCCGGGGCGTACGGCGCAAGGCGCGGCTCGCCCTGGACGCCGAGGGCCCGTACGGCACGCTGCGCGGCACCCCGGGGACGGCGGTCGCCGACGACGGCACCGAGCTCTACTACGAGGTCGAGGAGATGCGGGAGAACGCCGCCGCGCCCTCGCCCCGGCGCAAGCGGCGGTTCGGGCGCCGCGCCCCCGCCCCCGTCACCATGATCTTCAGTCATGGCTACTGCCTCGCCCAGGACTCCTGGCACTTCCAGCGCTCCGCGCTGCGCGAGGTGGTCCGCACCGTCTACTGGGACCAGCGCTGCCACGGCCGCTCGGCGCGCGGCTGCGCCCAGGCGGACGGCGAGGCGATCAGCATCGACCAGCTCGGCCGCGATCTGAAGGCGGTGATCGACGCGACGGCGCCCGAGGGGCCGCTGGTGCTCGTCGGCCACTCCATGGGCGGCATGACGATGATGGCGCTGGCCGCGCAGTACCCCGACCTGATCCGCGAGCGCGTGATCGGCACGGCCTTCATCGGCACCTCGGCGGGCCGTCTTGGCGAGGTCAGCTTCGGCCTCCCGGTGGTCGGGGTGAACGCGGTGCGGCGGGTGCTGCCCGGGCTGCTGAAGGCGCTGGGCTGGCAGGCCGACCTGGTGGAGCGCGGGCGGCGGGCGACCGCGGATCTGTTCGCGGGGCTGATCAAGCGCTATTCGTTCGGCTCGAAGGACGTGGATCCGGGGGTCGCGCGGTTCGCCGAGCGGCTGATCGAGGCCACGCCGATCGATGTGGTCGCGGAGTTCTACCCGGCGTTCATCGCCCACGACAAGGCGGCGGCGCTGCCGCACTTCGACGGCATGCCGCTGCTGGTGCTCGCGGGCGACAAGGACCTCATCACCCCGATGGAACACAGCGAGGCGATCGCGGAGCTGCTTCCCGGCGCTGAGCTGGTGATCCTCGAGGAGGCCGGGCATCTGGTGATCCTCGAGCATCCGGAGGTGGTCAACGGCCATCTGACGGAGTTGCTCATCCGGTCGGTGGACGGGATCGGCGACCGGGCGGGGCGGGGCGTGACGGGCTGACGAGCGGTGCCCCCGCCCGGCCGTTCCGGCGGTCCGGGCGGGGCGTTCGGGGTGGCCGCACGCTGGTCCGCGGCGGGCTTTTCGGGCCCGTACCATCGGCGAGTATGGACGTAGGCACGCGCATCACCGTCACCTCTCCCGACCAGATGCGGGACCTGGGCCGCAGACTCGCCAAGCTGCTGCGCCCCGGCGATCTGGTGCTGCTCACCGGTGAACTCGGCGCGGGCAAGACGACCCTGACGCGGGGCCTCGGCGAGGGCCTCGGCGTCCGGGGCGCCGTTACCTCGCCCACCTTCGTGATCGCCCGGGTGCACCCCTCGCTGGGCGACGGCCCGCCGCTGGTCCATGTCGACGCCTACCGGCTGAACGGCGGCCTCGACGAGATGGAGGACCTGGACCTCGATGTCTCCCTGCCCGATTCGGTGGTGGCCGTGGAGTGGGGCGAGGGCAAGGTCGAGGGGCTGGCGGAGGACCGGCTGCATGTGGTGATCCAGCGGACCGTGGGCAGCGACATGGCCGTCACGGACACGATGGCCGCCGACGTGGACGACGTACGGGACGTGGTGGTGACGGGCGTGGGCACCCGCTGGGCGGCGGAGGACCTGGCGTCGCTCGCGGGGTAGTGCCCTTGGGGGCCGTGCCGCCCTCGCGGGGTAGTGCCCTTGGGGGTTGTGCCGCCGGGCAGCGCTGCCCGGTCAAACGGTCAAGCCGCAGGTAGAGCTCGCGTGCAGATGCCGCGTAGTTTCCGACAAGCCGTCGGCATGCTGTTGCATTCCGGGCATCACCCGTGGTCACATGGTGGGAGAAAGCGTGGGTTAGGTCTACCTAACTCCGCTCGACTGCCCCAGGACCCTCAGGAGGCATCCATGTCGGCCCACGACCCTGTGGCCGGGACCGGCGCCGCGCGCGACGACCGGTCACCGTCGATGTCGGAGCTCCTGGCGGCGTGTGCGGCGGCGAGCGCGGTCTCGACGCCCCCTCGGCCGGCCGAGGAGGAGACCCCGGCCTCCGTCGAGCCCGAGGCGGATGACCCCCAGGCGGATGACGAGGAGCGGGACGCGGCGTAGCCGCACACGGCTGCCTCGGCCGGCCGCGTCATCCGGGTACGTCGGCCAGGTCTGACCCGGGCCGGGGTCCGCTAGGGGACGACGACCACCTTCATGTCGACCTGTGCGAACTCCCACATCGCCGTACCGTCCGCCCGGCTCTCCCGGACGGCCCCGGTCCGCTTGCGCGCGTTCGGGTCCGGCATCGACCCGTCCACCGCCGCGCTGAAACCGAACACGACCCCCCCTTCCGAGTGGAAGACGACGACGTGCTCGACCTGCACTCCGTCCGATCCGACCCCGCCCTTGTTGCGCGAGGTCACCGTGTAGGTCCCCGGCGTGGGGCTGGCCGGGCTCGGGCCCACCTCGAAGGTGCGGCCGGCCCTGCCGTCGGCGCCGACCAGCCAGACCCGCTTGTCGCCGAGGGCGTAGACGACCCGTACGCCGGTGCCGGAGCGGGCGGGAAGGGCGGTGGACTTCTTCTTCGACCCCGCGTCGTCCTTGTCCTTCTTCTTGGACTCGGCGGAGTGCGACCCTGGCCGGGCCTGGGTCGGATGGTCGGGCGCGGTCGCGGCGGCCTGGTAGCCGAGGAACCCGACGACGCCCAGCGCGGCGGCGGTGAGTACGGCCACAGCTGGCCCGGTACTGCTCCTTGGCACGGCGGCTTCCCTCTCCTGCGGTCAGTACGTGCTGACGGCCCGTACGCACTTACGGTGACGGTAGCACCGGCGCCCGCCGCCCGGCCGCGCTCCGGGCGTCCGGTGACCGAGCTGTTCCACCGTCGGTACGAAAGCGCGTACCGAGGCCGGTACGAAAGCCGGTACCGGCTTCGGTTCCAGTACCGGTACCGACGCCGGTACGAAAGAACGACCTCCCGGCGCGCCGTAGGCTGTTCTCGTGCTGTTGCTCGCTCTTGATACCGCCACCCCCGCCGTGACCGTCGCCCTGCACGACGGCTCCGCAGTGATCGCCGAGTCCTCCGACGTGGACGCCCGGCGCCACGGCGAACTCCTGCTGCCCGCCGTCCACCGGACGCTGAAAGCCGCGGGCACCGAGCTGGGCGCGGTGACGGAGATCGTCGTCGGCGTGGGCCCCGGCCCGTACACCGGACTGCGCGTCGGCCTGGTCACCGCGGCCACCTTCGGGTCGGCGCTCGATCTCCCCGTCCACGGGCTGTGCACGCTGGACGGGATCGCGTACGCCGCCGGGCAGGCCGGTCTGGCAGGCCCCTTCGTCGTGGCCACGGACGCGCGGCGCAAGGAGGTCTACTGGGCGCGCTACGACGACGCCCGCACCCGCGTCACCGAGCCCGCCGTCGACCACCCCGCCGAGCTCGCCGAGCGGGTGGCCGGGCTGCCCGCTGTCGGCGCGGGCGCGCTGCTCTACCCGGCGGCCTTCGCCGACGTACCGCCCGGGATGCCGGAGCACCAGTCGGCCGGGGCGCTCGCCGCGCTCGCCGCCGAGAAGCTGGCGCGCGGCGAGGAACTGGCGCCGCCCCGGCCGCTGTATCTGCGCCGCCCCGACGCCAAGGTGCCCGCCAACTACAAGGTGGTCACCCCGAAGTGACCGGCACCGGCACGACCGTGACCCTGCGCGAGATGCGCTGGTGGGACCTGGAACGGGTGATGGAGCTCGAGGAGGAGCTGTTCCCCGAGGACGCCTGGTCGCGGGGGATGTTCTGGTCCGAGCTCGCGCACGCCCGGGGCCGGGACGCCACCCGCCACTATGTGGTGGCGGAGGACGGGCCCCGGCTGGTCGGGTACGCCGGGCTCGCGGCCGTCGACCGCACCGGCGACGTCCAGACCATCGCCGCCGCCCGCGACCAGTGGGGCACCGGCCTCGGCGCCCGCCTCCTCACCGACCTCCTTACGGCCGCCACCGCGTTCGAGTGCCGTGAGGTACTGCTGGAGATGCGGGTGGACAACGCCCGCGCCCAGCGGCTGTACGAGCGCTTCGGCTTCGAACCCATCGGCATACGCAAGGGCTACTACCAGCCCGGCAATGTGGACGCCCTGGTCATGCGGCTGGCCGACCCGGCGACGGCGAGTGCGGTGACGGCGAGCGCCGCGACGACCGCGAACGGCGAGCCCGGCGAGCCCGGCGAGTCCATCGAACCCACGGCGAACACGGCGTCCACCGCGCACACGGCCAACCCCGCGAACCCCGCGACCCCATCAGTACAAGGAACCGAGACCCATGGCTGACGAACCCCTCGTCCTCGGCATCGAGACCTCCTGCGACGAGACCGGCGTCGGCATCGTCCGCGGCCACACCCTCCTCGCTGACGCCGTCGCCTCCAGCGTGGACGAGCACGCCCGCTTCGGGGGGGTGGTCCCGGAGGTCGCCAGCCGCGCCCATCTGGAGGCGATGGTCCCCACGATCCAGCGCGCGCTGAAGGAGGCCGGGGTCGCCGCCTCCGACCTCGACGGCATCGCCGTCACCGCGGGCCCCGGGCTCGCGGGCGCGCTGCTGGTCGGCGTCTCGGCCGCCAAGGCGTACGCCTACGCCCTCGGCAAGCCGCTCTACGGCGTCAACCACCTCGCCTCCCACATCTGCGTCGACCAGCTGGAGCACGGTCCGCTGCCCGAGCCGACGATGGCGCTGCTGGTGAGCGGCGGGCACTCGTCGCTGCTCCTCGCGCCCGACATCACCGCCGACGTCCGCCCGCTCGGCTCGACCATCGACGACGCGGCGGGCGAGGCGTTCGACAAGATCGCCCGGGTGCTGAACCTGGGCTTCCCCGGCGGGCCCGTCATCGACCGCATCGCCCGCGAGGGCGACCCGGACGCGATCGCCTTCCCGCGCGGGCTGACCGGCCCTCGGGACGCCGCGTACGACTTCTCCTTCTCGGGGCTGAAGACCGCCGTCGCCCGCTGGATCGAGGCGAAGCGGGCGGCGGGCGAGGAGGTCCCGATCGCCGATGTCTCGGCCTCCTTCCAGGAGGCGGTCGTGGACGTGCTGACCCGCAAGGCCGTCCGCGCCTGCAAGGACGAGGGCGTGGAGCACCTGATGATCGGCGGCGGCGTCGCCGCCAACTCCCGGCTGCGGGCGATGGCCGAACGCCGCTGCGAGGACGCGGGCCTCACCCTGCGGGTGCCGCGGCCGAAGCTGTGCACGGACAACGGGGCGATGGTCGCGGCGCTCGGCGCGGAGATGGTGGCGCGGGGGCGGTCGGCGTCGGCGTGGGACCTGTCGGCCGACTCGTCCCTCCCGGTGACCGACCCACACGTCCCGGACCCGGACGCGCACTCCCACTCCAACTCCCACTCCCACGACCATGTGCACGAGCTGAGCCGGAAGAACCTGTACGCATGACCGTCGCGTTGATGTGGGAAGCCCGGGCCGTGGCCGGAAAGGGCGAGGAACTCCTGGCCTGGGCCACCCACCAGACCCTCGACCCGCCCCCGCTCCGCCGCGAAACCTTCCGCGCACCCGAGGACCGCGTCCTCGTCATCACGTGGTGGGACGGCGCCTACGACACCCAGGGCCTGCCGGAACTCCCCGAGCCGGGGGAGGACTTGGCGCGGCGTGCGGTTCACCGCTGGCGCTTCGAGGTGGTAGCGAACGGAGGCTAGGGGCGTGCGGCGGATCTTGACGCCCGCGGCGGGCTGCTCCCCTCCCCGCCCCTTCCCGAAACCGGGGCTCCGCCCCAGACCCCGGCCCGGGGGTCCGCCCCAGCCCCCGGGTCGGGGGTCCGCCTCAGGCTCTGGGCCGGGGTTGTGCCTCAGGCTCTGGGCCGGGGGTCCGCCCCAGCCCCCGGGCGGGGGGTCCGCCCCAGATCCCGGGTCGGGGGTCCGCCTCATGCTCTGGGCCGGGGTTGTGCCTCAGGCTCTGGGCCGGGGGTCCGCCTCAGGCTCTGGCCCGGGGCTCCGCCCCAGACCCCGGGCCGGGGCTGCGCCTCAGATCCCGAAACCGGGGCTCCGCCCCAGATCCTGGGGTCCAGGGGCGGAGCCCCTGGTATCGGGAAGGGGCGGGGAGGGGAAAGAGCCGTCCGGCGCGAGGCCGCGGCCTCACCGCAGGGCCTCGGCCAGATCGGCCAGGTGCCGGGAGACCGGGCCCAGGGTGAGCAGACCGCTGCCCGCCCCGGCGAGCTCGGCCGCCGCCGGGGTCAACGCCGCGTGGGCGCGCGCGATCGTCTCCCGGTCGCCGACGGCGATGGCCGCCTGCCCGGTGAGACACCACAGCGCCTCCAGCAGCAGATCGCGGGGCGGCTCCGGGACTTCGCGCAGCGCCGCCGCGGCCTCGGCGCGGCGGTCCTGGGCCAGCAGCACCAGCGGGCGGGCCCAGGGCGCGTACGGCCCCCAGTCGAGGTCCGCGTCGGTCGGGGCGGGGCGCCCCCGCTCCACGCGCAGACAGAGCAGCGCGAGCTGTGGCAGGCCGCGCTCCAGGCCGGGCATCCCGGCGCCGTCCAGCCGCGCGGCGGCGTCCCGGTAGGCCGCCTCGACCGCGGCCTCGTCCGCGACCTCGGCCGCCGCCCGGTCCGTGGCCTCGGCCGCCGCCTGGTCCGCGGTCTCGACCACCGCCTGGTCCGTGGTCTCGGCCACAGCCTCGTCCGCGACCTCGACCACTGCCTCGGCCGCCCGTCCCGTCGCGGCCAGCCGCAGCGCCCGGTACCACGCGGTGAACACCCCCACCAGCGGCCGCTCATGGCGCTCGCCCAGCCGCTCGGCGGCGGCCGCGTGCCGGTCGGCCGCCGCGAAGTCCCCGAGCGCGCCGCGGGCCTGGAGCCGGATGAGATGGCCGAGCACCTCGAAGGCGACCAGCCCGTGCCGCGCCGCGAGGGCGATCAGCTCGGCCCCGGTCGCGTCCCGGCGCGGCGCCAGCCCCGCGCGCTCGAAGCTCTGCATGAAGACGCCGTTCAGCGCGAATGCCAGCAGCCCGGGATCGTCCAGCCGCCGGGCGATCTCCTCGGCCTGCCGAGCCGCCTGCCGCCCCCGCTCGGACCGCCCACCGCGCGACTCGACGGCGATCGTCGCCAGCAGCCGGGCGCGGATCGCGTCATGGCCGACCGGCCCGGAACCGGCCGCGAGCGCGGCCAACGTGCGTTCGGCTGTCCTTACGATCGATGCCGCCTGTTCGGGGTCGTCCAGGCGGGTCCAGATCGCGGGGACGTCGTAGGCGCCGATGACGCGGGCGGTCAGTTCGGGGTCGCCCAGTTCTTCCGCCGCCGCCACGGCCGTCACGCGTTGTCGGCGGGCCGTCAGCAGGCCGCCGCCACCGGTCATCGAGAGGTCGCGGAGCAGGGCGGCCGTCGACTCCAGGCGGGTGCGGGCGCCGGAGGCCACGGCGCGGTCGTACGCGGCGGTCGCGTCCGCCCACACCTGGGCCGCCGCGCCGCCCCGCGCCGCGGCGGGGTCGAGGTGGGGCGCCTGGCCGAGGATGTCCGTCTCCAGGCGGCGCAGCTCCGGGCCGGGGTCCACGCCCAGCTGCTCGACCAGCAGGGAGCGGGCCCGGCGCAGTACCGCCAGCGCGTCGCCCTGGCGTCCGGTGCGGTACAGCGCGAGGGCCAGCGCCCGCCAGGCGCCCTCGCGCCAGGGGTGCTCGGCCAGATGCGCCTCCAGGTCCGGCACCGCCTCGGCGGCCCGGCCCAGCGCCAGCCGGGCCTCCGCCTGCCGCTCGACGGCGTGCAGCCGCAGCTCCGCCAGCCGGGAGCGCTCGCCCCGGGCCCAGCCCTCGTCGGCGAACTCCGCGTACGCGGGTCCGCGCCACCGGCTCAGCGCCTCCTCCAGCCGGGGCAGCGCACCGTCCGGCGGCAGGGTCGCGGCGGCGGCCACGTCCCGTTCGAAGCGCCAGGCGTCCACCGCGTCCGGATCGGCCCGCAGCGCGTACCCGGGGCCCTCGGTGACCAGCAGCCGGGCCGGGGTGCGCGGCGGGCGCTGCGGCTCCAGCGCGCGGCGCAGCGCGGCCACGAACGTACGCACCGCGCCCACCGCGCCCGGTGGCGGCTCCGCCCACAGGTCCTCGATCAGCCGGGAGACGGGTACGACACGGCGGCGGGCGACGATCAGCCGGGCCAGCACCTCGCGGTGCCGTGGACCTTTGAGCGCGATCGCGCGCCCGCCGGCGTCCGCGTCCCAGGCCACCACCGGCCCCAGCACCCCGAAACCGACCCGCATGCGGTCACGGTAGCGCGCTGATCGGATGCTCATCCGCACCCGGGAGGCTGACAGTCACCTGGTCACCTACTGGTTGCCCACGTCATCCGGTCATCCGGTCATCCGGTCGTCCAGTCATCCAGTCCGGTCGCCCGGTATCGTCCGGTCGCCCGGATCCTCCACAGAAAGCGCGCTCACCCATGGCCCCTGTCATTCCCGGCTTCGACTACCGCCGCGTCCCCGTCGCCGACGGCGTGTCCCTGAACGTGGCCGTCGCGGGCTCCGGCAGCCCCGTCGTCCTGCTGCACGGCTTCCCGCAGACCCACCTCATGTGGCGGCACGTGGCCGCCGACCTCGCGGCCGATCACACCGTGATCTGCCCCGATCTGCGCGGCTACGGCGCGAGCGACAAACCGGCGGCCGATGCCGACGGGGAGACCGACGCCGACCCCGCCGCCTACGCCAAGCGCACCATGGCCGCCGACATCGTCGCCCTGGCCCGCGCGCTCGGTCATGACCGCTTCGCGCTGGCCGGTCATGACCGCGGCGCCCTGGTCGCCTTCCGGGCGGGCCTCGACCACCCGGCGACGGTCACCCATCTCGCCTGCCTGGACGTGCTGCCGACCCTCGACATGTGGGACGTGCTGCACGGCACCACCGCCGCCGTCGGCTTCCACCTCTTTCTGATGGCGCAGCCCCCGGGGCTGCCCGAGCGGATGATCGCCGCCTGCCCCGACGACTTCTTCGGCCACTTCCTCGACCTGTGGGTGGGCGACCCGCGGGCCATCCCCGCCGAGGTCCGTACCGCCTATCTGGACGCCTGCCGCGCCGCGGTGCCGTCGATCGTGGCCGACTACCGGGCCTCCGCCGGTGTCGACGTCGAGCACGACCGGGCCGACCGGGACGCCGGGCGCCGGCTGACGATGCCGCTCGCCGTCATCCAGCAGGACTGGGGCGCCGCCCTCGGCTATGACGCGGCGGCGCTCTGGCGCGCCTGGGCCGACGATCTGGAGCACCACACCGTCGGCCACGGCCACTTCATGGCCGAGGAGGCACCCGCCGACATCGCCAAGGCGCTGCGGGAGCTCCTCACCCGCTAGGAGTCCAGGAGTCGTCGTCACATGTCTCGCCCGCACCATGGCGGGGCCGCCTGGATCAGGTCGCGTGGAGCGCGAGGGTCGGGGACAGATGGGAGGCGCGGACCGCCGGGTAGAGGCCCGCGAGGGTGCCGATGACGAGGGTGGCGCCGAAACCGCCGCCGATCGTCCACGGCGGGATCACCCAGGGAATGCCGTTGCCGGCCGCGTAGCCGCCGGTGACGGCGGCGCCCAGGAGGATGCCGACGAGACCGCCGAGTCCGGACAGCAGCAGCGACTCGGTGACGAACTGGCCCCGGATCTGACCTCGGGTCGCGCCGATGGAGCGGCGCAGGCCGATCTCGTAGCGGCGCTCCAGCACTGAGATGATCATGGTGTTGGCGACGCCGACGCCGCCGACCAGGAGGGCCACCCCGCCGAGTCCGAGCAGCAGGTTGCTGAAGGCGCCCTCGGCGGCGGCCTTGGCCTGGAGCCCGGACGACGGGTCGGTGACCTCGACGTTATGGGGCGTTTGGGGGTCGACCGTTCGCGGGATCAGGCTGTGGACCGGTTCCACCCTGCCGTCGGCGGAGCGTTCGTAGATCGTGGTCGGCCGGCCGTCGAAGCCGAGTCGTGTCCGTCCGACCTCCCAGCCGACCAGGGCGGAGCGGGCGATCTCGGGGGCCAACGGCAGTTCGTCGAGGACGCCGAGGACGGTGAAGTACTCGTCGTCGATGTAGACCCGCTGGCCGGGCTCGGTGATGCCGAGGCGCCGAGCCGCGACATCGCCGAGCACCACCGAGGGGTACTTGCCGGTGGCCGCGTTGAGCCAGGTGCCGCTGCGCATGCTGCCCCGCAGGGTGGTCAGCAGGTCCTCGGTGGCGCTCTGGACCGAGATACCGCCGGTGATCATGTCGTCGATCTTCTCCGACCGGCGGACGGTGTGATCCAGCAGACCGGTGGCGCCGACGTGCTCGACGCCGTCGATCCGGGCCACCCTGCCTGCCGCGTCCTCGGCCATCGGCGCCGGCTTCTGGGTGACCAGATCCGTGCCGGGGGTGACGACCAGCATGTTCGTGCCGAGCTTGTCGAGTTCCCGCAGGAGGTTCTCCTTGCTGGAGGCGGAGATGCCGACCACCGAGATCATCGTCGCGATACCGATGGCGATCCCGAGAGCGGACAGCACCACGCGCATCGGGCGGTTGCGCATCCCGGCCATCCCGGTGTGCAGGATGTCCAGCGGGGTCAGACGGGCCGGTTTGAGCACCGGCCCCCGCCGCCTCACCGGGCCTCGCTCGGTACGTGGCCGGGGGTACCCGCGTGGCCATGGCCGTGAGCGGTGTCCTGGACGATGCCGCCGTCGCGGATCCGCACCTGCCGGGGCAGACGGGCGGCGATCTCGGTGTCGTGGGTGATGACCGCGATGGTCGCGCCCTCCTCGTTGAGTTCGTGGATGAGTTCCACGACGGCCTCGCCGGAGGCGGAGTCCAGCGCGCCGGTCGGCTCGTCGGCGAGGAGCAGATCGGGCTCGCCCACGACCGCACGGGCGATGGCGACCCGCTGCTTCTGACCGCCGGACAACTCATGCGGCCGGTGGTTCAGCCGGTCGCCGAGGCCGACCCGTTCCAGGGTCTCAACCGCGCGCCTGCGGCGTTCGGCGCGCGGCAGACCGGAGTAGAGCAGCCCCTCGGCGACGTTGGCCTGCGCGCTCATGCCCGGTACGAGGTGGAACGCCTGGAAGACGAAGCCGATGTGCTGGGCGCGCAGCGCGGACAGGCCGCGGTCGCCGAGCCCGGCCGCGCCATGGCCCGCGATGGTGACCGAACCGGCCGTAGGCTGGTCGAGGGTGCCCACGATGTGCAGCAGGGTCGACTTGCCCGACCCCGACGGGCCGACGATGGCCACCAGTTCGCCCCGGCCGATGGTCAGATCCACACCGCGCAGGGCCACGACCCCGCCCGGGTACTCCTTGGTCACACCCGTCAGCCGCACCACGGGTCCGGTCCGGGCTGCGTTGTCAGGGGCGGTCATGTCGTGGGCACCCCGACCCGCATACCGTCCCGCAGCCCGGCGCCGGAGACCTCGACCCGGCCTTGGGCGAACATGCCGAGCCGCACCTTGACCTCGTGTGCCTTGCCGCCCACGACGACCTGGACGCCGAACGAGCCGTCCTCCAGAGCGAGCAGGGCGCTGACCGGAACGCTGAGCACGTCCTTGCGGGTCCGGCCGGTGAACCTGACGGTGGCGGGGGACTTGTCGACACCCTCCACCGCGCCGGGATCGTCGAAGGTGACGGTGACGCCGACCTTCGGGGTCTTGTCGTCCGGGTCGTCCCCCGTCGTGGCGACCTCGCCCACGGAGGAGACCGTCCCGTCGGCGACGGTTCCGTCGGGCAACTCCACCCGCACCTTGTGGTCCGGCTTGGCCAGCGCGGCCTCGGAGACCTTGACCTCGAGGCGTACGACCCGGTCGGAACCGGTGGTGGTCATGATCTTCTGGCCCGGCGCCGCCACGTCGCCGACCGACGCGTTCACGCTCTGCACCCGCAGTGGGCCGGACGCGAAGGCGATCTGGTCGGATCCGATCCGGCCGGTCTCCTTCAGCCCGTGGTCCTCCTGCCAGCGTTCGACGGCCGCGGTCGTGCCCGCGGTGAACTCGTCGTCGGCCACGAGGGCGCCGCCGTACCCGAGCTCGACGAGGTTCTCCTTCAACTGCTTGACGTCGGTGCCCGTGTCGCCCTTCTTCAGCGTCCGGTACATCGGCTCGCTCCCGTACATCAGGCGTATGTCCTTGCCGTCCAGGGCGTACAGACGGCCGTCCCGCTTGACGGTGGAGCCGCTGCGGGCCACCCGGGTGAGGGTGCCGGACGCCCCGGCGTTCAGCTTGCGTTCCTGGGAGTAGCCGAGCGTGCCGTCGACGCTGGTGCTGCTGGTCAGGTCGCCGCGCTCGACGGGTTGTGTTGTCGCGGGCAGCTGGGACCGCCGCGGCCCGGATTCGTCCTTCTGCGGCTGGGCCAGTCCCGTCACGGCGACGCCGCCGCCGATGACGGCCGCGACCGCCACCAGCGATCCGACGATGGCTGCCCGCCTCATGCCGCGCACTCGTTGAGGGCCTTGAGGAACTTGTCGGGGTCGGCTCCCTTCGGGATCCGGAAGCCCTTGTTGCCCCCGTCGGGGCCGGGCTTCGGGTCGGGCATGTCGAAGCCCTTGCCCCGCACGCACTCGGCGATCTTGACCTGCTGGTCGAGCGAGTCCTGCTGGTCGGCGGCGCCGCCGGAGCCGCCCCCGGCCATGCCGGAGCCGCAGTCCTTGAGCGCCTTGGACCACTTCTCCGCGGATGTGCCCTCCGGCTGCCCGAGCGTCGCCGAGTGCGGGTCCTCGCCGGGCTTGAGGTCGGGAACGTCGATGCCCTTGTCCCGCAGGCACGTGCGCAGCTTCTGGGCCTTGTCGAAAGCGGCCGAGTCCGAGCCCGAGCCGCCCGAGCCGCCCGAGCCGCCCGAGCCGCCCGAGCCGCCCGAGCCGCCCGAGCCGCCGGACCCGCCCGAAGCGGCGGAGTCCTCGGACGAGGCCGAGTCCTTGGACCCGCCGGAGTCGGACGAGCCGGAGCAGCCGGTCAAGGACAGGGCCAGACCGGCCACGGTGGCCGCCAGGGTCAGGGTGAGCCTGTGGTTCCGCACGGTTCTCTCTCCTCGTGAACGAGTCGCCGCACCGTGCTGCGCACCGTGCGGCGACCGCGTGGTTGCGGACAGCTCGGAGAGTGATCGATGGGGCTGTTTCGTTTCTCTTACAGACGCGTGGGCGCCCCGCCCGCCACCGCGGGGCGGCATCGCGGACACGTGTAACAACGGCGAAAGGCGCCCGTCGGGTAGACAGGGGCCATGCGTGTTCTGGTGGTGGAAGACAACGCGTTCCTCGCCGAGATGATCGCCGACGGTATGCGTCGCGACGCGATCACGGTCGACATCGCTCTCGACGGAGTCAGCGCTCTGCGCAAGCTCCAGTTCGGCGACTACGACGTCCTCGTACTCGATCGCGACCTTCCCGGTATGCACGGCGACGAGGTGTGCCGCCGCCTGGTCGCCGAGGGCCTGCTCACCCGGGTGCTGATGCTCACCGCCTCGGTGACCGTTCCCGAGCGGGTGGCGGGGCTGAGCCTCGGCGCCGACGACTACCTCACCAAGCCGTTCGCCTACGAGGAGTTGCTCGCCCGCGTGCTCGCGCTCGGCCGCCGCGTCCAGCCCGCGCTGCCACCGGTGATCGAGCGTGCCGGGATCACCCTGGACACCGCCCGCCGGCAGGCCGACCGGGACGGCGTGGCGCTCTCCCTGACCCGCAAGGAGTTCGCCGTCCTCGAAACGCTGATGCGCGCGAACGGCGCCGTCGTCAGCGGCGAGGACCTCATCGAGAAGGTGTGGGAGGAGAACGCCGGGTACGACACCAACCCCGTGCGCGTCGCCCTGAGCCGCCTGCGCACCAAGCTCGGCGGCCCGCCGGTGATCGAGACCGTACCCGGCGCCGGATACCGGATCGCCCCCACCCCGGGTTCCAGGCGGGCCGGGCGATGACGCGCCGCCTGCTTCCCATGACCGCGATGACGCGCCGACCGCTTCCCATGACCGCGATGGTGCGCCGACTGCTTCCCACCACGGAGCGGGCCCGTCTCACCGCCCTCTACGGAGGGCTCCTGCTGCTGGCCGGAGGCGTCCTGGCCGGTGTCATCTACGCACTCGTCCAGGACGACCTGGACGCACGTTTCGGCAGGGCGGTCACCCCCGTGCCGCGCGGGCCGCGGATGAACCCCGACGAAGTCCCTCCCGGCTCCGTACGGGGGGACGAGTACACCGTCGTCCCGGCGAACGAGGTGGGCGAGGCGGCCAGGACACGGACGGTGGCGGCCCTCACCGCCACCACCCTCAGCCGCCTGCTGACCGTCTCGGGCGTCGCGCTCGGCGTCTTCGCGGTGCTCTCGCTCTTCCTGGCCTGGTGGATGGCGGGCCGGGTGCTGCGCCCGGTCGGTGTCATCACCGCCACCGCGCGCAAGCTCTCCGGGGAGAACCTCCACCAGCGCATCGACCTCAAGGGGCCGCCCGGGGAGCTCAAGGCGCTGGCCGACACCTTCGATCAGATGCTGGGCCGGCTGGAGCAGCTGGTGACGGCCCAGCAGCGGTTCGCGGCGAACGCCGCGCACGAGCTGCGCACACCGCTGGCCGTCCAGCGGGCCGCCGCCGAGATCGGCCTGGCCGACGCCGACCCCGAACGCGTGGCGTGGATCCGGGCCGAGCTGATCAAGGCCGCGGACAGCAGCGAAAGACTCATCGAGTCGCTTCTCCTGCTCGCCGCCACCGACCAGGGCGTCCAGCGCCGCGAGGACGTCGAGATGAACGAGACGGTCGCGGTGGTCACCGCCGGGTTCTCCGACGAGGCCCGCGAAAGGGCGATCACCGTCACGACCACCGTGGAGCCGCTGAGGGTTCCGGGCGACCCGGTCCTGCTCGCCCATCTGGTCCGCAATCTCGTCGCCAACGCGGTGGCGTACAACCACCAGGGCGGCCGCGTCCGCGTCCAGCTCACCGGCCGGGTACTGCGGGTCTCCAACACCGGCCCGGAGATCCCCGCGGACACCGTCCACCGGCTCTTCGAACCGTTCCGCCGTCTGAACGAGCGCACGCACACCGCTGGGGAAGGCGCCGGACTCGGCCTGTCCATCGTCGCGTCCATCGCGCGGGCCCACGGCGCCGAGGCCACCGCGGACGCCAACCCGGACGGCGGCCTCTCGGTCAGCGTCCGCTTCCCATGACGTCACGCCGTCCGGGCGTAATGGTCGGCGATCTCGTCGCTGGTCGTCACCCACACCCCGGGGTGGTTCACCACGTACTCCAGCGCCTGGTCCACGTACCTGTGCCGGAAGGGCTGGTTGATCACGAACGGGTGCAGCACGAGTGACATCACCCGCCCGCTGCCGGCCGAGTCCGCGTAGAGCTGGTCGAGTTGGTCCTTGACGATGCGGACGAACTCCGGCCCGCTGGGGCTCTTGCCGACGAAGAGCTGGATGTCGTTGACCTCGATCGAATACGGCACGCTCAGCATGCCCGGCACGTTCAGCCGGTACGGCTGGTCGTCGTTGGCCCAGTCCAGTACGTACCGCAGCCCCAGCTCGGCCAGGAGCTCCGGCGTGCGGAAGGTCTCGGTCAGGGCCGGTCCCAGCCAGCCGCGCGGCCTGCGGCCGGTGGCCTTCTCGACGGTGCCGATCACCTCGGTGAGGTAGGCGCGCTCCTCCTCGGGCGACATGTCCGCCTGGAGGATCGAGTTGTTCTTGCCGTGCGCCGCCCACACCCAGTTCCGCTCCCGCCCGGCCCGGATGATCTGGGGGTAGCGCTCGGCGACATCCGAGTTGAGCATCACGCTCGCCCGCACCTGGTGCCGGTCCAGGCTCTCGATCAGCCGCCAGATCCCGACCCGGGGCCCGTAGTCCCGCCACCCGTAGTTCAGCGGATCGGGCGCCAGCGCCCTGGTGTCGGGGAAGATACTGGTGGAGGGGCGGTCAACTTCGTAGTGCTCGACGTTCAGCCCGACGTAGAAGGCCACCCGGGCGCCGTCGGGCCAGTGGATCGGGGCGCGTTCGACGATGGGGCTGTAGTCGAAGAGCTGGTTGTCCATCAGGGCTCACCTCATCTGTACGGCTCGGCTGTGCGGCGGTTCGGCTCCGCTCGATGGACATCGTGAAACCCTCACACAAGTGAGAAGGTCAAGTGACCTGCCCTCGTGAGCTGAGAGACTGCGTCGGCGTACACCGCAGTGCCCTGTATGCCCTGCATGCCCTGCGTGCCATGAGGAAGGACGCCATGACGCCGCCCAACGAGCTTCCGCCACCGCCGCCCGCCCCGGACGAGCGGCCGTGGAAGGACCGCGCCGGGTTGCTCGATGAGCGCGCGCGGGCGATGGGGGCGCTGGCGCGGTGGTACCTGGCACCGCACCGGGCGCTGCTGCTGTGGCTGTCCACGCTCGTCTTCGCGCTGGGGTGGAGCCTCGCGGTCTCGGGGTTCCAGTTCCTGGTGAAGGGCGAGATCATCGAGCACGTCCTGGGCATGATCTTCCTGGGTCTCGCCCTGGGCGCCACGGTCCCCTCCAGCCTCGGGGTGGCCTCCGGCATCCGGCGCGACGTCTTCGTGGGCGCGTGCCTCCGCGACTGGGCGGAACTGGAGCGCGACCCCCAGTCGCTGCCGCACTGGCGGGTCTCCGGCGGCGCTCTCCTGTGGCTGGGCCCGTCCATCGTGCTCACCTGCCTGGGGCTGGCGCTGGGCGGGTTCGCGGTCTTCTCGGACGTCGGCACGGAGAGCGTCGGCACGGTCGCCGGTATCGGCCTGGTCTTCGTGGCCGCCGGTGCGCTCGGCATGGCCAAGGCGATCGACTACTACCGCCTGGTCAGCCGCGAACTCCGCCCCCTCCGCCCCGACACCGGCGGTCCGGACGCCCGCCGTCCGGACGCCCCCCGTCCGGACTCCGGCTACGGCTTCTCCGAGGACGGCCTCTCCGACGACGGCTTCTGCAGTGACTGAAAGCGGGTCCGCAGCTCCTCGTACCGTTCCCCGGGGGTCTCCCCGTGCTCCTTGGCAACCTCCTCGATACGGGTCAGCAGCTGCCTGACCCGCACGGCGTCCGTATAGGCGTCGCGCTCCAGCTTCTTGTACGCGGCGGCGGCCGGGCCCTTGTGGTCGTCGGGGTCCACCGACTGCCTCAAATGGCCGAGACGCTCGATCTGTTCCTCGAGGTAACTGAGCATTCCCTCAAGGTCTTTGATGAGATCCGACAGATCCTGGTCCGATACGGACAGTTTGTCTTTACCCATGTTCCATCCGTCCCTGCCACCCTCCCATCGGCCCATTAGCGGGATGATCGTGCCATGACCGGGGCCGGTGTGGAGAGTCACACGGGTAACTCCTGTGCCGTCAGTCCGGCAGGACCGTGCCCGGGGGCAGTTCGATGCCGAAGTCGGCGGCGAGAACGCGCAGCACCTGGCCGTTGTCGGCGAGTTCGCGCTCCTTACGGCTGCCGTCGGAGCAGGTCTCGACGAGAGTCCGCCCGGACAGGAGGAGATGGCGGTCCAGGGCGGTGCGCTGGACGTGGAGGGTGTGCTGGAAGGGCGAGCGCGGGTTGGTGGCGACGTGCCAGTTGATGACCCCGTAGTCGGACGCCTCGAACGGCTCGCGGGTGAAGGCGTACTGGTCCTGCCAGGAGCCGTCGAGGAACGCCTGGAACACCCACAGGTCCTCCAGCCCCTCCGGGTACGGCTCGCGGACATAGCGGTGGCGGCGGCTGCCGTCGTGGAACTCGGTGCCGGCGACGAGCGGCACGGCCTCCAGGAGGCCGCCGACGCTGCCGAAGCCCACATCGGCCACGTACCGCCGCTCCTCGCCCGGGATCCCGACCCGCAGCAGCATGTGCGTGCGCGGACGGACCATTCCGGGGGCGGCTCCGACCCGGACCCGGGCGGTGAGGCCGGTGACACGGAAGCCGAGGGCGGTGAGGGCGGCGGTCAGCAGCGTGTTGTGCTCATAGCAGTAACCGCCGCGCCGGCCGCGGACCAGCTTGGCCTCGAGGTCGGGGACGGCGAGGGAGGGGGCCGAGCCGAGCAGGGGGTCGAGGTTCTCGAACGGTATGGACGTGAGGTGCGCCCGGTGCACCGCCCGCAGCGTCTCCACGGTGGGGGCGGGGCGACGGTCGCCCGCCCAGCCGATACGCGTCAGATAGGCGTCGAGGTCAAGGGCGATACGGGCTGGTTCCATACTGCCGACCGTAACTCGGGATCCCTCGTGGATCTGTTACGTCTCCGGCACCGCCGCGAGGTGATCGAGCGCACCCGCCTTGATCGACTGGAGCAGGGCTCCCAGCCTCGCGGGGCTCGTGGTGAGGACCGTACGGGGGTCGTCGCTCTCGCGGAGGGCGACGGTGGTGCCTATGGAGGCGAGCTCTATGCAGGAGTTCCCGTCCCCCGCGCCGGAGTACGACGACTTACGCCAGTTGATCTCGGACATTCCTTCGCCCTCACATCTGTTGAACGGTCTCGCGGATGAAGTCACGTGACTCCTTCTCGGACAAAGCCAGCTCTTCGGTCCGGTCCATGACCGCCCGGTAGTTCAGAAGCTGGGACTCCCCGTCGAGGAACGCCGCGTCCTGCGCGACGTCGAGTTGAACGGTATCCAACTGCGGCACCGGACCTGTGGCGTAGGTGACGGAGATACCTGCGAGGTGGAAACCCCCGGCCGCGATCGGGACGACCCGGACGGAGACGTTCGGGCGCTCCGAGGACTCCAGCAGGCTGTCGAGCTGCGCGCACAGCACGCGCTGATCGCCGAACCGTACGCGGAGCGCGGTCTCGTGCATGATGAATGTGCAGGATGGCGGCTGGTCCCGATCCAGGATGTCCCGGCGCTTCATGCGGTGCGAGAGCCTTCGGCGGAGCTCCGTCGGCGACCAGCCGGGGACGGCTGTGCTCAGTACCGACCGGGCGTAGTCCTCGGTCTGCAGAAGCCCTGGGACGTGCATCAGCTCGACGACCCGCAGGCTCGTGGCGAAGTACTCCAGTTCCGCCAGATCCAGACCGGCGGCGCCGAGCGTCCCCCGGTACTCCTCCCACCACCCGCGCTTGCGCTCGGTCGCCATCGCGACCAGCGCCTCGACGTACGCCGCGTCCGGGCAGGCGTAGTTGGCGGCGAGTGTGCGTACGCGCTCCTCGCTGACGCCGAATCGGGCCAGCTCCATATTGGTGACGTGCGAGCGGTTCGTGCCCAGCCGGTCGGCCGCTTCCTGGATGGTGAGACCCGCGTGCTCGCGCATCCTCCGAAGCTCCGTGCCAAGTCGGCGCTGACGTGCCGTGATGGTGGTCCTCGAAGCCATGCCTGCCTTCCTCGTGGGTCGTCACCCAGTGTGGCGTGTGACCACGAATGGGTCTATCTACTCACTAATTTCGGCGATCTGGTGGCACTAGTTAGGTGTCGACCTCTACCGTAGGTGTCGTTGCCGCTACTGCGCGTTGATCGCCGTAACGGTACGCGCGCTGTCGGCCCCTTCACAGGGAGTTGCCCCATGGATTCCGATCACGAGTCCGACGACCGTCCCCCACGCCGCCCGCCCGTTCCCTCCAGGGATCCGTACGTCTACACCCTGCAGAGCAGTCGGCACGCGACCTCCGCCAAGGTCTGCCGGGACTTCGTCGCCTGCGTCCTGAACTCCGTGGGGCAGGAGGAACTGGTCGACACGGCGACGCTGTGCACCTCGGAGCTGGCCACCAACGCCTTTCTGCACGCCGAGGGCGACTCCGTGATGCTGCGCGTGGTGATCGAACCGCCCCGCTTCCGCGTCCTGGTCTACGACGCCTCCGCCGAGCTCCCCACCGCCGCGTGCCTCCCCGCGGGGGACCGCCTCCACGGCCGTGGCCTCGGGCTGGTGGCGGCCCTGGCCGACGCGTGGGGGACGGCGGAGGGGGACGCGGTGGGCATGTACGCCAAGGGGGTCTGGTTCGAACTCGCGGGCAAGGAGGAGGACGAGGCTTAACCGGCCGCGGCGAAGGTCAGCGGAAATGCCTCGCCGGAATCCGCGTAACGGTGGAACCGCCCGACCCAGGACGGCTCCTGAAGGGCCCGGACCTGGGTGCGGGGCAGCGCGATGTGCACATCGCGGCCGCCGTCCTGGTCGGCCGGGGTCGGCGCGATATGCACGGTCCAGGGAATGGGGATGAGGGAGAAGTCGTACCAGAACGGGGCGCCCTGCCCGAAGTCGATGCGATAGAAGGGCAGCTTCGACCAGTTGTTGATCGCGATGGTGTTGTCGAACGCGTTCAGGCCCATGGTGGACATGACCCGCTTGAGGCGCCCCGCGTCGCGCTCGGCGCACAGGAACGCCGCTTCCTCGCGGATTCGCTCCTCCGTGTTCTCGGCATAGCCCGCGCGGATCGCCGCGGCGACCTCGCCGAGCGGGCGGGAGCGGAGTTCGGCGGCGGTCATTCCGGGCCGGGTGTTGGTGACGGCGTTGCCCCAGTAGTCATCCGGTACGTCCGCGCCGACGAACGAACGGAAGTCGGCGATGAGGCCGAGCCTTTCCTCGCTCGCATCGGGTCGGTCGCGCAATGCGCCGAGCACTTTCCACAGATGGGCGGTGAGCGCGTCATTGGTCGACACCCACCGGTCCGTGCCCGCCAGGTCGGCCATCGCGGCGTCCTTCATGGCGGTCAGCTCGGCGCCGGTGAAGCGGGTGGTCACCGTCGTCACACTGCCGAGGCTGCCCCGCAGGACGCGCCCCACGAAGGCGGTCTTCTGGCCGCGCCCGGTGACCGTGAGATGGGCACCGCCCGTCAGGCCACCCGTAAGGGCGTCACCGGAGGCCGAGGCGGCGAGCGTGTCGATGACCCCGCGGTCATGGCTGGGCTTGGCGTATCCGAGGCCCCGGTGCTCGTGCGACCAGGCCTCCAGGAAACTCATATAGCTGTATCCGTCGCCCACGGCGTGGTTCATCGTGAGCCCCAGGATGGAGCCGCCGCCTTTCATCTGGGTGAGCTTCACCGTGAAAAGCGGCGTATCGCGGTCCACCACCCAGAACGGCATGGCGTGACTGAGATGGCGGTTCAGTTCCTTTTTCGCCGTGTGACGGGGCCCGTAGTCCGGCATGGGCACGGATGCGTGCGCCTCGACGAAGCGCACGCCCGAGTCGTCGCAGAGCACACTGAGACCGCCGTCGGGGTCCTTCTTCATGCGGCCCGAAAGGACGGGGAAGTTACGCAGTGTCCGGCCGAGGGAGGCGCGCAGCGCCTCGCCGTCGAGCGTCTCCCGGTAGAAAAAGGCGCGGGGCGTGTAGACCGTGCCGATGAGCATGTCGTAGACGCTCAGCCGTATGCGGTCACCGGTCGCCTCTCCGGCACACACGGTGAACGATCGCTTGGCGTCGCTCTCGGCGGCGGAAGCCGTCATACTCACACGCTCTTTCGTCGGGCCCAAACGCGCTGTCACGTCGACGCGTTGCCGTAACTCCCGACGCGTTGACCGTAACCCTCGAGGTGTTGACCGTAACCCCCGGGGCGCGAGGCCCCTCATGAAGTGGAATCGGATTTAGGGAATTCCCCACCGTGCTCGGCGGATCTTTCCCCCACCCCGCAGCTCGCCGCAGGCGGCACGCCGCGGCGGGCACGCCGACGCGGCGGATGACCGGGCGGACGCCCGCGCGTATCCGGGTCGCCCGGCCGGGGTCCGGACGGAGCCCCCGGCTTTGCCCCGCCCCTGGACCCCGGGGCTAGGTGCCGACCGTCGGCGCGATCGGCTCACCGGCCGGGGTCTGGGGCGGGGTCCCAGTTTCGGGAAGGGGCGGGGTGGGGAACGCCCGCCGCAGGTGACGCCCGCGCGTATCCGCGGCGCCCGGCCGGGGCCCGGGGCGGTCCCCCCCCACGCGGCGGAGCCGCATATCGGTGCCGCGGGGAGGGGATCAGCCCGCCGCAGGCGTCACCGAGCCGCCGGACAGGGCCTGGGCCGGGTGGCCCAGCAGCATCGTGGGGGAGCCCGCCGAACGCGTCAGCACGATCGTGCAGGCGTTCCCCCCTTCGAGCCGCAGCTTCTTGCGCAGCTGCTCCGGCTCGACCGCCGAACCGCGCTTCTTGATGGTCGCGACGCCGACCTCCCGCTCCCGCAGCAGCGCCTTGAGCTTCTTCAGGTTGAACGGCAGCACATCCGTGATCTCGTACGCGGTCGCGAACGGCGTCGGGCGCAGTTCGTCCGTCGTGATGTAGGCGATCGTCGGGTCGATCAGACGGCCGCCGACACGGGCCGCGACATCGGCCACGAGATGGGCGCGGATGACGGCGCCGTCCGGTTCGTAGAGCCAGCGGCCGACCGCGCCGGGCTCGGGGTCGGGGAGGTGCGGGGTGCCGATGAGGGAGTGGCCGCTCGGCAGCAGCGTGGCGCGGCGCAGCCCGGGGCGGGCGGTGCCGAACCACAGGACGGCCTCCTTCACATGGCCGTGGTCCGAGATCCACTCGGCCTCCGCGTCCTCGGGGACCGCCTCGTGCGGCACGCCGGGGGCGATCTTGAGGGCGGCGCGCGGAGTGGTGCGGGCGGCCTCGATGGCCCAGGAGAGGGGCGGGGAGTACGCCTCGGGGTCGAAGACGCGGCCCCGGCCGCCGCGCCGGGCCGGGTCGACGAAGACCGCGTCGAAGTCCCGGGTGTCGACCTCGGTGACATCGGCGCAGCGGACCTCGATGAGCTCGGCCAGGCCGAGCGCCTCGGCGTTGGCGCGGGTGACGGCGCAGGTCAGCGGGTCGCGATCGACGGCGAGTACGGAGATCCCGGCGCGGGCGAGCGCGATCGCGTCGCCGCCGATGCCGCAGCACAGATCGGCCATGCGGCGGACGCCGAACTCCGCGAAGCGGGAGGCGCGGTACGCGGCCACGGAGGTGCGGGTGGACTGCTCGACGCCGTTCGGCGTGAAGTACATGCGGTGCGCGTCCTCGGGGCCGAATTTGGCCACTGCCCGCTGCCGCAGCGTGGCCTGGGTCAGGGCCGCCGAGACCAGCGCCGGGGGATGGTCGCGGCGCAGCCGCGTCGCGGTGGCGAGTTCCTTCGCCGGGTCGTAGTCGCGGAGCGCGGAGAGCAGCGCCTGCCCCTCGTCGCCGAGCAGTGAGTCGAAGGCGTCAACGTCCACATGGCCCATTCTCCCCGCTCCCGCGAGCGCATTCGCCCGCGCACGGCGCGCATATGCGCCCCCTCGGGCCGAAGATCGCTTATGTGATGATGATCAAGACTGGTTTTCCTCGCTGTCTGGTTCTCGTCGGCGCGGCGGCCGTGCTCACGGCCTGCGGATCCCTCGCCGCCGCCCCCGAGCCGCACACCGGCTCCCGCCACGGCGCTCCCATGCCACCGGCCTCCCTCGCCGCCCGGCTGGACGACCCGCCCTCGGCGGCGTCGCGGCCGCCGTCCGGACGGGAGCCGGAGCAGCGGCCACCGGAGTCGTCCGGGCCGGGGTACGAGGGTTACGAGGGAGACGAGGGTTACGAGGGTGACGACGGAGGGGCCGAGGGCGGCCGGGCCCAGGACGGCCGGGCCCAGGCCGTGTCGCCCTCCGGCGACGCCCCGGCGTCCGCCCCGCCCGCCGGGCCGCCCGGCTCGGCCCTGACGGGCGCGTCCGACGCCTACCGCCGCTGGGGGCTGGACCGGCCGCTGGCGCGGCCCCCGGCCCCGCCCGACGTCAAGCCCGCGCTCGGGCGGTCGGGGCCGCAGCAGTGGGGGCTGCCGCCGATCGTGCGGCGGGTGCCGACCGATCGGCGGGTGGTCTTCGTGACGATCGACGACGGGATCGAGAAGGACCCGCGCTTCGTGGAGCAGGCCCGCGAGCTCGGGCTGCCGTTCACCGGGTTCCTGACGGACAACGTGATCGGGACCCACTACGACTACTTCGACCAGTTGCGCCTGCTCGGCAACCCCATGGAGAACCACACCCTGACCCATCCCAGCCTGGCCGGTATGGCCTACGACGACCAGGTGCGGGAGATCTGCGGCCAGCGCGACATCCTGTGGCACCGCTTCGGTCAACAGCCGAAGCTCTTCCGTCCCCCTTTCGGGGAGTACGACGACACGACCCTGCGGGCGGCGTCCTTCTGCGGGGTGCGGACGGTGGTGCTGTGGCGCGCCGAGATGGAGACCCACGGGCTGGCCTACCGCTCCGGCGATCATCTGCTGCCGGGGGACATCGTGCTCGCGCACTTCCGGGGGCCGGAGCAGCTCGAGGGCCAGTCGATGACCGAGTGGATCACGGGGCTGGTGCGGGCGATCCAGGCCCAGGGCTTCACGATCGGACGGCTGGAGGACTACGTATGAGGGCCCTCCGCGGGACGGCCCCGGAGAGAGCCGCGCGGAGCCCGCCACCACGTCGCTTGGCACTCTAGTTGACTGAGTGCTAACCGCGTCATAATGTCGAGGCTGGCACTCGGGACCGATGAGTGCCAGGTATACAGCGACGGGCAGGTCCGGCACCCGCGACGACGGATCCACCTGGTCGCCACCTCAGACAGTTGACCCCGTGAGATCTCCGAAGGGGGAGGTCGGATCGTGACGACCACCAGCTCCAAGGTTGCCATCAAGCCGCTCGAGGACCGCATTGTGGTCCAGCCGCTCGACGCCGAGCAGACCACGGCTTCGGGCCTGGTCATTCCGGACACCGCCAAGGAAAAGCCCCAGGAGGGCGTCGTCCTGGCCGTGGGCCCGGGCCGCTTCGAGGACGGCAAGCGCCTTCCGCTCGACGTCTCCGTCGGTGACGTCGTGCTCTACAGCAAGTACGGCGGCACCGAGGTGAAGTACAGCGGCGAGGAGTACCTCGTCCTCTCGGCTCGCGACGTTCTCGCGATCGTCGAGAAGTAATCACCGAAGTTTTGCCTATGAGCCGTGCCCCGGTGCCCGTGTCATCTGAAACCGGGGTCGGGGCACGGCTTGTTTGAGAGGACATACGCAACTCATGGCGAAGATCCTGAAGTTCGATGAGGACGCCCGTCGCGCCCTCGAGCGCGGCGTCAACAAGCTCGCGGACACCGTCAAGGTGACCATCGGCCCCCGTGGCCGCAATGTCGTCATCGACAAGAAGTTCGGTGCCCCCACCATCACCAACGACGGTGTCACGATCGCCCGTGAGGTCGAGGTCGAGGACCCGTACGAGAACCTTGGCGCTCAGCTCGTCAAGGAGGTGGCGACCAAGACCAACGACATCGCGGGTGACGGCACCACCACCGCCACCGTGCTGGCCCAGGCGCTCGTCCGCGAGGGCCTGAAGAACGTGGCCGCCGGTGCCTCCCCGGCCGCCCTGAAGAAGGGCATCGACGCGGCGGTCAAGGCCGTCTCGGACGACCTGCTGGCCACCGCCCGCCCGATCGACGAGAAGTCCGACATCGCCGCCGTGGCCGGCCTGTCCGCGCAGGACAAGCAGGTCGGCGAGCTGATCGCCGAGGCGATGGACAAGGTCGGCAAGGACGGTGTCATCACCGTCGAGGAGTCCAACACCTTCGGTCTGGAGCTCGACTTCACCGAGGGCATGGCCTTCGACAAGGGCTACCTCTCCCCGTACATGGTCACCGACCAGGAGCGGATGGAGGCCGTCCTCGACGACCCGTACATCCTGATCCACCAGGGCAAGATCTCCTCCATCCAGGACCTGCTGCCGCTCCTGGAGAAGATCATCCAGGCCAACGCCAGCAAGCCGCTGCTGATCATCGCCGAGGACGTGGAGGGCGAGGCCCTCTCCACCCTCGTCGTGAACAAGATCCGCGGCACCTTCAACGCCGTCGCGGTGAAGGCCCCGGGCTTCGGTGACCGCCGTAAGGCCATGCTCGGCGACATCGCCACCCTTACGGGCGGCACCGTCATCGCCGAGGAGGTCGGTCTCAAGATCGACCAGGTCGGTCTGGACGTGCTGGGCACCGCCCGCCGCGTGACCGTCACCAAGGACGACACCACGATCGTCGACGGTGGCGGCAAGAGCGACGAGGTTACCGGCCGCGTCAACCAGATCAAGGCCGAGATCGAGTCCACGGACTCCGACTGGGACCGCGAGAAGCTGCAGGAGCGGCTCGCGAAGCTGGCCGGCGGCGTGTGCGTGATCCGCGTGGGCGCGGCCACCGAGGTCGAGCTCAAGGAGAAGAAGCACCGCCTGGAGGACGCCATCTCCGCGACCCGCGCCGCGGTCGAGGAGGGCATCGTCTCCGGTGGTGGCTCCGCGCTGGTCCACGCCGCGAAGGTGCTGGAGAACAGCCTGGGTCTGCAGGGCGACGAGGCCACCGGTGTCGCCGTGGTCCGCCGCGCCGCGGTCGAGCCGCTGCGCTGGATCGCCGAGAACGCCGGTCTCGAGGGCTACGTGATCACCTCGAAGGTCGCCGAGCTCGAGAAGGGCCACGGCTACAACGCGGCCACCGAGGAGTACGGCGACCTGGTGAAGGCCGGCGTCATCGACCCGGTCAAGGTCACCCGCTCCGCGCTGGAGAACGCGGCGTCGATCGCCTCGCTGCTGCTCACCACCGAGACCCTGGTGGTCGAGAAGCCGGCCGAGGAAGAGGCCGAGGCCGCGGGCCACGGCCACGGTCACGCGCACTGACGCGCCGGCGTTCTGCCATAAGCAGCGCGAAGGCGCGGCCGCCCGACGGGCGGCCGCGCCTTCGTGTGTTCCGGTTCCGCCGGACGGCTACCCCTTCGCCGGGGGGCGGCCGACCTTGGAGGAGATGGAGGAGAGGGCCGAGCGCGGGGCCAGCTTCGCCAGGCTCGACATCGCCTTGTAGCGCGGGTCCGGGATGGACAGCGACTTGCCCCGGGCGAAATCCTTCAGCGCCGCCGTGACCAGCCGGTCCGGGTCCAGCCACATCCAGCTCGGCACGCTGGTGTCCTTGATCCCCGCCCGCGCGTGGAACTCCGTACGGACGAACCCCGGGCACAGCGCCATCAGCCGCACCCCCGAGCTGGCCAGGTCCTTCGCCGCGCCCTGCGTGAACTGCACGACCCACGCCTTGCTCGCCCCGTACGTCCCGCGCGGGAAGAAGGCCGCGACCGACGCCACATTGATCACCCCGCCGCGCCCCCGGTCCCGCATCGTCGTGGCCCCCGCGCTGGTCAGCCGCAGCACCGCCTCGCAGTGCAGCTTCAGCATCCGCAGCTCATCGGCGATCGGCACATCCAGATAGCGGGCGCGGTTGCCGAAACCGGCGTTGTTGACGAGCAGATCGACCGGGTGAGTACGGTCCTTCAGCCGGGCCTCGACCGCAGCGATCCCGTCATCCTCGGAGAGGTCCGCCACCAGCACGTCCGCCTCCACGCCGTGCCGGTCGTGGAGATCCGCCGCCTGCTCCCGCAGCCGCTTCTCGTCGCGTGCGACGAGCACCAGATTGTGCCCGTCGGCGGCGAGCCGGCCCGCGAAGGCGGCGCCGATGCCCGCGGTGGTTCCGGTAATCAATGCAGTCGTCATACGCGCACGTTATCGGCCGTGGCAGGCCCCGGCGGACCGCCGAGCGGCACCGCGAGCGATCTGCGCCGGAATGAGCGCTTCCGTCAGTCCGCTTCCGTCAGCTCGCCTTCGCGGACCGGTACTTCAGGGCGGTCTTCCGCACCTCCGGATGCAGCGCGTCACCGGCCGCCAGCACCCTCGGGAGCAGCTCCCGCTCCGTGGTCTCGGCGCGGAAGAGGAACTCGACCGTCACCTCGTGGTCGGGCCGGTGCACGATCTCGACGGAGTCGCCCGAGCGGATCTCGCCGGGCTCGATCACCCGCAGATACGCACCCGGGACGGCGGCCTGGGTGAACCGCTTGAGCCACCCCCGCTCGCCCAGCCACCCGGCGAACGTACGGCACGGGATCCGCGGTGAGGTCACCTCCAGCAGCAGTTCGCTCCCCACTCGCCAGCGCTCGCCGACGAGCGCGCCGTTGACGTCGATACCGCTGGTGGTGAGGTTCTCGCCGAAGGCTCCGTTGGCCAGCTCGCGGGCCAGCTCCCGCTCCCAGACGTTGAGGTCCTCCCGGGCGTAGGCGTAGACGGCCTGGTCGTCGCCGCCGTGGTGGCGGAGGTCGCAGACCGAGTCACCGGCCAGACCGCTTCCGGCCCGGCCCTTCGGCCCGGGGGCCGCGACCCGCACCGGGCGGTCGACGGGCCGCTTGTCGATACCGGTGCCTGCGGGGCAGTCGGTGTGGGCGCTCGGCATCGCGCGGCCGATGTTCACGGTGAGGACGGTTGAGGGGCGTGGAGTATGCGGCATGACCGCACCGTAGGACAGTGAGGTCAAAGCGTCGACGTAATATCCCGGGCCGTACCCAAGGGTCCCTTATGCTCAAGGCATGATCGAGGCCCGCCATCTCAGGGTGCTGCGCGCGGTGGCCGCCACCGGCTCCTTCTCCGCCGCCGCCCGTGAGCTCGGCTGCACCCAGCCCGCCGTCAGCCAGCAGATGAAGGCCCTGGAGGGCGCCGCGGGCACCCCGCTGCTGATCCGCAGCGGACGGGAGATGCGGCTGACCGAGGCGGGCCGGGCGCTGGTGCGGCACGCCGGCGGGATCCTGGCCGGGCTGACCGCCGCCGAGGAGGAGGTCGCGGCGATCGCCGGGCTGCGCTCGGGCCGGGTGCGGCTGGTGTCCTTCCCCAGCGGCAGCTCGACCCTGGTGCCCATGGCGCTCGCCGAGATGCGCGCGGCGCACCCCGGGACGCGGGTCTCGCTCGTGGAGGCCGAGCCGCCGGGCTCGGTGGAGATGCTGCGCTCGGGCGACTGCGAGATCGCGCTGGCCTTCCGGTATCCGCAGGTGAGCGCGGAGGCGGAGGCGGCCTCGGGAGGCGGCGGCGAGTGGGACGACCTGGTCCTGCGGCCGCTGCTGAGCGATCGGCTGGTGGGCGTGGTGCCGGAGGGGCACAAGCTGGCGGGCGCCGGGGCGGTGGGGATCGCCGAGCTGGCCGGGGAGCCGTGGATCGCGGGCTGTCCGCGCTGCCGGGGGCATCTGGTGGAGGTGTGCGAGTCCGCGGGCTTCACGCCGCGCATCGACTTCGCGACGGACGACTATCCGACGGTCGTCGGCCTGGTCGGGGCCGGGCTGGGGGTCGCGGTGCTGCCCGAGCTGGCGCTGGAGTCGGTGCGGACCAAGGGCGCCACGACGCTGGAGGTGGAACCGGCGGTGCGGCGGGAAGTGGTGGCGCTGACCCTGCCCGACCTCGCCCGCGTCCCGGCGGTGGCGGCGACACTGGACCGGCTGGAGCGGGCCGCCCGCAGGTGAGCGGCGCGCGCACCACCCCGCGGCCGTCCGCGGATGCGCCGGGCGGTGACAGGAGGAACGTTTCTTCAGTTGGCCGTGCTCAGGCCGTTGATCAGGATCCCGGGGCTCCCGTACCGGCGACCGCGCGATGCCGTGCCCGCCCCATGAGCTCCTCGCGCTCGTCCTCGGTCAGCCCTCCCCACACTCCGTAGGGCTCGCGTACGGCAAGGGCGTGGGCCGCGCACTGCGCCCGTACCGGGCAGCGCATGCACACCTCTTTCGCCGACATCTCGCGTGCGCTGCGGGCAGCGCCGCGCTCCCCCTCCGGGTGGAAGAAGAGCGAGCTGTCGACCCCGCGACACGCGGCCAGGAGCTGCCAGTCCCACAGGTCGGCATTCGGGCCGGGAAGACGGGAGAAATCTGCCATTGCCTTATCTCCTCGAAGCGATCGGCTGCGGACGCTGTGTCCTGGGTCGTACACCTACGGTGTAAGTAGATGTAAATATGACTCATTGCGAATCTAGCCACACACACCACCAAATTGGAAGCAAGGTCGCCAAATGCCACCGAAGGGACTGCCTCGGGGGCTGCCCTATGGGGGAGGCGCGAAGGACGCGACCGGCGCGACGAAGCTGCTCCGTGTCCGGGCCCTCACGTAGAGTGTCGAAGGTGGCCGCCGAACCCCGTAACTCTTTCGGGTGACCGTCGTTGAGAGTGCGGAGGCGGTTGATGGGTAAAGCTCTCGGACAGACATCCGGGGCTGTCAATCGCTCAGGTGACGATATGTACCAGCCTGGAGGCTCAAGGTGACGCGCATCAGCTGCGGAGGGCGGCCATGACATCCGTCCTCGTCTGCGACGACTCCCCGCTTGCCCGAGAGGCGCTGCGCCGCGCGGTGGCGACCGTGCCCGGCGTCGAGCGTGTGACGACGGCGGCCAACGGCGAGGAAGTCCTCCGCCGCTGGGGTGCCGACCGCTCGGATCTGATTCTGATGGACGTACGGATGCCCGGTCTCGGCGGGGTCGAGACCGTGCGGCGGCTGCTCTCCGCCGACCCCGGCGCCCGGATCATCATGCTCACGGTCGCCGAGGACCTGGACGGAGTGGCGCTGGCCGTGGCGGCCGGCGCCCGTGGCTATCTGCACAAGGACGCCTCGCGCGCCGAGCTGCGCGCCACCGTGACCCAGGCGCTCGCCGACCCCACCTGGCGGCTGGCCCCGCGCCGGCTGCGCTCGGCCGAGATGGGCGCCGCGCCCACGCTCACCGCGCGGGAGATCCAGGTGCTCGAGGGCATGAGCCACGGCCGGTCCAACGCGGAGATCGGCCGCGAGCTGTTCCTGTCCGAGGACACGGTCAAGACGCACGCACGCCGGTTGTTCAAGAAGCTCGGCGCGTCCGACCGGGCACATGCGGTGGCCCTCGGGTTCCGCTGGGGTCTGGTCCGCTGATCCGGCCACGACCGTTCTGACGTGCTGCGCAGCGGGGGCGCTACGGTCCCCGCCCGTCGGTTGGCGGGCGGGGCGAAAGCGTGCGCGGCGAGCGCTGTGGTGGTGGCCTGTATCAGTTCCCCGCGCTATGCCGCATCCTTGAAGGTGTGGAGTTCCTCGGGGACGAGTCGGTCGGGCGTGAGGGGAGAGCGCAGGACGTGACGACAGCCGGCGCACCTGCTCATAACGGATCAGCGCACAACTACGGACGCGATGCCACGGAGCCCCCGGGCCCGAGGCACCATGGATGGATGCCGCGCGACGACGAGAGCCCAGGAGCCCCCAAGGGAGCTCCCGGGGGTACGGGGGCGATCGGCTCCCTCGTCGGGCGCGCAGCCGAGGGGGACGAGCAGGCCACCCACGATCTGCTGGCCCTGGTCCACCCGCTGGCCCTGCGCTACTGCCGTACGAGGCTGTCCCGACTTCCGGGTGATGCCCGCCACTTCGTGGACGACCTGGCGCAGGAGGTCTGTCTCGCGGTGCTGTGCGCGCTGCCGCGCTACCGCGACACCGGAAAGCCCTTCGAGGCGTTCGTCGTGGCCATCGCCTCCCACAAGGTCGCCGATCTGCAGCGGGCCGCCATGCGCCACCCGGGCTCCACGGCCGTCCCCTCGGACGAGATGCCGGAGCAGCCGGACGATTCGCTGGGGCCCGAGGAGCGGGCGCTGCTCAGCAGCGACGCGGAGTGGGCCAAGAAGCTGCTGGCCAACCTTCCGGAGCACCAGCGCGAGCTGGTGCTGCTGAGGGTCGCGGTCGGGCTGACGGCGGAGGAGACCGGGCAGATGCTCGGGATGTCCCCCGGAGCGGTGCGGGTCGCCCAGCACCGGGCGCTGAGCAGGCTGCGCGCGCTCGCCGAGCAGTGAGCCCCGGGCCCACCGGAGTTCCGAGCGGCTCGTTACCTTGTTGTGCCTTCCGCATTTAGCAGGTCGCTGAGAAGTTATCCACAGGGCGGAATGAGGCACTCGGGGAGCCCGTTAGCATGGGAGTCCGCGCTGGGGCAAGACCATTGGAAGGGTGTCATGACTGACAACGTCGACGGAGTGCCTGAGAAGTTCGCCATGCTCGGGCTGACGTACGACGACGTGCTGCTGCTGCCGGGCGCCTCCGAGGTGCTGCCGAACGCGGTCGACACCTCGTCCAGGGTCTCTCGGAACGTGCGGGTGAACGTGCCGCTGCTGTCCGCCGCCATGGACAAGGTCACCGAGTCCCGGATGGCCATCGCCATGGCCCGGCAGGGCGGCGTGGGCGTGCTGCACCGCAATCTGTCCATCGAGGACCAGGCCAACCAGGTCGACCTGGTCAAGCGGTCGGAGTCCGGCATGGTCACCGACCCGATCACGGTCCGGCCGGACGCCACGCTGCACGAGGCGGACGCGCTGTGCGCGAAGTTCCGTATCAGCGGTGTGCCGGTCACGGACGCCGTGGGCAAGCTGCTCGGCATCGTCACCAACCGTGACATGGCCTTCGAGGTGGACCGGGGCCGTCAGGTCCGCGAGGTCATGACCCCGATGCCGCTGGTCACCGGCAAGGTGGGGATCTCCGGCGAGGACGCGATGCAGCTGCTGCGCCGCCACAAGATCGAGAAGCTGCCGCTGGTCGACGACGCGGGCGTGCTCAAGGGCCTGATCACGGTCAAGGACTTCGTGAAGGCGGAGCAGTACCCCCACGCGGCGAAGGACGCGGGCGGCCGGCTGGTCGTCGGCGCCGCCGTAGGTGTCGGCGACGAGTCGTACGAGCGGGCGCAGGCGCTGGTCGAGGCCGGGGCCGACTTCCTGGTCGTGGACAGCGCGCACGGCCACAGCCGGGGCATCCTCGACATGATCGCCAAGGTCAAGTCCAATATCGCGGTCGATGTGGTGGGCGGCAATATCGCCACCAGGGACGGCGCCCAGGCGCTGATCGACGCGGGGGTGGACGGGGTCAAGGTCGGCGTCGGCCCGGGCTCGATCTGCACCACGCGCGTGGTCGCGGGCATCGGCGTACCGCAGGTGACGGCGATCTACGAGGCCGCCCGCGCCTGTCACGCGGCCGGGGTGCCGCTGATCGGCGACGGCGGTCTGCAGTACTCGGGCGACATCGCCAAGGCGATCGCGGCCGGTGCGGACACCGTGATGCTGGGCAGCCTGCTGGCCGGCTGCGAGGAGTCGCCGGGCGAGATGGTCTTCATCAACGGCAAGCAGTTCAAGTCCTACCGGGGCATGGGCTCCCTGGCCGCCATGCAGACGCGCGGCCAGGCCCGCTCGTACTCCAAGGACCGCTACTTCCAGGACAACGTCCTGTCCGAGGACAAGCTGGTCCCCGAGGGCATCGAGGGCCAGGTGCCCTATCGCGGCCCGCTGGCCTCGGTCGCGCACCAGCTGGTGGGCGGTCTGCGGGCGTCGATGGGCTATGTCGGCTCGGCCAATGTGGCGGAGTTGAAGGAGAAGGGCCGCTTTGTGCGGATCACCGCGGCGGGCCTCAAGGAGAGCCACCCGCATGACATCCAGATGACCACCGAGGCGCCGAACTACTCCGGCCGTTGATCCACGCTGTCCGCTGACCCGTGCCGTCCGTGCCGCCCGCACCGTTCACCCGGGCGACCTCGCGACGGTGCGGGCAGGGATACTGGGACGGCTGTTCGTGAACAGGGAAAGGCACCCACGTGACTGAGATCGAGATCGGGCGCGGCAAGCGCGGCCGCAGGGCGTACGCGTTCGACGACATCGCCGTTGTGCCGAGTCGTCGCACCCGGGACCCGAAGGAGGTCTCGATCGCCTGGCAGATCGACGCCTACCGCTTCGAGCTGCCGTTCCTGGCCGCGCCGATGGACTCGGTGGTCTCACCCCGCACCGCGATCCGCATCGGTGAGCTCGGCGGCCTCGGAGTGCTCAACCTCGAGGGGCTCTGGACCCGTTACGAGGACCCGGAGCCGCTGCTGGCGGAGATCGCCGAGCTGGACGAGCACACCGCGACCACCCGGATGCAGGAGATCTACGCCGAGCCGATCAAGGAGGAGCTGATCGGCCAGCGCCTGAAGGAGGTGCGGGACGCGGGAGTGGTGACCGCCGCCGCCCTGTCCCCGCAGCGCACGGCGCAGTTCTCCAAGGCCGTGGTGGACGCGGGGGTCGACATCTTCGTGATCCGCGGCACCACGGTCTCCGCCGAGCATGTCTCCGGCGCCGCCGAGCCGCTCAACCTCAAGCAGTTCATCTATGAGCTGGACGTCCCGGTGATCGTGGGCGGCTGCGCCACGTACACGGCGGCCCTGCATCTGATGCGCACCGGCGCGGCCGGTGTGCTGGTGGGCTTCGGCGGCGGCGCCGCGCACACCACCCGCAATGTGCTGGGCATCCAGGTGCCGATGGCCACGGCGGTCGCCGATGTCGCCGCCGCCCGCCGGGACTACATGGACGAGTCCGGCGGCCGCTATGTACATGTGATCGCCGATGGCGGCGTGGGCTGGAGCGGCGATCTGCCGAAGGCCGTCGCCTGCGGCGCGGACTCGGTGATGATGGGCTCCCCGCTGGCCCGGGCCACCGACGCACCGGGCCGCGGTCACCACTGGGGCATGGAGGCCGTGCACGACGAAGTGCCGCGCGGCAAGCGGATGAACCTGGGCACGGTGGGCTCCACCGAGGAGATCCTCCTCGGCCCGTCGCACACCACCGACGGTTCGATGAACTTCTTCGGCGCGCTGCGCCGCGCGATGGCCACCACCGGCTACTCGGAGCTGAAGGAGTTCCAGCGGGTCGAGGTCACGGTCGCGCCGTCGGCCCGCGACAAGCGCTGAGCGTCCTTCACGGGCCGGTTCGGCAACCGGTGCGGTGACCGATTCGGCAAGGGGAAGGCCCCGACCGCCTCGCGGCCGGGGCCTTCCCCTTGCTGTGTTGCCCGTGGGCTCAGCGGTTGCTGATCCGGTAGGCGGTGCTGACCGCGGCGACCGGCGCGAGCGCCATGAAGATGTAGGTCAGCGCGTCGGAGTCTTCCTTCCACGACTTCCACAGGTCGCTGAAGTGGTCGAAGAAGATCTCGTTCGAGGAGAGCACCTGGCTGCTGGCGCCGCCGCCGATCTTGTCGGCGTAGTTGCTCATCACATCGTGCAGGATCATGGCGTAGCCGTAGAGCTCGCCGAGGAACACCGCGGCCAGGGCCAGCACCGCGCCGACCACCCACAGTCCCGTGTTGCGGCCGCCCAGCTTGGCGACCGCCAGACCGATGAGCGCGCCGACGACCACACCGGCGTACGCGAACTGCGTGACCTCCGGCGGGGTCTTGTCCGTGTCCGCCATCGCGCTCAGCAGGAACGCGTAGAGGAACGCGCCGACGATCGTGGCCACGAGGGCGGCGCCCACGGCCAGCAGCGGGTTGCCGGGGCGGCCGGCCGGCGGCGCGGGCGGCGGGAAGCCGCCGCCGTACTGCGGCTGAGGCTGCTGGGGCTGGGGCGGCTGACCCTGCGGGTAGCCATAGCCGGGCTGCTGCGCGGAGCCGTACCCACCGGCCTGCTGGGGCGGGGCGGGCTGCTGCGGATAGCCGCCCGGCTGCTGCGGGTACCCGCCTGGCTGCTGTGGCTGCTGCCAGTTCTGGCTCATGGAATTCCCCCGGGGATGAAGGTGTTGAGACCGCGTTCCGGGGACAGCTCGGCTGATGAGCGGCTGCGGGCTGGGAACGCGGAAGGAAACTATCGAGCCATAAAACTAACAGGCAGGCATGACAATCAGACAAGTCGTGTCTGACGTCCGTGACATGGCTGGGACCGGACGGAGACACGTTGGCCCGGCATATGGCGATTCGTCGCCGCTATTCGGTGACGCGCTTCGCGACGAGGTAACTTTCCGCTCCCGCCACGGCGTAGAAGGTGATGTCGTTGCGCCCCAGGATGTGATCACGCCAATAGTCCGCCACCAGCCCGAAGTGCCTGATCAGGGTGTCGGCGGTGGGCCAGGAGCTCTCGTCCCCCATCAGTACCGCGGCGCCGATCAGTTGCGCCAGCGAGACACTGACCACGGCCAGCGGTATGCCGACGAGCGCCAGCAGCGGCGCCCGGCCGCCCAGCTTGCCCAGCGCGGCGCCGGTCAACAGTCCGATGCACAGCGCCCAGTAGCCGACCTCCTGGCCGCGGTGGCCGATTTTGCCCTGGATGAAGCCGAAGACCAGGGCTCCGAGCAGGGCCGCCGCGATTCCCGCCGCGAGCCCACGGGCCGGTCGTGGGGCCTGAGCTGCGGAGGGAGCGGACACGATCATGCCCGCAAGGTAGCAGTGGCACGGCCGCACGGTGGTGCGAATGACATCAGTGCCGGGACAGAATCCGGCATAAGCAATAATGTCAACTTATGGCGCAGAACAAGTCGTTCAATGGGCGTGACATGGGTATCGACCTCGGCACCGCCAACACACTGGTGTACGTACGGGGCAGGGGCATCGTGCTCAACGAGCCGTCGGTTGTGGCGGTGAACACAGTCGACGGCAGTGTGCTGTCGGTGGGTTCGGCCGCCAAGGAGACCATGGGGCGGACACCGACGAACATCGTCGCCGTGCGGCCGCTGCGCGATGGCGTGATCGCCGATTTCGAGATCGCCGAGCGCATGCTGCGGTACTTCATCAAGAAGGTCATGGGCAGCCGCCGGCTGGCCCGCCCCCGGGTGGTGGTCTGTGTGCCCTCCGGGATCACCGGCGTTGAGCGGCGCGCGGTGATGGAGGCGGCCACCCAGGCCGGGGCGCGGCAGGTGCATCTGGTCGAGGAGCCCATCGCGGCGGCGATCGGCGCGGGGCTGCCGGTGAGCGAGCCGACCGGCTGCATGGTCGTCGACATCGGCGGCGGTACGACGGAGGTCGCCGTGGTCTCGCTGGGCGGCATCGTCACCGCGCGGTCGGTGCGCACCGCGGGCGACGCGATGGATGTCGCGATCACCTCCTATGTGAAGAAGCAGTACGCGCTGGCGATCGGTGAGCGGTCCGCCGAGGAGATCAAGGTCTCCATCGGATCCGCCTCGCCCACCGGGCCGCTGTCCGTACCGCGGGTCTCGGAGTCCGTCCGGCGGCCCGAGCGGAATGTGGAGGTGTTCATCCCGGGTCAGAGCGAGGACAACGAGGACACCCAGGCGCTGCTGCCGCCGGACCGCTGCACGATCCGCGGCCGGGACCAGGCGACCGGGCTGCCCAGGGTGCTCGAACTGACCTCGGACGAGGTGCGGCACGCCCTCGCCGAGCCGGTGGACAGCATCGTCGCGGCCGTGCGGGCCACGCTCGACGAGACCCCGCCGGAGCTGGCGGGCGACATCATGGACCGCGGCATCGTGCTGACCGGCGGCGGGGCCCTGCTGCGCGGTCTGGACGTACGGCTGGGGCGCGAGCTGAACATCCCGGTGCTGGTGGCCGACGACCCGCTGGACTGCGTGGCCATCGGCACCGGCCGCTGTGTGGAGGACTTCGCCTCGCTGCGCACCGCGATGGACGCACGGCCCCGTCGGCCGGACTCCGTGCGGGTGTGACGCCCAAGCGCTCCGCCGGGAATGCCCTGACCTGCCGTCGGCCGTCTCGCGGCGCCGTCGTGGCCGGTCGCCCACCCGGCGGAGCCGCAGATCGCCCCTTCGGGGTGCCGTTCGAACCGCGGCCGATTTCCGCGAGCTGCTGAGGACGCCTCGGGGCGGCCCGGCGGGGGCTCCCCGGGGCGGCGGCCTTGAGCGTGCGGCGTCGTCCCCGGCGTGGTGGGCTGGTGACACCGCGTCGGTCCCGTGCGGCGCGGGCGGACGACAGGCGCGGGCGTCGAGGTGGTGGTCGTGGGGCGCGGCAGGACGTACCGGCGGGCGGTTCTCGCGACCGCCACCACGATCCTGGTCGCGATCGCTTCCGTGCTGTCGATGCCCGCCGGGGCGGCGACAGTCCTGGCGGACGGCGGCGGGGGTTATGGCGCGGCCATGGCGGCGGCGCAGGGCCGCGTGCCTTACGGCGACACTACGGCGCAAGGCCGCGGGCCTCGTGGCGCCGCCCCGGCGGACGGCCGTGGGGTTCGTGGTGGCACGCCGGAGGGCCGTGGGTCTTACGGTGGTGCCGCCCCGGCGAACGGCCTAGAGGCTCGCGCCGCCGCGCCGCACGGCCGTGGGCGCGGCGGCGCTGCCACGCCGCAGGGCCGTGGGTCTGACGGCGCTGCTGCGCCGCGCGGCCGTGGGTCTGACGGCGCTGCTGCGCCGCGCGGCCGTGGGTCTGACGGCGCTGCTGCGCCGCGCGGCCGTGGGTCTGACGGCGCTGCTGCGCCGCGCGGCCGTGGGTCTGACGGCGCCGCCGCGCCGCGCGGCCGTGGGCCTGATGGCCCCGTCACGCCGCAGGGCCGTGGGCCCGACGGCGTCATGAGCCCCGCGGCCCACGCACCCTCCCGCCGCTATCCCGTGTCCGTCGAGCTGACCTCCCTCACCCCCGCCGTGATCCGTCAGGGCGGCGAGCTGAGGATCAGCGGGCGGGTCACCAACACCTCCGGGCGGCGGGTCGGGGCCGCGCGGATCGGGGTGCGGATCGGGGCCTCCGGGGCGATCGACACCCGTGGCGGGCTCGCCACCGTGGCCCGTCGTACGCCCCTGACCCGGGCCGACGGCCCCGAGGTGGCCGACCGTACGGCCCGTCTCGCCCCGCTGCCCACCGGCGCCGAGCGCGGCTTCCGGCTCACCGTGCCCGTCCCCGACCTGGGGCTGGACGGCGCCGGGGCGTACGCGCTCACCGTGCATGTCGTCCGGGCGGACGGCGCGGACGGCGCGGGTGCCGGGACCGTGCTCGGGCTGATCCGCACCCACCTGTCCGCGTACCCCGACGCCACCCGGCTGGAGCCGCTGCGCACCACCGTGCTGTGGCCGGTGCTGGACGCCCCGCGGATGGAGGCGCTGACCCTGCGCACCCAGGACAGCGTGCTGCCGGTCTTCCGCGACGACCAGCTGACCGCCGCCTTCGGGCCGGGCGGGCGGCTGCGGCGGCTGGTGGAGATGGGCAAGGGGCGGCCGGTCACATGGGTGCTCGATCCGGATCTGATCGTCCAGGCTCGGGCCATGGTCGCCGGGTACCGGGTGGCCCGTACGCCGGGTGACACCGATCCGCTGCGAGCCACCGAGGGGAAGGGCGACGAGGCGGCGGCGGGCTGGCTGGCCGCGCTCCGGGCGGCGGTCCGGGGCCGCGAGGTGATCGCGCTGCCGTACGCGGACCCGGATCTGGCCTCGCTCGCGCGCGGCGGCGGCGCCCCGCTCGCCGGGCTGCTGCGCCGGGCCTCGCGCACCGGCCGGAGCGTGGTGGACCGGGCGCTGGGCGTCCACGCGCGCGCCGGTGTGGGCTGGCCCGCGGGCGGCGAGCTGGACGACGGGATCGCCCGGTACGCCAAGGGGCTCGGCCTGGACACGGTGCTGGCCTCGGGCGCCGGGGTGACCTCCGCCGGTGAGCTGGTCTCGGAGGGGGCCACCGACGACGGCGCCGTCTCGCTCGAGGGCGGCACGACCGCGCTGCGCTACGACGCGGCGATCGCGTCCCAGCTCTTCGCGAGCCATCCGGCCGCGGGCGCCTCCGGTGCGCCCGCCCGGCTGCGCTTGCGCCAGCGGCTCCTCGCCGAGACCCTTACGGCCGCGCGGGAGCTGCCGTCCGCCCGTCGCGAGCTGGTGATGGTGCCGCCGCGCCGGATGCCGCTCGCGGTCGCCCGGGTGCTGCTCACGGTGGTGGCCGAGGGCCGTAAGGCGGGCTGGCTGGAGCCGGCCGGGTTCGCGGCCGCGCTGCGCAAGCCCACGGCGGGGCGGCTGCGGGGCTTCGACGGCTATCCGCTCGCGCGGCACGCCTCCGAGCTGCCGCCCGCCCGGCTCGCGGCGGTGGTCCGGGACCGGCTGCGGATGCGGGCCCTGGCCAAGGTGCTGTCGGACGCGCGGGCCACCGCCGCGTCCGTACGGGCCGCGCTGGGCCGCTCCGTGGCGACCGCCTGGCGCGCCGACCCGGCGGGCGCGGCCTCGTACCAGCGGGGGGTGTCCCGCTATCTGACCGCCTCGATCGCGTCGGTGCGGCTGGTGCCGAAGTCCACGGTGGTGGTGACCGGGGGTTCGGCGACCATCCCGGTCACCGTCGACAACGGCCTCCAGCAGGACCTCACCGGGGTGGAGCTCCGGGTCCTCTCCAGCCGCCCCGAGCGGCTGATCGCCCGGGACCGCGCGATGCCGGTCCAGGCGTCGCGGGCGGTGAGCCGTACGGTGCGGATCCGGGTGGAGGCGTACGCGAACGGGCCGGTGCGGCTGACCGCCCAGCTCTACACCACCACCGACGGCAGGCCCTGGGGCGCGCCGATGACGTTCACGGCGGATGTGCGGTCGGTGCCGTCGGGAGCGGTGATCTTCGTGCTGGGCGGGACGGCGCTGATCGTGCTGGCGGTCGCGTTCCGGCTGCGGCGTACGCGGAGCCGGTGACGGCGGGGCCCGGACCCGGGCCGGGCGGCTCTCACAGCCGGTGTGCCGTGCCCGCCGGTCCCGCGCCCCGGGTGTCCAGCAGCAGCTGGGCCTTCACCGACAGCCCCTGGAGGTCGTAGGTGCGGTGCGGCTGGAGCAGGACGGTCAGGTCGGCGTCGGCGGCCGCCTCGTACACCGAGTCGGCGCGCTCCACCTCGCGCCCCAGCACCCGCCAGCGCGTGACGTACGGATCGTGGTAGCTGAGCCGGGCGCCCAGCTCGATCAGCCGGGAGGCGATCTCCCGCGCGGGTGAGCCCTCGGCGTCGGCGACGTCGGCCTTGTAGCCGACGCCCAGCAGCAGTACGTGCGCGCCGCGCGCCGACTTCCCGTACTCGTTGAGCAGGGCCGTGCAGCGGCGCGTGACATAGCCCGGCATCCGCCCGTTGACCTGCTGCGCGAGCTCCACCATGCGCAGCGGGATGCCGAGGCCGCGCTGCGGGTCGGCCATGTGCCCGTGGTCGACCGGCACGCCGTGGCCGCCGACGCCGGGGCCGGGGCGGAAGGACTGGAAGCCGAACGGCTTGGTCTCGGCGCAGCGGACCACGTCCCACACATCGACGCCGAGGTCATGGCAGTACACCGCCATCTCGTTGACCAGGGCGATGTTGACGTGCCGGTAATTGGTCTCCAGGACCTTGACCGTCTCGGCCTCGCGCGTGCCGCGGGCCCGGACGACCTTCTCGGTGAAGCGCCCGTAGAACGCGGCGGCCGCCTCGGTGCAGGCGGGGGTGAGGCCGCCGATGACCTTGGGAGTGTTGGCGGGGCCGTGGGCGCGGTTGCCCGGGTCGTGGCGGCAGGGGGAGTAGGCGAGGTGGAAGTCGCGCCCGGCCCGCAGCCCGGATCCCTCCTCTAGGAGTGGACGGAGGAATTCCTCGGTGGTGCCGGGGTACACGGTCGATTCCAGCAGAACGGTGGTGTGCGGGCGCAGCCTCGCCGCGAGCGTACGGGCCGCCTCGCCGACCGCCGACAGATCCAGTCTGCGGTCGTCCCCGCGCGGGGTCGGGGCGCAGATCACAGCGGTGCGGACGCGGCCGAGTTCGGCGGGGTCGGCGGTGATCCGGAACCCCTGGGAGGCCATCCGGCGCAGCTCGGCGGCGGAGAGCAGGCCCTCGCCCGAGCCGGCGGGCAGCCGTCCGGCCCGGAGGTCGTGGGCCGTGCGCGGATCGGGGTCGTAGCCGACGGTGCGGATGCCGGCGGCGGTGGCCGCCCGGGCGAGAGGAATACCGAGATGACCGAGTCCGATGACGGCGAGATCTGCGGGCATGACGTCGTGTCGTCCTTCCCGGGACGATGTCGGATGGCGCAAAGGCAGACTAAGCGGAAATATGACTCGTATTCAGTATTGGTGAGGGGTGTTGACACGGTGTCGCGTCGATGGCCGGAGCAGCGGCATGGCATGGAGGGGAGAAAGCCAGGAAAATCGGCAGAGCGGCGTGGCGTCGATCACAACGGGAGGCAGCGGTGAAAACACCGGCACTGGGACCGGCCGAGCGCGGCGAGGCGCTGGCCCGGATGGCGGACCGTGAGCTCGATGTGCTGGTCGTGGGCGGCGGCGTGGTCGGCGCGGGCACCGCGCTGGACGCCGCGACCCGGGGCCTGGAGACCGGTCTGGTCGAGTCGCGGGACTGGGCCTCCGGCACCTCCAGCCGGTCCAGCAAGCTGATCCACGGCGGACTGCGCTATCTGGAGATGCTGGACTTCGCACTGGTGCGCGAGGCGCTGAAGGAGCGCGGGCTGCTGCTGGAGCGGATCGCACCGCACCTGGTCAAGCCGGTGCCGTTCCTGTACCCGCTGAAACACCGGGTCTGGGAGCGGTTCTACGCGGGCTCGGGCGTCGCCCTCTACGACACCATGTCGATCTCCTCGGGGCACGGCCGCGGACTGCCCGCCCACCGCCATCTGAGCCGCGGCCGGGCGCTGCGCGTCGCCCCCTGCCTCAAGAAGGACGCGCTGGTCGGGGCGTTGCAGTACTACGACGCCCAGATGGACGACGCCCGCTACGTCACCACGCTGGTGCGCACGGCGGCGGAGTACGGCGCCCATGTGGCCAACCGCGCGCGGGTGGTCGGCTTCCTGCGGGAGGGCGAGCGCGTGGTCGGCGCCCGGGTGCACGACCTGGAGCAGGGCGGCGAGTTCGAGGTCCGCGCCCGGCAGGTGGTCAACGCCACCGGGGTGTGGACCGACGAGACCCAGGCGCTGATCGGCGAGCGCGGCCAGTTCCACGTCCGGGCCTCCAAGGGCATCCACCTGGTGGTCCCCAAGGACCGCATCCACTCCACGACCGGGCTGATCCTGCGCACCGAGAAGAGCGTGCTGTTCGTGATCCCCTGGGGCAGGCACTGGATCATCGGCACCACGGACACCGACTGGGACCTGGACAAGGCCCATCCGGCCGCCTCCAGCGCCGATATCGACTATCTGCTGGAGCATGTCAACGAGGTCCTCGCGGTGCCGCTGACCCGTGACGACGTGGAGGGCGTCTACGCCGGGCTGCGCCCGCTGCTGGCCGGGGAGTCGGACGCCACCAGCAAGCTCTCCCGCGAGCACACCGTCGCCCATCCGGTGCCGGGCCTGGTGGTGGTCGCGGGCGGCAAGTACACCACGTACCGGGTGATGGCCAAGGACGCCGTGGACGAGGCGGTGCACGGCCTCGACCGCCGGGTCGGGCCCTGTGTCACCGAGGAGATCCCGCTGGTCGGCGCCGTCGGCTACAACGCGTTGTGGAACGCCCGGGAGCGGATCGGCCGGCAGCACGGGCTGCACGCGGCGCGGATCGAGCATCTGCTCAACCGCTACGGCTCGGCGGCGCAGGAGGTGCTGGACCTGATCGCGGGCGACGCCTCGCTGGGGAAGCCGCTGGCCGGGGCGGAGGACTATCTGCGTGCCGAGGTCTCTTACGCCGCCTCGCACGAGGGGGCCCGCCATCTGGACGACGTCCTCACCCGCCGCACCCGCATCTCGATCGAGACCTTCGACCGCGGTACGCGCTGCGCCCGCGAGGTGGCCGAGCTGCTGGGGCCGGTGCTGGGCTGGGCCGAGGACCAGCTCGACCGGGAGGTCCAGCACTACGAGAAGCGGGTGGAGGCGGAGCGCGAGTCGCAGCGTCAGCCGGACGATCTGACGGCGGACGCGGCCCGGCTGGGCGCGCCGGACATCATCCCGCTGTAGGAGGAGGTCGCGTGTGTCACCGGCCCGCTGCAGGAGGGGCTCGCGTGTCTTACCGGCCCGCTGCAGGAGGAGGCCGCGTGGAGGTCGCGTGGCCTATCGGCGAGGACAGAACTCGGCCTCGAGCAGGGACGTTTCGGCGGCCAGACCGGAGGCGGCGGTGCTGTTGAGCCGGTAGGCGAGGCTGTGACGGCCGTCGGGGGTGGTCACGGCCAGCGCGTACGAGCCGTTGATCTCGCCGTTGTGGCCCCACAGCGTCACCCCGCACGTCAGCCGCACCGGGAACAGCCCCATGCCGTACCGGCCGTCGGAGGCGGAGGTGTTCCGCATCTGCCGCAGCTCGGCCCGGGGCACGACCTTGCCGCGCAGCAGACCGGGGAGGAGGCGGGTCAGGTCGCCGAGCGTGGAGATCAGCTCCCCCGCGGCCCCGGCCGAGGAGGGGTTGAGGTCGGTGACATCGCGTCGGGCGCCGCCGTCCCCGGCCCCGCCGTCCCGCGTGTACGCGCGGCCGTGCGGGTCCGGGAGGGTGGTGCGGGTGCCGGGGAAGGAGGTGCCGTGCAGCCGAAGGGGGACGAGCACGTCGCGCCGGGCCTCGGCCGCGTAGGAGCGGCCGGTGATCCGCTGGACGACCATGCCCAGCAGCACGTAGTTGGTGTTGGAGTAGCGCCAGCCGGCCCCGGGCGCGAAGTACGGGCGGTGCGCGACGGCGGTCCGCACCAGGGAGGCGGGGGTGCGGGTGCGGTCGGCCGCGGTGGACAGCTGACGCGCCAGCACCGGGTCGGCGGTGTAGTCGAACAGCCCGCTGGTCTGGTTCAGCAGCTGACGGATCGTGATGGCCCGGCCGTCGTTGCCCCGGCCGCGCACCAGCCCCGGGAGGTGTTCCTCCACCGTGTCGCCGAGGCCGAGCCGCCTCTGGGAGGCAAGGCGCAGCGTCACCGCCGCGATGACGGTCTTGGTGAGGCTGCCCGCCCGGAAGTGGTCGTTCCGGTGGATCCGGCGTCCGGTGCGGACGTCCGCGACCCCCGAGGCCAGGTACCGCGTGCCGCCGCCCTCCCGGCGGATGAGCACCGCGGCCCCCGGAGCGTCGCCCTGGGCCGCCAACCGCCGTACGGCGGCGCGCAGGACACCGTCACGACCGCCCTCGGCGCCCGGGTTCGCGCTCGCCCGCGGGTCCGCGTCCCGGCCCGGTTCGGTGGCCGCCGCGCCGCAGCCGGACAGGACGAGCGCCAGGGCGGTCGCGAGCGCCGCGGCGGTCGGCATACGGCTCCGCCTGTGCCATCGTATGGCGGAGATGGGCATGACACGGACCTCCGTTTCCTGCGTACTTCCAGATGGTCGCAGGTACCGCGGTGGCCGCCACGCCGCGCCCCGGACCCGGGGCGGTTCCGGGTCCGCGGATGAGAGACAATGGACGCTCTCCCAGGGTGGGTTCAGGGTGGGTAGATTTGCAGAGGGGTCGCATGTCGGAGGCTGAGAAGACGCAGGGTTCGACTGGGCGCCTCCTCGCCGGGCGGTACCGGCTCGGGGAGATCCTCGGTCAGGGCGGCATGGGCACGGTCTGGCGTGCGAGCGACCAGACCCTCGGCCGTACGGTCGCGGTCAAGGAGCTGCGCTTCCCGTCCAGCGTGGAGGAGGACGAGAAGAGACGGCTCATCACCCGTACGCTGCGCGAGGCGAAGGCGATCGCCCGGATCCGCAGCAACGGCGCCGTCACCGTCTACGACGTGGTCGACGAGGACGACCGCCCGTGGATCGTCATGGAGCTCATCGAGGGCCGCTCCCTCGCCGACGTCGTCCGCGACGACGGCCCGCTGACCCCCAAGCGCGCCGCCGAGGTCGGGCTCGCCGTCCTCGATGTGCTGCGCGCCGCCCACCAGGCGGGCATCCTGCACCGCGATGTGAAGCCCTCCAACGTGCTGATCTCGGACGACGGCCGCGTCGTCCTCACCGACTTCGGCATCGCCCAGGTCGAGGGCGACCCGTCGGTGACCTCGACCGGCATGCTCGTCGGCGCGCCCTCCTACATCTCCCCGGAGCGGGCCCGCGGCCACAAGCCCGGCCCACCGGCCGACCTGTGGTCGCTGGGCGGGCTGCTGTACGCGGCGGTGGAGGGCGTGCCGCCGTACGACAAGAGCACGGCCATAGCGACTCTGACCGCCGTGATGACCGAGCCGGTGGAGCCGCCGAAGAACGCGGGCCCGCTGGAGGAGGTCATCTACGGTCTGCTCACCAAGGACCCGGACCGGCGGCTCGACGACGCCGGGGCGCGGGCGCTGCTCGAGCACGTGGTGAACGGGCCCGAGGTCACCAAGGCCCCCGCCGACGCGACCCGCACGATGAGCCTGCCGCCGGCCCCGTCGAAGGAGGACGAGGCCGCTGCGGAGGTCAAGGAGAAGGCCGCCGCGGAGCGCAGGCGCGGTGCGCTGAAGTCGGTGCGCAACGCGGCCGCGGCGGCGGCCGCGAAGAAGGTGGGGGACAAGAGCGAGGCGGAGCCGGAGTCGGCGTCGGCGTCGGGCGCGAAGTCCGGCGCGAAGTCCGGTGCGAAGTCCGGCGCGACGTCCGGAGCGGCGGGCTCCGGGTCGGGCGCCGCGACGCCCGCGGCCGCGCCCGCCCCGCGGCCTTCCCTGCCGCCGCGCGCCTCGATCACCGACGTGATCCCCAAGCGCACTCTGATCATCATCGCGGTGGTCGTGGTGCTCGCCATCGTGGCCACCGTGCTCGCCGTCGTCCTGAACGACGGCGGGGACGGCGGCGACAAGGCCAAGGGCTCCTCCGGCGGCGACAAGTCCACCTCCGCCGGGACCTCGGGGGGCTCCAAGGAGGACCAGGGCAAGGGCACCGACAAGACCGGCCAGTCGGGGGGCGAGTCGCCGAAGACGGGGACTTCCGGCGGCAAGCAGAGCGGTCAGCCGGATGCCTCCAAGGGTTCGGACGACAACTCGGGCAAGGGCGGCGGAAGCGGCGACAACGGCGGTAAGGGCAAGGGCGACGGCGGTAAGGGCGGCCTGCCCGACGGCTACAAGACCGTCAAGAGCTCCGACTTCCCGTTCAGCATGGCCATGCCGGAGGGCTGGTCGGTCCACTCCGGGAGCTATTCCGGAAGCCGTAAGTACTACGGCGGCTCCAGCATTCCGCGTATTCAGATCGACTTCACCAACGCGCCGAAGTCTGACGCGGAGGCGGACTGGCGCAAGGGCGAGGAGAACGCCCGCCGCACCATGTCCGGCTACAAGGGCCTCGGCATCAAGTCGGTCGACTGGCGTGGCTATCCGACCGTCGCGGACTGGGAGTTCGAGCGCGACCAGGACGGCAAGCGGGTCCGGGTGCTCAACCGCGGCTTCAAGGCGGACAGCAGCCATGGCTTCGCCATACTGATCACCTGCGAGGCGAGCAAGTGGGACGACAAGGAGTGCGCCACCCTCCGCCGGACCGCCTTCGACACGTTCAAGATTACGGACTGAACACTCCTGTCGGCGAAGCGTCGTTCGGGCACGTATCGTGAGAGGCCCTAGACTGTGCGCAGCCGCGGGAACCCGCCAAAACGACCATATTTGAAGGGTTTCAGGCTGCGCCGACCGCTGATGAGGGCGGCGTTGGCCGCGCGCTTGGGGAGGCGTCGTGGAGGAGTACGCGGGCCGGGTGCTGGCCGACCGCTACCGCCTGCCCCTGCCGCCCGCCGACGAGTACGAACTCGTCCAGACCCGCGCCTTCGACACCTACAGCGGACAGGAAGTCCATCTGCGGCAGATACCGCTGCCGGAGGTCATCGACGCGGAAGTCGTGGGCGACGACGCGCGGTGGGGCGGCGGGCCGCCGGGGCGGAACGGCACGTTCGCCGGTGCCGGGCGTACGGCCCGGGGCGGCGCTGACCCGGCCGTCCGGCGCGCCATCGCCGCGGCGACATCCGCCGCGCAGATCCCCGACCACCCCCGGCTCGGCCAGGTCTTCCATGTCTTCGCCGAGGCCGGAAGCCTGTGGATCGTCAGCGAACTGGTCTCCGGCCGCCCGCTGGCCGCGCTGCTCGCGGAGGGCACACTGTCCCCGCACCGCGCCGCCGAGGTCGCCAACGACATCCTTACGGCGCTGCGCGCCCTGCACGCCCACGGCTGGGTCCACCGCAACATCACCGCCCGCACGGTGCTGTTGTGCGACGACGGGCGCGCGATGCTCACGGGGCTGGCGGCGGGCGCGGCGGAGGAGGCGCTGTGCGGCTACGACCCCGTTCCGGCGCCCGCGTCCTCGCCCTCCCCGGACGCCGTGTCCGCTGCGGAGGACGCCCCGTCGGCTGACGCCCCGGCCGCCCTGCCACCGGGCCCGGCGGCTTCCGGCGACCACCCGGACCGGGCCGCCCAGGACCCGGCGGAGCGAGCGGACGAAGGGCGCGCCGCCATCCCCGGGGCCCGTACGGCCGAGGGCGACGAGGGGCGGCCGCACGGCGGCCCGCGCTACCACGACCAGGGCGAAGCGGGCGGCTTCCGGCCGCCGGGCCGTCCTTACGGTGGCCATGAACCGGCTGACGCGGCACGGCCCGACGAACCCGCGGGCGCGGTCTGGCCCGACGCCGACGGCCGGGAACACGGCGGCCAGGGCACAACACCGCCGGGCCTGCCCGAGCCACGGTCGCCTTACGGCGACCACGGGGCGACGGAGGCGAATTCGGAGCCTGGTGCGGGGGGTTCGGCGGGGCCGGACATGGGTGGTTCGGCGGGGCCGGGCGCCGGTGGTCCGGTGAGGTCCCGCCCAGGTGGTCCGGTGTACCGGGATCAATTGACGTTCGGCCCGGGGGCCGGCGGGCCCATGGCGCCTTACCGGGACCAGGCGGCCGCCGGTGGACTGCCCGGGCCTCGGCGAGCTGGACAGTCGGGACAGCCGGGGGACCGGGAGGGCGAACGGGGCGGCTCCGGCGCCGATGCGCCCAACGCGGCCGCGCGGGCGGCGCGGGCCAGCGCCATCGCCGCCTACGCGGCGGGCGCGCGAGCCGCCGCACGGGCCAACGTCGACGCGGCCCCCCGCTCCCCGCACGCCCCCGAGCCCGCCCCGACACCCGCGGCCGAGCCCGACCCGGAGCCGGTGACCGACGGCGCCCGCTGGCCGGGCCGGCCGGAGGCTGCGGAGAGCGCCCAGCCGACCGCCTCCGAAGGCCAGTCCGTCCCCGAAGGCGGCTCCTGGGACTCCGGCGGAGCCACCGGCGGCGGCCCCGCCACCGCGCTCGCCGCCGAACGCGCCCGCCAGGCCCGTATCGTCGTGGTCGGCGCCGTCACCGAGCGCTGGGCGCCCGAGCAGGCGGGCCCGGTCCATGAGAACTGGCGGCTGGCGCCCCCGGTCGGCCCAGCCGCCGATCTGTGGGCGCTCGGCGCACTGCTGTTCCGCGCGGTGCAGGGCCATGCCCCGTACCCGGAGGAGAGCGCCGCCGAGCTGGTGCAGATGGTCTGTGGGGAGGCGCCCGCGTACGCGGAGGAGTGCGGTGCGCTGCGCCCCGTCGTCGAGTCGCTGATGCGCCAGGACCCCACCGAGCGCCCGGACTTCGAGGAGCTGCGCGGCTGGCTGCGGTCCCTGATCCGGTCGGCGCCCGAGCCGGACGTCGGCATCAGCACGGTCACGGTGCCCTCGCTCGGCTCCGGTGGTGCCTCCGACCCCCGGCGGCTGCCGATCGTCCGCAGGCGGGGCTGGCTGGTGCGCAGGGGCCGGGGGCGCCGCCCGGCCGCGGCGGCCGACGCGCCGGTGGGCCACGCGCGGCACCGGCGGGACAAGCGCGAGAAGCGGGAGAAGAGAGAGCCCCGGGAGAGCCGGCAGGCTCCTCCGGCGCCCCCCACCCAGCGCAAGCCGCGCAAACTCGGGCGGATGCTGCTGCTCCTGATCCTGCTGGGGCTGGCGGCCGCGGTGCTCTACGCGATGATGTTCATGCCGCGCTCCAAGGACGACGGCGGCCAGGAGCGTACGGGCTCGGCCGGTACACCCAGCGCGGCGCCGCACGACCCCGCGGGCGGCGACAAGGACGATGGCGACGAGGGGGAGGCCGGAAAGCCCTCCGACCCCGCCGCCCCCGGTGACCAGGAGCCGCAGTCCACCGACCCGGCCGGGCTGGCGAAGGGCTTCGCGGTCCGTAAGGACCCCAAGGGCTTCAAGGTCGCCGTTCACGAGAACTGGACCCGCCGGGGCGAGAACGGCCGCGGCCAGATCCGCTACATCGGCGGCGACTTCGAGCTGGTGGTCGTGGCCGGGCGGGACAAGATGTCCGAGTTCGGTGGCGACCCGATGGCGTACCAGCAGGACCGCGAGGCCGAGCTGTCCGCCTTCCGCGGCTCCTCCTGGGCCTCGTCCTCCGGGCTGCGGCGGATCGACGTCGGCCGTACGGCGATGGCGGAGGGCGCCTTCACCTGGCGCGACAGCAGCGGCCGGAACGTGTACGCGCGCAACCTCGCGATGCTGATCGACGGCCGCTACCACGTGGTCCTGGTCATCGGTCCGTCCGATGAGCGCCGGGCGGTCAACCAGTACTTCGACCAGGCCACGGCCACGTACAGCACGACCAACGGCTAAGCGGCCTCGTTGAAGTCCGGTGCGGTTCGGGTGCGCCCCGAAGGGGCGCGGGACTGTGTCGATATGCGGCTCCGCCGCGGCTGTGTCGATATGCGGCTCCGCCGCGTGGGCGACCAGCCACGACGCAGCCGCGGATGAACGACCGCACCTCGCGGCACTTCCCGCGGAGCGCTCAGCCTAGGCGGCGCCCTCCGCGAACCGCTCCCGCAGCTGGTACTTCAGCACCTTCCGCAGCGTCTCGTTACGCGGCAGGGCGTCCACCACCTCGAGCCGCTCCGGCAGCTTGTGCACCGACAGCCCGGCCCCTCGCAGATACGACACGACCTGGCCGAGCGTCAGCGCCGCCGCCCCGGCCGGCTGCTCCACGACGGCGCAGACCAGCTCGCCCCGGTCCGGGTCGGGCAGGCCGATCACCGCCACATCGCCCACGTCCGGGTGCTGGTACAGCAGCTGCTCGATCTCCTTGGCCGAGATGTTCTCGCCCTTGCGGATGATGATGTCCTTGACGCGGCCGGTCAGCACCAGATGGCCGCTCTCCGTGAGGTGGCCGAGATCGCCGGTGAGGAAGAAGCCGTCCGCGTCGAACGCCTTACGGCTCTCGGCCTCGTCCAGATATCCGGCGCAGACCGCCTCGCCGCGCAGCCGCACCTGACCGTCCACCACACGGATCTCCATCTCCTTGGGCGGGCGGCCCTCGGTGGTGGCGAGGTTCTCGTCCGTGTCGTCCGGCGCTCCCATGGTGATCATGGGGACTTCGGTCATCCCGTAGCCATGGGTGAGCGTGCAGCCCAGCTCCCGTACGACTTCGTAGTAGAGCTCGGGCGGCTTGGGCGCGCCGCCGCCCGCGAGGAGCCGCAGGGTGGGGATGAGGCGGCGCGAGGGGTTCTTGCGCTGCTCGGCCAGGAACATCGAGTAGAAGGCGGTGCTGCCGCCCGCGACCGTCACCCCGTGCCGCCGGTAGGCGGGCAGCGACTCGGGCAGCGAGAAGTGCTCGAGAAGCACCGCCGGGAAGCCGTAGAGCAGCAGCATCACGGTGTAGTCGGGCCCCGCGACATGGGCGTACGGGAAGGCCATGGACCCGACGTCGTCCGGGCCGAGCCGCAGCGCGTGGGCGAGGCAGGCACCGGCGGCGATGAGGCTGCGGTCGGTGTGCAGCACGCCCTTGGGGTCGGAGGTGGTGCCCGAGGTCCAGTAGATCCAGCGGACGGCCCGTCCGTCGGTGGGCGGTGGCGGCAGCCGCAGCGCCTTGGGGTCGGCCACCGGCAGCGTGTCGTACGCCTCGAAGACCGTCGGCGGCTCCGGCAGTTCGGCGGCCAGGCGGCGTGCCATCGCGGTGTGGTCGAAGCCGCGCCACCGGCCGGGTGCGGCGAAGAACCGCGCCCCGGACGCGCGGAGCGCGAACCGCACCTCGCGGTCGCGGTAGTACGGGATGAGCGGGGTCTGCACGGCGCCGAGGCGGGCGAGCGCCATGGTCAGCACGACCGTCTCGATCCGGGTGGGCAGCTGCCAGGCGACCCGGCTGCCGGGGCGTATCCCCAGCCGGTACAGCCCGGCGGCGGTCCGCTCGGCGCGGGTGCGCAGGGCGCCGAAGGTCAGCCGCCGGTCGTGGCGGGCGGAGGCGGTGGCCTGGAGCAGGGCGGGGGCGTCGGGGGTGAGGGCGGCGCGGCGCTCGAGCAGCTCCCACAGCGTCGCCGAACTGCCGAGCTCATGCGCGATGTCGGTCATCCCGGCCTCCCGTGGGACGGTAGCTGACGACCCATCAGATAGTGCTCGAAGCGTAAGGGCGCACGCCTTGTCGGTCCAGGGGGTGCGGACTAGCCTGCGGAAGCCCATCTTGTCTGACGGACCATCAGAAAGAGAGGTCGGCGGCTGATGGATCTCACCTACACGGAGGACGAGGAGGACTTCCGGCACCGGCTGCGCGCCTGGCTCGCCGAGGTCCTGCCCAAGCTGCCGGACCGTCCGCATCCGGCCGACTGGCCCGGCCGCCGCGCCTATGACTGCGGCTGGCAGCGCATGCTCCACGACGCGGGCTACGCCGGGCTGCACTGGCCCGAGGACGCGGGCGGCCGGGGCGCGACGCCCACCCAGCATCTGATCTTCCTGGAGGAGACCGAGCGCGCCGGTGCGCCCTATGTGGGCGCGGGGTTCGTCGGACTGCTGCACGCGGGCCCCACGATCGCCGCCGAGGGCACCCCCGAACAGCGGGCGCGCTGGCTGCCGCCGATCCTGCGCGGGGACGAGGTCTGGTGCCAGGGGTTCTCCGAACCGGACGCCGGCTCCGACCTGGCGTCGCTGCGCACCCGGGCGGTACGGGACGGTGATGAGTACGTCATCAGCGGGAGCAAGATCTGGACCTCGCACGCCGAGATCGCCGACTGGTGCGAACTATTGGTGCGCACCGCGCCGGTAAACGCCGACACGCCGAAGCACCGGGGCATCACCTGGCTTGCGATGCCGATGGACGCGCCCGGGGTGACGGTGCGGCCGCTGCGGACCCTCGCCGGGACGGCGGAGTTCGCCGAGGTGTTCCTGGACGAGGTGCGGGTGCCGGTCGGCCACCGGGTCGGGGAGGAGAACGACGGCTGGCGGGTGACCATGGTGACCCTCTCCTTCGAGCGCGGTACGGCCTTCGTGGGCGAGGTGGTCGCGTGCAGGCGGGTGCTGGCGGCGCTGGCCAGGACGGCGCAGGCCAACGGGCGCTGGGACGACACGGTGCTACGGCGCCGGTTGGGGCGGCTCGCGGCGGAGTGCGCGGCGCTGTGGCGGCTCACCCAGTGGAACGTGAGCGAGGCGCGGCGCACCGGCGGGGTGCCGGGCGTCGGCGGCTCGGTCTTCAAACTGCGCTTCTCACAGGTTCGGCAGGAGCTGTACGACGCGGCCGCCGAGGTGCTGGGGCCGGACGCGCTGGACGCCGGTCAGGAGTGGGTCGCCGACCGGCTCTCCTCGCTCTCGTACACCATCGCGGCGGGGACCTCGCAGATCCAGCGGAACATCGTGGCCGAGCGGATCCTCGGCCTGCCGAAGGGACGGTGAGCGGGGCGTGGACTTCCAGCTCACGGACGACCAGCGGGCACTGCGGACCGGGATGCGCGAACTGCTGGAGCGGCGCTTTCCGCGCACCCGGCTGCGGGCGGTGGTGGACGGGGACACGGCGCGGGGCGACGGGGACACGGGGCGGGGCGGAGCGCTGGACCGGGAGCTGTGGCGGGAGCTGGGCGCCGCGGGCCTCTTCGCGCTGCGGGTGGCGGAGTCGGCGGGCGGGGTGGGGCGGGGGCTGCCGGAGGTGGTGCTGGCCTTCGAGGAGGCGGGCCGTGCGCTGCTGCCGGGGCCGCTGGTCGCGACGGAGCTCGCGGCGGGACTTTCGGGATCTTTGGCGGCGGGTGCGGCCCAGGGCGAGACGGTGGTGACGGCGCTGGACGAGGGCGGTGCGCCGGTCGAGTATCTTGCCTCCGCCGATGTGGTGCTGGCGCTGGGGCCGACGGCGGTCGAGGTGATTCCGGCGGCGGAGGTGGCGCGTTCGGCGGAGCCGATGCGCTCCGTCGACCCGGCCACCCCGCTGCACCGGACTGCCCCGAGCCGAACCCGGCCGGACCAGGCGGAACAGATGGATCCGGCTGACCGGATGGACCAGGCCGACCGGACGGCCCAGGCGCCCCGGACGGCCCAGGCGGGCACGGGCCGTTCGGGGCCCGCCGCCCGGCTGCGGCGCGAGGCGGCGCTGCTGACCGCGGCCCAACAACTGGGCAGCGCCTCCCGTACGGTCGAGCTCGCGGTGGACCATGCCAAGCACCGCACCCAGTTCGGCCGGCCGATCGGCGCCTTCCAGGCCGTACAGCATCTGTGCGCCCAGATGCTGGTTCGTGCCGAATCAGCCAGAAGTGTGGTGTATGCCGCGGCGGTCACAGAAGACCCGGGTGACATCGCGGCCGCCAAGCTCCTCGCCGATGAGGCCGCTGTCCATAATGCCCGCGATTGTCTGCAAGTCCATGGCGGGATGGGCTTCACCTGGGAGGCGGATGTCCATCTCCATCTCAAGCGGGCCTGGGTGCGGGCAGGTCAGTGGCAGTCCGGGGCGGCGGCGGAGGAGGAATTGGCGGCCGGGCTCGTGTCGACCGTTGAAACATGTTTGTAGCCGGGCTCGATGGATACGCCTGAATTGTTGGGATGTCGCATTCTCTGGGGAGATCCCCAGAGCTTCTGAGGTGACCGAGCGTTGATACCAGGTTGTTTCCTAGGCGTGACTCGTCACAGGGTGGAGTCGGGCCCGGGCTCGGGTACTCTCCGTGGGGTGCGAACGCTTATGGGGTGCGAGAAGCCCGGCGTTGCCCATGGGGCGATTCCGGGCATGACGACGTGCCCCGCTCGCTCGGGGTGTGCGACGCCCCAGCCTCGATGTTCGAGTCCTCAGGACGCGTGTCGCACAGTATGCCCCACGCATACTCCTTGGCGCTGGAATATGACCGAAGCGCTTGTTGGGGTGACTGTACGTCAACCATGCTGTCGCGCACGGGGGTACCTCTCAGCGGTAGCTGGGGGAGTGTCACGGTCCGTGACCTCTTGGAGGTACAAGGCGATGTGTCTGCCGGTTCGGATGGTGTGAGCGGTGCAGGTGCTTCAGGCGCAGATGGAGGTCAGGCCCGACCCGGCGGAGGTGAGTCGTGCCCGTCGATGGGCCCGTTCGCGGCTTGTCGGGTCCGGAATCGGAGCCGATGAGCCGCTCGCTGAGACGTTGATTCTGCTCATCTCCGAACTCGTCACCAACGCCGTGGTGCACACCGGCTGTCCGGCCGTGCTGCGGATGCTCTTCCCCGCCCAGTCCACGGGCGGCGGTGGCGGTGCCGGGGGCGGGACGCCGGGGCCGTTCACGAGCCGGGCTGCCGGTGTGGGAACGGTCCGGGTCGAGGTCGCCGACGCCAGTGACCGCGCTCCGCGTCAGCGCTGCGCCGATGAGGGGGACACTCATGGGCGCGGTCTGGAGCTGGTCGACGGTCTCGCCGACCGCTGGGGCTGGCAGCCGGAGGGCTCCGGGAAGCGGATCTGGTGTGAAATCGACCGCGCGAAGGGCGAGGAGTCGCTCTCCAAGAAGCGAGCGGCCTCCCATGCGCCGTCACACATGGGGCGAATCAGGCAAAGTCCAGACCAGGTGTTGACGTGACGTGTTCGCTTGATCACTCTAGGATCAGCGATTCGTCGCGAGGGGACGCCGAGGGCTGTGGTGTCCCTGTGGACCGTGTGTTCACGGGGACGTTCCTTGGCGAGTGCGGGTCGCGCCCCCGCTGCTGAAACAGGGCTCAGCGTCGGGAGCCGGGTGGCGGTGCGCGGTGCCGTGCTCGGGGCGCGCATGAGCGCACCGCCACCCGAAAGAGGCCGACCCGCCGTCCCCTCCACGGGCGTCGAAGACGTCAAGACATCAGCGGCGTCAAGCCTTCAGAGGATCGCGACGGGTGCGACGGGCGAGCCCGTGCCGCCGACGAACGGCTCGGGCGGGGCCGACAGCAGAAAGGCATGGCGCCCCTCCTCGGCGCAGGCTTCGGAGAGTTCCTCCAGATTCCAGTTCTGGCCCTGGAGCATGCCCATCTCGACCAGGTCGAGGGCGTGGACCGGCATCCAGAGATCCTCGATCTCCGGTGGGAAGGCCTCGAAGGTCAGGGTGTCATTGGCGACCGCCGCCACATCGCGGGCGTGGAACCATTCGGGCGTGCGCAGGGACAGGCCCGGTGAGGGGAAGGCGTACGCCTCCTTCTCGCCCGCCAGATAGCGCTGGATCTGCCCGGTGCGGACGAGCACGATATCGCCGGAGCGCACCCTCGTCCCGGCCAGTTCCTCGGCGGCGTCGAGGTCTTCGGGGGTGACCACATGCCCCTCGGGCAGCCGCCCGGCGCCCCGGGCCCGGGCCACATCGAGCAGCACCCCGCGCGAGACGAGGGGCCCCGCCTTGTCGATACCGCTGAAGGCGGCGCGGTCATGGGAGGTGATGGAGTCGGCGGGGCGGCCGTTGTAGATCCTTCCGGAGTGCGAGACATGGGTCAGCCCGTCCCAGTGGGTACCGGCCTGGAGTCCCATCGTCACGGCGTCGTCGCTGGTCGCCACCGTGTCCGGGCCGAATATCTCGAAGTTGACCGCGATCATCGTATGCAGCGGGTTGACCCGCCCGGGGATCATTCCGGTCTGGATGCCGTCCTGTCGCAGCGGCACCGCGAGCGGTACCCGACGACCGGTCCGTATCGTCGCGGCGGCCTCCCGGACCACGGCATCGGTGATCAGGTTGAGCGTGCCGATCTCGTCCTCCGTCCCCCAGCGGCCCCAGTTGTTGACCCGTTTGGCGATCTCGTGGAACTCGGCTGGCAGCGGCATGGCGTCTCCTTCGGTGTTCCCGGCCGTCGTTTGTGTGCGGGGGCTTGTACTCGGGCCGCGTCTGCTCAAAAATCTAACGGACCGTCAGAAACTCCGGGAGGGGATGCGACGTGGGCAACTTCTTGGACGGCAAGGTGGTCGCCGTCACCGGGGCCGGACGTGGTATCGGACGAGCGGTGGCCCTCGCCTGCGCGGCCGAGGGGGCACAGGTCGTCGTCAACGACTACGGGGTCTCGATCGAGGGCGGCGAACCGAGCAGCGAGGTCGCCGAGGCCGTGGTCAAGGAGATCGCGGCGGCGGGCGGCGAGGCGGTCGCGGTCGCCGACGACGTCTCGACCATGGCCGGTGGCCAGCGGATCGTGGACACCGCACTGGAGCGGTACGGACGGCTGGACGGGGTCGTCTGCGTCGCCGGGATCCTGCGCGAGCGGATGCTGTTCAACATGTCCGAGGAGGAGTGGGACCCGGTCGTCGCCACCCATCTCAAGGGCACCTTCACGGTCTTCCGGGCGGCGTCGGCGGTGATGCGCCGCCAGCGCTCCGGCACCCTGATCGGCTTCACCAGCGGCAACCACCAGGGCAGCGTCGCCCAGGCCAACTACGCCTCCGCCAAGGGCGGGATCATCTCCCTGATGCGCAGCGCCGCGCTGGGGCTGCACAAGTACGGCGTCACGGCGAACTGCGTGGCCCCGGTCGCCCGCACCCGGATGTCCGCCAACGTACCGATGGAGCTCAAGGAGATCGGCGAGCCGGAGGATGTGGCGGCCCTGGTCGTCTATCTGCTGAGCGAACGCGCCCGCGTGGAGCGGATCACCGGGCAGGTCTATACGATCGCGGGCCCCAAGATCGCGGTCTGGGCCCAGCCCCGTGAACTGCGCGCCGGATACGCCGAGGGCGCCTGGACCCCGGAGAAGATCGCCGACTTCCTCCCGGGCACGGTCGGCACCGACCCCATGCCGATGCTGGCCCAGCTGGAGGCCATGGCCCAGGCCGCAGCCGACGGCCAACGTCCCAACGCCTGACCCCGGCAACGGCGGGGCTTACCGGAAACACCCACCAGGGCCGACGAGGGGAGAGGTTGTGGACTTCGCTTTCGGGCCGGAGGACGAGCGCTTCCGCGCCGAGGCGCGCGACTGGCTGGCCGAGCACTTCACCGGACCGTTCGCCGCCCTCAAGCAGCGGACCGGCGGCCACCCCGGCGAGGCGCACGGCGACATGGCCGTCCGCCGCGCCTGGGAGCGCGAGCTCGGCACGGGCGGCTGGATCGGCCTGGGCTGGGACCGTACGGACGGGGCGTACGGCAACCGCGCCGCGACGCTGACCCAACAGGTCGTCTGGGCCGAGGAGTACGCCCGCGCCGGGGCGCCCGGCCGACTGGGCCATATCGGCGAGAACCTCCTCGGGCCCACCCTGCTCGCCCACGGCGACTCCGCCCAGCGCACCCGCTTTCTGCCGCCCATCGCCCGTGGCGAGGAGGTGTGGTGCCAGGGCTACAGCGAACCCGACGCCGGTTCGGACCTCGCCGGGCTGCGGACCCGCGCCGTCCGCGACCCGGGCGAGGGCACCTATCGCATCACCGGGCAGAAGATCTGGACCTCCCTCGCCCATGAGGCCGACTGGTGCTTTGTGCTGGCGCGCACCGAGGAGGGCTCACAGCGCCATCATGGACTCTCCTTTCTGCTGGTGCCGATGGACCAGCCGGGACGGATCGAGGTGCGGCCGATCCGGCAGCTGACCGGGACCGCGGACTTCAACGAGGTGTTCTTCGACGGGGCCGTGGCCCGCGCCGAACACCTCGTCGGCGGCGCGGGCCACGGCTGGCGCGTGGCCATGAGCCTGCTGGCGGTGGAGCGCGGGGTCTCCACCCTGGTCCAGCAGATCGGCTTCGCCCATGAGCTGAGCCGGGTGGTGCGGCTGGCGCTGGAGACCGGCGCCGCGGAGGAGCCCGTGCTGCGAGACCGGCTCATACGGCAGTGGGCCGAGCTCAAGGCCATGCGCTGGAACGCCCTGCGCACCCTGGGCAGTGCGCAGAGCCCAGCCCCGAACTCCGCCCGGCCCGCCCGGGACCCCGCCCCGCGGAAGGCCGCCCCCCATGACCTCCCCCCGAGGAGCGCGAACCCCCAGGCCCCCGGCTCACCTGCCCCCGGCTTACCCGATCCTGGCTCACCCGCCTCCGGCCCGCAGCACTCCGATCCCCAGCACTCCGGACCGCAGGACCCCGGCGCGCCCAGCGTCGCCAAGCTGCTGTGGGGCGGCTGGCATCAGCGGCTCGGCGAGCTGGCCGTGGAGGTGAGAGGCGCCGCGGCCGCACTCGGCCCGGCGCGCTGGACCGCCGGCCGGCCGTACGAACTCGACGCCTTCCAGCGTCTCTTCCTCTTCTCCCGCGCCGACACCATCTACGGCGGCTCGGACGAGATACAGCGCACCATCATCGCCGAGCGCGTACTTCACCTCCCCAAGGAATCACGCCGATGACGAAGGCCTACGCGCACTGGATCGGCGGCTCGTGGCGGGCTCCCGGGAACGGGCACTACCCCGTCATCAACCCCGCCACCGAGGAAACCGTCGGCCATGCCCCCGAGGCCGACCCGGCCGATGTGGACGCCGCGGTCCGGGCCGCCCGGGCCGCGTACGACGGCTGGTCGCGCACCGCCCCAAAGGAGCGCGCCGCCGTACTCGACCGGGCCGCCGATCTGCTCGCCGAGCACGCCCCGGACCTGGTGCCCCTCGTCCAGGCGGAGACCGGGGCGACGCTGCGCGTCACCTCGGCCCTCCAGGTGCCCCCGGCGATCGACCGCTTCCGCCGCTATGCGCGCGGCGCCCTTGAACCGGACACCGTGCCGCTGGCCCCGCTGCCCCTGGCCGCCACCCCGCTGGCGCCCGGCGGGCTGATCGGAGCGGCAGCGGTCCGCCGTCCCCTGGGTGTCGTCTGCTGCATCACCTCCTACAACTTCCCTCTCACGAATCTCGCGGGCAAGGTGGCCCCGGCCCTGGCCATGGGCAATACGGTCGTGGCCAAACCCGCGCCGCAAGATCCGCTTTGCTGTCTCGAGCTCGGCCCTCTGCTGAAGGAGGCCGGGCTCCCGGACGGTGCCTTCAATGTCGTCACCGGCTCGCGCGCGGCCGCCGGCGAGGCGCTGGTCGCGCACCCCGGTGTCGACATGGTCAGCTTCACCGGATCCACCGCCGTGGGGAAGAAGATCGCCGAATCCGCGGGGCGGTCGATGAAGCGCACCCTGATGGAACTTGGGGGCAAGGGCGCGGCCATCGTCCTGGGGGACGCCGACGAGCGAGTGATCGCGTCGGCGGTCGGGGCGGTCGGTTCGACCTTCTCCTTTCACAGCGGGCAGATCTGCACGGCGCCGACCCGTGTGCTCGTACATCGATCGCTGTACGAGAAGGTCATCGCCGCACTCACACACTACGCAGAGTCACTGAAGATCGGGGACCCTGTGGATAACTCCACGGTCGTCGGCCCATTGATCTCCGCCGCGCAGCGCGATCGCGTCGAGGCGTATGTCTCCGGCGCCCGTGAGCAGGGCGCCCGGATCGTCGTGGGCGGCGAACGCCCGGCGCTCAAACCCGGCTTCTACGTGGCCCCCACCCTGATCGCCGACGCCGATCCCGCGATGACTGTCGCGCGCGAGGAGCTGTTCGGCCCGGTCGTCGTGGCCCTGCCCTTCGACGACGAGGACGAGGCGGTGCGGATCGCCGACTCCACCCCCTACGGCCTCTACGACTATGTCTTCAGCGCCGACGCGGGCCGCGCCTGGTCCCTCGCCGCCCGTCTGCGCAGCGGAAACGTCGGCATCAACACCGCCCAGCGCCACCCCGAGACACCGTTCGGCGGCTTCAAGGAAAGCGGAGTCGGCCGCGACGGCGGCTCGTTCGGCCTGCACGCGTACAGCGAACTCCAGTCGCTGGTCTGGGTTGCCTGAGACACCGGAAGGGTGATGAGGATGAGAGGCGTCATCTTCGACGGCACCGCGCCGCGCGTGGTCGAGGACCTGGAGGTGCGCGACCCCGGCCCCGGCGAGGTGCTGGTGCGCATCGCCGCCGCCGGGCTCTGCCACAGCGATCTGTCGGTCGTCGACGGCACCATCCCCTTCCCTCTCCCCGTGGTCCTCGGCCACGAGGGCGCGGGCGTGGTCGAGGAGGTCGGGCCGGGCGTCACCCATGTCGCACCCGGTGACCATGTGGCGCTCTCCACCCTCGCCAACTGCGGGACCTGCGCCGACTGCGCGCGGGGCCGCCCCACGATGTGCCGCGCGGCGATCGGCCGGCCGACCCGGCCGTTCCGCCGCGGCGACGAGCGGCTGTACAACTTCGCCTCGAACTCCGCCTTCGCCGAGCGCACCCTCGTCACCGCCGTCCAGGTGGTGCCGATCCCCGAGGACATTCCGCTCGTCGCCGCCGCCCTCATCGGCTGTGCCGTCCTCACCGGCGTCGGCGCCGTGCTCAACCGCGCCAAGGTGGACCGCGGTGAGTCGGTCGTCGTCATCGGCAGTGGCGGCATCGGGCTCAATGTGCTGCAAGGGGCCCGGATCGCCGGGGCGTCCCCGATCGTCGCCGTCGACTCCAACCCCGCCAAGGAGCCGATGGCCCGGCGCTTCGGCGCCACCCACTTCGTCCCCTCCGCCGACGCCGTGGCGGAGGTCCTGCCGACCGGTGCGGACCACGCCTTCGAATGCGTCGGCTCCACCCGGCTCATCCGCCAGGCCGTCGATCTGCTCGACCGGCACGGCCAGGCGGTGCTGCTCGGGGTGCCGCCCGCCGACGCCGAGGCGGCCTTCCGCGTGTCCTCCATGTACCTGGACAAGTCCATCCTGGGCTGCCGCTACGGCTCCTCACGGCCACAGGCCGACATCGCGCTGTACGCGGACCTCTACCGGCAGGGGCGGCTGCTGCTGGACGAACTCGTCAGCAGGACCTACCCCTTGGAGGACTTCGCCAAGGCCGCCGACGACGCCCACCACGGCCGGGTGGCGCGTGCCGTGCTCACCTTCTGAACGGGCGGCGTCCGGTGCGCCTGGCGACGAGGACTGTTCGCCCTGCCTTCCCAGCTGGCGGCTCCAGGGCGCCGAGGCGACCGCATGACGGCGCGGGCGCGGCCCCGTGACGGAGCGGGAGTGGCCCGTGACGGCGCGGGATCGGCCGTGCGGGCTTACGCGCCGTGACGGGCTGAGCGGCCTTTACGCGCGGGCGTCGGCGCCCGGAGCCGTACCGGCCTCGGCGCCCGCGCGGAAGGTGCGGCGGTAGGCGGTGGGGGAGACGCCCACGGCCGTCTGGAAGTGCTGGCGCAGGGACGCGGGGGAGCCGAAACCGGCCTCGCGCGTCACCTGGTCCACCGACAGATCGGTGCCCTCCAGGAGATGACGGGCCCGCTCCACCCGCTGCTGGGTCAGCCACTGGCCCGGGCTGACGCCGACCTCCTCGCGGAACCGGCGGGTGAACGTCCGTACGCTCATCGCCTCCTGGGCGGCCAGCTCCCGCAGCGAGATGGGCCGGTCCAGCCGACCGAGCGCCCAGGCGCGGGCCGTCGTCGTGGTGGCCTGTTGGGCCTCGGGCAGCGGGCGCGGAATGTACTGGGCCTGGCCGCCGTCGCGGTGGGGCGGCACCAGGCTGCGCCGGGCCACGTCGTTGGCGACGGCCGTGCCGTGGTCGCGCCGCACCAGATGCAGGCACAGGTCGAGCCCCGAGGCGACACCGGCCGAGGTGAGCACATCGCCGTCGTCCACGAACAGCACGTTCGGATCGACCTTGACGGTCGGGAAGAGGCGCTGGAAGTGGTCGACGCTGGACCAATGGGTGGTGGCCGGGCGGCCGTCGAGAAGCCCGGCGGCGGCGAGCACGAACGAACCGGTGCAGATGGACACCCAGCGCACGCCCGGCCGGGCATGGGCAAGCGCGGCGCCGAGCGGCTCGGTCATCCGGCCCTCCTCGTGGACCGGGCCGAGTTCGTACGAGGCGGGCACCACGATGGTGTCGGCCTCGGCGAGGACCTCCGGGCCCTGCGCCACGGCGATCGGGAAGTCGGCGTCCGTGGGCACCAGACCGGGCTCGGGGGTGCAGGTGACCACCTCGTACAGCCGCCGGCGGTCGGCGGAGCGGGCCTTGCCGAAGATCCGGTACGGAATGCCCAGCTCGAAGGGGATCACGCCAGGGAGGGCGAGGACGGCGACGCGATGGTGCGCGTCGGCGGTCCAGGGCGGGGAATGGGGTTGGGGTTGGGGCTGGGACACTTCCGGCCTCCCGTCGTTCGGCCACGGCCAGAAAGGGCCGTGGCCCGATCCTAGCGAATGCTGTCCTTTGGGCCACTCGCCCGTGCCGACCCGCTGCCCGATGCTGGTCCGGTGACGCAGACGACCGAGCTCTCCGAAGCCCCCGAACAGGACGAACAGCCGGAACAGCCCGCACGACGGGCCCTCCTGCGGCTACCGCACCGCGCCTGGTCGGTCGCCGCCATCGCCTTTGTGACGATCATCGGCGCGGCCGGATTCGCCTCCCTGCCGGGTCTGCTCATCGATCCGCTCCACGAGGAGTTCGGCTGGTCGCGCGGCACGATCGGGTTCGCGGTCTCCGTCAACCTCGCCCTTTACGGGCTCACCGCGCCCTTCGCCGCCGCCCTGATGGATCGCTTCGGCATCCGTAAGGTCGTCGCGGCCGCGCTCGTCGTCATCGCGGCCGGAGGCGGCCTTACGGTCTTCATGAGCGAGCCCTGGCAGCTCATCCTGTGCTGGGGTGTGCTGGTCGGCCTCGGCAGCGGCTCCATGGCGCTGGCCTTCGCGGCGACCGTGACCAACCGGTGGTTCGTGGCCCGGCGCGGGCTGGTCACCGGCATGCTCACGGCGGGCGGGGCCTCCGGGCAGCTGATCTTTCTCCCGCTGCTCTCCTGGATCGTCGAACGGCACGACTGGCGGCCCGCCGCGATCACCGTCTCGGTCGCCGCGCTGGCGATCGTCCCCCTCGTCTGGCTGCTGCTGCGCGACTACCCCTCGGACGTGGGCCTCGCCGCGTACGGCGCCGACGGGCCGCCCGCCCCGCGGCCCGCCCCCCGGCGCGGCGCGGCCCGGCGGGCCGTCAAGGCCCTCGCCTCGGCCTCGCGCACCGGCTCCTTCTGGCTGCTCGCGGGCGCCTTCGCGATCTGCGGCGCCTCCACGAACGGCCTCGTCAAGACCCACTTCGTGCCCGCCGCGCATGATCACGGCATGCCGGTGACGGCCGCCGCGAGCCTGCTCGCCGTCATCGGCGTCTTCGACATCGTGGGGACCGTGGCCTCCGGCTGGTTCACCGACCGCTTCGACGCGCGACGGCTGCTGGCCGTGTACTACGCGCTGCGCGGGATCTCCCTGATGTTCCTGCCGATCCTGCTGGACGACGCGGTCCATCCGCCGATGCTCTTCTTCATCGTGTTCTACGGTCTCGACTGGGTCGCCACGGTCCCGCCGACGATGGCGCTGTGCCGGGAGCAGTACGGGGAGGACAGCGCGATCGTCTTCGGCTGGGTACTCGCCTCTCACCAGGTGGGGGCCGGGGTCGTGGCCTTCGTGGGCGGCGCGGCGCGGGACGCCTTCGGCTCGTACGACCTGGTCTGGTACGGCGCGGGGGCGCTGTGCGCGATCGCCGCGCTGATGTCGCTGGTCATCCAGCGTGCCCCGGACGCGAAGACCGCGTCGGCGACGGCGTAGGGGGCCGACGGATCTTGGCGCCTGCGCGGGCTGTTCCCCTCCCCGTCCCTTCCCTCAACCGGGGCTCCGCCCCAGGCCCCGGGGTCTGGAGCGGAGCCCCTGCCATGCGGCGGAGCCGCATATGGATGCCGCGGGAAGGGGCAGGGAGGGGAACGCGCCGGACACCCCGTGGGGCCGCCCGGGCTTGTGCGAACGGGCGGCCTCAGAGAAGCGCCGTGAACTCCCCGAAGGAGCCGCGGTGGAAGAGCAGCGGCCCCGATCGCGCCGCGGGCTCGTCCGTGCCCAGCGCCCGGACGCGGCCCACCACGACCAGATGGTCACCTCCCGTGTGCACGGCGTGGATCGCGCAGTCGATCCACGCCGGGACCTCCGCGAGCCGCGGTGAGCCGGTGACCGGGGACGCCTCGTAGCGGACGCCCGCGAATTTGTCGGGGCGCCGGGAGCCGCTGACCGCGAAGGAGCGGCACAGCTCGCCCTGGTGCGCGCCCAGGACATTGACGCAGAAAACGCCCGCGCGGGCGATGCGCGGCCAGGTCGTGGAGGTGCGGGCCACCATGAAGGCGACCAGCGGCGGGTCCAGGGACAGCGAGGCGAAGGACTGGCAGGCGAAGCCGGCCGGTCCGTTCTCGTCGACGGTGGCGATCACGGTGACCCCGCTGGCGAAGTGGCCCAGCACATGGCGGAATTCGGCCGGGTCGACCGGCGGCCGCTCATCGGCGCGCACACAGCGCAGCTCCGGCGGGGGCAGCGGGTCGACCGGTCGTACGGAGGCGGTCGGCGAGCCGACCGCCCGGAGGTAGCGGACGGCGGTGGCGGCCATACCGGCGTGTCCCATCATGGCCCGTCCCCCTTTCTCGCTTGCTCGGGTTTCTCGCTTATTCGGGTTCTGCCTCGCTGCCCGGGTTCCCCTGACGGCGCGGTTCCTCAGCGTCCTCAGCGGTCTCAACGCCCTCAGCGACCCAGGTACCCGGGCGGCCGGCGCTCGATGAAGGCGCGGACGCCCTCCTGAGCGTCGGCCGTGCTCATGTTGATCTCCTGCGCCGCCGCCTCGGCGGCGAACGCGGCCGGTCGGTCGGCCTCCAGGGAGGCGTTCACCAGCGCCTTGGTGAGGGCCAGGGCGCGGGTGGGACCCGCGGCGAGCCGCTCTGCCCAGGCGCGGGCGGTCTTGGCCAGGTCGTCGTCCGGGATCACCCGGTTGACCAGCCCCAGCCGCTCGGCCTCGGCGGCGGGCAGCGCGTCGCCGAAGAACATCAGCTCCTTCGCGCGCTGCGGGCCGATCAGCCGGGGGAGGAGATACGCACCGCCCCCGTCGGGGACCAGGCCGCGGCGGATGAACACCTCGATGAAGACGGCCGATTCGGCGGCCAGCACCAGATCGCAGGCGAGGGCGAGATGGGCGCCGAGCCCGGCGGCGGTGCCGTTGACTGCGGCGATCACCGGCTTCTCGCAGTCGAGGACGGCGGCGATGAGCCGCTGCGCTCCGCCGCGGATCAGCCGGGCGACATCGCCCGCGACCCGTTCCGTCCCGTCGGATGTGCCGCGCAGATCCGCTCCCGCGCAGAAGCCCTTGCCGGTGGCGGTGAGCACGACGGCCCGGACGGCCGGGTCCGAGGAGGCGTGATCCAGCAGCGAAATCAGGTGTTCTCGCTGGTCGGGGGTGATGGCGTTCATCGCCGCTGGGCGGTTGAGCGTGATCCACGAGACCCCGTTGTCAGTGGTGTGCCGTAGAACGGAGTCACGGGAATCTTCAAGGGGGGCAGAGGTCATGGCAACGCTCCATGCGTCAGCGGCAGATCGCCAGGGCGTCCAGTGCCACGGCACCTTGGCCACGTTCCAGCACCATCAGCGGATTGACGTCCAGTTCGGCGAGGTGGTCCCCGAGCTCCAGGGCCATGCGCTGGACCCGCAGCACGACCTCCACGAGCGCGTCCACATCGGCGGGGGGAGCGCCGCGCACACCGTCGAGGAGGGCGCGGCCGCGCAGTTCGGCGAGCATCGCGCGCGCCTGGTCCTCGCCGAACGGGGGGATGCCTATGGCAGCGTCACGGAGGACCTCGACGAGCACGCCCCCTATACCGACGGTCACGGTCGGGCCGAAGAGGGGGTCCTGGCTCATGCCGACCACCATCTCCACCCCGCGCTCGACCATCTGGCAGACCAGCACCCCGTCCAGCTCGACGCCTTCGTAGCGGGCGATGTCGGTGAGCTCCCGGTAGGTGTCGCGGACCTGGCTGGCCGAGGTCAGCCCCAGCCGGACCAGCCCCAGCTCGGTCTTGTGGGCGAGCTGCGGGGCGGACGCCTTCATGACCACGGGGTAGCCCACCAGACCGGCGGCGCGGACGGCCGCGGCCGCGCTGGTCACCAGCTGCTCGCGCGGCACCCGGATGCCGTACGCCCGCAGCAGCTGTTTCGCCGCGTGCTCGCTCAGGCGGTCTCCTGGGCGCAGCAGATCGCGCACCTTGCGCAGGGAGGGCGACGGCGTGCGCGGGGCGTCCTCGAACGGGGAGCGGTAGGAGGCGGTGAAGCGGTGGTGCCCGAGATAGGCGCGCACGGCGGTGATGCAGTTGGCGAACGTCCGGAAGGTGGCCACGCGGGAGGAGCCCAGCAGGGTGGTGCGGTAGGCGTCCTCGGTGCCGACCGGCGAGCCCCACACCACGCACACGAGCTTGTCCGTCTGCTCCGCCGCGTCCACCAGGTCCTGCGCCAGCTTGTCGCTCATGGGCGGGAAGGGGCCGGTGATCGGGCAGATCAGCACGCCCACGGAGGGATCGGCGAGGATCGCGTCGATGATCTTCCGGCCGCGCCAGTCGCCGACCGGGTGGCCGCCGTTGTCCACCGGGTTGGCGACGCTGAGATCGTCGGGTATCCACTGGTGGAGCTCGGTCTGCTTCTCGGGGGAGAGGGCGGGCAGGGTGAGGCCCGCCGCGGTGGCGAGGTCGGAGAAGTGGGCCCCGGTGCCCCCGGAGATCGAATACACCACGACGCCCTCGGCGAGCGGCGGGCGGGCGCGGGCGAGCAGCGCCGCCGTGTCCTGCAGCTCGTCCAGGCCGTCCACGCGGATCACGCCGAACTGCCGCATGGCCGCGTCCACCGCCGCGTCCGAGCCGGTCAGCTTGCCGGTGTGGGAGGCGGCCGTGCGGGCGCCGGTCTCGGTGCGGCCGACCTTCACGGCGACGACGGGCACCTTGGCGCGGGCGGCCCGGTCGGCGGCGAGGAGGAAGCCGCGGCCGTCCTTCAGCCCCTCCGCGTACAGGGCGATGGCGCCGACCTCGGGCCGGGTGGCGAAGTAGGAGATGAAGTCGGAGGTCTCCAGATCGGCCTCGTTGCCGGTCGGGGCCCAGTGGCTGAGCCGGATGCCGAGCTCCTGGAGGCTGAAGACCGGGCGGCCCTGGTGGCCTGACTGGGTGATGAGGGCGATGGCGGGCCCGTCGAGGTCGTCGCGGAACTTCTCGAAGGCGTTGAGGTTGGTGTTGGGGCCGAGCAGCCGCAGCCCGGCGCCGCGGGCCGCGGCGGCCAGCCGGGCCTGCGCGGCGGCGCCCTCGGGGCCGGTCTCGGCGAAGCCGGAAGCGAAGACGACGGCGAACCTCACCTTGCTCCCGTCGAGTTCCTCGATCACCGGGAGCGGGTCGCGGACGAGGAGGACGGCGAGGTCGACGGGTTCGGGCAGCGCGGCCACGGACGGTACGCACGGAATGCCGAAGACGGCGGGACGGGAGGGATGCACGGGGTGCAACCGGGCGCCGACGCGTTCGGCCCAGGCCAGGAGCTGGCGGGTGATACCGGTGTTGGGGCGGCCGTCAGCGTCGGAGGCGCCGATGAGGGCCACCGACTCGGGATGGAAGAAGCGGTCCAGATCGGGGACGGCGGACGTCAGCGGGCGCCCGCTGACGTCCACGTCGTCCACGCCTTCGGCGGTCCCGCCCGCCGCGGCCCTGCTGTGGACATGCACGGCGGGGCCGGGGGCCTGACCGCAGGCGACGGCGCGGGCATGACGGGAGTTGGTGGTCAGGGTGCCGTAGGTCGATCCAAGCATCGGTATCCGCCACTCCTGCTCGTTGGCCAATAACCGGGTACGTGACCAGGGGATTCGGCGTCGGCCGCCGCAGCAAAACTGACGCCAAGTCACATTACCCAGTAGTCAGGTTACTGAACTGACGGCCTGTCAGGAATGCTCGGGGAGCAGGGAACACGCAGGGTGACGACGGGGCCGGTGGAATCGCGGCCCGCCCCGCCCCGCCGTCACGCCGTCGTGCGGGCGACCGTCTTGGCGATCTTCCGGGCGTCGATGGCCAGCTCGCGCAGCATCCCGCTGATCGGGTTCGTATAGCCGGTGAAGTGCAGCCCCGGCGCGCCCTTCAGGGTCCGTCGGCCGTGCGGGAGGGGGCGGCCGCGGTCGTCGAGCACGCCCAGATGGCCGACCAGTTCCTCCAGGCCGCGCCGGTAGCCGGTCGCGGCGATCACCACCTCGGGGCTGATCCGCGAGCCATCGGCCAGGATCACCTTGTCCGAATCGAAGGAGTCCACCGCCGAGACCACTTCCACCCGTCCCGCCCGCACCGCGTCGACCAGCCCCACGTCCTGAACCGGGATCGCGCCCTCCCGTACGCGGGTGTAGAGCCCGGTGTCGGGCCAGGGCAGGCCGTGCTCGGTCAGATCCGGCATGCTCACCCGGCACATCACCCGCGCCGCCCGGTCCACCGCGCGCCGCGGCAGCCTGCGCACCAGGATGCCGGTGGCCTGTGCGGGCCACCCGGCCGTCGAGCGGCGCAGGATGTGCGGCACGGTGCGGATCGCCAGCCGCACTCGGGCCGCGCCGCCCTCGATCAGGTCGACCGCGATCTCGGCGCCGGTGTTGCCGACGCCGACCACCAGGACGTCGCGGCCCTCGAAGGGGCGGGCGTTGCGGTAGTGGGCGGCGTGCAGCAGCTCGCCGGTGTAGCCGGCGCGGCCCGGCCAGTCCGGCAGCCGTGGGGTGTGGTTGAAGCCCGTGGCGACGACGACCACGGGCGAGGGCAGCGCACGGCCGCCCGTGGCGCGCAGCACCCACTCCGTGTCGTCGGACGACCGGTCGATGCGGGAGACCTCGACCCCCGTGACGATGTCCAGCCGGTGGTGCTCGGCATAGCGCTCCAGATAGCGCACCACGTCGTCGCGCCCGACCCACCGTCCGTAGGACCGGGGGATCGGCAGCCCGGGGAGCGCGGAGAGTCTGCGCGTGGTGTGCAGATGCAGCCGGTCGTAGTGGTTCCGCCAGGACGCGGCGACCGCGTCGGACTTCTCCAGGACGACGGCGCGGATCCCGCGGTGGCTGAGCGCGGCAGCGGCGGCGAGTCCGCCCGGTCCACCGCCGATCACATAGACGGGTGAGGACTTCTCGGGGGAGCGGTCGGCCATGCGGTGAGCGTAGTCGGGTATTTGACGGGTTTCGGTCAAGCGATCCGGTCAAAGTGATTCCGGATGGGTTGCGGAGAGGTCACGGTCGGTCGGCGCCGGACCGTCGGCGCGGTGTCCCATCGGTTTCTGTTCCACCGGTGCGACCCCTTGCGCGAGCCGTGCCCGGCCCATGAAACTGACGTATCGTCAGATTCGCCGGGACGGGAGGGTGGAGGACGATGCGGACGATCGGGCTCGACGGGGCCGAATGGCTCGCCGTACTGCGCATCGGACTCGGCCTGTGGTGGCTCGAGAGCTGGCGGCACAAGGACAAGAAGGACTGGTTCGAACGCGGCACCGGCATCGGCTGGGCGGTGGGCGTGGCCGCCAAGCACCGCTGGGCGTTCGTCCGCGGCGGCTTCGACGCGGTGGTCACACCCCGTCCCAAGGTCATGGCGTACGTCGTCGTCTACGCGGAACTCGCCCTCGGCCTCGGGCTGACGCTCGGCTTTCTGACCCCCATCGCCCTGATCGGCGCGATCGTGCTCAATCTGCTCTATTTCCTGCTCATGATCCACGACTGGGCGGAGCAGGGGCAGAACTCGATGATGGCGCTGATCTCCGTGGTCGGGCTCTTCGGCATGAGCTGGCAGACCTGGTCGCTCGACGAGGCGTGGGGGCTGTTCCTGTGAGCCGGACGCCGCCCCCGGGCGCCCCGCGCTTCGACCTGCCCGAGATCGACGCCTTCACCCGCCCCTACTGGGACGCCGCCGCCGATGGCCGGCTGCTGATCCGGCGCTGCGGCGGGTGCGGCCGGGCCCATCACTACCCGCGCGAGTTCTGCCCGTACTGCTGGAGCGAGAACGTCGCCTGGGAGGCGGCGAGCGGCGCCGCGTCGCTCTATACGTGGTCCGTGGTGCACCGCAACGACCTGCCGCCGTTCGGCGCCCGCGTCCCGTACACCGCCGCCGTCGTCGACCTCGCCGAGGGGCCGCGGATGATGACCGAGCTCATCGAGGTCCCGGAGAGCGGCCCGCGGGTGGGGATGCGGCTCAGGGTGGCGTTCCGGGCGGCGGGGGCCGCGGAGGCCGCCGAGGCGGCCGAGGGGGACGTGCCGGTCGTTCCTGTCTTCCGGCCGGTGCCTGCCTGAGCGCTCCGCTGGAAGGGGCGTCGGCCGGCTGCGGCGCCGTCGTGGCTGGTCGCGCCCCGCGGCGGAGCCGCACATCGACACAGCCCCGCGCCCCTTCGGGGCGCTGCCCGAACCGTAGCGGACTTCCTCCGACCTGCGACCTGCTTAGCCTGCCGCTGCCCGCCCGGCCTTATCCGCGTCGCCGCCTCACGGTCGCGTCGCCTTCTCGTCATACGCCTTACGATCGCCGCCGCACGGCCGCGTCGCCGTTAAGGCCACAGCAGCTCTCGCCGCCAGCCGCCGGGCTCCCCGGGGTCGCGGCGGTAGCGGACCCGTACGTGCCGCCGCCGCGCCTCCTCCTGGTAGAACTCGACCTCGTCGGCCTCCAGGACGTACAGGGTCCAGGTGGGGGCGGTCGCGTCCGGTTCGCGTTCGGCCCGTTCGTACGCCGTCTCGAAGGCCCGCAGCAGCTCCTCGTAGGAGCCGAGCACCTCGCTCTGCCGTCCGCTCCCGGCCAGCGCCGCCGCCAGCGCCGCGGGGGACCGGCCGCGCAGATCGGCCGCGCTCTCCTCCGGTCCGGCCTCGCCGACCCGCCCGCCGACGCGCACCTGACGGCCCGAGCGCATCCAGTGGAACGCGAGCGAGGCGTACGGGCTCCCGGCCAGCTCTCGGCCCTTACGGCTGGTGCGATGGGTGCCGAAGTGCCAGCCGCGCCCGTCCGCGTCGTGCAGCATCACCGTGCGCTGGGACGGGCGGCCGTCGGCGCCCGCGGTGGCCAGGGTCATGGTGTGCGGCCCGGGCTCGCCCGCCTCGGCGGCCTCCCGCAGCCACCGCCGGAAGAGCGGAAGCGGTGCGTCCGGGGCCGTGGCCGGGTCGAAGACGGGCAGTTCGCCCGCATGGGGTACGCGCAGGCCGCGTAGCAGTGCGCGGAATGCCTCATCCTCGTTCTCGCTCATCGGCTCCCCATCCGATCACCCGTGAGGAGCCGGGGCAAGCGGGCGCGTACGTACGGCCAGGGCGGGTCCGTCAGCCGCGGCCCAGGACCACCGTGCCCGCCGAGCAGAACCAGCCCCCCGTGCCCGACGCCACGGCCAGCTCCGGCAGCCGTCCGCCCGCCTTGCGCACCTGGCGCTCCCCGGCCTCGCCGCGCAGCTGACGTACCGCCTCGACCAGCAGGAACAGCCCGCGCATGCCCGGGTGGCAGGCGGAGAGGCCGCCGCCGTCGGTGTTGGTCGGCAGCTCGCCGTCCCGCGTCAGCCGCCCCTTCTCCGCGAACGCCCCGCCCTCGCCCTTGGCGCAGAAGCCGAGGTCCTCCAGCGTCACCAGGGTCATATAGGTGAAGGCGTCATAGAGCTCGGCAACGTCGATCTCCGACGGCTGGACGCCGGCCCGCGCGAACGCCGCCCGCCCGGAGGCCGCGGCCGGGGAGACCGTGAAGTCCTCCCATTCGGACATGGCGGTGTGCGAGACGGCCGTGCCCGAACCCAGCACCCATACCGGGGCCTTCGCCGTGTCCGGTACGAACTCCTCGGCCGCGAGCAGCACCGCGCAGCCGCCGTCCGAGCGGATGCAGCAGTGCAGTTTGGTGAAGGGGTCGGCGATCATCGGGCCGCTCAGGACGTCATCGACCGTGATCGGTTCACGAAACATTGCGTCCGGATTGTGTCCGGCGTTGATGCGCGCCTGAACGGCGATCTCCGCCAGCTGTTCGAGTGTGGTGCCGTACTCATGCATATGGCGGCGCGCGGCCATCGCGTACTTGGCGACCAGCGTATGCCCGTACGGGACCTCGAACTGGAGCGGTCCGCGCGCCCCGAAGGAGAGGTTCGCGGTGCGGCGGCCCGCGCGGATGTCGGCCCGGGCGGTGGACCCGTAGACGAGCAGAACGGCGCGGGCGTGCCCGGCGGCGATCGCGTCCGCCGCGTGCGCCGCCATGACCTCCCAGGTGGAGCCGCCGACGGCGGTCGAGTCGGTCCAGGTCGGCCGCAGCCCCAGATACTCGGCCACCTCGACCGGCGCGAGGGTGCCGAGCCCCGCCGAGGCGAGGCCGTCGACGACCGACCGGTCGAGACCGGAGTCGGCGAGGGCCCGGCGGGCGGCCTGGGCGTGGAGGGCGTAGGGGGTGGCCGTGTCGACGCGGCCGCAGTCGGAGAGGGAGACGCCGACGACGGCGACCTTACGGTTGCGCTGCGCTGCGGGCGGCATGAATCTGACGGTACATCAGATCCGCTGGGGCGGAAGGGGGCGCATGCGCGAGTGCGCCGGGGCCCAGGGGGGAGGGGGCGGTCCGGACGATCTCCCGTATGGCCGTGTTCGCGTCCCGAGCGCTAGCCCCGTCCGGGCCACGCGTGAGGCTCCCGGTTACTGCAGGAACTGCCCCACGCAAGCGGCGATCGCCACCAGAAGGCTCAGCACTCCGATCGCGACCTGCCACTTGTCCGGGCCGGTCCACCGGGCGTCGCTTGTCTCCTGCGTGCTCCGATCGTCCATTACCCCTCCTCGCTCCTCCGACAGGCCCCGGAGGACAGGGCCACCGCCGGTCCGGTCGCGCTCCGGCGGAGGATGCGGGGAGGAACGTGGTGGGGCGGTAGCAGCTTGGCCGTGGATGGAGCGGGAGGGGTGGGAAAGTCCGGGGCTCGTCCCTAGTATGACGACCCGTCAGAAAACGGAGGTGCTCGCCGATGGACGCCGCGTTCACCGAGGAACAGGACGAGATCCGCCGTACGCTGCGCACTCTGCTGCGGGAGCGGTGCGGGCCGGACGAGGTCAAGGCGGCGGTCCAGACCGCTCCCGGCTATGACGAGGCCCTGTGGCGGCGGCTCGCCGGGACGCTCGGGCTGCCGGGCCTCGCCCTTTCGGCGGCGTACGGGGGCGTCGGCTGCGGCGTCACCGAGCTGGCGCTGGCCTGTGAGGAGACCGGGCGGGTGCTGCTCCCCTCGCCGCTCCTGGCCACCGCCGTGTTCGCCGCGCCCCTGGTCGCCGCGCTCGGGACGGAGGCGCAGCGCGCGGAACTGCTGCCACGCATCGCGGACGGCGCCCTTACGGCGGCGCTCGCGGTGCCGGGGCGCGCGCTGGCCGAAGCGCTGGGGCTCGTAGGAGCGCGGGAGGGCGCGTGGGCCGGTGGGGGGCGCGCGGGAGGTGTCCAGGCGCGCCCGGACCGGGACGGCGGCGCGGGGTGGCGGCTGTACGGGCAGGTGGAGCAGGTGCCCGGCGGGCACAGCGCCGAACTGCTGCTGGTCGCCGCCCGCGCCGGGGGCTATACGCGCGGGCGGACGCTGCTGTTCCTCGTCCGGGCGGGGGCGGACGGCCTTGCCCGCACCCGGCTGACCGCGCTCGACGCGACCCGGCCGCAGGCCCGGATCGAGCTGCGGAACGTCTCGGCCGAGTTGCTGGGGGTGGACGACGGCGGGAGCGGGAGCGGGGAGGCGGTGGCCGAGGCGCTGGCGGCCGTGGGTACGGCGGCCGCGGCCGTGCTCGCCGCCGAGGCCGTGGGGGCGGCGGACGCGGCCCTCACACGGACGGTCGAGTATGTGCGGGCGCGTGAGCAGTTCGGCCGTCCCATCGGTTCCTTCCAGGCGGTCAAGCACCGGCTGGCGGATGTGTACGTCGCGGTGCAGGCGGCCCGATCGGCGGCGTACTACGCGGCATGGGCCGCGGCCGAGGGCGGTGCGAGTGGTACGGGCGGTACCGGCGGTACGGGCGGCATGGAAGCCGCGGTCGCGGGCGGGCTGGCGCTCGCGCAGGCGCTGGAGGCGCAGCGCACGGCGGCGGCCGAGGCGGTGCAACTGCACGGCGGTATCGGCTTCACCTGGGAGCACGACGCGCATCTCTACTTCAAGCGGGCCGCCTCGGACGAGCTGCTCTTCGGCCCCGTCCACCGGCTGCGGGCCCGGGCCGCGGAACGGGAGGGACTCTTCGGCGCGGCCGGTCGTGCTCCTTACGGTGACCATGAAGGGCGCGCCGGGCGCGGCGGAAGCGGCGATCCCAACGGGGACGGCACGCACGATGGGCCGGACGGGCGCGACGGGCGCCACGGGCGCCACGGGCCCGACGGTGGCGATGGGCTGCGTAAGGCGGTGACGGTCTGATGGCCGGTTACGGCGTGAAGCTGGTCCGCAAGGTGTCCTCGACCCGCGCCTTCGCCAAGGTCGCGCCCCATGTCATCCCCGCGTTCGACCGCACCGTCCACCGGCTGACCCGCGGCAAGGTGCTGCCGAGCGCGCGGATGCTGCCGGGCGTGATCCTTACGGCGCGCGGCGCGAGGTCGGGGCTTCCCCGCCGTACGCCGCTGGCCTGCATGCCGGAGGACGACGGCACCTGGATCCTGATCGGCAGCAACTTCGGCCGTCCGGGCCATCCGGTCTGGACCACGAACCTCCTGAAACACCCGGAAGCGGAGATCAGCTGGCGGGGCCGGGACGTCGGCGTCCGGGCGCACCTGCTGGAGGGCGCCGAACGCGAGGCGGCCTGGGCCGCGGTCCTCGCCTTCTGGCCGCCGTACGCGACCTATCAGTCCCGGGTGGACCGCGAGATCCGCCTCTTCCGCCTCCACCGCGTCGAGGAGGGCTGAGCCGGTCCGTCCCCCCACGGGCGAGCCCGTGGCCAAACCGACCAGTGACCGCAAAGGGCCGCGGCGGATCACTGGAGAAGTGATCCGCCGCGGCGTGACAGGACATGCGGGCCCGGCCGGGCAGCCGGCCGGGAGGGGCCGGGGAAGGGAGGCCGGGGGAGGTGGGGGAGGTGGGGTGCGGATTCGTTACTTCGGCGGCTTGCGGCCGGTGATGCCGAGGTGGACGAGCCAGGTCAGGCTCGGCCTGAGGTCGGCCTGTTTGACGCCCCAGCTCTGGAACCCCTTCTGGTGCGCCGCGACCGCCGCCAGCATGGCGACCAGCGAGCCCGCGATGGCCCCGGGGTTGAGGTCCCCGTCGATCCGGCCCTTGGCCTGCTGCTCCTTGACGGCATCCGTCAGGGAGTTGGTGACGGAATTGAGGATCTTCATGCGGATCTTGTAGAACCGCTTGTCACCCTCGGCGGCGCCCAGATCGACCACCCTCAGGATGGCGTCGTGTTTGCGCCAGAAGGAGAGGAACCCCTCGACCAGGTCCTCCGCCGCGGTCGCCCCCGACTTGCCGGCCCATGAGCGGTCGGCGACCAGATCGGTGAGGTTCGCGCCCTCCTTCGCCATCTCCTCGGCGAGCTCGAGGACCGCGCCCTCCACATCGGGGAAGTACTGGTAGAACGTCGCAGGCGAGGTCCCTGCCTTACGTGCGACATCGATGACCTTGACGTCTCGATACGGGGAGGTGCTGAGCATCTCGCCGAGGCAGTCGAGCAGCTTCTGCCGCGTCGCCTGCCCACGACGACCGGCCACCCGCCCGTCGACTGTGCGTACTTGTCCTGTCATGCCGTCAGCTTACCGAGGGGTGATCGGAGCGCGATTCGGCTGCGTGCAAATGGGGTTAGGGCGGGATGAGGAGGTTTGCGAACCTCGCTGAGCAGGCTGGAATGGCTGATTCCGGCCCCTGTCCACAGTCGTCAAGCCCTCAATCACCGCTCACCCATGCGTGTGAATCGTGTTATCAACAGCCTGTGGATAAGAACGGTGGATGACGAGGTCGGATCCGTCTCCGAGCCAAAAGGATTGGCCAAATATTTCGAGTTCCGGGGCGAGCAGACCGGGCGATCCCCCGTTAGCGTGGCAAGTGAGGTGAACGAACCAAGCGGCTCCAAACACGCGCCAACCATCTCCAAACGGGCTGTGAGCAAGTTCCGGGGTGAGCGAGGACCAGGCGGGCCGGCCCCGAGGCGAGCAGGCTCCGAGGCGGGCAAGTCCGAGGACCGAGGGACGCGGGAGGATCCGGGCCATGGCGGCATTCGCGGAAGGCGTGCCCTGCTGGACGGATGTGCTGCTGTCCGACCTGGCGGCGGGCCGGCGCTTCTACGGTGAGCTCTTCGGCTGGACCTTCCAGGAGATCGCCACCGAATACGGCACGTTCACCCGGGCCCTCCTCGGCGGTAAGGACGTCGCGGGGCTGGTGCCCAAGCCGGACGGCCGGATGCCCACCGTCTGGAACATCTACTTCGCCGCCCAGGACGCCGCCGCGACCGCCGTAAGGATCCGCGAGGCCGGTGGCCGGGTGATCACCCCACCGGTGTGGATCGACGAGTTCTGCGTCATGGCGACGGCCGCCGACCCGGGCGGCGCCGTCTTCGGGGTCTGGCAGGCGGGCAGCCACACCGGCTTCGCGCGGCGCGGCACGCCCGGTTCGTACGGCTGGACCGAGGTCCATACGCGTCAGCCGCGCGCCGTGGACGCCTTCTACCGGGCGGTCTTCGGCTACGGGATGACACCCTCCACGCCGCCCTCCACGGAGCCCTCCGCGCCGCCCTCGGGCGCGTCCCCCGCGCCGCCCTCCGCCGAGGGCGCGCCGGCCGACGTGGTCCTGTGGACGCCCAGCGGAGAGCCCCCGGACCCCCGTCACGCGATCGGCGGACGCGTCGTGATGGGTGAGGAGTACCCAGCCGTTCTGCCCGCCCACTTCCTGACGTACTTTGTGGTGGCGGATTGCGATCAGGCGCTGCGCACGGCCCACAGGCTGGGCGGGCGGGTTCTCAAGACCGTCGAAGATGCGCCGTACGGGCGTTTCGCGGTCCTTGCGGACAATCAGGGCGCGGCCTTCGCCGTCATCGACACCTCGACGGCGGGCTGAACCCGGGGCGAATAACTGGGCGATACGGGCCTGCGGGCACTTGGATGGTCCCCGGTCGAACCGGACGGACCCCGGCTCCGTATCGCCCGATGACACGACGATTCGCCCCCGGGTTCGCAACCGCCGCCTTCGCCAGAGAGAATGCAGGATGCGTGCCGCCGGTTGGTTTGTCGGTGAGACGCTGCACGGGGCTGTATTTTTTCAAGCCCCCCACGGGGAGGTGGCAGGCAAGTGGTGGAGCAGCTGACGCAGCACGATCCGAGGCGGATCGGCCCTTTCGAGGTGCTCGGACGTCTCGGCGCGGGCGGCATGGGGCTGGTCTATCTGGCCCGCTCGGCATCGGGCCGACGGGTCGCGATCAAGACGGTCCGGACCGAGCTCGCCGAGGACCAGCTGTTCCGTGTCCGATTCACCCGTGAGGTGGAGGCGGCCCGCGCGGTCAGCGGGTTCTACACGGCCGCGGTCGTGGACGCCGATCCGCGCGCCGCGGTGCCGTGGCTGGCCACCGCGTACGTACCGGCGCCTTCCCTCGAGGAAATCGTCAACGAGTGCGGGCCGATGCCGGCCCAGGCGGTGCGCTGGCTGGCGGCCGGGGTCGCCGAGGCGCTGCAGTCCATCCATGGCGCGGGCCTGGTCCACCGGGATCTGAAGCCGTCCAATGTGCTGGTCGTCGAGGACGGCCCACGCGTGATCGACTTCGGTATCGCCTCCGGTGTCTCGAACACCCGGCTGACGATGACCAACGTCGCGGTCGGCACCCCCGCTTATATGTCCCCCGAACAGGCGCGCGACTCGCGCAGTGTGACGGGCGCGAGCGACATCTTCTCGCTCGGCTCGACCCTGACCTTCGCGGCCACCGGGCACGCGCCCTTCCACGGCGCCAACCCGGTGGAGACCGTGTTCATGCTGCTGCGCGAGGGCCCCGATCTGGCCGGGCTGCCCGACGAGCTGCGGCCGCTGATCGAGTCGTGCATGCAGATGGAGCCCGAGCGGCGGCCGTCCCCGGCCGATCTGCAGTCCCAGCTGGCCCCGCATCTGTTCGCCTCCAACGCCGACGACAGCGGTACGGCCTCGGCCTGGCTGCCGCCCGGCGCCGTCGCGCTCATCGAGCGCAAGCGCAGCGGCCGCAACCAGGTGCGCGGCTCCTCCCGGCCCGCGGCCGGAGGCGGCCGCCCAGGCGGGCACCACGGAGACGCCGGGAACGCCGGAAGCGCCGCGAGCGCGGGCAGCCGCCCCTCCGCGCCGCTTCCGCCGGAGCGCCCGCCCACACCGCCGCCCTCGTACGCCCCCGCCGCGGGAGCCGCCGCGGACGGCCATGGCGGGCGGCACGGCGCCGCGGCGGGCGGCCCCGTCGGTCCGAGCGGCTGGGAGCCCGTGGGCGTGGGCGATCCACGCGGCGGTCTGCGCGCGCCGGAGGCCGCGAGCCCGCCCAGCGCACTGGGCTCCATCGGGCCCGGGCGGCACGCCGCCCCGTCCGCTGCCCCGTCCGCCGCCTCGGCGCCCGCTCCGGCGCCCGCCCCGGCGCCCGCAGGGGCCGACGGGTCGGTGCGGCTGCCCGGTTCGCAGGTGCCGATCGGCCCGGGACTCCGGGCCGCCGACGCGCGGGACCCGCAGGCGCAGCACGGCACCGGGCCCGCCACCGGCTGGGTGCGCCCGCCGGCCGGGGTGACGAGCGGAGGGCTGAACGGGGGCGACGGCACGTCCGCCGTCCCGCCGCCGACCCACGCCCCGTCGGCCGAGCCGCCCGAGCCGCCCGGCGGAGCCGGGCACGGCCGCTGGCGCCCGTGGCGGTTCCGCATGTCCAACGACGTATGGGGCACCCCCGCGGTCGCGGGTGAGCTGCTGTACGTGACGTCGTTCGAGGTGCACGCGCTGGACGTGGGCACCGGCCGGCGCCAGTTCAAGACCCGCGACGTGGCATGGGCGATGGCCGTGGCGAACGGCCGGATCCACGCCTCCGACGGCCCCACGCTGTACGCGCTGGACGCGGAGGACGGCGCCGAGCGCTGGCGGCTGTCGACCGACGGCTGGGTCTACTCCCTGAAGGTCGACCGCGGCACGGTCGTCACCGGCACGCGTGGCGGTGGCGTCCAGGCGTGGGAGGCGGCCAACGGCGAGCTGCTGTGGGAGATGCAGGGTCTCCAGACCGACTTCGAGACGCCCGAGTCGGGTCCGGCCGTCCACGACGGCACGGTGTATGTGTGGGCGGACGCGCGGCTGCGCGCCCTGGAGGCGCGCACCGGCGCGGAGCGCTGGTCGTATCCGGTGGGCGACGCGGCGTCGTGCGGCGGGGTGCCGCTGCGTCTGCTGGCGGCGCCCGACGGGGTGGTCTACGTCTCGGCGGGCACACGGGTGCTCGCGCTCGACATCGCCCGCGGGGATGTGCGGTGGCGTTTCGAGGCGCCCGCCGTCTTCCTGTGCGCCCCCGCGTACGCGCCGGGGCCCGCGGTGACCGGCGGCGGCATCTACATCGCCGACTATCTCGGCACGGTGTACGCGCTGGACGCGGCCAACGGCCGCGACCGCTGGCGCATCGCCACCGAGGCCCGGCAGTCGATCGAGCCGGTGCTGGTGGCCGACGGCTCGGTCCACCTGGGCAGCGGCAGCGCGCTCTACACGCTCGACGCGGTCACCGGCACGCCCAAGTGGCGGTTCGCGGCGGGCGGCGAGGTCATCGGCTCGCCGGTGGTCGCCGACGGCCGGGTCCACTTCGGCTCGGCCGACCACTGCCTCTACACGGTGGACGCGGCGGGCGGACAGCTGCGCTGGAAGCTGGCGACCGGCGGCGAGATCACCGGATCCCCGGTGGCCGCCGGGGGCGTGGTGTACGCGTGCAGCAAGGACCGCTGCGTCTACGCGCTGGACGCGGTGAAGGGCACGGGCCAGTCCCGCCCGTCGGGCGGCCGTGCCTGACCGATCCCGGAGCGGCGGGACGAGGCGGCGGCGCGACGAGGCGGCAGGGTGGGCGCGGCGCGATGTGGCGGTGAGTCAGCCACGCGCCGGAGGCGGCAGGCCGTGGGTGCGGCGCCACGTGGCGGTGACGCGGCGACGCGGCCACGCGCCGGAGACGGCACGCCGCAGGTGCGGCGCGACGTGGCGGTGAGCCGGAGACGGCAGGCGAGAGGCACGGGGCGACGTGGCGGTGGCGCGGCCACGCGGCGGAGACGGCAGGTCGCAGGCCGTGTCCCTGACAATTGCTGCTACGGTTGCGGGCGTTCATCGACCTCCTGGGAGCCGGGAGGTCGATGGGTAACTCTGCGCGGTCTTCGGGGGAAACGGGGTCTGTGATGCGGCGTGGTCTACGGCTGGCGGCCGTGCTCACCGTGGTGCTGGTGGCGCTCACCGGGTTCAAGGGGCGTGGCCATGGCCACGGGGGTGGCGGAGGAGGCTGTTCCAGTTCGTCTTCGCACCACTCGTCGGGGTCGGGCTCCGGTTCCGGCTCGGGTGGTTATTCGGACTCCGACGACGAGAGCTCCACCACCGGTGCGGGCTCCGGCGGTTCTCGCTACCGCGACTACGACGATGACGACTACGGCGACAGCGCCTCCAGCGGTTCCTCGGGCGGCTCGGCGTCGCCCTACGAGCCCCGGGCGACGGTCGTCACCTGTGCCGGAAAGGGCAAGGGCGCCGAGGAGAGCAAGGACAAGAGCGGCCGTCCGGCGGCGACCGTGAAGGTGCGCAACCGCTCGGGCACGGCCGGGACCTATCTCGTGGACATGAACTTCCAGGACCGGGACGGCGTGACCCTCACCTCCGGCCGCGCCGATGTGCGGGTCCCCGCGGGGAAGACGCGGACGGTAAGGGTGCCGCTCGACGACCCCTCGGTCGTGGGAACCGTGGTGCGGTGCGAGGTCGTCTCCGTCCTCTGAGAGCCGGGACAGGCGCGCCCACAGGTGACTTTGGAGTAGGAAAACCCGTTGCTAGGGTGGCGTGCACTTGTCAACTGGCCACAGTTGGCTTGAATGTGCCTTTTCGACGGGGGTAATACCATGCAACGCCGCTCCATGCGCATATGCGCCGTCGCCCTGGTCGGGCTCATCGCGCTGACCGGCTGCGGAAAGAAGAAGGGCGGCAGCCACGACGGCGGCCTCGGGGGGTTCGTCTCGGGCGGGAGCGGGGGCAACGACAACCCGGCGTCCGGCCCCACCGACCTCCCCAGCGGCGTGCCCACCGATCTGCCCAGTGGCGTGCCCTCCGGTGTGCCGTCCTACGACGCCCCCACGCCCTCCTACACCTACTCCGCGCCGGCCACCTACAACTCGGACGGCACGAACGACATCTCCGCCAGCGGCTGCGACTACGACGAGTCGACCCGCTCGTTCCAGTACACCCTCAACCTGAGGAACCCCGAGACGCAGTCCATGCACTACTCGATCACCATCGAGTGGGAGGACCAGAACGGCGGCAGCCTGCTGGGCTCCGACTACAAGTCCGTCACGGTGGCGTCCGGCAGCAGCCAGACCCTCAGCGCCACCTCCTACCGCACCCTCACCGAGCAGACGTCCTTCACCTGCAAGGTCACCTCGGCGCTCAAGTACCCCAGCTCCACCTGAGACCGAGCCGATCGATCCGGGGCGGACGGCCTCACCGGGTACGGAAGCCGGGCGTGCGGGCCGCGAAGAGCGCGGCCTGGCGCCCCGGCGGCAGATTGCCCAGTGCGATCAACTGCGGGGCCTGTGCGAGCGCCTGGGCCAGCGCCGCCTCCTTCGCCGCCCACAGCGCCCTTACGGTGCCCTGCACCGCCTCCGTCGGGTACGACGCGATGACCGACGCGGCGCGGATGGCCGCCGTAAGGGCCTCACCAGCCGGGGTCACCTCGCTGACCAGGCCCGTCTCATACGCCCGCCGGGCCGAGAGCCGCTCCGCCGTCCCCATCAGCGCCATCCGCGCGACCTCGCCCATGGGCATCCGCTGCGCCATATAGATGGCCTCATAGGCGCTGACCATCCCATAGCTGGTATGCGGGTCGAAGAAGGTCGCCGTCTCGTCGGCGACGATGAATTCGGCCTCGCCCAGCAGGTAGAACGCCCCGCCGCAGACCATTCCGGCCACCGCCGCGACCACCGGCTTCCACAGGTCGTTCGCCTTGGGCCCGACGGTGCGCAGCGGATCGTCCATCGCGTAGGGCGACGACGGCTGTTCCACCTCCACCGAGCGGTCGATGCCGGTGCTGAAGGCCCGGCCGCCCGCGCCGGTGAGGACGACAGCCCGGACCGCGTCGTCCCGGCGGAAGCGCCGCCATACGGCGGTCAGTTCCGAGGCCGTCTCCAGGTCCATGGCGTTGTGCCGTTCGGGCCGGTCGAGGGTGACGACCGCGACGCCGTCCGCCACCCGTATGCGGACCGTCATGGCCGCTCCAGCAGCCAGCGCACCACCGTGAACCCGTCGTCCGTCTCATGGAAGGCGGCCCTCACGGGCGCGCCGATGCGGATCCGCTCGGGCGGGACCGAGTTCAGCGCGGCGTCCGCGGCGGCGACCAGATTGCCCACCAGCCGGATGCGCGGGGCGTCCGCGAGCTCCACGAGGACGACGTTGTACGGCGCCTGTGCCGCGTAGGCGGGCAACAGCGGGGGATGGGGCAGCACATACGACCAGATCCGGCCACGGCCGCTCGTCTTTTTCCACAGGCTCTCGAAGGACTGGCAGTGCGGGCAGCAGGGCCGGGGCGGAAAGCGCCGTTCGCCGCAGTCGGCGCAGCACTGGACGCGCAGTTCGCCGCGTGCCGCGTAGGCGAAGAAGGGCGCCCCGTCGTCGTCGGGCACGGGCGCCAGCAGCCCATCGGCCCGGTCGCCCCCGCCACTCGCGGCCGTAGTGGTTTCCGTTTGTGTCATGCCGTCGCTCAACTCCTCAGCAGCAGAGCCGATGTGGGAACTCCCTCACCCGCCGTGACCAGGCAGGTCGTGGCGCCGGGGACCTGGGCGGTGCCGGTGCCGCGCAGCTGTCTGACCCCCTCGGTGATGAGGTTGAAGCCATGGACGTACGCCTCGCTGAGGCCGCCCCCGCCGGTGTTGAGCGGCAGCCGTCCGCCGATCTCCAGCGCGCCCCCCTCGGTGAAGGCGGCGCCCTCGCCGCGGCCGCAGAAGCCGTAGCCCTCCAGGGAGAGCGGGATCAGCGGGGTGAAGGCGTCGTAGATCTGCGCGACGTCCACGTCCTGCGGACCGAAGTCGGCGGTTTTCCACAGCCGGCGGGCGGCGGTCCAGGAGGGGCCGGTCAGCGGGTCGTCGTTCCAGTAGTTGACCATTCCGTGGTGCTGGGCGGGCAGCCCCTGGGCGACGGAGTGGACGTACACCGGCCGATGCCGGCAGTCGCGCGCCCGCTCGGCCGACACCAGCACACAGGCCAGCGCGCCATCGGTCTCGAGGCAGTTGTCGAAGAGGCAGAGCGGTTCGCTGATCCAGCGCGCGGTCATGTACATCTCGCGGGTCAGCGGGCGGTCGTACATCATCGCGGCGGGGTTCTGATTGGCCCGGTTGCGGCAGGCCAGCGCCACATTGAAGAAGTGATCGCGGGTCGCGCCGTACTCATGCATATAGCGCCGGGCCAGCAGCCCGATCTCATCGGCCGGGCGCAGCAGCCCGTACGGCCGGGTCCACTGGGCCGGGGTGGGCAGCTGTACCTGGGTGTTGGTCCAGGGGCGCGGTCCGCTGCCGCGTTTGCGGGACCGCCAGGCCACCCCGACGCTCGCCTGCCCGGTGGCGATCGCGGCGGCCAGATGCGCGACGGTCGCACACGAACCGCCGCCCCCGTAGCCGACCTTGCCGAAGAAGGTCACGTCCCCGGCGCCGATGGCCTTGGCGATCTCGACCTCGTCGGTCTCCTCCATGGTGTACGAGGCGAAGGCGTCCACCTCGGACGGGGCGATGCCCGCGTCGTCGAGCGCGGCGAGGATCGCCCGGCAGGCCAGGGTCTTCTCGGACTCGGGGAGGCGTTTGGCGAAGGAGGTCTGCCCGATACCGGCTATCGCCGTCGCGTCCTTCAAGGTCGCCGTAGCCCTTGCCGCCCCCATGGCCACCTCCGTGGTCGCGTTCACCGGTGCTGACAGCGGGGAAGGCTACCGCTAATCTGACGGGTAGTCAGCTACTGGGGTCGTCCGTCCCGGGTTCCGGGGAGGGGAGCGGTCCGATGGAACGGATACGGCAGGGGCACACCATCCCGGCGCTGATCCGGGCTGCGGTCGAGCGGTACGGCCCGGACGAGGCCGTCGTCGAGGGCCGCGCCCGGATCTCGTACGCGGAGCTCGGCGCCCGGATCGAGCGCGCGGCGGCCGCGTGCGTCGCCTCGGGCCTCGAACCGGGCGACCGCGCCGCGATCTGGGCGCCCAACACCACCGACTGGATCGTGGCGGCGCTCGGCGCGGTCACCGCGGGCGGGGTGCTGGTCCCGGTCAACACGCGTTTCAAGGGCGGCGAGGCGGCGTATGTGCTGCGCCGCACCCGGGCCACGCATCTGTTCATCACCGGCACCTTCCTGGGCACCTCGTATGTGGCGTCGCTGCGCCGGGCGGCGGGGGAGGGGCCGGGCCACGGCCCGCTGCCGGGCCTGCCCTATCTGCGGGAGGTGGTCGTCCTCGCCGACAACGGCCCGGAGGACTTCCGCGGCTGGAAGGACTTCCTGGCGCTGGGCGACGCCGTGTCGCCGGAGGAGGTCCGCTCCCGGGCCCAGGCGGTGCGCCCCGCGGATCCCTCCGACATCACCTTCACCTCCGGCACCACCGGCCACCCCAAGGGCGTGGTGACCACGCACTCCCAGACCGTGCGGGTCTTCGACACCTGGAGCGAGATCACGGGGCTGACGGCGGGCGACCGCTATCTCATCGTGAACCCGTTCTTCCACACCTTCGGCTACAAGGCGGGCGTCATCGCCTGTCTGAGCCGCGGTGCCACGATGGTGCCGCAGCCGGTCTTCAGCGTGGAGACGGCCCTGGCCAATATCGCGGCTGAGCGCGTCTCCGTACTCCCCGGCCCGCCCACCCTCCACCAGTCCCTGCTCGACCACCCCGCCCGCGCCGCCCACGACCTGTCCACCCTGCGCCTGGTCGTCACCGGCGCCGCCGTCGTCCCGCTGGAGCTGGTGGAGCGCCTGCGCTCGGAGCTCGGGGTCGCCACCGTGCTGACGGCGTACGGCCTGACGGAGGCGTCCGGCACCGTCACGATGTGCCGCCGCGGCGACCCGCCCGAGGTCATCGCGGGCACGGCCGGCCGCGCGATCCCGGACACCGAAGTCAAGATCGCCACGGCCACCGGGGGTGAACTCCCCCCGGGGCGGCCGGGCGAGGTCTGGGTCCGCGGCTACCACGTCACATCCGGCTACTTCGAGGATCCGATCGCCACGTCCCGCACCGTCACCCCCGACGGCTGGCTGCGGACGGGCGATGTCGGGGTGCTGGACGAGCAGGGCAATCTGCGCATCACCGACCGGATCAAGGACATGTTCATCGTCGGCGGCTTCAACGCCTACCCCGCCGAGATCGAGCAACTCATCGCCCGCCATCCGGATGTGGCCGACGTCGCCGTGATAGGCATCCCGGATCCGCGCCTGGGCGAGGTGGCCAAGGCCTACGCGGTCCGCCGCCCGGACTCGACGCTGACGGCGGACGACCTGATCGCCTGGTCCCGCCGGGAGATGGCCAACTACAAGGTGCCCCGGCAGGTGGAGTTCCTCCCCGAACTGCCGCGCAACGCCAGCGGCAAGGTCCTCAAGGCGAGGCTGCGGGCGGGCTCCCCCGCCACCTGAGAAGCCGGAATCAAGCTGTCCCCGGCGCGGGGCGGCGCAAAGGGGCCGGGCGGTTTCGCCCGGCCCCCCTTGGTGCTCACGAGTGTCTCGTGGCGCCTACTGCGGGCTGGTGGGGGCATGACCCTCGCCCTGGGGGCCCGGAGCGGCGGCTGTGGCGTATTCACCACTGTCCATACCGACGATGGGGGTGTGACTATCGCTTGCAGACGCGAATGCGGCTGTCTGGCTTGTGGCTCCGACCGCGGCACCTATGGCGATAATCAAGGTCGCAATGCCCTTTGTAGCACGAGTCATTCCGGTTCCTCCGTTACGGGGGGTGATTATCTGTTTTGTACTGCAAATTAACAATGAGGGGTACGTGTGTTCGGCCATCTGGCCTGAACTGGTCGAAGCTTGGCGGAAAGGGGGTGCGCCCGGTGGTGCGAGGGGCGCTCGTACGGGAGGTGGCCCGCGCAAAGGGGCCGATGTCGATGACGTCCCCTCCGCGTCATCGACATCGGCCCCGCGGTGTTACCTCATGGAAATGGGCGACGCTTGGTGTGTATCTACTGGGGCGCCGAAGGTGTGTGACCCTCTCCTTCGGCGCTCAGCTGCGGCGGCGCGGGCGTGTGCCCCTCGCCCTTGGTGCTCAGCTCCGACGGCGCGGGTGTGTGGCCCTCGCCCGCGGGGCTCAGCTGCGGTGGTGCCGGTGTGTGGCCCTCGCCCTGAGTGCTCAGCTGCGGCGGTGCGGGCGTGTGCCCCTCCCCCTGGGTGATCAGCTGGGGTGGCGCGGGCGTGTGGCCCTCGCCCTGGGTGGTCACCTGTGGAGGTGCCGGTGTGTGGCCCTCGTCCTGAGTGGAGAAGGGTGCCGGGTCGGCCTCAAGCGGCCGGTAGGTGTCGGACTGGGGCTTCTTGTCCGTGTTTGTCACGATCAACTCCATCGGATGCTTTGGTCGGTATAGGCCGTTAACACCCGCCCGGCGACTCCCCCGTGGGTCGCCGGACGGATGTCTCAAAAGGGCCGTCCACCTTACGGTGTGACCTCGCAACCGACCCGTCTGCCCCCCGCGGGGACGGGTCGACCGCTACTAAGACTCCCGGACGGCGATAAACGATTGATGAACGGTCGGCGAGCCGCGCCGTTATGCGGCGGCCGCGGGGGCCAGAAGCCTGCGGACTTCCTCCGCCTCAGGCGTCCCCAGCCGCTGGTGGATCGAGAGCGCCTCACGCCAGCAGGCGTCCGCGCGCTCGTTCTGGCCGAGCTCCAGCAGCGCTTTGCCGAGCAGGGTCAGCACGATGGCCCGGCGCCACTCGCCCCCGATGCCCCGCAGGGCGAGAGCCTGTTCGGCGTGGGTGGCGGCCTCCGCGGGGCGCCCGATCGACAGGTGCGCCTCGGCCAGCCGCTGGTGGGTCATGCCCTCCCAGAGCGGCTGGCGGTGCTCACGGAACAGGCCGAGGGCCTCGGTGAGCTGTTCGAGCGCCTGAGTGAGGCTCCCGGCCCCGGTCAGGGCGATACCGAGCGCGTACTTACCGTTGGCCAGGCGCAGGGTGCGCCCCAGGCTCCCGTAGATCCGCACGCCCTGCCGGGCCAGGTCCACGGCGCTGTCGATGCGGCCCATCTCCACATACGCGCGGGAGAGGTTGCACAGCGCGCTGGCCTCTCCGGGCTGGTCGTCCACGGCCCGGTAGGCGTCGACGGCGCGGAGGAAATGCCGCTCCGCGTCATCCCAGCGGGTGCGGCTGAGATGCGCGATGATGCCGCGCTCGGTGAGGGCGCGCCCCATCGTGACATGGTCCTTGACCGCGGAGCCCAGGGCCAGGGCGCGTTCCGCCTCCGCGTCGGCCTCCTCGAGCCGGCCGGTGAGGTTGCGCACCTTGGCGAGGCAGGTACGCGCCCGGCCCTCGGCCCGGGTGTCGCCGACCGTGTGTGCCGTTCCGCTGACGACGCGGGCGACGGCCTCGTAGCGGGGGGCGTTGGCGCCGGACTCGGCGAGGTCCATCGCGGCGAGCAGCAGATCCGCCGCCCGGCCCAGGGTGCTGCCCGAGGCGGCTTGCTGGGTGCAGGCCAGCAGGCAGTCCGCCTCGGTGAACAGCCAGTCCAGAGCGGCGTCCTGATGTGGGAAGACCAGGCCGGGGTGGCTGGCGGGGGCCAGGTGGTCGCCCAGGCGGTCGCCGGGCCGCTCCATGGCGTACACCCGGGCGGCCGTGGCGAGGTAGAAGTCCAGCAGCCGGGAGAGTGCCGCCTCGCGGTCCGCCGCCGACTGGTGCCGCTCGGCGCAGTCACGCGCGTAGAGACGTACGAGGTCGTGGTAGCGGTAGCGGCCGGGTGCCGCCGACTCCAGCAGGGAGGCGTCGACCAGGGACTCCAGGAGCTCCTCGGCGTCGAGGGTGTCCATGTCCAGGACGACGGCCGCCGCGGCGAGCGAGATGTCGGGGCCGTCCGCGAGCCCCAGCAGCCGGAACGCCCGGGCCTGTGACGGCTCCAACTGGCCGTAGCCCAGCTCGAAGGTGGCCCGCACGGCCAGGTCGCCCGCCCGCAGCTCGTCCAGCCGGCGGCGCTGGTTGGCGAGCTTGTGCGCCAGCGTGGAGACGGTCCAGGTGCGGCGCGAGGCCAGCCGGGAGGCCGCGATCCGGATGGCCAGCGGGAGGAAGCCGCACGCCGCCACCACGTCCATGGCCGCGTCGCGCTCGCTGATGACACGCTCCTCGCCCACTATCCGCGTGAAGAGGGCGAGAGCCTCCTCCGGGCTCATCACGTCCAGGTCGACCAGGTGGGCGCCCTCCAGGTCGACCATCCGGGTCCGGCTGGTGATCAGCGCGGCGCAGCCCTCCGTACCGGGCAGCAGCGGCCGTACCTGTGCGGCGTCGCGTGCGTTGTCGAGCAGTGTGAGCACCCGGCGGCCGTCCAGCATCGAGCGGTAGAGCGCGGCACGCTCCTGGACGCCCTCGGGGATCGCGTTGTCCGGGGTGCCGAGGGCGCGCAGGAAGGCGCCCAGGACCGAGTTGGGCTCCGCCGGTACCGGGCCCGCGCCCTGAAGGTCGACGTAGAGCTGGCCGTCGGGGAATTGATGGCGGGCCGCGTGGGCTACGTGTACGGCGAGCGTCGTCTTGCCGACACCTCCGATTCCGGCCACGGCTGACACGGCCATGACACGCCCCTCGGCGGTGGCGAGCTGATCGCTCAGCTCGTCGACAAAGGCGACACGGCCGGTGAAGTCGGCCACCGTCGCGGGAAGCTGGGCCGGCCGTACGAAGCTGGGCCCCGCGTGGGCGCGGTCGTCCACCGGGGCGGCCAGCTCGGCATCCGCCTGCAGAATGCGCTGATGCAGCTCGGAGAGTTCCGGGCAGGGGTCCACGCCGAGATCCTCGGCGAGCAGCCGCCGGGTGTCGTTGTACACGGCCAGCGCCTCGGCCTGCCGGCCGCTGCGGTAGAGCGCCAGCATCAGCAGCTCGCGCAGCCGCTCCCGGAGCGGATGGGCGGCGGTGAGGGCGGTGAGTTCGGAGACCGCGTCGGTGTGGTGGCCCAGCTCCAGATCGAGATCGAGCCTGGTCTCGGTGAGGACCAGATGCCACTCCGACAGCCGGGCGCGCTGGGTCACGGCGTAGGGCCCCGGCACTCCGGCCAGGGCTTCACCGTCCCAGAGGCCCAGCGCCTGGCCGATGAGCTCATGGGCCCGCGGCCGGTCGCCCGAGTGCCGTGCCTTCTCCGCCTCCGCCACCAGGCGCTCGGCCACGTCGGTGTCCAGGGCCCCGAGGCCCACCTGGACCGCGTACCCACCCGACTCGCTGACCAGGACGGCCGATTGCGGGGTGAAGGCCTTGCGCAGCCGGGAGGCGTAGGTGCGCAGCGCCGCGATGGCGGCGTCCGGCGGGTCGTCGCCCCACAGGGCGTCGATGAGCTCGGGGGCGGTGGCGGTGCGCCCACCGCGCAGCAAGAGAGCGGTGAGCAGGGCTCTTTGCTGTGGTGATCCGGTGCTCACCTGTTCCTCGCCCCGCCAGGCCCGTACCGGTCCGAGCACGGTGAAGCGCAAGGGCTGCTCCTGTGCCCGCTCCTTCTCGCCGGCCATGGTCTCCCCCTGCCTCTGCTCCCAGTTGCACGGGCCAGTTTGCCTTGCCGATACCCCTCACGTCAGTAGGGGCCGGACCTCTCCACAAGGCCTGCCACACTTCACAGCCCTCGGAATGCCGACGCACCGTCAGATCCAGGGGTCGCTTTCGGTCATCGGAGGGCCGACTCCGTACGCGTCGCGATGGCCGGTATACGGATCCGTGGCCGCCGGGAGATCCGGCGCCGATGTGGACAGCAGCTGCCGTACCTCCTCGGGCTCGGGTGAGCCCAGCCGTTCCCGGAGGGCCCGTGCCTGCGTCCAGCAGTCCTGGGCCCGGGTCCGCTGCCCGGCCGCCATCAGGGCCTTCGCCAGAACGGTGAGAAAGGAGAAGCGCCGCCACTCGCCGCCGAGACCGCCCAGGGCGAGGGACTGTTCGGCGTGGGCCACCGCTTCTGAGGGGCGCTGCGCTACCAGATGCATTTCGGCCAGCCGGAAATGGGCCATGCCTTCCCACAGCGGCTGACGGGCTTCGTGAAAGAGATCGAGCGCTTCGGTGAGGTGAACGGATGCCTCCTCCAGGCGGTGGGCGCGCGTCAGCGCGATGCCGACGGTGTACATCCCGTTGGCGAGCCGCAGGGGGGCGCCGAGCCTGCGGTAGATGGCGAGCCCCTGCTCGGCCAGTTCCACACCGGTCCGGGTGCGGCCCCGGCTCACGTGCAGCCGGGAGAGATTGGCCAGGGCGCTCGCCTCACCCGCCTCGTTGGCATCGGCGCGGAACGCCTCGAGCGCCTGTCCGAGGTACCTCTCGGCGTCTTCGTGCCGCCCCAGCCCGTTGGCCACGATGCCGAGCTGATTGGAGGCGCGGCTGGCCACCACCGGATCGTCGCCGTCCAGCTCCAGCGCGCGGCGCAGCTCCCGCTCGGCGTGGCCGTATCGGCCCGTGAAGCTGTACAGATGGCCCAGTGCCGAGCGGGCGCGGGCCTCGGTACGGGAATCCCCGGCGGCGTGGGCGGCGTCGCAGACCACCTGCGCCACCGTCTCGTACTGCCGCGGCCGGGCACCGGACTCGGCGAGGTCCAGCGCGCCCAGCAGCAGGTCCCCGGTGCGGCGGCGGGTGCTCTCCCCGGTGCACTTGGGCACGCAGGCGAGCAGGCAGTCGGCCTCCGCGAAGAGCCAGTCCAGGGCGGCTTTCGAGGTCTCGAAGAGCAGTCCCGGATGGCCGGTGGGCTCCAGGTGCTCGACCATGCGGTCCCCGGGCCGCTCCAGGGCGTACACCCGCGCCGCCGTCGCCAGGTAGAAGTCCAGCAGCCGGGACAGCGCCTCCTCGCGCTCCGCCGCCGCCCGCCGCTCCCGCTCCGCGCATGCCCGTGCGTAGAGCCGTACGAGGTCATGGAAGCGGTAGCGCCCCGGTACGGCGGACTCCAGCAGCGAGATGTCCACGAGGGAGGTGAGAAGCCGGCCGGTCTCCGCGGCGTCGAGGCCGAGCACCGCGCCCGCGGCCGACAGGGAGATGTCCGGGCCGCCGGCCAGGCCCAGCAGCCGGAAGGCGCGGGCCTGAGCCGGGTCGAGCTGTCCGTAGCCGAGTTCGAAGGTCGCCTTGACCGCCAGATCCCCGGCCCGCAGTTCGTCCAGCCGCCGGCGCTCGTCGGCGAGTTTGCGGGCGAGGACGGAGACGGTCCAGGTGCGGCGGGAGGCGAGCCGGGAGGCCGCTATGCGGATCGCGAGCGGGAGATAGGAGCAGGACGCCACCACGTCCATGACCTCGGCACGTTCCACGGTCGCCCGCTCCTGGCCCACGATCAGTGCGAACAGGGCGAACGCCTCCGGCGGGCTCATCGCGTCCAGGTCGACCGGGTGGGCGCGGTCCAGGTCGGACATATGGGTGCGACTGGTGATCAGCGCGACGCAGTCCGGTGCGCCGTCGTCGGGGAGCAGCGGCCGGACCTGAGCGGCGTCGCGGGCGTTGTCCAGGAGGACGAGGACGCGGCGGCCCTCGAGACACGCGCGGTAGAGCGCGGCGCGCTCCTCGGTGCCGTCCGGAATGGCGGCGTCGGAGGTGCCGAGTGAGCGCAGGAAGGCGCCGAGCACGGTCTCGGGGTCGGCGGGGGAGGTGCCCGCGCCGCCGAGGTCTACGTAGAGCTGGCCGTCGGGGAAGCGGTGGCGGGCGGTGTGCGCGAGGTGAACGGCCAGGGCGGTCTTGCCGATGCCTCCGATACCGGCGATCGCGATGGCGGCCGGCCGGTCGGCGGAGGTCGCGAGCCGGTCGTTCAGCTCCCGTACGAGGTCCTCGCGGCCGGTGAAGTCCGCCACCGCCGCGGGCAGCTGTGCGGGGCGCACGACGGTTGTGTCGGCCATGGGGTGTCGCGGGCGGCTGGCGCCGGTGGGCCGGGAGAGCGCGGTGGCGGGCCGCGCGGGGGCGTGCGGCCGGCGCTCGCGGACGACATCGGCGCGGTAGCCGCCCTCCAACCCCAGTTCGAGCCGGGTCCGGCCGAGGGCGGAGTCCGCATCCTCGCCGAGGGCCAGGCTCGCCTCTTCACCGTGCCGGGACCGGTCCGGTACGGAACCGGTGGAACATTCCTGCCGCCCCAGGCGCTCGTCGCCGGCCATGGTGCCCCCCGCACGTGCTTCCTCGCTGTACGGCCAGTCTGCCGTGCCCGCGGCCCGTACGTCAGCAAAGAGTGCGACGTGTCCGGGTCGTCCGTCGAACATCCCGGGAGGCGCACGCATAGCTGACGATCCGTCAGATCGGCGCTACCGTGCAGTCATGGAGAGCTTCCCGAAGATAATCTCGGTGGACGACCACACGGTTGAGCCCCCTCACGTCTGGCGGGACCGGCTCCCGTCGAAGTACCGCGACAGCGGGCCGCGCATCGTCCGGGCGCCGCTGAAGGAGATGACCTTCATCGGCGGCAAGTTCGCCCCGAAGATGGGGGCGCCCGGGGACGACGGGCCGCTCGCGGACTGGTGGGTGTACGAGGAACTGCACCGGCCGCTGACCCGGTTGGACACCGCCGTCGGCTACGACCGGGACGAGGTCAAGCTGGAGGCCATCACCTACGAGCAGATGCGGCCCGGCTCGTTCTCGGTGCCGGACCGGCTCGCGGACATGGACGTCAACCACGTCCAGTCCGCGCTCTGCTTCCCGACCTTCCCCCGCTTCTGCGGGCAGACCTTCACCGAGGCCGCCGACCGCGAGCTGGGGCTGCTCGGGGTCCGGGCGTACAACGACTGGATGGTGGAGGAGTGGTGCGGCCCCGAGGCCCGGGGCCGGCTGATCCCGCTGATCATCATCCCGCTGTGGGACGCCGAGCTGGCCGCCGCCGAGGTGCGGCGGAACGCGGCGCGCGGGGTGCGGGCCGTCTGCTTCTCGGAGATCCCGCCGAACCTGGGGCTGCCCTCGATCCACACCGACGACTGGGACCCGCTCCTGGCCGCCTGCGACGAGACCGGCACGGTCATCGCGATGCACATCGGCTCCTCCTCGAGGATGCCCTCGACCTCCGCGGACGCGCCCCCCGCGGTCGGCTCCACGATCACCTTCGCCAACTGCTGCTTCTCGATGGTCGACTGGCTGATGAGCGGGAAGTTCGAGCGCTTCCCGAACCTGAAGGTGATGTACGCGGAGGGGCAGATCGGCTGGATCCCCTACATCCTCGAGCGCGCCGACGTGGTGTGGGAGGAGAACCGGGGCTGGGGCGGAGTGGCCGACAAGGTGCTGCGCCCGCCGTCCGAGCTGTTCACCGAGCATGTCTACGGCTGCTTCTTCGACGACGCCTTCGGGCTGCGCAACCTCGACGCCATCGGAGTCGGCAACGTGCTGTACGAGACGGACTATCCGCACTCGGACTCCACCTGGCCCAAGTCGCGGGAGGTCGGTGAGGCGCAGATGGGGCATCTGGCGCCGGACGTCGTGGAGCGGATCGTGCGCGGCAACGCGATCGAACTGCTGGGGCTCACGGCGGACGGGCTCTGGGCGGGGGCGCCGGGGGCGTAGCGGTTGGCTTCGGCACCGTCGTCCTGGTCACGGAGGAGCAAGAAAGCGGTCACTGCCGGTCAATGACAACCCCCGGACCGTCCGGCAGGCTGTGGGGCATATCGGCCCTCCCGCCTCCCCACGCCGTCACCCACCCCCTACGACGTGACAGGGGCCGTGGGCGGCGCGGAGGGCCGGGTGTCCCTGCGCACCGGGCGTCGCGGGGTAGCGCCCGGCGCGCGGGACACGAGCGGGCTGGACACAAGCGCCAGATGGCGGTAGTCGCTGGGCGGCATCCCGTAGGCGGCGCGGAAGGCGCGGCTGAAGACGGCGGGGTGGGCGAAGCCCCAGCGCGCGGCGAGTTCATGGATGCGGACCGTGAGCAGACCGGGATCGGTGAGGTCGCGCCGGACGCGGTCCAGCCGCTGTTGCCGGATCCACGCGGAGACCGTGGTGTCGCGGGCCCGGAAGAGGCGGTGCAGATAGCCGACGGAGATGTGGTGCGCGGCGGCGATGGTGGCCGGTGACAGCTCCGGGTCGGACAGGTTCCGCAGGATGAAGCTCTGCACCCGCAGGGCGAGGGTGTGCCGGTGGGTCTCGGGCGGCAGCGCGTCGTCGGCCTCGACCGCCTGGGCGAGCAACGCGGCCGCCAGGTCGATCAGCACGGTTCCCAGGCGCGGCCCGTCGGAAGGGCGTAAGGAGCGGTCCGCCGCGAGCCGGGTGAGGAACCCCGTCAGCAGGGCGCCCACCCCTTCGCGCGCCGGGATGGGCCGGGCGAGCAGCCTGTCGATCCGGTCGTGGGGGACCGGGATCAGCGCTTTGGGGATCTCCAGGCCCACGCCCGCGGGAGGGCCGCCGAAGGCCAGACAGTCGAACGGCCGTGAGGTGTCGACGACATAGAGGCCCTCCGCCCTGTGCGCGGACTCCTGGCGGGACTGGGAGACCTGGAGGTTTCCCTCCTGGATGAACGAGAAGTGGTACAGCTCGGGGTCGGACTGCCGGATGAGCTTGGGCGTCCGCCGGAAGTCCATCTCGCGGAACTTCGTGGGCCATACGGAGGCGGCGCCGAACTCGAGGATGCGCACCTCGCCCCGGAAGTCCCAGGTGTGGTCGCTGGTCATCTCCATCGGCGCCATGAGCTGCGCCATCTGCTCGCGCCAGAAGTCGAACCGATCCGCTCTGGGCAGATCCTCGCAGCGGAAGACCGTCTCGATCATCACGTCGTGCCCCTCTGTGCGCCCCTTGCCGTGCCCCCTCGCTGTGCCTCCTTGCCTGTGCCCCGTGGTGGCCCCTGGGCGGGAGGCGGGCGTGGGCCCCGAGGTCCGAACGTCCGTACGCTAGCAAAGCGTCGCGCGTCGGGACGAGACTGCCGCACCCCTTGTCTGATGGACCGTCAGATACGACCATGTCCGACGTCAGATACGACGATGACGGTCCACCGACAAGGAGGCCCGGCATGCGCGTCCTGCCCCGGGGCCGGTTGAGCTACGGCATGCAGCTGCCGATCCAGTCGCAGTCCACCCTCTACGCCGAGCCGTGGGAGGCCGGGGCCGGCCCGGCCGAGCTGCTCGAGATCGCCCGCGCCGCCGACCGGCTCGGCTTCGCGTACCTCGCCGTCTGCGACCACGTCGCGATCCCGCGACGGCTGGCCGCGGCCATGGGCACCGTCTGGTACGACCCGGTGGCCACCCTCGGCTGGCTCGCCGCGGCCACCGAGCGGGTACGGCTGCTCAGCCATGTGGCGGTCGCCGCGCTGCGCCATCCGCTGCTGACCGCAAAGCAGTACGCCACGCTCGACCACCTCTCCGGCGGCCGGCTGATCCTCGGGGTCGGGGCCGGGCACGTCCGGGAGGAGTTCGAGGCGCTCGGGGTGGACTTCGCCCGGCGCGGGGCGCTGCTGGACGAGACGGTCGACGCGCTGAAGGCGGCCCTGGGACCGGAGGAGTTCCCCGACTTCCGCGGCGAGCGGTTCGCCTTCAGCGGCCTCGGACAGGCCCCGCGCCCCGTCCAGACGCCACGGCCCCCGCTGTGGGTCGGCGGCTCCTCGCCCGCCGCGGTGCGCCGGGCGGCGGTCCGGGGCGACGGCTGGCTGCCGCAGGGCGATCCACGCGACCGGCTGCCAGGTCAGATCGCCCGGCTGCGCGAGCTGCGGAAGGAGGCGGCCCAACACGATCGGGGCTGTGCGGAACCCGCCGAGATCGGCGCGATCACCGAACCGCTGTACGTCGGCGAGCCCGGCTGGGACGTGGGGCGCCGGACCCTGACCGGCGCGCCCGAACGGCTGGCCGAGAGCCTGCGTGCCTACGCCGCGATGGGGGTGGACCAGATCCAGGTGCGGTTCCGCTGCCGGGACCACACCGAACTGACCGACCAGATGGCGGCCTTCGCCGCCGATGTCGCTCCGCACCTCGATGACCAGGGATGACTAGGGAGATCGGAATGGGCAAGCTGGACGGGCGGGTCGTCATCATCACCGGGGCGGCGCGCGGACAGGGTGAGCAGGAGGCGCGGCTGTTCGCGGCCGAGGGCGCCCGCGTGGTCCTCGGCGACGTACTGGACGAGCCGGGCGAGGCGCTGGCCAAGGAGCTGGGGGAGGGTGCCCGGTTCGTCCATCTGGACGTGGGCCGCGAGGACGACTGGACCGCCGCCGTCGCCGCCGCGAAGGACGCCTTCGGCTCGGTGGACGGCCTGGTCAACAACGCCGGGATCCTCCGCTTCAACGAGCTGGTGGGCACCCCGCTGGCCGAGTACCTGGAGGTGGTCCAGGTCAACCAGGTCGGCACGTTCCTGGGGATGCGGACGGTCGCGCCGGAGCTGGCGGCGGCGGGCGGCGGAACCATCGTGAACACCGCCTCGTACGTCGCCCTGTCCGGTATGCCGCTGCTCACCGCGTACGCCGCGACCAAGGCGGCGGTGGTGGGGATGACGCGGGTGGCCGCGATGGAGCTCGCGGACAAGGGCATCCGGGTCAACGCGATGTGCCCGGGCGCGGTCGACACCCCGATGACCAACCCGGCCCAGCTCGACCCCGAAGCCGACAGCGCGGAGGCGACGGCGGCGGTCGACGGGCTCTACCGAAAGCTGGTGCCGCTGGGCCGGATCGGCCGCCCGGAGGAGGTGGCGCGGCTGGCGCTCTTCCTGTCCTCGGAGGACTCCTCGTACGTCACCGGCCAGCCGTTCGTCGTCGACGGAGGCTGGCTGACCGGCGTCTCGGTCTTCTAGGCGGTGTCCCGGCCGATCGTGACGCCCGCGGCGGGTCTTTCCCCTCCCCGCCCCTTCCCTCAACCGGGACTCCGCCCCGGACCCCGGAGTCCTGGCCGGTCGGCTGATCGCGGCCGACGGCCGACTTGCCGACCCCGGGGCCCAGGGGCGAAACGGAACCCGAGCTCCGCCCCGGACGCGGGCGTCCTGGCCGGTGGGCTGATCGCGGCCGACGGTCGGCTCGTCCTCCCCCCGGGGTCCAGGGGCGGAGCCTCTGGTAACGGGAAGGGGCGGGGAGGGGAAAGGCCCGCCGGAACACCCCCGTGGGCCCTCCGGCCCCGCCCGGCCTTCCACGGCCCTTGACGGTCCGTGCCCGCGGTGCCAGAGTCAATCAAAATCTGACGATCCGTCAGATCGACGTTCGTCTGAGGCGGTGAACCTCCATGGAATTCGGACTCTTCGTGCAGGGCTACGTCCCCGAAAGCCGACGCCGAACCGACCCCGAGGCCGAGCATCACGCACTCGTCGAGGAGACCGAGTACGTCATCCAGGCCGACCGGTCGGGCTTCAAGTACGTATGGGCCTCCGAGCACCACTTCCTGGACGAGTACTCCCACCTCTCCGCGAACGACGTCTTCCTCGGCTATCTCGCCCACGCCACCGAGCGCATCCACCTCGGCTCCGGCATCTTCAACCCGTTGCCGCAGGTCAATCACCCGGTGAAGGTGGCCGAGAAGGTCGCGATGCTCGACCATCTCTCCGGCGGCCGGTTCGAGTTCGGCTCGGGCCGGGGCGCGGGCAGCCACGAGATCCTCGGCTTCCTGCCGGGCGTGACCGACATGAACGCCACCAAGGAGATCTGGGAAGAGACGATCGCCGAGTTCCCCAAGATGTGGCTGCAGGACGAGTACCAGGGCTTCACCGGCAAGCACTGGACGCTGCCGCCGCGCAAGGTGCTGCCCAAGCCGTACGGGGCCGCCCACCCGGCGATGTGGTACGCGGCCGGCTCGCCGCCCTCGTACGCGATGGCGGGCAAGAAGGGCCTCGGCGTGCTCGGCTTCTCCATCCAGAAGGTCTCCGACATGGAGTGGGTCCTCGACTCCTACAAGAACGCGATCAAGGAGGCCGAGCCGGTCGGCGGCTTCGTCAACGACAACGTGATGGTCACCTCGACCGCCATCTGCGCCGAGACCCACGCCAAGGCCGTCGAGGTCGCGCTCGGCGGCGGGCTCAACTACCTGCAGTCGCTGCTCTTCCGCTACCACGACACCTTCCCCCGCCCCGAGGGCATCCCGCAGTGGCCCGAACTGCTGCCGGAGTACACCGAGGAGATCATCGAACTCCTCATCGCCGAGGAGCTGATGATCTGCGGCGACCCGGACGAGGTCTTCCGCCAGTGCAAGCGGTGGGAGCAGGCCGGGGCCGACCAGCTGTCGTTCGGGCTGCCGATCGGGATCGGCTACGAGGACACGATGAACACGATCAAGCTCATCGGTGAGCACGTCATCCCGAAGATCGACACCGATCCGGTGCACCGCACGACCCGATTCCGCCAAACCGTCACCCAGTAGCCGCACCGGCCGTCACGCAGTAGCCACAGGCCACAAGTCACAAGTCACAAGTCACAAGTCACAAGTCACAGGCCACAGACACCAGCCGCAGCCGCGAGAAGGGACCTGAACCCGTGCTCGACCACCTGATCAAGGGCGCCACCGTGGCGGACGGCACCGGCGCGCCCTCGTACGTCGCCGACGTCGGCATCCGGGACGGCCGGATCGTGGCCATCGCCGAGCCCGGGGCCGTCACCGAACCGGCCCGGTCCACCGAGGACGCCACCGGGCTCGTCCTCGCGCCCGGATTCGTCGACCCGCACACCCACTACGACGCCCAGCTGTTCTGGGATCCGTACGCCACGCCGTCCATGAACCACGGCGTGACCACCGTGGCGGGCGGCAACTGCGGGTTCACCCTCGCCCCGCTCAACCCTGACCGGCCCGGCGACGCCGACTACACCCGGCGGATGATGAGCCGGGTCGAGGGCATGTCGCTGGTGGCGCTGGAGCAGGGCGCGCCCTGGAACTGGCACGGCTTCGGCGAGTACCTGGACGCGCTGGAGGGCCGGATCGCCGTCAACGCGGGCTTCATGGTGGGGCACTGCGCACTGCGCCGCCATGTGATGGGCGAGGACGCGATCGGCGGACAGCCCAGCCCCGCGCAGCTGGAGGAGATGCTGCGGCTCTTCCACGAGGCGATGGACGCGGGCGCGTGGGGGCTGTCCACCACCCAGTCCGCCACCCACTCGGACGGGGACGGGCAGCCGGTCGCCTCCCGGCACGCCCGGCCCGGTGAACTCCTGGCGCTCTCCCGGGCCGTCGGCGACCACGAGGGGACGCAGATCGAGGCGATCGTGGCGGGCTGTCTGGACCAGTTCGCAGACGAGGAGATCGAGCTGCTGGTGGACATGAGCGCGGCCGCCGGCCGCCCGCTCAACTGGAACGTGCTGACCATCGACGCGGCCGTCCCCGAGCGGGTGCCGCGCCAGCTCCAGGCCAGCGAACGCGCCCGTAAGGCGGGCGGCAGGATCGTCGCCCTCACGATGCCGATCCTCACCCCCATGAACATGTCGCTCGGCACCTTCTGCGCGCTCAACCTCATCCCGGGCTGGGGCGACATCCTGGGGCTGCCCATCCCGGAACGGATCGCGACCCTCCGCGACCCGGCCGTACGGGAGGAGATGCTGCGCCGCGCGAGCAGCCCCGAGGCCGGGGTCTTCCGGCGGCTCACCCACTTCGGCCGGTACGTCATCGGCGACACCTACAGCGAGGCCAACGCCGGCCTGACCGGGCGCGTCGTCCGCGACATCGCCGCCGAGCGCGGACAGGAGGCGTTCCACTGCCTGGTGGAGATCTGCGCGGCGGACGAGATGCGTACGGTGCTGTGGCCGATGCCGACCGACAACGACCCGGCCAGCTGGGAGCTGCGACGGCAGACCTGGGAGCACGAGGACGTCATGCTCGGCGGCTCCGACGCCGGGGCCCATCTGGACCGGATGTGCGGCGCCCCGTACACCACCCGGTTCATCGGCGACTGTCTGCGCGGACGGAAGCTGGTCGGCCTGGAGCGGGCGGTGCGGATGCTGACGGACGATCCGGCGCGGCTGCTCGGTCTCCGCGAACGCGGCCGGATCGCCGAGGGCTACCACGCCGACCTGGTCCTCTTCGACCCCGACCGGATCGACGCGGGCCAGGCACGGCTGGTCCACGACCTGCCCGGCGAGAGCCCCCGGCTGGACTCGCGCGCGACGGGCATCGTGAGCGTCCGGGTGGGCGGCACCGAGACCATCCGGGACGACGAGATCACCGGCGCGGTGCCGGGGAAGGTGCTCCGGTCGGGCCGCGACACGGAGACGGTGAGCACGAGGGGCTGAGGCGGTGACGCACGCGGCGGCCGGGTCCGGCGGGCGTGAGGGGTCTGGGCCAGGCGGACCCACCGCCTCCGCCGGACCCACCGCCTCCGCCGGACCCACCGCCTCCGCCGGACCCACCGCCTCCGGCGGACCCGCCGGACCGGGCTCCCTCACCGGCCGGGCCGCCCTGGTCACGGGTGGTTCACGGGGCATCGGGCTCGCCGTGGCGCAGGCGCTGACGGCGGACGGTGCGGCGGTGTGCGTCACGGCGCGGGACCATAAGGGGCTGGCCGACGCCGTACGCTGCCTCGGCCCGCGCGCCATCGGCTGCCCGGGGGACGCGGCCGACCCGGCCCATCTGTCGGCGGCGGTGGCCCGCACCCTCGCCGAGTTCGGCCGCCTCGACATCCTGGTCAACAACGCCGCCACCAATACCCCGTTCGGCCCGTTGATGGCCGTGGACCCGCTCGCCTGGCGCACGGCCTTCACGGTCAACGTGGAGGCCCCGCTGCGGCTGGCCCAGGCGGCCTGGCGGGCCTGGATGCGCGACCACGGCGGGGCGGTCGTCAACATCTGCACCGAGGGCACCCACGGCGTCGGCCCGGACGTCGGCGCCTACGGCACCACCAAGACGGCCCTCCTCCGCCTCACCCGCCAGCTCGCCGCCGAACTGGCCCCCGCCGTCCGCGTCAACGCCGTCTCCCCGGGCCTGGTCCGCACCGAGATGGCCCGCTTCGTCTGGGAGCCCGACGAACAGGAGATCGCCGCGACGCTCCCGCTAGCCCGGATCGGCGAACCGGAGGACGTGGCGCGCGCGGTCCGCTGGCTGGTCTCGGACGAGGCGTCCTGGATCACCGGCACGGACCTGGTGGTCGACGGCGGCCGCCGCGTCCGCGCGGCCTTCCGCCCCGCCTAGGGGGCTTCCTCGCGTGAGTGGCGCATCCGCTCGTCCAGCTCGGGCCGAATGCGCTCAGGGACGACAAGGACGAGGTCCGCGTCATCGGAGAGCGCCTCAACCAGGAGGGCGGCTACCCGCTGATGGTGACGGTGCTCCACCGCGCCGAAGCGGGCCCCGGCGCTCACCTCGCAGCGGTCGGCAAGCCGGGGCAGCCCTGTATCCGCTAGACGAGACGCAACGTAGCGTCTACGCTAGCCCTCATGACACTCACTCACACCCTTGCCGACCCCCGGGTCGAGACCGCCATCAGCCGCATGTTCAAGCTGGCCGAGCGGGACGAGACCGCCCAGAGCCAGCTGCCGCCCGGCGCGCTGGAAATGGCCCCGCAGGCGCTCGCCGACGCCGCGGCCGGGATCTATATGCCGATCTCCGCCGACGGCGGGAAGCTGCTCTACAACCTGGTGCGCGCCATCCGCCCGGCCACGGTGGTCGAGTTCGGGATGTCCTACGGGATCTCCACGCTCCATCTGGCCGCCGCCGTGCGGGACAACGGCACCGGGCGCGTCGTCACCACGGAAATGAGCAAGGAGAAGATCGCCGCGGCCCGCCGCACCTTCACCGAGACCGGTCTTGACGACCTGATCACCGTGTTGGAGGGGGACGCCCGGGAGACCCTCGCCGGTCTCGAGGGTCCCCTGGAGCTGGTCCTGCTCGACGGCTGGAAGGACCTGTGCCTGCCCGTGCTGCGGATGCTCGAACCGCGCCTGCGGCCCGGCGCCCTCGTGGTGGCCGACGACATCGACCAGCTCGAGGGCCCCATGCGGCCGTACCTCGACTACGTACGCGACCCGGCGAACGGCTACCAGAACGTCAGCTTCCCCATCGAGGACGGCATGGAGATCAGCTGCCGCCTCTGACGCCGCCCGCCCCGCCGCGCGGTCGGGGAGCCGTCAGCGCTCGCCCAGCCAGATCGGGTTCGTCATCGCCGCCATCGGGCCCGGTATGCCCGATGTCCCGCCGTCCGCCGGGGCGTGGCGGACCTCGGCGCGGACGTACGCCGCGTAGGACGCCGTCGTGCGCCATTCGGCGGTGAGCTCGCCGGAGGCGGGGACCGGCGTTCCGTAGAGGGGGCCCTGGTCGGTGATGAAACGGACCGAGCAGTCCGGGCCCACGCCGGAGACCTTCAGGCGGACCGTGACCTCCTCCGCTCCGCCGACCTTCAGGCGCTCGCCGATTCCGGCGTGCCTGCCGCGTCCGCCGACCGCCTCGAAGGTGAGGTCGATCTTGGAAGATTCCGCGATCCAGCTGCGGCCGGCCCGGATGCCCTCCTGGATGGCGGTGCGGGAGAGGTCGTCGGCGAGCACCACCGTCTGGGGCAGGCCGACGACCTGGGGCTCGCGGTGGGCGTCGCTGTGGCCGACGGCGGGCAGCCAGCGGCCGTCGCCACGGGAGGCGGCCACCAGCGTGTTGTCCCACTCGGAGATCGTGATCTCGTCGTCGGGGGTGAAGTCCGCGTTCCACACCTCGACCGCGTCGGCCTCGTTGAAGCCGAATTTCCAGTTGCAGCCGACACAGGTGCCGTGCGGATGGGCCGGGATCACCAGGCCGCCGGCCTGCCGGACCTTGCGGGCGAACTGGCCGAAGCGGTTGTCCCGGGCGCGGTAGCGCCAGTCGATGAAGACGCCGGGGTCGGTGCCGAGGGCGACCACATGGCCGTTGCGCGTGGTGATCTCCTCGCCGGTGAGGATCAGCAGGTCATCGCCCCACAGACCCTCGAACGCGGTATGCGCGGACGTGGTGTTGTGCTCGGTGGTGGTGATGAAGTCCAGCCCCGCGGCGCGGGCGGCGGCGACCAGCTCGGCCGGGGTGCGCTTGCCGTCGGAGTGCACGGTGTGCAGATGCGAGTCGCCCCGGTACCAGGCGCGGCCCCGGCCCTTCGCGCGCTGCGGCGGAAAGGCCCCCAGACTCCGTCCGGGAGGTGCCCCCTGCTTCGGCGTGGTGCCGGGCGCGCCGTACCGCATGGTGACGGTGACCTTGTAGTCCAGGCCCTGCGGGGCGACCGTGTACGGCCCCAGCACGACATGCCAGGTGCCCGCCTTGACCGGCCCCGCCAGATAGCCGGGGGTGGCCTCCTCGGCGCTGATGGCGAACTCCGTACGGGCCCCGCCGGACCAGCCGCGGAAGCCGCGGCCGCCCAGCTCCGTGCCGCGCTCGTCGAAGATGCCGATGTCGCAGGCGTTGCCCTGCGTGCCGGCCGGGACTGTCGGCTTGTCGTACGAGTACGACACGGCGATCTCGCGCACTCCGCGCGGTACCTCGACCGGTACGTAGACGAAGTCGGGCGCGCCGGTGGGCAGATGGCCGTTGAGGGTCTTGGTCTGCTCAGGACCGTCGGCCGTGCCCGCCGCGTCGGCCTGGGTGAAGGTCATGGGATCGAGTGTCAGCACACCCGCCGCGCCCGCAAGCGCGGAGAGCCTGAGTACATCGCGTCGCTGCATGAGGTGCCCCCCAGAGTCGAGAGTGCCGTCCGACACCCGCGTGACACCGTTGTACGCGTGGGTGACACGCGCGGAAAGCCCTGTGGATAACTCCATGGCGGAGAGGGAACAGACGGCCCCGCCGCTTCCGCCCGGCGATCAGCGCCCCCGCCAAGTCCGGTCCGGGCGACGGCCGTCGGCGCCCAGTGGGTGTAGTCCGCACGTTCCACCGCGCCGTATTCCCGCCCACGGTCCCCGGCCGCCGTGATCAGACCCACAAAACCGCAGGCCCGGGCCGTCTGGCGGTGTCCCGCACCGCTCGTATGCTCGGAGGATGACCACGAGCGCGCAGGGAAACGAACCGGGTGCCCCGACTGGCTCCGCCGCCCCCACAGCCAACGCGATGCGCCGTGCGCTCAAGCGCGCCCGCGACGGCGTGGCGCTGGACACCGCCGAGGCGGCGGTGCTGCTCCAGGCGCGCGGTGACGACCTGCGGGAGCTGATGGCCTCCGCCGCCCGGGTCCGCGACGCGGGTCTGGAGGCGGCCGGCCGGCCCGGGGTGATCACCTACTCGCGCAGCGTCTTCATCCCGCTCACCCGGCTGTGCCGGGACAAGTGTCACTACTGCACCTTCGCGACCGTCCCCGGCAAGCTGCGCCGCGCGGGTCACGGGATGTTCATGTCGCCCGACGAGGTCCTGGCCATCGCCCGCCGGGGCGCCGAAATGGGCTGCAAGGAAGCGCTGATCACGCTCGGCGACCGCCCCGAGGACCGCTGGCCCGAGGCACGCGAATGGCTGGAGGCCGAGGGGTACGACGACACCATCGCGTACGTACGGGCCATGGCGATCCGCATCCTGGAGGAGACGGGCCTGCTGCCCCACCTCAACCCCGGCGCGATGACCTGGACCGACTTCCAGCGGCTCAAGCCGGTCGCCCCCTCCATGGGCATGATGCTGGAGACCACCGCCGAGCGGCTGTGGAGCGAGCCCGGCGGCCCCCACTACGGCTCGCCGGACAAGGAGCCGGCCGTGCGGCTGCGGGTTCTGGAGGACGCCGGGCGCAGCTCCGTCCCGTTCACCAGCGGGCTGCTGATCGGGATCGGCGAGAACCATGAGGAGCGGGCCGAGTCGCTGTTCGCGCTGCGCCGCGTCTCCCGCTCGTACCACGGCATCCAGGAAGTCATCGTCCAGAACTTCCGCGCCAAGCCGGACACCGCCATGCGCGGGATGCCGGACGCGGAGCTGGACGACCTGGTGGCCACCGTCGCCGTCGCCCGCCACATCCTGGGCCCGTCCGCCTGCATCCAGGCGCCGCCCAACCTGGTGGACGCGGAGTACGAGCAGCTGATCGGGGCCGGTATCGACGACTGGGGCGGCGTCTCCCCGCTCACCCCGGACCACGTCAACCCCGAGCGCCCCTGGCCGCAGGTGGACGAGTTGGCCGAGCGCTCCGCGGCCGCCGGCTTCCGGCTGCGCGAACGGCTCGCGGTCTACCCCGAGTACGTCCAGCGCGGTGAGCCCTGGCTGGACCCCCGGCTGCTGCCGCATGTGACCGCCCTCGCCGACCCCGAGACCGGCCTGGCCCGCGAGGACGCGATCCCCACCGGGCTGCCCTGGCAGGAGCCCGACGAGGCGTTCAGCGCCTCCGGCCGCACCGATCTGCACCGTGCCATCGACACCGAGGGCCGCACCGGTGACCGCCGTGAGGACTTCGACGAGGTCTACGGCGACTGGGAGGCGCTGCGGGAGGCCGCCGCCCCCGGTATGGCACCGTCCCGTATCGACACCGACGTCAAGACCGCGCTGGCCCGGGCCGCCGACGACCCGACCCGGCTGACCGACCCCGAGGCGCTGGCCCTGCTCCACGCCGAGGGCCCGGCGCTGGACGCCCTGTGCCGCATCGCCGACGATCTGCGCCGGGCGACCGTCGGCGACGACGTCACCTACATCGTCACCAGGAACATCAACTTCACCAATGTCTGCTACACCGGCTGCCGCTTCTGCGCCTTCGCCCAGCGCCGCACCGACGCCGACGCCTACACCCTCTCCCTGAACCAGGTCGCCGACCGCGCCCAGCAGGCGTGGGACGTGGGCGCGGTGGAGGTGTGCATGCAGGGCGGCATCCACCCGGATCTGCCCGGCACCGCGTACTTCGACATCGCACGCGCCGTCAAGGAGCGCGTGCCCGGGATGCATGTCCACGCCTTCTCCCCGATGGAGGTCGTCAACGGCGCGACCCGTACGGGCATGTCCATCCGCGAATGGCTGACGGCGGCGCGCGAGGCGGGCCTGGACACCATCCCCGGCACGGCCGCCGAGATCCTGGACGACGAGGTGCGCTGGGTCCTCACCAAGGGCAAGCTGCCGACGGCCACCTGGGTCGAGGTCGTCAAGACGGCGCATGAGCTGGGCATCCGGTCCTCGTCCACGATGATGTACGGCCATGTGGACCAGCCCCGCCACTGGCTGGCCCATCTGCGGCTGCTCGCCGAGATCCAGCAGGAGACGGGCGGCTTCACCGAATTCGTCACCCTCCCCTTCATCCACACCAACGCCCCCGTCTACCTCGCCGGTATCGCCCGCCCCGGCCCCACCACCCGCGACAACCGCGCCGTCACGGCCATGGCGCGGATCCTGCTCCACCCCCACATCCCCAACATCCAGACCAGCTGGGTGAAGCTGGGCACGGAGGGCGCCGCCGAGATGCTCCGCTCCGGTGCCAACGACCTGGGCGGCACCCTTATGGAGGAGACCATCTCCCGTATGGCGGGCTCCTCCTACGGCTCCTACCGCTCCATCCAGGACCTGGTGGGCATCGCCGAGCTGGCCGGCCGCCCGGCTCGCCCCCGCACCACCACCTACGGCCCCGTCCCCGAGGACCGCCGGGCCGCCGCCCTCGCCTCGGACGGCCATCTGCCGGAGCTGCTCCCGGTGCTGGGGGACTGACTGACCCCGCCGCACGGTTCGCGGGCGCGCCGCGTGGATACGCTGCCAGGGGAAGCGGGGGAAGGGGCACCCATGGCAGAGCGGCGTCCGACGATTCGGGAGCTGATCCGGCAGCGGCGCCGGTTCGTGGGGCGGCGGCAGGAGCTGGCCGCGTTCCGGGAGAACTTCACCGTGCCGCCCGAGGACGCCGCGCACCACTTCCTGTTCCATGTGCGCGGCGACGCCGGGGTGGGCAAGACGACGCTGCTGCGGCAGCTCGAGAACACCGCGCGGGAGCACCGGGCGCTCACCGCCTCGGTGGACGAGTCGGTGAACAGCGTCCCCGAGGTGATGGCGGCCATCAGCGCCCAGTTCGCGCAAGCGGGCCATCCGCTGAAGTCCTTCGACAAGCTGCTGGCGACCTACCGGCAGCGGCGCCACGAGGCCGATGCGGCGGCGCAGCAGCCCGCGCCGCAGCCTTCGGAGGGGGCGGCGGGGGAGCCCCGGCCGTCCGCGTCGAGCGCGTTCGTCGCCCGGGCGGGGCTGATCGGGCTCGGCATGGTGCCGGGCGTCGGGGCGCTCGCCGGGGCGGCGGAGCCGGACCGGGTCGCCCAGGCCGCCGACCGGGCGCGGGCCAAGCTCAGTGCCCGCCTCCGCAGCCATGACGACGTGGACCTGGTGATGTCCCCTCTGGACGCCCTCACCCCCGCGTTCCTGAAGGACGTGGGCGAGGTGGCCGCGTCCGTGCCCTGGATGGTGTGGTTCTTCGACACCTATGAGCGCACTGGTCCGCTGCTCGACCTGTGGCTGCGCGATGTGATGTTCGAGGGCCGCTACGGCTCGCTCCCGGCCAACGCGGTGGTGACGCTGGCCGGACAGGGCATGCTCGCCCCGCGCTGCTGGGCCGACTACGCCGACCTCGTCGCCGACCTCCCCCTGGTGCCCTTCACGGAGGCGGAGGCCCGGCAGCTCCTGACGTCCAAGGGCGTGGACGACGAGCAGGTGATCGAGGTCGTCCTCCGGCTCACCGGAGGGCTGCCGGTACTGGTGTCCATGCTGGCCGAGGCGCGGCCCACCACCCCCGAGGCCGTCGGCGACCCCTCCGGCACCGCCGTGGAGCGCTTCCTGAAGTGGGTGAGCGACGAGACCCACCGCTCGGCCGCCCTGGCCGCGGCCCTGCCCCGGCGCCTGGACGAGGACGTGTTCGCGGCCGCGGTGGATGAGGAGGCGGCCGACCTCTACGGCTGGCTCCGCTCGCTCCCGTTCGTGGCCGACGGCTCCGGCCGCTGCGGCTACCACCAGGTCGTCCGCACCGCCATGCTGCGGCTCCAGCGCAACCAGTCCCCGCAGGCGTGGAGCGCCCGTCACCTCCGGCTGGCCGAGGCGTTCGCGCGATGGCAGCGGCAGATCGAGGAGACGCTGGAGGGCGACGAGAAGTGGGAGCACGAGCGGTGGCTGGACTATCGGCTCGAGGAGGCTTACCACCGGCTGTGCGCGACTCCGGAGGAGGCCCTGCGCGAGGAGCTGCGCGCGTATGTGTGCGCGTATATCGACTACGCGTCGGTGTCGTGGGAGCACCGCTGGAGGCAGATGCTCGTGGAGGCGGGCCGGGATTCCGGCAGCGGGTCCGTGGCCGCCTGGGGCGACCGGCTTCTCGCGGAGTCCACGAGGGGCGACCTGGTCGACAACGCGACGCGGCTGCTGGACGAGGTCGGGTCGGACCAGCGGGCCGTGTCCATGGCGCTCGGGCTCCGCGGCATGGTCCGCGCGGACATGAACGAGCTGGAAGGGGCGCTGGCGGACGCGGAGCGAGCGCTGGAGCTGGACGCCGACTGTGTGCGTGCTCTTGCCGCCCGGGGGAGCGTGCACCTCGACAGGGAGCTCTACGAGCAGGCGCTGGAGAGCTTCGACCGCGCCGTGGCACTGGATCCCGACTTTCCCTGGCCGCTCGCCCGGCGCGGCGAGACGTATCGCCTTCTCGGACGGTACGAGGAAAGCCTGGCGGACCTCAATCGCTCCTTCGACCTGCACGAGAGCGCATGGACGGTGGGGACCCGCGCTCAGGTCCACCACGCCATGGAGGACTACGAGAAAGCGCTGGCGGATTTCGCGCGGGCGGTGGAGATCACTCCCGAATGGTCCTGGATCTACGCGGAGCGGGCCGGGACCTACCGCTTTCTGGGGCGGGACGAGGAGGCGCTCGCGGACTGTGAACGGGCCCTCGAACTCGGTGCCGACTACGCCGCGTTCGGGCACGTCCACGCCCTCCGCAACCTGGCGCGTTACGAGGAGGCGATCGACGCGGCCGACCAGTGCCTGGCGGCCCGGCCCGAGGACCAGGCCGTGCTCGCCGAGCGCGGTGAGGCACACCGGATGACGGACCGCTTCCAGGAGGCGCTGGCGGACTTCGGGCGGGCCATCGAGATCGAGCCGTCGTATGTCTTCGCGCTGGTCCGCCGGGGGCAGACGTATGAGCACATCGGTCTGCTCGGCGAAGCCCTGGCGGATTTCGACACCGCCGCCTCCGCCTCTCCCGACGACGCGTGGGTGCTGGCGAACCGGGGTGCCCTGCGGCTGCGCCTGGGCGACGACGGGGCCGCCCTCGCCGATCTGGACCGGTCGCTCGAGATCGGCCCCGACGGCCTGCTCGCGCTGGAGTCCAGGGCCAGGTGCCACCGCCTGGCGGGCCGGTACGCCGAGGCCGCCACGGACATCGAACGGGCGGCGGCCCTGGACGGCCAGGACCTCGACATCGCCTTCGAGCACGCGATGCTGGTGAGCCACGCGGCCGGTCTCGTCGAGGCGCGTGGGCCGTGGGCCGCTTTCGAAGCGCTCCTGGAGGAGCACGACAGCCACTGGGACGCAGCGGCCCGGGCGGCCGCTCCGATCATCAGCAGGGCCGCCCTCGGGGACGGGGCCGGGGCGGAGCGTCTCGTGGCGGAGCTGCCCGCCGCCCGGCCGTACTGGCAGATCGTCGACGTCGCCCTGCGCGCACTGGACGAGCTCGCCCGGATACCCGGGGCCGACCCCACCCCGCTCGCTGCCCTCCGCGCGCCGCTCGCCGAGCTCCTGGCGAGTCTGGAGCCCGGCCGGACGGCGCTCGGATAAGGGCTTTCGGCGCGCGGCCGACATTCGGTGAGGGAATTCGCATTCTCGGAATGCGACCGTCCGTCGTCTTCTCCGTGATGACGCCTTCACAATCCGCGGCGGCCAAGAGGCGATCATTAGGTGTCCATTACAGTTCGAAGACAGTTCAGGGCCATTCACGCAGCGAAGAAAAGAGGCATAGGTCGTGACCGCAACCGCCAGCGCAGCGACCGGCGTATGGGGCCGCGCCGAACAGCAGGACTTCCGCAGCCGGGTGCGCGGCTGTCTGCTCGGCGGGGCCATCGGGGACGCGCTGGGGGCGGCCGTGGAGTTCGCCTCCCTGGACGAGATCAGGGCGGCACACGGACCCGAGGGCGTGACGGACTTCCTGCCCGCCTATGGCGGCCGCGGACGGGTCACCGACGACACCCAGATGACGCTGTTCACCGTGGATGGACTGATACGGGCGCAGGTGCGCCGCGACACCGGGGCCTGGCACCCGCCCACCGACATCCACTCCGCCCACCGCCGCTGGTACTCCACCCAGCGCGACTGGGGCCCCGATGAGCGCCGTAAGGACGCCGGCTGGCTGGCCCGCGAGGAGTGGCTGTACGCCCAGCGGTCCCCGGGCCGGGCCTGTATCACCGGGCTCGCCGACGAGACCATGGGCACCCTGGAGCGGCCCAAGAACCCCGACTCCAAGGGATGCGGCGCCGTGATGCGCTCCGCGCCCTTCGGACTGCTGGTGGGCTGGGAGCCGCAGCTGGTCTTCCAACTGGCCATCGAGTGCGCCGCCCAGACCCACGGCCACCCCACCGGCTACCTCTCGGCCGGTGCCTTCGCCCTCATCGTGCACGGCCTGGCGCGCGGCGAGGCGCTGGACGGAGCCGTCCAGCGCGCCCTCGCCCATCTGGCCACCCGCCCCGGCCACGACGAGACCACGAACGCGCTGCGGCACGCCCTCGGCGCCGTACGGCAGGGCCTGCCGACCCCCGACCGCGTCGCCTCGCTCGGCGAGGGCTGGACCGGTGAGGAGGCGCTGGCGATGGGCCTGTACTGCGCACTGGTCGCCGAGGACGTCCGTCATGGGCTGCTGCTCGCGGTCAACCACGGCGGGGACAGCGACTCCACGGCGGCCGTCTGCGGCAATCTGCTGGGCGCGCTGCACGGTGAGACGGCGCTGCCGCCCGCCTGGCTGGCGGAAGTCGAGGGGCGCGGCACGATCCTGGAACTGGCCGACGACTTCGCCATGGAGATGACCCAGGGCCCGGCCCTGCACGGCCCCGGCAGCTCCTCCCCGGCCTGGCTCACCCGCTACCCGCGCGCGTAGGTCCGCTCCGGCCGCCGCCGCGCCGCGTCCGTCCGCTGCCGTCCCAGGGTCCCGATGCCCTCCCAGGGACGCCATGGACGCCTTACGGCGCGCACGGTCAGATACCCGGCCACGCCCAGGAAGGCGACGCCGAGCAGCGGATAGACGGCGGTGAGCAGCATCTGGGCGGGGTTCTGGTGGAGCTCCACCCGGGCCGGCCGACTGTGGGGCGCGTACCAGACCATGAAGGAGCAGAACAGCAGCCCGGTCACCACCGTCCAGGCCGTCCAGGCCGCCGTGCGCCGCCGCACCGCCTCCACCGCGAGCAGCGGGACCATCGGGACGGCCCACACCCAGTGGTGCGACCAGGAGACCGGGCTGACCATGAGGGCGGTCACCGCGCAGGTCAGGGCGGCCCAGGCGCGGGCGTTCGGCAGGTGGCCGTCGTCGGTCAGCTGGGCGGCCACCGCCGTGGCCAGGCCCACCAAGCCGACCAGCGCGGCCGCCGCGAGCCACCACATACCCGGGTCGGGGGTGTGCAGCACACGGGCGAGGGCGCCCTTGAGATTCTGGTTGCCCGCGCCCTCGACATCGCCGGGGCGGTCGGTCGCGAAGACGACCTCGGTCCAGAAGCGCCGGGAGTCATGCGGCAGCGCCAGGGCCGAGAACGCGACCGTAAGGACGAAGGCGGCGGTCGCGACGGCCGCGCGCCGCAGATGGTCGTTCGGGAGACGCCGTGGCGGCGGACCGCCTCCGGGCCCGGCGCGCCCTCGGGCCGCCCGCAGCCGCCGGAGGCCGAGGAGGAGCCCGGCGAGCCCCAGGAAGACCACGAAGAGCCCCGGGGTGAGCTTGATCCCGGTGGCGATGCCCGTCCCGACCCCCGCCCAGCGGTGGCCGGCCCGGCGGGTCAGATCCCATAGCACCAGCGCCGTGACCAGCAGATTGATCTGCCCGTAGCGCAGGGTCGTCCACACCGGCTCGCACCACACCCCGACGGCGGCCAGGGCCAGGACGGCGGCCGGTCGCGGCACCCGCGCGGGCAGTCCGACCAGCCGCAGCGACAGATGGGCCACGGCGACCATCAGGACGAGATTGACGGCCGTCCCGAAGGTCCGCAGGACGCCTGTGCTCAGCACGGTCAGCGGGGTGAAGAGCAGGGCCGCGAACGGTGGATAGGTATTGGGGAGATTGTGCTCAGTCGCCCGCATGTCGTACAGATCCATCGCATCGCGTACGGTCCATCCCTCGGCGCGATAGACCAGCAGATCGACCATCGACACCTGGGCGGCACGCTGCGCGATCCAGAACCCGGTGAAGGAGAGCAGGCAGAAGACCGCCGCGCACAGGACCGGTCGGCGCAGTACGAGGGCGCGGACCCGGTGGATCCGGGAGTCGGTGATCGTCTGGGTGGCGGTCACGGGGGCTCCAGGGGTCCCTGAGGACGGCGGCTCGGTGGGGGCGGGGCGAGTCGGGTCCGGGTGGTGCGGTCGGTGCGGTTGGTGCGTTCGGTGGCGGGCGGGCTCGGACGGCCGACCATAGTACGTTCCGGATGCGAACCGCAGGTGAGCAAAAGGTTGCCTGGACAGGAGGGATCTCCTCATCGCCACCCCATCCCCGCGTTCCGCTTCCGCCCCGCCGGGAACTGTCGGCCGTAAGGTGGCCCGGTGCCTGCCTCCACCGCCGTCATACGTGATGCCACCCACGCCGACCTGGACGCCATCGCCGCGATCTTCGGTCACTACGTCATGGAGACCGTCGTCACCTTCGAGGAGACCCCACCCACCGTCGAGGACTGGGCGCGGCGGCTCGCGGAGCTGGCCGACCGGGGGCTGCCGTTCCTGGTCGCCGAGGTCGACGACGGCCGTAAGGCCCCCGGAGTGCCGGTGCAGGGCGGCCTTACGGCCCCCGGGAATGACGGCCTCACGGTCGCCGGATACGCCTACGCCGGGCCCTGGCGGCCCAAGCCCGCCTACCGCCACACCGCCGAGGACGCCATCTACCTCGCCCCCGGGCGGACCGGCGGGGGGCTCGGGGCCGCGCTGCTCGACGCCCTGCTCACCCGCTGTGCCGAGGCGGGCGTACGGCAGGTCGTCGCGGTCATCGCCGACTCCGGCAGCGATGCCTCGGCCGCCCTGCACCGGCGCTTCGGCTTCCGCCCGGCGGGCCTGCTGGCCGGGGTCGGCCACAAGCACGGACGCTGGATCGACACCCGCCTCATGCAGTGCGACCTGACGGCCCGCGCGCATCAATAGACCGTGCGCCCCGATGGAGGGTGCGCCCCAATAGACGGCGCGCCCCAATAGACGGTGCGCACCGATGTACGGCGCGCACCGACGAACAGACAGAACCGGGCCGCCGGTCACCCCGCACAGGGTGGTGACCGGCGGCCCGGGTCATGGCCGCCGCGCGGAAGGCGTCAGTCAGTGGCGCCCGCGACCGACTTGCGGCCGTCGGTGTCGCCCTGTTCCGGCACCGACAGCGCGGCACTCGCAGAACCCGGCCCGTCGTCATCCGAGTTGAGCGAGGCGAGGATGGCATCGCGCTCCGGGGTGTCCTCCGGCTTGAGGTAGCCGATGACGATGAAGAGCACGAGCGAGACCGCGAGCGGGACGGAGATCTGGTACTCCAGGTTCACGCCTCCGTCGATCGCGTCGTTGATCGGGTAATTGACCAGGTAGAAGGCGATCAGACCCATGGCCCAGCTGGTCAGCGCCGCCGTCGGACCCGACTTGCGGAAGGTGTGCAGCATGCCGAGCATCAACGGGATCGCGATCGGGCCCATGAGCCCGGCGACCCACTTGATCACGACGGTGATGATGTCCCCGAAGAAGTCCGAGTTGACCTGGGTGGCGATGGCCATCGACAGGGCGAGGAAGAGCAGCGTGGTGTAGCGGGCCGCGAGCAGCCCGGTGCGGGAGGACCATTCCCGTACGGACTTGAAGATGGCGGGCATGATGTCCCGGGTCACCACGGCCGCGATCGCGTTGGCGTCCGAGGAGCACATCGCCATGGTGTGCGAGAAGAAGCCGACGATCACCAGGCCCAGCAGACCGTGCGGCAGCAGGTGTTCGGCCATCTCGGCGTACGAGTCGGCGGGCTTGTCCGTCTTGATGATCAGCGGCGCGACCCACATGGGGAAGAACAGCACCAGCGGCCAGACGAACCACAGGATGGCCGACAGCCGGGCCGAGCGCTTGGCGGAGTGGGCGCTGTCGGTCGCCATATAGCGCTGCGCCTGGTTCCACATGCCGCCGTTGTACTCGAAGGTCTTGATGAAGAGGTACGCGAGCAGGAAGACCAGGGTGTACGGGCCGACGGTCGGCTGGTGGTGGGTGTCGGGGAGGTCGTCCCAGACGGTCCAGAAGGTGCTGAAGCCGTCCAGCTCGTGGAGTACGGCGATCAGCATCGAGATGCCCGCCACGAACTGGATGATGAACTGGCCGAGTTCGGTGAGCGCGTCGGCCCACAGCCCGCCGACGGTGCAGTAGACGGCGGTGACCGCGCCCGTGATCAGGATGCCCTGGTTGAGCGAGACACCGGTGAAGATGGAGAGCAGGGTGGCGATGGCCGCCCACTTGGCACCCACGTCCACGATCTTCAACAGCACCCCGGACCAGGCCAGCGCCTGCTGTGTGGGCAGGTTGTAGCGGTTCTTCAGATATTCGAGCGGCGAGGCCACCCTGAGTTTGCTGCGCACCCGGTTCAGGCGCGGCGCGAAGAGGTTGGCGCCGATCGCGATGCCGATGGCGATGGGGAAGGACCAGGTGACATAGGAGGTGATGCCGTATTGGTAGGCGATGGCCGCGTATCCCGTGAACATCACGGCGCTGTAGCCGGACATGTGGTGCGAGATCCCGGACAGCCACCAGGGCATCTTGCCGCCCGCGGTGAAGAAGTCGCTGACGTTGTCCACACGCTTGTGGGACCAGAGGCCGATGCCGACCATGACACCGAAGTAGCCGATCAGTACAACCCAGTCGAGACTGTTCATGTCCCCTCCCAGGGGTCCGCCATATGAACGGGAGCGCACTTCGCCGCGACGTTCGTCATGGGCGGTTCCCCCGAGCGGGAGCGGGGTACTTCCGGGATTGAACCGCTCGCTCGGGTGACCGGTCAAGGGTTCTATAGGTCACGAATGTGAACGCAGATCAGAAAGAAGAACGAATTTACGCTTTCTTGACCTGACGGGGCGTTGTCGTTCGCATGTCTGTGCGCCCACGATGGGCGGGCACTTCGTCAGACGCACGCCCACCGATCGCCGGGTCGCACGGGAGCGGGATCCCGAAAGGCCGGACAGGAGTCGCGCTAACGCATCAGTTCACCGGCGTTCACCAGCAGCGACTGTCCGGTGATCGCCCGGGCCCGGTCGGAGGCCAGGAACGCCGCGGCCTCCGCCACATCGCCGTCCGTCGCCAGCTCGGGCAGGGCCATCCGGTCGGTGAGCCGGCCCAGCACCTCGGCCTCGCCCACGCCCTCGGTCTGCGCGGTGAAGGTCACGTACGCCTGCACCGGCGGCCCCCACATCCAGCCGGGCTGCACGGTGTTGACCCGTATCCGGTGCGGACCCAGCTCACGCGCGAGCGCGTACATGGCGGAGGTCAGCGCGCCCTTGGAGGCGGCGTAGGCGGTCTGGCGCAGCTCGGTGGGGGCGGCGGACGACGACTGGGTGCCGATCAGCACGACCGAGCCGCCGTTCCGCTTCAGCGCGGGCAGACAGGCGCGGGTCATCCGGAGCGTCCCCAGCAGATTGATGTCCACCACCCGGGCCCAGGAGGCGAAGTCGGCGTCCTCCAGCCCGCCGAAGTGGCTGTCCAGCGCGGCCACATGGACGACGGCGTCGATCCGGCCGAAGCGGTCGAGGGCGAGCGCGGCCAGCGCCTCGCACTGCGCCTCGTCCGCGATGTCGGTGGGCCGCCAGGCGGTGCGCTCACCGCCCGGATCGACCTCCTCCGCCACCTTCGGCAGCCGCTCCTCGGTCCGCGCCCCCAGCACCACCCGGGCCCCGTCCCGGACACACGCGGCCACCACCCGGGCTCCCAGCCCGGGTCCGACCCCGGAGACGACGACGGTCTTGCCCTGCAGCGGCATGGCGGTCCCTCCCGTATCTGGCGTCCCCGTATCTGGCGTCGCGTCAGGTTAGGGGCGCGGCCGTGAGATGGCCAGAGCGCCGTCGGCCCCGTTTCGCCGTCCGATTCCGCGCACTTGATTCGTACGCACCCCTCCCCAACTGACGTCACGTCAGCTACACCTGAGGGACATGACGAGCGACGCGTACGCGGAACTGGCCTCCGTCGGCCCGTACGGGGTGCGTCCGGGCCACGCCCTGATCACCCTGGTCGAGCCGCACCCGGGCCATGAGTACGCCTACAACCGCTGGTACGAGGACGACCACTTCATCGCGGGCGCGATGGCCATGCCCTGGATGTACGCGGGCCGCCGCTGGGTCGCCACCCGTGAGCTGCAACTGCTGCGCTACCCCGGGAAATCGGCGATCGCCCAGCCGGTGACCGCCGGCTGCTACCTCTCCGTCTACTGGCTCACCGAGGGGCGCTACGCGGACCACATGCGGTGGACGGTCGGCATCAACAAGCGGCTCCTGCGGGACGGGCGGGTCTACCAGGACCGTACGCACGTCTTCACGGCCTTCCAGGACCACGAGGCCACCGTCTACCGGGACGGGGCGGCCGGACCGCGCGACCACCACGCGCTGGACCACCCCTACGCCGGGCTGGCGCTGGAGGTGATCGAGAGCGAGGGCCCCGAGCAGCGGGAGGAACTGCTCGCATGGCTCCGATCCAGACATCTGCCGCGCCGGCTCGCGGGCTCGCCCGCCGCGATGGTGACGGTCTTCCGGCCGACCCCGCTGCCCTCGGACCGGATGTCGTATGTGAAGCAGGTCGAGGGGGTCGACACCCGGCTGACCCTGCTCTGGTTCCTGGAGTCCGATCCCCGGGAATGCTGGGAGCCCTGTTTCACCGGTCTGGACGGTGAAGTGGCCGCTGCCGGTCTCGGCCGGGTGGAATTCATGGCGCCGTTCATTCCGACGATTCCCGGTACGGACCAATACGTGGCGGAACTCCGCTGAAGCGGCGGTGCGGGAAAGCGCCGGAAACGGCAAGAGCCCTCTCGGCAGGGACGGCGACCGGTCGAGAGGGCTCGGATGCGGGCTTGGCGCTCCGCGCCGCCGACCGCGCTGGCGCGGCCGGATGTTGCGGAGATCAGCCGAGGTCGAAGGCGCCTCGGCTGACGTCGGACACAAAGGCCGACCACGATGCGGGGGCGAAGCTGAGTGTCGGTCCCTGCGGGTCCTTGGAGTCGCGCACGGCGATCTCGCTGATGACCGGGGAGGAGATTTCCACGCAAGCGCCGTTTCCGGCCGAGTACGAGGATTTCACCCACATGCTCGTCTTTCCCTGCTGAATGGACACGATTGCTCCGATGCATTGTGAAGATGAGACGCACCCTCGATTGGGGGCGTCACCGACGTTACTCGGCAACATCGTCTGGAAAGCGGGCCATTCACTCGACCGGGTGGCATATTCCCGCGGCCCCTTCCGGGGCGAGGCGCGGAGGTGTAACCTCCGCCCTTCGCCGTTCGCGCCGGAGCGTTTCCGTCCCCCCTCAGTCCGCCGGAGCCGCCTCGCTCTCCTCCTGGTGCCTGCGGGCGTGCTCCTGGGCCATCTCGGTGATGAACTGGCGGCTCTGGTCCGCGTTCAGCGCCTGGGCTCGCAGATGCTCGTACATCATGCTGTAGCTCTGCACATCGCTGAGCTTCTCCAGATACAGGTCGCTGGTGACGCCCTCGAGATAGACGACGCTGGTGTCCGACTCGTCCGAGAACTCCAGGATGGTGAACTGACCGCTCATCCCCGGATGCGACCCCATGTCGAAGGGCAGCGCCTGCACCGTCACATGGGGCTCGTGGCTCATCCGAACCAGATAGTCCAGCTGATCGCTCATGATCTTGGAATTGCCGACCACCCGCCGCATCGCCGCCTCGTCCACGACCGCCCACAGCCGCAGCGGGGCCAGCGGGTCGGTGATCCGCTCCTGGCGCCTGAGCCGGACCTGCACCCGCTGGGCGATCTGGTCCTGAGGAGCCTCCGGCAGGGCGCCGCTGATCACCGCCTCCGCGTACTCCGGGGTCTGCAAGAGGCCGGGCATCACCTGGGGTTCGTAGACCCGCAGCGACGCCGCGTCCGTCTCGAAGCCGATGTAGACGCTGTACGGCACGTCGCCGAACGCGTTCCACCAGCCCTGCTGGCGCGACTCCTTCGCCATTTGCATCAGGGAATCGACCAGCGCCTTGTCCTCCACCTTGTAGGTGCGGCACAGGTCGCGCACATCGCGCTGGCTGATGCTGCGGCGCCCGTTCTCCAGTCGGCTGATCTTCGACTGGGAGACCATCAGCTCCTCCGCCACCTCCTCCGCCGTCATGCCCTTCTCCTGGCGGAGCCTGCGCAGTTCCTGGCCCAACCGGCGTCGCCGGACAGTGGGGCCGACGTTCGATGTCACGGGACGTGCACCTCCGGCTTCGTACTGCTGATTTATGCTGCTCAGCAGCCTGCCACTACCGGACGGGGCCGCGCTGGGAAATGGCCGCACAAGGGCGGCCGCACAACGGTGGGCGAACGCGCGCGCGGGGCGGTGGGACGGCCGGTCGTCCAAATCGGCCGTCCCACCACCCCGCGCGCTTCAGCGGCTCCCGAACCGGGTCAGTGGGGACTGCGGCGCGGTCGGTGGAGCGTCAGTGGTACTCGGTGCTGCTCGGAGCCGGACGGTGGCGCTCCGCCCCGGACGGTGCCGGGAGCGGTGTCCGCCGCCCCGCTGACGGGCTGCTGGTGCGTTCGACGGGCTGGGTGGTGCGTACTGGTGCGATGGTGCCCCGAAGGGGCCTCAGCGCGCTCCGACGCGGGCCATGCTCCCGCGACGGGACGGCTGGGCCGGAACGCCGGCCGCGGGCTCCGCCGCGGCGCGCGTGCCCGGCTGTCGGCCCGGTCCCGCGGCCGGTGCGCGCCGTGGCTGCGCCGCGACACCGTTCTGCACGTCCATCACGGCGTGCGCCACGAGACCGCCCATCGGGTCGTGCCGGATCAGATCCCGGAGCCTGGAGCGCGAGGAACGCCCCTCGTTCCCGGGATACAGGTGCTTGCCGAGTCCGACCGCGTGGGCCAGCGCGGCGAGCGCGGCGGTCCGCGGGTCCGGCGGTACGCCGGTGCGGATCGCGCTGTCCAGCCGGGCCCTGATCTCCCGGCTGATCGCCGTGTCCGTCGCCTGGTAGCGCGTCGTCGGCAGTACGCCACACATCTGGCCCGCGACGGCATGCACCATGCCGCAGCGCTCCAGGTGCGTGAGGTACGTCTGGCGCAGCCCCAGTCGGGGCCCGCCGATCCAGTGGACCGCGCGCACCGGGCTGCCGCGTCGGCGCAGCAGCTCCAGCGCGGAGTCCAGAGTCGGATCTCCGGTCGGCCGTGGCAGCACCACGGCGATACGATCCCCGTCAGGGGCTATCCGTCCGGCCAGGGCCAGCTCTACTAGCTGTGCCCCGGCAAGACCGAGGTCAAGCGACTGCGGCTGCGCCGTGGTACCCGTGGTCGGGTCCAAAGCGAGCAGCAGAAGCTCCTCCGGAATTGTTCTGCGGCTCCTGCCCATCCATGCCTCCCCGCGTGGATGAATGACAGGGTGACCCCTCTCACATTGGTCTGTCGAGAGTGCCTGGGGGGTTTGGGTGGGAACCAGTAGGTATGTCGTTCTCGTCTAGCAGGTGGGCGGGCACCTGAAGACGCTCTCCGGCTGTGGCGATGCGCGATCGCGTGCCGGACACACAGGACACTGGTAGAGGTTGGGCTGCGGGACGTGACGCCATGGGGCGTAGGGCGTCCCGCGACACATATCGAGGAGGCATCGGTGGCGGGCGAGTCCCCCGGCAGGTCGGATCAGCAGAAGTCGTCGGGGGAGACGGCTAGGGGAGAGAGCGATCCGAGGCTCGCGATCTCGCGCGAAGCGGAGGCGGGCCAGGGCTCGACGGCGGTCGCCGTCGTGTCCGACGACCTCCGGTCGGGTTCCGAGGAGCCGGAATCGGCTCCTGGCGAGCCCGGGGTGACCTCCCAGGCGAAAGCCGAAGCGGAGGCGGAAGCGGAACCAGAGGCACCGGCGGTCGACCGGGGCGAAGCGAAGGTTTCTGGTGTTCGCGATAGTGAACAGGGTGAAGGTTCCGGGGTGTCGGAGGTGAAGGCGGAGCCGGAGGCGGATGCCGGTGCGACGGACGAATCGCCCAAGGGGGACGCGGCCGAGCCCGGTGCGGAGGCGGAGGCGGAGGCAGAAGCGGACGAGGACGGTGCGGACGGCGCCGATGACTCCGACGACGCTGACGACTCTGATGACGCGGACGCCGAGGCGAAGGTTGAGCGTGCGTCCGAAGCCGGGGCGGACGAGGACGGTGACGAGCCGTCGAAGCCGCCGGTGGATCAGCGGACGGCCGTCTTCCGTACGGTGAAGCCGAAGGAGGACGCCGACGCGAAGGCTGAGGGTGCCTCCGAGGCCGGGGCGGATGCGGATGAGGACGGCGATGAGTCGTCGAAGCCGCCGGTGGATCAGCGGACGGCCGTCTTCCGTACGGTGAAGCCCAAGGCGGACGCCGAGGGCAAGGACAAGAAGGACGAGTCCGAGAAGGACGAGCCCAAGAGGGACGAGGCCAAGAAGAAGGAAGCGGCCAGGGCGGACGAGCCCAAGGGCGAGTCCGGTGAGGCCGCCGCGTCCGCCGCGGACGACGACGCCTCCGGCAAGCCGATCGACCGCCCGACGGCCGCTTTCGGCGTGCTCCCGGAGAAGCCCGGTAAGGGCGACAAGGGCGGTAAGAAGGGCGTCGACCAGCCGACCACCGCCTTCAAGGCGGTCAGCCCCCCGGCTGACAGCAAGACGGCCGGCAGCAAGACGGCCGGCAGCAAGGCCGCCGACAGCAAGACGGCCGGCAGCAAGACGGCCGGCAGCAAGGCCGCCGACAGCAAGACGGCCGACAAGGCGTCCGACGCGAAGGCGTCCGGCAAGAAGCCCGTCGGCGAGTCGGACAACGAGCGGACCAGCAAGTTCGTCCCACTGCGGTCCCCCGACGACCCGGCCCCGCCGAAGCCCGCGGCCCCGCCCGCCGCGCCGAAGGCCCCCGCCGCCCCGCCCGCGGCGGTCCCCGAGGCCGAGCGGACCAAGCAGCAGCCGCTGCCGCCGCTGGCCCCGGACGGCAAACAGCCCGCGCCGCTCGACCTGCTGGCGCAGCTGACCAATACGCCGCCCAAGCCCGAGACGCCGCTGCGGACGGCGGTACGCCGGGTCAAGATCTGGACGCCGCTGGCCGTGCTGCTGGTGATCATCCTGGGCGTCGTCCAGGCGATGCGGCCGCTGCCGGATCCGTCGCTGAAGCTCACCTCGGACGCCGCCTACCGCTTCGGCGGCGGGGCGCTCTCCATGCCGTGGCCCGACCAGGGGCAGTCGGCCGCCGAGGTCGAGGGCGTGGGCAGCCTGGGCACCTCCGGAGAGCAGAAGCCCGTGCCGATCGCCAGCGTCACCAAGGTCATGACGGCCTATGTGGTGCTCAAGGACCATCCGCTGAAGGGCGACGCGGAGGGTCCGAAGATCAAGATCGACGCGCAGGCGGCCGAGGAGGCGAAGTCCGCCGACGAGTCGCGGGCGGAGGTCAAGGAGGGACAGACCTTCACCCAGCACCAACTGCTCCAGCTGCTGCTGATCAACTCCAGCAACAACATCGCCCGGCTGCTCGCCCGCTGGGACGCCGGATCGCTCGACGCGTTCGTGAAGAAGATGAACGACGCGGCCGAGAGCCTGGGGATGAAGCACACCACCTACACCGACCCCAGCGGTCTGAAGGAGTCCACCAAGTCCACCGCCGCCGACCAGCTGAAGCTGGCGAAGGCGGCGATGCAGTCCGAGGCGTTCCGGGCGGTCGTGGCCACGCCCAACACCGATATCCCGGGGCTCGACGACCGCATCTACAACAACAACAATCTGCTGGTGAAGCCGGGTGTGATCGGTATCAAGACCGGTTCGTCCACCCCGGCCGGCGGTGCGCTGATGTGGGGCGCGGTGCGGACGATCGACGGCAAGAAGCAGCGGATCCTCGGTGTGGTGCTCGAGCAGCGCGCGACCACCACGCTGGACGCCAGCCTCCAGCTCGCGCAGACCAACAGCTACAAGCTGATCAGCGCCGCGCAGGACGCCCTCACCTCGGCCACGGTCATCAAGAAGGGCGATGTCGTCGGCCAGGTCGACGACGGCCTCGGCGGCACCACGCCGGTCGTCGCCACCAAGGATCTGAAGGCGGTCGGCTGGTCCGGTCTGACGGTCGACATCAAGATCGGCGACGGCGGTGAGAAGGTGCCGCACTCGGCCAAGGCGGGCACGGTCGTCGGCGAGGTGACCGTGGGCACGGGCCCCGGACAGCTCAAGGCGCCGGTGGCGCTTCAGAAGGATCTGTCCGAGCCGTCGTTCGGCGCGAAACTGACCCGTATCGGCTGACTCGCGAGGGAAGTCGGATAGAGGGGACGAGAGGAAGTGGCCCCGGCGCGAAACGCCGCCGGGGCCCGAGCCGGATCGGGGCCGCCCGAGCGTGCTAGCGTCGATGGGTCCCCGGCCTGGACCCACCGCGGAACCGGAGTGACCCGGCGCGGGGTTGAGGACGATGGGGCAGACCTCGGGGGAAGACGGGGAGAGCCGCAGTGACCACCGTGGATCCGACACGGGCCGATGAAAGCGGGGGCTCGGAGGAGAGCACCGCCGCACGAATACGCGTACCCACACAGCGCTGGCCGGAAGAGCCGACCGGCCCGGCGGAGGCGGAGCGCGAGAGCCGCCAGGCCGCTTCGTCCGGGCTGCTCCAGCGCGCCCGGACGGCGGCCCTGCGCCATCCGGTTCTGGCCGCCCTGGCCGCCGCCGCGCTGCTGCATCTGGTGTGGGTGGCGCTGCTCGCGAACAGCGGCGGTGACCTCGCCGCGCAGGACGCCTGGGCGGAGTTCGCCCTCCAACATCCGGACCTGGCGTACAACCTGGCCTGGTACGGCGGGATGCACCCCGTCTCGTACAGCGTCATCTCGCCATATCTGATGGCGGTCCTCGGGGTCCGCTCGACGATGATGGTCGCGGGGACGCTGTCCGCCGGGCTGCTCGCGCTGCTGCTGGTGCGCAGCCGTGCCGTACGGCGGCCGATGTGGCCCGCCATGTACGGCGCGTTCGCGCTCACCTGCAACGCCATCTCGGGCCGGGTGACCTTCGGGCTCGGCGCGATGTTCGGGCTCGCGGCCGTCGCCGTGATCTTCGCCTGGCCCCGGCGGTGGCGCTCCCGGCACTGGCACCACAAGACCGGACGGTTCGTCCTGGCCGCCGTGCTGTCGGCGCTGGCGACCATGTCCAGTCCGGTGGCCGGTCTGTTCGTGGGCGTCGTGGCCGCGGGGCTGTGGCTGACCAAGCGGCGCCCCGCCGCGTACGCGCTCGGGATCACCCCGGCCGTGGTGGTCGGCCTGTCGGCGTGGCTGTTTCCGTTCTCCGGTGAGCAGCCGATGGGCATCGGGTCGGTGATCCTGCCGTTCATCACCGGTGCCGCCACGCTGATGTGTGTGCCGCGCACCTGGTCGACGGTGCGGGTCGGGGCCGGGCTCTACTGCCTCGGGGTGGTGCTCACCTGGGCGATTCCCTCCCAGATCGGCACCAATATCTCCCGGCTCGGCATGGTCTTCGGCGGTGTGGTGCTGATCGCCGCGCTGCCCGCGGTGCGCAAGCCACCGCGCGCCGAGCTGCGCACGACGCGCGCGGGCCGCCGCTGGACCGTCCTGGTGCTGGCGCTCGCGACCGTCACGGTGTGGCAGGGGGTCAAGACCGTCGACGACGTGATCCACACCGCCCCCTCGGCGTCCTGGGCCCGTGAGCTGGCACCGCTGGTCGACCGGCTCAAGCGGGAGCAGGCCGACCGGGGGCGGGTCGAGGTGGTTCCGGTGCGCAGCCACCGCGAATCCTCCGCGCTCGCCCCGTACGTCAATCTGGCGCGCGGCTGGAACCGCCAGCGCGACCTGGACCGGAACCCGATCTTCTACGGCGAGGACACCCTCACACCGGTCAGCTACCACGAATGGCTCAAGCGCTGGGCGGTGCACTTTGTGGTGCTGCCCGCGGACGACCCGGACACCGCGGCGGAGAAGGAGTCCGAGCTGCTCGGCACCGAGCTGCCGTATCTGCGCCAGGTCTGGTCGGACGAGAACTGGAAGCTGTACGAGGTCAAGGACCCGACACAGATCGCCGACTCGCCCGCCACCGTGCGGCGCGCGGGCGCCGACCAGCTGGTGCTGTCGGTCCGCGCCAAGGGCCCGGTGCTCATCCGCATCCCGTACTCGCCGTGGCTGGGCCTGGTGGACAAGGACGGGCACAGCGTCCGGGCCCCGAAGGGGGAGGACGACCGGCTGCCGATCAACCGCGAGGGCTGCCTCACCAAGCAGATCGTGGGGGGGGAGGAGGGCCAGCCGGAGGACGAGTGGACGGTGCTGCACGCCCCCCGGCCCGGCGTCTACCGGATAACGGGCAAGTACCAGCTGCCGCGCGGCACGCCCTGCCCGGACGAGATGGCGCCCTGAACCCGGCCATCGGCTGACCCGGCTGCCCGAGCCGGGTCGGCCACGGCCCGGCTCGGGCAGCCGGGTCAGCCGCAGACCGTCGACAGCCAGGGCTGGTCGGGGGTGTCGTGCAGGCTCTGGCGGATTCTCTCCAGGCTGCGCAGCAGCCCGTCCGGCGGCTTGCCGGTGTCGCTGAGGTAGGCCAGCGCGGCGCGCTGGAAGGCCACCCGCATTCGCGTGGGCATGGCGTCGGAGGCGTCCAGGCACAGCGAGGCCGAGTCCCGGAGGGTCTTCGCGATGCTCCGGCCCACGGCGTCGTCGCCCTGGGCGTCCAACTGGACGTCGCGGTTGGCGAAGAACGGGTGGGTGCTGCTGTCGGCGGTCTTCTCGCCCCACGCCCGCTGGGCGTCGGCCGAGATCAGATAGCGCATCAGCTCCTGGGCCTGCGGGGTGTCGCGGAACATCGCGGCGAAGTCGCCGGACACCTCCCGGGCGGTGGATCGCTGGTCGGTGTCGGGGAGGAGCCCGGGGGAGAAGGCGAAGGCCGCCTTGGCGGGGTCGGGGTAGCCGCCGCGGATGAACGACCCCTGGTGCTCCAGCGCGCACGGCGGTTTCGTGCCGAACAGCTTCGCGCCCGCCTCGCGGAAGTCCGTGATCAGCGCGGTGCGCGCGGCGTCCTTGCCGAAGAGCGAGCCCCAGCTCTGCCAGGCCCGCTCCACCCGGGGGTCCGTCCATGGCAGCCCGCCGGTGGCCCAGTCCTGGTAGACGGATCTGCCCTGCTGCTGGAGGAGCAGATCCTCGATCCAGTCGGTGCCGGGCCAGCCGGAGGTCGCGTCGTCGCCCATGCCGACGCACCACTGGCGGCCGTCGGCGGCGAGGGCGGGCAGCGTTCCCGGGCGGCGGTCGCGGTCGTACCAGACGATGCTCTTCAGATCGGCCTTGACCGCGATCCCGTACACCGGTCCGTCGGCGCTCAGCCGGGGCGTCCACAGCTTTCCGTAGGCCGTGCGCTCCCGGCTCGGGATCACTCCGTCCAGCGGGGTCAGCTGGCGCTGGCGGGCGTACGCGGCCAGCTCGCCCGTGCTGGGCAGTACGGCGATGTCGGGCGGGGTCCCGGAGGCCACCTCCGAGGACAGCACCTCGCGCAGCGCGGTGGTGCCCTGATAGTCCACATGGATGCCGGTGCGCCGGGTGAACGTGTCCAGCAGGGCCCGGAACGCCCCGCCCTCGTCGCCGGTCCATGACGCGAGCACGCTGACGCTGCCGCGCGACTGCCAGCCGCTCGTATCGCCCGCGCCCACGACACACAGCAGTACCATCCACAGCCCGAGGACCGTGGCCGTGGCGTGGCCGGACCGCTTCGCCGCGCTCATCGGGGCTGGAACCGGTACTCGTCGATACGCGGCTGGAGCCCCACCAGGATCAGGGCGGCCAGCACGGCGCCGCCCACGGGTATCCAGCCGACCGCACCGGCCTGCCAATGCGCGTTCCGCATCGTCCTCGCGACCTCCCTGGCGGTGGGGCCGCCGGTGCGGCCGATGTCCGATTGGGTCAGGCTGGCCCGGGCCGACTCCAGCCGGTCCTGGGTCTGGTACGTGAACACCGCAAGCGGCAGCAGGGCGACGAGCAGCGCGGTGGCCGCCGCCAGCCAGGGATTGACCAGCCGCCGGAAGCGGTGCCGCAGAAAGCGCTGGGTGTGGACCAGCAGCGCCGCCAGCGTGAGGAACAGCCCCGGCACCAGCAGCCACCAGGCGAACGTCAGCAGCCAGCCGAACGAGGTCTGGTCGTCGAGCACGCCGAACTGCCGCTGCTGCACCGCCTTCAGACGGTCGAGGACACCGCTGTGGTCGTGGCGCAGGATGGAGTCGGCGTACCGCAGGTAGGCATCCCTGAGCGTCGGGTTCTCGCGGTTCGCGTACGCCTGCTCGACGGTGTCGCCGTAGGACGTCACCAGGGCCGCCGAGGTGCGCAGGGCCCCGCGCGCCGACTCGCCCCCAATGGTGTTCTTGGACACCTGGGTCAGGCTCTGCTTGGCCGTCGACAGCTTGTCGCGGTACTCCTCGCTGAGCCCCTCGAACTCCGCCGTGGGGCTCGAGATGCTGCGCCGCGCCTCGTCGTACGAGGCGTTCAGCGCGTCGATCGCGGCGGCCACCTGCAGTATCGCCGGGGTGGACCGGTCGGTCACCGCCTTGGAGTTGCGGCTGACGCCGTAGTACGCGGCCAGCAGCGCGGCCACGGCCACCGCCGTGACCACGAGCAGGGCGATCAGCCGGCGCACCAGGAAGGCCCGGGTGGCGGTCATGTCGCGCCGCCCGCTTGACCCGATTCGCCCGGTTCGCCGCTCAGGGGGGCGTTGCACTGCTGGCAGAACCCGGCGCCTGCGGGCGACCGGCGCCCGCAGGCCGGGCAGAGGACGTCCGCGGCGGGCGGCGCGACGGGACCCGGGCGCTCCATCCCCATGAAGGGGGCGCTCTCCTCCGACACGACGATCACCGAGTTGAGGTCCAGCGGCCGGATGGGCTCGCGGATCCGCACCTCGCCGGTGCCCGCGTCGACGATGTGGACCAGCCCGCTCAGCCGGGCCAGCATCTTCTCGCTGCCCAGCTGATGGGCCAGCTGGACGGCGCGCCCCCACTGGCGGCGGGCCCGCTCCCGGTCGCCCGCCTCGTACGCGTCGCAGCCCGCGGTGATCGCGTGACCCAGCTCGGAGTCGGCGTCGTAGTGGGCCAGCCGGGGGTCGATACGGGATGAAAGCAGCACATCGTCCGTCCACTGGACCAGCACCGACTCCGGCTCGGGCAGCGGCAGCGCGGTGTCGCCCTCCACCACCAGCTCCACGGCGGCCAGCTCCACGTCCTCGCCCATCGGGTCGCGTCGCGGATCGGCGAGCACGGACACCTGGTACTCGCGGGTCTCGTCGCCCCACGACCTGCCGGTCCACTCCCAGGTGCGCTCATCGGGGCGGACGCCCTCGTCGGTGAGGTCCGCCCGGGTGGGGTGCACCTGCTTGACGAAGCCGACCCGGCTGCCCGCCCGGGTGCGGATCCGGATCCGCACCCCGGCCAGCGCCTTGGCCATCGAGGCGGAGACCATCTCCTCGAACTCGGCGGCCAGCGCCGAGTCCTTCAGGACCGCGTCGGCCCGGCCGTGCAGCCGGTGCGCGATCCGCTTCAGCTCGGTGGCGTCCCAGCCGTCGCCGATCCCGCGCGCGTCACAGGTGAAATGCGGGGCGCAGGCGTCCAGCACCTGGTCCAGGTAGCCGGGCGGGTCGTGTTCGTTACGGCCGTCGGTGAGCAGCAGGGTGTGCCGGATCGCGGCGGGCTGCCGCAGATGCAGCCGCCGGGCGAGGTCCAGCCAGGAGCCCATCGCGGTGCCGCCGACCGCGGGCAGCCGGGCCGCCACCCGGGCGGCGGCGGCCTTGGTGTCCGGCCCCGCCACCGCCATGCCGCCGGTGAACGGATAGACCACCTGGGCCTGTTCGGTGCCCTCGACGATCGCGAAGCGGGTGCCGTCGCGCAGTATGCCGACCGCGGTGGCGGTGGCCCGGCGCGCCGCCGCGATCTTCGTCGGCGGCCAGCTCATCGACATCGAGCAGTCGATGACGATGACCTCCGAAGTGGCGGTGCGGGCCGCCGCCGGGCCCAGACCGTGGGCCCGCACGCTGACGATGGCGTGCATCTCGGTGCGGCCCGCGGAGGCGGGCAGGTACTTGTTCTGGTGCACCCGCAGGGTGAGGGCCGGGCCCCCGCCGGCGCCCTCCGGGCCCGGGCCGTGCTGTCTCTCTCTGCGGTCCTCGTTCATCTGATCCCCCTGTCAGACCTGTCAGACGCGGGTCACGGGCCGGATGGCGTTCGCGCGGTCGATCAGCGCCCCGAGGGCCTCGGGGCTGTCCACCTGCCGGGCCACCCGGCGCAGCGTCAGCTCCAATTCCCCGCGCAGCGCGCTTTCGTCCTCCCACTCCCCATACACCAGTGACGGAGGTTCGGTTCCGCTCCGGGGCGCTCCGGCCGCCGGATCGGGGCGCCCCTTCCGTGTCCAGCGCCGTGAACGGGCGTGCCCAGCGGGCTCACCCCTCTGCTCCCCGGACCCGGCTTGCCGCTCCGCCCAGTCCAGCGTCACCTCCAGCGACTCCGCCGTCAGCCGGTCCCGGGCCGGGCCGGACTCGCGCCCCTCGTCCAGATACAGCCGCGGCAGCCTCGTGCGCACCTCCGCCAGGTCCTCGGCCGTCGGCAGGGCGTCGGGGTGGCCCAGCCGCCCCGACAGCACCCGTACTATGGCGATCCGCGCGGCGTCGTAGTGGCGGGAGACCTTCGGCACCCCGCCGAGGATCTCCACCGCGCCGCCCCGGTCGCCCGCCGCGAGCCGGAGCCGGGCCAGCCCGAAGGCGGCGCTGCCCTGCGAGCGGTTGCGCTGCCACACCGCCTCGTAGAACCGCTTGGCGGCCTCGTGGTCGCCCAGGTGCTCGGCGCAGTAACCGAGCGCCAGCTTGGGCGCGTACTCCCCGGGCAGGGCGCTGTAGACCTCGTCGAACTCGCGCCGGGCGTCGGCCACCGCGCCGTCCGCGAGCCGCAGCAGGGCGCGGTGCCAGGACAGCCGCCAGTCATACGGGGCGGCGGAGCCGATCAGTTCGACGGCGATCGCCAACTCATCGGCCGCCGCGTCCCGTTCGCCCAGCTCCAGACAGGCGCGGCAGACGCGCAGCCGGATCTCGGCGGAGGGGCGGGGGAAGGCGTGCAGTTGCTCGATCAGCCGCCGCGGCCCACTGTCGGTCGGGACGCCCAGCAGCGCCGCGCCGGGATCCGCCGCGTCCGGGAACGGCACCGGCAGCCCGAGCGGCACCCGCTCCGGCCGGGGCAGCCCGGACGCAAGCAGCGGGCGCGGCTCCCCGTCCAGCCAGCGCTCCAGGTCCGGGATCCGGCCCAGCGAGGAGTCCAGCAGCGCCGAGGTGGGGGCGAAGAGCGTGGACGGCTCCGGCTGCTCCCGGTTCAACCGCAGCGAGTGGATCTCCCGCAGCACGCCCCACAGCTGCTCGGACATCTCCGCGGCCGAACCGAACCGCCGCTCCGGGTCGGCCGCGGTGGCGCGGGCCAGCACCCGGCGGTAGGACTCGGCGCCCAGGCCCGGCGGCCGCTGGGTCTGCCGGGCGGCCTTGTCCGAGAGCTCCTCGAGCGTCCTGCCGACCCCGAAGAGGTCATGGCGCTCGGTGAGGGCCGAGGCGCCCCGGGCCAGCACCTCGGGGGCGGCGAACGCCTCGGTGATCACCGGCGGCCCGCCGTCCCGCTGGCCCAGCCGCCGCACCGCGCCGAGGTCGATCACCTTGACCCGGTCCTCGTAGTGCATCACATTGCTCGGCTTGAGATCGCAGTACAGCAGCTTCTCGCCGTGCAGATAGCCCAGCGCGCGCAGCACCAGACAGCCGTAGGCCAGGATGTGCTCGTACAGCCGCGGCCCGTCGTACGGCCTCACCGCGTCCGCGATGTGGTCCTTGATCTGGGCGAGGGTCATCCCGCCGACGAACTCCATCACGATGTAGCCGGTCAGCGCGCCTTCGTCGCGGGGGTCGGGCTGGGTGACGTAGTTGATGATCCGGACGATCCCCGGGTGGTCGAGCACGGTCAGATAGCGGCGCTCCTCGACCGCCACCCGCAGGGCCGCCTCGTCCTCGTTGTTGATCAGGCCCTTGATGGCCACGGGCTGGTCGTCCAGCTGGGTGTCCTCGGCGAGATAGACCCAGCCGAGCCCGCCGTACCCGACGCAGCCGATCACCCGGTACTGATCGCCCAGCAGATCGCCTGGGCTCAGCCGCGGAGTGAAGTCGAACGGATGGCGGCAGCGCGGGCAGTAGCCCCGGGAGAGCGCGGGCTGTCCGGCGTAGGGCGCGCCCACGGTCGCGTCGCACCCCTCCCAGCCGCAGGTCTGGCCGCGCGAGGGGGGATGCGGATCGTCCATCACCAGGTCGCGCAGCGAGGGGAGTTCGACGCGGGGCAGGTTCAGCAGGCCCTCGCCCGCCGGCCGCACCGTGAACTTCCGCGCCACGTCGCGGCGGCGGGCACGGGCCGTGGTCGCCGTCGACTCGGACGCCAAAGGGGCGGCGGACCCGGCGGGCGGGGGAGCGGGCGGAGCGGCGGCGGGCAGGGGCCTGCGGCCGCACTCCGAGCAGAACCCCCGGGCGTTGATCCGGCCCAGGCCCCCGCCGCGGCAGTCCGGGCGGTGGCAGACCGTCCCATCCGTCGGGTCCGTCATGGCGCCTCCCCCTCCGGCGGTGCGTGCACGGCGGCCACGAACCGGTCGACGGCGCGGCGGGCCTCCGGCAGATCGCAGGGCACCTCGGCCAGCAGCCGCACCGCGGCGCGGTGCAGCGGGATCAGCTCGGCCCGCTCGGATTCGGCCTTGGTCCCGAGCATCGCCGTGTACGACACCAGCTGCCACTTCAGCTCCTGGACCGCCGGCTGCTGGGCGTCGATCACCCGCAGTGTCTCCTCGGCCCGCTCGGCGACCGCCCGCACCGAGTGCTCGAACGCGGCCAGTTTGGCGACGATGCGGTGGGAGCGCAGCTCGGGGTCGGAGCGCAGCCGGGTCAGATTGATCCGCAGGGCCGTGGCGTCCTCGGCGTCCGATAAGGACGAACGGCGCGCCCCGCGCTCGGCCGTCTCGTGCTCGCGGTCGGCCGCGAGCGCCACCCGCCCGGCGAGCTCGTCCAGCCAGGCGTCGATCCGGGCCGCCTCGGGACGGAACAGCCGTTCGGCCAGCCGCAGTCCGCCCGACTGGGGGTCGCGGAAGACCAGCAGCAGCCGGCTGCCCCGGTCGGCGAGCAGCTTCATGAAGCCGACCAGCGCCTCCGGGTCGCGGGCGCGGTCCACGCCGACGGCCACGATGGTGAGCGGCACGGCGTTGGCCCGGACCCGGCTGAGCGGGGAGGTGTCGCCGGGCGAGCGCAGATCCATCCGGTCCGCGACCCGCAGCGCGACCTCGGTGTCGGTGCGCTTGGTGACGTCGATGGCCAGGTCCACGCTGCCCAGCGGCGGTACGGTGCCGTGCGGCGCGGCCGAGACCGCCTCGTCGGGGCCGCCGCCCGACAGCTCTCGGTCGGCGAGCGTGATGGCGCGGCTGAGCGCCTCGTACCGCGCGTGGTCGTCGTCCTCGATGACCACGGTCTCCACGTCCGTGATGCCCGCGCGCCCGGTCAGGGGCTCCCGGCGCAGCCATACGGCGAGCCGCTGGGCGAAGCCGATGTCCTGGACGCGGGTGGTGAGCGGGGAGACCAGCGGCCGGTCCACCCCGGGGTCGCCGCGCACCCAGCGGTGGACCACCGGCAGATGGCGCACGATCGTCTCGACCGGGATCATGTAGGAGACGCTGAGGCGCTCGGCGGACGGCACGTCGACGGGGTCGTCGTACCGGCTCACGACCATGCCGATGACATGCCGGGTCGCCTCGTCCTCCACCCCGGCGCCGCTGAAGCCCTTACGGACCACATCCCTGGGCGACTTGGGGTCAAGACCCACCCACTCCGCCCGGGGGCCGACCCGCCCGGCGGTCTTCGCCCGCAGATAGTGGCCGTTGTCGAGCCCTTCGGGGAAGCCGCCCATCCACACCGGCCGGCCGAGCACCGGCGGCAGCCGGTAGAGGGGCGCGGCGTGCTCGGCGGGCTGCGGCCGGCCCAGCCGCAGCAGCGCCACATCGCCGCAGCCGTCGGAGCGCTGGGGCACCCAGCAGCCGTCGGCGACGCGCGCGGGGACGGGCCGCGCCTCGTGCACCTCGACCAGCTCGACCAGCACCTCGGTGGCGGGCACCGGGAGCCCGTCGTCGGGGATCACATGGGCGCACGTCAGCACCGTCTCGCTGCCCAGGAGGATTCCGGCGCCCAGGACGTCACCGGCCGAACTACGGATCCTCACCCGCCATGTGCCCCCGTTGGAGGTCGCATCGGCGGTAATGCCCATTTCCGCCCCCATGTGGCAAGAGCATACGCCCGGGACGTACGGAAGTGACCCGTCCGTCGGATGGGTCACGGGAACGGGTGAGGGGCGGGGCCCGGGGCCGGGGAGGGGCGTGCCAGGGCCGTACGGGGCGGGACGGCAGGCCCGGCGCGTCCGGTGTGCGGCGCCGCCGGTCGCGCGCGCCCGGCCATTCGGGTGACGTCGCGTCACCTCTTCTTGTGGCGGGCTACGTCGGATGGATTACTGAAAGTGTGCGGTGGAACCTCCCGTCGATTCTTTCGGCGCTGGGGGGCGCCGCGTCCTCGCCGGAGCCGGGCGCCAGGCGTACCGCGAGGAGGACCGGGCGGGTGCCCCAAAGCCCGCGGTCGCGCACCGGACTCCCGTGAGCGCGAGCGGGTCCAGCCCGCCCGGTCCCGTCCACGCCCGTCCTCACCCAGGAGGCAATGCGCCATGCCCATCTCACCCAGCCAGGGGTCGTCCGCCGGCGGACAGACCGTCGTCATCACGGGCACCAACCTCGGCGGTGCCACGGCCGTGCACTTCGGCAGCAAACTGGCCACCATCACGGCCAACAACGCCACCTCCGTGACGGTCACCACGCCGTCCGGCAGCGGGGTAGTGCAGGTGACCGTGACCACGCCCGGCGGCACCAGCAATCCGCTGAACTTCTATTACGTCGGCCCGCCCTTCAAGTCCGCGCTGAGCAGCACCTCCGGGCCGCTCGCGGGCGGCAATACGGTCACCATCACCGGCACCGGGTTGTCGACCGCCAGCGCCGTGGCCTTCGGCGCCAACTCCGCGACGCCGACCATCGTCTCCGACAGCCAGATCACCGTGGTCGTGCCGACCGGCGCAGCGGCCGGGCCGGTCGGGGTGACCGTCACCACCGCGGGAGGCAGCAACAACGGGTTCTCCTACACCTATGTGGCCACCCCGACGGTCACCGGCTTCACGCCCGCCTCGGGCCCGCCCTCCGGGGGCACCGCGGTGACCATCACCGGCACCAATCTGTCCACCACCCAATCGGTGACCTTCGGCGGCATCGCGGCGTCGTTCATCGTCATCAGCGACGCCAGCGTGTCCGCGGTCTCGCCGCCCACCGCGGACGGGCAGCCCGGCCCCGCCGACATCACAGTCACCACCCAGGCCGGCAGCGCGACTGCCGGTACCCCGTTCCAGTACGTGGCCGGTCCGGGCATCTGATCACCGTGGGACGACCCGCCAGAAGGAGAACCACCTTGAGTACCCCTCAAGCCACAGGTACAGGCACCGGTCCCTCGACGGCCATGGCGTCCCCTCCTGTGATCAGTTCCGTGAGCCCCGCCGCCGGCTCGCCCGGCGGCGGGACCCCGGTCACCCTGACCGGGAGCAACTTCACCCAGGCCACGGCGGTCCGCTTCGGCCCGAACTTCGCCCTGTCGTACACCGTGGTCTCCGCCACGCAGATCACGGCGGTGGCTCCGGCGGGCAGCGGCACCGTGCAGATCACGGTGACCACGCCGGGTGGGACGAGCAACGGGGTGGCGTTCGGCTATGCCGCCGCCCCCGCCCTCACCGGCATCTCGCCCGCCACGGGCCCCGCCACCGGCGGTACGACCGTAACCCTGACCGGCACCAATCTCCTCGGCGCGACGGTGGTCAGATTCGGGGCCGTCAACGCCACTTCCTTCACGGTGGTGTCCGCGACCCAGATCACGGCGGTGGCTCCGCCGGGGAGCGGCACGGTGCAGGTCACCGCGACGACGCCGGGTGGGACGAGCAATGGGGTGTCGTACAGCTATGTGGCGGTGGCGGTGCCGGTGCTCACGGCCGTCTCGCCGGGACAGGGGCCGGTCGGTGGCGGCAATACCGTCACGCTTACGGGGAGCGGCTTCACGGGGGTGACGGCCGTGCGCTTCGGTTCGACGCCCGCCTCGTCGTTCACGGTGGTCTCGGCGACCCAGATCACGGCGGTGGCTCCGCCGGGGAGCGGCACGGTGCAGGTCACCGCGACGACGCCGGGTGGGACGAGCAATGGGGTGTCGTACAGCTATGTGGCGGTGGCGGTGCCGGTGCTCACGGCCGTCTCGCCGGGACAGGGGCCGGTCGGTGGCGGGAACGTGGTGACGCTCACCGGTAGCGGCCTTACGGGTGTCACCGCCGTCAACTTCGGCTCGACGCCCGCCTTGTCGTTCACCGTGGTCTCGGCCACCCAGATCACCGCGGTCGCCCCGCCGGGGGCCGCCGGGCCGGTGCAGATCACCGTGACCGGGCCGGGCGGCACCAGCAACGGCGTCACGTACTTCTACGTCGGCGTGCCCACCCTCACCGGCGCCACACCCGCCCAGGGCCCCACCTCCGGCGGTACGACCGTCACCCTCACCGGCACCAACCTCCTCGGTGCGACGGCGGTCAGATTCGGGGCCGTCAACGCGACCTCCTTCACGGTGGTGTCGGCCACGCAGATCACGGCCGTGGCGCCATCCGGCAGCGGCACCGTGCAGATCACGGCGGTCACGCCGGGCGGCACCAGCAACGGCGTCCCGTACACGTATGTGCCCACCCCCGTCCTCACCGGCCTGTCGCCGGCCCAGGGGCCGCTCGACGCCGGGACCACGGTCACGCTCTTCGGCAGCGGTCTCACCACCACCAGTTCGGTGCTCTTCGGCTCCACGCCCGCCTCGTTCACCATCGTCTCCGACACCTGGGCCACCGCCATCGCGCCGTCCGGGCCCGCAGGCCCGGTGAACGTACAGGTCCGCACGCCCGGCGGCAGCAGCAACAGCGTCGTCTACACCCGTGTGGGACCGCCCGGGATCTAGGAGCCGGTGCCGGGGCCCGCCGCCCCGGCGCGCAGCGGCCGGTCGGCGCACGGCCGGGACCACCACACCCCCTCGCCGTGCGTCAGCCGGGGCAGGATCCGCTCGAAACCGTGTACCCGGCGGGCCGGAATCTCGCCCCGCAGCAGCCACCCGGTGGCACCGTCCGCACTCTCGCCGATGTCCGCCTCGGCGGCGGCGAGGTGGGCGGCGACCGCGGCGAGCGTCTCGGCCGGGAGCTCCAGTTCGAAGGCGTGGTACGGCTCGTAGATCCGCCACCCCGCGCGCTCCAGGGCCTCCCCGAGCACCACCGGGGTGAGGTCGCGGAAGTCGGCCGCGGTGCTCAGCGGGCCGATGAACCCGGAGCGGACGAGAACGACCCGGCAGTCCGTCACCGAGCGTCCGCGGGGCCCGTGGAAGAGCGTCCCGTACACGGTCTCCTCGATCGCGTTGTGGAACGCCCGGGGCAGCGCGCCCAGTTCGGTCTCGTAGCCGAAGACCACCCCGGCGCCGCGCTCGGCGGGCTCCACGCGCAGCCCGACGGTCGCCCAGGGCCCGGTGTGGCCGGCCCGGGCGATCTCGCGGACGGCCTCGCCCACCCCCGAGGGGCGCTCGACCAGCACCGGACGGCTCGGCTCGAAGTCCGCCTCGACGCCGTAGTCCTGGACCAGCGTGGCCGCGATGATCTCCTTCTGCACCTCCCCGTACAGCAGCACCGACGTGGCCCCGCCGGGCATCGCCCGCGCGTGGATCAGCGGATCCTGATCGGCCAGGTCCAGCAGCGCGGTGTGCAGCCGGGACGCGGCGGCGGCGCCGGGCTCGCGGGCGCGGACGAGGGTCTGGAGGCTGGGCGCGGCGAAGTGCCGCCGGTCCGACGGGACGTCGTGGACGGGCCCGAGCCGGTCGCCGACCCGGACCCCGGGCAGCCCCTTGATCCGCGCGATGTTCCCGGCGGTCAGCGGCCCCCGCGCGGCCCCCGCGTCTCCGATGACCTCCAGCGCGGTGATCTGCCCGGTGTGCTCGGTCAGGGCGCCGCCGGGCTCGCGGCGGTGCAGGGTCACCCGCTGCCGCAGCGTCACCTCGCCGGAGTACAGCCGCAGATAGGCCGTACGGCCGCCCCGGGCGCCACTCCGGTCACCGCCCGTGCCGCTTCCGCCGGTTCCGCCGCCTTTGCCGCTTCCGCCGGTTCCGCCGCTTCCGCCGGTTCCGCCGCGCTCCACGGCGAAGACCGTGCCGCACGGCTCCGTGCCGTCCGGCGCGGGCGGCACCAGCCGGGCCACCCCCTCGACCAGCGCCCCGACGCCCTCGCCGCTGAGCGCCGAGCCGAAGAAGACCGGATGTACCACCCCCTCCGCCGTACGGGCCGCGAGCGCCGCCCCCACCTCCCCGGCCGAGGGGAGCGGACCGTCCACGACCCGCGCGAGCATCGCGTCATCGGTCTCGGCCAGTACCTCGGCCGCCTCCGCGCGCACCCCCGGATCGTCCAGGGAACGCGGCCGGACGCGGGCGTTCCGCGTGCCCAGGGCCCTTACCGACGTCAGCGGGACGAGATGCGGGGCCAGGGCGCGCCGGATGTCGGCGAGCAGCCCCTCGTGGCGGGCGCCCGCACGGTCGATCTTGTTGATGAAGAGCAGTACCGGGAGCCGCAGCCGCCGCAGGGTCTTCATCAGCACCCGGGTCTGCGCCTGGACGCCCTCGACGGCGGACAGCACGAGCACCGCGCCGTCGAGCACCCCGAGGGCGCGCTCGACCTCGGCGATGAAGTCGGAGTGGCCGGGGGTGTCGATCAGGTTGATCTGGGTGTCCCCGGCGGTGAGGGACGCGACCGCGGTCCGCACGGTGATACCGCGCTGCCGCTCGATCTCGCCGGTGTCGGTCTGGGTGTCCCCGGTGTCGACGCTGCCGAGCCGGTCGATCACCCCGGCGTCGTAGAGCAGCCGCTCGGTCAGGCTGGTCTTACCGGCGTCGACATGGGCGAGCACACCGATGTTGAGGGTCTGTGAGACCCGTGGAGAGCTGGGCATGGATGCTGTGGTCCTCGAAAACGGTCGTCCGGTGGGGGCGCTGAGTCGTTCCGAGGAATCGGCGCATCGGTTGCTCCTGCTCGTAGATGTTCGTGGACGTGAGGTCGCGGACATCCTGGACACGGGGGCGGGCGGAGGCAACCGAATTTCGTGCGGCCCGTCACCGTGTGACCCCCGGCCCGCCCCGTGGGAAGCGCGGTCGGCTCGTAGAAAGCGCTGTCACGCCTCTCGACAACGTCCGCCGCTGCCCCGACTCTTCGTAGGCGACGGGGGCCGGTGCGGCTGAGGGGACTGACGATGCGGCGCAGAACGCTTCTGGCGGCGGCGGGCACCACCGTGCTCGGGACCGCCCTGACGACCGGCACCGCCTGGGCCGACGAGACCATCGGGGTCGACCCCGGCACCGACCACGGGGCCTGGGAGGGCTGGGGCACCTCGCTCGCCTGGTGGGCCAATCTCTTCGGGCAGCGGGACGACTTCGCCGATCTCTTCTTCACCACCAAGGCGGTGGGCTACGGCGGCCGCTCGCTGCCCGGTCTCGGGCTGAACATCGCCCGCTACAACCTCGGCGGCTGCGCGTGGACCAGCGTGGCCGGCGAGTCCATGGTGGCCTCGCCCAACATCCCCAGGTTCAAGCAGATCGAGGGCTACTGGTACGACTGGAACAGCGAGGACCCGGCCTCCGCGGCCTGGCACTGGAACGCCGACGCGGTCCAGCGGGCGGCGCTGGCCAAGGCCGTCCAGCGGGGCGCCGTCAGCGAGCTGTTCTCCAACTCACCCATGTGGTGGATGTGTCTCAATCACAACCCGTCCGGCGCGGCGGACGGCGGCAACAACCTCCAGTCCTGGAACTACCGCCAGTTCGCGCTCTACCTCGCCACCACCGCCCGCTACGCCCAGGACCACTGGGGTGTACGCTTCGCCACCGTCGAGGCGTTCAACGAGCCCTCGTCGGCGTGGTGGAAGGCGGACGGCACCCAGGAGGGCTGCCACATCGACGCGGCGGCCCAGCGGACCGTCCTCGGCCACCTCCGCATGGAACTCGACGCGCGCGGCCTGACCGGCACCCGGATCTCGGCGTCGGACGAGACCAGCTACGACCTGGCCCGCACCACCTGGAGTTCGTTCGACACCGCCACCCGCGCCCTGGTCGACCAGGTCAACGTGCACGGCTACCAGGGCTCGGGCGGCCGCCGCGATCTGCTGTACCTGGACGTGCGCGCGGCGGGCAAGAAGCTGTGGAACTCCGAGACGGGCGACAAGGACGGCACCGGCCTCACCCTGGCCACCAACCTCTGCCTGGACTTCCACTGGCTGCACCCCACCGCGTGGTGTTACTGGCAGGTGATGGATCCCAGCGCCGGCTGGGCGCTGATCCACTACGACCCGGACACCGCCCAGCCCGGCGCCGTGCAGACCAAGTACTACGTGCTCGCGCAGTTCACCCGCCACATCCGCCCCGGGATGCGGATCCTGGAGACCGGCTCGGACCACGCGGTCGCCGCGTACGACCCGAGGGCGCGGCGGCTCGTGCTCGTCGCCGTCAACCCCGGCGCCGCGCAGCCGCTGACCTTCGATCTGTCCCGCTTCGGCCAGGTCACCGGGGGCCCGGGCGGGCTGGTGCCGCGCTGGTCCACCCAGACCTCGGGCACCGGCGATCTGTACACCGCGCGCCAGGACACGGCGCTGGACGGGAAGCGGCTGAGCGTTCCGTTCGCCGAGAAGTCGGTGCAGACGTTCCAGATCGACGGGGTGACCGAGTGAGCCGACGGTAGGGCGTGGGGCGCAGGGCGTGGGCGTGCGGTTACGCGTAGGGCGTGGGCGTGCGGTTACGCGGCGAGGTGGCGGACGATGCGGCGCAACTGCTCCTCCCACCGCTCCCGGAACTCCGGCGAGTCCGGCTCGATGCCGAAGATCTGGCGGACGGCGTGCGGCATGGTGGCCGGTGCGGAGACCATGGCGTAGCACATCAGCAGCACGGCGGCCGGGTCGAGGTCGTCCGCCAGCTCGCCCGCCGCCTGCCGGCGCCGCATGTCGGACAGGTCCTCGCGCGGCTCGTCCCCCACCTCGCCGGTCAGCGCCTGCCAGCTGGCCAGCCGGATGCCGCGGGGGTCGTCGAACGCCTCCCGGAGGTAGCGGACGACCAGTTCCTCGAAGGGGACCGCGGGGTCGTTGAAGGTCGCCTCGCGCCGCAGCCATTCGCGGCCCAGCTCCCGGTAGAGGCCCTCCTTGCCGCCGAAGTAGTAGGTGATCAGCTGCTTGTTGAGGCCGGCACGGTCCGCGATGTCCTGGACGCGCGCGCCCGCGAACCCCTTCTCGGAGAACTCGTCCATGGCCGCCTCCAGCAGCAGCCGCCGGGAGCGCTCCGGGCACTGCTTGCGCTCCTCGGGCGTGGGGGCGCGGCGGGGCCTCTTGGACATCCCGTGCATCGTCGTCATCTCCTCTTCGGCCCGGACAGGCGGTCGGCCCGGACAGGCTAGCCGGGGTGCCCGCCATCCTCTCATCTAACTGTTTGACAACTTCATCCGTTTGGATGAACCTGGCTGCGGTTATGTGCGGGATCGCAGAACAGTAAGGAGATTGATCATGTTCGTGGTGACCGGAGCCACCGGAAACGTCGGCAGTCATGTGGTGAAGCACCTGGCCGACGCGGGCGCCGAGGTGCTCGCGCTCACCCGCGACCCCGAGGCGGCCCGGCTGCCGGAGGGCGTGCGGGCGGCCCGCACCGAGGAGTTGCCCCTGGACGGTGCCACGGCGCTGTTCCTCAACCCCGCGGTGGTCTGGCAGGTGGGTGCCGAGAAGATCCTGGAGCGGGCCAAGGAGAGCGGGGTGCGGCGGATCGTGATGCTCTCCTCGTCCTCCGTCCTGGACGATGTCGACCCGCAGCGGAACCCGATCGGCGTCCGCCACCGCGCCCTGGAGGACGAGGTCGAGGCCACGGGGCTGGAGTGGACGTTCGTCCGCCCGGGCGGCTTCGCCGTGAACGCGCTGCAGTGGGTGGACCAGATCAAGGCGGGGGACGTGGTGTACGGGCCGTACGCCGGGGCGCAGATGGCGCTCATCCACGAGGCCGACATGGGCGAGGTCTGCGCCCGTGCCCTGCTCGCCGACGATCTGGTCGGCCAGGCGCCGGAGCTGACCGGACCCGAGTCGCTGAGCTTCGCCGACCAGGTGCGCGTCATCGGTGAGGTCATCGGGCGGCCGCTGCGGTACGAGGAGATCCCGCCGGAGGCGGCGCGGGAGAGGATGGTCGGCGGGTTCCTCACGCCGGAGATGGCGGACTCGCTGCTGCGGGTCTTCGCGGAGTTGGTGGACCGGCCGCAGGCCGTCTCGCCGGAGGTGGAGCGCATTACGGGGCGCCCCGGGCTGACGTTCGCCCAGTGGGTGGAGGACCACGTGGCCGACTTCCGCTGAGGCGCGTGCCGCGCCGGGGCCCGGTTACGCACCGGGTCGCGCCTGCGGCAGGCTTTCCCCTACCCGCCCCTTCCCACAACCGGGGCTCCGCCCCGGACCCCGCTCCTCAAGCTCCCCCAGCTACCGCTGGGAGGTGCCCCCTGGAGGGGCTGATTCTCAGCCCGTCCGGCGATTGAGGACACGCCCGAAGGGCGTCCAGGGTCCAGGGGGCGGAGACCCATGGTCCGGGAAGGGGCGGGTAGGGGAAAGCCCGCCTCAGGAGGCGGTCCGCGTGCCGCGCTTGCCCGGCTGCTTCTTCGCGGTGGCCTTCTTGGCCGCCGTCTTCTTGGCCGCGGCCTTCTTCGTGCCCGCCTGCTTCTTCCCCGCAGGCTCCGCCTCCGCGGCCTCCGCGGCCTTGGCGGCCTTCGCCGTCTTCGTCCCGCCTCTCTTCGCCGCCGTCTTCTTCTCGGCCGCGGGCGCCTTCTTCGCCGCCGCGGCCTTCTTCGCCGGTGCCTTCTTACGGCCGCGCAGCTCGTGGACCGTCGCCTCCGGCTCCTCCCCGGCTTCGCCCTCCGCGGTCTCCGCCTCCTCCCCGGCCTCCTCGCCCCGGGCCTCCTTGGCGCTGCGGACGCTCTCCTTCAGCGCCGCCATGAGGTCGACCACCTGCGCGCCCGCGGGCCGCTCACCGGGCTCGGCGGTGGGCGTGGCGCCGGACACCTTCGCCGCCACCAGTTCCTCAAGCGCCTCGTGGTACTCGTCGCGCAGATCGTTCAGATCCACCTCTCCGAGCGTCTCCATCAGGGTGTCCGCGAGGTCCAGTTCAGCCGGTTTCACGGTGACCTTCTCCTTGGGGGCCACCCCCGCGGGCTCGCGCACCTCGTCCGGCCAGAGCAGCCGGTGCAGCGCGATCGTGTCGCCCACGACGCGGAGCATCCCCAGCCGCTCGCGGCCGCGGTGGGCGTATTTGGCGATGGCGACCTTCTCGCTGCGCTTGAGCGCCTCGCGCAGCAGGGTGTACGGCTTGGCCCCGGCGGCGCCGCTGGTGCCCAGGTAGTAGGCGTCGCCCATCTGGAGCGGATCGATCTCGGAGGCGGAGATGAACGCCTCGATCTCCAGGGTGTGGGTGGTGGGCAGCGGAAGGGCCGCGAGATCCTCCTCGGTGATCGGGACCAGTGCGCCGTCCGCGTCCTCGTACGCCCGCCCGATCTCGCTCGACTCCACCGGTTTGTCCTCGAGCTCGCAGACCTTGCGGTAGCGGATGCGGCCGTTGTCGCTGGTGTGGATCTGCCGGAACGAGATCGAGTGGTCCTCGGTGGCCGGATAGATCTTGATCGGAATGCTCACCAGGCCAAAGGAAATGTTCCCATTCCAGATAGATCGCATGCTTGATCCCTTTCGTGAGATTCTTATCGTATGTCCCCGATCGCGGAGGTGGAGGGGCGGCGGATCACGCTCAGGAACCTCGACAAGGTCATCCATCCGGCCACCGGCACCACCAAGGGCGAGCTGCTGCACTACCTGGCGTCCACCGCGGACGCGCTCCTCGGCCATCTGCGCGGGCGGCCGCTGGCGTTCCTGCGCTACCCGGACGGCCCCGACGGCCAGAAGTTCTTCACCAAGAACCCGCCTCCGGGCACGCCTTCCTGGGTGATGACGGCCGAGGTCACCCGCCATAAGGGGGAGACCGCGCGGCAGGTGGTGATCCAGGACCTGCCCTCGCTGATGTGGTCGGCCAACCTCGTGGTGGAGCTCCACACCCCGATGTGGCGGATCGACCAGGGCGTGGGCATCGCCGACCGGCTCGTCTTCGACCTCGACCCCGGGCCGCCCGCCACGATCGTGGACTGCCGCGTCGTCGCCGTATGGCTGCGCGAACGGCTGGCCGACGACGGCCTTACGGCGTACGCGAAGACCAGTGGCTCCAAGGGGCTGCATCTGCTGGTGCCGGTGGAGCCGACCCCCTCCCGGCAGACCACCGCCTACGCCAGACGGCTGGCCCTGGAGGCCGCGAACGCCATGCCGGACCTGGTCATCCGCAAGATGACCCGCTCACTGCGGCCCGGGAAGGTGTACGTGGACTTCAGCCAGAACGCCGCCGCGAAGACCACCGCCGCCCCGTACACCCCCCGCGCCGTCCCCGAACCGGCCGTCTCCGCGCCCGTCACCTGGGAGGAGGTCGAGGCGTGCGGCGACCCCGCGGCGCTGACCTTCCTGATCGACGACATCCCCGCGCGCCTCGACCGCCACGGGGATCTGCTGGCCCCGTTGCTGGACCCGGCGGAGGGGCGCCCGCTGCCGACGGGCGAGGCCGCCGCCGAGGAGGACGCCGGGGCCGCCGTCGAGGAGGACGCCGGGGCCGCCGTCGAGGAGGACGCCGAGGACGAGGACAGTGGCCAGGGCGACGGCGAAGGCGCGGCCGACCGATGACCTCGCCCTCCCCTGAGCCGCCCCTTCAGCCACCCGTGGACGTGGCGCTGGCCCGTGTCGTCCCGATCCTGCCCACCGCCCCGCCCGGCCGGCGACTGGCGTACGAGCCCAAGTTCGACGGCCATCGGCTGCTGATCTTCCGGCTGGGGGACACCGTAAGGATGCAGGCCCGCTCCGGCCGCATCATCACCCGCGCCTTCCCCGACCTGGCGGCCGCCGCGCGGCCGCTGCCGCCCGGCACGGTCCTCGACGGCGAGGTGGTGGTGTGGGCGGGCGGCCGTACGGACTTCGCCGCCGTCCAGAAGCGCGCCTTCGCCGCGTCCGAGTCCCGGGCGGGGCGGCTCGCCCGGGAACTGCCCGCCTCCTACGCCGCCTTCGACCTGCTCGCGATCGGCGCGGAGGATCTGCGGCCGCTTCCGTACGAACAGCGCCGCGCCCGGCTGATGGCGCTCCTCGAACCGCTCGGCCCACCGCTCCAGGCCGTGCCGATGACGACTGATCCGGAGCTCGCCGCCACCTGGTACGCGTCACTCCTGGAGATCGGTATCGAGGGCCTGGTCATCAAGGAGCTGGACCAGCCCTACCGGCCGGGCCGCCACTGGCGGAAGGTGCGCCACTCGGAGACCCGTGACGCCGTGGTCGTCGGCGTCGTCGGCCCCCGCCTCCGCCCGCGCGCCCTCGCGCTGGTGCTCCCCGGCGACGACGCGCCCTTGATCTCCGCCCCGCTCTCCACGGCCGTCCGCGCCCAGCTCGGCACGGCCCTGCGCGACCTGCCCGACCCCCAGCCCCCGCCCGCCGAACTCCCCACCGCCCTGGACCGCGTCGGCGCCGAGATCGCCTACCGCCCCATCGCCCCGGACCTGACCGTCGAGGTCCGCCAGGAAGGCACGGTCCGCCACGCGGCGACGAGAGTCATGCGCCTCCGCATCCCCGACTGATCACCTCCGGCCGACCCCGTGCCCCGGGTGCCCCGGCCGTGCGACGATGCGCGGATGCGGGTGACGGTCGTGGGCAGCGGTGACGCGTTCGGCTCCGGCGGGCGGTTCCAGACCTGCCTGGCGGTGGCCCCCGACCCGGCCGGCCCGCCCCACGTCCTGGTGGACTGTGGCGCGACCAGCCTGACGGCGATGCGCCGGCAGGGGATCGAACCCAACGACATCGACACGGCCCTGGTCACCCATCTGCACGGTGACCACTTCGGCGGTCTGCCGTTCCTCGTCCTCGACGGGCAGTTCCGGCGCCGCACCCGTGATCTGACCGTGGTCGGCCCGCCCGGGACCGGTGACCGGCTGACGTGGGCGATGGAAGCGCTGTTCCCCGGCTCGAGCGGGGTGCGACGGCGCTTCGACGTCCACGTCCTGGTCCACGCCGACCGGCACCCCAGGGAACTGGGGCCCCTGCGGGTCACCCCCTTCGAGGTGCGGCACGCCTCCGGAGCTCCCGCCTACGCGCTACGGGTGGAGGGCCGAGCGGAGCGATGGCCTACTCGGGCGACACCGAGTGGACCGATGCCCTGCTCGACGCGGCGGACGGCGTCGGGTTGTTCCTGTGCGAGGGCTACAGTCCGCGCCCCATCCGCTGGCATCTCGACCTCGACACGCTCGCGCGCCACCGTGACCGTTTCACCTGCCGACGGCTGCTGCTCACCCATCTGTCCCCGACGGCGCTGGCCGAGGATCTGAGCGGCTGGGAGGTCGCCCACGACGGGCTGCGCGCCGAGCTGTGACGGCCGCGGCTCCGGCCGGAGTTGACCGGGAACGCGAGGAATCGGCGGGGAACGCGAGGAGTCGGCGGGGAACGCGAGGAGTCGGCGGGGAACGCCCGGAGTCAGCGGGGAACGCCCGGATCCACCCGCTCCGCCGGACCCGGCGGGCCCGCCGGATCCACCCGCTCCGCCGGACCCGGCGGGCCCGCCGGATCCGGCGGGCCGGTGATGACTGCCGTCACCCGGCTGCCCGGAGCCAGTTCGCCCCGCCCCACCAGCCCGTACACACCCCACAGCAGCTTCGCCACGTACCGCCGCTCCAGCCGGACCCCGTGCCGCGCCTCGAACTCCGCCGCGAACGCCGCCAGCTCCGCCGGGACCCGTCCGTAGCCGCCGCCGTGGTAGCCGTGCTCGATCCGCCAATTGCCGAAGGCCCGCCCCCACCCCCGCTCGTGCAGCGCGGCCACCTCGCGGTCCAGGTAGCCCTCCGCCCCCTTCAGGACGGCGAACCCCACCGCCCGCGCACCAGCCGGGAGTCCGGCCGCGATCCCGGCCAGCGTGCCGCCGGTGCCCACCGCGCAGCACACCACATCGCCCGGCCCCGGGCCGGGCAGCTCCGCGACGAGCTCCGCCGCCCCGCGCGCCGCCAGGACGTTCGTACCGCCCTCCGGCAGCACGTAGGCACGCCCCCACCGCTCCTCCAGCGCCCGCAGGGGCCCGGGGCCGTCCGCGCCCAGGCCGCGCAGCGTCTCGCGGTAGGCGGAGCGGGTGACGAAGACCAGCTCCATGCCGTGTGCCTCGGCCCGCGCCAGCGACCAGTTGCGCGGCGCGTCGGCCAGCTCGTCGCCCCGGATGACCCCGACCGTCGACAGCCCGTACGCGGCGCCCGCCGCGGCCACCGCGCGGATGTGGTTGGAGTACGCCCCGCCGAACGTGAGCAGCCGGGTGTGGCCGTGCTCGACGGCCGCCCGCAGATTCGGGGTGAGCTTGCGCCACTTGTTGCCCGGAGGGTACAGGTCCACTGGCGCATGTGCCCCGGCGGCGCCGGAAAGCCACTGGTGGATGAGGTCGTCCCGCTTGAGCCGCAGCTCCACGCCCCGGCGGGCAAGCCACTCGTCCTGTACGTCCTGCAACGGGGACGGCGGCCAGGGCTGGTACAGGGTGGCGAGGTCTATCGGGCGTCTCACCTGTCCATTCTGACCGCTGGTCCTCCTTTACTGAGCCGTGCCGCCTGTGGGCCGTACGGACGCGGGGCCCGAGCCGGTCACACAGCGTAAGCACTGGCAAGGTGGCCATGTCGAGGTGAGGAGGGGAGCCAGAGGGTCACTGCTGATGACCACCACCTCGGCGCTCCAGGTCTGGCCACTGTCATGGGACACCCGCAGGCTCATGAGCCGCTGTCCCTTTTCTGCCTTGTCCATCACGATCTGCCTCTTCTGCCGCTTTGGGTCGTGATGGTCCCGCCATTGCCCAGGACGCTGCGACGACAGAAAAGGCGCTACTGGGGTGTCCCTCAAAGGGCGTCATTTCGGTGTCATTCATGGGTGTTCAGGGCTAGCGTGGACGTCATGACGACCGAGGTACACGCACCGAATGACGCGCTGCGGGCTGTGCGGATCGGCCTGCGGATGAGCCAGGACGACTTGGCAAAGGCGCTCCGCCGGGCAGGTGTCGAATTAGGCGAGCCGAACGAGGCCAGCAAGCGGCTGGTCCAACGCTGGGAATCCGGTATCAGCAGATCGCCGAGGCCGGTCTACATCCGCGCTCTGGAGAAGGTCACAGGGGTACCGATCGAGTCGTTGGGGTTCGCCCCGCAGGTGCCCATGGCGAGAGTCCATGGTGATGGAGCAGGAGGGCATGACATGACACCGAGCGCGGAGGGTGTGGCCCCCGCCTCCGCCGACACCCGGGCGGGCCAGCGGACGGTGGCGGAGAACTACGGTGGCGTCTGGCTTTCCCGGTACGAGTACTACTCGTCGGGGCGCGAGGACGTCTTCGAGGGCAGGCACTACGTGGTGCTCGTGCAGCACGGCAATCGCCTGACCGGGCGGTCACTCAACGGAGCGTCCTTGAACCCGGACTCCCCGCTCTCCCTGGACCTCACCGTTGACCGGAGCGTGGTCACGGGCACCTGGACCGAGCAGACGGCCACCGGCGGCTACTACCAGGGGGCGTGCTACCACGGCGCGCTTCAGATGCTCGTGGAGCCGACCAGTCGCCGCATGGCTGGCAAGTGGGTCGGTTTCGGCAAGGACTTCGACGTCAACACCGGACCATGGGAGCTGCGCCTCATGGACACCTCGGTCTCCAAGGCGACTCTGGAGCGGTACAGCGTCCCGCCGGAGTGACCGGTCCGCTCAGGGCGGCTCAATGGGTCGGCCATGAGCGGTGGCCAGAGGATCGGGCCAGGGCGCGTCTAAAGTCTCTTTACTTACTCAAGGGCGCGCCTGCGGCGCGCCGGGCGGCCAGGGCGCCCCGGCCGAGCTGCGGCCTGGCGGCCGGTCTCGTCCGGACGCCCACCGCCCGGCGAAGCGAGGCGGCCCGGCTGTAGGAGATTTCCGCGAGCGGCACGGTCCGACTCCCTTCCTGCGCCCCTCGGCCGCCGTCGCGACAGGGCGTCGTGGCTGGGGCCGACGGCCTCCGAGACTTTAGACAGCCACCACGGGGCGAGCCTCCAAGACCAGGGGGCCGATCGGGCCATTGCGGGCAGGCGAGGAGCCAGCCCGATTCGCGGGCCAGCGTAAGGCACCCTGGTCTCTCGCCCCGTGGCAGCTCCCGTCCAAAGCCTCTACGGCCGTCGGCGTGTCCACAGCGCGCCTTCCAGGCACCGCGCCTACGCGGCCAGCCTTGCCGTGTCCGGTACGAAGTAGAAGATGCCGTCGAGGCGCGCCCTGTCCACTTCCAGCGGTTGTGGTTTCTCGCCCACCCAGTGGAAGCAGAATCGCGTGAAGAGCTCGAACCAGGACCGGGGACCGGTATTCGGAGGGGGCAGCAGCGTCACCGAGTGAAGGGCGATGCGGAGCAGTATCCGGGATTGCTCCAGATCGGCGGAAGCCCATGCTTCGTGCAGTCGGTCGCCATCCCGGAGTACTGTGAGGTCCGTGGCTTGTGAGATCTCTTCCAACTCGGCGGTGACGCTTTCAAGCTGACCGGCGATGGCTGTTCGAAGCTGATCGTATCGATGCTGTCCCTTGGCGCCCTTGAAATGACCCTTCACGAAGTAGGCGTCGTCCAGCGCGTTCAAGCGTGCCTCGGCATCGTCCATGGCGATGGACAATTCCTTGCGGCGCGCGTCCGCCTCCGGATTCTCGTAGGCGGGCCAGCGGTGAGCCAGCGCTTGAAACACCTCGTGTTCGTCCTTGAGTGACGTGACGCGTGACATGAAAGCAGATGTCAATACCCTGTCTGCGTCTTCCACTAGCACGCTCATGCCCAGACACACCGCCTTGCCCAGGTTCACGCGCCGATAACAGCGATACGACCGGCCGCCCTTCGTCATGTTTCCCCCGCACCGGCCGCATTTCAGCAGTCCGGAAAGGAGTGACTGGGCTCGCGGCTTACCGCGCCTCCCGGTGGCCAGGGACTCGGACGTGCGAGACCGCAGACCCGCCAGAATCCGTGCCCGCTCTTCTGCCGTGACCACGCCCTCACCGATGCGGAGTGGCTTGCCGTCAAGGCCGATGAACGGCTCGCCGGTGGCCCGCCAGCGCTCCCGTCCGGCGCGGTCGGTGTAGCGCTCGTGGACCGGCATGAGCCCGGCCCACGCGGGGGAGTGGGCAAGCTGGGTGATCGTGGACGACCGCCACTTGCCGCCCGGCGAGTCTTCAGCCCCTCCGTGTTGAGCTTGTCGGCGATGGCACCCGCCGCTTCGTTTCGGAGGAGTGCGTCAGCTATGCGGCGAGAGGTGGCGTATTCCTTGGGGTGAGGCTCCGTCTGTTTTGTTCGCCCGTTGATGCGCAGGCCGTACGGAGGTTGCCCGCCGGGCCAGGCGCCCGAGCTCTTCTTTTCTGCCTTGGTTCTGCGCGTGCGTGTGGATGTGTTGAACGACTCCGAGCGAGCTTGTTCCGCCAGCCAGGCGAATAACCGGCGATGCTGCGGAACGCTGCTGTCAAGTCCATCAATATGCGCTACCAGGCGTGCGCCCGCCGCCTCGAATTGGTCGAGCACTTGACCGACTTGCCCCATGCCCCGGCGGCTCAGCCGGTCCAGTTTCCACACCAGGAGGTGACGTACTTCCCCAGCGAGCACGGCCGCTATCGCGGAGTCGAATTCCTCTCGTACGACGCCCGCCTTGAACGCGGACAACTCTTCTTTCCAGACCTTGCGGACGGCCAGGCCCTCCCGCTTGGCGCGCTCCCTCAAATCGCTTTCGTGGGCCTTGAGTGTGGTCTTGTCGTCCTGCAATGTGCTTCGGCGGAGGAACAGATCGCACAGCTTGGACGGATCTGCTGTTCTGCCCATGAGTTCACCTTCGGTCAAGGCGCACCGGGCAGTCCAGTTTTGCGTCTAAAACACCTGGCCCACTCGGTTGCCACCAGTCGGCTTACTCTTGGGCACCAGCGGGTGGATGAGGTCGTCCCGATCAGCCGCAGCTCCACGCCCCGCTCGGCGAGCCACGGGTCGACCACGTCCCGCACGGGGGACGGCAGCCGGGGCCGTATCGGGCTGGTGGTCTCTGGCGGGCGTCTCACCTGTCCATTCTCTCCGCCGGAGTGACCGGCCCGCTCAGGGGGCTGCCGCCGCGCCGGGGGCGACGCGTCGGGAAATATTGACGCGTCGGAAATCTCCGACGTAATCTCCGGGTGTGCCCACAGACGTCTTCAGCGCGCTCGCCAACCCCGTGCGCCGCAAGCTGCTCGACTGCCTCCGGGACGGCCCCCGCGCCGTCAACGATCTCGCGGGCGAGTTCGAGCTGAGCAGACCGGCGATCTCTGAACATCTCCAGGTGCTCCGGCTGGCCCGGCTCGTACGGGAGGAGCCGCGGGGGCGGCAGCGGTACTACCACCTGGAGCCGGACCCGCTCGCCGAGGTGCGGCAGTGGCTGCATCCCTTCGAGCACTACTGGCGCGGCCGGCTCCGCGCGCTGCGCGACGTCCTCGACGAGGAGAACCCATGACCGAGCCCGATGCCATCCACTGCGACCAGTTCCTGCCCCACCCTCCGGCCGTCGTGTGGAAGGCCCTCACCGATCCGCGGCTGCACGCACGGTGGTGGGCCGCGGGCGATGTGCGGGCGGAGGTCGGCCACCGCTTCACGCTCGACATGGGGCCGTGGGGGGAGCAGCCCTGCGAGGTGATCGCCGTGGAGCCGGAGCGGCTGCTGAGCTACCGGTTCGCCGAGACCACCCTGGACACCACCATCACCTGGCGCCTCGAACCGGAGGGCGCCGGGACCCGGCTCTTCCTCGAGCACGCCGGGTTCGACCTCGACTCCCCGCTCGGCAGGAAGGCGCTCGACGGCATGGGCCACGGCTGGCCCTCGGTGCTCGAGAACCTCGCCAGGGTCCTCGCCGAACCGGCGAGCTGAGCAACAAGGCCGGGAGAGCAACGGGCCGGGAGGCAACAGGCCGGAAGCCTTACGAGAAGCGGGCCATCGCCGTCATCGTCGGCCGCAGGTTCCGTACCGCGGGCAGCCATCGCATCAGCGGCGCCAGCGCCCCGTAGTAGAACCCCCGCCCGCGCGGCGGCGGCACCTCGCGCACGTCCGTGATCGCCGGATGGGCCGTCCGCACCTTCCGCAGCTCACCCGCGTCCATGCCCCACGGCATGGGCGGCGGGCTGTAGCCCCGCGCGGTGCGCATCTCGCCGCGCATCGTGCGGGCGCTGAACCAGCGCGGCACCGCGTCGAAGACCAGCGCCCCGCCCCGGAACCGCTCGGCGCACCCCGCGATCAGGTCCTTCACCTCGGTCGGCCGCAGATACATCAGCAGCCCCTGCGCGGTGATCAGCACCCCGCGCGCCGGATCGACCTCGTCCCGCCAGGACAGGTCGAGCGCCGAGCGGGCGAGGGTGCGCCGCCGCTCCTCGTCGGGCAGCAGCGCCCGCCGCACCTCGGCGGTCTCCGGCAACTCCACGCACAGCCAGCGCGCCCGCCCGTTGTCCACCCGCCAGTACTGCGTCTCCAGACCCTCGGCGAGCGTGACGACCGTGCCGTCCGGATGCTCGTCCAGGAAGGCCCGTACGGCGTTGTCGAAGGTGCGGACCCGCAGCGCCTGGCCCTGCGCCAGCAGCGGGCTGGGCGTTCCGAAGGTCTCCTCGAAGGGGTAGTCGACGCGGTCGACCAGCTCCACGGCCTTGGGGTCGTCCAGCACGGTCCGCGCCCGGCGGGCCTCGGCGGCCCGCATATAGAGGTTCCACAGCAGGGTCTCGGGCACCTCGCTCAGCTCGAGGCGCCGACCGCCCTCGCCGTCCCTCGGCGTTTCCGCCATAGCCTCCACCGCTTCCATCGCCTCCACCGCCATTCAACCTCACCCGGTCCCTCATCCGGAACGGCGAACGCCCCGGCCCCCGGACGAATCCGGGGCCGGGGCGTTCAGGCGGTACGGCGGTCCTTCAACCCGCCTCGGCCGGAACCGGGCGGATCGCCCGGCCCGCCCACTCGGGGGCCTTCTCGAGCAGATCCGTCAGCCGCTCCCGCACCTCATCGGGGAACGGAGCCGAGCGGCTCTCCTTCTGGTCGATGTGGAGCGCGAGCAGCTCGGTCGTGGCCACGGGGGCGCCGTCCGGCTCGCCCACATGCATCTCGTGGGTGAACCGGACCTTCTTCTCGTCCACGCCGATGACGCGCGTACGGATGGTGAGTTCGGCGCCCTCCTCGACCTCGCTCAGATACCGGATGTGCGACTCCACGGTGTAGAGGGAGCAGCCGGTCTTGGCGCGGTAGGCCGAGTCGAGCCCGGTCTCCACCATCATCTCGTCGGTGCTGTGGCCGAAGACGAGGACGTAGAACGCCTCGCTCATATGGCCGTTGTAGTCGATCCACTCGGGACGTACGGTCTGCCGGTAGTCGGGGAGCGTGCTGCTCACTTCTCGTCTCCCATGGTGCTGGGGGTATGTGCGATGCCGTCCGTCCCCTCGGTGCGCTGCCGCGGCAGACGGCCAGTCGCCCGCAGGACGTCTATGACGCCCTGGTCCCGCTCCGCGACGAGCTGCGCGATGGTACGGCTGCCCGCCGCCTCGTCACAGCCGTCGACCATGGCCGCACGCAGCGTGTCGTCCAGCTCAGGCGCCTCGAGACGGGTCCACGGAGACTTCAACGAGGGTCCGAAGTGGTCGAGCATATGTCCCATGCCTCCGTCGCCGCCCGCCAGGGCGAACGTGAGGCACGGACCCATGAACGCCCACCGCAGTCCGGGCCCCTCGGTGATGGAGTCGTCGATCTCCTTCACCGTGGCCTCACCGTTGGCGACCATGTGCAGCGCCTCCCGCCACAGCGCCTCCTGGAGCCGGTTGGCGATGAAGCCGGGCAGCTCGCGCTCCATGGTGATCACGGACTTGCCCGCCACCTTGTAGAAGCGCGAGGCCCACTCGACCGCCGCGTCGTCCGTGCGCTTCCCGCCGACGACCTCGACCAGCGGAATGAGATACGGCGGGTTGAAGGGGTGGCCGACGACGAGGCGGCCGGGGTCGGCGGCCTCGGTCTGCATATCGGTCATCGGATAGCCGGAGGTGGAGGAGGCGATGACGACCCCGGGCGGCGCCGCCGCGTCCAGCTGGGCCAGCAGCGACCGCTTGAGCTCCAGCTTCTCCGGGGCGCTCTCCTGGACGAACTGCGCGTCGGCCACGGCCTCCGCCACGGTCGCGGTGACGGTCAGCCGGTCGGGGGAGGCGCCGTCGGCGAGGCCGATCTGCTCCAGGGCGGGCCAGGCGGCCGCCACGAGGCGGCGCAGCTTCTCCTCGGCGTCGGGGGCCGGGTCCCAGGCGGTGACGTCGTAGCCGCGGGCCAGGAAGTGGGCGACCCAGCCGCCGCCGATGACTCCGGCGCCGACGCAGGCGACGCGGCGTACCTCTTCGGGGGCGCAGGGGGATGAGGGCATGGCGGTCCTAAGGGTGTGAGGGGGAGAGGAGGAAGAGGGGGAGCCGGTGGGGGGTTACGCGCGGGGCTTGAGGCCCAGCCGCTGCCGCGCCTCGTCCGGCGTGGCGACCTTCGCGCCCAGCAGCTCCGTGATCTGGACCGCGCGCTCGACGAGCTGGCCGTTGGTGGCCTTGACGCCCCGGCTGAGGTAGAGGTTGTCCTCGAGGCCGACCCGTACGTTCCCGCCGAGCAGGATGGACTGCGCCACCCACGGCATCTGCGTCCGGCCCAGCGCGAAGCTGGCCCACTGGGCGCCCTCGGGCAGCATGTTGACCATCGACGCGAGCACGCCCGGATCGGCCGGGGCGCCCCACGGGATGCCCATGCACAGCTGGAAGACGGTCGGGTCGTCCAGCAGCCCCTCGTCCAGCAGCTGCTTGGCGAACCACAGCTGCCCGGTGTCGAAGATCTCCAGCTCGGGGCGTACGCCCAGCTCCTGGATGCGCTTGGCGCCGGTGCGCAGCATGTCGGGGGTGGAGACGTAGAGGTCGCTGCCGTCGCCGAAGTTGAGCGAGCCGCAGTCCAGGGTGCAGATGTCGGGGAGCAGGTCCTCGACGTGGGGGAGCCGGTCCAGGCCGCTGACCAGGTCGGTGCCGGGGAGGTGGGTGAGCGGGTTCTCGGGGTCGATGACCAGGTCGCCACCCATGCCCGCGGTGAGGTTGATGACGACGTCGGTGCCGGTCTCCTTGACCCGCTCCACGACCTCGCGGTAGAGCCGCGGATCGCGGGCGGGGGCGCCGGTCTCGGGGTCGCGTACGTGGATGTGGACCACGGCCGCCCCGGCCTCCGCGGCCTCGACGGCGGAGCGGGCTATCTGCTCGGGGGTGACGGGGACATGGGGGCTGCGGCCCACGGTGTCACCGGCGCCGGTCAGGGCACAGGTGATGATGACGCTGTCGTTCATGGGCATGGGCTTCTCTCCCTCTCTCGCGGTGCACCGCACTCTTGTGGTGCTTCGGCTACGGTCCGGGCCGGTCGGCCGGTCCGGCCGCGTCGGCGCCGGAGCGCCGTGCGGTCAGTTCGGTGTCCACGTACGCGTTGCAGGCGATGTCCATGGCCTCGGCGCTCGTACCGCCCGCACCGGGCCCGGTGGCCAGCACCTGGATGGCGAGTCCGTCGATCAGCGCGGTCAGGCGCAGCGCGCTGAACTCCGGGTCGACGGTGCGGAAGACCCCCTGCTCGATACCGCGCCGGATCACCTCGGCCACGGTCCGCCGCCACTGCTGGTAGAAGTCGGCGTGCAGCCGCCCGATGGCCGTGGACCGCGCGGCCTCGGCCCACAGGTCCATCCACACCAGCCACTGCTGCCGCTGCCCCTCGGTGTACGGCGCCTGGAGCGCGATCAGCTGCCGCAGCTCCTCGCGCGCGTCGTCGGCCGCGGCGATCCGGGCGGCGCGGCGCGCGGTGTCCTCGTCCATGCACCAGCGCACGGCGGCCTCGAGCAGTTCGGCGCGGCCCGGGAAGTGGTAGTGGATGGTGGCGGTGCTGGTGTCGCAGGCGGCGGCGATGTCGGCGACGCGTACGGCGTGGAAGCCGCGCTCGGCGATGAGCCGCACCGTCTCCCGCACGATCTGCAGCGGCCGTCCGCTGCCGGGGGGCGCGGTGGGGGCGGGCGGCCGCGGCGCCCCGGCCGCCCCGCCGTACGCTCCCTCGGCTCCGTCGGCCGTCGTGGTGCCGAGCAGCCATCCGGCGTCCACGTTCCCGGCGTCGGCGATCCGCGCCAGCTCGGCCACGGTGAAGCGCCGGCTCCCGCTGAGCGACCGCGAGAGCTTGGACGGGTCCATCACGACCCGCCGGGCGAATTCGCGCTGGGTGCAACCGGCTTCGCCGATCACCTGACGTACGCGTTCCGCCACGTCGAACTGTTGCCGCATGGCCGACACCGTACGGACGCGTTGAGATAAACGCAATGAATGTGACAGTGAGATGCCCGGTCCCTCCCTAAATCTATTGGAATTTCACCCGGGAATTGCGATGCGGGCTGACTGATGCATCAGTTGTGCCTGATGATGTTCGAACACTTCCGACTATGCTCACCGGGCGTGAGGACAGGAGAGATCGGGTGACATCGGATGGGGACGACGTACGGCTTATCGGCGGCCGCTACCAGCTGGGCAACCGGCTGGGGCGAGGCGGCATGGGCACGGTCTGGCGCGCTTACGACCAGATGCTGGAGCGCGAGGTCGCTGCCAAGGAGCTGAACGTCGCGAGCGACGACCACGAGTACCACCGACGATTGCGCCGGGCGCTGAGAGAGGCGCGTACCGTCGCCCGGGTGCACCACCCGCATGTGGTGGGCGTCCATGACCTGGTCGAACACGACGGCCGGCTGTGGATCGTGATGGAGCTGATCGACGGCCCCAACCTGGCCCGTCGGATCGCGGACGACGGCCCCCTCACCCCCGGCCACACCGCCGCCCTCGGGCTGCAGCTGCTCGGCGCGCTGGAGGCCGTGCACGCCGCCGGGGCGCTGCACCGCGACGTCAAGCCCGCCAACGTCCTGCTGCGCCGGGACGGCAGCGCCGTGCTCACCGACTTCGGCATCGCCGCCCTGGAAGACGACGAGTCGCTCACCTCCACCGGTGAACTCCTCGGCTCCATCGGCTACATGGCGCCCGAGCGACTGACCGCGGAGGAGGCCGGCCCGCCGTCGGACCTGTGGTCGCTGGGCGCGACCCTGTCCGCGGTCGCCTCCGGCGTAGCGCCCTTCCAGCGCTCCACGGGGGCCGCCGCGCTGCACGCGGTCACCTTCGCGGATCCGGAGATCCCGGAACGGGTCGGCGCCCTGCGGCCCGTCGTCGAGGCCCTGCTGAACAAGTCACCGGACCAGCGCCCGTCCGCGGCCACGGTCGGAGCCGCGCTGCGGCGCCTGGCGGACGGGGCGGACGACCCGGGCCCGCTGCCCCCGGCGGGCACTCCGGGCGGCTTCCCGGAGCCCCCCACGGCCGTGGCGGCCACCTCCGCGAACGTGATGGACCCCCCGACGCTGACCGCGACCCCCGCGGCGACCGCACCCCACACCCGCAGCGGGCCCCCCGCCCCCACCGCCCCCCACACCCTCACCGGATCGCCCACCCTCGGCGGGGCCCCCGCCCTGGACCGGGAACCGACCGTCATGGACCAGGCGGCCGCGTCACCCCCTCGATCCCGCGGCCGGGGCCGGGCCCGGACCTGGTGGTGGGCGGCGGGCTCCGCGGTCGCGGTGGCCGCCCTCGCCGCCGGGCTCTTCTTCGCCTTCGGCCCCCCGTCCGACGGCGACGGGGACGACGACGCGGCGCAGCCCACCACCAGCACCAGCAAGGTGACCGTGGACGCGTCGCGCGGCTGGCAGTCCGCGACGAGCACCCCGGTCCAGAAGGGCGACAAGGTGTCGGTCCGCTACACCAGCGGCACCTGGACCGTGGACTCCGCCAACCTCCCCCTCGTCGGCCCGGCCGGCCACACCGCCGCCGACGACCAATCCCTCCGCTTCGCCTGGCAGGACTGCAAGGTGGACTCGTCGGTCACCTTCGGCGCCCTCCTGGGCCGCTTCCCCGGAATCCCCGACAACCCCCACGCCGTACACCGCGCCTGGAGCTTCCAGGCCACCCGCTCGGGCACCCTGCAACTCCGCGCCAACGACCGCGAGGGCTGCCTCGACGACAACAAGGGAGCCCTCACCCTCACCGTGCAGATCACCCACTGATCGGCGGCGCGGCGCACGGCGTCACCCAAGGCGCCGCCGTCCGGGGCTCCTCCGCGTCTCCTCCGCGTCTCCTCCGGGTCTCCTCCGCGCAGGATGCGAGAGACTCCCGCGATGAGTGGTTGTTGCGGCGCGGAGCTGGTACTCGGCGGGATCGTCATGGCGGGGGCGTCCGTGCAGTGGCTGACGGGCATGGGGTTCGCGCTGATCGCGGTGCCCGCTCTCGTCCTGCTGCTCGGCCCGGCCGACGGCGTCGCCCTCGCCAACTGCGGGTCCGGTGCCATCTGCGCGCTGGGACTCATCGACGGCGGCTGGCGGCGGGTGCGGCTCACCGCGATGGTCCCCCTGGTCGCCGCCTCCGCCTGCACCGTCCCGGCCGGCACCTGGGTGGCCGCCCGCCTCCCCGAACCCGTCCTCCTGGCCGGTACGGGCACCCTGGTGAGCGTGGCCGTCCTGCTGGTGATGGCCGGTATGCGCGTCCCCGCCCTGAACGGCGCCAAAGGCGCCCTGACCGCCGGTGCCGCCGGAGGCTTCATGAACGCGTCGGCCGGTGTGGGCGGCCCGCCGATATCCCTGTACGCGGTGAACGCGGGCTGGACGGTCCGCGAGTTCGTGCCGAACGCGCAGTTCTACGGAATCGTGGTGAACGCGTTCTCCGTCGCCACCAACGGCGTCCCCCAACTCGGCCCGCCCCTATGGGCCTTGGCGGCGACAGGAATGACGGCGGGCGCCTTCATCGGCAAGTCCCTCACCACCCGCGTCCCCGACCGCACAGCCCGCCTGCTCGTCCTGCTGCTGGCGCTGGCAGGCGGGCTGTCCACGCTGGCGAAGGGGGCATGGGAGCTCTGAGGGCCCCTACCTCCGGTAGCCCGTCACCTCGCCGATCCATCGCATGAAGGCATCCGGGTCCTGAGTGGCCCCGTGCCCGGCGTCCCAGTACATCAGGGCCAGCGTCCGGGGCAGATCGCGGTCGAGCCGTGCTCCGTCGTCGCCGGTCGTGTGGCGGAGGCTGTACGGCGTGAAGTGCCGGGCCTTGGTGGGTCCGCGGCCGAAGAGGTTCCTTCGAGACGGTCTGGTCGACGAGCTCGCCCGAGCTCAGCGCGCTGCCGCCGAACATCCACTCGTACGCCATGTCGGCATGTTCGAGGTCGGCGATGGGGCACCAGCCGCCGCCGGCGAAGATGGCGTCGCTCGCGTCGGCCGCGCCCAGCTCCCGCAGATACGGCTCGTACAACGGGCTGTCGCCGGACGCGCCGAGCAGGGCGGACAGGGCGCCTCCGGCGCTGGTGCCGGAGGAGACGATGCGGTCGGTGTCGCCGGGGACGCGGCCCTGGTTGTGGCGCAGATACCGGACGGCGGCCTTGAGGTCGACGATGGCGGCGGGCGCCACGCCGTAGTACGTACCGTCCGGCGCGACGAGGTCACGGCCCCGTGCGCCCGGCTCCACCACGACATAGCCCGAGGCGAGCCCCCAGTCGGCGTTGCTGACCACGCCGCCGGACGTCCCGGGACCGCCGGGGCCTCCTGGACCACCGGGGCCGCCGTCGCTCGTCACCGATGACGACAGACAGCCGCCTATCCGGTTGGCGAGGAGGATCGGGGCAGCCGGTCGCACCCCTCGAACCGGTCGAACCCGTCGCACCCGCCGCCGGCGCACCGAATCCCCCGCCGACCGCCGGCGCGGCGGCGGCCGCGGCAAGCCTATGACCATGGTCCTGCGCTTCAGGCGGGCCATATGCGTCACGCGGGAAGCGAAACCAGCCAGTCGACCAGCAGCCGATTGATTTCCTCCGGGCGCTCCTGCTGGATCCAGTGGCCGCAGTCCTCGAGGATGTGCGAGCCGACGAGCCCGGGCAGCGTGCTCGGGTACGCCTTGATCGCGTCGCCCATCCAGGCGGTCGAGGCGTCCAGGGCGCCGCCGACGAACAGCGACGGCTGGGTGATGGGCGCACTGTCGTACGCGACCAGGTCCTCCCAGTCCCGGTCCATGTTCCGGTAGCGGTTCAGCCCTCCGCTCAGCCCGGTCCGCTCGAACTCACCGGCGTAGACATCGAGGTCCCCCTCGCTCAGCCAGGCGGGCAGCCGTCCGGCGGGGAACCGCTCGCGCAGCGTCCGGCCGCGCGTGACGAAGTGCGGGTCGGGCAGATCGGGCCCGGGCATGGTGCCGCCGGACAGCGCGGCGTAGATCCCCGCGAGCCAGCCGCGCACATCCGGCTCGATCTCCGCCTCGGCCCGGCCCGGCTCCTGGAAGTACGAGACGTAGAACTCCTCGTCCCCGCCCATCCCGGCGAAGACCTCGGAGGGCCTGGGGCCGCCACGCGGGGCGTACGGCACGCTCAGCATCCCGACCGCCCGGAACACGTCCGGGCGCAGCAGGGCGGAGTTGGCGGCGATGGGCGAGCCCCAGTCGTGCCCGATCACCACGGCGGACTCCTCGCCGAGCGCCTCCACCACGGCGACGTTGTCCGCCACCAGCTCCCGCATCCGGTACGCGTCCACCGCCGCGGGCCGGGACGAGCGCCCGTACCCACGGACGTCGACGGCGGCCACCCGGTACCCGGCCGCGGCCAGCGCGGGCAGCTGGTGGCGCCATGAGTACCAGGACTCCGGAAAGCCGTGGACGAGCAGCACCAGCGGGCCGGTGCCCTGCTCCACGAGGTGGATCCGCCCGGCGGGTGAGGGCACCAGACGGTGGGTGCGGCCGGTTTTGGGCGGTGTCTGCGGCATGGTTCCCTCCCGGGTCGCGCTGAACGTTCCGTGTGCCGGCCGTTGCGACCGAGCTTGCCGTGCTTCGGGCGATTCGGACCACACTCCTTGCCGGTTCGGCAAACCACTCCGGCCGCTCGTCGACGCACCAGATGTGCGGGTTCGCGGTGTTACTTCCAGAATTGATCGCACGGTGAGTCTTCTCGTGGAGGTGAGGGCCGTGGCGACGTACATCACGCTGCTGAACTGGACCGAGCAGGGAGTCCGCGCCTACAAGGACACCACCAAGCGCACCGAGGACTTCGCCGCGGCGCTGAAAAAGCTCGGGGCGGGGCTCGTGGACATCTACTGGACGGACGGGCCGTACGACCTCGTGTGCATCGTAGAGGCCCCGGACGACGAAACCGCGACCGCGGCGTCGCTGCAGCTCGGCGCGTTGGGCAATGTCCGCACCACGACTCTGCGGGCCTTCGGTCGGGAGGATATGGGCCGCATCATCGCCAAGGTCACCGGCTGAGGCGGTGCGCACAAGCGGAGGGGTGCTGATACGAGGACTGGTCCAGGAGGGGAACCCTCCTGGACCAGTGAACAACCAGGTGGTGCTACTTCGTGGCGGGGCCGGACAGCTCCTTGCCGAACGCGGCGTCGTCCGCCGGGGAGCCGAGGTCGCTCGGCCCGATGAGGGCGGAGCCCTCGGCGGTGAGGCCGTCGGCGCCCGCGTACAGCAGGGCCACCGCGCCCGCGCCCTCGGTCCGGTTCGGGACCCCGACGGCCAGGTCGGGCTTGCCGTCGCCGTTGTAGTCGGCCGGCGAGATGGCGTCGCCGAACCAGTCGCCGCCCGTCATTTCGCCGGGGACGCCCTCGGTGTCGAGGGAGAAGGTCTGCGCACCCGCGTCGGTCAGCCAGTCCTTGGTGCCCTTGAGCACCGTGATGGCACCGGCGTCGTTGTAGCCCCCGGGGGCCTCGGCGTCGGTGTCGCTGACGACGAGGTCGTCGTGGCCGTCGCCGTTGATGTCGGTGAGGCGGGAGGCGATGCCGTTCTGCGCCTTGCCCGTCCAGTTCACCGGATTGGCGGTGTCGAGCCCCCCGGCCGTGCCCGGGTACGTCCGCAGACGCGCGTCGTCCGGGCCGTCCGTGAACCCGGTGTCCGTGACGACGTCGTCCTTGCCGTCGCCGTTGATGTCACCCACCACGGCCCGGTACGAGGCGAACGGCAGCGGTACGTCCTCGCCCAGCGATGTGCTCTTCAGCCCCCCGGACGAACCGGGCAGCACGCCGAGCGTGCCCTCGTCGGCGGGGTCGTCCTGGTAGGCGACGGTGACCAGGTCGGCGAAGCCGTCCCCGTTGATGTCGCCGGAGGACAGGTGTTCCGTGCCCGCGCCGCCGCCGGGCGGGGTGACGCTGGACATCTTCGGAGTGGCCGTCTCGCGCAGGTTCGCCGCGCCGTTCACGACCTGGACCTCGGTGCCGTCGGAGATGGCGATGTCGTCGCGGCCGTCGTGGTTGTAGTCGCCCACGGCCATCCGGTCGCCGAACAGCGCGTAGGCGGTGGCCTTGGGCGCGTGGAAGGCGATGGCGTCGCTGGAGAGGCCGTCCTTCGAGCCGAAGACGACCGTGACCGAACCGGCCCGCTTGGCGCTGCCGATGGCCTCGTAGTTGGCGGCGACGATCAGATCGCCGTACCCGTCCCCGTCCACATCGCCGCGCAGCACGGCCGAGCCGAAGTGGTCCGAGGCCTCGGGCGTACCGGGGATCCCCGGGCTGGCCTGCGACAACGTGCCGTGCCGCCCGGTGTCGACCCCGGCCTTGGCGCCGTAGGTCACGCCCACGTAGCCCGCCTTGGACTTCGCCGAAACGGTCCCGTCGGGCGCGCCCACACCGAGGTCGGCATAGCCGTCGCCGTCGATATCGCCCGGTGTGGTCTTGCCCGCCGCGGCAGCCGTGGGGGAGGGCTGCTTCTGGTCGGTCCCGTCGCCGTTCGACACCACGGCGCCGGCCCCGGCGGCCACAGCGGCGGTCACGACGGCACCCACCGCCACGCCCACCACACCTCGGGTTCTGTTGCGCACAAATCCTCCATGAGTAACGCGTCGGTCGCCCTTGAGCCACGACCGCCACCTGTCTCCCCCGGCGGCCGGAACGGAAGGGTCATGTAAGGAGAGCTGTCCGAAAGCTGAACGGTTGCACAACCAAAGGAAAACGAGACAGGGTCGTGATCAACCCAGCCGCGGTCCAACTCTCCTTCGGAGCTGAGAACTTGAGGCCAAAGGCGGAGAAGCCGGACGTGAGGCCGTCACTGACCGTGCGGCCCCCATGTCCCCCGGCCCGCGTGCGCCCCGCCCCGCACCGTCGCAATCTGGACCCATGAGCCGTCGGCGCCCGGCGAATGGGGACCCGTCGACCATGCCGACGGGCTCTCCCGTACCACCCGGCCCACCCCTGGAGGTCGCGCCATGTCGAGCAAGGAGCAGATGGCAGGCAGCGCCGAGAGCCAAGCGCGTTTGGCGGAGCTGAGCTCGGCGATCACCGTGCTGCAGTCGGCGAAGCCGCCGTTCGTGCCGGAGGGAGCGGAGGGAATGACGATCCGCGTGGACTACCCACCCGGCAACCCCGGCCTGCCCCCGCACCGCCACTCGGGCCCCGCCTTCGGCTACGTGCTGGAGGGCGAGATGCTCTTCGAGCTGGAAGGCGAGCCGGAGCGAGTGATCAGGGCGGGGGAGACGTTCTGGGAGCCGGGCGGCGAGGTCATCCACTACCAGGACGGAAACAACCGGACGGACGCCTGGAGCCGCTTCATCGTCACCATGTTCTGCGCACCGGGCCAGCCCATGGTCACCCTGGTCGACGACGAGGAACTGGTCCAGCGCCGGCACCTACGGGCCCCCCGCCCGGGCGCGTGATCCGCCGCTGACGCCGACCCGGACGGTCGGCACCGGGTCAGTCGGCGCGACCGGTCGCCGCCACGGTCACGCCCAGGCCGATCATCGCGAGGCCACCCGCCCCGCCGACCATCGACAGCCGCCGGTCGGAGCGGGCGAACCAGGAACGGGCCGCCGAGGCGCCCAGGCCCCACAGGGTGTCCGTGATCAGCCCGATGGTGACCGGGACCAGACCCAGCACCATCATCTGCAGCGGAAGGTGGCCCGCCGAGTGGTTGACGAACTGCGGTAGCACGGCCGCGAAGAAGACGATGCCCTTCGGGTTCGTGACGCCGACGAAAATGCCGTCCAGGACCGTGCGCAGATCGCCCCGCTGCGCACGGGCCGGGGCCTCCATGTCCGTCACGCGCATCTCCCCGCGGCGCCGGAACGCCTGCACGCCCAGATGGACGAGATACGCCGCCCCTGCCAGCTTCACGCCCGTGAACACCGCCGCCGAGCTCTGCACCAGCGCGCCGAGACCCCACGCCACGGCGATCACGAGCAGATAGCAGCCGACGACGTTGCCGAGGACCGTCTCCAGGGCCGTGCGACGGCCGTAGGCGAGGGCCCGGCCGACCACGAACAGCACACTCGGCCCCGGAATCACGATCACCAGTAGCGACATCGCCGCGAACGCGAGAATGCTCTCCGTGGACACCATATGTCCGTCCCTCCTGGACCGGCTCGGTACAGGAAGCATTCAAACAGAACCCGGAACGTCCGCTCCAGACCCGTCCGCGGCCCGCTACCCCGACGGCGGGGTGCCCTAATTCACCCCGGCGGCGAGTTCGCCGAAGAGGCGGTTCGCCGTGGGCGAGCTGAATTGGCGTTCCAGTTCCGCCCGGGCGATCTGCTTGCGGAACTCTCCTTCGTAGGACGCGTCACCGGCGTTGTGCATGATCTCGGTGATCCATGCCGCGTATGCCTGGTAGTTCCAGACATGGCGCAGACAGGTCTCCGAGTAGCCGGTGAGCAGGGCCGGATCGTCCTTCTGGAGCCGGGCGATGACGGCACGGGCGAACACTTCGGCGTCGTGGAGCGCGAGGTTGATTCCCTTCGCGCTCATCGGGGGGACAATGTGCGCCGCGTCTCCGAGCAGATAAAGCCTGCCGTGGCTCATGGGGCTGTAGACCACACTCCGGAGCGGCAGGATTTGTTTGTGGAGGACCGGGCCGGTCGCCACGGGGACACCGAAACGAGCTTCCAGTTCGCTCCAGACGCGCTCGTCCGGCCACTGCTCGAGGGTGTCGTCCGGCGCGCACTGGAGATAGAGACGACTGGCCGTCGTGCCACGGGGGATGATTCCCGCCAGCCCGCGGGAATGGATCGCCATGGCCGAGGGGTCCGGCGTCACATCGGCCAGGACGCTCAGCCAGGCGTACCCGTAGTCGTAGGAGTAACGAGTAAGGGCGCCGGCGGGGACGGATTCCCTGCTGACCCCGTGGTAGCCGTCGCAGCCGGCGAGATAGTCGCAGTTGACGACCCGTGTCGCGCCCGAGGCGTCCCGGTAGCGGACGCGCGGACGTGCGCTGTCGATGTCTTCGAGGGAGATGCCGGCGGACTCGTAACGGAGGTCTCCGCCGTCCCGCAGGAAAGCGTCCGTGAGGTTCCGGACGAGGACCTGCTGAGGGCAGAACACCATATCGTCGAAATCGCCGTCCTCGTCGTCGAAGAGATCCTGCGTGAACTCTTCTCCGTCCATCCGGAAGCTTATCGATTCCTCCGGAGCGCCGAAACTCTCCACGACCTCTTCGAGCCCCCACGCGCGGAACATGCGCACTCCGCGGCTGTCGATGGTCCCGGCCCGCTGTCGCCGCTCGACATATTCCCGGCTGCGCTTTTCGAGAACGACGCAGCCGATGCCGTTGCGCAACAGGAAATTGCCGAGCGTCAGTCCGGCGACCCCGGCCCCCACGATGACCACGGCGGTGTCCTCGACTGTTTCGGACATGTATTTCCAAGCCTCCTTGAAGGTGATGCGGTGTGCCGATCACCACTGTGGACCCGGCCGCCGTCGCCGCCCACTGATGAATGGACACCGAATACCGAAAAGCCGCCAACTACCGCGCGTCGTCGCGCAGACCCGCCCGATAGCGGCCCGGAGTCTGCCCGACGACCTCGGTGAACGCCTCGATGAAGCCCGACGGGTTGGACCACCCGCACTCCGTCGCGGTGTCGGTGACGGACCGGCCGTTGGTGAGATGGACCAAGGCGTGGTGGATGCGCAGGATGGTGCGCCACCGGTGGAAGCTCATGCCCAGCTCGGTGTGGAACAGACGGCTCAGCGTGCGGTCACTCGCACCCACGGCCCGCCCCAGCCCGGTCAGGGTCGTGGTCCGGCCGGGGTCGGCGTGCAGGAGGTCGGTGACGGCACGCAGCCGGTCGTCACGGGGTTCGGGCAGGTGCAGGGACTGCTCGGGGGCCGCGGTGAGCTCGTCGATCACCACCGCGCGCAGCCGTTCATGGGCGCCGGGCCTGACCTCCCGCCGATCGGTCAGCGCCAGCAGCGCCTCACGCAGCAGGGGGCTCACCGCGAACACGCTGGGATGTGCCACGAGCGCGTCGCACAGCTCGGCCGGGATGACGACCAGCCGGGCGTCGGTCCTGCCGTAGAAGCGATGGGAGTGGTCGAAACCGGGCGGCGTCCACGTCACCCGGTTGGCCGGGGCGACCCAGGTCCCGCGCTCGGTCGTGGTGGCCAGGGCACCGGCGGCCGCGTACACCAGCTGACCCTGGGGGTGGGAGTGGGTGTCGAGGCGGTACCCGTGGGGAAGCCAGCCTCCTCCGCTATGAGGTGACGTCTTCCGCGGCGTCGTCGGGGGCGGTGGGGAGGGCTGGCGGGTTTCCGGCATCGACCGTCAGCTTACCGGCGAGTGCGTGACCTGGATGGCGGTCCTTCCCGAGCAGGGCGGCTATGAGGACGGCGCCGAGCGCGAGGAGGGCGGCGGCGATGGAGAGCGCGTGGGAGAAGCCTTCCGCCGCGGCACGCCGTGGGCCGTCCGCCGCGGCCAGGGCCTTGCCGCGGCGGGTGGCCAGCGCGACCAGGACCGCCACGCCCACCGCGCCACCGACCTGTTGGACCGAGCTCAGGAAGGCCGAGCCGAGGCCGGCGTTCTCCTCGGTCGTGCCCGTGAGCGCGGCGACGGTCAGGGCGGGCAGACTCAGTCCGCATCCGAGGCTCGTGACGAGCATGCCGGGCAGCACTCCGGAGGCGTAGCCGTCGCTCGGTGCCACTCCGGACAGCAGCACCAGTCCGGCCGCGCTGATCAGGAACGACATGATGAGCGTCCAGCGCATGCCGAGCCCGGCCACCGCCCGGGAGGAGAGCCACATACCCGCGAGGATCCCGGCGCCGTAGGGCAGGTAGGCGACGCCGGCCGCGAGGGGGCGGTAGCCCAGCACGGTTTGCAGGTGCACCATCAGCAGGAAGGCCATCGCGTAGAAGGCGGCGGAGAACAGCAGGGTCGCCCCGTTGGCGACGGCACGGACGCGGAAGGACAGGAACGACAGCGGTACCAGCGGCTCCGCGGTGCGGGCCTCGACCGTGATGAACGCGAAGGCCAGGACGACGGCGAGTACCAGGGGTCCGGCAGCGGCGCGTCCCCAGCCCGATTCGGTCTGGAGCAGCCCGTAGACCAGGGACACCAGGGCGCCGGTGCCCAGTACCGCACCGGGTATGTCGAGGCGTACCGGGCGGCTGGTCCGGCTCTCGGGGACCAGGCGCGGGAGCAGGGCAAGCGCCACGAGGGCCACCGGCAGGTTGATCAGGAAGATCCAGCGCCAGGATGCGAGGCCGGTCAGCGCACCGGATATCACCAGGCCAGAGGTGCCGCCCAAGGCCGCGACGGCGCCCCAGACGCCGAATGCCCTGGCACGCTCCTTGTCACCGGGGAACAGGAGGGTGATCAGGGCCAGCGAGGCCGGACTGGCCATGGCCGCTCCCGCGCCCTGGACGAACCGCCCGCCCACAAGCTGCCACGGTTCCCGCGCCAGCCCACAGAGCAGGCTCGCCGCGCCGAACAGCGCCACCCCGGTCAGGAAGACGCGTCTGCGGCCCCACAGGTCGGCCATGCGGCCGAAGAGCAACAACAGCCCGCCGAAGGCGAGGAAGTAGGCGTTGACGACCCAGGCCAGGCCGGCGGCGGTGAAGCCGAGGTCGTCGCGGATGCTGGGGAGCGCCACGCTCACCACGTTGTCGTCCAGGACGAGCATGAACTGCACCAGGCACAGCACCACCAGGGCCGGTCCACGGCGGCCGGTGTCGGAGGCCGCCGCCGAAACCGGCGAGCCGTTCATAACGTGGCGGCGCCCACGGCGCGGATGAGGGATCGTCATACGGCGACGCTATGCACCGGCCGTTCTGGCCGCGATGCGCTACAAGGCCAGGCCATATCGCCTTGGGGACATACGCTGGGCGGCATGACCGAGGCCATCGTGGGGCCCGTCCCGCCCGGGGTCGGCGCCATCGTCGTCGGACACTTTCCGCTGGCGTCCGGGCAGTGGTTCGGCCGGCATTCCCACCCGCAACACCAGTTGGCCTGGACTCGGCGCGGTGTACTCGGCGTCGCCGTCGACGACGCCTACTGGGTTCTGCCACCCACCCGGGCGCTGTGGCTGCCCGGGGGGATCGTTCACCGGACCGGCGCGACCCGCGACGCGGTGCTGTGCGGCCTCTACTTCGAACCCGACCGGTGCGCTCTGGACTGGTCCGACCCCACGCCGGTCGGCGTCGACGGGCTGCTGGCCCACCTGATCGCCTACCTCGGCCGGAACGACCTCCCCGACGACGCCCGGCTGCGGGCCGAGGCGGTCGTACTGGATCTGCTGCGCCCGTTGCCGAGCACGCCCATCAACGTGCCGACCCCGACCGACGATCGCGTACGCGCCGTCACCGAGGCGCTGCTCGCCGACCCCGCGGACCCGCGCGGCCTGGAGGCGCACGCTCGGGCCGTGGGCGTGAGCCGACGCACCCTCACCCGGCTGTTCATCCGCGACACCGGCATGACCTTCGACCGCTGGCGCACCCATGCGCGACTGCGCGCGGCCCTCTCCCTCCTCGCGGAAGGCCGGCCCGTCTCCCGGGTCGCGCACACCGTGGGTTATGCGACACCGAGCGCGTTCCTCGCGGCGTTCCGGCGGACCGTCGGCACCTCCCCGGGGCGCTACCTGAGCGGCAACACCTCGTTGCGGCCGGACCTGGATGTCAAAGGTCCGTCACCCACCAGAACTGACAGGTGACGGACCCGGGCCCGCTTCCCCGCTATCCCCGCGGCGCCAGGCGCACCCGTACCGCCGTGGTGCCCAGACGCGGGATCTCCACGAGGATGTCGTCGCCGTCGAGGGCGGCGGGGCCGTCGGGGTCGCCCAGGTAGGTGGCGCGTTCCGCGCCCGCGGCGGGGAAGCCGCAGTGGAGTCGGACCGTGCGTGGCTCCGGGGCGAAGGACTGGAGCCTCACCAGCAGGTCGACGCCGTCGTCGCCCGGGACCGAGACCGGGACCGGGGCCGCGTCGCGGACCGCGACGCGGGTGTCGTCCACGGAGAGCAGCGCGAGTTCGGCCGGCCGGTCGGTGTCGGGGGCGCCGTGTGCCGGGACGCCGATCAGCGGGTGGTCGACCTCGTAGGCGGTGCGCAGTGCCAGGGCGTCGGCGTCGATGGTCTCGCCGGGTCGGCGGACGCCCACCGCGTACCGGAAGGTGGTGTGGAACGCCTGCTGGGACGGGAAGTTGGTGTCCCACAGGTTGTTGTGCACCCAGGAGTAGACCGTGCCGGGCCGGCGCGGCGACGTCGAGTCGGGGAATGGGGCGTAGGGCAGGGCGATGGTCTCCGGTTCGACCAGCGGTGCGTCCCTGGTGATCCAGGCGACGGGGCCGCCGTCATCGGTGAGGGAGACGAACGACCTGACGGCGCGCATGTGCTGGGGCGCGCCGGGCACATGGGCGAGGCCGCTGCCGGTCAGGGCGCCGGTGATCTCGTAGTGGACCGTGGGCCGCGTCAGCGCGAACGGGAAGGCGAGGTACGCGCTCTCCTTCGTCATGGTGGCGGGTTTGTCGAAGCGGTTGTCGATCACCAGGTGGGCGTCGTCGCGGCCGAGGCTGACCGTGGTGCGGGCCCGGCGGACGCCGTCCGCCGCGTACTCGTAGGTGAGGCGCCCGCCGAGCGCGTCGTCGACGCGTTCGAGGAGCACGGCGGGGCGGGCCAGGGTCCGGGAGCCGAGGAGTTCCAGTTCCTCGCTCACGGTGGTCTTGTTGGCCTGGTGGTTGTAGCCGCCCGCGGTGGTGTACGTGTCGTAGACGTAGCCGTTGAAGCCGACGACGGCGTCCTGGTCGACGAGTTCGCGGCCGGTGGCCTTCTCGACGAGGCTCGCCACACAGGCCGTGGTCAGGTCGACGCGGACGCGCAGGTGGTCGTTCTCCAGGACCAGGTCGTCGGCGGTGGGCAGGGGCACGGCGCGGGCTTTGCGGTCCTCGCGCTCCTCGCCGTCCGCGTCCCCGTCGAGGCGGAGCGGAGCGGGGGAGGCCACCACCTTGCCGCCGTCCTCGCCGGTCACCGTCACGTCCAGCCGTACGAGGCCGAACGGCGGCACGTCGGGCACCTGGACGTGCAGCCACCGCCCGGCGTCCCGGTGGACCGGGTTGGTCTGCGCCTCCTGGACCAGCGGCAGTTCCGCGCCGGTGCGGCCGTCGGTCACCGACACCGCCCTCGTGAGCGGGACCCGGCTCTCGCGCAGGAACACCGTCACGACGGAGGTGCGCGCGGCCGCCGTGGTGTTGACGGCCCAGTACGTCACGTCGGCGGCCGCCGCGACGGGCAGTACGGCGCCGAGCGCGGCCGAGGCATGGTCGAGGAAGGTGTCGGCGTCGTTGTCCCCGTGCAGCGCGTACCCGTACTTCCAGTGCCACTGCTGCTCGCCCGACTCGCCGCCCGCGTCACCATGGGTCCATGGGTCGGCGGCGCCCCAGGTGTGCTCGTTGAACAGGGACACCGACCGGTACACCTGGTCGGCGCCGCCGCGGGCGGCGGTGGCCAGGTCGGTGCCGGGCCCCGTGGCGGAGGCCAGCGCGGCGATGCCGTACAGGGTGGCGGCGTCGGTGACGGTGGACTGGGCGCGGCGCACCATCGCCTGGGGCCGGGCGCCCGAGCCGACGCCCTCGACCCACCAGTCGCCCCAGTCGCCCTCGAAGGCGGGGATGGCGTCGCCGAGGCGGGCCTCGGCGTCGGTGAAGAAGTCGGTGTTGGTGGACAGCCGCAGCCGGGGGCTGTCCCAGGTCTCGTTCCAGCGGCGTACGGTCTCGGCGAGGATCAGCCGCGGCGGCGCGTTGTCCCCGAAGTGGCCCTGCACCCTCAGGTGCAGCACGTCCCACGGGTAGGGCTCGCGCTCGCCCGGCGCGGGGGCCGGTGAGCCGAGGAGCTCGGGCGGGAACGGGTAGGGGTTGGTCGCGAGCGACGTCAGATAGGCGGGCAGCAGGTCGTCCACCATGGCGTAGGAGGTGTCGAAGCCCAGCACGGGCCCCTCCATGTAGGCCAGGCCGTGGGGGCTGTCGGTCATCCACACCAGCACCTCCTTGCCCGACGGGGCGCGCCACCGGAACAGGCGCGGCAACCGCGCCCCGCCGTTGGTGGTGGGCACCGAGCGCCCGGCCCAGTTGTGCGCCACCGACAGGTAGCGCACGCCCAGGGGGGACAGGGCGTCCGGCAGCCCGGCGACGGAGCCGGGCACGTCGGTCTGCATGGCGGAGCGGAAGTCGATCCCGTAGGTATCCCGCACCCGGCGGGCCAACCGCAGCAGTTCGTGGAGTTCGTCGGTGGAGCAGGTGTCGCTGTGGAGGTTGTACGGCATGGCCGTCAGTTCGATCTGGCCGGCGCGTACCCGCTCGATGAACTCCGCGACCCGCTCCGGCGGCCGGACGGCGGCCCACTGCTCGAACGACCACAGCGACTCCACCGCCCACCGGAACCTGGCGTCGTCGGGCCAGCCGTCGGTGGTACGCGTCAGATCCAGGCAGGAGTCGAGGAAGGCGACGTGTTCGCCGAGGACGGTGCCCTGCGGATCGGTGTAGCCGATGTCCAGGTGCGAGTGGTGGACCAGGTGGATCGTCCAGTCCCGCGGTGGTTCCAGCGCGAAGGCGAGCACCGCCGAGGCGTCGCCGTTGCGGGCCTCGACGCGCACGTCGCGGCGGTCGCGCTCCAGGGGGAGCATGAGGCGTGGTCCGCCGGGCGTGGGCAGCACCTCGACGGGCACCCGGCCACGGCCGGCGATCTCCACGTCGAAGGTCCACTGGTCATGGCCCGGAGCGCCGGGGCCGGGCGCCTCGCCGGAGATGAGGATGCGCACTCCGCGCCGGGCCCCGGCGCCGTCGCGGCGTACGAGGTGTTCCGGCAGGGCCCGCAGTTCCGTGGTGCCGGCCCGCGCGGTGGCGGCGACGGCGAGGCCGATCATGCTCGTCCGGGCCTTGTCGGTGGACCAGCGGCGGTCGCGTACGAGGGCGCGCGTCGTCATGTGTGTCTTCTCTCCCAGGGTGGTTCAGTGGTTCGTTTCAGGCCGTCAGACGGTTCAGGCCGTGAGCCGCAGGCTGTTGACGAAGAAGCGCTGGAACACGAAGAAGAGGACCACGGTCGGCACCGAGGCGACGAGCGCGCCGGCGAGCACGACGGGCGGCCCCACCGTGGCGTAGTTGCCGTTGAGGTCGGCGAGGGTGGCCGTCACCGGCCGCACGTTCGGGCTGAGCGACAGGGTGATGCCGAACAGCAGGTCGTTCCAGATCCAGGTGAACTGGAAGATGAACGCGGCCAGCAGCGCGTTCCTGGCCAGCGGCAGGTGGATCCGCAGGAACATCGACAGCCAGTTCACGCCGTCGAGCTGGGCCGCCTCGGAGATCTCCCTCGGCACGGTGAGCATGAAGTTGCGGTTGACGAAGAACGCGAAGGGGATCGTCAGCGCCACGTAGATCAGCAGCATGCCGTACTGGGTGTCGTAGAGGCCGGTGGTGGCGTACCCGCTGAACAGCGGGGACAGGAACGTCTGGAGGGGCAGTACGGTGCCGATGAAGATGAACCAGAACCAGAGCCCGGGCCGCCGCACCGGCATCACGGTGACGGCGAACGAGGCGAGTGCCGCGATCACCACCGCCACCGCCGCGCCGATCACCGCGTAGACCGTGGTGTTGAGCAGTCCCCGCCCGACGTCGGCGCTCTCGAACGCGGTGCGGATGTTCGCGAACAGCCCGGGGGAGGCGAACCACCACCGGGGGGATCCGGTGTACTCCTTCGCCGGGGTGAAGGCGTTGACGACGACCAGCCAGGTCGGCACCAGCCACAGCACGGAGACCAGGGCGACCAGGACGCCGCGCGCCGTTCTGCCCGTCATACGGCATCGCCCGACCGCTGCCGCACCTGTTGCCGCAGGTAGAGCCAGGAGGCGGCGATGACGACGACCGTAAGGACGACGGAGACGGCCGCGCCGTAGCCGTACCGGTTGAGGGTGAAGGTCTGCCGGTACATCGTCAGCGCGAGCGTCTCGGAGGCCGTTCCGGGGCCACCCTGGGTGAGCAGCCACACGATGTCGAAGGTCTTGAGGCTGTTGACGATGGACATGCCCACCACCACGACCGTCATCGGCCGCAGCTGCGGCACGATCACGCGCAGGAACAGCTGGAGGCCCCGCGCGCCGTCGATCCGGGCGGCCTCGATGGTGTCCGTGGGAATGGTCTGCAGCCCGATCAGGAAGAGGATCAGCGAGGCCCCGGTCGCCTGCCATGTCGTCGCCACGATCATGACGAGGGTGTTCAACGGCCAGTGCAGCAGCCACTCCTGCTGCCAGCCGCCGAGCCCCACCGCGCCCAGCGTCTGGTTGACCGCCCCGTCGCTCCGCAGCAGGTACGTCCACAGCAGCGCCGTCGCCGAGCCGGAGAGCGCGTACGGGATGACCACGGCGGTACGGGCCACCGCCCCCCAGCGCATCGAGTGGGTCAGCACCGCGAGCAGCAGGCCGAGCAGCACGGGAAGGACCAGCGTGCCCACCACCCAGAGCACGGTGTTCAGCAGCGACCGGCCGAAGTCGGGGTCGGTGAACAGCGCGGTGTAGTTGGACAGGCCGACGAAGCGCGCGGTGATGCCGTTGTCGTCGAAGAGGCTGCGCCACGCGGTGACCAGGAAGGGCACGACCAGAAGCAGCAGGATCAGCGCCACGGCGGGCGCCAGGAACGCGCCCACCCAGGCGGTGGCGCGGAAGCGGGCGGAGCGCGGATCGGGCACGAGGGGTTCGGGCCGGTGTGGCCCCGTTCGGCTGGCTGCCTGGTCGGCAGTGGTCAGGACGTCCACACCTTCCACTCCTTGTCGGCTCGGTGCTGCATGTTCGTCAGGGTCCGCGTCGCCTTCGCGGGGGTGGGTTCGATCATGAAGGCGCTCAGGTCCTGGACGTTCCCCTCGATCAGTACGGGGGGCGACGCCTCCCAGTAGCGGATGGCCTGCTTCGGCCGTTCGCGCCGCACCTGGGCGGCGATCTGGCGCACGGTGCCCACGTTCGGCACGACGCCCGGGTCGGCGGAGGTGTCCCGCAGGAATCCCGTCCACGCCGTCTGGACCGCCGGGTCGAGCCAGGCGCGGGCCACGGCGAGGGCGGCGTCGCGCTTGTGGGCCTGTGCCGACACCGCCAGCACACCGCTCTCCACCAGCACCGAGCGGTTGCCGCCGGGCGGCGGAGGCAGCAGGAACGCGCCGAGGTCGGCGTCCTTGACCCCGGCGTCGAGGAACGCCCCGGTGTTCCAGGTGCCGTAGAGGCACATGGCGGTGCGGCCCTGCGCGAACTGGCCCGGCACTTCCGTGGCCGAGGCGTCGGGCGAGGAGAACGCGCCCCGCCGGTACAGATCGCTCCACAGGGCCATCGCACGCCGGCACACGTCGTCGGTGTACGAGGCCCTGCCCGCCGTGAGATCGAGGTAGAAGCGGTGGTCGAGCCCGTTGAGGAGCTGCTGGAACCAGATCGAGGACTCCCAGGTGGTCGCGCCGCCGGAGGAGATCGGCGTGATGCCCTTGGCGTGGGCGGCGTCCACGATGTCGAGGAACTGCTGCCACGTCGTCGGCACCTCCACACCGAGTCGCTCGAAGACGGTCCGGCTGTGGAAGACCACGTAGTACGACTTGTAGAGCGGGACGCCGAACTGCCTTCCCTCATGGCTGAAGGTCTCGCGCAACGCGGTGTCGTCGCTCCAGCCGCGCCGGGCCGCCTCGTCCCAGGCCTCGGTGACATCGGCGAGGATCCCGGCGCGGGCGATGTCGCGCAGCCGGTAGCCGTTCCACCACTTGATGAGATCCGCCGTGGAGTCGGTCCGCGCCGACATCCGCACGATCTGCTGATAGTTGCTGACGTTGGGAACCGCCCGCGGCGCGAGCCGGAAACCGGACAGCGGCCGCAACTTTCTGCCCGCCGCCCGGAAACCCGGCGACCAGGTGGGGTTGTCGTTGAACACCGAGACCACGTCGGCGGGCGCGGGCCGGCTCATCGAACCCCGTGCGCACGCGCTGAGGGCGAGGCCTGCGACGCCCGCGGAGGAGGCGGCCAGCAGCCGGCGCCGGCTCATCCCCTGTGGCATGTCGATTGGCATGTCGATCGAGCCCATCTGGCCCCCTCGTCACCGAATCAGCGACCTGGTAAGTTATCGGTAACGTACAGGTGTGCAGGTAGTTTGAAAAGAAGTCGCGTTAACGTATCTCACGGGATCTCATGGGATTGGTGACATGGGCGAGAGTCCGCAGGTCAAGGTGAAGGCGCCGCAGTACGACCCGACGCCGTGCTATCCGGTCCTCGCCGACGCGGTCGCCGTCGGCTGGGCCGACGCGGCCGGGACGCTCCCGAAGGGGACCCGGGTCCTCGCCGTGGACGGCCCCGCGGTACTGGACTGGGCCGCCGTCGCCGCCGGGCTCGGCGCGGCGTTCGGTGCCCGGGGCGCCCGGGTGGAGTTCGCGGACGTCCGTACGGCGGTGCGCGACTGGGAGACCGTGCGGCGGCTCACCGACTCCGACGAGCTACGGGACGACCCCGACTTCGCGCGGCTGGCGGGCGGCGACCTCTCCGACCTGATGGACCCGGCGGCCCTGGCGGCCCTGGCGGCGCTGGCCGACCTGGACGAATCCGGTGCGGGCGAGGTCGGTGCGGGCGGGGCTGGCGCGGGCGGGTCCGACCCGAGCGAGGACGGCCCGGCCGGGGGCGGCGCAAGCGAGTCCGGCCCGGCCGAGGGCGGCGCGCTGCGCGTCCTGCTCGGGCCCGGCGCCGCGCTCGCGGAGTCCGACATCCTGTGGTGGGCCGATCTGCCGAAGCGGTACGCGGAGGCGGCGGTCAAGCACGGCCGGGGCCGTAACCTCGCGGCGCCCGAGGGCGAGCCGCCCACCCTGCGGCGGCTGCTCTACATCGACTGGCCGCTGCTCGACCGCCACCGCGACCACATGGCGGAGCGGATCGCGCGATGGATCGACGTTACCGATACCGTAACCCCGACGTCGATCGGTGGGCAGGCGCTGCGCGAGACCTGCCGGTCGCTCGCCACCCGCCCCTTCCGCACCCGGCCGACCTTCAACTCGACGCCGTGGGGCGGGCACTGGGCACAGGAGACGCTCGGTCACAACCCGGACGCGGAGAACACGGCCCTCGGCTACGAGTTGATCGCGCCGGAGAGCGGCGTCCTGCTCGGCGACGACGCCTCCAGATGTGTGGAGGTGCCGTTCCAGCTCGTCGTCGCGCTCTCCCCGGTGGACGTGCTCGGCCCGGCCGTGCACGAGATGTTCGGCACGTCGTTCCCGGTCCGCTTCGACTACCTCGACACCGTCCGCGGCGGCAATCTGTCCGTCCACTGCCATCCCAGGCCCGACGACATGCGCGACGTCTTCGGCTGGCCGTACACCCAGCACGAGACCTACTACCTGATGCACACCGGGGAGCACGGCAAGGTCTTCCTCGGACTGCGCGAGGACGCCGACGTCGAGGCGTTCCACCACAGCGCGCACGCCGCCGACGCGCACGGCACACCGTTCGACATCGAGCGGTATGTGCAGGTGTTCCCCGCCGAGGCCGGCCAGCTCTACCTGGTCCCGGCCGGTACGCCGCACGGCAGCGGCGAGGGCAATGTCGTACTCGAAGTCAGCGCCACCCCCTATCTGTACTCACTGCGGTTCTACGACTGGCTGCGGCGGGACGCGGCGGACCGGCAGCGTGCCGTGCACGTGGAGCACGCCTTCCGCAACCTCGACCCGGAGCGGTCGGGTGGAGCGGTCGCCCGCGAGCTGATCCAGCGGCCCCGGCCGCTGCGCGCGGGTGACGGCTGGCGGGAGGAGGTGCTGGGCGCGCTGCCGGCGATGTTCTTCCAGGTGCACCGGATCGCCGTCGAACCGGACCGGGCCGCCGAGCAGCGGACCGACGGCCGCTTCCACGTGCTGACCGTCGTGGACGGGCAGGGCGCGGTCATCACCACCGCCGCCGGGCACCGGCACTCCGTACACTATGCCGAAACTCTCGCAGTCCCGGCGTCCGTCACCGCCTACCACGTGCACAGTCAGGGGCCGGAGCCGGTCCGTCTGGTGAAGGCACAGGTGGTATGAGCGCGCATTCGGAGTCCGGACCGGCCCTCACCATGCGGGACGTGGCCGCGCGGCTCGGCGTCAGCCCGATGACGGTCTCCCGTGCGCTGCGCGGTCAGCGCGGCATCGGCGAGGCCACCCGCCAGCGGGTGCTCGCCGAGGTGGCGGCCCTCGGCTACCGCCCCAACAAGCGGGCCCGAGAGCTGCGTTCGGGCGGCCCCAACGAGCTCATCGGGCTGGTCGTGACCAACCTGGCGAACCCGTTCTACTCCCAACTCGCCGTGGGCCTCGAGCAGATCTGTGTGGGCTACGGTGCCCGGGTCATGCTCGGCAGCACCGGGGAGGACCCGGCCACCGAACGGGAGGTGGTGGCCGACCTGGTGGACCGCGGTGTGGACGGCCTGGTCGTCGCCCCGGCCGGGCATGACCACAGCCACCTCGGCGGGACACGGCTGCGCGACCTCCCGGTGGTGCTCGCGGCCAGCCCGCCGATGGGCATCGACGTGGACTGCGTCCTCGTCGACGACTTCGGCGGCACCCGGGAGGCATGCCGCCGCCTCGTCGCCCGCGGCCACCGGCGCATCGGCTTCCTCGGCCTGCCGCCGTCGCTCTGGACGGGCTCCGAGCGCTTCCGGGGCTACGCGGTGGCGCTGGAGGAGGCGGGCATCGCGCTCGACGAGCGGTACATCAGCCGGCACCGGGGCGACAGCGCGCTCGCGGAGGAGGCGGCGCGCGAAATGCTCGCCCTGCCGGACCCGCCGACCGCGCTGCTGACCGCCAACAACCGGAACACGGTCGGCGCGCTGCGTGCCCTGCGGGACCGCACGCAGGACCAGGAGCCGGTCGCCCTCGCGGGTTTCGACGACATCGAACTCGCCGACATGCTGCACCTGCCGCTCACCGTCGTCTCCTACGACCCGGTCGAACTCGGCCGGGCCGCCGCGACGCTGCTGTTCGAGCGCCAGGCGAGCACCGCCCCGCAGCCGCCGCGCCGGGTGACCATCGCGACCACACTCGTCGACCATCCGGCACCGCGGTAGGCGCCGATGACGGCTTCCGGAGGCCATGCCGTGCCGCACCGACGCGCTGACGAGCCCTCTCTCGTGCCCGTCCTCGAAGTGGGCGGTTCCCATGTCACCGCGGCGGCCGTCGACCTCGACCGGGGCCGGATCGCCGACGGCACCAGGCGCCGCCTGCCGCTGACGCCAGGCATCGGCCCCGAGGACTTCCTCACGACGCTGGCCGAGGCCGCCAACGGCGCGCTCTCCGCACCCCCCGCAGCCTTGGCGACGGCCCCCGACGCGCGCGGGATCCGCGGCACCTGGGGCGACACCTGGGGCATCGCGGTCCCGGGCCCGTTCGACTACGCGCGCGGAATCGCCCGCTACCACGGCGTCGGCAAGTTCGCGTCGCTGGACGGCCTCGCCGTCGGCGACCGCCTGGCACCCCGCCTGAACCCGCGCCCGACCCGACTGCGGTTCCTCAACGACGCCTCCGCCTTCGCGCTCGGCGCCCGGCACACGGCCCACGCCGAGAGCCGCCGCCTCGTCGCGGTCACCCTCGGCACGGGGGTCGGCTCCGCGTTCCTGGACCACGGGACGATCGTCGAGAACGACCCGCGCGTACCGCCCGAGGGCCGCGTCGACCTGCTCACCATCGACGGCCGTCCGCTGGAGGACACCGTCTCCACCCGGGCGATGACCACCCACTACACGGCCCGCACCGGCCGTCCCGTCGACGGGCTGCGCGAACTGACGGCCCTCGCCGCCGACGACGACGCCACCGCCCGCGACGTCATCACCTCGGCCCTGAGCGCCCTCGGCACCGCCCCCGCCCCGTGGCTGACCGCCTTCGAGGCCGACACGGTCGCCTTCGGCGGCTCCATCACCGCCGCCTGGCACCTGATAGGCCCACCCCTCACCACCGGCCTCACCCACCACGCCCCACGCCTCGCCCGCCTCACCCTCTCGGTACACGCCGACGGCGAGGACCAGGCACTCCTGGGCGCGGCGGTATTCGCGACGCGGGGCACGTAGCCGGACTGGCGGGCCACCGGCTACGCATTCACCTCACGCAGCGGCCGCCCCACAGGGTCTGGTGCAAACTGGCATGTTACTAACGTCGATGTTGCCAACATTCATGTTGGCTTCCGCTCGTAGGCGAGCCGACCTTGCGGCGGCGCGGCGATGTTTGGTGCGGTGTCTGTGGGTAGGTCTCGCGGGCAACCAGGCCGTACTCAGCGCTGCGGACGTGCGATCAGCCTGACGTCCGGGCCGGAGCGCGCCACGTCCACCAGCTCGCACCGGAGGATGTCGCCGATCGTCTCAATGGTGCCGCCTTCGAGTCCGCTCTTCCCGCGGCCGAGGAGCGCGGGGGCGATGTAGGCGACGATGCGGTCCACCAGGCCGGCCGACACGAACGACGCGGCGAGAGTGGGGCCGCCCTCGAGGAACATCGCGCGCACGCCGCGCTGGTGCAGTTCACGGAGGAGTGCCTGCACGTCCAGGCCGACCTTCGCACGGGGCAGCCGTACGACGGTGGCCACGCCGTCCAGGTGGGATGCGTCGGCGCCATCGGCGACGGCAATCATGGTGGGTGCGGCATCGTCGAGCACCCGGGCATCAGCCGGAGTCCGGGCGTTGGTGTCGACGATCACGCGCCATGGCTGCTCATCGATCGGCACGGCGACCTTCAGGTTGGGGTCGTCCTTCACCGAGCGCACGGCGAGGTGGGGGTTGTCGGCCCGCTGGGTGCCGGAACCGACGACGGTCGCCTGGTAGGCCGCGCGCAGCGCGTGGACTTCCGTACGGGATTCCGCGCTGGTGATCCACTGGCTGGTGCTGTCCGCCGCGGCGATCCGGCCGTCCAGCGTGGCGGCGTACTTGTAGACGACGTACGGCCGCCCCTCGACCGTGTCCCACTCGTCCGTGCCGACCAACTCGCTGATGTGCATGGGCCCCTCCGGGCAGACCAGGTTCTCGGCAGCTCAGTCACGCGCGGCAGCGACCGCCTGGGAGCGAACCACCTCACTAGGCGTATTGACCACAAGCGTTGTTGACGGCCGGCGTGTGGGTCTGATGGGAGATAGAAGGTAGTGGAGTTCTCACTCGGAGCGACTGGTGTCGATGTCTGCGGTGAGCGTTTCCCGGAGCGACGCGGCAACTGCGTCGAGGCAGGTTGCGAAGTCCTTCTGACCGTGCGCGTCAGTCCAGCGGTCGAAGGCGTTCTGGGATGCGATGGTGGCGATCTGCGCCACCAGTTTCGCACTGTCGTCGTCGATGTCTCGCTGCAGGAGTGCGTCCTGGATCGCGCTGGTGACCGCGGCGAGCTTGGTGCGCTCCCGTTCCTGGAGCTCCGGACTGGAGGCGATCACGGCGCGGCGTTCGGCGGTGCGGTCGATGTGTTCGATGAGGGTGGTGCCGACCCGGGCGAGGGCCTGAAGGGTTGCCGATAGCGGGGAGCCGGTCCGGGGGGCGTCGAGGACTGCCTCGCGGATTGCGGCGGGCAGCCGTTCCGAGCCGGCGAACAGAACTTCGCGCTTGTCGGGGAAGTAGCGGAAGTACGAGCGGCGGGTGATCCCGGCCCGCTCGGCGATCTGCGTCACGGTCACGTTGTCGTATCCGTGCTCCGTGTAGAGCTCAAGCGCCGCTTGCGTGAGGCGCTCCGCGGTTCCGGGATCCCATCTGGCCATAGTCGGACGATAACAAGTGATGTCCCAGTGTGTCATCAGTGCTAGGCTGAGTGATGACACAGTGAGACATCATTGTGGGGTCGGACGACCCCTGCATTCCAGAACGACAGGAGCAACCCCATGACTGACACCACACAGAGCGCACGCTCCGGAGAAATCTGGATCCTCGGCGCCAGCGGACGCATCGGAGCGGCCGTCACCGCGCACCTCGCCGCACAAGGACTCAAGCCTGTTCTGGTCGGACGCGAAAGCGGCGGCGACCGGCTGCGCAAGACCGCTGCAGACCTCGGCACGCATGCCGTCATCGCCGACGGCGTCGACGGCATCGCTGCCGAGATCACCCGGCAGCGACCTGCTGTGGTCTTCAACGGAATCGGCAACTACGCCGAGACAGCCCCGACCCTCGCCCGCGCCTGCATGCCTGGCGGCCACTACCTCGACCTGGCCGCAGACCTGACAGCCGCCCCCCGTCTGCTCGACCTGCATCAGGAAGCCGAACGGGCCGGCAGCACGCTGGTGACCGGCTCCGGCTTCGGTGTGCTGGCCACCGAGGCCGTCGTGATCAAGCTGTGCGAGGACCGCCCGACCCCCGCCGCCGTACACGTCGACGCCCTGGCCTCCGTGTCCCTCAACGCCGGAGTCGTCGGCGTCGCCTTCGCCGCCTCGATGATCGACATGCTGACCACCGGCGGGCGCCGCTACACCGGCGGACGCATGGTCACCGCACGCCTCGGCGCCGATCTCCAAAACCTCACCCTCCCCGACGGGCAACAGGCGAAGTCCGCGAGTGCTCCCACCGCCGAGCTCCTCGCTGCCCACCGGGCCAGCAATGCGCCGTCCGTCACGGTGACCACCGGGATGGCCCCCACTTCGCCCGTGCTGCGGGCCGTGGCCCCACTGGCTGGAAAGCTGCTGTCCATCGAACCGCTACGACGCTTCGCCCTTGATCAGATGGCCAAGGCCAAGATGAAGGACACCCCGCGCCCGCGTCAGCACTCCTGGGGGCACGCGGTCGTCACCTGGCCTGACGGCATCCGCCGAGAGGGCTGGCTGCGCGCCGACGACGGTATGGACTACACCGCCTCGGTGGCAGCCGCCGTGGCCGCCAAACTCGCCTGCGGCGAGGGCCAGTCGGGCGCCTACACACCCGGCGCTCTGTTCGGTGCCAGCCTCGCCGAACAGGCAGGCGGACAGTTCTGCCTCCCCCACGAGACACCTCCCGCCCAGAGCGGGACGGTCATCGACTGACGAGGTGCCCGTGTCTCACCCCAACGCGCGGTTGACCGTCCACGGCAGACGCCTCCTCATCGACCGAGTCCGTGCGGGCAGGCCCGTGGCCCACGTCGCCGACGAAATGGGCATCTCCCGCACCACCGCCCACAAGTGGGTCCGCCGCTGGCGAGCCGAAGGCGACGCGGGGCTGTACGACCGCTCCAGCCGTCCTCTGTCGACACCACACCGCACCCCCACCGAAGTCGAGAATCGCATCTGCGAGCTGCGGCGCGAGCGCAAGCTCGGCCCCGCACACATCGGCCCGATCCTGGAAATGCCCGTCTCAACGGTCCATCGCGACGGCGGCGGACACCGGATCATGCCCCGTCAGCAGGCCAGCAGCAACCGGCAGGCCACAACCGACGTCCGCAAGGGCGGCAGCCCCGTAATCGGCTACAGCTTCGTCCACACAGCCATCGACGACCACTCCCGACTGGCCTACAGCGAGGTCCTGGCCGACGAACGCAAAGAGACCGCCTCCGCGTTCTGGCAGCGCGCGAATGCCTTTTTCACCGCGCACGGCATCACCGTCGAGCGCGTCCTCACCGACAACGGCTCGTGCTACAGGTCCCAGCTGTTCTCCCGGCCCCTCAGCGCCGCCGGGATCGCCCACAAACGCACGCGCCCCTATCGCCCGCAGACGAACGGCAAGGCAGAGCGACTGAATCGCACCCTGCTCGACGAGTGGGCATACGTACGCCCGTACTCCGGCAGCGCCGAACGCGCCGAAGCCCTGGCGGACTTCCTGCACACCTATAACTACCACCGGTGCCACACCGCACTCGATGGTCAACCACCTATCAGCCGCGTCAACAACGCTTGTGGTCAATACAACTAGGCAACGGCCCTGCCCATACCCTGGCAGTGACGAGCTGGACAGAGAGGGGCAAGGCCATGTCATCTGACGCTACCCCGGACCCGCTTGACCATCCGCTGGTGTTCGGCCAGCGGATGCAAGTCCTCCGTACCCGCCGGGGTATGAGCCGTACCGTCCTCGCCGGTCTCCTCGGCAAGTCCCCGAGTTGGGTGAAGCGGGTCGAGAACGGCACTCTCCACACCCCCGCACTCCCCATGATCCTGCGCGTCGCCGAGGTGCTGCGCGTCCGCGACCTCTCCGAGCTCACCGGCGACCAGACCATGCCCGTCGACCTCTTCATCGGCCCCGGTCACGCCAAGCTGCCCGCGGTACGAGCCGCGATCGAAGCGTTCCCCTTCACCGCCGACCGCGAAGCGCCGTCGCCCGCGCACCTGAGCGCACGTCTCCGAAGTGCCTGGTCCGCCCGACACTCCGCACCCAACCACCGCGAAGTGATCGGCGGCCTGCTGCCGGCCCTCATCCGGGATGCGCAACTCGCCGTACGCCAGGCCGACCGCGCCCCCGAACGGCGGGCAGCTCAAGCGGTCCTCGCCGAGGTCTACAGCCTCAGCCAGTTCTTCATCGCCTACCAGCCCGACCCCGCGCTCCTCTGGCGCGTTGCCGAACGCGGCACGGTCGCGGCCCAGGAGAGCGAGGACCCGCACGCCATCGGCATGGCGGCATGGCTCGCCGCCCAGGCCCACCGCGACAGCGGTCCCGCCCACTACGACGCGGCCGACGCGGTCACCATGGAGACGCTGCGCTACCTCACCCCACTACTGCCGGACGCGCCGGACAACGTACGCGCGATCGCCGGCGCCCTGCGGTTCGAGGCCGGATACACCGCGGCCCGCCGCGGTGACACCGGCGCCGCCTGGGGCTACTGGGACACCGCCCGCGAGATGGCCGAGCGGTTGCCTGCCAACTACTACCACCCCATGACGTCGTTCTCCCGAGGCATCATGGGCGCGCACGCGGTCACGATCGCCGTCGAGTCGCACGCGGGCGGGGAGTCCGTACGGCAGGCCGCGAAGTCGGACGCCAGGACGATCCCGTCACGGCCGAGGCGAGCCCGGCACCGGATCGAGGAGGCGCGCGGCTACCACCTGGACGGGCAGCCGGAGACCGCGCTGGCGACGCTGGACAAGGCGTACGAGGCCGCGCCGGAGACGATCCGCTACAACGGCTACGCGCGCCGGATCATCTTGGAGGAGACCGAGTCGAAGTCTCCGGTGCATCGCCGTCGCGCTGCCGAACTGGCAGTGAAGATCGGCGTATTGGCTGCCTGAACCGGCGTTCGAGGGGCAGAACCTCTGCCCCTCCTCCGTCCCCGGCGCCCTTACGGTCGGTCAGCACCTGATCACCGATGACGCCGGGGGAGCCCGTGCCAACCAGCAGCCGTAAAGCAGGGCGATGGACACCGCCGTGCGGGGACAACGTAGAGATGGTCGAGGTCGGCTCCCACTGGGATGCCGTGCGCGCTCCAGTGGAGATCGGTGAGCGAGCGCTGGAGTTACTCGGCGGGGCGACTGGCGCCGTCATCGCCGACTACGCACAGATGTACTGGCTGATCGTGTCGGGAGGCGCCCAGTATTGGCGGCGCCTCCCGCAGGTGCAGGCGCTCGGTGCGGCCTCGACCTCGTACATCGGCGTTCCCCCCATCGGCCACACCACCGGGCCGGTACTGCACCGGCGCGTCCCGCTCGGGCCCGACTGCTACCTCCCGACAGCCCCCTGTTACGTGGGGCCTTGGCCCAGGTGGTCGCCGCCGAGTTCGGCCCTGCCCGGGAGGCCGGCCGGTGACGACCACTTACGACCGCGGCCCCGCACCCCTCGTCTTCGGGAAGAGCTGATGGCATGACCGCGAGGATTCTGCCGGGCCCGGCCGCCGCGAACGAGTGGCGCGCGGCCCTGGAGCATGCCGCCGGTTGCCCGGCCTGCCGGGCGCCCGGCGCCAGGTTCGAGACGGGGGAGTGGCTGCTCACCGCGTACGAGGAGGCTGCTCGGCACGCCCGGTCAGGGGAGGGCGAATGAGGTACCGACGTCAAACCCCGGCCGAACGGGCAGTGCTGAACGTCTTCCGTGCCACCCGGCCGGGCCCACCGCTCAGCTCGATCCCCGCGCTGCTGGTGCTCGCGGTCGGCCTCCGCGTCGTCGAGGACCCCACCCGATAGACCGGGTGGGCCGTCGGCGGCCCGGGGATCCCCCGCCCCGGGCTGGGCTTCGCGCGCCGGCGGCCCGCCCTCCAAGACCCCCCTGCCGGTCGACATACCGAGACGCGGCCACGGACAAGGCAGGGGCAGCGGGACCCGGCCGGTCGGACCACCGGACGGGCCCCACCCGGCAAGACCAGACCAGACCACCCGACGTAGGAGGCAATATGACCGTCACCGCAGAACGGCCGCTCGGCACCGCGACCGACCCAGGTCGCTCCTCAGCGCCGCTGTCCTCGATCGGCCGGCGACACGCATCGTGAAGGATCACGACGTCGCGCTGCCGCTCGCCGAGCGGATCGCCGCCCAGACCGCGGCGTTCCTCGCCGCCTGTGCCAACAACACCGGCCGGCCGTTAACGCCCAGCAAGGCCGTCGACATCGGCTGGCACACCTTCCTCCTCCACACCCGCGACTACGCCGACTTCTGCCAACGCATTGCGGGACACTTCATCCACCACGTCCCCACGAACCCGGCGGAGGGCGAGTACGGCACAGCCGCGGCGGCCCGGCAGCGCACCCTCGACGCCATCGCGGCCGCCGGGTACGCGTCGGACGCCGACCTCTGGCCCGAGGCGGCCGACTGCAGCCAATGCCACGCGGGCTGCTCCGACAGCCCCAACAGTGGCAAGAGCCGACGTAAGCACGTCGTCGGCCGCCCGGCACCGCCGCCGGGCGGCCGGCCCACAGGAACGGAGGGCGCATGACGGAGACCGCCTGGGACACCTACGCGCAACAGAAGCCCCAGCGGCGGCCCGTGAACGCCGCCGGGGAGACGGCGTGGTTCAACTGGACGCAGTACCCCGACCACGGCCCCGGTGCCGAGATCCTCGGTGTAAGCCGCGGGTCGTCGGTGCTGGAGCTCGGCTGCGGGAAGGGCGGCAACCTCGCACACGTCACAACACTCGGCGTGCGGGCCGTAGGGGTGGACCTGTCCCTGGCCCAGCTCAGGGCCGCCAGGGCCCGATGGACTGACGCCGTTGAGTTCGAACTGCACCAGGGAGGCGCCGTCGACTTCCTGGCTCACTGCACGGACACCTTCGACGCGGTGTTCTCCGTCTTCGGCGCGGTGTGGTTCACCGACCCTGCCCGATTACTGCCGGCGATTCGTGAGCGCCTCCGTCCCGGCGGCGTGCTCGCTTTCTCCCAGGGCCCGCCTGTCGAGGGCTGCTACGGCTGCCAGGCGTCGTACATCACCAGGTCCGAGGACGAGGATCCGCTGGTGGTGAAGCGCTGGGACTACGAACCACCGGACTGGACGCAGATCCTGCGCCACCACGGGTTCACCGGAGCGACCGCACGGCTGTTGCCCCCGCCGGTCGGCCCCCGGAAGATCGGCACCCTGTTGGTCCGCGCCACGAGGGGCGCTGTGACTCGGACGGGCGCGCGGAGGGGTGGGGCCCAGTGAGCGGAGGGGCGGGGCCCAGTGAGTCGGGTCCCGCCCTTCTGCGTCATCGTGGTGGGCGGCTCACTCGGGGTCCTTGATGTCGTCGCCCGGCAGGAGCTGCTGCGTGGGGGGCGGGTCGATGGTTCCGGTGGGGTTGGTGCAGCCGGGGACGCTGCCTTCGGGGGCGCAGTTGTCCGGGATGTTGTCGATGACCTTGGTGTTGGTGAGCGTGACCTGACCGGCCTGGTTGTCGATGCCGCCGCCGGCGGTGATCGCCGTGTTACGGGTGATCAGGCTGTCGACCAGTGTGGCGGTGGCGGTGCCGAAGGTGGTGGAGAGGTTTGAGAGGCCCGCGCCTCTCACGGCGATGTTGTCCCTGAGGGTGGTCGACTTCAGGTTCAGGGTGGAGGAGTTCACGTTGCGGATGCCGCCACCCTCAATGCCGGTGTTGCCCCGGACCGATACCGACTCCAGGGACGCGGTGCCCAGTTGGTTCTCAAAACCGCCACCGTTGCTGGTGACGGCCCGGTTCTTGAGCAGGGAGCCGCCCTTCATCGTCGTCGTGCCGTTACCGGTGTTGAGGACTCCGCCGCCGAAGCTGGCCGCGCGGTTGCGCTCGAAGGTGGTGCGCTCCAGGTTGAGCTGCCCACCGTCGTTGGAGACGCCACCACCGGTGACCGCGAAATTGTCCTTGAAGACCGTGTCGTTCAGGTTCAGCGTGCCCTGCTCGTTCGCGGCTCCGCCGCCGAAGTTGCTGCTGAGGCCGCCGCTGACCGTGAGCGACTTCAGGGTGAGCGTGCCACCGGATACGACGTGGAAGACGCGGAAGCTTTCGGTGGCGTCCGGGTCGCGTCGGATGGTGGAGCCGTTGCCGGAGATGGTCACGTCCCCGGTGATTTCCGGAAGCCCGTCGTCGGGGTTGTCGGGTGTGGTCAGTGTGTAGGTGCAGTGGGACGCGAGGGTGATGCGGGCACCGCTGGTGTTGGCCTCGTTGACCGCGGCCACCAGGCCGGGGATGTCGTCGCACCCGACTCGGATGTCCTCGGCGGCACTGGCCGACCCGGCCGGCAGGACCGCCAGGGAGAGTCCCGCACCGACCGCGGCGGTCATGGCGCCGGACCGCAATATGTACTTCATCGCTACGCCTTCCTCAGCACTGGAGTGAAGCGGCGCATCACGGGCACCAGCGGCCATGCTGGGCAACCGGGATGGCAAGATGACGTTTCATTTGTAACTACAGGTGATCGCGCCCTCACCTGGTGTGCCGCCAAACGGGTCCGGGCCTTGCCTCAGTGTTCGCTGTGCGTCGCTGCCTTGAGGGCCTCCGTCGGGGCGGGCTCACCGGCGCAGCACGTGTCGGCGGTGCCGAGTGCCGCGCTCTTGCCCATCTGGCCGGCGTCGCCCTTGACGGCGTAGACCTCCCAGGGCTCCTTGCCGGGGCCGTGGACCCAGACCTTGTCCTGGAGGGCGTAGCAGCAGGAGGTGTCGTTCTCCTCGAAGGTGGCGAGGCCCGCGTCCTTGAGGCGGTCGGTGGCGGCGGTGACCTGCTCGGTGGAGGTGACCTCGACGCCGAGGTGGTCCAGCCGGGTCTCCTGTCCGGCTTCGCCTTCGATCAGGACGAGCTTCAGTGGCGGCTCGGTGATCGCGAAGTTGGCGTATCCGGGGCGGCGCTTGGCGGGCTCGACGCCGAAGAGCTTGGAGTAGAACGCAACCGAAGCGCCGAGGTCGGGCACGTTCAGGGCGAGCTGTACGCGGGACATGACGAGGTCTCCCAACGGGTTGTATCGATGCTCCTCGATGCAACATTGCGCCTTGGATCGAAAAACGTCAACATAGAAGAATGTCGAAACAAAAGCTTGCGGTGCTCGGCCAGGACGGCGTCGACGGCTGCTGCCCAGGACTGCTGACCGCCCCCCTGGACGAGGCACAGTCCATCGAGCTGGCGAAGGTGTTCAAGGCGCTGGGCGATCCGATCCGGCTGCGGCTGCTGTCGATGATCGCCTCCCGCGCCGGAGGCGAGGTGTGCGTCTGTGACCTCACCCCGGCCTTCGACCTGTCGCAGCCGACGATCTCCCATCACCTGAAGCTGCTGCGGCAGGCCGGGCTGATCGACTGCGAGCGCCGTGGCACGTGGGTGTACTACTGGCTGCTGCCGGAGATGACCGACCGGCTCGCCGGGATCCTCACCCGCCCCGCCGGGCGGTCTCTGCCCGAGCCCGCCGGGACGGCGGGGGACGCCTGATGGCCGCCGACCCCACGGCGGCGTCCCCGACCGCTCCGGTCGCCGCGCGTCTGTCGTTCGTGGATCGCTTCCTCGCGGTGTGGATCCTGCTGGCGATGGCGGCCGGACTCGGCCTGGGGCGGCTCGTCCCCGGCCTGGGCGCCGCCCTGGCGAAGGTGACCGTCACCGGCGTCTCCCTGCCCATCGCGCTGGGCCTGTTGGTGATGATGTATCCGGTGCTGGCCAAGGTCCGCTATGACCGCCTCGACACGGTCACCCGGGATCGGCGCCTTCTGATCCCCTCGCTCGTGCTGAACTGGGTCCTGGGCCCGGCGGTCATGTTCGCGCTCGCCTGGCTGCTCCTGCCGGACCTGCCGGAGTACCGGACGGGCCTGATCATCGTCGGCCTGGCCCGGTGTATCGCCATGGTCATCATCTGGAACGACCTGGCCTGCGGCGACCGCGAAGCGGCCGCCGTCCTCGTCGCCCTGAATTCCGTCTTCCAGGTGATCGCCTTCTCCGCGCTCGGCTGGTTCTACCTCACCGTGCTGCCCGGCCGGCTCGGCCTGGAACAGACCGATCTCGATATCAGCGTGTGGGAGATCGCCCGCAGCGTGCTGATCTTCCTCGGCGTCCCCCTGGTGGCAGGCTTCCTCACCCGGCGCCTCGGCGAGAGGGCCGGGGGCCGTGCCTGGTACGAGACGAAGCTCATCCCGCGCGTCGGCCCGTTCGCCCTGTACGGGCTGCTGTTCACGATCGTCGTCCTGTTCGCCCTCCAAGGCGACGCGATCACCTCACAGCCGATGGACGTGGCACGGATCGCGCTCCCGCTGCTGGTCTACTTCGCCGTGATGTGGGCCGGGTCCATGGCACTGGGCAAGGCCGTGGGCCTGGACTATCCGCGCTCCACGACATTGGCGTTCACCGCCGCGGGCAACAACTTCGAACTCGCCATCGCCGTCGCCATCGCGACCTTCGGCGCCTCCTCCGGGCAGGCCCTGGCCGGAGTCGTCGGCCCGCTCATCGAGGTCCCCGTACTGATCGGCCTCGTCCACGTGGCCCTGGCCGCGCGCCGCTACTTCCCTCAGCCCACCGCCATGACCACTGAGCACGCGCCCGCCCAGGAAGGTGCCGCCCGTGTCTGACTCCCAGGGCCCCGAGAACCCTCAGCACCCCGAGAAGCCGTCCGTGCTGTTCGTCTGCGTCCACAACGCGGGCCGTTCCCAGATGGCCGCCGCCTTTCTCACCCACCTCGCGGGCGACCGCATCGAAGTCCGCTCGGCCGGTTCGGCGCCCGCCGGGCACGTCAACCCCGCCGTGGTGGAAGCCATGGCGGAAGTCGGCATCGACATCGCGGCGGAGATCCCGAAGGTGCTGACCGCCGAAGCCGTGCGGGCCTCGGACGTGGTCATCACCATGGGCTGCGGCGACGCCTGCCCCTACTTCCCCGGCAAGACCTACCTGGACTGGAAGCTCGACGACCCGGCCGGGCGGGGTGTCGCCGCGGTGCGGCCGATCCGTGACGAGATCGGGGCCCGCGTGCACGGCCTCGTCGGCGAACTCACCGCTGGAGGCCGCGGGTGACCCCGCACGCCGAGACGATCCGCAGCACCGGTCTGACGGCCGGGCACGCGGATGAGGTCCTGGCGATCCACCAGCTCGGCATCGACGAAGGAAGGCGTATGGCGTGACGTCGTCCTCATCGAGCGTCGGAGTGCGCGGATTTCCTGATCTGGAGCCGGAAGATCAGTCACGGGACATCGCTCAGCCCAGCACCCGTCCGAGGAAGCCGCGCAGGTAGCCCGCGACGACGTCCAGGTGACTCTCCAGCAGGAAGTGGCCGCCGTTGATCAGGTGTATCTCGGCGTCCTTGGCGTCGCGGGCGAAGGCTCGCGCGCCGGCCGGGCCGAAGATTTCGTCGTTGCGGCCCCACACGGCGAGCACCGGGACCTCGCTGGTGCGCAGGAACTCGTGTAGCAGCGGGTACAGCGGGCGGTTGTTCTGGTAGTCGCGGAACAGCGCCAGCTGGACCTCGTCATTGCCCTCGCGGGAGACGAGGGCGAAGTCGTGCTCCCAGGTGTCCGGGCTGACCAGGCTCGGGTCGGGCACGCCGTGTACGTACTGCCACCGGATGGCGTCGATGCCCAGCGCGGCGCGGACGGCGGGTTCGGTGGCGGGGCCGGGGTCCGCTCCGTAAGCCCAGACGTCGGTCCAGAACGACTCGACGAAACCGTCCTCGTAGCCGTTGCCGTTCTGGGTGACGAGGGCGGAGATCCGTTCGGGGTGCCTGAGCGCGAGACGCCATCCGATGGGGGCGCCGTAGTCCTGGACGTAGAGGGCGTAGCGGTCCAGGCCCAGTTGGTCGAGCAGTCCGGAGGTGATTTCGGCGAGGGCGTCGAAGGTGTAGGTGAACTCCCCTACGAGGGGGGCGGCGGAGTGGCCGAAGCCGAGGTGATCCGGCGCGATGACGTGGTAGTCGTCGGCCAGCGCCGGGATGAGTTCGCGGAACATGAACGAGCTGGTCGGGTAACCGTGCAGCAGGACGATCGCGGGGGCGTCGGCGGGGCCCGCTTCGCGGTAGAAGATCTCGTGGCCGCCGACGGTGGCGGTCCGGTGGTGCACCGAGCTCATTGTAACCCCTTTAACTGCTCGATCCGGTTAGTTCCTCGCCATGCAAGCACGAGCTGAGCTAACCTGTCAAAGGATTCAGTCTGGTTAGATGGGGTGACGCCCGATGAACGAGCTGCTGGACCTGCTCAACAGCAGGCCACTGGTCAACGGCGAGGAACAGGACGCGCTCGGCGACCCGGTCGGAGGCAGGCGCTGGGCACGGGAGCGCGGCGGCGAGGGCAGCCTCGCGGAACTGGCGCTGCTGCGCGAGGCGCGGGACGCCCTGCAGGGCGTAGTGCGCGGAGAAAGCTCGCCCGCCGCGTTGAGCCCGCTGCTCGAAGGGGTCCACCAGATCCCGGAGATCACTTCGGATGGTCTTCAGTGGACAGTCAAGGCTCCCCCGCACGCCCGGCTGGCCGTCGAGGCGGTCCTTGCCTGGGCCGCCACCGAGCGGCAACTGCCCGGCCGGCTGCGGCCCTGCGCCAACGACCAGTGCCAGCTGTTCCTGCTCGACCGCAGCCGCGCCAACCGGGCGCGCTGGTGCTCGATGGCTGTCTGCGGCAACCGCGAAAAAGCGCGCCGCCACTACGAGCGCACCCGCTGACCCGGCCCCCACGCGCCAACACGCGTCGCCGGAAATCGGTGTGAATCGCTGATCGACCCATGCCCGCTGCCCGTGGAGGCGTGGGCTTCGCTGCCGGACGGCTCGGGCTCGTCGGCCTCGGCGGCTCGGGCCCGTCGGCCTCAGCGGCTCGGGCCGTCGTCGCCCCGGCGGCTCAGGCCCGTCGGCCCCAGTCCAGGCGGTCGGCCAGGCCGGCGGCGGTGAAGGCGGCCTCGAGTTCGTCGTGGCCCTCGGTGAAGTGGGCCCAGCTGTCGTAGTGGACCGGAACGACGCGGCGGGCGCCGAGGATCTGGGTGGCCCCTGCGGCCTGGGCGCTGTCCAGGACGATCAGCGCGCCGTCGAAGAGCATGGGGAAGCGGGGGGCTCCGGCGAAGAGGATGGCGGTGTCCACCGGGGCGAAGCGCTCGGCGATCCGCTCGACCGCGTCGAGCGAGGCGTTGTCGCCGCTGACGTAGACCGTGGGCAGGCCCTCCCCGGTGAGGATGAAGCCGACGACCTGACCGGTGACCGGTTCGACCTCCTCGCGGGCCCCGGGTCCATGGATGGCGGGCACGCCGGTCACCGTCACGGTGCCGCCGTCGGGACGGTGCAGTTCGATGGACTCCCAGTCGGCCAGGCCCTTGGCCTTCTCCCCGAGGCGTTGTCCGCCGCCGGGGGTGGTGAGGGTGAGCGGCACGTCGGCGAGCAGGGCCCGGCCGGAGGTGTCGAGGTTGTCGGGGTGTTCGTCGTGCGAGAGGAGGACCACGTCGATGGGGCCGAGGCCGGCGGGGGCGGTGGTGGCGGGGGCGGTCTTGGTCAGGGTGCGGCCGGGCGGCCCGTAGTCGCCGGGGCCGTCGAAGGTCGGGTCGGTCAGGAACCGCAGGCCGCCGTAGTCGAAAAGGGCGGTCGGGCCGCCGAGAGCCCGGACCGGGAACTGGCCGGTTGTGTGGAGAGCGGTCACGAGGAACAACACCTCACGGATGGATTCGATTGAACCGTGAGGTGACTGTAGGCACTTCTCACGGATACGCGCAAGCCATACCATGAGAGTCATGAAGGAGCCCGTAATGGAAGAACCGGCCCTGCCGCCCGCCACGGGCGAGAAAGAGCACCTCTCCCTCGCCCTCGCCAACAGCGCCATCGCCCTGGCCGGCGGGCATACGGTCGATCTCCTGGGGACTCCCGCGCAGGCCAACCGCTGGCTGACGGAGCGCGGCCTCGCCCCGGTCGACGCCGGGATGATGGAAATGTGCGCGGCGCAGGTGCGCTCGCTCCGCGAACAGATCAGGTCGCTGTTCGCCTCCCGTGCCGCGGGGCTCCCCGCCCTCCCCGCCGCTGTCGCGGCCATCAACGACGCGATGACCCGCGTCCCCACCGCCCCGCTCCTGCGATGGGATGACAAGGCCGGCCCCTACCGCACAACCCCCCACCCCACCACCGAGATCGTCGACCACGCTCTGGCAACCGTCGCCGCCGACGCCGCCGACCTCCTCACCGGCCCGGACGCCGAACGCCTCACCGCATGCGGCTCCACCCCCTGCAACCGCTACCTGCTCCGCCACGGCCGCCGCCACTGGTGCTCCACCCGCTGCGGCGACCGCGCCCGCGCCGCCCGCGCCTACGCCCGCCGCACCCGGTCCGGGGCGTGAGTCCCGGCGGCATCCCTCGCTGTCGGCGCCCCCTTGGCTGTCCGCGCCCCGGGTCCTGACCGGTCGTCGCTGACCGGAGGGGCCTTGTGGGGCTGTCCCTCCCGCGAGCCACACGCGGGTGACCGCCGCGTGGGGACGACTCCAGGACGCGAGATCCGTAGCGTCATCCGTAGCGTCTGAGTCGGCCATGACGATGACTTGGGGCTTGCCCACCGGCCCCAAGAAGCTCAGGTCGACGGCCGAACCGAGTGGCTTTGGGACCTCGCGTCTTGTCGGGAGCGTCACTTAGTGACATTCTGTCGTTCAGGGACGTTCGAGAGAGGGGGAGGTGCCCATGGCCACGACGCAGAAGCGCGACGGAGGGGGGATGAGTGAGCGGCGGCGTGCGCGATTGCGGCTGGAGATCTCGCGGGAGGCGGCGCGTCTGTTCTGGGAGCAGGGGGTGACCGCCACGAGCGGCGATCAGATCGCCGAGGCCGTGGGCCTGTCCACGCGCACCATCTGGCGGCACTTCCGCAGCAAGGAGAGCTGCGCCGAGCCGATCGTCATGCAGAGTGGCGTCACCCTGATGAGCGTGTTGCGCAGCTGGCCCCGGCAGAGCTCCCTCGAAGACCATCTGGCCACGGAACTGGCCAGATTCCGTCACGAGAAGCCGCCCGTCGACCTTGCCGACGAGATGCTCGGGATGAAGATGATCCGGCTCGCCGACACCGAACCGGCACTCCGCACGGCGTGGCTGATGGCCTGCGACCAGACGGAACGGCAGCTGTGCGCGATCATCGCCGACCGTCTAGAGCGCCCGGCCGGTGATCTGGAGGTGCGGCAGTACGCGGCGGCCGCCGCCGCGGTCGTACGGGTCCTCGATGAGCACATCGGCGCCGCCATCCTCGCCGGCGCGGACATCACGGAGTTCACCGACGTGGTGGCCGTCTCCCGGCGTTACGCCCAGGCGATCCGCTCGGCCACCGGCGGAGTCGTCGGCGACCCCGTCGCCTGAGTACGCGGACTGCCGGTAAGCGAGGGCCACGGCCCTTTTGCCGACGCAGCCGTACCGACCAATGCCTACCTGGTGAGTGATTTCGCATGACTGAACCTCAGCCCATACGCACCGCCGACCCGGCGCCCGGCTCGCACGGGCCAGGCAGGCCCCCGGGTGGCCGGGCGAAGCAGACACCGCTGGAGCAGATGGGCGGCACCACAGGCCTGGTCTACATGATGCTGCCGGTCGCGGCCTTCGTGCTCGCCAACGCCTCCTACGGGCTGACCGCCGCCATCTGCACCGCCGTCGGCGTCTCCCTGGCCATCTCCGCGCTGCGCCTGGTGCGCAAGGAGTCGATTCAGCCCGCGCTCTCCGGCCTGTTCGGCGTCGCCGTCGCCTCGTTCGTCGCCTGGAAGACGGGATCGGCCAAGGGCTTCTTCCTGACGGGCATCTGGGGCAACCTCGCACTCGGCGTGCTCTTCCTGCTCTCGGTCCTCGTACGCCGCCCGCTGGCCGGAATCGTCTGGGGCTCGCTCAACGGCACCGGCACCGCCTGGCTCAAGGACAAGCCCTCGCGCCACTACTACGACATCGCCACCCTCACCCTGGTGGCCGTCTTCGCCGCCCGGGTCGCCGTACAGCAGTGGCTCTACGAAAAGGACGCCACCGGCTGGCTCGCCTTCACCAAGATCGCGATGGGCTACCCCCTTCTCGCTCTGGCCTTCCTGGTCGTGCTGTGGGCGGGCCGCCGCTCGGGCAATCGGCTCACGGCCCTGGCCGGCCCGCGGCCCGCGCGATCGGCCTGACCGACGACCCCGGCTTGACCGACGACCCTGGCCCGACCGACGACCCCTTTTGGAGCCCTGAGGAGAGAAATGGACCAGTTCCCGCCCGAGAACCAGCCCCTGCCCCAGAACCAGTCCCTGCCCCAGAGCCAGTCAGTGCCCCAGAGCCAGTCCCTGCCCCAGAGCCTGTTCCTGCTCTGCTACACCGTGGACAAGGAGAAGTTCGAACTCACCAATCTCCAGGGCCGCGGCCAGTTGCTGCGCGCCGCGGCACTGACCGTGCTGACCATCGACGGGCTGCTCGGCGCCGCGGGAAAGAAGGTCGTCCGGCTGCCCGCCGAGCCGCCGAACGATCCCTTCTTGGCCGAGGTATGGCGCGACGTACCCGTAGAGAAGCCCAAGAGCTGGCTTTCGCTCGTCCACAACAAGGCGCACACCGCCGAAAAGCCCATCCGCGAGCAGCTTGCCGCGACGGGCGTGGTCACGGTCCGGCACGAGAGGCGGCTGGGGCTGCTCGCCGTCGACCGGGTCACCGTCAACGATCCGGAGCGGGTACGCGCCCTTCAGGGCAGGGTGCGCGACGCCGTGCTCCGCGGGCCCGATCCGGCAGCGGTCCCGATGGAGGAGCTGACCATGGCCGTGTTCGCGGCCGAGGTGGAGGTGACCAGTGTGTTCTCCGGTAAGGAACGCCGTGAGCACGAGCAGACGTTCAAGTCCCTCGCCGCACGTTTCGACGACGCCGTGCCCGGGCTGCGCAAGGCCCTGCGCGACTCGTACCTGTCGAGCAGGGCCGTCGGAGGCGGCTGGGGCACATGAGGACCGAGGTGACCACGAGTCAGGGTTGCGTCGTCCGACCGCTGGGTGCGTTCGAGCGGACCATTGACTTCTACACGCACCGCAATCCGATCCAGTTCTCCCTGGTCGCCGAGTTGGACCGACCGGTGTCGGCGAGCGGGTTGCCTTCGGCGCTGGCCACGCTCCAGGACCGGCATCCGTTGCTCGGGGTGGCGGTTGACCGCACCGCGCCCGAGGCCGTGTACCGGGTGTCCGAAGGCACGATCCCTCTTGAGACAGCCGCCGACGGCACTCCATGGCAAGCCATCGTCGCCGTCGAGCAGACGCGGCCGATCCCCCCGGCGCCGGGACCCCTGGTACGCGCGGTGCTCGTCCCACAGGAGCCGGGCTGCGCCATAGTGCTCACCTTCGCGCACCAGATCACCGACGGTGTCGGCGGTCTGCGGGCTCTGCTGGACCTGGTGGCGGCGACCCTGTGCGGTGAGGAGTTGACGCCGCCTGGCGACGTTCCACACGTACAGGACGTATCCACACGTACAGGAGGACCTCCTCGCCCACCTCGACGGAACGGCGGACGACGGCGACGCCGCGGCCGACACGCCTGTGGAGGGTGACGAGCGCATGCGTGCCATCGGCGAGCTCACGCCGTTCGCCGGGCGCACACCGCACGTCGATACGCTCGCTCTGGACCGGGGACTGACCACGCGGCTCGTTCGCCGCTGCCGCCAGGAGCGCACGTCCGTGCACGCCGCGCTCTGCGCCGCCACCGCGGCCGACATCCAGATAACCAACCTCGGAGTGGCACACCCGAGTGGGGAAGGCCCGAGCGGGGAAGGCCTGAGCGGTCAGAGCCCGAGTCGGCAGAGCCCGAGTCGGCAGAGCCCGCGCGGGCTCTCCGCTCTGTGGGGCCCCGCACAGATCACTCAGTTGCGAGGCGAGCACATTCTCGGTGTCGTCACGGTCGGCGGGCGGCTACGGATGACAGAGCTCACCCACGATCCGGTCCCCGGGCTCGTCGCGGGGATGGGCGCCGTACTGGCCGAAGCATGCGCCGAAACACCTCAACCCGTGTCGTGAACGCGACCCGTGAGGATCCTGAGGATTCCCTGTGTTTCGCGGTGCTGGGGCCGGTCAGGGCATGGCCTGGCGCACATGAGCTGGATCTGGGTTCGCCGCAGCAACGCGTGGTGCTGGCCGCGTTGCTGCTGCGGCGCGGGCGGCCGGTCACGGTCGCCGAACTGGTGGGCGCCGTGTGGGGTGACGAGCCGCCGCCGGCAGCCGTGTCCGTGCTGCGCACCTACGCGTCGCGGTTGCGCAAGGTGCTGGAGCCGCGGTGCACCGGGCCGCGACACCACCCACGACCGCGTGGGCGAGGCATGGAGCCTCAACGACCTGGCCGTCGCACTGACCATGACCCACCGCTTCGACGAGGCCATCGGCCACCTGAAACAGGCGATGACCCGCTGCCGGGAACTCGGGGACACCCCCGGCAGGTCCAAGGCCATGGGCAACCTGGGCAACACGTATCTTCAGCTCGGCCGGTTCGACAAGGCCGCCGAATACATCCGCCGCTCACTCGTCCTCGACCGGGCGTACGGCAGCGCCTGGGGAGAGGGCCTCGCCCTGGCCAGACTGGGCGACATCCACCAGCGGCTCGGCCGCTTCGACGAGGCCATCGACCATCTGGAGCGGTCGCTGACCATCCTGCGCGCGGGCGGCAACCGCTGGGGCGAAGGCGTCACACTCGACATCCTCGGCACCATCCACCACCGGCTCCACCGCCACGACGACGCGATCCGGTACTACCGCCAGGCCCTCGGAGCACTCCGGGACATCGACTGCACGAAGCAGCATCAGCTGTGAGAGGCCTGCGTGCCATGGCTTTTCGGCGGCGCGTCCTGCATGCGCGTGCGAGTCGCCTGGTGGAACAGGCCGTGGACTCCGGTTACCAATGCCCATACCAAGAGGGGAAATGCCGCTACCCGCTCCATGCCGCCCATCCCGAGTCCGAGACAGCGGTGAGAGAGGAAGAGCCCGAAGGCTACGAGCGCCGTTACCCCTAGCAGACTGGTAGCCCAGCGCAGCGGACCCGGCACATGGTCCGCCAGGCCGACGCCCGCTAGCACAAGACCGATGTTGCCCATGGCCATGATGAGCAGCGCACCCAGGACATGCTGGTTCTCGTGGACGTCCGCAGGCGCTAGCCCGGCGATCACGAATCCCATGCCAGCGCAGGCCAGTAGCCACCGGGCCACGAGCGGGCTCGCGCCTCTGCGCCACACAGCGCCGGTGAAGAAGACACCGACGGCGAGGAGCGTCCCCAAAGTGATGAACGAGGCGTTCATCAGGCCGTGTTCGGGCGAGCAGATATAGCGGGGTTCGGGTTCCGACTGCATGGCGCAGTGAGCGTTACCTAAGTCGCTGATGTTGTTCCGCGCCCAACTGTATGGTCTGGCCCAAGCTGATTCGGCGATCACTTGGGCCACGAAGAACTGCGCCACACCTGCAACCCACGCGGCGTATCCGATCCGAGACTTCATATCCACCTTCTCTCGCACGGTTCACGTGCGAGCAGGGGATCATGCACGGCTGGCCTCAGGCACTCCTACAAGCCCCCGGGCACGAGGTAGGGCAGACCCCACCTCCAGCCACGTCTCAGGGCTTCACGAAACTGCGGACAGAGCCGATTCCAGAGATCGTCATCATCTGTCGAGGACTCCCAGCAGCGTGGCCCGAGCCTGGGCCGTGTGCCCGGCGATCAGCTGGGTGTTGCCTTTGAACGCGGCGAGGCGGACGGGGCTGAACCAGTCCATCCACACCGGGCGTGGCTCGTCGGTATCGCCTTCGGCCAGTACGCCTTCGGCGTGGGAGATCAGGCGCAGCGCCGTACGGGTGTCGTTGCACCGCGTCATGCATTCGGCCTCGACGGCGTCAAGCCAAGCCAGCATCATCGACGGCGCGTTGCCCCTACGGGCATACGCACGGGCAGCAGACATGCGCTCTTCGGCGTCTTCCCTGTGGCTCTCCCAGCCTGGGATGAACGCGGTATGAGCCAGGATCGCCGCTCCCAATAGCGCGTCGTCGGCTTCCCCGGCGGCCTGGAGGCCACGCACAAACGCGTTGTTCGCGGCATTGGGCTGCTGGAGGTCGAAGAAGTCGATGCCTCCGGCGAGAAGGTAGGACTCGGCGAGTGCGGCGGCAAGGGCCGTACGGCAGCGGCCGGTCGTCTCACCGATGAGCGCTGTGCCCAGACGTGTGTGCTCCACCACGGTGGCGTGGAGTTGGGAGGGCTGCACGGACCAGTACAGGCGTCGGTGAGCGGCCGTGATCGCGGCGAAGTCGCTCCCTACCGTGGCTGGTTGCGTGGCATTGCTTGCGCTGGGAAACGGTCCGGGGGCGGGTCCGATCGCGGGCGCTCCCGATGCTGCGACGGGCCGTCGACTGGCACCCTCCCGCGTCGAATTCGTTCCGTCCCACAGGGCGGTGAAGCCCAGTTCCTCGATGGACTGGCCCAGCAGATGCGTCAGTACCCGCTGAACGTCAGGCTGCGGCCATGGTGGATTCGCTGACTCCCAGCGGCGGACCTGGCGCACGCTGATCTGCAACGACCGTATGCCGAGCTGAGGAGCGGTGATACGGATGGCCTCCGCCAACGCTTCCTGAGACGCGTATCCCGCCGCCTGCCGGGCGGCCTTGAGCCGAACGTTTCCCACTGGCCTGGGCACTGGACTTCCCCACGGTTTCGATGGGGCTGGTCAGCTCCGCCAACGGTAGCTTTGAAGGGCCCATTTGGGGACCCTCACCCTCCTGACTTCGCTCGTAGGTCCCATAGAAGTCCTCTCTGAGTCCTCTAAGCGGCCTTCATTGGGACGTCCTGTAACCCCACCATGAGGAGTTCGACGAGAAGCGTCAGGAACTCGTCCGGCGCGAGCGCCAGGGAATCCCGACGCCTTCCCGGTCCGCGAAGCTCTCCGAGTGGCTGTCGTACTGGCTGGGGGAGTACATCAGGCCGCCTCAGCGCAAGCGCACCACGTACGACAAGTATGAGATGCACGTGCGCCTTTACCTCGTCCCACAGTTGGGCACGCGTCGGCTGGAGTCGCTCAGCACCGCGAACGTACGACGGATGATCGCCGCTGTCACGGCGCAAGCCTCGGCCGCGACCGCGAAGGAATCGCACCGGGTGCTCAGGTCAGCCCTGACGGCGGCCTGTCGTGAGGAACTGATCAGCCGCAACGTTGCGCAACTGGTCCCCGCGCCGCGTGTCGAGTCTCGGGAGCTGCGGCCGTGGACGCTGGACGAGACCAGGACGTTCCTGGAGGCCGCGCGTTCCCTGTACGCGGCGTTCGTTCTCGCGGTCGCGCTCGGGCTCCGCCGTGGGGAAATCCTGGGCTTGCACTGGCGAGACGTGGACCTCGATCGGCGCACGCTGACCGTGCGGTCTCAGCTCCAGCGCGGGGGCAAGGAGCTGTACGAGGACACCACCAAGAACCGTCGTGCGAGGACGATCCCCATCCCGCTGATGTGCGTCGCCCCGCTCCGCTGGCAGCGCTTTCGGCAGGCCGCTCAGCGGGCCGTTACCGGGGCGGACTGGAAGGCGAGCGACTACGTGTTCACCACGCGCAGCGGTAGCCCCTATAGAGCCTCGAAACCTGTACCGGTCCTTCGGCCGAATCGCGGAGGCCGCTGGACTGCCACGAGTGCGTCTGCACGACACCCGGCACCTCTGCGCCTCGCTGCTCTTCGCGGCCGGGATTCCCCCGCGCGTCGTGATGGAGATCCTGGGGCACTCGCAGATCGCGGTCACGATGAACGTCTATACGCACGTGAACGACGCCAGTCGGCGTGAGGCGATGGGCCACATGGACCGGCTTCTCAGGCCCCGTAGGTAGAACTGCCGTCAACTTCTGCCGTCAACGCCCCCACGATCCAAGATCGTGGGGGCGTTCGGCCTGGTCAGGCATGGTGCCCCCGGCAGGATTCGAACCTGCGACACCCGCTTTAGGAGAGCGGTGCTCTATCCCCTGAGCTACGGAGGCCGGGGCTTGTGGAAAACCTTGTCGAAAACCCGATGGCTGATCTTCGGCCCGGCTGTACAAACCCGCTGGTCAGGCGGCCACACTCTGATCGCTGGCAGAGCCGAGCGACAGGGCGCGGGAGAAATCCCGACTGACCCCCAACAGCCTAGCGGATGTGCTCGCTGCGGTTCGCTCTCGTAGGTGTGATTCCCTCGCAAAGTCGCCTGACGTGCAGCTTTGCAAGGGATGAGACCGTCGATCGAGCGAGCAGTGGAGAGGATCCCGCCTGCATGGAGCAGCGAATTATCCGTTCTGGGGGTGATGGGTGGTGGCTCTACTCCATGGCTGAGTGTGGACTCGTCGACCGACCCCCTCGAAGATGTAGGTGGCCCCTGCACGGGTATGGGCGCCGGGGCGGCGTAGCCGCCGCCTGCCCGGCGGCCGGATTGTCGAAGAGCCCGTCGCCGCCGCGCACCCCGGTGCTGGCTGTCATCGAGAGGTCGCAGCCCTCACCCGTGAAGGCTGCGACCGAGGCACTGCGACCCGGTCGGCTCGCTCACCCACCAGACCGTGTTGAGCGCCCCCCCACATGTCCGTGCCGCCGGACCGTATCTCTCCTCTGGCCGCTCAGCGGTGCTCGGGGTTGGGGTAGTCCGAGCGACAGCCCGCGACCCACTCGGTGCGCCGGTTGCCGTGCGCCGGAATGCCATCCGTGCGTTGGAGCATCGCGGCCAGATGCATAAGGTTCCAGGTCATGAAGGAGGAGCTGCGGTTGGTGAAGTCGTTCTCCGGCCCGCCCGAGCCCGGATCCAGATATGAGGGCCCGGGGCCGGCCTCGCCGATCCATCCGGCGTCGGCCTGGGGCGGGATCGTGTAGCCGAGGTGCTGAAGGCTGTAGAGCACGTTCATGGCGCAGTGCTTGACCCCGTCCTCGTTCCCGGTGATCAGGCAGCCTCCGACCCGGCCGTAGTACGCGTACTGCCCCGCTCGTTGAGCAGGCTGGAGCAGGCGTAGAGCCGCTCGATGACGCGCTTCATGACGGAGCTGTTGTCGCCCAGCCAGATCGGCCCGCACAGCACCAGGATGTCCGCGTCCATCACCCGCTCGTACAGCACGGGCCACTCGTCGCTCTCCCAGCCGTGCTCGCGCATGTCGGGCCACACCCCGGTGGCGATGTCATGGTCGACGGCCCGCACGACCTCGGTGGTGACACCACGCTCGTCCATCAGCGCCCGGCTCCGCTCCAGCAACTCCTCGGTGTTGCTGACCTCTGGGGAACGCTTGAGCGTGCAGTTGACGTACAGGGCACGCAGACCGTCGAAGCGATACGCCTCGCCGGCCCGGTCGGATGACATTAAGGGAGGTCTCCTTCATCGGTAGGGAACGTGGATCGGCGCTCACGGCGGCAGCAACCGGTGTACCGGGTGGCCGGGACGGACCGGCCGCCCGGCAGGCCGACGGCCACCCGGACGCACTGTCGATTTCCTCCTCACCTCACTGCGGGCGCTCGTCGGGGAGGGCCCGGGTTAAGGGGCTGTGGTCACGGCCGATGCGGTAGTAGCCTTCCGCGTTTGCGTCGGCCTGAAGGCCGCGTATGCGCGTCAGACTCCTCCGGGCGCCGCGAGCGGCTTCGTCTGCCCTGGGGGCCGACCTCGCCCAGGGGCATTGGCGGTCACGTACGCTTTCCGCGGTGCGCAGAGGGGAAGGGACCGCGGGTGAATCGATATGTGACGCCGGTGCGTCGCGCCCTCTTCGGCCATCCGGCACGGAGCGTGGTCTTCGCCTTCGCCCTGGTGGTCCTGGGCGGTGCGGCACTGCTGTCGCTGCCGGCGGCCACCGAGGGGCGAAGCTCGGCCGGCTCGGTCACCTCGCTGTTCACCTCGACGTCCGCGGTCTGTGTGACGGGCTTGGCGGTGGTGGACACCGGCACGTACTGGAGCGGCTTCGGCGAAGGCGTCATCCTGGGCCTGATCCAGGTGGGTGGCTTCGGCATCATGACGATGGCCTCGCTGCTGGCCCTTCTGGTGTCCGGCAAGCTGGGGCTGCGTATGCAGCTCACCGCTCAGGCGGAGACCAAGAGCCTGGGCATCGGGGATGTGCGCCGAGTGCTGCTCGGTGTGGCCGGAACCACGTTGATCGTCGAGCTGTCGGCCGGCGTGATCCTCTCCTTGCGTTTCCGTTTCGGCTACGGCATGTCCCATGGGGACGCCGCTTACATGGGCCTCTTCCACGCCGTCTCCGCCTTCAACAACGCCGGTTTCGGGCTGCACGCCGACAGCCTGACGCGCTACGCCCAGGACCCGTGGGTGACGCTGCCCATAGCGGTTGCCGTCATCCTGGGCGGGATCGGCTTCCCCGTACTGCTGGAAGTGCTGCGCCACCGCAGACGGCAGCGGCTCACGGGGCGGCGCGGCTGGTCACTGCACACGAAGCTGACGCTCGGCACCACCGCGATCCTGCTGGTCCTCGGCACAGTGCTCATCTGCCTGTTCGAATGGGAGAACCAGGGGACGCTGGGAGCGTTCAGCACTCCGCGCAAGGTGCTGAACGGGTTCTTCACCTCCACCATGACCCGGACCGCGGGATTCAACAGCGTCGACACCGGTGCCCTGCGCCCATCGACACTGCTCCTGGTGTGCATGCTGATGTTCATCGGCGGCGGCAGCGCGGGGACCGCGGGCGGCATCAAGGTCACCACGTTCGCCGTACTGGGCGCCGCGATCCTGGCAGAGGTACGGGGCGAGCCCACGTCGGCCGTCATGGGGCGACGGCTCGCTCCGCACATACTGCGCCAGGCACTGACCGTCGCGCTGCTGGGCATCGGCCTGGTGATGGGCGCTACGCTCGCCCTGCTGACCGTGACGAAGGCATCCTTCGAGGCGGTCCTCTTCGAGGTCGTCTCGGCATTCGGCACCGTGGGCCTCTCCACAGGAATCACCGCGGATGTGCCCGCCTCGGGCCAACTGGTACTGACATTGCTGATGTTCATCGGGCGACTCGGCCCGGTCACCCTGGTGTCGGCCCTGGCCCTGCGCGAGCGGACCCGCCGCTACCAGCTACCCGAGGAGCGACCCGTCATTGGCTGACTTCCTGAACTCCCTGCGCAGACTGCGCCGCCGCAAGCGGGCGGCAGAACAGCCCACGCCGCGCGGCGATCAGCGGGTGGCGGTGATCGGGCTCGGCCGGTTCGGCACCTCCCTCGCCGCCGAGCTGATGCGGCGTGGCTGGGACGTCCTGGGCATCGACGAGAACGCTCGCCTGGTTCAGAAGTACAGCGACTCACTCACCCACGCCGTCGTGGCGGACGGCACCGACCCGGAAGCACTCGCCCAGCTCGGTGTCGACGAGTTCAGCAGCGCCGTTGTCGCCATCGGGACGGACGTCGAAGCGAGCATCCTCGTCACCTCCAACTTGCTGGAGGCCGGCGTCCCCAACATCTGGGCGAAGGCCATCAGCCGCCAGCACGGCCGGATCCTGGAACGGCTCGGCGCCCACCATGTCGTGTTGCCGGAGCACGAGATGGGTGAGCGCGTCGCACACCTGGTGACCGGGCGGATGCTGGACTTCATCGAGTTCGACGACGACTTCGCCCTGGTGAAGACGATCGCGCCGAGCGTGGTGCGGGGCATTCCGCTCGGCGAGAGCAGGCTGCGCAGCAGATACGGCGTGACGGTCGTGGGCATCAAGCCCATGGGAGCGGATTTCACCCACGCGACGGCCGACACGGTCGTCGAGAAGGGCGACGTCATCATCGTCACCGGAAAGACCGCCGCTGTGGAAGCGTTCGCCGAACTGAGCTGAGCCAAGCCGCCGGGAATCATTCGATTGCTCACCGCCACCCGGACCCAGCCGTCAACTGTCAGACACCTCGGACAACATCATCAGGACTCGGTCGTGTTCGTAGGTGTATCCACCGTGCGCCGCCTTGAGTACCCCTGCTTGACCTCATTCCAGCGCGCCGCCTGCTCGGCGGTGAGGCTGCCGCGCAGCTGGGCCAGTTTGAGGAGGTTGGCCTCGGCATCTGCGGTGAGGGTCTGGGCCTCGGCCCGGTAGTGGTCGTCGATGAGCGCTTCGAGTTCGGCGTCGTTCATGGCCGGGACGATGCGCGCGGCGAGCTTGTTGGTATCGCGGTAGGAGCCTTGCAGGCGGAACGGGGGCTCGGTGCGGGAGGCGTCGGCTTGAGCGGCGGATGCGATGTAGGCGCGGTTGACCGCGAGCACCGTCTTCTGGATGTGCAGCAGCTTGCGCAGGACGGACAGGATCTCGTCCAGCTCGGCCGGGGTGCACGGGCGGGTGAGGCGGTCCGGCCGTGCCCCTTCGTCGCCGTCGTCCGCCCGCGCGAGGCGGACCAGCAGGTCGATGTCCCCACGGTCCCAAGAAGCGAGGGGGGCCAGCACGGGGTGTGAGGTGAGAGCGTTCTCGATGTGGCTGAGCGCGAAGAGCTCCTCCTTGCCGCTCAGGGCATCACCGAGGTTCCACACGTCGGCCCGGTTGGCAAGCATGTCGGGGACGCGGAAGCGCGCCCCGGACTCGGTGTAGGGGTTGCCGGCCATGCACACCGCGAAGCGCTTGCCACGCAGGTCGTACGTGCACGCCTGGCCGCCCCTCACTCCCTCCACTCGGCGCTGGGCGTCGCCGAGGGGGATGAACTTCTGCAACAGCTCGGGAGCGGTGTGCTGGATGTCGTCGAGGTGGAGAAGGACGTTGTTGCCCATCTCCAGCGCGAAGTTGATCTTTTCGACCTCGCGGCGGGCGGCGGCGTCGGGCGCCGCGGCCGGGTCGAGGGAGTCGGTGCGGCGGCCGAGCGCGGGGCCGTCGACCTTGACGAAGAGGAGACCGAGGCGGGAGGCGACGTACTCCACGAGGGTCGTCTTGCCGTAGCCGGGTGGGGACAGCAGCAGGAGCAGCCCCTGGCTGTCGGTACGGCGGCCGTCTCCGTCGGCGCCGAGCTGACGTGCGAGGTTGTCCCCGACGAGAGGCAGATAGACCTCGTCGACCAGCCGGTTGCGGACGAAGGACGACAGCACCTTGGGCTGGTACGTGTCCAGGCGCAGCCGCTCGCGTTCGGCGGCGAGCAGTTCCGTGCGCTTGCGGGCGTACGAGCGGTAAGCGGGCACGCGGACGCGCCGGAACTCCGTAGTACGCGTGAGGAATTCATCGAGCCTGAGGGGCATGGTGCCGCCTGCGACGCGCGAGTGCGTACCGAGCAGGCCGTCGACGGACGCGGCCAGTGGTGCGGCGATGTCGCGGCGCTCGATCGCGGTACCGCAGACCTCGATGGCGGCCGCCTCCGCCAGATCACGGCGTTCGAGTCCGCTTGCTTCTACATGGCCGCCGAGCCAGGCCACCGCCAGTTGGTAGCGGGCGGCCAGGTCGCCGGAGAGCGCGCGGAGGTCTTCGGTGAACTCCTTGGCGCCGGGTGAGCCGTCGCCGCCGAGAGCCGTGCGGAAGGTGGCGATCAGGGTGCGGGCTTCAGCGCTCGTCGCGAAACGCGGCGGCCCGTCGGCCAGCTCCTCGACGAGGTACGCGCCGATGGCCTCGCGATCCCGGGACGCCGCCGCGAGATCGGGTATCGCCTGCGGCAGGAAGCCGGCCGCGGCCGCGCCCAGTTCGGTACGGAGGTCCGCCGCTCCGGGGACGTGTCCGAAGACGCCACGGGCCCGCGCGAAGGACTGGGCGCGGGTGGTCCACAGGGCGCGTACGCGCTCCTCCGTTCCGTACGCCCAGAAGAGCTGGGCCGCCGCCCGCACCTCCGGAGCGAAGCGCAGCGGCCCGGCCTCGGCCCGCAGCCGGAGCAGGACGGTGAGGATGCGGGCGGCGTCGTGGTCGTGGACGCCTCGGTCGTAGCCCTCGTCGTAGCGGGACGCGGCGGCGCGTCCGACCTCGGCGAGGAGTGCGGCCTCATCCGCGCGGGAAAGCGCTTCCCACGCCCCGGTGCCTCCTTCCTCGGCCGCCTCCAGCAGGGCCGCCGCCAGGTGTTCGGAGCGGTAGACATTGGGGGATTCGGAGATCAGTGGCTGTTCCCAGAACTCCTGGTGCCCGGTCAGGGCCGGATCGGTGACGGCCGCGAGGTAGTCGGTGCCGGTGATGGCAAAGGCGAGGGCACCGTCGTGCGGGACGAGGGTGAGGTCGGTCCGCTGGTTCGGAGGCGGGACGGTGAAGCGGTGTCGGCCGAGCCGGATGGTGCCGGTGCCGTCATACATGTCCGCCCGGTCCCGCAGCGCGCGGGCCGCCTCCTGCCGTGCGGCGGTGAGCCCACCGTCGAGCTCCCCGGCGCGTGCCGGATCTCCGGTGGCCCGCAGCTCGTCCGCCGTTGCCCGGACCTTGGAGACGAGCGGGTCGGACGCGAAGAACGTGGCCACCTCGTCGGCACTGCCCAGCGACCGGACCCGGCGGGCCACGGTGCCGATCAGACGCCGGGCCGACTCGGCCAGCCGCCGCGCACGGCGCGCACGCTCGTCGAGCTGTGTCTGCCGACGGGCCGAGAACGCCTCATGGATCTCCTCCCGCTGGGTGGCGATCCGCTCTTCGTGGGCGTCGACGTCACCGAAGCGGGCTTCGAGGTCCTCGATGCGGGACAGCAGTCGGCCCAGCTGTTCGTCGCACTCCTCGGGTGTCGTGGCGGCCGCCAGCGCGCCCGCCACGGCCTGTCCGAGCAGCGCGAGCTCCGCGGCGAACTCGGCACGTCCCTCGGATCCTCGGAGTTCGCGCCGCCGGGCGTCGAGGGTGGCGCGGGCCTGGTTGACCGCGCCGAGGACTTCCCCGACGCGGGACAGGACGGAGGTGCGTACCGTGGCGTCGGCGAGGTCCAGTGTGGCGATGACGTCCGTGACCACGCGCAGTCCGTCCGCGTGCTCGTCGATACGCTCGGCGACGGGCGTGGCGTCCGCGACGGTGGCGACGGCCGCGGCTTCGCCGGTGAGCACGGCGACCGCCTGGTGCGTGGCCGCGAAGGCGTCTTCCCCACTGAGGAACGCGGCGGCGCGCCGCCCGGCGGCGGCGAGGCCGTCGTTCAGCCCCGCCGCGAGCGCGTCCAACTGCTCAAGGTCGAGGTACCGGATGTCGCGCAGGGTCTCCAGCCGGCCCTGCTCCTGCCGCAGTTCCGCGAGCGCCCGCACCCAGCCGTCGGCGGTACCGGGCTGTTCGCCGCGTACGCGCCGCACCAGCGTCGTGATGCGTGCCGTGGCTTCGCCGAGCGTTTCGGCAGCCTTGTGCCCCAGCTCCGCGATCCGCCGGAATTCCTCGGTGACCCGGGCGGCGGTGGCCCGGATCGATTCCACCGGTTCGCCGAGTGCGCCGAGCTCGGGGTCGGCGAGCCAGTGGCAGGAGTCGGCGACTCGTTTCGCGGTGGCCCCGATCGCCTCGAACACGGCCTGGCCGGGCACCATGTCATGCGCCATCCGCGCCAAGGACAGACAACCGGAGATGCCGCGCACCAGCTCGGGATTGCCGATGCGGGCGAGCGGGCCGGTGCCCGGGGGCCGTTGCGCGGCGTACGTCTCGGAGAGGTACGGCGTGGTCCACAGCTGGACCTGATGCGCTCGGGCCGGTTCACCGGGGGCGGTCTTGAGGGTGGCGAGTGCGCCGTCGTCGAAGAGCGCCCAGCCATGCGCCACGATCGGTGCGGCGGCCTCCTGCCGGATGACGTTGTAGGGCAGCAGCAGGACCCGGCCGTCCGCTTCGGCGTGGAACACGAAGAGCGTGTCCTCGCCGCCCGGAGACCGGACGGCCCGCTCGTAGCCGAGTCCGGTGGTGTCGCTCTCGAAGGTCCTGACGGCACCGGTGGCGAGGTAGTAGCCGCCGGGGAAGACGATGCCCTGGCCGTCGGGGAGGAGGCGGCACGCCTGCCCGACGCCGTCCAGACGCAGTACCTCCTGCGTCCGGGTGTTGAAGACGAGATGGCGCCATGCGGGCTCGTTGTACGGGCGGATACGCAGCAGCAGAAGGGGTCCGGCGCGGGCGTACTCGACCTCGGCGTCGGCGAGGGACTGCAACGGTTCCTCGACGGGCTCGGCGTAGACGCCCTCCCCCGTCTCGGTGTCGTCCTCGGTCTTGACGGTCAGGGTGCCGCCAACTGTGGCGACGTACAGGCCGTCCGCGACGCGGATGTGGGGGTGGCGGCCGAGGACGTGGTCGTCCCGGGTCGTGGCGGTCCAGGTGACGTCGTGGGGCGGCGGGAGGACGTGGTCGCGCTCGCCCTTGGCGTCGAGGTAGGCGGGCGTGCCGTCGGCCGCGATCCGCCAGCGCAGCACCCGGATATCGGTGGGCCGCTCGCCGGTCCGGAAGACGGCCAGCAGATACAGGCCGGTGCGGCGCAGCCGCAACAGCCGGGTGGAGCGGTAGTAGCGGTACAGCTCGGCGAAGTCCCGCTGGAAACCGTCGTCGTCGAGCAGGCCCGCGAGGGCGTCGGGAGCGGCCGACCGGAAGCCGTCGTCCGCGCGGTGGAAGAGCGTGAAGACGTCCCCGACATCGGCGACCTCCGTCGACGGCGTGTTGTGGCCGCACAGCAGCAGCCCGCCGACCTGTACCAGATCGCACACGACGGTCGGCTGGGCGGTGCGCAGAACCCCGGTGCCGGTGAGGTCGAGCGCGCCGTCGCCGAACATCTCCACCCGGCGCTCGTCGAGTGCCCGTGCCCGGCTGCCCAGTTCGCGGGCCGCGCCCAGCAGCCGGTCCCGCAGCACCTCGTACGTCCCGTCCTGAAGCCCGGCCCCGGGGCCGCCCGCCGGTGAGGCCGCGCCCTGGCTCGTACGCCCTGGCGCTCGTGGCGCGGCTGTGGCCTGCCCGTCGGTGTTCATGTCGTTCCCTCTCCTCACTGGCGTCGGCACGCGGCCATGCGGCACAGCCCCGAACCCGGTGGCTACCGGGCTGTCCCGTTGGCCCGAGCGGGCGCGGCGAGTTCGAGCAGCTTCGTGTCGCCGAGGCCGCTCGCCCGTACGGACTCCAGCAGGCCCTCCAACGCGCCTGCCTTCGGACCGGCGTCGGTGATCAGCCGGGTGAGCGCACCGGCCAGGGTCAGGTCGCGGAGGCCGCCGCTGCCCAGGCCCGTGAGCATCGCTCCGATGTCCTCGGTGAAGGTCGAGGCGTCCTTGTCGAGCCACGGGGCCGCCATGGCCTGGACGGACTCCGAGCGGTCGACGAAGGCGTCCACGCCCTTGCTGAGCGAGATCGCGTTCACCAGCCGGTCGAAGAAGACGCTCTCCCCGCCGACGATGTCGATCTTCGCGTTCTCCAGGCCGGTGGCCAGCACGGTGGCCTGGGCCTCGGCGACCTGCCGGTGTACGTCGATCCCGGCGAGCCGTACGTCCTTCTCCGCCTCCAGCCGGAGGCGGAACTCCTCGTGGCCACGGCCGGCCGCGTCCAGCGCCGCCATCGCCGCCGCTTTCTCCGTCAGGCCCTCGGCCTCGGCCTTCAGCTTCTCCCGCAGTCCCTCGGCCCCCGCAAGGGCCTTCTCCCGGGCGACGTCGGCCTCCGCGTGCCCGACCTTGGCGATGGCCTCCGCCGTGCGCTCCTGGACTTCGGCCTGGGCGAGTCCGGCGGCCGCCGCGTCCGCGCGCTTGCCCTCGGCGAGCCGGATCGCGGACTGCGCGTCCAGATCGGCGGCCTTGCGCCGCGCCTCGGCCATCGTCAGTTCCTCGGCGGCCCGGTGCTCTGCCGCCTGCTCGGCGGCCTCGGCCGCCTTGATGTCCTTGACCAGGCGTTCCTGGGCCTCTGCCTCGGCGTGGATGATCAGTGCCTGGCGCTCGCGCTCGGCCTCCTCCACCGTGCGGAGCTTCTTGATCTCCTCTTCCTGCGCCGCGACGGTCTTCTCCACCGCGATCCGCTCCCGCACCACGTCGGCGATCTCCCGCTTCTCCGCCTCGACCTCCTTGTCGGCGGCGATGCGCCTCAGCTGGGTCTCCCGCTCCCGTGCGATGACCTCCAGGAGCCGGTCCTTCTCGATGCGCTCGCTCTCGATGGCGATGACGCGCTCGCGGTTCTTGACCGCGACGGCGATCTCGCGTTCGCGGTTCTCGTTCTGGATGCCGAGCGCCTCTTCGGTCTTCAGGTGCGCGCTGTGCGACCGCAGCCGCTCCTCGGCCTGCACCCGCGCCGTCTCCGCCTCTTCCCTGGCCCGTACGGTCTCGATCTCGCGCGTCTGCTTGATCTCGGCGTCGGACTGCCGCCGCTCCAGCTCCAGGACCGCCTCGCGGGCCTCGACGTTCTGCCGGGTGATCTCCTTCTCCTCCGTGCGCTGGTACTCATTGGTGCGCACATGCTCGATGGCGGTCAGCTCGGTGATCTTGCGGATGCCCTGGGCGTCCAGGATGTTGGCGGCGTCCAGCTGGCCCATCGGCGTCTGTTCGAGATAGTCGATGGCCGCGTCCTCCAGGCTGTAGCCGTTGAGGTCGGTGCCGATGACCGCGATGATCCGGTCCCGGAACTCATCGCGCTTGGTGTAGAGGTCGGCGAAGTCCAACTGCTTGCCGACCGTCTTGAGCGCCTCGGAGAACTTCGCGTTGAACAGCTCCTGCAAGGTGCGCGGGTCACTGGCGCGCGCCGTGCCGATCGCCTGGGCGACCTTCACCACGTCCTCCCTCGTCTTGTTGACCCGTACGAAGAAGGCGATGCGGATGTCGGCGCGGATGTTGTCCTGGCAGATCAGCCCCTCACGGCCGGTGCGGCCGATCTCGATGGTCTTCACCGAGATGTCCATCACCTCCGCCTTGTGCAGCACGGGCAGCACCACGGCACCCGTGAAGGTCACATCGACCTTGCGGTACTTGGAGACGATCAGCGCCTGCCCCTGGGGCACCTTGCGGTACAGCCGGGTGACGGCGAGGAACACGACGAGTACGACGAGCAGGACGACGGCGATGACCACGCCCAGCCCTACGGTGATGGCATCCATCGATGAGATCCCTTGGTTGTCCGGGATGTGGGAAAAGAGATGTGGAGGTGTTCAGACGGCCGGACGGTGGGGGTCGAGCGCGATGTCGAAGGGCGCGACCCGGAAGAACTCGCCGTCGGCGTCGTAGTCGAAGATGAGCGCGTGGGAGCCCGAGACCAGTCCGGCCTCGTGGGTACGGACCTGGACGGTCGCGGTCGATCCGTCGTCGGACGTCACCTCGGCCTGGCCGAAGTCGGCGCTCACGCGAGAGGTGCGGATCACGCAGACGCGGCCCACGAAATGCTCGCGCGACGGCACCCGTTCAGGAGGCAGCAAGCGGTGAGCCAGGCGCCGCTGCACCCTGATGCCGACCCAGGCCGCCCCCAGCGCGGCGGGCAGCACGGCGACCCGCAGCCAGCGGTGGACGATCAGCGCGTCACCGGCCAGGGCCACGAACCAGGCAATGACGATTCCGGTCGAGACCATGGCGGTGACCGGTATTCCGGCCGTACCGGCGTGGACGCCGTCTCCCCCGTCGAAGGCGTCCACGCCGATCCCTCCCAGCAGCACCACAAGCCAGTACCCGGCCACGACGAGGAGCGCGAAGCTGAACAGGACCGTGGGAAACCCCAGCGCGGCCCGCAGGAACCCAGCCACAGCACCACCCCCGTCCCTCGTCTCGGTGCCACGGCATCGTGACACCGGGAGGTACGGCCGCACATTGCCGCATCCCGGCAATCTTTACGCGCTCCTGACGTCCTGTTGACGCGGGAACCGACCGGGCTCCGGGAAGCGTCTACAGCGGCTCCGCCGGCCACCCCAGCAACCGCGCCCCCATCGCCGCCGTCTCCAGCGTGAAGCGCTGTAGCGCGTCCCCGGGGTCATAGCCGGTCAGGGTCTTGATCCGCTCCAACCGGTAGGAGAGGGTGCGTACGCTGATCTTCAGGCGCCGTGCCGCCTCGGCGTTGACATAACCGGCCGCCGCGCACGCGGTGAGCGTCTCCAGCAGCGGCCCGGCCCCGCCGCGCGACGTCGTGAGCGGGCCGAGCACCGTCCGCACCAGGTCGGACATGGCCGCCCGGTCGCGCAACAGCACCGGGAAGACCAGCAGGTCCCCGGCGTGCAGAACGGGCCCTGGCAGCTCCAGCCGCTCGGCGAGTTCCAGGGCACCGAGCGCCTCCTCGTAGCTGAGCACCACACCGCCCGCTCCTGGATGCTCACGGCCGATGGCCACCCAGCGCGCCCCTGAGTACCCGGTGCCGGGCCATTCCGCGTACTTCGCGAAGGCGTCCAGGATCACTCGCTCACTGCTCGCGGCGACGCACACCAGCCGGCCGTCCTTGGTGGTCAGCAGTACGTCGTGCTCACCAAACCGGGCGATCAACTCCCGCTCGACGCGGCGCACCACCGGATGGACGTCGTCGTACGGCTCATCGCCCTCGGCGACGGCGACCGCGTGGGAACGCGCCAGCCGCAGCCCGAACCGCTCGGCGCGCTCGGCCAGCCTCCCCAGATCACTACGCCCGTACAGCAGATCATCGATGAACTCGCGCCGCACCGCCTCCTCCTGACGTACCGCCAGGTGCTGCGCCCGCTCGTGCCCTTCCCCCAGCGCGCTGATCGCCGCGTCCACGGCGCCGAGCAGCGCGTCGTCGGTACGGGCCACCGCCGCCGCACTCGGCGCCCGTGCGACGCCGGGCAGCGAACCCCAGAGTCTGCGGGTCTCGCCCAGATACAGTCCGATCAGCTCCCGCAGCCCGTACCCCGCCTCCGCCGCCCGCTCCCCCAGCTCGCGCAGCGCGTCCAGCTCGGGCCGCCGCAACAACCGTCCGGTCCCGGAGACATCGGCGAGCATGCCCGCGTAGTCCCCGAGGAAATGCCCGGGTATGCCACCTCGTTTCACCTGACTGCTCCTTCTGCTCTTTCTGGTCCAGGACCGGCATCCGCCGAGTGGTTCCCATGGCTGCTCCCGCGTCGGTCATCCGGTCTCCGGGATCCCTCGCGGCACGGGGTTTGCGCCGAGGAGTTCGCCCAAGCCCTGGCGGGTGGTGGCCAGCACCACGCGGTCGTGCGGCTTCAGTACATAGCCGGGGTGCAGGTCCCACACCAGACCGGGCTCCCGGTCGGCGCCGTCGTACGGGAGCGCTGCGGCGAGGTCGCGCCGCCGGTCCGCCGGTTCCGCCGCATCGAGCGCGATCACCCGCCAGGCGCCCGGCTTGAACGCTTCGGCGACCGTGCGGTCCTCCAACTGCGGGTGGCCCGCGACATGCAATGCGGCGAAGAGCAGCACTTTGCGTTCGACCGGTATGGCGCCCAGGACCTGGCGGCCCATCATGGCCCCGGCGAAGGCCGGTGCCGCGAGTGTCGAGACACTGCGGCTGCGGGTCAGCGCTTGGGGGTGAGCGGCACGCAGGGTGCGGTAGACGGCAGTGGCGAAGTGGTCGTCGTACAGGCGCAGTGCCACCCGCAGGTCGGGTTTGACCGAGCGAGCGTACAGCGTCGCCTCCAGGTTGGTGATGTCGGAGCTGGTCAGCGCGAGCAGCGCATGCGCCCGCCGGATCTTGGCGGCCTCCAGCACGCCTTCCTGGGTGACGTCACCAACGACGGTCGGCACCCCCAGCCGCCGGGCGAGCGGGATGCCGCGCGCTTCGGGGTCCTCCTCCACACACACCACGGGGATGTCCAGCTCACGCAGTCTCGCCAGCACACGAGTGCCCACCTTGCCAAGGCCGAGCAGGACGACATGGCCGGAGAGTCCCCGCGGCGGCCGACGCAGCGCGGACGCGGTCCGGAAGGTGCCCAGCGCTTCGAGGGCCGCGGCCACCAGGACGGGCAGCAGGAGCAAGCCGACCAGCCCGGACAGCAGTTGGAGAACCTTGCGCCCGGTCGGCTCGTCGAGCGCCGGGTCGTCGATGGCCAGCACGTCCAGCACGGTGAGGTAAGCCGCGTGCGGGAGGTCGTCCCCGGTGAACCGCCACGAGGCGAGGGCGAGCGCGAGAACGGCGGTCACCATCCCGGCGACGGACCAGCGCAGCCGTCGGGAGAACAGCGAGGCGAGCGGCACCCTGCGGCTGCCGAGCCGCCGCGGTGGAAGGGGCGTACCGGTGAAGGAGACGGCTTCCAGCACCACCGTGCCGCGCCCGGTGGCGGCGGCGACCTCCGCGTCGCCGGGCAGCAGGCGCGGACCGTCGTCTCCGCTGCTGTCCGAGCCCTCGCTGCCACCGGGGTTGCTGGTGGTGGACGAGAGCAGCGCGAGGGTACACAGACCCGGATCGGCGACCTCGTCGCGGCCGGGCGGGGTGCGCTCGGCCGCGTGCAGCAGCAGCCCGCCGGCCTGCACCACTTTCCGCGTGCCCGCGACAGCGGTGGCCGCGAGCGCGGGGGCCACGGTGTCCGCGTCGGACAGCACGGTGGTGGCGGCGTCCAGCTCCGCCGGGTCCATGCCGGGGTCGGCGACCACCGCGGCCTGGTCGAGCAGGTCTTCCAGGTGCTGGCCCAGTTTGCGGTTGTAGAGCCGGATCACCAGCCTCAGCCGGGGGTTGAGCCGACGGGCACGTAGTGCGGCGTGGATGTTGGTCTCGTCGTCGTCATGGACCAGAGCCAGTGCCGTGGCCCGTGTCGCCCCCGCCTCGGTCAGCACGTCATCGGCGAGGTCTGGCGCCTCCATGACCCGAACACCGGTATCCGGCGCCCCGCCCGACGCGCCCTGGCGGGGGAGCGGCGCCCGTCCGACCGCCGCTGCCACGCGGCCGAGGAGGGCGGACGCGCGAGCGGGTCCTGTGGTCCGTAACCGCGGGGTCTCCCCTGCCTGGGCCGCGACCGGAACGACGACCGTCACCTGTGTGCGGTAGACCTCGTGCAGTTCGGCCGCCAGGCGGTGGGCCAGCGCGTCGTCGCCGCAGACGATCATGTGCGGGACGGCGGGATCGCCGGGCGGCCCTTGAGGTGAGGAAGACATGATGGTGGAGACCCCCGTCGGTCGGTGATGTCAGCGGTCAGCCGAGGGCGAAGTACCGCAGCCACAGGTACCCCGCGGCGATGGTGACCGTGGCCGCGGTGACGACCAGGCCGTACTTGGTGAACTGCCAGAAGGAGATGGGCTGCTGGTTGCGTTCGGCGATGCCGAGGACGACGACGTTGGCGGACGCGCCGATGGCGGTGGCGTTGCCGCCGAGGTCCGCGCCCAGGGCCAGGGCCCACCACAGCACATGGACACCGTCGCCGCCGAAGCCGTGCGCCAGGTCGGCGGTGATGGGGGCCATGGTGGCGACGTACGGAATGTTGTCGACGATCCCGGACAGCACGGCGGAGCCGAACACCAGCAGCATTGTGGCACCCAGCTCGCTGCCACCGGTCGCGTCTGCCAGGGCGCGGGAGACCTCTCCGATGACGCCTGTTTCGATGAGCGCCCCGACCATGATGAACAGCCCGGCGAAGAACGCGAGCGTTGGCCACTCCACCTCCTTCAGCGCCTCACCGGTCTCCACCTTCGAAATGGCGATGAGCAGCCCGGCACCGAGCAGGGCCACCACGCTCGGCGCGTAGTGCAGCACCGGATGCGCCACGAACCCGAAGACGACCAGGGCCAGAACCCCCAGGCCCTGGTACAGCAGCCGGTGGTCGCGAATGGCCTCGCGCTCTTCCAGCGCCATCACCTCGGCGGCGCGCTCCTCGTCGTACACCAGCACCTTGCGGAACATCACCCGGCACATCACCACCAGCACGACGGTGAGTAGCGCGGCGATGGGGGCGAGGTGGACCAGGAAGTCGTTGAAGGTCAGCCCGCCCCGGCTGGCGATGATGATGTTCGGCGGGTCGCCGACCAGGGTGGCGGTGCCGCCGATGTTGGACGCCAGCACCTCCGCGATCAGGAAGGGGGCGGCGGGCAGCGCGAGGCGCTCGCACACCAGCAGGGTGACCGGGGCGACCAGCAGCACCGTGGTGACGTTGTCCAGCAGCGCGGAGGCGGTGGCGGTGATGACTATCAGCATGGTCATCACGCGGAAGGGCTTGCCGCGGGCGCGTTTGGCCGCCCAGATCGCCAGATACTCGAACAGGCCCGTCTGCTTGAGGACCCCGACGATCGCCATCATCCCGAGCAGCAGGAAGATGACGTTCCAGTCGATCCCGGAGTGCTCGTCGAAGAAGGCCGCCGTGTCGTCTGTGGCGCTGATCGCGAGCATGGCCGCGGCCCCTGCCAGGGCGGCGGCCGTGCGGTGCACGCGCTCGCTGATGATGGCCGCGTACGCGATCACGAAGACGGCGATCGCCGCCCAGCTGTGCCAGTCGCTCATGTCGCCCCAAGAAGACGTTCCAGCAGATGTGCGGCGGTGATCACGCCTAGCAACCGGGAGCCGCCGCGCTCCCCGCGCTCACCCCGTTCCACCACCGCGATCAGCGGGCTGCGTTCGCGCGCCATGAGCGCCGCGACCTCCAGCGCGGTGTCATCCGGGTCCGCGACCGGCGGCTTGTGACGTTCCCGGGGCAGGCAGTCGGCCACCCGCCGTCCCGCCAGCGCCTGGCACAGCCGGTCCGCGTGTGGCTCATCGACCACCGCCGCGAGCGTGGGGTCTTCGATCACGTAGCCGGGCACGAGCAGCTTGACCAGGGCCGACCCGGGCAGTACGGCATAGGGCTCCGCTCCTTCGTCCATCACCAGTACCCCGGGCAGCCGCTGCTCCGCCAGCAGCCGGGCCGCGTCCAGCGCATCGCTGTCCAGACGCACTGACGGATATTCCACCGCCAGATCACGTGCGCGCATTGCCGTCCTCCTCCATCCGGGCCGCAGGCTCCGCGGCCACCACAGTCCGCTTCCTCTTGTGCTCATCGTCATCGTCGTCATCCGGTATGCCGACGAGGTCCTCGACATCGAAGAGACGGGCGACGGGCACATCCGTGCTGCTGTGGGCGGCGATGGAGAAGGCGATGCACACCGCGATCAGGGTGTATGCCTCCTGGCCCTGCGGGATGCCGGACTGCAGCACCAGCAGCCCGTAGACGACGGAGGCAAAGCCCTTCGGGCCGAACCAGGCCGCCGCCAGCTTCTCCCGCCGGTCGAAACGCGTGCCGATCAGCGAGAGCAGCAGCGACGCAGGCCGGACCAGAACGATCGCCAGCACCACGGCGACATATCCGCCGGCCGACAGATCACCGAACAGCCGAGGCGTCAGCAGCGCCCCGAACACCAGCAGCGCCGCGAACTTGCTCAGCTCCGCCAGCGCCTCCCCCAGCGGTTCGAAGGCGTGCCTGGACTCCGGCGACACCGAGGCGAGCACCGCGCCCGCGGAGAAGGCCGCCAGGTAGGGGTTGGCGTGGGTGAGGTGGCACGTCGCGTAGAGGATCACCCCGGCCGCCAGCGGCAGCAGCGGCTGGAGCTTCGGCTCCGCACCCAGCAGCCGGAACCGTACGAGCCCGTTCACGACCAGCGGCAGCACGATGCCCAGCGCCAGACCACCGACCAGCTCCAGAGCGATCTTCGACAGTGACGCCTCCGCCGCATCCGAGGTCGGCCCGGCCGTCGCGATCAGCACCAGTACGACCGGCAGCGCCAGCCCGTCGTTGATCCCGCTCTCCACATTCAGCAACTGCCGCAACCGCGCCGGGACCTCCTTACGGCCCACGATCGCCGACGCGAACACCGGGTCGGTCGGCGCCAGCACGGCACCGACCAGGAAAGACGTCGTCCAGTCCAGCCCGGCCAGGAAATGGGTGATCAGCGCCATCCCCACGAACGCCAGCGGCATCCCGAGCCCGAGGGCACGCGCCGGATTCCGCCAGGCGCCGCGCAACGAGGGGAACGACACATGCATGCCGTCGGTGAACAGCACCGCGAACAGCGCCAGATCGGCGGTGACCGAGACGATCGGGCTGTCCGCCGTGATGTGGATCAGGCCAAAGGCCCCGTCACCGACGAGCGCGCCCGCGACGAGGAAGAGCAGCGAGGTGGAGAGTACGGAGCGGGCCGCCAAGCCCGAGACCAGTACCGCGATGAGGAGTGCGACGCCGAAAACAGCGATGAGCACCATGGGTTGTTCCGCCCCCGATCGGCAAAGAGAGTGATCCCCTGTTCGCCGACCAGGCTTCCCGGCACACCGCCAGGCACCTTACAGGATCCTGACGCGTTGACTATGGAATCTTGATCCCGGGTTGTATCGGCCCTCGGCAGAGCCACCCTGTGCCCCGAGCGGGGCCGTCAGGTGTTCAGATCGCGGCGCCCGAAGCGGACCGCGCCCAGCGCCACGAACGCGACCGCGGCACCGCCGAGGACCGCGGCATCGCCCCACTGGAAGCCGTATGTGAGGGGCTCTCCGTCGATGTAGTAGTGAAAGGGCGACAGGTAGGCGAGCCAGCCGGCGCCGATCTGAGCGGCGAAGGTATGGGCGGCATAGGCGAGAACACCGATCACCGCGGTCGCGGCCAGGACGACGACACGTCGACCGAAGGCGGCCCCGAGTCCGGTTGCCAGGGCGCCGAAGGTGATCGCGAGCAGAGCCAGGTGCGCACACTGGGCGAGCAGTTCGCCCAGGGACACGCTGGTGAGCTCGGCGCCGTCGCGGATGGCGAGCAGGGCGAGCCAGACGAGAACGCAGATGACCACGGCCCCGGTGGCCAGAGCACCGAAGCGCTGGAGCACCACAGCGGTTCGGCTGACGGGGTGAGCGAGCAGGAGGTCGAGTTGCCCGGACTCCTCCTCACTCGCGAGGGCGCGGGACCCGGTGGCAATGCCGTAGATCATGGCGAGCAACGGCAGGATCAGGCCGAAGACGCTGGCCTGGAGGTAGCCGGCAGCGGTGGCGTCGATGTGCAGGGCATCACGCATGGCCTCGGGCAGGCTTGCTGTGTTGTTCTTCTGGGAGGGGTAGGTGGAGGCGTACATCATCGCGACCGCTGCGGTGCCGAGCGCCCAGCCGATGAGTCCGCGACGGCTGTCGGAGAGGAACTTGGTGTAGACGGCGGCGCTCATGACGGCTGTCCTTTCGCTATGGGGGATGGAGTTCTCCGGCCCCCTGGGGAGAGCCGAGTGGGCTGAGCCGGTTTCAGGTGGACTGGGCGACGGCGCGTGGCGCGGCCTCGGCACCCTCGTAGTAGGAGTGGAAAAGCTCTTCGAGGGCGGGCTCGGTGACGCGCAGGGTGGTGACGGTGTGCTGGGCGAGCGCCTTGATGAGGGCGTCGGGGCTGCCGATGACTTGACCGGTGAGGGTGGTGCCGGACTCGTCGAGTCGCAGTCGTCCGGCGCCGTCGGCTGCCGTGAACGCGGCCGCCTCTGCCGGTCGGCCGAAGGTGACCTCGATATTGCGGACGGCGCCGGCGCGCAGGTTGGCGACGGTGTCCAGAGCGGCCAGGCGGCCGTCGCGGATGATGCCGATCCGGTTGGCGACCGCTTCGACCTCGCTCATGATGTGGCTGGACATGAAGACGGTCTGGCCCCTCGCGGCGGCCTCGAGGACCAGATCGAGGAAGGTCTGCTGGACCAGTGGGTCGAGCCCTGAGGTGGGTTCGTCGAGGATCAGCAGCTCGGGGCGGTGCATGAACGCCTGCACGAGGCCGACCTTCTGCCGGTTGCCCTTGGACAGTTTTTTGATCTTCGTGCTCTGGTCGAGTCCGAGCCGGTCGGCCAGATCGTCGATGCTTTCCTGTGGCACGCCGCCGCGCAGGGCGGCGAGGAAACGAAGATAGTCGTAGACGTTCTGTCGTCCGTCGCAGACGAAGTCACCGGCCAGGTAGCCCACCCGGGTGCGCAGTCGGATCCCGTCGGCACGTGGATCGAGGCCGAGGACGGTGGCGGTGCCGCCGGTGGGGCGGATGAGATCGAGCAGCAGGCGGATGGTGGTGGACTTGCCGGCACCGTTGGGCCCGAGGAACCCGAAGACCTCCCCGGCATGGACGTCCAGGGACAGGCCGGTCAGGCCGCGGCGGAGGCCGTACGTCTTGGTGAGCTCCCGGAGTTCGATGACATTTTCCATACTCGGAACATAGCGAATATTCAGAGATCTGTAAACGAATAGAGATGTCTGATGATTGAGTATGCTGAGAGCCATGGAAGGCGACGAGGGCACCCGACTGCGCGAGACGGCGGAAAGACTGGCGCTTACCCTGGCGCAGGGCGGCATGCAGAAGACCACCGCGCGGGTGATGACCGCCCTGCTCTTCAGTCGGCAGGAGACGATGACGGCTGCCGACCTCTGCGAGGAGCTGAGCATCAGCTCCGGCGCCGTCTCCAGCGCGGTCAAGCAACTCATTCCCACGGGCATGATCGAGCGCGTCCCGGCTCCGGGAAGCCGCCGTGACCACTACCGCTTCCGCGAGCACGCCTGGGCCACCTTGATGAGCAGCCAGAACGAGATGCTCGCCGTCATGGGCGACGCCGCTGCCGAGGGCATCAAGGAGGCCGGCGCGGACAGCGTCGCCGGGCGCCGCCTCCACGAGATGCGGGACTTCTACGCATTCATGCGGCGCGAGATGACGGCGTTGATCGACAATTGGCGGGAACAGTACGACGCCGGTCGCTGACGGAGGCCCCCGGTCCCATTCAATAGTTCCGACCAGCGCTCCTCGATGATGGACTCGCCCACGCCACGGGTGAACAGCTCCTTGACGCGGCTGCCCCGGGTGGCCCCCCATGACGATCTGGGTGGCATTGTCGTCGCCGGCCACCAACTGGCACAGGCACTGAGCCTGTGGGTACAGCAGACCAGCACCGGGCTCAACGTGGGCCTTGCGGATAATTCTGTAGCCGCAGGTCAGGGCCGTGTCTCAGTGAGGCTCTGGAACGCCTTTCCTCCGAATCGGGAATGAATCAGGCGTCTTCGCAGGTCAGCCAGGTAGCGCTTGTGCGGCTGACGGCTGGTCAGCAGTCGGGTCACGGCATGGTGGTTGTCCTCGGCCAGGTCGATGAAGGGCGGCACGCGCTGGACGCGCAGGGGGCAGGTTGTCGCAGCTCGCGTCGACGGCCGCGGCCATGGCGGTGGCTGTCGGCCTGCAGCAGCTCGGCGCCCTCTTCCGGCGTGGCCCTGAGCCGTTGGGCTCCCTTGATCAGACCGCCTCTTCGTAGCCGGAGGCGCCGGCTTGGGCGGGTGACCGGTGGCGGAGCATAACCCGGAAGGCCGCCTTGGCAGCTGTGCTGCCAAGGCGGCCTTGTGGTGCGGGATGGTTTGGTCAGTGGCTGGCTGTGAGTTCGCCGCTGAGTTTGCCGTGGAGGTTGGCGCTGGGCTCGTTCAGGCCGGTGATCTGGACGGTCTTGCCACGCTGGGCGTACTTGGTCTCGATCGCGTCCAGGGCGGCGACGGAGGAGGCGTCCCAGATGTGGGCGGCGGACAGGTCGATGACGACCTTCTTCGGGTCGGTGGCGTAGTTGAACTGGCCGACGAGGTCGTTGGAGGAGGCGAAGAACAGTTCGCCTGTGGCCCGGTAGACGACGGTGGTGTGGTCGGGGTCGGTGACGGCGGTGACCTGGGCCAGGTGGGCGACGCGTTTGGCAAAGATGACCATGGCGGTGATCGAGCCGGTGACGACGCCGATGGCGAGGTTGTGGGTGGCGACGACGACCGCGACGGTGATCGCCATGACAGTGATCTCACCGGCGGGCATCCGTCCCAGGGTCTTGGGGGCGATGGAGTGCCAGTCGAAGGTCGCGAACGACACCATGACCATGACGGCGACCAGGGCGGCCATGGGAATGTCGGAGACGACCGGCCCGAACGCGATGCACAGCACCATCAGGAAGGCGCCCGCCAGGAAGGTGGACAGGCGGGTGCGGGCGCCGGAGACCTTCACGTTGATCATCGTCTGGCCGATCATGGCGCAGCCGCCCATGCCGCCGAAGAAGCCGGTGACGATGTTGGCGATGCCCTGGCCGATGGACTCGCGGGTCTTGTTGGAGCGGGTGTCGGTGATGTCGTCGACCAGTTTGGCGGTCATCAGCGATTCCATCAGGCCGACCAGGGCCATGGCGAAGGCGTACGGCGCGATGGTGGTCAGGGTGTCCAGGGTGAAGGGCACATCGGGCAGGCCGGGCACCGGCAGGGAGGACGGCAGGTCGCCCTTGTCGCCGACGGTGGGCACCGCGATCCCTGCCGCGACCGTGATGACCGTGAGAGTCACGATCGACACCAGGGGCGCGGGGATCACGGTGGTGATCTTCGGGAGGAACACCATCAGCGCCAGGCCACCGGCGACGAGCGGGTAGACGGCCCAGGGCACATCGGTCATTTCGGGGACCTGGGCCATGAAGATCAGGATGGCGAGGGCGTTGACGAAGCCGACCATCACCGAGCGGGGGATGAACCTCATCAGCTTCGCCACCCCCAGTGCGCCGAGCGCCACCTGGAAGACGCCGGCGAGGATGACCGCGGCGACGAGGTAGCCGAGGCCGTGCTCACGGTTCAGAGGTGCGATCACCAGGGCGACGGCGCCGGTCGCGGCGGAGATCATCGCCCGGCGCCCGCCGACGATCGCGATGGTGACGGCCATGGTGAAGGAGGCGAACAGACCGATGGCCGGGTCGACCCCGGCGATGATCGAGAACGAGATCGCCTCGGGAATCAGCGCGAGCGCCACCACCAGGCCGGCCAGTACCTCGGTACGCCAGACCTTCGGATTGGTCAGCCACTCGGGCTTCAGGCCGCGCAGGCGCGCGGCCGGGGACACAGCGGAACCAGACAAGGAAGGAGGAACCTCGTGCTCGGGCACGCCCCCTGTCCGGCAGGCCGGGGGGCGTGGGGAATGGCGCGGAGGGCCGGGTCGGCACCCCACGAACGGCCCCGAAAGATGTGGGCCGGAAGGCGTAGGCGGGACGGAGCGGAGGGTTGCGGCGTGGCGGTGCGGCCGGGCTTACGTCCAGGGGCGAGGTGTCACGGCGGGCAGGCCGCGGCGTCGGGCGTCATGGGCTCGCGCACGCGGTACTCCTGCAAGAATCGGATCTTCGCCGGGGGCAGCGTCGGCCCCGACACGGCAGCGGCGGGGCGGCGGCAGACCGCCCTCACCCGTCAGCAACTCTACCCTAACGTTAGGGTAGAGATCGGTGGAGCCGCGAGTGGACGCGGCCCGCCGGGGATGAGAAGGGCCGGAGGATCACGGGCGTGGACGGCAAGCACAGGCAGATCGGTGAGGTCGCCGCGCGGACCGAGTTGTCCCTGCGCACCATCCGGCACTACGAGGAGACCGGCCTCGTGGTGCCCTCCGCGCGTTCCCAGGGCGGCTTCCGCCTGTACACCGAGGCTGATGTCGCCCGCCTGATGGTCATCCGCCGCATGAAGCCGCTCGGCTTCACCCTCGAGCAGATGCGCGACCTGCTGGAGGCCACCGACCGCCTCGACTCCGGCGCCCAACTGCAGCCCGGTGAGCGGGCGGATCTGCTGGAGCGTGTGCGCGGTTTCCAGGAGGCCGCGCAGCAGCGGGTGGCGGATCTGCGGACCCAGCTGGCGCGGGCGGAAGAGTTCGCCGCCACGCTGCGCGAGCGCCTCGCATCGGCGCAGCATTCCGGGTGACAGGGCTTCAGCACCCCCGGCACCCGAATGGCTCGCTCACCGGACAGCGGGGGCGTTGACCTCAACCGGGGTTCAGGTTCTAGCGTGCCCTTTCAGCCACGACCAGCCGTATTCAAGGAGTTCGCATGGCCGACCGCCCCTGGGCCCAGAGCACGCCCGCCCGCGAAGAGGACGTTCACCAGATCCAGGAGCTCTTCACCGAACTGGAGACGGCCGCCTCGGCTCATGACGCCGTCGGGTTCAACGCCCGGTTCACCGCGGACGTGACGTTCACGGTAGGAGATGGCCGACGGTTCCGGGGCTGGGAGGAGATCCACTCCTATCACAAGGAGCGGCTGGACCATCACGCCGAGGGCTTCCGCACCTCGCTCGAGATCGACCACATCACCTTCCCTGCCGCCGACGTCGCCGTGGTGTCCACCCGGCAGCACTGGGCCACCCCGCAGGACAGCGGCGCCAACGCCGGCACCTGGGTACTGACCAGGAAGGACGGCGCGTGGTGGGTCTGCACCGTCCAGAACACGAGAATCACCACCGCCTGAGCGGCCACAACGACCGTGCCCGGCGGGCAGCGCAGCTCCCGCCTCCTCTATACCTCGGCGGGCAGGCCGAAAAGCTTGGTGAGGTGATGACGCATCACGGCTTCTGCCGCCTCCGCTGTGCGCTGTCCGACCAGAACGCTGGTGCCCAGACCGTGACTCATGGCCAGCAGGCGCGCAGCCTCGACAGACGCGTCAACGTCAGCGGCCAGCTCGCCGTCGGTCTGGGCCTGCCGCAGTACGTCCGTGAGCTGCCGCTCCAGGCGATTGGGGCCTTCGACGAACGGCTGCGCGGCCAGCTCCGGATCGGTCATGGCCAGCACCGCGTATGAGGTCCACACCAGGTGGAAGGCGCGGCTGGGCCCGTCAGTGGGCAGCGCCTCCGCACAGAACGCCTCGATGAAGGCATGAGCGGTCACAGGATGCGGCAGGCGGGCCAGCCTGGCCGACCAACGCTCATGGCTCTGCTGCTCCAACCGCTCCAGCGCCGCGTGCATGAGCTGCGGCTTGGAGTCGAAGTAGTACTGCACCAGGTTCAGCGACATGCCCGCCTCCGCCGCAACCCCACGCATCGTCACCGCATGCAGTCCCTCGGCCGCGGCCACCCGGACCAGCGCATCGATGATGTGCCCGCGACGCTGGGCGTGATCGACCCGTTTCGGCACCCCGTCCCCTCTCCGTCCAGCAACCGGGGGTTTTCATAGTACCGCTGTACGATAAAACTGGGCAGCGACGACGACGGGTGGAGGGGCATGGGATTCCGCGAAGCGCACGAGGCCAGCAGCACACCGGACGCCACGCCCCAGCCGGCCGGGGCACCGAGCCGCGGGAGATCAGCGGTGCTGTGGCTGGCCTGTGCGGCGCAGTTCATGGTGGTGCTGGACGTCTCGGTGGTGAACGTCGCCCTGCCCTCGATCGAAGCCGCCCTGGGTTTCGACTCCGTAAGTCTGCAGTGGGTGGTCGGCGGTTATGCACTGGTCTTCGCCGGATTCCTGCTACTCGGCGGGCGCCTGGCGGACCTGTACGGCCGCCGGAGGGTCTTCCTGTGGGGGCTGGCGCTCTTCACCGCCTCCAGCCTGGTGGGCGGACTGGCCACCACACCAGGGGTGTTGATCGCGATGCGGGCCGTGCAAGGGCTGGGGGCCGCGGTGCTGGCCCCGGCCACGCTGACGATCCTGACCACCACCTTCACCGAAGGGCCGGCCCGCACCCGGGCACTGGCCACCTGGACCGCAGTCAGCTCCGCCGGGGGAGCCGCGGGCAACCTGCTCGGCGGCGTCCTCACCGACACCCTGTCCTGGCGATCGATCCTGCTGATCAACGTCCCCATCGGCGCGGCGGCGGTTCTCGCCGCCGTACGGCTGCTGCCCGCCGACCACGCTCGCAGCGAGCCGGGGAAGCTCGACCTGCCGGGGGCGCTGTTGGCGACGCTCGGCGTGAGCGCCCTCGTCCACGGGGTCACCCAGGCCGGCGCACACGGCTGGCGCTCACCGGCGGTCCTGGTGGGCCTCAGCGTCGGGGTTGCCGCACTGGCCGCGTTCGCGGCGGTGGAGACCCGGTACGCGACGGCTCCGCTGCTGCCGCCGCGCCTGCTGCGGATGCGCCCGGTCTGGGCGGGCAACGTGGTGATGCTGCTGGCCGGGGCCTGTTTCATCCCCATGTGGTATTTCCTGTCGCTGTATATGCAAGGCGAGCTGCACTACGGAGCACTGGCCACGGGAGCGGGGTTCCTGCCACACACTCTGGTCGGCATCGCCGCCGCCCGCCTGGCCCCCGCCGTGATGCGGCACGCCGGGCCCCGGACCCTGATCATGGGCAGCGCACTGCTGTCCGCGGCCGGGTTCGTGTGGCAGAGCCGGATCGAGACAGGCAGCGGCTACCTGGAGGGCCTGCTCGGGCCCGCGGTCGTCATGTCCGCCGGGATGGGCCTGCTGATCACCCCCATCACCACCACGGTCACCTCCGGCATCCCCGAGCAGGACGCCGGCGCGGCCTCGGGACTGATGAACGCCACCCGGCAGATCGGCGGTGCCCTCGGCCTCGCCGCCCTGGTCACCCTCGCTGCCACCACTGCCGGTACGGCCGCCTCCTACCGGGCGGTGTTCCTGACCATTGCGGCCGTGTGCACAGGTGTTGCCGCCCTGGCCCTGACGCTGCCCGCCCCACACGGCCAAGACGAGCGGTGAGGGGTGCCGGTCGGCAAAGCATTGGCAAGTCCACCCCGACCGCCCCTCGACTGCCAAGCCTCTCTCTGCCAGAAAGCAAGCCTATGCTTTACAAAATGACGCCCCATCAAGGCTTGCATCCCTTATATACCCAGCTTTAGCTTTCTATCTGTGGACGGTGATACAGACAGGCAAGCGAAAGCGGATCTCCTGCTGGCCGAGTCGTTGCGGTGGGGGGTGTCCCGACTGGCGTCACGGCTCCGCGCCGAGCAACCGGGAAGCGGACCGACACTGACGCGACTGGCTGCTTCGGTACTGGCGAACCTTCGGCACGGCGGCGCGTTGACGCCCTCCGAACTGGCCGCCATCGAAGGGCTTCAGGTGCAGTCCCTGACCCGAGTACTCAACGAGCTGGAGGAGCAGGGACGTATCCGCCGCTCGCGCAGTGAGGTGGACGCACGCCGCCAGAACATCGTGCTCACGGACGCGGGACGGGAGGCACTGCAGGAGCACGTCCGAGACGGCAACAGGTGGCTGGCAAAGGCGCTGCGTCAGACGCTGTCGCCTGCCGAGCGCGGCATGTTGCAGATTGCCGCCGGACTGATAGAGCAGGTGGCTACGGCCGAGGTCGCCACCAAGGCGCGAAGCACGCCAGCACACACGGACGCAGAGGGGGCTGCTCCCCCGCTATGACCGCTCACCACGCTGAGAACGCAGCCCGGCCACTTCACGCCCCTCGCGTCGCTTCCCGGCAACGGGCGCGGCTGCTGGTGGTGTTGGCCGGGCTGAGCGCGGCCAGTCCGCTGGCGACCGACATGTACGTTCCCGGGCTTCCGGACCTGGCACGATCACTGGGAACCGACGCCTCCGGCGCGCAGATGTCCCTGACCGGCTTCCTGGCGGGCATCATCGCCGGACAGCTTGTCATGGGGCCGCTCAGTGACGCGATCGGACGCCGCCCTGTTCTCGTCTCGGGTACCGTGCTGTTCGCCCTCTTCTCTATGGTGTGCGCGTTGGCCCCGACCTTGGCCGTCTTGAACGCGGCGCGGGCCGGGCAGGGCTTCTCGGGAGCGGCCGGCATCGTCATCGCCCGCGCGGTCGTCGCCGATCTGTTCGACGACGGTGAACTGGCCACGGTCTTCTCCCGGTTAGGAGCGATCGGCGCCACGGCCCCGGTCCTGGCCCCGCTGCTAGGGGGAGCTCTGCTGCTGGTCGTGTCCTGGCGTTACGTCTTCGCAGCCCTCGCCCTCATCGGGCTGCTCCTTCTCCTGGGTGTACTGCGGTGGGTTCCGGAATCCCATCCGCCGCACGCGCGCCTGACCGGAGGACTGGCCGGCAGCCTTCGCGCCATCGGACAGGTTGCCGCCCAGCGCGCCGTCATCGCCCCGGTACTGACCCTGGCGTTCGGCGGGGCTGCGGTCTTTGCCTATATCGCCGGGACCACCTTCGTCTTCCAGGACATCTACCACCTCGCCCCTGGCCTTGCCAGCCTCGTCTACGGCGTCAACGCCATCGGCAACATGGCCGGCAGCCTGGTCTGCGGACGGCTGGCCAGACGCTGGTCCGCCGAAACCCTCCTCGTCGCCAGTGCCGTGCTGGCGATGGCAGGCCCAGCAGCCCTGCTGCTCGTCCAGGTGACCATCGGCAGCACCATGCCCGTGACGTGGCTGTGCCTTCTGCTCTCCCTCACCGCGTTCGGGGTCTTCTTCCCTGCTGTGGTCACCATCGCCCAAAGCCGCGGCCGCACGGCACCTGGAGCCACCTCCGCCCTCCTGGGCGGCGGCCAGTTCCTTTTCGGAGCGGCCGTCTCCCCGCTGGTCGGACTGTTCGGCACCCACAGCCCCGCACCGATGGCAGCAGTCATGGCCGCCTGCCTCGCCCTGGCCACCATCGCCGCCACTGTCACCAGGCAGACCCATCAGTCCTGAACCGAGCGGCGTGATCAGTTATCGCGCTTCCGCCTGCGTTACAGGGAGTTGGCGCCTTTGCCGTGCAGGGCTGCGGCGCAGCCGGTGCCGGCGGCGGTGATGGCCTGGCGGTGGGTGTGGTCGACGACGTCGCCGGCGGCGAAGACGCCGGGGAGGTTGCTGCGGGTGGAGGGTACGTCGACTTTGAGGTAGCCCTGTGCGTCCAGTTCCAACTGGCCGGTGAACAGGTGGGTGCGCGGGTCGTGGCCGATAGCAATGAACAGTCCGGTGGCGGCCAGTTCACGGGTGGCGCCGGTGAAGGTGTCGCGCAGGACAACGCCGACGAGCCTGCCGTCCGCTTCCTTGATCTGGGCGATTTCGCTATCGAAGGCGATGGAGATCTTGTCCTCGGCGAAGGCGCGGTCCTGCATAGCTTTGGAGGCGCGCAGGGTGGAGCGGCGGCGGACGACCGTGACGGAGCGGGCGAAGCGGGTGAGGAAGGTGGCTTCCTCCATGGCGGTGTCGCCACCGCCGACCACGATGATGTCGTGGTCGCGGAAGAAGAAGCCGTCGCAGGTGGCGCACCAGGAGACGCCGCGACCGGAGAGTTCCTCCTCGTCCGGGAGGCCGAGTTTGCGGTAGCCGGATCCGGTCGCGACGATCACGGCCCTGGCACGGTGGATGGTGCCGGCGGTGTCGGTGACGGTCTTGATGTGGCCGGTCAGGTCGACGGAGACGATGTCGTCGGCGATCAGCTCGGCGCCGAAGCGTTCGGCCTGGGCGCGCATGGCGTCCATGAGGGCGGGGGTGCCGTCGGCGAAGCCAGGGAAGTTCTCGACCTCGGTGGTGGTCATCAGGGCCCCGCCTGCGGTGACCGCTCCCTCGAAGACCAGTGGCCTCAGGCCGGCGCGGGCGGTATAGAGGGCGGCGGTGTATCCCGCGGGGCCGGAGCCGATGACGATGGCCTCACGCACAGGGGTGTCGGTCACGACGGTTACTTCTCCTGCTGAGCGTCGATCTCGGCAACCAGTGCCTGGATGCGGGTCTTTATCTCGTCGCGGATGGGGCGAACGGACTCCACGCCCTTGCCTGCCGGGTCTTCCAGGGCCCAGTCGAGGTACTTCTTGCCGGGGAAAATCGGGCAGGCGTCGCCGCAGCCCATGGTGACGACGTAGTCGGACGCCTGGACGGCCTCGGTGGTCAGCACCTTCGGCTTCTGGTCGGAGATATCGATGCCGACTTCCTTCATCGCCTCGACCGCGGCCGGGTTGACCTGGTCGGCCGGGATCGAGCCAGCGGAGCGGACCTCGACGCGGGCGCCCGCGAGGTGGGAGAGGAATCCGGCGGCCATCTGCGAGCGTCCGGCGTTGTGGACGCAGACGAACAGCACGGACGCGGCAGGGGAGGAGGACATCGGTTCATCCTTCGCGGGTCGGTTCAACAGGTGATGCGGGCACAGGGAAGGGCTCAGGTCCGGGAGGGTGGTGAGCAGGTCCGATCAGGAAGGCGCCGACCGTAGCGATGGTGTTCAGGACGGTGAATCCGTCGGCAGGCAGATAGTCCGCGTAACGGCGGGGCATCCCGATCTCGCCGAGCCAGTGCTGGACGAGGAAGGTGGTCTGAAATCCGACGAACAATGTCCAGAACTGGAGTTTCCCCAGGCGTTCGTCGAGCAGTTTGCCCGTCAGCTTGGGCCACCAGAAGTAGAATCCGCCGAACATGGCGAAGACGATCGTCCCGAAGAGCACATAGTGCAGGTGGGCGACGATGAAGTAGCTGTCAGTCAGGTGGAAGTCCAGCGGAGGTGAGGCGATGAGGACACCGCTGAGCCCGCCGAGCAGGAAGGTCACCAGGAACCCGGCCGACCACAGCATCGGTGTCTCGAAGGAGATGCTGCCCTGCCACATGGTGCCGATCCAGTTGAAGAACTTCACTCCCGTCGGGACGGCGATCAGGAACGACATCAGGGAGAAGAACGGCAGCAGCACGGCGCCCGTGGCGAACATGTGGTGAGCCCATACGGTGGCCGACAGCATCGTGATCGCGATGGTCGCACCCACCCATCCCGACATATCCGAAGACTGGTTTGCGGCTGAACACCGGGAAGATTTCCGTGACGACGCCGAAGAACGGCAGTGCCACGATGTAGACCTCCGGATGGCCAAAAAACCAGAACAGGTGCTGCCACAGCAGCGCCCCGCCGGTGGCGGAGTCGAAAATGTGGGCACCATAGACACGATCGGCCACCAGGGCCAGCAGGATCGCGGTGAACACCGGGAAGGCCAGCAGCACGAGAATCGAAGTGAACAGGATGTTCCAGGTGAAGATCGGCATCCGGAACATGGTCATCCCCGGGACGCGCAGGCACAGGATCGTGGCGATGAAATTGACGGCGCCGAGCGTGGTACTCACTCCCGCGACCGCCAGCCCGATGGCCCACAAGTCTCGTCCGTGCCCGGGGGAGCGAACCCCGTTGTTCAAGGGCGAGTAGGCGAACCAGCCAAACGGGGCCGGTCCCTGATCGACGAGGAAGCCGGAGAGAACAATCAATCCACCGAAAAGGAAGAGCCAGTACGACAGTGCGTTCAGGCGCGGGAAGGCGACATCGGGGGCACCGATCTGTAGCGGCATGATGGCGTTGGCGAAACCAGCGAACGTGGGGGTCGCGAACAGCAGCATCATGATCGTCCCATGGATCGTGAACAGCTCGTTGGTGACGATCTGCAGTCCCGGACGCGCCAACTCGGCACGCATGACCATAGCCAGCATGCCGGCGAACAAGAAGAACCCGAACGAAGTGATCAAATACAGGTGGGCGATTTTCTTGTGATCGGTGGTGGTCAGGTAGTCCCTGATGAGCTGCCCGGTGAGAATGCGAGGCTCACGGGTGGTGACCTGTGACTTGCCCGGCCCCGGACGTGTCTGCGACATGGGCGCCCTCCGCGCGCTGAACCAATCGAAGCCACCTCCGCAGCGGGGTGAGCGCGGCAACACCTGCCGTCCGGTCCTGAACCCACCTCGCCTTCCCTGTGACCGCCTGCTGTCTTTCCCGGTCAGGTGAGGACACGGACCGGCCACCTCCCCCGCCAGCCGTCACTCGGTCGGTCGTTCCTCGACAGGAAGCGATGAGTCAGGATCAGGCCTGGCGTGGGACCAGCTCCGATGGCGGCGGACTGTAAGGGAGCAGGCCGACTGTCAGCGGACGGTAGGTATGGTCGGCGAGCCGGCGCTCGGGGCGCACCTGTGTGGTTGCGTTTGGCACGGAGTACAGAGCACCCGCAAGTCTTCCTTGCCTGTGGAGGACATGCTTCAGCATGCCAGAGATGCTTGCTTGCGGCGTGTGACGCGGCGGCGACATCCGGGTCCACCCCGCACCCTTCGGTCGCTCCTGGTCACCGACTACTGCTCGGCGTGCAGCGTGTTTCAGGGCCGGGCGTCCGGCCCCTCTGCCTGGTTGGCACTGCCACGGTGAGTCGCATACGGACCACGGCGGTGGCGGCGGCGATGGGTGGCTGCGCTTGCCGCCGCGCTCAGGCCCACGCAGAAGAGGAGCGCCAAGGCCAGACCGGAGCAGAAAATGGCGAGCGAGTTCATGGTCGCGATGTCCTGACCGAGCACGGACACGGTGTACTCGGGGCCGCCGAGGTTGTCGGCGATCAACAGACCGGTGAAGGCGCCCGCAGCGGCGAGGAGGAGCAGTCCGAGGAAGAGCATCCGGGTCATCTCCTCGAAGGAGTTGTTTTACTTGTTCGGGCTTGACGCTGACCGGGGACCTGCGGCCCGCCAGCGTACACATGACGGTGGGCGTGTATGGGGCGCCGAGTGTCTGACTTCCATCCCTGATCCGGCACCTCCCCACGGAGTCCGTCTGACGAGCTCCCCTACGGGACGCCCTACGTCCGAGTCGCGAGTCACGCGCACGTGCCGTACACAGGACGCATGAGCGATGAAAGCGGAACGGTCCATCGTCCGGGGGAGGTCGTGCAGGAATCGGGCATCTACCAGTGCGACTGCGGCCGACCGCATCGGTACAGCACGGACGTCAAGGGCCACCGGTTCCCTCCCCTTCCGGAGGACTGCACCGGTAGCGGCTGGACGCTCAGGACTGCTGCACACCCCGGCCGCTGATTTCACCCGTTTTCACCCGTCCAGGTGAAGGTGGGTGGGAGAGGGGAGCTTGCCGCTGGGCATCGGCCACCCTGCCGCATCACGGGCTTCGAAATTTCTCAGACATGCTCCCCGCGGCGGGCTATTCCGACGGTCAGGCCCATGGCGGCCAGGCCCAGAACGGTTGTCACTCCGCCCACCCAGCAGTTGTTCCAGATGATGCCGGCCCGGGCGCCGTGGGCGGCGGTGACGACCCAGGGGGAGATCACCAGCCAGACACCGAGCGGCGCAACCACCCAGGTCAGGTTGAGCATGCGGCCGGGGGCCGTGGTCATGCCAAGGGCGATCAGGCCGACGGTGAGGCCGACGATCAGGTTGTTGATGGTGATATTGGGTTCGTTCGTGAAGTGGACCACCCAGGGTGAGATGGCGGCGTAGAGGCCCGCCAGCAGAATGAGCCCTTCGAGAGGATGGCCTGCCCGCTGGAGGCGGTGCGTTCCAGTCGCTCCCGTATCTCTGCGAGGTCAGGATGCGTACGTATCTCGCTGGATTCCCGCGGATGCGACATGACTACTATCTCCTCTTCGGGAGGTTTGGGGCTTTCGCTGCGAGTCCCTCCTTGGAGGCCGTTTATTCGACTTGGGCTGCCCAGATTGGAAGCCTCGCTCCCTGCCGCAAGATCGCGTGCACCGCTGCCTCGTCCGCATTCCGCGAGCGGGGCGCTCCAGCCGGGCTCCGGGGGCAGGCCCCGGAGCCCTTCCATGGCATCAAGGCAGGCGGGCGGCGACAGGCGGAGCCTGAAGATCGATCAGACATACCTGGTGTCCGGCGTCACGAGCGGCGCCCGCGACCCGCTCCAGGTCCAGCGGCTCCAGATGCAGAAAGATCTCCGAGTACATCAGGGCGCTGGGATGAACGAGCAACAGGCGCATCATGACCTCTGCCGGTGAGGGGACTTATGTGACGTATCCGGTCTGCGGGATTCCCCACGTATTTGCCGCGCGTCCACCCTTTGGCTGACCACTGCGAGTCGTGCTGTGACCGGCGGGCTGTCGGGCCTGGCAAGCCGGGTGGCCGTATGCGTCTCAACCTCGCTCGGTCATCGAGATCCAGCGGTGTGACTATGGGTTACCGCTCGCGGGGATCCTGTCGTCCGGCTCGGACGGACGCGAGGGCCGTAGCGACATCACGTGGGTAGGTTCGCAGGGCGAGAAGGCCGATGACGCCGGCGGCGAACAGGGGAACGAGTGCGAGGAGGAACGCTTGCTGGAGCCCAGCCGTCCGCCCCTCCCCTCCGAACGTCTCGGCAGCCACGACTCCGAACAGAAGCGGGGCAGCGAACTCCCCCGCCGTGCGCACGCACGTACGAATGGCCTCCGAACGCCCCCACAACCCTGGCGGCACGATGTCCAGGCGGGCCGCGTCCAGTGGCGGGTTCGCCGCCCGCTCCGGCGTTCTTCCTGTTGGCTGCCGCCGTCGCCTCCGATCTGGTGCCGGTGCTGCGGAACGCGCCGATCCGCTCCGTGCAGGTCGTGGTGGCGCTGGCGCTGGTGGTCCTGCTGTTCCACGGCGGAATGGACCTCGGATGGCGCCGCTTCCGGCCGAACGCCGGGGCTGTGGTGTGGATCGGGTCCGTCGGCACTTTCGCTACCGCAGCGGTGATGGCCCTGTCCGCCCGGTTGATCGGCTTCGACTGGACTTCCGCACTCCTGGTGGGCACGGCACTCGCGCCGACCGACCCCGCCGTGGTCTTCTCCGTCCTCGGCCGCAAGCAGATCTCCGGTCGTACCGGGCCGCTTCTGCAGGGCGAATCCGGGTTCAACGACCCGGTGGGCATCGCCCTCATGGGGAGTCTGCTCGGCGCGGCCGGCGGTTCGGCTGCCGTGACGGCCGGGCATGTCGCGGGGGCCTTCGCCGTACAGATGATGATCGGCGCCGCAGTCGGGGCGGTCGGCGGTCTGGCCCTGAAAGTGTTCATGCAGCGGGTGTCACTGCCCCATGAGGGTCTGTACCCGCTGCGGGCCCTGGCGGGGGCGTTCGCTCTGTACGGCCTGGCCACGGTCGCGCACGGATCGGGATTTCTCGCGGTGTTCCTGGCCGGGGTGCTGCTGGGTGATGTCCGTGCTCCCTGCAAAACGGAGATCGAGCGGTTCCACGCCGCGTTGGCGAGCCTGGCCGAGATCGTGGCCTTCGCGCTTCTGAGCCTCACCGTGCCGCTTCGGATGTTCGCCTCCCAGGGCGCCTGGGGAGCCGGTCTCGTGCTGGCTGTGGTACTGGTGCTGCTGGTCCGACCTCTGGTGATGGCCGTGCTGCTGTGGCCGCTGCGGCTACGGGCGGGAGAGTGGGCCTTTGTAGCCTTCACGGGCCTGAAGGGCGCGGTGCCCATCCTGCTGGGCAGCTTCGCGGTCAGTGAGCACCGGCCGCACGGCAGCCGCGTCTATGACGTGATGTTCGTGGTCGTCGCCTTTTCAGTAGTGGTCCAGGGCGCTCTGCTGCCCACGGTCGCACGGTGGTGTCGCGTCCCGATGCGGACGGGCGCGCTGGAACCTTGGGCACTGGGCGTGCGTCTGCGAGACCGACCCGAAGGCGTGTGCCGCACGACCGCGCGCGCCGGGGCACCGGCCGATGGAGCGGCCATCGGCGACCTGGATTTGGGTGAGCACGTGTGGATCAGCATGGTCATCCGAGAGGTTTCCCTTGTGCCCGGTCGCGCCTCCGCGCGACTGCGGTCCGGTGACGAAGTCCTGCTCATGCTCGATCCCCAAGAGACGGACGCCGACGAGGCGGGCGGTGTCCTGTTCAAGGCCGGTGCGGTGCCGGGCCACTTCTGGGTGCCCGACGCCGTCCAGGGGAGCTCCTCACCACCGTCCCGAAGATCGGCGCCCTGGCGGCCGCGTACCGCCTCGGGGAGCTGCTCTTCTCCCGTACCGACGCGCCGTGGGCTCCCCTGATCGCCGTCCTCGCCGCCGCATCATGACGCTCGGCAACCTGGCCGCCTTCTTCCAGCGCGACGTCAAGCGGCTGCTCGCCTACTCCGCCATCAGCCAGGTGGGCTACCTCCTGATGCCCATCGCCATGGCCGGGCGCTCCAGCATCGCCCAGCAGGCGCTGCTGTTCTACCTGGCGGGTTACGCCCTGACCAACCTCGGTGCGTTCGCCGTCGTCTGCGCCCTGCCCAGGGCAACCGACATTGAGGACTACCGAGGTCTGGTACGCCGCCGTCCCGCCCTCGCGGTCTCCTTGGCCGTGTGTCTGCTGGGGCTGGTAGGAACTCCGCCCACGGCCGTCTTCCTCGGCAAACTCGAAGCCTTCAGCGCCGCGGTCGACGGCGGCTACGCCTGGCTCGCAGTGGTAGCGGCGGTCAACACCGTCGCCTCACGCTTCTACTATCTGCGCTGGATCGCCCCGGCGGTCTCCGGTCGGCCACAGGAACCGCTCTCCCGGGTTTCCAACCGGCCGAGCACGGTGGCCTACGCGGCGGCAACTGCTTCCGTCGTCCTCGGTGTGGTGGGCGGTCCTCTGCTGGCGGTCCTCGACGGGCCGCTCGCCCGGTAGCGCTGGATCGTCGCGCTCGCCGAGCCAAGCCCACAGCGCCACGAAAGGCCGTCACATCGCCATGGCCGCTGTCCTGGGAACCGGCCGGTGCCCCGTGCAGCGGGCCGGGACGGTAGAAAGGACGTATGCCGCGCCGCTCCCCAGATTCCGAGTCCGACGCCGAGGCGATGGTCACCGCCCTGTTGACCGCGTCCCGGCTGCTGGTCGCCGTCTCCGCCCGGTCGCTGGCCGCGGTGGAGGATTCCCTGACGCTGCCGCAGTTCCGCATGCTGGTCGTCCTCGACGGCCGGGGGCCGCTGAGCCTGTCCGGGCTGGCGGGGGAGATGGGGGTGCAGCCCTCGACGGCCATGCGCATGATCGACCGGCTGGTCGCGGCTGGCATGGTCGCGCGCGGCGTCTCCGCGGGGGACCGGCGCACCAGCGTGATTTCTCTCACCAAGCTCGGTCGGCGGATCGTCAGTGAGGCCACGGGGCGGCGGCGCCAGGAGATCGCGCGCATCGTCGACGCCATGCCGCCGGGCCAGCGACGCTATCTCATCGAGGCGCTACAGGCGTTCACGGAAGCCGGCGGCGAGCCCGCGGTGGGAGACGGTCCACAGGTGCACGCGACCTGGTGACGTCCAGCGGCGATTCCGGCGGTACCGAGGCGGACGCCGGGGCGCGGCTGGCGACGGTAGCCACCGGCCGGCCCTGCTGCTGGGCTTCGTTGTGGTCACCGCCGCCTACCTCACGGCCGTGGTCACCGCACGCCGCTGCGGCGGCCACCCCTGCCGCTGCGTCGCAGCGCCGCGTTCGCGGCCACGCCGGCGAGCACGGCGCTGGTCACCATGTCCTTCATCGGCGCCTACGCCGACACAGACCGGAGGCGGAGCCTACTGGGTCGTGGGACACGCGATCGGCGTCCCCAATCTCGTCGTCTTCCGCCAAGCCCGTCACCACGACCAGCGCGCCGCTGTAGCCATCGACGCCACCCTCGGCCGGCAGACAGCCGCCGCTGATCGGCTCTCCCGAAGTCGGACCCGGCCCATACCGGCTGTACCTTCCACTTATCATTTTGCATAATGCAAAGATGAGCGGTGAAGCGATGGATCTCCGGAGTACGTCTTCGCTCCGCGTCAGAGCGGGTACTCGGCCGTTGGGCGGCGCGCAGGAGACGTACGGAAGGGTGATCGCGCTCGCGCTGCTCGTGGGGTGCGGTGCCGGGCTCGGGGCGATCGCCTTCCGGTGGCTGATCCAGACCTTCACCCGTCTGCTGTCGGGCCACGCCGACTACTCCGCCGTCGGTCACGCCGCTCATCCGGGTCTGCCGTGGCTCGGCCCGTGGTTCGTGGTGCTGGCGCCGGTGGTTGGCGGGCTGCTGTACGGGCCGCTGGTGCAGCGCTTCGCCAGGGAGGCGCGCGGGCACGGCGTACCGGAGGTGATGTACGCGGTCGCCCATCGCGGGGGCCGGATCGCCCCGCAGGTCGCGGTGGTCAAGGCGCTGGCCTCGGCGCTGTGCATGGGGTCGGGCGGCTCGGTGGGCCGGGAGGGCCCGATCGTGCAGATCGGCTCGGCGCTGGGCTCGACCGTCGGTGGGGTGCTGCGGATGCCGGAGGACCGCAGGCGGCTGCTGGTCGCCTGTGGCGCGGCGGGTGGGATCGCGGCCACGTTCAACGCCCCGCTGGCCGGGGTGTTCTTCGCCATGGAGCTGATCCTGCGGGACTTCGCCGTGGAGTCCTTCGGCGCCGTGGTCCTCTCCAGTGTCACCGCGAGTGTCATCGGCCGGGCGGTGCTGGGGGACGAGGCGTTTTTGACCCTGCCCGCCTTCCATGTGGCCCATCCCGCGCAGTACCTGCTGTTCGCACTGCTCGGGGTGGTCGCGGGCGCGGTCGGTGTGGCGTTCACGTGGGTGCTGTACCTGATCGAGGACGCTTGCGACTGGGCCTGGCGGGGGCCGGAGTGGCTGCGCCCGGCGGTCGGCGGGCTGCTGCTGGGAGGGCTGCTGATGGCGCTGCCCCAGATGTACGGGGTGGGCTATCCGGTTCTGGAGAACGCCATCGAGGGTCGGTATGCCGTCGGTCTGCTGCTGGTCCTGCTGGTCGGCAAGGTCGTCGCGACCAGTCTGACGATCGGCATCGGCGGCTCGGGCGGTGTCTTCGCCCCCAGCCTGTTCCTCGGCGCGATGGCCGGGACCGCGTTCGGCGCCACGGCCCACCAGCTGCTGCCCGGCACCGCGGGCGCGGTGGGCGCCTACGGGCTGGTCGGCATGGGCGCGGCCTTCGCGGGCTCGGCCCGCGCCCCGATCACGGCGGTGATCGTGCTGTTCGAGCTGACCGGCGAGTACTCCATCATCCTGCCCATGATGCTCGCCATCGTCCTGGCCACGCTCACCAGCCGCCTGCTGTCACGCGACACCATCTACACCCTCAAGCTGCGCCGCCGCGGCATCGACCTGGACGGCGCGCGGCTGGGATCCCCGCTGGCCGGTGCGAGCGTGTGCGACGTGATGGAGGAACCGCCCGCCCCGCTACCGGGGGCCTTGCCGCTGGAGGACGCCGCCGACGTGATCGCCCGCTCCGGCCACGGGGTCCTCCCCGTCACGGGCCGGGACGGCGCGTACCTGGGCGTGGTCACCGCCCGCGCCGTAGCCGAGGCACTTACCGAACCCGACCCCGCCCTCGACGCCCAAGCCACCCCGCGCGTCGTCGCCGACCTCGCCGAACGCCCCCCGGCGGTGAAGGCCGGTGCCCCGCTGAGCGGGGCGCTGCACAGCCTGGTCACCACGGACGGCACCGGGCTGCCCGTCCTGGACGCGGCGACCGGCGAACCGGTCGGCTGGCTCACCCACCAGACCGTGCTGAGCGTCCTCCACGCGGGTCCGCCCGGGAACCGCTGACCGCGTGCCGAGTCCCGCGCCGCAATTCACCGACGCGCGCCCTGCTCATCGGGGAGGACTCGGACGAAGGGGATGCAGTCCTGGCCGATGCGGTGGTAGTCCTCCGCACTGCCGTCGGTCTTCAGACCGCACATCCGCATCAGTCCACGGGCCAGACGCGGATGCCGCAGGGCGTAGGCGGCCATCAGCCGCCCGGACTCCTCCGGGCTCAGCGGCCGCGCCACCGCAGCCATCCTGTGCCGCCCGACCTGGATGGTGACCCGCGGAGTGTGCTGGATGTTGCGATACCACTGCGCGCCCGTACCGAAACCGGAGGCGAGGTGATACGCGCCGGTCCGCGGATCCCGGCCCGTCACCTCCAAGACGACCTGTCGCGGCAAGCCACTCATGCGGCCGGTATGGGTGAGCAGCAGCATCCGACCGCCCAGCAACCACCCCAGATGCCACCGATAGAGCAGAATCGGCGCCCGAAACGCCACCCTCCGCAGCCCGGAGGCCGAGCGCACCCGCATGCGTCGGGCCCTCATCGGTCGATCTCCTCCCCGCTCCGGAGCGGGCCACCTTGGCCCCACCTCACCTCTCCGCGCATCCCCCGATGAGAGGCACGGTCGGCGGTTCGCGACCAACAACTACTTCGATCATGCAAACGTTGCATGGACTCAAGATACTCATCGGGCGTCATCTCGGGGAAGGACATACATGAGGGTGCTCAAGCCGAACCCCGCACAGCGCAGGACCCTGCTCGGCGCCACGCTTGTCGCGATGGCCGCCGGACTCAACGCACCTGCTCTGATGGACATCTCACGGTCCAGATACCATGAATTCAAGATCAACCAGCCGAAGTACCTGGCTCGCTACGGCCACTGGGATGTGGCCGACATGCCGGAAAGATCCCAGCTCAACTCCATCCACGCCACGCTCCTGCCCACCGGCAAGGTCCTGCTGATCGCGGGATCCGGCAACGACATCAGGCTGTTCGAAGGCGGTGCCTTCAAAAGCACCCTCTGGGACCCCGCCGGGAACACGTTCCAGAAGATTGCCACTCCGAAGGACCTGTTCTGCTCCGGACACACTCAGCTGCCCGACGGACGGCTCCTGATCGCCGGTGGCACGGCGCGCTATGAGGTCCTGCGAGGGGATGTGAAGCGGGCCGGGGGCGCCATGCTCATCAAGAACGAGGACCCGGACAAGGCGCACGTGTTCCCCAAGGGAACCCTCTTCCGTTCCCCCCACGGGAAGGAGTACGCCTCGCAACTGGCCGTCCGCGTCCCCAGGGCCAAGAAGACGACCTCGACGCGGCAAGGGAAGAAGGGAAAGAGCCACAAGAAGGCGAAGGTGACCATCACGGCGAGCGAGGCACGCGTCTACGTCGAAGCGACCGCACCAGGCCGGCAAGGCATCACCAACACCTCCGAGCAGTATGAAATCAAGGGCCTGACCGGGGATGACAGACACAACTTCTACGGCATGGCCAACAAACTCGGCATGGACAAGAAGGGTTTCCAGGGCATCAGGGACGCCTATGTATTCGACCCGTTCACCGAGAAGTACGTCCGCACCGACTCGATGCGGCAGGCCCGCTGGTACCCCACTCTGGTCAGCCTGGCCGACGGGCGCATCCTCGCCGTCTCCGGGCTGGACGACATCGGGCAGGTCGTGCCGGGGAAGAACGAGATCTACGACCCGGTGAGGCGGACCTGGACCGCAGGGCCGCACCGCTACTTCCCGACCTACCCGACGCTGTTCCTGCTCAAGGGCGGCAAGCTGTTCTACTCCGGTTCCAACGCCGGGTACGGTCCCGCCGGCCAGGGGCGCGTTCCCGGTGTCTGGGACCTGAAGCACAACACCTTCCGCCCGGTCCGGGGCCTGTCCGACCCCGAGGCGCTGGAGACGTCGTCCTCGGTGCTGCTTCCGCCCGCGCAGGACCAGACGGTGATGGTCCTCGGCGGAGGCGGGGTCGGCGAATCGCGGCGGTCCACCGCCCGCACCGCCATCGTCAACCTGACCTCTCGTCATCCGGTCTTCCGGCGTGGGCCCGATCTGCCGGAGAAGACCCGCTACCTCAACAGCGTCATCATGCCGGACGACACCGTCTTCACCACCGGCGGCTCCCGGGATTACCGGGGCCGCGGCGCCAGCGACATCCTCCGGGCCCAGATCTATCACCCGCGCTCGCGCTCCTTCACCCCCGCCGCCGCCCCCACCGTGGGCCGCGACTACCACACCGAAGCGCTGCTCCTGCCCGACGGACGGGTCGCCGTCTTCGGCTCCGACCCTCTATTCGGCGACAAGGACAACACCCGTCCGGGGACCTTCGAGCAGCGCGTCGAGGTCTACACCCCGCCCTCGCTGTACGGGACATCGCGGCCACGCCTCCATCGCGGCGCCCGTCAGGTTCACCGCGGCCACACCGTCACTTACACCACCTCTCAGGCCGCCCAGATCAGGACCGCCCGGCTGATCCACCCCGGATCCGCCACCCATGTCACCGACGTCGACCAGCGCTCCGTCGCACTGGACATCCGCCGCGGGCGAAAATCGGTGACCGTCACCGTCCCCAAGGACCCCGCCCTGGTTCCCTCCGGCTGGTACATGCTCTTCGTCACCAACCGGCACGGCACACCGTCCAAGGCCGCCTGGATCCACGTACGGTGACGCCACGACGGCGCCGGGGAGCGGGACTGTAGCGAATCGGAGGGGGCTCTGCCATCGGTTCCGCACTCTTAATCAAAGTGCAAATTTTGCAGTGTCTAAAAGCCTAGCGTTCTGCGTGCCCACGACGCACGCGTCCGTCTCCTAGCGGGCGGACGCACATCCGATCCAGGAGGCACCATGACCGCTCACGCCCGGTCAGTACCCGGCCGCTCACGCAACCTCACCATCGCGGGCGTCTTGCTCCTCGCCCTGGCCGTCATCGCCGGAGCCATCGTCTGGGCCACCCGGGGCGACGCGAGCGCCACGGAGAACTCCTCGGCGAGCTTCCCCAGCGCGAAACCGGCCGCGCCCGGTGATGTGGTCACCACGGCCGGGCCGGTGAGCAAGCTGGACATGGAGTTCCTCGCGAAAGTGCGGCAGGCCAACCTGTGGGAGGCGCCGGCCGGACGGCTCGCGCAGACCCACGCCACCAGCGAGGCCGTCAAACGGGCCGGGATGCACGTGATGGACGGACACTCCAAGCTGGATGAGTTCGTCCGCAACACCGCCGAGGCACTGAACGTCTCCCTGCCGGACGAGGCCAGCCCCGAGCAGCAGGGCTTCGTCCGTACCCTGGAGAACGCCCAAGGGGCCGACTTCGACAAGAAGTTCGCCAACATCCTCCGCGGCACCCACGGGAAGATCTTCGTCACCATCGCCCAGGTCCGCGCCAGCACCAAGAACTCCCTGATGCGCCGCTTCGCCTCCGAGGTCAACCTCACCGTCCTGGACCACCAGAACGTCCTGGACGACTCCGGACTGGTCGACGCCGCCACCTACGACGACATCGCCTCCTCCTTCTGACCTCCGCACCCATCGCAGGGCGGACGACGGTGCGCACCGGGCGGGCGGAGAGGGCTCATCCGCCCGCCCCGCCCCGATCCATGTCAGCCGTCGCGGTGGCGGAGCAACAGCATCGCGGCGTCGTCCTGCAACGGTCCCCCCACGTGCTCCATCAGGTCCTGCCGCACGGCGGCCAGCGCCGCCTCCGGGTCAGGGTCCGTGAGCCCGCCCACCCGCTGCTCCAGCGGATAGAAGACCCCCGAGGGATCGCGGGCTTCGGTCACCCCGTCGGTGTAGAAGAGCACCTGGTCACCCGATGCGAAAGACACCTGGTACGGCTTCGGCCCCGGTGCCCCGTGCGCGCCCAGTCCCAGCGGCAGCGCCCGCTCCGGCGGCGCCAGATACCGGACCTCCCCCTCCGCTCGCACCATCAGCGGCGCCGGGTGACCGAAGTTGAGCAGAGTGCAATCGGTGCCGTCCCTCACCTCGGCCAACACGGCCGTGACGAACTTCTCCCGGGTCAGATGCCGTTCCAAGGCCCGCTCCAGCCGTTCACCGACGGCCTTCAGGTCCGGCTCGTCGTACGCCGCCTCCCGGAAGGCGCCCACGACCACGGCCGCGGTCTCCACCGCCTCCAGCCCCTTGCCCTGCACATCCCCCACGATCAGCCGCACCCCCTGCGGCGAGGTCACCACCTCGTACAGATCCCCACCGATGCGCGCCTCGGCCACCGCCGAGGTGTACGAGACCGCCACCCGCAACCGCCCCGCATTCCGCGGCACCGGCCGCAGCAGCACCCGCTGCGCCACCTCCGCGATCGACCGGACGCTGGCCAGCTCCGCCTCCCGCCGCTGCCGCAACACCGCCGCCACGAGACCAGCGGCCGTGACGCCCACCACCGAGAGCACCGCGGTGAAACCGCGGCGGGTGCCGAACAGGCCGTCGAAAGCGCTGAGCCCCAGGCACAGGACGACAGCAACCACACCGATGACAGCCGTGCGCCGCCACCCTCCGGTGAGTCCCGCGAAGGCCGGACCCAGCGACACCAGGGGCAGCAGGCCCACCCCGGGTCCCGAGGTGAGGTCCAGCGCCGTCACGACCGCCATCACGCCAAAGGGCAGCACGGCCAGGAGCAGGGAGTCCTTCGGATCGTTCTCCTCAGCCAATGAACACTCCCGAGGGTGTCGCGTGGAACGTGTGCCGCTGCCGCCGCCAGAGCCGCCACAGGCGGGACGGATCTCTTGAGCCTAAGCAATGGGGGCGGAAACACGGGTCACATCCCGGACACGACGTCATCAACGCCTACCCCGTGAGCGCTCCAGCGGTGGGAGCCCCGCATCCGGGGAGGCGGCGCGAAGGCGACGACCGTCGGCGCTTGCGGTGAGCCTCCGCCCATACCTGCGGGATGCCGGACTCGGAACACGAGCAGGCCGTAGACGACGCACGCGAAGCCCTTCGCCACGAACCAGACCGCCGCCAGCTTCTCCCGCCGCGCGAAGCGCGCGCCGACCAGCGAGATCAGCAGCGCGCCCAACACCGGCAGCGCCGCGAACTTGCTCAGCTCCGCCGACCGCCTCGTGGCTCGCACCGAGCGCCGGGAGCCCCATCAGTCCGTTCACTAGCAATGCAACACAACGCGACGCCCAGCGCCAAGCCGCAGACCGCACCAACCTGGAAGGACGTCGTCCAGTCCAGCCCCGCCAGGAAGTGGGTGATGAGCGCCATCCCCACGAACCAGGGGATGCACAAGCCAAGCACGCGCGGGGTTATGCCAGGCGCCGCGCAGGGCGAGGAACGAGGCATGCATGCCGTCGGTGAACGGCACCGCTCGCACGACGCGGCCCTACCTCATGCGCCGCAGACGAGGGTCAATGCCCTGGGAGGGCACTCCACACCGACATCACCCGGCCGGGCCGCAAAATCCTGATTTTGCGCCCTTCGCACGACGGGCAGCGTGCGTGCGCCAGTGGGGATTCGACTCGGTGCCCATGGACGAAGTAGACGGTATGCCGCAGACCGTGGACATCAGCCGGGTGCCGGATCTCGTACTCCTCCTCCCAGCCATGCCCGCACGTGAGACAGACGAACGCATAGGCTTCGAGAGTCGAGTCGCCTGCTTCTCTCCCGTTCATGATCACCGTCCCTACCGGCCCGAAGGGGCCAGAAGACTGCCCTTCCCTTCTAATTATTGCACTATGCAAACGGGTCGTCGAGGTTGAGCCCCATCGCTTGGCGAGCTGACCACGCCACTTCGCCTGTGACGCCCTTGCGGCGGAAGACCGCCAGGTGACCTCGGGCGCTGGCCACGGCCTTCTGCACGCGGGTGGAGCCGGTGACTCCGGTCATGCCGTCCAGGGCTTGTGGCCAGACGCGAGGGTGGCAGCGGGTCCCAGTACTGAGCGGAGCAACGGTAGTGCTCGGCGGAGGAGGGATTGCCGAGCTGGGCGAGGGGCTTTGTCCGTCCCATAGGACGACCGGGCTTCTGCTGTGCCGCTCATCATTTCGCCTTTTCGGCCACGGCAATCCCGGATCGAGCTTCCTCTGCGGTGATGTGCCGTTCGCTGTGGACGCGACGGCTTGTGGCGTTCTGTGCGAGAGCGAAGCCCAGGACAAAGACTTTTTGGCGTTCGAGGCCGTAGGAGATCATGCGCTGATTCCACAGGCTTCGGTCGAACTGGCTGTGGACGGACTCGGAGTCGCTTCGGTAGGGGTAGACCCGTTGGTGGGCGAGGGTCTGTTCGGGGATCTGCTGGAGGTATTCGGCACGATGGAAGTCACGCTCGACATCGCTGAGCCGCCGTTTGCCGGTCGAGCGATCCCGGGCTGATCGGTCGTCGGGTGTGGTGGTGATGCCGACTTGGACTCGGTGAGCGTGCCCACCGTGGCGGCAAGGGATACGTAGCAGGTGATACCAGCGGCTCTTGGCCTGGCCTTGGCGGTGTTCGATACGCGAGACGGGAACCGGGACAAGGGCACTCGTTCCATCGTCCAGCAGGATGCGCTCAGCGATGCGGCCTTGGTCACACCACAGATCGTGGCGGCAGCGTCCGTAGCGTAGGAGTTCGTAGGCGCGAGGCCTGACCGCCCCGTGCTGCTTGTTGATCACGAGAAGGCCGAGGCGGGCGAGGCTGTCGCGGTGGACTCCCCGAAAGGCGCCGTCGTAGACGGTACCCATGCAGCCGAGCAACTGTGGTCGGAGTGCGGTGAAGGCACGTACCGCGACTGCTGCTTCGTCTTCGTACTCGGCTCCAGAGACATGACGGAAGCAGAGGATGACGCGCCGCCAGTAGCCGGTGTCGCGTCCCGAGGCGAAGAACCATTTGGTGCCGCGGGCCACCGTTTTCTCCTTCTCGCCGTTCTCGTAATAGAGGCGGGCGGCAGGGTCGACCCGGTGGGCGCGGAACTCGCCGGTTGTGGTGTCGACGGTTTGGGAGTGCTCGGCTTTGGAAGGAGCCTTGGGGACGGTCGCATCACCCACGAGAAGCGGGCGTCGTTCGGGCCGGGACCAGTTGCGGGCGGCGTCGATGGGGAACAGACCTTGCTCCAGCGCCTGCTGGATGGCACGACGCTCGAAGAGGTCTTGCAGCACATCAACGTTTGGGGCCAGAAGTTGCTCCTCGGCGTACAGGTACTGGCCGCGGCTCGGAGGTGTGGTGGGCAGCAGGGCTGCGGTTCTGCGCCCTGCGTTGCGACGTACTGATGCGCGCAATCTGCTCCACTGCTTGTCGGTGAGCGCACCGACAGCAGAGCGTTTGGATCCGGTGACGGGCATGAGTGAAGCGAGCAGTAGGTACACGACGGGCGGGTAGCGGCGGGGACAGCCGACCGTCTGAGGCGTTACCAGGTGTTCCGCCATTTCGTAGATGAGGGGGTACTCAAGGCAGTCCTCGATCCGCTGTTCCTGGCTCCGTTGGTCCTGGTCGGCCAGCTGACGTTTCCTCCTGGGCCGGTCAGCCGTGGGCTTGGGGTCGCCGAAGATGTCGTCAGGCACTCCGTACCTCCGGCGAGCACTCCGGCGGTGTCTGCTCACGCCATGCATGCCCGATGACGGCTGCGGCTCGGTCAAGGGAGCGCAGGCCCAAGCGTCGCGCCGCCTCCTCGATATGCCCGGTTCGCTCGAAGGTCTCGACGCCCGCCCATGCGGTGACAGAAGAGGGTTTGACGTCGGCCTCGTCGGCGAGACCAATGCGTGTGAGCAGATCACGGAGGGCGACACAGACGCGTGCCTGAAGAGCGGCGTCGGAGGCGTGACGATCGGAGACAGCCAAGCGGGCCCGAGGGCCGGACTCCGGCCTGAGCTGCCGGGCCGACACAAACCTCGCTCGATTGACCAGAATATCGAAACCCCAGTTGTCCAGCGGGCACCAGCGTGGATCGGTCTTGGTGGAACCGTGCATCCACACGCGGCGGTTCTCGACATCGAGGTCCCGCACACGAACGTGCCCGATCTCGCCGCTGTGGCCGCCGGCCAGGGCGAGAGCGGCAGCGGCACCGTGGCGGCTGGGGCGGGTGACGAATGAGGCGTGGTGACGCAGGTCGATGGTCTCGTCCTCGGTCAGCGGCCGTACATCCCCGACAGCCCGTCTGGGCAGGCGAATGTCCCGGGTCGGGTCGGTGTCGCTCAGTTTCAGCTCCCGCAGGGTCCGATACGCGGCGCGGACGACGGAGCGGCGGAGGCGCATGGTGGCTGCGGCCGAGTTGCTGACGTGGCCGTGGCGGCTACGGCCAGGCGCGGTGCGAGCGGCTCATCTCCTCGGCACGCCGCACACTGATCGCTGGTGCCAAGTCCTACGTGGACCCCGTACGGCACTTCGGCAACAGGCACGGGCAGTTCGCGAATCGCTACCTCGACTCGGTCCTGATGGGACAGACCGAACCGGGCAGCTACATCGTCAAGGCCCTGGCCCCCTCTGCATCGACCGTGCCGCTCCGCAAGACCAGCGCTCCGGTCCTCGACATAGGAACGGCAGCTGGGGCCCTCAGTCGTGACGTCAGCGAGAGCGTGATGAAGGCCCTCGCGGCGACCGTCGAGGCGATCAGCCACTTCCGGTCCAGTGGATCGCTGTCTGGCTTCGACGCAGGGGTGCCGGAAGGCATCTCGTACGAGATGACGACAGCCGTTCTCGGCATCGCGGAGGACGCGGACGGTTCCGAGATCACCATCGAGTGGGACACCTCGGTGCCGGGCGGATTTGACGAACCCGTATCGCGCTATGAGTTCTCGGGCGGCGATGCCCCGGTTCTGGGGAAGGCCGCACACCGGCTAGCGGCCGCAGAGGACTCCGAGTTCGTTTCAGTCACCGGCAGAGTGCATCTGCTGGCCCGTAAAGAGGCCGACAGCCCCGGTGTGTTCGGCGTCGAGAATCTGACAAGCGGCCAGCCGCGAAAGGTACGTGTCCGGTTGGCCGACGAGGACGAGTACCACGAGGCGATCCACGCCTACGAGGAGAACCTCGCCGTGCATGTCAGCGGCCGGCTGGAGCGCGAAGGAAATCTCCACTGGCTCTACGACGCACACCTGGTACGCACGGTGGGGCACGTGGAGGCGCTGCTCAGTGCCCGTGAAGCGGATCGACAGCAGATCACATCGGGACAGATGAATTTCGACGAACTTCCGTGACGAGTGTCCAGCCGGCTGAACACACCGTGAGGAGCGGATGTGCGCACTGGCCTCTACGACTCGGCCGCCGCGTAAACCAAGCCGGACCTCGTGCATCAGTTGTCCAGAGTGATTCTACCGTCCGGAATCCAGCCTTCGACGTACCCTTCCATGAAGAGGCCCAACTCTCGGGGGAAAACCGTGGCCTGCTTGAGCTGCGTAATGGGCCACCATTGAGCAGAAGGGGTCACTGAGCCGGGTGCCGTCGGCTCTGAAAGCTTGAAAATCATTACCCGATATTTCTGGGTGGTCGGGCCGGCTGGGCTTGAGACGGTCGTCGTCAGATATCCGGTTACTCCGCCTCTGCGAAGGTTGCGCAGCGCCGTGCCCTGCCGCTGCCATCGGCGTACCACCCTGGCGCTTGAGCTACCCCGCGGCACATCAAGCCGCAGCGGCCACCACGTTGCCGTGCTTGTCGGCTGATGTAGCAGGATCGTTCTGCTGTCATGGGACAGCAGAACGATCAGTACGGTGTGCCGTGTACTCAGACAGGAAATGCCCATGCTTCACGGTGGGCCTGGGCCCCAGTCATGGCGAGCCAACGGCCGCCGCATGAGCGAAGCGCTGAGCTGGCTGATTGCCACTCAAGTGAAGGCATCTGCAAGCCTGCTCGTCGGCCCGGCTGGCTGAAACCTCGGCCAGGAGCTGGCCGTCGCCATGCCTCGCGAGCTCCGGGTCTGACCTGCAGCAATTCGCACTGCGTTTCAGGATCTGGGGTCAAGCGTTCCGAAGCATTCTGCTTGCCGCGCGTTGACCTGCAGCGACGGAGTTTTCTACAAGCCCCACGGAGGCCCGGCGTCAGGGCGGCATGGTGGTGCCGCCGCGGCGCGCCGTCACAGTGTAGCGGGTCGGGTACGGGGGCGTTCGGGGGCTCCGGGGTGGTGGGGCCCGGGTTTCGTCTCGGGCCGGGATGTCCCGGCCCGAGCCCTCGGGGCTGTCGGGGGCGTCGGGTGGGTCAGGCCCCTGCCCTCAGCCCTGCGAGTGGGTTCTTCAGTGTGCCGATCAGCTGGAGGGCGCCCGCCGGGTCCTGGAGGTCCACCATTTCGCGGTTGTTGCGGAGCTGGAGGCGGTTGAGGCAGGAGAGGGCGAAGTCCTCGGCGAACATGTCGTACCGGGCGAATTTGTCCGCGAGGTGGGGGGCCGAGCGCTGGTAGGAGAGGACGCAGTCGGCGACCGTCTGCCAGAAGGTGTCTTCCTCCAGGAGGCCCTCGATGACCAGGATGCCGTTGAGGAAGCGGAGGAAGCAGTCGAAGACGTCCGTGAAGATCGAGAGGAGTTTCTTGTCCTCGGGGACGTCTACGCGGATGCGTTCCACGGTCGGGGGGAGGACCGCTGTGGGGTCCATGACGGCGATCTCCTCGGCGATGTCCTTGAAGATCACGCGCTGGACGGCGCCGTCCTCGATCACCAGGATGACGTTCTCGCCGTGCGGCATGAAGACCAGGTCGTAGGCGTAGAAGCTGTGCAGGACCGGGGTGAGGTAGGCGTCCAGGTAGCGGCGTAGCCATGTGGCGGGGGTGAGGCCGGATTCCTCGATGAGGGCGCTGACGAAGGAGACGCCGTCGGGGTCGGTGTGGAGGAGCGAGGCCATGGTGGCCAGGCGCTGGCCGGGTTCCAGGGACGGGACGGGGCTCTCGCGCCACAGGGCCGCCAGCATCTTGCGGTACGGCGAGCCCTTCGCCGTGGCCGTCTCGTACTGGCGGTGGTGGTAGCCGATGGCGGCTCGTTCCCGGATGATGGAGAAACGCGCGGCGCGGAAGGTCTCGTCCGAGGCGATCAGAGATGCCAGCCAGTCGTTGATGGCCGGTGTCGCCTCCATGTACGCCGCCGACAGGCCCCGCATGAAGCCCATGTTCAGCACCGACAGCGCGGTCTTCACATAGTGCTTGGACGGGTCGCTGGTGTTGAAGAACGTCCGGATCGACTGCTGGGCCAGGTACTCGTCGTCGCCGGGGCCCAGGCACACCAGGTACTGCCGGGCGACCTCGGCGGCGAAGCTGACCGACAGCTTGTTCCACCACTGCCAGGGGTGCACCGGTAGCAGGTGGTAGTCGGCCGGGTCCAGGCCGAGGTCGGTGAGGGTCCGCGCGAAGCGGGTCCGGGTCTCCTCGCTCAGTTCGGAGCGGACCAGGGCGTCGTAGTCCAGGTCCGTGGAGGAGGTGAAGGTGGAGCGGTCGCGGCGGGCGGCGAGCCAGATCAGGTGGACGGGGCTCGCGGTCTCGGGGGCGTACGAGAGGTATTCGTGGATGCCGAAGCCCAGGCGGCCGTTGTTGGCGACGAAGCAGGGGTGGCCCTCGGTCATCCCCGTCTCGATCTCCTGGAAGCCGGATTTGGCCAGTTGGGCGGCGGCCTCCGGCTCACCGGCCAGTTTGAACGCCGTCCCGGAGAGGGTGGAGCTGATCTCCTCGAGGTAGACGGGGAGGACGTCCTCGCTCAGGCCGAGCCGCCCGCACAGCTCGATGAAGAAGTCCAGTGCGTCCAGGGGGAGTTCGGCGCCGGTCCGGTCGTGGCGGGTGATGCTGTCCGCCTCGACCAGCCAGTGGTCCAGGGAGAGGACCTGGGCGGCGAAGCGGTAGGTCACCGCCCCGTCGTCGCTGGTCACGGCGTAGCGGCCGGCGGGGCCGAGCTCGGGGGAGAGCAGGCGCTCGTGGGTGAACTCGGCGAGGGCCTTGCGGATGAGGAGGCGGCCTGCCCGGTCCCACAGGTCGGGGGTGAGGTGGGCGACGGCGTCGCGGGGGCTCATCGGGTCACTCCTTGGGCGGTGCGGGCGGTTCGGTCGCTCCGGGCGGTCCTGTCGGTCCCGTCGGTCCGGCCGGTCATCTCGGTCCCGTCGGTCCCATCGGCGCGGTCGGTCCTGTCGGTCCTGTCGGTCCTGTCGGTCCTGTCGGTCCTGTCGGTCCGGGCCGCGTCGGCGGCCAGCGCCGTGCGTGCGGCCTCGAACCGCTCGCGGGTGCAGATGCTGAGGTAGGCGTCCTTCTCGGGTTTGGCGATCTGCTCGACGATCTCGAAGCCGACGGCCGCGTTGAGCGCGTGCACCGCGTCGTTGCCCACATCGGGCTCGACGACGACGCGCCGGACGTGCGGATCGGAGAAGCAGAACTCCATGACGGCGGTGATCACGGCGAGGGTGAAGCCGTGCACCGGGGTGCCGGTCGGCGCGCACAGGAAGTGCATGCCGACGTCGCCGGGCCGGGCGGGGTAGAGACCGGCGAGTTCCACCCGCGACGGGTCGTAGCGTTCGGCCAGGAACGCCGGGCGTCCCTCGTGCAGGCCGATGAACGCCTCGTGGTGCGGATGCTCGTGGATCCTGCGGTACTCGTCGGCGACCTCGGCCTCGTCCGCCTCCTGCATCATCCAGAACGACGCCTTGGGGTGGGTCACCCAGCCGTGCAGCAGCGCGGTGTCGGCCGCCGGGTCCAGGGCACGCAGGGCGAAGGTGCCCAGACGTGCGTCGGTGTGCTGGAAAAGTGGCGGGGTTGTCATGACACGGCTCCTTCCGGTGCGCCGAACTCCTGGAAGGCGATGGACTTCTCCACCGGATAGTGCTCCCGGCCCAGCAGCTCACGGATGATCCACGCGTTGCGGTACGGGCCCATGCCCAGGTCCGGGGAGGTCAGGCTGTGGGCGTGGGTGGCGCCGTTCTGGAGGAAGATGCCGCGCCCGGTGGTGTCGATGCTGTAGTTGCGGGCGACGTCGAAGCGGCCGTGGCGGTCCCAGCGGATGCGGTCGCGCACCGGGTCGAGGAAGGCGGGCACCTGGTAGCGGTAGCCGGTGGCCAGGACGAGCCCCTGGGTGGTGAGCGAGAAGTCCCGCTCCTGCTCCGTATGGCGCAGCCCGAGGGTGTACGTGGCGGACTGCTCGTCGTACGCCGCGTCGGTGAGCGCGGTGTTGGTCAGCAGCCGGGTGGGCACCGGGCCGCTGACGCTCTTCTGGTACAGGAGGTCGAAGATGCCGTTGATGAGGTCGGCGTCGATCCCCTTGAACAGGCCCTTCTGCTCGCCCTCCAGCCGGTAGCGGGTGTCCTCGGGGAGCGCGTGGAAGTAGTCCACGTACTCGGGCGAGGTCATCTCCAGGGTGAGTTTGGTGTACTCCAGCGGGAAGAAGCGCGGGGAGCGGGTCACCCAGTTCAGCCGGTAGCCGTGAGTGTCGATGTCGGCGAGCAGGTCCTGGTAGATCTCGGCGGCGCTCTGGCCGCTGCCGACGACGGTGATGGACTTCTTGGACTGCAGCGCCCGCTTGTTCTCCAGGTAGTCCGTGTTGTGCAGCAGATCGCCGCCCAGGTCCCGGCACACCTCGGGCAGATACGGCGGGGTGCCGGTGCCCAGTACCAGGTGGCGGGTGCGGTGGGTGGTGGTCTCGCCGCTCGCGGGACGCAGGGCGCGCACCGTGTAGAGGCCGTCGGCCTCGTCGTACTCGACGCTCGTCACCTGGTGGCCGAAGCGGACGGACGGGAGCTTCGCGGCGGCCCAGCGGCAGTAGTCGTTGTACTCGGCGCGCAGCGGATAGAAGATCTCGCGGATGTAGAAGGAGTACAGCCGTCCCGATTCCTTGAGGTAGCTGAGGAAGGAGTACGGGGAGGTGGGGTCGGCCAGGGTCACCAGGTCGGCCATGAACGGGGTCTGGAGGGTGACGCCGTCCAGCAGCATGCCCGGATGCCAGTCGAAGTCGGGCTTGCTCTCCAGGAACAGTCCGTCGAGTTCGCCGATCGGCTCGGTGAGGCAGGCGAGGCCCAGGTTGTAGGGGCCGAGGCCGACCGCGATGAAGTCGTATATGTGCGGGGTGGACACGGGGTGCTCCGAGGGGGACGTGCGGTCAGCGGCTCAGCTGGCGCGGGAGTGGCTGAGTTCGGGCTCGATGTGCAGGGCCAGGTACTGACCGGCGTGCTCGGCGAGGAGGCCGAGGACGAACGCGATGTCGCGCAGCGACGTCTCCGGGTTGAGGAGCGTGAACTTCAGGTAGTGGCGGCCGTCCACGACCGTGCCCGCCACGACCGCCTCGCCCGAGGCGGCCAGGGCCTCGCGGGCATGCAGATTGGCGCGGTCGACCAGGTCCGGGTCGGATCCGTCGCCGGTGGGCGGTACGTAGCGGAAGACCAGCGTGGACAGCTGGGGCTCGGTGACCACCTCGTAGCGCGGATCGGCGTCGAGCACGGCCCATGCCTCGGCGGCCCGCTCCACCACCTCGTCGAAGAGCGACCCGACGGCGTCCGCACCCATGATCCGCAGCGTCAGCCAGAGCTTGAGCGCGTCGAAGCGTCGGGTGGTCTGGATCGACTTGTCCACCTGGTTGGGGATCAGCTTCCGGGCGCTGCGCTCGGGGTTGAGGTAGTCCGCGTGGTACGTGGCGTGGCTCAGCGTGGCGCGGTCGCGGACCAGGACGGCGCTGGAGCTGACCGGCTGGAAGAAGGACTTGTGGTAGTCCACGGTCACCGAGTCGGCGCGCTCGATGCCGTCCAGGAGGTGGCGGCGGGTGGGGGAGGCCAGCAGTCCGCAGCCGTACGCGGCGTCCACGTGCAGCCAGGTGCCGTGCCGGGCGCACAGCTCGGCGATCTCGGGCAGCGGGTCGATGGAGCCGAAGTCGGTGGTGCCCGCGGTGGCCACGACGGCCATGACGATCAGGCCCTCGCGGCGGCAGCGGTCCAGCTCATGGGCGAGGGAGACGGTCCGCATCCGGCGGTCCTGGTCGCAGGGGACCGGGATGACGGCCTCGTAGCCGAGCCCCAGGATGGCGGCGGCCTTCTGGATGGAGAAGTGGCCGACCTGGGAGGTGAGGATGCGCAGCCGGGGCAGGATCGCGGATTTGGCGATCGTCTCACCGGCGGCGATGGCCTCCTTCTCGACCAGGGTGCACGCCTCGTCGCGGGCCAGCAGCATCGCCTGGAGGTTGGACTGGGTGCCGCCGCTGGTGAAGATGCCGTCCGCGGCCTCGCCGAGGCCGATGCGCTCGGCGGTCCAGTCGATCAGCCGGCGTTCGATCAGGGTGCCGCCGGCGCTCTGGTCCCAGGTGTCGAGCGAGGAGTTGACGGCGGAGAGGACGGCCTCGCCCAGCAGCGCGGGGATCACCACGGGGCAGTTGAGGTGGGCCAGGTAGCGCGGGTGGTGGAAGTAGACGGCGTCCTTGAGGTAGACGCTCTCCAGCTCATCGAGCGCGGCATCCGGATCGCCGAGCGGGCGCTCCAGGTCGATTCCGGAGATCTCGGGGGCGAGTTCGGCGGGGGTGATGCCGGTGAAGGGGCGCTCGGCGCGGGCGACGGTGGCGGCCACCAGGCTGACGCCGTCGGTCACGGAGCGCCGATAACGTTCCGCCGTACGGCCGTTGAAGAGGTGGGCCCTGCCATCCGCCGCCCCGGGTATCGGCTCCGGCGACGGGTCCTCAGCGGTCTGCGCGAGGAAACTCACGGTCTGTCCCTTCTGGAAACGAGCATGCGGGCGTGCGGACGGCGCGGGCATGCGGCTGGGGTGGGGAGGGGTGTCCCGCGGCCTGACTGCCTCACGGCCTGGTGGGCGTACGGGGGCGTGCGGGGGCGCTGGACGTGGCGGCAGGGCGCGTGGGGGCGCGCCGAGCGGTCGGCCGCCTGGCGTCCAGCGGTCGGTCCTCCGCGGTCCTTCAGATGGATTCAGTTGTGCGGCGCGGTTGTGGAGTCAGCTGTGGGTCGCGGCTGACGATTCAGCTGTGAGTTGTGGCTGACGGCTCAGCCGAGGGTCGTGGCTGTGGGGATGGACAGCGGGTACGGCGACGGGGGTCAGTCGTCGGTCGCGGGGCCGGTGCCCGACACGGCCTCCTCGACGAGCTGCTCCTCACAGGCGCCCAGGCGCCAGTAGCCGGTGAAGGTGACGGCCTTACGGTCGAAGCCGCGCTCGCGCACCAGGTGGCGGCGCAGCGCCCTGACCGTTCCGGCCTCGCCCGCGATCCAGGCGTACGGCGTGCCGTGCGGCAGCTCGGTGGCGCCCACCGCGTTCAGCAGCAGGGCGGAGCGCGGGGTGCCGGGGGCGACGGCGTCCCGGACCAGCCAGGTGATCTCGGCTTTCGCCTCGGTGCGCAGCTCCTGGATGTCCTCGGCGTGCTGGACCTCGAGCCACACCTTGACGGGGAAGTGGGCGGGCAGCCATTCGAGGATGCCCGCGATGGCGGGCAGCGCGGTCTCGTCGCCGGTGATCAGCACCCAGTCGGTCCTGGACGGCGGCCGGAAGTCCACCCCGCCGTTGTCCTCCACGACCGGGCCCAGCAGGGTGACGCGGTCACCGGCCTCGGCGCGGGCGGCCCAGCGGGCGGCCGGGCCGCCGTCGTGGTGGAGCGCGAAGTCCACGTCGATCTCGTCGGGGTCGCGGCGCTGCTGGCGCACCGTGTACGAGCGCATGATGCCGCGTTCGGCCGGGTCCATCGCCCGCCAGGTGGTGAACCAGCCCTCCCCGGCCTCGACCGGCACCACCGGGGCGGTCTGGCCGGGGTGCGGCAGGAAGAGTTTGAAGCGCTGGTCGCGGCCGCCGCCGGTGAAGTCCTTCAGACAGGTGCCGCCGAAGGTGATCCGCGCCATGGACGGTCCGAGCGAGCGGGTCCTTACGACCCGCGCGTCGAAGAACCGGAACGGGATGGCGGTGGTGGTGGCGGTTTTGATGGCTGCGGTGGTCATGGGAGGGGGGTCTTCCCTTCGCTTGCCGTGGGGAGGCCGGGGCCAGCCGGTCGACTGACCGTCAGCTGACCTTCTTCGCGTCCTGGATGGCCTTGGTGAGGGATTCGACGAGGGGGGCGGCGCCGGCGTACGAGAAGCGCGGCTCGCTGCTCCAGGGGGTGATCTGACCGGCCTTGACCGCGGCCAGCTTGGACCAGGTCGGCTTGGAGGTCAGGGCCTTGGGCTGGAGGGTCGCGGTGCGGTTGTCGAGGAAGAGCACATCGGCGTCGTACTTGTCGGCGTTCTCCCAGCTGAGGCTCTCGAAGTAGCCGCCCTTGTCGGGCTTTTCGGGGACGACGAAGTCGACGCCGAGCTCGCTGAAGTAGATCAGGTCGGCATTGATCTTCGGGTTGGAGACATAGAAGAGATCGGCGCTGGCGGAGCAGGCCATGACCTTGATCTTGTGTGATTTGACGGTTTTGCGCAGGGTCTCGGTGGCCTTCTCGAACCGCGCCTTGGCGTCGGTGACCTTCTTCGCCTTCAGATCGGCGCCGAGCGCCTCGGCCAGCGCGGCGTAGCGCTTGATGGGCTCGAGCATGGAGATCCGGCCGGTGGAGATGGCGGCGCTGGGGGCCAGCTGCAGGATCTTCTTCTTGCTGTCGTCCGGGATGTAGAAGAGCGCGCCCGGGTCGAACATGTTGGTGATCAGCAGATCGGGGCTGAGTGAGGCGTACTTCTCGACGTTGAACTGGCCCCAGGTGTTGCCCAGGGACGTGGCCCGGTCGACGGGGAAGTCGCCCGCCTGGACGTCCGGCTTGCCGTTCTTCAGCGTGGTCGGGCCGAAGACGCCCGTGATCTGCTTCTCGATGCCGAAGTCGTAGAGCGCGGCCGCCGCGCCGATGTAGGCGACGATGTGCTGCGGCCGGCTGTCGAGACTGATCTTCTTCTCGCGGTCATCGGTGAACGACCAGGAGCCGCCGCCGCTGTCGTCGCCGCCGGAGCCCGAACCGCCGTTGTCCCCGCAGGCGGTGACCAGGGCTCCGAGTCCGAGGGCGCCGCCCGCGGTGAGCAGACCGCGGCGGGAGAGGTGGAGTGCTCTGGCCTGGCGCATGATGGTGCTCTCTCTCGATGCGTGCGGGGACGTGGTAACGGGACGGCAACCCGAGGACGTAGTTAGGTTAGCCTAACCAACCTGGTTGTCCAGTGGGTGGGGTCGTTCCGAACCTCACATCGAGGGGCTCATACGGCCGTTCAGGGCGGATTCACAGGTCCAGTACCAATCGCGGGCCATGGCAGCGTGAGACGCAGATCATCATCGTCTCGCCCGAGGCCCGCTCCTCGTCGGTGAGCACGGAGTCGTGGTGGTCCACCTCCCCCTCGACTACATCCGTCTCACACGTCCCACAGGTGCCCTCCTCGCAGGAGTACAAAACCGGCACCCCCGCCGCCTCGACCGTGCGCAGCACGCTGCGCTCCGGCTCCACGGTGAGCGTCAGCCCGGAGCGGGTGAGGACCAACTCGAAGGCCCGGCCTTCCGATTCGGCGCCCGCGTCATCGTTGCGGGGCTGGAACCGCTCGGTGCGCAGGGACCCCTCCGGCCAGTCGCGGCACGCCTCCTCGGCGGCCTGGAGCAGCGGCTCGGGGCCGCAGCAGTAGACCAGGGTGCCGGGACCGGCCGGGGCGGTCAGATACGGCGCGAGGTCGAGCAGCCCCTCCTCGTCCTGCGGCACCAGGCGCACCTTGTCGCCGTAGGCGGAGGCGAGCCCGTCCGTGAAGGCCATCGAGGCGCGGGTGCGCCCGCCGTAGAGCAGCCGCCAGTCGGCGCCCGCGGCCTCGGCGGCGGCCGTCATGGGGAGGAGGGGCGTGATGCCGATGCCGCCCGCGATGAACAGATAGCGGGCCGCCGGGCGCAGCGCGAAGTGGTTGCGCGGTCCGCGCACCCGCACCGTGCTGCCCTCAGCGAGGGTGTCGTGCACGTAGGCGGAGCCGCCGCGCCCGGCGGGGGCGCGGAGCACCGCGATCCGCCAGGAGGCGCGGTCGGCGGGGTCGCCGCACAGCGAGTACTGCCGGGTCGGGCCCGCGTCGAGGACGAGGTCGAGATGGGCGCCGGGCTCCCAGGCGGGGAGGTCACGCCCCGCCGGGTGGCGCAGCGTCAGCGCCACCACGTCCGAGGCCACCTCCTCCCTGCGGGCCACGAGCAGGGTGTCCTCGTACTCGCCGCCGGGGCTCATGGACGGGGCTCCTCACGGTGTCCGGTGGGCTGGTGCTCGGCGGGACCGGCGGAGTGGTGTCCGCTGGGGCGATGGCCGGCGGGGTGGTGTCCGGCGGGGTGGTGTCCGCTGGGATGGGCGAGCATCCACTGCCACAGCTCGACCGGGTCCTCCGCGGTGTGCTCGGCGCCGCAGTGGCAGACCCCGTGCAGCACATCGGTGCCGGGCAGCCAGTCGATCCGGTACACCTCCGCCGTGGGCGTGCCGCTCGCCCACCCGTCGCCCGCCACCACCCTCAACGGAAGCGCTGCGCGCCGCTCGTTCATTTCGCAGCCACCACCGGCGCGGTCTTCTCCCCTTCGGCGGCGAGGCGGGCGAGGATGCGGCGCGCGGCCAGCCCGCCGGTGTCGATGTTGATGCTGAGCTCCTGATAGCCCTCCCGCTCGGTGTCCAGCGCCTTCTGGAGCACGTTCAGCGCCGCCACGTCCTGGAGCACCACGGTCCGGTTGAGGTCGTGGAGGAAGGTGGACACCTCCTCGTCGTCCTGGGCGAAGTCCCGTGAGACGGCCCAGAAGTCGTACACATGGTGGTCGGTGGACGGGGTGATGGCGTAGGTGATCTCCACATGGAAGGCGTTCGGATCGGAGCCGTCCGGCTCCGGCAGTACCCCGACCGGGGCGATCCGGCTGTGCAGCAGATACAGACAGGGCGCGTGGTACTCGATGTCCTGCCAGCGGGTGATGCGGCCCTCGATGCCGGTGGAGCGGGCGTAGAAGGGCGGGCATTCGGCGTCGTCCATGTGCCGGCTGACCCGGACGACGCCCGCGCCCTCGTCGACCTCCGTGGTGATCGGGGTCTCGGCGACCTCGGGGGTCCCGATGTAGCCGCCGTGCAGATACGTTTCGTGGGAGAGGTCCAGCAGATTGTCCACGAGCAGGCCGTAGTCGGCGTCGATCGGCTCCATGCCGCCCACCGTCGTCCAGCGCGGATCGGCCAGCCAGGGGGCGCGCGGCAGCGCGCCGGGGTCGGCGAGCGCCGGGTCCCCGATCCACACCCACACCAGCGAGTCCTGCTCGACGACGGGATAGGAGCGGACCCGGGCGGTGCGCGGGACGCGCTTCTGGCCCGGTACGAACACACAGGTGCCGCCGGTGTCGTAGGTGAAGCCGTGGTAGCCGCAGACGACCGTGTCGCCGTCGAGACGGCCGGCGGTGAGCGGATAGCGGCGGTGCACACAGCGGTCGGCGAGCGCGATGACCTTGTCGTCGGACTCGGTGCGGTAGAAGGCGATGGGCTCGTCGAGGATGGTGCGCCCCAGCAGCTCGCGGCCGATTTCGCGGCCGTAGGCGGCGACGTACCACTGGTTCTTGGCGAAGGCGGTCATGCGTGCCAGCGTGGTGACGCCCGTCACGCACGGGCAACGGCCCTTCCACTGAGTGGAAGGGCCGCGCGGGGAGGTGTGCCGCTGTGGGCCGTCGGCGGTGTGCGCCTGTGGACCGCCGGGCGGGTCAGCCGCCGAACTGCCAGAACACGGAGTGATTCAGCGTCAGCAGGACGATCAGCAGGACCACATCGGCGATGCCGAGGGTGAGTCCGAGCAGCGCCCGGCCCCTGCGGCGGGTGTCCCGGGCGATGGCGAGCGTCCCGAGGACGATCGCGCAGGGCCCGAAGACCGCGTTGAACAGCAGCAGACCGATCAGACCGAGCACGAAGGAGGCGACGGCCATGCCGTCGGCGTCCCGGCGCGCCCGGACCGGGGAGGTGCGGGACGGTGCGGTGAGTGCCATGGGTCTCAGCTCCCCTTGTGCCCGGTGCGTTCGCGGATGAAGAAGATCAGCAGCCAGGCGCCGATGGCGCCCGCGGCGGCGAGGAACAGGGGGAGCGGAGTGTGCGCCGCCGCCCCCAGAAGAACTCCCATCAGGGCGAGTGCCGCGACGATGAAGAGCATGTGTGCCTCTCTCGAAGTGACGATCCGGATGCGGTTGGCGTGCGGATGGTAGTTGTTCGGTGAACAGTTGGAGTCACAACTGTTCACTGAGATCCAGAGTACCCCGCCGAACCCTGGAAAAATTCAGCGAACGGCTGTTTACTGAATGATATGAGTCACACGTCCGGGGTCCGGCAGGCCCAAAAGGAGAAGACCCGGCGCGCGCTGATGGACGCCGCGTTGGGGCTGCTGGAGGACCAGAGCCTGAGCAGCCTGGGGCTGCGGGAGGTCACGCGGGCGGTGGGGGTGGCGCCGGCCGCGTTCTACCGGCACTTCCGGGATCTGAGCGATCTCGGCGTCGCGCTGGTCGAGGAGTGCCTGAGCAGCCTGCACCATATGATCGGCGCCATACTCGCCGGTCAGGACGGTGACGAGGAGCGGATCGAGGCCACCGTCGACGCGGTCGCCGAGCATGTCCGCCGCTATCCCGCGCATATCCGCTTCATCGCACGTGAGCGGCATGGCGGGGTGCGCCCGGTGCGCCAGGCCATAGCCGCCGAGCTGGACCGATTCGCGGATGAGGTGGCCACCGCCTTCCGCCCGCGGCTCCCGGCGGAATCCTGGCCACCGGAAGATGTCCGGATGCTTGCGGAGATGTATGTGGACCACATGGTGATGACGGCGACGGCGTTCCTGGAGGCGCAGGCCGATCACCCCGAGGCCGCGGACGAGCGGCGGGTGGCCGCCACCGCGCGCAAACAGCTGCTGCTGATCAGCCTCGGGCGCCGGCACTGGCACGACGTGTGATCTCCACGCCGTAGTCACCGGCCGCGTCCCGGCCGGTGACCCGGACCCGTATCCGTATGCCGTTCGCCGCGGTGTCGAAGGTCTCGCCGGGCGCGTAGGCCGCGTCGCTGAGTCCTGGGTGGACATTGCGCTCCCGGGTGCAGCCGCGGCCGTGCGGGGTGGAGTCCACGATGGTGACGGGGCCGCCGCCGGAGTCGACACCGGTGTCCACCCAGGAGATCAGGACCCCGGGTTTGCATATGGCCTCGTCGTTGCCGCCGGTCGCCCGCGCCTCGATCGCGTAGCCGGTGGACGGCGAGACGGGGACGAAGAGCAGCTTGGTCCCCTCGGTGCGGTTCAGCGGGGACAGCGTGTGGACGAAGACCCCGGAGCGGGCGGCGCACGCGATCTGCCGCGGGCCGAGCCAGCCCAGCTTCCACTTGTGCCAGGCCAGCAGGTCGTTGCCGGGCCCCCAGTCCTCGGACATCACATCCCAGTGGCCCGCCTTGTCGCCGCCGCCGTGGGTATAGAGGTCGGGCAGCCCGAAGACATGGCCGTTCTCATGGGGCAGGACGCGGAAGCCGGTGCGGCGCAGCGAGCCGGAGCCGTCGTCCTGGCGGCTGTAGACGAAGGAGACATTGGCCAGCGGAACGCCGTCGGCGGTCGGGGCGTGCTGGTTGTCGGCGTAGGTGACGGACAGCACGGCATGCGCGGCCGGCGGCCCGGCGTTCGGGGTGACCAGGACGTTCACCAGGTCGTAGCGGCGGAAGTCGACCTTGGGGTCGGCGGTCTTGGCGATGTCGGCGACGAGTTTGCGATAGCCCGGGTCGAAGGGGCTGCCGCGCTTGATGCCGTACGCGCGGAACGGGCGCGGCATCCGCAGCCAGTGGGCGATCGGCATCTCGGGGCGGTAGTCCAGCCGCCCGTACGAGCTCTGCGCGAACCACCGGGAGGTCTGGGGGAAGAACTCCTCGAAGCGCTGGCGGGCGGTGCCCTGGCCGCGGACATCGGGAAAGTCGATCATGAGGTTGAGGGCGTGCACGGTGCCGGTGCTGCGGCTGTAGCCGCGGCCGGTGGGTATGCCCTCGGCCATCTGGAGCCCCGGTCCTGAGGCGAGGGCGCAGGGCGCGAGCGAGCCGAAGGCCGGGCGCGCGGAGGGCGCCGGGGCCAGCTCGGGGGATGCCGGGGGCTCGGGACGCGGGGCCGCCGCCGGGGCGACCACCGCCACCGTGAGCACGGCGGCGGTGGCGAACGCGCTGCCTCTGCGGGGCCGGCGTATTCGTATGCGGGGGCGGGCGGTCCCATGCGTCTGGTCCATTGCCGACCACGGTGTGACGGCGCGGACCGGGGCGCCCGTGGGGTGCCGCCGAACGGTGGAATGACCTGCTCCGTCCGGGCGGCGGGGGCGCCGGGCAAGTGTGAGGCAGGTCACCTACGGACGCAGAAATTCCGGGGACTCATTCCCCGTTTAACCCGGTGAACGCATAAACGGGGACTCACTCCCCGGAAAAGTTGAAGCTCGAACGTATTGAAGCTCGAACGTCAAGGCCGGGGCGCGGCGCCGCCGCCAAGCCGCCGGAGCACCGGCCACGGAGAACCGTACGCGTGGAAGCCGTACGCAGAAGGGAGTGCTGTCATGGCCGCCGACACGATGACCGCGAAGTCCGCACAGCCCCGGCTGCGCGCGGACGCCCTGCGCAACCGGGAGCGCATTGTCGCGGCCGCCCGAGAGGTGATCGTCGAGTGCGGGGCGCACATCCCCCTCGATGAAATCGCTCGACGGGCGGGGGTCGGCAATGCCACGATCTACCGGCACTTCACGGACCGCCGTGAGCTGATCCACCATGTGGCGCTCTCGGTGATGTCGCGTGTCGCCGACCAGGCCGAATCCGCCCTGGCCGAGGAGGCCGACACCTTCTCGGCGCTGCGGCGCTTCGTTCACGCCGCGGCGGAGGAGCACATCGGCGCGCTGTGCCTGCTGCTCTCCGACGGCCTCGACAAGGAGCACCCTGATCTCATCGCCACCCGCGACCGTCTGGCGGACGGTGTCGAAGCCCTGATGGGGGCCGCGAAAGCCGACGGCAAACTGCGCACCGACATCGGCGTCGGTGACCTGATGGTCGCGCTCAACCAGCTCACCCGGCCGCTGCCCGGCAGTGCCTGTGTGGACTTCGAGCCCTTTGTGCACCGGCATCTGCAGCTGTTCCTGGACGGACTGCACACCCCGGCGCGCTCGGAACTACCCGGAAAGTCCGTGACCTTGGAGGATCTGCAGCACCGGCCGTGACAGTGACATAAATCGCACCCGGTCGATCCCGGAGCACCGCTTATTCCGCGCACGTTCACACGTCTTCCTTACGTGCGTCGTCGCCTCTCGCTACCTCTTACCCAACGGCCTGTGCCGGTCTGACCTCGACCGGCCCCTTACGTCCCATTTCTCACTCTCCGCACCGCTAGGTAGGCCCATCCATGCCTGAAACGGCTAAATTCGTCGATCCTCGGCGCTGGAAAGCGCTGATATTCATCGCCCTCGCCCAGCTGATGGTCGTGCTCGACGCGACCATCGTGAACATCGCGCTGCCCAGCGCCCAGGCCGATCTCGGCATCTCCGACGGCAACCGGCAGTGGGTCATCACCGCCTACGCCCTCGCCTTCGGCGGACTGCTGCTGTTCGGCGGCCGGATCGCCGACCTGTGGGGACGCAAGCAGACCTTCATCGTCGGCCTGCTCGGCTTCGCCGCCGCCTCGGCCGTCGGCGGTGCCGCGCTCAACACAGGCATGCTGCTGGGCGCGCGTGCGCTCCAAGGCGTGTTCGGCGCGCTGCTCGCCCCCTCCGCGCTCTCGCTGCTCGCCGTGATGTTCACCGACCCCAAGGAGCGCGCCAAGGCGTTCGGTGTCTTCGGTGCCATCGCGGGTGGTGGCGGCGCCGTCGGTCTGATCCTCGGCGGTGTCCTCACCGAGTACATGGACTGGCGCTGGACCTTCTTCGTGAACATCCCGTTCGCCATCATCGCCGTGGTCGGTGCGGTCGCCGTGATCCGCGAGCCGGTGGAGAGCCACAACTCGTCCCGGCTGGACATCCCCGGCGTGATCCTGGCCACCACCGGTCTGGTCTCGCTGGTCTACGGCTTCACCCGCGCCGAGTCCGACGGCTGGTCCGCGGGCCCGACCATCGGTCTGTTCGTCGCCGCGGCCGTGCTGCTGGTGGCCTTCGTGATCGTCGAGTCGCGGGTGAAGGCGCCGCTGCTGCCGCTGCGCGTCGTCGCCGACCGCAACCGCGGCGGTGTCTACGCCTCGCTGGCCCTCGCCATCATCGGCATGTTCGGCCTGTTCCTCTTCCTCACCTACTACATGCAGGTCGTGAAGGGGTACAGCCCGGTCAGGACCGGCTTCGCCTTCCTGCCGATGGTCGCGGGCATGATCACCGGCTCTACGCAGATCGGCGCCCGGCTGATGACCCGCGTCCCGGCGCGGCTGCTGATGGGGCCGGGCTTCCTGGTCGCCTCGGTCGGCATGCTGCTGCTGACCCAGATCGACCTGGACACCTCGTACCCGGCGCTGATCCTGCCCGGGTTCCTGCTGCTCGGCCTCGGTATGGGTACCGCCTTCATGCCGGCGATGAGCCTGGCCACGCATGGTGTCGAGCCGCGTGACGCGGGTGTCGCCTCGGCGATGGTCAACACCTCGCAGCAGGTCGGCGGCGCCATCGGCACCGCTCTGCTGAACACGATCGCGGCGAGCGCCACCACCGAGTACGCGAAGTCGCATGCGGCGGGGGCCCCTTCCCGCACGGCGCTGCAGTTGCAGTCGATGGTGCACGGCTACACCGCCGCCATCTGGTGGGCGGTCGGCATCCTGGTGCTGGCCGCGGTCATCGCCATCACGTTCATCAACGCCGGACAGCCGGAGGGCGGCGGCGCGGTCGCCGGCTCCGGTGACGATGCGGCGGAGGACGCTGTTCCGGTGATGGCGCACTGATGCGCTGAGACCTGCCCGTTGGGCTGTCGTTCCTGGCTGTCGTTCCTTGGCGGTCCTGTGTCAGGTGAAGGCCCCGCTCCTCCTCGAGCCTCGAGGAGGAGCGGGGCCTTCACATGTTGGTTCAGGCTTCGGGGTTTTGGCGTCAGCGCAGCCAGGGGAGGTCGGCGCCGGCCGGCTGGAGGCCGTCCGCGATGATCCGGCATGCGGCGCCGAACTGCTCGACCTGCTCGGGGGTGAGCCGGTCGAAGACGGCTGTCCGCACGGCGGTGACATGGCCGGGGGCGGTGTCCTGCAGCACCTTGAGCCCCTTGTCGGTCAGGACCGCGTTCTGTCCGCGCTTGTCGTCGGGGCAGTCCTCGCGCCGGACCCAGCCGTCCTTCTCCATGCGCGCGACGGCATGGGACAGCCGGGAGCGGGTGATCTTGGCGGCCTCCGCCAGTTCGGTCATCCGCATCCGGTGGCGCGGTGCCCAGGAGAGCTTCACCAGCAGGCCGTAGTAGACATGGGGCATGCCCGCGTCGCGCTGCAACTGGCGGTCGAGGTGGTCCTCCAGGAGCATGCTCGCCTGGACATACGCCTGCCAGCTGCGCTGTTCGTCTTCGGTCAGCCAACGCGGCTCGTCGGCGTCTGCGGGGGTTTTCATGGCGTCGTCCACGCGTCCATTCTAGGGAATTCTCTTTGAATCTTAAATAACTGTGCGCTACAGTGATACCTACATGCTTGAGACTTCAAGCATCTTGGCGAGCTCTGTCGACTGACGAGGAGTCCTCATGTCCGCGTTCGACGGGCGCATGCCCGCGCTCTACCTCAGCCATGGTGCTCCGCCGCTCGCCGACGATCCGGTCTGGCCGGGACAGCTCGCCGCCTGGGCCGCCGGTCTGCCCCGGCCCAACGCCATTCTCATGATCTCCGCTCACTGGGAAGAGGCGCCCCTGGCGATCGGCGCCACCCAACAGGTGCCTCTGGTCTATGACTTCTGGGGCTTCCCTCAGCACTATTACCAGGTGCGGTACGCCGCGCCGGGTGCCCCCGAGCTCGCCGAGCGGATCCGCAAGACGCTGCGCACGGTGGGTACCCCGGTGCAGGACATCCCCGACCGGGGACTGGACCACGGGGCCTATGTGCCCCTGGTCGAGATGTATCCGGAAGCCAACATCCCGGTTCTCCAGGTCTCGATGCCGACCCTCGACCCGCGGCAGCTGATGGAGATCGGCCGGAAGCTGGCACCGCTGCGGGACGAGGGCGTCCTGATCGTCGGCAGCGGCTTCTTCACCCACAACCTGGCCGCGCTACGGCAGACGGGTCCGATGCCGCCCAGTTGGTCGGCCGAGTTCGACGACTGGGGGCAGCGGGCCCTGGACGCGCAGGACATCGACGCGCTGCTGGACTTCGAGCACACGGCGCCGGCGGCGGGGCTCGCCCATCCGCGCACCGAACACTTCGCGCCGTTGTTCGTCACGCTGGGCGCGGCGGAGGCGGAGCTGCGCGGCCAGCGGAGCGTGATCGACGGATTCTGGATGGGGCTGGCGAAGCGGTCGTTGCAGTTCGGGTGAGGGGTTCGGGTGAGGGGGAGCGGGGGCGGAGCGGCTCGGTGGGGTGTGGCTGAGCGGTAGGGCCGGGCTGGGGCTCTGGATTCAGAGCACCGGGGCGATCATCGCGCAGGCGTGCAGTGCGGCGGCCAGGGCCGTCGGGTCCGCGCCCCGGGCGACGTCGAGCGCGGTGTCGGTCAGCTTGATGGCGTGCTCATCGCCGTGCGCGGCGGCCTGGGCGAAGACCTCCTCGGGGGTGACGTCCTCCCCGTCCACGGACGGCAGCCGGTCGGCCGGGAGCGGCTCCCGCGGCGCGTACACCGCCGTGACCGCGGCACTCGCCGCCCAGGCCGCGTCCAGGCTCGGCGCCCACAGTTCGCGCGGCAGCGCGGGCAGGGCGCGCAGGACGGCGTTGGGCGCGGTCGCGGCGTGGACCAGCATGATCGGTTCACCGTGGCCGTGGGTGGCGTAGCGGTGCGTCGCGGCCCGTACGAGCTCGGTCAGCCGTCGGCGCGCCTCCTCGGGCTGGTCGGTGGGGTCGGCAGGGCCGTCGGGGCCGGCGAGGCCGCCGGGGGCGGGGCCGGGGGCGGGGCCGGGGTTGGGGGTGGTGTCGGTGTCGGTCGTCCGGCTGGGCCGCGGGGCGGTGGGCGGCCAGGTGGGGAAGGCGGTGAGCCGGGCCAGCCGTTCCCGTATGCCACCGCTCTGGTCGGCGATCGGCTGCACGGCGCCGAGCGCGTCGGCCGCCGAGCCGGAGGCGGGGCCCGGCTGCTGTCGGAGCGGCGGCAGCGGGGCGTGGCGGGCGGCCCAGTAGCCGAGGGCGTGGGCCAGCTCGGCGGTGCGAGGGGCGGCCGTCGTGCCCGGGTCGTCCAGCAGGGTCCGTACGGCGTGGCCGACGCGGATCACCGGATGGGTCGCGCCGCCGGCGATGCCCGGCAGCAGCCGTGGCCACCACACGGCGAGCACGTCCTGCCAGGGGCGGTCGGCGAGTTCCCGGTCGAAGTAGACGGGCCAGTCGGCGAGCCGGCGTGGATCGCCGAGCGCCTCGTGCCAGTTCTCCTCGGTGATCACGGCGTACGAGCGCGGCATCTCCTCCAGCTTTTCGCGATAGCGGTCCAGCCAGCGGTGCACGATGCGCCCCTGGCCGTGGCGCACCAGTGCCTCCACGGCCATCGGCGCGTGATTGCTCAGCCATCCCTGACGCTCGGGGCCGGAGGCGTGCAGTCGCTCGAGGGCTTCGTCGAGAGTTCCACTCGTGTCGTCTGTCATGACCTCACGCTAGGGAGGGCGGGGCGGCCCCGGAACGGACCGGGGACGGAAGCGTGCGGGGACCAACGACCTAAGCCGGGCCGGGACCGAGGGCCGCTCCTTGAGGGCTGAGGGCTGAGGGCTGAGGGCCGGGGCTGAGGGTTGGGACTGGGGGCTGGGGGCTGGGGACTGGGGCCGAGGGCTACTCCCGGGGGTGTTCCGCCCGCATGTGGAAGACGTAGAACGACATGCCCAGCATCACGAGCCCCGCCCCCAGCCCGATCCCCGAGGACCGGTACACCGAGCCTCCGCTCACGGAGTGCAGAAAGCCGAGCGCACAGCCGAGGACCGTCCCATAGAGCACGGCCCGGATCTCCGGCATCAGGCCCGGTGTCATCCTGCCGAGGGCGTAGCAGAGCGCCCCGACCACCGCCGCCGACACCACGCCGAAGATGGCGGCCGTGGGGATGGTGGAGCCCTGGTTGTGGGCCACGAACATCACCCAGCCGCCGTAGAGCGCGGCCAGAACGGCTGGGACACCCCAGGAGGCGGAGGGGTGCAGCTGGACAGGGAGCCGTGGATGGCGGTGGTGGCGCACGGGTGCAGTGAGGGCTGTGGGGGCATTCATGGCGGAACCTCCTCGTCGCCGCGTCCCGCCCTGGCCTGTCACTTTCCAGCGCACACCCATGCGGAGGGCCGGGCAACCCGGCACGATGGGCCGTACGGGCAACCGGCGGCCCGCGAGATTCGTCTTGACAGATGAGAGAAGGGCGGGAGAGCCGTAGCGGGCGACCGCACAGGGGGTCTGACCTGCGCTTCCCGGTGTCTCGGCGGTGTGCTGACCCGCGTGTGGCTGGACAGGATACTGCATGATCGTAAAAACGTGGGGGCCTGATGGGAATTCTGTCCTGATTCCAGTCGTTGTTTCCTTCGGACGGGGCACCCGACACCGGAGAGTCCGTCCATAGTCCGCGCCCGATCCATCTGTAAGGGAGCACGCATGGCAACCCGTGCCGTCGCCCGTAATCAGTCCGCCGCCGGTGGTGGCGCTGATGGGGCCAACAGCGTTCGCGCCTCAGGCGGGGAGATCGCCGATCGCGACCTGGTCGGCATGTATCTCGACGAGATCGCTCGCACCCCGTTGCTGGACGCGGCGAAGGAGGTCGAGCTTTCTCAGTCCATCGAAGCGGGGGTGTATGCCCAGCAGATCCTGGACGGGGAGGTTGAGGAGACCCCTGCCGCAGGTGCGAGCCGCGAGGAGCTGGAGGCGATAGCCGCCGAAGGTGCCCGCGCCAAGGACATCTTCATACGTTCCAATCTGCGCCTGGTCGTGGCTGTGGCGCGCCGCTATCCGCGCAGTGGGCTGCCCTTGCTCGACCTGATCCAGGAGGGCAACGCGGGCCTGGTGCGCGCGGTGGAGAAGTTCGACTACACGAAGGGCTTCAAGTTCTCGACCTATGCCACGTGGTGGATCCGTCAGGCCATCACGCGCTCGATCGCGGATCAGTCCCGTACCATCCGGCTGCCCGTCCACCTGGTCGAGGAGCTCGGCCGGATCCGCCGGGTGCAGCGGGAGTTCAACCGTGAGCACGGCCGCGAGCCGGAGCACGCCGAGATCGCCGAGGAGCTCGGCTCCACGATGGAGCGGGTCTCGGATGTGCTCGACTGGGCCCGTGACCCGGTCAGTCTGAACATGTCGGTCGACGACGAAGGGGAGACCCAGTTCGGCGATCTGCTGGAGGACACCTCGGCCGTCTCGCCCGAGCAGTCGGTGATGACGCTGCTGCGCAGCGAGGAGCTGGAGGATCTGATCGGCCGCCTCGACGACCGCACCGCCTCCATCATCAAGGCGCGGTACGGCATCGACGACGGCCGGGAGCGCACCCTGACCGAGGTCGGCAAGCAGCATGGCCTCACGCGTGAGCGGATCCGCCAGATCGAGAAGCACGCATTGCTTGAGCTGAAGAAGATGGCCCGCCAGACCGGTTTCGACGCAGCGGCTTGAGTTCTCAGGCCAGCAGACTCCAGCCCCAGTCACCACCAGATCCCTTCCAACCCCTAGACCGAGCCCCGGCGCCTCCCCCCCTGGCGTCGGGGCTCGCTTCTGGCTGTCTGTTGGTGTCTGTCTGTTTGGGGTCTGGCTGTTTGAGGTCTGGCTGTTGGGGTCTGGCTGTTGGGGTCTGGCGACCGGTCAGACGGCGAAGCCGCCGTCCACGGCGATGGACGCACCGGTGATGTAGCGGCCGCTGTCGCCCGCGAGATGGGCCACGGTCGCCGCGATCTCCGTGGTGCGGCCGTAGCGCCCGAGCGCGGTGAAGCCGCTCTGGAAGGCGGCGTTCTCGCCGTCGGCCGGGTTCATATCGGTGTCCACGGGGCCGGGGTGGATCAGGTTGGCGGTGATTCCGCGCGGGCCGAGCTCACGGGCCAGGGCCTTGGTGAGGCCGGTGAGCGCGGTCTTGCTGGTCGCGTAGAGGCTGCCGCCGGGGAAGGCGACGCGCTCGGCCATGCAGCTGCCGATGTTGATGATCCGCCCGCCGTCGGCCATGTGTGCGGTGGCCGCCTGCGCCAGGAGGAACGGCGCCCGGACGTTCACGGCGAGCACCCGGTCCACATCGTCCAGCGACAGCTCGGCGATGGGCCCGAGGGCGCCGACACCCGCGTTGTTGACCAGGATGTCCAGGCGGCCGAACTCGGCGGCCGCCCCCTCCACGGCGGCCCGCACCGCCTGCGCGTCGACGCCGTCGGCCTGTACGGCCCAGGCGCGGCGGCCGAGCCCCTTGATCCGGTCGACGACATCCGCAGCGCGTTCTCCCTGGCTGTGGTAGGTCAGGGCGACATCGGCGCCCTCCTCGGCGAGCCGGATCGCCACGGCCTCGCCGATGCCCCGGCTGCCGCCGGTGACCAGGGCCGCCTTGCCGTCGAGTGTCATGCCTTCTCCTCTATTCCTTGTATGCGCGTTATGCGGTGAAAGACTCTGCTATGCGGTAAGGGCACCGCTATGCGGTGGTCCCGGAGGACATGACTCGATCCTGGCCGGGCGGGCCGTGGAAGTCCGGCGGGATTCGGACGGTGCGCTGGGGCGATGGGCGGCGGACGGGGGCTGCTGGGCGACCGCGAGCCACGAAACATGCCCGGTCGAGTTTGTTTGGTGCCCGAGTCTGTTTACTTTCCTGCATCGCCCACGTAATCTGGCCGCGAAATCACAGGTTCGGGCATGGAAGGGACGTAAACCCACATGTACGCACCGGAGCGTCAGCAGGAGATTCTCCGGCTCGCCCGCGAGAGCGGGCGGGTGGATGTCCTGTCCCTCGCCGAGGAGTTCCAGGTCACCGCCGAGACCGTACGGCGTGATCTGCGCGCCCTCGACCGGGCGGGGCTCGTCCGCCGTGTGCACGGGGGCGCCATCCCGGCCGGACGGCTGGACTTCGAGCCCGATCTCGCCGAGCGCGAGTCCACCGCCGCCGATGAGAAGGACCGCATCGCGAGGGCCGCCATCGCCGAGCTGCCGTCCGACGGCAGCGTGATCATCGACGCCGGTTCGACGGCGGCCCGGTTCGCCGCCGCCCTTCCGCTGGAGGCCAAGCTCACCGTCGTCACCCACGCCCTGCCGGTCGCGGCCCGCCTCGCCGACCACCCCGGTATCGCGCTGCACCTCGTCGGCGGGCGGGTCCGCCACCGCACCCGGGCCGCCGTGGACGCATGGGCGCTGCGTGGCTACGGCGAGATCAAGGCCGATGCGGTCTTCCTCGCCACCAACGGATTCTCACTGGACGGCGGGCTCACCACACCCGATCTCGCGGAGGGCGCGGTCAAGAGCGCCATGATCGCGGCGGCCCGGCGGGTGGTGCTGCTCGCGGACTCCGCCAAGTTCGGCCGGGAGCACTTCGCCCGGTTCGGCGGCCTGGACGATGTCGATCTGCTCATCACGGACACCGGGCTCAGCCCCCAGGACGCCCTGGCCATCGAGCGCCGGGGCACGGAAGTGGCACGCGCATGATTCTCACCGTCACCCCCAACCCCAGCCTGGACCGTACGTACGAGATCCCCGCGCTGGAGCGCGGCGCCGTGCTGCGGGCCACGGCCGACCGGGTCGACCCCGGCGGGAAGGGCGTCAATGTCTCGCGCGCCGTGGCCGCCGCGGGGCAGCGCACGGTGGCCGTGCTGCCGCTCGGCGGACCGGAGGGCGCGCTGCTCGCCAGGCTGCTGGAGGAGCTGGGCATCGAGGCGGCGGGCGTGTACGTGGCGGGCTCGACCCGGGTCAACATCTCCGTGGCCGAACCGGACGGCACCCTCACCAAACTCAACGCGAGCGGGCCCGAACTGACCGATGCCGAGGCCGAAGCGGTGCTGGAGGCCGTCCGGACGAGGGTCGAGAGCGCCGACTGGATCGCCTGCTGCGGCAGCCTGCCCCGGGGGCTCGCACCCGAGTGGTACGCCGAGCTGGTGGCGCGGGCCCACCGCGCGGGTGCCCGGATCGCGCTGGACACCTCCGGCCCCTCGCTGACCGCCGCCCTGCGCGAGCGCCCCGATGTGGTGAAGCCCAACGCCGAGGAGCTGGCCCAGGCCGTCGGCCGTCCGCTGGCCACCGTGGGCGAGGCGGTCAAGGCGGCCGAGGAACTGCGCGGGCTGGGCGCCCGCGCCGTACTCGCCAGCCTGGGCGCAGACGGCCAGCTGCTGGTCGACGAGACCGGCGCGTACTTCGGCACCGCCCAGGTCACCGCCGTGCGCAGCAACGTCGGCGCGGGCGACGCCTCGCTCGCCGGATTCCTCGCGGCGGGCGGCTCCGGGCCCGCCGCACTCGCCTCGGCCGTGGCCCATGGAGCGGCCGCGGTGCAGCTGCCGGGCAGCGCCATGCCGACCCCGGCCGACCTCGACCCGTCCGTCGTGGTCACCACGGCGGACATTCCGCTGGACCGTGTGCTCAAGGAGCCCGCGTGACCCGCCGACCCCACTCCCAACCCCCCGTCCCCACTCCGTCCGCCCGCCTCCCCCAGGGCGGCACCGCACACAAGGGAGCCGCGAGATGAGTGAGCTGATCACCGCGGATCTGGTCGACCTTGACCTGTCCGCCGACACCAAGGAAGCCGCCGCCCGGTCGCTCGCCGAACGCATGGTCGAGGCCGGCCGGGTCACCGACCTCGACGGCTTTCTCGCCGATGTGGCGGCGCGCGAGGAGCAGATGCCGACCGGCCTGGACGGCGGCATCGGCATACCCCACTGTCGCAGCGCCCATGTCACCGAGCCGACCCTGGCCTTCGGGCGCAGCGCGGCCCGGGTCGACTTCGGCGCGGCGGACGGACCGGCCGATCTGATCTTCCTGATCGCCGCCCCGGCGGGCGCGGACAGCGACCATCTGACGATCCTGTCGAGCCTTGCGCGGCAGCTGATGAACGCCCACTTCACCGATGCGCTGCGTTCGGCCGACCGGCCCGAGCAGGTGGCCGCCCTGATCCGCGGCGAGGAGCCCGCCGCGACTGAGCCTGTCGCCGAGGAGCCTGCCGCGGCCGAGCCCGCCGCCTCCGACTCGGCTGCGGCCTTCGGCGCCTCCCAGACCGCGTCGGAGCCGGTGCCCCCCTTCCGGATCGTGGCCGTCACGTCCTGCCCCACCGGTATCGCCCACACCTATATGGCCGCCGAGTCGCTGGAGAACGCCGCTCGCGAGGCCGGGGTCGAGCTGGTGGTCGAGACCCAGGGCTCGGCCGGATTCGACAAGCTCCCCGCCGCCACCATCGCCGCCGCCGACGCGGTGGTCTTCGCGCACGATGTGGAGGTGCGGGAGAAGGCCCGCTTCGCGGGCAAGCCGACGGTGGATGTCGGGGTGAAGGCGGCCATCAACCGCCCCGCCGAGCTCATCGCCGAGGCGCGGGGGAAGGCCGCGCGGGGCGAGATCGCCGCACCGGCCGACGGCGCGGCGGAGGGCTCGGCGCCGATGGACGCGGACGGTGCCGCCGGTGACGGCTTCGGCACCCGGCTGCGCAAGTGGCTGATGACGGGCGTCAGTTACATGGTCCCGTTCGTCGCCGCGGGAGGTCTGCTGATCGCGCTCGCCTTCGCGATCGGCGGCTACGAGATCGCGAGCGCCAAGTCCGTGGCGGACCACTTCGTCTGGACCGAGACCAGCAGCTGGGCGGCGCTGCTCTTCCAGATCGGCAGTGCGGCGTTCACCTTCCTGGTGCCGGTCCTCGCGGGCTATATCGCCTACGGCATGGCCGACCGGCCCGGCCTGGTCCCCGGCTTCGTGGGCGGCTACATCGCGACCACCATCAAGGCCGGATTCCTCGGCGGTCTGGTCGCGGGTCTGATCGCGGGCGCGGTCGTCATGGCCATCCAGCGGTTCAAGGTCCCGGCGTCGCTGCGCGGCATCATGCCGGTGGTGGTGATCCCACTGATCTCCTCCGCGATCGTCGGTGTCCTGATGTTCGTGGTGATCGGCAAGCCCATCGCCTCCGCGCAGGAGGCGATGACCGACTGGCTCAACGGCCTCTCCGGCGCCAACGCCATCGGCCTCGGTGTCCTCCTCGGCCTGATGATGTGCTTCGACCTGGGCGGTCCGGTCAACAAGGTGGCCTACGCCTTCGCGACCGGCGGTATCGCGGTGTCGGACCCCTCCACCGGAAGCCTCAAGATCATGGCCGCGGTGATGGCCGCCGGTATGGTCCCGCCGCTGGCGATGGCCCTCGCAACCACCGTGCGCGGACGGCTGTTCACCAAGACCGAACGGGAGAACGGCAAGGCCGCCTGGGTGCTGGGTGCCTCCTTCATCAGTGAGGGCGCCATTCCGTTCGCCGCGGCGGATCCGCTGCGGGTGATCCCCTCGTCGATGGTGGGCGGTGCCGTCACCGGCGCGCTGTCGATGGCGTTCGACTGCACGCTGCGCGCCCCGCACGGCGGCATCTTCGTGGTCCCGCTGATCGGCCAGCCGTTCCTCTACCTGCTGGCCATCGTGGCGGGCACGGTGGTCTCGACCGGTCTGGTGGTCTTCCTCAAGGGGCTGCGGAAGACGGCGGAGCCGGGGGCCACCGGCCAGGCGGGCGGCGGTGCTGCCACGGGCGGCACCACCGAGGACGAGTCGAAGGTGGCGGTGGCGGTCTGACCGCATCTCAGCCACCCCCTGTCGGGCCCGGCGGCCCGCCCACGTCCGTGGGCGGGCCGCCGGTTTCCACGGGCAGACCGCGCGAGGCGTAGTAGGCGCCGAGTGCGGCCTCGCCACCCGACCCCATGGCGGTCGCGATCCGCTGGAAGCGGACCGACCGCAGATCACCGGCGGTGAAGACCCGGGGATGCTGGCTCCCGGGAGGGCAGTACCCGGACCGGTCGGTGGCCACGGCCCCGGCCGGGGGCGCCGGGGCGCTGCCCAGGTTGAGGAAGACGAGATCGGCCGTGAGCGTCCGCCGCTCGCCCCCCAACGTCCCGGCCTCGGCGGTGACCGGTGCCGATGCGGACCCGGGCCCGGGCCCCAACTCCAGCCGCCGCACGGCCACCAGCTCCACCCGGGGGTCCCGCCGGATCTCCTCGGTCTTGTAGGAGTCCTCGGGCGGATACGCCACCACAAAGCGTGCCTTGAGCTCCGGATGAGCCCGCGCCACGGTCCCCAGAGGCCGGTCCGCACCCAGGACCAGCACCGTCCGGTCGTCGATGGCCGCCGGATCCGCCTCCCACAACTGTGGCAGTGCCCGGCCCGCCGCGCCCCCGAGCCATCCCGCCCCCTCGGGGCCCAGCGGCCCGACCCCCGTGGCGACGACCACATACGGGGCGGTCAGCCGCGAGCGAGGAGCCCGATCGGACCCCGCGGCCTCCAGGGTTTCCCTAGGCTCCACGGACTCCACGGACTCCGCCGGCTCGACCGTGACCTCGACGCGGTCGTCGAAGGCATCGATCAGCGTGGCGCGGCGGCCCAGCTCCACCCGGCACAGATCGCACTGCGCCAGGTCCGCCTCGATCGCCGCCGCCAGATCCGGGCCGTTGGTGACGGTGAGGACATTGCGCACCACCGGGATGCGCCGCAGCGCCCCGCACAGCGCGTCGCCCGACTCGATCAGCACCGAGCGCATCCCGACGCTCGCCGCCATCACGGCGGCGGCGCAGCCCGCCGGGCCACCGCCGACGATCAGCAGATCCGTATCCATCCGAAGCCCCCGTTCTCTTCATCGCTCCGGCCCGCTCCTCCCGGCCCGACGCTTCCTTCCTCCGGCCGTCGCGGATCACCGGCCGGACGGCTTCCTTCCATCCGGCCCTCGCGGATCAGAGGCCGTAAAGGTCCCGGTAGGCGGGGAAGACACCGCCCGGGCCGTCCACGGTCTCCGCCGCGAGCACCGCCTTGACCACCGCCCGGGTCAGTACATCCGCCCCGGCCGCCAGGATCTCGTTCAGCGCACCGCTCTCCCGGTGCACCCCGAACGCCGGATCGCCGGCGTCCTCGGGGCCGCCCTCCGGTATCAGCGGGCGCCCGCAGGTGGCCAGGGCGAAGACCGTGTCACCGTCGGAGAGCAGATGCACCGGCCGGATGGCCCGCGCCAGACCGTCGTGTGCCGTCCCCGCGAGCTTCTGCGATTGGGCCCGGGTGAGCACCGCGTCGGTGGCGACCACGGCCAGCGTGGTGTTCAGCGGAGGCCGCACCGACGCGGCCTGCCGCCGCTCCGACTCGGCCCGCGCGGCGGCGAGCCGACGCATCGCCTCGACGTGCACGGCCGCACCCGGCCGGTGCGGCCCGCCCTCCTCCGTCGGCCCGTAGTGCTCCCCGTACAGCGCACCCGTACCGGGATCGACGACCGATCCCGCGGCGTTGACCACCACCAGCGCGGCCACCGTGACGCCGGACGGCAGCACCGTGGAGGCCGAACCGGTGCCGCCCTTGACCCCACCGGCCACCGCGCCCGTGCCCGCCCCCACATTGCCCTGCGCGACCGGAGCCCCCGTCTCCGAACCGGCCGCCGCCTCGATCGCCTCGCGCCCCAGCGCGGCGTCCGGGCGGGCCCGCCAGTCGCCGCCCCGGCCCAGGTCGAAGAGGGCGGCGGCCGGGACCACCGGAACGACCTGCGCCGGATCGGGGCCGACCCGGAAGCCCCGGCCGTGGTCCTCCAGCCAGGAGGCCACCCCCGAGGCGCTGTCGAGTCCGAAGGTGCTGCCGCCGGTCAGTACGACGGCTTCGACACGCTGGACCAGATTGCGCGGATCGAGGGCATCGGTCTCCCGGGTGCCCGGCCCACCGCCGCGCACATCGACTGCGGCGACCGCACCGCCTTCCGGGGCCAGCACCACGGTCGTCCCGGTGAGCCGACTGCCGCCGGACCGCTGGGCATGGCCCACCCGTAGTCCGCGGATATCCGTCAGGCCGTCGGCCGGACCGGTGGGAACTGATTCGGGGTTTGTCCGCTCGGCATCCATGGACGCTATGCGTAGCACGGGAAGCCGTGGCATGGTCGAGTAACGTGGCGCGAACCACTCCCGTATCCGCCCTTCCGCGATCGCCGCCAAAGTGCGCCGGACGGGATGGGGGCCGCTCATATAGAGGGCGTTCATCAGACGTTGATGGCCTGGCAGCAATCTGAGCTGTATGCCGTTCGCCCCCGTCCGAAAGAAGACCGCCGTGCCCCGTACGTCTCGGACGGAGGAGCTCCCGACCCCGGCCGCCGACCCCCGGCGGGCCGCGCGGGTGGCCCTCCGCTGGATCAGCGAGCCGGACTGCACCGAGGAGCTCACCCATGCCGAGCTGCTCGACCAGGCGGCCCGGGCCGCCGCCGCGCTCACCCGGCTCGGCGTCCGAGCCGGGGACCGGGTGGCGGTCCATCTGCCGCTGGTGCCCGAGTCCGTGATCGCCACGCTCGCCTGCGGCCGGCTCGACGTCGTCCGCGCCAGCCTCCCCGTGGGGCTGCGCCCCCACGAGTTGCGCGACCGGATCAGGGAGGTCGGCGCCAAGGTCGTCATCACCGCGGACGCCGGGCAGCACGGCGGAGAGATACAGCCGCTCAAGCGCCATGTCGACCGGGCGCTGGCCGGCTGCCCCGAGGTGCGGTCCGTACTGGTGGTCCACCGGCTGGCCTGCCCGGTGTCCTGGCGGCCCGGGCGCGACCTGTGGTGGCACGACGAGCTCGGCCGATACACCGAGCCGCTGCCCGGGCCGTACTCTTGAGGCATGAGCACCGCCCCTGCCCCTGGACCGCGCGATCCGGCCGCCGCGCTGATCTTCGACGATCCCTTCGCGCAGCGGTCATCGGACGATACGGACCACGGGTGGGGCGAGCGGGTTCCCGGCGGCGACAGTGCCGACGATGCCGCTGATCTGGCCCGGTTCCTCGACGAGAAGCCGCCCCACCACCTCTGACGGATTCCTAGGCGCTGGAGCCGCTGCCGCCACCGTCGCGGGCGGTGGCGCGCTGTGCCACCAGCTCGTCGCGGATCTCGCGCAGCAGAATGATCTCCTCGGCGTCCGCGACGGCCTGCTCCTCCTCCGCCTTCGCCTCCTTGGCGGCCTTCCGCGCCAGATAGCGCGACATCGGCAGCACCATCAGGAAGTACACCACCGCCGCGGTGATCAGGAAGGTCAGCACGGCGGAGAGCACGCTTCCCCAGAGGATCGGGATGCCGTGGACGATATCGCCCGTGGCGTTGGTCTCGCAGGGCGCCTTGAGACAGGAGCGGTACTTCTCGAGGTCCTTCGTGCCGAAGGCTCCGACTATGGGGTTGATTAGGCCCTTCACTATCGAGTTCACGACGGCGGTGAAGGCGGCTCCGATGACGACCGCGACGGCCAGATCGATCACATTGCCGCGCATCAGGAAGGCTTTGAACCCTTCCATGACGCTCTTCTTCTCCTCGGTCACCTTCTCCTGGCTCAACCCACTGCCTCTCTCTCGCCGCCTCGGTGCTTGAGCGGACGGTTCCGCAACCTACACCCGCAGGTGAGAGGGGCATCAGGGGAGCCGGGGGAGTCAGCAGCCGCATAGCGTCACCGCCAGTCGGGAGTCGGCGGCGGCCCCGGCCAGCGCGGTGGCGTCCGCTCGCGGCACCGTCAGCACCACCAGCGCCCCACCGCCGATCGCCGCGCCGTCGAGCGCGCCGCCGCCGTCCAGCGCCCCGCCGCCGTCCAGCGCCCCGCCGCCGCTCGCATCCGTGTCCGGACCGGGCTCCGGTGTGCCGCCGTCGGCTCGGCCGTCCGTCGCGCGGGCGCTCCGCGCACCCGGCACCTCGGCCACCCGGACCCCACGCGCGACCACCCGGGCCGTAGCGCCGGACGCCCGGGCTCGTGCGGCGTCCGGAAGCGGTGTGGCCAGCACATCCACCCGGTCGCCGGGGTGCAGCAGCCGTACCGCCGCCGCGTCGGCGATCCGGACCGGCGCCGAGACCGTCGCGGGGCGCGGGCCGCCCCGCCGTTCCTCACTCGCGGGTGCGGGCGCCCGGGAGGACACCGCGTCCGTGTGCCCCCGGCCGGAGGGTGCGGCGGCCGCGAGCGCGGCGGCCGTCAGCGCCAGCCCGGCCGCCATCGCGCGGCGGCGTCGCCGCACGGTCCGCCGCAGTCCGAATCCGCCGCTGCATCCGGTGCGCACCGGATCGAAGCGGGGCACCGAACGGGCCGGGGGAGCGGAACGGGGTAACGCGAGGGTGGGGGACGGATGGGACATGGCACATCACCGCCTGCCGTGAGGGTCCGGGTGCTTCTGGTCCCCTCACCATGCCCGCCCCCGCCCGATCCCGCTGGAGCCTGTGGACGGCCACCGGGGCTGTGGAAAACTCGGCCACCCGAGCGAGCGACACCCGCCCTGTCCGGCTGCCCCCGCGCCGCGCCTACGGAAGCTTGATCCCCAGGTCCCAGCCGTCGTGGGCGTGGGTGCACAGGCAGTCCCGGGCGGAGGTCTCGGGGAGCCTGCCCACCGCGTCGAAGAGCGCCTCGCGCAGTCGGCCGACGTTCTCCCCGAAGACCTTCAGCACCTCGGTGTGGGTGACGCCCTCGCCGGTCTCGACCCCCGCGTCCAGGTCGGTGACCAGGGTCAACGACGTGTAGCAGAGGCCCAGTTCACGGGCGAGCACCGCCTCCGGGTGGCCCGTCATGCCGACCACCGACCAGCCCTGCGCCGCATGCCAGCGCGATTCGGCGCGGGTGGAGAAGCGCGGTCCCTCGATCACGCACATCGTCCCGCCGTCCACCGGCTCCCAGCCGCGTCCGCGCGCCGCGTCCACGGCCGCCTTCCGGCCCACCGGGCAGTACGGGTCGGCGAATGTGGTGTGCACCACATTCGGGATCCGGCCGTCCGGCAGCTGCTCGCCGTCGAAGTAGGTCTGCGTGCGCCCCTTCGTGCGGTCCACCAGCTGGTCCGGGACGAGCAGCGTGCCAGGTCCGTACTCCGGCTGCAGTCCGCCGACCGCGCACGGGCCGAAGACCTGCCGCACCCCGAGCGAGCGCAGGGCCCAGAGGTTGGCGCGGTAGTTGATCCGGTGCGGCGGCAGATGGTGCTTGCGGCCGTGCCGCGGGAGGAAGGCGACCCGTCGCCCCTCGATGTCGCCGAGGACGAGCGAGTCGCTCGGCGCCCCATAGGGAGTCTCCACGGTGATCTCGGTCACGTCGTCGAGGAACGTGTAGAACCCCGATCCCCCGATGACCCCTATGTCTGCTTGCCTGCTGGTCTCGACCATGTGATCACCCTAGCCACCCGTGCCCACGCGAACGACACCCCGCAACTTCCCGGGGGAGGCGGCGGGGTGTCGACGAAGCCAAACAAACAGACGCCCGGATCAGGCGGCCGAACTCGACGTCGAGGACGAGGAAGATGACGTGGACGACGAAGACGACGTCGATGACGAAGACGTCGAGGAGGACGAGGAAGAGGAGTCCGAGGACGAGGAAGAAGATGAAGCGGACGACGAGTCGGAGCTGTCGCTCTTCGCCGCCGACTTGCTGGAGCCGCCGCTCGAGCTGCTGGAGGAGGAGCGGCTGTCGTTCCGGTAGAACCCGGAGCCCTTGAACACGATGCCGACCGCCGAGAACACCTTCTTCAGGCGTCCCTTGCAGTTGGGGCACTCGGTGAGCGCGTCGTCGCTGAACTTCTGCACCGCCTCGAGGCCCTCGCCGCACTCGGTGCACTGGTACTGGTAGGTCGGCACGTTCTTCCTCCTGGCACTCTCACTCAATGAGTGCTAACGACGCTCCATAGTGCAGTATTCCCGCGCGTCAGTCCACTGGGATGAGACATGCGGTGATCGAACACACCGCCCGAGGCGGCCTCCGGCGGGCCCCTCAACCCGCTCCCGAGCCCAGCCAGCCCGCCAGTTTCCCGCCCCGGCCCACCGCTCGCAGCCGCCGCTCCGCCGCGTCGCGCACCGGGTCCGTGGCCACCACCAGCAGTTCGTCGCCGCGCCGCAGCACCGTGGAGGGCAGCGGTACGAAGCTGGTCTCGTCCCGGACCACCAGGGTGACCGCGGCCCCTGGGGGCAGCCGCAGCTCGCCGACCTCGACGCCGTGCATCTTGGACGACTGGGGGATCGACACCGACAGCAGATGGCCGCGCAGCCGCTCCAGCGGCGCCGACTCGATGCCCAGGTCGGCCGGTTCGGGTTCCTCGAGCCGCAGCCGGGGGGCGAGCCAGGGCAGTGTAGGCCCCTGGACCAGGGTGTAGACGATCACCAGCACGAAGACGATGTTGAAGATCCGGCGGCTGTCGGGCACATCGCTGACCACCGGGATGGTCGCCAGCACGATCGGCACCGCCCCGCGCAGCCCGGCCCAGGACAGCAGCGTCTTCTCCCGCCAGGGCAGCCGGAACGGCGCCGTGCTGACCAGGACCGACACCGGACGGGCCACCACGGTCAGCACCAGCCCCACCGCGAGGGCGGGCAGGATGTCATCGCCCAGTTCATGCGGGGTGACCAGCAGCCCCAGCAGGACGAACATCCCGATCTGGGCGAGCCAGCCCAGCCCCTCGGCGAAGCCGCGCGTGGCCGGCCAGTGCGGCAGCCGTGCGTTGCCCATGATGAGCGAGGCGAGATAGACGGCGAGGAAGCCGGACCCGTGCGCCAGTGAACCCTCCGCGTAGGCGGTCACCGCGATGGCGATCACCGCGATCGGGTACAGACCCGAGGCGGGCAGCGCCACATGCCGCAGGCCGTAGGCGCCCAGCCAGCCGACCGCGATGCCGATCACCGCGCCGATCGCCAGTTCCAGGGCGATCGTGCCGATCAGGGAGTACCAGGACTCCATGGGGCCCTGGCTGGAGAAGGCGACCACCAGGATCACCACAGGTGCGTCGTTGAAGCCCGACTCGGCCTCCAGGACGCCCGTGAGCCGCTTGGGCAGCGGCACCGTGCGCAGCACCGAGAAGACCGCCGCCGCGTCCGTGGACGACACCACCGCGCCGATGATCAGCGCCTGCCGCCAGTCCAGTCCCACCACGTAGTGCCCCGCCGCCGCGGTGATTCCCACGCTCACCGCGACGCCCACGGTGGACAGGACGGCGGCCGCCGGCAGGGCGGGTTTGATCTCGCCCCACTTCGTGCCCAGACCGCCTTCGGCCAGGATGACGACCAGCGCGGCGTAGCCGAGGATCTGCGTCAGTTCGGCGTCGTTGAAGGTGACGCCGATTCCGTCCGTGCCGATGGCGACGCCGATCCCGAGATAGATCAGCAGCGTGGGCAGTCCACTGCGCGATGACACCCTTACGGCCGCCACTGCGAAGAGCAGGACGAGGGAGCAGATCAACAGCAGCTCATTGAGGTGGTGAACAGTCAGGGGCCGACCCTTTCTCGCGGGAGCGGGGGGAACGCTGCGAAGGGGTCCCCACCGACCGGAACTTCATTGCCTTACCTAACATTTTACGGGATCTTGACGCGAGCCTTCCACGAGAAGGCTTCACCGAGGTGTACGAGCCCGGGCGGTGGCCGGTGCAGGGCGTCAGTCATGACTCCGCGTAGGGGCGGCGACAGCGCTGCGCCTATGGTTGCTCCAGCACTCCAGGTTCACCCTGCCCCTCGAAGGACAGCGATGCCCGCCAACACAACCGGCTCTTCTCCCAAAAAGAAGAAGAGCCGACGTCTCCGCCTGATCGTGATCGCAGTCGTGCTGCTGCTCGTCGGGGGCGTCGGCTACGGCGCGTACTGGAGCATCAGTACAGTTCGAGCCTCATTCCCGGAGACCACGGGCTCGCTGCAGCTGAAGGGGTTGTCCGGCCCCGTGCAGGTCAAACGTGACGACTACGGGATACCTCAGATCTACGCCGGCACCCCCGAGGACCTCTTCCGCGCCCAGGGGTTCGTCCAGGCCCAGGACCGCTTCTGGGAGATGGACGTCCGCCGCCATATGACCGCGGGCCGGCTCTCCGAGATGTTCGGTTCCGGCCAGGTGGAGACCGACGCGTTCCTGCGCACCATGGGCTGGCACCGGGTGGCCAAGCAGGAGTACGAAACCAAGGTGTCGGCCGCCACCAGGAAGTATCTGCGGGCCTACTCCGACGGCGTCAACGCCTACCTCAAAGACCATCAAGGGGACGCGCTGTCAGTCGAGTACGCGGCCCTGGACTTCAAGAACGACGGCTACAAGCCCGAGAAGTGGACCCCGGTCGACTCGTTGGCGTGGCTGAAGGCGATGGCCTGGGACCTGCGCGGCAACATGCAGGACGAGGTGGACCGCGCACTGGCCTCCAACCGGCTCAGCGCCAAGCAGATAGACGAGCTCTACCCGTCCTACCCGTACAGCCGGAACAAGCCGATCGTCCAGGGCGGCGCCGTCAACGAGGTCACGGACGAGTTCGATCCCAAGGGCACCCCGGCCGGCTCCACGAGCGGCACGGGCGGCACCGGCTCGGTGGACGGAGGGGCCACCGGAGCCGCTCAGGGGCTGCAGACGCAGCTGTCCTCGCTCTCCAAGACCCTGGACGACGTCCCGGCGCTGCTGGGCCCGAACGGGACCGGTATCGGCTCCAACTCGTGGGTGGTCTCCGGCAAGTACACGACCACCGGCAAGCCGCTGCTCGCCAACGACCCGCACCTGGCGCCCCAGCTGCCGTCCGTCTGGTACCAGATGGGGCTGCACTGCAAGCAGGTCAGCAGCGCGTGTCCGTATGACACCGCGGGCTTCACCTTCGCGGGTCTGCCCGGTGTGGTCATAGGTCACAATCAGGACATCAGCTGGGGTATGACCAACCTCGGTGCCGACGTCAGCGACCTGTACCTGGAGAAGGTCACCTCCGACGGCTATCTCTACGACGGCAAGCAGGTTCCGTTCACCACCCGTGAGGAGACCATCAAGGTCGCGGGGGGCACGAGCCGTAAGATCACCGTCCGCACCACCAACAACGGCCCGATCGTCTCCGACCGCGACGACGAACTCGCCGGCGTCGGTAAGAGCGCCCCGGTGGGCTCCGGCGCCGATGACGTGGCACCCGACCGCGGCGACGGCTACGCGGTGGCGCTGAAGTGGACCGCGCTGACCCCGTCCAACACCATGGACTCCGTCTTCAAGCTCAACACCGCCAAGAACTTCAGCGACTTCCGCAAGGCGGCCCGCGACTTCGCGGTCCCCTCCCAGAACCTCATCTACGCCGACACCAAGGGCAACATCGGCTATCAGGCGCCCGGCCAGATCCCGGTGCGCTCCAAGGGCGACGGCCGCTACCCGGCGCCCGGCTGGGACTCGCGCTACAAGTGGAGCAAGTACATCCCGCAGTCGGCGCTGCCCTGGGAGCTCAACCCGGATCGCGGCTATATCGTCACCGCCAACCAGGCCGTCATAGACAAGAAGAGCTACCCGTATCTGCTGACCGACGACTGGGGCTACGGCGCGCGGAGCCAGCGCATCACCGACCTCATCGAGTCGAAGGTCAAGGACGGCGGGAAGATCTCCACGGACGACATGCAGTCCCTGCAGATGGACAACAGCAGCGAGATCGCCAAGCTGCTGACGCCCTATCTGCTGAAGATCGACGTCAAGGACGACTACGTACGCCAGGCCCAGAAGCTGCTGGAGAGCTGGGACTACACCCAGGACTCGGACTCGGCGGCCGCCGCGTACTTCAACGCCGTCTGGCGCAACACCCTCAAGCTGGCCTTCGGCGACAAGCTCCCCAAGGAGCTGCGGGTCAAGGGGGAGTGCCTGCGGGTGCGCCCGGCCGACGACTCGGGCCCGCTGGAGGACCTGAACGGCAACACCCGGCTGGTGCGCGAATGCGGTAAGCGTGACCCCGACATGGCCCAGCCCGACGGCGGTGACCGTTGGTACGAGGTCGTGCGCAAGATCATCAAGGACCCGAAGAACGACTGGTGGAAGACGGCGGGCACCCGCAACAAGCCCGGCGCCACCAACCGTGACGAACTGCTGGGGCAGGCCATGCGGGCCGCGCGCTCGGAGCTCACCGCCAAGCTGGGCAAGGACATCAACAGCTGGAGCTGGGGTCGGCTGCACCGGCTGACGCTGAAGAACCAGACCCTGGGCACCGACGGCCCCGGCGTGGTGCAGTGGCTCCTCAACCGGGGCCCGTGGAACCTCTCCGGCGGCGAGGCGGCGGTCAACGCCACCGGCTGGAACGCCGCGGGCGGCTACGACGTCACCTGGGTCCCCTCGATGCGGATGGTCGTCAACCTCGACAACCTCGACAAGTCGCGCTGGATCAACCTCACCGGCGCCTCCGGCCACGCCTACAACGCGCACTACACGGACCAGACCGAGAAGTGGGCGAAGGGCGAGCTGCTGCCCTGGGCGTTCAACAAGAGCGCCGTGGACAAGGCGACGGAGGACGAGCTGGCACTCACCCCGTAGTGCCCGATGAAGCACCCAGGGCCCCGCACGGGGTCCCGAAGGGCCCGGTGGCCGTCTGAGGGGCGTTTCCGCCCCCGGTCGGTCCCGGGCCCGTCCGATCCTCGTGGCCCCGCCGACAGGCGCCTCCTGGTGCCTTCAGCGGGGCCGCGGCGTGAAGCGGTGGAGGCCCGACGGCGTCACCGCCGCGTGCACCGGACGGTCGTGGGCCTCCTCGGGCACCTCGTCCAGCAGTTCGCCGTCGTACAGCAGCACCACCAGCGCCGGGTCGGCCCCCGCCGCCGCCAGCCGGGCCAGCACCCGGTCGTACGAGCCACCGCCGCGGCCCAGCCGCATGCCGCGGCGGTCCACCGCGAGCCCGGGCAGCAGCACCACGTCCGCCCCGGTCACCGCCTCGGTGCCGAGCCGCGGCCCCTCGGGCTCCAGCAGGCCGCGCCGGGCGGGCGCCAGCCGTCCGGGCCCCTCGTCCTCGCCCCAGTCGAGATCGTCGTCCTCGAGCAGCACCGGAAGCAGCACCCGGACCCCGCGGGCGCGCAGGGCCTCCCTCAGGGCGTGCGTACCGGGCTCGCCGCCCACGGACACATAGGCCGCCACCGTGGCCGCCCCGGCGAACTCGGGAAGCTCCAGGGCGCGACACGCCAGAGCGGCGCCGGCCGTCTCGATGTCATCCGCCGTCAACCTGGACCTCATCGTCAGGTGACGTCTCCGCAATGCGCGCTTACTAGCGTCGGTGTTGATCACTGGGTGCGCAATCTCCCTGTCTCATGCCATATTCACCGAATACTCATCATCTGTCCCAAAGGCACCGGATAGGGTTCGGTACATGACTCAATCGCGTACTCGGATCAGCAAGGCTGTCATCCCTGCCGCGGGACTCGGAACCCGCTTTCTTCCGGCCACCAAGGCCACCCCCAAGGAGATGCTGCCGGTCGTCGACAAGCCGGCGATCCAGTACGTCGTCGAGGAAGCAGTCACCGCCGGGCTGTCCGACGTCCTCATGGTCACCGGTCGTAACAAGCGCCCCCTGGAAGACCACTTCGACCGCAACTACGAGCTCGAAGAGGCCCTGACCCGCAAGGGCGACGAGACCCGACTCGCCCGCGTCCAGGAGTCCAGCGACCTGGCGACCATGCACTACGTCCGCCAGGGAGACCCCAGGGGTCTCGGCCACGCCGTGCTCTGTGCCGCCCCGCACGTCGGTGATCAGCCCTTTGCCGTCCTCCTCGGCGACGACCTCATTGATGCCCGCGACCCGCTACTGGCCCGCATGGTCGACATCCAGGAGCGGCGCGGCGGCAGCGTCATCGCCCTGATGGAGGTGGACCCTGCGCAGATCCACCTCTACGGCTGCGCGGCCGTCAAGCCGACCGTGGACGACGACGTCGTCCAGGTCACCGGCCTGGTCGAGAAGCCCGACCCCGCGGACGCGCCCAGCAACTACGCCGTCATCGGCCGCTATGTGCTCGACCCGGCCGTCTTCGGGGTGCTGCGCGAGACCGAGCCGGGCCGCGGTGGCGAGATCCAGCTCACCGACGCCCTTCAGGCGCTAGCCTCCAGTCCGGACATCGGCGGCCCGGTGCACGGCGTCGTCTTCAAGGGACGCCGCTACGACACAGGCGACCGTGGCGACTATCTGCGTGCCATTGTCAGACTTGCGTGCGAACGTGAAGACCTGGGCCCGGAGTTCCGGGAATGGCTTCGCAGTTACGTCACCGAGGAGATGTAGCACCTTGAGCAGCACCGCAGAACGGGCCGCGGACCGCGGCCCGGACCAGGACCGGGTCTGGACGGTGGCCGAGCACCTCGACGACATCCTCGGGCACGTCCATCCGCTGGAGCCGATCGAGCTGCAGTTGCTCGAGGCCCAGGGCTGCGTCCTGGTGGAGGACGTCACCGTCCCCGGCGCGCTTCCGCCGTTCGACAACAGCTCCATGGACGGCTATGCCGTCCGTACGGCTGACGTCGCGGCCGCGACCGAGGACCATCCCGCGGTGCTGACCGTCATCGGCGACATCGCGGCGGGCAGCGGTGACCTGCCCGCCGTGGGCCCGGGCGAGGCGGCCCGGATCATGACCGGCGCCCCGGTCCCGCCCGGCGGCCAGGCCATCGTCCCCGTCGAGTGGACCGACGGCGGGCTCGACAGCGGACCGGTCACCCATATGCCCGCGCGGGGCTCCGACCCCCACGGCGGCAGCGGCAGGGTGCGCGTCTTCCGCCCGGCGCGGGAGGGCCAGCACGTGCGCACCCGGGGCAGCGACGCGGACGCGGGCGAGCTCGCGCTGCGCGCCGGCACGGTCCTGGGCGCCTCGCAGCTCGGGCTGCTGGCCGCGCTCGGCCGGGCCACCGTGATGGTGCGGCCCCGGCCGCGAGTGGTGGTGCTCTCCACCGGCAGCGAGCTGGTCCAGCCCGGTGTGGAGCCGGGCCCCGGCCGGATCCACGACTCCAACAGCTTCCAGCTCACGGCCGCCGCCCGGGAGGCCGGCGCGATCGCCTACCGGGTGGGCGCGGTGGCCGACGACGCCGCCACGCTGCGCGCCGCCGTCGAGGACCAGCTGGTCCGCGCCGACATCGTCGTCACCAGTGGCGGCGTCAGCGTCGGCGCCTACGACGTGGTCAAGGAGGCGATGCACGAGGTGCACTTCCGCAAGCTGGCCATGCAGCCCGGGAAGCCCCAGGGCTTCGGCCGCGTCGGCCCGGAGAACACCCCGCTGATGGCCCTGCCCGGCAACCCGGTGAGCTCGTACGTCTCCTTCGAGCTCTTCGTGCGCCCCGTCATCCGCACCATGCTGGGCAGCGCCGACGTCCACCGCACCACCGTCCAGGCGGTGTGCCCCGAGGGCGTCGCCTCCTCGCCCAAGGACAGGCGCCAGTTCCTGCGCGGCTGGTACGAGCCCGCCACGCTTGACGGGCCGGCCACCGTCAGCCCGGTGGGCGGCGCGGGATCGCACCTGATCAAGGCCATGGCACACGCCAACGCGCTGATCGTCGTCCCCGAGGACGTCACCCAGGTCGCCCCCGGCGCCGAGGTGGACGTCGTCCTGCTGGCCTAGCCGCCGACCGCGGCGGGTACGGTGTCGTCCCACACAGGAGCCACCTGGCCCGGACCGGGAGAACGATGAGCAGCGCCCAGGACCATCTCACCCACCTCGACCCGTCGGGCGCCGCCCGCATGGTCGACGTCTCGGCCAAGGACGTCACCGCGCGCACCGCCCGCGCGAGCGGCCGCGTGCGCGTGGCGGCGCGCGTCGTGGAACTGCTGCGCGGCGAGGGCCTCCCCAAGGGCGACGCCCTCGCCACCGCCCGGATCGCGGGCATCATGGGCGCCAAGCGGACCCCGGACCTGATCCCGCTGTGTCATCCGCTCGCGGTGTCGGGCGTCACGGTGGACCTCGCGGTCGCCGACGACGCCGTCGAGATCACCGCCACCGTGAAGACCACGGACCGCACGGGCGTGGAGATGGAGGCCCTGACGGCGGTCTCGGTCGCCGCCCTGACGGTGATCGACATGGTCAAGGCCGTCGACAAGGGAGCCGTCATCACCGACGTCCGGGTGGAGGAGAAGACCGGCGGCAAGTCCGGCGACTGGAGCCGGGCATGAGCGGCTCAGCGGCGTCACGCCGCGCCCTGGTCGTCACCGCCTCCAACCGCGCCGCCGCCGGGGTCTACGCCGACACCGGGGGCCCGCTGATCGCCGAGGGGCTGGCCGGGCTCGGCTTCGCCGTGGACGGCCCGCGCGTGGTGCCCGACGGCGATCCGGTGGAGGCCGCCCTGCGGGACGCTGTCACGGCCTCGTACGACGTCGTGGTGACCACCGGCGGCACCGGTCTCACCCCCACCGACCGCACCCCGGAGGCCACCCGCCGGGTCCTGGACTACGAGATCCCGGGGATCGCGGAGGCCATCCGCGCGGAGGGGCTCGCCAAGGTGCCCACCGCCGCGCTCTCCCGGGGGCTGGCCGGGGTCGCCGGCAGGACCCTGGTCGTCAATCTGCCCGGCTCCACCGGAGGGGTGCGTGACGGCCTTAAGGTGCTCGGCCGCCTGCTGGTCCACGCGGTCGACCAGATCCACGGCGGGGACCACCGCAGACCCGTCGATTCCGCCATCCCCGCCGATGATCCCGCCGATCCCGCGGGGCAGGCCGGGAGCGCGCGCTGAACGCCCCCTGGCCGGTCGTGCTGGCGGACGGCGACACCGTCCTCCGCCCCATAAAGCTGCGCGACCAGCGTGCCTGGCGCGAGGTCAACCAGCGCAACAGGGAGTGGCTGCGGCGCTGGGAGGCAACCATCCCGCCGCCCCCGCCGGGCGGCCCCGTCACCCACCGGCCCACCTACCGGCAGATGGTCCGCCATCTGCGGGCCGAGGCGCACGCGGGGCGGATGCTGCCGTTCATCATCGAGTACCAGGGGCGGCTGGCCGGGCAGTTGACGGTCGCCGGGATCACCTGGGGGTCGATGTGCTCGGGCCATGTCGGCTATTGGGTCGACCAGGCGGTGGCCGGGCGCGGAGTGATGCCGACGTCGGTCGCGCTCGCCGTCGACCACTGCTTCCGCACCGTCGGACTGCACCGCATCGAGGTGTGTATCCGGCCCGAGAACCTGCCCAGCCGCCGGGTGGTGGAGAAACTCGGATTCCGCGAGGAAGGGCTGCGGCCGCGCTATCTCCACATCGACGGCGCATGGCGCGACCACCTGGTCTACGCGCTCACGGTGGAGGAACTGTCCGAGGGGCTGCTGAACCGGTGGCACCGGACCCGACCAGGAGCGTCGCAGAAATAAAATAGATGTTCGAATGGCGGGAGTACATTTCCAACCTGGTCATCCCAACAATCACAAAAAACTTTCGAGATATCAGCCAGATCGTGCGACACACCGCGCCAATTGGCAGATGGCCTCATGCGGACCCCTCTACCGTGTGAGCGTGAGCAGCAGTGGCCTCATCTACGCAGTCATCGTCGGGGCCTGGGCCGCCTATTTGGTGCCGATGTGGCTTCGTAGGCAGGACGAGCTCAATGAGGCCCGTCCGACGGAACGCTTCAGCACCGCCATCCGGCTGCTGTCCGGACGGGCGGGCATGGAGCGTCGTTACGCCAAGAGCCGTGTGGACCTCGGGCGCCCCGGGGACCCGGCGGACGACCCCGCCGAGCGCACCGCCGACGACGCGGACGCACCCGCCACGGGTGGCGCCCCCGCCGAGCCGGGGGGCTATGCGGCCGACCCGGAAGCGGTGACCGACGCGGTCGACGTCCGGGCCTTCGCCGACCCCGTAACCCTGCGTGCCCCCGCCCCCATGGGCGCCGACGCTCCCGCCGAGGGCGCGTCGGCACCGGCGGCCGGGGACGCGAGCGGTGCACGGGGCGCGGGGGCCGGAGGTACGAGCGGGGCGCGGGGCGCGGACGCCCGGGGCACGAGCGGTGCGCGCGGGGCGGGCGGCGGAGGCTGGAGCGCGCTGGACCGCGGACGGCGCGCCCGAGTGCTCGCGCGCCGCCGCCGCACCACCGTGATCCTCTTCGTCGCCTTCACACTCGGCGCGATCGTCGCGGCCGTCGGCGGCCTCGCCTTCCTGTGGGCCCCGGGCATCCCGGCCATACTGCTCAGCGCCTATATCGCCTACCTCCGCGCCCAGGAGCGCCGGCGCTTCGCCTTCACCATGGACCAGCGCCACGCCGAGCAGGCCGCGCAGCGGCTGCGTGAGCGCCGTCCGCGGGCCCATCCGCCCGCCGAGGGCCCCTCCGCCGAGGACCGCCCCACGGACCCTCCCGTCGAGGCCGAGCCCGCCCGCCCCGCGAAGGCGCCCTCGCCGCACGCGGCCGGGCGCCGCGCGCTGGTGGAGCAGACCGATCACGCCGAGTGGGTCGACCAGGAGCGCGAGCGCGAGCGGGGCCCGGCCGCCGGTGAGGGCTGGGAGCCGGTGCCCGTCCCGCTGCCCACCTACGTCACCGCCCCGGTCGCCCCGCGCGCCACCGGCAGCGTCGACCTGGCCGCCCCCGACGCCTGGAGTTCGGCCCGCTCCAGCACCGTCGACCCCACCTCCGCCCATGACCCCGCCCCGGCCCCGGACCCGGTCGCCGCCCCACCCCGCGGCACCCGCGACCGCGGCCGCACCCCCCTCTTCGACCAGTACGCCGACGAGGACCGGCCGCGTGCTGCCAACGAGTGACGGCCCCTTCACTGACCAGCGAGGAACGGATTACCAAGCACCCCGGAGGGGATGCTAGAGTTTCACTCGTTGCAAGGGCCTGTGGCGCAGACTGGTAGCGCACCTCGTTCGCATCGAGGGGGTCAGGGGTTCAAATCCCCTCAGGTCCACCGCAGCTCAAAGCCCCCGCCGGGGATATCGGCGGGGGCTTTTTGGTGCCGTACAGCGGCGAAGTACAGCAGCTACTTCCGATCCTGCTTACCTCCACGGTTGCCGCGACCTCGCTGGGGCGCGGGCCACTACAGATAGCCGTCGCCGCCCGGCGGGTCGGCGGGTGGATTGGGATCGGCCCGTGGCTCGGATGGGCGATGCTCGCGGCGTGCGAGGTACCAGGCCGCGCCGCCGGCGAGCAGCGCTCCCACGCCGCTGAACAACGTGCCCAGAGCCGTGATCAAGGTCGCCGCGTCATTCGATCCGAAAGCCTGGGAATCGCCCCCGGTGGAGTCTTTACCGGGCGGCGGGACATAAATTCCGCAAACCGCCGTCATCAACAGGAGCGCCATGCACAGCAGCACGCCGCTCATGACCCGGAGCCTGTGTGGACGGCACACCGCGTCCCGCACAACCCGCCCCCAGGGCCGCCGTCCCTCGGGGGCCGTTTCCGGGATCGTGGTGGGCGCCGGGGAGGAGGCCTGAAAGAAGGGGTCCTGGGTCAAAGGCTCCCGGGAGATTCTGGCTCGTTCCTCGAGCGCGATGCCCAACTCGGCTCCTCCGCGCGCAGCGGCCCCCTCCCGCAGGCACTTCTGCGCTTCGGCGGCTTCTGGCCGGTCGCGGAAGTCAGGTTGGAGCAACGCCACAAGCACATCGCGCAGCGGTCCGACTTCAGCGGCCACGCGGACGTCGTCTGCTCGGCTGCCCAGGGCGGTCCCCACCGCTTGAACCGCGCCTCTCGCCAAGCCCACCTCGGCGTCGTACGGTGACCGACCCACCACCAGCGCGTAGATGGTGGCTCCCAGAGAGTAGACATCGGAGGCCGGTTCCGGATGGAATCCGCGAAGTACCTCCGGTGCGGCGAAGCGCGAGTGGCAGATCACCACGTCGGCGTCGATGGTGTCCTTCAGTCCACTGATCTGCCGCACCACATCGAGACCGGTGAGCTTGACCGTCCCGTCGTCGGCGATGCCGATGCTGTCCGGGGTGACATCACCGTAGACATGCCCCTCCGCGTGCAGAGCAGCCAGCGCGCCAGCGATCCGCGCACCGACATCGGCCGCCTCCGCGAGGGGTATCGGCGGCTTCCCGGCCATGCTCTCCGGCAGATGCTCCGACACCCACCAGAACTCGTTCCCGCCACGGCACGGCACGATGTCGTACACGGCAGCCAAGTTGGGATGGCCGACCTTGCCGAGAATGCCTACCTCGTTCCGTGCTCTTTCGGTGTGCCCGTACCACACCCGCGACCGGACCCGCTTCAGCGCCACCTTACGGTCGAGCCGGGTGTCATACGCCGACCGGACCTCACCGCGTGCTCCGGCGACCGGCCCGTCCCGCAGCAGATAACGACCGCCAATGACGCTGCCCACCCCACGGTTCCTCACACTCGTACATCATGCCGTGCGGAACGAATCTATCCATCTTTCCCTGGACATGCGCTGATACAGCTGCTTTCTGGTGTCCGATGCCCGTGCGGCGGCGGTCAGGCGGAGCGGTTTTCCGCGCTGACCATCCAGGCGTGTTTCTCCAGGGAGTCGATGATCGCGTGCAGCAGGTCGGCCGTGGAGGGATCCTCGCTGTCGACCTGGTCGTGGAGGGTGCGGAGGGTGTCCGCGGTGGCGCGCAGTCGGGCGGTGATGAGGTCGACGACGGCGCTCACGTTCGCCTCGCCCGCCGGGAAGGCGGGGAGTGTGGTGGTCGCTGCCACGGTCTCGGAGCGGCCGTCCGGGACGGCGGCCAGGGCGCGCATGCGTTCGGCGATGGTGTCGGCCGACTCGCGGGCTTCGTCCACGATCTGATCCAGTTGAAGGTGCAGGTCCCGGAAGTTGTGGCCGACCACGTTCCAGTGGGCCTGTTTGCCCTGGAGATGCAGTTCGACGAGGTCCACCACGATCTGCTGCAGCGCTTGGGCGAGCTGCGGCGAGGCCGTGAATCCGGCGACATCGCTCTCCGAACGTCGGGAACCCCCAGAAGCGGCCATGGCGTGTCTCCTTCGAAAGCGCCGCAGAGCAGACCCCTGGCACAGGAGGCCCGTGTTCGTATGCGATCAAGCCTTGAGGAGATCTCCGCGCGCCGCCACTGGGTCTGATCCGCTCGGGTGGAACGGGCGCCGACGAGGTGGTCGGCGGGCCGCGATGTCATGGAATCGTGCTTACCGCGTTCGTGTTTGGTGCGGGCCGGGGGACAGGTGATGGCGCAGGCCAGGGGCACGGGCATAGTAGGTGCCCGGTCCTGTGGCTCCATGGCGTGAAAGCGCCGTAGGACAGAGGGCGGCACAACACATCACAGCGCAACAACTGCACCACAACAGGGGGATAAGGCTCCATGCCACTCATACGCCGTTCCACCGTGGCGGCCGCGGCCATGACCGCGCTGCTGGTGGTCTCCGCTTCGGCCTGCGGGCCCGGTGACGACGAGGCGGCTTCCTCGTCGAGCTCCTCGGCCGCGTCCACCGGGCAGCAGGCCAAGGACGGGATCAAGCTGCCCGATGGCGTCCCGACGAGTCTGGACGACCTGAAGAAGTGGAAGGAGGGCGGCTGGAAGGACTGGGACAAGTGGGCCCGCAAGGCATCGGAATTCGCCAATCCGATCATCAAGAACTTCTGGCAGCCGTCCAGGATGTCCAAGGCGAAGGACTCGTCGCACACCGTCTCCACACAGAGCGCCGGCCAGGACCAGGCGGCCACGGACCCCGAGCCGCCCGCCGTGCCGGCCAAGCAGGTCTCGCGGCCGTACCACCAGAACATGGCGCCGGTCGGGAAGGTGTTCTTCGACAGCCCCGAGGGGCCGATGGTGTGCTCCGGGACGGTCATCGACGACCCGGCCCACCCGGGGAAGTCCAACCTGGTGTGGACCGCGGGCCACTGTGTGCACTCGGGCAAGCAGGGCGGCTGGATGCGCAACATCGTGTTCGTGCCCTCGTACAACGACAACGGACTCCCGGCCGAGCAGACCCAGTCGGCGGCGCAGAACGAGGTCAGCCCCTACGGCGTGTGGTGGGCGGACTGGTCGCAGACCTCGTCCGAGTGGATCGCGAACGGCGGTAAGACCGGCGGGGTCGGGTCGGCGTACGACTTCGCGGTGCTGCATCTGAAGCCCGAGAACGGCGGTGGCAAGTCGCTCCAGGAGACGGTCGGGGCCTCGGTGCCGGTGTGGTTCGGGGCGCCGTCGGCGGACCGGGTGAGTTCGATCGGCGCATACGGCTATCCGCAGGCCCCGCCGTACGACGGGGCGAAGATGTTCAACTGCACCAGCAGGCCGGGCCGGCTGTCGTTCTCGCCCACCTCGCCGACGATGTACCGGATCGGCTGCTCGATGACCGGTGGTACCTCGGGCGGTGGCTGGTTCGTCAACCACGGCGGTAAGACGGTGCTGGTGTCCAACAGTTCGATCGGCTCGTACGGGCACACCTGGCTCGCCGGGCCGCATCTGGGCGCCGAGGCCAAGGGCGTGTTCGAGGCCATCAGCAAGAAGTTCGCCGGTCAGGGCTGATCGGCTCGCGGATACGCGACAGGCGTCAATGGGCCCGCTCCGCGTTCGGAGCGGGCCCTTCGTCATGGGCTTACGGGTGCGCCCGCGAGTCCGTCCGTATGGTCCGTCGTGTCCGCCACACCCTGCGCGTCCGTCGCGTCCGTAAGGAGCTTGGCGTAGCAGCGGCTGCTTTCCTCGAAGCGGTAGAACCCGAACTTGGTCACCGGGGTGTAGCCGGACGACGTGTACAGCGCGATGGCCTCGGGCTGCTCGGTGCCGGTCTCCAGGACCATCCGCATCCGCCCCGCCTCCCGCGCGCTGTCCTCCAGCGCCGCCAAGATCCGCCGGGCCAGCCCCCGCCCGCGCGCCGCGCGCACCACGAACATCCGCTTGATCTCGGCGTCCCCGTCCTCGTAGCCCTCCTCGCCGCGCTCCTGGCTGCGCCAGCCGCCGCTCGCGATCGGGGTGCCGTCCGTGTCGTAGACGATGAGATAGAGGCCGTGCGGCGGGTCGAAGTGGGCCGCGTCCATATGCGTCAGATCGCCGTCGCCGTAGCGCTCGGCGTACTCCACCTGCACTTCCGCGTCGAGTTTGCGGGCGTCAGGGTGATCGTAGCGAATGACTCGAACGTCCATGCGATGGATCGTACTTCTATGCGGGGGGAGGGGCCGTTGTTTTTGTCGCGTATCGTGCCGGGCGTGCTCACCGTGACGACCGTGAATGTGAACGGGCTGCGCGCCGCCGCCAAGAAGGGCTTCGTCCCCTGGCTGGACGGTACCGCGGCCGATGTGGTGTGCCTCCAGGAGGTGCGCGCCGAACCCAAGGAGCTGCCCGAGGCGGTCCGCGAACCCGACGGCTGGCATGTGGTGCACGCCCCGGCGGCCGCCAAGGGGCGGGCCGGGGTGTCGGTGTACGCCAGGCGCGAGCTGGAGGGCGTCCGGGTCGGCTTCGGATCGTCCGAGTTCGACGGCAGCGGCCGCTATGTGGAGGTCGATCTTCCGGGCGTGACCGTCGGCAGCCTGTACCTCCCCTCGGGTGAGGTCGGCACGGACCGCCAGGACGAGAAGGAGCGCTTCATGGCGGAGTTCCTTCCGTATCTGAAGGAGCTGCGCGAGCGGGCGGCGGCCAGTGGGCGCGAGGCGCTGGTGTGCGGCGACTGGAACATCGCCCACCAGGAGGCCGACCTCAAGAACTGGAAGGCCAACCAGAAGAAGTCCGGCTTTCTGCCGGCGGAGCGCGCCTGGCTGACCAGCGTCTTCGAGGAGGCGGCGTACGTGGACGTGGTGCGTGCCCTGCACCCGGACGTCGCCGGACCGTACTCGTGGTGGTCCTACCGCGGCCGGGCCTTCGACAACGACGCGGGCTGGCGCATCGACTACCAGATCGCCACCCCGGGGCTCGCCGGGCGCGCGGTCAAGGCGGCCGTGGAGCGGGCGGCCGCCTACGACCAGCGGTGGAGCGACCACGCCCCGGTGACGGTGGCCTACGGCCCGGCTCACTGAGGTTCGCGGGGGACGGCGGTCCTGTGGGTTCGCTGGCCTCCGCGAGCTCACCGGCCTCCGCAGGCTCACCGGCCTGCGGGCTCACCGGCCTCCGCAGGCTCACCGGCTCGCGGGCCCACCGGCTCCGCGGGCTCACTGATCGCCGGAGTGGCCCCTGGGCGGCGCCTCGCCCAGCTCCGCCCGCATCCGGCGGTTCATGGCCATCGTCAGCTCGGCGTCCACCACGCTCGTCGCCAGTGGCCGCAGCCGCTCCACGGTCTCGCCGACGTCCTCGCCGCGCTCCACGGCGTCCGCCAGCACATGGGCGCGCAGCAGTGTGACGAAGGTCTCGGCGATCGCGTCCACATGCTCACGCACCTCGCGCGCCGCGCCGAGCACGGCGGCCAGCGGGACGCCCTGTTCGACCAGGGTGTGTGAGACGTCCAGCAGGCGGCGGCTGAGGTGGACGATCTCGTCGCCGTCGACGGCCAGGTAGCCGAGGTCGAGTGAGGTGCTGAGGTTCTCCGGGGTGACCTCGCCCTGGAAGTAGTCCGCGAGCGCCTCGGGCCGGAGCCGGACCGGGGTCTCCGCGGGCCAGGAGGCGGCGGTGCCGGGCAGCCCGAGCAGCTCGCCGACGTCCCGGCGGCCGCTTTCGAAGGCGGCGAGCAGTTCGGCGATCCCGCCGAGGGTGTGGCCGCGCTCCAGCAGCGCCGCGATCGTCCGCAGCCGGGCCAGATGGTGGTCGTCGTACCAGGCGATCCGGCCCTCGCGGCGCGGCGGTGGGAGCAGCTTGCGCTCCCGGTAGAAGCGCAGGGTGCGCACGGTGATCCCGGCCTTCTCGGCCAGTTCCGCCATGCGGTACTCGCGTACCTCGTCCGCTTCGCTCGTCGCCACGAGGGAAGCCTATGCCGAAGCCCATGCCGCGGCCGGTCGGGTGCGACCGCCGGTAACTTCGTTATCCACAGCCCCTACCGCTTGGTAGATCCCTGTCCTACGCTCCCATCGTGCCAGTGATTGCTGGCACGGTCGTATTCGCGTTCGTGGAAGGCGGCGGCATGGCTGGGCTGACGCATGAGCATGTACGGGTGGCGGTGATCGGGGCCGGGTTCGGCGGGCTGGGGGCGGCGGTGCGGCTGCGCCGCGCGGGCATCACGGACTTCGTGGTGCTGGAGCGGGCGGACGCGGTCGGCGGCGCCTGGCGGGACAACACCTATCCGGGCTGCGCCTGCGATGTCCCGTCGCATCTGTACTCCTTCTCCTTCGCGCCCAACCCCGACTGGCCCCGGAACTTCTCCGGTCAGCCCCATATCCGCGCCTATCTGGAGCGGGTCGCCGACACCTTCGGGCTGCGGCCGCACCTGCGCTTCGGCGCCGAGGTGCGGTCCCTGCGCTGGGACACCGAGGCGGTGCACTGGGAGGTGGAGACGGCGCGGGGCTCGCTGACCGCCGATGTGGTGGTCAGCGCCACCGGTCCGCTCGCCGACCCCCGGATCCCGGACATCCCGGGGCTCGACGGCTTCCCCGGTGCCGTCTTCCACTCCGCGCGCTGGGACCACACCACCGATCTGCGCGGCAAGCGGGTGGCGATGATCGGCACCGGTGCCTCGGCCATCCAGATCGTCCCCGCGATCCAGCGTGAGGTCGGCCGGCTCGCCCTCTTCCAGCGCACCCCGCCCTGGGTGCTGCCGCGGATGGACCGCCGGATCAGCGGCCTCGAGCGATGGATGCACTCGAAGATCCCGGCCACCCGGTCGCTGCGCCGCGGGGTGCTGTGGGGCATCCGGGAGCTGCAGGTCGGGGCCTTCACCAAACGGCCGGGCGAGATGCGGTTCGTGGAGCGGCTGGCCCGCGCCCATATGCGACGGGCGGTCAAGGACCCGGGGCTGCGGGCGGCGCTGACTCCCGACTACCGCATCGGCTGCAAGCGCATCCTGCTCTCCAACGACTATTATCCGGCGCTCGCCCAGCCGCATGTGGACGTGGTCCCGACGGGGTTGAAGGAGGTGCGCGGCGCCACTCTGGTCGGTGCCGACGGCACCGAGACCGAGGCCGACGTGATCATCTTCGGCACCGGCTTCCATGTGACCGACGTCCCCATAGCCCAGCGGGTGACCGGGGCGCGCGGGACGACGCTCGCCGAGGAGTGGAAGGGCGGGATGGAGGCGCTGCGCGGCACCACCCCCGCGGGCTTCCCCAACTTCCTGACCATCATCGGGCCCAACACCGGCCTCGGGAACAGCTCGATGATCCTCGTCATAGAGGCGCAGCTGGCCTATATGGCCGACTATCTGCGCCAGTTGGACACCCTCGGCGGCAAGGTCGCGCTGGACGCCCGGCCGTCGGCGGTGCGCGCGTACACCGACATGATCCAGGAAAGGATGGAACGCACGGTGTGGAACACCGGAGGTTGCGACAGCTGGTACCTCGACAACGGGCGCAACACCACGCTGTGGCCCGGGACGACGTCCGAGCTGAGGAGGGTCACCCGGCGCGTGGACCTCGCCGAGTACACGGTGGTGCGGCCGCGCACCGGGCCGGTCAAGGCCACGGTGTCCACGGCCGGTGCGGGGAGGGGGTCGCGGTGAGGCGGGCTCCTTCCAAGCCCTCGGGGCCGTACGCACCGCCCCCGCCGGAGCGCGAGCTGACGGTCGTCTCGGCCGACGGGAGCCGGATCCATACGGAGCTGCACGGCCCCGAGGACGCCCCGGCCGTCGTGCTCGCGCACGGCTGGGTCTGCTCCACGGCCTTCTGGGCGCCGGTGTTGCGCGCCCTCTCGGCCGACCACCGGGTGATCCTCTACGACCAGCGCGGCCATGGCCGCAGCCCCGCCCCGGGACCCGGCGGCTACAGCCCCCACGCCTTGGCCGACGACCTGGTGGCGGTGCTGGAAGCGACCATTCCGCCCGGTCGGCGGGCCGTCCTGGCGGGCCACTCCATGGGGGCGATGACGCTGATCGCCGCGGCCGACCGTCCCATGCTGCGCGAGCGCGCGGCCGCCGCGGTGCTGTGCAGCACCGGTGCCTCACGGCTGATGGAGCGGTCGCGGGTGGTGCCGCTGCGCTCCCCGCGGGCACGGGCGCGGGTGCACCGCCTGCTGCTCGGCTCACGCGCCCCGCTGGGCCCGGTCACCCCGCTCGCCAAGCGGCTGGTGCGGTACGTCGCGATGGGCCCCGGCACCGATCCGGCCACGGTGGACGTGGCCGCGCGGATCCTGCACGCCTGCCCCCGCGTCGTACGCGCCGGATGGGGCCGGGTCCTGGCCGACCTCGAACTGGACGCGCGGGTCGGTCAACTGGCCGTGCCCACGGCCGTCATCGTCGGCACCGCCGACCGGCTCACCCCGCCCGAGCACGCCCACGCCCTCGCCGCCGCGCTGCCGCACTGCACCGGCCTCACCGAGCTCCCGGGGCTCGGCCATATGACCCCGCTGGAGGATCCTGAGGCGGTCACCGGGGTGATCCGCGGCCTGGTCGAGGAGTACGGGACGGCCCGGGAAACCGATCTCACAACGTCCCAGGAACCCCACCCTACTTCTCAGGAATCCCACCCCACTTCTCAGGAATCCCACCCCACTTCTCAGGAATCCCAGCCCACTTCTCAGGAATCCCCGGCAGTGGCAGCGAAGGAGCAGACGGCATGAGTGCGCGCAGGGGTCTTGAGGGCCAGGTCGCGGTGGTGACGGGCGCGGCGCGGGGCGTCGGCGAGTTGCTCGCCCGCAAGCTCTCCGCACGCGGCGCGAAGGTCGCGCTGGTGGGCCTGGAACCCGAGGAGCTGAAGCGGGTCTCGGAGCGGCTGCCCACCGACTCCGCCTGCTGGCACGCCGATGTCACCGACGCCGAGGCGATGGCGCGGGTGGCGGAGGAGGTCGTGGAGCGGTTCGGCGCGGTGGACATCGTCTGTGCCAACGCGGGAGTGGCCCAGGCCGGTCCGTTCCTCGACACCGATGAGACGGCCTGGCGGCGGGTGATCGAGGTCAATCTGCTGGGCAGCGCCACCACGGCCCGCGCCTTCCTGCCCGCGCTGACCGCCAGCCGCGGCTATCTGCTGCAGATCGCCTCGCTGGCCGCGATCGCGCCCGCGCCCATGATGACGGCGTACTGCGCGTCCAAGTCCGGGGTCGAGGCGTTCGCCCACAGTCTGCGGGCCGAGGTGGGCCACCGTGGGGTCCGGGTCGGCGTGGGCTATCTGAGCTGGACGGACACCGATATGGTGCGCGGCGCCGACCGGGACGAGGTGATGCGTGAGCTGCGGCAGCGGCTGCCCTGGCCCGCGGGCCGCACCTATCCGCTGGGCCCGGCGGTGGACCGGCTGGTGGCGGGCATCGAGCGCCGGTCGGCGCATGTGTACGCGCAGTGGTGGCTGCGCGGTATGCAGTCGATGCGCGGCTATCTGCCCGCGTTCATCCACGCCGTGGGGCGGCGCGAGATGCGCCGCGCCGAGCCGCGGCTGGCGGCGACCCGGGAGGCGCGGGGCGGTCTGGTGGGCGAGGGCGGCGCGGCGGACGAGAAGGCGCGCACGGCGGGCGCTGCGGACACGGAGCGTCACCGGTAACGCTCCGTCAACCGTGCTGACCTGGGCTTTCTTCGGTCCCTCCGGTCCGGAATGCGCAGAAAGTCAGTGCATGTAACTCTTGTCGGGCCCGACGCCATTCACCCGATGAGGAGTGACACATGGGCCCCAAGGACCAGTCGAACGAGAAGGCTCAGCAGGCCAGGCGGAAGCAGCAGGGCGGGCGGAGCCAGGAGCCGCGGCGCGGTCAGCAGCCGCAGTCCGGTGAACGCATGCAGTCGGCTGAGCGCATGCAGTCCGGTGAGCGGATGGAGGAGCGCTCCCGCCGGGAACCGGGGCAGGAGCAGCGCCGTGGCCAGCAGGACCGGCCGGAGGCTCACGGGCAGTCCCAGCGGATGGGCCGTGAGCGCCGTCAGCCGGGCATGGGCGACGAGACGATGGACCAGGAGCCCTTCGAGGAGATGTGACGCACAGAGGCGGCACATAGGGCGGGAGGGGTGTATCCCCATGATTGATCATGGGGATACACCCCTGCACCCACACCCTCAGTTCCCGTTGCGCGGCGGGAGTTGGGGGCGGCGGAGGTCGGGGACGTCCGAGTAGTCCGGTGGGGTCGCGGCCGGATGCCGCTCCAGCAGATCGAGTGCCGTACGGACGGCGACCCCCAGTTGCGGATGGCGGCCCTCCGCCCAGTCCACGGGGGAGCGCGGCGCCTCGATGTCCGGCTCCACACCGTGGTTCTCCACGCCCCAGCGGTAGGCGTCGAACCACGCGGCGTTCATCGGCACCGTGATCGACGTGCCGTCGCCGAGGCGGTGACGGCCGGTCATCCCGACCACCCCGCCCCAGGTGCGCAGCCCCACCACCGGCCCGATGCCCTGGATCTTGAAGGCTGCGGTGATCATGTCGCCGTCGGAGGAGGTCGCCTCGTCGGCGACCGCGACGATCGGCCCGCGCGGCGCGTTGCTGGAGTACGACACGGGCTGGGCGTTGCGGGTGAGGTCCCAGCCCATGACCTTGCGGGTGAGCTTCTCCACCACCAGTTCGCTGATGTTGCCCCCCGCGTTGCCCCGGACGTCCACGATCAGCGCGGGCAGCGACATCTCGCGGCGCAGATCGCGGTTGAACTGCGCCCAGCCGGAGCCGCCCATGTCGGGGATGTGGAGGTAGCCGCACCGCCCGTCGCTCAACTCCCGCACCACGGACCGGCGCTGGGCGACCCAGTCCTGGTAGCGCAGCGGCCGGTCGTCGATCAGTGGGGAGACCGCGACCCGGCGCGGCGGCCCCTCGCCGTCCGGCGGCTCGAAGGTCAGCTCCACCGTCGTGCCGCCCGCGGCCGTCAGCAGCGGATAGGGACCGGCCACCGGGTCCACCGGGCGCCCGTCGACATGGGTGAGCACGGCGCCGTCCCGGATGCCCAGACCGGCCAGCGGTGAGCGGGCCCGGGAGTCGGAGGACTCACCGGGCAGGATGCGGGCCACCGTCCACCGCCCGTCCTTGGCGCGGGTGAGGTTGGCGCCGAGCAGTCCGATGGGGCGCTGGTAGTGGGACGGCCCCTCGTTGCGCCGCGCGGCGCTGACGTAGGCGTGCGAGGTGCCCAGCTCGCCGAGGGTCTCGCGGAGCAGATCGGCGAACTCGTCGGGCGAGGCGACGCGTTCGACCAGCGGACGGTACTGGTCGAGCACCCCGCCCCAGTCGACACCGCACATCCCCGGGTCCCAGTAGTAGTGGCGGGTGATGCGCCCGGCCTCGTCGTACGCCTGCCGCCACTCGGCCGCCGGATCGGCGGTGTGCTGGATCCGCCGCATGTCGAGGTGGACGGTGGAGTCGCTGTCGCCGGACTCGGTGGCGGGCATCGCGCGCAGATCGCCGTCGTCGTAGGCCACCAGCCGGGTGCCGTCGCCGCTGACCACGAACCAGTCCAGTTCACCGGTGAGTTCGGTGCGCTTGGCCTTCGCCAGGTCGAAGTGTTCCAGGGTGGGGCGGCTCGAGGTCTCGTCCGGGCTGGCGAACGTCTCGCCGAGCGCGCCCGAGATCGGCCAGCGCAGCCACACCAGGCCGCCGCCGCTGACCGGGCTCAGCGAGGAGTACTTGGACGCGGAGACGGGGAAGGCCGTGACCCGGCTGGCCAGCCCCTCCACCTCGACCGTCACCGTGCCGTCGCCGTCGCCCTCGCCCCCGCTGACGTCCGGGTCAAGACCGCCCGCCGCCGGGCGCCCCTCGGGGGACAGCGCGAAGGGCGAGGGGGTGGCGGAGGACAGCGGTACGAGATAGGGGCGGCAGCCCAGCGGGAAGGAGAGGTCGCCGGTGTGCACGTCGTAGACCGGGTCGAAGCCGCGCCAGGAGAGGAAGGCGAGATAGCGGCCGTCGCTGGTGAAGACCGGCTCCTCGTCCTCGAACCGCCCATTGGTCACATCCACCGTGGTCCGGTCGGCCAGTCGCGCGATCTTGATGGAGCGCAGGGTGCGCCCTATCCCGGGGTGGGACCAGGCGAGCCAGGCCGAGTCGGGGGCGAAGGCCAGGTCGCCCACCGGGCCGTTGTCCGACCGGATCAGCTCGGTGACCTCGCCGTCCCCGTCGGGGGAGGTGTCCACCAGCAGCAGCCGCCCGTCGCCCGCGGCGACCGCGAGCAGGTCGCCGTCCGGTGAGGGCTCCAGCTCGTGCACCCGGCCCAGCCGGCCGGCGGCCAGCCGGCGCGGCTCGGCGGGGCCGGTGGCCCGGGGCAGCTGGGCTATCTCGATGGCGTCCTCGCCCTCCGCGTCGGTGAGGTACGCGACCCGGCCGGTCGAGCCCAGCATCACGGGCAGCCGCACCCGGACGCCCGGGGTGTCGGCGAGGGTGCGGGCGGGGCCGTCGCGGTGGGTGAGCCAGTACAGGCTGCCGCGGACGCACACCGCGCTGGCCCGGCCGGTGGTGTCCACCGACAGCGAGTCGATGTGCGAGGCGGCGGGCACCTGGTAGGGCCGCCGCCCGGTGCGCGCGCCGCCGAGCCGTACGTCCAGCTTGCGCGGCTCGCCGTCCGGGCTCAGGTCGTCCACCAGCCACAGCTCGCCCGCGCACTGGTAGACGACGCGGGAGCCGTCGGTCGAGGCGTGCCGGGCGTAGAAGTCGGCGTGGTCGGTGTGGCGGCGCAGATCGGTGCCGTCGGGCAGACAGGAGTAGAGGTTGCCGATGCCCTCGTGGTCGGAGAGGAAGGCGATCCGGCCGCCGACGAACATCGCCGCGTCCAGGTGGCCGTTCAGCTTCTCCACGAGCCGGGTGCCGTGCAGCCACAGCCGGCCCGTGGCGCCGCCCCGGTAGCGCTTCCAGGTGGCGGGCTCGTGCGGCGGCTTGCCGGTGAGCAGCAGGGTGCGGCGCTCGCCGTCGAGGTCGGCCACCGCGAGGTCGGCCACCGGCCCCCAGGGCAGCCGCCCGCCGGGGCTGCCGTCGGTGGGCAGGCTGTAGGCCCAGGAGAAGTGGGAGAACGGCTGCTCATGGGAGGAGACCGCGAGGATCTGGGAGGCGCCGTCCTGGTCCGGCGGGGTCCAGCCGCGGACCGTGGCGTCCGTACTGCCCCAGTAGGTCAGCCGGCGGGCCGGGCCGCCGGCCGAGGGGACGAGATAGATCTCCGGGTCGAGGCTGCGCCAGGTGGTGAACGCGATCTGGGAGCCGTCGGGGGAGAAGCGGGGAGGTCCGACGCGGGTACGGTCCACGGTCAGCCGCCACGCTCGCCCGGGTGGCTCGCCCGGGGCGGTCAGCGGGGCGGCCCACAGATCGTCCTCGGCCGCGAAGCACAGCAAGTCGCCGTGCAGATGCGGAAATCGCAGGTACGCCAGGTCGTCGTCGCACGCGTAAGGCTCCACCCCACCCATGTTTTCGAGCTACGCCATTCGGAGCAACTCGGTTGTGTGACCGAAACCACGAACGAAACGGCGTAGTTTCGATACGACTGGGCTTATGCTGGAGGAGTACGAAACCGTTTCGTTCGGGATTTCGGAGTTCGGAGGGAGGCGACACCCCATGCGGACCACGGATCCGCCGACGGAGGATCGCGACACCGCCCGGGTGCGCCGCAGCAGACTCTCCCCCGAACGCGAGCGGGAGCTGTACGAGGCGGTGGTCGAGCTGCTGGGCGAGGTCGGGTACGACGGTCTGACGATGGACGCCGTCGCGGCCCGCACCCGGTCCAGCAAGGCCACGCTCTACCGCCAGTGGAAAGGCAAGCCGCAGCTGGTCGCGACCGCGCTGCGGCACACCAAGCCCGTTCTGCTCGAAGGCGTCGACACCGGATCGCTCCGCGGGGACCTGCGGGAGATCGCGCGGTGCTCGGAGACCGCCCATGAGCGGGACGCCGCGCTGATGAGGGGACTCGCCCACGCAAGCCATGACAACCCGGACCTTCATCAGGCCCTGCGAGAGTTGTTGATCTTCCCCGAGATCAACGCGCTCCACGCGCTGCTGAGGCGCGCCGTCGACCGCGGCGAAGTCGCCCCGGACCGGCCCGCCTTGAACTACGTCGTGCACATGATGTGCGGCGCGTTCATCACCCGACCGCTCGTCGAGGGCAAGCAGCCGGACCAGACGTATCTCCTGGAGTACATCGACGCCGTGATCCTCCCCGCGCTCGGCGCCGCATAGCCCTTCCTCTCACCTCCTCACTCCCCCCTGATCTCCCCGCACAATCACATAAGGCCCCGGCCGGCGCGCCGCTCTCGTCGCCGGTTCGGTCACCCATCCCTGCCCTGCCAGTCAATCGACGGGAGCACCCCTTCTCGTGGCCACCTTCCTCTATAAACTCGGCCGGTTCGCCTTCCGGCGACGCGGCTTCGTCGCGCTGATATGGGTGGCGCTGCTCGCGGTCGCGGGCGTCGGCGCCGCCACCGCCTCCCAGCCCGCCAACGACAGCTTCTCCATTCCGGGCACCGAGGCCCAGAAGGCGTTCGACCTGCTGGAACAGCGGTTCCCCGGGGGTAACGCGGACGGCGCCACCGCCCGTGTGGTCTTCCGCGCCCCGAGCGGCGAGAAGATGACCGACCCGGACAACAAGGCGGTGGTCACCAAGACCGTCGCCGAGCTCAAGGCCAGCTCGCCGCAGGTCGCCTCGGTCGCCGACCCCTACCAGGCTCGGGCCGTCAGCAAGGACGGCACCACGGCGTACATCCTGACCAGCTACAAGGTCAACGCCATGGAGCTGAAGGACCCCGCCAAGGACGGTCTGAAGGAGGTGGGGGAGAAGGCCGAGAAGTCGGGGCTGTCGGTGCAGATCGGCGGTGACGCGCTCCAGGAGATGCCGGAGACCGGCTCCACCGAGATCATCGGCATCGCGATCTCCGCGGTCGTCCTCGCCATCACCTTCGGCTCGCTGGTCGCGGCCGGACTGCCACTGCTGACCGCGCTCATCGGCGTCGGCATCGGCATCTCGTCGATCACCGCGCTCGCCACCACCCTGGGGCTGTCCACCACCACCTCCACACTGGCGATGATGATCGGCCTCGCGGTCGGCATCGACTACGCGCTGTTCATCGTCTCCCGCTACCGCGCGGAGCTGGCCGAGGGACGGGACCGGGAGGAAGCCGCCGGACGTGCGGTGGGCACCGCGGGCTCCGCGGTCGTCTTCGCCGGCCTTACGGTCGTCATCGCGCTGGTCGGCCTCGCCGTCGTCAACATCCCGATGCTCACCAAGATGGGCTTCGCCGCGGCCGGTACGGTCGTCATCGCCGTCCTCATCGCGATCAGCCTCATCCCGGCGGTGCTGGGCTTCGCGGGCAAGCGGGTGTTCGGGCGCAGGGCGCGCCGGCGGATGGCGGAGCGTGCCGCGGCGGCCGCCGCGAGCGGCGCGGAGGCGCCCGAGGAGAAGCCCAACATGGGCACCCGCTGGGCCCGCTTCGTGCTGCGCCGCCCGGTGCTGGTGCTGCTGGTGGCCGTGCTCGGACTCGGCGCGGCCGCATTGCCCGCCGCCAGCCTGGAGCTCGGTCTGCCGGACGACGGGTCGCAGCCGGTCAGCAGCCAGAAGCGCCAGGCGTACGACATGATCTCCGAGGGCTTCGGCCCCGGCTACAACGGTCCGCTGATGGTGGTCGTCGACGCCAAGGGCAGCGATGACGCCAGGGGCGCGGCCCAGCAGGTCCGTAAGACCATCACCGGTCTGGACGGGGTGGCGGGGGTCAGCCCGGCCACGTTCAACAGGGCCGGTGACACCGCGACGCTCACCGTCATCTCCAAGTACAAGCCGAGCAGCATCGACACCGAGAACCTGGTCGGCGACATCCGGGACAAGGCGAGCGGGTTCAAGTCCGACACCGGCGCCGAGGTGCTGGTGACCGGCCAGACGGGGATGAACATCGACATCTCGCAGAAGCTCAACGACGCGCTGGTGCCCTATCTGGTGCTCGTCGTCGGACTGGCCTTCCTGCTGCTGATGGTGGTCTTCCGGTCCGTCCTGGTACCGCTCAAGGCGGCGCTCGGCTTCCTGCTCTCCGTCGTCGCGGCGCTCGGCGCGGTGGTCGCGGTCTTCCAGTGGGGCTGGCTGGCGGACCTGTTCGGGGTCGAGGAGACCGGCCCGATCATGAGCATGATGCCGATCTTCATGATCGGTGTGGTGTTCGGTCTGGCGATGGACTACGAGGTCTTCCTGGTGACCCGGATGCGGGAGGCATACGTCCACGGCGAGCGCCCCGGCCAGGCCGTCGTCACCGGCTTCCGGCACGGCGCCCGGGTGGTCACCGCGGCCGCGGTCATCATGATCAGCGTCTTCGCCGGATTCATCGGCTCGTCCGAGTCGATGATCAAGATGATCGGCTTCGGCCTCGCCACCGCCGTTCTCTTCGACGCCTTCGTGGTCCGTATGGCCATCGTCCCGGCGGTCCTGGCGCTGCTCGGCAAGGCGGCCTGGTGGCTGCCGCGCTGGCTGGACCGGGCGCTGCCCAACGTGGATGTGGAGGGCGAGGGCCTGCGCAAGCAGCTCGAGCAGCCCTCCGCGGACCGGCGGCACGACAGGGACTCCGACCCCGACGCCGAGCTGACCCGCGTCTGACCTGAGTCCGACTCGCGTCCGACTCGCCTCTGACTCGCTTCTGACCCGCGTCTGAACACCTGGCGTCACGCCTCGGCCCGACGGCGGCCTTCCGATCCCGGAAGGCCGCCGTTCGGCGTTTTCCGCGAGCCCGCGCGATTCCGCGACGTCGGCGCTCTTGCGAACGACTTGCAGGTACGGGCTACCATCGGGCCGATAGCTGCAGCTCAGGAGCGGAGTCCCGCCATGCATGTGCCCGACGGATTCATCGACGCACCGGTGTCGGTGGCGACCGGTGTGGTCGCGGCCGGGGCCGTCGCGGTCAGTTTGCGCGGTGCCCGGCGGGAGCTGGACGAGCGGACCGCGCCGCTGGCCGGGCTGGTCGCGGCGTTCATCTTCGCCGTGCAGATGCTGAACTTCCCGGTGGCCGCCGGGACCAGCGGCCATCTGCTGGGCGGGGCGCTGGCCGCGATACTCGTGGGGCCGTACACGGGGGTGTTGTGCGTCTCCGTGGTGCTGCTGATGCAGGGCGTGCTGTTCGCGGACGGCGGGCTCACCGCGCTCGGCGTCAACATCACCGACATGGCCCTGGTCACCACCGTCGTGGCGTACGGGCTCTTCCGCGCGATCGTGAAGCTGGCCCCGCATCGCCGCCGTACGATCACCGTCGCGTCCTTCGTGGCCGCGCTGATCTCCGTACCGGCCGCTGCCGTGGCCTTCACGGCGATCTACGCGCTCGGCGGTACGGCCGATGTGGCGATCGGCAAGGTCTTCGCGGCGATGGTCGGTGTGCATGTGCTGATCGGCATCGGCGAGGCGGCGATCACCGCGCTGACGGTCGGTGCCGTCGTGGCCGTACGGCCGGATCTGGTGCACGGGGCGCGGGGGGTGGCCGCGCGTCCGCTGGAGATCCGCAGCAGCCCGCTGGCCCCGGCCGCCCCGGGGGCGGTGGCGCGGGCCGAGGGCCCGGCGGCCGAACCCGCCGCCGCGACGTCCCGGAGCCCTGAGTCCGCCGCGACCCCTGAGTCCGCCGCGACCCCTGAGTCCGCAGCGACCCCTGAGTCCGCCGCGACCCCTGAGTCCGCCGCGACCCCCGAGCCCGCCGCCGTGCCTCGGCGGTCGGCGCGGCCCGTGTGGTGGGCCGGGCTCGCGGCCGCGCTGCTGTGCGCCGGGGTCGTCAGCTTCTACGCCTCCGCCAGCCCCGACGGGCTGGAGAAGGTCGCCCATGACAAGGGGATCGACCAGAAGGAGGAGGACCACGCCGCCAAGGACTCCCCGCTCGCCGACTACGGCGTCAAGGACATCACCGACGCCCGGCTCTCCGGCGGGCTCGCCGGGGTGATCGGGGTCGGGGCCACGCTCGCCGTCGGCTCCGGGGTCTTCATCGTCATACGGCGGCGCAGGGCGACGGCCGAGAGCGGGCGGGGCTGACCGTGGGCGCGGGACACGCGCACAAGCTCTACCGGGAGGGCCGGTCGCCCGTCCACGCCCTCCCCCCGCACTGCAAGATCGCCGCCGTCTTCTGCTTCGTCCTCGTCGTCGTCTCCACGCCCCGCGAGGCCGTCTGGGCCTTCGGGGCGTACGCGGTGCTGCTGGCCGGAGTGGCGGTGGCGGCCCGGATCCCGGCCGGGTACGTACTGCGGCGGCTGCTGATCGAGATCCCGTTCGTGGCCTTCGCCGTGCTGATGCCGTTCATCGCGGAGGGCCCGCGGGTGGAGGTGCTGGGGATGTCGCTCAGCGAGTCCGGGCTGTGGAGCGCCTGGAACATCCTCGCCAAGGGCACCCTCGGCGTCGCCGCCTCCGTCCTCCTGGCGTCCACGACCGAACTGCGCGCCCTGCTGCTGGGGTTGCAGCGGCTGCGGATGCCCTCGCTGCTGGTCCAGATCGCCTCGTTCATGATCCGCTACGGGGACGTCATCTCCGATGAGATGCGCCGGATGCGGATCGCCCGCCAGTCGCGCGGCTTCGAGGCGCGCGGGGTGCGGCACTGGGGGGTGCTCGCCTCCTCGGCCGGGGCGCTGTTCATCCGCTCCTACGAACGGGGCGAGCGGGTCCACCTGGCGATGGTCAGCCGGGGCTATACGGGCACCATGCCGGTGATCGACGATGTGACGGCGTCCCGTACCCAGTGGACGTACGCCGCCGCCCTCCCGCTGACCGCGCTTGCGGTCTGCCTGACCGGATGGATGCTGCCATGACCGACCCCGCCACCACCCCGCCGTCCCTCCAGGTGGCCGGTCTGGCCTACGCCTACCCCGACGGCCACCAGGCCCTCTTCGGCGTCGATCTGACCGTGGCCCGGGGCGAGCGGGTGGCGCTCCTCGGGCCCAACGGCGCGGGCAAGACCACGCTCGTGCTGCACCTCAACGGCATCCTTACGGCGGGCGCCGGGACGGTCACCGTCGCGGGGCTGCCGGTGGCGAAGGCGCATCTGGCTGAGATCCGCCGCCGGGTGGGCATCGTCTTCCAGGACCCGGACGACCAGCTGTTCATGCCCTCCGTGCGCGAGGACGTGGCCTTCGGCCCGGCCGCGGCCGGGCTGCGCGGCGCGGAGCTGGAGGAGCGGGTGCGCCGCGCGCTGGAGCGGGTCGGGATGGCGGAGTTCGCCGACCGGCCGCCGCACCACCTCTCCTTCGGGCAGCGGCGGCGGGTGGCCGTGGCGACCGTACTGGCCATGGAGCCGGAGATCCTGGTCCTGGACGAGCCCTCGTCCAACCTCGACCCGGCCTCGCGGCGCGAACTCGCCGACATCCTGCGCTCCCTGGAGGTGACCGTGCTGATGGTCACCCACGATCTTCCGTACGCGCTGGAGCTGTGCCCGCGCGCTGTGGTGCTCAGCGGCGGGGTGATCGCGGCGGACGGCGGAACGCAGGAGCTGCTGTGCGACGAGGAGCTGATGCGCGAGCACCGGCTGGAGCTCCCCTTCGGCTTCGACCCGCGCTCGGTGACGGTGCCGGTGAGGTGAGGATGCCGGTGTTTCCGGTGGGGAGAGGGTGCCGGTGAGGTGGCGGTCCGCTCACCCGCGTGCGGACGCGGCGTGCTGACGGCCGTCTCAGGTGCGCCGGAAGCGGTAGGCGGCGTTCTCCTCCCGGTGGCGGGGGCACTGGCAGGGCGGCCACGCCTGCCCCAACGCGTAGGGGTTGACATCCTCCCCGACCAGCACGGCCACCAACGCGCACCGCGCGGTCACCATCCCGTCGCGCGCCATCGTGTAGACACACATCGTCATCCTCGGCCGCTCGCCCCCGCCCCGGGCCTTGTGGGCGTTCACCGGCCCTCCCCCTCGACCGGGGCCAGGAGCTGGAGCACGCTGCGCAGGCTCCGCTTCACCGCGCCGAGGTGGTAGGACAGTTCCTCCGGCGGGGCGGTGGCCAGGTCGAGGGCTTCCGCCCCCGCGAGGGTCTGTCCGGCCACGATCACGACGGCCTGTTCAAGGCCGTCGCGGGTGGGCTTCCCGGCCGCGATACACGCCGGGCACAGGCCCGAACGCGGCTCGGCGGGGTTACGGGGCCCGAAGGTGCCGGGGGCGGCGCACAGGACGCAGCCGGGGGCCGGGGCGGGCGCGGCGTGGCCGGTGGCGGTCACCGGATCACCACCATCCCGTGCGGGGGACGGATCAACTCCACCCGGGGGACGCTCTTCGACCGCTGTCGCTGCCGCCGTTCATCGTCCACCGCGTAGGGACGCACCAGAGCGGGCAGCTCGCTGCCCCGTGGCAGGCGGGGAACGGTGTGCAGTTCCAGGGTCGGCGAGTCGGGGCAAGGGCGCGGGGGCACGGGTCCGGGCCCACCGGCCGGGACGACCACGGCCCCCGCCACGGGCCGGGAAGGCGTCGGATACGACGCGGGGAACTTCGGGACGGCACGGTGACGGCCGGGCGGCCGTAAGGCCAGAACTGCCCTCACCCATACGAGTGCGCACCGGATAAGGTCGTGCATGCGATCAGCTCCTCGAAAGCTGGTGGCCACGCCCCGGGGCCGGTAGCACGGTCGCCGGGGTCAGACGTTGCTCAGACCGTGTGACCGGTCATCACTCTTTGTACGCAAAGCATTGCCCTCTGGTGCCACAATCGGAGGGCGGTGGCGTTGACTTCGCGGCTTGTCAATGGAGGGTGGGCACATGGGTGCAGCGGAGAAACTCGATCCGTCGTCGTCTGTGCTGGCGTTTGCTGCCTGCGAGTTACGTCGGGCCCGTGAGGAAGCCGGTATGACCCAGCGTGCTCTGGCGAAGTCCGTGTTCGTGACTCCGTCGCTTTTGGCGAAGCTGGAGGCAGCGCAGCGGGTCCCGTCCGGAGAGTTCGCGGCTCGTGTCGATGAGGTGCTGAACACAGGGGGGCTGTTCGGCCGTCTCTGGCCGCTGATTATGAAGTACGCGTATCCCTCGTGGTTCCGGCCCTACGTTGAGCTTGAGGCGCAAGCCCAGATCATTCGGTCGTTCGAATTACGCGTGATTCCCGGCCTGTTGCAGACCGAGGACTATGCGCGGGCCGCGCTGGAAGCCGGACGCCTGAGCAACGTCGACGACCTGCTAGCGGCGCGGCTGACACGGCAAGACATCCTGACGCGGGAGAACCCGCCTGAGCTGTGGATCATCCTTGATGAGAACGTACTTCGTCGCCCTGCCGGGGTACCCCGCGTGATGCATGACCAGCTGGCCCGGGTCATTGAGGCATCCGAGACTCCGACCACCGTTGTCCAGGTGGTCCCCTACTCGGCCGGACCGCACGCGGGTGTCGGCTCGTTCCACGTTCTGACCCTTGAGGAAGGCCCCGAAGTCGTCTTTGCGGACGGGTTCGCTCAAGGCCAGCTGCTGCCCGATCCTGAGCATGTCAGGGCAGCCCTGCGCGCCTATGATCTGCTCAGGGCGCAGGCCCTGTCACCCGCAGCCTCAATCGACCTGCTCGCCACCACCATGAAGGAACTTCAACCATGATCCGCAACGCAAGCGCCCTGCCCGGTGTGGTGTGGTGCAAGAGTACGTATAGCGACAGCAACGGGGGCACATGCGTTGAGGTGGCTGACGGCATCCCTGCCGTCGTCCCCGTTCGCGACAGCAAGAACCCCAGCGGTCCGGCGTTGGTCTTCCCCCCGTCGTCCTGGGCATCGTTCATATCGGCTGTCAGGGCTGGAGAGTTCCACGGCGTCTGACGAACGCTGACGAGTCATCAGCTTCTGTCTCCTGACCGCTCGGCAGGGGACGTCGCGTTGCCCCGGTACGGCTTCGCACCGCATGGGGCCGCAAGGGAGGGGTCCGGGGCGCGCGGTAACGCCCCTCCGTCGCGGCGCCCGGCCGCACCTGCGGCCCCCTCGGGCGGTTACGCCTCCCGCGCCGCCAGGCTGGTCCGCACCGCGCGCACGAGCGCCTGCGCACGCGGATCGGCGGTGACGCCGCGCCGCATACCGTTGGTGACGTAGGCAAAGCCGATGCGTGCCTCAGGGTCGGCGAAGGCGAGGGAGCCACCGCGCCCCGGGTGGCCGAAGGAGCCCGGCCCCAGCAGCGGGCAGGCCGGGCCGTGCAGCATGTAGCCGAGGCCGAAGCGGGTGCCGACGACCAGGACCCGGTCGGGGCCCGCGGACTCCTCGGTACGGGCCATCGTCAGCGTCGCCGGGGCGAACAGCCTGCCTCCCGAACGGGCCGTACGGGCCGAGGGCAGCGGGCCGATCAGCGCCGCGTAGAAGCGGGCCAGCGCCTCGGCGGTCGCCACCCCGCCCGAGGCGGGCAACTCGGCGGCCAGATACGCGGGGTCGTTCTCGTCCGGCAGCGGGGTGATCGCGGCGAACGCCCGCCGGGTCAGCGACTCGGGGTCCCGGTACGCCTCGGCCACCGACCGCTTGGGGCGCAGCCGTGGCCCCTGGGCGGCGGGCGCCGCGAGCGCCTCCACCGCCGCGATCCGGCCGACCCGGCCCCGCTGCTCCTCGGGCAGCCCGAGCCACAGGTCGAGCCCCAGCGGCCGGGCGATCTCCTCGGCTGTCCAGCGCCCGATGGTCCGCCCGGTGACCCTGCGCACCAGCTCGCCCAGCAGCCAGCTGTACGTCTGGGCGTGGTAGCCGTGCGCCGTACCGGGTTCCCATACGGGCTGCTGGGCGGCTACGGCCCGCGGCCCGGATATGCCGTCGATGGCCTCGGCGGGGGTCAGCGGGGTGTCGAGCACGGGCACGCCGGTGCGGTGCGCCAGCAGATGCCGCACCAGCACCCGCTCCTTGCCCGCCGCCTTGAACTCCGGCCAGTAGGTGCTGACCCGGCCGTCCAGGTCCAGCTGGCCGCGCTGGTGCAGCAGCAGCGGCACGGCGGCGGCCACGCCCTTGGTGACCGACCGGACGACCTGGGCGGTGTCCTGGGTCCAGGGCTCGGGGCCGTCGCCGGACGCCTTACGGCCGCCATCGGGATCCTCGCCGCCGTCGGGGGTCTTCGTACCGCCCCACAGATCGACGACCTTCTCGCCCTCCCGGTACAGGACCACGGCCGCGCCGCGCTCGCCGTGCCGGGCGAAGTTCGCCGCGAAGGCGTCCCGGACCGGTTCGAATCCGTCCGCCACCGTGCCCTGGACGTCCACCACTGTCCGACTCCCGCCATGCCGACCGAGCGTGTGTGCTTGTGTTTCTCCTTATGGTGCAACGCCCCGCGCGGGAGGATCATGCCGGGGCCGGGCATGATCCCGGCGGACCCGCCGCCAATGGGGCGGCGGCGGTCCCGGAGCCGACGGGAAGGGGTACACGGTGCGGAGATTCGAGGGCTACGCGGTCATGCTCACCGGCGCGGGGCGCGGAATCGGGGAGGTGACCGCCCGCCGGTTCGCCGACGAGGGCGCCCGGGTGCTGATCACCGACCAGGACGGTGAACTGGCCGCGAAGGCCGCCGCGTCCATACGGACCGACGGCGGCGAGGCCGAGTCGCTGGGCTGCGACGTGGCCCGGCGGGCGGATGCCGAGGCGGCCGTGGTGCACGCCGTAAGGAGCTTCGGAAGACTGGACGTCCTGGTCAACAGCGCCCACTCGTGTCACGTCGACACCCCGCTGTTCGAGGACCAGGCGGACGACGAGTGGCAGCAGGACATCGATGTCACCCTCGGCGGCGCCTTCCGCTGCTCCCGCGCCGCGCTGCCGCATCTGGCCGTCGCTGAGGGCCGGGGCGCGATCGTCAACGTCGGCTCGGTCAACGGCCTCCAGGACTTCGGCAACCACGCCTACAGCGCCGCCAAGGCGGGCCTGGGCAGCCTCACCCGCACCCTGGCCGCCCACGCCGCCGGACGGGGCGTCCGGGTCAACCTCGTGGCCCCCGGGACGATCCGCACCCCCGGCTGGGACGGCCAGGAGGACACCCTGCGCCGCGCCGCCGAGGTCTACCCCCTCGGCCGGGTCGGCGAACCCACCGACATCGCCGCCGCAATCACCTTCCTGGCCTCCTCCGACGCCGCCTGGATCACCGGGACCACCCTCCCCGTGGACGGCGGCATCACGACCACGAACGTGGCGGTGCGCAGGGCCTTCGGTCACTTGGAGACGCCCAGCGAGACATAGTCGTAAGCGCCCTGCCAGGGCTCGCTCGTATAGACGTTGGTCAGCCGGGAGCCGCGCCAGAGCACGCTCTTCTGGAACAGGATGGGCAGATACACGGCGGAGTCGGAGATCCTCCGATTGATCTGCGCGTAGTCGCTCCCGGCCTTCGTCGCGTCCTGTTCGGCGATCGCCGTGTCGAAGAGGTGGTCGATCGTGGGATCGTCCAGCTCGGCGACATTGGTATTGGCGGTGCTCTGGATGAAACGGCTGTCGGCCAGCGGTTGCAGAAGGCTCTGACCGGTCGGGAAGTCGGGGCCCCACCGGTAGATGACGATGCCGTATCCCTTCTTCTTCACCACCGTGGGGGAGCCCATCGTCACGGCGTATTGACTGCCGTCGATCTGATCGATCTCGGTTTCGATACCGACCCTCCGCAGCGACGACTGGAGCGATTCGGCGACGGCCACTTCGGCGGGGCGGTTGTTGCGCACCGCGATGGTGGTGGAGAAGCCATTCGGCTTTCCGCACGCCTTCAACTCCGCTTCCGCCTCGGTGGCGTTCGGCTTGCCACGCCGCTTGCGCGTCTCGTACGGGTCGTAGGAGGAGTCGGAGCCGGTGATGGCGGACGGGAGCATATGGGGCGCGATATCGCCGGAGAGCACACCGCCGGAGGCGGTCCGCATGTTCTCCCGGTCCGCCGCGTAGAGGACCGCCTTACGGCAGTGGACGTTGTTCAGCGGTTTGACGGAGCGGGGGAGGGCCGCGAACAGGATCAGCCCGTTGAACGGGCTGTCCAGCCGGGCGCTGAGGTCGGAACTCCTCGTGGCCTGGGCGAGGGCAGGCACGCTGAGCCCGGAGGATTGCAGGTCCAGGTCGTAGTCCCCCGCGAACAGGGCTTTCGCGTTCGTCTGCTCGTCGCTGCTGATATTCACCGTGATCCGCTCGGGCAGGGCGGTGCGGATAGGGTCGGACGACCGCTCCCACTCGGCGTTGCGGACCAGCTCCAGCGAAGTGCCCGGCTCGTAGGATTCGAATTTGTACGGCCCCGAGGAGAACGGCCTGTTCGTGTACTTGCCCTTGGTGTCCTTCTCCTTTTTCACGGGGGATCCGGACGGTGTGGCGAGCATGCGCTCGAAGTCGCCGTTGGCCTTCGGCAGTTTGAAGACGATGGTCCTGTCGCCCCGGGTCTCGATGGCCTTCAGGCCGAGCTTGTCCTTGTACGGCCCCTTGTAGGTGAGTTCGGGATCGAGCGCCTGCTGGAGGAAGATCGGGCCACCCGAGATCTCGTCCTGGGCCCAGACTCGCTCGATGCCGTATTTGATGTCCTCGGCTGTGATTGGGGAGCCGTCCTCCCAGGTGATCCCCTTGCGCAGGGTGTAGGTGTACGTCTTACCGCCGTTGGTCACCTTGGCCACCTTCTCCGCGAGGTCGGGTACCAGTTCGGTGCCGTCCATACCGGACTTGGGGGCGTAGGTGACCAGTTGGCGGGCGTAGTAGCGCGAGAAGTTCCAGACGTAGCCGAAATAGGTGCGCTGGGGGTCCCAGTAGTCCGCGTCGTCCTTGCTGATGAACTTCAGCGTCCCGCCGCGTCTCGTCGAGGGGTTGACGACGGAGCCCTTGGCCGCGGCGTTGTTCCCGGAGGTGGGGCCCGGCTTCGGCTTGCCGGACGACTTGGAGGTGTCGCGCCCGGTGTCGCGCCCGGAGTCGTCCTTGGACGAGTCCTTCATCCAGGACATCGCCAGAGGTACGCCCGCGGCCACCAGGGCCACGAAGAGCGCTCCCGCCAGCCCGTAGGTGACGGCGCGGCGGCGGCCCCGAGAGGCGCCGCCGGGGGAGGGGAGCGGGGCGGGCGACGGTAAGGCCATCGGCGACCAGGTGGGCATCGGCGGCACCGCGGGCAGCGGCGTGGCCGACGGCGGCGGCGTCGGCTCGTGGTCGTAGGGCGTGGGTGGCGGCGTCGGCTCGTGGTCGTACGGCGGGGGCGGCGGGCCGAAACCGGGCGGTGCCCAGGCGGCGTTGCGGGCGAGGGCGAGCCCGCCCGCCGTATTGCGGTCGCGCTTCTGCGGCAGCGGCCGCCCCTTGGCCCGCAGCGCCGCGTACACCTGCGCGTAGACCGTGTCCAGGTCCAGCAGCTCCGGCCCGCCCGGTACCCCTTCGCGCAGCAGCCGCAACAGCTCACCCGTGAAGGCCGTATGGGTCTCGCCGGGCGGGGCGAGCGCGAAACTGGTGTCGGGGACGGAGGCGAGCAGATAGGTGCCCTCGATCTCCACCTGGTCGATGACCGCCTCGGCGCCCGCCGCGCTCATGAAACCGAGCACACGGCCGCTGAAGCAGCAGTCCAGCAGCATCACCTGGCGCCCGGCCCGCCCGTCCAGCACGACGTCGCGCAGCGTGCCGTACGGCAGTCCGGTGTAGGAGCGGTGCTGTATGGACCCGGTCAGCCCCAGGAAGAGCTCACCGCGGCGGGGTTCCACGAGGCCGTGTCCGGCGAAGTACACCAGCAGGGTGTCCGTGGCCTCCTCGGCCGCGGTCCGGACGGCCTCGAGGACCTCGACCGCCGTGCCGGGGTCCTCGACGATCGTGCAGTGTTCGGGCGCCAGCCCCCAGGAGCCCGGGGCGCACAGGGCCGCGGCCAGCGCGCTCAGGTTGTTGGCCACCGCCGGGATCTGCTCCAGGTGGGCATAGCGGCTGGTGCCGATGAGCACCGCGCGGCTGGCGGCCGGATCGGGCAGTACGGCCACGGCTATCGCCCTTCCCCGCCGCCCTGACGGCCCGGTTCCGGTTCCCGTTCGGGTTCGGGGGCGGCCGGGCGCTCCAGCGCGTCGATCAGCCGCCGCAGCTCTTCGTCGCCGCCGCTGTCGATGTCGACCGTAAGGTCGCCACGGCGCACGGTGATCCGTCGGCCGTGCGGCCGCGTCTGCCGCCAGGTGGACAGCGCCAGCGCGAAGGAGGCCGCGCTCCAGGCGTTGTCGGTGATGAGCTGCAGCACATCGGTGAGCACGCCCATCTGTCCCGGCGAGGGCTCGGCCTGGACCAGCTCCACCCGGGCACCGTGGCGCGCGCCCGGATCCCGTCTCAGCCAGTCGTGGAGCGAACGGAGCTCCGCCTCCCCACCGGTCACCGCTACGTCGATCCGCACCAAGTCCCCCTTGTGACGACGGTCTCCCCGATTCTGTCGTACCCAGGTCCGCCCGCGCAGGACCAACGAAGGGCGGGGGCAGCGGAGTGCGCGGTCAGCCCGCGTGCAGCATCAGCCCGATGCCCGCCACCATCAGCCCCGCCGCCGCGATCCTCGGACCGCCGAACCCCTCCTTGAAGAACAGCGCCCCGATCGCCGCCCCCACGATGATCGACGATTCGCGCAGCGCCGCGATCGGGGCGAGCTCGGCCCGGGTCTGGGCCCACAGCACCAGGCCGTAGGCGGTGACCGACAGCAGTCCGCCGAGCAGCCCGCGCGCCGCGACCGGCCGCAGCTGCCGAAGGAGCGCACCGCGCCGGATCGCCAGGGCGCAGGCGGGGATGGCGAAGCCCTCCAGGATCATCAGCCAGGCGATGTAGGCGGGCGGGCTGCCGGAGGCGCGCACCCCCAGACCGTCCACGACGGTGTACGCGGCGATGGACAGACCGGTGGCGATGGCGGCCGTAAGGGCGAGCCACTGCGGCGCGCCCCCGCCGTTCCCCTCGCGCTCGGCGTGCCGCGCCCCCCTGATGCCCCACAGCGCCACGCCCACCAGCCCCGCCGAGGCCAGCGCGATGCCCGCCGCCTGCCAGCGGTCCGGCCGCTCGCCGACGAAGACCGCGGCGGCCACGGTCACCACCAGCGGGGCGGTTCCGCGCGCGATGGGGTACATCTGGCCGAAGTCGCCCAGGTGGAACGAGCGCATGAGCAGCAGCTGATAGACCACGTGGATGGCCGCGGAGGCCAGCAGATACGGCCAGGCGTCCGCCGCGGGCAGCTGGGTGAACGGCAGCAGCGCCAGCCCGCACAGCGCCCCGCCGCCGCCCACCAGGGTGAAGGCGAGCAGCTGGTCCCTGATGCCGTGCGCGATCGCGTTCCAACTGGCGTGTGTGACGGCCGCGATGAGCACGGCGGCCGCGACCAGCGGGGTCATGCGGAACGCTCGCGCACATCCACCAGGGTGCCCTCGGCATGCGCGATCAGGGCCTTGGGAGCGAGCGGGAAGACGGTGTGCGGATTGCCCGCCGCGGCCCATACGGTCTCGTGGTCCAGCAGGCGGCGGTCGGCGAGGACGCGGGTACGGGTGCGGTGGCCGAAGGGCGGCACCCCGCCGATGGCGTAGCCGGTGGTCTCCCGCACCAGCGCCGCGTCCGCCCGGCGGACGCTCCCGGCGCCCAGTTCCTGCCGTACGAGCTCGACGTCGACCCGTGACGCCCCGTCCATCAGCACCACCACCGGCTGTCCGTCCGCCTCGAAGACCAGCGACTTGACGATCTGGCTCAGCTCACAGCCGATCGCCGCGGCGGCCTCGGCGGCGGTACGGGTGGCGTCGGGGAACCGGCGCACCTCGACCTCCAGGCCGAACTCGCGCAGGGCGTCGGCGAAGCGGGGGTGGGCGGCGCTGTCAGGGGTGGAGTCGACCATGGAACGACGCTATCGACGCCCCCGCGCCCGCCGCCATGACTTTTCCCGTCGGTGGCGTCCGGGCCCCGCTGACCGGCCGGTCGGCCGAACGCGAAGGAGCCGGGCGGGCGCTCGGTGCGCCCGCCCGGCTCCCGGGGCGTATCCGCGAAGGCTCAGCCCGCGCGCAGCAGGGCCGCCACGATCGGGCCCGCCGTATCGCCTCCGTGGCCGCCCTCGGGGACCACGCCGGCGGCCGCGACGTCGTCGCGGTACGCGCTGAACCAGCCGTTCGGCTTCTCCTGGTTGTCCACCTCGGCCGAGCCGGTCTTGGCGCCGAAGTCACCGCTCATCCCGGCCATCGCCTCCGCGGCGGTGCCCGAGGTGGCCGTGAGCCTCATCAGCTTCTTCAGCTGGTCGTGGGTGCTGGACTTCATCGTCCTGCTCGCCTTGGCCAGCGTCCGGTCGTCCAGCGACGGCGCGACCAGGTACGGCTGGTGGAAGCTGCCGGTGGAGGCGGTGGCCGCGACCGACGCCATGTTGAGCGGGTTCATCCGCACGCCGCCCTGGCCGATCAGCGAGGCGGCCTTGGAGGCCGCGGACTGCACCGGCACGGCGCCGTCGAAGGTGGGCACGCCGGCCTGCCAGTTGAGCCCGATGCCGAAGACGTCCCGGGCCTCCTTGCTCAGGTCGTCGTCCTTCAGCTTCCCCGCCTGGCTGATGAAGGCCGTGTTGCAGGAGCGGGCGAAGCTCTGCTCGAAGGTGCCGTTCTTGATCTCGAACTTCTTGTCGTTCTGGAACTTCCAGCCGCCGTAACTGAAGTACTTCGGGCACGGATGCGGCTTGCCGTACGCCGCGAGGCCCTTGTCCATCAGCGTCGTCGAGGTGATGATCTTCATCGTCGAGCCGGGTGCGTACGAGCCCTGGAAGGCGGTGTTGAAGCCGCTCGTGGGGGAGTTGGCCAGCGCGAGGATCTCACCGGTGCTGGGCTTGACCGCGACCACCGACGCCTTGGTGCGCTTGCTCACCTGCTGCTCGGCGGTGCGCTGGAGCGATGCGTCGATCGTGGTGCGGAGCGTGCCCGGGGTGCCCTTGGAGAGCACCTTGAGGGTCTTGTCGGGGGACTTGGAGCCCTTGGCGCGCTCGATCCAGGTCTCCACGCCCGCCTCGCCGCCCGCCTTCTTGCCGTACCGCTCGCGCAGCGCGGCCAGGACGGTCTTGAGGGTCGGGTGCTCGGAGGCGGTCAGCTCCTTGCCGTCGCGGTCCACCGCCTTGATCGGCGGTGCCTCGGACGCGCCGGTCTTGAGCGTGTCGCCCTCGGCGAGGTCGGGGTGCACCACGGAGGGCTTCCAGGCGACGACCGGCTTGCCGGTCTTGGTGTCGCGGGTCACGGTCAGTGAGGATTCATACGTCCAGGGGACGCTGTCACCGCCGGAGGAGAGCTGGGCGTTGACCGAGAACGGCACCTTGGCGCCGCTCGCCTGCCCCGCGTCCAGCGCCACCTTGGCCACCTTGGCCTTCGTGCGGTAGCCGCTCAGTGCCGTGGTGGCGGCGCCGCTGTCGTCCGTAAGGCCGGCGGCCTTCGCCGTCTCGCCCGCCGACCAGGCCGCCAGGAACGCGTGGGCGGTGGTCTTGACCTCGGCCGCGCTGGGCGGTCCGGTCTTCACCTTCTTCAGGGACGGCTTGTCATCACCCGAGCCGGCGCTCGCACCGTCCTTCGGGCCGGCTGAATCGTCCTGGCCGCTGCCGCAACCGGCCACACCGACCATGGCGGCGAACACCGCACCGACGATCGCGGCTCTCGCGCCACTCCGCATTTCAGAACCCCCACACTGTGTTCTCGGTTCCCCCCATCAGTCGATGGGGGCCGCGGTGCCCGGCACTCTACCGGCACCACGTGAAGCCCCCGCGCCCTCACAGTAGGGGGCGCGGGGGCCGTGGCCGGATCCATGCGGTGGGCCCGGGGCCGAGCGGGAGTCAGATCCAGGTGTCGAGCCACATCCGGGCACGCCAGGCGTCCATCGGCATCGTCTGCCCTGTGTACAGCGGGAAGAAGTAGATGAAGTTCCAGATGATCAGCAGGACGAGGGCGCCCGAGCCGACCGCGCCGATCACCCGGCGGGTCTCGCTCGCGCCCGGTGGCCCCAGCAGCGCGCCGATCATCATCGCCACCCCGAGGCACAGGAAGGGCACGAAGACGACGGCGTAGAAGGAGAAGATCGTCCGGTCCTGGTAGAGGAACCACGGCAGATAGCCCGCGGCGATCCCGCACAGGATCGCGCCCGCCCGCCAGTCGCGCCGCAGCGCCCATCGGAACAGCAGGTACAGCAGCGCGAAACAGGCCGTCCACCACAGCAGCGGGGTGCCGATGGCCAGCACCTCGCGGGCGCACTTCTCGGCGGCGTCCTTGGGACAGCCCTCCTGGCCGGCCCGGGGGGACTCGTAGAAGTACGAGACCGGGCGGGACTGGACCAGCCAGCTCCACGGGTTGGACTGGTAGACATGCGGCGAGTCCAGGTTGACGTGGAACTTGTAGACCTCGGACTCGTAGTGCCACAGGCTGCGCAGCGGGTTGAGCAGCCAGTCGAAGGTGCCGCCGGTGCCGTGGCCGCCGCCGCCGTCGGACTTGGCGGACTCGGCCCAGTGGCGGAAGTAGCCGCTGTGCCGCCAGCCGCGCCCCTGGTCGTAGCTGCCGCTCGAGGTGAACCAGCCCGACCAGGAGGCGATGTACGTGAGGATCGCCACAGGCACCAGTGAGACGAACGCCCAGCCCAGATCGCGCCGCAGCACCGCCCGGTAGGGGCGGAGGGCGCCCGCGGCGCGGCGGCTGCCCACGTCCCACAGCACGGTCATCAGGCCGAAGGCCGCGAGCACGTACAGCCCGTTCCACTTGGTGCCGATCGCCAGGCCCAGCAGCACCCCGGCCGCGATCCGCCACGGCCGCGCGCCCAGCTTCAGGCCCCGGGCGACCGCCGGGTCCGGCCGCGCCGCGCCGTCCTCACCGGCCGGCAGCGCCGCCGCGAGCCGGGCGCGCGCCCGGTCCCGGTCGACGAGCAGACAGCCGAAGGCGGCCAGCACGAAGAACATCACGACCAGGTCGAGCAGCGCGGTGCGGCTCATCACGAAGTGCAGCCCGTCCACGGCCATCAGCGCGCCCGCGAGGCAGCCGAGGAACGTCGACCGGAACAGCCGCCGCCCGATCCGGCACAGCATCAGCACCGAGAGGGTGCCGAGCACCGCGACCATGAACCGCCAGCCGAACGGATGCAGCCCGAAGAACTGCTCGCCGAGCCCGATGACCCACTTGCCCACCGGCGGGTGCACCACATACGAGGCCGCGTCGCTGAGCGGGATGTGCTGCGGGGCGTCGAGAATCCGGTCGTTGGCGGATTTCGGCCAGGTGCCCTCGTAGCCGTACTCCCAGATCGACCAGGCGTCCTTGGCGTAGTACGTCTCGTCGAATATGACGTTGTCCGGTCGGCCCAGATGCCAGAAGCGGGTCAGCCCGGCGCACAGCGCGATCAGCAGCGGACCGCCCCAGCCGCTCCAGCGGGCGATTCTGGCCGCCGCCGAGGGGGTCGCGCCGAGGATCTCCCAGAGCCGGGTGCCCGGCTCCGCGTACGGCGGGACCAGCCGCTCCCGTACGCCGGGCCTGGTCTGGCCCGCGTATCCGAAACGGCGCAGCCGGCGCTGCCAGGCCGGCGGCTGTTGGCCGGTGGCTTTGCCCGGCTGGGCGTGGGTCGCGGTGTCACTGCTCACCGGGCCATCGTAGGGAAGGGGTCTGTGAGTATGGCGGGGAAAGGCGGCGAACGGGGATTCGTGCCCGGGGCGGCGGCCTCGGGGCCGACCCCGCGGCCGGTCTCGGCCGAGGCCGCACCGACGCCGCGGTTGACCCCGCGGCCGGTCTCGGCCGAGGCCGCGGGCGGTCGCCGGGCCCGCCGCGCCCGGCTGCGAGGATGGGGGCGTGACTGGAACGCTCGTACTGGCAGGGACCCCCATCGGCGACACGGCGGACGCGCCCCCGAGGCTGGCCGCCGAACTCGTGGCCGCCGATGTGATCGCCGCCGAGGACACCCGGCGGCTGCGCCGCCTCACCCAGGCCCTGGACGTGCGCCCGGGCGGCCGGGTGGTGTCCTATTTCGAGGGCAACGAGTCGGCGCGCACGCCCGAGCTGGTCGACTCGCTGGCCGGGGGCGCCCGGGTGCTGCTGGTCACCGACGCGGGCATGCCATCGGTCTCCGACCCCGGCTACCGGCTGGTGGCCGCCGCCGTGGAGCGCGGGATCACCGTCACCGCCGTGCCCGGCCCGTCCGCGGTGCTCACCGCGCTGGCCGTGTCCGGGCTGCCGGTGGACCGCTTCTGCTTCGAGGGGTTCCCGCCGCGCAAGGCGGGGGAGCGGCTGACCCGGCTGCGCGAGGTCGCCGACGAGCGCCGCACCCTGGTCTGGTTCGAGGCCCCGCACCGGCTGGACGACACGCTCGCGGCCATGGCCGAGGTGTTCGGCCCGGACCGCCGCGCCGCGGTGTGCCGGGAGCTGACCAAGACCTACGAGGAGGTGCGGCGCGGCCCGCTGGCCGAGCTGGCCGCCTGGGCGGCCGAGGGCGTACGCGGCGAGATCACCATCGTGGTCGAGGGCGCCCCCGCGCCCGGGCCCGACGAGGCCGGCCCCGCCGAGCTGGCCCGCCGGGTCACGGTGCGCGAGGAGGCCGGTGAGCGCCGTAAGGAGGCCATCGCGGCGGTGGCGCAGGAGGCCGGGGTGCCCAAACGACAGGTGTTCGACGCGGTCGTGGCCGCGAAGAACGCCGCGGGAAGCACGCCACGCGGAGGTAAAGCCCCGTAGCGAAAAGCAAAGCTCAGGTTAGTAGCCGGGCAGTTGCTCGCCAGTTTCTCCATGGCCGATGCCAAATCTCGCTCAAAGAGAGGGAAGAGCCCGTGCGGTCGCGCCGGGAAAGGCGTCCACTGGTTGTGGAAGACCTGGGGCGATCCCATCCCGGAAGACTTGTCCTGTGTGACAAGAGGAGCTGCCATGAGCGATATAGCGGGAACCTCGAGCGGTGCTCATCCGATAGCCGCCCATACCCCCTCCGATCAGTCCGGCGAGGTGGCCCACGAGGCGTACGCCTTCGCCTGCATGAAGTGCGGGCACGGCTGGGAGCGGTCGTACGACATCGAACACCACGTGGACGGTGAGGGCCGGGCCTTCGTCGTCTACTTCACCGGCGGCCGGCGCGTCCCGTCCCCGCTGACGAGCCCCGACTGCGTCAACTGCGGTGCGCATCTGGTGCGGATCATGCGCTCGGGTCAGGTCTCCTCCGTCCTGGAGAGTGCGCGGCGCGGGAGGCCGCACACCACCCGGGACCGGAAGGACGGCACCGGCGCGCCGGAGGCCGAGGCGGACGCCGCGCCGGACCGCGCACCGGAGAACGAGGACCCCGGGCGACGCCGTGGGCACCATTGGCACCTTCCGAATCTGCTGCATCCCTTTCAGCACCACAGCGACTGAGTACGATCCGGTTCATATGAGCTGTTTCACATGAGCCGGTTCGAGTGGGTTCGTATGAGCCGGTTCACCTGAGCCGGGCACGGGTCAACTGAGCGGCCGGACGCGATTCACCTCACATTCACCGGGATTCATAGAATCGCGCCCATGGCGAAAACAGCATCGACCCCCGGCGGCAGTGGCAAGGCGAGCGGCGCGCAAAAGGAAAAGGACCCGCCCCCGCCGCCGCCGGAGCCCCTCAGGGTCCCGGTCGCCGATTCCCACACCCACCTGGACATGCAGTCGGGCACCGTCGAGGAGGCGCTGGCCAAGGCCGCCTCGGTCGGCGTCACGACCGTCGTCCAGGTGGGGTGCGACCTCGCCGGGTCCCGGTGGGCGGCCGAGACCGCGGCGGCGCACGAGAGCGTCTGGGCCACGGTGGCCCTGCACCCCAACGAGGCGCCGCGCATCGTCCTGGGAGACCCCGACGGCTGGTCCCGGCAGGGCGCCAGGGAGCCCGGCGGCGACGCCGCCCTGGACGCGGCCCTCGACGCGATAGCGGCCCTCGCCGCACTGCCCCAGGTGCGCGGCGTGGGCGAGACCGGTCTGGACTACTTCCGCACCGGGCCGGAGGGCATGGCCGCCCAGGAGCGCTCGTTCCGGCGCCACATCGCCATCGCCAAGGAGCACGGCAAGGCGCTGGTCATCCACGACCGGGAGGCCCACGACGATGTGCTGCGGGTGCTCGCCGAGGAGGGCGCGCCCGAGACCGTCGTCTTCCACTGCTACTCCGGTGACGCGGCCATGGCGAAGATCTGCGCCGAGCGCGGCTACCACATGTCGTTCGCGGGCAACATCACCTTCAAGAACGCCCAGCCGCTGCGCGACGCCCTCGCCGTCGCCCCGCTCGACCTGGTCCTCGTCGAGACCGACGCGCCCTTCCTGACCCCCGTCCCCTACCGCGGACGGCCCAACGCTCCCTATCTGATTCCGCTCACCCTGCGGGCCATGGCCGAGGTCAAGGGCGTCCCCGAGGACACCCTGGCGACCGCCGTAGCGGCCAATACGGCGCGCGTCTTCGACTATTGAGGGGCGGTGGCGATCCGGGGCGGTGATCACACTGCGTGATGATCTTCCTTTGGAGAGTCACCCCCACTCCGATACAGTCCCGGACCCAACGCCCTGACCAGTGGACTTGTGGAGTGTTACCGGAGTGTTGTCGTGAGCCGTAGGGCCAGCCACCGCGTCCCGGGCGGCCGTGCCGCCGCCCGCCGAGCCGCCCGGCGCGGCACCACCAGCCGGACCGATCCCATGCGCCGGCTGCTGCCGCAGGCGATGGTGGTCGCCGCCCTGGCCGGCGGCACCTCCGCCTTTGTCGCCCAGGACAAGGCCGTACGGCTCAGCGTCGACGGCGACGCGCGCACATTGCACACCTACGCCGACGACGTGGGCGAGCTGCTGGCGGACCAGGACGTCCGCGTCGGCGCGCACGACATCGTCGCCCCCGCGCCCGGGGAGCGGCTCGGCGACGGCGACGAGATCGCCGTCCGCTACGGCCGCCCCGTCACCCTCACCCTCGACGGGGAGCGCCGCCGGGTGTGGACCACCGCCCGCACGGTTGACGGCGCACTGCGCCAACTGGGCGTACGTGCCGAGGGCGCGTACCTGTCCGCCTCCCGCTCCGCCGCCATCACCAGCCGCGGGCTGCTCCTGCACGTCCGCACCCAGCGCACCGTCACCTTCCTCGCCGACGGGCGCCCCCACACCGTCCGCACCAACGCGGCCACCGTCGGCGAGGCCCTCGCCGCCGCCGGGCTCACCCTGCGCGGCCAGGACACCACCTCCGTCCCGCAGGACAGCTTCCCGCGCGACGGCCAGACGGTGACGGTGATGCGGATCACCGGCGGCAAGGAGGCCCGGGACCATCCGGTGCCCTTCACCACCGTCCGCCGCGTCGACCCCACCCTCCCCAAGGGCACCGAGCTCGTGGCCCGGCGCGGCGAGCCGGGCACCCTGCGCATCACCTACCGGGTGCGCAGCGTCAACGGCGTACGGCAGCGGCCGCGGAAGATCGGCAGCGAGATCGTCAAGGCGCCCGTGGCCCGGATCGTCCGGGTCGGCACCATGACCGTGCCCGCCGGCGTCGGCGGCCCGGCGGACGGGCTCAACTGGCGGGCGATGGCCCGCTGCGAATCGGGCGGCCGACCCGACGCGGTCGACGGCTCCGGCCGCTACGGCGGCCTCTACCAGCTCGACCAGGGCACCTGGCACGCCCTCGGCGGCCACGGCCGCCCCCAGGACGCGCCCCCGTCCGAGCAGACCTACCGCGCGAAGAAGCTCTACCAACAACGCGGCGCCAGCCCCTGGCCCAGCTGCGGCTCCAAACTCCACCGGTGACGGGGGCTCGACCGGGTGCCCCGGGGCCAGGGGTATTCGGGCGCTCCGGTGGGGGTGGCTGCCAGGTGGCCGGGGGAGGCTGCGGTGCCTCGGTGGGGGCACGGGCCAGTGGTGGCCGCGGGAGGCCGAGGTGCTCCGGCGGGGCCGCCTGCCAGCGGTGGCCGGGGGAGGACCGAGCCCCGAAAAAGGGGCCTAAACTTCCTGGGTGAGCTCCACCGACTCCGACGTTCTGCTCGGCCCCGCCGAAATCCGCGAACTCGCGGCGCGGCTCGGCGTACGTCCGACCAAGCAGCGCGGCCAGAACTTCGTCATCGACGCCAATACGGTCCGCCGGATCGTCCGGATCGCCGAGGTACGCCCGGACGACGTGGTCGTCGAGGTCGGCCCCGGGCTCGGTTCGCTGACCCTCGCGCTGCTGGAGGCCGCCGACCGGGTCATCGCCGTCGAGATCGACGACGCCCTCGCGGCGGCCCTCCCCGCGACCGTCGAGGCCCGGCTGCCGCACCGCGCAGACCGCTTCGCGCTGGTGCACAGCGACGCCCTGCGGGTGACCGAACTGCCGGGCCCCGCCCCGACCGCGCTGGTCGCCAACCTGCCGTACAACGTCGCCGTGCCCGTGCTGCTCCATATGCTCGGGCGGTTCCCGACCATCGAACGGACCCTGGTCATGGTCCAGTCCGAGGTCGCCGACCGGCTCGCCGCCCCGCCCGGCTCCAAGGTCTACGGCGTCCCGTCCGTGAAGGCCGCCTGGTACACCCACGTCAAGCGCGCGGGCGCGATCGGCCGCAACGTCTTCTGGCCCGCCCCGAACGTCGACTCCGGCCTGGTCTCGCTGATCCGCCGGGACGAGCCCCCGCGCACCACCGCCACCCGGGAAGAGGTCTTCGCGGTGGTGGACGCGGCGTTCGCCCAGCGCCGCAAGACCCTCAGGGCGGCGCTCGCGGGCTGGGCCGGTTCGGCGGGGGCCGCGGAGGAGGCCCTGAAGGCCGCCGGGGTCTCGCCGCAGGCGCGCGGGGAATCGCTGACGGTGGAGGACTTCGCCGCGATCGCCGAGCACGGACCGGCAACCTGACCACACCCCGCACCCGCAGACGGGCTTGCCCCTCCCCGCGGCATCCGATGCACGCCCCCCCCGCGGCATGGCGGGCTCTCCGCCCCGGGGGCTCCCCCCCCGAACGCCCGCTGGGGCTCTGCCCCGGGTCTTGCTTCGGCCGTAGAGGCATCCCCAGCCCCTCCGGCGTTTGAGGAGCGGGGGCCGGGGGCGGGGGCCCGGCGGGGGCCGGGGGCTTGCTCCCGGTTCGGGAAGGGGCGGGGTGGGGAAGGCCGCCGCAGGCGTACCCCCGCACGCGGGACAATGGCCGCACCGGAACACCCGAACCCCACCGAGGAGCCCCGTGAGCCGCCCCGTGACCGCCCGTGTGCCCGCCAAGGTCAACGTCCAGCTCGCGGTCGGCGGACTGCGCCCCGACGGGTTCCACGACCTGGCCAACGTCTTCCTCGCCGTCGGGCTCCACGACGAGGTCACCGCCACCCCCGCCGACGCCCTCCGGATCACCGTCGAGGGCACGGACGCCGGTCAGGTGCCGCTGGACCGCAGCAACCTCGCGGCCCGTGCCGCTCTCGCGCTCGCCGAGCGGCACGGCATCGCGCCCGGCGTGCACCTCCACATCGCCAAGGACATCCCCGTCGCGGGCGGTATGGCGGGCGGCAGCGCGGACGCCGCCGGGGCGCTGCTGGCGTGCGACGCGCTGTGGGGCACCCAGGTGATCCGCGCCGAACTCCTCGAAATCTGCGCCGAGTTGGGCAGCGACATCCCCTTCAGCCTCGTCGGTGGCGTAGCCCTCGGCCGGGGCCGGGGCGAACTGCTGACGCCGCTGGAGACCGGCGGCACCTTCCACTGGGTGTTCGCCGTGGCCGACGGCGGGCTGTCCACCCCCGCCGTCTACCGCGAATGCGACCGGCTGCGCGAGGCGTCCGGCGCGGGAGCGAGCGCCGCCGACGTCCCCGACCCCGAGCCCTCCCAGGCGCTGCTGGACGCGCTGCGCACCGGCGACGCCACCGCGCTGGCCGCCGCCGTCTCCAACGATCTGCAGCCCGCGGCGCTCTCGCTGCGCCCCGCGCTCGCCGACACCTTGCGCGCCGGTGCGGACGCGGGCGCGCTCGCCTCCCTCGTCTCCGGCTCCGGTCCGACCTGCGCCTTCCTGGCGAAGGACACCGAGGCCGCGCAGGCGGTGGCGAACGGGCTGGCCGCCTCGGGAACCTGCCGCACGGTCCGGGTCACCTCCGGCCCGGTCCCCGGCGCGCGGCTGCTCGACGCCTGAGCATGTGCTCGGCGCCTGGGCGGGGGCGGTCGGCGCTTGAGCGTGATTCCGCGCCTGAGCGTGTGGTCGGCGCTGAGCGTGTGGTCCGCGCCAGGGCTTGTGGTCCGCGCCTGAGCGGCTGGCCGGCGTTTGAGCGTGGAGTCCGCGCCAGAGTGCGCACGCACTCGGCGCTGAGCATGTGATCCACCTCACCCTGCGATCCGCGCCTGAGCGAGTGGTCGACGCCTCAGCGGCTGGTCGACGCCTCACCATATGGCCCGCGCCTCAGCCTGTGGTCGACGCCTGAGCGCGGCGCCCCGCGCGGCGACTACGCTGGGATGCCGATCGATCCGCGTAATGGAGTGTGATGGCGACCAACCTGGTCAACGTTGAATCCGTCGGCAAGGTGTACGGCACCCGTGCCCTGCTGGACGGCGTCTCCCTCGGGGTGAACGAGGGCGACCGCATCGGCGTCGTCGGCCGTAACGGCGACGGCAAGACCACGCTCATCCGGATCCTCGCCAAGCTGGAGCCCGCCGACGACGGCCGCGTCACCCACGCCGGTGGGCTGCGGCTCGGCGTGCTCACCCAGCACGACTCGCTTGACCCCGAGGCCACCGTCCGCCATGAGGTGATCGGCGATCTCGCCGATCACGAGTGGGCCGGTGACGCCAAGATCCGGGATGTGCTCACCGGGCTGTTCGGCGGGCTGGACCTGCCCGGCTTCCCCCAGGGGCTCGATACGGTCATCGGTCCGCTGTCCGGCGGTGAGCGCCGCCGTATCGCGCTCGCCCAGTTGCTGATCGCCGAGCAGGATCTGATCGTCCTCGACGAGCCCACCAACCACCTCGACGTCGAGGGCATCTCCTGGCTGGCGGGGCATCTGCGCGCGCGCCGCTCGGGCCTGGTGGTGGTCACCCACGACCGCTGGTTCCTCGACCAGGTCTGTACCCGGATGTGGGACGTCCAGCGCGGCGCCGTCCACGAGTACGAGGGCGGCTACAGCGACTACGTCTTCGCGCGCGCCGAGCGCGAGCGCATCGCCGCCAGCGAGGAGACCAAGCGGCAGAACATGATGCGCAAGGAGCTCGCCTGGCTGCGCCGTGGCGCGCCCGCCCGCACCAGCAAGCCCCGCTTCCGCATCGAGGCGGCGAACGCGCTGATCGCGGACGTCCCGCCGCCCCGCGACAGCGCCGAGCTGATGAAGTTCGCCAACTCCCGGCTCGGCAAGACCGTCTTCGACTTGGAGGACGTGACCGTCACCGCCGGGCCCAAGGTGCTGCTCACCCATCTGACCTGGCAGTTGGGGCCCGGTGACCGGATCGGTCTGGTGGGGGTGAACGGCGCGGGCAAGACCTCGCTGCTGCGGGCCCTCGCCGAGGCCGCCCGCAGCGAGGGCGAACAGCAGCCCGCCGAGGGCCGGGTCGTGGTCGGCAAGACCGTGAAGCTCGCGTATCTGTCCCAGGAGGTCGCCGAACTCGACCGGAACCTGCGGGTCCTGGAGGCCGTCGAGCAGATCCGGCAGCGCGTCGACCTCGGCAAGGGCCGGGAGATGACCGCTTCCCAGCTGTGCGAGAAGTTCGGCTTCACCAAGGAGAAGCAGTGGACCCCGGTCGACGATCTCTCCGGCGGTGAGCGGCGCCGGCTGCAGATCCTGCGGCTGCTGATGGACGAGCCCAATGTGCTCTTCCTGGACGAGCCCACCAACGACCTGGACATCGAGACCCTGACCCAGCTGGAGGACCTGCTCGACGGCTGGCCAGGCTCACTCGTGGTCATCAGCCACGACCGCTACTTCATCGAGCGCACCACCGACCGGGTGCTCGCCCTGCTGGGCGACGCCACCCTGCGGATGCTGCCGCGCGGCGTGGACGAGTACCTGGAGCGGCGGCAGCGGGCCCTGGCCGCGGCCTCCCCGGCCGCCGCGTCGCCCGCCAAGCGGAAGACCGGCGAACAGGCCGCCCGCCAGCGGTCGGCGGCCGACCAGCGCGCCGCCAAGAAGGAGCTTCAGCGCATCGAGCGGCGGCTGGACCGGATCAGCGAGCAGGAGTCCGGGCTGCACGCGCGGATCGCCGAGCACGCCACGGACTTCACCAAGGTCGCCGAGCTCGATACGCAGCTGCGCGAGCTGACGGGGGAGCGGGACGAGCTGGAGACCCGCTGGCTGGAGCTGGCCGACGACGCATGAGCCGACAGCGCGCGAACCGAGGACGCATGAACCGAGGACGCATGAACCGAGGACGCATGAACCGAGGACGCATGAGCCCACGACGCGTGATGTGAGTGGCCTGAAAGCATCGTGTGAAGAGGTTGTGCGGCGATGGCGCGCTCCCTGGCAACGGTCGCGTCACAGGCCGGTCTCAGCTGATCGATGACCTGGACACTGATCCCTATTGCGCCCCTTACGGGTGATACAAAGAACTCCCGCCTGCCTTCCGCTCAATGGCGGGGTGCCCTGTCCGATTCGCTCCTTCCCGAGGGGTCTTCGACCCACCGGGATCGCGGGGGAGGCCGGTCGGACGACGGGTCCCGCATCTGAAGGAATTCGCATGTCACAGCCGCCTCCGCCGCCAAACCAGCCGCCGCAGGGCGGCTTCGGTGCGCCGCAGGAACCTGGTTACGGCTACCCACAGCAGCCGCCCACGCCGCCTCCGGGCCAGCAGGGTTACGGCTATCCGCAGGCCCCCGGCCAGCCGCCGCAGACCCCGCCGCCTCCGCCGCCGTCGGCACCGCCGGCGCCGCCGCAGACGCCTCCGCAGGGCGCCGGCGGCTACGGCTACCCGGATCAGCAGGCGCACGGCCAGCCGACCCAGGGCGGCGCGTCGCCGTATGGATCCGGCCAGCAGCCTTACGGTCAGCAGCAGTATGGCCAGCAGCCCTACGGCCAGCCGCAGTACGGCCAGCCGCAGTACGGCCAGCCGCCGCAGGCCCAGTACCCCGGCGGCCCCGGTCCGGGTGGCCCCGGTGGCTCCGGCCAGTCCAAGCAGCGCATGGCGATCATCGTCAGCGCCGTGGTCGCGGTCGCGCTGATCATCGGCGGCGGCATCTGGTTCGCCACCAAGGGCGACGACGGCGGCAGCGAGGCCAAGGGCAAGGACAAGGACAAGCAGTCCAGCCAGGGCGCCTCGAGCGGCACCACGGGCGGCGGGGACAAGCCCGCCAAGGCCGTGGACGCCAAGCTGCTCAACAAGGTCCCGATGCCCAAGGTCTCCGACCAGGTCACCGTCGAGGGCATGTGGACCACCGACGACACGTTCGTGAAGGCCGGTGTCTACAAGATCGTCGGCTATCCGCTGAGCGGCGGCGCCGCCAAGTGGACGATCCCGCTGGACGGCGCGGTCTGCTGGTCCTCGGACCACCTCACCAAGGACGGTCTGACCACGGTCCTCTACCAGGAGGCCAAGCCGTCGGCCGAGGACAAGTACCCCGGCTGCACCGAGGTCGGGCTGCTGGACCTGAAGAACGGCAAGATGCTGTGGCACCGGAACGTCAAGGAGGGTGACGAGAAGATCCGCTTCGACGAGGTCACCATCGGCGGCGGAACGGTGGCCGCGGGCGGCACCAGCGGCGGCGCCGCCTGGTCCAGTTCTGGCCAGTCCCTGTGGAAGCCCAAGTCGGGCGAGCAGTGCTCGGACGACGGCTACGCGGGCGGCGAGGAGAAGCTGGTCGCGGTGCGCCGCTGCGGCGACTACGACAACCCGCAGATCCAGGTCCAGACGCTGAACCCGAAGACGGGCGCGGTGAAGTCGGCCTACAAGGTCTCGCAGGGCATCGACTACGTCCATGTCGCCTCCACCGATCCGCTGGTGATCGGCCTGGACGCCGGTGACTCCACCGGCTCGGCGGTCTCGGACTTCCTGTCCATCGACGACAGTGCCAAGACCGGCAAGGTGCTCGGCAAGATCGGCACCGAGAACGGCAAGTACGACGCCAAGTGCGAGTCGACCAACGTCGAGGGCTGCCGGAAGCTCGCCGTCTCCAAGTCGGCGAACACCCTCTTCCTCGGCTCCGAGGACCGCACCGACTCCAGCGCCGCGACGGCCAACGAGATCGTGGCCTTCGACCTGAAGACCGGCAAGCCGGTCGGGAAGACCGACGGGGTCAAGGGCGCCGCCCTCACCCCGCTCGGGCTGGACGAGGACGGCTCGGTCCTCGCCTACCAGGAGAGCACCTGGGAGACCGGCGGCGCGGTCTGGCGGATCGACCCCAAGTCGTACGCCAAGACCAAGCTGTTGCAGAACCCCGTCGCCAACCATGAGATGGAGCAGAAGTTCAGCCCCAGCTACTCGGAGATCATCTACTCCGGGGAGCACCTCTACATGAGCGACGTCTACGCCACCAAGCCCTCGGGCACCTACGACCGGGACGACCCGCTGGCGATCATCTTCGGCGCGAGCTGACGTTCCGGCGTCCGCCCGGCCCACCCCACGGCGGCCCCGCCCGTACGACACCGTACGGGCGGGGCCGCCGCTTGTGCGCGCCGGCGGAGCGCCGGGGTGCGCGCCCCCGGGAGCCCGGCCGCATCGATCGGATTGGGACGTCAACCGGACGTCAAGTAGGCACGAATGGCCGGGATTTCGGCATTCCGAGGGGCTTCTGCCCGGTAAGGGGCGCGCAACGTCGAACAAGCGTGTAGCTTTCCCCCCTGAGCGAATGGGGGGAGCTCATGGGCGTGCGACTCATGGTGGTCGACGATCACCGTCTGCTCGCGGAGGCGCTCGCCTCGGCGCTGAAGCTGCGCGGGCACCGGGTGCTCGCCGCGGCGGCGCCGAGCGCGGGCGCGGCGGACCTGGTGGTGAGCCGGGCACCTGAGGTGTGCCTGCTGGGCACGGCGGCACCCGCCGAACCGGGGGTGTTCGACCCGGTGGTGCGGATCAAGAAGGAGCGGCCACAGGTCGCGGTCGTGGTGCTCGGTCCGGTGCCGAGCCCGCGCGGCATAGCCGCCGCCTTCGCCGCCGGGGCGTCCGGCTATGTGCGTCACGACGAGCGGATCGAGGGCGTCGAACGCGCCATGATGAAGGCGCGCGCGGGCGAGGCGGCCGTGGCGCCCCAGCTGCTCCAGGGGGCGTTCGCGGAGCTGCTCAACCCCGCGGCCCAGCCCGACGACGAGGGCGCCCGGCTGCTGCGGATGCTGACCCCGCGCGAGGTGGAGGTGCTGGTGCGGGTCGCCGAGGGCGAGGACACCCGGCTGATCGCGGCGGGCATGGGGATCGCCCCCAGCACGGCCCGCACCCATGTGCAGCGGGTGCTGATGAAGCTCGGGGTGGGCTCGCGGCTGGAGGCGGCGGCCCTGGCGGCGCGTACGGGGCTGCTGGACCGCGCGGCGACGCGCCGGACCGCGCCGCCCCCGCTGCAGCCCCCCGCCCCGCCGCAGCCGCCCGCGTCGGCGCCGTAGGCCGTACGGTGGCCCGCGGTGCTCAGCCCGTTCCGGATCCGGGCTCCCGGCCCCCGGGCTCCCCGGGCCCGGGCTCTCCGGTCCCGGGCCCGGCACCGGGGCCGCCCCCGGGCCGAGCGGGCTCCGGCTTGGGCTCGGCCCCGGGCGCGGACAGCGGCCTGAGCCTCATCCAGAGCAGGAAGAGCAGGCCGACCGCGAGCATGCACGACCCCGTCCAGAGGTTGATGTTGATGCCGGACGCCTTCCTCACATCCGCGTCCGAGGCGGTGAACCCGGCGATGAGGACGATGATCCCGTAGATCACGAACAGCCCGCCGATGATCCGCCGCACATCGAACAGCCGGGCCGCGGTCGCCGACTTCTGCTGCAGGTCCTCGACCTCGTGCCGGTATTCGTACTCCTCACTCATGGCGCACGCTCCTTAATCCCGGAAGGGTCACAGGGAGAACGGGATGTAGCACAGGGCCGCGAGGATCAGCACGCTCCAGCCCAGTACGGCCGGACGGCGGTACCACGCCTCGTCGCCCGGCGCCGGGGGCTCGGCCACCCCGGGCGCGGTGGTGCCGTAGACCAGACCGGCCAGCGACTCCACCGGCTTGGGCTTGGTGAACGGTGTCACCGCGACCATCACCACCCCGCCGACCACGAACGCCACGATGGCCGAGACGAAGTTGGCGCCCTGGTCGCTGGGGATGGAGATGACGTCCGCCCGGTAGAGCCAGAAGTAGTTGATCAGCGCGGCCACCGTGCCGCACAGCAGCCCCCAGAACCCGGCCGCGGCGGTGGCCCGCTTCCAGAACATCCCGATGATGAAGACGCAGAACAGCGGCACGTTGAAGAACGAGAACAGGGTCTGGAGGTAGTTCATGATGTTGCTGAACGAGGAGGCGATGAACGCCGTCCCCATGCCGGCCAGCACCCCGATCGCCGTCACCACCCGCCCGGTCAGCAGGTAGTACCCGTCCGGTCGGCCCTTTCGCACATACGCCCGCCAGATGTCGTTGGTGAAGACCGTGTTGAAGGACGACACATTGGCCGCCATGCCCGCCATGAAGGCGGCCAGCAGCCCGGTCACCGCGAGCCCCAGCACCCCGTTGGGCAGCAGTTCGCTCATCAGCAGCGGAATCGCGTCGTTGTACTGCAGACCGCTCGTCTTCGAGCCGATGTCCGGCTCCATGACCAGGGCGATCAGCCCGGGCACCACCACGATCAGCGGGATGAACACCTTGGGGAACGCGGCGATCAGCGGGGTGCGCTGGGCGGCCGAGAGGTTCCTGGCCGACAGGGCGCGCTGCACCTCGGCGAAGTTGGTCGTCCAGTAGCCGAAGCTCAGACAGAAGCCGAGGCCCAGCACGATGGTCAGCCAGTTGGCCCCCAGCGGGTTGGACGAGCCGATGCCGGTGCCGCCCCAGGCGGAGACGAAGTTGGGGCCGTGGGAGTCCGTGAGCGAGTCCTTGAGCCCGCCGAAGCCGCCGATCCGCCGGAGGCCGACGACGGTGAGCGGGATCAGGGCGGCCAGGATCACGAAGAACTGCAGCACCTCGTTGTAGATCGCCGAGGACAGTCCGCCGAGGGTGATGTACGCGAGGACGAAGAGCCCCGCGACCACGATGGCCACCCACTGCGGCCAGCCCAGCAGCGCCTCCACCACGATCGCCATCGCGTAGAGGTTCACCCCCGCGATCAGCACGGACGCGATCGAGAAGATGATCGAGCTGAGCAGATGCGAGGACGGTCCATAGCGGTGCAGCAGGAACTCGGGGACGGACCGTACCTTGGAACCGTAGTAGAACGGCATCATCACCAGGCCGAGGAAGACCATGGCCGGAATCGCCCCGACCCAGTACCAGTGCACCGTGTACACCCCGTACTGCGCGCCGTTGGCGGCCATCCCCAGGATCTCCAGGGCGCCCAGATTCGCGGCGACGAAGGCCAGACCGGTGACCCACGCGGGCAGCGACCGGCCGGAGAGAAAGAAGTCGAGGCTGGTCTTGACGCTCGCTCTGGCGGCGAATCCCACGCCGAGGACGACGACGAAATAGAGGATCAGGATCGTGTAGTCGAGTGCGTTGGTGGGGAGCCGTAGCCCTTCGGCCAGATAGTGCATGGTCTCGCCTCATCGCCTGAACGGAATGCACCAGAAACGTTCGGTGAACGTATCCGAATTCTTGTGGTTTGTCCGAGCACCTGCACCGTGCATTGACGGCGCTGTTGGCTTGTGGTTCATTATGTTGAGTTGTGTTGGGTGCACCTGACAGGAGCTGGCGGAGTGAAGAAGACGGCGACGCGGCTCGCGGACGGACGCGAGCTGATCTATTACGACGCACGCGACGACGCGGTGCGCGACGCCGTCGACCAGCGGCCGCTCGACCCCATCGCGACCCGCTCGGAGATCCGGCACGACCGCCTGCTCGGCGACCGGGTGGCGATCGCCTCCCACCGCCAGGCCCGCACCTACCACCCGCCGGCCGACGAATGCCCGCTGTGCCCCTCCCGCGAGGGGCGGCACAGCGAGATCCCGGCCTCCGACTACGACGTCGTGGTCTTCGAGAACCGCTTCCCGTCGCTGGCCGGTGACTCGGGCCGGTGCGAGGTCGTGTGCTTCACCTCCGACCACGACGCCTCCTTCGCCGACCTCGACGCCGAACAGGCCGCTCTGGTGCTCGACGCCTGGACCGACCGCACCGCCGAACTGGCCCAACACCCCGCCGTCGAGCAGGTCTTCTGCTTCGAGAACCGCGGCAAGGAGATCGGCGTCACCCTCGGCCATCCGCACGGCCAGATCTACGGGTATCCCTTTGTGACCCCTCGTACACGGCTGATGCTCCGTTCGCTCGGCGAGCACCGTGAGGCGACTGGTCGGAATCTGTTCGATGATGTGGTCGCCGATGAGCTGGCCGACGGGCGCCGGGTGGTGCTCGACGGCGAGCACTGGGTCGCGTTCGTCCCCTACGCCGCCCACTGGCCCTACGAGGTGCACCTCTACCCGAAGCGGCGGGTCCCGGACCTGCCGGCGCTGGACGAGGCCGCGCGCACAGAGTTTCCACAGATGTATCTGGAACTCTTGAAGCGCTTCGACCGGATTTTCGGCGAGGGCGAGCCGCCCACGCCCTACATCTCCGCCTGGCACCAGGCGCCGTACCGCATGGCCGACCGCGGTGAATTCGCACTTCACCTCGAGCTTTTCACCATCCGCCGCACTTCCGGCAAGCTGAAGTTTCTCGCGGGTTCCGAATCCGGCATGAATGTGTTCATCAACGATGTGCCGCCGGAGGCCGCGGCCGAGCGACTGCGAGAGGTAGCGAGCAAGTGAACACTGCGCAGCAGAAGAAGTACCTGGTCACCGGCGGTGCCGGCTATGTCGGCAGCGTGGTCGCGGCGCATCTGCTCGAAGCCGGGCACCGGGTGACGGTCCTGGACGACCTCTCCACCGGCCACCGCGCCGGGGTCCCCGAGGGCGCGGAGTTCATCGAGGGCCGCATCCAGGACGCGGGCAAGTGGCTCGACCCCACCTACGACGGCGTACTGCACTTCGCGGCGTTCTCCCAGGTCGGCGAGTCCGTCGTCAACCCCGAGAAGTACTGGGTCAACAATGTGGGCGGCACCACCGAACTGCTCGCCGCGATGCGCGACGCCGGGGTGCGCACCCTGGTCTTCTCCTCCACCGCCGCCACCTACGGCGAGCCCGACCAGGTCCCGATCACCGAGGACCTCCCGACCGCGCCCACCAACCCCTACGGGGCCAGCAAGCTCGCCGTCGACCACATGATCAGCGGTGAGTGCGCCGCCCACGGCCTGGCCGCGGTCTCCCTGCGCTACTTCAACGTCGCGGGCGCCTACGGGGCGTACGGCGAGCGCCATGACCCCGAGTCCCACCTCATCCCCCTGGTGCTCCAGGTCGCCCAGGGCCGCCGTGAGGCCATTTCCGTCTTCGGCGACGACTACGCCACCCCCGACGGCACCTGCGTCCGCGACTACATCCACGTCGCCGACCTCGCCGACGCCCATCTGCTCGCCCTCGGCGCCGCCCTCCCGTCTCCCACCACCACCCTCAACGGAGGCGCTGCGCGCCGCGGAGTCAATCCCGGTGAGCATCTGATCTGCAACCTCGGCAACGGGAACGGCTTCTCCGTCCGCGAGGTCATCGAGACGGTGCGCCAGGTCACCGGCCACCCCGTCCCGGAGATCGCCGCCCCGCGCCGCGGCGGCGACCCGGCGGTCCTGGTGGCCTCCGCCGAGCGTGCCAAGGAGCGTCTGGGCTGGCGCCCGACCCGCGCCGACCTGGCCGGAATCGTCGCGGACGCATGGGAGTTCGCGCAGCGGAGGGAGAGTCAGTGACGGACGAGCACGGCCCCGGGCGGGTCACGGCGGAGTTCCGCGAGGTCTACGGCACCGAGCCCGGCGGCGTCTGGGCGGCGCCGGGCCGGGTCAATCTGATCGGCGAGCACACCGACTACAACGACGGCTTCGTGATGCCGCTCGCCCTGCCCCACACCTGCCTGGCCGCCGCCTCCCCGCGCGCCGACGGGGTGCTGCGGCTGCACTCCGGCGACGTCCCGGGCGGGGCCGTCGAGCTGCGGGTCGAGGAGCTTTCGCCGGTCGCGGGCGGCGCGGGCGGCGGCGACCGCGGCGGCTGGGCGGCCTATCCGGCCGGAGTGGTCTGGGCGCTGCGCGAGGCGGGGCTGCTGACGGGCGCGGCCGGGGGTGCGGATCTGCACTTCGCGTCCACCGTGCCCACCGGCGCCGGGCTGTCCTCGTCCGCCGCGCTGGAGGTGGTCACCGCCACCGCGCTCAACGATCTGTACGGACTGGGGCTCACCCCGCCGCGCATCGCCCAGCTGTGCCAGCGCGCGGAGAACGCGTTCGTGGGCGTGCCCTGCGGGATCATGGACCAGATGGCGTCGGCGTGCTGCACCGAGGGGCACGCCCTCTTCCTCGACGCCCGTGATCTCACCCAGCGCCAGGTGCCGTTGGACCTGGCGGCCGAGGGGCTGCGGCTGCTGGTCGTGGACACCCGGGTCAAGCACGAACTGGGCGACGGCGCCTACGCGAGCCGGCGCGCCGCGTGCGAGGCGGCCGCGCGGGCGCTCGGGGTGCGGGCGCTGCGGGACGTGCCCTTCGAGGGGCTGGACGCGACGCTCACCGAGCTGGAGCGGCTGGGCTGCGACGCGGCCACCCGGCGGCGGGTGCGCCATGTGGTGACCGAGGACCGGCGGGTGGAGGAGGTCATCGAGCGGCTCGACGCGGGGGACACCCGGTCCATCGGGCCGGTGCTGACCGCCGGGCACGCCTCCTGCCGCGACGACTTCGAGATCTCCTGCGACGAGCTCGACCTGGTCGTGGCGACGGCGAACGCGGCGGGGGCGCTCGGGGCGCGGATGACCGGGGGCGGCTTCGGCGGCTCGGCCATCGTGCTGGTGGCCGAGGGGGATGCGGAGGCGGTGAGCAAGTCGGTGACCGAGGCGTTCGGCGCGGCCGGGCACCGGGCGCCGCGGATCTTCCCGGCGGTGCCGAGTGCGGGGGCGCGGCGGCTGTAGGGGGCCGTACCCACCGGCCCTTGATCGCCTCTCGGTAAATTTTCGCCGCTCGTGGATCTCGTACTCCTCAAGAGCGAACAAGAAACCCACAGTGAACAGGCGAGAGCGGTCAGTTTCGCTAATCCGCTTCCTATATGAGACCACGGCCTTACTCTGAGTACAGCGTCGGTGGGGGCCGACGCTTATCAGGGGGCGAGACAGTCAGGTACGACGCCCGGGGTGGGGTAGCAATCAGGGCACGGCGGCGGCCGTGCGGGTTGCGGTGACCTTGCGTCGGGCGCCGTACCCGCACTGTTTCTCGGTGTATCCGGGATCTTTTCATCCGGCGACGTGGGGGGTTGTTCGTGGCACGTATTCGGGTTCTCGTGGTCGACGACCATCGTATTTTCGCCGAGTCCTTAGCGGCCGCCCTCGCGGCGGAGCAGGACGTGGACGTGGCGGCGGCTGGCAGCGGTCCGGCGGCACTGCGCTGTCTGGAGCGTGGAGCGGCGGAGGGGCGCCGCTTCGACGTCCTGCTGGTCGATGCCGACTTGGGCACGGCCGCCGACGGTATGGGGCCACCGCTTCCAGTGCCGGCCGAGCTGCCGTACGGCGGGGCGAACGGCACGGCGCACGGCGGCATCCATGGCGGGGCGCACGGCGGGGCGCACAGTGGGCCGCACAGTGGGGCCCATGGCGGTCCCGCCCGGGCGGTGAACGGCCGGGCGGCCGACGGCATATCGCTCGTCGGCGCGGTCCGCTCCGGCCAGCCGGGGGTGCGGACCGTGGTGCTGGCCGAGCGCGACGATCCGCGCCGCGCGGCGGCGGCGCTGCAGGCCGGTGCGTCCGGCTGGGTCGCCAAGGACTGCTCACTGGTCCGGCTGCTCGCGGTCATCCGGGGGGTGCTGCGGGAGGAGACCCATCTGCCGCCCGCTCTGCTCACCGGCGTTCTGCGGGAGTTGACGGCCGCCCGTAAGCACCGCACCGAAAGCGAGCGGCTGGTCGAGTCGCTGACGCCGCGTGAGCGGGAGGTGCTGCGCTGCATGGTGGCCGGGCTCGGCCGTAAGGCCGTCGCCGAGCGGCTCTTCCTCTCCCCGCACACCGTCCGCACCCATATGCAGAATGTGCTGGGCAAGCTGGGCGTCCACTCCACGCTCGCGGCCGTGGCGCTGGCCCGGCGCGCCGGTGTGGGCCCGGTCGACCTAGCCGGGGAAATTGTCGAACGGGGCGGTCAGCTGGCGTAGCAGCGCGGCCAGTTCGGCCCGCTGGGCCTGGGAGAGCTCGGCCAGGATGGCGTGCTCATGGTCCAGCAGCCCCGCCAGTGCCTGATCGGCGCGGTCACGCCCTTCGGCGGTCAGCCGGACCAGCACACCGCGCCGGTCACTGGGGTCGGGCCCCCGCTCGACCAGCCCCTTCTTGGCGAGCCGGTCGATGCGGTTGGTCATGGTGCCCGAGGTGACCAGAGTCTGGGTCAGCAGCTGCCCGGGGGAGAGCTGATACGGGGGCCCGGCCCGGCGCAGCGAGGTCAGGACGTCGAACTCCCAGGGCTCCAGATTGTGCTCGGCGAAGGCGATTCGCCGTGCCCGGTCGAGATGGCGGGCGAGCCGGCTGACTCGGCTGAGCACTTCGAGCGGTTCCACATCGAGATCGGGGCGTTCCCGCCGCCACGCCGCGACCAGCCGATCGACCTCGTCCTCCATGGCGATCAGTGTAGTGGGTCTGTCGACATGAAGTCTCTTGACATCAAGAGATAACGTGGAGCACGGTAGGCCGCCGGAACGCGCAAGCGTGTTCACGGAGCCTCGTACCGACCGTACCCGCAGGGGGACCGACCATGACCACCGCACCCAACTGGGACCCTCGGCAGTATCTGCGCCACGCCGGCCACCGCACCCGTCCCTTCCTGGACCTGCTGGCCCGCGTCCCCGAACTGCCCACCGACCCCGGCTGCCCGCCCCGCATCGCCGACCTGGGATGCGGCGCCGGCAACGTCACCGCCCTGCTCTTCGACCGCTGGCCGAACGCCCAGGTCACCGGCCTGGACAGCTCCGCCGAGATGCTCGCCGAGGCCCAGCCCCTGGCGGGCCCCACCACCGGCGGCGGCCGCCTCGACCTCCGGCGGGCCGATGTGCGGAACTGGGCGCCGGACGAGCCCTACGACCTGATCGTCTCCAACGCCGCCCTCCAGTGGATCCCCGGCCACCCCGACGCCTTCCCCACCTGGCTGGCCGGACTGCGCCCCGGCGGCACCTTCGCCTTCCAGGTCCCCGGCAACTTCACCGCCCCCAGCCACACCCTGCTGCGCGACCTGTGCAACGCACCCGAATGGCGCGACCGCCTCGCCGACCGAGTCCGCGACCCCGGTGGCGTCCTGGAGCCCACCGAATACCTGGCGCGCCTGGCCGCGCTCGGCTGCGAGGTCGACGCCTGGGAGACCACCTATGTGCAGATCCTGACCGGCCCCGACCCCGTCCTCGACTGGGTCAAGGGCACCGCCCTGCGCCCGGTCCTGACCGCCCTCGCCGACGACCCGCCCGCCCGCGACCGCTTCCTGGCCACCTACGCCGAGCTCCTCCGCGACGCCTACCCCTCCGCCCCCCACGGCACGGCCTTCCCCTTCCGCCGCGGCTTCGTCGTCGCCCACCGGGCCGCCCGATGATCACGGCCCTCGACCACGTACAGCTCGCCGCCCCACCCCACACCGAGCCCGCCCTGCGCGCCTACTACGGCGAGGTGCTCGGCATGACCGAGCTCCCCAAACCGGCCACCCTCGCAGCCAACGGCGGCCTGTGGTTCGCCCGCGGCCCGGTCCAGCTGCACCTGGGCATCGACCCGGACTTCCGCCCCTCCCGCAAGGCCCACCCGGGGCTCAGGGTCGTCGGCATAGAAGCCTTCGCCGCCCGCCTCGCCGGGCACGGTGCCGAGGTCGTCTGGGACGGGAAACTCCCGGGGCACCGCCGCTTCTACTCCGAGGACCCGGTCGGCAACCGGCTGGAGTTCCTGGAGCCAATCGGGTGATATCACCCGATCAGATGATCAGTTCGATGTTTGCCGTGATTGAGCCCTCGCGGACGCATAGCGTCACGGTGTCGCTTGTGCCGCAGTGGCGTCGGCGCCCAAACTGATGGAGGAGGTGCTTCACGATGACCGCTCTCGCGCATGAGCCGTACCCCGCACTGGAGGAAGACGTGCCTTCGACCGCCGGGCATGAGGCCGTGTCCCTGGACGAGGTGCTGTGGCACGCGTGGAAGGCCATGGAACTCCCCGAGGGCTACCGGGCCGAGATCATCGAGGAGTTCATCGAGGTGTCGCCCACCGGCCGTCGCCGTCATGGCGTGATCATCAACCGCCTCCGCCGGGCCTTGGAGGCCCATCTCGCAGGCGGCGACGATGTCACGCACCACGACGTCAATGTCATCCACCGCCGCAAGGTATGGATCCCCGACCTCTTCATCGCCCTTGAGGACCTCGACGAGATCCCCGACGAGGGAGATCTTGGAGTGGACGCGGGCGGGGTCAAGGCGGCCTTTGAGGTGGTCTCGCCCGGTTACGAGGCCCGCTCCCGTGACAGAAAGCGCAAGCGCCGGGCATACGCCCGTGCGGGCATCCCGCTCTACATCCTGATCGACGACTTCGACGGCGACGGCACGGTCGTCATTCTCACGGCGCCCGACCCCGACAAGGCCGCCTACGCCGACGAGCACCGCGTCCCCTACGGCACCGACGCCGTCATCCCGGATGGCCCCGCGAAGGGTTTCGTCATCGGCGAGGCCATCGTCGGGCCGTGACCGTCAGGCGTGCTCCGGTGCGGGCCGATTCCTGGATGCGGTCGAGGAGGCGGTGGCGGCGGACCGCGTGGGTGAAGTCCGGGGTGAGCCGGGTGCGCCCTCGGCGCCGTTGATCTCCCAGTGGAAGTCGGTGGCGCGGGAACTGCCGCCCCGGAAGCGGAGGGCGGCGACCGCGCCCGACTCCAGGGTTCCGGTGACCGCGATCTGGTCCTCGGCGGTCATCGTCGCGGTCCGGCGGCCGGTCACCTCGTGGCCCACCTGGGGCCGAAGGGTCGCCGCCGACGCCTTCGCCTCGTTCGTCAGCGAGGTGAAGGCGGGACGTCGGCGCGGCTGGGGGCGTCCGGGCAGGCTTTGCCGCGGTGCTCCCCTGAATCGACATGTCATGAGACCGTTGACGTGCTGAACAACAGAACGGTGGCCACGTTTCTCGGGGGAGAGCCATGAGCAGCGCGTCGGGCGGGGCGGGTCCGGGCATGGGTGGGGGCAGCGAGGAGCAGCGGCAGCGCGGCATCTGGATACTGGTGGCCGCCGCCCTGGCGTTCGCGGTGCTCGTACTGCCGCAGGTGGTCGAGGGGGACGACAAGACCTCCTTCGCGGGCAGCGCCCTCCCGTCCAGCGGAGCCTCACGGCCGCCGACGAGCCCCGGCGGGCTCCCCAGTGGGCTTCCCAGCGGAGTTCCCACGGGGGTCCCCAGCGCCTCGCTGCCCGGGTACGGCTCCGGAGGCAGCGGGGGAAGCGGGGGATCGGGCGGGACCCGGGCGCCCGCCACACCCACCGTGGCGCCGGACCCCACCGAGCAGGCATACCGGGCGGTGAGCTCCGGGGACTGCCTCGCCGTGTACGACACCGGGTACGGCGACTACAACACCAAGGTGCCCGCCCCGGTCGACTGCGACGCCGGAAACGCCTACATGTGGGTCAGCGCGGTGCGCAGCGGCGGCGGGGCCTGCCGGCAGGGGCCGGGGCAGAACTACATGTCGTACACCTCGCGGGGGCGTACCACCGCCCTGTGCCTGACCCGGCAGTTCAAGGTGGGGTACTGCCTGCTGGCCGAGCAGACGGGCAGCGGGCGGCAGGCGCGGATGAACGCCGGGCTGATGACCGTGGTGGACTGCGACGCGAAGCGGGTCCCGGCCCGGTACAACCGGATTCTGCACATCACCGGCGTCTACAAGGCCCCGGCGAGCGCCTCCGCGGCGAACTGCGCCCGGGTCCAGGGCGATCGTACGTACTACTGGTCATGGCTGGTGAACGACGGCCGGACACTGCTGTGCACCATGGTGTACCAGGGCTGACCGCTCAGCGGGTGGCCACGTTCACCAGGCCCCCGCTCAGCGCCAGCAGCAGAATGACGCCGACCCCCGGGGCGGCCAGATACGGCAGCAGAGCCACCGTGGCCAGCAGGCAGTACGCGGCGGCCACCCAGGACAGCGCCTGCTGGCCCTCCTCCGGCCCGTAGCGGTTGAGCCGCACGACGAGCGCCATGAACACGGCGGCCCACAGGGCGGCCCGCGGCTCACCGAAGGAGACCTTGTCGTACAGGTCCACGACGGGCTTGTACCAGTCCGTGTCGGCCAGCGAGCCCGCGAACTCGATCATGTCCTTCAGATAGGCGTGCGACGCCACTGACGTCGCGTCCTTCAGATCGGCGCGCACCCACTCCGTGATGGCCAGCATCATCAGACCGAGCGCATGACAGATACCAGGCCCCACGGCCACCGCCTTACGGCGCGCCTCGGACCGTTCCCCCGTACTCATGTCCTTGTCTCCCCCTCCCCCGTGGGCCACCATCATCCCGACAGGGGGGACGCGCGGACCAGTCCCGGGAGGTCAGGACTTGCGGTGGCCTATCAGGCGGGGCTTCTGCTCCAGGCCGTCCAGGCCGTGCCAGGCCAGGTTCACCAGGTGGGCCGCGACCTCGGCCTTCTTGGGTTTGCGGACGTCCAGCCACCACTGACCGGTCAGGGCGACCATGCCCACCAGGGCCTGGGCGTAGAGGGGGGCCAGTTTGGGGTCGAAGCCGCGGGCCTTGAATTCCAGGCCCAGGATGTCCTCCACCTGGGTGGCGATATCGCTGATCAGGGAGGCGAAGGTGCCCGTCGACTGGGCGACGGGGGAGTCGCGGACGAGGATGCGGAAGCCGTCCGTGTACTCCTCGATGTAGTCCAGGAGGGCGAAGGTGGCCTGCTCGCACAGTTCGCGCGGATGGCCCGCGGTGAGGGACGTGGTCACCATGTCGAGCATCCGTCGCATCTCGCGGTCCACCACGACCGCGTACAGCCCCTCCTTGCCGCCGAAGTGCTCGTAGACCACCGGCTTGGAGACCCCCGCCTTCGCCGCGATCTCCTCCACCGAGGTGCCCTCGAAACCGCGCTCGGCGAAGAGCGTGCGACCGATGTCCAGCAGCTGCTCCCGGCGCTCCTTACCGGTCATCCGGACCCGGCGGGGCCGCCGGGCTCCGGATCCGGAGGACCGGCCGGCCCGGCGCGGCCGGTCCTTTTCACCGCTGGTATTACTGTCGGTCGCCACGCCCTCTATCATGCCGCTCCGGCGGTCTCCTTCTGACGGCGGGCATCGATACGGTCCTGGCTCGGCCACCGGACGTCATACGCCCAGCCCGCCTTCTCGAACCAGCGGATGATCCGGGCGCTGGAATCCAGCTGCCCCCGCATCACCCCGTGCCGGGCGCAGGTCGGGTCCGCGTGGTGCAGGTTGTGCCAGGACTCGCCGCACGAGAGCACCGCGAGCCACCACACATTGCCGGAGCGGTCCCGCGACTTGAAGGGGCGCTTGCCCACCGCGTGGCAGATCGAGTTGATCGACCACGTCACATGGTGCAGCAAAGCCACCCGGACGAGTGACCCCCAGAAGAAGGCGGTCACCGTGCCCTGCCAGGACCAGGTCACCAGTCCGCCGATCACCGGCGGCACCATCAGGGAGACCACGGTCCACACCACGAACTGCCGGGAGACCGCCCGGATGGCGCCGTCCTTGATCAGATCGGGTGCGTATTTGGACTGCGATGTCTGTTCCTCGTCGAACATCCAGGCGATATGTGCCCACCACAACCCCTTGAGCAGGGCCGGAACGGTCTCGCCGTACCGCCACGGGGAGTGCGGGTCGCCCTCCGCGTCGGAGAACTTGTGGTGCTTGCGGTGATCGGCCACCCAGCGGACCAGCGGGCCCTCCACGGCCAGCGACCCCGCGATCGCCAGCGCGATCCGCAGCGGCCGCTTCGCCTTGAACGAGCCATGGGTGAAGTAGCGGTGGAAGCCGATCGTGATGCCGTGGCAGCCGATGTAGTACATCGACACCAGTAGCGCCAGATCCAGCCAGCTGACCCCCCAGCCCCAGGCCAGGGGAATTGCCGCGAGCAGCGCGACGAAGGGGACGGTGATGAACAGGAGAAGGGTGATCTGTTCGACGGAGCGCTTGCTGTCCCCGCCGAGCGTGGCGGAGGAAAGCGGGGCCTCCTGGGCCTTCGGCGTGTCATTGACCACGTCGGGGCTTGCAGTCATGGGATCCCTCGTGGGGCTCGGGGGCATGGCTACGGATGCGTAACCTACGGCGTCGTAAGTATGGCAGGGCCGGGAAGCGGGGCAATAGGGCTCTGGTCCCACCCAGGGGCGTGCCGCCTATCCTGGTGAGCGTCGGACAGCGCGGTCCGCACATGGCCGAAAGCACCGGGTCAGCAGCCCGCGGCGCCCGCCGCGCACGCTCTGATGACGCGCTTCGAACCCCCGTTCACTGCAAGGAGCCCGCACCTGTGAGCAGTGCCGACCACACCAACGCCGCCCTGCGTGCCGACATCCGCCGTCTGGGCGACCTGCTCGGCGAGACCCTCGTCCGACAGGAGGGACCCGACCTCCTCGAACTCGTCGAGCGCGTCCGCGCCCTCACCCGCAGTGACGGCGAGGCCGCGGCCGACCTGCTCGGCACCACCGACCTCGAGACCGCCGCCAAGCTGGTCCGCGCCTTCTCCACCTACTTCCACCTGGCCAACGTCACCGAGCAGGTGCACCGCGGCCGCGAGCTGCGGGCCCGCCGCGCCGCCGAGGGCGGCATCCTCGCCCGCACCGCCGACCAGCTCAAGGACGCCGACCCCGAGCACCTCCGGGAGACCGTCGCCAACCTCGGCGTGCGCCCCGTCTTCACCGCCCACCCCACCGAGGCCGCCCGCCGCACCGTCCTCACCAAGCTCCGGCGCATCGCCGAGCTGCTCGACACCCTCGCCGTCGGCGGCGACGCCCGCCGCGCCGACCTGCGGCTCGCCGAGAGCATCGACCTGCTCTGGCAGACCGACGAGCTGCGCGTCGCCCGCCCCGAGCCCGCCGACGAGGCCCGCAACGCCATCTACTACCTCGACGAGCTGCACGCCGGAGCCGTCGGCGACGTACTCGAAGACCTCACCGCGGAGCTCGAGCGCGTCGGCGTCGAGCTGCCCGCCACCACCCGCCCGCTCACCTTCGGCACCTGGATCGGCGGCGACCGCGACGGCAACCCCAACGTCACCCCCGAGGTCACCCGCGACGTGCTGATCCTCCAGCACGAGCACGGCATCACCGACGCACTGGAGATCGTCGACGAGCTGCGCGCCGCGCTCTCCAGCTCCATCCGCAACACCGGCGCCTCCGAGGAGCTCCTCGCCTCCCTCCAGCGCGACCTCGGACTGCTGCCCGAGATCAGCCCGCGCTACAAGCGGCTCAACGCCGAGGAGCCCTACCGGCTCAAGGCCACCTGTATGCGGCAGAAGCTCGTCAACACCCGCGAGCGGCTCGCCGGGGACACCCCCCACCAGCCCGGCCGCGACTACCTCGGCTCCGGAGAGCTCCTCGCCGACCTCCACCTCGTCCAGGACTCCCTGCGCGCCCACCGCGGCCAGCTCATCGCCGACGGCCGGCTCGAACGGTCCATCCGGACCCTCGCCGCCTTCGGCCTCCAGCTCGCCACCATGGACGTCCGCGAGCACGCCGACGCCCACCACCACGCCCTCGGCCAGCTCTTCGACCGGCTCGGCGAGGAGTCCTGGCGCTACGCCGACATGCCGCGCGACTACCGCCGCAAGCTGCTCGCCAGGGAACTGCGCTCCCGCCGCCCCCTCGCCCCCACCCCGGCGCCGCTCGACGCCGCCGGTGCCAAGACCCTCGGCGTCTTCCACACCATCCGCGAGTCCTTCGAACGCTTCGGCCCCGAGATCGTCGAGTCGTACATCATCTCCATGTGCCAGGGCTCCGACGACGTCTTCGCCGCCGCCGTCCTCGCCCGCGAGGCCGGGCTGATCGACCTCCACGCGGGCTGGGCCAAGATCGGCATCGTTCCGCTGCTGGAGACCACCGAAGAGCTGAAGATCGCCGACAAGCTCCTCGACGAGATGCTCGCCGACCCCTCCTACCGGCGGCTCGTCGCCCTCCGCGGCGACGTCCAGGAGGTCATGCTCGGCTACTCCGACTCCTCCAAGTTCGGCGGCATCACCACCTCCCAATGGGAGATCCACCGCGCCCAGCGGCTGCTGCGCGACGTCGCCCACCGGCACGGCGTACGGCTGCGGCTCTTCCACGGCCGAGGCGGCACCGTCGGCCGCGGCGGCGGCCCCACCCACGACGCGATCCTCGCGCAGCCGTGGGGCACCCTCGAGGGCGAGATCAAGGTCACCGAGCAGGGCGAGGTCATCTCCGACAAGTACCTCGTGCCCTCGCTCGCCCGCGAGAACCTGGAGCTGACGGTGGCCGCCACGCTGCAGGCATCCGCCCTGCACACCGCCCCGCGTCAGTCCGACGAGGCGCTCGCCCGCTGGGACGCGGCCATGGAAACCGTCTCCGAAGCCGCACACGGCGCCTACCGCACGCTCGTCGACGACCCCGACCTGCCCGCGTACTTCTTCGCCTCCACGCCCGTGGACCAGCTCGCCGAACTCCACCTCGGCTCCCGGCCCTCCCGCCGCCCCGACTCCGGCGCCGGGCTCGACGGGCTGCGGGCCATCCCGTGGGTGTTCGGCTGGACCCAGTCCCGGCAGATCGTCCCCGGCTGGTTCGGCGTCGGCTCCGGCCTCAAGGCCGCCCGCGAGGCCGGACTCGACACCGTCCTCGACGAAATGCACCAGCACTGGCACTTCTTCCGCAACTTCCTCTCCAACGTCGAGATGACGCTGGCCAAGACGGATCTGCGGATCGCCCGGCACTACGTCGACACGCTCGTCCCGGATGAGCTGAAGCATGTCTTCGACGTGATTCAGGAGGAGCACGAACTGACGGTGCGGGAGGTGCTGCGGATCACCGGTGGACGGGAACTCCTCGACTCCAACCCGGTGCTGAAGCAGACGTTCCACGTCCGGGACGCCTACCTCGACCCGATCTCGTATCTGCAGGTGACCCTGCTCCACCGCCAGCGCACCGCGGCCGAGCGGGGCGAGGACCCCGACCCCCTGCTCGCCCGCGCCCTCCTCCTCACGGTCAACGGCGTAGCGGCGGGCCTCCGCAACACGGGCTGACGACGGCGTGCACCCGACACCGGGCGGGGCCCACTCCTGACGGAGCGGGCCCCGCCCGGTGGTGTTGGTGAGGTAGTGAGATTCCCGGGGGCTCCGCCCCCGGCCCCCCGCCGGGCAGCAGGCTCCGCCGCTGCCAAGCCCCGCCCCCTGGTGGGCCGCCGTGCCGTGCTTGCCGCTCGTCGGCGCGCTCAACCGGCCCACTGCGGAAGCCGGGAGCGCTCCCGATACGCCGCGCACGTGCTCCTCCCCACCGCGATGGCGAGGACCCCGGCGCTGGTGTCCGGCGGCGCCGAGTTGCCTGCGTGCGCTGCGCCGCCGCCCGGCACGTGTTCCCCGCTCGGGGGCGGGGTTTCCCTGCCGGGTACGGCCCCTCTTCCCCGCCGCGATGGCGAGGACCCCGGTGCTGGTGTCCGGCGGTGCCGAACTGCCTGCGTGCGCTGCGCCGCTGCCCGGTACGGCCCCTCTTCCCCGCCGCGATGGCGAGGACACCCACCCTGGTGTCCGGCGGTGCCCAACTGCCCAAGCCAAGGGGGGGCGTCGCGCCGCGAAGGTGGGGTGGTCCCGGGACGAAGGGGGAGGACAGACGCAGGAGGGGGGACCGGTGAGCGCTACAGCGTAAGCGTGGCGAAGGACGCGCCCAGTAGCGCCGCGCCCAGCAGGCCCATGGCCCAGCCTGTGCGGCGTAGGCCGAGGCCGCCCGCGACGATCAGGGAGGTGAGGAGGAGGGAGCCGCCGAACGGGACCCAGGCGTGGAGGATGCCGGCGGCGCCGGTGCGGACGGCGTGGTCCGTGCCGGGTTTGAGGGCCACGGTCACCCGGTCGCCCGTCCCGTTCGTGACGGCTTCGTCGATCCGTACCCGGCCACGGGACTTGCCGCCCTCGCGGGCCGGGGTGAAGGAGCCGGTGCACCATTCGTCGCCGCAGTCGGAGACCGTGACGGTGCCGCGCTCAAGCCCCTTGGTCAGCATGGACGGCTTGGCGTCGCCCCAGGAGGACCACACGCCGGCGACCAGGATCAGCAGCGCGACGAGCGTCATCGCCACGTTCTTCGCCAGCAACAGAAACCCGAACGCGCTCTCGCCCGCCCGCCGCGTACGGCTGCGCTTGGTCACACCGGTGGAAGCCATGGCGGCGATCCTCGCCATCCCCGGGCCGCCGGTCAACCTTCCGCCGGACAAACGGGCGAACGGCGTCTTTCAGGAGTTGTACGTCCCCTGCGCGCGCTCCAGCCCGTCCGCGATGAGCGTCTCCACCGCGTCCGCCGCGCGGTCCACGAAGTAGTCCAACTCCCGGCGCTCCGCAGCGGAGAAGTCCTTGAGGACGAACGCCGCGACGTCCATCCGGCCCGGCGGGCGGCCGATTCCGAAGCGCACCCGGAGGTAGTCCGCCCCCAGCGATTTGGTGATCGACTTCAGCCCGTTGTGGCCATTGTCACCACCGCCGATCTTCAACCGCAGCGCGCCGTAATCGATGTCCAATTCGTCATGGACGGCCACGACATGACCGACCGGCACCTTGTAGAAGTCGCGCAGCGCGGTCACCGGACCGCCCGAGAGGTTCATGAAGGACATCGGCTTGGCGATCACGACGCGGCGGCTCGCCGGTCCGGGCGGGCCCACCCGGCCCTCGATGACCTGGGCCCGCGACTTGTGCGCCTTGAAGCGGGCGCCCATCCGCTCGGCCAGCAGATCGGCCACCATGAAGCCGACGTTGTGGCGGTTGCCCGCGTACTCGCCACCGGGGTTGCCGAGGCCCACCACAAGCCAGGGGCTCGTGTCGTCCGTCATCTGGATGTCTCTCCTTGAGGACGGCCGCCGCCCCGCACCCCGGGGGGCGGGACGGCGGCCGGAGAAGCGAAAAGGGAGCAGGCGCAGATTACGCCTCGGCGCCCTCGGCCTCGCCCTCGGCGCCCTCCTCGGCCGGAGCCTCGGCCTGGGCGGCGACGACCTGCAGCACGGCCGCGTCCTCCTCGACGGCCAGCGTGGTGCCCGCCGGGAGGGTGATGTCCTTGGCGTGGATGGTGGCACCCGCGTCCAGGCCCGCGATGGAGACGGTGACCGACTCCGGGATGTGGGTCGCCTCGGTCTCGACCGGCAGGGCGTTCAGCAGGTGCTCGAGCAGGTTGCCGCCCGGGGCCAGGTCGCCCTCGGTGAGGATCGGCACCTCGACGGTGACCTTCTCACCCTTCTTCACCAGCAGCAGGTCGATGTGCTCCAGCACGCCGATCTTGATGGGGTGACGCTGCACGGCCTTCGGGATGACCAGCTCGTTCTTGCCGCCCTCGACGTCCAGGCGGATCAGCACGTTCGGGGTCTTCAGCGCCATCAGCAGGTCGTGCGCCGGCAGCGTGACGTGCAGCGGCTCGACGCCGTGGCCGTAGACCACGCCGGGAACGCGGTCGGCGGCGCGGGTGCGGCGGGCGGCACCCTTGCCGAACTCGGTGCGGGGCTTGGCGCCGATCTTTACCTCGGCCATGGGGCACTCCTCGTAGATCGTTAACGGTGTGTGGGCGTTACCCGGCCCACGACAGACCTGCTACGAAGAGCGCGTCGATAACGGACAGCCGCTGTGAGAAGCGGCCTCCCTCGCCGAGCAACCCCACCATTCTACCAATGGCTGAGGCCACCCCCTCACGGGAGTGGCCTCTACGTCCGGTCGGGCGAGGTTAAGCCGCTCACGCTTGCTCCTCGAACAGGCTGGTCACCGAGCCGTCCTCGAAGACCTCCTGGACCGCGCGGGCGATCGTCGGCGCCATCGACAGCACGGTCACCTTGTCCAGCTCCACCTCGTTGGGGGTCGGCAGGGTGTTGGTGAAGACGAACTCACTGACCTTGGAGTTCTTCAGCCGGTCCGCGGCCGGACCCGACAGCACACCGTGGGTGGCGGTCACGATCACGTCCTCCGCGCCGTTCGCGAACAGCGCGTCCGCCGCCGCGCAGATGGTGCCACCGGTGTCGATCATGTCGTCGACCAGCACACACACCCGGCCCCGCACATCGCCGACCACCTCGTGCACCGTGACCTGGTTGGCCACGTCCGGGTCGCGCCGCTTGTGCACGATCGCCAGCGGCGCGCCCAGCCGGTCGCACCAGCGGTCCGCGACCCGCACCCGGCCGGCGTCCGGCGACACCACGGTGAGCTTGGCCTTGTCGACCTTGGCGCCCACGTAGTCCGCGAGTACGGGCAGCGCGAAGAGGTGGTCCACCGGGCCGTCGAAGAAGCCCTGGATCTGGTCGGTGTGCAGATCGACCGTGAGGATCCGATCGGCACCCGCCGTCTTCAGCATGTCGGCGATCAGCCGCGCCGAGATGGGCTCACGGCCACGGTGCTTCTTGTCCTGACGGGCGTAGCCGTAGAACGGAACGATCACCGTGATCGAGCGCGCGGAGGCCCGCTTCAGCGCATCGACCATGATGAGCTGCTCCATGATCCACTTATTGATCGGAGTCGTGTGGCTCTGGATCAAAAAGCAGTCGGCACCGCGTGCCGACTCCTGGAAGCGGACGTAGATCTCGCCGTTGGCGAAGTCGAATGCCTTGGTCGGGACCAAGCTGACGCCCAGCTCATGGGCGACCTCCTCGGCCAGCTCGGGGTGGGCGCGGCCGGAGAAGAGCATCAGCTTCTTCTCGCCGGTCGTCTTGATCCCGGTCACAACAAGTCTCCTTGGATGTCACTTTGGTGCACTTCTCACCGTACGCCCCGCACGGCGTAGCTGTGCAGATGTCACTGCCGGCCCTCGTCCTCCTGACGAGCGGCCTCGGCGGCTCGCGCCGCGGCGCTTCCGGGGCGCTTGCGGTCGACCCAGCCCTCGATGTTCCGCTGCTGTCCGCGTGCGACGGCGAGCGAGCCCGGGGGCACATCCTTGGTGATGACCGATCCGGCGGCGGTGTATGCGCCGTCCCCGATCGTGACGGGAGCCACAAGCATGTTGTCGGCTCCGGTCCGGCAGTGGCTGCCGATGGTGGTGTGGTGCTTGTTCACACCGTCGTAGTTCACGAAGACGCTGGCGGCGCCGATGTTGGTCTGCTCGCCGATCGTCGCGTCGCCCACATAGGACAGATGCGGCACCTTGGTGCCCTCGCCGATCGTGGCGTTCTTCATCTCCACGTACGTGCCGGCCTTGGCCTTGGCCCCCAGCCGGGTCCCGGGGCGCAGATACGCGTACGGCCCCACGCTCGCCCCCGCGCCGATCTCCGCGCCGTCCGCGACGGTGAACGAGACGGCCGCGCCCTGGCCGACGATGGTGTCGGTGAGCCGGGAGTTCGGCCCGACCTGGGCGTCCGTGGCCAGGTGGGTGGCCCCCAGCAGCTGGGTGCCGGGGTGGACCAGCGCGTCCGGCTCGAAGGTGACGGTCACGTCGATCCAGGTGGTGGCGGGGTCGACGACGGTCACGCCGCTCAGCATCGCCCGCTCCAGCAGCCGCTCGTTCAGCAGCCTGCGGGCCTCGGCCAGCTGGACGCGGTTGTTGATCCCGACGATCTCGCGGTGGTCGCCGGCCACGCACGCGCCCACCCGGTGCCCGGCCTCGCGCAGGATGCCGAGCACATCGGTGAGGTACTCCTCGCCCTGGCTGTTGTCGGTGCGCACCTTGCCGAGGGCGTCGGTGAGCAGCTGGGCGTCGAAGGCGAAGACCCCGGAGTTGATCTCGCGGATCGCGCGCTGCGCGTCGGTGGCGTCCTTGTGCTCCACGATCGCGGTGACGGCGCCGGTCGCGTCCTCCCGCACGATCCGGCCGTAGCCGGTGGCGTCGGGGACCTCGGCGGACAGCACGGTCACGGCGTTGCCGTCGGCGTCGTGGGCCGCGGCGAGCCGCTGGAGCGTCTCGCCGGTCAGCAGCGGGGTGTCACCGCAGACGACGATCACGGTGCCGTCGAGGGCGACCCCGCTGTCGGACAGCTCCTCCAGCCCCATCCGGACGGCGTGGCCGGTGCCGTTCTGCTCGTGCTGGACGGCGGTGCGCACCTCGGCGTCGGTCTCGGCCAGATGCGCGGAGACCTGCTCCCGGGCGTGGCCGACCACGACCACGAGATGTTCGGGGGAGAGCTCACGGGAGGCTGCGACGACATGCCCGACGAGGGAGCGGCCGCAGAGGGCGTGCAGAACCTTCGGGGTCGCCGATTTCATGCGGGTGCCCTCACCCGCTGCGAGGACGACGACGGCTGCCGGGCGGTTGGCGCTCACGGGTGTGCCCTTCGGCTTCGGGGGTGGACACCCGCAGGATACCGAGAGGTTTCCGGGCGGAAAGGAAGGAGGGTCCCGAGCCGGGAGGTCAGACCCCGGGAAGGCGGAGCGCGAGGCGGGGTCCGAGGTGGGATCCGGAGCGGGATCCGGGGCGGAATGTGAAGCTCCCCCGCCAGGACTCGAACCCGGACAAATGGCACCAAAAGCCACTGTGCTGCCAATTACACCACGGGGGATGGCGCAAGCCATCTGACCGGAATTCGATCAGATCGCCGCCTCGGCGCCCTCCACTATGCCGTACCAGGAGCCTTCGGTGCGACGGTATGTGCCAGCCCGTCGGGGCGCGGACGGCGCGGCGGGCACGCCGCCGTGTCACCGGGAAAAGCGCTGGCGCCCGGCCGTAGGCTGGTCGCTATGAGTTCGACGGGGGAAGAGGCCGCGGGCGCGCGGGGCGCGCCCGCGGGGCCGTGGTGGTGGGCGCGGCGGCGGAGCATGGGGCTCGATGTCCTGCTCGCCGTGGCGTCGTCGATCGAGTGCGCGGCGGAGGGTGTCGGTTTCGCCCACGATGCCCGGATTCCGGTGGTCGCCGGGGTGCTGATCGGGATCCTCGTCGGCGCCACGCTGGTGCTGCGGCGGCGCTGGGCGATCGCCGTGGTGCTGATATCGATCGCGGTCACCCCCGCCGAAATGGGTCTGCTGCTCGGCGTCGTGGGGCTCTACACCCTCGCCTCGTCCGAGGTGCCGCGCCGGATCACGGCGGTGCTGGCCGGAATGGCGGCGGTGGGCAGCTTCCTCGTCACGGTGATCGGCCTCCGCCGGGACGACCCCCAGAGTGGTCTGGGGACCTCGGTGTGGGAGGCCCCGATGTTCGCCATGGTGCTCACCCTGGGGCTGACCGCCCCGCCCGTGCTGCTGGGGCTGTACGTCCGGGCGCGGCGGCGGCTGGTGGAGAGCCTGCGGGAGCGGGCGGACGGTCTGGAACGAGAGCTCTCGCTGCTCGCGGACCGGGCGGAGGAACGGGCCGAGTGGGCCCGTAACGAGGAGCGGACCCGGATCGCGCGGGAGATGCACGACGTGGTGGCGCACCGGGTGAGCCTGATGGTGGTGCACGCGGCGGCGCTGCAGGCGGTGGCGCTCAAGGATCCGGAGAAGGCGTCGAAGAACGCGGCGCTGGTGGGCGACATGGGGCGGCAGGCGCTGACCGAGCTGCGGCAGATGCTGGGGGTGCTGCGCTCGGAGGACGGTCCGCGGGCGGGGGCGGCGTTCGCCGCCGGGTCCTCGTCTTCCGCCGCCGCTGGACGCTCCTCCTCCGACGCCGACGATGCCGCCGGGTCCGCTGCCAAGGAGAGGCCGCTGGCGGGGGTGGCGGCCGCGGCCTCGGCCGCCGCGGAGGCCGCCGAGGCCGCCGAGGCCGCCGAGGCCGCGGGGGCGGCCGGTAAGGGCGTGGAGGTGGCCGGGGGGCCGCGGCTGGCGGAGCTGGAGGCGCTGGTCGGGCAGTCCAGGGCGGCGGGGATGGCCGTGGAGCTCTCGGTCGAGGGCGAGGAGCGGCGGTACGCGGCTCGGGTGGAGCAGACGGCCTACCGGGTGGTCCAGGAGGCGCTGACCAACGTCCACAAGCACGCCCCGGGCGCGAGCGCCCGGGTCCGGGTGGCGCATCGCACCGCCGAGATCGCGGTCCAGGTCGAGAACGGGCCGTCGGAGCGCGGCGCGACGGACGCGGGGCTGCCGAGCGGGGGGAACGGCCTGGTCGGGATGCGGGAGCGGGTCTCGACACTCGGCGGGGGCTTTGTGTCGGGGGTCACGGAGGCGGGTGGCTTCCGGGTGTCGGCGGTCATCCCGGATGGGCCTGACGGCCCTGACGGCCCTGACGGTACGGATCGGTCCGCGAACCGCAATGTGGCCGAGGGGCGCGGTGGGGTCGTGGAGCGGGCGAAGAGCGCCTGAGCGTTCTGCAAGGGGCCGTTGTCGTTCGGCTGCTGCGCCGTTGTGGCTGGTCGCGCCCACGCGGCGGAGCCGCACATCGGCACAGCCCCCGCGCCCCTGCGGGGCGCATCCGCCGGGGCCCGAGCGCGGTCCGCCCCTGCGGGGCACTTCTGCCGGGGGCCGAGCGCGGTCGGGGCCGCACTCGGATTGCCTGCCTCACGCGCGGGTCAGCCTGGCCGGGAGCGCGCCCGTGACGAGGGTGCTGAGGGCGGCGTCCAGGGTGGGGCCGAGGTACCAGTCCCCGGTGTGGTCGAGGCTGTAGACCCGTCCCTCCGCGTCGATGGTCAACACCGCCTGCCCGTCGGCCTCCTCGCCCAGCGGGCTCACCTCGGTCTCCAGGGCCCGGCCCAGATCGCCGAGGGTGCGGGCGAGGTGGAGGCCGAGCAGGGGATCGATGCGGAACGGGGTCGGGGCGATCTCGCGGCCCGCGCCGGGCGGCTGGATGTGCAGCCCGCCGAACTCCGCCCATGCCTCGACCGCCGCCGGGAAGACGGCGTGCCGGTGGCCCGCGGGGGAGGTGTGGGCGCGCAGGGTGTCGGCCCAGACCTCGGCGCGCCGCATGTCCCAGTGGCCGGGCTGCCAGCCCGCCTCGCGCAGCGCGGCGTCGACGGCGACGGAGAAGCGGGTGACGTCCAGGCGGTCGATCGACTGCCGCGCCGGGCGTGTCGGCTGCGGTGTCCGCGCTCCCGGCGCGGCCTGGGCAGTCTGCGGTGCTTGTGGTGCTTGATGTGCCTGGCTCACGTGCTCTCACCCACCACCCGTACGCCGAAATGGGCCAGCAGCGCGGCGCAGGACAGACAGGGCGGGGCGTAGCTGCCGTGCTGCGGGTCGCCCGCCTCCCGGATCCGGCGAGTGGTGAGTTTGGCCTGTTTGAGGGAGCGGCGGGCCTCACCCTGGGTGAGCGGTTTGCGGGAGGCGCGCTTGGAACGGCCGGCCTCGACGCTCGCCAGATGGCGGGAGAGCAGGATCACTTCGGGGCAGCGGCCGGTGAATCGTTCACGCTGGCCGCTGGCGAGCGCGTCGAGGAATTCCCGCACCAGCGGATGGAGCGTCGGCGGCTGGTCGGCCTTGCCTCCGGTGCAGGTCAGCGTCTCGCCGCGGACGGACAGCGCGGCCGCGACGGCGGGCAGGATGCCGTCGCGGCGGCGGTGGAGCGGCGGTGGTCCTGCGTCGGGGTCGACGCTGCTCCATCTCAGCCGGGGGTCGCCGGCCGCGGGGGTGGCGCCGTCGCCGCCTCCGTTGCTCTGCGTGATGTGCATGTGGTGGATCCCTCCCTGTGCAATCCCCCGGTTGCAATGATCAGATTGCCAAATCCCGCGGGCGCTGCGGTAGTCCGGGCCTGAACGACCTGGTGGGGACGGAGGCCGTCGTGAGGGTGGATGGCCGCCCGGTTCGGACGGTTGCGTCACCGCATAGGCTGTGCCCAGTAGCCAGCATCAGCAGGGGGCAACCGCCATGACGACAGGTCGGCTCGGGCAGCATGCCGCGCCACCGAACACGGCCTACGCCGGGCAGGTCGTGCACTTCCCGGATCCGGTCCGGGCCGCGCGCCACCCCAAGGGTGTCCGCGTGGACGAAAACGGCTTTCCGGACTTCTCGCCGTATGCGCGCGCGGCCGCCGAAATCGCCGAGCCCCCGGAGGGGTTCGGCGTCGACGAGCTCCGGCTGACGGACTACGTCTCGGCGAACGCGGCGCTGCACGCCGCCGGTCACGAGCTGTGGAACGAGGCGTCGGCGGTGGCCACTCCGCACGGCTGGACCTGGCACCACGTCGTCGGCACTCGGCGCATGGAGCTGATTCCGGTCGAGGTCAAGGCGCTGCTGCGGCACCACGGAGGGCTCGCCACGGCGCAGGTCGACCAGGAGAAGCGGGGCACCCGCCCGCTGCAGGAGACCCGGCCGATGCATGTGGGCCTGCCGCTGCGGGGCATCTCCGTCACCGAGGAGCAGGTGCTCGGCGTCGAGGAGGACCTCGGCTACCGGCTGCCCGATTCGTACCGCGCCTTCCTCAAGGCGGCGGGCGGCTGCGCACCGGTCGGCACGGCGCTCGACCCGGAGCTGGGGCTGCTGATCGACCAGCCCTTCTTCACGGTGCGCGACGAGGCGGCGGTCAATGACCTCGTCTATGTCAACAAGTGTCTGCGGGACCACTTCACCAAGGACTATCTGGGCGTCGGCTTCGTCCAGGGCGGGGTGATCGCGGTCAAGGTGAAGGGTGACGCGATCGGCTCGGTGTGGTTCTGTGCGTATGACGACGCGCGGGACCGTGACGGCTGGACGGTCCAGGAGCGGGTGGAGCGGCTGTTGCTGCCCTGCGGCGACGACTTCGACGCCTTCCTGCTCCGGCTGGCGGGCAATCCGCCGGAGCTGGAGACCGTGGCGAACCTGATGGTGGACGGTGGATTCGCGTACGCCGTCCCGGTGGAGGGGTGAGCGCGATGGTGACCTTCGCACAGGCGCAGGAGCGCGCGGAACTCTGGATCAACGGCGATGTGCCCGCCTATCAGCAGCGCGAGGCACGGGTCCGGGAGTTCGACCTGGGCTTCGTGGTGTGGGCCGAGGACCGCGCGGACGGACCGGTCTCGGGCCACGGGGCCGAGGGCACGCGGATGGTGATCGCCCGCGACAGCGGCGAGACCACGCTGTGGCCGGGGCTGCCGGTGGGCGAGGTGATCCGCCGTTACGAGGAGCGGTACGGCACGACCGACGGCTCCCGCGACGAGTCCACCACCGGGCGGCAGCAGCGCATCGACCTGAACGCGACGTCCTTCCTGCTGACTCCGCCGGAGTGGCTGCAGGAGGCGGCGGACGCGATGAACAGCCGGTCCGAGGGGCGGCTGGACCTTCCCGAGCAGCGGGCGGGGGCGGAGCCCGGCGGGGGCGGGCCGGATGCCGCCGCCGCGTCCGCTGGTTCCGCTTCGGTTCCGGGCCCTTCCGGGCCGCCCGCTCCGCCTGCCGGTGCCGCATCGCCTCCCTTGCCGCCGGAGGGCAACTGGCCGCCGGCCGGTGGGCCGGGGGCCGGGGCCGCCGGGTCCGGGGCGCCGGGACACCGGGCCCCGGGCATGGACGACTGGCCGTCGGACGGCGGCGTGCGGAGCGCCGGTCCGGGCACGCCGCACAGCGCGCCGGGCGCGCCACCCGCTCCGCCCGCGCCCGTGCCGGGTGCGCCCGCTCCGTCTGGACCCGTGCCGGGCGCGCCCGCTCACGGTGGGTCCGTTCCGGGTGCGCCCCGGGAGCGGGGCGGGACCGTGGACGACTGGCCGTCCGACGGAGTCGCGCGTCCGCTCGCGGGCGACCGGCCGCAGGACGGCCCGCCCGCGCCGGGCGCCCCTTCCGCGCCCAATGCCCCGTCCGGCGGCGAGGGCTGGCGGAACGCGCAGCCTCCGCCCCCGCCCGGTGGGGCCGGCCCGTGGGCGCCGCCCGCGCCGGGCGCCGGTACGCCCTCTTCGGGGGGCCAGGCCGACAACGCGGCCACGCCCGGCGGCGCTACGCCGTGGGCCGGTACGGACATCAAGGGCGACGATGACGACGACCGCTCGGTCGCCCCGCCCGCCACGGTCTTCGCCCCGCCGCTCGCGGGGTCCGACGACGAGGACACCCCGCCGCCGGGCATACGGGCGGACGCCAAGACCGAGTTGATGTCCGGCGGCAGCGCGCTGCCGCCCACGGCCATCGCCCCGTCCCTCGACTTCCCCGCGCAGCAGGGCGGCCCCGGTGCCGGTCCGGGTGCCGGTCCGGGTGCCAATCCCAACGTGAGCGACATCGCGGACGCCGCCACCCGCAAGGCGGGCGGCGGACCGACGCCTCCGCCGCCCGGTGCCCCGGGGACGCCGGGTGCGCCCGGTGCCCGGCCGGGTGCGGACTCCACGCCTCCGCCGCCCGCGCCGTCCGGGCCCGGTGCTCCCGGCGCTCCGGCCGGGGGGTACGTACCGACGCAGCTGGTCTCGCAGCTCGACTCCGACAGCCTCGGCGGCGCCCCGCAGCCTCCCGGTGCACCGGGCGCGCCCGGGGCTCCTGGAACCCCTGGTGCTCCTGGTGGGCAGGGTGGTGGTCAGACGCCGCCTCCGCCTGGTGCTCCGGGTGCGCCCGGTGGTGGGGTGCACGCTGCGGCGACGATGCTCGCGGGTGGGCCGGGTGCGCCTGGCCAGACCCCGCCCCCCGGCACCCCGCATCCGCCCGGTCCCCCCGGTCCCCCCGGACCTCCCGGGCCGCCTGGTCCGCCCGGCGCCCATGGCGCCCCCGGTGCTCCTGGTGGGCAGGGTGGTGGTCAGACGCCGCCTCCGCCTGGTGCTCCGGGTGCGCCCGGTGGTGGGGTGCACGCTGCGGCGACGATGCTCGCGGGTGGGCCGGGTGCGCCCGGGCAGACCCCGCCCCCCGGCACCCCGCATCCGCCCGGTGCGCCCGGCGCTCCGGGCCAGGGTGCCCCGTCCGGCCCGCAGCCGCCCGGCCCACCCGGTGTCCCCGGTGCGGGTGGTCCGCACACGCCGCCGCCCCCGCCGGGCGCGGCCGGGCCGCCGTACCCGGGCGGACCCGGTGCCCCTGGCGCGCCGGGCGCCCCCGGTATGCCGCCGCCCGCCGGTGCTCCGGTTCAGGGGGTGGCGCCGCCTCCGGGCGCGCCCGCGCCGGGGATGGCGCCGCAGCCCGGCTATGCGTATCCGCCGCCTCCCGGTCAGCCGACCGTGGGCCCGGGTTATATGGCGGTGCTGCGCTACCGCGCCCAGGACGGCTCGGAGCAGCAGCTGATCCGCCGTTCGGCGCCCGGGACCCCGCATCCGGAGTGGCAGATCCTGCATGAGCTGCGGGCGATGAACGTCCCACCGCAGCAGGTGCTGGAGCTCCACACCGAGCTGGAGTCCTGTGATCTGCCCGGCGGCTACTGTGCCCGGATGATCCGGGAGAGCTGGCCGCAGGTGCGGATCAGTCACACCGCTCCGTACGGACGCGATCACGCGACCCGGCAGCAGGGCGTACGGCATCTGCTGGAGCACCAGGGCGAGCTGCACCAGGTGGCGGACGGCCCGGCCCGTCCGGCGCCGAACCGGGTGCCGCTGCCGCATCCCAGCCAGGTGCAGCCGATCCCGCCAGTGCCGCCGGAGGGTCTCGCGCATGAGCTGGGCCAGGCGTTCGGGCCGCAGGGCATCGTCCGCTTCGACCAGCGCGCGGTGTCGCGGATGGGCGTTCCGGAAGTGGTGGCCCAGACGCTGGTGTGGGCGGGGCTGCCGCTGGACTTCGGCCCGTTCTTCTGGGCGCAGGCCCAGGCGGGCCGCCCGGTGCCGACGCTGGCGGAGTTGGCGGCGGAGCGCGGGGCGCAGTCCGCGCCGGACGCGGGTTCGTACCTGGTCATGGGCAATGACTTCGGGCGTCAGCTGTGTGTGCAGTACGGCACGGCGAACATCGTGGCGGTGCCGCTGGAGGCGACGCCCCAGCCGATCCCGCCGCAGTTCGTGAACACCGGGCTGCCGGAGTTCGTGCGGTGCATGGCGCTGCTGGGCCGGATGTGGCGGCTGCGGTACGGGCTGACGCCGGACCAGGCCGGCCGTTGGACGGTGGACTTCCAGGCGCAGCTCGCGGGTCTTGACCCGGCGGCGCTGTCCGCGCCGGACAACTGGTGGGCGGTGCTGCTGGAGCAGATGTGGGACGGCCTGCTGTAAGCCCGCGGTGAGCCCGCCCGCGCGGCCCTGACCGCGCGCCACCGAACGAACCGCGCGACCGAAGCACGAATGGCGATCGAGGCGCCCGACCCCCGTGACGGGGGCGGGCGCCTCGTCGTTGTTGTCACCGGCGGCGCTCCCGGCCGCGGATATGGGCGGAGTGTCGCGTTATGGGGATGAGAGGCCATCTATAAAGATGTGCGCCGAAGCGCGTTGCATACCGGACAAAAGGGGTTCCAAGGATGGGCGCATCGGTGTCACGTCATGGCTTCACCATCGTCGGCGGACGGGGCCGTGGCTACCGTCCCGCGCAGGTCGACCGCTATGTGGCAGACCTGTCCGAAGCGCGGGACGCGGCGTGGGAGCGCGCCGCGCGCCTCACCGTGCTGGCCAATGAGCTGTCCGCCGAGGCGGAGCGGCTGCGCGAGGTGATCTCCCAACTGGCCCCCCAGACCTATGAGTCCCTCGGCGACCGGGCCCAGCTGATCCTGATGGCGGCCGAGGAGGAGGTCGTCTGTCTGCGGGCGGCGGCCGAGGCGACGGCGCAGGAGGAGTGGGAGGCCGTGCAGGCCGTGGCCCGTACGGTGCGGGACGCCGCCCGCGACGAGGCCGAGCTGGTCCGCGAGGCCGCCGAGGCGGCGGCGCGCGCCACCTTGGAGTCGGCCCAGGTGGATGTGGACGAGCTACGGGCCGTCTCGCGCCAGGACGCCAAGGAGTGGCGGGCCCAGGCGCTGGCGGAGCTGAAGGAGATGCGGCAGCGCACCGCCGGGATCCTGGCCGAGCAGGAGCGGGAGCACGCCGAGCGGTGGGAGGCGGCGGGCCGCGAACTGGCCGAGCGGGACAACGCGATGACGGCCCGGCTGGCCCAGCTGGAGGAGTACGCGCAGGCGGGGCTCGCCGACGCCAAGCGGGAGTACGGGATGGCCGATCAGGCCGCGCGGCTGCGGCAGGAGGACGCGCAGGCGCAGGCGGCGGAGATCATCGCCCAGGCGCGGGCCCGGGAGGAGCGGCTGGCCCGGGAGACGGAGCGGACGCTGCGCGAGCACGTGGAGCGGCGCGAGGAGCTCAAGGCGCATCTGGAGCATGTGCGCGGCAGCCTGGCGGCGCTGACCGGCAAGCCGGTGGCGGAGGACGCGGCGGCGGCCCCGCACCACGAGTCCTGACCCCACCGGCGGACGGTACGCGTACGCCTGCGGCGGCCTGTTCCCCTCCCCGCCCCTTCCCGAAACTGGGGCTCCGCCCCAGCCCCCGCCCGGGGCTGCGCCCCAGCCCCTGCGCGGGGCTGCGTCCCGGCCCCTGCGCGGGGCTGCGTCCCGGCCCCTGCGCGGGGCTGCGTCCCGGCCCCTGCGCGGGGCTCCCCCTAGACCCTGGACCGGGCCTCCGCCGCTTCCCGCAGCATCGATATGCGGCTCCGCCGCGTGGCGGGGCTCTGCCCCGGATCCCGGGGTCCAGGGGCGGAGCCCCTGGTTACGGGAAGGGGCGGGGAGGGGAACAGGCCGCCGCAGGCACCGGCGGACCGCCGACGGGTCCACGTACCGACGAGCTGCGTCCGACCCACGCACCGGCAGCCGCAGGCGTGCGCCGGCCGTCGTTCAGGCTTCCGCGTCCGCCTCCGCCTCCGTACGGACCGGAAAGCGGCGCGGGGCGAGGAACACCAGGGCCAGCAGGGCCAGCAGCGCGGCCGTGGCCGAGCCCAGGTAGACGTGGTCGACGGCGGTGTCCACGGCCCGTCGCAGATAGTCGGCCGCCTGGTCGGTGAGGGCGCCGGGGTGCTCCAGCGCGCGCGAGACCGAGTCCAGGTCGTCGGGCAGCCCCGGCCGGATGGCGCCGGGGGCCTCGGTGAGCCGGGAGGCCAGCGTCGCGTTGGCGACGGCGCCGAAGAGCGCCGCCCCGACGCTCTGGCCGACCTGGCGGCAGAAGAGGATCGAGGCGGTGGCGGTGCCGCGCTCGGCCCATCCGACGGACGACTGCACCCCGATGATCAGCGGCAGCTGGAAGAGCCCGAGCGCGCCCCCGAGCAGCAGCATGATCAGCGCGGGCTGCCAGGCGGCGCCCGGGTAGGGGAGGAGCGGGAAGGCGGCCAGGACCAGCGTGGCGGCCGTCATCCCGGTGATGGCGCAGCGCCGGAAGCCGACGCGGTTGTAGAGACGGCTGCTGAGCGCGGCCGCGATCGGCCAGCTCAGCGTCATCGTGGACAGCACGAACCCGGCGGGTATCGGTCCGAGCCCCAGTACCGACTGGGCGTAGGTGGGCAGGAAGACGGTCGGGGCGATCATGAGCAGACCGAGCGCGGCGAAGGCGACGTTGACCGCCGAGATGGTGCGGCGGCGCCAGACCCACCCGGGGATGATCGGTTCGGCGGCGCGCCGTTCGATCCATACGGTGGCCGCGGCGCACACCGCGGCGCCGCCGAGCATGGTGAGCGAGGGCGCGGACAGCCAGCCCCAGGCCACTCCGCCCTGGACGAGGGCGGTCAGCAGCAGCCCGCCGCTGAGGAACACACCGAGCGCCCCGGCCCAGTCGACCCGGGGGCGGCTCTCCCGGTGCCGTCGCGGTTCGTGCAGATGCCGGGTGATCAGCGTGAACGCGAGGGCGCCGACCGGCAGATTGATGAGGAAGATCCACCGCCAGTCGGCGTATCCGGCGAGCAGGCCGCCGATCGCGGGGCCCGCCACGGAGGAGAGCGCCCACACCGAGGAGAGCCTGGCCTGGATCTTCGGGCGCTCCTTGAGCGGATAGAGGTCGGCGGCGACGACCTGGATGGTGCCCTGGAGCGCCCCGCCGCCCAGCCCTTGGACGACCCGGAAGGCGATGAGGGAGGCCATGTTCCAGGCCCCGGCGCACAGCAGCGAGCCGATGACGAAGAGCACGACGCCCGCCAGCAGGATGGGCTTGCGGCCGAAGGTGTCGGAGAGCTTTCCGTACAGCGGCAGGGAGACGGTGACGGCGAGCAGGTAGCCGGAGAAGAGCCAGGAGAAGACGGAGAAGCCGCCGAGGTCGCCGACGATCTGCGGGACGGCGGTGGAGATGATGGTCGAGTCCAGCGCGGCCAGCGACATGCCGAGCATCAGGGCGGCGACGACGGGGCGGCGGTGGCCGGGGGCGGGGGTCTCGGAGTGGAGCTGGGGTGCGGGGGGCCTGGGGTCCGCGTCCATCGGCCGTCGTGCGGTGCCGCCCACGGTGGCGAGCTCCCTCCGCCGGTCCGCGCCGGCACGTGTCCCTGTTGTTCGTACGACGGACTCGCCTGCGCACGATTCTTGTACGACCCACGATTCCATGCCGGGGCAGGCTGGCGGAAGAACGCATCCGGGCTGTCCAGAGGGCCCGGTTTGAGCCTGACGTGGCGGGAGGGTGCACCATCGACCCCGAGTCCGGGGTCAGACCCAGGACTCACTCCCCTAGGGGATGCCCACCCTGTACTCCTACTCCCGGTTCGTCCGGGCGGATGAGGAGCCTGTCGTCCCCGCTTCATATGGTTGCTACGGGCTGCGCGACCGAGGGGGTGGGGCTAGCCCTACCGCTAAGAGGGAGTCATTCCCCATCGCGGAGGTTCCCGGATCGCGGCAGTCTTATTGCGGCGATCGGGGAACAGAGATCGCCGATCGGACACCGAAGGAGAAAGACCGTGACAACGGCTGTATCGATTCCCAGGACCGGGGGCAGCGGAGGACATACGGCCGTCGCCGCCCGCGCACGTCAGGTCACCAAGGCGTACGGCTCCGGGGAGACCCGGGTGGTCGCGCTGGACCATGTGGACGTGGACATCGCGCGGGGGCAGTACACCGCGATCATGGGCCCGTCGGGCTCCGGCAAGTCGACCCTGATGCACTGCCTGGCCGGTCTGGACACCGTCAGCTCCGGGCAGATCTTCATCGATGAGACCGAGATCACCAAGCTGAAGGACAAGAAGCTCACCAAGCTGCGCCGGGACCGGATCGGCTTCATCTTCCAGGCGTTCAACCTGCTGCCCACGCTCAGCGCGATCGAGAACATCACGCTGCCGATGGACATCGCGGGCCGCAAGCCCGACCGGGCCTGGATGGACCGGGTGGTGGAGACCGTGGGTCTGTCCGGCCGGCTCAAGCACCGTCCGAACCAGCTCTCCGGCGGTCAGCAGCAGCGCGTCGCCGTGGCCCGCGCACTCGCCGCCCGCCCCGAGATCATCTTCGGTGACGAGCCGACCGGAAACCTGGACTCGCGGGCCGGTGCCGAGGTGCTGGGCTTCCTCAAGCGGTCGGTGGACGAGCTGGGCCAGACCATCGTGATGGTCACCCATGACCCGGTCGCCGCCTCCTACGCCGACCGGGTCCTGTACCTGGCCGACGGCCGGATCGTCGACGAGATGTACAACCCGACGGCCGATCTGGTCCTGGAGCGCATGAAGCACTTCGACGCGCGAGGACGGGTGTCATGACCGTCCTCAAGACCTCACTGCGCAACTTCGTCGCCCACAAGGGGCGGATGGCGCTGTCCGCGATCGCCGTGCTGCTGTCGGTGGCCTTCGTCTGCGGCACGCTCGTCTTCACCGACACCACCAACGCCACGTTCGACAAGCTCTTCGCGAGCACGGCCTCCGATGTCACGGTCAGCCCCAAGGGCGTCAGCGACAAGGACACCAGGCAGGGCCGGATCCGTACGCTGCCCGGTTCGGAGCTGGCGCGGCTGAAGCAGGTGGACGGCGTCAAGTCGGTGCTCGGCGACGTCACCAGCCAGTCGATCACCGCCGCCGACCGCAACGACGACAGCATCGGCTCGGACACCGGCGCCCCGACCATCGGCACCAACTGGGACCCGACCGAGCAGCGCTCGGTCGAGATCACCTCCGGCCACGCGCCGCGCGGCCCGACCGAGATCATGGTCGACGGCGACACCGCCAAGAACAAGAAGCTCAAGCTCGGCGACGAGGTGCGGATCATCGCCATCCCGGGCGAGTTCCGCGCGAAGATCGTCGGCATCGCCACGTTCCAGGTGACCAACCCCGGCGCCACGCTGATCTACATGGACACCGACACCGCGCAGCGCAAGCTGCTCGGCGCCCCCGGGGTCTACTCCAGCTACTCGCTCACCGCCAAGGCGGGCGTCAGCCACGACCAGCTGAAGAAGAACGTCGTCGCGGGCCTCGGCACCGGGGTCAAGGTGCAGACGAAGGCCGAGTCCAGCAAGGAGGCCGAGGACGACATCGGCTCGTTCCTGGACGTGATGAAGTACGCGATGCTCGGCTTCGCCGGGATCGCCGTCCTGGTCGGCATCTTCCTGATCGTCAACACCTTCTCGATGCTGGTCGCCCAGCGCACCCGTGAGATCGGCCTGATGCGGGCCATCGGCTCCAGCCGGAAGCAGATCAACCGGTCGGTGCTGATCGAGGCGCTGCTGCTCGGCATCGTCGGCTCGATCCTCGGCGTCCTCGGCGGCGTCGGCCTCGCGGTCGGCCTGATGAAGATCATGGGCAGCGCGGGGCTCCACCTGAGCACCGACCAGCTGACGGTGAAGGCCACCACGCCCATCGTCGGTATCGGCATCGGCGTCGTCGTCACCGTCATCGCGGCGTACATCCCCGCCCGCCGGGCCGGGAAGATCTCCCCGATGGCGGCCCTGCGCGACGCCGGCACCCCGGCGGACAGCAAGGCCGGATGGATCCGCGGCGCGATCGGCACCCTGCTCACCGCGGGCGGCGCGGCCTCCCTGGTGGTCGCGGGGAACGCGGACAAGGCGGTCGACGGTTCGATGTTCCTGGGCCTCGGCGTGGTGCTGACGCTCATCGGCTTCATCGTCATCGGCCCGCTGCTGGCCGGTCTGGTGGTCCGCGTACTGGCCACCGTCGTACTGCGGATCTTCGGCCCGGTCGGCCGGCTGGCCGAGCGCAACGCGCTGCGCAACCCGCGGCGCACCGGCGCCACCGGCGCGGCCCTGATGATCGGCCTGGCGCTGGTCGCCTGTCTGTCGGTGGTGGGCTCCTCGATGGTCGCCTCGGCCACCGACGAGCTGGACAAGTCGGTGGGCGCGGACTTCATCGTCCAGTCCGACACCGGCCAGCCGATCACCAAGGGGATCGCGGACGCGGTACGCCAGGCCAAGGGTCTGAAGCACATCAGCGAGGCCAAGGACATCGAGGGCACCAAGCTCACCCTGCCCGACGGCAAGACGGTCACCAAGGACCTCTCGGCCGCCAGCCCGACCTACGCCGAGGACCTGCGCACCCCGGTCGTCGAGGGCGACCTGTCCGCCGCGTACGGCAAGGACGCCATGTCGGTGCCCGAGGGCTTCGCCAAGGACCACAAGGTGAAGAGGGGCGACACCCTCACCGTCGCCTTCAAGGAGGGCCGCACCGCCAAGCTGACCGTCGCCGCGATCACCTCGGACGACGTCAGCCTCGACAAGGGCGCGCTGTACCTCGACATCGCCACCGTCGAGCGCTATGTCCCCGCCAAGCTGATCCCGGCGGACGTCATGATGCTGGCGCAGGCCAGGGACGGCCAGGAGAAGCAGGCGTACGCCTCCCTCAAGTCCCAGCTGCACCACTACCCGTCGGTCAAGGTGCGCGACCAGACCGACTACAAGAAGGAGGTCAAGGACCAGGTCGGTCAGCTGCTCAACCTGGTCTACGGCCTGCTGGCGCTCGCGATCATCGTCGCCGTCCTCGGCGTGGTGAACACCCTGGCCCTCTCGGTCGTCGAGCGGACCCGCGAGATCGGCCTGATGCGCGCCATCGGCCTCTCCCGCCGCCAGATGCGCCGCATGATCCGCCTGGAGTCCGTGGTCATCGCGCTCTTCGGCGCCCTGCTGGGCCTCGGGCTCGGCATGGGCTGGGGCACCACGGCCCAGAAGCTGCTGGCACTCGAGGGTCTGAAGACCCTGGAGATCCCGTGGCCGACGATCATCACGGTCTTCATCGGCTCCGCCGTCGTGGGCCTGATCGCGGCCCTGGTCCCGGCCTTCCGGGCGGCGCGGATGAACGTCCTGAACGCGATCGCCACGGAATAGCAAAGCCAACGGGGGAAATGAGGCCTGCTGCCCTCGACGGGGGCCAGGGCAGCAGGCCCACCGACCGGCCCGGTGCGCGACGGGGGAGCGCACCGGGCCGGCCGCGTTCACGGGGCACTCAGGTCAGTTGCTGCCCAGCGGGTCGGTGATCTGCGCGGAGTCGCTGGTGCCGTCGGGGTTGTGCCAGATACAGACGGACCCGACGACATTGATCGGGACGACTATGCCTCCAGAGGCCCAGCATTCGGCCTTGGTGAGCGGAGGGCGCGGAGCGGCCTGCGCCGTTCCTCCGATCCCCAGTGTGAGGGCCAGGGCCCCGAGGGTGGTTGCCGCGGCTAACGCAAGGCGACGAGAGCGCATATCGAACACTCCGATCCGGTGGACCTTCCACCTCAACGAGAAAGCTAGCCGGACCAATTCGAGGAATTCACTCGTGTTCGTCGCCGATGGTCGATATCTCCGCGGATCTCCGGGTGTACGGAGCCGGTTTGACTTCGAGTGCGCTCCAACTCCTAGCGTGATCGTCACGACCACGAGGAGGTACCCGATGTCCGAACTGCCCATCCGCCGCCTGGGGGCACTGACCGTCGCGGCCCAGGGGCTGGGCTGCATGGGGATGAGCCACGGCTACGGCGCCTCGGACGACGCCCAGTCGATCGCCACTCTCCACCGCGCCCTCGACCTCGGCGTCACGCTGCTGGACACCTCCGACTTCTACGGCACCGGGCACAACGAGGAACTGCTCGGCCGGGCCCTGGCCGGGCGGCGGGAGCGGGCGGTGCTGGCCACCAAGTTCGGGTTCGCCAACCGGCTGGGGGAGCCGACCGCGATCCGGGGGGACGCCGCGTACGTCCGCCAGGCGTGCGACGCCTCGCTGCGGCGGCTCGGCGTCGATCACATCGACCTCTACTACCAGCACCGCGTCGACCCCGACGTCCCCATCGAGGAGACCGTCGGCGCGATGGCCGAGCTGGTCCGGGCGGGCAAGGTGCGCCACCTCGGACTGTCCGAGGCGGGCGCGGAGACCATCCGCCGGGCCCACGCGGTGCACCCCATCGCGGCCCTGCAGAGCGAATGGTCGCTGTGGACGCGGGATCTGGAGCACGAGATCGTCCCGGTCTGCCGTGAGCTCGGCATCGGCCTCGTCCCCTTCTCCCCGCTCGGCCGCGGCTTCCTCACCGGCCGCTACACCTCGACCGACGGCCTCCCGGAGAGCGACGTACGCCGCTCCCAGCCCCGGTTCGCCGACGGCAACCTGGAGCAGAACCTGGCCATCGTGGAGAAGCTGGATGAACTGGCCGCCGCGAAGGGCGTCACCGCGGGCCAGCTCGCCCTCGCCTGGGTGCAGCACCGCGGCGACGACGTGGTCCCCATCCCGGGCACCCGGCGCCAGAAGTACCTGGCGGAGAACCTGGCCGCCGCCACCCTCGAGCTGACCCCCGAGGAACTCTCCGCGATCGACGCCGCCGCCCCGGCCGACCAGGTCGCCGGCACCCGCTACGACGAGAAGAGCCTCACCTTCGTCAACCGCTGACCGGGGGACCGATGAGTTTCGGGGCGGCCCCGGCGGGCGCCCCGACCGGGATCGCGCTGGTTCCGCGGCCGCTGATGTGCGCGGCGCGGGCGCGGAGCAGCAGCGCGATCCAGCTGCGGTAGGGCTGCCAGCGGTCGGCGATACCGGCCAGTTGGCGGATGTCGCCCGAGGCGGCCGCGCCGAGGCCGTACGCGTCGGCCATGGCCGCGTGCAGCCGCGGTTCGTGACGCGGGAAGACATCCGGGTGCCCGGCGCCGCGGATGAGGATGAGTTCGGCGGAGAACGGGCCGATGCCCGGGAGGTCGCGCAGCGCCGCGAGGGCGTCGTCCACCGGCATCGAGCGCAGCCGTGCGGCGTCGAGTTCACCGGCGTCGGCCGCTTCGGCGAGTGCGTGCAGCCGCTCGATCTTCACCTCGGTCAGGCCGGGGGCGCGGGTGATCGCGCGCAGGGCCGGTGGGGTGGGGAAGGCGTACAGGGTCCGGCCCTCGATCCGGACGCGCCGACCGTGCCGCTCGGCGATGCGGGCCTTGATGGCGGCGGCCTGGGTCATGCGGATGCGGTGGCCGATGATCGCCCATGCGGCGGCTTCGTAGGGCGAGTGGAAGCACACCGGCCGAAGGCCCGGATAGTCCGCCATGAGCCCGGCCACCACGGGGTCGGCGGCGGCGAGTCCGGGGAAGCCGCTTCCGTCGACATCGAGGGAGAGGACGCGGGCCAGCTGGGCCCGGACGGCCCCGGCCCCGGTCCCGGCGGACCTGGGGTCCGCCGGGGTGTCGGGGTCGGGGTACGTGGTGAACTCGGCCCGGACGCTGCCCGCTTCTCCCTCCGCCGTCTCCTCCTGCCGCACCGCGACGGCCACCGTCGAGTGGCCGTCGTCGGCGGGGAAGGCCAGGCGGAGCACGTCGTCCGCCGCGCCCCGGTAGCTCGCCGGGGTGAAGTCCTCCAGGAAGCGGACGCCCGCCGCGAGCGAGAAGGGGCCGGACGGGGTGAGGGCGACGGCGGTCACGGTCAGCCTCCGTGTGCCGTGAGGGCGTAGCCCTCCGGGCCGGTGAAGGTGAACGTACGGCCGAAGGGGCTGTCCTGGGGCGGGCTGAGGATGGGCACCCCGGCGGCGGCGAGCTGGTCGTGCAGTGCCTGGGCGTCCGCGGTGCGGAACCACAGGGCCACTCCGAGCCCGGGACGTGCGACGCCGTCGAGGTCCACGCCCGGCAGCGGCTCGCGGACGGCGAACGGGATCGGCTCGGTGGTGAACACCACCGCACCGGGCGGCGAGGCCGGTGCCCGCCGCAGGCCGAGGTGGGTTTCGCAGAAGGCGGCCGCCGCCTCGACATCGCGTACCTGCAAGGCGATGAAGTCGGGGCCTTCGATGGTGGTGGGCACGGGTCCTCCCCGGTTGTTGGCTGAGCCAGTGATGTCGATGTCAGGACTTTGACATTCATGGACTGTACGCACGGCCGCTCCCTATGTCAAAATCCTGACATGAGAGACCGGACCCCCGTGCCCCCGCCGCACCCCGCCGACGACGTCACCGAGCATGTGGGCTACCGCCTCAAACGCGCCGCCGCGGCGCTGCGCGGCGCCATGGACAAGGCCCTGCGCGAGCACGGGCTGACGGTGCCGCAGTACGCCTGCCTCGAACTCCTCGACGAGCGGCCCGGCCTGTCCAACGCCGAGCTCGCCCGCTCCACGTTCGTCACCCGGCAGTCCATGAACGTCGTCCTCCGCGGCCTCCAGGACGCGGACCTGATCTCCCGGCCCGCCACCACCGACCACGGCCGCGCGCTCCCCGCCCACCTCACCGAGCACGGCCGCGAACGGCTCCACGCGGCCCGGTCCGCCGTCTACGCCATCGAACGGACAATGGTCGGCGCCCTTCCGCAGCGGCGCCTGGCAGCCCTCCTCACCGACCTCGACCGCATGGCGGAAGCCCTCGGCGGCTGACCGGCCCCTGCCTCAGTCGCGGGGGAGCAGGGTGCCCAGGGGGCCGAGGTCCAGGTTGAGGTCTTCCGGGGTCAGGCCGTGCTGGTCGCACAGCTCCGTCATGCGCTGGTCGAGCAGCATCAGCGTGGTGCCGATGCGCTCGATCTGCTCCTCGGTGAGGCCGCCCGCGTCGATGCGGCGGATGGCCTGGCGCTCCATCAGCTGACGGAGGAGTTCGACGACCGTCAGCACCAGGGCCACCAGGTCGCGGCCGACCGAGTCGCGGTCGATGTCCACGCGGGACACGCGGGAGGGGGCGTCGGGGATCGGCGCGCTCATAGTGGGCCGCTGTCGGTCCATGGGGCCTGGACCCGTTCGTTGACCGAGGAGAGAAGGGCGTGCAGGGAGAGGCGGACGAGGGGGACCTCGGCGATCGCGATGACCAGGTCGCCGCTGATGACGACGCCGGTGGCGAGCACCCGGTCCAGGAGGTCCACGAGGGGGACGCCGAGCGGGCCCAGCGCCTCGGCGGGGGTGGTTCCCCACGCGGGGGCCGCTTCGCGGGCGGTGGCGGCGGGGGTCGCTGCCCACCGCGCTTTCGCCGGGGTGGTGTCCCAGGCGGACGGCCCGGTCATGGGGCCGCCCCCGGGTCCGTGATTCCTCCGTCGGCGAAGGAGTAGGGCGCCCACGGCCCGGAGAGTTCGATCTGGACGTCCGTCTCGTCGCGGCGCAACGACGCTAGCGCGGCGCGCAGTTCGCGCTCCCGGCCCAGGTCGAGGAGGTAGGCCGCGTTCAGCACATGGGTGCGGTGCTTCCCGGTCACCTCGACGCCGTGCGGACGCAGTCGGCGCGCGGCCACGGCGAGCCCTCGGACGGCGGCGTCCACCCGCTCGGCGGCCCGCAGCGCCAGAGCGTGGCGCTGTTCGCGGCCGCGCTGCCGGGTGCGGACGCGGTCCAGATAGGCGCGGCCGTTCCCGCCGGGGCCCGGACCCTCCGCCGGGACGACCGCCGGGACGGCTGCCGGGGCGGGCGGCGGTCCCGTGGGGGCGTAGACCTTGACGCCCCATTCGGCCCGGCCCGCGATCCGGCCCAGGGCGGTCAGGAAGGACGTCTCCCGGTCGCCCAGGGCCTCGCGTACCCGGCCGTCGTCGAGATAGACCGTGGCCAGGGGCAGCGGAACGGCCGGGGCCAGCGCCGACGCCGCCGTGATCACCGCGTGGTGGGCGCGGGCGCACCGCTCCAGCTCGGCGCCGACGGACAGCCGCCGCCGCAGCGCCTCCTCGTCGTACCCGGCCGCGGGCACGTCCTGGACCACGGCGGTGAGCGGGCCCGCCGCGACCGTACGGACGGGGGCGCCGGTGCCGAGCCCGGGGAGTTCCGCGAACGGTTCCGCCGGGGCGGTGAGGTCGCCGCCCCGGCAGACCGCGAAGGCGTAGGTGAGGGTGGCGGCCTCGGTCATGGGTGCCTCTCCTCCTCGGCCGCGCCGACCGTGCTCAGCTCCTCCGCGCCGATCCGTGACTCCAGGGCGTGAAGCCGCGTCCGCAGTTCCGCGTTCTCCTGGGCGAGGGTGTCCCGCGCGGCGCGCGACGAGAGCGCGGGATCGGTTTCCCACCAGTCGATTCCGGCCTTGCGGGCGGTGTCCACGGAGGAGATGAACAACCGCAGCCGGATGGTGAGCAGTTCGATGTCCAGCAGGTCGATCTTGATGTCCCCGGCGATCACGATGCCCTTGTCCAGGACCCGCTCCAGGATCTCGGCGAGGTCGGAGGGGTGCCGCTCGTCAGTCACGGACGGGGGGTGGACCAGGTCGCGTTCGGTCATGGCGTCCGCACCCCCGCCCTTCCTCCCCGGCCGCCCGAGCGCTCCAGCAGATCCAGCAGCCGGTCCTCCTCCCGGTCGAACTCCTCCGGGCCGATCGCCTCCGACTCCAGGGCCTCGTTCAGCGCGGCGAGCCGGGCGCGCAGCACCGACGGATGGCACATCTCCTCCTCCGCCATGTCCCGCACGCGCTCCGCGACCCACACCACCCCGCGCACCGGCGCCAGCGGGAAGAGGACGACCTGGCTCAGTACGCCCATCTCAGGCCCGGCCTTCCGTGAAGCTGTAGCAGGGCAGCGGACCGGTGAGACGCAGTTCGGCCCGGTCGCGGTGGGCGGCCGCGAGGCGTTCCACGGCGCCCTCGAACCGCCGCTGCGCGCGCAGGTCCAGCAGGAACGAGGCGTTGAGTACGCACCCCTCGACCTCCGGGCCGTGCACGGTGGCGTCCGCCACGGCCGAGAGCTCCGCGAGCACCGTGGCCGCGGCCGCCGCCGCCCGGCGCTTCAGCCCGCGCGCCACGGCCTCCCCGAGCCGCACGCTGGCCTCGTACCCCGGGGCCCGGCGCGCGGCCGTGCGCAACCGGCTCACCTCCGGGTCCTCCCGTACCAGCGCGCCCAGGCCGGCCTCGGTGGGCAGCGCCTTGAGGTTCATCTCGATCCGCCCGTCGACGCGTTCGAGCGCGGCCAGGCAGTCGTTCTGTGTGCACAGCAACTGCCGCCGCACCGCCTCCTCGTCGGGGGCGACCATGCCGAAGCGCATCGGCAGCACCGGACCGTCCCGCCCCAGCGTCAGGGCCAGGTCCTGGTGGGCGAGGAGGTCGCGGCGCTTGGCGCGCAGCCGGGCGGGAGCGTCGCTGATCACCGCGGCCAGCGCTCCGGCCCGGACGGTACGGACCGGGGCGGGCCGCTCGCCTACTCCGGTGCGGCCGGGCGGCACCGCATGGGAGGCGCGGACGACGCCGTAGACGTACACGCTCTGCGGTGCGGGCGCGGGCGCGGTCATGGATCAGTCCTCCTCGGAAGGCTCGGACGCGGAAGCGGAACGGCGGCGGGTGGGGGCGGTGCGCCGCCGGGGGCGGCTCTCCCGCTCCTCCCGCTCCCCCTCTTCCTCGTCCTCATCGGCCCCGACGGCCCGCTTGACCTTCTCGCCCACGCCCGCCACCGCCTTCTTGGCCTTCTTCTTGCCGAGGCCCGTGGCCATCCGCCCGGCCGGACTCCCGCCGCCGCCCGCGACCCCGCCCAGCAGCTCGGGAACGGTCGTGCTGCTGCGGTCGAACTCGAGGTCCAGGCGGTTGCAGGCCTCGGCGAAGCGGAGGTACGTGTCCACGCTGGCGACCACGATCCGGGCGTCGATCTTCAGGATCTCGATGCCGACGAGGGAGACCCGGATGAAGACGTCGATCACCATGCCCCGGTCGAGGATGAGTTCCAGGCAGTCGTAGAGGGTGCCGGTCCGCTGGACGCAGACGACTTCTTCCGTGTAAGTGCCAGTGGGCATCTCGGAGTGTCCTTTCGGCTGTCGTCTCAGCAGTCGTCGGCCGCACCGCGCCGGTAGCGGCGGACCCTCCGGTATTCCTGGAGCTCGCCCCGCTCGTCGATGCGCACCTCGTACGTGGCCAGCAGGCTGGTGGTGTCGGGGATCCGGGCGACCTCGAGGACGTCCACGCTGACGAGCCAGCCGTCCTCGTGGCGGGCCACCCCGCTGACGCCCTCGGGCTCATGGACGATCAGCGAGGCGAGCTGTTCGCACGCGTGCCGGGCGGCCTCGGCCGGCTTGGGGGCTCGGGGCCGGGTGCTCGTCTTGGTGGGCGATGGGCGCGGGTCTCGCTCTGCCATGTGCATCAGTGTGATCACAGGGCGTGTCCGGCCGCCTGTCGTGATGGGCCAGACGGCCGCTTGCCGTCACGGGCCGGAAACGGTGCCGCGGACGATCGACGGCGGCTCAGGGCACTTCCGGCGGAGCGCTCAGGCCCCGTCCGCCTCGTCCCGCTCCTGCGGGCTCAGCGAGGACCACAGCCGTTCGCTCGCGCAGCGTACGCCCCCGGTCCGGTGCGCCCACGGGGGAGCGCACCGGGACCGGGGGCGGCGTGCCCATGAGCCGGGGCTGTCGGGCTCGGCCGGGTGCGGCGCCGTTTCGCGCCTTCGGCGCAATTGAGCAGCGGGGCAGGGGGCAGAGGGCGCGGCGCCGCCGCCGTCCGCCGGGCCGCTGGGGGCGAGAGCCGGTTGGCGGCTTCCGGGCTCAGTGGCTGGGGAACCCTCCGGACTGCGGGTGGGGCCCTCCCGGTCCTCCCTGAAAAAATGCTTGATCTGACGCAACTAATTTATCAATCAGTTTCCAGAGGGGTGCTCCACCCCCACCGACCCGGCAGTCCGGTACCGGCCTTGCTCCCGAGAACGGATGCCGCCACCGGCGCCCGCATCCACGGGCCCGGCGCACGGCGGTGGCGCCGCGCCCCCAACCTCCGCCGCCGCTGCTCAATTGCGCCGAAGGCGCGAAACGGCGCCGCGGCCGAACACGCCGCTCACCGCCCACCGCCGCTGCCTCACGCAGCCGGCCTGCAAGTGCGGTATGAGGGCCGCCCGGCCCCCTGGCCGCACCCGGCGCGAGTTGTCGGCGGGTGGCCGTACTCTGGAAGACCCCCGGCCCGTGACACGTGTCGGGCCGTTCGCGTTGTCCGCCTCCGGGATGGAATACCCCTTTATGAGCCTCACCGGTCTGCTCGACGCCGTCGTAAGGGACCCCGCGCTCGCCGAGGCGGTGCGCGGCGCCGCCGATGGCCATCGCCCCCACGTCGATCTGGTCGGCCCGCCCGCCGCCCGTCCGTTCGCCATCGCCGCGCTGGCGCGCTCCGCGGGCCGTCCCGTGCTCGCGATGACGGCCACCGGCCGGGAGGCGGAGGACCTGGCGGCGGCGCTGCGCTCGCTGCTGCCGCCGGACCGGGTGGTGGAGTACCCGTCCTGGGAGACGCTGCCGCACGAGCGGCTCTCCCCGCGCTCGGACACGGTCGGGCGGCGCCTGGCGGTGCTGCGCAGGCTGGCCCATCCGAGCCCGGACGACCCGGCGGCCGGTCCCGTATCGGTCGTGGTCGCGCCCGTACGGTCGGTGCTCCAGCCGCAGGTCAAGGGGCTCGGTGACCTGGAGCCGGTGAGCCTGCGGGCCGGGCAGACCGCCGATCTGGAGGAGATCGTGGACGGGCTCGCGGCCGCCGCGTACTCCCGGGTCGAACTGGTCGAGAAGCGCGGCGAGTTCGCCGTGCGCGGCGGCATCCTGGACGTCTTCCCGCCGACCGAGGAGCATCCGCTCCGGATCGAGTTCTGGGGCGACGACATCGAGGAGATCCGCTACTTCAAGGTGGCCGATCAGCGGTCCCTGGAGGTCGCCGAGCACGGGCTGTGGGCCCCGCCCTGCCGGGAGCTGCTGCTGACCGACGACGTACGGGAGCGGGCCGCGGCCCTCGCCGAGGCCCATCCCGAGCTGGGCGAGCTGCTCGGCAAGATCGCCGAGGGGATCGCGGTCGAGGGCATGGAGTCCCTGGCCCCGGTCCTGGTGGACGACATGGAGCTGCTGCTGGACGTCCTCCCGGCGGGCAGCATGACGGTCGTCTGCGAGCCGGAGCGGGTGCGCACCCGGGCGGCGGACCTGGTGGCCACCAGCCAGGAGTTCCTCCAGGCGTCCTGGGCGGCCACCGCCGGGGGAGGAGAGGCCCCGATCGACGTCGGCGCGGCCTCCCTGTGGAGCATCGCGGACGTCCGCGACCACGCCCGTGAGCTGGGCATGATGTGGTGGTCGGTGAGCCCCTTCGCGGCCGATGAGGAGCTGACGCAGACACTTGCCGCTGACGCGGCGGGCGACACCGTGAAGCTCGGCATGCACGCCACCGAGAGCTACCGAGGCGACACCGCCCGGGCGCTGGCCGACACCAAGGGCTGGCTGGCCGACGGCTGGCGCACGGTCTATGTGACCGAGGGCCACGGCCCAGCCTCCCGCACCGTCGAGGTACTCGGCGGCGAGGGGATCGCGGCCCGGCTGGACGGCGACCTCACCGAGATCAAGCCGTCCGTGGTGCATGTGGCCTGCGGCTCGATCGACTACGGCTTCATCGACCCGGCCCTGAAGCTGGCCGTGCTGACCGAGACGGATCTGTCCGGGCAGAAGGCCGCGGGCAAGGACGGGGCGCGGATGCCCGCGCGCCGCCGTAAGACGATCGATCCGCTCACCCTCGAGGCGGGCGACTTCATCGTCCACGAGCAGCACGGCGTGGGCCGCTACATCGAGATGGTGCAGCGCACCGTCCAGGGCGCCACCCGCGAGTATCTGGTGGTGGAGTACGCCCCGGCCAAGCGCGGCCAGCCCGGCGACCGGCTCTTCGTCCCCACCGACCAGCTGGAGCAGGTCACCAAGTACGTGGGCGGCGAGGCGCCGACCCTGCACCGGCTCGGCGGCGCCGACTGGACCAAGACCAAGGCGCGCGCCAAGAAGGCCGTCAAGGAGATCGCCGCCGACCTGATCAAGCTCTACTCGGCCCGGATGGCGGCGCCCGGCCATGCCTTCGGCGCGGACACCCCGTGGCAGCGCGAGCTGGAGGACGCGTTCCCGTACGCGGAGACCCCCGACCAGCTCACCACCATCGCCGAGGTCAAGGAGGACATGGAGAAGTCGGTTCCGATGGACCGGCTGATCTGCGGCGACGTCGGCTACGGCAAGACCGAGATCGCGGTCCGCGCGGCCTTCAAGGCGGTCCAGGACGGCAAGCAGGTGGCGGTGCTCGTGCCCACGACCCTGCTGGTCCAGCAGCACTTCGGCACCTTCGGCGAGCGGTACGGCCAGTTCCCCGTCAACGTCAGGGCGCTCTCCCGCTTCCAGACCGACACCGAGGCCAAGGCGGTGCTCGAGGGGCTGCGGGACGGCGCGGTCGACATCGTCATCGGCACCCACCGGCTCTTCTCCTCCGAAACCAAGTTCAAGGACCTGGGCCTGGTCATCGTGGACGAGGAGCAGCGCTTCGGCGTCGAGCACAAGGAGCAGCTGAAGAAGCTCCGCGCCAACGTGGACGTGCTGACCATGTCCGCCACGCCCATCCCGCGCACCCTGGAGATGGCGGTCACCGGCATCCGCGAGATGTCCACGATCACCACCCCGCCGGAGGAGCGCCATCCGGTGCTGACCTTCGTCGGTCCGTACGAGCAGAAGCAGATCGGCGCCGCCATCCGGCGCGAACTGCTCCGCGAGGGCCAGGTCTTCTACATCCACAACCGGGTGGAGTCCATCGACCGGGCCGCCGCCCGGCTGCGCGAGATCGTCCCCGAGGCGCGGATCGCCACCGCCCACGGGCAGATGTCGGAGGGCGCGCTGGAGCAGGTCGTGGTCGACTTCTGGGAGAAGAAGTTCGACGTCCTGGTCTCCACCACCATCGTCGAGTCCGGGATCGACATCTCCAACGCCAACACCCTGATCGTCGAGCGCGGCGACAACTTCGGCCTCTCCCAGCTGCACCAGCTGCGCGGCCGGGTCGGGCGAGGGCGCGAGCGCGGTTACGCGTACTTCCTCTACCCGCCCGAGAAGCCGCTCACGGAGACCGCCCATGAGCGGCTGGCCACGATCGCCCAGCACACCGAGATGGGCGCGGGCATGTACGTGGCGATGAAGGACCTGGAGATCCGCGGCGCGGGCAATCTGCTCGGCGGCGAGCAGTCCGGCCATATCGCGGGCGTCGGCTTCGACCTCTACGTCCGGATGGTCGGCGAGGCCGTCGCCGACTACCGGGCCTCGATCGAGGGCGGTGAGGAGGAGGAAGCGCCGCTGGAGGTCAAGATCGAGCTTCCGGTCGACGCGCACGTCCCGCACGACTACGCCCCCGGCGAGCGGCTGCGACTCCAGGCGTACCGGGCGATCGCCTCCGCCGGCAGCGAGGACGACATCCGCGCCGTCCGCGAGGAGCTCACCGACCGCTACGGCAAGCTCCCCGAGCCGGTGGAGAACCTCCTCCTGGTCGCCGGTCTGCGCCTGCTGGCCCGCGCCTGCGGCGTCACCGACATCACCCTCCAGGGCTCCAACATCCGCTTCTCCCCGGTGGAGCTCCGCGAATCCCAGGAGCTGCGCCTCAAGCGCCTCTACCAGCGCTCGATCATCAAGCCCGCCACCAAGCAGGTCCTGGTGCCCCGCCCCTCCACCGCCCGCATCGGCGGAAAGCCGCTGGTGGGGCGGGAGCTGCTGGCGTGGACCGGGGAGTTCCTGACGTCGATCCTGGGGTCGTGAGGGCGATTCCGCGCTCAGCTGATCGATTGGGCCACGGGGACAGGGGCGGGCCGCGCGCGCGACACCCCCGTCGTCGCGCGGCGGCCGGCCCCGGCTCATGAGCCCGGCGGGGTGGCCGGGTGCGGTGCCGTGCGGGTGGGGGAGTGCGCACTCAGCCCTCGGCGAGAGGCGGGGCTCTGCGCGGCCCGTCGTGGCTTGTCCAGGACAATATGCGGCCGCGGCACCCGCGGCGAGGAACGATGTGCACAGTGAGCCCGCAGGGCGGTTCCCCTTCGAACGGTGAGTGCTCTGGTGAACGGTGAGTACGGCGGCGAACGGTGAGCGCGCCCGAGGGTGACCCCGGTGTGCGTCGCCCCGTCTCAGAGCGAGCCCAGGGCGCGCATCGCGAGCCATAGTTCGTACTTCGCGCTCGGCGCGGTCAGCAGCGAGCGGCCCAGGGCGTCCTCCGCCCTGGTCAGGCGCTTGCGGGCGCCCGGGAGTGAGATGCCGAGGGCGGTGGCCGCGGCGGGGAGGCGGGCGTCGGCGCGCAGCCAGGTGCGTATGGTCTCCAGCCCGGCCGTCGGACCGGCCTGCTCCAGGGGGCGCAGCTGGGCCCGGGCCCAGGTCCCGGCGGCGGTAGTGCCCAGCACCGCGTCCAGCGTGGCCGTGCGCCCCGGCGGGGCCTGGGCGCGGGCCGCCGCGGCCTGGGGCGCGGTGTGCAGCCGCAGCGCCAGCCACGCGGCCGACTGCGCGGCCAGGCTGCGGCTGACCTCCACGCCCAGCAGCTCGTCCAGATGGCGCATCCGCGCCGCGAGCGTATTGCGGTGGATCTTCAGATGACGGCTGGCCGCCCCGCCGAAGCTGAGCCACGACCCGAGCGTGCCCAGCAGCTCCTGCGGGCCCGGGTCGGCGCGGCGGGCCGGTGTGTACCGCAGACAGGGCGCCAGGAGCTCGCTCGCCCACGCACAGCCCTCCGGGCCCGCCAGGACGGTCACGTCCACGTCGCCGCCGAAGCCCGCACGGCGCCCGGGCGCGTTACGGGCCACCGCCAGCGCGTGGATGGCCTGCTCGTACGCGGTCGGCGTGTCCCGCAGCGCGACCGCCGCGCTCACCCCGACCCGGCACTCGGGCACCAGCCGGACGATCAGCAGGTCCAGTGGTGCCGGGCCCGCGTGCGGGTCACCCCTCACCGTCGCCGGGCCCGGGCCCGGCTCGGGCGGTACGAGCGCGAGCACGTGGTTCGGGCGCACCGGACACGGCACGATCCACGCCCCGCCCTCCGCCTCGCGGTCGATCCGCCGCACGATCTCGCGCCGCCGGGCGTGCGGACACTCGATCACATACATCTGGACCACCGTGGGCAGCGCCGGGCGCAGCGCCCCGGCGATCCGCTGCGCGGCGGGCACGCTGCCCACCATCAGCAGATGCAGCACCGCCTCCCGGCTGTGCTCCTCGGCCGACTCGATCCGCCGCCGCGCCCGCTCGGACTGCTCCAGCCGCCAGCACAGGGCGAGGGTGCGGGCGGCGTCGGCGAGCAGCATTCCGCAGTGCGGAGCGTCCGGCCCGACGACGGCGAGATACGTCCTGGGGCCGGTGTCGAGCGCGATCAGATGCACCGGGGGCCCCTCGCCCCCGCCCAGCACGGCGGAGGCCGCCCCGCGCCGGTGCAGCTCGACGGCGGCTTCGGCGGCGGCGCCGACGGCGAGCCGCGCCACCGCCGGGTCGTGCTCCCCGCCCGGCCCGGCCAGCACCCGCCCCGTGTCCCCGACCAGCACGGCCGGACCCCCGGTCCGCCGGGCCAGCCAGCCGAGCATCTCCCGCACCGCCCCGCGCCTGGTGGCCAGTCGGGCGAGGGCGAGAACGTCATCGGCGCGGTCGGCGCGGTCGGCCCGATCGAAGGGCATGTCGGAGGGCGGGGTGTGCATGAAACAGCACATTAGTTCTGATCGCCTGGGTTTCGGAAAGGGCCCGGCCCTGCCTGTGGAAAACCTGTGGAGACGGCGGAGACCACCGGAAGGGGGCGCGGCTGGGCTCGGCCGGTGCCCACCGTCATAACCACCATGATCACCGCCGTTGTCGGCATCCTCGGCACCCTCTTCGCGCCCCTCCTCCAGCGGCGCATGACGGCACGTCAGCGGAGCGAGGACGCGCTTGAGTCCCGGGGCCGCGGTCATGACCTCGGGGGTAATCGACGCTCCGGGCGGGCCGCGGCAGGCTGATCCGTGTCCACCGATCGGCCTGGAGCACCTGGAGGAGCCATGCCCGCCGCCTACGCGCTCGCGCATCTGCACGGCCGCAGCCCGCACCCCGACGTCATCGAGTACCTGGAGCGGATCCAGGCCACCCTCGACCCCTTCCACGGCCGGTTCCTCATCCACGGCGACACGCTGGAGGTGGTCGAGGGGGAGTGGCCGGGCAGCGTGGTGCTGATCGAGTTCCCGGGCGGGATGGCGGACGCCCGCGAGTGGTACGCGTCGCCCGCCTACCAGGACATCCTGGCGCTGCGCACCGACCACACCGACGGCGATGTGATCCTGGCCGATGGTGTCGGCCCCGGCTACGACCCGCTGGAACGAGCCGAGAAGCTCAGGTCCGCCGACCCCACCGGGTACGCCCGCTAGGGCACACGCCGCGTGGTGGACCTTTCCCCTACCCGCCCCTACCCGCCCCTTCCCGCAACTGGGGCTCCGCCCCAGGCCCCCGGGGGGGGCGACGAGTCGGCCCTCGCCGCCGTGAAGGCTTGCACCGGGGGCTGATGGCGGTCGGGGCGCCTGCGTGGCGGATGACTGGGCGGCGGTCCGCGCCACCGATATGCGAGCCGACCGTCGCCGCGGTCGGCGCACCGGCCGGGGAGGCCGACTGTGTCATCTGCGGTGCGGCCGGGGGCTGGGGTGGAGCTCCAGTTGTGGGAAGGGGCGGGTAGGGGAAAGCGGCCCGCCGCAGGCGTCACCATCCGTCGAACGCCCCCGCGGTGGTCAGCGCCCCACCGCGTAGCCTTGCGCGCCGCGCGGGTTGGCGGCGGCGAGCAGGACGCCCGTCTCCGGGTCGCGGGCGACCGCGCACAGGCGGCCCTCCGACCAGGGGTCGCCGACCACGACGTCATGGCCGCGGCGGCGGAGTTCCGCGATGGCGGGCTCGCCGATGCGGGGCTCGACGACCACCCGGCCCGCCGTCATCGCCCGGGGGTGGAAGGAGCCGGGGAAGGACTCCTGGTGCCAGTTGGGGGCGTCGATGGCGCCCTGCAGATCCAGTCCGGAGCGCACCGGCGCCCGTAGCGCGACGCCGAGGAAGAAGTGCGTGCTCCACTGGTCCTGCTGGTCGCCGCCGGGAGTGCCGAAGGCCATGACGGGGGTGTCGCCGCGCAGCGCGAGCGATGGGGTGAGCGTGGTGCGGGGGCGGCGGCCGGGGGTGAGGGAGTTGGGCAGGCCGGGGTCGAGCCAGGTCATCTGGAGCCGGGTGCCGAGCGGGAAGCCCAGCGCGGGGATGACGGGGTTGGACTGCAGCCAGCCGCCGCTGGGTGTGGCCGCGACCATGTTGCCCCAGCGGTCGACCACGTCGAGGTGGCAGGTGTCGCCCCGGGTCACCCCATCCCGGTCGACGGCGGGTTCGCCGGCGGCCGGGCCGCCCAGCCCCAGGCCCAGGTCGCCTCCGCCGACCGTGGGTTCGCCGCCGCCGGGCCCGGCGGCCGGTCCGTCCGCCCCGGACGCGGCGCGGGCCACGGCGGCCAGCGCCTGCTTGCTCAGCCGTGGCGTACGGCTCCCGGGGTGCCCGGGGCGCAGTTCGTACGAGGCCTGTTCGCCGATCAGCGCCCGCCGTTCGTCGTTGTAGGGACGGGAGAGCAGTTCGGCCAGCGGAACGTCGGCGGCGTCCCCGTACCAGGCCTCGCGGTCGGCCATGGCCAGCTTGCCGCCCTCGATCAGGAGGTGCAGGAAGTCGGGCGTGCCCAGGTCTGCCTCGTTCAGCCCGTACGGCAGCAGGGCGAGTTGCTGGAGCAGTACCGGCCCCTGGCTCCAGGGCCCGGCCTTGCACACGGTCCAGCCGTTCCAGAAGTGGCGGAGCGGCGGCTCGTACGTGGCCTCGAAGGCGGCCAGGTCGTCCCCGGTCATGGTCCCGGCGTTGCGGTGCCCGGACGAGTCCATCGCGGGCCGGGCCGCCGCGTCCGCCAGTTCCTCCGCGACGAAGCCCTCGCGCCAGACCCGGCGGGCGGCCTCGATCTGGGTCTCGCGCCCCGGCCCCGCCCCCTCCGCCTCGGCGATCAGCCGCCGCCAGGTGGCGGCCAGCGCGGGGTTGGTGAGCAGCCGCCCGGCGGTGGGGGACTTCCCGTCCGGCAGATACAGCTCGGCCGAGGTCGTCCACTCGGTCTCGAACAGCTCCCGCACCGTCTCGACGGTCTCCCCGATCCGCTCGACCGCCGGATGGCCGTGCTCGGCGTAGCCGATGGCGTACCGCAGCACCTCGGCGAGCCGCTTCGTACCGTGGTCGCGCAGCAGCACCATCCAGGCGTCGAACGCACCGGGCACCGCCGCCGCGAGCGGGCCGGTGCCGGGGACGAGGTCGAGGCCGAGCGCGGTGTAGTGGTCGATGGTGGCTCCGGCGGGGGCCGGGCCCTGGCCGCACAGCACGGTGGGTTCGCCGCCCGCCGGGGCGAGGATGATCGGCACCTCACCGGCGGGGCCGTTCAGATGTGGCTCGACCACATGCAGGACGAACCCGGCGGCCACGGCCGCGTCGAAGGCGTTGCCGCCGTCCTCCAGGACGGCCATGGCGGACTGCGAGGCCAGCCAGTGGGTGGAGGACACCATGCCATGGGTGCCCTGCAAGGTGGGCCGGGTGGTGAACATGTCGGCAGGCTCCTGGTCTCGTACGAATGCGGGTGCGGGTGCGGGTGCGGGTGCGGGTGTGCGGGCATGGGGGCAGGACTCATGGCCCTCAGAGGACAGCGGCGTCCTCAGGGGCCTCAGGGGCCGAGGCGTCGGGCGCGGTGCCGTCGTCCGCCACCAGATGGCAGGAGACCTGGCGACGGCCGCCGCCCCCCGCGAGTCGCCGTAGCACGGGCGGCTCGGTGCGGCAGCGGTCGACGGCGAGCGGACAGCGGGTGTGGAAGCGGCAGCCGCTCGGCGGATCCAGCGGGCTGGGCAGCTCCCCGCTGAGCACGATCCGGGCACGCGACCGCTGCGCGGCCGGGTTGGGCACCGGGGCCGCGGACAGCAGGGCCTGGGTGTACGGATGCTTGGGGTCGGCGAACAACTCGTCGGCCGGGGCCTGTTCCACCAGCTGCCCCAGGTACATCACGGCGATCCGGTCGGCGAGGTACTCGACGGCGGCCAGGTCATGGGTGATGAACAGACAGCCGAACCGCCGCTCCCGCTGGAGGTCCGCCAGCAGGTTGAGCACGGACGCCTGGACGGAGACGTCCAGCGCCGACGTCGGCTCGTCGGCCACCAGCAGCTGGGGATCGACCGACAGCGCGCGGGCGATGGAGACCCGCTGCCGCTGCCCGCCGGAGAGTTCATGCGGCCGCCGCCGTGCCAGTTCGGGCCGCAGCCCCACCTGGGCCAGCAGCGCGGCGACCCGGTCACGCAGGGCGTCGCCGGAGGCCAGGCGGTGCAGCCGCAGCGGCTGGCCGACGATGGCGCCCACGGTCATCCGGGGGTCGAGCGAGGAGGACGGGTCCTGGAACACCAGGTGGAAGTCCCTGCGCAGCGGACGCAGCGCCCGCTTCGAAAGACGGGTCACATCGCGGCCGTTGATCGTCACCTGGCCCGCGGTCGGCCGGTCCAGCCGTACGGCGCACCGCCCCACCGTGGACTTGCCGCTGCCGGACTCCCCGACCAGGCCGACGATCTCGCCCCGGCCGATGCTGAGGCTGACCCCGTCGACCGCCCTGACGGTGCCGGCGGGGCCGGTGAAGTGGCGGACGAGGCCGCTGATGTCGAGCACGGCGTCATCCCGCGACGCCTGCGCGGGCGCGACGGTGGCGGTCATGAGGCGGCCTCCTCTTCGGGGCGTTCGCGGTGTTCAGGGTGTATCGGCACCGGATACCAGCACGCGGCCTCGTGCGGCTCGTGCGGCTCGGGCCGCTCGGATGGCTCGGGCCGCTCGGATTGCCCGTGCGGCTCGGGCCGCTCGGGTGGCCCAGAGCGCTCGGGCTGCCCGGTGCGCCCGTACCGTTCGTACCCCTCGCGCCTCTCGTCCCGCTCGCGCGGCGCCCGCGGCGCCCGCAGCGCCCGCAGCGGGGGCCTTTGCTCTCCGCACCGCTCGTCGGCGTAGGAGCAGCGGGGCTGGAAGGTGCAGTGGTCGGGCTGTTCGGTGAGGCTCGGCACCAGTCCGGGGATCTCCTGGAGCCGTCCCCGCCCGCCTTCCGCCCGCCGCCTGCCGGGCACCGGCACCGCGCCGAGCAGCCCGCGGGTGTACGGGTGGCGGGGCGCGCCGAACAGCTCGTCCACCGGGGCCTGTTCGACGCCCCGGCCCGCGTACATCACCAGCACCCGGTCGGCGGTGTCGGCGACCACGCCCAGATCGTGGGTGATCAGCACGATGGCGGTGCCGAGCCGTTCCCGCAGGGACTGCAGCACCTCCAGGATGCCCGCCTGCACGGTGACGTCCAGGGCGGTGGTGGGCTCGTCGGCGATGAGCACGGCGGGGTCGCAGGCGATCGCGATGGCGATCATCACCCGCTGTCGCATTCCGCCGCTGAGCTGGTGCGGATAGTCGCGGGCCCGCTGGGCGGGGGCGGGGATGCCGACGAGGTCGAGCAGGTCCACGGCCCGCTCGCGCGCCTCACGGCGGCCGATTCCCTGATGGCGCCTGAGGACCTCGCCGACCTGGCGGCCGATGGTGAGGACGGGGTTCAGCGAGGTCATCGGCTCCTGGAAGATCATCGCGATCTCCCGGCCGCGGACGTCCCGCAGTTCGCTCTCGTCCGCCCCCACCAACTCCCGTCCGCCCAGCCGGACGGAGCCGCCGACGCTCGCCGTGGGCGGCAGCAGCCCCATCACGGCGGTGGAGGTCACGGACTTGCCGCAGCCGGACTCGCCGACCACGGCCAGGACTTCACCGGCGGCGATGTCGTACGACAGCCCGTCCACCGCGTGGACCACGCGGGTCGGGGTGCGGAAGACCACGGACAGGTCCCGCACGCTCAGGGCAGGGGGCGCGGCGGACGTGGTCATCGGCTGTCTCCCTGGGGGTCGAGGATGTCGCGCAGCCCGTCCCCGAGCAGATTGAACGCGAGCGTCGCGGCGATGATCGCCAGGCCCGGGAAGACCGCCATCCAGGGCGCGGCGGCGATGTACGCCTGGGCGCTGGAGAGCATCACCCCGAGCGAGGGGGACGGCGGCTGGACGCCGAGGCCGAGGAAGCTCAGCAGCGCCTCGCCGATGATCGCGGTGGGGATGCCCACGGTGGCCTGGACGGTCAGCGCGGACAGGGCGCCGGGGAGGATGTGGCGGAAGAGCACGGTGCTGTCCCCGCCGCCGTTGGCCACGGCCGCCGCCACGTAGTCGAGGTGTTTGAGCCGCAGCGTCTCCGCCCGGGTGATCCGGATGACGGCGGGGATCTGCGAGACGCCGACCGCGATCGTGGCGTTCATCAGGGACGGCCCGAGGATGGTGGCCAGGCCCACCGCCAGCACCAGGAAGGGGAAGGCGAGCAGCGTGTCGGTGAGCCGGGAGACCACCGAGTCGGCGAACCGCCCGTAGTAGCCCGCGATCAGCCCGAGCGGCACCCCGGCCGCGAAGGCCAGCGCCACCGCGAGCAGCCCGATCTGCAGCGAGGCCCGCACCCCGTACACGACGCGGGAGAGCTGATCGCGGCCCAGGTCGTCGGTGCCCAGCCAGTGGGCCCAGCCCGGCTCGTGGAGGGCGGCGGCGAAGTCGGGGCGGGCCGGGTCGTACGGTGCGATGAGCGGTGCGCACACCGCGATCAGCACCAGGATCGCGGCGGCCACGGCCCCGGTGAGGGCCAGCTTGTTACGGGTCAGCAGCCGCAGCCGGGACAGCGGGGCGAGCGGGGCCCGCTCCCGTTCCTCGGCGGCGGGAAGGGTGGCGGCAGCGCTCACTGGGCACCTCCGGGGCCGATGCTCAACTCGGCACCTCCGAGCCGGATTCTCACTGGGCACCTCCGAGCCGGATACGGGGGTCGATCACCGAATAGGCCAGGTCAACCAGGAGGTTGACGAGGATGTAGGCGGTCGAGGTGAACAGCACCACGCCCTGCACCATCGCGTAGTCGCGGGAGAAGACCGCGTCGATGGTGAGCTTGCCGAAGCCCGGCAGGACGAAGATCTGCTCGGTGACCACCGCGCCCGAGATGAGGTGCCCGAGCTGAAGGCCGAGCACGGTCACCACGGTGACCAGGCTGTTGCGCAGGGCATGGCCCATGATCACCTGACGCCGGGAGAGCCCCTTGGCGCGCGCCGTGCGCACGTAGTCGGCGGACAGCGAGCCCAGCATGGCCGCGCGTGTCTGCCGCATCACGACCGCCGCCAGACCGGAGCCGAGGACGATCACCGGGAGCACCATATGGCGCAGGTTCTCCATCGGGTCCACGCCGAACGGCACGAAACCGGAGGCCGCGAAGACCGGGACGGCGATGGCGAAGGCGAGGACGAGCACGATGCCGAGCCAGAAGGCGGGCACCGAAAGCCCCAGCAGCGCCACCGCGTTGACCAGCCACTCCTCGGGCCGGCCGCGCCGGACCGCCGCCACCACCCCGGCGCCCACGCCGACCACGACCGCGAGCAGCAGGGCCAGGGCGGACAGTTCGAGGGTGACGGGCAGCGCCTCCATCACCGAGTCCAGGACCGGCAGCCCGGTGCGGGAGGAGACCCCGAGGTCGCCGGTGGCGGCGTGCCGCACATAGCGCACGTACTGCACCACGATGTTGTCGTCGAGCCCGTAGCTCTCGCGGATCTGGGCGATCGCCTCGGGCGTGGGCTCCTCCCCGGCCAGCGCGGTGGCGGTGTCGCCGGGCAGCGCCCGTACGCCGGCGAAGACCACGACACTGACCAGGAAGAGCGTGATCAGCGATTCGCCGAGACGGCGGATCGGATACGACATCAGCTCCCTCCCTTCACATATCCGGCGTCCTTGACCCGGATCAGCCCGTCGCCGAAGACCTTCAGCCCGGCGACCTTCTTCGTCACGGAGACGTAGTTCGTGGGCTGGATCAGATAGAGCACGGTGTGCGCGGCGCGGACGCGCTCCACCAGCCGGGCGTAGATCTTCTTGCGGGCGGGCTCGGCCGCCGTGGCGCCGCCCTCGGCGATCAGCCGGTCGATGGCGGGGTCGGAGAGCCCGCCGTAGTTCTGGGCGCCGCCGGTGCCGGCGAACACGTCGATGTTGCCCGCCGGGTCGAGCCGCCCCGACCAGTTGGTGGTCGCCGCCTGGAAGTCGCCCGCGCGGGAGTGCTCCAGACCGGTGGCGAACTCGGTGGGCGTCAGGCTCACCGCGAAGCCCGCCTCCTTGGCCATGGCCTGGATGACCTGGCCCAGCCGGTTGTCCTCCGGGGTGGTGCTGATCTGCAGCCGCACCCGGACCGGGGTGGTCACCTTGGCGGCCTTGAGCAGCCGCTTGGCCTTGGCCAGGTCGCGGGCCGGGCAGCGGGACCCGGTGGCGTACGGGGTGCCGGAGGGGAGCGGGCCGCAGGTGGGCCGGTAGCGGCCCTGGAAGACGATGGTGTTGATCAGGTCGCGGTCCAGGGAGAGGTCGAACGCCTCGCGCACCCGCGCATCCCGCGCGATCGGGGTGTCGATCCGGCCCGGCGGCGCCCCGGCGCCCTTGGTGTTGCCGATGTTGAGGGTCAGTCCGTAGTAGCCCAGCGAGGGGGAGTGGAACAGCTGCAGCCCGGGTTCGGTGAGCGCCCTGCCCACCTGGACCGGGTCCATCTGGTCGCCCATCTGGATGTCGCCGGACTGGAGGTTCGCCAGCCGGACGTTGCCGTCGGTGATGGTGCGGTAGATCACCCGCCGCAGGTGGACGGCGTCGGCGTCGTAGTAGTTCGGGTCCTTGTCCAGCACGATGCGGTCGCCCACCACGCGCTCGGCGTAGCGGAACGGGCCGACGCAGGTGGGGTGACTCGCGAAGCCCTTGCCGTGGCGCTTCAGCGCGGTGGGGGACATCACCATGCCCGCGCGGTCGGCGAGCAGTGCGAGCAGCGGGACGTACGGCTTGGCCAGCCGCAGCCGTACGGTGTCGTCGCCGACCGCCCGGACCGAGGTGAGGGGCTTCAGCTCGCTCGCGCGGACGGAACCGGTCAGCGTCCGGTGCCGGTCGAGGGAGGTCTTGACCGCCTTGGCGTCCATGCGGGTGCCGTCGGCGAACCGGACGCCGCGCCGCAGCTTGATGGTGACGGTGCGGCCCCCGTCGCCAGTCGTGGGCGGGGCGGCGGCGAGCTGCGGCACGATCCGGTTCTCGGCGTCGACGTCGTAGAGCTTCTCGCACATCGCGGTGAACACGGTCCGGCCCACGGCGGTGCTGGCCAGGGTGGGATCCAGCTTGTCCGGGTCCGATTTGAGGGCGATGGTGAGCGTTCCGCCGTCGCGGGCGGGCCGGGGGTCGGTCATCCGGTCGGCGCCCACCTCGGCCGTGGGGGAGGCCAGGGAGGCGCAGCCGGCGGTGGCGCCTGCGACCAGCACACACAGCATCCGGGCGGCGAGGGCGGCGGCGCGCGGTCGGTGGGGGGTGGGGGGGGGCCGGTCGCTGGGTCCGCTCGTTCTTTGGCGCATGGCGGGGTGCCTCACTGCTGGGGACGTCGGGGCGCGCGCTGCGGTGCGGCCAGGATGGCGCAGGGACAGCAGTTGGTCCATTGGTAGGACCAAATTGATGTCGGCAGACGCTAGCGTGCGGACCCGGTGGCTCCGGTTGCCCGCCCGTCACCACCTGGTTAAATCCACTCGCGGTGGTGGCCGGGACCCGCGCGTCGGCGACCGGGCGGACGCCGGGCGGACGCCGGGCGGACGCCGGGGTCGGCGCCCGCCGCGTATGAGACTCTGGACCACCGGCGGGACCGGAAAGCTGAAGAAAGCTGAAGAAGGCGGAGGAAAGCCAGGAGATGGACTGGCGGCAACTGCGGCACTCCACCCTGTCGAGGCCGGACGCGCTGGCCGTCGGCCTGGAGCGGCTGATCCTGAGCGGAGAGCTGGCGCCCGGTTCCCGCGTCCCCCCGGAGCGGGAGCTCGCCGAGAGCCTCGGCGTCTCCCGGGGCTCGGTCCGCGAGGCGCTGCGCGCCCTCGCCTCGCGCGGACTGGTCGCCCGGCGCCCCGGCTCCGGCACCGTCGTGCTCGACCCCGGGGCCACACCGCGCGGCGACGTCCTGGCCTCGGGGCTCGCTGCCACGGCGGAGCTGTTGCAGGTCATGGAGGTGCGCGCGTGCATCGAGCCCTCGGTGACCGCGCGGGCCGCCCGTCGCGCCACCCCCTCCGACATCGTCCAGTTGCACGCCCTGCTGGACGCGATGCGACGGGAGCCCACCCGGCAGGAGTTCACCGACCTGGACCGCACCTTCCACCGCGCCATCGCCCAGTACACCCGCAACCCCCTGCTGCTGCGGCTGCTGGACCGGGTCTACGAGATCGGCGAGCCCGGGCGGCGTAAGACCTCGCTGTCCGCCGCCCGCCGGCGCGCCACCATCGAGGAGCACCAGGCCATCCTGCGGGCGATCGAGGCCCGCGACCCGGAGGCGGCCCGAGCGGCCTCCGAGGCGCATCTGGACTCGGTGCTGCACCGGATCGAGGAGCAGCGGCGGCGCACGGAGGCGCGGGCGGATTCGGCGGGAGCCGAGGCTGTCGAGGCCGGCCCGCGAGATCCCGATGAGGCCGGTCCGCGAGATCCCAAAAAAATTTCGGACGGGGATGTCGAGAACGCGTGACCGGCTCCGTCCCCGGGGTGAACGCGACCACAATGGGCCGCATCCGCATCGAGGAGAACGACGATGGCCAAGTACCTGCTGCTGAAGCACTACCGCGGCGCCCCGGCTCCGGTGAACAACGTGCCGATGGACCAGTGGACGCCGGAGGAGATCTCGGCGCACGTGCAGTACATGAACGACTTCGCGGCCCGGCTGGAGAAGACCGGCGAGTTCGTCGACGGTCAGGCGCTCGCCCCGGAGGGGTCGTGGGTGCGGTACGACGGTGAGGGCCGGCCGCCGGTCACCGACGGCCCGTTCGCCGAGACCAAGGACCTCATCGCGGGCTGGATGGTGATCGACGTCGACAGCCACGAGCGCGCCGTCGAGCTGGCCGGTGAGCTGTCGGCCGCCCCGGGGAAGGGCGGGAAGCCGATCCACGAGTGGCTGGAGGTGCGCCCGTTCCTGGCCGCCAAGCCCAGCACCACGGAGTGCACCTTCAAGTGACGCAGATGAACGAGGCCCTGATCAGGAGCCTCACGCCGGGCGTGCTCGGCATCCTCGTCCGCCGCGGAGTCGATTTCGCGGCGGCCGAGGACGCCGTGCAGGACGCGCTCATCGAGGCGGTCCGCGTGTGGCCGGCCGACCCCCCGCGGGACGCGAAGGGCTGGCTGGTCACCGTGGCCTGGCGCAAGTTCCTCGACGCGACCCGGGCGGACGCGGCCCGCCGCCGGCGCGAGGACCTCGTCGAGGAGGAACCGGCGCCCGGGCCCACGGCCTCCGCGGACGACACGCTCCAGTTGTACTTCCTGTGCGCTCACCCGTCGCTGACGCCGTCGTCCGCCGTCGCGCTCACGCTGCGCGCGGTCGGCGGGCTCACCACCCGCCAGATCGCCCAGGCGTATCTGGTGCCCGAGGCGACCATGGCGCAGCGCATCAGCCGGGCCAAGCGCACCGTCTCCGGCATACGGTTCGACCAGCCCGGCGACGTCGCCACCGTGCTGCGTGTGCTGTACCTGGTCTTCAACGAGGGCTACTCGGGCGACGTCGACCTCGCCGCCGAGGCCATCCGGCTCACCCGGCAGCTCGCCACCGCGATCGACCACCCCGAGGTGGCGGGGCTGCTCGCCCTGATGCTGCTCCACCACGCCCGGCGTGCCACCCGGACGGCGCCCGACGGCAGCCTGGTGCCGCTCGCCGAGCAGGACCGCTCCCGGTGGGACACCAAGGCGATCGCCGAGGGGGTGGAGATCCTCCAGGCGGCGCTCGCCCGCGACCGGCTGGGCGAGTTCCAGGCCCAGGCCGCCATCGCGGCACTCCACGCGGACGCGCCCACCGCCGAGGAGACCGACTGGGTGCAGATCGTGGAGTGGTACGACGAGCTCGCGGGTCTGACCGACAGCCCGGTCGTCCGGCTCAACCGCGCGGTGGCGGTCGGCGAGGCCGACGGCCACCGCGCCGGGCTGGCCGCGCTCGCGGAACTGGACGCGGCTTCCCCCAGCTCTTCGAGCGGGGGACACCCCTTGCCCCGCCGCGCGGCGGTGGCGGCGTACCTCCACGAGCGCGATGGTGACCTGGCGACGGCGGCCCGGCTGTACGCCGAGGCGGCCCACAAGGCGGCCAACCTCGCTGAACGCGACTACCTGACCCGCCAGGCCGCCCGGCTCAACACCGGCCGGTCCCGCTGACGGCCCGCACCAGCGAAATGTCGGCTCACGGGCGGACGTAGCGGTCGGGGTTGCCCTGCGGCCAGTTGATGGTGAGGCTCTGGCCGTCCCCGCTGACCACGGCGTGGCCACCGGAGATGGTCTCGCCCTGACAGGTCATGGTCACGGCCATGCTCGCGCTGATCGTCCCGGGGCAGGACTTGCCCTGGTACCCCACGGAGAGGGAACCGCCGCTCACGGTCATCACGAGCGGCTTACCGTTCGGGTCGCGCACCGTGGAGTACCACGTGCCCTGCACGCTCGCCGGGGCGCCCGCACGGGTCGGCGCGGGGGCCTGCGTCTTCGGGGCGGTGCGGCGCGGGGCCGGAGTGGTGCCGTCGGCGGTGCGGGTGGCCCGGGGGCTGCTCGGGCTCGCACTGGGGCTCTTGGCGGGCTTCGTACGGCTCGGGCTGGGGCTCGCACCGGTGGGAGTGGCGGACGCGGTGCCGCGTTCCGCGTCGTCCGCCTTCTGGGCGGACGCCGTCTTGTCGGAGGCGCCGGACGACTGGTCGCCCTTGTCGTCGTCCTTGCCGCAGCCGGTCAGCGCCAGAGCCAGTACCGCGACGGCCACGGTGGCGGCCGCATTCATTTTCCGCACGAGAATCCCTGATATTCCTGAGTGAACGGGGAAGGCATGAGGGAAGATCTTGGCAGGCGGATACGCCGAAGCTCCACAGATTCCGGAGATGTTCTCCAGGAAATGTTTACTGGAATCCGGATCAGTTTCCCTGCGCCGCCTCCCGTGCGATGACCTCCGCGGCGACCCGGGCGGACGGATGAGGCCGTCCGCCGCGGCCAGCAGGGTGAACAAGGGGTTAAGCGGTCAGGAAAGGCCGGTTACGGCGATGTCGTTATTCCTTGTGCAACTCCCTTCGGATAACTCGATGACCTGCGGCTGCGGGAAACGCGCGGGAAGCTAGGGGATTTCCGGAGCAACCGCTTGCCGTCCAGCACGGTCTATCGGGGCGATCGAAGACACCAAATTGCCGACAGCCGGTGCCGGTGACTCAACCGAAATTTCTCACCGGCCCGATCGGCACTCATCGCACGAAGGGCCAATTCCCTATGCGCAGGTATCGGACCATGGCCGCCACGGCCACCCTCGCTCTCGCCCTGGGGGGAGCCGCGTTCGCGGCGCCCGCCGCCCAGGCGGCCCCGACGACCTCGGGCTCTCTCGTCCACGAGGACGGCGAGCTCTGGTACAAGGCCGCCGCGGGACAGAAGAACAATCTGACGGTCTCCGAACAGATCGTCAGCCGTGGTGAATTCGAGTCCTATTACGTCCTCACCTTCCGCGACCAGGGTGACATCACCATCGATCCGGAGGCGGCGAACTGGGACGAGTGCACCTACCCGACCGCGGGCGATCACACCGTCGCCCAGTGCGCGGTGGAAATCCCGCAGAACTCCGACGACTCCGACAACTTCGACGTCGATCTCGGTGACGGCGACGACACCGCGAAGATCGACCCCGATGGTTCGGCCTACGCCGGAATTCACGGCGGCGCCGGCAACGACGTCCTCCAGGGCAGCGCCGCGCCCACGTTCTACGGCGAGGACGGCAACGACAAGATCGACGGTGGCGGCGGCGTCATGGGCTTCGGCGCCTACGGCGGCGACGGCGACGACACCATCACCAACTGCGCGCAGGAATGCCACGGTGACGCCGGGAACGACACCATCACCGGTGGCTCCGAGGACAACGTCCTGCGCGGGGGCACCGGCAAGGACATCCTGCGTGGCGGCAAGGGTGCCGACGCCATCTACGGCGACCAGGGCGACGACACGCTGTACGGCGAGGACGGCGACGACACGATCTACGGCAACAGCGGCAACGACGTGCTGTGGGGCGGCCAGGGCAATGACACCCTCTCCGGCGGCCCGGGCAGCAACGAGGTGCACCAGGACTGAGACCGGGCGGCACTAGGTCTCACCGGGGCCGGGGCTCCCCTCACGAGCTCCGGCCCTCCCCTTCGCCTGCGTCCCTTCGCCCCTCCCCGTCGCCTACTTGCCCCAGATCTCGCGATACGCCTGCCGATAGCCCTCGGAGTCCCACGACAGCGCGCCACCGCTGTTCGCGGCGGTGGTGATGTGCACCGACGGAACGTATCCGCTGGCGGGCTTGTCCGCGAAGGCGCGGTTGAACTCATCGACCATCTGCCAGCCCTGTTCGGTGAGGGGCTCGGGCACCGTGGCCGCCTGGAACCGCTCGCCGTTGACGCGCTGGAAGGCCGACGGGTCGCCGTCCCCCGCGCCGATGTTGAACGGGGCGCCCGCGCCGTCCTTGCCCGCGGCGCGCAGGGCGGCGGCGGTGTGCCGGAAGTACAGGTCGTTGATGGCGGCCGAGTACGTCCACTTGTCGCCGAAGCGTGAGAGCAGGGACCGGACTTCCCCGATGGCGCGCTTGTTGACCTCGGGTATCGGCATGTTCCGGTAGCTCAGCAGCTTGACGTCGGAGCAGGTGGCGAGCTCCTTCTTGATCAGGTCCGACTTGTGCTTCGCGAACGGGACCGTGCCGTCGGTGAACAGCACCACGCCCGCGCGGCCGCCCGAGCGGGCGATGATCCAGTCGGCGCTGATCTTCGCGACGTCCTCGACCCGGGTGGTGACGTTGGTGAAGAGATCCGGGCTCCCGTCCGGGCCCGGGGTCGGGGCGGCGTGCCAGCCGAGCACCGGAATGCCCGCAGCCTTGGCCTCCTTGATCTCGTCGGCGACGCTGCCGGGGTCGAAACCGGCGATGGCGATGCCGTCCGGCTTGAGGGCGAGCGCCTTCTTGAAGGCGGACCGGTAACCCTCCGGCGTGCCCTGGCCGTTGATGGTGCGGGCACTCCACCGCAGCAGCGACGCGGCTTCCCGCACGCCCTGGGCGACTCCGGCCGGACCGGGGTTGGAGAGGTCATGGGCGATGAAGACGACGCTCTTGCCGTGACCGGCCGCCCCGGGCCCGGTGGTGGGGCCCTTCCACGGGGCGTCGACGGCCTCCGCCTTCTTGACGGCTTGTTTGGCTCTGGAGAGGACGGTCGGGCAGCCGGGCTTCGCGGAGGTCCGGTGGGTCGTGGTGGAGGCGGCGCCGGGCTCGCAGCCGGCGGTGGCCACGGCCAGCAGCGCGGTGGCCGTCAGGGCCGCCTTGCGGGTGGGGTGCACGGGTCTCCTCGCAGGGCATGGAGTGGTACGGAGAGTTCGGGCCGGTTGGGTGGACCGGGGATGGGCCGGGGTGGAGCGGGGTGGGGGGCGGGATGGACCGAGGGGTGGGCCAGGGGCTGGGAGCAGACAGGGTACGGGTGGCGGCGCCGCGCCGGGCAGCCCCCTTCGGCACCCGCCGCCCCATCGAGCACAGTCGTGAACAAGCCAGCCCTCGCACCACCCTCGGCCTCCACCCCATGACCACCGAGCGGCCACCTCCCGGCCACCGGCTGGGCGGCTGGCGGGGCGCCGCGGGATACGTAGATGACCTAAACCCAGCAAACCGTGGAAATTCCGTGGCCGTTGAGAGGCCATCCCTTGCGCGTGTGCGCGCAGGCGGTAGTGTTCACGCCCGGTCAGGCATGTGGCGCGAATCAATCGCTCGCATTCCGGCCGGAATCGCCTTCGCCGTCGTCCCGTTTCCCGGTGTCGGCGATCGGCGGCAACAACACCTCGGTCACCGCTCAGGAGCACATCGAAGGAGGACCTGGGTGTCTGTGGACACGGCGGACCCGCCGGCCGACCAGGCGGGTCGCACGACGGGTCGTAAGGCGGAAGCCCTCGGCGCGTTCCTCGACCGCTGGCCGTTCCGGCGGAAGCTCAACGTCCTGGTGATCGTGCCGCTGACGGTCGTCGGCGCGCTCCTCGGCCTCGCCGTGAACGGCCAGGTGCGGCAGGCCCTGGACGCCGACCGGATCGCCGAGCGGGTGCGCGACAGCGGCCAGGTGGCCCGGCTGATCAACGACGTACAGGCCGAGCACCGGGAGGCGCTCCTGCTCTCCGTCGAGCAGGAGGCGGTCCGCCCCGGTGCCACCCTCCCGTCCACCGCCGACTACCGCCGGGCGCAGCGGGTCACCGATGAGCGGGCCGCCGATGTGCGTTCGGCGTTCGGCTCCGCCCTGCCGAAGGACGAGGCCCGGGCCCTCGACTACGTCCAGCGCCTGAGCGTGCTGCGGGACAAGGTCGAACGGGGCTCGGTGCCCGCCGCCGGTATCGACCCCGCGTACGCCGCGGCCGTCGGCTATCTCATCGACGGCATCGGACTCGACCACTTCTCCGACAGCCCCTCGTCCTCCGTCATCGAGCTGGTCGACGCCGTGATGCGCGCGGACGCCGCCCACGCGGCCTTCGAGGGCGGGGTGTTCTCCGCCCAGACCCAGGACGCCAACGGCCTCACCGAGTACACCCGCGCGGTCGGCGCCCACCGGGTCTACGAGGAACAGTCGGAACGTTTCGCCAGGGTCGCCGACCCCGACCAGGTGCTGCGCCTCGACGGCATCGAGCGGAACGCGGAGGAGAACGGCATCGAGGACCGGTTCGCCGAGCTCCAGATCGACCCCAGCTCGCTGCAGGGCCAGTCGCCCCGGCAGCTGCGCACCGCGATGGCCCAGGGCAACAGGCAGGCCGAGGCCCGCCTCGGGATCGCCCGCTCGCTGATCGGCGAGATCGCCGACCGGGCCGACGACGTCTCCAACGACGCCCTGTACAAGGCGCTGGCCCTGCTCGCCCTCGCCGTCCTCGGCTTCGCCGCCTGGCTGACCTTCTCGTTCCTGGTCCGGCGCTCCGTCGTACGCCCCCTGGCGGCCCTCACCGGCGCCGCCCACCAGGTGGTCGAGGTGGCGGACGAGGAGCTCGCCAAGGTCGAGGACGACGACACGACCGACACCACCCCGCTGCGGCCCCGCCCGATCCCCGTCCCGGTGCGCGACGAGATCGGCGATCTGGCCGAGGCGTTCAACCAGGTGCAGGTCACCGCCGCGGCGCTGCTGGAGCGGCAGGTGCTCAGCCGCCGCAACGTCGGCGAGATGTTCGGCAACGTCGGCCGCCGGGTCAGCAACCTCACCACCCGCCAGCTCACCCTGATCGACGCCGTCGAACGCGAGGAGACCGCACCCGACATCCTGGAGCGGCTCTACCGCATCGACCACATCGCCGTACGCCTCCAGCGCAACGCCGACAGCCTGATGCTGCTCGCCGGGATCCGGGAGACCGAGCTGGACGCCCGGCCGACGACGCTCGCCGATGTGATCCGCGCGGCGCTCGGTCAGATCGAGGGATACCAGCGGGTGTCCCTGCGGTCCGAGACCGAGGCCACCGTCGCGCCCGACATCACCGGCGACCTCACGCTGATGCTCGCGGAGTTGCTGGAGAACGCGGTCTCGTTCTCCCCGTCCGACACCCCCGTCGAGGTCGTCGTCCGGCCCGGCACCGATGTCACGGCGGACGGTGGCGCGCTGATCGAGGTCATCGACCACGGCCTCGGCCTGGCCGCGGAACGCCTCGGGGAGGAGAACGCCCGCCTGGTGCGGCGCGAGCGGCTCGACCTCGTACCGACCAAGGTGCTCGGCCTCTTCGTGGTCGGCAGCCTCGCCCGGCGCTGGGGCATCCGGGTCACGCTGAGCCGTACCCCGGGCGGCGGGGTCACGGGCAGTGTGTGGGTGCCGTCGACGCTGCTGGTGGCGCGGGGAGCGGGGGAGGAGCCGACGGTTGCGGCTTCGGTCACGGCCGCGGGTTCGGGGAAGGGCGCGGCAGGGGCCGGGCGGGAGCCCGCGCCCGCGCCCGCCGCCGCGCCTCCGCCCGTACGGGCCTCCGCCACCGAGCCCGAGCGGCGCCCGGCGGCGCCGGTGACGGAGTCGGGTCTGCCGCGGCGCGTCCCGGCGGCGTCCCGTACGGACACGGAGTCGGCCGCTGAGGTGGCGCAGCCAGCGAACGAGCCGTCGGCCGGGACGGAGCGGTCTGCCGCGAACGAGCCGACCGCCGCGAACGAGCCGACCGCCGCGAAGGAGCCGTCGGCCGGGACGGAGTGGTCCGCCGCGAACGAGCCGACCGCCACCCCGGCCGCCGCCCCCGGCTCCCGCCCCCTCCGCCGCCGCGTCCGGGGCGCGACGCTCGACAAGACCACCTCACCGGCCGACCGGGCGATCCCTGCGACGCGCCGTCCCGCCGACGCCGACGCGGTCCGCTCCGAACTCGACGAGTTCGAGGCGGCCGTACGCAGGGCGGAGCGGGACAGCGCCGCCGCCACCGCGGCCGAAGCCATGCCATCGACACATCAGCGACCACGGAAGGAGTCGGGCAGTGACCACGCCGACAGATAAGAGCGGTACCGCTGAGCGCGAAGCCACCGATCTGCGAGCCGCCGCGGCCGACTTCACCTGGCTGCTGGACCGATTCGCCACCCAGACCGCCGGTGTCGTCGACGCCATCGCGGTGTCCTCCGACGGTCTGCTGATCGCCGTCTCCCAACTGCGGGAACAGGCCGACTCCGAGCGGCTCGCCGCGATCGTCTCAGGTGTCACCAGCCTCGCCGCCGGTGCCTCCGGCAACTACGGCCTCGGCGACCTCAACAAGGTCATCATCGATCTCGAGGGCGGCCATGTACTGGTGTCGTCCATCGGCTGCGGTGCCGTGCTCGGCGTGGTGACCACGAAGGAGGCGAAGCTGGGCAACATCGCCTACGAGATGACCCTCTTCGCCAACCGGGCCGGGACCGCGCTGACCCCGCAGCTCGTCATGGAGCTGAAGAAGAGCGCCGGGTCCGTCGGCTGACGGGTCGCGCGGCGCGTGGAGGAGGGGGGTCGAGATGGTCGCCGGTGAACCAGTACCGCACGAAGCGGCAGCGCACGAAGCCGTAGCGGAGGAGGCGGCAGGGCGGGAGACGGAGGACGGCGCCCGGGCCGCCCCGGAGCCGTCCGAGCCCGCCGAGCCGTCCGAGCCCGCCGTGCCGTCCGAGCCCGCCGTGCCGTCCGAGCCCGCCGTGCCGTCCGAGCCCGCCGTCCGTGCCCCCGCCGTCCGCCCGTTCCTGCTGACCGCGGGCAGGGTGTCCGGGAGCGGCGCCGCGCCACCGCTCCCGGTCGAGACCCAGATCGTGGCCACGCCGGACGGGCTGTCCGCCCTGCGGTCGCTCGCCTTCGAACGCCGCGACATCGTCGCCGCCTGCCGACGCCCCCAGTCGGTGGCGGAACTGGCCGCCCGGCTGCGTCTGCATCTCAACGTGGTCCGGGTCCTCGCGGAGGACCTGTGCGCCGCCGGACATCTGGCGGTCCACGTCCCGGACGCCGGGACCGTCCACGACATCTCCGTACTGCGAAGGGTTATCGATGGTCTCCGTGCCGTCCCCGACTCACGGGGCTCACTCCGCGACAGCGGTTGAAGAACCGCCACTGCCGGTCAAGCTGGTCATCGCCGGTGGCTTCGGGGTCGGCAAGACCACGGCGGTGGGCGCGATCTCCGAGATCCGGCCGCTGACCACGGAGGCGTTGATCACGGAGGTCGCGGCGGGCGTGGACGACCTCACGCACACCCCCGGCAAGACCACCACCACGGTCGCCATGGACTTCGGCGTCATCACGATCGACCCGAAGCTGAAGCTCTATCTGTTCGGCACACCGGGCCAGGACCGCTTCGGCTTCATGTGGGACGACGTGGTCGAGGGCGCCCTCGGCGGTCTGGTGATCGTGGACACCCGCCGCCTGGACGACTGTTACGCGGCGGTGGACTACTTCGAGCACAAGGACATCCCCTTCGCCGTCGCCATCAACGCCTTCGACGGCGAGGTCCAGCACGATCTGGACGAGGTCCGCTGGGCCCTGGACATCTCCGAGCACGTTCCGCTGATCGTCTTCGACGCCCGCGAGACGGGCTCGGTCCGCGACGCGCTCCTGGTCGTCCTCGACGTGGCCCTCTCCCGCGCCCAGTCCGCCGCCCACCAGGCCTGACAGGACGTAACGGAACGGCCGACGACGCGACCGGGATCAGCGGACCGGGATCAGCAGACCGGGATCACGGGTCGCCCTCCTCCGGCAGCGACCGCAGATGGGTCCGGCGCCCGTCCTGGTCCAGGATGCCCAGGGCCTCGGCAGGCCCGCCGTGCGCTCCGAAGGCGTGGGGGATCATCGTGGAGAACTCCGCCGCCTGCCCGGTCTCGACGACGATCCTCCGATCTCCCAACACGAGCGTGACGGCCCCGGACAGGACCGTGAACCAGTCCCTGCCCGGATGGACCTTGAGCGCCTGGGCACTGGTGGGGGCCGGTTCGGTGAGGCGCAGCTTGGCCACGATGACCCCGGGCTGCCGGTTCAGCATTCAGGTGGTCAGCCCGCGCGCCGCGTCATGCTGCGGCCGGATGATCACGTCATCGTCGGCGGTCGACTCCACCAGCTGATCCAGACCGGTCCCCAGGGCCCGCGCTATCGCGCTCAACTGATCGAGACCGATCCGTCGATGCCCCGTCTCGATCCGGCTCAGCGTGGACGGGCTCAGATAGCAGCGGGCGGCCAGATCGTCCAGCGACCAGCCCATGGCCGAACGCAGTCCCCTGATCCGCTTGCGAACCAGGGTGTCGAGAGCGCTGTCCTCTTGCGTCATACGCGAGATGGTATGTCGCTGAGGCAAGCCCCGCTTACGCTCGAAACATGACGGACCACCACCACGAGCACCACCACCAACACAGCGCCGCCGGGGCGGACGACTCGGCCTGGGCCGAACTCCTGGACCTCGACGCCGAAGTCCTGCACACCTATCTGTCCGACGTCACGTCTCAGCTGGCCCAGTTGACGCGGGACGACCCACCCGGCCGCATCCTCGACCTGGGCAGCGGCACCGGCACCGGCACCCTCGCCCTGCTCCAGCGCTTCGAGGACGCCGAGGCGATCGCCGTCGACCGATCCCCCGACCTCCTGGAGCGTCTGCGGGGCAAAGCCCGCGCACACGGAGTGGCGGACCGCGTCCGAACCGTCCAGGCGGATCTGGACGACACATGGCCGGACTTCGGCCCCGTGGACCTGGTGTGGGCGTCGGCCTCCGTCCACCACCTCGCCGACCCCGACCGTGGCTTGCGCGAGATCTTCGAGCGGCTGCGCCCCGGCGGTCTCCTGGCCGTGATCGAGATGGCGGGCTTCCCGCGCTTCCTCCCCGACGACATCGGCCGAGGGCGGCCCGGCCTGGAAGCCCGCTGTCACGCCGTACAGGCCCAGGAGCACGCCGAGCGGATGCCGGAGCTGGGCTCCGACTGGGGCCCTCGCCTCTCCCGCGCCGGATTCGGCATCGTGACGGAACGCCCCTTCGCCATCGATCTGCGTCCCCCGCTCCCCGAGCCCACCGGCCGCTACGCCCGGGCGTTCCTCCGCCGGCGGCGACCACCTCATCACCAGCCGCCTCACCCACGGCTGGCACGAGCTCACCCGCCACGGCCACCCCATGCGGCTGGACGTCCTCGCTCCGGCGGCGGCGACCGCCCTGCTGCGCCACGTCGCGGGTGCGGACGACCCGGACCCGGATCAACACCCGGCCGCTGAGGAGCCGGCCGCTGAGGAGCCGCCGCCGAAGAGCCGGCCGCTGAGGAGCTGGCCGCCGAGCTCGGCCACCTGCCGCTGGCGCTGGAACAGGCGGGGGCGTACATCCACCGCACCCGCGGGACGTACTCCGGCTACCTCGAGCGCTTCCGCACCCATGCCGCCCGGCTCCTCGACACACCGGGCGACGGCGACCCGCACGGCACGACCATCGCCCGCACCTGGCGGATCACCCTCGACACCGTCGCCGAGCGCGACCCGCTCGCCGTGCACCTGCTGCGCGTCATGGCCTGGCTCGCCCCGCAGGACATCCCCCGGGACCTCTTCGCCGCCCTGACCGACGAACCGGGCGCGGAGCGACGCGCTGGCGCTGCTGAACGACTTCAGCATGATCACCCTCACCCGCGACACCGTCGCCGTCCACCGCCTGGTCCAGGCCGTCGCCCGCACCCCCGCCCCCCAAGACCCCCACCGCACCGAGTCGGCCGTCTCCGACGCCAGAACCACCGCCGCGGCCCTGCTCGGACAGGCACTCCCCGATGTCCCGGAGACGCGTCGACCCCACCGCCCGGATCCGCTCGAGTCCGAGCGACCTGAAGACCACCACCGAGGCCGCCAACCGCCATGACCGGCGGCCTCTTTGACTTCACCCATGAGTGGTGAGTAACTGTTCGCCGCACGTCGTACGGCTCTGGAGGCGCTCCGTGGGTGAAGCAGAAGTGGCGGACGAGACGAAACCGGATGGCGCGAAGCCGGAAGGCGCGAAAAGCGCGAAGCCGGAAGGCGCGGAAGCACGCTGCCCCCTCGGCGACTTCCCGTTCGCCGCGGAGCACCCCCTCGAGCCCCCGAAGGAGTGGGCGGCGCTACGGGCGGAGGGATGTCCGGTCCCGGAGCTGAGGCTGCGCTCCACCGGCGCCCCGGTGCGGGTGCTGACCCGGTACGAGGACGTGCACGCGATGCTGTCCGATCCCCGCTTCCCCCGGGACGCGAGCGAGGCGGGGCCGGACGGAATCGGTACGGGCGAACGGCACCAGCGCTGGCGGCGCCTGGTGGACCAGGCGCTCACCGCGAAGCGGGTCGCCGCGCTCCGCCCCCGGATCGTCACCATCGGCCACGCCCTGGTGGACGCCATGGAGGCCGGGCCGACCCCCGCCGACCTCTGGGCGGGTTTCGCGTACCCGTTCCCGGCGCGGGTCGTCGGCGCCCTGCTGGGCGTACCGGAGGCGGACTGGGACCGCTTCGCGTACTGGTCGGGCGCCCTGTTCGGCGGGGACCGCTACGGCGAGCGGGAGACCCGCACCGCCCGCGAGGAGCTTCTGGCGTATCTGGGCGAGCATGTGGCCCGGACGCGGAGCGCACCGGGAGACGATCTGCTCAGCAAGCTGATCGAAATAACCGACGCCGCCGACCCCCGCCCGCCCGGGGCGGTCCTGGTCCAGATCGCGCGGGGCCTGATGCACGCCGGTCACGAGACCACGTCCAGCGTGATCGGAAAGCTGGTCCCGGTCCTGCTCGACGACCGTTCCCGCTGGCAGCGCCTGCTGGACGACCGCACGCTGGTCCGCCCGGCCGTCGAGGAGTTGCTCCGCTTCGACGTCAACCGTGGCCCGGGCATGCCCCGCTATCTGACGGAGGACGCCCAACTGGGCGGCGAGGTGATCCCGAAGGGCAGCACCACCGTTTCGGTCGTCGCCTCCGCCAACCGCGACGAGCGGATGTTCCCCCGCCCCGACCAGCTGGACCTGACCCGCACCCCCAACCGCCACCTCGCCTTCGGCGCCGGCGCCCACTCCTGCATAGGCCAGGCCCTGGCCCGCACCGAACTGCACGTCGCCCTGGAAATCCTCCTGGACCGCCTGCCCGGCCTCGACCTGGCCGTCCCGTCCTCCGAGCTGGCGCGCCGCGCCGGAGTGCTCACGGACAGCTTCGAGCAGGTCCCGGTGGTGTGGTAGCCGTCGTCGAGGGCTACCGACTGTCGGTCACGCCCAGGCCGCGGCGTACGCCCACGAGGGTTTGCATGCCGATGACGACCCACACGAAGTTCGAAGTGACCGATGGCCAGGCGCCATTGGCGGCCGCCGATACGGCCAGCAGTGCGCCACCGAGCATGTTGATCGATTGGGATGTGCGCGAATCCGGTTCGATCCGCCGACGTGACACCAGGGCGTAGGCCGTGGCGGTGCACAGGGCACCGATCCACCCGGATGCCGTGGCGACCGGGGGCAGCAACTCCTCCATACCGCCATGGTGGCGGTCTCGGGGATACACATCAATCGAAGTTGTCTTCCCCCGGCATTAAGCTGAACTGAATGGATATCGACGCCCGCAAACTGGCCGTTCTGCTGGCCGTCCACCGGGCCGGCGGGGTGCTGGCGGCGGCGGATGTGCTGCATCTGACACCGTCGGCCGTTTCCCAGCAGATCGCCCGCCTGGAGGATGTGGTCGGCGTCACCGTTCTGGACCGTCAGCCCCGCGGAGCCGTCCTCACACAGGCGGGACGGGTGCTCGCCGAAGCCGCGGAACGCATCGAGTCCGAGTTGACCGACGCCCGCAAAGCGCTGGCGGCGCTGCAGGGGGATGTGACGGGCACGGTCGTCATCAGCGCCTTCAAGACGGTGATCCGCATGCTGCTCGTACCGCTGGTGCACCGGCTGCGCGAACAGTTCCCCGGTCTGGAACTGCTGATCCGGGAGATGGACGGCGAGAAGGCCCAGCAGGAGCTGCGATCGGGGGCGGTCGACCTGATCATTCTGGAGGCCGAGAGCCCCCTCGGACACCGGGCCGCGCGCGGCACCCGCGATGTGCCGGTCCTCGAGGAACCATGGGTGGTGATCATGCCCGCGGCGACGCCGCTCCCGGTCAGTACGGCGGATCTGGAGCACCTCACCTGGCTCGGGGTCGACCCGGACGCGGCCGCCCACAGCGCCACCGAACAGGCCCGGCGCGGACTGAAGGCCGCGCCCCCGCTCCACAGCTACTACGACTACGACGTCGCGCTCTCGCTGGTGTCGGGAGGTCTGGGCATAGCGATCGTGCCCGCCCTGGCCGTGCTGGGTGTGCTGCCCGACGGCGTAAAGGCGGTATCCCTGCCCGGCCTGGGGACCCGCCGCCTGATCGCCCGGCACCGCACCACCCGCTCCGAGCCCCGCAAGGAAGTCCTCACCGTCCTCGACGCCATCATCGCGTCCGCCGCCGAGCTCGACACCAACGTGTAGTCAGCCGCCGAAGGACCACAAAAGGGCGATGACGCCGCCGAACCCAACGACACCGAGGCCGGTTCCGACGACCGCGGCCCACAGACGCCCGACCCCGCGGCGGGCATGGTGCACACCCATGGCCCCGAGCGCGATGGCGAGCGCCCCCGCGATGACCGTCCACGGAAGGGCGACGAGCACGAGCGTGGGCACCCACGCGCCCACGACGGAGAACACGCCCAGAACAAGCGCGATGGGGCCCAGCGCGACGGCGGGCGAGTCACTTTGGCCGGACACGGTCGACTCGGACATGACCTGCTCCCCTGCGGGATGGGTTCCCGCTCCGTACTGATCGTACCGACGGGAGTACGGCTGACCGATGGGGGCCCGAATGAGCGAGGCAGTGGCCCCCTCGGCTTCCAGCGGGAACGATGCCCGGAGGGGTGCGGTGCCGCATCCAGTTCCAGGAGCATCACCCTGTAACAATCCCACACACAATGGTCACCAGTCACCCACACCTGGGCACCATATGCGCATGCAAGACAACGCAGCGTCCCGGTTGGCTCCGCCGTCACCTCTTCCCAAGCGACGGAATTCTGTCTTCAGGCTGTACGACGCGCCCCTCTACCGTGATTGGGCGTTTTGGAACACTGCCGGATGGGGCCTGATCGCCGGCATCTCCATCCCGACCACCCCGCCTACCGAACCGACCCCCCTGTCCCTCTGGTTGGACACCCTGCTCGCCATCGTCATCTTCGTCGCCGTCCTGGGGGTCATCCCCGCCTGGCTCCGGTTGGTCATCAGGCGCTGGCGGTGGAGCAGACACCAGCAGTCACCTCGATACGACGTCCCGGCATCGCCAGCCCGTACTGCCCAAGAGACCGTCGCCGCACCGCCTCTTGGGCCGCCGCCTCCGCAGGCGTCCCCGGGAATGGCATTGGGTTCGGCCACTGCGCCGTCGGCGCGGTCGACAGCCTGCCGCCCGGAGAGCGTCGAGCGGTCCGTGGTGCCCGCTGAGTTACTCGCGGACGCGCGGAACGCATTGCCACATCCCGTTGCTCGCGCCGTCCGCGCGCTTCAGCAGGCGTATACCCCCAAGGAGAAGTACGAGGCACTGCTCGATGCCGCGGAGACCCTCGCCATCACTGTCAGCTTAACCGCGGCGGCGTTACTCCAGGGACGAATCGAAAGTCGATCCGGCAGTGAGGGACACGGGCAGGGACTGGGACAGAACAACCTATCCGCGCTCCGGAAGGCATACCTCGGAAGAGGTGTCATGTTCGGCACATGGACAACGTGGCTCGATAGACTCCGGCCGCTTGCCGCCGACCACCCTGATCTGGTGATCGGGCTTCATCATGCCCTCAAGGACACGCCGGACGACGCCGGAATCGTTGGACACCTCGACGTCTTGCGGGAGGAACGCAATCGAGCCGCTCACGGCAACAAGCCCAAGAGTCAGCCCGAGTCCGCCCTGCGCGTGGCCGAGTGCACGCACCACCTCGAACACGCCCTGGCCAAGGCGCAGTTCCTCAAAAACCTTTCCTGGTTGTTCACGGTGTCGTGTGTCTACCAGCCGAGGCTGAGAACCTTTGACGTCGTCGCGGAAGACGCGATGGGCGACCACCCGGACTTCGAGCGGCGAACGTTCACATGGGATCGCCCCGTCGGCAACGAACTCTTCTATTTGCTGGGACCGGGAGGGCCTGTCTCGCTGTCGCCTTTTGTGGCCAACCTCTTCTGCTCGCAATGTCGGCAGATGGAAGTTTGCTATGCATACAAGGTCGGCAAAGGTGATGGGAGTGCAATATTCAAGAGTTTTGGGCGCGGGCATGAGATTGTCGCTCCCGGAATGGGGGACGAGATCCGTTCGCTTCCCGATCAGGGGTGATCAGGTGACGCAAGACAAGCGCGACGAGTCGTCACGCTCTCTCCGCAGCCGTTCTCAGCTTTTCAGGATTCCGGCGGAGCGGGCGGAGTTGAGCCACAGTGGGAATTCGTGGAGTAGCTGATCGTAGAGGGCGGCGTCGGAGAGGGTTTTCGGTGTTGGTCCGGCGGCGAAGAAGCCGGCGTTGTCGACGACGCGCCGGTTCGGTACCGGCAGGTCGTCGAGTCTGTGCAGGAAGCGGAATTCGTCGTCGCCGAACCCGATGAACTGCCAGAAGATGGGCAGCTTCGCGGCCGTGCACAGCACGTGCTCCGCCGCCGCTTTGGATGTGGGGGAGCCGTCGGTCTGGAAGACGACGAATGCCGGGTCGTCGGCCCCGGATGCCTGGTAGTGGTCGATGACGGCCTGCATGGCGACGTGGTAGTTGGTGCGGCCCATGTGGCCCATCGAGTCGTGCAGGGGGTTGATCCGGTCCTGGTAGGCGTCGAGGCTGATCTCGGCGGTTCCGTCGATGTCCGTGGAGAAGAAGACGACAGGCACGACCCCATCGTCATCGAGGTTCGCCGCGAGGGCGAGTGTCTGCTCCGCCAAGTACTGCACGGATCCGTTGCGGTAGTACTTGCGCATGCTTCCGGAGCGGTCCAGCACCAGGTACACCGCGGCCCGTTGCCCGCCGGCATCGTGTTTGGCCAGGGAGACCGCAGCGGACTTGTAGAGGCTGACCAGCCCCGGGGCCTGAGCGGCGACCTTTTCCAGACTGATCGCGGGAGTCGGCTCCTGGGGACGCTTGCGGTAGTCGATTTTCGGACGTCTGCGGTAATCGATGGCCATAGCGGGTGATTGTCCCTCAACTGATGAAGTACGTCTGGCTCTTGGCGAACCCTCTCAGGGCCGTACCTCGACAACAATCGGCGCTGCGGCTCGCGGACATCGTCGTGTCGGAGCTACGGCGCCCGTACGACGTCGGCGATGACGGTGGTCACCATCTTGCGGACGGCCACGGCGCCCGGGGGCGTGGCTTCGCGGTCGGCGAAGAGCAGGTGTCCGGCCCCGATCACCGTGGGTGCGAGCGCGTCGATGTCGGCGTCGGCCGCGATGCGTCCCCGGTCCCGCTCGGCGGTGAGGTAGGAGGCGATCATGGCGGTGGCTTCCGTCAGGAGCGGCAGGCCGGTCGGTGTGGTCTCGCGGAGGCGGGCGCGTAGCTCGTCGCGCGAGATGACGAGGCTGACGAGGCCCACGGCGACCGATTCGAACAGGGTCGTGAGCGCGTCGGCGAGGTGGTCGGCGACGGTGCCGGTCCCGGCGTAGCCGCGCAGGGCGGCGGACTGGTGGTCGAGCCGGGCGATGCGGTCCCGTACGAGCTCGGCGAGGAAGGCGTCGAAGTCGGCGAAGTGCCGGTGCAGGACGCCCTTCGCGCAGCCCGCCTCCGTGGTGACCGCCCGGCTGGTCAGCGCGCTCGGTCCGTCCCGGAGCAGGACTCGCTCGGCGGCCTGGAACAACTGTTCGCGTACGTCACGCATGGCCACCCCTGTCGGCACCGTGCGTCCCTCCCTCACCTTGCTCGTGGGCCCGCCCGGTTGACGAGTGGGCAAGTGCCCACTCATAGTGGGCGCATGCCCACTTTACCCTCCTCCGGGAACGAGCCCCATCAACATCGGCAGATGGCCGAGTCGTTCGGCTCGGATGCCGAACGCTACGACCAGGCCCGGCCCCGCTACCCCCAGGCCATGGTGGACCGGATCGCCACCGACGGCCCCGGCCCGGACATCCCCGACATCCCCGACATCCCCGATGTCCTCGATGCACCCGGCATCCTCGACGTCGGCTGTGGCACCGGTATCGCGGCCCGGCAGTTCCAGCGGGCCGGCCGTACGGTGCTCGGTGTCGAACCGGACGCGCGGATGGCCGACGTGGCGCGGCGGCTCGGGACGGCGGTCGAGGTCGCGACGTTCGAAGCCTGGGACCCGGCCGGGCGGCACTTCGATGCCGTGATCGCGGGCCAGGCCTGGCACTGGATCGACCCGGTCGCGGGGGCGGCCAAGGCCGCCCGGGTACTGCGGCCCGGCGCCCGACTGGCCGCGTTCTGGAACGTGTTCCAGCTCCCGGCCGATCTGGCGGAAGCCCTCGCCACGGTCTGCCGACGGGTGATGCCCGACGCGCCGTTCGACTTCCGGGCGGTGACGCGGGGCGGCCCGGACGTGTATCAGCCGATCCTCGCCAAGGCCGCCGACGGGATACGGGCGGCGGGCGCGTTCGGCGAACCGGAGCAGTGGCGGTTCGACTGGGAGTGGACCTACACCCGGGACGCCTGGCTCGAGCAGATCCCCACCCAGGGCGCGTTCACCCAGCTCCCTCCGGCCGAACTGGCGGAAGTGCTGGAGGGCGTCGGCGCGGCCATCGACGCGATGGGCGGCGGCTTCACGATGCCGTACACGACGGTGGTGATCACGGCGACCCGAACTGCCCCGGCCTGACCGCCGAGCCCTTGCGGGCGCAGGTGCTGACGAACGGCCGTACAAATCGGCGCGCGTTCAGCGACTGCACAGGACGGGTAGGCATGGCCGAGCCCCCTGGAATTCGCCCGATCGGGAGGGGGCTCTGGCCGTGCTCGGTCAGCAGACCGCGGGCGGGACGCTCTGCTCGTACTGGAAGACGTTGTTGGGGTCGTACTTCGCCTTGATGGTGCGGAGCCGGTCGAAGTTGTTCCCCCAATAGGCGGTTTCCCAGTCCTGCTGTGCGATGTTCGGCACATTGACGTAGGCGCCGTCCACATAGGTCCGCAGGGCCTGGCTGAACTCGGCGATCCAGGCCTGGCACTGCGAGGTGAGCGGGTCGCAGACGCCCGGCTGGTCACTGCGCTCCCCCCAGCCGACTCCGGGTTCGGAGTAGAAGAGCGCGTCGCGGTGCGGGAAGGCGGTGCCGCCGCGGGGGCTCCTCCTGACGTTCCCGCCGAAAGCCTGGACGAAGAAGTTGCTGTCATCCGTCGGGGCGGTTCTGATGAACGAGTCGACGATGTCGATCGCGTCGCTCGGGAACGGCTTTCTGGTGAACTGCGAGTGGAATTTCCAGTTCGCCGGTTCCTGCTCGATCGGAATCTGGAATCCCGCGTATACGTCGCCCCAGTTACCGACCTGCGTAGTGATGTCCGGGCTGTCGATCGACAGGATCGAGGCCAGCAGCTTCTTCGTCTCGTCCGGCGTTCCTTCGGGGAGAACCCCGAACAGGAAGATCTGGTTTCGGTGAATTTCGAGCTGGGTTCCGAGGCGGGCGTCGGTGGTCGGCGCCGTACGCTGATACGCCTCGAAGATGGGGCGAAGGTTGTCGATGCCCTGCCACGTCGCCTGGAGATAGGTGACGCTCTTCAGCGGAGCCAACTTGTAGGTCAGTGACGTGACGATGCCGAAGTTGCCGTTCCCCGCGCCACGGAGCGCCCAGAGCAGATCCGAGTTGTTGTACAGGTCCGCGTGGATCACCTTGGCGCATTCGGTACCCGACGGGACGACGATCTCGGCCCCCACCAGGCTGTCGCAGGCCATGCCGAGCCAGCGGGTGAGGAAGCCGAAACCGCCGCCGAGCGTCGCACCGGACAGGCCTACGCTGCCCTCCGTTCCGGTGGTCACCGCGAAGTTCTGCTCCGCGAGGGTGGTCACCGCTTCCAACTGGTTGAGCCCGGCTCCGACCGTCGCGATACGCGACTTGGTGTCGACGTGAACCGACTTCAGATCGCTGATGTCGATCACGAGCCCGTTGTCCACGTTCGACCAGCCCTCAAGGGCGTGGCGGCCGCTCCGCACCCGCACCGCCACGTCGTTCTGCCGCGCCCACGTCAGGGCGTTGACCACGTCCTGGGTGTTCTGGGCGAAGACGATGACCAGCGGATAGTGGGAGAAGAGCTGGTCCCAGCCGAGGCGCGCGTCCGTGTATCCGGCGTCTTCGGGGCGGACGATCCGGCCGGTCAGCTCCGCGGGCGCGCAATGCGCATCGCTCCCGGACGCCTCGGTCACGGCGCCTGCAGCGGGGGCAGCGGCGGCCGCGGCGCCCGACACGACGACCGCGCCGGCACCGGCGCCCGCCGTCACCCTCAGCAGCCCGCGGCGGGAAAAGTCGTTCATGGTCCGTGTCCTCTCGGCCGTCAGTAGACGCGAATCGGTCCTTTATGGGCGATTTAGGCGAAGTGGACGGTAGCAAGGGCAACCACGGTGGACCGGCTCGACACGCTCGCGACCACGGCCAGATTGATCGAAAGGACCGGCCCCGCGGACGAGGCCCCGTGCCGGTCGGGGCGGTGTGCCGCCGAGAGAGCCGAGCGTTCGACGCGGGTCACGCATTCCGCGGCAACGCGTCCTGCGTACACAAATACCAAGCACCGAGGTATATCGGCGAGGTTGTCCTTTATATGGCATATCCGATATTACGCTGCCGCTGTTGATCAGCGACGTCGAAAGGAATGCCGTGCCTCCCAAGCACAATCATGGCCGTCGGCCGGCCACGAAGTCCGTGCTTCCACGCTTGAAGACCCGTGTCGGCGGACGCCCTGGAACAAGGTCCTGCTCCAGACGTTCCGCAATGCGCGGGGCTGGGACGCCTCGCCCGGCAAGCTCTCCAGGTCCGGGGCGATGGTATTCGCGGCGATCTACAACGCCGAGAGCGCCTGTCAGTACACGTACGGAACCCTGAAGTACCAGCCGTACCTCAACCGGCCGCTGAAGTACGCCGGCACATCGTCGCGGCCGCGTGCGGACGAAGAGGAGCGGCCGATCGACCGCACGGCGTACCGGATGATCTCCCAGCTGTACCCGGGCGATCAGGCCTACATCGACGCCCAGTACAAGGCCCGGACCGGCCGCTCCCCCCACTCCCACGACCCCCTCGACCACCTGGTGGTCGACCGCGTGGTGCGGCAGATCAACAAATCCCGGGCGGGCGACGGTTCGGACAACCCGGATGTCTACCGCGGCGACACCACCACACCCGGAGCCTGGCGGCCGACGGGTGAGGAGGACTGCAAGAAGCCGAGCGACGCGGTGACCCCGAACTGGGGCAAGGTGCGGCCGTTCGTGCTCCGCTCCGGCTCGCAGTTCCGGCCTTCCACCCTGCGCGGCTTCACTTCCTACGCCAAACTGCTGGCCAGCCCGGAGTACGCGCGCCAGCGCGACGAGGTGCGGCGGGTCGGTGGCGCCGACTCCCAGGAGCGCACCTACGACCAGACCGTCATCGGCTGGTTCTGGGACCATGACCTGGACGGCACCTACCACCCCCCGGGGCAACTGCTCGAACTGACCGGGACCCTCGCCAAGAAGTTCAAGCTCGCCAGGTACGAGACCACCCGCTTGTTCGCGCTGTCGGCGCTGTCCTTGGCGGATGCCGGGATCGCGGCCTGGGACAGCAAGTTCGACACCCGGATCAAGCTGTGGCGCCCGGTGTCCGCGATCCGGGCGACAGGCGGCGCGAACGCGAAATGGGAGCCGCTCAGCACGGACCGCTCAGGGGCACCGTTCACCCCGTGCTTCGCCGCCTGGACCTCCGGGCACGCCAACTTCACGGCCGCGTGGGCAAGCACGATGAAGCACTTCTTCGGCCGGGACGACGTCTCGTTCACCGCACGCTCCGAGGACCCGCACACCATCAAGGCGTACCGCCGGATGGACAGCTTCAGCCAGGTCGCCCAGGAGGGCGAGTTCAGCCGCCTCTGGCTGGGCATGCACTTCCGCTGGGACGCCGAGGACGGGAGGGCCATCGGTACCAACGTCGGCGAATGCGTATCCGACAACGCGCTGCTGCCGACACGACCGCACCGCCCGCGAGAGCACTGAAACGACACCCCCGCGCCTGCCGCCCAAGATGAGGTTGCCGCCGCGCTGGACGCGGTACGCGCTACGCGTACCGACCAGTCGGCGGCAGCCTCCCGCGGGCGGGTCAGCGCTGAACATCCCCGCCTTTGCTCACGGACTCCGTCCCATCCGCTCGCACCGGCCCCAGCCGCGGTCGCTTGGCGGTGCGGCCGTCGCCGGAGGAGCGGCCGCGGAGGCGGCGGGTGAGCCAGGGGCCGAGGAAGGCGGCGGTCCAGCGGAGCTCGTCGATGGCGGCGCGCCATCCGGTGGGTGCGGGTGTCACCGGCGGGGGCAGCGGGTGGCTCCAGGTGTCGTCGGTGCCGGGGAGGTCGAGGGTGTGGGCGAGGGCGGCGGCGATGCGCTCGTGGCCGAGGGAGCTGGCGTGGAGGCGATCGGGGCTCCACAGCCGGGGGTCGGTGACGACGGGATAGTGGCCGGTTTCGGCGACCGTGACGCCGTGCCGCCGGGCGGCCTCGCGGATGCGCTCGTTCAGGGCGATCACGCGCGGGGTGAGGGGGCGCGCCAGGGGGCTGATGCGGGCGGGGTCGGGGAAGGTGAGCGTGGCGACGTGGGCGCCTTGCGCGGTGAGCGCGGCGAACATCGCCTCCAGGTGGTGGGCGGTGTGGTCGGCGTCGAAGCGGGGGCGGAGGAGGTCGTTGACCCCGGCGACGACCGTGGCCAGGTCGGGGCGGAGGGCCAGGGCGGGCGCGAGCTGCTCCGCGTGGACCTGCGCGGCGAGGCGGCCCCGTACGGCGAGATTGGCGTACGAGAGGCCGGGGTTGGCGTGGGCGAGGTGCTCGGCGAGGCGGTCGGCGAACCCGCGCAGACCTGTGATGTCGTCCCCGTCGCCCAGGCCCTCGGTCTGGCTGTCGCCCAGCGCGACGTAGCGGCTGTACGCCGCGTCAGTGTCGGCCACGGCTGTGCTGCCTCTCTCGCAGGACGGTGATCGTGCGCTCGCACCAGTCGCGGTTGCCCTGTTCGAGGGCCAGGCCGCGCAGACATGTCAGATACGGGCCGATGCGGTGGCCGTGGCGCAGGAACTCCTCCTCCGTACGGTCACCGCGCATCTTGCGCAGCAGCTTGCCGAACAGCTCGATCTTGGCCTCGGCGAAGGTGGCACGCTCGGTGAGCTGGGCGATCAGGGTCTCCTTGTCGACGTGGTCGGCGGCCTGGACCTTGACGAGCAGATCGTCACGGATGAAGGAGGGCTTGGCGAACGCCGCCGTGAACTCCTCCAGCTCCGCCAGCCCGGCATCGGTCACATGGAACAACCGCTTGGTGGGGCGGGTCTCCTGGACCACCTCCCGGCCCGCGATGAGCCCGTCCCTCTCCAGGCGGGTCAGCTCGGTGTAGAGCTGCTGTGGCTGGGCGTGCCAGAAGTTGGCCACGCCGATGTCGAACGCCTTGGTCAGCTGGTATCCGCTGAGCTCCCCATCGAGCAGTGCCGCCAGCACGGCGTGCCGCAGGGCCATCGGATCGCCTCCTTCATGTCTCCGTGCCTCTGCATGCCTCGTATGCCTCGCATGCCTCTGTCGCCGGACACGCGACCATGATAGTCATGAAAATGACTACTCACATCCATGACTACGAAAGCAGGCGGGTTTGCGATGACCACTGCCGACCGTTTCCGTACCGCCATCGACAACCGGGACCTCCCGGCCCTGGACGACCTGTTCACCGAGGACATCCGCTTCTACAGCCCCGTCAAGTTCACCCCCTTCGAGGGCAAGCCGATGGTGCTGGGCCTCTTCGGAGTCCTGCTGCGCACCTTCCAGGGCTTCCGCTACATCGGCGACCACACCGGCGCCGCGCAGACCAGCACCGACGGCACGTCCGCCCAGTCGGCGGTGCTGCTCTTCCGTACCCGGGTGGCCGACAAGGAGATCCACGGCATCGACCTGCTGCACTTCGCCGACGACGGCCGCATCAAGGAGTTCACCGTCATGGTCCGCCCCCAGTCCGCCGTCCACGCCCTGGGCGAAGCGGTCCTCGCGGGCCTGGTCGAAGACGGCCTCGTACCGGCACCGGCGCCCTCCGGCCAGTAGCCGCGCGTGACGTGCGGAACCGGGAGCCCGTCCCGCCGTGGGTGAAGAAGGCCAGGTACGCGCGCCGAGCGGGCCGACGAGGCCGGTCCGGTCGGCCCGCCGAAATTGCCGCATGTAGTAGTAACAACTATGGTTACGACTAGCGCCGAGGGATGGGGGAGGTGGAGTCCGACGTGAGTGCCAACAGCAGGCTGACCATCGCGGCGCACGCCCTGACATGGATCGGGCTGTATCAGCGGCGTGGCCATGAGGTCGCCACCTCCGAGCAGATAGCGACGAGCGTCAACACCAACCCGGTGGTTATCCGCCGCCTGCTGGCCAAGCTGAGCAAGGCCGGTCTGGCCGATTCGCGGCGGGGAGCGGGGGCGGGCTGGATGCTCGCGCGGGACCTGGCGGCGATCACCCTGCTCGACGTCTACCAGGCGATCGAGCCGGGACCGGTCTTCGCCCTGCATCGCGGGACCCCGGACCCCGAGTGCGTCGTGGGCCACGGCATCGGGCCGGCGATGACCGCCGTGTACGACGATGTGGAGGCCGCCCTGCGCGGGGAGCTGGCCAAGACCACGCTGGAGGACGTGCTGCGGGACGTCTTGAAAGCCGCCTGACCTCGGACCGTCGACTTCCCCTGATCGGGGGGATCGCATTTCGCGCCCATCGATGTAACCAAAATGGTTACATCAAGAAATTGGAGATCTCATGGGACAGCTGGACAACAAGACCGCCCTCGTCACCGGCGCCTCCAGCGGCATCGGCCTGGCGATCGCCCGCCGTTTCGCCGACGAGGGCGCGACCGTCTACCTGACCGGGCGCCGCAAGGCCGCACTGGACGCCGCCGTCGCGCAGGTCGGCGCCCGAGGCATCGCCATCCAGGGCGATGCCTCGGACCTCGGCGACCTCGACCGGCTCTTCGCCGAGATCGCGAACCGCAGCGGCCGCCTGGACATCGTGGTGGCCAACGCAGGGGTCGGGGACTACGGCCCGCTCGGCGCGATCACCGAGGAGGAGTACGACCGCACTACCTCGATCAATCTCAAGGGCACGGTCTTCACCGTCCAAAAGGCGCTGCCGCTGCTGACGACCGACGCCTCGGTGATGCTGCTTTCCTCCAGCGCTGCCCTGCGGGCCGCCCCGGGCCTGGGCATCTACGCCGCCACCAAGGCCGCGATCCGCAGCCTCGCCCGCACCTGGGCCGCGGAACTGGCCGGCCGAGGAATCCGCGTCAACACCCTCACCCCCGGCCCTGTCGAGACCCCGGGCGGGGACGAGCTCCGCGCCGCCTTCCCGCACGGCGATCGGCCCACCACGGCCGAGCCCGCCCCACCGACCCCGCTCGGCCGCGCCGGCCATCCCGACGAGGTCGCCGCCACCGCCCTCTACCTGGCCGGCGACCAAAGCACTTTCACCACCGGCGCGGAACTGTTCGTCGACGGCGGCGTCACACAGCTCTAGGCGCCAAGCCGGCGACGCGGGGCGCACTCGCCGCTCCCGGGCGTCCGAGCCGCGTACCAGGTCGTCTTCCTCGCCGGTGACGACGAGAGCGCCAAGGCACACACCCATACGAACGAAAAGACAAAGGACAAGGGCGATGGCAACAGATACTCAGACCTAACGGACCGTGGCCGAGACGTTCGTGGAGCGCCTCGGCAGGCAGGACCCCGACGGCATCCAGGAACTGTTCGCCGAGGAGATCGACTGGCACGTCCCCGGCAGCGACGCGCTGCCCTGGACCGGCCGCCGAACCCGCCGGGAGGAGGTCGCGCCGTACTTCACCACGATGTGGCCGCACTTCGCGCCCGGCAGGAGCAAGGTCGTGCCGGAGCGCGTCATCGTCGACGGTGGTGACGTGGTACTGCTCGCGGTCTGGACGCACACCGTCGTGGCCACCGGGAAGGAGTTCACCACATCGGCGGCCACGCACCTGACCGTCGAGGACAACCGGATCGTCCGCATGCACCTGTACGAGGACACGCTGACCGTCGAGAAGGCGTTCAACGCCGGCTGAGTGGAGAGTGCTCATGCGCCCCGTGGCCCAGAGCACACGGCGGCCAGGACCTCGCGTTCACACCACGGTCGGCGGAGTTCAGTGCCGGGCGGTGCCGGGGTCGGCGTCGGTCGCCGTAAGGTGCCTCAGCTTGGCCTCATCCGCACTGCCGGGCACGGCGGTCAAGATCACGATCTTGAACTCGGAATCGCCGTCGGTCAGGACATCGCAGTCCACGTCGACGGGGCCGGCCTTGGGATGCTCGACCGTCTTGCGGTCCTCGCGGTGTGCGGCCACCGTGCCGCTCGCCCACAGCCGGGCGAATGTCGGACTGCCCGTGGTGAGCACCCGGATCAGTTCCGCCAGGCGTGCGTCATGGGGGAAGCGGCCGGTGGCGCGGCGCAGGTCGGACACGATGGCTAGATCCGAGTCGTCGCTGTCCCGCGTGATAACCGGCCACGCGGTGATGCGTACGGGGTCGGAGCCGATCGGGAACCTCTCGCGGGCGAAGTTGCGCAGTGCCGGTGGTGACGCCGACGGGTCGCCGAGAAGCGCCGCCCACTCGGCGTTCCACCAGATCATCTGCCAGTCCGCGGCGAATACGGCGACCGCGACGTCTCCGAGACGACGCAGTACGCGGTGGACGCCCGGCGGGATGCGATCCGGGATCCGATCGTCATTGGGAGGGGCCAGCCCGGCCATGCGGTAGAGGTGGTCACGCTCGGCGGCGGTCAGGCGCAGGGCGCGCGTCAGGGACGCGACGACCTGGGCCGAGGGTGCCGTGGCCCGCCCCTGCTCCAGGCGCACCACATAGTCGACGGAGACACCGGCGCGTTCGGCGAGTTCCTCACGGCGCAGCCCGGGCGCGCGGCGTGCCCGGCCCGTCGGCAGCCCCACGGCGGATGGAGACAGCCGCTCCCGCCAGGCGCGGATCGTCGCGCCCAGTCCGACTCCCTCTTTCGTCGCCATACCGGCCATCCTGCCCCTTCCCCTCCCCATTCTGGTACCGCCGTTCCTACGGTCGAAGCGTCCCTGGTACGGCCCCGGCGCCGCGCGGACGATCGATCCATGACCACTACGTTCATCACCGGAGCCAACAAGGGGCTCGGCCACGAGACCGCCCGCCGCCTCATCGAACTCGGTCACACCGTGATCGTCGGGGCCCGCGATCAGGAGCGGGGCGCGGCGGCCGCCGCCACGCTGGGTGCGCGATTCGTCCGTATCGATGTCACCGACGACGCCTCCGTCACCGCCGCGGCGGCCGCCGTCGCCGCGCACGAGGGCGCGATCGACATTCTGATCAACAACGCCGGGGTGCACGGTCCGCATGGCGATCCCGGCGGCCTGACCGGCGCGGACGCTCTGAGCGTCTTCGAGGTCAACCTGTTCGGTGTGGTGCGGACGACCACCGCCTTCCTGCCGCTGCTGCGCCGCTCACCGGACCCGGTCATCATCAACGTCAGCAGCGGGATGGGGTCGCTCGCCATCACCCACGACCCGGCCCGGGTCGAGTCCTCGGTGGTCGCGCCCCTCTACACCGCCTCGAAGGCGGCCCTCACCATGCTGACCACCCAGTACGCCAAGGGGCTGAAGGACATTCGCGTCAACGCCGCCGACCCCGGCTACACGGCAACCGATCTCAATGGCCGCACCGGCCCCCAGACCGTCACCGAGGGCACCGACGCGATCGTCCGCCTCGCGACCGAAGGGCCCGGCGCCGGCTCGGGACGCTTCATCGACCGCACCGGTCCGATCGGCTGGTCCTGATCGGGCGCCCTGGTCGGCTGTTCGGCACACCGGCCCGGTCATCCCCGTAGGTGGGCGAGAAGGCCGTCCGCGGCGGGGTACGGACGCTCCTGGGGCAGCAGCCGGGCGGCGGAGTCCAGGTCACCACCGCTGACGAGGGAGTGGATCTCGCGGGCGAGCGGGGTTACGTCGCGGATGGCGACCGTCCACTCGTCCGCGTAGCGCCGTACGGCCTCACCGGAGAGACCGAGTTGCAGGGAGCGGTACGGCAGGGGCTGTAGGCGCAGGTCCCGCTCGGGATCCCACTGCACGCGAGCGGGCGCACGCCTCAACTCACGCTGCCAGGTGGCCTGGTCGGGGTGCACCCCGCGCACATAGCTCGACAGGCTCGCGTGGCGCAGCGCCCACTCGAAGCCGGCACGGCTGATCTCGACAGCCAGGACGGTCTCCTGCCCCGCTTTCGAGCCCCAGCCGCAGCGGTACATCATCCACAGGAACGACGGCTTGATCCAGGTCATCCTGTCCCGCTTCCACCGGGCCGGGAAACGGCCCTCGCTGGCCGCGGGCAGGCCGATCTCGGGGGAGTACGCCTGGTAGACGGTAATCGTGGATTCCGAATGGACCGCACGGATCCCGCGTCGCGGATCTTCCATGACGTACAGCGTGGGGTCGGCCGGTTCAGGTGGCCAACTGTTTTTCGGCGGCCGACCCCTGGGCTCATACAGCTACTTGTCCGCTACTTGTCCGCGGCCTCCGCTCCCGGCGCCATCGTGGTCAGGTCGGAGACCTTCCACTCGTGATTCCGCGGCCTGTCGAGTGAGCGCAGAACCTCCTCGATGTTGCGTTCACCGTCACGGGTTTGCGCCCCGGCTTTGAGCGCGGCCCGAGCGAGCTCGGCTGCGGCGGGCTCGGCGAACAGCGATCCCAGTAGCGCGTTTCCCGCGTCCAGACCGGCTTCAAGTGACGTCTCAGCCGCGTCGACGGCGGCGAGCGCCGCTGGAATGACGCCTGGTGGCAGCGACGCTATGCGTTCGGCGAGTGAGTCGACAAAGGGATCGAGCGGAACGAGAAGGCCGATGAGCGTGTGTCGTCGGCTCGGGTGACTTCAGTGTCGGTTCGCCACGGCGGGAGGGATCGGTGTGCCGGCGCGACATCGGCCCCGTGGTGGCCCTCCTCGCCTCCCAGGACGCCGCATGGATCATCGGCGACGTCATCTTCGCCTCCGGCGGGTTGCGCTGACTCACTCCTCGCGCAGTGCCCCACCGGTCCGGTTCATTCGGGGCGGCGGGAGTCCGCCTCCCGCGTGACGAGGTATCGGCGCCCCGCCGAGAGTGTGCCGAGGGTCCGGGGCGACCCGCGCAGACGGTCGGCCAGGGCATCCGTCATCGCGAGGAGGCAGCGGGGCTCAACCGAGCGGGCGGAGAAGTACGCCGCGGCGAAGGCGAGTTGCCCGGTGAATACGCGGGCGTCGTCGACGAACACGGCCGCCGCCAGGGAATCCAGCAACCGGCCCAGAAAGTCGGTGCCCTCCTCGTGTTCCCTGCCCGAGGGGCCCGAGTTGCCAGAGTGGCACGAGCTGCCTGAGGGGCCAGAGCCGCCCGAACTGCCCGAGCCTCCCGGGATGTCCGAGCGTTCCCGCAAGCCGGGGAACACGTCACGCAGCACATGGGCCAAGTCCGCCAGCAGCTCGGGTCGTCGTCTGACGAGTGCCGCGTACTCCTCCACGGCACCGGCCTGCACCGACGACTCCCCGCACAACGCCGGCGGCCAGCGGTGAAGCAGCGCTTCCGCCGCGTCGCGGGCGTCTGCCGCGTACAGGTCCGCGCCCAGCGCGTACGCCCATGTGCCCTCGGGGCCGAACCCCGGGCCGCCCGTCATGACGGGGACACCGGCGCATCGGCAGGTCTCGATCTGCCGGTGTGCGAGCGGGAGGTTGAACGTCAGCGTGCATGAGAGAGCGACGACGTCGGGGCCGTTCAGATGGACGTCCGAGAGGAGCTCGTGCGGGGAGACGGAGCCGCCCAGTGAACGCACCTGGAAACCGCGCAGACGCAGTACCTCGGCGAGGATGTGGGAGGGCAGCACATGCCATTCGCCGTCGCTGCACGCCACCAGCACATGGCGCGGTGAACCGCCGCCCACAGGCGCGGCGGACGCCACCGCGTCCACCGTCAGCCTACTGACATGGGTGGCCGCGTGCTCCTGCGCCACCGTCCACTCACCGGACTCCCACCTCTCGCCGACCCGCACCTGGGCGGGTGCCACCAGTCCGAGCAGTACGTCCTCCGCGCTCACGCCGCTCGTCACCAGACCGACGGCCAGCTCCAGCGCTCCGCCCTCGTCCGCATCCGCCAGGCAGGTGTCGAAGTCCGCCCGGACGGCATCGGTGATTCCGGTGGCATTCATGGGCTCACGGGCTCCCCGGTGCTCGCGGACCCGCCGGGGCCCGCGGGCTGACGGTGCGGTGGTGAGCCACGGCGGGGCGGTGCCTGAAGCGTCAGGATGGAGATGTCGTCGTGCGGGCGGCCGGCGAGCCATTCGGCCGTGAGGAGCTCCAGCCGCTCGGCGACCGACGGTGCCTGCATGCCGACACAGCTGGCCAGCGCGTCGACGAGGCGTTCGTCGCCGTATATCTCCCGTCCGCTCATCCCGCCTCGTGCCTCGGTGACCCCGTCGCTGTAGAGAAGCATCAGCTCACCCGGTTCGAGGCGGAGCTCCGTACAGCCGAAACTGGGATCGGGCACCGCCCCGACGAGCATGCCCTCGCAGACGATCTCCTCCACCTTCCCGTCGCCACGAAGCGCGAGCGGGGGGAGGTGGCCGCCGCTGGCGATCTCCACCTTCACCGAGCCGTCGTCGCAGGGCCGGGCGGAGCCCGTGACCAGGGTCGTGAAGCGTTGACCGGCGCTGATGACGAGGTCGTTGAGCAGCTGGAGGTCGCCCAGTGGATCGGGCCCCTTCTTGACCATGGCCAGGGTGCGCATGCTCTGCCGTACGTGCCCTGCCAGCACCGCGGCCTCCGCACCCTTGCCGGACACATCGCCGAAGAAGAACCTGACCCCGCCCGCGGGGCAAGGGGCCACGTGGTAGAAGTCGCCGCTGATGTGCAGTGCCTCCGCGGCCGGCCGGTAGGCGGCGCCGAGCCTGAGGCCGTCGGCCACCGGCAGCGGCTCCGGAGCCATGCTGGCTTGCAGGACGGCGATGGTGTGGGCCTGCTGCGAGTAGAGCGCCGCCGTCGCCAGCGCGAGTCCGGCCCTTACGGCGAACTGATGCGCCAGTTCGATGTCGGCGTCCTGGAAGCGGGCACGCTCCGGGCCGCGCAGCATGATCAGCGCACCGGCCGGTACGCCTCCCGCGGCGAGCTGGACCACCAGCGCCTCCTCACCCTGAACGAGCTCACCCGGCAGGATGTCGTCGAGCGCGGCCATCTCCTTGGGGCGTACGACGGCGGGGCGCGGTTGGAGCCCGTGCAGCGCGTCCGCGACCTTGGGTATCCGCTCGAGTGTTTCGACCGCCACCTCCCCGGCGGCCCGGCCATCGCCCGGACCCGCCCGGTGCCAGTGCGTACGTCGTCCGCTCGCGGGCAGGACGACCACGGACGCGTCCGCCAGTTTCGGGATCACCATCTCCACGAGCGCGCGGACGGTACGGCCGTGATGGAGCGACGCGCCCAGGCGCCGGGTGGTCTCCTCCGGGAAGGCGGACCGGTCGCGCTCGTCGAGGAGCGCGGCCCCGACGAGCCCCAGCAGTTCGCTCAGCCGCGCCGGGGCACGACCCCATGCGCCCCTGCCCCCGCCGTCGCCGTCGTCCGTCATCCGCCACCGCCTCTTGCACGCTCCGCCACTGCGCCCGTAATGCCCTATTATTCCCCTTCCGTGCGTCTCGCCATGTAGCGGTACGGCGTCCGTGACGGAGAATGCCTCCATGATCGAAGGCATCCACACCGAGAACGCCCCGTTCGTACGCTTCTCCGACGGCACCGAGCCCCCGTTGTCCCAGGCCATCAGGGTCGGTGAGCTGATCTTCACCTCCGGGCAGGGCCCGCTCGACCCCGTTACGCACGAGATACCGGCCGACTTCGATGCCCAGGTGCGGCAGGTCCTGCGCAACCTCGTCGCGGTCTTCGCCGCGGCCGGCAGCGGCAAGGACCTGATCGTCAAGTGCACCTGCTACCTCAGCGACCGCGGCCACTTCGCCGCCTTCAACCGCGTGTACGCGGAGTTCTTCGCGGATCGCTCTCCGCTGCCCGCCCGGACCACGGTGGTCACACAACTCGTGCGCGAGGGCGTACTCGTCGAGATCGACGGCGTTGCCGCAGCCGCCCCGGCGGGGCGGTAAACGGCCGAGCCCGGGACGTACGACTCCCGGAACCCGGCAGTCCGCGGGGGCTTGGACGGGGCGCGTCGGCCGCCAGTCGCCGCCAGCCGTCCGCGGGGCCACGCCGAGCAGCGATCTACGCGATCTACGTCAGGAGCAGCCAGGACCGGGGCGGCGCGGGTCTGGGGCATCGCGCACCAGGAGTAGGACTGCCGCTGCGCTGTGTACTCGCGAGGGGTGGGAAGTCGTGGACGCCCACCCGGACAACGACGTCCGCGCATACTCCGGAGCGTCCCGGCCGAAGTGGCAGGAGCGTCCCGGTCGAAGTGGCAAAGAGCGCCTCGGCCGAAGTGGCAGGAGTGATGGCTAGGCTGGATGGCCCACCGCACCGCCGCGTATCGGGGCGCCGGCGGCTCGTGAATCTCCAGGGGGATGTTGCTATGTCCGTGGACGCGATCCAGCTCGCGCAAGACCTCACGCCGTACGCCACCGCAGCCGTCACCGCCTACGGCACGGCAGTACTGGCCCGCGTGGAGAGCGATGCCGCCGACGCGACCGTTTCCTTCGGCCGGCGCCTCCTGCTCCGCCTCACTGGCCGCGACGCGCCCGATACTCAGCCGACTGCCGAACAGGACGCCATCGCGGACAGCGTCTCCGAACTGGCCGGTGCGCCCGATGACGCGGACCTGGTGGCGATGGTGCGCGTCCAGATCCGCCGCCTGCTGGCCGCGGATCCGACGCTCGCCGCCGAGATCGCTGGGTGGGCCCGCCCGGCCGCAGCCGCCACGGTGACCGTGACCACCTCGGGGGAGAGGTCACCAGCCGTGCACAACAACTACGGCACCATCCACACCGGCGACCACTCCTGAGCCCGTTCTCGTGACCGGAGATATCACGCAGCCCGCCTTACCGCCCCAGCCCGGTCCAGCCACCTCTGGGAGCCGGTCACCTGCCGTGGGCACCAATTACGGCACCGTCCACGCAGGAGACGTGCGTGTCCAAACCCCGGTGGCACTACCGTCACCGGCAGGCCTGCCCACGCCACACGGGACGCACAACCTTCCACGGCCCGTCTCCCACCGATTCGTCGGCCGGGAGGAGGAAACGGCCAACCTGAAACGTGCCCTGCACCCTGGAAACGCGCGGGCCGCCACGCAGGTAGTGACACAGACCGTCTCCGGTCTGGGCGGAATCGGGAAGTCCTCCCTGGCCCTGCACTACGCCCATGGTCACCGCACCGAGTACACGGCGGTCTGGTGGATCAATGCCGAGATCCCCGAGACCATCACCGCGTCCCTCGCCCAGCTCACCGCCCGTCTCACTCCTGGAATCGATGCCAGCACCATCGCGAGCGACGTCCTGGCCGAATGGGCCCTGGCCTGGCTGGAGACCCATTCCGGGTGGCTTCTGGTCTTCGACAACGCCACCGACCCTCACCACCTCGCCCCCTATCTGGCCAGGCTGACCGGTGGCAGCCACCTCGTCACCAGCCGCCTCAGCCACGGCTGGGACGCGCTGGCCGACGAGCCGCTGCACCTGGACGTGCTGGGCCTGGAGGCCGCCGTCGGCCTGCTGTGCCACTTGGCCGGTCGAAACGGTGCCGCCGAGCACTCGGCCGCCGCTGAACTGGCCGCGGAACTGGGCTGTTTGCCTCTGGCACTGGAGCAGGCCGGTACGTACGTCCGCCGTACACGCAGCACCTTCTCCGGCTACCTGGAACGCTTCCGTGCGCAGACCGCCCGCATGCTCGCCACCCCCGGCAACGGCGACCCTCACAGCACCACGATCGCCCGCACCTGGCGCGTCACCGTCGACACGATCGCCAACCGTGATCCCTTGGCCGTTCGCCTGCTTCAGATCATGGCCTGGCTCGCTCCGAACGAGATCCCCCGCGACCTGTTGGACGGCCTTGCCGAGGACCCTGGCGCGGAATCCGACGCCCTGGCCCTCCTCGCCGACTTCAGCATGATCACGCTCACCGAGACCGCCGTGGCCACGCACCGCCTGGTTCAAGCCGTCGCCCGCACCCCCGACCCTGACGACCCCCACCGCACCGAAGGCGCCATCACCGAAGCCCGCGCCACCAGCACATCCCTCCTCATGGCCGCCCTCCCTCAGGATCCGGAGACCAACCCGACGGAATGGCCACGCTGGCGCGACCTGCTCCCCCACATCGAGACCCATGCCGCCCATTTCCGCACAGACACTACGGACACCGCCCTCATCCTGCACGGCACGTCCCGCTTCCTGCTGAGCCAGCGCCAACCCGCCCAAGCCACCGCCTACGCCGAACGGGCCGCCGCTGCCTCAGCCCGGCTCCACGGCGAGGACGACCCCACCACCCTGGCTTGTCGGCACAGCCTCGCCAGGGCCTACCAAATGGCAGAGAACCTGAACCAGGCGATCTCCCTGCACGAACAGACCCTTACCGACAGCATCCGGATCCTGGGCGAAGACCACCCCCACACCCTGATCTATCGTCACAGCCTCGCAGGGGCCCACCTCAACGCGGGGAATCTCGCTCGTGCCATCCCCCTGTACGAACAGACTCTCACCGACCACATCCGGGTACTGGGCGATGACCACCCCAACACCCTGAGCTCGCGTCACAGCCTCGCCACCGCCTATCAGGCGGCGGGGAACCCGAACCGGGCCATCCCCCTCCAGAAGCAGACCCTCAGCGACCAGATCCGGATTCTGGGCAAGGACCACCCCCAGACCCTGAACTCCTGCAACAACCTGGCCTACTCCTATGAGTTGAAAGGCGATCTGGTCCGGGCCGTCCGCCTGTCCAAGCAGACGCTCGACGGCCGGATCCGGATCCTGGGCGAAGACCACCCCGACACCCTGACCTCCCGCAACAACCTCGCGGGGATCTACCTGGCGGCGGGGAATCTGGGCCGCGCCATCCCCCTGTACGAGCACAGCCTCACCGACCACCTCCGGGTGCTGGGCGAAGACCATCCCCAGACCCTGACTTCCCGCAACAACCTCGCGGGGGCCTATAAAGCGGCGGGGGACCCGAACCGTGCCATCCCCCTGCACGAGCAGACCCTCGCCGACCGGGTGCGGATCCTGGGCGAAGACCACCCCGACACCCTGGCTTCCCGCAACAACCTCGCCCACGCCTACCAAGGAGCAGGAGACCTGAACCGCGCCATCCCGCTGTACGAACAGACCCTCACCGCATGCGTCCGAGTCCTGGGCGAGGACCACCCCGTGACGCGTACCGTGCGGGACAACCTGCGGCAGGCGCGCTCCGACTCCGCCTGACAACGGCAGCCACGCAACCCCGGACCGGTCCGCGCCCGAAGCGGCACGCAGCCGCACTCAGCGTATCGAGTCCGAGATATCACATCGCCCGAATGACGGAGGCGGCGCCCTCAGCTTCCAGCGGGGCAACGCCGGTCTGGCAGGGGTGACGTGACGCCAGTGGTCACCCGACGGCTTCGGCCACGCCTATCGGGCAAGAAACCCCGTGCGTGCCCCGTAGTACGGCGCGGATCAGTCGAAGTAGGCGACCAGCCGAACCCCTCGTGGGCCGAAGCGTCCTGCCAGGGCCTTCATCACGGCGAAGACGTGCTCCCAGCCACTGCCGGGTCCATGGCGTACAGCCACGGCTCGTCGTCGTACCAGTCGTGATCGGCACACGGATGGCGGGTCTCGATGCAGCCGTGGATGTCCGTGCTCACGTTCCGAAGGGCGGAAATCTCGGGAAGGTACGGCCAGGGCCTTTACGGCCCCGAAGAGGAACAGGGACGTCCGGCATGGGGCCGGGTGTGTATTCCATGTTGTGACGCATTCGCCACTGTTATGCACGCAGAGCCCTGCATTGGCCGGAACAGCGCGGAAGTACGCCAGTTCACCAGTCAGGCAGCTGCGAACGCATTAACAGGAGGTACTGCTGACGGGGGATCTTGGGTCGTTTCGCGGACAGGCCCAAAAACCACCCCTACCGGACGGATTAGCCATCCGCAGGGGCCACGCCGATCGGGCAGGAGACGCCCGTGCCGACGGGCCTGTGCTCCAGTGGCCGGACCGGGCGGCGTTTTCGGTTCCGGAGCGGCCTCCGGAAGGGACGGGTTCAGAGGAAGCTCAGAGCTTCCTGTGACAGTCTGGCGCGCCTCATAGGCCGACAGGCTGAGCGCCCGTGCCCGCGCCGACCTCTCGTGGTCACTTTCTGGAGGAAAAAGATGAGCATCACCGTTGTCAACGGCCTGCCCGCACACGTCCTGGTCGTGCACTTCGTCGTCGTGCTCGTTCCCCTGAGTGCCCTGGCGGTCGTGGTGGGCGCGATATGGCCGAGTGCGGCCCGGCGGATGGGGGTGGTGCTTCCACTTCTGGCCCTCGTGACGCTGGCGAGCGTGCCCGTGGCCACGAATGCCGGAGAGTGGCTGGAGGAGCACGTCGACAGCGACGCCCTGGTGCGCAGGCACGCCGAACTGGGCGATGGGTTGCTTCCCTGGGCGGCGGGCCTGTTCGTGCTGGCGACGGCGGTCTGGTGGACGACCCGCAGGTCGGCGTCGGCGGAGGCGGCCCCCGGGGAGCGGACCCGGGCGGCCACCTCCCGGTCCGCTCTGATCGTCCGTGCAGCGGCAGTGGTGCTCTCCGTCGTGGTGGCCGCGGGCGCCGTGGTGGACGTGTACCGGATCGGCGACTCCGGAGCGAAGGCCGCCTGGCACGACGGCTTCTCCAAGACCACCGATGGCGGCGGACATGGTGACGACGACTGACACCCTCGGTCCGGTTGCCACTGAATGATGGCCGGAGCCGCCGCCGAAGCGATCCGGATCCGCCACAGGGCACGCGTCCCGCGTCGGCCGGCCGGTCGCCCGGTCGCCCTCGCTGTGAGCCGGAGGCCCTCAGCTTCCAGCGGGGGCGATCCCTGTCGGGCAGGAGCCGCCGTCGGACGGGTCACTCAGTTTGACGCCCGTGCCGCCGAGCCTGTGTTGCCATGTGCCCCGGCGCCCGTCTAGAGGTCTTGGAACGGTGGCATGATGCGGACGATCACGATCAGTTGGTCTCGTGGTGCCACCAGGAAGAAGAAATAGCCGCCTGCCGCGTCCATGCGGCGTATCCCCCCGGCCCGCGGGCCGTTGCCCTAGTCGCTGACATCGACGCCCATGTCGGCCAGGTCGACCAGTTGCCCGGCGAGACGCTCCACTTCGGTCACCACGTGAGCGGGGATGCCGCCTGCCACGTGAGCGTGATCGGGGTCGTACTCCCAGCGCCAGCCGACGCTCATCGAGATGGGAGTCCGAGCGCGGCATGTGCGTCGTCCAGGATCTTGCCGATTGCGGACGCGGCACGTCGGGCCTGCGTCGCGTCGCCTGTCTCGGCAGCGTCCTCCCAGTGACGGAACTCTTTCGCGATATTCGGCTGCCGCTGAATGTGGACGTAGACGGCCCACTGGGCGATGAACCGCTGGAGAGGGGCCAGGTCGGAAGCCTGCCGCGACTGGTCGGCGGCCTGATCCAGCTCCCGCGTGAAGGCATGAAGGGCGGCGGGGGCGATCTGCGCGACGGCCTGGCGAAGGGCCGTGACAGTGGCAGGCGGCTGAGGGATGAGTGGCTGCCCAGTGGCGGAGGTGGTCATTGCTGCTCCCATGGGCGAGATTCTGATCCATGGGAGCAGCGTATCGAGTGCGAGCCCGATCGCATCGCCCGAACGAGTGAGGGCGCGCCTCTCGGCCTTTGGCGGCGACAGTGTCCGAGTGCTCCGCGAAGTGGGGCTCCGGCCATGTGGTGAGCGGGGCGTCGGCCTCGGAGCAGGTCTCCAGGCGTGACAGGTGCCCGTCCTGCGTGAAGACCAGCGCCCCGGCACCTGCTGGTGCGGCGTACCGGGTGGGAGGAGCGCTTCGGCATCGCTGTCGCGTCGCCGGGAGGAGCGTCCCCTCAGTCACCAGCCGGAGCGATTCCCGTCGGGCAGGAGCCGCCGTCGGACGGGTCACTTAGCTTGGCGCCCGTGCCGCCGATGCCGCAGTAGCCGACCGGGTACTTGTCCAAGTACTGCTGGTAGTACTCCTGTCTCTCGGGCAATATTAGTCCGGGACGACTACAGGGGGCGGTATGACCAACGACTCTCAGTTAGTGCCGGTGGTGGCCTACGCGCGGATCTCCGCAGATCTGGCCAGGGACGGGCACGGAGTCGAAGATCAGCACAGGGTGAACGACGAGACGGCTGCAACGCTGGGCCTGAAGATCGTTCACTACTACACGGACAACGACCTTTCAGCGGCCAAAGCCGATCTTGTGCGGCCCGACTTCGAGGCCATGCTGAGGGCGCTCAAGGCCGGACGCCTCCCGGATGCCCAGCCGGTGCGTGGCGCGATCGTCGTTGCGGATGACCGATTGGTGCGGCGCGTCGGTGACTATGAGCGCTTCGTGGATGCCCTGACCTATGAAGACGGGCGGGTGTACGCGGACGCCAAGGGGCTGAAGGATCTCTACAACGAAGACGTTGAGTCCATGGGGCTGTTCGGTGTTGTCATCGCGAAGGCGGAAGTGCGCAAGATCAAGCGGCGCACCCGTCGCTCGCATCGGCGGCGGGCGGAGGAGGGAATCCCTGTCGGGGGGAAACGGCCGTTCGGGTGGAAGGACGACAAGCTAACGCTTGAGCCAGATGAGGCCGCGCTTTTGGCCCAAGCTGCGCGGGATGTGATCGCGGGAAAATCCTTGCACTCCATTCAGCTTCGATGGAATGACGCGGGGGTGCGGACGGTCCATGGCAACGAATGGCGAAGCCGGTCACTCAAGCTAGCACTGTGGAATCCTCGGCTGTGCGGCTGGCGCAAGCACAACGGGGAGTTGGTGCGAGATGTTAACGGTCTCCCCGTTGTCGGAAAATGGGAGCCCATTATTACGCCGAAGGAATGGATGGCCATCGACGCTCTATTTTCGGCGCGAATTGGGCCTAACATCAAAGCGGACGGTACGGTCACGGACTACCGCACTCCCTCGTACCTCCTCACTGGGATTCTTCGATGCGGGAAGCCGAAAGGGGACGGGCAGATCTGTAACGCCCCTTTGCGGGTGAGTGTCAGGCCGGATCTCTCAGGCGGATACGTTTACCAGTGCCAGAGTCGGTCCATGGGTGGCTGTGGTGGAAGTGCCCGGAACGGCGCCAAAGTCGACGAGTACATCACGGAAGCGGTCCTGGCGAAGCTGGAGGAGCGCACTGCGGCCAAGACCCAGCTAGATGCCGAGTGGGGTGGGCAGGAGGAGCTTGATCGCCTCATGGTCAAGCAGCGGAAGATGTTGCAGGCTTGGCAGGAAGACCAGATCTCGGATGAGCTGTTCTTCCCGGAGAACCACAAGATGGAGTCCCGGATCAAGGAACTCCGCAAGGAGCGGACGCAGCACGCCTTGCAGGTTCAGCGTGCTTCAGTGGTCACAGAGGACGTCCGGGAGCAATGGTATTCGGGAAAGCTCGACATAGCCCAGAAGCGTGCCCTCATCCGCGAAGCACTGCATGCTGTGATCGTTCTTCCAGTCGGCGGAGGGGGTAGGCGCCCATTTAACCCTGACCTCCTCGTTCCCAAGTGGACGGAAAGCTAGACTCAATGCGACGAAGAGGGGCGCGGCGGTTGCGCCCCTCTTTGGTGTTCGCTGCGATTATCCTTGTGTATGTTTCCTTCTCGATTTATGATCTCGTCGATCGTCTTCCACGAGATCAACACCGATTATCCTGGAAATGCGACGCCACCCTTCTTCGCTCCAAGCGGGAGCGTTGGCCGCTTGCTTTCGTCCCCATTCGCGGGCGCTGATATGGGTCATGTGTCGCACCCCTGCTGCCCATGGAGGCTATGCGCTATTTCCTCGCTTGCTATTTCTCGGTTCCGGGCGAGGTCTTCGGCGATTCCAGCGGCGATGAGGGCGGCGCCGGGGGTGTGGCCGGAACCGACGTAGCGCCAAGCTGCTTCCGTGACCGCGTGTTCCTTGGCTGTCTCGGCAACGGTGCGCTGATGCTCGGCCCGTTCGGCGCGTAGTGCGGCGTAGGTGGTGGAGTAGCGCCGGGACTTGGTGAGGATGTGTCCCTGGTAGCCGAGTGTGTGAGCCCACGTGCGCAGCCGCGGCCTTCCAGTTCCGGCAGGCCGCGCAGGCGCCAGCAGGTGCCCATCAGAGCCCGTACATGGCCGGAGACCCGAGCCGTACGGATGTCCTCCGGACCGCTCACCTGGTGGTCGAGTCCGGCAGCGGTGTCGGTGGCGCCTTTGGTGACGTACTTGGCCACGTACGCTGCCACCGCGTCATCGGACACCCCGGCGCCGTCACCGAACGAGCGGACCGGCCGGACGTCGAGTTGTGCACCCCAGCCGAGGGCTTCCGCCCCGTAGGCGGCCGACTCGGGGACCCGGACGGTCATGGAAGCGGCAGCGGCGCGTACGGCGTCGGCGAGCAACTCCGGAGTGGCCCAAGAGGGCGGGGCCGCGCCGGGACCGGAGGGGCCGTCCAGGCGCACCACGGCATGGAAGTGGATGGCTGCGCGCTGTTGGTACTCGGCGACCTACGCGAACGACACCATCAGGTGAGCACCTAGCCTCGCCGTTTCGCTTGGGGCGATGAGGCTTCGCTGATCGTCAGCGGTTGAGTGGGCGGGGTGGTTTCGTTGCTTTGGGCATGACGGGGTCCCGGCGCGGTGGTCGGGTTCTCCGGGGTCCTTCGGGTCGTGGGCGGGCAGGGGCGGTTGGCCGGTCAGCCGACTGGGCGGGGCAGTGCGGCGAGGCGGCGGAAGGCCGTGGCCAGTTCGTGTCTCCAGGGCCAGGTCACCGATATCCGCAAGCGCAGGCGTCGGCCCCCGCGGGTAAGGCGGGCGGCGACATGCAGCAGCCGGTAGCGGAGCTTCTTCGGTTCGGCAGCCGCGAGTTCGCCGTCCAGGAGCAGGATGCGGGTCCAGGCCAGCAGGTCGATCGCTGTGAGGCTGAGTTCGAGCCAGACGGCATTGATGCCGAAGTCTCGGGAGGGGAAGCGGCCGAATCCGGTGGTCTTGCCGCACCGGATGTGGTCCTCGACGGTGGCATGCCCGCGGTGACGGACCTCGAGGAACTGGGCGGAGCCGCCGCCGGAGTAGGGGGTGTCGGTGAGGAACACCTGGTGGCGCAGGCCCTCGTCCTGGTCGAACAGGGACAGTTGGGCTCCGGGGTGCGGCCGCTCGCGGCGCACGATGATGCGGGTGCCGGCCGGGTAGCCGTTCAGGTCGACTATGCCGGTCAGCTCGGCGATCTCGGCGCCATCACGCATGGTCCCGTCCTGGTCCAGGGCGGGATGCCAGAGGCGGTCGGGAATGGCCCGGACAGCGCGGCGGACCGGTTCGGTGATGGCGTATCCGACCGAGAAGGAGGTACGGATTCCTCGTTTCCGCACGTCGCGGACGTGGGTGAGGAAGGCTTTCGAGGATCCGGCGCTGTCGGTGCGGACGAGGATGTCGGTGCCGTGCCGGTGGGCGTCGGGGATCTGCGCGAGCGCCTGGTCGAGCACCGTGATGTGGTCGCTCGCGGTGTTGGCACCGGCGTTCCCGGGCCGCAGCCGGCCGGACATGGCCTCGCCGGTGTTGGCCAGGAAGCACAGCAGCGGGTGGTAGCCGAAGCCGCCCTTGTAGGTGGGTGCGGCCTGCTCTTTCTCGGAGTGGCAGGTGACCAGCGTGGCGTCGAGGTCCAGGACCAGACCGGGCAGCACGCGACCCGCGGCACGGACTGCGGGAATGCTTTCACTGTGTTCGGCGGCCTGCAGCCAGGCGGCTTCCCGGGCCTGGGCACGGGCCGAGCGCAGAGAAGACAGTGCCCGCTCGGCAACGTCGGCGAGCAGCCGCCAGGCCGTCGGTGTCGAGGCGACGGGGCCGAACACCTCGGCCTGGTCCCGCAGTACGGCCAGATCTGTGATGGTCTCGCCGCCATCGGCGAGCATCACCGCGAGATCGGTGATGATCCTGCCCGGATCATGTCCGGTCCCGCGCGGGCGAAGCGACCGCAACGCGGTGGAGTACGCGGCGGTCAGCCCGGTGGCATCGGCAAGATCCGCCAGCAACCGTGCTCCGGCATGACCGACCACCCCCGAACCATCGGTGCTGACATGAACCCGGGGACGCAAGATAGCCTGCACGTAGAAAGTGCCCTCCGCTTGGACCGACAGAACCCCTCAGCAAGGTTCATCGTCCCAGGTCAGGAAGGCACTTTCGCATTTCTGCCCCATCACCCGCCGTACCCTAGCGAAACGGCGAGGCTAGGCCGTGTCTGGGGGATCTTTACCGGCGATGCGTGCGCCCCGGGGTTGGGGCGGGGTGCCGGTCGCGTTGCCTGAAGGGGCGGCCATGATGGTGCCGAGTAACAGGAGCTCCGACGAAGGCGGCATGACATGGTCTATGGCTACATCGGCTCGATGAAGACCCAGCCCGGCAAGCGCGACGACGTGGTTGCGATCCTGCTCTCCGGAGCCGATAGTCTCCGCGAGCTCGGCTGCAGAAGCTACGTGGTGGGCCTGGCCGCCGATGACCCGGACACGATCGTGGTCACGGAGGTCTGGGAATCGAAGGACCACCACGGCGCATCCCTGCGGTTGCCGGAGGCCAAGGAAGCGATCGCTGCCGCCATGCCCATGCTCACCGGCGAGTTCACCAGTCGCGAACTGGTTGTCGCTGGCGGCCTCGGCGCTGGCGACTGATGGATCACGGTTTGAGCCAGAGGAAGATGGCTGCGACATGGAGTGCGGCCTGATAGTTCGTGGCGAGTTTGTCGGTGCGCATGGCAATGCCGCGCCATTGCTTTAGCCCAAGGCCATGAAGTTACGGGTCTGAGCGTGGCTGCAAGTGGCGTCTGATCTGGAAGAAGCCCGGACGCGGGGAGCGGAGCCCCGGTAGAACTGGCTGGTCCGCCAAGACAAGCCGTTCACAGCACCGGAGGCTCCGCTGTCAGGTCAGTGTGTCATCACCCGCAAGATCACGGTAGCCGAGGGTGTCTTCGCTCCGGGGCATCTGGGCGAGCTGACGCAGATCGTGCCGTTCGAGATGGTCGACGAGGTCCTCATCGAGTGTGGCGCCACCCAGCAGCGGCTGCGGAAACTACCCGCCCGGGTGGTGGTCTACCTGCTGCTGGCCGCTGCGCTGTTCGAGGAGTGCGGCTACCCGGCTGTGTGGTCCAAGCTCACCGGCGCGCTGGGCAGCCTGCCTCTGCCGAAGATCACCGCGACCGGACTGTGGCACGCCCGGTGCCGTCTGGGAGTGCGCCCGCTGCGGGCCCTGTTCGACCTGCTCCGCGGTCCGGCCAGCGCGGTCCGAACCGCCGGCGCCCGCTGGGCCGGTCTGCTGGTGGTCGCCGTCGACGGCACGTATCTGGACGTCGCCGACGACCCGGACGTGCGGGCGAAGCTGGGCAAGGGCGCCAACCAGTACACCGCCGCCTCCGGCTACCCGCAGGTCCTGCTCATCGCCCTGGTGGCCTGCGGCACCCGGACAGTCATCGACGCGGTCTTCGGCCCCCGCAAGCCCGGCGAACCCGTCCTCGGGCGTCGCCTGATGCGCTCGATGCGCCAGGGCATGGTCGTACTGCTGGACCGGGGATTCGCCACCAACGCCTTCCTGCAGGCCGTGGACGACACCGGTGCCGACTTCCTGGCCCGGCTCTCCGCCGCGCGCAAGCCGCCCGTCCTGCGACGGCTCGACGATGGCTCCTTCCTCTCCAGGATCGGCACCATGGAGGTCCGCATCATCGAGTGCGAGATCGCCATCGCCGACACCACCTGCACCGTTCCTGGAACCGACCCGGACCGGGCCAGCTTCAGCGTCGCCTTTCAGACCGCCCGTGACCAGGTCATCCAAGCCGCGAACGTGTTCGCCGACACCACCGTCGACCTCATAGGCGCCATCGGGCGGGCGGTCCTGGAGCACCTCCTTCCCGCACGCCGTCTGCGCCTCAGCCCCCGCGCCGTCAAACGCCCCATGTCCCGCTACGCGTACAAGAGCCTGCGCGTCGATCGACGCACCTATAAGGCCACCATCAGCATCGACATCCTGTTGACACAGCTGATCAGCCCATAACTTCATGGCCTTGGGCTTTAGACAGCCACCACGGGGCGAGCCTCGAAGAACAGGGGGCCAATCGGTCGCAAACGCGGGCAGGATCACAGACCCGCCCGATTCGCCGGGCCAGCGTAAGGCCCCCTGTTCTCTCGCCCCGTGGCAGCTCCCGTCCAAAGCCTCTACGGCCGGCGGCGTGCCCACAGCGCACCGACCGGGCACCGCGCCTCACTCCTCGGGTTCGGGCAGCCGCTTGCCTCTGCTCTCGGCCACCCGCAAGGCATCGCGCAGCGCCTCGCAGAGACGGTTTGCAAGGAACCGTAATTCCCCGGCGCTCACCTTCTTTTCGTTCAGCATCTCCAGGCCGATAGCGAGGAGTTCCGTTCCTGTGCGTAGCTGTACGTCCTCCATCTCGTCGGCGACCTGCGAGACGTAACCGTGGTGATCGGTGACGAGGTAGCACGGCTTGCCACTCGGATCGGACCAGGGGAGAAGTCGGGGGCGTGCGCTCATCGGTTCACCACCTCTGGCTCGGTACAGCGATGTGCGAACAACCACGCCTGTTCGACCCGACCGGCGATACGCTCTCTCATGTTGGCGCTCCTCGCAGCGTTGACCACGCCCCCGGACCGTTCGCCCGGTCGCGGGGGTACACCTAGGCAACCCCTGTGGCACTTCAGCGGGTAGCGCCTGTAGGGGTGTTGAAAGGTGTTGGTTCCGCATTCGTTCATGACCGAAGGCCGTGAATCATGAAAACGCCGAACGAAAAGCTGTCCGATTGGCTGGACCGATCCGGAATGAGCCAAGGCGAGTTAGCCCGACGAACAAGAGTTCAAGCCAAGCAATGGGGACAGCCGCATATTGCCCCGGATGCCACGAGCGTTCGACGCTGGCTGACCGGAGAGCAACCCCGACCCCCGGTACCCGACATCCTGACGGATGTGTTCTCAGCGGCCATGGGCTACCGAGTCACGACCTACGATCTGGGGCTCGGCGACAGCGCGACGGCGGACAGAGGGCTTGTGTACAGCCCTTCCTTCCTGGCTACCGTGGAAGCCGTTGCCGACTTGGGGAGGGCCGACGTGGACCGTCGTAAGTTCTTGGCCTCAGCACCGTTCGCCGCCGTGGCGGGCATCGGACCAAGCCGGGACTGGCTGTTGAGCACGCTCGATCAGCAGCCCAAGCCTGGACCCCGGGTGAGGCTGGAGGAAGTCAGCGCCGTTCGGAACATGTTCGGCGTCTTCCAGCAGATGGACATCTTCCAGGGTGGCGGTTCGGGCCGCCTCACCTTGGCCGCGTACATGAACGCCCATGTGTTCCCGCTGCTCCGTCGCACCCACACCGAGCGGGTTCGGCGTGCTCTCTGCGAGGCCGCCGCTGAGCAGACGTATCTGCTGGGTTGGATGGCGTACGACAACGGGGAGCACGGGGCGGCGCAGCGCTACCTGATCCAGTCGCTCCGTCTCGCCGAGGAGTCACGCAACCCGGCCCTCGGCGCGCATGTGCTGGCCGGGATGGCGGATCAGGCCACGCTTCTCGGGCATCCCGAGGAGGGCCGAAGGCTCGCCCAGTCGGGCCGCGCGGGACTCACCACGTCGGCATCCCCTGCATGCCTCGCCGATCTCTGGGCGCTGGAAGCGCGCGCTTGCGCCAAGCTCGGTGACAAGCGTGCGGCAGTCTCGGCGGTCGCGAAGTCGGAGACCGCGTACGAGAGTGCGCGCCCTGGAGAGGAACAGGAGTGGGCCGCGTTCATCGATCCGGCGTACCTGCATGGGGAGCACGCCAACACCTTCCGCGATCTTGGCGAGCCGGAGAATGCCAAGGAACACGCCCGCAGGTCAATCGACCATGCCCGTAAGCAGAAGCGTGCCCGTCGCGGTGCCATGTCCCATGCGGCGCTGGCTGCTTCGCATCTCCAGGACAAGGATCTGGAAGCGGCGCACGCTGCGGGAGTACGGACGATCTCTCTCACGCAGCAGGTCAAGTCGTCGCGAGCGGTCGAGGCGGTCCAGGACTTGCAGAAGCGTATGAGGCCGTTCGGTAGGCACCGCTTGGTCGCGGACTTCAACGAGCGAGCGCGCGAGCTGACCGCCGCCTGAAGGTAGTACCGGTACCGCAGGCCCCTGGCAGAGTCAGTGGGTCTGCGGTCTGGGGTAGGCGAGGTAGCGGAGCATGTGGCGGCAGGGATGACTGCATGGCATGCATGCGGCAAAATCGCTCCTCATGGATCAGGGGGCTGCGGCGGTGTGGGCCGCTGGTGTTGCTGGCTTCTCAAGCGCCGCTGGAGCGGCCATTGGTGCCGTACTGGCGGGGCGGTCGGCGCGTGAAACGGTCATCCAAACGGCTGTGGAGGAGAGGGGCCACAGACACGAGGAAAGGCGACTAGACCCGGGCTTCGCGGGTCGCCCATTTAGGTCTGTGGCCAGCGGGTTCGTGTGATGTCGGTGTCGAGGAGGTCGAGGAGGTGGAGTTGGACGCCGCGTGTGATCTGGATGGTGGGTCGGTGACGTTGCCGGTCCGCAGGGTGAGTTCGCCGAGGTGGTAGAAGATCATGCGGCCGGTGGGGCGGACGCGGCGGTTGTCCGGGTAGAGGCCGGTCATGGTCTGTTCGGGGCCGAGTGCGCATCTGACCTGCCGTTCGATGAGGCAGAAGACCAGCAGGGCCAGGCAGATGACCTGGATCAGGGCGGCGACGCGCCGGTTGTGCTGGACGAAGACCGGCGCGACCGCGAGGGGGCCTTTGAAGTCGTGGTAGCGGCGCTCGACCGTGCCCTGGCCTTTGTAGCGGATCAAACCTGGGCTGGGTCGGCCTGGTTGGCGGGGATGCTGGTCAGCAGCGCGTACCAGCCGTCGACGGCGGCCTCGGCATTCAGGACGTCCTGGTCGAAGTGCCAGGCCAGGGTGGGAGTGCCGTGCTCGTCGGTGACGGTGCTCCAGCGCAGGCAGGCGGTGACACGGCGCTTGGCGGCGATGACCCCGGCTCGTGCGATGACCTTCTCCCGGGTCTTGTAGTGGCGGCCGCCCGCCGCACCGGCGAGCTTGTCCATCTCCTCCCTGGCCCCCGCCAGACGCTTCTGGCGGGCCCTGCGCTGGCCCGCCGCGACAGCGGTGGAGTGGACCAGGATCCGGCGCGGCCGGTGCACCGGGTCCCGCTTGCGGGGCCCGGCCAGGGTGTGGATGTCCTCCAGCACCCGGTATGCCTCCCGCTCACCGGCCGGCTTGCCCTCGTCCCGCTCGGGCACCCAGTCCGCCAGCTGTGCCTGCGTGAGGTCCAAGGCGGCATAGACCTCGTCCTTGACCTGCGCGGCCGGGACCGGCGCGATGAAGTCCACCCCGGCCGCCAGCAGTGCGGTGACGTTCGGGTAGGACACCAGTTTGGAATCGGCGATCATCCAGAACTTCCGCTCGCCGGCCATCGCCCGCAGGTCCTTCATCGCCCCGACGACCTGGCTGACCTCGGCGACACCGCCGCCGAAGACACGGGCGTGGACGGGGATGCCGCCATCGGCGGACACCGCGAGCCCCGCCTGGACCTGCTTCAGATCCACCCGCCGGTCTTTGGGATGCCCGTAGCTGATGACCGGGTACTGCTCGTCCTGGTCATCGGCGGGATAGGCACCATGGACGGACATGCTGGTCATGTCCCAGTGCAGTCTCGACACCTCGATCCCGAACTCGGCGATCGCCCGTGCCCCGACGGTGCCCGCGATCTGCTCCAGAGCCGGTGCGATCGCGTCCAGAGCCCGGGCCAGACGGTCGTCATTGAGCAGGTCCGGCTCAATGCCGAAGACCTCCTCCACCGCCCAGGTGCGGGCCCAGTCACCGACCCGCACCAGCGGTGCTGGCGAGGTCAGACGGTTGGCCACCAGTGCCTCAATCACCTGCCCATGGGACAGATGCGCGCTCGCACCACCCGGACACACCCCATCGACGATCCCTGCGACATCCAGCCGGCGCAGAAACTCGGCAGCGACAGGCAGAGCGCCCAGACGCTTCTCCACCACGGACGTCACCACCACATCAAGGCGCTGACGCTCAGACCGTGGCCGCGGGGACCGGGAAGTCATCGACACACCCCACCGAACGCCACACCACCGGCCCAGGACACCCCCAAGCCAGTCACACCATACGAATCAACGACCCGCGAAGTACGGGACTAGAGAGCTACGCCGCGTTCAGGAGCAGGGTCAGCACGGCGATCGAGGCCCTGGACGAGGCGATACAAGCCCTACGAGACGGCCAACACGTCACGCAGGAAACGTTCGCCAAAGCGATCAGGGCAGTCTGGCTCAGCCAACAGGACGACGTGTGGCCGTGTGCCCAACCCCAAGTTATTAACGCGGCAGCAGCCGTTCACAACTGTCTGGACCGTGCTTCCGAAGCCGTAGTGTCACTTATCGCTCATCCCGAGGACGCCAGGGACGAGCAGACACCGAGGATGCAGCGCTGGACGCATCACATCGAAGAGGTGAGCACGGCCTACATGTTGTTCTCGACATGCGTCGGTGAGGCCACCTACGGGGGGTAGGCCAGAAAGCCAAGATCAGTCAGCAGGGGCGGGGAAAGGACGGAAAGTCTCCGAGTGTCCATGATGCCATCAGACTGAATGCCTGAGGGTCGGTCTGCATGGCTAGCGGGTCAGGCGACAGGACGTGTCTCACAGCGCTCTGGTGGCTGGCCGATGTCACGCTTCCACCACTGGCCGTCCAGGTCTCGGAAACCGAAGGTGATCAAGAACCTCATGCCTGACCTGGGTGCAAGAAGCGCACCTGCCGGATCGAGCAGCTGCACATGCGATGTCAGAGACTCTCCTGGCTGTAAGACGCAGGCTGTTGCGGTATTCGGTGAGAATTTCGGCGTGAGGCGCCAGGTGCCATCTGACTCTGCCGCTTCTGCGCGCACATCGAGCAGATCCACGTCGGCGATGGGGCTCGGTGCGCCATTAGTGATCAACACGTCTATGGTGGTATCGCTCCGCTGGCGTGCTGAAGCGGTGACGAGGGAGGCACGGCCCGCAGTGGACCGTGCCCGTATGGTTGCGGCTTCCTTGTCTGCCTTCAACGTCCTGTGATGCGGGGCAAGACAAGATACGAGCGCGATGAGTAGCGTTGCGAGCGTCGTGCCTACGTTCCAGACGTCCCCCATGTCTTGCTCCTGGTTAGAGGGCTCTCGTTGGCGCTGACGGGTGTGGTCACGAGTAGGTCAGCTGCCAGCCCGCTCGGATGCGGGAGTAGCCGCTGCGTGATCATCCCTCGGCCGGAGCCACGCCGACCGGACAAGCGACCCCGGTTCCGCCGATGCCGCAGTAGCCGTTTTTGTTGCGGTCAAGATACTGCTGGTGGTATGGCTCCGCGGCGTAGAAGGGGCCCGCGGGGAGGATTTCGGTGGTGATCTCGCCGTAGCCGGAGCCGGTCAGGACGGACTGGTAGGCGGCGCGGGAGGACTCGGCCTCGGACTGCTGCTCGGGGGAGTGGGCGTAGATCGCGGAGCGGTACTGGGTGCCGACGTCGTTGCCCTGGCGGAAGCCCTGGGTGGGGTCGTGGGACTCCCAGAAGACCTTCAGGAGGGCCGCGTAGGAGGTGATCTCGGGGTCGAAGACGACGCGGACGGCCTCGGTGTGGCCGGTGAGGCCGCTGCAGACCTCCTCGTAGGTGGGGTTCTCGGTGTGGCCGCCCTGGTAGCCGACGAGCGTGGTCCACACGCCGGGGGCCTGCCAGAACTTCCGCTCCGCGCCCCAGAAGCAGCCCAGGCCGAAGTCGGCGACCACCAGGCCCTCCGGGTACGGGCCGGTCAGGGGGTTGCCGAGGACCGTGTGGCGGTCTGGGACGCGGAAGCCCGGTTCGGGGCGGCCCTTCAGCGCCTCCTCGGCGGTGGGGAGGTGGTTCCGGTGGCGGCTGAACAGCATCTTCGGGCTCCTCGCGGGACGGGTGCGGCGGCTGCCACGTCCTTCGTCGTAGTCGTACGTTCTTCGCGTTCTTCGCGTTCTTCGGCGTATTTCGAGTGCGCGGCGCTCTTAGTTCAACGGGTACGGGGCCATGGGAATTCCGGGCCCCGTACGGCCTCCTCGTCGCGGCAGCGTCACTGCGGCAGCGTCGCCGGGGTGCCGCCGCCGCCTTCCCAGCCCGCCACCGCCAGCGCCCGGTAGACCGTGTACTCGGCCGCCGGGTCCACCCCGTACGACCACGGGACCGCGCCCACGTGGCCGTCCACGTGGCGCAGCTGCTCCAGGGCCTCCGCGTAGCGCTCCGCGCGGACCAGGAAGAAGACCAGCAGGTGGCGGACGTGCGGCAGCACCGGGTGGTCGGCGGGGGCCTGGCGGACGGCGTAGAGGGCGCCCTCCATCGCCTTGGTGATCACCTCGCTGCGGTAGAGGGTGCGCACGAGGTTGGCCTCCGGAAGGTGCTCGAAGACGCCGAAGAGGGGGAGGGCGGGGAGGAGGCTCTTCGCGGGGGCGGAGGCGGCGGCCGCGTGGGTGAAGGCGTCGGCGCGGTCCTGGGAGCCGTGCCACTTCTCGCACCAGTAGTGGAGGGCGGCCAGGTGGGCGCCCATGTGGTGCGGGGCGAGCTTGGTGACCTTGGTCCACAGCTCCTCGAAGTCGGCCTGCCGGTAGGCCAGACCGCGGGCCACGCCGAGTTCGACGATGTGCGGCACCGGGTCCTCCGGGGCCAGCCGGGCCGCCTCGTGGCAGACGTCCCGGGCCTCTTCCAGGATCATCCGGAAGTCCTGCGAGGACGGGTCGAGCAGCGCCTGGCGGACCAGGAACTCCGCGTGCACCGCCGCCGCGCCCGGGTCCTCGGGGGCCGCCACCCGCCAGGTGCGCAGCCACATGCCGCCCTGGCCGGGGGCCTGGGCGAGCTCGAAGGCCGCCGCTCCGGCCAGCGTCTGCACCCGCTGCCAGCGCAGCTCCGAGGTGGCCTCGGTGAGGGCGAGCAGACGGGCGGCCGGCTGCCAGTCCTGCCGGGCCTGGACCTCTTCCAGCGCGTCGATCAGCTGCCGGTCCGGGCCGGGCAGCCGTACGTCCAGCCGTTCGCGCGGGACGAAGCCGTACTCCTGCGGGTCCGAGGCGCGCATGGCGCCCCGCACGGCCCCGCGGCCCCCGCGCATCCGCCGCACCGCCGGTAGGACGATCAGCCCGCCGATCATGACGATGGCGATGAGGAAGATCAGAAGCTCCATGAGGTGTCCCCGTGTGAAGGCCCGTAACGGCTTGTGGTGCGGAACGGCTTGTGGTCCAGCCTATGCGCCCCGGCGGTCGTTGAATCCAGCACGGGCGCGTCGGGCGTTACGCTCGGGCCCATGAGCCACCAGCACCCCCAGGGGCATCCTCAGAGTTTCGAGACGCTCGCCATCCACGCGGGCCAGGAGGCGGACTCGCTCACCGGCGCCGTCGTCCCGCCGATCTACCAGGTCTCCACCTATAAGCAGGACGGGGTGGGGGGTCTGCGGGGCGGCTATGAGTACAGCCGTTCCGCCAACCCCACCCGTACCGCGCTCGAGGAGAACCTGGCGGCGCTGGAGGGCGGTCGCCGCGGCCTGGCCTTCGCCTCGGGCCTCGCCGCCGAGGACTGCCTGCTGCGCACGCTCCTGGTGCCGGGCGACCATGTCGTGATCCCGAACGACGCGTACGGCGGTACGTTCCGCCTGTTCGCGAAGGTCGTGGAGCGCTGGGGCGTGGAGTGGTCGGTCGCCGACAGCTCCGACCCGGCGGCGGTACGGGCCGCGCTCCGCCCCCGTACGAAGGTGATCTGGGTCGAGACACCCAGCAACCCGCTGCTCGGCATCACCGACATCGCCGCCGTCGCCGATGTCGCCCGCACCGCTGGGGCCCGGCTGGTGGTGGACAACACCTTCGCCAGCCCCTACCTCCAGCAGCCGCTCGCGCTCGGCGCGGACGTCGTGGTGCACTCCACCACCAAGTACATGGGCGGGCACTCGGACGTCGTCGGCGGCGCGCTGATCGTCTCCGACACCGGCCTCGGCGACGAACTCGCCTACCACCAGAACGCGATGGGCGCCATCGCCGGGCCCTTCGACTCCTGGCTGGTGATGCGCGGCATCAAGACCCTCGCCGTCCGGATGGACCGGCACAGCGCGAACGCCACGCGGATCGCGGAGATGCTCACCGCGCACCCCAAGGTGACCCAGGTCTACTACCCGGGGCTGCCGGAGCACGCGGGGCACGAGATCGCGGCCAAGCAGATGCGGGCCTTCGGCGGCATGGTGTCGTTCCGGGTCGCGGGCGGCGAGGAGGCGGCGGTCGAGGTGTGCGACCGGGCGCGGCTGTTCACGCTGGGGGAGTCCCTCGGCGGTGTCGAGTCGCTGATCGAGCACCCGGGGCGGATGACGCACGCCTCGGCGGCGGGCTCGGCGCTCGAGGTGCCGGCCGATCTCGTACGGCTGTCGGTCGGCATCGAGTCGGTCGACGATCTGCTGATGGACCTGGGCCGGGCTCTGGGCTGACGACCAGTTCCGGGCCGGCGCCCGGGCTGCGGATTTTGCGGGTGGCCGCCACCTCTCAAGTCACGGGTGGTCGCCACCTCTCAAGTGGTGACTCCCCCTTGAGTGGTCACCAACCCTCGAGGGGAGGGGTGGTGTCGGTGGGCGGCGGCGCGGCCCACGGTTCGACGATCGCCGCCCATACGCCGAACGCGACGACCGCGGCGAGCAGCAGCAGCCAGCCGATGGTGCGCACCACTTGGTAGCGGTGGAGCATCCGCCGTCCTCGTTCGGCCGCCCGGCCCGCGAGATCCGGCGGCAGCGCCGGATGCGGGCCCTCCAGCATTCGGCGGACCTCGGTCTCCTTGCGGTCGGGGAAGCTCATGGGGCGGCCCCGGCCCCCGCTTCGGCTCCTGCCCCGGCGTCGGCTCCGGCCTCCGTCGCGCGGGTGGCCGCCCGGCTGCCGGTGGGGCTGGTGGGGCCGGTGGGGCCGGCGGACGATGGCGTTCCGCCGGAGGGTACCGTTCCGGCGGACGGTCGCGTTCCAGTCGTGCCGCGCCGGGCCGCCGCGCTGCGCATCGCCGTGACCGCGCGGGTGCAGATCGCCCGGACCCGCTCGACCGGGAGCCCGAGCGCCGCCGCCGTCTGCTCCTCCGCGACCCCCTCGTACAGCCGCAGCACCAGCACCAGCCGCTCCTGCGGGGTGAGCCGGGCCAGGGTGCCGCCGCGCGGGCGGCGGTAGCGGTGGCCCCGGTGGGCGAAGAGGGCGGCCAGCGTCCGGCGGGTGTGGTCGTACGGATCCTCGCCGCGCAGCCGGTCCCAGCGGGCGTACGTGCGCGCGAGCGCGGCGGTCAGCAGGCGCTCGGCGGCTTCGGTGTCCCCCGTCGGCTCCCCCGTGAGCAGCGTGGCCGCATGCAGCAGTCGGCCACCCGCGCCCGCGACGAATGCCTCGAACTCCCGGGCCCGGCGGCCATCCCGTGCTGCCCGCCGCTCTCGCACCACGCCCTCCGCCTCCCGTTCCTTTTAGGACACGGCAGGCACAGGCACCTGGTCAAGATGTCTGCGCCGGGGTCAGGTGGCGGGCGCCGCCTGGGGCACCGTGGCGTGCGCGGCGGAGAGGGCGGCGTTGAAGCGGGTCAGGAGGTCGCAGAAGAGATCGCGCTCCTCCGCCGTCCAGTCCCCGGTCACGCGGGACATCAGATCGCGCCGTGACGAACGCACTTCCTCCAGGCGGGCCTTGCCGCGCGGGGAGAGCTGCAGCACGACCGCGCGGCCGTCCTCGGGGTGCGAGGTGCGCTTGACCATGCCGGAGTCGACCAGCGGGGCGACCTGGCGGGTCACGGTGGACGAGTCGATGCCCATGCTCCCCGCGAGCGCCTTGACCCCCATTGGGCCTTCCTGGTCGAGCCGGTTGAGCAGCAGATACGCGGCTCGGTCCATGGAATTGCGGGCCTGGCCGACGCCGCCGAGCCGGGTCTGTTCCGCACGGCGGGCGAAGACGGCGACCTGATGCTGGAGCGCGTCCAGTACGCCGGTGTCGAGTTGAGTCGTCATGTCCGATTGGGTGGGCATGGCCTAGGGCTCACTTCATGCGGTGGTCTGTGGGATGTGGCACAGAGTACGCGGCTGGGAGCCCGCCCGTACGGGGGCTGCAGAAACCTGACGGCCATCGAGCCACAACCTGCCGTTCTGAGCCGTTCCCGGGCGCCGTGGCCCGTCGGCGGACCCTCGCCTGGCATCAACCCGCCATGGGCGGCCCGGCGCCCGCGCGCCGACGGTTCGGCCCGCCGGGGCCTGCCGGGGGTGAGCTGCCAGACTGGGGACCATGGCTGCACGACACGGCGACGAGGACGGGCCCGGCTCCGGGCCCGGCCCGGCCTCGCACCTCACCTCTCCCGCCCCTGCGTCCGCCCCGGCCCCCGCGTCCCCGTCCCTGTCCGCGTCCGCGGGTTCCGTATCCGGAGGTTCCGCCTCCGGGGGGCCCGAGGCGACGATCACCCTCGACGACGTCCGCAGCGCGCAGAAGACGCTCTCGGGGGTCTCCCGGCTCACCGCGCTGGAGGGCAGCCGCTATCTGTCCGGGCTGGTCGGCGCGCCGGTCCACTTCAAGTGCGAGAACCTGCAGCGCACCGGGTCGTTCAAGCTGCGCGGCGGCTATGTGCGGATCGCGGGGCTCAGCCCCGAGGAGCGGGCGGCCGGGGTGGTCGCGGCGAGCGCCGGGAACCATGCGCAGGGCGTCGCCCTCGCGGCCTCGCTGCTGGGGGTGCGCTCGACGGTCTTCATGCCCGAGGGCGCACCCCTGCCGAAGATCGCGGCCACCCGGGACTACGGCGCCGAGGTGCGGCTGTACGGCCAGATCGTGGACGAGACGATGCGGGCGGCGAAGGAGTACGCCGAGCGCACGGGCGCGGTCTTCATCCACCCCTTCGACCACCCGGACATCGTCGCCGGGCAGGGCACGGTGGGGCTGGAGATCCTGGAGCAGTGCCCCGAGGTGCGCACCGTCGTGGTGGGCATCGGCGGGGGCGGGCTGGCCGCCGGGATCGCGGTGGCGGTGAAGGCGCTGCGGCCGGATGTGCGGGTGGTGGGGGTGCAGGCGGAGGGCGCCGCGGCGTATCCGCCGTCGCTGGCGGCCGGGCGGCCGGTGACGATCGACGCGCCCGTGACGATGGCGGACGGCATCAAGGTGGGGCGGCCGGGCGATGTGCCGTTCCAGATCATCGAGAACCTCGTCGACGAGGTCCGTACGGTCACCGAGGACGAGCTGTCCAGCGCGCTGCTGCTCTGCCTGGAGCGGGCGAAGCTGGTGGTGGAGCCCGCGGGCGCGAGCCCGGTGGCCGCGCTGCTGTCGGCGCCGGAGTCCTTCGAGGGCCCGGTGGTCGCGGTGCTCTCGGGCGGCAACGTCGATCCACTGCTGATGCAGCGCATCCTGCGGCACGGCATGGCCGCGGCGGGGCGCTATCTGTCGCTGCGGCTGCGGCTCACCGACCGGCCGGGGGCGCTGGCCACGCTGCTGGGGGTGCTGTCGACGCTGGATGCCAATGTGCTCGACGTCAGCCATGTCCGCACCAACCCGCGGCTCGGGCTGAGCGAGGCCGAGGTGGAGCTGCACCTGGAGACGAAGGGGCCGGAGCACTGCGACGACGTCCGGGAGGCGCTGCGCGGCGCCGGGTACACGGTGATGGCCTGACGCCGGGGACGGGTCCGAGTCTGCGCCCGGGGACGGGTCTGGGCCTGAGCCCGGGGACGGGTCTGGGCCTGAGCCCGGGGACGGGTCTTCTCTCGCGGGGGTAGGGGTTCCCCCGTGTTCCCTCGCGGCTCGCATTCTTCATTTTGTTCGCCTCGCGTATGTCGCGATGTATCGCGTCTCGGTTACGATTGCCGTCCAGTTGCTGCCGAGCGCTGCCCATATGGGCGGACTTATGCCTTGATTGAGTGTGGAACTGACCCAACCCCGGGAGTGCCAACATGCCAGGCGCTATTCACGCCGAGGGTCTGGTGAAGACCTTCGGTGACGTAAAGGCTCTGGACGGCGTCGATCTCGACGTACCGGAAGGAACCGTGCTCGGACTGCTCGGCCCCAATGGCGCCGGCAAGACCACCGCGGTGCGCGTGCTCACCACGCTGCTGCGCCCGGACAGCGGGACGGCGGTGGTCGCGGGGGTGGACGTACTCAAGAACCCCAACGAAGTCCGTCGCTCCATCGGGCTGTCCGGCCAGTTCGCCGCCGTTGACGAATATCTGACCGGCCGTGAGAACCTCCAAATGGCCGGCCAGCTCTACCAGATGGGAGCGCGGGAGGCCAAAGCCCGCGCGAGTGAGCTGCTGGAGCGGTTCGGCCTCGCGGATGCGGCCGACCGCACCGCCAAGACGTACTCCGGCGGAATGCGCCGACGGCTGGACCTCGCCGCGGCCCTGGTGGTCAGCCCGCCCGTGATGTTCATGGACGAGCCCACCACCGGTCTGGACCCGCGCAACAGACAGGCGCTGTGGGAGGTCATCCAGGAGCTGGTGGCCGGCGGTACGACGCTGCTGCTGACCACGCAGTATCTGGAGGAGGCGGACCATCTGGCGCATGACATCTGCGTGATCGACCGCGGCCGGGTCATCGCCCGTGGCACCTCCGACCAGCTCAAGGCCCGTACGGGCGGCGAGCGCGTGGAGGTCGTGGTGCATGAGCGCGAGGACATCTCGGCCGCCGAGGAGGTCCTGCGGGTCCTGGGCAAGGGCGAGACGACGGTGCAGGAGCACACCCGTAAGGTCACCGTCCCGGTCGTGGGCGGCGCCAAGCTGCTCGCCGAGGTCATCCGCGAACTGGACACCCGTGGTGTCGAGATCGACGACATCGGGCTGCGCCGCCCGACCCTGGACGACGTATTCATCTCGCTCACCGGCCATGGCGCCGGGAAGGGGGAGGCGAAATGAGCACGATGAACGACTCCCTGGTCATCGCCCGGCGGAATCTGATCAGGATGACCAGAATTCCGGAAATGGTCCTCTTTGGGCTGGTTCAGCCGGTGATGTTCGTGGTTCTCTTCACGTACGTCTTCGGCGGCTCGATGAAGATCGGCAACAGCACCGACCCGGACGTCTACAAGAACTTCCTGATGGCCGGGATCTTCGCGCAGACCGTGACCTTCGCCACCGCGGGCGCGGGCGCCGGGATCGCGGAAGACATGCACAAGGGGCTGATCGACCGGTTCCGCTCGCTGCCGATGGCCCGGGGCGCGGTGCTCACCGGCCGGACCTTCGCCGATCTGGTGCAGACGACGCTCACCCTGGTGGTGCTGGCCGTCGTCGCGCTGATCGTGGGCTGGCGCCCCGGTTCCGCGGACTCGACCAACATCGGGAAGATCCTGGGTGGCTTCGGCCTGCTGCTTCTTCTGGGGTACGCCTTCACCTGGATCGGGGCGCTGATCGGGCTGTCCGTCCGCACCCCGGAGGCGGCGACCTCCGGCGGTCTGATCTGGCTGTTCCCGGTCACGTTCATCTCGAACGCCTTCGTGGACTCCAGCCAGATGACCCCGTGGCTGCGGCACATCGCCGAATGGAACCCGTTCAGCGCCACCGTGCAGGCGTGCCGTCAGCTCTTCGGCGACCCCGGTCTGTCCCAGTCCGGCGCCTGGCCGATGCAGCATCCGGTCTGGGCGTCGCTGATCTACTCGGCCCTGATCATCGTGGTCTTCCGGACGCTGGCGGTGCGCAAGTACCGCTCGGCGACCGCCTGAGCCGGTTCTTCCGGGAGCGCGCCGCCTGAGCGGTTCTTTCCGGGAGCACGGGGGCGAGGGGGAGCCCCGGCCGTTCGGCCGGGGCTCCGCACCGGGCGTTCAGCCCTGGTAGGGCTTGGCCTCCAGGATTCGCACCGAGGCGGTGCGGCCGTTGGGCAGCTCGTACTCGGCGTCCTGACCGACCTTCTTGCCGTTCACACCCGAACCCAGCGGGGACTGCGGCGAGTAGGTCTCGACGTCCGCGCTCGCGTACTCACGGGAGGCGAGCAGGAAGGTCAGGGTGTCGTCGGGGTCGCCGTCGAAGGCGATGGTGACCACCATGCCGGGGGCGACCACGCCGGTGTCCGCGGGTGCCTCGCCGACCTTCGCCTGCTGCAGGAGCTGCGTCAGCTGACGCACTCGGAGCTCCTGCTTGCCCTGCTCCTCCTTGGCGGCGTGGTAACCCCCGTTCTCCCGGAGGTCACCCTCCTCCCGGGCAGCCTCGATCTTCTTCGCGATCTCGACACGTGCGGGACCCGACAGGTACTCCAGCTCTGCCTTGAGCTGGTCGTACGCCTCCTGGGTCAGCCAGGTGACGTTCTCGCTGGTCTGGGTCACAGGTGCTCCTCGTCGGTACTGGGAATACAAATGAACGCCCTACTCAGAAGGGTGCGCCTTCGTAGCCGGGCGAAACCACGAGCCTAACAATTCCGGCAAGAAACGGGGAGGAGGGAACTGGGCGCAATGCGTAGGAAACGCGTCAGCGCTGGTCAGATCGGGGCAGGCACCCGACACGTCCAGTTCGATTATCGAACAGGCTCGCAGCCGATCAACTCGGCGCTGGTCGCCCGGGCCGTGGTCCGCACGGTCACGACCTTGACCATGTCCTCCCGGGGCTGGCCGAAGGTGAAGTCCTTCCGGCCCACCTCGTCGTGGTACTCGTCCAGGGTACGCACCGTGCAGACACCCGTCGCGTCCGTGTCCTTGGTGATCTCCAGCCGGACCTCGACGGCGTCGTCGGCGACCACCTTGAAACCGGTCAACCGGCCGCTGACGTCCTGACCGGCGATGTAGTCGTACCCGAACCACGCGATCAGGGCGAGCAGCCCGGCACCGAGCACGGCGCCGACGATCTTCAGCGTCCGGTCGGCACGCGCGTCCGCGGACCGGCCGTAACGCCCGTCGGGCAGCCCCTCGCGCACCGCGGCCATGGGCGTTCCTCCTGCTGGGGGAGACATCGGAATTATTCGTCCCCGGTTTAGGTCACTATAGAAGCCGTCTCCCACGACGAATCACTGAGGATCGAACTTGACTGAGCAGCTGCGTTTGATGGCCGTGCACGCGCACCCGGATGACGAGTCGAGCAAGGGCGCGGCCACCATGGCCAAGTACGTGTCCGAGGGGGTGGACGTGCTGGTCGCCACCTGCACAGGCGGGGAGCGCGGCTCCATCCTCAACCCCAAGCTCCAGGGTGACCCCTACATCGAGGAGCACATTCACGAGGTCCGCGCAAAGGAGATGGACGAGGCGCGCCAGATCCTCGGCGTCAGGCAGGAGTGGCTGGGCTTCGTGGACTCCGGACTGCCCGAGGGCGATCCGCTGCCGCCGCTGCCCGAGGACTGCTTCGCCCTGCAGGATGTGGAGGCCGCGGCCGAGCCCCTGGTGAAGCTGATCCGCACGTTCAAGCCGCAGGTGATCACCACCTATGACGAGAACGGCGGCTATCCGCACCCCGACCACATCATGACCCACAAGATCTCGATGGTGGCCTTCGAGGCGGCCGGTGACCCCGGGAAGTACCCGGAGGCGGGGGAGGCCTGGCAGCCGCAGAAGCTCTACTACAACCAGGGCTTCAACCGGGCGCGCACCGTGGCGCTGCACGAGGCGCTGCTGGCCCGCGGGCTGGACTCGCCGTACGGGGAGTGGCTGGAGCGCTGGAAGACGTTCGACCGGCCCGAGCGCACCCTGACCACCTATGTGCCCTGCGCCGACTTCTTCGAGATCCGCGACAAGGCGCTGATCGCGCACCGTACGCAGATCGACCCCGACGGCGGCTGGTTCCGGGTGCCCATGGACATCCAGAAGGAGGTCTGGCCCACCGAGGAGTACGAGCTCGCGAAGTCGCTCGTGGACACTTCCCTCCCCGAGGACGACCTCTTCGCGGGCATCCGCAACAATTGAGCCCATGATGAGCGCCACCAGCACCCTCGCCATGACGCATCTCGTCCCGCTCGCCAAGGACCTGGACGAGAACAAGGTGACCCCGGGCGTCCTCGGTTTCATCGTCTTCGCCGTGATCGGCGGGGCGGTGTGGCTGCTGATGAAGTCCATGAACAAGCACATGAAGCGGGTGAACTTCGAGGAGACGCCGGAGGAGCCCGGCAAGGCTCCGGCGGCCGCCTCCACCGAAGGTGCCAAGGGCACCAAGGGCGAGGAGCGCACGGCCTGACCCCTGGCCGGGCCTGACCGAGTGTCCCGCGCGAGCGGGGCCCCACGCCCGGCCGCCGCGCGGGCGCGACCGGCCACGACGGTGCCGCGGCCGATCGACGGCATCTCAGCGCACGTCCAGCGGAGCGGTCAGGTGCGAGGCCGGTCCGGCAGCACGGCCATGACCTCGCGCGAGTGGCGGCTCGGCACCATGCCGAGCTGCCATGCCTGCCACCCCGTCTCCGGCTCGACGCCGCGCTCCAGCACCAGCGCGAACGCCTCCGCGCACCCCTCCAGCCGGGAATCGCCCGCCGTGCCCTCCGCGCGCATCTCCCGCAGCAGCTCCGCCAGCTCCTCCTGGGCCACCGCCGTGCCGATCACCGAGCCGCCCGCGGAGGCGAACGGCAGCAGGGTGCAGCGCAGGAAGCGGGCCCAGGAGCGGCCCCGCCGGTCCCCGTACCCCGCGAACAGCGCGGCCGCCTCGTCCACCAGCTCCAGCGCCTGCGGCGCCTTGCCGTTTCCCGCGTCGATCACCGCCAGCTCGACACAGGACCATGCCTCGCCATGGGCCACGCCCACCCGGTGGAAGTCCTGCCGCGCGTCCTGGAGCAGCTGCCGGGCGAAGCCGCTGTTGCGCAGCGAGCCCGTCTGTGCCGCCCGCAGATCACGGGTGACCCGCGCCGAGTGATGCCGGGCACACGCCAGCCCGTACACATCCCGCATCCGGCTGAACATCGTGCGGGCCCGCTCCAGCTCGCGCACCGCCGAGTCGTGGTCGCCGCGCTCCTCCAGCGCCTGGCCCAGGTAGTACAGCGTCCATGCCTCACCGCGCGCGTCCTCGTTCTCCCGGTGGCGGGTGAGGGCCTGGCGCAGCTGGTCGACGGCCGCCGACGCCTCCCCGGCCACCAGCCGGGCCCGGGCGAGCTGGGTGAGCGCCCATGCCTCACCGCGCTGATCATGGGTGCGGCTGTAGGCGTCCAGCGCCTCCCCCAGCTCGGTCTCGGCGCGCGGCACATCGCCCATCCGCAGACAGGCCTGGCCGAGCTGGAAGTGCGCCCACGCCTGGCCGTGCAGGCTCTCGCTCTCCTCATGCAGCTCCAGGGCCTCGCCCAGCAGCTCCAGCGCCTCGGCCAGCCCGCCGCGGTCGCGCTCCACCGCCGCCAGGGCGTGCATCGTCCAGGCCCGGTCGCCGCGCAGCTCCTCGGCCCGCTGGAGCTCCAGCGCCTCGCGCAGCTTCGCCGCGGCCGCCGCGAGATTGCCCTGGTGGTGCAGGGTGATGCCGAGACTGCACAGGGCGCGGGCCGCGCCCGCCTGGTGCTGGGCCTCGAAATACAGGTCCACCACCGAGGAAAGCGTGGTACGCGCCTGGTCCAGCTCGCCGAGCTGGCGGGCCGCGATACCGGTGCGCCACTGCACGGACCGCATCAGCAGCCCCTGGTCGACGGCCTGGGTGAGTTCGCTGATCTCGCCCAGCCGGTAGAGATCGCCGCGCAGCAGGCAGTAGTCGCACAGCGCGCCCAGGAGGTGCAGTACCGCGGACTGGTCCACGCCCTCGGCATGGCGCAGCGCGGCGGTGATGAAGCTCGATTCGTCGTCCAGCCAGCGCAGCGCCGCGTCCAGCGAGGCGAAGCCATGGGCCGCGCCCTTGCCGAAGATGTCGGCACGGGTGGAGGTCTTGCCGTCGACCAGCCGGATCACCGAGTCCGCCAGCTCGGCATAGCTGCGGATCAGCCGCTCCTGCGCGGCGGTGCGCTGCTCCGGCTGCTCCTCGTCCAGCAGCCGGGCCTGGGCGAAGGAGCGCACCAGGTCGTGGAGGCGGTAGCGGCTGCCGCGCACATGCTGGATCAGCCCGGCCCGGCCGAGCGCCTCCAGATGGCGGCCGGCCTCCTGCTCATCTGCGTCCAGCAGCGCCGCGGCCGCCGCGCCGCCCAGGCTGGCCCGCCCGGCCAGCGCCAGTCGGCGCAGCAGCCGCCGGGCGCCCTCCTGCTGGTCGGTGTAGCGCAGCCACAGGGTGCGCTCGATCGCGCCCACCGGGCCGTACGCCTCCAGATCGGTGACCAGGACGGTGGGGGAACGGGGGCCGAGCGAGGAGCCCGCGATCCGCAGCGCCAGCGGCAGCCGCCCGCACAGCTCGGCGATCCGCTCCACGGACTGCCCGTCGTAGGGGCCCGCGCCGGTGGGCTCCTCGGCGGAGGCCCGCAGCAGCTCCTCGGCGCCCGGCTCGTCCAGCGGGCCCACCTCGATCCGGTGCACCCAGGCGGCGAGGTCGTCCGGCAGGCCGAGCGGGGTGCGCGAGGTGATCAGGACCAGGCCGTCGGACCGCTCGGGGATCAGCGTGCGCACCTGCTCGGCGTCGCGGGCGTCATCGAGCACGATGGTGACCGGCAGCCCGGTCAGATACTGGTGATACAGCTCGGTGAGCCGTCTGACGTGCTGGTCCTGCGAGGAGCGCTCGCGGAAGAGCAGCTGGTCGCGGGGTGCGCCGAGCCGGTTCAGCAGATGCAGCAGCGCGTCGCGGGTGGGCAGCGGGGCCTGCTCGGGGCTGTCGCCGCGCAGATCGACCAGGCACGCGCCGCGGAACTCATCGCGCAGATGGTGGGCCGCCCGCACGGCCAGCATGGTCCGGCCGGAGCCCGGCGGACCCTCCAGCAGCACCACCGTGGGCTTGGTCTCGGTGGCCGCGCGGGCCTGCCGCACCCACTGCGCGATCTGTGAGATCTGCGCATGGCGCCCGGCGAACGGGCCGTCCGCCTCGGGGAGATGGGCGAAGGACTGCTCCAGCACGGTGCGCCTGCGGGCCGCCTGGCTGCGGTCCGCGCCGCGCAGCTTCGGCTGCCCGGCGGCGGAGGCGGTGCGCTTCGCCGAACCGCCGCCCTGGCGAGTGGCGGCCGTGGTCATCCGGTGCTGGTCGATGAACGGCCGGATGCCCCGCACCTCGACCGCCGTGAGCCACTGCAGCCGCAACTGCTCGGCGCCACCGGGCTGGTTGCGCAGCGCGGCCTGGCGGTGGGCGGCCGGCCAGTGGCTCGCGGTGAGCTTGACCACGGCCGCGGCCGACCCGGCCACGGCGGCCGTGACCCCCGCGCCCAGCGCCGTGCCCGCCGAGGTGCCGTACCCGAGATCCGCGCCGAAGGCCGCCACCGCGGCGACCGCCGCGGCCAGCGCCGGGGTGCCCAGCTGCCCGCGCGACAGCCGGGCGGAGAGCGGTCTGCTGCCCGCGTCCGACTCGTCCAGCGCGCGCACATACGCCCCGTACTCCTCCGCGGCGGCCGCGGTCATCTCGTCGAGCGCGCCGCGCGCCCGGCTGAGCAGCACCCCGCCGTCGGTGCGCCCGCCCGAGCGGCGCACCTCCTCCTCCACGGCCCGCGACAGCAGCCGCTCGACTTCCGTCCGGTGGCCGTCCCGCAGCACCGCCAGTGACGCCGGCATGGTGATCCCCCTCCTGCAGCAGTGCCCTCAGTCTTCCGTTTCTGGCTCCTATCCGGCAGCCCTGTGGATAACTCCCCTGTGGATAACTTCGCCCGCCTCGCCGGGTGGGGGAGGATGGCTCCGGGGCAGGTCGTGGGAGTGGCGCTCGCAGGCCGTCCGGTCGAACGACTACCGGCTCAACCGGTTTTGACGGGGGTCAGGGTGAATCCGTCGTTGGGCTTGCCCGCGAGGAACTGGGCCAGCCCACCGCTGAGCGCGTACGTCGTCCCGCCCGGTCCCACGGTGATGTCGCTGGTGATGGGGTCCTTGACGGTGTCGGTGACGCTCACCGCGGCTTCCTTCCAGCCGTCGCGGGGCTTCACATGCTGGATCTTGGCGGGCTTGCCGGTCAGCAGACCGCTGCTGACCGCTGTGATCGAGCCGTCCTTCAGGAGCTCCATGCCGGCCGGGGGAGACGACAGCGGCTTGTCGAGCTTCACCTTCTGTGTCTCTTCGGGATCGTCGACGGGCACTCGTACCAGGGAGCCGTCGGCCATGGAGATGATCAGCTGGTTTCCCTCCACCCACTCGACCGCTGTCATGCCGACATCGTTGAGGAAGTCGGGAATGTCTAGCTTGCCCTGGAGCAGGTCGTTCTGTAGGAAGACCTTGGCGCGGCCCTGCTCGTCGATGCGGAACACCGTCGGAGTCAACTCGTCGACGGCGTAGGTGGTGCCGTCGGGCGCCACCGTCACGTCGGAGATCAGGTGCTTCTTGCCGTCGTTGGTGACCGCGGTCAGATCGACGCACCAATCCTGCTTCCCGGTCTTCAGGTCGTAGCTGCCCACACCGGCGACCTTGAAGGGGTTGTCCTTGTCGGAACGGTCGGCGATGCCGTAGTCCGCATTGCTGACCAGGATGCGGTCCCGCTCGCGGTCGACCTTGACGGCCTGCGCCGATACCAGTGCTGGGTCGTTGATGTGGGTGCGCACCTTTCCGTCCGGACCGAAGACGGTGACTTTGCCTTGCTTCAGCGAGGCGGCGAAGAACGTCTTCGACCGCGGGTCGTAGTCCAGGGAGTGCGGGAACACGTTCGGGCCGTCGGCCTTGATGACGCTGGGTGTCGCCTGCTTGCTCCGCTCGGCCTGGGTCTGTGTCCGCTCGGCGCCGGATCCGGCAGAGGAACCGCTCGTGGCCATCGCCGTCCCGGTGGCCGCGGCGGCGACAAGTGCCGCACCTGCGAAGGCGATCTTCAGCTTCGTCTTCTTCATTGTTGTCCTTCTTCCTCGGGAGAGTTGGAGCCGACGTGTACTTGCGGTGAGCCGCGTGGGGGTCACTCGGTGATGTCGCGTCCGAGCAGGGCGGCCAGCCGGTCGAGCGCGGGGGCGTCTTCCGGAGCGGTCCGGGACGGCGCGAACGGAGCGCCCGGCCCGGACGGCAGCTGTGCCATGAGGCCGCGGGCGAACTCGGTCTCCCGCTCGACCGTGGCCTCGTCGAACAGGGCCTTCCGGCCGATGGCCCGGGCCAGATCCCAGCCGTGCGCCAGGTGCTCGATGGTCTGCAGACGCAGCGCCACGGCGCCGGGCACCTCACCGATCGGGGCCCGCACCGTGCGCTCCAGCGCTCCCGGACCCTCGAAGGCGGACACCAGGGCGGCGGCCGATGTCCGGAACGTCTGCTTGAGCGCTTCCGGAGCGGGGTGGGCATCGAGCGCCGGCAGGGGCGGCCGCGCCCCCATCACGACGGCGAACGTGTGCTGTCCCGCCACCAGATGGTCGACCAGCTGCTGGACGTTCCAGTCGACGCAGGGCGTGGGCGCGCTCCACTGCTGCTCCTCCACCGCCTCGACCAGGTGCGCGACGGTGTCGATGACCTCGGTGAAAGCCGTGACGGGTGTAGTGGACATGGGGAACCTCCGGTAGGGGTGAAAGAGGGATGCGCGTACTCGCCCGTCGCGTGCGGGCACCGGATGGGTGGCGCCGGCGGGCGGGGGACGCGCGGGCGGGGGACACGGGGGAGGGAAAGCGGGATGGCAGCGTCATCGGCGGCGGGAAGGCGCGTGTGACGAGGACCCCGCGGCACTCCCCGCCGGTCTCGGGCCGGGGCCGGGGCTGCCGGGTGATGTTCAGGCGTGACGCTCTGAGCGGACCGCGGTGTCGCGGCGGCCGGACGGCCGAATCAGGAGTGCTGCACGGGAGGAACGACGCGTGCGGGGGTGTCGGCGGCGCGGTGGGCGGTCGCCGACATGTCCGCGGTGGGGCGGGCGGTTGCCGACATGCCGGCGGCGGGCTGGAGGGTCTGGTTGAGCAACCGCAGTGCCGCCTGGGCGGCGGAGCCGGACGCCGCCGTCGTCACCACCAGCCGGATCCCCTGCCCCCGGGGCACCGGGAGCGAGTGCTGGAGCACATCCAGCTCCCCGACCATCGGATGGCGCATCCGGTACTCGGCCATGTCCCAGGCGCGCACCCGGTGCTGAGCCCACAGTGTGGCGAACTGCGGGCTGCGCATGGTCAACTCGCCGATGAGGGAGGCCAGATGCGGGTCATCCGGATATTCGCCGACCGCCTGCCGCAGCTTGCCCACCACGTCCCGTGCCTTCCTGGGCCAGTCCACGTACAGGTCCCGCGTGTGGGCGTCCAGGAATACCAGCCGGGCGGTGTTGGGCCGCGTGGCCGCTCGATCCGGGCTGTCCGGGGCCAGGTGCCCGGCGAACAACGCATGCCCGGCGCGGTTCCACGCCAGGATGTCCGAGCGCCGGCCGAGGACGACCACGGGTGAGTCCCCGAGGGCGTCCACCAGTTGGCGCACCGCCGCGGTGACGCGCTCGGCGGGGAGCCGACGGCGGCGCTGCCTGGCGTCACCGGACAAGGTGTGCAGATGGCGCCGCTCCGCCTCGTCCAGCCGCAGAGCCGTGGCCAGTGCGTCGAGGACCTGCGGCGAGGCGTTGAGCGACAGCCCCTGTTCCAGCCGGATGTAGTAGGCCACGCTGACACCGGCCAGCTGGGCCAGTTCCTCACGCCGCAGCCCCGGCACCCGCCGCCGGTCGCCGTAGTCCGGCAACCCCACGTCGGCCGGGGTCAACTGCGCCCGACGCGTGGACAGGAACTCACCGAGGAGGGACTTGCCGCGCGTTGTGTCGTCCATGCGACCGAGTATGGCCACGCGCTCCGCATCCAGCCTGCCCCTGGGAGTAGCAGCCACGGAGCTCGCGGCGCGCGTGGCGCCTCCGGCCTCACAGGGATCGCCGCGGCGCGCGTGCCGCCGGTGCGGGACGGCGTGGTCGGCCCTCGCCGAACCGTCGCGGCGGTGGGTGCGTTCCGGGGCCGTCCGGGAGCCCTGGCTCCCGGCCTGGTGCGCTGGGCCGGGCGGTCCGGGGCGTGCGACGATGCCGGTATGAATCGCCTGGCCAGCTCCCAGTCGCCCTACCTGCTTCAGCACGCCGCCAACCCGGTGGATTGGTGGCCGTGGGGGGAAGAGGCGTTCGCGGAGGCGGAGCGGCGTAACGTACCCGTGCTGTTGTCGGTCGGCTACTCAGCGTGCCACTGGTGCCATGTCATGGCGCACGAGTCGTTCGAGGACAAGGACACCGCCGACTACCTCAACGCCCACTTCGTCTCCGTGAAGGTCGACCGCGAGGAGCGGCCGGACGTCGACGCGGTGTACATGGAGGCGGTGCAGGCCGCCACCGGCCAGGGCGGCTGGCCCATGACGGTCTTCCTGACCCCGGATGCCCGGCCGTTCTACTTCGGCACGTACTTCCCGCCCCGCCCCCGGCCCGGGACGCCGTCCTTCCGGCAGGTGCTGGAGGGCGTGAGCGCCGCCTGGTCGGACCGCCGCGACGAGGTGCGGGACGTCGCCGGCCGGATCGTGGAGGACCTGTCCCAGCGCGGCGGTATCGCCCTGGGCTCGGACGCGCCACAGCCGCCCGGCGAGGAGGATCTGCACAGCGCGCTCATGGCCCTGACCCGCGAATTCGACGCCGCCCGCGGCGGGTTCGGCGGCGCGCCGAAGTTCCCGCCGTCCATGGCGCTGGAGTTCCTGCTGCGCCACCACGCACGCACCGGCTCCGAGGGCGCGCTCCAGATGGTGTCGGCCACCTGCGAGGCGATGGCCCGCGGGGGTATCTACGACCAGCTCGGCGGCGGTTTCGCCCGCTATTCCGTCGACGCCACCTGGACCGTGCCGCACTTCGAGAAGATGCTGTACGACAACGCGCTGCTGTGCCGCGTCTACGCCCATCTGTGGCGGGCCACCGGCTCGGACCTCGCGCGCCGTGTCGCCCTGGAGACGGCGGACTTCATGGTCCGCGAGCTGCGCACCGCACAGGGCGGCTTCGCCTCCGCGCTGGACGCCGACAGCGACGACGGCACCGGCAGGCACGTCGAGGGCGCGTACTACGTGTGGACGCCCGAGCGGCTGCGCGAGGTGCTGGGGGAGGCCGACGCGGAGCTCGCCGCCGGGTATTTCGGCGTCACGCGGGAGGGCACCTTCGAGCACGGGGCCTCCGTGCTCCAGCTGCCCGACGGGGAGCGGCTGACGGACGCCGCCCGCGTCGCATCCGTACGGGAGCGGCTGCTGGCCGCCCGGGAGCTACGGGCCCGCCCCGGCCGCGACGACAAGATCGTCGCCGCGTGGAACGGGCTGGCCATCGCCGCGCTCGCCGAGACCGGCGCCTATTTCGACCGCCCCGACCTGGTGAACGCCGCGACCGAGGCCGCCGATCTGCTGGTGCGCATCCACATGGACCAGCGCGGGCGGCTTGCCCGCACCTCGCTCGACGGCACCGCGGGCGGCCACGCGGGCGTGCTCGAGGACTACGGGGACGTGGCCGAGGGCTTCCTCGCGCTCGCCGCCGTCAGCGGCGACGGCGCATGGGTGGAGTTCGCCGGGCTGCTCCTGGACACCGTGCTGAGCCGGTTCACCGATGAGGACGGCACGCTGTTCGACACCGCCGATGACGCCGAGACGCTCATCCGCCGCCCCCAGGACCCGACGGACAACGCGGCGCCGTCCGGCTGGACGGCCGCCGCCGGGGCCCTGCTGTCCTACGCCGCCATCACCGGCGGAACGCGCCATCGGGAGGGTGCCGAGCGCGCCCTCGCCGTGGTGCGGGCCCTCGGCCCCCGGGTGCCCCGCTTCATCGGCTGGGGCCTGGCCGTGGCCGAGGCCCGGCTCGACGGGCCGCGCGAGGTGGCCGTGGTCGGCCCCGGCGACGACCCGGCGACCCGCGCCCTGCACCGCGCCGCGCTGCTCGCCACCGCCCCCGGGGCGGTCGTCGCGGTCGGCGAGCCCGGCTCCGGCGAGATCCCGCTCCTCCAGGACCGCCCCCTCCTGGAGGGCCGCCCGGCGGCCTACGTCTGCCGCGGCTTCACCTGCGACGCGCCCACGGCCGATGTCGAGGCACTGACGGCCAAGCTGGGGGGCTGACCGGGGGCGGGGCCGAACCCGCCGACGTACGGCGCGCGGGCCCGGGGCCGGTCCGGGCCCGTGATGGGGCTGGGGTCCGGGCCCGCGACGGCGCCGGGGTCCGGGCCCGTGATGGGGCTGGGGTCCAGGCCGGTCCGGGGCTGAGGGGTGTCCGGCGGGTCGTGACGCCTGCGGCGGGCTGTCCCCGCCCCTTCCCGCAGCATCGATGTGCGGCTCCGCCGCGTGGACCCCCGGGGATTGACGGCCGACCGTCGCCGCCGTGAACGCCTGCACCGACGGGCTGATCGCGGTCGGCATCGCCCGCGCACATCGGGGTCGCCCGGCCGGGGTCTGGGGCGGAGCCCCCACGCGGCGGAGCCGCATATTGTCAGGTGTCGGGAAGGGGCGGGTAGGGGAAAGATCCGCCGGACACCCCGTACTCCGGAGCCGCGGCGGGGCTGGCTGGGTCCGGGACGGGGCGGGGACCGCGGCCGCTACGGAGCCGGTCCGGATCCGCGATGCAGCCGGTCCGGGCCCGCGACGGGCCCGGGTGCCGGGCACCGGCTACAGCGGGAGGCCCTGGGACAGCATGTTCAGGGCGCGGTCGATGCTCTCCTCCATGGCCGCCAGCGCCGAGTCCTCCGCCGCGCCCTGGTCGGCGCAGTGGAAGAGCGCCTCCTGGAGGACGCCGAGGACGGCTCCGACCACGACCCGCACCTCGAAGTCCTCCGGCGACCGGTCGCTGCGCTCGGCCAGGACCTCGGCGAGCAGGGCGCCGGTCCGGGACATGCTCTCGCTCATACGGGCGCGCAGCCCCGGTACCTGGCGGATCAGGGTGAGGCGGACCAGCATCTCGCGCCGCTCGTCACCGGCGAACTGCCGGAACAGGTCGAGCAGGACGCGCCGCAGCGAGGCGACCGGCGGTTCGTCCAGCGGCCGGTCCCGGAGCGCGGCGAGCAGCACATCGTCGTACTCGTCGGAGAGGACGATGTCCTCCTTGGTGGGGAAGTAGCGGAAGACGGTGCTGGGGGAGACGTCGGCGGCCTCCGCGATGCGGTCCACCGGGGTCGCGTCGTACCCCTGCTCGGTGAACAGCCGGTAGGCGGCGCGCCGGATCGCCTGCCGGGTCTGGATCTTCTTGCGTTCGCGCAGCCCGAGCTTGGGTCGTGCGGACGTCGTACGTGCGGAAGCCATGGCTCTCATTGTCGGGCATCGGCGGTCTCCTGGACCATGGCGCCTTGATCGGCGGCGACCGTGCGGGGCAGGAGGATCGCGACCAGTACCGCCGCCGCGAGGGAGGTGAACGCGGTCACCAGGAGGGCCACGTCCATGCCGTGGACGAACGCGGCGTCCGCCGACGCGGCGAGGTGCGGATCGCCGAGCCGCGCGGCCACCGCGTGGGCCGCGACCACCGAGCCGTCCGCCGCGTCGGCCGCGGCGGACGGCAGCCCGGTGGTGTCGAGCCGGGTGCCGTACGCGTCGGCGAGCAGGCTGCCGAGCAGGGCGACGCCGATGGTGCCGCCCACTTGGCGCAGCGTCATGAGCAGCCCGGAGCCGGTGCCTTCGCGGTCCCGGGAGAGGGCGCCGAGCGCCGCGTCCATGGCCGGGACGACGCCGAGGCCGAAGCCGAGTCCGGTGATCGTGAGCCAGGGCGCGGTCGTGCCGTAGCCGTCGCCCACCTCGGTACGGGAACCGAGGAACGCGGCGGCGGCGCTCACCAGCAGCCCGCCGCTGATGACGGGCCGGGGGCCGAAGCGGGCCGCGAGCGGGGTGGCGGCGCGGGCCGCCAGCAGGAGTCCGGCCATCATCGGCAGCAGCCGCAGCCCGGTGCCGAAGGCGTCGTTGCCGAGGACGGCCTGGAGGTACTGCGGCAGGACGAACAGCAGCCCGAGCAGCGAGAAGCCCACCAGCGTGATGGCGACGGCGTTCCACAGGAACGCGGGCCGGAACAGCAGCCCCAGGTCCAGCATCGGCCGCACCGACTGCCGCTCGCGCAGGGTGAGCCCGGTGAGCAGGGCGACGGACGCGGCGAAGGCGGTGAGGATCAGCGGATGGGTCCAGCCCCGGGACGGGGCCTCGATGAGGCCCCAGACGAGCGCGATGAGTCCGCCGACGCTCAGCGCGGTGCTGACGAGGTCGATCCTGGGGGCCGCCGGGTCGCGGGTCTCGGGGAGCAGGAAGAGGCAGGCCAGGATGGCGATCGCGACGAGGGGAATGTTGATCAGGAAGATCGATCCCCACCAGAAGTGGTCGAGGAGCCAGCCGCCGACGAGGGGGCCGAGCGGCATGCCGAGCCCCATCGCGGCGCTCAGGGCCGCGATCGCCCTGGACCGTTCGCCGGGGCCGAAGAAGGTGGGCAGGACGGCCATGGACAGCGGCATGACCAGCGCGGCGCCCAGCCCCATGACCAGGCGCGCGACGATGACCGGGGCGGGGGTGGAGACCAGCGCTCCGATGAGCGCCCCGGCCAGGAAGATCAGCAGACCGGTGATGAGCATGCGGCGGCGGCCGAACCGGTCGCCGAGGAGACCCGTCGGGAGCATCGCGGCGGCGAACACGACCGTGTAGGAGTCGACGATCCACTGCTGTTCGCCGATGTCGGCGTGGAGGGCCGAGGCCATGGTCGGCAGGGCGATGTTGAGGATCGTGGTGTCGAATCCGATCACCAGGGTGCTGGCGACGAGGGCCGCGAGGGTCCACCAGCGGCGTGGATCCGGGCGCGCGTCCGGGCGTGGATCCGGGCGTGGGTCCGGGGCAGCGGACATGGCACACCTCCGAGAGTTACCGTCAAATGACAGTAACTCTCAAAAGATGTGGGCTGTCAATCAGGAGTGTCTATCGGTCTGTCGGGGGTGCCTGCCGGGTGGTCAGGCGTGCTGATAGGCCACCAGGGAGATGCCGACGTAGTGCACGACGAAGGCGGCCAGCGTGAAGCTGTGGAACACCTCGTGGAAGCCGAACCAGCGGGGCGAGGGGTTGGGCCGCTTGGTGCCGTAGACCACCGCCCCCACGCTGTAGAGCAGCCCGCCGACGACGATCAGGGTCATCACGGCGATGCCGCCGGTGCGCAGGAAGTCGGGCAGGAAGAAGATGGCCGCCCAGCCCAGCGCGATGTAGCACGGGGTGTAGAGCCAGCGCGGGGCGCCGACCCAGAAGACCCGGAAGGCGATTCCGGCGAGCGCCCCGGCCCACACCAGCCACAGCAGCATCTGCTGTTTGCCGTGTGGCAGGAGCAGCAGTGTGAAGGGCGTATAGGTGCCCGCGATGATCAGGAAGATATTGGCGTGGTCCAGCCGCCGCAGCACCGCGGCGGTGCGCGGTCCCCAATTGCCGCGGTGGTAAAGGGCGCTGGTGCCGAACAGCGCACAGGCGGTGAGCGTGTAGATGGCGCAGGCCAGCCGCCCGCGCGGGCTGTCGGCGAGGGCCGTCAGCACCACGCCCGAGACCAGCGCCGCGGGGAACATGCCGGCGTGCAGCCAGCCGCGCAGCATCGGCTTCAGGGGGAGCGGCGGGGCCGTTTCGGGCCCTGGGGGATTCTCAGCGGCGGCATCGGGCGCGGCGGCAGTCATGGCGCTCATGCTACCTACGCCACCGTAAGTTACCGGTCCATGTCGAGTGGTGATGGTCACCAAGGCGCCCACTGGACAGATGGCCCGTACAGTCGGATGATCAAATGAGCGCGGTCGGCACCGGATGAGCTGAGCATCCGGGTCGCAGCCCCCAAGGGGTAGCTGTCTCCATAAACGGATATGAGTGCACATATCCGTCCAAACCCTCAATCAAGACGCCGGAGCGCGTGCGGTTCCGGCGGGATGGAGCGATCGTGGCGCCCAGCAATGTGGCTTCCTCCCTCACGACCACCCCGAGCCCCACGAACCACCAGGAGCTGGTCTCCTGGGTCGACGAGATCGCCGCCCTGACCCAGCCGGATCGGGTGGTGTGGTGCGACGGCTCGGAGGCGGAGTACGACCGCCTGTGCGCGGAGCTCGTCGAGAAGGGCACCTTCAAGCGCCTTGACCCGATCAAGCGCCCCAACTCGTACTACGCCGCCTCCGATCCGAGTGATGTGGCGCGCGTCGAGGACCGTACGTTCATATGCTCCGAGAAGGAGGCGGACGCCGGCCCGACGAACCACTGGAAACACCCCGACGAGATGCGCGCCATCTTTTCGGGGGAGCAGGGCGTCTTCCGGGGTTCGATGCGCGGCCGGACCATGTACGTCGTGCCCTTCTGCATGGGCCCCCTCGGCTCGCCGCTGTCCGCGATCGGCGTCGAGATCACCGACTCCGCCTACGTGGCGGTCTCCATGCGCACCATGACCCGCATGGGGCAGGAGGTCCTCGACGTCCTCGGGGACGAGGGCTTCTTCGTCAAGGCCGTCCACACCCTCGGCGCCCCGCTGGAGCCGGGCCAGGCCGATGTGCCCTGGCCGTGCAACCCCACCAAGTACATCTCGCACTTCCCGGAGTCGCGGGAGATCTGGTCGTACGGCTCCGGCTACGGCGGCAACGCCCTGCTCGGCAAGAAGTGCTACGCCCTGCGCATCGCCTCCGTCATGGCGCGTGACGAGGGCTGGCTCGCCGAGCACATGCTGATCCTCAAGCTCACCCCGCCGCCCAACAAGGCAGCGGACCAAAGGTCCTCGTTTGAGGGTGGTGGCGGGCGACGGGAGGGCGAGTCGAAGTACGTGGCGGCGGCGTTCCCGAGCGCGTGCGGCAAGACCAACCTGGCGATGCTGGAGCCGACCATCCGGGGCTGGACGGTCGAGACGATCGGCGACGACATCGCCTGGATGCGGTTCGGCGAGGACGGCAGGCTGTACGCGATCAACCCCGAGGCGGGCTTCTTCGGTGTCGCGCCCGGCACCGGTGAGCACACCAACGCCAACGCGATGAAGACCCTGTGGGGGAACTCGGTCTTCACCAACGTGGCGCTCACCGACGACGGCGATGTGTGGTGGGAGGGCATGACCGAGGAGCCGCCCGCCCATCTGACCGACTGGAAGGGCAACGACTGGACCCCGGCGAGCGAGACGCCCGCGGCCCACCCCAACGCCCGCTTCACCGTGCCGGCCGGGCAGTGCCCGATCATCGCGCCCGAGTGGGAGGACCCCAGGGGCGTGCCGATCTCGGCGATCCTCTTCGGCGGCCGCCGGGCCAGCGCCGTTCCGCTGGTGACCGAGTCCTTCGACTGGCAGCACGGGGTCTTCCTCGGTGCCAACGTGGCGAGCGAGAAGACCGCCGCGGCCGAGGGCAAGGTCGGCGAGCTGCGCCGCGACCCGTTCGCCATGCTGCCGTTCTGCGGCTACAACATGGGCGACTACATGGCCCATTGGGTGGAGGTCGGCAAGAACGCCGACGCCGCCAAGCTGCCGAAGATCTACTACGTCAACTGGTTCCGCAAGGACGCCGGCGGGCGCTTCGTGTGGCCGGGCTTCGGCGAGAACAGCCGGGTGCTGAAGTGGATCGTCGACCGCCTGGACGGCAAGGCCGAGGGTGTGGAGTCCCCGATCGGGGTGCTGCCGACGCCCGAGGCGCTGGACACCGACGGTCTGGACCTCGACGACGCCTCGCTCGAACTGCTGCTCACGGTCGACAAGGAGGTCTGGCGTGACGAGGCCGGGCTGGTGCCCGACCACCTCAACACCTTCGGCGAGCACACGCCCAAGGAGATGTGGGACGAGTACCACGCGCTGGTGAAGCGCCTGGGCTGAGCCGCCCGCTCCGTGGGCCGGGGCCCGTGCTTCAGGCGCGGGCCCCGCCCGTGCGCCCGCCCCTCTTCGGCCGTCGGCTCATCTCGGCCGTCAGCTCACCTCGGCTTCGGCCTCGGTTTCGGTCTCGGCTCGGCCGAGCCCGCTCAGGCCGCCAGGCCCAGGGCGGTCGCGTGGCAGCGCATGCGCTCGGCCGCCAGCGTCGTGGCCGCCGTGTCGTCACGGGACGTGGCCACGACCAGGGCCCATCCGGCCAGGGTGTGGGCGCGCTGGTGGAGGGCGGCGATATGCGCCGGGTCCATGGCCGCCGCCGTGGGTGCCGCGCGCAGCGGGGCGTGGCCGTCGCGCAGGCGGGTGGCCTGCTCGGCGAGGCGCTGGGCGGCGTCGTCGAGGGTGGGGTCCGGGGTGAGGGTGCGCAGCTCGTCCGTCACGGTGAGCAGTGCGGTCAGATGTCCGGCCAGCCGGATGTCCAGCTCTTCCTCGCGGGAGCGGTGCGGGAAGTCGGGCGTGGGCTCGGCCATGCTGTGGACCGACTTGGTGCGGATCGGTTCGTACATGGATGGCCTCCAAGGGGTGAGGAGGCCATCCTAACTTAGACTCTGTCTAAGATTGAGCAGTAACTAAAAGATCAGGGTTGGCCGTATCCGTCCAGGAAGTTTCCGATCCGGGTCACCGCGTCGGCCAGATCCTCCTTGGCGGGCAGCGTCACGATGCGGAAGTGATCCGGCTCCGGCCAGTTGAACCCCGTGCCGTGCACGATCATGATCTTCTCGGCCCGCAGCAGGTCCAGGACCATCTGCCGGTCGTCCTTGATCTTGTAGACCTTGGGGTCCAGCTTCGGGAACGCGTACAGCGCGCCCTTGGGCTTCACGCAGGTGACGCCCGGGATCTGGGTCAGCAGGTCGTACGCCGTGTCCCGCTGCTCCACCAGCCGGCCGCCGGGGAGCACCAGGTCGTTGATCGACTGGCGGCCGCCGAGCGCCGTGGCCACCGCGTGCTGCGCCGGCATATTGGCGCACAGCCGCATATTGGCCAGGATGGTCAGCCCCTCCAGATAGCTGGCGGCGTGCGACTTCGGGCCGCAGACCGCGAGCCAGCCGCTGCGGTAGCCCGCCACCCGGTACGCCTTGGAGAGCCCGTTGAAGGTGAGGGTCAGCAGGTCCGGGGCGACGGCGGTGGTCGGGGTGTGGGTGGCGTCGTCGTAGAGGATCTTGTCGTAGATCTCGTCGGAGCAGACGATCAGCTGGTGGCGGCGGGCGATGTCGGTGAGGCCGCGCAGGATCTCCTCGCCGTAGACGGCGCCCGTGGGGTTGTTCGGGTTGATGATGACGAGCGCCTTGGTGCGGTCGGTGACCTTGCGCTCGATGTCGGCGAGGTCCGGCAGCCAGTCCGACTGCTCGTCGCAGCGGTAGTGGACGGCGGTGCCCCCGGCGAGCGAGACCGCGGCGGTCCACAGCGGATAGTCGGGGGCGGGGACGAGGACCTCGTCCCCGTCGTCCAGCAGCCCCTGCATCGACATCTGGATCAGCTCCGAGACGCCGTTGCCGAGGAAGATGTCCTCGACGTCGAGGTCGATGCCCTGGGTCTGGTAGTGCTGCATCACCGCGCGCCGCGCGGACAGCAGTCCCTTGGCGTCGCCGTAGCCGTGGGCGTCGCCGAGGTTCCGGAGCATGTCCTCGAGGATCTCCGGGGGGCATTCGAAGCCGAAGGTCGCCGGATTTCCGGTGTTGAGCTTGAGGATGCGGTGTCCTGCCGCCTCCAGCCGCATCGCCTCCTCGAGCACCGGGCCACGGATTTCGTAGCAGACGTTGGCGAGCTTCGTGGACTGGATCACCTGCATGTCGGCCACCTTACGGCGGTGTATCCGGGGCCGCTCGGTGTTTTTCGCCACGTGGACGGTGTACGGGGGCGCAGGGCGGTGGGGCCGCGACCCCGCGCGCCGCCCGGGATCCGTACGCCGCACCGGGCTTCGCGTCGCGCCCCGCACCGCGCTCCGCGCCGGATAACGACTCTGTTTCTGGCGTTAATTTCCGCGAAAGAAGGGTTGGCCCGAACGGGTTGCCTGGTTATCGTTCACGCACTTCACCCAATCGTTCCGCTGAACGAATAAGGGAAGGGTGCCCTCGTTCATGTCCCCGTTGATGCCCGAGATCTCCCACCGCCCAGCCCCCGGCGGGGCCGGGATACCGCGGCGGTCGGTGCTCACCACCGCCGCGGCGGCCGTCGCCGCGCTCGGCGGCTCCGCCGCGCTGACCGGCTGCTCGGGAGCCGCCTCCGCCTCCCCGTCGAGGGCCGTGCCCACCCGGGGCCCGGCCGGGCGGCCCGACCGCGGTGGCACCCTGCGCATCGCCCGGCCGCCCGCCTCCGACGCGGAGACCCTCGACCCCGCGAGCGCGCTGTCCGCGTACGAATACCTCGGCGCGCTCTACAACCGCCTCGTGCGGATCGCGCCCGACGGCACCGTGGCCCCCGACCTCGCCGAGTCCTGGGAGCCCGACGCCAAGGCCTCCACCTGGACCTTCCGGCTGCGCCGCGGCGTCACCTTCCACGACGGCCGCGCCTTCACCTCCGCCGACGCCGCCTACACCCTGCGCCACATCCTCGACAAGGCGACCGCGTCCCCGCAGGCCCCCGTGCTGTCCCCGCTGGTCGACCCGGGGCGGTTGCGCACCCCCGACGCCCACACCCTCGTCGTCCCCCTGAAGAGCCCGCACGCCGAGTTCCCCAGCCTGCTCACCCACTACAACTGCTACGTCGTCCCCGAGGGCAGCGCCGGCTCCATCGGCCGCACCGGCATCGGCACCGGCCCCTTCCGGCTCGTCTCCTTCACCGCCGCCGGGCCCGGCCGGGTCACCGCCTACGCCGACCACTGGGCCGGGCGCCCGGTCCTGGACACGATCGACTTCTACACCGTGGCCGATATGCAGGCCCGCTCCAACGCCCTGCTCGCCGGGCAGGTCGATCTGCTCTCCCAGACCAATCTCGACTTCGCCACCGCCCGGGTCGTCGCCGCCTCCGACCGCGCCACCATCGCCCGCGCCGAGAACGCCCAGTGGTACGTGCTGCCGATGCTCACCACCGAGAAGCCCTTCACCGATCCGCGGGTGCGGCAGGCGATGAAGCTCGCCTACGACCCCGCGCACATCCTGAAGGCCGCCCTCCAGGGCGCGGGCACGGCCGGCTGGGACAACCCCGTCCCGCCGAACGACCCCGCCCATATCGCCACCCACCCCGCCCACGACCCCGAGAAGGCCCGCCACCTGCTGAAACGGGCCGGGCACGAGCGGCTTGCGGTGGACCTCTACACCTCCTCGTACGACCCGATCTTCACGCCCATGGCCCTCGCCTACCAGGAGTCGGCCGGGCGCGCGGGCATCCGGATCCGGGTCAAGACCGCGGCCGCGGATTCGTACTACACCCAGATCTGGATGAAGAAGCCGCTCATGGCCACCTACTGGTACACCGGGCGCCCCGTCGACCAGCTGCTCAACCAGGTCTTCCGCGGCGGCTCCTCGTACAACGAGACCGCCTGGTCGGACAAGGAGTTCGACGCGCTGCTCGACCGGGCCCGCCGGGAGATCGACGAGGGCCGCCGCCGCGAGCTGTACGGACAGGCGCAGACGCTCGTCGTCGAGCGGGGCGGGGCGATCACCCCGATGTTCGCCGACCGGCTCGTCGGGATCTCCCGGAAGGTGCGCGGTTACGCCGAGCACGGCTTCGAGTTCGACTATCTGCACATCGGGCTGAAGGGGGCGTGATGTTCTCTTTCCTCCTCCGCCGCGTGATCGCCGCGCTCGGCACCCTGCTGCTCTCCTCGGTCATGGTCTTCCTGGCCGTCCAGGCGCTGCCCGGCGATGTCGCCACGCAGGTGCTCGGCAGGGACGCCACCCCCGACGCGGTCGCCGCGCTGCGCAAGCAGATGGGCCTCGACCAGCCCGCCTGGGAGCGCTACGCCGACTGGATCAAGGGCGCCCTGCACGGCGACTTCGGCACCTCACTGGTCACCACCAAGCCCGTGGGCGGCGAGGTCGCCCAGTACCTCGGCAACTCCGCCATGATCGCCGTCGTCACCGTCCTCTTCGCGGTCACCGGCTCCGTCGTCCTCGGCGTCGTGGCCGGGCTCTACCGCGACCGCTGGCCCGACCATCTGATCTCCACGGTCAGCCTGGTCGGGATGAGCGTCCCCGAATTCGTCGTGGCCACGGTGCTGGTGCTCGCCTTCTCCGTCACCGTGCCGGTGCTCCCCGCCGTGGTGCTGTACGGGCCGGGGGCCGGGTTCGGACAGTTGCTCCCGGCGGTGTGGCTGCCCGCCGCCTCGCTCGCGATCGTCATGGCCGCGTACATCGTGCGGATGGCCCGTACCTCGGTGATCGACGTCATGGCCAGCGAATACGTCACCACGGCCCGGCTCAAGGGGCTGACCACCTGGCGCGTGGTCACCCGGCACGCGCTGCCCAGCGCCCTGCTGCCCACGCTGCACGTCATCGCGCTCAATGTGGCCTGGCTGGTGGGCGGCGTCGCCGTGGTCGAGAACGTCTTCAACTACCCCGGCATCGGGAAGCTGATGCTCACCTCCGTCCAGAACCGCGATCTGCCGGTCATCCAGGCCATCGCCCTCATCAGCGCGGTCGTCTACGTCGTCTGCAACCTCGCCGCCGACCTCGGGTCCATGGCCCTCAACCCCAAGCTCCGCACCCGAGGAGGGAGGATCCGATGAGCTCTGTGAAGGAGCCTGTGGGCGCGGTCCCGGCAGCCGCCGCGGGCCCGGCGCCCGTACGGCCCGGCTTCGCCGCCCGCACCTGGCGCACGGTGCGCTCCTCCCGCCCGGCCGTCATCGGGCTCGCGATCGTCGCCGTTCACGTGGTGGTCGCGCTGCTCGCCCCGCTGCTCACCCCGTACCACCCCACCACCGGCGACGCCTCGCACGCGCTGCTCGGGCCGAGCGCCGACCACTGGGCGGGCACCGACCAGTACGGGCGCGATGTGCTGACCCGGGTGCTGTACGGCGGGCGGTACGCGCTCGGCGTCTCCGTCACCGCGACCCTCATCACCATCGCCATCGGCACCGTCCTCGGCTGTGCGGCCGCGCTGCGCGGCGGCTGGCTGGACGATGTGGTCATGCGCGTCCTGGACGCGGTGCTGTCCATCCCCGCGATCCTCGTCCTGCTGGTGATCGTCACCGCGCTGGGCACCGGGTCCTCGGTCATCGTGCTGGCCATCGCCGTCGTCTGCGTACCCCAGGTGGTGCGGGTGGTGCGGGGTGCCGCGCTCACCGTCGTACCCCAGGACTACGTCACCGCGGCGCGGGCCCGGGGCGAGAGCACCTGGGCGATTCTGCGGCGCGAGGTGCTGCCCAACATCAGCGATGTGGTGTGCGTCGAGTTCGCGATGCGGGCGTCGTGGGTGGTGCTGCTGATCTCCTCGCTGTCGTTCCTCGGCTTCGGCGCGGATCCGCCCACTCCCGACTGGGGGCTGATGGTCTCGGAGAACCGCACCGCGATCACCGTGGTGCCGATGGCCAGCCTCGCGCCGATCATCGGCCTGGCCACGATGGTGGTCGGGCTCAACCTCGCGGCCGACGGCCTGTCGAAGGCGTGGGGCGTGGACCGGATCAGGGAGGGCGTCTGATGACCACGTCGCCGAAGGCCCCCATCGTGTCGGTGGACGAGCTGTCCGTGGCGTACCGCTCGGGCGGGCGCGAGGTGCCCGTCGTCCAGGAGGTGTCGCTGGAGGTGAGCCCCGGCCGGACGCTGGCCCTGGTCGGCGAGTCCGGCAGCGGCAAGTCGACGGTCGCCGCGACGCTTCTTGGGCATCTGCGGCACGGCTCCCGGATCACGGGTGGGCGCGTCGCGGTGGACGGCGAGGACGTCTTCGCGCTGACCGCGCGGGAGTTGCGGCGGCTGCGCGGCGGCACGGTCGCGATGGTCGCGCAGAACGCGGGCCACGCCCTGACGCCGTCCATGCGGATCGGACGGCAGATCGCGGAGGCGGGTGGCGAGGTGCCCGTCACCGACCTGTTGGAGCAGGTGCGGCTGCCGAACCCGCGCGAGCTCGCCCGCCGCTATCCGCACGAACTCTCCGGCGGGCAGCAGCAGCGTGTCGCCATCGCCATGGCGATCGCGGCCCGGCCCAAGGTGCTCGTACTGGACGAGCCCACGACGGGTCTCGATGTGATCACCCAGCGCGGAGTGCTGGACCTGATCAGCGCCCTCCGCGAGGAACTCGGCCTCGCCGCCGTCCTGGTCAGCCATGACCTGGGCGTGGTCGCGCGGATGGCCGACGAGGTGTGCGTGCTGAACGCCGGGCGGGTCGTCGAGGCCGCCCCCACCCGACGGCTCTTCGCCGCCCCCGCCGACCCGTACACCCGCCGACTGCTGGCCAGCGTCCCGCGCATCGCGGACGCGGGGCTCGCGGTGGTGGGCGAGGACGGTACGCGGGAGATCCGGCCGAGGGCGGACTCAGTGGGCGCGGTGGACGTGGTCGACGTACGAGAGGTGACGATCGACTACGGGGCCAGCCGCGCCGTGGACGGGGTGTCCTTCAGCGTGCGGCGCGGTGAGGTGCTGGCGCTGGTGGGGGAGTCGGGGAGCGGTAAGTCGACGATCGCGTGGTCGCTGGCGGGGCTGCGGGAGCCGTCGGGCGGAACGATGAGGGCCGCGTGCGGGGGCGGCGGGTCGGGTGGCTCGGTCGGCGGTTCTTCCGGCGGTTCGTCAGGTGACGGGTCCGGTGTCCCGCCCGGCGGTTCGTCAGGTGACGGGTCCGGTGGCCCGTCAGGTGGCCTGCCCGGCGGCTCGTCCGGTCGCGACGGGGACCTGGGCGCCCCCGCGCGGCGGCGCCCGCTCGCCCTGCGCCGCACCGTCCAGCTCGTCTTCCAGAACGCCGACACCTCGCTCAACCCTCGGCGCTCGGTGGGCGATGCCGTACGGCGGCCGCTGCGCTTCTTCGGTACGGCCGGGTCCCGGGGCGAGGCGGCGTCGCGCGCCCGTCAGCTGATCGCCGACGTCCGCCTCGACCCCGACTTCGCCGACCGGCTCCCCGCCCAGCTGTCCGGCGGCCAGCGCCAGCGCATCGGCATCGCCCGGGCGCTGGCCGGTGAGCCCGATCTGCTGATCGCGGACGAGATCACGACGGCGCTGGACGTGTCCGTACAGGCCGATGTGTTGCGCCTGCTGGACGACCTGCGCCGGGAGCGTGAGCTGGCCTGCCTGTTCATCAGCCACGACCTGGCGGTGGTGCGGGGGATCGCGGACCGGGTGGTGGTGCTGCGGCACGGGGTGGTGGTGGAGGAGGGCCCGACGGACGCGGTCTTCGCGGCTCCGGGCCACCCCTACACCCGCCAACTGATAGCCGCGGCCCTCGAACCCGACCCGGATGCCGAGGCCGTCGTCGAGGCGGCCGACGCCTGGCAGGACGGCGCCGAACCGGACGGCGTCTGGGACGACCTGGGCGGTGGCCACCGGGTGCGCAGGTGGCGGTCGGCGGATGCTTAGCCCCCACCCCGCCCCTTCCCGAACCGGGGCCCAGCCCCGGCCCCCGCTGGGGCTCCGCCCCAAGAGCTGCCCCCCGAGGTATCGCCGCCGCCTGCACGCCGGTGGCCGGGTTGTGCCCGCCCGTCCCTCCCCCAGCTACCGCTGGGAGGCGCCCCCTCGGCGGAACGATTGCCCACAACCCGCAAGCCCCTCCGGCGATTGAGGAGCGGGGCCCAGGGGCGGAGCCCATGGTTCGGGAAGGGGCAGACCAAGCCCCTCCGGCGATTGAGGAGCGGGGGCCGGGGGCGGCGCCTCCGGGTTCGGGGAGGGGCGGGGTGGGGGAGTCGCCCGCCGCAGGCGCACCCGCACCCGTACCCGTACCCGTACTCGCACCCGCACCCGCGCGCGCACCCCCACCCCCACCACAACACCAGGTAGAGGAGATACGTGAAGTACCGCGAGACGTTCGACCGCGAGGTATGCGTCGAGGACGCGTGGATCCCCACCCGGGACGGGCAGACGCGGCTGCACGCACGCATCTGGCGCCCGGCGGACGCCGAGACCGCCCCCGTCCCCGCCCTGCTCGAATACCTTCCGTACCGCAAGAGCGACTGGACCGCCCCGCGCGACGCGCAGCGTCACCCCTGGTACGCCGGGCACGGCTACGCCTCCGTACGGGTCGATCTGCGCGGCAGCGGGGACTCGGAGGGCGTGATGCTCGACGAGTACACGGCGACCGAGCTCGCCGACGGCGTCGACGTCGTGAACTGGCTGGCCGCGCAGCCCTGGTGCACCGGCAAGGTGGGCATGTTCGGCATCTCCTGGGGCGGCTTCAACTCGCTCCAGATCGCCGCCCTGCGCCCCGCCCCGCTGAAGGCGATCGTCACCGTCTGCTCCACGGACGACCGTTACGACAACGACGTCCACTACACCGGCGGCGCCGTCCTCGGCATCGACATGCTCGCGTGGGCCGGGACCATGCTCGCGTTCACGGCCCGCCCCCCGCACCCCACCTCCGTCGGCGAGGACCGCTGGCTGCCGATGTGGCGGGAGCGGCTCGACGCGCTGGAGCCGTATCTGCACACCTGGCTCGCCCACCAGGAGCGGGACGACTACTGGCGGCACGGCAGCGTCTGCGAGGACTACGGCGCGATCGAGGCCGCCGTGCTCGCGGTCGGCGGCTGGGCCGATCCGTACCGGGACACCGTGCTGCGTCTGCTGGAGCGCCTCGACGCGCCCGTACGGGGGCTGATCGGCCCCTGGTCGCACCAGTACCCCGACCGGGGGCTGCCGCCGGGCCCGGCGATCGGCTTCCTCCAGGAGACCCTGCGCTGGTGGGACCACTGGCTCAAGGACGAGCCGACCGGTGTGCTGGACGAGCCGAGGCTCCGCGCCTGGATCAACGACCCCGTACCGCCCGCCACCTCGTACGAGACGATGCCGGGCCGATGGGTCGGCGAGGGCACCTGGCCGTCGCCGTCCGTCAGCTGGGACGAACGTCCCCTCGGCGGCCCGGCCGACGAGCCGGTGATCGTGCGCTCGCCGCCGCACACCGGGCTGGACGCGGGCCGCTTCTTCCCCTTCGGCAACGCCACGGATCTGCCGCCCGACCAGCGGGCGGAGGACGGCCGTTCGGTCTGCTTCGACTCGGCGCCGCTCACCGAGCGGGTGGAGATCCTGGGCCGCCCCCGCGTACGGCTGCGGCTGGACAGCGCCACCCCGCGTGCCCATGTCATCGCGCGCGTCTGCGACGTGGCCCCCGACGGCTCCTCCACCCTGGTCACCCGCGGCGTGCTCAACCTGATGTCCCGGCACGGCCGGGAGCGGCCCGTGGAGTGGGAGCCGGGGACATACGAGGACGTCGAGTTCGAGCTGAACGGGACCGGCTACGCCTTCCCGCCCGGCCACCGCGTCAGGGTCGCCGTCTCCGACGCGTACTGGCCGTGGGTCTGGCCGCACGGCGAACGCGGCCAACTGACCGTACGGCCCGGTCGGAGCGCGCTGCTGCTGCCCGTACGGGATCCGGGCGCCGACGCGGGCCGCCCGCCGATCACCTTCGAGGAGCCCGAGCAGGCCCCGCCGCTCCCCGTGACCGTCGACCCGCCCGCCGAACCCCGCCCCGAACGCACCGTCACCCATGACGTCGCCACGGGCGAGTGGGTGCTGGAGGTGGACCCGAACTACGGCGGCTCCCGCACCTATCCGGACGGACTGCGCTACGAGGAGAGCGCCCGCGAGACTTACCGCATCCGCTCCGGCGATCCGCTGTCGGCCGTGGCAAGCTCTCGGTGGACCATCCGGCTGCGGCGCGGGGACTGGCAGGCGGAAGTCGTCACCGCCATGGAACTGCGGGCCACGGCGGAGGAATTCATCATGGACAGCAGCATCGAGGCACGGGCGAACGGAGAGACAGTGGCCACGCGCGCATGGCACCGCACCACGCCGAGGACGTCCGCGTGACGTCCCGATCCGAACGCCGCCCACCGCGCCGCGCCGTCGCCGCGTCCGCCCGCACCCGGCAGCCCACCGAGGTGCGCCGCCGGCTGATCGTGGAGGCCGCGGTGCCGCTCATCGCCGAGCGCGGCACCAAGGCGGTGGGGGTGCGCGAGGTGGCGGCCGCGGCCGGGGTGTCGGTCGGCACGGTCACGTACCACTTCGAGAGCGTGCAGGAAGTCCTCTCCGAGGCGATGGTGCTGCACATAGAGCGCTACTACGCCGCGCTGAGCGACGCCGCCGGGCAGGCCACCAGCGGCGCGGAGGGGCTGCGGCTGCTCATCGACGCGCTCTTCACGGAGGACACGGACCGGCACTGGCGGATGTGGTTCGACTACTGGAACGCGGGCGAACGGGACCAGACCTTCGCCCGTGGCCAGGCCGAACGGTACGAGAACTGGCACGGCGAGATCCGGGCCCTGGTGGAACGGGGCCGGACCGAGGGCGAGTTCCACTGCGACGACCCGGCCGACTTCGCCCTCCGCTTCTCCGCCCTGTCCGACGGCCTCGCCCTGCGCCGCCTCCGCCAGGTCCCGGCCCTGAGCGTGACCGACGCCCGCCGCCACCTGCGGCGCTTCGTGGACGCGGAACTGCGGGGCTGAGGCGGGAACGTCCCGGTGCGCGCTAGGCGCCGCTTGAGCCCGTCGCCGAGGGCTCCGCGTCGAGGCCGCTGAGGAACGCGGTGAGGACGCGGCGCAGGCGGGGTTCCACCTCGACGATCGCGTGGCCGAGGCGGGGGTCGGTCTCGTAGAGCTCCCGCAGGCGCGGGCCGGGGGCGGCCATCTGCCGGAGCGCCCCGGCCAGGCTGGTCGCCGTGGCGACGAGGTCGACGGTCTGGAGCTCGGTCAGTCCGAGCAGCCGTCGCAGCTCGTCGCCGATCAGCCCGATCTCCTCGAACGTCACCAGTTTGAAGTCGCGCACCGAGTCGATCGACACATTGCGTTCGAGGTTCATGGGCGCCTGGGCCAGCAGGTCGCAGAACATCGGCCGGGCCGCCAGCGTGGCGGCGACGGCCTCGGCGATCTCCGGGGCCGTGGTGTGCGTCCGGCGTTCAAGATCGCCGCGCAGCTCGGCGGACCACTGCCGCCAGCCCTCCGCGGTGAGCCTGAGGAAGATCTGCTCCCGCGTCTCGAAGTAGCGCAGCAGGGCCGACTTGTGCATCCCCACGGCCCCGGCGATGTCGGTGAGGGTGACGTCCCGGACCCCGCGCTCGCGGGCGAGGGCACGGGCCGCGTCCAGGATCGCCTCTTCCCGCGCCTGCTTGGCCTGGGCACTGCGCGCACGTTGGAAGGCAGGCGTAGTCATGCCGGACATCATAGGAACTTTTAACGGAACGGTGTTGCGTAAATAAGAGAACGGTGTTGTACTAACGGTATGAGTTCAAAGGTTATGGGTTCACAGGTCTGGTTCATCACCGGTTCGTCGCGCGGTCTCGGCCGCGCCCTGGTCACCGCCGCCCTCGAGGCCGGTGACCGCGTCGTGGCCACCGCCCGGCGCCCCGAGGCGCTCGCGGAGGCGTATCGGGAGTACGGCGACCGCATCCACCCCCTCGCACTGGACGTCACCCGCCCCGAGGCGGCGCGCGAGGCCGTGGAGGCGGCGCGCGCCCGCTTCGGGCGCGTCGACGTGCTCGTGAACAACGCGGGGTACGCGAATGTGGCGCCCATCGAGACCTCGGACGACGAGGACTTCCGCGCCCAGTTCGAGACGAACTTCTGGGGCGTCTACCACGTCACCAAGGCCGTGCTCCCCGTCCTGCGGCAGCAGGGAACCGGCACCGTCGTGCAGATCTCCTCGATCGGCGGGCGGGTCGGCGGATCACCGGGCATCGCCTCCTACCAGGCGGCCAAGTTCGCGGTGGACGGCTTCAGCCGGGTCCTCGCCGCGGAGACCGCGCCGCTCGGCGTGCGCGTCATGGTCGTCGAGCCGAGCGGTTTCGCCACCGACTGGGCCGGTTCCTCCATGACGGTCCACCCGATCCCCGACGCCTACGACGCGACCGTCGGGGAGATGAACCGGCGGGTGCGGCAGAGCACGGACGGGGCGGCCGGGGACCCTCGGCGCGCCGCCGAGATCATCGTACGGACCGTCCACCGTGGCGAGGTCCCGAGCCATCTCCCGCTGGGCGTGAACGCGACGACCATGGCGCGGGACTACTCCCGGAGCCAGCTCGCCGAGGCGGCCGCCTGGGAGCAGGTCAGCCGCTCGGCCGACTTCGGCGAGCCGTACCCGGCGGAGCTTCCGGCCGGGGGCGCGGCCGAGGGTGTGGCCGCCTGACGGTCTCGGCCGCCCAACGGTCTGGTGCGCTACGCGCGGCGGATCGCGCGCCCCGCGAGGACGTCCGTCCGCCGCCCGTCCTCGATGACGAAACGGCCGTCGATGAGGACGTGGGGGATGCCGGTCGGCAGGGTGCGCGGGGCCTCGAACGTCGAGCCCGCCGCGACCGTCTCCGGGTCGAAGAGGACGAGATCCGCGCGGTAGCCCTCGCGGATCCGGCCCCGGTCGGGGAGGCGGAGGCGGGCCGCGGGGCGGGCGGTGAGGTGGGCCACGCACTCCTCCAGGGTGAGAACGCCCAGCTCACGAACGTAGCGGCCCAGGTACTGGGGGAAGGTGCCGTATGCGCGGGGGTGCGGCTTGGCGCCGTTCAGGATGCCGTCGCTGCCGCCGGTGTGGGCGGGGTGTTTCATGATCGCCTGAACGTTCTCCTCGTGCCCGACGTGCTGGAGGATCGTCGGGCCGAGGTGGTCGTCCAGGAGGAGGCGGCGGGCGGTGACCCAGGGGGCCTCGGCTCGCTCGCGGGCGCTCGCGGCGACCGTCTTCCCGACGTATTCGGTGAGGGCCGGGTCGTTCACACCGGAGATCTCGATGGTGTCCCAGTTGATCGGCACCCCGTGGCAGCCGTCCGCCCCCTCTACCTCCATGACGTGCCGGATGCGCTCGGCCTCTGCGTCGTCGCGCAGCCGCGCGAGGGCCGCGTCCGGGCCGCCCTCGGCCGCCCAGCTCGGCAGCATCGCGGCGAGCGTGGTGCAGCCGGGGAGGTAGGGGTAGGTGTCGAGGGTGATGTCGGCGCCGTCGGCGATCGCGGCGTTCAGGAGGGTGAGCAGCTCGGGGGCGCGGCCCTTGTTGAGGTCGAAGTTCATGGTGGCGTGGGCGAGGTGCAGCGCACAGCTAGCCTCCCGGCTGAGAGCCACCATCTCCTCGTAGGCGCGCAGGGCGCCGGCGCCGTACGAGCGGTGGTGCGGGCAGTAGTAGCCGCCGTACGCGGCCACGACCCGGCACAGCTCGGTGAGTTCGGCGTCGGAGGCGTACATCCCGGGGGTGTAGGTGAGCCCGGAGGACAGGCCGACCGCCCCCTGCTCAAGACCCTCCGCCACCAGCGCCTTCATCCGCTCGACCTCGGCGGGCGTCGCATCGCGGTCCTCCCAGCCGAGTGCGAGCATGCGGACGGTGCCCTGGGGGATGAGGTACGCGGCGTTGACCGCGATGCCCTGGCCGTCGAAGCCGTGGTCGAGGCGGTCCAGGAACTCGCCGACGGTGCGCCAGGTGAAGTCGATGTCCGAGCCGTCGCCGTTCCAGCCGGTGATGGCGGTACGGATCTGGGCGAGCGTGCGGTCGTCCACGGGCGCGTACGAGAGCCCGTCCTGGCCGATGACCTCCAGGGTCACGCCCTGGGCGGCCTTCGCGGAGTGGTCGGGGTCGCGGAGCAGGGCCAAGTCGCTGTGGGCGTGCATGTCGATGAAGCCGGGGGAGAGGGCGAGGCCGTCGGCCTCCACCATGCGGTGGGCGGTGGGGCGCGCCCCACGCCCCTCGGGCACGATGGCGGCGATCCGGCCGCCGTCGACGGCCACGTCTGCCCGATACCGGGCCTGCCCGGTGCCGTCGATGACGTCCGCACCGCGAATGACCAGCTCCATGGGGTTGCCCTCTCCTCCTGCCGACCGCGCCTGGGGCGCGCTTTCCGTTTCCCCACCCACCCGCCCTTACTTGTGCGGGGGACCCTCTGGGTCCCCCGCACCGCCACCCCGCCACAGGCCTAGCGGCCCGCAACCCTCGCACCCCCACCCCAGCCCCGGGCCCAGCGGCCCGTGAGCCGAGTGCCCTGCGCCCGGGCCCTGCCGGGCGCCCATTGTCCGGCGCCCTCCGGGCTCCTGCCCCGGGGCGAGATCCTGGTGGGCAGGGACCCCACGGGGGTCCGGGGGTGGCCACCGGCGGGGTTCGGAGTGGAGCCCCGGGGAAGGGCGGGTGGGTTAGAAGAAGGTGCGGATGTAGTCCGTGACCGTGCCGTCCGACTCCGCTACCGGGATCAGTTGCCACTTGTCGAAGCTGGTGCAGGGGTGGGAGAGGCCCATGGCCACCCAGTCGCCTACCTCCAGGGTCGTGTCGTCCGCGACCGAGACCCAGGCGTGCTGGTCGGAGAGGGCGGTGATGGTGAGGCCCGTGGCGGGGCGGGTGGTGGTGTCCCGGGCGGAGCGGATGAGTTGGGGTTCGGGCATGTCCAGGTCGTAGGCCGCGTCCCGCTTGCCCGCGTTGAGGAAGGCCTGGCCGGGTTCGGGGCGCGAGACGACCTGGGCCCACAGGCGGAAGGCCGGGTGCAGTTCGCCCTCCTCCGGGACGCGGTTGAAGGGGGTGATGTGCCGGTAGTGGCCGTCGTCGTGGGAGACGTACGCGCCCGAGCGCAGCAGCTTCAGCACCGGGCGCGACAGCGTGGGCAGCTCCGCGAAGACGTCCGCCACCGCGTCGAACCAGGCGCTGCCGCCCGCGCTGACGACCACCTCGTCCACGTCCTCGAAGCGGCCCGCCGCGTCGAAGTCCGCCGCCAGTGCGGTGAGGCGGCGCAGCCACGCCCGTACCCGCTCGCCGTCCGGCTTCGGCACCTCGCCCTCGTATCCGGCGACCCCGACCAGCCGCAGGGGCCCGGCGGCCGCGACCGCGTCGGCGACCGCCGCGCACTCCGCCTCCGTGCGGACCCCGGTGCGCGCTCCCTCGCCGCCGCCCAGTTCGACGACCACATCGACCGGCCGTCGCGCGCCCGCTTCCCGCAGGGCGGCGTCCATCAGCTCCACGCCGCGCACCGAGTCGACGTAGGCGATGAAGCGGAATTCGGGGTCGGCGTCGAGTTCGGCCGCGAGCCAGTGGAGGGCGGCGGCGTCGACGACCTCGTTGGCGAGGAAGATCCGCTGGATGCCGAAGGCCCGGTAGATCCGCACCTGGGTGGGGACGGCCGCGGTGATGCCCCAGGCCCCGTGTGCGAGCTGGCGCTCGAAGAGCTGTGGGGCCAGGGAGGTCTTGCCGTGCGGGGCGAAGGCGAGCCCGTGGGCGGCGGAGTAGCGCTCCATCGCCACCAGGTTGTGCTCCAGGGCCTCGGCCGACAGCGCCAGTACGGGCGTGGTGAAGCCACCGGTGAACAGGGAGCGCCGCTCGGCGGCGAGCTCGCCGACCGTAAGGCCCTCGGCGTTCGGCGGCAGCCCCTTGAAGCGGTGGTCGACGCGTTCCCGCGCGAGGGCGGCGACGGCCTGGTCGCGGTGGTCGGTGGCCATGGAGCGCCTCCATAACGATTCCGGTTGCAATCTCTGCAACGTTCATTGCGCATAACGCTTAGCGCTGTCTAACATCCCGCCCAGCACCGGGTCAACGGTGTGTGGCTGACCCCCATCCGTCCACCCACGAGGAGCGAGACCAACCGTGTCCCCTCTCCCCAGCGCCGAGGCCGCCGACGGCGTCGCTGTTGTCGTCGACGTCGTATGTCTCGGCGAGTCGATGGTGACCTTCGTGCCGTCCCGTCCGGGCCGGCTGTCGGATGTCCCCTCGTTCGCCCGGGGCATCGGCGGCGCCGAGTCCAATGTCGCCTGTGGCCTGGCCCGCGCCGGGCACAGCGCGCGCTGGATCAGCCGAGTGGGTACGGACGGCTTCGGCGAGCACCTGGTACGGGAGATCGCGGCCACCGGTGTGGACACGGCGTACGTCCAGCGCGATCCGCGCCGCCCCACCGGGATCTACTTCCGTACGGCGGGGGAGCGTGCCGTCGGCTCCGAGACGGTTGACGGGGACGGCGGCGGCGCCGTCTCGGAACCGCTCGCCGAGGTGCTCTACTACCGGGCCGGATCCGCCGCCGCGGCCATGTCCCCCGCGCTCATCCCCCGGGAGCGGGCCTGGTCCGGCCGGGTGCTCCATCTGACCGGGATCACCCCGGCCCTCTCCGGCGACTGCCGGGCGCTGATGCGCGAGCTGACCGCCCGCGCCCCGGGCCGTCCCCTCGTCTCCTTCGACCTCAACTACCGGGTCTCGCTCTGGCAGAGGAACGAGGAAGAGGGGGCCGACGGCGAGAGCGGCCCCGCCGTCCTGCTCGACCTCGCCCGCCGCTGCGACGTCGTCTTCGTCGGCGAGGACGAGGCCGAGGCGGTCTGGGGAGTGCGCGGCCCGGAGGCCATACGGGCCGCGCTGCCCGAGCCGGAGGTGCTGGTCGTCAAGCAGGGCGGCGCGGGGGCCACCGCCTACGCCCGCCGCCCGGACGAGGGCACCGGCACGGGCACGGACATCGTCACCTTCGAACCCGCCCCGCGCGTCGACGTCGTCGCCCCCGTCGGCGCGGGTGACGCCTTCGCCGCCGGTTTCCTCTCCGGCACCCTGCGCGGACTGCCCGTCGCCGAACGGCTGCGCCACGGCCACCTCATGGCCGCCGCCGCCCTCACCGTCCCCGGCGACCTCGGCAGCCCGCCCTCCCGTGAGCACGCCGACCACCTGGTGGCACTCGATGCCGCGCGGTGGGGCACACTGCGATTCGGCCCCGGCTGGACAGATCTGCCGAGTCCCGCCGAAAAGTGGGCCGAGACCGCAGCGGTGGAGGTACCCGACTCATGAGCCAGACCGTCGACCGAGCGCTGAGCATCCTGCCGCTGCTGGCGGAGGGGCCGGCCAATCTGGAGCAGGTCGCCACGCGGCTGGGCGTGCACAAGTCGACCGCGCTGCGGCTGCTGCGCACCCTCCATGAGCACGGCATGGTCTACCGCCAGCAGGACCAGCGCTACCGCCTCGGCGCCCGCCTCTTCGCGCTCGCGCAGGAGGCGGTAGAGAACCTCGACGTCCGCGAGATCGCCCACCCCCATCTGGTGGCGCTCAACGAACGGTGCGGGCACACCGTCCACCTCGCGGTGTACGAGGAGAACGAGGTGCTCTACATCGACAAGGTGGAGAGCCGCTACCCGGTGCGGATGTACTCGCGGATCGGCAAGCCCGTGGCCATCACCGTGGCCGCCGTGGCCAAGCTGCTGCTGGCCGATCTGCCCGAGGCCGAGCGGCGGACCCTGGCCGAGCGGCTCAGCTACCCCGCGTACACGTCCCGTTCGACGCCGAACGCCGCCGCGTTCCTCAAGGAACTGGCGACCGTGCGCGACCAGGGCTGGGCCACCGACTTCGGCGGCCACGAGGAGTCGATCAACTGCGTCGGGGCACCGATCCGGGGAGCGGACGGACGGGTCGTCGCCGCCTGCTCGGTGTCGGCGCCGAACGTCGTCGTCAGCGCCGAGGAACTCCTCTCCCTGCTGCCGCTGGTGCGCCGCACGGCGGAGGAGATCAGCCGGGAGTACTCGGGCGGCGCCCCGGTGTCCCACGCCTCGCAGAACCCCTCCCAAGTAACAGCGGAAACACCCGATAAGAAAGCCGAGGAGACCTCCTCATGACCGAGAAGATCCAGAAGACCGCGATCACCCCGGCCACGCACACCGCCCCGCCCGCCAAGTTCTCCCACGGCGTGAAGAAGGGCAACATCCTCCAGGTCGCCGGTCAGGTCGGCTTCGGCCCCGCCGTCCCGGGCCAGGCCCCCACCCCCGTCGGGCCGACCCTGCGCGAGCAGACCCTCCAGACCCTGCGCAATGTGCAGTCCGTGCTGGAGGAGGGCGGCGCGAGCTGGGAGGACGTGGTGATGGTGCGGATCTACCTCACCGACACCGGCCACTTCGCCGAACTCAACGAGATCTACAACGAGTTCTTCGCCGACCTCAAGGAGGCCCCGGCCGCCCGTACGACGGTCTACGTCGGCCTCCCGGCCGGTCTGCTCGTCGAGATCGACGCCCTCGCCGTCCTGGGCTGACCCCGAAAGCCCCGCGGCGGGCGGGAGCACCTCCCGCCCGCCGCGGGTTCCACCCCTGACTCGTCCTCACCGTCCCCGTCGCCGGAAGCTCGAGCCCTGATCACCCGCACCCAGGTTTTCCCAGCGCGCGGCCCCCCGCCGTGCGGCGATACCCCCTACCCACATCCCGGAGTTCCCCATGCTGCTCGCGGCCGCTCCCGCTGCCGAGACCCCACCGCACACCGGTGGTCTGCTCGCCCTCATCCACGGCACCGCCGGTCTGCTGACCGTCGCCGCCCTCGGCATCGCCCTTCTGCTCTACCTGATCATCAAGGTCCGGCTGCAGCCCTTCGTGGCGCTGCTCGGCGTCTCCATCGCGGTCGGTCTGGCCGCCGGTCTCTCGGTCACCGAACTCTTCGGCACGGTCCAGAAGTCCGACGCCGTCTCGCTCATCGAATCCGGTATGGGCGGCATCCTCGGCCACATAGCCATCATCATCGGCCTGGGCACCATGCTCGGCGCGATCCTCGAGGTCTCCGGCGGCGCGGAGGCGCTCAGCGCCCGGCTGCTCGCCCTCTTCGGGGAGAAGCGGGCGCCGCTCGCGATGGGGCTCACCGGCCTGATCTTCGGCATACCCGTCTTCTTCGACGTCGGCATCTTCGTCCTCGCGCCGATCGTCTACGCGGCCGCCAAGCGCAGCGGCAAGTCGATCCTGCTGTACGCGATGCCGCTGCTCGCGGGCCTGTCCATGACCCACGCCTTCCTGCCGCCGCACCCCGGCCCGGTGGCCGCGGCCGGACTGCTCCACGTCGACCTGGGCTGGGTCATCCTGATGGGCGTCATCGTGGGCATCCCGTCGGTGCTGGCCGCGTGGGGCTACGCCGCCTGGATCGGCAAGCGCATCTTCGTGCCCGTACCGCAGGACATGGTCGAGGCGGCCGAGGAGTCCCGGGAGGCGGTCGCGGCCCAGCAGCGCGCCTCCGGCGCCACCCCGGCCGAGCAGCCGGTCTCGGTGGCCACGGTGCTCGCGATCATCGGTACCCCGCTCGTGCTGATCCTCTGCGCCACGTTCTCCTCCGTGGCGCTGGACCCGAGCACCGGCCGCTCGGTCATCGAATTCTTCGGCCACCCCTTCGTGGCGCTGACGATCGCCCTGCTCCTCGCCTACTACCTGCTGGGCATCCGGCGCGGCTGGTCCCGCAAGTCCCTGGAGACCGTCTCCACCGCCTCCCTCAAGCCCGTGGGCAACATCCTCCTGGTGGTCGGCGCGGGCGGCGTCTTCGGCGCGGTCCTCAAGGGCAGCGGTGTCGCCCAGGCCCTGGCCGACGCCTTCGACAGCGCGGGCCTGCCGGTCATCGTGCTGGCCTGGCTGATCTCGGTGGTGCTCCGGGTGGCCCAGGGCTCGGCGACGGTCGCGATCGTCACGACGGCGGGCATCGTCACCCCGATGCTCTCCGAGGGCGACTACTCGCAGGCCCATCTGGCGCTGGTCATCATGTCCATCTCGGCGGGCTCGATCTTCGCCTCGCATGTGAACGACGGCGGCTTCTGGATGGTGGCGAAGTACTTCGGCATCACCGAGAGCGACACGCTGAAGTCCTGGACGGTGCTGGAGACGGTGCTGTCGGTGGCCGGTTTCGTGGTGGCGGCCCTGCTGAGCATCGTCATCTAGCGGACTGCGCCCCGCATGGCGACGGCCCCCGAATCCCGGCGGAAACCGCCGGGATTCGGGGGCCGTCGCCTCTAGATTGTTCTACATACATTCAACTCTCCATCCCTTTGTTCGGCATGATCAATCCATAGGGTCCTTGAGGCATTTGAAGGAAGGGACCCATGGAAGAACTCCGCGCAATCCGGGCTCGCGGTGTCACGAAGAGCTTCGGTGATGTCGTCGCCCTGGACGGCATCGATCTCGATGTAACGCAGGGTCAGATCCACGGCCTGGTCGGACCGAACGGCGCCGGAAAGACGACGTTGCTCGGCCTTCTGCTGGGGCTCGCGGTGCCCGACGGCGGTCGCCTGGACGTCCTGGGTGCACCGGTCGAGCGGGCACTCGACGCTCCCGACGGTGTCGCCGGCTTCGTGGACGGCCCCGCCCTCTACCCCTCGCTCACCGCACGGCAGAACCTCGCCGCGCTGGCCGCGCTCCGCGGCCACGACGCGCGCACGGCGGGGATCGACGACGTACTCGCCGAGGTCGGTCTCACCGACGTCGCCGACGACCGTACCCGCGGCTTCTCCCTCGGCATGCGCCAGCGCCTCGGGCTCGCCGCCGCCCTGCTGACCAAGCCCCGGCTGCTCGTGCTCGACGAACCGTCCAACGGCCTCGACCCGGCGGGCAAGAAGCACGTGCACGGTGTCCTGGGCCGGCTCGCGGCCGACGGAACCGCCGTCGTGCTCTCCAGCCACAACATGGACGACCTCGAGGCGCTGTGCTCCGAGGTGACCATCCTCGCCGCCGGACGCGTCGTCTTCTCCGGCCCGCTGTCCAAGCTGGCCACCGAGAACCGTGAACTCGATTACCGGCTCCTCACCTCCGACCCGCGGGCCGCGCGCCGGCTGGCGGACGACGCGCCGGGGATCCAGGTCGTCGACGACGCCGGGGTACGGCAGGATGCCGAACCGCTCGTCGTACGCGCCCTGGTGCCCGCCCTCGACCAACTCGTGGTGCGGCTCGTGGAGGGGGGCGTCGCGCCGCGCGAGCTCACTCCCGTGGTGTCGCCGCTCGAAGCCGCGTTTCTCGCCCTCACCGAGCGGCAGGAGGCGGGCGGATGACCGCGACCCCCACGCAGCGCCGTCAACCGGAACCCGAGCAGGTGACCGGGGGCCGTCGCGTCCCCGTCACCCGCGCCTGTCGCTTCGAACTCGTCAAGCTCGTCTCCCAGTGGCGGATCCGCCTGCTGGTCCTCGCCTGCTGGATCGCCCCCGCCCTCTTCGTCACCGGGGTGAGCCAGCAGAGCACGCTTCCCGTCGACACCCTCTTCGGGCGCTGGATGCTCGCCTCCGGATGGGCCGCGCCGCTGGTGATGCTCGGTTTCGCGGGGACCTGGGCGCTCCCGCTGCTGACCTCAGTCGTGGCCGGTGATGTGTTCGCCTCCGAGGACCGGCTCGGCACCTGGCGCCACCTGCTCGTCGCGGTCCGCTCGCCCCGGCGGATCTTCGTGGCGAAGGCGGTGGCCAGTCTCGCCGTCCTGCTGCTGCTCGTGGCCGGGCTCGCGGTCTCCAGCGCCGTCGGCGGCCTCCTCGCGGTCGGCGACCAGCCGCTGGTCGGTCTCGACGGCCACCTCCTGGCACCGTCGGACGCCGCCATCTCGGTCCTGCTCTCCTGGGTCTCTGTCCTCGCCCCGACCCTGGCGCTCGCCGCACTCGGCCTCCTCGGGTCGGTCACGCTGGGACGGTCCCCGATGGGGCTGCTGGTGCCCGTGCTCGTCTCGCTCGCGATGGCGGTCGCCCAGATGCTGCCGCTCCCGGTGGCCGTGCGCGTCGCCCTGCCGAGCTACGCCCTCATCTCCTGGAACGGTCTGTTCACCAGCCCCCGGCAACTCGGCCCGCTGCTGATCGGCATCGTTGTCAGCCTCCTCTGGGCCGTGGTCGCGACGGCGCTGGCGTATGTGCTCTTCGTACGGCGCGACTTCACCGACCTGGCCCACGACGGCTCGGGCCGCCGCGCGATCACCGTCGGAGTCCTGCCGCTCGTCGGGGTGGCCGCCGCGTCGTTCGCGGTCGTCGCCGCGACGACCTCGGCGACGGGCTCCGGGATCGAGCAGGACAAGGTGCAGCGCTCGCTCGCCACGGCGTTCGCGCACCTGTACCGCATGCAGACCGACCAGCTCAACCGGCCCGCCGTCACCGAGGACCGGTTGAAGGCCACGGCGTCGTGCGACAAGGGAAGCACCAGGGTCGCGGCGGAAGGCCCGGGCAATGACTGGCGCTGCGTCGTGACCTGGCATCTTCCCGGCGTCGAGGCCACCGGACAAGCCATCTACCAACTCGATGTCACTCCGGACGGGCGGTTCATGGCCGATGGCGATGGACCGAAGGAAGTGAACGGCTACTTCCTGGTGCGGACCCCCGATGGGGACGCACCGAACCCGCTGTGGCAGTTCGACGGCAACGTCGAACTGCTCGACACCACCTCGAAGGGATAACCCTCAATGCAGGTAACTCGCCGCCGCAAACTCGTCGAGGAAGCTCGGATCAGCCTCATCAGCAGACGCATCGGCCGCCGGATACCGCTGTTGACGGCGGGCACCACCGCTGTCGCCCTCGTAGCCGCCGGCACGGCGCTCGGGCAGACCCAGCAGTTCGGCACGGACCAGGTCGGTCAGGTCACCAAGGATGGCCAGGTCGTCTCCAGCAACCAGTACATCGCCCCGTACGGCGACCGTCTTGTCATCAACCAGGGCAAGATCATGTCGTCCTCGGTCAGCCCGGACGGCACGCACATGGCTGCCTCGGTCACCGACGGTGGCGCGGCCCTGGCCATCGTGGACCTGAAGAACTGGAAGACGCAACAGCTCGTCAGCAACGCCGCGTCGTCGAACCCCCGCATCAGCGGCAACAACGTGGGCCAGGAAGGCCCGACGTACTCGCCCGACGGCAAGCAGCTGTGGCTGGGCCAGCCCGACGGCTACACCGTGTTCACCGTGAACGCGGACGGCGGCGTCTCCAGCCCGAGGACCGTCAGCATCCCGGCGCAGGGGTCCAAGCACGCCCTGGTGGGCGCGGCGGCGTTCTCGGCCGACGGCAAGACCGCGTACTCCGCGGTCAACGGCCAGAACCGGGTCGTCGCCATCGACGCCGCGACCGGGACCATCCAGCGGAGCTGGAACGTGGGCAACGCCCCGCGCGGCATGGTCGTCGTCGGCGACAAGCTCTACGTGAGCAACGAGGGCGGTCGCCCGGCCAAGCCCGGCGATCCCACGATCAACTCGTACGGCACGCAGGTACTCGCCGACCAGAAGACCGCCGCCACCACCAGCGGCACGGTCAGCGTCATCGACCTGGCGAACCAGGACGCCGCGGTCGCCGGCATCGAGGTCGGTCTGCACCCAACCGCCGTGTACGCCAAGAACGGCGCGGTGTTCGTCACCAACACCGCCGACAACAACGTGTCGGTCATCGACACGGCGAAGGACAAGGTCGTCCAGACCATCTCCACCCAGCCGTGGGCCAAGGCCAAGGTGGGCTACGAGCCCGACGCGGTGACCCTCACCGACGACGGCCATCTGCTGGTGACCCTCGGCCGCGCCAACGCCGTCGCCGTCTACAAGTACACCTCCGCGCAGGAGCCGGTCAGTTACGTCGGCCTGCTCCCCACGGACTACTTCCCCTCGGAGATCACCACCTCCGGCAACGAGGTGTACGTCTCCAACACCCGCGGCATCGACGCCCGCCGTAAGGCCACCGGCGGTCACGGCACCCACGACACGACGTCGAGCCTGCAGAAGTTCACGCTGCCCGACGACAGCGTGATCAGGTCCTACACCGGCAAGGTCTTCAAGCAGAACGGCTGGAACGGCGAGTCCCTCAAGAAGACCGACGGCACCCCGGCCAAGCCGGTGCCGGTCCCGGTCAAGCTCGGCGACCCCTCGACGATCAAGCACGTCTTCCTGCTCGTCAAGGAGAACCGGACCTACGACCAGGTCTTCGGTGACATGCCGCAGGGCAACGGTGACCCGTCGCTGACCGAGTTCGGCGAGAACGTCACGCCGAACCAGCACGCCCTGGCCAAGCAGTTCGGTCTGTTCGACAACACGTACGACATTGGCACCAACTCCGCCGAGGGCCACAACTGGCTGATGCAGTCGGACAACCCGGAGTACACCGAGTCCTCGGCCGGTGAGTACACCCGCAGCTACGACACCGAGGACGACGCCCTCGGCCACCAGAAGACCGGCTTCATCTGGACCGGTGCGCAGGCGGCCCGAAAGTCCGTCCGGAACTTCGGTGAGTTCCAGCAGTTCCTGACCAAGCCGTCGGGCGCCAGCTGGCAGAACCTGTACTGCGACAGCAAGAACATGGCGGCGACCGGTCAGGACACCGACTACCCGCTGAACTCGACCTCGCCGATCCCTTCGCTCAACGACGTGTCGGTGCACGGCTTCCCGAAGTTCGACACCAGCGTCCCGGACATCTACCGGGCACAGATCTGGAAGAAGGACTTCGAGAAGAACGGTCCGGCGAACCTGAACATGTTCTGGCTCTCCAGCGACCACACCGGTGGCCCGGTGAGCCCTGCCTCCCAGGTCGCCGACAACGACCTCGCCGTGGGCCAGATCGTCGACAAGATCTCGCACAGCAAGTACTGGAAGGACTCGGCGATCTTCGTCGTCGAGGACGACTCCCAGGCGGGTCTCGACCACGTCGACGGCCACCGTGCCCCGGTCCAGATCATCAGCCCCTGGGCCAGGCACTCCACGGTGGACAGCCACTACTACTCGCAGATCAATATGATCCGGACCATCGAGCAGATCCTCGGGATCCAGCCGATGAACCAGAAGGACACCGCGGCCACCCCGATGGCCTCGGCGTTCACCCAACGCCCGGACTTCACGCCGTTCAAGGCGCTGCCCAACCGGACCTCGCTGACCGACGGTGTGAAGACCGCGCCGTCCTGTGGTCTGGACACCCCCGCGGCGCAGAGCCTGAAGGCAGCGGCCGTGCCGTCGGCCTCGGTGCCGGCGGACATGAAGGATGTCGCCGCCGAATGGGACCAGTGGAAGTCGAAGCAGCGGCTGACCGGTCCCCACGCCGTTCCGGACTACGCTCCCCCCGCCCAGATGAACCACCTCACCTGGTACGAGACACACAACTGGGCGAAGCCCTACCCGGGTGAGAAGAAGATCTACGCTCCTCAGGACGTGCCGGGGGCCTACATCCCGTCGGCGGAGAACGACGGCTGACGCGGGCTCTCACGTATCGGGTGGCCCCTGGCCGGCATCGTCGCCGGTCAGGGGCCACCTACGTGGTGGCCCGCACCCTCTGCGACGAGGCCGGCGCCGCGCCTGGCCGTAGCGGGACCGCCGGGTACCCGTCCCGTGGCCTGTGCCGACTATCTCTCCACCTGGGTCACGAAAATCTGTCCTGGCTGGAGTAGACATTGGGCGGTGGCTTGGTTATGGTTTCTCTCGTAGCCAGAGAGACAGCAGGGCCCGGAGACACGAACTGCCGGGCAGCGTCAACCGCAGTTGCAGTACGCAGGACGGTGCGGCGGTGGAGTTTCGAAGCCACGGTTGTTGCAGGACGGCGACGGGACTGGCGGCCGGACCAGGTGGCCCGCAGTGATCAGGGGCCGCCGCGAGCAGTACCGCAGTTCACGCAGTAGCAGTACTCAGCAGTGAAGTTAAGTGAGCAGCACCTCGGTGAAGGCGTCGGCTGCGGACGCGCGCACCGGGAGGTTCGGCAGCGGGGTTCTAAGCCAGAGCAAACGCAGGACGGGCAACGGGGCTGGCTGCCGAAGAGTGGTGCTGTGACAGGCCACCGAGCAATGCGCAGGACAGTAGTAGGCAAGTGATTGATCCCAGAGGGAAGAACGGAGGAGCCAGGCGCCATCAGGATCGCCCGGGCGGAGTCTTGAGCCCGGGTACCGCAGGACATCGATAGTGAGGTGGTCTCCGGTCAAGCAACCGCGATCCCCGCAGCCCCGACGACTTCCAGGTCGGGTCAGCGGACACAGAAGGCCGGCGCAGTACCAGGGCCGGCAGATGGTGTAGCAGTTCCTTCGGGGCCCGGGTGCCATATGGCACCCGGGCCCCTCCACCCGTTCCACAGAGAGGTGCAAATGACAGCAGGCGAATCGTTCGACCGTCTCGACGACGACGACTATCCCGCCTACACGATGGGCCGGGCCGCCGAAATGCTCGGCACCACGCAGGGCTTTCTCCGCGCCGTCGGCGAAGCCCGCCTCATCACCCCGCTGCGTTCCGAGGGCGGCCACCGCCGCTACTCCCGCTACCAGCTGCGCATCGCCGCCCGCGCCCGGGAGCTCGTCGACCAGGGCACCCCCATCGAGGCCGCCTGCCGCATCGTCATCCTCGAAGACCAGCTCGAAGAAGCCCAGCGCATCAACGCCGAATACCGCCACGCCGCCGCTTCAGAGAACCCGACGACCGCAGGCTGAGGTGGCCCAGTCCCGCCTGCGCGCGGAGCATACCGCGGGCCGGCCCCCGGGCGGAGGAGGGCGCCGCCGCAGTAGTCGCGCCCACCGAGCCGTATGTGACGACCGCTCTTGCTGGAACACTGTGTCGCGTGTGGGTCAATATCTATTGCCGCGAGACGAGGGTTAAATATGTCGCGCGGACAGCGTGTTTATCGCAGCGAACGGATTTGCTCCATCGGCCGTGCACGGGCCACTACCGCATGCTACTGTCGATCTCAGTTGCAGTTGTGGTTCCCAAAAACTTCAACGCTCACGCCAGCATTTAGCTGCGGGAAGCGTTTTGTATTTCCGGTTTTTCTCCGGTCGGGGCATCATCGCGGCGACCCGGTATCCGTGGATTGCGGGTGCCGGCGTACTGCCCCACAAGGAGATATGACATGGCGTCTGGCACTGTGAAGTGGTTCAACGCGGCCAAGGGCTTCGGCTTCATCGAGCAGGACGGTGGAGGTCCTGACGTGTTCGCCCACTTCTCGAACATCGCTGCCCAGGGCTTCCGCGAGTTGCTCGAAGGGCAGAAGGTCACCTTCGACATCGCCCCGGGCCAGAAGGGCCCGACGGCCGAGAACATCGTGCCCGCCTGACGCTGACGCGCACTTCGTAGCTGGGGCCCGCATCCCTCGGGGTGCGGGCCCCAGCTACGGGATTTCCCTCAGTGATGCCTCCTGTGGGACAGAAACGCGCCCAGCTCTTCTCCAGGGGGCACGCCCTCCCGGGCCGCACCCATCGACGTCCGGCATCTCACCCCGATATTACGTCACCCATTTCATCACCTGCGTCCCACAGCGGATTCACCGCATGGCGTCTTCGCTTTCGCATTTCATTTCGGCCCGTTCTCGTGATTCCCCGCGCTGCACTTCCGCTGCGGGAATTCCTTGATACGTGCCGTATCAAGGAAGGTTCTCAAATGAACCCCACACGTACGAACCACCGCACCTCCCGGACCCGCCGCACCAGCGGCCCCGCTTTCAACTCCGGCACCGGTTCGGGCCGGGGCAGTCGCTTCGGCTCGCCCGTCCCGAGCCGATCAGGGCGGCCGAGCCGCTCCGGTGGCCCGAGCCGCTCGGGTGGCCACGGTCGGCGGTCCGCCGCGGCCTCGGGCGAGTTCGCCCTGCCGAAGACGATCACTCCCGCGCTGCCCGCGGTCGAGGCTTTCGCCGACCTCGACATGCCCGCCCGGCTGCTGGCCGCGCTGACCGCGCAGGGCCTGAGCGTCCCGTTCCCGATCCAGGGTGCGACCCTGCCCAACACCCTCGCGGGCCGCGACGCCCTGGGACGCGGGCGCACCGGATCCGGCAAGACCCTCGCCTTCGGCCTGGCTCTGCTGGCCCGCACCGCCGGACAGCGCGCCGAGCCCCGCCAGCCGCTGGCCCTGGTCCTCGTCCCGACGCGTGAGCTGGCCCAGCAGGTGACCGACGCACTCACCCCCTACGCCCGCTCGGTGAAGCTGCGCCTGGCCACCGTCGTCGGCGGAATGTCGATCGGCAGGCAGGCGGGCGCGTTGCGGGGCGGCGCCGAAGTCGTCGTGGCCACGCCGGGCCGGCTCAAGGACCTCATCGACCGTGGTGACTGCCGGCTGAACCAGGTCGCGATCACCGTCCTGGACGAGGCCGACCAGATGGCCGACATGGGCTTCATGCCTCAGGTCACCGCGCTCCTGGACCAGGTGCGCCCCGAGGGCCAGCGGATGCTGTTCTCCGCCACCCTCGACCGCAACGTCGACCGCCTGGTCCGCCGCTACCTCACCGACCCCGTCGTCCACTCCGTCGACCCGTCGGCGGGCGCCGTCACCACGATGGAGCACCACGTGCTCCACGTGCAGGGCGCGGACAAGCACCGCACGACCATCGAGATCGCGGCCCGCGACGGCCGGGTGATCATGTTCCTGGACACCAAGCACGGCGTCGACCGGCTCACGCAGGACCTGCTGAACAGCGGAGTGCGGGCCGCCGCCCTGCACGGCGGCAAGTCGCAGCCCCAGCGCACCCGGACCCTGGCCCAGTTCAAGACGGGACACGTCACCGTGCTCGTGGCCACGAACGTCGCCGCCCGCGGTATCCACGTCGACGACCTCGACCTCGTCGTCAATATCGACCCGCCGACCGACCACAAGGACTACCTTCACCGCGGCGGCCGCACCGCGCGGGCCGGCGAGTCGGGCAGCGTCGTCACCCTGGTCACCCCCAACCAGCGCCGCGACATGACCCGCCTCATGACCGCCGCCGGCATTGTGCCCCAGACCACCCAGATCCGCCTCGGCGAAGAGGCCCTGAGTCAGATCACCGGCGCCCAGGCACCCTCCGGCATCCCCGTCACGATCACCGCGCCGGCGGCCGAGAAGCGCAAGCGCAGCGCATCCTCACGCGGCCGACGCGGCCCCGCCTCGGCTGCCCGACGCAGGACCGTACGACAGACCTCCTTCGACGCGGCGGCGGCCTAGAAACTCCGTGATCAGGAAACTGACCCACCACTGCCGGAGGCACCTTTTGACGCTGGTTCAGATGCAGCCCCGCTCGACGAACGTCTCCCCAGCACACCAGACTGCCGCGGATGCCATGGACGCGGGCGCACTGCAAGTCTGCGACGACATGACCATCGAAGTCGCCCTGTCCGTCATGGCCGGCGCCCGCACCGGGCACCTGTTCGTCTGCGACAACGACGGCCTGTGCACCCAACTGGTCACCCAGGCCCAGCTCACCGCGGTCCGTGACACCCCCGCGTACACGGACCGGGTCCAACTGCGCGACATCCTCGACGGCGGTGGGCCGTTCACCTCACCCGTGACCACGACCGCCGAAGCCGAGCACGCAGCCCTGGACCGCCGACTCGCCGCACTGCCGGTCGTCGAAGACCAGGACAGCGCACGGGGCGTCCTCGCCCGCTGAACCGCCTTACCGCGGTAGAACTATCCCCTTCTTCTCCCTGTGAGGCATCATGCGCTGTATCATCGCCCGCTTCCCGTTCGACCTCACCAAGAGCGGCGTTCTGGAATCCATGAAGGGCGTCAAGCCCGAACAGGTCATCGGTGAATCCGTGATCATCGGCCGCCGCACCTACCCGGTCAAGCAGGTCGGGCAGGTCATCACGCGCCAGGACCGCCGCGATTTCAGCGCCGGTGAAGTTCTCCGGGCCATGACCCAGCTCGGCTTCACCTGCCCCGGCCTCCGCCAGACCGCCGCGCCCAAGCGCGTCCCCAGCCCATTCCAGCAGGCTTCCGCGATGCTCGGCGCACCTGCCGCCGTCTGACCGACGAGGGGGTGCGAGCCGCCACCAGAACAACAGTGAGGGTCCGACCGACACGTGCCGGTCGGACCCTCGCCGCGTTGCCGCGCGGTCCGTTAACTCGCAGCGTCGTATCTCACTGGTCGGAGTAGCTGAAGTCGCCAACGGTCCAAGCGCTGACGTCATCGATCGCCACGCGGTACATCCCGCCTGTCTCCGGGATCCCCACCGTGCCCTGCAGAATCCGCGCCACATGGAAATGCAGATGCGTGGGCGTCTTCTCCTCACACGTCGTAGCGGTGAAGACAGAAGAGAATCTATTGAGACTGGCCGAGTCCGCCAGGACCTCGGATACCCGCTGCCGCCAGACAGCTTCGGGAGCCAGCCGACCCGTGATGACAGCACCACCGGCGACCACAGTCAGAGTCATCTGGTTGCTGTGCCCGGACTCCACCAAGGTCGCGACATCGACAAGCAGTTCGTCAGGCTTCGACATGAGAAGCGATTCTAATCAACGCCGCTCGGTCCGCCTGAGTGGTGGCGCTGGTGCGACATGCGAGATCGAACTGCGCAGACGAGGACGGCGCGAACCACACTGTTGGGTGGCTCAGGTGGTGGGGAACTTCCCGAGCTTGACGGCGGAGACGAACGCCGACCACGCGGACGGCCCGAATATGAGTGCCGGGCCGTGCGGGTATTTGCTGTCGCGGACGGGCACGGTGGTGTGGCCATGTGCTACTTCGAGGCATTCGCCCTGGGGCGTACTTCCTCCGCTGTAGCTGGACTTGTGCCACCCGGTGAGGGTGGACGCGTCTGAGACGGTGTGCTCACTGCTGACCATGTGCGTGTTCCTCCGCTGCCGCCTTGATGAGGGCCAGTGACTCCTGCTGTGACAACGCGTCGCTCAGGGCCAGAGAGTAGGCGGTCTGGCTGGCGGCCACCAGCGCAGGATCGTCCATCAAGTTGCCGGTGAGAAAGCCTTCGACGTAACCCACCGGAGCGGAGTCCGGGAAGCTCATGAGCGTGAGCAGACTTTCCAGGAGCGCATGCGCCCCCACGTCGTACGGCAGTACGTGCAGCCGGATTCGTCCCGCCTCGGCCATGTCCCCGATCCTGCGCAACTGCTCGGCCATGACCTGTGAGCCGCCGACGCGCCGCCGGATGACGGCCTCGTCGAGCAGCGTCCAGACGACGGGCTGAGCGGGTCCGTCGAGCATACGGCGGCGTTTAGTCCGGATGACAACCGCCTCGTCAAGTTCCTCGGCCGTGTAGTTCGGCCGATAGGCGCGGAAGAGAGCGCGCGCGTAGTCGTCGGTCTGAAGCACGCCCGGAACCAGCGACAGCGCGAACTGCTGGATCACTGTGGCTTGCTGCTCCAGTTCGGCCACGGCCGCGAAGTGGTCGGCGAACTTCGACTCCAGATCCTCCAGCCACCGCGCGAAGAACCCGTCCGTCCCCAGTGCCCGGTCGATCCGCGCCGCGTCGTCGGGCTTCGGCAACCGCCTGCCCGCCTCGAAATGGCTGATCAGCGTGGGCGAGCACACCACGCGCTCACTCAGCGCCTCCTGTGTCATGTCGGCCGCTGTGCGCCGGATCCTCAACTCCTCCCCGTACTTCTCCCTCGGGGTGCGTGGCCTCCGATCCATCTCCATGGCTGACTCCCTGAGTTGAAACCTGTGCTGTCAGACCCGCCCTCCTAGCAGCGTAGCCAGAATCACCTCCACTCTGTGAAGCAAACGCCACACAGCGTGAAGAGACGCAGGACCCTCGCGACCGGGGTGCACCGGCCCGAGGGCGTGGCCCACCAGCTGAACGGAGCTGATGAGCGTGATGACCGGGCTGCGCCTGCTGCCGTGGACCGACCCCGAGGGGAAGCCGTGTTATCTGGCGTCGGACGACGGGAACAGCCCGCTGAGCCGACGTGCGGACGCGATCGAGGCCGTACAGATGTCCATGGGGACCGAACTCCTCCGGCACGCCCGAGCACTGCTGGACGCCCCCAAGGCGGACAGACGAGAACTGCGCTACCTCGCGGACCGGTTGTGTGAGGCGCTGCGCGATGTGCTGCGGGTCGCCGAGAGCAGGGGCGCCCGCCTGCCCTCGTACGGCGAAGGCGACGATCCGGACGAGGGATCGTGAGGGGCGCCGTCCCGGCGGGGATACCGCCGGGACGGCGCCTGGCGTGCCATACGGACCCGGCTCAGGCGCAGTACTGCGCCTCCTTGCCGATCGAGCGGTACATGCAGTCCGCGTTCTCCACGAGTTGGAGCACCGCGTCGCGGTTGCGGCTGGTCTCGCGGTCGATGACCTCGTCGGGCGGGTAGAAGCCGCCGGCGCCGGAGGAGGTCGGGTACATCTCGAAGGTGTAGGCGAAGACCTTCTGGGTGCCCCACAGATAGTCGTCGATCGCGCCGTCGGTGATGTAGAGCTCGCTCGACTGCTCGGGGGTGTAGCCGTTGCTCGCGGCCATCTTCTTGCCGACCGCGGCGAAGGCGTCGTAGTCGTCCCGCGTCATGCCGGTGGTGGTTTCGTCGTACGTCCAGCCGAACGGCCACAGCACCAGTTCGCTGTAGGTGTGGAAGTCGATCGCGGCCTTGATCTGCTGCTTGCCGCCGACGACGCGGCTGCGGGCGAAGTCGGCGACGACCTTCACCTCGGGGGCGGAGGCGGCGCGGGGGCCGCGGTAGGTCTCCGAGCCGGGCGAGCCGGAGGAGCCGCCGCAGCAGCCCCACTTGAAGTCCCAGTTGCGGTTGAGGTCGGTGCCCACGGACGAGGAGCCGGAGTTGGGCTGGCGGTTCTTGCGCCAGCTGCGGTAGGAGCCGGTGGCGATGTCGTACTCGCCGCCGTCCGGGTTCACATCCGGGACGATCCAGATCTCCCGGCCGTTGACGGCATTGGTGATCCGGGAGTCGCTGCCGTAGCCCTCGGTGAACTGCCGCACCAGATAGAGCGCCATCTCCACCGTAAGGTGCTCACGGGCGTGCTGATGGGCGGTGAAGAGGACCTCGGGCTCGTTCTCGTCCGTGGCCACGTTGTCGCTGATCTTGAGGGCGACGATGTCGCGACCCTCGTACGACTTTCCGATGACGCGCTTGCTGAGGATCGACGGATACTTGGCCACCGCCGCGTTGATCTCGGCGTTCGCCTCGGCGTAGTTGTGGTACTTCGCATCGGCCGACGGGAAGTCGAACGGCTTGGCTGATCTGCCCTCGGCGCGGTCGGGCGGGCCCTGGAGCGCGGTGAGCCGGTAGCCGAGCGCGCGCACCCGCTTGGCCTGCGCCGGGTCGGCGGTGACGACCAGGGAGCGGGCGTCCACCTCGTCGATGGACACCCCGGTGGCGGCGACCGCGGAGCGGTCGGCTTTGGTGGCGGGGCCGGAGACCTCGTACTGCCGCACGCCCTGGTCGGCGGCGGCCTGGGCAGTGGGTGATGCGGTGCGGTCGGTGCCGGGCCGTGGAGCGGGATCGTCGGCCTGAGCTGCCATGGGTGCGGCGAGTGCGAGGGTGAGCAAGGCGGTGAGGGCGGTGGCCCGTCTACCGCTGATGCGACGTCGCATGACATCTCCTGGGGGGTAAGGGGCGAGCGACTGCTGCGCCAGTGTTCGGCCATGCGCATGACATGCGCAAGGGTGGGAAATGGTCGAAGCCGAAGGAATCTCTCATCGAGGGAAGGAACCCCCCGCATGAACAGATCTCTCGTCGGTGCGCTCTCGGCCCTGTTACTGGGCGGCGCGACCCTCGTCGGCGCGGGCGCGGCGCCCGCGACGGCCGCGTCCCCCGCCAAGGTCTCCGTCAAGGCCCCTGCCGAGGCCCCCGCCAAGGTCTCCGCCAAGGCCCCGAGGGCGGTCGACTTCGCGGGCACGGTGGCGCTGAGCAACTGCTCCGGCTCCGTCGTCCGCACACCGGGCTCGGCCGACAGCGACCCCGCGCTCGTGCTCTCCAACGGCCACTGCCTGGAGAGCGGCTTCCCCGGCGCGGGAGAGGTGATCGTCGACAAGCCGTCGAGCCGGAGCTTCACCCTGCTGACCGCTTCGGGTGGCAGCGCCGGCACCGTACGGGCCAGCAAGGTCGCGTACGCGACGATGACCGACACCGACATCTCGCTGTACCAGCTGACGTCCACGTACGCCCAGATCCAGTCGTCGTACGGCATCAAGGCACTGCAGCTGTCGGACAGCCACCCGACCAAGGGCTCCGCCATCAATGTGGTCTCCGGCTACTGGAAGAAGATCTACTCCTGCAATATCGACGGATTTGCATATCGGCTTAAGGAGGGGGACTGGACCTGGAAGGACTCGGTCCGCTACACCTCCGCCTGTAACACGATCGGCGGAACGTCGGGCTCCCCCGTCGTCGACCCGACGTCCGGCAAGGTCGTGGCCGTCAACAACACGGGCAACGAAGACGGCGGCCGCTGCACCCTCAACAACCCGTGCGAGGTGGACGAGAACGGGGCGGTCACGGTGCGGAAGGGCATCAACTACGCCCAGGAGACCTACGGCATCACCAAGTGCGTGACCACCGGCAACAAGATCGACCTGAACCTGGCGGGGTGTGTGCTGCCCAAGCCGTAGCGGACATCGCTGCGCCGGTGCGCCCCGCATGGCGTGAGCGGGGCGCACCGGCGTACGTCGAACTGTCGTTCGTACCTTGAGGGCCTACAGCCCGTGGACGTGCGGGCCGACCGCCTTCGACCAGGCGTTCCCGCTGGCCGCGTCCCAGTTGGTGGACCAGGTCATCGCGCCACGGATGCCGGGGTAGGTCTTGGACGGCTTGAAGGAGCCGCAGCCGGAGCCCTTGGCGAGGCAGTCCAGGGCGTCGTTGACCACGCCCGGCTCGACGTAGCCGGAGCCCGCGCCGCTGGTGGAGGCGGGCACTCCGATGCCCACCTGGGACGGGTCGAGACCGTTCTCGAGCTGGATGCAGGCGAGGGCGGTCAGGAAGTCGACCGAGCCCTGTGAGTAGACCTTGCCGTCACAGCCCTGCATCGAGCCGCTGTTGTAGTACTGCATGTTGACGACCGTCAGGAAGTCCTTGATCGCCAGGGCGGTCTTGAAGTACTCGGTGGACGCCGACTGCATGTCGATGGTCTGCGGCGCCATGGTCACCACGACATCGCTCTTCTTGTCGTGGATGGCCTTGAGGGCCTTGGTCATGTAGGTGGAGTTGACGCCGTTCTCGAGGTCGATGTCGACGCCGTTGAAGCCGTACTTGTCCATCAGGCCGGTGATGGAGGAGGCGAAGGCGTCCGCGGAGGCGTCGTCGCTGACCGAGATGGAGCCCTTCTCGCCGCCGACGGAGACGATCACGGACTTCCCGGCCGCCTGCTTGGCCTTGATGTCGTCCTTGAACTGCTGCTCGTCGCTGTAGCCGGTGCCGGGGTCGAGCTTGAAGTCGACCGCTCCGGGGGAGCCGGTGGCGTCCGCGAAGGCCACGGCGATGATGTCGTAGTCGTCCGGGACGTCCGAGAGCTTCTGCTTCGTCGCGCCGTTGTCGAAATTTTGCCAGTAGCCGGTGACGGCGTGCTCGGGGACGGCGGCGGCGTGCTGCTTCGCGTCCGGATGGTCCTCGGACGCGTTGGCCGAGCCGGCGGATATGAGCCCTCCTGCGGCGAGGGCGACGACTGCGGCGGCTCCGAGCAGCCGCTTGGTGAACTGTGCGCGTACCACGACAGCCTCCGTACGTGGGGGGATGTGGGGGAGGTGGTGCGAGTGCGCGTTCAGGGGCCCCTGTGGCGTGCGTATAAGGTGGTCCAGACCAATGCCGTTGTCAACCCCTAGCCCCATTCTTGCCGGGCATTCGGGTGAGCGTGGCATGTGGAGGGGGACCGGTAGCGGGCCTCGGTCCGCTACCGGCGCACTGGTCGGCCAGAGCTATGGCAGGCCGCGGGCTCCGGGGCCAACCCTGTTTGACCAGGCGCAACCTGCAATCCTGGGTTGCGCGGCGCCGCATCTGGTGACAGCGCCGGTGCGGCGGGGCCGTGGTGATGGTGGCCGCCATGACGGCCACTGTCCTGGCCATCGCTGATCACTTGTGCCATGCCAGTTGTCGAAGTTCTGCCATTGGCCTCCTCGCCCACATGCGCGTGGGCGATTCCCTCACTGGCGCCCGTTGCCACGGTTCGCCTTGAGCTGGGTACCTGCTTCCGTCCCGCGCTGGCGGGTGTTGTGCGCGCTGCCGGGCATGGCCTGGTCTCACGTGCGCTCCACAGGCGCTTACCTTGCTGGTCACCCGGCAAGGGCCCCCGGCCCGGGGGTGGGTGGTGCTGTCCTATGCGGCGCGGATGCGCCGTCCTTCGTCTCTCACGTTCTGCGCCGCGTTGTGGTCGCGGTCGTGGCGGGCGCCGCATCGGTCGCAGGTCCATGCTCGAATGTGCAGGGGCTTGGGGCCATAGCGGTGCCCGCAGGCGGAACACATCTGGGAGGACGGGAAGGCCCGGTCCACCTTGGTCAGGGTGCGCCCGTACCGGACGGCCTTGTACTCCAGCATGGCCACGAACGCAGACCAACCCGCGTCGTGCACGGACTTCGCCAGCCGCGTACGCGCCAGGCTCTTCACGCTCAAAGTCTCCACACTGACCGTTTGATTCTCGCGGATCAGCCTGGTGGAGAGCTTGTGTTGAAAGTCCCTGCGCGCGTTGGCCACCTTGGCATGTGCCTTGGCCACTCTGACCCGTTGCTTGTCACGATTCCGAGAGCCTTTGGCCTTGCGGCACAAGCGACGCTGCTCCCGCTGCAGTTTCTTCTCAGCCTTGCGCAGAAACCGAGGTGCCCGTATGCGGGACCCGTCGGCCATAACCGCGAAGTGCGTCAATCCAAGGTCGATGCCTTGGTCCCCGGCGCCGGGAACCGAGGCATCGACCTTCCTGGCCGGGGCGACGGACACCACGAACGATGCGAAGTATCGGCCGGAGGCGTCCTTGACCACGGTCACCGTGGTCGGCGCGGAAGGCAGTGCACGAGACCAGCGCACCCGTATGGGACCAATCTTGGGAAGGCTCAGCTTGCCGTCCGTCGTGATCGACCAGCGGGCATTGGCAGTGAACCTCACCGCCTGTCGACGGTCCCGCTTGGTCTTCAGACGCGGCTCACCGACTTTCGGTCCTTTCCGGGTGCCCTTGATGCTTGCGAAGAAGTTGGAGTACGCAGCCTCCAAGTCCCGCAGAGACTGTTGCAGTACTGCGGCAGAGACTTCCTTCAGCCATGCCCGCTCCGCGGTCTGCTTCGCATTCGTGATGAACCGCTTCGACAACTGCGCCGACGTCGGGTACGGCAGACCGGCGGCGTGCGCGTCCCGCCGTGCCTGCAGGCAGTCGTTCCACACCACCCGTGCGCAGCCGAACGCCCGCTCCAGCGCGATCCGCTGGCCGAAGTTCGGCTCGATGCGGAATGTGTAACGAAGCTGCATGTAAGCGACGATACGGAGGGGCTTACGGGAAGGTGTGCGGAGAACGGAACTGGCGGATGCTGCACGTTCTCTACATGACGCAGTCGCGCTTCGGAGCGAGTGCCGACGCGACTTGTCCTCCAGCGAGCACTGCCCGGTTGGACCCGGACTTGAAGCCGGGATGTCACCCGTGGTTGGCATTGGGGTTTCCAAGAGGACGCCCGCCCTCCGGAGCGGTCCCCGCACTCGTCACCCAGCGGACCCGGACGCGTAACCCAGAGGAACTGTTCTCTCACGCCGTTTTCGTGGATAAAGTGACGACGCACCAGGACAGGGGCAGTAAGAGACAGGGGCAGTAACGACCTGCGGCCGCCGCCGTTCGGCGCCGATGTGAGACGGGGTAGCCGACGTGCCCACCGCGATAGCAGTCACCGGCCGTGAGCTGGTGCTTCCGCCGCCCGACGGGCAGACCCCGTCGGCCGTAGTGCTCCGCCCGCCGGACGCACAGTCACTCGACGACGCCCTCGCCGAGGTCGGGACCCTCCTCGACCAGCAGGGCTACCTCGTCGTGCTCTACCCCGCCGCGACCCCCGCGGCCGTGATCCGCAGGCTCCACACCGTGCGCTCCGTCCTGGAGAGCGACCGGATGGCGCTGCTGCCGCTCGAACTGCCCCCGCTGGCCGTCGCCGTATTAGCCCGTCAGCTGCGCCAGCTGTCCATATCCGACTTCAGCCCCGGCGTGCTGGCGTGTGCCGCCCGGCTGCTCTCCCACTACATCCACGCGGGCGCCCTGCTGGGCAGCGTCGCCAAGCTTGACCGGGTCCCGGTCAGCCTCACCTCGCACGTCAAGTCCTGGGTGCCCGGCGCCCACTTCGGGGTGCTCGCCCACCCCACCCCGCACCTGGTCAAGGTCGGCGGCGCGACCGAGCTGCCCGCCCCCGGGTACGCCACCGCCATGACGATCGCCCGGGGCCAGCTCAGCAGCCATGGCTACGGGGGCGGCGGCGCGGGCCACGACGACTGGGTCACCGGCAGCCTCGCCCCCGCCTGGGGCGTACGCGGCGTGGAAGAGGTGCCGCTGCCCGCCGAGTCGGCGCGCTGGTGGGGCACTCCGAAGCTGATCGAGTTCGCCGCTGCCATCCCCGACCTCTCGGTCCTCTACCAGCTCGTGGCCTCCGTACGGAGAGAGGAATGCCACTGGTGCGGCTTCGAACTCATCGGTGACCGCTGTGCCTTCTGCTCCTGCCCGGTGGCCCGCGGCGATGAGATCCCCGCACTGCTCACGTCCCAACGTCCCGCCCTGACCAGCCGGTAACGTCCCCGAACGAGGTTGTGCGACCCATGAATTCACGCCAGCGCCGCGGAGTCATCCTGCTGCTCCTGTCGGTCCTGTGCGCCGTCGGCGCCTTCGCCGGAGTCCTCTCCGTCGTCAACGACGTGGAGTCCAAGGTCGGCCCCGAGACCACGGCCTACAAGCTCACCTCGGACGTCAAGCCGTACAAGGCGCTGGAGGCGGGGGAGTTCGAGAAGGTCTCGATGCCCAAGCGCTATGTGCCCTCCACCGCCGTCACCGATCTCGACGAGCTACGCGGGAAGATCGCGGTGACCCAGCTGACCAAGGGGTCGCTGCTCCAGCGCGACATGATCGTGAGCCGGCCCGCCCTGAAGCCCGGACAGCAGGAGATCGCGATCATGGTCGACGCGGCGACCGGTGTCGCGGGCAAGATCACCCCGGGGGCGCGGGTCAACATCTTCGCCACCTTCGAGGGCAACACCCAGGGCGAGAAGCCGGTCTCCAAGCTGATCGTCGCGGGCGCCGAGGTGCTCGACCTCGGCAAGATCACCGCCCTGGAGCCCGACCAGGACGACAAGCGGCGGATCGACGAGGCCGTGCCGATCACCTTCGCGCTCGACACCAGGAACGCCCAGCGCGTCGCGTACGCCGAATCCTTCGCCTCGCATGTGCGGCTCGCGCTGGTCGCGCCCGGCGGGGGGCCCTCCATAGACCCCGACGACCGCACCTACACCCTCGACGGCGACAAATGAGTGAGGAGGTGCCGCGGTGACGATCAGAATTCTGCCGGCCGTCGGCGACCCCGACGCCGGCCACTCCCTCAGCGGGCTGCTCGGCCAGCTGCCCGGTGTCGAACCGTCGGCGCCGGTGGGCGACTCGACCCTGCTGCTCGACACCCTCGCCTCGCTGGCCGCCGCGTCCCTGGAGGAACTGCCGGAGGTCGTCCTCGTCCACGAGCGCATCGGTCCGGCCCCGGCGCTGGAGCTGATCCGCGAGATCGCGCTGCGCTTCCCGGCGGTGGGCGTGGTGCTGGTGACCGCCGACGCGGGACCCGCGCTCTACTCGGCCGCCATGGACGCCGGGGCCCGCGGCATCGCCGGGATACCGCTGGGGTACGAGGAGCTGGCCGCCCGCGTGCAGGGCGCCGCCCAGTGGGCCACGGGCGTGCGGCGCCATCTCGGGGGCGGCGGCGATCCGCTGGCCGCCGGGCCCGGCGGCAAGCTGGTCGCGGTCGCGGGCGCCAAGGGCGGGGTGGGCACCACCGTGACCGCCGTACAGCTCGCGCTCGCCGCGCGGGCCGCGGGCCGTAAGGTCGCGCTCGTCGACATGGACCTCCAGTCCGGGGACATCGCCTCCTACCTCGACGTCCAGTTCCGGCGCTCGATCGCCGACCTGGCGCAGATCAACGACATCTCGCCGCGGGTGCTCCAGGACGCGGTGTTCACCCACCAGACCGGGCTCGGGCTGCTGCTCGCGCCGGGCGAGGGCGAGCGCGGCGAGGAGGTGACCGACCGCACCGCCCGGCAGGTCATCGGCGCGCTGCGGTCGCGCTTCGAGATCGTGATCGTCGACTGCGGTACGCAGATGACCTCCGCGGGCGCGGCCGCCGTGGAGCTCGCGGACATCGCGCTGCTGGTGACCACCCCGGACGTGGTCGCGGTGCGCGCCGCCAAGCGCATGGTCCGGCTGTGGGACCGGCTCCAGATCCGCAAGGCGGAGGAGACCGTGACCGTGGTCAACCGGCACACCCGCAGCGCGGAGATCCAGCCGCAGCTGGTCCAGCGGGCCACCGGTACGACGGTGGCGCGCACGGCGATCCCGGCCGGTTTCAAGGAGCTGCAGCCCGCCGTCGACTCGGGCCGGATGCACGACCTGGACGCCAAGTCGGCCGTCAAACAGGCCCTGTGGGGGCTGGCCGGTGAGCTGGGCCTGGTGGAGGCGGCACCCCCGGGCGGTGGCCGCCGCGCCACCCACCGGGGCGGCCACGCGGCCGGGGGCGGCGGCGAGCGCGTACTGCCGGGGCTGCGGCGGCGCCACGCCATAGAGGCGGGCGGCGACCCGGCGCAGGGCAGCGTGGGCGACGGCACCGACGCGCTGAACGAGATCGCCCCGTCGTCCACCAGGGGCTTCCTGCGCAAGCGGGGCGGTGGCGACCGCGGCCAGGTGACGGTCGAGTTCCTCGGCGTTCTGCCGCTGGCGCTGATCGTGCTCGCGGTCATCTGGCAGCTGGTGCTGGTGGGCTACACGTACTCGCTGGCGGGCAACTCCGCCGACAAGGGAGCCCGCGCGGGCGCCGCCAAGGGCGCGGGCGCCTGCCAGGACGCGGCGGCCAAGGACATCCCCGGCTCCTGGACCGCCGACATCGACTGCGGCGGCGGGGACGGCACGGTCTACAAGGCCACCGTCAAGCTCCACGTCCCGATCCTCTTCCCGGGCGCCGCCGACTTCCCCTGGACGGTCACCGGCACGGCGGGCGCGGCGGACGAGACCGACCTGGCGGGCGGAGGAGAGTGAGATGACCTCTCGCCGCGTACGCATGCGGATCGTCCCCGGAGCCCCCGAGACGGTGCCCCGCCGCGCCGCCGGCCCGGGAACGGCCGCCTCCCCGGCCGCCGCACGGCGGCGTCCCGAGGCGGTCGGTTCCTCGCGGAGGCGCGCCGCGGCCGGGGAGGCGTCGTCGGTCCGCGCCATCGCCACGCGCCGGGGCGGAGCGACGGCCCAGCGGGGCCGTCCCGCGCCCGCCACCGTGCGGCTCGGGGACCGGGGCTCAGCATCGGCGGACCTCCGCGGTGCCGCGGAGGCCACCGAGCGGTGGGGCCGCTGGGAGGCGGCCGTGCCACGAGCCGTCCGGGTGGCCGCCGGGGCGGTGGCGCGCCACGTGGTCGCCGACTCATCGCGTGCGTACGGCCGCACGGCCGAGCGCCCGGGGATGGCAGCGTCGCCTGGCGGACGGGCGTGGGCTCGGGGGCTGCCCGACGGGATCTTCGGACTGGTGGGGCAACGGCCCGGCACCGCCAGGCGCCGCCGCCCGGCGGTGGGCTCGGGCCGGGCGGGTCGGTGTCCCGGCGCGGCGCGTCGGGGGCGGGGCGACGCCGGGTCGGCGTCCATCGAGTTCCTCGGGTTCCTGCCGGTCCTCATCCTCGTCGCGCTCGCCGCCGTGCAGCTGGGCATCGCCGCGTACGCCGCGCAGCAGGCCGGGACCGCGGCGCGGGCGGCCGCGCGGACGGCGTCGCTGGACGAGCCCCGGACCAGCCCGCAGGCCGCCGGGAAGGCGGCGATCAGCGGGTGGCTGGCCGACGGGGCGAGCATCGGCAGCGGGGGCTGCGGGGGCGGGGAGGCGCAGGCCACCGCGACCGTGGAGATCCCCTCCGTCATCCCCGGCTTCGACTTCGGCAGCGCCGAGAAGAGCGCCACCATGCCCTGCGACGACGGAGACGGCGGCACGGGCGACCTGGCGTCGGCCGCGTTGGGAGGCGAACGATGAGCCTGCGGTCCCGGATCACCGCGCCAGAGGGGCCGGGCGAGGACAGCGGGCGCCAGGACGGGCACCTCGTCTCCGCCTACCGCGCCAAGCTGCTTGAGGAGATCGACCTCGCCGAGATGTCCTCGCTCTCCACCGCCGAGCGCCGCTCCCGGCTGGAGCGCGTGCTCGGCCACATCATCAGCCGCGAGGGCCCGGTGCTGTCCACCAGCGAGCGCTCCCAGCTGATCCGCCGGGTGGTGGACGAGGCGCTCGGCCTCGGGGTGCTCGAACCGCTCCTCGAGGACGCCTCCATCACCGAGATCATGGTCAACGGCCCGGACCAGATCTTCGTGGAGCGCGCCGGCCGGGTCGAACTGGTCCCCGTCCGCTTCGCCTCCGAAGAGCAGCTGATGCAGACCATCGAACGCATCGTCTCCACGGTCAACCGCCGCGTGGACGAGTCGAATCCGATGGTCGACGCCCGGCTCCCCTCCGGTGAGCGGGTCAACGTGATCATCCCGCCGCTCGCCCTCACCGGCGCCACGCTCACCATCCGCCGCTTCCCCCGCGCCTACACCCTCCATGAGCTGATCGGCATGGGCACGCTGGACGAGCAGATGCTGATGCTGCTCGCGGCGCTGGTGCGGGCCAAGTTCAACGTCGTGGTCTCCGGTCCCACCGGATCCGGCAAGACCACGCTGCTCAACGCCCTCTCCGGGCTGATCCCCGACGGGGAGCGCATCATCACCGTCGAGGACGCCGCCGAACTCCAGCTCCAGCAGAGCCATGTCATCCGGCTGGAGTCCAGGCCGCCCAACGTCGAGGGCAAGGGCCGGATCACCATCCGCGACCTGGTCCGCAACTCCCTCCGGATGCGCCCCGACCGCATCATCGTCGGCGAGGTGCGCGGCGGCGAGACCCTCGACATGCTCCAGGCCATGTCCACCGGCCATGACGGTTCGCTGGCCACCGTCCACGCCAACAGCGCCGAGGACGCGCTGATGCGGCTCCAGACGCTCGCCTCCATGTCGGACGTGGCGATCCCCTACGAGGCGCTGCGGGACCAGATCAACAGCGCCGTGGACTGCATCGTCCAGCTCGTCCGGCACGCCGACGGCTCGCGGCGGATCAGCGAGATCGCGCTGCTCGACAGCCACGGCCACGAGTCGTACCGCATCGCCACCGTCTGCCGCTTCGACGCCCGGCCGATGGGCGCGGACCGGGTGGTGCACGGGCGGTTCGGCTACTTCCCGCTGCCGGAGCGGGTCGCCGAGCGGCTGCGCATGGCCAGCGAATCGGTGCCGCCCGCCTTCGGCGTGGCCGCCTTCCCGGCGCAGCTGGCCACCCGCGCGGCCGGATACGACCCGTACGACCGGCCGCCGTTCGGCCGGCCGCCACAGGACCGACCCCCGTTCGACCCAAGGGACCGGAGGTAGCAGGGCCCATGGACCATCTCGCGACGGCCGCCCTCGGCGCGACGCTGGTGTGCGGCGCGCTGGGCGTCGTGGGCGTGCACACCTACGTCCGCGGCAAGGAGCAGCAGCGCGCGCTGATCGACCGGCTGTCGGAGACCGGCCCGCTGCCGGGCACCGCCCGCGCGCGCCGCTTCTCGGGTGTCGACCGGCGGCTGCGCACCACCTCCCTGGGCCGGAAGCTGGAGCTGCGGCTGGCGGCCACGGGCCTGGAGATCACCCCGGGGGAGTTCTTCGTCTACACGGCGGGGGCGGCGGCCGGGCTGTGGCTGATCGCGGCGTCCTTCCTCGCGGCGTTCTTCGGCCCGATAGCGGCGGTGATCGCCGTCTGGGGATCCTTCGCGTTCCTCAGCTGGCAGCGCCAGAAGCGGATAGAGCGCTTCATCAACCAACTGCCCGAGCTGTCGCGGATCCTGGCCAACGCCACCCAGGCCGGGCTGGCGCTGCGCACCGCGCTCGGCATGGCGGCGGACGAGATGGAGGCGCCGGCGGGCGAGGAGCTGGCCAAGGTCGCGGCCAAGCTGGCCGTCGGCCACTCGATCGACGACGCGCTGGAGGAGCTGGCCGAGCGGCTGCCCTCCCGGGAGCTGGTGGTGCTGGTCACCACGCTGGTGCTGTCCAACCGCGCGGGCGGGACCGTGGTCAGCTCGCTGCGCAACCTCACCCAGACGCTGGAGGAGCGCAAGGAGACCCGGCGGGAGGTGCGCACCCAGCTCTCGCAGGTGACCGTCACCGCCTATGTCGTACCGCTGCTGGGGATCGGGACGCTGCTGCTGATGAACCGGATCTCGGCCGGCTCACTGGACCGGATGACCTCGTCCTTCTGGGGGCAGGCGGCGGTGGTCGTGGCCTTCTGCCTGTACGGGATCGGCTTCTTCCTCATCCGCCGCATGTCCAAGATCGACGTCTAACGAAGTCCAGCGAATCCAGGTAGAGGGGACTTGAGGGAGATGGCACTGCTGCTGGCGCTGGCGGCCGGTCTCGCGGTGGCGGGCATCGCCTACGGCATCACGCTGTACCGCAGCGAGGCCAAGCTGCCCAGCGATCTGGCGGTGGCCCTGGAGGTCGGCTCCAGCCGGACGACCGTGGTCGGCTCGGCCGTCGACCGGCTGGGCATGCGCTACGCCCCGCTGGTGCTGCGGCTGATGGGCGAGAAGCGGGTGGCCCGGGTCCGCCGCCGGATCGACCTGGCGGGCAACCCGGGCGGTCTGACGGTGGATCGCTACGCGGCCCGGCGGGCGGTCTACGGGGCGCTCGGCTTCGTCGGGGCGCTGGTGATGCTGCTCAAGGGTCAAGTCCTGCTGGCGCTGCTGCTGGTGGCGTTCGGGCTGTTCTGGATCGAGGTGGGCATCTGGGCGGCGGTGCGCGAGCGCAAGGACGCGATCGAGCGGACGTTGCCGGACTTTCTGGATGTTCTGGCCGTCGTGGTGAGCGCCGGGTTGAGCTTCCGTCAGGCCCTGGACCGGGTCGCCGAGAAGTATGAGGGCCCCTGGGCGGATGAACTTCGCATCACGCTTCGGCAAATGGACATGGGAGTCAGCCGCCGTCAGGCGTTCGAGGAACTACGTAAACGTAATGACTCAGAACAGGTCGCGCAGTTCGTCACCGCCCTTCAGCAGGGCGAGGAGCTGGGCGCTCCGATTGTCGAAACGCTGATCGCCATTGCGAACGACATGCGCCGTACGGACGCACAGAACGCCCGGCGGCGCGCGGCCCGCGCGGTGCCGAAGGCGACCATGGTCATCACGACCTTCATGGTGCCCGGAACCATGGTGTTGCTCGTCGCGGGGTTCTTCATCGGCTCGGGTACCGACTTCGGCTCGGTGACCGGGGACTGACGGTCACTTTTAGGTGAAGCTCCTTCGCGGTTGCAATTGAATGTGGGACAGTCGTCGACGGAGAACTCCTCGGTGCGGGAGGGGGTGAGACGGATGCGCGGTCGGGGTTGGTCGTCACGTCCACGGTTCGAACGTGGTGAACGGGGAAGGCAATGCTTCCTAGGGCACTGTTCCGAGACGGCTGTTTCGGCGTACTTTGCTCGTGTCGCGAGCGACACCACGGGGGTTGAGTCGCCGGACCACAGAGGGACGGCAGCCCATGGAGGGGAACACAATGGGGAAGCGCGTCATGCGGAACGATCGGGGACAGACCTCGATCGAATACCTGGGCATCATCGCCGTGGTGGTCGCCATCGTGCTGGTCCTGTCGACCACGGACTTCGGCAGCATGATCGCAAACGCCATCTCCGACAAGATTTCACAGGTCGTCGGCATCTGACCGGTCCCGTGACAGCGCGCCGAGATCTCAGGAGCGACGCGGGGCAGGCATTTCCGATCTACATCACGGCGGTGGCGGGCCTGCTCTTCCTGGCGCTCGCCCTCTTCGCCGTCGGCCAGGCCGGAGCCACCCGCAACGGCGGACAGACCGCCGCCGACGCGGCGGCCCTCGCGGCCGCCCAGGACTACCGCGACCAACTGCGCAAGGGGTTCCTGGAGGCGATCGCGAACGGCAGCGTATGGGACGACCTGCTGGACGGACGGGGACTGGGCGGCACCAACGCCTGTGACCAGGCGCAGTGGTTCGCCGACCAGAACGGGGCGGATGTCACCGACTGCCGCGGGCCCGACTTCCTGCCGACGTCCTTCACCGTCACCGTGAAGACGCACAAGCCCGTGGGCAAGACCGTCATCCCCGGCACGGAGAGCCAGTACGGGGAGGCGACGGCCAAGGCGGTCGTCACCCCGCGCTGTACCGCCGCGCCGCCCGCCCAGCCGACCGAGCGGCCCAACGACGGCGACGGCAAGGGCGGCGACGGCGGCAAGGATGACGACGGTAAGGACGACGGCAAGGACGGCGACGGTGGTAAGGACGACGGCAAGGACGACAAGCCGCCCATCGACCTCCTCTGCGACGGAGCCGACCTGACCATCGACCCGACGCGTCTCGATCTCTTCCCCGACGCCAAGGACCTCTTCTCCGTGCACCTGGCCGACTGACGGCCGACTGACGAGCGAACGCAGAGCAGAAGAGCAAAGGACAGCGAGCGATGAGCATTCGGCACACGACGAAGGCCCGGAGGAGGGCCGCCGCGACGGCGCTCGCCGCGGCCCTGGCCCTCGCCGTGGCCGGGTGCGGCAACGGCGACGGCGACAAGAAGCCTGACGACGCCGCGGACCGGACGTCGACCGCGGGCAAGGACGACGGCGACGAGCAGGAGCCCGCGGCGGATTCCTCCAAGACCATCGGCGAGATGAAGGGGCCCGGCGGGATAGTCGTCACCCTGCACTCCGCGGTGCGCGACGACGGCGGGTTCGTGACCGTCAACGCCACCGTCACCAACCACGGCAGCCGGCTCTTCAACGCGATCGACTGGCGCTCGAAGGAGACCGAGGTGAAGTCCCTCTCGTCCGTCTCCGGGGCGTCCCTGATCGACGAGAAGGGCAAGAAGCGCTATCTCGTCCTCCGGGACACCGACGGCCAGTGCCTGTGCACCACGGGCCTCTCCGGGATCAAGCCGAACGAGAGCCGTCCGCTGTTCGCCCAGTTCCCCGCCCCGCCGAAGAGCGTCAAGGACATCGACTTCCAGATCCCGACCATGCCGTCCGTCAGCATCACCCTCTCCGGGTGAGCCGCGCCATGACACCACAGACGACGACCCGCCCCGCGCGCCGCGGCCCCGTACTGGCCGCGCTGGCCTCCACCGCGCTCCTGGTCACCCTCACCGCCCCGGCGCCGCCCGCCCACGCGGACAGCGGCCCCGGCGCGCCCGCCGACACCACCCCGCCGGTGAAGATCGACGCCAAGGACTCCGATCTGAAGATGCCCGAGGGCGCCAAGCTGGCACCCGGCCGGGTCCTGGACATCAAGTCCGTGGTCGAGACGGACGACGGCGACGAGCGGCGGGAGGACACCAATGCCAAGGTGAAGTTCGCCCTCCAGGCCGAGGTGCTCTTCGGCAAGGACAGCGCGAAGCTGGGCGGCGACGCGCGGGCCCGGATCAAGGAGATCGCCTCCGAGGCGGAGCGGCAGAACGCCAAGAGCGTCCGCGTCTTCGGCTTCACCGACGACCTGGGCTCCGCGGGCCACGGCATCGTGCTGTCCAAGCAGCGGGCCAACGCGGTGCAGCAGGCGCTCGCCGAGGACCTGGACCCTTCCATCAACTACGAGATCCGGGGCTACGGCGAGCAGTACCCGATCGCGGACAACGCGACCGAGGAGGGCCGCAAGCGCAACCGCCGGGTGGAGGTCAGCTTCCCCAGGACCGCCTGAGCCTGGGCTGCCCCGCGCGGCATCCGCCGGACTCCCCCTCCCCGCCCCTCCCACAACCGGGTCTCCGCCCCGGGCCCCGGACGGACTCCGGGCCGGGCTTCGCCCCGGACTCCGGGCCGGGTCACGCTCCGGACTCCGGGCCGGGTCACGCTCCGGACTCCGGGCTGGGTTCCCCGGACTCCGGACCGGGCTTCGCCTCTGCACCCCGGGCGGGGCTCCGCCCCAGACCCCGGACCGGGCCACGCCCCTGGACCCCGGACCGGGCTTCGCCCCTGTACCCCGGACGGGGGTTCCGTTCCTTCCGGTGGCATCGGTATGCGGCTCCGCCGCGCGGTGGGGCTTCGCCCGGGTCCCGGTCCGGGGTCCAGGGGCGGAGCCCCTGGTATCGGGAAGGGGCGGGGAGGGGAAAGCAGCGCGCCGCAGGCGTCATGCCCCGTCGGCCGCCTGCCCGAACCGGCCGGGCGTGGCCGCGGCGCCCGATGCCGCATCATGGGTGTGTTGATCGCACCCTTCGCCGGAGTTTGTTCTGAGTACCGCCGTCGCCGAGACCCTTGCCGTCGCCCTGCTTCTCGGCGTACTGGCTTTCGCGGTGGTACGGCCCCGGGGCCTGCCGGAAGCCGTCGCGGCGGTGCCTGCCGCCGGGATCGTGGTGGCCATCGGGGCGGTCTCGCCCGCCGGGGCCTGGGCGGAGGCCCGGGAGCTGCTGCCCGTCGTGGGCTTTCTGGCCGCCGTGCTGCTGCTGGCCCGGATGTGCGCCGACGAGGGGCTCTTCGAGGCGGCGGGGCAGGCCGTGGCGCGGGCCTGCGCGGGGCGTACGGACCGGCTCCTGGGCGGGGTGTTCGCCGTCGCGGCCGCCGTCACCGCCGTGCTGAGCCTGGACGCCACCGTGGTGCTGCTCACGCCGGTGGTGTTCGCCACGGCGGCCCGGCTCGGGGCGCGGTCCCGGCCGCATGTGTACGCCTGCGCGCATCTGTCGAACTCGGCGTCCCTGCTCCTCCCGGTCTCCAACCTCACCAATCTGCTCGCCCTGGAGGCCGGCGGGGTCTCCTTCACCCGGTTCGCCGTGCTGATGGGGCCCGCCTGGGTGGTGACCATCGGCATCGAGTACCTGGTCTTCCGCCGCTTCTTCGCCGACGATCTGGCCGCCGGGACCAGCGAGCCCCCGCCCGCCGACTGGCCCCGGGTGCCGGTGTTCGCGGTGACCGTGCTGCTGCTGACCCTCGCCGGGTTCGTGGGGACCTCGCTGGCGGGCCTGGACCCCCAGTGGGCGGCCTGGGCGGGTGCTCTCGTGCTCACCGTAAGGGCGCTGCGGCGCCGCCGGGCGACCGTAAGGGAGGCGATCGGCGCGACCGGGCCGCTGTTCTGCCTGTTCGTGCTGGCGCTCGGGGTGGTGGTCCAGGCCGTGCTGGCGGGCGGTCTCCAGGGGGCGCTGGGGCAGGTGCTGCCCACCGGGGCGAGCCTGCCCGCGCTGCTGGGGATCGCGGCGGTCGCGGCGGTGCTGGCCAACCTGATCAACAACCTGCCCGCCGTGCTGGCGCTGCTGCCGATCGCCTCCGGGGGCGGCCCCGGGCCCGTGCTCGCCGTGCTGATCGGCGTCAACCTGGGCCCCAACCTCACCTATGTCGGCTCCCTGGCCACCCTGCTGTGGCGGCGCATAGTCCACCGCCACGACCCGGAGACCGGCTCCGACCTGGGGGTGTTCACCCGCCTGGGGCTGCTGACCGCACCGGCGACCGTGGTGGCCGCGACGGCGGCGATGTGGGCGATGCTGAGAGTCACCGGAAGCTGAGGCTCTCCGTCACCGGAAGCTGAGGCTCGCTGAGAGCCGAGCCGAGGCGCACCGAAAGCCGAGGGGCCGCCGCCGCGACGGTTCGTCGCGGCGGCGGCCCCTCAGCCTGCTGTCAGGATTCGATCCAGTTGTGTGCCTGGGCGATCTCGATGACCCGCCTGCGCACCTGCTTGATCTGGTCGGCGGTCAGACTGCCGCCCACCTCGACCAGCGCCTCCGTGAGCTCCTGCCGGAACTCGGCGGCCGACAGCACATCGCACATGGTGTCGTCGCCGTCCGGACCGGCGGAGGGCCGTACGATCGGCGCGGCGCGTTCGACCGGCGCGGCGCGTTCGACAACGCGCACCTCGGAGGCCTTGGGCCCCTTGTCGCCGTATTCGGGAACGAACCGCACCTTGGACCCGGGCTGGAACAGGTGCTTCTCGTCCAGCAGGTCATTGGCGTGCATGAAGACGTCCTCGCCACCGTCGTCCGGTGCGATGAAGCCGTAGCCGCGGAACTCGTCGAAACGCAGAATCTTGCCCGTGGTCGTCACCGTGCTACCCCTACCCCTATACCTCTACCTCGATGATCTCGACCGCGATCGAGGGTGTCCCCACCATTGACCGATCGAGGATGCCCCAACCATGGCACCGAGACGTCAGCGTACAGAAGGAGGCGGCGGCGCTGAAGGGCCGGGGGCGATCACGATGCGCACGCCCCGCCGCACGCCCCAGCGCTCCAACGCGCCCGCCTCCGCCTCCAGCACATGGCGGGACCGCAGCCGGGGCCGTCCGAGCCGCCCGGGGCGCAGGGTATGGACGTCCAGGACGGTGAGCCGCCGGTCCAGATAGGCGACGTCGATGGCGAACCGCATCCGGAAGGTGTGCACCCCGCTCGCGGGGGTGAGCAGGAGCGCTCCGGTCAGCCCGTCCCGGCCGAGCAGCCCGCGGGCGCGGGCGCGGTAGGAGGCGGCGATGGTGAGCGGAATGCTCTCCGCACCTCCCGCGCCGCCCGCACCTCCCGCGCCGCCCGCACCTCCCGCGCCGCCCGCACCTCCCGCGCCGCCCGCACGCCCCGCGCCGCCCGCCACGCCCCCCGGGTCCTCCTTCGCGCCGTTCGAGCCGCCGCCCGGGCCGCCGTCCGCGCCGCCCACCACGCGCAGCGTCCCCGTACCGTCCCGCCAGCGGCCCATGACCCGCGCCCCCTTCGCCCGTTCCACGCCGTCCGCCCGTCCCGGCAGTGTTCCACCGGGCGGGCGCTTCCGTAGGCTCGGCCCGTGCAACCGCTGCTGATCGTGCTGGCCGCCGCGTACGGCGCGGCCGCCGGGCTGCTCGTACCGCGCCCGCTCTACCGGCTGGCCGTCGAGCCGGAGGAGCCCTGGCGCGGCGCCTGTCCGCGCGGGCACGCGCTCACCGGCCCGGCGCGCGGCTGGCTGGGCCCCGCCCGCTGCGCCGGCTGCCGGGACGGCGAGCGGGACTACGGGACCGGCCCGGTGCTCGCCGCCGTGCTCACCGCGCTGGTGTGCGCGGGGCTGGCGGCGGCCGTCGGCGCGCGCCCCGAGCTGGCCGTGTGGCTGCTGCTGGTGCCGCTCGGGGTGCTGCTCACGGCCGTGGACCTGGCGGTCAACCGGCTGCCGGACGTCCTCACCCTGCCCATGGCGGGCGGCGCCGCGGCGCTGCTCGGCGCGGCGGCGCTGCTTCCGCACAGCGCCGGGTCCTGGCCGCGGGCGCTGCTGGGTGGCGTGGTGCTGGGCGGGGCGTATCTGGTGCTGTTCCTGATCAGCCCGAGCGGGATGGGGTTCGGCGACGTCAAGCTCGCGCTGACCCTCGGGGTCGCCCTCGGCTGGTACGGCTGGGACGTGCTCTTCGTGGGCGCCCTCGCCGGGCTGCTGCTGGGCTCCTGCTGCGCCGTGGGCCTGGTGCTGACCCGGCGGGCCGGGCGCCGGACCGCGATGGCCTTCGGCCCGTTCATGATCCTTGGAGCGGGCGCCGGACTGGTGCTGGGGGCGCTCGGCGCCGGATGACATCTCGGCGCGGCGGGCCCGCCCCGCCGAGATGCATGGACATCCCCTCACGAAGCGTTATGGTGGAAACCCCCCCTCGGGCCGGTCCGTACTCCCCCCCACGGACCGGCCCGCTTTATTTCGGGTCCATTTCGGGCTTCTGGGGTTCAAATGGGCGGCACGTATCCCACACGATCGGCTACGAAGCGTGACGGGATGCGATCATTCGGTCGCCCCGGTTAGCCAGTCCCCCCGCCCCGCAGTAGGGTGTCGGCCTTGGGGCGGACTGCCATGGCGAGCCATGTGAAGCACTGAGGGGCTGGAAGACGTGAAGTTGCGCGACCTGGTGTACGGGCTCTACGCACGCCGGGTGGAAGGCCGCCTCGATCACGACCAGGTGCCCAAGCACATCGGAGTCATCCTCGACGGCAACCGCCGCTGGGCCCGCGCCGCCGGCGGCACCGCCGAGCAGGGCCACAAGGCCGGCGCCAGCAAGATCCAGGAGCTGCTCGGCTGGTGCAGCGAGACGGACGTCGAGGTCGTCACGCTCTGGCTGCTCTCCACCGACAACCTGGACCGCCCCGAGGAGGAGCTGGTACCGCTCCTGAGCATCATCGAGGGCGCGGTCCGCGACCTGGCCGCCGACGGCCGCTGGCGGGTGCACCACGTCGGCAACCGCGATCTGCTGCCCTCCCGCACCCAGACGGTCCTCAAGGAGGCCGAGCGGGACACCGAGCACATCGACGGAATACTGGTCAACGTGGCCGTCGGCTACGGCGGGCGGCAGGAGATCGCCGACGCGGTGCGGTCGCTGCTGCTGGACCACGCCACCAAGGGCACCTCCTTCGAGGAGCTCGCCGAGGTCGTCGACATCGACCTCATCTCCGAACACCTGTACACCCGCGGGCAGCCCGATCCGGACCTGGTGATCCGCACCAGCGGTGAGCAGCGGCTCTCGGGCTTCATGCTGTGGCAGAGTGCCCATTCGGAGTACTACTTCTGTGAAGTTTTCTGGCCCGCCTTCCGCAAGGTCGACTTCCTCCGCGCGCTGCGCGACTACGCCGCCCGTCATCGCAGGTACGGCAACTAGTTCCCGTTAGTAGTACCGCAGTTCACCGGCCCGGGGCCGGACGCCGCCCGGCGTCCGGCCCCGGGCCGTGTGGCACGCCGGTTTCACAACGTTCATATCCGCGCCGTCATATGCCGTTGCATGCCCCCGCACGTTCGAGGGAATATCCCTTCCAGGTCGACGCCCTGTCCCACCTGTCCAGTTGGGCGTCGAACTGCCAGCGGACGGCATCGGGCCGTTCGCCCGGGAGGCCCTTTGCACACGGACGACTGTGCGGATCGTGCGTATGACGCGGAGGGCCGGCGCTCGGCCCTCCCAGTGGGGCCTGAGCCCGGTCCGTTCCCCGTCTGCGGCGGGGATACCTCACTCCCGCGACGCCGTCGCACCCCAACCTCTCCCGAGGGGGTTCGTCCACCCGTGGTGACCAGCAAGAAACGCCGCGAGCACGACCGGCGCACCTATGTCCTCGACACCAGCGTCCTGCTGGCCGACCCCAATGCCATGGCCCGCTTCGACGAGCACGAAGTCGTGCTGCCGGTCGTGGTGGTCACGGAACTGGAGGCCAAGCGGCACCACCCGGAGCTCGGGTACTTCGCACGGCAGGCGCTCCGCCTGCTGGACGAGTACCGCATCCGTTACGGCCGTCTGGACGCTCCGATCCCCATCGGGGAACTGGGCGGCACACTGCGTGTCGAGCTCAACCACTCCGACCCGGGCATCCTCCCCGCCGCCTTCCGGAACCACGGCGGCAAAGTGGGGGACAACGACTCGCGGATCCTCGCGGTCGCCAGAAACTTGCAGGCCGAGGGGTACGACGTCACCGTCGTGTCCAAGGACCTGCCACTGCGCATCAAGGCGTCCTCGGTGGGCCTGCTCGCCGAGGAGTACCGCGCGGAGCTGGCGATCACCGACTCGGGCTGGACCGGGATGACGGAGCTCGCCGTCCCGGCCGAACAGGTGGACGACCTGTTCGCCGCCGAGACGGCGTACGTCCCCGAGGCGGCCGGACTCCCTGTGCACACCGGTCTGGTGCTCCAGTCCGAGCGCGGTAACGCGCTGGGCCGGGTCACCCCGGACGGCCAGGTGCGGCTGGTGCGCGGCGACCGCGAGGCGTTCGGCATCCACGGGCGCAGCGCGGAGCAGCGCATCGCCCTGGACCTGCTGCTCGACCCGGAGGTCGGCATCATTTCGATGGGCGGCCGGGCCGGTACGGGCAAGTCGGCGCTGGCGCTGTGCGCGGGTCTCGAGGCCGTGCTGGAGCGGCGTCAGCACCGCAAGGTGATGATCTTCCGCCCGCTGTACGCGGTGGGTGGCCAGGAGTTGGGCTATCTGCCCGGCACCGAGGCCGAGAAGATGAGCCCTTGGGCACAGGCGGTCTTCGACACCCTGTCCGCGGTGACCAGCGCCGAGGTGATCGAGGAGGTCGTGGGGCGCGGCATGCTGGAAGTGATGCCGCTGACGCACATCCGTGGCCGCTCGCTCCATGACGCCTTCGTCATCGTGGACGAGGCCCAGTCGCTGGAGCGGAACGTGCTGCTCACCGTTCTGTCCCGGATCGGCGCCAACTCCCGGGTGGTGCTCACCCACGATGTGGCGCAGCGGGACAACCTCCGCGTCGGGCGGTACGACGGTGTGGTGGCGGTGGTCGAGAAGCTGAAGGGGCATCCGCTGTTCGCGCATGTCACCCTGACCCGTTCCGAGCGTTCGCCGATCGCGGCGCTGGTGACCGAAATGCTGGAGGACAGCCACATCTGAGCTGGTTGAGTCGTTTGCGGCTACAGGGCGCCGCGCGGAAAGGCCAATGAGCTTAGCCGCGCGGCGTCTTGGTGCGCGGGGATTTCCAGAAACCCTAGGGCGTAAACAGGATGTGAGCTTTCACACCTGGCGGGGAATTGCCTAGGGGGCTCCGCGTCCGGCAGTGTGTGGGTTCTGTCAGGCCCCGCATACGGCACACCAGTACCCCCAGCGGTACCGAGCAACAGCAGTATCAGAACTAAACAGCGTTCGCCGTATGCCGCCCGAGCACCTCGAGGATCTCCCGCGGGAGATCCCCACCGGGCCCGTGCCTCCCGTGACCAGTCGACCCCATCGCACCACCGGGGACGGAACAAGGGGAGGACAGCGCCAGGGGCACGATTGCGCCCGCGAGGTCACCTAAGCGGGCGATGCTGGAAGGAAACCGAGTGAGCCGGATTTCGGTCCGGGGATTCGCAGTGGCTTCGGCCACCGCGGTCACCACTGTGGGCGCCGTCGTCGGCGTCGCCGCGGGCGGACAGCAGCAGCAGGGCTCGTCCGACCCGATCGAGGCGACCGCCGCCGATTCGACGCTCCTTGCGGACATACCTGCTGGGCAGCAGGCCGTCGCGCAGACCGCATCCCTGACGCAGCAGGCGGACGTCCAGTCCACCGCGGCCGACGCGGAGGCGCGCAAGTCCGCCGAGGAGTCAGCCCGCAAGCAGGCGGCCAAGGACGCGAAGGCCAAGAAGGCCGCCGCGGACAAGGCAGCCGCCGAGAAGCTGGCCAAGGAGCGCGAGGCGAAGGAGAAGAAGGAGGTCGCGAGCCGTTCGGCCACGCGTGACTCCTCCAGCTTCCCCCAGCAGGCTTCGTACACCATCTCCGAGGTCCAGGCGATGGCGCGGCAGATCGTGCCGAGTGGCCAGTTCCAGTGCTTCAGCAACATCGTGGACCACGAGTCCACCTGGAACTACAAGGCCACCAACCCGTCGTCGGGTGCCTACGGTCTGGTGCAGGCGCTGCCGGCCGGCAAGATGGCCTCGGCGGGCGCCGACTGGCAGACCAACCCGGCCACCCAGATCAAGTGGGGCCTGAACTACATGAACGAGCGCTACGGCAGCCCGTGTGACGCTTGGTCGTTCTGGCAGGCCAACGGCCACTACTGAGCCGGTTCCACCGGGCCCCGCCCGGTAGCGGCACAGGATCGAACGCTTCACGAAACCCCCGGCCAAGGTCGGGGGTTTCGCGCATCCTCGGCAGGTAACGTCTCCTTGACGGCCTAGGGGGAAACTGGGGGTAGGAAACGAGAAATGTCCAAATTGCCGCAGTGGGTCGGCAGGCTGGGAACCGGACTTACCCGGCTCGCCCACCGGCTCGAATCCCAACAGGCCGAGATGCGGGGGCGCGAGGGCGACGGCGACACCGGCCCGCGGACGCCACCGGGGCCCGGACCGGGGCCCGAACGGGGATCTGAACCGAGGCCCGGACCGGGGCCCGGACCATCCGAAGAACGCCCGCGGGGTGCCGAGAGCGCTGAGGGCGCCGCGGGCCGGAAGAGCCCGGAAGGCCCCGAGACCCCGGAGCGCCCCGAGAGCCCCGAGGGCGCCGCGGGGGAGGGCGAAACCGCCCGGCCGGAGCAGCCGGCCAGTGTGCCCGCCCCGCCCGCCTACGCCCCCGCCGTCTCCGCCAGACCCGATCCGGTGGCCGCCGTGCCCTGGGGCGTCCGCGTGGCAGCCGAGGCGGCCTGGCGACTGCTGGTGCTCGGCGGCACGGTGTGGGTGCTCATGCGGGTCATCAGCTCCGTCCAGCTGGTGGTGCTGTCCTTCACCGTCGCGATCCTCATCACCGCGCTGCTGGAGCCCACCGTCACCCGGCTGCGCCGGCGCGGTGTGCCGCGCGGGCTGGCCACCGCGCTCACCTTCATCGCCGGCTTCGTCGTCATGGGCCTGGTCGTGTGGTTCGTGGTCTGGCAGGTCATGGAGAACGTCGACGAGGTCTCGGGCGAGGTCCAGGCCGGTATCGACGATCTGCGGCGCTGGCTGCTGCACAGCCCGTTCCATGTGACCGAGAAGCAGATCAACCACGTGGCCAAGAGCCTGCGCGAGGCGGTCGGCGCCAACACCGAGCAGATCACCTCGGCGGGGCTGGAGGGCGTCACGGTCGTCGTCGAGGTGCTGACGGGCATCCTGCTGACCATGTTCTCCACGCTCTTCCTGCTGTACGACGGCCCGAAGATCTGGAACTGGACCCTCAAGCTGGTCCCCGCCCAGGCCCGCGAGGGCGTGGCGGGCGCGGGCCCGCGCGCCTGGTCGACGCTGACCGCGTATGTGCGCGGCACGGTGATCGTGGCGCTGATCGACGCGATCTTCATCGGCGTGGGTCTGTTCTTCCTCGATGTGCCGATGGCCGTGCCGCTGGCCGTCTTCATCTTCCTCTTCGCCTTCATCCCGCTGGTGGGCGCGGTGGTCTCCGGTGCGCTCGCGGTGGTCGTGGCGCTGGTCACCCAGGGCGTCTTCACGGGGGCGATGGTGCTGATCGTGGTGCTCGCCGTGCAGCAGATCGAGGGCCATGTGCTCCAGCCGTTCATCCTCGGCCGGGCGGTGCGGGTCCATCCGCTGGCCGTGGTGCTCTCGGTCGCGGCCGGTTCGCTGATCGGCGGTATCGGCGGCGCGGTGGTGGCCGTTCCGCTGGTGGCGGTCGCCAATACGGTCGTCGTCTACTTGCGCGGCTACAGCCAGGAGAACGCCCTGCGCGCCGTCCCGGGCCCGCACGGAGCCACTGCCTCCGGTGCGGCGCCCACCGCGCCGCCGGGTCTGCCGCCCGGGGAGGGCGGGGACCGATGATCCGGTCCGGTGCCATGGGCCGATGAACGAACGCCGAAGGGCGCCCCACCGATCGGTGGGGCGCCCTTCGGGTTTTCTACGTGCTCGGATGTGACCGAGGTCAGCCGCCCGCGGCCAGGACGCCCTCGGCGTCCAGGGTGGCGCCGACCGCCTGCAGCACCGAGGCGATCTTGAAGGCTTCCTGGATCGTCTCGCGGTCCACGCCCGCCTTGCGGAGCACCTGCTCATGCGAGTCGAGGCACATTCCGCAGCCGTTGATCGCGGACACGGCCAGCGACCACAGCTCGAAGTCGGCCTTCTCCACACCCGGGTTGCCGATGACGTTCATCCGCAGCCCCGCGCGCAGGTTGCCGTACTCCGGGTCGGACAGGAGGTGCCGGGTCCGGTAGAAGACGTTGTTCATCGCCATGATGGCGGCCGCCGACTTGGCGGCGGTGTACGCCTCCGGCGAGAGGTTGGCCTTGGCCTCCGGCTCCAGCTCGGTCAGCACGCGCGCCGAACGCGAGGCGATCGCGCAGGCCAGCACGGTGCCCCACAGCTGCTGCCGCGGAAGCTCCGAGTTGCCGATCACCGAACCGAGGTTCAGCTTGAGGTCCTTGGCGTAGTCCGGCAGCGCGGACTTCAGCTCATCGAGTGCCATGGCGAATCAGCTCACTCTCCGGAGAGGAGGGCCACCGGGTCCAGGGTGTCCTCGCCCTTGCTCCAGTTGCAGGGGCACAGCTCGTCGGTCTGCAGGGCGTCCAGCACCCGCAGGACCTCCTTGGGGTTACGGCCCACGGAACCGGCCGTCACCATGGTGAACTGGATCTCGTTGTTCTGGTCCACGATGAAGACGGCGCGCTGCGCGAAGCCGTCCTCGCCCTCGATGCCGAGGTCGCGCATCAGCTCGTGCTTGGAGTCGGCCAGCATCGGGAACGGCAGGTCGCGCAGGTCCGGGTGGTCCTTGCGCCAGGCGTGGTGGACGAACTCGGAGTCGCCGGAGAAGCCCAGGACCTGGGCGTCACGGTCGGCGAACTCGTCGTTCAGCTTGCCGAAGGCCGCGATCTCGGTCGGGCACACGAAAGTAAAGTCTTTCGGCCACGCGAAAACGATCTTCCACTTGCCCTCGTAGGTCTTGTGGTTGATCTGCTCGAACTCCTTGCCGCTCTCCAGCGACACGCAGGCGGTCAGGTCGTACTCGGGGAACTTGTCACCGACGGTGAGCACGCGTACTCCTTGCAGCTTTCGCATAGGAAAGACCCGGTCGTCCGGGTTTTCCTGGGGTTGGACGGCTCCACCCTGGCACAGAGTGCATTGATCAGTGAAATAGCTACACTCGGTGGGGTTGATTGGAGGTGGCTATCAGTGGCCGCATCACCCACATCGCCCGGCAAACCGCGCCAGCCGAGCATTTCCCAGCTCAGGGCCTTTGTCGCGGTCGCGGAGCAGCTGCACTTCCGCGATGCCGCGGCCGCCATCGGGATGAGCCAGCCCGCGCTCTCGGGCGCCGTCGCGGCGCTTGAGGAGGCACTCGGTGTCCAGCTGCTCGAGCGTACGACGCGCAAGGTGCTGCTCAGTCCGGCGGGGGAGCGGCTGGCGGTCCGTGCACGCACCGTGCTCGAGGCGGTCGGGGAGCTGCTGGAGGAGGCCGAGGCGGCCCGGGCGCCGTTCACGGGTGTGCTGCGGCTCGGGGTGATCCCGACCGTGGCGCCGTATCTGCTGCCGACCGTGCTGCGGCTGGTGCAACAGCGCTACCCCCGGCTCGATCTCCAGGTGCACGAGGAGCAGACCGCCTCGCTGCTGGAGGGACTGGCCCACGGCCGTCTGGATCTGTTGCTGCTCGCGGTGCCGCTCGGCGCGCCAGGGGTGGTCGAAATGCCGCTGTTCGACGAGGACTTCGTGCTGGTCACCCCGCGGGACCACTGGCTGGGAGGGCGCGATGACATCCCCCGCGAGGCGCTCAAGGAGCTGGATCTGCTGCTGCTCGACGAGGGCCACTGCCTGCGGGACCAGGCGCTGGACATCTGCCGTGAGGCCGGCCGCACCGAGGGCACTCCGGTGACCACCAGCGCCGCCGGGCTCTCCACCCTGGTGCAGCTGGTCGCGGGCGGGCTCGGGGTGACGCTGCTGCCGCGTACCGCGCTCCGGGTGGAGACCGCGCGCAACGACCACCTGGCCACGGGGGACTTCGCCGATCCGGCGCCCGCCCGCCGGATAGCCCTGGCCATGCGGGCGGGCGCGGCGCGCACGGAGGAGTTCGAGGCGTTCGCGGAGGCCCTGCGGGAGGCGCTGCGGCCGCTGCCGGTACGGGTCGCCCGCTGAACATGCCATCGGGGGCCGTTCCCGCGGATGGGAACGGCCCCCGATGGCAGTCAGCGGAGGGACCTACTCCGTCCGCAGACCCTCCGGCCGCATCATCCGCCACAGCGGCGGCAGGCTGACCAGGGTCACCAGCAGGATGACCCCGCCGCCGATGCCGGTCATGGTGCCGAGCCCGGACCAGTCCACGGCCAGCGGCTGGCCGACCATCTTCAGCAGCATCACGCCGAGCGCCAGCCCGCCCGCGATCGACAGCGCCAGGCCCAGCACCACCGGGACCGCGGTCTGCCACAGCACGGACCAGCTGAGCGTGGTGCGCCGGGTGCCGAAGGCGACCAGGACGGACAGCAGCCGCTTGCGCTCGCGGAGCTGCTCCAGAGTGGTCACGATCATGCTGGCCCCGATGAGCAGCAGGGTCGCGGTGGCGCCGATGAACAGGGCCTTGCGGATGACCTGGAACTCATCCGACTGCGAGGTGCTGGAGAGCTGCATGACATCCATCGCCGGGGAGAGCGCCATGCTGGTGTTGCGCACGTACTCGACGCCGTCCGGGACCTTCGGGTCCAGCCGGATCATGGCCGCCGCCTCGGGGCCCGGCAGATCGGCGACGTCGAAGGCGCCGGGGGTGGCGAAGATGCCGGTGCGTTCGCCTCCGACCGGGTCCTGCCGGGGCTTCACCTTCGTGGCCGAGCCGGGGATCGTCCACAGCTTCTTCTTGCGCAGGTCAGGCGTACCGTCGTCGCGGTAGGCGAGGTTGACCTTGGCGCCTGGTTTGACGAAGCCCTTCCCTTCCCCGTAGTAGTCCTGCGAATCGATGAGGAAGACATCGCCGTTCTTGCAGCTGGTGATGCGGACCACCTCGCGGAGCGTGGGGCAATCGGCGACGGTGATGGCCTCTTCCGGAACCGACGTCGGGTCGTCCTTGCTGTGGCGCACATCGGAGACGTAGTCCTCGGTGACACCGAGCAGATCGCGCACGCCCTTGGTCGCGCGGTACCGCGCGAAGGCGTCGCGGGCCTGGTCGCCGTCGCTCACCGGGACGTTCGCTATCAGCTGGGCGCGGTTCGGGTCCTGGCCGGTGTCCTCGCGGTCCTGGGCCCCCACGCTGGCGAAGAGCATCTGGAGCGCGATGGCCCCGGCGACGGCGACCGTGATGCCGCTGACCGCGCGCGAGGCGGTGCCGCTGCTGAGCTGGAGCCGGCGGGTGGCGAGCTGCCAGGGCACCGAGCCCCTGCCGCCGAACCGTTCCACCACGGCCTCGACGACCCAGGGCAGCAGCGCGGTGATGCCGATGAGCAGCAGGACGGCACCGGCCGCGGCCTGGTACGCCTTCATGTCGCCACCGCCGCCGCTGCCGGCCCCGAAGCCGCCCGCGAGCGGCAGCAGCAGGGCCAGGCCCAGCAGCGGCAGCAGCAGTCGCCACCACAGACGCCGGCGCTTGGGCTTGGCGTTGCGGACCACGCCCAGCGGCTCGATGGCGATACCGCGCAGGGCGATCAGCGTGACCATGACGGCCGAAGCGGGCACGGCCGCCGCGATCACCAGGGCGAGCGGGGCGCTCGGCACGATGTCGGAGGTGAAGAAGCTGATGTCCCAGACCTCGATGCTGCCGATGATCTCCCGCGCCAGCAGGAACAGTCCGGCGCCGACGGCGAGCCCGAAGAGGGAGCCGAAGAGCGACTCACCGGCGGCGATCCGCCGGGTCATATGGGTGTCCGCGCCGACCAGCCGCAGCGCGGCCAGCCGCCGGTCGCGCCGTTCACCGCCGAAGCGGGCCGCGGTGGCGATGAAGATGAGCACCGGCAGCAGCAGCACCACACAGCCCACGATGATCAGCAGCAGCAGCGCGGGGTCCAGGGGCTCGTCCGCGTCCTTCTGCTTCGTCAGGCCCCAGTGGTCGATGTGATAGCTGGAGTTGACGTGGCCGAACGCCTTCTGGGAGATCCCCGCGTAGTAGGCGAGATCGGACGGGCCGGACAGGCCGCTGTCGCCGATCACCCCGATGGTGCGGTACGGGAAACGGTCCCGGAGCAGCTTGCCCTCGTCGGATTCGAGCAGCTTCTTCAGCGCCGGGGAAACCCACATCTCACCGGCGGCCGGGATGCGGTCGATGCCCGGCGGCACGGGCGGTGTGCCGTCGCCGTCGGGGGCCATGACCTCGCCCGTGATGTCCTGGTCGCGAAAGGTGGTGCCCGCGTTGGCGAGCCGGAGTGTGTCGGCGCCGGGCTTCACCTCGCCGCTGGGGGTGAACGAGGAGCGGGCGTCGCCCCGTTCGTTGCGCTGCTGGTACATGTTGGGGACGGAGGAGGCCAGCAGCAACAGCGCCACTCCCAGGCCGACGCCCACCGCCGTCATGATCGTCCTGGCCCAGCTCTCCCGGCCGCCGGTGACCGCGAACCGGCCGCCCATGGCCAGATCGGCGGCCCAGCGGGCGACGGAGACGCGGGAGCGGGGCTCCTCCGCCGGGGCGTCCTGGCCGCTCATCGGACCCTTCGGGGCGTCCTGGCCGCTCATCGGACCCCTGCCATATCGCGGGCCTTGCCGTCGCGGACGACGACCTCGCGGTCGGAGTAGGCGGCGACCCTGGCCTCGTGGGTGACCAGTACCACGGCGGTACGGGACTCCCGGGCGGCCTCGGTCAGCAGCTCCATCACGCGCTCCCCGTTGAGCGAGTCCAGCGCACCGGTCGGCTCGTCGGCGAACAGCACCCGCGGGCCGGTGACCAGCGACCGGGCGACGGCGACCCGCTGCCCCTGACCGCCGGAGACCTCGCCGGGCCGCTTGTGCGCCACATCGGCGACCTCGAGCCGCTCCATCCACGCCGACGCCCGAGCCTCGGCCTCCTTGCGCTTGGTGCCGTTCAGCCGCAGCGGCAGCGCGACGTTCTCCACACAGCTCAGCTCGGGGACGAGCTGACCGAACTGGAAGACGAAGCCGAACTCGCCGCGGCGCAGACCGCTGCGCTCGGCGTCCGACAGGGCGGTCAGCTCGCGCCCGTTGTAGTGGACGGAGCCGGAGTCCGGCTTCACGATCCCGGCCAGGCAGTGGAGCAGCGTCGACTTGCCCGAGCCGGAGGGGCCCATGACGGCGACGACCTCGCCGGGGTGGATGGAGAAGTCCGCACCGTCCAGGGCGGGGGTGTGACCGTACGTCTTGTGCAGGGACGTGGCGATCAGCAAGGAGCCTGCCGGGGTCATGAACGCACCGCCTTGGCGAGTTGGCCGAGGCGGGCGGCGGTGAGTTCCAGCCAGCGCAGATCGGCCTCGAGATGGAAGAGGGCGTGGTCGCAGATGAGTTGGTCGCTGAGGTCGCCGCCGCGCTTGCGCTGGGTCAGATCGCGCATCAGCCGCAGGTGTTCGGCGCGCTGGACGTCGAGGAGGTCGGCCGCGTCCCGCCCGGTGAGCAGGGCGATGACGACCTTGGTGTAGAGCACCGACTGGAGGTAGGGCTCGGGCTTCTCGGGCTGGGTGAGCCAGCCCTCCACATCGGTGATGCCCGCGTCGGTGATGGCGTAGCGCTTGCGCTCCGGGCCACCGCCGTGCTCGATGCCGTCGACCTCCACCAGGCCGTTCTTCAGGAGCCGGGACATGGTCGAGTAGACCTGCCCGTAGTGCAGCGGGCGGTCGTGTCCAAATCTTTCGTCGAAGGCTCGCTTGAGGTCATAGCCGTGGCGCGGGCCGCCCTCGAGGAGTCCGAGCAGGGTGTGGCCAATTGACATGCCCAGCACTCTACACCATGCGTATACCTGGAGTGTATAGCTGCGTTGATGTGCGCGTTACCGCAGGTCAGAGGGGTGTGGCGAAGGTCAGGGCCGGTTCGGCTCGCGGCCGGTGCCCTCCGGGTCCTCGGAGGGGTCCGCGCCCTCGGCGCCGCCGTCGGGCCGCCGCGGCGGACGGCCCCGGCGTGGGATCGGGCGCGCCGCGCCGGGCAGCCGGCCCGCGTCCGCGAGCGCCTTGCGCAGCAGGAACTCGATCTGCGCGTTGGCGCTGCGCAGTTCGTCGTTGGCCCAGCGCGCGAGGGCGTCATGGACGGCCGGGTCGAGCCGCAGCAGCATCTGCTTGCGCTGCCGCGGCTGCCGTGCCTTGCGCCCGCTCTCGTCCGTCACTGGTACAGCGTGCCGGTGTTCAGAACGGGCTGCGGGGAGCGGTCCCCGCAGAGCACCACCATCAGATTGCTGACCATCGCGGCCTTGCGCTCCTCGTCCAGCGCCACGATCTCCTCCTCCGCGATCCGGGCCAGCGCCGCCTCGACCATGCCGACCGCGCCGTCCACGATCTGCCGGCGCGCGGCCACCACGGCGCCCGCCTGCTGGCGCTGGAGCATCGCGGAGGCGATCTCCGGGGCGTAGGCGAGGTGGGTGAAGCGGGATTCGATGATGTGGACCCCGGCCGCCTCGACCCGGGCGTGCAGTTCGATCGCGAGCTTCTCGGTGATCTCCTCGGCGTTGCCGCGCAGCGAGAGGGCGCCCTCCTCATGGGCGTCGTACGGGTACTCGATGGCGATGTGCCGCACCGCGGCCTCGGTCTGGGTGGCGACGAACTCCAGGAAGTCGTCCACCTCGAACATCGCCTGGGCGGTGTCCTCGACCTTCCAGACGACGACCGCGGCGAGCTCGATCGGGTTGCCGTAGGCGTCGTTGACCTTGAGCACCGCGGTCTCGTGGTTGCGCACCCGGGTGGAGATCTTCTCGCGGCTGGTGAGCGGGTTCACCCAGCGCAGCCCGTCGGTGCGGATGGTGCCGCGGTAGCGGCCGAAGAGCTGGACCACCCGGGCCTCGCCGGGCGCGATGGTGTTGAGGCCGCACATGGTGAGGATCGCGGCGATGATCACCACGATGCCGGAGACGATCAGCAGCGTGGACCAGGCGCCCTTGTGCTCGGTGGCGACGGCGGCGCCCGCGAGGATCAGCCCGACGCCGCCCGCGAGTCCGGCCAGGCCCCCGAGCAGGGCCAGCCCGCCGCTGACGTTGCGCGCGGGCCGCTCCCGGACCCGCGGTTCCGGGAGGGACGGTATGTCGGCCTGGTCGGTGATGCCGTCGGTTGAGGTGGCGTCGGACATGGAGGGCTCCCCGCTTCATTCGTTGGTGCGTCTAGCAAAGTGATAGCACATTATGGGCCGGCGGCAACCCTTGGGGCCCGTAAGCCGTCAGTTCCCTTGGAGTGGGTGCTTTTTGTCACCTTCGGAAAAAGCTAGATCGATGGGCATTTGAGGGTTGTTGCGGTGTTAGTTTCATGAGCTGGCCTGGGGGGCTTACGGACTGGAGCGGCGGGAGCGATGGGTAGAGCGGAAGAGCGACGCGCGCGGCAGAAGAGCGCTCGCAGAGCCAAGAAGGCGGCGAAGTCGGGGGGCATACGCCGCTTCTTCACCTGGAAGTGGCTGCTGGGGTACGTCCTGGGGCTCGGTGTACTGCTCGTCGGGGCGTTCTTCGTCCTCTATCTGCTGGTCGAGGTTCCGCCCGCCAACGCCGCGGCCAAGGCCGAGGCCAACATCTACAAGTACGGCGACGGCACGATCATGGCGAAGACGGGTGACGTCAACCGTGAGTCCGTACCGCTGTCCAAGATTCCCAAGGAGGTGCAGCACACCTTTGTCGCCGCCGAGAACAAGGACTTCTACGGCGACTCCGGCGTCTCGTTCACCGGCACCGCCCGCGGTCTCATCAACACCGCGCTGGGCCGGGGCAAACAGGGTGGTTCGACCATCACCCAGCAGTACGTCAAGAACTACTACCTGAGCCAGGAACAGACCGTCAGCCGCAAGCTGAAGGAACTGGTGATCTCGCTCAAGGTCGATCAGCAGAAGTCCAAGGACTACATCCTCCAGGGCTACATCAACACCAGCTACTACGGCCGCGGCGCCTACGGCATCCAGGCGGCCGCCCGCGCGTACTACGACAAGGACGTCGAGGACCTCAGCGTCGCACAGGGCGCCTATCTCGCGTCGGTGCTCCAGGCACCCAGCCAGTACGACTGGGCGGCGGCGGGCCCCAACGGCAAGCGGCAGGTGAAGGCCCGCTGGAACTACGTCCTCAACAACATGGTCGAGAAGGACTGGCTGTCCAAGAGCGAGCGCGAGGGCATGAAGTTCGACGTGCCGGTCCCACCGCGCCCCATCCCCGGACGCGACGGCCAGGCGGGTTACCTCATCGACGCCGCCAACAAGGAGCTGATCAAGGCCGGGGTCTCGGAGAACGAGATCGAGGCAGGCGGCTGGACGATCACCCTCAACATCGACAAGAAGAAGCAGAAGGCGCTGGAGAAGGCGGTCCGCACCGAGCTGACCGACAAGCTGGACCCGAAGAAGCGCAAGGTCGACAAGTACGCCCAGGTCGGAGCGGTTTCGGTGGACCCGGAGTCCGGCGGTGTGGTGGCGATGTACGGCGGTACCGGCTACACCGAGCACTACTACAACAACGCCACCCGCGAGGACTACCAGCCCGCCTCCACCTTCAAGCCGCTGATCCTGGCCGCGGGGCTGGAGAACGGCTCCACCACGCAGGACAGCACCCCGATCACGGCGAGCACCATCTACGACGGCACCAGCAAGCGACCGGTCAAGGGATCGATCACCGGCTTCGCCCCGCCGAACGAGGACAACAAGTCCTACGGCCCCATCTCCGTCCAGAAGGCCATGAACAACTCCGTCAACTCCGTCTTCGCGCAGATGGCGGTGGACGTGGGCCTGGACAAGGTGAAGAACACCGCCATCGACCTCGGCATGAACAAGGACGCGGGCGGCTTCGACGTGCGCCCCGCGATGTCGCTGGGCGTGATGGGCGCCAGCCCGCGTGACATGGCCGGGGTCTACGCGACCCTCGACAACCACGGCAAGAAGGTCACCCCGGCGATCGTGAAGTCCGCCGAGAAGGGCGATGAGCGCCCTCAGTTGCCCGATCCCACCAACGGGCAGGCGATCAGCCGCGGTGCGGCCGACTCCGTCACCTCCGTGCTCACCGGCGTGGTCGATGACGGCACCGGCCAGGCCGTGCGTCAGCAGGGCCAGGCCGTCGCGGGCAAGACCGGCACCTCCGACGACAACAAGTCGGCCTGGTTCTCCGGCTACACCCCCGACCTGGTGACCTCGGTCGGGATGTTCGGCGAGGGCGAGAAGAAGCAGGTCTCGCTCAAGGGCACCGCGGGCGGCGGCCGCGTCAACGGCGGTGACTTCCCGGCCAGGATCTGGGCCGCGTACACCCAGTCCGCGCTGAACGGCCAGAAGGCCTCGAAGTTCGACCTGGACACCGACATGGGTGCGGCGGTCAAGCCGCCCCCGTCGCCGAGTTCGAGCGACACCTCGGAGTCACCGTCGTCCAGCCCGTCCTCGTCGCCGTCGAACAGCGAGTCGCCCTCCTCGTCCCCGTCGTCCAGCCCGTCGTCCAGCGCGTCGTCGAGCGCCTCGTCGTCGGCGTCCCCCTCGGGCGACGCCGACTCCCCGAGCCCGCCCGACCCGTCGAGCTCGGCCTCGGGTGACGCCGACGGCGGCGGCTTCCTGCGCAGAGACCAGGAGTGACGAACCCGGTGCGGGCGTGCCGAGGGGCGCGCCCGCACCGCGGGGACCTGGGGTCGTGTCAGAAATTCTCCTCGAGCTGGCTCTTCAGCATCGCGAGGGCGAAGAAGCCGTAGAAGCCGATGGCCAGCAGCATCATGCCCAGCCGTGGCCCCCGCAGCCGTACGGCGGCCGGCAGATCGCGGCGGTTGAGCCGGATCAGCAGCGCCGTGTAGACGAGGGTGACGATGGAGGCGGTGCAGGTGGAGATGGTCAGCAGCACGATCGGCTGGTTCACCCCGGACAGCAGGATCCCCGAGCCGATGGCGACCTCGGCCCACACCACCGCGAAGTACAGCCGCCCCTCGGTCCAGAAGGCCGAATCGCGCAGGTAGTTGCGCTTGGCGAAGTCGCTGACCACCCGTCCGATGATGTCGAGCAGACCGATCGAAGCGGCCCAGAGCGAGACCGTCGCCACCGCGAAGAAAAGGATCTTGAGCCAGTCGCCCACCTGCTGCCCCAGCAGATCGCCCTGGAGCCGCAGGAACTCCGGGCTGTTCTCCACGTCGTCGCGCCCGAAGAGGGTTTCGTACGCGAGCATGCTCATCAGCCCGATCGTCACCAGACAGATCACGAAGAACGACAGGATGTGCTCGGTGTTGGCCCGCCGCCACCAGATCCGCCAGCGGGCCAGGTTGGCCTCGTCCTGCGGAAAGGCGTAGCGGTCGGCGCCCGACGCCTCCGACTGGCCGGTGATGGGGGAGACCAGCTTGGGGACATGGGCGCCCATGCCGTAGCCCTTGTCCCGGATCCAGTTGCTGAGCACCAGGTTGTGCACCCCGCCCGCCCCGGCGGCGCCCAGCGCGCTGAGGATCATGGTGAAGGTGATGCCGTCCGGGATCCGGCCGGCGCCGGTCACGGTCTTCTCGCCCGCCGTGGTCCAGGTGTGCCAGCCGATGACGGCGACCGCGATGACGGCGAGGAAGAACAGCGTCAGGATGACCTTGACCAGCTCGACCTTCTCGATCGTGCGGTAGACCACCGGTGAGACGGTCAGCACCACCCCGAAGCCCACCAGTGAGCCCACGGTGATCCAGACGACATCGCCGCCGCCGGTCAGATAGGTGAGCACGGTCGATCCGGAGGTGGCCCAGCCCGGCCAGACGTACTGGAACGCCCCGGCCAGGCAGATCAGGATGCCCCAGGCCCTGGACCAGCGGGAGAATCCGGCGACCACGGTCTGCCCGGTGGCCAGGGTGTAGCGCTCGATCTCCAGGTTGATCACCGTCTGGATGGCCAGGGTCACCACCGCCAGCCACAGCAGCCCGAGCCCGCCGACCGAGGTCAGATACGGCCAGAGGATGATCTCGCCCGCCGCCATGCCGATCCCGACGGCGACGACCCCCGGGCCGACCATCGTGCGCAGCGGTGGTGGATCGGGCAGATCGAGACAGTCGGGTGGGGCGGCGGTGGGGGACGGGCGCTGGGCGGACGGTGTCGACGACGCTGACGACATGGCGGCTCCTCGGGGGACGGCGAGGCCGTATCCGGACGGGGGAAGGGGGTTCAGCGGGTGCGGGCGTGCTGGGCGGCCAGGCGTACGGGCGCGTTGGCCGCGCCATAGCCCTGGTAGCCGTCGATCCGCTGGACGATCTCGAAGAAGACCCGGCCGACGGTGGCCGTGTACAGGTGCAGGAAGGTGCCGCTGTCGTCCCGGTCGTAGAGCAGGCCGAGTTCCCGCAGGGTGCGATGGAGCCCGGGGTCGAGCTCATGGCGCGCTTCGAGGTCGTCGTAGTAGTTGTCGGGAATGGGCAGCAGGGGCGCGCCGCGTTCCCGCAGCCGGCGCGCGGTGGCGACGATGTCCCGGCTGTGCAGCGCGATGTGCTGCCACAGCGAGCCGGACGGGCCCGAACCCGGGCGGATCTGGGCGACGTTGAGCGCGAGCCGTACCGAGCCGTCGGCGCCTGAGACGGCCCGGCTGCGCAGCAGCCCGTACGGATCGGCCAGTTCCAGGGACTCGTGCGGCCGCAGCCCCAGGACGGCGCGGTAGAACAGTGACGCCTCGTCGAAGTGGTGCCGGGGCTGGGTGAGCGCCACGTGGTCGACATGGGTGATCCCGGCGGGGGAGGCGGAGGCGGCGCGCGGGGATATGACACAGGCTCTGAAGTCGCCGGTCCAGCTGGGGTGGTCGGGGTGTTCGGTGCGGCAGAAGAAGAGCTCGGTGGAGTCGGGCGCGGCGACCGCGTCCAGCGGGGCGTCCGCCACGGCCCGGTGGCGCGGCAGTACGGGGGCGAGCAGGGCCCGCGCCCGGCCCGCGGAGGCGGCCGGGTCGGGGGTCTCCAGGCCGATGGCGGCGAGCGCGGGCTCGGGGTGCCCGGTGGTGGCGTCGAGGCCGGAGTTGAGGACGATACGGGCGTCGCCCTGCTCCCAGAGCTCCACGGGCTTGGAGCGGTGGCGGCCGGTGCGCGCGAAGCCCAGCTCGGTCAGCAGGGCGGGCAGCTCGGGGCCGGTGGAAGCCAGTTCGGCGAAGGCGAAGCCGGTGGGGACGACGGGGGCGGGCAGATCGGTGCGGCCCGCGGTCTCCTCCAGGGCGATCAGCGAGCGCAGCGCGTCCACGGCGGTGCGGTCGGTGTCGCCCTGCCGGAAGACGTCGTTGAAGACCTCCAGGGACAGCGGCCCCTCGTAGCCGGTCCGCAGCACGTGCGCCAGCAGCCCGGCCACGTCGAGGCCGCCCTGTCCGGGGAAGCAGCGGTAGTGGCGGCTCCACTGGAGGACGTCCATGGCCATCAGCGGGGCGTCGGCGAGCTGGAGGAAGAAGATCTTCTCGCCGGGGATCTCCTCAATGCCCTTGGGGTCCGAGCCGCGCGAGAGGATGTGGAAGCTGTCCAGGCAGGTGCCGAGCGCCGGGTGGTCGGCCTGCCGGACGATCCGCCAGGCGTGGTCGTAGGTGTTCACATGCCGTCCCCAGGCGAGCGCCTCGTAGGCGACGCGGATGCCGTGGGCGGCGGCCCGTGCGGCCAGCAGCCGCAGTTGCCCGGCGGCGAGGGCGTCGTCGTCGAGGGCGGCGGGGGAGACGCTGGAGCACACCAGCATCAGATCCGCCCCGAGCCGCTCCATGACCGCGAACTTCTTCTCGGCCCGGCGCAGCGTGCGGGCCAGGAGGTCCTCGGGCACGGCCTCGACGTCGCGGAACGGCTGGAAGAGGTCGATGGTGAGACCGAGTTCGGCGGCCCGGTCCCGGACCTGTTCCGGTGACAGGGGGCTGGCCAGCAGGTCGTTCTCGAAGATCTCGATCCCGTCGAAACCGGCGGCGGCGATGGCGGTGAGCTTCTCCTCGAGGGTGCCGCTGAGGCACACGGTGGCGATGGACTTGCGCATGATCAGCCTCCGGCGGGGAGCTCGAGCAGGTCGGAGAGGTCGGTGAGCATCCGTGTCGCGTCGGGTTCGCGGCCGGTGAAGAGGCGGAAGGCGTCGGCGGCCTGGAAGACGGCCATGCCGCCCCCGTCCAGGGTGCGGCAGCCGGCCGCGCGGGCGGCGGCCAGCAGCGGGGTCTCCAGCGGGCGGTAGACCACCTCGGCGACCCACAGCCCGGCCCGCAGCAGCTCGGCGGGCAGCGGCAGCCCGGGGTGGGCGGCCATCCCGGTGGGGGTGGCGTGCACCAGCCCGTCGGCGCCGCCGACGGCCGCCGGGAGCCCGCCGGGAGCGACGGTACGGACCCGGGCCGCGCCGAACCGTGTCGCCAGCGTCCCGGCGAGCCCGGCGGCCCGCGCCTGGTCGGTGTCGGCCAGTGTCAGCCGGTCGGCGCCGACGGTCAGCAGGGCATGGGCGACGGCGGCGCCCGCCCCGCCCGCGCCGAGCAGCACGATCTCGCCGGTGGGCGCGTCGGGCAGACCGCGGCTGAAGGAGCGGGCGAAGCCGGACCAGTCGGTGTTGTGGCCGATCGCCCGGCCGTCCTCGCCGAACACCACCGTGTTGACCGCGCCGAGCAGCGCGGCGTCCTCCGACAGCCCGTCGAGATGCCCGATCACCGTCTGCTTGCAGGGATGGGTGATGTTGAGCCCGTCGAAGCCCAGCCGGGCGGCGGCCCGCACCAGCTCGCCGACCCCGTCCGGGCCGAGCCCCAGCGGATCGATGTCGATCAGGCGGTAGAGATACCGCAGCCCGTGGCGGTCGGCCTCGCGCTGGTGGAGGGCGGGGGAAAGCGAGGGGCCCACTCCGGATCCGATCAGCCCCACCAGACAGGACTCCCGCCCCTCCCGGTTCTCGTGTGACTGCCCGGTGTTGCCGCGCATACGGGCGACCTCCCGCCTTCCCGGCTAATGTACGAACTGGTTCGTTAGTAGCGTGGACAGTAAAGGCCCAGGACCGCCCTCTTGTGAACCCCCTGGACGTAGAGTGGCCCCAGCATGAGCGATCAGCCGCCGAAGAACAGCCGCCTCCGCGACGCCGTCCGCACCCAGGCCGAGATCCTGGACGTCGCGACCCGCGAATTCGCCGAACGCGGCTACGCCGGGGCCCGCGTCGACGAGATAGCCGCCCTCACCCGCACCACCAAGCGGATGATCTACTACTACTTCGGCGGCAAGGAGCAGCTCTACATCAAGGTCCTGGAGCGCGCCTACACCGGTATCCGCGAGGCCGAACAGGCCGTGGACGTCACCGGTCTGGACCCCGCCGAGGCCATCCGGCACCTGGCCGAGCTGACCTTCGACCACCACACCGAACACGCCGACTTCATCCGGCTGGTGTCCATCGAGAACATCCACCGGGCCGAGCACCTGGCCAAGTCCGAGACGCTGGCCAAGGCCGGCACACCGGTGATCGACCTGATCTCCGGGATCCTCGCCCGCGGCCGCGAGCAGGGCGTGTTCCGGGACGACGCCGACGCCGTCGACGTCCACATGATGATCAGCTCGTTCGCCGTCTTCCCGGTGGCCAACCAGCACACCTTCGGCACCCTCTTCGGCCGCGACCCCCTGGACCCGGGGCGCCGCGCCCACTACCGCCGGATGGTCGGCGACATGGTCGTGGCGTACCTCCGCGCCGGGTCCTGAACCGTACTGCGACCGTACGGCGACCATACGGCGCAGGACCCGTCGCACACGGGGGCGGGGCGGCTCAGGACGGCATCGCGAGCTCGAACCAGACGACCTTGCCCGTGGACAGCCGGGTCGCGCCCCAGCGCCGCGCCATCCGGTTCACCAGATACAGCCCGCGCCCGCCCTCGTCGGACGGCCGGGCCTGGCGCAGCCGGGGCAGCTGCGGCACGTCGTCGCCGACCTCGCAGCGCAGCACGTCGGTGCGCAGCAGCCGCAGCGTGATGGGCCGCTCCGCGTAGCGCACCGCGTTTGTCACCACCTCGCTGACCAGCAGCTCCACCGCGTCCGTCAGATCGTCCAGGTCCCAGCGGGCCAGCGCCCGGCGGGCCAGCCGGCGCGCCTGCCCGGCGGTCTGCGCCTTGGGGTCCAGGAACCAGTACGCGACATCGCTGGGCGCGATGCCCTCGAACCGGGCCGCGAGCAGCGCCACGTCGTCGTCGCGGTCGCCGGGGCCGAGCATGTCCAGCACCTCGTCGCACAGCGGCTCCAGCGGCGGCGGGTTGGGGCCGGTGAGCCGGGCGGTGGCGGTCAGCCGCTCCCGCAGCTGCTCGATCCCGGTCCACACATCGCGCATCCGCGACTCGACAAGACCGTCGGTGTAGAGCATCAGGGTGGCCCCGGCGGGCGCGTCCAGCTCGACCGCCTCGAAGTCGACGCCGCCGACCCCGATCGGCGCCCCCGGCGGCACCCGCAGCACTTCGGCGCGGCCGCCCCGGTGCAGCAGGAGCGGCGGCGGATGGCCCGCGTTGGCCACCACGATGCGGTGCGCGACGGGGTCGTAGACCGCGTACAGGCAGGTGGCCATGCGGTCGGTGCCCAGCCGCTGGGCCTGCTCGTCGAGGTGGTGCAGCACCTCCTGGGGCGGCAGGTCGAGCCCGGCGAGGGTCTGCGCGGTGGTGCGCAGCTGGCCCATGATCGCGGCGGAGGTCATCGAATGGCCCATCACATCGCCGACCACCAGCGCCACCCGGTTGCCCGGCAGCGGGATCGCGTCGTACCAGTCGCCGCCGACCCGCGCGGTCTCGGCCGCGGGCAGATAGCGGCTGGCCAGCCGGACGCCGGTGGGCTGCGGCAGCGAGTCGGGCAGCATGGTGCGCTGGAGTTCGTCCGCGATGTACACCTCGCGCCCGTACAGCACCGCCTTGTCGACGCCGAGCGCGGTGTGGGTGGCCAGCTGGGCCGCCACCAGCAGATCGTCCGGTTCGAACGGCGGCCGGTCCGGGCGGCGTACGAAGACGGCCGCGCCGATCACCCGGCGGCGGCCGCGCAGCGGCGCCAGCACGGTGCGCTGACCGGTCGCCACCGAGGGCCCCTCGCCGAGCAGTTCCGGCAGCGCGGCACGGGCGGCCTGCGAGTCGCCGAACACCGGCCGCACCCCGCGCAGCACCTCGGCCAGCGGGCCGCCCGCCTCCACCTCGCACAGCTCGGCGGCCGGGCCGCCGCCCACGGCGGGCGACAGATCCGGCTGGGAGGGCAGCAGCGAAAGCCGGCCGCTGTCGGTGTCCGGGTCCAGCGGGATCCGGTCGGTGCGGCGCAGCCGCAGCACCACCGGGCCGACCGGGCGCTCGTCGCCGACCGGCAACGGATCGCGCAGATAGACCAGGATCGCGTCGGCGAAGGTGGGCACGGTGGCCCGGCACAGGCCCAGCACGATCTCGTCCAGGTCGATGCCCCGGGCGATCCGGCGCGTCGCGGCCCCCACGAACCGCAGCCGGTCACCGCCCCGGTCCCGCGCGGTGGCCGCCTCGGCGGCCGCCTCGGCGGCCGCGGAGCCGCCCGCGGGCGGCACCGTGGGCACTCCGCCCTCCGGCGCGCTGTAGCCGACCTCGCCCGCCGTGGCGGCCGCCGTATGGGCCTCACCGGACCCGGCGGCCGCTTGGGCCCCGCCGGGCGCAGCCGCCGCGTGGGCCCCGCCGGGCCGCTCCGGATGTTCGCCCGCGCCGGCGCCCCGGCGCGCCGCTCCCCGGCCGCGCCCGTCGCCCTGGGCGGCCGGGGGCTGCTCGTCGGGGCCGGTGCCGCCGTTCGCTCCGGGTCGGCGCGACGCGCCTCTTGCGGCATTGTGATCCGCGTCCCACACAGGCTCGCCCTCCGGTGTGCCGTGCTCCGGCTGCGCCGGGTGCTCGCTCTCCGCCGTGTTCCGGCGCTCCCTGCCCCCGTCACCGCGCGCCGCGGCGGCGCTCCCACGCCCGCCCGCCCCGTCCGCGCCGTTCCTGCCCCGGCCACGGCGCGCGGGCCCCGTCCGGTCGGCGCCCTCGCCGCGCTCGGGGGCGGCGCCGCGCCCTCTGGCGCGGGGCGCGGGCTCCCCGGCCGGACCCGGGGGTCCGTCGTGGGCCGCCGGGCCGGCGGGGCCGTCCGTGGGGTAGGCCGGACGTGGGCGGCCGTCGCCCGGCTCCTGGCCGGGGGCAGCCGTCTGCCGCACGGCGGTCCGCGGGTCCGGGACCGCGCCGTGCGCGTCGTCGGGCGCGGCCGCGCCCGGGGCGGCGGCAGAGGTGGCCGTCTGCCGCCTGTTGTGGGAGGTGGGGTGCTCCGTCACGCGTGGGTTTCCATCCGTCCGGGGCCGTGTGCCCGCGTCTCGTGGGCGCACCGAGTGTCAGGCACGTCGTCGGCAGTTCAGATAGAGCTGGATCTCGGGTGGTACGTCCGTGCTGGCCGGGGCGTACGCGTGCGAGTCCTCCCCGGCGATCTCGAAGCCCGCATCGCGGACGGCCTGGCGCAGCTCGTCCCGCAGATAACCGGATACCCGGACCGAGTTGCCGAGGAACGGAATGAGGAAGTCGTCGACGTCCGCCTCCACCATGCCCAGCCCCAGCAGCCCTCCGGGTCTGAGGGCGGCGTGCAGGGTCCGCAGTGCGTACGGGATCTCCGGGCGGGGCAGCAGCAGCAGCGTGAAGTAGGCGGCGATGCCGTCGAACGGGCCGAACTCCTGGGGGCCTCCGGGGCCGTACCGGCCGCCCACCCGCAGATCGACGATGTCCACATGGTGGAAGGTGGCCTCCGGCACATTGTCCCGGGCGAGCTTGAGCATCCCCGGGGAGATGTCGATCCCGACCACCTCGTGCCCCGCGTCGACCAGCTGACGGGCCGTGGGCAGGCCCGTACCGCAGCCGACGTCGAGCACCCGGGAGCCGGGCGGAAGCGTTTCGGCCAGCCAGCGGCCGGCGTCGATCTGGCCCTCCTTGTGCGGAAAGGCGTCGTCGTAGCGGTCGCCGATGTGGTCGAAGGCCTCCGCCTGACCGCTGCGGTCCAGCGCGAGGCGGTCGAAGTCCTCGTAGCCCTCGTAACCGTCCCCGTGCCCGTCCTCACCACTCACGACTCCGCCCCCTCCTGTGACATTACGTCAGATCTTGCGCATCGCCCGTGACTTGCGCCGGCGTCTGGCTGTCCCGCATGGGCAGTGTTCCGGACGACGATCCTACGTTTGAAACACTGGGACACGACAAGAGGTTCATGACCTCGAGTGTGCCGAGGTGTGCTTCTTGTCCGTACGGCCCCAGTCCGCCGGAAGCGCGGGCACGGACCACGCGGGGTCGGGCCGCCAGTTCTCCCACCCGTCCCGGAAGGGCGCTCCCCAGGACTCGATGGCCGCCGTGGCCGCCCGCCCCGCGGCCCGGACCCGCTCCGCCTGCTCGGGACCCATCAGCCCGGCCCGCTGCGCCTGCGCGAACTCGTCCTCGTCCTTCCATTCCCAGCTGCGGTCGGCGTAGACCGCGATGTCCAGGAAGTGGTCCTCGGAGTCCACTCCGCGGTCCCGGCGGACCAGGGGCTCCTCCAGGTTCACGTACCAGTTCCGGAACCGCCAGCCATGGTCCCAGAACAGCCATACCGACCACGGCTCGCCGGGCCGGGCCAGCTTCAGCACACCGGTGCCGAACCACTGGGACAGCGCGGTGGTCCGCGGCTTGGTGTACCGGGTGGACAGCGGCTCGTGGTGCACCTCGGTGCCGTCGGTGAGCTGCGGTTTGACGCAGACGGTGCCGGGGGCGAGCCAGACGGCGAGCAGCTCGGCGGTGTCCTCGACGACGGTCACGGGACGGCAGATGTGGATGAGGTCGGAGGCGTTGGCCCGATAGCGCCACAGAATATGGTCGCCCGGTGCCCACCGGGCGATGTCCGCCGTCCCCGTCGTCCCCACGATGTCCGCTGTCATGAGCAGATCTTAGGTGCGCACGGGCCGCGGCGCCGTGACCTATGACGCAAACCGGGGACCAACGCCCGGCTAAGAGGGAGCGCGGACTAAGGATGCGTCATGCGCAGGACGTCCAGCGCCTCGTCCAGCTGGTCCAGTGTCAGCAGCCCGCGCTCCACATAGCCGGACTCCAGCACCACCTCGCGGATCGTCCTGCGCTCCGCCAGCGACCGCTTGGCCACCTTCGCCGCCTCCTCGTAGCCGAGGTAGCGGTTGAGCGGCGTGACGACGGACGGTGAGGACTCCGCGTACTCCCGGGCCCGCTCGGCGTTGGCGGTGATCCCGTCGATCGTGCGGTCCGCGAGCAGCCGGGAGACATTGGTCAGCAGCCGGATCGACTCCAGCAGATTCTTGGCGATCACCGGGAGCATCACATTGAGCTCGAAGTTCCCGGCGGCCCCGGCCGTGGCGACGGTGGTGTCATTGCCGGTGACCTGCGCCGCGACCATCAGCGTGGCCTCGGGGATCACCGGGTTGACCTTCCCCGGCATGATCGACGAGCCGGGCTGGAGATCGGGCAGCGCGATCTCGGCGAGCCCGGTACGGGGGCCCGACGCCATCCAGCGCAGATCGTTGGCGATCTTGGTGAGGCCGACCGCGATCGTCCGCAGCTGCCCGGACGTCTCGACCAGTCCGTCCCGCGCGCCCTGCGCCTCGAAGTGGTCCCGGGCCTCGGTCAGCGGCAGCCCGGTGGTACGGGTCAGTTCGGCGATGACGGCGGCGGCGAACCCGGGCGGGGTGTTGATCCCGGTGCCCACCGCCGTACCGCCCAGCGGCAGCTCGGCCAGCCGGGGGAGCGAGGCGCGCAGCCGCTCGATCCCGTACCGCACCTGCGCCGCGTAGCCGCCGAACTCCTGACCGAGGGTCACCGGAGTGGCGTCCATCAGATGGGTCCGCCCCGCCTTGACCACCTCGGCGAACTCGGCGGCCTTGCGCTCCAGCGCCTCCGCCAGATGGGCCAGGGCCGGGATCAGATCGCCGGTGACGGCCGCGGTGGCCGCGATGTGGATGGAGGAGGGGAAGACGTCGTTGGAGGACTGGCTGGCGTTGACGTGGTCATTGGGGTGCACCGGGCGGCCCAGGCGCTCGCTCGCCAGGGTGGCCAGCACCTCGTTGGTGTTCATGTTGGACGAGGTGCCGGAGCCGGTCTGGAAGACGTCCACCGGGAAGTGGTCGTCCCAGCGGCCCTCGGCGACCTCGGCCGCCGCGTCCGAGATCGCCCCCGCGACGTCCCTGTCCACCACGCCCAGCTCGGCGTTGACCAGGGCGGCCGCGCCCTTGATCCGGGCCAGCGCCTGGATGTGCGCCCGCTCCAGGCGCTGCCCGCTGACGGGGAAGTTCTCCACCGCCCGCTGGGTCTGGGCGCGCCACTTGGCGTGTGCGGGCACCCTGACCTCTCCCATCGAGTCGTGCTCGACGCGGTAGCCCTCCTGGGGGCCGTCGTCGCGGTGGCTCTCGTTGGTCATGGGGACACCTCCGTCCAGCACAGCGTCTTCACGCCATGCCGTGTTCCCGCGCCCGCTGAGCCGAACGGGTGAGCCCGGTCACCGTACGGCCTCGGGCGCCCGTGGGGTGTCCACCTCGCCGGTGCGCTTGAGCTTCTGCCACGGCAGCAGGGCGCCGGTGGCCGCCGTGACGCAGGAGTGCAGCAGCACCAGATACATCAACTGGCGGTAGGCGATCTGCTGCAACGGCAGTACGGCCAATGCCCGGTAGTTCTCCCGGTCCAACCGGAACGCGTACGCCGCGCCCAGCAGCTGCACCAGCAGCAGCGCCGCCCACGCCAGCAGTGAGCGCACCGGGTCCAGGAAGATCACCCCGTAGAGGGTGAAGAGGTCGATCAGTGGCGCGCACAGCGGGGTGAGGATCTGGAAGAGCACCACCAGCGGCATCCCCACCCGCCCGAACCGCCCCGAGGGCCCCCGGTCGATGAGCGAGCGGCGGTGCTTCCACAGTGCCTGCATGGTGCCGTAGGACCAGCGGTAGCGCTGCTTCCACAGCTGGCCGAGGGAGCTGGGCGCCTCGGTCCAGGCGCGGGCGTGCTCCTGGTAGACCACCCGCCAGCCGGCCCGGTGCAGGGCGATGGTGATGTCGGTGTCCTCGGCCAGGGTGTCCGCGCTCATGCCCCCGGCCTCCAGCAGCGCCAGGCGGCGGAAGGCGCCGATCGCGCCGGGGATGGTGGGCATGCAGCGCAGCAGGTCGTACATCCGCCGGTCGAGGTTGAAGCCCATCACGTACTCGATGTGCTGCCAGGCGCCGATCAGCTTCCCCCGGTTGCCGACCTTGGCGTTGCCCGCCACCGCGCCCACCCGCGAGTCGGCGAACGGGCGGACCAGCTCGCGGATGGTGGTGGGCTCGAAGACGGTGTCGCCGTCCATCATCACGATCAGCTCGTGGCGGGCATGGGCGATGCCCCGGTTGAGGGCCGCGGGCTTGCCCGCGTTGGCCTGCCGCAGCACCCGTACGTTGGGCAGGCCCATGGCCTCGGCGATCTCGGCGGTGCCGTCGGTGGAGCCGTCGTCCACGACCAGGATCTCGATCGGGTGGGTGGAGGCGGACAGCGACTTCAGGGTGTTGGCGATGCACTCCTTCTCGTTGTACGCGGGCACGATCACGCTCACCGGATCGGTGACCTCCTGCACCCGGCTCCAGCGCCGCCGCTCCCGGGAGCGCCGGTGCCACCAGGCGAGGACCACCATCAGCAGCAGCCGCCCGATCACCGAGAAGCCCACCAGTCCCAGCAGCCCCATCAGGAACGGCAGCGCGCTGTGGCTGAGCGCGGCCGCCCAGATCAGCGCCCGGCCCTCCCAGACCGGCAGCGCGCGGGCCGGGTGGTTGGCGCTGTGGGCACCCAGCGCGCCGGTGACCGTGGTGAAGGAGTAGCCCTTCCCCTTCATCCGCTCGATGTACAGCGACAGGGCCTTCACCGTGCGCGCGCGGTTGCCGCCCGCGTCGTGGAAGAGCACCGACGCGCCCTTCCCGCCCTCGGGGGTGGCGTTCTGGACGATCTCCTTCACCGGGGGCCGCTGCCAGTCCTCGCTGTCGGTGTCCACGAAGGCGCTGATGTAGCCCTTGGAGCCGATGTGCCGCTGCACCGGCCAGGTGCGGTCGTCCAGCGCGCGGACCTTGGAGGCGTACGGCGCCCGGAAGAGCGAGCTGGTGATGGACGCCGCACCGGCCAGGGCCAGCTGGGACTGTGCCAGCTCGCGGTCCATGCGCCCCTTGTCCTGGTACGACAGGTCGACATGGGAGAAGGTGTGCACCCCGACCTCATGGCCCGCGGCCCGCATCCGGCGGACCAGCTCCGGATGGCGGATCACCATCTGGCCCAGTACGAAGAAGGTCCCCCGCACCTTGTGGCGGCGCAGCACGTCGAGGATCTCCGGGGTCCAGCGCGGATCCGGGCCGTCGTCGAAGGTCAGCGCGATGGTCTTGGCCGGGATGGTGTGCTCGGTGGCCTTTCCCCGGTGGTCGAAGGTGATCACCGGGCCGCCTTTGCGCAGCCGGTCGGGGACCGTGCGCGAGGCGTGTGAGCGGTACACCCGGGCGTCGTTGCCGACCTCGGCGTGCAGATAGCCGTCCAGCAGCAGGGTGCACACCAGCGCGAGCAGGGTCGCGAGGGCGAGCACCATCCGGGTACGGGTGCGGAGCTTGCGCAGCTTGACGGTGCGGAACCTGCTCCTGAGCCTGCCCGTGAACCCGGGCTTGCCGGTGAGCCTGAGCCTGCCCGTGAACCCGGGCTTGCCGGTGAGCCCGAGCCTGCCCGTGAACCCGGGCTTGCCGGTGAGCCCGAGCCTGCCCGTGAACCTGAGCTTGCCGGTGAGCCCGAGCCCGAGCCTGCCCCTGGCGCCCGGTCCGCCCGTGCGGGGGCGCGCGGCGCGGCGGCCGGAGCCGGTCAGCCGGAACACCGTACGGGGCGCGCCGTCCTGACGGGGCGCGGGGAGCCGGCGGCGCGGCCGCGGCAGCCTCGGCGGTCTGCCGCCGCTCACGGCGTCTCGTCCTCTGCGTTGGGGGCGCCCGGCCCGTCGTCCGGGGTGCCGCCTCCGGCGGGCCCCTTGGGGGGCTTGGGCGCGTCGGCCTGCGGGGGCTTCTGGGACTGGGATTTCTGCGGGGCCGCGGCGTGGCCGGGCCGCGTGGTGTGGCCGGGTCGCGTGGTGTGGTCGGGGGCCTGCGGGTGGCCGGAGCCCTTGGCGGGCGGCTCGGCCCCGGCGGGGTGCTGCTTCGACGGGGTGTGCGAGGCGCCCGTGGGCCGCTTGCCGGGCTGGTGACCGGCCGGATGTGACGGCGTGTGGCCGGCCTTGTGGTGCTTGCCGGACCGGTGCCCCGCGGCGGACTCGCGGCCGCCGGGGCGGTGGTCCGCGGGGGAGTGCCGCGGCGCCGCGCGGGGGGCCTTGGCCGGGCCGGGCTGCGGGGGCGCGGGCCGCGGCCGGGTGGTGATGGGGGGCAGGGCGACGGGCTCCCGGGCGTCCCGGTGCTCCGGGCGCCCCGAGGCGTGCCGCTCGCGCCGGTGCTGACGGCGGGTCGGCCCGTATCCGTCGTCCCCGTACTCGTCCTCGTAGCCGTACGCGTGCGCGTCCCGCCGCTCATGCGGCTCGGAGGGCCCCGAACGCTCCTCGGGGGTGCGGTTCGGCCCTTGGCCGAGCGCCTCGGTGGAGACGGGATGTCCGGGGATCAGCGTCTGCGGCGCGAACGGCGTACCGCCCGCGTAGCCCAACCCCAGGACCGCCGAATAGCCGAGGCAGGCGGCTCCCGCGACGACGCCCACATGCCGTACCAGTCGGCCACGGCGTCCGGACAGGTCCACGAACACGGGCCCCTTCCGGGCCACGTCAGCGCGGAGGGGACGCGAAGGCGCGCGCTCGGCCACATCTGACTGAGGATCCATACGGAAGAGGCTAATGCAGAAAATACGACATGCGACATATAAGTCAAACATGCGGTGTGTCATAGTTCAGTAGGCTTCACCGAATATGCGAGGTTTGGCGAGAGGACGGCACGGGCGGCACCGGCCCCCGGCGCCTCGTACCGGACCACAAGGAGGAGCCAGAGCCATGAGGGCCAGCCCCCGCATGAGCGGAATCGCCGTGGCCGGCGCGGTGGTCTGCGCCACCATCGCCGTATGGGCGGGACACCAGAAGCAGTCGCCCGAGCCGCACGCCGCGCCCTCACAGCCCCCGGCGTCACAGCACCCCGCGGCGCGCTCGCCCGCCGAGTTCGTGCCGTACGTCAACGCCTGGTCGGACCCGGGCTACGACATGGCCGCCGCGGCGTCGCGCGGGGTCAAGGAATTCTCGCTGGGCTTCGTCGTCGCGGGCGACGGCTGCGCCCCGGTGTGGGACGGCGGCACCTCGCTGGAGAGCCAGGGGCTGGAGACCCGGATCGAAGGCGTCCGCCGGGCCGGCGGCGACGTACGGATCTCCTTCGGCGGCGCCGAGGGCACCGAACTCGCCACCGTCTGCACCGACGTCCCCGAACTCGCCTCCGCCTACGCCGAGGTGATCGAGCGTTACCAGGCCAACAGGATCGACTTCGACCTCGAGGGCGAGGCGCTCGCCAACGCCGAGGCGGCCGCCCGCCGCGCCCAGGCGCTCGCGCTCATCCAGCGCACCCACGAGGGCCTGAACATCTCCTTCACCCTGCCCGCCATGCCGGACGGGCTGACCCCGCAGGGCGTGGCCCAGTTGGAGGCCGTCAAACAGGAGGGGGTCATCCTCTCGGGCGTCAACATCATGGCGATGAACTACAGCGGCGACCACACCGGCGACATGGGCGACTACGCCGTCCAGGCGGCCACCGCCGCCCAGGCCCGGATCCGCGAGGTGTTCGGCATGTCCGACGCCGCCGCCTGGAAGATCCTCGCCGTGACGCCGATGATCGGGGTCAACGACGTCACCGGCGAGACCTTCACGCTGGAGGACGCGTCCGGTCTGGCGCGGTTCGCCGCGGAGAAGGGGATCGGACGGCTGTCGATGTGGTCCGCCGAACGCGACCAGCCGTGCACCCCGGAGATGACCCGGTCCGCCACCCCGACCGCCCCCACGGCCGGTGCCGCGGCCCCCGAGCCGACCGCGAACGTCGTCCCCAACACCCGCTGCAGCGGCGTCACCCAGCGCCCAGGCGCCTTCGAGGCGGCGCTGAGGGGCTGACCGAGCCCTGGACGGGGGTCCAGGGGGCGGAGCCCCCTGGCGGGTCGAAGGGGCGGAGCCCCTGGGGATGGGACGGGTAAGGGCGGCGGGGGCGCATCCACGCCCCCGCCGCCCCACAGGTGTTACGCCACCCCCGGCCCCCGCACCCTGTTTCCGCTGCACCACATTTATTCATCGTCGTCGTCTCGGGGAAGGTCTGGTAGGGCCTTAACGCGCATGCCATTTCTGATTTTGCTGATGTGACGGTCGGAGTCAATTTTCCATCTCCGTCCTAGCGCGTCACGGAACTCCACCTCGACAGGTTGATCCCGAATCCTGAGCTGAACCATATAGTTCCCGGTTCCCGACCTGACAAGATCAATGTTGCGAGTCCTCTTTTCCCAGCTATCGCCGTGCCGCTCAACTTCGACCCGAGCTGTCCGGGCGAGTAAGGGCGCTGTGCCGACCATCAGCGACCTGTGCGGGCACATGAGAAATGCGCCGTCGGCCCTACTGGCGACGTGTGGCCGTGCGTTCTCGGCCGATTCCTGAATATCGGCAACGTGCGGGACGCTCCGCTTTCCAAAATCTGGGGCGATCGGCGCATGGCGGAAGTGTTGGCCGATATCCGGGTCGTGCATGGAAACGGCGCGGAGTCGTGCACTCCGCCTCAGTTCCTGCCCATGTGCGGCCCGTGCGGTCCGTGCGTTCCATCGGTCGGGCACTGTGACCCCAGGGAGGCAGACAGCGCGGCTACGATCGGCACACCGGCTTAACCTGCTGCGATCATCAGGAGCGCACACATGCACGATCATGGGGACGACTTCGGGGCGTGGGGATGGGAGAGCACCAGCAATGCCATACAGCGGACCGAAGATGAATGGGCCACTATTGCTCGCTACATTCGGCACGCAGCGAACAAGCTAGGCCCCCAACTTCCGCTGTGCCTGCCTGGTGAGCCCCAGGAATGCGGGCGGACCGCTCAACAGCATGTATTGGCGTGGGCCGCTCACCTCAAGGCTGTGGCTCATCACCTGATCGAACAGTCCACCCCCAGTGAGGCAAGGGGGGCGCATGCTGTCGGGCCCCTGTACCAGCGGCGGCTAGCCGAGCTTCGGGCACAGAGCGCCCCTGTGCACGTCCCGCGCTGACCAGTACGACCCCCAGAGCGGCCCCGTCTGCGCGTCTTATCCGTGACGTACGGGCGGGGCCTCCACACTCCGCTGCCCCAACGAAAGAGCCCCCAGCGCTTGCCGGGGGCTCCGTGGTGGATCGTCTGTCAGTGTCGGCCGCCGAGTTGCAGCCGATGGCCAGCAGGCGCGAGGCAGGCGGCTACGCCTGCCCGGGGGCGCGCACCGGGATGCTGGTGAAGGTCGGCTGAGAGGGTTCCTGCGGGCTGAAGAAGTCGTTCCCCTTGTCGTCCACCACGATGAACGCCGGGAAGTCCTCGACCTCGATCCTCCAGACCGCCTCCATGCCCAGCTCCTCGTACTCGAGGACCTCGACCTTCTTGATGCAGTCCTGGGCCAGCCGCGCCGCCGGGCCGCCGATCGAGCCCAGGTAGAAGCCGCCGTGCGCGGCGCAGGCGTCCGTGACCTGCTTGGAGCGGTTGCCCTTGGCCAGCATGACCTTCGAGCCGCCCGCTGCCTGGAACTGCTCGACGTACGCGTCCATCCGGCCCGCCGTCGTCGGCCCGAAGGAGCCGGAGGCATAGCCCTCGGGGGTCTTGGCCGGGCCCGCGTAGTAGACCGGGTGGTTCTTCAGGTACTCCGGCATCTCCTCGCCCGCGTCCAGCCGCTCCTTGATCTTCGCGTGGGCGATGTCCCGGGCGACCACCAGCGTGCCGGTCAGCGAGAGCCGGGTCTTGACCGGGTGCCTGGTCAGCTCGGCCAGCACCTCGTCCATCGGCCGGTCCAGGTCGACGGCGACCGCGTCCAGGTCCGGGCCCGCGCCCTTGACCAGCTCCTCGTCCGTCGTCTCCGGCAGGAAGCGGGCCGGGTCGGTCTCCAGCTGCTCCAGGAAGACGCCCTCCGGCGTGATCTTGGCGAGCGCCTGGCGGTCGGCGGAGCACGAGACCGCGATCGCGACCGGGCAGGAGGCGCCGTGTCGCGGCAGCCGTACGACCCGCACGTCATGGCAGAAGTACTTGCCGCCGAACTGCGCGCCGATCCCGATCTTCTGCGTCAGCTCGAAGACCCTCTCCTCCAGCTCCTTGTCGCGGAAGCCGTGCCCGGTCGGGGAGCCTTCGGTGGGCAGCTCGTCCAGGTAGTGCGCGGAGGCGTACTTCGCGGTCTTCAGCGCGTACTCGGCGCTGGTGCCGCCGACCACGATCGCCAGGTGGTACGGCGGGCACGCGGCCGTGCCCAGCGAGCGGATCTTCTGCTCCAGGAACTTCATCATCGATGCCTCGTTCAGCACCGCCTTCGTCTCCTGGTAGAGGAAGGACTTGTTGGCCGAGCCGCCGCCCTTGGCCATGAAGAGGAACTTGTAGGCGCCGCCGTCGGTCGCGTACAGCTCGATCTGGGCGGGCAGGTTGGAGCCGGTGTTCTTCTCCTCCCACATGGTCAGCGGGGCCATCTGGGAGTACCGCAGGTTGAGCTTGGTGTACGCGTCGTAGACACCGCGCGAGAGGGCCTCCTCGTCGCCGCCCCGCGTGAGCACGTTCTGCCCGCGCTTGCCCATGACGATCGCCGTGCCGGTGTCCTGGCACATCGGGAGCACCCCGGCGGCCGCGATGTTGGCGTTCTTCAGCAGGTCCAGCGCGACGAAGCGGTCGTTCGCGCTGGCGTCGGGGTCGTCGAGGATGCGGCGCAACTGGGCGAGGTGGGCGGGGCGCAGATAGTGCGAGATGTCGTGCATCGCCTCGGCCGCGAGCTTGCGCAGCGCCTCCGGCTCGACCTTCAGGAAGGTGCGCCCATCGGCCTCGAAGGTGCTCACACCGTCGGAGGTCACCAGACGGTACGGCGTGGTGTCCTCTCCCAGGGGGAGCAGATCCGAATAGGCAAACTCGGGCATCGCGGCCATTCCTCACTCGACAGGGCTTCGGCTGACTTCGTCGACAGCGCGTATAAGCCTAGAACGGGGCGGCGGGACGGAACCTGTGAGGTAAGGCTCAGTAGCCAGCGCGGGCGCTTGTGCCACCCGCACAGGGGGCTCCCGGTAGTAGGGGAAGGATCAGGGATCGTCCCCTAGTCGCGATCTATCGCGACTGGGTACGCTGAGCCCGTGGATGAGCAGCAGCCCGTGCCCCTGACCAAATCCGCCCCGGCTCCGGCGTCCGAGGCCGCGTCGGCCCCGGCGCCCGCTCCTGCCGCGCCCGCGGCCGCCGCGCCCGCGGCCGTCGCGGAGCTCCGCGCGTCCGACGCGGACCGCGACCGGATCGCGGACATCCTGCGGGAGGCCCTCGCCGAGGGGCGGCTCCAGCCGGAGGAGCACGCCGAGCGGATCGACGCGGTCTATCGCGCCAAGACCCTCGGCGAGCTGGAGCCCCTGGTGCGCGATCTGCCCGCCGCTCCCACCCGCGGGGCCGCCTCCGCTGACGCGCGCGACGCGGAGTCCGGGTGGCCGCGCTCCCTCCCCGAGTCGGAGAACCTGGTGGCGGTCTTCGGCGGTTCGACGCGCAAGGGCCGCTGGCGGGTCAGGCGCCGTACGAACGCCCTGGCGATCTTCGGCGGCGTCGAGATCGATCTGACCGAGGCGGTCTTCGAGCAGCAGGAGATCGTCATTCATGTCGTGGCCGCCTTCGGTGGTGTGGAGATCAAGGTCCCGGAGAACGTCTCGCTGCGCGGTTCGGGCGCGGGCATCCTGGGCGGTTTCGACGTCACGACGTACGAGGCGCAGGACCCCGACGCACCGGTGATTCACGTCACCGGGTTCGCCGTATTCGGCGGTGTGGAGGCCAAGCCCAAGCGGGGCAAGCGGCTGAAGAACCTGCGAGCATAAGCCCTGAAGAAGGGGTGTGCAGGGGGAAGTTCCGGGTGGGACAACGGTGTGCATAAGCGCGCGCACAGCGGGTAAGGCTTGGTGCATCGTCTCTCGTACGGCTGATGGGGGTGCTAACGGGGCCGTACACCTCGAGGCGGGCAAGGGTGACCACCGGAGCCGTCGTCAGGAGTAGACCGTGCTGCAACCGCATCAGCCCCTGCTGGAAGCCGCCGTGCCCCCGCAGCGCGTCCCCGCGCGGGATCAGGCCGGCCCCTGGCACTCGGAGGCGGTGTGCCGACGGGACGAGGCCGGGCTGTTCTTCGCTCCTTCCAAGGAGCCCACGGCTGCCAGGCTGTCGCGGGAGGAGGCCGCCAAGCGCGTCTGTGCGCGCTGCCCGGTCATGGTCGAGTGCCGGGAGCACGCACTGCTGCAGCCCGAGCCGTACGGAGTGTGGGGCGGGCTGACCGCGGCCGAGCGCCGGGTCGTGCTGGCCCGCCGTCGGCGCCGGGAGGCGGAGCTGCAGCGCGCGGTGCGGGTCGCCGCCGCCGGCTGAACTCTTCGGGACCTGGGCCGGGCACCGCCGGGAGGCGGGACCCGGCCCTTGTCATGCGGGGCCTGTCATACGGCGTCTGTCATGCGCGGCCTCTCATGCGCGGTCTCTCATGCGGGGCCGGTCATGCGGGGCCGGTCATGCGGGGTATCTCAGGCCGGGCCTCTCAGGCGGCATCGGCTGAACGCCGCCGTCGGCCGGACGCCGCCGTCACCTCGCTCAGCTCGGCCGTTCGAAGTCGACCGAGGCGTAGGCGCGCAGCTTGGCCAGCCGGTGGGTGGAGTCGATCTGCCGGATCGTCCCGGACTTGGACCGCATGACCAGCGACTGGGTGGTGGCGGTCTCCGCGCGGTACCGCACCCCGCGCAGCAGATCCCCGTCGGTGATGCCGGTCGCGACGAAGAACACATTGTCGCCGCTGACCAGGTCGTCCGTCTCCAGGACCTGGTCGAGGTCATGGCCCGCGTCGAGGGCGCGCTGCCGCTCCTCGTCGTCCTTGGGCCACAGCTTGGCCTGGATGGTGCCGCCGAGGCACTTGATCGCGCAGGCCGCGATGATGCCCTCCGGCGTACCGCCGACGCCCAGCAGCAGATCCACACCGGTGCTCTCGCGCGCGGCCATGATCGCGCCGGCCACATCGCCGTCGGAGATGAACTTGATCCGGGCGCCCGCCTCCCGGATCTCCTTGACGATGCCCTCGTGGCGGGGGCGGTCCAGGACCACCACGGTGACGTCCTCGGGGCTGGACTTCTTCGCCTTGGCGATCCGGCGGATGTTCACGCCGGGGGGCGCGGTGATGTCGACGAACTCGGCGGCGTCGGGGCCGGTGACCAGCTTGTCCATGTAGAAGACGGCCGACGGGTCGAACATGGTGCCGCGCTCGGCGACCGCGAGGACGGAGACGGCGTTGGCCATGCCCTTCGCGGTGAGCGTGGTGCCGTCCACCGGGTCCACGGCCACGTCGCACTCCGGGCCGGTGCCGTCGCCCACGCGCTCACCGTTGAAGAGCATCGGCGCCTCGTCCTTCTCCCCCTCTCCGATGACGACGACGCCGTTCATCGAGACGGTGTGCACGAGGGAGCGCATGGCCTTGACGGCGGCGCCGTCGGCGCCGTTCTTGTCGCCGCGGCCCACCCAGCGTCCGGAGGCCATGGCACCCGCCTCGGTGACCCGGACGAGTTCCAGGGCGAGGTTGCGATCGGGAGCCTCGGGGCTGACCTCTAGCTGGGACGGGAGATGATGCTCGGTCATCGGAGCGCACCTTTCTGTACGGCGACGGACCGTGAGGGCCCCTCCTCCCCGCAAGGGGGACACAGGAGGGTGAGGGTGTTCATGACTTTATCCGCTGATTGGCTAAGTGAGCAGATAGCCCCACGCATGAGCGCGGCACAGCCCCACGCATGAGCGCGGCCCTGTTGCGAGGTGCGGCGACCCGATGAGGGACGATAGGGGGCGTGGCAGGTATGCGTGGCAAAGAGACGGTCCGGGACATGGTGCTGTCGCTGGCGGCGATCGGCGTCGTCGCGGCGGCCATCTACCTCTTCGGTATCCCGCATGACGAGGGCCCCAAGGGCGCCGGGGTGAAGACGGTGGACTACCGCGTGGAGCTGGCCACGGCCCGCCGCGCCGCCCCGTACCCGGTGGCCGCCCCCGACCCCGGGACCCTGCCCAAGGGATGGCGCGCGACATCGGTGACCTACCGCCCGGCCGCCGCGCAGGACGGCGCGCTCTGGCACCTCGGCTTCCTCGACCAGAACGAGGAGTACATCGCGGTCGAGCAGAGCGACGGCAAGCCCGTGCCGTTCGTGGAGGAGGTCACCCAGCAGGCTCGGGAGACGAAGCGGACGCAGCGGATCGACGGCAAGGACTGGGTCCGCTACGACGGCGACAAGTACGACGCGCTGGTGCGCGAGGAGCCGGGCGTGACCACGGTGGTCACCGGGACGGCGTCGTACGGGCAGCTGACGAAGATGGCCGAGGCGCTGACCGAGAAGAAGGGCTGAGCGGAGGCGTGGGGCCCCTGGCCCGGACCGGTGGGCGGTCCGGGCCAGGGGCCCGTGGTCGGTCAAGCGCGACCGGGCGCGATCGAGCGGCCGATCAGGAGCGGCCGATCAGACCGTGGTGATGACGTCGCCGTAGTCCAGGCGGGGGCCACGGGGGAACCAGGCGTCCTCGCCCGGCTTGCCGATGTTGATGACCATCAGCGGGGTGTGGTCCTCGTCCAGGAACTCCTTCTGGACCCCGGCCGGGTCGAAGCCGGTCATCGGGCCGGCGGCGAGACCGGCGGCGCGGATGCCCAGGATGAAGTAACCGGCCTGCAGCGAGGCGTTGAGCGCCGCGGCCTGCTCACGGGAGGCACGCTCGGCGAAGAAGACGTCCTTGGCCTGCGGGAAGTGCGGGAAGAGCGCGGGCAGCTCCTCGTGGAACTCGTTGTCCGCGGCGAGGATCGCGACCAGCGGGGCGGTCGAGGTCTTGGGCTGGTTGCCCTCGGCCATGTGCTGGACCAGCCGCTCACGGGCCTCGGGCGAGCGGACCAGCACGATACGCAGCGGCGACTGGTTGAACGCGGTCGGCGCGTACTTGATCAGGTCGTAGATCGCCTGCACCTGCTCCTCGGTCACCGGCTCATCGGTGAAGGTGTTGGCAGTGCGGGCCTCGCGGAAGAGCAGATCCTGGGCGGCGGGGTCGAGAACGAGTGCCATGGAAGAAACCTCTGCATAAGCGGGGATATCGCTGACGGGCTCCACTCTACGATGCTTAGATTAATGTTCAACTAAAAAGTTGGCGTGGGGATGGGAAGGTGCTCCGAATCACAATGCGCCGCCCGACGCGAAGACCGGCCACGGCGGGCCGGCAGTGGCCGGGCGCGGCCGCCCTGGGAGAGCGCGGCCGGTCGCGACCGGCCGAGAGCGCTGGCTCCGGTGCCGCCGAGGGCGGCCGATTGAGGGCCGCCGGTGGACGGCGTGATCGCCTGGCGCCTATCGACGGCGGTCGAGGCCGACGCCGGTTGACCGATGCCGGTTGATCGATGCCGTTCGACGGCGAGCGCTGGACGGCGGCGGTCAGCGCCCGGCGGTGCTCTCCGCGTCCTCGGCGGACGGCGGACGGCGTGACCGAGTGCGGCGGCCGTCCGACGGTGGGGAACGCTGACAGCGGTCGTTCGGCGGCGGACGGTGGGTGGTCAGCCCTTCCCGGCGCTCTCCGCTTCCTCGGCGCCTTCGGCGGTCTCGTCCTCCGCCAGCGCCGCGTCCAGCCGGGCCCTCGCGCCCTCCAGCCAGTGGCGGCAGACCTTTGCCAGTTCCTCGCCGCGCTCCCACAGCGCCAGCGACTCCTCCAGGCTGGTGCCGCCCGCCTCCAGGCGGCGGACCACCTCGACCAGCTCGTCCCGTGCCTGCTCGTAGCCGAGCGTGGTCTCCGCCCGCGCGCCCTGCCCGGCCTGTCCGGCCCGTCCGTCCGTCTGCTCGTCCGGTCCGGTCTGCTCGTCCGTCTTCGCCATACCCCTCACCCTATTCAGCGGGTCCGACAGCGACCCGTACCCGGAACTCGCCGTCGGAGACCCGCGCCCGCAGCTCCTCGCCCTCCGCGACCTCCTCGGCCGCCCGCACCACCGAGCCGTCGGGGTGCTGGAGCACCGCATAGCCGCGGCGCAGCGTCGCGGCGGGGGAGAGTGCCACCACCCGTGCCTGGGTGTGGGTCAGCTCGGAGTCGGCCCGGTCCAGCAGATGGCCCAGGCAGCGGCGGGCGCGCTCCAGCGCCGCCGTGATCCGCTCCTCGCGCTCGTCGACCATGCGGTGCGGTTCCCGCATGGACGGCCGGGCCAGCGCGGCGGCCAGCCCGCGCTCCTCCCGGTCCAGCAGTCCGTGCACACTGCGCAGCGCCCGCTCCCGCAGCTGCTGGACGCGCATCAGCTCCTCGCCCACATCGGGCACGATCTTCTTCGCCGCGTCCGTGGGCGTGGAGGCGCGCAGGTCGGCGACCAGGTCGAGCAGCGGCGAGTCCGGCTCATGGCCGATCGCGGAGACCACCGGCGTACGGCACGCGGCCACCGCCCGGACCAGCTGCTCGTCCGAGAACGGCAGCAGGTCCTCCACACTGCCGCCGCCGCGCGCCACCACGATCACGTCCACTTCGGGCAGCGCGTCGAGCTCCTTGACGGCCTCGATCACCTGCGGCACCGCGTGCACCCCCTGCACGGCCACATTGCGCACCTCGAAGCGGACGGCGGGCCAGCGCAGCCGCGCGTTCTCCAGCACATCGCGCTCGGCGGCCGAGGCGCGGCCGCAGACCAGCCCTATCAGCTGTGGCAGAAACGGCAGCGGCTTCTTGCGGTCGGCGGCGAACAGCCCCTCCGCCGCCAGCCCCTTCTTCAACTGCTCGAGCCGCGCGAGCAGTTCGCCCACGCCCACCGGGCGGATCTCGGCGGCCCGCAGGGACAGCTGGCCCCGCGGCGCGTACCACTCCGGTTTGGCGTGCACCACGACCCGCGCGCCCTCGGTGACCGTGTCCGCGATCTTGTCGAAGACGGCGCGGAAGCAGGTGACGGTCAGCGAGATGTCGTAACTGGGGTCGCGCAGGGTCAGGAACACCACACCGGCGCCGGGGCGCCGGGACAGCTGGGTGATCTGCCCCTCGACCCAGATCGCGCCGAGCCGGTCGATCCAGCCCCCGATCAGCCGGGACACCTCGCCGACCGGGATCGGCGCCTCCGCGGACGTGTTGACAGCCATGACCGCGAGGGTATCGGCCACCACCGACAGCGGCGGCGGTCATCGCCTCCACCGAGGCGGTCCTCGTCCCCACCGAGGCGGTCATCGCCCCCACCAACCGGCGGACCCCGCGGGCATCGCCCCTACCATGGGGGCATGACTGCAACCTCCGCCCGCCGGGTCCTGCTCGCGGCCCCCCGTGGCTACTGTGCCGGTGTCGACCGTGCCGTGATCGCCGTCGAGAAGGCCCTGGAGCAGTACGGCGCGCCGATCTACGTGCGCAAGGAGATCGTCCACAACAAGTACGTCGTGCAGACCCTGGAGAAGAAGGGCGCCATCTTCGTCGACGAGACGGAGGAGGTGCCCGAGGGCTCCATCGTGATCTTCTCGGCGCACGGTGTCGCGCCGGTGGTCCACGAGGAGGCCGCCGCGCGCAAGCTGGCCACCGTCGACGCCACCTGTCCCCTGGTCACCAAGGTCCACAAGGAAGCAGTCCGGTTCGCCAAGGAGGACTACGACATCCTCCTGATCGGCCATGAAGGCCATGAAGAGGTCATCGGCACCAGCGGTGAGGCCCCCGAGCACATCACCCTGGTCGACGGCCCCGACGATGTGAAGAACGTCGAGGTGCGGGACGAGTCCAAGGTCGTCTGGCTCTCCCAGACCACCCTGTCGGTCGACGAGACCATGGAGACCGTGGACGCGCTCAAGGATCGCTTCCCGCGGCTCATCAGCCCGCCCAGCGATGACATCTGCTACGCCACGCAGAACCGGCAGACCGCCATCAAGCAGGTGGCCGCCGAGTCCGACCTGGTGATCGTGGTCGGCTCCAAGAACTCCTCCAACTCGGTGCGGCTGGTGGAGGTCGCCCTTGGCGCGGGCGCCAGGGCGGGCCATCTGGTCGACTACGCGAGCGAGATCGACGAGGCATGGCTGGAGGGCGTCACCACGGTCGGTGTGACCTCGGGCGCCTCCGTTCCTGACGTGCTCGTCGAGGGCGTCCTGGAGTGGCTGGCCGAGCGCGGCTTCGGCGATGTCGAGGTCGTCCAGCCCATGCAGGAGTCGCTGACCTTCTCGCTGCCCAAGGAGCTGCGCCGGGACCTGCGGGCCGAGGCCGCCGCGGCCTCCGGCGAGCCCGAGGCGTCGGCGGTCGCCGGTCGGCCCGAGGGGTCGCAGCGGTGACGTACGGCCAGGGGGCCACGGGGGCGTCCGCGGCGAAGGTGTTCGGCATCGACATCGGCGGTTCGGGCATCAAGGGCGCCCCGGTGGACCTGGACCGGGGTGAGCTCGCCGAAGAGCGCCATAAGGTGCTCACCCCGCATCCGTCCACGCCCGAGGCGGTCCTGGACGGTGTGGTGGAGGTCGTCCGGCATTTCGACTGGTCCGGGCGGCCGGTCGGGGTGACCTTCCCGGGCGTGGTGAAGGACGGTGTCACCCTTACCGCCGCGAATGTCGACAAGAGCTGGATCGGCACCGATCTGGCGTCGCGCCTCACCGAGCGGCTGGACTGCCCGGTCACGGTGTTGAACGACGCGGACGCGGCCGGGGTCGCGGAGGCGACGTTCGGCGCCGCCCGCGGCGTCAAGGGCACCGTGATCGTGCTCACCCTCGGCACCGGCATCGGCAGCGCGGTCTTCACCGACGGGCATCTGCTCACCAACACCGAGCTGGGCCATCTGGAGCTGGACGGCCACGAGGCGGAGAAGCGGGCCTCGACCAAGGTCAAGGACGACCACGACCTCAGCTGGTCGCACTGGGCGCGCCGGGTGCAGAAGTACCTCCATCACCTGGAGATGCTCTTCTCTCCCGAGCTCTTCGTGCTGGGCGGCGGGGTGAGCCGTAAGGCGGACAAGTTCCTGCCGCTGATCGAGGGCGTCAGGGCCGAGATCGTGCCGGCGCGGCTTCAGAACAACGCGGGGATCGTGGGTGCCGGGATGGCCGCGGCCGCTGCTGCCGGCGACGCCGGGTGACCAGCACGGCCCGCCGTACGAGCACGATCACCACGGTCAGCAGCGTTCCCGCGTAGAGCCAGCCGGCCTGCAGCGACAGCGCGGTGAACACCCCCACCGCCTGTCCGCTGAGCCCCGCCGAGCCCTCGTTGATCGGCAGCAGCCCGACCGTATAGGCCAGTGGCGCCGTCACCGGCGCCGCCAGCAGATCGGCCGGGCGCACCCACAGCCCGCAGGCCGCGCAGGCGGGCAGGAAGAGCACGCTGTAGACGGTGGGCGAGCCGGAGAGCAGCAGCGCGTCCAGGCAGCCGACGCCGAGCATGGCGAGCGTGGTCAGCAGCCCCGCGCCCAGCCCGGTCAGCCGGGGATCGGGGAGGGACAGCCCCCGGGCCCGCCGCAGGACGGCGGGCAGCGCCGCGGCCGCTCCGGACGGCCCCGTACGGCGTGCGGCGGGCCGCGGCGCCCGCGCGGCGCCGCTCGGCTGCCCCCGGCCCTGACCGGTGCTTCTGCCCCGTCCCGGATACGTGTCGTCCGCGGCCGGACGGGGCGGCGGTGCCGCCGCGCGGCGGGGCGTACGCGTGCTGTAATGCTCCACCCGACCAACGTAGGTCGCCGGAGGGCGAGAATCCGGTCTTGGACACGCCCTTCGCAGGACCTTGGCAGTGTGTTCGACCGATTGTCAGCCCGGCCGGGTGATCGAGGGCGGCCCCGTAGACTGGTGGACCGGCCCCGGCTCCACCGGGGCCCGTCATCGGTCCTCACATCCCCGCCACGGGAAGCTACGGGAAGTCGTCAACGTGTCGCTCACGATCGGAATCGTCGGTCTGCCGAATGTCGGCAAGTCGACCCTGTTCAACGCCCTCACCAAGAACGACGTGCTGGCGGCCAACTACCCGTTCGCCACCATCGAGCCCAACGTCGGCGTGGTCGGCGTGCCCGACCCCCGCCTGGACAAGCTCGCCGAGATCTTCGGCTCGGCCCGCAAGCTGCCCGCCACCGTCGACTTCGTCGACATCGCGGGCATCGTCAAGGGCGCCTCGGAGGGCGAGGGCCTGGGCAACAAGTTCCTGGCGAACATCCGTGAGTCGGACGCCATCTGCCAGGTCATCCGCGCCTTCAAGGACGAGAACGTCGTCCACGTCGACGGCAAGATCTCGCCGAAGAGCGACATCGAGACGATCAACACCGAGCTGATCCTCGCCGACCTCCAGACCATCGAGAAGGTGCTGCCGCGCCTGGTCAAGGAGGCCCGGATCAAGAAGGACAAGCAGCCCCAGGTCAAGGCCATCGAGGAGGCCAAGGCCATCCTCGACGAGGGCCGCACCCTCTTCTCCGCCGGCATCGTCCAGGGCGGCGAGCGCGCCGCCCTCCTCCACGAGCTGCACCTGCTCACCACCAAGCCCTTCCTCTACGTCTTCAACGTCGACGAGGAGGAGCTCACCGACGACTCCTTCAAGGCCGAGCAGCGCGCCCTCGTCGCCCCCGCCGAGGCGATCTTCCTCAACGCCAAGCTGGAGGCCGACCTCGCCGAGCTCGACGAGGACGAGGCCCTCGAGCTCCTCCAGTCCGTAGGCCAGGACGAACCCGGCCTCGCCACCCTCGCCCACGTCGGCTTCAACACCCTGGGCCTCCAGACCTACCTCACCGCCGGCCCCAAGGAGTCCCGCGCCTGGACCATCAAGAAGGGCGCCACGGCCCCGGAGGCGGCCGGTGTCATCCACACCGACTTCCAGAAGGGCTTCATCAAGGCCGAGGTCATCTCCTACCAGGACCTGGTCGAGACGGGCTCCGTCGCCGAGGCCCGCGCGGCCGGCAAGGCGCGCATGGAGGGCAAGGAGTATGTGATGCGGGACGGGGACGTGGTGGAGTTCCGCTTCAATGTGTAGATGCGATTCCACCACGTTGCGGCTGTCAAATATGCAAGCCACAAAGGTCCGGCTCATTGGAGTCGGACCCTTGGCTCTTTCCCGTGCCGGGATGTGCTGGAGGTCTGGCGTGGTATCACCTCGCCCCCTGATCCGGTTTCCCGCCGACCCGTCTGTGCCGTCAGCGGGGCTGGTTCGCTTCTAGCGGCGACAAGCATGTCCGGCTACCAAGGACCGAGAGTTCGAGTGGCGACATAATGGCTCACGGTACCGCGTCCCGTGCATGGAGAGCGCCGTTCTCGACGTCGTCGACATGGATGATGGCGTCCGGAATATCTTTGAAGTGCATGAGAGCCCTGACGGATACCTTGTAACTCCGTCCCACCCTCGCCACAGGGAGGGGGAACTGGCCTGTCCTGATGAGTCGATGTGCGGCCGATTCTGCGATCCCCATGACGCCTGCAGCTTCTGAGAGTCCGATGTGCCGGGGGTAGAGATCTGAACTGTAGTAGTAGAGGTTTGGGTTGGAGATCAGGGATCGCGACCGCGAAGTCTTCACGGCCTGACCGGCCGACCCTGAACGGTGACCGGAGCGGATTTCGTCATGAAAGCTATGCACGGCGTCAAAGCAACCCCACCTCTGGAGCATCGCACCGGCTCGCTCGCCCCTGATCTGTTCTGCGACATCCGCGTCTCGGATATCGTCAACATCGATAATCGACGACGCCCTCGGTTTGCAGTCCTGAGCAGTGGGTTCCTGCCAGGATAATGCTTCGATGTCGTCCATCGGACGCTCTGAAGAAGTGGCCTTCCCCTGTCGGAAGGCCGCATCGAAGGCCGCTTTCACCATTCGATCCCGCACATTGCGCGGAGCAACACCTGTGGCAGTATCTTTCCATGCCTCCAGTGCGGTTGCCACCATATCCGACCGGATTTCTTCGCAATCGACTCGGAAATCGCGGGATACCCTCGCGGACACTGAGCGCAAGCTGGGAATGATGCAGTCGAGAATGACCAGTCGCCACGTGCAGTCACCGTCCAGGTCGGACAGCCTTCCCATGGCTATCAGGGATTCCCATAGACGGGAGCTTGAAGCTGGCTGGACTCCCGCTCGGACCGCCTCGGTGTGAAACTTCGGATAACTGGGGTGCCGCTTGAGCTCGCACTCCATGGCATTTCCCACATGTACGCAAACCGGCTCTCCGTCGAAGATCTTCTGAACGTTCCATTCAATTTGATCGAAGACATCTGCCATGATCTGTTCCCCAAATTTCGGTGACCAGCCGTGCCCAATTATGGCCGATCGGGGGGAATTCTAACGCCCTCCCCTGTCGGCTCACTCAATCGTGTAAGGAATGTTTGTTACTGGGCTTCCTGTTCGTTCCTGTCCATGCGAGTATCGGTCGGATTCGCGCTTCAGCTGTCCCGTCGGCGGAGCCGGGCTCGCCACCTGATACAGCCATAGGCAGCGCCTGAGCGCGCTTCCAGAAAACCTGCGGGAGAGTCCCTATCCCGGTCGATTCATCCTGCTGACACGCATCCTGGCCCGGGGACCGAGGGCATGTGCGCAGGACATGGGCGCGCTGCTGACGGAGCTGCGGGCGCTCCTGGATCTGGGCTTCCGGGATACGGCGGCTGTGTTCGAACCGATCGCTGGAGCGAGCTCCACCCGCTATCCCGACCTACATATTGCCTGTGGCTGAGTGGTGCGGGCTCTGAGCGGAGGGCGAATCCTGCCGCGAGGACCCCCAGCGAGAGTCTCTTGACAACTTGTCCAGGGCGTGGTGCAGACGGATGGGTGTCGAGTACCGCCTTGTCCACCTGGTCATGGACGACGAGATCATCGTCCCTCGCGGCGTGGTGCTGTCACTGGCCGGGATGGCGCGCCCATGGTCGATGCGTCGGCCGCACTCAGAGTCCGGCCTGGAGCATGGCGAACCGGACCGGCTCTTCGAGGACGCAGCGGGCACTTGCCTCATCCACGGTGCGTGTGGCCAGCGTCGCCTCGGCGAGCCTGGCGGGCAGCGCCTCGGCGAACTTGAGGCCGCGCACAGCACGCCCGTCGATCTCGGGAAGGCTCAGGCCGCCTTCTGCCTGGGCCATGGCCCTTGCCCACTCCTCGCGCGTGAGGTCGTCCCGCAGCCGGATCCAGTGGGCGTGGGTGCGCCGGTGGGGTGCCACAGCGGGCAGCAGGGTGGCGGCGAGCGTGGCGTTCGCGCGGTGGCCGGCCCAGGTCCACCACCGGACGTCCCCATCGGGGCGTCGGACGATGACGGTACCTCCGGGATGCACCGTGTTCACGTGCGCCTCCCTGGCCTGAGCGAGGCGTGCCGAGGCCCGCCCGGTGAGGCGCACGGGCGGGTTCTCTCCGAGGAGTACGTCGCGTGTGGCGCGGGTCAGCTCGAAGGAGAGGATCCGCTCGGTGCCGAAGCCTGCCCACCGGGCCCGTCCTCCCTCGTCGACCGGGGCGACAAAGCAGCGGCGACGGCTGAAGTCGATGTGGGTGACCTGCCAGCTCCGTCCGGCCAGCAGGAGCCTGCGAGGACCCTGGACCTCCTCGGTGAGCAGGTCGGGGTCGGTACGGCCGATCTCGCTGCGGCCGTTGAGGACGGTGAACTCGGGCGGGGCCGTGAAGACGGCCGTGAGGTTCATGAAATGGCGGTGCCCGTAGCGGTGTTCGGCCTCCGGGCCGATGAACAGAAGGCCCGAGTCCTGGTCGAGGTAACCCTGTTCGACCAGATGCCGGACGACAGGCGCGGCTCCGGGGCCGAAGGGGCCGGTACCGCCCCACCACTGCTGCCACATGTGCTCGCCGACCTGATGTTCCTGGAGGCACAGGGCCAACAGTTGCTGGGCGACGAGATGGCGGGGCTCGGGGGGCGGGGTGACAGGCTCCACCCAGTTACGTGACCACTGCAGCAGCAGGGCCGCCGACGCGAGGAGCCCTTCGTCGTCCAATGCGAGGAAGAGGCAGTTTCGGCTGCTGCCGGGGCGGCGACCGGTGCGGCCCAGTCGCTGGAGGAAGGCGGCGACGGTGCGGGGCGCGTCAAGCTGGATGACCCGGTCCAGGTCACCCACGTCGATGCCCAGTTCCAGGGTGCTGGTCGAGACGATCACACAGTCCCGCGCCTCGGCGAACGCTGATTCAGCCCGTCTGCGTTCGTCCACGGAGAGCGAGGCGTGGGAGAGGAAGGTCGTGACGCCGCGCAGGCGTAGCTGCTCGCCCAGCTCCTCGACGGTGCGCCGGCTCTCGCAGAAGACGAGACGCTTCTCGCCGCGGTGGAGAGCGGCGATGACGATAGCGGCGTTGGCGACCGAACCGACGTAGTCGAGTTCGATCTCTCCGGGTGGTTGCGTGGCCCCCGCCGACGGAGGCAGCGGCCGCGCATCGGGAGCGATGACGCGGCCGGGCCGTCGGCCGTGCCCGGAGCCCTGGAGCCAGTCCAGCAGCTCGGTGGGGTTTCCGATGGTCGCGGACAGGCCGACGCGCTGGAGGGGACGGCCCGCGACGCGCGCCAGGCGTTCGAGGACTGCCAGCAGGTGCCAGCCGCGGTCGTCGCCGGCGAAGGCGTGAACCTCGTCGATGACGACCGAGTGCAGGCCGCTGAAGAAGGCGCGATGGTCGACATGCGTGCTGACCAGCATGGACTCCAGGGACTCGGGTGTGGTCAGCAGGATGTCGGGGCGTTCGACGAGCAGTCGGCGGCGGCGCGAGGTGGTGACGTCACCGTGCCACAGGCCCGTGCTGCGGCCCAGCCAGCCCGCGTACGTTTCCAGGCGCGGGTGCAGGTTGTTGAGGAGGGCCTTGAGCGGGCACACGTACAGCACGCTGGTGCCCTTCCAACCGCGCCGATTCATCCGGGTCAGCAAGGGGAAGACGGCCGCTTCGGTCTTGCCGCCCGCGGTGGGGGCCAGCAGTACGGCGTCCTCACCGGCGAGGAGTGGGGCGACGGCCTCGGTCTGCAGGGGACGCAGGGTGTGCCAGCCGAGCGCGTTGACGACGTGGTGTCCGAGGACGGGGTCGAGCAGATCGAAGGCGTCGGGCACGCGTGGCCCGCCTCCCTCCTCGGACGCCCGGTCGCTCACGGCAGGTCCAGGGGGATGTCCGCCGCGCTGCTCGCCGCGTTGCGCTCGGTGTCGCTGAGTTCGGCCGTGTGCAGGGTCAGGGAGTAGTGCCTGCGGGGGTCGAAGTCCTCGAACTCGTCGATGCGGTCCAGGACATCGGCGACCAGTTTGCGCAGATACAGGCGTGGCGCGATGCCGACCTTCCCGCCGAGCGCACCGGTGACGGCACGGGCCAGCTCGTCGAGGTAGGCGTCGTCCGCGAGCGCGGCGAGCCGCGCGGGATGACGGGCGTCGGCCGCGAAGATGTCGCGCACCTTGCGCCCCAGTTCGCCAAGGGAGGCGAGGTCGAAGCCCGGCAGCCGCAGCTGCACCGCCCGCGGGGAGTCGAACCGCGGGTCGGTGGTGAAGTCGGTGGCGAGGCGCTGGGCGAGGGGCGCCAGGCGCTGTACGCCCTGCTGACCGTCGTAGAAGGCGGGGGTGCCGGTGATGACGAGGAACAGGCCGGGGAAGCGTCCGGTGTCGATCTCGTCGAGGAGCTGGCGCAGCGCGTTGAGGGACTTTTCCCGGACGTCGCCGCGCACCCGTTGCAGGGTCTCCACCTCGTCCAGGACGAGCAGGAGTCCGGGGTGCCCGCAGTCCCGCAACACGGTCAGCAGGCCCTGGAGGAAGCCGAGGGCGGCGAAGTGGTCGAGGTCGCCGCGGATTCCGGCGGCGCGCTTGGCGGCGGCGGCCACCGACTTCTGCCCGCCGAGCCAGGCGATCAGGGCTTCGGCGAGGGCACCGTCACCGGCCGCCACGGCCCGCCGGTATCCGCGCAGCGCTGCCGAGAAGGCGGGCGTCGTGCGGGCGACCGAGGCCAGCCGCTGCTCCAGGAGCACGTCGACGGCGGCTGCCAGCGCCTCCTCGTCGTCGTCCGCCACATCGCCTCCGGCCAGCGCCTCCTCCTCCAGGGCGTAGAACCAGGAGTCGACGACAGCGCGCAGTGCGGACGGCTGATGGGTGGCGGTGGTGAGCCGTTCGGTGAGTCTGCGGTAGACGGTCTCCAGCCGGTGCAGCGGGGTCTCGGTCTCCGAGATCTGGACCTCGCTGACGGCAAGTCCGCGCCGTTTGGCCCGCTCGGCGAGCCAGCGGGCGAAGAAGGTCTTGCCGGAGCCGTACTCACCGCGCAGGGCGTGGAAGGCGGCACCGCCACGGGCGACGGTGGCCAGGTCGTCGTCGAGCGCGCCCTCGAAGCGCTCCAGCCCGACGGCGAACAGGCCGAGCCCCGCCCGCGGGACGGTGCCGCGCCGCAGCGCGTCGACGACGTCGCGGCGGCGCGCGGCGCTGATGTCGAGGGCGGGCCCGGTCATGCGTTGCCTTCCGACGGCAGGAACTGCTGGCTGAGCAGGGCGCGGTCGAGCTGCACGGTGCGGCCCGACTCGACCAGCTGGAGCACGGGGTAACCGTCGATGTTGAGCAGCCGCTCCAGCATCGTGGCGAAGCGCGCGGGGTTGCGCTGCGACTTGCCGGTGGCGGCCTGGGCCGCCGCGGCGACCGCTCCGGGCGACAGCTTCCCGCCCGCCGCGTCCAGGGCGTCGAGCGCCGCCTCGACGGCCTTGTCGGATGGCGCGGCGCGGACGAACTCGCGCTGCGTCCGGTACGGGGCGCTGCGCACCGTCCGCTGCCCGAGGGTGAGCCGGCCGGACGCCGTGGAACGGCGGGCGGGCCGAGCCTTCGGCTCCTCGACGCGGGCGGGCGGTTCCGGCGTGTTCTGGGCCACCACCCCGGGCGCGGTGCCGGATTCCTTCCACCAGGCGGGCTCGGCCGACTCGGGCGGCAGCAGCACCCAGCCCGGCGGCACGGTGCCTCCGGACGGCACCAGGGTGATCACGGGAACGGTGACCTCGGCGAGTGAGGCACCGCCGTGGTATCCGGCCTGCCGCGCGGTGTAGCGCAGGTCGTCACGCCAGGCGGCGGTGATGCGCCGGCCGTCGGTCAGTACGCGCGGACCGGCCAGGGCGACTTCCCCGTCACCGGGGTCCCCGGTGCGCCAGCGGGCGCCGCGCACCCCGGTGACCTCGGCGGGCTGGTGTCCGCGCTCGGTGCGGTCGACGATGTGGCCGTGGTCGGAGACGAGCACGACCGGACGCCCGTAGTCGCGGGCGGCGTTGAGCAGATCGGGCAGTTTCCCGATGTCGGCCAGGCCCCAGCGGCCGCTGGTTCCCTCCCGGCCGTCGGCCAGCGCGTCGTCGATGGTGTTGACGACGACGGCGACGATGTCGTCGGAGGCGAGGGCCTGCACGAGTTCGGGGGCGAGCCGGTGACCGGGCGGGCCCTCGTAGCCCCCCTTGTGGAAGAGGTGAGCGTCGCGGCGCCGCTTGCGCCAGAAGGTGGCGAAGCCGGTGCGCTCGGCGGACTGGCCGCCCTCGGAGGGCCGGCCGCTCAGCAGGGACGCCCGGCTGACACGGGTGACCGACGGCAGTATGGACACCGCTGCCTGCCGCACCGGCAGGGTGCCCTTCGCCGCGGCCGGCACGATCTCGGTCCACGCCCTGCGGTCCAGTTCTCCGGCGATGCGGACGGCGACGTCCGCGCTCATCCCGTCCAGGACGAGGATCAGCGGACGGCCGCCGCCCTGGGCGAGCGGGGCCGCCGTCCGGGCGAGGACGTCCTCGATGAGCAGCGCACCGCCGTTCGCCTGCTGGCAGGCGGTCTCGGACCAGGAGGAGAGCAGACCGGCGAAACGGGCGTCGAGGACGGCGCGGCGCTCCCGCGCCGCTCCTATCAGCCGCCGGTACGCCTCGCCGACGGCCGCGTCACGGGAGGCGTCTCCCTCCGCGAGGACACCGATGGCCAGGTCGGCCCAGCCCGAGGAGGCCAGGTGTTCCCGCACGCCCTGAGCGACGGTCGCGGGAGACGGGGGGTCGGTGGCGAGCCAGCGCGTCAGGCGGACGGCGGTACGGGCGGTCTCGGTGGACTCGGCGTGGAGCAGGGCGAGCTGATGTGCTTCCAAGTCGTGCAGGGCGGCCTCGGCGAGTAGTGCGGTCGCGTCCTCGCCGCGGTCGCCGAGGCAGGTGGCCAGGGCCCGCAGCCGCCCCAGGTAGCCCGACGGAAGCAGCCGGTCGCCGCGGACCAGATCGGTGAGGCGCGCGTCGGCGGCGAGCTGGTCGGCGCGTTCGAGGACGGCCACCACCCGGGAACGGGCCGCGCCGGCCGGTGCGGTGGGGCCCTCGGCCTGCGCGATCCAGCGGGTGAGAACGCCCGTGGCGGCGTCGGCGAAGGCCCGCAGTGTGTCGAAGGAGGCGAGGGCCGGACCGAACAGGGTGCCCAGGGCGAAGCCCGCGGCCTCCGACGACGGTGAGCTCAGGGCGGCCGAGGCGAGCACGCCCAGCGGCAGCGCGTCACTGCCCCGCCCCTCGGCGGCCAGGGTGAGGAGTGTGGGAGCGGCGGGCCCGATGGTCCGGGCCAGCCAGGTCTCCAGACCGCGCTGTTCCTCCCTGGGCAGGGCGGCGTAGAGCGAGGGCCCGGCCGGGGTGCGGGTCCAGGCGAACAGTGCGTCGGCGTCGAGGTCCAGGGTGTCGGACGCGGGATCGCCGAGCCCGAGGCGCGCACCGAGCAGGGCGCGTACGGCCCGGTCGCGGGTGAGGACGGCACCGACCCGGGGCCAGCCGTCGAGCGGCTCGGCCTGGAGCAGCGCGTCGAGCAGCCAGTGCTCGCCCAGCATGCGCGGGTCGAGGTCGGCGGCCCCGAAAAGCTGGGCGACGATCTCGGCGCGGTCGACGGGCAGCGGATACCTGCGCACCGCGTGGGCCCGCAGGTCCAGGCCGAGCTGGTCGGACGGGACGGTGCCGGTGATGACGAGGACGCTGTCGTCGTCCCCCGCGCCGCCCGCGAGGTGGCGGTGCCAGGCATCGGTGACGCCGAGCGGGGAGCGCTGGTCGGTGACGACGACGCGGCGGTGCCCGCCGTCGACCGCGACGGTGAACTCGGTGTCCTTCTCCTCGGGATCCCATACCGCGTCGACCAGGACGAGCCGGCGGTCGGGCGCGTGCCTCAGCTCGGTCTGGAGCAGCACCTCGACGGCGCGTCGGCCTGCGACGGGACGGGTGATCGTCACCGGCTCTCACCGTCCGGCTCGGCACGCCAGGAGATCTCCACCGGAGTGTCCGGGTGCAGGGCCCGGAATGCCTCGACCTCCTCGCGTACGGCGCTGAGGTCGGCGTGGAGCGCGGCCGGGCCGGGGGCGATGACCCGGCGGGCGGCCCGCGGCGGACGGGGCCCGTCGGCGCCGGTCCCCGAGCCCTCGGGCTCCCAGGACAGCGGCTGCTGCTCGCCCCGCACCGGCCCCGCGGGGTCCGAGGAGATCGGCGGGGCGCCGTGCTCGGACAGCGTGACCTGCCCGGCGTCCGTCACCGGGTCCGGCTCGGCAGCGGGCTCGTCGGGAGCGGGCCGCTCCAGCCGGAGGGCGGAGTCCACCAGGGCGTGCCCCAGCTCGCGGACCTCGCCGAGCACGGGGATCAGGGACCGCCGGAACTCGGGGGTGCGCGCCGCCTCGCCGATCCGGTCCATGAGCCGCTGTGCGCGGTCGCCGATGCTGTCGTCGCGGCCGGTGAGCCCGTGCACGCTGGTCAGCAGCCGCCAGTTGGTGCCGTCCAGGGCCGCCAGCACGTCGGCGGCGCTGTCCATCGCGTGGGACAGCTCCCGGGCGGGCGTGTCGTACGAGACGGAGGCCAGCTCGCACACCAGCCCGGTGGCATCGTCGGTGTGGCGCACCAGGCGGGCCAGCAGGGCGGCGGCCTCCCGCAGGATACGGCCGCGCTCGGTCGTGCCCTCCCCGTCGAGCCCGAGCAGGGCGGCGTGCCGCTTGAGCACGGTGCGCACGTCGCCCACGCTCTTCTCGTACGCGGTCGCCCTGGCCAGGACGTCGGTGGCGAGCCGGTTGACGTTCCGGGCGAACAGGCCGGGCTTGGCGGTGACGCCGAACAGCTGGCCGGCGCGGTCCCGGGCGGTGGCGTACTCCTCCTCGGTGGGCAGCTGCTGGGCCCGCAGCTTCCAGCCCAGGCCGATCTCGGACAGCGGGGGAGGCGTGGTCTCGGTGCCGGAGTACAGCACCCAGGAGCGGTCGTCGAACAGGGCGTAGGCGGCGATGAGCAGACTGGAGACGTGCTTGTCGAGGCCGCGCAGGCCGAGGTCGTCCCTGATCCAGTTGCGGATGTCCTCGACCGCGAGTTCGCCGTGCTCGCCGTGTGCGGAGGCGGCCTGGTTGATCCGCGTGCGCAACTGGTCGCCGCGCACGACGAGCGGACCGTCGTGGACGGTGCCCAGCTCCAGTGCCTCGACGACGCGCTTGACGGCCCGCAGCTCCTTTGTGTCGACCTCGGCCCGGCCGCCTTCGTCCACGGCACGGATGAGCCACTTCAGGGCCGCGGCGAGGTCGGCCGGGGTGACCGCGCGGGGCGTGGTGCCCGGTCCCGGGCCGAAGTCGGGGTGCTTGTCGTAGAGGGCCGAGAACATGCCGTCGGCGAGCTGCGCCACCGCCAGGTCGAACGGCTTGCTGCCCTCCGGCTGCGGGCGCGGGAACTCGGGCTGGAGGGACAGCACATGCCGCCCGTCGGCCACCTCGGCGCCCCGCGTGCCGTCCTTGGCCTCGGCGAGCCCGTACACCTCACGCAGCGACTCGACCAGGGTGCGGGTGAGATTGTCGCGGGCATGCTCCAGGCTGCGGCGGGCCTTGAGGCGGTCGTCCGGCGGGAAGGTGCGGGTGTAGTCCGACAACCGGTCGCGTTCCAGCAGGAAGTTGATCCTCATCAGGCGGCCCAGCTGGGCCTTGCGCTGCTCGGAGAAGTGGTCGCACAGCCAGACCAGCACGGGGGCGCCGGGATGCGACGCGCGCAGGCCGGCGACGCGCCGGTAGGCGTCGTCGGGGGAGCGGCCCGGTTCCTCGTCGAAGGGGCAGTCGAGGATGATCCGCAGGTTGCCCGCGGTGGCCGGTTCGAATGCCTCGTCCGCGACACTGCGCGCGTTGCGGACCTCGCCGAACACGAACTCCACCGTGCGCTCGGAGCCGCGCCACACGATCTTCTTCTCGTCGAGGAGCTGCCCCTGCCGGCCGGTGAGGCCCAGCTCCTCCCACAGCCGCTCGCGCAGCCAGGCGCGCCGCGCACCGCCCTTGTCCTCGCCGACGACGGCGTCGAGGATCGGCTCGACGTCGAGGTCGGACAGGTGGAGGGAGAAAACCGGGTCGTCGGTGCCCTCGGAGCGCAGCTCGCCCGGGAAGGCGCCCTGCAGCGCCCGCATCCGCTCGATGACCTTCTCCCGCACGGGCACGGCCCGTGAGCGCAGCGAGCCGTGGTTGAGGGCGGCGAGCCGGCCGGCGGTCAGGCGGCGCAGCGCGGGCACGTCGGGCGCGAGGGCGGCGAGCAGCAGCGTCTTGACGTAGCGCTCGTCGGCGAGGAAGTCGGGGTGATCGGCACGCCCGTACCTGTTCAGCAGGTAGCGGCGGGCCTTGGCGTAGAAGCGGCGGGCGGTCTCCGACTCCTGCTGGAGCTTGGCGGTGAACGCGGTGCTGGTGGCGTCGACGAGGACGTCCCACAGGTCGCCGAGCGGGATCAGCCGGCCGACCTCGGCGTCGGCGTTCCGCTCCAGCAGCTGCTGGACCAGCTTGAGGCCGGTGCGTTCACGCTGGAGCGCCCCGGACAGGGCCACGAGGACGTTCAGCAGGGCGGGGGAGAGCGGGTAGACGGCCCGGAAGTCCTCCCAGTCGGCGCCGGTGGCACCCTCCCCGTCGAGGAGCACGTCCTTGACGAGCTGGCCCGCCTTGTCGATCCCGGTGAACGCGGCCTCCAGCACCCGCTCCTGCCCGGGGAGCGGCCTGAGGACCCGCTCCTTGATGATCTCGGGGAGGTTGCGGTCCTCCAGATCGACGACGGTGACGCGCTCCTTGAGGTACTCCAGGGCCTGCTGGAGGTTCTCCACGTCCGAGCCGAGGATGTCGGAGCCCATGAGCTGGGACAGGTCGCGCTGGCGGGAGATGAACGAGAGGATCGGCACCGGCCGGTCGGGGTTGCTGGACTCGATCAGCTTGCTGAGCTTCTGGATCTCGTCGTTGATGAACGTCCGGTTGGACATCCTGGCCTGGAGCCACAGCACCAGCTCGTCGAGGAACAGCACCACGCCGTCGTAGCCGAGCGACCGGGCGTGCTTGCTCATCTCGCTGAGCCCGTCGTCCAGCGTCACATACGCGGCCGCGTCACCGCTGACCGTGTCCGCGTAGTGCTTGTTCGGCCCGTTGAACAGGGCCGTCAGCAGCTGGTCGCGCTGCGGGTCGCCGGCGGGCGCGCGGAACGCGGCGTCGAGGGCCGCGCTCGTCCAGCCGACGGCGGGGACGGCGCCGATGGGCGGGAGCTCCCCGTCCTCGTCGTCCTCGTCGTGCTCCCCGTCCTCGTCGTCCGCGGCGGCGGCCCGCGGGGCGACGGGCGCGGGCAGCAGTCCGATGAACGCCTCGTCGCCGATCTTCGCGCGCAGCTCACGCGCGTCGGCGAGCAGCGAGTCGGCCCGGAACACCAGGGGCGTCGGCGCCTCGGGCCGCTCCCGGCGCACGGCCTTCACATAGCCGCCGAGCAGCGCCGACTCCAGGCTGGCGGCGCCCACCAGGTGGTAGGGCACCATCAGGAACTTCCTGCCGGGCAGCCAGTCGGCGTGCTCGGTGACCACCTCCCGCAGCCGCGTCTTGCTCTCGACGGCCGGATCCCCGTTGAGCACGGCGTGCAGCACGGTCAGGAAGTGGCTCTTACCGGCGCCGAAGGAACCGTGCAGGTACGCGGCGTGCGAGGCGTTCTTGCGCAGGGCACTGCCGACCAGCTTCAGGGCCTTGCGGAACTCGCCCTGGAGCTGCGGTGTGACGACGTAGTCGTCGATCGACCCGGCGGCATCGCCGGTGAACCCCTCGGACAGGGCGATCTTGAAGTCTCCGGAGAGAACGTCCTCCTTGATGTCGAGGACATCCCTCAGTACGACCCCGCTGCCTCGCGCCATCAGCCGCTTCCGCTCCCCACAGCATCGTCACGCCCGGCTGCCGCGGCCGGGCCCTCGGCGGGCACCGGCCCGCGCACACCACGAATGTCCATCCTGCCAGGGGTGGGGGCGCCGGTGGGAGGGCCGGGGGAATCGGTGTCATGTGCCGCTCGCTGTCCGTGACAGCGGATTGAACGGTGACCGGGTGACGTGGGGGAGGCAAGCACTCAGCGCCCTCGCTCGGCATGGCTCAGTACTTCGCGATACTCGTGAGTCCATTCGGCCCCCTGTTGATCTTCTGGAAGATCACCCAATCCAGATGAAAGGAAGTCGGCAGCCATCTGATTTTCGCCTAGCTCCCAATAAACCATGCCGATGTTCATTTGAAAGAACGGCGGCTTGTACCAGTAAAGGGAGCGAGGCGGTTCAATTTCCTTCTGGATGAGCGTAGTTGCATCCTCCAGCAGGCCAAGTGCTTCCTTCTTTTCATTCATTGAGGAGTGCCCTTGGGCCGCCTGGAGCAGATCAAAGCAGCGCTGAGCGGGATGCGATCCTGGGGTGTGCAGTGCGGCCATGGCGTTCCGCACGACGCCCCGACTCCTGCCCTGCTGGCGAGCCACATACCCCTTAAAGCTGACCGCGATAGCGGCAGTTACAGGGTCGCCTGCCTCATCGGCAATTTCCTCTGCCCGCGAAAGGAGATCAATCGCGCGCTCATCCCTGCGAACCGCGGCATGGAGCCATCCTGTGTATTGCATCCACTCGGCAGCGGTGGCAAGGAAGGCGTCGCGGTGTTTTCCTCTCGCGTTTCGTGCCAGCTCTCTGATCGTGCCAATTTGTCCGCGCATTGCGGGAAGTACTGATCGCGGTCCGATGACGTCTTCCAATTTCCTTTGGGCCCACAAGCAATCAGTAAATACCTTAACCGTTCCTGCGTCTATGCGTGACGGGTTCTTCATGGATCTCGCCACGCGTGCGACGCTTTCCTCGTTGGTGGCAGCGGCGAGTGCGACTAGCTTCCCCTCGGCACCGACCAACCTGTCGATGGATTTAGCGAGTTGCGCCGACGGCAGCTGTTTTCCGGTGAGGGTTCGTGACAGGTAAGCAGGGTCATAGTTCATCGCACGGGCAGCCGCGCGCAGACTTATGCCTCGCTCGTGCAGTGCTTGCGCTGCCGCTTCAGCGAACGTTCTATCGGTCATGCGTCGCCCCGCTCCATGCCAACTGGGCCTGATGACTAACAACTCTAGTCAACACTCAATGCGGGCCAACTGCCCAAGATCCCGGCAAGGATGACAAGACCCCCGCAACCGCGCTGCGAGCGGCCCGGGGGCATGGCCCACCAGCTGTAAAGGAGCTGATGAACATGAGCAACACTATCGGGTGGTTGTTCGCATGGGCGAGGGCAGTTCTGGCCTTACGGCCGTCCGGCCGTCACCGTGCCGTCCCAGGTTGCCCCACCCCGTACCCGGGACCTTCCCGGCCCGTGGTGGGGGCCGTGGACTCCTCGACCGTCAACCACCGACCGGTGCCCCCGCACCCGTACAACGACTCCCCGACCCGCGAACTGCACACCATTCCCTTCCTGCCGCTGGGCAGCGAACTGCCCGCGCTGGTGCGCCCCTCCGTGGTGGCCGATGAGCGGCGGCGGCACCAGCGGTCGAAGAGCGTCCCCCGGGTGGAATTGCTCTGTGCCCCACACGGCATGGTGGTGATCCGGTGACGACCAACGGCCATGCCGCGCCCGCCCCGGCCCCCGGCTGTGCCCTGTGCGCCGCCCCCGGCACCTTCAGGCCCCGTCACCCCGCCGACCCGCGTCCGGGCCTGTGCCCGGCATGTATCGCGGCCGGAAAGCCCACCCGCGACGGCCTTGAGCGGGCCGTGGTGATCGTGGCCGGACAGACCCTCGCGGGGGCGGAATCCCTCGACCTGGCCATCGCCGCGCCGGAAGAGCTGGTCTACCACTTGGGCGCGGTGAAGCGGAGTCTGCGCAGCGTGCTTCAGCTTTATGCCCCGGTCGAGGGGGAGCCCCGGTGATCGCCGACAAGGCGCGGGGCGGAGGCGAACCGCCCCGTATGACGATGCGCGTCTACACCATGGCACGCGACGGGATCGTGACCGCACGCCGTGCGGTGGTGGCCGTCCTGGTCGGCAAGGACAGCGCCGACGCTTACGCGCTGGGGCAGGCGTGGCCACCGTGCCAGTGCCCCCGCCACCGCGACGAGAACGATGCCCACCGCTTCAGGCGGACCTGAGACGGCCGTCCGCCCCGTGCCTGCCCCGTGGGGCCGGGCGGACGGCCCCCCGGTCCCGGTCGCCGTGCTCCCTCGTGGCAGGCGACCGGGGCCACCCCCGACAACCGCCGAACTCCAACGGCTCAGAGGCGGGGACCTGTACGGAGTCGGCCGGAGCTACTTGCCCGCCCGGCCCCGCTTCGTCTTCTCCGGGCGCCAGGCGGCGAGGTCGTCCAGGGAGAGTTGACGGCCGTACATGCCGGCGACGAGGGCGCTGTTGAAGTCCTCGGCGGGGTTGCCCTCCCACTCGTCGTCGTACTCGTCGTACCACTGCTTCACCCACGGCATGATTTCCGCGAGCCCGGCGAGGAGCGGGACGAAGCGGGGGTCCTCCTTGCGCCAGCCGTCGACGTTCAGGCGGTCGTTGAGGAGGTTGACGACAGCCTCGGCCTGGTGGCGGTGGTTCCAGCCCGCCCAGCCGATGAGGAGGGAGGGGTCGTTGTCGGGGGAGGCGCCGGGGTAGGAGACGAACCGCTCCTTGGGGACGTCCAGCTTGCCCCGGTTCGACCAGTAGCTGTGTTTGACGAAGTCGGCGGACGTGTACTTCGGCGGGACCTTGATGTCACCCCGCTTGCCGTCCTTGTCCTCCTCGCGCTGCTCCTCCCAGACCTGCTCCCACTGGGCGCGCTTGCGCAGGCCGGCCTCCTTGTAGCGGAGGGCGGCGAGGTACGGGACGTGCTCGGACTCGACGACGGAGGCCAGGACGGTGGACAGCGGGACGTCTCGCTTGCCGAGGTGACGGTCGGCGTAGAGCGCGGCGACGTCCTGTACGTCGCTGTCGTGGCGGAGGGCGTCGGCGAGCTGGAAGATCGTGAGCGGGCGCGGGGAGTCGATCCCATCGCGCTCCTCGAACCACAACTCCTCGCGCTCCATGGCGTCCAGCAGCCAGGACCGCAGGGCGGTGGCCTCCCTGTCCTTCCAGGGCTTGGTGGACCAGCGGCGCTTGAACTCGGGCCGCTCGATCAGGCGGATGTCCTTGTTGTCGGCGATGAGATCGAGCCGAGCCTGAACGATCCGGCGGTAGGACTCGGGCCAGCCGGGTGAGGAGGGGATCTCGGTGACCGGGGCGGAACCGTGGCGCTCGAACCACGCGGTGTTGGCACCGCTGCGAGCGAGCGCGATCTCGAACGCACGCTGACCAAGCTGAAGTTTGGGCACATAGGTGTCGGTGAGGTCGGCTGGATCACCGGGGAGGGTGGTGCGCGCGACCTCGGCGGGCGTGAGCAGCCCGTACAGCCCGTACACGGTCCAGTCCAGTTCCTCTTGGAGCAGGATCATGCGGGCGCGGATTCGCTCCTGCTCGGCCTCGGCCACTTCGAGGGCTTCGCGGGTGGGCGGCGTGGCGGAGGAGGCGGTGAGGGCGGTGGGCTCGTGGGCGGCCAGCTCCTGGGCGAGGGTGTCGAGTTGGCGGGTGAGGGGGAGGGGGAACTCCCTGGGGACGGGGAACTGCTGGAGTCTGGTGGAGTTGAACTGGTAGAAGCGTTCCCAAGCCTCGAAGGCCCACCGGTTGCCGCCGCCGCTGTTGTTGTCCGCGCCCCCCTTCTGCTGGGCGACCTGCTTCATCCAGAAGCCGCCAGTCGACGAGTTCAGCATCCCGAGCAACTCAAGGTGCTGCTCCTCGCTCGCGGTCTCGGGCAGCTTGATCACCGGCGCGGTCTGCTTGAACACCTTCCCGCCCCGGTCCAATACAAAGTGGTTGTGCGTCCCGACCTCGCCATATGCGATCGACAACGGCGTCCGTAGCTTGTTCGACGTCAGCCGTCCGTACTCGGACCACTTCAGGCCGCCTTCGACCTTGGTCTTACGGCCGAACAGGATGTTGTTCGCGATGGTCGTTCGAGCGGGCCACATGAGCCGGTACAGAGGCGCGACGCCTTCCACGTCAATTGGCGCGAACGACGAGGAGTACGGGAACAGCGCAACCTCGTAGTCCCCGCCGCTCCAGTCGCGCAGCAGGTCGCCGGTGACCATGGGGCGCGTCCATTGGTCAGGGATTCCGGCAGTCGTGGCAGCGCGCTTGGGCATGAGATACAAGTCGTCCTCAAGCGTGAAGCATGTAATTCCCAAAGAGTCAGCGACATCGCTCAGGCGCATTTCTGTCGCGCCTTCGACTCTCTTCAGCAGGTCGCCCGCCCCACCGCCACTCAGCGACCAAGGATGCCCAGCAAACCGCTGCCGCTCCACATCCTCAACGCTCACCCACTCTTCAGAACCCACCCCCGGCTTCCGCCACTGCGAGACGATCGCCTGCCACACCTCCCCCCGAGCCGGGTCCTCCGGCTGGCTCGGCTCCCCTCGAACCCCCAGCACCGCCCGAATAGGCAGCGACTGCCGGGGCCCGTGGTTCCGACCCACCAGAATCACCGTCGGCGTACCGTGCCCCGGGATGAACGCCCCCGACGTGTCCAGCACATGCGTCAGCTCGACACCCGGAGCGTCCCGCCAGCGTCGCGTCTGCGGGTCCTTGTAGCGGCTTCCGTGGAAGAACGACTCGATGAGCGTCGCCCCAAACTCCCGCTTCATGAAGGAGTTCGCCGTGATCTGCCCGGTGAAGCCCCCGTTCCGCTGGTCACCGCTCGCCCGGACCGCCAGTTCGAAGATTCGCTGGGCGAACGGAACGGACAGGGCGTACTTCCCGGAGCACGCCCAGTAGATCTTGCGGTAGTTCTCGTTCTCCGCCTTGTCCTTGACCGTGATGTACGGCGGGTTCGCCACGACCACGTGATACGAGCCGCGCCCCAGCAGGTCGGCCTCCTTCACGTACTGCGCCACATCCTCGGTGCGGTACGTGAACGTCTCGCCCCGCTCGACGTCGTCGAACGTCGGGTCGGTCTCGCGCCCCGCCTCCCGCCCGTGCAGCAGGGAGTCGGCCACCGCGATACGGATCGGCATCGACGGAGCCGCGGAGAGACGGTCGACCCCGCACTCCTTGAGCATGTCGACCAGCAGGCGGAAGCGGGCGATGGAGACGGCGAAGGGGTTCTTGTCGGCGCCGTGGACGGACTCCAGGGCGCGGCGCACCAGCGTCCAGTTCTCCGTGCCGGGCTCGGCCTCGCGCCAGGCGGCGAGGACCCGGCGGAAGAGGCCGAGGAGGAAGTGGCCGGAGCCGCAGGCGGGGTCGATGCAGCGCAGGCCGCGGACGACGGTGGTGAGGTCGCCGTTCTCGTCGATCTCCTCCGACGTCTCGCCCCGCCAGCCCTCGGGAACGTGTTTCCACGCCGGGTTCAGGTCGAACTCCTCCAGGGCCGGGTCCAGGGTGAGGTCGAGGATGAACTCCTCGACGAACTCGGGGGTCTGGAGCAGCGCGTACGTCTTCCGGGCGTGCTCGGACAGGTGCTGGTAGAGATCGCCCAGGAAGCGGGTGCCGAGGTCCGGGTCGGTGAAGTCGTGGCGGATGCGGCCGTCGGGGCCGCGCTCGCGCCAGAAGGAGAGCAGGCGGGACGCGGCACCGTAGGAGGGGTCGAGTTCCCACAGCGGATTGTGGGCGGGGTCGAAGAGGCCCTCGGCGATCTCGTGCTCGCGGCCGAGCGCGTGGAAGGACTCCTTGAGCCAGTCGCGGTCGTTGAGCTCGGGACGCTCGCGGAAGAACGCGTCGTGGTTGTCCTGCGCCTCGGCGAGCCGCTCACCGGGGCCGGAGAGGCGGGCGTCGGGGACCAGGCCGTTGTCCTCGCAGAAGCGGACGAAGACGCAGGCGAGGACCCAGGCGGCGGCGATCTGCACCACCCGCTCCTCCAGCCATGATTCGTACATGACGGAGGTGCGGTCGGACAGGAGGGCCCGCTCGTACTCGGCCTTCAGGGCCGCGGTCTGCTCGCTGTCACCGTGGGCGCGCTCACGCAGGTCCGCCTCCAGGGCCGCGACCTGCTTCTGGAGGTCCTTGAGCAGCGCGTCGTGGTCCAGTGACGCGGCGACCGGCGTGTCCGTCGCTTCCGCGGTCGTACGGGCATCCTGGGAGGGCACCGGGGTCATTCCTTCGCTTCGGGATCTGCGGCGTGTCGCTCTCGCGCCGGTCCGTCCATCCTGCCAGCCCGGACGGTACGGCGGGCCCACCAGGACTTACCGCTTGGCGAGCGGAATCCCGCCGAGGCGGCCCAGGCCGAAGGCGAGGCGGTAGATGTCGGGCAGGTCGAGGAGGGAGTACTCGTCGACGTTGTGGTCGCGGCGGCGCAGCACGCCGAGGTCGATCAGCTCCTGGACCAGACGCGGCAGGTCGTCGGGGTGGCGAGGGCCGGTGCGGACCAGTTCGGGGCGGTCGGCCTGGGCGTAGCGGGCCGTGTCCTCCCGCAGCAGCTGCGGGAGGTCGCGGTTCTTCCAGATGTTGATGATCTTTCCCTGGGCGAGGGGGACCTGGCAGCCCGCGAGCGGCGTTATGGCCCGCTCGACCCACGGGACGTCCTCGCAGATCTGGACCACACGCACCGCGGACGCCTCGCGGACCCCGCTCCGGATGGCGTCGTGGTGCAGCGCGCGGCCGTGCGAGGGGTAGGAGGCGCGCGTCGTCTCGGCGGCCACGTCGAGGGCCTTGAGGAAGCTGCGCGGGCTGATCCGGCCGTTGCTGTCCATCAGGTGGTTGGGCAGCCAGGCGTAGGGGCGGCCCCGGCGGACGTTCGTGCCCATGAAGGGGTCGGCGACGCGCTCGAACAGCCGCTGCTGGGCCTTCTCGTCGTTGCGCAGGCCGGGCGGGGCCGCGTACCGCACCGCTGTGCCGGCCTCGGCGAGCTGCCAGCCGCCGGTGAAGCGGCGGAACCGCTCGGCCGCCTCGTCGTCCTCGTTGCCCAGGTGGTGGAAGAGGAGGCCGTACAGGTCGGCGCGCGTCCATTCCAGGTGGGCCGCGTTCCCGGACAGCTTCGACGCGTCGGGGAAGAGCTGCTTGGCCGCGTCGAACATGTCGGGGCGCAGGAACACCTTCAGGCGGATGTTGCGGGTGCCGAACCGCATCCGCATCGCCAGGCGGAGCAGCTCGGCGATCATACGGTTGCGGGTGTCCCAGTCGCTGTGCAGATGCTCCAGGCCGTCGAAGACCAGCAGGTGCACCGTGTCCTCGGCGGCGGCCTCCGCGTCCACCCGCGCGAGGGTGGTCTCGGCCGGTCCGGCGTTGGCGCGCACCCAGGCGACGCGCTCGGCCCAGTCCTCCGTCGCCCGCAGCTCGGGCTGTGCCAGGGCGGTGAGCAGGACGGCCTGCCAGATCTCCTCCGGGAGCGCGCCGCCGGTGAGCAGGGCGGGCAGGGCGAGCGGGCCCGGGTAGTGCGGCACGATATCCATGCCGTAGCCGGGTGTGACGCGCAGCCGGTTCAGCCGGTTGATGCGGTACTCGAGGGCCGCCGCCGCGCGCAGGTCGGCGTCGAGGAGGGAGCGCGCCCAGAACGTCTTGCCCACCCCACGGTCGCCCTGGACCACGGTGCTGTCCACGTACAGCGCGGCGCGGTGCGCGTCCGGCATGTACAGGGTGTGCGGCTCGGGGGGCCGGGTGTCCGCGTCCACGGTGCCCTCCAGCGCGCGCGACAGCAGGTCGCGGTACTCGTCGGAGGTCAGCGGCTCGGTCATGGGCGGTCGTCCTCGGACTCGGTGCCGGAATCCTCGGCCGGGCCCGCCAGGATCAGCGGGACGGCCGTGTCCAGGAAGTCACGGTACGCGGCCTCGACGAAGGCACGCTCCTGCCAGTCCGGGGAGCGGGGCACGTTCATCCCGACCAAACCCGGCTCGAACAGGATCGGGATCGGGGAGTGGGGCGCGTCGTCGTCGTCCAGGTCCCAGGAGCCCTCCGTGGCTCCGGCGACCTCGTCCGGCGCGAGCGAGTCGTAGAGGACGCTGAACGTCATAAGGGCGTTCTGGCGGAAGGACTGAAGGTGGGTGTCCTTCGAGTAGTGCACCGAGTCCGGGACCATTGACGCCACCATGCGCAGCTTCTGCCGGATCGCCGGGGCCTGCCCGGACGCCGCCCACGCCTCGAACAGGTCACGGTAGCCTGACCACGTCTGGTCGTTGTCCGCGCCGAACAGCAGCGCGTAGTCGCACAGATGGGAGATGGTCACGGCCGCCACGTCGTGGATGCCCGCCCGGCTGTCGAGCAGCACCACATCGGGCAGACGGCCGCTGTCGCTCCGTTCCACCGCCTCCTCGCAGGCACGGACCGTGGCGGCCAGGCGGTCGGAGAAACGGGCGCCCTCCGTGTCGGCGTACACCCGGTTCAGCTTGTCCACGTACGCGTTGGGGATGCCCTCGGTGCCCGCGCCGCGCGCCGGCGCGATCCACAGCTCGCCCCGGTTGCGCGGGGTGTACCCGGAGCGGACCACGATCTCCAGGCCGTCCGCGTTGCCGAGCGCCGACTCCACCAGGTGGTCCACGACACCGTGGGTGCACAGATCGCGGTCCCCGAGCAGGAGCGGGCCCACGCCGGGCGACTCCAGGTCGAGATCCAGGACCAGCACGATCAGCCCCTCGTCGGCGAGCCGGCGGGCGAGAACCGCGGCCGCCGTCGTGCGGCCCACGCCGCCCTTGAACCCGTACAGGGCCGTACGGCGGGGGCGGGATGCCCCGCCGTTCTCGTCGGTGGAGGGAGCGGTGACGTGGGACCACTCCTCACCGACGACGGTGTTGTCGAGGAGCCGGACCGCGCCCGCCGTGCCGGTGGCCGCCACGACCTCCAGGGTGCGAGGCGAAGCCGTCAGGGTCTTCGGCAGGCGGGTGACCGAGGTCAGCACGAGCGGACGTTCGCCGCTGTAGCGGCCCAGCCGGCGGGTCAACGACTCCCGCCAGCGTTCGGCCTGTTCGGCGCTCGCCCCGTCGTCCCTCTCGCCGTCGTCCACCACCAAGGAGAACCTGCCGACCACATCCCTGACGAGGAGGACGTCGAAGCCCGCCGCGGCGACCTCGCAGGCGAGGGCGACGGCGGCCGGGCGCGCCTCGTCGAAGCGGACCGGTGCGTCGTAGAGGGTCATGGCAGCTTTCCGGTGAATTGGACGTGCAGATGCAGCTCGTGGGCGAGTGTCGCCGCCTCCTGACGGCGGGACAGGAGCGCCCGGTCGAGGTGGGTTCCGTCGGTGTAGCGGTCGTCGACGATCCACTTCTCGAAGTCCGCGGAGACCCTTGTCAGGACTTGGGTCAGAGCGGGGCCGGGACGTCCGTCGAGCAGCAAGGGGAGGGCCTGGCGCATCTGGTTTATATGCCCCAGAGCCTTCCGCTTCTTGTTCTGGTTCTTGGCGTCGGGGTCGTCCCACCAGAGCCGGTCGTCGTCGGAGCCCCCGCTGTTCCGCATGGACACCCCGTGCGGCCCGGCGAACCGCTTCAGCAGCCCCTTCATCAGGCACTCCACCGCGAGCCCGAACAGATGGTCCGCGTTCAACAGCCTTCCATCGCCGTGGAGATAGGCGGCGTCCTCGTAGTGCCGTTCCCCCGCGCAGGCGTAATCCGTCTTCGCCTTCTTGCTTTCCTCGTCGTCCCCCACGACCCAGATCATAGGGTCTTCGGCTGATCCCGCGTCAGCCGTCAGCTCGCCTCCTGGAGCTTCGTCAGCCCCTTCATGAACAGCCCCTCCAAGACCACCCATTCGCTCACCCGGTCCACCACGTCCACCGTGCGGCCGTCCAGCGCCGGGGTGGCCTGCGGGTCGTCCATGGGAACCAGCAGCCACAGACCGTGCGGCACGCCGGCCGGGCGGCGTGCCGCCTCCTGGAGGGACACCAGCAACTCGCGGCCGCCCGCCTCCCAGTACCGGGCCACCAGGGAGGCACGGTGGGCGAGGAGCACCCTGCGCGGGCCCGCCTGCTCGGCGAGCGTCGTGCAGCGGGCGGTGACGCGCTCGGCGGCGAGCCGGGTGTAGGACGCCAGCGCGGGCCCGATGCGGCCAGTGGTGGTGAACTTGGCGTCCGCCTTGAGCAGGGCCCCCCACCTCACCCGCTGTTCGTCGGCCAGGGCACGCAGGGCGGCCAGGAACAGCTCGTCCACATCGACCGGCAGCACATCGAACCGGGCGGCGAGGCGTCCGGCCGTATCGGGCAGCTGGGCGCCCGGCACGGTCAGGGCGAGAAACCCGCCCCGGCGTACCGCCTCCTGAAGCCGTACCTCCACCACGTGGCCCGGGTCGCGGCCCTCAGCCAGCTGGCCCTGCGCGGCCTCGTACAGCGCGCCGGTGCTTGTCAGCACCGAGCCGGTGTGGGCCGGGCGGCTCTGCTCGGCGTCCCGCGCGGGCGGGTAGAAGCGTCGGCTGTCCCGGTCGTACTCCAGCGGGAAGTGCGCCGCGGTCAGGGCTTCCTCCCACTCCACGTAGGTGACGCCCGCGAGCGTGGCAAGGCCGGGGAAGCGGGACCTGACCCGGCTCAGCAGTTCCTCGGCACCGATCCCGATACCGGGACGCACCCCGGCCGCGGCCTGCGAGATCCGCAGCGCCCGGTCGAGGCCGAGGTTCAGGGGGAACAGCTCGAAACGCGGCGTGACGCCGACTCCGTCCGCCATCGCGGCGCCCAACGTCAGCAGGCGGGTGTCGGCCAGTGGGGCCGTGCCCTCCGGGGCGGGCACCGCCCGCAGCTCCCGCAGGACGGCGCCCCCGCCGGGCAGCGGATCGCGGGCCGTCACCTCCTCGGCGGCCCGGCCGAGGAGGGTCGCGTACTCGGCGAGCTCCGCGGGAGTCGGATCGTCACTGCCCGGTAGATCCACCAAGGCCAGCAGCACCGTGCTGCCGCGCCGCAACAAGGTGAAACGGGAGGCGCCGTCCTCGTCGCCCTTTCCCGCGGCGGCGGCATCGTCGCGGCGGGCCTCGACTTCGGCGGCCGCCCGCACGACGGCCAGGGCCTGCGTCTGAAGCCCGGACCGGCCCTCCGTACCGCCCTCATCGAGCGGCCTGTGGCGTACCCGCAGTTCGGTGGCGAGTTCCTGCGCCGTCATGACCCTGCCCTGCTCGGACAGTATGGTCACCAGCTCGTCCCGGACCTTCTCCAGCCACGAAAGCGCCGCCCACCGCTCGATCGCGGCGCTCAGATTCTCCGAGACGGCCGACTGGCTGACGCCGAGGGCCCTGGCGATCGCCGACTGGTCGGGCCACGGCGGCAGTTCACCGGACTGCTCGACGTCCGACAGGCCCAGCGTCGCCAGGACGATGTCGCGCCGGGGGTGGGCGCCGGGTCCGGCCTCGGCCGGGACCAGCAGGGACGCGAGTGTTCCGATGGACTCCGTGGTCTCGACGGGCGTGTCGGCAGCCACCCGTACGGGCTGCTCAGCTGTGGCGCGCCCGCGGAGTTGCCGGGTCCACTGGCGGTGGCGCCGGTTGAGCTCCTTGCGGATGACGTTGCCCGCGCCTCGTGCACGGGAGATGGTGTGCGGCGGGACACCCAGGAGCCGGCCCACCGTCTCGGCACCGAGACCGGCGGCCACCGAGACCGCCCGCGGTGACAGTCCCGCGGCGTGCAGGGGGGTCGTGAGATCCGCGGCGGCGGCGGCCTGCTCACGGGCATCCTCGACGTCCGCCGCCTGTGTGTCGACCGTTGCGGGGGTGGTGGGTGGGCGCGTCGAGTCCGCCCGGCGGAAGACCTGGCGCCAGGACTCCTGCATCTGACGGAGGCTGTCGAAGCGCTGCTCGACATCACGATGCAGGGCCTTCGCGAAGAACTCGGTCAGCCCCTCCGCCAGCGCGGGCTCGAACAGTTCGCGGGCCACATAGAGCTCCGCCTGGGGGACGGTCAGTGGATCGCCCTGGCCGTCACCCCATACCGGCCGCTCGCCCGAGGCCATCTCGTGCAGCGTGACCGCCGCCGCGTACCACTCCGCGTGGTCGTCGTAGCGGGCGCGGCGGCTGCCGCCCAGGAAGGGGTCGAGATAGCCCCGGGTGCCCGCGTGGAGGTCCTGGTCGGAGGCGTCGGCCAGGGAGAAGTCGAACAGCATCAGCTGCCAGGAGCCGTCACTGCGCTTGAACAGCCCCAGATTGTCCGGCTTGATGTCGCGGTGTCGCACCCCACGGGCGGCCAGGCTGTCCAGGGCCTCGAAGAGATCGTTGCCGAACCGCTCCAGCTGGGTGTATCCCAGTCGGCCCTCGCCGCGCAGCCGCGACCCGAGACTGACCGGCTCCCGGTCCCCAGCCGGCCGGAACCCGCCCGCGTACTCGATCTCCAGGACGGTGTGGCCGACGAGTTCACGCGGGGGCGCGAACAGCTTCACGACGCGGTTGCCGCCCACCTCGCGCAGCGCCCTCGCCTCCGCGTGGAGCCGCCTGTCCTTCTCCCGGTCGAGCCCCACCTTGAACACCCGCAGGGACGACGGGTCCGGGACCCCGTCCTCGACGCGGCGCACCAGCAGAGCGCGGGCGGTCGCGCCGGTGCCGAGGACCCGTACCACTTCCCACTCGGCGTCGACGCGGCAGCCGGCCTTGGCCGTGAGCGGGTCCTCGACCTTGACGGCCCCGCGCCGGGCCGCGGCATCGTCCGCCTCGGCCGCGTCGAGCAGTCGCAGGAACTCTTCGGCGGACGACAGCCTGTTCTGCACGTCGGAGGCGGTGGCCCGGAAGACCAGGTCGTCCAGCGCCGCGGAGACGCTGTCGGACGCCGCGGACGGATGGAGCCCGCCCTCCGCGGCGAGCCGGTCCACCAGAACACCCCGCGCGTCGGCGGGCGGCTTACCGGTGAGCAGCAGATAAGAGACGGATCCCGTACCGAAGACGTCGAGGTCCACCGGATCGGCGAACTCCCTGGCGGCCTCCGGGGCGAGGTACACCTGGGCGATGTCGGCCACCAGTCCGGAATCGAGCGGTGTCTGCCCGAGGCTGAGGTGCGAGGTGGTGCCGAAGTCCCTGGCGGCGGTCTGCCAGTCGGCGATCCGCAGCACCGGTTCCGTGTCGTCCTCACGTGCGGACACGTACACCGAGCGCGCCGACAGCGCCCGGTGGTACAGCGATCGGTTGTGGGCGTAGCGGACGGCCTCGGCGAGCTGGCGCACCAGGTCCAGGCGTACGGCGGGCGTGAGCCGGTCGCCGTACGCGTCCAGGTACGCGTCGAGCCGCAGGTCCGACTCCCGGTGCCGGAAGAGGATCGCCGGGCCGCCCTGGTGCTCGCGGATCTGGACGGCCTGGACGATGCCGCGGTGGTTGATGCCCTGGAGCACCTGGTACTCGCGCAGGGCCGCCCGGTCCACCCGGCCACGCTGCTCCGCCGACGCCGCCTGGCCCGACAGATAGATCCGGACCCTGCCGCTCTCCTTGACCAGGCCGTCGTCGCGTACGGCGAGCCGGTCCTCCCAGCCGGGGCCCGCGTCCAGCGCGCGTGGCGCGAGCCGCCAGTCGTCCCCGAAGCGCAGGTGGCTGGTGGAGTGGCTGATCCCGATACGCTTCATCAGCATTTCGAGCCGCTGGCTGTCCTGCGGGGTGACCCGCCAGCTCTCCCGCTCCGGCGGCAGCCCGAGCAGACCGTCCCAGATGCCGGGCAGACCGCTCGTACCGCCGCTGCGTCCGTACACCGACGCGCGCTGGAACTCGTCCAGCTCGCTCACCAGGTCGGTGTCGTGCAGGAAGACCGCGGGCTTGATGTAGGGGATCTTCGCCTCGGGGACCCCCGCCGCGTGCGCGGCACGCTCCAACTGTGCCTTGAGCTCCTTGGCCTTGAGGTCGGTGAGGTGCAGAGGGTTGCGCAGCGTCCGCACCCGGTCACCGTGGAACTGCCAGGTGTCCCCGTGGTTCACCACCCGGCCGGGGTGCCCCTTGAGCTCCAGCAGGTAGACGCCGCCGGGCACGGCGATCAGCAGATCACACTCGTTGACCCGGCCCGTGACACCGGTGAACCGGAATGTCGCCCACGCCCGATACGGCTCGGCGTTCGGCATCAGCTGCCGTACGTGCTCAAGCCCCTCCTGCTCCCACCGGAAACCGGACCGGCGCGGCTGGAACCAGTGCTCGCGACGCGCCGAGGGACCGGGCTTGGCGGCGGTCGGCGTCACGTGGAGTCCTCCGGTCATGGGTGGCGCGGCAATGAGGCAAGCCTAGCGATGTCAAGCGCGGAGCCGGAGGCCCCTTCTGGCGGCTGTGTGCCGGCTCGATCGCCGACTGCAAAAGCCTCAGCCGCCGCTCCGCGTATCCGGTGATCGCAGCGCATGGCCGAAGTCGTTCGGCGGGGACGAACCTCGTCAGCCGTGCACCCTGTCCCGCCGTCGCTGATCGTTTTATGATCACTACTCTGCGTACGAGGGGGAGGGGTATGGCGGCTGGCGGATCGGCATCGCGGCGGGCGCAGGAGGCGCGACGGCAGGAACGGCTACTGAGAGAGCAGTGGCAGGCGGCCCGGCAGCAAGCACGCCGATGGGAAGCCGCAAGTGAGGGCGAACGCAGGGTCGCGGCCCAGCTGCTGGTCCTGACCGCGCGCGGGTGGCGGTTACTGGTGGACCGCAGGTGGCCGGGGACGCGGATGGCCAATGTGGACATGTTGTTGGTCGGTCCTGGCGGGGCGTTCGTCCTCGATGTGAAGAACTGGCGCTCCGCACCGGAGTGTTCAGAGGGAAGACTCAGCGTTGACGGCGAGCCTCGCGACGAGCATGTGGCCAAGCTCCTTGCCGTGACGAAGGTAGCCGAGTCGGCGGTGGCGTCCTTGGGCATGTCCCCGGTCGCGGTCCAGCCCCTCATGGTTTTCGCAGGGCACCGAGTCGATGCTGAACTGGGCAGGGTTCGGCTGCTGGGGGAGCATGAGGTCGGACCGGCCCTGCTCTCGGAGCGTCACCGATTGCGCCCCGAATCCGTACGCGTCATCGCCGACCACCTGGATCGGGCCTTCCCTGAGTACGAGGGAGCCTTCGCGACTCGGGCCATATCGCCTCCACCGCAGGCACCGCCTCAAGAAGAACTGTCCGACGGTCTGTTCGACCTCGACGGGCTGCGTGAGGCAGCTCTGGAAGAAGCGCTGCGGGCCCCGATCGAGCAGTGGATGACCTTCCTCCACCCCGATCAGGTAGCCCTGGTACGCCGGAACTGGGCCGGCCCCGCGCGGATCAGCGGCCCGGCGGGCACTGGCAAGACCGTCGTCGGTCTGCACCGCGCAGCCCACCTCGCCCAGCGCACCACCGGCCGGATCCTGTACGTCACGTTCGCCAACAATCTCCCACGGGTGCAGGCCACCTTTCTCAAGGCCATGTCTCCCGCCGTGGCAGACAGGATCGACTTCCGCAGCCTGCACTCCTGGTCTCAGGAGTTCCTGCGCGACTGCGGCGTCTCGGTTCGGCTGCACGGAGAAAGGGCCCAGACCGCCTTCAGCCTCGCCTGGAAGAACGTCGGCCGCGACAGCTGCCTGACCGAGATCGACCCGGCACCGGGCTACTGGAAGGAGGAGATCGACCACGTCATAAAAGGGCGGGGTATCACCTCCTTCGAGGAGTACGCCACGGTGCCCCGCCGACGCCGTCGCGCGAGCCTGCGCCGCCCGCATCGGGAGGCCGTCTGGGCTCTGTACGAGGCGTACGAGGCGCTTCGTGTCGAGCGTGGCGTGCACGACTTCAACGATGTCCTCTCCCTCGCCCTGGCAGAGGCCCTCCGCCGCACGGGGCAGCACCGCTACGCGGCTGTGGTCGTGGACGAGGTCCAGGACTTGACCCTGGTCGGAGTGCGCCTTCTGCATGCTCTCGTCGGAGACACTCCCAACGGGCTGCTGCTGGTCGGTGACGGTCAACAAGCCGTCTACCCCGGAGGGTTCCGCCTGTCCGACGCGGGCATCGACATCCGCGGCGACCGGGGACAAGTGCTGCACATCAACTACCGCAACAGCAAGGAGATCCTCGACGCGGCGCTTGCCGTCGTCGCCGAGGACTCATTCGAGGACATTGACGGGCTGCGCACACCGGGCCGCCGAGACGTCGACCTCACGTACCACGACGGTCACGTGATCCGTGTCTCGAAACCGACACCATCCGAGCACGACCAAGCTCTTCTGGAGGCCCTGCACAGCCTGCCACCGGGAGCCCGCGCCGACACCGCGGTGCTCTGCCCCTCCATGCGCGCCATCGGCCGCTACCAGCGGCTTCTCGAACGGGCGAGCATCCCGGTATGCCTACTGGAACACTACGACGGCCGCCCTGTCGACGCCGTCAAACTCGGCAGCTATCGCCGGGCCAAGGGACTGGAGTTCAAGCGGGTTTACCTCCCAGAGCACGACGCAACTATGCCGGACGGCTCCCGCACACCCGACGCGGAAGTCTCCGAAACGGGGCGCGAGCGCAACGAGCTGTCCCGCAGCCAGCTCTTCGTGGCCATGACCCGAGCGCGTGACGTGCTGTGGCTGGGCAGCGTGAACCGACCGTCAGCGGAGCGATGACGGGCAGGGCTTGTGTCCCAGCCAACCTTCCATCCGGTGAAGAAGAAGGTCTTGCCGGCCGAGCCGATGGTGACCGTGCGCTCGCGCATTCCGGGCAGGGCCGCGATAGGGCGGTGTGAGCCCTCGTAGACAAGGCGCTCGTCGACCTCGTCAGTGACGACGAGCAGGTCGTGCTTGATGGCGAGCGCGGCGATGGCGCTCTGATCCTTGGCGGTCAGGACCATCCTGGCTCATAGCCGGTCGCGGCCTCGCGAGATGTAGGGATAGTCGAGGGCTGAGGGGGTGCACACGCTCTTCGTCGGACTCCGCCTCTTGCCCCAGGAGCATGCTTGCCTTTGCCGAGATGTCACGCAGGAGCGCATCCCTCGGATCGTGCATGGTCGTGCTCCCCTTGGGGCGTGGCACCATGGCGACTTCCATCCGCAGTGGTGCCGTCACCGGGCGGCAACGCTGGTGGATTGCCTCATTCGCGCAGTCCCCGTGGCTGACGTCGCCATTCCTCGTTCCCGAGGCGTGGCACTGGTGCCGCTCCATCTTGCAGACGGTCACGCGGCCGGTGCCCGTGGAGATGTCCACGCGGACACACCGCACCCCGGACGCGATGACGACCGCCCGTGCGGCCGGGTCTCGGCTGCACGGGCGGTCGTCGGCCATGGCGGGCGCGGCGCCGTCTCAGAGGTGCTGTTCGGTGGCCCGGGTGCGGTGGTACTCGTCCTGGCGCTCGTCGGTGATGTACGCCGGGATCGGGAAGTCCCACCAGCCGGGCACCCAGGGGCCCGCGGCGTCGCGGTCCGTGGGAACCTCGATCACGGCGGGTGCCCCGGACTGGACCGCCTTGCGCAGGGTCGGCTCCAGGGACGCGGCGTCGTCGACCTTCCACGACTCGATGCCGAAGGCCCGGCCCATGGCCGCGAAGTCGGGGCTGTACGGCGAGCCGTCGGGGTGGGAGAACTCGGTGCCGATGTGGCGCGAGGTCTGCTTGCGCTGGCCACCGCGGATCGACATGTAGCCCGCGTTGTTCTGGACGACGAAGATCACCGGTGCGCCGGCGGTGACGCTCAGGGCGATCTCCTGGGAGGTCATGAGGAAGTCGCCGTCGCCGAGGACACACACGACCGGGCTGTCCGGTCGGGCGAGTTTGGCGCCGATGGCCGCCGGGATGGCCCAGCCCATGGAGGAGAAGCCGCCGGAGGTGAGGTGGGTGCGCGGCGAGTAGACGGGGAAGGTCTGCTTGACCGCCCCCTGGGTGTTGCCCGACCCGGCGACGATGATCGCGTCGCGCGGGAGCACGGAGCGCAGGGCGCCGACCGGGCGCTGCGAGGTGAACGGGAAGCGGTCGCTGTCACGGCGGCCGGCGAGCTTCTCCTCCCAGTCCTGCTTGAGGCTTGCGAGTTCGGCGAGGTACTCGGAGCGGTCTACGCCCTTGCCGGGGAGGGAGTCGACGATGGCTGCCACGGCTCGCTGCGCGTCCGCGACGATGCCCACTTCGGCGGGGTAGTTCTTGCCGATCTCGTGCGGGTCGATGTCGATGTGGATGAGCTTCGCGGGCGGGATGGAGAAGCTGATGCCCTTGGCGTAGCTGGAGGCGGACCAGTCGGTGAAGCGGCAGCCGACGGAGATGACGACGTCGGCGGAGCCGGCGATCGCGTTGCCGGTCATCGTGCCGGTCTGGCCGACACTGCCGGCGAACAGCTCGTGGTCCTCGGGGAAGGCGCTCTTGCCGTTCCACGTGGTGACGACCGGGATCTGCCACCGCTCGGCGAGCGCGAGGACCTGGTCGGACGCCTCGGACGTGATCGCACCGCCGCCGACCACGATGACCGGCCGGGTGGCCGCGCGGAGTACGTCGACCGCACGCTCCACGGCTTCCGGGTCGGGGTGCTGGCGGCCGACCGGGATGCGCCGCTCCAGGTCGTGCAGCTGCACGTCCGCCGCCTCGGCCTGGACGTCCATGGGGACTTCGAGGTGCACCGGGCCCGGGCGGCCGGTCAGCATGGAGTTGAAACAACGGTGCAGGACGAAGGGGAGCTCCTCGACCCGGGTGACGACCCAGTGCCGTTTGCTGACGGCCTCGGCCACCTTGGGGAAGTCGTTCGCCGTGTAGCGGTCGAGTTCCTGCAGCAGGCCGTGGCCGCGCATATGGGTCGGCGGGCCGCCCGTGACGACGAGGACACTGGTGGAGTCCGTGAACGCGGTGCCCATGCCGATGACGGTGTTGCTCGCGCCGGCGCCGATGGAGGTCACCGCGGCCTGCGGGCGGCCGGTGGCGCGGTAGTAGCCGTCGGCGAGGTGGACGGCGCTCTGCTCGTGGAAGGTCTGGATGAAGGGGATCTGGGACTCGTCGTCCAGGAAGGCGTCGGTCAGTGACCAGATGCCGTGGCCGGGGATGCCGGCGACGACGTCGACCCCGTAGTTGTGCAGGGTCCGGGCGACGATCTGGCCTCCGGTGAGGACAGGCATGGTGTGTTCCCAATCAGCTCGGATCGGACGGTGGGATCAGGCGTTCTGACGGGCGGCCCAGGCGAAGCCCTGGGTGCACAGGCGGGTGATGTCCGGGTTCTGGAGGTCGTCGAGGTCGTGTCCGACCGCGCTGTAGAAGACGCGGCCCTCGCCCCAGGTGCGGGTCCATGCCTGAGGGACCGTCTTTCCCTCCAGCCACGGCAGGTGTTCGCCGGTGAAGGTGGACTCGGCCAGGACGTGGTTGTTGGGGTCGACGGACATGTAGTACTGCTCCGACGCGACCCGGAAGTCCTTCACCCCGGCGGTGATCGGGTGGCCGGTGTCCGTGACGGTGATCTCGTAGGGGTACTTCACGCCTTCGCCCGCGGGGTGTTCGAGGAAGCTGCCGCCGAGCAGCCAGTGGTACTTGAGGCTGGTGCGGAACGCGGCGGCCGCGCCGTGCCAGGCGGCGATCCCGGTGCCGCTCTCCACCGCCCCCAGCAGGTTCGACTCCTGGGCGGCGGTCAGCCCCTCGGACAGCAGGGCGTTGTTCCAGTTGAGCGCGATGAGGTCGTAGCCGGTGAGGTCGGCGTCGAGCGAGAAGATGTCGTTGGTCTCGTCGACGTCGAATCCGAGGTTTTGGAAGATCGGGAGGGCCCACTCCTCGGCCACCTGGTAGGGCTTGTGCCCCGGCCAGCCTCCGTACAGATACAGGACGCGTGTCATGCGGGGTTCCCTCCGGTCGTGCTCTCAAGGGCCGCGGCGCGGCGGCGCAGGCGCTCGGCCACCTCCATGGCGTCGCCCTCCGGCGCGGTCGACTTGCGGTCCGGCTTCATGGTCAGCAGATACACCAGACCCACGGCCGAGACGACGAGGAAACCGACGAGTGTGATCCACTGGTCCACGAACGAGGTTCCCGAGCCGCCGGTGGGCAGAGCGAGAAGAACCATCCCGAGCACGCCGTAGACCAGGGCCGCCACGTTGACCACGAAGCCCCAGCGGCCGAGGCTCCAGGCTCCGGCGGGACGCCAGCCCTTCAGGCGCATCCGCAGCGCGGCCAGTACGACCATCATGAACGCCGCGTATCCGGCCAGCACCTGGAACGACACGATCCTGGTGAGGGAGTCGGGCGAGAAGTAGACGAACACGAAGATCAGCACCGGGACGACGTTCACGGCCAGCAACGCGTTCATGGGGACGCGGCGCTTGCGGGAGATCTTCGAGAAGACGCGGGATCCCGGGAACATGTCGTCGCGGGCGAAGGAGAAGACGATCCGGCTCGCGGCGGCCTGCTGGCTCATCACACCCGCGATGAAGGACGTGACGATGACCGCGAGCACCGCCTTCGTGCCCACGCTGCCGAGCGAGCTCTGGAGGATCGAGGGGATCGGGTTGGTGTCCTTGCCCGAGAGGATCGAAGCGAGGTCCGGAGCCGCGAGGGCATAACCAACGAAGGCGAAGAGCGCGGCCACTCCGCCGACGGCCACGGTCAGCTGCATGGCCCGCGGGATGCTGCGGGAGGGATTGGGGACCTCCTCCGCGATCTCGCCGCATGCCTCGAAGCCGTAGAAGAGGAAGAGCCCGACGAGCGAGGCGGCGATGAAGGCTATGAGGTAGTTGTCGTGGTTGGAGCTGCTGGTCTGGAAGAAGATCGAGAAGGAGTTGTGCCGTTCGAAGATCAGCAGGTAGAGGCCCACGAGAACGATGCCGATCAGCTCCGCGGCAAGTCCGATCTTCGAGATCAGAGCCAGTGTCCTGGTGCCGAAGCAGTTGCAGATCAGGCAGACGACGGTCATGCCGATCGCGATCCACAGGCGCTGGGTGGGGGTGGAGCTGATGCCGGGCGCGTCGGCGGTTCCGGCGAAGAGGCTGGCCAGGAAGTCCGAGCTGAAGAGTGCGGTGCTGGTGATGCCGATGGTGATGGTACAGATGTAGATCCAGGCGTTGAACCAGGCATATCGCCCGTTCCACAGCCGTCTGACCCACTGGTAGAGCCCGCCCGCGAGCGGGAACTGCGAGACGACCTCGCCGAAGACCAGCGCGACCAGGAACTGCCCGACCCCTCCGCCGCCGGGGCCAACGTCTCCCGCGTCGCCGGACTCGGCTACGTCGGCATGCTCGCCGGCCCGGCCGTGATCGGCTGGCTGACCCACGTCGTCGCCCTCAACCACGCCTTCGTCCTGCTGACCCTGCTGTGCGCGACCACCGCCGTGAGCGCCGGCGTCCTGCACACCGGACCCGACCGCGCCCGCCGCCCCGAGATGGCGGCCGGCAGCCACTGACCGCTTGTGCGGCACGGTCCCTGACAACCATGCCGCACAAGCTCTCCTCTCCCGGTCACCAGGGCCGGGAGCAACGCCCTCAGCCGACCGAAGGAGCCCCAGATGTCCGAGTCACCCGCACCCCCCGCCCGCGGCCCTGTCGGTGTGATGCTGCCGCTCGATCTCCCCGTCGGCGAGGTGCTGCCTTATGTCCGGCGCGCCGAGGAGCTGGGGTTCGACCAGGTCTGGGTGGTGGAGGACCTCGGCTGGCGCGGTGGTGTCGCCCAGGCCGCCACCGTCCTGGCCTCCACCAAGAACCTCACTGTCGGGATCGGGATCATGCCCGCCGGCGCCCGCAATGCGGCCTTCGCCGCGATGGAACTGGCCACCCTCGCCCAGCTCCACCCCGGCCGGCTCATCGCGGGGATCGGCCACGGCATGCCCGGCTGGATGCGCCAGGTCGGGTCCTGGCCCGAAAGCCCTCTGACGCTGATCAAGGAGTACGCGAGGGCGCTGCGCCTGCTCATCGCGGGTGAGCCCGGTCCCGAGAACGGCCGGTACGTCCGCTGCGAAGGCGTGGTCCTCACCGAGATCCCGGACATCGTCCCCCCGGTGATCCTTGGCGTCCGGGGCCCCAAGTCGCAGGCAGTCGCGGGCGAGGTCGCCGACGGGCTCCTGCTGGCCGAGCCCGCCGCACCCGCGTACATCACCGCCTCCCTGCGCAACCTGGGCGCCTCCGCGAACCCTCGGGAGACCGTCGTCTACGACGCCGCAGCCGTGGACGACGACGAGGAAGCCGCCCTGAGCCGTGTCCGCGCCGCCCTGGAGTCGGTCGGTGAGCCGCAGTGGGCCGCGCACATCGACCCCCTGCCCTTCGCCGAGGAACTGCACGCACACCGCGCCGCCAGCCCCGACGCCCGGCACTTCGCCCGGACGATGCCCGCCGACTGGGTCCGTCAGCTGAGCATCGCCGGCACCCCCGCCCAAGCCCGCGCGGCGATCGACGCCCGCCACGCCGCAGGGGCGACCAGCGTCGTGCTCGCCCCTGCGGGCCCCGACGCCCTGGCCGCCCTCGACTCCCTCGCCCGCGCACTGCACGACCGGCACTGAACTCGACGCCCCGAGACCCAAGGGAACCGACCCTCATGACCACCGACCGCCGCCGCATCGTGCTCTTCGACCTCTTCGAAGATGGCCGCCCGCTGCCACACCTCCGCCGACGCCTTCACCACGGCCTACTGGACCCACCGCCCGCCCTACGACGCCGGCCGGCACGCCGCATCCGCGTACTGGACCGACGTACTGCACGCGCTGTCCCGCCCCGCCGACGCCGACACGATCGAAGAGCTGCGGCTCACCGACATCGACAGCTGGTCCCGCGTCGACGACCGCATGGTCACCTACGTGCGGACCCTGCGGGACCGCGCCCGGGTCGTCCTGCTGTCCAACATCCCGGCGGACAGCCGCACCTCCGCTCTGCGTAAGCGCGACTATCTGGACCGCGCGGTCGTCGGCGGATTCGCTGAGACCGTCAAGCGCACGCCCCGGCGCCGGACCGCGTTCTTCAACGCCTGTCTTTCGACGATTGTCGAACGTGATGTGCTGGAGCCCGCCAGTATCGAGCGGCATGGCGAGATACTGAAACTCCTCGGTCTCCTTGCCGGGCGGGCCGGCGGGCTTGCTGGTCCCTGCGGCGCTCGCCACCGCCTCGGGTATTCCCCGCACCACGCTGGTGCGCTACGACGGGTCAGAACGCCGCCCGGCTCGCTGAACCCGACGGCGCGGCCGGTGCCATGTTGGAGAACTTCGTCGTCATGGAACTCGCCCGCCAGCTGACCTGGTCCGAGCAACAAGGCCGCCTCTTCCACTATCGGCTCGCCAACCTGCTCGGGGACCGGTTCGTCGCCGGCTACGTCCTCTATACGGGACAGCAGACCTTGCCGTTCGGCGGCCGGATCCGGGCTCTGCCCATGGACGCCCTGTGGCAGCTGAGCCCCTGACAGGCGGTGGGGGCGGTGGGCCGCGGTAAGTGCGGCTGGCGATGCCGGGTCGGTTTGGCCCGGCCCCGACCGTTCACAGTCGCTCTTCTTCGCCTCGACGGCGCTCGCGAACGGCAGGGCCGAACATGCGGATGCCGGACGCGGACCAGCGCCTCTCCCGTGCTGCGGCGCCGACTGTGCCCGGAAGGGCTCATGGAGAGTCGTCGTGGTGTTCGGCCGCGGCACGGCGGAACTCCGCGTTGATGCGCTGAGCTTCCTCGAGCTGGTCCTCGAGGATGACGATGCGGCAGGCGGCCTCGATCGGCGTGCCCTGGTCGACGAGTTCGCGGGCGCGGGCGGCGATCCGTAGTTGGTAGCGGGAGTACCGGCGGTGCCCGCCCTCCGAGCGGAGCGGGGTGATGAGGCGGGCCTCACCGATGGCGCGGAGAAAGCCGGGGGTGGTGCCGAGCATCTCTGCTGCCCGTCCCATGGTGTAGGCGGGGTAGTCGTCGTCGTCCAGACGACCACCGAGCGGATTGTCTGCTGTCATTCTCACCTCGTTGAGCAACGCGTCGAGGGGCCCTGGTGCCGTAAGCACCAGGGCCCCGAAGGAAATTCAACACCATCTGTCGGCCCTACTGCTGTGCCGACCTTCTGTCTTCCGCTACGCCGCCCGAGGAGGGCGGGATCGCGGGGATCGCGGATGCGTGACCGGGGACCACCCTCCATTCCGGGGTCTTGCGGTACCCGGGCCGGTTCTCCGTGCCCGGGCGATCCTGATGGCGTCCGCTTCCTCCGTTCTTCGCTGAGTTATCCACTCCGGGCTGCCCGGTGCGGGTGCCGGCCCCGTCGCCGTCCTGCGAACAACCTGGCGTCGCACCTCCACAGCCGCACCGACCTGGGAACTTCATGTGCTTCTACCCGCCAGTTCGTGTCTGCCGGGTCTCGTTCGACTCTGTCTACGAGAAAAACCTTAACCACCCGACAGTCCAATGTCTACTCTGGCAAGCATAGATTTTGTTGTGCATCGGACCTCGATAACCTGCGGCCCGTACAGCGGGCGTGCGGCTGGTCACCCGGCCGGCTCAGAGGTCGCACCCCGGCCGGAGGCGTCGGACCGTTCGCCGCGTTCAGTGGGGTACGGCCGGCCGGGCCGATGAATAAAATCGGCTCTCATGCCGAACGCTGACGAACTGCTCGTTGACATGGCCGCCATAGTGGAGTCCGAGCAGAGCAACCAGATGTCCCTGACCGTGGTCACCGGCGGCGCTGTCATCACCGGACGGTTGGCTCCCGAAGCCGTGTGGAGGCAGCGTGTGTCGGAGATCCTCAGGGACTCGGACCGCCTGGGCCCCTTCGCCGGCGTCTTCACCGCCGGCGAGACGCAGGACCGGCCCGACGGCGGCGGCCCGCCCACGCATCTGCACTTTCACGTCGCCCGGATTCTGCAAGGCAGCATGGGGATTCCTGAGACGGGCGGGATGTACCGCGTCGCGATCAAGGACGTCAGCGGCTGGACCGTTGGCGACTTCAGCTACTCCGACTCATGAGTCACGGACCTCTGGTCGGCCCTGGAGGCGCTGTCTTGCCGACCGGACACTGAACGCGTCGAGGGCTCGACCGGCGCGCGCCGGTCGAGCCCTCAACACCGTCCTGGTCTCGGCTTTCGCCTGTCCCGTCGGTTACCTGGGCGCGGGGGTGCCGAGCTGAGCCGACGCTTCCTCAAGCGGAGTGAGGCCGCGCGCGGGTGAGATTTCGGGGAGGGCACGGCACGTGAAGCCGAGACGGGTCATGGCCCTGGTGACTTCGCCGGCGGTGAAGTCACGACGGTCCTGCCCGGTGATGACCTCGCCCACCTGCTTCGCGGGGTACTGGCGGCGGCCGATGATCACGGACTCACCCGTGACGAGCTCGGGCGTGACGCCCTTCATCGACGCCAGCACCCCACTCTTGGTCAGGTCGAACGGGAAGCGGGCGATGACGCAACGCATGGGTGCCTCACAGGTAGAGGGAGAAGGTCTGAGCGGGGGAGGTGGATCAGCGTGAGAGGGCGAGAACGCCCACGGCGCAGCCGTGCTCGTCGATGACGGGCAGGGCCCCGAGCCGACCGTGCCGCATCGTGCGCTCCGCTTCGGCGATCGTGGCCATGGGCGAGGTGAAGGGTCCGTTGTCGCCGAAGACGTCCCGCAGACGGACCTGATCCGTGTATGCGGAGCTGTCGCGGACGACGGTGAGCTGGTCCTGAGCGATCAGGCCCGTGCACCGGCCGTCCTCGTCATGGACGAGCAGGTGCCCGGAACGGGCACTGGCCATGACGGACAAGGCCACCTCTACGGTCATGTCGTCCCAGACCTGCGGGCCGGGCGCGTCCATGGCGTCGACCACGGTCTTGGTGGCGGAATCCGCCGGGTGCGGCGTCATCTGGACCAGCGTCAAAGGTGCCTCCTTGGGGAGTGGGCAAGAGTCCTGCACGAGGAAGGCTCTAGGCTGCCGCGTCGAGGGCGGACTGCCGCTGAGCCTTACGGTGTGTCGCCTCGCCGGTCCGGCGGCCCCCAGCGGCACGGCCGCGCCGATCGCGGGAGTGGGGGGCGCCGCGCTTGGGGCGCTCCACCCCCGCTGTGGTGATGACGACCGGAATGCCCGACGGAGTGCGCGCGCCGGTGATGTGGCTCAGTTCGGCCTCACCTGAGCGGACCTGGGTGGTCCGAGGGCGGATCCCGGCGTCCGACATGAGACGGACCGTGTCGCGGCGCTGGCCGGGCGTCACCAGGGTGACGACGAGACCGGACTCGCCGGCGCGGGCCGTGCGGCCTCCCCGGTGAAGGTAGTCCTTGTGGTCGTTGGGCGGGTCCACGTTGACCACCAGGTCGAGGTTGTCGACGTGGATCCCGCGTGCCGCGACATTGGTCGCCACCATGACCGTCACTTGCCCCGTCTTGAACTGGGCCAGGGTCCGGGTGCGCTGCGGCTGCGACTTTCCACCGTGCAGTGCGGCGGCCCGTACGCCGCTCTCCAGCAGGTGGCGCGTGAGCTGGTCGACGGCGTGCTTGGTGTCCAGGAACATGATCACTCGGCCCTCTCGCGCCGCGATCTCTGTTGTCACCCGATGCTTGTCCGCGCCGTGCACATGCAGCACGTGGTGCTCCATCGTGGTGACCGCGGCCGCGGACGGGTCGACGGAGTGGACCACCGGGTCGATCAGGTACCGGCGGACCAGAAGGTCGACGTTGCGGTCCAAAGTGGCTGAGAACAGCATCCGTTGCCCCTTCGGGCGCACCTGCTCCAGCAGCGCCGTGACCTGCGGCATAAAGCCCATGTCGGTCATCTGGTCAGCCTCGTCCAGGACGGTGATGTCGACCTGGTTCAGGCGGCAGTCACCCCGCTCGACAAGGTCCTTCAGCCGGCCCGGCGTGGCGACGACGACCTCCGCCCCACCACGCAGCGCACCGACCTGCTTGCTGATCGGCATCCCGCCGACCACCGTGGCCATCCGCAGCTGCACGGAGCGAGCGTACGGAGTGAGCGCATCGGCGACCTGCTGTGCCAGCTCCCGGGTGGGCACCAGCACCAGCGCCAGGGGCTGCCGGGGCTCGGCTCGCCGGCCGGCCGTACGGGCCAGCAGGGCCAGGCCGAAGGCCAGGGTCTTGCCGGATCCGGTGCGCCCGCGGCCGAGTACGTCACGGCCCGCGAGGGAGTTCGGCAGGGTCGCTGCCTGGATCGGAAACGGTACGGTCACCCCTTCGGCGACCAGCGCGGCCAGCAGATGCCGGGGCATCTCGAGATCGGCGAACGTCTCGGCGGCGGGGAGAGCGGGGCTGCTCGTCACCGGCGGGGCGAACTCCCCCCGCGGTGCGGCGGGCCGGCCCCCGTAACCGCGCGAACGGCTCGGACCACCGGAGCGCTTGGAGACCGTAGCCCCCGAGCGGCTGCCGCCCTGTCGGGAGCCGGAACCGCCGGTACGGGTGGGGACGGAACGAGCGTTCGTACGTGTGCGGTTCATGCGGAACCTTCCTCGAAGCGGCACGCATCAAGGAATTCCCGCAGCGCTGAGCAGCGCAGAGAATCGCAAGAACGGGCCAGAACAAATACCGATACGGGTTCGGCCGGAGGAAATGCTCACTGGCCGAGACCCTGAAGCGGGCGGCGCGATCCGGGTCGGAGAGGCCGGGGCGTCGAGTGTGGCGTGACGGGGGGCAGCGCCCTGCGGCGCGACGATTCGGGGCCCGCGCCCAAGGCGCGGGCCCCAGCTTCTCACTGCGTGCGTCAGCTTCGGGAGGGAACGATGTTCTCGGCCATCGGGCCCTTCTGGCCCTGCCCGATGTCGAAGCTCACCTTCTGGCCTTCCAGGAGTTCGCGGAACCCTTGGGCGGCGATGTTCGAGTAGTGGGCGAACACGTCAGCGCCGCCGCCGTCCTGCTCGATGAAGCCGAAACCCTTTTCCGCGTTGAACCATTTCACGGTGCCAGTAGCCATGCGTCACATCTCCTTTGGGCAGTGCCCGGGCCCGCGCTGTGCGGGCTCGGCGTCGCGCGATGATTGCCCAGACCGGAAGTGACCGGAAATACAGAAGAACTGCCATTGGCATGGAGGGCCAGTGAGGGCGCTTGAAGATTTTGGGAACCACAACTGCAACTGGAGGCAACGGTAGCACGGCGCATGCGGCTGCGCATGTTAAATCATTTCGCTCCGTCTGTCACGTCAGAAATCTTCTTCGCGCGCTGCATCGATTTCTTATTTCGCCACCACAGGTATTGGCCCGCCCGGAACGCGGCCGAGCAGCCGGGCACAGGCGCTGGCCGGTACGCGTCGACGCCTCTGCTACCAGTAGTGCCGACGTCCACCGATCGCGTGTCCGGCGGCGCCCAGGACCCAGAGGATCGCTCCGATGACGAGGATGACGATGCCAATAGTCCACAGGATGGAGATGCCGGTCAGGAAGCCGACGACGAGGAGAATAATCCCGAGGGCGATCATGGAATCCTCCGATCTTCCGGGAATGCTCCACTTCCATTATCTTCCCGAACCGGCTCCACGCCAATGCGTTCCCTTGTTGTTGCCGCGCCTAATTACCTTTAGGTGAGCCTTTTGTCGAAAGTGTGTCGTGGAAGGCCACGATCGGACTTCAGGTCGTATGCGGGCGGCCCAGGACGCACCGGTGCTGCTTCCCGTGGGCCCCGCCGAGCGGCACGGTCCGCACCTGCCCACCGGCGTCGACGGCTTCCTCAGCGCGGAGGCATGCCGCCGGGCAGCCGGGATCATGGTCGCTCAGGACAGGCCCGTGCCGTCGCTCCGTCCCTCTGGTGCGGGCTGGCGGACCATCATGTCGAGTTCGGCGGTACGTTCACCCTCACGCGCCTTGAACGCCATCAGCGGTGAGATCTCCCGGGAACTGTCCGCGCCCATCGCCGTCGGTCACGCCGTCGGGCGTGGCGGGTGACGCGCGCAGGGCGTCCGCCGAGAAGGGCGAGGCCATTTTGGACGCATTCGCGGAAGCCATCGCGGAATGGCTGATGAAATGACCCTGGCGCCCGGCGGGTACATCCGCTGGGCTGACCGTGGGTGCCGCACGCACGCCCGCACGCCCGCCAAACCGCTCGTACGGGACGGGCGCGGGCGGGAGGCACCTCTCGGCACGGCGCGGACGGAACGAGGAAAGCGGAACGAGGAGAGGGGCTATCGACATGACGCAGGGGCCGAAGCAGGACGGCTATGCGGCTGAGTACCGGCGCAGCCTGGAGGATCCGGAGGGCTTCTGGCTGGACGCCGCCCGTGCCATCGACTGGACCGTCGCCCCGACCCGGGCCCTCGACGCGTCGGAGCCCCCGCTGTACCGGTGGTTCCCGGACGGGCGGCTGAACACCTGCCACAACGCTGTGGACCGCCACATCGACGCCGGGCGCGGCGAGCAACTCGCGCTGGTGTACGACAGCCCGGTCACCGGTCGCAAGACGGCGTTCACCTACCGGGAGTTGCGTGACGAGGTCGCGCGGTTCGCCGGGGCGCTGACCGGACTCGGGGTGGCCCAGGGCGACCGCGTCGTGATCTATATGCCGATGATTCCCGAGGCGGTCGTCGCCATGCTGGCCTGCGCCCGCGTCGGCGCCGTCCACTCGGTCGTCTTCGGCGGATTCGCCGCGCGTGAGCTCGCCGTGCGCATCGACGACGCCCGCCCCAAGCTCGTCATCGCCGCCTCGTGCGGTATCGAACCGGCCCGCGTCGTGCCGTACAAGCCGCTCCTGGACGATGCCCTCGCGCTGGCCGAACACCGGCCGGAGCACTGTGTCATCCGCCAGCGGCCGCAGTGCGCGGCGGAGATGACCGGCCGTGACCTCGACTGGGACCAGATCATGGAGACCGCCGAGCCGGTCGGCTGCGTCCCAGTGGCCGCCACCGACCCGCTGTACATCCTCTACACCTCCGGCACCACCGGCCGGCCCAAGGGCGTGGTGCGCGACAACGGCGGCCACGCGGTCGCGCTGCGCTGGTCCCTGGAGAACGTGTACGACACCCACCCCGGCGAGGTCTTCTGGGCGGCCTCGGACGTCGGCTGGGTCGTCGGCCACTCCTACATCGTCTACGCGCCGCTGCTCACCGGCTGCACCACCGTGCTCTACGAAGGAAAGCCCGTCGGCACTCCGGACGCCGGCGCGCTGTGGCGGGTGATCGCCGAACACCGCGTGACGGCACTGTTCACCGCGCCGACTGCGATCCGCGCGGTGAAGAAGGAGGACCCGCGCGGAGAGCTTCTGCACGCCCACGACATCGGATCGCTGCGCCACCTGTTCCTGGCCGGCGAGCGCCTGGACCCGGAGACCTACCGCTGGGCCACGGACCTGCTCGGCGTTCCGGTGGTCGACAACTGGTGGCAGACCGAGACCGGCTGGCCGATCGTCGCCAACCCCATGGGCCTGGAGCCGCATCCGCTCAAGGCCGGTTCGCCCACCGTGCCCATGCCCGGCTACGACGTGCGCATCCTCGACGCGACGGGCCGCGACACGCCGCCGGGCGCCGACGGCGCGGTGGCGATCCGGCTGCCGCTGCCGCCCGGCACGCTGCTCACCGTGTGGCAGGACGACGCCCGGTATGTGCGCTCGTACCTGTCCGCCTACAGCGGCTACTACCTCACCGGTGACGGCGGCCGTAAGGACGAGGACGGCTACGTCTACGTCATGGGCCGCATCGACGACGTGATCAACGTGGCCGGGCACCGGCTGTCCACCGGCGCGATGGAGGAGGTGCTCGCCGCCCACCCGGATGTCGCCGAATGCGCTGTCGTCGGCGTCGCCGATCCGCTCAAGGGGCAGGTACCGCGCGGTCTCGTCGTACTCAAGGCGGGCCTCGACCGCGATCCGCGGGACATCGCCACGGAACTCGTCGCCGCCGTCCGGGAGACGATCGGCCCCGTGGCGGCGCTGCGCCGGGTCGACGTGGTCGCGGCCCTGCCCAAGACGCGCTCGGGAAAGATCCTGCGCCGCACCATGCGCGACATCGCCGACGGCCGGGACACCGAGCTGCCCTCCACGATCGACGATCCCGCGGTGATCGAGGCGCTGCGGCCGGTACTCCGCGACGACGTCTAGTTCTCGCGCAATGGTCCAGTTTTCGCGCCGCACCGTAATCCCGGTAAAGTAAGATTCAATCTACGTAAGAATGAATCTACGTTAGTTCCCTGGGGTGTGTCGTGGAGTTCCAAGGCCGGGCCGGAGATCTTGAGCTGCTGGCTGGGCAGTACCGGGCAGTGGCGGAGGGCCTTGGAACCACCCGGGGGCGAGCTGTGATCATGACGGGCCGACGCCGGGTGGGGAAATCGCGCCTGGTCCAGGAGTTCTGTGACCACTCGGGAGTGCCGTACGTGGTGTTCCAGGCCACCCGTGGGCGTCACCCCGCGACGGAGCGCGCCGACTTCGCCTCGACCCTCGCGGGGTCACCGCTGCCGGGGGCGGAGCTGATCGGTGGCCTCCAGGCGCAGGACTGGAACCAGTCGCTTCGCTCGCTGGCGCTCGCGGTACCCGATGACTCGCCCAGCATCGCGGTGATCGACGAGGTGCCCTGGCTGGTCGAGCAGGACCAGGAATTCGAGGGCGCGCTCCAGACCGTCTGGGACCGTCACCTGTCCGCCAAGCCCGTGCTTCTGGTGCTGGTCGGCAGCGATACATCGGTGATGGAGGCCTTGCAGTCGTACGGACGCCCGTTCTTCGGCCGGGCGGCGAAGATGATCGTCCATCCCCTGAATCTGGCCGATGTGCGGGCCATGACCGGGCTCGACGCCTCGGGGGCCGTCGACGCCCAGTTGATCACCGGTGGATTCCCCGAGATCGTCCAGTCCTGGCGGCCGGGTATGGACCGTACGGAGTTCTTGCGGACCTCGGTCGCCAATCCACTCTCCCCCCTGCTGGTGGCCGGCGAGCTGACCCTGCTGGGTGAATTCCCCGAGGCTTCGCACTCACGGGCCGTACTGGAAGCGGTCGGCAGCGGTGAGCGCACGTTCAGCGCGATCGCGGCCCAGGCCGGCGGCGCCAGCGCGCTGCCGTCCGGCACGCTCTCCCCGCTGCTCGCCATGTTGCAGGCCAAGCGAGTCCTGGCCGCCGACCTCCCCTTGTCCACCAAGCCGGACAGCAAGAACAAGCGCTACCGGATCGCCGACCCGTATCTGCGGTTCTGGCTGGCGTTCCTGGCACGCGCGATCCCGCTCATCGAGCGCGGCCGCGGTGACTTGGCACTGGAACGTATCGAGCGGTCGTGGACCACTTGGCGCGGGCGAGCGGTCGAGCCACTGATCCGCGAGTCCTTGCTCCGTCTGATGCCCAGCGCTGAGTGGCCCGGGACCGAGGCCATCGGCGGTTGGTGGAACCGTCAGAACAACCCCGAGATCGACCTCATCGGCGCGGACCGCGAGCCGACGGCCCGGGAGGTTCACTTCGTCGGATCGGTCAAGTGGCTGGAGACCCAGCCCTTCGGCCGTCATGAGTACGACGCCTTGGTGCGCGACATGCTCGCCGTCCCCGGTACCGCCCCGGACACACCGCTGGTCGCGGTCTCCCGCTGCGGGGTGGCCGACGGTCTGCCGCTGACCGCGCATTGGGGGCCGGAGGACCTCGTACGGGCATGGCAGCCCCGATAGCCGCGGCCCTCGGCCAAACCCGGCCCACCTCGAATGCATGATCCGCGGGGTGCCGGTAACCCGCCGGGGGCCCACCACACACGAGGAGGGGAGCAACGCCGTGCGCATCGGAATCATCGGAGCGGGCCACATCGGCTCGACGCTGGCCCGCCACTTCGCCTCGATCGGCTACGAGGTGGCGATCGCCAACTCCCGCGGCCCGGACACCCTGGCCGACCTGGTGACCGACATCGGCGGCCCGATCCGCGCGGTGACCGCCGAGGAGGCGGCCCGGATCGGCGAGGTGGTGGTCGTGTCCATCCCCTACGGCCGCTACCGGGAGCTGCCGACCGAGCCGCTGCGCGGCAAGGTCGTCATCGACACCTGCAACTACTACCCCGAGCGGGACGGCAACGACCCGGAACTCGACGCCGACGCCACCACCTCGAGCGAGAGGATCCAGGCCCACACCGGCGCCAACCTGGTCAAGGCGTTCAACGCCATCTACTGGGAGAACCTCCGCGACCACGCCCGCCCCCAGGGCGCCACCGACCGGGTGGCCATCCCGCTGTCCGGCGACGACGAGGAGGCCAAGGCCGCCGTGGCCGGGCTGATCCGCGACATCGGCTTCGACCCCGTGGACGCCGGCCACCTGGGCGAGGGCGGCCGCAAGCACCAGCCGGGCAGCCGCGTCTACGCGACCGAGATGTCCTCCGCCGAGACCAGCGCCCTGCTGAGCGTCGCCTGAACCCGGGGCCCGGTGCACGTGGGCCCGGCGTCCGTGTGCCGCGGATGCCGCGCCGATCCGATCGCTCTACCGGCCATGCTTGTCCTTGTCGGGGGTGAGGCCGTTCAGATCGATGTCGACCTTGAACGGAACCGTCCGCTGGAGGTGGTGGCGGAAGATCCCGGCCGGGGCATAGGCGGCGGTCGGCTCGTCGAGCTCATAGACGTGGACGACAGGCACCCCGTCCTCGTCCTCGATGCACCAGTAGTGCGGAATCCCGGCCTCGGCGTACTTACGGAGCTTGACCGTGCGGTCTCGGTGGGCCGATTCGGGGGAGACGACCTCGATCACGAGTTGCACTTCATCCGGTGCGAACCAAGTGCGGTCACTGTCGAAGTCGGCCGTCGTCACCAGCAGATCCGGTTCCGGCCGGTTGCGCTGATCCAGCTTGATCGTCATCTCGCGGCCGACCCTTGCATCGGCGGGTACCTGCTCCATGAGCGCGACGGTGAGCATCGTGACGAGGTGGCCGTGCCACCACCTCTGCGGGGACATCATGAAAATGAGTGCTCCGTCGATGAGCTCGGTATGGCGGGGTGCTTCCGGTAGATGGTCCAGATCATCCGCAAACCAGCCCTCGGGGCGGGGCGGGCGCATCCAATCGGGGAGGGCGGTCATGGGTCAACCGTAGCGGTCTCCCCAGGCACGGGCCATGAGATCGTCAAGGCTGTTCAACGCGGAATACGCGGAATACGCGAAATCTGTGGACGCCCAAGGTGTGAGTGAAATCGGCGAGATGCCGCGCGCGGTCCGGGCGGCCAAGGTGGCGGTCGTGGAATCGCATCTGGTGGTCGGCTGCCCCACGCCGCGTCGGCTGTATCGCATCGCGCAGATGAGCAACAGGCGAGATCACGTCCACTCCCCACTTGAATTCACGCCCAATGACCGGGGGCGTGCGCTGGGGCGCAATGTGATGGGAGTCTGCGTGGTTGAGGGACTCCTTGAGGAAAAGATCGCCGAGGTGCTGTCCGGTAGTGCTCCGATCACCGAACTTCCCGATGTACCCGTGGACGCGTCGGTATCCGAGCTATGAGACGTGCGGTCGATGCTGCTCTGCTACTGAGGGAGCTCTTCCCCGCCGACCGGCGTAAGCGCCTGCTCATTCGGCGTGCACTCAGCGAGTCACCCCCTTCCCAGCTGTGTGCGCCTGAGGTCAACCGACGCGCACGTGCGTGGTCTGCTCTGACCTCGGAAAGCTACCCCCGCCCATGGAACCCACGGATCGCGGAGGTATTCCAACTCGCCGATGTGCGAGATGGTTTGAATCCCTCCAGGCGGCGGCTGCCGGAACTGCTCGCCGCCGCCGACACGGATGAAGAGGAACGGGTGCCGGATTCGGCGACCTGGCGACCGCCGTCAATGCCCTCCACCGACGCGGAGGAGATGGGGAACAGGACTTGCTGACACCGATCCCTCGGCGGCGAGCGCTCCCGGCTGCTACGACGCGGAGAGGTCTGCGACCCAGTCTGGCTGCTCCACTCCGGGGGCTGAGGGACCGCCTCGCCGCCCGAGCGCGGGAGGAGTCCGTGCTCCATCCCCTCAGCCGTCAACAGGCCGACGAAATGGCGCTCGGGGTGATGACGGCCGAGGTCGGCCTGCGCCAACTGCGTCCTCTGTTGGAGGACATAGCCGAACCTCTGTGAGTGACGCCTACGGTTTCTTCGGCTTGCCCTCGCCGTACAGCCAGACGTCGAAGAGGCGGGTCAGGTCCTTGCCGGACTTGCGTTCGCACAGCTCGATGAATTGTTTGGTGTCGGCGTTGCCGTGCCGGTGGTCCTTGAGCCAGGTGCGGAGGATGGTGAAGAAGGCCGTGTCGCCGACGGTCCGGCGGAGCTGGTGGAGCACCATCGCGCCGCGGCCGTAGACGGGCGGGTCGGAGACGCTGGCGACGGTCGGGGGGTCGGCGGGTGGGAAGTCCCAGATGCCCTCGCTCTCGTCGTCGGTGCCGTCGTAGAAGTCGTCGAAGACCTGCTGGGCGGTGCGGCCGTCGTGGCCCTCCTCCCACAGCCACTCGGCGTAGGTCGCGAAGCCCTCGTTGAGCCACATGTCCTTCCAGACCCGGGGCGTGACCGAATTGCCGAACCACTGGTGGGCGAGTTCGTGGACGACGAGCGCCTGGTCCGGGGCCGCGTCGAAGAACGGCTTGGTCTGGGTCTCCAGGGCGTAGCCGAGGCCGGGGAGGTGGCCGACGACGGCGCCGGTGGAGGAGAAGGGGTACGGGCCGAAGGTGCGGCTCTCCCAGGTGATGACGTCGTCGACCTGCTTGGCGATGTTCTTGGCGCCGGCGGCCTCGGTGGGGTCGACGGCCAGGTACGCGGGCAGGCCCTTGCCGGTGGTCGTCGTACGGATCCCGAAGCGGCCGATGGCGACCGTGGCCAGATAGCTCGCCATGGGCTCACCGCTGTGCCACCGGAAGGTGGTGCGGCGCCCCCGGGTCTCCTGGCCCTTCAGCTCCCCGTTGGAGACGGCGGTGTAGCCCTGGGGAACGGTGACGGCGATGTCGTAGGCGGCCTTGTCGGAGGGGTGATGGTTGCCGGGGAACCAGGTCATGGAGCCGGTCGGCTCGCCGAGGGCCACCGCGCCGTCGTGGGTGCGGATCCAGCCCTCCTTCCCGGTGTCATCGCCGGTGAGAGTCTTCGGCTCGCCGTCGTAGACGACGGTGGCCGTGAAGGTGCGGCCGCTGGGGAGGGCCGCGGCGGGGGTCAGCACCAGTTCGGTGCCGCTGCGGGCGGCCTTGGCGGGACGGCCGTTCACCGTGGCCTTCCGCACCCGCAGCCCGGCGAGGTCGAGGTGGAAGGAGCTCAGGGCGCGGTCCGCGCGGGCGGTGATCCGGGCGGTGCCCTTGAGATGGCGCGAGCCGGGGGCGTAGTCGAGGGCGAGACGGTATCCCCGCACGTCGTAGCCGCCGTTGCCGAGCCGCGGGAAGAGCGCGTCGCCGACCCCCGCGCCACCCGCCCCGGCGCCGGACGCCCCGCCCGCGTCCTGCGCCCCGGCGCCACCGGTGCACCCCGCGCACAGCGCGATGAGCAGCACCCCGGGCAGCACCCGCGGGATGCGGCCGGTCGCCGTGGCCGCCGCGCGTGACCCGCTCATCCCCGCTCCGGTCCGGGCGCCGGGGGTCCGGACCACTCCGGCAGCGGTTCGTCGTCCATCTCACGTCCCTACGCTTCGGCGGCTGATCCTCAGGAGCGTAATGCGCCCGGCGGGCCGGAACGTGTGGGACCGCCGATGGCACGGCATCGCGTCACGGTCGCAAAGGGCGGTGAGACGTCCGGCGTCGGGCGGCGCACCGACTTTGGGCGACTTAAACGTCTCTGAGCTGCGATTCACCACTTCTAGTGAAGCTCTGGCCTCCAGTTGCAATCGGCAACCCTGAGTTGCCAGGCTGTTGCTGACTGTCAACCCAGGGAGTGCACGTGGCCTTTGGTGACCAGCCCGCATACCTCCGCGTCGCCGACGATCTGCGGAAGAAGATCGCCGCGGGTGAGCTGCCGCCGCATGCGCGTCTCCCCTCCCAGGCCAGGATCCGCGAGGAGTACGGCGTTTCGGACACCGTCGCGCTCGAAGCGCGCAAGGTGCTGATGGCCGAAGGGCTGGTCGAGGGGCGTTCCGGGTCGGGGACGTATGTACGGGCGCAGCCGGTGCCGCGGCGGGTGGTCCGGGGCGGGTTCCACACCGCCGGGGAGACCACGCCGTTCCGGCAGGAGCAGACCGACGACCGGATCACCGGCACCTGTGAGGCCGCGAGCGAGCAGGAGGAGGCGGGGGCTGAGATCGCCGGGCGGCTGGGGGTCGAGGTGGGGGAGCGGGTGATGCGCACCCGCTATGTGTTCCGGTCGCAGGGGGAGGTCGTGATGCTCTCCACCTCCTGGGAGCCGCTCGAACTCACCGGCCGTACGCCCGTGATGCTGCCCGAGGAGGGTCCGCTGGCCGGGCGCGGGGTCGTCGACCGCATGGCCGCCCTCGACCTGGTGGTGGACAACATGGCGGAGGAGGTCGGCGCGCGCCCCGGCCGGGCCGAGGAGGTGCTGGCGCTCGGCGGGGTGCCGGGCCACTGGGTGATGGTCATCTCGCGTACGTACTTCGCGGGCGGCCGTCCGGTGGAGACCGCCGATGTGGTGGTGCTGGCCGAGCGCTACCGGATCGCGTACCGGCTGCCGGTGAAGTGATCGTTCGCCCGCTGTCGGTGCTCACCGATAGTCGGGCGGTCCGTCCCGGGGCGTCTTACCGCGAGTTAACCGCCGCCCCGCCGCCGTAACGGCCCGGCAATGGCGTATCGCGGCCGCCCGTCACCTCCGGCTCCTACCGTCCTCGGGCGTAGGAGAACGGCCCGAGCGACAGGGGAAGCCGGTATGACGGACGCGGTCGATACGGTCACGCCTGAGGCGGGAGTACCAACACAAGCGCCAACACAGGTGGGAGAGCCGGCAACCGTCCCGCGCCGCGGCTACGCCCGGCTGGCGGCCGACGAGAGCCGTGAGGACTACTCGCTGCGCTACGCACCCCACTCCTACCGCCGCTGGTCGCCCACCATGGTCGCCTCCACGGCGCTCGGCGGCATCGCCTATCTCGCGGACTTCGCCATCGGCGCGTCCATCGTCTTCACCTACGGCTTCACCAGCGGTATCGCCTCGATCCTCACCGCGGCGACGATCATCTTCCTGACCGGCATCCCCATCGCCCGCGCCTGTGCGACCTACGGCCTGGACATGGATCTGATCACCCGCGGTGCCGGATTCGGCTACTTCGGCTCGACGTTGACCTCGCTGATCTACGCGAGCTTCACCTTCATCTTCTTCGCGCTGGAGGGCTCGATCATGGCGCAGGCCATGCACCAGGCCCTCCATATCCCGCTGCCGGTCGGCTATCTGCTGACCACCCTCATCGTGATCCCGATCGTCTTCCGCGGCATGGGCGCGCTCGCCAAGGTGCAGGCGTGGACCCAGCCGATCTGGCTGATCGGGCTCGCCCTGCCGTTCGTGGTGCTGGCCTTCGAGGCGCCGGACTCCTGGGGCGCGTTCGCCTCCTTCGGCGGGACCGAGGGCGCGGGCTCCGGTTTCGACTGGATCGGATACGGCCTGGGTACGGGTGTCGCGCTCTCGCTGATCGCACAGATCGGTGAGCAGGCCGACTATCTGCGGTTCATGCCCGCGAAGACCGACGAGAACCGGCGGCGCTGGAATCTGGCGGTCCTGGCCGCCGGCCCCGGCTGGGTGGTCATCGGCGCGGCCAAGCAGATCGGTGGCGCCTTCCTCGCGTTCGTGGCGCTCGGCGCGGTCGGCAAGACCCATGCGCTGGAGCCCATCGCCCCGCAGATCGAGGCGCTGAAGCCCTGGCTGGGCTCGGTCGCGCTGCCCGCCGCCGCGCTCTTCGTGGTGATCTCCCAGATCAAGATCAATGTGACCAACGCCTACAGCGGCTCGCTGTCCTGGTCCAACTTCTTCTCCCGGGTCACCCACCGCCACCCCGGCCGGGTCTGGTACATCTTCCTCAACCTCGCCATCGCGCTGGCGCTCATGGAGATGAACATGTTCGCGGCGCTCAACAAGCTGCTGGGCTTCTACTCCAACGTCGGCATCGCCTGGATAGCCGCCGTCGCCGCCGATCTGGTCATCAACAAGCCGCTCGGGCTGAGCCCGAGGTACATCGAGTTCAAGCGGGCGTATCTGCACCCCGTGAACCCCGCCGGATTCGGCGCGATGGTGATCGCGTCGGCGGTCTCGATCGTCGCCTTCTCCGGGGTCTTCGGGGAGGTGGCCGAGGCGTTCTCGACCTTCATCGCCTGCGGTCTCGCGCTGGTGCTCTGCCCGCTGCTGGCCTGGCTCACCGGGGGCCGCTACTACCTGGCCCGGAGGAACCCGGTGAACGGGCCGGATGCCGACGTCCCGGACATCACCGCCACCCACCTGTGCGCCTCGTGCGAGACGGCGTACGAGTTGCCGGACATCGCCGACTGCCCGGTGCGGGCGGGGGCCGTCTGCTCGCTGTGCTGCTCACTGGATGCCGAGTGCGGGGATGTGTGCCGCAAGGCGCCCACGGGCGAGCCCGTGCTGATGCCGCTTCCCACGGTGGGCGGCCCCGCGATGGGCGGCACCGCCACGGGCGGCACCGCCGTGGGAGACCCCACTGTGGGCGGCCCGCGCCCCCTGTTGCAAAACTCACATAAGCGCAGGTGAAAGGGGTTACTGGAAGGGGATCATCCGTTTCGCTCTTACGATGGATCGGTTTGTGTCCGGTCGTTGGGGGGCGAAAGGAGTGCCAGGAACTTGAGCACGGAGCAGGGTTCCCACTCGCATTATCGAAGGTCACTCGGACCGGTGGCCCTCACCGCCGTGGGCCTCGGGTCGATCATCGGCTCCGGCTGGCTGTTCGGTGCCGAGCGCGCCGCCGCGCTGGCCGGGCCCGCCGCCATCCTGGCCTGGGTGATCGGCGCCGCCGTCGCCCTGACCATCGCCCTGACCTACTCCGAGCTGGGTTCGATGTTCCCCAAGGCCGGGGGCATGGTCCGGTACGGCCAGTACTCGCACGGCTCGCTGGCCGGATATCTGGCCGCCTGGGCCAACTGGATCGCCATCGTCTCCGTGATCCCCGGTGAGGCCACCGCCTCCGTGCAGTACATGTCCTCCTGGGACTTCGGCTGGGCCAAGGCGCTGTACGACGGGAAGGAGCTGACCGGCAGCGGTGTCGCGTTCGCGTCCGTGCTGCTGCTCTTCTACTTCTTCCTCAACTGGTTCGCGATCACCCTCTTCGCGAAGACCAACACCGCGATCACCGTCTTCAAGGTGGTCGTGCCGACCCTGACCGCCGGAGCGCTGCTGCTGTCGCACTTCGACACCGGCAACGTCACCGGCAACGGCGGCTTCACCCCAAACGGCTGGAGCTCCGTCTTCACCGCCGTCGCCGTCTCCGGCATCGTCTGGGCCTACAACGGCTTCCAGTCGCCGCTCAACATGGCGGGCGAGGCACGTGACCCCGGGAAGTCGCTGCCCAAGGCCGTCATCAGCTCGATCCTCATCGCGCTGGTGATCTACGTCGCGCTGCAGATCGCCTTCCTGACCGCCGTCCCCGCCGCCGATCTGCGGCACGGCGGCTGGTCCGGGCTCTCCTTCAACTCCCCGCTCGCCGATCTCTCCCTGGCCTGGGGCCTGAACTGGCTGGCGATGCTGCTGTACGCGGACGCCTTCATCTCCCCGTCCGGCACCGGCATGATCTACGCGGCCACCACCTCGCGCATGATCCAGGGCGTCCAGGAGAACGGCCATCTGCCGGGGATCTTCGGCAAGGTCGACCCCAAGACCGGCATTCCGCGCCCGGCGCTGCTGCTCAACCTGGGGATCGCCTTCATCTTCCTCGCGGTCTTCCGCGGCTGGGGCTCGCTCGCCGAGATCGTCTCCGTCGCCACCGTGATCTCGTACATCACCGGTCCGGTGGCCGTGATGTCGCTGCGCCGCCTCTCCCCGGAGCTGCCGCGCCCGGTGCGGCTGCGCGCGATGCCGGTGATCGCGCCGATCGCGATGGTCTTCGGCTCGCTGGTGCTGTACTGGGCCCGCTGGCCGCTCACCGGCAAGGTCATCTTCATCATGGCGATCGGGCTGCCGATCTGGGCCTGGTACGAGCTGCGCAAGCCGTGGGCGGAGCTGCGGCCGCATCTGGCCGCCGGTGCCTGGATGGTCACGTATCTGCTCGTCATGGCGGCGGTGTCATGGGCCGGCGGCACGGAGTTCGGCGGCCGCGGCTATCTGCCGGGCGGCTGGGACATCGTGATCGTCGCGCTGATCGGGCTGGCCTTCTACTTCTGGGGCGTACGCAGCGCATGGCGCAATCCGACGCTGCAGGAGGCGGAGCGCGAAATGGGCGCCGCCCCGGCCGACGAGGCGGGCGAGGGCGGCGACGGCGACCGGGTGAAGGCCGGAGTCGGCGTCTGAGACATGGCCGGATGAGTGCCTCCTTGTAAGAACACGTATCCGCTGCGTGAAGGTAGGGCGTAGGCTCGGGCATATGCGGATCGGGATTTCCTTAACGGTGTCGCGGGGTCGTGCGCCCGGGCGCGCCACAGCGGAGGGGGCGGGGAGATGAGTGACGGGAACGCTGTGCTGCCCTGGCTCGTGATCCGCCAGGACAGCAACGGCAACCGCTACCGCGTCGGGCGCTACGCCACCAGGACGGAGGCCCAGGAGGTGGCCGACCGACTGGAGGGCGAGGGCCAGGAGCAGCTGTACGTGGTCGAGCGGACCGCCGCGTCCCGTCAGTCCGGTTAGGCCCGAGTCCGGACCGTCGGTCCGGTCAGCCCGAGTCCGGTCAGCCCGAGTCCGGTCAGCCCGAGTCCGGTCAGCCCGAGTCCGGTTTCAGCCCGCCGGAATACGTACCTCCGGTCCGCGGGAACGCGTACCTCTTTCCGAGCCCCGGGGTGCTCCCGCCCCGGGGCTCCGGTGTGGATCCGCGCGGGCTAGGGTGCCGATCATGAGCGTGCGTGTGGTGGTGGGCGGAGCGGTGTTCGACCGGGGGCGGCTGCTGGCCGCGCGGCGCAGCGCCCCGCCCGAGCTCGCGGGCCGCTGGGAGCTGCCCGGCGGCAAGACCGAGCCCGGGGAGACCCCACAGGTGGCGCTCGTCCGCGAACTGCGCGAGGAGCTCGGGGTCGAGGTCGAGCCGCTCGAACCGCTGCCGGGGGAGTGGCCCCTGAAGCCCGGCTATGTGCTGCGGGTATGGACCGCGGCGCTGCGCTCCGGTGAGCCGCGCCCGCTCCAGGACCATGACGAACTGCGCTGGCTCACCCCGGACCGGGTGGACGAGGTGGACTGGCTGGACGAGGACCGCCCCGCGGTGGCGGAGGCGGTCCGCCGGCTGCGCGCGGCCGGGGCCGCCGAGGGGACCCGTCCACGCACCTCTTGAGAACGTCCCGTACGGGAAAATCCATGGGGTTCGAGCCGCCTCCGTCTGGTTAGGAGTGAGGGGGAGCGCTGATCATGAGCGCTTCACCAAAAGCCGGGACGGACTCTGATGGCGGGCTGAGATAGTGCTGTGATCGTGAAGACCGTACTCGGGATGGCCGAAGTGCTGGATACTCGGCTATCTGAAGCCGGTCGGAGCACCTGAGCCGGAGGGGACGGGCGCATGAGCGAGAAGCCAGCGGGGGCTGATATGCCCGAGGAGACGGTGGGTTCGCAGGTGTCGCCGATGTCGCAGGGGCCCTCGATGTCGGACATGTCGTCCATGTCCTCGATGTCGGCGGTGTGGCAGAGCAGTCCTCCCGGCTCGATCTATGACTACATCCGGGTCGCCTCCTTCGCGCTCGGGCCCGACGGCCGGATCGCGCAGTGGAGCGAACGGGCCGCGGAATTGCTGGGGCTGACGGCGAGCCAGGCCATCGGCAAGGATCCGGTGGAGGCGTTCGTACCGCCGGAGTACCAGGAGACGGGCCAGCGCGCGGTGGCCGACATCCTCGACGGCCGGGAGTGGACCGGGCTGGTCCCCTACCGTAACCCCCGGACGCCGAGCGGACATGGCATCGCCGAGGTCTATGTGATGCCCGCTCAGGACGAGCACGGGAAGCGGGCCGCGCTCTGCATCGCGGTGGACGTCAGCGCGTTGCGCGGGCTGGAAACCGATCTTGCTTCTTCACAGGCCGTTTTCGGTCAATCTCCGCTCGGCTTCTTCCTCTTCGGGACGGATCTGCGGATCCTCCGCGTCAATGAGCGCTTTGCGAAGGTTTTCGGCCGCCCCACCGAGGAGTACCGCGGCACGACCCCGCACGATCTGCTGCCGCGCGGCGAGGCCGACCGGCTGGCCGCCGCCCTGCGCCAAGTCCTGGACTCCGGGCAGTCGCTGACCGACATGCCCATCGTGGGCCAGGCACCGGGCAGCCCCGACCGCCGCCGCTGGTCGGTCTCGCTCTACCGGCTGCACAGCGGCTCCGGCCGCCCCATCGGCGTCGCCGGGCTCGCCACGGACGTCACCGGCCGCCGCCGCGCCGAACAGGAGGCCGCGGGCGTACGGCGCAATCTGGCGCTGCTGAACGAGGCCGGGGCCCGAATAGGCACCTCGCTCGACCTGGAGACCACCGCCCGCGAACTGCTGGACGTGGCCGTACCGCAGTTCTGCGACCTGGCCTCCGTCGACCTCTACCAGGGGCTGCTCTCCGGCGACGAGACCCCGCCCGGGCTCGCCGACGGCAGCGCCGAGCTGCGCCGCGTCGCCTTCGCCAGCGCGGTCTCCGACGGCCCGGTCGCCTTCGGCGACATCTGCCGCGTCAACACCGTGGAGGACCCCAAGCCCATCCAGGTCGGCGAGGTGCACCGCTACCCCTTCAACTCGCTGTGCGCCCACGCCCTGCGCACCGCCCAGGTCCGCGTCGTCCCCGGGCGGGACGGCAGCGAGGCCCTGGAGTTCGGGGCCATGCTCCAGTCCACCCTCGTGGTGCCGATGGTCGCGCGCGACACCGTCGTCGGCCTGGCCCAGTTCTCCCGCACCAAGGGCAGCGAGCCGTTCGGCGAACGGGACCGCGCGCTCGCCGTCGAGCTGGCCGCCCGCGCCGCCGTGAGCATCGACAACGCCCGGCTGTACCGCAGAGAACATGAACGCGCGCTGATACTCCAGCGCAGCCTTCTCCCGCCCGGCGACCCGGAGGCCGCCGGGCTCGATATCGCCTGCCGCTATCTGCCGGGGAACGCGGCGACCGAGGTGGGCGGCGACTGGTTCGACGTGATCGAGCTGCCCGGACACCGCACCGCGCTGGTGGTCGGCGACGTCATGGGGCGGGGGCTGCGCGCCGCCGTGGCCATGGGCGAGCTGCGCACCGCCGTACGCACCCTCGCCCTCCTCGACCTGGAGCCCGCCGAGGTGCTCTCCGCACTGGACGAGATCGCCCGGGGCCTCGGCACACCGGGCGGCTCGCACGCCGGCGCGCGGCCCGGCTCGCGCGCCCTCGGGCGCGACGGCAAGGCCGCCGACGACTCCTCCGATCTGACCGAGGTCTACCTCGCCACCTGCGTCTACGCCGTCTACGACCCGGTCACCCGGCGCTGCACGTTCGCCAACGCCGGGCATCCGCCCCCCGTCCTCGTGGAGCGGGGCGAGGACGCCCTGCTGATGGAGGTCCCGCCCGGATTGCCGCTCGGCGTGGGCGGCGAGCCGTTCGAGGAGATCGAGGTCGAGCTCCCCGACGGCGCGCTGCTCGCCCTCTACACCGACGGTCTGGTCGAATCCCGCGACCACACCCTCGACGAGGGACTCCAGGCCCTGCGCGCGGCCCTCGACACCCGGGACGGCGCCGACGGCGGGAACGCCGCGGCCGGTTCCCTCGAGGACGTCTGCGACCACGTCCTGAGCACCCTCGACACCCACCACGGCGAGGACGACATCGCCCTGCTGATGGCCCGGGTGCAGGGCCTGTCGGCCGACTCCGTCGGTGACTGGCACCTTCCCAGCGCCCCGCAGTCCGTGGGCCGGGCCCGCGAACTGGCCCGGGAGCAGCTGGAGTCCTGGGGTCTGGACGATCTGGTGGACACCACCGAGCTGCTGGTCAGCGAGCTGGTGACCAATGCCCTGCGGTACGGCGAGGGCGAGATCCGGCTACGGCTGCTGCTGGACCGCACGCTGGTCTGCGAGGTCTGGGACGGCGGTCTGGTGCAGCCCCGGCGGCGGCGCGCCCGGGACACCGACGAGGGCGGGCGCGGGCTCCAGCTGGTCGGGCTGCTCAGCGCGGGCTGGGGCAGCCGCAGGACCCCGCTCGGCAAGACCGTCTGGTTCGAGCTGGCCCTTCCGGACGGCCAGGCCTCGGGCCCGGACTCGGTGGAGGCGCTGCTCAGCCTGTGGTGACGGGTGACGGGTGACGGGTGACGGGCGACGGGCCACGGCCGGTACGGCGACGGGCGGCCCTGACGGCCGCGGGCCCGCGACACGACGCGGAGGGCGAGCACCAGCGCGGCGGGTCTTTCCCCTACCCGCCCCTTCCCGAAACCGGGGCTCCGCCCCAGCCCCCGAAACCGGGGCTTCGCCTCAGACTCCGGACCGGGGTTTCGCCCCTGACCCCCGATCGGGGCTTCGCCCCTTCCGGCGGCATCGGTATGCGGCTCCGCCGCGTGGCGGGGTTCCGCCCCTGACCCCGAAACCGGGGTTCCGCCCCTGACCCCGAAACCGGGGCTCCGCCCCAGCCCCCGGATCGGGGCTCCGCCCCTGACTCCGGATCGGGGTTCCGCCCCTGACTCCGGACCGGGGTTCCGCCCCTGACCCCCGATCGGGGCTTCGCCCCTTCCGGCGGCATCGGTATGCGGCTCCGCCGCGTGGCGGGGTTCCGACCCAGACCTCGGACCGGGGTTCCGCCCCAGATCTCGGACCGGGGTTCCGCCCCAGATCTCGGACCGGGGTTCCGCCCCAGATCTCGGACCGGGGTTCCGCCCCAGACCCCGACCGGGGTTCCGCCCCAGACCCCCGACCGGGGCTCCGTCCCAAACCCCGGACCGGGGCTTCGCCCCTTCCGGCGGCATCGGTATGCGGTTCGCCGCGTGGTGGGGCTTCGCCCCGGACTCCCGGGGGCCAGGGACGGAGCCCCTGGGATCGGGAAGGGGCGGGGAGGGGAACAGCCCGCCGCAGGCGTCAGATCCGTCGGACACCCACCAGCGCCCCCGGCGGAGCTACTGCCCCCGGCGGCGGATCTTGTTGCCGAGCCAGACCAGCGGGTCGTACTTACGGTCCGCCGCCCGCTCCTTGAGCGGGATCAGCGCGTTGTCGGTGATCTTGATCTGCTCGGGGCAGACCTCCGTACAGCACTTGGTGATGTTGCAGTAGCCCAGTCCGTGCTCCTCCTGGGCGGTGCTCTTGCGGTCAAGACCGGTCTCGGCGGCCGCGTCCAGCGGATGCATGTCCAGCTCCGCGACCCGCATCAGGAACCGCGGCCCGGCGAACGCCTCCTTGTTCTCCTCGAAGTCCCGCACCACATGGCAGGTGTCCTGGCACAGGAAGCACTCGATGCACTTGCGGAACTCCTGCGACCGGTTCACATCCTCCTGCCACATCCGGTACTCGCCCGGACCCAGCCCCTCCGGGGGCACGAAGGACGGCACCTCACGGGCCTTGGTGTAGTTGAACGACACATCCGTCACCAGGTCCCGCACCACCGGGAAGGCCCGTAGCGGGGTGATGGTGATCGTCTCGTTCCGTTCGAACACCGACATCCGGGTCATGCACAGCAGCCGTGGCCGGCCGTTGATCTCGGCGCTGCACGAACCGCATTTGCCCGCCTTGCAGTTCCAGCGGACCGCCAGGTCGGGGGCCTGGGTGGCCTGCAGCCGGTGGACGATGTCCAGTACCACCTCGCCGTCGTTGACCTCGACGTGGAAGTCCTTCAGACCGCCGCCGTCCTGGTCGCCCCGCCACACCCGGAAGTGGGCCTCGTACGCACTCACTGGGTCAGCTCCTCGTCCGTCAGGTACTTCACCAGCTCGTCCTTCTCGAACAGGTTCAGCAGGTCGGGCCGGATGGGCGGCGTCTCCCGCCGCTCGAGCCGGATCTGGCCGTGCCCGGCGTCGGGGGTCGCCAGACCGCCCGAGGGGTCGGAGAGCCGGCAGACCAGATTGAGCCGCCGCCATTCGCGGTCCATCTCCGGGCAGTCGTCGCGGGTGTGTCCGCCGCGGCTCTCGGTCCGCTCCAGCGCGGCGCGCGCCACGCACTCGCTGACCAGCAGCATGTTGCGCAGATCGATCGCCAGGTGCCAGCCGGGGTTGAACTGCCGGTGGCCCTCGACCCCGGCGCGGCGCGCCCGGACCCGCAGACTGGCCAGCCGGTGCAGCGCCTCCTCCATCTCCCCGGCCTTGCGGATGATCCCCACCAGGTCGTTCATCGACTGCTGGAGCTCCTGGTGGAGGGTGTACGGGTTCTCCGGCGGCCCGGCCGGGCCCGCGGTCTCATCCGGCTCACCGGCCTCGGCGCTGAACGGGCGCAGCGCCTCGGCCGCCGCCAGGTCCAGCTGTGCCTCGTCCGGCACCGGGCGGGTGCCGGAGGCCGCGGTCTCCTGGGCGTAGCGGGCCGCGTGGAGCCCGGCGCGGCGCCCGAAGACCAGCAGGTCGGAGAGGGAGTTGCCGCCGAGCCGGTTGGAGCCGTGCATCCCGCCCGCGACCTCGCCCGCGGCGAACAGGCCGGGCACGCCGGTGGCGGCCGCGGTGTCCGGGTCGACGTCCACCCCGCCCATCACGTAGTGACAGGTGGGGCCCACCTCCATGGGCTCGGCGGTGATGTCGACGTCCGCTAGCTCCTTGAACTGGTGGTGCATCGAGGGCAGCCGCCGCTTGATGACCTCGGGGGACATCCGGGTGGAGACGTCGAGGAAGACCCCGCCGTGCGGGGAGCCCCGGCCCGCCTTCACCTCGGCGTTGATGGCGCGGGCCACCTCGTCACGGGGGAGCAGCTCGGGCGGGCGGTGGTTGTGGTCCGGGTCCTCGTACCAGCGGTCGGCCTCGTCCTCGGACTGGGCGTACTTCTCCTTGAAGACGTCCGGGATGTAGTCGAACATGAACCGCTTGCCCTCGCTGTTGCGCAGCACCCCGCCGTCGCCGCGCACCGACTCGGTGACCAGGATCCCCTTCACCGAGGGCGGCCAGACCATACCGGTCGGATGGAACTGCACGAACTCCATGTTGATCAGCGGGGCGCCCGCGAGCAGCGCCAGCGAATGGCCGTCGCCGGTGTACTCCCAGGAGTTGGAGGTCACCTTGAAGGATTTGCCGATACCGCCGGTGGCCAGCACCACGGCCGGGGCCTCCAGGGTGAAGAAGCGGCCCGATTCGCGCTCGTAGCCGAAGACCCCGGCGACCCGGTCGCCGTCCTTGACGATCCGGGTGACCGTGCACTCCTGGAAGATCTTCAGCCGGGACTCGTAGTCGCCGGTGGCGGCCTTGTCCTCCTGCTGGAGGGAGACGATCTTCTGCTGGAGGGTGCGGATCAGCTCCAGGCCGGTGCGGTCCCCGACATGGGCGAGGCGGGGGTACTCATGGCCGCCGAAGTTCCGCTGGGAGATCTTGCCCTCCGGGGTGCGGTCGAAGAGCGCGCCCCAGGTCTCCAGCTCCCAGACCCGGTCCGGGGCCTCCTGGGCGTGCAGCTCGGCCATCCGCCAGTGGTTGAGGAACTTGCCCCCGCGCATGGTGTCGCGGAAGTGCACCTGCCAGTTGTCGCGCTCGTTGACGTTGCCCATGCTGGCGGCGATGCCGCCCTCGGCCATCACCGTATGGGCCTTGCCGAACAGCGACTTGCAGATGACGGCGCAGCGCATGCCCTGTTCGCGGGCCTCGATCGCGGCACGCAGCCCGGCGCCGCCCGCGCCGATCACGACCACGTCCCACGCCTGCCGCTCGACTTGCGTCATCGGATGAGCACCTCTCCTAGAAAAAGCGGGGATCGTCGAAGGCGCCGCTCGCCACCAGATAGACGTAGAAGTCCGCGACGGCGACGCTGATGAGAGAGGCCCAGGCCAGCTGCATATGACGTGCGTTGAGCCCGCTCACCCAGCCCCAGAGCCGATAGCGCACCGGATGCCGGGAGAAGTGCTTCAGCCGGCCGCCGACGATATGGCGGCAGGAGTGGCAGGAGAGGGTGTACGCCCAGATCAGCGCGATGTTGGCGAGCAGCACCAGGGTGCCCAGGCCCATATGGCCCCAGCGGCCGTGCTCGTCCCGGAAGGCGAGCACGGTGTCATAGGTGAGGATCCCCGCGACGATCACCGCGAAGTAGAAGAAGTAGCGGTGGATGTTCTGCAGGATCAGCGGGAAGCGGGTCTCGCCGGTGTACTTGGCGCGCGGTTCGGCGACCGCGCAGGCGGGCGGTGAGGCCCAGAAGCCCCGGTAATACGCCTTGCGGTAGTAGTAGCAGGTGAGCCGGAACCCCAGTGGGAAGATCAGGATCAGCAGCGCCGGGGACAGGCCCCACCAAGCGCCGAAGATCTCCCAGTTGGCGCCGCCCTTCATGGGCACGCAGTTCTGGGCGACGCAGGGCGAGTAGAAGGGGGAGACGTACGGCTCGGCGTAGTAGTCGTCCCCCGCGAAGGCCCGCCAGGTCGAGTAGACGATGAACGCGAACAGTCCGGCGGCGGTGATGGCGGGGGAGAGCCACCAGCGGTCGCTGCGCAGATGGCGGCCGGGGATGGCGGCGCGCGAGGCGCTGTGCACGCCGTGCGGGGCCGTTCCGGAGTCTGCGGGGGCGGGCGTGGTGGCTTGCGGGTCGGTGCCTGTGGCCAAGGGGAACTCCGCGGTGGAGTGGTGTGGGGGGACGGAGGGGATGCGCCCCGTGACGGGAGGCGCTCCGGCCCGTCCCTAGGGCGCGTGGCGATCTCGCGCGCCGAGGCCCTCGTCGTCGACGTCCGACCACAGCGCGCTGTCGTACGGGGCGTCGGGGACCGGAACCATTTCGGGGCGTGATCGCTCCACGGGAGCCGTCTCGCGCAGCAGGGCGAGGCTCTCGCGCAGGTGGTCCGCGTCGGTGCGGACGCGGCGTATCTCCAGCCCACCGGCGCCCACCCGCTGCTCCAGCCGGGAGACGGAACGGACCAGGTCATCGAGACAGCGCTGGACGGCCGTCAAGTCGTCGTTCAAGGACATGACTTGCCCTCACTTCCGCGGTTGCGGTTGGCGACGCTCATGCGACAGCGAGTGTTACGCGCCACGGTCCTGGTTGTGAAGGGATCTGTCGGGATTGGCGCCGTCACCGGCGGGATTCCGCCGCCGCGCGCCGGAGTGCGCGCCCGCCGCATTGATCCGGGCGGGTGATCCTTTCCCCTCATGGCCGTCTCCATGGCCCTCTCGGCGTGCTGTCCCATGAACCGTCGCTTTGAGTGAGGAGTATATGCGATCAGCGTCACACTATGCCAAATGCGCATATATCCGTCACCCTGCGGAGGTACGAGCCATGCCCATCACCAGGAGCCGCCGCGCCATGCTGCTCGCCGCGGGAGTGATGCTGCCGCTGCCCGTACTGACCGGCTGCAGTTCGGAAGACGACGGCCCGCCGCCGCGCGCCGCCTGGGACATCGCCTCCGCACCCCGCTCCGGGACCTCCGGCACCGGCACCCTGCGCTGGGCCCTGGACGCGACGCCCACCACGCTCAACGCGTTTCAGAAGGCCGCGGACACGGGCACCCAGCGGATCGCGGGCGCCGTGCTGCCCTCCCTCTACACCCTCGACGCCCGCGGCCGCCCCCAGCGCAACGGCGACTATCTGACCTCCGCCGACGTCACCTCGACCGACCCCAAGCAGGTCGTCGTCTTCAAGCTCAACCCCAAGGCGGTGTGGAGCGACGGGCGCCCGATCGGCGCGGAGGACTTCCAGGCCCAGTGGAAGGCGCTGCGCGGCACCGACGAGAAGTACGGGACGGCGCGCAACGCCGGATACGACCGGATCGCCAAGGTCGAACCGGGGGACAAGGAACACGAGGTCAAGGTCACCTTCGCCAAGCCGTACACCGACTGGCGCTCGCTGTTCACCCCGCTGTACCCGAAGAGCGTGATGGGCAACCCGGCGGTCTTCACCGCGGCCGCGAACAAGGGGCTCGCGGTCGGCGCCGGGCCCTTCATGGTCCGCCAGGTCACGGACTCCGAGGTCACCCTCGTCCGCAACCCCCGCTGGTGGGGCGACCGGGCACGGCTGAGCCGGGTCGTCTTCCAGGCGGTCCCGGCCGAGAAGCGGGCCGAGGCGCTGATCGCCGGGCGGCTGGACCTGGCCGAGGTGGACCGGACCACCGCCCGGCGCATCCAGGCCACCGCCCCGGACAAGCAGGCCGCGGGCGCCAAGCGGGGCTCCTCGGCCCCGGGCAAGGCGGGCGCGCCGGAGCCGTCCACCGGCGGCCGGGAGGCGGCCGGGGCGGCGAGTGCCGGGGCGGCGCGGGAAGAGGCGGGAGCCCAGAGAGCGGCTACCGGCGACACCGACAAGAACCGGTCGCGGACCCGGGCGCTGAGCAGGTTCACCCTGCGCAAGGCCCTGGACCCGGCCTACACCCAGCTCGCCCTCAACGGCACCAAGGGCCCGCTCGCCGATGAGCGGGTGCGCCGCGCGGTGGCCCGCGCGATCGACCGGAAGGCCCTGGCGAAGCTGGTCCTCAAGCCGATGGGGCTGCCGTCCGAGCCGCTCGGCAACCATCTGCTGATGGCGGGCCAGCCGGGCTACAAGGACCACAGCGGCGCCCTCGGCGACCCGGACACCAACGCCGCGCAGTCACTGCTCGCCGACGCGGGCTGGCGCGCGGGCGGCACCGGCCGGCAGAAGGCGCTGGACGGCAAGACGGACGACCGGGGCAGCAGCCGGCACAGCGCCCCGACCGGCACCGCGAATCCCGCCGCGGAGAGCGCGTCCGGCACCGCGTCCGGCGCCCCGCCCGCGGCCGGTGACGCCGGGCGGACCGGACGGCTCCGGGAGACGGCCGTCGTACGGAAGAAGGGGCGGCCGCTGGTGCTGCGCTTCGTCCTCCCCGACGACCAGGCCGGAGCCCGGCTGAGCACGGTCGGTGAGCGCATCGCGCGGATGCTGGAGAAGATCGGCGTCCGTACCGAGATCACCAAGGTCTCCGGCGAGAGCTACTTCCGGGACCACATCGCCACCGGCGACTACGACCTGGCCCTCTACTCCTGGCCCGCCTCCGCCTACCCGGCCACCGACGCCCGCCCCATCTACGCCAAGCCGCAGCCCGCCGCCGACGGCTCCCTGGTCGTCGAGCAGAACTACACCCGGGTGGGCACCGACCAGATCGACCAGCTCTTCGACCAGGCGCTCTCCGAGCTGGACGGCGGCGCCTCGCGCTCCCTGGTCAGCCGGGCGGACGCCCGGATCTGGGCGGCGGCCGGATCGATTCCGCTCTATCAGCGCCCCCAGCTGATCGCGATGCGCAAGGGTCTGGTCAACGCGGGCGCCTTCGGCTTCGCCACCCCCCGGTACCAGGACATCGGCTTCCGCCGCTAGGGCACACCCGACGAACCGTGACGCCTGCGGCGGGCTGCTCCCCTCCCCACCCCTCCCCGAACCAGGGGCTCCGCCCCAGACCCCGATCCGGGGCTCCGCCCCAGACCCCCAATCGGGGCCCTGCCCCGGGCCCCGCGGCTGGGGTTCCGCCCGGCCTCGGACCGGGGTTGCGCCCCATGCCCCCACGCGGGGCTCCGCCCCTTCCCGTGGTACCGGTGTGCGGCTCCGCCGCGTGGTGGGGCGCTGTTCCGGGGCCCGGGGTCCAGGGGCGGAGCCTCTGGTTACGGGAAGGGGCGGGGAGGGGAAAACAGCGCCGTGCGGCTCCGCCCCGTGGTCCGGCGGGCGCCCTGTGGGCGCGGCTGTCGGCGGCGCCCACAGGGCGGGTGTTCGGTGTGGGGATGGGCCGTGGGATGGGCTGCGGCGCTCGTCCCCGCGCCGTCCCCGTACCATGGGGGTGAGGCCGAGGCGTGATCAGCCCGGCGGAAGGCGCGCCGCTTAAGGAGCGCGCCGCCACCCAACAACCGGGAGAAGCGCGCTTTCATGCCCACGCGCCACGACATTCGTAACGTCGCCATCGTCGCCCACGTCGACCATGGCAAGACGACCCTCGTCGACGCCATGCTCAAGCAGGCGGGCGCGTTCGCCGCCCACCAGCACGTGGACGACCGGGTCATGGATTCCAACGACCTGGAGCGCGAGAAGGGCATCACCATTCTCGCGAAGAACACCGCCGTGAAGTACCACCCGGCGGACGGCGGCGACCCCGTCACCATCAACATCATCGACACCCCCGGCCACGCCGACTTCGGCGGTGAGGTCGAGCGCGGTCTGTCCATGGTCGACGCGGTGGTCCTGCTGGTGGACGCCTCCGAGGGGCCGCTGCCGCAGACCCGTTTCGTGCTGCGCAAGGCGCTCCAGGCGAAGCTGCCGGTGATCCTGTGCATCAACAAGACGGACCGCCCGGACTCCCGGATCGACGAGGTCGTCAACGAGGCGTACGACCTCTTCCTGGACCTGGACGCGACCGAGGAGCAGATCGAGTTCCCGATCGTCTACGCCTGTGCGCGTGACGGTGTGGCCTCGCTGACCAAGCCGGAGGACGGCACCGTCCCGGCCGACAGCGACAGCCTCCAGCCGTTCTTCTCCGCCCTGCTGGAGACGGTCCCGGCGCCGGAGTACGACGCGGCCGCGCCGCTCCAGGCCCATGTCACCAACCTGGACGCGGACAACTTCCTCGGCCGTATCGCGCTGCTCCGGGTCGAGCAGGGCGAGCTGAAGAAGGGGCAGACGGTCGCGTGGATCAAGCGCGACGGCACCATCTCCAATGTCCGGATCACCGAGCTGATGATGACCGAGGCGCTCACCCGCAAGGCCGCCGAGGTGGCGGGCCCCGGTGACATCTGCGCGGTCGCGGGCATCCCGGACATCATGATCGGCGAGACCCTGGCCGACCCGGAGAACCCGATCGCGCTGCCGCTGATCACCGTCGACGAGCCCGCGATCTCGATGACCATCGGCACCAACACCTCCCCGCTGGTCGGCCGCGGCCCCGGCGGCAAGGGCGCCGACAAGTCGGCCGTGAAGGACCGCAAGGTCACCGCGCGGCTGGTCAAGGACCGCCTCGAGCGCGAGCTGATCGGTAACGTCTCGCTGCGCGTGCTGCCCACCGACCGCCCGGACGCCTGGGAGGTGCAGGGCCGTGGCGAGCTGGCGCTGGCGATCCTGGTGGAGACCATGCGCCGGGAGGGCTTCGAGCTGACCGTCGGCAAGCCGCAGGTGGTCACCCGGGAGATCGACGGCAAGGTCCATGAGCCGATCGAGCGCATCACCATCGACGTGCCCGAGGAGCACATGGGCGCGGTCACCCAGCTCATGGGCACCCGCAAGGGCCGGATGGACAACATGTCCAACCACGGCTCCGGCTGGGTCCGCATGGAGTTCATCGTTCCGTCCCGCGGGCTGATCGGCTTCCGTACCGAGTTCCTGACGGCGACCCGCGGCACCGGTATCGCCCACTCCATCCACGAGGGCCACGAGCCGTGGTTCGGCGAGCTGAAGACCCGTAACAACGGTTCGCTGGTGGCCGACCGCTCGGGCGCGGTGACCGCCTTCGCGATGACCAACCTCCAGGAGCGCGGGGTGCTGTTCGTCTCGCCGGGTACCGAGGTGTACGAGGGCATGATCGTCGGCGAGAACTCCCGCTCCGACGACATGGACGTCAACATCACCAAGGAGAAGAAGCTCACCAACATGCGGTCCTCCACCGCGGATGTGACCGAGTCCCTGGTCCCGCCGCGGCTGCTCTCGCTCGAGCAGTCCCTGGAGTTCTGCCGCGACGACGAGTGCGTCGAGGTGACGCCGGAGACGGTGCGGATCCGCAAGGTGGCGCTGGACCAGAAGGAGCGCGCCCGCTCCGCCGCCCGCGCCAAGCGCTGACGCGCCGCACACCCGGGCGCGGGGGCGCCAAGCTCACGCCCGGGTGCGCTCGCCGAAGCTCATGCCCGGGTGCGGGGCGCCGAAGCTCACGCCCGGGCGCCGATGCGCACTACGGTGGCGAGGCGCACGACGGCGCCGATCACGGAGCGTAGGAGCCCCACCGCGCCTCGGTGAGCTGCCCACGGCCCGGACCCACCGCCTCCACGGCGGGGGTCCGGGCTGTTGCCATGTCAGCAACGTGCCAGTCAAGCGGTTATCCGGATCTCCCCGTCCGAATATCGGCGTCCGAGCTCCGCATGATGTGTTAACAGTCCGTTTCGCGTGTGTCTGTCTGGGGCAGTTTTGTCCGGATTTCAAAGCTCCGCGCGTAGATGCTGTGACCAAAGCGAGACCCATAAGGTGTGGTTTAAGGGCCGGACGTGCTCAATCATGGGGTCCATTGAGCTCGGGTCAATGGGTCACACGCTGTGGGGAGCGCGGACCTACGAGCACATCTGGGGGGTTCCGGTCCCTTTCGCTGTCAGGGGTGTCAGCGTGTCTCCGGGCGCCCCCTCTCGTAGTGACAGTGGACTCCTGAGGAGGCAAACCCATGCGCGGTGCCAAGAGCGCCAAGTGGGTCGCGTTGGCAGCGGTTGTGGCGCTGGCCGCGACCGCCTGCGGTGGTAACGACAGCGACAGCGGCAGCAATGACATGAACAAGGGCACGGCGGACCCGAATGGGATACTCACCGCCCAGCTGAGCGAGCCGCAGAATCCGCTGCAGCCGGCGAACGCCAAGGAGAGCCAGGGCAGCCGGGTGCTCCGCACGATCTTCGCGGGCCTGGTGGACTACGAGCCCGGCACCGGCAAGCTGGTGTACGTCAACGCCGAGTCCGTCACCCCCAACAAGGACTCCTCCGTCTGGACCGTCAAGCTCAAGCCGGGCTGGAAGTTCCACAACGGCGAGGCCGTGACCGCCAAGTCCTATGTGGACTCCTGGAACTGGTCCGCCAACGTCGCGAACAACCAGACCAACTCCAGCTGGTTCCAGGACATCAAGGGCTACGAGGACGTCCACCCCGAGAAGGGGAAGCCCAAGGCCGACAAGATGTCCGGCCTGAAGGTCGTGAACGACAACGAGTTCAAGATCGAGCTCAACAGCTCGGTCTCGTACTTCGCCTACAAGCTGGGCTACGACGTGTGGACCCCGCTGCCCAGCGGCTTCTTCAAGGACCCCAAGGGCTTCGGTGAGAAGCCGGTCGGCAACGGTCCCTACAAGTTCGTCTCCTGGGACCACAAGAAGATGATCAAGGTCCGTAAGTACGACGGCTACAAGGGACCGAACAAGGCCAAGAACGGCGGCATCGACTTCAAGAACTACACCACCGCCGACGCCGCCTACTCGGACCTGCGCTCCAACAACCTCGACTGGATCGAGCAGGTCCCGACCACCGCGCTGACCAACTACAAGTCCGACCTGGGCAAGCGCGCGATCGACGAGGAGTACTCGGCGGTCCAGTCGGTCGTCCCGGCCTTCTACACCAAGCAGTTCAAGGACATCGACCCCAAGGTCATCCAGGGTCTGTCCATGGCGATCGACCGTGACACGATCACCAAGACCGTGCTCCACGGCTCCCGCACCCCGGCCGACAGCTATGTCGCCCGCGGCGTGATCGGCTACAAGGCCGGCGCGCTCAAGGAGCAGGTCACCTACGACCCGGCCAAGGCGAAGGCCCTCATCAAGGAGGGCGGCGGGGTCCCGGGCAACAAGATCTCGATCCAGTACAACGCCGACCAGGATCACAAGCCCTGGGTGGACGCGGTCTGCAACAGCATCCGCAAGGCCACCGGCGTCGACTGCACCGGCGACTCCAAGCCCGACTTCCAGGCCGACCTGAACGCGCGTGACAAGCACCAGGTCAAGTCCATGTACCGCGGTGGCTGGGTGCTCGACTACCCGGTCAACTCGAACTTCATGAGGGACCTGTACGGCTCCAAGGCGGCCGGTAACACCAGCGGTTACGCCAACAAGCAGTTCGACGAGCTCGCCAACAAGGCCGACAAGGCCCCCACGCTCGACGAGACCGTGAAGCTCTACCAGCAGGCGGAGCAGATCCTCGCGAAGGACATGCCGGCGATCCCGCTGTGGTTCTACAAGGTCAACAGCGGCCAGTCCAACAAGGTCCTCGGGAAGATCCCCTACGGCCAGGACGGCGACCCCATCTTCACCAACGTCCAGGTGAAGAAGAAGTAATCATCGGGACCGCCGGCCGGTGCCGCCGCTCCTCCCAACCGGGGAGCGGCGGCACCGGCCCGCAGGCGTGAGGCCCGCAGCTCATCCCCCCACCCGCGTGGCGCAGACGAGACGTGGCCTCCGCCGCCCCCCAACGGCATGGAGGCATGATGGGGCGCTATGTCGCCAGGCGACTGCTCCAGATGATCCCGGTCTTCATCGGGACTACTCTGATTATTTTCCTCATGGTCCACGTACTGCCCGGTGACCCCATCCGGGCGATGTGGGGCGACAAGGCCGCGGACCCCGCGCAGGTCGCGTCGCTCCGCCATGAGTTCGGGCTGGACAAGCCCCTGTGGCAGCAGTACATCGACTACATGGTCGACCTCTTCAAGGGCGACTTCGGCAAGACCTTCGGCGGCCGTCAGGTCTCCGAGGAAATGGGGATGGCCTTCCCGGTGACCCTCCGCCTAGCGGCGGTGGCCCTCACCATCGAAATCATCGTCGGCATCGGGCTCGGTGCCTGGGCCGGTCTCAGGGCTGGCCGCGCCGCCGACACCGGGGTCCTGATCTTCACGCTGATCGTCATCTCGATGCCGGTCTTCGTCCTCGGCTACCTCGCCCGGTTCATCTTCGCCGACGAACTCGGCTGGCTGCCACCGAACGTCCAGGACTCGATGAACCTCCAGCAGCTCCTGCTGCCAGGGTTCGTCCTCGCGATGCTCTCCATGGCGTATGTGGCCCGGCTGACGCGGACCACCTTCGCGGAGAACCTGCGCGCCGACTACATGCGCACCGCGCTCGCCAAGGGGCTGCCGCGCCGCCGGATCGTCGGCGTCCACCTGCTGCGCAACTCGCTGATCCCGGTCGTCACCTTCCTCGGCACCGACGTCGGCGCGCTGGTCGGCGGCGCGGTGGTCACCGAGGGCATCTTCAACGTCCAGGGCGTCGGCAACCTGCTCTTCAAGGCGCTCGGGCAGCGTGAGGGCACCACCATCGTCGGGGTCGTGACCATCTTCGTCCTCGTCATTCTGCTGATCAACCTGCTCGTCGACCTGCTGTACGCGGTCCTGGACCCGAGGATCCGGTATGCCTGACATGACCAAATCCCAGTCCGGCGGCGCGGCGGTCGACACGGCGGTCGACGCCGTGGCCCCGCCGACCGAGGTGGACGCCGCCGCCGCCGGCCCCGCCCCCCAGGGCAAGCCGCGCTCGCTCTGGGGCGACGCCTGGTTCGAACTCCGCCATCGCCCGCTGTTCTGGATCTCGGCGGTGCTGCTGGTGCTGCTGCTGGCCATCGCGGCGTTCCCCGGGATGTTCACCAGCGCCGAACCGCGCAACGGCGATCTGACCAACCACTTCCTGACCAAGCCCGAGCTGACCCACTTCTTCCAGGCCGACTGGTTCGGCTACGACGGTCAGGGCCGCTCCATCTACGCCCGGGTCATCTACGGCACCCGTGCATCGATCATGGTCGGCGTCGGTGTGACCGCGGTGGTGACCCTCCTCGGCGGTCTGCTGGGCATGGCCGCCGGGTACTTCGGCGGCTGGATCGACTCGATCATCTCCCGGATCGTCGACATCTTCTTCGGTCTGCCGTTCCTGCTCGGCTCGATGGTCGTGCTGAACGCGTTCACCGAGCGCAAGGTGTACGTCGTGATCGCGGCCCTCGCCTTCCTCGGCTGGACCACCATCGCCCGGGTGATGCGCAGTTCGGTGATCACCGCCAAGCAGGCGGACTACGTCACCGCGGCGCGGGCGCTCGGCGCCGGAACCGGCCGGATCCTCTTCCGGCACGTCCTGCCGAACGCGCTGGCCCCCACCATCGTGGTCGCGACCATCTCCCTCGGCGCCTACATCTCCGCCGAGGCCACGCTGTCCTTCCTCGGCCTCGGCCTCGCCGACCCCACCATCTCCTGGGGCATCGACATCTCCGACGCCAAGGACGCCATCCGGGACAACCCGCATGTGATGCTGTTCCCGGCCGGAATGCTGAGCCTCACGGTCTTCGCATTCATCACGCTCGGCGACGCGGTGCGCGACGCCCTCGACCCCAAGCTGCGCTGAGGAGGGCGTACGTGACCACCATTGAGAAGACCGCGGACGACGCCGTCCGCGAGGGCGCCGGAGACGACGGCACCCCACTGCTCGAAGTCCGCGACCTGCATGTCGAGTTCCACACCCGGGACGGTGTCGCCAAGGCCGTCAACGGCGTCAACTACAGCGTCCGCGCCGGTGAGACGCTCGCCGTCCTCGGCGAATCCGGCTCCGGCAAGTCGGTGACCGCCCAGGCGATCATGGGCATCCTCGACATGCCGCCCGGGAGGATCCCGCAGGGGCAGATCCTGTTCCGGGGCGAGGACATGCTCACCATGGCGGGCGAGGAGCGCCGTAAGATCCGCGGCCGCAAGATCGCCATGATCTTCCAGGACGCGCTCTCGGCGCTGAACCCGGTGCTCTCCGTGGGCTATCAGCTCGGCGAGATGTTCCGGGTCCACCAGGGCCTGTCCAAGAAGGAGGCCAAGGCCAAGGCCATCGAGCTGATGGACCGGGTCCGCATCCCGGCGGCCAAGGAGCGGGTGAGCGACTATCCGCACCAGTTCTCCGGCGGTATGCGCCAGCGCATCATGATCGCCATGGCGATGGCGCTGGAGCCGGACCTGATCATCGCCGACGAGCCGACCACGGCGCTGGACGTGACCGTCCAGGCCCAGGTGATGGACCTGCTCGCGGAGCTCCAGCGCGAGTACCACATGGGTCTGATCCTGATCACCCATGACCTGGGTGTGGTGGCGGACGTCGCCGACAAGATCGCTGTGATGTACGCGGGCCGGATCGTCGAGACCGCCCCCGTGCACGAGCTCTACAAGCGCCCGGCCCACCCCTACACCCGCGGTCTGCTGGACTCCATCCCCCGCCTGGACCGCAAGGGCCAGGAGCTCTACGCGATCAAGGGGCTGCCGCCCAACCTGCTCAAGATCCCCACGGGCTGCGCCTTCAACCCGCGCTGCCCCAAGGCGGAGGACATCTGCCGTACGGACGTCCCCGCCCTGGTGCAGGTCACCGAGCAGGACGGCACGGAACTGCCGGGCCGCGGCAGCGCCTGCCACTTCTGGAAGGAGACCCTCCATGGCTGACCCCGAGAAGAACGAGAAGGCCATGGAACCGGCCGCGGACGCCACCCCCAACGTCACGGAGGTGGAGACGGTCGACGCGGCCACCGAGGACGAGGCGGTCGCCGCGCTCGAGGCCAAGGTCGACCGCGGTGAGCCGATCCTCCAGGTGCGCAATCTGGTCAAGCACTTCCCGCTGACCCAGGGCATCCTCTTCAAGCGGCAGATCGGCGCGGTCAAAGCGGTCGACGGCATCTCCTTCGACCTCTACCAGGGCGAGACCCTCGGCATCGTCGGCGAGTCCGGCTGTGGCAAGTCCACCGTCGCCAAGCTGCTGATGACCCTGGAGACCGCCACCGCGGGCGAGGTCTTCTACAAGGGCCAGGACATCACCCGGCTGTCGGGCCGCGCGCTGCGGGCCGTCCGCCGCAACATCCAGATGGTGTTCCAGGACCCGTACACCTCGCTCAACCCCCGGATGACGGTCGGCGACATCATCGGGGAGCCCTTCGAGATCCACCCCGAGGTGGCCCCGAAGGGCGACCGGCGCCGCAAGGTCCAGGAACTCCTGGACGTGGTGGGCCTCAACCCCGAGTACATCAACCGCTACCCCCACCAGTTCTCCGGCGGCCAGCGCCAGCGCATCGGCATCGCGCGCGGCCTCGCCCTCAACCCGGAGATCATCATCTGCGACGAGCCGGTCTCCGCGCTCGACGTGTCCGTCCAGGCACAGGTCATCAACCTGATGGAGGGCCTCCAGGACGAGTTCAACCTGTCCTACATCTTCATCGCCCACGACCTGTCCATCGTCCGGCACATCTCCGACCGGGTCGGCGTGATGTACCTGGGCAAGATGGCCGAGATCGGCTCCGACACCGAGATCTACGACCACCCGACGCACCCCTACACCCAGGCGCTGCTGTCGGCCGTCCCGGTCCCGGACCCGGAGTCGCGCGAGGGCCGCGAACGCATCATCCTCACCGGCGACGTCCCCTCCCCGGCCAACCCGCCCTCCGGCTGCCGCTTCCGCACCCGCTGCTGGAAGGCCGAGGACAAGTGCGCCAAGGAGATCCCCCTCCTCGCCATCCCCGAGCGCTTCGCCGGCACGGACTCGCCCGCGGCGCACGAGTCGGCGTGCCACTTCGCGGAGGAAAAGGACGTGGTCCACGCCTAGCGCCACCGCGCGGGTGCGTAATGCCATGAGGGCCCGCCCGGACCGTGATCAGCACGGTCCGGGCGGGCCCTCGCGGTCGTTCACGGCGCGTCCGACTCGGGCCAATGCTGTACCCGGATGATGAGGACGGTGGTGAGGCGACGATGCTCCTGATACCAGACGATCAGTCGACCCTCTGCATGGTCGAGTAATCGGGACACCCCGGACTCATGAATCGGCGGGTCGCCGAGGTACTTGACGGCGGCGGCGTCGGCCAGTCGCTGGGCAAGCCGCTCAACATCGTGTTTGATCTGGGGGTCCAGACCGCCGACCACGTTCTCGGCATCGGGCAGGTACTCCCAGGTCCAATCGCTCACGCTGCGACCTCGCGACGCGCGGCGTCCAAGAGCAGTCCGATCTCGGCTGAGGCCCGCCGGGCATCTTCGATGCTGGGTGCTTCGGCGACGGCCGCCTCCAACTCATGGAGCCGTCGGGCCCGCCCGGGATAGCGCCGCAGAGCCACGAATACTCCCCAGCGCTGGAGGAAGGTGTGCATGGGGACGGTGCTGTCGGTCTGCACCGCCTCCTGCCAGGCGCTGTGGAACTCCTCCTCGAACCGGACAGCCGCGCTGAGGTCCAGAGAGCGCACGGCCACTCGCAGCGCCTGTTCGGTCAGCGGCGGCATGGGGAACAGCGGCTCGTCGTGGGAGTCCTCTATGGGCTGTGTGCTCACGGCGCTGTCTCCTCCGATGTGCCGTAGGTCGTCCCCATAGGGTGATCGCTGGGGGCCGATGCTCATCCAGTTTGCCCCATCGCGGGTGGCGGCGGGTTCAGCGTGAACCAAACGGCCTTGCCGGTCACGCCCGCGTCCTTGTCGGTGTAGTCGTGCACGCCCCACGTGTCGGAGTACGACTCGACGAGCGTGAGCCCGCGCCCGCCCTCGTCCTCGGCGTTCGCCGCCACCGGCTGCGGCAGCCCGCAGCCGGAGTCCCATACGGTGACCCGGAAGTCGGACGGCGACGGCTCCCAGTCCATGCTGACGTACGCGTCGGTGGTGGTGTTCCGGTACGCGTTGGTGACCAGCTCCGACACGAGCAGTTCGGCCGTGTCCACGATGCAGTCGAGCCGGGCCGCCCTGAGGACGTGGCGGATGGTGGCCCGTACGACGCCCACGGCGCGTGGGTCGTGGGGGATGAACAGGCCGTAGGACCAGGGCTCTTCGGGCGTGCGCATGGGGCAGCCTCCGGGTGAGTGCCTACTGTGACTGGCGCCATACTTAAGGTAGCGATATGGCGCGTATATATTCAACCCAGTCGGGAGTGGTGGGGTTACGCAGTGGACGCGCGCACGTGCGCTGCGCAACACTCGCCCGCACTAGAGAGGGGAACTATGGGACTCAGGGGCGATCCCACGTACCGGCAGCGCCGATTTGGCGTCGAGGTGCGCAGGCTGCGGGAGGCGGCGGGGCTGACCGTTGGCGAGGCGGCTGAGGCGGTGGGCATGCGCCAGCCGCACTTCAGCAACGTTGAAGCCGGTCGCACGGGCCTGTCGGCCGACCGCTTCCGGAAGCTAACCCGGGCATTGGGTGGTACGTATACGTATCCCGTCGATGCCCTACTGGCCTTGGGGCAGGAATCGGGGAAGGGATGGTGGAGCGACTACCGCACGACCCTCGGTGCGACTCATCTTGACCTGGCAGAGCTAGAGGCCGGAGCCGTCTCCCTGCGCAACTACGAGCTGCTGTTCATTCCGGGGCTGTTTCAGACCTTCGAGTACGCGACTGCCGTGCATAGCAGTGGCTTCTCGCCGACCGTGAGTGAAGTGCGTGACACAGCCGTGGAGTTCAGGATGCGGCGGCAGAAGGTCCTGTCGGGCGAGCGGCCTCCCCAATTCCACGCCATCATTCATGAGGCGGCGCTGCGTGTTCTCTACGGAGGTCGGGCGGTGATGCGTGATCAACTGCTGCGGCTGATCGAGTTGTCGCGCTTGCCGAACGTCACGATCCAAATCGTCCCCATCGACAACGAGGGAAGCGCGGCCTTCAGTCACCCGTTCATGGTGATCGAACCCGGCGTGGTGGAATTGGGCACGGTGCTCGTCGACCAGGTGGGCAAGGCGCAGTTCCTCGACGAGCGCCAAGCGCTTGCCGAGTACGGAGAATCGTTCGCGAGACTGAGTGAACTGGCACTGCCTCCGGTCGATGCTGAGGCTGTGCCGGAGGCTCGTACGGCGAAGGATTCCCTCGGGCTCATCCAACACATCCTCTATCCGCTTCTCTAAGGAGACAGCTGCATGTCCTCGCTTCCGTGGCGGAAGTCCAGCTTCAGCACGGGCGACGCCCCCAACTGCGTCGAACTCGCCGCCGACTCCGTCGGCACCCCCCACCTCCGGGAGAGCGACGACCCGGGGGTCGTCATATCCACGACCCCCGCCGCGCTGCGCGCGTTCCTGCGGGCCGCGAAGGCGGGGACATTGGACCGCCCTTCCGGGAGTGCTTGATCTGGCGCAACTAATTCGTCAAACGCTTTCGAGGGGGGTGCCCCACCCCCGGCAATCCGGGGCCGGTCCGGCGGTCCGGCGATGGCCTCGGCTCCCGAGCACAGGCGCCGCCACCGACGGGCACACCCGCCAGCCGGCGCCCGGCGACGGCGCCTGGCCCCCCACCCCCCGACCCATGCTCAAATGCGCCGAAGGCGCGAGACGGCGCCGCGCCGGGCCTCGTAGGGTCGTGGCATGACTGTCCCTCACTCACCGGTCTATCAGGCGTATTACACCCGCACGCCCCTTCAGCTCTTCTCGGGCCTCGGCTGGAAGCGGCTGATGGCCTTCCGGGCCGATGAGTCGGGCGTCACCCTGGGCGGCCCCGTGACGCGCTACCGCCGGTTCACGGCCCTCGTGCCGTGGCGGGACATCGAAGCCGTCGTCGTATGGGCCACGAAAAAGACCATGGAGAGGCCGATACGGCGGATAGGTTCGAAGCTGCGGCAGGGCGTGCCGGACGTTCCCGGCCCGGACTCGACGATCAGCCCACAGACCGCCGCGAGTGCCGCGCCGCATATTGAGTACCAGGTCGTCAGGAACAACCGGGTCGTCGTCTTCTGGAAGGTGGACCACACCCGGCTCGCCGCCGCCATGCAGGCGTTCGCGCCCCAAGTTCAGTTGCGTGTCCACCCGGTGCACAAGGTGGTGCCCCAGGGGCCGGGCACGGGGCTGGGGAACAGCTCCGGCGGGAGCATCTTCGACATCTTGCCCTGAACGTCATGCCCTGACCTCCGAGCGTTCCTCCGCGAAGTGGCACGCCGAGGCATGGGCGGCGGCACCCGTGAGCCCCGGCGGGACCGTCAGTGTCGGCACCTCCACCGCGCAGCGGCCCTGGGCCTTCCAACAGCGGGTGCGGAAGCGGCAGCCCGAGGGCGGGTTGGCGGGGGAGGGGACGTCGCCGGTGAGGAGGATGCGGTCGCGGCGGGTTCGGGCGCCGGGGTCGGGGACCGGGACGGCCGACAGGAGGGCCTGGGTGTAGGGGTGGGTCGGGTGGTCGTAGATCTCTCGGCCGGTGCCCGTTTCGGCGAAACGGCCCAGGTACATCACGGCCACCCGGTCGGCGATATGCCGGACCACCGACAGGTCGTGGGCGATGAAGATGTAGGACAGGTCGAATTCGTCCTGCAGCCGCTCCATCAGGTTGACCACCTGCGCCTGTACCGAGACGTCCAGCGCCGAGACCGGTTCGTCCGCGACGATGATCTCCGGTCGTAGCGCCAGACCCCGGGCGATGCCGATGCGCTGGCGCTGGCCGCCGGAGAACTGGTGCGGGTAGCGGTTGATGTGCTCGGGGTTCAACCCCACCACGTCCAGGAGGTCCTGGACCGCCCGCCGCCGGTCGCCCTTGGGCGCCACCTCGGGGTGGATCTCGAAGGGCTCCCCGATGATGTCGCCCACCGTCATCCGGGGGTTGAGCGAGGTGTACGGGTCCTGGAACACCATCTGGATGTTGCGGCGGACGGCCCGCAGCGCGCGGCCCGACAGCCGGGCGATGTCCTCGCCCCGGTAGTGGATCGTCCCGGCGGTCGGCCGTTCCAGGCTGACCAGCAGCTTGGCGACGGTGGACTTGCCGCAGCCGGATTCGCCGACGATGCCGAGGGTCTCGCCGCGCCGCAGGGCGAAGGAGACCGTGTCGACCGCCCGGACCGCGCCGATCCGCCGCTTCACCAGCACCCCCCGGGTCAGCGGATAGTGCTTGGCGAGATCGCGGACCTCGAGGACCGGTTCGGCGGTCCCGGCCTCAGGCATTGACGGCGTCGAGGGCATCGAGTTCGTCCTTCCAGAAGTGGCAGGCGCTGGTCCGCCCGCCGGCGGCGCCCGTTCCGGCGTCCGCCGACACCTCGTACAGCGGCGGCCGTTCGACGCGGCAGACCTCCTGGGCGCGCGGGCAGCGGGGGTGGAAGGGGCAGCCGGGGGGCAGGGCGAGCGGACTGGGCGGCGCGCCCTTGATCGCGTAGAGCCGCTCGCCCCGATGGTCCACGCGCGGCACGGAGTCCAGCAGTCCGCGGGTGTACGGGTGGGCGGGGCGGCGGTAGAGGTCGCGCACCGGCGCGGTCTCCACGATCCGGCCCGCGTACATCACGGCGATGGTGTCGGCCACGTCCGCGACCACGCCCAGGTCATGGGTGATGAGGACGAGCCCCATGGCGTACTCCCGGCGCAGCTCCGCGAGCAGCTCCATGACCTGGGCCTGGACGGTGACGTCCAGGGCCGTGGTCGGCTCGTCGGCGATGATCAGGTCCGGCTCCAGCGCCATCGCCATGGCGATCATGATGCGCTGGCGCATACCGCCGGAGAACTGATGCGGATAGTCCCCGGCCCGCTGCCCCGCCGCCGGGATGCGGACCCGGTCCATCAGCTCGACCGCCCGCCGCCGGGCGTCCTTGCGGGACATCCCGCGGTGCACCTCGTACATCTCGGCGAGCTGGGCGCCCACGGGAATCACCGGATTGAGCGCGGAGAGCGCGTCCTGGAAGATCATCGCCAGCGCGGCGCCCCGGATCCGGCGGCGCTCCTCCGCGCCCATCGTCAGCAGGTCCCGCCCCTGGAACAGCACCTGGCCGCCGGTGATCCGGCCGGGCGGGGAGTCGAGGATGCCCATGATCGCCTGGGCGGTCACCGATTTGCCGGAGCCGGACTCGCCCAGCACGGCCAGCGTCCGGCCGGCGTCGACGGCGTACGAGACACCGCCGACGGCCTCGGCGATCCCGTCCCGGGTGCGGAATTCCACGCGCAGGTCCCGTACGTCGAGCAGGCGGGCCGCCATGGCTAGCGCAGCCATGGCTAGCGCAGCTTCGGGTCGAGGGCGTCGCGCACCGCGTCGCCGAGCATGATGAACGCGAGCACCGTGATGGACAGCGCCCCGGCCGGCCACAGCAGCATGTGCGGGGCGTTGCGGATCTGGGTCGCGGCCGAGGAGATGTCGATCCCCCAGGAGACGGTGGGCGGTTTGAGCCCCACGCCGAGGAACGACAGCGTGGCCTCCAGCGAGATGTAGGTGCCCAGCGCGATGGTCGCGACGACGATCACGGGGGCCACGGCGTTGGGCGCGATATGGCGCAGCAGCGTCCGGCCGCTGCTCGCGCCGAGCACCCGCGCCGCCTGCACGTAGTCGTGCTCCTTGACGGTCACCACCGAGCCGCGCGCGATCCGGGAGATCTGCGGCCAGCCCAGCAGCACGATGAAGCCCACCACCGGCCAGACCGAGCCGCTGGTGACCACCGACAGGAAGACCAGCCCGCCCAGCAGGATCGGGATACCGAAGAAGACATCGGCGATCCGCGAGAGCAGCGCGTCCCACCAGCCGCCGAAGTACCCGGCGAGCCCGCCCAGCACGCTGCCCAGCAGCGCCGCGCCGAGGGTGGCGCAGATGCCGACGGTGATGGAGGCGCGGGCGCCGTAGACCGTGCGGGTGTAGACATCGCGGCCCTGGAGGTCGTAGCCGAAGGGGTGGCCGGGGGCGGGTCCGTCCTGCGCCTTGGCCAGGTCGCCGTGGTACGGGTTTCCGCTCGCGATCAGCTGCGGCCAGATCGCGATCACGACGAGGAAGAGGATGATCAGCGCGGAGGCGACAAAGATCGGACTGCGGCGCAGATCGTGCCAGGCGTCGGTCCACAGCCCCCGTCCGGTGGGCGCGGCCGGTCCGCCGGAGCGGCCGCCGGGCTCCCCGCGCCAGGGGAGCGGGAGGCGTCGCCAGGGGCCGCGCCGTGGCCCGCCCTTCAGAGTTGGCCCGCCCGTCGGGGCCTGGGTGCCGGAGGCGGCGGGGTCCACCGGACGGCCGCCGCCGCTCCCGGGCGGCGCGATCGCCTCGGTCATGTCGTAACGCGTGTCAAAGGGCTCAGGCATACCGGATCCTCGGGTCGAGCACGGCGTAGAGGAGGTCGACGAGCAGATTGGCGAGCAGGAAGACGATCACCAGGATGGTCACGAAGCCGACGACGGTCGGCGAGTTCTGGCGCAGGATGCCCTGGTAGAGCTGGTAGCCCACGCCGTGGATGTTGAAGATCCGCTCGGTGACGATGGCCCCGCCCATGAGTGCGCCGATGTCCGTGCCGATGAACGTCACCACCGGGATCAGCGAGTTGCGCAGCAGATGGCGGGTGACGATCCGGTGGCGCGGCAGCCCCTTGGCCACGGCGGTGCGGACGTAGTCGGCGCGGGCGTTCTCCACGATGGAGGTACGGGTGAGACGGGTGGTGTACGCGAGCGAGACCAGCCCCAGCACCACCCCGGGCAGCAGCAGTTCGTTCAGCGGCGCCTCCGGCGAGACCGACGGCCTGGCCCAGCCCCATGTCACGCCGAACAGATACTGCAGCACCGTGCCGCTGACGAACGTCGGGACGGAGACCACGACGAGGGTGAGCAGCAGCACCGAGGTGTCAAGACCCCGGCCCCGGCGCAGCCCGCTGAGGACGCCCAGGGTGATGCCCAGCGCCATCTCGAAGGCGACCGCGACGAGGGTGAGCCGGAGGGTGACCGGGAACGCGCTCGCCATCAGCTCGGTCACCGGCTGCCCGTTGAAGGCCGTACCGAAGTGGCCGCTGAAGATCTGCCCCATGTAGTGCGCGTACTGCCGCCACAGCGGCTCATCGAGATACAGGTCCTTACGGATCCGGGCGGCGGTGGCGGGGTCGGGGGCCTTGTCGCCGAAGAGCGCGGCCACCGGGTCGCCGAGCGCGTACACCATGAAGAAGATCAGGAAGGTGGAGCCGATGAAGACCGGGATCATCTGCAGCAGCCGCCGCAGCGTATAGCGGCCCATGGCTCAGCCGACCCTGATCCGTGAGTAGACCGGGACGCTGAACTGATTGAGCGCCACCTCGCTGAGCCGCTGCGAATAGCCCGCGCTGCCGTTCTGGTACCACAGCGGGATCGCGGGCATCTGCTCGGCGAGGATCTTCTCCGCGTCCCGGAAACCGGCGATGGCCCGGCCGTCGGCGGAGGCGGCGTTGGCCCGGTTCACCAGCCGGTCGAAACCGGTGTCGCTGAAGTGGCCGTCGTTGGAGGAGGCGCCGGTGTAGTACAGCGGCTGGAGGAAGTTCTGGATCAGCGGATAGTCCATCTGCCAGCCGGCCCGGAACGGCCCGGTCATCTTCTTCCCCGCCATCTTGTTGCGGTAGTCGGCGAAGGTGCCGACCGGTTTGCCGACACAGGCCCGGTCGTTCCGCAGCACGGTGTTGACGCTGTTGCAGACCGCGTCCACCCAGTCCTTGTGGGAGCCGGTGTCGGCGTTGTACGTGATCGTCATCCGGCCGCCGGGCAGCCCGCCGCCCGCCTTGATCAGCTTGCGCGCCCGGACCGGGTCGTAGCGGCAGGCGTCTCCGCACAGCCCCGGCTGATAGCCGCCCTGGCGGCGCAGCACCGGCGAGGTCCAGTCGGTCGCGGGGGTGCGGGTGCCCTGGAAGATCCGCTCGGTGATCTGCGCGCGGTTGATCGCCATCGAGATGCCCCGGCGGACCTTGGCCTTCGCCGGGCCGCTCCAGGTGCGGTCGTACATCGGGAAGGTGAGGGTCTGGATGATCCCGGCGGGCTGGTTGATGTAGCGATTGCCGAGATCGGAGCGGACGAACTTCAGCTGCTGCGCCGGGACATCGTCGACCAGATCGAGATTGCCCGCCTGGAGATCGGTGTAGGCGGTGTTGCTATCGGTGTAGACGCGTAGGTCGACGCCCTTGTTACGGGCCTTGTCCGGGCCGGGATAGCCGTCCCAGGCCCGCAGCTTCATCACCGAGCCCTTGGCGTACGACCGCACCCGGTACGGGCCGTTGCCGATGGGCTTCCTCAGCCAGGCGGCATGGTCCTCGAAGAACGCCCGGGGCAGCGGCACATAGGCGTTGTAGCCGAGGGTCTTGGGCCAGGTGGAGAACTTCTGGGTGAGCCGGACGGTGAAGGTCCGGTCGTTCCTGACCCGCAGCCCGGAGAGGGCCTTGGCGGTGGGGGCGCCGCCGGACGCGGGGTGGACCTTGTCATAGCCCTCGATGTACTCGAAGAAGTAGGCGTTGCGCTGCTTGTGGTCGATCCGGGCGCCGTAGTTCCAGGCGTTCACGAAGGACGCGGCGGTGACCCTCTCCCCGTTGGCGAACCGCCAGCCCTTCTTGAGGGTGATGGTGTAGTTCCGCTGGTCGGGGCTCTCGATCCGGTCCGCAAGCGCGTTCTTGGCCTCGCCGGTCCTCGGGTCGTAGCGCTTGAGCCCCCGGAAGATCATGTCGAGGACCTTGCCGCCCTGGACGTCATTGGTGTTGGCGGGCTCCAGCGGATTGGGGGGATCACCCCAGGAGGAGCGGACGACACCGGCGTCGGAGCCGCCGCCCCCGCCGCCGCAGGCGGTCACGGTGGTCGCGGCCGTCACGATCAGGACGACGGCGCGCACGGAATGCCGGGCACGCAGGGAATACGGGGCTCCGCGACGCATGGCGCCTCCCGACGATCCGGTCCAAGATCGGCCTTAGGCCCATCTGACATCCGCCGGGGCGACGGCGCACGTCGATGACCGCTGTCCGGGGTGGCGGAGGCGTCGCGGACACTCCCCGTCCGCGACCGCGCCTACCGTGCGGCCCATGGAGATCCGTCCCTTCCACATCGCCGTCCCCGAAGCCGACCTCGACGATCTGCGCCGCCGCCTGGACCGCACCCGCTGGCCGGAGCGGCTCCCGGGCGCCGGATGGTCCGACGGGGCGTCGCTCGACCATGTCCGCGAGCTGGCCGCGTACTGGGCCACCGGGTTCGACTGGCGGGCGCAGGAGGCGCGGCTGAACGCGTTTCCGCAGTTCACGACCGAGATCGACGGGGAGCGGGTGCACTTCCTCCAGGTCCGCTCGCCCGAGCCGGATGCCCTGCCGCTGCTGATCACCCACGGCTGGCCCGGTTCGGTCGTGGAGTTCACCGAGGTCATCGGCCCGCTCGCCGATCCGCGCGGACACGGCGGCGACCCGGCCGACGCCTTCCACGTCGTCATCCCGTCCCTCCCCGGCTTCGCCTTCTCCGCCCCGCCGCGCGAGCCCGGCTGGGGCATCCGCCGCATCGCCACCGCGTGGACGGAGCTGATGCGGCGCCTGGGGTACGAGCGCTACGGCACCCAGGGCGGCGACTTCGGCTCGCTGATCTCCCCCGAGGTGGCCCGGGTGGCGCCGTCCCGGGTCGTCGGGGTCCACGTCAACGCCCTGGTGACCGCGGGGTCGGCCGACGCGACCGATATGGAGGACTTGACCCCGGCCGAGCGCTCCCGGCTGGCCGGGCTCGAACGCTGGCGCCGCGAGCTGTCCGGCTACGCCGCCATCCAGGGCACCCGCCCCCAGACCCTCTCCTACGGCCTCGCCGACTCGCCCGTCGGCCAACTGGCCTGGAACGTGGACTGGTTCGCCGCCCACGGCGACAAACCGGAAGCCCTCGACCGCGACGCGGTCCTGACGAACGTCTCCCTGTACTGGTTCACCAACACGGCGGGCCCCTCCGCCCGCCTCTACAAGGAGGCCGCCTCGGCCTGGGGCGCGTCCCCCGAGCGGTCCGGGGTCCCCACCGGCGTCGCGGTCTTCCGGGGCGACACCGCGATCCGCCGCCTCGCCGAGCCATGGCACGCGATCACCCACTGGTCGGAGTTCGGGACGGGCGGCCACTTCGCGGCGATGGAGGTCCCGGAACTGCTGGTGGGTGACGTACGGATGTTCTTCCGCGACCTGCGCTGACCGGCGCCGATCATCTCGTCAGGATCGCGCTCGCGACAACCTCGAAGAGGCGATCGGCGCGCGATGCGAGCGAGGGCTGGTCGCCGAGCCATGCGAGCGCCGCGATCAGCGCGAACAGATCGGTGCCATCGATGTCCGTCCGCGCCATGCCCGCGGCCTGGGCACGGGCGAGGAGCCGGGTGCCGGCCGCGCGCAGGGTGACGCACGAAGCGTGGAGCGCGGATTCGGTGTCCTCGATGGCGGCTGCCATCAGCACGGTCACGCCCCGGTACTCGGTTGTCCACGCGACGCAGTCGCGCAGCCACGACACCAGCGCGTCCTCGGGCGAGCTCGACGTTTCGAGCTCGTCCGCCTTTGCCGTCAGCTCGTCGAAGCTCGTGTGGAGCAGGGCCTCGAGCAGCGCCTCGCGGGTCGGGAAGTGGCGGAGCAGCGTCGCGAGCCCCACGTCGGCCTTGCGCGCGATGTCGCGCAGCGACGCGTCGACGCCCTGCTCGGCGATGACGGTGCCCGCGACGGCGAGCAGGTGGTCACGGTTCTTCCTGGCGTCGGCCCGCATCTGTCCCTCTCGACTGTCCGGCTTGACTATCCGGATCGGTGGTCCATATATTCGGATCAGTGGTACGGATATCTGGACCACTGATCCGATCAGCGTATCCCCTGGCAGGGGCAGGAGAAAATGATGCCGACACACACGATGAGGGCGATCCGGCTGCACGAGTTCGGCGGCCCCGAGGTGCTGCGTTATGAGGAGGCGCCGGTTCCGGAACCGGGACCGGGCGAGGTGCTCATCCGCGTGCACGCGGTCGGCCTCAACCCTCCCGACTGGTACGCCCGCGAGGGGATGCCCAACGTACCTCCCGAGCTCAAGCCCCCGTTCCATCTCCCCCTGATTCCGGGGACCGACGTCTCGGGCGTCGTCGCGGCCGTCGCCGCCGACGTCACCGGCTTCGCGGCCGGAGACGAGGTGATCGGCCTGCTGCGCTTCCCCACCGCTCTCCAGGGCGGCGCGTACGCCGAGTACGTCACCGCGCCCGCGTCCGACCTCGCCCGCAAGCCGGCCGCCATCGACCATGTACACGCCGCCGGGCTGCCCATGTCGGGGCTGACGGCGTGGCAGTTCTTGATCGAGCTCGGGCACGACCATCCCTCGCCGTTCCAGGAGGCCCGGCACCGCCCGATGGCACTCGACGGTGAGACCACGGTGCTCATCAACGGCGCCGCCGGTGGTGTGGGGCACCTCGCTCTCCAGCTGGCCAAGTGGAAGGGGGCCCGCGTCATCGCCGTGGCCTCCGGCGCCCACGAGGCGTTCCTGCGCGGGCTCGGCGCCGACGAGTTCATCGACTACACCAAGGAGCGGCCCGAGGAGGCCGCCCGTGACGTCGATCTCGTCCTGGACACCGTCGGGGGCCCCGACAGCAGGCGCTTCCTGCGCACCCTCAAGCGCGGCGGGTCCCTCTACCCGGTGTACTTCGGCGAGTTCGACGACGAGGAGAACGCGAAGCTGGGCGTCACGGTCACGGCCACCCAGGTCCGCTCGAGCGGCGCGCAACTCGCCGAACTGGGCCTCCTGCTCGACGCGGGCACGGTTCGGGTCGCGGTGGACAGCGCGTTCCCGCTCGCGGACGCCCGGGCGGCGCACGAACGCGCCGCCCGAGGGCATATCCAAGGCAAGATCGTGCTCACGGTCGGCTAGGAACGAGCCGTACGGACGCGCGGCGGAGGCGAAGGCGGAGGCGCATGGCTCCTCGGGAGGGGTCCCGGGTGGTCCCGAGGAAGATGGGCCGCCCGTAGCCGAGGTGAACGTAAGGAAGTTCCGCCATGACTCCCGTACAAGTCGACTGGCTGTCCATCGTGCTCGGCCCCCTCGCCCTCATCGCGCTGGCGTTCGCCTTCTCCGCGCAGCGCTCGGCGGTCAAGCGGGGCGAGTCCATGCCTGGCTGGGGCAAGGCCGCGCAGGGCGTGGGGATCGCCTTTGTGCTGTTCGTGGCCCTGTCCAACATGATGTGGGGTACGTGAGGGAGACGGCCCACCGGCGCGTGTGAGGAGAGCCCCATGAACAGCTCGCCCTTCCCGGCGGAATCAGCAGATCAGCGGATCGTCCTGATCGGTGACCCACGGGTCAGGGCGGTGCCGGTGCGCGAATGCGGTGAAGCGCTGGTCGACTGCCGGGGGCGGATGCGGGTGGACACCCGGCGGGCCGATCCGGCGGGGCACTTCGCGCACCTGAGGACCGGAGTCGCCGAACGGCTTCAGCGGGCCGAGAGGCTGCTGCCGGACGACTGGCGGTGGTTGCTGGTCGAGGGCTACCGGCCGCCGGAGCTCCAGCGGGAGATCTTCGACGGCTATGCGGCCACGCTGCGGAAGCTCGATCCGAGCGCCGACGAGGAGCAGATCCGGACAGCGGCCAGCCGCTGGTGCGCCCCGGCGGAGACGGCCGGACACGTCGCCGGGGCGGCGGTCGACCTCACCGTGTGCACGCGGGACGGTACGGAGGTCGACATGGGCAGCCCGGAGGCCGCGACCCCGGAGGAGAGCGGCGGGGCCTGCTACACCCACGCCCCCGGCCTGTCCGAACGGGCCCGCGAGAACCGGGCGTTGATGATCGGGGCGCTGTCCTCGGTCGGCATGGTCAACTACCCCACCGAGTGGTGGCACTGGTCGTATGGCGACCGCTACTGGGCCTGGTCCACGGCCGCCCCCATGGCCGTCTACGGCCCGGTACAGGGGGTCTGACGGGCCGCGAGCCAGACGAAGAGTGCCATTCGCCTATGATCGCGAACGTGTCGCAGAACGACCTTCAGCGCATCATCGACTTCCGGATCTCCTTCGCCCGTCGACAGGCCGGTGAAGTACGGGAGGTGCCGGGCGGTTTCCTGGTGCTGCACCGGGAGTACGCACGCTCCCATGAGCACAATCAGCTCCACATCACCGGGCCCGCCGACCCCGAGGGGCTGCCCGCGCTCGCCGACGAGGTCATGGCCTTCCTGCCGCACCGCCGGATCACGGTCCATGACGAGACCCTGGGCCCGCTCTGTGTGCCCGCGCTCGAACGGGCCGGGTACACCCATGTCACCGAGGTGCTGATGGTCCACACCGGGCCGGTGCCGGAGGCCGGGGCGGCCGATGTGGTGGAGCGGGAGCTGGGGCCGTATCCGCACGGGCTGCTGCGGCGGGCGGTGACGGCGCAGCAGTGGCGGTGGATGCCGGACGCGGACGAGAAGACCGTGCACGACCTCGTGGAGCGGCGCACCGCCCGGCGGGCCGGGGCCGAGGAGGTGCTCTTCCTCGCCGCCCACGACGACAGCGGCGAGATCGCCTCCTGGGCCGATCTGTATCTGGAGCCCGCCGCCGGGATCGCCCAGATCGAGGAGGTGGCGACCGCCGAGCCGTATCTGCGCCGCGGCTACGCCGGCGCCGTCCTGGCCGACGCGCTGCGCCGCGCGGCCGCCGCGGGGTGCGCGCTGCGGTTCCTCGTCGCCGACCAGGACGACTGGCCGCTGCGCTGGTACGGCCGCCGCGGGTTCACCGCCGTCGGGCGGGCGCATTCCTTCTCGCGGTTCTGAGGCCCTGGACCCCGGTCCGTTACGGCTCCTTGCGCGGCGGGGCCTCCGACTCCGCCGCGATCAGCGCCGGGTCCAGCACCACGTCCTCCTCGCGGGCCTCGAGCGTCGGGTCCTCGGGGAAGTGGCAGGCGGACAGGTGGCCCTCGCGGTTGCCGTCCAGGCGGATGAGCGCGGGCTCCTCCCGCGCGCATTTGTCCTGGGCCTTCCAGCAGCGGGTGCGGAAGCGGCAGCCGGAGGGCGGGTTGATGGGGGAGGGGACGTCCCCGGCGAGCCGGATGCGCTCGCGGCGGCTGGTCCCAGCCGCGTCCGGGCCGTCCCCGGCCTCCTCGGCCATCACCACCGCCGCGTCCGGCACCGCGGACAGCAGCGCGTGGGTGTACGGGTGGCGGGGGCGGCGGTAGATGGACTCGCGGTCGCCCACCTCGACCACCTTGCCCAGGTACATCACGGCGACGCGCTGCGAGAAGTGGCGTACGACGGCGAGGTCATGGGCGATGAACAGGAAGGCGATGCCCAGTTCCCGCTGGAGCTTCTGGAGCAGATTGACGACCTGCGCCTGGATGGAGACGTCCAGCGCCGAGACCGGTTCGTCGGCCACGATCAGCTTGGGCTCCAGGGCGAGCGCGCGGGCCACCCCGATGCGCTGGCGCTGGCCGCCGGAGAACTCGTGCGGGAAGCGGTTGTAGTGCTCGGGGTTGAGGCCCACGATCTCCAGCAGTTCGCGCACCCTGGCCTCGCGGCCGCCCGGCGGATCGATGCCGTTGATCTCCATGGGGCCGGAGATGATGGTGCCGACGGTCTGCCGGGGGTTCAGCGAGGAGTACGGATCCTGGAAGATCATCTGGATCTCGGAGCGGATCGGGGCGAGCTCCTTGCGGCCCGCGTGGGTGATGTCCCGGCCCCGGTAGGTGATGGTGCCGCTGGTGGGTTCCAGCAGCCGGGTCAGCAGCCGGCCCGTGGTGGACTTGCCGCAGCCGGACTCGCCGACCAGCCCGAAGCTCTCCCCGGCGTGCACGGTCAGATCGACCCCGTCCACCGCCTGTACGGCCCCGACCTTCCGCTTCAGCGGAAAGCCGCCCATGATCGGGAAGTGTTTGGTCAGCTTCTCGGTGACCAGGAGGGGTTCGGGTGTGCCCGACTCGATGCTCATGCGTCAGCGCTCCTAAGCCCTGGTCCCTAGCCCAGCCGGGGCTTGATCTGCTCGGTGAAGAGGGTCTGTTTCCGCTCGGCGCCCAGATGGCAGGCGGCGCCGCGGCCGTCCGGCAGCGACGGCCGCTCGGTGGCGCAGCGATCGCCCTCCACCTGGTCGGTGTAGTGGCACCGCGGGTGGAACGGGCAGCCCGGCGGGGGGCTGAGCAGGCTCGGCGGGGAGCCGGGTATGGGGCTCAGCGGTTCGTCCACGGCGGAGGTCAGCCGCGGCATGGAGCCCAGCAGCCCCCAGGTGTACGGGTGCTGGGGCGCCCGCAGCACCTCGCGGACCGTACCGCGCTCCACGGCCCGGCCCGCGTACATCACCAGCAGGTCGTCGGCGGTGTTGGCCACCACGCCCAGGTCGTGGGTGATGAGGATGATCGCGGAGCCGAACTCCTGCTGGAGGTCCTTCAGCAGATCCAGGATCTGGGCCTGGACGGTGACGTCGAGCGCGGTGGTCGGCTCGTCGGCGATCAGCAGATCGGGGTCGCAGACCAGCGACATCGCGATCATCGCGCGCTGCCGCATCCCGCCGGAGAACTGGTGCGGATAGTCGTCCACCCGCAGCCGCGGGTTGGGGATGCCGACCTTCTCCAGCATCTGGATCGCCCGGGAGCGGGCCTCGCTCTTGGATGCGCCGGTGTGCTTGCGGTACGGCTCGGCTATCTGGCGGCCCACCGTGTAGTACGGCGACAGGGCGGTCAGCGGATCCTGGAAGATCATCGCCATGGTGTTGCCGCGCAGCCGCTCCAGGGTGCGCTCGGGCGCCCCGGTCAGCTCCTGCCCGTCCAGCAGGATCTCGCCGCTGACGGCGGTGGTGCGCGGATCGTGCAGGCCCAGCACGGTGAGGTTGGTGACGGACTTCCCGGAGCCGGACTCGCCCACGATGCCGAGCGTCCGGCCGCGTTCGAGGTCGAAGGAGAGGCCGTCCACGGCTTTGACGATCCCGTCCTCGGTGGAGAACCGGACGTACAGGTCGCGTACGGACAGGAAGGCGCCGTCGCCGGGAGCCGGTGGCGGCGTCGTGCCGTCGTCGGGCTTGGTGAGTGTGGTCATCTCGGCAGCTCCGGGTCTGTCAGGCGAGGCGCACGCGCGGGTCGATGAAGGCGTAGGCGGCGTCGACCAGGATGTTGAACACCACGATGGCCGCGGAGCTGACCAGCATCACGCCCATCAGCATCGGCAGATCGGTGAGCTGGACGGACTCCACCGCCAGCCGTCCGATGCCGTGCAGGGTGAAGGTGTACTCGGTGACCATGGCCCCGCCGAGGAGCGATCCGAGGTCGATGCCGAAGATGGTGATGATGGGGGCGATGGCGCCCCGCCAGGCGTAGCGGAAGAAGACCGTACGGCTGGAGAGCCCCTTGGCCCTCGCCGTGCGGACATGGTCCTCCTGCAACTGCTCGACCATCTGGGAGCGGGTCATCCGGCTGTAGTTGGCCATGAAGATCAGCGAGAGCACCACCCAGGGCAGCAGCATCCCGCTGAACCACTTCGCCGGATTCTCGGTGAAGGGGTAGTAGGCGGGCTGGTCCATGATTCCCAGCCCGCTGACGAACCAGGCCAGGGCGAGCACCCCGACGAAGTAGATCTGCATCGAGGCGCCGAGCAGCGACAGCGAGCTGAAGAACTTGTCGATCCAGGTGCCGCGCCGCCAGGCCGCGATCATGCCGATGCCGATCCCGCAGACCAGGAAGACGGCGGCGCCGCCGAGGGCGAGCGAGAGGGTGGTCGGGAAGCGGTCGACGATGGTGCTCCAGACCGGCTCCTGGCTGACGAAGGAGTAGCCGAAGCAGGGCGCGTCGCAGTGCCCCACGGCGAAGTCCCGCCCCGCGAAGATCCCCACCATGAACTTCCAGTACTGGACCGGCACCGGCTGGTCCAGGCCCAGATTCTTGTTGATCATGGCGAGCGAGGTGGGATCGCAGTTCTTGCCGCAGGCGAGCCGGGCCGGTTCGGCGGGCAGGGCGAAGAAGAGGAAGAACGTGATCGCGCTGATCAGGATCAGGATCACGATCGCGCCGAGGGACCGGCGGGCGAGGAATCTCAACATGACGTCGGTGATCTTCCGCTAGGGGCGGGTCCCGGCCGCGTCCGCCGGAGCGGACGCGGCCGGTTTCTGCGCTGCCTGGGTGCGGCCGCGGCTACTTGAAGAAGGCGGCTACTTGATGAAGACGGCCGTCGGGTCCACGGCGCCGTAGACCGTGTTGAACTTCACTCCGCCCAGCCCCGAGCCCCAGAGGGTGAACAGCCGGTTGTAGAAGGTCGGGACGGCGGGGATGTCATCGGTGAGGATCTTCTCGCTGAGCTTGATCCACTCCGAGGTGGCCCGGCTCAGATCGCTGACCTTGGTCACCTTGCCGATCTCGTCGTTGACCGAGGGGACGTTGAGGTGCGAGTAGTTCGCGGAGTCGTCGTAGACGTTCTCGCCGCCGTACACCGGCGGCACCACGGTCGAGGCGGACGGCCAGTCGGCACCCCACGAGGACCGGTACAGGTCGAACTTGTTCTTGACCTTTCCGATCTGGGTGTAATAGGTCGACTGGTCGATCTCCTTCTTCTGCACCTTGAACCCGGCCCGCTCCAGGGCCTGCTCGACGACCACCGAGGCGTCCTGGTGGGTGTCGCCGTTGCCGTAGGCGTAGACGAGCTCGTAGTTCTCCTTGCCCGCCTCCTTCAGCAGCTCCTTGGCCTTCTTGGCGTTGCCGCCGGGGTACTTCTTCTTCTGGAACGGGTCGAACTTGGGGTCGTATCCCTTGAGCGTGGGCCCGACCAGCCCGCCGCCGATCTCACCGGCCTTCGGACCGCCGAACTGCTGGAGGTACTGACCGCTGGGGAAGGCCCAGGCGATCGCCTCGCGAACCTTCTTGTCCTTGACCCGATTGGTGTTGATCGACACGACATCCACATAGGGCTGCGTTTCGGTCAGCGACCGGGACATCGCCTCCTTGTCCTTGAGGACCGTGGAGATCTGCGACGGGTCGACCGCGTTGGTGAACGTCATCGCGTTCCGGTCGGCGCCCTTGTTCGCCTGGAGCCGACGGGTGGAGTCCACCCACTGGTGGCCGAAGGAGACGTCGAACTTGTCGACGTACTGATGGCGTATCGAGTCGGTCTTGGGGTCCCACTGGTCGTTCTTGACGAACTGGATGCCCTTGCCCGGCTTGAAGTTCTGGATCTTGTACGGACCGGAGGCCAGCGGGGCCTTGTCGTACTTCTCCTTGGTGTCCTTGCCCGGCGGCACCGCACCGATGTTGGGCATGGCGACCGCGAACGGCACCTCGGCGCGCGGCTGGTCGAAGTGGAAGACGACGGTCTTGTCGTCCGGGGTGTCCAGCACCGACTTGGGCAGGTGCTTGCCCTTGTAGGGGCCGTCCGGAAGCGCCTTGCGGTACTTCTGGCCGTCCCCGGAGAGCCACTGCTGGAGATAGGTCGGACCGGCGGCCTCGAACGGTGCGTAGAGCCGCTCCACGGCGTGCCGGACGTCCTTGGAGGTGATGGGCGAGCCGTCCTCGTACTTCAGCCCGTCCTTGAGGGTGTACGTCCAGGTGCGGCCGCCGTCGGAGGACTTGCCGGTGTCGGTGGCGAGGTCGCCGACCAGCTTGGCCTTGCCCGTCTTGTCGTCGAACTGGTAGTTCGTCAGCGTCCGGTTGTAGAGCGTCTGCATGATCAGCTCGTCGCTGACATAGATCTGCCCCGGGTCCAGATGCTCGAAGGCGTCCCGCTGCAGCACCGAGACGGTGCCGCCCTTCTTGGCGCCCGGCAGGTCCTTGGCCGGTCCGGTGGAGTCGGCGGCGGTGCCGAGGGTGATGTCCTGGGACTCCATCTTGGGCTCGTTCGAATCCTTGGGGTCCGAGCCACCGCCACCGCTGCTGCACCCCGCGAGCGCCAGGGCCCCCGCGGCCAGGGCGACGGCGTAGGTACGGGCTCTGCGGCTTCTCTTCGGCTGTTCTTCGATGTTCACGTTGCCACTGCACCTGCCTCATCGGACGGAAGACTTGCCGTTCACTGCCTTGGGCCCGCCGGCCCCCCCCGGTCACCGCGTGGTCTTCGGGTCCATCGCGTCCCGGACCGAGTCCCCGAGCAGGTTGAAGGCGACCACGAAGACCACCATGGCGATGCCGGGGAAGAACATGTAGGTGATGTCGCCCTCGTAGAAGTTCGCGCCCTTGGCGAACATCCGGCCCCAGTCGGGGGTCGGCTCCACCACGCCGACGCCGAGGAAGGACAGCGCCGCCTCCGTCGTCACGAAGTTCGGCAGCATCAGCGTGGACTGCACCAGGATGGGCGTGACGAGGTTGGGCAGCAGCTCCTTGCGGACGATCCGCCACGGCGAGGCACCGGTCACCCTGGCCGCCTCGACGAACTCACGCTCCCTCAGGGAGAGCACCTGGCCGCGAAGCAGCCGGGCCAGCTGCATCCAGCCCAGCAGCCACAACACCATCACCAGGGCCGTCACCCGGAAATAGGTGGGCGTCTCCTTCTGCGGGCTGACGAACAGCGCGGTGACCACCGGCATGAAGGCGACGAAGAACAGCTGCTGCGGAAAGGACAGCAGCAGGTCGATGAGGCGGCCGAGGAAGTAGTCGGTGCGGCCGCCCGTATAGCCCGCCACCACGCCGATCACGATGCCGGTGAGCGTGGACAGCACGGTCGCGGCCAGCCCGATCAGCAGCGAGGTGCGGATGCCGTAGACGAGCTGGGTCAGCACATCGCGGCCCAGCTTGGGCTCGACGCCGAACCAGAACTCGCCGTCGATACCGCCGTTGGGCTTCATCGGATAGCCGGTGAGGGGGTCCAGCAGCTCGGGCCGGTCAAGGCCGTAGGTGGTGTACGGATCCTTGCCGTAGAGCCAGGCGATCACCGGCGCCAGCACGGCGACGGCGAAGAAGAAGACCACCACGCACGCGGAGATCACACCGGTGCGGTCGCGTCTGAACCGCCGCCACATCAGCTGGCGGGGCGCCAGACCGGCCGGCGCCTCGCCCTCCGTGCCGCCCGGTGCGGTCTTCTCGACCACGCCGGTCTGGGATGGACTCGTCATCGCGTAGCGTCCCCCCGCACTGGTGTCACACCGTCAACTCGCGTTGTCTATGCGCGTCATGTCGCCGCCCGCTCGCCAGGGTGGTGCATGCGTGTCGGGTTGAGCGGACTTTCGCAATCGGGGAACGGCACAGTCAAGGGTCCGGGGAGGGTGGATGTGCCGCTCATTCGAACCTTGAGCGAAGATTTGGCAGATCGAGGTCCAGGCGTGCTTGACAGAGATCCCCCATGGGGGACAAAGCGTGGACTATGGGCAGGAAACGCGTTAACACACAGGCAACTCATCTGTCGCAACACCGATATACGGACGCGTCAGGCTGAACTGCGTACGGCCGTGCGGGTGCCGTGGACCGGCCGGGGCGCGAAATACCGCCCCGGCCGGTCGCACCACTTCGGGGGGTTCGGCCGACCGCGTCTCCCGGTGGTCTCCGGACGGTCACGATCCGCATTTTTCTTCCACGATCGGTATTTTTCTTCGGCTCGCGACGGTTGCCCGGGGTGCGAGGCGGGGGAGACCTACGGCTATGGGGCAGGGACGGATACTCAACAGCGGAGCGCGCGTCTTCGGGGCGCTCGTCTGCGCGGTTCTCGGGCTGATCTCGCTGGGATGGATCATCCACGACCTGGACAAGGCCGATGAGGCGAACCATCTGTGGTGGACCTGGGCCGGGCTACCGTTCCGGGCCACCGGCGGGATCTTCGGCTCCTCCCTGCTCGACCTCGCGCTGCTGCTGGTCTACGCGGTCGTCGGGATCACCGCCCTGCGCTCACCGGCCGCCGCGGGCGCGCTCGGCACGGTCGCGGTGGTGACCGTCGCGGTGCGCCTGCCCAGCCTGTGGAACCTGAACTCCGACTGGCTCCAGGGCATCCCCGGCGACCTGAAGACCCGGGCGAATGCCAGCGCCTGGGCACAGGTGGTGCTCGCGGGGCTGCTGCTGGCCGTCGTGGCCGCCGCACGCCGCCCCGCCGACCTCGCCGCCCCGCCCGGACAGCCGGTCTCGCCCGCCGACCGGCCGCCGGGCCGCCCCGCGCCCGGTGCGGCGGTCGTCGGCGCGCTGTTCCTGGGCGCCATCGGGGTCGTCATCGCCGCCTGGCAGATCTACTGGGCCCAGGAGCGCGGCTGGGAGATCTACAAGTACCTGCTCACCGGCAAGCACACGCTGCCCACCCTGCTCTCGGCGCCCGGTGCCTGGATCGCGTGGGCGGCGGTGGCGCTGTGTCTGGCCGGAGCGGCCGCCGCGCTCGCGCGCGCCCCGCTGGCGCGCCCGCTGGGGATGGTGGCGGCGGCGCTGGTCACGGCCACGGGGATCAGCGAGGCATCGCTCTACATCAAGCTCGACTATGTGGACCACTTCAGCGATCTGCCGACGGTGGGCGTGCTCAGCGTGCTCACCGGCTTCTTCGAGGCGATCGCGGGGCTGATCGCCCTGATCGTGCTGGCGCGGCGGGGCGTGGACGAGAGCGCCGCGGGCCTCGGGGGCACCCCGGCGTACGGCGGCGGCTATGGCGGCTACGACGGGGGTTACGACGGCCAGGGGCCCGGGGGTTACGGCGCCCAGGGGCCCGGGGGCTACGGGGACGGCTCCGGGGCCGGGGGCTACGGCGGCGGTTACGGCAGTGGCTATGGCGGTGGGGGCTACGGCGGCGGTGGCTACGGTGGCGGCGGTTACGCCCCGCCGCCGCCCGCCACTCCGCCGCTGGTGCCCCCGCCGCCCGGCACCCCGCCCGCCGCGCCCCCGCCGCCGTCCGCGCCCCCGGCACCGCCACCGGGCTGGTGACGGCGGCCGGGCCCCGAAGGGGCGCGGGGAACTGCGCGACAAGCCACGACGGCGCCGCGGCCGATCGACCGCGGATCAGGGCACTCACACAGGTCAGGGCACCCCCAGCGGAGCGCTACCGCAGAGCGAGCGACCGCTTGAGGAAGTCCACCTGGAGCAGGAGCAGATTCTCCGCGACCTGCTCCTGCGGGGTCATATGGGTCACCCCGGACAGCGGCAGCACCTCATGCGGACGGCCCGCGGCCAGCAGCGCCGAGGAGAGCCGCAGGGTGTGCGCGGCCACCACGTTGTCGTCCGCCAGCCCGTGGATGATCATCATCGGCCGTGCGGTGTCGGCCGCGCCGGACAGCCCCTCGTCGGTCATCAGCGCGTTGGCCGCGTAGACCTCGGGCTGTTCGTCCGGCAGGCCCAGATACCGCTCGGTGTAGTGGGTGTCGTACAGCCGCCAGTCCGTCACCGGGGCGCCCACCACGCCCGCGTGGAAGACATCGGGGCGGCGCAGCACCGCCAGCGCGGCCAGATAGCCGCCGTAGGACCAGCCGCGGATGGCCACCCGGCCGAGGTCCAGCGGATAGCGCCCGGCGAGCGCCGTCACCGCCTCGACCTGGTCCTCCAGCGTGACCGCGGCCAGGTCGTCGCGCACCGCCTTCTCCCAGGCGGGGGAGCGGCCGGGGGTGCCGCGGCCGTCGGCGACGACCACCGCGAAGCCCTGGTCGGCGAACCACTGCGAGGTGAGATGGGCGTTGTGCGAGGCGACCACGCGCTGGCCGTGCGGGCCGCCGTAGGGGTCCATCAGGACCGGCAGCGGCCCGTCGCCCTCCTGATAGCCGCTGGGCAGCAGCACGGCGCACGGGATGTCCCGCTTGCCCGCGAAGACGAGTTCGGGGCGGGCGGTGATGACGGGCCGCTCCGGGTACGCGTCGAGTTCGGCGATGCGCTCGGCCGCGCCGTGGTCGGCGGGCCGGAGGAGCTCCACGCTCACCCCGGGCCGCTCAAGACCCGTGTACGACAGCGCGATCACCTCACCGCCGCGCACGGCGGAGTGGACCGCCGGGAAGGGCCGCTTGCCGACCGGCTCCCAGCCGCCCTGGTCGCCGCTGCCCCGGAACCAGGCGCGGTGGACGGCGATCTCGCCGGGCTGCTCGGGGAGTGGGGCACCGGCCCCGGAGGAGGCGGAGAACAGCACGTCGTCCGTGCCGATGTCGAGGACCGCGCGCACCTGGAGGGCGCTGGAGGTCAGCTTGCGGTCGCCGACCATGAGGACCCGGGCGCCCCCTTCGTCCGCGATCCGGACGAGTCGTCCATCTTCGGTCCAGGCCGGCACCCCGGGGAAAAGATCCAGCCAAACCGCGTCCTCGTCCACGTGGACCGTGCTGGTCCGGCCGGTGTCGGTGTCCACGGCCAGGTAGAGCTGGCTGCGCTGGTCCCTGGCCTGGACCAGAAGCAGCGGTGGACCGTAGGCCGACCAATGCACCCGTGCGAGGTACGGATAGCGCTCCCGGTCCCACTCGATCTCCGTACGGGAGCCGTCCAGACCGAGCAGAACCAGCCGCACCTCCGCGTTGGCGGTGCCCGCGGCGGGATAGGCCACCTCCGCGGGTTCCCGGCCGGGGTGGGCGGGGTCGGCGATCCACCAGCGCCGTACGGGGGACTCGTCGGCCCGGGCGGCCAGCAGGGCGTCGCTCCGCGGCGACCACCAGAAGCCGCGTGAGCGGTCCATCTCCTCGGCCGCGATGAACTCCGCGAGGCCATAGGTGACGGAGTCCCCCTCCGGCTCGGCGAGCGCCCGGTCCCCCGCGCCGTCCGCGCCGGTGACCCGGAGCGCCCCGCCCGCCGCGTAGGCGATGTGGCGGCCGTCGGGCGAGGGGCGCGGATCCACGACCGGGCCGGGGACGCGCAGCTCGCGGGTGGTGCCCGTGGGCAGCTCCGTGGTGAACAGCCGCCCGGAGAGGGCGAAGGCGGCCCGCTCGACCGCGGCGTCCACCGCGTAGCCGACCACCCCGGCCGACCCCTCGCGGCTGCGCTCGCGCCGCGCCCGCTCCTCGGGGGACAGCTCCTCGCCGGCGCCGCCGAGCAGCTCGGCCGGGTCGGCGGCGGGGTACTCGCGCCGCCCGGCGAGGTCGTACACCCACAACAGGCCGGTCCGGTCGGTGCCCGAGCGGGAGCGGAGGAAGGCGACGCGTGAGTCGTCGGGGGCCACGGCGAGGGCCCGCGGTGTCCCGAGGGTGAAACGTTGGGTGCGCGCGTGCTGCCGTGGGAACGAGAGCTGTCCGGTCATAGGGGGAGCGTACGGCCGTCGGATCAGCGCGGGGGAGGGTACGGATCGGTAGGCCGGGCGGGCGTTGCCCCCGGCACGGTCCGGCCGGGAAGGCGCGGGTGTCAAGCGGCCCCCGGCGATGGCGAGATGGCGCATAACCAACGAGAAGTCGCCTCCGGGGCCGGGAAGTTCGTGCGATCAGGCATGCGCCCCTGTCATGCTCCCGTGCACCGAGTCATGTGCACACCGCCATAGTTATGATCGATTGCGCATAGTGGGTAGCCCCCCTGTGGCATCTATATGTTGTCCGTCCGAGTGCGTGTAACTGGAGGTGAGCCGCTGTGGCGCTCTCGATCTCGGTGTCAGTGCTGCTGCTGATCATCGTCTTCATGCTCGTGAACAAGGCAGGACTGAAGGCGGTTCATGCGATCGTCTGTGTCCTCCTCGGCTTCTACCTGGCCAGTTCCTCGGTCGCTCCGACGATCGACGACCTCACCACCAACGTGGCGGACATGATCGGCGGCGTGAAGATCTGAGTCCCGAGCGGGGCCGGGGCGTGCGGCCCATGGGCACGTGTGTGCGAATCGTAGGCTGTGCCCATGACCGTTCTTCCCGCCCGTCGTCTGCTGCTGGTGCACGCACATCCGGACGACGAGTCGATCAATAACGGCGCGACCATGGCGAAGTATGCCGCCGAGGGCGCACACGTCACCCTGGTGACCTGCACCCTCGGTGAGGAGGGCGAGGTCATTCCGCCCGCCCTCGCGCATCTCGCCGCCGACCGCGACGACGCGCTCGGCCCGCACCGGATCGGCGAACTCGCCGCGGCCATGGACGCCTTGGGGGTCGAGGACCACCGCTTCCTGGGCGGGCCCGGCCGCTATCGCGACTCCGGGATGATGGGCGCCCCGCAGAACGACCGGCCGGACTGCTTCTGGCGGGCCGACCTGGACGAGGCCGCCGGGCAGCTGGTGGCCGTGGTCCGCGAGATCCGGCCACAGGTCCTGGTGGCGTACGACACCAATGGGGGCTACGGCCACCCCGATCACATCCAGGCGCATCGCGTGGCGATGCGCGCCGTGGAGCTGGCCGCCGATCCCGGCTTCCGTCCCGACCTCGGCGAGCCGCACGACATCGCGAAGGTCTACTGGAACTGCGTGCCGCGCTCGGCCGTCGAGGAGGGCTTCGCCCGGCTGCGGGCCGAGGGCCGCGACTCCCTCTTCCCCGGCGTCGCCACGGTGGCCGACGTCCCCGGGGTCGTGGCCGACGCGGACGTCACCGCGTTCATCGACGGCGTCCGCCACGCCGGGGCGAAGGCCGCGGCGATGCGCGCCCACGCCAGCCAGATCGCGGTGGACGGACCCTTCTTCGCGCTCTCCAACGAACTGGTCCAGCCGATGTTCCTCCATGAGCACTACCGGCTCGTCAAGGGCGAGGCCGGGGCGGACCGCGAGGACGACCTGTTCGCGGGGGTGACGGCATGACGGCCCCGCGCCTGGGCGGATACGCCCTGCTCGCCGTGGCCGGGGTGCTGGTGGGCGCCGCGGGCGCGCTGGTCCAAGCGGCGTGGTTCCCGGGCGGGTTGCTGCTCGCGCTGCTCGCGGTCGGGGGCCTGTGCTACGGCGGGGTCAAGGCCATGGGCGCCCGGATGGGCGGCGGAGTGCCCGCGGGCGCCTGGACGGTGGCCGTGTTGCTGCTCACTTCCTCCCGTCCGGAAGGGGATTTCCTTTTCGGCGCCGGGCTGGGGTCGTACGCTTTCCTCCTCGGCGGGATGTTCATCGGTGTGATGTGTGCCACGCTGCCTTTGGTGCCGCAACCTCCTGGCCCGCCGGTCCGACTTGGTAAGTGACGTGACGTTTTTGGCACGACGTCCCCGGCACTCGGAGGCCCTTCGGACACACGGCGAAGGGTGCGCCTCGGGCGTACCGGATGCGGTGATCCGGCGGCCGTCAAGTGCGCGTCCGCACCGCCCAGTATGGTGGTGCCGCCGCCGAGCCGCCCGCGCGAGGTCTGACGGGCGGCGGAGCTAACTGGGAGAACCTGCTTTGAGCCGTGAATCTGACAGTTCGTCCTCCGGGCCCCGGGAGGGAAGCGGCGGTGCCGCCTACCCGTCCGGCACCCCGCCGTACGGATCCCGCCAGTACCCCTCGCCGAACCCCACGCAGGAGGCCCCGCAGGGCGCCGCCGAGGATGGGCAGGCGCGTGCCGCGGCCAAGCCGGAGGAGCCGAAGACCGAGACCACGCTGACGACCCGGATCAAGATCAACATTCCGGGGTCGCGGCCCATCCCGCCGGTGGTCATGCGCACGCCCGTCGCGGAGGACGGCGTGCCCGCGCCGCGCTCCGGCGGGGACGAGGACGCCGCCGAGCGCACCAGCGCCCTGCCCCGGGCCGACTTCACGCCGACACCCGAGCGCGGTGTGCCGGCCGAGCCCGGCGGGGCCAACGAGCCCACCGAGGGCCGGGAGCGGAAGAGCGGCAAGGGCGACGGTGAGCGGACCAGCGACTGGTTCGCGCCCCGTAAGCCCAGAAGCGGCTCGTCGGCCACCGGCAGCACCCCGAAGCCGCCGATGCCCCCGGCCCCGGACACCACCCAGGGATTCCCCGCACCCGACACCACTCAGGGATTCCCCTCGCCGGACACCACGCAGGGATTCCCGGCCCCCGACACCACTCAGGGTTTCCCGGTGCCGCAGCAGGGCGGCGGCCCCGTCGCCGATCTGCCGTACTTCACCGACGCCCAGGCCCCGTCCGGCCACCCCGAGCCGACCGGGCCCACCACCGGCCCGGTCACCGGCGACATGTACTTGCCGCCGTCCGGCCCCGGTGCGGGCCCGCACGACAGCGACCTGCTGGCCCCGCCCGGACCGGGCCCCGCGGGCGGCCCGTACGGCGCTGACCCGCAGACGCCCCCGGGCGGAGTGGGCCCGCTGGCCGGGGGAGGCCCGGCCGGTCAGCCGCCGACCCCGCCGGGTGGTTCGCCGCTGTCCGGCAGCCTCGGCGCCACCACCGGCGTGGGCCCGCTGACCGGCCCCGGGGCGGGAACCGCGGACGGCCTCGGAGCCGACCCGTCCCCCTCGCTGTTCCGGGATCCCGAGCCCACGCCGACCGGCGGCGTGCCGCCGGAGCAGATCTCCAGCGACACGTTGGTCAGCGGGGTGCCCGTGGTGCCCTCGGCCGAGGGCCGGGCCAAGCCGCCGGCCCCGCCCGTTCCGGGCGGTCCGGGGGCCCCGGCGCCCGGCGGCGACAGCGCCCCGGCGCCGTCCGCCCCGAAGGCCGGCAAGTCCAAGAAGAAGAAGGGCCGGTCCAAGGTCGTCATGGCCGGGGGCCTGCTGTTCGTGATCGCGGGCGGGGCCTACGCGGCCGGTCTGGTGATGAACCACGCCGATGTGCCGAACGGCACCACCGTCCTCGGCGTCGACATCGGCGGCACCTCCAAGGAGGTCGCCGGTGACAAGCTGGACTCCAAGCTGGGCAAGCGCACCACCGCCCCGCTGACGGTGTCGGTCGACGGCCAGGAGAAGGAGATCAAGCCGTCCGTCGCGGGCCTGGCACTCGACACCGAGGCCACGGTCCGGAACGTCGCGGGCCGGGACTACAACCCGGTCACCGTGATCGGCTCGCTCTTCGGCGGCACCCATGAGGCCGAACCGGCGGTCACCGTCGACGAGGAGAAGCTGCGGGACGCCCTGGAGCGGCTCGCGGGCGACTCCGGCACGGCCCGCGAGGGCGGCATCAGCTTCACCTCCGGCAAGGCCGTCCCGGTGTACGGCAAGGAGGGCAAGGGGCTGGACGTGGACAAGGCGGTCAAGGCCGTCTCGGACGGGTTCCAGCTGCGCGCCGAGACCGGCCAGAACAAGGCCATCACCCTGCCGGTCACCGTCAAGCGCCCCACGGTCAGCAAGGCCGAGGTGGACCGGAAGCTGAAGAGCTTCGCCGAGCCCGCGATGTCGGGGCTGGCCACGGTCCAGACGGACGCCCAGCACTCGATCCAGTTCGGCCCGGACAAGTCGCTGCCGAAGATCCTCTCCATGCGGGTGGTCGACGGCAAGCTGGTGGAGCACTACGACCTGGCCGTCCTCAAGCAGCTCTACGGCGGGACCTTCGACGGTGTCCTGCTCGAGCGGGGCGACGGCTCCAAGAAGCCCGTCACCCCGGAGGACGTGGAGTCGGCGCTGCGCCTGGCGCTGCGCGGCAAGACGCCCAGCGAGCGCATCAGCGTCGTCGGCAAGGACAACTGACCGGCCCCTCACCCGCGGTCGGACGACGCGGCCCCCGCCCGGCACCGGGCGGGGGCCGCGGTGCGCCCGGCCTTTTGAGCCCCGTCCTTCGCCGGGCCGCTTCACAGCCCGACCCATGACATCTGTCATCTCCAGGTCACGACCGCTGACACTGCCGGTCACGCCCCGCCCTCGGCCAGTCTTATGGCCATGACCGCAACGACCGCTGTTTCCGCCCCCGGCGCCGGGGCCGCCACCACGGGCGCCCCGCCCGTGGTCCGCTTCGAGAAGGTGAACAAGGCCTACGGCAGTGTGCGCGCCGTGACCGATCTCGATCTCACCCTGTATCCGGGGGAGACCGTCGCCCTGCTGGGCCCCAACGGCGCCGGCAAGTCCTCCAGCCTCGATCTGCTGCTCGGCCTGCGCCACCCCGACTCCGGCCGGGTGGAGGTCTTCGGCACCACCCCGCGCCAGGCCATCGTCCGCGGCCGGGTCGGCGCGATGCTCCAGAGCGGCGCTCTGATGGAGGAGGTGACGGTCCGCGAGCTGGTGGGGCTGGCCTGCGATCTGCACCCCAAGGGCCATCCGGTGGACGAGGTGCTGGAGCGGGCGGGGATCACCGAGATCGCCTCCCGCAAGGTGAACAAGCTCTCCGGCGGCCAGGAGCAGCGGGTGCGCTTCGCGTTCGCGACCGCCGGGGCCTCCGATCTGATCGTGCTGGACGAGCCCACGACCGGTATGGACGTCTCGTCCCGGCAGACCTTCTGGGGCGCGATGCGGGACCAGGCGAAGCAGGGCCGCACCATCCTGTTCGCCACCCACTACCTCGACGAGGCCGACGCCATCGCCGACCGGGTGATCGTGCTGCACGGCGGCCGGGTGCTGGCCGACGGCTCCTCCGCCGAGATCAAGGCGATGGCCGGGGCCCGCCGGATCTCCTTCGAACTGGACGGGCCGGTCGACGAGCCGGCGCTGCGCGCCCTGCCCGCGCTGACCGGGATCGAGATTTCGGGGCGTACCGTACGGATACGGTCCACCGACGCGGACGCGACCGTCCACGCGGTCTACGGGCTCGGGCTCTATCCGCACGGGCTCGAGGTCACCGGCCTCGGCCTGGAGCAGGCGTTCCTCGCCATCACCGACGCCGCCACCGACCTGGCCGGCGACACCGCGCCCACAGTTGAGGAGTCCGCACGATGAAGGCGCTGGTCAAGCTGGAGATCGCGCGGACCCTGCGCAATCGCAAGTTCATGTTCTTCACGATCATCTATCCGTCCGTGCTCTTCCTGCTGATCGCGGGCAGCACCGACGCCCACGACCACGTGCCCGGCACCCGGCTGTCGATGCCGCTCTACTACATGGTCGCGATGGCCTCCTTCGGAGCGCTGACCGCCGGGCTGATGGGCAACGGCGAGCGGATCGCCAAGGAGCGCGAGGGCGGCTGGACCCGGCAGTTGCGGCTCACCCCGCTGCCCGGGCACGGCTATGTGGCGGCCAAGATCGCCGTGGGCGCGGTGGCCACCCTGCCCTCGATCGTGATCGTCTTCGTGGTGGCCGCCGCCGTCAAGGGCGTACGGCTGGACGCCGTCTGGGAGTGGGCGGCGCTGACCGGCGCCATCTGGGCGGGCTCCCTGGTCTTCGCCGCGCTCGGGGTGGCCATCGGCTATCTGGCGAGCGGCGACGCGGTACGGCCGCTGACGATGATCATCTACTTCGGTCTTTCGATCCTCGGCGGGCTGTGGATGCCCACCACGTCGTATCCGCAGTGGCTGGAGAACATCGGCGACTATCTGCCCACCCACGCCTACACCGCGCTCGGCCAGGCGATCGAGCTGGGCGGCGCCCCGCACACCAAGGACGTGGCGCTGCTCATCGGCTACCTCGTGGTCTTCGCGGGCGGTGCGGCGTGGCTGTACCGCAAGGACACCCGCAAGGCGTGAGGGACGCCGTAAGGAGTGAGCGCACCCGTAAGGCGTGAGCGCACCCGTAAGGCATGACCGAGGGCGTGGCCCGAGGCGGGATCCGAGGAGGGAAGAACCATGGCTGACCGGGCCGAGTGGACCGACGGCGATCCGGAAGTCCGCCCCGGCGGGCGCCGCCGGCTGACCTGGTGGGCCGACGCGATGGCGTACGACGAGGAGAACGACCGGGTGGCCGCCATCGGGCAGCCCCCCGAGAACCGCAAACAGGCGCTGGTCAAGCTGATGTGGATCGGGATCTGGATGGCCTATATGGGCGCGCCGGTGAGCGATCTGGCCGACGGCCACCACACCGCCCCGGCCACCGTGTGCGGCGGTCTCGGCCTGCTGGTCTTCGTCGCCGTCTATCTGATGCTGGTCTTCCGGCACACCGGGCGGGCGCTGAGCCGGGCCGCGGTCCTGGGGGCGCTGGGCATGATCAGCGTCCTCGCCGCCGTGCTCACCCTCACCATGGGCGACGCCTGGCTGGTGCTCTCGGTCTATGTGTCCGTCGCCTTCGGGGCGGTGCTGCCGCTGCGGCTGTCGAGCTGGGCGATCCCGCTGAACACGGCGTTCATGGTGGGTATCGGGGTGCTGGTGCGCGGCTCGCACGGACTGGTGTCCGCCCTGGTCATCCCCTCGCTGCTCGGCGGCTTCGCGATGAGCGCGGTGGGGCAGATGGTCCGCACCACCCGGGCGCTGCGCGCCGCCCGCGCCACCGTGGCCCAGCTCGCCGCCAACGAGGAGCGGCTGCGGCTCGCCCGCGATCTGCACGATCTGCTGGGCCACTCGCTCTCCCTGATCACGCTCAAGAGCGAGCTGGCGGGCCGGATGCTGCCCGACAAGCCCGAGCAGGCGGCGCGGCAGGTGGCCGATATCGAGCGGGTCAGCAGGCAGGCGCTGGTGGACGTCAGGGAAGCGGTCAGCGGCTTTCGCCGCCCCACTCTGGAGGCCGAGGTCGCCGGGGCCCGTACCGCCCTCGCCGCCGGGGGCATCGCCGCCGATCTGAGCCGGGCCGGTATCCACCACCCCGACCTCCCGCCCGACCAGGAGGGGGCGCTGGCCTGGGCGCTGCGCGAGGCGGTCACCAATGTGGTGCGGCACAGCGGGGCGCGGCGCTGTGCGGTGACGCTCGACGAGACGGGCGACGAGCTGCGCCTGACCGTCACCGACGACGGCCGCGGCGCCACCGGCCCGCACGGCAACGGGCTCACCGGGCTGGCCGAGCGGCTCCAGCTGGCCGACGGCCGCCTGGAGACCGGCCCCGGCGAGCGCGGCGGCTTCACCCTCCGGGCCCTGGTCCCGCTCTCCCGCGGCGCCCGCGTGGAGTTGCCCTCGAAGGCCGCGCCGTAGCGAGGGCGGGCGGTCCGGTGGGCCCTGGCCACCACGGGAGCGGCTACGCTGCGGGGCGTGATCCGGGTACTGCTGGCCGAGGACCAGTCCATGGTGCGGGAGGCGCTGGCCGCGCTCCTCGGGCTCGACGACGAGATCGAGGTCGTCGCGCAGGTGGCGCGCGGCGACGAGGTCGTGGACGCCACCCGGACCCATCGCCCCGATGTGGCGCTGCTGGACATCGAGATGCCCGGTATGAGCGGGATCGAGGCCGCCGCCGCGCTGCACCGGGCCGAGCCCGGGATCCGGATCGTGATCCTGACCACCTTCGGCCGCCCCGGCTATCTGCGCCGCGCCATGGAGTCCGGCGCCGACGCCTTCCTGGTCAAGGACGCCCCGGCGGCGCAGCTCGCGGACGCGATACGGCGGGTGCTGCGCGGGGAGCGGGTGATCGACCCCACGCTGGCCGCCGCCGCGCTCGTGGACGGGGCCAGCCCGCTGACCGCGCGGGAGCGCGAGGTGCTGCGCGCCTCGGCGGACGGTTCGACCAACGCGGAGCTGGCCCGCGCCCTGAACCTGTCGGCGGGCACGGTCCGCAACTACCTCTCCACGGCCATCCAGAAGACCGCCGCCCGCAACCGCGCCGACGCCGTCCGCATCGCCCGCGACAAGGGGTGGCTGTAGCGACCGAGCCCTGGACGGGGGCGCGGGGCCGCGCCGGGCGGGGCGCTCAGTTCAGCATCGCGCGGGCGGCGCGGGCCTGCCTGCGTATCGTCTCGGCGGCGTCGGGCTCCACCGCCGCCACGATCTCCGCGTAGTCCTCCAGCTCCCTGGCGCCGGTCAGGAACTCGCCCCGCTCCACGAGGAGTTTCGCCCGCTCGTAGCGCAACTCGGCCGGATGGCTGGGCAGCAGCAGGGACAGCTCCAGTGCCCAGAGCCGGACATCGGTGCGCTCGGGGCGGGCGGACGCCCAGGCGCGGATGTTGTTGAGGATCCGCAGCACGATGTCCAGCGGCCCGGCCGGGGTCAGCATCGACGGCGACAGCGGGGCGCCCGTGGCCCCCGACACCAGCGTCGCCGCGTCCTCGGCGGACAGCGGCCGCCCGCCGTCGAACGGATTGGCCAGCACATGGCCGCCGTAAGGATCCCCGAAGCCGACCACGAAGTGGCCCGGCAGCCCCACCCCGTACACCGGCGCGCCCGCCCGTCGCGCCACCTCCATCCACACCACGGACAGCAGGATCGGCAGCCCGCGGCGGCGCCGCAGCACCTGGTGGAGGAGCGAGGACTGCAGCCGCCGGTAGTCGGCCGGGCCGCCCCGGAAGCCATGGCGCTCACCGAGGAGGCGGGCCAGCGCGGCGGCCCAGTCCTCGGGGCCGCCGGGGGAGAAGGGGAGCTGACCGGCCAGCCGGTCCAGCTCGATCTGCGCTTCGTCGATTCCGGTCTCGTCCAGGCCGGGGTCGGCCTCCATGCCCACCAGCAGGCACAGCAGCGCCAGATCGGGGCGCTCTTCGCGGGCCGCGTCGGCGAACCAGCGGCGGCGGGAGACGTCGTTCATCCGTGGCATAGCCGCCTCGTACCCTGCTCAGCGCGGATCCTCCCCGGACGCGCGCCAGTGATGATAGCCGTGGTGGACGGTGAAGCCCATGCCCTCGTAGAGGGCGTGCGCCCCGCCGTTGTCCGTCTCCACCTGGAGATACGCGGCCGAGGCGCCCTCGTCGAGCGCCTTGCGGGCCAGCGCCGTCATCACGGCCTTGGCCAGCCCCTGGCGCCGCCGCTCCGGGGCGACCTCCACGGCGGTGAACCCGGCCCAGCGGCCGTCCACCACACAGCGCCCGATCGCGGCCGGGGCGCCGCCCCCTTCCGCCGCTATGGTCGCGAACCACACCGACGGGCCGCCGGACAGCACCGTCCGCGCCTCGGGCGAGGGCTCGCCGGACGACCGCTGGTAGCGGGTCAGCCAGGCGTCGTCGAGTCGGCCGGAGAGCGTCACCGCCGAGGTGTCGGCGTCCAGGTCCCCGATGGGGGCGAGCGCCGCGATCTCCATCCGCGAGGAGACCTCCCGTAGCCAGCCGCGGCTCTCCAGCTCCGCCGCGAGCAGTTCCTGGGTGCCCTCGGCGCCCGTGCTGACCTGGATGTACGCGGGCAGCCCCCGGGCCGCGTACCATTCGGTCACCCGGCGCAGCGCCGCGTCGAGACCCATCCCGGGGTCGCCGAGGGGCAGTACCGAATTGGCGCGCCGGGTGAATCCGCCGGAGGCGCGCAGCGTCCATTCGCCCAGTGGTTCGCTGGTCACCGGCGGCCAGGCCCGGGCGGCGACCCGGTCCAGCTCGGGCGCGCTCGCCGCGGGGCCGCGGCGGCGGGCCGGTGCGGCGGGCACCACCTTTCCCGCCACCAGGGACGACTCGGCGATCCGCACCGGCTCACCGGTACGCCGGGTGATGGAGAGCGCGCCCTCGGTCCACGATGTGAGAACCCCGACCACGTCGGTGAAGGTGGCACCGGGCTCACGATCTTCGGTCAGAAGCCTGACCGAGACGCGTTTTCCCACGTCATCCGGGGTGATCCGGACTTCGAGACGTCCGCCAGTGGTGAAATCCACAGCTCTGTCAGCCCCTCATGTGCGCTCGGTGCCCAAGAACGGAGATACTAGGTGTGGGCATCGACGACGCCGCGCTCCCGCGCGATAGCAGCCCTAACGAGGAGGAACGACAGCGTGACCTACGTCATCGCGCAGCCTTGTGTCGACCTGAAGGACAAGGCGTGCATCGAGGAGTGCCCCGTCGACTGTATCTACGAGGGCCAGCGGTCCTTGTACATCCACCCGGACGAATGCGTCGACTGCGGGGCCTGTGAGCCGGTCTGCCCGGTCGAGGCGATCTTCTACGAGGACGACACTCCGGAGGAGTGGAAGGACTACTACAAGGCGAACGTCGAGTTCTTCGACGAGCTCGGTTCGCCCGGTGGCGCGAGCAAGCTCGGCCTGATCGAGCGGGACCACCCCTTCATCGCCGCGCTTCCGCCGCAGGAGCACGACGAGTAAACCCCTGCCCCGGCGCCATCGCCCGGAAGCAGTCGGCGGTCCCGTATGGCCTTGTGGCCTGCGGGACCGGGCTGTTTCCCGGGCCGTGTCGGCGCTCCGCGGCTTTCCCGGGCTCCCCCGGCCCGGGCAGTTCCGAAGAAAGCGAGCCACCCCGTGCCACCCGTCTCCGCCCGTCTCCCGGTCTTCCCCTGGGACCGGCTCGAACCGTACAAGGCGACCGCCGCGGCCCACCCCGACGGCATTGTCGACCTCTCGGTGGGCACCCCCGTCGACCCGGTCCCCGAGCTGATCCGCGCGGCGCTCGCCGACGCCTCGGACAGCCCCGGCTATCCGACCGTCTGGGGCACGGCCGCGCTGCGTGACGCACTCACCGGCTGGGTGGAGCGGCGGCTGGGCGCGGCCGGGGCGACCCACACCCAGGTGCTGCCGGTGGTCGGCTCCAAGGAGCTGGTGGCCTCGCTGCCGGCGCAGCTGGGCCTGGGCCCCGGCGACCGGGTCGCCTTCCCGCGGCTCGCCTACCCGACGTACGAGGTGGGCGCGCGGCTGGCGGGCGCCGAGCCGGTGCCGTACGACGAGCGGACATTCGCGGCCGGCGCCACGGGCACGGAGCTCGACCCGGCCGGGCTGAAGCTGCTCTGGCTCAACTCCCCGTCCAACCCCACCGGCCGGGTGCTGTCCCAGGACGAACTGCGCACCGCGGTCGCCTGGGCCCGCGCCCACGGGGTGCTGGTGGTCAGCGACGAGTGCTATCTGGAGCTGGGCTGGGAAGCGGACCCGGTCTCGGTGCTCCACCCGGAGATCTCCGGCGGCTCCTTCGAGGGGCTGGTGGCGGTCCACTCGCTCTCCAAGCGGTCCAACCTGGCGGGCTACCGGGCGGCCTTCCTCGCCGGTGACGAGGCGGTGCTGGGCGAGCTGCTGAAGATCCGCAAGCACGGCGGGATGATGGTCCCCGCCCCGGTGCAGGCCGCCACGGTCGCGGCGCTCGGCGACGACAAGCATGTGACGGAGCAGCGCGAGCGCTACGAGCGGCGCCGGGCCGCGCTGCGGTCGGCGCTGGCGGGCCACGGCCTCCGCGTCGAGCACAGCGAGGCGTCGCTGTACCTGTGGGCGACGCGGGACGAGCCCTGCTGGGACACCGTGGGCGCCCTCGCCGAACTGGGCATCCTGGTGGCCCCGGGCGAGTTCTACGGCGCGGCGGGGGAGCGGCACGTCCGGGTCGCGTTCACGGCGACCGACGAGCGCGTGGAAGCGGCGGTCCGCCGACTGGCGGGCTGAGGGGCTGAAGCCGACTGGGGGGTGCCCGATGGGCCTTGACGCCTGCGGCGGGCTGTTCCCCTACCCGCCCCTTCCCGAACCGGGGGCTGCGCCCCCGACCCCGCCGGGGCTCCGCCCCGGAGCCCGCTCCTCAAACTCCCCCAGCTACCGCTGGGAGGCGCCCCCTGGAGGGGCTGGAAGGGGGCTCCGCCCCGGGCGCCCTTCGGGCGTGTCCTCAATCGCCGGACGGGCTGGATTTTCCAGCCCGTCCGGCGATTGCGGACCGGGGTCTGGGGCGGAGCCCCAGTTTCGGGAAGGGGCGGGTAGGGGAAAGCTCCGCATCCGCCGGACCTTCTCGTAGCGGCTGATGGACCCGAAGGGGCCCGGGGAGTTCGAGAACTCCCCGGGCCCCTTCGTACGTCCGGGCCGACGATCAGCCGAGCAGCGGCAGGCCCTTGATCGGCAGGCCCTTGACCGGGAGGTCCGGGCCCTGCGGGGCGCTGGGCGCGGGGGCCTGCGGGGCGGCGGCCGGGGCGGCCGGTGCGGGCTGTGCGGGCCGCACCGCCTTGCCCTTGGCGTGGGCGCCGCCCTTGCCCTTCCCGTGCCCGAGGGCCCGGCTCTCGCCCTTACCGGCGGCCTTGGCATGGGCGGCCCTGACCGGGGTGCTCTTGGCGGCCTTGTGGGACTTGGCGGCCTTCACGCCCTTGATGGGCTTCGCGGGCTTCGCGGGCTTCGCGGGCTTCGCGGAATCGGCGGGCTTGGCGGGCTTCGCGGGCTTGGCCGGGGTCACGTTCGCCGGGGCCCTGCCGGGCAGGATCCCCTTGACGGTCCCGCCGGCCTTGCCGCTGACTTCACCCGCCGTGCTCCCGACCTGCTGCGAGGCGACGTCGGCGACCTCACCGACCGAGGCGGCGTCCAGCGAGGACAGCCCCAGGTTGGAGGCCTGCGGCTGGGCCGGCTCCGCCGCACTCGCGGCGCCGGCGGCGCCGACGACGGGAGCCGCGCTCGCCGCGACCAGTAGCGCCGCGCGGGCGATCCGACGGGTGAGAGGGAGGGACATGGTGCTCCTTTGACGAGGGGACAATCGGCGTCTGTGTCCGGCGATTCGGACGCTGTGAATACCGCGTGAACCTCGCGAAGGTTGCGGTGCCCCCAGGTAAAGAGTTGGCAATGCGTCGCATTATTCGTTTCTGCGCGTAATATGTCCGGGCCATTCCGCCGTACGTGCCACGCAATCCACCGTCAGCCCCTCTGAACTGCGGTGATTCCATGCGCTATCGCATGGTGTCGATGTGTACTTCCGCCCCGGAAATCCCCTTGGCCGGACGCCAACCCGCTCCGGAATTCCGCGCGTTCCATTCGCGCTCGCCGTAAGAGACACGTTCGATGCGCAACTCGTCCGAGTGGGCCACCGCCCAGTGCGCGATCTCCCAGCCGCGCTGCCCGGCGCGTCCCGGGGCCGCCGCCTTGGGCACCGGAACCAGCACCGTGTGCGGCGAGGGGGCGGCCTGCTGACCGCCGCCGTGCCCGGCCAGGGCCGGCCGCGCCTCCGTCTCCGGGCCGAACTCCCGCTTCAGCGCGGCCCGTACGCGCACCGGATCGCCCGCCTCGCCGTCGTCCGGCGGCCCCGGACAGCTGAGGGCCGCCCCGGAGCGCCCGGTGAGCGCGCCGGTCAGCACCACCGCTTCGGTCTCGTGCTTCGCGTACGCCTGCGGGAAGCCGCTGCGCTGCACCCGCTGCGCCGCCACCGTCAGCGGCAGCCGCGAATAGCCGGGCATCCGCACCAGGTCGTCGTAGAACTGCCCGGCGGCGTAGACCGGATCGCGGATCTGCCGCACGCTTCCCCAGCCCTGGGAGGGGCGTTGCTGGAACAGTCCCTGTGAATCCCGGTCGCCGTGGCGGATGTTGCGCAGCCCCGACTCCTGGAGGGCGGTGGCCAGCGCGATGGTGACGGCCCGCTCGGGCAGCCCGCGGGAGGCGGCCACGGCCTCGATCGTCGCGGCGTTCACGGTCTGTTCGGGGGAGAGCCGCACCTGGACACCGCCCGCCCGTACGACACAGCGCGGCGGTCCCACACCGCCCGTCACCAGCTGCGCCGCCAGATATCCGGCCAGGCCCAGCAGTACGGCACAGGCGACCGCGGCCCGCAGCAGACGGGCGCGGTGGGAGAAGACGGACAGGGGCACGGGCCACACGGTACTGGAGCCTCACGCGGCCTGTTTCCGGTTCCCGGGCGCGGGGTGGGGAACGCCACGTTCGCGCCCGGCGGCCGGGGGCCGGGGCCGCCGGGCGCGCGGGCCGACCGGCTAGGGTCGCGGGTATGGCACACCCAGCACTCGACCTGTCCCTGGACGCGGCCCGGCTCACCGCCCGGCTCGTCGACTTCCCCTCGGTCAGCGGTGAGGAGAAGGCGCTCGCCGACGCCGTGGAGCAGGCCCTGCGGGCCCTGCCCCAGCTGACCGTCGACCGGGACGGGGACGCCGTCGTGGCCCGCACGAACCTGGGCCGGGACGAGCGGGTCGTGCTGGCGGGCCACCTGGACACCGTGCCGATCGCCGACAACGTGCCCTCGCGCCTCGACGACGACGGCGTGCTGTGGGGCTGCGGCACCTCCGACATGAAGTCCGGCGTCGCCGTACAGCTGCGCATGGCCGCCACCGTGCCCGCACCCAACCGCGACCTCACCTTCGTCTTCTACGACCACGAGGAGGTCGCCGCCGAGCTCAACGGGCTGGGGCGGCTGGCCAGGAACCACCCCGAGTGGCTGGCCGGGGACTTCGCCGTGCTGCTGGAGCCCACCGACGGCAAGGTCGAGGGCGGCTGCCAGGGCACGCTGCGGGTACGGGTGAGCACCCAGGGGCGGCGCGCCCACTCCGCGCGCAGCTGGCTCGGCGAGAACGCCATCCACAAGGCCGCGCCGATCCTGGACCGGCTGGCCTGCTATGTGCCCCGGCGGGCGGAGATCGACGGGCTCACCTACCGCGAGGGCCTCAACGCCGTGACGATCGAGGGTGGCCACGCGACCAACGTCATCCCCGACTTCTGCACGGTGACGGTGAACTTCCGCTTCGCCCCCGACCGCTCCGAGGACGAGGCGCTCGCGCACGTCCGCGAGGTCTTCACCGGCTTCGAGGTCGAGCTCACCGACAGCGCGCCCGGCGCCCTGCCCGGTCTCGCCCATCCGTCGGCCGCCGCCCTCGTGGCGACGCTCGGGGTGGAGGTGGCGCCCAAGGACGCCTGGACCGACGTGGCCCGCTTCTCGGCGCTCGGCGTGCCCGCCGTGAACTACGGACCCGGCGATCCGAAGCTGGCCCACACCCGCGAGGAGCACGTCCCGGTCGCCGCCGTCCTGGAGGCCGAGGAGCGCCTGCGGGCCTGGCTGACCAGCTAGGGGGTGTCCGGCCGGCCGTGCCGCCTGCGGCGGGCTGTTCCCCTGCCCGCCCCTTCCCGAACCATGGGGCTCCGCCCCAGACCCCTGACGGGCTGAAATCAGCCTCTCCGGCGTTTGAGGAGCGGGGTCTGGGGCGGAGCCCCAGTTGTGGGAAGGGGCGGGGAGGGGAAAGCCCGCCGCAGGCGTCACCCTTAGGCCCTGTCCGGTGGATCTTCGCGGATCAGCCCGCGGCGTCTGGTGCAGGGGGCACCTCCCAGCGGTAGCTGGGGGAGAATCGCAAGGCGGAGGGTCGTCCTCGTACCGGGTCGTACTCGGACGATCCCGACAACGCGGCGAGGTGCCGTGCCAGGCGTCGCGGGCCCGCGAAGATCCGCCGGACAGGGCCTAGCGGCACCGGCGGTTCGCGCACCTGTGTGATCAGCGGTTCGGTGGGTGAGCGTGGCCCGGATTTCGGCTGTATGCCGTCCGAGGGGCCTACCCTGAAGCACAGATCTTTGACCAGATCTTGGTCTTGGCGAAGGGAGCACTCAGTGGGCAACGCCGAAGAAGAGCGAGCGCTGCGGGAGCAGCGTCTGGGCCCGGTCGTGCGCCGCCGCCATCAGATGCGACCCGAGACGACCGACCAGCGGCTCCTGGACACCCAGGGGGCCACCCACTGGGTGCACGAGGACCCGTTCCGGGTGATGCGCATCCAGTCGGAGTTCGTCGAGGGCTTCGGCACCCTGGCGGAGCTGGGCCGGGCGATCAGCGTGTTCGGTTCCGCCCGTACGCCCGAGGGGTCCCCGGAGTACGAGGCGGGGGTGCGGATCGGCCGGGCGCTCGCGGAGGCGGGCTTCGGGGTGATCACCGGCGGCGGCCCCGGCGCGATGGAGGCGGCCAACCGCGGTGCGACCGAGGCGGGCGGTGTCTCGGTCGGGCTGGGCATCGAGCTGCCGTACGAGCAGGGCCTGAACCCGTACGTCGACATCGGGGTCAACTTCCGCTACTTCTTCGTGCGAAAAACGATGTTCGTGAAGTACGCCCAGGGGTTCGTGGTGCTGCCCGGCGGGCTCGGCACGCTCGACGAGTGCTTCGAGGCGCTCACCCTCGTCCAGACCAAGAAGGTCACCCGCTTCCCGATCGTCCTCTTCGGCAGCGCCTACTGGAAGGGCCTGGTCGACTGGCTCACCAACACCCTCATCGCCGAGGGCAAGGCGTCCCCGCACGATCTGGACCTGTTCCACCTCACCGATGACATCGACGAGGTGATCGACCTGGTGACCAAGGAGTCCGGCCCCTGACGGTGTCTCCGTCAGCGGGCCGCTCAGGCCAGTCCCCGGCGGGCGACCGCCGGGGGCCGGTGGCCCGCGATGGACGACACCATGTCCAGCACCTGACGGGTCTCCGCCACCTCGTGCACCCGGTAGATCCGGGCCCCCAGCCAGGCCGATACGGCGGTCGTCGCGAGCGTGCCGATCAGCCGCTCCTTGACCGGGCGGTCCAGGCTCTCGCCGACGAAGTCCTTGTTGGACAGCGAGACCAGGACGGGCCAGCCGGTCTCCGTCAGCTCGCCCAGCCGGCGCGTCGCCTCCAGTGAGTGGCGGGTGTTCTTACCGAAGTCATGGCCCGGGTCGATCATGATCCCGTCGCGCCGCACCCCCAGCTCGACGGCGCGCTCCGCGAGCTCCAGGGTGACCCGCAGGATGTCCTCCACCACATCGTCGTAGCCGATCCGGTGCGGGCGGGTGCGCGGCCGGGCCCCGCCCGCGTGGGTGCACACCAGCCCGGCGCCGTAGCGGGCGGCGACCTCGGCCAGCTTGGGGTCGACCCCGCCCCAGGCGTCGTTGAGCACATCCGCGCCCGCGGCGCAGACCGCCTCGCCGACCTCATGGCGCCAGGTGTCCACGCTGATCACCACGTCCGGATGGCGCCTGCGCACCTCGGCCACGAAGCCCACCGTGCGGCGCGCCTCCTCCTCGGCGCTCACCTCGTCGCCCGGGCCGGCCTTGACGCCGCCGACGTCGATGATCGCGGCGCCGTCCGCGACCGCCTGCTCCACCCGGGTCAGGGCGGGCTCGTCGCGGAAGGTCGCACCCTGGTCGTAGAAGGAATCCGGTGTCCGGTTCACGATCGCCATGATCACCCGGTCGTTCTCGCCGAACTCACGTCGTCCCAGCCGCAGCATCGAACTTCCCTCACGTCTTCTTTCCAGGTTGCGGGCAGCGACGATAACTGTCCGAGGGGCATGGCACGATCGGGGCAGACAGTTATCGAGGCCGACGGACACAGACTCAACCATGCATCTGACGGGGAGACGATCACCGTGTTCTTGTTCTTGCTGATCGCGCTTGTCGTTGTGGTCGGCGGGGTCACGCTCGCCGTCGTCGGCGGCGGTGACGGTCCGCTCACCGACGCGCCCCCGGACCGGCTGGACGATCCGCTGCCCGCCGACCGGCCGCTGGCGCGCGCCGATGTGGAGTCGCTGCGGCTCCCCATGACGCTGCGGGGCTACCGGATGGCGGACGTGGACGATGTGCTGGGGCGCCTCGGCGCCGAGCTCGCCGAGCGCGACGCCCGGATCGCCGAGCTGGAGACGGCGCTCGCCGGTCCGCGTCCGAAGCCCTTGTCGCCCTCCGGGCCCGGCCCCGATCCGCTGTCGGCCCCGGAGAGCGACCATGGTTTCGGGCCGGGCGGCCTCGAGGGCGCGGGCCCGGAGCGGCGCGGTTTCGAGGACGGCGGCTTCGAGGACGGCGATTTCGAGGGCAGGGGCTTCGACGCCTTCGGGCGGCGCGGTATCGACGGGAACGGCTTCGAGGGCCGCGGTTACGAAGGGCATGGCGCATGAGCGAGCAGGGTGTGGTCGAGGGTCCGGACGGTCTGCCGCGCTGTCCCTGGGGCCTGGAGAGCGAGTCCATGGCCGACTACCGCGTCTACCACGACACGGAGTGGGGCCGCCCGGTCCACGGCGATGACGCGCTCTACGAGCGGGTCTCCCTGGAGGCGTTCCAGTCGGGGCTGTCCTGGCTGACGATCCTGCGCCGCCGGGAGGGGTTCCGGGCCGCCTTCGCCGACTTCTCGATCAAGAAGGTCGCGGAGTTCACCGAGGCCGACCAGGAGCGGCTGCTCGCCGACCCCGGCATCATCCGCAACCGCGCCAAGATCGCCGCCACGATCGCCAACGCCCGGGCCGCGGCGGCCCTGGCCCCCGGTGAGCTGAGCGAGCTGATCTGGTCCCACGCCCCGGCCTCCGACGGCCGCCCGGTGCCGCGGACCTTCGCCGATGTCCCCGCGATCACCCCGGAGTCCACGGCCCTCAGCCGCGACCTCAAGAAGCACGGCTTCCGCTTCGTCGGCCCCACCACGGCGTACGCGCTGATGCAGGCATGCGGCCTGGTCAACGACCATCTGGCCGACTGCCACATCCGCGACGCGGTCTGAGCGCCCCGGCCGTCGGCGGCCGGGGCCGGCTCCCGTCAGCGGCCGGTGAACCTCGGCTTCTCCTTGTTCACGAACGCGTTCACCGCGATGGCGTGGTCGTCCGAGGCCCCCGCGCGGCGCTGCAACTCGTCCTCCATGGCCAGGGCCTCGGTGAGGGTGTGGCCCGCGGCGAAGGCCAGGGACTCCTTGATCGCCGCATAGGCCGCGGTGGGTCCCTCGGCCAGCCGCCGGGCGACCGCCGCCGCCTCGGAGGCCAGCTCGGCCGCCGGGACCACCCGGTGGGCGATGCCCAGGCCGAGCGCCTCCTGGGCGTCGATGGTGCGCGGGAAGAGCAGGAGATCAGCCGCCCGGCCGTAGCCGATCAGCCGCTGAAGGGTCCAGGAAACCCCCGAGTCGGCGGTCAGCGCGACCCCGGCGAAGGAGGTGTTGAAGGAGGCGGTGTCGGCGACGATCCGGTAGTCGGCGGCGAAGGCGAAGCCCGCCCCGGCGCCCGCCGCGACGCCGTTGACCGCGGCGACCACGGGCTTCGGCATCCCGGCGATCGCGGTGACGATCGGGTTGTAGTGCAGCGCCACCGTGCTCATGGTCGAGCCCTCGCCGCCGCCGTCGCGGTCGGCGGCCAGCAGTCCGATGTGCTCCTTGAGGTCCTGGCCGACGCAGAAGGCGCGCGGCCCGGAGCCGGTGAGCAGCACGGCCCGTACCGCCGGGCTCTCCGCGGCCTGCAACAGCGCGTCGCGCAGCGCCTCCTTGGTGTCGATGTTCAGGGCGTTCATCGCGTCGGCACGATTCAGCGTGATCGTCGCGAGACCCTCGGTGAGGTCGTAGAGCACGGCGTCGGCCATGGCGGTCCTCCGGCGGTGGGCGAGGCGGGTGGGCGGCTCGGGCTGCGGCCGCGTCGGCGGGCCCGGAAGGGAGCCCGCCGCGGCGGTCAGCGCACAGCATGCCGGAGATCATGACCGACCGACATGTGACCTGCGTCAAAGAACCGACCCTTCGTTCGGTGACGGCGGGCGTACGCTACCGCGATCCCCTCCCCGAATTGAGTGGTTTTGGGGGAACGCCTCGCACAGGCGTTGCCGACCGATGTTGGTCATCGGGTCGTGCCATGCGGGATAATGAGGGGGAAGCAACGTGTTCGATGCCGGTGACACCTGGGTTGTCGGCTGCGATGAGCTGGTTTCAGGAAGGGGAACGAGCATGGCGGCCATGAAGCCGCGGACGGGCGACGGCCCGCTCGAGGTGACCAAGGAGGGGCGGGGCATCGTCATGCGCGTTCCGCTCGAAGGCGGCGGTCGGCTCGTCGTCGAGCTGACACCGGACGAGGCCGACGCCCTCGGCGATGCCCTGAAGAAGGTTGTCGGCTGACGGCTTGCGGCCCACCATCACCCGCGCGCTGCCCCGGCGGCCGGTACCTCAAGTACCGGCCGCCGGGGCAGCGCTCGTACGGGGGTCCGGCCGGAGGCGGCGGACGGCCGCTGCCGACCATTGGGGCTGTTCCCGGGCGTTCGGGCCGTTCCTGGCCGTTCGGGCTGTTCCGGTTGTTCCGGTTCTTCCCGGCCGTTCCGGCCGTGAGGGTTCAGCCCCGTCCGGCCGTGGGGTTCAGCCCCGCTTGACCGCGCAGAGCAGGCCGTCGCCGACCGGCAGCAGGGACGACTGGAGCACGGTGGACTCCCGTACGGTCCGCAGCAGCTCGCGCACCCGCAGCACCTCCGTGGGCTGTGCCGCGGAGTCCACGGTCCGCCCGTTGGTGAAGACCCCCTCGAAGCAGACCAGCCCGCCGGGCCGCAGCAGCCGCAACGATTCGGCTAGGTAGTCCAGGCACTCCAGCCGGTCGCCGTCGCAGAAGACCAGGTCGTATCCGCCGTCGGCCAGCCGGGGCAGTACGTCGAGGGCGCGGCCGGGGATGAAGCGCGCCCGGTTCCCGGTGAATCCGGCGGTGCGGAACGCCTGCCGGGCGAACTGCTGCATCTCCGGTTCGGTGTCCACGGTGGTCAGCACGCCGTCCGGGCGCATTCCGCGCAGCAAGTGGATCCCGGAGACGCCGGTCCCGGTGCCGATCTCGGCGACGACCTTGGCATCGGCGGTGGCAGCGAGCAGCCGCAGCGCGGCGCCGGTGCCCGCCGACACCGAGCGCAGCCCTGCTTCCCGGGCCCGGTCACGGGCCCAGTGAAGGGCTTCGTCCTCGGCGACGAACGCGTCGGCGAACGCCCAGCTCGTCTGCCGGTTGCCGGTAATGACCCTCTCCTGTCCCCGTAGTTGGCGCAACGGTGACTGTATCCGCTGCGCACGGGAACCCGCAGATGGGACCAGGCGTTGTAGAAGCCGGGGGGACCGTATGGATCACGACCAAATGCAGGTCAAAAATGCTTATCCGGAGCTAACGGGCGAGGTGGATATGGTAGGGGCTCTACTGGACACCACCAGAGCCGACAGGGGAGGTGCGGCTGCGGCCGGTGACCGGAGAGTGCTGAAGCGCTTTCGCAGGTCAGTGGGCGAGCCGAAATCCGTGACCAACACCGCTGACCGTTCTCACCCCCGTAGCCCGAAGGGCACGGGAGGTGCGCCCCACGCCGAGTCCGCCACCACCGCGACCTTCGCCACGGATGCGGACGCGGCGTGGACGCCTCCTACCTGGGAGGAGATCGTCAGCACTCATAGCGCACGGGTCTACCGCCTCGCCTACCGGCTCACCGGTAACCAGCACGATGCCGAGGATCTCACCCAGGAAGTGTTCGTCCGCGTCTTCCGCTCGCTGTCGACGTACACCCCGGGCACCTTCGAGGGCTGGCTGCACCGCATCACCACCAATCTCTTCCTCGACATGGTCCGCCGTCGGCAGCGCATCCGCTTCGACGCGCTCGGCGAGGACGCGGCGGAGCGGCTCCCCAGCCGCGAGCCCTCTCCCCAGCAGCACTTCAACGACACCCACTTCGACGCGGATGTGCAGCAGGCGCTGGACACCCTCGCCCCGGAGTTCCGTGCCGCCGTGGTGCTCTGTGACATCGAAGGGCTGTCGTACGAGGAGATCGCGGCCACCCTGGGCGTCAAGCTGGGCACCGTGCGCAGCCGCATCCACCGCGGCCGCTCGCATCTGCGCAAGGCGCTGCAGCACCGCGCCCCCGCGGCGCGGACCGGGCAGCAGCATGAGGTCGCCGCGGTGGCGCCGGGTGTCACGGCCCCCCGGCTGAGCGGGGAGGTCGGAATCGCGTGACCCGATCAGGCGGTCCGTCCCCCGCCGAGCAGCATCTCGGCGACCGCCTTGCGGCTCTGGTCGACGGTGAGCTGGGGCATGACGCGCGCGAGCGCGTCCTCGCCCACCTCGCCACCTGCTGCAAGTGCAAGGCGGAGGCCGATGCTCAGCGTCGGCTGAAAAACGTGTTCGCCCAGACGGCGCCCCCGGCACCGTCGGAGGGCTTTCTGGCCCGTCTCCAGGGCCTGCCGGCCACGGGCGGCGATGACGGTATGGACGGCATGGGCGGCTCCCCCTTCGGGGGCTCGGGCGTCTTCGGCCCGCGCGATCTGCGGGGCGGCTCGCGGGACGTGCGCGAGCTGCGCGATGTGCGGGAGCCGGAGGAGAGACGGGAGCGGGCGTTCGCCTTCGTGCCCGCGATGCCCCCGGGCACCGCGATCGCACCGGCGGCGTCGGCCCGTGCCTCGCGTCAGCGCGGCTTCCGGATCCATGAGGTCGAGCGCCCCGCCCCGCGCCGCAGGTTCGCCTTCGCGGCGGCCGGAGCGGTCTCCCTGGCGGCCTTCGCGCTCGGCGCGGCCCTGCCGCTGGACGCGGCGGTCGACCCCCCTGGCAATTCGGCCGACGGCGCCGACACCGCGGTCTCCCCGGTCGCCGACACCGCCGTGAACGCGGGCGTGCGGGAGCGCACCCGCCAGGAGGTGGGCCTGCTGGCCACCACGGGCACCACCACGGACACCAGCACGGTCGCCCCGTCCCCGACGGCCACCTCGTACCCACCGTCCCTGCGCCAGCCCGCGGCGGCGCTGAATCCGTTGATACAGCCGATTCTGTCGGTCACGGAGCTGCTGCGGACGTCGAACTCCACGCCCCCGGCCCCCCGGCCGACCCAGCTGGAGGTCCCGTCCGGGCCCGCGCCGGGCGGCTCGCCGTACCTCGGGGTCAGCGCGCCCCCGAAGTAGCGCGGAAGCGGTACGGAAGTAGCGCGGAAGCAATACGACGGCGATCAGGGCGCCCGGTCTCGGGCCGTCCGTGTCTTTGCCGATCATGACAAGGTCTTTTCGTCCGCCCTGCGCGAGCGCCGACGGACCTGATTGAATCGCCTCCGGGCAGCGCGACCCGGAGGCGGCGATGTTATGCCCCGGATGGGTGCGGTCCCTGCCTGTCTGCGGGAACTTGGGGAGATCATGGACGAGCCGAGGGCCCCTGGGCCCAAGTCGAAGCCGAAGTGGTGGAGCCGCCCGGCCGCCGCGCGACCCGGCGACCGGCCGAACGACGCGGCGGAGGGCGCCGAGGAGCGTACGGAGGCGGCCGCCGCGCAGGCGGCGCCGGAGCCGGTGGACGCCCCCGTGGAGGGCCCGGCGCCCGAGGAGCGGGCGCCCCGGCCGTTGCATGAGCCCGACCCGTACAGCACCCCGCCCTACGGCGACCCGGGGCCCTGGGCCCCGGCCCCGCCCGTACAGCACCCGGTGGCCACCCCCGCGCAGGGCACGCATGTCCCGCCAGGGATGGCCCAGGCACCGCCCCAGACGCCGCCCCAGGCGCCCGGGATGACCCCGCCGCACGGCACCACCGTGCCGCCCGCCACGGGGCCCGTACCGGGCCAGGGCGCGCCCCCGCCCCTGCCGCGGCACCCCGGGATGACCCCGCCGCACGGCACCCAGCTGCCTCCGGGCCCCGGAGAGCCCCACCAGAGCCACCAGGGCCACCAGGGCGCCCCCATGGCGCAGCCCGCCCAGGGCGTCCAGTGGGGCGGCTACGACCCCTGGACCGTGGTTCCGCCGCCCGCCGAGCGCGAGCGTAAGACCGTCTCCCGCCGTGGCGCCTGGATCGCCGTGCTGCTGATCGCCCTGGTCGCGGGGTGCCTCGGCGGCGGTATCGGCGCCTACGCGGAGCGGGACCGCGCCTCCGGGGGTGTCGATGTGAAGCTGCCGCAGGCCCCGGTGGAGAAGGAGGCCAGGTCCCCGGGCAGCGTCGCCGGGATCGCCGCCAGGTCGCTGCCCGGCGTGGTGACCATCCATGTGCGCGGCAGCGCGGAGGAGGGCACCGGCACCGGCTTCGTCCTCGACAAGCGGGGCCACATCCTCACCAACAACCATGTCGTGCAGTCCGCCGGCACGGACGGCGACATATCGGTGACCTTCAACAGCGGCCAGGACGCCAAGGCCGAGGTGATCGGCCGGGACACCGGGTACGACCTGGCGGTGATCAAGGTCGACCGGGTCTCCGGGCTCACCCCGCTGCCGCTGGGCAACTCCGACTCGGTGCGCGTCGGCGACCCCGTCGTGGCCATCGGCGCCCCCTTCGACCTGGCGGGCACGGTCACCTCCGGGATCATCAGCGCCAAGGAGCGCCCCATCACCGCGGGCGGCGAGAAAGAGGACGGCAGCGACGTCAGCTATGTCGACGCGCTGCAGACCGACGCCCCGATCAACCCGGGGAACTCCGGCGGCCCCCTGGTCGACCGCAAGGCGCGGGTCATCGGGATCAACAGCGCGATCCGGGCGGCCGACGACGGCTCGGGCCTCGGCGGCGGCCAGGGCGGCAGCATCGGCCTGGGCTTCGCCATCCCGATCAACCAGGGCAAGCGGGTCGCCGAGGAGCTGATCAACACCGGGAAGGCCACCCATCCGGTCATCGGCGTGACCCTCGACATGGGCTATACGGGCGACGGCGCACGGGTGAACACCAAGGGCGCCGGCGGCGGCGCGCCGGTCACCGCGGGCGGCCCCGGCGACAAGGCGGGGATCGAGCCCGGTGACGTGATCACGGAGGTGGACGGCGTCCGGGTGCACAGCGGCCAGGAGCTGATCGTGAAGATCCGCAGCCACCGCCCCGGGGACCGGCTCGGGCTCACCGTCAGGCGCGACGGCAAGGAGCGCGCCGCGGAGCTGACCCTGGGGTCGGCGAGCAGCGGCTGACGCCCGTTGTTGGCCCGGCCGTCTCCCGCGCCGACCCCACCGCCAGGTACGGTATTGAGTGGCCCAGGCCGGGGCCCAGACGTCTTGAGGAGCTGCAAGGTGTTGGACATAGGACCTCTCGAGCTTGTCGCGCTCGTTGTCCTTGCGGTGCTCGTCTTCGGCCCGGACAAGCTCCCGAAGGTGATTCGGGACGTGACGCAGTTCATCCGGAAGATCCGGGAGTTCTCCGACAGCGCCAAGGAGGACATCCGCTCCGAGCTGGGGCCGGAGTTCAAGGACTTCGAGTTCGAGGACCTCAACCCCAAGACGTTCGTGCGCAAGCACGTGCTGGACTCCGATGAGCTGGGCCTGAAGGAGATCCGTAACGGCTTCGACCTCCGCAAGGAGATGGCGGAGGTCGCCGACGCGGTGCACGGCCGGGAGAGTGATCCGCCACAGGGCTCTTCAGGGGCTTCCGGCTCCACCCCGCTGTCCCTCTCCAAGGACGACTCCAGCACGCCTGACCTGCTGCGCAAGCGTGAGGAGCCGGGACGCGAGGAGCGTCCGCCTTTCGACTCCGACGCCACTTGATCCCCCCGTATGCCCGGCCTGGTTGACCCGTATGGCTATCCTCCCTTTGTCCGGGGTGAGGGTCGCCCGAGGGGGGCGGGCCGCCCACGACGCAGGGCAAACGAGGAGGCCGCGCGCACATGGAGACCAAGGGTCGGCTAGGGGAACGAGGGGTGGCAGCGGCCGCGCAGGGGATGCCCGCCGATGCCCGGCGGAGCGTCGACGGCTATCTGATGGCCGCCTTCCCCTGGTACGGGCTTGACGAGGCGTTCACCGGCCCCCGCTGGCTGATGCAGGTGGGTGCGGCCGCGGACGGCATCGTCGAGTACGGCTCGACCGGCCATGGCGAGGAGCCGTCCCTGCGGGTCGAGACCGATATGGACCAGCAGCGCTTCACGGTGGTCGTCACCGTCGCCAGCCGCCCGGGGCGGGACAGCGCCGACGGCACCGGCAAGCTGGAGGCCACCTCGGTCTCCTCGGCCGCCTGGCTGGCCGGCTCCGGTCTGTTGTCGTGCACCTGGCCGACCCGCATGGAGCGGGCGCTGCGCCAGGACTGGCTGGACCAGCAGACCGCGATCGCCTGGGAGCTGGCGGACGATCTGGAGGGCGAGAGCTGGTCGCAGCTGTCGCTCCCGGTGGACGGGGTGCCGACCGACTTCCACTACCGCGAGTCGGAGTACGGCTGGGTGCTGGCCGGTACGGCGAACGAGGACGTGCACATCGGGGCGTACGGGCGCGGGATGAGCGCTTACGGCCTGGGCTTCGCCGTCGTGAAGGACATCGCCCGCTACGACGAGTAGGGGCGTACGGCGTGCCGCGCGTATGGCTCAGGGGCGGTTTCCCCGGGGAAACCGCCCCTGAGCCATTAGCCGTGGCCGACCGTTCCCGCTCAGAACTTGTTGCGCGGGGTGACGCCCAGCGACATGCCCGCGAGGCCGCGCTGGCGGCCGCCGATCTTGCCTGCGATCGCCTTGAGCGCGCTGCCCGCCGGGGAGTCGGGGTCGGTCAGCACGACCGGCTTGCCCTCGTCGCCGCCCTCGCGCAGCCGTACGTCGATCGGGATGGCGCCCAGCACCGGCACCGTCGTACCGGTGGTCCGGCTGAGCCCATCGGCGACCACCTGGCCACCGCCGGTACCGAAGACGTCGACCATCTCGTCGCAGTGCGGGCAGGGCAGCCCGGACATGTTCTCCACCACGCCGACGATCTTCTGATGGGTCTGGACGGCGATGGCGCCGGCCCGCTCGGCGACCTCGGCCGCGGCCTGCTGCGGCGTGGTCACCACCAGGATCTCGGCATTGGGCACCAGCTGGGCGACGGAGATCGCGATGTCGCCGGTGCCCGGGGGGAGGTCGAGCAGCAGCACATCGAGGTCGCCCCAGTAGACATCGGCCAGGAACTGCTGGAGCGCGCGGTGCAGCATCGGCCCGCGCCAGACCACCGGGGCGTTCCCGGGGGTGAACATCCCGATAGAGATCACCTTCACGCCGTTCGCCGACGGCGGCATGATCATGTTCTCGACCTGGGTGGGCCGTCCGTCGGCGCCCAGCATGCGGGGCACCGAGTGGCCGTAGATGTCGGCGTCCACCACGCCGACCTTGAGCCCGTCCGCGGCCAGCGCGGCGGCCAGGTTGACCGTCACCGAGGACTTGCCGACCCCGCCCTTGCCGGAGGCCACCGCGTACACCCGGGTCAGCGAGCCGGGCTTGGCGAAGGGCACCTCGCGCTCGGCCTGGCCGCCGCGCAGCGAGGTGGCCAGCTCACGCCGCTGCTCGTCGCTCATCACCTCGAGGTCGACCGTGACTCCGGTCACACCCTCGACCCCGGTGACCGCCGTCCGCACATTGCTGGTGATCGTGTCCCGCATCGGACAGCCGGAGACCGTGAGGTAGACCACCACGGCGACCGAGCCATCCGCCGCGATCTCGACGGATTTGACCATGCCGAGTTCGGTGATCGGCTTGTGGATCTCCGGGTCGTTGACCGTCGCGAGCGCGGCGCGTACCGCGTCTTCGCTCGGTGCTGGGAGGGTGTCGGTAGCCATATGGAGATGGTACGGCGCCGTGGGCGGGGCGCGGACGGCCGTCAGCGGTCGTGTTCCTCACTCGGCCGGGGGTTCGCCGTGGCCGCCCGGCCGCGGGGCGCTCCGGCCGCCGTCCGGTCCCTGGCGCAGGTCCGCCAGCTGGTCGCGGAGCCAGTCGCGGGTGGCCACCTCGCCCAGCCCTGTCCGCAGCGCCGCGATCTCCCGGGTGAGGAATTCGGTGTCGGCGATGGACCGTTCGTTCTGCTTGCGGTCCTGCTCGAGATTGACCCGGTCGCGGTCGGCCTGCCGGTACTGGGCCAGCAGGATCAGCGGGGCGGAGTACGACGCCTGGAGCGAGAGCATCAGCGTCAGGAAGATGAACGGGAACGGGTCGAACCGCAGCCGTGCCGGCGCCAGGATGTTCCAGAGCAGCCATAAGGCCACGAAGGCCGTCATCCAGGCGATGAACCGCCCGGTGCCCAGGAAGCGCGCGATCCGCTCCGACGCCTTGCCGAACGCCTCGGGGTCCCAGCGCGGCAGCGGGCTGCGGCGCCGCGCCTTGGGCCGGTCCAGACGGCCGCCGTCACCGTCCATCGGCGGCCTCCGGCAGGGCCATCCCGGCGTGCAGCTCGCGCTCCCGCCAGTCGGACGGCAGCAGATGGTCCAGGACGTCGTCGACCGTCACCGCGCCGAGCAGCGAGCCGGTCTCGTCCACGACGGGCGCCGCGAGCAGGTTGTACGTGGCCAGATGGCCGGCGACGACGGGCAGCGGGGTGTCCGGCGGCAGCGTCGGCAGATCGACGTCGACGGCCGCGCCGACGAGGGTGAACGGCGGGTCGCGCAGCAGCCGTTGGAAGTGGATGATGCCCAGATAGCGCCCGGTCGGCGTCTGGTCGGGCGGGCGGCAGACATAGACCTGGGCGGCGAGCGCGGGGGTCAGGTCCTGGTCGCGCACCCGGGCGAGCGCGTCCGCGACGGTGGCGTCCGGGCGCAGCACGATCGGCTCGGTGGTCATCAGACCGCCCGCCGACCCCTCCTCGTACGACATCAGCCGCCGCATGTCCGCCGCGTCCCGGGGGCGCATCAGGTCCAGCAGCCGCTCCTTGTCGGGCTCGGGGAGCTCGGAGAGCAGATCGGCCGCGTCATCGGGGTCCATGGCCTCCAGGACGTCGGCCGCGCGCTCCTCCTTGAGCTTGCCGAGGATCTCCACCTGGTCGTCGTCGGGCAGCTCCTCCAGGACGTCCGCGAGCCGCTCGTCGTCCAGGGCGGCCGCCACCTCGCCCCGGCGCTTGGCGGACAGATGGTGCAGCACATTGGCCAGATCGGCGGGGCGCAGCTGCTCGAAGGTGGCCAGCAGGTTCTCCGCGCCCTGCCCCTGCTCCTCCAGCGAGAAGCCGGTGACCGCCGACCAGTCCACGGTCAGCGCCTCGCCGCGGCGGCGCAGCGCGCGGGTCCTGCCGCGGCGGACGAAGACCTTGTCGACCTCCCAGTCCCGGCGCGCGGGCAGCTGGCTCATCGCCACGTCCAGGACCGTCACCGGGTCACCGGTCTCGACCAGCCGCACGGTGCGGTCGAGCAGTTCGCCGAGGACCAGGGTCTCGGTGGGGCGCTGTTCGAAACGGCGCATGTTGAGCACACCGGTGGTGATGACCTGGCCGGACTCCACACCGGTCACCCGGGTCATGGGCAGGAAGATCCGGCGGCGGCCGATCACCTCGACCACCAGGCCGAGCACCCGCGGCGGGCGGCCGGCCAGCCGCAGCATCGCCACGACATCGCGCACCCGCCCCACCTGGTCGCCGTTCGGGTCGAACACGGCGACGCCCGCGAGATGCGAGACGAAGACCCGGGGGGTGCCTGTCGGCATGCCCTGCCTCCCCTTGTATCTGGGGCTTCCTTGTCAGGTTTCGTGGTCATTCAAGGCAATGATCCGCTCTTCACCGGGTTCAGGCTAACGTGCCCGCACCTGCCCTGCCGCCGGGCGAGGGCACCGCGGCACCCTGCGGACACCGCGGGACGGCACCGGTACGCTGCCCTACTGCACCGGCATCAGGAGGCAGAGCGGACGTGCGCACCCGGAACAGGGCTGTCGTTACGGCGATGTGCGCGGGGTTGGCCGCCACGCTCGCCGCGTGTGGCGGCGGCGGGGAGAAGGACCCCGACGCGGGGACGAACGGCGTGGGAAAGCTCCCCGCCACGAAGATCGAGAGCAAGGCCCGTCAGGCGGCCGGCGGCGCGAAATCGGTGCGGCTCTCCGGCAGCCTCGTCACCAGTGGAGCCACCTACAAGCTGAACATGCGGCTCAACGCCGACGGCGGCACGGGCCAGGTCTCCACCAAGGGCTCCAGCTTCGAGCTGCTGCGCGTCGGCAAGGAGCTCTACCTCAAGGCCGACGCGGGCTTCTGGTCGCACGACGGCAAGAGTGACGGCGGCGGCGCGGGCAACGCGGCCGGCAAGCTGGACAACAAGTATGTGAAGGTCCCCTCCGGCGACCCCTCCTACCAGCGGCTCAGCGGTTTCACCGATATGAAGCTGCTGCTCGACGGGTTGCTCGGACTGCACGGCAAGATCGCCACGGGCGACCACGGCCGGGTGGACGGCGTGCGGACTATCACCATCAGCGCCGGTAAGGCCGGTGAGGGCGGCTCGCTCGACGTCTCCCTGGAGGGAAGGCCGTATCCGCTGCGGTTGCGGCGGGCGGGCGGCGCGGGGGTGATCCGGCTCGCGGACTGGAACAAGGGCTTCAAGCTCACCGCCCCGGAGAAGGGCCATGTGCTCGACTACGGGCAGCAGATCCCGGAGACGCCATAGGCGCGGGTGCGCCGGTAAGGCTCCAAGGGCGCGTCCTTACGGTCGTCAGCCCGGTCGCCGGATGGCCGTCGGATGGCCGTCGGACGGCTAGGACGCGTCCTTACGGGCGTCACGGGCCCGCTTCTTGCGGCGGGCCAGGAGCTTGGGGAGCGCCGCCGGGATCGGACGGCGGGTGATCGCGGGGGACGGCAGCGGGGCCGCCGCCAGGGAGCCGGTGGGGTGCTCGGCGAGCGCCCCGGACGCGGGCTCCAGCCGCAGCACCCGGCATTCACGGGCCCAGCGCTCCGCGATGTGGTCGGCGTCCGCCGCGTTCAGCCGCTTGCCCTTGAGTTCGTCGACCGCCGCGGTCCACGCCTCGCCGCCCGGGGTCAGCTCGACCACCCGCGCGGACCAGCTCACCAGGCGGCCGCCCTTGTCCTTGCTGCGCACGGTCACGGTCGCGCTGCCGCCGTCGGCCAGCCCGAGGTCCTCAAGGGGCTGTTCGCCGGGCCCGTCCCCGACGAGACAGACCGCGCCCTCGTGCCAGATGTGCCACAGGGCGCGCGGGGCACCCTCGGTGCCCTGGACCCAGATGAGGGCGGACTTCTTGGCCGCCTCCTCGACAAGGGCACGGTCCATCGGCGTCTGCGTCATGCCGACAGCCTAGGCCCTGTCCGGCGGACCTTCGCGGGCCCGCGACGCCTGGCACGGCACCTCGCTGCGTTGTCGGGATCGTCCGAGTACAACCCGGTACGAGGACGACCCTCCGCCTTGCGATGCACCGCACCAGACGCCGCGGGCTGATCCGCGAAGGTCCACCGGACAGGGCCTAGCCAGCCACGCACCCGTCCCGGCCCGTGAAATGTCAGTTCCGTCGTACGGCCACGCGCCTTACCCTGGCCGCGTGTCCACCGCCCGTGCCGCCCGCGTCTCAGCCCCCGCCGCCACGCCCACCGCGCCCGGTGACGGTGGCCGCTTCCACAGCGGTCCTGTGGACGTCGTGCTCCTTACGGTCGCCATCGCCGGGGTCTCGCTCTCCGCGCCGCTGGCCGCCGCGACGGTGGCGCCCGCGCTCGCCATCGCCTTCTGGCGCAACGCCATGGCGGTGGGCGCGCTCACTCCGTTCGCCCTGTGGCGCCACCGGGGCGAGCTGCGCGGGATGGGCCGCCGGACGGCGCTGTTGTCGGTCGGGGCGGGGGCGCTGCTCGCGGTGCACTTCGGGGCCTGGCTGCCGAGCCTGCACATGACCTCCGTTGCGTCCTCGACCGCGCTGGTGACCACGACCCCCATCTGGACGGCGCTGCTGCTGCGGCTGCGCGGCCACCGCCCGCCCACGCTCGCCTGGCTGGGCATGGGCCTGGCGATCCTCGGTGTGGTGATCCTCACCGGGGTCGACCTGTCCGCCTCCCCACGAGCCCTGCTGGGCGACGGGCTCGCGTTGCTGGGCGGGATCGCGGCGGCCGGGTACGTGCTGCTCGGCGCGGAGGTGCGCCGCTCGGTGAGCACCACCGCGTACGCCTACGTCTGCTACACCACCACCAGCGTGCTCCTGCTGCTGACCTGCCTGGTGGCGGGCGCGGAGCTGGGCGGCTACAGCGGCACCACCTGGCTGCGGCTGGCCGCGCTGACGGTCACCGCGCAGCTGCTGGGGCACACCCTCATCAACCGGGTGGTCAAGGGCCTCGGCCCGTCCGTCACCTCGACCGCGATCCTGCTGGAGACGCCGGGCGCGGCGCTGATCGCGGCCCTGTGGCTGGGCCAGATGCCGCCCGTGGCCGCCTACCCGGCGCTCGCGGTGATCCTCGGTGGGCTCGCCCTGGTCATCATGGCGGACGGGAAGCGCGCGGCGAACGAACCCGGCTGATGAGCCAGGGCCCGACCCGGCCGATGAGCCAGGGCCCGACCCCCTTGATGAGGGCCCGCCCGCCGTCCGGCCCTACAGCCAGCCGTTGCGCTTGAAGCCGCGGTGGATCGCGAAGCAGATGCCCACCGTGACCACGAGCACCGTCGGGTAGCCGAACTTCCAGCGCAGCTCCGGCATGTAGTCGAAGTTCATGCCGTAGATCCCCGCGATCATCGTCGGCACGGCGAAGATCGCGGCCCAGGACGTGATCTTCCGCATGTCCTCGTTCTGCGCGACCGTGGCCTGCGCCAGATTGGCCTGGAGGATCGAGTTCAGCAGGTCGTCGAAGGCCAGTACCTGCTCGTTGACCCGCGCCAGATGGTCCGCGACATCCCGGAAGTACTTCTGGATGTCCGGGTCCACCAGCCGCATCGGACGCTCGCTCAGCAGCTGCATCGGCCGCAGCAGCGGCGAGACGGCCCGCTTGAACTCCAGGACCTCGCGCTTGAGCTGGTAGATCCGGCCCGCGTCGCCGCCCCGCCGGGAGGTCGCGGCGGAGAAGACGTCGATCTCGACCTCGTCGATGTCGTCCTGGACCGCGTCGGCGACCGCGAGATAGCCGTCGACCACCTGGTCGGCGATGGCGTGCAGCACCGCCGAGGGGCCCTTGGCGAGCAGCTCCGGGTCCTGCTGGAGCCGGTGGCGCAGGGCGCGCAATGAGCCCTGGCCGCCGTGCCGGACGGTCACGATGAAGTTCCGGCCGGTGAAGCACATCACCTCACCGGTCTCCACGACCTCGCTGGTCGAGGTGAGTTCGGCGTGCTCCACGTAGTGGATGGTCTTGAAGACGGTGAAGAGGGTGTCGTCGTACCGCTCCAGCTTGGGCCGCTGGTGCGCCTGCACCGCGTCCTCGACCGCCAGCGGGTGCAGCCCGAACTCCTGGGCGATCCCCGCGAACTCGCGCTCGGTCGGCTCGTGCAGCCCGATCCAGGCGAACCCGCCCTCCTCGCGGACCCGCTCCATGGCCTTCGCCGGGCTCACGTGTTCGCTGACCCGCTTGCCGTCGCGGTAGACCCCGCAGTCGACCACGGCGCTGGTGACCGACGGGTCACGCGTCGCGTCGTAGTCGCTGGCGGTACGGGAACGGCGCAGGGCGGGCCGAACGGCTGCGCGCAGGTCACGGATCATCGACATGACGGGCTCCTTCACAGGCCGGCCGTCAGCGGTGGGCGCGCGGCGCAGCGCAGCGCCCGGAAGGTGGACGTACGACATCCGGTGCCCGTACGTCCGCAAAGCGGGCGGCGCTCCGTGCGATGGCGCTGACGGAAGGTTCTTCGGAACTGAACAAAGCGGTACGAAGGCGCTCTACCGTCAGATGCCCTGGATGCGAGTGGGCTTCGCGTGTTTCACCGCCGAGCGGCGGGGTACGGAAGGCTCAGATCATGAAGTCGCATACCGAGGGGAAACGACGGGAGAACTGTCGGTACTGCACGGTCGACTAGGATCCACCGCAGCCCCACCTCCTCCGGCCGGTCCCCCATGAGGGACGATCTGTAACTCCCTGGGCAGGGATTAAGGCTATCAGTCGGCTGAACCGTTACGTCGCCGCTTTGCCTGTTCGATACGCGATCTATGCTCACCGCATGTCAGACGTTCTTCAGCTGGTCGAGGCCCGGTTGATCACCGCGCTGGGCGAGCCGGACGCCCGCGCCGCCGTCACCTTCGTCGGTACGGACCGCATCGAGGTGCTGCGATTCCGCGATGAGAGCGATGTGATCCGCTACGCCACGCTCGGCATGTCGGACCATCCGATGACCAGCCCGACCGCCGCCGTCGCCGACCCGCTGCGCGGGCCGCGCGCCGAACTGGTGCTGACCGTAAGGACGGGCGGTTCCGGTCCCGACCTCCCCGTCCTCGACGAGGTGCTCCGCCCGCTCGCCGTGCTGGCCGCCTCGCCCCAGGTCGAGGGGGTCGTGGTGACCCCCGGCGCGTCGCTGGACCTCGGCGGGCCGCTGTGGCCCGGGGCGCCCTTCAGCTCCGTCCTCGTCGCCGAACCGGGCGGCCTGGTCGAGGACTTGGAGCTGCTGGAGCCCCTGGAGCCGGTGCGCTTCCTGCCGATGCTGCCGATGACCACGAACGAGGCGGCGTGGAAGCGGGTGCACGGCGCCGGCGCCCTCCAGGACCGCTGGCTGCGGCACGGCACGGATCTGCGCGACCCGGTGCGGACCGGGGTGCCGCTGTCGGGCTGAGACCCGTACGACCCGTACGGAAGCCCCGCGATGCCCCGGGAGCGGTGCCGGACGGGGGCCGCGGCGGTGCCGGACGAGGATCGTGGCGGTGCCGGACGAGGATCGTGGCGGGGCTGGACGAGGGCCGCGGCGGTGCCGGACGGGGACCGTGGCGGGGGCGGGCGGGAACTGGTGCGGGAAGTGACCTCCGGACGGGTGATCGTCCTTGACGCGGCGACGACCGGGGAGGACCGTGGGGCCCTATGAGGGGCGAACCCAGTTGCCCGAAGTGCGGTGGCCGGGTGCGAGCGCCCGGTCTCTTCGCCGACTCCTGGCAGTGCGGTGTGCACGGCACGGTGCACCCCCTCCAGCCGGTCGTCCCGCCGAGCGTCGAAGCACTCGTGGTCGTCACCAACCGCGCCCGGGTGCCCGTATGGATGCCGTGGCCGCTGCCCGTGGGCTGGCTGTTCACCGGTGTGGCCTGCGCCGGGGACGACCGCAGCGGTGGCCGTGCCACCGCCGTGGCCTGCTCAGGACCCGGACCGCTGGGCGGCCCGGGTGAGCTGCTGCTGATCGCCGAGGAGCTGGGCGTCGGCCTGGGCGCGCGTTTCGCGGGCCTCCCGGGGCCCGATCCGGGGCCGGGGATGCGGGTGGACAAGCCGCCGCACGTCAAGGTGCTGGCCGCCGGGCGGCCCACCCCGCTGTGGCATGTCGAGGGCACCCCGGACGACCGCGCGGTCTTCGCGGGCGAGGCGTGCGGGCTGTGGCTGTGGGCGGTCGTCTGGCCCGAGCAGACGGGGCTGCTGATGTACGACGAGATGGTGCTCACCGATCTGCGGGACGCGGGGGCCGAGGTCGACCTGGTGCCCTGCGGGGCGCTCTCCCCGAGGCTGCTCTCGCCCTGAGCCCTTTCGCCGCTGCCTGGGCTGCTGCGGCGTCATGCACAGGTCAGGGCCGCCGACGCGGGCAGCCGCGGGCGTGGTTATGCTGGGGCGTTCCCTCGGTCCATCCCGAACGCAGCTTGGAGCCCGTGCCGTGCGCATCGATCTGCACACCCACTCCACTGCGTCGGACGGTACGGACACCCCCGCCGAGCTGGTACGGAACGCCGCCGCCCAGGGCCTGGACGTCGTCGCGCTCACCGATCACGACACCGTCGGCGGCTATGAGGAGGCGACGAAGGCGCTGCCCTCCGGGCTGACGCTGGTCACCGGCGCCGAGCTGTCCTGCCGTCTCAACGGGGTCAGCCTGCACATGCTGGCCTACCTCTTCGACCCGGCCGAGCCCGAGCTGGCGCGCGAGCGCGAGCTGGTGCGCGACGACCGGGTGCCCCGGGCCCAGGCGATGGTCGCGAAGCTGCGCGAGCTGGACGTGCCGATCACCTGGGAGCGGGTGGCGGAGATCGCCGGGGACGGGGCCGTCGGACGGCCGCACATCGCCACCGCGCTGGTCGAGCTGGGCGTCGTGGAGAGCGTCTCGGACGCCTTCACCCAGGACTGGCTGGCCGACGGCGGCCGGGCGCATGTGGAGAAGCACGAGCTGGACCCGTTCGAGGCGATCCGGCTGGTCAAGGGCGCCGGCGGGGTCGCGGTCTTCGCGCATCCGCTGGCCGTCAAGCGCGGCCAGTGCGTCCCGGAGAGCGCGATCGGCGAGCTGGCCGCGGCGGGCCTCGACGGTATCGAGGTCGACCATATGGACCACACCGAGGACACCCGCGCCCGGCTGCGCGGTCTCGCCGCCGAGCTCGGCGTGCTCACCACCGGCTCCAGCGACTATCACGGCAGCCGTAAGACCTGTCGGCTCGGCGAGTACACGACCGACCCCGAGATCTACGGGGAGATCGTGCGCCGGGCGACCGGGGCCTTCCCGGTGCCGGGCGCGGGCGGCTGAGCCCCCGCTCCTCCCGCTGCTCCGTCTTCCCTCCGTTTCCCGTACCCGCTCAGCACCGCTGCCCGTCCCCGCAAGGCCATTCACCGTGTTCGACTTCGCCGTCTTCGGCTCCCTCTTCCTCACCCTGTTCGTGATCATGGACCCGCCGGGCATCACGCCCATCTTCTTGGCACTGACCTCGGGCCGCCCCGCCAAGGTGCAGCGCAGGATGGCGGGCCAGGCGGCGGCCGTCGCCTTCGGCGTCATCGCCGTCTTCGGCATCGGGGGTCAGCAGATCCTCGACTATCTGCATGTCTCGGTCCCCGCGCTGATGATCGCGGGCGGGCTGCTGCTCCTGCTGATCGCGCTCGATCTGCTCACCGGCAAGAACGACGAGCCGACCCAGACCAAGGACGTCAACGTCGCGCTCGTCCCGCTCGGCATGCCGCTGCTGGCCGGGCCGGGCGCGATCGTCTCGGTGATCCTCGCCGTCCAGCACGCGAGTGGGGTCGGCGATCAGGTGGCGGTGTGGACCGCGATCGCGGCCATGCATGTCGTGCTGTGGGTCACCATGCGCTACTCGCTGCTGATCATCCGCGTGATCAAGGAGGGGGGAGTGGTGCTGGTCACCCGGCTGTCCGGCATGATGCTCTCCGCCATCGCGGTCCAGCAGATCATCAACGGCGTCATCCAGGTGGCCCACACCGCCTGACACGCGCGAGCGCCCCCGTACCGTCTGTACGGGGGCGCTCGGCGCTCTGTGCTGCTGGGAGGGCCTTACGGCACTACCGGGCGGCGGTGTCGGCTGGACGGATGTAGATGCGCTGGCCGATTGCGGCGGCCTGCTGCACGATCCGGTTGACGGAGGCGGCGTCTACGACGGTGCTCTCAATGGCGCTGCCATCGATGTCGTCAAGGCGCATGATCTCGAAGCGCAAGGCTTCTCCCTTCGTCTGATCCTCCTGAAGGAGAACTGATGTGTACGGAGTCGCGCAGCGTCGCTGCCGCGCCCTCCTGTACGTGTTCAACCAGAGGGTCCCCCGAAAACATTCCCTACGCTAATAAAATTTTTTCGCAGCCTAAGTATCCGCTGGTAGCCGGGGCGGGGTCCGGTTGTGCCCCCCACAGAGCCGCCCGGAGAATGAACCGCGTATGAGTGAGACCATGCCTCCGGGCCAACAAGACCTCGCCTCGATCGTCGCGGGCATCGAGCGCACGAACGAGCTGCTGCAGCGCGTACTCGCCGAGGTCGCGACCACGCCCTCGACTCACGCGATCTTCGTGGACGCGGGGTATGTCTATGCGGCCGCCGGGCGGCTGGTCGCGGGCACGGAGGACCGCCGGGCGTTCGAGCTGGACGCCGAGGGGCTCATCGAGGCGTTCATCGACAAGGCGCGCACGATCTTCCCGGACAGCAGGCTGCTGCGCGTCTACTGGTTCGACGGCGCCCGGCGCCGGATCCACACCCCGGAGCAGCAGGGCATCGCCGAGCTGCCCGACGTCAAGGTCCGGCTCGGCAACCTCAACGCCAACAACCAGCAGAAGGGCGTCGACTCGCTCATCCGCTCCGACCTGGAGTCCCTCGCCCGCCACCGCGCCATCGGCGACGCCGTGCTGATCGGCGGCGACGAGGACCTGGTCTCGGCCGTCGAGGCGGCCCAGGGCTACGGCGCACGCGTCCACCTCTGGGGCATCGAGGCCCTCGACGGGCGCAACCAGGCCGAGCCGCTGCTGTGGGAGGTCGACAGCCAGCGCACCTTCGACCTCGACTTCTGCAAGCCGTACGTCACCCGGCGCGCCACCGGCTACGAGCCGAACGGCGACGCGCCCCTGTGCGGGCCCGCCCCGACCCGGGACGAGGTGCGCTTCATCGGGGCGCAGATCGCCGCCCAGTGGCTGTCCTCACGCGGCCGTGAGACCCTCGCCGAGCTGCTGCCGGGCCATCCGTATCTGCCCGGCTCCGTGGACCAGGAGCTGCTGATCGACGCGGAGGGGCTGCTGCGGCTCTCGCTGCGTGCCCACGCCGATCTGCGGCGGGCCCTGCGGGACGGCTTCTGGGAGCATCTGCAGGCGCAGTACTGAGCCGGTCGGGGTTCTGGGTGGGCTTCGGGCGCAGCCGACGTCTCAGCGCGCAGCTGACATCTCAGTGCCAGCCGACGTCTCAGCCAGCCCATGTCTTAGTGCTCAGCCCACATCGCGCCAGAAGGAGATCAGGGCGTCGGCGGTGGGGTGGGCCCGCTCGGCGTTGGGGGAGTGCCCGGCCCCCTCGATCACGGTCCGGCGGGCGGCCAGCCGTCCGGCCATCTCGTCCATCAGCGGCACCGGCCAGGCGTAGTCCGCCTCGCCCGACAGCACATGGACGCGCAGCCGCAGCGCCGCCAGCTCATCGACCCGGTCCGGCTCGTCGGACAGCTGCCGCCCGGTGACGATCAGCTGCTCCGGGACGGTCCCCAGCCAGCGCCGGTGCAGGAACTCCGCCACCCCGGGCGGTGTCGACTCATCGGCGGCCTCGGGCGGATCAAGCTCGCGCATCGCCCGCCATACGGACTCCATGTCCATCACGGTCAGCGCGTCGATCAGCAGCTTGATCCGGGCGCGCTGCGGGGCGGAGATGGCCGCCGGGCCGGAACTCATGATCGTCAGCGAGGCGAACGCCCCCGGGTCGCGCAGTGCGGCGGCCCGCGCGATCAGCCCGCCGAGCGAATGCCCGAGCACATGGACGGGGTCCTCGGTCGCCGCGCTCAGGGCGGTGACCTGCGCGAGCAGATCCTGCGCCAGCTCGTCCAGGGCGTACGCGGCCTCCTTACGGGGGCCAGGGCTCTCGTGCTGCCCCCGGCCGTCGACGGCGACGGCCCGGAAACCGGCCGCGGCGAGCGGCTCCAGCAGCGCGATGAAGTCCTCCTTGCTCCCGGTGAACCCCGGGACCAGCAGGACGGTCCCGCGCGCCGCCGAAGCGGGCCGCGCGTCATGGGCGGCGAACTCGCCGCGCGCGGTCCGGAGGCGGTACGCGCGGGCGCTCGCGGGCAGTGTGAGAAAGGGCGGCCTGCTCATGGAACGAGGCTATACAGCCTGCGGGAAACGGCATATGCACGCCCAGGGGCCCGTGCCGCGGTGTCGCGGTACGGGCCCCTGGGCGTGTTGCTGTGGCGTGGCGCCATGGTGCCGTTGTGCCGGGTCAGCCCTCGACCGTGGCCTCGACGGTCTCGGCCGCCTTGGCACGCGTACGGCGCCGGGGCTTGGCGGGCGCGGCCTCGGCCTCGTCCGCCGCCGGTGCCGCCGTGGTGGCCTTGGCGCGCGTGCGGCGCCGCGGCTTGGCGGCCTCATCGCCGTCGGCGGCCTCGGTGGTGCCCTCGGCGCTCGCGACAGCGGCTTCCGCGGCCTTCGTCGCCTTGGCGCGGGTGCGCCGCGGCTTGGCGGGAGCCTCGGCGGCTTCCGCCTCCGGCTGCGCGTCGACGGTTTCGGCCTTGGCGGCGGCGCGGGTGCGGCGCCGGGGCTTGGCCTCCTCCGTCGTCCCTTCGGCCGTCTCCACGGCGGCCTCCGCCGCTTCGGTGGCCTTACGGGTGCGACGGCGCGGCTTGGCCGGGGCGTCGGCGGTCTCGGCGGCGTTCCCCGGGTCCGTCGCACCTTCGGCCGTCTCCACGGCGGCCTGGGCCGTCTCGGTGGCCTTACGGGTGCGGCGCCGGGGCTTGGCCTCCTCCGCCGTGCCCTCTGCCGTCTCCACGGCGGCCTCCGCCGCTTCGGTGGCCTTACGGGTGCGACGGCGCGGCTTGGCGGGAGACTCGGCGGACTCGGCGGTGTCCACCGATTCCGTCGTGCCCTCGGCCGCTTCCGCGGCGGTCTGGGCGGCCTCGGTGGCCTTGGCGCGCGTACGGCGCCGCGGCTTCGCGCCGTCTGCCTCGGTGGTGCCCTCGGCCGTCTCGATGGCCTCGGCGGCCTTGGCGCGGGTCCGGCGGCGCGGCTTCGCGGGGGCCTCCACGGCCTCCGGAACCTCCGCCGTCGTCACAGCCGTCGCTGCGGCCTCCGGAGCCTCCGCCGTCACTGCGGCCTCCGGAGCCTCGGCGGCGTGCCCGGACTCCTCCGTGGCGCCCTCGGTGCCCTCGGCCGTCTCGACAGCCGCTGTGGCCGCCTCGGTGGTCCTCGCGCCCCGCGTGCGGCGGCGGCGCGGCTTTGCGGCGGCCTCGGCGGGCTCCGCCTCCGGCTGGGCCGCCTCCGCCGTCTCGACGGCGGCCGTGGCCGCCTCGGAACCGGCCGTCGCCGTGCCGCCGCGCGTACGGCGACGTCGGCGGGGCCGACGGGGCTCGGTGGCGGACTCGGCGATGTCGGCGGCGGACTCGGCCGCCTCCGCGCTCCCCGGCGCGCCCGCGCCGTCCAGGCTCACACCGCCACGGGTGCGGCGCCGGTTCCGGCGGTTGCGCGCGGGGCGCTCCTCCGCGGGCGGGGCGGCGGCCCGGCGGCCTCGACCGCCACGGCCTCCGGTCTCGCCCAGGTCCTCGACCTCCTCGGCGGCGAGCCCGGCCCGGGTGCGCTCGGCACGCGGGAGAACACCGGTGATGCCCTGGGGGATGCTCAGCAGCTCGTAGAGGTGGTCGGAGGTGGAGTACGTCTCCTCCGGGTCGTTGAACGGCAGGTCCAGCGCCTTGTTGATCAGCTGCCAGCGCGGGATGTCGTCCCAGTCGACGAGCGTGATCGCGATGCCCGAGGCGCCCGCGCGACCCGTACGGCCGATGCGGTGCAGATAGGTCTTCTCGTCCTCGGGCGACTGGTAGTTGATCACATGCGTGACGCCCTCGACGTCGATGCCGCGCGCGGCGACGTCGGTGCACACCAGCACGTCGACCTTGCCGTTGCGGAAGGCGCGCAGCGCCTGCTCGCGCGCCCCCTGGCCGAGGTCGCCGTGGACCGCGCCGGAGGCGAAGCCACGGCGCGAGAGCTGATCGGCGATGTCGGCGGCGGTGCGCTTCGTACGGCAGAAGATCATCGCGAGGCCGCGGCCGTCGGCCTGGAGCACGCGCGCCACGACCTCCGGCTTGTCCATGGAGTGGGCGCGGAAGACGTGCTGGGTGGTGTTGGCGACGGTCTGGCCCTCGTCGTCCGGCGCGGTGGCACGGATGTGCGTGGGCTGCGACATGTAGCGCCGGGCCAGCGAGATGACCTGGCCCGGCATGGTGGCCGAGAAGAGCATCGTCTGGCGTTTGGCGGGCAGCAGCTGGATGATCTTCTCAACGTCGGGCAGGAAGCCCAGGTCGAGCATTTCGTCGGCCTCGTCCAGGACGAGCGCCTTGACGGCGGAGAGCCGCAGCTTCTTCTGGCCCGCCAGGTCCAGCAGCCGGCCCGGGGTGCCGACGACCACGTCGACGCCCTTCTTGAGGGCCTCGACCTGCGGTTCGTAGGCGCGGCCGCCGTAGATCGACAGCACGCGGACGTCGCGGACCTTACCGGCGGTCAGCAGGTCGTTGGTCACCTGCTGGCACAGCTCGCGGGTGGGGACGACCACGAGCGCCTGCGGAGCCTCGGTCAGCTGCTCGGGCTTGGCCCGGCCCGCCTCGACGTCCGCGGGGACGATGACGCGCTCCAGCAGGGGGAGGCCGAAGCCCAGCGTCTTGCCGGTGCCGGTCTTGGCCTGGCCGATGACGTCGGTGCCGGAGAGGGCGACCGGAAGCGTCATCTCCTGGATGGGGAACGGGGACGTGATGCCGACGGCTTCCAGGGCCTCGGCAGTCTCGGGGAGGATCCCGAGCTCTCGGAAGGTGGTCAGGATGCTTGCCTCTTCTGTGAGCGCGGCGGGAGGCGGCGAAGGGGGTCGCACGGCGCCCGGGTGCACCGGCCTTGGGGATGGCCGATTCGGCGCGGGACCACGGCCTTCGCTCGAGCGCACACGCCGCGAGCGGGTCCCTCCTGCCATGCGCACAGGTGATGTGCGCCGCGCGGAGGGCGGTCGGGTTTGGAGCCGATCGGGCCACCGACCGGGCATCCGCATTCGTGGAACAACCCGCCGATACTCGACGGGCGCATTTATCACTGTACCCCGTAAGCGCGCATCTGTGACCGGGCTGTCCGATGCGGGGCCTCCGTGGGCATGGCTGACCAGGGCCTTCCCCGGGGCACGGAGAGGGCTATTGTGCGCTCCATGGAGACGCCTGACACGCCTGAGACGCCCGCCGCGACCACCGGGGACCGCGCCGGGGACGACGCAGCTCCGGGGGAGGGCGGCGGGGAGAAGGCCCCGGAGCCCACCGGGATCGCCGCCCAGGACTGGGACACGGCGGCCGCCGAGCCGCAGTACCGGGCCGCCGTGGTGGATCTGCTCGGCGCCCTCGCGTACGGCGAGCTGGCCGCCTTCGAGCGGCTGGCGGAGGACGCGAAGCTGGCGCCCACCCTCGAGGAAAAGGCGGAGCTGGCGAAGATGGCGTCCGCCGAGTTCCACCACTTCGAGCGGCTTCGGGGGCGGCTCTCGGCGATCGGCGAGGAGCCGACGGAGGCGATGGAGCCGTTCGCGGCGGCGCTGGACGGGTTCCACCGTCAGACCGCGCCGTCCGACTGGCTGGAGGGCCTGGTCAAGGCGTATGTGGGCGACTCGATCGCCAGTGACTTCTATCGCGAGGTCGCGGCCCGGCTGGACTCCGACACCCGCGATCTGGTGCTCCAGGTGCTCGACGACACCGGCCACGCCTCGTTCGCGATCGAGAAGGTACGGGCCGCGATCGAGGCCGATCCGCGGGTCGGCGGGCGGCTGGCGCTGTGGGCGCGGCGGCTGATGGGCGAGGCGCTGTCGCAGGCCCAGCGGGTGGTCGCGGACCGCGACGCGCTCTCCACGATGCTGGTCGGCGGGCTGGCCGACGGCTTCGACCTGGCGGAGGTGGGCCGGATGTTCTCCCGGATCACCGAGGCCCACACCAAGCGGATGGCCGCCCTGGGGCTCTCCGCCTAGGTTCGAACGACTGGGAACGACCGGGGAACGGCTACGGAACGGGGGGCTCCGGCGGCTGATGCCGCTACGGAGCCCGGCCGGAAAGGGTCTGAGGGCTTGAGCTCACGGCCCCGCGTCCACGGGCCTGTGGCCTTACGCCGGGACCGAAGGCCCCACGGCCTTACGGACCGAAGGCCCCACGGCCTTACGCCGGGACCGAACGCCTACGGCGCGTCCTGGCCGGTCGGATGAGCAGCGACAGCAGCGCCGCCGCGAAGCCGAGCGCGACGATCAGCACGGCCGCCGTGTGCCCCGAGCCCAGCACCGTATGGGTCAGCAGAGCACCCAGAAGCGCGGCGGCGGGGCCGGTGGACAGGACGAGGGGCCGTGCGGGCAGCCTTCGGGGGAGCCGGTGGAGCGCCCCGTACGCGACGCCGAGACCGATCAGTACCGAGGCGAGCGCTTCCCAGAACAGCATTGGCGCGTCCTTCCCGTGAGCGGACCGGGACCGATACGTGATCACGAGTCGGTCACGCCCGTCCTACCCGTGCCCGACCGGAGGCAACCCTGTCCATGGGGGCGGTCTGTGGCGCATGTTGGGCCGGGGGCGTGCGTGCGAGCGCAAACACCGGCGGGGTCCGGTGGTCTCGTTCCACCCGACCCCGCCGCTGTGGGTGAATCCTCAGGCCGCGCCGAAACCGACCTTGCGGGCGGACGGCTCGCCGAGCTCGACGTAGGCGAGCCGGTCGGACGGAACCAGGACCTTGCGGCCGTGGGCGTCCTCCAGGGTCAGCACCTGAGCCTTGCCGCCGAGCGCCTCGGCCACCAGGCGCTCGACCTCCTCGGCAGACTGCCCGCTCTCCAAGGTGATCTCGCGGGGCGCGTGCTGCACGCCGATCTTGACCTCCACGGCCTTGTCCCTCCGACGGTCAACTGGGGTGGCGCGGCCATCCGCGCCGTACCCAGCACACACTAGCCGGGCCGGAACACCCGCCGGGGGCCGCGGGCGCACGCCGGCAGCGAACACGCCCGCCGCCGCGAACACGCCGCTTCGCGGCCGGGAACGGTCCCCGGCCGCTGAGCGGCCGCGCCCATCCGCCCCGCCGCGCTCAGCGGGTCCGCCCGGCGGTCCCGCTCAGTGGCCGCCCTCGGACCCGTGCAGCGGGAAGCCCGCGATACCCCGCCAGGCCAGCGAGGTGAGCAGCTGCACAGCGGTGTCCCGCGGCACGGCGCTCTCGCTGGAGAGCCAGTAGCGCGCGACCACCTGGGACACCCCGCCGAGGCCCACGGCCAGCAGCATCGACTCGTCCCGGGACAGCCCGGTGTCCTCGGCGATGACCTCGCAGATCGCCTCGGCGCACTGCAGCGAGACGCGGTCCACGCGCTCGCGCACCGCGGGCTCGTTGGTCAGATCGGACTCGAAGACGAGCCGGAAGGCGCCGCCTTCCTCCTCGACGTAGGCGAAGTACGCCTCCATGGTCGCCGCGACGCGCTGCTTGTTCTCGGTGGTCGAGGCGAGCGCGGTGCGCACCGCCTGGAGCAGGGCGTCGCAGTGCTGGTCGAGCAGGGCCAGATACAGCTCCAGCTTGCCCGGGAAGTGCTGGTACAGCACCGGCTTGCTGACCCCGGCGCGCTCGGCGATGTCGTCCATCGCGGCCGCGTGGTAGCCCTGCGCGACAAAGACCTCCTGAGCCGCCCCCAGCAGCTGATTACGTCGGGCTCGGCGCGGCAGGCGCGTACCCCGTGGGCGCGCCTCGGTCTGCTCGATGGCTGTCACGCCGCCTCCCAATGAATGATCCCTGTGCACGATGTCCATCGCGCCCGCCATCGTACTTTTGGGTAACAGTGCGGCGCGCTGTTCGTGCGGAGAATTTCATGTACCGGACTCTATGAAAAGCCCATAAATGACGCTGGTCACCGGTAGTCCTCCTCGTTCTCCTCGACGATCCGTGCCTGTTCCGCCCGGTCGGCCTCGTTGGCTTCCATGGACTCGTCGGCCCTGGGCCGTTCGTCGCGGCGGGAGATCACCTCGCGGTGCTGTTCGACGGCGTCCGCCTCGGGAGCCTCGACGTCGCGCACGGCGGTCTCGTCGGCGTTCTCCACGGAGTCCTCGAAGGTGTCGGGGTCGGTTGGGTCGATGGACATGTACTCCCCTTCCCTGTTCCCTGTGGCGGCTTCGCACCGGTGGTTCGCCAGTGGAGGGCGCCAGTGATGGGTTCCCACTTACGGCGGCTTTCCACCGACGGCTGCCCGGTGGCGGCCAACCGGTGGTGAGCCAGTGGCAAGGTGATCGCCCCTGTGACTTACGAGCCTAGGAGAGGTCACTTTCGGACGCTACGTGGTCTGTGAGCGTGAACACACGGTCACGCGCGTGATCGTCTCGTAACATTGCCGCATGTCTTCGACAGAGCCGCCGGAAGCCCGCATCGTCGCGGCGGTGCCGCCCGCGAGGCCCGTGCGGGTCGGAGCGGGGGAGAAGCTGCGGACCGCCGCCCTCCCGGGGCTCACGATGACCGTGCGCTGCCGTCCGCCGGCCGCCTCCGGGCTGCCGCCCGCGCTCTTCGTCCACGGCCTCGGCGGCTCCTCGCAGAACTGGTCCGCGCTCATGGAGCTGCTCGCCGACCGGGTGGAGGGCGAGGCGCTCGACCTCCCCGGCTTCGGCGACTCCCCGCCGCCGGACGACGGCAACTACTCGATAACCGGCCATGCCCGCGCCATGATCCGCTACCTCGACGCGCAGGCCCGCGGACCGGTCCATCTGGTCGGCAATTCGATGGGCGGCGCGATCGCCACCCGCGTCGCGGCGGTGCGGCCCGATCTGGTGCGCACCCTCACGCTCGTCTCGCCCGCGCTGCCCGAACTGCGCCCGCAGCGCACCGCGGTGCCGACCGGCCTGCTCGCGGTGCCCGGGGTGACCCGGCTGTTCACCCGCTTGACCAGGGACTGGGACGCGGAGCGGCGCACCCGCGAGGTGATGCTGCTCACCTTCGGCGATCCGTCCCTGGTCACCCGGGAGGCTTTCGGCCACGCGGTGGAGGAGTTCGAACGCCGGCTCACCCTCCCGTACTTCTGGGACGCGCTCACCCGCTCCGCACGCGGTGTCGTCGATTCGTACACCCTGGGCGGTCAGCACTCCCTGTGGCGTCAGGCCGAGCGGGTGCTCGCCCCGACACTGCTCGTCTACGGCGGCCGGGACCAGTTGGTGTCCGTAAGGATGGCGGATCGGGCCAACGCCACCTTCCGCGACTCGCGTCTGTTGACGCTGTTGGACGCCGGGCATGTCGCGATGATGGAGTATCCCGAGGCGGTGGCGCGCGGGATGCGCGAGCTGCTCGACGACGTTGATCAACGAGATGACCGGGAGAGCCGGGAGGCGCGGGGGGCCGTACCGGTGTCCGGCGCGGACGGGAGCGGTGCGGCGCGTGGGTAAACACAGCGCACGTGGCAGCCAGGAGGGCCGGGAACGCCGGTCCGCCGCGGCGGGCTCCGGCCAGGGGCAGGGCTCGGGCCCCGAGTTCGTCGAGTACAGCGCGTCCGGTGAGGCCTCCGCGGCCGACGGCGGCAGACCGGGGACCGGGCGCCGCCGGGCCGCCCCGGGGCCCGGCGCCCCGGATCCCGGGGTCACCCCGCCGCAGGGTGTGCCGAGACTGCCTTACGGAGCCGACGGGCCCGCGGCGCGCACCAGGGGCGGACATCCCGAGCAGCGCGAGGCGGGCGGCGGCTGGGGCGCGGTCGGCGGCCGCGGCGGCGGTCCGGGCGGGGTCAGAGGCCCTGGTGGGCCCGGCGGCCCTGGTGGTCGCGGTGGTCCTGGCGGACCCGGTGGACCCGGTGGCCCTGGTGGTCGTGGCGGTCCCGGTGGACCCGGTGGACCCGGTGGTCCCGGGTTCCGCGGCGGTCCCGGCGGTCAGCGGCCCCCTTACGGCATGCGCACCATGAACCCGCCGCAGCGCCCGACCACAGGCGGCACGGGGGGCGCGGCCGGTCTGATGCCCGGCCCGCGCAAGGAGTACATCGAGGCGTTCGACACCCCCGACGCCCTGGACTGCGACGGCGACGACGTCTTCGCCGCCGGTGCGCCGGGCGGCGTGCCCCCGCAGCGCCGTACGCAGCGGGCGGCCACCCCCTCCGGGGGGTTCGGCGGCGGCTCGGGCGGCGACGGCGGGAACGGGCCGGACGACGACGGGCAGGAGCTCCCGGGCAAGGGGGCGCGCGGCGTCACCAAGGGCGGTAAGGGGCGCACGTTCACCGGTGTCGCCGCCGCGGCCGTGACCACCGTGCTGGCCGTCGTGGTGGCCGGACAGGTCGCGAGCGGACCGCAGGGCGGCGGCGGTAAGACGCAGGCCCGGGGCGGTTCGGAGAGCGGCGACGACACCGCCTCCCGCGGCGGCCGCGGCTCCCACGCCGACGACGGCCGCGGTGCGGCCCGCTCGGCGAACTCGCCCGCCCCCGTCACCTATGACGAGAAGATGGCGGCCCTCTTTCCGCTTGACGCCAAGCTGCGCGGCTCCGGCGCCTTCCGGACCGTCGGCGGGCGTGACAAGGGGCCCGGCCGCGGCCAGGTGCTGCGCTACCGCGTCGATGTGGAGAAGGGACTGCCGCTCGACGGCGAGCTGTTCGCCGAGGCCGTGCACAAGACGCTGAACGACGACCGCAGTTGGGGGCATGGCGGCGTTCGCACCTTCGAGCGGGTCTCGTCCGGGCATGCGGACTTCGTGATCACCCTCGCGAGCCCCGGGACCACGGCGGCGTGGTGCGCCAAGTCCGGCCTGGACACCACCGAGGACAACGTCTCCTGCGACTCGGCGTCCACCGAGCGCGTCATGATCAACGCCTATCGGTGGGCGCAGGGCGCCAAGACCTTCGGCGACGACAAGGTGCACTCCTACCGCCAGATGCTCATCAACCACGAGGTGGGCCACCGTCTCGGCCACAACCACGAGATCTGCTCCAAGCAGGGCGCGCTCGCACCGGTGATGATGCAGCAGACCAAGTTCCTGTCGACGGACGGCGCCACCTGCCGCCCCAACGCCTGGCCGTTCCCCAAGGGCTGACGGGCCCGTACGGCCCATATAGCGCCTCGCAACGCCTGAATTCCCGATAGGTCACGTGCGTTCACCCCTTCCGGTGGTGCGACGGACAACCGTCCATCGCGCCATGGCCCTGCGCGCATAACGTGCTCCCGCTGCCTGACGGCGGCCGCCGCCGGTGACGACGGCAGACGAACGGCCCGTTTGGGAGATCGGGGGTGCGCTCATGCGCGTGGGACTGCTTACGGAGGGTGGCTATCCGTATGCGATCGGTGATGCGCGGGTGTGGTGCGACCGGCTGGTGCGCGGGCTCGCCCAGCATGAGTTCGAGGTGTACGCGCTCAGCCGCGACCCCGGCCAGGAGGGTGCGGGCTGGGGTGAGCTGCCGCGGCATGTCGGCCGGGTGTGCACGGCGCCGCTGTGGGGAGAGCCCGAGCCCCGGCGGGGCGGGTGGGGCGGCCGCCGGCAGCGGCGGCGGTTCGCCGAGCACTTCGGGGAACTGGCCGCGGCGATCAGCGCGCCTTACGGCTCCGGCGCGCCCTACGGCTCCGGTGTGCCCCATGGTCCTGATGCGTCCCATGGTTCGTGTGTGCCCCATGGCTCCGGTGCGCCCGGGTGCTCCACGGACCAGGCGGACCGTTTCGCCAATGGTCTCCACGGCCTCGCGGACCTGGCGGGGGAGTACGGCGGACTGTCCGCCGCGCTCCGCTCCGAGGACGCCGTAAGGACGCTGGAGCGGGCCTGCCGAACCCTCGGGGCGCCGCACGGCGCGCAGCGGGCGCGGGTCGCCGATCTGCTGACCGTCACCGAGGCCCTGGAGCGCGCACTGCGCCCGCTCTCGCTCGACTGGTACGGCGACGGGCCCGGTGGCGATCCGGGGCTGGCCGGGGTGGATCTGTGCCACGCCGCGACCGGCGGCGCGGCCGTGCTCCCCGGGTTGCTGGCCAAGCGCCGCTTCGGCACCCCGCTGCTGCTCACCGAGTACGGCGTACGGCTGCGCGAGTGCTATCTGGCGGGTGCGGCGGGTGGGGACGTTGGGGGCGGTGCCGAGAGCGGACGGCCGCTCTCCGGGCCCGTACGGTCCCTGCTGACCGCGTTCCACGGCCGGCTGGCCGCCGAGGCGTACGCGCGGGCGGATCTGATCACCCCCGGAAATACCCACACCCGCCGCTGGCAGGAACGGTGCGGCGCCGACCGGGAGCGGCTGCGCACCGTCTACCCGGGCATGGACGCCGCCCGGTTCGCGGAGGTCGGCGAGCAGGACGCGGCCCCCTCAGAAGGCGACGACCGGACGCTGGTGTGGGTGGGCCGGATCGAGCCCCCCAAGGACGTCATCGCCCTGCTGCACGCCTTCGCGGAGGTGCGCCGGTGGCAGCCGGACGCCCGGCTGAGGATCATCGAGACCCGGCGCGGCGAGGACCCGGGGCCGGACGGCTATCCGGCCCACTGCCGGGCGCTGGCCGACCACCTCTTCCCCGACGAGGCGGCGGACGCCCACTCCGCCGGTGACAACCCCGTCTCCTTCGAGCGGCTCGGCGACCCCGAGGTGCCGACCCTGGCCGATGCCTATGGGGCGGGCGGCGTCGTGGTGCTGTCCAGCGTGGTCGAGGGCTTTCCGGTCGGGCTGGTCGAGGCGATGTTCTGCGGACGGGCCACGGTGTCCACGGACGTGGGCGCGGTGTGCGAGGTCATCGGCGGGACCGGCCTTGTGGTCCCCCCGCGCAATCCCCGGGCGCTCGCGGACGCGTGCCTGGCGCTGCTGAGCGACGCCGAGCGCTGTGCGCGCCTGGGCGCCGCCGCGCGTGCCCGTGCGCTGGAGCTGTTCACCGTCGAGCAGAACGTCGCGGCGTTCCGGGGGATCTATCTGGAGCTGATGTCGCACTGCCCGGTGCCGCGCGAGGAGGTCGGCGAGAGCGGCGGGCCGCTGCCGTTCGCCCGCCCCGCCGAGGCCCATGTGCCGGGGCGCTGGACCGCGGGCCGCGACGGTGACGGCTCCGGGCACCGGCCGCCCGGCCCGGCCGCCTCCCGCCCCGCCCCGGAGCACACCCCCACCTGGGCCGGTGCACCGCCACGCGAGCCGCTGGGCGTGGGCCCGCGCCCGTCCGAGGAGGGCGCATGACCACGCCCTCCCGGCGGAACGGCCCGTTCGATCCGGCCTCCTCGGACCGAGGCTTCGCCTCTGATCGCGGTCTTGCCCCCGATCGCGGCCCTGCCCCGGACCGCGGCCCTGCCCCCGATCGCGGCCTCGCTTCCGATCGCGCCCCCACCTCCGATCGCGGCCTCGCCGCGCTGTCCGGGCCCGCCCGGGTGCCGGTCTCCCGGGTGCCGGTCTCCCGGCGGCCGGACGAGGCGTCCGCGCGCACCGGCGCCGGGAAGGGGCAGGGGAAGGGGCGGCGCGGGCCCGCCGATCCGGTGCGGGCGCTGATGCACCGCCACCACGACCTGTGCGCCCGCGCCGTCGATCCGCTGGAGATCGCCGCCGGGCTGGAGGCCCACGGTGTGACGGATCGCACCGCCGCGCGCTTCCGGCACCGCGATGTCTTCTCGCTCGCCGAGGAGCTGTACGCCCGGGTGCCGCGCGCCGAGGAGCCCGCGCCCCCGGACGCCCCCGCGCCGGGGCGCGCGCCGGCCGCGCGGATCACGCTCGCGGCGCGGTGGCTGCTGCCGGGCGCCCTGTGCGCGGCGACCGCCTCCGCCGCCTTCCGCGTCGATGCCATCCGTGATGCCATCCGTAAGGACACCACCGTCGGCCTCGCCCTGGGTGTGGGCGGCGCCGTCCTGACGCTCATCGCCCTGTGGCTGTGTCTGCGCCGTGGTCCCCTGCGCGTCCGTGGGAGCGGGCGCGGGGGCCGTATGGCGCACGCCTTCGGCACCGGGTGGCTGCTCGGGTACGCCGCCGCCGGGGACTGGCTGCTCACCGGGCTCCTCGACGGCCGCCGCCCTTACGACGCGGCGCCGGCGGCCGAGGCCGCCGTCCTCTTCGCCCTGGCCGCCGCGCCCGCCGCGTGGTGCGCCCGCTGGTTCGCCGTCAGGGCGCGCCGCAGGCTGGCGGTCAGCCGTGGTCTGGGGGAGTTCGCGGCCGGGGTGCGCCCGCTGTTCGCGGGCGTGGTGACGGCCTTCCTCTGCGCTCTGGCGGCCCTGGTGCTCGCGGCCCGGCTCACGGTGCCCGGATCGCCTCCCGCCGCCGCGCCCCTCTCGACGGCCGAGGCCGCCGTCGTGGCGCTCTGCGGGCTGCTGTTCCTCGCCCGGCTGCTCGCCGTCCACGGCTTCCGGAGGGCCGCGCTCAGCGGCGTCGCCGTGGCCTGTGCGGTCCAGGCCGCGGCCCTGGCGACGGCGGCGGCCGCCCGGCTGCCGGGTGCCGCGCCGTTCGGGGAGCCCGTGGCACGGCTGACCGCCGTCCAGGACGCGGCCGCCGTCCCCGCGGCCGCCTGCGGCGCCGCCGCGCTCGCCCTGCTGATCCGCGCGTTCGGCGTCCTGTGCCGGGCTTCCGCCCACGGCGACCCCGGCGCGCGTACCGCCCGGGGCGCCTGTGACACCCGTACGACCGGCACCGCCCCGGACCGCGCCCCATAAGGCGTCCACCGCGCCCATAAGGCGTCCACCGCGCCCGTAAGGGGCCCACCGCGCCCGTAAGGCGCCCACCGAACCCGCCCCCCCCCGTCCTTCCCCCCCTCAATGAGTCCGAGGAGCAACCACATGAGCTGCGACATGACCGATCAGCGCGCCGGTACGGGGAGGCGCGACCGATGAGAGTCCTGTTGCTCGGGTCCGGCGGATTCCTCGGCCGCTATGTGGCCGAACACCTGCTCGCCGACCCCGCCGTCCAGCTCACCGCGCTCGGCCGCGGCGACGACGCCGATGTGCGGTTCGACCTGTCCAACGGCAGCCCGGGCGCACTCACCCGCTTCCTCAACGCGGTCCACCCCGGCGTGGTGATCAACTGCGCCGGGGCGACCCGTGGCGGGGCGCGCGAGCTCACCCGGCACAACACCGTCGCCGTGGCCACCGTCGGCGAGTCGCTGCGCCGCAGCGGCTGCGGCGCCCGCCTCGTCCAGATCGGCTGCTCCTCCGAGTACGGGCCCTCGCAGCCCGGATCGTCGACCGCCGAGGACGCCGTGCCGCGCCCCGGCGGCCCGTACGGCGTGAGCAAGCTCGCCGCGACCGAGCTGGTGCTGGGCTCCGGGCTGGACGCGGTGGTGCTGCGGGTCTTCTCGCCCGTGGGCCCCGGCACCCCGGCCGGGTCGCCGCTGGGGCGGCTCGCGGAGGCGATGCGGCGCGCGATGCAGTCCGGGGAGAGCGAGCTCAAACTGAGCGGCCTGGGCGTGCAGCGCGACTTCGTGGACGTACGGGACGTGGCACGGGCGGTCCACGCGGCCTCGCTGTCGGCCGCGCAGGGCGTGGTCAACATCGGCAGCGGGCGCGCCGTGAGGATGCGCGAGGCGGCCTCCGTGCTCGCCAGGGTGGCGGGCTTCGGCGGCGCCCTGCACGAGATCGACAGCCCGCCGGGGCGCGGGGGACCGCATCACGTCCCGGCCGCCGCGGCCCACGTCCCGGCGCCCGCCCACCCCCATGGCGCGGCCCACGGCCACGCCACCGCCCACGGTCACGCGCCCTCCCACCCCCAGGTGGCGGGCGAGCACGGCGGCGGCCCGGCGGGTGTCGGCGGCGCCACCTACCCCTACCCGGACGGCTGCGGCAGCTGGCAGCAGGCCGATGTGCGCACCGCCCGCGACCGGCTCGGCTGGCGCTCCAGGATCCCGCTGGAGGAGTCGCTCGCCGACATCTGGATGGAGGCGGCATGTCGCATCTGATCCCCGCGGACCCCGGGCACGAGGTCCCGGTCACCGCCGCCAGGCTGGGCTTCGGAGTGCCCGGCTACGCCCACCCCCTGGTGGCGCCCACCGAGTGGGCCGAGCTCACCCGCCCCGGCGCGCCCCTGCACTGGGCGGTCCTCAATGTCGCCCGCGGCCCCGGCGCGCGCCGGGATCCGCACTGCCTCACGGCGGCGGCCCGGCTGCGCGCCACGGGCGTACGGGTGCTGGGCCATCTCGACCTGCGGTGCGGCACCCGCCCCTTCGGCGAGGTGATCAGTGACGCGAACCACTTCCTGGACTGGTACCAGGTCGACGGCTTCTGTCTGGAGCGCTGCCCGGTGGACCGCCCCGGACTGCCGGAGGTCCGCCGTACGGCGGCCACGCTGCGCGCGCTGCTGGGCGGGGCCTATCTGGTGCTCGGCCAGGGCATCCATCCGCATGAGGGCTATATGGAGCTCGCCGACCAGCTGGTGACCTTCCGGGGCTCGTGGCCCGACTACCGTTGGTCCCAGGTGGCCGAGTGGACCGCGGAGTATCCGCCCGAACGGTTCTGCCACCAGGTGCACGGCGTCCCCCGCCGGCATCTCGAGGAAGCGCTGAGGATCGCCCGCTGGCAGGGTGCGGGCACGATCTACTTCACCGACCGTACGGCCCACCCCGAGGGGCGGACCTGCACCGATTCCCCGTGGACGGCCCTGCCCGGCTACTGGGACGAAATCGTCTCGCGACTCGGACCACGTGTCATGGAATGAGATGGGGCGTGGCAGTGTTACGAGAAGAAAACCACCCCGCTCACGCGGGGGTGAACCGTCTGCTCCCTCCCCTTACGGAGTCCCCGTGTCGCTGCCACCCCTGGTCGAGCCGGCTCCCGAGCTCACCGTCGACGAGGTCCGCAGGTACTCGCGCCATCTGATCATCCCCGATGTCGGGATGGACGGGCAGAAGCGGCTGAAGAACGCCAAGGTGCTCTGTGTGGGCGCGGGCGGCCTCGGCTCCCCGGCCCTGATGTACCTCGCCGCGGCCGGCGTGGGCACCCTCGGCATCGTGGAGTTCGACGAGGTCGACGAGTCCAACCTGCAGCGCCAGGTCATCCACAGCCAGGCAGACATCGGCCGGTCCAAGGCGGAGTCCGCCCGTGACACGGTCCTCGGCATCAACCCGTACGTGAACGTCGTGCTGCACGAGGGCCGCCTCGAGGCGGACAACGTCATGGAGATCTTCTCCGAGTACGACCTGATCGTGGACGGCACCGACAACTTCGCCACCCGCTATCTGGTCAACGACGCGTGCGTGCTGCTGAACAAGCCGTACGTGTGGGGTTCGATCTACCGCTTCGACGGCCAGGCGTCGGTCTTCTGGTCCGAGCACGGCCCCTGCTACCGCTGCCTGTACCCGGAGCCCCCGCCGCCCGGCATGGTCCCGTCCTGCGCCGAGGGCGGCGTGCTGGGCGTGCTGTGCGCCTCCATCGGCTCCATCCAGGTCACCGAGGCCATCAAGGTGCTCACCGGCACCGGGGACCCGCTGGTCGGCCGTCTGATGATCTACGACGCCCTGGAGATGACCTACCGCCAGGTCAAGGTCCGCAAGGACCCGGACTGCGCGGTCTGCGGCCCGAACCCGACCGTCACCGAGCTGATCGACTACGAGGCGTTCTGCGGTGTGGTGTCGGACGAGGCCCAGGAGGCGGCGGCCGGTTCGACGATCACTCCCAAGCAGCTCAAGGAGTGGATCGACGACGGCGAGAACATCGACATCATCGACGTCCGGGAGCCCAACGAGTACGAGATCGTCTCGATCCCCGGCGCCCGGCTGATCCCGAAGGACGGGTTCCTGATGGGCGGCGCCCTCCAGGACCTTCCGCAGGACAAGAAGATCGTCTTGCACTGCAAGACGGGTGTCCGGTCCGCGGAAGTCCTGGCCGTCCTGAAGTCCGCGGGCTTCTCCGACGCCGTCCACGTGGGCGGCGGCGTGATCGGCTGGGTCAACCAGATCGAGCCCGACAAGCCGGTCTACTGATCCCCGGTACGCACCGTCCGTAAGGGGGCCGGACCGCCGCGCCGACGGCGATCCGGCCCCCTTACGGCTGTCGTCGGCCCCCTTACGGCTGCCGCGAGAGCGTCAGCGGCACGTCTTGCCGCCCGCGGGCACCTTCCCGTCCAGCAGATAGGCGTTCACGGTCTTCGTCATACAGGCGTTGCCGCTGTTGTACGCGCCATGGCCCTGCCCCTTGTAGGTGACCTCGACGCCCACGCCCTTGCCCAGCTCCTGGACCATCTTCCGGGCCCCCTCGTACGGGGTGGCCGGGTCGCCGGTGTTGCCGACCACGAGGACCGGCGCCGAGCCCTGGGCGCTGACATCAGGGGTGTCCGTGGTGCCGTCCACGGGCCAGCCGGTACAGCCGAGCATGCCCCAGGCCAGGTACTCGCCGAAGACCGGTGACGCCTTGCGGAAGCGCGGCAGCTGCGCCTTCACATCGGTCACCGTGTAACGCTGCCTGTCGTCCACGCAGTTGATGGCCGCGTTGGCGGTGTTGATGTTGCTGTAGTGGCCGTTCTCGTCGCGGCCGGACATCGAATCGGCCATCGCGAGCAGCATGTTGCCCTCCTCGAGCTGCATCGCCTCCTGCAGCCCGAGGGTCAGGTACTTCCAGCTCTCCTTGTCGTAGAGCGCGGCGGCGATACCGCTCAGCGCCCCGTCCTGGGTGAGCTTGCGGCCGCTCTCGGTGGACAGCGGCTTCTTGTCGAGCTTCTTCAGGAAGGCCACGATCCGGTCGGCGCCCGCCGCCGGGTCGCCGCCGGTCGGGCAGGCCGTGCCCTTCTTGGCGCAGTCCTCGAGGTAGTTGTCGAGCGCGAGCTGGAACCCCTTCGCCTGGCCGAGAGAGCCCTGCTCGGGGTCCTCGGTGGGGTCGACCACGGCGTCCAGAACCGCGCGTCCCACCCGCTTCGGGTACAGATGAGCGTAGACGCCGCCGAGTTCGGTGCCGTAGGAGATGCCGAAGTACGACAGCTTGTCGTCGCCCAGCACCTGCCGCATGAGGTCCATGTCACGGGCGGCGCTCACGGTGTCCACATGGCCGAGCACCTTGCCGGAACGCTTCTCGCAGCCCTCGATGAACGCCTTGGCGTCCGCCATCGCGGTCTTGATCTCGGCGTCGTCGTCCGGCGTGCTGTCCACGGCGTCCGAGGCGTCGATCTCCTGGTCGCTCTGGCACCGCACCCCGGCGCTCTCGCCGACCCCGCGCGGATCGAAGCTCACCAGGTCATAGCGTGAGCGCAGAGTGTCGTAGGCGGCGGCGAAACCGGGGAGCGAGGAGACACCGGAGCCGCCGGGTCCGCCGAAGTTGAACACCAGGGAGCCGATGCGCTTGTCCGATCCGGTGGCCTTGGCGCGGATCATGGCCAGATCGATCGTTTCGCCTCTGGGCTTCGCGTAGTCCAGCGGCACCTTCAGAGTGGCGCATTCCCACTCGCTTCCCGGCTTCTCACCGGTGCCCTGCATCGCGGTCGGGGCCTGGCAGGACGACCAGTTGAGCTTCTGACCGGTGAGCGAGCCCGGCAGCCCGGAATCCGAAGGCGCGGCCGGGGCCGACGCCGAGGGCTCGGACGACGCCTTGCCCTGCTCGTTTCCCCCGTCGTCATCGCAGCCCGCGACGGTGAGGAGGGTGACCATGGCGGTCATGGAGACCAGCGCCCTGGTCCGTATGGTGCGTGGGGAACTCGGCATATCCGGAGATCCTATGAGGAGGCGGGGGCGGAATCGTCCGCAACTCTTCTCAAAGCCGTCACGGTTCGCGCGGCGTCCGTACGGCGGGCCCGGCCGCGGACCCCCTAGGTGCAGACCTTGCCCTTCGGAGGCACCGTGCCCTTGAGCAGATAGTCGTTGACCGTCCTTCGGACACAGGCGTTGCCGCTGTCGTACGCCCCATGGCCCTCGCCCTTGTAGGTGAGCTGGACGCCGACCCCGGGGCCCAGCTCCTTCGCCATCCGCGCGGCACCCTCGTACGGGGTCGCCGGGTCGCCGGTGTTGCCGACGACCAGGATCGGCGCGGCCCCCTTGGCGCTCACGTCGGGCGTGGTCCAGGCGCCGTGGACCGGCCAGTCGGTGCACTGGGTCAGGCCCCACGCCATCATGTCGCCGAAGACCGGGGAGACCTTACGGAAGGTGGGCAGCTTCCGCTCGATGTCCGGGACCGTATAGCGCTGCTTGAAGTCGGCGCAGGTGATGGCGGTAAGGGCGGACTGGAGGGTGCTGTAGCGGCCGTCCGGGCCGCGTCCGTTCATGGCGTCCCCCAGGGCCAGCAGGATCCTGCCGTCGCCCTGCTGGGCGGCGGCGATCCCCTGGGTGAGGTACTGCCAGTACTCCCGCGAGTACAGGGACTGCGCGATACCGCCGTCGGCGAGGGACTCGGTCAGCTTCCGGCCGCCGTAGCCGCGCACCGGACGGCCGTCGAGCCGCTTCAGCAGCGTGCGGATCCGGTTCTGGGTGGGGCAGCTGTTGGCGCTGGTCCTGGTGCACGCCTTCAGATAGTCGTCGAGGGCGCGCTGGAACCCCTTGGCCTGGCCGAGCGCGCCCTGTTCGGGCGTCTGCATGGGGTCCACGACCCCGTCGAAGAGGGCGCGCCCCACCTGCTTCGGGTACAGATGGGCGTAGACGCCGCCGAGTTCGGTGCCGTAGGAGACGCCGAAGTAGTGCATCTTCTTGTCGCCGAGGACGCGCCGCATGAGATCCATGTCACGGGCGGCGTTGGCGGTGCCGACGTACGGCAGGACCGTGCCGGAGTTCTTCTCGCATCCGGCGGCGTAGGTCTTCACCCGGCGGACCAGGCTCTTCACCTCGGCGTTGTCGTTCGGGGTGGAGTCGGCGGCGTAGTAGGCGTCGAGCTGCCGGTCCGGGAGACAACGTACCCCGCTGCTGCGGCCGACCCCGCGCGGATCGAAGCTGACCAGGTCGTAGCGGGTGCGCAGTTGCTTGTAGCTGCCCGCGAGCGCCGGGAGGGTGGCCACGCCCGAACCGCCGGGGCCGCCGAAGTTGAAGATCAGCGAGCCGATCCGGTGGCGCCGGTCGGTGGCCTTGGCGCGGATCATGGCGATGCCGATGGTCTTGCCGCGCGGCTTGCGGTAGTCCAGCGGCACATGGAGCGTCGCGCACTCCCACTCCCCGCCCGGGGCCTTGGTGGCGGCCGCGTCCTGGCTCGAGGAGGGGGCGGGGCAGCCGGACCAGTCCGGTTTCTGGTGGGCCGAGGTGTCCGGCCGTCCGCCGTCGCCACCGCATCCGGCGGCCAGGGCGGTCACCAGCAGGGCGGCGGACAGCGCACCGAGGCGCAGAGGTCGGGACACGGCGGCTCTCCCGTGGGTGGGGGTACCGCCATCGTGAGGTCCGTGGCCGCCGCACGCGCGCACAGCGGGGGCGTACGGGTGAGGGGAGGCCGGGTCGCCCGGCGACCGCGGCAGGGCTCCAGCGGGGCCCCTACGGGCGCTACGGCGCCTCTTCGCGGGCGGAGCGGGCGAAAGCCCTACAGCGCCCTTTCGCGGGCGGACACCGGCGCTACAGCGCTTCTTTGCGGGTGAGGTGGGTGAAGGCCACCCAGCCGGGCAGCACCGGCAGCCAGAAGACCATCAGCCGGAAGAGCAGCACCGCGGGAGCCGCCGTCTCGTACGGCAGCCCGGCGAAGGTCAGACCCGCGATCAGGGCGGCCTCGACCGCGCCCACACCGCCGGGGGTGGGCGCCGCCGACCCCAGGGCGTTGCCCGCGAGGAAGACGACGGCGATGCTCGCGTAGCTCAGCTCACCGCCGAACGCCCGGATCGCGGAGTCGAGGCACATCACGTTCGCGGCGGTCAGCAGCAGGGTGCCGCCGATGCCCGCGAGCAGCTTCTTGGGCCGCTGGAGCACGTCCAGCATGCGCGGCACGACGCCCGCGAACAGCGACCGCACCCGGGTGGACACGAACTTCCGCAGCACGGGAATCGCGGTCACCACCAGCACCAGGACGGCGGCCGTCAGCAGCCCGGCGATCACCGTCCGGGATGGCGAGAGCGCCGGAGTGCGCTCGGTGCCGGTGATGTAGCCGAAGGTCAGCAGCAGCACGATATGGCTGGCGAGCCCGAACAGCTGGGAGGCGCCCACACTGGCCACCGCGAGCCCCGGCCGCACCCCCGCGCGCTGCAGGAAGCGGGTGTTGAGGGCGACTCCGCCGACCGCCGCGGGCGCCACCAGCTTCACGAACGAGGCGGCCACCTGCGCCAGCACCGTCCGCCCGAGGGGCACCTTCTCCGGGACGAAGCCGAGCAGGCTCAGCGCCGCGGCCAGATAGGTGAGCGCGGAGAAGACGAGCGCGAAGATGACCCAGATCCAGTTGGCCTCGCCGACCAGGGCGCCCAGCTTGAGATGGGTGAACTGGGACAGCAGGAAGTACGCGGCGAAGGCCCCCGCGCAGAAGCTGACCAGGGTGCGCGGCTTGATGCGCTCCAGCCGTTCGGGCTGTATCGGCGCCTGGGGCCTCACCAGCAGCACCTGCTGCCGGATCTGGGAGAGCAGATCCTCCTCGCGGGCGTCCTCCAGGGCCTCCTCGATGGCGCGCTTCTCCGCCTGTTTCTCGGCCTTGGCCGTCTTACGGTCGCCGGTGGCCGCCTCCGGGCCCCCGGCGGCCTCCAGGGCCTCCCGAGCCTCGGCGTCCCGGGCCTCCTTGGCGGCGTGGGACGCCTCCAGGACGGCCTCCCGCTGGCGCTGGGCGCGCTCGCGCGCGAGCTGGCGCAGGGTCGCCCGGGTGCCCCGGCCGAGCGCCAGGGGCTGGAGCAGCGGAAGGCTTCCGGCGACCGCGTCCGGGCCGAGGACCTCCACCGCGGCGGCCACGGAGCGCTCGGCGCCCACCCGCAGGCCCAGGGTGGTCAGCAGCTGTGCGATATCCATCCGCAGCACCACGTCTCCGGCCGCGATCTCACCGCTGCGCAGCTCGGTCAGGAAGACCGTGCCGTTGCGGTCGACCAGCAGGGCGTCGCTGTCCAGCCGCCGGTGGGCGATCCGCCGCGACTGGAGCGCCTGGACCTGGTGCCAGGCCCCGGCCAGCAGTTCGTCGGTGATCGCCTCGTCCGGCAGGGCGTGCAGCGGGCGGCCGCCGACGTGCTCGTAGACGAGCATCACGGCGTCCGGGCCCAGCTCGGAGGTGGCGATCAGCTTGGGCGCGTTGGCCCCGGCCGCGATGGCCGCGTAGGCGAGCAGCGCCTCCTGCTCCAGGGCCTGGCGCAGCGACTGGAGGCTGCGCGGCGGGGTGATCGTCCGCAGCGTCAGCCGCTGCCAGACGCCGTAGAAGAAGCCCTGGGCCTGCTGCTCCCGGTCGACGACCGTGACGTCCAGGGGCGGGCCGTCCTCCAGGGTGACCAGATAACGGCGGCCCCGGTCGCCATGGCCGTGCTCGTCCTCGGGCTCCTCGGCGCGCATGGCGCTGACCGGGTTGAAGCCGACCCGGCGCAGCCCGGCGAGCAGGTGCTGGCCGGTGGGGCGCACATTGGGGGAGCCGACCGCGTAGAGCGTGCCGTAGGCCACCGCCCAGCCGATGAGCACCGTAAGGATGATCGAGAACGGTGTGGTGTAGCCGCCCACGAGCACCGCGAAGGCGTCGAGCAGCAGCACGCACCACATGGCCACCCGCCAGCGCGGGCGCCTGGCCATGCCGACGGCCGTCATATAGGCGATGACAGGGGCGAGATAGCCGTGCACGGGGTCGCTGAAGGTGCCGCCGGGGGCGGGCTGGGTGAGCGCCTCGCGGAGCGAGCCGGGGGCGCCCCTGGCGACCCAGAGGTCCATGGCGAGAGACACCCCGTGGGCCAGCACCGCGGCAAGCACGCCGTCGGCGATCCGCAGTCCGTCCCGCTTGATCAGCCGCTCGAAGGCGAAGGCCACCGGCAGGACGAGGACGGCCACTCCGGCCGTGAGCCCCGCGAAGTCGATCAGTAGCGGGGGCGCCTGGTTGGCGCCGTGCCCGATGTCCTTCTCCAGACCCGCGGTGGTGCCGTGGGCGAAGGCCGCGATGGCGAGCACGAGGGCCATGCCGAGGATCCCGAGCAGCGTCCGCAGCAGATCGGAGGGGCGGTGCACGCGGGCCGGCAGCAGCGGCTCGTCGCCGGAGACCCGGTCCACATGGCCCTCGGGTCCGTCCGGGCCGCAGTCATCCCCCGAGCCCGGGGCCTCTGTCTCCGGCCGACCGGACGGTGTCGTGGAGTGCGGCAACGCCTCCGGGGTGCGGGCCTCCTCCTCCGGAGGCTGCGCACCCTGGTGCTTCGCCGTCTCTTCTTGATCTCGTATCACCAGTCACCGCCCGGAAGATGGTGGCATGCCCGGGCTGCGGAGGGGGGCATCAGGGTGCATTTCGGGGACGTGGACCCCGAATGGTACGCCCTGCTGAGGATTCCCGCACAATGCGTGATCGAACCGCGACCCGGCCCGGAACGGGCCCGCCACCACCCCGCGCGGGGGGCGCGGTGGTGCGTTCCGCGGGGGGTGCGGAGGGGCGTGCGGTGGTGCGTTCCGCGGGGGGTGCGGAGGGGCGTGCGGCGCGGCTGCCGTCGGGGCTGTCGGAGGGGTGCGGCAGGATGGGGCGGATGAGCCGGGAGAGCAGGGAGCCGGAGGACGGGGACAGCGCCGAGGAGCTGCCCGAGTACGCCGAGCGGGTGCTGGAGGTGGCCGAGCTGATCCCCTCCGGCCGCGTGATGACCTACGGGGACGTCGCCGAATGGCTGGAGGAGGGCGGCCCGCGCCAGGTGGGGCGGGTGATGGCGCTCTACGGGGGCGCCGTGCCGTGGTGGCGCGTGGTGCGCGCGGACGGTGTGCTGCTGCCCGGCCACGAGCTGCGGGCCCTTGGCCACTACCGCGAGGAGGGCACCCCGCTGCGTGAGGCGGCGCGCTCGGCCGAGGGCCATGTGCCGCGGATCGACATGGCCAGGGCGCGGTGGGACGGGGGCGGGCAGGACCACGGCCGGTAGCGGGGCGGCTTTCGGAAGCGCGGCGCGACCGGGGCGGCCGACGCGCGGCCGTACCGGGGCGCGGTGAGCGCGGGGCCGGACGCGTGCGCCGTGGGCTCGCGGCCGTACGGGCGTCCGATGGGCGTGAGCCCGTACCGGGGCGCCGTGAGCGCGGGGCCGTACCGGCGCGGGGCGGGCTCGCGGGCATACCGGCGTCCGATGAGCCCGAGGCCGGAGGCTCGTGCGGTGGGCTCGTGGTCGTACCGGCGGTATCCACAGCCATCCGGGTGAGGCCCCGCGGCGCATGAGAGGCTGTCCCGCACCCAGCGAACCCACCAGGACCGGCGATCCAACGTGAGCTCCTCCCCCTCGTCCCTTCCGCGGCAGCGGCAGGCACGGCAGCCGTCCTCACGGCAGTCGGCCCAGGGCGTCTACCGCCTGCTCCGTCATCGGCCGGAGCCTGGCGCCCTTCCTGTCCTGGACGCACGGCAGCGCGCTGTGGTTGAGCACCGGGGCGGCCCTTTGCTGGTGCTCGCCGGGCCCGGTACGGGCAAGACGACGACGCTCGTGGAGGCGGTGGCCCGCCGGGTGCGCGAGGGCGCGGATCCCGAGCGGCTCCTGGTGCTCACCTTCAGCCGTAAGGCCGCCGTCGAACTGCGCGACCGCATGTCCGCGCGCCTGGGCGGCGCGAGCGCCCCGCGGGCCACGACCTTCCATTCCTATTGCTACGCACTGGTCCGTGCCCACCAGGACGTCGATCTCTTCGTGGATCCGCTGCGGCTGCTCTCCGGACCGGAGCAGGACGTCGTCGTCAGGGAGTTGCTCGCCGGTCAGGCCGAACTGGCGAGCGAGGGCCGGGCCTTCGTCCGCTGGCCGGACGACCTGCGCGCCTGCCTGACCACGCGGGGCTTCGCCGACGAGGTGCGCGCGGTGCTGGCCCGCAGCCGGGAGCTGGGCCTCGGCCCACGGTCGCTGGGGGAGTTCGCCGAGCGCACCGGGCGCCCCGACTGGTCCGCCGCGGCCGGCTTCCTCGCCGAGTACCTCGACGTCCTGGACGCCCAGGGGGTGCTGGACTACGCGGAGCTGGTGCACCGCGCGGTGCTGCTGGCCGGTCGGCCGGAGGCCGCGGCCGAGCTGGCGGGGCGGTACGACGCGGTGTTCGTCGACGAGTACCAGGACACCGACGTGGCCCAGGGGCGGCTGCTGCGGGCGCTCGCGGGCGGCGGCAGGCCCCTGCTCGCCTTCGGCGACCCCGATCAGTCGATCTACGCCTTCCGCGGCGCCGACGTGGGCGGCATCCTCCGGTTCCGCGAGGACTTCCCGAGGGCGGACGGCCGGCCCGCCGACATGGAGGTCCTCACCGTCTCCCGCCGCTCGGGGGCCGCGCTGCTCGCTGCCACCCGGCAGATCGCCGGCCGGATGCCGCTCACCCGGCTGCCCGCGCGAGCCGTAAGGGCGCACCGGGAGCTCGCGGCCACCCGTGACGGCGGCCGCGTCGAGGCGTACACGTATCCGACGGCGGGTGCCGAGCTCGACAATGTGGCCGACATCCTGCGCCGCGCCCATCTGGAGGACGGGGTGCCCTGGCGCGAGATGGCCGTCCTGGTGCGCGCCGGGGGGCGCTCGATCCCGGGTGTGCGCCGGGCGCTCACCTCGGCCGGAGTCCCCGTCGAGGTGGACGGCGATGACATCCCGCTGCGCCATGAGCCCGCCGTGGCCCCCTTGCTGACGGCGCTGCGGGCCGCCGCCACGGCCGCGCTGCCGGACAGCGGCGGGCTGTCCGCGGTCCTCGGCGTCGAGACCGCCCTGACCCTGCTCGCCTCGCCCCTCGGCGGTATGGACGCAGCCGATCTGCGCCGCCTGGGCCGCGCGCTGCGCGAGGAGGAGCGGTCCGCCGGGCGGGCCGTGCCGCGCCCCTCCGACGTCCTGCTCGCCGAGGCGCTCGCCGAGCCGGAGCGCCTCGCCGTCCACGACCCGGCGTACGCGCGCGGTGCCCAGAACCTCGGGCGGCTGCTGCGCACGGCCCGGGAGGCGCTGGCCCGGGGCGGCACCGCCGAACAGGCGCTGTGGGGGCTGTGGGACGGCACTCCCTGGCCCGGCCGCCTGGAGCGGGCGGCGCAGCGCGGCGGCACCGCCGGGCGGAACGCGGACCGCGACCTGGACGCGGTGTGCGCGCTGTTCGAGACCGCCGCGCGCGCCGAGGAGCGCACCGGCGGCCGCGGCGCCCTCAACTTCCTGGAGGAGATCGACGCCCAGGACATAGCCGCCGACACCCTCTCCCGCCGGATGGTCCGCCCCGACGCCGTACGGCTGATGACGGCCCACCGCTCCAAGGGGCTCGAATGGGCCCTGGTGGTCGTCGCGGGGGTGCAGGAGGGGCTGTGGCCCGATCTGCGGCGGCGCGGCTCGCTCCTGGAGGCCGACCGGATCGGCCGGGACGGGCTGGCCGAGCCGCTGCCGCCGGGCGCGCTGCTGGCCGAGGAGCGGCGGCTGTTCTACGTGGCGGCGACGCGCGCCAAGGAGCGGCTCGTGGTCACCGCCGTCAAGGCCGCCTCCGAGGACGGGGACCAGCCCTCCCGCTTCCTCGCCGAACTGGGCGTCCCGCCCACCGATGTCACCCAACGGCCGCGCCGTCCGCTGTCCGTCGCCGCGCTCGTCGCCGAGCTGCGCGCCACCACCGTCGACCCGGACGCCTCGGAGGCGCTGCGGGACGCCGCCGCGCGCCGCCTGGCGCGGCTGGCGGCGCTGCGCGACGAGGAGGGCCGCCCGCTGGTCCCGGCCGCCCACCCCTACCGCTGGTGGGGGCTGTACGAGCCGACGCGCGGCGAGGTCCCGCTGCGCGACCGGGACCGGCCCGTGGCGCTGTCCGGCAGCGCGCTCGACCAACTCGTCAACACTTGCTCGCTCCAGTGGTTCCTGGGGCGCGAGGTGAAGGCGGACGCCCCCTCGACGGCAGCCCAGGGCTTCGGCAACGTCGTGCACGTCCTGGCCGACGAGGTCGCCTCCGGCCGCACTCCGGCCGATCTCGCGGTCCTCATGGAGCGCCTGGACTCCGTATGGGACGCGCTCGCCTTCGACGCCCCCTGGAAGTCACGGCAGGAGAAGGAGCAGGCGCGGGCGGCCCTGGAGCGCTTTCTGCGGTGGCATGTGATGGAGCGCGGCGGCCGCACCCCGGTCGCCACCGAGCACTCCTTCGACGTCACGCTCGAAGCCGACGTCTATGAGGTGCGCATCCGCGGCAGCATGGACCGCGTCGAGACGGACGCCCAGGGGCGCGCCTATGTGGTCGACTTCAAGACCGGTAAGCACGCCGTGACCCGTGGCGACGTCGAGCACCACCCCCAGCTGGCGGTCTATCAGCTGGCGGTGCGCGAGGGCGCCGTGGACGACGTCTTCGACGGCGGGCGTCCCGAGCCGGGCGGCGCGGAGCTCGTCCAGCTGCGGCAGGGCGCCGCCAAGAAGGACGGCGGCGACGACGTCCCCAAGGTCCAGGCCCAGGAGCCGCTGGACGGGGAGTGGGTGGGGCAGCTGCTGGCCACCGCGGCCGGGCGCGTCCTGGACGAGCGGTTCACCCCCAGCACGGGCGACCACTGCGAGCGCTGCGCCTTCCGGGGCGCCTGCAGTGCGCGGGCGGAGGGGCGTCATGTGGTCGAGTGACGCTGTCGCGTACGGGGCCGGGGCGGTGCGGCACCGGGCTGACGCCGTCGCCCGTCGAGCCGTGGCCACGGGGCGGCCGTCGACCGGCGCGGCGGGGCGTGTCGGTGGGCACCGATAGCCTCACTGGAGTGTCAGCCCGCATCACCGATCCCGAGGAGCTCAAGGAACTCCTCGGGATCCCGTTCACCCCGGAGCAGGTGGCGTGCATCACCGCACCGCCCGCCCCGCAGGTGATCGTCGCCGGGGCGGGTTCCGGAAAGACCACGGTGATGGCCGCCCGCGTCGTCTGGCTGGTCGGCACCGGCCAGGTCGCGCCCGACCGGGTGCTCGGCCTCACCTTCACCAACAAGGCCGCCGGAGAGCTGGCGGAGCGCGTCCGTAAGGCCCTCGTCACGGCGGGCATCGTGGACCCGGACCCGGATCCGGGCGCCACCGAGGAGGCCCCGGGCGACCCCGTCATCTCCACGTACCATGCCTTCGCCGGGCAGTTGCTCAAGGACCACGGGTTGCGCGTCGGCCTCGAACCGAGCGCCCGGCTGCTCGCCGACGCCACCCGCTTCCAGCTGGCCGCGCGCGTCCTGCGCTCCGCCCCCGGCCCGTATCCGGCGCTCACCCGCCCCTTCGCCGACCTGGTCACCGATCTGCTCGCGCTCGACGCCGAGCTCGCCGAGCACCTCGTCCCCACCGGGCGGCTGCGCGCGTACGACACCGAGTTGCTGCGGACGCTGGAGGGCACGCGGCTCACCAACGAGGCGCTGCGCAAGGTGCCCGAGGCCGCTCGCGCCCGCCAGGAGCTGCTGGGCCTGGTCGAGGCGTACCGCGAGGAGAAGCGCCGCCGCGATCTGCTCGACTTCGGCGACCAGATCGCCCATTCGGCCACTCTGGCCCTGGACCACCCGGAGGTCGGCCGGATCCTGCGCGAGCAGTTCGCGGTCGTGCTGCTCGACGAGTACCAGGACACCTCCGTCGCCCAGCGGCTGCTGCTGTCCGGCCTCTTCGGCGGCGGCACCGGACATCCCGTCACCGCCGTCGGCGACCCCTGTCAGGCCATCTACGGCTGGCGCGGCGCCTCCGTGGCCAACCTGGACGACTTCCCCGAGCACTTCCCGCACGCCGATGGCCGCCCGGCTGAGCGCTTCGCGCTCAGCGAGAACCGGCGCAGCGGCGGCCGCCTCCTGGACCTCGCCAACGGGCTGGCCGCCCCGCTGCGCGCGATGCACGAGGGCGTCGAGGCGCTGCGCCCCGCGCCCGGCGCCGAGCGGGACGGAGCGGTGCGCTGCGCGCTGCTGCCCACTCACGCCGAGGAGCTGGTCTGGCTCGCGGACTCCATCGCCCATCTGGTGCGCACCGGCACCCCGCCCGCTGAGATCGCGGTGCTGTGCCGTACGGCGGGTGACTTCGCGCAGATCCAGGGCGCGTTGGTGGAGCGGGACGTTCCGGTGGAGGTGGTGGGCCTGTCGGGGCTGCTGCATCTGCCGGAGGTCGCCGATCTGGTGGCAGTCTGCGAGGTCCTCCAGGACCCGGGGGCCAACGCCGCGCTGGTCCGTCTGCTCACCGGGCCGCGCTGGCGGATCGGCCCCCGCGACCTCGCGCTGCTCGGCCGCCGTGCCCGCGCGGTGGTCTCTTACGGTGGCCAGGACGGGGCGGAGGACGATCCGGACCGACGGCTCGCCGAGGCCGTCGAGGGCACCGACCCCGCCGAGGTGATCTCCCTCGCCGACGCCCTCGACACCTTCCTGGAGGCGGGCGGCGGCCCGGACGACGGGCTGCCCTTCTCGGCCGACGCACGGGTCCGGTTCGCCCGGCTGGCCGCCGAACTCCGCGAGCTGCGCCGCTCGCTGGCCGATCCGCTGATGGACGTCCTCCACCGGGTCCTGGCCACCACGGGCCTCGAGGTCGAGCTGTCCGCCTCACCGCACGCCCTGGCCGCGCGCCGCCGCGAGACGCTCGGCAACTTCCTGGACGTCGCGGCCGCCTTCGCGGGCCGGGAAGGCGGCGCGGCCGTGGACGGCGAGGCCACCCTTCAGGGCTTCCTCGGCTTCCTGCGCACCGCCGCGCAGTACGAGAAGGGGCTCGACAACGCCCTGCCCGGCGGCGAGAACACGGTCAAGGTGCTCACCGCCCACAAGGCCAAGGGGCTGGAGTGGGACGTGGTGGCGGTGCCGGGGCTGGTCGCCAAGCAGTTCCCGAGCGAACAGTCCCGCGAGTCCTGGACGGCGAACGCCAAGGTGTTGCCGCACGAACTGCGCGGGGACGCCCGTACCCTCCCGGACGTCACCGCCTGGGACAGCAAGGGGATCGCCGCCTTCAAGGACGCCATGAAGGGGCATCAGCGGACCGAGGAGCTGCGGCTGGGCTATGTGACCTTCACCCGGCCGCGCTCGCTGCTGCTCGGCTCCGGGCACTGGTGGGGCCCCACCCAGAAGCGTCCGCGCGGCCCGTCGGGCTTCCTGGACGCGCTGCGCGAGCACTGCGAGGCCGGGTACGGCGAGATCGAGGCATGGGCCGAACCGCCGGAGGAGGGCGCGGAGAACCCGGCCCTGCGGGAGTCGGCGGCCGACCGGGCCTGGCCGCTTCCGCTGGACCCGGCCGCGCTGCGCCACCGCCGCCGCGCCGCCGATGTGGTGCTCGCCCATCTGGCGCGCATCGAGACGGAGGGGGAGGAGCCGACCGCGCGGGACGAGGAGCACTCCCCGGCGGACGCTGACCTCTTTCCGGAGCCCCCGGAGGAGCTCGAGCCCCCGGAGGACCCGGAGTGGCCCGAACCTCCGGAGGATCCTTACGGTTCGTACGAGGACGAGCCCTACGACGACGCGCCGCACCCCGGCCCTTACGGCGCGCCGGAACCTGGCGCACCGGAGCCCGATGTGCCCGAAATCACGTCAGAAGCGGCCGAGGACGAGCCGACGCCCGAGGAGGCCCGGCTGATCGGTTCCTGGGACCGCGATCTGGACGCGCTCGCCGGAGAGCTGCGCCGGGCCCGGGAGACCGTGCACGAGGTGCCCCTGCCGGGCACGCTCACCGCGTCCCAGCTGCTGCGCCTCGCCGCCGACCCGGACGGCTTCGCACGGGAGCTGGCCCGCCCCATGCCCCGGCCGCCGCGCCCCGCCGCGCGGCGCGGCACCCGCTTCCACGCCTGGGTCGAGTCGCGCTTCGAGGCGCTGCCGCTGCCCTTCCTCGGCCCGGACGAGCTGCCGGGCGGCGAGGACGACGAGGCGGAGATCGCCGACGAGCGTGATCTGACCGCGCTCAAGGAGGCGTTCGCCCGCACGCCGTACGCCCGTCGCACCCCTTACCGCGTGGAGGTGCCGGTCCAGCTGACCCTGGCGGGCCGCACCATCCGCGGCCGGATCGACGCGGTGTACCGCGAGTCCGGTACGGGCTCTGACGACGGCCCGCGCTACGAGATCGTCGACTGGAAGACCGGCCGCTCCCAGGACGCCGACCCGCTCCAGCTGGCCATCTACCGCGTCGCCTGGGCCGAACAGCACGGGCTGCCCCTGTCGGCGGTCACGGCGGCCTTCGTGTACGTACGCAGCGGTGAGGTGGTCCGCCCCGCCGGGCTGCCCGGCCGGGCCGGGCTCGAGCGCGTCCTGCTCGGGGAGCCAGGGGACGCGGAGGTCGGCGGGAACGTGGACGTCGGCGGGAACGTGGAAGCCGGTGGGAAGGCGGACGCCGGCGGGGACGGAGACGGGGACGGCGGGGACCGAGACGCCGACATCGGTGGGGACGGAGACGCGGACGCGACCGGAAATGACCGTATCGATGCCGGAACCGTCACAGAGAGCGAGCACACCTGAGCGGCCCGGAGGCCCCCGCCCTCGCCCGTCCTCGGGCCGGATAGGCTCACATGCATGAGCAACACCCCGGACACGGACAACGCCGTCCGCGCCTTTGTGGACGTCCACAGCGCCGCCTTCCTCGCCGAGCTCTCCGAGTGGCTGCGCATCCCGTCCGTATCCGCCGACCCCGCCCGCGCCGACGACGTCCGGCGCGGCGCCCAGTGGCTCAGGGACCACCTGGCCGCCACGGGCTTCCCGGTGACCGAGATATGGGACACACCGGGCGCCCCGGCCGTGTTCGCCGAATGGCCGTCCGGTGATCCCGACGCCCTTACGGTGCTCGTTTACGGCCACCACGACGTCCAGCCCGCCGACCGCGCGGACGGCTGGCGCACCGACCCCTTCGAGCCCGTCATCGAGGACGGCAGGCTCTACGCCCGCGGCGCCGCCGACGACAAGGGGCAGGTCCTCTTCCACACCCTGGGGATACGGGCGCACCTGGCCGTGACGGGCCGAGTCGCGCCCGCGGTGAACCTCAAGCTGCTGATCGAGGGCGAGGAGGAGTCCGGGTCCCCGCACTTCCCCGAGCTGGTCCGCGCGCACGCCGACCGGCTGGCCTGCGACACCGTGATCGTCTCCGACACCGGGATGTGGTCCGAGGACACCCCGACCGTCTGTACCGGTATGCGGGGCCTCGTGGAGTGCCAGATCGATCTCCACGGCCCGGGCCAGGACATCCACTCCGGCTCCTTCGGCGGTGCGGTCCCCAACCCGGCCACCGAGGCCGCCCGACTGGTCGCCGCGCTGCACGACGACGACCGTAAGGTGGCGATCCCCGGCTTCTACGACGGCGTCGTGGAGCTGACCGACCGTGACCGCGAGCTCTTCGCCGAGCTGCCGTTCGACGAGGCGGGCTGGCTGCGGACCGCGCATTCACGGGCCACGCTCGGCGAGGCCGGGTACTCCACCCTGGAGCGGATCTGGGCCCGTCCGACCGCCGAGGTCAACGGCATCGGCGGGGGCTACCAGGGGCCGGGCGGAAAGACCATCGTGCCCTCGGCCGCCCAGCTGAAGCTGTCCTTCCGGCTGGTGGCGGGCCAGGACGTGGAGAAGATCCAGTCGGCCGTGCGGGACTGGGCAGCCGCCCTGCTCCCGGCCGGAATCCGCCATGAGATCACCTATTGGGGCGCCACCCGTCCCTGTCTGACCCCGCTGGACCACCCCGCGCTCCAGTCGGTCGTCCGCGCCATGGGGTGCGCCTTCGGCCGGAAGGTCCGCTTCACCCGCGAGGGCGGATCGGGCCCCGCCGCCGATCTCCAGGACATCCTCGGCGCTCCGGTGCTCTTCCTGGGCATCTCGGTGCCGTCCGACGGCTGGCACGCGCCCAACGAGAAGGTCGAGCTCGGCCTGCTCATGAAGGGCGCCGAGACGGCCGCCCACCTCTGGGCCGATCTCGCCGAGAATGGACGGGAATAGCTTGCCCTGTTACGTGAACCACCCATTGCACCGCGGGAGTTGGAAGCAGCTGTGACCACCTCGACCGACCACGCCGCCGACCGGCCGATCACGCTCAGCGCCCCGAGCGGCATCGACCGCTCCGCGCACCACCGCTTGGACGAGGCGTGGCTGGCCGCCGCGTGGAGCCACCCGACGACGCGCGTCTTCGTGGTCTCCGGCGGCCAGGCACTGGTCGACGACACCCCGGACGGCCGTACCGAACTCGTCATGACCCCGTCCTTCGAGGCCCCGCCCACCGAGAACCACCGCTACTTCCTGGGCACCGACCAGGAGGGCGTGCGCTACTTCGCGCTCCAGAAGGACTCCCTGCCGGGGCGGATGGACCAGTCGGCGCGCCCGGCCGGGCTGCGCGAGGCGGGCGTGCTGCTGTCCGAGCGCGACGCGGGGCTGCTGGTGCACGCGGTCGCGCTGGAGAACTGGCAGCGGCTGCACCGCTTCTGCTCACGCTGCGGTCAGCGCACGGTGATCGCGGCGGCGGGCCATATCCGCCGCTGCCCGGCGTGCGGGGCCGAGCACTACCCGCGCACCGACCCCGCCGTGATCATGCTGGTGAAGGACGATCAGGACCGGGCGCTGCTGGGACGCCAGGTGCACTGGCCGGAGGGGCGCTTCTCGACGCTGGCGGGCTTCGTGGAGCCGGGCGAGTCGATCGAGCAGGCCGTGGTCCGTGAGGTGGCGGAGGAGGCCGGGGTCACGGTGGGCGAGGTCGATTACGTGGCCAGCCAGCCGTGGCCGTTCCCGTCCAGCCTGATGCTCGGCTTCATGGCCCGGGCCACGTCCTCCCGCATCCAGGTGGACGGGGAGGAGATCCACGAGGCGCGCTGGTTCTCCCGGGACGACCTGCGGGCCGCGATCGAGTCCGGGGAGGTCCTGCCTCCCTCCGGGATCTCTATCGCGGCCCGGCTGATCGAGCTCTGGTACGGCGAGCCGCTGCCGCGCGGCTGAGTCAGAGCCCGCGGGGGCGGCTCGGGGACCGCCCGCTCAGACCCCGACCTTGGCCTTTACCTGCGCCAGGGACGGGTTGGTCAGGGTGGACCCATCGGGGAAGAGGACGGTCGGCACGGTCTGGTTGCCACCGTTCGCCTTCTCGACGAAGGCCGCGGACTCCGGGTCCTGCTCGATGTTGATCTCGGTGTAGGCAATGCCCTCGCGGTCCATCTGCCCCTTCAGGCGTCGGCAGTAGCCGCACCAGGTGGTGCTGTACATCGTCACAGTGCCGGACATCGGTCTTCGCTCTCCTCGGGGTCGTGGTGGGTGGGCAGAAGGTGAACGCTCACCTTCCGCCGGTCATTCCCGGATTCATATGACCGGAAGGCCATGGCTGTGGACAACCGGCACCGGGCGTCTCAGGAGACCTGGCAGCATGGCGGGGTGACTGCAGCAACGTCCTCCACTCTGTTCCCGCACGGCTCCACGCCAGGTGCCTACGCGGCCACGCCGCGTGACGCCGACGCGGTGCTCGACGGGCTCGACCCCGAGCAGCGCGAGGTGGCGACGTCCCTGCACGGCCCGGTGTGCGTGCTGGCCGGCGCCGGCACCGGCAAGACCCGCGCCATCACCCACCGGATCGCCTATGGGGTGCGCGCGGGGATGCTCCAGCCGGCCAGTGTGCTGGCCGTCACCTTCACCAACCGCGCGGCGGGGGAGATGCGCGGCCGGCTGCGGCAGCTCGGCGCGGGCGGGGTGCAGGCGCGCACCTTCCACTCGGCGGCCCTTCGCCAGCTGCAGTACTTCTGGCCCAAGGCGGTCGGCGGTGAGGTGCCGCGGCTGGTCGAGCGCAAGGTGCAGCTCGTGGCCGAGGCCGCCGCCCGGTGCCGGGTCCGGCTGGACCGCAATGAGCTGCGGGACGTGACCGGCGAGATCGAATGGTCGAAGGTCACCCAGACCGTGCCCGAGGACTATCCGGCCGTGGCCGCCAAGTCCGGCCGGGAAGCCCCCCGGGACGCCGCCGAGATCGGCCGGATCTACGCCACCTATGAGCAGTTGAAGCGCGACCGCGGCGTCATCGACTTCGAGGATGTGCTGCTGCTCACGGTCGGTGTGCTCCAGGAGCGGCCGGACATCGCCGATCAGGTGCGCCGTCAGTACCAGCACTTCGTGGTCGACGAGTACCAGGACGTCAGCCCGCTGCAGCAGCGGCTGCTGGATCTGTGGCTGGGCGAGCGGGACAGCCTCTGCGTGGTCGGCGACGCCAGCCAGACCATCTACTCCTTCACCGGCGCCACCCCCGACCATCTGCTGAACTTCCGCACCCGCCACCCGCGGGCCACCGTGGTCAAGCTGATCAGGGACTACCGCTCGACCCCCCAGGTGGTCCACCTGGCCAACGGGCTGCTGTCCCAGGCCCGCGGCCGGGCCGCCGAGCACCGGCTGGAGCTGGTCTCCCAGCGGGAGACGGGCCCCGACCCGGCCTACGCCGCCTATGCGGACGAGCCGGCCGAGGCCGAGGGCACCGCCCGCCGGATCCGGGAGCTGATCACCCCGGTCGAGCGGGGTGGCGCCGGTGTCCCGGCGAGCCAGATCGCGGTCCTGTACCGGGTCAACGCCCAGTCGGAGCTCTACGAACAGGCGCTGGCCGATGCCCAGGTGCCCTATCAGCTGCGCGGTGCCGAGCGGTTCTTCGAGCGGCCCGAGGTGCGCGAGGCGGGGCTGCTGCTGCGCGGCGCGGCCCGTGGCGGAAGCGCCGACCCGGAGCTGGCGGACGCCGACATCCCGTCCCAGGTGCGGGCCGTGCTGGGCACCCGTGGCTGGACACCCGAGCCCCCCTCGGGCTCGGGTGCGGTGCGCGACCGCTGGGAGTCCCTGGCCGCCCTGGTGCGGCTCGCCGAGGACTTCGCGGCGAGCCGCCCCGCGGCCACGCTCTCCGATCTGGTGGCGGAGCTCGATGAGCGGGCGGCGGCGCAGCACGCCCCGACCGTCGAGGGTGTGACCCTCGCCTCACTCCACGCGGCCAAGGGCCTCGAATGGGACGCCGTCTTCCTGGTCGGCCTCACCGAGGGAATGATGCCGATCACCTACGCCAAGACGGAGCAGCAGATCGAGGAGGAGCGCCGGCTGCTCTATGTGGGGGTCACCCGCGCCCGCCGCCATCTGACGCTTTCCTGGGCGCTCTCGCGGGCTCCGGGCGGCCGGGCCTCCCGTCGGCCCACCCGCTTTCTCAACGGGCTGCGGCCCGGCTCCCAGGCCGTCCCCGCCCGCACCCCGGGCGGGGGCGGCGGGATCGAGCGCGGGGCGGCGGCTTCGGGCGGAGGCGGCGGGGTGCGCAAGCGGCGCGGCCCGGTCCACTGCCGGGTGTGCGGCCGGGCGCTGACCGACGCGGGCGAGATGAAGCTGATGCGCTGCGAGGGCTGCCCGTCCGAGCTGGACGAGGCGCTCTATGAGCGGCTGCGCGACTGGCGGGCGGAGCAGGCGGGCCTGCTGGGGCAGCCGGCGTACTGCGTGTTCACCGACAAGACACTGCTCGCGATCGCCGAGGCCGTTCCGGGAACCGAACCGGAGCTCGTCCGCATCTCCGGTGTCGGAAGGCGCAAGCTGGACCGGTTCGGGGCCGATGTTCTCGCGCTGTGCGCGGGCCGGGAACTGCCCTCCGCACTCGACGGTGAGGGCGACGGCGATGCCGGGGGAAGCCATTCGGGTGACCCTTGGCAAAACTCGACGGAAAAATAGTTTGCGCGCGCGGAGGCGCTACCCATAGCCTTCCGAGCACGGAAGACAACGGCCCTTCCAGGAGCCGAGGATTCCGTGTTGTACTGAACACCCGGACTGGTTTCGGACCGGTCCCTGAGACGCCGAGAGGAGGCGAAGACCAGTGATCAGCTTCATCAACACCATCAAAAAGGCCGATCGGCCGGTCGTCGCCACATGCCTGCTCGGCTCCGCGCTCCCTGGCACCGGTATGCCCGGCGCGAATGAGGCGCGTCTCAGCGAGCGACCGATCCAGGCACCTGCGGTAGGAGCAGCGGCAGAGGCAATGGCCTATGCCTTTGCGGCCAATGGTGCCGAATCCCGGACGACGCAGCAGCACCACAAGACGTGGGCCTTCCGCAGGCTCGAACCCTGGAGTTATCCAGCCTGATCCAGGATCAGGTCGGCACCTTCCAGGGCCGCGGAACCCACACCGGGATCCGCGGCCCTTTTGATTTGCCAGAGCCCGGCCACCAGCCGGACCGAAGAGACGAGGAACACACACCGTGCAACTCAACGCACACGCCCCGTCCGCATCGACCGACCTGAACCGCCCGCCTGACTCCTCGGAGGACTCCTTGACCCCGCTCACCGCCCTCACCGAACTCGATGAGGCCATCGAGAACCTGGGTGTAGCCGTTCCGTGCCGCTCGTACGACCCGGAGGTCTTCTTCGCCGAGTCCCCGGCCGACGTCGAGTACGCGAAGTCGCTCTGTCAGACCTGCCCGCTGAGGGAGGCATGCCTCGCCGGCGCCAAAGACCGCCGGGAGCCCTGGGGCGTCTGGGGCGGCGAGCTCTTCGTCCAGGGCGTGGTGGTGGCCCGCAAGCGGCCGCGTGGTCGCCCGCGTAAGAACCCGGTCGCGGCATGAGCACCCTCGGCACCATCGATCGCCCAGCGACGCACGACCCCATGAAGCAGGTCCCGAAGATGACCCAACCGGTCTCCGAAACCCCCGCACCAGATACCTCACGTGCGCCCGAGGCGCGCCAGAACAGGAACCGAGAGATGCAACTCATGCAAGAAGCCCTGGCACGTGCGCATATGCACGACCGACTGCAGGAGGCCGAGTCCGAACGGCAGGCCGTTCGGCTCGCGGCCGCCCGCCGGATGCAGCGGCGTGCGGAGCGTGCCTCGCTCCGCGCCCGCCGCGCCCTGGCCATGGCGGTCATGCAGTAACCACCATGTGCGGCACCGGCCAGAGGCGGGGCTGACACACCACACACACCGACGGGTCCCACGCCGACCCATCGCGTGACCACGAAGGGCCGGTCCGATCGGACCGGCCCTTCGGCTACCCCGAGGCGCCCGAGCTCAGGACGAGGTCTCCGCGGCCTCGGGCTCGTCCTCGGCGCCGTCCGAGGCCCCTTCCCCGGCGTCTGCCGCGGGCCCTTCCTCGGCGTCCCCTTCGGCGCGCTCCTCGGACTCCGGGTCTTCGGGTTCTGGGGCTTCGGGTTCTGGGTCCGCGGCGAAGCCGGGGACCCATGCCTCGAGCTCATCCCGCATCCGCACCGTGGCACCCAGTTGGCACAGCACCCCGATGGTGCTCAGGGTCACCCGGTGAATCAGCAGATAGGCGGGCGGCAGATTCAGCTGATTGCCCAGCTCATAGACGGGGGAGTGGCGGTCGGCCATCCGCGCCGCCTGGCTGCGCAGCCACTGCCGGTCGAAGACGAACGCGTCGACCTGGGCCGGTTCGAGCATCGGCAGCAGGAAGTCCAGCAGATCATCCGGGTCGAGCTCGATCGTCGGCTTGACGAACCCCTCCCCGCGCATCAGGTCATAGACCCCCGCGGCGTCGTTCTCGAGCGCCATGCGCAGCGCGATGCCGATGGGCTCCGGAAGCCCTCCCGGGAGCCGGTTCACCGAACCGAAGTCCAGGACGCCCAGCTTCCACTGCTCCGGCGGGCCGTCCGGGGCGTCCCCGGGCAGCAGCCGGAAGTTACCCGGATGGGGATCGGCGTGCAGCAGTCCGGTGCGGGACGCCCCCGAGAACAGAAAGCGGGCCAGCAGCTGCCCGGCGCGGTCCCGCTCCTCCTGTGTGCCGTCGGCTATCACCTCGGAGAGCGGCACCCCCTCCAGCCACTCGGTGATCAATATCTGATCGCTCTGGTGCACCACCTCGGGCACCACGATCTCCGTGTCCTCCGCGTACTCCTCCGCATGGATCCGCTGGGACGCCGCCTCCAGTTCGTAGTCCAGCTCCTCGGCGACCCGCTCGCGCAACTCCGCGATCAGCGGCTTGACGTCCAGCCCCGGCACCAGTGGCCCCAGCACCCGGGCGAACCGGCTCAGTTGGTTGAGGTCGGACAGCAGCGCCTCGCCCGCCCCGGGATACTGAACCTTGACCGCCACCGTGCGCCCGTCGTGCCAGACCGCCCGGTGCACCTGCCCGATCGAGGCGGCCGCCGCGGGCTTGTCCTCGAACTCCTGGAACAGCTCCGGCCAGTCGGGGCCCAGCCGCTCCTCCAGCGCCGCGTGGACCGTGCGGCTGGGCATGGGAGGGGCCGCTTCCTGGAGCTTGGTCAGGGCCGCCCGGTAGGGCCTGGCTATCTCCTCGGGCAGCGCCGACTCGAAGACCGACATGGCCTGTCCGAGCTTCATGGCCCCGCCCTTGAGCTCGCCGAGGACCTTGAACATCTGCTCCGCGGTGCGCTGCTGCACCTCGCGTGCGACGATCTCCGCCGGCCGTCCCCCTATCCGCTTCCCGAGCCCCCATGTGGCGCGCCCCGCGAATCCCAAGGGCAGCGCCGCCAGTTTGGCGGTACGGGTGATCGCCTTGCGCGGCAGATCGGTCATGCGCCCCTCCAACTACAGCCGTGCCATCCCGGAAGGTGGCCCCCGGGCCCCCGTGCCCACTCCGCGGACGTGGGTCACCCGGACATTGTCGCGTGCGGTGCCTCTGCGGCCGAGGCATATACGGCATCCTCCTCCCCGGCCGCTCCACAACCGCATCCGGGATGTGCCTCGATCGGGCGTGCCTCCCAGACGAGCGAGGGAAGCGCCAGCTCCCACCGGACCCCCGCGCCCCCGGAGGGGCGGCCGTCGAGGAAGGCCAGCGCCTGCACCGCGGCGAGTCCCGCCACCACCATCGCCAGCGCCGTGTCACAGGCCGGGGCGGTGCGCCGGCGCCCGGACCGCCACTGCGCGAGCATCCTTGGCCAGACGGGCTCCCGCTCGGCACGGCCCGCCGCGGCGCACCCCGCGCAGGGCGTGATCCCCGGTGCCACCAGAGGGCCCACCACCCCCGTGGCCTCGATGACTCCCGCGTAGAGATGGGGGGTGCCGGAGGCGAGCAGCGGCCGGGCCTGCTCCGGATCCGGTGCGTACGCCGCGAGGCCGTCACGCGGGGCGATCACCACCAGCGCCAGCCCGGGCTCGGCCGAGGCGGTCCGCTCTCCCGAGAGGGTCCGCTCCCTCGAGGCGCTCCGCTCTCTTGCAGGGACCTTCTCCCGTGCGGGGACCCGCTCTGCCGCGGAGGTCCGCAGCCGCGCCGACCGGCGGGGGAGCGGGGCGGGCGCGGCCTGGCGCACCACGCGGCGCGCCGCCAGATCCCGGCGCTCCCCGATCTGCTCGGCCGAGAGCCCGCCCGGAGCCACATCCCAGGGCTCGACACAGCCCCCGTCCACCACATCGACCCGGCCGATCCCCGCGCCCGACAGCGCGGCCGCGACCGCCGCCCCGACCCGGCCCGCGCCCCGCACCTGAACCCGCATCGCCCGCCGAGCGGCGAGCAGCCGCGCCGCCGCTCCGGGCTCGGGATGCAGCACCGACAGCGCCCCCGCGTCGGGCCGCAGCCGGTCCAGGGCCGCCGCGGGTTCGCCGCCGTCCCTCGGCTCGTCCAGCAGACCGGCCGCCGCCAGCCGGTCCACCAGTGCGTCGGCCCGCCCCTCCGGCAGCCCGATGGCGCGGGCTTCCTGCCGCAGCAGCGGCAGACCGCGGGTGCCGTCCAGCAGCTCCAGAAAGCTGCCCGTGGCGGTGTCCACCGGCCCCATCACCACCGCATGCGCCCGGGCCACCCCGAACTGCACCGTGTCCCGGCTCCGCCAGCCGCGCCGCAGCGCGGGCTTGAGCATCGGATGCATCGCCGTTCCTCCCCCGTTTGATGTGCTGTTTGATGTGCTGTCCCTTGAACCGCCCTCAGCATGCGGGGCGGCGCCCGGACCCCGCAGCGCGTTGTCCACAGGCAGTGGAATAAGTCGTACGAACGCCGGTCGTACAAGCCGTGCACACCGTGGAGTGGTTCGGTCCGCAACCATCGGCGGGGCGGGACTTCCCCGGCTGCCAGCGGGTAACGTCGGGGCGTGTCCGCCGACCCGCCCCCTCGCACCGCGGGACAGAACGTCTCCCGCAGCGCCGCGAGCGCACCGAGCACCGTCCCGAGCCCGCAGAGCCGAAGCTCCGACACGAGCGCGGTCGAGGTCCGCCGGAGCACCCGGCGGCGCAGGACGGTCTCGGCCTATCGCGAGGGCGACCGCACCGTCGTCCTCATCCCCGCCCGGATGTCCGAGGCGGAGGAGCGGCGCTGGGTGGGCGTCATGCTGGAGAAGCTGGCGGCCCAGGAGAGCAAGCGGATGCTGGGCGACGCGGAGCTGGCCGCCCGCGCCGAGTGGCTCTCCGGCCAGTACCTGGGCGGGCGGGCCCGGCCCGACTCCGTCCGCTGGGTCACCAACCAGAACACCCGCTGGGGGTCTTGTACCCCGGCCGAGGGCAGCATCCGGCTCTCGCACCGGCTCCAGGGCATGCCGGAGTACGTCGTGGACTATGTGCTCCTCCACGAGCTGGCCCATCTGCTGGTGCCGGGGCACGGCCGCCGCTTCTGGCAGCTCCTGGAGGCATATCCGCGGACCGAGCGGGCGCGGGGCTATCTCGAAGGGGTGGTCGCCGCCGCGCGGTTGCCGCACCTCTCCGGGCCCCCGGACGACCAGCCGTAAGGCGACCGCGCCCGGGCGGTGAGGGATCGGCCCCCGGGAGCCCCCGGGCCGTGCGGGAACCACATCCTCGTTCCCGGCGTCGCTCATAGTCGGCGGCAGCGGCTAGCCTGGCGCGCAACGCACACACCGGTACGGCGATGGGGGACGGTCCTAACGTATGGCCAGGGAATTCCAGCGCGGCCACAAGGCCAGGATCAGTGATCTGACGGCCGGGAGGGATCTGTACGTCGGGGTGCAGATCGCCGGACCCGGTCTGACCTTCGACATCAGCTGCTTCGGTCTCGACGCGAACGAGCGGCTGTCGGACGACCGCTACTTCATCTTCTTCAACCAGCCGAAGTCCCCTGAAGAAGCGATACAGCAGCTCGGGCCGCAGGCCGGGGACACGGATTCGTTCCGCGTCACGCTCGACAGCGTGCCGCCCGCCATCCAGAAGCTCTCCTTCACCGCGACCATCGACGGCGCCGGGCAGATGTCGCAGGTCGGCCCCGGCTACCTGCGGATCGTCGCGGGCGGCGAGGAGGTGGCCCGGTACTCCTTCACCGGTTCGGAGTTCAGCACCGAACGCGCGGTGATGCTGGGCGACTTCTACCTCAAGGACGTCTGGCGGTTCGCCGCCGTCGGGCAGGGCTTCGACGGGGGACTGGACGCGCTGCTCAAGAACTTCGGCGGTGAGGTGGCCGAGGAGGAGCCCGCCCCCGCGCCCGCCCAGGGCGCCACGCCCGGCTTCGCGCCGCCCGGCCAGGCCGCCCCCGCACCGGGCTTCGCACCCCCGGCCGGGGCCCCTGCCCCGTCGGCCCCTCCGGCCCCCGCCCCGCCCGCACCGCAGCCCGCCCCCGCCTTCGGCGCTCCCCAGGGCACGCCGCCTCAAGGCACGCAGCCACAGGGAACGCCCCAGGGCACTGCTCCGCAGGGCGTTCAGCCGCCCGCCCCCGGCACCCCGCAGATGCACGCCGCCCCCACCATCGCCGCACCCATCGCGCCGCCCGGCCAGGTGCCGCCGCCCGGCCAGGTGCCGCCCCCGGGTCAGGCACCGCCACCACCGCCGGGCCAGTACCCGGGTCAGCAGCCCCCGTTCGGCCAGCAGCCGGGCCAGGCCCCGCCCGCCCCCGCGCCGTACGGCCAGCCGCCCGCCCAGCCCTACCCGGGTCAGCCCGGTCAGCCGGGCCAGTCCGCTCCTTACGGTCAGCCGCAGCCCATGGGCGGCGTCCCTCAGGGCGGCGTCCCTCAGGGCGGTGGCGCCCCCGGGCTCCAGGCCGCGCTCGCCAAGTACCGCGAGGCGCCCACCGGCCAGCGCTGGACACCGCAGAACCCCCGGCTGATGCGGGTCGACCTCGGCGTCGGCGGCCAGCCCGTGCTCGCCCGCCAGGGCACGATGGTGCTCTACCAGGGCAAGGTCGACTTCAGCTACAAGGGCGCCGGCTTCCGCGGCCGGATCGTCGGCAACGCGACCGGCCAGGAGATGCAGCTGATGCGCTGCACCGGCCAGGGCCAGGTCTTCCTCGCCGAGAACGCCGCCGAGCTCCACCCGATCGAGCTCCAGGGCGACGCCATCTGTGTCTCCGCCGAGAACGTGCTCGCCTTCGACGAGTCGCTGCACCACGAGGTGCGCCGGATCGAGGGCCACGGCATCCCCGGCGGCGCGCTGTTCACCATGCAGTTCCAGGGCACCGGGACCGTCGTGGTGAAGACCGAGGGCACGCCGGTCGTCCTCCCCGTCACCCCGACCACCTTCGCCGACAGCAACGCCATCGTGGCGTGGTCCGCCGGAGCCCAGGTGATCATCTCCAGCCAGGTGCGGCTCCGCCGCAGCGCCTACCCAGGCCACAGCGGGGAGACCGTGAACCTCCAGTTCCGCGGTGCGCCCGGCAACTTCATCGTCGTCCAGCCCTACGAGGTCTGAGGGAGCCCGATATGGACCAGCAAATGATCTCGGGCTTCGCACCCGCCCCGGTCGCCGCCCGGATGGAGAACCACGGCGCCAGCATGCTCAAGGTCGCCATGCAGAGTGGCCAGGACCTCTTCGCCCGCACCGGCTCGATGGTGGCGTACGAGGGCTTCGTCCAGTACGAGCCCAACCCGCCCGCGGTACGGCAGATGGCCTCCCAGTGGCTGACCGGCGAGGGCGCCCCGCTGATGCGGTGCAGCGGCGACGGGCTGCTCTACCTCGCCGACTACGGGGCCAACGTCGTCTGCATCAACCTCAACGGCGACGCGCTCTCGGTCAACGGCACCAACCTCCTCGCCTTCGACGCTCACCTCCAGTGGGGCGTCGAACGGGTCAAGGGCATCGCCAAGTTCGCCGGGCAGGGCCTGTTCAACGTGGGCGTCTCCGGCACCGGCTGGGTCGCCTTGACCTCCCGCGGGACCCCCATCGTGGTCGACTGCGGCCGCGGCGAGGACGAGACCTATGTGGACCCGGACGCGCTCGTGGCCTGGTCCTCGGGGCTCAAGGTGAAGGGCAAGCGCAGCTTCAAGGCGTCGTCCCTGATCGGCCGGGGCAGCGGCGAGGCGTATCAGCTCGGCTTCTCCGGGCAGGGCTTCGTCGTCGTACAGCCCAGTGAGGACAGCACCGACCGGCTCCGGGCCCGGGGCTGAGGGGGAGGGACACCAGATGCAGAGCCCGCTTTTCGCCTTCACCGAGGCCCAGACACAGGACCGCTACGCGCTCCAGAACCCGCATCTGCTGCGGGTCGCCCTGACCGGCCATGAGGATGTGCTCGCCCGTAAGGGCAGCATGGTCGCCTATCAGGGGCTCATCGAGTTCGACGGCGAGTACCGGACGCCCGGGCAGCACAGGGCCCGGGCCCGCACCGGTGAGGGCCTGGACCTGATGCGCTGCTCCGGGCAGGGCACGGTCTACCTCGCCAACCTCGCCCAGCACATCCATGTGATGGACGTGGACCACGACGGGCTGACCGTCGACAGCTCCTATGTGCTCGCGATCGACTCCACGCTGCACTGGGAGTCGATCGCGGTGGACAGCCAGTTCGGGATCTCCGGGTCCGGCAAGTACAACCTCAACATCTCCGGCCAGGGCAAGGTGGCGCTGATGACCTCGGGGCAGCCGCTGCTGCTCCAGGTCACCCCGGACAAGTACGTCAACGCCGACGCGGACGCCATCGTCGCCTGGTCCAGCTCGCTGCGGGTCCAGATGCAGGCGCAGACGCACTCCTCGGGCGTCTGGCGGCGGCGCGGCAACACCGGCGAGGGCTGGGAACTCAGCTTCCTCGGCCAGGGCTACGCCCTGGTGCAGCCCAGCGAGCTGCTCCCGCCGCAGAACGCGGTGGTCGGGGGCGGTATGGCCGCGCAGTTCGGCATGGGCCAGCAGGGCGCCCGCGGTCAGAACCAGGGCAACATCTTCAGCAACTGACCGAGGTCACCGCTGATGGAGCACGGCGGCCGCGGACCCCTCGGGTCCGCGGCCGCTCCGCATGCTCGCATTCCTCCTCAGAGCAGTACGCGGGTGCGCGTCACCAGGTGGCGCACCGACTCGTCGGCCACGTCCGCCACCTCGTCGTAGCCGAACCAGCGCAGATCCAGCGACTCGTCGCTGATCGCCGCCACCGCGCCCCGGGGCGCCACCGCCGCGTACTGGACGTCCAGGTGCCAGGCGCAGGGGGTCTGGTGCCGGTCGAGCCGCACCGGGCCGCCCGGCAGCAGCGTCAGCCCCGCGATCCCGGACTCCTCGGTGGCCTCGCGCAGCGCCGCGCCCGCGAGCGTGGTGTCGTCCGGCTCACAGTGGCCGCCCATCTGGAGCCACATCCGCAGCTTCCGGTGCAGGGTGAGCAGCACCTGGTCCCGGTCCGGGTCGATCACCAGCGCGCTCGCCGTGATGTGCCCGTCCCCGCACGCCTTCCACATGCCGTCCGGATACGCGGCCAGATGGTCGCCGTACAGCCGCCGCAGCCGCTCCTGGGCGGCATCGGGCGCGGGCCACTCGGTGAGCACCCGCGCCGCGTCCTGGTGCAGACTCACTTCTCGCCGTCGCCCCGGTCGCCGCCCTCGCGGTCGTCCTCGCCGCTCTCGCGGCCCTTACGGAGGTCGGGACCGTCGGAGCCGCCCTTACGGTCGTCATCGCCGCTCGCCGCCTCGCCGAGCATCTTGTCCAGCTCGGAGAAGTCCAGCTGCTCGCCGTGGACGAAGCCGTCCGGGTCGTCGAGGTCCTGTGCCGTCGGCAGCATGTCCGGGTGCGCCCAAAGACCGTCGCGCCCCTCCAGGCCGCGGGCGTCGGTGAGGGAGGCCCACAGCCGGGAGGCGTCCCGCAGCCGGCGCGGCCGCAGCTCCAGGCCGATCAGCGTGGCGAAGGTCTGCTCGGCGGGGCCGCCGCTCGCCCGGCGCCGCCGCAGCGTCTCGCGCAGCGCGTCGGCGGACGGCAGATGCGGCTTGGCGGCGGCGTGCACCACCGCGTCCACCCAGCCCTCCACCAGCGCCAGAGCGGTCTCCAGACGCGCCAGCGCGGCCTTCTGCTCGGGGGTGTCCTCGGGCTGGAACATGCCCTGCTGGAGCGCTTCCTGCAGCTGCTCGGGGTGGGTCGGGTCGAGCTGGCCGACCGCGTCCTCCAGCTTGGCGGTGTCGACCTTGATGCCGCGGGCGTACCCCTCGACCGCGCCGAAGAGGTGCGAGCGCAGCCACGGCACATGGGCGAACAGCCGCTGGTGGGCGGCCTCGCGCAGCGCCAGGTACAGCCGGACCTCCTCCTTGGGCACGCCGAGGCCGGAGCCGAGCGCCGCGATGTTGACCGGCAGCAGGGCGGCCTTGCCGGCCGGGCCCAGCGGCAGCCCGATGTCGGTCGAGCCGACCACCTCGCCGGCCAGCACGCCCAGCGCCTGCCCGATCTGGGTGCCGAACATGGCGCCGCCCATCGAGCGCATCATCCCGAGCAGCGGGCCGGCCATGGCCTGCATCTCCTCGGGCAGCACATCGCCCATGGCGGCGCCGACGCGCTCGGCGACCGGGTCCACCAAGTCCTTCCACACCGGCAGGGTCGCCTCGACCCATTCGGCGCGGCTCCAGGCGACCGCGGTCCCCGAGCCCGAGGGCAGCGAGGTGACGCCGTCCAGCCACAGGTCCGCGAGCCGCACCGCCTCCTGGACCGCGGCGCGGTCGGCGGGGCCGACGCTCTCGTCCTTGCTGCCGTCGGCGGTGCCGCGCGCGACGGTCTGGCGGGCGATGTCCTTGGCCATGTCCCAGTTCACCGGGCCGCCCTCGTACGAGAGCATCTGCCCGAGCTGCTGGAAGGCCGCGCCCAGGTCGCCCGGGTTCAGCGAACCGAACATCGCGGCGAACGGATTCTCCGCGCCGCCCGCTCCGCCGGGTCCGCCGCCGAACCCGAAGGGATTCGCGGGGCCCTGCTCGCCGCCCTGGCCGCCCTTCTTCTTGCCGTCGTCGCCGTCCTCCGGCTCCTCCGGCGGAAGGCCGAATCCGAATGGGGAGTCACTCACGGGTTTCCTCGGCTCGTTGGGCCACCGGCCCCGGGCCGGTGGCGGATGCCCGACATCACCACCCAGCCTAGACACCTCGCCGGTTTCCGGGCTCGGTGCTTCGCTGATCGCCGCCCTGCGGCAGGATGGACGTCACCTGGTACGTATGCGTGCATGCGCTGCGTACTGAAGACAACCGCTGGAGACGCCCGGTGAGTTCCCCAGACCGAGAAGTTCGCGCTGCGCGAAACGATACGGCTCGTACCGCACGACGACCCGTCGTGGTGGTGACCGGTGCCGCCTCGGGCCCAGGTGCCCTGCTCACGCAGCGGCTCGCGGAGTCCGAAGAGGTCAAGCAGGTCCTGGCCATCGACGAGCGCCGCGGTGAGGTGACCGAGGCGCAGTGGCATGTGCTGGACGTCCGCGATCCGGCCATCGCCGAGAAGCTGCGCGGCGCCGACGTGGTGGTCCACCTCGCCGTCGACCTGGATCTGGGCACGGACCCCGCCGCCCGCACCGCCTACAACGTGCGCGGCACCCAGACGGTCCTGACGGCCGCCGCCGCGGCCGGGGTGCGCCGGGTGGTGCTGTGCACGTCCGCGATGGTCTACGGAGCGCTCCCCGACAACGCCGTGCCGCTGGCCGAGGACGCGGAGCTGCGGGCGACCGCCGAGGCCACCGGCGTGGGCGACCTGCTGGAGATCGAGCGGCTGGGGGAGCGCGCGCCCCGGGCGCATCCGGGGCTGAATGTGACCGTGGTGCGCCCGGCGCTCCTGGTCGGCGGCACGGACACCGCGCTCACCCGCTACTTCGAGTCACCGAGGCTGCTGGTCGTCGCCGGATCCCGCCCCACCTGGCAGTTCTGCCATATGGACGACCTGGTCGGCGCGCTGGAGTACGCCGCCCTGGAGAAGGTCGAAGGCGAGCTGGCGGTCGGGTGCGAGGGCTGGCTGGAGCAGGAGGAGGTCGAGGAGCTGTCCGGAATCCGGCGCATGGAGCTGCCCTCGGCGGTCGCCCTGGGCGCCGCCTCCCGGCTGCACCGGCTCGGTCTGACGCCGTCCCCGGCGGGCGATCTCGCGTACACGATGCACCCCTGGGCGGTCAGCGGCAGCAGGCTGCACGCGGCGGGCTGGCGGCCGCGCTGGACCAACGAGGAGGTCCTGGCGGAGCTGCTGGAGGAGGTTGCCGGCCGCCATACGGTCGCCGGGCGGCGTCTCGGCCGTAAGGACGCCACGACGCTCGGCGCCGCGGGCGCGACCGTGGCCCTGGTGGGCACCGCGGCGATCGTGCGCCGCGCCCGTAAGGCGCGCCGCCGGGCTTGAGACGGCTGGATCCGGAAGGTGATTTCCGGGATCCGGTAGTCCAGTGGCTCCATTGATTCCCCGAGGGCGGGACGGTACGGCACGATGGACGACATGGCACATTCGTACGAACACCCCGGCGAGCTCGCGGCCGCCCACCCCATCCGGCTGCTCGCCGTCCGTGACACTCCCCTGTCCGTGGACGAGGTGTTCGGGGCGGTGGGCGATGCCGCGGCGGGCGGCACGGCGCTGTTCGTGGGCACCGTGCGCAACCACGACGGAGGCGCGGAGGTCGGCGCCCTCGGCTACTCCGCGCACCCGACCGCCGAGGCCGAGCTGCGCCGGGTGGCCGAGAAGGTCGTGGCCGACTTCCCGGTGCGCGCGCTGGCCGCGGTGCACCGGGTGGGCGATCTGGTGATCGGCGATCTGGCCGTGGTGGTGGCCGTGTCCTGCCCGCACCGCGCGGAGGCCTTCGCGGCCTGCCGCAGGCTGATCGACGACCTGAAGAGCGAGGTCCCGATCTGGAAGCACCAGACGTTCGCGGACGGCACCGAGGAATGGGTGGGCGCGTAGCGCCTCGTTGGGGGGCGACGGGAGGGCGGGTCGGGGCGTAGGAGGAGTGGGTCGGGGCGCAGGGGGAATGCGCATGCGCATGGGGGCACGGAAGGGTGTACTCCGCTTGCGTAACCCCCACCCTGCCGTAAGCGTTGACCTGGCAGAGGATTAATCTGCTCATCTGTCAGTCGCGGTCCTGAACCGCGATTTTTCAAGGGGTCGGGAGGCTGCTGTGGCTGCGCTTCTCTGGTTGCTGATTCCGTTGTTCGCGGCGATAGGCGCGGCGATATACGCCGGCATAGCCGCCCGAGCCGGTAAACGGAAGTCCGGGGGGGATGTAGCTGAGCTGGCCGGATACGCCCGCTTCCGCGAAGCGATGGAGCGCCGGCCCTCCGATTCGGACGCCGCGGCCTGAGGCCGCCGCCCCGTCCGCGCCGCCCCTCGTACGGACGGCCCCGACGGTGGACTGACGGACGCGTCCCGTACTGTCGTTCCATGCCACGCCGCACTGCGACGATGCTCGCCTCCCTTCTGATGCTGATCGCGCTGCTGTGCGCCGGAGTGCTGATCCCGGTGCCGTACGCGGAGATGTCCCCGGGGCCGACGTACAACACCCTGGGTGAGCACAACGGGGAGTGCGTGCTCCAGATTTCCGGCCGGAAGAGCTGTGAGACCACCGGTGGGCACCTGAACATGACCACGGTCCGGGTCACCGGTTCCGAGTACCGGATGAACCTCGTGGAGGCCGTCTACGGCTGGCTGGCGCACGATGACGTGGTCGTGCCGCACAGCACCCTCTACCCGGACGACAAGACCCCGGACCAGGTGGACCAGCAGAACGCCGAGGAGTTCACCCAGTCCCAGGAGACCGCCAAGGTCGCGGCGTTGCGGGCGCTGAAGAAGCCGGTCACCGCGCATGTCATCGTCGGCGCCGTCCAGAAGGGCGCCCCGGCCCAGGGCAAACTGCACGCGGGCGACGTGATCAAGTCGGTGGACGGCACGGCGGTGCGCGAGCCCGACGACGTGGCCAAGCTCGTCACCAAGCACAAGCCGGGCCAGAAGGTGGTCTTCTCCGTCGTCCCGGCCAAGAACGTGGCGGCGGCGGAGAAGAGCGGCAAGCAGCCCACCGGCGAGGAGCGCGTCACGATTACCACCACGAAGGCGGACAAGGGCCCGGCCCGCGCCATCGTGGGCATCCAGGCCGGGGTCGACTACACCTTCCCGTTCCGGATCGACATCAAGCTGGCGGACGTGGGCGGGCCCAGTGCCGGTCTGATGTTCGCGCTGGGGATCGTGGACCGGCTCTCGCCCGGCGATCTCACCGGCGGGAAGTTCATCGCGGGCACCGGCACGATCGACGACAAGGGCACGGTCGGCCCGATCGGCGGCATCGAGATGAAGACGATCGGCGCGCGCGAGGCGGGCGCCCGCTACTTCCTCACGCCCAAGGAGAACTGCGCGGCCGCCGCAAAGGACGTGCCGAGCGGGCTGCGGCTGGTCAAGGTGCATACGATCGACGACGCCCTTACGGCGCTCGGGAAGATCCGTAAGGGGGACACCGCCGGTCTGCCGAAGTGCACGACGGGCTGAGCGGCGCCCCCGTTGCGGGGACCCCCGTTACGGGGGTCGGATCGCGGCGGTCAGTCGGTGGCGAAGGTGGCGGCGAGCGCTTCCGCCAGGCCCGGCACCAGACCGGCCCCGGTGAGCACCTCGGTCGGGGAGTCCTTCTCCCGCAGCCGCAGGGCCGACTCGCGCGCGCCGTCCCGCAGCACGGCCACGGTCATCCGGACCTCCTGGCGGTCCGGGTGGTCGGCGACCCACTTGGCCAGTGCCGCCTCGTCCAGGCCCTCGGGCACGGAGCTCTCGGCGGACGGCGGCAGCATCTGCCGCTCCACGGTCAGGGCGCAGCCGGTCACCGCGTCCGGCCAGGCGATGGTGGCGAGGAACTCGTCCAGCGGGGCGCCGGAGGGCAGCTCGTCCTGCTCGATGGGGGTCAGGGAGGCGATCTCCTCGCCGCCCTCGTCAAGGCCGAGCTGAGCGGCGAGGCCGGGCTCCTCGGTGCGCAGCCGGGCGGTGTCGACAAGGGCGAAGAGCCGGGCGGGCTGGTCCCAGCCGAGCCCCGAGGCGTAGTCGTCGATTTCGAGTACGGCTCGGGTCAGTGGATTCGAGGCCAGCGGGTCGGTGCCGGGGGTTGCGTTGGACATGGTTCATATCGTGCCCTGTTCGGACCCGGAAACGGGAACTGAGTAAAGCCTGAGTAAGTTGCAACAGGTGGGCCCTGGAGTTCAGGGTCCCTCAATCGACAGCGAACTTCGAGGTGCGCACCTTGGCTTTCCAGATGCCGGACCGCGGCGGAGGCCCGACGGGGCCGCGGGTGAGAGTCGGCCGTCCGTCCCGGCGTGCCAGGACCCTGCTCATGACCCTGGGCGTGCTGGCCGTGTTGGCCATGCTCTTTGTCATGTTTGCCGGATTTTGGACGGATTGGCTCTGGTATCGCTCGCTTCATTACTCTTCCGTCTTCAGTACCACCCTGAAGACGAAGATCGGGCTGTTCTTCGTCTTCGGCGTGCTGATGGCCACGGCCGTCGGGATCAACATCTGGCTGGCCCATCGGCTGCGGCCGCCGCTCAGCGCGATGTCCATGGAGCAGCAGAGCCTGGACCGTTACCGGATGGGCATCGCCCCGTTCAAGAAGTGGGTGCTGCTCGCGGTCACCGCCCTGGTCGGGCTGATCGCGGGCGCCTCGGCGGCCGGTCAGTGGCGCATCTGGCTGCTGTGGGTCAACGGGGTGCCGTTCGGCCAGAAGGACCCGCAGTTCCACAAGGACGTGGCCTTCTACGCCTTCGACCTGCCCTGGTACCGCTTCCTGCTGAGCTTCGGCTTCGCGGCCACGGTGCTCTCGCTGATCGCCGCGGCCCTGGTGCACTACCTCTACGGGGGCCTGCGGGTCACCAGCCCCGGCGCCCGTGCGACCGCCGCGGCCACCGGCCATCTGTCGGTGCTGCTGGGCGTCTTCGTGGCGCTCAAGGCGGTGGCGTACTGGCTGGACCGCTACGGCCTCGCGGTGAAGTCCAGCGACTTCAAGGCGACGGGCAACTGGACGGGTCTGCGCTATGTGGACGCCAACGCCTATCTGCCCGCGAAGACGATCCTGTTCTGCATCGCGGCGATCTGCGCGGTGCTGTTCTTCGCCACGCTGTGGCGGCGCACCTGGCAGCTGCCGGTCATCGGCTTCGGGCTCATGGTGCTGTCGGCGATCCTGATCGGCGGGCTCTACCCGGCGATCGTGCAGAAGTTCCAGGTCCAGCCGAACGAGCAGGCCAAGGAGGCGCCGTACATCCAGAAGAACATCGAGGCCACGCGCAAGGCGTACGGCATCGATGACTCCAAGGTGGCGGACTACTCCGGCAAGAACGACAGCGACGGCGGCGGCGAGAAGCTCCGTAAGGACGCCAATACGACGGCCAGTTACCGGCTGATGGACCCCAGCGTCATCTCGCCGACCTTCCAGCAGCTCCAGCAGGAGCGCAAGTACTACCAGTTCCCCTCGACGCTCGACGTGGACCGCTACAAGGGTGCCGACGGCAAGGAACAGGACACCGTCGTCGGTGTGCGCGAGCTGAATCTGAACGGCATCCCCAAGCGGAACTGGATCAACGACCACTTCACCTACACCCATGGCTACGGCATGGTGGCGGCGAAGGGCACCACGCCCGATCCCAACGCGGACCCGGCGGGCTCGCCGGACTTCACCGAATCCGGGCTGCCCACCAAGGGCTCCAGCGGCGGCGGTGTCGGCACCTACAAGCAACAGGTCTACTACGGCGAGAAGACCGACCAGTACTCGATAGTCGGTGGCCCCCAGAAGGAGCTCGACTACGAGAAGAACGGCGAGCGGACCACCAGCTACAAGGGCAAGAGCGGGGTCAGCCTCTCCAACCCGGTCAACCGCGCCGCCTACGCGGTGGCGTTCGGCGAGCCCCAGATCCTCTACTCGGGCGCGATCGGGGACGGTTCGCGGATCCTGTACAACCGCACCCCCAAGGAGCGCGTCGAGAAGGTCGCCCCCTGGCTGACCATCGACGGTGACGCCTATCCGGCCGTGGTCCATGGCCGGATCAAGTGGATCGTGGACGCCTACACCACGACCAACGGCTATCCGTACGCCTCGCGGACGACCCTGGGCGACAGCACGGCCGACTCGCTGAGCGACGGGGACCGCTCGGTGGTCGCGCAGCAGAACAAGGTCAACTACATCCGCAACTCGGTCAAGGCGACCGTGGACGCCTATGACGGCACCGTCAAGCTCTACGAGTGGGACTCCAAGGACCCGGTCCTGAAGACCTGGGAGAAGGCGTTCCCGGGGACGGTCGAGCCCAAGGAGAAGATCAGCGGCGAGCTGATGGAGCATCTGCGGTATCCGCAGGACCTGTTCAAGGTCCAGCGCGAGCTGCTGACCCGCTACCACGTCACCGACCCCACGCAGTTCTACAGCGGCAGTGACGCCTGGCAGGTGCCCGAGGACCCGACCCACAAGGAGGGGAACGCGGTTCCGCCGTACTACCTGAGCATGAGGATGCCCGATCAGCAGGGGCAGACGTTCTCGCTGACGACGACCTTCACCCCCAACGGGCGTCCCAACCTGGGGGCGTTCATGTCGATCGACGCGGATGCCAACAGTAAGGACTACGGCACGATAAGACTGCTGAAGGTCACCTCCAACGTGCCCGGCCCACAACAGGTGCAGAGCGAGCTCAACGGTGATCCGGAGGTCGCCGAGTTCGTCCGGAACCTGAGAGGCACCGACTCCGACATCGAGTACGGCAATCTGCTCACCGTGCCACTGGACAACGGCTTCCTATATATCGAGCCCGTCTACGCCCGCGGTGGCAGCGCCAACTACCCGCTGTTGAAGAAGGTCGGCGTCTCCTACGGCAAGGAGACGGTCTTCAAGGACACCCTGGGCGAGGCCCTGGACGCCGTCTTCGGCGAGTCGTCCGAACAGCGGCCACCGGGAGACGGCGGGCAGGAGGAGCCACCGGCGAACAGCAACCCGACGGTGAAGGAGGCCCTCAAGGACGCCTCGGACGCCTATAAGGACGCCCAGGACGCCCTCCAGAAGCAGCCGCAGGACTGGGAGGCGTACGGCAGGGCCCAGGAGGATCTGAAGGACGCGCTGGACCGCGCCGCCAAGGCGGAGAACAAGGCGGCCGGCGACAAGGGGCAGCAGCAGAACCAGCCACGGAGTCAGAGCGCCGGCGGCGGTTCCGACAAGAAGGGCGGCTGACCCTTGACGACCTGCGAGAACGGCCGGGCGGCCGGCCCCTCGCGCCGTGGTACGGTGGTTGCACCACGGCGCGGGGTGGAGCAGCTCGGTAGCTCGCTGGGCTCATAACCCAGAGGTCGCAGGTTCAAATCCTGTCCCCGCTACTGACACACGAGGCCCGGATCCGCAAGGATCCGGGCCTCGTTGTGTGTTGTATGAGCGTCCACTCGGGGAATGCGGATACAAGCGTTTGGGTTGTCTCTCTGTGGGCATGTCGACAAAACGCTGAAGTGACCTCCTCGGCTGCGGTATACCAGGTGTACGCCGGACGCGGGTGATGCCACGATGGGATTTATGGGGGACAGGGTCAGTCTGTTGGAGACAGGGCGTTTTGCGCACGCGCACGACGATGCCGAGGAGGAGACCCGGCACCGTCGTGCCGCCGAGGCCGGTGACACCGCCGCGATGAGCGCGCTCGGCGCGCTGCTGCTGCGCCGTGGCGACCTCGACGGCGCCGAACCGCATCTGCGGGGAGCCACCGCGGCGGGCGATCGCGCCGCCGCCAACAACCTCGGCGTTCTGCTGCACCAGCGCGGCTATGCCGACGAGGCGGCCGGCTGGTGGCGCATAGCCGCCGTCGCCGGATCCCCCGCCGCGGCCCACGCCCTGGGCCGCCATCACCGCGAGCGGGGCGACGAGCCCGCCGCCGAGTACTGGCTGCGCCAGTCCGCCGAGTCCGGCCACACGCTGGGCGCGTACGCCCTGGGCGATCTGCTGGAGCACCGCAGCGACATCGGGGCCGAGCGCTGGTTCCGTACGGCCGCCGAGCGCGGCCACCGCGAGGCCGCGTACCGCCTCGCCCGCATCCTCGACGACCGTGGTGGCGACGAGGGGGACGAGCCGGCGGCAGAGCGCCGCCGTGGCGCCGACGGGGGCGGCCGGGAGGAGGCCGGGCAGTGGTACCGGCAGGCCGCCGCGCGCGGTCACCGGCGCGCCGCCCTCCACCTCGGCACGCTGCTGGAGAAGCGCGGTGAGACCAAGGAGGCCGGGCGCTGGTACCTGATGTCCGCCAAGGACGGCGAGGCCCGGGCCGCCTGCGCGCTGGGCTTCCTGCTGCGTGACGCGGGCGACACCGACAGCGCCGCCGTCTGGTGGCACCGGGCGGCCCAGGACGGCGACGGCAACGCCGCCAACGCGCTGGGCGCGCTCCACGCCGACCGCGGCGAGACGCAGACCGCCGAGCGCTGGTACCGCGCCGCGCTCGACGCCGGGGACATCAACGGCGCCTACAACCTCGGGCTGCTCTGCGCCGAGCAGGGCCGCACCGCCCAGGCCGAGCAGTGGTACCGCCGCGCGGCCTACGCGGGCCACCGCGAGGCCGCCAACGCGGTCGCCGTGATGCTGCTCCAGCGCGGCGACGCGGCGGGCGCCGAGCCGTGGTTCTCCAAGGCGGCCGAGGCGGGCAGCGTCGACGCCGCGTTCAACCTGGGGATCCTGCACGCGGGCCGGGGCGAGGACCGGGCGGCCCGGCAGTGGTACGAGCGGGCCGCGGCCGCCGGGCACACCGAGGCCGCGCTGCAGGTCGGCCTCGCCCTTCAGCGGGAGGGCGACCTCCAGGGCGCCGAGCGCCATCTGCGCTGCGCCGCGGGCGGCGGCAGCGCAGATGGCGCCTTCCGGCTGGCCGCGCTGCTGGACCGCTCCTCGGTCGGCGGCGACCCGGCGACCGGCACCGGCTTCGGCAACTCGTCCGGGACGCGCTTCCCGACCCCGCCGCCGGACGACGGCTCCGGGCCGCACGTCCCCGAGTACGAGGAGTGGTACGAGCGCGCCGCGCGGCAGGGCCACCGGCGGGCCCAGGTGCGGGTGGGCATGTTCGCGGCCGCGCGCGGCGATGTGGTCGAGGCCGCGCGCTGGTATCGCATGGCCGCCGAGGCGGGCAGCAGCAACGGCGCGTTCAACCTGGGGCTGCTGCTGGCCCGGGAGGGCAGCGAGCCGGAGGCCGCCCTGTGGTGGACGCGCGCCGCCGAGTCGGGGCACGGCCGGGCCGCGCTGCGGCTCGCGCTGCTGGCGGCCCGTCGCGGGGCGCTCGCCGAGGGGCAGCGGTGGTGTGCGCGGGCGGTCGAGCTGGGGCCCGCGGAGGTCGCAGAGCGCGCGGCCCGGCTGCGGGAAGCGCTCCAGCAGGAGCTCACGGCCTGAGCCCCGCGCCCCTCCGGGGCGCCCCCTCGGTAACCGGTTTGCTCCTGCTGTCCACCCCGGGTTAAGGTTGCTACACAACGACGCGGGGTGGAGCAGCTCGGTAGCTCGCTGGGCTCATAACCCAGAGGTCGCAGGTTCAAATCCTGTCCCCGCTACCAAGGCGAAGGGCCCGGATCCTCCAGGATCCGGGCCCTTCGCCTGTCACGGCCTTACGGTCGCTGTCACGGCCCTACTCGCCGTCGCGGGCCTTCGGTGGCTGTGGCGGCCTTACGGTCATGATCCGCGCCGCTCGCGCTGCGCCGCTCGGGCCTCAGGCCGCGCAGTTGGGGCACAGCCCCCGGTACGTCACCTCGACCGCGGAGATCGCGAAACCGTAGCGCTCCTGGGTGGGCAGGTCGGCGAGCAGGTCGCCGGAGGGGTGGACATCGCGGATCGTGCCGCAGCGCGCGCACACCAGGTGCTGATGCGCGTGGTGCGCGTTCGGGTCGTAGCGCTTGGCCCTGCCGTCCGTGCTGACCTCGATCACCTCGCCGAGCGTGACGAGCTCGCCGAGGGTGTTGTAGACGGTCGCGCGGGAGATCTCGGGCAGTCGCTCGGCCGCCAGCGCGTGAACTTCGTCGGCGGTGTAGTGCACGTGGTCCCCGTCGAGGACCTCGGCGACGACACGCCGCTGCGCCGTCAGCCTCCAGCCGCGTCCCCTGAGCCGTTCCAGCAGGTCACTCATGCCATTCACCTATCAGTCAGATAAGGACAAGGGTAGCAGCGGACGAGTCCTTGACCAGATCGGGTACGAGTCTCTAAGCCTTCTTGACTTAGACAATGTCCAATGTAGGATCGATCCCAGCCCCAGACCAGGGACAGAATGCGAGTACGCAGGAGGCGCACGTGACGGTCCAGGACAACATCACTGGTCCGCTGACCACGGAGTCCGGGGCTCCGGTGGCGGACAACCAGAACAGCGAGACGGCGGGCGCCGGCGGTCCGGTCCTCATCCAGGACCAGCACCTGATCGAGAAGCTCGCCCACTTCAACCGCGAGCGGATCCCGGAGCGGATCGTGCACGCGCGGGGCGCCGGTGCGTACGGCACCTTCACCGTGACCGCGGATGTGACGAAGTACACCCGCGCCGCGTTCCTCTCCGAGGTCGGCAAGCAGACCGAGACGTTCCTGCGCTTCTCGACGGTCGCCGGCAACCTCGGCTCGGCGGACGCGGTGCGCGACCCGCGCGGTTTCGCGCTGAAGTTCTACACCGAGGACGGCAACTACGACCTGGTCGGGAACAACACCCCGGTGTTCTTCATCAAGGACGCCATCAAGTTCCCCGACTTCATCCACACCCAGAAGCGCGACCCGTACACCGGCTCGCAGGAGGCGGACAACGTCTGGGACTTCTGGGGGCTCTCGCCCGAGGCCACCCACCAGGTGACCTGGCTGTTCGGCGACCGCGGCATCCCCGCCTCGTACCGCCACATGAACGGCTACGGTTCGCACACCTACCAGTGGAACAACGCCGCGGGCGAGGTCTTCTGGGTGAAGTACCACTTCAAGACCGACCAGGGGATCAAGAACCTCACCACCGCCGAGGCGGCCGAGACCTCCGGTCTGGACCCGGACAGCCACCAGCGCGATCTGCGCGAGGCCATCGAGCGGGGTGACTTCCCGACCTGGACCGTGCAGGTGCAGATCATGCCGGCGGCCGACGCGGCGGACTACCGCTTCAACCCGTTCGACCTGACCAAGGTCTGGCCGCACGAGGACTACCCGCCGATCGAGATCGGCAAGCTGGAGCTCAACCGCAACCCGCGGAACATCTTCGCCGAGGTCGAGCAGTCGATCTTCTCGCCCGCCCACTTCGTGCCGGGCATCGGCCCGTCCCCGGACAAGATGCTGCAGGGCCGCCTGTTCGCGTACGGCGACGCCCACCGCTACCGCGTCGGCATCAACGCCGACCACCTGCCGGTGAACCGTCCGCACGCGGCCGAGGCGCGTACGTACGGCCGGGACGGCCTCATGTACGACGGCCGTCACGCGGGCGCCAAGAACTACGAGCCCAACAGCTTCGGCGGCCCGGCCGAGACCGGCCGGGCGCTGTGGCAGCCGTCCCCGGTGTCCGGCCGGACCGGGGACCACGAGGCCCCCTCGCACGCCGAGGACGACGACTTCGTCCAGGCGGGCAACCTCTACCGGCTGATGTCGGACGACGAGAGGGAGCGCCTGATCGAGAATCTGGCGCAGTTCATCGCCAAGGTCTCCCGCGATGACATCGCACAGCGGGCGATCGAGAACTTCCGCAAGGCGGACGCCGACTACGGCAAGCGGCTGGAGGCCGCGGTCCAGGCCCTACGCGGCTGACGGACGCTTGCCGTATCAAACGAAGAGGCCGGACGCCGTTGGGCTCCGGCCTCTTCGTGTGCCGGTTCGCGTGCCGGGCGCGGTGCCCCGGGCCCTTACGCCGGTACGGGCTGGGGCGCCGGGGCCCAGCAGCGGATGATGTCGCGCACGGACACCACTCCGACCGGGTCGCCCCCGTCGAGGACGACCAGATGGCGGAAGCCGCCCTGGGACATCGCGCGGGCCGCCTCGTCCAGCGTCCACCCGGGGGCGGCGAAGACGACATCGGCGGTGGTGTGGTCGTGTGCGGTCTCCTGGTCGGGGTCCTGGCCCGTCCCCAGGGAGTTGAGGATGTCGCGCTCGGTGAGGATCCCCAGGCCGCTGGTGTCGGGATCGAGCACGATGGCCGATCCCACCCGGCGTTCTGACATCAGCCGGGCGGCCTGGCGGAGTGTGTGCGCGGGGCCGATGGTGAGGACCACCGAGCTCATGGCGTCACGGACGTGCATGGGCATGGATGGAGCCACCTCCTTGGTGAATCCCAGATCCCATTAGAGAAAGGATTCACAAGTTCACAAGGTCTGGAATTCTCATGTTCACATGCCTCGGTGAGTCCAACAAGGGCGCGCGGAAGCCGATCTGCCGCGGAGCGCGCCCCGCGCTCCGGTTCACACTCCGGTCAGCCCCGGAAGGCCCCTCAGGGCCGCAGGTAGTCCAGCATCACCCCGTGCAGCAGCCCATTGGACGCCGCCGCGTCGCCGCTGTTCGGGCCCGGTACGCCGTCGAGTCCGGTGAAGCGGCCGCCCGCCTCCTGGACGATCACCGCGTTGGCCGCCATGTCCCACAGCGACAATTCCGGTTCGGCGCAGATGTCCACCGAGCCCTCGGCCACCATCATGTACGGCCAGAAGTCGCCGTAGCCACGGGTGCGCCAGCAGGCGCGGGTCAGATCGAGGAAGCCGTTCAGCCTGCCGCGCTCCTCCCAGCCGCTGAGCGAGGAGTACGCGAACGAGGCGTCGGCCAGGTTGCCCACCTTCGAGACCGCGAGCCGGCTCGCGGAGGACAGGCTGCGCCCGGTGTACGCCCCGAGCGCCTCTGCGGCCCACCAGCGCCGTCCCAGCGCCGGTGCGGAGACCACCCCCACCACCGGCCGGTCGCCGCCCTCACCGCGCTCCATGAGGGCGATCAGGGTGGCCCAGACCGGGACCCCGCGTACGTAGTTCTTGGTGCCGTCGATCGGGTCGACCACCCAGCGCCGTGGACCGCTGCCCTCGCTGCCGAACTCCTCGCCGAGCACCGCGTCGCGCGGCCGGGCGCGCTGGAGCGAGGTGCGGATCAGCTCCTCGGCCGCCTTGTCGGCCTCGCTCACCGGCGTCATATCGGGTTTTGTCTCGACCTTGAGGTCGAGCGCCTTGAACCGCTCCATGGTGGTCGCGTCGGCGGCGTCGGCGAGAACGTGGGCGAGACGCAGGTCATCGTGGTAGTCGGGCATGGCCGAACAGTATCGACAGGAAAAGACGCGGAGCTACACGACTCCACAACGACCAGGGGACTTCGGCTGGACGGCCCGCCCGTGCGGGGCTCTTGACTTCATCTGGCGGTCCGTCAATTCTGTCGGGCACATGCCGGGCCGGGAGGCGACGATGCCCGCTCTGGGAGGCGACGATGCCCACAGCGCGTGAATCCTTACTCGACGCGGCCTTCGCCGCGCTCGAGCGCGGTCCGTGGCCGAGGGTGAAGATGTCCGAGGTCGCGGCGGCGGCCGGGGTCTCCCGGCAGACCCTCTACAACGAGTTCGGCAGCAAGGACGGCCTCGCCCGCGCTCTGGTGCGACGCGAGGCCGACGCGTATCTGTACGGGGTCGAGCGGGCGCTGTCCGGGGTGTCCGGCGCGGCGGCCCCCAGGGAGCGGCTGGCCGCCGCGGCGGTGTGGACGGTTCGCTCGGCGACCGAGAACCCGCTGGTGCGGGCGGTGCTCACGGGCCGCTGGAACGAGCGGCTGCCGACGTCCGTAGGGACGACACGGCCGGGGGAGCCGGAGCCGCTGCCCGCGCCGGGCGAGCTGATCGGCGAGGCGCGGGACCGCGCGGTGCGGCTGCTGGCGGGCGACTGGCCGCTCGGCGCGGTCGAACTGCCGCAGGCCTGTGAGGCGGTCGCCAGACTGGCCCTGTCGTACGTGATGGCGCCCGCCCCGGCGGCGGATGTGGCCCGTATGGTGCGCACCGTGCTGGCCTGAGCCGAACCGAGGGGCGGGCCTCAGTGGGCCGAGCCGGAGAGCTGGAGCCCTATCACGCCGACGATCACCAGCGAGATGGAGATGATCTTGAGCGTGGAGACGAGGTCACCGAGGAAGACCATCCCGTAGATCGCGGTCCCGGCGGCCCCGATCCCCGTCCACACCGCGTACGCGGGCCCCACGTCGAGCTTCTTCAGGGACAGCGTCAGCAGCCCGAAGCTGCCGAGCGCGAACGCGCAGAAGGCGACCGTCGGCCAGAGTCGGGTGAAGCCGTGCGAGAGCTTGAGGCAGACGGCGAAGCCGGTTTCGAGTAGCCCGGCGACCACGACCAGCAGCCACGCCATAGAGATGCCCTCCCGTGCCGCCGTGGGCTGCCGTCGCCCGGGGCATCCCCGGTCGCCTGGATTGCCTGAGTCGCCTCGATTGCTTGATGCGATTATCCATTTACCGCCCGGATGGAGCGGCAAACACGCTCCCTACGGGTGTCCGGCGGATCTTGCCGCCTGCGGCGGGCTGCTCCCCTCCCCGCCCCTTCCCGAAACTGGGGCTCCGCCCCAGACCCCGAAACTGGGGCTTCGCCTCAGGCCCCGGGAGCCGGGCTCTGCCTCAGACCCGGGAGTGGGGGCTCTGCCTCAGGTCCCAGGAGCGGGGGGCTCCGCCTCAGACCCCGGGAGCGAGGGCTCCGCCCCAGACCCCGGAGCCGGGATCCGGCCCTTCCCGCAGCCTCGCTAGGCGGCTCCGCCCAGGGTCCCGGGGTCCAGGGGCGGAGCCCTTGGCGGCGGGAAGGGGCGGGGAGGGGGAAGACCTAGTCGCCCTCTCGCCGTTCGCGGGTGGCCAGCAGCCGTCGCAGGGAGTAGAGCCGGGCCGGTTCGGCGTGGCCGTCGGCCACCCACTGGTCCAGCGCGCAGTCCGGTTCGTCGTGGCTGCAGGCGCGCGGACAGCCCTCGGTGCCCGGCTCCAGGTCCGGGAAGGCGTGGATGACCCGCACCGGGTCCACGTGGTGCAGCCCGAAGGACCGCACGCCGGGGGTGTCGATCGCCCATCCCTTGGCGTCCGGCAGGGGCAGCGCGAGCGCGGAGGTGGTGGTGTGGCGGCCGCGGCCGGTGACCGCGTTCACCCGGCCGGTGGCCCGCTGGCGGTCCGGGACCAGCGCGTTCACCAGCGTCGTCTTGCCCACGCCCGAGTGGCCGACGAAGACGGTGATCCGGTCGGTCAGCCGCTCCCGCACCCGGTCGGCGGCGTCGCCGTCGGCCAGCTCGTCGCGGCTGGTGACGACATAGGGGACGCCGAGCGGCTCATAGGTCTTCAGCATGTCGTCGGCGGGCGCCAGATCGGACTTGGTGAGGACGAGCAGCGGCTCCAGGCCCGCGTCGAAGGCGGCCACCAGGCACCGGTCGATCAGCCGCGGGCGCGGCTCGGGATCGGCCAGGGCGGTCACGATCGCGAGCTGGTCGGCGTTGGCGACCACCACCCGCTCGTACGGATCGTCGTCGTCGGCGGTCCGGCGCAGCACGGAGGAGCGCTTCTCGACCCGGACGATCCGGGCGAGCGTGTCCTTGTCGCCGGAGAGATCCCCGACGACCGCGACCCGGTCGCCGACCACGACGCCCTTACGGCCGAGCTCGCGGGCCTTCATGGCGGTGATGGTGCGGTCCTCGACCAGGACCGTGAGCCGACCGCGGTCGACCGTGAGTACGAATCCCTCGGTGGCGTCCTCGTGTTTGGGGCGGATGTTGGTGCGCGGCCGGTTGCCCTTGCGGTTGGGGCGGATCCGAACGTCGTCCTCGTCGGTGTGCTTGCCGTAGCGGCGCATGCGTCCAGGCTCTCAGGATCTCCGCGCCGAGGTCGTCGTCGCGTCGAGCATGCCGGTCCACAGACCGGGGAAGTCGGGGAGGGTCTTGGCGGTGGTCGCCACGTTCTCGACCAGTACGCCGTCGACGGCCAGGCCGAGGACGGCGGCGGCGGTGGCCAGCCGGTGGTCCTCGTAGGTGTGGAAGATCCCGCCGTGCAGCGGGCGCGGGCGGATCCGCAGGCCGTCCTCGGTCTCGGTGACGTCCCCGCCCAGCTCGTTGATCTCCTTGGCGAGGGCGGCGAGCCGGTCGGTCTCGTGGAGCCGCAGATGCGCGATGCCGCGCAGTACCGACTCGGAGTCGGCCAGCGCCGCGACCGACGCGATCACCGGGGTGAGCTCGCCGACCTCGTGCAGATCGGCGTCGATCCCGGTGATCCGGCCCGTTCCGGTGAAGGTCAGACCGGTGTCGGTGAGCTCGCAGGAACCGCCCATCTCGGTGAAGATCCGGCGCAGTTCGTCGCCGGGCTGGGTGGTGCGCTCCGGCCAGTCCGGGATCGTCACCCGGCCGCCGGTGACCAGGGCGGCGGCCAGGAACGGCGCCGCGTTGGACAGATCGGGCTCGACGACCAGGTCGCGGCCGAGCAGCGCGCTCGGCGCCACCCGCCAGACGCCCCGCTCGCCGCCCGCCTCCGGGGTGTCCACCCGCGCGCCCGCCGCCCGCAGCATGTCCACGGTCATCCGGATGTGCGGCAGGGAGGGCAGCGCGGCGCCGGTGTGACGCACCTCGACGCCCTGGTTGAACCGGGGTGCGGACAGCAGCAGCGCGCTCACGAACTGGGAGGACGACGAGGCGTCGACGCGGACCGGGCCGCCGTCCAGCGCCCCGCCTCCGTGCACGGTCATCGGCAGCGCGCCGCGGCCGTCGTCGTCGATGCGGGCACCCAGGGCGCGCAGCGCGTCGATCACGCCGTGCAGCGGGCGCTCGTGGGAGCGGGGGTCGCCGTCGAAGTGGACGGGGCCGTCGGCCAGGGCGGCGACCGGCGGCAGGAAGCGCATCACGGTGCCGGCGTTGCCGACGTCGATGGTGGCCGGGCCGTGCAGCCCCGCCGGGATGACCCGCCAGGCCTCTCCGCCGCCGGAGGGGCCGCTGGAGCCGAGGGCGCCGTCGGACACCGTCTCCTCGATGCCGACGCCCATGGCGCGCAGGGCGGCGGCCATCAGGAGGGTGTCGCGGGAGCGGAGCGGGCGGCGCAGCCAGCCGGGTTCGGCGGCGAGCGCGGCCAGGATCAGACCGCGGTTGGTAACCGACTTGGATCCGGGCACGGTGACGGTCGCGTCGACCGCTCCATCGGCGGTCGGAGCGGGCCAGAGGGCGGTGTGGTCGCCCGGGGAGGTCTCAATGCCGGTCATGGGTCTCACTTTAGTGGTTCGCCCGGAGTGCCAATCTTGATCGAAAGTGGCGAAACCCAGTCGAAACACGGCGCTGGTAGGCGCTGCTACAAGGCGCCCATGAGGTTCCGGCGGTGGCGCGCCGGGCGCTCGTACGGGGTCAGGGTCCCGGCGGCCGGGGTCACAACCCCAGCAACCAGCGCCCTCCGGCGAGCAGCGAACACAGCGAGACCACGTGGAAGAGCAGCAGCCAGGCGCCGGCCGGAATGCCCGTCAGCCGGGCGAGCTGGTCGGGGTCGGAGTCGTACGCGCCGCCGTGACGGCGCTTGCGCTGGAGCTCGAAGGCCGGACGCACGCCCCCCAGGAGGAGGAACCACACCACGGCGTACGCGAACCCCGCCTGGACGTCCGGCCCGGTCAGCCAGGAGACGAGGAAGAAGGCGGCCCCGCTGATGACGACCGTAAGGACGCCATAGGCGTTGCGGATCATCACCAGCATCGCGACCAGCAGCGCCGTCGTCCCCCACAGCAGCAAGGTGATGTGGTTCGCCGCCAGCAGCCAAGCGCCGCCGAGGCCCAGCAGGGAGGGGGCGGTGTAGCCGGACGCCGCGGTGAGGATCATGCCCAGGCCCGTGGGCTTGCCGCGCGAGACGGTCAGCCCCGAGGTGTCCGAGTGCAGCCGTATGCCGTCCAGCCGCCGCCCGCTGAGCAGCGCGACCACGGCGTGGCCGCCCTCATGGGCGATGGTGATGGCGTTACGGGCTATCCGCCAGGCGGTACGGAAGACCACGACCGCGAACGCGATCACGCCGGTGGAGACGACCAGCCAGGTGGTGGGGTCGGGCTGAGCGCCGGTCACCCGGTCCCACAGATCGGCGGCGTTCGTTGCGTCCATGTGCGGGCGGCTCCTCGCGTCGGTAGGGGTCGTGGCAGTGTGGCACCTATGTGCGGTCGATACGCAGCGAGCCGGAGGCCGGAGGATCTCGTCGGGCTCTTCGGAGTGGAGAAGTGGGAGCCGGAGGAGACTCTGGCGCCGGACTGGAACGTCGCGCCCACCAAGGACGTGTACGCGGTGCTCGAACGCCCCCTTAAGGACGCCGCCGAGCCGCGCCCGGTTCGCCAGCTGAGGGCGCTGAAATGGGGGCTGGTGCCGTCCTGGGCGAAGTCCCCCGAGGGCGGCGCCAAGATGATCAACGCACGGGCCGAGACCGTGCACGAGAAGCCGTCCTACCGGCGCCCGTTCGCCTCGCGGCGCTGCATCCTGCCCGCCGACGGCTACTACGAGTGGGTCACCGCGGCGGGGGAGCGGCAGCTGGAGGAGAAGGGCAAGCGCAAGCGGCCCCGCAAGCAGCCGTACTTCGTGACCCCGGTGGACGGCTCGGTGATGGCCATGGCCGGGCTGTACGAGTTCTGGCGGGACCGGACGCTGCCGGACGAGCACCCCCGGGCGTGGTGGGTCACCTGCACGGTGATCACCACCGAGGCGGACAAGGAGCCCTTCGGGGGCGCGGCCCGGGACGAGGGGCCGGGCTCGCTCGCCGAGATCCACCCGCGGATGCCGCTGGTCCTCACCGAGGACCGCTGGGCCTCCTGGCTGGACCCGGGCCGTACCGACCCCGGCGACCTGCTGCCGCTGCTGGCGCCGCCGCCCTCCGGGCTGCTGCGGGCGTACCCCGTGGCCACCGGGGTGAGTGATGTCCGTAACAACGGCCCCGAGCTGCTCGAGGAGCTCGAGGCCCCGGAGGAGGGCACGCTGTTCTGATGGCCGCGAAGAAGACGGACGAACCTCAGGGGACCACGGACGAACCTCAGGTGACCACCGAGATGGTGGCGACCCCGGCCGGCGATGCCCGGATCACCTGGCACCACGCCCCCGGCGCCCATGCGCTGCTGGCCGCGAGCCATGGCGCAGGCGGGGGCATCGAGGCGCGGGATCTGCGCGCGCTGGCCGGGGCGCTCCCCGGGCTCGGCGTGAGCGTCGCGCTGGTCGAGCAGCCGTGGCGGGTGGCGGGCAAGAAGATCGCGCCCGCCCCCTCGACCCTGGACACCGGATGGCGTGCCGTATGGCCCGCGCTGGAGAAGGCCGGGCTGCCGATCGTGGCGGGCGGCCGCAGCGCCGGGGCGCGGGTGGCCTGCCGGACCGCGACGGAGCTGGGCGCGAAGGCCGTGCTGGCGCTGTCGTTCCCGCTGCACACACCGGGCAAGCCGGAGCGGTCCCGGGCCGAGGAACTGCTGGCCACGGGCGTGCCGACGCTGATCGTCCAGGGCGGCCGGGACCCGTTCGGGCGGCCGGAGGAGTTCCCGGAGCTGCCCGCGGCCATGGAGCTCGTGGAGGTGCCGTACGGCGATCATGTCTTCGGCCTGCCGAAGTCGGCGGACCTCGACGAGCCCGCGGCGCTCGCCCTGATCACCGGGGCCGTCACCGACTGGCTGCCGCGCGCCCTGGGCTGATCGCCGACCGCCACCCCCTCGCTGGCCAGGAGCGCTGGGCGCCGGGGCGGGGGCGGGGCGGGAATGCGGCGGGAGGGATCCGTGTTGGACGGGCTGTAGGTACTCACCGTGTAAGAGGCACTGATACGCGGAATACGAGGAAAGGGAGTCCCCCGCATGGGTTCGCTTGCTTGCCCGGCCCGTCCACAGGCCGCTGACCTGGACTGGTCTCAGCTGCAGGCGGCGCAGGCCGTGAAGATCGAAGCGGCGGGCGCACCGGATCGTCGTCTATTCTCCGATTCGAGCGGGTCCACATCCGGACCCGACACGAAGCTGGAGGAGGTGGGTCAGGTCACTGGGACCGACGCAGGTACCGACGGCGTGACCGAGGGAGAGCCGGTCGAGCGGTCGCAGGAGTCGTCCTCGGAGCGCAACGCGCGCTTCGAGCGGGACGCCCTTGCCTTCTTGGACCAGATGTACTCGGCCGCGCTGCGGATGACGCGTAACCCGGCCGACGCCGAGGATCTCGTGCAGGAGACCTACGCCAAGGCGTACGGCTCCTTCCACCAGTTCCGGGAGGGCACCAACCTCAAGGCGTGGCTGTACCGCATCCTGACCAATACCTTCATCAACTCGTACCGCAAGAAGCAGCGGGAGCCCCAGCGCAGCGCGGCCGAGGAGATCGAGGACTGGCAGCTCGCGCGCGCCGAGTCGCATATGTCGACCGGTCTGCGCTCCGCCGAGTCGCAGGCTCTCGACCACCTGCCCGACTCCGATGTCAAGGAGGCCCTCCAGGCCATCCCCGAGGAGTTCCGCATCGCGGTCTATCTCGCGGACGTCGAGGGCTTTGCCTACAAGGAGATCGCGGACATCATGGGTACACCCATCGGTACGGTGATGTCCCGGCTGCACCGTGGTCGCCGCCAGCTGCGCGGTCTGCTGGAGGACTACGCCCGTGGGCGCGGGCTGGTCCCGGCCGGCGCGGGCGGCCCGGGGGACGAGTCGCACGATCGGAAAGGCGCGGACTCATGAGCTGCGGAGAGCCGCATGAGACGGACTGCTCCGAGGTTCTCGACCACCTCTACGAGTTCCTCGACCACGAGATGCCGGACGGCGACTGCGCCAAGTTCGAGGTGCACTTCGACGAATGCTCTCCGTGCCTGGAGAAGTACGGCCTCGAGAAGGCCGTGAAGAAGCTCGTCAAGCGGTGCTGCGGCCATGACGACGTGCCCACCGACCTCCGGTCGAAGGTCATGGGGCGGATCGAACTGATCCGCTCCGGGCAGGCGGTGCCGGAGCGCGAGATCACGACGGAGACGAACGCTCCGAGCAGCGCGCCGAGCAGCGCCCAGGAGTGACCCCGGGGCTCAGGCCCCAGTGGATCCCCGGTCGAACGCCTTTCGAGTTGGCGCATTCTCATTCCCACCCTCGGTGATCAGATCATCACTCGAAGGGGTGTAATCGGACAGTCCCTCCGGTCCCATACGCCCCGCCTCGTCCTAAGCTCCCCAACCACCTGAGCCGCCCCGCCCGAGAGGGGTGGCGCAATGGACATGGATGGGGAGGAGGACACCGTGCGGGCACTTCCCCACGGGGCGCGCGCCTATGTCCTGTGCGCCGTGCTCGCCGGGGCGTACTGCGCCGCCCCGGCCGTACGGCCCGGAGCGGCCGTCCCCTGGGCCACGACCGCCCTGCTCGCCGCGGTCCACGCGGTCGGCTCCAGGGTCCGCGCCCGCTGGCCCGAATGGTGCAGCCCCGTCCTTCTGGCCGGGGCTTTTCTGCTGCCGCCCGCCGCCGCGGCGCTCGTTGCCGTGCCCGGTGCGCTGCTCGCCCGCGTCGAGCGGCCCCCGGCCGGGGCGCGACGCGCCTGGCGGGCCGCGCGGCTCGCGCTGGCCGTCTGGACCGCCTCGTGCGCCTTCGCGGCCCTGGACGGCCCCGGGACCCTCAGCGCCCTCTGGGCCCTCGGCGACGGCGCCCAGGCCCCCGCTGGGCAGGCGTCGTCCGGTACGCCCGGCTTTCCGTACGCCCTGGCGGCCGCCGTGGCCGCCGCGCTCGTCCTGGGCCTGACCGCCACCGCCCTGGAGGGCGGGGTGCTGGTCACCGCCGAGCGGCAGTCCCCGCGCGCCGCCTGGTGGGGGCGGCTGCCCGGCGCCCTCGCCCCGTACCTGGTGCACGGGCCCGCCGGACTGGCCATGGCGGTGCTGTGGCGCAGCCCTTACGGACCGGCGGCGGCCCTGCTGGTGCTGCTGCCGATGTACGTCTGCGCCTGCGGCTTCGTGCTCTACCGCCGCGAGAGCGCCGCCCACCAGGCCACCATCCGGGCCCTGGTCCAGGCCGTCGACATCAAGGACCGCTACACCCGCGGCCACAGCGAGCGCGTCGGCCGCGCCTCCGCGATGATCGCCCGCGAGCTTGGCATGAGCGGCGACCGGCTGGAGGCGGTGCGGATCGCGGGCATCCTCCACGACGTCGGCAAGCTCGGCGTGCCCACCCGGCTGCTGCGCAAAAACGGTCCACTGACCCCCGATGAGCGCCGGGTGATCGAGCTGCACCCCGAGTACGGCGACGAGATGGTGCGCGGCATCGGGTTCCTGGGCGAGGCGCGGGCCGCGATCCTCCACCACCATGAGCGGCTGGATGGCAGCGGCTATCCGTACGGGCTCGCCGGTTCGCAGATCCCGGAGTTCGCCCGGGTGGTCGCGGTGGCGGACGCCTTCGACGCGATGACCTCGACGCGTACGTACCGCAGGGCCCGGCCGGTGCCCACGGCCGTGGAGGAGCTGCAGCGGTGCGCGGGCTCGCAGTTCGACCCCCGCATGGTCGGGGCCCTCACCCGCGCCCTGGACCGCCACGGCTGGCACGCGGCGGTCACCGCGGACGCGCCTGAGGAGCGCGGAAACGTCCCGGCAGACGCCCTCCCCGAGCCCGCCCCGCCACCCCTGGTGCGCGCGGCGGCCCCAGGCGCCCCGGACGACCCCGGCGCGCCCCACCCCGGCACGGGCGGCCCCGGCGGTGGCCCATGAGCCCCGCCGAGGACCCCACCAAGCCCAGCACGAACGATTCCGCCCGGGCCTCCGGCCCGGCCCCCGGGCCAGCCGATGCGGGACCGGGGGAAGCCCCGGACGCCTCGGGCAGGGGCGAGTCCGGCGTCCCGGTCCGCTCCGGTTCCGATCGGGCTCCCCGACCCGCCCCCGGGCTAGCCGACGAGGGGCCCGGGGGAGCCCCGGGTGCCTCGGGCAGAGGTGGGGGCGGCGTTCAGGGGTGCCACGGGGCGCTTGAGCGGGACGAAAGCGCGGCTCAGTGGCCCGCCAGGGCGGGGCGGCCCGCTTCGAGAGCGGCCGGCCGCCGGACCCCGAACGCCCTCGCCCGGATCGCCGAGCGGCACGCTCGTGCCCTCCATCGCACCCGCCGCCAACGGGCCGCGGCCGCCGCCGCCCGTGAGGAGGGGCGGGAGCGCATATCCCGGGGACGTTATGGCGGCCTTACGGCCGTCGCCGTGTATGGCGCGGCGGGGGCGCTCGCCGTAGTGGCGCTGGTGTGGACCGAGTGGCACGGGGTGCGGCAGGCGGAGGCGGCGCTGGCCTTCGGGGCGCTCATCGCCGTGGGGGAGGCGATCCGGTGCGTCGAGGCGCCGCCGGCGCTGCCGGGCGGCGGCGGGGGAGTGTCCGATCCGCGCGGTGAGCCCGCGCCCCTCGCCGCCGCCGGCGCGCTCGGCTACGCCCTGCTCGGGCGGCTCGGCGGGGAGCCCGCCACCCATGGCGTCCTCCAGACGGTCACCGTCGTCGTGGCCGCGTCGCTCGCCGGACTGGTGGCGCCGCTCGCGCTCGGCTGCCCGGTCGACCCCGGTCACACCGCCCGCCGGGTGCTGACCGCCGCGTTCGCCGCCGTCTGCTTCCAACCGCTGCACCGGACCGGCCGTTTGGCCGACTGGCTCGGCCACGGCCCGTCCCTCGTCGGCTATTTGCTCGCCCTGCTGGCCGTGACCGCCCTGTGCGACGCCGTCCTGGCCGCCGCCCTCGCCCGCGCCCGTACCGGCTGGCCTTACGGGCCGCTGCTCCGCGACGAGCTGCGGTCGCTGCCCGGGGTCGGGGCGGCGGTGTGCGCGACCGCGGCCGTGATGGCGCTCACCGTGGCCGTCGCCGGGCTGTGGCCGGTGCCGGTGCTGGCGGTGCCGCTGCTGCTGATCCAGTACTCCTACCGCCGCTACGCCGGGATACGGGCCACCTACCGCCAGACCATCGCCTCCCTGGCCCGGTCGACCGAGATAGCCGGGTACACCCCGACGGGCCACGCCCGCGAGGTGGCCGGGCTCAGCCGGGCGGTGGGGCGTGAGCTGGGCCTCTCCGAGCCCCGGCTGACCGTGCTGGAGTACGCGGCGCTGATGCACGACATCGGCCAGCTGTCACTGGTGGACCCGGTGCCCGCGGGGGCCACCGAACCGCTGCCCGCCGCCGAGCAGCGCAAAATCGCGCTGCTCGGCGGCGCTGTGGTGCGCCAGACCGGGGTACCCGCCGAGGTGGCGCTGGTCGTGGAGCGCCAGGCGGACCCGTACCGCGAGCAGCCGCTCGCCGCGCGTATCGTGCGCGCGGTGAACGCGTACACCGAACTGGTGAGCGGGCCCGCGGCCGAGGGAACGGCCGGGGCGGCGGCGCTGCGCGCCCTGGAACGGCTGCGGCTGGCCACGGCGCGCGACTTCGACCCGGTCGTGGTCGAGGCGCTCGCCACGGTGCTGTCGCGCGGGGTTTACGGCCGCCCCCGGTGAGAACTGATAACTCGCCGGTAATGAGCGGGGCTCCCGAGGGGCATGGTTGGATGCGAGGAGAGGGGTGCCAGGCCAGATGGCCGGTGGCAAGGAGGTGTGGTGGGCGTCGCATCCCGGCCGCAGCGTGAGGGGTCGGGCTGAGATGTCCGCGAATGTGTGGCAGGTTGTCTTCGAGGGAGGGCGACGCCGTCCGCGAAGGCATCTGGTACGGGACGACTTCGATACCGGCAGGCGGGAATCGTGAAGATCTTCGGCAAGGTACGGCACCGGCCGTCCGCCTCATGGCGGCAGGCCACGGACCGTGCGTTCACGCTCATCGGCGACGGCCGGTACGAGGACGCGGGCGCGCTGCTGACCCGCGCCGCCGACCTGGAGCCGTGGCTGTCGGAGTCCTGGTTCAACCTGGCGCTGCTGCACAAGTTCCGGCACGACTGGGAGCAGGCGCGCGCCGCGGGGCTGCGGGCGGTCGCGCTGCTGGACCGCGAGACGGGCGCGCCGGACTGGTGGAACGTGGGGATCGCGGCCACCGCGCTCCAGGACTGGCCGCTGGCCCGCCGAGCCTGGCAGGCGTACGGGCTGAAGGTGCCCGGAGAGGCGTCCGCGTCCGGTGAGCCGCTCGGCATGGAGCTGGGCAGCGCGGCGGTGCGGCTGTCCCCGGAAGGCGAGGCCGAGGTCGTCTGGGGCCGCCGGCTGGACCCGGCCCGGATCGAGGTGCTGTCCATCCCGCTGCCGTCGTCCGGGCGGCGCTGGGGCGAGGTGGTGCTGCACGACGGTGTGCCGCACGGTGAGCGGGTGACCTCCGCGGGCCCCGCGTACCCGGTCTTCGACGAGATCGAGCTGTGGGCGCCGTCCCCGGTGCCGACCTGGGTGGTGCTGCTGGAGGCGGCCACCGAGGCCGACCGGGACGCCCTGGAGCGGCTCGCGGCCGACGCGGGCTTCGCGGCCGAGGACTGGTCGTCGTCGGTGCGGCTGCTGTGCCGCTCCTGCTCGGAGAGCCGGATGCCCAGCGACGAGGGCGAGGGCGAACATCTGGACCCCCACGACCACAGCGAACCGGGCCACCCCGGCCCGCTGGGCCACCGTATGGCGGGCTCGGGCTCGCTGTGGGTGCCGGAGCGCGAATGCGGGATCGCGGCGCCTGGGGGGCTGGTGCGGGGGCTGCTGGACGGGTGGGTCGCGGACAGTCCGGACACGCGTGAGTGGCGGGATCTGGAAGAGGTCTGCTGACCGCCTGGCGGCTGGCGGCTGCCGGCTGCTCTGGGGTTCTAGGGGCGGTTGGCGGTTCGTAGCGCCTGCGGCGGGCTGTCCCCTCCCGCCCCTTCCCGCAGTATCGATATGCGGCTCCGCCGCGTGGTGGGGCTCCGCCCTGGACGTGCGTGGGCCTCCGCCCGGCCATCCGCTGCCGCGGGCTGCTCCCCTCCCCGCCCCTTCCCGAAACTGGGGCTCCGCCCCAGACCCCGGCTATGGGGCTCCGCCCCAGACCCCGGCTATGGGGCTCCGCCCCAGACCCCGGCTATGGGGCTCTGCCCCAGGCTCCGGCTGTGGGGTTGCGCCCCAGGCTCCGGCTGTGGGGTTGCGCCCCAGGCCCCGGCTGTGGGGCTCTGCCCCAGGCCCCGGCTGTGGGGCTCTGCCCCAGGCCCCGGCTGTGGGGCTCTGCCCCAGGCCCCGGCTGTGAGGCTCTGTCCCAGGCTCTGGCTGTGGGGCTCCGCCCCAGGCTCTGGCTGTGGGGCTCCGCCCCAGGCTCTGGCTGTGGGGCTGCGGCCCAGGCTCCGGCTGTGGGGCTGCGGCCCAGGCTCCGAGTCGGGAGCTCCGGACGGGCGTGGGCTTCTGCCTGGACATTCGCTGCGGCGAGGGTCGGCCAGTCGGCCCCGGGGTCCAGGGGCGGAGCCCATGGTTGTGGGAAGGGGCGGGGAGGGGAAAGATCCGCCGGAGGCCCGGTCACACCGCGTAAGCGCACCGCACCCCGCCGCGCCGTGCCCGTACCCTGTAGGGCGACGCATCACGGTTGAGGGAAGGCGTACGGCGGAAGATGTCGCAGCAAGGGACGAAGCAGCGGGTGGACGACGAGTTCATCGTGGACACGGAGGACTGCGAGGAGCGCGAGCGGGCCTTCCGCGAGCGTGGCACCGCCCGCCCGATCACCGTGTACGGCAACCCGGTCCTGCACAAGGAGTGCCGGGACGTGACCGTGTTCGACGAGGAGCTGGCGCGGCTCGTCGACGACATGTTCGCCAGCCAGCGGGCGGCGGAGGGCGTGGGCCTGGCCGCCAACCAGATCGGTGTCGACCTTAAGGTCTTCGTCTACGACTGCATGGACGACGAGGGCGTTCGCCATGTGGGTGTGGTGTGCAACCCGGTGCTGGAGGAGCTGCCCGCCGACCGCCGGGTGCTGGACGACTCCAACGAGGGCTGTCTGTCGGTCCCCACGGCCTACGCGGAGCTGGCCCGCCCCGACTACGCGGTGGTGCGCGGCCGGGATCTCGACGGTGAGCCGATCGCGGTGCGCGGCACCGGCTACTTCGCGCGCTGCCTGCAGCACGAGACCGATCATCTCTACGGCTACCTCTACATCGACCGGCTCTCCAAGCGCGACCGTAAGGATGTGCTGAAGCAGATGGCCGAGGGCACCGCCCGCTATGAGACGGTGCCCAACGACTGAGTGTGTCCTACCTCACAGGGCCGGGCCTCTTGGGTCCGGCCCTGTTGACGTCAGAAGTCGTCGTCGAAGGCGACCGACCCCTCGACCGCGACCTGGTACGCCGAGGCGCGCCGCTCGAAGAAGTTGGTCAGCTCCTGGACGTTCTGCAGTTCCATGAAGGAGAACGGGTTCTCCGAGCCGAAGACCGGGGCGAAGCCGAGCCGCTGCAGGCGCTGGTCGGCCACGCATTGCAGATACTCCTGCATCGATGCGGTGTTCATGCCCGGCAGCCCGTCCCCGCACAGATCGCGGGCGAACTGGAGCTCCGCCTCGACGGCCTCCTTCAGCATGTCGGTGACCTGCCGCTGGAGCTCGTCGTCGAAGAGGTCCGGCTCCTCCTCGCGGACGGTGTCCACGACCGAGAAGGCGAACTCCATGTGCATCGACTCGTCGCGGAAGACCCAGTTGGTGCCCGTCGCCAGGCCGTGCAGCAGTCCGCGCGAGCGGAGCCAGTACACGTACGCGAAGGCGCCGTAGAAGAACAGCCCCTCGATGCAGGCCGCGAAGCAGATCAGGTTGAGCAGGAAGCGGCGGCGGTCCTCCTTGGTCTCCAGCCGCTCGATCTTCTCCACCGAGTCCATCCAGCGGAAGCAGAACTCCGCCTTCTCGCGGATGGAGGGGATGTTCTCGACGGCGGCGAAGGCCGCGGCGCGGTCGTCCGGGTCGGGGAGGTAGGTGTCCAGCAGCGTCAGATAGAACTGGACGTGCACCGCCTCCTCGAAGAGCTGCCGCGACAGATACAGCCGCGCCTCGGGGGAGTTGATGTGCTTGTAGAGCGTCAGCACCAGGTTGTTGGACACGATCGAGTCGCCGGTGGCGAAGAAGGCGACCAGGCGGCCGATGAGGTGCTGCTCACCGGGGGAGAGCTTGGCGAGGTCGGCGACGTCGGAGTGGAGGTCGACCTCCTCCACGGTCCAGGTGTTCTTGATCGCGTCGCGGTAGCGGTCGTAGAACTGCGGGTACCGCATCGGCCGCAGGGTCAGCTCGAACCCGGGGTCCAGCAGGTTCTTGGTGTGGCCCGGCGCGGTGTTCACGGTGGTCATCTCGGATGCGGTGGGCATTACTGGCAGGCCTCGCAGGACTCGGGGTTTTCCAGGGAGCAGGCGATCGCGTCGGCCTCGGCCGGGGCCTGCTGCACGGGGACGGGGACGGGGACGGTGGGAGCGGGGGTGGCGGCCGCCGCGGCGCCGCCCCGGGCGCTCTGGGCGATCCGGGTGGCCGGACGCGAGCGCAGGTAGTACGTGGTCTTGATGCCGCGCTTCCAGGCGTACGCGTACATCGAGCTGAGCTTGCCGATGGTCGGCGAGGCCATGAAGAGGTTCAACGACTGGCTCTGGTCGAGGTACGGGGTGCGGGCCGCCGCCATGTCGATCAGGGCGCGCTGCGGGACCTCCCACGCGGTGCGGTACAGCTCCCGTACGTCCGCGGGCACCCAGGAGAAGTCCTGGACCGAGCCGTTGGACTCGCGCAGCGCCGCACGGGTCTGGGCATCCCAGACGCCCAGCTTCTTGAGGTCGTCCACCAGGTACGAGTTGACCTGGAGGAACTCCCCGCTGAGCGTTTCGCGCTTGAAGAGGTTGGAGACCTGCGGCTCGATGCACTCGTAGACGCCCGCGATGGAGGCGATGGTCGCGGTCGGCGCGATCGCCAGCAGCAGCGAGTTCCGCATCCCGGACTTCGCCATCCGGGTGCGCAGCGCCTCCCAGCGCTCCGGCCAGGTGGCCACCGCGTCGGTGTAGTGGTCCGGGTGCAGCACACCGCGCGCGGTGCGGGTCTCGGCCCAGGCCGGATGCGGGCCGTGGCGCTCGGCGAGCTCGCAGGACGCCTCGTACGCGGCGAGCATGATGCGCTCGGAGATCCGCGTGGAGAGCGCCGTGGCCTCGGGCGAGTCGAACGGCAGCCGCAGCCGGAAGAAGACGTCCTGGAGCCCCATGAGGCCCAGACCCACCGGGCGCCAGCGGGAGTTGGAGGCCCCGGCCTCCTCGGTGGGGTAGAAGTTGATGTCCACCACGCGGTCGAGGAAGGTCACGGCGGTGTGGACGGTGGCGTCCAGGCGCTCCCAGTCCAGCTGCCCGTCCTCGCCCAGGTGCGCGGCGAGGTTGACCGATCCGAGGTTGCACACGGCGGTCTCGCCGTCGTCGGTGACCTCCAGGATCTCGGTGCAGAGGTTGGAGGAGTGGACGACCCTGCCGGGCTGGGCGGTCTGGTTGGCGGTGCGGTTGGCGGCGTCCTTGAACGTCATCCAGCCGTTGCCGGTCTGCGCGAGGGTGCGCATCATCCGGGCGTACAGCTGGCGCGCCGGGACCTGCTTGACGGCCTTCCCCTCGGCCTCGGCCCGGCGGTACGCGGCGTCGAACTCCTCGCCCCACAGGTCCACCAGATCGGGCGCGTCGGCCGGGGAGAACAGCGACCAGTCGGCGTCCGCCTCGACCCGGCGCATGAACTCGTCAGGGATCCAGTGGGCGATGTTGAGGTTGTGGGTGCGGCGGGCGTCCTCGCCGGTGTTGTCCCGCAGCTCCAGGAACTCCTCGAGGTCCGCGTGCCAGGTCTCCAGGTAGACACAGGCCGCGCCCTTGCGCCGGCCACCCTGGTTGACGGCTGCCACCGAGGCGTCGAGCGTGCGCAGGAACGGCACGATGCCGTTGGAGTGCCCGTTGGTGCCCCGGATAAGAGAACCGCGCGCCCGGATGCGGGAGTAGGACAGGCCGATGCCGCCCGCGTGCTTCGACAGCCGCGCCACCTGGTGGTAGCGGTTGTAGATCGAGTCCAGCTCGTCCAGCGGGGAGTCCAGCAGATAGCAGGACGACATCTGCGGATGCCGGGTGCCGGAGTTGAACAGCGTGGGGGAGCTGGGCAGATACGACAGCGTGCTGGTCAGCCGGTAGAGCTCGGCGACGTCGTCCAGCGCCCGCTCCGAGTGGTCCTCGGCGAGCCCGCAGGCCACGCGCAGCAGGAAGTGCTGCGGGGTTTCGATCACCTGACGGGTGATGGGGTGGCGGAGCAGATAGCGGCTGTAGAGGGTGCGCAGCCCGAAGTAGCCGAAGCGGTTGTCGGCGCCGTCGGCCAGCGCCCGCTCCACCAGCGCGTCCAGCCGCTCGGCGTGGGTGGCGGCGAACTCCGCGGTGGAGTCGGCGAGCAGGCCCTCGCGGTGGCCCACCCGGACGGAGGCCGAGAAGGAGACCGCGCCCTGCCCGGCCGCCTCCTCCGTGATGGTCAGCGCCAGCAGCCGCGCCGCGAGCCGCGAGTACTCCGGCTCCTCGGCGATCAGCCCGGCCGCCGCCTCGGTCGCGAGCGCACGCAACTCCGCCTCGTCCGAGCCGGGATGACGGCCGCGCAGGGCGGCGGCCGCGACCTTGCCGGGGTCGGTGGCGGGAAGGTCGGCGGTGAGTCCGGTAAGAGTCCGTAGCAGGGCGGTCCCGGGCGCGTCGTCCGCTGCCTGAGAAGCCGCCTGCGCTGAAACCGGATCGGCGGGCGCGATGGTCACTGGGGTGCTCTCCCTCGCTCGGCCGGGCCGCGAGGGTGGTGCGATGGGCGCGTACGGACATGCCGTTGCCGCACTCCTCGTACGTCAGGCACACCACGCAGCGTCCATCGGCCCAACCCTCGAGGCCGGGGGACGTGTTCACAGGGCCGTCGGCAGGTGCTCGGACTCACGGGCACGCCGAATTGAGCGCACACGTACACCGTTGCGGGACAGTTCCGGATTCCCACCGGATTCCCCTGCGGCGACAGCGAGGACGAGCATACATCTTGTGTTGGCCGACGCACGCACCCCCATATCTTGTGTCGGAGCTGCGGAGTTTCGCATGAATGTGCTAATGCGTTCCGAAGGTGGCCCGCGACCTGGGGCGTGCGGCGCGGGGTGTCAAAGCTCCACGGTGAAGGCCCATAGGGTGAAGTCCGTCCCCGGCAGGGGCGCCCAGTCGCGCTCGGGGGCACGGGTGAAGCCCAGCCGCTCGTACAGGCGGTGGGCGGCGGTCATCGAGTGCTGGCTGCTGATCACTATTCGCCGCAGACCCAGTGCGCGGGCCCGGTCCAGACAGGCTCGCACGAGCGCCTCGGCGGCGCCGCGTCGGCGCGACTCGGGGCGGACGACCAGCATCCGGAACTCGCCCTCGCCGGGTCGGGCCAGCTCCGCGTACGCCCCGCCATGCACGGCGAACGCCACGGCGCCCAGCACCTCGTCGCTCGTCGTGTCCGCCGCGACCAGCACTTCGGACTCGGCGGCCCGGCGGCGGGCGTCGCGCAGGGTGGCGAGATAAGGATCACTGTCCCCGAAGTCCAGGAGCCCGTCCCCCAGATACACCTGTGCGGTGAGCTCTCCGATTCCGTCCAGCTCCTCGTCCCGCGCGCGCCTGATCGTGATGTCCATGCCCGTAGTCTGCCGCAGGCCACTGACAGCCGGGTGACAGCCGGGTCGCCGTGCGCGGGGTGTGGGTCCTCGGCGTCACTGGGTGACGGCGGTGATCACTCCGGTGGAGCCCGCGCGCCTGTTGGCGGCGTCGGCTTCCTGGTGGGTGACGTAGCGCCGGACCGTACCGTCCGGCAGTGTCAGCTCATAGACGACAACGGGTTGAGGCGGCCATTGAGCCGCCGTTCCGCCGCAGTTGCAGGCCATGGTTGCCCTTCCTTTCCCTCGGGTCGTTGTGGGGGCGGTGGGTCAGTCCAGCCATCGCGAGGCGACACCGGCCAGGTAGGAGAGCGTCAGGGCGGTGGCCGGGAGGTGGAACCACGCGGTGGTGTGCAGCAAGGAGGCGTAGACGGCGATGGCGGTGGCCACCCATGTGCTGGTGCACCAGCCGCAGTTGACCAGGTAGGAGGCGCGGGAGTCGTCGCCGAAGCGGTCGGCGACCCAGGTCCTGAACCCCGCCGCCAGGGTGTCCTTGGTGATGAAGCGGGTGATCCGGCAGGTGGTGCCGAGGGCGAGAAGGAACGCGGCGAGGCCCATCGGATCGTTTCCTCCCCGGGTGGTCGTACGGGGGTCGGCACGGCCGATGTCACGGCCGATGTCACTGCTGGGTCGGCACTGCCGATATCACTCATTAGAGGCTTGACGGGCGACGGCAGGCCATACCCCTTGGCACGCATTCGCCCGAATAGCGGAGCGCTTGTCATACAAGCTCAGCGCCACGCGCGCCCTCATGCGCCAAACGAGTGATGGCCGCCGTGAGGCCTTGAGCGACGCCGAGGATCGTGGATAACTGGGAACGTGGCCGCCGAGGCTGCCCCATACCTCGTCGGCCACCCAGGAGCCGGGCTTCCGCCCCGTGGCTCCGCCCTCATCCGCGCACCGCTCCCGCGCCCCGACCGGCCGCCCGTGGCTCATCCGTTGCTCCGGTGCGGCCTGTCCCGACCGCGCGGTGACGACGAGGCGTTGACCGGCGGTGTGCCCACGTCCAGCGGTGTGCCCACGTCCGTCGGTATGCCGCCGGCGCACATCACCCGAACCCTTCCCCGGGAGGACCGACCATGACTTCGACCGCTCTCGCGACCGCCGCCACCAACGCCGCCACCGCGGGCTACTGGCCACCGGCGGGCCCGCCGACGCTGCTCGCCGTGGTGCCCGACTCGGGCCCCGCCGCCGGTGGCAACTACGTCCGGCTGTTCGGCCAGAACCTGCGCGGGGTCACCGGCGTGTCCTTCGGCGGCACGCCCGCCACCATCGTCTACCAGGACAACCCCGGCGGTGGCGGCGGTGGTGGCTGGGGTGGCGGCGGAGGAGGCTGGGGTGGCGGTGGCGGAGGTGGCTGGCCCGGAGGCGGCGGCAACCCCGGCTACGACGGCATCGTGGTGATAGCCCCGCCGCACGCGCCCGGGACCGTCCAGGTCACCGTCACCACCGCCGCCGGGACCAGCAACGGCCTGCCTTACACCTACGTGGCACCGGCCCCGCCCGCCGCCGTCGCCATCACCCCGACCGTGGGCCCGACCACCGGCGGCACCGTGTACGTGATCACGGGCACCAATCTGACCGGGGTCACCAGCGTCACCTTCGGCGGAAGCCCCTCGACCATCCTGGCCATCAACCCCGCCGGGACCAGCCTGATCGGCATCACCCCGGCGGGTCCGCCCGCGGGCGGCAATGTCACCGTGACCCTCACCGGCCCCGGCGGCAGCACCAACGTGCCCGGCGGCTTCACCTACTTCGTCGCGCCGCCCGCACCGGTGCCCGTCGCCATCACGCCCGCCACCGGACCCGCCGCCGGCGGCACCGCGTTCACCATCACCGGCACCAACCTCGGCGGTGTGCTGGGCGTGCTGTTCAACGGGGTTCCCGCCACCGGTGTGACCGCCACCCCCACGACGGTGGCCGGTATCACCCCGCCCGGGGCGGTCGGCAACGCGACCGTCACCCTGGTGACGGCCTTCGGCACCGTGAACGTCCCCGGCGGCTTCCTCTACGTCTGACACGCACATCCGGCCGAAACCGCGCCGGTCACCGGGCCCCTTCCGGCAGGCCCCGGTGACCGGCGACGACGTGCGTTCGAGCTGCTGAGGACGCACATGGTCACCTTTGCCCGTTCCCGGCCGTCAAGGACGGCATGGATGTCTACGAAGCGATCATGAGCCGACGGGCGGTGCGCGGGTTCACGGACGCGCCAGTTCCGAGGGAGGTGCTGGAGCGGGTGCTGTCCGCCGCGGCCCGCTCACCCTCCGGCGGGAACCTCCAGCCGTGGCGGGCGTATGTGGTGACCGGCGACCCGCTGGCCGAGCTCAAGAAGCGCACCGCCGAGCGGGTGGCCGCGGAGGATGGCGGGGACGAGCGGGAGTACCCGATGTACCCGCCCGGGCTGAGCAGTCCGTACCGCGAGCGCCGCGCCGAGGCCGCCGAGCGGCGGTACGCCGCGCTCGGCATCCCACGGGACGATCAGCGGGCCCGCCACGGGGCCGTCGCCGCGAACTGGGACTGCTTCGGCGCGCCCGCCGCTCTGTTCTGCTACCTCGACCGCCGTATGGGACCGGCCCAGTGGGCCGACGCCGGGATGTATCTGCAGACCGTGATGGTGCTGCTCCGCGCCGAGGGGCTGCACAGCTGCGCCCAGATGGCGTGGTCGGTCTACCGCCGGACCGTCGCGGAGGTCGTGTCGCCCCCGGCGGGGCTGGTCCTCTTCTGCGGCATGTCGATCGGTTACGAGGACGTCGGCGTGCCGTACGCCCGCTCGGAGCGGGCCCCGCTCGCCGAGACGGTTACCTTCCTCGGCGACCGGGGCCCTGGGCCTTCTCTATCCGGCTAGCTGTCCTCGGTGGTCCTGCGTCGCCGCATCCACCACACCAGCGTTCCGCCGGCTGCCGCGAGGGCCGCGGCGATGCCCGCGATCAGGCCCACGGGGACGTTGGAACCGGTGTCGGCGAGGTCTCCGTCCGGGTCCTTGGTCGCGGGCGGCTGACCGGCGTCCCCGCCGCCCGGGGTGGACGGGTCGGGTGCCGGAGTGGTCGGCTGGTCGGTCGGTTTGTCCGTGGGTTTGTCCGTGGGCTTGTCGGTCGGACTCGGCGTCGGGGTCGGGCTGGGCGCGCGCAACCGCGTCGGGTTGGGTTCGTCGCCGCCGGGGAGCTTGCCGGAGGTCCCGCCGAGGTACGCGGTCTCGGTGTCCTGGTAGGTCGTCTCGGCGCCGGTGGAGGTCTTGGTGGTCTTGTCCAGGCCGCGGTGTTCGAGGTTGAACTGGGTGCGGTTGATGTTCCGCCTGGGCGCCTTGGAGAAGTCCACACCGCCGACGGTGATCACCCAGACCTCTTGGCCCTTGGTGAGCTCGTACTTGAACTCACCTTCGGTGAAGATCTTCCGGTACTTGTCGAAGACCTGCTGCTTGTCCCAGTCCTGGTTCGGAGCGCGCAGCGGCCACCGCTTGACGTCGTTGCTGTCGATGATGTTGTGGAAGTCCGTCGGCGACGCCGCGTCCTTCCGGCGGATGTACTCGGCGGCCACGCGGGCGTTGTAGACCCGGCGCAGGTCGGCGTACTGGGGCTCGGTGTTGATCCACTTCTCGACGAGCGGGACCACGGTGTTGTCGAGGACGCGTTCGTTGTGCTCGATCTCGGCCTTGGTGAGGTCCTTGGCGCAGGAGTTGCCGCCGCCGGGGCCGGGGGTGTCGATGTCCATGTACTCGGACTTGAGCTTCAGCGGGGCGTCGAGGATGTAGACGCCGCCGTCCTGCTCACGGACCTTGGCCGTCTTGGGCTCGATCCAGTTGCGGCCGGAGTTCAGGCAGGGCCAGCCGTTGCGCTTCACCAGGCCGTCCCACGTGGCCTTGCCGGTGGTGGTCTTGGGGTCCATGGCCTTGAAGAAGTCGTGCTTGAGCCGGAGGTCGGCCTCCAGCAGCACCCGGCCCGCGTCGGTGGACGCGAACTTCTTGTCCATGATCGTCTCGGGCTGGTCCGGGTTGAGGTTGACCCAGAACTTGTCCGGTGTGAGCGCGAGCCAGGTGAACATGGCGTCCGAGGACATCGTCAGCTTGGCGTCCCCGCCGTACCCCGGATTGGTGTCGGGGTTCTTGGCGTAGTCGGCCTTCATCGAGTAGTTGAAGCCCTTGCCCTTCACCGGGTCGCCCACATAGCTGAGCTCAAGGCTGGAGAAGTCGATGCCGCCGGGGCCGCGCATGAAGTAGCCGCGGGAATTGTTGTTGTTGTAGATCCGCTGGAGCTTCTGGGCCTCTTCCAGGGACTTACCGGACCGGAGTGCCTGGTCGATGAGCGGACCGCGCATGCCGTTCTTGCGCGGGTCGGGGTTGAACCGCGGGTCGTAGCGCGTGTAGTTGTTCGGCTTCTGGGTGCGCTCGATCGCGTTCGAGCGGCGCTCGTTGATCCCGGCCACCGTGCGGGTGGTGTTGCGGTGCTGCTGGATTTCCTTGTTGAGCTGGGAGGAACCGCTCGGACAGGCTGATCAGGGCGGGGTCGTTGATCTCGGTGACGCCGGCCCAGCAGCCGACCCGGATCACCTCCAGGTCGGCGCGGGTGTCCACCTCGATGAGTTCGGTGACGGCAATCGTCTCCCGGTGGTCCAGGACCCGGTCGACGGTGCCGAACGCCTCGGCGAACGCCCGCGCCCGCGCCTCGTCATGGGCCGGGAGCGCGCCGTCCGGGCCGGGGAACGGCGGGCGCACGACGGTCAGGGTGAACTCGCCGTGGCGCTCCACCGGTTCATCGGAGGGGAAGTCCCACAGGGTCTCGTCAGACATGGAAAACACCGTAGCCGCGGGGTGGGGCCGGGGTGGTGCCACCGCAGTCGAGATATGTGCTTTAAGCACAGATGAAAATCGCCCAGAGCGCTACTCCCGCTTGACTGAGCCCCTTCATCGCGTGCATTCTGCACGCGATGAACTTACCCATGGAAGGCGAAGCCATGCGTGTCTCGGAACCCGAAGTGCTCATCTGCGGCGCCGGTGCCGCCGGACTGACACTCGCCATCGACCTCGCCCGCAGAAATGTGGACTTCCTGCTGATCGACAAGGCGGCCGGGCCCTTCATGGGATCCCGCGGCAAGGGGATACAGCCCCGCAGTCAGGAGGTGTTCGAGGACCTCGGTGTCATCGACCGGATCGTGGCCTCCGGCGGGGAGTACCCCGTGATGCGCTTCTACACCGACGAGGGGCCGGTCGACCGGTCCTTCGAGATGTCCGGCCCGACCCCGGCGGAGCCGTACCACATCCCGCTGCTGGTCCCGCAGTTCCTCACCGAGCGCTGTCTGCGCGAGCGCCTGGCCGAGCTGGGGCACGCCCCGCTGTACGGCCACGAGCTCACCGGAATCGACCAGGACGACGACGGAGTGTCCGCGCGGATCGCCACCCCGTCCGGGGAGCGGACCGTGCGCGCCGCCTATCTCGTGGGCGCCGACGGCGGATCGAGCTTCGTCCGCAAGTCCCTGGACATCGGCTTCCCGGGCAGGACGCTCGGCGTGCGGGCCGTCGTCGCCGACGTACGCGCCGACGGCGTCTCGACGGACGCCTGGCACCGCTGGGGGGAGGGCACCGACACGCAGGTGTCACTGTGCCCGCTGTACGGCACGGACATGTTCCAGTATGTGGGGCCGGTCCCCTTCGACGCGGACATCGACGTCTCGGCGGCGGGCCTGACCGCCCTCTTCCACGAACGCACGGGCCGCACCGACATCGTCGTCCGCGAGGTGCCCTGGGCTTCCGTCTTCTCGATGAACGCCCGCCTGGCCGACACGTATCGGATCGGCCGGGTGTTCCTGACTGGTGACGCCGCCCACGTCCATCCGCCGACGGGTGGGCAGGGCCTGAACACCGGCGTGCAGGACGCGTACAACCTCGGCTGGAAGCTCGCCGCCGTCCTGGACGGCGCCCCGCGCTCTCTCCTGGACAGCTACGAGCGGGAGCGCCGCCCGATCGCCGAGGCCGTCCTCGGCCTCTCCGAGCGGCTGCTGGAGGCCGCGCGGAGCCGCTTCACCAGCCGGGGCCGTGAGGTCAGCCAGCTCGACCTCGGCTATGCGGACTCGCCTCTCACGATCGCCACGCCGCACCGGGACAAGGGCCCGCTGGCGGGGGAACGCGCCCCCGACGCCCCCGTCACCGGTGCCGGAGGGCTCGACACCCGCCTCTTCAGCCTCTTCCAGGGCCCCCACTGGACCCTGCTCGGCTACGAGACCGACCGCGCCGCCGCCCCGGCCGTGCGCAAGGGCCTGCACATCCACACCACCGGCCCGCGCGGCGATCTGGACGATACCGGGGGCCACTTCCGCGACGCGTACGGCCTGGCGGCCGGGCAGTGGGTGCTCATCCGCCCCGACGGATACATAGCGGCTGTCGCCGACCTCCACACCATCGAGGCCCACCTCGACGCCGTCGGGTTGCGCACCGGGGGTGCCTCATCCGGGTGGCGGTAGTCTCTGGGCCATGGCCACACGACGCCAGCGGCAGGTCACGCAGCGACGGCTGCATGAGTCGATCATCGATCTCATCGCGGTCATGAACCAGCCGCACCGGGACGAGATCCTCATCGCCGAAGCGGGTATCCAGCTCGACCGGGCGCTCTTCCAGCTGATCGTGGGCATCCACCGGTTCGCCCCGATCGGCGTGGTCGAGCTCGCCGACCGAGCGGGCCGTGACCACACCACGGTCAGCCGCCAGGTCGCGAAGCTCGCGGAGCTGGGTTTGGTGGAACGCCGTCCCAGCGCGGAAGACCGTCGCGTCAAGGAAGCCCTCCTCACCGAAGAGGGCCGCCGCGTCATCGACGCGCTCGACGCCGCGCGCGGACGCCTCAGCCAGCCGGTGTTCGAGCAGTGGAGCGACCGCGACCTGCTCGAACTGGAACGGCTCATGCGGCGCTTCGTGGACGACCTGGTCGGCAAGTCCGCGGCCGAGAAGGCCGCGGACGGCCGCTGATCCTTACGCCTCGCCGAGGTGGTCGAGCTGCCCCGCCTTGGCGCTGCGTATGAGGGCCCCTAGGGCGGTGGGGTTGGTGGTGAGGATGGTCTCGGGTTCGTCGCTCTCGCGGAGCCGGATGGTGGCGTTGTCGAGTGCGGAGACGTAGAGGCAGGCGTTGCCTTCCCCGCTGAACGAGGACTTTTGCCAATCGCGAGCGGACAACTCATTCACCTTTCAGGGTGCGGATGATGCTCTGGATGAGATCGCGTGATCGGCTCTCCGGGAGCGCGACCGTTTCCATACGGTCCAGCACGACGCGGTACTTCTCCAACTGGGCTGCTGCGTCGAGGAGTTCGGAGCCATGCTCCGTATCGAGCTGCACGGTGTCCAGCTGTGGGACCTGCCCAGCGGCATAGAGGATCGACTGCCCCGAGCCGGGAAACGATCCGGCCTCGAAGGGGATCACGACCACCTTGATGTGGCCGTGCTCGCTCATGTCCAGGATGTGCTGCAACTGCGCCCGTGCCATGTCCGCTCCTCCGAAGCGCATACGCAAAGCGGCCTCATGGACGATGGCCGTAAGCGGCGTGGGCTTGTCCCGGTACAGAATGCCTTGGCGTTTGATGCGATGCGAGACGCGATGCTCCACCTCTGGCGGAGGCAGTGTCGGAACGACCTGCCGGAAGATCTCACGGGCGTGCTCGGCCGTCTGAAGCAGACCGGGCACGTGCGCGATGTACGCCGTGCGCAGTGCCACGGCGTGGTGTTCGAGCTCGGCCAGGTCCAGCAGCCCGGTGGGCAGGATTTCCCGGTACTCCTCCCACCAGCCGCGCTTGCGCTGTGCCGACATGTCGATGAGCGCCGCGATCAGCGCTTGGTCCGCGCATGAGTAGTTCCGCGCGAGTGCTCGTAGCCGGTCCGCGCTCACGCCCAACCGGCTCGCCTCGATATTGCTGATCGCTGTTTGGTTGGTGCCGAGCAAGCTCCCGGCCTCGGTCGACGACATCCCAGCGCGCTCGCGGAGCCTACGGAGCTCGGCGCCGAGGCGGAGTTGGCGTGCGGTCGGAACGCTTCTCATGGGCATCTGCCGATTCTCTCTGCTCATGCGCAACAGGCGTGTCACTCACACGGGTGGTATATGCAGCCCTTTTCCGCTCAAGGGTGAATACCTTAAGGTGTGCCGACTACGGTGTGTGCCGGGACGTCGCACAACTCCCCGCACAGACCGGAGACTTCATGCCCACCGTAGCCCCGGAAAACCCCTGGTCGTACTCACTACGCCTGCCCCATGACCCCCGCGCCGCGGCCATCGCCCGCACTACCCTCCGTGCGGTCCTCGCCCGGCACGAGCTGGGCGAGCTCACCGACCCCGCGACCCTCGTCGCGAGCGAGATGGTCACCAACGCCTACCGCCACACCACCGGCCCCGCCGAAATGCGCATCCGCGCCGTGGAGGAGGGGCGTCTGCGGATCAGCGTGTGGGACACCAATCCCGACATCCCGCCGCCCTTCGACAAGCCCCCGGCCCTCTTCGACCGCTCGTCCGCCCTCGCGGAGGCCGCCGCGAACACCGAGGCCACCTACGGCCGTGGTCTTCTCATCGTCCGGATCTGCGCCGACAACTGGGGCGGTTACGCCCTCGCCGACGAGCTCTTCGGGCGGAGCGGCAAGCTGCTCTGGTTCGAACTCGCGCCGCAACACACCTGCGACGCCTTCGAGATCGCCGCCTAACGCCCGCCGGGCGTCATAGCAGGCGGGAAGGAGTTCAGCTCCGGCTCTCCGTAGGAGTCGTACGATTCCTCCTTCTCCTGGCTCCAGTCCGGGTCCATCGCGCAGGGCCCACCGCTGCCTCCGCCGAGCCGGTGGAACTCCGCCTCCCAGGTGACCCCGGTACTGAAGCCGTCGCGCTCGGCCTCGACGCTCCACTCCTCGACCTGCTCGTCCTTCCCGAACTCCGTGATGCGCCACCCCTCCGCCTTGAGGTGATCCCGCACCCTGCGCAGCGCGGGCAGCGCCTCCGCCCGGTCCACCTTTCCGATCGACCACCCGTGGATCAGCTGGTACGCGCCTTCCACGGGCGGGTCGGCGAAGCTGAACAGGCCGTCCGGGTAGCAGTAGTTGGAGTCGTAGGTGTTGTGGTTGTCGACATCGACGTAACCGCCTTCAACCGTGCGGTCGATGCCGAGCGCGGCGTAGGCGTCCCGGGAGTACCCGGAGAGCCGGCGCGCCCGCTTCTCGGGGTCGACGTCGGGATAGGTGGAGTCGACGCTCGCGTACGCGAGCCCCGCGAGTCCGGCCACGGCCAGCGCCAGCACGCTGGTGCACCCGACGCGCCACCCACTGCCGCCCTTTCTGGCGGGCGCCTCACTTTCGGTCATATACCGGACGGTAGGTCCCGGCCCCGGCGGCCCGGATCCGCGCGGCCGCTCAGGGCGGCCTAGGTACCGGTACTCAGGTCAGGACGGTCGCGGAGAGGTCGCGCAGATCGTCGAAGGCCCGGAGGAGGTGCGCGTCCAGGCTCTCTGTGGGGTCGTCGATCCAGGCCCCGGCGGCGTGGTGGAAGGTGGCCCAGCCGGTCTGGGCGGCCAGGTCGGCCAGCCGGTCGGCGACACCGCGCTGCCGCAGGGCCTGCGCCACGGCTTCGGTGAGGGACGCCGCCTTGGCCAAGTCGCGTTCGCGGAGCGCCGGCGTCACGGCGATGATCGCAAGTCGTGGTTCGGAGAACGGACGGTTCTCCTCGAGGATCCGGCCGGCTTTCCGGAAGGCGTGGAGCAGTATCTCCAGCGGTCGCAGGCCGTCGGGCGCCTCGGCCACCTCCCGCATCAGCGCGGCGCGCAGATCGGCCTCGCCGTCGAAGAGCACCTCGCGCTTGTCGGGGAAGTGCCGGAAGAACGTGCGCTCGTTGACACCGGCCCGAGCGGCGATCTCGGCCGTGGTGGTCCGGTCGAATCCGCGCTCCCGGTACAGCTCCAGAGCCGCCTGCTGAAGGCGGCGGCGCGCTTCTGCTCCGCTCCGTGGCACGCCCCGAGGTTACCGCACACGCCGACGGCCGACATTCCGTTGCGTCAGTGACTGGCGCTATCGTAAGGTCAGTGACTGGCGCTAAGTAGCGCCAGTCACTGGCACTAAGTGGGAGTCCCATGCATGTCTTCGTTACCGGTGGTTCCGGGTTGACCGGCCCCACCGTCGTCGCCGAGCTCGTCGCGGCCGGTCATACCGTCACCGGTCTGGCGCGCTCGGACACCGCCGCCGCCCGGCTGGAGTCGCTGGGCGCGACCCCGTACCGCGGCTCCCTGGAAGACCTCGACAGCCTGCGCGGCGGCGCCGAGGCCGCTGATGGGGTTCTGCACATGGCCTTCGGTGGCGACTTCGCCGACCCGGACGACCTGGAGCGGCGCGACCGGACCGCGATCGAGGCGCTCGGCGAGGCGCTGGAGCACTCGGGCAAGCCGTTCGTCTCCACCTCCGGCACGCTGGTCATGCCCGGAGGGCGGGAGACCACCGAGACGGACGAGCCCGACACGGCCGGGATCGCCGGGTTCCGGATCCCGGGCGAGCGGGCGTGCCTGGGCTTCGCCGACCGGGGGGTGCGCGCCAGCGTGGTCCGGCTCGCTCCGACCGTCCACGGGCCCGGGGACTACGGGTTCATCGGCATGCTCGTCGCCACCGCCCGGAAGACCGGGGTCTCGGCGTACGTCGGCGACGGGGGCAACCGGTGGCCCGCGGTCCATCGGCGCGACGCGGCCGTTCTGTTCCGCCTGGCGCTGGAGAAGGCTCCGGCGGGGAGTGTGCTGCACGGGGTGGCCGAGAGCGGCGTCCCCTTCAGGAGCATCGCGGAGACGGTCGGGCGGGGTCTTGGCCTGCCCGCGGTTTCCCTGACCCCTGAGGAGGCGGCCGGGCACTTCGTCAGCCCGGCGATGGCCACGTTCTACGGCTTCGACGGGCCGGTCTCCAGCTCTCGCACCCGGGAGCTGGTCGGCTGGACGCCCGCCCATCCGACCCTGCTGGAGGACGTGGAGCACGGCGACTACCTCGCCGCACCGGCCTCCTGACGCCTGCGGCGGGTTGTTCCCCACCCCGCCCCTTCCCGAAAACTGGAGCTCCGCCCCAGACCCCGCTCCTCAATCGCCGGAGGGGCTGGAAGGCGGGGCTCCGCCCCGGGCCCCGCTCCTCAAGCGCCGGAGGGGCTGGGTGGTGGGGCTCTGCCCCGGGTCCCGGGGGCCAGGGGTGGAGGGGCTGGAAGGTGGGGGCTCTGCCCCCGGCCCTGCTCCTCAAGCGCCGGAGGGGCTGGATGGTGGGGCTCCGCCCCCAGGCCCCGGGGCCCAGGGGTGGAGCCCCCGCCGCTCGGCGGAGCCGGACTACGGCGCGGAGCCCCTGCCACCCGGCGGAGCCCCGATTTTCAGCCCCTCCGGCGTTTGAGGAGCGGGGTCTGGGGCGGAGCCCCACCACGCGGCGGAGCCGCATATCGATGCCGTGGGAAGGGGCGGGGAGGGGACAAGCCCGCCGCAGGCGTCACGGTCCGCCAGGCAACCCCAGCACCCCAGCACCCCAGCGCCCCTGACGCCGGCGCCGTACGTACGGCGAACGGGCCGCCGGCTCCCCGAAGGAGCCGACGGCCCGTTCGCCGTCAATCCGCGCGGCCCGCCGCTAAGGCGTCAGTGGCCGCCAGGGGCGCCCGCCGTGGCGGGCGGGAGGTCGGTCTGGACGCCGGGGTCGCCCGCGTCCGCCTTGTAGTCGGCGGCGGACGTCTCGTCCACGCCGTCCGGGGCCTTGACCGCCCGCAGGATCAGCGTCAGGACGACCGTGACCACCACGTTGAGCACGATGGCGGTGAGGCCGATGTAGCCGATCTCGCCGATACCGGGCACATCGGCGGTGTTGCCGAAGTGCTTCTGGGTGCCGCTCGGGGTGTCGTACGCCTTCCACGTTCCGTAGACCATGCCGACGGCCCAGCCCGCCAGCAGTGCCCAGCGGTGGAACCAGCGGGTGAACAGGCCGCCCACCAGGGCCGGGAAGGTCTGGAGGATCCAGATGCCGCCCAGCAGCTGGAAGTTGATCGCGACGGTCTTGTCCATGCCCAGCACGAAGATCAGCGCGCCGACCTTCACCAGCAGCGAGACCAGCTTGGAGACCTTGGTCTCCTCCTCGGGCGTGGCGTTCGGCCGCAGGAAGTCCTTGTAGATGTTGCGGGTGAAGAGGTTGGCGGCGGCGATGGACATGATGGCCGCCGGGACGAGTGCGCCGATGCCGATCGCGGCGAAGGCGACCCCCGCGAACCAGTCCGGGAACATGTCCTCGAAGAGCTGGGGGATGGCCAGCTGGCCGTTCTCGACGGTCACCCCGGCGGCGATGGCCATGAAGCCCAGCAGTGCCAGCAGCCCCAGCATCAGCGAGTACAGCGGCAGGATCGTGGTGTTGCGGCGGATCACCTCACGGCTGCGGCTGGAGAGCGTGGCCGTGATCGAGTGCGGATACATGAACAGGGCGAGGGCCGAGCCCAGGGCCAGCGTGCCGTACGCCCATTGCCCCTCCGCCGGGGGTGCGAGTCCGCCCGCACCGGCCTTGGTGAACTTGTCGTTCGCCGCGCTGAAGATGTCGTCGAAGCCACCCAGTTTGATCGGGATGTAGATGATCGCCACCGCGATGACGATGTAGATCAGGGTGTCCTTGACGAACGCGATCAGCGCGGGGGCGCGCAGACCCGAGGAGTAGGTGTACGCGGCGAGCACACCGAAGGCGATCAGCAGCGGCAGGTCCTTGATGAACCAGTTGGTGTTCTCCCCGCCGCCGACGCCCATCACGTCCAGTACCGCCTGGATGCCCACCAGCTGGAGGGCGATGTACGGCATGGTGGCGAGGATGCCGGTGATCGCGACGGCCAGCGAAAGACCCTTGGAGCCGAAGCGGCCGCGGACGAAGTCCGAGGTGGTGACGTACCCGTGCTTATGGGACACCGACCAGAGCCGGGGCAGGAAGGTGAAGATCAGCGGGTAGACCAGGATGGTGTACGGGACCGCGAAGAACCCGGCCGCGCCGGTCGCGTAGATCGCGGCCGGGACGGCGACGAAGGTGTACGCGGTGTACAGGTCGCCGCCGAGCAGGAACCAGGTGATCCAGGTGCCGAAGCTGCGGCCGCCCAGACCCCACTCGTCGAGGTTGTTGGCGTTCTCGGCGGCGCGCCAGCGCGCGGCCAGGAAGCCCATGACCGTGACGGCCACGAAGAAGAAGATGAAGACGGCGAGCGCGACGCCGTTCACTCCGCCGTTCATGCGGAGTCACCCCCCTTGCGCTCCCGCTGCTCGCGGCGGACCAGGATGTAGGCGACCGAGGTCAGCACGGCCGAGATCGGCACCCAGAGCATCTGGTACCAGTAGAAGAACGGGATCCCGATGAGGGTCGGCTCGACCTTGCCGTACGAACCGACCCAGAGCATCCCGACAAACGGGGCGATCAGGCACAGAGCGGCCACGACGCGCGTGGGCGTCACGACCGGTCTCCTGCCGGGTGAAGCGGACGTGTCTGACATGTGGCGGGCTCCAGTCCCCTCGGCTCATCACCTGCGTCACAGTCGATCACCTGGATCACAGCTGATCATTTGTGTAATGCGCAGGAAATCTAAGCCCGGGGCCGGGCGGCCGTCACTACCCGTCCGTATATCGGTATGAGAAAGAAAGCTGGTCAGTCGTTCGGCCGCTGCAGCCGCGCCACGAACTTGTAGCGGTCCCCGCGGTAGACAGAGCGCACCCACTCCACCGGCTCCCCGGCCGCGTCCCGCGAGTGGCGCGAGAGCATCAGCATCGGGAGCCCCACGTCCGTGCCCAGCAGCCCCGCCTCGCGCGGGGTGGCCAGCGAGGTCTCGATGGTCTCCTCGGCCTCGGCCAGCCGGACGTCGTACACCTCGGCCAGGGCCGTGTAGAGCGAGGTGTACTTCACCAGGCTGCGGCGCAGCGCGGGGAAGCGCTTGGCCGACAGATGGGTGGTCTCGATCGCCATCGGCTCACCGCTGGCCAGCCGCAGCCGCTCGATGCGCAGCACCCGCCCGCCGGCGGCGATGTCCAGCAGCCCGGAGAGCCGGTCGTCGGCGGTGACATAGCCGATGTCCAGCAGCTGGGAGGTGGGCTCCAGGCCCTGGGCCTTCATGTCCTCGGTGTACGAGGTGAGTTGCAGCGCCTGGGAGACCTTGGGCTTGGCCACGAACGTGCCCTTGCCCTGGATCCGCTCCAGACGTCCCTCGACGACCAGTTCCTGGAGTGCCTGGCGCACGGTGGTGCGCGAGGTGTCGAACTCCGCGGCCAGGGTGCGCTCCGGTGGGACCGGGGTGCCCGGTGGCAGGGTCTCGGTCATCTCCAGCAAGTGGCGCTTGAGGCGGTAGTACTTCGGGACGCGCGCGGTGCGTGCCCCATTGGAGCCGTTGCCGTCGCTCTCGGCCGTCGTGGTGGCCGCCGCTGCCGCCGTTGCCCCCTCGGTGTCCATCGCGCGCCCTTCCGACTCCTGGTCCGCTGCCGTCACCGGCGTCCATCTCCGTCACCGGTCTCCTGAAGAATCCAGCGCCTCACATCGTGGCACGGTCCCGGCTCCGGGCGGTCCGCCGGTCCGGATGTCGGGAAGTGTCGGTCCGGTAACGGAGCCTCCGGTGACTCTTATACACCCTTGACACCCCAAAAGGTCTAGGCCAAGCTGCGGGCACTGGTCTGGACCATTAAACCCCTGATCCGGCCTTCTGAGGAGTGTGCTGTGAAGCGTGGGCTCATAGCGGCGACGGGTGTCGCGGCAATGCTGGTATCCGTCGCGGCCTGTGGGTCCGACGGCGATGACGACAAGGCCGGAGCGGACGGATTCAAGGGGCAGACGCTCACCGTCTGGGCGATGGACGGCTCCACGCCGGACGGCTGGACGAAGGATGTCAAGGCCGCTTTCGAGAAGAAGACGGGCGCCAAGCTGAAGCTGGAGATCCAGCAGTGGAACGGCATTCAGCAGAAGGTGACCACCGCGCTCTCGGAGTCCGACCCGCCGGATGTGCTGGAGATCGGCAACACCCAGACCCCGTCCTACGCGCAGACCGGCGGCCTGGCCGAACTCGGTGACCTGAAGAAGTCGATCGGCGCCGACTGGTCGGAGTCGATCAACAAGTCCGCGGTCTACGACGGCAAGCAGTACGCGGCGCCGTGGTACGCGGCCAACCGGGTCGTCCTCTACAACAAGAAGATCTGGGCCGACGCCGGGATCAAGGACACCCCCAAGACCCGTACCGAGTTCTTCCGCGACCTCGACACCATCAAGAAGAAGACCGACGCCGAGCCCATCTATCTCCCGGGCCAGAACTGGTACTTCTTCGACGGGCTGACCATCGGCACCGGCGCCGACCTGGTGAAGAAGGACGGCGACAAGTGGGTCTCCAACCTCGCCGACCCCAAGGTCGGCAAGGCCATGGACATCTACAAGCAGTACCAGTCCTTCAGCAAGGCCCCCAAGGACAAGGACGAGGCCACCCCGCAGCAGGGGGAGGTCTTCGCCAAGGGCAAGACCGGTGCCTTCATCGGCATGGGCTGGGAAGCCGCGATCGCCATCAAGGCCAACCCGAAGATCGAGAAGGACATCGGCTACTTCACCATCCCGGGCGAGACCGCGGGCAAGCCCGAGGGCGTCTTCCTCGGCGGCTCCAACCTCGCGATCGCCGCGGGCAGCGAGAAGCAGGAACTGGCCAAGGAGTTCCTGAAGATCGCGCTCAATGACACCTACGAGGGACAGCTCGCCAAGGAAGGCGGTGTCATCCCCAACAAGGAGTCGCTCCAGACGCAGCTCAAGGGCAACGCCGCCGGGCAGGCGGCCGCCCCGGCCGCCGCGACCGGCGGCACCACCCCGCTGATCCCCGAATGGGCCGCGGTGGAGAACGCCCCGAACCCCGTCAAGAGCTATATGACCGCCGTGCTCACCGGTAAGTCGCCCGCCGAGGCGGCCAAGTCGGTCGAGGACGACATGAACAAGCGTCTCAGCCAGGAGCGTTGAGCCCGATGGCCGTAGCGACCGAACGCAAGGACCCCGGCCCGGCGGCGGCCGGGGTCCGGCGGGGCGGGGCGCCGCCGGGGCCCCGCCGCCCGGCCCCGGGTCCCGCCGGGCGCGCACGGCTGAATGGCGCAGCCCCGTACCTCCTGCTGCTGCCCGCGCTGGCGGCGACCGCGCTGCTGCTGGGCTGGCCGCTGGTCAAGAACGGCCTGCTGTCGTTCCAGAACCTCAATATGCGGCAGCTGATCCAGCATCTCACCGAGTGGAACGGGGTCGACAACTACCGCGAGGCGCTGACCAGCGAGGACTTCTGGCGGGTCACCCTGCGGTCGGTGATCTTCACCGCGGTCAACGTGGTGCTGATCATGCTGCTGGGCACCCTGATCGGACTGCTGCTGGCCCGGCTCGGCAGCAAGATGCGGCTGCTGCTCTCGATCGGACTCGTGCTGACCTGGGCCATGCCGACCGTCGCCGCCACCACCGTCTTCCAGTGGCTCTTCGCCACCCGCTTCGGGGTGGTCAACTGGGTGCTGGACGCGCTCGGCTGGCACTCCATGGCGCACTACAACTGGACCGGCGGCCAGTTCTCCACCTTCTTCGTCATCACCGTGCTGATCGTCTGGGGGTCGATCCCCTTCGTGGCGATCAACCTCTACGCCGCGACCACCACCATCCCCGGCGAGCTCTACGAGGCGGCCGCGCTCGACGGCGCCGGCGGCTGGAAGAGCTTCACCTCGGTGACCTTCCCGTTCCTCAAGCCGTTCCTGCTGGCCACGACGTTCCTCGAAGTCATCTGGGTCTTCAAGGCGTTCACCCAGGTCTTCGCGATCAACGAGGGCGGCCCCGACCGGCTCACCGAGACCCTGCCCGTCTACGCCTTCATCGAGGGCGTCGGCAACCAGCACTACGGCATGGGCGCCGCGATCTCGCTGCTGACCATCGCGGTCCTGCTGGCGCTGACCTCCTACTACCTCCGGATCGTGCTCAGGCAAGAGGAGGACGAGCTGTGAAGCGCTCGCCGCTCGCCCGGCTGTGGCCCAACGCGACCGCAGTCGTGCTCTTTCTCGGCTTCGTGTTCCCCGTCTACTGGATGTTCACCACGGCCCTCAAGCCGACCTCGGACATCATCTCCGAGGACCCGGTGTGGTTCCCGACCGGAGTCACCCTCGAACACTTCCAGAAGGCCGTGGACGCGGATAACTTCTGGACCCTGGTGGGCAACTCCCTCACCGTCACCCTCTCGGCGGTCGGCCTCTCCCTGCTGATCGCGCTGCTCGCGTCGTTCGCCCTCGCCCGGATGCGGTTCCAGGGGCGCCGCGGCTTCCTGCTGACCTTCATGATCGCCCAGATGGCGCCCTGGGAGGTCCTGGTCATCGCCATCTACATGCTGGTACGCGACGGCGACATGCTGAACAGCCTGCTTCCGCTCACCCTGTTCTACATGGTCATGGTGCTGCCCTTCACCATCCTCACGCTCCGCGCCTATGTGGCCGCGATCCCCAAGGAGCTGGAGGAGTCGGCGATGGTCGACGGCTGCACCCGTCCGCAGGCGTTCATCCGGGTGATCTTCCCGCTGCTCGCCCCCGGCCTGATGGCCACCTCGCTCTTCGGCTTCATCACGGCCTGGAACGAATTCCCGCTCGTGCTCATCCTGAACAAGGACCCGGGTGCCCAGACGCTTCCGCTGTGGCTGTCCAGCTTCCAGACCGCCTTCGGCGACGACTGGGGTGCCACCATGGCGGCGGCGTCGCTGTTCGCCATCCCGATCCTGCTTCTCTTCCTGTTTCTGCAACGCAAGGCGGTCGGTGGGCTCACTTCCGGCGCTGTGAAGGGATGATCCCGGTTTATGACGACCCTCGCACACGACTCGGCCACCCTCACCCGTGACGCTCTCACCGTTCTCCAGCCGGGCTTCACCGGCACCTCCGCCCCCGACTGGGTGCTGCGGCGGCTCGGCGAGGGGCTCGCCTCCGTCGGCCTGTTCGGCCGGAACATCGCCACTCCCGAGCAGCTGGGCGCCCTCACCGCCCAGCTGCGCGCCGAGCGCGACGACGTCCTGGTGGCGATCGACGAGGAGGGCGGCGACGTCACCCGGCTGGAGGTGCGCACCGGCTCCTCCTTCCCCGGCAACCTGGCGCTCGGCGCCGTCGACGACCCGGAGCTGACCCGCGCCGTCGCCCGCGAGCTGGGCCGCCGCCTCGCCGAATGCGGCGTCAACCTCAACTGGGCGCCGTCCGCCGACGTCAACTCCAACCCCGGCAACCCCGTCATCGGCGTGCGCTCCTTCGGCGCCGAGCCGGGGCTCGTCGCCCGGCACACCGCCGCGTACATCGAGGGCCTCCAGAGCGCCGGAGTGGCCGCCTGCACCAAGCACTTCCCCGGCCACGGCGACACCGCCGTCGACTCCCACCACGCGCTGCCGCGCATCGACGCCGGTCTCGACACCCTGACCGCCCGCGAGCTGATGCCCTTCCGCGCCGCCGTCGCCGCCGGGACCAAGGCCGTGATGAGCGCGCACATCCTGCTGCCCGCGCTCGACCCCGACCTGCCCGCCACCCTCAGCCCCGCCGCGCTGCACGGCCTGCTGCGCCGGCCCGTCGCCGACGGCGGACTCGGCTTCGACGGGATGATCGTCACCGACGGCATGGAGATGCGGGCCATCGCCGACGCGTACGGCATCGAACGCGGCAGCGTGCTGGCGATCGCCGCAGGCGCCGACGCCATCTGCGTGGGCGGCGGCCTCGCCGACGAGGACACCGTGCTGCGGCTGCGCGACGCGCTGGTCACCGCCGTCATCGAGGGGCGGCTGGCGGAGGAGCGACTGGCCGAGGCGGCGGCGCGGGTGCGCGCCCTGGGGGAGTGGACGCGGCGCTCCGGAGGACCGCGCGCGGCGCACGGCGTCGAGCCCGCCGCGGGGGTGGGGCTCGCCGCCGCGCGCCGGGCGCTCAGGGTCACCCCGGCCGGGACCTCCTACCAGCCGGTGACCGGACCCGTCTACGTGGCCGCCTTCACCCCGGTGGCCAACATCGCCGTCGGCGAGGAGACCCCCTGGGGCGTCGGCGCCGAACTGGCCCGGCTGCGCCCCGGCACCGGGGCCGCCACCTACGGGCGGCAGGACGCCGACACCCTGGGCGTCCACGGCCTGATCGAAAATATGCTCGACACCGCGGGGGACCGTAGGATCGTCGCTGTGGTCCGCGATGTCCACCGCCACCCCTGGATGGCCGACGCGCTGGACGCCCTGCTCACCGCCCGGCCGGAGACGGTCGTCGTGGAGATGGGGGTGCCCCAGGCGCCGCCCGCCGGGGCGCTGCACATCGCGACCCACGGCGCCGCCCGGGTGTGTGGCCGGGCGGCCGCGGAAGTGATCGTCGGCAACGGCGCCGGTGACCACCCCGGGGACTGACTCCTCAGCCCCTCGGCCCAGCCCGGCACACCAGCCACCTGGAGGCACCCAGCATGTCCGCCACGACGACGGCCCAGCGCAGCGACCAGCCGGGCCGGATCATGTCCGGCGAGATGGCCGAGCAGCCCGCCGTGCTGCGCCGCATCCTCGACCAGGGCGCCCCGAGGATCCGTGAGGTCGCGGAGCGGATCGCCGCCCGCAACCCGCGCTTCGTCCTCCTCACCGCCCGGGGCACCTCGGACAACGCGGCGCTGTACGCCAAGTACCTGCTCGAGGTACTGCTCGGCAAGCCGTGCGGGCTGACCTCCATGTCCACCACCACCGCGTACGGCGCCCAGCCGGACCTCACCGACGTCCTGGTGATCACCGTCAGCCAGTCCGGCGGCTCCCCGGACCTGGTGGCCTCCACCGAGGCCGCCCGCGCGGCCGGTGCGATCACCCTCGCGGTGACCAACAACGCCGACTCGCCGCTCGCGGCCGTCTCCGAATTCCACATCGACGTCCTGGCCGGGCCGGAGAAGGCGCTGCCCGCGACCAAGACCTACACCGCGGAACTGCTCGCCCTCTACCTCTTCGTGGAGGGGCTGCGCGGCGGTGACGGCGCGGCCGCCAAGGTGCTGCCCGACCTCGCCCAGCAGATCCTCGACCGCCAGGACGAGGTCCGCCAGCTCGCGGCGCGCTACCGCTTCGCCGAGCGGATGGTCCTCACCTCCCGGGGCTACGGCTACCCGACCGCCAAGGAAGCCGCCCTGAAGCTGATGGAGACCAGCTACATCCCGGCGCTCTCCTACTCCGGCGCCGATCTGCTGCACGGCCCGCTGGCCATGGTCGACAACATCTCGCCGGTGATCGCCATCGTCACCGAGGGCAAGGGCGGCCAGGCGCTGCAGCCGGTCCTGGAGCGGCTGCGCGGCCGGGGTGCGGACCTCGTGGTCATCGGCGGCGCGTCGGAGGTGGAGCGGGCCTCGGCGGGGTTCGCCCTGCCGACGGACGGCGTCGCCGAGGAGGTCCAGCCGATCCTGGAGATCCTGCCGCTGCAGATGCTGGCGTACGAGGTGACGATCGCGCGCGGGCAGGACCCGGACGCGCCGCGGGCGCTGGCGAAGGTGACGGAGACCCGCTGAGGCACACCTGAGGCACACCTGAGGCAGACGGAAAAGGCTCCCGCGGCCTTCGAGAGGCGCGGGAGCCATGTGTGACATCCGCGGCCGCGGATGTGTGACACCCGCGGGCCGCGGCGCCAGGGCAGGACCCTCAACCCGCCCGGCACCGCAGCCCGGAGTTGCGTCGGCCGAGCGGCCGACCTGAGGATTCCCGGGCGGTCAGGGCAGAGCGCTCCGGGTTCCTCGATCCGCCCTCCTGTGCGGGGAGAGCGGAAGATCGCAGTGCTCGATATTCTGGACTAGACCACTGCTGTCTGTCCATGCTTATGCGCGAATAGGCTAATCGACCAGTGAGGGTAGGCTCACAACGTGCCCTCCATGAACGACCTCGTCCGCCAGCACACCGCACTCGACGATTCCGATCTCGAGTGGCTCCACCTGCTGGTCTCGGAGTGGCAGCTGCTCTCCGACCTCTCCTTCGCCGATCTTGTGCTGTGGGTCCCCACCAGCGACGGCACCCGGTATGTCTCCGTGGCCCAGATGCGGCCGAACACCGGGCCCACCTCCTACCAGGACGACATGGTCGGGCATCTCGTCCCCCGCGGCCGCCGCCCCATGCTGGACGCCGCCCTGGACGAGGGCCGGATCGTCCGGGAGGGCGACCCCGAGTGGCGCGAGGAGGTGCCGGTCCGGGTGGAGTCCATCCCGGTCCGGCGGGAGAGCCGGGTCCTCGGCGTGATCGCGCGGAACACCAATCTGCTGACCGTACGGACCCCCAGCCGGCTGGAGCTCACCTACCTCCAGAGCGCGTCCGACCTCGCCCAGATGATCGCCGCTGGATCGTTTCCGTTCCCCAACCAGCAGGTCGACATGGACGCCTCACCGCGCGCCGGCGACGGGCTGATCCGGCTCGACGCGGACGGGGTGGTCCAGTACGCGAGCCCCAACGCGCTCTCCGCCTACCACCGGCTGGGCCTCGCCGCCGACCTCGTCGGCCACCACCTGGGCAAGACCACCGCCGAACTCGCCCCGGTGCGCGGCCCGGTGGACGAGGCGCTGGTCAAACTGGCCAGCGGCTGGGCGCCCCGGGAGTTCGAGGTCGAGGGCGGCGACGGGGTCATCCAGCTGCGGGCCATCCCGCTCAAGCCCAAGGGGCTGCACATCGGCTCGCTGGTGCTGCTGCGGGACGTCACCGAACTGCGCCGCCGCGAGCGCGAGTTGATCACCAAGGACGCCACCATCCGGGAGATCCACCACCGGGTGAAGAACAACCTCCAGACGGTGGCGGCCCTGTTGCGGCTCCAGGCCCGCCGCATGGACTCGGCCCAGGGGCGGGAGGCGCTCAACGAGGCGGTGCGCAGGGTCGGCTCGATCGCCATCGTCCACGAGACCCTCTCGCAGAACCTCGACGAGCGGGTCGAGTTCGACGACATAGCCGACCGGGTGCTCGCGATGGTGGCCGAGATATCGCCCGGCAAGGTGACCGGCCGCCGCACCGGGCGGTTCGGCATCCTGGACGCCGAGGTGGCCACCCCGCTGTCCATGGTCCTCACCGAAGTGCTGCAGAACGCGCTGGAGCACGGCTTCGGACCGGGGGAGCAGGGCACGGTCGAGGTCTCGGCGATGCGCGGGGGCGGCGGTGAGGAGAGCCGGCTTTCGGTGATCGTCCAGGACGACGGGCGCGGACTGCCCGAGGGGTTCGACCCCCAGCGGGCCGGAAACCTGGGGCTTCAGATCGTCCGCACCCTGGTGGAGGGCGAGCTGGGCGGGACGTTCGACATGGTGCCCGCCCCGGAGCGCGGCACCCGGGTGATGCTGGACTTCCCGGTGGGTGCGGAGAAGCACTGATGTGCTGAGCGCATTGTTGTCCGCATCGTTATCGGGGTGGAAATGCGCCCGGAAAGCACTGAGCCCCGGACCCATCCGGTCCGGGGCTCAAAGCTCAATTTGCTGTGCGCATCGGGGGTTCTACGCGCTGCGGCTCGGGGGCCACGGGGTGCCGGGCTTCAGGCGCTGGCGTTGCGTGCCCGGTTGCGAGCGGCACGGCGCTTCATGGCGCGGCGCTCGTCTTCGCTCATTCCACCCCAGACGCCGGAGTCCTGGCCGGACTCAAGCGCCCACTGCAGGCACTGCTCCATGACGGGGCAGCGGCGGCAGACGGCCTTGGCTTCCTCGATCTGCAGCAGCGCAGGACCGGTGTTGCCGATGGGGAAGAACAGCTCGGGGTCTTCCTCGCGGCAAACGGCGTTGTGACGCCAGTCCATGGCTGCTCCATCTCCTCGTATTGCGGGCTCGTTGCTTGTGAATGTGAACGCTTTCACGAATCCCCCCGCAAGCGTAGGGCCGCCGAACCAGTTGGGGCTGGTGCGGTCCTGTGGAATGAGGAGGGGGTTCGGGCTCTCAAGGGGGCCTTTCAGAAGGCCGTCCCGATCGCCAAGAAGAGACTCGCAAACCTCGGCGACGGATACAACCCCTTCCGGAAAGTTTTTTTTGATTCCTTGGTGTCGGCTCGGTCACAGCCGTACTTCCGGTGGGTGGAGTCCAGGGTAAACGTTCGACTGGAAGGACTTTTTGCGGTCTCACTCACACAATCACACGCAGTGCACGGCGTACGCCTGTGAACGTCACGCTCGTACGCAGTCCCAGATGGTCACCGTCCATCTGGAACGGCAGTGGCGCCTGGGATTGCAAGGTGAAGTCCGTCAGATCGTGAAGCGCTACCACATGCTTCCCGCGGGGCCCGCGCTCGGGTGTCGACGTCAGCAACTGGGTCGCGTAACGGGTCATCGCCGGCGCCGACAGCTTGGCGAGTCCCAGCACGTCGAGGGCGGTGTCGAAGGACGCCTGGGGCGCCGCGTAGACCGGGCGATTGCCCAGGAAGGTCCACGGGGAGGTGTTGCAGACTATCGACAGCGCGAGCTCCTCGATCGAGTCCTCGCCCGGCCGGCCGATGGTGATGGTGCCCTGCCGCCGGTGCGGCTCCCCCATGAACTGCCGCACCATCTGCCGTATGTAGAGCGCGTGGGTGGACCGCTTACCGCGCTCGCGTTGCTGTTCGACCCGGCCGATGACGCTCGCGTCGAAGCCCAGCCCGGCGCAGAAGGTGAACCAGCGAGCCGGGACCGATTCGTCCCGGGTGCCCGGAGTGCCGCCCGCGAGCCCGAGGCCCACGGTGCGCTCGGTGCTGTCTCTCAACGCGTCCAGCAGGGCGCCGGTCGCCTCGACGGCGTCATTGGGCAGCCCGAGGGCACGTGCGAAGACATTGGTGGAGCCGCCGGGCACGACCGCGAGCCGGGGCAACTCCTGCGGGGCGGGGCCATGGTGCAGCAGTCCGTTGACGACCTCGTTGACGGTGCCGTCGCCGCCGAACGCCACGACCAGTTCATGCGTGCCGCCGTCGACCGCCCGCCGAGCCAGGTCGCGGGCGTGCCCCCGGTACTCCGTGGTCGCCACGTCCAGCTTCAGATCGCTGGCGAGCGCGTGGAACAGAACATCCCGGGTGCGGGCACTGGTGGTGGTTGCTGCCGGATTGACCACGAGGAGTGCGCGCATGCGCGCCAGCCTACCTATCCGGGACGACCGGCCCCAGGGGGGTAGGGCCCGGGCGCCTCGAGGACGGCTAGGCTGCTGGGGTGAGCAGTAAGAAGTCCGCTACCGCGAAGTCCGCTGCCGCTAAGAAGGCGCAAAAGGCCACGGCGCGGAAGGCGACCGAGCGGAAGGCCGTGGCCAGGCCGGACGCGGGGGCCGCCAAGGCGACCGCCGCCACCAAGCCGACCACCGCCGCCGGTGCCGCCGACGCCGCGCCCACCGGGCCCCGCCCCGCACGGCTGACCGCGGCCGCGGTACTGGCCGCCGCGGAAGGCGTGGTGCTGCTGGGCTTCGGCTTCTACGTACTGATCATGGGGCTGACCGGAGATCCGGAGAGCCCGCAGCAGGCGGAGATGCTCGGGGTCACCGTGCTGGCCCTGGCCCTGCTGCCGCTGCTGGCGGCCCGTGGGCTGTGGCTGCGCCGCCGCTGGAGCCGCGGGCCCGCGATGATCACCCAGCTGATGGCGCTGCCGGTGGCCTGGACGCTGCTGCAGAACGGCGGCGGGCTGATCGCCGCCGGAGTGGCCACCGCCGTCGCGGCCCTCGCCGTCCTGGCGCTGCTGATCAACCCAACGGCAACCGAGGCCCTGGGCATCGGCCCCCGCGACACATAGCCCCTCCCCGCCTCCGGCGACCTGCCCCCTCCCCGCCCCTCCCCGAACCTGGGGCCCACCCCAGCCCCCGAATTCGGGACGCCGCCCCAGCCCCCGCAACCGGGGCTTCGCTCCAGGTCCTGGAGCGGGTTCGACCTCAGACCCCGGGCCGGGGCTTCACCCCTTCCCCCCAGCGTCGGTGTGCGGCTCCGCCGCGTGGTGGGGTTTTGCCCCGGGGACTGGGCCCCGGGGACTGGGCCCCGGGGGCGGAGCTTCTGGTATCGGGAAGGGGCGGGGAGGGGGACAGCCCACCGGAGGCGCCCCATAGCGCTCGCTACTCCTCGACCAGCAGCTTGTCGCGCAGCTGCGCGAGCGTGCGGGCCAGCAGCCGGGAGACATGCATCTGGGAGATGCCGACCTCCTGCGCGATCTGCGACTGCGTCATATTGCCGAAGAAGCGCAGCAGCAGGATCTTCTTCTCGCGCGGTGGCAGATCCTCCAACAGGGGTTTGAGGGACTCGCGGTACTCGACGCCCTCGAGCGCCTCGTCCTCCGCGCCGAGGGTGTCGGCGACCGCCGGGGACTCGTCGTCCGTGTCCGGGACGTCCAGGGACAGGGTGCTGTAGGCATTGGCGGACTCCAGCCCCTCCAGCACCTCCTCCTCGGAGATGGACAGATGCTGGGCCAGCTCATGGACGGTCGGGGCGCGGCCATGGCGCTGGGAGAGCTCCGCGGTGGCCGTGGTCAGGGACAGCCGCAGCTCCTGAAGCCGGCGCGGCACCCGCACCGCCCAGCCCTTGTCACGGAAGTGGCGCTTGATCTCGCCCACGACCGTTGGTGTCGCATAGGTGGAGAACTCCACACCGCGGTCCGGATCGAACCGGTCCACGGACTTGATCAGCCCGATGGTGGCGACCTGGGTGAGGTCGTCCAGCGGCTCGCCGCGGTTGCGGAAGCGCCGGGCCAGGTGCTCCACCAGCGGCAGATGCATACGAACGAGGTTGTTGCGCAGCTCGGCCCGCTCGGTGGAGCCCTCCGGCAGTTGTCGCAGCTCGGCGAACATCGCCCGCGCGCCACTCCGGTCCTGCGGATCGTGCTGCTGATGCACCTGCTCGTGCTGATCCATGTGGTCCGCCCGCTCTGGTCGGTCTCCTGCCGCCTCCGAGTCCGCGGGATGCGGCCGGGCCGGCGGGTGCGGGATGGCCGGGGTACCTACTCCCCGCGATGATGCAGTGCTCACGGAGCCCCCTTGTTCCGTCACGGCTGTCCGGGGCCGGCGCCGCGCTCCTTGTACAGGCTGATGCTGACCGTTCGGTCCTCGGCCACCGTCGAGTCCACCTTGCCCGCCAGTGCGGAGAGCACCGTCCAGGCGAAGGTGTCGCGCTCGGGGGCGCGACCGTCGGTGGTGGGAGCCGAGACGGTCACCTGGAGTGCGTCGTCGATCAAGCGGAAGACGCAGCTCAGCACACTGCCGGACACGGCTTGCTGCAGCAGGATCGCGCATGCCTCATCCACGGCGATACGCAGATCCTCGATTTCGTCGAGGGTGAAGTCCAAGCGGGCTGCGAGGCCGGCGGTGGCCGTCCGCAGCACCGACAGATAGGCACCCGCAGCGGGCAGCCGGACTTCCACGAAGTCCTGGGTCCCGGGCTCGCCTGCGATCTGGGACACCCTCACCTCCAAGGTGACACAAGCTGATTGAGCTGAGCTGATTGGAGCGTCGGCCCCGAACCCTTATGGTGGAGGGTGATACGGGTCGGCGCTGTATGTACTTTGGCTGCGACGCTATCGCGATCTGCGGTTCGGTGTCGCCCGGACGAAGCACGGCCCCCATCGCGGGTGAACCCCGGCCCACAAGGCTGCGATATCACTCATAGTAAGCACATGAGTACGCAGCGTGGCTAGAGGGTTTGCGGTCTCAATTCGAAAGAGATGTCGCCTCACTCAGGAAATCGCTGGTCATGGCGGTGCCCATGGCCTGAGCGGCCAGCGCTCGCAGCGGCTCTCCGGAGAGCCTGCGCACCGTCCATTCGTCCATTGCCTCCGCGCCGATCGCGGCGTAGAAGCCGATCGCGGGCTCGTTCCAGTCGAGCACCGGCCATTCGAAACGGGCATATCCCCGCTCCACGCAGATCCGTGCCAGCTCGGCGAGCAGCGCTTTGCCGTGACCGCCCCCGCGGGCCCGCGGGATGACGTACAGGTCCTCCAGATACACGCCATGGGTGCCTGTCCAGGTGGAGAAGTTACGGAACCACAGGGCGAACCCCACCGGAGCGGTGGGCTCTCCGGCGCCACCGGCCTCCTCGGCGATCAGCGCGAACACCGCGGGATGCGCCCCGAAGAGCGCCTCGCGCAGCTGCTCCTCGGTGGCCTTCGCCTCCTGCGGAGCCCGCTCGTAGTCCGCCAGCTCGCGGATCATCGCATGAATCGCCGGGATGTCGGACGGCTTCGCTGATCGGATCATGTGGTGAAGGCTAGCGGGCCGCACCGACAAACGCGGCAGTCGATCTCCGGCATTGCGCGGAAAACGCCAAGACCAGGGCGTCCGCGGAGCCGGGACCTCACCACGCGTCGGCATCTCACAGCACGATGAGCTGATCCACAAAGCACCAGCGCCAGTCCTCTCCCTCCTCGAAGCTGCGCATCACCGGATGGCCGGTCTCCTCGAAGTGCCGGGTGCTGTGCTGGTACGGCGAGGAGTCGCAGCAGCCCACATGCCCGCACACCAGACACTTCCGCAGCTGGACGGGGTGGCTGCCGACCGCCAGGCATTCGGGACAGGTGTCTGACCGCGGCTCCGGTTCGGGACGCGGCAGTGCGGGAACATGCGGGCACTCGTTCATGATTGCCAGACTAAAACGCCGCGTGAGCGGAGCACATGGACGACCGTCGGGACGGCCGACGGAGACAGGGCCGGACGATGGACGTATTGCCGTTGTTGATGCTGGTCGCGGGCAGCGCGGTGGTCGCGGGCGCGGCGCGCCGGACCCCGGTGCCCGCGCCGCTGCTGCTGGTCGCGGCCGGGCTTGTCGTCTCGTACGTACCCGGGGTGCCGGACTACACGCTGGACCCGCATATCGTGCTGCCCCTGGTGCTGCCGCCGCTGCTGCACAGCGCCGCGCTGGACAGCTCGTACCTCGATCTGCGGGCCAATCTGCGGCCCATCGCGCTGCTCTCCGTCGGGTATGTGCTCTTCGCGACGGTCGCGGTCGGCGTGGTCGCCCATCTGCTGATCCCGCAGCTGCCGCTGACCGCCGCCCTCGTGCTGGGCGCGGTGGTCGCGCCGCCGGACGCGGTGGCCGCCACCGCCATCGCCCGCCGGATCGGGCTGCCCTCCCGGCTCACCACGCTCCTCCAGGGCGAGTCCCTGTTCAACGACGCGACCGCGATCACCGCCTACCGGGTGGCGGTGGCCGCGGCGGTGGGGGAGGGCGTCAGCTGGGCCGAGGGTCTGCGGGAGTTCGCCTTCGCGGCCATCGGCGGCGTCGTGGTCGGTCTGATCCTGATGGTGCCGCTGCACTGGCTGCGCACCCGGCTGCGGGACCCTCTGCTGCAGAACACCCTCTCGCTGCTGATCCCCTTCGTCGCCTACGCCGTCGCCGAGCAGTTCGAGGCGTCGGGTGTGCTGGCCGTCGTGGTGGTCGGGCTCTACCTCGGACACCACTCCTGGCAGGTCGACTTCGCCACCCGGCTCCAGGAGGCGGCGGTCTGGCGCATGATCGACTTCGTTCTGGAGTCGGCGGTGTTCGCGCTGATCGGGCTGCAACTGCGGGTCGTGGTGGGCGGCCTGGGGGAGTACGGGGCGGACGAGGCCGCCTGGTACGCGGCCGTCGTCTTCCTGGCCGTGGTGGCCGCCCGCTACGTCTGGGTCTTCCCGTCGACCTTCGTGCCGCGCATGCTCTTCCCCGGGATCCGCGAGCGCGAGCCCGGCACCAACTGGACCGCGCCGGTCATCGTCGGCTGGGCCGGGATGCGCGGCGTGGTCTCGCTGGCCATCGCGTTCTCGATCCCGGAGACCGTGCACGGCGGTGCCCCCTTCCCGGCCCGCAACCTGATCCTCTTCCTCACCTTCACCACCGTCATCGGCACCCTGGTGATCCATGGGCTCACCCTGCCGTCCCTGATCCGGCTGCTCGGGCTGCCCGGCCGTGACCCCCACGCCGAGACCCTCGCCGAGGCCCAGGCGCAGAACACCGCGTCGCTGGCCGCCGAGCGCCGACTGGGGGAACTGCTCGCCGATGAGCGCAACGCCCTGCCGTCGCCGCTCGCCGACCGGCTGCGCACCGTGCTGGAACAGCGCCGCAACGCCGTATGGGAGCGGCTGGGCGCGGTCAACGAGGTGACCGGCGAATCGGCGGACGACACCTATCGGCGGCTGGCCCGGGAGATGATCGAGGCCGAGCGGGCGGTGTTCGTGGATCTGCGGGACGCCCGGCGGATCGACGAGGAGATGCTGCGGTCGCTGCTGCGGCGGCTGGACCTGGAGGAGGCGGCGCTCTACCGGGAGGGGGCCACGGAGGACGGAGCCTGAGCCCCGTGCCCCTCCGCGGCCGCCCCTACGCGCCGCGCGCTTCCCCGAGGGCGCTCTGTGACGTCCCTGAGCGCCCTACTTGAGCTGTTCGCGGATCCGGTCGCGCATCGAGGCCATGGTGAAGCCACGCGGATCCACCTTGCCCGGCTGCCATTCGAGGTGGCCGATCACCGAGCGCTCGGTCCAGCCGTGATGGCGGCACACGGCCGCCGCGGCCCGCGCGATCGCGTCCAGCTGGGCCTCGGGCCACGGGTCCTCGCCGTCGCCCAGGTTCTCGCATTCGAAGCCGTAGAAGGCGCGGTTCCCGTCGGTGTTCGCCTCGTTGTCCGACGGAAGCGCCTTCTCGGCGATCACCGCCCGCAGGACGTCGTCGTCGCCAAGACCGGCGTGGTTGGCGCGGCCGTAGCCGACCAGATGGACGCCTCCGTCCTTGGCGATCACCCCGTGGCACAGCGGGCCGGGCAGCCCCTCGAAGCCGTCCCGGCAGATCTCCACGGTCTCCTCGGTGCCTGAGGTGACGGTGTGGTGGATCATCACCCCGTGCACCGGGCCCCACGGCCCCTTGTGGTTCCGGTTGTGGTGCCGCCAGTCGCCGACCTGCGTCACCTGTAAGCCCTCGTTCGTCAGCGCCGCCAGGAAGTCCCCCGTGGACATGGGTGAGGCCATGCCCCGCCTCCGTTCTGGTCCTGAGGCGGGCCCCGGTCGCGGTCCGCCTCGTTCACCCGCTTGCTTACCCGCCGCACACCCATAAACACATGGGGTGATGAATGATGGGGGGCGCGTTATCGTGCGGACCGGTTCATCCGTACGACCTCGCAACAGGAGACGCACCGCACCATGGACTACCAGGCAGTGCTGGAGGAGGTCGCGGCCCATGTGCGGCCGCGGATCGGCCGGGGCCGGGTGGCCCAGTACATCCCGGCGCTCGCCTCGGTGGACGCGGACCGCTTCGGGATCGCCCTCGCCGACGTCGACGGCCGGGTCACCGGGGTCGGCGACTGGGAACGGCCCTTCTCGATGCAGTCCATCTCCAAGGCGTTCAGCCTCGCGCTCGTCCTCGCCGACGACGGCGAGAAGCTGTGGCGGCGGGTCGGCCGGGAGCCCTCGGGCAACCCCTTCAACTCCCTGGTGCAGCTGGAGTACGAGCACGGCATCCCGCGCAATCCGTTCATCAACGCCGGGGCGCTCGTCGTCACCGACCGGCTGCACACCCTCACCGGCGACGCCAGCACCACCATGCTGGACTTCCTGCGCGCCGAGAGCGGCAACCCGGACCTCGCCTTCGACCAGGAGGTCGCCGTCTCCGAGACCGCCCACGGCGACCGCAATGCCGCCCTCGCCCACTTCATGGCCGGATACGGCAACCTCGACAACCCCGTGCCGACCGTCCTGGAGCACTACTTCTGGCAGTGCTCGATCGAGATGAGCTGCCGCGACCTCGCCCTGGCGGGCGGCTTCCTCGCCCGCCACGGGCTGCGCGCGGACGGCTCCCGGCTGCTGTCGCGCAGCGAGGCCAAGCGGGTCAACGCGGTCATGCTCACCTGCGGTACGTACGACGCGGCGGGCGACTTCGCCTACCGGGTCGGGCTGCCCGGCAAGAGCGGGGTCGGCGGTGGGATCGTCGCGGTGGTGCCCGGGCGCTGCACGCTGTGCGTCTGGAGTCCCGGGCTCGACGACCGCGGCAACTCGGTGGCCGGGGTGGCGGCCCTGGACCACTTCACCACGCTGACCGGCTGGTCCGTCTTCTAGGGAGCGCCCGGCGGTACGCGTACGCCCGCGGCGGGCTGTTCCCCGCCCCGCCCCTTCCCGACACCTGACGATATGCCGCTCCGCCGCGTGCGGGGCTCTGCCCCAGGCCCCGGTGTCCAGGGGTGGGGTCACCGGCCGTGGGCCGGGTGGTGCTGGTGGGTCGTGACGCCTGCGGCGGGATGGGTATCGGTATGCGGTTCCGGCGCGTGGTGGGGCTTCGCCTCAGACCCCTCGGTGTCCGGGGGGTGGGGTCACCGGCTGCGGGCCGGGCGGTGTCCGGTGGGGCGTGGTGTCTGTGGCGGGGTGGGGCTTCGCCTCGTGATCCCGGGGTCCAGGGGCGGAGCCCCGGGTAGTGGGAAGGGGCGGGGAGGGGAAAGCGTCGGTGGCCGCCGGTCAGCCCGTAGCGTGGGCGCATGGCTCCGGCGTGGCGCGGGAGCGCGGACGGCGCGCCGGTGGAGGTGGCGCGACGCCTTGTGTGGCGGTGTGGAGGTGGCGCGAGGCCTGGTGCGGCGGTGGAGGTGGCGCGAGGCTCGGCGTGGCGGGAGCATGGAGGGTAGTGGTGGTGTGAGCAGGAGGTGTACCGCCATGCAGCACGAGATGCGCGCCGAATACGAGGAGGGCAGCTCCGGGCGGGTCGCGGGCGCGCCGGTCAAGATCTGGCACATGGTCCGCGGGAACGGAACGACCGCGATGTGCGGGCGGGAGCTGGACCCGGACGCCGAGACCCAGGCCGCCGACCTGTGGGCCACGGGTGACGCGGGGCCCTTCTGCCACTCCTGCGGCGCGATGTATCTGCGCGAGGTCCCTTGAGCGCCTCTGGCGAGTACCGGGAGCGGAGGGCGCTGATCGGCCACGGCGCCGTGGTGTGGACCCGTACGGCCGGCACCGGGCCGCAGCGGGTGCTCCCCGACGGCTGCACGGATCTGATCTGGAGCGAGGCGGGGCCGGGGCCGGACGGCGAGCTGCTGGTCGCCGGGCCGGACACCCGTGCGCACCTGGCTCCCGGCGCGCCGGGCACCCGGGCCGTGGGGCTGCGGTTCGCGCCCGGCACGGGCCCCGCCGTACTGGGCGTACCGGCGCATGAACTCCGTGATCTACGGGTGCCCTTGGCCGCGCTCTGGCCGGGCGCGGAGGTCCGTCGGCTGGCCGAGCGGATCGCCACCGGGCAGACGGCCGCGGGCCGCCTGCTGGAGGAGGCGGCCTCCGGACGGCTGCGAACGGCGGAATCGCCCGATCCGGTGCTCGCCGCGATCGTCGCGGGGGTCTCGGACGGGACGGCGGTGGCCGGGATCGCCGCCGCCGTGGGCCTGGGGGAGCGGCAGCTGCACCGCCGCTCCCTCGCCGCGTTCGGCTACGGCCCCAAGACGCTGGGCCGGGTGCTCCGGCTGAACCGGGCCCTGGACCTGGCGCGCACCGGCCTCCCCTTCGCGGAGGTCGCGGCCACGGCGGGCTATGCCGACCAGGCGCATCTCGCCCGCGACGTCAGGGCGCTGGCGGGGGTGCCCCTGGGACTGCTGCTGCGGGGGTCAGGAGGGGGGTAGCGGGGCGAAGAGGTCGATGCCGTTGCCGTCGGGGTCGAGGACCGTGGCGTAGCGCTGGCCCCAGGGCGCGTCCCACGGCTCCAGCTTGCCGCGCACCCCCGCCTCCACGAGGTCCTGGTAGGTCTTGTCCACGTCGGCCGGGCTGTCGCAGGCGAAGGCGAGCCCCACCTGGTGGGAGCCGCTCGGCGGGGTCCACTCCGGTTCGAAGGAGCGCACCGTCGCGACGGTGTCCCACATCAGCCGCGCGCCGCCGGGCAGGGCGGCCTCGACATGGGGCTGGGTGCCGGCGTCGGCGGGGATGTCGAGGCCGAGGCGGCGGTAGAAGGCGAGGGAGGCGGCCATGTCGGCGACGACCAGGCCGATGGCGTCGAATCGTGCTGTCATACGGGCAGCGTAGGGAGCGCCCGGGCGGCCGGTCTTGAACGAATCGGACGTCCCTGCCGGGGGCGGGGCGCCCTCACGGGCAGTGGATGACCTGGCCCGCGTACGACAGGTTGCCGCCGAAGCCGAAGAGCAGCACCGGGGCGCCGGAGGGCACCTCGCCGCGTTCGACCAGCTTGGAGAGGGCGAGCGGAATGCTGGCCGCCGAGGTGTTGCCGGACTCCACCACATCGCGGGCGATCACCGCGTTGACCGCGCCCAGCTTGCGCGCGACCGGTTCGATGATCCGCAGATTGGCCTGGTGCAGTACGACACCGGCCAGGTCCTCCGGGGCGAGCCCGGCCCGTTCGCACACCTGCCGCGCGATCGGCGGCAGATGGGTGGTGGCCCAGCGGTAGACGGTCTGGCCCTCCTGCGCGAACCGGGGCGGTGTGCCCTCGATACGGACCGCGCCGCCCATCTCCGGGACCGAGCCCCACACCACGGGGCCGACGCCCGGCCGCTCGGCGGCCACCACCACGGCCGCGCCCGCGCCGTCGCCGGTCAGTACGCAGGTGGAGCGGTCGGTCCAGTCGGTGGCCGCGCTGAACTTCTCCGCGCCGATCACCAGGGCCGCGCCGGCCGCCCCGGCCCGGATGGTGTGGTCGGCGGTGGCGAGGGCGTGGGTGAAGCCCGCGCACACCACGTTGAGGTCCATGGTGGCGGGGTGGGCCAGCCCGAGCCGGGCGGCGACCCGGGCCGCCATATTGGGGCTGCGGTCGATCGCCGTACAGGTGGCGACGAGTACGAGGTCGATGTCGGAGGTGGCTAGCCCGCTGTTGGCCAGCGCCTTGGCTGCGGCCGCCGCGGCCATCTCGTCGACCGTCTCGTCGGCGCGGGCGAGATGGCGGGTGCGGATGCCCACCCGGCTGCGGATCCACTCGTCGCTGGTGTCGACCATGGCCGCGAGGTCGTCGTTGCCGAGCACCTTCGCGGGCTGGTAGTGGCCGAGCGCCAGTACGTGCGAGCCGGTCATCGGTCATCCCCTTAGCGCCAGTGTCGACGTATCCGCGCAATTTTGCGGAGATCTCGACGGACAGTCTGCGGTGTGTCCAGTCTTGAGCGGAGCGGACGTGCCGTGCGCTCGGGTTACTCACCAATCTTGAGCGCCAAGATCTGGAGTTCCCGGCCTTTCCCCGGCGGGTGCCGGGGGTCGTGGCGGAAGGGGATGACCTCTGACCGTGGCTCAGGAGGGCCGACTCTGGGCAGCCGAATCACGGCAGTCGGCTCAGGGCAGTCGGCTCAGGAGAGCTGGCCGTCGTAGTCCGGGAGCTTGAAGGACTTCTCGGCGTGGCCACCGGTGATGTCGGTGGGGCTGTTGCCGATGTTGGCGATGATCGTGTAGCCGTTCTTCTCGATCTCCGCCCGCTTGGCGGTCTTGTAGTCCGCCACGTCCTGGAAGAGATCCGGCAGATGACGTACGTACAGACCGGCCACCGAGTAGCCGACCTTCTCCAGGTTGTACTCGGTCGGCAGGTAGATGATGCCGGGGCGCGCGGTGACGAAGAAGATGGCCACACCGCGGTGGTGGGCGTACTGGGCGAGCTTCAGTACCGGCGCGACGGCGGGCTGCGGGTAGCTGAAGCCGAAGTCCGTCTCCAGCGAGGTGTTGTCGATGTCCAGGACGATGGCCCGCTTCTCGCCGGAGGGGTCGGCGGTGCGCTCCTCGATGTACGGGCGGGCCTGCTCGTCGATGATGGCGCGAACATCACGCTGCCAGGTCTCGTAGTCGACCTCCTCGGCGGCGGTGGTGCTCGACGGCGCCCCCGCGGCCGCCGCGGTCGCCGTGGTGGCCGTTCCGCCGACGCCGAGGGCGAGGGTGACGACCACCGTCGTCATGCCGAGCCGCCGTGATCGCGCGCGTCCTGCTGTCATCGGTCACTTCCTTCGCGTCGAGGCGATTACCGGATGGCATGTTCACGGCTGACAGTGGACATGAGAAGACCTCTGCTTTACCGGTGAGTAACGGTTCGCGGCCGAGGGGCCTTAATAGGCCAACGACACGTGCCGGGCCGTTCGTTGACTGGTCAGCCGGTAGATGGGTATGTCATCTACTGAAGGGCCGGCCTGGACCCCGGCGATGACCGGCGTGGCTGCGGGCTCCGGTGTCGCGCGCCTCCACCAGGTCAAGGAGGCTTGCATGTTCGATGATCGGCCCGCCTTCGGCGTCCGAGTCCACGCGTTCGGCGGCGTCACCGTCGCCGAGGTCGCGGGAGAGCTGGACATCTTCGCCGCGGGGCGGATCGTGGCTCGGCTCGATTCCCTCGTTCAGGTGCGGTGCCCGGATCTGATCCTGGACCTACGACCGGTCACGTTCCTGGACTGTGCCGGATTGTCGTTACTGTGCCGGTTGCGCAATCGCGTGCTGGAGCGGGACGGGCGGCTGCGGCTCGTCATCGGCGATCCGCGCTTTCTGCGGCTGCTTCGCATGGTCCGGCTGGACGACGCCTTCGAGGTACTGGAAGATCTGACTCCGGCGATCGCGGGCGCGGCGGGACCGGTGGCCGGAGGGGGTGGTGACGCCCTCGCGTAGGCCGTATCTGACCAAGTGTCAATAGTAAGAACCGAAATTCACTCGGACGAGCGGACTTTACCGGCGGAATGCTGCGTCCCTCCCTCTGTAACCGGGGGTCACCCCCTTACGCTCGCGAGACGTCGCCTGAGGACCCGGCGGATTTCGCACCCGATGCCCGACCCTGCCCGCTTCCGGGACCTGACGAAGGTGAGAGGGGGCAGTGTGCCGTTCCGAGGGGATATCGCGATGACGCAGCAAGGCGCTCCCCGTGATGCGCCGGTGCCGATGGATCGCGGTGCCCAGAACGCCGCGCGGGAGCCCGCGAGCGAGGATCCGGCCGATGACGTCGTTCCTCGGGTCCGTACGCACCGGGTCGGCGGGTACACCGTCGTGGAGCTCCACGGTGAGATCGACATCGCCGGGGTGGGAAGCGTGGGACCGGCGCTGGACGCGGCCACGGCCGGGGACCGGCCCGCGGTGATCGTGGACTTACGTCCGACCGCCTTCTTCGACTGTTCGGGCCTGGGACTGCTGTGCCGGGCTCATCGGCGCGTGCGGGAGCGGGGCGGGCGGATACGGCTGGTCTGCGACGACGCCTTGATCCTCCGCACGCTGCGGGCGGGGCGGATGCTGGAAGTGCTCGAGCCGGTGGCCACGCTGGACGAGGCGCTGCGTGCGGACGAGGGCTAGAGCGCGGCGGGTCTTGACGCCCGCGGCGGGCCCTCCGAGTCGGGCGCCCGGCAGGGCGCGCTAGGGCCGGGGGTCCTGGGGCGGGGGAGGTGTCACCCGATGGCCCCGGTGCTGCCGCCCGCGGCCCCAGGCGCGATGGCGGGGCCGCCCGCCGCCCGGGAGGGTCTCGTGGCTCTCGGGGGACATGCGGTTGCCGTTCTGGACATTGGTCCGGTGGATCAGCAGGGCGCCCACGGCGATCAGCGCGAGGATGACGACCACGGTGATCAGGGTCTCCATGGTGCTCACTCCCTGGGGCCGGGGCCCAGCAGGAGGGAATCCGGCCGGTTTGTGCGAAATGCTCCTGGTGCCTATACGGTACCTCCGGCCGGAGGCGGCGTCGCTTCCCGTGTGGGGCGGCCCGGAGTCCGTATGCGCGGCCCCGCGTCCGTATGCGCGGCACCGTGTCCACGACGAGGCACCGCGTCCGCGACGGGGTGCCTCGTCCGCACACGCCGAGCGCCCGCACCCGGCGTCGGGAACCGGGTGCGGGCGGTCAGGCCCTGATCCAGCGGATCAGTGGGTTCGGCGGGCTCAGTGCTCAGTGGCTCTTGGCCAGCTGCTTCTCGAGCTTGGCCAGGCCATTGGCCCAGAGCTGGTTGACGCGGCTGATCTCGGCCGCGTTCGGCTGCGAGTTGGTGCAGGAGGTGCCGGGGCCGCCACCGGACATCAGCTCGCTGCACGGGCCCTCGTAGTGGTCCGGCAGACCCAGCACATGGCCGGTCTCGTGCGCGGTGACCCGGGTCGAGTCGTACTCCTGGTTCTGGGCGTAGTCCAGGAAGACATAGCCGCTGCCGTGTCCGTCGGTGCTCGCGTACGAGCCCCGGGGGTCATTGCCCTCGCGGTAGGTGAAGTCCGCGCTGCTGCCCTCCTGGAGCTTCACGTTGCTCACCGCGGAGTTCCAGATCTGGGCGGAGCGGGATATCACCGACTTGAAGGTCGGGGCCTGGCTCGCGTTGTAGGTCACGGTGACGGCCGCCGTCGCGCTGTGCGACTTCGCCTTCTTCTCCAGCGCCGACTTCATGACGGCCTTGATGAAGGCGTCGGTGTCGGCCCGCTCCTCGCCGCTCGCCGTGTAGGCGGCGGCCGCGGCACCGCGCTGGGCCGTGGAGTGGTCGGGCGTGGCCGCGGACGCGGGCATGGCGGACAGGGACACCGCCAGGCCGAGGCCGATCGTCGCGGACAGCGCCAGCTTGGGGAGTGACATGTGGGGGGCTCCTCATCGTCCTCGGGCCCCGGTCGCCGTGTGGGGTGGCGGCCGGGGCCGTGGGATGAACTCTTGGCTGACGCAGAGTCTTGAGGAGAACCGGCCCTACGCGGAGATATCAACTGGTGATAGGACGAGGGCATATCCTCCGCCGGGCGTTCAGGACCCGGTCGATAACCGGAGTTTGACACCCCGTTGACCCGTGTTTGACCACCGATTGATCGTTTCCGGTATGGGTTGGCGGGATTTCAGAGTCTGGTGTGACGGACAAGTGCGCAGTTATGCTCCCGCCGTGGAGCTCGAGGTGAGGCACCTCCGTGCACTGTGCGCCATAGCCGACACCGGCAGCCTACGGAAGGCGGCGCGTCAACTGGGCATGACCCAGCCGTCCTTGACGACCCAGCTCCGGCGGATCGAGAACACCGTCGGCGGCCGGCTGTTCTCGCGGGAGGTCACCGGCAGTCGGCCGACCCCGCTGGGGCGGTCCGTGCTGTGCCGCGCCCGGCCGATCGTGGCCGAGATGAACGCCCTTGTCAGCGAGGTCCGGCTGGAGGCGGGGCAGACCGCCGACGCCCGGCTGCGCATCGGCAGCACGGGCAGCCGGGCCGTGGTCGGCTGGCTGCGCAGGCTCCGCGCCCGCTACCCGGACGCGGACACCACCATCCACATCGACGTCTCCGCCAACGCGCTGCTGCAGATGGTCGCCGCCAACCAGCTGGACGTCGCCTTCGTCCACGAGGTCGAGGGGGCGCCGCTGCGGGTGCCCGAGGGCGTGGAGCGCCGGGTGCTCGCGGAGCGGGAGCCGCAGTTCGTGGCGCTGGCCGAGACCCATCCGGCCGCCGCGCGGCCCGTGGTGCGGCTCGCCGAGCTCGCCGCCGACCAGTGGATGGTGGACCCCAGCGTGGACGGCGAGGGGCCCGGGCTGCGCCGGGTGCTGGCCGCCGCCGGGCTCAATCCGAGGGTGGTCTACGGGGACTATCTGACCGCCGCCGACCTGGTCGCCTCGGGCGAGGTGGTCACCCCCTGCCAGCCCACCGCGCGGTCCCGCCAGGGCGTGGCCGTCCGCCCGCTGCACGGGGATCCGCTGACGGTCCGGCTGTTCCTGGCCTCGCGGGCGCTCCCGTCGGCCCGTACCGGCGCCGACGGCTCCGCCCCGGGCACGGCGGTCCGTACCGGTGGCACCGAATCCGCCCCGGACCACGCGGCCCGTACGGGCCCCATCGACCCCTCTTTGGACACGGCGGCCCGTACCGGCCCCGTCGAACCCGCCCGGGACCCGGTGTCCGGTGCGCCCCTCGACGTGGACGCCCTCTTCGGCGACCTGGCGGACGCGTACTTCGAGATCGCCTGGGCGAGCGTCGCGTACCGCCAGTGGCTGGTCCGCAACGAGAGCCCGCTGCTGCGCCTCCAGGAGCCCCCGACCCGCGACGAGCTCGACATCCTGGGGCTCGCCGGGCCCGCCGAGGTCTCGTAGCCCCGAAGGGGTGGCGAGAGGCCCCGTGGCCCCGAAGGGGTGGCGAGCGATGACTTTCGCTCCGCCGGGCGGTCCAAGCACACGGGACCGCACCGGACCGCCACGCCATGCGAGGAGCGAGCAGATGATCACCGAGCACGAACCGCAGACCGCGCTGGACACCCGCTTCAGCAGCCCGGACGCCACCGCCACCGCCTGGCCGGAGGGGCGTGCGGGGCTGGCGGCCGCGGAGCTCTACTGGCTGTCCACCGTCCGCCGGGACGGCCGCCCCCACGTCACCCCGCTCATCGCCGTCTGGCTCGACGGCGCGCTCTGCTTCTGCACCGGCCCCGACGAGCAGAAGGCCCGCAACCTCGCGCACGATCCGCGTTGCGCCATCACCACGGGTGCGGGGGTGCTGCGCGAGGGTCTCGACCTGGTGGTCGAGGGCGCGGCCGAGCCGGTGCGGGACGACGCCACGCTGCGGCGGATCGCGGCGGCGTACGTGGCGAAGTACGGCGAGGAGTGGACCTTCCAGGTGCGCGACGGCGCCTTCCACCACGAGGGCCACGAGGCGCTGGTCTTCCGGGTCGCCCCGGCCACGGCGTTCGGCTTCCGCAAGGGCGAGTACGGCCAGACGCGCTGGCGCTTCTGACGCCCACGGAGGCCCCGGGCCGTTCGTGGCCCCGGACCCGTTCGTAACCGTGGCCCCCGGGCCGTTAGTGGCCCCCGGGCCGTTCGGGCCGGTCAGTCCAGGTCGAGCAGCCCGCCGGGCAGCCCCACCGGCAGCGTCTGCTCCGACCAGATCGTCTTGCCCTCGGCGGTCTGCCGGCTTCCCCAGCGCTGGCTGAGCCGCGCGACCAGCAGCAGCCCGCGGCCGCCCTCGTCGAAGGTGCGGGCGCGGCGCATATGCGGGGCGGTGCTGGAGGAGTCGGTGACCTCGCAGATCAGCGAGTGGTCATGGATCAGCCGCAGCTGGATGGGCGGCACGGCGTGCCGGATGGCGTTGGTGACCAGTTCGCTGACGACCAGCTCGGTGGTGAAGACGGCCTCGTCGAGCCCCCATTCGGTCAGCCGCTCCGTCACGTTCCGGCGGGACCGCGCGACCCACGCCGGGTCGGCGGGCACGTCCCAGGTGGCCACGTGCGCCGCGTCCAGGGCGCGGGTGCGGGCGAGCAGCAGCGCGACGTCGTCCAGCACGCCCTCGCCGGGGAGGAGCGTCCGCAGCACGGCGTCGCAGGTGCCGCTCAGGGAGCCGGAGGGGTGGGCCAGCGCGTCGGCCAGCAGCAGCCGTCCCTCGTCCACGTCGCGGTCCCATTCGCCCATCAGCCCGTTGGTGTAGAGGGCGAGCACGGCGTCCTCGGGCAGTTCGGTCTCCATCGCCTCGAAGGGCAGCCCGCCGACCCCCAGCGGCGGTCCGGGCGGCACCGGCAGGAACTCCACCGAGCCGTCCGGCCTGGCCAGCGCGGGGGCGGGATGTCCGGCCGCGGCGAGCGAGCAGCGGTGCGAGACCGGGTCGTAGACCGCGTACAGACAGGTGGCCCCCACATCGCCGGTGGCCTCCTCGGCCCCGGTCTCGGCGGCCAGGTGGATCACCAGGTCGTCGAGGTGGGTGAGCAGCTCGTCCGGCGGCAGATCGACGTCGGCGAGGGTACGGACCGCCGTCCGCAGCCGGCCCATGGTGGCCGACGCCTGGATGCCGTGGCCGACCACATCGCCCACCACCAGCGCGACCCGCGCCCCGGAGAGCGGGATGACGTCGAACCAGTCCCCGCCCGCCCCCGCGTACGGGCCCGCGGGCAGATAGCGGGAGGCCACCTCGACGGCCGGCGGCTGGGGGAGGGTCTGCGGCAGCAAGCTGCGCTGCAGGGCCAGGGCGGTGTTGCGCTCCCGGGTGAAGCGGCGGGCGTTGTCGACGCAGACGGCGGCCCGGGTGGTGATCTCCTCGGCCAGCACCACGTCGTCCTCGGCGAACGCCTCGGGGGTGCGGTGGCGGGCGAACACGGCCACTCCGAGCGTCGTCCCCCGCGCCCGGATGGGCACCGACATGATCGAGTGGACGCCGAACCGCCGGATCGTCTCGGCGCGGTCGGGCTTCAGCGCACCCCACTCGGCGATCGAGGGGTCGGTGGACTCATGGATGATCGGATGCCCCGCCACCAGGCATTCGGCCATCGGCGAGACCTTCGGGTAGGTGTCCACCTTCCCCACCGGCACCACCGACTCCGGGCATCCCTCGTAAATGGACTGCCGGGCGGCGCGGCGCAGCACGACCGGGTCGGTGAGCGGCCCGGACGGCAGCTCCTCGTCCTGGGTCAGCCGGTCCAGCAGATCGATGCTGGCGTAGTCGGCCAGCCGCGGTACGCAGACGTCGGCGAGCTCCTGCGCCGTGTGGTCGATGTCGAGGGTGGAGCCGATCCGTTCGCTGGCCGCGCTCAGCAGCAGCAGCCGCTGGCGGGCCAGATACTGATCGGTGATGTCGTGCGCCGCCATGCAGACCGCGTACACCCGCCCGTCCCTCGCCTGCAGCGGGGCGAACCGGGCCGACCAGGCCTGCTCGTTGATCTCGCCGCTTCCGGCGCGCAGATACGTCTCCACCTCGCGCGGTTCGCCGGTGGTCAGCACATGGCGCATGGCCGCTTCGAGCTGTTCGCTCTGGAGCCTGCCCTTGATCTCCGACAGCCGCAGACCGCGGATCTCCGTCTCGGGGAGGCCGGTGACGCGGGCCATCTCGGCGTTCACCTTGCGCAGCCGCAAGTCGGCGTCGTAGATCGCCATCGGGCAGGGCGACTGGGTGTAGGCCCACCGCATCAGCGCGTCGTTCCACGACTCGGGGGGCTGCTCCGCGCGGGGTGCCGCGGTCACCAGCAGCCAGTCGCCCTCCGGCCGTCTGCGGTGCGCCAGCAGCGGTACGGGCACTTCGCGGCCGTCCCGGTGGCGCAGCGCCACGATTCCGTGCCACCGGGTCAGCCGGGTGCGGGCATGGCTGACCTCGGCGCCCGCCGCGCGGCCCGGATCGGCCAGCAGCTCGGCGGCCGGCCGCCCCACGACATCGGGGGACGGATGCCCGAGCAGCCGACGGGCGCCCTCGTTCCAGCTGGTCAGCGTCCCGTCATCGCTGACGGTCGCTCGTGCCGTATCCGCTTCGTCGAAGTCGCCCCGCTCCCGCGCGGAGCCGCTGTCGTGGCGCTTCATCCTCGCCATCCCTCCGGGACGGCACCGGGTCCGTCCACCAGGGCTCCCTTCCAGCCTGGTCCACTCCGGTCCGGGCATCAACCACAGCCCGGAGCCCGGAGCGGACGCCTTGGGGAGCGCGCGGGTCAGACCACCGCGGGCCGCAGATGCCGCCCGGCCCACTCGGCGAAGCTCGTGAGCGGGAGGCCGAGGGCGCGTGCGAACTCGGGACGGGCGGGCTGGTTGACCGTGTTCGTCCACTCATGCCCGAGGCCCCACTGCGGCATCCCGGCGGCGAGCGCCTCGTCCGCGGTCATCGACGGGACGGTCAGCTCGGCGCCCGTGACCTCGGAGAGGATCTCGGCGACCCGGGTCATCGTCATATGGTCGCCCGCCAGTTCCAACTCGACCTGGTGGAACCGCTCCGGGTCGGCGAAGGCCGCGGCGGCCGCCGTGCCGATGTCGGCGACGGCGATGAGGGAGAGTTCGGTGCCGGGCTCGAGGATGGTGGCCAGGCCGCCCTCGGGGCCGTTCGGGAGCAGGGACAGGAAGTTCTCCATGAAGAAGGCGGGCTTGAGGAGCGTCCAGTGGCGGAAGCCCGCCTCGCGGACCCGGTCCTGGAGGCCGGTCTTGGTGGCGAAGTAGTTCTCCAGCGCCGCCCAGCGGCCCTCCGCCCAGCCGGGCGCGTCGTGGTGCTGCCCGGCGCCGGAGACGGAGGTGTGCACGAATTGCGCCACCCCCGCGTCCCGCGCGGCGTCGATCAGGTTGCGCCCCTGGACCCACTCGGAGTCGCCCTGGAGGTCGTTCATATCGGGCATCTGGATCGAGAAGACGGCACGCGCCCCCTCGGCGGCCCGCCGCACCGAGCCGAGGTCGAGGAGGTCGCCCTTGACCAGCTCGGCGCCGAGCGCCGCCACGGCCTTGGCCCGCTCGGTCGCGGGGTCGCGGACCAGGGCCCGCACGGGAACGCCCGCCGAGAGCAGGGCGCGGGCGGTGGCGCCGCCCTGCTGTCCGGTGGCACCGGTGACGAGGACGGGGGCGGACGTCGGGGATTCCACGGTCATGCTGCTGCTCCTCGGGCAGAGGGGTATCGACTCATCGACAAGTCGACTGGAAACGTTAAACGGCGGGCCCCGCCACTTATGACTCGGTACGATACGGAGGACCCCGCCACTTAGCAACCTTGGCAACCCGGAGGTGACGCCATGCCCGCCCAGCGCGCGGACGCCCGGCGCAACTACGCGCGCATCCTCGCCGTCGCCGAGGAAGAGGTCGCCACACACGGCGCCGACGCCTCCCTGGAACAGATCGCCCGCACCGCCGGAGTCGGCTCGGCCACCGTGCGCCGCCACTTCCCCACCCGGCGCGCCCTGCTCGAAGCGGTCTTCCGCGAGCGCATCGAAACCCTGGCCACTCGCGCCCGCGAACTCGCGGCGGCCGACGACGTACGGGCCGCACTGCTGGACTGGCTGAGCGCCCTCACCGTCTACTCCGCCACGGTGCAGGGCCTGGCCACCGCGCTCCTACGGGACGGCGAACTCGACCCGGAACACGCGAACCCCTGCGTGAACACCCTCGCCGACGCGGGCGAGCCCCTGCTGCGCCGAGCCGAGCAAGCCGGCGCGGTGGCCCCCGGCGTGACCCCGGTCGACCTGGTCACCCTGGTCGCCGGCATCGCCCTGGCCACCCAGCACCACCCCGCCCCCGCCACCGAGGCGACCCGACTCCTGCACCTGACCGTGTCGGGCATCAGCCCCCGGGGTTGAGGCCGCGGGCGCGGCTCACCCCCGCACCCGCCTCAAGGGTGCGAGAGCTGCATCTCGATGGCGAGGGCACCGAGGGCTTCCTTCTCGGGTGGGTAGATGGCCCGGATGCTGGCGAGCTGCTCGTCGCGGGTGGCGTTCGGGTTGACGTTGGCCGGACCCTCGCCGTCGAGCAGACCCTCGAAGTCGGCGTACCCGGTGACCCGCAGAACCTTCACGTCGCAGGTCTCGTCGGTGCCCTTGATGCGGAAGCGGATGGTGTCGCCGGGGGCGAGGTCGGCGAGGTGCGGGTATTTCACCCGCACCTCGATGGTCTTGGTGCCCGCGGCGACGAGGTCGAAGTACTGGCGGTAGAGGTTGAGCTCGCGGACGCGGTCGGTGGTGTCGGTCATGGGGCGGGGACGCTCCTGGTGGCTGGTGTGGTGATCAGGCGGCCGATCTCGGCGGCTGAGTACGACCGGAAGAAGTGGCGCGGGTCCGAGAGCAAGGTATCGGCGAGGCACAGCAGTTGCTCGGCGTACTCCGTGGTGGTGCCGGGCCATTTCCGGGTGTCGAGCATCCAGTCGGCGATACCGTCAGGCGCGGGAGTGCTACCCGGCCCGGTCGCTATGGCGGATGCCACTCACCTGCCGATGGCCACGGCAAGCTGTGATGCGGCGCTGGCCCTGCACATGCTCCATCACGTCACCGACCTCGCCCAGACGGTCGGCGAGCTGTCCCGCGTGGTGAAGCAGGGCGGTCTGGTGTAACGGGCCGGGTCGGACTGCGGGCCGGGGGGTGCTCGCGGTGCGGACTGCTGCACCCACTGCTCGGGGCGATGCCGATGCGGCCTGACACGAACCGGGGCAGAAACACCCACAAGATGACCCACGACCTGCACACCGGTGGCCGAAGGAAGAAGACCGCACCCGGGCCACTCGGGGCGGCTCGGGTGCGGTCTGGTGGTGCTGTGGAAGGGCGGGGTCAGCCCTTCTTGGTCTCCCAGAAGATCTTGTCGATCTGGGCGATGTAGTCCAGGGCCTTCTGCCCCGTGGCCGGGTCGGTGGAGCCCTTGGCCGCGCTCAGGGCCTTGAGGGTGTCGTTGACCAGCTGGTGCAGCTCGGGGTACTTCTCGAAGTGCGGGGGCTTGAAGTAGTCGCTCCACAGCACCGAGACATGGTGCTTGGCGAGCTCCGCGCGCTCCTCCTTGATGGTGGTGGCACGGGCACGGAAGTGCGGGTCCTCGTTGGCCTGGTACTTCTCCTGGACGGCCTTGACGGACTCGGCTTCGATGCGGGCCTGAGCCGGGTCGTACACACCGCAGGGCAGGTCGCAGTGGGCACTGACCTGAACCTTGGGGGCGAACAGGCGGGAGAGCATAGAGCTGTCCTTCCATTCGTGATCGTCTTCTCAGGTGCGAGATTACTCCGTGGGGGAAGCCTTTTCTCGGGTGCCCCGGGGGGCTTAGGTCAAAAGTCCAGTGCAAGGCTGGGATGCCTGGGATCGTGATGGGTGCAGGGTGAGGACCGGAGGTGCCGTGATGCGGGAGCAGCAGGGCGATCGCGGGCAGGAGCCGGACCGCGACCAGCGCGGGCTGCTGCGGATCGGGCTCGCGGAGGTGTACAACCCGTCGATGCAGCCGACGCTGTACCCCGGCGACCAGTTGGTGGTGCGTTACGGCGCGCCCGTACGGCCGGGGGACGTGGTGGTTCTGCGCCATCCGTTCCGGCAGGATCTGCTGATCGTCAAGCGCGCGGTGGAGCGGCGCGAGGGCGGCTGGTGGGTCAAGGGCGACAATCCGTACGTGGAGAACGACAGCCGGGAGTTCGGCGTCGTGCCGGACGAGCTGATGGTGGCCCGGGCCTGGGTGCGGCTGCGGCCGCTGCGGAGCGCCGGGCGCGGTGGTCAGCGGTCGATGGCCGGGCTGGTCTCCTGGGCGGTGTCCGCCGTACGGCCGGTGGGCTCGCGGTCCTGGCGGCGGTTGCGCTCGGCGCCGGCCGTCCGCTCGGCGTCCAGGCGTTTGCGGGCGCGGTAGGCGGCCACGTTGGCGCGGGTGGCGCAGCGGTCGGAGCAGTAGCGCCGGGAACGATTTGTCGATGTGTCGAGATAAGCGTTGCGACAGGGTGACGCCTCACAGATGCCCAGCCGGTCGGCGCCCAGTTCGGTGAGGTGGAAGGCCAGCCCCATCGAGGCGGTCGCGGCGTATCCCGCGCCCGCGTTGGCGGCGTAGTCCGCGATATGCATATGCCAGTCGGGGCGGCCGTCCTCGTCGCGGGTCTCATGGCCGGAAATCTGCGGGCTCACCGGGAACTCGATGAGCAGCGCGTTCAGCAGGTCCACCGCCAGCACCTCGTCGCCGCCCGCCGCCGCCTCGAAGACCGCGCGCAGCCGGGCCCTGACCGACCTCAGCCGGGTGACATCGGCGTCGGTCGTCCGCCGGGCCGCCTGCTGACTCTCGCCGAAGAGCGCCCGTGCGGCCTCCACCGAGGTCAGGGTGTCGGTGCCGCGGCTCGGCTCCTCGCTGTTGACCAGGCGCACGGCGAGATCCGAGTAATAAGCCAGTTCCACTTGTGGTCCTTACGAACGGCGGTCTATGGTCACATCAGGTTGAGTAAGAGGCGTTGTGCCTACGAGGGTATTACGGGCGGCTGCGCCGAGACGATGACGCATGGCTTGGAGGGGCTCGATGACGGACACCGTCGCCGTGGCGGACTGGCAGGCGTGGCAGCGGAGCTGGGACCGGCAGCAGGAGTGGTACCTCCCCGATCGTGAGGAACGGTTCCGGGTGATGCTCGACACGGTCGAGGCCGTCGTCGGCCCGGAGCCCCGGATCCTCGACCTGGCGTGCGGCACGGGCAGTATCTCGGACCGGGCACTGCGCCGGTTCCCGGGCGCCACCAGCACCGGCGTCGACCTCGACCCCGCGCTGCTGACGATCGCCCGTGGCCATTTCGCGGCCGAGCCGCGCGCCGAGTTCGTGACCGTCGATCTGCGCGACCCCGGCTGGACCGAGCGGCTGCCGCACCGCGCGTACGACGCCGTCCTGACCGCCACGGCGCTCCACTGGCTGCGCTCGGACGAGCTGCGGGCGCTGTACGGGCGGATAGCGGGCGTGGTGCGGGAGGGCGGGGTGTTCCTCAACGCCGACCACATGCCCGATCCGGACACGCCCCGGCTCAACGCGGCCGACCACGCGTATCAGAAGGCGCGGCAGGCGCGGGCCAGGGCCGAGGGCACCCAGGACTGGGTGGACTGGTGGCAGACCGCCGCGCGGGACGAGGCGCTGGCCGGGCCGGTCGCCGAGCGGTTCTCGATCTTCGGCAATCCGGCGAACGGCGACCACGCGGACGGTGAGGCGCAGCCCGTCGCCTGGCATGCGGAGACGCTGCGCGCGGCGGGCTTCGGGGAGGCGCGGGCCGTCTGGTGCTCGCCCTCGGACGCGATGGTGCTCGGGCTGAAGTGACCCCCTGAGCGGCGGACAGACACCGCGAGGGCGGTACGGGCCGGTGCCCGTACCGCCCTCGCGCGCGTGAGCGCCTACAGGACCTTGGAGAGGAACGACTTCGTCCGCTCGTGCCGCGGATTGGTCAGCACCTCCCGCGGATGCCCGGACTCCACCACCACGCCGTCGTCCATGAAGACGACCGAGTCCCCGACCTCGCGCGCGAAGCCCATCTCATGCGTCACGACGATCATCGTCATGCCGTCCTCCGCGAGCCCGCGCATCACATCGAGCACATCGCCGACCAGCTCCGGGTCGAGCGCCGAGGTGGGCTCGTCGAAGAGCATCAGCTTCGGCTCCATCGCCAGCGCCCGCGCGATCGCCACGCGCTGCTGCTGGCCGCCGGAGAGCTGGGAGGGGTAGTTGGCCGCCTTGTCGGCGAGGCCCACCCGGTCCAGCAGCTTCAGCGCGCGCTCCCGCGCCACCGCCTTGGACTCCCGCTTGACCTGGACCGGGGCCTCGATCACGTTCTCCAGCGCGGTCATGTGCGGGAAGAGGTTGAAGCGCTGGAAGACCATGCCGATGTCGCGCCGCTTCTCGGCGACCTCGCGGTCCTTGAGCTCGTAGAGCTTGTCGCCCTTCTGGCGGTAGCCGACCAGATCGCCGTCCACGTACAGCCGCCCGGAATTGACCTTCTCCAGGTGGTTGATGCAGCGCAGGAAGGTGGACTTGCCGGAGCCGGACGGGCCGATCAGGCAGAACACCTCGCGCGGGGCGACCTCGAGGTCGATGCCCTTGAGGACCTGAACCGGGCCGAAGGACTTGTGGACGCCCTCGGCCTTCACCATGGCGGTCATGCGCCGACACCTCCGGAGCGGTTGCTGAAGGAGAGCAGATTGGCCCGGACCCGCTGCAGCGGGGTGGCCGGCAGGCTACGGCTCGAGCCGCGCGCGTAGTACCGCTCCAGGTAGTACTGGCCGACGCTGAGCACGGAGGTGAGGATCAGGTACCAGGCCGCCGCGAGGAAGAGCATCTCCGCCGTGGCGCCGGAGTTCTGCCCGACCTCGGAGGTGGCCTGGAGCAGGTCCCAGTACTGCACCGCGATCACCAGCGAGGTGGTCTTGAGCATGTTGATGAACTCGTTGCCGGTCGGCGGCACGATCACCCGCATCGCCTGCGGCAGCACCACCCGGCGCAGCGTCTTGGCGTGGCTCATGCCGAGCGCCTGGGCTGCCTCGGACTGGCCCTCGTCGACCGACTGGATGCCCGCCCGGCAGATCTCGGCCATGTACGCGGCCTCGTTCAGGCCCAGGCCCAGCAGGGCGGCCAGGAACGGGGTCATGAAGTCCGACCACTCGTCCTTGTAGATCGGCATGATGTTGATGTAGTCGAACACCAGGCCGAGGTTGAACCAGACCAGCAGCTGCACATAGACCGGGGTGCCGCGGAAGAACCAGATGTAGCCCCAGGCGATGGAGGCGGTCACCGGGTTCTTCGACAGCCGCATCACCGCGAGGACGATGCCGAGCACCACACCGACCACCATCGAGAGGATGGTGATCCAGACGGTGTTGCGGACGCCCCTGAGGACCTCGCCGTCGAAGAAGTAGTCCGGGATGGCGTTCCAGTTGACGTCACCGCGGGCGAAGGCGGAGATCAGCAGCACGATCAGGGCGATGGCGATGATCGCGGCGACCCAGCGGCCGTAGTGCCGCACCGGGATGGCCTTGATGCTCTCCGGCGCCGGCGGCGGGGCGTCGACCGGACCCGCCTTTTCGATCTTAGTAGTCACGGATGGTGCCTTTCAGCGCGAGCGCGGACGGGGGAGGGCCGGATCACTTGCCGCCGTTGATGATGGCCTTGGTGACCGCGCCGTCCTTGACGCCCCACTTCGCGATGATCTTGTCGTATTCGCCGTTCGCGATGATCAGGGCGAGGGCCTGCTTGAGCGCGTCGCGCAGCTGGGTGTTCTTCTTGGCGACGGCGATGCCGTACGGGGCCGCCTCCACCTGATCGCCGACGAGCTCGAAGTCCTTGCCGCCCCCGGAGGTCTTCACCGCGTACGCGGCCACCGGGAAGTCGCTGGAGCCGGCGACGGCGCCACCGCCGCGCAGCCGGGTCTGGGCCTCGGTGTCATTGCCGAACGCCTCGACCGAGATCTTGCCCTTGCCGTTCTTCTGGCAGGTCTTCGACTGGGACTTGGCCAGGTCGTGGGAGACCGTGCCGCGCTGCACGACGATCTTCTTGCCGCACAGGTCGTCCCAGGTCTTGATGGCTGAGTTGGCGCCCTTCTTGGTGTAGATCGAGACGCCCGCGGTGAAGTAGTCGACGAAGTCGACGCCCTCGCCCGCCTTCTTGCCGGTGTCCGGGTCGACACCCTCCTGGCGGCCCTTGTTGTCGGTCATGGCCGACATGGCGATGTCGTAGCGCTTGGAGCGCAGACCCGAGAGCAGGGTGTCGAAGGTGCCGTTGTTGAACTCGAACTTCACCCCGAGCTGCTTGCCGAGCGCGTCGGCGATATCCGGGTCGATGCCCATGACCTGGCCGTTCTTCTTGAACTCGACCGGCGGGTAGTTGATGTCCGAGCCCACCTTGATCACCTTGGCGCTCTGGATCTCCTTGGGCAGCTGGTTGAACAGCGGGGCGGAGTTGCTGTTGGACCCGCCCGTGGCCTTGTCCGTCTGATCGCCGCAGCCCGTCAGCAGCAGGACGCCTACCACCGCTATCGCGCCGACGGGGGCCATCCGGGACTTCAGGGTGGCCCCACGGGGCGTGAAGCTGGCGGTCATGCTGGTTCCTCCGGCAGGGTGAGGGGGCGAGATCTCGGGAACACGTTTGTGGGTGTCGCGATCTCGTGTGATTGGGGCATCTTGCCATCGGACGGGCCCGTACGGGCCGCTGGCCATGTCAAAATCGGATAACGGGCGATCCCCGTGGTGCACAATCGGACAGCGGTACCGGCCGGACAGCGGCGGCCGGTGACGCGGGGCAGCCTCATGATCATGCGGGGAAACAGCGCGTGACAGCGGCATGGACTTTCCCTAGAGCTTCGCCCGTCTTCAGGCGTAATGCCTGGTTTTCCGGCGTCATGGCACCAGAACTCGCTCGTCCCTCGGTGCGCGCTTCAGGTAGAACAGACGGCTACACCCCTCACCCGGGGCTCAGGGCGCGTGTGCGACGCGCCCGGCGTTCGTACCCACACCCATGCGGTGGTCATCCGCTGAATGGGACGACGCGGTGCCCGCCCGCTCCGAACCTGGGGCGGATACCCTCGACAGAAAAACGACAAAGGGGTCAAAACAGTGGCAGCGGAGATGGTCAATCCTCGCAGCGACAGCACAAGCGGCAGCGGCGAAGGAGCCGAAGGCGTGACCGACGGGGAGCCCTTCGATCCGGCATTCGCCCTGCACCGCGGCGGCAAGATGGCCGTCCAGGCGACCGTGCCCGTGCGCGACCGGGACGATCTGTCCCTCGCGTACACACCGGGCGTCGCCAAGGTGTGCAGCGCGATCGCCGAGCAGCCCGAGCTCGTCCACGACTACACCTGGAAGTCCCAGGTCGTCGCCGTGGTGACGGACGGCAGCGCGGTGCTGGGGCTCGGCGACATCGGTCCGGAGGCGTCCCTCCCCGTGATGGAGGGCAAGGCGATCCTCTTCAAGCAGTTCGGCGGTGTGGACGCGGTGCCGATCGCGCTCGACTGCCGGGACGTGGACGAGATCGTGGAGACCGTCGCCCGGTTCGCGCCCTCGTTCGGCGGCGTCAATCTGGAGGACATCTCCGCGCCCCGCTGCTTCGAGATCGAGCGCAAGCTCCAGGAGCGGGTCGACATCCCGATCTTCCACGACGACCAGCACGGCACGGCGGTGGTCACCCTCGCCGCGCTGCGCAACGCCGCCAAGCTGACGAACCGTGCGCTGGGCCAGCTGCGCGCCGTCATCTCCGGAGCGGGCGCCGCTGGTGTCGCCATCGCCCGGATCCTCACCGAGGCGGGCATCGGCGACGTGGCCGTGTGCGACCGCAAGGGCGTCGTCTCGCCGGACCGCGAGGACCTCACCGAGGTCAAGCGCGAGCTGGCCGGCTTCACCAACAAGGCCGGGCTCACCGGATCCCTGGAGGCCGCGCTGGACGGCGCCGACGTCTTCATCGGCGTCAGCGGCGGCACGGTGCCGGCGGACGCGGTGGCCAAGATGGCGCCGGAGGCCTTCATCTTCGCGATGGCCAACCCCAACCCGGAGATCCACCCGGACGTCGCCCACCAGTACGCGTCCGTGGTCGCCACCGGGCGCAGCGACTTCCCGAACCAGATCAACAACGTCCTCGCCTTCCCCGGCATCTTCGCGGGCGCCCTCCAGGTCCGGGCCTCCCGGATCACCGAGGGCATGAAGCTCGCGGCCGCCGAGGCGCTGGCCGCCGTGGTGGCCGACGAGCTGAGCGCGGACAAGGTCATCCCCTCGCCGTTCGACGAGCGGGTCGCCCCCGCCGTGACCGCGGCCGTCGCCGCGGCCGCCCGCGCGGAGGGCGTCGCCCGCCGCTGACGCCCCGCCGTGGGCCTGGGCGGCCCGCCGGGGCCCGGGTGGCCCGCCGGGGCACCGGGTGGCTTTACCGACCAGGTGCCGTTACGGGCCGGGCCGTCCCTCAGCCGGAGGGGCGGCCCGGCCCGTGCGCCGTCCGGCGGGCGAGCGGGGTCACACCGTGGTGCGGTTCCGTGGGGTCGCCCCGCGGCCTAAGGTCGGGATCATGTTCGCTGCCTATGCCGCACGTATCGACCGTGACCAGCCGCTGAGCGGCCTCGAACTGGGGGAGCGCCCCGAGCCGGAGGCCCGGCCCGGCTGGACCACCGTGAACGTCAAGGCCGCCTCGCTCAACCACCACGACCTGTGGTCATTGCGCGGCGTGGGCCTCGGCGAGGAGTCGCTTCCGATGATCCTCGGCTGTGACGCGGCCGGGATCGACGAGGACGGCAACGAGGTCGTCCTCCACTCCGTCATCGGCCAGAGCGGACACGGCGTCGGCCCGAAGGAGCCCCGCTCCATCCTCACCGAGCGCTACCAGGGCACCTTCGCCGAGAAGGTGACCGTCCCCAGCTGGAATGTGCTGCCCAAGCCCGAGGAGCTCTCCTTCGAGGAGGCCGCCTGCCTGCCCACGGCCTGGCTGACCGCGTACCGGATGCTGTTCACCAACGCGGGGGTGCGCCCCGGCGACAGCGTCCTGGTCCAGGGCGCCGGGGGCGGTGTGGCCACCGCCGCGATCGTGCTGGGCGCGGCCGCCGGGCTGCGGGTGCTGGCCACCAGCCGGGACGAGGCCAAGCGGGCCCGCGCCGTCGAACTGGGCGCCGAGGGCGCGTACGAGCCGGGGGAGCGGCTGCCGCGCCGGGTGGACGCCGTGATCGAGACGGTGGGCGCCGCGACCTGGTCGCATTCGGTGAAGTCCCTCAAGCCCGGCGGCACGCTGGTGATTTCGGGCGCCACCAGCGGCCCCAACCCGAAGGCCGCCGAACTCAACCGGATCTTCTTCCTGGAGCTGAAGGTCGTCGGCTCCACGATGGGCGGGAAGGACGAGCTGGAGGACCTGCTGAGCTTCTGCGCCGCGCGCGGGGTGCGGCCGGTGATCGATTCGGTGCTGCCGCTGGACCGGGCCCGCGAGGGGTTCGAGAAGATGGCGGGCGGCGATCTCTTCGGCAAGGTCGTACTGACGGTCTGAATATCGCGGCGGCATATCCCCGGCCGTTGTGCGGGCCCCGGCCGTTGTGCGGGCCGGGGATTCGCGGAGTAATACGCGGCTGCCCGCTGACTCTCGCGCTCCGGCGAATTCCCCGAATTCCGTTACGGCGCGGACGGCCGTACGAAGCTCCGCCGGAAGCGATAGGAGCGGGAAGAGGCACCCACCAGAGCGGGGAAGTCGCGCACCCGGTCCCAGGCGGACGAGCCGCCGCCGCGCGGCCCGTCGGCCGCCAGGGCCGCCTCGTACGCCTCCACGTCGGTCCAGCGGGCGTAGTTGAGCACCCGGGCACGGTCGGTGGACAGATGGCGCTCACCATCGGCGATCAGATGGAAGTCGGCGGAGAGCAGGCCCGGGTCGGGCTCGCTCTCCAGGGCGTCGATGACCAGGTCCACCCAGGACCGGCGGGCCCGGGGATCGGGGTCGTTGAAGTCGATCTCGACCACGACGAACAGCCCGGGGTCCGTCGTGGCGGCCTGCTCGGCGGCCGGTGCCCGGAAGCCGCGGTAGTGGCGGTAGTACGCGAGACCGAGCCGCTTGATGTCCGGGACCGCGCTGTCGACCGCGTCGTTGCGCTGCCGGCGCTGGGTCCGGAAGAACGCGTGGTACGCGGCCTCGTCGGCCCACTGGGAGTGGTGCATCAGCGTATCGCCGTCCGTGCCCGCGTAGAGGTTGTACGAGAGCAGCTCGGGCGCGGGCCAGGGGCGGCGGTCCCAGGTGGCGGCGATGGCGTCGACCGTGGCCCGCTGCCGTTCCGGTGTGCCCACGCTCCAGGTGCTGAACAGCGCGGCGCCCACATCGGGCCGGGTGAGCTCGGGCAGCGGCCCGGGGCTGGTCGGGGCGGACATGGTGGTCTCCTCGCGGTTGGGGACGTCGGAACGCCGAACAAGCCGGGGGAGAGGCGATGGGGCCGGAGGGGCGCGCTCCCCCGTGGTGCGCCCCTCCGACGTCGATCCTGAAACTTCAACCGCGGTGCAAGTCAAGCGGCCAGGGGCGTGGGGCTGTGTCGATGCGCGGCTCCGCCGCGGACGATCGATGGCAGGTCCGGGCACTGCCGGTGGAGCGCTTACGGGGGTGTCCGGCGGGCCTTTCCCCTCCCCGCCCCTTCCCGAAACTGGGGCTCTGCCCCAGCCCCCGGGTCGGGGCTTCGCCTCTTCCCGCGGCATCGGTATGCGGCTCCGCCGCGTGGCTGGGGCTCCGCCCCTGGACGCCGGGGTCTGGGGCGGAGCCCCAGTTGTGGGAAGGGGCGGGGAGGGGAAGAGCCCGCCGCAGGCGTCAGCCCACCCGGACTGCCCGGACAGCCCTAGGCCCGGTGGTCCCCCCGCAGCAGCGCCGTGATCCGCGCCGCGGCCGCCCCCAGGTGGTGGCGGGCCTCGGTCAGCTGGGCGTCCGTCACCCCGTGGTCGCGGGCCGCGTCGCGGACGTCGTCCCGGAACCGGTCGAGCAGTCGCTCCAGATCGCGGGCGGGGGCGCCGGAGGGGGTGAAGTCCCTGGCCCACTCGGGCTCCCGCACCCCGGCCGGGCCGCCGCCACCGTCCTTGGCGGTCGGCTTCTCCTCCGCGCCGCCGCCCTCCGGCTTGGTCATGTCCACCCGCTCGACCGTGACGTCCGGGCCGGACGCGTCGTCGCCCCAGCCCCAGTCCGAGCCCCAGTCCGAGCCCCAGTCCGGGCTCCTGTCCGAGCGCGAGGTGCCCGGCCGGGAGATCCGGCCCATCCCGCGTGACACCTCGGCCAGCCCCTCGCGCACCGCCCGCTGCCAGTCGCCCGCCCGGATGTGCTCCTGCGTCTGCTCCTGGACCCGCCGGGCGATCCGCTGGACCTCCTCGCGCGCGAAGTCCTGCGCGTCCCTGGCCTGCTTACGGGCGCGCTGGGCGTCCTGCCGGGCCCGCCGGCTCTCCTCCTTGGCCCGGCGTGCCTGCTCCTTCCACTCCTCCTTCGCGCGCCGCATCTCCTCCTTCGCCTGCCGCCAGGTCTCCTTGTCGCCCCACGACCCCTCCCACGGGGCCTGCTTGTCCTGGGCGCCGCCGCCGGAGGCGCGGGCCTGCTGGGCCGCCTCGCGCATCTCCCGCCGCAGATCGCTCGCGGAGCCGCGGACGTCCTCCCGTATCTCGGCGGCGAGTTCGGCGACCGACTCGCGGATCTCCAGCTCCAGATCGGCCAGCTCACCGCTGCGGCCGGCCAGTTCGGCGCGTCCGGCGTCGGTGATGGAGTAGACCTTGCGGCCGCCCTCGGTGGTGTGGGTGACCAGCCCCTCGGCCTCCAGCTTGGCCAGCCGCGGATAGACGGTGCCGGCCGAGGGCGCGTACAGCCCCTGGAACCGCTCCTCCAGCAGACGGATGACCTCATAGCCGTGGCGCGGCGCCTCGTCGAGCAGCTTGAGCAGATACAGGCGCAGTCGGCCGTGGGCGAATACGGGGGGCATCAGAGGACCTTTCCCTGGGTGCCGTCGGTGGTGTCCGTGTCCTCCTCGGACGGCGGACGGCGCAGCAGCGCGATGGCGCCCGAGAGGGTGGTGGCCTTGAGGCTGCCATTGCCCTTGCCGAGCCGTCCGGTGATCCTCTTGGCGCCCCACTGGCCGGTGACCCGCAGATCGTCGAAGCCGTTGGAGACCGAGCCGCTGGCCGTGTTGGCCTCGACCTCCGCGTCAGTGGGGTGCGGCAGCCGGATGGCGATCTCACCGGAGACGGTGGTGAGGCAGATGTCGGAGCACTTGGGGGCGGGCGCCAGATCGAGCACCATGTCGCCACTGACCGATTCGGCCCGCACCGAGGGCCCGGAGCCCTCGATGACGGTGAGGTCGCCGGAGACGGAGTGGAACCGCATATCGCCGGTGACGGCCTGGGCCTCGACCCGGCCGGATACGGTGTCGGCCTGGACCGGTCCGGTCAGCCCGAGCAGGGTGAAGTCACCGGAGACACCGCGCAGCTCGGCACGGCCGGACAGCCCGGAGACCACGGCGGAGCCCCCGATCACGCCGACGGTGGCGCTGGTGCCGACGGGCACGGTGAGGGTGACATGGGCGGTACGGGTGTAGTGCCCGAGCCACTTGCGGAAGCCCTTCCGGGGGAGGTCGTCATAGCCGACGCTCAGAGTGCCGTCGAGGTGGGTGACCTTCAGCGGCGGGCCGTCGATCTCCGAGACCTCGAGGCGGGCGGGGCCGGGGGCGGCGCCGACCACATTGACCGTGCCGCCCGCGATCTGGATGTCGAGCGTGGACACCGGGTCGTCGAGGGTGAGCTTCTGTGGCGCGTTGATCGACCACTGTGATCGGGCTGACATCCCTGGCCTCCCCTGGCTGGACGCGCGACGCGCCATCTGGACGCAACATATCGTGTCTCCTGTACAACACGATATATCGCGGACGCGCGGAGTCAAGCCCGGTCCGCGCCTGGCCCGGCTCCGATCCGGCCCCGGCTCCTCCCTCAGACGCGCCTGCTCCTCACCCGATCCTCGCCCGATCCGTCCCTGATCCGGGCCCGCGGCCATGCACAATCGCACGAGGCGGCGGAAGATGCATGCCGCAGCCATCGTTTCTCTGTGGGCTGAATCGCACTTTTTGAAGAAATTCCTCCGGCCTGGGAATTTCCGCTAGAGCTTCGCTAGAGTCCCGGTAGAGCGTCATGGAGACATATGTTCGGGACTGTTACCTTCGTGGCCTCAGAATCGGGAAGGAAGAGGGGCCGTGGGGGAATGACGTCACAACCCTTGAATACCTCGGTACCACAGGAAGGCGCGGAGCCGAAATCGGTTGCCCGGCTGTTGTTGCGGGCGGCGCGCGACCACGCCCATTCGGGGGTGCGCTATCTGGTCGGGCCCACAGCGGGCGAATCCGTGTGGCAGCCTTATCCGGAACTTCTGGAATCGGCGCTCGGACTCCTCTCCGCACTCCGCGACCGGGGATTGCGGCCGCAGGACAAGGTGGCCCTGCTGCTGGACCGCCAGCCGGAATTCCTGACGGTCCTCTGGGCCTGTCTGCTGGGCGGCTTCGTGCCCTGCCCGATGGTGCCGGTCTCCGGCGACCCGGCCCGCTGGGCGGCCCAACTCACCCACGTCAACGGGCTGTTGGGCGGACCGCTACTGGTGACCACCGAGGCGACGCGGGCCGAGCTGCCCGAGGTGCCCGGGCTCGCGGTGGCCGTCGTGGAGGAGTTGCGGGCGGCCGAGGACGCCTCCGGGGCCGAGCGCGGGCAGCCGCCCGCCATACACTCCGCGGCCCCGGACGACCTCGCCCTGCTGGTGCTGACCTCCGGCTCCACCGGGAATTCCAAAGCGGTCATGCTGACCCATGGGAATATCCTGGCGTCGATGGCCGGAAAGGCGGGAAAGCAGCGGCTCACGGCCACCGATACCACCTTCAACTGGATTTCCTACGACCATGTGGCCGCCCTTCTGGAAGCGCATATGCTGCCGCTGTACGTGGGTGCCGAGCAATTGCATGCGGAGGCCGCGGTCATTCTTGAGGAACCGCTGCGGTTCCTCCGGATCATATCCCGTCACAAGGTCACGATGACCTTTACGCCGAACTTCCTCCTCGGTCCGCTCAATTCCTCCGCCCATGAGATGGCGGAGGAGATATCGGCGGGCGGCGAAGGGCTCGATCTCAGCGCGCTGCGCCATATCGTCAGCGGCGGTGAGGCGAATGTCGTCGCGACCGGCGAGGCATTCCTTGCGCATTACGCCCCGTACGGTCTGCGGGAGGCCGCGCTCTGGCCAGCCTTCGGCATGACGGAGACCTGCGCGGGCAGCATCTACAACCGCGCGTTCCCGGCCACCGACGCGGGCCAGGAGTTCGCCAACCTCGGCACCCCCGTCGAGGGGCTGCGGATCCGGGTCGCCGACGACGACCACCGGGCGCTGCCCACGGGCGAGATCGGCGAGCTGCAGCTCAGCGGCCCGATGATCACCCCCGGCTACTACAACAACCACGACGCCACCGAGGAAGCCTTCACCCCCGACGGCTGGTTCCGCAGCGGCGATCTGGGCCGGATCGACGAGGGCCGGCTGACCCTCGTCGGCCGCAGCAAGGACAGCGTCATCGTCAATGGCGTCAACTACTTCAGCCATGAGATAGAGGCCGCCCTGGAGCAGCTCGACGATGTCGCCGGCGGCTATGTCGCGGCGTTCCCGACCCGCCGCCCCGGCAGCGACACCGAGCAGCTGGTCATCGCCGTCAGCCCCGAGCCGGCGGACGACGACGAGGCCGGGCTGCACCGCATGATCACGGCGGTGCGCTCCACCGTCGTGATCCACTGGGGCTTCCGGCCCTTCCTCATCCTGCCGCTGCCCAAGGACGCCTTTCCCAAGACCAGCCTCGGCAAGACGCTGCGCCGCCGGATGCGCCAGCGCCTGGAGTCCGGCGGATACGACGACGTCATCGAGCGGGTCGCGGAGCTGACCACCCGCCGGCTCGGAGGTCACACACCGCCCGAGGGCGAGACCGAGCGGATCCTCGCCGGGATCTACGCCGAGATGTTCGACACCACCCCGGACCGCATCAGCGCCACCGCGAGCTTCTTCGACCTGGGCGGCACCTCGCTGGACATCCTGCGGCTGCGGCGCCAGGTCCACCGCCGCCTGGGGGTCGCCGATCTGCCGGTCATCACGGTGCTCACGGCGCCGTCGGTACGGCAGCTCGCCGCCCGGCTCGACGGCGGTGGCGCGCCCGGCGCCGTGGCGTACGACCCGGTCGTACCGCTCCAGACCGGCGGCGAGAAGACCCCGCTGTTCTGCGTCCACCCCGGCGTCGGCGAGGTGCTGGTCTTCGTCAACCTCGCCAAGTACTTCACCGGCGAGCGGCCGTTCTACGCGCTGCGGGCCCGGGGCTTCAACGAGGGCGAGAAGCCCTTCACCAGCTTCGAGGAGATGGTGGAGTGCTATGTGGAGGCCATCCGCGCCCGCCAGCCGCACGGCCCCTACGCCGTCGCCGGGTACTCCTACGGCGGGGCGGTGGCATTCGAGATCGCCAAGGCGCTCGAGGCCCAGGGCGAGCGGGTCGACTTCGTCGGCAGCTTCAACCTTCCGCCGCACATCAAGTACCGCATGGACGAGCTCGACTTCATCGAGACCGCGACCAACCTCGCCTTCTTCCTCGACCTGGTCAACAAGAAGCAGTCGCTCGAACTCCCCGCCGAACTGCGCCCGCTGTCCCAGGAGGAGCAGCTCGCGCGTCTGTTGCGGATCGCCCCACCGGCCCGGCTGGACGAACTCGACCTGGACCTGGACAAGTTCACCGCCTGGGCGGAGCTGGCCCATGGCCTCACCACCCTGGGCCGCGACTACCACCCCAGCGGCACCACCCGGTCCATGACGGTCTTCTACGCGATCCCGCTGCGCGGCACCAAGGAGGAGTGGCTGGCGAACGAACTGCGCCGGTGGGACGACTACACGACCGAGCCCAACCGGTATCTGGACGTACCCGGTGAGCACTACACCCTGATGGGCCCGCGGCATGTCGCGGCCTTCCAGGCGGTTCTGCGCAGGGAGCTCGACCGCGCGCTGGACGACGCCGACCGGGCCCGGACCACGGGCCGGTCATAGGCCCGTAAGGGCCGGACACAAGCCCCCGGCAGGGCCAGGCACAGGGCCCCGGCAGGGCCAGGCACAAGGAGAAGAGCAGGGTGGAAGGCAAGAAGATCCTGGTCACCGGCGGCACCGGGCAGGTCGCCCGGCCGGTGGCCGAGGCGCTGGCCGAGCGCAACGAGGTGTGGTGCCTGGGCCGGTTCGGCACCCCCGGTGTCGAGAAGGAGCTGAACGACCAGGGGATCACCACGTTCCACTGGGACATGAACGACCCGCGCGAGGTGGCGTACGAGGGGCTGCCGGACGACTTCACCCATGTCTTCCACTCGGCGGTGCGCCGCGGTGAGGACGGCGACGTCAACGCGGCCATCGAGGTCAACTCGGTGGCCACCGGCCGGCTGATGTCCCACTGCCGGACGGCGGAGGCGTTCCTCTTCGTCTCCACCGGGGCGCTCTACAAGCGGCAGACCCTCGACCACGCGTACACCGAGGACGACCCCGTGGACGGAGTGGCCGACTGGCTGCCCGCCTACCCGGTGGGCAAGATCGCGGCGGAGGGCGCGGTACGGGCGTTCGCCCAGGTGCTGAACCTGCCGACGACCATCGCCCGGCTCAACATCGCCTACGGGCCCGGCGGCTACGGCGGGGTGCCGATGCTCTACTTCAAGCGGATGCTCGCGGGCGAGCCGATACCGGTGCCCATGGAGGGCCAGAACTGGTGCTCCCTCCTCCACACCGACGACCTCATCGCCCATGTCCCCCATCTGTGGCAGGCGGCGTCGACCCCGGCCACGCTGGTCAACTGGGGCGGGGACGAGGCGGTCGGGATGACCGACTGCGTGCGCCATCTGGAGGAGCTCACCGGGGTCACCGCCCGGCTCGTCCCGAGCGAGGTCACCCGGGAGACGTACCACTTCGACCCCACCCGGCGGCGGGAGATCACCGGCCCCTGCCGGGTGCCGTGGCGCGAAGGCGTACGGCGCACGCTCCAGGCGCTCCACCCCGAGCACCTTCCGTCTTGAGCCGCGGCACACCGCCGTCTGAGGAGTGGCGACCACCATGGCATCACCGAACATCAAGGCCATCCGCGCCTGCTACGCGGGGTTCCGCGACCGTGACATCGAGGGGATCCTCTCGGGGATGCACCCCGATGTGGAGTGGGTGCATCCGGAGGGGATGGCCAAGTACGGGCTCGGCGGCACCAAGCTGGGCCATGCGGGCATCAAGGAGTTCCTGGCCCATGTGCCGACCGTGCTGGGCGGGATGAAGCTCGCGCCCGAGGAGTTCATCGAACAGGGCGACCGGGTCGTGGTGTTCGGCACCCGCGAGGTGACCTCGCGGAGCGGCAGAACCGTGACGCTGGACTTCATCCACTCGTGGACGATGCGGGACGGCAGGGCGACGAGGATGGAGGACATCTTCGACACGGTGGCGTTCCATGAACTGATCGAGAGCTGACCGGAATCGCATACCAGCCGTCCGCTCCCGCACCGGGCAGGCGCGGGGGCGGACGGCCGTCAGGTCTCCGGTCTCAGGTCTCAGGTCTCCGGTCTCAGACCGTACGGAAGACCTCTTCGTACTCCAGGCGCGGCAGCCGCCCCATCCAGGCGTCCGGACCCGGCTTGCCGATGTTGACCACACAGACCGCCGCGTGCCGCCCGTCCTCGAAGAACTCCTTGGAGACGGCCGCGTGGTCGAAGCCGATCATGGGCCCGGCGGCGAGCCCCGCGGCGCGCACGCCCAGGATGAAGTAGCCCACCTGAATCGCGGTGTTGAACCGCGCCGACCCCTCCCGGGCCTCCGGGTCGGCGAAGAACGCCTGCGGGTTCTCCATGAACGGCACCAGCCGCGGCAGCTCCTCATGGAAGTCCAGGTCCGCGGCGAGCACCGCCACCAGCGGGGCCTTGGCCGTCTTCTCCTGGTTCCGCCCCGTCATCAGCGTCACCAGCCGGGCGCGCGCCTCCTCCGAGCGCACCAGCGCCACCCGCAGCGGCTGCTGGTTCAGCGAGGTGGGGGCGTACTTGACCAGTTCGTGGATCGCGCGGACCTGCTCGTCCGTCACCGGCTCATCGGTGAAGGTGTTGGCCGTACGGGCCTCCAGGAACAGCTGCCGCTGCGCCTCCGGCGCCAGGGTGAGAGGGCTCAGGGCCTCGCTGCTCTCCGGTCCGCTCATGGAGCTCTCCTTGTGAAGCGATGGTGAAACGACGTGATCCGCCGATGAATTAATTGGACTAGACGGGCTAGTCCATTGCGGTAAACGAAGGCTAGACTCACAAGTCCATCGAGGGCAAGACCGGCTCGGAGCGAGGAGGTTGGGCCGTTGCGGACGGACAGCGGTCCCCGGCGCGGCGCGGCGGGACGGCCCGTGGGCCCCCAGCCCGCCAAGCGGCAGGCGATATTGGAGGCGGCGGTGGCCGTCTTCCTGCGCGAGGGGTACGACCGGGCGAGCGTGGACGCCATCGCGGACGAGGCCCGGGTGTCCAAACAGACCGTCTACAACCACTTCGGCGACAAGGAGCGGCTGTTCATCGCCGCCGTCGAGGAGGAACGGGAGCGGGTGGCGGCCGGTTTCGCCGCCGGTTCCCCGCACGCCCTCGGGCCGGACGGCGCCGGGGCCCCCGAGACGTACGACTCCGGCGATGCCCGCACCGCGCTGCTCGCCTTCGGCCACCGGGTGCTCGCCGTGCTCCTCGACGCGCGGGCCTCCGCGCTTCGCCGCCTGGTCATCGCCGAGGTCGCCCGCCACCCCTCGCTGCGCCCCGCTTGCGCGGAGGGGGAGCCCCAGCAACTGGTGGAGTACCTCGCCGAGATGCTCGGGCGGCGCACCGGCAGCGGTGAGCTGAGCGTGCCCGAGCCGGCCACCGCCGCCCGCCAGTTCGTGGCCCTCATCATTCAACAAGGGCTCTACCAGTCGATGTACGGCACCCGCCCGCTCACCGAGGACGAGGCCACGGCCGTCTGCGAGAGCGCCGCCGACCTGCTCGTCCGTGCGTACCGCCCATGAAGCCCGAAGAGAGGTACCACCCATGCGGGTGAGCGTGCTCGGACCGCTGACACTCGGCCTCGGCGCCCGGTCCGGAGTGCCCAGCGCGATGAAGCCGCGCAAGGTGCTGTCCCTGCTGCTGCTCAACGCCGGCCGGATGGTGCCGGTGCAGTCGCTGATGGCCGAGCTGTGGGGCGATCAGCCGCCGCGCACCGGGCTGACCACGCTCCAGACGTACATCCTGCATCTGCGCAAGCTGCTCGCCGAGGGGCTGGGGATGTCGTCGGCCGCCGTCACCCGGGATGTGCTGCAGACCCGGCCCGGGGGCTACGCCATGGTGGTGAGCCCGGGCGAGCTCGACGTCCATGAGTACCGCGACCTCGTCGCCGAGGGCGAAGGCGCGCTGGAAGTCGGCGACGAGCGGACCGCGGACACCTCCTTCCGGCGGGCGCTGGCCCTCTGGCAGGGCCCGGCCCTGGTCGACGTCACCCCGCACGGGCGGCCGCTGCAGGCGGAGGTCGCCCGGCTGGAACAGTCCCGGCTCACGGTCACCGAGCGCGGCATCGAGACCCGGCTGCGGCTCGGCGGCCATCTGGAGGTGCTGAGCGACCTCGCCTCGCTCGTCGTGGAGCACCGCTTCCACGAGGGCCTGCACGGTCAGTACATGCTCGCCCTCCACCGCTCCGGCCAGCGCACCCGTGCCCTGACGGTCTACCAGCGGCTGCGGACGGCGATGACGGAGGAACTGGGCCTCGAGCCCTCGGCGAAGCTGCAGCGGCTCCAGCAGGCGGTGCTGGTGTCCGACCCCAGGCTGGACCACGAGGCGGGGACGCCGGGGCGGGGGCCGGTGGTGGCGTGAGGGGCGGCCGACGTCGTGCCCCTCAGAGGCCGTGACCCTCAGAGCCGTGCCCCTCAGAGCCGTGCCCCTCAGAGGCCGTGGCCCCTCGGAGTCGTGCCCCTCAGACGTCGTCGTCCTCCTCGTCGAGCCGGGCCAGCCAGGTCGCCAGCCGCTCCACCGGGACCTCGAAGTCCGGGTTCAGGTCGACGAACGTCCGCAGCTGCCCGGCGAGCCACTCGAAGGTGACAGCCTCATCGCCGCGCCGCTGCTCCAGCTCCTCGATACCGCGATCGGTGAAGTACAAGGGTCGCTCCGGAAGGGTGGTGTGGATCTACCCGCCCAGGATATGCGGCCCGGCACCCCGGTGAGCGACCGAGGGCCGCCGGGGTTGACGTTGACGCGGGCGTCAATGTTTACGGTCCATCGACATGACCGACATGACAGCAGCGCACTTTTCCGGCAGAGCAGTGATCGTCACCGGCGGGGGAACCGGGATCGGGCGGGTCACCGCGCGGACCTTTGCCGAGCAGGGCGCCCAGGTCCTGGTGGTGGGCCGTACGGCGGCCCGGCTCGCCGAGACGGCCGCCGACGCCCCCGGCATCCGGCCGCTGACGGCCGACGTCGCGGCCCCCGGCGCCGCCGAGTTGATCGTGAACACCGCGATGGAGGCGTTCGGCCGCATCGATGTGCTGGTCAACAACGCCGCCGTGGTCCGGCAGGCGTCGCTCGGGGAAATCCGGCGGGAAGCCGCCGAGGAGATGCTGGCCGTCAACCTGCTCGCCCCTATGTACCTCACCCAGGCCGCCCTCCCGCAGCTGAGCGAGAGCGCGGGTGTCGTGATCAACGTCAGTACGGCGATCGGCCAGCGCGGCTGGCCGATGCCCGGCGGGGAGCTGTACGCCGCGCTGAAGGCCGCCCTGGACACGCTGACCCGCAGCTGGGCCGTCCAACTCGCCCCGCGCGGGGTGCGGGTGGCCGGGGTGGCGCCCGGCCCCATCGCCACCGGGATCGGGCATCACCAGGGGCTCGACGCCGAGCAGGTCGCCGCCCTGCGGAAGACTCTGATCGAGCATGTGCCGCTGGGGCGGTTGGGCCGACCGGAGGAGGTCGCCTTCTGGATCACCCAGCTCGCCCGGCCCGAGGCGGCCTACACGACGGGGGTCGTACTGCCGGTGGACGGCGGTGCGCTGGTCGGTTAAGAACGGCTAACACAATGAGGTGTATCGCTCCTGATGGCCGTGCTTGACAGGCCAGTTGGACGTTGTCCGGACCATGGGTACTTCGCCGTGGATCGTGTCGGATGACCTGTGGGACCGGATCGAGCCACTGCTACCGAGGAAACAGCGGCGGTTCCGATGCCCCGGGCGTCTGCCGATCCCCGACCGTCAGGTGCTGTGCGGGATCCTGTACGTGCTGCACACCGATATCCAGTGGGAACACCTTCCCCAGGAATTCGGCTTCGGCTCCGGAATGACGTGCTGGCGCCGACTACGGGACTGGAACAAAGCCGGCGTCTGGCAACGACTCCACGAGGTCCTACTGGCCGAGCTGAACGCTGCAGCACGGCTCGACTGGTCCCGTTGCGTAGTCGACTCCTCCCACGTCAGGGCCCTAAAAGGCGGCTCCACGCGGGCCCCTCACCGGTCGACAGGGGCCGGGCAGGATCCAAGCATCACCTGATCACCGACGGCCACGGCACCCCGCTCGCCGTCATTCTCACCGGCGGCAACCGCAACGACATCACCCAGCTCATCCCGCTGCTGGACACCATCCCGCCCGTCCGCGGCCGGGTCGGTCACCCACGGCGCAGGCCGGACTCACTGTTCGCCGACCGCGGCTACGACCACGACATCTACCGCGACCAGGTCCGCGCCCGCGGCATCATCCCTGCCCCGCTGGGAACGCCGACCCTACATCCACGAAGCCTTCCTCAAATTGGTCTGCTGCCTCATCACCCACCGGCAACTCCAGTCATCGTGTAAGCCCTTCTTAGCCCCGGTCGGAAGGTTCGCTCCCAGCTTCTCCGCTGTCTCGGGTTTGCCACAGGTCGCCTCCCTCGTACTTGCTCCGGAGCAGGGGAATCACCCCGCTGGGAATGCGGAACCCCTTCGCCCAGGAAGGGTCGGCGGCGTGGCCGTAGACGGTGGTGAGCAGGAAAGGCTCCCCTCCTGTCAGCACACCTACCGCTTGCAGATCCCTCGACAGGGTGCCGATCGGTTGGGTGAAGCCGCGGAGTCTGCGTGTCTCGTCGTAGCCGGCAAGCTCGTACACCGTCTCCCGGTCCACGAACCCGCCGTTTGCCGCAGCTGCAACGATTGCTTTGACTCGGGATGGGTAGCGCCTCATCAGCTCGTCCATGAACGCCGTCAGCGACTCCGCCGTCCAGGCCTCATCTTCGGAGTCTTTGTCGGCCGATGCCTCGCCCAGTTGCTCCAGGTCGCGGACCGAGCCCTCGTCCACGTTCAGTTCGAGGAGTTCTTTGGCCCAGCGGAGCAGTTCGCTTGGAGTGAGCATGTAGAGTCCCACCCCGGCCTGCTCCCGCAGTTCCTGGAGGAGTTCGGCACGGGGACGAGGCGGGATGTCGTATCCGCGGTTGGTCCACCAGTCCTTCTTCACGTCCCCCGTGACCAGTAGAACGTCGCACCCGCGGTGCCGGGCCTCCGCCATGAGCTGTACCCACACGAGGTAGTCACCGGCAGCTAGCTCGGGTTCCTTGGTGCGGAAGTCCTCGTGCCCCGGCGGTATCCCCTCGTCGGCGCGCTCCTGCGCCTCTTTCACGGCCTTGTCGTATTCGTCCGACGGCAGCGGCTCGCCGACCCGGCCGTGCAGAAGCGGTTCGAGGGCGTTGAGCACCGGGTCAGTGTGAGTGGTGGCAGTCTCCTTGAGTGCGTCGCACTCGGCCTGCGCCAGGATGAACTTCTTGAGGCTGCCGGCTGCTTTGGCGAGCTCGGTCAGGTCTCGGTCAGTCCGCTCTGCAGCCTCTTCGTTGTCCTTGAGTTGGACGGCGGTCAGCCAAGTGGTCACTACTGTCCGGGCCGCGTTGACCGCCTTATCGAGCGCGGCGCTTGCCTCATTGGCCTTGGTCGCGTGGTGATGGCGTACGGTCGGCGACTCACGGTTACGCCAGAACTCCGTGAGCACCTGGTGTGGAATCCACAGGCGCTCGCGAAGCCTGGCGAGGGCGGCAAGGGTGTCCCGGCGGGTGCTCTCGTTGGAGCGGTAGAGGTTGAGCAGCACATTGGTGTCAAGCACGACCAGACCGGAATCGAAGATCCGCTTGTAGTCGGAGCGGAGTGGGCTGCGATGGGCCTCGTCGCAATCGAAGACGCCCCGGACTTGCGGCTGGTCGGACGTGGTGTGCGCTGCTGCCATGAAACGCTCCCCTGGAATTGTAAGGCGCATCAGCCCTCCCCGGCTGGGTGCGCGGGGGAAAGTCTAGGACCGGATCGAGCCACTGCGACCGAGGAAACAGCGGCGGTTCCGACACCCCGGACGTCTGCCGATCACCGACCATCAGGGCTGGTCATCCGACACGATCCACGGCGAAGTACCCATGGCCCGGACAACGTCCAACTGACCTGTCAGGCACGGCCATCAGGAGCGATACACCTCATTGTGTTAGCCGTTCTAAGTGCGGACCGGCGGTTCTTTCCCCTCCTCGTCCCGTTCCCACAGCTGGGGCTCCGCCCCAGCCCCCGGCCGGACGCCCGGATATGCGTCGGTGAGCGGGGCCCCGGGCCGGGGCAGCGCAACAGCCCCGGCTGAGTGGCCTGGGTTCGCAGATTGTCGGCATGCCGGGGGAGGGCCAGGCGCCAAATAACTGACTGACCCTGAGTCGAAGTCGATTAGATGGCTGGTGAGTCAGGGGTAACGAGCCGGGCACGCTCGTACAGTTCTCGCGCTGCTGGATTCTTGAGATAGGGGCGCAACGAGTGGAACATTGTCACCACATGTTGATCTACCCGGCCTGACTTTATCGCAGGATAACCATCAAGGACCTTCCCCCAGTTTACGCACGCTGCATCTAGGTGCCCGACCTTCAATTGCCTTTCGGCCAGCATGGAAGTAAACCGGATCCCGCTGCGTCCGCTTTCGTTACTGCTGTTACGGAGGCGAAAATGTCGCTGAAGGGAATCGATGCTCCCGATGGTGTCGCCGAGTGCGCTTCGAACCTGGGCTTCGTGGTATGCCAAAGTGGCGGGCGAATATCCGCCGAAAGTGCGCGCCTGACTTTCGGCCTTCTCCATTGCGGAATCGGTTTCTCGGAGGAACTGATAGGCCGCGCTTCTATCTCCTCGCACCGCGTAAGCGTGCGCCTGCTGCCCCGCCAGAAAGGCACGCATTCGGGGCGCAGCGCTCGGCGCGGCGGCAGCGGCGGCATCTGCTAGGCGCACTGCGGGAGATCCATTGCCCAAGTCTGCGGCCTGCACTGACATGCCGCGCAAGATGTGACAGTACGTGAAATGGTCGTCGCTTGCCCCCGCCAACTCTAGGCCCTTCACGTAGTAATTTTGGGCCAATCCGTGAAGTCCCTCGTCTACCGCCATCCACCCGATTAGATAGCAGAGGAAAGAAGCGGCACCCATCATATTTTTCCGCACGGTCTCTGAGGCTGGGGCCTTCAAGTAGGGTGCGACGGTATTCACCAGAAAGGCGGCAGCCATCGGTCTGGCGTGCCGACCACCGAATTCGTCATCTAGCTCTGACAGCCTCTCTGTCATGGCTTTGATCATCTCGACTTCGGGCATCCCGGCAGACCGGGTCTGCCCAGCCTGAATAGCTTCCATTCTGCCCACTACGTCCGGCCAGCCGGGCACCGTAAGCGCGACGGAAAAGAGGCTGGCGCCTATCACGCTGCGGCGCGATGGGTCCATATCCTGCATGCCAAGGTCAATTAACCCCTCAACAGTACTCGGCTTCGCCGAGTCGGATGCAGGTGCCGGAAAGCCCGCCTCGCTATGAGTGATCGGACGACCCAGTTTCCGGGAAAGGGCCTCCAAGATCAGTGGCCGAGCCTCCATTTTCGGGACGTGCCCCTTTAGCCACTGGTGCGCGGTCTGCGCACTGTATGCCTTGGGCGCGCCTCCCTCGGTACCAACCCGGTTGACTGCCCGGGCGAAGCGCCCCAAGGTCCACCCCGTTTGCCCGTACAACTGTTTCAGGTTCGGGTTGGACTCCTGCCCCATGTCGTCACGCCCCCTCGTTTCAAGAGCATTTGAAGCTTTTGAAAATCGCTGCTCTTGCAACGGTACCGCTCCGAGTAGTGGCGCAGTTGCCTAGAGCGAGGAAGTAGCCCGATACGCGCCGATACCGGCGTAGGCCACACATGGGAGACCCCCGCAGCCGCTCCGAACGGCCCGGGGGCGTGGCCATCAACCACGTGGAGGTTGACAACATGCATGACCTTACTCGCCGTGCACTGGTGTGGATGAGTGCACTTCTGGCCTTACGGCCGTCTGGCCGTCACCGTGCCGTGCCGAACCTCCCCTCGTATCCGGTGCCTTCCCGGCCCGTGGCGGGGGCCGTGGACTCCGCGACTGTCCGGCGCGGGATGGCCGCCCCGCGCCTGTGCGCCGACTCGCCGACCCTCGAACTGCACACCATCCCCCTCCTGCCGCTGGACAGCGAGCTGCCCGCGCTGGTGCGTCCCTACGTGGTGGCCGATCAGCGGTGGAAGCAACAGCGGTCGAAGAGTGTCCCCCGGGTGGAGCTGATCTGTGCCCCGCACGGCATGGTGGTGATCCGGTGACCGCCACCGGCCATGCCGCGCCCGTCCCGGCCCCTGGCTGTGCCCTGTGCGCCACCCCCGGCAGCTTCGGGCGCCGTGATCCCGCCGAGCCGTGTTCGGGTTTGTGCCCGGCGTGTATCGCGGCGGGCAAGCCCACCCGCGAGGGTCTTGAGCGGGCCGTCGTGATCGTGGCCGGACAGACCCTTGCGGGGGCGGAATCCCTCGATCTGGCCACCGCCACGCCGGAAGAGTTGACCTACCACCTGGGCGCGGTGAAGCGCAGTCTGCGCAGCGTGCTTCACCTCCTGGCCTCGGTCGAGGGGGAGGGCCGGTGAACGCTGACAAGGCCCGGGGCGGGGGTGAAGCGCCGCGTATGACGATGCGCGTCTACACGATGGCGCGCGATGGGATCGTGACCGCGCGGCGTGCGGTGGTCGGTGTTCTCGTCGGGGAGGACGTCAATCCCTACGCGTTGGGGCAGGCGTGGCCGCCGTGCCAGTGCCCCCGCCACAGGGAGGAGAACGCCTCCTACCGCTTCCGGCGCACTTGAAACGGCCGTCCGCCCCTTGCCTGCCCCGTGGGGCCGGGCGGACGGTCCCCGGGCCCCCGGTCGCCGTGCTCCCCCGTGGCAGACAGCCGGGGCCACCCTCGAACGCCCCCGCTACCGAACGACCGAACGGAGCCATCTTGTGATCTCGCACATCACCGTCGACCGGCGCGACGCCACCTATGACCACCACGCGGAGCAAGCCGTCCTGCCGGTGACCGTCCACCACCGCGACGGCCGCACCGAACCCACCCGTCTCGTGATGGACCCCGGACAGGTAGAGCTGTACTTCCTCCAGCTCGGGCGGCTCATCGACACCCGCGCGGAGGAGCGGAGGCGGTGCGGGGAGCTTGCCGGGATGTGAACCGGCCCCATCCCCCCGGTAGGACCCTGCCCAGCGGCCCCGGAGGCCTCGATACACATCGAGGCCTCCGGGGCCCTGCCATGCCGCTCTGGCCCCGGCTCACGCATCCGGCGCCGGGTGCTGAGCCATCCATGCCCGCCACGCTTCTCGAGCGCGCTTGCGCGCGGTACAGATAGCGGCGATCGTCACCGGGGTACGCGGCCATAGCACGCGGAGTCAACCCGAGTGCTTCACCCGCGTACCGGGCCTCTTGGGCCATCCACGCCGCTAAGCTTCCCGCGAGGATCGCGGCCTCATACATGATCAGCACCGCCACCGTGCCACGCACGGAGTCGGATGCTCATCGACGGTTCCCCACTCTTCGATGAACAACTCGTCGCCCCCGACGGCCTGCGACTGGCCGTGCGACGACTGGCCGAGGGGCCCTACCGCGAAGACGGTGACGCACAGCTCCTCGAAGTACTGGATCTGCACTTCGCCGCACAAGCCTTCCTGTAAACCATGCGGGTGACCACACCGGTTCGCCGCCGACCGACTCCAGGAGACACGGTGTTCGCAATGCGCCTGGCCACGGCGGAAGACATCCCTGCCGTAGAGAACATGATCCTTGCCCGCTCTGCGTGGCTGGAGGAGCGAGGGCATCCGAGCTGGCGGGAGAACGCCACCGAACTCGCACGGCAGGCAGGGGACTCTGACGGTGCTGTGTGGGTTCTCGCCGAGGACGGCGGACAGGTCGTCGGGTGCACCACCGTGCAGGAACAGACCCCGCCTTGGGGCTGGACGCACGACGAACTCAACGAGTCGGCCCACTACCTCTATTCGACAGTCACCGATCCAGCGCACCGTGCGAAGAAGCCGGGAACCGTCATGGGGCTGTGGGCCGTGGATCGGGCCGCCCGGGAGGGGAAGGCATGGGTCCGTCGTGGTTGCAACTTCCCCGAATTGGTGAGGTACAACGAGACCCAGGGCTTCAGCCTGGTGCACGAAGTGCGGCGCACGAACAACAAGGTGTATCTGATGGCCCGACGGGCCGAGCGCATCGCTGACCTCGAAGAGAGGTTCCGGGCCCTGTAGCCGCTCCCCGAAGGCCCCCTCAATGACCAGCCGCTGGGTTCCAGAACACGTAGTGTCGCCGCATGCGGATAGGGGAGTTGGCGAAGGCCACCGGTGCCACGACCAGGGCCTTGCGCTTCTACGAGGAGCGGGGGCTGCTGAGCTCCACACGGGCGGTCAACGGCTACCGGGTGTACGACGAGCAGGCGGTCAGGCGGGTGGCCAACATCCGCTATCTGCTCGACGCCGGGCTCACGCTCGAGGACATCGAGCACTTCGGCGCCTGCCTGGACGGCGACCTGCCGAGCAGCCGGCCCGCCGAGGCCATGCTGGACGTCGCGCGCCGCCGCCTGAGCGTGCTGGACGACCGGATCGACACCCTCACGCGGGTGCGCGACGAGCTCGCCGGGCGGCTGGCCGCCGCCTCCGGCGGCCGGATCGCGGTCAGTCCGTCCGGCTGAGCAGCCAGGACACCAGCGCGCGGACGGCGCCGCCGAGCGCGGCGGCGGCGAGGGTGAGAAGGGCGGGACGGCGGCGGTCCGGCATCTTTGACCTGCTTTCCGGCATCTTCGACCTGCTTTCGTGAAACCGGCGAGGGCGCCGGGGGTACGTTTCACGATGTGCGGGGTCTGGGGTGTTGCGGCAGCCCGCACGCGTTGCAGCGGGCCGCAACGGGGGAGGGACGATCCATGGAGGACGAACCCGTCAGCGGGGAGCTGGTGCCGGAGCGGGACGCGGCGCGGCGGATCGGGGATCTGAAGCCGATTCCGGAGCAGGTGAGACCGGAGTGCCGGGCGCTGGCCGAGAACCTGCGGGAGCTGTTCGGCACGGTCGGGGTGTCGCTGCGGGTCCTCGCCGTACGGCTGCACTACGACGCGGGGACCGTCTCGCGCTATCTCAACGGGACCGTGGTGCCACCGGCCGAGTTCGTGGACCAGCTCTTCACCCATGCCGCCAAGGCCGCCGGACGGCCGCCCTCCACCGAGGTCGTGGCCCATGTGCACACCCTGCAACGCCGGGCGTTGCAGGCCACCAACAAGGTGGGCTGGGAGCTCCAATGCCTCCGTGACCGGCTCGCCGACGCGGACCGGCAGCGCCAGCAGGCCGAGGTGCGGGCGGAGGCGCTGTCGGAGGCGTTGCTGGTACGGAAACAGCGCATCGCCGAGATGGAGGTCGAGCAGCGCCGGATCGCGGTCGCGGCGGCGGACCGTGAGACCCGTGGCGCGGAGCTGGACCGGCTGCGTCAGGAGCGCGAGGACGTGACGGCCGAACGCGACCGGCTGCGGGAGGAGGTCGCCCTCCTCCAGGACGCGTTGGCCCAGGCCCGTCGCCAGGCGCTGGAGGCCGAGCAGCGCTGTGCGGCGCTGGAGCACCAGCTGCAGGCGGAGGAGGAGGCCGCCGGGGCGAAGGCCCAGTCCGAGGAGCCCGCGTCCTACCGGCTGTCGCACGTCCAGGAGCAGGTGGTGGTGGCCCAGGAGCGGGCGCGGCGGCTGGAGCGGGAACTGGCGGCGTTACGGACCCGCGACGCCGCCCCCGACGACCGTGCACCGATGGAATCCGGGCGTGTCCCCGACGTCTGGGGTGGTGTGCCGCGCCGCAATCCGCGGTTCACCGGGCGGGACGAGCTGCTCGCCGAGGTGCGCGAGCGGCTGCGGGCCGCCCCCGCCGACACCGCCGTGGTCGCCCTCGTCGGGCTGCCGGGCATCGGCAAGACGCAGCTCGCCGCCGAGTACGCGCATCGTTTCGCCGCTCGGTACGACGTGGTGTGGTGGGTCGGCGTGGACGGGCTGCCCGCCCTGGTCGAGCGGCTGGGCGCGCTCGCCCGGGCCCTGGGCGGCGGGGACGGCAGGGACCCGGACCTGGCCCGCGCCGCCCTGGAGGCGCTGCGGCGGGGCGATCCGTACCGGCGCTGGCTCATCGTCCTGGACGATGCCGACGACCCGGAGGCCATCGCCGGGGCACTGCCCGCCGGGGGCGGCCATGTGCTGATCACCTCGCGCAACCGGGCCTGGGCCGACCACTACGCCGAACTGCTGGACGTCCCGCCGCTGAACCGGCAGGACAGCGTCGCCCTCGTACGCCGCCGGGCGCCGCGCATCGGCCCCGAGGACGCGGACCGGCTGGCGGCGGCCGTCGAGGACCTGCCGCTGGCGCTGGACCAGACGGCGGGCTGGCTGGACGGCGCGTCCACACCGGTCTCCGAGTACGTGCGCATGGCGAGCGACGGCGAGCCCAACCCGGTACGGCCCGCCGCCGACTACCCGATGCCGTACCACTCCGCCTTCAAGGACCTGATCACCCGGCTGCGGGAGAGCACGAAGGCGGCGGCCGAACTGCTGCGCCTGTGTGCCCTGTTCGGCCCAGGCCCGGTCCCGCTCGCCCTGCTGCGGGCGGTCCCGGCGGGGCAGGTCTCCCCAGCGGTGGCGGCGCTCCTGGAGAACCCCGGCCAACTGGAGCTGGCCATCGGCAAGCTGGCCCAGTGGTCGGTGATGGGGCGGTCGGCGCTGGAGGCCGAGGCGGTGTGGATGAGCCGCTTCGTACGGGACGCGGTGCGGCGGCGGACACCGGAGGACAAGCGGGAGAAGGACGCCCGGGTCGTCCGTGGCGCCCTCGTCGCGGCGGATCCACGCTGCCCGGACGACCCCGCGGCATGGCCGCACTACGCCCGGCTGGTGCCGTATCTGGAGCCATCGGGCGCGCTGGAGTCGGAGGATGCCGCGTCGCGCCGGCTGGTCGTCGGGTTCCTCACGTATCTGACCCTGAGCGGCGACTACGCGACGGGCGGGCAGATCGCGGAACGCGCGGCGGGCGACTATCAGGAACTGTCCGCGCGCCGGGCCGCGCTGCGGCGCGAGACCGGGGACTACGGTGGCGCCGAGGCGCTGGACCGGGCGGTACTGGAGAGCCTGAGCGGGGCCGACACGCCGGGCACCCTCGTCGCGATGGCCCGGCTCGGCACGGATCTGCGGGGCCTGGCCCGCTATGACAAGGCATACCAACTGGCTTGCTGGCAGCGCGACCTGTGCGCCGACATCTGTCCGAAGGACGGTGCGGAGGCGCGGAACGCCCAGCGCAGCCTGTCCCATTCGCTGCGGATGCTCGGCTCCTACGCCGAGGCCGCGGAGCTGTCCGGGCGGACGCTGGACAGCGCGCGTGCGGAACTGGGCCCAACCGCGCTGGTGACGCTGGCCTGCGAGACGGAGCACGCGTACGACCTGCGGCTGTCCGGCCGTCAGCAGGAGGCGCTGACGCTGCAGGCGACCAGCGTCGAGCGGCACGTCGCGGTGCTGGGCGCCGAGCATCCGCTGGCCCTGACTGCCGAGTACCACCTGTGGAGGTGTGACTGGGAGGGTGACATCGACATCCATGCCCTGTGGGAGCGGGCGAAGCGCCTGCTGGGCGAGCACGCCCCGGTGACGATGATGATCGCGACGGGGATCACCCGCGTCCTCTGGCATGGCGGTGACTGGGACGAGGCATGGGACGTCGCTGAGAAGACCACGGAGCGTTACCAAGCCGCTCTGGGGGATCGGCACCCGTACACCATCGGAGCCCGTGCCAACCAGGCGCTCCTGCTCCCCGTGAAGGACCAGGCGCGGTTCCTGGAGACGGTGCTCACGGACATGACCGCCGCTGTCGGTGAGCGCCATCCCTGGACGCTGGGGATCGCGCTCAACACAGCCGCCGGCCAGCAGCCCCGGGACGGCTGCGCCATGAGCCGCGAAACCGCGCTGCACGCCGCCGAGGCGCTGGGCGAGCGGCATCCGCTGGCCCTGCTGGCCCAGATCGGGCTGGCCGCGGAGCTGCGGGTGATCCCCGGCGGACGTGGCGAGGCGGATGTGATCGAGGAGGTGGCCCTCGGCGGCCTGACGGCCGTCCTGGGACCGGATCACCCCGAGACCGTGGCGGCCCGCAACCGCACCCGGCACACCTGGCACTTCGAGCCGCTGCCGGTCTGACGCGGCTCGGAACGGCCGGAAGGCCGGGCCCCGAACGGGGCCCGGCCTTCCGGCACGCACGGGTGCGTCAGATCTCGAAGACCTCGCCCACCAGCGCCCCCTGCTCCGACTGGTGCCGCTTGTTCGACCCCACCGCGGGCGAGGACGAGTGCGGGCGGGAGACCCGGACCAGGCGCTCGGCGGCGGGGACGTCCGCGCCGACCGACAGCTCCAGGTGGTCGATCAGGTTGAGCGCGACGAACGGCCACGCACCCTGGTTCGCCGGTTCCTCCTGCGCCCAGACGAACTTCTGCACGCCCGAGTACTTGGCGATCTCGGCCTGCAGCTCCGCACCCGGCAGCGGGTACAGCCGCTCCAGGCGGATGATCGCCGTGTCGTTCGCACCGCGCTTGTCCCGCTCCGCGGCCAGGTCGTAGTAGACCTTGCCGGAGCAGAAGACCACCTTGCGCACCGACGCCGGGTCGACCGTCTCGTCGCCGATCACCGGGCGGAACGAGCCGTTGAGGAACTCGTCGGTCTTCGACGCCGCGGCCTTCAGACGCAGCATCGACTTCGGGGTGAAGATGACCAGCGGCTTGTGGTGCGGGTTGTGGACCTGCCAGCGCAGCAGGTGGAAGTAGTTCGACGGCAGCGTCGGCGCGGCGACCGTCATGTTGTTCTGCGCGCACAGCTGGAGGAAGCGCTCGATCCGGGCCGAGGAGTGGTCCGGGCCCTGGCCCTCGTAGCCGTGCGGCAGCAGCAGCGTGACACCAGAGGTCTGGCCCCACTTCTGCTCGGCCGAGGAGATGAACTCGTCGACGATGGTCTGCGCGCCGTTGACGAAGTCACCGAACTGCGCCTCCCACATGACCAGCGCGTCCGGGCGGGCCAGCGAGTAGCCGTACTCGAAGCCCATCGCCGCGTACTCGCTGAGCAGCGAGTCGTAGACGTTGTACCGCGCCTGGTCCTCGGTGAGGTAGAGCAGCGGGGTGTAGTCGTCGCCGGTCTCGCGGTCCACCAGCACCGCGTGGCGCTGTCCGAAGGTGCCGCGGCGGGAGTCCTGGCCGGCGAGCCGGACCGGGGTGCCCTCCATCAGCAGCGAACCGATGGCGAGGGTCTCGCCCATGCCCCAGTCGATCGAGTCGTCCTCGATCATCGCTGCGCGCCGCTGGAGCTGCGGGAACAGCCGCGGGTGGACGGTGATCCGGTCGGGGGTGTTGACCTGGGACTCGGCGATCCGCTTGACGACCTCCTGGGAGACCGCCGTCTGGACCGTGACCGGGAACTCCGCCTGCGGCTCGGGGACCTCGGCCGGGGCCGGGGCCGAGACCGCGTCACGGACCTCGGTGAAGACCTTCTCCAGCTGGCCCTGGAAGTCCTGCAGCGCCTGTTCGGCCTCTTCCAGGGTGATGTCGCCGCGCCCGATCAGCGACTCGGTGTAGAGCTTGCGCACCGAGCGCTTCTTGTCGATCAGGTCGTACATCAGCGGCTGGGTGAAACCGGGGTTGTCGGTCTCGTTGTGGCCGCGGCGGCGGTAGCAGATCAGGTCGATGACCACGTCCTTGTTGAACGCCTGGCGGAATTCGAAGGCGAGCCGCGCGACGCGCACGACGGCCTCCGGGTCGTCGCCGTTGACGTGGAAGATCGGCGCCTCGATCATGCGCGCGACGTCCGTGGCGTACATCGAGGAGCGGGACGCCGCCGGGGCGGCGGTGAAGCCGACCTGGTTGTTGATCACGATGTGCACGGTGCCGCCGGTGCGGTAGCCGCGCAGCTGCGACATGTTCAGCGTCTCGGCCACGACGCCCTGGCCCGCGAAGGCCGCGTCGCCGTGGAGGGCGACGGGCAGCACCGTGAAGTCGGTGCCGGCCTTGCCGATGATGTCCTGCTTGGCGCGGACGACGCCCTCCAGGACCGGGTCCACGGCCTCCAGGTGGGAGGGGTTCGCGGCGAGCGAGACCTTGATCTGCTCACCGTCCAGACCGGTGAAGGTGCCCTCGGCGCCCAGGTGGTACTTGACGTCGCCGGAGCCGTGCATGGACTTCGGGTCGAGGTTGCCCTCGAACTCGCGGAAGATCTGCGCGTACGACTTGCCGACGATGTTGGCGAGCACGTTGAGCCGGCCGCGGTGGGCCATGCCGACGACGACCTCGTCAAGACGCGACTCGGCGGCCGCGTCCAGCACCGCGTCCAGCAGCGGGATGACGGACTCGCCGCCCTCCAGGGAGAACCGCTTCTGGCCGACGTACTTGGTCTGGAGGAAGGTCTCGAACGCCTCGGCCGCGTTGAGCCGACGCAGGATGCGCAGCTGCTCCTCGCGCTCCGGCTTGTCGTGGTTGCGCTCGACGCGGTCCTGGATCCACTTGCGCTGCTTCGGGTCCTGGATGTGCATGAACTCGATGCCGGTGGTGCGGCAGTACGAGTCGCGCAGCACGCCCAGGATGTCGCGCAGCTTCATCATGGACTTGCCCGCGAAGCCGCCGACCGCGAACTCGCGCTCCAGGTCCCACAGGGTGAGCCCGTGCTCGATGATGTCCAGGTCGGGGTGCTTGCGCTGGCGGTACTCCAGCGGGTCGGTGTCGGCCATCACATGGCCGCGGACCCGGTAGGAGTGGATCAGGTCGAAGACCCGCGCCGCCTTGGTGACGTCGTCGTCGTGGCTGACGTCGATGTCCTTGAGCCAGCGGACCGGCTCGTAGGGGATGCGCAGCGCCTTGAAGATCTCGTCGAAGAAGTCGTTCTCGCCGAGCAGCAGCTGGCTCATGATCCGCAGGAACTCGCCGGAGGCGGCGCCCTGGATCACCCGGTGGTCATAGGTGCTGGTCAGCGTCATGATCTTGGCGATGCCCAGCTTGTTCAGGGTGTCCTGGGAGGTGCCCTGGAACTCGGCCGGGTACTCCATGGCGCCGACGCCGATGATCAGGCCCTGGCCGGGCATCAGCCGCGGCACCGAGTGGACGGTGCCGATGCCGCCGGGGTTGGTGAGGGAGGCCGTGACGCCGGTGAAGTCGTCCATCGTCAGCTTGTTCGCGCGGGCGCGGCGGACGATGTCCTCGTACGCCTGCCAGAACTCGAAGAAGTTGAGCGTCTCGGCCTTCTTGATCGCCGCGACGACGAGCTGGCGGTCGCCGTTGGGCTTGACCAGGTCGATGGCGAGACCGAGGTTGATGTGCTCGGGCTTGACCAGGGTCGGCTTGCCGTCCTTCTCGGCGAACGAGTGGTTCATCGAGGGCATCGCCTTCAGCGCCTGCACCATGGCGTAGCCGATCAGGTGCGTGAAGGACACCTTGCCGCCGCGGGCGCGCTTGAGGTGGTTGTTCATGACGATGCGGTTGTCGAACAGCAGCTTCACCGGGACGGCGCGGACCGAGGTGGCGGTCGGCAGCTCCAGCGACGCGTTCATGTTCTTCGCCACGGCGGCGGACGGGCCGCGCAGCGTGACCAGCTCGGGCCCCGCGGAGGGCGCGGCGGGCTCCTTCTTGGAGACCGTCGGCTCGGCCGGGGTCGGCTTGACCGGCGCGGGCTTGGCCGGGGCCGCGGGGGCGGCCTTGGCGGCGGGGGCCGCGGGCTGCGCGGCGGGGGCCGCGGTGGCCGGCTTGGCCTCGGCGGGCTTCGCGGCCGGGGCGGCGGGCCCGGCCTCCGCCGGCTTGGCCGCCGCGGGCTGGGCCGGAGCCGCCGGGGCGGCGCTCGCGGCTACTCCCTGTGGTGGCGCGGCCACCGCGGAGCCGGTGTCCTGACCCGGCTTGTAGTCGGCGAAGAAGTCCCACCAGGCTCGGTCGACCGAGTTCGGGTCCTGGAGGTACTGCTGGTAGATCTCGTCGACGAGCCACTCATTGGGGCCGAAGGCAGCGGCAGGGTTACTTCCCTGCCCGTCCTGTTCATCGGTCGAGACGCTCGAGGTGTTGGGGGACTGTGGCGACACGGCGGCAACCGCCCTCTTCCGCTTCCTAAAGGTGGTGGACAGCGGGAATAAAGGCTACGCCTCTTGGACCCTTACGTGCAGGCCGCACTGGTCATCGTCGCGCAAGTCACATTGATTGGCGGGTTTCAGCGCATGACGCACCGGGAAACACACGGAGTTTCGTGCGTTTCCTCTGGCGCGGGGCAGCGCAGACGTGCACCCCTGCCGCTCGTATGTGCGCGACGGGATCGACTTTACTTCAGCTTTGATCTCTGGGGGTGCCTGGTTTGGGTTCCGGACCAGGTCCGGGGAGGCTGACCTTGATCCGGCAGCCGCGCGGGGACTCCGCCACCCCTATCCGCCCGCCGTGCAGATCCACCGCCCAGCGCGCGATCGCCAGCCCCAGACCGGTGCCGCCGTCGCTGCCCGGCCCCGGCCGCCGCCGGCCGTCCACCGGGGAGAGCCCGCCCCGGTTGAACCGCTCGAAGACCCGGTGCCGCTCCGCCTCCGGGATGCCGGGGCCCTCGTCCAGCACCTCCAGCTCCAGGCTCTCCGGGCCGTCGCCGCGCCGGGCGCGCACGGTCACCCGGCCGTGTGCCGGGCTGTGCTTCACCGCGTTGTCGATGAGGTTCGCCATCACCTGGTGCAGCCGCTCGGCGTCGGCGTGCGCGGTCAGCTCGGGCGGCGAGACGTCCAGGTTGAGATGGACGTCCTTACGGGTGTGGGCGCCCGAATGGGACTCCGCGCCCTTGGCCATCCCGGCCTCCTTGAGGATCCCGGCCAGATACGGCCAGACCTCGAACCGCCGCGCGTGCAGCGGCACCACCCCGTTGTCGAGGCGGGAGAGGTCGAGCAGCTGGTCCACCAGGCGGCCCAGGCGCTGGGTCTGCTTCAGCGCGACCCGCATGGTCTCCGGATCGGCGTCCGAGACCCCGTCCACCACGTTCTCCAGGACCGCCCGCAGCGCCGCGATCGGGGTGCGCAGCTCATGCGAGACGTTGGCCACCAGCTCCTTGCGGTGGGTGTCCACCGCCTCCAGGTCGGCCGCCATCCGGTTGAACGCGGAGGCCAGGTCGCCGAACTCGTCCCCGCGCTGCGCCGCCCGCACCCGCCGGGTGTAGTCCCCGTTCGCCATCGCCCGGGTGACCTCGGTCATCTCGTCCAGCGGGGCCGTCAGCCCGTTCGCCACGAACTGGGTGATCAGCAGCGAGGCGATGATCGAGAAGATGGTGATGACGCGCAGCTCGGTGTCGGAGTGCATCGCCGCGAAGACGAGCAGCGTGGTGATGATCACCGAGCCGACGACCAGCGCCCCCAGCGCCGCCTTGACCGAGCGGTACGGGTCGAAGGGGCGCAGCGCCTCCCAGATCCGGGCCCAGGTGGCGCGGGACCACGCCCGTCGGCCCATGGGCGCCCCGGGCAGCCGGCAGGCCCCGGGGACCTTGCGCGGCCAGAGCTTGGGGGCCTTGTCCGCCCAGACCTGGGGGGCCCTGCGCGCCCAGCCCCCGCGCGCCCGGCCCCGGGCAGCCGTGCCTGCCCGGACCCTGGGGATCCTGCGTGCCCAGCGGGCCTTCGTCATGCCGCCGGGGTCTCCAGGGCGTAGCCCACGCCGTGCACCGTACGGATCCGCTCCGCGCCGATCTTCCGGCGCAGCGCCTTGATGTGGCTGTCCACGGTGCGGGTGCCCGAGGCGTCCGCCCAGTCCCACACCTCGGCCAGCAGCTGCTCGCGCGAGAGCACCGCGCGCGGGGTGTTGGCCAGACAGACCAGCAGATCGAACTCGGTCGGGGTGAGGTGCACATCCGAGCCGCGCACCCGCACCCGGCGCTGGGCGTGGTCGATCTCCAGCTCGCCCAGGCGCAGGATCCCGCTGCGCGGGGTGTGCGCGGCCAGCGCCGCCCGCTCCACCCGCCGCAGCAGTACGTGCACCCGCGCGGCCAGTTCGCGCATGGAGAACGGCTTGGTCATGTAGTCGTCGGCGCCGACCCCGAGCCCCACCAGCATGTCGGTCTCGTCGTCGCGCGCGGTCAGCATGAGCACGGGCACCGGCCGCCGGGCCTGCACCCGGCGGCAGACCTCCAGACCGTCGAAGCCCGGCAGCATCACGTCGAGGACGAGCAGATCGGGCTGCCACGCCTCGGCCGTGTCGACCGCCGCCGGACCGTCTCCCGCCGTCTGGACCTGGAACCCCTCGGCGCGCAGCCGGGCCGCGATGGCGTCCACTATGGTCGGATCGTCCTCGACGACGAGGACCCGGCGCTGTGCGCCAGGGGTGGTCGTGGCGGTCCCGTTGTGACCGTTGTGAGTCTGCTCCATACGCCCGCCCCTGCGTCTTCCGGTGAAACCCGCGGCTCGCGCCTGGTCATCGCTCAGCCGCGTTTGGTAGGCAAGCAAGCGTAAAGCCAGCGTACGCGGCTTTGCTACGCGCCCCGAACCGCGAGATGCACGACGTCGGGAACACCCCGGGCAACGGCGACCTCTTCCGTACGCACCTGTGTGAACCCGGCATTCCGGAGGGATTCCTCGAACGCGGGCGACGGCTGCGCGGACCATACGGCCAGTACCCCGCCCGGTGCGAGACGTGCCGCGCAGGCCGTGAGCCCGGCGGGGGAGTAGAGGCCTTCGTTGTCCTCGGTGACGGTCCAGTCGGGGCCGTTGTCGATGTCCAGGCACAGCGCGTCATAGGTCCGCGGGCCCGTTCGCAGCCACTCGACCAGATCGGCGTGGACGACCTCGGCGCGCGGATCGGCCAGTGCCCCGGCGGTCCTGGCGGCCAGGGGGCCCGCGCGGTGCCAGTCGATCACCGCGGCCTCCCGCTCGACCACCGCGATCCGCCCCCAGCGGGGTTCCGCCGCCGCCTCGACCAGCGAAAACCCGACGCCGAGCCCGCCGATGAGCAGCGCGGGGGAGGGCCGGTCGGCGGGCAGCGCGTCGAGGGCGGCACGGATGAGCAGCCGCTCGGAGCGGCCGTCGGAGGTGTCCATGAGGAAGCAGCCGTTGGCGATGATCTCGAAGACGGCGTCGGCCGGGGACCCCGCGCCGCCGCGCCGCCGCAGCACCACCTCGCCGTACGGGCCCTCCCGGCGGTCGACGGTCACCGGCCGGTCGTCGGCGGCGGCGTGGAGGTCGTACGGCGGCTGCGGCTGCATGGGTGCGGAGTCCTCCCGGATGGTTCCTGACCCCGCCATCCTCGCGCCGCCTCCGCTCGCCGGTCCAACCGATTCACGGTGGCCCGGTGCCGTGCGGTTCGCGCGGCTCGGCGTCGTCCATGTCACAGCCGGAGGTGTCGTGACATGACTCACGGCGTCCTGGTTGTTGTTCCGGTCGTGACGGATAAGCGGGGAGCAGGGGGAGCGGCGGGAGTGAGAAAGGGGCGCGGGCGTTGACGACATCGGTAAGAGGGACGGATACGCCGGACGTTCCTGGTGCGCGGGCGGCGGACGGCGGTGATCCGGACGGCCTCCGGGTCGTCGCCGCTGCCGGTCCATGCGCCCGCCCGGCCGATGCCCGGCGGGCGGCGGGCCGCGGCTGGCCCGCGGCCGCCGGGGCCAGTACGCCTCGGGTGCCGGGGGCCGGGCGGGCCCGCTCGCGCCGCACGGCTGCGGTGGCGCGTTCGCTGCCGCGTGCGCTGCGCACCGTGCCGTTCACCCTCGGCTACACGCTCGTCCTGCTCGGCACCGGGCTCTACGCCCGTCTCGGCGACCCCGGCACCGTGCGCGATCTGCTCGCGGGCTCCAGTACCGATGTGTCCCACCTCTCCCAGCGACCGCTGCTGACGCTGCTGGTCAGCGCGTTGTGGGCGGTGGGCGGGCTCACCTCGCCGTATCTGGTCGCCTTCCCCCTGGTGCTCGGCGCGCTGGAGCGGCGGCTCGGCGCGGTGCGCACGGCCGGGGTGTTCCTGCTCGGACATGTGCTGGCGACGCTGCTCACCGAGGTCCCGGTGGCCGTCTCGGTGGCCGCCGGGCATCTCCCGGACAGCTCGCTGCGCCGCCTCGACTACGGGGTGAGCTACGGGCTGATCGCCTGCGCCGCCGCGCTCGCCGGGCTGCTGTCGCCCGGGCGCCGGTGGGCGCTGCTGGGCGGAGTCGGCCTCGCGCTCGCCGCCGGGATCCTCGTCGACTTCGATCCGCTCACCGGCTGGGGCCATGCCTTCGCCCTGCTGCTCGGCGTCGTCTCCTGGCCGTACGTCCGGCGAAACACCAGGTGGCACGGGCGGTCACGGCGAGACGACGATGCCTCGCCCGGCTTCGCTCACAGCGAACGGGCGTCCGGGAACACCTGAGCCCCCTCCGTGCATTGAGTGGGCATTGACTTATTGAGTCCTTGTGACTCAACTTGCCTGCCGAAGGGGAGATCATGGCTTCGCTGTCGACACCGCTCACCCTGCCCGTACTGCCTCTTGAGGACGAGGTGGTGCTCCCCGGCATGGTGGTGCCGCTGGACCTTTCCGATACCGAGGTACGCGCCGCGGTGGAGGCCGCCCAGGCCGCCGCCCGCTCCAGTGGGAGCGGAGGCGGTAAGCCGAAGGTGCTGCTGGTGCCCCGCGTCGACGGCACCTACGCCGGTATCGGCACGCTCGGCACCGTCGAGCAGGTGGGCCGGCTCTCCGACGGAGACCCCGGCGCGCTGATCCGCGGGGTGCGCCGCGTCCGCATCGGGGCCGGGACCACCGGACCCGGGGCGGCCCTGTGGGTGGAGGGGACCACGGTCGAGGAGATCGTGCCCGACCCCCTGCCCGGTGCCGTCACCGAATTGATCAAGGAGTACAAGGCGCTGGCCACCAGCTGGCTGCGCAAGCGCGGCGCCTGGCAGGTCGTGGACCGGGTGCAGCAGATCGACGATGTCTCGCAGCTCGCCGACAACTCCGGCTACTCGCCCTTCCTGTCCGTGGCCCAGCGCGTCGAACTGCTGGAGACCACCGACCCGGTGGCCCGGCTGAAGCTGGCCGTCACCTGGCTGAGCGACCACATCGCCGAGCAGGACGTGGCCGAGTCGATCGCCAAGGACGTCCAGGAGGGCGTCGACAAGCAGCAGCGCGAATTCCTGCTGCGGCGTCAGCTCGAAGCCGTCCGTAAGGAGCTCGCCGACCTCAATGGCGACCCCGAGGACGAGTCCGACGACTACCGCGCCCGCGTGGAGGCCGCCGATCTGCCGGACAAGGTCCGCGAGGCGGCCCTCAAGGAGGTCGACAAGCTGGAGCGGTCCAGCGACCAGAGCCCCGAGGGCAGCTGGATCCGCACCTGGCTGGACACCGTCCTGGAGCTGCCCTGGAACGAGCGCACCGAGGACGCGTACGACATCCAGGGCGCCAAGGCCGTGCTCGACGCCGACCACGCGGGCCTGGAGGACGTCAAGGAGCGGATCACCGAGTACCTGGCGGTGCGCAAGCGCCGCGCCGACCGGGGCCTCGGCGTCGTCGGCGGCCGCCGCGGCGGCGCGGTGCTCGCCCTCGTGGGCCCGCCCGGCGTCGGCAAGACCAGCCTGGGCGAGAGCGTCGCCCGCGCGATGGGGCGGAAGTTCGTCCGGGTCGCGCTCGGCGGCGTCCGCGACGAGGCGGAGATCCGCGGCCACCGGCGCACCTACGTGGGCGCGCTGCCCGGCCGGGTCGTCCGGGCCATCAAGGAGGCGGGCTCGATGAACCCCGTCGTCCTCCTGGACGAGATCGACAAGGTGGGCTCCGACTTCCGCGGCGACCCGGCCGCGGCCCTGCTGGAGGTCCTGGACCCGGCGCAGAACCACACCTTCCGCGACCACTACCTGGAGGTCGAACTCGACCTGAGCGACGTGGTCTTCCTCGCCACCGCCAACGTGCTGGAGGCCATCCCGGAGGCGCTGCTGGACCGGATGGAGCTGGTGCGCCTGGACGGCTACACCGAGGACGAGAAGGTCACCATCGCCCGGGACCACCTGCTGTCCCGTCAGCTGGAGCGGGCCGGTCTGGAGCCGGGCGAGGTCACGGTGACCGACGAGGCGCTGCGCAAGCTTGCGGGCGAGTACACCCGCGAGGCGGGCGTACGGACCCTGGAGCGGTCCATCGCCCGGCTGCTGCGCAAGGTGGCGGCCCAGCACGAGCTCGACGAGCGCGAACTTCCCTTCACGGTCGGCGTGGCGGAGCTGCGCCCGCTGATCGGCCGGCCGCACCACACCCCCGAGTCCGCCCAGGACCCGGCCGAGCGCCGCACCGCGGTCCCCGGCGTGGCGACCGGGCTCGCGGTCACCGGCGCGGGCGGTGACGTGCTGTTCGTGGAGGCGTCGCTGGCAGACCCGGAGACGGGCGGCGCGGGGCTGAGCCTCACCGGTCAGCTCGGCGACGTCATGAAGGAGTCCGCCCAGATCGCGCTCTCCTTCCTGCGCTCGCACGGCGCGGAGCTGGAACTGCCGGTCGGCGATCTGAAGGAGCGCGGCGTCCACCTCCACGTCCCGGCGGGCGCGGTGCCCAAGGACGGCCCGAGCGCGGGCGTCACCATGACCACCGCGCTGGCCTCGCTGCTCTCCGGCCGCCAGGTGCGCCCGGACGTGGCGATGACCGGCGAGGTGTCCCTGACCGGGCGGGTGCTGCCCATCGGCGGAGTCAAGCAGAAGCTGCTGGCGGCGCACCGGGCCGGGGTGACCACCGTGATCATTCCCAAGCGCAATGAGCCCGACCTGGACGACGTCCCCGCCGAGGTCCTGGACAAGCTCGACGTCCACCCGGTCTCCGACGTCCGCCGGGTGCTGGAGCTGGCCCTCGAGCCCGCCCGGGCGGCGGCCCCCGAAATTCCGGTGGCGGCGGCCTGAGCTTGAGACAGACAGGTCTGTCTGGTAGCTTCGGCAGTGAACCAGACAGACCTGTCTGTTCGTAGGCCGTATTGCCGTCCTCGGAGGGACTCCGTGCGCACCCTGCTCGTCCTCGCCCACCCCGATCTCGCCGCATCCCGGGTCAACGCCGCCCTCGCCGAGGCGGCCCGGCCGGTGGAGAACGTCACGCTCCACGACCTCTACGCCGGCTATCCCGATCTGCGGATCGACGTCGAGCGCGAACAGCGGCTGCTGCTGGAGCACGACCGGATCGTCCTCCAGTTCCCCTTCTACTGGTACTCGGCGCCGCCGCTGCTGAAGAAGTGGCTGGACGAGGTGTTCCTGCGCGGTTTCGCCTACGGCGGCGGCGGCACCTCGCTGCGCGGCAAGTCACTGCTGATCGCCACCTCGACGGGCAGCACCGAGGAGCAGTACCGGCCGGGCGGGGCCCACCCCTACTCGGTCGTCGATCTGCTCAAGCCCTTCGACGCCACCGCCAACATCACCGGGATGACGTACGAGGAGCCGCTCATCGTGCACGGCACCCATGGGCTCGGCGACGCCGAACTCGCCGCGTTCCAGGACCGCTATCGCGAGCTGCTGGCCTCCGGCGCGGTGCGGCGGCGCGCGCTGACCGCGGCCTGACGACCCGGGCGCGAGACGGCGAAGGGCCCGGCCGCTCACTTGGCGGCCGGGCCCTTTCGCGTACGCGAGGGGTGCCATGCCCGCTTTCCGCGTACGCAAGGGGGTGCCATGCCCGCGTTCCGCGTACGCAGGGGGTGCTTACACCCGCACCGGGCACGCCCGCGCGACCAGCGCCCGCGCCGCGTCCCGGGCGGCCTCCGTGAATTCCGGCCTCGGCTCCAGCGCCGCCGCGGCCATCACCCCGTCCACGAGGACGGAGATCTGCACGGCGAGCCGCTCGGGGTCGGCGGCCCCGGCCGCCCGGGCCAGCTCGGTCAGCCAGGCCCTCACCGCGCGCTTGTGCTCGGCGGTCGCGGCGTGGGTGGCGGTGTCCGGTTCGGTCTCGCCCGCGGTCCTGATGAAGGCGCAGCCGCGGAAGCCGTCCCGTTCGGTCGCCGAGTCCAGCGCGTCGAAGAGGCCGATGAGCCGGTCCCGGGGGTCGGCGCCGGCCGCCTCCGCGGCCTCCCGCAGCGCCCGGCGCCAGTGCTCGTCCGCTCTGTGCAGATAGGCCAGCACCAGATCGTCCTTGGCGCGGAAGTGGGAGTAGAGCGTGGCCTTCGCCACGCCCGACTCGGCGATGATCCGGTCCACTCCGACCCCGCGCACCCCATGGGCGTTGAACAGCGCGGTCGCGGTGGACAGGATCCGCTCATGGGCGGAGGGGCGGGCGCTGCTCATGATCAAGCTCCTTGACGCGGACACACGGGGCCGTGGGAGGCGACCGGGGCCGTGGAGCGACCGGGGCCGTGGAACGACCGACGCCCTCCAGCGTACAGACAGACCTGTCCGTATGCCGGAGGGCGGGACGCGCCGCATGCGGTCGGACGCGCCGGGAGTGGGGGGTGACGCGACGTGAGGCTCAGCCGTTGGCGAGGGCCTGCAGCCGGTCCATGGCGCCGTTGAACTTGTTGTGGTCGCCGACCGTCGGGCCGGAGGAGGTGTACTGCCAGATGGTGTGGAAGCCCCAGCCGGCCGGAAGCTCGCCGACGGACGAGCCGTAGCGCGGAATCCACAGCGGGTTGACGCCACCGAAGGCGGCGGAGTTGCCCGTGCAGGTCTTCCACCAGCTGGTGGAGGTGTAGATGACCGGATCGCGGCCGGTGCGCGACTTGTAGGCGCTGCTGAAGGACTTGATCCAGTTGACCATCGCACTGGCGCTCAGCCCGTAGCAGGTCGCGCCGTAGGGGTTGTACTCCATGTCGAGCGCGCCCGGCAGGGTCTTGCCGTCCTTGGACCAGCCACCGCCGTGGTCGACGAAGTAGTTGGCCTGTGCGGCACCGGTCGAGTTGTTCGGCAGGGCGAAGTGGTACGCGCCGCGGATCATGCCGACGTTGTACGAGCCGTTGTACTGCTGGGCGAAGTACGGGTTGGTGTAGCTGGTGCCCTCGGTCGCTTTGACATAGGCGAACCGGACGCCGCTGCTCCACAGCGTCGACCAGCTGACATTGCCCTGGTGGCTGCTGACGTCCACGCCCTCGACGGTGGCGAGCAGCCCCGTCGGCGCCTCATCGGTCGTGGATCCGCCCTCGTGCTTGGCTATCTGGGAACCCGCCCAGTCGTCCTCGGGATGGGGAATGGCCTTGTCGCCCTGGACCTGGGCGGCGAACGCCGAACCGGGCAGTGCGAGGGTCATGGCGAGGACCGCGGCGAGAATGCCGATCAGCGCACTGAGGGCGCGTCGGACCGAACCAGGTCTGTGCACAGGCATGGCGTTGCCTCCGAAACCTCGGTGGGGGGAGCTCCGATTGGAATGACCATGTCAGGAGTTGACGCTACGGGCGTAGATAGGCCGACGGAAGGGGGAGAGTGTGATGCCGTTGGTCTAATCCTGCGAAATACTGGTGGAGCTGCGGTAACAGCCGCGCGTGGTAGAAACTTTCACGAAGTGAAAACCCGGAGAGGGCTCTGACGTGCACAACAACGGGGCGTTGCCCCCTGCGCGGGGTGAGGGGGGCACGGTGGGCGGCATTGGTGTGGACCATGCATTCCTGGCTCTGGAGCGCGAATTGGCGGTTTTCCTCCGCAGGGCCCGTGCCGCTTCGGGGGAATTGGCCCGGGAGGTCCACCCGGAGCTGGATTCCGCCGCCTATGGACTGCTGATGCGCCTGGAGGACGCCGGTCCGCAGCGCGCCACCGAACTCGCGGGCTTCGTGGGCGTCGGCAAGGCCACGATGAGCCGTCAGCTCAGGGCTCTCGAGGGGCTCGGACTGGTGACGCGGACGCCCGATCCGGCCGATGGCCGGGCCTTCCTGGTGGAGTTGACCGAGGAGGGCCGCAGCCGCTTCAGTGCCGTGCGGGGCGCACGGCGGGCGCGGTACGCCCGCCGCCTCGCCGGGTGGGAGCGCAGCGAGGTCGCCGAACTCGCCAGGCTGCTGCACCGGTTGAACGCGGAGCAGGAGGCCGACGACCGCGGTCAGACGGCGCGCGCGGCGCAGGAGTAGGGCGCTCATACCCGTCAGGATCGGCGACCCGTGCGAATCCGGCGACGCGGATGTGGCAACCGCGCTACCCCCCTGGTGGGGCGGCCCCCGCGGTCAGGGCTCCACGAAGACCACGGCCGCGTCGTCATGGGTCTTGCCCCGGGGGAAGGCCGTACGGTCCGGATCGGCGTGCTCGGCCGCCCGCACCCGGTCGATCAGCGCCTGCGGGCCCTCCTTGCGCAGCAGCGCGAAGCACTCGGTCCAGTCGCCCTCGTGGAACCTCTCCACCCAGCGCGACGCCCCGTCGGTGAGCGCCGCCAGCGCCCGCACCTCGCCGCGCGGGAGCTCCCCGGTGACCGCCTTACGGGAGACGGCGGGGTCGGCGGCGGCGGTGAAGAAGCCCCCCGCCACGTTGCGCAGCGGGGCGAGCCGCCGGCCTTCGGCCCGCAGCCGGTCGATGCGGTCGTCCAGGACCGGGGTCACTCCGTCATGGGTCAGCTCGATGAGCAACACCGAGTCGGACAGCACCAGATGCTCGATTCGCTCGGTGTCCCAGCGCGCCGCGACGACCGTTGCCTGGGGTGTAAGGGGGTGAGAAAGGTCACATGTTGAACTATGGGCGGCGGCGGTCCGGGCGATCGCCTCGGAGAGGCACTGTGTCAGTGGCATATCCCGTCGCGAACCGGACAGTTCGAGCAGCGATCCGCCGAGCCGTGCGGTGAACCAGTCCACGCTGTGGACGCATCCGTCCCCTCCCTCGGGCGGGGTCACCCCGTCCAGCACCACGAGCGCACCGCCGCTCCCCGAGGCCGGGAGGGCTACTGATGCGTAGTCCTCGTTGGGATATTGCTGATCGCCGGGGGCGGTCGCGAGTTCGATGCGCATTCCCTCAGTCTGCCGGACCCCTGTCGATCACTACGGCGCCGAGGGTCGGACCGGGCGTTGGTCCGTACCAAGTCCATCGCCGGTTTCTCCGCTGCCTGATTGGGGTGGGATTGACACTTCTGGGAAGCTGCGGGTGGGCATCTTGTCAGGGCGCCGAGGTCTTTACCAATCCGCGCAAGGTGGTGGGAAGGTATGGCCGCGAGCCAAAGTTGGTGGTCAACTACGCAATACGGTTCACTCGTTCGGGTGGCCGGGCGGGTGATGCGTACCCGCCCCAGACCCGTCCTGAAAGGGTCGGAATCCCTGCCAGAGGTGGGGAAACACAATTGTTGATCCGTCGTCACCTCTGGTCCACGTCAGCGGTCGGGCGAGAATGGATTGTGAGCACCGGTGCGGAAGAAGCGGCTTCGGGGCACCACGCGCGATGCGGTAGGCGAGCCACGCCAGGATGAGGCGGCGCCGCGACGGCGCACCGTACGCGTCCGCCGTCGGCTCACCACGTCCGTCGCCCTCGTCTCCGTAGCCGTCCTCGGGGCCGGCACCCCCGCCGTCCTGCTCGCCCTCGACGACACCACCGACGCCCAGCACCTCGTCGACCTCGCGGAGACCAACCGCTCCACGGTGACCCTCGCCCACGCCCTCGCCGACGAGCGCGACGCCATGACCCGCTATGTCGCCGACGGCCGCACCTCCGCCTCCGGCGGCGGGGTCTCCGAGGAGATGCGCGCCCGGGTCGACCGCCGGGTCCGGGAGGCGCGCGGAGACGTCCCGGCCTCCGTCCGGCGCCGCCTCGACGCCCTCCCCGAGCTGCGCCAGGAGTCGCTGACCGGCAAGGGCTCGGCCATCGACGTCTTCACCGCCTACACCCGCACCGTCCAGGCGTTAAACGGGATCACCGACACCCTCGCCCGCCGGCTCCCGGCCGACGCCGAGTCCGGCGGTACCGCCGCGCTGGCCCCGCTCGGCCGCGCGGTGGAGGAGGCGTCCGCCACCCGCGGACTGCTGCTGGCCGCGCTCGACGCGGGCGGCGGCCAGCCCACGCTGGTCTCGGCCGCGCAGCGGACCAACCTCCGCGAGCAGTCGGCGCTCGACGACTTCGAACAGCTGGCCCCGGCCGCCATGCGCGAGGCCTACCAGCGCACCGTCAGCGGCACCGAGGTCGGCTCCGCCGAGCGCTACCTCGCCCGGCTCACCGACCAGGGCCGCCTCGCGGGCAATGACTTCTTCCTCCAGAAGGACCGCGTCGAGGCCGCCCTGAACGCCCGGATCGACCAGATGAGCGGCGCGCAGTCCTCGCTGGCCTCCGCCGAGGCCGCCCAGCTCGCGCGGGTGCGGGACGACGAGGTCACCGACCTGGAGCTGCGCATCGGCATCGTGGCCGCCGCCCTGCTGGTCGCCCTCGGTGCCGGAGTGCACAGCGCCCGCTCGATGACCCGGCCGCTGGCCGCGCTGCGGCTCGGCGCCCGGCGGGTCGCGGCCGATCCGGCGGCCGAGGAACCGGTCGAGTTCAAGGGCCGCGACGACGAGTTCGCGGACGCCGTACGGGCCGTCAACGAACTGCACGCCAAGGCCGCGCAGACGTACGAGCGGGTCGCCGAGCTCGAGCGCGAGCGCACCCGGCTCGTCGGCGAGCGGCAGCGGCTGGCCGACGAGCGGGACGGGCTGCGCGCCGAGCGGGACGCGGTCACCACCCGGCTGGAGGGGCTGCGGGCCCGGGTCCACGGCAGCTTCGTCAGCCTCGCGCTGCGCTCGCTGGGCCTGATCGAGCGCCAGCTCGCCATCATCGAGTCCCTGGAGGAGCGGGAGCAGGACCCCGACCGGCTCGAGACGCTCTTCCAGCTCGACCACCTGGCCACCGGGATGCGCCGTTACGGCGAGAACCTCCTGGTCATCGCGGGCTCCGAGCAGAAGGCCACCCATCCGGGGCCGGTGCCGCTGCTGGATGTGCTGCGCGCCTCGATCAGCGAGGTCGAGCGGTACGACCGGGTGCAGATCCAGGCGCTGCCGCCGCATGCCCAGGTCGCGGGGTTCGCCGCGGACAGCGTCAGCCACCTGATCGCCGAGCTCCTGGAGAACGCGACATCGTTTTCTCCGCCGGACGCGGCGGTCCAGATCTCCGGCTGGCTGCTGGAGACCGGCGAGGTCATGCTCTCCGTCCAGGACGAGGGCATCGGCATGACGCCCGAGCGCTTCGTGGAGCTGAACAACCGGCTCGCCGACCCCGTGCCGGAGTACTGCCAGGGCCCCCAGCCGGAGGACCCGCTGGGCCTCGGGCTGTATGTGGTGACCCGGCTGGCCGCGCGCCACGGCATCCGCGTACAGCTGCGCGAGCAGCAGCCGGGCGGGGTGGCGGCCGTGGTCGTCCTCCCGACGAAGATCCTCCCGTCCGGTCCGCCCGGCGCCGGGCTGCCGCCCGCCCCGCCGGTGGGCGCGGGCGCGACGTTCGGCGCCACCGGACCGTCCTCCTTCCTGGGCTTCCCGGGCTCGGAGGCCGAGGCGAACTCCAACGCCCTGCCGGGACAGGCCCGTTCGGTCGCGCACGACCAAGAGGGTGTGGCGGGGGCCGACGCCGAGCCGCCGGCCGAGACTGTCGCGCCGGTCGCTCCGCTCGTTCCGTCGGCTCCGTCGGCTCCGTCGGCTCCGTCGGCTCCGTCGGCTCCGTCCGCTCCGTCCGCGGGGCCGGACCCGGCGCCCCAGGCCGCCGGGCCGCCGGAGCCCGAGGACGAGCCCCGTCCTGAGCCCGAGCCCGCCGACGCCGCCGCCGAACCGGAGCCGAGCGCCCCCTGGGCCGTCCCCGGTGAGCAGTGGGGGCGGACCGGGGGGACGGGCCGCGACTACCCCATGGAGCCCACGCCGCCGCGCGGCCATCCGGCGGCCCAGGAAACCACCGGTGCGCTGCCCGCCCTGCCCAAGCGCGTCCCCAAGTTGGCCCAGGCCGACGGGCAGGACACCACCGGGTCCGGCGCGGACGACAAGTCCCCGGCGCCTCAGCCCGAGGAGCCGGAGGTCCCGGCCGTCGAGCAGACGATGGAGCTGACGCTCCGACGCCTGCGCGAGAGCCAGGGGGACCCCGAGGACCGCGGTGGCCGCTCGGGCCGCACGGATCCCGAAGGCCGCGAGGACCGCGAGGGTCGTGAGGACCGTGAGGTCCGCGACGTACGTGAGGACGCCGCGGACCGCGCGCACGCCGACGGCCGCGACGGCCACGCGGACCCCGACGGCCACGCGGACCGCGAGTGGTACCTCGGCGGCCACGGCATACGCCCGGTCGGCGCGGCCGCCTGGGGCCCGGCCACCGGCGGTCCGGCGGACCGCGCCCGGGCGTCGTACGACGGCCCGGAAGGCAGCGTCCCCCCGTCGCCCGGCGGCAGGACGGCGGAGGGTGGTGAGCGGGCAGGCGGCGGTGAGCCGTCCGCCGATCCGTACGCCATCGGCCCCGACCAGCACGCCCGCCCGGCCGACGAGGCGGCGCGCACCGACAAGGGGCTTCCCAAGCGCCGACCGCGGAACGTGGCGCTCCGGGAGCCCGATCCACGGGAGCGGACCGGCTCGGTGAACGCGGAGGAACTGCGGCGCCGGCTCGGTGGCTTCCAGCGCGGTGCCCGCGAGGGACACCGCGACGCCGCCGCCGAGTTCGCCGCCCGCGGCGAGCCCGCGCGCGGGCACGGGGGACCAGCAGGACAAACGGGGGCGCAGAACGAGGGTGGCACGGTTGAGGAGGCACGCGGGTGAATGCGCCCAGTAGTACCTACGGGTTGAGTCGCGAGGCCCGTAATCTGCACTGGTTGCTGGCAAACCTGGTCGAGGAGGTGCCGGGCGTCCGTTCGGTCGTGGTCGTCTCGACCGACGGGCTGATGCTGCTCTCCTCCGACACACGGCACCACGCCGCGGCCGCGGCGGCCGATCCGTCGGTGCAGGACGGCCCCAAGGGCTCCAGCGCGGATCTCGCGACGATCGTCTCGGGGCTCGGCAGCCTCACGCTCGGCGCGGCGAAGCTGATGGACGCCGGCGGTGTCAAGCAGACGATGGTGGCGATGGACGAGGGCAGTCTGTTCGTCATGTCGATCAGCGACGGTTCGCTGCTGGGGGTGCACGCCACCCCCGACTGTGACATGACCGTCGTCGCCTATCACATGGCGCTGTTCGTGGGCCGGGCCGGACATGTGCTCACCCCCGAGCTGCGCAATGAACTACGCAGGTCGCTGGAGCACGCGCAGTGACGGCCGCCGGGTCCGGCCGGCCCGCCCGTAAACCCGCTCGCGTACGTCCGTACTCACTCACCGGTGGCCGCACCCGCTCCGGCCATGTGCTGCTGGTGGAGACCTTCGTCGCGGCGCTGGAGTCTCCGGACGGACGGCTCGACCTGGCCCCCAGCGGGTTGAACTCCCGGATGCTGCCGGAGATCCGGGCGATCATCGAACTGTGCGCCAGGATGCGCTCCGTCGCGGAGGTCTCCGCGATGCTCAAGATCCCACTCGGTGTGGTGCGCGTCCTGCTCAGTGACCTGGCCGACCAGGGAAAGATCCGCGTCTACGGCACCGGGCGGGGCCCCGGCCAGCCGGACCGCGCGTTGCTCGAAAGGGTGCTCAGTGGACTTCGCAGGCTCTGAGACGATCACGGCGACCCCGCCGGCGACGTCGGAGATACCCGGGGCCGGGATACCCGGGGCCGAGGAGGTGCTCCAGAGGTGGCAGACGGACCGCTCCCGCGCGCCGATCGCCACCAAGATCGTGATAGCGGGAGGCTTCGGCGTCGGCAAGACGACCTTCGTCGGCGCGGTTTCGGAGATCACTCCGCTCCAGACCGAAGCGCTGATGACGCAGGCCAGCGAGAGCGTGGATGACCTCGAGGCGACGCCCGAGAAGCTGACCACCACCGTCGCGATGGACTTCGGCCGGATCACGCTGGAGAACGATCTGGTCCTGTATCTCTTCGGCACCCCCGGCCAGCAGCGCTTCTGGTTCATGTGGGACGACCTGATGCGCGGGGCCATCGGCGCGGTGGTGATGGTCGACACCCGGCGCCTGGACGAGAGCTTCCCGGCGCTGGACTACTTCGAGAGCCTCGGACTGCCGTATGTGGTGGCGGTCAACCACTTCGAGGGGACTCCGCTCTACCAGGCCGAGGACGTACGGGACGCGCTCTCCGTGGCGTCCTCCGTCCCCGTGGTGATGATGGACGCCCGGCGCCGGATCGCGGTCGTGGACGCGCTGCTGGCGCTGGTGAGGCACGCCGTTGACGTGTCACCCGAGTGACGTAACCTCTGCTCCGCCCGTGGGATGGAATGCTCCGTTCCTCCTTCCGGCCCGAGCATGAGGGAGAGTCGACAGCCATGCGGAAGATACTCATCGTGGGTGCCGGTCAATCCGGCCTCCAACTCGCTCTGGGCCTCCAGTCCCAGGGCTACGAGCTCACGCTGATGTCCAACCGGACGGCCGATGAGATCCGCGGCGGGCGGGTGATGTCCACCCAGTGCATGTTCCACACCGCGCTGGGCCACGAGCGCGATCTGGAGCTCAACTTCTGGGAGGAGCGGGCACCGCGGGCCTGGGGCCTCGGGGTCTCGGTCGCCGGGCCGCCGGCTCCCGGGGGCCATCCGCGGGTCATCGACTGGGTCGGCCGGCTCGACGGCTACGCCCAGTCCGTCGACCAGCGGATCAAGATGGCCGGCTGGATGGAGACGTTCGAGCAGCGCGGCGGCCAGGTGGTCATCCACGGCGCCGCCGTCTCCGACCTGGACGTCCTCGACAGAAAGTACGACCTGGTGCTGGTGGCCGCGGGCAAGGGCGAACTGGTCTCGCTCTTCGGCCGGGACGCCGCCCGCTCCCCGTACGACACCCCGCGGCGCGCGCTCGCGGTCGCCTATGTGCACGGCCTCGGCCCGCGCCCCGAGCACCCCGACGTCGACGCGGTGCGCTGCAATCTCGTCCCCGGCGTCGGCGAGCTCTTCGTGATGCCCGCGCTCACCACCAGCGGCCGCGCCGACATCCTCTTCTGGGAGACCGTCCCGGGCGGTCCGGCCGACGCGTTCCAGGGCGTCACCGATCCCTCGGAACACCTGGCGCGCGTCCTGGAGCTGATGGAACACTTCACGCCCTGGGAGTACGCGCGCGCCACCAAGGTCGAGCTGACGGACGCGGGCGCCACGCTGTCCGGGGGGTACGCGCCGACCGTACGCCACCCGATCGGGCGGCTGCCGGGCGGCGGACTGGTCCTGGGCGTCGCCGATGTCGTGGTGGCCAACGACCCGATCACCGGCCAGGGCTCCAACTCCGCGGCCAAGTGCGCGGCGGCCTATCTGGAGAGCATCCTCGAACGCGGCGACCGGCCGTTCGACGAGGAGTGGATGCGGACGACGTTCGACCGCTACTGGGAGAGCGCGCGGCACGTCACCAAGTGGACCAACGCGATGCTGGCCCCGCCGCCGGAGCACATCGTGAACCTCCTGGGCGCGGGGTCCGCCTTCCCCGCCGTCGCCCACCGCATCGCCAACGGCTTCGACGACCCCTCCGAGTTCGAGGACTTCTTCTACGAGCCGGAGAAGACGGCCGCCTATCTGGACGAGGTCAGGGCTGCCGAGGCCGCCGGTGTGGCTGGGGCGGACGCCGATGTGGCTGGGGCGGACGACGAGGCCGAGGTGGACGACCACACCCCCGAGGTCGTCCGGTCCTTCCGCTGACACCGGCCGTCGCCGGAGCCGTCACCGCTTCTTGGCCACCGTGACCGGACCCGGGCGCACCACGCCCTGCAGCGGATTGGAGGCGAGCGGGGAGAGCTTCACCCGCTGGCCGGGGCGCGGCGCCTGGACCACCTGGCCGTTGCCCGCGTACATCGCCACATGGCTCGCCCCCTTGTAGTAGATCACCAGATCGCCGGGGCGCAGCCGGCTGAGCGGCACCCGTGGCAGCTGGCGCCACTGCTCCTGGCTGGTGCGCGGGATGGTCCGCCCGGCATACGCCCAGGCGGAGGAGGTCAGCCCCGAGCAGTCGAAGGAGTTCGGCCCCTCGGCGCCCCAGACGTACGGCTTGCCGATCTGGTTCAGGGCGTAGGCGAGCGCCCGCCGCCCGGCCTCCGCGGACGCCATTCCGGGGCGGCGGCCGGGGGACTGGTGGGGGCGGGGGCGGGGCGCGGTGACGGTGGCCACCGGGGAGGGGGTGCCCGCCGCCGGGGTGTCCCGGCGGCTTCCGGGGGCCGGGTCGCTGCCGGTGCCCGTGCCGCCGCCTGTGCCGCCGTTCGTGCCGCCGTTCGTGGTGGCGGGCGGGCCCGCGGCGCCGGGCGAGGCGCCGTTCGCGGGGCCGAGCGCCCCGGAGGCGAGCAGTTTGCGCTGGGCCTTCGCGGTCTCCTGGCGTTCGCGCTCGGCCACCTGGGCGATCTGGCGGGTGCTGAGCGCGGCCAGCAGTTTCTCGATCGAGCGGAGCTGCTTCTTCACCTTGTCCCGCTGTTTCTTCCGCTTCGCCGCCAGGGACAGCTGTTTGTCCAGCGCGGTCCGTGCCCGGGTGGCGATGGTGTCGGCGCGCCGCTCGCCCTTGCTCAGCCGCTGGATCAGGGCGGCCTCCCGGCCGGCCGCCCGGTCCAGCTCGCGCGCCTCGTCGGCGGCGTCCTCCGGGTGCGGGGTGAGCAGGGTCAGCAGGAAACTGTAGGAGGAGAGCGCGCTGTGGCCCTGGTACTGCCGGCGGGCCAGCCGTCCCGCGTCGTCGTGGCTGACCGCGAGCTCCGTACGGGCGTGGACGAGCTGGGTCGTGAGCTCCCTGGTCCTGGTGCGCTGCTTGTGCAGCTTCTCCTCGGTCGCGTTGTACGCCTCCGTCGCCTCCTCGGCCTTCCGGTACAGCGTCTTGAGCTGCGTCAGCAGCTCGGACACGGACCGGTCGGCGGGGCGGGCGGGGGCGGCGGCCGACGCCTTGGCCGCCGGAACGGCCGGCACCAGCGCGGCGGCCGCGGTGATCGCCGCCGCGCAGACCGAGCCCACGATCCGTCCTGACACGTGATCACCTCCGGCTCCGAGACGCCTCTGTTCGGCGTCCAGCTCAGCAGGGATCGTGGCATGACGTTCGTATCTTCAGGAGAATTGTGGGCGAGTCGGACGAATACGGTCACCCGTCCGGCGGGCGGCCGGCTCGGCCCGGGGTCAGTTCGGCCCGGCGGTCAGTTCGGCTCGGCACTCACTTCGGCTTGGACCATGGCCACTTCGGCCCGCCACCCGGCTTCCCCTCCGGGTCGTACTCATAGGCCCAGACCCGGACCAGGCCCAGCCGCTTGGAGGTGGCGGCGGGAACCCTGCGGTAGACATACACCGTCGGCGGTCCGCCCGCCTCGTCCTCCACCGGCACCTCGTAGGTCTTCGGCGGCTGGCCCGTGAGGCCGACCAGCACCGGCAGCACCCGGCCGTCCAGCGGCCCGCCCACGAAGGGCGTCTCCTCGCTTCTCACGGCACGACCGTACGTCTCACGACGACCATTCGTCTCAGCGGGACGTACGTCTCGCCACGGCCGTACGTCCCACCGGCCGCGCTCGTCACAGCAGATGCGACGCCTCGCCCAGCGAGGGCACCACGCGGCGCGCCAGCCGCCCGACCGGCCCCTCGGCGGGCTCCATCCTGACCGCGGCCTTCATCACCCGGGCCGTCTGCGGATCCGTGGCCGCGGTGGCGGTCAGCATCGCCACGAACTGGTCCACCAGCCAGTCGCGCAGCTCCTCCAGCGGTGGCCGCTTCTCCTCGTCCAGCCAGATCAACGAGGCCGCCTCGACGGCCGTGATCCAGGTGCGCACCATCATCCGCAGCCGCGCACCGGGCTCCTTGACCGCCAGATGGAGCAGGATCTCCTCGGCCGCCGCCCGCCGGACCTCGTCCACGATCGCGTTCGTCCGCGAGGTCTCGGCCACGCTGCCGCTCTGCAACAGCGCGCTGAACCCCGCGTCGTGCTCGTCCACGAAGGCCAGATAGCGGTCCAGCACCCGGCTCAGCCGGGCGCTGAGCGGACCGCTCATGGGCTCCTCGAAGCACCGTTCCAGCTCATCGGCGGCGCTGCGCAGCGCTGCCTCGTACAACTGCTGCTTACCGCCCGGGAAGTAGCGGTAGACCAGCGGACGGGAGGCTCCGGCGGCCGAGGCCACATCGTCCAGCGACACATCCTCGGGGGCGCGGTGGGCGAAGAGGTCGAGCGCGGCGGTGAGGAGTTCGGCGCGCCGCGCCTCCACGCTCAGCCTGCGGTAGCTGCCCCGGCGCGCGGCCGGTGAGCTCGCGGTGACTGGTGGCCGTGCGATGGCCGGTGGGCTCGCGGTGGCCGGGGGTTCTGCCGCCGGGCGCACGGCGGCACTCGCCTCCGCCGGGGGTGTCGCCTCCGGGGGCGCCGGAGCGGTGCCGCTGCCTGTCGTCATGCCTGGCAGCGTAACCGCCCGCCGTTACGAAGCGGATGCCCCCTTCGGCCCGACCCGGACGGGCCCTTGGGCCCGGCCCGAACGCACCCTTGGATCCGGCGGCCCAATGCCCCTTGGCCCGGCGGCCGATGCCCCCGTCCCGCGGCGTCGATATGCGGCTCCGCCGCGCGGCAGGGCTTCGGCCCCTGGGTCCCGGGGTCTGGGGCGGAGCCCCAGTTGTGGGAAGGGGCGGGGAGGGGGAAGCGCCGATATGCGGCTCCGCCGCGTGGCCCGCCGCAGGCGCCGCCATCCGTCGGACGCCCCCTAGGCCAGCAGCCCCGAGCTCTTCCACAGCCGGCGGCCGACGCCCCGCATCACGCCGACGTCATCGAGGAATTCGGTGAGCTTGCGGGCGCCGTTGCGCATCACCTCGCGCCGGTGGGCGCTGGCCCGCACTTGAGCGACGGCCGCGCGGCGGTCGAGTCCCACGTCCGTGTAGACCTTGGGGTTGATGAACGCCTGCGAGAAGATCCGGGAGAACTCCCCCGAACCGATCCGGGTCAGCTCCGCCTCCCAGCGCGGCGCCCGCAGCATCTGGCGGCGCAGTTCCTCGCGCGCGTACCGCACATGGCGGGCCTCCTCGACCACATGGATCCGGGTCACCCCGCGGATCAGCGGCTGAACGCGCTCGTCGGGGAAGGTCAGCCGCTGCATCCAGTCCAGGATCTCCTCGCCGAGGAGGGTCGCGGTGAACGAACCGGGCGTGGTGGAGAACGTCTTGAAGAACCGGCCCAGGTTGTGGTGGAGCGGGGCGACCGGATACGCCGGGGTGCCGCCCTTGGTGATCAGCCGCGCGAACATCTTGGAGTGACGGCACTCGTCGGCGATCTCGGTGAGCGCGTACCGCACATGGGCGCTGGTCGCGGGCTTGTCGTAGATGTGCCGGGTGAGCAGCTGGATCAGGATGATCTCGAACCATATGCCCAGGGAGGCGAGGGCCGCCGCCTCGTGCTGGGACAGCAGCAGCCGCTGCTCCTCCGACATCCGGTGCCACATGGGCGTGTCGTAGAGCGACACCAGCTCCGGCGGCCAGAACCACTTGCCGGGCTCGAACGGCGCGTCCCAGTCCAGTTCGGTGTCGGGGTCGAAGGAGTGCTTGGCGGAGGACTGGAGCAGCCGCTCCGCGACCCGCTCGCGGTCCTTGATCAGCCCGAGCGCGTCCCTGAGCGCGGGGGGTTCGGTCGTGGTGGACATCGTCGAGGGCACCTCACTGATGGCTCGGACAGGCGCCGGCGGGAACGGTTACCGGCGGATACCTCTTATGAGACTCCGTGTCAGCAAGGCCGTCAATCCCTTGCGGAGGTCTTATTGACCGCCGAGTAACGGACGTGTGAGCCTGCCGAGTACGCATCCGTTCACGGGGGAGCGAGGCGAAGGAGGCGTCGGTGGCGACGCAAGAGCTCTACGCGATGGATCCCGGAGACCCCCTCTGGCAGGTGCCCGCCGGCGGCGCCGCCCGATTCAGCTGGGAGTACGACGACCACCGGGCCCGGCTGCTCGCCCTCTACCAGAAGGGCAAGGACAAGCAGTGGGACGCGGTCAAGCGGATCGACTGGGGCCTGGACGTGGACCCGTACGATCCGCTGGGCACCCCCGATGAGTCGCTCGCCCTCCACGGCACCCGCCACTGGGACCGGATGACCGACCGGGACAAGGGCGAGCTGCGCCATCACGTCGCCGCCTGGCAGTTCAGCCAGTTCCTCCACGGCGAACAGGGCGCGATGGTGTGCGCGGCCCGGATCGTGGAGGCCGCGCCCGACCTCGACGCCAAGTTCTACTCCGCGACCCAGACCATGGACGAGGCCCGCCACGCCGAGCTCTACGGCCGCTTCCTGCACGACAAGCTCGGCACGGTCTACCCCATCAACACCGATCTGCGGACGCTCCTCGGTGACACCCTCCGCGACTCCCGCTGGGACATGGCCTACCTGGGCATGCAGGTGCTCATCGAGGGCCTGGCGCTCGCCGCGTTCGGCCTCATCCGCGACACCACCGACAAGCCGCTGCCCCAGCAGATCCTCGCCTACGTCATGCAGGACGAGGCCCGCCATGTGGCCTTCGGCCGGATGGCGCTGCGCGACTACTACCGGCAGCTGAGCGACGCGGAGCTGCGCGAGCGCGAGGAATTCGTCATCGAGGGCTGCTACCTGATGCGCGACCGGCTGCGCGGCGTGGAGGTCCTGGAGAACTTCGGCATCCCGACGGCCGAGGCCGAGGAGTACTGCGAGCAGTCGCAGTTCCTGCACATGTTCCGCAAGCTGCTCTTCAGCCGGATCGTGCCGTGTGTGAAGGACATCGGGCTGTGGGGCGAGCGGCTCCAGCGGGCGTACGTCGACATGGGCGTGCTGGAGCTGGGCGACAGCAACCTCGACCTGCTGATGCACCAGGACGAGGAGCTGGCCGAGCAGCTGGACCAGCGGCGCTTCGCGGCGGAGGAGGCGGCGCGCACGGGCGAGGTGGACGAGGCGATCGCGGATGGGGCGGCGGCCGAGGCGCAGACGTGAGGACACAGGTACATCACAGGTGACGACCCCTCAACCTCGCCTCCACCCACCGATCTTGGTAGATTCATGATCACCGCCAGCGGATGAGGCCGAGGTCATTGGGGTGACCTCGGTCCGGTGGCGTTCATATGCGTTCATATGCGTTCATATGAAGGAACGGCCGAAGGGTGCTCTCCACGGCGGTGGGGGGCACGCCTTTGTCCCGGCGTTCCGGAGGATGATGGTGGGGTGCGGATTCGAACGAGCACCAGTGAAGAACTCCCCGTCCTCCAGGACATAGAGCGCGCCGCCGGACTCTGCTTCCGGGACATCGGAATGGACGAAGTCGCCGATGACGAGCCACTGAGCTTGGAAGAGCTGAGCCGCTACCAGCGGGCCGGACGGGCCTGGGTCGCGGTGGACGACGCCGACCGGGCGATGGCGTACCTGATCACCGACCCCGTCGACGGAAACATCCACATCGAGCAGATCTCGGTCCACCCCGACAGCGCCCGCCGTGGCGTGGGACGGGCCCTGATCGACCACATCGCGGCGCGCGCCGCGGGCGACGGCGTCCCCGCGCTCACCCTGACCACCTTCGTCGACGTGGCCTGGAACGCCCCGTACTACGCCGCGCGATGCGGTTTCCGGGCCCTGACGGAGGCCGAGCTGACCCCCGGGCTCCGTGAGATCCGGCTCAGCGAGGCCGACCATGGGCTGGACCGCTGGCCACGGGTGTGCATGCGCAGGGACGTGGGCTAGTCGAGTCGATACGCGGAGCACCGAGGCGGCCAGGCCGCGCCGCCCTACGTGCACAGTTCCTCCACCGCCCTACGTGCACAGCTCCTCCACTGCCCGCCCGAACGCCCGTAACCGCGCGGTCTCGTCCGCCCGGCGCCACACCAGGCCGAGCATCGAGTCCGGCACCCCCTCGACCGGTACGAAGGTGATGTCCCGGCGGCGGTGGTACTCCGCCGTCGGGGCGCACAGCAGCATCCCGCCCCGGCCCGCCGCGACCGCCGCCAGCCCCTCCTGGAGCGTGTGCACCAGCGGGCCGCGCGGGATGGGCCGTCCGTCGGGGGTGGCGGCGGGCGCCATCGCGTCGTGCCAGTAGCGCGGCGCGGGGGCGGACGGGCCGATCAGCGGGCAGTCGGCCAGCGCCTCGGCGTCCACCCGGCCGCGGCCCGCGAAGGGATGGCGGGCGGAGACCACCACCGTCTGCGGCTGCTTGGAGAAGACCGGGCCGAGGACGAGGTCGGGCTCGGCCACCGGCAGGCAGACGATCGCGGCGTCCACCTCACCGGCCCGCACCGCGCCGAACGGATCGGCCAGCGGGATCTCCACGGTCGTCGGTTCACAGCCGGGGTGGCGCTCCCGGAAGGCCGTGATGGCAGCGGTCACCCGTTCATCGGCGGCCCCCTGGAACCCGATCCGCAGTACGCCGTCCACCCCGCGCGCCGCTCCCCGGGCGTTCTCGAAGGCCCCGTACAGCGCCGCGTAAGCGGGCCGGAGCTCGGCCAGGAACCGCTCGCCGAGCGGGGTCAGCCGCGCCCGGCGGCTGGTGCGCTCCAGCAGCCGGGCGCCGATCCGGCGCTCCAGGTTCCGCAGCAGCTGGCTCACCCGGCTCTGCGAGACGTACAACCGCTCCGCCGCGCGGCCGAAGTGGAGCTCCTCGCTCAGCACGAGGAAGCACTCCAGCTCGCGGATCTCCAACTCGGCCATGGCCTCCCACCGAAACCGACACCGGTCACCGATCACCACCGATTGATGAGCCTCCACCGATTGATGAGCCTCGCTCATGGAAGGCTGAAAACTTCGGCGTTGTTCCCGCAGGGGCACAGCTGTTCGCTAAAGGCATGTCCAATAGCACGGAACTCACCGCTCCGGCAGGCACATCCGCGTCACCTCCGATGGCGCGCTCGCCGCTCGGAGCCCGGCTCGGGACCCGGCTCGGAGCCGGGCTCGGGGGCTGGCTCGCCGTCGTCGCCATCGCGGTCGGCACCTTCGCGGTGGTCACCACCGAGATGCTGCCGGTCGGTCTGCTCACCTCGATCGGCTCCGCGCTCCGGGTCTCGGACGGTACGGCGGGGCTGGCCATGACCGTGCCCGGCCTGGTCGCCGCGCTCGCCGCCCCGCTGCTCACCGTCACCGTCGGCCGCTACGACCGGCGGCTGGTGCTGTGCGGTCTGATGGGGCTGCTGACCGTCGCCAATCTGCTCTCCGCGCTCGCGCCCGGCTTCGCCGTCCTGCTGTTCGCCCGGGTGCTGGTCGGGGTGAGCATCGGTGGGGTGTGGTCCATCGCGGGCGGGCTCGCGGTGCGGCTGGTGCCCGAGCGCTCCGCGGGCCACGCCACCACGCTGATCTTCAGCGGTATCGCGGTGGCCTCGGTGCTCGGGGTGCCGATCGGGACGCTCATCGGCGATCTGGTCCACTGGCGGGTCGCGTTCGCCGCGTTCGCCGCCCTGTCGCTGGCCGTGGCCGCCGCCATGGCCGTCACCCTGCCGCCGCTGCCCGCCACCGGCACCATCCGGCTGCGCGAGGTGCCGGGCCTGTTCCGCGACGTCCGGCTGCGCACCGGCCTCATCACCACCCTGCTGCTGGTCACCGGCCACTTCGGCGCGTATACGTATGTCCGCCCGGTGCTCGAGGACGTCGCCGGGGTCGGGGCGGGCCTGATCAGCACCCTGCTGCTGGCGTACGGCGTGGCGGGCATCGCCGGGAACTTCCTGGCCGGCGCCACCGCCCACCGCGATCCGCGCCGCACCCTCATGGTCATCTTCACCCTGCTGGCGGCGGCCGAGCTGCTGGTCCCGGTCGCCGGGGCCACGACGGCGGGGGCGGCCGTACTGCTGCTGGTGTGGGGGCTGGCGTACGGCGGGGTGTCGGTGACCTGCCAGACCTGGGTGCTGCACGCGGCGCCGGACGCGCGGGAGGCGGCGTCGGCGCTGTACGTCGGGGTCTTCAACGTGGCGATATCGCTGGGCGCGCTGCTCGGCGGCCGGGCGGCGGACGGGATCGCGGTCCCCAGCGTCATGTGGTTCGGGGGCGCGCTGGTGGTCCTCGCCTTGGCGAACGTGGTGCTGTTCGACAGACGGAGGTGAGGGGCAGCGGAGAGCACGGAGGCCGTGAGGGCCACGAGGGCCGTGAGGGCCACGAGGGTCACGGGGGCCACGTCGGGTCACGTCGGGTCACGAGGGCCACGCTGGGCCATGAGGATCACGTCGGGCCAAGAGCATCACGTCAGGCCTGAGGGCCATGTCAGGCCATGTGGACCCGGCGATCAGGTGAGACCCTGAAACCAGGGGACTCGTCTGCGGGAGTGGGTCCGATGGCAGTGAGCATGCACGTGGTCTGGAGCAAGTGCGAGCCGGGACGCGTCATCTACGAGACGCATTCGATCGAGACGGTCACCGACGGCTCGGGCGTCCACGCGACCGTCGACAGCCATACGTACGAGATCTCCCTCCGCAGCCAGGCCCAGGCGGAGTCCATCGCGGACGAGGAGGGCTTCGAGCTGTACCGGAAGGGGGAGGCGTGGGAGAGCCTCCCCGAGGAGGAGGGGCTCTCCGAGGAGGGCCTTCCCGAGGAGGACGCATGAGTAAGGAGCGGCGCCCAGGGCGCCGCTCCTTACTCATGCACAGCCCGAGGCTCACTCCTCGCCGTCGTCGCCGTGGCCCAGCAGGAAGTCCACATCCCGCCGTTCGGTGCCCGCCGCGCCGCCGACCGTGATCTGGCGGGTCGCCGGGGCGTAGCCGCTGGCCACCACCGTGTAGTGGTCGCCGGTGAGCGCCTCGAAACCGAAGGACCCGTCCGCACCGGTGATGACCTGGCCGACCACGTCCCCGGAGGCGTCCAGCAGCGAGACCCGCGCGTCCCCGAGCGGTAGGCCGCCCCGGTCCCGTACGGTGCCCCGGACCCGGGCCGCGGGCGGCAGCTCGGCGTCCACGCGCACCGGTTCACCGGCGGTGAGCTCCACCTGGGTGGCGTACGGCCGGTACCCGGCGGCGGCCACGGTCAGCGTGTACGCCCCCGGGGCCAGTTCCGGCAGCGCGAACTCGCCCTTCTCGTCGGCGGTCACCGACCCCGTGACCTCGCCCTCGGGCCCGGTGGCGGTGACGGTCGCACCGGCCAGCGGCTCGCCGCCGACGGCCCGTACGGACCCGGTCAGCCCGCCCCCGCCGGACAGCCGCAGATCGCAGACGACCGGCAGGTCCGATACCAGCAGCGTGGCGGCCTGCGGCTGATGCCCGGCGGCCGAGCCGATGAGGACGACGCTCGCGGCGTCGGGGGCGGGCAGGTGGTACCGGCCGTCGCGGCCGGTGACCGTACGGCCGAGCTGGCGGCCGCCCGTGTCGATGAGGGTGATGGCGGCGTCGGCGAGCGGGGTGTCGCCGGGGCCGAGGACACGGCCGTGGATGACGCTGCCGGTGAGGACGGGGAGGTCGTCGACGACCCCGGCGTCTCCGGTGACCGCGCCGACCGGCTCCGCGACGGCAACCGGAACGGAATCGACCACAGGCGCGGAACCAACCACTGGAGCCGAATCAACCACAGGGGCGGAAGGGGCGGAATCAGCCACCGGACCCGAAGTGGCCAGGGGACCCGAGCCCGCCACCCGCCCCGCGCGCCGCCGCCCGGGCAGGCAGAGGGCGATCAGCAGACCGCCGACCGAGGCGGCGCACGCCACCAGGAACGAGACCTTGAACCCGTCCTTGCTCGGCAGCGCCACCCCACCGAAGTCGATGGTCTGGTGCGCCAGGATCACGCCCACCACCGCGCTGGAGGTGGACATGCCGATCGACCGCATGAGCGTGTTGAGCCCGTTCGCCGCACCCGTCTCAGCGGCGGGGACGGCGCTGACGATCAGGGTGGGCATCGCCGAGTACGCGATGCCGATACCGACGCCGAGCGCGGTGGACAGCACCACGATCTGCCAGATGTGGTCGATCATGACGAGCCCCGCACCGTACGTCGCGCCGATGACGAGCAGCCCGAGGACCAGCGAGACCTTCGGCCCGCTCGAGGCGTTGATCCGCGCGGACAGCGGGGAGACCAGCATCATCGCGACGCCCATGGGGGCGAAGTAGAGCCCGGCCATGACCATGGACTGGCCCAGGCCGTACCCGGTGGCCTCCGGCAGCTGCAGCAGCTGCGGAAGGATCAGCGACATCGCGTAGAACGAGAAGCCGACCATGATCGAGGTGAGGTTGGTCAGCAGCACCTGGCGCCGCGCCGTGGTCCGCAGATCGACCAGCGGCTCGGCGGTACGCAGCTCGAAGACGCCCCAGAGCAGCAGGATCACGACGGAAGTGCCGAACAGCCCGAGCGTGGTGCCGCTCGTCCACCCCCAGTCACCGCCCTTGGTGATGGGCAGCAGCAGGCAGACGAGACCGGCCGTCAGCCCGAGCGCGCCGATGGCGTCGAAGCGGCTGGGGGTGCGGACGGAGGACTCCGGGACGACGGCGAGTACGAGGGCGATGGATATCACGCCCAGCCCCGCGGCCCCGTAGAAGAGCGCATGCCAGTTGGTGTGCTGCGCCACGAACGCGGCGGCGGGCAGCCCCAGCGCGCCGCCGATGCCGAGCGACGAGCTCATCAGGGCCATCGCCGAGCCCAGCTTGTGCGGCGGAAGCTCGTCCCGCATGACGCTGATGCCGAGCGGAATGGCGCCCATGGCCCCGCCCTGGATGGCCCGGCCGATCACCATCACTACCAGATCGGAGGTGACGGCGCAGGTCAGCGAGCCGATGACCATCAGCGCCAGCGCGACCATCAGCATCCGGCGCTTGCCGAACATGTCCCCGAGCCGCCCCATGACGGGCGTGGAGACGGCACCGGCGAGCAGGGTGGCGGTGACCACCCAGGACGCGTTGGAGCTGGTGGTGTGCAGCAGCTGGGGCAGCTCGGTGACCAGCGGAACGACCAGTGTCTGCATGACGGACACGGCGATGCCGCAGAACGCGAGCACCGCCACGAAGCCGCCGCCGACCTCCCGCGGGAGCGGCGTGCCGGACGGCGCGGCGCTCAGGTTTTCCGCGACGCGAGGTGGGGCTGACTGGGGCATGCGAATGCCGCCTCCAAAGAAAGTTCAGGAGATTGATGGAAGCATGAGAGATGTGCATCCTACACAGGGTGTGTATCGTGCACACTTCCATTGAGGGGCGCGGGGGAGGCGAGGAGGAATCGTGCTGGATCGTCGGCTGGAGCGGCTGGAGCGCGAGCTGATGCTGGTGGCCAGGTGCTCAGTCCTGACCCCCCGGGAACGAAAGGGCCAGGCGACGGACCCCCAGGCCCCCACGACACAGCCGGACACCGGCCCCTCGCCTCGCACCGAATCGTGCACCTCCATCCGCCTGGACCGCTCCGGCTACCTGCTCCTCTCCCGCCTGGACGCCGAGGGCGCGATGACCATCGGCCAGCTGGCCGACGCGTTCCAACTGGACGTCTCGACCGTCAACCGCCAGACCGGCGCGCTGCTCCGGGCAGGCCTCGCCGAACGCATCCCGGACCCGGAGGGCGGCCTGGCCCGCAAGCTCCGCGTCACCCCGCAGGGAGCCGACCGCATGGCGGCGGAACGGACGTGCAGGCAGACCGACCTGTCCCGGCTCCTGGAGAAGTGGACCCCGGAGGACGTGGCCCGCTTCGAGGACGTCCTGACCCGCTTCAACCGCGAGGTGGAACGCCAGGAGGGCCGGGCCTGGCCACGGGAGACCGACGAGGCGGCCCGCACCGCGGAATGAGGGCGCGGCGAAGAGCGTTGCCACAAACAGGAACATGACGCGTATCACACGGGGAACCGCGGCCGGGAACCCCCGGAACGAACCCCGGAACCACGTACACATACACCCACCGACACATACACCCACCGAGGAGGCCAGGAAGAAATGACCACCCCCGCTTCCCACCCCAAGACCACCGGCACCAGCGGCGGACACCGCGTGGACGTGGAGCGCGGCGCGCAGCACGTCACGGTCACGATCGACGGCCGCGTAGTCGCCGAGTCGACCCGCCCCCTGCTCGTCCACGAGACCGGTCTCCCGGTCCGCTACTACCTCCCCCCGGAGGACGTGGACCTGACCCTCTTCGAGCCGACCGACACCCACACCATCTGCCCCTTCAAGGGCGAGGCCGCGTACTGGACCTACCGCGGCCAGGCAGGCGAGGGCGCGGAGCCGCGGCCGGACGTGGTGTGGGCGTACCCGCAGCCGATCGAGAAGGTGTCGGAGATCAAGGACCACCTGTCGTTCTACGACGAGGTGGCAAAGATCGACGTAGCAGAGTAGGAGAACACAGACCGGCGGGGCGGCCCCACCGACATCACCCCATCAGGGGCCTTCCAAGAACCCCCCGGGGGGAACCCCTGACGCGTGCACATCCACGCGTACTCGTGGCTGGGCGAGAAGGAGCTGTTCGACCGGGAGGCCCTCCGCCGCCCGCCCGACCGCCCCCACCCGCCCGTCACGGCGGAGGACGAGGAGCACTACCGCACGCTCCTGGAAACGTTCCGCCACTCGGAGCTCCCCCCACTGGAAACGTCCCTGTGGCTCCTGAAGACCCCCACCCTGATCCGCGCCACCTTCGAGGAACCGAAGGACGCGGCGGCCTGGCTGGGCCGCGAACTGACCGAACACGCCCCCGGCTTCCTCTCCCACCAGGAAGCCGACACCGCCCGCCTGGCCCGCCTGGTCACCACGGCCACCACCCGCCTCACCCACGGCACGGACGTCTCCTTCGGCTTCTACCTGGGCCGCACGTCTTTCCTCTCCCTGGCCCTGGTCACGTGCACCCCCAACCACTGGACCCGAGACCTCCCCTGCCCCCTCACCTGACCGGCCCCGCAAGGTCTCAACGTCGAGGCGCGGTGAGGCCTCAAGGCTGGGACGTCCGCAAGGCATCGTCGATCCGGCCCCGCAGCTCGACCGCCCGCGCGTCGTCGTACGCGGCCAACATGCGCGACGCCTCCTCCCAATGCCGTCGCGCATCTTCCTCCGCGCCGTTCACCCCGGACCCGCGCAGCGCAGTCGCCAGACCGTCGAGCGCGAGCGCCAACTGCCAGTGGTCGTCGAGCTCGCGATGCGCCGCGGCCGCCCGTCGGTGGAACGCGGCCGCCTCATCGAACCGGCCCAGTCGGCCGTACGCCTCACCCGCGGTGTTCCAGGCGCGCGCTTCTCGCGACCGGTCCCCGAGCTGCCGATGGAGCACCGCCGCTCGTTGATACGAGACCAGGGCGTCCTCGGGGCGGCCGTCGGCCAGCTCGGCCAGACCGAGGTCCAGCAGCCAGTACCCCTCCCAGGCGTGATTGCGATGCCGACGGGCGATCTCGACGGCTCTCCCGGCGGTTTCCAGGGCGTCCCGTATGTCGCCACTGTCGCGCCGTACAGCGCTCAGAATCCGCAGGGCGTTGCCCTCACCGCCCTTGTCGCCCCGATCGCGCAGCGTCGTCAGCGCCTCGTGAAGGACCTCCGAGGCTTCGTCGAGCCGCCCCGCCTCGTAGTCCACCGTGGCGAGATTGGCGAGCAGCGTGGGCTCCCACTCGGCCGCTCCGAGTCCGCGGAAGATGGCCAGCGCCTGTGTGAAACTCTGCTTCGCCGCCTCCAACTGCCGCGTCCGCACATGGACCAGCCCGAGTGCGTTCAGCGACAGCGCCTCTCCCAGCCGGTCACCCAGCTCACGGTGTACGGCCAGGGCGCCCTCGTGGTACCGCGCCGCCTCCGCCGGACGGTACGACTGGCGGCAGGCCATGCCCAGGCTCTCCAGAAGCCTCGCCTCCCCGGCGCGGTCACCCACCCGCCTAGCGGCACTCAGCCCGATGTGCCCCATGGCGAACCACTCCTCGAACGCGTTGAAGCGCGCGTGCAGAGGGCGCAGCAGAGCGGGCAGCTGCCAGGCGGTCGCGTCGAGACCGGCATCGGCGGCGGCGCGTGCGGCGGCCAGGAGATTGCCGTGCTCCAGTTCGTACCACCGCACCGCCTCGTCGTAGTCCGCGAAGGCCGGCGGTGTGACACCGTCGGGCGGCGCCTCGAGCTGGACCGGCGGCTCGGCCGGGCTGACGCGGGTGCGCGCGGCATCGGCGGCGTGGAGGTACCAGGCCAGTGCCCGGAGCCGGGCGGCCTCGCGGGCCTCGGCGGGCTCCTCGTGCTGTGCCTGGTCGATGGCGTAGGCGCGCAGCAGATCGTGGAACTCGAAGCGGTCGGGGCCGGTCTGCGTCAGCAGATGCGCTCCGACCAGGACGTCGAGCAAGTGCTGCGCCCGGCTGTGCCCGACCCCGGCGAGGGCGGCGACCGCCGAGACCCCGAACTCGGGCCCCGGATGCAGCCCGAGCAGCCTGAAGAAACGCGCGGCTTCGGCGGTCAGCGCCCGGTAGGACCAGGCGAACACCGTGCGCACCGCGTCCGATTCCTCGTCGTCTCCCACGGTCAGAGCCTCCCAGAGGGCGGATTCGTCGCGGAGGTCTCTGATCAACTCGTCAAGGCCCATCAGGGGTCTGCTGGCGGCCCGTTCGGCGGCGATGCGCAATGCCAGCGGCAGCCGGGCACACAGGCGCGCCAGTTCGGCCAGTTTCTCCGCGTCATCCTCGGGTCGATAGCCGGCGGTCACGGTACGCAGCAGGGCTACGGCCTCCGGCTCGGCCAGCGTGCCCAGCGTCAGCCGATGCGCCCCGTCCCGAACGGCCAGCCCCGACAGCCGGCTGCGGCTGGTGACGAGCACCAGACACCCCGCCGTGCCCGGCAGCAGCGGACGCACCTGGCTCACGGAGGCGGCGTTGTCGAGCACGATCAGCATCCGCCGCCCGGCCAGCAACGAACGGTACAGCGCCGCACTGGCCTCCGGATCGGCCGGAACCGCCGCCGCCGACACCCCGAGCGCCAGCAGAAAACGGTGCAGCACCTCGGGAGCGGTGACGGGCGCCCCCGGGTCATAGCCGCGCAGATTCACATACAACTGCCCGTCGGGAAAGTGCGATTGGGCCTGATGCGCCCAGCGCAGCGCCAGCGAGGTCTTACCGGCCCCCGCCGTCCCCGCGATCACACAAATGGAGACGACGAGCGGCTCCCCGCCGTCTCCGGTCAGAATCGCGTTGAGCCGCTCCAACTCACTGGTCCGGTTGATGAATCCGCGTATGTCTCCCGGAAGCTGCCGCGGCCGCGGAGTATCACCGTCAGTACCGTGCCGACCCATCCCGTGGAAGTGCACCCCGCCACTCACATCGCGGGCCTGCACCACATCCCCCGCGGACCCCGAAAGCCGCGACTGCGTCCCATGTGGGCCCTGGGCCTGTGGGGGTTGCCGAGATTCCTCCCGGTGGCCGTCCCGCTCTCCCTCCTCGTTGATCGTCTACTCCGCGGGTGCCGGGGGCGGCAAAGGGGCCACCTCGCGTTCGAAGTAGGACGCCATCTCTTCCCCGGCGTCAAAAAGCCCCTTGATGAAATCCTCCCATGGGCTCAGTACATCCGGATCAACGAATCGCAGCGCTCCGTCGCTCATCCCCCGGCTGTCGTAGATGACCTTGTACAACGTCAGCCCACCCAGCGAAACGAGCTCCGGAAGCGGCCCGTCTTCCTCGAACCCTCTGATCTGCTCAGGCCCGGCCACTCTGATCCGCTCACCGCACTCCGCCCGCAGCCGCAACATGTTCAGCTCCCACTGGAGATACGGAGTGAGAGGTTCCTCCACGACCCGCACCCGATAGAGGCTGAAGTTTCGCTTCGTCGCCTCGCCCATGAACGTCATGAGCTCATCGCGCCGTTTCTCGATCAGTTCCAGGGCGCCGCGCCAGTCACCCTGGGAGAACGCCTTCCAGCTATTGTTTTCGGGCTCCTGAAAATGCTGTTGCCTCTCCAGCTTCCAGGAGTCACGTCCCTCGACGGCCTGCATGCGCCGCTGGAAGTCGGCTCTGTAGGCGTCCCGTGACAGCCGCTCACCCAGTGAGGTATCCAGCCTGGGAAGATCAACGCTAAGCATCCGGAATCTCCGGCTTCGCCGCACTGAGAGTAATCCCGGGAATGACGACCAGCCGCTCATCCGCGGCGATGCGTACCTCCCCCGGGAGGCGCGACCGGTACGCGTCGGTGAGGTCGCGCCCGATCACCGCGATATCACCGTTGTCGAGCTGCCAGATATCGGGGCAATCGTTGTAATCATTGGTGGTCCCGAGATCGCTCGGTGACTTGCCTAACCGGCGCACGAACGATGCGGACGGATCCGCATCCCATGAACTGCGAGCCATCTTCGCCTCCCTGTCGACCTTCCTGTCTGACGCCGTGACAGCACAGGATGACAACGGATTGTAGGTAGATTGGTCACGGAGAGCAATGATTTCGGCATGGAGGGCTCGTTACGCCGACTCCATTTCGGCCACCCACATGCGAAGAGCCGCCGTACCGAAATCAGGCACCTCACCAGAACCTCCCGCGCCGACCACCCCATAAGCCATGGGCGATCACTGGCCGGAATTGCCCTCTTTCGCCACCAGGCATCCCTCTTCACGCTTCAACCAGGAGCGATTCAGCGGGGCCAAGGGGGGGATCCGCGATGGTCGAGCCGAGCTATGTACCCGTACTGCCGACGCGCCGGAGCGCATGGGACGCCTACGCGAGCCTGGAGCCGGATGTACGACGACGCGTCGCGCCGCTGTGGACGGTCGTCCCCCGCGTCGGGCCGGAACGCACCAGAGGGGCGTGCCCCGAGACGGACCCGGACACCGACTCGCCGGAACTGGGCCGCTGGTTCACCACACGCATGGACAACCTCATCCGGGCGATGGACGGGCTCCCCGGCTGGGTGGACCCCGTCCATATCGAGCGGCACGTCGAGGCGTCCGCCATCGGGTTGTGGCACGTGGCGACCAGAAGCGAGCTACGCCTGGTCACCGGCCCGGAACGAGCCCCGACCCTCCAGCGCTACGCCGCCGATCTGGCCTTCCTCAGCGGACGAGGCATCGGCATACGCGTATTGCTGGACGCCGCGCGAGACGAACCGAGCTCCACCGACCTGCTGACCCTGATCGCCCGGCTCTGCCTCCCTCCGGCCCAGCTCGACCTCATTCTGGACGTCGGCATGGTCACGGATGCCGTCGAAGCGACCAAACTCGCCCTTGTCGGTGTCGACGTCCTCGGTGCCCTGGTTCCCTGGCCCACGGTCGTCCTCACCGCGGGGGCCTTCCCCCGCGACCGGGAGCACCTGGAGGTGCGACCGACGCGCGTCGCGGAACGCCACGACTGGCAGATCCACCAAACGGTCCGCGCCGCCCGCCAGGAACTCCCGGGCCCGTTGCTCTACGGCGACTACTCCGTGGAACACGCGCACAGCGCGAACATCTCCGCCCGCCCCTACGGCCCGCCTTATGGTCTGCTTCGCTACACCGCACCGTACGACTTCCTCATCGCCCGGGCGCCCCTCAGGGGCCCCGACCGTGCCGACCGTGTTCGTGCCATGGCTCGGCGCACAGTCACGTACGACGCCTTCCGCGGCATTGAGGACACCACCTCCAGCGACGGTGAACGCTGGCTGCACACCTGCGCCCACGGCGACGGGTCGGCCGGCTCGGGCAACGCCGAGAAGTGGATCCAGGTGGGCCATCTCCAGCACATGAACTACGTGGCACGGCAGTTGCCCCATAGGAAGTAACCCCGCCGGAGGGGCAACATCCGGCGGGGCCGTGGTGCGGGTGCCTGGGCTGTGCTGTGGGGTGCGGCTCAGCCGAAGTTCACGTCACTGCACAGGAAGTACGTCTGGTCCATGTGCGACGCCTGCCAGATCGTGTAGACGACGTGGCGGCCGGTGTAGCCGGAGGTGCTGACGTCGATCGAGTAGTTCTGGCTGGGGGCGTACTTGCCGGTCGTGGTGACCAGTTGCAGGTCACTCCACTTCAGCGGCTGGGTGGTGGGGTCGTACCCCTGCCGGCTCACATAGACCTTGAAATAGTCCGCGCCGTGGCTGGCCTGGTCGTACAGCTTCACGGTGAACTTGCTGCCGATGTTCGTCGTCTTCCAGGCGCCCGGCGTGTCCAGCGAGTTGTAGCGGCCACCCTCGGTGTGGCCACCGCTGCACAGCTGCCCATCGGGGATCACCGCGGGGAAATTGCCGGCCGAGCCGTTGCGGTACAGCCCGTTCCAGTTCCACATGGCGTTCGGGTTGTCCTGCCACGCCTGCCAGCACATGGGGTCCAACTGCGCCATCTCGGGATTCTGGAAGTCGTCGCCCCAGCGCTCCGAGGGGGAGTGGGAGAGAGTGGTGGGAGCGCTCCCAAGCCGAGGGCTTCCCCGAAGAGAAGCCCTCGAAACGTGCAGCCGGGGGTCGCGCACCGAAAGCTCCTGGCGGTGCCGGTTCCTGCCGCCCCGCGCCAACTCCTGCCTCTCCAACAATGGTTGGCCGTCAGCCACCCGCCGACCCACCCGACAGCGCGTCAGTGGCACCCACCCCCACCCGGGGTAGTCGGCAGGGCATGGGCAAGATTCCGGTCGGCACCTGTTCATGGACGGACCGCGCTCTGGTGTCCAGCGGCTGGTACCCACCGGGGCTGCGCGACGCGGAGGGAAGACTGTGCCACTACGCCGCCCACTTCCCGGTGGTGGAGGTCGATGCCACCTACTACTCCCTGCCCAGCGCCCGCAACGGCACCCTGTGGACGGAGCGCACTCCGGACGGATTCCGCTTCGACGTCAAGGCGTTCTCCCTCCTCACCGCCCACCCGACGACTCCGAACGCCCTGCCGACCGATCTGCGCGACGCACTGCCCGGACGAAGGGGCGGCCGCCCGAGGCCCTCGGACATCGATCCGGGGTTGCTCGACGAGGTATGGCAGCGTTTCAGCGGAGCGCTGGAACCCCTGAAGAAGGCAGGACGGCTCGGCACCCTGCTCTTCCAATTCCCGCCCTGGTTCACCCCCGGCGACGCACAGTCAAAGGAGTTCCTCGCCCAATGCGCGCAGCGCACGGCGGGCTGGCCCGTCACCGTGGAATTCCGGCACCCGGCCTGGTGGCAGGAGGACGAGCGGGCCAAGACCGAGGCGGCGCTGAGGGACTGGGGCATGTCCGCCGTGGCCGTAGACATGACCCAGAACCTGCCCGCCTTCATACCCCCGGTCACCCCAGTCACCTCACCCCACCTAGCGGTGGTCCGCTTCCACGGCCGCAACGACGCCTGGGGCACGGGCACCAAGGAGGAGCGGTTTCGCCACACCTATGCCACGGAGGAACTGACGGAGTGGGTCCCCCGCCTCCACGCAATGGCCGACCAGGCCGACGAGGTCCACGCCCTGTTCAACAACTGCTGCGCCGACGCGGCCGTCCGCGCGGCGGAGTCGATGCGCCGCCTGCTCGATGCACCCACGACGGAGACGACAGGACGGTGAAAGAGCCAGGCTGCTCCGTCGTGACTCGGTTCGCTGGGAGCCCCAGGCACGGGTCACGAGGCCTTCCGCGACGCCGTCGTGTCCGCCCACGCGATCAGCGCCCGTAGCTCCTCCCTGCCCCGCTCGACCACCTCCAGGAGCGGGGCGATCTGCGTATCCGGCGGCAGCGGGGCGTCGGCCACAAGATCGAGCGTGCTCCAGTCGGTGTCCAGCCATCGCCGCAGGGCCCGCCAGTGGGTGGTACGAGATGCGGGTAGGGCACGGTCCCAGGGATCGGCCGCGTACGGCGTGCGGTCGTGGCCGAACGTGTGCAGCAGACCCGAGCGGCGGACCAAACACGGGAAGCAGAGGCCGCAGTGGGCGAGTTCGGGCCCAGCGGGCCGTCGGGCCGGGGGCGTGCCACAGCTCAGGGTGGCCTCCAAAACCTTCCGCGGCAGACCCGCGTCACGCGCTACCGAGCAGACTTCGCCTTTGGTGAGTGTGGCGAAGGGGTTCTCGACGCGTACCGCGGACCCGGGCTCCGCGACCTCTGCGATCACTCGGTTGAGGTGGTGAAGTGTCCACGGATGCACCGAGCGGGTTGAGCAGGCTCCGGCTCGGGCAGCGGACAGCGGTGGGTTGAGGGCCAGTTGTCCGTTCTCCGGCAGGTGGACGACGGGAACGTGCTCCGCCGCGGCCGCGTGCACCGCGGTCGCCGCGTACAGCAGACCGCGTGCGCGGGTGGTCAGTTCCAACTTGATGCCGCTGCCGTGTGGTTTGCGCACAGTCTGGCTCTGGGCGATGCGGCGTAATGGGCGTCGTCGCAGACCGCGCACAGCCTCGTATACATGGTCCTGGACAGCCTCGAAGTTCCGTTCCCCGAAGGTGACGAGGAGCAGGGGGTGGGAAGAGGGCAGGCCGGCGCGCTGGGCTGCCCAACCGAGGGAGTCGAGACCGCCGGAGAACAGAGCGACGTCGTGCGCGTACTCATCGGAGCCGAAGGTGAAGGGCCCTTCCCGGACCGTCTTCCCGTCCAAGGCCCGGAAGACGACCTCCCACAGGTCGCCCGTCATGGTCCCCAGAACGGCGGTTAGAGCAGGCAGTGCACGGCTCCACCGCTCAGGCTCGGTGACCGGCACGGAGACGGTGATGCGACGGGTCCAGCGGTCGAAGACTTGGGCGCGCCTGACGTACCGGTCCGCTGCGAAGACGGCGCGCGCCACCCGCTGGAGATCAACCGCCCAGTCCGGGGCGGGAGCCAACAATGGTCGTCGGTCCGGCCCGCGCGACGGGCGTTCCCAGTACACAGCATCGTCGAGGGGCTGCCAGCGCGGTGGCGGCGCTTCGGCGCCCGGACGGGAGAGCCAGTAGATACGCGCGTGCGCTTCGGTCATGCGGCAGGCTCCCCCTCATACGGCGTTCCGTCCGTACTCCCGCTCGGCCTATCGGAGAGCAGGCCCAGCGCTCGGCCGGCCGCTCGCGGAACGAGTCCATGCGCGACGAGACGCAAGGACCCGATGCTCGGATCCTCGACCGCTGACACGACCTGCTCCGCCTTCTCCACCGACTCCGTGCGCCGTGTGGCCTCTTCGCACGGGTTCGGCAGCAGATGCAGGACGTGCTCGGCTATCCAGTCGGCGATGTGGTCCTCGGGATCGAGCGCGGGCAGCAACGGGACAACGAGTTTGACCTTCTCGGCGACCGCCGTGCGCAGGAACTCGGCCACGACATCCGCGAAGAACCCCCGGTAGAGCAGACAGAACACCTCGCCGGACATGCCGCTCCCACCTGGGGCACCCGCGCTGTGTTCCTCCTCCAGGAGGCGACGGGCGGATCTCGCGGCGGCCCGTCGCACAGCCGCGTCCGCCACGGTGCCGCCCTCGCCCCCAACGGTCGCGGTGAAGTGGGCGGCAAATTCATCCCCGTCCCGGGCCACGGTCCAGACATGCACGGCAGCAGTCAGCCGTTCCCCCGCCGCGCAGGCCGCCTCGTACAGGCCGAAGGCCGTTGGCTCCTCCTGGAGGGTCCGGTGGAGTACCGCCAGATGCTCCGCGGCGATGCCATCCAGCCTCTCCAGAGCGTCGGGCACGTCCGATCGCCAGGTCGAGACCCGCTTGCTCGCACGACTCCACTCACCCGCCGCGCCCGAACGGCCGCCAGGACCGGGCCACCGCGATGAAGTACCCATGCCCTCACCATCCCCCTCCGACCAGCGACACGGTCGCTTTTCCAGGAGAGCAAGAATCCGACGTCAGGGACAGAGCGCCTGCCAGCCAGGCCGGGAAGGCGTCGAGGCTCGCTGACGCGCTCCGAAGCCTGTGCGGAAGGACGTGAGCCTGATGGCGGGCCGTGGTGTCCACGACCATTGGCCCGCCGTCGGCCGCTCGGAGCCTCAGGGCCATGAGGGCTTACTCAGTCAAGAAATTTTCTGAGGGAGAACCCCAGGGTGGCTACACCGATGAAGGTGGCACCCGCTCCCCCCAGGGAGGCGTACGCAGGTGCCCCCACGATCCAGAGAACGGCGACGCTCAGCATCGCGGCGACGAGCGCACCGAGCATGATGACCGCGGCCCAGAGACCCCGAAGCGAAGGAACGTGGCTGGACAATCTGTATCAACCCCTTCATCAGTGGAATCGCGACAGCGTCCAAGCGAACCGCTCGACGATGTCGCGCTTGACCGATGACGATGCTGGCAGGCAGAAAAAGCCAGGTCAAAAGGGGTAGATGTCGTTTGTGAAGGACACAAGCACCCTCAGTGCGGGGTTCATCTTCCTTTGTGCTGTAGAGGTATCTCGCTTTTGCTGTAGTCTCCCGACCGCTGTGGCGGAATCCATAGAACCTCCGTGAACCCCCGCGTACCCCTGATATCCCCCATACCCCGGTTACTCCTGCAGGAAGGGAAAAGCTGTGCCGATTGGTGAACGTCGGTCTGAAGCGCTCGGCTACCTGCAGGGGGCGGCGGAGAAGGCGAAGAGACGGGGGTACGTCCCCTTCCCTCCTGCATTCGTCATAGCACCGGAGGGCGTCGATGGACCTCCGCCCCTCGCTCGGCTCATCCAGGGCGGGCGTGGCGGGATGGCGCGACTTCGGCTTTACATGTGCATCACGATGCTGGCCACGGGCAAGCCCTATGACCTGCGGAGACCGCCGGGCCCGAACGGCTGGACTCGGATGCTCGCGCTCGACCCGAAGACGGGACCGCGACGAGTTGCCAACAACTTGAAGTGGCTCGCGGACAACAAGTTCATCGATCTTCAACCCCAGTGGGGTCAGCCCTCCGCGATTACCCTGTTGAGCGCCACCGGTGACGGCGGGGAGTACACGCAGCCGCGGGAAGAGGGCCGGTACGTCGGCATGCCGGTCGAGTTCTGGACTCGGGGCTGGCTCCTCCAACTGTCCCCGACGGCAACGGCTCTACTGTTCGCGCTCCGAGAAGCTCTGGGAGGACACACGGAGCCGCAATACATCCCCACGACGAGGCGTCAGCGCTACAGCTTGTCCTCCGACACGTGGACTAAGGGCCGCAAGGAACTGGAAACGCAGGGACTGTTGACCGTTAAGCGTGAGCCGCAGGGCTCCTTCTACGACTTCGCGCGGTTGAGGAACGCCTATCAGCTCGCGCTGGAGCGCCTGGACGACTCGCCTTCGTGGACATGATGGGGCCCCGTTCGCTTCTATCGCAGATCTATCGCGACCAGTGCGGGACAACAACGAAGATCGGGATCCGGTAGAACTGGATCCCGATCTTCGTGTTATGCACCTGTGCTCGCCACGTGACTGTGTTGGCTATGGCGAAGTGCCCCCGGCGGGGGACACAGCACATGGGGACGAACCGAGCCATTGATGGGCGGTGAGCTGGTGATCCAGACGACCTTCCCGGTGAATCGAAGGGGCAAGTAGACGACCGGCGCTTCGACCGTTGCGCACGGGGCCGCCCTTCGCGGCCCCTGTCGCGGCCCGGCGGCTCTGCTGTGGTGGGCCGCTGGGTGGTGAAGGAGCGAGGCTGCCTCGCCACCGACTTGGTTCACCGAGGCCTCCGAGCGTGGTCCGCCGCGTCCGCCGCCCCCATGGATTACGCGCAGACCTTCAGCGCGCGGACACCAGCGGCGGACTGGACGACCCGCACCGTGTCGGCTCTCGCCGTGCCCGTGTGGTGCGTCCGGCAGAGCGCGAGGGGCACGCCGTCCGGCTTTGATGAGGGTGACGTGTCCGCCGCACAGCGCTGTGAGGTGCTGGGGGTCGAGGCGGCGCCACCGTGCTCGCCGCCCCCAGGGGCGCATCTGGTTTGTATCGGCAAGTCGCCAACCGATGGCCTCACTTATATGAAAATCTGATTGCCATGCGGAATGGTCATGGAGCTCAGTCGATCGTGGGGATCGGCGTAGCGGCAGGCGATCACGGAGATAGGCACTTGTCGAGGCATCAGGACAGCAGCAACGACGTTCCTGCCCCCCTCCACCGTCCGTCGCAGACGGCCTCCTTCGTGATGGTCCACGTCGGCCAAAAGCCCGAAACTAGGCGCAACCTGCAGCACGGGATCGAAACCCGGTCCTGGGGGTTTCCTCGGTGGAAGCCCGAGTACCGGTCCGCGCGGCCACGCTTCGCCGTGCTGGCCACGGGAGTGGGGCCGCGGGTACAGCTCGACGAGTGGAGCACCAAGAAAATCACTCTGTACCTCTTCGAGGTGCGTGAGAACTTCTACGAGGCAGAAGCTCCTCACTGGCCGGACGAGGAAGCCGAGAACGCCATCAAGTACCCGGTGCGCTTCGGTATCGAGCCATTGGCCGTACTCCACGAAGTCCCACTCGACGAGGACGGGCCGCTTGGACCGGCCGCCAGCGACGCCATACGTATTTCAGGGACTCAGCAAGGCATAGGCATGCTCGTCGACATGGATCCGCAGCCATTGCTCGATCTGGCCGGGATCCCGACGAACTGGTCCGAACAGCAGACGGTGGCCCTGAACCAAACCCCCGGCTTCACTACGGAGCAGGTGAAGCCGCCCAAGCCATCGAAGCGACGCTCCAGCGGAGCGGGCTTTGTCTCCGACCCCAAGAAGCGCAAGGCCATCGAACTGCACGCGGAGGACATGGCAGTCGCTCACTACGAGGGGGAAGGCTGGACAGTCGAACGCCTCGGCAAGCCGTACGACCTCCACTGCACTCGTGATGGAGAAGAGCGCCGCGTTGAAGTGAAGGGGACAACGGGTGCGGCCACGAGCGTCGACCTGACGATCAACGAGGTCGAGCACGCCCGGAACCCGCAGAACACCGTGGACTTGTTTGTGGTCAGCGACATCAAGGTGGACATGCGGACCGGCAACTACACGACGAATGGCGGCAGGGTGTTGCACCTCCACGACTGGGCGCCGGCTGACGAGGACCTGAGGCCGCGGAGCTTCGAGTACCGACTGCCACTCAGCTGACCTGCCCGGATGCACCATCAGGGGCGTTCCAGGAGCCTCTGCCAGTCCATCTTGCCTTCACGTCCACCGCCCGTATGGAGATCGTCCGTGCCTCTTCTCCGCATGTCTGCACGTGCACTGTTCGAGCGGTGCAATGACGGAGCCCTCTTCAAGCGGCTCGCCCAGAGGTATTGTTCCGTGCTCTTCCAGGATCCGTCAGACGGCGAGCGCCGCTCGTGGGAGAACAGCCTCCCGGCCCTGGCTGAGGTTCTGTGCGACGCAGGGTTGGATGACGTCGAGGTGCTGATCGAGCATCAATTGCCCCTTACCAGCCTGCGCGCAGACGTTGTCCTTGCTGGCTCACACCCCACGACGGGCAGACCGTCCTATGTCATCGTCGAGCTCAAACAGTGGAGTGAAGCGCGCCTTGTTCCTGGCGCTGACAACCTCTGCTTGGTCAAGGGAATGGGCAACCGACCCGCCCTGCACCCCGTGACCCAGGTACGCCGTTACTGCGACTACCTTCAGGACTTCACCAATTTGCTGAGCGATCAGGAGGATGCCGTCACGGGCGTGGCCTATCTGCACAATGCCGCCGATCAGGGTGTCAGTGAGCTATTCAGATTGTCCGACGCGAGGGCGCAACTTTTCACAGACACATCCCGCGGTCAACTTATACAGTATCTGCAGACCTGTCTTTCCGCCTTGGATGGCTGCCCAGAGGGTGATTCTCTCCTGACCAGCCCCCAGGCTCCCGGTCGTCAGTTAATGCGTGCCGCTGCTGCCGAGATCATCGACGGCGGCCAGTTCCTCTTGATGGATGAGCAAGAGGTAGCGGCTCGTTTGGTCAAGCGGGCAGCGAACCTGTCGCGACAGTCAAATCAGAAGCAAGTGATAGTGATAACCGGGGGTCCTGGTTCGGGTAAGAGCATCATTGCGCTGCACCTCATGGGACACCTCTTCAGGAACGGGCGGAGCGCGTTCCACGCCACCGGATCTAAGTCTTTTACCACCACTCTCCGGCACGTCGTCGGCACGAAGAATGACCGCATCCCAAAGCTCTTCCGGTACTTCTTCGACTTCACGGATGCTGAACAAAACGGGCTTGACGTCTTGATCTGTGACGAAGCCCATCGCATTCGACAGCGGTCGGCAAGACAGGACACGTACGCCGGGCATCGGAGCGATCGAAGGCAAGTTGAGGAACTCATCGACGCAGCCAGGGTCCCGGTCTTCCTGCTCGACGAGCATCAGGTGGTCAGGCCGGGCGAGATGGGAAGTAGAAAGACCATCGACGAGGCCGCTCACGCGCGCGGGTGCATTGTGCGCCATGTCGATCTCAACAGCCAGTTCCGGTGCGGCGGGAGTCGTGCCTACGAAAACTGGGTCCTCCGCCTCCTTGGCCTTGAGTCCGGTGGTCCGATTCAATGGCAGACTGAGGAAAACTTCGAGTTGCTCGTCGCCGAATCGCCTCAAGAGATGGAGAGCTACCTCCGCGCCCGACAAGAATCCGGCTACACCTCTCGTATGACTGCGGGATTCTGCTGGCCGTGGAGCGATCCGCGGAGTGACGGCGACCTGGTCGACGACGTGGTCATTGGGACATGGCGCAGGCCCTGGAATCTCAGAGGTGAGCAACCTTTGGGTGGGGCGCCCGTATCCTCGCTGTGGGCTACTGATCCGTCAGGGTTCGGACAGATCGGCTGCATTTATACGGCCCAAGGATTCGAGTACGCCTGGAACGGAGTGATCTTCGGTCCCGACCTTGTGTGGCGCCGCAATGGGTGGCGTGCTGTTCGCGCAGAGAGCAAGGACCACACCGTGAAAAAGGCAGCGCCAGACGCCTTCGACCGCCTTATAAGAAACACGTACAAAGTGCTGCTCACACGGGGACTGGTCGGTACCGTACTCTACTCAACCGATCCTGAGACTCGGGCCATGCTGGCCAGCCTGGTCCCGACAGGGATAAGGCCCGTGAGTGAGTAGCCCTGCGCCCCTTGCTACTTGGTTCGCCGGGCCTCCGAGCGCGACCGGATGGGTCCGCCGTCCCTGTGGACTACATGGGTGGGGATCACCGTGCCCTGTGTGGACACCAGCGGTGCGCCGGCGACCGGCATCGTGTTGGCACTCGCCTTGCGCGTGGGGTGCGCGCGGCGGGGCTCGAGGGGCGCGTCGTGAGATCTTGATGATGGTGACGTGTGCGACGCACAGTGCCGTGAGGTTCTCGGAATCAGCGGTGAGCACAGTGGGGGACCCGGAGGCTGCGAGTGCGGTGGCGTTGAGCACGGCGTCGATGGCGTGCCGGTCTCGGCCAGGAGAGCGGCGGCATGGCGGCGAATCCTCCCCTGCTAGCGCTGTCGCTCTGGCTGCTGAAGTGCTGGGTGGTCATCTGCCGTCGACAAGCCCACGGCCGCCGGTGGTGACCATCGACAGCGGCGACCGTGAACGACCTCTCACCTTCGGGTACAGCCCTGGCTACACTGTGTAGCGATAGCGCGCTCGACCACCTCGACCGGAGGCAGACATGGCCCGTGCCTGGGAGGCTGACCCGTCCGCGTTATTCGAGCGTCGGCTGGGGAGATCGGCCGAAGAACTGGGGAACTCCGATGGCAATGACGAGTGCCCGGACATCTGGCAGCTCGACAATGGCGATGTCGCTGTGATCAGCAGGGATCTGACCGCCGTCTACTGCACCCATCTGCCTCATGGCGTGAACCTCGCTCCGGACGAGCGGCTGGTCGTCGTCCCAGGGAACATCCTCAGTGTGGCGAAGAAGGACATCCTCCATGCTTGATCTCCTTGCTCCTGGCCTCACCCCCGAGCAGGGTGAACGGCTCACGCGGCCCGCTTACAAGCAGGACTTCCGGGAACGTGAAGAGGCGATCTGTGACGGGAGTTCCTGGAAGCTGGAGCGCCGTCAACACTTCGAGGAGCAGGGCAGCCCGAGCCGGGACGCTCTGCGTCGGGGCGACTGGGATGAGGCGTTGCGGCTTCTCGCCGACCGATGCGACAACCTGGCCGCGGCCGCACAGGGGGTGAGGATCGTGGCGCGTGGCACGGTGAAGTGGTACAACGTCGAAAAAGGATATGGGTTCATTGCGGTAGACAATGGGGCCGATGTCTTTGTGCACTACAGTGCGGTCGATATGGGCGGCCGCCCGGAACTCAAAGAAGGCCAAAGGGTTGAGTTCGAGATATCGCAGTCAGATAAGGGACCTCAGGCTGATGAGGTAAAGGTCGAGACTGGACCTGAACCGGACGCCCCTGGGGAATCTAGGGAAGTGCTCGGTATCGAGCTTCTGGACGGCAAGCTGAAGTTCGTCTCAGTCCAGCCGGATGGCAGCGTCAAATTTTTTGACTCGCCTGGTCAGTTACACAACCTGCTCTACGTCGCCTCGATGGAGGCCGCGGGGTGGAAGTCTCTGGTGCGGGAGCTTGAAGAGCTCATTAACTCTCCTAATACCTCTGAGCAGGATCTTCAGAAATTTTTCGAGAAAAATCCAGAGTTTCTTACTGGCGATGCATACGAAGAGGCGCATCCTCACGTTGTGCTCCAGAGAGAGAATGATGGGCCACTCATTCCTGACTTTGCTCTCAAGCCGAGGAATTCTGCCGCGCTCTGCGATTTGCTTGAACTTAAATTGCCTAAGGCGAAACTGCTAAGAGTGAGTAAGAACCGTGTGCGTCTTACGTCTGCAATCATGGAGGCGTGTGCACAGCTGAGGGAGTATCAGTCGTACTTCGAAGACGTTGCTAAGAGGGTGGCTGTCGAGAAGGTCTACGGACTTCGATTCTTCAGGCCAAGGATGATGGTCCTGATAGGGAAGCGCAGTGAGTATTCTGCGACCGACCTCAGGAATGCGGAAACGGATGTCCCGAACCTTGACATCGTTACCTATGATGACGTTCTTGCACGGGCCCGAGCTCGATTCCGGCGGCGCTAGTGTCCTGAGTCGTTAGTTTGCTTGCGGTTATAGGGTGGGGTGGTGCCTGGTCCGAAGCCGTTGTCGCTGGAGTTGTCCGATCACGAAGGCCGGGTGCTGCGGGGCTGGTTGCGTAAGCGGACGGCGTCTCAGGCGTTGGTGTTGCGGTCGAGGATCGTGCTGGCGTGCGCGTAGGGCCTGCCGAACGCGCGGGTCGCGGACGATCTGGGCGTCTCGCGAGAGACGGTACGCAAGTGGCGGTCCCGGTTCGCCGCGAACCGGCTGGAGAGCCTGGCGGACCGACCGCGTTCGGGGCCACCGCGAAGGATCACCGACGAGCAGGTCGAGGCCCTGGTCGCCAGGATGCTCGGCCAGGCGCCACCGACGGGTGATTCGCACTGGTCGATACGTTCGATGGCCGAGGCGGAGGGCATGTCGCAGTCGGCCGTCTCGCGGATCTGGCGGGCGTTCGGCCTCAAGCCGCACATCGTGGAGACCTGGAAGCTGTCGACCGACCCGCAGTTCGTGACCAAGGTCCGCGACCTGGCGGGCATCTACCTCGCCCCGCCGGAGAACGCTCTGTCCTGGCGGCAATTGGCCGACGTCGCCGCCCCGAGGAGGTCAGTAGGGTGGGTTCATGCCGAAGCACGAACCGTTCATCATCGACGGAGTCACTTACGAGCGCGATTCAGCTCCGGGAGAGGGCGGATCAGCCGTGGTGTGGAAGACCCGCCGTAAGCCCGACGGTCAGGTGTTCGCAGTCAAACGGATTAAGAAGGACCGCGACGCGGACTCCGCTCGCAACAAGCGTTTCAAGCAGGAGATCGAGTACGGACAGACATCGAGCCACCCGAACGTCGTAAGTATCCACGCGCGCTCAGAGGACGCGAACTTCTTCTACTACGTCATGGACTTCTACCCGATGACGCTGCGAAACGTGATCAACGACGAAACCGATGCTGACTTGCTTCTCGACTATGCGCGCCAGCTCTGCGATGCGCTCGCGTACGTGCACGGCGACGGCATAGTGCATCGCGACATCAAACCTGAGAATGTCCTCGTCGACCCTGATGCGCGCCGGCTCGTCCTGGCCGACTTCGGCATCGCACATTTCAAGGACTCCTCGCTCACGAATCGCGGGGACCTCTTAGTAAACCGGAACTACCTCGCTCCCGAGCAGATGGTGAGGAACAATGCCCTCGGTATCGGCAAGCCGGCGGACATCTTTGCGCTCGGCCTCGTCATAACCGAGATGTTCACGAAGCAGAACGCCCGAGGGCGACGGCACGCGCTTGTGCGCGACCGCTATCCCTTCCTGGCCGACCTCGACCTGATCATTGAACAGATGCTGCTCCAAGACGAGGCGCAGCGGCTCCGCATCGACGCCGTACGCGGCATGCTTCGGGTAATTCTTCTGCGGCTCGACTCGACAATCGAGGAGATCTCCGATGATCTGCGCCCCAACGAAGCGTCCGCCGACAGCTCGTCCGGCGAGGTCGAGCGGATTGTCGGCCGTGCCGCGAGAGACGTGCTGTCGGCGAAGCATGTCTTCGAGCGGGTCGCCGGCGGAGAGCTCGACCGATTCAACCTCAACTATCACTGCGAGGTTGCGTACCGGGTGAGCACGGAGCTGTTCAATACGTGTGCTCAAGCCGTTGTATATGCCTCGTGCAAGGCGAAGTTCGACTATGAGAGCGCCGGGCGGTGGGACGAGAACGACGACGCTCTCGTGTTGTCGGCCGCCAAGCCGGGACTCCAACGCGAGCTGGAGACGATTCTGGCTGATTTCCCCCTCCCTCGGTCTTCGCGCTGGGACGGTCTGCCACGGCGGTCGGCTCACTTGTTCCGGTTCTGCAAGGACTACCACTGCGAAGAGCTGCTGACGAGCATCCGCGAATCTGTCTACGGTGAAGGCCATGGATCGTTGCGGGCGAATCTGATCAGTGCCCCGATCCTCTGGATCACCCGCTGGATGCGTACGTATCTGGACACCGACTACCTGGAGTTCGACAAAACAGTTCGCGAGGACATCGGTTTCGAGAGCCACCTCTCGGTGCTCTGGGACAAGACGCTTCCGTTGGATTCGGCCCGAGAAGCGCTGGGAGTGGATCTGTTGACCGGGCCGCTCAACGCCGACCGCGTCGCCGGCACACTGCAGGCGCTTGAAGCGAAGTGGGATGTCTCCGTGGGAGAGCTCGTAGACGGTGAGTACTCGGTCATGTTCCGGTCACGAAACACGTACCGCCGCTTCCACGACGAGGCGCTCGACCTCGCAGAACCGGGCTCAGTATTCGAAGCCGACGTCCTCAATCTGCTCCGCCCTGAGGCGGAGTTCGACGACCTCGTCGCACTCACATGGGATCGGGACTTCGACGTGGCCATCACGCTCAGCAAGGTCCTCGGCACCCCCACGCGCTAGTGTCCTGAGTCCAAAGTTCAAGGGCGGTCATAGGATGGGGTGGTGCCTGGTCCGAAGCCGTTGTCGCTGGAGCTGTCCGATCACGAATGCCAGGTGCCGCGGGGCTGGTTGCGTAAGCGGACGGCGCCTCAGGCGTTGGTGTTGCGGTCGAGGATCGTGCTGGCGTGTGCGGAGGGTCGGGCGAACGCGCAGGTCGCGCTCGATCTGGGTGTCTCGCGGGAGACGGTGCGCAAGTGGCGGGCCCGATTCTTGGCGGATCGGCTGGAGGGTCTGGTGGACCGGCCGCGTTCGGGGGCTCCGCGGAAGATCACGGACGAGCAGGTCGAGGCCCTGGTCGCCAGAACGCTGGACCAGGCCCCACCGACGGGCGATTCGCACTGGTCGACGCGTTCCATGGCCCAGGCGAGGGCATGTCGCAGTCGGCCGTCTCACGGATCTGGCGGGCGTTCGGCCTCAAGCCGCACATCGTGGAGACCTGGAAGCTGTCGACCGACCCGCAGTTCGTGACCAAGGTCCGCGATGTGGTGGGCATCTACCTCGCCCCGCCGGAGAACGCCTGCGGAAAGCCCATCAAGATCATTACGTGGTCATTACGTGATCACTGTCATGGGGCTGCATTCGGCGGCATCCGGCCGCGCATACGACAAGACCCCGCATCCAGCGTCCTGGCTGGTGGCGGAGTCTTCTGGCACTTCAGGTGAAGTGCCCCCGGCAGGATTCGAACCTGCGCACACGGCTCCGGAGGCCGTTGCTCTATCCCCTGAGCTACGGGGGCTTGCGCCTGTCGCTGCTGTCTCGCGGCGACAGGTAGAACACTATCAGCTCGATCAGGGTGGTCATGAACGTTTATCGGGAGCCGGCGGGCGGGGGTGGATGTGGGAGCGGAGGGGCGTATACCGCATGTGGAGGGTGGGGCGCAGGGGTCTTGGGGAAAGGTCCCTCGCACGGGGCGGAAGTGGGGAAAACCCGGACGCAGCCGCGGCTGCGCGCCTACTCTTCAGGATGTGCCTGGCTTGTCCGGCCGGGTCCTTGTCGTCGACGACAACAAGGTCATCCGGCAGCTGATCAGGGTCAACCTCGAGCTGGAGGGCTTCGAGGTCGTGACCGCGGCCGATGGTGCCGAGTGCCTGGAGATCGTTCACCAGGTGCGGCCCGATGTGATCACTCTCGATGTCGTGATGCCCAGACTCGATGGGCTGCATACGGCATCGAGGCTGCGCGCTGATGCTCGAACGTGTCATGTGCCCGTCGCGATCATCAGTGCGTGTACGCAGTATGAGATGGACAGTGGGAAGGCGCTGGGCGTCGATGCCTTCCTCGCGAAACCGTTCGAGCCCGTCGATCTTGTCGAGCTCGTGCGGCGGCTGATGCGGCAGGGGGCGGCCGGTGCGGCCGCGCCCGGTGATGCCGAGCCGGTTGTGGGGCCCACCGGGTAGTGGTGGGCCCCAGGCCCGGGCCTCTTCCTTCCGGTTCGGCCCGGGGGAGGGGGCTTGGGCTTCGGTTCGATTCGGTCTGGGGCTCGGGCTTCTTTGTGGGTTTCTGCGGGCCCCGGTCTCTTTGGGCCGGGGGCTCGGGCGAACCTTGTCGTGTGCTCGTCCGAAGGGCGAAACCGGTTCGCTTTCGTACCCCCCTCCTCCCATACGCTGGTCCCGTGACTCCCGCCCAGCTCTCCCGCACTGTGCTGCACACCGTGCGTCGTGCCGTTGAGGACGACGAGCTGTGCGTTGCCGTGCCGGAGCGGGTGAAGGTGCGGACGCCGCCTCGGCCCGGGTGTGGGGATTACGCCACCAATGTCGCTCTGCTGCTGGCCAGAGGTGGTGGGGATGCGCTGGGTATCGCCGAGGTTTTGCGGCGGCGGCTGGTCCGTACGCCCGGGATCGCCCGTGTTGATGTCGCTGCTCCTGGGTTTCTCAATATCACCCTTGATGCCAGCTCCCATGCTCAGCTTGTGCGGGACGTCCTCTCCCAGCGGTCTCGTTACGGGCACGGGGAGGCGCTTGTCGGGGTTTCGGTTCCGCTTGGGGCCAGTGGTGAGGTGCGGGCCGCGCTGGTCGCTCATGTTGTGCGGGGGCTCGTCCATGCCGTTGGGGGAGTCGTTGTGCCTGGTCATGGGCCTGTTGTTCGGCCCGTACCGGCCTCCGGGGCTGAGCTGCTCCGCTCCCTCGGGTCCGACGCCGCCCGTTGGGCGTTGCTTCGGTCCGCCGGGCACGATCTGCCTGATCTCGCCCCCTCTCGGCTTCTCTCGCAGCGCGAGGGCAACCCTCTCTTCCGGGTTCAGTACGCTCACGCCCGCACCCGCGCCCTGATGCGGAACGCCAGCCAGCTCGGCATCGCGCCCGAGTCCGGGGCCGGGGTTTACGACCACCCCGCCGAGATCGGCCTTCTCGCCCTCCTCGCCGATCATCCCCGCACCATCGAGGCCGCCGCCCGGCACCGTGCGCCCGACCAGCTCGCGCGGCATCTTGTCGCTGTCGCCGATGCCTTCTTCCGGTTCCATGACCGGTTTTCTGACGACTGCCCGGTCCTGCCCTCCCACCAGCTCAAACCCTCGGCCGCCCACCGTTCCCGGCTGGCCCTTGCCGATGCCACCGGGGTGGTGCTCGCCGGCGGCCTGCGTCTGCTCGGCATCAGCGCACCCGAACATCTGTAAGACCTTGTGTAAGACCTTGGTAAGTCCTTGAGAGAGACAGCAGAGACAGCATGAGCCGTTCCGCCCATCCCGCCGGGCCCCGCCACGCCGATGTCCTCCCCGAGGGGCACTACGCCGCGCCGCCCGCCGATCTCAATCAGCTCGATCCGCGCGTGTGGTCCCGTACGGTCAGCCGGAACGCCGATGGCGTCGTGACCGTCGGCGGGATCGACGTCAAGACGCTCGCGGAGGAGTTCGGGACGCCCGCGTACTTCCTCGACGAGGCCGACTTCCGGGCCCGCTGCCGGGCCTGGCACGAGGCGTTCCAGGAGCAAGGGGAGGACGCCGACGTGTTCTACGCCGGGAAGGCGTTCCTCTCCCGCGCCGTCGTGCGCTGGCTGAACGAGGAGGGGCTCAACCTCGATGTGTGCTCCGCCGGGGAGCTGGCCACCGCGCTCGCCGCCGGGATGCCCGCCGAGCGGATCGCGTTGCACGGGAACAACAAGTCCACCGCCGAGATCGAGCGGGCGGTCGAGGAGGGTGTCGGGCGGATCGTGCTCGACTCGTTCCAGGAGATCGTGCGGGTCGCGCACATCGCCCAGCGGCTCGGCAGGCGGCAGCGGGTGCAGATCCGGATCACCGTGGGTGTGGAGGCGCATACCCACGAGTTCATCGCGACCGCCCACGAGGACCAGAAGTTCGGCATTCCGCTCGCGGGCGGGCAGGCCGCCGAGGCCGTGCGGCGGGCGCTCAAGCTCGATGGGCTCGAGCTCATCGGCATTCACTCGCACATCGGGTCGCAGATCTTCGACACGTCCGGGTTCGAGGTCGCGGCGCACCGGGTCGTGGGGCTGCTGAAGGAGATCCGGGACGAGCACGGTGTCGAGCTGCCCGAGATCGACCTGGGCGGCGGTCTCGGCATCGCGTACACCTCGGAGGACGACCCGCGCGAGCCGCAGGAGATCGCCAAGGCGCTGCGCGACATCGTGCACCGGGAGTGCGACACGGCCGGGCTCGCGGTGCCGCGGCTGTCGGTCGAGCCGGGGCGGGCGATCGTCGGGCCGACCGCGTTCACGCTGTACGAGGTGGGCACGGTCAAGGAGCTGCCGGGGCTGCGGACGTACGTCAGTGTCGACGGCGGGATGTCCGACAACATCCGTACCGCGCTCTACGACGCCGAGTACTCGGTGGCGCTGGTCTCCCGCGCCTCCACCGCCGAGCCGATGCTCTCCCGCGTCGTCGGCAAGCACTGTGAGTCCGGCGACATCGTCGTACGTGACGCCTTCCTGCCCGCCGATCTGGCGCCCGGCGATCTGATCGCCGTTCCCGCCACCGGCGCGTACTGCCGCTCGATGGCGAGCAACTACAACCACGCGCTCCGGCCGCCCGTCGTCGCCGTACGGGACGGGCAGGCGCGCGAGATCGTCCGGCGGGAGACGGAGGAAGATCTGCTGCGGCTCGATGTCGGCTAGCGAGGATCCGTTGGCGGGGCCCGCCCCTGGCGCCCGTCCGCGGCGCCCGTCCGCGGCGCCCCGCCGGTGGGAATCGGCTAGCGAGAAATGGATCTCGGATACTGGACCCGGGACAGAAAATCCCGTCCAGTGCATGAGACTGGTGCACTAACGCGCTGATGCATTAACGCGATGGATGAGAAACGAGGTCGGATGATGCGTACGCGTCCGCTGAAAGTGGCGCTGCTGGGCTGTGGAGTGGTCGGCTCAGAGGTGGCGCGCATCATGACGACGCAGGCGGACGACCTCGCGGCGCGCATCGGGGCCCCGGTCGAGCTGGCCGGGATCGCCGTGCGCCGCCCCGGCCGGGTCCGGGAGGGGGTGCCGGCGGAGCTGGTGACCACCGACGCCACGGCCCTGGTCAAACGCGGGGACATCGATGTGGTGGTCGAGGTCATCGGCGGGATCGAGCCCGCCCGCACCCTCATCACCACCGCCTTCGACCACGGCTCGAGCGTGGTGTCCGCGAACAAGGCGCTGGTCGCCCAGGACGGCGCGGCGCTGCACGCCGCGGCCGAGCAGCGCGGTGCGGATCTCTACTACGAGGCCGCGGTCGCGGGGGCGATCCCGCTGGTGCGGCCGCTGCGCGAGTCGCTCGCGGGCGACAAGGTCAACCGCGTCCTCGGCATCGTCAACGGCACCACCAACTTCATCCTCGACCGGATGGACGGAAGCGGCGCCGGTTACAGCGAGGCGCTGGACGAGGCCACGGCCCTGGGCTACGCCGAGGCCGACCCGACCGCCGACGTCGAGGGCTTCGACGCCGCCGCGAAGGCCGCGATCCTCGCCGGGATCGCCTTCCACACCCGGGTCACCCTCGACGATGTGCACCGCGAGGGCCTCACCGAGGTGACCGCCGCCGACATCGCCTCCGCCAAGCGCATGGGCTGCACGGTCAAGCTGCTCGCGATCTGTGAGCGGGCCGCCGACGGCCGGTCGGTCACCGCGCGGGTGCACCCGGCGATGATTCCGCTGAGCCACCCCCTGGCCTCGGTCCGCGAGGCGTACAACGCGGTCTTCGTGGAGGCCGACGCCGCGGGGAAGCTGATGTTCTACGGCCCGGGCGCGGGCGGTTCGCCGACCGCCTCGGCCGTCCTCGGTGACCTCGTCGCCGCCTGCCGCAACAAGCTGGCGGGCGCCACCGGACCCGGGGAGTCCGCCTACAGCCGGCTCCCGGTGAGCCCCATGGGCGATGTGATCACTCGATACCACATCAGCCTGGACGTCGCCGACAAACCGGGAGTTCTGGCGCAGGTCGCCACAGTCTTCGCCGAGCACGGCGTGTCCATCGATACCGTCCGCCAGCAGGGGAAGGACGGCGAGGCGTCCCTCGTCGCCGTGACCCACCGGGCGAGCGACGCCGCGCTGTCGGCGACCGTGGAGGCGCTCCGCCGGCTCGACACCGTCCGCGATGTCGCGAGCATCATGCGGGTCGAGGGCGAGTAGAGGGCGAGTAGAGGGCGGGTCGAGACCGAGTGGAGGACGAGTCGTGACCGAGCGGCGGGCGAGCAGAGGCCGGGTAGTGGCCGCGCTCAGGCCGAACAGAGGGTGAGCGGAGAGTAAGGGAAATCATGAACGCAATCGCCGACGCCGGGCCTCGAATGTCCGGCACCCGCCAGTGGCACGGCTGGCGGGGCATCATCGAGGAGTACCGCGACCGCCTCCCGGTCAGCGGGACCACCCCCGTCGTCACCCTGCGCGAGGGCGGTACGCCGCTGGTTCCCGCGCAGGTGCTCTCCGAGCGCACCGGCTGCGAGGTCCACCTCAAGGTCGAGGGCGCCAACCCCACCGGGTCGTTCAAGGACCGCGGGATGACGATGGCCATCAGCGTGGCCAAGGAGGCCGGTGCCAAGGCCGTCATCTGCGCCTCCACCGGCAACACCTCGGCGTCGGCGGCGGCGTACGCCGTACGGGCCGGGATGGTCTGCGCGGTGCTGGTCCCGCAGGGGAAGATCGCGCTCGGCAAGATGGGCCAGGCCCTCGTCCACGGCGCGAAGATCCTCCAGGTCGACGGCAACTTCGACGACTGTCTGACGCTGGCGCGCGGGCTGTCGGAGAAGTACCCGGTGGCGCTGGTCAATTCGGTCAACCCGGCCCGGATCGAGGGACAGAAGACCGCCGCCTTCGAGATCGTGGACATGCTCGGGGACGCGCCCGACATCCATGTGCTGCCGGTCGGCAACGCGGGCAACATCACGGCCTACTGGAAGGGCTACACGGAGTACGCGGCGCCGTTCGCCGACAGCGGGCCGCACGCCTCCCGTACGCCCCGGATGTGGGGCTTCCAGGCGTCCGGCGCGGCGCCGATCGTGCGTGGTGAGCCGGTCAAGGAGCCGAGCACCATCGCCACCGCCATCCGCATCGGCAACCCCGCCTCGTGGACCTTCGCCGAGCAGGCGCGCGACGAGTCCGGCGGCCTCATCGACGAGGTGACCGACCGTCAGATCCTCGCCGCCTACCGGCTGCTCGCCGCACAGGAGGGCGTTTTCGTCGAGCCCGCCTCCGCGGCGAGCGTGGCGGGTCTGCTGAAGGCCGCCGAACAGGGGCTGGTCGACCCGGGCCAGCGCATCGTCTGCACGGTGACCGGGAACGGGCTCAAGGACCCGGACTGGGCGGTGGCGGGTGCGCCGCAGCCGGTCGTGGTCCCGGTCGACGCGGACGCCGCGGCCGTACGGCTCGGGCTGGCCTGACCCCGCGCGACGCGACCCGGAGCGGGCCGGTCCGATAAGGCACGGTGTGCCTCGGGCCGGGCCGGTCCGATACGGCGCGCCCCGGTACGGCACGGTGTGCCTCGGGCCGGGCCGGTCCGATACGGGGCGACCCGGCTCTGACCAGGGCCGGAACCTGGTGCGATGGGGTTTTCGGCGGGCCGTCGGGCGCGGCTCGCCGGGCCCCTCCGGGCCCCATGCAGACCCCGGCCCACCAGGCCCCTCCGTGCCCACGCCGACCCGGCTCGCCGGGCCTCTCCAGGCCCTTGTGGACCCCGGCTCGCCGGGCCCTTCCGCGCTCATGTCGACCCCCGCCCGCCGGGCCCCCTCCGTGGCTTTTCTAAAGATCCACTCAAGTGGTGGCAGAGCAGCGCGAGGGCGCGCGGAGGGCTCCAGTAGAGTGGTCGCGGGCGATGGCAGGGAGCGCGACACGCATCGTGCGCCTCCCGTGCGCCCTATGTCGCCACAGAACCTTCCTTCGATAGGCTGTACTGAATCCGCCCCGACGCAGAGCACTCGCCTCTGCGCGGCGTCGCCGTACTTGTCACGGCCCTCGCGGTGTTCCGTACCTCTTCGAGCAATCGCACGTAACCACAAGGAGAGTCATCGAGCGATGGCCGGTCCAGCGTTCCGCGCCGCCGCCGTCCGAGTGCGCGTCCCCGCCTCGAGCGCCAATCTCGGTCCTGGCTTCGACGCCCTCGGCCTGGCCCTGGGCCTCTACGACGACGTGGTGGTCCGGGTGGCCGACTCCGGTCTTCACGTCGACATCGCCGGTGAGGGCGCGGAGTCGCTCCCGCGTGACGAGAACCATCTGCTCGTACGCTCCCTGCGCACCGCCTTCGACCTGCTGGGCGGACAGCCCCGCGGCCTGGAGCTGGTCTGCGCCAACCGCATTCCGCACGGCCGGGGCCTGGGCTCCTCCTCCGCCGCCATCTGCGCCGGGATCGTCGCCGCCCGCGCGGTGACCATAGGCGGCGCCGAGCGGCTCGACGACGCGGCGATGCTGGAGCTGGCCACCGAGATCGAGGGCCATCCCGACAATGTCGCGGCCTGTCTGCTCGGCGGCTTCACCCTGGCCTGGACGGACGCGGGATCCGCCCGGGCGATCAGGATGGACCCTGCGGATTCCATCGTTCCGGTGGTCTTCGTCCCTGGTCGGCCGGTGCTCACCGAGACCGCCCGCGGCCTGCTGCCGCGCACCGTCCCGCATGTGGACGCCGCGGTCAACGCTGGCCGGGCCGCACTGCTCGTCGAGGCCCTGACCAGGCGTCCCGAGCTGCTGCTGGCCGCGACGGAGGACCGACTGCACCAGGAATACCGTGCTCCGGCGATGCCCGAGAGCGTGAGCCTGGTGAACCGACTGCGGGCGGACGGCGTCCCCGCGGTCATCTCCGGCGCGGGCCCCACGGTGCTCGCGCTGGTCGAGGACGGTGCGGCCGACAAGGTCGCACGACTGGCGGGCGAGGGGTGGGCGGCCAACCGGCTGGCTCTCGACGCCGGGGGGGCGAGCGTCCTGCCGCTCACCTGACACCGCGCTCCGGGGCGCCCCGGAGCCGGGAAAACTTGATAGCCGGTCTTGGAGAGGGGGAATGTTTGTTGGATCCGGTAGTGTTAACCTCAAGTCTGCACTCGACGCCTCTTGGATGTACTCGGAGGCGAGGTGCTCAGTGTCCCCATCAGGGACCACCCTTCTTCCGGGAGCCTCCCACACTGCCTGAGCAGCCTGCCTGAGCAGTATCGAGCACGCTCCGGAATCGGCGTGGCGGATTCTCGTGAATCCTCCGCCGCGTCGGAACCATGAACTGATCTCTCCGCCGTACCCGGCGGACCACCGCCCCGGCCCGGTCCGTAACGGAAGGACCACAGCCGGACAGCACAACCGGTCGCCGAGCCAGACAGGCCGACGCCCGCTCCAGGGAAGGACCCTTCGTGAGCGACACCACCGATCTGATGGGCGTGAACGCCTCCGGCACCTCCGACAGCGGTGTCGGCAACAACGCGCCCGCCACGGACGCTTCCGCGCCCGCCAACGGTGCTGCCACTGGCGCTGCCCCGCGGCGACGCCGCTCGGGCACCGGCCTCGACGCCATGGTCCTGGCCGAGCTTCAGCAGCTCGCCTCGAGCCTTGGCATCAAGGGCACCGCGCGGATGCGCAAAGGCCAGCTGATCGAGGTCATCAAGGAAAAGCAGGCCGCGGGCTCCGGCTCCGCCCAGGGCTCCGAGAGCACTCCGTCCGACGCGGAGGGGGTGACCAAGCCGAAGCGCCGCACCACCTCCCGGGCCCGTACGGGCGACGACGCGGAGGAGAAGACCGGCGCCAAGTCCTCGAAGTCCGCCGGGAAGGCGGAGAAGGCCGACAAGGCCGACGCCGAGGAGAAGGCCGCCGGGCAGGCGCAGATCGAGATCCCCGGCCAGCCCGGTGAGCCCGCCGGCGATGAGCAGCCGGCCGGTGAGCGCCGCCGCCGCCGGGCCACCGCGCCCGCCACCACCCCCGACTCCGGGGGCACGGCCACCGCTGTCGAGACCAAGACGGAGGCGCGCAGCGACGCCTCCGCGAAGACCGAGGCCAGGACCGAGCCCAAGGGCGACGGGAAGGCCGAGGCCGCCGCCGACACCGCCGAGGGCAAGGGAGCCAGGGGCGGTGACCGCCAGGAGCGCGGTCAGAAGGGCGACCGCCGGGACCGCCAGCGCGACCGCGGTGACCGTGGCGACCGCGGCGACCGTGGCGACCGCCGCGGCAAGGGCGAGGACGGCCAGCAGGGCGGCGGCCGTCAGCAGCGCGACGGGCGCGGCCAGAGCCAGCAGCGCGCCGATGAGAGCGACGACGACTTCGATGGCGGGCGCCGCGGGCGCCGTGGCCGCTACCGCGACCGCCGTGGCCGCCGTGGCCGCGACGACTTCGGCAATGAGCCGCAGGTGTCCGACGACGATGTGCTGATCCCCGTCGCGGGCATCCTCGACATCCTCGACAACTACGCGTTCATCCGGACCTCCGGCTACCTGCCGGGCCCGAACGACGTGTACGTCTCGCTCGCCCAGGTGCGCAAGAACGGTCTGCGCAAGGGCGACCACGTCACCGGCGCGGTCCGTCAGCCGCGCGAGGGCGAGCGCCGCGAGAAGTTCAACGCGCTGGTGCGGCTGGACTCGGTGAACGGCATGGCACCCGAAACCGGGCGCGGGCGGCCGGAGTTCGGCAAGCTGACGCCGCTTTACCCGCAGGACCGGCTGCGTCTGGAGACCGAGGCGGGCGGGCTGACGACCCGGATCATCGACCTGGTCGCGCCGATCGGCAAGGGCCAGCGCGGTCTGATCGTGGCCCCGCCGAAGACCGGTAAGACCATGATCATGCAGGCGATCGCCAACGCGATCACCCGCAACAGTCCCGAGTGCCATCTGATGGTCGTCCTCGTCGACGAGCGGCCGGAAGAGGTCACCGACATGCAGCGGTCGGTCAAGGGCGAGGTCATCTCCTCGACCTTCGACCGCCCGGCCGAGGACCACACCACCGTCGCGGAGCTGGCGATCGAGCGGGCCAAGCGCCTGGTCGAGCTGGGCCATGACGTGGTCGTCCTGCTGGACTCGATCACCCGCCTGGGCCGTGCGTACAACCTGGCGGCGCCCGCCTCCGGCCGCATCCTGTCCGGTGGTGTCGACTCGACCGCGCTCTACCCGCCGAAGAAGTTCTTCGGTGCCGCGCGCAACATCGAGGACGGCGGCTCGCTGACCATCCTGGCCACCGCGCTGGTCGAGACCGGCTCGCGGATGGACGAGGTGATCTTCGAGGAGTTCAAGGGCACCGGCAACATGGAGCTCAAGCTCGACCGGAAGCTCGCCGACAAGCGCATCTTCCCCGCGGTGGACGTCGACCCGTCCAGCACCCGCAAGGAGGAGATCCTGCTGGCGCCGGAGGAGCTGAACATCGTCTGGAAGCTGCGCCGGGTGCTGCACGCGCTCGACTCCCAGCAGGCGATCGAGCTGCTGCTGGACAAGATGAAGCAGACGAAGTCGAACGCCGAGTTCCTGATGCAGATCGCCAAGACCACGCCCACTCCGGGCAACAACGGCGACTGACCGGACACCCGCCGGAACGCTCCGTAAGCGAGGCCCCCCGCACCGCGGGGGGCCTCGTTGCGTTCCATGAGACGTGAGCCACAGCCGAAGAGCGGGCCACGGACCGGTCCTGATCATGTTATCGCCCGCGAAAGTGCAGGTCAGAGCGGTAAGGCGGACGAAGGGGACGAACGGTGCGCCCGGCGGCCCGCGCGAAAACCAGCCATCGCAGATATGCAACCCTGGCGGACGGCCTTCCATCTGTCAGGTCGGAATATGGGGCCGGAACACAGGCTGACTCCACCGCGGAACGCGGCGCCACGCCTGACCGTGACGGCAGGGGGTACTCGGGCAGCGAAAGAGAACTGAGGAGCACATGGCCGAGGACAGCAGCAACGCACCGGTGAGCCCGGGCCGCCACCGCGCACGCGGTGCGACGGCGGGCCGCCGTCGCAAGCGGCCCAGTACGCGCCGTAGAGCCGTGCTCTACACGGTGTGGACGCTGGCCGCCGTGCTGGTGCTCGGCGGTGCCGGACTCGGCTACCTCTACTACAAGCTGAACGGCAACCTCACCGGCGTCGACGTCAACGCCGCCCTGGGCGCCAACCGCCCCGAGAACGTCGACAACGGCTCGATGGACATCCTCGTCCTCGGCTCCGACTCCCGGGCCGGCAAGAACGCCAAGTACGGCACGGACGAGGGCACCTCGCGCTCCGACACGGCGATGATCGTCCACGTCTACAAGGGCCACAAGAAGGCCAGCGTCATCAGCATCCCGCGCGACACCCTCATAGAGCGGCCGTCCTGCACCACGAAGGGCGGGCAGCGGACGCCCGCCGTGCAGGCGGCCATGTTCAACAGCGCCTACGAGGCCGGCGGTCCGGCCTGCACCATCAAGACCATCGAGTCCATGACGGGCATACGCATGGACCACTTCCTCGAAGTCGACTTCTCCGGCTTCAAGCAGCTGATAGACGACCTCGGCGGCGTCAACATCACCACCACCGCCCCGATCCACGACGCCAAGAGCCACCTCGACCTGGAGCCCGGCCCGCACACCCTGGACGGGGAGCAGTCGCTCGGCCTGGTGCGCACCCGGCACGGCGTGGGCGACGGCAGCGACCTCGGCCGGATCAAGCTCCAGCAGGCGTTCGTCAAGGCGCTGCTGGACCAGGTCAAGCACGTCGACCTGTTCGGCAACCCGAAGAAGCTCTACGACCTCGCGGACACCTCCACCAAGGCCCTCACCACCGACTCCGAGCTGGCCTCGGTGAGCAAGCTGAAGGGCTTCGCCGAATCCCTGAAGGGCATCGGCTCGGGCAACATGAAGATGACCACGCTGCCCGTCGAGTACGACCCGCAGAACCCGGCCCGGGTGCTGCCCATGGAGCGCAAGGCCAAGCTGATATGGACCGCGCTCCGCCACGACCGGCCGGTCCCCGCCTCCGCCACCAAGGGTTCCGCGGGCGACGCCACCAGCGCGGGCAAGGTCGTCAAATAGGTCGTCCGAGGGCGTTCCACAGCCTCATGGGCGGGCCGGGAATATCCGGGCCCGCCCCCCGGTTTTGGGGGATGCGGCCAGTACTGGCAAACTGGATCGTCGGTCCCGGTTCACGACAGGCAACCCGCCCGTCGACCCGGTGCCCTCCCGAACCTAGGAGATTCCCTTGAAGCGCGAGATCCACCCGGAGTACGTCGAGACGCAGGTCAGCTGCACCTGTGGCGCGTCCTTCACCACCCGTAGCACCGTGAGCGGCGGCGCCATCCGCGCCGACATCTGCTCCGAGTGCCACCCGTTCTACACGGGCAAGCAGAAGATCCTCGACACCGGTGGCCGTGTGGCGCGGTTCGAGGCCCGCTTCGGCAAGAACGCCGGGTCCGCCAAGAAGTAGCGACCCGCACGGCGCCGGTCTTCGGTCGCCCCTTCCCTGGGGCGACCGGACCGGCGTTTTGTCGTCACCGGCCCTCCGGCACTTTCCGCAAGCCAACGCCACCACGCAGACCACTCAGGGAGCCCTCCGATGTTCGAGGCGGTCGAGGAACTCATCGGCGAACACGCCGACCTCGAGAAGCGGCTCGCCGACCCCGCGGTCCACGCCGACCAGCGGGAGGCGCGGCGGCTCAACAAGCGCTACGCCGAGCTGACCCCGGTGATCACCGCCTATCGCGCCTGGAAGCAGGCCGGGGACGACATCGGGACCGCCCGCGAGCTGGCCCGGGACGACCCCGACTTCGTGGACGAGGTCAAGGAGCTGGAGCAGAGCCGCGAGCAGCTCACCGACCGGCTGCGGCTGCTGCTCGTCCCCCGCGACCCGAGCGACGACAAGGACGTCATCCTGGAGGTCAAGGCCGGGGAGGGCGGCGAGGAGTCCGCGCTGTTCGCCGGCGACCTGCTGCGGATGTATCTGCGGTACGCCGAGCGGATCGGCTGGAAGACCGAGATCATCGACGCCAATGAGTCCGACCTCGGCGGCTACAAGGACGTCCAGGTCGCGGTCAAGGCCAGGGGCGCCATCGAGCCCGGCCAGGGCGTCTGGGCCCGGCTGAAGTACGAGGGCGGGGTGCACCGGGTGCAGCGGGTGCCCGCCACCGAGTCCCAGGGCCGTATCCACACCTCCGCGGCCGGTGTGCTGGTCACGCCCGAGGCCGAGGAGGTCGAGGTCGAGATCGGCCCCAACGATCTGCGGATCGACGTCTACCGCTCCTCCGGACCCGGCGGCCAGTCGGTCAACACCACCGACTCCGCGGTGCGCATCACCCACCTGCCCACCGGCATCGTCGTCTCCTGCCAGAACGAGAAGAGCCAGCTCCAGAACAAGGAGCAGGCGCTGCGCATCCTGCGCTCGCGGCTGCTGGCCGCGGCCCAGGAGGAGGCCGAGCGGGAGGCGTCGGACGCGCGGCGCAGCCAGGTCCGCACCGTCGACCGGTCCGAGCGCATCCGTACGTACAACTTCCCGGAAAACCGGATCTCGGACCATCGTGTCGGTTTCAAGGCGTACAACTTGGACCAGGTGCTCGACGGTGAACTCGATCCGGTCATCCAGGCGTGCGTCGACGCCGACGCGGCCGCCAAGTTGGCGGCGGCGGGCTGAGCCACCCACTGATCAACGCTTCGTGCCCTTGTCCGGACCGGCTGGAGGAATTCAGTGAACGTGCTGCTCGCCGAGGTGGCGCAGGCCACTCAGCGGCTGGCCGACGCGGGCGTGCCCTCACCGCGCTTCGACGCGGAGGAGCTCGCCGCCTTTGTGCACAGCGTCAAGCGGGGAGAGCTGCACGGCGTGCCCGACGCCGACTTCGACGCCCGCTACTGGGAGGCGGTCGCCCGCCGCGAGGCCCGCGAGCCCCTTCAGCACATCACCGGCCGCGCCTTCTTCCGCTATCTGGAACTCCAGGTGGGGCCGGGGGTCTTCGTGCCCCGGCCGGAGACCGAGTCGGTGGTCGGCTGGGCGATAGACGCGGTGCGCGCCATGGACGTCGTCGAACCGCTCATCGTCGATCTGTGCTCCGGTTCCGGGGCCATCGCGCTCGCGCTCGCCCAGGAGGTGCCGCGCTCCCGGGTGCACGCCGTGGAGCTGGACGAGGGCGCCCTGCGCTGGGCCCGCAAGAACGTCGAGGGGTCCCGCGTCGTTCTCCATCACGCGGACGCGTTGACGGCCCTGCCCGAGCTCGACGGTCAGGTGGACCTCGTCATCAGCAACCCGCCGTACATCCCGCTGACCGAGTGGGAGTACGTGGCGCCGGAGGCCCGCGATCACGACCCCCAGCTCGCGCTCTTCTCCGGTGAGGACGGGCTCGACGTCATCCGTGGCCTGGAGCGCACCGCCCACCGGCTGCTGCGCCCCGGGGGCGTGGTGGTCATCGAGCACGCAGACACCCAGGGCGGCCAGGTGCCGTGGATCTTCACCGAGGAGCGTGGCTGGGCGGACGCCGCCGACCACCCCGACCTGAACAACCGGCCCCGGTTCGCCACCGCGCGGAAGGCCATGCCGTGACGGCGGCACCGCACCACACATTGGCCACGTACGAGGAGGTCCGTTAATGGCACGGCGATACGACTGCGGGGACGCCACCGACCGCAAGACCGGCCTGCGCGAGGCCGCCTCCGCCGTCCGCCGCGGCGAACTGGTCGTGCTGCCCACCGACACCGTCTACGGGATCGGCGCGGACGCCTTCAACGCCGAGGCGGTCGGCGATCTGCTCGAGGCCAAGGGTCGCGGCCGCAACATGCCCACACCGGTGCTGGTCGGCTCGCCGAACACCCTGCACGGACTGGTCACCGACTTCTCCGAGATGGCCTGGGAGCTGGTGGACGCCTTCTGGCCCGGCGCGCTCACCCTCGTCGCCCGCCACCAGCCGTCGCTCACCTGGGACCTGGGGGAGACCCGGGGCACGGTGGCGGTCCGGATGCCGCTGCACCCGGTGGCGATCGAGCTGCTGACGGACTTCGGCCCGATGGCGGTCTCCAGCGCCAACCTGACCGGACACCCCTCCCCGCAGGACTGCGACGCCGCCCAGGACATGCTGGGGGACTCCGTCTCGGTGTACCTCGACGGCGGGCCGACCCCGGCCGCCGTGCCCTCCTCGATCGTCGACGTGACCGGCAAGGTGCCGGTGCTGCTCCGGGCGGGCGCGCTCACCGCCGAGCAGCTCCGGGAGGTCGTACCCGACCTCGAGGTGGCCAATTGACAGCCCCTGAGGGGCGTGGCATAGCGGAACACCGTGAGAAGAACGCCGAGGCCACCTTCCGCATCCTCCACGTCAGCACCGGCAATGTGTGCCGCTCGCCGATCACCGAGCGGCTGACCCGGCATGCGCTCGCCCACCGTCTCGGAAGCGTCCGCACCCGCGGTCTGATCGTGGAGTCCGCCGGCACCTGGGGCCATGAGGGCGCGCCCATGGAGGCGCACGCCGCGACGGTCCTGACCGACTTCGGGGCCGACCCGGCGGGCTTCCTCGGCCGTGAGCTGCTGGACGAGCACGTCATCCGCGCCGACCTGGTGCTGACCGCCACCCGCGACCACCGGGCACAGGTGATCTCGATGGGGCACTCGGCGGGGCTGCGCACCTTCACGCTCAAGGAGTTCACCCGGCTGGTGCGGGCCATAGACCCCGCGACGCTGCCCGACCCGGAGGAGGCGGGCGGTGTGGTGGAGCGCGCCCGCGCCCTGGTGCAGGCGGCGGCCGCGCTGCGCGGCTGGCTGCTGGCGCCCAACGAGGAGGCGGACGAGGTGCACGATCCGTACGGGGCGCCGATCACCTTCTTCCGCTCCATCGGGGACGAGATCCACCAGGCCCTGGACCCGGTCGTCACGGCGCTGACGGGCGTTCCCGCCCCCGCGTAGGCCCCAGGGGCGTCCGACGGGTTGTGGCGCCTGCGGCGAGGCTGTTCCCCGCCCCGCCCCTTCCCTCAACTGGGGCTCCGCCCCAGACCCCGCTCCTCAATCGCCGGAGGGGCTGAATGGTGCGGCTCCGCCCCAGACCCCGCTCCTCAATCGCCGGAGGGGCTGAATGGTGGCGCTTCGCCCCAGACCCCGCTCCTCAATCTCCCCCAGCTACCGCTGGGAGGTGCCCCCTGGAGGGGCTGAATGGTGCGGCTTCGCCCCAGACTCCGGGGTCCAGGGGCGAAGCCCCTGGTAGCGGGAAGGGGCGGGGAGGGGAAAGATCCAGGGGGCCGGCACGGGCCGCACGGCGCGCCGTGCGGCGTCGCGAGGCCTACATTGGGGGTGACCACGTAAGCGGCGATCCGCTGTCCCTCCGAAGGCTGTGAGCACGCCATGGCCGTCACCCCCTGGGGCCCCGATTTCGCGAGCCTCGCCCGCCAGGACCCGGAGCTGGCGGGAATCATCCTGAGCGAGATCGACCGTGTCTCCGGCGGACTCCAGCTGATCGCGGCCGAGAACTACACCTCGCCGGCCGTGCTGGCGGCGCTCGCCTCACCCCTGGCCAACAAGTACGCCGAGGGTTATCCCGGCGCCCGCCACCACGGCGGCTGCGAGATCGTGGACATCGCCGAGCGGGTGGCCCAGGACCGGGCGAAGGCGCTGTTCGGCGCCGAGCACGCCAATGTGCAGCCGCATTCGGGGTCCTCCGCGGTGCTGGCCGCCTACGCCGCGCTGCTGCGGCCCGGGGACACGGTGCTGGCGATGGCGCTGCCGCACGGCGGCCATCTCACCCATGGCTCGCCCGCCAATTTCTCCGGCCGCTGGTTCGACTTCATCGGCTACGGCGTCGATCCGGCGACCGGGCTGATCGACTACGAGCAGCTGCGCGGGCTCGCCCACGCCCATCGCCCGAAGGCGATCGTCTGCGGGTCGATCTCCTATCCCCGCCATCTGGACTACGCCGCCTTCCGCGCCGTCGCGGACGAGGTGGGTGCGTATCTCATCGCCGACGCCGCCCATTCGATCGGCCTGGTCGCGGGGAAGGCGGCGCCGTCCCCGGTGCCGTACGCGGACGTGGTGTGCGCAACGACACACAAGGTGCTGCGCGGGCCGCGCGGCGGAATGCTGCTGTGCGGGGCGGAGCTCGCCGAGCGGCTGGACCGGGCGGTGTTCCCGTTCACCCAGGGCGGGGCCCAGATGCACACCGTCGCGGCCAAGGCGGTGGCGTTCGGCGAGGCCGCGGCGCCCGCCTTCACCGCCTATGCGCGGCGGGTGGTGGCCAATGCCAGGGTGCTGGCGGACGCCCTGGTGGGGGAGGGTCTGGCAGTCGCCACGGGCGGCACCGACACCCATATGATCACCGCCGATCCGGCCCCGCTGGGCCTGGACGGACGCACCGCGAAGGGCCGCTGCGCGGCCGCCGGGATCGTCCTGGACACCTGCGCGCTGGCATCCGCCACCGATCCCCGGGGGTGCGTCAAGGGGCTGCGTCTTGGCACCGCCGCGGTGACCACCCAGGGAATGGGAGCTCCGGAAATGGAGCGCATAGCCAATCTCATGGGAACCGTGTTGCGGGACGAGGGCGTGGTACGGGAAAAGGTGGCGGATCTGGCCGGGAGATTTCCGCCCTATCCGGACGACGGCCGAATCATGCAACCATCCGAAGGTGTAGGACGTCTGTAAGTACGTTCACCGCGAGGCGCCGGACACGCATAGGGTGTGGGGCTGTGATGGCCAGCGATACCTCTGGGGCAGCCTGTGCGTGAATACCTGCTGACTCTGTGCGTCACGGCCGCGGTCACCTATCTGCTGACCGGGCCGGTGCGGAAATTCGCCATCGCGGCCGGTGCGATGCCCGAGATCCGCGCCCGTGATGTGCACCGTGAGCCCACGCCACGGCTCGGTGGCATCGCCATGTTCGGCGGGCTGTGCGCGGGGCTGCTGGTCGCCGCCCACCTGACCAACCTCAAGGACGTGTTCGAGGTCTCCAACGAGCCACGGGCGCTGCTGTCCGGCGCCGGGCTGATCTGGCTGCTCGGGGTGCTGGACGACAAGTGGGGCGTGGACGCGCTGATCAAGCTGGGCGGCCAGATGATCGCCGCCGGTGTGATGGTGCTCCAGGGTCTGACCATCCTGTGGCTTCCGGTGCCCGGTGTGGGACCGGTCTCGCTGACGCCCTGGCAGGGCACGCTGCTCACCGTCGCGCTGGTCGTCATCACCATCAACGCGGTCAACTTCGTTGACGGTCTTGATGGTTTGGCGTCCGGGATGGTGTGCATCGCCGCCGCGGCGTTCTTCATGTACGCGTACCGCATCTGGTACGGCTACGGCCTGGAGGCGGCCGCGCCCGCCACCCTGTTCGCCGCCGTCCTCATGGGGATGTGCCTGGGCTTCCTGCCGCACAACGCCCACCCCGCGCGGATCTTCATGGGCGACTCGGGCTCGATGCTGATCGGGCTGGTGCTGGCGGCGGGCGCCATCTCCATCACCGGCCAGGTGGACCCGGACGCGATGAAGCTGTTCGAGGGGTCGGAGCAGGCCGCGGTGCACGCCACCGTCCCGGTCTACATCCCGCTGCTGCTCCCGCTGACCGTCATCGCGGTGCCCTTCGCCGACCTGGTGCTGGCGATCGTCCGGCGCACCTGGCGGGGCCAGTCGCCGTTCGCCGCCGACCGCGGCCATCTGCACCACCGGCTGCTGGAGATCGGTCATTCGCACAGCCGGGCCGTCCTGATCATGTACTTCTGGTCGGCGCTGATCGCCTTCGGCGCCGTGGCGTACTCGGTGAACTCGGCCGGTGTGTGGTTCGTGCTGGCGATCGTGGCGCTGAGCGGGGTCGGTCTGGTGCTGTTGCTGCTGCCGCGGTTCACCCCGCGCGTTCCGGGCTGGGCGGAGGCGTTCGTTCCGCCGCGCTACCGCCGCGCCAACCGGATCGCCAGGGCCGAGCGGGGCGCCGAGGCGCCCGCCGAGCCCGTGGCGGCCACGGCCGGTGCCGGGTCCGCCGCCTCGGAGCCGGGCCCGGCCGAGCCCGAGCCGGTGGGCTCCGGGCGACACGGCGGCGCGAGCAATGGCGCGAGCGGCGGGGCGAACGGTGTGAACGGCGCCACCGCGATCGGCGACCGGTCGCGCTTCACCCACCGCCGGCGCATCGGAACACCCCAGTAATCTCCCCAGTCATCGCCGCGATGTCCCCAGTCATCGCCCCGGTCAAAGGGTCCTGCGAGAGCGGTGAAGATCACAGGGCGGCGTCAGCACGGTACACACCGCATAACTCTCCCGTGTGACGTGCAGCACACCCGGCGGGTAAAGACCTCATCAAATAGTTTGTGATACCGTTCACTAAACCCGGTGCTTAGACCCGAGGGGCCGTAGGGCGACGGCTCTTCCTCGTGAGGTCCTCTCTGTCCCCGGGGATACGCTCGTCCACGACGAATCGTTGCTTCCGACACTTGCCGGAGAAACCCTTCATGCAGTCCAACGACGCCAGAACGCTCCTGAGTTGCGCCGTGCCCACAGCCATCGCCGGTGTGGTCGCCGTCGCCGTCGGTTCTGTGCTCGCAGGCGGCAAGGGAGCGATCGGCGCGGGCTTTGGCACATTCGTCGCCGTGGTGGTGATGGCTTCCGGGCTGATCGTGCTGGAGCGCACGGCGAAGCACCTGCCCCATCTCTTCCAGGCCATGGGCATGGTCCTCTTCATGACCGAGTTCCTGCTGGTGGCGGTCGTGCTCGCGGTGTTCCAGGACACCACGCTGTTCAACGTCAAGGCTTTCGCCCTCGCACTGCTCGCCGCGACCCTGGTGTGGGTCGGCGCACAGACCCGTGCACACATGAAGGCCAAGATCCTCTATGTGGAGCCGGAAGCCGAGGACGAACGCAAGCCCGGGGGGGCGAAGAAGTCCGCTCCCGCCGGGTCCACGCCGTGAGAAGTAGGGCCGGGATAAGAGCATGTGCGCTCACCTGCTATCGTCCGGTGCCATCTGAGGCACAGCGGGCGCAGGTAGCTGAACCCCCGGAATCCACGGGATGGAATCGGCGGCCCATGCAGCTGATGCCCGACATACCACTCGGCCACGCGCCGATCAGCCGCCCCCACATTCGTAAGACCAGTCCAGTGCCGTTCCGTGGCCGCGTGCCGCGCCGACACAACGAGGTTGCCGTACCCATGCGCCACGCTGAAGGAGCTCGCGGTGAGTTCTGACCAGACGCTCGCCTTCGAGACGAACTGCCACATCTTCGACGGGTGCGGCTTCCCGGCACCCGGACTCCATTCGTTCAAGTTCGAGCCGCTGTTCTCGGTCGGCGGATTCGACTTCAACAAGCCCATGCTGCTCGCGCTGCTGGGCACCGTCGCCATTGTCTGGTTCTTCTGGGCCGCGTTCGGCCGGGCCAAGGTGGTCCCCGGAAAGCTGCAGATGGTCGGCGAGGCCGGATACGACTTCGTACGCCGAGGGCTGGTCTACGAGGCCCTCGGGAAGAAGGAGGGGGAGAAGTACGTCCCCCTCATGGTCTCGCTGTTCTTCTTCGTGTGGATCATGAACCTGTGGTCGGTCATCCCGATCGCCCAGTTCCCGGTGACGTCGATCATCGCCTTCCCGGCCGGTCTCGCCGCCATCGTCTACGTCCTCTGGATGTACCTGACCTTCAAGAAGCACGGCTTCGTCGGCGGCTGGAAGAACATCACCGGCTACGACAAGGAGCTCGGCGCGATCCTGCCGATGATCGTCGTGATCGAGTTCTTCTCGAACGTGATCATCCGGCCCTTCACCCACGCGGTCCGGCTCTTCGCCAACATGTTCGCCGGCCACCTGCTGCTGCTGATGTTCACCATCGGCTCCTGGTACCTGCTGAACGGCATCGGGATCGCCTACGCGGGCGCGTCCTTCGTGATGACGATTCTGCTGACCGCCTTCGAGCTCTTCATCCAGGCTGTCCAGGCGTACGTCTTCGTGCTCTTGGCCTGCAACTACGTTCAGGGCGCGCTCGCCGAGCACCACTGAGCACACCTGCCTCCCAGACCATCAGACGTCCGGTGGCCAACCCCCACCGGCCCATGAAACGCAAAGGAAGAACCGGCATGTCCGCTCTCCAGACCCTCGCCGCCGACGGCGTCACCGGCAACCTCGGCTCGATCGGTTACGGTCTCGCCGCCATCGGCCCCGGCGTCGGCGTCGGCATCATCTTCGGTAACGGCACCCAGGCCCTGGCCCGTCAGCCCGAGGCGGCCGGCCTGATCCGCGCCAACCAGATCATGGGCTTCGCCTTCTGTGAGGCGCTCGCGCTGATCGGTATCGTCATGGGCTTCCTTTTCAAGTCCTGAACGGACCGCTTTAACCACGACAGACGGAAGGCACTGATGTGAACGCCCTGGTACAGGTGGCGGCTGAGGAGAGTGAGAACCCCCTCATCCCGCCGATCCCGGAGCTGGTCATCGGCCTGATCGCCTTTGCCATCGTCTTCATCTTCCTCGCCAAGAAGCTCCTCCCGAACATCAACCGGGTTCTGGAGGAGCGCCGCGAGGCGATCGAGGGCGGCATGGAGAAGGCCGAGGCCACTCAGGCCGAAGCCCAGCAGGTCCTCGAGGACTACCGAGCCCAGCTCGCCGACGCCCGTCACGAGGCCGCGCGACTGCGCCAGGAGGCGCAGGAGCAGGGCGCCGCGCTCATCGCCGAGATGCGCGCGGAGGGCCAGCGGCAGCGTGAGGAGATCATCGCCGCCGGTCACTCGCAGATCGAGGCCGATCGCAAGCAGGCCGCTCAGACCCTGCGCCAGGACGTGGGCAGGCTCGCCACCGACCTGGCCGGCCGGATCGTCGGTGAGTCGCTCGAGGACGTGGCCCGGCAGAGCCGCACCATCGACCGGTTCCTCGACGAGCTCGAGGCGAAGACGACCGATGGCTCGAAGGCCGAGGCCGGCCGATGAACGGAGCGAGCCGGGAGGCACTGGCAGCCGCGCGCGAGCGCTTCGACGCACTGACGGACAACACCGCCGTCGACGCGACGAAGCTCGCCGATGAGCTGGCCGCCGTCACCGCGCTGCTCGACCGCGAGGTCTCGCTGCGCCGGGTCCTCACCGACCCGGCGCAGCCCGGCGAGGCCAAGGCCGAGCTGGCCGCGCGGGTGCTGGGCGGGCAGGTCGGCGGCGAGACCATCGACCTGGTCTCCGGCCTGGTCCGGGCCCGCTGGTCGCGCTCGCGCGACCTGGTGGACTCGCTCGAGGAGCTGGCCAGCGCCGCCGACCTGGTCGCGGCCGAGCGGGCCGGCGCCCTCGACGACGTGGAGGACGAGCTGTTCCGGTTCGGCCGGATCGTCTCCTCCTCGTCCGAGCTGCGCGGTGCGCTCACCGACCGGCGAGCGACCGTCTCCGCCAAGTCCGGGCTGGTCGGCGAGCTGCTCGGCGGCCGCGCCGACCAGCGGACCGAGCGGCTGGTGATCCGCATGGTGACCCATCCGCGGGGTCGTAGCCTGGAGGCGGGTCTCGACGAGCTGTCCAAGCTGGCGGCGGCGCGCCGGGACCGTACGGTCGCGGTCGTCACCTCCGCGGTGCCGCTCAGCGACCGGCAGAAGCAGCGGCTCGGTGACGCACTGGGGAAGCTGTACGGACGGAAGATGCACCTGAACCTCGATGTGGACCCCGAGGTCCTCGGCGGGATCTCGGTGCGCATCGGCGACGAGGTCATCAACGGGACCATCGCGGACCGCCTCGAAGAGGCGACCCGGCGGATGGCCGGCTGACACAGCCACCAACTCAACAAGCATGGTAAGCGGCCCGAGTTGGGCCGTAGTCAAACACTTCGGGCCCAACAAGGAGAGCAGGGAACCCAGATGGCGGAGCTCACGATCCGGCCGGAGGAGATCCGGGACGCACTGGAGAACTTTGTCCAGGCGTACAAGCCGGACGCGGCCTCGCGCGAGGAGGTCGGGACGGTCAGCGTTGCCGGCGACGGCATCGCGAAGGTCGAGGGTCTTCCCTCGGCCATGGCGAACGAACTGCTGAAGTTCGAGGACGGCACCCTCGGCCTCGCCCTCAACCTCGAGGAGCGCGAGATCGGTGCGGTCGTCCTCGGTGAGTTCAGCGGCATCGAGGAGGGTCAGCAGGTGCACCGCACCGGCGAGGTCCTCTCGGTCGCCGTCGGCGAGGGCTACCTCGGCCGCGTGGTCGACCCGCTGGGTGCCCCGATCGACGGCCTCGGCGAGATCGAGACCGAGGGCCGCCGCGCCCTCGAACTGCAGGCCCCCACGGTCATGGACCGCAAGTCGGTGCACGAGCCGATGGAGACCGGCTACAAGGCCGTCGACGCGATGACCCCGATCGGCCGTGGCCAGCGTCAGCTGATCATCGGCGACCGGCAGACCGGCAAGACCGCGCTGTGCGTCGACACGATCATCAACCAGCGTGACAACTGGCGCTCCGGCGACCCGAAGAAGCAGGTCCGCTGCATCTACGTCGCCATCGGCCAGAAGGGCTCCACCATCGCGTCCGTGCGCGGCGCGCTGGAGGAGGCCGGCGCCCTGGAGTACACGACGATCGTCGCCGCCCCGGCGTCCGACCCGGCGGGCTTCAAGTACCTGGCCCCCTACACCGGCTCGGCCATCGGCCAGCACTGGATGTACCAGGGCAAGCACGTTCTGATCGTCTTCGACGACCTGTCCAAGCAGGCCGACGCCTACCGTGCGGTGTCCCTGCTGCTGCGCCGCCCGCCGGGCCGTGAGGCCTACCCGGGCGACGTCTTCTACCTGCACTCCCGGCTGCTGGAGCGCTGCGCCAAGCTCTCCGACGACATGGGCTCCGGTTCGATGACCGGTCTGCCGATCGTCGAGACCAAGGCGAACGACGTGTCGGCGTTCATCCCGACCAACGTCATCTCCATCACCGACGGCCAGTGCTTCCTGGAGTCGGACCTGTTCAACGCCAACCAGCGGCCGGCCCTCAACGTCGGTATCTCGGTCTCCCGAGTCGGTGGTTCCGCGCAGCACAGGGCGATGCGCCAGGTCTCCGGCCGCCTCCGGGTGGACCTCGCCCAGTACCGTGAGCTGGAGGCGTTCGCCGCCTTCGGCTCGGACCTGGACGCGGCCTCGAAGGCGTCGCTGGAGCGCGGTGCGCGCATGGTCGAGCTGCTGAAGCAGGGCCAGTACGCCCCGTACTCCACCGAGGACGAGATCGTCTCCATCTGGTCCGGCACCAACGGCAAGATGGACGACGTGCCCGTAGCGGACGTCCGCCGCTTCGAGCGTGAGCTGCTGGACTACCTGCACCGTGAGCACAAGGGGCTGCTGACCAGCATCGTCGAGGGCGGCAAGATGTCCGACGACACGATCGCGGCGCTGGGCGAGGCCGTCGACAGCTTCAAGAAGCAGTTCGAGACCTCGGACGGCAAGCTGCTGGGCGAGGGCTGAGTATGGGTGCCCAGGCCAAGGTCTACAAGAGGCGGATCAAGTCCGTCTCCGCGACCAAGAAGATCACCAAGGCGATGGAGATGATCGCCGCCTCCCGCGTCGTCAAGGCGCAGCGCCGCGTGGCCGCGTCGACTCCGTACGCCACCGAGCTCACCCGAGCGGTGGGCGCGGTCGCCAAGGGCTCCACCACCCAGCACGCGCTGACCACGGAGAGCGAGAACCCGACCCGCGCCGCGGTGCTGCTCATCACGAGCGACCGGGGTCTGGCGGGCGGCTACTCCTCCAACGTGATCAAGGCGGCCGAGGAGCTCACCGAGCGGCTCACCCGTGAGGGCAAGGAGGTCGACGCGTACATCGTCGGCCGCAAGGGCGTGGCGTACTACTCCTTCCGTGAGCGCAAGGTCACGGAGTCGTGGGGTGGCTTCACCGACAACCCCACCTACGCGGACGCCAAGAAGATCGCGGGCCCGCTGATCGAGGCCGTCCTCAAGGACACGGCCGATGGCGGCGTGGACGAGCTGCACATCGTCTTCACCGAGTTCGTCTCGATGCTGACGCAGACCCCGGTCCAGGACCGGCTGCTGCCGCTCAGCCTCGAGGAAAAGGCGGAGGAGCAGGAGAAGAAGGGCGAGATCCTCCCGCTCTTCGACTTCGAGCCGTCCTCCGAGGACGTGCTGGACGCCCTGCTGCCCCGGTATGTCGAGGCCCGTATCTACAACGCCCTGCTCCAGGCCGCCGCCTCCAAGCACGCGGCGACCCGGCGGGCGATGAAGTCGGCGACCGACAATGCCGATGAACTCATCAAGTCGCTCACGCGGCTTGCCAACGCGGCCCGCCAGGCCGACATCACCCAGGAAATCAGCGAGATCGTCGGTGGCGCGAGCGCTCTGGCCGACGCCTCCGCGGGGAGTGACTGACACTATGACCACCACTGTTGAGCCAACCGCTGTGGCCGCCGGCCGCGTCGCGCGGGTCATCGGCCCGGTCGTCGACGTGGAGTTCCCCGTCGACGCGATGCCGGACATCTACAACGCGCTGACCGTCGAGGTCGCCGACCCGGCCCAGGACGGGGCGAAGAAGACCCTGACCCTCGAGGTCGCGCAGCACCTCGGCGAGGGCCTGGTGCGCTCCATCTCCATGCAGCCCACCGACGGTCTGGTCCGCCAGGCCGCCGTGACCGACACCGGCGCCGGCATCACCGTGCCCGTCGGCGACGTCACCAAGGGCCGGGTGTTCAACACCCTCGGTCAGATCCTCAACGAGCCCGAGGCCGAGTCCGAGGTCACCGAGCGCTGGTCCATCCACCGCAAGGCCCCGGCCTTCGACCAGCTCGAGTCCAAGACCGAGATGTTCGAGACCGGTCTGAAGGTCGTCGACCTGCTGACCCCGTACGTCAAGGGCGGCAAGATCGGCCTGTTCGGCGGCGCGGGCGTCGGCAAGACCGTGCTCATCCAGGAAATGATCATGCGTGTGGCCAAGCTGCACGAGGGCGTTTCCGTGTTCGCCGGTGTCGGCGAGCGCACCCGTGAGGGCAACGACCTGATCGAGGAGATGGCCGAGTCCGGCGTGCTCCCGCAGACCGCGCTGGTCTTCGGCCAGATGGACGAGCCCCCGGGCACCCGGCTGCGGGTGGCCCTGGCCGGTCTGACCATGGCGGAGTACTTCCGCGATGTGCAGAAGCAGGACGTGCTGTTCTTCGTCGACAACATCTTCCGCTTCACCCAGGCCGGTTCCGAGGTCTCGACCCTGCTCGGCCGGATGCCCTCCGCGGTGGGATACCAGCCGAACCTGGCCGACGAGATGGGCCTTCTCCAGGAGCGCATCACCTCGACCCGTGGTCACTCCATCACCTCGATGCAGGCGATCTACGTCCCCGCGGACGACCTGACCGACCCGGCCCCGGCGAACGTCTTCGCGCACCTCGACGCGACGACGACGCTCTCCCGGCCGATCTCGGAGAAGGGCATCTACCCGGCGGTGGACCCGCTGGACTCGACGTCCCGGATCCTGGACCCGCGCTACATCTCGCAGGACCACTACGACTGCGCCTCGCGCGTGAAGTCGATCCTGCAGAAGTACAAGGACCTCCAGGACATCATCAACATCCTGGGCATCGACGAGCTCGGCGAGGAGGACAAGCTCACCGTCTTCCGCGCCCGTCGTATCGAGCGCTTCCTGTCGCAGAACACCCACGCGGCGAAGCAGTTCACCGGTCTCGACGGATCGGACGTGCCGCTGGACGAGTCCATCGCCGCGTTCAACGCGATCGCCGACGGTGAGTTCGACCACTTCCCCGAGCAGGCGTTCTTCATGTGCGGTGGCCTGGACGACCTCAAGGCCAAGGCCAAGGAGCTGGGCGTCTCCTGAGCCCGGTAGCTCCGCGAGAGGGGTGGGCCCGGTCCCGCCCCTCTCCGTACGCCCGTTATTCTTTGACGAAAGCCCTGCCCGACCCGGCAGGGAGAGACCCGAGGAGCCACGTTGGCTGCTGAGCTGCAGGTCGAGATGGTCGCGGCGGACCGTAGTGTCTGGTCCGGCACGGCCACCTTGGTCATCGCGCGCACCACATCGGGTGACATCGGCGTCATGCCCGGCCACCAGCCGCTGCTCGGTGTGCTGGAGTCCGGCCCGGTGACCATCCGTTCGGTCGACGGCGGGACGGTCGTGGCCGCGGTGCACGGTGGGTTCATCTCGTTCTCGGACGACAAGCTCTCACTGCTGGCCGAGGTCGCTGAGCTGTCCGACGAAATCGATGTGAAGCGCGCGGAGCGGGCGCTGGAGCGTGCCAAGTCGGAGGCGGACGCCGCCGCCGAGCGGCGCGCCGACGTCCGGCTGCGCGCGGTGGCGGGAGCGCACTGAGCCTGTCACGTACGGTCGGAAAACCTCAGCCGCGGACCTCGCTGGAGCTCCCCTTCAGCGGTCCGCGGCTGAGGCGATGCAGGTGCGGTTTTTCCGGATGACGCGAGGAGGTCGGTGAAGATGGTCCTCGCTCTGCTTGTGGGCGGCGTGGTCGTCGCGCTGGTGGTGGTGGGACTCTTCGTCTTCGGTCTCCGGCGGCGGCTGATCCAGCGGTCCGGCGGAACCTTCGACTGTTCGCTGCGCTGGGATCCACCGCCCAGCGAATCCGAGCCCAGCGGCAAGGGCTGGGTGTACGGCGTCGCCCGCTACAACGGTGACCGCGTCGAGTGGTTCCGGGTCTTCTCCTACGCGCCGCGGCCCCGGCGGACCCTGGAGCGCGCCTCGATCGAGGTGCTGGAGCGGCGCACCCCCAAGGGCGAGGAGGAGCTGGCGCTGCTCTCCGACGCGGTGGTGCTCGCCTGCCGGCACGGTGGCACCCGGCTGGAACTGGCCATGAGCGATGACGCCCTGACCGGCTTTCTGGCCTGGCTGGAGGCCGCTCCTCCCGGCCAGCGGGTCAACGTGGCCTGAAGCAGAAGGGGCGCGGGGCTGTGTCGATGTGCGGCTCCGCCGCGCGGGCGCGACCAGCCACGACGGCGCCGCAGTCGGCCGACGACCCGTCGCGACACTTCCAGCGGAGCGCTCAGCGCACGCCCAGTTCCTGGGCCAGTACCGCGGCCTGGACCCGGCTGCGCAGCTCCAGCTTGTTCAGCAGCCGGCTGACATGCGTCTTCACCGTCGCCTCCGCCATGGTGAGCCGCCCCGCGATCTGCGCGTTCGACAGCCCCTGCCCCAGACAGGCCAGCACCTCCCGCTCCCGCGGGGTGAGCGTGGCGAGCACCTCGGGGCTGGGCGTGGTGGGGGAGGGGACGGCCTGGGGCCGGGCGAACTCCGCGATCAGACGGCGGGTGACCGCGGTGGCGATCATGCCCTCGCCGCGCCCCACGGTACGGACCGCCTCGATCAGATCGGCCGCCTCGCTGTCCTTGAGCAGGAATCCGGCGGCGCCCGCGCGCAGCGCCCCGAAGACGTACTCGTCCAGGTCGAAGGTGGTCAGCACCAGCACGTCCGCCAGCTGCTCGGCGACCACCTGGCGGGTGGCGGACACCCCGTCCAGCCGGGGCATCTGGACATCCATGAGCACCACATCGGGGCGCAGCGCCCGGGCCATCTCCACCGCCTGGAGGCCGTCCACCGCCTCGCCGACCACCTCGACATCGGGGGCGGACCGCAGGATCAGCACCAGCCCGGAGCGGACCGAGCCCTGGTCCTCGGCGACCAGTACCCGGATCGGCTCGGACGCGGAACGGGCGGGCGGGGCGGACGGGGTCACGGCGGCTCCTGGTCGTCGAAGGGTCATGGCACACGCTGGGCGCTCAGGCTCTGAGCGCTCTCGTCGCCCAGCGGCAGCGCGGCCCGCACCTGCCACACCGTGCCCCCGGGCCCGGGGACCGGCCCGGCGTCGAGGGTGCCGCCGAGCAGGGACACGCGCTCGCGCATCCCGATCAGCCCGGTGCCGGAGCCGGGCGCCCGGGGGCCGTCGCGGTCGCCGTACGGGCTGATGACGCTCACCTCGAGCGGGCCGTCCGCGCGGTGCGCCAGCGTGACGTCCACCCGGCCGGGCGCGGCGTGCTTGAGGGCGTTGGTGAGCGACTCCTGGACGATGCGGTACGCGGCGAGCTCGACCGGGGCGGGCAGCGGGGCGGCGCCGTCCGGCCGCTCGTCGCACAGGACGATGTCCTGGCCGCCGGGGCGGGCGTTGGCGCGGGCCTGTTCCAGCAGGGTGTCGAGCGCGTCGAGGGTAGAGGTGGCGGCGGGTTCCGAGGTCTCCCCGGGGTCCCGCAGCAGCCCGATCAGCCGGCGCATCTCGGCCAGGCCGCGCACGCTGTTCTCCCGGATGACGCCGAGCGCCTCGTCGGTCGCGGCGGGGTCCTTCAGGGACAGGGCGGCGCTGGAGTGGATGGCGATGGCCGAGAGGTGGTTGGCCACCATGTCGTGGAGCTCGCGCGCCATCCGGGAGCGCTCGGAGGCCACCGCCTCCCGCCGGTCCAACTCGGCCAGCAGCGCGACGCGTTCGGTCTCCAGACGGGCGGCCTGGGCCTCTTCGCGGTGGTTGCGGACCACCGTCCCGGTCCACGCCGGGGTGACGACGAGGAGTCCGACGAACGCTCCGGCCAGCAGCGCCAGGGGGTCGTTGTAGACGGCCAGCGGCACCACGGTCACCAGCCCCGTGAGGAGCCAGCAGATCCGGGGGACGCGCTGGGCGGCGGTGGCGCCGGAATACACGACGGCCGCGTAGACCAGATCGGTGTACATCAGCATCGTCGCGGCCAGCCCGCCGCTGAGGATGTCGACGGCGAGTGCGACGGTCCCCACGCCCAGGCCGATGAGGGGCCTGGAGCGCCGCACCAGTTCGGTCGCCGAGACCACGAGCAGCGCGATCAGCCCCAGCCACCGGGGCGTATGAAAGAACGACGGATTGTTCTGCAGCCCCAGCGCCCACATCAGGGCCCCGCCGAACAGTCCGCCGAGACCGATCACGACGTCATGCTGGTGCGGGCGTGGGAGGTGGGGGCGGGACGGCATGGCACCCATCACACCATGTGGCGCGCCGGGCGGACCTCCCCCTTGGGGCCGGGCCCGCCGCCCGGCGGCGTACATCGAAGGATGCAGTCGGGTTTCATCGCCGCCGACGACGCGCGTGCCCCGGGCACCGGGGGAGGGTTGGGACCAAGGGCAGAGCGAGAGAGGAAACATCGTGGTTGTCGCGCTGATCATCGCTTGTGAGGTCGGCTTCTGGGTGCTGTTGGCCCTCGGCCTGCTGCTGCGCTATGTGGCGAAGATGCCGAAGGCGAGCACCGTGGTGCTGCTGTGCGAACCGCTGCTGGAGCTGGTGCTGTTCGTGACGACCGTGATCGACTTGAGGAACGGGGCCGAACCGGACTGGAAGCACGGCCTCGCCGCGGTCTACATCGGCTATTCGGCCGCGCTCGGCCATTCGACGATCAAATGGGTCGACGCCCGCGTGGCCCATCGCTTCTTCGGCGGGCCGCCGCCGGTCAAGCCCGCGAAGTACGGCGCGGGGAAGACGCTGCACGAGTGGAAGACCGCGGGTCGCTGGGTACTGGCCGCGGTCATCGCCATCGCACTGCTCCAGGGCGCGATCTGGTACGTCGGCGACGACGGTGAGATCGGCTCGCTGCGCGACTGGCAGCAGAAGATGCTGTTCCTGATCGGCGTCAACGTGGCCATCGCGCTCAGCTACACGCTCTTTCCGAAGCGGGAGCGCTCCGCGTCGTCTGCCCGCTAACCCCCGTAACGGGCAGACGACGCCGGGCCCCGCCCCGCCCCGTCGGCGCCGGCGACGCGCGATCCGCGCGGCCGGGCCGGCGGGGCCCGTGGTTTTTCAGCGGTTCTCGCCCGGGACCCACAGGACGTCGCCGACCTCCTTGTTGGCCGAGCGGGCCAGGATGAACAGCAGATCCGAGAGCCGGTTGAGATAGGTGGCGGTGAGCGCGTTCATCGAGTCCCCGTGCTCGGTGAGCGCCGCCCAGGTGGAGCGCTCGGCGCGGCGTACCACCGTGCACGCCTGGTGCAGCAGCGCCGCGCCCGGGGTGCCGCCCGGGAGGATGAAGCTGCGCAGCTTCTCCAGCCCCTCCAGGAAGCGGTCGCAGTCCGCCTCCAGCTTGTCGACATAGCTCTGTTCCACGCGCAGCGGCGGATGGGCGGGGTCCTCCACCACCGGTGTGCACAGGTCCGCGCCGACGTCGAACAGGTCGTTCTGGACGCGGACCAGCACCTTGACGACCTCGGCGGGCAGTTGGCCCAGTGCGATGGCCACCCCGATCGCGGCGTTCGCCTCGTTGGCGTCGGCGTACGCGCCGATCCGCGAATCGGTCTTGGCGGTGCGGCTCATGTCGCCGAGGGCGGTGGAGCCCGTGTCGCCGGTGCGCGTATAGATGCGGGTGAGATTGACCATGGCTCCGAGCCTACGCGGCGGCGTTACGCCCCGGCCTGCTGGAAGAGCCGTGCCCCCAGGGTGACGGCCACGGCCGCGAGCGCGGTGGCGACCAGCGCGGCCAGCGCGATCTTCCCGTCCCCGTACTCCCCGGCGAAGGCGGCCCGCACCCCGTCCACGAGATAGCGGAACGGTACGAAGTGCGAGGCGATGTCGAGCCAGCGGGGCCCGAGCGACATCGGCAGCAGGATGCCGGACAGCAGCATCGCGGGCATGGTGACGGAGTTGATGACCGGCGCGAACCCCTGCGGCGAGGACACCCGCATCGCCAGCGCGTAGGAGAGCGAGGCGAGCGAGATGGTCAGCACGCCGACGAAGACGAAGCCGATCGCCACGCCCAGCACCGGGGCGCGCAGCCCGAGCGCCACGGCGACGCACACCAGCGCCAGGGACTGCCACAGCAGCTGGACGACGTCCTTGAGCACCCGGCCCATCAGCAGCGCCAGCCGGCTGACCGGGGTCACCCGCATCCGCTCGATGACGCCCGTACGGCGCTCGAGGATCAGCCCGATCCCGGTGAACGAGGCGCTGAACAGGCCGAGTTGGACGAGGATGCCGGGGACGATGGTCTGCCAGGAGCTGGCCCGGCCGCCGAGCGGCAGATCGGTGAGCAGCGGGCCGAAGAAGACGAGGAAGAGCAGCGGCTGGATCATCCCGAAGATCAGGGCGGGTTTGGAGCGCAGCGTCTGGCGGGCGTAGCGGCCGAATATCAGGGCCGTGTCGGAGACGAGATGAGGCATGGGGCCTTGGTCCTCTGCTTGGGGTGGATCCGGGGCTCGCGGTAGGTGTCCGGGTCAGACGGCGAGCGGGGCGGGGTTCCGCGGGGTGGTGCCGCGTCCGGTGATGGCGATGAAGGCGTCCTGGAGGGTGGCGTCCGGTGCGCCGCCGTGCTCGGCCCTGAGCCGCTCCGCCGTCCCCTCGGCGGCCACCAGGCCCTGGTCGACGATGACCAGCCGGTCGGACAGCGCCTCCGCCTCGTCCAGGTAGTGGGTGGTCAGGAAGACCGTCATGCCGTGCTCGGCGCGCAGTCGGCGGATCAGCTGCCACAGATCGGCGCGGCTGCCGGGGTCGAGCCCGGTGGTCGGCTCGTCCAGGAAGAGCACCTCGGGCCGGTGGACCAGGCCGAGGGCGATGTCCAGCCGCCGCCGCTGGCCGCCGGAGAGCGCTGCGCAGGGGCGGTCCAGCAGCTCGGCCAGGCCAAGGTCGCGGGCCAGCTCCCCGGCGCGGGCGGCCGCCTCGGCCCTGCCCATCCGGTAGAGCCGCCCCTGGGTGACCAGTTCCTCCCGTACGGAGACGGTGGGGTCGACCCCGCCGGACTGGGCCACATAGCCGATCCGCCGGCGCACCCCGGCCGGATCGCGGGCGAGGTCGTGCCCGGCGACGGTGGCGCTGCCGCCGGTGGGCGGGAGCAGCGTGGTGAGCATGCGCAGCGTGGTGGTCTTGCCCGCTCCGTTGGGTCCGAGGAAGCCGAGGATCTCACCGCGCTCGACGGTCAGGTCGATACCGCGCACGGCTGCCACGGGGCCGCGCTTGGTCCGGAAGGTGTGGGTGAGGCCGTTCGTCGTGATGACTGCCATGGGACCCAGAAAAACAGAGCCGCACCAATTTTGCAATCACCCCAAAAATCAAGAAGCCCCAGCGAAGCTAGGATGAGGCCATGGCGGAAGGACTCAGGGAGCGGAAGAAGCGGCAGACCAAGCAGCACATCTCGGACATCGCGACCGGGCTGTTCATGGCGCGCGGCTTCGAGGCGGTCACGATCGCGGAGATCGCCGAGGCGGCCGAGGTCTCCGTCAACACGGTCTACAACTACTTCCCGACCAAGGAAGACCTCTTCGTCGACCGCGAGGAGGAGGTCGTCGACCGCCCCTCCCGGCTCGTACGGGAGCGCGCGGCCGGGCAGTCGGCGGCGCGGGCGCTGATGGACCAGCTGCGCCAGGACATCCGCGAACGCCACGCCTACGTCGGGCTGAGCGAGGGCTACGACCGGTTCCGGCAGGTCATCGTGGCGTCCCCGACGCTGATGGCCAGGCTCTTCACCATCCAGGGCAAGGCGGTCCACCAGCTCGGCGTCACCCTGCGCGAGGAGGCCGCCGCCGACCCCGGGGACCCCAGGCCCGAGTTCATCGCCCACCAGCTCGTCGGGTTGCAGAACGCGGTGCTGCGCTCGATCATCCGCGGGCTCGCGGAGGGCGGCGGTGTGGACGCCGTCGCCGAGGACGCCCTCCGTAAGGTCGACGTCATGGAGTCGCTCCTGAGCGACACGGTCCTCAACTATGCGGCGAAGAACACACCGTGACGCGCGTTACGAGGGCTGCCCGCGGGGGGTGAACGGACGTTAAGGTCCGGCACATCGGACTGTGACCAAGTCAGACGGAAACAGAAGGAGTGTGTCGTGGCCAAGAAGCTCGCGGTCATCGGAGCCGGACTCATGGGGTCCGGTATCGCGCAGGTCTCGGCCCAGGCCGGCTGGGACGTGGTGCTGCGCGATGTGACCGACGAGGCGCTGCGGCGCGGCACGGACACCATCCGGGCCTCGTACGACAAGTTCGTCTCCAAGGGCAAGCTGGGGGTGGAGGAGGCCGAGCGGGCGCTGGGCCGGATCACCACCACGACCGACCTGGACGCCGCCGCCGACGCGGATGTCGTGGTGGAGGCGGTCTTCGAGAGGATCGAGGTCAAGCGGGAGATCTTCGGCACCCTCGATGAACTGGTCAAGGACGACACGATCCTGGCCTCGAACACCTCGGCCATCCCGATCACCAAGATCGCCGCGGCCACCCGGCGCCCGGAGCGGGTCGTCGGCACCCACTTCTTCTCGCCGGTGCCGATGATGGGGCTGTGCGAGCTGGTGCGCGGGCACAAGACGAGCGATGAAACCCTCGCCGCCGCAAGGGAGTTCGCGGAGGGTGTCGGCAAGACCTGTATCGTCGTCAACCGCGATGTCGCGGGTTTCGTCACCACCCGGCTGATCTCCGCCCTCGTCGTGGAAGCGGCGAAGCTGTACGAGTCGGGGGTCGCCACGGCCGAGGACATCGACACCGCCTGCAAGCTGGGCTTCGGCCATGCGATGGGACCCCTCGCGACGGCCGACCTGACCGGCGTGGACATCCTGCTGCACGCCACCGACAACATCTACACCGAATCGCAGGACGAGAAGTTCGCACCGCCGGAGATCATGCGCCGGATGGTCGATGCGGGGGACGTCGGCCGGAAGAGCGGCGAGGGCTTCTACCGCTACTGAGGGCCTTGGTGCGGCGCCAGGCCCGGAATTCACCCTCCTGGGTGAATTCGGTATCGGTTCGCTTACAGACGGCAACTTCCTCGTGTGAGAGGCAGTCAGTTCTGTAGACAGAAATGGCGCATTGACGACACGACGCACCGTATTGGGGAGCGCATATGCACATCAGGGGCGACCACGCCGAGCTGGTCGTCGGGGGCCGACTGGACGTCCGGAGCGCGGCGGACGCCCGTACGGCCCTGCACACCGCCGTCGACGCGGGCGGCGGGGATCTCGTCCTCGACCTCACCGAACTGGACTCCTGGGACGCCACCGGGCTCGGAGTGATCATGGGCGCGCACCGCCGCGCGGGCCGGGTGGGCAGACGGCTGGTGCTGCGCGGGGTGCCGCCCCAGATGCAGCGGCTGCTGGTGGCCACCCGGCTGCACCGCATCCTCGCGATCGAAGGCGGACTGGAGGCGGAGTCCCTGCCGCGTGTCTGAGCGGCGGGGACCGCCCGCCCCGGGGGCGGTGGGTTACCCGGGGTGGCGCGGGCCCCCTCCGGCGCGGTGGATACTGTGAGCAGGTCCAGGCCGTCTGATACGGCCCGGGGTTCGGTGAGCGCCGGACACATTCCCTACGGCGGCACCGGACCAGAAGCGAAGGCAGGCCGGGGAGCCTTACAGCACGCCACGCATCTGGGGGGCAAGGACATTGGACCCGAAGAACCGCGGATCGCAGGAGCACGGCCACGACGAGGCCGCGCCGGGTGCCGCTTCCGGTGCGTCTTCCGGTGCGTCGCGTGCGGCGGGCAGCCCGGGCGACGGCTCGTCGCCGCGCCCGCCGGGGCCGACGGGGGACCTGTCGACGCCGCCCCTGGGCGCCCCGGTTCCCGGCGCGTCCGCCTCCTCCGCGTCCTCTCCCTCCTCCGCGCCCGCTTCCGCGTCCCCGGCCCGCACCGCGCGCATCATCGCCGGTGACCATCTGCTGACGGTCAACCCCGTTGACGGCAGCGAGATAGAACCCTGCCCGCCCGGAGAGCGCCCCGCCCGGCCCGAGCGCCACGGCCCCGACGAGCGGGCCGAGCTGCGCCGGGCCGCCGCCGCGCCCCGTCCGGCCGGCACCGTCGTGCCCGAGCTGCCGATGCTGGAGCGGGACGAGGAGCGGGAGCGGCTCGCCCGGCTGCTCGCCCGCGGCCGCTCGGTGCGGGTCACCGGGCCCTCCGGCGCCGGGCGCAGCACCCTGCTGGAGGCCGTCGCCTCCGACTGCGATCGGCTCGCCCCCGACGGTGTCGTACGCCTCTCCGGCTACCACCGCACCCCCACCGACCTCCTCCACGACCTCTACGCCGCCGTCCTCAGCGCCCCGCTCCACCGGCCGGACCGCGCGGAGCTGCTCGCGGCGGTCCAGGAGATCGGCGCGGTCGTCGTCCTGGACGACATCGAGTTCGGCGGCGCCGCGCTGGACGAGTTCCTCGACGCGACCCCCGAATGCGCGTTCCTGATCTCCGCCACCCCTGAAGTCCCGGCGCCGTCCCCCGACTCCCACCTGGAGGAGGTCTTCCTCTCCGGGCTCAGCCGTACGGCCGGACTCGAGCTGCTCGAGCGGGCCGCACGACGGCCCCTGGACGAGGACGAGGCGAGCTGGGCCGCGGACCTGTGGTTCGAGTCCGAGGGGCTGCCGCTGCGCTTCGTCCAGGCGGGCGCGCTGCTGCGGCAGCGGGACGCCCGGCGCGGCGACGCCTCCGCGCCGGAGGACGGGGGCGCGCTGCCCTCGATCGCCGAGGCGGCGTCCCCCGCCGCGCTGCTCGCCGGGCGGCTGAGCGAGGCGGCCCACGACGCCCTGCGGTTCGCGGTCGCGCTCGGCGGAGAATGCCCGGACCAGGTGCATCTGCGCGCGCTGTCCGCGGACACCCACGCGGACGCGGCCCTCGGCGAGCTGCTCGGCTGCGGCCTCGTCACCCCGGCCGGATCGCACTACCGGCTGGCGGCGCGCGTCACCGCCCAGCTCGCGGAGGCGGGCTACGCCGACGAGGACGCCGGGCGCGCGCACACCGTCGCCCAGCACTACGCCTGGTGGGCCGCGCACCCCTCCGTGGCCCCCGAGCGCGTCGCCGCCGAGGCCGACGCGATCCTCGCGGCGATGACCGCGCTCATCGGCAGCCGCGAGGCGGGCCACGCCGACGCCGCCGTGCTCCTGGCCCGCGCCGCCGCGCCCGCCCTCGCCGCGGCGCTGCACTGGGGCGCCTGGGAGCGCGCGGTGCGGCACGGCCAGGAGGCCGCGCGGCTGGCGGGACAGGTCGCGGACGAGGCGTACTTCCACCACGAGCTGGGCGTCCTCGCGCTGTGCACGGGCCATCTGGACCGGGCCCGCGCCGAGCTGGAGGCGTCCATCGGGCTGCGGGGCGTCCTCGCGGACAAGCGGGGCACGGTCGCGGGCCGGCGCGCGCTGGCGCTGGTCGCCGACCGCTCGCCCGGCTCGGCGATGGCCGGGGCGTTCGGGACGAGCGGTGCGAACCGTAAGGACGACGCGGCGCCCCCGGCGGCCGACGGAGCGCCGGACGACACCGAGACCACGATCGTCACTCCGAAGGTGGCGACGACGCCGCCGCCGGCCGCCATGGGCGGCACGGCGGCGACGGCGGCGACGGCGGCGACGGCGGCGACGGCGGCGACGGCGGCGACGGCGGCGACGAGGGCGGTGACCGCGGCGATTCCGTCCGCCTCCCGGACCTCGGTGGCCGCCCCCGCCACCCCCACGGCCCCCACCGCTGCCTCCGCCCCCGCCGGGCCCTCGGGCACCAAGCCGGGCGGTCTGCGGCGGCTGGCGGCGCGCGGTGCCCGGCGCAATGTGGTCGCGGCGGGGGCTGGTGTGCTGCTGGTGGCCGTGCTCGGCACCGTGGTGACCCTGGGCGCCACCTCGGGCGACGACTCCGACAGCCCGGCCGACAAGGTCAAGCCGGACCGTTCGGCCAGTCAGCGCGACGACGACAAGGGCCTGACCGCCGACGAGCCCACGAGCGGCACCGGCCAAGCCCCCCAGCCGGGCCTCAGCGGGGTGCCGAAGGCGTCCACGTCCCCGACCGCGCCCAGCGGCAGCGGCTCGCCCAGCGGCTCCACGGCGACCGGCGGCCCGTCGTCCACCAGCGGCTCCCCCTCGGACACCGGGCGGCCGCCCTCGCCGCCGTCCTCGCACCCCACGACCTCCGGCCCGCGGCCGACGACCAAGCCGCCGACGACCAAGCCGCCGACGCCTACCGGCGAGCCCACCAAGCCGACGCCCACGACGTCGTCCCCGACCACGACCCCCACCGGGGACACCTCGACCACGGCGAGCGCTCCCACGACCCACGCGCCGTCGAGCACGGCCACGCCGGTCGCGTAGCGGTGCGGGGGCGGTGCGGGGGCGACGGATCGCGCCAGGGGGCGCCCCGACCCGGTGGCGTGATCTGATCGGCTCAGGGGGGGGCGGACGCCTGCGGCGGGCTGTTCCCCTCCCCGCCCCTTCCCGAAACTGGGGCTCAGCCCCAGGGCCCTGCTCCTCAATCGCCGGAGGGGCTGGAGGGTGGGGCTCAGCCCCAGGGCCCTGCTCCTCAATCGCCGGAGGGGCTGGAAGGTGGGGCTCAGCCCCAGGGCCCTGCTCCTCAATCGCCGGAGGGGCTGGAGGGCGGGGCTCAGCCCCAGGGCCCTGCTCCTCAATCGCCGGAGGGGCTGGACGGCGGGGTTCCGTGCCAGGGTCCGGGGTCCAGGGGTGGAGCCCCTGGTAGCGGGAAGGGGCGGGGAGGGGGAAGCAACGCCGTCCGACCCGCCGCGTCGTCCGCCGGGCGCGAGCCCGTACGACGGGAGGAGGCCGGGGCCCCGCGGCCCCGGCCTCCCGTGTCGGAGCGGGCTCGGCGTCAGAAGAGCCGGAGCTTGTCGTCCTCGATGCCCCGGAGCGCGTCGTAGTCCAGCACCACACAGCCGATGCCCCGGTCCGTGGCGAGGACGCGGGCCTGCGGCTTGATCTCCTGGGCGGCGAAGATGCCCTTCACCGGGGCGAGGTGCGGGTCCCGGTTGAGGAGCTCGAGATAGCGGGTGAGCTGCTCGACACCGTCGATCTCACCACGGCGTTTGAGCTCCACGGCGACCGTCGCCCCGTCCGCGTCGCGGCAGAGAATGTCCACGGGACCGATGGCGGTGGGGTATTCACGCCGAATAAGCGTCCAGCCATCGCCAAGTGTCTCGATACGATCGGCGAGCAGCTCCTGCAGATGGGCCTCGACACCGTCCTTGATCAGGCCGGGGTCGACGCCGAGTTCGTGCGAGGAGTCATGGAGGACCTCCTCCATGGTGATGATGAGCTTCTCGCCCGCCTTGTTCACGACCGTCCACACATCGTCGTCGCCTTCCTTCAGCGTGCACGGCGGAGACATCCAGTTGAGGGGTTTGTAGGCCCTGTCGTCCGCGTGGATGGACACACTGCCGTCGGCCTTGACCAGGATCAGACGGGGTGCCGAGGGGAGGTGGGCGGTGAGGCGGCCGGCGTAGTCCACCGAGCACCGGGCGATGACGAGACGCATGGTCGGCAACGCTACTCGACCACCACCGCCGCACGCGATTCGTCCGCCGATGGACCCCTTCGGCGATGGCTGGTTGTGTGCCCATTCTCCTGGTGCGGGCGCAGTGGCCGAATTACCGTTGAAGCGGGCGGTCGTCGGACGGGTACGCTGCGTCGCCGTCCGCCCTTCCCATCCCTGAGACCCCGCTCGCGGGGTCGCGAGAGGAGAACCCATGTCGCTCGACGTCTCACCGGTCCTGCTCGAACAGGCCGAGCGAGGCGAGGTTGACGAAGCGGCCTTCGTCGACTGCGTCCGGAACTCCCTACCGTACGCATGGGAGATGATCAGCTCGCTGGTGGCCCAGCTGAAGGTGGACGGCGGGGAGTTCGCCGACAACCAGACGCCGCCGCCCGATGAGCAGGCACGCGGTCAACTGCTCCGCGCACTCGCCAGTGACGCGATACGCGGCGCGCTGCAGCGCCACTTCGGGGTGCGGCTGGCCTTCCAGAACTGTCACCGGGTGGCGGTCTTCCCGATGGACGCATCGGCCGACGAGCGCCTCGCCCGCTTCACCTCGGTCCGGGGGCAGCTGCTCAACCAGTCACCCGAACTCCGCGACTGCTGACGGGACGTACGCTGCCGCTCCACCAGGGGGAGGTGTATCAGCGCAGGAGCGGCAGCACCTCACCACCGAGCCGCCGTACGTTCTCCTCCGTGGCCGCCAGATCGCCCGACCCCTCGACCAGCAGCGCGAACCGGTGGATCCCGGTGCGCTCCGCGGTCGCCGCCAGCCGGTCGGCGCACAGCCGCGGCGAGCCCACCGGATGCAGCTCGCACAGCAGCTCCGCATAGGCCACCGGGTCGCGCATCCGGCGCTCCCGGCCGTCGACCGTCACATGCGCCTCGAGACCCTGCCGCAGCCAGCCGGGCATCGCCTTGGTCAGGATCTCGGCCGCCGCGGGGCGGGTGTCCGCGATCTGCACCACCCCGGCCGAGACATGGCGGGCCGCCACCGCCTCGACGTGCTCCGGTGAACGGCCCGCCGCCAGGGCGGACTTCCGCCACAGGCCGACCACCTCGGCCTTCTCCTCGTCCCCGCAGTGCATCCCGAGCAGCATGGGCAGCCCGCGCTCGGCGGCCAGCCGCACACTGCTGGGCGAGGTGCAGGCGACGACCACCGGCGGGGCACCCACCACCGGCCCGGCGAGCGCGTCGTCGGGGCGCGGCACCACCGCCACCTCGCGGAAGGCGAACCGCTCGCCGTCGGCCCCCACCCGGGGCTCGCGCAGCCAGCGCAGCAGCAGATCGAGCGATTCGGGGAAGCCCCGCTCGTACGCCCGCAGGCCCGAGCCGAAGACCTCGAGGTCCACCCAGGGACCGCCACGGCCGACACCCAGCGTGAACCGGCCACCGGAGAGGAGATGGAGCAGTGCCGCCTGCTCACCCAGCGCGACGGGATGCGCGGTCGGCAGTACGCTCACCGCGGTACCGACGCCGATCCGGCGGGTACGTCCGAGCAGCAGCGCGGCGAGGGTGACCGCGGACGGGCAGACGCCATAGGGAACGAAGTGGTGCTCGGCGACCCAGACCGCGTCCAGCCCGGTCTCCTCGGAGAGTTCGGCCGACCGCACCGCCCGGTGCAGCGCCTCCTCCTGTCCCTGGCCTGGGAATTGAGCGGCCAGGATGAAAGCCCCCACATCCATTGTGAAACTGCCTCCTTGTCGCGGCTGAAGTGCCGGCGCGGGCATCCCCCCTCATAGGCATTAACGCCTGACACGTGCCAAGGGCACGGCCAGGCATGAAGTTTTCATGATGATCAGAGGACAGGTGTGGATGACGGCTTTCCCGGAGGGTGACCGTAGCGCGTACGCTGGTCACAGCCCGTTAGCTCCCAGCTCTGCCGAGGTGCCCCGTGTCTCCACGCCGAAACCGCCCGCGAGGCGGCGAAACGCCCGTCGGCCACGAGAGTACGAGCCGCTATGGCCTCGACCGCATGGAGACCTGGCAGGGGGAGGAGTGGGTGGTCCGGCAGGTCGGCGGCGGGGCGGCCGCCAAGCACTACCGCTGCCCGGGCTGCGACCAGGAGATTCCGCCGGGGGTGGCGCATGTGGTCGCCTGGCAGCAGCACATGGGCGCGGACGACCGGCGCCACTGGCACAAGGCGTGCTGGAACGCGCGGGACCGCCGGAGCGCGAAGCTCCAGCGGTCCCGTAACGCGCCGCGACACTGACCCGGGCGCGGTCTTGCCCGGCTCGGGTCCCGTAAGCCCTACACGTCGCGCTTCTCCAGCAGCACATAGGCGGCGATCATCGCCCCCGCCGTGACTCCGGCCAGCGCCCACAGCTGGGGCCAGCCGCTGTTCAGGCTCTCGTCGAGCCGGAAGAGGGCGGCCAGCGACTGGGGCGAGGAGTACTCCTGCATCTTCTCCCCCAGATCGCGGAGGCTGTCCGACATCATCAGGAACGCGGGGAGGATGGCCGGGAGCAGTACCACACCGAGCATCGTGGTGATGGCGCCCGCGGAGTGCCGCAGCATGGAGCCGACGGCCAGCGAGAGCAGCCCCAGCAGCGACACATAGAGCCCGGCGCCGACCGTCGCCCCGAGGAACTGGTCACTCGTCGGCTCCTGGACGCCCGCACCGCCGTGCATCCCGGTGCTGGCGAGGGCCACCAGCACGAGCGCGATGGTCGTGGTGGTGAAGGAGAGGGTGAAGAACACCAGCGCCTTGGCGGTGAGCACCCGGGAGCGCTGCGGGGAGGCGGTGAGGGTGGTCCGGATCATCCCGGTGCCGTACTCGGAGGTGACCACGAGCACCCCGAGGGTGACGATGCACAGCTGGCCGAGCAGGGTGCCGAAGAACCCGGGGAGAGTGGTGGGGACGGTCTCGTAGTCGCTGTCGCTGGTGCTCGCCGACACCAGCAGTCCGATCCCGGCCACCAGTGCGACCATCACGCCCAGCGTCCAGATCGTGGAGCGCACCGACTTGATCTTGGTCCACTCGGAGGCGAGCGCATTGCCGAGGTGGGTCTGGCGGACCGGGATCGGCGAGGTGTACGGGCCGACACCGGCGTACGGCTGCGACGGAGGCCCGGAGGGCACCGGCTGGTGCGGGGCCGCCTGCGGCGGCATCTGCGGAGGGCCTTGCGGCGGCATCTGCGGAGGACCCTGCGGGGGGACGGGCGCCTGGTACTGCTGCTGGTACGGGGTCGTCATCGGGCGTCCTCGGTGTTGCTCTTGGTCAGATCGGCGGGGGCGGACGGCGCCGCGGGCGGCTGAGCCGGGGGAGCGGTGGGCGGCATCGCGGGGGCGGCGGGAGCTGCGGACGGGGCCGCCGGTGCGGTGGGCATGGGGGCGCCCGGGGTGTGCGGGGCGCCCTGCTGCGGCGGGGCCGGGGGTTCGGCGTAGCCCGGCAGTACGGTCCCCGGCGTAAAGCCCGTCTGCTGTGCCGGAGCGCCCGGCGCATGGCCGTACGGCCCGCCCTGCGGCACCGCGCCCGGCATCTGCTGCTGCAGGGCGGCGCGCTCGTCGATGGTCGAGCGGTAGTCCACCGCGCCCTGCGTCATCCGCATGTACGCCTCTTCCAGCGACGCCTGGTGCGGGGAGAGCTCCCACAGCCGTACGTCCGCCCCATGCGCCAGATCGCTGATGCGCGGCAGCGGCAGCCCGGTCACCCGCAGCGCGCCGTCCTGCTCCGGCAGCACCTGGCCGCCCGCCTCGCTCAGCGCGGCGGTCAGCTTCTCGCGCTGCCCCGGGTCGCCTTCGGGGGTGCGGACGCGAGCGAAGTCCGCCGAGTTGTAGGAGATGAAGTCCCTGACGCTCATATCGGCGAGCAGCTGCCCGCGCCCGATCACGATCAGCTGATCGGCGGTGAGCGCCATCTCACTCATCAGATGGCTGGAGACGAAGACGGTGCGGCCCTCGGAGGCCAGCTGCTTCATGAAGTTGCGGACCCAGAGGATGCCCTCGGGGTCCAGGCCGTTGACCGGCTCGTCGAAGAGCAGCACCTGCGGGTCGCCGAGGAGGGCGGCCGCGATGCCCAGCCGCTGGCCCATACCGAGCGAGAAGCCCTTGGAGCGCTTGCGCGCCACGTTCTGGAGCCCCACCACGCCCAGCACCTCGTCCACCCGGCGGGCCGGGATGCCGGACAGCTGGGCCAGGCAGAGCAGGTGCTGGCGGGCGCTGCGGCCGCCGTGCACCGCCTTGGCGTCGAGCAGCGCGCCCACCTGGCGGGGGGCGTTGGGGAGTTTGCGGAATGGGTAGCCGCCGACCGTGACATGGCCGGCGGTGGGCTCGTCGAGGCCCAGGATCATCCGCATGGTGGTGGACTTGCCCGACCCGTTGGGTCCGAGAAAGCCGGTGACGGCACCGGGCCTCACCTGGAAGGACAGGTTGTACACGGCCGTCTTGGCGCCATAGCGCTTCGTCAGACCGACTGCCTCGATCATTCTCCGCCCCTCATGAGCATGGGTCGGGCGTGCTCGCCCCCGATGAGGCTTAGGAGCCTAACGGCGCGCGGACGGTTCCCGTTACTCGGGAGATGAGAGCGCATCGTAACTCTTTGGGCCGCCGGGCCCTCCGGGGTCGCTGGGGCCGCCGGGCCCTCCGGGGCCGCCGGGTCGCTCGTCCTCCGGGCAGCGGAGCAGATCGGGCTGCGGCAGCGCCCAGCCCTCCTCCTGGAAGATCCGGGTGCCGGTTCTGCGTACGGCCGGGTCGCCGCCCGCGCGGGTGACCCAGGCGCGGGGGTCCGGGCCGAGGAGTGCGCGCAGCCGCGGTGAGCCCGCGAGCAGGCGGGCGAGCAGGGCGCTCTGGTCGCCGCCGCCGGGGAGGGGGCGCTCGGTGCCGTCCGGGGACATCAGCACTCCGCGCTCGCCGACGTAGAGGTACGCGCCGCCGAGCCGCTCGCCGGACGGCATGACCATCGGGTACTGGCTGCCGGGCAGCAGGACACGGCGGTAGTTGGGGTACTCGGTGGCATCCACGGCCGCCAGCTGCTCGGTGTCCAGCCAGCCGATGACGAGCGGGGTGCGGGCGGCCGGTGCCGTGTACGGGGCGGAGGCCACGTAGCCGTACCGGCCGATGTGGGCCGAGCAGCCGACCGCGATGCCGTGTACGTCGACCGGGACCATGGGGACGGTGGCCGGGTGGCCGGGGCGGGACAGCTTGTGGTGGAGCTGGGCGGGGGAGGCGTTGGAGCCGACCGCGATGACGGGGTGGCGGTGGGAGGTTGGGGGGTGGCCCAGCTGGGTGAGGACGGCGTCCAGTGGCTCTTCGTGCGCTTCGCTGCTGTCGGGGCGTGGGTTGACCGTCCAGGTGCCGAGGCGGTGGCCCGGGGTGGGGGTGAGGTCCCAGAGTTCGCCGGTGGTGAGGAGGGTGGGGTGGGTGATGGGGCGGCCGGGGTAGGTGAGGGGTTGTTGGGCGGGGACGTCGGCGAAGCCGAGGGTTTTCAGGGTGCGGTCGGTCACGGGGGGTTGCCTCCCCCACCCCGCCCCTCCTCGAAACCGGGCCCCGCCCGGCCCGCCGGGGGCTCCGCAATCGTCGGTGCGGGTTGGGTTTGTCGGTGCCCCCGCTCCGGCGCGTGGGGGGGCTCCGCCCCCGGACCCCCGCTCCTCAATCGCCGGAGGGGCTGGGTTGTTCTCCAGGAGGGGCTGGATTGTTCCTCAACGCGGCTCAAGGCCCGAGGGCTGGGGTTTGGGGCCCGCCCCGGGCGCGGCTTCATGCGGCGGGGGCCGGGATCCGCTCGCGTCGGGGCGCGGCCGCAATGCCGTGGCCGGCCTGGCCGGGAAGGCGATCGTTGCCCATAACATGCGCGTGCCCCGCGCCGCTTGGGCGGCGCGGGGCATCGGGCGCTCCGGTGTGACCGAGGGTCACCGGGACTGCTGGGCCGGGACGCCGCGGGTGGCCGCCTCGTCCTCGCCCGGGGCACCGGCCGCGGCCACCGCCGCGCCGGTCAGCGTGGCCAGCATCTCGCGGACGTTGGTCAGCTGGGCGTTGATGCTGTCGCGGCGGTTGGTGAGGGCCGCGAGCTCGCGCTCGGATTCGCTGCGGATGCGGTCCGCCTTGGCGTTGGCGTCGGCCACGATGTCCTCGGCCTGGCGCTGTGCGGTCTCCACCGTCTGGCGGGCGCGGCGCTCGGCGTCGGTGCGCAGCTTCTCGGCCTCCAGGCGCAGCTGCTCGGCGCGGTGCTCGATCTCCGCGAGCCGCTTCTCGGCCTTGGCCTGACGCGAGGCCAGGTCGCGCTCGGACTGCTCGCGGCGCTTGGCGAGGTTGGTCTCGAAGTCGGCTGCGGCCTGCGCGGCCTTGGCGCGGGTCTCCTCGAAGAGGGAGTCCGCCTCCTCGCGCTTGGACTGGGCGTCCTTCTGCGCCTCCTGGCGCAGCGTGGCCGCCTCGCCCTTCGCCTTCTCGACGATCCGCGCGCCCTCGTCCTCGGCCTTGGACTTGCGGTCGGCGGCGAACGACTCGGCGTCGTTGCGGACCTGCTGGGCGGCCGACTCGGCCAGCTCACGGTGCTGTTCGGCGGCGCGCCGAGCCTCCTCGCGCAGATCCTTCGCCTCTTCCTCGGCGAGACGGAGGATCTTCTCGACCCGGGCGCCGAGCCCCGCGTAGGACGGCTCCGAATCGTTGATCTGGGCCTGAGCGTTCTGCGTCTCGAGGTGCAGCTCCTCGATGCGCTTTTCCAGAGAGGTGATACGGGCCAGTGCACTGTCACGATCGGCGACGAGCTTGGAAATGCGGTCGTCCACCTGACCGCGGTCGTACCCACGCCGCACGAGCTCGAAGCCGAAGGGGGAGGAAGTGTCGCTCATGGGGTTCCTGTCGAAAGAGACCGGTGAGGTGATAGAGGGAATCCTAGGGGGCCGAACGGCGTGTCATCGAGTCAACGTCTGTTTGATCTGCTGAATCTCCAGCCTTTTGAGTGGCAGTAAGACGGAGACCTCGTCACTCGTCGGGATGATACGGACATGCCGTGATGGACGCAGCCTGACGCGAGACTTACGCGAAACCGACGCGAGACTTAAGCGAAACCTCGATAGGCACAGCTGAGACTCGTCCCCCCGGATACGGTTACCCCTCCGACCGCTTTCCACTCCTCGTCGCACCCGCACCCGCCGCTGTCTTGACTTGGCCGTTCTCCTTGCCGCCCGCGCCACCCGACGCGGGGGTCTCGAAGGATTCCAACGCCTCGAGGACGTCCTGGACACGGGAGATCTCCGCGTTGATGTCCTCGCGGCGGCGCTTGAGCAATTCCAGTTCGCGCTTGCCCTCGTCCACGATCTGCTGTGCCTCGTCCGTGGCCTGGGTCCGGAGCCGGTCCGCCTCCCGTTCGGCCTCGGTCTTCTTCTGCTCGGCCTCCTTCAGCAGACCCTCGGCCTTCTTCACCGCCGCGATCCGCACCCGGCTCGCTTCGCTCTCCGCCTCCGCGACCAGCGACTTGGCCTTCTCCTCGGCCTTCATCAGCTGCGCGGTGGCCGCCGCGACCAGCTTGTCGACCCGCTCGCCGGTGGCCTTCATCTGCTCCGCGGACTCCCGGCGGGCCCGCTCGTGCAACTCCTCGACCTCGGCCTCGGTACGGGTGCGCAGCTCCTCGGCGCGCTCCCGGATGGCCGTGGCGTCGCCCCGGGCCTCGCCCAGCATGGTGTCGGAGTCCGTACGGGCCTTCTCCACCATGGCGTTGGACTCGGCCGTGGCCTCGGAGACCAGCCGCTCCGCCTCATGGCGGGCCACGCCCACCATGGTGTCCGCCTGCTCCTCGGCCGCGGTCGCCGCGCGCAGCGCGGCCTCCTGCGCCTCGGAGGTGAGCCGCTCGGCCTCCGCCGAGGACTCGGTGATCAGCCGGTCGGCCTGCTCGGCGGCGTCCGAACGCCGCTTGTTGGCGTCCTCGCGCGCCCGGTCGACCAGCCGGTCCGCCTCGGCCTGCGCCTCGTTGCGGATCCGCTCCGCCTCGGCCGCCGCCTCGGTCGCGACCCGCTCGGCCTCGGCGCGGGTGCGCGCCGCGTGCTGCTGCGCCGAACCGACGGTCTCCGCGGCCTCGCCGCGCAGCCGCTCCGCCTCGCCGCTCGCCTCCGCGTGCAGCCGGTCGGCCTCGTTCCGGGCCTCGGCGACCAGGCGGTCCGCCTGCTCGGCCGCCTCCGAGCGGATGCTGTTGGCGTCTCCGCGGGCCTGGGCCCGGGTGCGGGCCGCGTCCTGCTCCGCGGTCGCCCGCGCGTCGGACGCCTCCGTACGCAGCGCCTGTGCCCGTGTGGTGGCCTCCGAGACCAGCCGCTGGGCCTCCTCGGTGGCGCCGCTGATGAGCGTATCGGCCTGCTCGGCGGCCTCGGCACGGGACTTGTTGGCCGAGCGGCGCGCCTCGTCGAGCGTCTCGTTGGCCTCGGCGCGCAGCCGTTCGGCCTCGTGGCCGGCCTCGGTGACCAGCCGGTCCGCCTGCTCGGCGGCATCGGCGCGGCGCCTGTTCGCCTCCTCGCGGGCCTGCTCGGTCAGCCGCTCCGACTCGGCGATCGCCTCCGCGACCGTGCGCTCCGCGAGCGACTTGGCGGCGTCGGACTCCTCCGTGGCCTCCCGCCGCACCCGGGTGGCGTCCTGCGAGGCGCGCTCCCGCTCCGCGTAGGCGTCCGCGCGGACCCGGTCGGCCTCGGCCTGCGCCTCGTCGCGGACCCGTTCCGCGGCGTGCTCCGCGGCGCTGCGCAGCGCGGTGATCTCCTGATCGGCCTGCTCGTGCAGCCCGGCGACCGAGTCCCGCACCTGCTGGGCGGTCTGCTCGGCGGTGGCGACCAGGTCGGCCGAGCGCCGCTCCGCCTCCTCGACCAGCCGCTGCGCCTCGGCCTGCGCCTCGGAGACCCGGTTCCGGGCGGCCGCCAGCAGCTCCTCGCTCTGCTCCCGCGCCGCCGTACGCTCCGCCTGCGCCTCCTCGCGGGCGTCGGCGAGCAGTTCCTCGGCCTCGCGGCGGCGGCGGGCCGCCTCCTCCTGGGCGGCGGCCAGGGCCTCCGCGGCCTCGGTGCCGATCCGCTCGGCGGCGCTCGCCGCCTCCGCGCGCACCCGGTCGGCCGTCTCCTGGGCCTCCGAGCGCAGCCGCTCGGCCTCGGCGGCGGCCTCGCCGCGCAGCCGTACGGCCACCGACTCGCCCTCGGCGCGCGCGTTCGACGCGTCCGCGGCGGCCTCGTCGCGCAGCCGGGCGGCCTCGTCCTCCGCCTGCTGGCGCAGCGCGTTCAGCCGTTCGGCGGACTCGGTCCGCTGCCGCTCGATCTCCTCGCCGGTCTCCTTGCGCAGCCGCTCCGCCTCTTCGCGGGCGTCCCGCAGCGCCTGGTCGGCGGAGGAGAGCCGCTGCTCGGCCTCCTGGTGCAGCCGGTTGAGCTCGCCCTCGGCCTCGGCGCGGCGGTCCTCGGCGGCCCGCTCGGCCTCCTCGCGCAGCTCCTCGGCGGCGGTGGCCGCCTCCGACTTGACCCGCTCGGCCTGCTCCTCGGCCGAGGTCACCAGCTCCTCGGCCTCGCCACGCGCCCGCTTCAGCAGCTCATCGGCCTGCCTGCGCAGCGCGTTGGCCCGCTCGATGGCCTCGGTGCGCACCCGCTCGCTCTCGGCGGTGGCGCCGGAGCGGGTCTCCTCCGCGTCGGCCTTGGCCTTGGTCAGCAGGTCCTCGGCGGTACTGGCCGCCTCCTCGATCTGCTGGACGGCCTCCCGGCGCGCCTCGGCGCGGACCCGCTCGCCCTCGGCGGCGGCCTCCGACTTCAGCTGCTCGGCCTCGCCGCGCAGCCGACGGGCCTCCTCCTGCAGCTCGACCGTCTTGGCGCGGTACTCCTTGGTGTCGTCCTTGGCCGTGCCCTTGAGCTGCTCGGCGGTGTCGTGCGCCTCGGACCGCAGCCGGTCGGCCTCTTCCTCGGCCTCGCGCCGGATCCGCTCCGCCTCGTCGGTGGCCGCCTTGGTGGTGGACTGCGCCTTCTCCGAGGCGCGGGTCAGCACCTCCTCGGCGCTCCGGGCCGCCTTGGCCAGCTGGGCCGCGGAGTCCTCGGCGGCCCTGGCCCGGGCGTCGTCGCCCGCCTCGGCGACCATCCGCTCGGCCTCGGCGCGGGCGTCGTCCCGCAGCTGCTCGGCCTCGGCCCGCAGCCGCTCGGCCTCCTTGGTGGCCTCGCCGACCAGCCGGGCGACCTCCGCCTTGGCGGTACGGGTGCGCTGCTCGTTGTCCGACTCGGCGGCCGCGAGCCGCTTGGCCGACGCGTCCTTGGCCTCGGCGACCACCTTCTCGGCCTCGCTGCGCGCCTCCCGCAGCGCCTGCTCGGCCTCGTGCATCCGCTGCTCGGCGGCACGGGTCTGCTCGGCCGCGGCACGGCGGGCCTGGTCCGCCTCGCTGGCGGTGGAGGTGCGCAGCTGCTCGGCGTGGTCGGTGGCCTCCTGGGCCTGGGTGCCGGCGTTGGTCAGCAGCCGCTCGGCGTCGGTACGGGCCCGGCGCAGGATCGCCTCGGCCTCGGCGCGGGCGGCCTCCGCCTCCGACCCCAGCCGCTGGCGCGCCTGTTCGGTCATCCGCTGGGCCTCGGCGCGGGCCTCGGCCAGGGCCTGCTCGGCCTCCGTCCGGGACTCGTCCATCAGCCGGCGGGCCTGCGCCTCGGTACGGGCCCGCAGCTGTTCGGCCCAGGCCACGTTCTCGTTGACGTGGGACTCGACGGTGGCGCGGCGCTCGGCCAGCTCCTGGTCCAGCCGCTGGCGCCGGGCCACGGCCTCGGCGTGCAGCTCGGCCTCGAGCCGGGACTGCCGCTCGGCCTGCTCCTGGAGCAGCCGCTGGGTCTGGGCGCGGGTCTCGCGCAGCTCCCGCTCGGCGTTGGCGCGCAGCTGGTCCGCCTGGAGCTGCGCGTCCCGCAGCAACTGCTCTGCCTGGTAGCCCGCGTTGGCGCTGTCGTAGGCGGGGCGGGCCGCCAGATTACGGCGCGCCTCATGCAGCTTGGCGCGCAGCACCTCGACTTGGTAGCCGAGGTCGTCGGCGTGCTGGACGGCCTTCTCCCGCTCGGTCTTCAGCCGCTCCATCTCGGCCTCGAACTTCGAGAGCTGATCGTCAGGCTCGTAGCGGTCGTAGCCCCGCACTGCGCGGTCCCATCCGTCCCCTGGTCGCATTGGCGGCCGGCTCCGTAACCCTCCAGGCTCCCGTGGTCCCTTGCGGTGCCCGGGGGTCCCTCGACGGTTTCCCTTGCGGTACCGACCAGGCGAGGTGCGTGCCGGGTCGGACCGGAGCTGGCCCTTCCGAGAAATGGTGTCAGATCATCGGCGAAGCCCGGGCCGGACCCCGAACCCTCTCCGTTTCCGTACCCCGGCCGATGCAGCACTCTACCGGCCGGGGAAGGGGTAGGTCAGTGGTCCGCTTCAGTGATCCTCTTCGTCCTTGTGCGCGGCGGGGTTCGCGGCGGTGACGAGTTCGGTCAGCACACCGTGACAGTCCTTGGGGTGGAGGAAGGTGATCCGGGAGTCCATCGAGCCACGGCGGGGCTGTTCGTAGAGGACCCGGACGCCCTTGTCGCGGATGGCCTCGGAGTCGGTGTCGACGTCGGCGGTGCCGAAGGCGATGTGGTGGACGCCCTCACCGTTCTTGGCCATCCACTTGCCGACCGCGGAGTCCTCCCGGATCGGCTCGAGAAGCTGCAGGTAGGAGGCCCCGCCGTCGGAGGTCTCATTGATCTTGAGCATAGCCTCGCGGACGCCCTGCTCCTCGTTGATCTCGGAGTGGAACACCTCGAAGCCGTACGTGGCACGGTAGAACTCGACAGTCTTGTCGAGGTCGGAACAGGCGATCCCGATGTGGTCGATTCTCGTCAGCATGGGAACAGTGCACCGCCGTACGGTCGGTTACGCAACGTGCGCGCGATCACACCGATGGGCCGATGACCGCACGGGTACTCGTCAGTACATTGACGATAACCCTCGTTAACTTCCTTCTTCTCGTGAAGGGACGCACCAATGACCGGTACGACCTCTGTGATGGTGGCGGGCGCGCGCACGCCCATGGGACGGCTGCTCGGCAGTCTGCGCTCGTTCGAAGGAGCAGATCTGGGCGGGATCGCGATCAAGGCCGCGCTGGAGCGCGCCGGGGTCGGCGCCGAGCAGGTGCAGTACGTGATCATGGGGCAGGTGCTCCAGGCGGGCACCGGGCAGATCCCCGCCCGTCAGGCGGCGGTCAAGGCCGGTATCCCGATGAGCGTGCCCGCCCTCACGATCAACAAGGTCTGTCTCTCCGGGCTGGACGCGATCGCCCTGGCCGACCAGCTGATCCGCGCCGGTGAGTTCGACATCGTGGTCGCCGGCGGCCAGGAGTCCATGACCAACGCCCCCCATCTGCTGCCCAAGTCCCGTGAGGGGTACAAGTACGGCGCGGTCGAGATGCTCGACGCGATGGCGTACGACGGGCTGACGGACGCCTTCGAGCACATCGCCATGGGCGAGTCCACCGAGAAGCACAACACCCGGCTTGGCATCCAGCGCCCCGAGCAGGACGAGTTCGCGGCCCAGTCCCACCAGCGGGCCGCCGCCGCGCAGAAGAACGGCCTCTTCGACGCCGAGATCACCCCGGTGGAGATCCCGCAGCGCAAGGGCGAACCGGTGGTCTTCGACAAGGACGAGGGCATCCGCGGCGAGACCACCGCGGAGCTGCTGGCCCGGCTGAGGCCCGCGTTCACCAAGGACGGGACGATCACCGCGGGCACGTCGTCGCAGATCTCGGACGGTGCCGCCGCGGTCGTCGTGATGAGCAAGGCCAAGGCCGAGGAGCTCGGGCTGGAGTGGATCGCCGAGATCGGCGCCCACGGAAATGTGGCGGGACCCGACAACTCCCTCCAGTCGCAGCCGTCGAACGCGATCGCGCACGCCCTGGGCAAGGACGGGCTGACGGTGGACGACCTCGATCTCATCGAGATCAACGAGGCGTTCGCCGCGGTCGCCGTGCAGTCAATGAAGGACCTGGGCGTCTCCCCCGAAAAGGTGAATGTGAATGGGGGCGCGATCGCCCTCGGCCACCCCATCGGCATGTCCGGCGCGCGCATCGCGCTGCATCTGGCGCTGGAGCTGCGGCGGCGCGGCGGCGGCACCGGCGCGGCGGCGCTGTGCGGTGGCGGCGGGCAGGGCGACGCGCTGATCCTGCGGGTGCCGGCGGGGAAGTAGACCGTCCCCGCGTCCCCGCGCGGGGCGTCGGATTCCGCTGTGGTCAAGCGATTGTGATCAAGCGACTGTGATCGAGCGATTGTGGTCGAGCGATAAGGAGTACGGCACCCATGGCTGATGTGCCCACGCTGGTGGAGCAGGCACGGCAGGGGCGGCCGCGTGCGGTCGCCCGGCTGATCTCGCTGGTCGAGGGCGCCTCGCCGCGGCTGCGCGAAGTGATGGCCGCGCTCGCTCCGCTGGCCGGGGGCGCGTATGTGGTCGGGGTGACCGGCTCGCCGGGGGTCGGCAAGTCCACGTCGACCTCCGCGCTCGTCTCCGCCTACCGGCGGGCGGGCAAGCGGGTGGGCGTGCTCGCCGTGGACCCCTCCTCGCCGTTCTCCGGCGGGGCGCTCCTCGGCGACCGGGTACGGATGTCGGAGCACGCCTCCGACCCCGGCGTCTACATCCGCTCCATGGCCACCCGCGGCCACCTCGGCGGGCTCGCCTGGGCCGCCCCGCAGGCCATCCGGGTGCTGGACGCGGCCGGCTGCGATGTGATCCTGGTCGAGACGGTGGGCGTCGGCCAGTCCGAGGTCGAGATCGCCGCCCAGGCCGACACCAGCGTGCTGCTGCTCGCGCCGGGGATGGGCGACGGGATCCAGGCGGCCAAGGCCGGGATCCTGGAGATCGGCGACGTGTACGTGGTCAACAAGGCCGACCGGGAGGGCGCCGATGCCACGGCCCGCGAGCTCAACCACATGCTGGGGCTGGGCGAGTCGCGGTCGCCGGGCGACTGGCGGCCGCCGATCGTGAAGACCGTGGCGGCGCGCGGCGAGGGGATCGAGGAGGTCGTCGAGGCGCTGGAGAAGCACCGGGCGTGGATGGAGGAGCACGGTGTGCTCGCGGAGCGCCGGATGCGGCGGGCGGCGGGCGAGGTCGAGACGATCGCGGTGACGGCGCTGCGGGAGCGGATCGGCGATCTGCACGGCGATCGGCGGTTGGGGGCGCTCGCGGAGCGGGTCGTCGCGGGTGAGCTGGATCCGTACACGGCGGCGGACGAACTGGTGGCGGCGGTGACCGAGCAGGGCTAGCGCCGTGTGTTCGGGTGCGCCCCGAAGGGTGCGTTCCGGGTGCGCCGAAGGGTGCGTTGCGGGGGCGGGGCCGGGGCCTCCGGGGCGGGGCCCTGGACCGTATATTTACGGCGCCATTGACCGGGGACTTGCGTGGGCCGGAGATCGGCGCCACAAATACACGTAAGTGTCCAGGACCCCACCCCTCCGACCCCGTCCCCTCCTGCCTCGTCGGCGGCTCTCCCTAGTCGTCGTCGCCGTCGTCGTCGCCGTGGTCGTCGTCGGCCGGGGCCTGGGTGACCTTGCCGGACCGCGGGTCGACGAGCAGGTCGCGCTCCTTGTGGTTCTTGACGGTCTCGACCTCCCACACCGGGGTGTGGTCGCCGTCGAACTCCACGGAGGTCACCGTCCCGCGGGACGCGGCCTTCCGGGCCGCCTCGGTGGCCGAGACGGTCGCGTGCCGCAGGGCCTTGGCCTCGGCGGCGTCCTCGGGGTCGTTCTCGTCTTGGTCCACCCGCTGGTCGATCACCTTGCCGTTGGCGTCCAGCGTGACCTCGTGCCACCTGCCGTCCTTGCCCAGGACGTCCGCCTCCCAGCGGCCGTGGTCGCGGTCGATGGAGTCCAACGTGCCCGGGGCGGCCTTGAGCGCGGCACCGGCCGCCTGGGTCAGCGAGGCGCCGGTGGACGCGGCCGCCGGGGATGAGGGCTGCGTGCCCGCCACGGCGACGGCCGTACCGCCGCCGACCAGGGCAGCTGCGGCGACAGATGCGATGATGATGCGCTTCATGTGGGTTCCTCCCCATTCGTGTTCGGACGTCAACCACCCTGGCCGATCGATGCTGAAGCCCACCTGAAGCCGCCTGAAGAGATCTTCAGGTTCGCTCTGCGACGCTGGTCGCATGCGTTTGCTGATCGTGGAGGACGAGCGGCGGCTGGCCCTGTCGCTGGCCAAGGGGCTGCGGGCGGAGGGGTTCGCCGTCGATGTGGCGCACGACGGCCAGGAGGGGCTGCATCGTGCGCAGGAGGGGGTGTACGACCTCGTCGTCCTCGACATCATGCTGCCGGGGCTGAACGGCTACCGCGTATGCGGGGCGCTCCGGGCGGCCGGGAACGAGGTGCCGATCCTGATGCTCACCGCCAAGGACGGCGAGTACGACGAGGCAGAGGGGCTCGACACCGGGGCCGACGACTATCTGACCAAGCCGTTCTCGTATGTGGTGCTGGTGGCGCGGGTGCGGGCGCTGTTGCGGCGGCGCGGCCCGGGGGCCTCGCCCGTGGTGCGGGTGGGGCCGCTGACCGTGGACCGGGGCGCGCGCCGGGTGGAGCGGGACGGCCGGGAGGTGCCGCTGACCGCCAAGGAGTTCTCCGTGCTGGAGCAATTGGCGACGCGGGCGGGGTACGTGGTTTCCAAGGCGGAGATCCTGGAGCATGTGTGGGACTTCGCCTATGACGGCGACCCCAACATCGTCGAGGTGTATGTGAGCGCCCTGCGCCGCAAGTTGGGCGCGGGTCTCATCGAGACCGTACGGGGAGCGGGGTACCGGCTCCGTGCGTAAGGTGTTCGGTTCGGTACGGGCGCGGGCCGCGCTGGGGGCGACCCTGGTGGTGGCGGTGGCCCTGGTGGCGGCGGGGATCGCGGTGCTCCAGGTGCTGCGCTCCGACCTGGGGGACCAGGCGCGGCTGAAGGCCCAGGTGGACGCGCGGGAGGTGGCGTCGAAGATAGCCGCCGGGGCGGGCTACGGGTCGCTGAAGCTGGACGAGAGCGTCCCGGTGCAGGTCGTGGACGAGGACGGCCGGGTGCGGGCGGTCAGCGAGGATCTGGAGGCCGTGAAGGGCACCGGGAGCGCGTCCGTGTGGCCCGTCGCGGCCGTCGGCGAGAGCGACGACGACACCGACGATGACGACAGCGGTCCCGGAAAGGTCTCCTCCGGGGAGGAGTACAGCGACGGCTCAGCCCGTGTCGACGGGGAGACCGCCGACTACGTCTGGGCGGCCGTGGAGGCCACCGACACCTCCGGCGAGGACGTCACCGTGTACGCGGGCGCGCCGCTGGCCACCGAGCGCGGCGCGGTCACCACGGTGCGGAACGCGATGCTGCTCGGGCTGCCGCTGCTGCTGGTGGTCGTGGCGGCCGTGACCTGGCTGGTGACCCGGCGCGCGCTGCGGCCCGTGGAGGGCATCCGGCGCGAGATGGCCGCCATCACGGCGAGCACGGACCTGGCCCGGCGGGTGCCCGAGCCGGGGTCGCACGACGAGGTGGCGCGGCTGGCCCGGACCACCAACGAGACGCTCACGGCGCTGGAGGCGTCCGTGGAGCGGCAGCGGGCCTTCGTGGCCGACGCCTCCCATGAGCTGCGCTCCCCGGTGGCCTCGCTCCGCACCCAGCTGGAGGTGGGCGCCGCCCATCCGGAGCTGTTGGACCTGGGCGGCGCCGTGGAGGACGTGGTGCGGCTGCAGCGGCTCGCGGCCGATCTGCTGCTGCTGGCCCGGCTGGACGCGGGGGAGCGGCCCACGGGGGAGACGCCGGTGGCGCTGGACGCCCTGGTGCGCGAGGAGCTGGCCCAGCGGGTGGCGGACCGGGTGCCGGTGCGGGACGGGGCGGCGCCGGTCGCGGTGCCGGGCTCGCGCGGGCAGCTGGCCCAGGTGCTGGGCAACCTGGTCGACAACGCCCAGCGGCACGCCAGGAGCGGGGTGCGGGTGACGGTGCGCGACGAGGGCCGGTGGGCCGTGCTGGAGGTCGCGGACGACGGCGCGGGCGTGCCCGAGGCCGAGCGGGAGCGGATCTTCGAGCGGTTCGTACGGCTCGACGACGCCCGCAGCCGCGACGATGGCGGGGCCGGGCTCGGCCTCGCCATCGCGCGGGACGTGGCGGTGCGCCACGGCGGCACGCTGGCCGTGCGGACGGCACCCGAGGGCGGCGCCCTGTTCGAGCTGCGGCTGCCGACCGGCCCCTAGACCCGGCCCCGCTGGGTGCGCAGGTGCTCCGCGACGGGTACCAGCGATCCGTACAGCGCCTTGAGGTCCTCCGGCGCGAGCAGATCGATGAAGTGCCTGCGCACGGACGCCACATGGTGGGGGGCGACCTTGCGCATGGTGTCCCAGCCCTGCTCGGTCAGCACGGCGTACAGCCCCCGCCGGTCCGATTCGCAGTTCTCGCGGCGGACCAGGCCGGCGTTCTCCATCCGGGTGATCTGGTGGGACAGCCGGCTCTTGGACTGCAGGGTCGCGGACGCGAGATCGCTCATCCGCATCCGGTGGTCCTCCGACTCCGAGAGGTTGACCAGGATCTCGTAGTCGTTCATGGTCAGGCCGAACGGCTGCAGGTCTTTTTCGAGCTGGTAGGTCAGCAGCCGGCTGACATCCAGGTGGGTGCGCCAGGCGCGCTGTTCCTCGTCGCTGAGCCAGCGCGTGCCGTTCTCGGTCTCCATGGGATGTATTCTACCTATAGAAGTTGAATTCCGAACCAATGGATGTATCGGGCTAGAGGTCACCTGTTCGACGTTACACTCCGCACCTTCGTGCTCACGAACCGGTACCCCCTGTCTCGCCGACCGATATCTCGGCGACGACCTCCTCCGTGGACTGGAGCAGTACGGTCCCCGCGCCCACGAACTCGAATTGGTGCTCCTCGCCCGACGCGCCCCCGATGCCCGTACGCGACCGGACGGCCCCGAGGAAGCCGCGCAGATACTGGTGGTCGTAGTGGTGGCACGGCGTCGGGCAGTCCGCCCAGCCGACCAGCGCCTGCGGATCCACCCGGATCGGCGGCTCCATGAAGACCACGGGCCCGTTGGAGGCGGCCACGAACTTCCCCGTGCCGATGAGGGTGAGGAAGCCCGGGACGATGGACTGCTTCAGGGACAGCGAGGGCTGGAAGGCGAGCAGATTGCCGGACCGGATGGAGAGGTTGCCGTCGTCCAGGTCGTAGGAGTTGACGTCGAAGGCGCGGTCCGCGAGCACCATCTTGCCCTGCCCCTCGGCCACCACCCAGTCCGCGGCGTGCAGCGGGGAGTGGAAGCTGTGGGCGATGAGGTGGTCGAGGTGGCCGAGTCCGACGCCCTGGAAGTCGATCTGCCCGTAGTAGGCGACCATCTTCCCCTTCTGCAGGAACCACTGGCCGTTCAGATCCACGCTGAAGGCGTACGGATTGATGTTGTCGTCGACGGGCAGCGTCCAGGCGTCATGGATGACGGGGCCGTTCACAGCTTCTCCTCCGATGCCTGGACGTAGACCATGCCGGTGCCGGACAGCTCCAGTTGGAACGCCTCGCCCGAGCCGCGGCCCACCATTTCGCGCCAGCCGATCGCCGTCGAGAGCTTATTGCGAACATCACCCCGGTGGGCGACATAGGCTTGCGGATCGACGTGCACCGGGCGTCCCGGGCCGATCGGCAGTTCCAGCACCCCGCCGTGCGCCATGACCGCCGCCGAGCCGTGCCCCTCCAGGGTGGTGGTGAACAGCCCCTGGCCGGTGACCTGGCCGCGCACCATGCCCATCACCCCGCCCTGGGAGCCCAGGAACATCGTGCCCTGGCGCAGCGAGCCGTCGAAGGCCAGCAGCCGGTCCGACTCCACATAGAGGGTGTCGCCGACCAGGTCGATCACATGGACGTGGTGGCCGCCGTGCCCGAACATCACCGTGCCCTGGCCCTCGACGGTCATCAGCGGGGTGGCCTCATTGGCGACCCGCCGCCCGATCATGCCCCGCACCCCGCCCTGGCCGCCGGTGATGCTGGGGGTGAACCGTACGTCCCCGCGGTAGGCGAGCATCGCGCCACGCTGGCTGAACAGGGTCTGCCCGGGCATCACCTGGGCCTCCACCATCCGCGAGGTGAGGATGTTGAACGGCATCACACCTCGCCCCCGATCGTGTTGCGCTCACTGGGCTGCACGTAGACCAGCCCGTCGCCCTCGAAGCGGATCTGGAAGGACTCCCCGCCGCTCTCGCCTATCAGCGCGCGGAAGTTCACCCCCGCCTGGAAGTGCTGCTTCAGACCGCCGGTGTGGGCGATGTACGCGCCCGGGTCGACCTGGAGCGGCGTCTGCGGGGTGACGCGCAGCACGACCGCCGTGCCGGCGGAGACGAGCGCGGCCTGGCCGGTGCCCTCGACGGTCGTGGTGAACAGCCCGTTGCCCTGCGCGGAGCCGCGCAGTCCGGTGAAGGAGGTGCCGGTGCGCAGCGCGGAGTCCGTGCACAGCAGATTGCTGGACTCCACATAGAGCTTCTCGCCCTGCAGCGACACCAGGTTGATCTCGCTCGCCCGGTCGGCGAAGTAGCACGTGCCGTGCCCCTTCACCTCCATGACCGCCATCTGCTCGCCGGTGAGCCGCCGGGTCACCATCCCGCGCAGCCCCTCCCCGCCGCCCGTCCTCTTCTTGAAGGTCATCTCCCCCTCGTAGGCGACCATCGCGCCGTTCTTGGCCTTCACGGAGTCGCCGGTCAGGTCGACCGCGAGCACCCTGCTTCCCTGGAGCCGAAACTGAGCCACGGAGCCGACGGTAGCGGTCCGGCGACGTCGGGGAACAGGGAGCGCCGGGGGCTCGAGGTGCCCCCCCGGACGGAGATCGCCCGCGCGGCTGCGACAATGGGTGAAAGCTTGTGCATTGCTTCACAAGCTGGTCCGTGTCTCTCTCTTCACACGAAGGTGCTCTCGTGGACTTCAAGACCGCCACCGCGCTGCGCCGGCTACGCCTGGTCTCCGCGCCCGAGGCCGTGTCGTTCCTGCTGCTGCTCATCTGCTCGGTGCTCAAGCGCACCACGGACTTCAACGCGGTGCCGGTGATGGGCATGGTGCACGGCGTGCTCTTCATCCTCTACGTGGTCTTCTGGGCGGACGCCTGGAACCGCGCCAAGTGGAAGTGGCAGACCGCGGCCCTGTACTTCGTCCTCTCCGTCCTGCCCACCGGCGGCTTCTTCGCCGAGCGCAAGCTCAAGCGGGAGACCGAGGCCGGGGTGATCGCGGCCCGCGCCCGTAAGGAGGGCGTGGTCAACGCATGATCGTCGCCTTTTCGGTGACGCCGCTGGGCGTCGGCGAGGACGTGGGGGAGTACGTGGCCGACGCGGTGCGGGTGGTCCGGGAGTCGGGGCTGCCGAACCGTACGGACGCGATGTTCACCTCGATCGAGGGCGAGTGGGACGAGGTCATGGACGTCGTCAAGCGTGCCGTCGCGGTGGTGGAGGCGCGGGCGCCCCGGGTCTCGGTGGTCCTCAAGGCCGATATCCGCCCGGGTGTCACGGACGGACTGACCTCCAAGGTCGAGACGGTCGAGCGTCACCTCTCCGACTGAGCGCCCCGGTGCGGGCGGGTGGCCTCAGCCCCCGCCCACCAGGGCCATGCCCAGCGGGGTGCGCTCGTACAGCACCTGATGGCCCTGGCGGCGTGAGCTGAGCAGCCCGGCGGCGCGTAGCACCGCCAGATGCGCCGAGACCGACGAGGGCGCCAGGCGGTGCCGGGCGGCCAGGGCGGTGGTGGACGCGGGCTCCTCCAGACCGGAGAGGATCGCGGCGCGGCTGGCCCCCAGGAGCCGTACGAGCGCGTCCGCCGTGACCGCGTCCGGCTCCCGCCACAGCCCGCCCACCCCGCGCGCCGGATAGATCACCGTGGGCTGCCACGGCGGGGCGAAGCCGCTGATCACATCCGGCCAGACGAAGACGCTGGGCATCAGCAGCACCCCGCGGCCGTCGAGATCCTGCGTCTGGGCGGGCACCACGGAATTCGGGATGGTGAGCTTGCCGTCGGTCCAGCGCAGCGCCGGGCGCAGATCCGCGAACAGCCGCTCCAGACCGCCCTCGGCCAGCTGCCGTGAGCGATGGGCGATATCGGTCTCCAGTAACGCCCGCAGCCGGGGCCAGTCCGGTTCCACCAGGGCCCGCCAGGCCCGTTCGGTCACATCCGCCAGCCGCTGGACGGCCCCCGCCGGGTCGTCCAGCATCGCCCGGCCGCGCGCGGAGCCGGCCGCCCCCGGCGTGCACTTCAGGGACAGGGTCAGCTCACGGCGGGCGACGGCGGGATCCGTGGCCCGCATCCGGGCCAGCTCGTCCTCGAACGGCGCGTACGGCACCTCCGGCGGCGGGCCCAGGAAGTCCGGGGTGTAGCCGCGCACCGGCATCAGCAGCCACAGCTCCGACAGATCGAGCCCGGCCAGCGCCTCCCGCACCCGCCGCAGCCACGGCAGGTGATAGCCGTGCCGCTCGGTCCGGCGCAGCGTGCGCACCGCCTCATGGGTCTGGCACAGCGGCGAGATGGCGAACCGGCAGCGCAGCAGATCATCGGCGCCGAACTGCATATGCAGCGGCATGACGTCACCCCCGGGCCCGAAGATTCGGCTCAGTCCGAGACAAGATTCGGCTCAGTCCGAAACACTAGAGCCCGCCCGCCCGTACGGGCACGCTTCCGGCATGGCAACGCCCTCCGGGCCCGGCACCACGGGCCCCCTCGAGTCGCGCCCCGACGCGCCCGCCTCCCGACCCGAGCTCGCGCCCGGTGCCGACGAGGGGCCGCCGCGGGGCCCGGGGAGCGTTGGCTACCGCGCGGTGTTCGCGGTCGGTGAGTTCCGGGCCGTCTTCGCCGCGCACCTGGTCTCCATGCTCGGCGAGGTGGTCGGCCAGCTCGCGCTGTCCGTCCTGGTCTTCAGGCTCACCGGATCGCCGCTGCTGAGCGCCCTGACGTTCGCCACCTCGATGCTGCCGTACGTGATCGGCGGCGCCCTGCTGTCCGCCGTCGCCGACCGCTTCCCGGCCCGCCGGGTGCTGGTGGTCTGCGATCTGGTGCACGCCGCGTGCGTGGCCGCCATGGTGGTGCCGGGGATGCCGGTGGCGGCGCTGCTCGCGCTGCGCTGTGTGCCCGCCGCGATCTCCCCGGTGTTCAGCGGCACCCGGTCGGCGACGCTCGGCGACATCCTCGGCGAGGGCGACCCCTTCGTACTGGGCCGCTCGGTCATCCGGATCACCGCCCAGACCGCGCAGCTCGCCGGGTTCGGCGTCGGCGGGCTGCTGCTGGCCGCCGTCTCGCCGCGGGCCGCGCTGGCGATCACCGCGGCGGCGCTCGTCGGCTCGGCGCTGGTGCTCCGCTTCGGCACCCGCCGCCGCCCGGCACGGCAGCTGACCGGGGGCGGGGCTCCCCCAGCTACCGCTGGGAGGTGCCCCCTGCTCGGGGACTCGCTGAGCGGGATCCGGCGGCTGTTCGCGGACCGCCGGATCCGGGCGCTGATGCTGCTGTCGTGGGTGCCGCCGATGTTCGTGGTGATGCCCGAGGTCCTGCTGACGCCGTACTCCGATGGGCTGGGTCTCGGCTCGGTGGGTCTCGGGCTGCTGATGTGCGGGATGCCGGTGGGCGCGGTCACCAGCGAGGTGCTGGTGGGCTCGCTGCTGGGGCCGCGCGCCCGGGCCCGGCTGACGCTGCCGGTCGGCGTCGCGGCGATGCTGCCCGCCCTGGGGTACGCCGTCCATCCGTCGTTCGGCTGGGCGCTGGCCCTCCAGGTGCTGACCGGCTGCGGTATCGCCTACAGCCTCGGCCTCGACCAGTGGTTCTTCGCCGCCGTCCCCGATGAGCTGCGCGGCCGGGCGATGACGGTGATGACGGCCGGGCTGATGACCGCGCAGGGTCTCGGCATGGCGGTCTCGGGCGCGGTCGCCGAGTTCGTACCGGTCCATGTGGTGGCCGCGACCGCGGGCGGCTGCGGGGCGCTGTGCTCGCTGCTGGTGGCGCTGGAGGTGCGGCGTACGGTCTGAAGGGCCCGCCCGGCCCGAAGTGTGAGATAGGGCTGACCACGATATGACCGGCCGGTAGGGTCGGTGGTGTGCCGAAGCCGCTCAGCCTGTCGTTCGACCCCATCGCCCGCGCCGATGAGCTCTGGAAGCAGCGCTGGGGGTCCGTGCCCTCGATGGCCGCGATCACCTCGATCATGCGGGCCCACCAGATCCTGCTCAGCCAGGTCGACGCGGTCGTCAGACCCTACGGACTGACCTTCGCCCGCTATGAGGCGCTGGTGCTGCTCACCTTCTCCAAGGCCGGTGAGCTGCCCATGTCCAAGATCGGCGAGCGGCTGATGGTCCACCCGACCTCGGTCACCAATACGGTGGACCGCCTGGTCAAATCGGGTCTGGTCGACAAGCGGCCGAACCCCAACGACGGCCGCGGCACCCTGGCCTCGATCACCGACCGGGGCCGTGAGGTGGTCGAGTCGGCCAGCCGCGATCTGATGGCGATGGAGTTCGGGCTCGGGGTCTACGACGCCGAGGACTGCGGCCGGATCTTCGAGATGCTGCGCCCGCTGAGGGTCTCGGCGGAGGACTTCGAGGACGACTGAGCGGGGCTCCGGGGGCGGCCGCCGAAGACCGGGGGCGGCGAAGATCGCCCCGGAACGGACGGTTACGCTCGGGGCATGAAACGCAGTGTGCTGACCCGCTACCGGGTCATGGCCTACATCACCGCAGTGATGCTGCTCGTGCTCTGCACCTGCATGGTGTTCAAGTACGGCTTCGACACGGGCGAGGACCTCACGCTCGTGGTCTCCCAGATCCACGGCGTGCTCTACATCATCTACCTGGTCTTCGCCTTCGACCTCGGCTCCAAGGCCAAGTGGCCGTTCGGCAAGCTGCTGTGGGTCCTGGTGGCGGGCACCATCCCGACGGCCGCGTTCTTCGTCGAGCGCAAGGTCACCCATGAGGTGGAGCCGCTGGTCAGCGGCGCGGAGCCCGCGCCCGCGCGGGTCTGACCAGCGGTTTGTGGCCCTTCCGCGCGTCCCGTCCGGGATCGGACGAGGTGCACGGAAGGGGAGCGGGGTGCCACCGTTCGGCTGAGTGTGGTGAGTTTCGCGTCGACAATTAGTAGGACGTCCTAGTATTTTTGAAGCATGGACGCCGAAGGCATTGCGGCGGGCCGCCGACGGTGGCAGGCCCGGTACGACGCGGCACATAAGCGCGAGGCCGCCGGGGGTTTGGGGGCGAAGCCCCCAAGGGATTGGACGCGCAGCACGCTGTCCGGGGATCCCGTGGACCCGGTCTACGGCCCCGCCCCGGGCGACTCCGTGGCGGGGTTCGAGCGGATCGGCTGGCCCGGGGAGTTCCCCTTCACCCGTGGCCTCTACGCCACCGGGTACCGGGGCCGGTCCTGGACCATCCGCCAGTTCGCCGGGTTCGGCAATGCCGAGCAGACCAACGAGCGCTACAAGATGATCCTCGAGGCGGGCGGCGGCGGGCTCTCGGTCGCCTTCGACATGCCCACCCTGATGGGCCGCGACTCCGACGACCCGCGCTCGCTCGGCGAGGTCGGCCACTGCGGTGTCGCCATCGACTCCGCCGCCGACATGGAGATCCTCTTCAAGGACATCCCGCTCGGCGACGTCACCACCTCGATGACCATCAGCGGTCCGGCCGTCCCCGTCTTCTGTATGTACCTGGTCGCCGCCGAGCGCCAGGGCGTGGACATCTCACGGCTGAACGGCACGCTCCAGACGGACATCTTCAAGGAGTACATCGCCCAGAAGGAGTGGCTCTTCCCGCCCGAGCCGCATCTGAAGCTGATCGGCGACCTGATGGAGTACTGCTCCGAGGGCATCCCCGCGTACAAGCCGCTCTCCGTCTCCGGCTACCACATCCGCGAGGCCGGGGCGACGGCCGCGCAGGAGCTCGCGTACACCCTCGCCGACGGCTTCGGCTATGTGGAGCTCGGCCTCTCCCGGGGCCTGGACGTCGACACCTTCGCGCCCGGGCTGTCCTTCTTCTTCGACGCGCACGTCGACTTCTTCGAGGAGATCGCCAAGTTCCGCGCCGCCCGCCGGATCTGGGCCCGCTGGATGCGCGATGTCTACGGGGCGACCACCGAGAAGGCACAGTGGCTGCGGTTCCACACCCAGACCGCCGGGGTCTCGCTCACCGCCCAGCAGCCGTACAACAACGTGGTGCGGACCGCCGTGGAGGCCCTCGCCGCCGTCCTCGGCGGCACCAACTCCCTCCACACCAACGCCTTGGACGAGACCCTCGCGCTGCCCAGCGAGCGGGCCGCCGAGATCGCCCTGCGCACCCAGCAGGTGCTGATGGAGGAGACCGGGGTGGCCAATGTGGCCGACCCGCTGGGCGGTTCCTGGTACGTCGAGGCGCTGACCGACCGGATCGAGGCCGACGCCGAGAAGATCTTCGAGCAGATCAAGGAGCGCGGCCGCCGCACGGTGCCGGACGGGCGGGAGCCCCAGTGGCCGATCACCGCCGGCATCCTCCAGGGCATCGAGGACGGCTGGTTCACCGGCGAGATCGCCGAATCCGCCTTCCGCTACCAGCGGGCCCTGGAGAAGGGTGACAAGAAGGTCGTCGGCGTCAACTGCCACGAGGGCTCGGTCACCGGCGATCTGGAGATCCTGCGGGTCGGCCACGAGGTCGAGCGCGAGCAGGTGCGGGCGCTGGGCGGCCGTAAGGCCGGGCGCGACGAGGCCGAGATCACCAAGGGGCTCCGGGCGGTGATCGCCGCCGCCCGCGCGGGATCCAACATGATCGAGCCGATGCTGGCCGCGGTGCGCGCCGAGGCGACGCTGGGCGAGATCTGCGACGCCCTCCGCGACGAGTGGGGCGTCTACACGGAGCCGGCCGGCTTCTGAGCCCCGTCCGGGGCGGGTCCGGCGTGCGCCGCGCCGCCGGCCTCCGCCCCGGTCATCCCGTACAGCAGCAGATCCGTGAAGTCCCGCGCCCAGTGCGGGTCCACCGGCTCCGCGCTGACCATCAGCCGGTGGAGCACCGTCCCGGCGACCGCGTCGAAGATCAGGTCCGCGTTGCGGGCCGACGCCTCCGGGTCCTCCTCGCGCGGCAGCTCACCTCGGAGCCGGGCGCGCTCCCGGCCGATCGTCACCAGCCGCTTCTGCCGGTCCACGATCGCCGAGCGCACCCGGCACCGCAGCGACTCGTCGTGCATGGCCTCGGCGAGGACGGCCATCAGCGCGGTGCCCGTCTCGGGGCGCTCCAGCAGCGCCCCCAGCCGGATCACCGCGGCCTCCACATCGGCGTGCAGACTGCCGTGGTCGCCCGCTTCCAGGTGTTCGTCGAAGACCGCCGCGACCGCGTCCACCACCAGCTCGCACTTGCTCGCCCAGCGGCGGTAGAGGGTCGTCTTGGCGACTCCGGCACGGGCCGCCACATCGCCCAGGGTCAGCTTCGCCCAGCCCAGTTCCACCAGGGCGGCACGCGTGGCGCCGAGGATGGCGCGGTCGGCCTCGGCGCTGCGTGGGCGCCCGGTGCGGCGTGCGGACGGGCTCATGCGCGGCACCCTACCCGCCAGTACCGCGCATCGTCCCGGGTGAGTTACGCTACGACTCGTAGCGTAAGGGTGTGCCACGGCCGGTCCATCGGCTGATGCGCTTTTCCCTTCACCGCGCGAAGAGGGGAGGATGGGACCATGCAGCCACGGAACATGTCCATGAGTGGAGTGGTCGACCTCGCCGCGGTGAAGGCGGCCGGAGAAGCGAAGCAGAAGGCGGAGCGGGCGCGGGCCGAGTCGGCCCGCACCGGGGGCGCCCCCGCGCCCGGCCGTCTGATCTTCAATGTCGACGAGGCGGGTTTTCAGCAGGACGTCCTGCAGCGCTCCACCGAAGTGCCGGTCGTCATCGACTTCTGGGCCGAGTGGTGCGAGCCGTGCAAGCAGCTCGGGCCCATCCTGGAGCGGCTGGCCACGGAGTACGCGGGGCAGTTCGTCCTCGCGAAGATCGACGTCGACGCCAACCAGATGCTCTTCCAGCAGTTCGGCGTCCAGGGCATCCCCGCGGTCTTCGCGGTGATCGCCGGCCAGCCGGTGCCGCTCTTCCAGGGCGCCGCGCCCGAGGCGCAGATCCGCCAGGTGCTGGACCAGCTGATCCAGGCGGCGGAGCAGCAGTTCGGCATCGTGGGTACACCGGTTGAACCCGGCGCCCAGGACGAGGCCGCCGAGGAGGCCGCCCCGGAGATCCCCGAGTCGCCGCAGGACCTCGCGCTCGCCGCGGCCCATCAGGCGCTGGACGCCGGTGACCTGGGCGGTGCGGTGCGGGCGTACCAGAGCCTGCTCGCCGACGATCCCGCCAACGGCGAGGCCAAGCTCGGCCTGGCCCAGGCCCAGTTGCTGGAGCGCGTCTCGGGGCTGGACGCCACGCAGGTGCGCAAGGCGGCCGCGGAGAGCCCGGCGGATGTCAAGGCCCAGATCGCGGCGGCCGACCTCGACCTGGTGGGCGGTCATGTGGAGGACGCCTTCGGCCGGTTGGTGGACGCGGTGCGCCGTACGGCGGGGGAGGACCGGGACGCGGCCCGGGTTCATCTCCTGAGTCTGTTCGATGTGATCGGCGGTGAGGACCCCCGAGTGGTGGCGGCTCGCGGCGCGTTGGCGCGGGTGCTGTTCTGACCTCCGGCTCCTCAAACAACACAGCGACCGCTCTTTACTAAAACTTGGTAAACGCGGTCGCTGTTACTGCCAGTAAACGCAAGCCCCGGCTTTGTCCGGTCTTGGAGTAAATCTCCCTCTCTTTCCGGTCACTGTCCGGCAACCGTGTGTGGCCGATCTCGACCGTCCTGCCGCAGTTCGGTTATCCGTCCGTTACTCGCTAGTAACGAACCCCTTGTGCCCAGGCCGGGAATGGACCACGATCGGCCAAGCTCGGTCCATCCCCCCGTAGCTCGGCATCCGGTCGGCGCGTCGGTGTGGTTGGGTCCCCACCGGGCAGGTCGGCGGCAGTGGCGCCGACCGTGGACAGGGGGGTCTCTGCCCACAAAGCAGGGCCTGTCCAGGAGGTTGCGCGAGATTGCGTGGCCAGTGGTTGTCGCTCGGGGGTGATCGCCGGTGTTTCGGGTGCGGTGTGCGCCCGTGAGACGTGGGCGCTCTCCTTCCCGAGGACGTAGCACTTCTCCCATCCCAGGTCCGGGGCCCCGCCCCGGCCGGAGATGTACGTCCGAGAAGGAGGAAAGTCATGGAGTCCGTGGCTCGTGGCGGCACCAGATGGAAGCGGTTCGCCGTTGTCATGGTGCCGAGCGTTGCTGCCACGGCCGCGATCGGCGTCGCCCTGTCCCAGGGTGCGCTCGCGGCCTCGTTCAACGTGTCCGGTCAGCAGTTCAAGGTCTCGGTCGACCGGCTCGACGGCACCGGGTTCGCGCAGTACGGCGCGCTTGACACGCAGCACGGGGGCAAGAAGATCCCCGTCGCGGTGTCGGCGTTCAAGAGCGCGAAGCTCAAGGGCCTGTGCCAGTCCGTCGTGATCCCGGTTCCGGTCTTCGGCGATGTGTCGCTGAAGCTGACGGCCGGCAATGGCAGCAAGCAGGTTGAGGCCAAGAACCTCTTCATCGATCTCGATCAGCTCAACGCGGACGCCACGTTCCGCGGGATCGACATCGGTGTCGCGGCGGGTGACGCCCACAAGGGTCCCGGCATCAACAAGGGCGATGTGGCCGATCCCGGTTCGTTCGGCCAGCAGTCCGATTCCGCCACGCTGACCGGTGTGAAGCAGACCGCCTGGGCGACCAGCGCGGGCACGTTCAAGCTCTCCGGCCTTTCGATGAAGGTCAGCAAGGGCAAGAACGAGTGCTTCTGATCAGCTGAGCCAAGGGTGGGGGGCCGCGGTGCTGCCCCTCACCCGGGCATCGACCCGCAGCGGGGATGCGCCAGGCTAGTACCGCTGTAGAACAACCGCGATCACACCGATCGCCAGCCCCAGGGAGCTGTTTTCAATGAGTGCCGAGTCGCCGGGGGCGAGTGACCGTATCAGCCGTTGGCGGGGGTCCTTCAGGGCATGGCGCTGGCAGCGCCCGTTCTGGGCCGGGCTGTTGAGCCTGCTGGCGGGCGTACCGATCATGTACTTCCCGTACAACGACCTCAACGCCGGTGGATTCACCATCAACATGTCCACCACCGCCGGATCGGCCTCGCTGATCATCGGGGTGTTGTTGGTGGTCCTGGGCCTGACCATGTGGTTCCAGCCCATGGTGCGGGTGTTCGCCGGAGTCGCCACCATCCTGCTCGGTCTGGTGTCGATCCCCGTCTCGAACTTCGGCGGCTTCCTGATGGGATTCCTGCTCGCGCTGTTCGGCGGCGGCATGAGCATCTCCTGGGCACCCGGGGAGGCTCCCTCCGCGCAGCCGGCCGAGGGGCCGGGAAACGCGTCAGAGGACGACGGGAACGGTGACAGCGTGCCGGAGCCGGCCGGGGCCGGGTCCGCGTCGGACCAGGAAGCCAGGAATGGGAGGCACCGTGCGGGGTGAAGACCGACCCGAGCAGCCGGAGGGAGTGAGCCCACGCCGGGTCAGAACCGGCCCGCGGCACGCGGCACCGAAGAAGTCGGTACTCACCCGCCTTCAGGTGCCCGCCGGCAAGGCCATAGCGCTGGCCGCCATGCCGACGGCCGTGCTGATGGGCATGGGGCTCACTCCGCAGCTCGCCTCGGCCAACCCCCGGCCCGAGGACCGCTACAAGCCCGGGCCGTGTGTGTCGCAGCCGGACGAGGCGGACAAGGACGACGCCAAGGGCAGCAAGGACGCCCAGGGCGAGGACAAGGACGCCAAGGACTCCAAGGGTTCGTCCGAGAAGGGCTCCAAGGACGGCTCCAAGGGCTCTGAGGAGTCCTCGGGCGGCCAGACCGGGTCCCGGGACGACAAGGCCGCTCCCACGCCGTCTCCGTCCAGTTCCTCCTCCGCTCCGTCGTCCGGCTCCGAGGACGAGAAGGAGTCGAAGGAGCCCTCGGCCTCGCCGAGCCCGTCGAAGTCCAAGAACCCGCTGGACCCGCTGGGACTCGGGGACACGCTCCACGACGTCCTCACGCCCGACGACAAGAGCGGGGACGACTCGGCCGAGCCGAGTGCCTCACCGAGCCCGTCCTCCAGCGACAAGCCCAGCTCGTCGCCGTCCCCGTCCAAGTCCTCCGACAAGCCCACCGATCCGGTCAAGGACACGGTGGACAAGGTGGGCAAGGGCGTCAAGGACACCGTGGACGGGGTGGGCAAGACCGTCGACGACGCCAAGGACAAGGCGGACAAGGCGCTTCCCAAGCCCTCCGCGTCCGCCTCGAAGGACGCGAACGGCAAGGAGGCGTTCCCCTGCCCGAAGTTCGACGCCGACGCTTACGAGAACGCCGAGACGGAACCCACCTCGAGTCTGCTGCCCGAGGACCCCTGGACCCTCAAGAGCACGCTGCTGAGCCTGCACGGCCTGGACTACAAGGGCATCGTGGAGGTCAAGACGCAGGGGGGCCAGATCAAGAAGGTCCTGAAGTTCACCGCCTCGGGCGTGGACATCAAGGATCTCCACCAGCTGGTGGTGGGCCCGGCCGGGACCACCACGCATGTGCAGGCGCGCGAGGGGTCCACCTCGACCATTCGCGACGGCACGGTGACCATGTACACCGAGGAGCTGAAGGGGAACCTGCTGGGGCTCATCCCGATCACCTTCAGCCCCAAGAGCCCGCCGCCGGTGAACATCCCCGAGGTGTTCTTCACCGATGTCACGGTGACGCAGGCCGGCCAGTTCGGCGGCACCCTGACCGTCCCGGGCATGCATCTGTTCAAGACCGGGGAGTGATCCCGCGCCCCCACCGACCCGTTCGGGAGCCGCACACCCCTCCATGAGGAGGGAAACGCCCGTGGGCACCGCCTCCAACCGGAGACGGTGCCCACGGACGCGTTACGGGCGCGTTCGGCGCTACTGGCCCGCGCCGCCCAGGTGGTGCACCCGGACCATGTTGGTGGTGCCGGGGACGCCGGGGGGCGAACCGGCGGTCATGATCATGGTGTCGCCCTCGGAATAGCGGCCCAGCTTCAGCAGTTCGGCGTCCACCAGGTCGACCATCGCGTCGGTGTGCTCGACGTACGGCACCACGAAGGACTCCACGCCCCAGCTCAGCGTGAGCTGGTTGCGGGTGGACGCGTCGGTGGTGAAGGCCACGATCGGCTGCTGGGCCCGGTAGCGGGAGAGCCGGCGGGCGGTGTCACCGGACTGGGTGAACGCCACCAGCGACTTCGCGCCCAGGAAGTCGGCGATCTCGCACGCCGCGCGGGCCACCGAACCGCCCTGGGTGCGCGGCTTCTTGCCGGGCACCAGCGGCTGGAGACCGCGCGAGAGCAGCTCCTGCTCGGCGGCCTCGACGATCCGGGACATCACCTTGACCGTCTCGATCGGGTACGAGCCGACCGAGGACTCGGCGGAGAGCATCACCGCGTCGGCGCCGTCCAGGATCGCGTTGGCGACGTCGGACGCCTCGGCGCGGGTCGGCCGGGAGTTGGTGATCATCGACTCCATCATCTGGGTCGCGACGATCACCGGCTTGGCGTTGCGGCGGCAGAGCTCGATCAGCCGCTTCTGCACCATCGGGACCTTCTCCAGCGGATACTCCACCGCGAGGTCGCCACGGGCCACCATCACCCCGTCGAAGGCCGCGACGACCTCGGTCATGTTGGCGACCGCCTGCGGCTTCTCCACCTTGGCGATCACCGGCACCCGGCGGCCCACCTCGTCCATGACCCGGTGGACGTCCCGGACGTCGCCCGCGTCCCGGACGAAGGACAGGGCGACCATGTCGCAGCCCATCCGCAGGGCGAACTTCAGGTCCTCGATGTCCTTCTCGGACAGCGCGGGCACATTGACCGCCGCACCCGGCAGGTTGATCCCCTTGTGGTCGGAGATCACCCCGCCCTCGATGACGATGGTCCGCACCCGCTGGCCCTCGACGGAGGTGACCCGCAGCTCGACATTGCCGTCGTTGATCAGGACCTGGTCGCCCTTGGAGACGTCGCCCGGCAGACCCTTGTAGGTGGTGCCGCAGATGGTCCGGTCACCGTCCACGTCCTCGGTGGTGATGATGAACTCATCCCCGCGGACCAGCTCCACCGGTCCGTCCTTGAAGGTCTCCAGACGGATCTTGGGGCCCTGGAGGTCGGCGAGGACGCCGACCGCGTGCCCGGTCTCCTCGGATGCCTTGCGGACGCGGTGGTACCGCTCCTCGTGCTCCGGGTGGCTTCCGTGGCTCATGTTGAACCGGGCCACGTTCATCCCGGCCTCGATCAGGGACTTCAGCTGGTCATAGGAGTCGACGGCGGGGCCCAGAGTGCAGACGATTTTGGAACGGCGCATGAGGCAGATCCTATCGGGTTTGTTTCGGAGCGGAATATTCAAGTCAAGGGGCATAGCGGAGCGGAACCGGAGCCTAGGCGCTGACCAGGCGATACGTCTGGCTGGCGATCTCCAGCTCCTCATCGGTGGGCACCACGGCCACCGCGACCCGGCTGGCCTCCGTGGAGATCAGCCGCGCCGTGGCGGAGCGCAGCGCGTTGCGGACGCCGTCCACCTCGATGCCGAACGCGGTGAGGCCGCGCATCGCCGCCTCCCGTACCGCCGCGGAATTCTCCCCCACACCGGCGGTGAACGCGATGGCGTCCACCCGCCCGAGCACCGCGGTGTACGCGCCCACATACTTCCGCAGTCGGTGGATGTAGATGTCGAAGGCGAGCTGGGCGGCCCGGTCGCCCTCGCCCATCCGGCGGCCGATCTCGCGCATGTCGTTGTCCCCGCACAGCCCGGCGAGACCGCTGCGCTTGTTGAGCAGCGTGTCGATCTCATCGGTCGACATGCCGCCCACCCGGGACAGATGGAAGATCGCCGCCGGGTCGATGTCCCCGGAACGGGTACCCATCACCAGGCCCTCCAACGGGGTCAGCCCCATCGAGGTCTCCACGCACCGGCCGCCGCGCACCGCCGAGGCGCTGGCCCCGTTGCCCAGGTGCAGCACGATCGTGTTGACCTCCGCGGGCTCCCTGCCCAGCAGCTCCGCGGTGGCCCGGGAGACATACGCGTGCGAGGTGCCGTGGAAGCCGTAGCGCCGCACCCCCCAGCGGTCGGCGGTCGCCACGTCGATCGCGTAGCGCGCCGCCGCCTCCGGGATGGTGGAGTGGAACGCCGTGTCGAAGACCGCGACCTGCGGCAGGTCCGGGCGCAGCGAGCGGGCCACCTTGATCCCGGTGACATTGGCCGGGTTGTGCAGCGGGGCCAGCGGGATCAGCTTCTCGATCTCCTCGACCACCTCGTCGGTGATCAGGGTCGGCTCGGTGAACCGGGTGCCGCCGTGCACCACCCGGTGGCCGACCGCCGCCAGCTCGGGCGAGTCGAGCCCCAGGCCCTTGGCGGCCAGCTCGTCGGCCACCTGCTTGAGGGCCGCCGCGTGGTCGGCGACGGGGCCCTCACCGATCCGCTCCACGATGCCGGAGGCCGGACGGGAGCCGTCGGCCATGTCCAGCAGCTGGTACTTCACGGACGAGGAGCCGGAGTTGAGGACGAGGACTCGGGAGCCGTTCACGCGGACTGCGCCTTCTGTGTCGGGGAGGTCGGGGAGGCCGGGGGCGCCGGGGAGGTGGGGGACTGGGCCTGGATGGCGGTGATCGAGACGGTGTTGACGATGTCCTGTACGAGTGCCCCTCGGGACAGGTCGTTCACCGGTTTGCGCAGGCCCTGGAGCACCGGGCCGACCGCGACGGCGCCCGCCGAGCGCTGCACGGCCTTGTAGGTGTTGTTGCCGGTGTTCAGGTCCGGGAAGATCAGCACGGTGGCCTTGCCCGCCACCTCGGACTCGGGCAGCTTGGTCGCCGCCACCGCGGCGTCCACCGCCGCGTCGTACTGGATCGGGCCCTCGACCAGCAGATCCGGGCGGCGCTCGCGGACCAGCTCGGTCGCCTTGCGCACCTTGTCCACGTCCGCGCCGGAGCCCGAGGTGCCGGTGGAGTACGACAGCATCGCGATCCTCGGCTCCACCCCGAACCGGGCGGCCGTCGTCGCCGACTGGATGGCGATGTCCGCGAGCTGCTCGGCGCCCGGGTCGGGGTTGACCGCGCAGTCGCCGTACACCAGCACCCGGTCGGCCAGGCACATGAAGAAGACCGAGGAGACGATCTGGGCGCCCGGGGCGGTCTTGATGATCTCGAAGGCGGGCCGGATGGTGGCGGCGGTGGAGTGCATCGCGCCCGAGACCATGCCGTCGGCCAGCCCCTCCTGGACCATCAGGGTGCCGAAGTACGACACATCGGCCACCACGTCGTACGCCAGCTCGTAGGAGACGCCCTTGTGGGCCCGCAGCTTCGCGTAGCTCTCCGCGAAGCGCTCCCGCAGCGGGGAGGTCTGCGGATCGATGATCTGCGCCTCGGCGAGCTGGATGCCGAGCTCGGCGGCGCGCTTGCGGATCGGCTCTTCCTCGCCCAGCAGTGTGAGATCGCACACATCGCGGCGGAGCAGTACGTCGGCGGCGCGCAGCACCCGCTCCTCCGCGCCCTCGGGCAGCACCACCCGGCGGCGGTGGGACCGGGACCGCTCGATCAGCTCGCGCTCGAACATCATCGGGGTGACCCGGCCGGAGCGGCCCACCGCGATGCGCTCGGTCAGCGCCGCGGTGTCCACGTGCCGCTCGAAGAGGCCCAGCGCGGTCTCCGCCTTGCGCGGCGCGCTCGCCGTGAGCTTGCCCTCGATGGCGAACAGCTCGGCCGCCGTCGGGAAGGACCCGCCCGCCACCGACACCACCGGGGTCCCCGGGGCCAGCCGCGAGGCCAGCGCCAGGATGTCCGGACCCGGCCGCTCGTCCAGGGTGAGCAGCACCCCGGCGATCGGCGGGGCGCCCGCGCTGTGCGCGGCGAGCGCGCCGACGATCAGGTCCGCGCGGTCCCCGGGCGTCACCACCAGGCAGCCCTCGGTCAGCGCGGGCAGGAAGGTCGGCAGCATCGCGCCGCCGAAGACGAAGTCCCGCACATCCCGGGACAGCCCGGTGTGATCGCCCAGCAGCACCTCGGCACCCAGGGAGCGGACGATCTGGGAGACGGTGGGCGCCGACAGCGACCCGTCCTCGGGCAGCACATAGCTGGGGACCGGCAGCTTGGCGGCCAGCCGCTCGGCGATGGCCGCGCGGTCCCCGGGCGCCACCCGGTTGGCGACCACCGCGACCACGTCGCAGCCCCGCCCCTCATAGGCGCGGTAGGCGTTGTGGGCCTCGGCACCGGCCGACTCGGCGGTCTGCTTCTGCCCGCCGACCACCGTGATCACCGAGGCGCCGAACTCATTGGCCAGCCGTGCGTTCAGCCCCAGCTCGTCGGGGAGGCTGGTGGCCGCGTAGTCGCTGCCCAGCACCAGGACGTAGTCATACGCGCCGGCGACCTCGTGAAAGCGGCCGACCAGTTGTGAGACCAGTTCGTCGGTGCCCCGCTCGGCCTGGAGCGTGGCCGCGTCCCCGTACGTCATGCCGAAGACGGACTCCGGCGACTGGCTGAGCCGGTAGCGCGCCCGCAGCAGGTCGAAGAGGCGGTCGGGGTCGTCGTGCACCAGGGGGCGGAAGACGCCGACCCGGTCGACATGGCGGGTCAGGAGCTCCATGACTCCCAGCTCCACGACCTGGCGTCCGTCGCCACGCTCGACTCCGGTCACGTACACGCTGCGTGTCACGCGTGCTCTCCGTTCCTCTGGCGTTCGTCGGTGTTTTCGTTATGTGCGCCCATCGGACACAAATCGGCCACATTGACCGGCCCAGTCCTCTTGACAATACCTGCGACCGTGATTAAGGCGCTTGTCGCTCGGGGGATACAGCACCACCCCGCCCATGAAACAATCGGACTGGCTCACATCTACCCGTAGGGAGCAGGAGACACAGCACGATGCGCATCGGAGTTCTCACCGCAGGCGGCGACTGCCCCGGTCTCAACGCTGTGATCCGGTCGGTGGTGCACCGCGCGGTCGCCGGCCACGGAGACGAGGTGATCGGTTTCGAGGACGGTTTCAAGGGGCTCCTCGACGGCCGGCACCGCAAGCTCGACCTCGACGCCGTCAGCGGCATCCTCGCCCGCGGCGGCACCATCCTCGGTTCCTCCCGACTGGAGCGCGCCCGGCTCCGCGAGGCGTGCGAGACCTCGAAGGACCACGCCCGTGACTACGGGATAGACGTGCTGATCCCGATCGGCGGCGAGGGCACCCTCACCGCGGCGCGGATGCTCTCCGACGCCGGACTGCCGATCGTCGGCGTCCCCAAGACGATCGACAACGACATCTCCTCCACTGACCGCACCTTCGGCTTCGACACCGCCGTCGGCGTCGCCACCGAGGCCATGGACCGGCTGAAGACCACCGCCGAATCCCATCAGCGGGTGATGGTCGTCGAGGTCATGGGGCGCCACGCGGGCTGGATCGCGCTGGAGTCCGGGATGGCCGGCGGCGCCCACGGCATCTGCCTGCCGGAGCGGCCCTTCGAGGTCGACGGGCTGGTGAAGATGGTCGAGGAGCGGTTCGCCCGCGGCAAGAAGTTCGCCGTCATCTGCGTCGCCGAGGGCGCGCACCCGGCCGAGGGCTCCATGGAGTACCAGAAGGGCGAGATCGACCAGTACGGCCATGAGCGGTTCACCGGGATCGGCAACCGCCTCGCGGCCGAGCTGGAGCGGCGCCTGGGCAAGGAGGCCCGCCCGGTCATCCTGGGGCATGTGCAGCGCGGCGGCACGCCCACCGCGTACGACCGCGTGCTGGCCACCCGCTTCGGCTGGCACGCCGTGGAGGCGGCGCACCGGGGCGACTTCGGCATGATGACCGCGCTGCGCGGCACGGACATCACGATGGTGCCGATCGCCAACGCGGTCACCGAGCTCAAGACCGTGCCGGTGGACCGGATGGACGAGGCCGAGTCGGTCTTCTGATCCACCACGGCCTCCGGCCTCCCGTCTTCTTCCTTCTCGTCTTCGTCGGCCGCAGCGGCCTTGATCATCCCCCCGTGGAAGATCAAGGCCGCTGCGGCCGTGTGGTGTTGGCGAGGGTCACTCTTGAACAAGTGCCTGGTGTGAACAAGGCTGTCCCGTGTCCGGGACACGTTCCGGGGCAGTCCCGGACAGGGCCGGGACACAGGGGCGGGGGAGAGAACGACAGATGACCGGTGCGGACAGAGCCCCGGATCCACAGGGGGCGCGAAACCCGGGCGAGTTCATCGCCGCGCTGCAGGCGCTCAAGGACTGGTCCCGGCTGACCTACCGGGAACTGGCCGCGCGGGCGGACGCGCTCGGGGACGTACTGCCGCGCAGTACGGTCGCCAACATGCTCGCGCGCGCCACGCTGCCCCGTGAGGAGTTGGTCGCGGCGTTCGTACGGGCCTAGGGGTGGGGCCCGCGGAGCTCACGGTGTGGCTGGCCGTACGGAAGGATCTCGCGGCCCGCGCCGCCGGCGTCACCGAGATCGAGCCGGTCGAGCCTGGTGAGCCCGCAGCGCCGACCGCCCTCTCCTCCTCCCGTACTCCCGAGGCGGGCCCCCGCCGCTTACGGCTGCCGATGCTGAGCGCCGCGCTCGGGCTCACCGTCGTCGTGGCCACCGTCGCCGTCGTGCTCACCTGGCGGGCGCACGACGACGAGGGCGGGGGCGAAGGGCGCGGTGGACGGGACGACAAGGGCGGGTCCGTGGCGGTCTCCCCGGACGTCCCGGCACCCGCCCCCGGGAAGTACCGGATCCGGGCCGTCCACTCCTCGCTGTGTCGGCCAGTGTCTGGCGCTGCCCGGTGGCACCAACCGGCACTGGGCCCATGTGGTCCAGTTGCCGTGCCGGTCCGACGCCCCGGGGCAGGTCTTCCGCTTCGACCCGGTGGGCTCCGGGGCGAAGGGGCGGCCGTCAGGGGCGGGGGAGCCGTCGGGGGCGAAGGGGTAGCCCGCGCCGCCGCAGTGGCCCCGGCCCTCTGATACTGTCCCCGCCTGATCAAGGGGGAACTGGTCAGGAGATGTAAGGAGTTAAGGGCGGGATGCGTGGTTTATGGGGCCGTGTGTGGCAGCGCCGCACGCCCCTTGTCGTACTGATGGCGGTGGTGGGGATCGCGGGGGCCGTCCTCGTGACCCGGGACAGCGGCGGCGGCCATCTCGCCGCCAACCGGGTCCAGTTGAGGAAGGCATGCGACGGCACCCTGCCGTACGGGGACCTCGAACGGCTGGTGCGTGACGAGCGGCCGGGCGAACTCAGAGAGCACGGCACGGTGCTCGCCCCCGGCCAGGAGAGCCGCTCGTTGCTGGACTGCTCCCTGTCGTGGGGCGACGGCTACGGGGTCACGGTCCACGCCGAGGCGCTGGTCTCCGATGTGCCCGAGGCCGTCGAGACCCGGGACCTTCTCGAACCGGCCGGTGGCCGTGGCACCTTCGTGGCGCCGGGTACCACCGGCCAGTACGGGAAGCGGGGCGCCTGGCTGGTGGCCGACTGCCTGGGCGGGCTCGGCGGCCGGGTCCGACCCACGACCGATCTGTATGTGACCGCCCGGGTGACGGACGGGACCGACGGCGGGACCGGCGGGACCGACTCGGCAGACGAGCCCGACGAGGCAACAGCGGCGCATGGCAAGCCGGACCGCGCCACCGCGCTCCTCGGCTTCCGTACCGCCGTGCACGTGGCCAACGCCCTCACCAAGGCCCAGCACTGCGGCTCCGGCCCGCTCACCACGCCCACCGCAGTGGTCGACACGGACGAGACCCATGGCGCACCCGGTCAGGGTCTGCGCAAATGCGAGTGGATCGACGGCTCCTCGCTCCCCGGTGTCGCCTCCGGCTCCTGGACCACCCTCGGCGATCTCCAGGAGTCCACCGGTCTGAGCGCCTGCGCCGGGGAGTGGGACGCGGAGAAGAACGCCGGTGAGCGCCCGCGCCCGAAGCAGTGGCAGGTCACCGAGGTCGAGGCGGCCAGCTGGTCGGGCATCCTCGGCCGGTCGGCGTACGACTCCTACGAACGCGAGGGCCATGTGCCCGGGTGGGGAGCGGAGGACGACAAGAGCCCCTCCGAGGCCGGTGCCGAGACGGACGCCGATCGTGGTGTGCGGCAGGAGGACCGCGTCTCCTCCTACGCCGGGCGGCCCCAACTCGCCCTGTGGGCCCGGTCGGTGTGCGGCGGCCGCACCACCTACCACCGGGTCGCCGTCCTCCCCGAGATCCGGCTCGAGGACGGTGAGACGGCCGTCATCGGCGGCAAGGACCGGGCCAGGCTCTCCACCGCCGCGCGTACGGTCCTGGACCGCTATCTCGACGCCGGCGACGGCTGGCCCGCGGCCGCGAAGTGCCGCGACACCAAGGTGCTCGGGGAGGTCGAGCAGTGGCACTGACCCGACCCGAACTCACCCGGCGGCAGATCCGCGCCCTGGTGGCCGTCGCGGTGGCGCTGGCCGCCCTCACCGGAGGGTTCGTCTGGTTCGCGGGCAGCGAGGACCGGGCGCTGGAAGGGGCCTGCGACGGGGTGCTTCCGGTGAGCGAGGTCCGCGGGGTGCTCGGCGACGACGCCGAACTGGACGTCACGAACCGCACCGAGGGCTCCTTCGGCAAGACGGCCGCCAAGAGCGAGGGGAGCGGCGCCGGGCGGGCCAACTCCCTCTCCGTCCACTGCCGGGTCACCGCCGAGGACACCGGCCACATCGCCGTCTCCATCGCGGGCTCGCCCCGCCCCCGCGCCGAGTACGGGTACGACGACCTCTACACCGCCGTACCCGCCCGCCGTACGCTCCCCGTCCCCCTCGGCCACGGCTGGTCCGGCCTGTTCGCCACCGACACCGCGCGGCTGGACGACGCCGAGGACGGCACGGCCACCACCGCCGTACTCCTCGACTGCGCCCGGCGCGGCGACAGTCTGCTGATCACCGTCGAGACCGCGCTGCGCGGCCGCACCACCCTCGACGACCCCGCCGTCCGCCCCGACTTCGTCCGTACCGCCACCGCGACCGCCGAGGCGGCCAACGACCACTGGGGCTGCGGCGCGCGCCTGGGCAAGCCGGTCCGCACCGTCGGCCTGCCGGTGAACGAGGACGAGTACGAGCCGCTGCTCGGCGCCAAGGGCACCTGCGCGGCCGTCCCCACCGCCTCCCGCTCCGCCATCTCCACCGCCCGCGAGACCGCCCGGGACCGCGCACCGCGCGAGGCTTGCGTCCTCGGCACCCGGGACGGCTCACCGCTGTACCGGCTGGAGGCGTACTACGGCCCCTACGCGGAGGACGCCCGCTCCCAGTACACCCGGGACTACGACTACGAGAACGTGACCCCCGCCGAGAAGCCCGCCGGGCGGCTCGGCCGGAGCGCCTACTGGGCCGGTGCCACCTGCCCGCGCGGCGCCGAGTCCGCCCTCTACCTCATCCGCGCCGACGCCGCCGACGGCGAGACCCGCCGCCGCCCCGACCTCGCCTACGAACGCGCCGCCCTGGCGGCCTTCGCCGCCGCCTCGGCCGAACACCACGGCTGCGCGGCGCCGACGTTGCCCGAGGGCTGAACCACCGGCCCGACTGGTGGCGGCGGAGTCATCCCTTGACGGCGCCGCCCAGGGCGAAGCCGCCGCCGAGGCGGCGGGAGATCAGCACGTAGAGCAGGAGCACGGGCGTGGAGTAGAGGATCGAGAAGGCGGCCAGCTGGCCGTAGACGACCTGGCCGTAGTTGCCGAAGAAGGTGAAGATCGAGACGGACGCGGGGAGTTGTTCGGGGGAGAGCAGCAGCATGAAGGGGACGAAGAAGTTGCCCCACATCATGATGAAGCTGTAGATCATCACGACCGTGATGCCCGGCCCCATCAGCGGCAGGATCACCCGGATCAGGCCCTGCAGCCAGGACGCGCCGTCGGTCCACGCCGCCTCCTCCAGGATCACCGGCACGCCGTCCATGAAGTTCTTCATCAGCCAGATGGCGAACGGGAGTTGGGAGGCGGCGAGGAAGAGGGCCGTGCCGGACATGGTGTCGATGAGGTCCACCTGGACGAAGAGTCCGTAGACCGGAACCATGATCGCGGTGATCGGCAGACAGGTGGTGAAGAGCACCGTCAGCAGATACGGGCGCACGGCGCGGGAGCGGAAGCGGGAGAGGGGATAGGCGGCGAGGGCCGCGCAGGCGACGGTCAGGACGGTGGCGCCGCCGCACAGGAGCAGGCTGTTGAGCATCGGCGTGAAGGTGATCTCGTCCGTCCACACCGCCGAGAAGTTGTCCATCGTGGGCGAGCCGGGCGCCGAGACCCGCAGGGTGGCATCGTTGTCGATCGAGGCCAGGACCAGCCACGCGAGCGGGAGCAGGAACGCGGCGGCGATGAGCAGCAGCGCGGCGTCGGCGGCCAGCCGGCGGCGCAGCCGCGGGGACCAGCGGGGGCCGCCGGTACGGCTCTTGGCGGAGCGGGGCCAGGGGCGGGCGGTGCGGGCGGAGAGCGCGGACAACCTCGGACCTCCTCGCGCGCTTGCGAGCGCAGTCGATCAGCGTCCTGCTATGAAACCGGTTGCCACTCGACTTGGGGAAGACGCGTGCGCGGTTCGCTCCTCAGCGCTTCGCCGCCGGGGCGGGCGGGGCGGGCGGGGCGGTCGTCACCGGCTGGTCGTTCCGCAGCTGGTCGAAGAGGCGCCGCGCCTGCGTCACGTTCCACTGCACCGCGCTGCCCTTGGAGGTCCGGAGGTTGGTGTTGGACACCGGGACGTTGAGCTGCTTGCCGTTGCCCGAGGTGACGCCCTTCACCGCCTCGAACATGGACATCAGGGTGGGCAGGCCCATGTCCTTGTCCACGATCAGCGTGTCCAGACCGGCGCGTACGGTCGGGAAGGCCGCGAACGGGTTGGCCAGGACCCCAGGCGTGGCGGCCTTGTTGGCGAGCGCTGCCAGGAACTTCTGCTGGTTCTGGGTGCGGCCCAGGTCGCCCTTGGCCTCCTGCTTGCGCTGGCGGACGAACGCGAGCGCCTTGGCGCCGTCGAGGGTCTGGCAGCCCTTCTTCAGGTCCAGCCCGGACTTGGGGTCCTTGATGTCCCGGTCCACACACATCCGCACCCCGCCGACCGCGTCCACGACGTCCACGAATCCGGAGAAGCCGATCTCCGCGTAGTGGTCGATGCGCAGCCCCGTGTTGCGCTCGATGGTCGAGACGAGCAGATCGGGGCCGCCCATCGAATAGGCCGCGTTCAGCTTGTTCTGGGACGGGTTGTAGCGCCTGCCGGTCTCGGGGCGGACGAAACCGGGGATGTTCACCCAGGAGTCGCGCGGCAGGCTCATCATCGTGGTGCCGTTGGAGCCGGTGTGCAGCACCATCATCGAGTCGGTGCGGCGGCCCTCGGCCGAGCCGGTGCGCAGGCTCTTCCTGGCCTCCTCGGAAAGGCCCTCCCGGCTGTCGGAGCCGACGATGAGGTAGTTGGTGCCCTTGCCGGGCGGTGGGCGGTCCGGGGCCCTGCCGAGGTCGACCTCGCGGTTGAGCTGGGTGTCGGCCCAGACGTAGGCGCTGCCGGAGGCGAGGAGCAGCGCGGAGACCGCCACGATGGCCAGCCGGACGATCCGGCGGCGCCGGCTGAGCGGCTCCTTGGGGGCGCGGCGCCGGACGGTGGGGGTGGGCTCGGGTGGGGGTACGGGTACGGGCTCGAGGGGGCTGGTCTCGTCGCCCGTCCGGTAGGGGGCCGGTTTGGTGGGTACGCCGTGGGGCGCGGCGACGCCGTGAGGTACGGGGACACCTGGTGGCGTGGATGGCCCCTGTACGGGGATGCTCTGCGTGTCCGCCGTCGAGATCTCCCAGGCCCGCGCCGACGGCCGGTCCCCGGCGGCCCACCCGTCCAACCGATCGCTCATGTCCGGCAGTCTGCCGAGCGGCCGGAGCCGTCCGCCGTCCGTTCATAGAGCTATGACAACTTCGGTGCCGCGTTGAACGCGGACCCGGTCGCCGTACGTCACCCCGTCGTGCGTCACCCCGTCGTACGTCACCCCTCCGTACGTCACCTCGATGTCAGGCTCCGGTGCGCGGGTGTCTCGCCGAGCGCCTGGGCGGCCGTCCCGGAGCGCTGGATGCGGTGCCATCGCAGCCGCGTCCCGAGCAGAAGGGCGACCACGGACTGGATGACCACCAGATACATCAGCTGCCGGTAGACGAAGAGCTGGAACGGCAGGGACCACAGTGCCCGCATCCGCTCCCCGTCCAGCCGCAGCGCGTACCCGGCGCAGACCATCTGGATGGTGAGATAGCCGAACCACACCCCGGCCGCCTCCGCCGGGTCGAGGAAGAGCGCGCCGTACAGGGCGAAGAGGTCGATCACGGGCGCCAGCAGCGGCAGCAGCACCTGGAAGAGCGTGAGATAGCTGAGCCCCCGGCGGCCGAACCGCCCCACCGAGCCCAGCGAGATCATCGCGCGGCGGTGCTTCCACATGGCCTGGAGCGTGCCGTACCCCCAGCGGTAGCGCTGCCGCCACAGCTGGCGCAGCGAGGTGGGCACCTCGGTCCAGGCGACGGCGGTCTCCTCGTACACCACCCGCCAGCCCGCCCGCCACAGCGCCATGGTGAGGTCGGTGTCCTCGGCGAGGGTGTCCTCGCTGACCCCGCCGACGCCCATCACCGCGTCCCGCCGGAAGGCCCCGATGGCGCCGGGCACGGTCGGCATGCACTCCAGCACCTCGAACATCCGCCGGTCGAGGTTGAACCCGAAGACGTACTCCAGGTGCTGCCACCTGCCCAGCAGACTGCGCCGGTTGCCGACCTTGGTGTTGCCGCTGACCGCGCCGATGGCCGGGTGGGCGAGCGGCTGGATGAGCTGGTGGATGGCGTCCGGTTCGAAGACGGTGTCGGCGTCGACCATCACCACGATGTCGTGTTTGGTGTGCGCCAGACCGGTGTTGAGGGCGGCGGCCTTGCCCGCGTTGGGCTGCCGGACCACCAGTACCCGGCGGTCCGTGACGCTCGCGGCGATATCGGCCGTACGGTCCGTCGAGCCGTCGTCGATCACGACCACTTGGAGCCGCTGATGGGTGGAGGCGAGCAGTGAGCGGATGGTGGCCTCGATGCCCGCCTCCTCGTTGTACGCGGGGATCAGCACCGTCACCGGCTCGTTGACCTGCTTCCCGGGCCGGAAGCGGGTGAGCCGCCGGACATGGGTGCGGGCGAACACCACCAGCATCAGCAGCCGCAGCACCCCCAGCGCCCCCGCGATCCCCAGCACCCACGCCATGGTGGACACAAAGCCCCGGCCGATGGCCGCGACCCAGATCAGCGCCTTGCCCTCCCAGCGCTCCAGGCCGGAGACCGGGACGTCGACCGGGGGCACGCCGAGCCCGCCGGTCACGGTGGTGAACTTCTTGGCGCGCGGGTCCTTGAGCAGCCTCTCCGTCTCCTGGTACGCGGTGTCCGTCTGGCTGAACTGCCGGACCATCCCCTGCGAGGGCTTGGTGCCCGACCGGTCGGCGGCCACCAGCGCATAGCCCTCCGCCGCCACGCGCCGCGCCGCCTGCCACTCGTCGCCGCACAGCGTGTCCACGTCGGTGGTCAGCGGCAGCCGCAGCAGCCTCGGCTGAACCCCCACGGACCCCGCCAGCGCCGACTCGGTCAGGGACAGCTCCATCCGGGACCGGCCGGCGGACGCCGTGCCCATGTCGGCGCCGGTGTAGGTGTTCGACCCGATCTCATGGCCCTCGGCGCGGATCCGGCGTACGAGGCCGGGGTACTGGGCCGCCTTGGCGCCGGAGACGAAGAACGTGGCCCGCGCGTCGTACCGGCGCAGCAGGTCCAGCAGACGCGGTGTCTGGACGGGGTCAGGACCGCCGTCGTAGGTCAGCGCCACCGTCCCGGCGGGCATTCCCACGGTCCGCACCCGGCCCCCGTTGATCTGCACCACCGGCCCGCCGTCGGCCAGCGCCCGGGGCACCGGACTGACGCACGGCCGCCGCGCCTTCGCCGCGTCGACCTCGTGGTTGGTCCAGCCCTGGAACATCAGCAGGCCGAACATGGCGGGAAGGACGAGGAGAAGGAGCAGCCAGTGCGCGCGCGGATCACGGGCCGCCTTGTGCCGACCTCCCCGGGACGGGTGGTTTGATTCCTGGCGTTTTTTCGACCGGTTGCCCTCAAACATGGTTGCTCGCACCGTAGTTGCCGGGTGCGCGGCGGGCCCGGTGAAGCAGCGTGAATGGATAAGAATTCCCGGGACGCTCCCCGCCGCGTGGCCGGATCGCGTAGTGGGCATCCGGAAGGCCCGCCTCCGAGGCCCGGCTCTGCTTGACTGACGCGATGACCTCTCCCGCCTCCTCCGTCTTCGAGACCACCAGGCCCGCGTCCGCCGACTACCTCACCCGGTTCGCCGCGAGTGACGCCGGACGCGACTACAAGGGGCGGATGCTGGACGCCCTCGACCTCCGGGCCGGGCTGGCCGTCCTCGACGCGGGCTGCGGCCCCGGCGCCGATCTCCCGGCCCTCGCGGAGGCGGTGGTCCCCGGCGGTACGGTCATCGGGGTCGACCGTGACCAGGAGATGCTGGACGCGGCGGCGGAGCGCGTCGCGGCCGCGCATCCGTGCGTCGAGCTGCGGCTGGGCGATGTCCACGCCCTCCCCCTGGACGATGTCGCGGTGGACCGCGCCCGCACCGACCGGGTGCTGCAGTGGGTGGACGACCCGGCCCGCGCCCTCGCCGAGTTCCACCGGGTCCTGCGGCCGGGCGGGCGGCTGGTGATGGGCGAGCCCGACTGGGACACCCTCGTGGTCGACCATCCCGACCCGGCGCTCTCCCGCGCCTACACCCGCCACATCACCGAGCGGGTGATCCGCAACGCCACCATCGGCCGCCGGCTCGCCCGCCTCGCCACCGACGCCGGGTTCCGGGTGCCGGAGGTCGTTCCGGCCACCCAGGTCTTCCGCGATGCCCGCGTGGCGGACCGGGTCTTCGGATTCGAGCGCACCACCCGCCGTGCCGTCGAGGCGGGCGACCTCACCGAGGACCAGGCGGCCGAGTGGCTGCACCACCTGGCCCACGGCCCGTTCTTCGCCTCCGCGACGCTGTACGTGGTGGTGGCCGAGGCGTAGCCGACCGGGCTCAGTGACCTCGTACGGGCGTCTCGGGCGTCCTCCCCATTCGGTGCAGCAGCCGCGTCTGCGGGGAGGCGCCATGGGCGAGCACGCCCTCGGGAGCGGCGAAGAACCGGTGAGTGGTTTCGGCTGCGGTGGGGGTTTCCGCCAGACCGGCGTAGATCTCCTCGAGATGTTCGTCGATCCACGCCACGAGGCTCGCGTCGAGCGTGTCGTCCACGTTGACAGCCCGTGCGAGATCCCATGTGTGGACGGTGCTGTCCGTGATTCTCACGGCAAGCGCCTGCTGGCCGGTCACCGGACCCAGGGGATAGTCCAGAATCCGCCGAAGAGCACCCCGCTCGCCGAACGCCTGGGCACACTCCCGGACGGACCGGGCGTACGCACCGACCGGATCCGTGCCCAGCGCGTCGGCGTCCCGCAGCCGCAGGAAATCGGCGGCGCCGCCGCCGTGCAGCAGACTCACGTAATTGAGGTTTCCGCGCGTCATGTGGTTGGCCAACTGCCGCACGTTCCACTCCGTGCAGGGAGTTGGCCAGGACCACTGTTCGGAGCGCACTGCCCGCAGCTTCCGTTCGAACTCGGCACTGGCCCCGAGGAACCGATCGATGAGCCCTTCAAACGCGTTGACCATGCGGTCCAGCATGGCCGCCGCGGGCGGCCGGGTCCGGCGGGTATCGGACGTCGAGGTCACGGCACCGGGGGCCGCGGCGGGTTCAGGCGGCCCGGAACCAGGTGGCCAGGGCCTCGTGCAGCCCGTCGTTCGTGGTGCCCTGCCAGGCGACGTAGCAGTCGGGGCGGAGCAGCAGGGCGGTGTCGAGGCCGGGGACGGTCGCGGTGTCGACGTGGGGTGACCAGGGGCCCGGGTCGAGGGTGCCGGTGGGGTCCAGGAGGAGGGGGCGGGCGGCGCGGGTCAGGTCGCGGAGGCCCGGGAGGTCCGGGGCCCAGTGGCCGACGAGGGGGCCGGTGGCCGGGCCCATGGCGTAGGTGATGTCCGCGCCGGAGAGCAGCCCCGCGATGTGCTGCCGGGTGGTGGGCAGGTCGAGCAGTTCGCCGAACAGTTCGCGCAGCGCCGTCACATCGCCGCCCGGCCGGGTCAGCAGCGACTGCGCCTGGGTGTGCATGGCGACCCGCCGGGCCGCCGGGTGCCGCTCCGACTCGTACGTGTCGAGCAGCCCCTCCGCCGCGTGGCCGCGCACCTCGGCGGCCAGTTTCCAGCCGAGGTTCACCGCGTCCTGGAGGCCCAGGTTGAGCCCCGGGCCGCCGATCGCCGAGTGCACATGGGCGGCGTCGCCGAGCAGCAGGACGCGGCCCGCGCGGTACCGCTCGGCGATCCGGGTGTTGCCGCCGAAGAGCCGCCGCATCAGACGCGGTCCCGGCCCGGTCGGCGGGCCGAGTGCGATGTCCGCGCCGAGCACCCGGCGGGCGCTGGCCCGCAGCTCGTCCAGCGACGCCTCGCCCTCGACGGGCTGCCCCCATTCCACGGTGGTCAGCTTCGGGTCATCGTCCGGGGACGGCGCCCAGGCGATCAGCCCGCGCTCGGTCCGCAGATGCTGGTACGGCGGTATGACGCCGAAACCGGGCACGGTCAGCCCGCCATCGGCACCGATCGCGCCCGGGGACACGCTCACATGTGCGCTGCGCGACACCGAGTCGTCCGTCGTCACACCGGGGAACGCGATCCCGGCGAGCTTGCGGACCGCGCTGCGCCCGCCATCGGCGCCGACCACGAACTCCGCCTCGATCGGCGCCTGCTCGCGCAGCTCGACCGTCACCGACTTCTCGCCCTGTGTCAGGCCGATGACCTCGTGGCCACGGCGGATGTCGACGCCAAGCTCCGCCGCGCGCTCGGCGAGCATGCGCTCGATCCGGCGCTGCGGCACCAGGAGCGTGTAGAGCGGGTTGTCCGGCAGGTCGCTCAGGTGGAGCGGGAACGCGCCGAAGGTGAAGCGGGGCGCCGGTTCGGGCGCATGCTCGCCGGGCGCGGTCAGCCGCTCGTACAGTCCGCGCCGGTCGAGCATGCGGACGACCTGGCCCACCAGTCCGTTCGCACGCTGCTTGTCGTCCGGTTCGGTGAGACGTTCCAGGACGACCGGGCGCACACCGGCCAGGGCGAGTTCGCAGGCGAGCATCAGGCCGTTGGGCCCCGCGCCTGCGATGACGACCTCGATCATGAATTCCCCTTCGGGGCAGATTGGTTGGGGGCTTGCGGGGTCTTACGGGGTGGAAAGCCCCGCCGCGATCCGGGCGAGGGCGTCCGTGAGCAGGCGGCTCACCGGCACGGTCCCCTCGGTGCGGAGATGGTGGGCGATGGCGGTGTTGACCGCGCCCATGACCGCGGAAGCGACCAGGTGCGGGTACAGGTCCCGCTCCGGGTCGCCGCCGGTGCGTTCCGCGACGGCCGCCGCGATCTCGGCCTCGGCGACGGCCCCGGCCCGCAACATCTCGCCCCGCAGGGCCGGTTCCGCGACCATCACCCGCACACCCGCCGTCCACTGCGCGGCGTCCGCGACGGGCGGATCGACGGCCTCCGCCGCGTCCGGCACGAACTGCCGCAGCACGGATTCCGTGATCGCGTCCCACAGCGGCTCACCCGGCCGTACGCGCAACTCCTCCGCGACGCGCAAACACCGGTCGAGGTGGCGGAACGCGATGGCCTCGGCCTTGCTCGAGAAGTAGTTGTTGAACGTACGCGGCGAGACCCCGGCGGCCTCGGCGATGTCCTCCACCTTGACCTTGTCGAACCCACGCTCCACGGTCAGCCGCACCGCGGCCCAGCTGAGCGCGGCATGCGTCTGAGCCTTCTTCCGCTCTCGCAGTCCCATGCGGCGAGCGTAACAAAACGTGCGGGCTCCGCAAATATGCGGGCTCAGCAAGTTTTGGGTCGCGGCGCGGTCAGGTCCAGCTCGACCCAGATCTCCTTGCCGACGGTGCGTTCGCGGACACCCCAGCGGTCCGCGAGGGCGCGGACGATGAGCAGGCCGCGGCCGTGCGCGTCGCGGGGCGACGGGCGGCGGGGACGGGGGAGCCGCTCGCTCCGGGGGTCGGATACGGCGATCCGCAGGCGGGTTTTGGTGAGCGTGAGCTGCACGCGGAAGAGCCGCCCGGGTACGTGTCCGTGCCGCATGGCGTTGGTGGCCAGCTCGGACACGATGAGCGCCGTGTCGTCGGCGAGTGCGGGATGCCCCCAGTCGGCGATGAGTCGTGTGGCGTGCTGGCGGGCCCTGGTCACGCTTATCGGTGTCGGGACGTAGTCGACGCGGGCCTCCTGGACGACGGGGTCGCTGGGGTCCGGGATCCGGGGGTCTTGGGGCGCGAATGCCATCGCGTACCTCCAGTGGGCAGGGCAGGGCGGAGCACATCCGCCAACTGGCGTCCCTGTGCGAGCGGTTCATCACGGAAGGTAGTCCCCTTTCGTTCTACGAGGCAATCCGCTCGGGGAAATTTGTAACCGATCTTGCGTGCGGACTGTGCCTGTGCGCACACTGGGCGTAAAGCAGGGAGGATGCCGAGGTGGCAGAGGTGCAATCCGCGCAAGGGAGCCGCGTCTCAACGGTTCTGGGGCGGAAGCTTGGCGGGGAGCTTCTGCGACTGCGTACCACGGCCGGTTTGACGCAGGGTCAAGCCGCGAACGCCATCACCGCGTCCACGGGGAAGGTCGCCAAGATGGAGAGCGGCTGGGTGCCCATGCGTGAGCCGGACATCCGGGCGCTCTGCACGCTGTACGGCGCGAGCGATCCGGCGACGGTGGGCACGCTCCTGGAGTTGGCGCGCATCGACCGTGAGCGCCGCAAGGCCAAGGGCTGGTGGAACGATGTCCAGATCCCTGGTGCCATGAAGGAGTATGGGCCGCTGGAGAATGCCGCTACCGCGATCAAGGCGTGGCAGGTCTCCTATATTCCGGGCCTGCTCCAGACTCCTGGCTACATCCGAGCCCTACGGCGTACAGCGCTGCCGGACGAGCATCCCGAGGTGTTCGAGAGGTTCGTGACGGCGCGGCTCGCCCGGCAGCACAGGCTTTCCGGGCAGCCGCCGCTGTCGCTCTGGACGGTTATTCCCGAAGCCGCGCTGCGCATCGCGGCGTTCGATCCCGAGATGCTGCGGGATCAGTTGGCGACGCTCCTCGACTGGGGCGAGCGCCCCCATGTCACGCTCCAGATCCTTCCCTTCGGCGCAGGATTCGTCGAAGGGCTCAGCGGTTCGTTCAATGTGCTCTCGTTCGCCGAACCGGGAGCTATGGACGTGGTCTACGTGGAGTCGTCGTACTCGCACGTGTGGATCGAGGGTGGCGATGGCGCCGCCCGGCACGTGAGTATCTTCGAGAAGACCGCACAACGTGCCTTCCCCGAGCCCGAGTCGCGTGCGTTCCTGGAGCGACTCATCAAGGAACTCTGAGTGACACCCTTCGTTTTCCGGAAGTCGAGCTACAGCAACCCCCAGCTTGAATGCGTCGAGGTGGCCACGAACGTGCCCAACACCGTGGCGGTACGCGACTCCAAGGACCCGGAGGGTCGAATACTCCGCTTCACCCCCGCCGCCTGGGCGGACTTCCAGGGTTCCCTAATCCGGGAGCCCAACACGGTGTGACCGACCGAAGCGGGCAATCGCTTCCAGGACCGTGGCCCGCATCGTGGGGCTGCCCGTGTGACCCGAGTCGTCGATCACCTTCAGCTCGGCGTCCGGCCAGGCCTTGGACAGCTCCCACGCGCTCTGCAACGGGCTGCCCAGGTCGAGTCGCCCGTGGATCAGCACCGCGGGGATTCCGGCGAGCCGGTGCGCGTCACGGAGGAGTTGTCCGTCCTCGAGCCACGCGTCATGGGAGAAGTAGTGGGCGCAGATCCGGACGAAGGCCATCAGCGCGTCGTCGGTCTTGTCGCTGTAGTAGCCCGGATGCCCCAGTGTTTCGTGGGCGATGACGGCGTCCTCCCAAGCGCACCAGGCCCGCGTCGCCTCGACCCGGACGGCCTCGTCCGGGCTGTTCACCAGCCGGTCGTAGGCCGCGACGAGGCCGCCGCCCCGCTCCGCCTCCGGCACCGCGTCGCGGAACGTCTCCCAGGCGCCGGGCAACAGGCGCCCGACACCGCGGTAGAGCCAGTCGATCTCGTCCGGCCGGGTCATGGTGACGCCCGAGATGACGACCTCGGAGACCCGCTCGGGGTAGCGCTCGGCGTAGGCGAGGATCAGCGTCGAGCCCCAGGAGCCGCCGTAGAGGAGCCAGCGGTCGATGCCCAGGTGCTCGCGCAGTCGCTCCATATCGGCGATGAGGTGGTCGGTGGTGTTGTGCTCGAGGCTGACGGACGGGTCGGAGGCGTGCGGCAGGCTCTCACCGCAGCCACGCTGGTCGAACAGGACGATCCGGAAGACCTCGGGATCGAACATCCCACGAGCGCCGCGGCGCCCTCCGCTGCCGGGGCCGCCGTGCACCCACAGGGCCGCCTTCCCCTGGGGATTCCCGCTGGTCTCCCAGTAGATCCGGTTGCCGTCGCCGACCCCGAGGAGGCCGTGCGCGTACGGTTCGACGGGCGGGAACGGCTGGGCCATGGCGGTCTCCTCCTGAAGGCGCGAAAGGGCAACCTGGCGAGGCTAGTCGGAGGCTGATAGGGCGTCATCTGATTTCTCCCCGGCTCGGGTGGCCCTGTCGGCGGCTACGTGTTCAGCAGGGCTTTGAGGCGGGCCGTGCCGTGCCGGGTCAGCCAGTCCTCGAAGGTGAGCAGGCCGGGGTGGAGAGCGCGCAGGGAATCGATGTCGACCAAGGGGTAGATGCCGTCGTTGAGGGACTGGATGCCGCGGGCCGCCTCCTCGCTCTGGGCGCGTACGGCATCGAGGGGGATGTGGACGTACGGGACCTCCTGTCCGGTGGCCCGGCTGATGGCGGCGGCGGTCTCCGGCGGGGTGAGGGTGTCGCCCGCCAGGTCGAAGGCGCGGGAGCGGAAGCGGTCGGGGTCGTCGAAGGCGAGGGCGGCGAAGGCCGCGATGTCGGACAGCGCGATGAACTGCTGGCGGGTGTCCGGGTTGTAGGGGGTGGCCAGGGCCCCGCCCCGCAGACCCCAGGTGGGGTGGACGAGATTTTCCATGAAGGACGTGGGCCGCAGGACGGTCGCGGGCATGCCGATCGCGCCGATGTGCTCCTCGATGCGCCGCTTGCTCTCCAGCGTCGACAGCCCGCTGTTGACGTCGGCGCCGAACGCGGAGGCGTAGACGAGGAGTTGGGCCCCGGCCGCCAGCGCCGCGTCCGCCACGTTCCTGCCCCGCCGTACCTCGTCGTCGGGGCCGTATTCCGCGGGCAGGCCCGGCATACCGGGGGTGGGCTGGACGCTGAAGACGCCGTGGGCTCCGCGGGCCGCCGCGTCGAGCGAGGCGCGGTCGTCCAGGTCGCCCGCGACCAATTCGGCGCCCGCCGAGGCGAGGGCGACCGCCGCGGGGCTGGTGGTGTCCCGGGTGAGCGCGCGTACGTGGCGGCCGTCCGCGAGCAGTCGCCTCGCGGTGGCACCACCCTGCTGACCGGTCGCGCCGGTCACCAGGATGGTTCGCTTCGACGTCATGGGGGTCATGGTGGAGGGCTCCCGAGTAGAATCGGAACGAGTGACCCGGTTAACGTACCGGAATGGCTGACCCGCTTGTCAATCAGGGAGACGGAGACGATGAGGGAAGCGGCGCACGGCGCGGCAGAGGGGGAAGGGCTGTCTCCGGAGGGGTTGCCCCCGGGCGTGCTGCCCTCGCGCGCCGACGCGCGGCGGAACAGGGCGCGGGTGCTGGCCGCGGCCAGGGCCTCGTTCGCGGCGGAGGGCCGCATGGCGCCGCTCGGCGCCATCGCCGCGCGGGCCGGGGTGGGCGCCGGGACGGTGTACCGCCACTTCCCCTCCAAGGAAGACCTTTTCGAAGCGGTGATCGCTGACAGCGTGGAGCGGTTCGTCACCGAGGGGTGGGAGTTGGCCGTGGCGGAGGACCCGGGGGCGGCGTTCTTCGGCTTCCTGGAGCGCGTGGTCGGCGAGGCGTCGCTCAACCGTGCGCTGTGCGAGGCCTTCGCCCGGGAGGCGCCCGGCCGCGTCCCCGACGCGACGGCGGCCGGTGCCGGGCACGAGTTCGGTGACGTGCTGAGTGTACTGCTCCGGCGTTCCCAGGAGGCCGGGGCGGTCAGGGCGGATGTCGAGGTGTCGGACGTGCGGGCGCTGGTGGCGGGGTGTGCGGCCATGGAGCAGGGGCGCGGCCCCGGCGCCGGGGTGCTGACGGCGGTGATGTGCGACGGACTGCGGGCGGAGCGTGCCGTAACGAAATCCCATAACGTAACGGAGGAGGTGCGCGGTGGAGCCGCCGTTACGCGTGACGAAATGGATCGTTGCGGAATGTGCGGTGGCCCGCTGCCCGGCGATCGCACCAGCCGCGCGGGCCGCCCCGCGCGGTTCTGCGGGGCGGCATGCAGACAGAAGGCATACCGGCGGCGCACCCGCGCCAGTGGCTGACCGCCTGCCCGTGACCGTTCGTACCCGGGCCCGGCCTCGGCGTGCCGACGGAGGGGCTCAGACCTCCTCGCGCATCAGCCGCAGATACACCACCGAGAACACCGCGCCCACCAGCAGCAACAGCAGTGCCACCGCCGTGCCGTAGCCGATCAGGGACTTGTTGAACGCCTGGTCGTACATGAAGACCGGGAGGGTCTGGCTGCGGTTTCCGGGGCCGCCTCGGGTCATGGCCCAGATGAGGCCGAACACCGACAGCGTCTGGAGGGTGTTCAGCATCAGATTGGTGCCGATGGAGCGGCGGATCATCGGCAGGGTGATGTGCCAGAAGCGGCCGAGGCCGCCGGCGCCGTCGACCTCCGCCGCCTCGGTGATCTCCTTGGGGATCTCGGACAGCGCGGCGGAGTAGACGAGCATCGAGAAGGCTGTGCCGCGCCAGACGTTGGCGAAGGAGACGGCGAGGATGGGCAGGGTGTAGAGCCAGTTCTGGGACGGCAGGCCCAGCCAGTCCAGCAGCGCGTTGAGCGTGCCCTCACGGCGGAAGAACGCGTACAGCAGGAAGCCCGCCACGATCTCGGGGACGACCCAGGCCGCGATGACGATCGAGCCGGTCAGTGTCCGCACCGGCCGGGAGGCGCGCTGCATCAGGGCGGCCAGGGCCAGGCCGAGGGTGTTCTGGCCGACGAGGGAGGAGAGGAGGGTGAAGACGAGGGTGAGGACGACCGCGTTGCGGAAGTCGTCGTCCCCGAAGGCGCGCTGGAAGTTGTCCAGGCCCACGAAGTCCGTGGAGGACGCGCCCGTGAGCTGCATGTTCGTGAAGGCGATATAGACGCAGTAGGCGATCGGGCCACCGAGGAAGAGCAGCAGCATGACGGTGGCGGGGGCGAGCGGGAGCCAGCGCAGGGGGCGGCCGCGACGGGGGCCCGGCCGGGCCGGGGTCTCCGTCGGGGCCGCCGCCACCTTGGTCGCGGTTGCCATCGGGGGTCGGCCCTCAGCCCTGGCCGCCCGCCGCCACCGTGGCGCCGTCGGCGATGGACTTCAGCTGGTCGTCGTAGGACTTCGCGGCCTTCTCCGGTGAGGTGTCACCCGTGGTCGCCGCCTCCATCGCCTCGCCGATCGCCGTGGAGACCTGCGGATAGACGGGGGTGGTGGGGCGGTAGTGGGTGTTCTTCACCAGGCCCGTGAAGAAGGTGATCCCGGGCATGGACGAGGTGTACTTCGGGTCCTGTGCGACGTCCTTACGGACCGCGATCTGCGCGTCGACGATGTCCCAGGTGACCGCGTTGTCCTTGGTCTGGAGCCGCTCGATGAACTTCCAGGCCAGATCCGGGTTCTTGGACTTCGCGGTGATCGCCCACGTCCAGCCGCCGGACATGCTGACCTTGCCGGGCGCCTGGCCGTGCTGTGTGGGCATCGGGGCCTGGCCGAGGGTCTTGGACCACTCGGGCCAGGGCTTGCCGCCGGTCTTCAGCCAGTTCTGGCCGAGCCAGGAGCCGTCGAGGGCGATGGCCAGCTTGCCCTCGGGGAGCCATTCGCTGAAGACGGTGGTGCCCACGTTGGGGTCGAGGGCGTCGGAGATGTCCGGGCCCAGCTTCTGCGAGTAGACGGTCTTGAGGAAGCCGAGGGCGTCGCTGAACCCCTTGCCGCCGGTGACCCACTTCTTGGCGCCGGGATCGTAGAGCGGGTTCCCGCCCGCCTCGCCCGTGCCGTACAGCAGCATCTCGAAGCCCTGCATCACGGAGGTCTCGCCCGGGGCCTTGCCGGTGTAGACGTTGAGCGGGGTGACGCCGGGGACCTTCTTCTTGATCGTGCGCGCCGCTTCGAGGATCTCGTTCCAGTTCTTGGGCGACCAGTCGGCGGGCAGCCCGGCCTTGGCGAAGATCTTCTTGTTGAACCACAGGCCGCGGGTGTCGGTGCCGTCCGGGACGCCGTACGTCTTGCCGTCCTCGGCCTTGGCCGCGGCCTTGGCGGTGTCGACGAACTGGTCCCAGGTCTTCCATTTGTCCAGATAGTCGTCGAGGGGGCGCAGATAGCCCGCCTTGATGTCGGAGTTGATCCGGAAGGTGTCCTCGTAGACCAGGTCAGGGGCGGTCTTCGGGGACCGCATCATCTGCTGGACCTTGGTGGCGTAGTCGTTGTCCTGCGCCTGGATCGGGATCAGCTTGACCTTCTTGCCGGGGTTGGCCTTCTCGAACTGCTTCTTGACCTCGGCCAGATGGTTGTCCTTGAAGCGGATCTTGTTGTCGGTGGAGCGGTTGTAGGCGACCTTGACGGTGTCCGGGTCGCTGCCCGAACCGCCACCGCAGGATGTGAGTCCGGCGGTGGCGGCGAGGGTGGCGGCGAGGATCAGTGGGGCGGTGGGGCGCACGGGCACGACCTCCTTGCTGGCCTCTGTGGGCTGCGGGCTGACCGTAAGGTCGGCTTCAACGGAAGGTCAATCCCCGTGACCTGGATGGTCACTTGATCGAACGCCGCCCGGCGGGCGGATGGGGCCCGGTTCGGCGTCAGCCGTTGTAGCCCGCGAGCGCCTTCGTGAAGTCGTACGTGCCCTGGTCGATACCGCTGCACGCGTCCCCGTCCGTGCCGGAGCCGCACTTGCGGTCGCGGTTGAGCGACCAGAAGCTGACGCGGGCCAGGTGGTGGCTCTTGGCGTAGGAGACCATGTCCTTGAAGTTGTTCAGGGATATGGTCTCGCCCGCGACATCGGTCTTGCCGTTCATCGAGGAGAAGCCGACCTTGCGGTAGGCGGCGTCGGAGGAGAGGCCGTACGCGCTCGCCACCGTGTTCTTCAGGCCGTCCACCGCGGACTTGGTGGCCGCCGCCATGTCGATCGAGCCCTGGCCGAAGTCGAACGGCATGACCGCCCAGCCGTCCACGTCGAGCCCGGCGGTGGCACCGCGCTTGACCAGGTCCTTCCCATTGGAGTCGGGGCCGCTCGTGGTGGTGCCGAAGGTGATGTACACCTTGATGCCGCTGTTCTTCTGCTTGACCGTCTTGAGCGCGTCGATCACCCGCTGGCGGACCGTCGCGTTCTCGAACTCGGTCGACTCGATGTCGATGTCGATCGACTTGAGCTTGTACGCGTCGATGACCTTCTGGTACGCCCCGGCGAGCGCGGACGCGGAGGAGCACTTCTCGCCCAGCTTGTTACCGCTCCAGCCGCCGAAGGAGACGGTGACATCGCCGCCCGCCGAGCGGATGGAGTTGATCGTCGACTGGTCGTTGCCGCCGGTGAGCGCGCGGGAGCCGTCCCACTTGGGGTTGCAGCCGCCGTCGGACAGCATGAAGGCCATCGTGAACTGCTGGGTGCCGGTGGCCGACATGACGTCCGTGGCCTTGGGCGGGGAGCCCCAACCCAGGTACAGGTAGGGGCCGTTGAGCCCGCTGGGGGCGGCGGCGGGGTGCGCCGCCCGCGGTGCGGCCTGGGCGGTGGCCGCCGTGGCGGCGCCCGCGCCGAGCAGGCCGATGGCGGCGGCGAGGGCGAGTCTGCGGTGCGTCGGCTTGGAAAGAGGCATGGCTGATGGAGCCTCCTGGGTGGGGGGTGGGAGGAAGTCGAGCGAGGCTGAACCTAGCGAGGCGGCATGGCCGCGACAAGATGTCGGATAGGAAACTTTCCTATCGGGCTCGCGGGCGGCTGGGAGGACGCGCCTCCCAGCAGGGAGGACACCGGTCGTAGCCCCGGTCGTGGCCGCGGTCGGAGACTGACCGCAGGAGGGGCGCCCCCGATCCGTCCTGGAACTGGAACGCTCGCCGACCGGCGCTCAACGGTCGCCGGTGTCCGCCCGCCCCCTCCGCGTACGGCCGGAGGCAACCGATGAACCACCAGCGCCCAGCGAGGGGCCCGCTCACCGTGACGGTGTTCGTCTTCCCGGGGGTGCGGCTGCTCGATGTGACCGGCCCCATCGAGGTGTTCGCCTCGGCGAACGGGTTCGGCGGGCGCTATCGGGTGCGGACCGCGTCCGGGGACGGGGCGGAAGTGATCACCTCCGCCGGGACCCGCCTCGGCGCCGACCTGCGGGTCGATGATGTGCGTGAGCCGAGCGACGTCCTGGTGATCCCGGGCGGTCCGGAATGGGAAACGCTGATCAAGGACGAGGCGCTCCTGGACGTCGTCCGGCGACTGCATGAGAAGGCCCGCTGTACGGCGTCGGTGTGCACGGGGGCGTTTCTGCTGGCGGCGGCCGGACTGCTGGACGGGCGTCGCGCCACGACGCACTGGCGGCACTCACGGCAACTGGCCTCCCGTTTTCCGTCCGTGTGGGTCAAACCGGACGCCATCTTCGTGCGGGACGGGCGAATGATGACCTCGGCCGCTGTCAGCGCGGGCATCGACCTCTCCCTGGCGCTGGTCGAAGATCATTACGGTGCGGAGGTCGCCCGGGCGGTCGCCAAGGACATGGTCGTCTTCATGCAACGGCCCGGGAGCCAGTCCCAGTTCAGCGTCCGCTCCCAGGTCCCGCACTCCCGTCGGGAGACGCTCCGCCGGGTGCTGGACGAGGTCGCGGAGAACCCCGGGACCAACCACACGCTGTCGGCCATGGCACGCAAGGCGGGCGTCAGCGTCCGTCACATGACCCGGCTCTTCGACGAAGAGGTGGGAACCACCCCGGCCCGGTATGTGGAGCAGGTCCGGTTGGAGGCCGCCCAGGTGCTGCTGGAGACGGGCGATGACGCCATGGCGGTGGTGGCGCGGCGTACCGGGTTCGGCTCGCCCGAGTCGATGCGCAGGGCATTCGTACGGCACCTGGGTGTGACGCCTGGTGCGTACCGGACCAGTTTCCGCACGACCGGCGTGGGCGCGGAGCATTCGGCGCCCGAAGCCGTCTCGCCGTAGTCGGGGCGCGCCGGGCCCCTCCGGCGGCGTGGCGGGCCGCGTGGTCAGCCTCCCGTGGCGTGGCGGGCCGCGTGGTCAGCGGAAAGCGGATGCCACAAGTTCCTTCTGCTCGGCGGCGTGCCGCCGGGCGGAGCCCACGGCCGGGGCCGGCGCCGGGGGTCGGCTGACGCATCCGATGGGACGGTTCGCCGACCGCCGCACCCGCGGCCCCACGAAGGACCAGGCGCCTTGGTTCTCCGGCTCCTCCTGCACCCACCGCACCTCGGCACCGGCGGGGAAACGGGCGAGTTCCGCGCCGAGCTCCCGCTCCGGGAACGGGTAGAGACGCTCCACGCGGACGATCGCGGTGTCCGGCGGGTTCGAGCTTCGCCGGTGGGCGTCCAGGTCGTAGAAGACCTTGCCCGAGCACACCAGTACCCGCCCGGTGCGGGCGGCGTCGGCCGTCTCGTCCGGCAGGACCGCGCGGAACCCGCCCGTGGTGAGCTCCGTCAGCGTGGAGGTGGCCGCCTTCAGCCGCAGCATCGACTTCGGAGTGAACACGACCAGTGGCCTTCTGCGTTCGCGCGCACCGAGCGCTTGCTGCCTGAGCAGGTGGAAGTAGTTGCCGGGCAGGGACGGCATGGCGACGCTCATGTTCCCCTGCGCGCACAGTTGGAGGAACCGCTCGATCCGGCCGGAGGAGTGGTCCGGTCCCTGGCCCTCCAGGCCGTGCGGCAGCAGCAGCGTCACCCCGGAGCGCTGCCCCCATTTCTGTTCTGATGACGCGATGTACTCGTCGACGACGGTCTGGGCGCCGTTGGCGAAGTCGCCGAACTGCGCCTCCCACAGCACCAGGGCGTCGGGCCGCGCCAGGGAGTAGCCGTACTCGAAGGCCAGCGCCGCCAGTTCGGACAGCATCGAGTCGTAGGGCGCGAAGTCAGCGGCCGGGGCGCCGAGGGAGCTCAGCGGTGTGTACTCGACGCCGGTGTGCCGGTCGGTGAGCACGACGTGCCGCTGCCCGAACGTGCCCCGGCGGGAGTCCTGCCCGGACAGCCGTACCGGAACCCCGTCCAGCACCAGGGAGCCGATGGCGAGGGTTTCCGCGGTGGCCCAGTCGATCGTTCCCGCGTCCAGCATCGCGGCACGTCGGCGCAGCTGCGGCAGTACGCGCGGGTGCACGGTGAAGTCCTGCGGCGGAGTGGTCTGGGCCGCGATCACGTGCCGGGCGGTCGCCTCGGTGATCGCGGTGGGCGCTTGAGGGGCGGCCGTGTCCTCGGCATCCGCGGGAGCGACGGCCGTGTCCTCGGTGTCCCCGGGGACGGCCCGTGCCGGGGAGCGGCCGGGGGCCGACAGGGCCTGGGTTTCGACGAAGGCATGCTCGAGGCGTTCCCGGTAGTCCCGCAGGGCGCCTTCCACCTGCCGTTCGCTGATGTCTCCCCGGCGGATCAGCGCCTCGGCGTACAGCTTGCGCACCGAAGGCCTGGCGACGATGCGGTCGTACATCGCCGGCTGCGTGATGGACGGATCGTCGACCTCGCTGTGACCGTGGCGCCGGTAGCAGATCAGATCGATGACCACGTCCTTGTGGAACGCCTGGCGGTAGTCGAAGGCCAGCCGTGCGATGCGGACGACGGCCTCGGGGTCGTCCCCGTTGACGTGGAAGATCGGGGCTTCGATGGTCCGTGCCGCATCGGTGGCGTAGCCGCTCGTACGGCCGTAGGCGGGTGAGGTCGTGAAGCCGAGTTGGTTGTTGATGACGATGTGCACCGTCCCCCCGGTGCGGTAGCCGGGCAGCTGTGACATGTTCAGTGTCTCGCCGACCACACCCTGACCGGCGAACGCGGCATCCCCGTGGACGACGATGGGCAGCACGGGGAAGGTGGCGGCACCGTCCGCGGCCATCTCCTGCTTGGCGCGGACCACTCCCTGGGCCACCGGCCCCACGATCTCCAGATGCGAGGGGTTCGCCACGACGGAGACGGCGATGGTGCCGCCGTTCAGGGCGCGATAGGTTCCCTCCGCGCCGAGGTGGTACTTCACATCCCCGGATCCCTGGACCGACCGGATGTCCACCGCGTCCTCGAACTCGTGGAATATCTCCGCGTAGGACTTGCCGACGATGTTGGCGAGCACGTTGAGCCGGCCGCGGTGTGCCATACCGATGACGGCTTCCCTCACCCCGGTCCTGATGGAGCGGTGCAGCAGGGCGTCCAGCAGCACGATCGCGGACTCGCCGCCTTCGAGCGAATACCGTTTCTGGCCGACGTATTTGGTGTGCAGGAACGTCTCCAGGGCCTCCGCCGCGCCCAGCCGGTAGAGGATCTGCAATTGTTCGGCGCGGTCCGCCCCGGGGTGCGGCGATTCGATCCGCCGCTGGACCCAGCGACGCTCCTCGGCGCTCTGGATGTGCATGTACTGGGTGCCGACGGTCCCGCAGTAGGACTCCCGCAGGACCCGCAGCACGTCGCGAAGGGACATGGTGACCTGCCCGGCGAAGCCGTCGACCACGAACGTCCGCTCCAGATCCTCGTCGCCGAGTCCGAACGCCATGATGTCGAGCTCCGGATGCGAGCCCCCGCGCTCCGCTGTGAGCGGATCGGTGTCGGCCATCAGATGTCCGCGCACGCGATACGCGTGGATGAGCGCCGCGACGCGGACCGCCTTCACCGCGTGGTCACCCACCGTGCCGGAGTCGTGACGCCCTTGGTCGGTCGCGGGGGCGGAGGAGGTGAAGAGGTCCCGCCACGCCTGGTCGACCGAGCCCGGGTCATGGAGATACCGCTCGTGCTGCTCCTCGACAAGCCACTCGTTGAGGCCGAATTCCAGCTCGTACGACTGTGTCATGCCATCCACGCTAAAACAGCCGGAAAGATAAGAAAGACGGGTGAATATGACATAGCGGCGGCACATCAGGACATGTCGCCTGCCGGGTCGAGCAGGAGGTGCCGGGCGGCATGGCGCAAGGAGTGGCCGGTCACCACCACCCAGGCGGTGACGAGCAGCCCGTAGAACGCCACGGCGAGCCAGCCGAACATCTCCGAACCGGTCCGTGCCGCGAGGGCGCCGGTGGCCGTCACACAGGCGCCGGCCGGGAAGATGAAGGACCACCACGTGGGTGCGAACGGCAGCCCGGCCCGGATCGTCCGTACGGTCAGTCCCGTGGCCAGCGCCGCCCACAGCATGGCGAAGCCCCACACCACGACCCCGCCCAGCAGCGCGAACACCTCGGTGCCCCGAGCGTAGGGCGCGGGCAGCGCGCTCGGTGCCACCGAGGCCAGCGCGCCGAGGGCCGTCACCGCCTGGCCCAACGCCCCCACCCCGATCCACACCGTGGGCACCACCGCTCCGGTGGGGGCCTCATGGTGCACCAGACGGCCGTAAATCATGGCCAGCACCAGCAGCGCCGCGACCAGGCCGAGCCCGAGCATCGCGTAGCAGCCCAGCAGCAGGGCGAGCCGCGACTGCCCCGCCGGGGCGTGAGGCACGAGCAGCGCGCCCGTCGCGGCCGAGACCATCGGCGGCACCACCGGCATCAGCCAGCCCCCGAACGCCGCGTCCGGTGTGAAGCGATGCCGGGTGACCATCAGATAGGGCACCGTGCAGGCCGTGACCAGACCGAGCGCGGTACCGAGCGACCACAGCGCCCAGGCCACGCCCAGCGCCGTCTCCGTCCCGATCAGCGGGCGGCCGAGCAGCAGCGCCCCGGAACCCACCGTGAGCAGCGCCATCGGCGGCGCGCCGAAGAACTGGGCGGTCACCGGATCACCGGCGTGCGAGCGCAGCGCCCGCTGCCGTAGGTAGCCGACGGCCAGCAGGGCCAGCAGGAGCGCGGCGCCCAGCCAGATCACCGTGGCGGCGGTCCGCAGCATGTGCGAGCTCCGCGGCAGGGTGACCGCCGCATTGGCGACGATGCCGGTGCCCATCACGGCCGCGAACCAACCGGGGCCGAGGAGCGGACGCCTCTCGCTGGGTGTCGTAGGCGCCAAAGGGCCCGCGCACGGGGAACGATTCATGCCGCAAACGTAGGCGTGGATCAAGGCGGCACTGTCGAGCATGTCCTGATGTAAGCGCCGCATGGCAGACATCGAGCGGCCGCCATAGCGACCGACGTAGCGGCGGCGGCTCCGCCGCGGGTGCCGCGATCCGTCGCCCGCTAGTGCTCGCTGAGCCAGCGGTACAGCAGTTCGGGCCGTCCGATCTGCCCGTAGTGCGGGGCGCGGGCGGCGCGCCCCGCCTCCACCAGGTGCTCCAGATAGCGGCGGGCGGTGATCCGGGAGATCCCCACGGTCTCGGCGGTCGCCGCGGCCGAGACGCCCTCCTCCGCCGCGCCGCGCAGCGCCTCGGTGACCGCGTGCAGGGTGGCCTGGGTCAGCCCCTTCGGCATCGCGGCGGGCTGCGGCGACCGCAGCGCGGCCAGCGCCCGGTCCACCTCGTCCTGCCCGCTGGCCTCGCCCGCGGTCGCGCGGAACTCGGCGTACCGGAGGAGGCGGTCCCGGAGGGTGGAGAAGGTGAACGGTTTCAGCACGTACTGCACGACCCCGAGGGAGACCCCGTCCCGGACCACCGCGAGGTCCCGGGCCGAGGTGACCGCGATCACATCCGCGCCGTTCCCGGCGGCACGCAGCGCCCGTACGAGCTGGAGGCCGTGCCCGTCGGGGAGGTAGAGGTCCAGCAGCAGCAGGTCGGCGGGCGTCCGCTCCAGCAGCCGCTGCGCGTCCCCGCCGCTGCGCGCCGTCCCGACGACGGCGAAGCCGGGAACGCGCTCGACGTACATCCGGTGCGCGTCCGCCGCGACGGGGTCGTCTTCGACGACGAGAACCCGGATCGGCGCCGGATCCCCCGGTTTCGCCTGCGGCGGGCTCATGAACGGATTCCTCTCGAAACGCGGTCGAAACGCGGTGCACACGGGAAGCTCAGGGCTCCAATTTACGGAGGGTAACCGCAAGTGGCCAGATCCCTACGGTGACGATTCCCCTACGCCCCGTTTCCTGGGCCCCGCGCCCCCGGACCCCCCTCCCGAACGGCTGGATATGGACGCCGACGGCGGGCGCGGGCAACCGGTGGGCTTGTCCGGTCGGGGCGGTCCCACCCGACGCGGGGACACGGGGCTCAAGGTGTGACGGCCGGGGTCGTCAGGGGGAGGCGGGCGGTGAATTCGGCGCCGCCGTCGGGGGAGGTCGTGATCTCGACCGTGCCCGCGTTGCGGCGGGCGGCCTGCTGGACCAGGGCCAGGCCGATGCCGCGGCCCGGGGATTTCGTGCTCCAGCCGCGGCGGAAGACCTCCTCGGCCGCCGCCGGGTCGAGCCCGGCGCCGGTGTCCGACACGCGCAGGGTCAGCTCGCCGGCGTCCGTGCGGGCGGTGACGGTGACGCGGGCGCTGCGCGGTGCCGACTCGTTGCCGACGCCCTCGGCGGCCGCGTCCGTGGCGTTGTCGATGAGGTTGCCGAGGATGGTCACCAGGTCGCGGGCGGGCAGGCCGGGCGGGAGGACGCCGTCGTCGATGCGGCTGTCGGGGGCCAGGACGAGCTCGACGCCGCGCTCACTGGCCTGGGCCGCCTTGCCCAGCAGCAGGGCGGCCAGGACGGGCTCGGCGACGGCCGCCACCACCTGGTCGGTCAGCGCCTGGGCCAGCTCCAGCTCGGCGGTGGCGAAGTCGACCGCCTCGTCCTCCCGGCCCAGTTCGATCAGCGAGACGACGGCATGCAGCCGATTCGCGGCCTCATGGGCCTGGGAGCGCAGCGCCTCCGCGAAGCCGCGCACCGAGTCCAGCTCGCCGGAGAGCGCCTGGAGCTCGGTGTGGTCGCGCAGTGTGACGACCGTGCCGCGCTGCTCACCGCTGCTCACCGGGGAGGTGTTGACGACCACGACCCGCTCCGCGGTCAGATGCAGCTCGTCCACGCGCGGCTCGGCGGCCAGCAGGGCGCCGGTCAGCGCGGGCGGCAGGCCCAGGCCGGAGACGTAGCGGCCGACGGAGTCCTCGGGCAGGCCGAGCAGCTCCCGCCCGCCGTCGTTGATCAGCGCGATCCGCCGCTGGCCGTCGAGCATCAGCAGGCCCTCGCGCACGGCGTGCAGCGCGGCCTGGTGGTAGTCGTGCATCCGGCTCAGCTCGGCCGCGTTCATCCCGTGCGTATGGCGGCGCAGCCGGGCGTTGATCACATACGCGCACAGGCCGCCCACCGCGAGCGCGGCGGCCGCCACGCCGAGCAGCGCGAGCAGCTGCTGGCGCACCTGGGCGCTGATGGTGTCCACGGTTATCCCCGCGCTGACCAGCGCGGTGATCCGGCCGCCGGCGCGGTCGTCGCGCACCGGGGCGACCACGCGCACGGAGGAGCCGAGCGTGCCGGTGTACGTCTCGTCGAAGATCCGCCCGCGCAGCGCGGGCTTGATGTGGCCGAGATAGGTGGCGCCGATCTGGCGCGGATCGGGGTGCGCCCAGCGCACCCCGTGGGTATCCATGATCGTGACGAAGGTGACGCCGGTGTCCCGGCGCACCTTCTCCGCGTACGGCTGGAGCCGGGCCGTGGGGTCCTTGGACCGCGCGGCCTCGGCGACCGACGGGGAGTCGGCGACGGCCACCGCGGCGGCGGTCGCCCGCTGCCGCGCGGCCACCACCGCCTGCTCGCGGTCGGTGACGTAGGCGAAGACGGCGCACCCGGCCACCAGGGCGGCGACCAGGACGACCTGCATCGCGAACAGCTGGCCCGCCAGGCTCCGGGGGTGGGGGATGCGCATGGCCATCAGTCTGCACACGCATCTTTGTGTGAACGAAATGAACGGAAGGGTGACCCCCGTCACAGGCTGGGGCATAGTCGCCGGGACCGTTCAAGGCGGTGTGCGAGCCGCACACAGTACAGCGCCGGGACAGTTGGACGGCAGAAAAGAAGGAGGCAGCACCGTGGCTGCGGACACCACGCCGCCCGCATCCGGGCGTACGGAACCGGATGGGACGAAGCCGAAGAAAGAAAGGATTCACTACCTCTACCTCGCCGTCATCGGGGCGGTGGCGCTCGGCATCCTCGTGGGCTTCGTGGCCCCCGATACCGCGGTGGAGCTCAAGCCCATCGGCGAAGGCTTCGTCAACCTGATCAAGATGCTGATCTCGCCGATCATCTTCTGCACGATCGTGCTCGGCGTCGGCTCGGTGCGCAAGGCGGCCAAGGTCGGCGCGGTCGGCGGTCTGGCGCTCGGCTACTTCATGGTGATGTCGACCGTGGCCCTCGCGATCGGCCTGGTCGTCGGCAACTTCCTCGAGCCCGGCAGCGGCCTGCACATGAGCCATGAGGCGGCCCAGGCCGGGCAGAGCCAGGCCGACGGCGCCTCCGAGTCGACGGCCGACTTCCTGCTCGGGATCATCCCGAAGACGCTGGTCTCCGCCTTCACCGAGGGCGAGGTGCTGCAGACCCTGTTCGTGGCCCTCCTCGCGGGCTTCGCCCTCCAGGCGATGGGCAAGGCGGGCGAGCCGGTGCTGCGCGGCATAGGCCACATACAGCAGCTCGTCTTCAAGCTGCTGTCGATGGTCATGTGGGCCGCCCCGATCGGGGCCTTCGGCGCGATGGCCGCCGTCGTCGGCGAGACCGGTCTGGACGCGCTCAAGGCGCTCGCGGTCATCATGATCGGCTTCTATGTGACCTGTGCGCTCTTCGTGTTCCTCGTCCTCGGGACGATCCTGCGGCTGGTCGCGGGCATCAACATCTTCCTGCTGCTGAAGTACCTGGCGCGGGAGTTCCTGCTGATCCTGTCGACGTCCTCCTCCGAGTCGGCGCTGCCGCTGCTGATCGCGAAGATGGAGCACGCGGGCGTCAGCAGGCCGGTCGCCGGTATCACCGTCCCCACGGGCTACTCCTTCAACCTCGACGGCACCGCCATCTACCTGACGATGGCCTCGCTGTTCATCGCCGAGGCCATGGGCGACCCGCTCTCCATAGGCCAGCAGATATCCCTCCTCGTCTTCATGATCGTCGCGTCGAAGGGCGCCGCAGGTGTGACCGGCGCGGGCATGGCGACGCTGGCGGGCGGTCTCCAGTCGCACCGGCCCGAACTCGTGGACGGCGTCGGCCTGATCGTCGGCATCGACCGCTTCATGAGCGAGGCCCGCGCCCTCACCAACTTCGCGGGCAACGCGGTCGCGACCGTCCTGGTCGGCACCTGGACCAAGGAGATCGACAAGGAGCGGATGAACGAAGTCCTCGCCGGACGGCTGCCGTTCGACGCGGAGGGCTTCGCCCGCCACGGTGGCGGCCACGGCCCGGCGGACGGCTCCGAGGCGGCCGAGGACAAGTCCCTCCCCGAGCGGCGTGACGGTGACACGGCGAAGGAGCACGTGCCCGCCTGACACCCCACGCGCAACGCGGCCCTGCCCTCCTGAATCGGGGCGGGGCCGTGCGCGTTTCACGGGGCTGGACCGTGGGCGTACGACGGTCGCACGGCGAAAGGCGCCCCGCGTCTTCCCCCCGTTGGAAGACGCGAGACGCCGGCATTGGCCCGGCCGCCAAGGGGTCCTCGGCGGTGCCCGGCTGGTCTTCGGCGCCGAAGGCGCCCTGCCCTACCGCTCGCCGTCCGGCGCGCGGCGCAGCTGTTCCGGCAGGGCCGTCCACTCGGGGCCCTCGCGCAGGGGTTTGACCCAGGCGATGTTCCCGCCGGTGTCCACGTAGGCGACCCGGCCCATGGCCTCGCGTTCGAGGTCGTAGACGAGTTCGCCGATCCGTGGTGTGCTCCGTGTTCCTCCTGCGGTGGTCATGAGCCGCCTCCTCGGCACCTCACTGCCATACCGTCCCCCGTTCATCGTCGGAAGAGGGCCCGGGGACCGGAGAGTTCCGGTCCGGCCGCCGCCAGCGGTGACCGGGGAGAGCTTCTGGTGCCCGTGGGACCCTCGAACACTCGTAGGGTGCTACGGGCCGCTGATATCCCGCTGATGCCTCGCTGACCCGAACCCGTGGGTAGGCTTCCAAGTGGTCACAGTGAAATCTCTGGTACCAACGGGGGCAGTGTGTGGATGGGACCGAGTTTCGCCTGTTGGGACCGGTCGGAATATGGCAGGGCGAGCGTCCGCTGGGGCCGACCGCCGCACAACAGCGGTCCGTTCTGGCGATGCTGCTGATGGCCTCCGGCCGCGTGGTGTCCGTCGACAGGCTGGTGTTGGCAGTATGGGGCGAGGACCCGCCGGGGTCCGCGCGAAACGCCGTACAGGTACAGATTTCCAAGCTGCGGCGGATCCTGTCCGCCCTGCCCGGGGCCGAGTTGACGACATCGGCGAAGGGCTATTCCCTTACCGCCGCGCGTGAGCAGGTCGATCTGCACCGGTTCCGCGATCTGGTGCGGGCCGCGCGGGAGGCTCCCAAGGACGCCGTGGCCGCCGGGGAGCCCGAGGCCGCCGAGGCCCGGGCCGGGGAGCTGCTGCGCGCCGCGCTCCAGCTGTGGCGCGGGCCAGCGCTGGCGGATGTCGCGGGCGGCTGGCTGCCCGAGACCCTGGGTGCCGGTCTGGAGGAGGAGCGGCGTGCGGCGGTCGAGGAGTGCGCCGCGATCGATCTGCGCTCCGGACGCCACCACGAAGCCGCCGCCGAGCTGTCCGCCCTGGTGGCCGAACACCCCTTGCGGGAACGCTCGGTGGCGCTGCTGATGGAGGCGCTGCGGCGCTGTGGCAGGCGGGCCGACGCGCTCGCGCTGTTCCGCTCCACCCGCCGGAGGTACGTGGAGGAGCTGGGCATCGAGCCCGGCGACGAACTGCAGCGGCTCCACCGGCAGGCGCTCGAGGACAGCCGGGACGGCAGGGACGGCAGGGACGGCCAAGAGGGCAGGGACGGCCGCTCCGTGGATCCCTCCGGGCCGTCCGGCGGGTACGGGAGCGCGCCCGCGGCGCCCACGCCGCCCGACGCGGCGCCCGCCCCGGCCTCCGCGCCTGTCCCGGCCCCGGAGCCCGCCCCGGAGGGCGCCCCGCCCGCCGACGAAGCCCCCGGGCTCGCCACCGAACCCGCCGCCGAGCCCTCGGGCATGCCCGCCACCGCCCCCGCCCAGATCACCGCCGTCACCGCCGTACCCCAGCAACTCCCCTCCGACGTCACCCACTTCACCGGCCGCGAGCGCGAACTGGCCGGACTGGACGCCCTGCTGCCCACGGGCACGGGCGAGGGCGATGGCGGGGGCGGCGGACGGGCGTCCACGGCCGCGAGGATCACCGTGATCGCGGGCAGCGGCGGCCTCGGCAAGACGACCCTCGCGGTGCACTGGGCCCACCGCGTCCGCGACCGGTTCCCCGACGGCCAGCTCTATGTGAATCTGCGCGGCTTCGGCCCCACCGACTCGGCCATGACCGTCGCCGAGGCCGTACGGGGCTTCCTGGACGCCTTCCAGGTGCCCGCCCACCGGATCCCCGCGACCCTGGAGGCGCAGACCGCGCTGTACCGCAGCCTGCTGGCCGACCGCCGGATGCTGATCCTGCTCGACAACGCCCGGGACGCCGAGCAGGTGCGGCCCCTGCTGCCCGGTTCCCCCGGCTGTCTGGTGGTGCTGACCAGCCGTAACGAGCTCACCAGCCTGGTCGTCGCCGAGCAGGCCCAGCCGCTGCCGCTGGATCTGCTCGACCGCGACGAGGCGCGCGAACTGCTGAGCAGCCGGGTCGGCGCCGAGCGGGTGGCCGCCGAACCCGAGGCCGTGGAGGAGGTCATCACGGTGTGCGCCGGGCTGCCGCTCGCGCTCGCCATCGTGGCCGCCCGCGCCGCCACCCACCCCCGTTTCGGCCTGGAGGCGCTCGCCGGGGAGCTGCGCGACGCCCGCGGCAGCCTCGACGCGTTCGAGGGCGGGGACGCCACCACCGATGTCCGGGCCGTCTTCTCCTGGTCGTACCACACCCTGGGCGCCGACGCCGCCCGGCTGTTCCGGCTGCTGGGCGTACACCCCGGCCCCGACATCGCGGCCCCCGCCGCCGCCAGCCTGGTGGGGATCCCGGTGCCACAGGCCCGCCGGCTGCTGATCCAGCTGACCCGGGCGCATCTGATCACCGAGCGCGCCCCCGGTCAGTACGGCTTCCACGATCTGCTGCGCGCCTACGCCATGGAGCTCACCCAGGCGTACGACGCGCGGGAGGAGCGCCGCACCGCGCTGCACCGGATGCTCGACCACTATCTGCACACCGCCGTGGCCGCCGGGAGGGCCTTCACCCCGCACCGGGAGCCGATCACGGTCGAGCCGGTCCGGCCCGGTGTCAGCGTCGGCGAGTTCGCGGGGCACGGCCAGGCGCTGCTCTGGTTCATCGTCACCTACCCGGCGCTGATGGCGGCCCTTCAGGAGGCCGCGGAGGCCGGATTCGAGACCCACACCTGGCAACTGGCCTGGTCGCTCACGGAGTTCCTGGACCAGCGCGGCCACTGGCACGACCAGCGCACCGTGCACCGGATCGCCCTGGGCTCGGCCCACCGCATCCGCGACCTCGCCGGTCAGGCCCACTCCTGCTATGCCCTGGGCCTCGCCGATCTGCGGATGGGGCGCTACGACCGGGCCCGCGGCCATCTGGTGCGCGCCCTGAACCTGTACGGCGAGACCGGCAACGCCGTCGGCCAGGCCCTGGCCCATGGTGCGCTCAACCTCGCCAGCGAGCGGGAGGGGCGCCATGACGAGGGGCTGCACCACGCGCTGCGCGCCCTGAAGCTGTACCGGGCGGCGGGTCACCGCAGCGGCGAGGCGTACGCCCTGAACAACGTCGGCTGGGCGTACGCCATGCTGGGCGACTTCCAGCAGACCCTCGTCCACTGCGAGAAGGCGCTGACCATGCTGCGGCAGGCGGGGGACAGGCGCGGGGAGTCCGCCGCCTGGGACAGCCTCGGCTACGCCCATCAGCACGTCGGCGACCACCAGCAGGCCATCAGCTGCTACCGGCACGCGGTGGACCTGCGGCGCGGCCGGGGCGAGCGGGTCCGGGAGGCCGAGTCCCTGCACCGGCTCGGCAGCGCCCAGCTCGCCGCCGGGGACCGGGCCGGGGCCCGCCGCAGCTGGCAGCGGGCCCTGACCCGGTTCGACTCCCTCGGCCACCCCGACGCCCACCGGGTCCGGGACGGCCTCACCGGGCTGGGCGGGGCCGACGGCTGACGGGGCGTAAGGCCGTGAAGCAGGGGGTGTACGTACGGCTCAGGCGGGCCGCAGCCAGATCGTCCCCAGCGGCGGCAGCACCGGCAGGATGGAGGCCGGACGGCCGTGCCACCCCGTGGGCTCGGCCTTCAGCGGCTCGGCGTTGACCACGCCACCGCCGCCGTAGCGCCGGTCGTCGGTGTTCAGCACCTCGCGCCACACCGGCACCGCATCCGGCGCCCCGACGCGGTACTCATGGCGGACCACCGGGGAGAAGTTGCTGATGGCCAGCAGCGGGGAGCCCTCGGCGTCGTAGCGGAGGAAGGCGAAGACATTGTCCTCGCGGGCGTCGCCCTCCACCCAGGAGAAGCCCTCGGGATCGGTGTCCCGCTGCCACAGCGCGGGCGTGGCCGCGTAGGCCTGGTTGAGGTCGCGGACCAGATCGCGGACGCCCCGGTGGTCGGGCTCGGCGGAGTACGACGGGTCCAGCAGCCACCAGTCCGGACCGTGCGCCTCCGACCACTCGGCGCCCTGCGCGAACTCCTGGCCCATGAACAGCAGTTGCTTGCCCGGGTGGGCCCACATGAAGCCGAGGTAGGCGCGGTGGGTGGCGCGCCGCTGCCACCAGTCGCCGGGCATCTTCGACACCAGGGCCCGCTTGCCGTGCACCACCTCGTCGTGCGAGATCGGCAGCACATAGTTCTCGCTGTACGCGTACACCATCGAGAACGTCATCTCGTGGTGGTGATAGGCGCGGTGCACCGGCTCGTGCGCGAGATAGGCCAGCGAGTCGTGCATCCACCCCATGTTCCACTTCAGCCCGAAACCGAGGCCGCCGAAGCCGCTGGGGCCCACATGGTGGGTGGCGCGGGTGACCCCGTCCCACGCGGTCGACTCCTCGGCGATGGTGACCACGCCCGGACAGCGGCGGTAGACGGTCGCGTTCATCTCCTGGAGGAAGGCGACCGCGTCCAGGTTCTCCCGGCCGCCGTGCGCGTTGGGCGTCCACTGGCCCGGCTCGCGGGAGTAGTCGAGGTAGAGCATGGAGGCGACGGCGTCCACGCGCAGACCGTCGATGTGGAACTCCTCGCACCAGTAGACCGCGTTCGCCACCAGGAAGTTGCGCACTTCCGTGCGCCCGTAGTCGAACTCCAGCGTGCCCCAGTCGGGGTGCGCGGCCCGCAGCGGATCGGCGGGCTCGTACAGCGGACGGCCGTCGAACTCCGCCAGCGCCCAGGCGTCCTTCGGGAAGTGCGCGGGCACCCAGTCCACGATGACCCCGATGCCCGCCCGGTGCAACGCGTCCACCAGGTACTTGAAGTCGTCGGGGGTGCCGAGCCGGGCCGTGGGCGCGTAGAAGCCGGTCACCTGGTAGCCCCAGGAGCCACCGAAGGGGTGCTCGGCCACCGGCATCAGCTCGACATGGGTGAAGCCCAGGTCCCTGACGTACGCCGGGAGCTGCTCGGCGAGCTGCCGGTAGGTCAGCCCCGGCCGCCAGGACGGCAGATGCACCTCGTAGACGGAGAACGGCAGCTCATGGACGCGTCCGCTCTTCCGCCGCGCCAGCCACGCCTCATCGCCCCAGGCGTGGTGCGAGGCGTGGACGACGGAGGCGGTGGCGGGCGGGCACTCGGTACGCCGCGCCATCGGATCGGCGCGCAGCGAGTGGCCGCCGTCGGGCCGGGCGATCTCGAACTTGTAGAGCGCGCCCTCGCCGACGCCGGGCAGGAACAGCTCCCACACGCCGCTGCCGCCGAGCGAGCGCATCGGCAGCGCGGTGCCGTCCCAGTAGGTGAAGTCGCCGGTCAGCCGCACCCCGAGGGCATTGGGCGCCCATACGGTGAAGCGGGTGCCCGCCACCCCCTGGTGGGTCATCGGCCGTGCGCCGAGCGCCCGCCACAGCTCCTCGTGGCGGCCCTCGCCGATGAGGTGCAGATCGAGCTCGCCGATGGCGGGCAGGAAGCGGTACGGGTCGTGCAGCTCCAGCTCGGCGTCCTCGTACGCCACCAGCAGCCGGTAGTCCGGGACCTCCCGCAGCGGCAGCACCCCGGAGAACAGCCCGTCCCCCTCGGCCCGCAGCCGGGCGCGCAGCCCGGCGGCGGCGACGGTCACCGACCGGGCGTACGGGCGCAGGGCCCGGAACAGCACCCCGCCCGGCACGGGGTGGGCGCCGAGCACCGCGTGCGGATCGTGATGCGCCCCGGCCAGCAGCCGCCGCCGCTCCTCGTCCCCCAGCGCGGGCGCGGCCCGCACCCCCCGCTCGTCCTCCACCACATCGTCGGGGCCCGCGCCACCCCCGGCCACGGGCCGCCCGGCCACCCGCGACGGCCCGCCCGCGCCGCCGTCCTCCACGCCGCCGTCCTCCGCCTCCCGCTCCTCGCCCGCGCGGGGCGCACGGGGCACGGGCGGCGAACCGTAGGACACCCGGGCCGCGCGGCTCGGCCGGGGCCCGTCGGCGGGTTCGGGGGACGTGGTCGGCGCCGAGCGGTCCGCGCTCCCGCCCGGCCGGGCGGATTCGTCCCGGTGGGCGGTGGCGGGTCCGGTCCGTGTGGGGGTGCGGGCGGGGAGGAACGTCGCCGGGACCGCCGGGCCGGTTGGGGCGCCGGTGGCGGCGGGCGCGTGGCCCGGTCCCTCGTCGGACGGGTACTGGCCGGACGGCGGTCGTGCGGTCACGGGGTGGTCCTCCCGGGGGTGTCGGGGGTCGGACGGAACGGTCGGAAGCGGGAATCGGAGCGGCGGGGGAAGGAGCGGGGCGGTGGGGCCGCGGTCCGGGGGAGCCGGGGCCCCGGGCCCCTCCCGGCCGGGATCCGGCCGGGGGCGACCCCGGCCCCGGGGTCAGGCGCGGGTGGCGGCCAGGCGGTGGATCGCCGTCATCGGGACGGACAGCCAGTCGGGGCGGTGCCGCGCCTCGTAGAGCACCTCGTAGACGGCCTTGTCGGTCTCGTGGGCGCGCAGCAGCTCCGGTTCGGCGCGCGGATCGGTGCCGGACGCCTCCGCGTAGCCCGCGCAGTACGCGGCGCGGGTGCGGCCCGCCCACACCTGCGGGTGCTCATGGCGTCCCACGGCCGCCGCGTAGTCGAAGGACCGCAGCATGCCCGCGATGTCGCGCACCGGCGGCTGCGGGCGGCGCCGCTCGGCCAGCGGACGGGACGGTTCGCCCTCGAAGTCGATGAGTGACCACCGCCCGCCGCCGCCTCCGTCCCCGCCGTTTCCCGTGCGCAGCGCCTGCCCCAGGTGCAGATCGCCGTGGATGCGCTGGGCCGCCCAGGTGCGGCCCGCGCGCCCCAGCGCGGCCAGATCCTCGTACGCGCCGTGCAGCGCGGTGCGGTACGGCTGGAGGGCGGGCACCGCGGCGGCGGCCGAGTCGAGCCGTTCGCTCATGGCGGCGGCGAGGTGCTCGATCTGCGGGCGGCGCAGCACGGAGATGGGCAGTGCGCGGGCCATCGCCAGATGCACCTCGGCGGTCGCGTGCCCCAGCGCGCGGGCGGCGCCGGTGAAGTCGCCGTCGGCGGCCAGGGCGTCCAGCGCCAGCTGCCAGCCGTCCCGGGAACCGGCCAGGAAGGGCTGGAGCACCCCCAGGGTGAACGGCTCCGGCCGTGGCCCGGCGCCCTCGGCCGGGGGCTCGGCCTCGAACCAGGCGGCGGGCGCGGGCACCCGGGGGCAGCCGGTGCGGGCCAGCGCGAGGGGGAGTTCGAGGTCCGGGTTGGTGCCGGGGCTGACCCGCCGGAAGAGCTTGAGAATAAACGTATCGCCGTAAACCACCGAGGAGTTGGACTGCTCCGCGGTCATCACCCGGGGCGCGAGTGCGGACGGGATGGCGCTGGACGGCTCCCGTACGAAGCGCAGCGGACCGAGCCGTCCGGGCATCCGCAGCCGCTCCAGCAGCAGCGTGGTGAGCCGGGGGTCGGCCAGCGCCTCGTACACCGTCTGCCCGTCCAGCGGCCCGCCGCTGGGCCGGCCGATGAGCGCGGGGGCGAGCGGCGGCGGCAGGGCGGGGCGCGCCCCGAGCAGCAACTGGTAGCAGTCGCTGGCCGCCGCCCCGCGCCGGTGGCCGCAGCCGAAGCCGTGCCGGTGGCCGGGCGGCTCCGGCTGCTGGGCGCGGACCAGCAGATGGAGCAGCCCGGGCGTGCCGCCGCTCGCCCGCCACGGCAGCAGCTCGGTCGCGGAGACCAGCGCGAAGCCGCTGACGGGGCGGCCCTTGCCCGCGAACCAGCGCTGCCGGGGCAGCCACTCGGCGAGCAGCGGCGCGAGCGAGGTGAGCAGCCCGGGCGGGCCCGCGGCCCCGGCGGTGCGGGCCGCGGCCGGTGGGGGCTGGTCCCGCGGTACGGCGGTCGGCGGGTGGTGTGCCCCCCGGGAGAGCGGAGCTTCCGGCATGGCGTCGCGTCCTTTCCCCGGGCACACGACAGATCAGGGCAAAGTGTCCCGGATTGCGGCATTGACTGTGCGACGGTGCGGGACGTGTCGGGCGAGGATCGTCCGTACGGCGAGCCCGGTGAACGCCATCGGGCCCGCCGGTGACGGTGTGAGTACAGAGTGCCCATGACGGGGGGTCGAAAACGCCCGTACGCGCCCGAGATGGACGCGTACGGACGAGCGAAGGCCGGGCCCGGCCGAAACCGGATGGCGGCCTTGGCGCCTGCGGCGGGCTGTTCCCCTGCCCGCCCCTTCCCTCAACTGGGGCTCCGCCCCAGACCCCGCTCCTCAATCGCCGGAGGGGCTGATTTTCAGCCCGTCAGGGGGCACCTCCCAGCGGTAGCTGGGGGAGATTGAGGACACGCCCGAAGGGCGTCCGGGGTCCAGGGGCGGAGCCCCATGGTTCGGGAAGGGGCGGGTAGGGGAAAGCATCGCTCAGCCGACGCGGTCGGCCCAGTGCCCCACTACCTCACTGCGCCGCAGCCGGAACCAGTAGAACCCGTGCCCGGCCAGGGTGAGCAGATACGGCAGCTCGCCGATGGCCGGGAAGCGGACCCCGCCGATCAGCTCGACCGGATGGCGGCCGGCGAAGGACTGCAGGTCCAGCTCGGTGGGCTGGGCGAAGCGCGAGAAGTTGTTCACGCACAGCACCAGGTCGTCCTCACCGTCCCGGGTCCTCGGGGCCTCGCGCAGGAAGGCGAGGACGGCCGGGTTGGAGGAGGGCAGTTCGGTGAAGGAGCCGAGTCCGAAGGCGGGGTTCTGCTTACGGATCTCGATCATCCGGCGGGTCCAGTGCAGCAGCGAGGACGGGCTGCTCATGGCCGCCTCGACATTGGTGACCTGATAGCCGTAGACCGGGTCCATGATGGTCGGCAGGAACAGCCGCCCCGGATCGCAGGAGGAGAAGCCCGCGTTCCGGTCGGGGGTCCACTGCATGGGGGTGCGCACGGCGTCGCGGTCGCCGAGCCAGATGTTGTCGCCCATGCCGATCTCGTCGCCGTAGTAGAGGATCGGCGAGCCGGGCAGGGACAGCAGCAGCGCGGTGAACAGCTCGATCTGGTTGCGGTCGTTGTCCAGCAGGGGCGCCAGCCGTCTGCGGATGCCGATGTTGGCGCGCATCCTCGGATCCTTGGCGTACTCCGCGTACATGTAGTCGCGCTCTTCGTCGGTGACCATCTCCAGCGTCAGCTCGTCGTGGTTGCGCAGGAAGATGCCCCACTGACAGCCGGAGGGGATGGCGGGGGTCTTGGCGAGGATCTCCGAGACCGGGTAGCGGGACTCGCGCCGCACCGCCATGAAGATGCGCGGCATCACCGGGAAGTGGAAGGCCATATGGCATTCGTCGCCGCCCGCCGAGAAGTCGCCGAAGTAGTCGACGACGTCCTCCGGCCACTGGTTGGCCTCGGCCAGCAGCACGGTGTCCGGATAGTGGGCGTCGATCTCGGCCCGGACGCGCCTGAGCATCTCATGTGTCCGGGGCAGGTTCTCGCAGTCGGTGCCCTCCTCGGCGTACAGATATGGGACGGCGTCGAGCCGGAATCCGTCGATGCCCAGGTCCAGCCAGAAGCGCAGGGCGGCCAGTACCTCCTCCTGGACGGCGGGGTTCTCGAAGTTGAGGTCCGGCTGGTGCGAGAAGAAGCGGTGCCAGTAGTACTGCTTGCGTACTGGATCAAAGGTCCAGTTGGAGGTCTCGGTGTCGACGAAGATGATCCGCGCGTCCTGGTACTGCTTGTCGTCGTCGGCCCAGACGTAGTAGTCGCCGTACGGTCCGTCCGGGTCGCCGCGGGACTCCTGGAACCACGGATGCTGATCACTCGTGTGGTTCATGACAAAGTCAATGATCACGCGCATCCCGCGCTGATGAGCGGCGTCGACGAACTCCACGAAGTCCGCGAGATCCCCGAACTCCGGCAGTACGGCGGTGTAGTCCGAGACGTCATAGCCGCCGTCGCGCAGCGGTGAGGCGAAGAACGGCGGCAGCCACAGGCAGTCCACGCCCAGCCACTGCAGATAGTCCAGTTTGGCCGTCAGGCCCTTGAGGTCGCCGACGCCGTCGCCGTTGCTGTCCTGGAAGGAGCGGACCAGGACCTCGTAGAAGACCGCGCGCTTGAACCAGTCGGGATCGCGGTCACCCGCGGGCGTGTCCTCGAACGTGTCCGGTACGGGCTCGTTGACGATCATGTTGTGGGTGACCCTCCGATCGGTGAGGACGGTCGCAGGGACAGCACATGCGCCGGAGCCAAATCCCGCCCCGGCTCCAGGCGCACATAGTTGTCCCTGCCCCAGTGATAGGTCTCGCCGGTGAGCTCGTCGCGCACCGGGACGGACTCATGCCACTCGAGGCCGAGTTCCGGCATGTTCAACGAGACCGTCGCCTCCTGGGTGTGGTGAGGGTCGAGGTTGACGACCGTGACCACACACGAGTCGCCCGCGCGCTTGGAGTAGACGATGACGGAATCGTTGTCGGCGTGGTGGAATCTGAGGTTGCGCAGCCGGCGCAGGGCGGGATGGCGGCGGCGCACCCGGTTCAGCCGGGCCAGCAGCGGGGTGATCGTTCTTCCCTCGCGCTCGGCCGCCGCCCAGTCGCGCGGCCGCAGCTGGTACTTCTCCGAGTCCAGGTACTCCTCGCCGCCCTGCCGCACCGGGGTGGACTCGCACAGCTCGTAGCCCGCGTAGACGCCCCAGGCGGGGGAGAGGGTGGCGGCGAGCACGGCCCGCACCTCGAAGGCGGGGCGGCCGCCCTCCTGGAGGTAGGCGTGCAGGATGTCGGGGGTGTTGACGAAGAAGTTGGGCCGCATCCAGGCGGCCGCGTCCCCCGACAGCTCGGTGAGGTAGTCGGTGAGCTCCTGCTTGGTGTTCCGCCAGGTGAAGTAGGTGTACGACTGGTGGAAGCCGACCGCGCCCAGGGCGTTCAGCATCGCCGGGCGGGTGAACGCCTCGGAGAGGAAGAGGACATCGGGGTCGGAGCGGTGGATGTCGCCGAGCACCTTCTCCCAGAAGACCACCGGCTTGGTGTGCGGATTGTCCACCCGGAAGATCCGCACCCCGTGCGCCATCCAGAAGCGCAGCACCCGCTCGGTCTCCCGCACCAGGCCGCGGAAGTCCCGGTCGAAGGCGAGCGGATAGATGTCCTGGTACTTCTTGGGCGGGTTCTCGGCGTACGCGATGGTGCCGTCGGCGCGCCGGTGGAACCACTCGGGGTGCTGGGAGACCCAGGGGTGGTCCGGGGAGCACTGGAGCGCGAAGTCCAGCGCCACCTCCATGCGCAGCTCCCGGGCGCGCGCCACGAAGTGGCCGAAGTCCTCGAAGGTGCCGAGGTCGGGGTGGATCGCGTCATGGCCGCCGTCGGCCGAGCCGATGGCCCAGGGCGAGCCCACGTCGAAGGGGCCCGCGGAGAGCGTGTTGTTGGGGCCCTTGCGGAAGGCGGTGCCGATGGGGTGGATCGGCGGCAGATAGACCACGTCGAAGCCCGCGGCGGCGATCGCGGGCAGCCGCTCGGCGGCGGTGCGCAGGGTGCCGCTGACCGGCCGCCGCCCCTCGGACACCTTGGCGCCCTCCGAGCGCGGGAAGAGCTCGTACCAGGAGCCGAACAGCGCGCGCTCCCGGTCCACCTGGAGCGGCATGGGGCGCGAGGAGCTGACCAACTCCCGCAGCGGGTGGCGGTCGAGGGCCTCGGTCACATCGGGCGCGAGGGCGGCGGCGAGCCGGTCGGCCACCGGGCGGCGCTCGTCGCGCAGCCCGTCGACGGCCGCCAGCACCGCCTCCCGGCCGTCGTTCTTGGGCACTCCGGCCGCGGCCCGTTCATGCAGCCGGGCCCCCTCCTCCAGGACCAGGTCGGTGTCGATCCCGGCCGGGACCTTGATGCGGGCGTGCTGGCGCCAGGTGGCGATCGGATCGCTCCACGCCTCGACCGTGTACGTCCAGCGGCCGGGCGCGCCGGGGGTGACCTCGGCGCCCCAGCGGTCGGTGCCGGGGGTGAGTTCACGCATCGGGGTCCAGGGGCCGGAGCGGCCGGACGGATCCCGGAGGACCACATTGGCGTTGACCGCGTCATGACCTTCCCGGAACACGGTGGCACTGACCTCGAAGGTCTCGTCCACCACCGCCTTGGCGGGGCGGCGGCCGCAGTCGATCAGCGGGCGGATATCCAGAATGGGAATGCGACCGATCATAGGATCACCTGACGGCAGTGCGGATGGAGACGCGGGGGCGGCTTTTGTCCTTTGTATCGGTTTTACCGCCGGGCGTTGGGTTGCGGGCATGACAGCTCCTGTCCGCGTTCACTCTGGTGGGCGGATGGGGTCGGCCATGGGGGGCGCGCGTGGAAAGCCTTCCCCTACGGAACGGGGAGACAATCCGGGTTCCCGTTAACTACCGGTTCGTAACGCCGGGTACATGAATCGACCCCGCCCGTAGGCGGGGCCGTCCACTCGACGCGTTCTGTGGTTACGTCAGTTGGCCACCCGCAGCAGACGGTTCGGCGACCCCGGGCCCGCGCCGCGCACCCGGCCCTTGCTCGCCCCGGCCGTCAGCGCCGCCCCGACCTGGGCCGGAGTCGCGAAGCGATGGCCGGTCAGATACAGCGCGGCGGCACCCGCGACATGCGGGGCCGCCATCGACGTACCAGAGAGCGTCCTGGCCGCCGTATCGCCCGCGTTGGACGCCGAGACGATCCGGTCCCCGGGCGCGAACAGGTCAACTCCCGGGCCCCAGTTGGAGAAACCCGAGCGCCGGTCGGCGCGGTCGGTCGCGCCCACCGTGAGCGCCCCCGGCACCCGGCCCGGCGAGAACGAGGCGGCGGGCCGGTCCTGGTTGCCCGCCGCCACGGTGAAGACCAGACCGGCGGCGATCCCCGCCCGCACCGCCGCGTCCCACTCGGGCAGCGGAGTGGCGGCCGCCGAGCCCAGACTCAGATTGACCACCGCGGGCCGCCTGGCGTGTCGCAGCACCCAGTCCATTCCGGCCAGCACCTGCGCGATGGTGCCCTCGCCCCGGTCGTCCAGCACCCGTACGGCCACGATCGTGGCCTCCTTCGCCACGCCGTAGCGGGTGCCCGCCGCCGTGGCGGCCACATGGGTGCCATGGCCGTTGCCGTCCTCGGCCACCGGATCGTCGTCCACGAAGTCCCAGCCGGAGCGGGCCCGGCCGCCGAAGTCCTCATGGGAGGTGCGGACCCCGGAGTCGATCACGTAGATCGTGGTGCCGCGCCCGCCGCCGCGGGGCGCGGTGTACGCCCCGTCCAGCCGCCGGTCCGGCTGGTCGATCCGGTCCAGACCCCACGGCGGCCGCGCCCGGCCGCGCGGCGGGGCCGGTAACCGCGCCCGGGACCAGCGCAGCGACACCCGCTCGTCCCGGGTCACCGAGGCGATGCGCGGATCGGCTGCCAGCCGCCCGGCCTGTACCGCGTTCGCCCGTACCGCATAGCCGTTGAGCGCGGTGCGGTAGACCCGGCGCACCCGCGCCCCGTACCGCTCGATCAGCGCCCGGCCCGCCCCGGACGCCGCCGCGGGCGCTTCCGGGCCCCGCTTCAGGGCGACGATATAGCCGTGGTCCGCCGCGATACGGCCTTGGGCCCCCGCCCCGCCGGTGGCCTGGACCCCCTGCGCCCCCTGCGCGGGAACGGTCTGAGCGGGCGACAAGACCACCAGGACCACCGCGACGACGGCGGCCGGCACCGCCACCCTCCGCCGGGGGCCCGCAGATGCGCATGCCATGGAACGATCCCCTCCCCAACTCGACGGCGCAAGCCTGACGTGGGAGGAAAGATCCCGACAAGGGCGCATCAGGGGGCGTAAAACGCGACGGCCTCCCTCGGCAGCAGCCGCAGCGCCGCCTCCGACGGCGACCCCGGCTCCGCCCCGTACATCAGCAGGGCCTGGCCCCCCGAGTCCGGCAGCCGGGTCATCTCGAAGTCCAGCTCCAGCCGCCCCACCAGCGGGTGGTGGAAGGACTTGGTGCCGAAGGCGCACCGGCGCACCGGGTGGCGCGACCACAGCGCCGCGAACTCCCCGCTCTTCATGGTCAGTTCGCCGACCAGCTCCGCCAGCCGCCGGTCGTCGGGGTGCGCCCCGGCCACCACCCGCAGCGCGGACACCGCGCGCCGCGCCTCGCCCTTCCAGTCCGGATACAGCTCACGGGTGTGGGGGTCGAGGAACAGCATCCGCTGGGTGTTGGGCCGGTCGTCGGGGTGCTCGGGCCCGTCTGCGGGCAGATGCCCGGCGATCAGGGCGTGCCCCAGCGGGTTCCACGCCAGGACGTCGAAGCGCGGACCGAGGACCACGGCCGGTACGCCGTCCATCGCGGCGATCAGCCGCCGGGTCGCCGGGCGCGCGGACTCGGCGCGCTGCGCGGGGCGGCGCCCGGCGCGCGGCGGACGGGCCAGGTTGCCAAGGTGCGCCCGCTCGTCCGGGCTCAGCCGCAGCGCGCGGGCGATCGCGTCCAGCACCCCGTCCGAGGCGCCGGTGGACTGGCCCTGCTCCAGCCGGGTGTAGTACGCCACGCTCACCCCGGCCAGCTGCGCCAGCTCCTCGCGGCGCAACCCCGGGACCCGGCGCCGGGTCCCGTACGCGACCAGGCCGACGTCCTCGGGGCTCAGCCCGGCGCGGCGGGTGCGCAGAAAGCTCCCCAGTTCGGCAGTCGTGTCCATACCCAACAGTGTCCGGTACGGGCACGCGCCGTGCCTGTCCCTGTGAGGGTCAGGCACGGCGCCGGGTCATCCGGACGTCACTTGTAGGTGATGTCCGACGAGCTGTACTTGCAGTAGGTGCCGTCGGGGCCGCTGCCGTTCTCGGTGGGCTCCTTGCCCGTGTTGTTCCCGATGTACTTCTGGCACGGGACGATCTTCTTGCTGCTGTCCCCGATGATCGTGATACCGCGCAGGGTCAGCGAGTCGCCGTAGTTGGTGTTGATCCCGCCGATGGCCTTGCCCGGTGCGGTGACCTCGGTGTTGCTCACGTTGATGGTGCGCTTGTACTGCGACGAGCAGTTACCGCAGGAGCGGACCAGCTTGCCGAAGTCCTGGACGGCGAAGCCCGAGATGTTGAGCGTGCCGCCGCCGTTGAACTGGAACACCTTGTCGGACGCCTTGCGGGCGCCGCCGCCGATGACGTTGAACGTCTTGCCGGTGCCGCGGAAGGTGGCGGCGTCCTCGCCGACGTCCTCCCACCAGACGTTCTGGAGGGTGCAGCTGCCGGCACAGTGCACGCCGTCGGCTGCCGGGGCGCCGAGGATGACGTTCTTCAGCGTGGCGCCGTCCTTCAGGTCGAACAGCGGGTCCTGGCCCTCGTCCTGGCCGCCGGAGCCCAGGTCGCCGTCGCCGTAGTAGCGCTTCATCCCGCCGTCCATGGTGCCGCTGACCGGGATGCTCTTGGTGACCGCCTGCGGGGTGCCGCTGGGCGTGGGCCAGGTGGCGGCGGAGGCCGTGGGCAGGGTCAGCCCGGTGGTGATCGCGCCCGCGGTGAGGGCGACGGCGCCGAGGGCCCCGGCCATCGCCCGGTACCTGGTGCGTTGTTCAGCCATGTCGGATCTCCTTCTTGGTGGGGGGTTTCACGGGGTGGTGACGGCCGGCCGCGGCGGGGTCGCCATCTTGTTGCCGATGAAGAAGCTGGGGTGCGGGGGCTGGTTGTAGGCCGTGTTCTGCCAGGCCAGCGCCTCGCGGTACTGCCGGTCATGGAGCAGCGTGGTGATCTTCCGGTCGGTCTCGTACGGCGTGGAGTAGATCCGCAGCGCCTTGTTGTCGCTGGTCGGCCAGACCACCTCCTCGCGCCAGTCGCCGAGGATGTCGCCGGACAGCGACGGGGTGGCCTTGGTGCCGTTGTTGGAGTGCACCCCGGAGCCGGTGAGCAGCCGGGTGTCACCCGAGGTGCCGTACTTGTCGATATGGGTGCCGTCCAGCAGCTCGCGCACCGGATCGCCGTCCCACCAGGCCAGGAAGTTGATCGAGGAGGGCTTGCGGCCCTTGGCACCGCCGCCCTCGTCGCGGATCTGGTCGTCCCGCGCGGACCACATCTCGGCGCCGTCGTTGCCCGCCCAGATGTCACCGGCCACGCCGCGCCCGTTGTCACCGCCGGACGCGGTGGACCACAGCACCTGGCCGGTGCGGGCGTCGGCGAAGTACGAGCCCGGTTTTGCGGAGTCCTCGTCCACCTTGAAGTACTCAAGGCCCGCCCGTGAGGGGTCGAGGTCGCCGAGGTGGCCGGCGTCGCCGTGGCCGTTCTTGTTGGTCCACAGCCCCGAGCCGTTGTCGTCCACGGCCATCGAGCCGTAGACGATCTCGTCCCTGCCGTCGCCGTCCACATCGCCGGTGGCCAGCGCGTGGTTGCCCTGGCCGTCGTAGCCCTTGCCGGTGTTGGTGGAGCTGTTGGTGTCGAACGTCCACTGCCGGGTGAGCTGGCCTCCGCTGAACCTCCAGGCGGAGATCACGGTGCGGGTGTAGTAGCCGCGCGCCTCGATCAGCGAGGGGGTGGAGCCGTTGAGATACGCCGTCCCGGCCAGGAAGCGGTCCACGCGGTTGCCGTAGGAGTCGCCCCAGGAGGAGACGGTGCCGCGCGGCGGGACGTAGTCCACCGTGCTCATCGCGGCGCCCGTACGGCCGTTGAACATCGTCAGATATTCGGGTCCGCTGAGCACATAGCCGCTGGAGTTGCGGTAGTCGGCGGACGCGCTGCCGATCGTCTTACCGGCGCCGTCGACCGTGCCGTCCGCGGTCTTCATCGCGATCTCGGCCTGGCCGTCGCCGTCGTAGTCGTACACCTGGAACTGGGTGTAGTGGGCGCCGGAGCGGATGTTGCGGCCCAGGTCGATCCGCCACAGCCGCTGCCCCTGGAGGGTGTAGCCGTCGACGATGGTGTTGCCGGTGACGCCCGACTGGGAGTTGTCCTTGGCGTTGGTCGGCTGCCACTTCAGGACGAAGTCCAGATCGCCGTCGCCGTCGAGGTCGCCCACCGAGGCGTCATTGGCCTCATAGGTGTAGTCCGAGCCGCCCGCCGGGGGTGAGATCGGCACATCGTAGTACCCGGGGCGGAACTGGATCGCGCTCGGCGAGGCGGGCTGCTCCGCCCCGCCCACGATGGCCCGCACGGTGTAGTCGGCGCTGTTCGGGGCGTCCTTGTGCAGGTAGTTGGTGGTGGTGATGGGGGAGGAGTTGACCTTGACGCCGCCCCGGTAGAGGTTGAACGTCACACCGTCCGGATCGGTGGCCAGCCAGCGCCAGCTGACCAGGTTGTCATTGCCGGTGTGCACGCTCACCAGCCCCCGGTCCAGCTTCTCGAGCTGGGCCGCGGCGGCCGCCTTCGGCGCGGACCCCTTGCCCTCGGCGGCCTCCGAGACGCTCACCAGCGAGGTGACGGTCAGCGCGCCCGCCGCGCAGGCGGCCGCCAGCATCCGGACGCGGGGCAGCCCCGTCCGGCCCCTGCGCGGGGTGGATCTGGGCGGATGAGCGGGGGGCGGAGTGTGCGAACTGTCCCGAGAGCGCACGTGGTCCTCCAAGGCATGGGGGGGAAGGTGTGACCCCTAGTCGTCCCGTTGGCCGGAAAGGTTGCCGCCTTCGGGCCCACTTCTCGGGAGCGGGGCGAAACAGCCGAAACGGGGACTCCTCGGCCGCTACCGTCGAAGGGTGAAGGCCATTCGTCGATTCAGCGTGCGCCCCGTCCTTCCGGAGCCCCTGCGACCGCTCAACCGGCTGGCGCGCAATCTGCGCTGGTCCTGGCACCCCGAGACCCGCGAGCTCTTCGAGTCCGTGGACCCCGAGGGCTGGCGGGAGTCGGGCGGCGACCCGGTGCGGCTGCTGGGCGCCGTGCCCCTCTCCCGGCTCGCGGACCTCGCCGAGGACCGCTCCTTCCTGCGCCGTCTCACGGCGGCCGCGGATGATCTGCACGACTATCTGACCGGGCCCCGGTGGTATCAGGGGCGGCTCGCCGCCGAGGACAGAGCCGGGCCGGTCCCCGTCGAGCCCGTAGCTACTGCGTCCCCAGGCCCGCCCGCGCCATCAGGCGCGCCCGTACCCTCTGCCACACCCGCCCCCTCCGGACCGCCCGTCCCCTCCGGGCTGCCCACCGCCATCGCCTACTTCTCGCCGGAGTTCGGGATCACCGCCGCCCTGCCCCAGTACTCCGGCGGCCTCGGCATCCTCGCCGGTGACCACCTCAAGGCCGCCAGCGACCTCGGCGTCCCCCTGGTGGGCGTCGGACTGCTCTACCGCCACGGCTACTTCCGGCAGTCGCTCTCCCGCGACGGCTGGCAGCAGGAGCACTATCCGGTCCTGGACCCCGACGAGCTCCCGCTCACCCAGCTGTGCGAGGCGGACGGCCGGCCCGTCCGGATCCCGCTCACCCTGCCCGGCGGCCGACCGCTCCACGCCCGTGTCTGGCAGGCCCAGGTGGGCAGGGTGCCACTGCTGCTGCTCGACTCCGACGTGGAGGAGAACGGCCACGGCGAGCGCGAGGTGACCGACCGGCTCTACGGCGGCGGCAGCGAGCACCGGCTGCTCCAGGAGATGCTGCTGGGCATCGGCGGCGTCCGCGCCCTGCGCGCGTACTGCGGGCTCACCGGCCACCCCGAACCCGAGGTGTTCCACACCAACGAGGGCCACGCCGGATTCCAGGGCCTGGAGCGCATCCGCGAACTGATCGCCGGCGGCGCCGGCTTCGACGCCGCCCACGAGGCGGTGCGGGCCGGGACCGTCTTCACCACCCACACCCCCGTCCCCGCCGGAATCGACCGCTTCGACCGCGAACTGGTCGCCCGCCACTTCGGCGACGACGCCGAGCTGCCCGGGATCGAGGTCGAGCGGATCCTCGCGCTCGGCATGGAGACCTATCCCGACGGGGAGCCCAACCTCTTCAACATGGCCGTGATGGGGCTGCGGCTGGCCCAGCGCGCCAATGGGGTGTCCACCCTGCACGGCCGCGTCAGCCGGGAGATGTTCGCCGGGCTCTGGCCGGGCTTCGACCCCGAGGAGGTGCCCATCACCTCCGTCACCAACGGGGTGCACGCACCCACCTGGACGGCCCCCGAGATCACCCGGCTCGGCGCCCGCCAGTTCGGCCACCTCGGCGACTCCGAGCTGTGGGAGCTGCGCCGCACCCTGCGCAAGCGGCTGGTCGCCGAGGTCCGGCGGCGGCTGTACGCCTCCTGGCGGCAGCGCGGCGCGGGCTCCGCCGAGCTCGGCTGGATCGACGGGGCGCTCGACCCCGACGTCCTCACCATCGGCTTCGCCCGCCGCGTCCCCTCCTACAAGCGGCTCACCCTCATGCTGCGCGACCAGGACCGGCTGATGGAACTGCTGCTCCACCCCGAGCGGCCGATCCAGATCGTCGTCGCGGGCAAGGCCCACCCGGCCGACGACGGCGGCAAGCGCCTCGTCCAGGAACTCGTCCGCTTCGCCGACGACCCCAGGGTGCGCCACCGCCTGGTCTTCCTGCCCGACTACGGCATGGGCATGGCCCAGAACCTCTACCCCGGCTGCGACGTCTGGCTCAACAACCCGCTGCGCCCGCTGGAGGCGTGCGGCACCAGCGGTATGAAGGCGGCGCTGAACGGCTGCCTCAACCTCTCCGTCCTCGACGGCTGGTGGGACGAGTGGTACGAGCCGGACTTCGGCTGGGCCATCCCCACCGCAGACGGCGACGCCATCGACGAGACCCGCCGCGACGACCTGGAGGCCGCCGCCCTCTACGACCTGCTGGAGCAGCGGGTCGCCCCGCGCTTCTACGACCGCGGCCTGGACGGCCTCCCCGGCCGCTGGATCGCCATGGTCCGCCGCACCCTCACCACCCTCGGCCCCAAGGTGCTCGCGGGCCGCATGGTCCGCGAATACGTCGAGCGCCTCTACGCCCCCGCCGCCCGCTCCCACCGGGCCCTGAACCTCGATGCGGCCGCCGAACTCGCCACCTGGAAGACCCGAATCCGCGCCGCCTGGCCGGACGTCGCCGTCGACCACGTCGAGGCCCACCTCACCCCACCCGCCCCGGGCGGCGCCGCCGAACTCGGCTCGACGCTCTCCCTCCGCGTCCGGGTGCGCCTGGGCGGCCTGGACCCGGCGGACGTCGAAGTCCAGGCCGTGGCGGGCCGCGTGGACGACACCGACCGCATCACCGACGCCACCCACGTCCCCCTCAAACCCACCGCGGGCCCCGACCTCGAAGGCAGCCGCCGCTACGAAGCCCCCCTGGCCCTCAACCGCACCGGCCCCTTCGGCTACACCATCCGCGTCCTCCCCACCCACCCCCTCCTCTCCCACCCCGCCGAACCGGGCCTCATCGCCATCCCCTCGGAGACCGCGTCCGAAGCGGCGGGAGTCCTGATGCGCTGAGCCTCCGGCGGCTAAACTGGTGACGGACCGTCCGGCACGGGGGAAAGTGTCGCCCCATGTCCGACGTCTCGGGGTGCACGAAAAAAGCCGGCCGTCGCCCGCGTGGCGGCCGGAACTGCCGACGGTCCCGGAGAGCGCCGCTCTCCGGCCGTTCGTATTGAGATCTTGGACGTCGGCAGGACCTCAGCTGACCACCGTACGAGGTGGTCGGGCTGAGCCTGCCGGGCCATCGGTTCGACCACCCGACTGAGGGGTGTGAGAACTGGTGGACTGGGACACCGTCACCCTGCTCGTGCTGGCCGCCTTCGGCCTGGCCGGGCTGATACTCACCATGGCAGCCGAGCTCCTGTCCAAAGTCCCCGCCGTCATCGAGGCATGGCGCCGGGTCCGGGCCACCTGGCGCGGCGGCGACGATGGCTAGGCGGCCAGGTCGGGTCCGAGCGAAGCGGCGGTGGCCGGGCCGAGCCACACGAGCTGTGCGGTGACCCCGTCCCGGGAGAACCACGCCTCCACCCGCTCGGGCGAGACGAGGACCAACCGCTGCCCCGGCCTCACCACTTCGGTACGGCCGTTCTCATGGGCCATGCCCCATGCCGCGATCTCCACGTCTGATTCTCCGGTGTCCTCGTACGGGTGGATCCGGGTCACGGCGAAGAGGCGGGGCGCGGTGGCGAGGACGAGTGCGCGGAGTTCTTTGCCGAGGTCGAAGGGGGCGGAGGCGGGTTGGTCGGGGGATACGGTACCCATGCGTGTCTCCTTGCCAGGAGGTGGAGTTGGGCCGGATGCGGGCCAGGCGTGCGGCAGCTGTGGAACTGCCGTCAGAAGGTGGCCTGGATCACAGCGTAGAGCGAAAGGTTGAATTACTTCTACGGTGTATCGAGAAGTCTCTAACCTTGACTTCGTTCCAGTGACCCTTGCATCACCTGTGCGACCGTGGAGGACCGCATGCCGCCAAGGACAACTCCGACCGCACGTCAGCTACGCCTCGGAGTTGAGCTGCGCAAGCTCCGCGAGCGCGCGGGCCTCAACACCCGGGAGGCCGCTGAGCTGATCGGGGCCAACCAGGCCCGCATCAGCAACATCGAGACTGGACGCTTCGGCCTCAGCGAGCGCAGCATCCGCGCCCTGGCCGAGAACTACGCATGCGGCGACGAGGCCCTGATCGCCGCGCTCATCGCCATGACCGGCAAGCGGAAGCGCGGCTGGTGGGAGGAGTACCGGGAGCTGCTGTCTCCCGGGCAGCTCGACCTGGCCGAGTTGGAACACCACGCGGCGGCACTGTTGCTGGCTACTGTGCTCCACATCCCCGGTTTGCTCCAGACCGTCGACCACGCCCGTGCGGTCTTCGCCGAAGGTGTGCCCGCGCTCCCGCCGCCCGATGTAGAAGACCGCGTCTCGCACCGCATCAAGCGACAACGCATCCTCTATGGCGAAAGTCCCACCCCGTGCAAGGCGGTGATCCACGAGGCCGCCCTCCGTATGCCCTTCGGCGGCCCGCGCACGGCCCGTGCGCAGCTTCAGCACTTGATCGACATGAGTGAACGAGAACACATCACTATCCAGGTGATCCCGTTTAGGAACGGGACATTCGCCGGTTCCGGCCAGTCGATCAACTACTTCTCCGGCCCCGTGCCCCAACTCGACACCATCCTGCTCGAACAGGCCCACGGCTCGCTTCTGCTCGACGCCGAAGCTCAGCTGGAGAAGTACCGCATGGTGATCGGCAAAATGGAAGCCATCGCGCTCAAGCAGAACGAGGCTCGCGACTTCATTCACGGCCTCATCCAAGAATTGTGACAAGGAGTGGCATATGAACCCGGCGTCTTGGCGGCAGTCCTCCTACTGTCAGGAGTCAGCCTCCTGTGTGAACGTCGCTGAGGGGGAGCACAACACGATATTGCTCCGCGAGAGCGAGCACCCCGAGGCCATACTCTCAACCACCCGCACGCGCCTGAGAGCCTTCATACTCGCTGCCAAGGCGGGCCGATTTGACCACTTCCCCGAGTCCTGATCGCGCGCCTGCTCGCGCTCCCGCTTCGGCGCCTCTGCGCCCTTGACCGGGCTTTCACGCGAGCGGAGAGTCGTCGTTGTCGGTGAGCGACTCGGCACAGGAGGCGGCCGTGGCACTAAGGTTCTTGGGGATCTACCCGAACACTCCGAACGACGGCTCGCCCACCATTTGGCTGGACGAGGATTCCGGTGATCTAGTCATCCAGTCGTGGAAGGCGGACGACGCAACACTCAGGCAGTGCCAGGAGGTGGGGTCGGTTCCTGGTCACACAACTGACGTGCCCGACCACGAGACGGTGATCCGACTCCCCGCAAACATGCGCCAGTTCATCCCTCAGCCTGATAGCGAGGTCAAAAGTGGCAACGGCGGTACGTGAAGCTCTGGCTTCCGCGCGGCGTTCGGCAGTTCATCTGGAGCTGCGCGACATCTACACGCCTGATGACCCTGATTTCGCCGACTGGCGCGCCGGTGTGCGCTTCGACCCCGTCGAGCGGTGGCGAAGCTGGTTCGACGTGGTGATGGCGACCACGGCCCGAGGCGTTCGGATGAGGCGGGCCCGTATCGTCTCCGAACCCGTCAGTGAATACATCAAGTTCGAGTACGACGTGACTGGGCGCCACAACATCGCGGCCGGCGAGGAGGTCCGGTGGCTGCCCCGAAGGAAGGCGGCAGATCTGGCCCTGCCGGGCGCGGACTGCTGGGTCATCGACAATGAGGTCGTGATCTTCAATCACTTCGATGGCAATGGCAACTGGGACCCTGCGACGAGTATGGACGTGCGGACCGAACCCGCAGTGGCAAAGTTGTGTGGATCGGCGTTCGAGGCCGTCTGGGAGCGTGCCGTACCGCATACGGAGTACCGGCCGCTTTGAGCGAAACCGTTGGCCATGTCCGCGTCTCCTTCGTCCAGCGCACAACAGGCAAGGCAAGCCCTTGGCGCTCGCCTCGGTGAGATCCGCGATGACGCGGGGCTGACGGGGCGAGCGCTCGCCGCTCTCTGTGGTTGGCACCCGTCCAAAGTCAGCAAGATCGAGCATGCCAAGACTTCCCCTTCGCCGGACGACATCCGGTCCTGGGCAGAACATTGCGGTGTGCCGGAACAGACGGCAGATCTGATCGCGTCGCTCCGCACCGCGCAAGGTATGTGGGTTGAGTGGCGCCGTATGGAGCGGGCGGGCCTCCGTCGCGCCCAAGAGGAGCGTCTACCGCTGTATGAGCGCACCTCTCGCTTTCGGGTCTATTCATCCTGGCTGATCCCTGGGCTGATCCAGACTCGCGCATATACGACGGCGGCGCTGTGTGCCATCCGTGAGCGCCGTGGGCTTGTGGATGACGTCGAGGCTGCCGTCGCCATCCGTATGCAACGTCAACGTTTGTTGCATACCGGCGAGCGTCGCTTCGCCTTCCTCATCGAGGAGTCCGTATTGCGCTCTGGTATCGGAGGCTCGGAGACGATGGCAGAGCAACTTGCCCATCTCCTAGCCATCAGTTCGCTGGCCAACGTCAGTGTGGGCGTGGTTCCCATGCGGCCGGATCGGGTTCGCTGGCCGGTCGAGAGTTTCTGGATCTTTGACGTATCCGAGGTCAATGTCGAGCTGGTGTCCGGCTTCCTGACGGTCACCCAGCCAGGCGAGATCGCGATGTATGCCCAGGCTTTCGGTGAGCTGACCGAACATGCGGTCTACGGTGCGGCGGCACGAGCGCTTATCTCCTCGGCGGCTGGCTCGCTCGACTGAGATCCCCGAGCAACTTCGAGCAACCTCGTTGAGCAGGCATTGATTCGCTCCGTAGTGTCTCCGTCACTCACACTCGCGGGGAGCTGCGTGCCATGAAAATCACCGAAGAACACATCGACGCCATGCGCTCCGCACGTCACCGGTCGGCCAGAGCCGAAGCAAGGGCGGTCGCCGAACTGCTGCGACAAGCTCTGGGCCGTCTCGGCTTCACCTCGGATGTGGCCATGGCGCACGACGAAAAGGACGACGCCCTGTTCTGGCCGGTCCTGCGGGGAGAGGTGACGGTCTCGGGTCACCCCATGGTCGCCCTGGGACGTATTCCGCTCGACAGCGCGAATCGGCTCGCGGAAATCCTCATGCGCGCCGCTCTGGAGGAGCAGACCAAGAAGGCCACCACTCGGTGAGCCGTTTTTAAGACCCCCGTCCCGGCTGGACCGGAGCCCTGGCAGGTCGAGCCCAGCGCGGAACGGGTGCATGTGCACGACGGCGTGAGGAGAGTCCCCGCGTCGACAGCGCCGAAGGGAATCATCTCGATGCGCTTACGCGGATTCAAGACCGTCGTCCGACAGGACCCGGAGGACGACGGGCCGACCGAGGGCGGCCAGCAGGGTGGATGTGGTGACGGTGACGGCTGCGGTCGGCAGTAGTCGCGTGATGTAGGCGGGCGGCCCTCACCCCTTGTGGGGGCCGCTCTCACCGAGAGAGCGAGTACATGCACCATCACGGCTACACCTGGCTCGGGTCCGCCCACGAATTACTCAAGGACGGTCCCCGGCGTCCCCTTCACCCGGAGTTCAGATCCAGCAAGGTCGTTCCCCTGGAATGTGCCCACTGGCTGCTCAAGCCGACCTCCTTCGTCCAGGGGACTTGGAGCGATGCACAGCAGGCAGCCGCGTGGTTCGGACAGCAAGTGCGCGCTTCCGCAGTGGCGTTCGCCTCGGAGCGTGAACGGGACGCCATCCGGCTCTCGGAGGCGGTTGCCCGCGCCGGCGAACGAGCGGCGAGCGGTGAGGACGCGGTCGGCGGCTGGTATCTCACGGGACAGAGGTTCCTGTCCGTGTGCCTGATCGCGTGCAGTCCGCACCGTCTGCGCCCCGAGATTCCCTGCCCCGTTGGCACTGCTGAAGGGATCAATCCGGTACCAGGTACTCCCACCGCTTGACGCGTGCACAGCTGTGCAAACCGGCCTTCTTGGCTGCCGCCCCGGCCTCCTCCGCGCTGTCCTTCACGATGTTGGCGGTCATGGCGAGCAGCAGTTCCATGCCGGGCTTGAGGTTCGGAATGGTGCTGTGCATCGTGTACAGCTCTTTCGCGTACGCGTCCAGCTTGCCCAGCCAGGCGTTCAAGGCGGCTCGGTCGGCCGTGGAATCGGGTTGGGGCAGCTCTTTGATGTCCTTCCGCAGTCCCTGACCATAGTGTTCCGCTTGCGGATCTTCGTCAGGTCATCCGAGCCGAGCGTCTTGCCGTAGGCCAGGTCCCCGGTGAATCGGCCGGTGATGGTGTCGCACTTCTTGTCGGCGCTCTCGACCAGCCCGGGAGGCGACGACGAGCAACCGCCCAGGGCGACGACGGTGACCAGCGCGGCCGCACCGGCGGCGCTCGCGTGCCAGGGCGCCCGGGACCGCTGTGGTCGATGGCAATAGGTGCTCTCGTCGCGCATGTCATCCCGTTCCGCCGTGGGCCATGGCGGAACGGGACGCCCCGGCCGCCAGCCGGGATGGTCTCGCGCCTGCTCGGGACCCCTCCCCGGGCCGTGCGCATCGCCAGGGAAGGGGCGAGTTGTCCGGTTGTGTACTGTCCGTCGCTCAATGTGCCTCGTAGGCTCGCGGGTTGGCTGTCCGCCTTTTCAGGAGGTGTCGTGCGAGACCAGAAGATGTACTGCTACACCTGCGGGTCCGATGAGCTGCATCGTCGGCTCACCGCCGACGAGAAGACCTGGCTCAAGAACCGCACGGGCCGGAAGACGGTCGAGGAGTTCTTCATGTGCAAGGCGCCGGACTGCCGCAATCTGCGGACCGGTTTCCAGAAGCGCCCCTTCGACCCCGTCATCCGCCTGCCCTTGCCTGGCTGACCCTTCATGCGGCCGGGTTGGCACCTGCCCAGACGGTGGGGGTGCGGTGGGCCCAGGGGGCGGCCTGTTCCAGTTGGCCGGCGAGGCGGAAGAGGGTGTCCTCCCGGCCGTACCCGGCGGCGAACTGGACTCCGATGGGCAGGCCGGTCGTCGGGTCGGCCGACAGCGGGACGGACATGGCTGGGGTGCCCGCGACGTTGAACACGGCCGTGAAGGGCGACCGGTGGAACAGGTGCGCCAGCCAGCCGTGGCCGTCGGCGCCTTCCGAGCCGTGGCGGTAGGTGCCGATCGGCAGCGGGAGTTCCGGCAGGGTCGGGGTGAGCAGCAGGTCGTGGCCGGTGAAGTACTGGCCGACCGACCGGGCGACGCGGTTGCGGACGTCGAGGGCGTGGACGAAGTCGGCCCCGCTCACCTGGCGTCCCCACGCGTAGCTGGCCAGCATCTCGGGCTCGACGGTGGACTCGTCCACGGGGCGGTCGAAGGCCGCGGCGAATCCGTCGATCCACGTGACCAGGTTGGCGCTCCATAGCCGGGCGTTGGCCAGGACGAACTCCTCCCAATCCACGTCGAGTTCCATGGTGGCGACCTCCACCCGGTGTCCGAGGGACTCCAGGAGCCGGGCGGCCTGCCGGGTCGCCTCGCTGATCGCCGCGTCCACCTCCCGGCCGCCCCAGGGGGTGGTGAGCAGGCCGATGCGGAGGGCGCCGGGAGGCCGGGTGACCTCTTCGGCGTAGGGGCGGCGGGGCGGCTCCGCGAAGTAGGGGTCGCCGGTTTCGGGGCCGCCGATCAAGTCGAGCAGGGTGGCACTGTCGCGCACGGTGCGGCTGATCGCGCCGTGGACGGCCAGGCCGTTGAAGACCTCGTCGGCGTCGGGGCCCATGGAGATCCGTCCGCGGGTGGGCTTGAGTCCGAACAGGCCGGTGCTCGCGGCGGGCACGCGGATGGAGCCCGCGGCATCTGTGGCATGCGCCATGGGAACGATGCCCGCGGCGACGGCGGCGGCGGAACCTCCGGTGGATCCACCGGGGGTGCGCTCGGGGTCCCAGGGGTTGCGGGCGGCTCCGTACAGGACGGGTTCGGTGGTGGTGCTGTACGCGAATTCCGGGGTGGCCGTACGTCCGAGGGTGACCAGGCCCGCGCGACGGAGGCGCCGCATGAGGAAGGAGTCCTCGGCCGCCACGTTCCCGGCGGCGAGGCGGCTGCCCAGCTCGACTCGTTTACCGGCCATGGCCACGGCCAGGTCCTTGATGAGGAAGGGCACTCCGGCCAGCGGTGTGCTGCCGGGGACCGGTTCGTCCTCGGCGGGCCAGTTCTCCACGACGGCGTTGATCCGCGGGTTCACCGCCGCGATGGCGGCCTGGGCCGCCGCCGTCAGCTCCGCGGCGCTGACCTCGCCGCGAGCGACGAGATCGGCCAGTCCCACGGCATCGAATCGGGTGTACTCGGACAGTTCCATGGTGTTTCCGCTCCGTAGTCGCCATCCGGCGATACCGTTGAATCTCTTACGATACCGTCCGGTATCGCATGGGGATGAATGGTACCGTAGCATGGACGGACGCAGAGCCGACGGCACGGCACGCGAGACGAGGCACCGATGACCAGCAATCCTTCGAGGCCCGGGCGGGACACCCGAGTGGCCCGCCTGCCACCGCGCGAGCGCATCCTGGACGCCGCCGAGGACCTCTTCCTGGGTGAAGGCATCACGGCGGTGGGGGTCCAGGCGATCGCCGATCGGGCGGAGACGACGAAGATGGCCCTGTACCGGCACTTCGCCACGAAGGACGCGCTGATCGAGGAGTGGCTGAGGATCGTCGCGGCGGGCTATTCAGCTGCCTTCGACCGCGCGGAAGCGGCGCACCCCGGCGATGCCCGGGCGCAGCTTCTGGAGGTGGTGCGGTTCTTCGCCGAAGGGCTGCCGGAGGTCTCGCGCCGGGGCTGCCCCTTCGTCAACTCGATCGCCGGCCTGCCCGACCGCGAACACCCGGCCCGCCGGCTCATCGAGGACCACAAGGCCGCCCAGCGCCGCCGCATCACGGACATGTGCGCCCGGGCGGGCGTTCCCCACCCCGACGACGCCTCGGCGGAGATCACCTTCCTCCTGGAAGGCGCCCAGATCAGCGCCCAGAACGGCAGCGTCGAACATGCCGATGACCGGCTGATCGCCGCCGTCGCCTCGCTTCTCGACCGGGCCGGAATCCGAGTACCGGGCCCGGCTGACCCCGCGTGAGGCGGCGGCGCCGTCGCTCTCTCCGTGCGCCCGCGGACAGGTGTGGTTGAACGCGGGACGAACATTGGATGAGAGGTGGGCCACATCGTCCGCATGTGCGTTCTTGGAGCGTACATTCGCCCCCCTGAAGCCATTGCATGCACGGGGGGCAACCATGAAGTGGCTGGAGCAGTTGACGGCGCCCGAGAATCTGTTGGCGTTGCTCGGTGTCGTGGTGACGGTCGGTGGGCTGTCGTATGAGCGGCTGATTCCCGGGCGGAAGCGTATCGGTTATCGCGTGCAGATGGACACGTTGATAGATGACAGCACCCAGGACGGGCCGATTCATCAGCGGTTGCGCATGCTGGAGAATACCCCGGATCTGGCCGGGGCCTCCTTGGTGCTGTTGCGGATTGAGAATGACGGGTTTCGGAGCATTGACGCCGACGACTACATCACGGCGCCGGCGACGAATCACCGCGGGCTCACCGCGACCTTTCCCAATCGCACCGTGCGTGATGTGGCGGTCACCGAGCCCAGTCATCCGGATCTGCTGCGGCATCTGCCGCAGCGCGGGACTCCGGCGAATCCCGGGCTGGTCTGTGCGGGCAATGAGATCTCGCTGCCCCGGGTGCCGCTGAACAAGGGGGATCACTTCAAGCTGCTGGTGCTGCTGACGGGTGCCGGGACCGATAAGCCGCCGCATGTGGGCGGGCGGATCAAAGAGGGCAGGATCCGCAACAATGAGAAGTTCCGGCGGCCCAGCAATCGCATGCTCGGGCTGATCGGCAGTCTGCTGGCGATGCTGATGCTCCAGTCGTTCGGTGTGCAGCTGTGGCGGGATGATCCGCTGCCGCGCGGCTGCGCCGAGGGGAATCTGACGATCGTCGGCTCGACCGCGTTCAAGCCGGTGGCGCAGGACGCGGGCGAGGCGTATCAGGGCGACTGCCGGGATGCCCATGTCACCGTCGAGGCGCAGGGCAGTGGGCGGGGTACGAAGACGCTGATCGATGCCGGGGAGGCGGCGAAGGGCGGATTCCCGTCGTATCTCGCGTTTTCCGACGGCCCGGAGGGGGATGGGGACCCCAAGCTCAAGGAGCATCTGGTGGCGCTGTCCGTGTTCAGCGTGGTGGTGAACAAGGACGTACGGATGGCCGATCTCTCGCTCGACGAGCTCCGCGGGCTCTACTCGGGCCGGATCACCAACTGGAACCAGCTGCCCGGCGGGCCCGATCTGCCGGTGCGGCTGGTGAGCCGGGACGCCAAATCCGGGACCCGCGGGGTGTTCGAGAGCCGGGTGCTGGGGCGTAATGAGATCTCACGGACGTCCGACAACTGCCGGACCCCGAAATTCACCGGGGACGCCGTCGTCCGCTGTGAACTCGACAGCACCAGCGAGGTGTTGAGGACGGTGGCGAGCACCCCCGGCGCGATTGGTTACGCCGAATTGCACTCCGCCGAGGAGAGCGCCCAGAAGGGCGCCCTCTATCTGGTGGACCTCGACAACCGCAAGCCGTCCATCGACGCGGTACGGGAGCGTACCTACCCCTTCTGGGAGCCGGAGTACGCGTACACCTACACCGCGCCGCCCCCGAACTCCCTGACCTCGAAGTTCCTCGACTATCTGGCCGGGGACACCGGGCGGAACCTCATCGAGAAGCATGGCCATCTGCCCTGCGCCGCCGCCGAGAACCAGCGGGCGTGCCAGCTGGCGGCCGGCGGGCGGTAGGAGATGGAGGGGTAACCGGTCGGCCGGGCCGGGCAGCCCGGCCGACCGGCGGGGGTCACTTCACGTTGACGCCGCCCCAGGCGTTGTCGACCGCCTTGTACTCGGCGCTGCTCGCGCCGTACAGCGCCTTCGCGGCCTTGAGGGTCGCGGTGCGGGCCTTGGCGTAGTTGGTGGTCGAGGTCATGTACGTGGTGAGCGCCTTGTACCAGATCTTCTCGGCCTTGGCGCGGCCGATGCCCTTGACGGTGCGGCCGTCCTTGGTCGGGCTGTTGTAGGTCACGCCGCCGATGACCTTGCGGCCGCTGCCCTCGGACAGCAGATAGAAGAAGTGGTTGGCGATGCCGGAGGTGAAGTGCGGGTCGTCGTTGCCCACACCGCTCTTCCAGTAGTCGTAGGACAGGCCGTCCTTGCTGGGCTTGTCCATGTAGCGCAGCGGGGTGCCGTCGCCGTTGATGTCGATCTTCTCGCCGATGAGGTAGTCACCGGGGTCCTTGGCGTTCTTGGCGTACCACTCCACGGCGGTGCCGAAGATGTCGGAGGTGGCCTCGTTGAGGCCGCCCGCCTCGCCGCTGTACTCGAGGTTGGCGGTGGCCGAGGTGAGTCCGTGGCTCATCTCGTGGCCCGCGACGTCGAGCGAGGTGAGGGGTTTCTTGTTGCCCGCGCCGTCGCCGTAGGTCATGCAGAAGCAGGCGTCGTCCCAGAAGGCGTTCTCGTACGCGTCGCCGAAGTGGACGCGGGAGTACGCGGCCTTGCCGTTGCCCTTGATGCCGTTCCGGCCGAGGACCTTCTTGTAGTAGTCCCAGGTCATCGCGGCGCCGTAGTGGGCGTCGACGGCGGCGGTCTGGGCGATGGTGGGCTTGCCGTTGCCCCAGACGTTGTTGGCGTCGTAGAAGGCCGACCCCTTCTTGGTGTCGTCCCACGAGTGCTTGAGGTTGTACGTCTGGTGGCCGCCGCGCGCGGTGTCCTTCAGCAGCCACTGGCTGCCGCTCTTGACCGAGCCGACGGTGACCTTGCCGTTGTGCTGACCGGTGCCGGTGCCGTTCTCGACGGCCTGGAACTCGTAGAGCTTCCGGCCGGAGTCGGCGTCGGTGATGACGTGCAGCTTGCTGGGCGTACCGTCCTGCCGGACCCCGCTGACGACGGTCTCGTACGCGAGGGTGGGCTTGCCGGTGGCGGCCCAGATCACCTTGTGCGCGTTGTCGGCGCCCGCCTTCTTGTCGCCCGCGGCCCGCGCGGCGCCGAGGGCGGACCGCTCGGCGCCGGAGGGGGCGATGGCGGCGGAGGTGTCGGTGACCTTGATGTCGGCGTCGGTCGCCTTGTCGACACCCTGGGAGGCGCCGCTCGCGGACTCATGGACGATCAGGTCGCCGCCGAGGACCGGCAGTCCGGCGTAGGTGCGCTCGTAGCGGGTGTGGGTGGTGCCGTCGGCGTCCTTGACGACATCCCTGACGACCAGCTTCTCCTTGGCCCCGAGCCCCAGCGACTTGGCGGTGGAGACGGTGGTGGAGCCCGCCTCCCGCAGCAGCTCGGCGCGGGCCGAGGGGGAGAGCGAGACGGTGGCGGCATCCGAGCGGGTGGCCGAAGGAGCCGAAGGAGCGGCCGCGTTCGCGGATCCGGCGGTGGCGCCGGCGGCGAGCAGGGAGGCGGCCAGGGTCGCCGCTCCGGCGGCGAGGGCGGTACGCGAGCGTCTGAGACGGGATATGCCGGATATGGCTGTCGACGAACGTGAATCCACGCGTATCTCCAGTTGTGATGGGGAGTTGGGCGAAGCTTCCGCCCAACGCGACAAAGATGTCGCTTTGCCGTGGATAAAACATACCGGTGCCCGGGGCTCAGGCCCCGGGCACCGGCAGAGTGTCGTGCGGTAACTCAGCTGGTTTTACTTGACGTTGACCCCGGCCCAGGCGGCGTCCACGCCCTTGGACTCGGCGCTGTCGGCGCCGTAGAGGTCCGTGGCGGCCTTCAGCGTGGCCTCACGGGCGGCGTGGTAGTCGGTGTTGGAGGTCATGTACGTGGTCAGGGCCTTGTACCAGATCTTCTCGGCCTTGTCCCGCCCGATGCCCTCGACCTTGGAGCCGTCGGAGGTGGGGCTGTCGTACTTCACACCGTTGATCTCCTTCGCGCCGCTGCCCTCGGACAGCAGGTAGAAGAAGTGGTTGGCGACACCGGAGGAGTAGTGCACGTCCTGGTTGCCGACATCGTCGGACCAGTTGTCCGCGGACTGGCCGTCCTTGCTGGGCTTGTCCATGTAGCGCAGCGGGGTGCCGTCGCCGTTGATGTCGATCGCCTCGCCGATGAGGTAGTCACCGACGTCGGTGGTGTTCTTGACGTTGAACTCCACCGAGGTGCCGAAGATGTCGGAGGTGGCCTCGTTGAGGCCGCCCGACTCGCCGGTGTACTCCAGGCCCGCGGTCTTGGAGGTGACGCCGTGGCTCATCTCGTGGCCCGCGACGTCGAGCGCGGTCAGCGGGGCCTTGTTGTCCTGGCCGTCGCCGTAGGTCATGCAGAAGCAGCTGTCGTCCCAGAAGGCGTTGACGTAGCTGTCGCCGTAGTGCACGCGGGAGTAGGCGCCCTTGCCGTCGCCCCCGATGCCGTCGCGGCCGTGCACGTTCTTGTAGTAGTCCCAGGTGGCGGCGGCGCCGTAGTGGGCGTCGACGGCGGCGGTCTGGGGGTCGTCCGGCTTGCCGGTGCCCCAGTTGTCGTCGTCGTCGGTGAAGGCCTTGCCCTCGCCGTCCTCCCCGTTCTCCAGGTTGGTGGTCTTGTGGCCGCCGCGGTCGGCGTCGGTCAGGGTGTAACCGCTGCCTTCCTTGCTGGTGCCGAGCTCGACCGAGCCGCTGTACTCGCTCTCGCCCTTGCCGGTCTCGATGCCCTGGTACTCGTAGAGCTTCTTGCCGGTGGCGGCGTCGGTGATGACGTGCAGTTGGTTCGGGGTGCCGTCCTTCTGCACCCCGCCGACGACGGTCTCGTAGGCGAGTACGGGCTTGCCGTCGGCGGCCCAGATCACCTTGCGCGGGGCCTGGTCGGCCGCGGCCTTGGTGGTGTCGTCGGCCTTGGCCAGCTTGACGGCCGACTTCGCCGCGGTGCTCGCGGCGATCCCGGCCGTGGTGGAGGCGACCTTGACGGTGGCCTTGGTGGCCTTGGTGACGCTCTTCACGTCACCGCCCTTGGCGCGGTGGACGATCAGGTCGCCACCGAGGACGGGCAGGCCGTCGTAGGTGCGGTCGTAGCGGGTGTGGGTGGTGCCGTCGGCGTCCTTGATGACGTCCTTGACGACCAGCTTCTCCTTGGCGCCGAGGCCGAGCGACGAGGCGGTGTCCGCCTTGGTCGCGTTGGCCTCGCGGAGCAGTTCGGCGCGGGCCGAGGCGGTGAGCGCCGCGGGCTGGGCGCCGGACTTGGCCGGGGCGGCACCGGCGGTGCCGGTGCTCAGCCCGGAGGCGAGCAGGGCCGCCGCGGCCACCGCGGTACCGGCGGCGATGGCGGAACGCCGCTTCGCGGCACCGGATATGGGCATGCTGAAGGTCTTGCGCACGCGATCTCCTCGTTGCTGTGGGGGGTCAGCGCCGGGCTGCGGGGAAGTGCGGCCCGGTGCTGAACAAGAGGTACTGATGCGTAATGCGTTGGGCAGACTGTCACACAAGTCCGGGACATGTCACGGGTTTCACGACAGGTCGAAGGGAAAATGTTCGTTGAATGCTGATCAACCTTCGGATTCCGGACAGCTCGGCGTAAGTATTTGAAACTAAAAGAGGCGCCGCCAGGGGGAGTCGGGTCGACCCCTGGCGGCGCCTGTCCTGGGTGAGCCTCGCGGCTTGATCAGGAGGTCAGAGCGTCAGAACCTTCAGAACGTCAGCTTCCAGCTGTTGATGTAGCCGGTGTCCTGGGCGTACATGTCCTGCACCCTCAGCTTCCAGGTGCCGACCGCGGTCTCGGAGGACGCGTCCACGGTGTACGTGGTCCGCACGTCGTCCGCCGAGTCGAAGAGGCTGGCGCTCTTCAGCCGGTAGGCCGTGCCGTCCGGGGCCACCAGGTCGATCACCAGGTCGCCGCGGTAGGTGTGCACGATGTCCACGCCCACCTGGAGGTTGCTGGGCGCGTTGCCGGCCCGGCTCACCGAGATCGGCGAGGTGATCGGCTCACCCGCGTCCGGGATGGCGATGTCCGCGGTGTTCTCGAAGACATTGCCGCCGCTGGTGTTGACCGTCCAGGCGAAGGACGCCGTACCGGTCTTGCCCGCATAGTCGGTCACCGTGACGGTCACCGCGCTCGACCCCTCGGCGGTCGGGGTGCCGGAGATCAGACCGCTGGCGGAGTCGATGGCCAGGCCCGCGGGGAGCCCGGTGGCCGCGTAGCTCAGCGCGCCCGGGTTGGAGCTGGTCGCGGTGATCTGGAGGCTGGCGGCCTGGTCGACGATGCTGGTCTGGTCGCCGGGCGGGGTGACGGTGACGCCGTCGGCGATCCGGGTGCCGACGTTGACCCCGGCCCAGGCGTTGGCCACCGCGTTGTACTGCGCGCTGCCCTGGCCGAACAGCTCGCCCGCCGCCCACAGGGTGGCGTCGCGGGCGCCCGCGTAGTTGGTGTTGGAGGTCATCCGCTGGCTCAGCGCCTTGAACCAGATCTTCTCCGCGTTGTCCCGCCCGATGCCGGTGACCGGGAGGTTGTCGTACGTCGGGCTGTTGTAGCTCACGCCGTTGATGACCTTGGCGCCGCTGCCCTCGGAGAGCAGGTAGAAGAAGTGGTTGGCGATGCCGGACGAGTAGTGGACGTCCACATTGCCGACACCGGAGTACCAGCTGTCCTTGGAGGCCCCGTCCTTGCTGGGCTTGTCCATGTAGCGCAGCGGGGTGCCGTCGCCATTGATGTCGATCTTCTCGCCGACGAGGTAGTCGCCGGGGTCGCTCGCGTTGTTCGCGTAGAACTCGACGGCGGCGGCGAAGATGTCGGAGGTGCCCTCGTTGAGCCCGCCGGACTCACCGCTGTAGGTGAGGTTGGCGGTGGCCGCGGTGACACCGTGGCTCATCTCGTGCGCGGCGACATCGATGGAGGTCAGCGGGTCGGCGTTGCCCGCGCCGTCGCCGTAGGTCATGCAGAAGCAGGCGTCCTGCCAGAAGGCGTTGACGTAACCGCTGCTGTAGTGGACCCGGGAGTACGCCCCGACGCCGTCGCCCCGGATGCCGGTGCGGCCGTGGACGTTCTTGTAGTAGTCCCAGGTCTCGGCGGCGCCGTAGTGCGCGTCCACCCCGGCGGTCGCGGCGTCGGAGACGGTGCCGTTGCCCCAGACGTCGTCGGCGTCGGTGAAGAGCGTGCCGGTGCCCGAGGTGGAGCGGTTGAGGTTGTACGTCTTGTGGTTGCCGCGCCCGGAGTCGGTGAGGTTGTACGAGCCCGAGCTGCCCGAGGTGCCGAGGGCCACCTGGCCGCTGTACTGGCTGTTCCCGGTGCCCGTCTTGACGCCCTGGAACTCGAACAGCTTCTTGCCGGTGGCCGCGTCGGTGATGACGTGCAGCTCGTTCGGGGTGCCGTCCTCCTGGAGGCCGCCGACGACCGTCTCGTACGCGAGGGCCGGGGTGCCCTTCGCGGCCCAGATCACCTTGCGGGGCGCCCGGTCGGCCGCGGTCTTCCGCGAGCCCTGCGCGTTCGCCGCCTTCACGGCGGCCTTCTCGGCGGTGGCGGGAGCGACGGCGGCGCTGGTGGTCGGGACGGTCAGCCGGGCCTTGGTGGCCTTGGCGACGGTCAGCGGCTTGCCGCTCTTCGCCCGGTCGACGACCAAGTCGCCGCCCAGGACGGGGAGTCCGGCGTAGGTGCGCTCGTAGCGGGTGTGCGTCGTGCCGTCGGCGTCCTTGATGACGTCCTTGACGACCAGCTTCTCCTTGGCCCCGAGCTTGAGGTCATCGGCGGCCTCGCCCTCGGCGGCATCGGCCTCGCGGATCAGCTCGGCGCGCTGGGCGGGGGACAGCTTCACGGGGAGGGCGCTGCGGTCGGGGGCGCCGGAGATCGTGCGAGCGGCGGGGCGGTCGGCCACGTTCGCGGAGTTCGCGGCGTCGTCCGGGCGGGCGGCGGCGGTGCCGCTCTGGAAGCCGACGCCGATCATCGCCGCCGCGACGACCAGCACACCGGTCGCGATGGCCCGGTTGCCCGGGGTGCGGCCGGATCTGCGGCCACTGGGTCTGAGGTGCCGTTGGGGGAGCGATCTCACGCTGACTCCTTCTGCGCTGGCCGCGCGGTGGCACGGCCGGGACGACCGGGCGGCTGGGTCGCCGTCCGGGCAGGGCAGGGCAGAGCGGGTGCAGGTGTGGGGTGGCTGTGGCTGTGGCTTCGGGCGCAGCTACGGGCTGGGGGAAGCGCTGCGCCTCGGCCGAGGGAAGAGTGGCACCAATGGACTCGACCTGTCAGGATCGCGACAAAAACTTGTCTGGAATGCGTTCGTTGACAGGTGTGCCGTGTTCATATGACGGTGATTTACGGTCAATTTCGGTAAGGGGCGATGTCGGTGGTGTATCCCAGCATCACCCGCCATGTCCCAGCCGCCCCGAACCGCCAAGCCCCCCCGGACTCGGCGAACCCGATCCGCGCCGTCAGCGCGCCGCGGAGTCGAAGCGCGGCTCCTCGCGCAGCAGGGCGCTCAGATCGGCACCGGGGCGCAGCTCCTCCGGGTCCTCGCCCCGGCGGAAGACGATCGCCCCGGCGTCGATGCCGCCCAGGGTCAGCCGGTCCTCGTTCCGGCGCAGCCAGGTGCCCTCGCGCAGGCCGACCACGGGAACGTCGTTCTCCTCGAGGAACTGTTCGAGCCGCTGGGCCCGGGTTTCGCCCATGTGGGCGGTGTCCGGCTTGGCGTCGAGGTAGTGCGGGTTGATCTGGAACGGCAGCAGGCCAAGCGCCTCGAAGGTGGGCGGCTGGACGATGGGCATGTCGTTGGTGGTGCGCAGGGTCGGGCAGGCCATGTTGGTGCCCGCGCTGGAGCCCATGTAGACCGCGCCCGCGGCCACCCGCTCCCGTATCGCCCGGACCAGATCGCGCTCGTGCAACGCCTTGAGCAGCCGGAAGCTGTTGCCGCCGCCGACGAACACCGCCTGCGCCCCGCGCACAAGACCGGCCGGGTCGTCGGCGGTGTGCGCGCCGGTGACCTCCACGCCCAGCGGCTCCAGGACGGAGGCCACCTGGGCGGTATAGCCGTCGTGGTCGGCCAGCGCGTACGGCACGAAGACGAGCCGGCGCGCGCCGTCCAGCGCCGAGGCGATCTCCTCCCGTGCGTGTTCCAGATAGCCACGGCCGGGCGCGGCGGAGTTCGACAGCAGCAGCAACTGCATGAGGGGGCCTTTCCGAGACGGGTCACGAGACGGGGCACGACGATCATGAGACGGATCACAGGGGCGGCGGCGGGACGCCGGGCGGCTCGGTGCCGACGCCGCGCCGTTCAGCGCCGCTCGCGGTGCGGGGCGCGCCGCAGCCGGGCGGGTGTCAGCGCCCGGCCCAGATCGGCGGCGCCCTGCAGCAGCGGTGCCACCAGCTGGTCCCGGCGCGGGCGCAGCACCTCGGGGGTGGCGGCCAGGGTCAGGGTGCCCACCGGACGTCTGCCCACCAGAACCGGCGCCGCGAGCGCCGCGGTGTCCGGATCGTACTCGCCCTCGGAGTAGGCGTAGCCCTCGCGCCGCACCTCGGAGAAGCGCTCCTCCAGTCGCACCGGATCGGTCAGGGTGTGCTCGCCGAAGCGCGCCATCGGGCGGCCGTACAGCAGCACGGCCCGGTCACCGGGCGCGAGCATACCGAAGTAGGCGCGGGAGGTGGCCCCGGCGTGCGCCGGGTACAGCTCGCCCGCCAGCACGTAGTAGCGCAGCGGGCCGCTGGCCCCGTCCACCGCCGCGACGCAGCGCATGTGCACCCCGTCCGGGACCGCGAACAGCGCGTTCACCCCGACCGCCCCGGCCAGTGCCTCCAGGGTGGGCCGGGCCAGGCTGGCCATGCCGCCGCCCCGCTCCCACACCCAGGACAGGTGCCACACCGCCGGGCCCAGCCGGTAGCGGCGTGAGCGCTTGTCGGAGACCAGGAAGCCCCGGTAGGCCAGCGCGGCCAGCAGCCGCTGGGCCACCGACTTGTCCAGCCCGAACTCCTCGGCGATCTCGGTGACGCCCCACTCCGGGCGCTCCCGGTCGAAGGCCAGCAGCACATTCAGCACGCGGTCCGCGGTCTGGAGGGGTGGGGCGCCGGTTACGGGCGTCTGTTCAGCCATGACGAAAGGGTAAACATTCTCGGATATAGAGAAAACATTGCGCACTGCGCGACACCGGGCGGACCCTGGCCAGGCCGGTGCCGGGAGGATCCCTGGCCAGGCCGGTGCCCGGAGGCAGTGCCCGCCCCGCGCACCGCTTCCCCGCTCGTGTCCGGTCGGGCCATCGACGTCACCGACCGCATCACCCCCGACCGACCGCGCCACCCCGACCACCGCATCACCCGCCGTGAGAGGCCAGCCGTGCTCAAACACGTCCTTGACATCATCGAACTCCTCGACCGTCCGCAGACCAGCGGCGCCCTCCTCGCCGACCATCTGCGCGCGGTCCAGACCGCGGCCGGAGCCGACCCCCAGACGGCGCCCGCGATCGAGGTACGCACCGTCGAGGGCGACAAGGGCAGCACGGACTTCGTCTCCGTCACCGTCCCCGGCCGCCGCGGCAAGCTGGCCGGCGGCGCCGCCCCGACCCTGGGCATCCTCGGCCGGCTCGGCGGAGTCGGCGCCCGCCCGGAGCGGATCGGGCTGGTCTCGGACGCCGACGGGGCGGTCGCGGCGCTGTCCGCCGCGGCCAAGCTGCTGGACATGCACGCCCGGGGCGATGTCCTGGACGGCGATGTCACGCTCTCCACCCACGTCTCCGGATGGGCCCCCACCCAGCCGCACGACCCCGTACCCTTCATGGACTCCCCGGTGGACACGCTGGTGTGCAACCGCGAGGAGATCTCGACCGCGATGGACGCGGTCGTCTCCATCGACACCACCAAGGGCAACCGGCTGCTCAACCACCGCGGCGTCGCCCTGTCGCCCACGGTCTGCCAGGGCTGGATCCTGCGGGTCAGCGAGGATCTGGTGTCCGTCCTGGAGAGCGTGACCGGCGAGTCGGCGCGGATCCTGCCGATCACCACCCAGGACATCACCCCGTACGGCAACGGAGTGCACCACCTCAACTCCATCCTCCAGCCCGCCGTGGCCACCACCGCCCCCGTCGTCGGCCTCGCGATCACGGCGGGCACGGCGGTGGCCGGATGCGCCACCGGCGCCAGCCATGAGACCGACATCGCCGTCGCGGCCCGGTTCGCCGTCGAGACCGCCAAGGAGTTCGGACGCGGCGTCGCCCGCTTCCTGGACGCCGAGGAGTTCGCGCGCCTGGTCGAGCTGTACGGACCCATGACCCACCTCCAGGCCCTCACCCCAGCGGGGTGACCGACCCGTCCCCACGGACCCCGCAGGAGTCCCCATGAACCCGAACCCCCAGGTCACCGCGGCCGCGGACGCCCCACCGCGGTCGCACCCCAGAGCCTTCGAACCGGTCACCCTCGTCCTGACCATCGTGCTGTCGGTCCTCGGCGCCCTGATCGGCATCGTGCTGATCACCACGCTCGGGGTGTCGCCCAATACGGCGGTGATCGGCGCCCTGGTGGCGATGCTCATCGGCCGCGTCCCGGTGGGCGTGCTGACCCGGATGCGCTCGAAGCACCGGCAGAACCTGGTGCAGTCGGCGATCTCCGGCTCCACCTTCGCCGCGGCGAACTCCCTGCTCACCCCCATCGCGGTGCCGTTCGCCCTCGGGCGTAACGACCTGGTGTGGCCCATGCTCGGCGGGGCCGTCATCGGCCTGGCGGTCGACAGCTGGGTGCTGTACCGGGTGTTCGACTCCAAGCTGCTGCCCGCCACCGGCTCCTGGCCCGCCGGTATCGCGGCGGCCGAGACGATCAAGGCCGGGGACACCGGCGGGCGCAAGGCCGCGATCCTGGGCGTGGGCGCCGTGGTCGGCTTCGTCGGCGCGCTGTTCAAGCTGCCGACCAGCGCCGCGGGTGTGGGCTTCCTGGGCAACATCTGGGCGCTCGCCATGTTCGGCATCGGGCTGACCGTGGGGCAGTACGCCCCCGACTTCGGCTTCGACCTGGGCGGGAACCATGTGCCGCACGGGCTGATGATCGGCGCGGGGCTGGTCGCCCTGACCCAGGCGCTGCTGCTGATGCGGACGCGGAAGGGCGGGGGCGACGGGGCCGATCGGGCGGAGAGCGCCGAGGGCGGCCCGGATGCCGACGGTGGCCCGGACGCCGACGGTGGCCGTACGGTCCAGGCCCCCCAGCTGCGGCGGGGACTGCTGGAGGGCATGGGCCTCTTCGTCTGCGGCGCGGTCGTGGTCGCGATCGCGGGCGGCGTGGTCGGCGGGCTCTCCGTGCCCGCCCTGGTCGGCTGGGTGCTGCTGGCCGGTGTCGCCGCCATCGTCCACCAGCTGATCGTGGGGCTGGCGGCGATGCACTCCGGCTGGTTCCCGGCCTTCGCCGTCACCCTGATCTTCCTGATCATCGGTCTGGTGCTGCACATCCCGACCGTCCCGCTCGCCCTGCTGGTCGGCTACACGGCCTCCACCGGCCCCGCCTTCGCCGACCTCGGCTACGACTTCAAGGCGGGCTGGCTGCTGCGCCGGGACGCCGCGCCCTGGCGGCCCTTCGAGATCGAGGGGCGGCGCCAGCAGTACCTCGCCCAGCTCGTCGGCTTCGGTGTGGCGCTGGTCGTCGTCGCCGTCGCCTGGAAGGCCTTCTTCTCCGAGGGCAAGGTGCCGCCGGTCGCCGAGGTCTACGTCACCACCATCAAGACCGGCCTCGAGCCCGGCACCATGACCACCATGCTGCTGTGGGCGATCCCCGGCGCGCTGGTCCAGCTGATCGGCGGACCCTCCCGGCAGATGGGCGTCCTGCTGGCCACCGGCCTTCTGGTGGCCACGCCCCAGGCCGGATGGATGGTCCTCGGTGCCCTGGTGATCCGTCAGCTCTACACCATGTGGCGGCGGCGCGGGATCGCCGACGCGAGGGCGCGCAAGGAGTCCGACGAGCAGGCCGAGAACGATCTGTCGCTGGTCGGCGCGGGACTCGTCGCCGGAAGCTCCCTCAACGACGTCGGCCAGCTCACCAAGGCGCTGTGAACCAGCCCGTGGCAGGCGGCCCCAACGGCCCTGTGAGGAAGGACATGCACGCTGTGGACACCACCGAGACCGTGGACACCACGGAGACCGTGGACACCACGGAGACCGTGGACACCACCGAGGCTCTGGACACCACGGAGACCGTGGACCGCGAAGGCCCGTCGGGCGGCGGCCCGGCCCTCGGCCTCGTCACCATCGGCCAGGCCCCGCGCGCCGACCTCCGCCCGGACGCCGAACCGCTGCTGCCCGGGGTGCGCCTGGTCGAACACGGCGCGCTCGACGCCGACCGGTTCGACGGCGACGCCGAGGCCGCGACCCGACGGCTGCTCGCCCCCGAGCACGGCGAGGCACCCCTGGTCTCCCGGCTGCGCGACGGCCGTTCGGTGCTGCTCGGGCATGGCGCGATCGTCCCGCGCATCACGGACGCGGTCGCCCGCGCGGAGCGGGACGGCGCCGCCGCGACGCTGCTGCTGTGCACCGGCCGCTTCCCGGCGGTACGGGCCCGGCGGCCGCTGCTGTTCGCCGAACCGCTGGTGCAGCAGGCCGTGGCGGCGGCCGTGGGCACCGACCCCGTGGGCATCGTCTGCCCGCACCCGGACCAGGCGGAGGACGTCTCCCGGCGCTGGGCGGAGCTGCTGCCCGGTCGGGTGGACGCCGCGGTCGCCGATCCGTACGGCCCCGCCGAACGCGTCCTGGACGACGTGGCCGCCGCCGCGCGCGGCCTGGCAGCGCGCGGCAGCTCCTGGCTCGTCCTGGACTGCATCGGCTACACCGAGCGGATGCGCACCGCCGCCCTGCGGGCCGCCGACCGCCCCGTCCTGCTGGCCCGAGCCATCGCCGTCCGGATGGCGGCGGAGGTGGTGGCGGCCTCGGCGTGACGGGCGCGCGGCGCCTGCCGCGTTCCCCCTCGCGCCCTCGGCGTGACCGGTGCGCGGCGCCTCCGCCCCCGCCCGGCCATTCATTCGCCCCCATGTGCCTCACCCACCGGAGGTCCACCATGTCCGTGCCCCCGTCCGAAGCCCCGGCCCGGCCCATCGGGGTGATCCGGGTCCTCACCAGCGGGGACCCCACCGCCGTCGCCACCCATGGCACGGCCATCGAGGAGCGCTACGGTCTGCCGACCGTCTCGCGGTGCATCCCCGGCCAGCCGTACGGCATCCACGACGACGAGTCCGAGGCCCGCGCCGAACCCAAGATCGTCGCCCTCGCCCGGGAGCTGGCCGATGCCGGGGCGCAGGCGCTGATCATCAGTTGTGCCGCCGATCCGGCGCTCCAGGAGACGCGCCGGGCCGTCGGCGTCCCCGTCATCGGCGCGGGGTCGGCGGCCGCCGCCGTGGCCCTCGGCCTCGGCCGCCGGGTCGGGGTGCTGGGCATCCGGGACGAGGCACCGCCCGCCGTACGCGCCCTGCTCGGCGACCGCTTCACCGCCTCCGCCCGCCCCCACGGCGTCCACCGCACCACCGACCTGCTCGCCCCGGAGGGGCCCGAGGCGGTGCTGGAGGCCGCGGCCGGGCTCGTCGCGTCGGGCGCGGACACGCTGCTCCTCGCCTGTACGGGCCTGAACACCATCGGCATCCGGCCCCTGCTGGAGCGGCGGCTGGGCGTCCCGGTCGTGGACCCGGTGCTCGCCGCCGGGCTGCTGGCCTCGTACGCGTACGGGACCTGAACGGCCGTCGACGGATCACCGGGTCACGGATTACCGCGATTACCGGGTCACGGATTACCAGGCCGCGACTCCCCGGGCCGCACCCGGCGCCCGCCTCGCATCAAATCCGGCGCCCGCCTCACACCAGGCTGTCCCGCCACGCCTGGTGCAGCGCCGCGAACCGGCCCTCGCCCGCGATCAGCCGGTCCGGCGGGCCGTCCTCGACGATCCGGCCGTCGGCCATGACCAGCACCCGGTCGGCCGTCTCGACGGTCGACAGCCGGTGGGCGATGACGACCGCCGTACGGCCGCGCAGCACCGTGTCCATGGCGCGCTGCACCGCCTGCTCGCCCGGGATGTCGAGGGAGGAGGTGGCCTCGTCGAGGATGAGGACGGACGGATCGGCGAGCAACGCGCGGGCGAACGCCACCAGTTGGCGCTGACCGGCGGAGATCCGCCCGCCGCGCTTGCGCACGTCCGTGTCGTAGCCGTCGGGCAGCGCGGCGATGAAGTCATGCGCGCCGATCGCCTTGGCCGCCTGCTCGATCTCGGCGCGGGTGGCGTCGGGGCGGCCGATGGTGATGTTGTCGGCGACCGTGCCGGAGAACAGGAACGCCTCCTGCGTCACCATGACCACACCGCGCCGCAGTTCGGGCATGGCCAGATCGCGCAGATCCACCCCGTCGAGCAGCACCCGGCCCTCGCTGGGGTCGTAGAAGCGGGCCAGCAGCTTGGCCAGGGTGGACTTGCCCGCGCCGGTGGCCCCGACCACCGCGACCGTCTGCCCGGCGGGCAGCGTGAGGTCGAAGCGGGGCAGCACCTCGCCGCCGGTGCGATAGGCGAAGCGCACCCCGTCGAAGACCACCTCCCGGCCGGGGGCCTTCGTCGGGCGCGGCGGCAGCGGCTTGGGGTCGGCGGGCTCGGGCACGGAGGGGCGCTGGGCCAGCAGGCCCGCGATCTTCTCCAGTGAGGCGGCCGCCGACTGGTAGGAGTTGAGGAACATCCCGAGCCGGTCGATCGGGTCGTACAGCCTGCGCAGATACAGCGCGGCCGCGGCGAGCACCCCGAGCGCGAGCGATCCGGAGGCCACCCGGTAGGCGCCCCAGAGCACGATGGCGGCCACCGCCGCGTTGGCGACCAGCCGGGAGCTGACCACATAGCGGGCCATCTCCAGGATGGCGTCCCCGTTGGCGCGCTCATGGCGGTGGTTCTGCTCGCCGAAGCGCGCGTCGTTGGCGCGCTCGCGGCGGAACGCCTGCACGGGGCGGATGCCGTTCATGGTCTCGGTGAACGTCACGATGACGGCGGCGATGGCCGTCGACCGCTTGCGGTACACCCGCATGGAGCGGCGCCGGAAGGAGCGGATCAGCAGATACAGCGGCCAGAAGGAGAGCACCGCCGCCGCGCCGAGACCCCAGTCCAGATACAGCAGCGTGATGGAGATGTAGACCACCGACAGGGCGACCCCGAGCAGCTCCTCCAGGCCCTCGATGAGCAGTTCGCGCAGCGACTCGACGTCCGTCGTGGCGCGGGAGATCAGCCGGCCGGAGGTGTACCGCTCATGGAAGTCCACGCTCAGCGCCTGGGCGTGACGGAAGATCCGGCCGCGCAGATCCAGCAGCACGTCCTGGCTGATCCGGGCGGAGGCGCGGATGAACGCGTACTGCAGCGCTCCGGAGGCGAGCGCACAGCCCAGATAGCCCGCGCCGACGGCGATCAGCGGGCCGTGGCCGCCGTCGCGGTAGGCGGGCACGGCGCGGTCGATGGCGTACGCCACGAGCAGCGGACCCGCCTGGACGGTGGCCTGCTGGAGCAGCAGCAGGACGGTCGCCAGCCACACCCGCCGCCGGCGCGGGGAGAGCAGCGAGCGCAGCAGGGCCAGCGACGCGCCCTTGGGCACGGGCAGGACATCGCGGTCGAACCGGTCGCCGGACGCCGCCGCCCGGCCCCCGTCCTCGTCGTCCCAGTCGTCCGCGCTCTCCCGCTCCTCCTCGACCGTGGTCATGGGCTTCTCTCCCCCTCCTCGGCTTCCTGCCCGGACATCAGCGAGCGGTACTCCGCGCTCTCCCGCAGCAGCCGCTGATGGGTGCCGACGGCGGCGATCCGGCCCCCCGAGAGGAGCGCGACCCGGTCGGCGAGCAGCACGGTGGACGGCCGGTGGGCGACGACCAGCGCGGTCGTGGACGCCAGCACCCGCCGCAGCGCCGCCTCCACCAGCGCTTCGGTGTGTACGTCGAGGGCGGACAGCGGATCGTCGAGCACCAGGAACCGGGGGCCGCCCACGACGGCCCGCGCCAGCGCGAGCCGCTGCCGCTGACCGCCGGACAGGCTCAGCCCCTGCTCGCCGACCTCGGTGTCGGTGCCCTCGGGCAGGGCGTGCACGAAGTCGGCCTGCGCCACCTTCAAGGCCCGCAGCAGCTCCTCCGTCCCGGCGTCGGCGGCGCCCATGAGGACGTTCTCCCCGGCGGTGGCGGAGAACAGCGTGGGCTCCTCGAACGCGACGGCCACCAGGGCGCGCAGCTCCTCCCGGGAGAGGGCGGTGATGTCCCGGCCGTCGAGGGTGATCCGACCGCCCGTGACCTCATGGAGCCGGGGGACGAGGGCGGTGAGGGTGGTCTTCCCGGCACCGGTCGCCCCGACCAGCGCCATGGTCTCGCCGGGCCGGATGTGGAGATCGACCCCGTGCAGCACGGGCGGCTCGTCGGGCGGCGCGTCCGCGTAGGCGAACTCCACCCCCTCGAACCGCAGCCCGCCCTCGCCCTCCCGCCCTTGGCCGCGCTCCCGCCCTTGGCCGCGCTCCCGTTCTTGCCCGCCCTCCTGCTCTCGGCCGCGCTCCTGCTCTCGGCCGCGCTCCCGCGAAGGCGCGGCCCGAAGCCGGTCGGCGGCCGTGGCCGGTTCCGCGTCCATGACGTCGAAATAGCGGTCGGTGGCCGTGGCCGCGTCCTGGCTCATGGCGAGCAGGAAGCCCAGGGACTCCACCGGCCAGCGCAGCGTCAGGGCGGTGGAGAGGAAGGCGACCAGCGTGCCCGCCGACAGATCGCCGTCGGCCACCCGCACCGTGCCCAGCACCAGCGCCGCGCCGATCGCCAGCTCCGGCAGGGTCATGATCAGCGCCCAGAGCGTGGCCAGCAGCCGCGCCTTGTGCAGCTCGGTGGAGCGGACCTGCTCGGATAGCGCGCGGAAGGCGCGGGCCTGGCTACGGTGGCGGCCGAAGCCCTTGACGATCCGGACGCCCAGCACGCCCTCCTCCACGACCGTCGTCAGATCGCCGGTCTGGTCCTGCACGGTACGGGCCACCGTCGCGTACCGCGTCTCGAACAGCGAGCACAGGATCACCAGCGGCACCGCCGGGATCACCAGGACCAGGCCCAGCGTCCACTCCTGGGACAGCAGAATGGCGAACCCGGCCAGGATGGTCACCCCGTTGACCACCAGGAAGGTGAGCGGGAAGGCCAGGAACATCCGCAGCAGCATCAGATCGGTCGTGGCCCGCGACAGCAGCTGCCCGGAGGCCCAGCGGTCGTGGAAGGAGACCGGCAGCCGCTGCAGATGGCGGTAGAGATCGGCCCGCATCGCGGCCTCGACGGACGCCAGCGGCCGCCCCACCAGCCAGCGCCGCAGCCCGAACAGCGCCGCCTCGGCCGTGCCGAGGGCGAGCAGCAGCGCACCGCCCAGCCAGACCCCGCCCGGGTCCCGGTGGGCCACCGGCCCGTCCACCATCCACTTGAGGACCAGCGGGATGACCAGCCCCATACAGGAGGCGACGACCGCCACCGCGGCCGCGCCGAACAGCCGCGCCCGCACCGGGCGCACATATGGCCACAGCCGCAGGAGCGAACGCGTGGCGGAGCGGTGCCGCGGGGCGGCACCGCCTTCCTGGGCGCGGGGTTCACTCGTCACAGCCATCAGTGGGGAGACTACGGTCCGCCACTGACAGTGCTCACTCGGTTTTTTGGCGTAGGTCCACGGGGGTGAGGGCGCGCAGCAGCAGGACCGAGCGCTCCGGAAGCTCGATGGGCGCGCCCGCCGCGAGGAGTGTGCCCGGGGGCGCGTCCTGCTCCTCGCGGGCGGTGTCCAGCAGGAGCTCGTACCCCCGGGCCCAGGGCCGCCCGGGCAGGGTGAAGGAGACCGGCCGCGGACCCGCGTGCAGCAGCGCCAGGAAGCTGTCGTCGGTGACCGGGGCGCCGTGCGGATCGCGCTGGGGCAGTTCGCGGCCGGACAGATAGGCCCCCAGGGCGGTCGTGGGGGCGTACCAGTCGGATTCGGTCATCTCGGTGCCGTGCGGGGTGAACCACGCCAGGTCGCGCAGCCCCTCCGGGGGCCGGGCCAGACCGGAGAAGAAGGCCGGGCGGCGCAGCACCGGATGGGCCCGGCGCAGCCGTATCAGCCGGGCGGTGAGCTCGGTCAGGGCGCGCCAGCCGGGGTCCGCCAGCAGCGACCAGTCCAGCCAGCCGGTCTCGTTGTCCTGGCAGTACGCGTTGTTGTTGCCGCCCTGGGTGCGGCCCAGCTCATCGCCCGCGACCAGCATCGGCACCCCGGTGGACAGCAGCAGGGTGGCCAGCAGATTGCGCAGCTGGCGGCGGCGCAGCGCGCGTATCCCGGGGTCGTCGGTCGCGCCCTCGGCGCCGCAGTTCCAGGCGCGGTTGTCGGGCGAGCCGTCGCGGTTGCCCTCCCCGTTGGCCTCGTTGTGCTTGCGCTCGTACGAGACCAGGTCGCGCAGGGTGAAACCGTCGTGCGCGGTGATGAAGTTGACCGAGGCGTACGGGCGGCGGCCACGGCGCTCGTACAGATCGCTCGAGCCGGAGAGCCGGTAGCCCAGATCGCGGACATCGGGCAGCGCCCCGCGCCAGAAGTCCCGCACCGCGTCGCGGTAGCGGTCGTTCCACTCCGCCCACAGCGGTGGGAAGGCGCCCACCTGATAGCCGCCGGCGCCCACGTCCCACGGCTCCGCGATCAGTTTGACCCGGCGCAGTACGGGATCCTGCGCGATCACGGCCAGGAAGGGCGAGAGCATGTCCACGCCGTGCGCGGCGCGGGCGAGCGCGCTGGCCAGGTCGAAGCGGAAGCCGTCCACGCCCATCTCGGTGACCCAGTAGCGCAGCGAGTCGGTGATCAGCCGCAGCACCTGCGGCTGGAGGACGTTGAGGGTGTTGCCGCAGCCGGTGAAGTCGGCGTAGCGACGCGGGTCCTGCTGCAGCCGGTAGTAGCCGCGGTTGTCCACACCGCGCAGCGAGAGGGTGGGGCCCAGCTCATCGGCCTCGGCGGTGTGGTTGTAGACGACGTCGAGGATCACCTCGATCCCGGCGGTGTGCAGGGCCCGCACCATGCGCCGGAACTCCGCGACCTGCTGGCCCCGGGTGCCGCCGGCCGCGTATCCGGCGTGCGGCGCGAAATAGCCGATGGAGTTGTAGCCCCAGTAGTTTCGTAAGCCCCGGCGCAGCAGATGGTCCTCATGGGCGAACTGATGCACCGGCAGCAGCTCCACCGCCGTGACCCCGAGCCGGGTCAGATGCCCGACCGCCGCCGGATGCGCCAGCCCCGCGTAGGTGCCGCGCAGCTCGGGCGGCACCCCGGGGTGGCGCATGGTGAAGCCGCGCACATGGAGCTCGTAGATCACCGACTCGGCCCAGGGCGTCTTGGGCCGCCGGTCCTCGGCCCACTCGTCGGGCGCGCCGTCCGGCGCGTCGTCGCCGATGACCACGCCCTTGGGGACGTACGGGGCGGAGTCGCGATCGTCCCGTACGGTGTCCGCCACATGCTGCTGCGGCCAGTCCCGCACATGTCCGTAGACCTCCGCAGGCAGTGCGAAGTCCCCGTCCACGGCGCGGGCGTACGGATCCAGCAGCAGCTTCGCCGGATTCCAGCGGGCGCCGGTCCAGGGGTCCCAGCGGCCGTGCACGCGGTAGCCGTAGCGGCGGCCGGGCAGCACACCGGGGACGAAGCCGTGCCAGACCTCGTGGGTGAGCTCGGTGAGCGGACAGCGGAGCTCCTGGCCGTCGTCGTCGAACAGACAGAGGTCGACGGCCTCGGCGCCGCCGGCCCACAGCGCGAAGTTGGTCCCCCACGCCCCGTCAGGCCCCCGGCAGGGGCGGGCGCCGAGCGGCTCCGGGCCGCCCGGCAGGACGGCGGGGCCCGCCGCGGGGGCGGTGGTCCGGCCGCGGCGCGGAGCGACGGCCGGGGCGCGGTGGCCGACGGGGTGCCCCACCGCCGTCGCCGAGGGGCGTACGGGGGTGCCGTCGCGCGTCGCCTGCTGGGCGGTACGCGTCTCCTGCTCGGCTGCGCTGGACACATCGGCCTCCGCGGCTCGCGGCCAACCGCCTCCGCCCCGTGGGAGGGAGGCGGGCAGCACCTCATGGCGGGCCGGTGGGCCCGCGGTGTCCCGTCCCGCACGGCCCGGCCCGCGCCCTCCCAGCTGTTCTGCCCGTAATCCCGCCGACTCGCACGTTTTCCGCTACCGCCACCGGCCGATCATCGTGGAACCCCTCCGGCCCGGGACTGAAACGTGACCATCGGGGGGAGTCCACTGTCGGCGGCGTGTGATTACCTATCGCCAGGCACGCCTGCGCGTGATCGGGGTTGCCGCGGGGGTGCGGCCCTGGGGAGGGGAGAGCTGTTGTGACGGTGCGGCGGATACCGGGGGCGGAGCGGGGCGGCCGCAAGGGGCTTCTCGCGTTGCTGCTCGGGGCGTTGCTGATGGCGGTGGCCGCGTGCGGCGGCGGTGGCTCCGACGACGGTGAGAAGGGCAAGGACGGCAAGGGCGACCGGCCCAAGACCTCCCGGGCCGTGGTGACCATCGCGCCGAAGGACGGCGCCAAGGGCGTGGACACCAGCGGTGCGCTGAAGGTCACCTCGGCGAAGGGCACCCTGTCCTCGGTCAAGGTCAAGGACGCGAAGGGCACCGCGGTCGAGGGGAAGATCGCCCAGGGCGGGAAGAGCTGGCGGCCCGGCGCCCACCTCCGCTCGGACACCACCTACACCGTGGACGCGGTCGCCAAGGACGCGCACGGTCTGACCACGGCCGAGCACACCACCTTCACCACCCTCCGGCCCAAGAACACCTTCGTGGGCATCTACACCCCGGAGGACGGCACGACGGTCGGCGTCGGCATGCCGGTCTCGCTCCACTTCACCCGCGGCATCACCCACCCGGCGGACGTGGAGAAGGGGATAAAGGTCAGCGCCTCGCCGTCGGTGCCGATCGAGGGCCACTGGTTCGGCAACGACCGGCTGGACTTCCGGCCGGAGGAGTACTGGAAGCCCGGCACCAAGGTGACGCTCCGCATGGACCTCGACGGGATCGAGGGCAGGCCGGGGGTGTACGGCGAGCAGCGGAAGTCCGTGACGTTCACCATCGGCCGCAGCCAGGTCTCCGTCGTCGACGCCAAGTCCAAGAAGATGACGGTCAAGCGGGACGGCAGGACCATCAAGACCATCCCCATCACCTCGGGCGCGCCCGGCCACGAGACCTACAACGGCAAGATGGTGATCAGCGAGAAGCATCCGGTGACCCGGATGGACGGCGCCACGGTCGGCTTCGACGGGGAGTACGACATCAAGGACGTGCCGCACGCCATGCGGCTGTCGACCTCCGGCACCTTCATCCACGGCAACTACTGGGCGGGGCGGCCCACGTTCGGCTCGGCCAACGTCAGCCACGGCTGTGTGGGCCTGTTCGACCAGCGCGGCGGAGGGGACTCCTCCACCCCGGCGTCCTGGTTCTTCCGCAAGTCGATCATCGGCGATGTGGTCATCGTGAAGAACTCCCATGACGAGACCGTCCAGCCGGACAACGGGCTCAACGGCTGGAACATGTCCTGGGAGAAGTGGAAGGCGTGACCTCGGCCGGTGTCCGGGCGCCCTGTCGAGGGCGTCCCGGCGCCGCGCCGGGGAAGCCGCCCCGGCATCCCTCCCGGCACCGTCGGCGCCGGTACCCGGCACCCACCCCCGGCCCTCCGCTCCCGTGTTAGCGGGCGCTAACCTGCGCTCATGACTGTGAACCTCGAGGTTGCCGACGGCGTTGCCACCTTCCGCCTTGACCGCCCCCCGATGAACGCGCTCGACACCGCCACCCAGGACCGGCTGCGGGAGCTCGCGGCCGAGGTGACCCGCCGCGACGACGTGCGCGCGGTGGTCATCTGGGGCGGTGAGAAGGTGTTCGCGGCCGGCGCGGACATCAAGGAGATGCGGGAGATGGACCACGCCGCGATGGTGGTCCGCTCCGGTGACCTCCAGGAGTCCTTCACCGCCGTGGCCCGGATCCCCAAGCCCGTGGTGGCCGCCGTCACCGGCTACGCCCTGGGCGGCGGCTGTGAGCTGGCGCTGTGCGCCGACTTCCGGATCGCCGCGGAGAACGCCAAGCTCGGCCAGCCCGAGATCCTGCTCGGTCTGATCCCGGGCGCGGGCGGCACCCAGCGGCTGGCCCGGCTGGTCGGTCCGGCCAAGGCCAAGGACCTCATCTTCACGGGCCGTCAGGTGAAGGCCGACGAGGCGCTCGCCATCGGCCTGGTGGACCGGGTGGTACCGGCCGAGGAGGTCTATGAGCAGGCCCACGCCTGGGCGGCGAAGCTGGCCAAGGGCCCGGCGATCGCGCTGCGCGCGGCCAAGGAGTCGGTGGACCGGGGGCTGGAGACGGACCTCGACAGCGGTCTCGCCATCGAACGGAACTGGTTCGCCGGGCTGTTCGCCACCGAGGACCGGGAGACCGGGATGCGCAGCTTTGTCGAGGACGGGCCGGGCAAGGCCACGTTCCGCTGACACCCGACCGGTTCCGATCGACTCGGCCGGGGTTCGCCAAGCCACCCCGGCCGAGTCGTGGAGCCGCGTATGCCCCGTGCGAGCGAATTTTCTTCGCCAACGATCGGCCCTCGACTGACCCGGTCCGGTACGCTGGGTGATCACGCGTACGCGCGGTGACATCGCTGGTCAGATGGGGTGTTGCGGTTCCCCAACTGCCCTTGGCATATGTCGGATCGGATTTATGGAGCCTGGGGCTCCGGTGTTCGGAATCCCATGGTTCCGCCCCGGATGGCCTTTTGGGCGGCCATGATGGGGGGCATGGCGGGCTTGGAGGGAATGGAGCAGCCGCAGCAGCGCACTGGTACGGCTGCGGTGCGGGGGGCGCCGTCCGTCGAGGACGACCTGGCTCTCAGAGTGCTTGACCTCTTCGGGAACCCCGCGTGCGAGGAGGTGCGGCTGCCCTCCCGCCCCGAGTCCGCGGGGACCGCCCGCCGGATGGCCGGATTCGTGGTGGCGCGGGACTGGGGGCTGGGCCTTCAGCTCGCCGAGCACACGGTGCTGCTGGTCTCCGAGCTCGTCGGCAACGCCGTGCGGCACACCGGCGCCCGTACCTTCGGGTTGCGGATGCTGCGGCGGCGCGGCTGGATCCGGGTCGAGGTTCGCGACCCGTCCCGGGGGCTGCCGTGTCTGATGCCGGTGGCGGAGCTGGACACCAGCGGACGCGGGCTGATGCTGGTCGACCAGCTCTCCCAGCGGTGGGGCGTCGATCTGCTGCCGTGCGGCAAGACGACCTGGTTCGAGATGCGAGTGGCCGAAAATTGATCGTTCGTGTGCCGATACGGACCGCACGCGGAGCGTGAAAGAGCGTGAAAGGGGCCCCGGTGTCGTCGCGCACCGACGACATGGGGGCCCCTTCCGTCCCCGGCCATGGCGCGAAAGGGGTGTTCGCCGTGGCATTCGGGGGAAGCGACCTCGCTCGGGTCAATGGGGGTCGCGGCCCCGACTATCGCAGAGACGATAGAGCAGTTCCAAGCCAACCCAAGGTGAGGTGTAACACTTGCCTTGTTAATGGCGGGTAGAACGGCAAATTTCCTTTGTTGTCGACCTGATTCTTTCGAAACTCCAGTGGTCCAGACCGTGACACGAAATCTTTCTTTGCCCGTCGGTCCTTGGCATGGCCCTGCCGAGCACTCACCATGGAACCGCGCTACGCGCGTCACACCCCCACGCGTCACCCCCTTTGTCCCCGCTACGACATTCGGGAGACCCCCCCATGGAAGCGCACGGCCGCACCTCCACCCGGCGCGCCCTGCTCCGCTCGGGCGCCTATCTCGCCACCGCCGCCACCGGACTCGCCGCCACGGCCGCAACGGCCACCACCGCCCACGCCGACGGCAGACGCCGCCGCCGCGTGGCCGCCTATCCCCCCACCCACTGGATCCCGGCCTCCACCTCCAACTACCGCGTCTCCAGCCGCCCGACCTCGTATCCGATCGACTTCATCGTCATCCATGTGACGCAGGAGACCTTCCCGGACGCGATGAAGATCTTCCAGGACCCGGCCAAGCAGGTCTCCACCCACTACATGGTCGCCTCGGCCGACGGCTACATCGGGCAGTTCGTCCGGGAGAAGGACGTCGCCTGGCACGCGGGCAACAAGGACTACAACAACCGCAGCATCGGCATCGAGCACGAGGGCTGGGTGGACGACCCCAAGTGGTTCACGGACGAGATGTACGCCTCGTCCGCCGCCCTGACCGCGGCCGTCTGCGACCGCTACGGCATCCCCAAGAACCGCGACCACATCATCGGCCATGTGGAGGTCCCCGGCACCGACCACACCGACCCCGGCCCGCTGTGGGACTGGGACCGCTATATGAGCCTGGTCAACGGAGGGAGCCGGGTACACCGCGGAGTCTGAGGCCGCTCACCGCGCGGAGTCCGAAGCCGCGCACCGCGGCGTATGCCTCGTACGCCACGTGCGCTACGTGCGCCGCGCACCGAACGCCGAGCGCGCCGTGACACGGCCGGGACGAACCGGCCACCCCCGCCCGCTAATCTGTGCGGGTCAAGAAACGCATGGAAGGGGCGGAACAGGTGGCGGACATCGAGGCGGCGCGCAAGGCGTTCGAGCGGTATGACCTCAACGGTGACGGCCAGATCACCGCGGCCGAGTACAAGAGCGTGATGGCGCAGCTGGGGGACCCGTATGTCACGGAGCCCGTCGCCCAGGCCGTCATCAACGCCCACGACGCCAACGGTGACGGGTTGCTCACCTTCGACGAGTTCTGGGCGGCCCAGAACAAGAGCGGCGAGAAGACCGCCTGAAACAGGCCGTACGGACGGCGGCGCGGCCGGCGCGTTCAGCGCCAGCCGCGCCGCTGTGCGCCGGCCCGCCGTCTGCGGTCGTTGCACAGCAGGCAGCGGCCGTAGCCGGGCGGCAGCGGGTCGTCCGGATCTCCGTACAGCGGATCGACGGCCCCGCGCGGATGCTCCGGGCAGCCCGTCGAACCGTGCTCGGCGGTCAGCGATCCCGCCGCGGCGAGCGCCCGCCGCAGGGCGTCGGTGAGCAGCTCGGTCTCCGGCCCGGAGGGTGCGGCGTCCAGCGAGAAGGCGATGTCCGACGCGGTGGTGAGCGCGCTGCGGAGTTCGCGCAGGTCTGCGTAACTCATACCGGGCAGCGTAGGCGCCCCCACCGACAACGCCCCGAGGGGCCCGGGACCGGTCAGGTCTCGTCCGCCCCGTCCTCCGCCGTGTGGACGTCCGCCACGTCCTCCGCCTCCTCATCGGCGGTGAGCGCCGCCCGGCTGGGGTCGGCCCAGGCCTGGAGCGCGGACTTGCTGGAGAAGTTCGCCACGTCCTTGTCCAGCGGGCGGTCGGTGTACTGGTGGATCCGCCACTTCGCCTTGATGCGCGGCTTGCCAGCCGTCACGTAGTCCGCTATCCACAGGCCGTCGCCGGCGTACGACGTGGTGTCGTAGTTGAGCCAGAAGTTCCGGTTGCAGTAGAGCATCACCCGGTGGGTGGGCCGCAGCTTCTTGACCTCGCGGATGAACCGGTCCTTCTCGGCGTTGCTGGCGCGGGTGCCGGAACCGGTGGTCTCCCAGTCCACGGCGAGCAGATCGTGCTTCTGGGACGCGCATTTCTCGACGAAGTAGCGCGCCTGAGCCGAGATGTTGCCCGGCCACAGGAAGTGGTAGAAGCCGACGACGCATCCCGCCTTGCGCGCCCGGGACGCCTGAGAGGTCTGCTTCGGGTTGATGTACGACCGGCCTTCGGTGGCCTTGATGAAGACGAAGGCCAGTCCGTCCGCGTCGAACGTGGACTGGTGCGAACTCACGTCGATGCCGTGCAGCATGGCGCCTACCTCGGGTCAAGAACGGGTGAATACACGGGTGTTATTCCCCCTCTCGTACGCAGGACCCTACTGGGACGGGATCTCGATCCGCAGCCGTTCGGTGCCACGCCGAGGGGGCGGGCGGGAGGAGAAGCGGACCCGAGGGTTTGTCCATCCCCCGGGCCCTGTGATGCCGCCCAACTCAGGGGCGCTCCCGTCCCCGCGGCGGGCGGATGGTCCGTGCGTACCAGGCCGACGAGGCCACCGCCGGCCCGGAGACGACGCCCGTACCGAACCCCTTGCGTACCGGCGCCTGGACGAGGAGCACCGCGAGCCAGACGAGCAGCCACAGCAGCCAGCGCCACGCCGTGACGCGCACCGCCGCTCTGGGCAGCTCCCAGCACCGTTCGCAGATCGCCTGGAGCGCCCTGCTGAACGCCGTCGCGGACACCAGGGCGACCAGCAGTCCGACGATCCCCGAGGTGTTCTTGGCCGTTCCCCGGGTGGTGAACGTACGGCGTACCTCGTCGAGGACGTCACCGCGCACGCCCACCACCGACCGCAGGGAGTCGGCCAGGAGGTTCTGGAGCGTGTCGGGGACGAAGGCCGCCACCGCCATCAGCAGGGGGAGGGCGGTGAGGAACGCCTGGGCCGCCAGCCGGGTGGCGGCCTCCAGCGCGTTCACCGCCACCAGCCGCTCCAGGAACCGGGCGGCCGGGCCGCCGCCGACCGCGGTCGTGACGCGCTCCCACAGCGTCCGCGGTGCCCTCATGACATACCGCCCGGCCGTCAGGGATGCCCGGGACGGCCGGCCGCGGCGGGGCCGTCGGCGGCGGGGCCGTTCGCCGTGGGCCCGCCCGCCTTGCGGCCGTTCGCCGTCGGCCCGGACGCCCCGGCGAGGATGCCGAGTAGCGCCAGGACCCCCACGACGATGCCGAGGACGAGCCCGACGGACGCCGGAGTGGGGTGGTTCCACAGCACCAGGGCCAGCGCGCCGCCCGTGATCACCACCCCGGTGGTCCAGGCCCGATGGGTGTCCAGCCAGTGGCCGAACCCCCCGGTGCGGGCTCCGGCTCGGGCCAGGCCCCGGCCGATGGCGCCGGTGCCGCGTGCCGCGGCCGAGCGCACGACGCGGGCCCCGCGCCCGGGGCCGTACAGATACGCGGCGAGCGCGGTGACGATCGCGACGACGAGAAGGGTGCGGGTGCTTTCGCGCAGAAAGCGTACGAGCGTGTCGAAGATGAAGGCCGCCGGGCCCCGGGGCAGGGTCGTGGGCGGGACGGAGTCCAGGTAGCCGCCGCGCACCAGGGCCAGGCCGACCAGTAGCGCGATCATCATCACCGCCGTACCGACCCCGGCGGCCAGGAGCGTGAGCCGATGTGCGGGGGAGACCCACACGGCGAGCGCCGCGAGCACGATCGTCACGGCGGGCAGCCAGGTGCCGAGGACGTCGAGGAGACGCATAGCGCCCTGTGCCTCGTCCAGCTTGTCCGTCCGCACCAGCGTGAACTGCCGGTCGATGTGCGGGACCTTGGCGGCCTTCTCGTAGCCCGCCCGGACGAGGCGCTGTTTGACGTTGTCGATGAGGGTGCCGATGTCCAGGACGATCGCGTTCCCGCGGGCCTGGACCGCGCTGGTGCCCTCACCGGTGAGGACCTTGACGACGGCGGCGTGGGCGCGGCGGTTGGCCGCGTCCCACACCAACGGGAACTGCTCGCTGGTGATCACCTTGTGGACCACGCGGTGCACGGCGTTGGTGAGGGCGCTCTCCAGCGGCTGGCCGAGCATCCGGGTGCCGTCCACGACGACGGTCGGGGCTCCGGTCTTGTCCAGGTTCCTGGCGAGGTGGGCGGTGATGGCGGGCACGTCGACCCGGTCGACCACGCGTTTGGTGAGTCGGTTGGTGACGGTGGACTGGACACCGGGGTTCCTGGCGATCGGGGCGACGGTCCGGACATACCGGTGGGGGTCGGTGATCTCTTCGTGCAGCCAAGTGGCGACGACGGCGAGCGGGGAGAGCAGGATCGCCAGCACGAGCAGGACACACCCGCCCGCATGGCGAAGCCGCCGGTGGCGTACGGCCGCCGCCGAGCGCAGCCGCTCGTACTCCCGCCGCTCGCTCCCGCTCAGCGGGTGGGGCTCGGCGGGGCCGGAGGCGTCGGCGGACGGATCCATGGGTCCTCCCTCGCGCGGGACGGAGGGAAGTGCCACACCGGACGGAGGCGCCACCGGAGAGTGGCGGCGTCACGGCGCTGGCCACCCCGGCGGGCGGCGCGTCTCCCCGATCCGCGGTCCGAGGTTCTGGAAACGCGGCGGCGGGCTGTTTCGATACACGGCCGGGAGCCGGGAGCCGACGTGGTGGTGGGGGCGCGGTGGCGAGCCCGGTGCGGGGTACCCGTGGGACCGTCCTTCCCGGCGCCCACGCCCCCCTGACCGGGCACTGTCCCCCGGGAGGTCACATGACGTCGCCGGGGCGCGGACCGCACTGATCACGGTTACGGCGCGTGCGGGTGCTGTGCGCCGCCCTCCCCGTCCGCCGGGAAACGGAGGGCCCCGGCGTCGGCCGTCCACTCGACCCCGCCTCGCTCCGGCCTCAGGAACGCGACGGGATCGCTGGTCATCCGGTGGTCGAAGCGCAATTCGGCGACGCTGTGCACCGCCTGCACCACACTGGTACGGCCACTGGCCGGGTCGTACGCCACCTGGCCGGTGGCGGGAACTGGACAGTTGTGGTTCATAGGGCTCGTCCTTCGGGCTGCCGGGGGATGTGGACGGTGTGGGCGGGGTGGCGTCGGCGCAGCACCTCGTAGTCGGTGGCCTTGCTGTAGTCCCCGGCTTGTTTGGCCTGTTCGCGCAGCGCCGCGTAGTGGCGGCAGGTGGGGCAGGTGTCGTTCAACGGTCACTCTCCGGTGGGTGTGCGTGTGGGTGCCTGTTTGCGTCGTGCGAGATCTCCGGGGAGCGCCCCGCAGAAGAGGACGTACGGAGTCGCTCCCGCCGTCGGCTCGGCCGGGTCCACCGACACCCAGCCGCGTCGCCGCGCCACTTCCCGTATCTCGCGGGTGACCCGGTCCGCGACGCGATGTCGGGTGGATTCGGTGATGTGTTTCGGAGGGAAACACCATGGGGGGTTCTTCCTGACCTGGATGTGTCTTGCGAGCTTTAATCACTCTGTGTACTCCCAGCGTTGCCCTGCGGGGCGGCGCGCAGCAGGGATCGGGGCACACCAAGAGGCTTGGGGTGAGGGGAGAACCACAGGTGAGTGAGGTCAGGGAAGGCCAGGAACCGTCCAGCGGGGCGGCGTTCTTAGGAGCCGAGGTACGGACCTGGCGGATGCGGGCGGAGCTGAGCCAGCGGGAGTTGGGCTTGAAGGCCAACTACGGGCAGCAATATGTGGCCAAGGTGGAGGCTGGTGAGCGCCTGGCCAGCCCCGAGTTCGCCGACGCGTGCGATCGGGTCTTCGGCACGCCGGGCATGTTCGCGCGCCTGCGGAAGCGGGCCAGCCAGCATGGCTATCCGGACTGGTTCGTGCCGTACGTGCAGTTGGAGCGGCAGGCGACCGGCATCTCGAACTATTCGGCGGCGCTGGTCATGGGCATGCTCCAGACAGCCGAGTACGCGCGGGAGGTCTTCCAGGCCGCGCATCCCCGGGCGACAGTCAACGAAATCGACGCGAAGGTCGAGCGGCGATTGCGGAGGCACGAGGTGATGGAGAAGGGCACACCTCCGCTGCTCTGGAGCGTCCTGAACGAGGCGTGCCTACGGACTGCGGTGGGTGGCCCCGAGGCCATGGCCGCACAGCTCGCCCACCTTCTGAAGGAGGCGGAGTCTCCGCATATCACCCTTCAAGTACTACCGTTCGCGGTGGGAGCATCCCCGGCGGCAGAGAGTTTCACGCTCCTGACGTTCGACGAAGGGCCGAATGTCGCCTACGCGGACACGGCGATGGCAGGCCAACTGATCGATTCACCGGAGAGGGTGGCAAACGCGACGGCCACTTACGAACGGCTGCGGGCTGCCGCTCTGCATCCCGATCAGTCCTTGTCCATGATCCGTAAAGTGATGGAGGAATACGCCCGATGAGGATTGCCTTCGACCTGTCCCGTGCTGAGTGGGTCAAGTCCAGCTACAGCAATGGCAACGAAGGTGAGTGCGTGGAATTCGCGCCCTCCATAGCCACCACTGCCGGTGTCGTGCCCGTCCGGGACAGCAAACACCCGGCAGGCCCCGCCCTCGTCTTCCCCGTGGAGGCGTGGACTTCGTTCACGAGTGCAGTGCGCAGCGGAGAGTTCCCGGCCATCTGAGGCACCGCACCCCGCCCTCCATTCGTCAAGAGTTGTCGGAATATCGGCGTGGGTGATGCGGCATCTTGGGTCTACCCCAGGAGGCCGTGAGGAAATAGATCCACCACGCAGGGTTGATGAAGTTTGAGCCAGTTTCTCCTGGCGTACATCAGAAGCTTTTCCAGCAGACCGAATCCGGCACCGGCGGCCCCGCCCAGCACCACGAAGTCCGCCAGGCCCCACTGCATCCGCCCGCGCAGCGCCCACCCCGCGATCAGGAGCGGTGCGATCTTGATCAGCTCCTCCACCACCGGAGCCGTCGTCCACGACACCACGTCCATGACGGCCGACAGTGACGTCCCCCTCGCGGTGGCCAACTGCCGTGCCGCCACGAGCTCCAGCGCCATCGAGAGCACCCCGCAGCCGTAGGCGCCCACCCCGAAGGCGAGCAGCACCGTCGGCCACCGCACCGTCCGCACCGGCCAGGACAGCAGCAACAGCTGCAGCACGGCCCATACCGACGCAAGCGCCATCCAGATCGCCACGCCCCGTCTCCCCCTCAACGCTGCCCGTGATCCGTCACGCTAAGTCGAACGGCGGTCACGTACAAGGGACTTCATGTTCCTGTGGATAACGGGCCTGCGCCCTGTGCGGCCCTCGGTGTGTCCGCGCGTCCGGCGCTCACTGGTGCCGGGACGGGCGGGTGCGGGGCAGCAGGAACGCGGTGATGACCAGCCAGATGAGGCCGCCGAAGCGGACGACCGGCAGCAGGTAGCCGAACGGGTCCGCGATCAGCGAGAGCGGCGAGACCATGCCCGCGGCGGCCAGCGCCAGCCCGGTCCAGGCGAGCGGGCGGGGCAGCAGACGGGTCAGCAGCCCGGTCACCGAGATGCCGGAGACGAGCATCGCGAACGTCACCGAGTAGGCGACACCGCCGGACAGGAACGACAGGTCGGCCAGTGCGCGGGCCAGGGCCGGATCGGCGTCCATGGGCAGACGGCCGCCGGCCCAGCCGAACAGCGCGCTGCCGGTCAGCGCCACGGACGCCAGCACCCCGCCCACCAGCGTGATCGCCGAGCCCGGCGCGGTGATGCCCAGCGCTCGCAGCCGCCGGTAGAGCACCGCCGCCAGCAGAGCCAGTGGCGTGGCCGAGGCGAACAGCAGGAGCGAACCGAGCTCGATGGTGCTGCCGTTGTCCCGCGCGTACTTCAGGACCTCCTTGCCGGAGGCGTCGGGGCGTGGGGTCGAGCTGTTGACGACGACGTAGCCGATGGTCAGGACGGCGAACGCGAGCACGGGCGCCAGCAGCGGAGGCCCGCCCTGCGGGCGGCGGCCGGGGGTGTGCTCGGCGGGGGCGGTCCGGGTGGACGGGGTGGTGGAAGGGGTGGGGGACGTCCGGGGGGTCGTGCTGGACATGGCTTCTCCTCCGTTGGGTCGGTTTCAGGCAGCCGATACGAAGGATAATGATTACAGTCTGAAACGATTGTCAAGCGGGTATGATGTCTGCATGGGAATGACCAATGAAGGTGAACGGCCACCGGGCCCGACCGGTGCCGCCTTCCTGCTCGCCCAGCTCGGCGCCCACGCCGCCGAGCTGTTCGCCGAACGCCTCGCCGAGTTGGACCTGACCCCGCCGCAGGGCGGCCTGCTCCGGCTGCTGGCCGACTCGCCCGGCCGCAGTCAGCGCGAACTCGCCGACGACCTGGGCATGCCGCCGAGCCGGTTCGTCGCGTTCGCCGACGAACTGGAGGAGCGCGGGCTGATCGAGCGCCGCAGGAACCCCGTCGACCGGCGGCTGTACGCGGTTCATCTGACCGATGAGGGCGGGAAGCTGCTGGCAGGGCTGCGGAAGGTGGGCGCGGACCACGAGCGCCGGATGACCGATGGCCTCTCGGAGCAGGAGCGGGATCAACTGACCGGCCTGCTGCGGCGGCTGGCGGACCGGCAAGGCCTCAGCCCCGGCGTTCACCCCGGCTTCCGCTTGATGCGCGCCGAACGCTCCGGCCGCGGCGGAGGCCGTCGGAAGGGGTGAGGTCGCGGTCGCGGTCCCGTTTCCGGTGCGGGTCGATCGTCGGTCGGCTCTGACGGCTCAGCGCACCGCGTAGTCGCCCAGGGAGGGCTCCAGCAGGTCGAAGACCTTCTCGGCTGAGCGGGCTGCCGTGGTGGCGATTTCCTCGTTGGGGTGGCCTGTGCGGGTCAGGGCCTGGACGTGGTGGAACAGGGTGCGGTGGGCGGCGGTGAGGAGGGCTGCGGCGGCCCGGGGGGTGGGGTCGTCGGGGGTGGGTGCGGTGGCGGTGGTGAGTGCGTCCGCCAGGGCCTCTTCGCGCTGGTCGTGGAGTTCGCGGAGTCTGGCGGTCAGGGTGGGGCTGTCGGCGAGCATGCGCGCGAACTCCGGGCTGGAGAAGCCGACGACGGGGTCGTGACGTTCGACCGCGGCCAGGTATGCGCGGCGCAGCGCGGTCAGGGCGGATTCGCCGGTCGGGCGGTCCGCGACGGTCCGGGCCAGTGCGGTGGTGATGGTCTCGTGGTAGTCGAGGGCCAGGTCTTCCTTGCGCGGGAAGTAGTTCGTGACCGTCATCTTGGCCACTTGGGCGGCCGTCGCGATCTCGGCGATGGTCACTGCCTCGAAGCCGCGCTCCATGAAGAGCCGGGTCGCGGTGTCGGAGATCATCTGGCGCGTCTGCCGCTTCTTCAGCTCACGCAGTCCTGCTGTCATGGCCCCATCTTCGCATGGGCGGTTCTAAGATTGTGCTTGACCTAATTTTGGGCTCGGACTATTTTTTGTTCGTCAGTAACCCAGCCACCCCAGTAACCCAGTAACCCAGCCATCCAGTCACTCAGTCACTCAGTCACCACGAGCCATCCCCAGGAGCGCTTTGAACCTGCGTCTGATGAGCGTGCACGCCCACCCCGACGACGAGTCCAGCAAGGGCGCCGCCACGCTGGCCAAATACGCCGCCGAGGGGGTGGAGGTGCTGGTGGTCACCTGCACGGGAGGGGAGCGTGGCGATGTGCTCAACCCCGCCATGGACCGCCCCGGTGTGCGGGAGAACCTCGCCGCGATCCGGCGGGACGAGATGGCCGAGGCCCGCCGGATCCTGGGCGTACGGCAGCACTTCCTGGGGTTCGTCGACTCGGGGCTCCCGGGGCCGGGCGAGCCGCTGCCCGAGGGCTGCTTCGCGCTCGCGCCGCTGGCGGAGGCGGCCGGGCGCCTGGTGGGGCTGATGCGGAGCTTCCGGCCGCATGTGGTCGTCACGTACGACGAGACCGGCGGCTATCCGCACCCGGATCACATCAGGACCCATCAGGTGACGGTCGCCGCCTTCGACGCGGCGGGGGAGGAGGCCGGGGAGACCGGGGAAGCCGGGCGCCGTCCCGAGTCGGGCGCGCCCTGGCGACCCCTGAAGCTGTACTACCAGGGCGGTCTGTCGCGGCCGTGGTTCCAGGCGTTGCACGACGCCATGACCGCGCGGGGCATGGACTCGGGCATGCGGGAGGTGCTGGCCGAACTGCCCGGGGCGGGGCTGGAGATCACCACACGGGTGCCGTGCGCGGAGTACTTCGCGACCAGGGACCGGGCGCTGCTCGCGCATGCCACGCAGATCGACCCGAACGCCGGGTTCATGCTTCACGACCGTGACGTCGAGCGGCAGGTCTGGCCCACTGAGGACTACCACCTGGCCCGGTCCCACGTCGGCGTCGGCGTTGGCGTCGGCGTCGACGTCGCGACACCCGAGGACGACCTGTTCGCCGGTGTGCGGTGCCCCCAGGGATCTACGGCGGCGGCAGGTGCCGCAGCTTCTCCGGGTTGCGGATGATGCGGATCTCCGTGATGCGCCCGTCCTCGACCTCCGCACAGGCGACCGTGTCCGGGCGGCCCGCGACCGTGAGCAGCAGTCCCGGCCGGCCGTTGACGTCGACCGCGCGCACCTGGGGGTCGTCCATCGGCTGGGCGATGACGGCGGCGAGGAAACGGGCGACCTTGTCCGCGCCCCGCTGCGGGCGGAGGGCGGCCTTCACCTTGCCGCCGCCGTCGCTCCACGCCGTCACATCGGGGGCGAGCAGCTCCATCATGCGGTTCAGGTCGCCGCCGAGACACGCGGCCAGGAACTCCTCGGTGACCTGCCGCCGCACCTCCGCCGGGGCGTCGTAACGCGGTCGCCGGGCCTGGACATGGGCCCTGGCCCGGCTGCCCACCTGCCGTACGGCCGCCTCGCCGCGGTCCAGCATTCCGGCGATCTCCCGGAAGGAGAAGCCGAAGACCTCCTTGAGCACGAAGACCGCCCGTTCCAAGGGCGAGAGACTCTCCAGGACGACGAGCATGGCGAGCGAGACCGACTCGGCCAGTTCCACCTCCTCGCCGACGTCCGGCCGGGTGATCAGCGGCTCGGGCAGCCAGGGTCCGACGTACCGCTCGCGGGTGGCGGCGGCCGAGGTGAGCCGGTTGAGCGCGAGGTTGGTGACCGTACGGGTCAGATAGCCCGCCGGGTTCTCCACCGGCGTGGACACCTGACTGCAGCGCAGCCAGGCGTCCTGCACCACGTCCTCGGCGTCGGCGACGGAGCCGAGCATGCGGTACGCGATGCCGAACAGCATCCGCCGGTGCTCTTCGAAGGTGGTCGTGTCGATCACGCCTGCGACGGTACCTCGCAGGTGTCCGAGAAGCCCTGGCTGGTCAGACCGAAGGCGCTGTTGACGCGCGAGCGGTAGTTCTCCAGGGCGACCATGGCGGTGAGTTCGACGAACGCCGCCTCACCGAGCCGCTCGATCAGGGCGGCCGCGAGCTCGTCGGTCACGCGGGGCTCGGTCTCGGTCATCGCTTCGGCGTACTCCAGGACGAGCAGCTCCAGCTCGGTGAAGGCGTCCTCGTGGTCGTGCCACCGCGGCACCTTGGAGATCTTGTCCATCGGGAGCCCCAGGTTGCCGGCCTCCCAGTGGCCGAAGTCCATGCACCACGAGCAGTTGATCCTGGCCGCCGCGGCCATGACCGCGAGGTGCTTGAGGCCCGGGTCGAGGCGGTTCCACTTGGCGGCGCCGCGCTCCTGCCGTACGTAGGTGAGCAGCACCCGCGGATTGTGGCCGACGGCCAGACCGGGGTCGAGCACCTTGCCGTAGGTACGCCGGGAGTACCAGGCGCCGATGCGGTTTATCAGGGTGCTGGGCGGGGTGAGCGGGATACGGGCCATGGCGGGCTCTCCATCGTGTCGTACCTGTGCTGGCAATGGCTTGCGCAGGTACGACAGGGCAGCCCGCCGGAGTGTGACATCCGACCTCGCCTCGCGGCACGTTCTGGGCCCGCCCCGCGTGGTACGAGATCACCGAGGCCGAAAGGTTTTCCCGGGCAGACACCGCGGGGATACAGTCCGGCCAGGGACCGGACCGGGACCAGGGGAGGGGCCGGTGTGATCGAGATCGTCACGGTGGGCGCGCTCACCGCATTCCTTGCGGCGGTGGGGAACGGCGCGGCCGGAGAAGTCGGCAAGCAGGTGCTCCTGTCGACGGGTGCGCTGGTGAGACGGACCCTGGGCCGGGAGACGCCGCTGCCGGTCACCGCGGAGGGGTGGGAGGCGCTGGCGCGCCAGATGCATCCGCGCCTGAGTGAGGACGGCCGACGCTCCGGCGAGTGGGCCCTTCTGCTGCGGAGCCTGCCGGACGCGGCGGTGGCGCTGCGCCCCGGGGCGGGACTGCCGCCCGCCACGCGGGACTTCACCGACCGCGAGGCCGTCCTCAAGCGGCTGAAGCGGGAGGCGACCCGTGCCGCCGGCGGGCGGCCACGGGTCGCGCTGCTGCACGGTCCGCCCGGCATCGGCACCAGCGCGGTGGCCCTGCACTGGGGCGCCGCCCAGGTCGCGCGGTACCCCGACGGGCAGTTCTATGTCGACCTCCGCGACGCCGCCGGAGACGGTGGGCTGGAACCGGCCGCCGTCCTGCCGCGCCTGCTGCGGCACATGGGCGTCGAGCCCGAGCGGATCCCGCCCACCGAGGCGGGGCGGGAACAGCTCTATCGGCGGTTGACGGCGGGCCGCAGGGCGCTGGTGGCGATCGACCACGCGTCCTCGGTCGCGCAGGTCCGCAACCTCGTTCCGGCCACGCCGGAGGTCTTTCTCCTGGTGGTCGCGTCCGGTCCGCCGTTCGCGCTGGAGGCGGAGCGCATCGCCGTCCCACCGCTGAGCGAGCGGGACGGCTTGAGGATGCTGAGGAAGGTGGCCGGGCCCGACAGGGTCGCGCGAGCCAAGCCGCGGATGCCCGACCTGCTGAACGCTTGCGCGGGCAACGCCTTCGCCCTGAAGGCGGCGGCGATGCGCCTGCTGACCGATGAACCCGCCTTCCCGGATCCGTCCGACGAGCCCGCGGGGCACCATCCGGTGCTGTCTACGACGCGGGACGCGTGCCGCCGTCTCGGGCCCGAGACGGCCCGGCTGTGCCGGCTGACCGCGCTGGGCGGCTGGCCCGCGATCGATGCCCGGCTGGCCTCGGACGCCGCCGCCGTCCCCGAGGAGGAGGCCGCCCGGATGCTCGCCGCGGCTGCGGACGCGCAGTTGGCGGAGCCGGTGGGGGACGGACGCTACCGCTTCCGGCCCGAGGTGCGCCGCCATCTGGCCGACGCCGCAGGACCCGAGCACGGGATCCCGGAGTGCTTCGCGGCGGTGTCACGGGTGCTCGACGGCCTGCTGAACCGATCGCTGCACGCCGCTCACGCGGCCCTTCCGCAGAGCTGGCGGACCGAGCCCGCACCCGCGCGGGGGCCCTCGTTCCGTGGGGCGGCCGAGGGCATGGCGGCCCTGCTGGCCGAGGCCGGGAACCTGGTGCGGGCGGTCTCGGTGGCGGACGAGTACCAGCACATCGACACGGCGCTGCGACTGGCCCGTGCGCTGTGGCCACTTCAGCTGAAGGCCGGACACTGGGACGAGGTGCTGCCCGCCCTGCGGATCGCGGCCCGGTGCGCCGACGAGCACCAGCCGCGTTCCAGCATGGCGGGTGCCCTGCACTTCCAACTGGGCCACTGCCTGGGCGAGATGGGGCAGTGGGAGGAGGCCGATCACGCGGTGCGCGCCGCCGTCGCCTGCGAGCGAGCCGCGGGCCACTTACGGGGCGAGGCGTCGTCCGTGGAGTTCTTGGGCCTGTTGTGCTTGAACCGATGGCGGTACGAGGCGGCGTACGAGCGGTTCGTCGAGGCGGAGGGCGTCTACCGGCGGATCACCCCCGGCCAGGAGGGTGCCGGGGACCTTCCGCGCGCCCTCGCCTTGATCGGGCGTCACCAGGGACGTGCCCTGCGCGGCCTGGGACAGTTGACAGAGTCCCGCCGTCGCCTGGAGGCCGCGCGGGACTTCTTCGCGGAGCGGGGAGAGGCGTACAACCAGGCCCGTACCCTCACGGACCTCGCCGAGACGCTGCACGACGCCGGTGAGGACTCCGCGGCCCTGACGAAGATCGCTGAGGCTGAGCGCCTGCTCAGGCCGGAAAAGGCCACTCCGCACCTGGGCTACCTGGCCCGTCTGCGGCTGCGCTGCGAGACGGCCCAGCAGGCGGAGTAGCGGGAGTCACGGTCACCGGGTGCACGCGGCCGGCCGCGTGCACCCGGAGCGTCGTCCCGCCCGGCGCCACCGCACCGCCGCCCGCCAGCCACGCGTGGAGCGCGGAGGCGTAGGCCGCCGGATCGGCGTCCGCTCCCGGGCCCGCCGACAGCCGTAGCACGCCGTGCTCCCGGTCACGCACGGCACAGCTGTGCGGGCCGGTCACGTACACGGCGAGCGAGCAGTGCGGATACCGGCGCAGCACCTCGGCGGTCCACTCCTCCGGGCCGCCCAAGCGGGGGTCGTCCGGCCGCCCCGCACGGAAGATCACATCAGCCGGCGCCAGGCTGCCGGGGTCCCGGGTGTCCTCGTGCACGGCGAGGTGCGTCTCGCCGACCGCGTCGTACGGGTGCCCCGTGGAGCGCTCGAGCGTGACATCCGCTCCCCGGACGCGCGTACGGACGTTCAGAGGGGCCGTACGCGGTGGGGGATCGTACGGCGGCAGCGGCAGCGGCTCCAGCAGCGCCGGGGCCGCGGGTTCTGGCAGATCCATGAGCAGGTAGAAGAGCCTCCGCAGCAGTGCCGCCGACGCGCCCGGGGCCGAGCTGACGTACTCCGCCGGACTGGTTGCGGCCGACGGGCGGTGCCGGGCGAGCAGGCCCTCCAGCTGGTCTCGCAGCGGTCCGTGCGGGTCGAGCCGGGGGGCCTCCTGGACGAACGTCGCGAGCGGCGCCTCCGGGTCCAGCCTGTCCTGTGCGGCGGACGCGAGCAGCACGGGGATGTCCAACGCCGCGGCGTAGTAGGACACCGCCCCGAAATCCCCCAGAACGACATCCGCCGCCAGAAGGGCCTGTCGCCACGCGTGCACGGGGTCGATCAGTGCCAGTCCGCCGCGGCGCGCCCGGTCCAGCCAGACGCGTATCTGCCCCGGTCCGTGTCCGTACCAGATATTCGGATGCAGCACGGCCGCCAGCCGGTAGTCGTCAGTGGGCAGCTCGGAGGTGAGCCGGGGCAGCAGGCTCGGCAGGACGTCCTCGCCGCCCCCGTTTCCGAACAAACTCTCGGGATTCCACGTGGAATTCAGTACGACGAGACGCTGTCCCTGGCGCACACCCAGGGCGCGGCGGAACCGCTCCCGGTGGGAACGCCCGGCCAGCATGCGGTCGAAGCAGGGGTCGCCGGCGAGTACGGATGCCCTCTCGGCTTCCGGGCATACCCGCCGCAACCGCTCCAGCTGCTCCGGGTGTGAGAGGACGAGGCCGTCCACGAAGGGCTTGCCGTCCGCCAGCAGCCACTCCGGCGACAGGCCGAATGTCGGCTCGCGGCTCGCGGCTCGCGGCTCGCGGCTCGCGGCTCGCGGCTCGCGGCTCGCGGCTCGCGGCTCGCTTAGCTTCTTAGTGTATCCGACTCCATGCGACAGGACGGCCAATTTGCCCTGTATGCCCTGGAGTTGCCCGCCGAAGCTCGCGGCGATCGCCAGGGCCACCGGTGTCGCCAACGCCTGCTCCCAGGGCAGCACGGGCAGACCCAACTCCGTGAACAACTCGCCGATTCCGGCCTGAAACGCGGATGACTCGGTCGAGGTGACCAGGAGTTGTACCCGGAAGTCGTCGTGGAACAGCGGCAGCACATCCAGCAGGCGGCCTGCCGAAGTGACATTGTGCACGACGAGCAGCACCCGTCGGCTCGTCGCCCGGCTGGCCCAGCGTTCCGAGTCTTCCCCGACCGGCACCCGTATCGCCGGGGCATCAGCCGACCCCACCTGCGTTCCCTCCGTCAGCACTCGATGACGTTCACCGCGAGCCCGCCCCGCGCCGTCTCCTTGTACTTGACCTTCATGTCCGCGCCCGTCTGCTTCATGGTCTTGATGACCTTGTCGAGCGAGACATGGTGGCGGCCGTCGCCGCGCAGGGCCATCCTCGCGGCGGTGACTGCCTTGACCGAGGCCATGCCGTTGCGCTCGATGCAGGGGATCTGGACCAGGCCGCCGACCGGGTCGCAGGTGAGGCCGAGGTTGTGCTCCATGCCGATCTCGGCGGCGTTCTCCACCTGCTCCGGGGAGCCGCCGAGGACCTCGGCGAGGCCGCCGGCGGCCATCGAGCAGGCGGAGCCGACCTCGCCCTGGCAGCCGACCTCGGCGCCGGAGATCGAGGCGTTCTCCTTGAAGAGCATGCCGATGGCGCCCGCGGCGAGGAGGAAGCGGATGACGCCCTCCTCGTCGGCGCCCGGGACGAACCGGGTGTAGTAGTGCAGGACGGCGGGGATGATGCCTGCCGCGCCGTTGGTGGGGGCGGTGACCACGCGGCCGCCCGCCGCGTTCTCCTCGTTGACCGCCATGGCGTAGAGGGTGATCCACTCCATGGCACGGGCGCCCGGGTCGCCCTCGGAGCGCAGGGCGCGGGCGGCGGTGGCGGCGCGGCGGCGGACCTTGAGGCCGCCGGGCAGGATGCCCTCCTGGGACATGCCGCGGGCCACGCACGCCTCCATGACCTGCCAGATCTCCAGCAGCCCGGCCCGGATCTCCGGCTCCGTGCGCCAGGCCTTCTCGTTCTCCAGCATCAGGGCCGAGATGGACAGGCCCGTCTCCTGGGAGAGCCGCAGCAACTCGTCACCGGTGCGGAAGGGGTGGGTGAGAACGGTGTCGTCGAGCTTGATGCGGTCCTCGCCGACCGCGTCCTCGTCCACCACGAAGCCGCCGCCGACCGAGTAGTACGTCTTCTCCAGCAGCGGATGGCCCTCGGCGCCGTACGCGCACAGCGTCATGCCGTTGGCGTGGTACGGCAGTGAGCGGCGGCGGTGCAGGATCAGCTGGGAGGAGTCGTCGAAGTCGATCTCGTGGCCGGGGCCGATCTCGGCGCCGAGCAGCCGCAGCCGCTTGGTGGTGCGGATGCGCTCCACCTCGCCGTCGGCCGTATCGACGTCCACGGTGCGCGGGGAGTTGCCCTCCAGGCCCAGCAGCACGGCCTTCGGGGTGCCGTGGCCATGACCGGTGGCGCCCAGGGAGCCGAAGAGCTCGGCCCGGACGGACGCGGTGTGGGCCAGCAGACCCTCGTTCTTCAGCCGGCGGACGAACATCCGCGCGGCCCGCATCGGCCCGACAGTGTGCGAACTGGACGGGCCGATGCCGATCGAGAAGAGGTCGAATACGGAAATGGCCACCGGGAGACTCCTTCGTCTGCACGCCGGGGGAAGCGTGTGCCCGCCGGGGAAGCGTGCGGGCCGTGCGTGGGGTGGTGCGGCGGGGGCGCGCCAGGGCGGACGCGCCCCCGGTCCGGGTTGCTCCGGCTTACTCGGACAGGTGCGCGTACAGCGGGTGCTTGTCGGCCAGGGCGGTGACCCGGGCCTTCAGCGCCTCCGCGTCAGCCGCCCCGAAGGGAGAGGGCGCCTTGAGCGTCTCCGCGATCACGTCGGCGACCTCGCGGAAGTCCTCCGTGGTGAAGCCGCGCGTGGCCAGCGCCGGGGTGCCGATCCGCAGACCCGAGGTGACCATCGGGGGCCGCGGGTCGTTGGGGATCGCGTTGCGGTTGACCGTGATGCCGACCTCGTGCAGCCGGTCCTCGGCCTGCCGCCCGTCCAGCTCGGAGTCGCGCAGATCGACCAGGACCAGATGGACATCGGTGCCGCCGGAGAGGACGGCGACGCCCACCTCCCGCACATCGTCCTGGGTCAGGCGCTCGGCGAGGATCCTGGCGCCCTCCAGCGTGCGCTCCTGGCGCTCCTTGAACGCCGAGCTCGCCGCCACCTTGAAGGACACCGCCTTCGCCGCGATGACATGCTCCAGTGGGCCGCCCTGCTGGCCCGGGAAGACCGCCGAGTTGATCTTCTTGGCCAGGTCGGCGGTGGAGAGGATCACGCCACCGCGCGGACCGCCCAGGGTCTTGTGGGTGGTGGTGGTCACCACATGGGCGTGCGGTACGGGCGAGGGGTGCAGCCCGGCCGCCACCAGACCCGCGAAGTGGGCCATGTCGACCATCAGGTACGCGCCGACCTCGTCCGCGATCCGGCGGAACGCGGCGAAGTCCAGCTGGCGCGGGTACGCAGACCAGCCCGCGATCACCAGCTTGGGGCGGTGCTCCTTGGCCAGCCGCTCGACCTCGTCCATGTCGACCAGACCGGTCTCGGCGTCCACGTGGTAGGGCACCACGTTGTAGAGCTTGCCGGAGAAGTTGATCTTCATGCCGTGGGTCAGATGGCCGCCGTGCGCCAGGTTCAGCCCCAGGATGGTGTCGCCGGGGGAGAGCAGGGCGAACATCGCGGCCGCGTTGGCCTGGGCGCCCGAGTGCGGCTGGACGTTCGCCGCCTCGGCGCCGAAGAGCTCCTTCACCCGGTCGATGGCGATCTGCTCGACCACGTCGACGTGCTCACAGCCGCCGTAGTAGCGGCGGCCGGGGTAGCCCTCGGCGTACTTGTTGGTCAGGACCGAGCCCTGGGCCTCCATGACCGCCGCCGGGGCGAAGTTCTCCGAGGCGATCATCTCCAGGGTGGACTGCTGGCGGTGGAGTTCGGCGTCGACAGCAGCGGCGACGTCCGGGTCGAGCTCGTGCAGGGAGCTGTTGAGAAGCGACATCGAGGGTCCCGATCGAATAAGGAGGGTCAGTTTTCGGCGAAGGCGGTGTACTCGTCGGCGGAGAGCAGGTCCTCCGGCTCGCTCGTCACCCGCACCTTGAACAGCCAGCCGCCCTCGAAGGGGGCGGAATTCACCAGCGCCGGATCGTTCACCACGTCCTCGTTGATCTCGGTGACCTCACCGGAGACCGGCGTGTACAGGTCGCTGACCGACTTGGTGGACTCCAGCTCACCGCAGGTGTCACCGGCGGAGACCGTGGAGCCGACGTCCGGGAGCTGGACATAGACGACGTCGCCGAGCGCGTTGGCCGCGAATTCGGTGATGCCGATCGTCGACACGCCGTCCTCGCCGGCGGCCGACAGCCACTCGTGCTCCTTGCTGTACCGCAGCTGCTGGGGGTTGCTCATGGTCCGATTCTCCTGGATACGGGGGAGTGCTTGGGAAACGGGTCTTAGCTGGTGGGATGCGGCGCCCAGGGATACGACGCCGGGGGTGCGATGGGCCGGGCCCGCCGCGGCCGCCGCTCAACGATGGGCCGGGGCTCCGCTTCATGCTCGGGCAGGCTCAGCGCTCGCGCCCGGAGAGGCTCAGCGCTCGCGCTTGTAGAAGGGGAGCGCCACGACCTCGTACGGCTCCCGGGTACCGCGGATGTCCACGAAGACCCCCTCGGTGCCGGGCTTCGCGTACTCCGGGTCCACATACGCCATCGCGATCGGCCTGCCCAGCGTCGGCGACGGCGCGCCCGAGGTGACCTGGCCGATCTCTGTGCCGTCGGCGGCCACCACGGCGTATCCGGCGCGCGGCACCCGGCGGCCTGAAGCGATCAGGCCGACCAGGGTGCGCGGGGCGACGGTGTCCGCCTGGCGGGACGCGGCCTCCAGGGCCTCGCGGCCGACGAAGCCGCCCGGCTTGTCGAACTTCACCACCCGGCCGAGCCCCGCGTCGAAGGGGGTGGTGTCGGTGGTCAGCTCGTGCCCGTACAGCGGCATGCCCGCCTCGAGGCGCAGGGTGTCCCGGCAGGAGAGACCGCAGGGCACCAGGCCCACCGGGGCGCCGGCCTCGGTCAGCGCCTCCCAGACCCGCTCGGCGTCGTCCGGCGCCAGGAACAGCTCGAAGCCGTCCTCACCCGTGTAGCCGGTGCGGGCGATCATGGCGGGGACGCCCGCGACGGTGCCCGGCAGCCCGGCGTAGTACTTCAGCCCGTCCAGGTCGGCGTCGGTCAGGCGCTTCAGGATCCCCGCGGACTCGGGCCCCTGGACGGCGAGCAGCGCGTAGGCGTCGCGGTCGTCCCTCACGGTCGCCTCGAAACCGCCGGCCCGCTCGGTCAGCGCGTCCAGCACCACCTGGGCGTTGGCGGCGTTGGCCACCACCAGGAACTCCTCGTCCCCGAGGCGGTAGACGATCAGGTCGTCCAGGATGCCGCCCTCGTCGTCGCAGATCATGGTGTAGCGGGCGCGGCCCACGGCGAGCGCGGACAGCCGGCCGACCAGCGCGTGGTCCAGGGCGTCCCCGGCCCGCGGACCGATGAGAGAGATCTCACCCATGTGGGAGAGGTCGAAGAGCCCGGCGCGGGTGCGGACCGCGGTGTGCTCGTCGCGCTCGCTGCCGTAGCGCAGCGGCATGTCCCAGCCGGCGAAGTCGGTCATGGTGGCGCCGAGCGCGCGGTGCCGCGCGTCCAGCGCGGTACGGCGTGGGGTGGGCGGGGCGTCGGTCACGATTCAGGCTCCAGAGGTCGGGGTCGCGCGACGGCGAGGACGGACGACAAGGACGCGTGCGTCCTCCCCATCTGTCATCGGAACCTGAGAGGTTCGCCGTGACGCCCGTAAGGGGCCCGACTTGCACCTTGGGTGGAGCCGCGCCCGCGCGGCCCGCTTTTCAGATCTGCCTCGTCCGTGCGGTATCGGGGCCTGAGAGATTCAAGGGAGGACTTGCTCCTTCGGCGCCCTGGACACCCGGCACGGATGCCGACGACCAAGGACTCTCCCGCGCGGATTCAAGCGGCCGGTATGGAGTTGCGCCGACATCATCGCATGTATGGGCGAGAAGGGAAGCCCCGATCCGACCGGGCTCCGGCCGCCCGGACAGGGGCAGCCTTGCCCGACATTACCTTTTCTTGACACTCTGCGGGTACGAGCAGCGTTGACCGACCTGGGAGGACGATCACGGTGCATGGGCAGGGAACGCACGCGACGACACAGAGGCTCCTGCCGGCGCGGCGTGGGCGCACACCCTCCGGGTCGACGGCCCGCCCGGGTCGAAGAAGCGCGGTGCACGATCTGCGCGCGGGGGTGGAGGGCGGTGGTGCGGACCCGTGTGAGCTGCGCTTTCCGGCGGGGGATGTGCTGGTCGCCTCCGGGCTGCCGGGCAGTGGCAAGAGCACCCTGATCAATCGGACGGTGCCGCTCCTGGACGAGACGGGCGCGGTCGTGATCAGGGTGGACTCGCAGAACACCCGGGAGGTGTGGGAGCGCCGGCTGCCCGGCTGGCTGCCGTACGCGCTCTACCGCCCGCTGGTCCGGTACGCCCACTACGCGGGGCTGCGCCGGGCGCTGCGCTCGGGCGCGAGCGTCGTGGTGCACGACTGCGGGGCGCTGCCGTGGGTCCGCCGCTGGCTGGCGCGGGACGTGCGGCGCCGGGGCCGCAGTCTCCACATGGTGCTGCTGGACGTGGGCGCCACGGAGGCGCTGGAGGGCCAGGCCGCCCGTGGCCGCGGGGTCTCCGCCTACGCGTTCGGGCGGCATCTGCGCGCGATGCGGCGGCTGATCACCGGGATGGAGGAGGGGCGGCCGCCGCGGGGGTGCGCCTCGGCGGTGCTGCTGGACCGGCGGGGCGCGAGCGCGCTGCGCTGCATCTCCTTCGAGTGATCACGCCTCTCCCCCGAGTGGCCGAAAATCGGCCATTGGCATCACACAGCGTGACGAGGACGAGTCCGGGCGAGGTGGGGAAGTGCTGTGGAGATCGCCGCCGCCCCCTCCGGCCCCGGACCGCCCAGCGGTTAGGGTGCTTCGGGCAGGTCGGACGAGATGGCGGTTGGACGAAGATGAGCTTCCCGGAGCAGTACGGAGTGGCCCCGGCGCACGGAGGATTCCCGGACGGCGGGTATGCCGCGCATCCAGCGTTTCCCGGCAATGAGCTCGAAGAGGTGATGGCCGCCTCCGTCGACGTCCCCGGCGCCGGAGCGCGCATCGTCGAGACGCTCTCCCGCAGCCACCTCTGGATTCCGCTGCCCAACGGCGGGGGCCCGGGCAGCCCGAGCCTCGATCTGCCCACGATGGAGATCGACGGCGGCGCGTATGTCCCGGTGTTCAGCTCCGAGCGGCAGTTCCTCCAGCTCGTCGGCTCCCATATGTCCTTCACCGTCGCCCCGGCCGTGGAGTTCGCCCGCGGGCTGCCGCCCCAGCTCGGCATCGCGGTGAACCCCGGTGGCGCGGTGGTCGTACCACTGCCTCCGCCCGCCGTCCGGGAGTTGTGCCGCGCCGGGCGTAGCGAGCTCGACGGCCCGGCCAACGGCGGCCGGGTGCGGCTCTTCGAACCGGACTGGCAGGACGAGCCGGTGGACTTCCTGGCCGCCGCCGGGATCGAGTTCGCCAAGGGCACCGGAGTGCGGACCGCCCGGCGCGCCCTGGCCAGCGTCGAGGGCGACGAACCGGCCCTCTTCGTCGGTGTGCAGCTCGACGAGCCCGGCCCCGAGGGGCAGGCGCGCGCGGTGGAGGCGCTGGGCCGCGCACTCGGCTCGGTGCCGGTGCCGTGGAAGGTTCAGCTGGTGCTGCTGGACGTGGCGCAGGGCGATCCGGTGGCCGACTGGATGCTGGGGCGGGTGCGGCCGTTCTACGACCGTGACCTCTGACTCACCCCTGGGTCCGCTGCCGCGGCCCGTAAGCTGGTTTGATGACCAGGAGGGGTGCGAGCACGCTCCCCGGTGAGGTGTGGGCAAGGCGATGAGAAGGGGCGGACCCAGGTGAGCGCGGGCGCGGATTGGGGGGCGGCGGCCGGCCAGGTCGAGCGAGCGCTGCAGCAGGTCGCTCCCGGTCGGTACGACGCCTACGAGGCGCTGCTGCACGCCATCGGCGAGGGCCAGGTCTGGATGCTGCTGTGGCACGGCGCGCCCGGCTCGCCCGACGCACAGTACGGGAACATGGACGTGGACGGCCTCGGTTACGCCCCGTGTGTGACCTCCGCGCAGGAACTGGCCGCCAGTGGCTGGAACCGCGCGCATGAGGTGGTCGACGGACGCCTCATCGCCGACTCGCTCTACCGCGACCGCTACGGCCTCTGGCTCAACCCCCACGCCCGCGGCGGCGGGGTGGGCATCCCGTGGCCGGATCTGCGCCGGATCGCGGGCGGTCTGGACCGGCTGCCCGCCGGGCCGCTGCGGCTGTCCGAGCCCGCCATCGACATCCCCCAGTTCTACGCCCTGTTGGGGCAGAACGCGCATCGCACCGCCGCGGTGCGGTCGCTGCGGCGCGTCTGGGTGCAGCCCGCGCTGGGCGCCCCGTACCTGGCGATCGGCCTGGATCTGTACGACACCGGCGCCGCGTCGGTGCAGTCGGTGCGGGTGATGATGGAGCAGTCGGTGACCGCCGTGCCGGACGGGCTGCCGGTCTCCACGGTCGCGCTCTCGGACGAGTACGACCCGGTCGCCATGTGGATGCGGGCCAATGCCCGGCCCTTCTTCGACCGTGACGCCTATGGCGCCGCGTCCGCCGCGCCGCCGTCGTACGGCTACGGCTATCCGCCGCCGCGCCCCGCGTACTGAGCCGCCGCGCCCCGCGTACTGAGCCGCCGCACCTCGCGTACCGGGCAAGCCCGTCCCGCGTACTGAGCCGCCGCGCCCCGCGTACTGAGCCGCCGCACCTCGCGTACCGGGCAACCCCGTCCCACGTACTGAGCCACCGCGCCCCGCCGCGTACCGGGCCGCGCACCGATTGACGGGATTGCCCGACCGGCCTTCCACCCCTTTCGGGCCGAACACCCCAATACGGGCGCGAGGTTACTGCTGCGTTCTCGTGTCGCGACCGTCCGTATAGCGGAGCGGTATTCCTCACATCACGGTTAGGCATCCATTGCCCGGGAGTACTGGCGGGTGATCACAAACGCGTTGAAGACTCCCGCTCCAAGGGGTGCGGTTCCTGCGTACGACCCCTTCCGAGAAGGTTCCGTACCAGAACGCGACTTTCACCCAGGTTGTGAACGAAGCCGCCACAGCGGCGAGTCGTGGGCCGGTCACCACCGGTCGAGAGGGGTCTCCACCACGATGACGGCACCATTGCACGGCACGAGCACGGACAGCGATCCGGTCGCGACTGCCGATGTAGCGGCGGATGTGGTCAAAGCGTCCGTCGAAGGCAGATCGCTGCGGCAGATCGCCTGGTCACGCCTGAAGCGGGACAAGCTCGCACTGGCGGGTGGCATCGTTGTCGTCTTCCTCGTGCTGGTGGCGATCTTCGCTCCGCTCATCGTGAGTCTGCTCGGGCATCCGCCCAATGAGTTCCACCAGGAGAAGATCGACCCGCTGTTCGGCACCCCGAAGGGATCCCTGGGCGGCGTCAGCTCGGACTTCCTCTTCGGCGTGGAGCCGTCCAACGGCCGCGACGTCTTCAGCCGGGTCGTCTACGGCGCCCGGATCTCGCTGCTCGTGGCCTTCCTCGCGGCGGTGGTCGCGGTGGTGCTCGGCACCATCTTCGGCATCATCGCCGGGTACTTCGGCGGCTGGGTCGACTCGCTGATCAGCCGGGTGATGGACATGCTGCTGGCCTTCCCGCAGCTGCTCTTCATCATCTCCCTGGTCTCGGTGCTCCCCAACGACCTGCTGGGACTGACCGGCAGCGGAGTGCGCATCGCCATCCTGGTCTCGGTCATCGGCTTCTTCGGCTGGCCGTACGTCGGCCGCATCGTGCGCGGCCAGACGCTGTCGCTGCGCGAGAAGGAGTACATCGAGGCCGCGCGGAGCCTGGGCGCCGGCCGGCGCTACATCCTCTTCCGTGAGCTGCTGCCCAACCTGGTGGCGCCGATCACCGTCTACACGACGCTGATGATCCCCACCAACATCCTCACCGAGGCCGCGCTCAGCTTCCTCGGCGCGGGCGTGAAGCCGCCCACCGCCTCCTGGGGGCAGATGCTCTCCAAGGCGGTCGGCACCTATGAGGACGACCCGATGTTCATGATCATCCCGGGTCTGGCGATCTTCGTCACGGTGCTGGCCTTCAACCTCTTCGGCGACGGCGTCCGCGACGCCCTGGACCCGAAGGGCACCCGATGACGGCGCGCCACACGGCCGCCCGGCCGTACTCGAACGCATCAGCAGCCCCTGCCGCATCCGGCAGACGGCTCCCCAAGGTATTCCGCGGCGCCATGCCTAGGACCGCTAACCCGGAGGTTGCAGCAACTATGAAACGGCTCTCGAGAAGCAGGCGGATCGCCGGAGCGGCGGCTGTCGTCGGCGCTCTGCTGGCCACCGCCGCCTGCGGTGGCGGCGATTCCGACGACGAGGGCTCGGGCGCCGGGTTCAACGCCGCGGTGAAGGGTGTCGCGGCCAAGTCCGCCAAGAAGGGCGGCACCCTCAAGTTCATCAACAAGCAGGAGTTCGACTCCCTCGACCCGCAGCGTCAGTACTACGGGTTCGCCTGGGACTTCTCCCGCTTCTACGCGCGCCAACTGATCTCCTACACGCCGAAGCCGGGCAACGCCGCGAACGAGCTGACCCCCGACCTCGCCACCTCCACCGGCAAGATCACCAACGGCGGCAAGACCTACACCTACACCCTGCGCGACGGGATCACCTGGGAGGACGGCTCCCCGATCACGTCCAAGGACGTCAAGTACGGCATCGAGCGCATCTGGGCCAAGGACGTCGTCTCCGGCGGCCCCGGCTATCTGCGCCAGGTCCTGGACCCCAAGAGCGAGTACAAGGGCCCGTACAAGGACAAGTCCAAGGACAAGCTGGGCCTGAAGGCGATCGAGACGCCGAACGACAAGACCATCGTCTTCAACCTCGCCAAGCCCAACGGTGACTTCGAGCAGATGCTCGCGATGCCGACCGGCTCCCCGGTGAAGGCGGACAAGGACACCGGCGCCAAGTACACCAACCGGCCGTTCTCCTCCGGTCCGTACAAGGTCCAGTCGTACACCCCGGGCAAGAGCCTGTCGCTGGTCCGCAACACCAACTGGAAGAAGGCGTCCGACCCGATCCGCCCGGCCCTGCCGGACAAGGTCTCGGTCACCTTCAACTCCAACCTCGAGGCGATCGACCGGCTGCTGATCAAGGGCGACTACGACGTCTTCCTCAGCGCCACGGGTATGACCCCCTCGGGCCGTAACGACGCCCTCAAGCAGCACAAGGGCAACGTCGACAACATCACCACCAGCTTCGTCCGGTACGTCGACTTCACCACCAAGGTCAAGCCGCTCGACAACATCCACTGCCGCAAGGCGGTCATCTACGGCACCGACTACAAGTCGCTCCAGACCACCCGCGGTGGCCCGCAGGCCGGTGGTGACCTCGCCACCAACATGCTCCCCAAGAGCGTGAAGGGCTCGGACGACTACGACCCGTACGGCATCCTCAAGCGCGGTGGCAAGGCGGACCCGGCCAAGGCCAAGGACGAGCTCAAGCAGTGCGGCAAGCCGGGTGGCTTCTCCACCAGCATCGTGGCCCGCAATGACCAGCCCGCCGAGGTCGACGCCGCCGAGGCGCTCCAGGCGTCGCTGAAGAAGGTCGGCATCAGCCTCAACGTGGAGCCGATCCAGGGCAGCACCTCCGCCAGCATCACCGGTTCGCCGGCGGTGATGAAGAAGCGCGGCTACGGCCTGTCCATGACCGGCTGGGGCCCGGACTTCCCGACCGGCCAGGGCTTCTCCCAGCCGCTGATCGACGGCCGCTTCATCGAGCAGACCGGTAACTACAACGTCTCCGAGACCAACAACGCGGAGATCAACCAGTACTTCGACGACGCGCTCAAGGAGACCGACCCCAGCAAGGCCGGGGCGATCTACCAGAAGATGAACCACAAGGTCAGCGACCTGGCCGTGCAGATGCCGTTCATCTACGAGAAGAACATCACCTGGCGCAGCTCGCGGCTGACGAACGCCTTCTCGTCGGCGGCCTACAACGGCCGCTACGACTACTCCCAGCTGGGCGTCGTCAAGTGACGGCCGGTCACCCGATCCGCCGCACACGTTAACCATCGCCGCACCCGATAGGCCCGAAGGGCAGGTGATGGCCGCGGGCGGTGGCCCGTGATCCCCCAAGACCGGGGTATCACGGGCCACCCCCGGGCCGCGCACAGTGCTTGCTTATCTCATCCGGCGCTTGTTCGCCGTCGTCGTGATGCTGTTGGTCGTCACCCTTACGACCTTCGCCATCTTCTTCGTGATCCCGAAGTGGGCAGGTGCCGATCCCGCGCTGCTGTTCGTCGGCAAGCAGGCCGACCCCGCGGCCATCGAGGGCATCCGCCAGAAACTCAGCCTCGGTGATCCGGTCCTGGTGCAGTTCTGGCACTTCGTCCAGGGCCTCTTCGCCGGCCGGGACTACGCCAACGGCACGGACGTCACCCACTGCCCGGCGCCCTGCTTCGGCTACTCCTTCCGTACCGAGCAGGCGGTGTGGCCGCAGCTCACCGACGCCATGCCGGTCACCCTCTCGCTCGCCGCGGGCGCCTGTCTGCTGTGGCTGGTGGGCGGCATCACCACCGGTGTCGTCTCCGCGCTGCGCCGGGGCACCCTGTGGGACCGCTCGGCGATGACGGTCGCGCTGGCCGGTGTCTCGCTGCCGATCTACTTCACCGGTCTGCTCTCGCTGGCGATCTTCAGCTACTCGCTGAAGTGGGTCAACGTGGACTACAAGGGGCTCGGTGACGATCCGGCGATGTGGTTCGAGAGCCTGATCCTCCCGTGGATCACGCTCGCCTTCCTCTACGCGGCGATGTACGCCCGGCTCACCCGGGCCACCATGCTGGAGATCATGGGCGAGGACTACATCCGTACCGCCCGCGCCAAGGGTCTGCGGGAGCGGGTGGTCATCGGCCGGCACGCGATGCGCTCGACCTGGACCCCGGTCCTCACCCTGCTCGGCCTCGACCTGGGCGCGCTGCTGGGCGGCGCGGTCCTCACCGAGACCACCTACAACCTGCCCGGCCTCGGGCGGCTCGCGGTGAACGCGATCACCGAGAAGGACCTGCCGGTCATCCTCGGCGTCACCCTGATCGCGGCCGTCTTCATCGTGATCGCCAACCTCGTCGTGGACCTCCTGTACGCCGTCATCGACCCGCGAGTGAGGCTCGGATGACCGACCTGACCAAGCCCTCCGGACAGCCGGGCAACGGCGATCTGCCGGCCACCGGCACCGCCGCCGTGGGCGAGGTGGCCGCGGCGGGCTCGCCCGCCCCCACCTCCTTCCTCGAGGTGCGCGATCTGCACGTCCACTTCCCGACCGACGACGGTCTGGTGAAGTCCGTGGACGGGCTCAGCTTCCGGCTGGAGAAGGGCAAGACGCTCGGCATCGTCGGCGAGTCCGGCTCCGGCAAGTCCGTCACCTCGCTCGGCATCATGGGGCTGCACACCGCGGGCCAGTACGGCCGCCGCAAGGCGCGGATCTCCGGTGAGATCTGGCTCAACGGCCAGGAGCTGCTGGGCGCCGACCCCGACGAGGTGCGCAAGCTGCGCGGCCGCGAGATGTCGATGATCTTCCAGGATCCGCTGTCCGCGCTGCACCCGTACTACACCATCGGCCGCCAGATCATCGAGGCGTACCGGGTGCACCACGAGGTCACCAAGCAGGTGGCCCGCAAGCGCGCGATCGAGCTGCTGGACCGCGTCGGCATCCCGCAGCCCGACAAGCGGGTGGACAGCTATCCGCACGAGTTCTCCGGCGGAATGCGCCAGCGCGCCATGATCGCGATGGCGCTGGTGAACAACCCCGAGCTGCTGATCGCCGACGAGCCGACCACCGCCCTGGACGTCACCGTCCAGGCGCAGATCCTCGACCTCATCCGGGACCTCCAGAAGGAGTTCGGCTCCGCGGTCATCATCATCACCCATGACCTGGGCGTGGTCGCCGAGCTCGCCGACGATCTGCTGGTGATGTACGGCGGCCGCTGTGTCGAGCGCGGCCCGGCCGAGAAGGTCTTCTACGAGCCCCAGCACCCGTACACCTGGGGGCTGCTGGGCTCGATGCCCCGTATCGACCGCGACCAGACCGAGCGGCTCATCCCGGTGAAGGGCTCCCCGCCCAGCCTCATCAACGTGCCGTCCGGCTGCGCCTTCCACCCGCGCTGCCCGTACGCCGATGTGCCGAAGGACAACATCACCCGCACCGAGCGGCCGGAGCTCACCGAGGCCGGGGGCGGCGGGCACTTCTCCGCGTGCCATATGACGCAGGAGGAGCGCACCCGGATCTGGACCGAAGAGATTGCGCCGAAGCTGTGACCGACACGAAGGATCCGAAGATGACGGTCCCGGAGAAGGCGACGACGTCGACCGAACCCCTGCTCAAGGTGTCGGGTCTGGTCAAGCACTTTCCCATCAAGAAGGGGCTGCTCCAGCGGCAGTCCGGTGCGGTCCAGGCGGTCGACGGGCTCGACTTCGACGTCCGGCCGGGGGAGACCCTGGGCGTGGTGGGCGAGTCGGGCTGCGGCAAGTCCACCATGGGGCGGCTGATCACCCGGCTGCTCGAACCCACCTCGGGCAAGATCGAGTTCGAGGGCAAGGACATCACGCATCTCAACACCGCCCAGATGCGGCCGATGCGGCGTGACGTCCAGATGATCTTCCAGGACCCGTACTCCTCGCTGAACCCCCGGCACACCGTGGGCGCGATCGTCAGCGCGCCCTTCCGGCTCCAGGGCGTCACCCCCGAGGGCGGGATCAAGGCGGAGGTCCAGCGGCTGCTGGCGCTGGTCGGGCTCAACCCCGAGCACTACAACCGCTATCCGCACGAGTTCTCCGGCGGTCAGCGGCAGCGCATCGGCATCGCCCGGGCGCTGGCCCTCAAGCCCAAGCTGGTCGTGGCCGACGAGCCGGTCTCGGCGCTGGACGTGTCGATCCAGGCGCAGGTGGTCAACCTGCTGGACGACCTCCAGGACGAGCTGGGCCTGACGTATGTGATCATCGCGCACGACCTGTCGGTCATCCGCCATGTCTCGGACCGGATCGCGGTGATGTACCTGGGGAAGATCGTCGAGCTGGCGGACCGCAAGGACCTCTACGAGCGCCCCATGCACCCGTACACCAAGGCGCTGCTGTCCGCGGTGCCGGTGCCGGACCCCAGGCGGCGCGCCAAGCGGGAGCGGATCCTGCTCAAGGGCGATGTGCCCTCGCCGATCTCCCCGCCCTCCGGCTGCCGCTTCCACACCCGGTGCTGGAAGGCGACCGAGGTGTGCAAGCGGCAGGAGCCGCCGCTGGTGTCGCTGGCCACCGGCCACCAGGTCGCCTGCCACCACCCGGAGTCCGTGTCCGATGTGCGGCTACCGCCGCGTGGCCCTGACCAGGCGCCTGACCAGAAGCCGGGTGCCGAGGCGGCACAGAAGGTGACGAAGAAGACCGACAGCTGAGACAGGACGGGGTCCGGACGAGGGCCGTGGGCGCCCGCGGATAACAATGGCGGGTGCCCACCGAACTGTTCACCCCGTCCGTCCAGCACGCCCTGGAAGTCGCCGGGATCTTCGTCTTCGCGATATCCGGCGCGCTGCTCGCCGTCCGGAAGAACTTCGACGTCTTCGGCATGGCGGTGCTCGCCGAGGTCACCGCGCTGGGCGGCGGTGTCTTCCGTGACCTGGTGATCGGCGCGGTGCCGCCCATCGCCTTCACCGACCTCGGCTACTTCCTCACCCCGCTCGTCGCCACCGCGCTCGTCTTCTTCCTCCACCCCGAGGTCGAGCGGATCACGGCGTCCGTGGGGGTCTTCGACGCGGCCGGGCTGGGGCTGTTCTGCGTCGAGGGCACGATGAAGGCGCATGACTTCGGACTGGGCCTCACCTCGTCCGTCACCCTCGGCATGGCCACGGCGGTCGGCGGCGGTGTGCTCCGCGACCTCCTCGCCCATGAGGTTCCCTCGCTGCTGCGCTGGGACCGGGACCTGTACGCCGTCCCGGCCATCGTCGGCTCCTCGACGGCGGCGCTGCTGCTCCATTTCGACGCCCTTACGGCGGCCACGAGTGCGCTCGCGGCCGCCGTGGCGTTCGCGGTGCGGCTGGCGGCGATGCGCTTCGGCTGGCGGGCGCCGAGGGCGTGGAACCGGCGCAGTACGGCGACGGAGGAGCCCTGAGGGGCGCTCCGCCTCCATCCAGGGCTTCCATTCCCTTGCGGTTATATAGCCAGGTCGTTATATTGCGGCCATGGCCATACCGTTCGATGTGCTCGCGGAACCGAGTCGACGGCAGATCCTGGACCTCCTGCTGGAGCGGCCCCGCTTGGTCGGCGAGCTGACCGAGCACCTGGGGCTCACCCAGCCGGGCACCTCCAAGCACCTGCGGGTGCTGCGCGAGGCCGGTCTGGTGCGGGTCCGCCGGGACGCCCAGCGCCGCTGGTACGAGCTCTGTCCGGAGCCGCTCGCCGAGGTGGACGCCTGGCTGGCGCCGTACCGTCGGCTGTGGACCGACCGTCTCGACGCGCTCGAACGACACCTGGACACGATGCCGGACCTCCCCGAGGCGGGCGGCGAACCCGAGCCACCCGACGCACGCGAGGCACCCCCCGACGCACCCGACGGAGAAGCGCCATGAAAGACACCCTCGCCCAGTCCGACGGCGGCCGCTCGGCCCTGCGCCTCGAGCGTCGGCTCGCCCATCCCCCGGAGAAGGTCTGGCGGGCGCTGACCGAGCCCGCCCAGCTCGCCCACTGGTTCCCCTCCGAGGTCCAGGTCGAGCTGACGGTCGGGGGCCGGATGGGCTTCGTCTTCCCCGGGCGCGAGGGCCCGGACATGGACGGCGTCGTCACCGAGCTCGACCCGCCCCATGTCTTCGCCTTCACCTGGGGCGAGGACGAGCTCCGCTGGGAGCTGCGCCCCGAGGGCGACGGCTCTGTGCTGACCCTCACCCACACCTTCGGCGACCGCTTCGGCGCGGCCAGCTTCGCCTCCGGCTGGCACGCCTGCATCACGGGGCTCGCGGCCCTGCTCGGCGGCGAGGAGGCCGCCCACGGCGACATGGCCGAACTGCACGAGCAGTACGTCGAGGCCTTCGGGCTCGCCGAGGGCGCGGTGGAGACCACCGAGGACGGCGGCTGGCGGCTGCGCTTCGAGCGCCAGCTGGTCCGCCCCGCCGAGACGGCCTGGCGGGCGCTGACCGGCCCGGCCACCACCGACACCACCCACACCACCGCCGAACCGACGGCCGGGTCGCCGGTCCCCTCGGGCTTCCGCACGGACGCGGTCCCGGCGGGCCCGATCACCGAGGCGCGCCCGCCCCGGGTGCTCACCTACGACTGGGAACGCGGCGGCCACCCCGCCGGAACGGTCCGCTGGGAACTCACCGAAGGCACCGGCCACGGCGCCCGCCTCATCCTCACCCAAACGGGCCCGGCGGCCGCCGACACGGAACGCGCCGAAGCCCAAAAAGCCTGGCGTCACCACCTAGGCCTCTTCGCGGCCGAACTCCTCCGGATGAAGGCCTGACCCACCAGCCCATCCGACACCGACCTCCAGCCCGCCCAGCCCATGAGACCCCGCACCCCAGCCCGCCCGGCGTGTGAGGCCCCGCACCCCGGCCTGTCCGGCGTGTGAGGGCTCGTACCCCGGCCTGTCCGGCGTGTGAGGGCTCGTACCCCGGCCTGTCCGGCGTGTGAGGGCTCGTACCCCGGCCTGTCCGGCGTGTGAGGGCTCGTACCCCGGCCTGTCCGGCGTGTGAGGGCTCGTACCCCGGCCTGTCCGGCGTGTGAGGGCTCGTACCCCGGCCTGTCCGGCGTGTGAGGGCTCGTACCCCGACCCGTCCGGCGTGTGAGGCCCCGCATGCCAACCAGTCCCGCGCTTGAGGGCCCGTACCCGGCCCGCCCGGCGCGTGAGGACCCCAACCCAGCCCGTCCGGCGCTTGAGGGCCCGCAATCCAGCCCGTCCGGCGTTTGAGGACCGGGGTCTGGGGCGGAGCCCCAGTTCCGGGAAGGGGCGGGGTGGGGAACAACCGGCCACCGGCCCGCACCCGCGAACGAAACCTCACCCCACCCAACGAAACCTCACCCAAGGAACCCACTGAGCGCAACGCTCAGCTCCGCAGGCGCATCCTCCTGCACCAAATGCCCCGCCCCCTCGATCAGCCGAAGCCGAGCCCCCGGAATCCGAGCGGCCAGCTCATCCGCATGTGCCACCGAAATCCACGCATCCTCCGTGCCCCAGCACACCAGCACCGGAGGCGAAACCTCCCCATACCGCCCTTCGATCTCATCGATGAACCGCTGATCGTTCTGCGCGATCTGCCGGTAGAACGCGGGCTGCCCCGACGCACCGCACCACGGCTCGACGAGCCGCTCCCACACCGCCGGGTGCAGCCCCGGCCCGCCCGTCGATCCGATGTACTCCCGCACCAGCGCCCGGTGCAGCGCCGGCGGGAGCTGCTCGAAGACCTCGGCGTGACCGCCGAACAGCTGATAGGCGGCGGAGCCGAAGGGCGGAAGGGCCACCGGATCGACCAGCGCCAGCCGCCGGAACCGCGCACCGTGCAGCAGATGCGCGCGCAGGGCGACACAGCCGCCGAAGTCATGGGCGACGACGGCCGGTTCCGCCCCCTCCCGGGTCAGTCCCCACTCTTCGAGCAGCTCACCGAGGACCCGGCCCTGGGCGGCCAGCGAGACGTCCTGGCCGGCCCGCTTCTCGGAGGCCCCGTAGCCCGGCATGTCCCAGACGAACACCCGGTGCCGGTCGGCCAGCGCACGGGCGACGCCCCGCCACACGTACGACGAGAACGGCGTGCCGTGCAGCAGCACGACCGGCGGCGCGTCCGGCGCGCCGAACGCGGCCCAGCGGACCTCGCCGGAGGAGCTGAGGTAGGTGCGGTCCAGGTTCCACTCGGTCTTCCACTCAGTGCCTGTCATGAGTAAAACCGTAGACACTCCTTACCGCCCCTGTCGAGGGGTCCTCGCGAACCCATGAGAAAGCCCGTGGCCCCACGCCCTCGGCCACGCACCCGGTACGCACCCGGCACGCACCCCCACAACGCCTCGTAGAATCGAGGCCACCATGGTTTATCTCGACCACGCCGCCACCACCCCGATGCTCCCGGAGGCGGTGCGGGCGATGACCGCCCAGCTCGCCGTCACGGGCAACGCCTCCTCGCTGCACGCCGCCGGCCGGCGTGCCCGCCGTACCGTCGAGGAGTCGCGCGAATCCCTGGCCGCCTCGCTGGGCGCCCGCCCGAGCGAGGTCGTCTTCACCGCCGGGGGGACCGAGGCCGACAATCTCGCGGTCAAGGGGCTCTACTGGTCCCGCAGGGACGCCGACCCGGCCCGCGTCCGGCTGCTCGCCAGCCCCGTGGAGCACCACGCCGTGCTCGACGCGGTCGACTGGCTCGCCGAGCACGAGGGCGCGCGGGTCGAATGGCTGCCGGTCGACCCCCTCGGCCGGGTCCACCCGGAGGCGCTGCGCGAGGCGATCGCCCGCGACCCCTCGGATGTCGCCCTCGCCACCGTCATGTGGGCCAACAACGAGATCGGCACCATCCAGCCGGTCCGTGAACTCGCCGCCACCGCCGCCGAATTCGGCGTTCCGCTGCATGCCGACGCGGTCCAGGCGTTCGGTCAGATCGAGGTCGACTTCGCCGCCTCGGGGCTGGCCGCGATGACCGTCAGCGGCCACAAGATAGGCGGTCCCTACGGCATCGGCGCGCTGCTGCTCGGCCGTGAGCACACGCCCGTGCCCGTGCTGCACGGCGGCGGCCAGGAGCGCCAGGTGCGCTCCGGGACGCTCGACACCCCGGCCATCGCCGCCTTCGCCGTGGCCGGTGCGCATGCCACCGAGCACCGCGAGGAGTTCGCCCGCGAGATCGGCGCCCTGCGGGACGCGCTGATCACCGCCGTCCGTACCGCCGTGCCCGACGCGGTCCTCGGCGGTGACCCCGATCCGGCGGGCCGGCTCCCCGCCAATGCCCATTTCGCCTTTCCCGGCTGCGAGGGCGATTCGCTGCTTCTGCTGCTGGACGCGCAGGGCATCGAATGCTCGACGGGCTCGGCCTGCACGGCCGGTGTCGCGCAGCCCAGCCATGTGGTCCTGGCCACCGGCAGCGACCCCGAGCTGGCCCGGGGCACCCTGCGCTTCTCGTTCGGCCACACCTCGACCAAGGCCGATGTGGAGGCCGTCGCGGAGGCGATCGGCCCGGCGGTGGAACGGGCGCGCGGGGCGGGGCTCAGCTGATGGCCTCGCCGACGGCCTCCGCCCGGACCGCCTCATCATAACCACGGAATTCGAATTGTTCCGGTGGCCATTTCACATAACCTACGGAACATCAATCTCCGCTTGAAATGGCGGAGAGCCGTGGGAAAGGATTTACCCGTCAACGAGACCTGTCATGCCGGATACGCGCACAGGTTTTCTTCACGGGGAAATCCAGGAGTTCATCGATGTCGCAGCCTTCGCTGCCGCCGCACCACCAGCCGTCGCACCAGCCCCCGCAGCCGCGGGAGGTGCGGCGGGCGCCGTCGCGGGGGCGGCGCTCCAAGCCCGCCCTGAAGCTGATCGCGGGCGGGGTCCTCGCGGCCGCCCTGGTGACCGGCTGCGGGTCCGACGATGACGACGGCGGTAACGGCGGCTCGTCGTCCAAGGGCGCCCAGGCGAAGACGCTGGGCAAGGTCGCCATGCCGAAGGTCGGCAAGGAGGCCAACACCATGGGCACCTGGGTGACGGACTCGACCTTTGTGAAGGGCGACGTCGACAAGCTCGTGGGCTACTCGCTCGACGGCGCCAAGTCCAAGTGGCAGCTTCCGCTCGGCGGGCAGCTCTGCTGGGCCTCACCGCATATGACCAAGGAAGGTCTGACCGCGGTCGTGTTCCGGGACGGCGCCGGTGAGGACGCGTCGTGCACCGAGGTCGGGCTGGTCGACCTGGAGAAGGGCAAGCTGGTCTGGCAGAAGGAGGGGTCGGACAGCGAGGGCAACGCCGGGGTGGAGTTCGACGAGGTCACCATCGGCGGTGGCACCGTGGCCGCGGGCGGCACGGAGGGCGGGGGAGCCTGGTCGCTCGACGGCAAGCCGCTGTGGAAGCCCGCGTACCTCGCGGACTGTGACGACAACGGCTACGCGGGCGGCGACGACAAGCTCGTCGCGATCCGGGGCTGTGACAGCGAGGACTCCAGCACCGAGCGGCTGGAGGTCCAGACGGTCGACCCCAGGACCCGCGATGTGAAGTCGTCCTACAAGCTGGACGAGAAGGTCGAGTACGCGCATGTGATCTCCACCGCGCCGCTCGTCGTGGCCGTCGACACCGGCGACTCGGACGGCGGGTCCGGCGTCACGGACATCCTGACCATCGACGACAGCGGCAAGCAGGGCAAGCTGCTCAGCACGATCGACGTCCTGGCCAAGGGGTACCAGCCCGACTGCCAGGCCACGAACGTGGAGGGCTGCACCCAACTCGCCCTCGACAAGGCGAGCAGCACCCTCTACCTCTCCTCGGAGGTGGACGTGGACCACGGCGGCCCGGGGGACCGGATCAGCGGCCTGAATCTGAAGACCGGCAAGGAGACCGGGAAGACGAAGATGGCGGAGAGCCGGTCGCTGATCCCCGTCCAGACCGATGACGACGGCTCGCTGATCGCCTATCTGGGCTCCATGTACAGCGAGGCCGGCGGGGTCGTGCGCGTCGAACCCAAGACCTTCGCGATGGAGACGCTCCAGACCCACCCGGACGACATGAAGGACGCGGAGTCCGACATGGACACCTACGGCGACTGCACCATGATCTACAAGGGCAAGAAGCTCTACATCGGCGACAACAAGGCTGACCGGCCCACCGCCGACAGCAAGGCCCGTCCGCTCGCCGTCGTCTTCGGCACCTGAGTCGGGTCCGTCACTTCGCCGTCCGTGTCACGCGCACCGCTCGCACCAGCCGTATGTAGCGGTCCCAGTCCCAGTGGCGGCCGGGGTCGGTGTGATCGGTGCCCGGCACCTCCACATGGCCGACGATGTGCTCACGGTCCCGGGGGATGTCGTACCGCTCGCAGATCGACGCGGTCAGCCGTGCCGAGGCGCGGTACATCGCGTCCGTGAAGGAGCTCGGCTCGCTCACGAACCCCTCGTGCTCGATGCCGACACTGCGCTCGTTGTACGAGCGGTTGCCCGCGTGGAACGCCACGTCCAGCTCCCGGACCAGCTGCGCGATATGCCCGTCGCGGCGCACCACATAGTGCGCCGCGGCGCGGTGTCCGGGGTCCCGGAAGACCCGCACCGCGTCGTCGAAGCTGCCCTGGACCACATGGATCACCACCCGGTCGATGGCGTAGTCGTCCGGGCGGTCAGCCCACCGCCAGTTCGCGCCCGAGGCGGCGATCCACTCCACGCCCGGCTGATCGACCGCCCCCGCCTTACGGGGCTTGTCGACCCCGGGCAGCCGCCACCACATCCGGGCCAGCTCGTCCCGCGCGGCATAGGCCGCGACACCCGCCCCGAGACCGGCCGCCGAGCCGCCGATCAGAAGGGTGCGCCTGCTGACGCGGCGTCCACCGCCGGTCGTGGTCTCGCTCACGGAACGCTCAACGTGCGGGGGAGGGCGTCGGGTTCCGGCCGCCGGGATCATGGCGGGAACCCTTCGTTCCGGGCGGTGGCCCTCTGGCCGTCCGGGTAGATGAACGTTGAACTGTCTCTGGGCCCCGCGCCTCCCGTACTTCCCGGTACCTCTCCGTACCGTGGAGTGCGTCCACCGGAATGTGTCCATCCGCTCGACGAGGAGCTGACGGTATGCGCATCGGATTCGCCCTTCCCCAGTTCGGTCCGCTCGCCCACCACCCCGAGGACATCGCGCGGTTCGCGCGCCAGGCCGAGGAACTCGGCGCGGACAGCCTGTGGGTCGGGGACCGCCTGCTCGCCCCGGTCGACCCGATCGTCGGCTACGCGGGCACCGATGTGATCCCGTCCGAATTCCGCGCCGCGCTGGACCCCTTCGCCGTACTGGCCACCGCCGCCGCGGCCACCGAGCGGGTCGGGCTCGGCACCGATGTGATCAACGCCCCCTGGTACCCGCCCGCGCTGCTCGCCCGCTCCCTCACCACCGTCGACCTGCTGAGCGCGGGGCGGCTGCTGGTCGGGCTCGGCACCGGCTGGTCGCCAGAGGAGTACGAGGCGGTGGACGTCCCCATGGCCGAGCGCGGCCGGCGCCTGGACGAATGCCTGGACGCCCTGGACGCCTGGTGGACCCGGAACCCGGTCGAGTACCGCGGGGACCACTGGGCCGTGCCCGCCTCCCACGTCGACCTCAAACCGGCCTCGCGGCCCCGCCCGCCCGTCTACCTCGCCGCCTTCGCGCCCGCGGCCATGCGCCGGGTGGCCCGGCGCGCCGACGGCTGGCTGCCCATCGTGGTCGTCCCCGCCGGGTCCGGCGCGCCCGACCCCATCGCCGCCCTCGCCGAGCGGCTGCCCGGGGTGCGGGAAGCGGTCGAGCGGGAGGGCCGGGACCCGGCGGCGTTCGACACGATCCTGCGCGTCAACCCGAGCGCCGACGCCTCCGTGGAGGACATCGCGACGGCCCTGGTCCGGGCCGAGCGGGAGGCGGGCGTCCAGCACGCTTTCGTCGATCTGATCTACCTCGGCAAGGACGCCGACCAGGCCCTGGACCTCGTCCAGCGGGTGCTGGAACGGGCGCGGGCGAGCTGAGCGGGGCGGTGGCCGGCCGCTCCATACCCATTTAGTCGTTGCGTACGTACCGACTTATGCTGGCCGGGTTATGACTGACTTCCCCGGTGCGCCCACAGGTCCCCGCGACGGCCGTCGGCTGCGCGTCCTCGCCGCCATGTCCGGCGGTGTGGACTCCGCGGTCGCCGCCGCGCGGGCGGCCGAGGCGGGCCACGATGTGACCGGCGTCCATCTCGCGCTCTCCGCCAACCCGCAGTCGTTCCGCACCGGCGCCCGTGGCTGTTGCACCATCGAGGACTCGCGGGACGCCCGGCGGGCCGCCGATGTGATCGGGATCCCCTTCTACGTATGGGATCTCGCCGAGCGCTTCCGCGAGGACGTGGTCGAGGACTTCATCGCCGAGTACGAGGCGGGTCGCACCCCCAATCCGTGTCTGCGCTGCAACGAGAAGATCAAGTTCGCCGCGCTGCTGGACAAGGCGCTCGCCCTCGGCTTCGACGCCGTCTGCACCGGGCACTACGCCACGATCGTGGAGCGCGCGGACGGCTCGCGCGAGCTGCACCGCGCCAGCGACATGGCCAAGGACCAGTCCTATGTCCTCGGCGTGCTCGACGAGCGCCAGCTCGCCCACGCGATGTTCCCCCTCGGCGACACCCTGACCACCAAGGACGAGATCCGCGCGGAGGCGGAGCGGCGGGACCTGGCCGTGGCCAAGAAGCCCGACAGCCATGACATCTGCTTCATCGCCGACGGCGACACCCAGGGCTTCCTGGCCCGGCACCTCGGTACGGCCGAGGGCGACATCGTCGACGAGGACGGGCACAGGCTGGGCAGCCACGAGGGCGCGTACGGCTTCACCATCGGCCAGCGCAAGGGGCTGCGCATCGGCCATCCGGCGCCCGACGGCAAGCCGCGCTATGTCCTGGACATCTCCCCGGTGGACAACACGGTCACCGTCGGCCCCGTCGAGGCCCTGGACGTGACCGCCCTCACCGCCATCAAGCCGCGCTGGTGCGGGGCCCCTCCGGTGGGCCCGGGCACGTACACCGCCCAGTTGCGCGCACATGGCGGCGAAACCGAGGTGATGGCCGAGCGAATCGGGGAAACCGAGCTGCGGGTGACCTTCACCGAGCCGGTTCGGGGCGTGGCGCCCGGGCAGGCGATCGTGCTCTACGACGACACTCGGGTGGTCGGCTCCGCGACCATCGCCGCGACCGAGCGGGCCCAGGCGGTCGCCTCGTAGGCTCCAGGCTTCAGGTGGATATCCGCTTTTGGTGAGAAAGAAGCCGAAAGTCAGGATTGGGTGGTTGATCTCCGTTTGGCGCGATCAGTTTTTCTTAAATTAACGTGCGTCCGGCCATTCCGGTGGCATGCGGCACGTGAATCTGGGAATGCGCCCCGCGGACACGGGTGCCGTGGTCCGCTGTCTCAGCACCGGAGGTTCCGTTATTTCTGCGCAACCTGTACAGAAATTTGGCGACAATCCAGTTGATGTCAGGGACACTGATCACTACACAGAGGAGTACGTACCCAGCTTCGTAGAAAAGTGGGACTCGCTGATCGACTGGGACCGGAGGGCGGAGAGCGAAGGTACGTTCTTCATCGACCTGCTGCGCGAGCGCGGCGTCAAGAAGGTCCTGGACGTGGCCACCGGGACCGGCTTCCATTCGGTCCGGCTGCTCGAGGCCGGATTCGAGGCCGTGAGCGCCGACGGCAGTGCCGAGATGCTCGCCCAGGCATTCTCGAACGGGCTCAAGCACGGCGACCACATCCTCCGCGTCGTCCAGGCCGACTGGCGCTGGCTCAACCGCGACGCCCACGGCGAGTACGACGCCATCGTCTGCCTCGGGAACTCCTTCACGCATCTGTTCTCCGAGCGCGACCGGCGCAAGGCGCTCGCGGAGTTCTACGCCATGCTCAAGCATGACGGAATCCTGATCCTGGACCAGCGCAACTACGACGCGATCCTCGATCGCGGCTACAGCAGCAAGCATGTGTACTACTACTGCGGAGAAGACGTCGCCGTCGAACCGGAGTACGTGGACGAGGGGCTGGTGCGCATGCGCTACAGCTTCCCCGACGAATCCGTCTACCACCTCAACATGTTTCCGCTGCGCAAGGACTACACGCGCAGGCTGATGGAGGAGGTCGGCTTCCAGCGGATCGAGACGTACGGCGACTTCCAGCACACCTACCGTGCGGAGCGGCCCGACTTCTTCATCCACGTCGCGGAGAAGGAGTACCGCACCACGGAGGAGCCGGTCGGCCCGGTCGGTGCGGTCACGGCGAACGGGGAGTATTCGGGAGCCGTGGGCACCGCCCGCGACTACTACAACTCCGCGGACGCCGACGCCTTCTACTGGAGTGTCTGGGGCGGCGAGGACATCCACATCGGCATCTACGACCGGCCCGACGAGCCGATCGCCGAGGCCAGCAGGCGCACCGTGGCCCGGATGGCCGGGCAGCTGGACCTGACCGAGTCCTCCGTCGTCCTCGACCTCGGAGCGGGCTTCGGCGGCTCGGCGCGCTATCTGGCCGAGACGTACGGCTGCCGGGTCATGGCGCTCAACCTCAGCGAGGTGGAGAACGAGCGGCATCGCGCGCTGAACGCCGAGCGCGGGCTGACCGAGGCCATCGAGGTGATGGACGGCTCCTTCGAGTCCATCCCGCTGCCGGACGACAGCGTCGACGTCGTCTGGTCCCAGGACGCGTTCCTGCACAGCGGCAACCGGGCCCGCCCCCTGGAGGAGGCCGCCCGCGTGCTGCGCCCCGGCGGTCACCTCATCTTCACCGACCCCATGGCGGCCGACGGCTGCCCCGCCGAAACCCTCCGCCCCATCCTGGACCGCATCCATCTGGAGACCATGGGGTCACCCGAGTTCTACCGCCATGAACTGGCGCGGCTCGGCTTCATCGAGGTCGGCGGCGGCTTCCAGGAACACCGCGAGCATCTGATCACCCACTACGCCCGGGTCCTTGAGGAAACCCGGCGCCAGGAGGCGGACGGCCTGGCGGAGCAGATCAGCGCCGACTACCTCACCCATATGAAGAAGGGGCTGAGCAACTGGGTCGAGGGCGGCAGCAACCGCCATGTGACCTGGGGCATCTTCCACTTCACCCGCTGACCCTGGGCCCCTGGCCCCTGACCTCTGATCCGGTCGGGTGGCCGGTGGCGGGTTCCGGACCCGCTGCCGGCCACCCGGAGCGCTCACCGGGTGTTCGCGGTCAGGGGGAGGCCCGCGACCTGGTGGTGCAGGGCGGCGAGAACGAACCGGACACCCCGGCATACGGCCACGGTCCGGTGACCGGCCGACCGGATCGCCGCCGTGCGGATCGGCCACCGGCGCGGGCGCCCGTACCCGGCCGATGGCGGCCGAACCCAGGGCGCCGCACGGCGCGCATCGCGCGCCCCGCCGGGGCGGCGGGGGTGTCCGACCCGGCTCGTAGAGTGGCGCGCATGGATATCTGCGTCTTCTGCTCCGCCGCCGATCTCGACGACCGTTACACCGCCCCCGCCCGCGAGTTCGCCGAGCTGATCGGCAAGGGCGGGCACACGCTGGTCTGGGGCGGGTCCGACGTCGGGCTGATGAAGGTGATGGCGGACGGGGTGCAGGAGCACGGGGGGCGGCTGGTCGGGATCTCGGTGGAGTTCCTCGCCGCCAAGGCCCGGGAGAACGCCGACGAGATGGTGATCGCCAAGGACCTCGCCGAGCGCAAGGCGCAGCTGCTCGCCCGCGCCGACGCCGTCGTGATCATGGTCGGCGGCACCGGGACGCTGGACGAGGCCACCGAGATCCTGGAGCTGAAGAAGCACGGGCTGCACATCAAGCCGGTGGTGCTGCTCAACGCGGCGGGGTTCTACGACGGCCTGAGGCAGCAGTTCCAGCGGATGGAGGAGGAGGGGTTCCTGCCCCGGCCGCTGAGCGAGCTGGTCTTCTTCGCGGAGAACGGGGCGGAGGCCATGGCGTATCTGGAGTCCGTCTGAGTCCCGGCCTCGTAACAGCCGGCGCCGCGCCCGTTACAGGATGGGAGCGCTTGGCGGGAAGTCCGCCCGGGTTTCGGGCATGGGATCGCGCCAAGCCGGGACCGTGGTCGGGGCGCGTCCGTCGGTGAGGCAAGCTGGGGAGCATGGGAACGCATCTGATCACTGGGGCAGGCTCGGGCATCGGCGCGGCGGTCACCGAGCGGCTGGCCGAGCGCGGCGACGAGCTGTGGCTGCTCGCGAGGGACGCCGGGCGGGCGAAGGAGCTGGCGGAGCGGTTCCCGGGGGTGCGGACGGTCGTCGGTGACCTGGCCGACCCGGACCGGCTGTCCTGGGCGCTGGGCCATCAGGCGCTGCCCGACCGGCTGGACTCGCTGCTGCACATCGCCGGAGTGGTCGACCTGGGCGAGGTCGGGGAGCTGACCCCGAAGGCATGGAACCGCCAGCTCGCCGCCAACCTCGTGGCGCCCGCCGAGCTGACCCGGCTGCTGCTGCCGCAGCTGCGGCTCGCCCAGGGGCATGTCGTCTTCGTCAACTCCGGCGCCGGGCTGCGCGCCAACGCCCAGTGGGCCGCGTACGCCGCCAGCAAGCACGGGCTCAAGGCGCTGGCCGACGCGCTGCGCTGGGAGGAGAGCGGCAACGGCGTCCGGGTGACCACGGTCTACCCGGGGCGCACGGCCACCCCGATGCAGGTGAAGGTGCACCAGCAGGAGGGCAAGGACTACGACGCGGAGCGCTGGATCGCGCCCGAGACCGTGGCGACGACCATCCTGACCGCGCTCGACCTGCCGCACGACGCCGAGATCACCGACCTCCAGATCCGCCCTCGCGGCTGAGCGCCCCGAAGGGGCGCGGGGAACGGCGCGCTCAGCCACAACGGCGCCGCGGATGACCGACTGCATCTCGGGGCACCCCGGAATCTCGGGGCACCCCAGCGGACCGCTTACCCTTTCGCGGGTGAGCGACAAGAGCACCAACACCCACCACCCATGGCCCCCCGGTGCCGCCAGCGGCGTCGGATCGATGCCGGGCGGCGACGCGCGGGAGGCCGCGAAGACCGTCACCGGCTCGCTGGAGGCCCTGCCGTACCTTCCGGAGCTGCCCGCGCGCGGTCCCGGCGCGGACATGATCGGGCGCACCGCCGGGATGCTGGCCGAGCTGTACGCGCATGTCGAGCCCAGCGGCTGGCGGATCAGCGACCGGCCGGGCCGGGACACCCGGCGGGCCCGCTCCTGGCTGGGCGAGGACCTGGACGCGCTGGAGGAGTTCACCCAGGGGCACCAGGGCGCGCTCAAGGTGTCGGCCGTGGGGCCCTGGACCCTGGCCGCCGCCCTCGAACTGCGCGGCGGTGAGGCCGCGCTGAGCGACCCGGGCGCCTGCCGGGACCTCACGGCCTCGCTCGCCGAGGGCGTGCGCGCCCATCTGGCGGAGGTGCGCCGCCGGGTGCCGGGCGCCGAGGTGGTGCTCCAGCTCGACGAGCCGTCGCTGACGTCGGTGCTGCGCGGGAGCGTCCGTACGGCGAGCGGCTACCGCACCCACGCCGCCGTGGACCGGGGCGTGGTCGAGGGCGCGCTGCGGACCCTGGTGGAGGCGGCCGACGGGCCGGTGGTGGTGCATTCGTGCGCGCCGGCCGTGCCGTTCGGGCTGCTGCGGCGCGCGGGGGTCGCGGGGATCTCCTTCGATCTGTCACTGCTCACGGAGGGTGAGGAGGAGGCGATCGGGGAAGCCGTGGAAGGCGGTACGGCACTCCTCATCGGCGCGGTACCCGGCACCGACACGGCATTGTCGGACCCTGCCGGTAGCGTCGGGGGTGTCAGGACGCTGTGGCGCAGGCTGGGGCTGGCACCGGCGACTCTCGCGGAGTCGGTGGTGGTCACCCCGTCGTGCGGGCTCGCGGGCGCCTCGCCCGGGTACGCCCGTGCCGCGCTGGCCCACTGCGTCCGGGCGGCGAGATCGCTCGCGGACAACCCTGAGTAACGGGAGGACGACACGGTGGCCGGCGAACAGCAGTCGAAGGTCCCCGCCGAAGTGCGGGAGAGGCACGCCAGGCTCGCTGAGCAGATCGAGGAGCACCGCTTCCGGTACTACGTGAAGGACGCGCCGGTCGTCAGTGACGCCGAGTTCGACAAGCTCATGCGCGAGCTGGAGGCACTGGAGGAGGAGCATCCCACGCTCCGTACGCCCGATTCGCCGACCCAGAAGGTCGCGGGGGCGTACGAGACGGAGTTCACCGAGGTCGCGCACCGAGAGCGGATGCTCAGCCTGGACAACGCCTTCGACGACGACGAGCTGGCCACCTGGGCGGACCGCATCGCCAAGGAGCTGGGCAGCGGTTCGTACCACTTCCTGTGCGAGCTGAAGGTGGACGGCCTCGCGGTCAACCTCACCTATGAGCAAGGGCGGCTGACCCGCGCCGCGACCCGTGGCGACGGCCGTACCGGCGAGGACATCACGCCCAATGTGCGGACGATTGCCAAGATCCCCAACCGGCTGACGGGCGACCGCGTCCCGGCGCTGGTGGAGGTGCGCGGCGAAGTCTTCCTGCCCCGCGAGCGGTTCGAGGAGCTGAACGCCCGGCTGGTGGAGGCGGGCAAGCCGCCCTTCGCCAACCCCCGGAACGCGGCGGCGGGTTCGCTGCGCCAGAAGGACCCGAAGATCACCGCGTCCCGGCCGCTGGACATGGTGGTGCACGGCATCGGGGCGCGCGAGGGCTTCGACATCGACCGGCTGTCGCAGGCGTACGAGCTGCTGCACGAGTGGGGGTTGCCCACCGCCGCCCACTTCTCGGTGGTGGACTCGATCGAGGGCGTGCGCGAGTACATCGCGTACTACGGCGAGAGCGAGCACCGGCACTCGGTGGAGCACGAGATCGACGGCGCGGTCGTCAAGCTGGACGAGATCCCGCTGCAGGGGCGGCTCGGCTCCACCTCGCGGGCGCCGCGCTGGGCGATCGCCTGGAAGTTCCCGCCCGAGGAGGTCAACACCAAGCTGGTGGACATCCGGGTGGGCGTGGGGCGCACGGGGCGGGTGACGCCTTATGCGGTGGTCGAGCCGATCACGGTCGCGGGTTCGGAGGTCGAATTCGCGACGCTGCACAACCAGGACGTGGTCAAGGCCAAAGGCGTGCTGATCGGCGACACCGTGGTGCTCCGCAAAGCGGGTGATGTCATTCCGGAAATCCTGGGCCCGGTCGTCGATCTGCGGGACGGCAGCGAGCGGGAATTCGTGATGCCGGCCGCCTGCCCCGAGTGCGATACGCCGCTGCAGCCCGCCAAGGAGGGCGATGTCGATCTGCGGTGTCCCAACGGCCGGTCCTGCCCGGCGCAGCTGCGCGAGCGGATTTTCTATCTCGCCGGGCGGAAATCCCTGGACATCGAGAACCTCGGCTATGTCGCCGCCGCCGCCCTCACCCAGCCGCTGGAACCCGCGGAACCGCCGCTGAAGGACGAGGGCGATCTGTTCGACCTGAAGATCGAACAACTGCTGCCCATTCGGTCGCATGTACTGGACCCGGACAGCGGACTGCCCAAGCGTGATCCGGAGACCGGTGAGGAGAAGGTGGTCACCTTCTTCGCCACCCAGAAGGGCGAGGCGAAGAAGAACGCCCTGGCGATGCTGGCCAATATCGAGGCGGCCAAGGAGCGCCCGCTGGCCCGGATCATCACCGGCCTTTCGATCCGTCATGTCGGCCCCGTGGCCGCCACCGCGCTGGCCCGGGAATTCCGCTCGCTGGACCGGATCGCCGAGGCGGACGAGGAGGAGCTGGCGGCCGTGGAGGGGGTCGGGCCGACCATCGCCGCCTCGCTCAAGGAGTGGTTCGCGGTCGACTGGCACCGCCAGATCGTCGAGAAATGGCGGCGTGCCGGGGTCCGGCTGGAGGAGGAGGGCGGCGAGGACGAAGGGCCACGTCCGCTGGGGGGCCTCACCGTCGTCGTCACCGGAACGCTGCAGTCGTACACCAGGGATGGGGCCAAGGAGGCCCTGCAGAGCCGTGGTGCCAAAGTCACCGGATCGGTTTCGAAAAAGACCGATTTCGTCGTCGTCGGCGATAATCCGGGCTCGAAGTATGACAAGGCCATGCAGGTGAAGGTTCCCGTGCTCGATGAGGACGGATTTCGCGTCCTGCTCGAACAGGGGCCCGACGCGGCGAGAGAGGTCGCGTTGACGCCCCCGGAAGAGTCCGGGGAAGAGGCCGGGGAAGAGTCCGCGGAGTAGCACGGACGGCCGGTGGAGCGGCGGTTGGAGTAGCCGCTCCACCCATCCGGCGCAGTACTCCGGCCATCTTGTCCGCTCAATGGGTCCAAACCTGGCCGGATTACGACTGGGAGCACTTCCCGGGTACAGCCGGCGGGCATCACCCTTACAGCGCATAGCAGAAGGTCATGGATCGTCGGGCGGCATTCGGGGAACCGTCGCCGATCGCCGCCCGTCTTCCCCTTCTGCCGCCTACTGTTGAGGTGTGCGCCCGCCGTGGCGCTGGCACCGCCGGCTGTGAGAGGGACGGGTATGAAACCGACCGAAAGCGCCGCCCCGGCGTCGCGGCTGCGCCGGGCCGTGCTGCCCGCGCTGCCGGCCGCTGCGGTCGCCATGGCGGCTTTCGCACTCGGTATCGGAGTGTTCCGAGTGCTCGACGCGGGCAATGCGCTCTTTCCCGACGGAACCGTGGGCTGGTCGCTCGCCGTGCTCACCGGAATCATCGTCGGCCATCTGGTCGCCCTCGGCCGTGACCGCTGGTGGGGCGGCACCGGCTCCGGGGCCGCGTTAACCCTGGCGGCGCTGCTGCTGTACGGCTGGATTCCGGCCGTGCTGGTCAGCCTCGCCGTGGTCGTCCTGGTCGGCGCCGCCCGCCGGCACCGATGGCGGCAGGCCGCCCTGCACGGCGCGGTCGACATCCTCGGGGTGGGTGCGGCCGCCCTCACCCTCGCCGCCTTCGGCACCACCCCCTCCGTCGAACACCCCTGGCGCACCGACACCTGGCAGGTGTCCGCCATCCCCCAGACGGCCCTGGCCGCCTTCGTCTATCTCGCGGTGACCCGCGCCCTGCTGTGGTGCTCCCTCGCCCCGCCCGGCGCCGGACTGCCCACCGTCGCCCGCACCGCCCTCTTCCGGCAGGCCCTCGTCGGCATCGCGCTCCTCGGCATCGCCCCCCTCATCGTGGTCGTCGCCGGGGACACCCCGCTGCTGCTCCCGCTGTTCGCGGTGCCGCTGGTCGCCCTGGACTCCACGCTGTGGATCGCCCGGGTCCGCGCCGAGGAGCAGCTGCGCGACCCGCTCACCGGGCTGCCCAACCGCCAGTGGCTGCTGGAGCGCACCTGGACCGCGCTGGACGAGGCCGAGCGGGCCGGCACCCGCACCGCGCTGGTGCTGCTGGACCTCGACCGCTTCCGTTCGGTCAACGACACCCTGGGCCATCTGGCCGGTGACCGGCTGCTGCTCCAGATCGCCGAGCGGCTGCGGCTCGCCCTGCCGCGCGGGGCGGAGGTGGCCCGGCTCGGCGGCGACGAGTTCGCCGTGCTGCTGCCCACCACCGACTCGCTCACCAGCGCCCAGCGCAGCGCCCGCGTCCTCGTCGGCGACCTCGGCTCCCCGCTCGACCTGGACGGGCTGACCCTGGTGCTCGAGGCCAGCGCGGGCGTCGCCGTCTACCCCGACCACGCGCTGGACGCCGAGGGGCTGCTGCGCCGTGCCGATGTCGCGATGTACCAGGCCAAGCGGGACCGCAGCGGAGTCGAGCTGTACGAGGCGCGACGGGACGGCAACACCCCCGACCGGCTCGGTCTGCTCGGCGATCTGCGGCGCGCCCTGGACGCGGGCGACGTCGAGCTGCACTACCAGCCCAAGGTCGGCTTCGACGGCCATGTGGCGGGCCTGGAGGCCCTGGTGCGCTGGGTGCACCCGGACCGGGGGAAGGTGCCGCCGGACGAGTTCATCTCCATGGCCGAGAGCTCCGGTCTGATGCCCCGGCTGACCGAGTACGTCCTGGAGACGGCGCTGGGCCAGGTCGCGCGGTGGCGCGCCGACGGCCTCGAGGTGCCCGTCGCCGTCAATGTCTCGCCGCGCGATGTCCACACCCCCGGCTTCGCGGGCGCGGTCGCCGGGCGGCTGGCCCGGCACGGGGTCCCGGCGGGCGCCCTGCAGCTGGAGATAACCGAGCACGTCCTGCTGGAGGACCCGCAGCGGGCCGCCGACACCCTGGCCGGGCTCACCGGTCATGGGGTGAAGATGTCGCTGGACGACTTCGGGACGGGGTATTCGTCGCTGGTCCATCTGCGGCGGCTGCCGGTGAGCGAGCTCAAGATCGACCGTTCCTTCGTGGCCCGGCTGGCGGTGGACAACGAGGACGCGGAGATCGTCCGCTGTACGGTCGACCTCGCCCACTCGCTGGGCCTGCTCGTGGTCGCGGAGGGGGTCGAGGACGACGAGACCTGGGAGCGGCTGCGGGATCTGGGCTGCGACGCGGTCCAGGGCTGGCTGGTGGCCGCGGCGATGCCGCCGGAGGAGATGACGGCGTGGCTGCGGGCGCGGGGTGAGAGCGGCTGGCACCGCGAGACGGCGGAGCCGTCGAGTAAGGAAGCCACTCCCGCGGACGAGGACGCGGATCAGCCGGTGACGTAGGGGTTCGGCGCCGGTGCTGCCCCTTGGCGTTTCGTCGGCGGGTGCGGGCCGGTGGGTGGGTTGTGCCCACCCGTTCCTCCCCCAGCTACCGCTGGGAGGTGCCCCCTCGCGGAACGATCGCCCACAACGCGTTGCGCCAAAGCCTTTCGCGCCGGGTGCGGGGAGCGCCATAGGATTGGGGCCGAAACACTCCACACTCACCCAGAGGATCGCTGCATGCCTGGCATCACGCGCGAGGAGGTCGCCCACCTCGCCCGGCTGGCGCGTCTGGAGCTGAAGGCCGAAGAGCTAGACCACTTCGCCGGACAGCTCGACGACATCATCGGCGCGGTCGCCCGCGTCTCCGAGGTCGCCGACCAAGACGTTCCGCCGACCTCTCACCCGCTGCCGCTGACCAACGTCATGCGCCCGGACGAGGTCCGTCCATCCCTGACCCCGCAGCAGGCGCTGGCCTGCGCCCCGGCCCAGGAGCAGCAGCGTTTCAAGGTGCCGCAGATCCTGGGGGAGGAGTGACCACCGTGACCGACCTGACCAGGCTCACCGCGGCCGAGATCGCCGCCAGGATCGCCTCCGGCGAGGTCACCGCCGTCGAGGTGACCGAGGCGCACCTGGCCCGTATCGAGGCCGTCGACGAGAAGGTGCACGCCTTCCTGTACGTGGACCGTGAGGGGGCGCTCGCCCAGGCGCGCGCCGTCGACGCGAAGCGGGAGCGCGGCGAGGAGCTGGGCCCGCTGGCCGGTGTTCCGCTCGCGCTCAAGGACATCTTCACCACCAAGGGGATCCCGACCACGGTCGGTTCCAAGATCCTCGACGGGTGGGTCCCGCCGTACGACGCGACCGTCACCCAGCGGCTGCGGGACGCGGACGTGATCGTCCTCGGCAAGACCAACATGGACGAGTTCGCCATGGGGTCCTCGACCGAGAACAGCGCCTTCGGCCCCACCGGCAACCCCTGGGACCTCACCCGGGTCCCCGGCGGCTCCGGCGGCGGCTCCTCCGCCTCGCTGGCCTCCTTCCAGGCCCCGCTGGCCATCGGCACCGACACCGGCGGCTCGATCCGCCAGCCCGCCGCCGTCACCGGCACGGTCGGGGTCAAGCCGACGTACGGCGGGGTCTCCCGGTACGGCATGGTGGCGTTCTCGTCCTCCCTCGACCAGGGCGGGCCCTGCGCCCGCACCGTGCTGGACGCGGCGCTGCTGCACGAGGTCATCGCCGGGCACGACCCGATGGACTCGACCTCCATCGACGAGCCGGTCCCGGCCGTCGTCGAGGCCGCCCGCAACGGAAGCGTGCGGGGCATGCGGATCGGCGTCGTCAAGGAGTTCGCGGGCGAGGGCTACCAGGCCGGAGTCATGCAGCGTTTCAACGAGTCGGTGGAGCTGCTGCGGGAGCTGGGCGCCGAGATCGAGGAGATCTCCTGCCCGTCCTTCGACAAGGCGCTGGCCGCGTACTACCTGATCGCGCCGTCCGAGTGCTCGTCCAACCTGGCCCGCTTCGACGCCATGCGCTACGGCCTGCGGGTGGGCGACGACGGCACCAAGTCCGCCGAGGACGTCACCGCGCTCACCCGCGCGGAGGGCTTCGGCGCCGAGGTCAAGCGCCGGATCATGCTCGGCACCTACGCGCTCAGCTCCGGCTACTACGACGCGTACTACGGCTCCGCGCAGAAGGTCCGTACGCTGATCAAGCGCGACTTCGAGAAGGCGTTCGAGCGGGTCGACGTGCTGATCTCGCCGACCACCCCGACCACCGCCTTCCCGATCGGCGAGCGCGCCGACGACCCGATGGCGATGTATCTGGCCGACCTGTGCACGATTCCCACCAACCTCGCGGGGAACGCGGCCATGTCACTGCCCTGCGGTCTGGCACCGGAGGACGGTCTGCCGGTCGGACTGCAGATCATCGCCCCCGCCATGGCCGACGACCGGCTCTACAAGGTCGGTGCCGCGGTCGAGGCCGCGCTCATCGGCAAGTGGGGCCACCCGCTGATCGAGGAGGCACCGTCACTATGAGTGCGATCAAGAAGGCGAAGGGCTTCAAGAAGTCCAGGCCCGGCACCTACCTGTCCATCGCGACCTCGCTGTTCGGCGCGGTCAGTGTGGCGAAGCAGGCCAAGAAGGCCCGATTCGAGAACGACAAGCTGCAGCTGGCCGACGCGGTGGTCTCGGCCGCCGCCATCGTCACCGGCGTCGCCCTGCTCATCCGCGAGCTCAAGCGCATGGGCGACGACGACGTCCTCGCGGACTGAGAGGTTAGTTTTTCCGTGACCGTCACTGAACTGGTGTCGTACGAGGACGCCCTCGCAACCTACGACCCCGTGATGGGGCTCGAGGTGCACGTCGAGCTCGGCACCAAGACCAAGATGTTCTGCGGGTGCTCCACGGCGCTGGGCGCCGAGCCCAACACGCAGACCTGCCCCACCTGCCTCGGCCTGCCCGGCTCGCTCCCGGTGGTCAACGCGACCGGCGTCGAGTCCGCCATCAAGATCGGTCTCGCGCTCAACTGCGAGATCGCCGAATGGTGCCGCTTCGCCCGGAAGAACTACTTCTATCCGGACATGCCGAAGAACTTCCAGACGTCGCAGTACGACGAGCCGATCGCCTTCAACGGCTATCTGGACGTCGACGTCGACGGGGAGGTCTTCCGCGTCGAGATCGAGCGCGCCCATATGGAGGAGGACACCGGCAAGTCCACCCACGTGGGTGGCGCGACCGGCCGCATCCACGGCGCCCAGCACTCCCTCCTGGACTACAACCGGGCCGGGATCCCGCTGATCGAGATCGTCACCAAGCCGATCGTCGGCGCCGGGGCGAAGGCCCCGGAGGTCGCCAAGGCGTATGTGACCGAACTGCGCGAGCTCATCAAGTCGCTCGGGGTCTCCGAGGCGCGCATGGAGATGGGCCAGATGCGCTGCGATGTGAACCTGTCGCTGCGCCCGCAGAGCGCCGACAAGTTCGGCACCCGCTCCGAGACCAAGAACGTCAACTCGCTGCGGTCGGTCGAGCGCGCGGTCCGCTTCGAGGTCCAGCGCCACGCCGCGGTGCTGAACGACGGCGGCACGATCATCCAGGAGACCCGCCACTTCCACGAGGAGGACGGCTCCACGACCTCCGGCCGGGTCAAGGAGGAGGCCGAGGACTACCGCTACTTCCCCGAGCCCGACCTGGTGCCGGTCGCCCCCGCCCGGACGTGGGTGGAGGAGCTGCGCGGCGGGCTTCCGGAGCTGCCGCGGGTGCGCCGCAACCGGCTGCGCGAGGAGTGGGGCCTGTCCCGGCACGAGATGCAGTCGGTGCTCAACGCGGGCGCGATCGACCTGATCACGGCCACGATGGACGAGGGCGCCCCGGCCGACCAGGCCCGTAAGTGGTGGATGGGCGAGCTGGCCCGCCGTGCCAACGAGGACGGCGTGGAGCTCGCGGCGCTGCCGATCACCCCGGCCCAGGTCGCCCGGGTGTGCGCGCTGGTCCAGGAGGGTTCGCTCAACGACAAGCTGGCCCGCCAGACCATCGAGGGCGTCCTCGCGGGCGAGGGCGACCCGGACCAGGTCGTCACCGCGCGCGGGCTGAAGGTCGTCTCGGACGAGGGCGCGCTGGGCACGGCCGTGGACGAGGCGATCGCGGCCAACGCGGCCATCGCCGACAAGATCCGCGGCGGCAAGGTCGCGGCGGCGGGTGCGCTGGTCGGCGCGGTCATGAAGGCCACACGCGGCCAGGCGGACGCGGCGCGGGTACGCGAGCTGATCCTGGAGAAGCTGGGCGTCGAGGGCTGACCGGCTCGGCGTTCGTCCGTTTCGGTTCCTGACGGCGGCGGGGTGCGCGAGGACGCACCCCGCCGCCGTCGTATGCGCTTCCGCGCTCCTACGGGGTGCCCGGCGGTTCATTCCCCCTCCCCGCCCCTTCCCGCTACCAGGGGCTACGCCCCTGGACCCCGGGGGTTCGGCGGGCCGGCCGCCGCCGCGATCAGCTATCCGGTCAGGGCGCCGAACGCGCCGCTTGTGACGCGGTGGCCGGTGGGCGGGGGCCAGGGGCCAGGGGCCAGGGCGTTCGCGGGGCGGGGCTGGTCGCGGTTCGACATCGGCACGCCGACGCGGCGGATGCCCGCACATGTCCGGGGTGTCCGGCCACGGGGTCTGGGGCGGAGCCCCCACGCGGCGGAGCCGCATATCGATGCTGCCGGGAAGGGGCGGGTAGGGGAGCAGCCCGCCGCAGGCGCCACGACCCACCGGCCACCCCTAGAGCAGCATCGGCTCCAGATGCGGCACCTCGAACCCCTCGTCGTCGAAGGGGTACAGCGGCCGCACGAGGCGCCGATGGCCCAGGCGCGCCAGATCCTGGTCGACCCCGCCGGGGGTGAGCGCGAGCCGCCAGTCCGCCGCCAGGTCGTACAGCTCGGGCTCCAGGTAGCCGATCTTGACGACGACGAGGTCATAGCCGCGCGGGTCCAGCTCGCCGAAGTCGGCCAGGGTGTGGAACGGCTTGCGGCGGCTGACCAGGATCGCCGTGACGCCCCCGTGGCGCACCGCCGCGAGATCCCCGCCGACCGGGTCGTCCCGGCGCAGGGCGACCACCTCGCCGGTCAGTTCGCAGGGCGCGGCGTGGTCCGCCGTCCCCCGGCTGATCCCGCCGCCGACGGACAGCCGGACCGTCGCGCCCGGCCCGGCGGCGAAGCACTCCGCGACCGCCGCCGGGTCGGTGATCCCGGGGTGCAGGGCGGTGGCGCGGCCGGCGGCCAGGTCCTCGTTGGCCAGCAGCCGCCCGAGCATATAGGCGAGGTCCCCGGCGCCCCCGGCGGTGGGATTGTCGCCGGAGTCGCTGATCAGGAAGGGGCGGGCGGAGGAGGCGACGGCCTCGGTGACGCACTCGTCGGCGTCTCCGGTGGGGCCGACGAAGGCGAAGTCGCGGCGCATCTCCCAGTACTCGCGGGCGAGGGAGCGGGCCTGCTCGACGGCGAGTACGGGGTCGTCGCCGGTCACCACGACGGCCGCCCGGCAGCGCGGTTCGTCGGCCCAGGCGTAGCCCACCCAGATCGCCGCGTCCACGACGCCGTCCATCGCCTCCACGGCGGCCAGCCGCCCGTACAGCGACTTGGCGGGCTCCAGGCGGGTGCTGGTGCGCTCCCCGGGCAGCAGTACCGGGATCTGCACCCAGGCCAGATGCGGGCGGCCCCTGCCGGAGGCCAGGCGCTCCACCAGCTTGCGGGCGGCGCGCTCGCGGGTCTCCCAGGCGTCCTCGTGCGGGGCGAGCCGGTGGGCGGTGATCAGGTCGAGCCGGCCGGCGAAGCGGCGGGAGACATTGCCGTGCAGGTCCATGGCGGCGGAGATCAGCGCGTCGGGCCCGATCGCCTCCCGTACGGCCTCGGTGAGATCGCCCTCGGCGTCCTCCAGGCCGACGACGCTCATCGCGCCGTGGATGTCGTAGACCAGCCCGTCGAGCGGACCGGCCCGCCGCAGCCGCTCGATCAGCTCGTCCTTGATCCGGTCGTAGGTCCCGCGCTCGACCGGACCGCCGGGGAGCGAGACGGCGTGGAGCAGGGGCACCCACTCGGCGCGCTCCGCGAGGTCGCCGTCGGGCGCCGTCCAGGTGTAGCGGTCCAGCAACTCGGCGCCGCGGGTGATCCGGAAGTCGTCGTAGGTCGTGCGGTGCGGGCAGAAGGTACTGGACTCGATGGACATGCCGCCGATGCCGATGCGCAGGCGACGACGGCCCGGGGGCGCCGCCGTGCTGTCCGGGTCCGGTCCTGCCGCCGGACCGTCGGCCGGGCGGGGTGCGGTGGAAGCCATGCTGTCTCGCTTTCGGATGCGCCGGGGTGCGTCCGGTCGCGCCGGTCGGCTGCGCCGGTCGGATGCGTCGAGGGGCGGTGTCCAGGGGTGGGCGGACCGGCCGCGCGGGCCGGTGTCGTACGGCCGGTGCGGCACGGGCGTCATCGGGGGGCGGCCGGGGCCGTGGGCACCGGCCGGCTGCCGGGGGCGAGTTCGCGCAGCGCCGCGTGGCCCGCCCCGAGCAGCCCCGCGTCGGCGCCGCTCGTGGCCGCCGTGATCGTCAGTTCGCTCGTCGCCATCGGCAGACACCGCTCGTACAGCATCCCGCGGACCGCGGCGACCAGCGGCTCGGCCTCGGCGAGGGCCCCCGCGAGGACCACCGCCTCCGGGTTGAAGAAGTTGACGACGACGGACAGGACGGCCCCGATGTGCCGGCCGGCCTGCCGTACCAGGGTGGTCGCGTTCGGCTCGCCGTCCGTCACCAGGCGCAGCACATCCGTCGACCCGTCGACGCCGATGCCGAGCGTGCGCAGTTCGGCGGCGATCGCGGCGCCGCTGGCGACGGTCTCCAGGCAGCCGATGTTGCCGCAGGAGCAGGGGCGCTCGGCGGCCGCGTCGACGCGCACATGGCTGATGTCGCCCGCCGAGCCGCGCGCCCCCCGGTAGAGGCGGCCGTCGCTGATCACGCCGGAGCCGATGCCGCGGCCCGCCTTGACGACGACGAGGTGGCGCAGCCCGGGGTGGGCGGCCCGGTGCTCGCCGAGGGCCATCATGTTGGCGTCGTTGTCGACGAGGACGGGCAGGCCGAGCCGCTCGGCGAGCCGGTCGCGCAGCTCGTACAGATGCCAGCCGGGCATCCGGGCCGGGGCGATGACCTGGCCCGTGCCCGTGTCCACGGGGCCGGGGAAGCCGACACCGACGGCCCGCACCGTGCGGCCCGCCGCGCGCTGGCGGTCCGCGAGCTCGGCGAGCCGCCCCACCAGCGGCTCCAGGGCCCGGTCGGGACCGGCCGTCAGGTCGAAGGAGTGCTCGGTCACGTCGAAGGTGGCGCCCGTGCGGCCGACCGCGCCGACGCGGGCGTGATGGCTGCCCAGGTCGGCGGCGAGCGCGATGCCCCCGCTGTCCGGTATCCGCAGCAGGCGGGGTCGACGGCCGCCACGCGAGGCGCCCTCGCCGTATTCGGTGAGCAGCCCGGCGTCCACCAGCTCCTGCACCCGTGCGGAGACGGTGGAGGCGGCGAGCCCCAACTCCCGTACGAGATCGGCGCGGGAGGCCGCGGTGCCGCTCGCGACGAGTTCGAGGACGTGCTCGGCGGAGCCGGGCTGCTCCTCGGCGGCGGTCATGTGGCGCCCTTTCCGTCGGTCGGTCTTTCCTGTATCGCCTGAACTTTATTCGATGCCCGAACGAAGTCCATGTAGCAACGGACTCTCAGTAAATAGCGTTCCAGGCTTCGCGCGCTAGGCTCTTGACTTCTTTTCAAAGCCGTCCGTACTTTGCTCGCTATCTTCGTTCGGCCGACGACCCCGAACCATCCCGACGACCCCGCGGAGGCGGCATGGGTCTGCGCAGTACACGAATACGCGGGCCCCTCGCGGGACTTGTCGCGGCCCTCATCCTGGGCGGCACGGGCCTGGCCACTGGCTGCGGACCCCGGGCCGACCGGATCACCGATGTCGGCGCGACCGGCGGCACCATGGTCGAGGGCGGTACGGCGACCATGGCGCTGCCGCCGGCGGCCACCCCCAACTGGATTTTCCCGATCGGCGCGCCCGGCTATCTGGCCACCTACAACAGTTCCCTCCAGCACCTGCTCTATCTGCCGCTCTACCAGCCCGAGAAGAAGGGCGACGCGCTCAGCCCGGACAGCCCGCGCAACCTGGCCGAGCAGCCCCGCTACAGCGACGGCAACAAGACCGTGACCGTCACGTTGAAGAAGGGCTACCGCTGGTCCGACGGAAAGCCCGTCACCACCCGGGACGTGGAATTCTGGTTCGACCTGATCAAGTACAACAAGGCGGAGTGGGGCGGCTATTCGCCGAAGCTGCTGCCGGACAACATCAAGCGGTTCCAGGCGATCGACGAACGCACCTTCCGGCTCCGGCTCGACCGCGCGTACAACCCCGCCTGGTTCACCGCCAACCAGCTCCTCTACTTCACCCCGCTGCCCCGGCACGCGTGGGACCCGGACAACGAGGATCCCAAGAAGGTCTTCGCGCGGCTGACCCGGCACGCCAAGCGGCTCTCGGCGTTCGCCACCGACCCCCTGTGGAAGACCGTCAACGGGCCGTGGAAGGTCCGCCGGTGGACCACCTCGGGACAGGTCGCGCTCGAACCCAACAACCGCTACTCCGGCCCCGACAAGCCCCACCTCGATCGCGTCGTCTTCAAGCCCTTCACCACCGCCGACTCCGAATTCAACGTGCTGCGCTCCGGCGGCGTCGACTACGGCTACATCCCGCCGTCGGTGATGGCCCAGTCCGGGAAGTTCCAGGAGATGGGCTATCGCGTCGACCCGTGGGAGGGCTGGGCGATCACCTATCTCGTGCTCAACTTCAACCACCCCACCGCGGGCCCGCTGCTGCGCCAGACCTATCTCCGCCAGGCTCTCCAGCTCCTCATCGACCAGCGCGCCATCTCCAAGGTGATCTGGCACGGCAGCGCCGACCCCACCCGCGGCCCGGTCCCCGCGAGCCTGCTCGCGAAGGACCCCTATCCGTACGACCCGGCCGCGGCGAAGCGGCTGCTGGCCGCCCACGGCTGGAAGGCGGGGGACGGCGGGACGCTGCGCTGCGTGCGGCCCGGGACCGGCGGCGATGCGTGCGGCAAGGGCATCGAGGAGGGGCAGCCGCTGAAGCTCTCGTTGCTGTCGCAGTCCGGCTCGACCGAGAGCTCCAACCAGATGCAGGAGATCAAGTCCTCGTACGACAAGGCCGGGATCACCCTCGACGTCCGGCAGCAGCCGCTGAACACGGTGCTCGGCACCACCGTCCCGTGCGAACGGACCGAACCGCTGTGCAAGGCGTGGCAGTTGGGGTTCTTCGGTACGGCGGGAAGCTGGTACTTCCCGCCCGACCCCAGCGGAGAACAGCTCTTCGCCACCGGCGCCCCCTCCAACATGGGCAACTGGTCCGATCCGCGCACCGATGAGCTGATCAAGGACACCGAGTACTCCGGCGACCCGGCCGCGATGCGCCGCTACGGCGAGTACGTCGCCCGCAAGGTCCCCGTCCTGTGGACCCCCAACCCCGCCTACCAGGTCTCCGCCATCCGCAACGACCTGCGCGGCGTCGACCAGAACCCGACCCTGAGCCTCGCCCCCCAGGACTGGTACTTCGTCAAGAAGGGGGCGGGCCGGAAGTGATCCGCTTTCTGATCAAGCGCACCGCGCAGGCCGCCGTCGTCCTGCTGCTCGTCTCCGTCATCGTCTTCGTGCTCCTGCACCAGCTCCCCGGGGGCCCCGCCCGCGCCATCCTCGGCCCCAAGGCCACTCCGCAGGCGGTCGAGCACTTCAATCACCAGCAGGGCTACGACCGCTCGCTCCCTCTCCAGTACGTGAAGTACCTCGGGCGGCTGCTCACCGGCGACCTCGGCGAGTCGTACAAGCTCAACCAGACGGTCTCCTCGCTGCTGGCCGACCGGTTGCCCAAGACCCTCGTACTGACCGGACTGGCCATCGCCCTCGCCGCCGTCCTCGCGATTCCGCTGGGCATCCTCCAGGCCGTACGCCGGGGCAGGGCCGCCGACTACCTCCTCACCGGGATGGCCTTCCTCGCCTACGCCACCCCCGTCTTCTTCCTCGGCCTGGTCCTGATCCTCGTCTTCAGCCAACAGCTCCAGCTCTTCCCGGCCGAGGCGCCGCAGGCGGACACCGTCGGCGGCATCCTGGGCGACCTTCCCGGGCTCGTGCTGCCCGTGGTGACCATGGCGCTCGGCGTCATCGCCGCCTTCAGCCGCTATATGCGCTCGGCGGTCCTGGACAACCTGGGCGAGGAATACGTCCGCACCGCGCGGGCCAAGGGCCAGTCCAGCGCGCGGATCATGGCCCGCCATGTGCTGCGCAACGCGCTCATTCCGCTCGCCACCCTCCTCGGCCTCTATCTCCCGACCCTCTTCAGCGGCGCGCTCGTCGTGGAGTCGATGTTCAACTACCCGGGGATGGGGCTGCTGTTCTGGAACGCCGCCCAGGGCTCCGACTTCCCGGTGCTGCTCGGGGTGACCCTCGTCGTCGGCGTCGCCACCGTCATCGGCTCGCTGATCACCGATATCGCGTACGCCGTCCTCGACCCCCGGATCAGGAGCGTCTCGTGACCGCCACAGCCGCCGGGACCGCACCCGCCGTCGACGAGACGGCCGTCCCCACCCCGAGCCTCGCCCGCCGCACCCTCGCCGTCTTCACCCGCAACAAACTGGCCCTGGCCGGAGCGGTGGTGCTGGTGGCGCTGAGCGCCTTCTGCTTTCTCGGCCCGCTGTTCCACTCCACCGACCAGGTGCACACCGATCTGGGCCAGGCCAACCTCGCGCCCGGCAGCCCCGGCCATCCGCTGGGCACCACCGACCTCGGCTACGACATGCTCGGCCGGCTGATGACCGGCGGCCGGACCTCCCTGGAAGTGGGCCTGGCGGCGGGGCTTCTCGCCACGTTCATCGGCACCGTCTACGGCTCGGTCGCGGGCTACTTCGGTGGCTGGCTGGACGCGGCCATGATGCGGATCACCGACGCCGCGCTCGCCATCCCCGCCCTCTTCCTGCTGGTCGTCGTCGCCGCGATCGTCACGCCCAGCAAACTGGTGCTGATCCTCATCATCGCCTCGGTCGCCTGGCTGTCCCCGGCCCGCCTCATCCGCGGTGAAGCGCTCGCCCTGCGCAGCCGGGACTACATCCACGCCATGCGGCTCATGGGCGGCGGCGGGACGCGCGCCGTCTTCCGGCACATCGTGCCGAACGCGATCGGCACCGTCGTCGTCAACGCCACCTTCCAGATCGCCGACGCGATCCTTTACGTCGCGTATCTGTCGTTCCTCGGCCTGTCCATCCCGCCGCCCGCCGCCGACTGGGGCTCCATGCTCAGCGCGGGTATCACCTACACCCAGGTCGGCTACTGGTGGCTGATCTTCCCGCCGGGCATCGCGATCGTGCTCGTCGTCGCCGCCTTCAACTTCATCGGGGACGGGCTGCGGGACGCCTTCGACGTGCGGCTCCAGAAGCGCGGAGGCAACCGCTGATGACCGACTCCACCACGTCCACCGGCTCCACCGGATCTCTCCTGCTGCGTGTCGACGATCTCCATGTCGAGATCGCGGGCCGCGACCGCACCGTGCACGCCCTCGACGGAGTCTCCCTGGACCTCGCCCCGGGCGAGGCGCTGGGCATCGTCGGCGAGTCCGGCTGCGGGAAGACCATGACCGCGCTGAGCGTGCTCGGCCTGCTGCCGGGCGGCGGCCGGATCACCGGCGGCTCCATCGACTTCGGCGGTACGGACCTGGCGACCGCGACCGAACCGGCGCTCCGGGGCGTTCGCGGCAACTCCATCGGCATGGTCTTCCAGGACCCGCTCACCTCCCTCAACCCGACCATGACCATCGGCGCCCAGGTCGCGGAGCCGCTGCTGCTGCACAAGGGCCTGGGCAAGGCGGAAGCGTGGCAGCGGGCCGAGGAGATGCTACGGCTGGTCGGCCTGCCGGCCCCCGGCGAGCGGCTGAAGAACTACCCACACCAGCTCAGCGGCGGCATGCGGCAGCGCGTCGCCATCGCCATGGCGCTGATCTGCGAGCCCGAGCTGCTGATCGCCGACGAGCCGACGACCGCGCTCGACGTCACCACACAGGCCCAGATCCTGGAGCTCATCGACGATCTGCGGTCGCGTCTGGGCATGGCGATGATCCTGGTCACGCACGACTTGGGGGTGATCGCCAGACGGGTGGACCGGGTGGCGGTGATGTACGCGGGCAAGACGGTGGAACGGGCGGGCGTGCGCACCCTGTTCGCGGCCCCGCGCCATCGGTATACGCAGGCGTTGTTCGCCGCGCTGCCGGAGCGGGCAGCGGACGGGTCGCAGCCGCTCGCCACGATTCCGGGCCTGCCACCGTCCCTTGTCACGCGGCCCGCGGGTTGCCGGTTCGCGCCACGGTGCGGCTTCGCGACCGGGGAGTGCCGGGAGGCGGAGCCAGAGCTGTCCGAGGTGGTGCTGCCCCTGCCTGCCGCTTCCCGGAACGGGGACTCCGCCTCGGCCCCCGGTCCGAGGACGGCGCCGCACGGTCCGGCCACCGGGGACATGCCCGAGGGGCGGGCGGGAGCCGCCCGTCGCGGCGCACACGCTTTCGCCTGCTTCCACCCCGTCGACCCCGCCGTCGATCCCGTCGCCGAAGTCGTCCCCGCCGCCCCCGCCACGCCCCTGTCCCGTGCCGGCGAGACCCTGCTCGCGCTCACCGACGTCACCAAGGACTACCCCCTGCACAGCAACCCCTTCGCGCTCCGCAGGCGCGCCGCGGCCGCCGTCGTGAGCGCCGTCGCCGGGGTGTCGTTGACCGTCAGGCGTGGCGAGACCTTTGGCATCGTGGGGGAGTCGGGCTGCGGCAAGTCCACGCTCGGACGGCTGGTCGTCGGCATGGAGGAGCCGACTCGCGGCACCGTCCGCTTCGCGGACCGTGACATCGCCGCGCTGGACCGGCGCGCGCTGCGCGCCCACCGGCGCGAGGTGCAGCTGATGTTCCAGGACTCGTACGCGTCCATGGACCCGCGGATGCGGGTCGGCGCGATCCTGCGGGAGCCGCTGGTCATCCAGGGCATCGGCGACCGTGCCGCGCAGAACGCGCGGATCGCCGGGCTGCTGGACGACGTCGGGTTGGATCGCGGCGCCGTGGACCGCTACCCGCACGAGTTCTCCGGCGGCCAGCGCCAGCGCCTCGGGCTGGCCCGCGCGCTCGCGCTGTCACCGTCGCTGGTGGTCGCCGACGAACCCGTCTCGGCCCTCGACGTCTCCGTACAGGCACAGATCCTGAATCTGATGCGGGACCTGCAGCGCGAGAAGGGGCTGGCCTATCTGTTCATCTCGCACGACCTGGCCGTGGTGCGTCATCTCGCGGACACGGTCGGCGTGATGTATCTGGGCAAGCTAGTCGAAACAGGACCAGCGGCCTCGGTATTCGACGCGCCGCTGCATCCCTACACCCGCGGGCTGCTGGACACCGCCGAGCAGCCCGACCCGGCGGCCGAGGCCGCCGGGGCGCCGCTGGGCGGCGAGGCCCCCTCGGCCGCCGACCCGCCCTCGGGCTGCCGGTTCCGCACCCGCTGTCCGGCCGCTCAGGAAATCTGCGCCCGGATCGAGCCCGCCCCCGCCGAGCCGGCCGTGCCGGGACACCGGGTGGCCTGCCACTTTCCGCTGGTCGCCGCGGCCGGGGGGTGATGGCCCGGCCGCGGCCGACCCCCTCGGCCGGAGACGGAACCGGCGATCACTCCCACATGTGGTGAAGCCCACAAAGGAGACAAAGGATCTTTTCCGCCTGGCAGAGTGCCAGGTCACAAGCACATCACGGCGCCCCCGGCGCACGACCCGGAAAGCAGCCATGGCCGCACTCGCCCGCTGGTGTCTCAGGCGCCGCGCCATCGTCATCGTGCTGTGGCTGGCCGCCTTCGCCGGGGTCGCCGCGGCGGCGGCCGTGACGGGTTCGGCGTACTCCAACGACTACGACATCCCGGGCACCGACTCCTCCAAGGTCTCCGCCCTGATGGAGCGGCGGCTGCCGGACCGGGCGGGGGACAGCGACACCATCGTCTGGCACACCGCGGACGGCACGGGCACCGTACGCGCCCCAGGGGTCGAGCGGCGGATGACGGCGGCGCTGCGGCAGGTGGCGGACCTGCCCGGCGTCGCCTCCGTGACCGGCCCGTACGGCGCCGTCTCCGCGTCCGGCCCGTACGGCGCCGGTGACACCGGCCGGTCGGGCGGATCCGGCGGGCTCGGCGAAGCCGGTGACAACAGCCGGATCAGCGCCGACGGGCACACCGCCTATGCCACCGTCGTCTTCCGCGAACCGGCCGCCGACCTGGGCGAGGCGGAGGTGCGCCGGGTGCTCGACACGGTGCGCTCCGCCGCCTCCGGGGCCAAGGGCCTCCAGGTCGAGATGGGCGGTGCGGGCGCCGGGCTCACCGAGCGAACCGGGCCCGCCCATCTGAGCGAGGCCATCGGGGTCGGCGTGGCCGCCGTGGTGCTCTTCCTCGCCTTCGGCTCGCTCGCGGCGACGCTGCTGCCGATCGCCACCGCGCTCATCGGCGTCGGCACCGCGTACGCGGCCATCGGGCTGCTCGGCCACGCCATGACGATCGCCGACTTCGCGCCCATGCTCGGCATCCTGATCGGTCTCGGCGTGGGGATCGACTACGCGCTGTTCATCGTCACCCGGCACCGCAAGGGGCTGCGCCGTGGGCTGTCGGTCGAACAGGCCGCCCAGCGCGCGGTGGCCACCTCGGGGCGCGCGGTGGTCTTCGCGGGCGCGACCGTCTGTCTCGCGCTCCTCGGCATGCTCGTCCTGCGGCTGTCCTTCCTCAACGGGGTGGCGGTCGCGGCGGCGCTCACCGTCGCCCTTACGGTCGCCGCCTCGCTCACCCTGCTGCCCGCGCTGCTCGGCCTGATCGGCATGCGGGCCCTGAGCCGGAAGGAGCGCAGACGGCTGGCCGAGCGGGGTCCGGAGGCCGCGGCGTCCCAGGGCCTGTGCGCCCGCTGGGCGCTCTACGTCGAGCGTCACCCCAAGCTGCTGGGAGCGGTCGCGGCCGCCCTCATCGCGGTGCTCGCCCTCCCCACCTTCTCGCTCCACCTGGGCACCTCGGACCAGGGCAACGGCTCCTCGGCCTCGACCACGCGACGGGCCTACGACCTGCTGGCCGAGGGGTTCGGACCAGGTTTCAACGGCCCATTGACGCTGATAGGCAGCATGGACGGGGCCGACGACCGTATGGCCTTCACCCAACTGTCCGAGACCCTGCGCACCATCCACGGAGTGGCCTCGGTGAGCGCCGCGGACCTGGGCGGAGGCGGCGACACCGGCGTCATCACGGTCGTCCCCACGACGGCACCGCAGTCACGGGACACCTCCGACCTCGTCGGACGGCTGCGCGCAGAGGTGCTGCCCCGGGCCGAGGAGGGCAGCTCGCTGCGGGTCTACGTGGGCGGGCTGACCGCGGGCTACGACGACTTCGCCGCGGTGATCGTGAGCAAGCTGCCGCTGTTCGTGGGGGTGGTGGTGGCGCTGGGATGTGCGCTGTTGCTGCTCGCGTTCCGCAGCATCGGCATCCCGATCAAGGCGGCGGTCATGAACGTGGCCGCCGTCGCGTCGTCCTTCGGCGTGGTGGTCGCGATCTTCCAATGGGGCTGGGGCAGCGAACTGCTGGGGCTGGGCAGGGCGGGCCCGATCGAGCCCTTCCTACCGGTGATCATGGTGTCGGTGCTCTTCGGGCTCTCCATGGACTACCAGGTCTTCCTGGTCAGCCGGATGTACGAGGAGTGGCGGCGCACCCGCGACAACCGCACCGCGGTCCGGGTGGGGCTCGCCGAGACCAGCCGGGTCATCAACTCCGCGGCTGTCATCATGATCGCGGTCTTCTCGGCATTCGTGCTGAGCGGCGACCGGATCATCGCGATGTTCGGCATCGGGCTGGCGGCCGCGGTCGCCCTGGACGCCTTCGTCCTCCGTACGCTCCTGGTGCCCGCGCTGATGCATCTGCTCGGCGGCGCCAACTGGTGGCTGCCGGGCTTGCTGGAGCGGCTGCTGCCGAGGATCAGCATCGAGGCGGAGGGCGACGGCGCGGGCGACGCCGCGGGCGATGCCGATGGCGATGGCCAGGGCCCGGCGTCCGGACCGGTGGCGGTGCCCGTGCCACTGCCGGGGCAGTCCGCGAACGGCGCGACGCACGCCGGTACGGCACGGTCGCCGGTGCCCTAAGGACCCTCCTCGGGCTTTCTCAGCCGTATGGGCGGGGTGCCTAAGGCCTTGGCCCGAGCGAAGATCGGGCAGTCTCCCGATGTGCCGGGCCCTCCTGGGCGACGAGAGTGGACGCGTTCCACGAAACCACTCGTCACCAGGGAGAACGCCATGCTGCACCATGAGTTGCACCGGATCCGCGAGGCCGAGCTGCTGCGGGAGGCCGCCGTCCGCCGGCTGGTCCGGGAGGCGGCGGAGGGGCCCGGCGGCCGGTCGGCCGGGCGGGACAGCGGAGGGCGGCTGGGGCCGGTCCGGCGGTGGCGCGGCGACCGCTCACCACGGTCGTACCGCACGGCGGCCTGACGCGACCGGGCCGTGCCGCTCGCCATAGGGGCTGGAACTGGAGCCGGGTCTGGACCCGGAGCGGTGGAATCCGGAACGGCGGGTGCCGGAAAAGCCGGTGCCGCGGTGTCGGGGCCCTGTGCGATGCTCGACGACGTGCACACCACGTCCGTCAGCCCGGTGTTCATCGGCCGCGCCCAGGAGTTGGCGACCCTCGAAGACGCGCTCGCCCGCGCCACCGCGGGCGAGCCGCAGGTGCTGCTGGTGGGGGGAGAGGCGGGGGTCGGCAAGACCCGGCTCATCGACGAGTTCCTGGCCTCGGCCGTGGCCGCGGGGGCGGTCGCCGCGGTCGGCGGCTGTGTGGAAATCGGCGCCGACGGGCTGCCGTTCGCGCCCGTGTCCACCGTGCTGCGCTCACTGCGCCGCAAGCTGGGCACCGAGCTGGACGGGGCCGCCGCCGGGCAGGAGGGCGAACTGGCCCGGCTGCTGCCCGAACTGGGCGAGACCTCCCGCGCGTCCCGTGACGGCGACGGCCGGGCCCGGCTGTTCGAGCTCACGGTACGGCTGCTGGAGCGGCTGGCCGCGGAGCGCACCCTCGTCGTCGCCATCGAGGATCTGCACTGGGCCGACCGCTCCACCCGCGAACTGCTCGGCTATCTCTTCCGCTCGCTGCTCAGCGCCCGGCTGCTGGTCGTGGCCACCTACCGCTCCGACGACATCCACCGCCGCCATCCGCTGCGCCCCTTCCTCGCCGAGGTGGACCGGATGCGCGAGGTGCGGCGCATCGAGCTGTCCCGCTTCACCCGCGGCGAGGTGCACGCCCAGCTGACCGGGATCAACGGGGCCGAGCCGGAGCGCGAGCTGGTCGACCGGATCTTCGAGCGCAGCGACGGCAACGCCTTCTTCGTGGAGGAGATCGCCCGCTCCCTCAACGAGGGCTGCGCCACCGGGCTCAGCGAATCCCTGCGCGATCTGCTGCTGGTGCGGGTCGAGGCGCTGCCCGAGGAGGCCCAGGGGGTGGTGCGGATCCTCGCCGAGGGCGGCTCCTCGGTGGAGTACGAACTGCTGCGCGCGGTCGCCCGGCTGGGCGAGGACGAACTGATCGACGCGCTGCGGTCCGCCGTCGGGGCGAACATCCTGCGCCCCACGGCCGACGACAGCGGCTACCGCTTCCGGCATTCGCTGGTGCGCGAGGCCGTGCGCGACGATCTGCTGCCCGGGGAGCGCTCCCGGCTCAACCGGCGCTTCGCGGAGGCCCTGGAGGCCGAGCCCGCGCTGGTACGGGCCGATGAGCGGGCCGCCCGGCTGGCCAGCTACTGGTACCACGCACACGACCCAGCCAAGGCCCTGCCCGCCGTGCTCCAGGCGTCCGTCGCCGCGCGACGGCGGTACGCCCACGCGGAACAGCTGCGGCTGCTGGAGCGGGCCATGGAGCTGTGGGAGGACGCACCCGAGGAGATACGGCGGGCGCAGCGGCCCATGGACTACGCGGAGGTGTACCCCGCCCGCGGCTGTGAGGACCAGGCGCTGCGCCATCTCGATCTGCTCGCCGAGGTGGTGGTGGCCGCCCATATGTCCGGGCAGCGGGAGCGGGCGCTGACCGTCAGCAAGCGGGCGCTGCGGACGCTGAACCGGGGCGGTGACGACCCGCTGCGGGCCGCCTGGTTCTGGACCCAGCAGGGCAAACTGATGGAGGGCCTGGCCCGCGGTGACGGCTGGGAGGAGCTGAGCCGGGCCCAGGAGCTGGTGCGCGGACTGCCGCCGTCCCCCGTGCACGCCGAGGTCATGGCGCAGGTGGCGGGCTGGACGATGACCCACCGGCCAGGTGCCGAGGGCCTGGCCGCCGCCGAACGGGCGGTGGAGCTCGCCCGGCTGGTCGGCGCCGAGAGCACGGAACTGAACGCCCGCCTGACACTGGGCTACTTCACCGGTGACTCCGGCGACGTCGAGCGCGGGCTGGCCGAGATGCGCAAGGTCTGCGAGCGGGCCCTGGACCTCGGTGACATCAGCGTCCTGGGGCGCTGCTATGTCAATCTGGCCTCGGTGCTGGAGGGGGTCGGCCGGTCGGCCGAGGCGGTGCAGACCGCCGAGGAGGGCGCCCGGGTCCTGGACCGCGTCGGCCTGGTGGACTCCCGGGCCTGGGTCTACGGGAATCTGGCCGAGTCGCTGTTCTCCCTGGGCCGCTGGGACGCGGCGGAGGCGGCGGCCCTGAAGACCCGGCGGCTCGCCCTCGGCACCAAGCCGCGCGGCACCGCCGCCAACCGGCTCGTCCAGCTGGCGCTGGCGCGCGGGGAGTGGGACACGGCGGAGCGCGAGCTGACCGCCGCCCGGGAGCACTACGGCGCCCGCAACACTGAACCGCAGTACACCCTCCAGATCACGGGGCACGCCATCGAACTCGCGGCGGCCCGTGGCCGGATCCTGGAGGTCCGGGCCCTGCTGAACCGGGCCGTGGAGGCCGGTTTCCCGCCCGGGATGCAGCGCTACGCCTGGCGGCTGCTGTCCACGGCCGCCGCGGCCGAGTCGGCCGCGCGCGGACTGCCCACGGCCGGGCCGGGCCGGGGCGAGGCGCTGGCCCGCCTCCGAGCGGCGGTGAAGCGGGTGCCGCAGCCCGTACCGGTGTGGCGGGCCCACGCGGCGATGGTCCAGGCCGAACTGGCGCGCGCCGAGGGCCGGGACCGGCCCGACCTCTGGGCCGAGGCCACGGCCGCCTTCGCCGCGCTGGACCGCCCCTATCCACTGGCCCGCGCCCGCCACCGCTGGGCGGAAGCACTGCTCACCCCACACCAGGCCCCCTCTGGCGAGGGCGCCTCAGATCAGGGCGCCCCCGGCGAAGGCGCCCACGACCAGGCTGCTCTCGGTCGGGGCGGCTCCGGCGAGGGTGCCCCCGGCCGAGGTGCCTCGGGCCAGGGTGCCTCCGGCGAGGGCGCTTCCCGCCAGGGTGCCTCGGGCCGGGGCGGCTCCGATCAGGGTGCACTCGGCCGGGGTGCCCACGGCCAAGGTGCCCACGGCCGGGGTGCCTCGGTCCGGGCCGATCGCGAGCACGCCACCGAACTGCTCGCCCAGGCGCATGCCGTGGCGGACCGGCTCGGCGCCCGTCCGCTGCGCGAGGAGATCGAGCTGCTGGCCCGGCGCGCCCGGCTGCCCTTGGCGTCCGCCGCGACCCGCGCCGCGCTCGACGCGTCCCCGGGCCGCACCCCCGCACTGCCCCCGTCCCCGGGCTCCCCGGCCCCGGCAGCCGAGCCCGCCGAACCCGCCGATCCGGCCGAGGAGCTGGGGCTGACACCACGGGAGCGGGATGTGCTGCGGCTGGTCGCCGACGGGCGCAGCAATCGCCAGATCGCCGAGGAGCTCTTCATCTCGCCCAAGACGGCCAGCGTGCATGTCTCCAACATCCTGGCCAAGCTGGGCGTCTCGGGCCGGACCGAGGCAGCCGCCGTGGCCCACCGACTGCGGCTGGTGGACGGCCTGGCCGACGGCGCGGCGGCGGCCCGCTGACGGTGTGCGCGGTGCGCACCGTCAGCACGCCGGTACACCGACCACCCGCCGGTCCGGTCCCTTTCCAGAGTCAGTCCGCTTCGCGGGGACGGATCACCACTTGCCCGGAGTCAAGGTCTATAGGGCCCTTTCCCGGGTCGCTGCTGCGCGTCTCGTCGAGCGTGAACTCCAGCCGGTTGCGCTCTTCCTCGGTGTGCTTGCGGCCGGGCGCGAACAGTTCCTCGATGAGGTTGAACATGACGACCCCCGTAGGCGTGCGACTGCTGCCAGTGTAGGCAGACCCGTCACAGAACGGGCACTCCGCACCATGTCGGCCGAACTCAACGCCACGATCAGCCGATTCGCCCTCCCCTCAGCGGATCTCCCCTTGGTGGATCTCCCCTCAGCGGATCCCATCAGCGGACCTCCAGCCGCAGGATCCGGTCGTCCTCCCGGCCCGGCTCACCACGCCCATCCGTATTGCTCGTCGTCAGCCACAGCCCCCCGTCGTCCGCCGCCACCACGCTGCGCAGCCGTCCGTACTTCCCGTCCAGGAACGACTGTGGCTTCGCCACCGCCTTGTCGCCCTTCAGCGGAATGCGCCACAGCCGCTCACCGCGCAGCCCGGCCATCCAGATCGAGCCCTTGGCGTAGGCGATTCCGCTCGGGGAGGCGTCCTTGGGCTTCCACTGTTCCAGCGGATCGGCGAAGCCCTTCTTCCCGGCCTTGCCCTCGACTTCCGGCCAGCCGTAGTTCTTGCCCGGCTCGATCAGATTGAGCTCGTCCCAGGTGTCCTGGCCGAACTCGGAGGCCCAGAGCCGCTTGTCCGCATCCCAGGCCAGGCCCTGCACATTGCGGTGACCCGGGGAGTAGACGACCGACTGGGCGTCGGGATTGCGGGGCGCGGGCTCGCCGTCCGGGGTCATCCGCAGGATCTTCCCGCCGAAGGAGTCCATGTCCTGGGCGAGCCCGCGGTCACCGCTCTCGCCCGTGCCCGCGTAGAGCATCTTGTCCGGGCCGAAGGCGATGCGGCCCCCGTTGTGGATCGTGCCCTTGGGGATGCCCTTGAAGATCGTGTCCGGGGCGCCGAGCTGATCGCCGGCCGGACGCTTGTCGTCGTACACCATCCGGACGATGCGGTTGTCCGAATCGGTGGTGAAATACGCGTAGACCATATGGTCCGTGCCGAAGTCGGAGGAGACCGCCAGCCCCAGAAGCCCGCCCTCACCGGCGGCGGAGACGCCCGGGACGGACCCCAGTTCGGTCTTCTTCCCCGAGTCCGAGACCTTGAAGATCTTCCCGGTGTTCCGCGAGGAGACCAGCAGATCCCCGCCGGGCAGCGGCGCGAGCCCCCAGGGAGAGTTCAGCTTCGTGGTGAGCGTGCGCTCCACCTTCACCGAGCCCTTCGCGGGCGCCGCGGACTCCGTCGGCGAGGGCGTGCCCGAGGAGGGGCCCCCGCCGCCCGGCTTCGTGGGCGCGGACGAGCGGCCGCCCGGTCTGGTGATGCTGTCGCCGTCGGACGAGCAGCCCGCCAGGAGCACCGCGGCGGCAGCGGCGGCGAGAACAGAGGTGACGCGAGGACGTCGCACGGTCGGGTTCCTCTCCATGGGCACGTGTGCCGCGGCACGGCACTGATTCTTATACACCGCGGACCCGCGCCGGGTTCCCATCCCCGAATCGGGCCCGGACCAGGGCCGAACGCACAACGGCGGCCCGCGCCGGGCGGCCGGGCGCGACGTGCTCAGTCCCATGACCCCCGCGCCGGCGGCAGCCCCGCGATCTCCGAGAGGTCCTCGGGGGAAAGCGGCAGACCGGCCGCCGCGCAGTTCTCCGCCGCCCACCGCTCCCGCTTCGTCCCTGGCACCGGCACCACATGCGGCCCCTGTGCCAGCAGCCAGGCCAGGGCCACCTGCGCCGGGGTCACCCCGTCCCCGTGCCGCTGGGCGACCCGTCGCAGACCGGCCACGATCGGCTGGTTCGCGGCCATCATCTCCGCCGTGAACCGCGGATGCCGGGCCCGCATGTCGTCCGGCTCGAAGCCCTGCCCCGGGGTAAGCGTCCCGCTCAGGAAGCCGTTGCCCAGTGGCATCGCCGCCAGGAAGCCCACTGCGCGCGAGGCGCACCACGGCACCAGCGCCTCCAGCGCGTCGGGCGACCACACCGACAGCTCCGCCTGTACACAGCTGACCGGAAAGACCTGCTGGACCCGCTCCAGCTGGCGCACCGTGGCGTCGTGCATCCCGGCGCCCGCCCTCCGCTGCGCCCGCGCGCCCACGGCGCACAGCCCGAGCGCCCGTACCTTCCCGGCCGCGACCAGCTCCGCCATGGCGCCCCAGGTCTCCTCTATGGGGACCTCCGGGTCGGCCCGGTGCAACTGGTAGAGGTCGATCACATCGGTCTGCAGCCGGCGCAGCGAGGCGTCGCAGGCCCGCTTCACATAGCCGGGCCGCCCGTTGGCCACGATGTGCTGGTCGCCCACCAGCAGTCCGCATTTGGTGGACACGAAGGCGTCCGTCCGCCGCTCCTTGAGTACCCGCCCCACCAGCAGCTCATTGGTGAAGGGGCCGTACATGTCGGCGGTGTCCAGCAGGCTCGCCCCCGAGTCGAGCGCGGTGTGCACGGTGCGCACCGAGTGCTCGCCACTGCGCTGCGAAGCGGTGTACGCCCAGCTCATCGGCATGCATCCAAGGCCGATGGCCCCCACTTCGAGCGCCGCCGCTCCGATTCTCCTGCGCTCCACCTGGCCTGACCCCTCCCGTTCCTCGGACCCCAAACTAACCTCTGCCAACGGCCGGTGATCGCATAGCCTCCTGGCATGAGTGCAGATCACAGCGATACGTTCCGCCACCACGATTCGACTCACGGTTCATCCGAAGCGCGCGACCTGGTGTGGCTGCCCATCCCGCCCGAGGAGATGGAGGGCCTCCCCGACACCCTCGAATACGCCCACTGGGACGGCGGTGAGGACTTCCCCACCGACCCGGCGCGCTGCGCGTTCTACTGCGTCCCCTACATGAAGCCGCCGCAGGTGTGCACCCGCCCGCTGCCCGCCATGACCAACCTGCGGGTGGTGCAGACCCTGACCGCCGGGATAGACCACATCAAGCCCGCGCTGGCCGATCTCGCGCCCGGGGTGCGGCTGTGCAACGCGCGCGGGGTGCACGACGCGAGCACGGCCGAACTCGCCCTCACCCTCATCCTGGCCTCGCTGCGCGGTATCCCCGACTTCGTCCGGGGCCAGGACGCCGAGGAGTGGCGCTCCGGCTTCCGTCCCGCGCTCGCCGACAAGTCCGTACTGATCGTCGGCTACGGGGCCATCGGCAGCGCGATCGAGGATCGGCTCGTGCCCTTCGAGTGCGAGCGGGTGGCGCGCGTCGCGCGCTCCCCGCGCACGACCGAGCGCGGCCCGGTGCATCCGATCGACGAATTGCCCCGACTGCTTCCGGACGCGGATGTGGTGGTGCTGGTGACCCCGCTCACCGAGGCCACCCGTGGTCTGGCCGGGGCGGAATTCCTGTCGCTGATGAAGGACGGGGCGCTGCTGGTGAATGTCTCCCGTGGTGGGGTCGTGGACACCAAGGCCCTGCTCACGGAGTTGGAGTCGGGCCGGCTGCGGGCCGCGCTCGATGTGACCGACCCCGAACCACTGCCCGCCGGGCATCCGCTGTGGCACGCTCCAGGGGTGCTCATCTCCCCGCATGTGGGCGGCCCCACGTCGGCCTTCCTCCCGCGTGCCAAGCGGCTGTTGAAGGATCAGCTGCATCGTTACGCGCGCGGCGAGTCGCTGGCACATCTCGTCGCCACGACGGGGTAGACATGCCTCTGGCAGCACATACAGGCACCGATTGACTCCACTCCGTATATACAACGCCGTAGTCGGTTACGGTCCGTAGATGGCCTATGTCCCTGAGTTACCACTCTGGTGTATCGTCCCGAGCGGGGGCTGCGCCACTGACCTGACGGCGTCAGCGATGGACCGGAACTCGAGGGGGGCGACGGGCGATGTATGGCCGATGGACCGACGACCCGACGCAGCTCAGGCGTCGACCGCGACACTTCCGCGCAGCCGCGCGGTTCTCCAACTCGACGAGGCCCGCGGGGATACCGCTGCCGGGGGCCCCGAGGCGTCAGTGGTCCGCCACGCAGTGGATGGCAGTCCAGTGAGCGCCACGGGAGCGGTGCTCGCCCGGCCGTCGGTCTCCGGCGGCGGGGCCGGGCTGTTGCCGCAAGTGGTCCTCGCCCTGGTCTGCGGCGGTTACGCGGTGGGGGCGATCGTCGGCTGGGGATCGTCCCAACTGGCCCTCGTCATGGGTGACTTCGGACTGAGCGCCGCCGCGTTCGCCGCCACGGCCTCCTGTCTGTGGCACGGCCGCCGGCACGCCGGGCGGCTGCGCCCGGCCTGGCTGCTGTTCGCCGCCTCCTCGGCCATGGCCGGGCTGGGGAACGCCGTATGGGGCTGGTACGAGGTGGTGCTCGGCCGCTCCGTGCCGACCCCCTCGGTCGCCGACTTCTGCTTTCTGCTCTTCGCCCCGCCCGCCATCGTAGGGATGCTGGTGCTCGCCAAGCGCCCCACGAGCCGGGCCCGGTGGATCTGTCTGGGGCTGGACGCCTGGCTGATCGCCGGATCGCTGGTCACGCTCTCCTGGAGCCTCGCGCTCGCCCACACCGGGGAGTTCGGCGCGGACGGCGCCTCCGTGGCCCGCGGCGCCCTGTCGCTCGCCTATCCGCTGCTGGACATCGTGCTGGTGAGCATGGTGATCGTGCTCCACTTCCGGCGCTCCTCGGGCAACCGCTCCGCGATCAACACCGCGATCGCCGCCTTCGCGCTCACCGTGCTGTGCGACGCGCTGTTCACCTCGCCGCTGCTGCGGGAGCACTACCGCTCCGGGCAGATACTCGACGCCGGGTGGTTCGCCGGTTCCGCGCTGCTGGCGTACGCACCATGGGTGGCCCGCCGCGAGGCCGCCCAGAACCCGCCGTCTGCGCGCCGCTCCCCGCAGCAGAGCGTCCCCATCGCGGGCTCGCTCGCCGCACTCGCGCCCTATCTCGCCGCAGCCGTATGCACCTTGGGGGTCCTGTTCAACGTGATGGACGGCCGGCCGATCGACGGGGTGGTGCTCTTCACCGCCTGCGCGGTCGTGCTCGCACTCGTCGTCCGACAGGCGATCATGCTGATGGACAACATCAGGCTCACCCAGGAACTCGCCCAGAAGGAGAACCACTTCCGCTCCCTGGTGCAGAGCTCCAGCGATGTGATCATGATCGCCGCACCCACCGGAATCCTGCGCTACGTCAGCCCGGCCGCCTCCGGGGTCTACGGCCGCGACGCGGACGAGATGATCGGCTCCGAGCTGGCCTCCCTCATCCACCCCGAGGACCTCGGATCGGTGGTCCACGAGGTCCGCCGGTTCCTGGCCGCCGCACCGGGCGAGGAGCCCACCACGCGGATCGAATGCCGCTTCCGCTCCGGCTCCGGCGACTGGCTCAACGTGGAGTCCACGATCAACCGCCACCACGGCGGGCTGATCTTCAACAGCCGCGATGTCACCGAGCGGGTCCGGCTCCAGGCCCAGCTCCAGCACAACGCCGAGCACGACCCGCTCACCGATCTGCCCAACCGCGCCCTGTTCACCCGGCGGGTCGCGCACGCCGTCGCCGGCCGCCGCCGTACGGACGCCGGCACCGCCGTGCTCTTCATCGACCTCGACGGCTTCAAGGCGGTCAACGACACCGTCGGCCACCACGCCGGGGACGAGCTGCTGGTCCAGGCCGCCCGCCGGCTCCAGGAGTCCGTGCGGTCCGGGTCCGGCGACTGCGCGGCCCGGCTCGGGGGCGACGAGTTCGCCGCCCTCATCCTCGGTGACGGCGAGGGCGACACGGGCACCCGCGAGCAGCGCATCATGGAGATCGCCGACCGGCTGCGGCTCCGGCTCTCCCAGCCCTACCGGGTCGAGGGCGGCACCGAGGTCCGCGTGGCCGCCAGCATCGGCGTCGCCTTCGCCGAGCCCGGCACCAGCCCCGGCGCCCTGATGCGCAACGCCGACCTGGCGATGTACCGCGCCAAGGCCGCGGGCAAGAACCGCGTGGAGCTGTACGCACCGCAGATGCAGGCCGAGGTGGCGCGGCGCGCCGAGGTCGCCACCAGACTGCGTGCCGCGCTGCACGACGGGGAGTTCGTACTGCTGCACCAGCCCGTCGTGGAGCTCACCAGCGGCCGGATCACCGCGGTCGCGGCGCAGGCCCGCTGGCGCTCGGCCCAGGGCATCCTGTTCACCCCCGCCGAGTTCCTCCGGGTCGCCGACAACGGCCGGGGGAGCGGCGAGGACACCGCCCGTACCGCCGAGCTGTCCCGCTGGATGCTGGAGGCGGCCGTGGAGCAGGCCGCCCAGCGGCGCCGCGACGGCCATCCGGTCCCGGTCTGCGTACGGCTCCCCGCGAGCCGGCTGGTGGACAAGTCGATGCCGCCCAAGGTCGTGGAGACCCTGCTGGCCCGCCATGGGCTGCCGTCCGGCGCGCTGATCCTGGAGCTGACCGACAGCGATCCACGGGTGCCGCTGGACGAGCTCGAGCACCGCCTCGGCGCGCTGCGCCGTCTGGGGGTGCGGATCGCCCTCGACGGCTTCGGCAGCGGCTATGCCGCGATCAGGGCGCTCCGCAGGCTCCCCATCGATGTGCTGAAACTGGACCCCGGACTGGTCGAGGGAGTGGTCGAGTCCTCACGGCTGCACAAGATCACCGCAGGGCTGCTGAGGATCGCCGGCGATCTCGGAATGCAGTCCATCGCAGAGGGGGTGGAGTTGCCCGAGCAGATTGTCACCCTGCGCGGTATGGGATGCACCCACGCCCAGGGGGCGGCCTTCAGCGGGCCGCTGGACGAGCACCGGCTGCGCCGGGCACTGCTGCGCGGCGGCTATCCGGTGCCGCGCCCGGAGCCCCCGCTGCTGGTCGGCGGCGCCCTGCCGATCCGGCACGGCGCTCATGGCGGGCACGGCGGCTCCCACGGCCCGCGCCGTACGGAGCCGCACACCCATCCGCCGACCCGCTCAAATGCTGAGACGCCCGTCCCACCCACTTGACACCCGATATGCGCGGGGGGGAGGGTCGGAGCCATGCGCACCCGAATTCTCGTACTTGGACAGCGCGTCGGCTGAGCAGGGCTCATCGAAGCCCTGCGGACCCTCACCGGCGCGCTCCCCTCGCTTGCCTTACGGCACGAGGGGTTTTTTGTTGCACCGGCAGGGCCCGGTGCACCGCCCCGCCCCCCTCCCTCCCGCACCGAACCTCATCTTCGAGAAGAGAATGCCGATGACCGAGCAGGCCCCCGGGTCCCATCACCCCCAGCCTCGGCCCCGTAGCGGCGGACCGCAGTCCGCCCCCGTCGAGCACGTCACGGGCGCGCAGTCCCTCATCCGCTCCCTCGAGGAGGTGGGTGCCGACACCGTCTTCGGCATCCCCGGTGGCACGATCCTCCCCGCCTACGACCCGATGATGGACTCCTCGAAGGTCCGGCACGTGCTCGTCCGCCATGAGCAGGGCGCGGGCCACGCGGCCACCGGCTACGCCCAGGCCACCGGCAAGGTCGGCGTCTGCATGGCGACCTCGGGCCCCGGAGCGACCAACCTGGTCACCCCCATCGGCGACGCCCATATGGACTCGGTCCCGATCGTCGCGATCACCGGCCAGGTGGCGTCCAAGGCCATCGGTACGGACGCCTTCCAGGAGGCGGACATCTGCGGCATCACCATGCCGATCACCAAGCACAACTTCCTGGTCACCAAGGCCGAGGACATCCCGCGCACGATCGCCGAGGCGTTCCACATCGCCTCCACCGGCCGCCCCGGCCCGGTCCTGGTCGACATCCCCAAGGACGTGCTCCAGGCGCGGACCACCTTCTCCTGGCCGCCGCAGACCGATCTGCCCGGCTACCGCCCGGTCACCAAGCCGCACGCCAAGCAGATCCGTGAGGCCGCCCGCCTGGTCACCCAGGCCGAGCGCCCGGTGCTGTACGTCGGCGGCGGTGTGATCAAGGCGCAGGCCACCGCCGAGCTGAAGGTGCTGGCCGAGCTGACCGGAGCGCCGGTCACCACCACCCTGATGGCGCTGGGCGCCTTCCCCGACAGCCACCACCTCCACCTGGGCATGCCGGGTATGCACGGCACCGTCGCCGCCGTGACCGCGCTGCAGAAGGCCGATCTGATCGTGGCGCTCGGCGCCCGCTTCGACGACCGCGTCACCGGCAAGCTGGACTCCTTCGCCCCGTACGCCAAGATCGTCCACGCGGACATCGACCCGGCCGAGATCGGTAAGAACCGCGCCGCCGACGTGCCGATCGTCGGGGACGCCCGCGAGGTCATCGCGGACCTGGTCGTCGCCGTCCAGGCCGAGCACGACGCGGGCCGCGCCGGTGACTACAGCGGCTGGTGGGAGGATCTGAACCGGTGGCGGGAGACCTACCCGCTCGGCTACGACCAGCCCGCCGACGGCAGCCTCGCCCCGCAGCAGGTCATCCAGCGGATCGGGCAGCTGGCCCCGGAGGGCACGATCTTCGCCGCGGGCGTCGGCCAGCACCAGATGTGGGCCGCCCACTTCATCGACTACGAGACCCCCGCGACCTGGCTGAACTCCGGCGGCGCCGGGACGATGGGCTACGCCGTCCCGGCCGCCATGGGCGCCAAGGCCGGCGCCGACGAGGGCCGTACGGTCTGGGCGATCGACGGTGACGGCTGCTTCCAGATGACCAACCAGGAGCTGGTCACCTGCGCGCTGAACAACATCCCGATCAAGGTCGCGATCATCAACAACGGCGCGCTGGGCATGGTCCGCCAGTGGCAGACCCTCTTCTACAACCAGCGCTACTCCAACACGGTCCTGCACTCCGGCCCCGACACCCCCGCGCAAGCGAGCCTGGGCACCCGCGTCCCCGACTTCGTGAAGCTCTCCGAGGCCATGGGCTGCGTCGGACTGCGCTGCGAGGACCCGGCCGACCTCGACGCCGTGATCGAGAAGGCCAACGCGATCAACGACCGCCCGGTGGTCGTGGACTTCATCGTCCATGAGGACGCCATGGTCTGGCCGATGGTCGCGGCCGGCACCTCCAACGACGAGATCCTGGCGGCGCGCGACACCCGCCCGGACTTCGGCGACGGCGCGGACGACTGAGACCAGGACCGAGAGAGAGAAGAGACCGAGCCCATGTCCAAGCACACGCTCTCCGTCCTGGTGGAGAACACCCCCGGCATCCTGGCCCGGATCGCCGCCCTGTTCTCCCGCCGCGGCTTCAATATCGACTCGCTGGCCGTCGGCGTCACCGAGCACCCCGACATCTCCCGGATCACCATCGTGGTCAATGTCGAGGAGCTGCCGCTGGAGCAGGTCACCAAGCAGCTCAACAAGCTGGTCAACGTGTTGAAGATCGTCGAGCTGGAGGACGGCCAGGCGATCCAGCGGGAGCTCGTCCTGGTCAAGGTCCGCGCCGACAACGAGACCCGCTCCCAGATCGTCGAGATCGTCCAGCTGTTCCGCGCCAAGACCGTGGACGTCTCCCCGGAGGCCGTGACCGTCGAGGCCACCGGCAGCAGCGACAAGCTCGAGGCCATGCTCAAGATGCTGGAACCGTACGGCATCAAGGAACTGGTCCAGTCCGGCACCATCGCCATAGGGCGCGGCGCCCGCTCCATCACCGACCGGAGCCTGCGCGCGCTCGACCGGTCCGCCTGATCCCCGCCCCGCCCGACCAGCGGAGCCACGGTCCGGCGCCACCCGCGCGCCGGACCGGATGGCGAGACCCCGAAACCTTCACCCGCCCGCCCGTCATACGGTGGGAAGCACAACCCACACGCTAGGAGATTCCCGAAGTGGCCGAGCTGTTCTACGACGACGACGCCGACCTGTCCATCATCCAGGGCCGCAAGGTCGCAATCCTCGGCTACGGCAGCCAGGGCCACGCCCACGCGCTGTCGCTGCGCGACTCGGGCGTCGACGTCCGGGTCGGCCTGCACGAGGGCTCCAAGTCCAGGGCCAAGGCCGAGGAGCAGGGCCTGCGCGTGGTCACCCCGGCCGAGGCGTCCGCCGAGGCCGACGTGATCATGATCCTGGTCCCGGACCCGATCCAGGCCAAGGTCTACGAGGAGTCCGTGAAGGACAACCTGAAGGACGGCGACGCGCTGTTCTTCGGGCACGGTCTCAACATCCGGTTCGACTTCATCAAGCCCCCGGCCAACGTGGACGTCTGCATGGTCGCCCCCAAGGGCCCGGGCCACCTGGTCCGCCGCCAGTACGAGGAGGGGCGCGGCGTGCCGTGCATCGTGGCCGTCGAGCAGGACGCCACGGGCAGTGGCTTCCCGCTCGCCCTCTCGTACGCCAAGGGCATCGGCGGCACCCGCGCCGGCGTCATCAAGACCACCTTCACCGAGGAGACCGAGACCGACCTCTTCGGTGAGCAGGCGGTGCTGTGCGGCGGCACCTCGGCGCTGGTCAAGGCCGGGTTCGAGACCCTGGTCGAGGCCGGTTACCAGCCGGAGATCGCGTACTTCGAGTGCCTCCACGAGCTCAAGCTGATCGTGGACCTGATGTACGAGGGCGGCCTGGAGAAGATGCGCTGGTCGATCTCCGAGACCGCCGAGTGGGGCGACTACGTCTCCGGTCCGCGGATCATCAACGAGTCGACCAAGGCCGAGATGAAGAAGATCCTCGGCGAGATCCAGGACGGCACCTTCGCCAAGAACTGGATGGCGGAGTACAACGCCGGCCTGCCGAAGTACAACGAGCTGAAGAAGGCCGACGAGAACCACCTGCTGGAGACCACGGGCAAGGAGCTGCGCAAGCTCATGAGCTGGGTCGACGAGGAGGCGTAACCGCGCCTGGTGGCGCGGAGGCCGTGCCCCGGGTGCGGCGGGGGTCCGCCGGACCCCCGCCGCACCCGGTTCGCGCTTTGTCCATCGCGCACCACCACGTGCGGGTGATCCTGCCGCAACGGCACATGACGAAGGCCCGACCGCCACTACACTCATCAACAGCAAGCGCGTCAGGCTCACAGCGTCGTGCGTCTCCCACGCGGCTGACCCCTTCACCGCCAGCGGCCGTCGGGACGGCCGTCCGCTGAGGACTAGTGAGGACTGAAGACCACGTGAGCACTGCTTCCACTGGTAAGCCCGTCGTACTCATCGCCGAAGAGCTCTCTCCGGCGACGGTCGAGGCCCTGGGCCCGGATTTCGAGATCCGGAACTGCAACGGGGCGGACCGAGCCGAGCTGCTTCCCGCCATCGCCGATGTGGACGCGATCCTCGTCCGCAGCGCGACCAAGGTCGACGCCGAGGCGATCGCCGCCGCGAAGAAGCTGAAGGTGGTCGCCCGTGCGGGCGTCGGCCTGGACAATGTGGACGTCTCGTCCGCCACCAAGGCGGGCGTCATGGTCGTCAACGCGCCGACGTCCAACATCGTCACCGCCGCCGAGCTCGCCTGCGGTCTGCTGGTGGCCACGGCCCGGAACATCCCGCAGGCCAGTGCCGCGCTGAAGAACGGCGAGTGGAAGCGCAGCAAGTACACCGGTGTGGAGCTGAGCGAGAAGACCCTCGGCGTGGTCGGCCTCGGCCGCATCGGCGTCCTGGTGGCCCAGCGGATGTCCGCCTTCGGCATGAAGGTCGTCGCGTACGACCCGTATGTGCAGCCCGCACGGGCCGCGCAGATGGGTGTGAAGCTGCTCTCGCTGGACGAGCTGCTCGAGGTCGCCGACTTCATCACGGTCCACCTCCCCAGGACCCCCGAGACGGTCGGTCTGATCGGCGACGAGGCGCTGCACAAGGTCAAGCCGGAGGTCCGGATCGTGAACGCCGCGCGCGGCGGGATCGTGGACGAGGTGGCGCTGGCCGCCGCCCTCAAGGAGGGCCGGGTGGCCGGGGCCGGGCTGGACGTGTTCTCCCAGGAGCCGTGCACCGAGTCCCCGCTGTTCGAGTTCGACAATGTGGTGGTCACCCCGCATCTGGGCGCCTCCACCGGTGAGGCCCAGGAGAAGGCGGGCATCGCGGTCGCCCGCTCGGTGCGGCTGGCGCTGGCCGGCGAACTGGTCCCGGACGCGGTGAACGTGCAGGGCGGCGTCATCGCCGAGGACGTACGGCCCGGGCTGCCGCTGGCCGAGAAGCTGGGGCGGATCTTCACCGCACTGGCGGGCGAGGTCGCGGTCCGCCTCGATGTCGAGGTGTACGGCGAGATCACCCAGCACGACGTCAAGGTGCTGGAGCTGTCGGCGCTCAAGGGCGTCTTCGAGGACATCGTGGACGAGACGGTCTCGTATGTGAACGCGCCGCTGTTCGCGCAGGAGCGCGGGGTCGAGGTGCGGCTGACCACCAGCTCGGAGTCGAGCGAGCACCGCAATGTGGTGATCGTGCGCGGCACCCTGTCGGACGGCGAGGAGGTCTCGATCTCCGGCACGCTGGCCGGCCCCAAGCACCAGCAGAAGATCGTCGCGGTGGGCGAGTACGACGTGGATCTGGCGCTCGCCGACCACATGGCCTTCCTCCGCTACACCGACCGCCCGGGCGTGGTCGGCACGCTCGGCCGCATCCTGGGCGAGGCGGGGATCAACATCGCGGGGATGCAGGTCTCGCGGGCCACGGCGGGCGGTGCCGCGCTGGTGGCACTCACGGTGGACGACACCATTCCGCAGCCCGTGCTCACCGAGATCGCCGAGGAGATCGGCGCCACCTCGGCCCGCTCGGTCAATCTGGTCTGAGCCGCTTCAGGCATCACCCACCTGGGCCCGGTCCCCGCTTCGGCGGGGGCCGGGCCCAGGTCTTTGTGCGTCTGCGGCAGCGAGGCGTGCCGGAGGGGTTCCGGATCTTTTTCATCGCGTGTTGAATAATGGCGGTGGGCTCGCTACGCTCGCAGCTATGTGGAGAAAATTTCTCCACATAGCTGTAGGTATGTGCCATGTTGTCAGGAGAGCCCCGTGTCCGCAGCCGCCGAGACCGACACCGACGCCCTCGCCGTCGTCCCGTCGCCCCCCATGCGCGCCGACGCGCGGCGCAACCGGGAGCAGATCCTGCGCGCCGCCCGCGAGGTCTTCGCCGATCAGGGGCCGGACGCCCCGCTGGACGAGATAGCCCGGCGCGCCGGGGTCGGCATCGCGACCCTCTACCGGCGGTTTCCGGACCGTGCCGATCTGCACCGAGGGGTCGCCATCGAGGTGCTGACCGCGCTGGTCGAGGCCGCGCGCCGGGCCGCCGCCGAGGAGGGCGACCCCCGTCTCGCGCTGCGCCGCTTCATGCACGCCGCCCTCGACCTCAAGATCGGCTCGGTGATGCCCGCGCTGCTGGGCCGGTTCACCGTGGACGAGATCCTCGACAGCGTTCCCGGCGACGCCGTCGACCCGATCGACGCGATGCTCCTGCGCGCCCAGGCCCAGGGGCTGGTCCGGAGTGATGTCGTCTTCGGCGACATCACGCTGATGATCATCCGGCTGACGCGGCCGCTGCCCGGCGGCGGGCGGTTCGCCCCCGATGACGCCCTCGCCCATCGCCAACTGGATGTCTACATCGACGGGTTGCGCCCCACCGGCTCCCCGCGCCCCACCACCCCGCTCGGCGGCCCGGCCGTCGACGCGGCGGCGTTCAAGCGCATCCGGGAGCGAATGATCGACGACGCCCACGAGGCCCACGACGTCCGAGAGGCCCGAGGCGCCCACGACGCCCGCGAGACCCACTCCGAACCCGACGCCGACCCCGCCTGAGCTCCCTCTCCGCTCGCCTTCCGCAAGACCAGAAAGGCATCGTCATGTCCCAGCCCTCAGAGGCACCGCCGCAAGCCAACCCCCGGCGCTGGCTCGCCCTCGTCTTCATCGGCCTGGCCCAGCTGATGATCGTCCTCGACATCACCATCGTGAACATCGCCCTGCCGTCGGCCCAGAGGGACCTCGGCATCTCCGACGGCGACCGGCAGTGGGTCATCACCGCCTACACCCTGGCCTTCGGCAGTCTGCTGCTGCTCGGTGGCCGGATCGCGGACTACACCGGCCGTAAGCGCACCTTCCTCATCGGCCTGCTGGGGTTCGCCGGGGCCTCCGCGCTCGGCGGCGCCGCCTCCGGTTTCGAGACGCTGCTCGCGGCCCGCGCCCTGCAAGGCGCCTTCGCCGCACTGCTCGCCCCCTCGGCGCTGTCGCTGCTCGCGGTGAACTTCACCGAGCCACGCGAGCGCGCCAAGGCGTTCGGCATCTTCGGCGCGATCGCGGCGGGCGGCGGCGCGATCGGGCTGGTCGTCGGCGGGCTGCTGACCGAGTACCTCGACTGGCGCTGGTGCCTGTACGTCAATGTGCCGATCGCCGTCGTCGCCGCCATCAGCTGGTCCGTGCTGCCCACCGACACCCGCGCCGAGGGCCGGGCCCGGTTCGACATCCCCGGTGTGGTGCTGGCGGTGTGCGGGCTGGTGGCCGTGGTCTACGGATGCAGCGAGGCCGAGTCCGAGGGCTGGGACTCCCGGCTGGTGACCGGGCTGCTGATCCTGGGCGCGGTGCTGCTCTTCGCCTTCGTCATGGTGGAGCGGAGCGTGGCACGGCCGCTGCTGCCGCCGCGCGTGGTGGCGGACCGCACCCGTGGCAGCGCCTATCTGGCGGTCGGCCTCTCGGTGGTCGGCATGTTCGCGATGTTCCTCTTCCTCACGTACTACATGCAGCTCGTGAAGGGGTACTCGGCGCTGCTCACCGGGGTCGCGTTCCTGCCGATGACCGGGGCGGTGCTGATCGGCGCGGGCGGCGTCGCCTCCCGCCTCATCCCCAAGGTGCCGCCGCGGCTGCTGGTGGCGCCCGGTCTGCTGATCGCGGCCACCGGCGTCCTCCTGCTGGTGCCCCTGGACGTCGACAGCTCGTACGCGGCGGGGGTGCTGCCCGCCGAGCTCCTGGTCGGCTTCGGCATGGGCCTGGTGATGGCGCCCTCGATGAACTACGCGACCCATGGGGTGGGGGCGGGGGACGCGGGCGTCGCCTCCGCCACTGTCAACACCGCCCAGCAGATCGGCGGTTCGATCGGCACGGCGATGCTCAACACCATCGCCACCAGCGCGACCTCCGACTACATGGCCTCGCACGCCCGGCAGATGACACCGCGGACCGCCAAGGCGACCGCCAAGGCCGGTCTGGTCGAGGGGTTCTCACACGCCTTCGTCGTCTCGTCCTCGATCCTCGTGGGCGCCGCGGTGGTCGTGGCCCTGCTGATGAACACCCCGCGCCCGGTGCGCGAGCCCGGCACCGAAGGCGCCACCCCGCTCCCCGCCCACCTGGGCTGACATCGCCCCGCGCCCCGGAGGCCCCCCGCTGCACGACCGGAGCGGAGGGCCTCCGGTCAGGGCGCGGAACGCGGTCGGCCCGGGTCAATGGCGGAGCCGCCTCCACTCGTCTGGGTGGCGTTTCCGCCGTTCCTGAGCGCTACTCTTGGTTGCGCGGCCAGAATCCCGTCCATGGGAGGAACCATGACTGCTGAACCGCTTCCGGCCTGGGCCTTTCCGCCCCCGGGCGGATTCACCGCAGACGACCTTGACCGCATTCCGGATCTCCCGCCGCACACTGAGCTGATCGACGGGAGCCTGGTTTTCGTGAGTCCGCAGAAGAGTTTTCACTCGCTGGCGATGTATTTGCTGGAGAGGGGGCTCCGGGCGTCGGTGCCGGAGACGCTGCGGGTGCGCCGCGAGATGACGATCACTCTCGACAGCGGCAACCGTCCCGAGCCGGATATCTCCGTCGTGCGGGCCGAGGCGACCACCGCTGACGCGCATGAGACGGGCTACAAGGCTGTTGACACCGTCCTCGCGGTAGAGGTGGTGTCGCCGGAATCGCAACTTCGCGACCGCAAGCGGAAGCCGCAGCTCTATGCCGAGGCGGGGATCCAGCACTTCTGGCTGATCGAGAAGGACGCGGGCAGCCGCCCCGTTGTGCACGTGTACGAGCTGGATTCAGTGACCGGCTGCTACGTCCCCTCCGGTATCCACCACGACCGCCTGAAGCTCACGGTCCCCTTCGACATCGACATCGACCTCACCGAGATCGACCGGCTGTAGGCCCCTCGGGACCGAGGGGTCGGCCGGTGGCTAGCCCGCCATTTCGTAGGCGTAGTCCGGTGAGAAGCTGCCCGCGGCGCCCGCGCAGCCGTCCAGTTCGCCCGGCGGCTTGATCCACAGATAGGCATCGATGGCCGGGTCGCCGGTGTTGGCTGTCGGGTTTTCGCCGACCTTGCGGCCGTGGGGGTCGCACCAGGCGTTGTCGGGGGCGGGGCCGTTGCCGTTGCGGCTGGTGTCGATGACGGCGGTGAGCCCGGAGGAGGTGTCGAGCTGGGCGAGCACGCCCTTGGTGAAGGCCACCTCGTCGGCGGTGCGGCGGAAGTTGGAGACATTGCTGTAGATGCCGTCGCCGCTGGTCAGCACCCCGGCCGAGCGGAGCCGTGAGGCCTGGACGGCGGCGCTGTTCCAGGCCGAGTGCCCGGCGTCGAAGTACACCCGGGCGTTGGGGTTCGCACTGTGGATGGCGGTGGCGGCGCGGGCCAGGGAGGCGTAGCGGCCGCTCAGTTCGGTGGGCGAGAGGCAGCTGATGAGCGCGATCGAGTCGGGTTCGAGGATGATGACGGCGGGCCCGCTGCCCAGCCCGGCGGCGAAGCCGCGCACCCATGTGTCATAGCTCGCGAGGTCGGGCGCGCCGCCCGCGGATGCCCCGCCGCAGTCGCGGTTGGGGATCTGGTACGACACCAGCACCGGGGTCTGGCCCTTGGCGGACGCGGCGGAGGTGACCTTGCGGACGTCCTCGGTGACGGTGGCGGGGGAGTACCGGGAGAACCACACGGCCTGGGGCTGACTGGCGATCCGCGAGGCGATGCGCTGCTGCCGGGAGTCACCCGGATTGGCGGCGACCCACTTGTTGACGAGCGAGTCGGGGTCGTTGAAGAACCGGGTGTCGGCCGGCAGTTCGCCCGCTGCGGCCTGCGGTGCGTGGGCCGCGCCGATCAGGAAGGCGGCGGCGAGCCCGGCTGCCGCTAACGCTCTGGTGATGCGCACGGTACGTCACTCCTCTCGCGTGGGGTGGCTGCTCAGACCTCTGGCCGCCGTATCCGGCCGCCGTCCTCTGGTTGCCGCCGGGCGGGGAATGGTTGCCGTGGCGTTCGAGGAAACGCGTACGCGTGCGGTCAACTCGCCCTGCACATGACGCCTGTTGGGGACCCCACCGCGGTGGGGTCCCCAACAGGCGTCATGTGCAGGGCTCAGCGACTGGGCACCGCCTCGTCCGCGCGGGCCGAGGGCGCGTCCTCGGCCGCCGGTCCGGTGTCCTCCGCTCCGACCCGGCGCAGTGTCACCAGGGCCAGGATCGCGCCCGCCACCAGGACGGCCGCCCCCGCCCCGCACGCGATCCGCATCCCGTGGGTGAACGCCTCGCGCGCCGCGTCCAGCAGATGCTCACCGGCCCGCCCCTTCAGCGAACCCGCCACCGCGGCGGCCGCGCCCAGCGTCTCGCGCACCTGGTCGAGGGCGTCGGCGGGCAGTCCGGCGCCCAGCGAGTCCTTGACGTCGCTCCGGTAGACGGCGGTGCCGACACTGCCGAGCACCGCCATGCCCATCGCCCCGCCGAACTCCTGGCCCGTCTCCAGCAGCGCGGCCGCCGAACCCGCCCGCTTCGGCGGGACGGTGCCGATCGCCAGGTCGGTGACCAGCGACAGCACCGCGACGATCCCGCTGGCCAGGACGGCGGCGCCGATCAGCACGGTCCACAGCGCGTCCGTATCGGCCAGGGCCAGAATCCCGTAGCCGATGGCCGCGGTGAGGAACCCCGCGCCGATCACGTACGCCCGGTCGGCGCCGCGCTGGACCGCCGCGGCCGCCGCCGGACCGGCGATGCCGACGCAGACGGACGGGGCCAGGCTCCACAGCGCCGCCTCCAACGGGCCCTTGCCGAGCACCGACTGCAGATACTGGGTGGTGAAGTAGGCCGAGCCCATCATGGCGAAGGTGGCCAGCGCGTTGAGCGCGATCGACGGGCCGAAGCCGCGGTGGCGGAACAGCTCCGGGCTGATCATCGCGTCGCGCCGGATGCGCTGGCGCCGTACGAAGACGGCGCCGATGGCGAGACCGGCCACGATGGACAGCACCGGGATCAGGTCGGCGCCGTTGTCGGCGGCGACCTTCTTCAGTCCGTAGATCACCGGGAGCACGGCGGCCATCGACAGCGGCACGCTCGGCAGATCGAACGGCCCGGGCGCGGGGTCCTTGAACTCCGGCACCAGCAGCGGCACCAGCGCCAGCAGCAGCACCATCGCCGGGACGTTGATCAGGAAGACCGAGCCCCACCAGAAGTGCTCGATCATCACCCCGCTCAGCACCGAGCCCAGCGCGATACCGCCCGCCATGGCCGACGACCAGATCGCGATCGCCTTGGCCCGCTGCTTCTCGTCGAGGAAGAGGTTGCGGACCAGCGCCATCGTCGAGGGCATCAGCGTGGCGCCGCCGATCCCGAGCACCGCCCGCGCGGCGATGAGCATCTCGGCGCTCTGCGCGTACGCCGCCGCGACGGACGCGGCGCCGAAGGCCGCGGCCCCGAACAGCAGCAGCTTCCGCCGTCCGAAGCGGTCGCCCAGCGCTCCCATGGTGATGAGCAGCCCGGCGAGGGCGAAGGCGTAGATGTCGAAGATCCACAGCTGCTGGGTGGAACTGGGGTGCAGCTCCCGGCTGATGGCCGGCACCGCGAAGTACAGCACCGACACATCCATGGAGACCAGGAGGAGCGGAAGCATCAGGACCACGAAGGCGGTCCATTCCCTGCGTCCGGCGCGAGGGCCGGTGGAAGTCGAGGTCATGACGGCGACTATACGAGCGTCTTAAACAAGCGTCTAGTACGTCTGTGTAAAACGACTGTGTGAGACGTTCGTCTAGGACGGCCGTATGGGATCGGGATACCCTGGCGCCATGGGACATCGAGAGGACCTGCTGGCCGGGGCCAAGCGCTGCCTTGAGGAGAAGGGCTGGTCCCGTACGACGGCGCGGGACATCGTGGCCGCCTCGGGCGCCAATCTGGCCTCCATCGGCTACCACTACGGCTCCAAGGACGCCCTGATGCGAGAGGCGCTCTTCGCCTCCATGGGCGACTGGGCCGATGACGTCCAGCGGTCCCTCGAGGCGGACGCCCCGGCGGGCGAGGGCCCGGACACCGGGCTGCGGGAGCGGTTCGAGGCCCGGTGGACCCGGGTGCTCGAGCTGTTCGACAAGCACCAGGCGGTGTGGCGCTCCCAGTTGGAGGCCATCCTCCAGGTCCAGCACGATCCCGAGCTGCGCGCTGCCTTCGGCCGGGCCCAACCGGAGGGGCGCCAGGGACTGGTGGGGCTGATCCACGGCATCGACGAGCGCGATGTGGACGAGGAGACCTCCCGGGTCATGGGCTCGTTCTATATGACGCTCGTGAGCGGGATGGTCGTCCAGATGGCCATCGACCCCGACCTCATGCCCAGCGCCCATGACCTCGTCGAGGCGATGCGCCGGATCGTCGGCGACGCCCCCGTGGCACCGGCCGCCCCGGACACCCCGGACGCGCCCGACGCCCCCGCCGGCTGACCCTCCGGTTCAGCGCCCCGGCGGCCCGAGGCGCGCGGCCTTCAGCGTCATGTGGAGCAGCAGCCGGTCCTCGCCCGCGTCCAGGTCGAGACCGGTCAGCTGGCGCACCCGCGAGAGCCGGTAGTACAGCGTCTGCCGGTGGATGCCCAGCCGCTGGGCGGTGCGCCCGGCCTGGCCCGCGCAGTCCAGGAAGGTCTCGGCGGTGCGGGCGAGCTCGGCGTGCGCGGGCTCCAGCAGCGGCCGTACGGCGGCGTCGGGCGGCAGCGCGGGCAGCGCGGCCAGCAGTCGGTACGGGCCGATGGCGGACCACTCCGCGACCGGGCCCAGGTGGGTGTCGGCGTGCGCCGCCCGCGCAGCGGCCAGCGCCTCCTGCCACGCGGCGGGCAGATCCTCCAGCCCGCGCCGGGGAGCGCTGACCCCGGCGGCGGCCCTGAGCGTGGATCTCCCCGGCCCCCTGCCGCCCGCCGTGGCCCGGGGCGAGCGCAACAGCTGCTCGGCCGTCGCGCGGGCCGGGTCCAGGGCGGAGGCCGCGCGCAGCCGGACCAGCGTCGCCAGCGCCGCCGGCCCCGCTCCGGGCGCTCCGGGCGCTCCGGGCGATCCGGCCGATCCAGGCGCTCCGGCCGCCGCGTCCCCCGGCAGCGCGCACGCGGCCACGATGCCCGGCAGATGGGGGAGGCCGGGATGGTCCGCGTCCTCGCCGGTCCCCGGTGTCCACGGCACCACCGCCACCAGCGCCAGCGGCCCGTCGGACGCTCCGCGCAGCGCGGTCCGCAGCCCGGAGCGGGCGGCGTCCCGCCCGGCCGGCGGTCCGGTCAGCGCATCGCGCAGCAGCTCACCGAGTTCCTCCCCGGCCCGCGCCTCGGCCGCCAGCAGCGCCCCGATGCGGTCCGCGGTCTCCATCGCGCGGACCAGCCGGGGGTCCCGCCCGCCCGCCGGGCCGCCCAGCTCCAGATCGGCGAGATGGCCGTCGTCCAGCAGCCAGACATAGCCGTGCACCACCCCGCGGTGCCGGACGGGCAGACAGATGCGGCCCATGAACACCCCGGCCGCCGGGTCGGGCGGAATCCGCAGCGGAGCCTGCGCCCGGGCGATCCCGAACGCCTCGAACCAGGCCCGCACCGCCGCCGTCGAGCGGCGCTGGAGGATCGAGCGGGTGCGCACCGGGTCCAGCGCGGGCTCCTCCGCGTCGTCGCTCTCCTGGGCGCCGAAGGCGATCAGTGCGAAGTCGCGGTTCTCCAGGGTCGCGGGTGCCCGGAGCACCGCCGTGATCTCGTCCACCAACTGCTGGTAGTCGTCGCGCATGGGTCCCGCCTCTTCCCGCTTTCGCCTCCCACATTCTCATACAGATGTCTGAGATCCCGGCCACGGATGCGTGACAGCTGTCGATGGTCCGGAATCCGCGCCATCCTTAAATTTCACGGTGAGTTGTGGATGCCGTTCGTCGGCCGTCATCGTGGAGGTGCCCCGTGCTGGGACCCGTGCTGCTCGCCGCTTCGCGCAGTGCCGCCATCCGCCGTATCGTCTCGGCCGCGCCGGTCACCCGCCCCATGGTGGACCGCTTCGTCGCCGGGGAACGGCTGGCCGAGTCCCTGGGGGCGGTGCGGTCGCTGACCGCCCGCGGTCTGGACGTCACCCTGGACCATCTGGGCGAGGACGTGACCGACCGGACCGAGGCGCTGCGCAGCCGTGACGCCTATCTGGCGCTGACCGAGGCGCTGGCCGCCGAGGGGCTCGCCGGGCGCGCGGAAATGTCCGTGAAGCTCTCCGCCTTCGGCCAGGCGCTGCCCGGGGGCCACGATCTGGCGCTGGCCAATGTGACCCCGGTCGTGGAGGCCGCCACCGCGGCGGGCACGACCGTCACCCTCGACATGGAGGACCACACCACCGTGGACTCCACCCTCGCCATCCTCGGCGAGCTGCGCTCCCGCTTCCCGCAGACCGGCGCGGTCCTCCAGTCCTATCTCTTCCGGACCGAGGACGACTGCCGGGCGCTGGCCGGGGAAGGCTCCCGGGTGCGGCTGGTGAAGGGCGCGTACAACGAGCCGGCGAGCGTCGCCTTCCAGGACAAGCGCGAGGTGGACCGCGCGTATGTGCGCTGTCTGAAGATCCTGATGGCCGGTGACGGCTACCCCATGATCGGCTCGCACGATCCGCGCATGGTCGCCATCGCCCAGGATCTGGCGCACCGCCTCGGGCGCAAGCTGGACGAGTACGAGTTCCAGATGCTGTACGGGATCCGCGTGGCCGAGCAGGAGCGGCTGGTGGCGGAAGGTCACCGTATGCGGGTTTACGTCCCGTATGGCACAGACTGGTATGGGTACTTCATGCGCCGCCTCGCGGAGCGTCCCGCCAACCTCACATTCTTCCTGCGCTCGCTGGTCGGCCGCCGCTGACCGCCCCCGGGATCGCAGACCTCGTAAACCCCCGACGCCCCCGACGATCGAAGGAGACAACGGCCATGGACGCCGTCACCCAGGTCCCCGTGCCGGTGAACGAGCCGGTGCACACCTACGCCCCCGGCACCCCGGAGCGCGCCCGCCTCGAGACCAAGCTCAAGGAGCTCGGCGAGAACCCCATCGACCTGCCGATGACCATCGGCGGCCAGAAGCGGATGGGAGCGGGGGAGCGCTTCGACGTCGTCCAGCCGCACAAGCACTCCGCCCGCCTGGGCACCTACGCCAACGCCACTCAGGCGGACGCGCAGGACGCGATCGACGCGGCCCTGGCCGCGGCCCCGGCGTGGCGCGCGCTCAGCTTCGACGACCGCGCCGCGGTCATCCTCAAGGCCGCCGATCTGCTCTCCGGCCCCTGGCGGGAGACGCTCGCCGCGTCCACCATGCTGGGCCAGTCGAAGACCGCGCAGCAGGCGGAGATCGACACCCCCTGTGAGCTGATCGACTTCTGGCGCTTCAACGTCCACTTCGCCCGTCAGGTCCTGGCCGAGCAGCCGGTGACCAACTCGCCCGGGGTCTGGAACCGCACCGACCACCGGCCGCTCGAGGGGTTCGTCTACGCGATCACCCCCTTCAACTTCTCCGCCATCGCGGGCAACCTCCCGACCGCCCCCGCCCTGATGGGCAATGTGGTGGTCTGGAAGCCGTCCCCGACCCAGACGCACGCCGCCGTGCTGCTGATGGAGGTGCTGGAGGAGGCCGGGCTGCCCAAGGGTGTGATCAACCTGGTCACGGGCGACGGCAAGGAGGTCTCCGAGGTGGCGCTGGCCCACCCGGACCTCGCGGGCATCCACTTCACCGGTTCGACCCGGACCTTCCAGTACCTGTGGAAGACGGTCGGCAACAACATCGAGAACTACAAGACCTATCCGCGGCTGGTCGGGGAGACCGGCGGCAAGGACTTCATCGTCGCCCACCCGTCCGCCGACCCGGCGGTGCTGAAGACGGCGATGACCCGCGGCGCCTTCGAGTTCCAGGGCCAGAAGTGCTCCGCGGCCTCCCGCGCCTATGTGCCGCGCTCCCTGTGGGAGAACGGCCTCAAGGAGGAGTTCGCCACCGAGGTCAACGGGCTGACCATGGGCGATGTGGCCGACCTCGACAACTTCATGGGCGCGGTCATCGACGAGCGCGCCTTCGCCAAGAACAAGGCGGCGATCGACCGGGCGAAGTCCGATCCGACGGTCGAGGTCGTCGCGGGCGGCTCCTACGACGACAGCGAGGGCTGGTTCGTCCGCCCGACCGTGCTGGTCTCCACCGACCCGGAGAACGAGATCTTCAAGGACGAGTACTTCGGCCCGATCCTCGGGGTGCACGTCTACGAGGACGAGGAGTACGACGCGATGCTGCGGCAGATGGAGTCGGCCGCCCCGTACGGGCTGACCGGCGCCGTCATCGCCCAGGACCGCGCGGCGGCGGCCGCCGCCTGTGATGCGCTGCGCTTCGCGGCCGGCAACTTCTACATCAACGACAAGCCGACCGGCGCCGTCGTCGGCCAGCAGCCCTTCGGTGGTGGCCGCGCGTCCGGCACCAACGACAAGGCGGGCGCCAAGCAGAACCTGATGCGCTGGACCTCCACCCGCTCTATCAAGGAGACCCTGGTCCCGCCGACCGACTACCGCTACCCGCACATGGGCTGACCCTCGGGCCCTGACGACCCGCGCCCCCGGACCGCGCCGAAGCGGCCCGGGGGCGCGGTGCTGTCGGGGGGCGCGTCGGGGGAAATCTGTGGACGCCCGATACGCGGCGGTGCTAGCGTCAAGCAGTCAAGTAGGCACTATTTACCGCAGTTTACGTGGGTAACCAGGCGCGGGATCGCCCACGGACTTGCGATCGGCCGCCGTTGGTCGAGGTCGGACGGGGGTCGGCCTCGATCATCGGCGTGGGCCAAGAGATGATCACCCTGGGTCAGTGGCTGATATCACGCTGTTCGCGTCTCAGATAGTAGGACGTCCGACTAATTGTGCAGACACTGACGCTCCGCTGCCTTACTTTTGTGGAAGCCGAACGTCTCGCTGGATCCAGCGATGGCGGCCGCGGCCGGTGCACATCGCGCAGGCGACCCCTGCCGCACTCAGGCCCCCGCCCCTTCCGGCAGCCACCTTCTCGGGGAGCTTTCCTTCCTCCCGGGCGTTCACCGGGGTTCAGCAGAGGAGATGTGATCATGGCCGAGACGACTGTCCGCAGGATCCGCCGCAAGACCGACAACACCGACCGCAAGAAGGCGGCCGCCGCCCTCCAGCGCGCCCTCGACCGCCGGGACAACGGCGGCGCCACCGGTCACTGACGCCGGGGCCGGGTCACCTCGAAGCGGTCGACTCGCTCGCCCGACTCCGCCAGGGCCGTGACCGTGAGCCTGGGGCGGGGGCCCGGCTCCACCTCCACCGCGAGGAACGAGAAGCCGGTGTAGCGGACCCGGGACCAGTCCGCGCCGTCCCGGTTCTTCTCGCCGTCCTCGGTCCAGTGGTAGGTCTTCACCTCGTCGAGGTCCTTGACGTGCCCCTCGTAGCTGTCGGGCACCGGGAACTCGTAGAGCTTCGCGCCCGCCCCGCCCGCCGTCACATAGACGATCCCGTCGCGCACCGCGTCGGCGCTCCCGCCCACCGGGACCCGGCGGGCGGCCTTGCCGCCCCGGAGGGCGTCGGTCCGCTCGTAGACGTGGTTGTGGCCGTTGACGACCAGGTCCACCTGGTGCTTGTCGAACAGCGGCACCCACGCGTCGCGCACCCCGCCGTCCGATGCGTGGGCGCTGGTGGTGGAGTAGGCGCAGTGGTGGAAGAAGACCACCAGGAAGTCGATGCCGGGCCGGTTGCGCAGCCGCCCCAGCTCCCGGTTCAGCCAGCGGGTCTGCGCCCCGTCCGTGTACCCCTTGTTGGCCGGCATCTCGTACGAGACGTCATTGGCGTCCAGGGCGAGCACGCCCACGTTCCCGTAGACGAACGAATAGACGCCGGGCGCCTTGCGCGGGTCCGGGCCGTTCCCGGGCAGCGACCAGCGGGCCAGCTGGCCGCCGTAGCCATCGGGGGAGTACCACGCCTCCATGTCGTGGTTGCCGGTGGTCACCATCCACGGCACGCTCGCCGCGACCGAGTCGGTCTGGGCGAGGAAGGAGTCCCAGACCCGGGCGTCATAGAGGTCGGACTTCTTCCCGTGGCCGGTGGTGTCCGCGTAGCACAGATCCCCGGCGTGCAGATGGAACGACGGGTTCTGGCCGAGGATCAACTGGTCGTTGGCGAGAGCGTCATAGCTCACCCCCTGGTCCCCGAAGGCGGTGAAGACGAACTTCCCGGGCCGGTCCGGCGCGGTGCGGAAGGTGCCCACGGACGCGAAGTGACGCGGCTCGGCCGGATCGCGGTCGGCGTGCCCGACGCCGTAGTAGTAGGTGACCCCGGGGCGCAGGCCGTCCACCGCGGCGTGCAGATAGAACTGGTCGACCGCGGGCAGCTCGTCGCTCAGCGAGGGGGTGTGCAGATGGCGCACCTCGGCCTCGACCCTGCGGGTGAGGTCCAACGGGCTGGTGCCGATCCGCACATACGGCGTGCGCACCGCGAACGGCACCTGCCAGGAGATCCGCATCTGGGTCCGCGGATCGGCGCCGAAGGCCAGATGGCGGCCGAAGGGGGCGACCAGCGTGCCGTCCACCGTGGCGGCTCCCGGCTTCGGGCTCGTGGCCGGCGCCGGCTTGGCGCCGGCGGCGCACGCCGCACCGCCCAGCAGCCCCGCGCCCGCGGCCGTGCCCGCCGTGGCGGCGCCCCCGCGCAGCACCCGGCGGCGGGAGAGCCGGGCCCGCAGATACTCGTGCTGCTCCGCCATGGTCATCCGCTGGGCGAGCCGCTCCGGTACGCCGAACCGTGGTGTATCCATGGACCGGAATGTCCCCCGGGCGGTCAACGCCGCGCCATACAGGGGGTGAACGGGTGATTGCCGCTGAGCGGCCGTCCGAATGGTGGAACGTCTATGTCAATCCATGGGACGAGCGGTAGGGTCCCGGTATGTCTCGCAGCATTCGCCTCGCAGTGATCCCCGGTGACGGTATCGGCCAGGAAGTCGTGGCCCAGGGCCTGAAGGTCCTCTCCGCCGCCCTTCCGCAGGACGTGAAGCTGGAGACCAGGAGTTATGACCTCGGCGCCCAGCGCTGGCACGCCACCGGCGACACCCTGCCGGACGCGGAGCTGGAGTCGCTGAAGGACCACGACGCGATCCTGCTCGGCGCCATCGGCGACCCGTCGGTGCCCTCGGGCGTGCTCGAGCGCGGGCTGCTGCTCAAGCTGCGCTTCGCCTTCGACCACTACGTCAACCTGCGTCCGTCGAAGCTCTTCCCGAACACCCCCACCCCGCTGGCCGGCCGCCCCGACATCGACTTCGTGGTCGTCCGCGAGGGCACCGAGGGCCCGTACGTGGGCAACGGCGGCTCGATGCGCACCGGCACCCCGGGCGAGGTCGCCACCGAGGTCAGCCTGAACACCGCCCACGGTGTCGAGCGCGTGGTCCGGGACGCCTACGAGCGCGCCGACGCCCGGCCGCGCAAGAAGCTGACCCTCGTGCACAAGAACAACGTCCTGGTGCACGCCGGCCACCTGTGGAAGAACATCTTCGACCGGGTCGGCCAGGAGTACCCCGAGGTCACCACCGACTATCTGCACGTCGACGCCGCGACGATCTTCTTCGTCACCCAGCCGGAGCGGTTCGACGTGATCGTCACCGACAACCTCTTCGGTGACATCCTCACCGACCTCGCCGCCGCCGTCACCGGTGGCATCGGGCTCGCCGCGAGCGGAAACATCAACCCCTCCGGCGCCTTCCCGTCGATGTTCGAGCCGGTCCACGGCTCCGCGCCGGACATCGCGGGCACCGGCAAGGCCGACCCGACGGCGACCGTGCTGTCGGTGGCCCTGCTGCTGTCGCACCTCGGCTACGGGGACGAGGCGGCCCGTATCGAGACCGCCGTCGCCTCGGACCTCGCCGAGCGGGACGCGGCCGCGCCGCGCACCACCGACGAGATCGGCGACGCGCTCGCCGCCCGAGTATCCGGCTGACCCCAGCCTGTGCCAGCGCGCGGCTGGGTGCGACCATCGACCTCGGGCCGCGCGTTTCACCACGTTCCTTCCCCGGCCCCACCTAGGAGATAATCCCCGGTGGGGCCGCTGTGTGAAGAAGAGCTTGGACGTCCTAATACCGCTTGCGGGCAGGATGGTGTGAGCGCGGTCCGCCACAACCGAAGGTGAAGGACTACCTGCCATGACGACGCCCACGATCGAGCTCAAGCCCTCCTCCCACCCCCTTTCCGCCGCCGAGCGGGAGAAGATCCTGGCCAACCCCGGATTCGGCCGCCACTTCACCGATCACATGGTGACGGTCAAGTGGACGGAGGGCCGTGGCTGGCACGAGGCCCAGCTCGTGCCGTACGCCCCGCTCTCGCTCGACCCGGCGAACATGACGCTGCACTACGCCCAGACGATCTTCGAGGGGCTCAAGGCGTACCGGCGGCCCGACGGCACCGTGGCCACGTTCCGCCCCGACCAGAACGCCGAGCGGTTCCAGACGTCCGCGCGCCGCATGGGCATGCCGGAGCTCCCCGTCGAGACCTTCATCGCGGCGTGTGACGCGCTGGTCACCCAGGACAGGGCGTGGGTGCCGGGCCACGGGGAGCAGTCCCTGTACCTGCGGCCCTTCATGTTCGCCACCGAGGTCGGGCTCGGTGTCCGGCCCTCGAACGAGTTCCTCTTCGTGGTGATCGCCTCCCCGGCCGGGGCCTACTTCCCCGGCGGTGTGCAGCCGGTCTCGGTCTGGCTCTCGGAGGAGTACGTCCGCGCGGCGCCCGGCGGCACCGGCGCGGCCAAGACGGGCGGCAACTACGCGGCCTCCCTGGTCGCCCAGGCACAGGCCGCCGAGCAGGGCTGTGACCAGGTGGTCTGGCTGGACGCGATCGAGCGCCGCTGGATCGAGGAGATGGGCGGGATGAACCTGTACTTCGTGTACGGGAACCGCATTGTGACCCCCGAGCTGTCCGGTTCGCTGCTGCCGGGGATCACCCGCGCCTCGCTGCTGGAGATCGCCGCCGACCTCGGCTACGAGGTCACCGAGGGCCGGATCTCCGTCGACGACTGGCGCGAGGGCAACGCCGACGGGACCCTCACCGAGGTCTTCGCCTGCGGTACGGCGGCCGTGATCACCCCGGTCGGCTCGGTCAAGTCCGCCCGGGCGAGCTGGACGGTGGCCGACGGTGAGCCGGGCGAGGTGACGATGCGGCTGCGCAGGGCGCTGCTGGACATCCAGACCGGCGCCGCCCCGGACCCGCATGGCTGGATGCACCCCCTGGGCTGACCTCCGGGCGTCACCTCGTTGACACCGGAGGTTCGCATCCTGAGACGGATGAGAGCGCGGGGGCGGAATGTGCCAAACTGCCTCCGTGCTCTCGTTCGCCATGATTATTGGCAGCAGGCGCGCCGGTCCGCAGTGACCGCCCGTACGACCCGGTACAGGGCGGCCACCGTGCCCCAGACCCGCGCGCAGACCTCTCGCACCCGCGAGGGGTCTTTTCGTTTTCCGGACCATCCCGCCGGAGGCGAAGCGTGAGGGATCATAGGAGGGCGCGGAACCGGATATTCCGGTAGACCGAGATCCATCCGACAGGAGCCAGACCAACCATGAAGGATCTGCCCGACGACAGCTTCCATGTCTTCGACACCACCCTGCGCGACGGAGCGCAGCGCGAGGGCATCAACCTCACGGTCGCGGACAAGCTGACCATCGCCCGTCACCTGGACGACTTCGGCGTGGGCTTCATCGAGGGCGGCTGGCCCGGCGCCAACCCGCGCGACACGGAGTTCTTCGCCCGGGCCCGCGCCGAGATCGACTTCAAACACGCCCAGCTGGTGGCGTTCGGCGCCACCCGCAAGGCGGGGGTGCGCGCCGAGGACGACGCCCAGGTCAAGGCGTTGCTGGAGTCCGGCGCACCGGTGATCACCCTGGTGGCGAAGTCCCACGACCGCCATGTGGAGCTGGCCCTGCGCACCACGCTCGAGGAGAACCTCGCGATGGTCCGCGAGACCGTCGCCTACCTGCGGTCCCAGGGCCGCCGGGTCTTCCTCGACTGCGAGCACTTCTTCGACGGCTACCGGGCCAACGCCGGCTACGCCAAGCAGGTCGTCTCCGCTGCCCACGAGGCGGGCGCCGAGGTGGTGATCCTCTGCGACACCAACGGCGGCATGCTCCCCGGCCAGATCGACGCGGTGGTCCGCACCGTGCTGGCCGACACCGGGGCGCGGCTGGGCATCCACGCCCAGGACGACACCGGCTGCGCGGTCGCCAACACCCTCGCCGCCGTGGACGCGGGCGCCACCCACGTCCAGTGCACGGCCAACGGCTACGGCGAGCGGGTGGGCAACGCCAACCTCTTCCCGGTCGTCGCGGCCCTGGAGCTCAAGTACGGCCGCCGGGTGCTGCCGGAGGGCGCTCTGGAGGAGATGACCCGGATCTCGCACGCGATCGCCGAGGTCGTCAATCTGACGCCGTCCACTCACCAGCCCTATGTGGGTGTTTCCGCCTTCGCCCACAAGGCCGGACTGCACGCCTCCGCGATCAAGGTCGACCCGGATCTGTACCAGCACATCGACCCCGAGCGGGTCGGCAACACCATGCGGATGCTCGTCTCCGACATGGCCGGACGGGCGTCGATCGAGCTCAAGGGCAAGGAGCTGGGCATCGACCTCGGCGGCGACCGGGCGCTGGTGGGCCGGATCGTGGAGCGGGTCAAGGAGCGGGAGCTCGAGGGCTACACCTACGAGGCCGCCGACGCCTCCTTCGAGCTGCTGCTGCGCCAGGAGGTCGAGGGCCGTCCCCGCCGCTTCTTCCGCGTCGAGTCCTGGCGGGCGATCGTCGAGGACCGCCCGGACGGCACTCACGCCAACGAGGCCACCGTGAAGCTCTGGGCCAAGGGCGAGCGGATCGTCGCCACGGCGGAGGGCAACGGTCCGGTCAATGCCCTGGACCGGGCGCTGCGGGTGGGTCTAGAGCGGATCTATCCGCAGCTGGCGACGATGGAGCTGGTGGATTACAAGGTCCGCATCCTGGAAGGCAAGCACGGCACCGAGTCCACGACCCGGGTGCTGGTCGCCACCGCGGACGGCCAGGGGGAGTGGTCGACCGTGGGCGTCGGGGAGAACGTGATCGCCGCGTCCTGGCAGGCCCTGGACGACGCCTACGCCTACGGGCTGCTGCGGGCCGGAGTGGACCCGCAGGAGTGACGCGCCGCCCGGCCCGGGGAGGCGGACGGTGCGGCGCCGGCGGCGGCCGGAGTAGGGTGCGGGGAGCGGAGCGCGGCCGACGTGCTCCGTTGCCCGGTCCGGCCGCACGGCCGCTCCGGCGGACGCCGCCCATCCGGGTGGTCGCGCTCGCCCCTCGCACCGTCAGGGCCTGGAGGTTTGTGGGGTGCCGACAGGGCCGATAGTCCTTTAGGACACCAGGTAGTGGGAAAGCCGCTGTCCAGTTCTGTTCCGCCTGCCCACCAAAACGCCCTTGACGTTGTAGGGAATTGACATGCGTTTCCGAGGGTCCGGGAACGTACCGTCATTGCATGACCAATCTCGAAGGTGCGCCTGCTGAGGCGAGTGACGTTCGCGGGCGCGTCGCCGAGCTGCACGCGATTCGCGAGCAGGCTCGGCGCGGCCCGAGCGAGCGGGCGACCGAGGCCCAGAAGGCCAAGGGGAAGCTGACGGCTCGCGAGCGGATCGATCTGCTGCTTGACGAGGGGTCCTTCAACGAAGTGGAGCCGCTGCGGCGGCATCGTGCGACCGGGTTCGGTCTTGAGGCCAAGAAGCCTTACACCGACGGTGTCGTCACCGGCTGGGGGACCGTCCACGGACGGACGGTGTTCGTCTACGCACACGACTTCAGGATCTTCGGCGGGGCGCTGGGGGAAGCCCACGCCACCAAGATCCACAAGATCATGGACATGGCCATCTCGGCCGGGGCGCCGCTGGTGTCCCTCAACGACGGCGCCGGTGCCCGCATCCAGGAGGGCGTCTCGGCGCTCGCCGGTTACGGGGGCATCTTCCAGCGGAACACCAAGGCGTCCGGTGTCATCCCCCAGATCAGCGTGATGCTCGGCCCGTGCGCGGGCGGCGCGGCGTACTCCCCGGCGCTGACGGACTTCGTCTTCATGGTCCGGGAGACCTCGCAGATGTTCATCACCGGACCCGATGTGGTCCAGGCGGTGACGGGCGAGAAGGTCAGCCAGAACGGACTGGGCGGCGCGGATGTGCACGCCGAGACCTCGGGCGTGTGCCACTTCGCCTACGACGACGAGGAGACCTGCCTCGAGGAGGTCCGCTACCTCCTGTCGCTGCTGCCGCAGAACAACCGCGAGAACCCGCCGACCGTCGAGTCCGACGACCCGGCCTCCCGGCGCGGTGACGCGCTGCTGGATCTCGTCCCGGCCGACGGCAACCGGCCGTACGACATGCGCAAGGTCATCGAGGAGATCGTCGACGACGGCGAGTACCTCGAGGTCCACGAGCGCTGGGCGACCAACATCATCTGCGCGCTGACCCGGCTCGACGGCCAGGTGGTCGGCATCATCGCCAACCAGCCGCAGTCGCTGGCCGGGGTGCTGGACATCGAGGCGTCGGAGAAGTCCGCGCGCTTCATCCAGATGTGCGACGCCTTCAACATCCCGCTGGTCACCTTCCTCGACGTGCCCGGCTTCCTGCCCGGTGTGGACCAGGAGCACGGCGGGATCATCCGGCACGGCGCCAAGATGCTGTACGCGTACTGCAACGCCACCGTGCCGCGGATCTCCGTCATCCTGCGCAAGGCGTACGGCGGTGCCTACATCGTGATGGACTCCCAGTCCATCGGGGCCGACCTGACCTACGCCTGGCCGACCAACGAGATCGCGGTGATGGGTGCCGAGGGCGCCGCCAACGTGATCTTCCGCCGTCAGATCGCCGGGGCCGACGACCCCGAGGCCATGCGCGCCCGCATGGTCAAGGAGTACAAGTCCGAGCTGATGCACCCGTACTACGCGGCCGAGCGGGGGCTGGTCGACGATGTGATCGACCCGGCCGAAACCCGTGAGGTCCTTGTCCGGTCCCTGGCGATGCTGCGCGACAAGCACGCCGACCTGCCGTCCCGCAAGCACGGCAACCCGCCGCAGTAACCCTCACGTTCATGACCTCGCGCGGGACCCGCGCGACAAGGGAGAAGAGAAAACCGTGAGCACATCCAGCGATAGCGCCGATCCCGCCGCCGCGGCGGCGGCCACCCTGGTCCGGGTCGAGAAGGGCCACGCCGACGCCGAGGAGCTCGCCGCGGTCACCGCGGTGCTGCTCGCCCGCGCGGCCGCCGGCACCCACCGGACCGCCGGCTCCACCCGCCCGAGCCGCAGCGCCGCCCGCTGGCGCCGTCTGGAGCGCCGCCCGGCGTTCAGCGCGCCGCACAGCTGGCAGGGCTGACCGCCCACAGGCGCCGCCGTGCCCGGACGGCCGCACACCGCCCGGACGCCCGAGAAGGCCCACTGAAACGCACAAATCCCCTGTTCTCCTTCGGAGAGCAGGGGATTTTGGCTTCCGCCGTCGGCCTCGGCTAGCGCAGCCGGGCCATCAGCGCGTGCTCGACCAGGGTGATCAGCGCGCTCTTGGCCTCGCTGCGGTGGCGGGCGTCGGTGGTGATGATCGGCGCGTCGGGGCCGATCTGCAGGGCCTCGCGGACCTCTTCGGGGTTGTAGGGCTGGTGCCCGTCGAAGCCGTTGAGGGCGATGACGAAGGGCAGCCCGGAGTTCTCGAAGTAGTCGACCGCCGGGAAGCAGTCGGCGAGGCGGCGGGTGTCCACCAGGACGACCGCGCCGATGGCACCGCGGACCAGGTCGTCCCACATGAACCAGAAGCGGTCCTGGCCGGGGGTGCCGAACAGATACAGGATCAGGTCCTGGTCCAGCGTGATGCGGCCGAAGTCCATGGCCACCGTGGTGGTGGTCTTGTCCGGCGCGTGGGTGAGATCGTCGATCCCCGCCGAGGCGGAGGTCATCACGGCTTCGGTGCGCAGCGGGTTGATCTCCGAGACCGCGCCGACGAACGTGGTCTTGCCCACGCCGAAGCCGCCCGCCACCACGATTTTCGCGGAGGTGGTGGAGCGGGCTGCACCGCTAGAGCTTGCGAAGTCCACTGAGCACCCTTTCGAGCAGTGTCACGTCAGGCTGACCGCCGGCGGACTCGTCGCCGCCGGGCTGATGGATCGCGACGAGCCCCGCCTCGGCCAGGTCGGCTACGAGGATGCGGGCTACGCCGAGAGGAATGGTGAGCAGTGCGGAGATCTCGGCGACCGACTTGATCTCGCGGCACAGTTGGCAGATCCGCTGGTGCTCGGGCAGTTGGCCCTGGAGCTGAGCGGGGTCGGCCGTGGTGTGCACCAGCGCCTCGATGGCGAGCTGGTACCGGGGCCGGGTCCGGCCCCCTGTCATGGCGTACGGGCGCACCAGAGGGTTATGAGTGCCACCCGCGGGGGAGGAAGGTTCCGGGGCTGGGCGCTCAGGCGGCTGTACGGGCTCGATACGGGGCGCCGGAGGCGCGTCGTACCAGGACCCCTCCGACGGCCCGGGAGGCGCGTAGGAGGGCGTGTACGGCTGTTGCTGGGGCCGCTGCGGCTGTCGCCGCGGGGGCTGCTGCTCCCGCTGCGGCTCCGGCTGCTGTGGCGAGCGGGCCTGGCGGCTGGGTGCGGAGGGGAAGTTGTAGCGCTTCACTGGGCCCTCTCCGCGCGGCTCGGACGGCTGCCCGTGGGCGTACGGATATCCGCTAGGGGGCGTTGCCACGTGTCCTCCTCCAACTCGCCTGTCTTGCCGGTCGCGCCACCGCACCCTATGGCGCGGTGGCGCGAAACGCACTCCATGTTTGCTAGTTGAGAAGACTGCCCTGCAATTCCGCACGGAGATCCGGGGTGAGGACGTTGCCCGCGCGATCGACCAGCAGGGCCATCTCGTAGCCGACGAGGCCGATGTCGCACTCGGGGTGGGCGAGCACGGCGAGGGAGGATCCGTCGGAGATCGACATGATGAAGAGGAAGCCTCGTTCCATTTCGACGACGGTCTGGTTGACCACGCCGCCTTCGAAGATGCGGGAGGCTCCGGAGGTGAGCGAGGTCAGGCCGGAGGCCACCGCCGCCAGTTGATCGGCTCGGTCACGGGGGAAGCCTTCGGACATCGCCAGAAGGAGTCCGTCGGCGGAGACCACCACCGTGTGGGACACCCCGGGGGTGTTGTCCACGAAGTTCGTGATCAACCAGTTCAGGTTCTGCGCCGCCTGGCTCATCGGGCTCACACTAACGCTCCTGATCGTAGGTGCTGCCGGGGCCGAAGCCCTGTTGGTCATGCTGGTCACGCCCGGGGGTCCCGGATCCCGCGTCGCGTCCCCGCTGGACGCCGCGGCGCAGGTTGCTCAGCCTGCCGCGGATGTCCTCCGGGGCGCGGGAGACCTGGGGGCCGCCCTGTCCGGTCGGCTCCGCGGCGCCCTCGACCAGATTGGCCTTGGGCACCCGGCGGGGCAGGCCGGACGATGTGATCCCGCCGGCCTGCGGCTCGCGCAGCCGCTCGGCACGGTGCCAGCGGTGGTCGTTCTCCGACTGCCACGGGGCACCGTCCTCCTGCTGCTGGGGAACCTGATAGGGCCGCTCCGGCGCCGCGGGCGCCGCCGGGTCCCCGACCATCCCCTGTGCCCCTGTTTCCTCGGACGGCTGCCACTGCTTGTCACGACGCGGAAGCCCGGCGTCGGTCATCGAGTGGATTCCGCTCGGGGAGGGGCCCGGACGGTGGAACTCTACGCGGTCCCGAGAAACTTCGGGAGCGCTGGGTCCTGATTCCGCTTCGGCCCCGAACTGGGACGCGTAGGGCATCTCGAAAGATCCGGAATCGCCCCACTCTCCCTGCTGAGAGGGTGAGTTGTAGCCGATGTACGGCTGCTGTTCGGATTCCGTTTGAGTTGTGTAATCCGCTTCCGGTTGCGTAAAGGCGGAATTCTGGTAGCCGGACTGCGCCAGCGGGTCGGAAGCCGCCTGGTCATGCCGCGGATCCTGCTCGGGCGGGGTGGCCCCCATTCCGCTGTACTGGCCCAGGAACTGGTTCTGCCCCGGGTCCCGGTCGTAGGCGGAGTCGTCGAAGCCCAGCTCGGCGGCGGTGCGCGAGGACAGCTCGCTCGCGTCCTCGTAGGCGGGTGCGGGCCGCGGCTCGGGAACGATCCGGGAGACCGTGAAGTCGTCCTGGGGCAGTTCCTCGCCGCCACCGCCGTGGGTGATCGCCTCGGGCAGCATCACCAGCGAGGTGGTGCCCGCCAGCTCCCCGGAGGGGCGCAGCTGGACCCGGATGCCGTGCCGGTCGGCGAGGCGGCCGACCACGAACAGGCCCATGCGCTGGGACACCGTGGCGTCCACCGTCGGCGGATTGGCCAGCTTGTGGTTGATGTCGGCGAAGTCCTCGGCGGTCAGGCCGATGCCCTTGTCGTGGATCTCCACCACCACCCGGCCGTCGGGCAGCCGGGTCGAGGTGACCCGGACCTTGGTGTGCGGGGAGGAGAAGGTGGTGGCGTTCTCCAGCAGCTCGGCCAGGAGGTGCACCAGGTCGGTCACCGCCGTGCCGTGGATCTCGCTCTCGGAGATCCCGGCCAGCTCGATCCGCTCGTAGGACTCCACCTCCGAGGAGGCGGCCCGCAACACGTCGATCAGCGGCACCGGCTGGTTCCAGCGCCGGCCGGGCTCCTCGCCCGCGAGGATCAGGAGGTTCTCGCCGTTGCGCCGCATGCGGGTGGCCAGGTGGTCCAGCCGGAAGAGGTGCTCCAGCTGGTCCGGATCGGCCTCCCGGCTCTCCAGTTCGGAGATCAGGGTCAGCTGCCGCTCGATCAGTCCCTGGTTGCGACTGGAAAGGTTTGTGAAGATCGCGTTGACGCCGCCGCGCAGCATCGCCTGCTCGGCCGCGAGCCGGATCGCCTCGCGGTGCACCTGGTCGAAGGCGCGGGCCACCTCACCGATCTCGTCCCGGGTGTTGATCGGTATCGAGCTGACCCGGGTGTCCACCCGTCCGGGGTCGGTGCGGGAGAGCTGGCCGACCACCGCCGGCAGCCGCTTCTCGGCGACCTCGAAGGCGGCGTTGCGCAGTTGCCGCATCGAATGGCTCATCGAGCGGGCCATCCGGGCGGCCACGAAGAAGGCGGCGAGGAGCGCCAGCACCACGATCGCGCCGTTCACGATCGCATCGCGCCGGGCGTCCGAGGAGATCTGCGCGGCCTCGTCCACGGCCTTGTTCACCAGGGTCTGCTCGACGTCCCGGTAGGCGTTGAACTTGATCGTGGAGGCGTTGAACCAGGAGTCCGGGGTGACCCCCTGGGCGGCCAGCGCGGAGGGGCTCGCACCGCTGCCCATGGCCTTGAGCATCTTGTCCATGCCGGGCGGCGCCACGAATTTCTTGCCGTCCGCCTCGGCCTTCCGCTTCGCCTCGGCGATTTGCGTCTGCGCACGCTTCTCCGCCGCCGTCAGGGTGTCCTCGAGCCGGGTCACGTCCTGCGGGGTGCCGGCGGCCTCGAACTCCCCGAGCGCGATGCCCTCGAGGTAGACGTACGAGGTGAAGGCGGTGAGCTGGGTCCTGCGGTCGGTCGCGGACGGGCCGGGCTTCACCAGCAGATGGGTTCCGATGGAGCGCTGCAGCGACTCCGCGCCCTTGGCCAGGGATACCGCGTAGACGGTACGGCCGTATGACGTGATATTGCCGGTGCCCAGGCCCAGTTCATTGGCGAACTCGATCAGCCCGTGCTCGACGGCCACATAGCCCTCTTCGGTCTTCACTCCGTCGAGGCGGTCGGTGTAGGCGTTCCGGCGCAGGGTGGCCAGCTGCGGTTCGGCGGTTCTGAACGCTTTGAGGCGGCGTTTCAAGGTCGGCGTCTGCGGCATGTCGGCGACGGCCTTGTCGAAATCCTTCTTCGCCGCGTCGCTGGCGGCCCGGGCCTTGGCCACCGTGGCCTCGTTGGTGCCGCTGAGCAGCGGGCCCGCGGTCAGGTCGCGCTCGTTGACCAGGGCGTGGGCGTAGGTGGTGGCGGCCCGGACGACCTGGGCGGTGCGCTCGGCGTCCCGCGCCTCGTTCCAGGTGGAGACCGATGAGGCGACCTGGAAGCCACCGAAGACCAGGGCGACGAGCACGGGGATGAGCAGGATCGCGTACAGCCGGCCGCGCACCCGCCAGTTCCGAGGGGAGATCCGGCCACCACTGGGTGTGGGTGGCTCCGCTGCCTCGGCGGGCGACGCCGCCGTACCTGTACGCGGCGGCGGGGTGAAGTTCCCTCGCGCCTCTTGCGCGGGGTCCGGCTTGCTTCGCCTCACTCGACCAACAACCTCTCGGCATCGGCACCTGATTCGTGCCGTTCCCAGCTGAGCCCTGACTGCCCAGTTCAGCGAATTCCAGCACGCCGCGCGGGTGCTTTCCAAACAGTGCGCAAAGCGCTCAGTGCGTTGTCTGGACCAGAGAAAAAAGGGGCGTTACGGCTGAGATATGTCGAATATCGAACTATTTGAGTGCGCACCGGAGCTGCGCGATCGCGCTCTGTATCGAGAGCCGGTGCATATCTCTGTCGAAACGTTATGAATGACGAGCGGGCCGTGTCGTTCGACACAGCCCGCCCTACGTCGGTTTTCCGACAACTTCCGGGCAGCGGCCCCTACTTGAGTCGGGCCATCAGCGCATGCTCGACCAGCGTGATGAGCGCGCTCTTCGCCTCGCCGCGATGGCGCGCGTCGGTGGTGATGATGGGAGTGTCCGGGCCGATCTGCAGGGCCTCGCGGACCTCTTCCGGGTTGTAGGGCTGCTGGCCGTCGAAGCCGTTGAGGGCGATGACGAAGGGCAGTCCGGAGTTCTCGAAGTAGTCGACCGCCGGGAAACAGTCGGCCAGCCGACGGGTGTCCACCAGGACCACGGCGCCGATCGCGCCGCGCACCAGGTCGTCCCACATGAACCAGAAGCGGTCCTGGCCGGGCGTGCCGAACAGGTACAGGATCAGGTCGTCGTCGAGCGTGATGCGGCCGAAGTCCATCGCCACGGTCGTCGTGGTCTTGTCCTGGACGTGGCTCAGATCGTCGATCCCCGCCGAGGCCGACGTCATCACGGCTTCGGTGCGCAGCGGATTGATCTCCGAGACCGCGCCGACGAACGTGGTCTTGCCCACGCCGAAGCCGCCCGCCACCACGATCTTGGCCGAGGTGGTCGCGCGGGAGGGGGGAGCGCCGCTAGAGCTTGCGAAGTCCACTGAGCACCCTTTCGAGCAGTGTCACATCCGGAGTGCCGCCCGCTTCCGAACCGCCCCCGGGCTGGTGGATCGCCACCATGCCGGCCTCCGCCAGGTCCGCCACCAGGATGCGTGCCACACCAAGGGGGATGTTCAGCAGCGCCGAGACCTCGGCGACCGACTTGACCTCCTGGCACAGGTGGCAGATCCGCTGGTGCTCGGGAAGGAGCCCCTGCAGATGCACGGGGTCGGCCGTCGTGCTGACCAGCGCCTCGATGGCGAGCTGGTAGCGGGGCCGGGTCCGGCCACCGGTCATGGCATAGGGGCGCACCAATGGCTGGTCGCCTTCACCCCCGTACGGCGATTGGTGATGGCCGCCGTACGGGCCGGGCGAGGCGGGGGGCGGGGTCATGGATCCTCCGGTCGGACAACAAGGTGACGGTGGTGCCGTCGGTCGGTGCCGGTGGGGGGCCACCCGGCGGTGTGGCCGGGCGGGCGGGCGTCGGATGGTCGTTGGATCAGTTCAACAGGCTGCCCTGAAGTTCGGCGCGCAGGTCCGGGGTGAGGACGTTGCCCGCGCGATCGACCAGCAGGGCCATCTCGTAGCCGACGAGGCCGATGTCGCACTCGGGGTGGGCGAGCACGGCGAGGGAGGATCCGTCGGAGATCGACATGATGAAGAGGAAGCCTCGTTCCATTTCGACGACGGTCTGGTTGACCACGCCGCCTTCGAAGATGCGGGAGGCTCCGGAGGTGAGCGAGGTCAGGCCGGAGGCCACCGCCGCCAGTTGATCGGCTCGGTCACGGGGGAAGCCTTCGGACATCGCCAGAAGGAGTCCGTCGGCGGAGACCACCACCGTGTGGGACACCCCGGGGGTGTTGTCCACGAAGTTCGTGATCAACCAGTTCAGATTCTGCGCCGCCTGGCTCATCGGGCTCAACTAACGCTCCTGCTGGTAAGTCGGGCCAATGCCGCGATCATGGTTGTCGCCGAGTCCGGTACCGGCCCGGCGACCCTGCTGGATCCCACGGCGGAGGTTGGTCAGCCTTCCGCGTACATCATCGGGCGCGCGAGACACCTGCGGCCCAGTCCGTTCGGGCTGCTGCGGCTGCTGGTGTGCGGCGCCCTCCACGAGGTTTGCGCGCGGCACCCGCCGTGGCAACCCGGACGACGTGATACCGCCGGCCGCGGGTTCGCGGATCTGCTCGGCGCGGCGCCAGCGCTCGTCGTTGTGGGGCGACGTACGCCAGTGGGAACCCGTGCTCCGGCCGTTGAGACCGGCACCGCCCGGGCCCGCCGAGGCGCCCGATCCGGCGAAGTCCCCCATGCCCTGGGACGCCGGCTGCGGCTCGCGGGGCGCGGGGGGCGGTACGGCCGAGGCGGGCCGGCCGGGGGTGGGCTCGGGCGCGGAGGGCGCGGAGGGCGCGGACGGGTACGACCGGCCTCCGTCCCGCGGGCCCGAGTTGCCCGGTTCCACGACCTGGTGGTGGTGCCAGGTCGACTCGATGGTGTCGAAGATGGGCGTACGGCCGTCGCCGGGACCGGGGGCGGGCGGCAGCGGGTCGTTCGTGCGCCGCTCGGGCTCGCCGCCCCGGGAGTCCTGGGGCAGCGCGTACTCACCGGTGCCGCTCATGTCCGGACGCGGGAACTCTCCGGTGTCGCCGGGGCCGCCCGCGTTCGGGCGGGGGAATTCGCCGGTGTCGCCCGGGCCGCCCATGTTCGGGCGCGGGAACTCGCCCGTGTCGCCGGGGCCGCGGCCGCCGCGCGGGGCGGTGTCCTCGAACCGGGGCTGGGCGTACTCACCGGTGTCGCCCGGGCCCTGGCCGAGCTCCGGACGGGCGAACTCGCCGGTGTCGCCCGGGCCGCGGCCGTAGTCGGGGCGGTTGAACTGGCCGGAGTCGGACAGCCCCTGCCCGGCCTGCGGCCCACTGGGCGCGCGGCGCGGCTCGAACATGCTGGGGCCGTCGGTCAGCTGCGGAAGCTCGCCGGTGTCGCCGGGGCCGCGGTTGCCGAACGGATCGCGCCGGTCCGACGGGCCGCCGAACTCCGGACGGGCGAACTGGCCGGTGGGCTCGTACTCCTCGTGCCCGCGCGGGGTGTCCCCGGCGTCGCGCGGAGTGCCCGGCCAGTCGTCCTCGCCGGACGCGCGGCGCGCGCCCCAGCTGGTGCCGGGCTGCGCGGGGGCCGGAAGCTCGGGCGCGGGGCCGCGGGTGGACAGCTGCGGGCGGCCGCCCTGGTCGCCCCCGTCGGCCCGGGCCGGGGCGCCGGTCGGCGGGGCGACGGTCGGGTTCTCACCGCGGGTCGGCAGCGGGGGACGGCCGGAGGGGGCGCCGGGGCCGCCCTGCTGACCGCCGGGACCGGAGGGGGCGTTGGTCCGGGGGCCGGGAGGCCGTCCGCCCTCGAAGAAGTTGGTGGAGCCGGCCGGGGCGCCGCCCGAGGGGCCCGCACCCGCGCCGACCGGCCGGGTCGGCAGTCCGCTGCCGCCGCCGTTGCCCGGCAGCGCGGCGCGCGAACCGGAGCCCGGGACCTGGCGCCGCGAGGGCGCCGAGCCGAGCAGTCCGGCGCCGCCGCCCTGAGCGTCGCCGTTGCCGGCGCCCGGTCCGCCCTGGCCGCCGGCGGCCTGCGGAGCCGGCTTCCTTCCGCCCTGGGCGACATCGACCGGCAGCATGACCAGCGCCGTCGTACCGCCCGAGTCGGACGGCCGGAGCTGGATGCGGATTCCGTGGCGCAGCGAGAGGCGGCCGACCACGAACAGGCCCATGCGCCGGGAGACCGACACGTCGACCGTGGGCGGGGAGGCCAGCCGCTCGTTGATCGCCGCCAGGTCCTCGGGCGAGAGCCCGATACCGGTGTCGTGGATCTCGACCAGCACCCGCCCGTCGGGCAGCGCGTGGCCGGTGACCTTGACCTTGGTCTGCGGCGAGGAGAAGGAGGTGGCGTTCTCCAGCAGCTCGGCGAGCAGGTGGACGAGGTCGTTGACGACCCGGCCCGCGACCTCGGTCGCCGGGACCGAGCTGAGCTCGATGCGCTCGTACTGCTCCACCTCGGAGGCGGCCGCGCGGAGCACGTCCACCAGCGGCACCGGACGGGTCCACCGGCGGCCCGGCTCCTCGCCCGCGAGGACCAGGAGGTTCTCGCCGTTACGGCGCATACGGGTGGCGAGGTGGTCCAGCTTGAACAGCGAGGAGAGCTGGTCCGGGTCGGCCTCGCGGCTCTCCAGCTCGGAGATGAGCGAGAGCTGGCGCTGGATGAGGCCCTGGCTGCGGCGCGAGAGGTTGGTGAACATCGCGTTGACGTTGCCCCGCAGCAGCGCCTGCTCGGCGGCGAGCCGGACCGCCTCGCGGTGCACGTCGTCGAAGGCCGCGGCCACCTTTCCGATCTCGTCCCGGCTGTGCACACCGACGGACTCGACGGAGGTGTCCACATCCTGCGGATCGGACTCGGAGAGCTGCTTGACCAGTTCGGGCAGCCGCTTCTGGGAGACCTCCTGCGCGGTGTCCTGGAGACGGCGCAGTGAGCGGACCATGGAGCGGGCGACGACGAAGGCGCCGACCAGGGAGACACCGAGGACCAGCAGGATCAGCGCACCGTTGAGGATGGCGTCCTGCTGGGCGGAGTCGCGGAGCTCACGAGCCTTCTGCTGCATCTCGCTGAGCAGCGTCTCCTCGATCTTGCCCATCTCTTCGATCTTGATACTGTCCTGGTCGTACCAGTCAAGATCGGTCCGCTTCTCCGCCTTGAGCCCCTCGGGGTCGCGCACCGCGCGGTCGGCGTACATGGTCGCCGCCTTGATGTCGGGGCGGCTGTCCAGCGGTTCGAGCAGATCCTCGGAGTTGCCCTGGCGGATCTGCTTGAAGCGGCCGAGCGCCTCGTTCTCCTTGTCCACCGCGGTCCTGGCGAAGCGGCGGTCGTTGGCGGAGAAGTCGGCGCCCTTGGGGTCGGCGAGCGCGGCGCTGATGAGCGCGCGCTGGATGGAGGCGTACTCCTTCGCGGAGGAGAAGGTGGCGAGCGCGCGGGTGTTGTTGATCATCGCGCGGTTGCTGGTCGCCTGCGCCATGTCCTGGGAGAGCGACAGCAACGAGTTGATCAGCTCGTTGTAGTTCTGGACCGTCAGCGAGTAGTACTGGCTGTTGTCGTAGGCCGTGTCCCGGACCTCGTTGATCTTGCCGAGCTGACGGTCGATGTTGACGAGCGTGGACTGCACACCGGCCAGCGACTGGTCACCGGGGTCGATCTGGTGGGTGGCCTCGCGGAACGCCGCGATCGAGCGGTTGGTGTCCTCGCGGGTGGAGACGACCCGGTCGTCCTTCTCGTTGCCCTTGCCCGCCAGCGGACCGGCCGACTTGTCGCGCTCCTCCTGGAGCGCGCTGGCCAGCTGGGTGGCCTGCTGCGTCATCTCGGTGAGCAGCTTCATCTGGTCCAGCTGCTTGATGTTGTCCAGCGAGCCCTCGATGCGCAGCGCGCCCAGCGTGGTCGCGGCGACCACCGGGAGCGCGAGCAGGGAGACCAGTCGGGTGCTGATGCGCCAGTTGCGCAGGGCCATGCGACTGCCGGGCCCGGTGGGGCCGGAGGGCTTCGCCTTGGCCGGCGGCTCCGGGGCATCTCCGTCGCCACCACCGCCGCTGGGCGCACTGATCCGGGTAGCGCTCTGGGCACCGGCATCGGGGCTCTGGTCGCCCAGCGTCCTGCCGTTGCTTCCCTGGGCGCGCTGAGGCGAGGAGCCGCGGTCGGTCGCGCCGCGCGGCTCCGGGTCCGCCGAAGCTTCCCCTCGGCCCTGGTGGGCCTGGGGAGCCCCCATACCATCCCTCTTGAAACGTCCCTGCACTAGCGTCGCAACCTCTGGACCAGGCGCCCCACCGGCTTGAGCGGCGGAGCGGTGTCGAGTCGTGGGGGACCGCGATCCCCCCTGTCGGTCGTGAGTGACCGGCGCGCATCCTTTCGTGTCGACAAGAGGCGCCCCCGCCGCTCGGCGCCTCTGAACGTTGCGCCCCCGTGCGCGCCGGTGATTCCCGCGGCGGTCCCGGGAATTCCAGCACAGTGCCGGATGCTGCAACAAGGGCAATGGATAAGGCTGTGATGCGCGTGACGCTCAGTGCGGACTTTATTACGGGACGTAGAAAGCCATGTCGGCGATAACGGACTTTCGTGTACGAATCGAATGGTGCAATCGAGTGTCCGGCTAGCGATGATCAAGAGCGGAACGTCAGGTTCGGGTATGCGATGTCCGTTTAGCGCGATTGGGTAACTGTCTTCTATGTCGCATTTGCCTGATCGTTCGTGAGCAATATCACATGCTGGCGGCGACTTTTCCTGCGAATCGATGGGCAAGGCCGCCTCTAGCCTGACGCTTTACACAGCCGGAACGAACGACAAGAGCGAGGCGTACACCCCAGTGAAGACGACGATGATGTTCCACTCCATAGCCAACCCGCGGCGCACCACCCTGGCCCATGTCAAGGACGTCCAAGAGCTCAAGGACGCCAAGGACATCGCCACGGACATCGAGGACACCGGCGCGCCCGAGGAGCAGCCGGAGCAGCGCGTCGATCTGCCCAACCGGACCGCGAACCCCAGGCGCACCGTGCTGACCGAGACCCCGGGCAACTGACCCCCGGGCCGTGGTGGGCGCCACCACCACCGGCGGCAGGCGGGACGGCGGCGCGCGGGACGCGGAGCGATAGCCTGGGGCGTCAGTCTCCAGCCAGTTCAGTCAGGAGCCAAGGCTTCCCGTGCGCATCGCCAGATTCTCCATCGACGGCAACGTCGCCTTCGGCGTGGTGGAGGGCGAACCGTCCGATCCGGACGGCCCCGTCATCGACATCATCAAGGGCCACCCCTTCGCCGAATTCGAGCGCTCGGGCCAGAAGGTCCCCCTGAGCAAGGTCCGGCTGCTGCCGCCCGTCCTGCCGAACAAGGTCGTCGGGATCGGGCGCAACTACGCCGAGCACGCGGCGGAGCTGGGCAACGAGGTCCCCGACGTCCCGGTCGTCTTCTTCAAACCGTCCACGTCCGTGGTCGGCCCCGGCGACCCCGTCGCGTACCCCTCCTTCTCCTCCGAGGTCCACTACGAGGCCGAGCTGGCCGTGGTCATCGGACGGATGTGCCGCGAGGTTCCGCGTGACCGAGTCCAGGACGTCATCCTCGGCTACACCTGCGGCAACGACATCACGGCCCGCGACGCCCAGCGGCGCGAGAAGCAGTGGGCGCGAGCCAAGGGCTTCGACACCTCCTGCCCGCTGGGCCCCTGGGTGGAGACCGATATCGACCTGACACGCGCCGGCGACCTGGGCATCATGTGCACCGTCAACGGTGAGCAGCGTCAGCTCGGCCGTACGAGCGAGATGGTGCGCCCGATCGAGGATCTGATCGTGCACATCACCGAGGCGATGACGCTGCTCCCCGGCGACGTCGTGCTCACCGGCACCCCGGCGGGCGTCGGCCCGCTCTCCGTCGGCGACGAGGTCGCCGTCACCATCGAAGGCATCGGCACTCTCACCAACAAGGTGATCAAGCGTGGCTAGCGCACCCTCCTCCGCCCCCGTGCGGGTTCGTTTCTGTCCCTCGCCGACCGGCAACCCCCATGTCGGCCTGGTCCGCACGGCCCTGTTCAACTGGGCCTTCGCCCGTCACCACGGCGGCACCCTGGTGTTCCGCATCGAGGACACCGACGCCGCGCGGGACTCCGAGGAGTCCTACACCCAGCTGCTGGACGCCATGCGTTGGCTGGGCTTCGACTGGGACGAGGGCCCCGAGGCCGGCGGTCCGCACGCGCCCTACCGCCAGTCGCAGCGGATGGACCTCTACCGCGAGGTCGCGGAGAAGCTGCTGGAGGCGGGCCACGCCTACCGCTGCTACTGCACCGCCGAGGAGCTGGAGGAGCGCCGCGAGGCGGCCCGCAAGGCCGGCCGGCCCTCCGGCTACGACGGGAAGTGCCGCACCCTGACCGCCGAGCAGATCGCGGCGTACGAGGCCGAGGGGCGCGCCTCGATCGTGCGCTTCCGGATGCCGGACGAGCCGATCACCTTCACCGACCTGGTGCGCGGTGAGCTGACCTTCGCCCCCGAGAACGTCAGGGACTACGGGATCGTGCGGGCCAACGGCGCGCCCCTCTACACGCTCGTCAACCCCGTCGACGACGCGCTGATGGAGATCACGCACGTACTGCGCGGCGAGGACCTGCTCTCCTCCACTCCGCGGCAGATCGCGCTCTACCGCGCGCTCGCCGAGCTCGGTGTGGGCGGCGGCACGGTGCCCGCCTTCGGCCACCTCCCGTATGTCATGGGCGAGGGCAACAAGAAGCTCTCCAAGCGCGATCCGCAGGCCTCGCTGAACCTCTACCGGGAGCGCGGCTTTCTCCCCGAGGGGCTGCTCAACTACCTCTCCCTGCTGGGCTGGTCGCTCTCCTCCGACCGGGACGTCTTCTCGCTGGCGGAGATGGTCGAGGCGTTCGACATCTCGGCGGTGAACGCCAACCCGGCGCGCTTCGACCTCAAGAAGGCCGAGGCGATCAACGCGGACCACATCCGGCTGCTGGATGTGAAGGCGTTCATCGAGGCCTGCGAGCCCTGGCTGAAGGCCCCGCACGCGCCGTGGGCCCCGGAGGCCTTCGACGCGGCCGCCTTCGAGGCGCTGGCCCCGCTGGCCCAGACCCGGCTGACCGTCCTGTCCGACATCACCGCGAACGTGGACTTCCTCTTCCTCGACGAGCCGGTGGCCGACGAGGCGTCCTGGACGAAGGCGATGAAACCGGGCGCGGACGCGCTCCTGGCCTCGGTCCGCACCCGGCTCGCCGAGGCGGACTGGGACGCCGAGACCCTGAAGGCCGCGGTCCTCGCGGCCGGCGAGGAGCACGGCCTGAAGCTGGGCAAGGCCCAGGCGCCGCTGCGGGTCGCGGTCACCGGGCGCACGGTCGGACTGCCGCTGTTCGAGTCCCTGGAGGTCCTGGGCCGCGAGCGCACGCTGGCCCGGGTCGACGCGGCGCTGGCGAAGCTGGCCGGATAGCGGGCGTGAGGCGCCGCCCGCGCCCGTGAGGCGGCGCCACTCGCGGTGATACTCGTTTTGGTGGCCCGTCCACCATCGGGTAATGTTCTTCCTGCGCCGGACGGGCCGCCGAGAGGTCGGACCGGAGGCGTAAACCAAACAAAACCCCTTACGGGGGTGGCGTTTTGGTGGGGTATGGTGTAATTGGCAGCACGAGTGATTCTGGTTCACTTAGTCTAGGTTCGAGTCCTGGTACCCCAGCAAGAGATCTCCTGGATGTCCGGTGGATCTCTTGGTCAAAGCAGGACCAAGCCCCCGTTGTGTAGCGGCCTAGCACGCTGCCCTCTCAAGGCAGTAGCGCCGGTTCGAATCCGGTCGGGGGTACGGATCTCTCTTCGCAAGACGGAGATCGCTAGAGCCCCCGTTGTGTAGCGGCCTAGCACGCCGCCCTCTCAAGGCGGTAGCGCCGGTTCGAATCCGGTCGGGGGTACTGGTCTATACCATGGGCTATGGTGTAATTGGCAGCACGAGTGATTCTGGTTCATTTAGTCTAGGTTCGAGTCCTGGTAGCCCAGCGCAGCACCTGTGCTGATTCAGGCCCCCGTTGTGTAGCGGCCTAGCACGCCGCCCTCTCAAGGCGGTAGCGCCGGTTCGAATCCGGTCGGGGGTACCAGCGAAAAGCCCTCCGCGACAGCGGGGGGCTTTTCCGTGTCCGGTGCGGGCCCTTGGCTCCTGATCACTCGTCGAAGCGGCGGCCGGATTCCTCGGTCTGCGCGAGCCTCCGCAGGCTGAGCAGCACCGGTTCGTAGAGCACCGTCAGCGCCACCACCGCCTCGACCCGCTCGGGCAGGGTGTCGTAGGTCTCCACCAGGTCCAGGTCGGCGACGGCCAGTTCGCCCGCCAGCCGGGCGTGCACCAGCAGATGCTCGGTGTCATGGGGATACCCCAGGCGGTCCAGGGAGGCGACGGCCGCCACCAGCATCCGGTAGGCGGGGGAGGTGTCGCCCAGCTCCTGGCCGTAGGACCAGCCCATCCGTCCCAGCACGGTGTCCACCTGTGCGCGGGCGCGCGCCGCGTGCGGATCGTCCTCGTCGGGCTCGGGGCCGTGCGGCAGCGCCCAGACCGCGGCTCCCATCCGGGTGTTCTGGCTGAGCGACTCGTCCTCGGCCGCCGCCAGCACCTCGCGCGCCGTGGCCACCGGCATCCGGCCGACCTGGATCAGCGAGCGCACCAGTCGCAGTCTGCGCAAGTGCTCCTCGCCGTACTCGGCCTGGGTGGCGGTGATCCGCTCACCTGGCGGCAGCAGCCGCTCGCGCAGGTAGTACTTGATCGTCGCGGTGGGCACTCCGCTGCGCTCGCTGAGCTCCGCCAGTCGCATCCCTGTTGCACCTTCCGTTGGAGAGTGGCACTATCTAAGTGCTGGATAGTGCCGCTATCCAATCCTAACCCGTATCTGGGGAACGAGGGGATCACCATGGGTGCCGAGCTGCTCGCCGGCCGTATGACCGCCGAGGCCGAGGGGGAGGTCACCGTCTTCCTGATCGGCATGCGCATCAACCGCTTCCGTGCGCTGCGCAGCTGGCTGCCGGTCTTCCGGGCGATGCCGCGGATGCTCCGCGAGCTGTCGCGGGACGGGGAGGGCGGGATGCTGGGCCATCAGGTGCTGTTCGGCTCGCCGCGGGTGCTCTACGTGGTCCAGTACTGGGACTCGCACGAGCGGCTGCTGGAGTACTCGGTGGCCCAGGACAAGGAGCACCGCCCCGCCTGGGCGGCGTTCAACCGCCGGCTGCGGGAGGGCCGGGGCAAGGTCGGCTTCTGGCACGAGACCTATGTCGTACCGGCCGGGGCGCACGAGGCGGTCTACATCAACATGCCGGCGTTCGGCCTGGGCAAGGCCACCGGAGTCGTCCCGGTCGGCCGCCGCGGGGACCGTGCGGCCGACCGGCTGAGCTTGAAAAGGGCGTAATAGGGCGCGATGGGTGCCTTAAGGCGGTCATCGGGTGGCCCGGCAGAGGGCGTCCGTAAGGCGGACATCAATTGCTTCGGCGGAGGGCGTCCGTCAGGCGGGCCGCCGCGTCGATGACCGCCTGGGCGTGCATGCGGCCCGGGTGGCGGGTCAGCCGCTCGATCGGTCCGGAGACCGAGACGGCGGCGACCACGCGGTTGGACGGGCCGCGCACGGGCGCGGAGACGGACGCCACGCCGGGCTCCCGCTCGCCGATCGACTGGGCCCAGCCCCGCCGCCGTACGCCCGACAGGGCCGTGGCGGTGAAGCGGGCCCCCTGGAGTCCGCGGTGCAGCCGCTCGGGCTCCTCCCAGGCCATCAGCACCTGGGCGGCCGAGCCGGCCTTCATGGGGAGCGTGGAGCCGACCGGCACGGTGTCCCGCAGTCCGGACAGCCGCTCGGCCGCGGCGACGCAGATGCGCATGTCTCCCTGGCGCCGGTAGAGCTGCGCGCTCTCGCCGGTCACGTCCCGGAGATGGGTGAGTACGGGCCCGGCCGTGGCGAGCAGCCGGTCCTCGCCCGCGGCCGCCGCCAGCTCGGCCAGCCGGGGGCCCAGAATGAAGCGCCCCTGCATATCACGTGCCACCATCCGGTGGTGCTCGAGAGCCACCGCCAGCCGGTGTGCCGTCGGGCGGGCGAGGCCGGTCGCCCCGACCAGCCCGGCGAGGGTGGCCGGACCGGACTCCAGGGCGCTCAGAACCAGAGCAGCCTTGTCGAGAACGCCGACACCGCTAGTGTTGTCCATGGGACGATACTCACGTCTCACAGTGTGAAACGCAAGTTCAATTTCCGGGGAGACCCGCCACCCTGTAAATGGCGGGCCCGCGGACCAGGGCACGCACTACTCGAGTTTGGGCCGGCACTGGCGCCGGCCGGAGGGAACACGATGGGACGGACACTCGCGGAAAAGGTCTGGGACGACCATGTCGTCCGGCGCGCCGAAGGCGAGCCTGACCTGCTCTTCATCGATCTGCATCTGCTGCACGAGGTGACCAGCCCGCAGGCGTTCGACGGCCTGCGCAAGGCCGGCCGCACGGTCCGTCGTACCGATCTCACCCTCGCGACCGAGGACCACAACACCCCCACCCTGGACATCGACAAGCCGATCGCGGACCCCGTCTCGCGCGCCCAGCTGGAGACGCTGCGCAAGAACTGCGCGGAGTTCGGTGTCCGGCTGCACCCGCTCGGCGATGTCGAGCAGGGCGTCGTCCACGTGGTGGGACCGCAGCTGGGACTGACCCAGCCGGGGACGACCGTGGTCTGCGGTGACAGCCACACCTCGACCCACGGCGCGTTCGGCGCGCTCGCGTTCGGCATCGGCACCAGCCAGGTCGAGCATGTGCTGGCGACGCAGACGCTGCCGCTCGCGCCGTTCAAGACCATGGCGATCACCGTCGAGGGCGAGCTGCCCGAGAGCGTCACCGCCAAGGACCTGATCCTGGCGATCATCGCGAAGATCGGCACCGGCGGCGGCCAGGGCTATGTGATCGAGTACCGCGGCCCGGCCATCGAGAAGCTCTCGATGGAGGCCCGGATGACCGTGTGCAACATGTCCATCGAGGCGGGCGCCCGCGCGGGCATGATCGCCCCGGACGAGACGACCTTCGCCTATCTGGAGGGCCGCCCGCACGCCCCCCAGGGCGCCGACCGGGACGCCGCCGTCGCGTACTGGCGCACCCTGCGCAGTGACGACGACGCGGTCTTCGACCGTGAGGTCGTCATCGACGCCTCCGAACTCGCCCCGTTCGTCACCTGGGGCACCAACCCGGGCCAGGGCGCGCCGCTGTCGGAGTCGGTCCCGGACCCGGCCTCCTTCGAGGACGCCAGCGAGAGCTACGCCGCCGAGAAGGCCCTGGAGTACATGGGCCTGACGGCCGGTCAGCCGCTGCGTGACATCAAGGTGGACACGGTCTTCGTGGGCTCCTGCACCAACGGTCGCATCGAGGACCTGCGCTCCGCCGCCTCGGTGCTGTCCGGCCGTGCCGTGGCCGACGGCGTACGGATGTTGGTGGTCCCCGGTTCGGTGCGGGTCGCCCTCCAGGCCGTCGAGGAGGGGCTGGACAAGGTGTTCACCGCCGCGGGGGCCGAATGGCGGCACGCGGGCTGCTCGATGTGCCTGGGCATGAACCCCGACCAGCTCGCCCCCGGTGAGCGGTCGGCGTCCACGTCCAACCGCAACTTCGAGGGCCGGCAGGGCAAGGGCGGCCGGACCCACCTGGTCTCGCCGCAGGTCGCCGCCGCCACCGCGGTGCTGGGCCATCTGGCCTCGCCCGCCGACCTGTCCGACGCCGCCGTATCGACTCCCGTGGGGGCCTGAGCAGTCATGGAAGCATTCACCACGCACACCGGCCGGGCCGTCCCGCTGCGCCGCAGCAATGTGGACACGGACCAGATCATCCCGGCGCACTGGCTCAAGAAGGTCACCCGCGACGGCTTCGAGGACGGCCTCTTCGAGGCGTGGCGCAAGGACCCGGAGTTCGTGCTCAACAAGGCCGAGCACAAGGGGGGAACGGTTCTGGTGGCCGGTCCCGACTTCGGCACCGGCTCCTCGCGCGAGCACGCGGTGTGGGCGCTGCAGAACTACGGCTTCAAGGCCGTCGTCTCCCCCCGCTTCGCCGACATCTTCCGGGGCAACTCCCTCAAGAACGGGTTGCTGACCGTCGTCCTGCCGCAGGAGACCGTGGACCGGCTGTGGAAGCTGGTCGAGGCGGACCCCACCGCGGAGGTCACCGTGGACCTCGTCGGGCGCCAGGTCCGGGCCGAGGGCATCACGGCTGATTTTGAGCTTGACGAGAATGCCCGGTGGCGACTCCTGGAGGGGCTGGACGACATCAGCCTCACCCTCAGGGAGGAGGATTCGATCGCTTCGTACGAGGCGCGTCGCCCCTCCTTCAAGCCCCGCACCGTGGAGGTCTGACCCCCCGGTTCTCCCTGTACAGAGCGGGTTTGGCAAGATGCGCCGCCGGTCCTCGGACCGGCGGCGCATCGGCATGTTGAGGCCCCGTGAAGCGACAACTCGCCTCAGATGGCACAATCAGTGCATGGAACGCGACGGCCAACTCGAGCTCTACGGCATCGTCGCCGACCGGCTCAAGGAAGCGCACGCAAAGGTGCGCGCACTGCAAGTCCCGGAGGGCGTACGGATGGCGCTGTCCCGGAAGCTGCTGGTCATCACCTCAGCGGCGAAACACGATCTCGCAGACGCGGCAAAGCGTCTGGAGCGGTTGATGAACGACCTCGACGAGGGGCGTTTCCCCCAAGATCCCGACACCGACGGAAGTCCGTGACGATCGAGTGCGTTGCGGCACAAGGGTGATTAGCCCGTTTCGTGTTTGATTTGCGGTATATATCTGCCTAACGTGCGAAAAGGCTTGAACACATTGATTCCGGCAATGTCTCCGAAGGGGAAGACGTGAACAAGGCGCAGCTCGTAGAAGCGATTGCCGACAAGGTCGGCGGCCGTCAGCAGGCCGCCGATGCCGTAGACGCCGTTCTGGACGCCATCGTCCGGGCGGTCGTCTCCGGGGAGCGAGTTTCGGTCACTGGATTCGGTTCGTTCGAGAAGGTGGAGCGACCCGCCCGGTACGCCCGTAACCCCCAGACCGGGGAGCGCGTGCGGGTCAAGAAGACCTCGGTGCCCCGCTTCCGTCCCGGTCAGGGCTTCAAGGATCTGGTGAGCGGCTCCAAGAAGCTCCCGCGCGGCGGCGAGGTCGCCGTGAAGAAGGCCCCCAAGGGCAGTCTCCAGGTGGCGGCGAAGAAGGCCGCGGCCAAGAAGGCGACCGCCAAGAAGGCTCCGGCGAAGAAGGCTGCCGCGAAGAAGGCGACGGCGAAGAAGGCCCCCGCCACGAAGGCCACGGCCAAGAAGGCCCCCGCCAAGAAGACCACGGCCAAGAAGGCCCCCGCCAAGGCCACCGCGAAGAAGGCCCCGGCGCGCAAGACGAGTGCCCGTAAGACCACCGCGAAGAAGACCACCGCCAGGAAGCGCTAGCCGGCGGCGCTCAGGCGCCCCACCGCATCCGCGCCGGGCCGGGCTCCCCGAGGGAGCCCGGCCCGCGGTGCTGTCGGCGCCCGGCGTCCCAGGGGTTCGCGCCCGGCACCTCCGTGGCGCTCGGAACCCCCCTGCCGCTCGGATTCGTCCGCCGGGCCCGGGGCCTCACGGCGCTCAGAACGTCTGCAGCGTGACGAAGACGACCCGGCGCTGCTCGCCCTCGCCCGCCACCTCGATCCGCACCCGCTGCCCCGGGCGCAGCATCCGCAGCCCCCCGGCGTCGAAGGCCGCGGTGTCGAACGGCAGCGGGGTGCCGTCGTCCAGCAGCACGCTGCCGGCGCGGGTCTCGGGGTCGTACGTATAGGCGGTTCCCTGCATGTCCGCCAGCCTAGCCCTGGTGTGGGCGCCCACGCCCAGGGCCACCGCCGCGCGCAGATCCCCGGCCGTGTCCACGTCGCGCCGCACCGAGTCCACCCCCGCCAGCTCGATCTCCCGCGCCCCCGACGCCCGGTGCCGGTCCCGCGACGGGCCCCCGAAGGCGGGCGCCAGCTCGGCGCCGGGCGCCGCCGAGAGCAGCGTGGTCCCCACCCCCGCGGCGTCCGCCAGGAAGGCGCGTGAGAAGCCGGCGGCGGCCTCGAGCACCAGGTCGAGCTCCACCGTCCGCAGTGCCGGGAGATCGGCGTTGAGCGCCGCCACGGCGGCCTCGGGGCGCTCCCCGCGGACCGCGCGGGCGCCGTGCGCCAGCGCCGCGTTCAGCCCGCGCCCCGGGGAGTCGGGCAGGATCCGGGCGCCGAGGGCCGACAGCTCACGTGCGGCGAGCGGGTCGTCGGTGACGACGGTCACCTCCCGCACCCACCGGCTCGCCAGCGCCGCGCCCACCGTGTCCTGGGCGAACGCGAGGGCGAGCGAGGCCCGGGGACCGTCCCCCGCGGCGTCGGAGAGCCTGGTCTTGGCCCGCCCCAAGGGCTTCAGCGGCACCACGAGGGTCCAGGTCACAGGAGCTCCGTTTCTTCCCACGGGCCTCATTCTGACCTGCTGCCCGGCTCGCCGAAGACCTGCGGGGTTACGGTGTCCTCGACAGACGGGGTGCCTGGAGCGACACTTGTGCGGCTGCCCGGGCGGCAGCAAGCCAGCAGGTCAGCAGGGTCCAAGAGAGGATGTTCCGAGTGTCCGGCCGCAGAATCGGCTTCTGGTACCGCATGGCAGCGGTCTTGTGCAAACCGCCGCTGGTGGTTCTGTTCAAGCGGGACTGGCACGGAATGGAGCACATTCCCGCCGACGGTGGATTTATCACCGCGATCAATCACAACTCGTATCTCGACCCGCTCTCCTACGCGCACTTCCAGTACAACACCGGAAGGGTGCCGCGCTTCCTCGCCAAGGCCGCCCTCTTCAGAGGCGGCTTCGTGGGCACCATGCTCCGCGGCACCGGCCAGATCCCCGTCTACCGCGAGTCCACCGACGCCGCCAACGCCTTCCGGTCCGCCGTGGACGCCATCAACAAGGGGGAGTGCGTGGCCTTCTACCCCGAGGGCACCCTCACCCGCGACCCGGACATGTGGCCCATGCGCGGAAAGACCGGCGCCGCGCGGGTCGCGCTGCTCACCAAGGCCCCGGTCATCCCCGTCGCCCAGTGGGGCGCCAACGAGGCCGTGCCGCCCTACGCCAAGGAGAAGCGGGTCCGCCTCTTCCCCCGCAAGACGCTCAAGGTGCACGCCGGCCCGCCGGTGGACCTGTCCGAGTACTACGGCCAGGAGCCCACCGCCGAGGTCCTCAGGGCGGCCACCGACACCATCATGGACGCCATCACCGAACTCCTCTCCGAGGTGCGCGGCGAGCAAGCGCCCGTTCAGAGGTACGACCGGCCCACCCGGTCCGGCACCGACGGCCCGCCGCTCCCGCTGGCCGATGAGGAGAGCAAGTGACGCGCTGCGCCGTCTTCGGCACCGGCTCCTGGGGCACCGCCTTCGCGATGGTGCTCGCCGACGCGGGGTGCGAGGTGACGCTGTGGGGGCGCCGGCCCGGTGTCGTCGAGGCCATCAACACCGGCCGCGGCAATCCCGACTACTTCCCCGGAGTGCGGCTTCCCGACGGTGTGCGCGCCACCACCGACCCGGCCGAGGCCGCCGCCGGCGCGGAGTTCACCGTCTTCTCCGTGCCCTCCCAGACGCTGCGCGGCAACCTCTCCGACTGGGCCCCGCTGCTGGCCGCCGACACCGTGCTGGTCTCCCTGATGAAGGGAGTCGAACTCGGCACGGCCAAGCGGATGAGCGAGGTCGTCCAGGAGGTCGCCAAGGCGCCCGCGGAGCGCGTCGCGGTGCTCACCGGGCCCAACCTCGCCAAGGAGATCGCCGCCCGGCAGCCCGCCGCCTCCGTGGTGGCCTGCCCCGACGAGAGCGTGGCCCGCCGCCTCCAGACCGCCTGCCACACCGCGTACTTCCGCCCGTACACCAACACCGACGTGGTCGGCTGCGAACTGGGCGGCGCGGTGAAGAACGTCATCGCGCTGGCCGTGGGCATCGCCGACGGCATGGGCCTCGGCGACAACACCAAGGCGTCGCTCATCACCCGCGGCCTCGCCGAAACGACCCGGCTGGGCCTGGCGATGGGCGCCGACGCGCACACCTTCGCGGGCCTGGCGGGCATGGGCGACCTCGTCGCCACCTGCTCCTCCCCGCTCTCCCGCAACCACACCTTCGGCACCAACCTGGGCCGCGGGATGACGCTGGAGGAGACCATCGCGGTCACCAAGCAGACCGCGGAGGGCGTCAAGTCGTGCGAGTCGGTGCTGGATCTCGCCCGCCGCCACGACGTCGACATGCCCATCACCGAAACCGTCGTCGAGATCGTGCACGACGGCAAACAGCCCCTTGTCGCGCTCAAAGAGCTGATGTCCCGCAGCGCCAAGGCCGAGCGGCACTGACGCCACGCGGACCGCAAGGTAACCTCAACGCGATATGAGCAGCCAGACCCCTTCCCCAGGCCCTGTCCCGGCTTCCTCCGGAGGCGAGCGGCGGAAGCCGCGCGTCGCCGTCGTCTTCGGCGGCCGCAGCTCCGAGCACGCCATCTCGGTGGTCACCGCGGGCGCCGTGCTGCGCGCCATCGACCGCGAGAAGTACGACGTGCTGCCGATCGGCATCACCACGGACGGCCGTTGGGCGCTGACCGCCGACGAGCCCGAGCGGATGGCGATCGCCAACCGCGAGCTGCCCAGCGTCGAACGGCTCGCCGAGTCCAGCGAGGGCTCGGTCGTCCTCCCGGTCGACCCGGGGAACCGCGAGGTCGTCTACAGCGAGCCGGGGGCGGTGCCCAAGGCGCTGGGCGACGTCGACGTCGTCTTCCCCATGCTGCACGGGCCGTACGGCGAGGACGGCACCCTCCAGGGGCTGCTGGAGCTGTCCGGGGTGCCGTACGTGGGCGCCGGGGTGCTCGCCTCCGCCGTGGGCATGGACAAGGAGTACATGAAGCGGGTGTTCGTCTCCTTCGGGCTGCCCGTCGGCCCGTACGAGGTGATCCGCCCCCGGGCCTGGGAGCAGGAACCTTCCGCCGCCCGCCGGCGGATCGTGGAGTTCGCCGAGGAGCACGGCTGGCCGCTCTTCGTGAAGCCCGCGCGCGCCGGCTCGTCCTTCGGCATCAGCAAGGTCGAGGGCCCGGCGGACCTGGACGCGGCCGTCGAGGAGGCCAGGCGCCACGACCCGAAGGTCATCGTGGAGGCGCTGCTGCGCGGCCGCGAGATCGAGTGCGGGGTGCTGGAGTACGAGGACGGGCCGCGCGCCAGCCTGCCCGCCGAGATCCCGCCGGTCTCCTCCCACGCCTTCTACGACTTCGAGGCGAAGTACATCGACGCGGCGGACGGCATCGTGCCCGCGCCGCTCACCGAGGAGCAGACCCGGCGGGTCCAGGAGCTCGCGGTGGCCGCCTTCGAGGCGGCGTCCTGCGAGGGGCTGGTGCGGGCCGACTTCTTCCTGCTGGACAGCGGTGAGTTCGTGATCAACGAGATCAACACCATGCCCGGCTTCACCCCGATCTCGATGTACCCGCGCATGTGGCAGGAGAGCGGCGTGAGCTACCCCGAGCTGGTGGACCGGCTGCTGGAGGCCGCGCTGCGCCGCTCGACGGGGCTGCGCTAGCGGGACGGCCGCGCCGGTCGCACGGGGCCGCGCCAGTGGCACGGGGGCGCGGCAGTGGCATGGGGCGCGCTAGGCCACGCCCTTCGGGACCGTCTTCTTGACGGCGCGGGCGAGGTCGAGCAGGGGGTTGATCTCGGGGGAGTACTTCCCGGGCACGGTCACCTCGACATAGGCCCGGCGCAGTACGGTGGTGAAGCGGTAGCCGTCCTTGTGCTTCTCCGGGAGCCACTCGACGCCGTTCACCTCGGCCGAATCGGTCTTGGAGCTCATCGCCTCCGGCCGGGGGATCCCGCAGCGCAGCTGCACGGCGGGGTCCCCCCACACGGCTGTGTAGTCCGAGGCGGGCTGGGCGGTGCCCCGCTTCAGCCCGTTCACGGCATCGGGCAGTTCCTTGTGCAGCGCCCGGCATATCGCGGCCGCCTGTGGGGCCGGTGTGGGAACCGCCAGCGCCTTGGTGTCGTCGGAATCCCCGGTGGAGGAGCAACCGGCTACCGGCACCAGGGCCAGGGCCACCGCGGCGGACAGCGGAACGAGCCGTCGGGCGGGACTACGGTGTGCGGAATTCACCGGGCGATCATACGGGGGAGCTAGAGATGGACGACCGGGCAGGTCAGGGTACGGGTGATCCCTTCCACTTGCTGGACTTTCGCGACCACCATGCGGCCGAGCTCATCGACCGTGTCGGCCTGGGCCCGCACGATCACGTCGTAGGGACCCGTCACGTCTTCCGCCTGTATCACCCCGGGGAGCTTGGCGATGATGTCGGCCACGGTCGAGGCCCTGCCGACCTCGGTCTGGATCAGGATGTACGCCTGTACCACGGAACCTCCAGGGCGGCTACGAGGATCATGTGGAAAGAAGGGACGCCACGGTACCGCGTCGCCATGCGGCGCGGGGAGACCCGCGCGGGGAGCGCGGCGCGGCGGAAAGCGGTCACGAGTACGAAGGGGCGATGGGATGAAGGGCACCGTGGGCGAGTTGGGGGAGTTCGGGCTCATCAGAGAGCTCACATCCCGGCTCACCACCACCCCGGCGGTGAGGTTGGGGCCCGGTGACGATGCCGCGGTCGTGGCCGCGCCCGACCGGAGGGTCGTGGCCAGTACCGACATCCTGCTGGAGGGCAGGCACTTCCGCCGGGACTGGTCCACCGCCTATGACGTCGGCCGTAAGGCCGCCGCCCAGAACCTGGCCGACATCGCGGCCATGGGCGCCGTGCCGACAGCCCTGCTGCTCGGCCTGGTGGTCCCCGCCGATCTGCCGGTGACCTGGCCGGCCGAGCTGATGGACGGCATCCGCGACGAATGCCAGGTCGCGGGCGCGGCCGTGGTGGGCGGTGACGTCGTGCGCGGGGACACCATCACCGTCTCCATCACCGCACTGGGCGATCTGCGCAACCACGATCCGGTCACCCGATCCGGTGCGCAGCCCGGCGACGTTGTCGCCGTCACCGGATGGCTGGGCTGGTCGGCGGCCGGACACGCGGTGCTCTCGCGCGGGTTCCGCTCGCCGCGGGCCTTCGTCGAGGCACACCGGCGCCCGGAGCCGCCGTACCACGCCGGTCCCGCCGCCGCCGGGCTGGGCGCGACCGCGATGACCGACGTGAGCGACGGGCTGGTGGCCGACCTCGGGCATATCGCGGAGGCCAGCAAGGTCCGCATCGATCTGCGCTCGGCGGACATCGACGTCCCCTCGCAGATGTCGGACATCGGGCAGGCGGTGGGCGTCGATCCGCTCCAGTGGGTGCTCAGCGGGGGAGAGGACCACGCGATCGTGGCCACCTTCCCGCCCGACGCCAAGCTGCCCGCCCGCTGGAAGGTGATCGGCGAGGTGCTCAACCCCTCGGCGCTGCCCCAGGTGACGGTGGACGGAGCCCCGTGGGCACACGGGGGCTGGGATCACTTCGGCGACGGCAAGGGCGCCGAGTGACGTTGCCTGGTCGCGGTAGGGGCGCCGAGTGACCGTAAGGGCGCCGTGGGGGACGTTCGGGGGTGCCGGGGGCGCCGAGTAGATTCGGTGCCATGGCTCTACCTCCCCGTGTCCCCCGCCCCGCCCACCACGGCTCGGCGCCCGTGCGCGTCCTCACCGTCGCCGGATCGGACTCCGGCGGCGGAGCGGGCATCCAGGCCGACCTGAAGACCATGTTGGCCCTGGGCGCCCACGGCATGAGTGTGATCACCGCGGTGACGGCACAGAACTCCCTGGGCGTCCAGGGCGCCTGGGAACTGCCCGCCGAGGCCGTACGGGCCCAGTTCCGCAGCGTGGTCGACGACATCGGCGTCCAGGCGGTCAAGACCGGCATGCTGGCGACCGCCGAACTGGTCGAGACCGTCGCCGCGCTGCTCGCGGACCTCACCGCGCCGGTGGTCGTCGATCCGGTCGGCGTCTCCAAGCACGGTGACCCGCTGCTGGCCGCCGAGGCGCTCGACGCGGTCCGTACGAAGCTGCTGCCGACCGCGACCGTCGCCACGCCCAACCTGGACGAGGTGGCCCAGCTCACCGGCGTCCGCGTGGAGTCGGAGGACGGCCAGCGGCGGGCGGCCGGGGCGGTGCTGGGCCACGGCCCGCGGTGGGCGCTGATCAAGGGTGGCCATCTGCCCGGCGGCGACGCGGTGGATCTGCTCACCGACGGCACCGAGGAGCATTGGCTGCGCGCGCCGCGCCAGGACAACCGCCATACGCACGGCACGGGGTGCACCCTGGCCGCGGCCATCGCCACGTATCTGGCGGGCGGCTACGAGGTCCCCGAGGCCGTCACGGCGGCCAAGGACTACGTCACGGGCGCCATCGCGGCGGGCTTCCCCCTGGGCGCGGGCATCGGCCCGGTCGACCACGGGTGGCTGCGGGAGGGGACTGGCTGAGGCCTGTGTCAGGGCACGCGAAAGGCCGGTCCACGCCAAAGGTGGACCGGCCTGGGCGTACCGGTTCCCGCTTGCGCGGGGAGGCCGTGCGACTAGACGACTAGCGCGAAACCTTGCCGGCCTTGATGCACGAGGTGCAGACGTTGAGCCGCTTCGGGGTACGACCGACCACAGCGCGCACCGTCTGGATGTTGGGGTTCCAACGACGGCGGGTGCGGCGGTGCGAGTGCGAGATGTTGTTGCCGAAGCCCGGCCCCTTGCCGCAGACGTCGCAGTTGGCAGCCACGGGTTACTCCAAAGACGGGTCAACCTCGCTTCTCGCGAGGAGACAGGACACTGAACGGATGCCCCGGACGTTGACTGAATCGTGGAGGATTCGGCGGCGCCTGGGGGAATGGCCCGATTCGCATCGGGCAACCGGAGCAGCATACAACGGCCACTCCCGTACAACGAAACTATCATGGCTGCCCCGGCACCCGCCGAGGGCGGCGGCTACCCTGCGATGACGCGATGCCCACCCCGCCCCAGCAGCCTCCGAGGAGGACCTTTCGTGCCGCACACGCTCGACGCCGATGCGGTACGGACCTGGTGCGGGCTCGCCCTCGACGCGCTGGGCCGGGCCCGTGCGGACATCGACGCGATCAACGTCTATCCGGTCGCGGACGGGGACACCGGCACCAATCTGTATCTGACCGTCGAGTCCGCCGCCCGGGCCGTGGACGCCGCCTTCGACGGCCACGCGACCTCGGCCGCGGTGTCCCGTCCCACCCTCGCCGATGTGGTGCGCGCCATGGCCCATGGCGCACTGATCGGCGCACGGGGCAACTCCGGCACGATCCTGGCGCAGCTGCTGCGCGGTATGGCGGACGTCCTGGCCGACGGCACGCCGGACGGGGGCCCGGGCGAGGACGAGGCGGACGGGCTGCGGCGGGCGCTGCGGCGCGCGGTCGACCTCGCCTATCTGGCCGTCGCGCACCCCGTCGAAGGCACCGTCCTCACGGTCGCCGTGGCCGCCGCGGAGAGCGCGGAGCGCGCCACGGGTGACGTCGCCACGGTGGCCCGCGCCGCGTACGAGGGCGCCCGTACGGCGCTCCAGGCCACCCCCGGCCAGCTCGACGTCCTCGCCCGCGCGGGGGTGGTCGACGCGGGCGGCTACGGCCTGGTGACGGTCCTGGGCGGGCTCGCCCAGGCACTGTCGGGCGAGGCCCCCGCGGCGCTCGCCCCGGCCCGCCCCGGCCGTGACGCCCTGGCGCCCGCCGGGACCACGGGCGGGCGGGATCTGGCGGGCTGCTCCACCGACGGCGCCCCGGACGGCGGGCCCGCCTTCGAGGTGATCTACCTCCTGGAGGCCGACGACACGGCCGTGACCGCCCTGAGGCAGCGGCTGGACGCCCTCGGCGACTCCCTGGTGGTCGTCGGCGGCGACGGCCTGTGGAACGTCCACGTCCATGTGGACGACGCGGGGGCGGCCGTGGAGGCGGGCATCCAGGCCGGGCGCCCGTACCGCATCCGGATCAGCCACTTCGACGGCGCCGCCGTCCGTAAGGCGGGCGCCGACGGTCCGGACCGCCCGGGCCCGGCCATCGTCCTGCCGGACCAGTCCGGCGCCCAGCCGCCCACCGGCGGCCCGCGCGCCGAGCGCGCGCCCCGTGCCGTGGTCGCCGTCGTCCCCGGCGACGGGCTGGCCGCGCTGTGCGCCGAGGCGGGCGCGACCGCGGTCGCCACCTGCCCCGGGGAGCCGCCCGCCAGCGGTGAGCTGGTGGACGCGGTACGCCGGGCCCACGCCCGGGAGGTGGTGCTGCTGCCGAACGACACCGAACTGCACCACACGGCGGCCGCGGCCGCGGCCCAGGCCCGCGCCGAGGGCGTACGGGTCGCGGTGATCCCCACTCGCTCCGCCGTCCAGGGCATCGCCGCGCTCGCCGTCCACGAGCCGGGCCGCAGCTTCGACGAGGACGTGGTCGCCATGACCTCGGCCGCGGGCGCCACCCGCTACGCGGAACTGGCCGTCGCCGAGCGCCAGTCCTGGACCATGGCCGGGGTGTGCCAGGCCGGGGACGTCCTCGGCATGATCGACGGCGATGTGGCGGTGATCGGCTCGGAGCTGGCCGCGACCGCCGAGACGGTGCTGGACCGGATGCTGGCGTCGGGCGGTGAGATGGTCACGCTGGTGCTCGGCGCGGACCTTCCGGACGAGGTCGCCGAACGGCTGGAGCGGCATGTGCGGGAGGGGCACTTCGCCGTCGACTCGGTCGTCTACCGCGGCGGTCAGCCCACCGCGCCGCTGATCATAGGCATCGAATGAGCCCGGCCGCGCGGAGCGGCCCCCGTTGAACCACCTCGCTGGAATCACCCCGCTCGTCATCCCCGATTGTCACCCCCGTGGTGTGCAATGGACGGGTGCCCGTGCTGGATGAACCCCTGAAGAAGGTCCTGGGCGGCAACACCGCGAAGGTGATGGCCGACCATCTCGACCTGCACACCGTCGGCGACCTGCTGCACCACTACCCGCGGCGGTACGCGGAGCGCGGTGAGCTGACCCGGCTGTCCGACCTGCCCCTGGACGAGCATGTGACCGTGGTGGCGCAGGTCGCCGACGCCCGGGTGCACACGTTCAACGGCGGCCGGGGCCGGCGGCTGGAGGTCACCATCACCGACGGCAGCGGCCGTCTCCAGCTGGTCTTCTTCGGCAAGGGCGTCCACAAGCCGCGTACGGAGCTCCAGCCCGGCACCCGCGCGATGTTCGCCGGGAAGGTCTCGGTCTTCAACCGCAAGCGGCAGCTGGCCCACCCCGAGTTCAAGACGCTGGTTGCGGGGAGCGGCGCGGAGGCCGTGGAGGCGTTCGCCAATCAGCTGCTGCCGCTGTACCCGGCGTGCAAGCAGATGGAGTCCTGGCAGATCCAGCAGGCCGTCGACACCGTGCTCGGCCCGGCCGGTCATGAGGAGTCCGCGCTGGCCGGGCTGATCGACCCGCTGCCCGAGAGCCTGCGCGAGGGCCGGGGGCTGGCCACGCTCCCCGAGGCGCTGCGCAGGATCCACCGGCCGGGCACCAAGGCCGATATCGCGACGGCCCGGGACCGGCTGAAGTGGGACGAGGCGTTCGTCCTCCAGGTGGCGCTGGCCCGGCGGCGGCAGGCCGACGCCCAGCTGCCCGCGGCGCCCCGCAGGCCCGCCCCGGACGGGCTGCTGACCGCCTTCGACGCCCGGCTGCCGTTCACCCTCACCGAGGGGCAGCGCAAGGTCAGCGAGGAGATCTTCGCCGACCTCGCCACCGACCACCCCATGCACCGGCTGCTCCAGGGCGAGGTCGGCTCGGGCAAGACCATGGTCGCGCTGCGCGCGATGCTCGGCGTCGTGGACGCCGGGGGACAGGCGGCGATGCTCGCGCCCACGGAGGTGCTCGCCCAGCAGCACCACCGATCGATCACCGAGATGATGGGGGAGCTGGCCGAGGGAGGGATGCTCGGCGGAGCCGAGCAGGGCACCAAGGTGGTGCTGCTCACCGGTTCCATGGGTGCCGCGGCCCGCCGTCAGGCGCTGCTCGACCTGGTCACCGGCGAGGCCGGGATCGTGATCGGCACCCATGCCCTGATCGAGGACAAGGTCCAGTTCCACGATCTCGGCCTGGTGGTCGTGGACGAGCAGCACCGCTTCGGGGTCGAGCAGCGCGACGCGCTGCGCTCCAAGGGCAAGCAGCCCCCGCATCTGCTGGTGATGACGGCCACCCCGATCCCGCGCACGGTCGCCATGACCGTCTTCGGCGACCTGGAGACCTCCGTCCTGGACCAGCTGCCCTCGGGCCGCTCCCCGATCGCCTCCCATGTGGTCCCCGCCAAGGACAAGCCGCACTTCCTGACCCGCGCCTGGGAGCGGGTGCGCGAGGAGGTGGCCGCCGGCCACCAGGGCTATGTGGTGTGCCCGCGGATCGGGGACGAGGAGGACGAGTCCAAGGCGGCGAAGGAGAAGTCCGCCGAGGACGAGGCCGAGAAGCGCCCGCCGCTGGCCGTCGTCGACGTCGCCGAGCAGCTCGTCAAGGGCCCGCTGAGCGATCTGCGGGTGGAGGTGCTGCACGGGCGGATGCAGCCCGAGGCCAAGGACGAGGTGATGCGCCGCTTCGCCGCGGGCGAGGTGGACGTCCTGGTCGCCACGACCGTCATCGAGGTCGGTGTGAACGTGCCCAACGCCACCGCCATGGTGATCATGGACGCCGACCGGTTCGGCGTCTCCCAGCTGCACCAGCTGCGCGGCCGCGTCGGCCGGGGCTCGGCCGCCGGGCTGTGTCTGCTGGTGACCGACATGCCCGAGGGCAGCCCCGCCCGGGCCCGGCTGGGCGCGGTCGCGGCCACGCTCGACGGCTTCGAGCTGTCCCGGATCGACCTGGAGCAGCGCCGGGAGGGCGATGTGCTCGGCCAGGCCCAGTCCGGGGTGCGCTCCTCGCTGCGGGTGCTCGCCGTCATCGACGACGAGGAGGTCATCGCGGCGGCCCGGGAGGAGGCGGCCGCCATTGTCGCCGCCGACCCGGAGCTGACCGGATACCCGCAGCTGCGCACCGCGCTGGACGCCCTGCTGGACAAGGAGCGCGCGGAGTTCCTCGACAAGGGCTGAGCCCGCGGCCCCCGCCCGCCCCCGTACGCCATATCGTGGAGATGCGGCGGCCTCGCCCGGACGGGCATCCGCCGCCGCTGCCCCGACCACCGCGAAGGACGGCCCCCACCCATGACCCGCGTGATCGCCGGAGCGGCCGGCGGCCGCCGCCTGGCCGTGCCGCCGGGAAACGGCACCCGACCCACCTCGGACCGGGCGCGCGAGGGCCTGTTCTCCACCTGGGAGTCGCTGCTCGGCTCGCTGGACGGGGCCCGCGTCCTGGACCTGTACGGCGGCTCCGGCGCGGTCGGCCTGGAGGCGCTGTCCCGCGGCGCCGCCCACACGCTGCTGGTCGAGTCCGACCCGCGGGCGGCCCGCACGATCCGTCAGAACGTCCGCACCCTCGGTCTGCCCGGCGCGGAGCTGCGCACCGGCAAGGCCGAACAGACCATCGCCGGACAGGCCGCCGACACCGGCCCGTACGACGTCGTTTTCCTGGATCCGCCCTACGCGGTCACCGACGGCCAACTCCGGGAGATACTCCTCACACTCCTGGGGAAGGGCTGGCTCGTGCCCGGTGCGCTGGCCACCGTTGAGCGGAGCACACGAGGTGGGGAGTTCGTGTGGCCTGCCGGATTCGAGGGGCTCAGGGCCCGTCGCTACGGCGAGGGCACGCTTTGGTACGGTCGCGCCGCCTCGACGTGCGAGAACGCGTCATGACCGGACCCGAGAGCGAGGAACTTCCGTTGCGCCGCGCAGTCTGTCCGGGGTCGTTCGACCCCGTCACCAATGGACACCTCGACATCATCGCCCGTGCCTCCAAGCTCTATGACGTCGTGCACGTCGCCGTGATGATCAACAAGTCGAAGCAGGGCCTGTTCACGGTGGACGAGCGGATCGATCTCCTCCGCCAGACCACGGAGGAGTACGGAAACGTTCAGGTGGAGGCGTTCCACGGCCTCCTGGTGGACTTCTGCAAGCAGCGGGACATCCCCGCGATCGTCAAGGGGCTGCGGGCCGTCAGCGACTTCGACTACGAGCTGCAGATGGCCCAGATGAACAACGGCCTCTCCGGCGTGGAGACGCTGTTCGTGCCCACCAACCCCACCTACAGCTTCCTCTCCTCCAGCCTGGTCAAGGAGGTCGCGGCGTGGGGCGGCGACGTCTCCCACCTGGTGCCCCCGCTGGTCCTGGAGGCACTCGCCGAGCGGCTCGGCCGGAAGTAGCGGCTGACGGGACGTCAGCGGCTGTCCGGGAGGCGGCCGCTGGCCGTACAGTCGTCCCGTTCGTGTCCCGTACCCATCCGCATCCAGACAGTCTGCGAGCACCCACAGTGGACGTGCAGAAGAAGCTCGACGAGATCGTCGGTACCGTCGGCGGCGCCCGGTCCATGCCCATGTCGGCCTCGTGCGTGATCAACCGCGCCGAGCTGCTCGCCATGCTCGAAGAGGTGCGCGCGGCGCTGCCGGACTCCCTGGCCCACGCCCAGGAGCTGATCGGCGGCCGGGACCAGATGGTCGAGGAGGCCCACCGGGAGGCCGAGCGGATCATCGAGTCCGCGCACGCCCAGCGCGCCTCGCTGATCTCGGACACCGAGCTGGTGCGGAAGTCCCAGGAGGAGGCCGACCGGATCCTCACCGAGGCCCGCCGGGAGGCCGAGGAGATCCGCGTCGAGGCGGACGACTACGTGGACAGCAAGCTGGCCAACTTCGAGGTCGTGCTCACCAAGACCATCGGCTCGGTCGACCGCGGCCGGGAGAAGCTGCTCGGCCGCGCCCCCGGAGCCGAGGACGGTCTCGGGCAGCCCGACGAGGGCCCGGAGCGCAGCGCCGACCCGGCCACCCTGCGGCACCGCGCGGACGAGTACGTGGACACCAAGCTGGGGGCCGTCTCGGCGGTCCTCGGCAAGACCCTGGAGGCGGTCGGCCGGGGCCGCCAGAAGCTGCTCGGGGCCCGGCCCGCCGATGAGCTCGGCGCCCATATGGCGGCCCAGGACGAGGCCGGCATGGCCGTGCGGACCACCGACGACGACTATCTGGCGGACCTGGCCCAGTCCCAGGCGGACCTCGTCCAGCCCGTCGCCCCGCCCGACCAGGCGGCCGCCGACGCCGCGTACTACGCCGCCACCGCGGGCTACCAGCAGCAGGACGCGTACGGCTACCAGCAGGCGTACGTGCAGCAGCAGGACCCGTACGCCGCGCAGGGCGGCTACCAGCAGGACGCCTATGGCTGGCAGCAGCAGGCCCAGGCCCAGGGCTACGATCCGAACGCGGCCTACGTGCCCCAGCAGCCCCAGCAGCTGCCCCAACACCACCACCAGCAGCAGCAGCCGGGCGCCGCGCTCGACGAGACCAGCCTGTTCGACACGAGCATGATTGACCTCGATCAGCTCCGCCAGTACGAGCAGGGCCGCTAGGCCCGCTCCCCACCGGGCCGCGAGAACCCCTTCCCCACCGGGCGGATTGGGTCTACGGCGGCCCGTCCAGTATCCTGGCTCTTCGGTCGCGCGTACGTCCGCGATCTCGGCTGCCCGTTTCGTAGCGGATCGGGTGGCCCGCCGCAGCGTAGAAAGCAGGAAGCCCTGAACGCCCGCCTCGACCACCGTGCCCCTCTCGTGTTCGACACGCGTGAGCTGGGCCGTCGTCCTGGTGCGCTCAAAAGGGTCTCCCGCTCCGTGGTGGCGCCCAAGGGCCTCGGCATCGAGGTCATCGGGGTGCGGGAGGGCGCGACGATCGAGCTGGACCTCCGCCTGGAGTCGGTCATGGAAGGGGTGCTTGTCACAGGCACCGCCCGTGCGCCGCTCACGGGGGAGTGCGTAAGGTGTCTGGAGCCGCTGGAGCGAGAGCTCGAAGTGGACTTCCAGGAGATGTACTCCTACCCCGACGCCGACGACCGGAGCCGCGAAGCGGATACCGGCGACGACGCCGAGGAGGAGGACATGCTCTTCCTCGAGGCCGACCTGTTCGACCTCGAGCCCGTGCTGCGCGACGCGGTGGTGCTCGCACTGCCGCTGCAGCCGGTGTGCCGGGAGGACTGCCCGGGGCTGTGTGCCGATTGCGGCGCCCGGCTCGGGGACGACCCCGGCCACCACCACGAGTCCGCCGACATCCGTTGGGCGGCACTGCAGGGACTCGCCGAGACCATGAGGGACGGCGAGAAGGACAACGCACCCCGCGAGCGCGGGGATGACTCACAGGAGAAGTAGCCGTGGCTGTTCCGAAGCGGAAGATGTCGCGCAGCAACACGCGCCACCGCCGGTCGCAGTGGAAGGCTGCGGTCCCCAACCTGGTGGCGTGCGAGCGCTGCCACGAGCCGAAGCAGCAGCACATCGCGTGCCCGAGCTGCGGCACCTACAACCGCCGCCAGGTCCTCGAGGTCTGATCGGCGGGTGACAGGCTCTATGTCAGACGCCACTACGCCCCCGCGCAAGCGCGGTGAAGCGGCCCAGGCGGACACGGCCTCGTCTCACACGATCCTGGAAGGGCGGCTCGGGTACCAGCTCGAGTCCGCCCTTCTGGTGCGTGCGCTGACCCACCGCTCCTTCGCGTACGAGAACGGCGGGCTGCCCACCAACGAGCGGCTGGAATTCCTCGGGGATTCGGTGCTCGGCCTGGTGGTCACCGACACGCTGTACCGCATCCACCCCGACCTGCCCGAGGGCCAGCTGGCCAAGCTGCGGGCCGCGGTGGTGAACTCGCGTGCGCTCGCGGAGGTGGGCCGCGGCCTCGACCTCGGCGCCTTCATCCGGCTCGGCCGGGGCGAAGAGGGCACCGGCGGCAGGGACAAGGCTTCCATCCTCGCCGACACCCTTGAAGCGGTGATCGGCGCGGTCTATCTCGACCGGGGGCTCGACGCCGCCGCGGAGCTGGTCCACCGGCTCTTCGACCCGCTCATCGAGAAGTCCTCGAACCTCGGCGCGGGCCTGGACTGGAAGACCAGCCTCCAGGAGCTGACCGCCACCGAGGGTCTCGGAGTCCCCGAGTACCTGGTCTCCGAGACCGGTCCCGACCACGAGAAGACCTTCACGGCTGCCGCCCGCGTCGGTGGTGTCGCGTACGGCACCGGCACCGGCCGCAGCAAGAAGGAAGCCGAACAGCAGGCGGCCGAGGCCGCCTGGCGCGCCATCCGCGCGGCTGCCGACGAGGCCCAGGCGAAGGCCAAGGCGGCCGATGCCGGAACCGCGGGCACGGCGGACGGCGGAGCCGCCGCCGACACCGCCTCCCCGGCACGCTGATCGGCTTTCCCCCACCCACACCGTCCATCACGTCCGTAACGCCCCTCACCGCCCCCGGGCGGACGGCCCGCCCGGGTTGCTCCGCCCGGGGGCGGTGAGGGCTCGAAGGCTTGAGGAGGCCCCCGTTGCCCGAGCTGCCCGAGGTCGAGGTGGTCCGCCGCGGACTGGAGCGCTGGGTCAGCGGCCGTACGGTCGCCGAGGTCCAGGTGCTGCACCCCCGCGCGGTCCGCCGCCATCTCGGCGGCGCGGAGGACTTCGCGGCCCGCCTCCGGGGCCGCCGCGCCGGGACCGTCCGGCGCCGCGGCAAGTACCTGTGGCTGCCGTTCGACGACGACGCGGCCGCCGAGTCCGTCCTGGCCCACCTCGGGATGAGCGGACAGCTGCTGGTCCAGCCGGCCGAGGCGCCCGACGAGAAGCATCTGCGGATCCGGGTCCGCTTCGCCGACGACGCGGGCACCGAGCTGCGCTTCGTCGACCAGCGCACCTTCGGCGGGCTCTCGCTGCACGACACCGTCCCCGGCGACCTGGAGGGGCTGCCGGACGTCATCGCGCACATCGCCCGCGACCCGCTGGACCCCGCCTTCGACGAGGCCGCGTTCCACCTCGCGCTGCGCCGCCGCCGCACCACGATCAAGCGCGCGCTGCTGGACCAGTCGCTGATCAGCGGGGTCGGCAACATCTACGCCGACGAGGCGCTGTGGCGGGCCCGGCTGCACTACGACCGGCCCACGGCCACCCTCGCCCGGCCGCGCGCCGCCGAACTCCTGGACCATGTGCGCGAGGTGATGACCGCCGCGCTCGCCGTCGGCGGCACCAGCTTCGACAGCCTCTATGTGAACGTGAACGGCGAGTCGGGGTACTTCGAGCGCTCCCTGGACGCCTACGGCCGGGAGGACGAGCCCTGCCGCCGCTGCGGCACCGCGATGCGCCGCCGCCCGTGGATGAACCGCTCCAGCTACTTCTGCCCGCGCTGTCAGCGCCCGCCGCGCCCGGCCACCTCGGGGGCCCGTCCGGCGTCCCGCGCGGCCGCCGCCTCGCCGCTCCCGGCGCGCGTGGTGTCGTAGCGCTCCCGGGCCGTCAGCACCTCGGGCATCCGGTCCTCGACCAGATGGATAAGGGCCAGCAGCCGGTCGGCGACCGCGCTGCCCAGCGGGGTCAGCCGGTAGTCCACCCGGGGCGGGTTGGTCGGCTGGGCCTCGCGGTGCACCAGACCGTCGCGCTCCAGCGCGTGCAGCGTCTGGGACAGCATCTTCTCGCTGACGCCGTCGACCCGCCGCCGCAGCTCGTTGAAGCGGAAGGTGTTGTCGTGGAGCGCGCTCAGGATGAGGCCGCCCCATTTGCCGGTGACGTGCTCCAGCGTGCCGCGTGAGGGGCAGGCGCGGGCGAACACGTCGAAGGCCAGGTCCTCCGTGTCCACGTTCTCCGCGTCCACCGTGCTGGACGCCCCGCCGGTGCGTTCACTGTCCATACCCACACCATACGCGCACTCAGCGCTGACTCCAGGGTCGCGCTTTCGGATGGTGAGCGTGCTGCTCGTAAGGGCACGGGAAAGCCCGGGGCGCTTTCGTACGCCCCGGGCTTTCCCGCGTGTCCGGATGCGGAGGCCCGCTCGGGGCTCCGCTCAGTGGCTCAGTAGCCGAAGTCCTGGGTCCACCAGGGGCCGCCGTCGCCGAAGTGCGCGCCGACGCCCAGTCGCTTGAACGAGCAGTTGAGGATGTTGGCGCGATGGCCGGAGCTGTTCATCCAGGAGTCCATCACGGACTGTGCGTCCGACTGGCCGCGGGCGATGTTCTCCCCGCCCAGGTCCAGGATGCCCGCACCATCCGCGCGCTCCCAGGGGCTGTCGCCGTCGGGGTTGATGTGGTCGAAGAACTGTCGCAGGGACATGTCCTCGCTGAAGTCCTCGGCCAGCTGGGCGAGTTTGGAGTCGGCCGTCACGGGGTCGCAGCCGACCTTCTTGCGCTCTTTGTTGACGAGGGTGAGGACTTCGGCCTCCGAGGCGGTCTCGGGACCGGCCGACTCCACCGGGGGCTCGGGCGCGGTCGGCTCCGTCGAGGGCGTCTGCGACGGCTTGCCGTGCCCGCCGCCGTTCGCGCCGCCCTTGCCGTTGCCGTTGTCGCTGCCCTTCCCCTTGCCGTTTCCGCCGGGCCGGTCGTTCCCGGAGGGCTGGGAGGGCCCGGGCTGCTCCGGCGGGGTGGTGGAGGGCGTCTCGGAGGGCTTGGCGGGGGTCTTGGAGGGAGTTGTGGAGGGTGCGTGAGGGCGATCGTCACCACGGCTGGGCGGTACCGTGCCGCGATCGGTGGGGGCCGCGGACTGCGAGCCCTGTGTCTCCAGGCCGGAGTCCGAGGGACCGCCCGCCTGGACCTGTCCGGCGGAGTCATTGCCCCCGCCGAGTTCGTAGCCGTTCGGACCGAGTCCGGAGGCCATCGCCACGGCGCCGACCGCGACAGCGGCGGACACGCCCAACAGTCCGGTCCGGACCGGAGCGAGGGGGCTCCGGTGCGGTCCCCGGTGGCGGCCTGCGGCGGCCACCTGCGCCGGGGTACCGGGGGCAGATCGTCGATGGCGGCCCATCTCCTGCCTTCCTTGTGTGCTCGGCGTCAAAAGTCGCTCGAAATGTGTCACTCGTGTGCGCGAGCCATGTATCACTCGTGTGGGTGAGTCCTGTTGAGCCGGGACTGTACGCCATTCGGGCCCCAACGCGCCTGCCCACTGGGCAATTCGATGGTTTAGCGGCTGCTCGGACGGGGGGTTAGCGTGCGCATATGAACGAAAGAGTCCGCCTCACCGTGTGGGTCCGCGGCCGCGTCCAGGGTGTCGGCTTCCGCTGGTACACCCGGGCCAACGCGTTGCGCATCGGGGACCTCGTCGGCTTTGCGTCCAACCTCGCCGACGGGCGGGTGCAGGTGGTCGCGGAGGGCCCGCGTGCGGAATGCGAACAGCTGCTCGAATGGCTCCGGGACGGTGACACGCCCGGGAAAGTCGAGGGAATCACCGAGATCTGGGACACACCGCGCGGCGGCTACGACGCCTTCGAAATCCGTTGATCAACTCACCGGAGACACCCTCCGCGGCCCCCCTCTGACCACGCCTTCCCTGCGCACGGTGAGCAGAAATCGGCTGATGGTTGCCAACGGGGCCGCGCCGTGGAAGGCTGCGGAGTCACGAAAGATCCCCGACCGCGATGGGTCATCTGGAGAGGGGCGGGACCGTCCGCCGTCAGTGTGCTCTCGGCCCCTGCGGGCCCGTCGGCGTGTGATCGTGTTGACCCTCAAACCAATTGGTGAGACGCTGGAAGCCCCGCGCACCTTAACTGTTTGCCGCGCAGCACGGTAGTAATTTCGGCAGGCAGCGCGGGTGCAAATTCCCTCACGACCCACACCGCTTCGGTCGGTCACTCAGTGTGGAGGACCATCCATCATGGCAAAGGCGCTTCTCGGTTACGTCGGCGGTTCCGACCCCCGAGTCCTCGCCGAGATGCGACGGCTTCAGCAGCGCGTCCAGGACCTTGAATCCGAGATCGTTCGGATTCAGGCCGAGAACGACGCGCTGTCCGCCGCCGCTCGTCACGGCGACTCGCTGCTCGAAAGCTTCGACGTATCCCAGGCGGAGCCTGCGCTCGCCTGACCCAGCCCCAGGGCCGGTCGGGCTGCATCGTCAGCCGCTTGAGAATCTTCAAGGGACGCTTCGGCGTCCCTTCGTCGTATCCCCAGTGTGCTTCCCAGCCACCCTTACCGACTGATGTGCCCCTCTCTTCCAGCGGTGAAACCGATCATTGCTGAAACGGAGAAAAAGCCGGGACGGGTGCGCCGCGCCACCGTCATGGGACGGTGCCGGAGGAAGCGCGGCGGGTAGAGTCCAAAGGCGTGCATCTCAAGAGCCTGACCCTGCGAGGGTTCAAATCCTTCGCCTCCGCCACGACGCTCCGGTTCGAGCCGGGCATCACCTGCGTCGTCGGCCCCAACGGCTCGGGCAAGTCCAATGTCGTGGACGCCCTTTCCTGGGTCATGGGCGAACAGGGTGCCAAGTCCCTGCGCGGCGGCAAGATGGAGGACGTCATCTTCGCCGGGACCACCGGCCGTCCCCCGCTCGGCCGCGCCGAGGTCTCGCTCACCATCGACAACGCCGATGGCGCGCTGCCCATCGACTACGCCGAAGTCACCATCACGCGGATCATGTTCCGCAACGGCGGCAGCGAATACCAGCTCAACGGGGACACCTGCCGGCTGCTGGACATCCAGGAACTGCTCTCCGACTCCGGCATCGGCCGTGAAATGCACGTCATCGTCGGGCAGGGCCAGCTCGACGGCGTGCTGCACGCCGACCCGACCGGCCGCCGCGCCTTCATCGAGGAGGCCGCGGGCGTCCTCAAGCACCGCAAGCGCAAGGAGAAGGCGCTGCGGAAGCTGGACGCGATGCAGGCCAACCTCGCCCGCGTCCAGGACCTCACCGACGAACTGCGCCGCCAGCTCAAGCCGCTCGGCCGGCAGGCCGCGGTGGCCCGGCGCGCCGCCGTCATCCAGGCCGATCTGCGCGACGCCCGGCTGCGGCTGCTCGCCGACGACCTGGTGAACCTGCGCGAGGCGCTGCGCGCCGAGGTCGCCGACGAGGCCGAGCTCAAGCGGCGCAAGGAGGCCGCCGAGACCGAACTGCGCACCGCGCAGCAGCGCGAGGCGGCGCTGGAGGAGCAGGTGCGGCGGCTCGCGCCCCGGCTCCGGGACGCCCAGCAGACCTGGTACGAGCTCTCGCAGCTCGCCGAGCGGGTGCGCGGCACGATCAGCCTGGCGGACGCCCGGGTCAAGAGCGCCACGTCCGCCCCCGGGGAGGAGCGGCGCGGCCGCGACCCCGAGGACATGGAGCGCGAGGCGGCCCGCATCCGGGAGCAGGAGGCCGAGCTGGAGGCCGCCCTGGAGGCGGCGAGCCGGGCGCTGGACGACACCGTGGAGCACCGGGCCGAGCTCGAGCGGAGCCTGGCCGAGGAGGAGCGCCGGCTCAAGGACGTGGCCCGCGCCATCGCCGACCGACGCGAAGGGCTCGCCCGGCTCCAGGGCCAGGTGAACGCCGCCCGCGGCCGGGCCGGTTCGGCCCGTGCCGAGATCGAGCGGCTGGCCGCGTCCCGCGACGAGGCACAGACCCGCGCGGTCGCCGCGCAGGAGGAGTACGAGCAGCTCAAGGCGGAGGTCGACGGACTCGACGCGGATGACGCGGAACTGGCGGAGCGCCACGAGGCCGCGAAGCGTGAGCTCGCCGAGGCGGAGGCCGCGCTGAGCGCGGCCCGCGAGGCGGCGACGGCCGCCGAACGCGAGCGCGCCGCGACCTCCGCCCGACATGACGCCCTCGCCCTCGGTCTGCGCCGTAAGGACGGCACGGGCGCCCTTATGGCCGCCGCCGACCGCCTCGGCGGACTCCTGGGCCCCGCCGCCGAACTCCTCACCGTGACCCCGGGCTTCGAGGTGCCCGTCGCCACGGCCCTGGGTGCCGCCGCCGACGCGATCGCCGTCAGCGGCCCCCACGCGGCCGCCGAGGCGATCCGCCTCCTGCGCGCCGACGACGCCGGACGCGCCGCCCTGCTGCTGACGACGCCGGACGCCGAGAAGGAGGAGCCCCCGTCCGCCAACCTCGCGGGGCCCTCGTCCGCCGCGCCGGAGCCGGGCGGCTCCGGCGGGCCCGCGCCGGGCGGCGCCGCCCTCGTGCCGGGCACGCGTGCCGAGGGGGCCGGGCCGAGTGAGCCGGGTCAGGGGCCGAGTGAGCCGGGTCAGGGGCCCGTGCCGCGATCGGCGGCCACCCCCGCGGCGCCCGGTTCCGTCGCTCCCCGCTCCGAGCCGGGCGCGGACGCCGAAACGCCTACGGCCGGGGCTGGTTCCGCGGCTCACGCGCCCGCACCGGAGGGCTCCCCCGACCCGGCTGATGGCGCCGCCGCCGTGCCGGGCACACGGTGGCCCGCGGACGGTCCGGCGCCCGAGTCCTCCGGCTCCGATGAGGGCCCTTGGCCGGATGGCGCCTCGGAGCCCGGCGGTCCCGGCGCCCCGCGGGCCGTCGCCGATGCCGCGGGGGCGTCTCCCGGCGCGGCAGACGGCGCTGGCGCCGTGCCCGGCACACGGGTGCCGGGTGCCGACTCCGCGCGCAGGGACGACGCGGAAGCCGCGGACGAGGGGCGTGAGTTCCTTACGGCGTCCGGCGGCGGCCCGGCCGTGACCGAGCCCGGTGCCGCGACCGAGCCCGGTGCCGCGGTCGCCGCCGCCGGTGGGGCGTCCCCGGCGGTGGTTTCCGCGCGGGTGCCGCAGCCCGCCGGGGGAGAGGCGGCCGTACCGGGTGCCGGACCCGGCGAGGAGCCGGGCCGGAAGCCCGCGGCCGTCGAAGCGATGCCGCGGGTGGCGGATCTGGTGGCTGGGCCCGCGGCGCTGCTGCCCGCCGTAAGGCGGTTGCTCGACGGCATGGTGGTGGTCGAGAGCCTGGAGGAGGCCGAGGAACTCCTCACGCGGCGGCCGGAGTTGACGGCCGTGACCGCCGAGGGCGATCTGCTCGGGGCGCACTTCGCGCAGGGCGGGTCCGCCGGGGCGCCCACGCTGCTGGAGGTGCAGGCGTCCGTCGACGAGGCCGCGGCGGAGCTCGAGCGGCTCGCCGTACGGTGCGAGGAGCTGGCCGGGGCGCAGCGCGCGGCGCAGGAGCGGCGGGCCGAGTGCCTGGCGCTCGTCGAGGAGCTCGCGGGCCGCCGGAGCGCGGCGGACCGGGAGAAGTCGCGGGTCGCGCAGTCGCTGGGCCGGCTGGCCGGGCAGGCGCGCGGGGCCGCCGGGGAGGCCGAGCGGAGCGCCGCGGCCGTCGCCAGGGCCGAGGAGGCGCTGGCGCGGGCGACCGAGGAGGCCGAGGAGCTCGCCGAACGGCTGGCCGTGGCGGAGGAGGAGCCGGGCGAGGAGGAGCCCGACACCTCGGTACGGGACCGGCTGGCGGCCGATGGCGCCAACGCGCGGCAGACCGAGATGGAGGCGCGGCTCCAGGTCCGTACGCACGAGGAGCGCGTCAAGGGGCTCGCGGGGCGCGCCGACGCGCTCGACCGGGGCGCGCGCGCCGAGCGCGAGGCCCGGGCGCGCGCCGAGCAGCGGCGCGCCCGGCTGCGCCATGAGGCCGAGGTGGCCTCGGCCGTGGCCTCCGGCGCCCGCCAGCTGCTGGCGCATGTCGAGGTGTCGCTGGTCCGGGCCGAGCAGGAGCGGGACGCCGCGGAGCGCGCCAAGGCCGAGCGCGAGCGGGAGCTGGACGCCGCCCGCGGCCAGGGGCGTGATCTCAAGGGGGAGCTGGACAAGCTGACCGACTCGGTGCACCGGGGCGAGGTGCTGGGCGCCGAGAAGCGGATGCGGATCGAGCAGCTGGAGACCAAGGCGCTGGAGGAGCTGGGCGTCGAACCGGCCGGGCTGATCTCCGAGTACGGCCCCGACCAGCTCGTCCCGCCGTCGCCGCCCGCCGAGGGCGAGGTGCTGCCGGACGATCCGGAGCATCCGCGCAACCAGCCGGTGCGGTACGTGAGACCGCAGCAGGAGAAGCGGCTGAAGGCCGCGGAGCGGGCGTACCAGCAGCTCGGCAAGGTCAATCCGCTGGCGCTCGAGGAGTTCGCGGCGCTGGAGGAGCGGCATCAGTTCCTGAGCGAGCAGCTGGAGGACCTCAAGAAGACCCGGGCGGATCTCCTCCAGGTGGTCAAGGAGGTCGACGAGCGGGTCGAGCAGGTCTTCACGGAGGCGTACCGGGACACCGCGCGCGAGTTCGAGGGCGTCTTCTCGCGGCTGTTCCCGGGCGGGGAGGGGCGGCTGGTGCTGACCGACCCCGAGAACATGCTGACCACGGGCGTGGACGTGGAGGCCCGGCCGCCGGGCAAGAAGGTCAAGCGGCTGTCGCTGCTGTCGGGCGGTGAGCGCTCGCTGACCGCCGTGGCCCTGCTGGTGTCGATCTTCAAGGCGCGGCCGAGCCCGTTCTATGTGATGGACGAGGTCGAGGCGGCGCTCGACGACACCAATCTGCAGCGGCTGATCCGGATCATGCAGGAGCTCCAGGAGGCTTCCCAGCTGATCGTGATCACCCACCAGAAGCGGACGATGGAGGTCGCCGACGCGCTGTACGGCGTCTCCATGCAGGGTGACGGCGTCTCGAAGGTCATCAGCCAGCGCTTGCGGTGACCGTTTCAATACTTGAAGTCAATACTTGCTCCTGCGTGTCGACACGCTGGAGCGATTTCTTCGTCACACTCTATTGACTTCGAAACTTGAAGGAATAGTCTCTGCAACGTTGCTTTTACCTTCAAGTGGTGGTCGACGCCTCAGCAGCGACCGCTGGAAGGGTCAGCCGTCCCCCCACGTCCGGCGCCGTTGCCGGGCGGGCGTCAGGAGTTCACGTTGTCCACCACCGTGCAGGCACAGGGAGCCGAGGGCCGCAAGGCCCAGCCGGACCACCTCGGCCACGTCATCTTCATCACCGCAGCCGCCGCGATGGGCGGCTTTCTCTTCGGCTACGACAGCTCGGTGATCAACGGAGCGGTCGAGGCCATCCGCGGCAAGTACGACATCGGCTCCGCGGCCCTCGCCCAGGTCGTGGCCATCGCCCTGATCGGCTCGGCCATCGGCGCCGCCACCGCGGGCCGGATAGCCGACCGGATCGGCCGGATCCGCGTCATGCAGATCGCCGCCGCCCTCTTCACGATCAGCGCGGTCGGCTCGGCGCTGCCCTTCTCGCTGTGGGACCTGGCCTTCTGGCGGGTGCTCGGCGGCGTCGGCATCGGCATGGCCTCGGTGATCGGCCCGGCCTACATCGCCGAGGTCGCCCCGCCCGCCTACCGCGGCCGGCTCGCCTCGTTCCAGCAGGCCGCGATCGTCGTCGGCATCGCCATCTCCCAGCTCGTCAACTGGGGCATCCTCAACCTCGCCGACGGGGACCAGCGCGGGCAGATCGCCGGTCTGGAGGCCTGGCAGTGGATGCTCGGCGTCATGATCATCCCGGCCGTCCTCTACGGGCTGCTGTCCTTCGCCATCCCCGAGTCGCCCCGCTTCCTGATCTCCGTCGGCCGCACCGCCCAGGCCAAGCAGGTCCTGGAGGAGGTCGAGGGCAGGACCGTGGACCTCGATGTGCGGGTCGCCGAGATCGACCGGGCCATGCGCAGTGAGGAGAAGTCGACCTTCAAGGACCTCCTCGGCGGCCGGTTCGGTCTGCTGCCCATCGTCTGGATCGGCGTCGGGCTCTCGGTCTTCCAGCAGCTCGTCGGCATCAACGTGGCGTTCTACTACTCCTCGACGCTGTGGCAGTCCGTCGGCGTCGACCCGAGCAGCTCGTTCTTCTACTCCTTCACCACGTCGATCATCAACATCCTGGGCACCGTGATCGCGATGATCTTCGTCGACCGGGTCGGCCGCAAGCCGCTCGCGCTCATCGGCTCCGTGGGCATGGCCGTCTCCCTCGCCCTGGTGGCCTGGGCCTTCTCGGCGAACCTGGTGGACGGCAAGCTGCCGCACGCGGAGGGTGTCCTGGCGCTGATCGCGGCCCACTCCTTCGTGCTGTTCTTCGCCCTCTCGTGGGGCGTGGTGGTCTGGGTCCTGCTCGGCGAGATGTTCCCGAACAAGATCCGCGCCGCCGGCCTCGGTGTCGCCGCCTCCGCCCAGTGGATCGCCAACTGGGCCATCACCGCCAGCTTCCCGAGCCTGTCGGACTGGAACCTGTCGGGTACGTACATCATGTACACGGCCTTCGCCTTGCTCTCGATCCCGTTCATCCTCAAGTGGGTGCCGGAGACCAAGGGCAAGGCGTTGGAGGAGATGGGCTAACCCCCCCCGCCGCCCACTCCTCGCAACAGGAGAACTGCCCCGCCTCAGTCCTTGAGGCGGGGCAGCACTCGTTCCGCGAACAGCCGCAGGGACCGCCAGCCCTCCTCGACCGGCATCCCGCCGCACAGCGGATGGAGCACCAGACTCGCCATCTCGCCGCCCTCCTCCGCCAGCGCCACGCACTCCTCCGGGGTGACGATGCGGTAGACGCCCTCACGGCGCAGCGCCGCCACGTCCTCGGCCCGTGACCGCACCGCCGAACGCACCGTGCCCTGCTGCCAGGAGGCGTACCTGCGCGCCTCGTACAGCAGATGGGTGCCGTACTCCTCCCAGCCCCGGTCCGGGTCCTCGGACAGGTGCAGCAGCGGGGTGGCCGCCGGGGGCATCAGGCACCAGCCCTCGGTGCCGTACTCCTCCCGCCGCGCGTGGTAGTACGCCTCCAGCTCCGGCAGATGCGCGCTGGGGAAGAACGGCAGGCCCAGGCGCGCCGCGCGGCGGGCCGCCGCCTGGGAACTGCCGCCGATCAGCAGTGGCGGATGCGGCCGGGTGTACGGGCGCGGGGTGATCCGGACGGTGCGGCCCCGGTGCTCGAAGGGCTCGCCCGTCCAGGCCGCGAGCAGCGTCTCCAGCGCCTCGTCCTGAAGCGCGCCGCGCCGCTTCCAGTCCGTGCCCAGGGCCGCGTACTCCTCCGGCCGGTAGCCGATCCCCGCCACCGTGATCAGCCGCCCGCCACTGGCCAGATCCAGCACGGCGAGGTCCTCGGCGAGCCGCAGCGGGTCGTACAGCGGCGCGATCAGCGCCGAGACGGTGACGGTGATCCGGCGGGTGGCGCCCAGCAGCGTGCCCGCGAAGGCCAGCGGGGCGGGCAGCCAGTTGTCGGGGGACCCGTGGTGCTCCTCGGTCTGGAGGGTGGAGACGCCCCGCTCATCGGCGAAGGCCGCCATCTCCAGCGCGGCGCGGTACCGCTCGGACAGGCCGCGCGGGGTCGCGTGGGGATCGACGAGGTTGAGGCGTACGACCGTGACGGGCATGCGGATGTCCTCCTTCGTCATGGGACGCGGCAGCCGGACCGTAGCTGACGGACCGTCAAATCGCCACCATCATGGCCCGTTCGGCCCACCGCACGGGCACGGCCGGGGCGGATGACTCATGTGCCTGGGACGCGGGGCGGCCGAAGGTGAGGGCCGGCCCGCCCATGGGCCACAGCCCGCACACACCGACTGAGGAGGGGCGCGTGACGATCAGCACGGGGGAATCGCTCATCACCGCGGCCGACATCGACGACCTCATCACCCGGGTCCGGCAGACCGCCGGCGACCCCGGGCCCCTGGAATCCGCCAAGGCCGCGCTCTTCTCCGGCGACGGCGACGGCGACTGCGACGGCACCCGCACCGGTCCCGGCCCCGAGGCGGCGCGGCTCATCCGGCAGCGGCTGCTGGTGACCGCCCTCCGCCACGGGGGCGCGCTGCTGGCCAAGCTGCTCAGCCGGCTCAGCCCCCGCGAGACCGCCATGGTGCGCCGCTACGCCCACCGGCTCGCGAACTTCCTCGACACGCTGGAGGTCTGGGCGGCGCAGCCCATCATGCTCGCCCTGATGCGCTTCGGACTGCCTTACGGAGAGGCGGAGACGATCGCGGTGGCCGTACTGCTGCTCGTGGGGTGAGCACCGGAGACCGGCGCCGCCTATGGAAACGGGGGTGCTAGGAGGTCACCGGTTCGGGTGGGCCGGGGCATCCGCGCACTTCACGGCCGCGGTGGCGGGTAGTGCTCGGGCGAGACACAAGGAGAACGACCATGCGCCCTACCCGAATCCGCACGGCGATCGCCCTCGGCCTGAGCGCCGGGGCCGTCATGTGGACCGCGGCCGCCTCCCCCGCCACCGCCTCCTCCCACGCCGTCACGACCGCCGACACCGACTGGCGGGAGGCGGGGCACTACGACACCACCGCGGCCTGCAAACGCGCGGGCAAGGCCGGTGTCGAACGGCACAAGTGGGCCGAGTACAAATGCCGTCCCGGCCGCAACGACAACTACGTCACGCTGTGGGCCAGAGGCGGCTCCGGCGCGGCGCGCGCCCTGACCGCCGGGCCGGTCGCCGGTTGAGATGCGACAGGCCGCACTGCCGAAGGACCGCGCCGTGCGCGCCGCGGGCGGGGTATCGGCACTGATCGTGGTGGTCCTGGCCGGATGGGTGGCCGGGCTGCTGCGGGTCAACGACGAGTGGCTCGCGCTCGCTTACCCCCACCCCCGGGGCGCCACCGTGCTGACCAGGGTCGCCGTCGGCGTCCCGGTGCTGGGCGTCGGCGTGCTGCTGCTCGCCGAGCGCTCGGCCCGGCGCTACGGCGGCGTCCTGCTGGTGGCGGGCGGCCTGTGGCTGCTGCCCTCGGCCGCCGCCGGACTGCTGGGCCTGGCCGACCTGGGCACCACGGGCGCCGTGCTGTCCCTGCTGCTCGCCGCCGCCAAGATGGCCTGCCGCCCGCTGACCGTACTGCTGCTGCCGCTCTGGCTGTTCCCCCGGGGCGGGCGCCGGCGGTGGCAGTGGTGGGTGATCAGCCTGGGGGCGTCCGGTTACTGGCTGGGGTACGCGGGGCTGTGGCTGATCAGCGAGCCCCGGGTGGGCTCCGTGGCCAACCCGGCGTTCTCCACAGCGAGCGGCCAGTGGGCCTTCGACCACCTCGACACCTACGCCGAGGCCGAACCCTGGGTGCTGCGCAGCGTCGCCGCGGCCGTGACCACCGCCCTGTGCTGCCGCGCCGCCGTCTCGCGCGGCGCCGAGCGGCGCGACTGGGCGCTGCTGGCCGCCGCCTACCCCGCCTGCGTCTCGCTCCTGCTGTCCCAGTGGGGCGAGGGCGTGCCCACCATCGTGGCCCGTACGGTCGGCAGCGCCGTATGGGCCGCCGCGATCTGCCTCGGCGTCGCCCGCACCGGCATATGGCGGCTCGACCGCTCCACCAGCCACCGCCTCGCCCGCGCCTTCGTGCTCACCTCCCTGGCCGCCGTGGTGGTCTGCGCGGTCGTCGCCGTCCAGGCCGGACTCCCCTCCGTGCGCAGCGGGGCCACGACCGTCACCGCCGGATGCGCCCTGGTGCTGGGCTGGGGGCTGCGGCCCAGCGCCCGCAAGCTCACCCTCTGCGTCGAGCGCGCCTTCTACGGGCCCCGGGCCCGCCCGCACGAAGCTGTGAGCGCCCTCGCCGTACGGCTCCAACAGGCCCCGCACCCCGGCGAGGTGCCCCAGCAGATCTGCCGCAGCGCCGTGGAGGACCTCGGCGTCTCCGGCGCCGCCGTCAGCGTCGACACCCGCGCCGGGCCCCGGCGGCTGGCCGCCGCGGGGGCCCCGCTGACCGGCGCGGTCCAGACGTTCCTGCTGCGCCACCACGGCCGTACCGTCGGCCGGTTGGAGGTCTCCCGCGACGGCTCCGGCACCCCCGCCGAACGCGACAGCGGACTGCTCTCCCTCCTCGCCGACCAGGCCGCCCCCGCGCTTGCCGCGCTGCGCCTGGCCGAGGAGGCCCAGGCCGCCCGCGAGCGCATGGTGCTCGCCCGCGAACAGGAGCGCCGCCGGCTGCGCCGGGAGATCCACGACGGACTCGGCCCCCAACTGGCCGCCGTAAGGCTGCGCCTGGACATCGCCCAGACCTCCTGCCCGCCCGGCCACCCCGCCACCCCGCAGCTGTGCGAGGCCGCCGAGACGCTCGCCGAAGCCCTGGTCGAGGTGCGCCGGATCACCGCGGGCCTCGCCCCGGCCGCGCTGGCCGAGCGCGGACTCGCCGGCGCGGTCCGCGACCTGGCGCACCGGCTGGGCGTCGACGGCCTGCGGGTCAACGTGGCCAGCCGCCCCGCCGCACTGCCCCCGCTGTCGCCCGGTGTGGAGACGGCCGCCTACCGGATCGCGGCGGAGTCGCTGACCAACGCCGTACGGCACGCCCGGGCACGCCAGGTGGGCGTCGAGCTGACCGCGGGCCCGGACACCCTCGAGGTCAAGGTCACCGACGACGGCAGCGGACTGCGCGAGACCGCGGTACCCGGCGTCGGCCTCGCCTCGGTCACCGAACGGGCCGAGGAGATCGGCGGCTCCTGCTCGGTGACCGGATCGGCGACCGGCACGGTGGTCCACGCGGTGCTGCCCCTCGCCGGACCGGGCGAACACGGCAACCCGGAGGAGCACCGGAAGCCGACCGGGCACGAGGCGTGCCGGGCCCTCCTCAAGAGCATCGGATCGATGAGCCGGGCGCCTTAAGGCTTTTGCGCCCCGGAGGGGGCACCTCGCAGCGGTGGCCGGGGGAGGCTTTTGCGCCCCGGCGGGGGTACCTCCCAGCGGTAGCTGGGGGAGAACCGAGCCTCGAGAAGAAAGGTGCGAGCGAAGCGTGCGGTGGAGAGTGTTGCTGGTGGACGATCATCCCCTCTTCCGGGAGGGCCTGGCCGCCGCCGTCAATCTCGATGACGCGTTCACCGTCGTCGGCCAGGCGGCCTGCGCGGACGGGGCGATGGCCGAGGCCGTGCGCACCGGCCCGGATCTGGTGATGATGGATCTCGCGCTGCCGGGCCGGTCCGGGCTGGAGGCGACCCGGCGGATCCTGTGCGATCACCCCGAGATCCGGGTGCTGGTCATGACGATGTCCGAGGACGACGACAGTCTGCTGGCCGCCCTGCGCGCCGGGGCCCGCGGCTATCTGCTCAAGGGCGCGGGCCGGGACGAGATCCTGCGGGCGCTGCACACCGTGGCGCGCGGCGGCGCGGTCTTCAGCCCGCGGATGGCCGAGCGGCTCGGGGCGCTGGTCGGCGCGTCGGGTTCGGCGTCCGCGAAGGAGGCGTTCCCGACGCTGACCGCCCGGGAGCTGGAGGTGCTGGATCTGCTCGCGGCCGGGCTCGGCTATCGCCAGATCGCCCAGCGGCTGGTGGTGACGGACAAGACGGTGCGCAATCACGTCGGATCGATCTTCGCCAAGCTCCAGGTGCGGGACCGCGCGCAGGCGATCGTGCGCGCCCGGCAGGCCGGGCTGGGAGGCGAATGACTCGCTCCCCCTCGTGGCTGATACTGGGGGGCGTTATGGAATACCTCATCCTTGCCGTAGTCATCGCTGTGGTCGCGGTCGCCGCGATCAGCGGGCTCGTGATCAGCGGCCGCAAGAAGAAGCGGCTGCCCCCGCCCCCGCCGAGCAGCCCCACCGTCACCGCGCCGCCCGCCGAACCGCACGTCGGCGAGGAGGCCGAAACCCCGCGTGAGGAACCACGCAGAACCATCGAGGAGGTGGATCTTCCGGGCGCCGGGGCCCCGGCCGCGACCGCGGAGGCACCCGCGCCCGAGGTCCCGCCGATCGAGGTCCCGGAGCCGACCGCCGGCCGGCTGGTCCGGCTCCGCGCCCGGCTGTCCCGCTCCCAGAACACTCTGGGCAAGGGGCTGCTGACGCTGCTGTCCCGGGAGCACCTCGACGACGAGACCTGGGAGGAGGTCGAGGACACGCTGCTGACCGCGGACGTCGGTGTGGCGCCGACCCAGGAGCTGGTCGAGCGGCTGCGGGAGCGCGTGAAGGTGCTGGGCACCCGTACGCCCGACGAGCTGCGCGGGCTGCTGCGCGAGGAGCTGCTGCACCTCATCGGCACCGAGGCCGACCGTTCGGTGCACACCGAGAGCGGTGTGGGCGCGAACGGCGAGGAGAAGCCGGGTGTCGTCATGGTCGTCGGCGTCAATGGCACCGGTAAGACGACCACGACCGGCAAGCTGGCCCGGGTGCTCGTGGCCGACGGCAAGTCGGTGGTGCTCGGCGCGGCCGACACCTTCCGCGCCGCGGCCGCCGATCAGCTGCAGACCTGGGGCGAGCGGGTCGGTGCCCGTACGGTCCGGGGACCGGAGGCCGGCGATCCGGCGTCGGTCGCCTTCGACGCGGTGAAGGAGGGCATCGCCGAGAGCGCGGATGTCGTCCTGATCGACACCGCCGGGCGGCTGCACACCAAGACCGGTCTGATGGACGAGCTGGGCAAGGTCAAGCGGGTCGTGGAGAAGCACGGCGCGGTGGACGAGGTGCTGCTGGTCCTGGACGCCACGACCGGGCAGAACGGCCTGGTGCAGGCGCGGGTGTTCGCCGAGGTGGTGGACATCACCGGCATCGTGCTGACCAAGCTGGACGGCACCGCCAAGGGCGGCATCGTGGTGGCGGTCCAGCGCGAGCTGAACGTCCCGGTCAAGCTGGTGGGCCTGGGCGAGGGCGCGGACGATCTCGCGCCGTTCGAGCCGGAGGCGTTCGTCGACGCGCTGATCGGCGGCTGAGGCCCGTGGTGGGGGGATCACCCGTATCGCGCCGGACGGGCCGGGGTTGAACTCCCGGCCCGTCCGGCGTTTCGCGTATCGGGCGGACCGCGGGGGTCAGCCCCCGGCCCGATGGCTCAAATAGGCCAGGGTCCCCAGCACCAGCCGGGCGTGCGGCGGGCGGCCCGCGGTGTCGAGGGTCGGCGGGCGCAGCCAGCGGACCGGTCCGAGCCCGCCGAGGTCCGAGGGCGGGGCGGTGATGTGGTCGCCCGAGCCCAGGCAGCGCAGATCGAGATCGGCGTCGTCCCATCCCATGCGGTACAGCAGTTCGGGGAGTTCGGCGGCGGCGCCGGGGGCGACGAAGAACTGGGCGCGCCCGTGCGGGGTGGCGGCCACCGGGCCGAGGGGCAGCCCCATCCGCTCCAGCCGGACCAGCGCGTGTCCGCCCGCGTACTCCGAGACCTCCAGGACGTCGAACGAGCGGCCCACGGGCAGCAGTACGGCCGCCCCGGGGACCCGCTCCCACGCGGCCGCGGCGGCGTCCAGGGTGGCGCCCGCCGGGACGCCGGGGGCGAAGGCGAGCGGATGCGCGCCGGGGGAGGGACAGTCCCGGTCACCGCATGAGCATTCGTTTCTGCCGCCCCCCGAGCCCCGTGCCGCCCGTGCGCCCGGCACCACGTCCCAGCCCCACAGCCCGGTGTACTCCGCCACCGTCGTGGACTCGGACGTACGGCCGCGGCGCCGTGAGCCGGACCGCATGTCCCGGATGCCGCCGATCGTGAAGCCCATGCCCCCTCCAACGGGTCCCGCTCTCGATGGTTACGAGTCGGAGCATCACGATGACGCTCCGTCGCCGATGAGGTGCGGCGGGGTGCGCTCCGATGTGACGGAGGTGGTGAGACGCGACCCGCGCGCCCCCACGTGCACCCCTTCACCTCTTCCCGTCGCCTCGGTGTCAAGTGAATCGTGGGAAACGGCAACCGGGTTCATTCGAAGGGGTGGCGAATGGTGGCGTTTTCGGGAACCGCCTCGCCGGAGGCGTGATCGTAGGATTACTTTCAGTGCACAGTCCCTGGAAGTGGCGCTCGCTCGAATGCGAGCTGACGACGGGCGGAGTACGGATCGGTACATGCCACTGGCATGAGGCGGTTCCCCGTCCGGACGGTTGATGAGCCGCATCCCGGGGACAACTGACCGTGACAGAAGGCATTCTGGTGGCGGTCCGGGAAGATTCGTGGGATGGGGGCGTTCCGGGTGGGCGACGGCGGCGGCGGTGCTGGGAAGCGCCCCAATGCGCAATTGGGGTCGTGGTTCGTGCGCAGCGGCTGGTCGAAGGGGGAGCTGGCGCGCCAAGTCAACCGCAGAGCGCGGCAGTTAGGTGCCCACCACATCAGCACGGACACCTCGCGGGTGCGCCGCTGGCTGGACGGCGAGCAGCCCCGCGAGCCGATTCCGCAGATCCTCTCCGAGCTTTTCTCCGAGCGCTTCGGCTGTGTGGTCGGCATCGAGGACCTCGGGCTGCGCGCCGTCCACCGGTCACCGTCCGTGTCCGGGGTGGACCTTCCCTGGGCCGGGCCCGAAACCGTCGCGCTGATCGGCGAGTTCTCCCGCAGCGATCTGATGCTGGCCCGCCGCGGCTTCCTCGGCACCTCGCTCTCGCTGTCCGCCGGCCCCGCCCTCATCGAGCCCATGCAGCGCTGGCTCGTGCCCTCGACGAGCGGACAGCCCGGCGGCGCCAGGGCGGCCGACGGCGGGCGCGCGCGCCGGGTCTCCCGGCTCTCCGAGCCCGAGCTGGAGCTGCTGGAGTCCACGATCGTGATGTTCCGCGCCTGGGACGCCCAGTGCGGGGGCGGGCTGCGCCGCAAGGCGGTGGTCGGCCAGCTGCACGAGGTCACCGACCTGCTCCAGGAGCCGCATCCGGACGCCGTCTCCCGGCGGCTGTTCAAGGTCGCGGGCGAGCTCGCCCAGCTGGCCGGGTGGATGAGCTATGACATCGGGCTCCAGCCCACCGCGCAGAAGTACTTCGTGCTCGCCCTGCACGCCGCCAAGGAGTCCGGCGACCGCCCCCTCGGCTCGTACGTCCTCTCCAGCATGAGCCGCCAGATGATCCACGTCGGGCGGCCCGACGACGCGCTGGAGCTGATCCACCTCGCGCAGTACGGCAGCCGGGAGAACGCCACGCCGCGCACCCAGGCCATGCTGTATGCGATGGAGGCCCGCGCCTACGCCAATATGGGCCAGCCCAGCAAGTGCCACCGCGCGGTGAAGATGGCCGAGGACACCTTCGCCGATTGCGCCGGGGGCGACGGCGACCCGGACTGGATCCGCTTCTTCTCCGAGGCCGAGCTCAACGCGGAGAACGCCCACTCCTACCGCGACCTCGCCTATGTGGCCGGCCGCAGCCCCACCTACGCCAAGATGGCCGACCCGGTGATGCGCAAGGCCGTGCAGCTCTTCGGCCAGGAGACCGAGAACGAGTCCGGCCCCCAGCGTTCGTATGCGCTCAACCTGATCGGCATGGCCACGGTCCACCTTCTGCAGAAGCAGCCCGAGCAGGCCGCCGCGGTCGCCCACGAGGCGCTGCCGCTCGCCAAGCGGGTGCGCTCGGAGCGCGTCAACAACCGGCTGCGCAAGACCGTGGACACGGCGGTGCGCCAGTTCGGCGACGTGCCCGAGGTCACCGATCTCAGCGAGCGGCTGGCCACCCTCATGCCCGACACCCCCGAGACGACGGGCCCCGGCCAGGCCGTCTGAGCGGCCCCGGCGATGATCGCGACACCGTAACGGAGGGCTCCGGCCCGTCCACCGCGGTTCACCGCCGCGTAACACTCGCGCGTCCTTCGTCACTGCGGTGAAACATCGGGCGGCATCGGCTGAAACGGCGCTGCGCCAACCTCGAGGCGAATACCGGCCCACCGATGTCCTGCCCGCACGGGCCGTCGCTTCGAGGAGACGTCCACATTGAATGGCGCAAATACAGCGTTCGTCTTGATCAGCGCCGCGCTCGTGATGCTGATGACCCCCGGCCTGGCCTTCTTCTACGGCGGCATGGTGCGGGTGAAGAGCGCCCTGAACATGCTGATGATGTCCTTCATCTCGCTCGGCGTCGTCTCGCTGCTGTGGGTGCTGTTCGGCTACTCGCTCACCTTCGGCGATGACGTCGGCGGCGGGCTGCTGGGCAATCTCGACCACATCGGATTCAAGGGCATCGAGCCGACCTCCCTGTGGGGCGAGAAGCCGGACGCGATCCCGGTCCTGGCCTTCGCGCTCTTCCAGCTGATGTTCGCGGTGATCACCCCCGCGCTGATCAGCGGAGCCGTCGCCGACCGCGTCAAGTTCGGCGCCTGGACGCTCTTCATCACCGTGTGGTCCACGGTCGTCTACTTCCCGGTCGCGCACTGGGTCTGGCAGGCCGACGGCTGGCTGTTCAAGAAGGAGGTCATCGACTTCGCGGGCGGCACGGCGGTCCACATCAACGCGGGCGCCGCGGGCCTCGCCGTGGCCCTGGTGCTCGGCAAGCGCATCGGCTTCAAGAAGGACCCGATGCGCCCGCACAACCTGCCGCTGGTGATGCTCGGCTCCGGTCTGCTGTGGTTCGGCTGGTTCGGCTTCAACGCCGGTTCCGCCCTCGCCGCCAACGGAACCGCCGCCAACATGGCCTTCAACACCCAGATCGCCACCGGCGTCGCCATGCTCGGCTGGCTCGCCTACGAGCGCATCCGGCACGGCGCGTTCACCACCCTGGGCGCCGCCTCCGGCGCGGTCGCGGGCCTGGTCGCCATCACCCCCTCCGGCGCGGCGGTCAACGCCTGGGGCGCCATCGTGATCGGCCTGGTGGCCGGAGTCGTCTGCTCCTGGGCCGTCAGTCTCAAGTACAAGCTGGGCTACGACGACTCGCTCGACGTGGTCGGAGTGCACCTGGTCGGCGGTCTCATCGGCACCCTCCTGGTCGGCGTCCTGGCCACCGACGGCGTCGGCGGCGTGACCCAGCTGGGCAAGCAGGCACTCGGCGCCTTCACGGTGCTGCTCTACTCCTTCGCCGTCTCCTGGATCCTGGCCAAGATCATCCACGTCACCATCGGCTTCCGGGCCGATGAGGACGACGAGCTCGGCGGCGTCGACCAGGCGTTCCACGCCGAGACCGCCTACGACTTCAGCGCGGTCGGCGGATCCCCGCGTAGTACGGTGCCCGCCGCGGGCCAGGCCGGCGCGTCCGCGCCGCAGAAGCCGCACAACAAGAAGGTGGACGCGTGAAGCTCATCACCGCAGTAGTGAAGCCGCACCGGCTCGACGAGATCAAGGAAGCGCTGCAGGCGTTCGGCGTCCAGGGCCTGACCGTCACCGAGGCCAGCGGCTACGGCCGTCAGCGCGGCCACACCGAGGTCTACCGGGGCGCGGAGTACACCGTCGACCTGGTGCCCAAGGTGCGCATAGAGGTCCTGGTCGAGGACGAGGACGCCGATGACCTCGTCGACGTCGTGGTCAAGGCCGCCCGCACCGGAAAGATCGGGGACGGCAAGGTCTGGAGCGTCCCCGTCGAGACCGCGGTCCGCGTCCGCACCGGGGAGCGCGGCCCGGACGCCCTCTGACCCCTCCGGACCACCAGTGGCACGCGGACAGGGAGCCGAGTTGACGGACAGCCTCGAGACCACGACCCACACCACCGACTCGGGGCCCGGCGGCTACGCGGCGGCGCGGCTGCGACTCCTCCAGGAGGAGTCGCGGTCCGGGCCACCGCGCCGCACCGCCCTGGCCGACCTCACCGACCAGTGGCTGGCCGCCCTGCTCACCGGCGGCGCGGAGACCGCCGGGATCGCCCGGGGCGTCGCCCTGGTGGCCGTCGGCGGCTACGGACGCGGCGAACTCTCCCCGCGCAGCGACCTCGATGTGCTGCTGCTGCACGACGGCTCCGCCGACCGTTCGGCGCTCGCCGCGCTCGCCGACCACATCTGGTACCCCGTCTGGGACATGGGCCTCGCCCTCGACCACTCCGTGCGCACCCCCGACGAGGCCCGCGGAACCGCGGCCGAGGATCTGAAGGTCCAGCTCGGTCTGCTCGACGCCCGCCACATCGCGGGCGACGCCGCGCTCACCGCCGATCTGCGCACCACCGTCCTCGCCGACTGGCGCGCCCAGGCCCCGCGGCGGCTGCCCGAGCTCCACGCGCTGTGCCAGGAGCGCGCCGAGCGCCACGGGGAGCTCCAGTTCCTGCTCGAACCCGATCTGAAGGAGGCCCGCGGCGGGCTCCGCGACGCCACCGCGCTGCGCGCCATCGCCGCCTCCTGGCTCGCCGACGCCCCCCGCGAGGGCCTCGACGACGCGCGGCGGCGGCTGCTGGACTCCCGCGACGCGCTCCACCTCTCCACCGGCCGCGCCACCGACCGCCTCGCCCTCCAGGAGCAGGACCAGGTCGCGGGCGCCCTCGGGCTGCTGGACGCCGACGCCCTGCTGCGTCAGATCTACGAATCCGCCCGGATCATCTCCTACGCCTCCGATGTCACCTGGCGCGAGGTCGAACGGGTGCTGCGCGCCCGCTCGGCCGCCCGGCCCCGGCTGCGCGCCCTCCTCGGCGGCCGTGGCGGGCGCGGGGGCGCCGGAAGCGGCGCGGACGCGGGGGAACGCAGCCCGCTCGCCGAGGGCGTGGTGGAGCAGGACGGCGAGGTGGTGCTGGCCCGCGCCGCACGCCCGGACCGCGACCCCGTGCTCCCCCTGCGGGCCGCCGCGGCCGCCGCCCAGGCCGGACTGCCGCTGTCCCCGCACGCCGTACGGCGGCTGACCGCCGCCGCCCGGCCGCTGCCCGTGCCGTGGCCGCCCGAGGCCAGGGAGCAGCTGATCACGCTGCTGGGCGCGGGCGAGTCCACCGTCGGGGTGTGGGAGGCCCTGGAGGCCGAGGGGCTGATCACCCGGCTGCTGCCGGACTGGGAGCGGGTGCGCTGCCGCCCGCAGCGCAACCCCGTCCACCGCTGGACCGTGGACCGGCATCTGGTCGAGACCGCGGTCCGGGCCAGCGCCCTCAGCCGCCGGGTCGGCCGTCCCGATCTGCTGCTGGTCGCCGCGCTGCTGCACGACATCGGCAAGGGCTGGCCCGGCGACCACTCGGTGGCCGGGGAGACCATCGTCCGCGACGTCGCCGCCCGTATCGGCTTCGACCGCGCGGACGTCGCGGTCCTCGCCACCCTCGTACGCCACCATCTGCTGCTCGTCGAGACCGCCACCCGCCGCGACCTGGACGACCCGGCCACCGTGCGCTCGGTCGCCGAGGCCGTCGGCAGCGCCACCACCCTGGAACTGCTGCACGCCCTCACCGAAGCCGACGCCCTCGCCACCGGCCCCGCGGCCTGGAGCGCCTGGCGCGGCTCCCTCGTCGCCGACCTCGTCAAACGGGTATCGGCGGTGCTCGCGGGCGAACCCGCGGACGACTGGTCCACCCCGCAGCACACCACGGCCGAGCAGGAGCGCCTCGCGGTTGAGGCATGGCGCACCGGCGGCCCGGTGCTGGCCCTGCACGCACGCTCCGAGGCACTGCCGCCGGGCGAAACGGGCCTCCTTACGGACGTCACCGAAGGGCCGCCGGAGGAGGGGCCCACCGGCCCCGAGCCGATCGGCGTGGAACTCCTCATCGCCGTCCCCGACCAGTCCGGCGTCCTCGCCACGGCGGCCGGTGTCCTGGCCCTGCACCGCCTTACGGTGCGCGCCGCGGACCTGCGCGCCGTCGAACTGCCGTCGGAGCTGGACGCGGCGGGCGCGGCGGGCGGAGTGCTGCTGCTGAGCTGGCGGGTGGCGGCCGAGTACGGCTCGCTGCCCCAGGCCGCCCGGCTCCGGAACGACCTGCTCCGGGCCCTGGACGGCTCGCTCGACATCGTCGCCCGCCTCGCCGAGCGCGAGGCCGCCTATCGCAAGTACCCCCGCCGCCGCGGGGTGCACGCCCCGCCACCCCGGGTCACGGTAGCCCCCGGCAGCTCCCAGCTCGCCACCGTGATCGAGGTCCGCGCCCAGGACGCCCCCGGCCTGCTGCACCGCATCGGCCGCGCCCTGGAACACGCCGGCGTCGCGGTCCGCAGCGCCCATGTCTCCACCCTCGGCGCCAACGCGGTGGACGCGTTCTATGTCACAGACGGCTCCGGCGCCCCCCTGAAGCCCATGCACGCGGCAGAGGTGGCCCAGGAAGTCGAACGCGCGCTGACCAGCCCACCTGGCGCTTGAGAGATTCAGCTCGACCGGAGCCCGGAGCCCGGAGCCCGGGGAGCGGGGGCCTATGCCGAGCCCCTCCGGGCGCTTGGGGAGCGGGGCCCACTTCCCAGGCCCTTCGGCGCTTGAGGAGCGGGGCCGGGAGGGGCCGAGCCTCGCTCGGGCCACTGTCGTCTGAGGGGGCGGATTGGCTCACCTTCCAGCCCCTCTGGCGCTTGAGGAGCGGGGCCGGGAGGGGCCGAGCCTCGCTCCGGCCACCGTTGTCTGAGGGGGCGGATCGACCCCACTTCCCAGCCCCTCCGGCGTTTGAGGAGCGGGGTCCGGGGCGGAGCCCCGGCGGGGGCACGGGGGCGGAGCCCCCGGAACGAGAGTCGCGTCGCAAACCCGGGGGCAGACCGTTCACGCGATGGGCGGATACCCTTGGAGGCCGACCACCGACCCGACATCCGACCGAAGGATTCGCGACCACCGTGTTCGATACCCTCTCCGATCGCCTCGCAGCGACTTTCAAGAACCTCCGGGGCAAGGGACGCCTCAGCGAGGCGGACATCGACGCCACGGCACGCGAGATCCGGATCGCCCTGCTCGAGGCCGACGTGGCGCTGCCCGTCGTCCGGGCGTTCATCAAGCAGGTCAAGGAGCGCAGCCTCGGCGCGGAGGTCTCCCAGGCGCTCAACCCCGCCCAGCAGGTCATCAAGATCGTCAACGAGGAGCTCATCGGCATCCTCGGCGGCGACGCCCGGCGCCTCCGCTTCGCCAAGCAGCCGCCGACCGTGATCATGCTCGCGGGTCTGCAGGGCGCCGGTAAGACCACGCTCGCCGGAAAGCTCGGCCGCTGGCTGAACGCCCAGGGCCACACCCCGCTGCTCGTCGCCTGTGACCTCCAGCGCCCCAACGCGGTCAACCAGCTCTCGGTGGTCGCGGAGCGGGCCGGTGTGGCCGTCTTCGCCCCCGAGCCGGGCAACGGCGTCGGCGACCCGGTGAAGGTGGCGCAGGACTCGATCGAGTTCGCCCGCACCAAGCAGCACGACGTCGTGATCGTCGACACCGCGGGCCGCCTCGGCATCGACGAGGAGCTGATGCGGCAGGCCGCCGACATCCGCGACGCCGTCAGCCCGGACGAAGTCCTCTTCGTCGTCGACGCGATGATCGGCCAGGACGCGGTGAACACCGCGGAGGCGTTCCGCGACGGCGTCGGCTTCGACGGTGTGGTGCTCTCCAAGCTGGACGGCGACGCGCGCGGCGGTGCCGCGCTGTCCATCGCGCATGTCACCGGCCGCCAGATCATGTTCGCCTCCAACGGCGAGAAGCTGGACGACTTCGACGCGTTCCACCCGGACCGCATGGCGTCCCGCATCCTCGGCATGGGCGACATGCTCAGCCTGATCGAGAAGGCCGAGCAGACCTTCAGCCAGCAAGAGGCCGAGAAGATGGCGGCCAAGCTGGCGAAGGGCCCCAAGGAGTTCACGCTCGACGACTTCCTGGCGCAGATGGAGCAGGTCCGCAAGATGGGCTCCATCTCCAAGCTGCTCGGCATGCTGCCGGGCATGGGCCAGATGAAGGACCAGATCAACAACCTGGACGAGCGGGATGTGGACCGCACCGCCGCCATCATCAAGTCGATGACCCCTGGCGAGCGCCAGGACCCCACGATCATCAACGGCTCGCGCCGCGCCCGTATCGCCCGCGGTTCCGGCGTCGAGGTGAGCGCGGTCAAGAACCTGGTGGAGCGGTTCTTCGACGCGCGCAAGATGATGTCGAAGATGGCCCAGGGCGGCATGCCGGGGATGCCCGGGATGCCGGGCATGCCGGGCGTGGGCGGCGCCAACAAGCGCAAGGGCAAGCAGCAGAAGAAGGCCAAGGGCAAGCAGCGCTCGGGCAACCCCATGAAGCGCAAGGCCGAGGAGCAGGCCGCCGCGGCACGCCGCGAGCAGGGCGGCGCGTTCGGGCTGCCCAACGGCGACCAGGGCGGTCAGGACTTCGAACTCCCCGACGAGTTCAAGAAGTTCATGGGCTGAGCCGCCCCGGCTCCCGAGCCGGCCCCGTACGAGCGAACCGTAAGGCCCCTGCGCACACCGTCAGGGGCCTTACGCGACGGCCCCGTTCAGACGCGGCAGATCAGATAGCGGAAGACGTTCGGCATCCACACCGTGCCGTCCGCCCGCTGATGCGGATGCAGTGCCTCGGTGATCTCCTTACGGACCTGGATCGGATCCGTGGCCCGCTCCGCCGCGTCGAACAGCCCCGTCGACAGCAGCCCACGCACCGCGCTGTCCATGTCGGCGTACCCGAACGGGCAGGCCACCCGGCCCGAGCCGTCGGGTCGCAGGCCCGCCCGCGCGGCCAGCTCCTCCAGGTCGTCCCGGCCGCACAGCTGCCAGCGCGCGGGAGGGGGCACCTCCCCGTGGTAGCCGGGGGCGCACATGGGGTCGGCGAGCCGGGCGCCCACCCGCAGCACCCCGGAGGTGGCGCAGCGCTCCGGCGGGCCCCATCCGGCGAGCACCACGGCCCCGCCGCGCTCGGTGCCGGCCGCGGCTGCCACCAGCGTGGACGCGGCGGCGGCCACCGTCGCACCGGGGCTCCCCGCGCCCAGGGCCGACAGCGGCTCGAAGGCGGTCACCACCGTGAAGTCAGCGTCCGCGGCGGCCTCCCGCACGCAGGGGCTCTCCGGGCCGCCGAGGCCCAGCCGGGCGGGCCGCGCCGGATCGCCCGGCGCGCCCGCGGCGGTCAGCCGCTCCCGCGCGAGGTCCAGGCGCCGCTCGTCCTTGTCCACCCCGCAGACCGCGGCGCCGCGCGCGGCCGCGATGAGGAGGGCGAGCCCGGAGCCGCAGCCCAGGCCCAGCAGACGCGTTCCGGCGCCGACGTCCAGCCGTTCGTACACGGCCTCGTACAGCGGGACCAGCATCCGCTCCTGGATCTCCGCCCAGTCCCGGGTGCGAGCGGGCGCGTCCGTCGTCCACGACGAGGAGGGGCGCGGGCGGTGCCGCCGTACGAGCGTAGATGTCATCGAAAGGGCCCCAATCAGCGAAGAGCTGTGCCGTCGTCAGATTCGGTGTCACATCCCCCGTGGTGCGTTTCCCCCGTGGTGCGTTGTGACGTCCCACCCCCAAATGCCAGGGAACTCCGCATCCGTCCCCGCGTCCAGAGGTTTCACGGCCGTGCTTGCGTGCCCCCTTTGTGCGCCCCCGCACACCTGTGCGTACGTCTCGCTCCCCGAACCGCCCCCTGGCCTCCGCCGGGCCGCCGGACGGCCATGGGCGCGGCGCGGGGATGGCCGGCACTGATCGGCTCGTTCTGGCCCGATTCCCGGTTCGGTACCCCTGGGCCGTACGATCGGCGCCATGGCCAAGGCTCCCGTGCTCACCCCCCAGGCGGAGGACTTCCCCCGCTGGTACCAGGACGTGATCAACAAGGCCGAACTGGCCGACAACGGCCCGGTGCGCGGCACCATGGTGATCCGACCGTACGGGTACGGGCTGTGGGAGCGGATGCAGCAGGACATGGACGCCCGCATCAAGGCGGTCGGCGTCCAGAACGCGTACTTCCCGCTCTTCATCCCGCAGTCGTATCTGGCCAAGGAGGCCGATCACGTCGAGGGGTTCGCGCCGGAGCTCGCGGTCGTCACCCATGGCGGCGGTAAGGAGCTCGAGGAGCCGGTCGTCGTCCGGCCCACCTCCGAGACGATCGTCAACGAGTACTTCTCCAAGTGGGTGCAGAGCTACCGCGATCTGCCCCTGCTGATCAACCAGTGGGCCAATGTGGTGCGTTGGGAGCTGCGGCCGCGGCTGTTCCTGCGGACGACCGAGTTCCTGTGGCAGGAGGGCCACACCGCGCACGCGTCGTACGAGGACGCCCGGGCCTTCGCCGCCCGGATCCACCGCGAGGTCTACGCCCGGTTCATGGAGGACGTCCTCGCGATGGACGTGGTCCTGGGCCGCAAGACAGCCCGGGAGCGGTTCGCCGGCGCCCTCAACACCCTCACCCTCGAAGGGATGATGGGCGACGGCAAGGCGCTCCAGCTGGGCACCAGCCACGAGCTCGGCCAGAACTTCGCCCGGGCCTTCCACACCAGCTATCTGTCCAAGGACGGCGAGCAGGAACTGGTCTGGCAGACCTCCTGGGGCAGTACGACCCGGATGGTCGGCGCGCTGGTGATGATGCACGGCGACGACAACGGCCTTCGGATCCCGCCGCGGCTGGCCCCGGTGCAGGTCGTGGTGGTGGCGATCAAGGGCGACGACGCGGTGCTCGCCAAGGTCCGCGAGATCGGCGAACTGCTCACCGCGGCGGGCGTGCGGGCCCATGTCGACGACCGTACGGACACCGCCTTCGGCCGGCGCGCGGTCGACTGGGAGCTCAAGGGCGTGCCGGTGCGGGTCGAGGTCGGCCCGCGCGACCTGGAGAGCGGCACCGCGATGGTGGTCAGGCGGATCCCCGGCGGCAAGGAGCCGGTGCGCGCCGAACTGCTGCCGGAGCTGCTGCCCAAGGTCCTGGAGGAGGACCAGGCGCTGCTGCTGCGGCAGGCCCGTGAGCGCCGTAAGGCGCGCACCACGGACGTGACGACCATGGAGGAGGCCGCCGAGGTCGCGGCGGCGGGCGGCTGGGCCCGCATCCGGTGGTCGGATCTGGGGCCGGAGGGTGAGGCGGCGCTCGCCGAGCGGTCCGTGTCCGTCCGGTGTCTGGTCACCGAGGACGGGGCGGTGCCGGACGCCGACGACGCTCCCGGTAACGTCGCGTTCGTCGCGAGAGCCTACTGACGTCGTGAGAGCAGACGTCGCGAGGGCCTACTGACGTCGTGAGAGCAGACGTCGCGAGGGCCTACTGACGTCGTGAGAGCAGACGTCGCGAGGGCCTACTGAACCGGTACGTACCGGCTTGGTGCGCGGTGCGTGGCTCATCCATACATTTACGCACCCGCCCCTCGTCGTCGTACATCACCGTGAACTGACTGGTACGTGCAAATTATTTGGGATGCCCCGGAATCGGAACACCGGACCGGTCCCGCTCGTTAGGACGACGTGAGCACGACACCACCTGTTCTCGCCGCAGAACTGGCGCAGGCGTGGGCCGACATTCAACGGCACCACCCCGAGCTGCCGGATCTAGCCGCGCCCGAATCGCTGATCGGAGAATCGTCGTCCGCATGTGGCGCCGAGCTCTCCTTCGAACGGCTGCTGCATGAGGCAGTGCATGGGATCGCCGCTGCCCGCGGTGTCCGTGACACCTCACGCGCCGGCCGCTACCACAACCGCCGGTTCCTGGCGATCGCCGAGGATCTGGGGCTGGACCATCCCGAGGAGCCGCATCCCAGCAGCGGCTTCTCGCTGGTCACCCTCAGCCCAGAGGCGAGAAAGCGGTACCGGACGACGATCGAACGCCTCCAGCGCGCGCTCAAGGCGCACACCGTGGCGACCACCGCCGAGACCTCCCGCACCTTCCGCGGGCCCGCCGCGCGCCACGGCTCGTCCGGTGGCGGGGTCCGGGTCAAGGCGGTGTGCGACTGCGGGCGCAATGTCCGCGTCGTCCCGTCGGTGCTGGCCCAGGCGCCGATCATGTGCGGTGGATGCGGGAAGCCGTTCCGCATTCCGGAGCCGGTGGCCGCGGTCGGCTGACCTGTAACGGTGTGGCACAATGGTCTGCTGTACTCGACAGTCGACCAGGACCCCTCTCTCCTCCGGCTGACGCGTCCATCGGGCACTCGGGTACCGCAACCCCACGCGGCACGTCGCAGTGCTCAACCACGTCAAGACCAGGAGACACCACTCCCGTGGCAGTCAAGATCAAGCTGAAGCGTCTGGGCAAGATCCGGTCGCCTCACTACCGCATCGTCATCGCCGACTCCCGCACCCGCCGTGACGGCCGGGCGATCGAGGAGATCGGTCTGTACCACCCGGTGCAGAACCCGTCGCGCATCGAGGTGGACTCGGAGCGCGTGCAGCACTGGCTGAAGGTCGGCGCGCAGCCGACCGAGCCGGTGCTGGCCATTCTGAAGGTCACCGGCGACTGGCAGAAGTTCAAGGGTCTGCCCGCCCCGGCTCCGATGAAGGTCGCCGAGCCGAAGGCCGACAAGCGCGCGCTGTTCGAGGCGGCCGCCAAGGACGCCGGTGACGAGCCGAAGGGTGAGGCGATCACCCCGAAGGCGAAGAAGGCCGACAAGAAGTCGGACGAGGCGGCCGGGTCCGCCGAGTCCACCGCGTCGACTGAGGCCTGAGGATGCTCGAGGAGGCCCTCGAGCACCTGGTGAAGGGCATCGTCGACAACCCCGACGAGGTGCAGGTCGCCTCGCGCAACCTGCGGCGCGGGCGGGTGCTCGAGGTCCGGGTGCACCCCGATGACCTCGGTAAGGTGATCGGCCGCAACGGCCGCACCGCACGCGCCCTGCGCACCGTCGTGGGCGCCATCGGCGGCCGTGGGATCCGCGTCGACCTCGTCGACGTCGATCAGGTCCGCTGAGGCGATCAAGAAGAGCACCGGCACGGGCCGGGGAGGGCTTTGGGCCGTCCCCGGCCCGTGTGTGTGAAGGGACATCGCATCGTGCAGTTGGTTGTCGCGCGGATCGGCCGTGCCCATGGCATCAAGGGCGAGGTCACCGTCGAGGTGCGGACGGACGAGCCGGAGCTGCGGCTCGGCCCGGGCGCCGTGCTGGCCACCGAGCCCGCCTCGGCCGGGCCGCTGACCATCGAGTCCGGCCGGGTGCACAGCGGCCGGCTGCTGCTGCGCTTCGACGGCGTACGCGACCGCAGCGCCGCGGAGGCGCTGCGCAACATCCTGCTGATCGCCGAGGTCGACCCGGAGGAACTCCCCGAGGATCCCGAGGAGTTCTACGACCATCAGCTGATCGACCTCGATGTGGTCACCGTGGACGGCACGGAGGTCGGGCGGATCTCCGAGATCTCCCATCTGCCGTACCAGGACCTGCTGGTCGTGAAGCGCCCCGACGGGGGTGAGGCTCTGATCCCGTTCGTCTCCGAGGTCGTGCCGGAGATCGATCTGGAGGCGCAGCGCGCCGTGATCGACCCGCCGCCGGGCCTGCTCGACGAGGCCGAGGCGGAGATCGCGGGCAGCCGTGACGAGGAGCCCGCGGGCAGCCGTAAGGACGAGGCCGAGGGCGGCCGTAAGAGCGCGGCCGCGGACAGCGGTGAGACCGCGGGCGACGACCGTAAGGGCGACACCGCGGGCGGCCGTGGGGATGAGTCGTCATGAGGCTCGACGTCGTCACGATCTTCCCCGAGTATCTGGAGCCGCTGAACGTCTCGCTGGTCGGCAAGGCCCGTGCCCGCGGTCAGCTCGACGTCCGGGTCCACGATCTGCGCGCCTGGACGCACGACCGGCACAACACGGTCGACGACACCCCGTACGGCGGCGGTCCCGGCATGGTGATGAAGCCCGAGCCCTGGGGCGAGGCGCTTGACTCGATCATGGCGTCGGGCGAGGCCGAGGGGCTGGTCAAGCCCACGCTGATCGTGCCGACCCCTAGCGGCCGTCCGTTCACCCAGGCCCTCGCCGTCGAGCTCGCCGAGCACCCCTGGCTGGTCTTCGCGCCCGCCCGTTACGAGGGCATCGACCGCCGGGTGATCGAGGAGTACGGCGAGCTGCTGGAGGTCCACGAGGTCTCGATCGGCGACTACGTCCTGGCCGGTGGCGAGGCCGCCGTGCTGGTGATCACCGAGGCGGTGGCCCGGCTGCTGCCGGGCGTACTGGGCAACGCCGAGTCGCACCGCGACGACTCCTTCGCCCCCGGCACGATGGCCGACCTCCTGGAGGGGCCCGTCTACACCAAGCCCCCCGAGTGGCGCGGCCGCTCCATCCCGGAGGTGCTGATCAGCGGCCACCACGGCAGGGTCGCCCGCTGGCGCCGGGACGAGGCGTTCCGCCGCACCAGCGAGAACCGCCCCGATCTGATCGAGCGCTGCGACCCGGCGACGCTCGACAAGCACGACCGCGCGATCCTGGCCGAACTGGGCTGGGAGGAGCTCCCCGGGACCGGCGGGACGGCCGACGGAGCAACCGGTGGGACGACCGGTGGGGCCCGATTTGGGCGGCCGGACCGGGCCGTGGAAGAATAGGCCGCTGCCGTACGTCCGGGTGTGCGCCCCTGCCACAGGGGGACCGACGCCCACCCGATGAGGGCGGCACTCCGAATCATCATCCGATATGCCGCTGATGACCTGTGGCATCAGCGAGGAAAGCAGACGATCATGTCTCACCTGCTCGACACCGTCGACTCCGCGTCGCTGCGCAGCGACATCCCGACCTTCCGCCCCGGCGACACGGTCAACGTCCACGTCCGCGTCATCGAGGGCAACCGCTCCCGTGTCCAGCAGTTCAAGGGCGTCGTCATCCGCCGCCAGGGCTCCGGTGTCCGCGAGACCTTCACCGTCCGCAAGGTGAGCTTCAGCGTCGGTGTGGAGCGCACCTTCCCGGTGCACACCCCGATCGTCGAGAAGATCGAGGTCGTCACCCGCGGTGATGTGCGCCGGGCGAAGCTGTACTACCTGCGCGACCTCCGCGGCAAGGCCGCCAAGATCAAGGAGAAGCGCGAGAGCTGAGCTCGCGGCGGGATCGCGGCGATTTTGCGCGACTACTGAGCTACCGCCGGATCATCCGGCCGGGCCGGATAGGCTCTGGCCCGATGAACACCGAAGGACAGCTCGCGGAGCGCGACCGCTCCCAGGGCTCCGAGAAGGAGCGCGAGGGGCGGTCGCGCTCTTCGCATGCCTCCGCGCGGACCGGGGAGCCCCCGGCCGCCGGGCGGTCGCCGCACCGGCTGTGGGGCTGGCTGACCGGCGGCGGGCGCTGGCGGCGGGCGGCGCTGCTCGCGACCGCGTGTGCCGCGTTCGTGCTGCTGGTGAGCGGCTTTGTGCTGCAGCCGTTCCTGATCCCGAGCGGTTCCATGGAGAGCACCCTCCGCCCCGGGGACCGGGTGCTTGTGAACAAGCTCGCCTACCGTTTCGGGGACGATCCGCGCCGCGGCGACGTTGTCGTGTTCGATGGAGCCGGCTCCTTCGGCGAGGAGGAGCCGTCCGGGAATCCGGTGACGGGTCTGCTGCGCGAGGCGGCCGCGGCGGTCGGGCTGGCCGAACCGGCCGAGTCCGACTACGTCAAGCGCGTGGTGGGCATCGGTGGTGACCGGGTCACCTGCTGCGACGAGCGGGGGAGGATCGAGGTGAACGGTCAACCGGTGGACGAGCACTATCTGCACCCCGGGGACAGCCCCTCGCGGGTGCCCTTCGACATCGTCGTGCCCGAGGGACGGCTGTGGGTCATGGGCGATCACCGCGACGCCTCCCGGGACTCGCGCGACTATCTGGGCGCCCCGGGCGGGGGCACGGTCCCCGTCGACAAGGTGATCGGCCGCGCCGAATGGATCGGCTGGCCGTTCGGCCGCTGGTCCGGCGTACCCCGGACGGACGCCTTCACGAGCGTGCCCGCGGAGCCCGCCCGCATACCGTCCGCTGCCCGCGGTGGTGCCCATGGGTAAGCGCGGGCGTCCTCGTGCCAGGGCGCGCCAGGCCCCTCCGCCCGCCGGCGTCGACCTGGGCGCTCCCCGTCCGCCGGGCGAGCGCCGGGTGGGCGGCCGTGCGGAGCGGCGCAAGATCCAGCGCCGTATCAAGCGCAGGCGGCGCCGTTCGGCCGTCAAGGAGATACCGATCCTGGTGGGCGTGGCGCTGGTGATCGCGCTCGTCCTGAAGACCTTCCTGGTGCAGGCGTTCGTCATCCCGTCCGGCTCGATGGAGCAGACCATCCGGATCGGCGACCGGGTGCTGGTGGACAAGTTCACCCCGTGGTTCGGCTCGAAGCCGGAGCGCGGCGATGTGGTGGTGTTCAAGGATCCCGGCGGGTGGCTGGACGACGAGCGGAAGCCGCCCAAGGACGACCCGCCGGTCATCAAGCAGGGCAAGGAGTTCCTGACCTTCATCGGGCTGCTGCCGTCCTCCGACGAGCAGGACCTGATCAAGCGGGTGGTCGCGGTGGGCGGCGACACGGTCGAGTGCTGCGATACGAACGGTAAGGTCACCGTCAACGGGACGCCGCTGAACGAACCGTATCTGCACCCGGGCAACCCGCCGTCGCAGAAGCAGTTCAAGGTGACGGTCCCTCAGGGGCGGATGTTCGTGATGGGTGATCACCGGTCCAACTCGGCGGACTCCCGGGTCCATCTGGACGAGCCGTACCAGGGCACGGTGCCGGACAACATGGTGGTCGGCCGCGCCGTGGTGATCGCTTGGCCGTTCGGGCACATGCGGCGGCTCGAGGAGCCGGGCACCTACGCCTCGGTGAAGGACGCGCCGAGTGGGGCGACACAGGCCGAGGGCTCGGCACATAGGCTGTCCCCCATGGATCAGCAAGGAATGGTCCAGCTCCCGACCCCTGCGGAACTCCCGCTCGTTATGGGAGTGGTGATCCTGCGCCGTTCGTGGGGCAGGCGGCAGTCAGGCGTGAGGAGTGGATGTGGGGGATTTGGCGGTCGGCGCACGATCCGGTCACGAAGAGCCCGAGAGGCAGCCCGGGACGGGGGCGGAGCACCCCACGGACGGGACGGACGAGGCGCCCGAAGCCGGTGCACCCACGAACGGGGCGGCTGCCGCGCCCAGGGCGTCGGACCCACACGGAGCCGATGGCGGGCCGGAACCCTCCGATCCCCCGGACGGTCCCGGCGCGGCTGATCCGTCCGGGCCCGGGGACGGGGCGTCGACGCCGGGCCCCGGGAAGCCCGGCGGGCCCGGGAAGCTCGGCAGGCCCAAGAAGGTGCGCTCCTTCTGGAAGGAGCTGCCGATCCTGGTCGTCATCGCGCTGGCTCTGGCGCTGCTGATCAAGACCTTCCTGGTGCAGGCGTTCTCGATCCCGTCCGACTCGATGCAGGACACCCTGCAGCGGGGCGACCGGGTGCTGGTGGACAAGCTCACCCCGTGGTTCGGCTCCGAGCCGGAGCGCGGCGAGGTGGTCGTCTTCCACGACCCGGGCGGCTGGCTCGGCGAGTCGCAGACCAAGAGCTCCGGCCCGGTCGCCGAGGGCATCCAGAAGGCGCTCAGCTTCATCGGGCTGATGCCGTCGGCGGAGGAGAAGGACCTGATCAAGCGGGTCATCGCGGTCGGCGGGGACACCGTCTCCTGCAAGCGCGGCGGCAAGGTGATGGTCAACGGCAAGCCGCTGGACGAGCCGTACATCTTCCCCGGGAACACCCCCTGTGACGAGAAGCCGTTCGGCCCGATCAAGGTGCCCGAGGGCCGGATCTGGGTGATGGGCGACCACCGACAGGACTCGCTGGACTCCCGCTACCACCAGAACCTGAACAACGGCACGGTCTCGGTGGACGACGTCGTCGGGCGCGCGATCGTCATCGCCTGGCCGATCAACCGCTGGACCACCCTGTCGGTGCCGAGCACCTTCGACCAGCCGGGTCTGAGCGCGGCCGCCGCGATGGCCCCCTCGGCCCTGGGGTTCGCGGGTGCGCTGCCGATCGTGCTGTGGCGCCGCCGCCGGCTGATCGCCAAGGTCCGTACGGAGGCCGAGAGCCGGCCGGAGCGGTTGACTGCCGACTGCTGACGGGGCCCGTACCGCCGGGTAAGGTGCGGTTCCGTGTGCCCCGGGGCACACGGAACCTGATCTTCTACGTCTGTTGCGTACGGCGGGAGCACTGGAATGAGCGGAGCCCAAGGGGTGGGGGGCGGCAAGCCGCGGCGCACGCCCGGCAGCGTGCTGTCCGGGCTGGCGGTGGCCGTCGGCTGTGTGCTGTTCCTCGGAGGCTTCGTCTGGGGCGCGGTGCTCTACAAGCCGTACACGGTCCCCACCGACTCCATGACGCCGACGATCGGCAAGGGCGCCCGGGTGCTGGCGGAGCGGGTCGACGGCGGCGACGTGCGCCGCGGCGATGTGGTGGTCTTCCGCGACCAGGTGTGGGGCGACCTGCCCATGGTGAAGCGGGTCATCGGGGTCGGCGGCGACCGGGTCGAGTGCTGTGACAAGCAGGGCCGGCTGCGGGTGAACGGCAAGGTCCTCGAGGAACCGTATCTGCGCTCGGGGGAGCAGGCGTCCGCCTCGGTCTTCTCCACCACCGTGCCCAAGAACCGGCTGTTTCTGATGGGCGACCATCGCAGCGACTCCCTGGACTCGCGGGTGCACCTCACCGACGAGGCGGGCGGCGCCGTGGAGCGCGGCGCGGTGGACGCCCGGGTGGACGCCACCGCCTGGCCGCTGGGGTCCTGGGGGACCGTGGGGCGGCCCGACGCCTTCAAGGCGCTGCCGGGCGGGATCTCGCAGCCGGGGCCGCTGGGGCCGATCCTGATCGCGGTCATCGTGGGCGCGGTGCTGATCCTGGCGGGCGCGGCGCACGGGCCGATCGCCCGGCGCAGGGCGGGCGGCGGCGCCCGGCGGGACCAGGCGGCGAAGGGGAAGGTGGCCGCGAGTGGCTGAAGGGCACGGCGGAGCGGAGCGGACCGGAGCGGACGAGCGGCGGCTGCGGAAGGTCGCCCGGGTGGTGCTGCTGGATCCGCAGGACCGGATCCTGCTGCTGCACGGCTTCGAACCGGACGATCCGACCTCGACCTGGTGGTTCACCCCGGGCGGCGGTCTGGAGGGCCAGGAGAGCCGCGAGGAGGCCGCGCTCCGCGAGCTCGCGGAGGAGACCGGGATCACCGATGTGCGGCTCGGCCCGCTGCTGTGGCGGCGGATCTGCTCCTTCCCGTTCGCCGGGCGGCGCTGGGACCAGGACGAGTGGTACTACCTGTGTCGTACCCAACAGACGCCGGCGCGCGCCGGCGCCGGGCTGACGGAGCTGGAGCGGCGGAGCGTGGCCGGTCTGCGCTGGTGGACGGCGGATGAGCTGGCCACGGCGACGGAGCCGGTGTACCCGACACGGCTGCCGGAGCTGTTGCGTACGCTGCTCGTCGAGGGACCCCCGAGTGCACCGGTGATCCTGGAGACTGAGCGCGTCTGACGCACAATGGGGGGACGCACGGCTGAAGGGGAACATGCCATGAGCGCCGAGGACCTCGAGAAGTACGAGACCGAGATGGAGCTGAAGCTCTACCGGGAGTACCGCGATGTCGTCGGTCTGTTCAAATACGTGATCGAGACTGAGCGCCGCTTCTATCTCACCAACGACTACGAGATGCAGGTGCACTCGGTCCAGGGTGAGGTCTTCTTCGAGGTGTCGATGGCCGACGCCTGGGTCTGGGACATGTACCGCCCGGCCCGTTTCGTGAAGCAGGTACGGGTTCTCACGTTCAAGGACGTGAATATCGAGGAGCTGAACAAGAGCGACCTCGACCTTCCGGGCGGCTGACTGCACCTTCCGGGCGGCTGACCCACTTTCGGGCGGCTGACTCAGTCTTCCGGGTGGCTGGGTTTTCCACAGCCGGATGGCTGTCCACAGGAATGCTCCAAGATCCCTGAGCGGGGTGCGGGGGCGTCACAGTCGGTGCCGGAGGTGGTGCCGAATGAACGCCCGAGGAGCGCTGGGCCGCTATGGCGAAGGTGTGGCGGTCCGCACATTGGCGGAAGCCGGGATGACCGTCCTGGAGCGCAATTGGCGATGCCGGGACGGCGAGATCGACATCGTCGCGCTCGACGCCGGGGCGCTGGTGGTGTGCGAGGTCAAGACGCGCCGTGAGGGTGGTTACGAGCATCCGATGGCGGCAGTCGGACCGGACAAGACCGAGCGGCTGCGGTGGCTGGCGGAGCGCTGGCTGGAGCGGCACGGCGGCCCGCCGCCGGGCGGGGTGCGGATCGATGTGGTGGGGGTGGTGCTGCCCCGCCGGGGAGCGCCCGTGGTCGAGCATGTGCGAGGGGTGGCCTGATGGGGTTCGCCCGCACCTGCTCGGTGGCGCTGGTCGGCGTCGAGGGCGTGGTGGTGGAGGTCCAGGCCGATCTGGAGCCGGGAGTGGCCGCCTTCACCCTGGTCGGTTTGCCCGACAAGAGCCTGGTGGAGAGCCGGGACCGGGTCCGCGCGGCCGTGGTCAATTCCGGCGGTGAATGGCCGCAGCGGAAGCTCACGGTCGGGCTCAGCCCGGCATCCGTCCCCAAGGGCGGCAGCGGCTTCGACCTGGCCGTGGCCTGTGCGGTGCTCGGCGCGGCCGAGCGCGTGGACCCACGGGAGATCGCCGATCTGATGATGATCGGGGAGCTGGGTCTTGACGGCCGGGTGCGGCCGGTCCGCGGCGTGCTGCCCGCCGTGCTCGCCGCCTCCGAGGCGGGCTACCGCCAGGTCGTGGTCCCCGAGCAGACGGCGGCGGAGGCGGCCCTGGTGCCGGGCGTCTCGGTGCTGGGCGTGCGGAGCCTGCGCCAGCTGATCGCGGTGCTGACGGACGAGCCGGAGCCCGAGGAGGAGGAGCCCCAGGAGCTGGGCCGCCCCGATCCGATGCTGGCGGGGCTCACCGTGCCCGGCGCCGGTATGGGCACCGGTGTCGCCGCGGTGCCCGGGGCCGGGGCGGGGCGGCCCGATCTGGCCGAGGTCGCCGGACAGCGGGCCGCGCGCACCGCCCTGGAGGTGGCGGCCGCGGGCGGGCACCACCTCTTTCTGAACGGGCCTCCGGGCGCCGGGAAGACCATGCTGGCCGAGCGGCTGCCCGGGCTGCTGCCGCCGCTCACCCAGCAGGAGGCCCTGGAGGTCACCGCGGTCCATTCGGTCGCCGGGGTCCTCCCGCCGGGGCAGCCCCTGGTGGAGACCCCGCCGTACTGTGCCCCGCACCACTCGGCGACCATGGCCGCGCTCGTCGGCGGGGGCAACGGCCTGCCCCGCCCCGGTGCGGTCTCGCTCGCCCACCGTGGAGTGCTCTTCCTGGACGAGGCTCCCGAGTTCAGCGGGAAGGCGCTGGACGCCCTGCGGCAGCCCCTGGAATCGGGGCATGTGGTGGTCGCCCGGTCCGCCGGGATGATGCGGATGCCGGCGCGCTTCCTGCTGATGCTGGCGGCCAACCCCTGCCCTTGCGGGCGCCACGGTCTGATGGGCGACGTCTGCGAGTGCTCGCCCGCCACGGTCCGCCGCTATCAGGCACGGCTGTCCGGACCGCTGCTGGACCGGGTGGACCTGCGGGTCCGCGTCGAGGCGGTGAGCCGGACCGAGCTCACCGGGGCGCGTGCCGGGGCGGAGAGCAGCGCGTCCGTCGCGGTCCGGGTCAAGGAGGCCCGGGAACGATCCGCCGCCCGGCTCCACGGCACCCCCTGGCGGCTGAACAGCGAGGTGCCGGGCCATGAGCTGCGCACCCGCTGGCAGCCGTCCCCCGGCGCGCTGCGCGAGGCCGAGCGCGATATGGAGCGCGGGCTGCTCACCGCCCGGGGGCTCGACCGGGTGCTGAGGGTCGCCTGGACCGTCGCCGACCTGGCCGGGCACGACCGACCCATGGCGCCGGACATCGCCCAGGCGCTGCAACTGCGCACCGGGATCAGCCGCGGGGTGCCGGTCCCGGTGGGGGAGTGCTGATGTCGGCTTCTTCGACGGGCGGTCGCGGCGCCGTCCCCGCGCTGTTCTCCGAGCCTGGGCAGGGGCAGGGCGGCTGGGACGAGGGGCAGGCGCTCCCTGAGGGGCGGGGCGTCGCGGATGAGCGGCAGGGGTTGCCCGAGAGACGGGGCGTCCCGGAGGAGGGGCGGGAGCTCTTCGAGGAACGGGCCGCCCCGGACGTGGGGCGGGGGCCCGCTGAGCGGCTGGGCGCTCCGGGCGAGGAGCGGCTGGCGCGGGCGGCGCTCACCCGGCTCGTGGAGCCCGGGGACGAGACCGTGGGGCGCTGGCTGCGCCGTATGGGTCCGGTGGCGCTGTGGCGGGCGCTCACCGGGAAGGGCAAGCCCCCGCCCGGGGCCACCGGGGAGCGGCTGGCCGGATGTGCCCTCCGGGCGGCCGGGGTGGACCCGGTCGCCGACCTCGCGCTGATCGCCCGGTGCGGCGGGCGGTTCATCTGTCCCGGGGATCTGGACTGGCCCGGTCAGCTCGACGATCTCGGTGACGCTCGCCCGGTCGGGTTATGGGTGCGCGGCCGGGCCGACTTGCGGATGTGGGCGCTGCGCTCGGTCGCCGTGGTGGGCGCCCGAGCCTGCAGCGATTACGGCGCGCATGTCGCGGCGTCTCTCGGCACAGGGCTCGCCGAGCGGGGCTGGGTGGTGGTCTCCGGGGCGGCCCACGGCGTGGACGGCGCGGCTCACCGAGGCGTGCTCGCCGTTGGCGGGGCCACCATCGCGGTGCTCGCCTCCGGTGTGGACGTCCCCTATCCGCGTGCGCACACCGAGTTGATCGAGCGCATCGCGGAACAGGGCCTGGTGCTGGCCGAGTTGCCACCCGGAGCGCATCCGACGCGTCCCAGATTCGTGCTCCGCAACCGGGTCATCGCCGCCCTCACCCGCGGCACGGTCGTGGTCGAGGCCCAGTACCGCAGCGGATCGCTGGTCACCGCGCGCCGGGCACAACAGCTCGGGCGGTCCACCATGGGGGTGCCCGGACCGGTGACCAGCGGGCTCTCGGCCGGGGTGCATGAACTGCTGCGCGGCGAGGCCGTCCTGGTCACCGACGCCGCCGAAGTGGCCGAACTCATCGGCGGCATCGGAGACCTCGCCCCGGAGCGGCGGGGACCGCTGGTCGAGCGGGACCTGCTCGATCCCGTGACGGCACGGGTGCTGGAAGCGTTGTCGGCACGGGGCGGCAACCACCTGCGGGATGTGGCCCGGGAATCCGGGACCGGCTGCGACGAGGCCCTGGGCCGACTCCATGAACTGCTCGCCCTGGGCTTTGTCGAACGTCATGGCGATCGATGGGAGTTGGTCCCGCCCCTGCATCGGAGCGACGGCGCACGGCGAGGCGATCCCCCGAATCGGGGCAATCGGGTGAAAGGGTTGAGGCGATGACCGTATCCGCACACCGCCGAGCCGACGCCCTTCGCATACCGCGACGCCCCAGTCACGCTACGCTCACAAGGTTTCCGGCGGAAGCGTACGTCCTCACCCATGTCATGGCAGAACGGCTCAAGGCGACGAATGCCCCAGCACATCTCCGGGTCTGACAGCGCGGCGCCGCCCGCGGCCCGCGGCGCGGTGCACCCTGCCGCGCCCTCATCGCTCGACGAGCTGTGGCGGTCGTACAAGACCACGGGCGACGGCCGGCTGCGGGAGCAGCTGATCCTGCACTACTCACCGCTGGTGAAATATGTGGCCGGCCGGGTCAGCGTCGGGCTGCCCTCCAATGTCGAGCAGGCGGACTTCGTCTCGTCCGGGGTCTTCGGACTCATCGACGCCATCGAGAAGTTCGACCCCGAGCGCGCCATCAAGTTCGAGACCTACGCGATCACCCGGATCCGCGGCGCGATGATCGACGAGCTGCGGGCGTTGGACTGGATCCCGCGGTCGGTGCGCCAGAAGGCCCGGGCCGTGGAGCGGGCGTACGCCACGCTGGAGGCCCAGCTGCGCCGCACCCCCTCGGAGGCCGAGGTGGCCACCGAGATGAGCATCAGCCTCGAGGAACTGCACGGCGTCTTCAGCCAGTTGTCGCTCGCCAATGTGGTCGCCCTGGAGGAGCTGCTGCACGTCGGCGGCGAGGGCGGTGACCGGCTCAGCCTCATGGACACCCTCGAGGACACCGCGGCGGACAACCCCGTCGAGGTGGCCGAGGACCGGGAGCTGCGGCGGCTGCTCGCCCGGGCGATCAACACCCTCCCGGAGCGGGAGAAGACCGTAGTCACGCTCTACTACTACGAGGGGCTCACGCTCGCCGAGATCGGCCAGGTGCTCGGCGTCACCGAGAGCCGGGTCAGTCAGATCCACACCAAGTCGGTGCTCCAGCTGCGGGCGAAACTCGCCGACGTCGGGCGCTGAATCGTCCCTCCGGCATCCCCTCCGGGCGGCCTCTTCCGTAGAGTGGTCGGGTGCCCAGGATTCGAGCGGCCTCAGTGGCCGAGCACCGGACGATGCAGCGCGCGGCCCTGCTGGAGGCCGCCCGCACCCTGCTGTCCGAGGGCGGTACGGAGGCGCTGACCTTCCCCACCCTCGCCGAGCGCACGGGACTCGCACGGTCCTCCGTCTATGAGTACTTCCGCTCCCGCGCCGCCGTGGTCGAGGAGCTCTGCGCCGTGGACTTCCCGGTCTGGGCCGCCGAGGTCGAGGCCGCGATGGAGCGGGCCGACGGGCCTGAGGCGAAGATCGAGGCGTATGTCCGCCGGCAGCTCGCGCTCGTCGGCGACCGTCGGCACCGCGCGGTGGTGGCGATCTCCGCCGGTGAGCTGGACGCGGGCGCGCGGGAGAAGATCCGGGCGGCCCACGGCGGGCTGATCGCCATGGTGGTCGAGGCCCTCGCGACCCTCGGGCATGAGCAGCCCCGGCTCTCTGCCGTGCTGCTCCAGGGCGTCGTGGACGCCGCGGTCCGCCGCATCGAGCTCGGCGCGGCCGAGGACCCCGAGCGGATCACCGAGGCGGCCGTCGCCATGGCCCTGCGCGGCGTCCGGGGCTGACCGCCCGGCCCTTCCACTGCCCCTGCGGGCGCGCGCGGGACGCGGCCCGGACGACCGGGCGACCGGGACCGACTCGGGCGACCCAGCCGGATCCGGGCCCAGAGGGATGCCGCCACCAGCGCCGCGGCCGTCGGCAGCCGGGTGTCCCCGGCGGGGGAGGCGAGCGCGGAGACCGTGGGCGCGTCGCGCACCCCGAACACCGGGAGCAGCCGGGACGGCCCGCCCCGCAACATCGACGGCGGCAGCAGTGACAGCGGATCGAGATAACGGTCCGCGCGCCGCAGCCCCCAGTGCAGACAGCCCGACCCGCAGTGGAAGGGGCCCGGCGCCACCACGCCGACCACCTGCCCGGCGGTCACCCGTTCCCCCTTGGCCACGCTGGCGCGCACCGGTTCGTAGGTGATGCGCAGGGGAGGGGAGCCGGTCCCGGACACCTCGATCACCAGCACACCACGGCCCGCGACCGGGCCCACGAAGCTCACCCGCCCCGGGCCCGCCGCGCGGACCCGCTCGCCCGGACGCGCCGCGAGGTCGACCCCCCGGTGCCCCGCTGCCCAGGGCGCAGGAGGCGGCCGCCAGCCCCTCAGTACGGCGGGCCGCACCGCGCCCGGCGCACCGTCGACCGGCCATGACCGCCCCCCGCCCGGGCTCGACCGCTCCCCGCCCGGCGTCGACCGTCCCCCGCCCGGCCTCGTCCCCGGCTCCGGCGCCGCGCGCGATGCAGGCGCCGCGCGCGGATCCGCCGCCGCGGCCGGTGCCGTCGAAAGAGGTGTCACCGGAAGAGAGGCCGTCGGCACCGACAGCACCGACAGCACCGACAGCACCGACAGCACGAGAATCACCAGGGCAAGAGCCCAACCCACCACAAGCCTTCGCATGCCCCCACGATGGCCGGGCGGCCCGAAACGGGTGGATCATGGACGGAATCGGGGGACTACTCACGGGTTGTGGATAACGCCGTCACCCGGCACCGTACCGGTCCCGTACACTTCTTATGGCGATCCGGGTCACCGGATCGACTTCGCACGCCCCGCCACCGGTGCTCCGATCGCGCATCGGTCAGCTCGGTGGCCGCGCCCCTCGGTCCTCGGACGACCTCCCGAAAGGGCCCCGTCCGTGGCAGGCGCGCCGGGACGTCAGGAGCGGCGGCCGCCCGGCCGCCGTGGAACCGAGTACCTCAAGGAGTACGGCCATGGCCGTCGTCACGATGCGGGAGCTGCTGGAGAGCGGCGTCCACTTCGGGCACCAGACCCGCCGCTGGAACCCGAAGATGAAGCGCTTCATCTTCACCGAGCGCAACGGCATCTACATCATCGACCTGCTCCAGTCGCTGTCGTACATCGACCGCGCCTACGAGTTCGTCAAGGAGACCGTCGCCCACGGCGGCTCCATCATGTTCGTCGGCACCAAGAAGCAGGCGCAGGAAGCCATCGCCGAGCAGGCGACCCGCGTCGGCATGCCGTACGTCAACCAGCGCTGGCTGGGCGGCATGCTCACCAACTTCTCGACCGTCTACAAGCGCCTGCAGCGCCTGAAGGAGCTCGAGCAGATCGACTTCGAGGACGTGGCCGCCTCCGGCCTCACCAAGAAGGAGCTCCTGGTCCTCTCCCGCGAGAAGGCCAAGCTGGAGAAGACCCTCGGCGGTATCCGCGAGATGCAGAAGGTGCCGAGCGCCGTCTGGATCGTGGACACCAAGAAGGAGCACATCGCCGTCGGTGAGGCGCGCAAGCTCCGGATCCCGGTCGTCGCGATCCTCGACACCAACTGCGACCCCGACGAGGTCGACTACAAGATCCCGGGCAACGACGACGCGATCCGCTCCGTCACCCTGCTCACCCGGGTGATCGCGGACGCCGTCGCCGAGGGCCTCATCGCCCGTTCCGGTGTCGCCACCGGTGACGAGAAGGCCGACAAGGCCGCGGGCGAGCCGCTCGCCGAGTGGGAGCGCGACCTGCTCGAGGGCGAGAAGAAGGCTGACGAGGGCGAGAAGAAGGCCGATGAGGCCGAGGCCAAGTCGGCCGAGGCCGCCGCGGACAAGCCCGCCGAGGACGCCGCCAAGCCCGCCGAGGCCGCCGCGGACAAGCCTGCCGAGGACGCCAAGCCCGCCGAGGACGCTGCGGACAAGCCTGCCGAGACCCCCGCCGCGGGCACCGAGCAGGGCTGACCACTAAGACGTCACTCAGACGGTGTATGACGGCGGGGGACGGTGCCGGTGGCGCCGCCCCCGCCGTTCACCCGTAGAGCTTTCGACTTTCGAGAAGAGATTCACAGATCATGGCGAACTTCACCGCCGCTGACGTCAAGAAGCTCCGTGAGCTGACCGGCGCCGGCATGATGGACTGCAAGAAGGCGCTGGACGAGGCCGAGGGCGTCGTCGACAAGGCCGTCGAGATCCTGCGCGTCAAGGGCCAGAAGGGCGTGGCCAAGCGTGAGAGCCGCAACGCCGAGAACGGTGCTGTCGTCTCCCTCATCGCGGACGACAAGTCCTCCGGCGTGCTGGTCGAGCTGAAGTGCGAGACCGACTTCGTGGCCAAGGGCGACAAGTTCGTCGCCGTCGCCGACGCCATCGCCGCCCACGTCGCCAAGACCTCCCCGGCCGACCTGGAGGCCCTGCTGGCCTCCGAGATCGAGGCGGGCAAGACCGTTCAGGCGTTCGTCGACGAGGCCAACGCGACCCTCGGCGAGAAGATCGTCCTGGACCGCTTCGCGCAGTTCTCCGGCGGTTTCGTCGCGGCGTACATGCACCGCACCAGCCCGGACCTGCCGCCGCAGGTCGGCGTCCTGGTCGAGCTGGACAAGGAAGACGCCACGGTCGCCAAGGACGTCGCGCAGCACATCGCCGCCTTCGCCCCGAAGTTCCTCACCCGCGACGAGATCCCGGCCGAGACGGTCGAGAACGAGCGCCGGGTCGCCGAGGCCACCGCCCGCGAGGAGGGCAAGCCCGAGGGCGCCCTGCCGAAGATCGTCGAGGGTCGCGTCACCGGCTTCTTCAAGGAGAACGTGCTGGTGGACCAGCCGTTCGCCAAGGACAACAAGAAGTCCGTCCAGAAGATCCTGGACGAGGCCGGTGTCTCGCTCAAGCGCTTCGCCCGTTTCCGCGTCGGCGTCTGAGCCGAGCAGCGAATGACCGGCGACCCCGATAGGGTCGTAGGCAGCCAACCGTCGACCGGTCGGCCGCAGATGTGACGAGGAGGCCATTGCCGCAGAGGTCGTAACAGGACCCGTCCGGCAGTGGCCTTCTTCGTATGTGCACGAGGAGATCTCCAATGAATCACGGCGCGGACGCCAAACAGGCCGCCGATGACAAGAAGGCGCACGGCGCGGCCCCACACGGTCGCTTCCTGCTGAAGCTGTCCGGCGAGGCGTTCGCCGGAGGCGGGGGACTCGGTGTCGACCCCGATGTCGTGCACGCCATCGCCCGCGAGGTCGCCGCCGTGGTCAGGGACGGTGCCGAAATCGCCATCGTCATCGGCGGCGGTAACTTCTTCCGCGGTGCTGAGCTGCAGCAGCGCGGTATGGACCGGGCCCGCTCGGACTACATGGGCATGCTCGGAACCGTCATGAACTGTCTCGCCCTCCAGGACTTCCTGGAGAAGGAGGGCATCGACTCCCGCGTCCAGACCGCCATCACCATGGGCCAGGTCGCGGAGCCGTACATTCCGCTGCGTGCGGTGCGCCATCTGGAGAAGGGGCGTGTGGTCATCTTCGGCGCGGGTATGGGTATGCCGTACTTCTCCACGGACACCACCGCGGCCCAGCGAGCGCTGGAGATCGACGCGCAGGCCCTGCTCATGGGCAAGAACGGCGTGGACGGGGTCTATGACTCCGACCCCGCCCGCAACCCCGACGCGGTGAAGTTCGACGCCCTGGAGTACGGCGAGGTGATCACCCGGGACCTCAAGGTCGCAGATGCCACCGCGATCACCCTGTGCCGGGACAACAAGCTGCCCATCCTCGTCTTCGAGCTCCTGGCCGAAGGAAACATCGCGCGTGCGGTGAAGGGTGAGAAGATCGGCACGCTGGTGAGCGACCAGGGCTCCCGGGCCTGACGGCTCGAACGGGGGATGGACAACGGCCTGCCGGTCGGACACCGTGCAGGAGAAGACGCACGCAGGGGCGAGGCTCTGCTTACTGATAACACCAGGAGCAAGTGGTGATCGAAGAGATCCTCCTCGAGGCCGAGGAGAAGATGGAGAAAGCCGTTGTGGTCGCCAAGGAGGACTTCGCCGCGATCCGCACCGGGCGTGCGCACCCGGCGATGTTCAACAAGATCGTGGCGGACTACTACGGTGCGCTGACGCCGATCAATCAGCTGGCGTCGTTCTCGGTGCCGGAGCCGCGGATGGCCGTGGTCACGCCGTTCGACAAGACCGCGCTCCGCAACATCGAGCAGGCGATCCGGGACTCCGATCTGGGCGTCAACCCGAGCAACGACGGCAACATCATCCGTGTGGTGTTCCCCGAGCTCACCGAGCAGCGCCGTAAGGAGTTCATCAAGGTCGCCAAGGGCAAGGGCGAGGACGCGAAGATCTCGATCCGCAGCGTCCGCCGCAAGGCCAAGGAGTCCATCGACAAGCTGATCAAGGACGGCGAGGTCGGCGAGGACGAGGGGCGCCGCGCCGAGAAGGAGCTCGACGACACCACGGCGAAGTATGTCGCGCAGGTGGATGAGCTGCTCAAGCACAAGGAAGCCGAGCTCCTCGAGGTCTGATGAACGACTCTTCCTGGGGGGCCCCACCAAGCGCCGGACTCCGGGGACCGGGCCGTCAGGGCACCTCCCCCGGCTATGGCTGGGAGGTGCCCACTTCTTCGGCGGGTCCCGCGCACGAGGTGGGCGAGGCGGCGCAGACTCGCCCCATGCCCACCGTGCCCCACGCGGGCGGCGACTCCGGCGAGGCCGCCGACCGTGACCGGGGGGCCGCTCGGCTGAGCGGCCCCCTCTTCCGCGACGAGCGGGAGCCGCAGCCCGGCCCCCGGCAGCCCGCCGGGCGTCGGCCGACGCCCTCCGACCCCGCGCCCGACCCGGCCTCCGCCGACGGCGCGCGTGGCGCCGGCGCCGGGCAGGGCAAGAAGAGTGCGGGCCGGAACCTGCGCGCCGCGATAGGGGTGGGCATCGGCCTCGGTGTGATCATCTTGGCCTCGCTCTTCATCTACAAGCCCGTGTTCGTCGGCGTGGTGGCGGTCGCGGTGGTGGTCGGGCTCTGGGAGCTGACCTCGAGGCTGACCGAGCGCAAGGACATCCGGGTCCCCCTGGTGCCGCTCGCCGTCGGCGGGGTCGCCATGGTCGTCGCCGGCTATGTGCGCGGCGCCCAGGGAGCAGTGGTGGCGGTCGCCCTTACGGCGCTCGCCGTGCTGGTCTGGCGGATGACCGAGCCGCCCGACAACTACCTCAGGGATGTCACCGCGGGCGTCTTCGCCGCCTTCTACGTGCCGTTTCTGGCCACTTTCGTGGCGCTGATGCTCGACACCGACGACGGCCCGTGGCGGGTCCTGACCTTCCTGCTGCTGACCGTGGTCAGCGACACGGGGGCGTACGCGGTGGGCTGGCGCTTCGGCAAGCATCCGCTGGCCCCGCGCATCAGCCCCGGCAAGACCCGTGAGGGGCTGCTGGGAGCGGTGGCCTTCGCGATGGTCGCGGGCGCGCTGTGCATGCAGTACCTCATCGACGACGGCGTCTGGTGGCAGGGTCTGCTGCTCGGCCTCGCCGTCGCGGTCAGCGCGACCCTCGGCGACCTCGGTGAGTCCATGATCAAGCGTGACCTCGGCATCAAGGACATGGGCAAGCTGCTGCCCGGCCATGGCGGGATCATGGACCGGCTCGACTCGCTGCTGCCCACCGCGCCGGTGGTGTGGCTGCTGCTGGTGATCTTCGTGGGCGGCGGCTGACCACGCCCGCCCACGGGCCCCGCGCCACTCCCGGCGCGGGGCCCTTCGTACGTCTGCGACACTGGGAAAACCATGCCTAAGCCCGGAGAACTCACCTTCGTCGCGCCGCGTGGGGCCAAGAAGCCCCCGCGGCATCTTGCCGACCTCACACCCGCCGAGCGCCGGGAGGCCGTCGCCGCCCTCGGGGAGAAGCCCTTCCGGGCAGGTCAGGTGTCGCGTCACTACTTCGCGCGCTTTGCCGAAGACCCCACTCAGTGGACCGATATCCCGGCCGCGGCGCGCGAGAAGCTGGCCGCCGGGCTGCTGCCGGATCTGATGAGCGTGGTGCGGCACATCAGCTGTGACGACGACACCACGCGCAAGACGCTGTGGCGGCTGTTCGACGGCACGCTCGTGGAGTCCGTCCTGATGCGCTACCCGGATCGGGTCACCATGTGCATCAGCTCACAGGCGGGCTGCGGGATGAACTGCCCGTTCTGCGCCACCGGGCAGGCGGGGCTGGACCGCAATCTGTCCACCGCCGAGATCGTGCACCAGATCGTCGACGGGATGCGGGCCCTCCGGGACGGGGAGATCCCCGGTGGTCCGGCCCGGCTGTCCAACATCGTCTTCATGGGCATGGGCGAGCCGCTGGCCAACTACAACCGCGTCGTCGGCGCCATCCGCCGGCTCACTGACCCCGAGCCCGATGGGCTCGGTCTGTCGCAGCGCGGTATCACCGTCTCGACCGTCGGCCTCGTCCCGGCGATGCTGCGGTTCGCGGACGAGGGCTTCAAGTGCCGGCTCGCGGTGTCGCTGCACGCGCCCGACGACGAGCTGCGCGACACCCTCGTGCCGGTCAACACCCGCTGGAAGGTGCGCGAGGTCCTGGACGCCGCGTGGGAGTACGCGGAGAAGTCCGGCCGCCGGATCTCCATCGAGTACGCGCTGATCAAGGACATCAACGACCAGGCGTGGCGCGCCGATCTGCTCGGCCGGCTGCTCAAGAGCCACCGGGTGCATGTGAACCTCATCCCGCTCAACCCGACGCCAGGCTCCAAGTGGACGGCGTCGCGGCCCGAGGACGAGAAGGCGTTCGTGGCGGCCCTGGAGGCCCATGGGGTGCCGGTGACCGTCCGGGACACCCGGGGCCAGGAGATCGACGGGGCCTGCGGGCAGCTGGCGGCTTCGGAGCGCTGAGCACCGGCTGATAGGGTGCCTGGGGATCGGTGCGCCATGCGATCGTCATAGAACTGAACATCCGTACAAGTGAACATTCCGACAGGGGAGCGCTCAGAGCGCTGAGAGTGCGGCACGGCCGCAGACCCTCGGACCTGATCCGGGTCATACCGGCGTAGGGAGTCAGCATCACCATGAACAGTCAGCTTCGGCGTGCCATCTCGGCCGCCCTCCTCGGCTCACTGGCCCTGGGGGCGCTCGCCGGCTGCGGCGAGGACACCAAGAGCGGCTCGGACTCCAAGACGGTCACCCTGGTCACGCATGACTCGTTCGCGGCCTCCAAGGCGGTCCTCAAGGAGTTCACCAAGGAGACCGGCTACAAGGTGCGCGTGCAGGCAGGGGGCGACGCCGGAGCCGCCGTCAACCAGGCGATCCTGTCCAAGGGCCACCCCCAGGGCGATGTGTTCTTCGGCGTCGACAACACGCTCCTCTCCCGCGCGCTCGACAACGACCTGTTCACCCCCTACACGGCGAAGGGGCTCGACAAGGTCCCGGCGGCCCTCCAGCTCGACCGGGCCGAGCACCGCGTCACCCCCGTCGACTTCGGCGACATCTGCGTCAACTACGACCGGAAGTACTTCGCCGACAAGAAGCTGACGCCGCCCCGGACGCTGGACGATCTGACCAAGCCCGCCTACAAGAACCTCCTCGTCACCGAGAACGCGGCAACCTCGTCCCCCGGTCTCGGCTTCCTCCTCGCCACGGCCGCGAAGTACGGCGACGACGGCTGGAAGGGCTACTGGAAGAAGCTGCGGGCCAACGGCGTCGAGGTCGTCGACGGCTGGGAGCAGGCGTATTACGACCGGTTCTCCGGTTCGGCGGGCGGCGGCAAGGGCGACCGGCCGCTCGTCGTCTCCTACGCCTCCAGCCCGCCCGCCGAGGTGGCCGACGCCAAGAGCAAGCCCGCGAAGGCGCCCACCGGGGTGGCGACGGGCACCTGCTTCCGGCAGGTGGAGTTCGCCGGGCTGTTGAACGGCGCGGGCAACACCAAGGGCGGCAAGGCGCTGCTGGACTTCCTGCTGGGCAAGCGGTTCCAGGAGGACGTCCCGCTGAACATGTACGTCAACCCGGTGCGCGAGGACGCCAAGCTGCCGGAGCTGTTCACCCGATACGGGGTCAGGATCGCCGACTCGGCCACCCTGGCGCCGCAGAAGATCGCCAAGAACCGTGAGCCGTGGGTCAAGACATGGTCCTCGCTGGTCCTGTAGAGCCCCGCGAGAACCGTAAGAAGGCCGACGGCCACCGTAAGGCCGACACGGCGGACCACCGCGGCCGTCGCGCGATCGCCCTCCGGCTCGCCCTGATGGCGGTGCCGCTCGCCTTCTTCGCGGTCTTCTTCGCCTATCCCGTGGCCGCCATCGTCACCCGGGGGCTGCGTGTCGGCGGGCGGTGGCGGTTCGGCCGGATCGCCGAAGTGGTGACCGATCCGGCGACGCTGGACGTCCTGTGGTTCACCTGCTGGCAGGCGGTCGCGTCCACCGCCCTCACGCTCGCGGTGGCGCTGCCCGGCGCGTATGTCTTCGCCCGCTTCGACTTCCCCGGCAAGGGGCTGCTGCGGGCCGTGGTGACCGTGCCGTTCGTCCTGCCGACCGTCGTCGCCGGATCTGCCTTCCTGGCCTTGCTCGGCCGGGGCGGGCTGCTGGACGAGCTGTGGGGGGTGCGGCTGGACACCTCCGTCTGGGCGATCCTCCTGGCCCATGTCTTCTTCAACTACGCGGTCGTCGTCAGGACCGTGGGCGGGCTGTGGGCCCAGCTCGACCCGCGTCAGGAGGAGGCCGCGCGGGTGCTCGGCGCGAGCCGGCCGTCGGCCTGGCGCCGGGTGACGCTGCCCGCCCTGGCCCCGGCCGTGGCCGCCGCCGCGCTGATGGTGTTCCTGTTCACCTTCACCTCCTTCGGCGTGATCCAGATCCTGGGCGGCCCCCGCTACGCCACCCTGGAGGTGGCGATCTACCGGGAGACCGCGCAACTGCTCGACCTCCCCACGGCCGCGGTGCTGACCCTCGTCCAGTTCGCCGCGGTCGCGGCCGTGTTGGCCCTGCACGCGTGGACCGTAAGGCGTCGCGAGAGCGCCCTGCGGCTCGTGGACCCGGGCCGCACCGCGCGCCGCCCGAAGGGCCCGGCCCAGTGGGCGCTGCTGTGGGGCGTGCTGGCCATGGTCGCGCTGCTGATCGTGACACCGCTCGCGGTGCTGGTGGAGCGCTCGCTGAACGGGCCGGACGGCTACGGGTTCACCTACTACGAGGCGCTGCGGTCGGCCGCCGACAGTGGGGGCACCTTCTTCGTGGCTCCCATGGAGGCCGTCGGGAACTCCCTGTGGTACGCGGCGGTCGCCACCGTCTTCGCCCTCGTCGTGGGCGGTCTCGCCGCCGCGGCGCTCACCCGTAAGGCGGGCAGGCTGGTGCGGGGCTTCGACGCGCTGCTGATGCTGCCGCTGGGCACCTCGGCCGTCACCGTGGGATTCGGCTTCCTGATCGCCCTGGACGAGCCCCCGCTGGATCTGCGCGCCTCCTGGGTCCTGGTGCCGCTCGCCCAGGCCCTGGTGGGCGTGCCCTTCGTCGTACGGACCATGCTGCCGGTGCTGCGGGCGGTGGACCACCGGCTCCGGGAGGCGGCGGCCGTGCTCGGGGCGTCCCCGTGGCGAGTCTGGCGGGAGGTGGACCTGCCGCTGGTCGGACGGGCCGTGGCGGTCGCGGCGGGCTTCGCGTTCGCCGTCTCCCTGGGCGAGTTCGGGGCGACCGTCTTCATCGCGCGCCCCGACCATCCGACCCTCCCGGTGGCCATCGCCCGCTTCCTGGGCCGGGCCGGACAGCTCACCTACGGACAGGCGATGGCCCTGAGCACGATCCTGATGCTGGTCTGCGCCGGATCGCTGCTGGCGCTCGAGCGCATCCGCACCGACCGTTCCGGAGAGTTCTGAATGACGCTGCTGCGACTCGACGAGGTGACCGTAAGGTTCGGCCGGCGCGACGCGCTGGACGCCGTGGACCTGGAGGTCGCCGAGCACGAGACGGTCTCTGTGCTGGGCCCGAGCGGAAGCGGTAAGTCCACCATGCTGCGCGTGGTGGCCGGACTGCAGCGCCCCGACACCGGCCGGGTGTGGCTCGCCGGACGCGACCAGGGCGGGGTGCCCACGCACCGGCGCGGGGTGGGGCTCATGTTCCAGGACCACCAGCTGTTCCCGCAGCGGGACGTGGGCGGCAACGTCGCCTTCGGGCTGCGGATGCGCAAGATGGGGCGCGCGGAGGCGGACCGCCGGGTCGCCGAACTGCTGGAGCTCGTGGGGCTGCCGGGCGCCCAGCGCCGCCCCGTCGACTCGCTCTCCGGAGGTGAGCAGCAGCGGGTGGCGCTCGCCCGCGCGCTTGCCCCACGGCCCAAGCTGCTGATGCTGGACGAGCCGCTGGGCCAGCTCGACCGGGGGCTGCGGGAGCGGCTGGTGGTGGAGTTGCGCGAGCTCTTCGGACGGCTGGGCACCACCGTCCTCGCGGTCACCCACGACCAGGGGGAGGCGTTCGCGCTCGCGGACCGGGTGGTGGTGATGGAGAACGGCCGGATCGCCCAGACCGGCACCCCGCTGGAGGTGTGGCAGCGGCCCGCCACCGAGTTCGTCGCCCGCTTCCTCGGCTTCGACAATGTGGTCGAGGCGATCGTGCACGGCGAGGTCGCCGACACCGTATGGGGCAAGCTGCCAGTGCCGCCCGGCTCCCGGCCGGGCCCCGGCAGGCTGCTGGTCCGCCCCGCCGGGGTGCGGCTGACGGACCCCGAGGAGGGTCTGGCGTGCACCGTGGTGGCGCGCACGTTCCGCGGCGACCATGTGGCGCTCATCCTGCGGCTGCCGGACCCGGCCGCGCCGCGTCTGGAGGCGTCGTGCGCCCTGCGGGACGCCCCGGAGGCGGGGGCCCGGGCCGGGGTGGTCATCGACCCGGCCGACGTGGTGCTCCTGGACCCCGAACCCTGAGCCGGGGCCTCCTTGCCCTCCGCTGGTACGCCTCCCCCGGTACTCAGCGCTTCCCCGACGCCGGTTCAGCCCAGCATCGACAGCAGCGCCTCCGGCGCCTCGTCCACCGAGTCCACCAGAGCGATACGGGCCTTCATGGACCGTCCCTCCGCGAGCGCTTCGAGCAGCGGCCAGGTCGGCAGCCGCCGCGTCCAGTGGTCCCGGTCCACCAGCACCATCGGGGTCGGCTCACCGCGCGACTCGTAGTAGTTCGGCGTCGCGTTGTCGAAGATCTCCTGGACGGTCCCGGCGGCGCCGGGCAGGAAGACCACGCCCGCGGTCGAGCGCGCCAGCAGCCCGTCCTCGCGGGTGGCGTTGGCGAAGTACTTGGCGATGTGCGAGGCGAACGCGTTCGGCGGCTCATGGCCGTAGAACCAGGTGGGGATGCCGACCGACGCCCCGCCGTCCGGCCAGCGCTCGCGCACCGCGAAGGCGGCCTCGGCCCAGGCCCCGATGGACGGCCGGAAGGAGGGCGTCTTGCCGAGCAGTTCGAGCGCCTCGTCCAGCACCGCGTCCTCGTGCGGGGCCGTGTAGGCGCCCAGGTTCGCGGCCTCCATCGCGCCCGGCCCGCCGCCCGTCGCGACCGTGAGGCCGGTCCGCGCCAGGGCCCGGCCGAGGCGTGCGGCGCCCGCGAATCCGTCGGAGCCGCGCTCCAGCGCGTGGCCGCCCATGACGCCCACCACCCGCGTTCCGACGAGGAATTCGTCGAGCGCGTCGGAGACCGCGTCGTCGTGGATGGAGCGCAGCATCGAGGCGAAGATGTCGCCGTCGGTCTTGGTCCGCTGGAACCAGGCGTAGGCGAGCGCGTCCGGCGTCCGCACGTAACCGTGTTCGGTGAGGCCTTCGAAGAGCTCCGCGGGGGAGTAGAGGGTGCCGCGGTACGGGTCGAACGGCAGATCCGGCACCGGCGGGAACACCAGCGCGCCCCCGGCCCGGACCTTCGCCGCCGCCTCGGTCTCCATCGGGCAGCCGAGGAAGACGGACTCGCTGGTGTCGGTGGAGAGGAGCGCGGCCGTACGGCCTGTCAGGTCCACGGACTGGACCCGGAACCCGGCCAGGGTGCCGCGGGCGACGACCTGGTCGAACTCCTCGATGGACTCTATTTCCCGGTCTGGTTCCTGCACGCCGACATGCTAATCACACCGGAGGTGGGGGGCTGTGGATTGGGGCAATCGTGACCGGGCCGCTTCGCCGCACAATCCAGGCATGAACACCGACACCCGGGATTTTCAGCGGTGGAACGGCATCGCCGTGAGATGCGCCACCACCCAGACCAGCGGCACCAGGAGCGCCAGTAGCGCCGTCGCGCGCAGCGCGGCCGCCCCGCGGAGCAGCCGGGCCGGGGCGCCGAGGCGGACGAGGGCGGCCGTCGTGCGCTCGCGCGCGCTCCTCGCTTCCACGACCGCGGTCAGGGTCGTAGCCGCGGCGCACAGCGTGACCAGGGCCGCGCCCAGACCGGTGAGCGGGCCGAAGGCATGGGCGCCGGACGGCCCGGAGGCCCTTCCGTACAGTTCGAGGACGGTGAATCCGGCGGCGGCCAGGGCACACAGCGCGCCGACCGGGCGCCCGATCAGCCCGGCCTCCTGCTGGAGCAACCGCCCGGCCAGCAGCCGCAGCACCCCAGGCCGCCCGACGGCCAGCAGCCTGCCGCACAGATGGGTGAGGCCGGGCCCGGCCAGCACCAGCCCGAGCGCCGCCAGGGCCCAGCCGCCCACCACACCGGGCGGGTTGCCGCCGAGCCGGCCCGGCACGGCGAGCAGGGCGTCGGGGAGCGGGGGCGCGTCACCGCTCGCGTACGCCTGCAGGGCGAGCCCGGCCGCGGTCAGGGCGATGCCCCAGGGAAGTCCGGAGGTGGCCTGGTGGGGCTGGGGGGCGACCGGCCCGGTCACAACGGTGGGCCGGGCCGGGGCCGCCGGGCGGCGGGCGCCCCGTGGTCCGCGGACCGGCTGGTGCGCCGCCCTCGGCTGCCGGGGCCACAGCCCGGCCGCGCACGCGGCGCCCACCGCCACGGGGACGACGGCGAGCAGCGTGACCGTGCCGGCCAAGGGCAGGGACCGGCCGCCGCCGAGCCGCCGGCCGGCCGCCCCGCTTCCGGCCCAGTCCAGCCAGGAGTCCCCGAGATCGCCGCGCAGATGCAGGAAGACCAGCAGCGCCAGCACACCGCCGAGCGCGCAGGCGGCCGCCATCGAGACCGCCGCGAGAAGCGCCGCCCGGGCCGGGCCCGCTCCGGCCGCCGCGAAACCGGGGCCAGGGCCGGTGCTGGGGTCGGCGCGGCCCACGGCGACGGCCAGCTGGACGGTCGCGGCCAGCGGTACGAGGCACCACAGCAGCCGCCCCACCGCGCCCTGCGAGTCGTCCGGGTGGCCCGAGGCGAACCCGAGGGCGCTCAGCAGCAGAAAGCTCGCGCCCGCCGCCGCGACGGTGACCAGCGACCGCCGCAGCAGCACCGACGGGCGGGCGCCACGGGCTAGGCGGAGGCTGAGCACGCGGCCCTGCCTTCCGCCTCGGAGGGGTCCGAGCCCACCCGGCGCCCGTCGAGCAGGGCGACGGTGTGGTCGGCGAGGGTGGCCACCTCCTGGTCGTGTGTCGCGAGGACCACGGTGATGCCGTGGGAGCGGGCCGCCGAGGTGAGGGTGCGCAGCATCTGGGCGCGGTCGGTCTGGTGCAGCGGGGCGGTGGGCTCGTCGGCGAAGAGCACGCCGGGCCCGGCGGCCAGCGCGCGGGCGAGCGCGACCCGCTGGCGCTGCGACTGCAGCAGTGCGGCGGGCCGCGCCCGGGCGCACTCGCCGATGTCGAGCCGGTCCAGCCATTCGCATGCGGCGCTCTTCGCGGCGCGGCGCCCGGTGCCGCGCAGCATCAGGGCGAGCGCGGCGTTCTCCCAGGCGGTGAGTTCGGGGACGAGCTGGGGTTCGGTGCCGATCCAGCCGAAGTGCTCGCGCCGCAGCCGTTCGAGGCCGAGTGGGGGGAGGGAGTGCACGGGGACGCCCTTGAACCACACTTCCCCGCTGTCCGGCACGAGTTGGCCCGCCAGGCAGGCGAGGAGGGTGGTCTTGCCACAGCCGCGCGGACCGGTGACGGCGACGATCTCACCCTTCCGGGCGCCGAGGGAGACCCCGGTGAGGGCGGGCGAGCCGCCGTAGGCGTACGACACGGTGCGTGCCGCGAGCATGTCGTCGTCCGGCGGAGCCACCATCCCGAGCACCTCGCCTTACCTGCGACCGTCTCATTCCCCCGGTTGGGTGAACGAGCGCGGAGCCAATGGGTCACAGGCACGGTAAGGACTCGGGTGGGGCCCCGCGCCCAGGCTCGGCGCGGGTGGCCCCCTTTTCCTCCGATCAGCCCTGATCGGGGTCGGGCACCGATCAGGGCTGACCGGGACCGGGGCCGCCGTCGGGGCTGCCGTCCGGGCCGCCGTCGGCCGGCCGGTCGAGGTGGGTGGGCGCGAACATCCGCAGCAGCGCGGGCAGTACCACGACCGACGGCCCGGGGGCCGCGAGGGCGTCGGCGAGATCCGTGCGCAGCCGCTCGGGTGTGGTACGGACCGCCGGGACGCCGAAGGACTCGGCCAGCGCGACGAAGTCCGGGCGGGACAGCTCGGTGGCGGTCGCCTCGCCGAACGTGTCCGTCATGTACTCGCGCAGGATGCCGTAGCCGCCGTCGTCCACGATCAGCCAGGTGATGGGGAGTTGGTACTGATGGGCGGTCGCGAGTTCGGCGATCGAGTACATGGCGCCGCCGTCGCCCGACACGGCCAGCACCGGCCGTCCGCGGTCCGCGGCGGCGGCCCCGAGGGCGGCCGGGAAGCCGTAGCCGAGGCCGCCCGCGCCCTGCGCCGAGTGCAGGGCGCCCGCACGGGGATCGAAGGCGGACCAGGCCCAGTAGGCGAGGATCGTCATGTCCCAGAAGCTGGGGGAGTCATCGGGCAGCGCGTCCCGCACCGCGTCCAGCACCCGCCGCTCCAGCTCCAGGCCCTGCGCGTCGATCCGCTCCCGCACCCGGGTGAGCAGCCCGGCCGCGGCCTTGGCCGCGGTGCCCGGCGGGCGGGGCGTCACGGCCTCGGTGAGCGCGGCCAGCGCCTCGCGGGCGTCGGCGTGGATGCCGAGCGCCGGGTGGTTGGACTCCAGCTTGCCGAGGTCGGCCTCGATCTGTACGAGACGGCCTCGCGGGCTGAACGTGTGGTAGTTGGAGGAGAGTTCACCGAGTCCGGAGCCGACGACCAGCAGGACGTCGGCGTCCTCCAGGAACTCGGTGGTGTGCGCGTCCTCCAGCCAGGACTGGAGCGAGAGCGGATGATCCCATGGAAACGCGCCCTTGCCGCCGAAGGTCGTCGCCACGGGCGCGTCCAGCACCTCGGCCAGCGCCCGCAGCTCCTGCCGCGCCCCGGCGCGCACCACCCCGCCCCCGGCCAGGATCACCGGACGCTCGGCGGCGTTCAGCAGCCTCGCCGCCTCCGCCGTCAGCTCGGGCCGGGGCGACAGCGGCCGGGGCTCGGCCCGCAGGGAGGTCACCGGCGGCACGGAGACCGGTGCGAGCAGCACATCCTGCGGGATCTCCAGCCACACCGGCCCGGCGGGGGCCTCCAGCGCGGACGCCCAGGCGGCGGCGACCGCGGAGGGGATCTGAGAGGCGGTACGGGCCGTGTGGACCGACTTCACCACGTCGCGGAACGACGCCTTCTGGTCCACGAGTTCATGCAGATAGCCCTTGCGCCCGCCACCCAGCCCCGCCGTCGGCACCTGGCTGCCGATGGCGAGGACCGGCGCGGACGCCGCCGCCGACTCCTGCAGCGCGGCGAGCGTCATGAGCGCCCCCGGCCCTGTGGACACCAGCAGCGGCGCCACCGTGCCGGTGACACGCGCGAAGGCGTCGGCGGCGAACCCGGCGTTGTTCTCCACCCGCAGTCCCACATAGGTGAGCCCGGACCGCCGCAGCGCGTCGAACGCCCCGAGAGCGTGCTGTCCGGGAAGCCCGAACACGGTGCTCGCCCCGAGCGCGGTGAGGGACTCCACGACGAGATCGCCGCCGTGACGCGCGCGCTGTGCGGTGGGCATGGATTGGTGCCTTTCTGACGATGTGTATCGAAGAGAGCGAGTGTGATGCGGTGTCAGGCGCCTGCGGTGGCCGGACTGGTGGTCTTCGAGACGGGGGCGGCGGGCTCACCGGCCAGCCGTCGCCGCCAGACGTCCAGGATCGCCGCGTCCGTCGGCTTGGTGGCGAGGCTGACCGCGACATACGCCACCAGCGAGGCCAGCAGCCCGAAGTAGATGGGCTCGTTGGCGAGGATGCCCTTCCACCCCATCAGCGCGATGACCGTGAGGCCGCCGACACCGACCGAGGCCAGTGCGCCCGCGCCCGTGCCGCGCTTCCACAGCAGCCCGCCCAGGATCGGCATCAGCAACCCGCCGACCAGCATGTTGTAGGCGACGGTCAGCGCCTCGACGACATCGTTGAGCGCCACGGAGATGCCGATCACGGCGACGCCCATGATGAGGATGAAGACGCGGTTGCCACCGATCTCGTCATGGGAGGCGCCGGCCGTACGGAGCGTACGGCCGCGCAGCCGGGCCCAGATGTCGTTGTTGGCCACCGTCGCGCAGGCGATCAGCGCGCCCGAGGAGGTGGACATCACCGCGGACAGCGCGGCGGCCAGCACCAGCCCCTTCACACCCACCGGGAGGGCGTCCTTGACGATGGTCGCGAACGCGTCGTCCGGGGCGCCCAGCTTGGGGTACAGCACCCTGGCCGCCGTGCCGATGATCGCGCCCGCGACCGCGTAGGCCAGGCAGTACGTACCGGCCGCGGTGCCGCCGAGGCGGGCGACCCGGTCATCGCGGGCGGTGAAGACCCGCTGCCAGATGTCCTGGCCGATCAGCATGCCGAAGGAGTAGATCAGCACATAGGTGAAGACGGTCTGGCCGCCGATGCCCATGGGGGAGAAGTAGCCGTGTGGGAGTTCGGCCTTCATCGCGTCGAAGCCGCCCGCCTTCACCACCGCGATGGGCAGCAGCAGGAGCAGCACGCCCACCGTCTTGACCACGAACTGCACCATGTCGGTGAGGGTGATCGACCACATGCCGCCGAGGGTCGAGTAACAGACCACGATCGCCCCGCCGAGCACGATGGCGACGACCCGGTCCAGCCCGAAGATCACATCGAAGATGGTGGCGTAGGCGATGGTCGAGGTGACCGCCAGCATCAGGGTGTAGGCCCACATCACGATGCCCGAGATCAGCCCGGAGGAGCCGCCGTAGCGCAGGTCCAGCATCTGGCTCACCGTGTAGACCTTGAGCCGGGCGATGCGCGCCGAGAAGAAGACCGACAGCGCCAGCAGCCCGAGGCCGATGGCGATGACCATCCAGGCGCCGGAGAGCCCGTACTGGTAGCCGAGCCCGACGCCGCCGATGGTGGACGCGCCGCCGAGCACGATCGCGGCCATCGTCCCGGAGTACATCAGCGGCCCCAGCCGCCGCCCCGCGACCAGGAAGTCACTGGTGGAACTGGTGCGGCGCATCCCCCACCAGCCGAGCGCGAGCATGCCCGCGAGATAGACGACGATCACGGTGTAGTCGACAGCGGTCATGGCGGTGCTCCTCGGTCCGGCGGGGGTCGGCTGGCGGTCGGGAGGTCGGGGCGTCGGGAGGGCGGAGACGCACGGGATCGGGGAGGTCCCGGTGATCCGCGGGGATCGAGCCCCGGGGGGGTGTGGGGAAACGTGGGGAGTGACGGAGACCCTAGGTGTCGCCGAAGCGTCCGGGAAGTGTACGTTTCCTCCACTCCCGATCCCCGGGATGTACGAACCATCCCCTCGCGAGGCCCCGCCGTGATGAACGACCGCGTCCCCCCGACGGCCCCCGTCCCGCTCTCCACCCTCCTTCGCCAGCCCGCCCTGGGCTTGCGGCAGGTCGCGGGCGGGCGCGAGACGGACACGCCCGTGTACTTCGTCCACACCAGCGAGATGGAGGACCCCGTCCCGTATCTGCTGGGCGGAGAGCTGCTGCTCAGCGCGGGGGTGCACTGCCCGGAGGCGGCGGGCGCCGGCACCTACTGGGACCGCTATGTGGCACGTACGGTCCAGGCGGGCGCTGCGGCGCTCGGCTTCGGCATCGCGCCGGTGCACGAAACGGTGCCCCGTGCGCTGGCGGAGGCGTGCGACCGGCACGGGCTGCCGCTGGTGGAGGTGCCCCGGCAGACGACCTTCACGGCCGTGGCGAGCGCCGTATGGGACGCGATGGCCGAGCGCCGCCACCATGAGCTGCGGAGCCTCACCGAGGCGCAGCAGTCGCTGGCGACGGCCGCGGCGCGCCCGCACCCCGTACCGGCCGTGCTGCGCCAGCTCGGCCAGCACCTCGGGGCCTGGACGGTGCTCTACGGCCCGGCCGGTCCGGACGCCCCGGACGGCGCGGAGCTGGCGGCCGCCGGGCCGCGGCCGCCGCGCGAGGCCCGTAAGGCGCTCGGCGCGCTCGCGGCGCGGCTGCGCTCGGGACCGTCCTCGGCGGCGGGCAGGGCGACCGGGGCGGCCGGTGAGGAGCTGCTGCTGACCGCGTACGGGCTGGGCGGCCCGGCCGGGCCGGAGGACCGGCTCGCGCTCGGCGTCTGCGCACCCCGGCGGGACGGGGCGGACGGGGCGATCGTGGGGGTGGCCGTGGTGCTGCTGTCGCTGCTGACGGCCCGCCGGGTGGTCGGGGCCGAGGCCGAGCGCACATCGGCGCTGGTGCGGCTGATGCTCGGTGCCGAACCAGCGCGGGTGGCGGGGCTGCTGAGTCCCTTGGCGGGACCCCCGGGGACACCGGGGCAGCCAGGTCACCCGGGGACGCCAGGGCAGCCCGGACAATCGAGGACGCCGGGGCAGCCGGGGACGTCAGCCCAGTCAGCCCAGCCGGGCACGCCGGGGCAGCCAGGGCAGCCCGGGACGTCTCTCGAGCCCCCGGAGGACGGTGGGCTGTGGACCGTGGTGCACGGGCGGCGGCGCGGTCGCGGCCGGGACGACGGGCTGCTGGCCACGGCGGCGCTCGCGGCAGGGCTCGGGACGCCGCTGGTCGACCTCGACGGGGACGCGCTGAGCGCCCTCGTCCCGGGCGAGGGGGAGGTTCGGGCGCAGCCCGGCTGGACCCTGGGCGTCGGGGCGCCCGTACCGGCCGCGGACCTGACGCGCGGCGCCGCCGACGCCGCCCGCGCTCTGCGGCGGGCGGTGGCCGAGCGGGTGCCGCTGGTGCGGGACGGCCCGGCCCGCGCGGGCGGGGTCGGCTCGCTGGTGGACCCGGCCGAGGCGGGGGCGCACGGCCGGGCCCTGCTGGCGCCGCTCGAGGGCGCACCGGCGCTGCTGGAGACGCTGCGGGTGTGGCTGTCGCTGCACGGCAGCTGGGACCGTACGGCGGTGGCGCTGGAGGTCCACCGCAATACGGTCCGTCAGCGGATCGCCCGCGCCGGGGCCCTGCTGGATGTGGACCTGGGTGACGCGGACGTCCGTATGGAGCTGTGGTTCGCCCTCAAGTGGGCGTGAAGCTGAGTGTGGAACTGGGCGTGGGACGCCGGGGCTTGAACTGCCCTGGCAGCCTCAGAGCTTGGTCCACGCCTCCGTCAGCACCGACCGCAGCACCTGCTCGATCTCGTCGAACACCGCCTGGTCGGCGATCAGCGGCGGGGCCAGCTGGACGACCGGGTCGCCTCGGTCGTCGGCCCGGCAGTACAGCCCGTTCTCGAACAGTGCCTTGGAGAGAAAGCCGTAGAGGATCCGCTCGGTCTCCTCCTCGTCGAAGGACTCCTTGGTGGCCTTGTCCTTCACCAGCTCGATGCCGTAGAAGAAACCATTCCCCCGGACATCGCCGACGATCGGCAGATCGTGCAGCCGCTCCAGCGTGGAGCGGAACGCGGTCTCGTTGTCCAGCACATGCTGGTTGAGGCCCTCGCGCTCGAAGATGTCGAAGTTGGCCAGGGCCACGGCGGACGAGACCGGATGGCCGCCGAAGGTGTAGCCGTGCAGGAAGGTGTTGTCGCCCTCGTAGAAGGGCTCGGCGAGCCGGTCGGAGATGATGCACGCGCCGATCGGGGAGTAGCCGGAGGTCATCCCCTTGGCGCAGGTGATCATGTCCGGGACGTAGCCGAACTTGTCGCAGGCGAACATCGTGCCCAGCCGCCCGAAGGCGCAGATGACCTCGTCCGAGACGAGCAGCACGTCATGGCGGTCGCAGATCTCACGGACCCGCCGGAAGTACCCGGGCGGCGGCGGGAAGCAGCCGCCCGCGTTCTGCACCGGCTCCAGGAAGACCGCGGCCACGGTGTCCGCGCCCTCGAAGAGGATCTGCTGCTCGATCTGGTCGGCGGCCCAGCGGCCGAACGCCTCGGGGTCGTCACCGAAGATCGGGGCGCGGTAGATGTTGGTGTTGGGGACCTTGTGGGCGCCGGGGACCAGCGGTTCGAAGGGGGCCTTGAGCCCCGGCAGACCGGTGATCGACAGGGCGCCCTGCGGGGTGCCGTGGTAGGCCACCGCCCGGGATATGACCTTGTGCTTGGTGGGCTTGCCGGTCAGCTTGAAGTACTGCTTGGCCAGCTTCCACGCGGTCTCGACGGCCTCGCCGCCGCCGGTGGTGAAGAAGACCTTGTTCAGGTCGCCGGGCGCGTAGCCCGCGATCCGCTCGGCGAGCTCGACGGCCTTGGGGTGGGCGTAGCTCCACACCGGGAAGAAGGCGAGCTCCTGGGCCTGCTTGTAGGCCGTCTCCGCCAACTCGACCCGGCCGTGGCCCGCGTTGACCACGAACAGGCCGGCCAGGCCGTCGATGTACCGCTTGCCCTTGTCGTCGTAGATGTACGTGCCCTCACCGCGCACGATCGTCGGCACGGGGGAGTTCTCGTACGACGACATGCGGGTGAAGTGCATCCACAGGTGGTCGTACGCCGTCTTGGAGAGGTCGGCGCTCATTGCTATCTCGTTCCCCAGGTATAGGTCTGCTTCCGGAGCTTGAGGTAGACGAAGCTCTCGGTGGAGCGCACACCGGGCAGCGTGCGGATCCGCTTGTTGATCATTTCGAGGAGATGGTCGTCGTCCTCGCAGACGATCTCGATCAGGAGATCGAAGGAGCCCGCGGTGACGACCACGTACTCGACCTCGTCCATGGCGGTCAGCGCGTCCGCGACCGGGTCGAGATCGCCCTCGACGTTGATGCCGACCATCGCCTGCCGCCGGAACCCCACGGTGAGAGGATCGGTGACGGCGACGATCTGCATCACGCCCTGGTCGAGCAGCTTCTGCACACGCTGCCGTACGGCGGCCTCGGAGAGCCCGACGGCCTTTCCGATGGCGGCGTACGGCCGGCGACCGTCCTCCTGGAGCTGCTCGATGATCGCCAGGGATACGGAGTCGAGGGTCGGCGTGCCGTTCTTGTCAGGTGTGGCCACGACCCTCACTGTGCACGAGCCTCGCCCGTGTCGCAACCCTTCTTCGATGAATTTCGTCGTTAAGGGACCTTGAAAACACTGATTCCGTCGTTCTGGTGTGGCGGGTATGTTGAAAACGCAGCACCGGCGACTACTGTGGGTGTCTCACCCATCGGACAGCTGACAGGAGGGGTGGCACGTGACCACCGAACTGCGTCGTCTGCGCAACTACATCGACGGAGAGTTCCGGGACGCCGCGGACGGGCGGACCACGGAGGTGGTCAACCCGGCCACGGGCGAGCCCTACGCCACCGCGCCGCTGTCGGGCGCCGCGGACGTGGACGCGGCGATGGCCGCCGCCGAGGCCGCCTTCCCGGCCTGGCGCGACCTGGTGCCCGGCGAGCGGCAGAAGGCGTTGCTCAAGATCGCCGACGCCTTCGAGGCGCGGGCGGAGGAGCTGATCGCCGCCGAGTCGGAGAACACCGGCAAGCCGATCGGTCTCACGCGGGACGAGGAGATCCCGCCGATGATCGACCAGATCCGCTTCTTCGCGGGCGCGGCCCGGATGCTGGAGGGCCGCTCGGCCGGCGAGTACATGGAGGGGCTCACCTCGATCATCCGGCGTGAGCCGGTCGGGGTGTGCGCCCAGGTCGCACCGTGGAACTACCCGATGATGATGGCCGTATGGAAGTTCGCCCCGGCGCTGGCGGCGGGCAACACGGTCGTCATCAAGCCCTCGGACACCACGCCCGCCTCCACGGTGCTGTTCGCCGAGATCATCGGCGGGGTGCTGGCGGAGCTGGGCCATCCGCAGGGCGTGTTCAACGTGATCTGCGGCGACCGCGAGACCGGTCGGCTGATGGTCGAGCACTCCGTGCCCGCCATGGCGTCCATCACCGGATCGGTGCGGGCCGGCAAGCAGGTCGCCGAGAGCGCCTCCAAGGACATCAAGCGGGTGCACCTGGAACTCGGCGGCAAGGCCCCCGTGGTGGTCTTCGAGGACACCGACATCCCCAAGGCGGTCGAGGACATCTCGGTCGCGGGCTTCTTCAACGCGGGCCAGGACTGTACGGCCGCCACCCGGGTGCTGGTCCACGAGTCGATCCACGACGAGTTCGTGAGCGCGCTCGCCAAGGCCGCCGCCGAGACCAAGACCGGCGCGCCGGACGACGAGGACGTGCTGTACGGCCCGTTGAACAACGCCAACCAGCTGGCCCAGGTCACCGGCTTCATCGACCGGCTCCCCGCGCACGCCAAGGTCGAGGCGGGCGGCCACCGGGTCGGCGACAAGGGCTTCTTCTACGCGCCCACCGTGGTCTCCGGGCTCAAGCAGGACGACGAGATCGTCCAGAACGAGGTCTTCGGCCCGGTCATCACCGTGCAGACCTTCTCGGACGAGGAGCAGGCCATCTCCTACGCCAACGGTGTGGAGTACGCGCTGGCCTCGTCGGTGTGGACCAAGGACCACGCCCGCGCGATGCGGATGTCCAAGGCCCTCGACTTCGGCTGCGTCTGGATCAACACCCACATCCCGCTGGTCGCCGAGATGCCGCACGGCGGCTTCAAGCAGTCCGGCTACGGCAAGGATCTGTCCGCGTACGGCTTCGAGGACTACACCCGCATCAAGCACGTCATGACGTCCCTGGGCTGATGCCGGGCTGACGCCGGGCTGATTCCCGCGCGGGGCGGGCCGAGGTCCGCCCCGGCCGTGCGGCGCGGGCCGATTCCCGCGCCGGGCTTGTCACTTGGTCATGGCAGGGTCATCCGTCATGACCAAGGGGGGACATCCGGACCAGGGCCGTGAGCGCGGCGACGCGGTTGGTGGTGATCGCGTCGACGCCCGCCCGCAGCAGCCGGGACATCGACCGGCGGGTGTCGGCGGTCCAGGCGGAGACCAGCAGCCCGTCGGCGTGATGCCGGGCGACCAGCTCGCGGGAGACCAGCCCGAAGCGGTAGTTGAGCCACCGGGGACGCAGCGCGGCCAGCAGCGCCGGACGCGGCGGGGCCAGTGTGGTCCAGGTCAGCGCGATCTCGGCGTCCGGATCCGCGCGCCGCACCGCGTGCAGGGCCGCCAGCGCGCCGCAGTAGTACACCCGGCCGGCCGCCCCGCCCTCCCGCACCTGGGCGACGGCGGCGGGCGCGGCCGAGGCGTCCGGCAGGTCGATCAGCAGCCGGGTGGAGCCGGCGGAGACGAGGGCCTCGCGCAGGGTCGGCACGCCCCCGCCGGTCAGCTGCCGCACCTCCTCGGCGGTCAGCCCGGACAGCGGCCGCTCCCGGCCCCACAGCCGCTTCAGCGTGGCGTCGTGGAGCAGCACCGGCACACCGTCCCGGGTCAGCCGTACGTCGATCTCGACCGCGCCCGCCCCCGCGCGCACCGCGGAGCGGATCGAGGGCAGGGTGTTCTCACGGCACACATACGGGTCGCCGCGGTGGCCGACCGGGACGCATCCCGCCCCCGCCGGTCTCATCGGCCCGCGACCACCGTGTAGGCGTCGATCTCCGCCGAGAGCCGCGCCTTGCCCTCGGCGTCCAGGAAGGACGCCTCGACCGCGTTCTTGGCCAGGGCCGCCACGCCCGCCGCGTCCAGGTCCAGCAGCTGGGCCGCGACCTGGTACTCGGTGTTGAGGTCGGTGCCGAACATCGGCGGGTCGTCGCTGTTGATCGTGACCAGCACCCCGGCCTCGACCATCTGCTTCAGCGGGTGCTCACCGAGGGTGGCGACGGCGCGGGTGGCGATGTTGGAGGTCGGGCAGACCTCCAGCGGAATGCGGTGCTCCGCGAGATGGGCGAGCAGCTTCGGGTCCTGGACGGCGCTGGTGCCATGGCCGATGCGCTCCGCCCGCAGCTCGACGAGGGCGTCCCAGATCGTCTGCGGCCCGGTGGTCTCGCCCGCGTGCGGCACACTGCGCAGCCCGGCGGCGATGGCCCGGTCGAAGTACGGCTTGAACTGGGGGCGCGGCACCCCTATCTCCGGACCGCCGAGGCCGAAGCCGACCAGCCCCTCGGGGTTCAGCTCACAGGCGATCCGGGTGGTCTCCTCGGCGGCCTCGAGACCGGCCTCGCCGGGGATGTCGAAGCACCAGCGCAGCACCGTGCCGAAATCCGACTCGGCGGCCTTGCGGGCGTCCTCGATCGCCTCGACGAAGGCGGTGTCCGGGATGCCGCGCCGGGTCGAGCTGTACGGGGTGACGGTCAGCTCGGCGTAGCGGATGTTCTGCCGGGCCATGTCGCGGGCGATCTCGTAGGTCAGCAGCCGGACGTCCTCGGCGTCGCGGATCAGGTCCACCACGGAGAGGTAGATCTCGATGAAGTGCGCGAAGTCCCGGAAGACGAAGTACTCGGCGAGGGCCTCGGGGTCGGTGGGCACCTTGGAGTCGGGGTGGCGGGCGGCCAGCTCGGCCACGATGCGCGGCGAGGCGGATCCCACGTGGTGCACATGGAGCTCCGCCTTGGGCAGCCCGGCGATGAAGGTGGTCAGATCGGTCAACAAAACCTCCGGGAGACGCCCGCCGACGGCGGGTTCCGGTCATCGTATTGTGTGGCGCCGACGGGCTCGCCACAGGCCGTAGCATGGTCGGACGTCTTTGTGGGGAGCTCCATGGCCGACCAGCACGACCCGTCCGAGCCGCAGGATGAGCAGCGGCGACCCGGGCCGCCGAGGCAGCCCGAGCCGGTCGACCGCGACCCGTGGGCTCCGCCGGCGCGGCGGGTCGCGATGGACAAGGCCGCCGGGGAGACGGACGCGGCGGACAGTGGTGCGGGCGGTGCGGGCGTGGCGGGTGGCGCGGGCGTGGCGGACAAGGCGGCGGACAGAGCGGTAGGTGTGGGCGAGCCGGGCATACCCGCGCCCCGGCCCCCGGCGGTCCCCGCTCCCCGGCCCAGGGTGGCCGAGCAGCCAACCCTCACCTCCCATCCCGCCCCGCCGGGCCCGACGCCCCCGCCCCCTCCGCCGCCCCCGCCGAGCGCCGCACGGCCGCGGGGCCAGGTGACCCCGCCGGGCGCGGTGCCCCCACCGCCGCCCGCGCCGACCGGCCCGGGCACGCCCAGTGCCTACCCCGCCGCGCCGTACGGCCCCGCGGGCTACCCGCCGAACGGGTACGGCCAGAGCGGATACGCCCAGCCGAACGGATACCCCCAGCCCGGGTACGGGCAGCAGGCGCCGTACGAGCAGTCGCCGTACGGCGGGGCGCAGGGCCAGGGCCATCCCGGCTACGCCTACCCGGGCACGGGCTACCCCGGCACCGCCCAGCCCGGCACGGGCTACCCCGGCTCCGGCTACCCCGGTGCCGCCTACCCCGGAGGGGCGTACGGCCAGGGCTGGCCGGGCGGGCCGTATGTGCCGAACAACGGCCATGGCACGGCCGCCCTGGTGCTCGGCATCATCGGCCTGGTGCTCTTCGCGAGCATCGTGCTCGGCATCGTCCTCGGTGTGCTCGCGATCATCTTCGGGGTGCTCGGCCGCTCCAGGGCGGCCGGCGGCGAGGCGACCAACGGCGGCTCGGCGCTGGCCGGGGTGATCCTCGGGGTGATCGCCGTGGTGGCGAGCGTCGTCATGATCTTCGTCTACATAGCCACCGAGGACGACGACTCGGGCAGCGATGACGACCCGGGCTATGCCAGTGTCTCGGCCCCTGCGGTGCTCCCGCCCCCACTCGCCGATATCAGCCGCTGACGCGCCTCCATCAGCGCGAACCCCAGCAGATTGAGCCCGCGCCAGCGGACCGGGTCCGCCGCCCGCTCGTCGTCCGCAGCCAGCCCGATGCCCCACACCCGGTCCACCGGGCTGGCCTCCACCAGCACCCGCGACCCGGTGCCCGGCAGATAGTCGCGCAACTCGGGGGGTGGCCGAACTTGTGCACACTGCCCTCGACCACGAGCCCGAAGCGATGGCGCCGCCAGGTCTCCTCGTCGAAGCCGCGCACCGCGCGGCCCGCGTCCTTGGCCTGCTTGGGGTGGGAGGCGTCGAGCGCCGAGCGCTCGGCCTCCGCGTCGCCGAACAGCCGCGCCTTGCCCGCCATCATCCAGTGCTCGGCCGTCGCATAGGTGACCCCGTCCACGGTGAACGGCGACGGCCACCACTGGCTGAAGCACCCCGAACCCACGCTTCCATCCGGCCTGGGCCGATGCCCCCAGAACCAGACGTACTTCAGGCGGTCACCGCGCGCGGCCCGCTCGACCAGCTCCTCGACCGACCGAGGGGCCCCGTCCGCCGAAACCGGGGGACTCCCCTCCGCCGAAACCGAATCCCCCACCCCGTTCGTCTTCATGCCCAGGATTCTCGCACCCGCCACTGACAGCCCCGCCGACCTGCGCAATCGAGCTGTCCAGGGATGAGTCCTGCCCATAACATTGCCGGACGTTAATCAGGAGGGGAGACCGACGATGTCCAGCAACACACCCGGTCCACAGCAGGGACCGTACGACCCACAGGCCAATCCCTACGCCGCGCCCCCGCCGCCGGCGCAGCCCCCGGCCCAGCAGCCGCCGTACCCCGGGGCCGGCTACCCCGCCGCGCCGCCCCTCTACCCGGGGGCGGCCGGGATGCCGATGCAGCTGAGCAATGGCATGGGCACGGCCGCGCTGGTCTGCGGCATCGTCGGTCTGGTCTGCGGGATCACCTACTTCCTGTGGGTCTTCGCGGTCATCCTCGGCATCCTGGCGATCATCTTCGGCGCCATCGGCAAGGGGAAGGTCGGCCGCGGCGAGGCGAACAACGGGGGCTCGGCCACCGCAGGTCTGGTCTGCGGCATCATCGGCATGGTGCTCCCGGCGATCTACCTCGCCGCGCTGGACGCCGCCATCGACTCCGTCTTCTAGCCGCCATCGACTCCGTCTTCCAGACGGCGCCCGGACCGCCGTCCGGACCGGCTGCTCAATCCGTCGGTCCGGACCGGGGTCCGGCTCGGAAACGGTGACGCCGGACCCACTCTGATCACTGAATCCGTCGCGAAACCAAAAAGCAACAACGGAATCCCTTGTTGAAGCGCTGCTCCTCTGTCAGGATCGGCCATCAATTCCGGTTGTAGCTACGCCGTGCCCCTATGGGCGGATCGGCGGAGGAGAGCGCGATGGATCAGCGGTTCGACGTGACGGAGCGATTCGCCGACGGTGCCCAGTACATCGCGGGCCGGCTGCGCGAGGGCGGCTCCGAGGGCACGCACGCGGTCGTCGACCCGGCCACCGGCGAGCAGGTGTTCAGCTACCGGCTCGCCGGTACGGCCGATGTCGACGCCGCCGTGGCCGCCGCCGGGGCCGCCTTCCCCGAGTGGGCGGGCGCCACCCCCGGCGAGCGGTCCGACGCGATGCACCGATTCGCCGCGGCGCTCACCGAGCGGGCGGACGACCTCGCGCACGCCGAGTCGCTGCAGTGCGGCAAGCCCATCAAGCTCAGCGCCGAGTTCGATGTGCCCGGCTCCATCGACAACACCGCCTTCTTCGCGGGCGCCGCCCGCCACCTGGAGGGCAAGGCCGCCGGCGAGTACAGCGGCGACCACACCTCGTACGTCCGCCGCGAACCCATTGGCGTCATCGGCTCCATCGCCCCCTGGAACTACCCCCTCCAGATGGCGGCGTGGAAGGTCCTCCCGGCCATCGCCGCGGGCAACACCATCGTGCTGAAGCCCGCCGAACTGACGCCCCTGACCTCGCTGATGTTCGCCCAGGCGGCCACGGAGGCGGGCCTCCCGGACGGCGTCGTCAACGTGGTGAGCGGCACCGGCCGCGAGGCGGGCGAGCGCCTGGTCTCCCACCCCGGCGTGGCGATGACCTCCTTCACCGGCTCCACGGCGGTCGGCAAGCGGGTCGCGGAGCTCGCCACGGCCACCGTCAAGCGGATCCATCTCGAACTCGGCGGCAAGGCGCCCTTCGTCGTCTTCGACGACGCGGACCTGGAGGCCGCCGCCCATGGCGCCGTCGCGGGCGCGCTGATCAACACCGGACAGGACTGCACCGCGGCCACCCGGGCCTATGTGCAGCGTCCGCTGTACGAGGCGTTCGTCGCCGCCGTCGCCGATCTCATGGCGACCGTAAGGCTCGGCGATCCCTTCGATCCGCACACCGACCTCGGCCCGCTGATCTCCCACACCCAGCGCGACCGCGTGGCGGGTTTCGTGGAGCGGGCCCGCGGCTACGCCACCGTCGTCACCGGCGGCGAGGCCCCGGGCGGCGACCTCGCCAAGGGCGCCTACTACCGGCCCACGCTCATCACCGGGGCGCCCCAGGACAGCGAGGTCGTGCAGTCCGAGATCTTCGGCCCGGTCCTGGTCGTCCTCCCCTTCGACAGCGACGACGAGGGCATCGCGCTCGCCAACGACACCCCTTATGGTCTCGCCGCCTCCGCGTGGAGCCGCGATGTCTACCGTACGGGCCGCGCCTCCCGCGAGATCCGGGCCGGCTGCGTCTGGATCAACGACCACATCCCGATCATCAGCGAGATGCCGCACGGCGGGGTGCGGGCATCCGGCTTCGGCAAGGACATGTCGGCGTACTCCTTCGAGGAGTACACGCAGGTCAAGCATGTGATGTCCGATAACACCGCGGTGGTCCGCAAGGACTGGCACCGCACGGTCTTCGGGGACCGACAGACCTGAATGTGCGGCCACCTCCGCGTGGCCTCGGCCGGCCGCCACCGGCCGACACCCTCGAAAGGCACAGCTTATGGAAGCACGGCACGAGCCCGAGAGCCTGTCCCCACCACAGATCGCCGCGATGCGGCGCTCCATGACCAGCGGCCGTATGGCGCTCACCCGCCGCTCCCTGCTGCGTGCGGGAGGCGCCGGGGCGATCGCCGTCGGCGGGCTCGGGGCGCTCGGTGGCTGCGGTATCCCGCCCGCAGGGCGCACCGAGGTGGACAACGCCTCGGATGACCACTCGGCCGAGGAGAAGCGGCTCGCCTTCTCCAACTGGACCGAGTACATGGACGTCGGCAAGGGCGGCCGCCATCCGACCCTGGACGCGTTCCAGCGCCGTACCGGCATCAAGGTCAAGTACACCGAGGACATCAACGACAACGTCGAGTTCTTCGGCAAGATCAAGCCGCAGCTCGCGGCGGGCCAGGACACCGGCCGCGACCTCATCTGCGTCACCGACTGGCTGGCCGCCCGGATGATCCGGCTCGGCTGGATACAACCGCTGGACCCCGCCCAACTGCCCCATGCCTACACCAACCTGGCGAAACCTTTTCGCACTCCGGACTGGGACCCGGGACGCGCCCACTCCTACCCGTGGACCGGCATCCCCGCCGTCATCGCGTACAACAAGAAGGCCACCGGCGGCCGTAAGGTCACCTCGGTCTCGCAGCTGCTGGAGGACCCCAAGCTCAAGGGCCGGGTCGGGCTGCTGACCGAGATGCGCGACACCGTCGGACTGACCCTCCTGGACATGGGCAAGAACCCCGAGACGGTCACCGCCGACGACTACGACGCCGCGATCGCCCGCCTCCAGAAGGCGTCCGACCGGGGCCAGGTCCGCCGCTTCACCGGCAACGACTACACCGGCGACCTCACCAAGGGCGACATCGCCGCCTGTATGGCCTGGGCCGGGGACCTGATCCAGCTCCAGTCGGACAACCCCGAGATCGAGTTCGCCATCCCCGACGCCGGCTATATGACGGCCACGGACAACCTCCTGGTCCCCAGCAAGGCGCGCCACAAGAAGAACGCCGAGCGGCTCATCGATTACTTCTACGAGCCCAAGGTCGCCGCGAAGATCGCCGCGTACATCAACTACGTCTGCCCGGTCGACGGCGTGCGCGAGGAGCTCGCGAAGATCGACAAGGCGCTGGCGGACAATCCGCTGATCCTCCCGGACGAGGAGATGGCCGCCAAGTCCCACTCCTTCCGCTCGCTCTCCAGCAAGGAAGAGGCGGCATTCGAGGACAAGTTCGCCAAGCTCACCGGCGCCTGACAAGCGAGGAAGCGCACCGCCATGACCCAGCCCACCTCCGGCGGCGACGTCCGGCTCGACCGGATCAGCAAGACCTACGGGTCCTTCACCGCCGTCCACCCGCTCGATCTGCACATACCCGCCGGCTCCTTCTTCGCCCTGCTCGGCGCCTCCGGCTGCGGCAAGACCACCACCCTGCGCATGATCGCGGGCCTGGAGGACCCCACCACCGGGACCGTCCGGCTGGCCGGCGAGGACATCACCGACCTTCCGCCCCACAAGCGGCCCGTCAACACCGTCTTCCAGAGCTACGCCCTCTTCCCGCACCTCGACATCTTCGAGAACGTCGCCTTCGGACTGCGCCGACGCGGCGTCAAATCGGTGAAGAAGCAGGTCGAGGAGATGCTGGAGCTGGTCCAGCTCGGTGACTTCGCCCGCCGCAAACCGCAGCAGCTCTCCGGCGGCCAGCAGCAGCGCGTCGCCGTCGCCCGCGCCCTGATCAACCACCCCAGGGTGCTGCTGCTGGACGAGCCGCTGGGCGCGCTGGACCTCAAACTGCGCCGTCAGATGCAGCTGGAGCTCAAGCGCATCCAGACCGAGGTCGGCATCACCTTCATCCATGTCACCCACGACCAGGAGGAGGCCATGACCATGGCCGACACGGTCGCGGTGATGAACGGCGGCCGGGTCGAGCAGCGCGGCGCCCCCGCCGAGCTCTACGAGAACCCCGGCACCACCTTCGTCGCCAACTTCCTCGGCACCTCCAACCTCATCGAGGCCGAGATCACCGACAAGAGCGGTGGCGACCTCGTGCTCTCCGCCGCCGGCGGCAAGCTCGCCGTGCCCGCCGACCGATGTAGCGCGCCCGTCCGCACGGGTGGGAAACTGCTGGTGGGGGTGCGTCCCGAGAAGATCACCCTGGCCCATTCCGAGGACGCAGGGACCGTCCCCGAGGGGCGCAACCGGATCACCGGGCGGATCGTCGACTCCAGCTTCATCGGTGTCTCCACCCAGTACCTCATCACCACCCCGGACTGCCCCGAGATCACCGTCTACGAGCAGAACATCGAGCGCGACGCCCGACTCGTCCCCGGCGCCGAGGTCGTCCTGCACTGGAACCCCGCCCACACCTTCGGCCTCGACGCGGCCCAGGACATCGACGCCGGTACGGAGCTGGACGAGGAGGCCCCATGAGCGCTACGGCGACTCCCGAGGCGCCACCGGCGGTCGAGGGGGAGAAGAAGCCGCCCCTGATCAAGCCCGCCGTCCGCAAGCGGCTGGTGCCCTACTGGCTGCTGCTCCCCGGCATCCTCTGGCTGCTGATCTTCTTCGCCGCGCCGCTGATCTACCAGGCGTCGACCTCCGTGCAGACCGGCTCCCTCGAAGAGGGCTTCAAGGTCACCTGGCACTTCCAGACCTACTGGGACGCGCTCACCGAGTACTACCCGCACTTCCTGCGCTCGGTGCTCTACTCCGCCACCGCCACCGTGCTGTGCCTGCTGCTCGGCTATCCGCTCGCGTACCTCATCGCCTTCCGGGCGGGCCGCTGGCGCAATCTGGTGATGATCCTGGTCATCGCGCCGTTCTTCACCAGCTTCCTGATCCGCACCCTCGCCTGGAAGACGATCCTGGCCGACAGCGGCCCGGTGGTGGGCGCGCTCAACTCGCTGCACATCCTGGACGTGACCAGCTATCTGGGGATCACCGAGGGGCAGCGGGTGCTGGCCACGCCGCTCGCGGTGGTCTGCGGGCTGACGTACAACTTCCTGCCCTTCATGATCCTTCCGCTCTACACCTCCCTGGAGCGCATCGACCCCCGGCTGCACGAGGCCGCCGGAGATCTCTACGCCCGCCCCTTCACCATCTTCCGGAAGGTGACCTTCCCGCTGTCCATGCCGGGCGTCGTCGCGGGCACCCTGCTCACCTTCATCCCCGCCGCGGGCGACTACATCAACGCCGAACTGCTGGGCTCCACCGACCAGAAGATGATCGGCAACGTCATCCAGTCGCAGTTCCTGCGGGTGCTGGACTATCCGACGGCGGCGGCGCTGTCCTTCATCCTCATGGCGGCCATCCTCACGATGGTCACCGTCTACATCCGCAAGTCCGGGACGGAGGACCTGGTGTGACGGCCCTGACGCGCTGGATACGGCGGAACCTGGTGATCATCGCGGGGCTCGGCACCCTCGCGTATCTGATCCTGCCCAACGTCGTCGTCCTGGTCTTCTCCTTCAACAAGCCCAACGGCCGGTTCAACTACGAATGGCAGCGGTTCTCCACCGACGCCTGGACCGATCCGTGCGGCGTCGCCGACCTGTGCGGCTCGCTCTCGCTCAGCCTGAAGATCGCGATATGGGCGACGATCGGCGCGACCGTCCTCGGCACGATGATCTCCTTCGCGCTGGCCCGCTACCGCTTCCGGGCCCGCCCCGCGGTCAACAGCCTGATCTTCCTGCCGATGGCGATGCCCGAGGTCGTCATGGCCGCCTCGCTGGCCACCCTCTTCCTCAACATGGGCGTGGACTTCGGCTTCTGGACGATCCTCATCGCCCACATCATGTTCTGCCTGAGCTTCGTGGTGACGGCCGTCAAGGCGCGGGTGATGTCCATGGATCCCCGGCTGGAGCAGGCCGCCCAGGACCTCTACGCCTCCCCGGTGCAGACCTTCCTGCGCGTCACCCTGCCGATCGCCGCGCCCGGGATCGCCGCGGGCGCGCTGCTGTCCTTCGCGCTCTCCTTCGACGACTTCATCATCACCAACTTCAACGCCGGCTCGACCGTGACCTTCCCCATGTTCGTCTGGGGATCCGCACAGCGCGGCACGCCCGTGCAGATCAATGTGATCGGAACGGCGATGTTCGCGGTCGCGGTGTTGTGCGTTCTCGTCGGCCAACTGGCCGGCGCCCGCCGCAAGAGGAGCTGAGAACCATGGCCACGGACGCCATGACCCGCTCGTCCGGGGGCGAGGGTGCCCCCACCCCGTCCGCTTGGAAGGCCCTGGCCGGGGCCGCGTACCGGCCGTACTGGCTGGACGACCCCGGCAGGCCCGGCCCCCGCCCCGCCCTCGTCGGGGAGGAGCAGTGCGATCTGCTCGTCGTCGGCGGCGGCTACAGCGGGCTGTGGACCGCCCTGATCGCCAAGGAGCGCGACCCCGGCCGCGAGGTGGTCCTGGTCGAGGGCCAGGAGATCGGCTGGGCCGCCTCCGGGCGCAACGGCGGCTTCTGCGCCGCCTCTCTCACCCACGGCCTCGGCAACGGCGCCGCCCGCTGGCCCGATGAACTGGCCGAACTCGAACGGCTCGGCCACCACAACCTCGACGCCATCGAGTCCGCCGTCGAGCGCTACGGCATCGACTGCGACTTCGAGCGCACCGGCGAGATCGACGTGGCCACCGAGCCGTACCAGGTGGCGGAGTTGCGCGAGGCCGCCCAGCTGGCGGCCGAAATCGGCGTCGGCGAGCAGGAGTTCCTCGACCGCGACGCGGTGCGCGCCGAGGTCGACTCGCCCACCTTCCTGGCCGGGCTGTGGGACCGCCGCGGCGTGGCCATGCTGCACCCCGCCAAGCTCGCCTGGGGCCTGGCGCGGGCCTGCGCCGAACTGGGCGTACGGATCTACGAACACACCCCGGCCGCACGGCTGGCCGGCGCCGGGGCGGCGATGGACGTCCGCACCCCGTACGGCCGGGTGCGCGCCCGCCAGGTGGCGCTCGCCACCAACGCCTTCCCCGCGCTGGTACGCCGCGTCCGCCCGTACGTCACCCCCGTCTACGATCACGCGCTGATGACCGAGCCGCTCAACCAGGAGCAGCTCGACGCGATCGGCTGGCGGGGCAGGCAGGGACTCAGCGACACCGCCAACCACTTCCACTACTTCCGGCTCACCGCCGACCAGCGCATCCTGTGGGGCGGCTACGACATCGTCTACCGCTACGGCGGGCGCGTGCGCGCCGAATACGATCACCACCCCGCCACCTACCGCACCCTCGCCCAGCACTTCTTCCGCTGCTTCCCGCAGCTGGAGGGCGTGCGCTTCAGCCACGCCTGGGGCGGTGCCATCGACACCTGCTCGCGCTTCTCCGCCTTCTTCGGCAGCGCGCACGGGGGGCGGGTGGCGTACGCGCTCGGCTATACGGGCCTGGGCGTCGGGGCGACCCGGTTCGGCGCCGAGGTGATGCTCGATCTGCTCGCCGGGGAGCGCACCGAGCGTACCCGCCTGGAGATGGTCCGCAGCAAGCCCCTGCCCTTCCCGCCGGAGCCGGTGCGGTGGGCGGGCATCGGCATCACCCAGTGGTCCATGACCCGGGCCGACGAGAACGGCGGGCGCCGCAATCTGTGGCTGAAGGCGATGGACAAGGTGGGGCTGGGGTTCGACAGCTGAGGGCGGAGCCCGCGCGCCGTGGTCAGTCCGGGTCGCTCGGCGCGGCCCGGGGTGACCGTCGGGTCCGCGAGTCCGGACTGGACCGCTGACCGCTGTGGCTCAAACGGCCGACCCTGAGCACCGTCCACAGTGGCAGACCGGACAGACACCAGCTCGCGACGGTGTCCAGCGGCCAGTGGTAGCCGCGCCGGACCAGCCCGGCTGCCACGGCGAGGTTCAGCACGGCGACGGCCACCAGGAGGGGCCGCCGGAGCCGCGGGCGCAGAAGAGGGTGGAGCAGCAGCGCCACCGCGCCGTAGGCGACGGCGGCCGTCGCGGCATGGCCGGAGGGAAAGAATCCGGTCTCGTCCGCCAGCGGCCCGGGCGGGCCGGGGCGGTCGATCAGCGCCTTGAACGGAACCACCAGTGCCGGAACCGCCGCCATCGCCACCGCGGCGGCCAGCGGCGGCAGCCACCAGCGCGGCTCTTCCGCGCGCCGGGTGCACCACGCCGCCCAGCCGATGGCGACGGCGAGGACGGGTACCGCGACCGCCGTATTGCCGAGGTCGGCGAGGAACTCGGCGACGGGGGAGGGGAGCGCCGAGCCGGCGATCGCCCGGCCGAGCCGTTCGTCGTAGGCGCGCAGGGGGCCGTGGACGGCGATCTGCCAGGTGCACAGCGCGAGCAACGCGATCAGTGCGAGGGGCGTGCGGAGCGCGGAAAGGGGCGCCCGTGGCGCGGAAGGGGAGTGAACAGTCGGCGGCCCCGGAACAGGGGGGGTGGTTCCGGGGCCGCCGTGGCGATCGGTGTGCCGCGCGCCCCGGGGGGTTTGGGGCGGGCGGCCGTCCGATCGGTGAGGAGATCCGGAGCCGGAGGCTCCAGTGGTGTGCGCGAGGGCACAGCCGGGTCGGGGCTGGGGAAGCACCGGCTCGGCATCGCCCGCAGTCCCCTGCGAGCGGGGTGTTTCTCTCATCTGCAATGACCGTACGGCAGCGAAGCCCCGCCCGACAGACCGATCACCCACCTGTCATCGGCCCCGCACATCTTCTTCACGCCACCCATCGATCACTCACAGTCACAGCTCGCCGAAGGCGCTCTCGAGGATGTCGAGACCTTCGTTCAGAAGGTCGTCGCCGATCACCAGCGGCGGCAGGAAACGCAGCACATTGCCGTAGGTACCGCAGGTCAGCACCAACAGCCCGGCCGAGTGGCACGCCTTGGCGACGGCGGCCGTGGCCGCGGGGTCGGGGTCCTTGGTGCCGGACTTCACGAGTTCGATTGCGATCATGGCGCCGCGGCCGCGGAGGTCGCCGATGATGTCGTACTTCTCCCGCATCGCGCCGAGGCGGCCCTTCATGACCCCCTCGATGCGCTTGGCCCTGGCGTTGAGGTCCAGCTCGCGCATCGTCTCGATCGCGCCGAGCGCCGCCGCGCACGCCACCGGGTTTCCGCCGTAGGTGCCGCCGAGACCGCCGGAGTGCGCCGCGTCCATGATCTCCGCGCGGCCGGTGACGGCCGCCAGCGGCAGACCGCCCGCGATGCCCTTGGCGGTGGTGATCAGGTCCGGGACGATGCCCTCGTCCTCACAGGCGAACCACTGGCCGGTGCGGCAGAAGCCGGACTGGATCTCGTCCGCGACGAAGACGATGCCGTTGGACTTGGCGAACTCCGCGATCCTGGGCAGGAAGCCCTTGGCGGGCTCGATGAAGCCGCCCTCGCCGAGGATCGGCTCGATGATGATCGCGGCCACGTTCTCGGCCCCGATCTGCTTGCTGATCATGTCGATGGCCTGGGCCGCGGCCTCCTCGGCGCAGTTCTCCGGGCCGGTCAGCCAGCGGTAGGGGTAGGCGAGCGGAACGCGGTAGACCTCCGGCGCGAAGGGGCCGAAGCCGTGCTTGTACGGCATGTTCTTGGCGGTGAGCGCCATGGTGAGGTTGGTCCGGCCGTGGTAGCCGTGGTCGAAGACGACGACCGCCTGGCGCTTGGTGTACGAACGCGCGATCTTCACCGCGTTCTCCACCGCCTCGGCGCCCGAGTTGAACAGCGCCGACTTCTTGGCGTGGTCGCCGGGCGTGAGCCGGGCCAGCTCCTCGCAGACCTCCACATAGCCCTCGTACGGCGTGACCATGAAACAGGTGTGCGTGAAGTCCGCCAACTGCGCGGACGCCCGGCGCACGACGGCCTCCGCGGAGGAGCCGACGGAGGTCACGGCGATACCGGAACCGAAGTCGATCAGCGAATTGCCGTCCACGTCCTCGATCACACCGCCGCCCGCGCGCACGGTGAAGACCGGCAGCACACTCCCCACCCCACTGGCGACCGCCGCGTTCTTACGGGCGAGCAGCTCCTGCGACTTCGGGCCGGGAATGGCGGTGACGACGCGACGCTCCTGGGGGAGGGCCGGGCCTCCGGACAGTTCGGTCATGACGGGCTCCAGGGGAAAGAACAGGGGGCTTTAGTCGCAGGCTATGGGCGTGGCGAGGGATGAGGCATGTTCCGTTCGGGAGCACTGCGCGTGTTTCCTTGTCCGCGACGGCCATAGCCCGACGACGGCCTTACGGACCCCGCGAGTGAGACGGGCCCGCCCGGGTCGCTGAACTCCCCGCGCGGGAACACTAGATTGAGCGATGGCGCGAAAGCCGAGGAACAGCCGGTCAGGGGGCAAGGGGCAGCACATGGACACCGAGGGCACGTTCGACCCACGCAGCACACGCCACAACCCGCCCCCACCCCCGCCTCCGCAATCCCCGCCTTCCTTTCCGGCCACCCCGCCGCCGATGCCGCCGACCGCGCCCCCGGCGGCCCCCGGCGCCCCTCCGGTCCCCGCGCCCGCGGCCCGCCCGTCCTTCGTCGCCTGGCTGCGCGCTCCGCGATCCGAGGCGGGGCCGGGGGTGTGGACGTACGAGCACAAGCCGAAGGCACCGGAGGAGCCGGATCGGATTCCGGGGCAGCGGCTGCTCAGCGGGGCCCTGATCTCGGCCCTGTGCGGCTGGCTGGTCTGGTCACTGATCTATTACGAGTACTTCGGCAGCTTCTACCTCTGGCCGCTGTACTTGCTGACCCCGGAGTCCTGGGTCGAAGGCGACGACAAGATGGCGTTCGTCTGGGCTTGGCGCATCTACCAAGTCATCTTCGCAGGGGTCCTCGCCGTGATCTTCGGTCGCGTCGGCCACTGGCCCGAGGTCTGGCGCCGTTACGTCGCGCCCCTTTTCCGGCGGGCCTGGGATGAGCCCGCTCCTGAGGCGGCTGCCGCGGGGCGGCCGGAGGGGGATCCGGTGGAGTGGCCGCAATTGCGGGCCGCGGGGGGCCACAGTGCGGCTGATCGGCTGGCGGCGGACGCGCGCGGGGGGGCGATGAATGACGTCGACCACGCCCGGATCGAGCGCGCCTGGCAGTCCGTGCGGGCGGGGCGGAATTCGCTCGCCTCGTTCACCGACACCGTGCTGCGCAATGGCGCCGCCTCGTACGGCCATCCGTCCGGGGCGCGGGATCTGCCCGCCCGGACGGCGCGGCATGATCTCCTCGCCCATCAGGTCCGCCTCGGCACCGCGGCTGAGGATCCCCGCAATCCTTACCAGCACCGTGGCGTCGGGCTCGCCCTCGATCCCGAGGTGCTCGGCACCTCGCTGCTGGCCGTCGGGCCGCCCGGTTCGGGGAAGACGGGGCGGGTGGTGCGGCCCGTCGTGGAGTCGCTGTGTCTGCAGGCGCTCGCCGGGCAGGTCGCGGTCGTGGCGGTCGGGGCGGCGGGGGCCGGGCTCGGGGCGGATGAGGCGTTCGACGTCGTCGTGAAGATCGGCCGGCCCGACTCCGGCTATGACCTCGACCTCTACGGCGGCACCACCGACCCCGACGAGGCCGCGGGCATCCTCGCCGAGGCCCTGATCGGCGACATGGCGGCCTCGCTGCCCGGCGGGGACAGCCGGCGCGCCGCCACCGCGCTGGCCCAGTTGCTCGGCCCCTACCGCGCCGCCCACGGCCGCTTCCCGTCCGTCCCGGATCTGCGGGAGCTGCTGGACGGTTCCAAGACGGCAGTCAACGCGCTGCGTGAGGCGCTGGACGAGGCGGGGGAGCGGGCGCAGGCCCGTGAGCTGGAGGCGCGGGTCCGGCAGTCGGGTGCGCCCGGGGACGTGGGCGCGCTGCTCGCGGACCGGATCGCGCTGCTGGACCGGCCCGCGTTCGCCGATTTCTTCGACACCGCGGGCGACCGCCGCCCGTTCTCGCTCCGCGCCCTCGAACACCCCCTCCGGGTCCGTATCGACCTGCCCGAGCGCGGCCATGCGGAGGCGTCGCGGATGCTGGCGCGGCTGGTCCTGGCGCAGTTCACCGAGTGCGCCGTGGGCCGGGTCGACCGTTCGCTGTTCGCCTGCCTGGTCCTGGACGACGCCTCGCACACCATCACTCCCGAGGCCCTGCGCGGCATCCAGCGGCTCCGCTCCGCCCACGCGGGCGCCGTGCTCACCCTCCGCACCCTCGACGACGTGCCCGAGTCACTGCGCAGCGCGCTGCTCGGCGCGGTCGGCTGCCGGATGGCCTGTGCCGGGGTGACGACCTGGGACGGGGCGCGGTTCGCCGAGGTGTGGGGGACGGAGTGGGTCGAGACCCGGGATGTCACCGACCGGCAGATCATCGCCGAGGAGCCGCTCACCAAGGTCCTGCACTTCATCCGTAAGGTCGCCACCGGCAGGGCGGTGACCACCCAGTCGGTGACCGTACGGACGGTGGAGCGCGAGCGCTGGTCCGCCTCGGAACTGGCCCATGCGGTCCCCCCGGGGCATGCGGTGCTGTCGGTGACCTCCGTAAGGGGCGAGGGCGGGCCCCCGGTTCTGGTGGATCTGCGCGGGTGATCGGCGGCCGTTCCGGGCGTTCCGGTCGGTGCGGTCGTTCCGGCCGTTCCGGTCGGTCCTCATCGCCGTCATTGGCCGCTCTGCTCTGGTCGCCACGGTTGCCCCGGCCGCCATGGTGGCCGGGGCCACCGGAACCGCAGCGTCACGGCCATACCCGTGGCGAAATCAGGCCGTCAATTCCGCGTTTTCCTCCATTGAGGCAGAATCGGCAGTAGCCGTTCATACGGGACGGTGAAGTCGTCGCAAGTCGTCGCATTCGCTTCGAAGGTGCCATGCCTCCCACGCTCGCCTCACTCGTCCGCCATCCCGGTCTCAAGCTGTCCGTCCTCGCGGGCGAGGACCGGCTGGAGACGCCCGTGCGCTGGGCGCATGTCAGCGAGCTGGCCGACCCCGTGCCCTATATGGACGGCGGCGAACTGCTCCTGATCACCGCGATGCAGATCGAGGCGGATGACCCGGAGGAGATGAGCCGCTATGTGCGGCGGCTGGTGGGCGCGGGAGTGGTGGGGCTCGGCTTCGCGCTCGGCGTCAACTACGCCGAGGTGCCGCCCGCGCTCGCCACGGCCGCCAAGGAGGAGGGGCTGCCGCTGCTTGGCGTGCCCCGCCGCACCCCGTTCATCGCGATCAGCAAGGCCGTCTCCGCGGCGATAGCCGCGGACCAGTACCGGGCCGTGACGGCCGGGTTCGAGGCGCAGCGCGAGCTGACCCGCGCCGCCATCGGCGCCGAGGGGCCCACCGCGCTGCTCGCCCGGCTCGCCGCCCACCTCGACGGCTGGGCCGCGCTCTACGACGTCTCCGGCGCCGTGGTCGCCGCCGCCCCCGACTGGGCCGCGCGCCGCGCCGCCCGGCTCACCGCCGACGTCGAGCGGCTGCGCTCCCGCCCCGGCCCCGCGAGCATCGTGGTCGGCGGGGGCTGCGGACCGGCCGGGGCCACGGGCGCGGAACCGGCCGAGGACTCGGCCGTCGCCGACCGGGTGGAGCTCCAGTCGCTGGGCACCGGGCGCCGTACGCGTGGGGTGCTCGCGGTCGGCACGGGCGCGCCGCTGGGCACCGCCGAGCGCTACGCCGTGCACTCCGCGGTCGCGCTGCTGACGCTGACCACCGAGCGTTCCCGCGCCCTCCAGGAGGCCGAGCAGCGGCTCGGCGCCGCCGTGCTGCGGATGCTGCTCGCGGGTGAGCCCGACCATGCGCGGGCGGTCGCCGGGCGGCTGTACGGCGGGCTGCTCGACGCGCCGTTCCGGATGCTGGTCGCCGAGGTGCCGTCCGGCGGTACGGCCCAGCAGGCGCACGCGGCGCCGTCCGCCGCGGACGACGCCCCCGCGGAACTCCCCACCGAAGCGACCACCACGGCCGCGGGTGAAGCCGAGGCGGCCGATCCCCTCGGCACGCTCGTCGACACCATGGAGGCGGCCGCGGCCCGTATCGGCGAGTCGGTGCTGGTCGTGCCCGACGGTGAGCGGCTCATCGTGCTGGCCCCCGACGGCGGGGCGGCGGTCGCTGCATGCGCCGAGCACGCCCGGGCCGTCGAGGACCGCCGGGGTACGAAGGCCCGCCCCCGTGACCGCGCCGCGGTCGCCGCGCCCCGCGGCGACGAGCTCGTCATCGGGCTGTCCGCCCCCGCTGGACCCATCGCCGCCGCGGCCGCCTACCGCCAGGCGGAGCAGGCGCTGTCGGTGGCGCGCCGCCGCGGCCGGATGCTGGTCGAGCACGAGCAGGTGGCGGCGGGTTCGGTACTGCCCCTGCTCGCCGACGACGCCGTCAGGGCGTTCGCCGACGGCATGCTGCGCGCCCTGCACGAGCACGACGCCACCGGCCGGGGCGATCTGGTCGCCTCGTTGCGTGCCTGGCTCTCCCGGCACGGCCAGTGGGACGCGGCCGCCGCCGACCTCGGCGTCCACCGGCACACCCTGCGTTACCGGATGCGCCGCGTCGAGGAGATCCTGGGCCGCTCGCTGGACGACCCGGACGTCCGCATGGAGCTCTGGCTGGCCCTCAAGGCCACGGCCCCCGGCACCTCGGCCTGAACCTGAACCGCCCGCTTCCGCCCTCCACCTCCGCCTTCGCCTTCGCCTCCACCTCCGCCTTCGCCCCCGCCCCGAGCCGCCGACTCTTCCCGATCACCGCCCCAGCCGCCCCACTCCGGTCACCGCCCATACCCGCCTCCTCCCGGTCCCTCCCCATTCCGGCACGCCATTGCGTAGCCCCCGCGCGTCCGACTGCTACGCCTCGGACAAACGCCGAGCGGGCGGGGCACGCCTACGGTGGGAGGAGAGACACCACTTCAGAAGGGTCGGGATCCGCTGTGCCAGACACACACGAAGCTGTCACCCACGCGTTCTGGCTCGCCGGCCGTAAGGCGACGGGCGAGAGCACGCTCGAGGTCACCTCGCCCTGGGACGGCCGCCGCGTCGGCGTGGTGAGCGTTCCCACCGATGCCCAGATCGAGGAGGCCGTGGCCGCGGCCGACGCGGTGCGTGAGGAGTTCGCCGCGTCCCCCGCGCACGTCCGGGCCGCCGCGCTGGACCATGTGTCGCGCCGTCTCGCCGAGCGCGGCGAGGAGATCGCCCGGCTGATCTCGGACGAGAACGGCAAGCCGATCAAGTGGGCGCGCGGCGAGGTGGGCCGCGCCGTGTCCGTCTTCCGGTTCGCGGCCGAGGAGGCCCGCCGCTTCAACAGCGGGGACGCCCAGCGGCTGGACACCGACGCCGGTGGCACCGGGCGGCTCGCGCTGACCCGCCGCTTCCCGCGCGGCACCGTCCTCGGCATCGCGCCGTTCAACTTCCCGCTGAACCTCAGCGCCCACAAGGTCGCCCCGGCGATCGCCGTCGGCACGCCGATCATCCTCAAGCCGGCGCCCGCGACCCCGCTGTCCGCGTTGATCCTCGGTGAGCTGCTGGCCGAGACCGACCTCCCGGCGGGCTCCTGGAGCGTCCTTACGGTGCCCAACGACCGGATGCCCGCGCTGGTCCAGGACGAGCGGCTGCCGGTCATCTCCTTCACCGGTTCGGAGAAGGTCGGCTACGCGATCAAGGAGTCGGTGCCGCTCAAGCACTGCACCCTGGAGCTCGGTGGCAACGGCGCCGCGGTCGTGCTGTCGGACTACGCCGCCGAGGCCGACCTCGACTGGGCGGCCACCCGCATCGGCACCTTCTCCAACTACCAGGGCGGACAGTCCTGCATCTCCGTGCAGCGGGTGATCGCGGACGCGTCCGTCTACGAGGAGCTCGTGCCGAAGATCGTCGCGGCCGTCGAGGCGCAGGCCACCGGCGATCCGACCGAGGACGCCACCGATGTCGGCCCGCTGATCAGCGAGGACGCCGCCAAGCGCGTCGAGTCCTGGGTGGACGAGGCCGTCCGGGCCGGTGCGAAGCTGCTCACCGGCGGCAAGCGCGAGGGTTCGAGCTACGCCCCGACCGTGCTCGCGGACGTCCCCGCCGATGTCACCGTCTCCTGCGAGGAGATCTTCGGACCGGTGCTCACCCTGCACAAGGTGGCGGACGAGGACGAGGCGTTCGCGGCCGTCAACGACTCCAAGTACGGCCTCCAGGCGGGCGTCTTCACCCGCGAGGTGCGGACCGCCTTCCGCGCCCACCGCGCGCTGGAGGTCGGCGGCGTGATCATCGGCGATGTGCCCTCGTACCGCGCCGACCAGATGCCCTACGGCGGCGCCAAGAGGTCCGGCGTCGGCCGCGAGGGCGTGCGGTACGCGATGGAGGACTACACCTACGAACGGGTCATGGTCCTCACCGGCCTCGACCTCTGACCCACCCACCGCCGGGCCCCGCCGCGGGGCCCGGCGTATGGGGAAGGCAGCGGGTTGACCCGTCCCGGCCACTCCGGACCCTCAACCGGAGAAGCCGAGACGGGCCAGTCTCAGGCCGCCGCCGCGCAGCGTGATGTGCAGATCCCGCACGCCGGCCGGCGACGTGGGCAGGGCGGCGCGGACCGTGGTGTAGACGTAGCGGCCGCCGGTGGGCGGGACGGCGGCGGTGGCCAGGGTGGTGCCGTCGGCGAGGTGCACCTCGACCGTCGCGCCCTCCGCCGCGACGTCCCCCGCCCCAGTCACCTCGTACGCGGCCTCGACCGTCATCGACACCGCCCCCGCGCCGAAGTCGCAGGCGCGGAAGAGCAGCCGGCCGACCGCGCCGTCATGGCAGGCCACCGCGTCCCCACGGACCTTGGCGCGGTCCACGAGCACGATCCCGTCCGCCGCGTCGTAGTCCGCGGCTTCCAGACCGCGCCGCAGCACCGGGCGCGGTGCGGGCGGCGGGCCCTCGACGGTAACGGTGGCGGTGCCGCGGAGGTCCGTGCTGGACACGCCCGCGTGGATCTCGTACGTCCCCGGGTCGACGGTCCAGCGGCCGTGCGCCACGTCCCAGAAGCCCAGCGCGTCCTCGACCGGAACGGTGAAGAACAGCCGCACCTTCTCACCCCGGCGCAGCCACACCCTGCGATGGGCGATGAGCCGGCGGTGCGGCAGCGGGACCCGCGACCCCGGGGCGCTCGCGTAGATCTGCACCACCTCCTCGCCGTCGCACGGACCGGAGTTGGTGACCTCGCACTCCACGGTCAGCCCCGCCTCCCGCCGCACCGACAGCTCGCCGTAGGCGAAGGCGGTGTACGACAGGCCGTGCCCGAAGGGGAAGAGCGGGGCGCCGTCGAAGTACAGATAGGTGGCGCGCGAGGCGATGATGTCGTAGTCGAGCGGATCGGGCAGATCGTGCTCGGAGGCGTACCAGGTCTGCGGCAGCCGCCCCGCCGGTGAGACGTCCCCGAACAGCACCCGCGCCAGCGCCGTGCCCGCCGCCTGGCCGCCGTGCGCCGTCCACAGCAGCGCGGGCAGCGCATCGGCCGCCTCCGCGACCGCGTACGGATAGCTCGAGGTCAGCACCAGCGCGGTCCGCGGATTGGCGGCGTGCGCCGCGCGCCACAGCCGCTCCTGCTGGGCGGGCAGGGCGAGGGTGGTGCGGTCCTCGGTCTCCCGGCCGCCGATGTGCGGGTCGTTGCCCGCCACGACCACCACGGCGTCCGCCCGCGCGGCGGCGCGGGTCACCGCGTCCTCGCCGCGCTCGACGACCTCCAGCCGGAAGACGGTCCCGGTCCCCTCCTCGCCGCCGTCACGTTCGGCAACCTTCAGCCCGCCCGCGGCGACACAGACGTAGCCACCCGTCCCCAGGTGCCTGAGGAGGTGTCCGCCGGGGTGCGCTTCGAGCGTGAACGTCTCCTGGACCACCCAGCCCCCGGGCTGCTCCGCCGCCGCGCGGACGAAGCCGTCCTCGGCCACGGTCAGACAGCGGCCGGAGGGCGCGCGCAGGGTGAGCACACCGCCGCCCCAGTCGGCCAGGGACAGATCGGTGGGGGTGTCGCCGACGGTCAGCGGCGGCGGATCGGTACGGCCCGCCGCATGCGCCGGGTTGAGCGAGCCCACCGCCTCCGCCGGACCCTCGTCCTCCGTCGGACCCTCGTCCTCCGTCGCCGCGTCCGGCACCCGCACCCAACCGGCCGCCGTGCGCAGCCGTACGGTGTCCAGGCCGTCCGCGAACACCACCCGGTCCGCGCCGAGCCGCTCGGCCAGCGCCTCGCGCGGCGTACTGCGGCGGATCAGGCTGCCGCTGTACCAGTCCAGCTCGCACTCGTCGGCGAGCGGACCGACGACCGCGAGGGTGCGGACGGCGCTCTCGGAGAGCGGCAGCAGACCGTCGTTGGTGAGCAGGACGACGGCCTGTTCGGCGGCCTCCAGGGCGAGCGCCCGATGGGCGGGGGTGTCGAAGGCACCGTCGCATTCCTTTGGTTGCCCGCCGGGGTCGTCGAACTCGCCCAGCGCACACCGCATCCCCAGCAGCCGCCGCACCGCCGTGTCGACCGTGGACACGTCGATCAGCCCGCGCGCCAGCGCGCCCCGCACCCGCGCGATCGTCCTCGACGGGTTCTGGTCGTGGTCGGTGAAGCTGTCCACCCCCGCCCGCAGGGCCGCCGCGATGGCCTCCTCATGGGTGTCGAAGTAGTGCTCGGAGTCGACCAGATTGGACGGCGCGCCCGCGTCGGAGCAGACCACCAGCTCCTGGCCGGTCCAGGTGCGCAAGTGCTCGCGCAGATATGGAGAGACGTGGTTGGGCCGCCCGTTGACCAGGTTGTACGCGGGCATCACCCCGGCCACCGAACCCGCCCGCACCGCCCCGCGGAAGGCCGCCAGATCGTATTCGTGCAGTACCCGCGGCCGCACCGAGGAGGAGGTGGTGTCCCGGTCGGTCTCGTTGTTGTGCGCCAGCCAGTGCTTGAGGACGGGCGCGGTGCGCCAACGATCCGGGTGGTCGCCGCGCAGCCCACGGGTGTAGGCCGTGGCCAGGGCCGAGGTGAGGTACGGATCCTCGGCGTACCCTTCCTCGTTGCGGCCCCAGCGCGGATCGCGCAGCGGATTCACCGTCGGCGACCACACATTGAGGCCCACCCGCGGATCGCGTGCGCGCATGGCCCGCGCCTCACGGCCGACCGCCTCGCCGACGCGCCGCACCAGCTCCGGGTTCCAGGTCGCGCCGAGCCCGACGGCCTGGGGGAAGACGGTCGCAGGGCCCATCCAGGCGACGCCGTGGAGCGCTTCCTGTCCGGTGCGGAAGGGCGCGAGGCCGAGCCGTTCCACTCCGGGCGCGTACTGGTGGAGCATCGCGATCCGCTCATCCAGCGTGAGCCGGGCCAGCAGATCCTCGACGCGGGTGCGCACCGGCAGCCGTGGATCGCGAAAGGGCGGATCGCGGAAGGGCGGACGCGTGATCAGATCACCGTCATCGCTCACGGATACGGCCCCTCTTCCCCAGCTCGTGCGCCGACTTCCCCGGCCCCTGACGTCGAATCGACTCGATTCGACTGTCGATTCGAAGCGCTTCGATGCTGGGCGCACCGTGTCCACCCTGTCAAGGCTCCACGGGAACACAACCCATCAGCACCTTGCGCCACCACTCTTGCGCGACCCCACCCCCCGCCTTAATCTCGGCGCAATATCGAAGCGCTTCGACCAATCTTCGATCAATCCCGGCCAACTCGACCATCGGTCGTACGGCGGGCACGCCACGAAGGGTTGACGCAATGCCGAACTCCCAGGCTTCGGCCTCCACTTCCCCTCCCAGCCGGAGAACCTTCCTGGCCGCCACGGCGGTTGCCGCGGCGGCCGTCGCGGGAGGGGTTCCGCTGCTCACCGGCTGCTCCACCGAGGAGGGCTCCGGCAAGGGCGGCACCACCTCCGGCAAGGAGCTGAAGAACCTGCTGCCCACCTATGTGGCCTCGAAGGTGTCGGACCCGGACATCCCCGGCGTCAACGGCTCCAGCCCCGGCTACACCAAGGCGCCGCCCGCCGCCGAACTGGTCGCCTCCGTGCGGGGCAAGCCCGGCCACGGCGGTAGCTACACGATGTTCGAACCGCTCTGGGGCACCCCGCCGCCCAAGAACAACGCCTACTACAAGGCGGTCAACGAGGCGCTCGGCGCCACGGTCAAGCTCCAGCCGCAGGACGGCAACACCTACGGCGAGAAGCTCGGCGCCGTCCTCGCCTCCGGCGACATCGCCGATATCGTGATGATTCCGCTGTGGGAGATGGGCGGGCGGATTCATGGCGCGGTCAGCGCCAAGTTCGCCGATCTGGGCCCGTATCTCTCCGGTGACAAGGTCAAGAAATATCCGAACCTCGCCGCCATTCCCACCGCCGCCTGGCAGATGTCCGTCTTCGGCGGCAAGCTCCGCGGGCTGCCGATGCCCTCCCGTCCGCTCACCGGCGTCATTCCCTACTACCGCGAGGACATCTTCACCAAGGAGGGCTATCAGGTCCCCAAGAGCCCGGCGGAATTCCTCGCCCTGGCCAAGGAGATCACCCGGCCCAAGAGCAAGGTGTGGGCCTGCGACGACATGTGGTGGTCGGCGCAGCGGTTCTTCGGCTGCCCGGGGGAGAAGCCGTACTACTGGATCGAGAAGAACGGCAAGCTGGTCCACAAGGTCGAGACCGAGAACTATCTCGAGGCCCTGGAATGGTGCCGCAAGCTCTTCGCCGGGGGCTATGTCCACCCCGACGCGGTCGCGGGCAAGGCCAATGACGCGCTGACCCGCTTCACCTCCGGGCAGACCCTCCTCTACAACGACGGCGACGCCAAGTGGTACGGCGCCACCTTCGAACAGGCCGGTCCCAACCCCGACTTCAAGATCCAGGGAATGGACTGGTTCGGCCCCGACGGCGGCGACCCGGTCATCTATCTCGACCCGCCCGCCCAGATCTGGTCCTTCCTCAACAAGAAACTCTCCAAGGATCAGATCGAGGAAATCCTCGCCCTCGCGAACTTCATCGCCGCGCCCTTCGGGACCAAGGAGCAGCGCCTCATCGACTACGGCGTCGAAGGCGTGCACCACGACATGAAGAAGGGCGTACCGGTCAAGAACGCCACGGGGATCCGGGACGTCCAGGACACGTATCGCTTCATCGTCTCCCCGCAGGCGAGCGTCGCCTATCCGGACTTCCCGCAGATGGTCGAGGACTACTGCGGCTGGATGCAGCGGATGGGCAAGTTCGCCAGGAAACCGCTCTTCTACGGAATGCAGATCCAGGAGCCCAATCGGTACGCCTCGCTCTACACGCCGTTCGAGGACCTCGCGAAGGACGTCACCCGGGGCCGTAAGTCGATCAAGGACGCCCAGCGGGCCGTCAGCGACTGGCGCAGCGGTGGCGGCGACCGGCTCCGCGACTGGTACGCGGGGCTCCTCGAGAAGAACGGCAGCGGCGCCTGATGGCCGAGCGGGCCCGTGGCGCCCTGGCGGCCCGCACCGGATGGTGGCACCGGCTGCGCCGCGACCGCACCCTGCTGCTGATGGCCGCTCCCGCCGTCGGTCTGCTCCTGCTCTTCACCTACGTCCCGCTGCTCTGGACCACGGTCGCCTTCAAGGATTACGACCCGTTCACCCAGGGGCTGTGGACCAGCCCCTGGGTGGGCCTCGACAACTTCACCCTCCTCTTCGAGGACAGCCGCTTCTGGGACGCCTTCGCCAACACCCTCTCCATCACCTTCATCCAGCTGGTGCTGTTCTTCCCGGTGCCCATCGCGCTCGCGCTGCTGCTCAACAGCGTGCTCAGCGACAAGGTCCGCGGCCTGGTGCAGTCGATCCTGTACCTGCCGCACTTCTTCTCCTGGGTGCTGGTGATCACGATCTTCCAGCAGATGCTCGGCGGCGCCGGACTGCTCGCCCAGCAGCTGCGCGCCCACGGTCACGAGGGCTTCGACCTGATGACCGACCCGGGCGTCTTCAAGTTCCTGATCACCGCCCAGCTGGTGTGGAAGGACGCGGGCTGGGGCGTGATCGTCTTTCTGGCCGCGCTCTCCGCCGTCAACCAGGACCTCTACGAGGCCGCGGCCGTGGACGGCGCGAACCGCCGGCGCCGGATGTGGCACATCACGCTGCCCGCGCTGCGCCCCGTGGTCGCCCTGCTGCTGGTGCTGCGCGTCGGCGACTCGCTGACCGTCGGCTTCGAGCAGATCCTGCTCCAGCGCGACGCGGTGGGGCCCGGCGCCTCGGAGGTCTTCGACACCTATGTGTGGTGGGTCGGCATCGCCAACACCGACTACGGGATCGCCGCCGCCGGCGGTCTGATCAAGGGCGTCTTCAGCCTGGTGCTGGTGCTGATCGCCAACAAGGTCGCTCATTTGCTCGGCGAGCAGGGGGTCTACCGGAAATGACCGTGACCGAACGGACCGCGGCCCCGGCCGGACCCGCTGCCCCGCCCGCGCGGCGGCGCCGCGACGAGAGGCGACCGGTGTGGGAGGAGGAGCCCGGCAGGGTCGGCCAGGGGCTCAAGGGGGCCACCCTGGCCGGGGTGTGTCTGGCGATCCTCGGCCCGCTGTGGGTGGTGATCGTCACCAGCCTCTCCGACCAGCGGACCATCACCGACGCCGGGGGGCTGGTGATCTTCCCCAAGACGATCACCTTCCGCGCCTACACCGAGCTGCTGAGCGGCGGCACGGTGACCCGGGCGACGCTCGTCAGCCTCGCGCTCACCGCCGTGGGCACCGTGATCAGCACCGTCGTCTCGGTCCTGTGCGCCTACGGCCTGTCCCGCCCGGGGTCCTTCCTGCACCGGCCGATCCTGATGGTGCTGCTGGTCACCATGTTCTTCAACGCCGGTCTCATACCCACGTATCTGCTGGTCACCGGTGTCGGCCTGGAGGGCAGCTACTGGTCGATGATCCTTCCCGGGGCCGTCTCGGTCTTCAACGTCCTGGTGCTGCGGGCGTTCTTCCAGAACATCGCGCCCGAGCTGATCGACAGCGCCCGGATCGACGGCGCCGGGGACTGGCGGATCCTGTTCCGCATCGTGCTGCCGCTGTCGAAGGCCGTGATCGCGGTGGTCTCGCTCTTCTACGCGGTCGGCTACTGGAGCCAGTGGTTCAACGCCATGCTCTACCTCAACGACCAGGACATGTGGCCGCTGCAGATGATCCTGCGCCAGCTGGTGATCAAGCAGCAGGCGCCGCAGGGCATGTCCCAGATGATCTCCACCCAGCAGATCCCCGGACTGGCGGTGCAGATGGCCGTCATGGTGCTCGCGCTGATCCCGGTCGCGGTGCTCTACCCCTTCGTCCAGAAGCACTTCACCAAGGGCATGCTCACCGGCGCCGTCAAGGGCTGACGCCGGTCGCCCCGTACCCAGCCGACCCGAGACGGGAGCCGGTATGCCCGACCTGAACGACGCCACCCGCGGCCGCGTCCTCTACGGCGGCGACTACAACCCCGAGCAGTGGCCCGAGAGCGTCTGGCACGACGACATCCGGCTGATGCGCCGGGCGGGCGTCACCACCGTCACCGTCGGCGTCTTCTCCTGGGCCCGGCTCGAACCCCGCCCCGGCGCACGGGACTTCGACTGGCTGGACCGGGTCCTGGGCCTGCTCCACGAGGGCGGGATCGAGGTGTGCCTGGCCACCCCGACCGCCTCCCCGCCGCCCTGGATGGGCTCCCGCCACCCCGAGACCCTGCCGCGCGACGAGAACGGCACGGTCGTCTGGTACGGCTCACGGAACCAGTTCTGCGCCTCGTCGCCCGTCTACCGCGACCACGCCCTGCGCATCACCGAGGACCTGGCGGACCGCTACGGCGGCCATCCGGCGCTGCGGATGTGGCACGTCGGCAACGAGTACGGCACCCACTGCTGGTGCGACGAGACCGCCCGGCACTTCCGCCGCTGGCTGCGCACGCGGTACGGCGACCTGGACGCCCTCAACGAGGCGTGGGGGACGGCCTTCTGGAGCCAGCGCTACGACTCCTGGGAGGAGATCATCCCGCCGCGCCGCGCCCAGTACCTGATCAACCCCGGGCAGGCGCTGGACTTCCGCCGCTTCACCAGCGACGCCCTGCTGGAGTGCTTCACCGCCGAACGCGACGCGCTGGCCGCCCGCACCCCGCACATCCCCGTGACCACCAACTTCCATCCGCTGTTCATCGGCCAGGACGGCTGGGCCTGGGCGGCGGAGGAGGACGTGGTCTCCGTCGACCTCTACCCCGACCCCAAGGACCCGCACGCGGTCGCCTACGGGGCGCTGGTCCAGGATCTGACCCGCTCCCAGGCGGGCGGCCCCTGGGTCCTCATGGAGCAGGCGGCGGGCCCGGTCAACTGGCGCGGTGTGAACCACCCCAAGCCGCACGGGCTGATGCGGCTGTGGTCCCTCCAGGCCGTCGCGCGCGGCGCCGACGCGGTCTGCTTCTTCCAGTGGCGGCAGTCCCGGCAGGGCAGCGAGAAGTTCCACTCCGGGATGGTCCCGCACGCCGGTGAGCACAGCCGCACCTTCGCCCGGGTGCGCGAACTCGGCGCCGAGCTGCGCGAACTGGCCCCGGTCGCGGGCACGGACGTCCCCGCGCGGGCCGCGATCCTGCACGACTGGCACTCCTGGTGGGCCACCGTCCAGGACGGCCGCCCCTCCTCCCTGGTCTCCTGCGAACGGCTGCTGCGCGCCTGGCACCAGGCCCTGTGGGAGCGGAACCTCACCACCGACTTCGCCCATCCGCACGCCGACCTCACCGACTACGCCCTCGTCGCCGTCCCCCAGCTGTATCTGCTGACCGACGAGGCGCTGGACAACCTCGCGGCGTATGTACGCGGCGGCGGGACCCTCGTCTGCGGCTTCTTCACCGGCGTCGTCGACGAGGACGACCGGGTGCGCCCCGGCGGGTTGGACCGCCGCCTCCGCGGCCTCCTCGGCATCCGTACGGTCCACGAGTGGTGGCCGCTGGACGAGGGCGAGACGCTCACCGCCGAGGGCGCCTGGCTGGGCGCGTTCCACGGCACCCTCTGGTCCGAGGACCTGGAGCCGTCCACCGCCGAACCGGTAGCCCGGATCAAGGGCGGTGAGCTCGACGGCCGCCCCGCCGTCACCCGCAACGCCTACGGCACCGGCACCGCCTGGTACGTCTCCACCCTCCCCGAACCCGCCGCCCTGCGCGTCCTGCTCGGCCGCGCCGCCGAGGAGGCGGGGCTGGCACCCGCGCTGCCCGGCCTCCCCGAGGGCGTCGAGGCGGTGCGGCGCGGCCCGTATCTCTTCCTGCTCAACCACGGCCGCACCCCGGCGGTCGTCCCCCTGCCGTCCGCTCCGGCCGCGCGGACGGATCTGCTCACCGGGCGCGCGCACCACACCAGCGTCCGGCTGGACCGCTTCGCGGTCATGGTCCTGGCCCCATCCGAACCCCTTGCCTGAAGCTCCGCCCGAATCCCTTGCCCGAACCTCCGCCCGAACCCCTCATCCGAAAGGGAAGGTCCCGTGCAACGAGCCGCTCGAACGCTCTTCCTGACCCCGCTGATCGCGTTACTCGCGCTGATCGGCTTCGCCGCCGCCCCCGCCCAGGCCGCGACCTGGTCCTCCTCGGACCAGTGGGGCACCTGGTCCAACGGCGGCTACACCCTCTACAACAACATCTGGGGCTCCGGCGCCGGAGCCCAGACCATCTGGGCCAACTCCTACAGCGACTGGGGAGTGTGGGCCAACCACCCGAACACCGGCGGCATCAAGTCCTACCCCAACGCCAAGAAGGTCGTCGGCAAGAAGATCAGCGCCATCTCCACGCTGACCAGCACCTACAACGTCACCGTGCCGTCCTCGGGCGCCTACAACACCTCGTACGACATCTGGGACTCCAACTACGACTACGAGATCATGCTGTGGGTCAACAAGACCGGCCCGGTCGGCCCGCTCGGCACCGCCCAGGGCAACGTCACCCTCGGCGGCCACACCTGGAGCGTCTACAAGGGCAGCAACGGGGCCAATGAGGTCTTCTCGTTCATCCGCACCTCGAACTCCACCTCCGGCTCCGTGGACATCAAGCCCATCGTGAACTGGATCAAGAACACCAAGGGCTGGTTCGGCGATGTGACCATCGGCGACGTCCAGTTCGGCTACGAGATCACCTCCTCGGCCGGCGGTCTGGACTTCCGCACCAACGGCTTCGGGGTGAGCGCGAGCTGACATCCGCGTACCGCCGCCGCCAGCCACGCGGCGGCGGTACGCCACCGGCCCGGCGGGGTCGCGTCAGGACGTGCCGGGCGCCGGGCCCGAGCTGGCCCGTACGGTCAGCTCCGGGGCGAGCAGGGTCACCTGCTCCTCGGGGGCGCCGCCCGCCAGCTTCGCCACGGCCAGTGCCACGGCCCGCCGCCCCATCTCCTGCGCGGGGATGGCCACCGAGGTGAGCCGCACCGACGCCTGGGTGGCCACCTGCTCGGGGCATATGGCGACCACCGAGACGTCCTCGGGCACCGCGCGGCCCTGCCGGCGCAACAGGCTGAGCAGCGGATCGATGGCCGCCTCGTTCTGCACCACGAAGCCGGTGGTGCCGGGCCGCTCGTCGAAGATCCGGGAGAGGGTGCCGTCCATGGACTCGTAGCTGCCCTCGCCCGGCCGGTGCAGCAGCCGCACCCCCAGCTCGGCGGCGCGGCGGCGCAGCCCCTCCAGGGTCCGCTCGGCGAAGCCGGTGTGGCGCTCATAGACGGCCGGGGCCTCGCCCACGACGGCGATCTCCCGGTGGCCGAGGTCCGCCAGATGCTCGGCGCACAGCGCACCGGTGGCGGTGAAGTCCAGGTCGACGCAGGTCAGGCCGACGGTGTCGGCGGGCAGCCCGATCAGCACGGTGGGCTGGCGGGCCGCGTGCAGCAGCGGCAGCCGCTCGTCCTCCAGCTCCACGTCCATCACGATCATGGCGTCGGCGAGTCCGCTGCCGGTCACCCGGCGCACCGCCGCCGGGCCCTCCTCGCCGGTGAGCAGCAGGACGTCATAGCCGTGGGAGCGGGCGGTGGTGGCGACCGCGATGGCGATCTCCATCATCACCGGCACATACATGTCCGTCCGCAGTGGCACCATGAGCGCGAGGATGTTGGAGCGGCTGCTGGCCAGGGCGCGGGCTCCGGCGTTGGGGTGGTAGCCGAGCTCCTTGATGCTGTGCTCGACGCGCTCACGCGTGGGAGCGGAGATCGACCGCTTGCCGCTGAGGACGTAGCTCACCGTGCTGGCGGAGACTCCGGCGTGGCGGGCGACCTCGGCGAGGGTGACCATGCGGGGGCCTCCATCCGGGGGATTGTCAGCGAAGCGCTTCGACACATGGCCGGTATTACTCTGCCCGGCCATGCGGATTGACCCTAAACCCGCAGCGCAAGGGCTGTCCAGAGGGTGTCGAAGCGCTTCAACGCCATGTCCATGCCCCGCAGTATCTCGGCCGGGTCCGCCGCCGCGGCAATCCCTCCCGAACCCGCAGATCCCGGCGTCCTCCCGCTTTGCCGTCCCGTCGGACCGGATGCACACTGGCAGCGGTACGTGCCGGTAATGTCACGAGATCGTCGCGGCAAAGGGAGCACCGATGACCGCATCCTCCGTCAGGCCGGTGTCCGAGCGTGAAGCGCGCCAGGTCGCCGAGGCCGCACGCGAACAGGTATGGCACAAGCCCAGCTTCGCCAAGGAGCTCTTCCTCGGCCGCTTCCGACTCGATCTGATCCATCCCCACCCCGCCCCCGCCCCGGACGACGTCCGCCGCGGCGAGACCTTCCTCGCCAAGCTCCAGGAGTTCTGCGAGACGCGGGTCGACGCCGCCCGTATCGAGCGCGAGGCGCAGATCCCCGACGAGACCATCAAGGGGCTCAAGGAACTCGGCGCGCTCGGCATGAAGATCGACACCAAGTACGGGGGCCTCGGTCTCACCCAGGTCTACTACAACAAGGCCCTGGCCCTGGCCGGTTCCGTCAGCCCGGCGATCGGCGCCCTGCTCTCCGCCCACCAGTCCATCGGCGTACCCCAGCCGCTGAAGCTCTTCGGCACCCAGGAGCAGAAGGACCGCTTCCTGCCGCGCTGCGCCCGCACCGACATCTCGGCCTTCCTGCTCACCGAGCCGGACGTGGGCTCCGACCCGGCCCGCCTCGCCACCACCGCCGTGCCCGACGGCGACGACTACCTGCTGGACGGCGTCAAGCTGTGGACCACCAACGGCGTGGTCGCCGACCTGCTCGTGGTGATGGCCCGGGTGCCGCGCTCCGAGGGCCGCAGGGGCGGCATCACCGCCTTCGTCGTCGAGACCGCCTCCGAGGGCGTCACCGTCGAGAACCGCAACGCCTTCATGGGGCTGCGCGGTCTGGAGAACGGCGTCACCCGCCTGCACCGGGTCCGGGTCCCGGCCGCCAACCGGATCGGCCCCGAGGGCGCCGGCCTCAAGATCGCGCTGACCACGCTCAACACCGGGCGGCTGTCGCTGCCCGCGATGTGCGCGGGCGCCGGGAAGTGGTGTCTGAAGATCGCCCGCGAATGGTCCGCCGCCCGTGAGCAGTGGGGCAAGCCCATCGCCGAGCACGAGGCCGTCGGCGCCAAGATCTCCTTCATCGCGGCGACCACCTTCGCCCTGGAGGCCGTCATCGACCTCGCCTCCCAGATGGCCGACGAGGACCGCAACGACATCCGCATCGAGGCGGCGCTCGCCAAGCTCTACGGCAGCGAGATGGCCTGGCTGATGGCCGACGAACTGGTCCAGATCCGCGGCGGCCGTGGCTATGAGACCGCGGCCTCGCTGGCCGCCCGCGGGGAGCGGGCCGTCCCCGCCGAGCAGATGCTGCGCGATCTGCGCATCAACCGGATCTTCGAGGGCTCGACCGAGATCATGCACCTCCTCATCGCCCGCGAGGCCGTGGACGCCCATCTGTCCGTGGCGGGCGATCTCATCGACCCCGACAAGTCCCTCCAGGACAAGGGCAAGGCTGCCGCCAAGGCCGGTGGCTTCTACGCCCGCTGGCTGCCCGGCCTGCTCACCGGCCCCGGCCAGCTGCCCCGCTCCTACCCGGAGTTCAACCCGGCCGGGCACCCGGACCTCTCCCCGCATCTGCGCTATGTGGAGCGCTCGGCGCGCAAGCTGGCCCGCTCCACGTTCTACGCCATGTCGCGCTGGAAGGGCCGGATGGAGACCAAACAGGGCTTCCTCAGCCGGATCGTCGACATCGGCGCGGAGCTGTTCGCGATGAGCGCGGCCTGCGTACGGGCCGAGATGCTGCGCTCCCGCGGCGACCACGGCGTCGCGGCCTACCAGTTGGCCGACGCGTTCTGCCGGCAGGCCAGGATCCGCGCCGAGGAGCTCTTCGGGCGGCTGTGGACCAACACCGACGAACTCGACCGCAAGGTGGTATCCGGGGTGCTCTCCGGAACGTACGAGTGGCTCGAGCACGGCGTGATCGATCCCAGCGGCGACGGCCCCTGGATCGCCGACGCCACTCCCGGCCCGACCGTCGAGCAGAACGTCCACCGGCCCATCCACTGAGGAGCCGCCGGGAAGCCGCCGGGGCACGTGCTGACGGGCCCCGGGATCCGCGATCACCGGATCCCGGGGCTTGTCACCGAGCCGTCACCCCTTGCCCCCACAATGGGGGGATGACGGATTCCCTGGCTGACCCGCATCTGCGCGTTCCGGCGGCCACCGCCGCGGCGAGCGTGCGCGACATCGTGATCCTGGGCTCCACCGGTTCGATCGGCACCCAGGCCATCGACGTGGTGCTGCGCAATCCCGACCGCTTCCGCGTGACCGGCCTGTCCGCCGCCGGGGGGCGGGCCGGGCTCCTCGCCGAGCAGGCCCACCGGCTGCGGGTGGACAGGGTCGCGGTCGCCCGGCCCGAGGCGGTGGCCGAGGTGCGCCAGGCGCTGAGCGCGCGCTACGGCGCCGGTGAGCCGCTCCCCGAGATCCTGGCGGGGCCCGACGCGGCCACCGAGCTCGCCCGCTCCCAGTGCCACACCGTGCTCAACGGCATCACCGGCTCCATCGGCCTGGCACCCACCCTGGCCGCCCTGGAGGCGGGCCGGGTGCTGGCGCTGGCCAACAAGGAATCGCTCATCGTCGGCGGCCCCCTGGTCAAGGCCGTGGCCAAGCCCGGGCAGATCGTCCCCGTCGACTCCGAGCACTCCGCGCTCTTCCAGGCGCTGCTCGGCGGCGCCCGCGAGGAGGTCCGCAAGCTGGTCGTCACCGCCTCCGGCGGCCCGTTCCGCGGCCGGACCAAGCGGGAGCTGGCCTCGGTCACCCCGGAGCAGGCGCTGGCCCACCCCACCTGGGACATGGGCCCGGTGATCACGATCAACTCCGCGACCCTCGTGAACAAGGGCCTGGAGGTCATCGAGGCTCACCTGCTCTACGACATTCCCTTCGAACGGATTGAGGTGGTGGTCCACCCTCAGTCGTATATCCACTCGATGGTTGAATTCACCGATGGCTCGACGCTCGCCCAGGCGAGCCCGCCCGATATGCGGATGCCCATCGCGCTCGGCCTCGGCTGGCCCGAGCGGGTGCCGGGCGCCGCGCCCGGCTGCGACTGGACCAAGGCCCACACCTGGGAGTTCTTCCCCCTGGACACCGAGGCGTTCCCCTCGATCGGGCTCGCCCGCCACGTCGGCGACCTCGGCGGCACCGCTCCGGCCGTCTTCAACGCGGCGAACGAGGAGTGCGTGGACGCCTTCCTTGACGGAAAGCTGCCGTTCAACGGAATCGTCGATACGGTCGCCGAGGTGGTGGCCGAGCACGGCACCCCGGCCGCGGGAACCCGGCTCACCGTCGCGGACGTCCTCGAGGCCGAGACATGGGCCCGCGCCCGCGCAACGGAACTGGCCGCCAGAGCGGCGAAGGCGACCCCGGAGGCTCGCGCATGACGACACTGATGACGGTCCTCGGCATAGTGGTGTTCGCCGTCGGCCTGCTGATCTCGATCGCCTGGCATGAGCTCGGCCACCTCTCCACGGCCAAGCTCTTCGGCATCCGGGTGCCCCAGTACATGGTCGGCTTCGGGCCGACCATCTTCTCCCGGAAGAAGGGCGATACCGAGTACGGCATCAAGGCGGTTCCGCTGGGTGGCTACATCCGCATGATCGGGATGTTCCCGCCGGGCGACGACGGAAAGATCGCCGCGCGCTCCACCTCACCGTGGCGCGGCATGATCGAGGACGCCCGGTCGGCCGCCTTCGAGGAGCTGCAGCCCGGCGACGACAAGCGCCTGTTCTACACGCGCACGCCGTGGAAGCGCGTGATCGTCATGTTCGCCGGGCCCTTCATGAACCTGGTCCTCGCGGTGGTGATCTTCCTCGGGGTGATGATGAGCTTCGGCGTCAACACCCAGACCACCAGTGTGGGCACGGTCTCCCAGTGCGTGGTCGCGGCCTCGTCCTCCACCGACAAGTGCCCCAAGGGCGCCAAGGACTCCCCGGCCAAGGCCGCAGGTCTGCAGCCCCGGGACAAGATCGTCGCCTTCAACGGCCGCCCCACCCCGGACTGGGGCGCCCTCCAGCAGGACATCCGCGAGACCACCGGCCCCGCCACGATCACCGTCGAGCGGGACGGCGTCCGCAAGACCCTGCACGCCGACCTCATAGAGAACCAGGTCGCCAAGTCCGACGGGAACGGCGGCTATGTCGAGGGCGAGTTCGTCACCGCCGGCTTCCTCGGCTTCACCCCGGCCAACGGAGTGGTCCAGCAGTCCTTCGGCCAGTCCGTGGACCGCATGGGCAACATGGTCGAGGACGGCATCGACTCGATGATCGCCCTGCCCTCCAAGATCCCGGACCTGTGGAACGCGGCCTTCGGGGACGGCGAGCGCAAGGCGGACTCCCCGATGGGCGTCGTGGGCGCGGCCCGGGTCGGCGGCGAGGTCGCCAACCTCGACATCCCGCCCTCCCAGCGGATCGCGACCATGCTCTTCCTGGTCGCCGGGTTCAACCTCTCGCTGTTCCTGTTCAACATGCTGCCGCTGCTGCCGCTGGACGGCGGCCACATCGCGGGCGCGGTGTGGGAGGCCATCCGGCGCCACACCGCCCGGCTGGTGAGGCGGCCCGACCCCGGGCCGTTCGATGTGGCGAAGATGATGCCGGTCGCCTATGTGATCGCCGGAGTTTTCATCTGCTTCACGCTGCTCGTCCTGGTGGCGGACGTCGTGAACCCCGTGAAAATCTCCTGATGACGCGAGATGTCCTGAAGTTCACCTTTGGGTGGACTTCAGGAGCGCGGTGTGCTGAGGCCATGACCGGTGCCGTAATCTCGGAGATCGGAGTCCGCTGATCTCCAGCCACGCACACACCTTGGGGTTACGAACCAGATGACTGCGATTTCGCTAGGAATGCCGTCCGTACCGGCCAAGCTCGCCGAGCGCAGGGTCAGCCGGAAGATCCAGGTCGGATCGGTGGCCGTGGGTGGCGACGCGCCGGTCTCGGTGCAGTCGATGACGACGGCGGTGACGGCGGACATCGGTGCGACGCTGCAGCAGATCGCGGAGCTGACGGCGTCGGGTTGCCAGATCGTGCGGGTGGCGTGTCCGTCGCAGGATGACGCGGACGCGTTGCCGGTGATCGCGAAGAAGTCGCAGATCCCGGTGATCGCCGACATTCATTTCCAGCCGAAGTACGTGTTCGCGGCGATTGATGCCGGGTGTGCGGCGGTGCGGGTGAATCCGGGGAACATCCGGCAGTTCGACGACAAGGTCAAGGAGATCGCGAAGGCGGCGTCGGACGCGGGTGTGCCGATTCGTATCGGGGTGAACGCGGGGTCGCTGGACAAGCGGTTGCTGGAGAAGTACGGGAAGGCCACGCCGGAGGCGTTGGTGGAGTCGGCGTTGTGGGAGTGTTCGCTGTTCGAGGAGCACGGGTTCCGGGACATCAAGATCTCGGTGAAGCACAACGATCCGGTGGTGATGGTCAACGCCTACCGGCAGTTGGCGGCTCAGTGTGACTATCCGTTGCATCTGGGGGTGACGGAGGCGGGTCCGGCGTTCCAGGGGACGATCAAGTCGGCGGTGGCGTTCGGCGCGCTGCTGAGTGAGGGGATCGGGGACACGATCCGGGTGTCGTTGTCGGCGCCTCCGGCGGAGGAGGTCAAGGTCGGGATCCAGATCCTGGAGTCGCTGAATCTGCGGCAGCGGCGGCTGGAGATCGTCTCGTGTCCGTCGTGCGGCCGGGCGCAGGTGGATGTGTACAAGCTCGCGGACGAGGTCACGGCCGGTCTGGAGGGCATGGAGGTCCCGCTGCGGGTGGCGGTCATGGGGTGTGTCGTCAACGGCCCCGGCGAGGCCCGCGAGGCGGACCTGGGCGTCGCCTCCGGCAACGGCAAGGGGCAGATCTTCGTCAAGGGCGAGGTCATCAAGACCGTGCCGGAGTCGAAGATCGTGGAGACCCTGATCGACGAGGCCATGAAGATCGCCGAGCAGATGGAGAAGGACGGCATCGCCTCCGGCGAGCCCGAGGTCTCCGTCAGCGGCTGAAGCGCCCCCGGGGAGGCGCGCAGGGCCCCTGGAAAAGGCGGTGAGGGGCCCTCTTGGCCTGCGCGGTAGAGTCTGGAGAATCGACGTCCCCGGCCCGCGGGCCCGCACCACGTGAGGCAGACCGACACGTGCTGACCACGTCCACCACCAGGGTCCTCGAGCCCCATGAGCTCGACGCGGCCCTTGCGGTGCTCGACCGCGACCCCGTCTCGAACGCCTTCGTGGCCGCCCGCGTCCAGGTCGCCGGCCTGGACCCGTGGCGGCTCGGCGGCGAGATGTGGGGCTGGTACTCCGGCGGACGGCTGGAGTCGCTCTGCTACGCCGGGGCGAACCTCGTCCCCATCTGCGCCACCCCCGAGGCCGTGCGCGGCTTCGCCGAGCGCGCCCGCCGGGCGGGCCGCCGCTGCTCCTCGATCGTCGGCCCCGCCGAGACCACCGCCGGGCTGTGGTCCCTGCTGGAGCCCAGCTGGGGCCCGGCCCGTGAGGTCCGGGCCCGTCAGCCGCTGATGGTCACCAGCTCGATGCCCGCCGACGTCCCGCCCGATCCGCTGGTGCGCCGCGTCCGCAGGGACGAGATGGACGTGATCATGCCCGCGTGCGTGGCGATGTTCACCGAGGAGGTCGGCGTCTCGCCGCTCGCGGGCGACGGCGGGCTGCTCTACCAGGCGCGGGTCGCCGAGCTCGTCACCGCCGGGCGCTCCTTCGCCCGGATCGAGAACGGCCGGGTGGTGTTCAAGGCCGAGATCGGCGCGGCCACCCCGCAGGCCTGCCAGATCCAGGGCGTATGGGTGGCCCCCGAGTACCGCGGCCGCGGCCTGTCCGAGACCGGAATGGCGGCCGTGCTGCGCTATGCGCTGAGCGAGGTGGCCCCGGTGGTGAGCCTGTACGTCAACGACTTCAACACCGCGGCCCGCGCCGCGTACCGCCGGGTCGGCTTCCGGGAAGTCGGCGCGTTCATGAGTGTGCTGTTCTGATCGACGGGCCAGTAGGGTGCCGCCCATGCTGCATCTCCCCGGGGGGCGGACCCCGGAACCCGAAGACGTCGTCGTCGGGTCGCTCGACCTCGCCGCACGCGTGGACGAAGCGCTCGACGTCCAGGCCGTCGCCTTCGGGCTGACGGCCGAGGAGGTCGGCGTACGACGCCACATCGTGCTGCGCCACCTCAAGAGCCCCGGCGCCCGCGCGCTCGGCGCGACGACGCCCTCCGGCCGGCTCGTCGGCTTCGTCTACGGCATGCCCAACAACCGCACCCACTGGTGGTCCACGGTCGTCCAGCCGTATCTGCGCGCGGCCGGGCACGAGGACTGGCTGGACGACTCGTTCGTCATCACCGAACTGCACGTCCACCCCGAATACCAGAGCCGCGGCATCGGCCGGCAGCTGATCACGACCATCACGGACGGCGCCGAGGAGCCGCGCTCGATCCTGTCCGCGATCGACACCGAGAGCCCGGCCCGCGCGCTCTACCGCTCACTGGGCTACCGCGACCTCGCCCGCCCCGTGCTCTTCCCGAGCGCCCCGAGCCCGTACGCCGTGATGGGAGCCCCCCTGCCGCTGCGCCGCCGCTAGGCGCTCCGCTGGACGTGCCGCGATGCGTCGGCGGATCTTCACTGGCCCGTGGCGTCAGCCGCTGATGTCACAGGCGCGAAGATCCACCGGACAGGCCCGGCGCCGTCGCGGAGCCCTGTGCATTTCCGGGAAACCAGCCCGTGCGGCTAACCTCCTGAACATCCCATCGCACGCAGGAGAGACCCCATGGCCCACGCCGTCAACGTCCAGCGCATGTCCACGATGATGCTGAAGACGCTGCGCGAAGACCCGGCGGACGCCGAGACCGCCAGCCACAAGCTGCTCGTCCGCGCCGGGTACGTCCGCCGCGCCGCCGCGGGCATCTGGACCTGGCTGCCGATCGGCAAGAAGGTCCTGGAGAACGTCTCGCGGATCGTCCGCGAGGAGATGGACGCCATCGGCGCCCAGGAGGTCCTCCTGCCCGCACTGCTGCCCCGTGAGCCGTACGAGACGAGCGGCCGCTGGGACGAGTACGGCGATCTGCTCTTCCGGATCAAGGACCGTAAGGGTGCCGATTACCTCCTGGGCCCGACCCACGAGGAGATCTTCACCCTGACGGTCAAGGACCAGTGCACGTCCTACAAGGACCTGCCGGTCATGCTCTACCAGATCCAGACCAAGTACCGGGACGAGGCCCGCCCCCGCTCCGGTGTGCTGCGCGGGCGCGAGTTCCTGATGAAGGACTCGTACTCCTTCGACACCACCGACGAGGGCCTCGCCGAGTCCTACCGGCTGCACCGCGAGGCGTACCAGCGGATCTTCCAGCGGCTCGGCCTGGACTACCGCATCGTCTCCGCGGTCTCCGGCGCGATGGGCGGCTCGGCGTCCGAGGAGTTCCTGGCCCCGGCGGCGGCCGGCGAGGACACCTTCGTCGACTGCCCGAACTGCGACTACGCCGCGAACACCGAGGCGGTCACGGTGACCGTGGCGCCGGTCGAGGGCGCCGCGCACGGCCCCCTCGAGGAGCTGGACACCCCCGACACCCCGACCATCGAGACCCTCGCCGAGTACCTCGGCGTCCCGGCCTCCGCCACCCTGAAGAACCTCCTGGTCAAGGTCGACGGCGAGATCACCGCGGTGGGCGTCCCCGGCGACCGCGAGGTGGACCTGGGCAAGCTGGGCGAGCACCTCGCCCCGGCCGTCGTCGAGCTCGTCACGGCCGAGGACTTCGAGGGCCGCCCCGAGCTGGTGCGCGGCTACGTCGGCCCGCAGGGACTGGCGGGCAAGGCCTTCCGCTACATCGCCGACCCGCGTATCGCCCCCGGTACCGCCTGGGTGACCGGCGCCAACAAGCCCGACACCCACGCCCGCGACGTGGTCTGCGGCCGTGACTTCGAGGTCGACCAGTACCTGGACGTCGTCGTGGTCGAGCCGGGCGACCCCTGCCCCCGCTGCGGTGCGGGCATCGAGCTGGACCGGGCGATCGAGATCGGCCACATCTTCCAGCTCGGCCGCAAGTACGCCGACGCCTTCCAGCTCGATGTGCTCGGGCAGAACGGCAAGCCGGCGCGGGTCACGATGGGCTCGTACGGCGTCGGCGTCTCCCGCGCCGTCGCCGCCCTCGCCGAGCAGACCCACGACGAGTCCGGGCTCTGCTGGCCCCGCGAGGTCGCCCCGGCCGACGTCCACATCGTCGCGGCGGGCAAGGCCCTCCAGACCGAGATGGCCCTCGACCTCGCGGAGAAGCTGGGCACGGCGGGCCTGCGGGTCATGGTGGACGACCGCGCCGGTGTCTCCCCGGGCGTGAAGTTCACCGACTCCGAGCTGATCGGCGTCCCGGCCATCCTGGTCGTGGGCCGCGGCGCGAAGGACGGCGTCGTCGAGCTGAAGGACCGCCGCACGGGCGAGCGCGAGGATCTCCCCATCGACGAGGCCATCGCCCGCCTCACCACCACCGGCTGACGACCGCGGCGGCGCCGGGGGCGCGGCACCGGGCGGCGAAGCCCGCGCCCAGCCCCCGCCGCCCGATCGCGCGCGAGGCGCGAGACGAAAGCCGCACCCGGCCGTGCCGAGCGGCCCCGTCAGAGCCAGCCCGCGAACTCCAGCAGCAGCTCCGCGCGGCGGTGGTCGCCGGCGGCGGCGTGGCGCAGGCCTGTCTCGACGGCGCGGCAGAGGGACCAGCCGCGCAGCCGGTCGCGGTCGACGTCCAGGGAATCCGCCAGCTTGGCGACCCGGCGGCGCGCGGCCGCGGCGGGGCCGGGCCCCGCGGCCAGGTCCTCGCAGCGGTCGAGCACCAGCCGCGCCAGGTCGTAAGCGCGCTCGCCCACGAGCGGCGCCGGACCGACCGCGAGCCAGGGTGCGCGCTCCCCGGCCAGCACCTTCCCCTGCCGGAAGGCGCCGTGCAGCAGCACCTCCTCGGGCGGTTCGGCGGGCAGCGCCGCCCGCAGCTCCAGCGCCTCGTCGGTGAGCGGACGGACATCCGCCGCCCAGCCCCCGGTGCCGAGCACCCGCAGGATCTCCCGCTCCTCCTCGGTACGCCCGGTGACCGACGGGAACGGATGCCCCTCGGGCGGCGGCACCCACAGCCGCCGCACCGTGCCCGCCGCCTCCAGCAGCGCCTTCGGCTCGGGCAGCGAGCGCAGCGACACCGCGCCGTGCAGCCGCTCCAGCAGCAGCGCACCGGTGTCCGGATCGGCGCGCAGCAGCCGGGCCGCGCCCCAGCCGTGCCAGTGCGCGAGGGCGGCCCGCTCACGGTCCGCGTCCGGGCCGGGGACCGGGAACTTCAGCGCCGCCGGGGTGCCGTCCGCCTGCCGTACGAGCGCGACGAGCCCGTGACGCCCGCCGGGTGTCGCGACCCGCTCCAGGGTCAGCTCCCATGCCGTCAGCTGCCGCTCGGCCGTCCCCGGCAGGGCGTCCAGCCAGCTCAGTACGGCGCTCGCCGGGTCGTCGCTCAGCGCGTCCAGAAGCCGCTTCGGCACGTGGACGCGGTCCGTATCGCGGCCGCCGGGCCGTGGTGCCGATGCCATTCCTGCGCTGTCCCCTCCACCATCAGTGACGTCACACCCCGTCCGACCCACCGCTCGGCGACGCCGACGGAGTGGCCGGTGCGGCGCGTTCGGTGAGCCCAGGGAAGGCTACGCCGCCGCCCCGCCAGCGCACCGCCCGGACCGCCGCCTCCCGCAGCGCGCCCGCCGCCTGGCGGCGCAGGGATCCGGTCGAGGCCCGTACGAGGTCGGCGTAGACGGCGGCGACCCGGTTCTCCAGCTCGGCCGCGAGCCGCACCGCGGCGGGCGCGTCCGGTACCGCGAAGGGCAGGGCGTAGGCGGGCGCCGCGCTGGTGGGGCTGGAGCCGAGGTCGCGTACGGTGCGGGCGAGGTCGTCCCGGCGCGCGCGGTGCGCGGCGTAGCCCTCGCGCGCCTCCGCGAGCCGGTCGTCGCCGATCCGCCCGCCGACGACGCCGTAGCCGTACACCGCGGCGTGCTCGGCGGCGAGCGCCGCCTGCGCGGCCCTGAGCGCCGCGGCGCGTTCGCCGACGGCCGGGCGGTCTGCTCGAGCGGCCATGTCAGTACCCCTTCCCGGTGGTCCCGAGCGTGATCACGAGTCCGTGTCGCGCTGCGTGAGGAGATACACGTGGGCGGCGCCGCAGGCCGCGACGGAGGCCAGCAGCCGGGCCAGCTCGGGCGGCGCGGTGGCGAGCGCGGCGGTGCGGGTGTCGGCGGTTCGGCGCTCGGCCTGGACGAGGGCGGAGAGGGCCTGCTTCTCGTCCTGGGGGACCTTCGGCATCCGCCGCCCGCCCGCCGAGGGCGAGCGCGACACGGTCACGGAGGGGGAGGGGGACCGGCCCTCGGCGGTGAAGACCGCGACATGCCGGGCCGTCTCCTCCCGCAGCGGCGCCAGCCGGTCCGCGAGGGCGGGATGCGCGTCCACGGTCGCGTCGTAGCGGGCGAGGAGCGCGGTGGAGTCCCGCGCGCCCCGCGCCCGCAGCAGCGCGACGTCCGCCCCGCCGTCCGCCTCGCGCCGGGACCCGGGGTCGTCGGAGCAGCCGCTCAGCAGCGCGACGGCCCCCAGCGCCCCGCCGCCCAGCAGCAGACTCCGCCGCCGGGTCACCGGCGCGGTGCGGGCCGAAGCGGCGGCGGCCGCCGAGGACACCGCGGACGCGGCAGAAGCGGCGGGGATCGCGGACGCGGCGTCAGGCGCGGGCGTGGCACGGGGCGGAGGAGTGGCACGAGGCGGGGGAGTGGCACGGGGCGGGGGAGTGGTGATCGACACGTTCCTCTTTCCGGGCTGCGGCCGCTCCCGGCCGCCGGTAGTGATCACAGCAGGCGAGCGTACCCGCGCCGAGGCCGTCTGCCCGGCAGCGGCCACCGAATCGTCAGCCCGCCGCCGGAACAGATAGGCTTTGACCTGACACGCGACCTTCCCACAACAGCACACGCGGCCGAGGAGTCACCCGGATGAGCACCACCCAGAGCGAGAGGCTGCGCGGACTGCTGGAACCGATCGTCAGCGCGCGAGACCTGGATCTGGAAGAGGTCGAGGTGACACCGGCCGGGCGGCGGCGTGTGCTGAGAGTGGTCGTGGATTCCGACGACGGCGTCCAGCTGGACACGTGTGCGGAGCTGAGCCGGGACATCTCCAAGACCCTCGACGACACGGACGCGATGGGCCAGACCGCGTACGTCCTCGAGGTCACCTCTCCCGGCGCCGAGCGCCCCCTGACCGAACCCCGCCACTACCGCCGCGCCGCCGGCCGCCTCATGAGGGCGCGCCTCGCCGACGGCGACGAGCTGGTGGCCCGGATCGTCTCGGTGGACGACGAGGGCCTCGATCTGGAGGTCCCCGGCGTGAAGGGGCGCAAGCCCACCGCCAGGCGGCTGGCCTTCGAGGAGATCTCCAAGGCCCGGGTGGAGATCGAGTTCAACCGCAAGTCCGCGGACAAGGCCGCGGGCGACGACGACGAGAGCAAGGAGGAGGCGTAGCCGTGGACATCGACATGAGTGCCCTGCGGGGTCTGGTGCGAGAGAAGGAGATCTCCTTCGACCTGCTGGTCGAGGCGATCGAATCGGCCCTCCTCATCGCCTATCACCGCACCGAGGGAAGCCGCCGCCGGGCCCGCGTGGAGCTCAGCCGCGACTCCGGCCATGTGACCGTATGGGCCCGTGAGGACGCCGAGGACCTGGCGGAGGGGCAGGAGCCCCAGGAGTTCGACGACACCCCCTCCGGCTTCGGCCGGATCGCCGCCATGACCGCGAAGCAGGTCATCCTCCAGCGGCTGCGGGACGCCGAGGAGGAGATCACCTTCGGCGAGTACGCGGGGCGGGAGGGCGATGTCGTCGCCGGCGTGGTCCAGCAGGGCAAGGACCCCAAGAACGTGCTGGTGGACATCGGCCGTCTCGAGGCGATCCTGCCGGTGCAGGAGCAGGTCCCGGGCGAGGACTACGCCCATGGCACCCGGCTGCGTACGTATGTCGTACGAGTCGTCAAGGGCGTGCGCGGACCGTCGGTGACTCTTTCGCGTACGCATCCCAATCTGGTCAAGAAGCTCTTCGCGCTCGAGGTGCCGGAGATCGCGGACGGCTCGGTGGAGATCGCGGCGATCGCCCGTGAGGCGGGCCACCGCACCAAGATCGCGGTCCGGTCCACCCGTACGGGGCTGAACGCCAAGGGCGCGTGCATCGGCCCGATGGGCGGGCGGGTGCGCAGCGTGATGGCCGAGCTGCACGGCGAGAAGATCGACATCGTCGACTGGTCGGACGACCCCGCTGAGCTCGTGGCGAACGCGCTGTCACCCGCGCGGGTGAGCAAGGTCGAGGTGGTCGATCTGGCGGCCCGCTCGGCCCGGGTCACCGTGCCGGACTACCAGCTCTCGCTCGCCATCGGCAAGGAGGGGCAGAACGCCCGGCTGGCGGCGCGGCTGACCGGCTGGCGGATCGACATCCGGCCGGACACCGAGCAGTCGGGCGATCAAGGCTGATTCAGGTCGGATCCCCCGGGATCCGGGCCAAATCGAGTGACGGTTCGATCACTCCCCCCAGGGAGTGAGGTCGGTACGGGGAGGTAGACTTAATCAGTGTCTGGCCGCACGCGAGCTGGTGCCTGCCCTGAGAGAACCTGTGTGGGATGCCGGGATCGGGCGGCCAAGAACGATCTGCTGCGCATCGTGGCTGTCGAGGGTGTTTGTGTCCCCGACCGGCGCGGTACGCTCCCCGGTCGGGGTGCTTATGTTCACCCCACACGGGTCTGCCTTGACCTGGCGGTTCGCCGCCGGGCCTTTTCCCGGGCCTTCAGGGGGCCGGGAGCGCTCGACACCACGGCGCTCCGCCGGTTTGTCGAGCGGGGTGAACAGGCGACACCCTGAGTAGTTGAAAGAACGGCACGGGACACCGTGCGGTCAGGTACCTCGCGAGTCGGAAGTAGGTCGAGATTGCGATGAGCACTCGATGAGTACGCGATGAGTACGCCCATGAAGTAGCGACGGTCCGGCGACAACCCGGACCTAAAAGGAGCGAAGTGGCTAAGGTCCGGGTATACGAACTCGCCAAGGAGTTCGGAGTTGAGAGCAAGGTCGTCATGGCCAAGCTCCAGGAACTCGGTGAATTTGTACGTTCGGCGTCCTCGACGATCGAGGCGCCGGTTGTACGCAAGTTGACTGACGCTTTCCAGGGTGGCAACGGCTCCGGCCGCGCCGCCGGTAAGCCCTCGGCGCCGCGCAAGGCGACGCCCAAGCCGCCGACCCCAGGTCCGGCGGCGGCGGCCCGTCCGGCCGCCCCCAAGCCCCCGGCGCCCGGCCCCAAGCCGGCCGGTGCCCCCGAGGGCCAGCGCGGCACCCCCGCCGCGGCGCCCGCTCCGGGCCCGCGTCCCACGCCGGCTGCCCGTCCGTCCCCCGGCCCCAAGCCGGGTCCCGCGCCGGCGGCTCCGGCGCAGCCCGAGTTCACCGCGCCGCCGGCCCCCGCGCCCAAGCCCGCGGCGGCCAAGCCGGGCGCGCCCGCCAAGCCGGGTGCCACTCCCGGTCCGCGCCCCGGCGCCCGTCCGGGCGGACCGGGCCAGGGCCAGGGCGGTCAGCGCGAGGGTGGTCAGCGCGAGGGCGGCCAGGGTGGCCGTGGCGGCCCGCGTCCGGGTCAGGAGCGTCCGCGTCCGGGTGGTCCCCGTCCGGCCGGTCCCCGTCCCGGTAACAACCCCTTCACCTCCGGTGGCTCCACCGGTATGGCGCGTCCGCAGGCGCCCCGTCCCGGCGGCGCCCCGCGTCCCGGCGGTCAGCCCGGCGGCGGTCCGCGTCCGCAGGGCGGCGGCCAGGGCGGTCCGGGCCGTGGCCAGGGCGGTCCCGGCGGTCCCCGTCCCACTCCGGGCCAGATGCCCCGTCCGCAGGGCGCCCAGGGCGGCGGCCCGCGTCCGGGTCCCGGTGGCGCGCGTCCGAACCCCGGCATGATGCCGCAGCGTCCGGCCGCGGGCCCGCGTCCGGGCCCCGGTGGCGGTGGCGGTCGCGGTCCCGGCGGCGGCGGTCGTCCCGGTGGTGGCGGCGGTCGTCCCGGTGGCGGCGGCTTCGCCGGTCGTCCCGGTGGTGGCGGCGGCGGTCGTCCCGGTGGCGGCGGCTTCGCCGGCCGTCCCGGGGGTCCCGGCGGCGGTGGCGGCTTCGGCGGCGGTGGCCGTCCCGGCTTCGGCGGCCGTCCCGGCGGTCCCGGTGGCCGTGGTGGCACGCAGGGTGCCTTCGGCCGTCCCGGCGGTCCGGCGCGTCGTGGCCGTAAGTCGAAGCGGCAGAGGCGCCAGGAGTACGAGGCCATGCAGGCCCCGTCGGTCGGCGGCGTGATGCTGCCGCGCGGCAACGGCCAGACGGTCCGGCTGTCGCGGGGTGCCTCTCTCACCGACTTCGCGGAGAAGATCAACGCCAACCCGGCGTCGCTGGTCGCCGTCATGCTCAACCTCGGCGAGATGGTCACCGCGACGCAGTCCGTCTCCGACGAGACGCTTCAGCTTCTCGCCGACGAGATGAACTACGTCGTCGAGATCGTCAGCCCGGAGGAGGAGGACCGCGAGCTTCTCGAGTCCTTCGACATCGAGTTCGGCGAGAACGAGGGCGGCGAGGAGATGCTCGTCGCGCGTCCGCCGGTGGTGACCGTCATGGGTCACGTCGACCACGGTAAGACGCGACTGCTGGACGCGATCCGCAAGACCAACGTGGTCGCGGGCGAGGCCGGCGGCATCACCCAGCACATCGGTGCCTACCAGGTCTCGACCGAGGTCAACACCGAAGAGCGCAGGATCACCTTCATCGACACCCCGGGGCACGAGGCGTTCACCGCCATGCGTGCCCGTGGTGCCAAGTCGACCGACATCGCGATCCTCGTGGTGGCGGCCAACGACGGTGTGATGCCCCAGACGATCGAGGCGCTGAACCACGCCAAGGCGGCCGATGTGCCGATCGTGGTCGCGGTCAACAAGATCGACGTCGAGGGCGCGGACCCGACCAAGGTGCGCGGTCAGCTGACCGAGTATGGTCTGGTGGCCGAGGAGTACGGCGGCGACACCATGTTCGTCGACATCTCCGCCCGCCAGGGTCTGAACATCGACCAGCTGCTCGAGGCCGTGGTCCTCACCGCGGACGCCTCGCTCGACCTGCGGGCCAACGCGGAGCAGGACGCGCAGGGCATCGCGATCGAGGCCCACCTCGACCGCGGCCGCGGCGCCGTGGCCACCGTGCTGGTTCAGCGCGGCACCCTGCGGGTCGGCGAGACGATGGTCGTCGGCGACGCCTACGGCCGCGTCCGGGCGATGCTCGACGACAACGGCAACCAGCTCGAGGAAGCGGGTCCCTCGACCCCGGTCCTGGTGCTCGGTCTGACCAACGTGCCCGGCGCGGGTGACAACTTCCTCGTCGTGGACGAGGACCGCACCGCCCGCCAGATCGCCGAGAAGCGCGCCGCCCGCGAGCGGAACGCGGCCTTCGCCAAGCGCACCCGCCGGGTCTCCCTGGAGGACCTGGACAAGGTGCTCAAGGCCGGTCAGGTCCAGCAGCTCAACCTCATCATCAAGGGCGACGCGTCCGGTTCGGTGGAGGCTCTCGAGTCCTCGCTGCTCCAGCTCGACGTCGGCGAAGAGGTGGACCTGCGGGTGCTGCACCGCGGTGTGGGTGCGGTCACCGAGACCGACATCGACCTGGCGACGGGCTCGGACGCCATCGTCATCGGCTTCAACGTGCGCGCCGACGGGCGTGCCACGCAGATGGCCGACCGCGAGGGTGTGGACGTCCGCTACTACTCGGTCATCTACCAGGTGATCGAGGAGATCGAGGCGGCCCTGAAGGGCATGCTCAAGCCGGAGTACGAAGAGGTCGAGCTCGGTACGGCGGAGATCCGCGAGGTCTTCCGCTCGTCCAAGCTGGGCAACATCGCGGGTGTGCTCATCCGCTCCGGCGAGGTCAAGCGGAACACCAAGGCCCGCCTCGTCCGCGACGGCAAGGTCATCGCGGAGAACCTCAACATCGAGGGCCTGCGCCGCTTCAAGGACGACGTCACCGAGATTCGCGAGGGCTTCGAGGGCGGTATCAACCTCGGCAGCTACAACGACATCAAGATCGACGACGTCATCGCGACGTACGAGATGCGCGAGAAGCCGCGCGGCTGACAAGCGGCGGCGGCCGGGGCCGATCGGCGGAGGAATTTCCGTCGATCGGCCCCGGCCCTTGCGTGTACGGTGCGAGAAGCCCGCAATCACAAAGGCCCCACGGGTGGCTTGACCCGGACCGCATGTATGTAGGGACGTTGTCCTTTGACCTGCTTCTCGGCGACGTACGGTCGTTGAAGGAGAAGCGCTCCGTCGTCCGCCCGATCGTCGCCGAGCTGCACCGCAAATTCGCGGTGAGCGCGGCGGAGGTCGGCGACCAGGACCTGTACCGCAGGGCTCAGATCGCCCTGGCGATGGTCTCCGGGGACCCGGGCCACCTCTCGGAGGTGCTCGACCGCTGCGAGCGGCTGGTGGCGGCGCGGCCGGAGGTGGAGCTGCTGTCCGTGCGACGGCGGTTCCACGGTGGCGATGATGAATGAGGGCCGGACCGGTGGTCGCAGACCGCGCCCCCGGCCATCGATGACTGACGCGAAGAAGAGAGAAGAAGACGCATGACCGACACCGCGCGGGCACGCAAGCTGGCGGACCGCATCCGGGTCGTGGTCGCGGAGACCCTGCAGCGGCGGATCAAGGACCCGCGGCTGGGCTATGTGACCATCACCGACACCCGGATCACCGGTGATCTGCGGGAGGCGACCGTCTTCTACACGGTCTTCGGCGACGACGAGGAGCGGGCGGCCTCCGCCGCGGCCCTGGAGAGCGCCAAGGGCGTGCTGCGGTCGGAGGTCGGGCGCCAGACGGGGGTGCGCTTCACCCCGACCCTGACGTTCGTCCCGGACGCGCTGCCGGAGAACGCCCGCACCATCGACGATCTGCTCGCCAAGGCCAGGGAGGCGGACGCCCAGGTGCGCGAGGCGTCCTCGGGCGCCAGCTACGCGGGCGACGCCGACCCGTACCGCAAGCCCGGCGAGGAGGACGACGAGGAGCCCGGCACGGACGGTAAGGGTTCAGCGGACGCATGACACGCAACGGCAGGGCCGGTTCCGGGGCACCGGACGGCCTGGTGATCGTCGACAAACCGGCCGGTTTCACCTCGCACGACGTCGTCGCCAAGATGCGCCGCTTCGCCGGCACCCGGAGGGTCGGCCACGCCGGGACGCTGGACCCGATGGCCACGGGCGTGCTCGTGGTCGGCGTGGAGAAGGCCACCCGGCTGCTGGGCCATCTGGCGCTGACCGAGAAGGAGTACCGGGCCACCATCCGGCTCGGGCAGACCACGGTCACCGATGACGCGGAGGGCGAGCTCACCGCCTCCGACGGCGCCGCCGGGGTCGACCCGGGCGCCGTCCAGGCCGGGATCGAGGAGCTGACCGGGGACATCCAGCAGGTCCCCTCGAAGGTCAGCGCCATCAAGATCGACGGTAAGCGCTCCTACGCACGGGCGCGGGAGGGCGAGGAGTTCGCGATCCCGGCGCGGCCGGTGACCGTCTCCTCCTTCGTCCTCCACGACCGCCGCGAGGCCAAGGCGGAGGACGGCACCACCGTTCTCGACCTGGACGTCACGGTGGTGTGCTCCTCCGGCACCTACATCCGGGCCCTGGCGCGCGACCTCGGCGCCGGACTCGGCGTGGGCGGCCATCTCACGGCCCTGCGCCGGACCCGGGTCGGTCCGTACGGGCTGGAGGCGGCCAGGACGCTGGAGCGGCTGGAGGAGTCGCTGGAGATCCTGCCCATCGCGGAGGCGGCGGCCGCCGCGTTCCCGCGCTGGGACGTGGACGAGCGCCAGGCCCGGCTGCTGGGCAATGGGGTGCGGATCGACATGCCGCCGGGGGAGACGGGGCCGGGGTCGGGGCCGGTAGCGGTCTTCGGGCCCGAGGGGCGCTTTCTGGCCCTGGTGGAGGAGTCGAAGGGCAAGGCGAAGAGCCTGGCCGTCTTCGTATGACGGCGTTGCCGCGTTGCCGCGTTGCCGCGTTGACGCCGTCGGAGCGCCCGGCCAGGCCGGCGCGGCGCCGGTGCGACGCGGCGCCGGTGTGGCATTGCCGACTCCGGGCCCGCGTTGCATCCGCCAGGACCGGCCGCCTACCGTGGCTTTCCGGCCGGTCCGGGCGCTCGAGGCGGCCACCGATGCGAGGCGGGCGCCCGGGGCATGGCAGTCTTAGACCTGCGAAGTCGACAGACAAAGGTTCGGGCGAGGAGCGGGCAAAGTGCAGCGCTGGCGTGGCTTGGAGGACATCCCCGAGGACTGGGGGCGCAGCGTCGTCACCATCGGTTCCTACGACGGGGTGCACCGAGGGCACCAGCTGATCATCGGCCGTGCCGTGGCACGGGCGCGTGAGCTGGGCGTACCGGCGGTCGTGGTCACCTTCGACCCGCACCCCAGCGAGGTCGTGCGGCCCGGCAGCCATCCACCGCTGCTCGCCACGCACCAGCGGCGCGCGGAGCTGATGGCCGGGCTGGGCGTGGACGCGGTGCTGATCCTGCCGTTCACGGCGGAGTTCTCGCGGCTCACCCCCGCCGACTTCGTGGTGAAGGTGCTGGTGGACAAGTTGCACGCCCGGGTCGTGGTGGAGGGCCCCAACTTCCGCTTCGGCCACAAGGCCGCCGGGAACGTGGCCTTCCTGCGCGAGCTCGGCGCCACCTACGACTACGAGGTCGAGGTCATCGACCTGTACGAGCGCGGCGAGGCGGGCGGCGGCGAGCCGTTCTCCTCCACGCTGGTGCGCCGCCTGGTCGCGGAGGGCGACGTCACGGGCGCGATGGAGGTCCTGGGGCGGCCGCACCGGGTCGAGGGCGTGGTGGTGCGCGGTGCGCAGCGCGGCCGTGAGCTGGGCTTCCCGACGGCCAACCTGGAGACGCTGCCGCACACCGCGATCCCGGCCGACGGCGTCTACGCAGGCTGGCTGACGGCACAGGGCGAGGCGATGCCCGCGGCGATCTCGGTCGGCACCAATCCGCAGTTCGACGGGACCGAGCGGACGGTCGAGGCGTATGCGATCGACCGGGTCGGACTGGATCTGTACGGACTCCATGTCGAGGTCGACTTCCTCGCCTATCTGCGGGGCCAGGAGAAGTTCGACTCGATCGAGGCGCTGCTGGAGCGCATGGCGGTCGATGTGAAGCGGGCGCGGGAGCTCGTGGAGGAGCACGGGAGCCGTTGAGGCGTACGTACGCGGCGGGCTGAGGCGCTGAGGCGTACGGGAGCGGCTGGGGGCGGGCGCTGAGGCGCCGTGCGCCGCGTGTGAACGAATGAACGAGTGAACGGGTGAACGCCAATGCGCCCCGTGGACCGGATCACCGGTCCACGGGGCGCATTCGCATTCGCTTCTGCGCTCGCTACTGCTGCGGGGGCTGCTGCTGCCAGGGCTGCCCCGGTTGCCCCGGCTGGGCCTGCTGCCACGGCTGGCCGGGCTGCGGCTGCTGCCCCTGCTCGTAGGACTGCTGCCAGCCCTGCTGGCCGCCTTGCTGCGGGTACCCGGGGTACTGCGGCTGCTGGCCCTGCTGAGGCGCGTAGGCGCCCGGATAGGGCTGCTGCTGGGCATATCCGGGCATCGGCGGGGCCACCTGCGGCGGCTGAGCCCCTCCGTCGCCCGTCCACAGACCCTGCTCCTGCTGGGCGCGGGTGAAGTCCTCCGCGACCATGGCCGAGAGGTTGAAGTACGCCTCACGGGTCTTGGGCCGCATCATGTCCAGGTCCACCTCGGCGCCCGCCGACAGATGCTCGTCGAACGGTACGACGATCACCCCGCGGCAGCGGGTCTCGAAGTGGGACACGATGTCCTCGACCTTGATCATCTTGCCGGTCTCCCGCACCCCGGAGATCACCGTGATGCTCCGCGAGACCAGATCCGCGTAGCCGTGCGCGGACAGCCAGTCCAGGGTGGTGCTGGCGCTGCTCGCGCCGTCCACCGAGGGCGTGGAGATGATGATCAGCTGGTCGGCGAGGTCGAGGACGCCGCGCATGGCGCTGTAGAGCAGGCCCGTGCCCGAGTCGGTGAGGATGATCGGGTACTGCTTGCCCAGGACGTCGATGACGCGGCGGTAGTCGTCGTCGTTGAACGTCGTCGAGACCGCCGGATCAACGTCGTTGGCGAGGATCTCCAGCCCCGACGGAGCCTGTGAGGTGAACCGCCGGATGTCCATGTAGCTGTTGAGGTACGGGATCGCCGTGACCAGGTCGCGAATGGTCGCACCGGTCTCCCGGCGGACCCTTCGGCCGAGGGTGCCCGCGTCCGGGTTGGCGTCGATCGCGATGACCTTGTCCTGGCGCTCGATGGCCAGGGTCGAGCCGAGGGCGGTGGTCGTCGTGGTCTTGCCGACACCGCCCTTGAGGCTGATCACCGCGATGCGGTAGCAGGAGAGCACCGGCGTGCGGATCAGCTCCAGCTTGCGCTGCCGCTCCGCCTCCTCCTTCTTGCCGCCGAGCTTGAAGCGGGAGGGGCCCGGAGTGTTCTTCTTCGGCTTCTGCTTGCCCTTGATCAGCCGGTCCGAGGAGAGCTCGACCGCGGCGGTGTATCCGAGCGGCGCCCCCGCGCCCCCGGCCTGGCGCCGCTGGTCGGGCGTCACGGTCGGCCAGCCGCCGGTACGGGGGTCGGCCGGGGCCGCCGGGGCGGCTTGGGCGTCCGGGCGCGGATAGCCGTAGCCGTCGTGCGGCTGTGGCTGCGCCGACTGCCCGGGCACGGGCCCGGGAGCGCCGTCGCCGGGCCGCGGGAAGCCGTACCCACCCTGCGCGCCCGGACCCTGCTGCCCGGGGAACTGCTGACCCTGGGGGTCATGCGGCGGCTGGCCCTGGACGGGGCCGTTCGGCGCGTACGGTCCCGGCTGGCCCGGCTGACCAGGCTGTCCGGGCTGGTCCGGGTACATCGGCTGGGCGGGCTGTCCGGGCCGGCCCGGGTACTCGACCTGCCCCGGCTGGGGCGTGGGGTAGGGCTGTGCGGGGGGCTGCTGGTACGGGCCCTGCCCCTGCTGGTCCGGGGCGGGCGGCTGCGGGAAGCCGTAGCCGCCCGGGACGGGCGCCGGCCCCTGGCCCTGCCCCGGACCACCCGGGCCGGGCGCGGGCTGGGCCCCCGGGGGCGGATAGCCGTAGTGGGGCCCTTGCGGAGCCGGGGCACCCTCCGGCCAGGGACCCGGTACGCCCGGGCCGGGCTGCTGGTAACCGCCCTGCGGGCCGGGCACGTTGCCCGCCGGGGGCTGCGCCCCCGGGGCCTGGTCCGGCAGCGGGGCCGGACCGGGCTGGCCGGGGATCGCACCGGGGGCGCCCTCGCCGGGACGCGGATAGCCGTATCCGCCCTGCGGCCCCGGCCCGGCGACGGGCTGCCCGGGCTGACCGTGCGTCTGGGGCGGGGGAGGCGCCCAGGAGGTGTCCTGGGGCGGGAGCGGCACTCCGGCACCCGGGGTGGCGGGTCCATCCGTACGCTGCTCCGGAACCGGAGCGGGACCCGGAGCCGGTGGAGCGTCCTCGGGCGCCGCGGGCTGGAAGTCCGGCGGCAGGGGCGGCAGCCCCGACTGCGGAACGGGCGGCGGGGCCCAGGTGGTGGCGGGCTGCTCGGGCGACGGCGCGCTCGGCGGCACGGCGTCGTCGGGGACCGCGTCCTGCGGGACCGCGTCCTCGGGGACCGCGTCCTGAGGCTCGGCGCTCGCCTGTCGCAACTCCTCCATCTCACGCCGCAGCGCGGCCGTGGAGAAGCGCAATGTGCCCTCGCTGCGCACATTGTCATCAGTACGGTCGTCCGAGTCCGAGGAGCCGGAATCGCCGTCCGAACCGGAACCGGACGCAAACCCAGCCCCAGATCCAGACCCAGATCCAGACCCAGAATCGGAACCGGAATCAGCGACCCCGGCGTCGGAGTCCTCACTCCGCCTCTCGGCGATCTCGCGCCGCAGCGAGGCGGTGGAGAACCGCACGGTGGAGGGGCTGCCCAGATCGCCGTTCTCGCTCTCGTCGGAGCCCGCCTCGGAGGCGTGCTCCGAGTCCGCCCGGAAGGCGTCGTCGTCCCGCGGAGCAGCGGCGGGCGCCAGCGTGAAGTCGTCATCGACGGGAGCGGAAGCGGAAGAGGAAGCCGCAGCCGAATCCTCCGTCTCGACATCGGCTGCCGGGGCGGAGGGTTCGTAGGAGGGCTCGGGCTCAGCGGTGTCCGAAACGCCGCCATCTGAAACGCCGCCATCCGTAACGCCGTCACTCGCGGGCGCGGAACCAATCGAATCCGACCCAGAGTCAGACAAAGGCGACAGGTGAATGCCCGAGTCGGACTCTCTGCTCTCCGGTTCCGACCGTGCCTCGTTCTCCCTCTGCGCGGGGACCTCCTGCGCGGGGACCTCCTCCACCTCGGAGGCGTCCGACGCGACATCGGAGGAGGGCGCCGAGGCCGGCGGCGGCCAGGCACCTGGAAAACCGCTCGGCTCCGGCATCCCCGGCACGGGCACCGGATTGCCCGTGGGCGGCGGCGGAGGCGGCGGACCCGGCATCCCCGCACCGGCGCCCGTTCCGGTTCCCCCGGAACCGCCGGTCGACGAGGGGGCCGTGGAGGACGGAGAGGACGACGACGAAGCGTTCTGCGTGTACCAGGCGGGTGGGGTGTAGTCGATGGTGAACTCGCCCGTGTGCTCGGTCTCCGCGTCGGACCGATCATCGCCGGGTGTGTTTCCGCCCGTGCGGATCTCGTCCCGATCGCTGCTCACAATGCCTCCTGGTGTGGTCGAACACCCTTGAAATTCTTGGCGAGGCCGATCTGTTGCCGATCGCTACTGTCGTCCGACCGTTCGGCTTTCCCCTTTTGTGACGCCGGGGGCCCCTGAACGGGCGCTCCACCGGGTACCCCAAGACTAATCACCATGACCGCCGCGGGGGCAGGCCCATCCGCCACTCGAAGCGGTCCACGGCATGATGTGGACCGCACTCGAGCGGTGTCGATCAACGACGGACCAGCCCGGACGGGTTCGACCCGGATCAGTCCACCCGACGCGGAGATCCCAGCAGCCCCGTCTCGGCATCCGTTGCCTGCACGGTTACGAACTGCCGTCCGGTACGTGTACACCAGAGGGTGACCCAGTCGGGAAGCGTGGACAGCGCCGCGACGTCGGCCTGTGGAAGGCCCATGACGCGGCCTATCTCCTCGGCCTCGTCCGGCGAAACGCGCTGAATGCCGACCAGTCCGGCGTGCTCGAGCAGCCGCGGCGCGACCGGGCTCAGATACGGCAGCAGGGTCAGCACCGACTGCCAGGGCAGCGCGGAGACCCGGCCCCGTGGCGGGCGCATGCCGCAGTCCCGGACGACCAGAACCGGACTGCCTACCGAAGGCCCTTGCGGCGGCACCCGGCCCACGTCGAAGACGGTCATGCACTGCTGTCCGCCGCCCGCGACCTGCACCAAGTTGGTCCACAGATGCGGCCGGCCGGTCTCGACGGCGATACGGGCGCCGGTGGCCGCCGCCCGGAAGGCCAGCACCTGCGCGGTCCACAGTCCGCCGACGAGGACCACGTCGAACGGCTCGGGGCGGTTGAAGCCGAGGACGGCGGGCTGGTTCTGCTCGTCCACCCCGATGATGACGCCGTCGTCGCCGATGGGCAGCGCCAGCGCCTCCACTTCCTCCAGGGGCAGCGTTTGCCGTCCGCGCCGGGGCCCGATGAGCCCGAAACCTGGGCGCGTTCTGCGTGCCGAGCCAGGGTCACCGGCCATTCCGGGGGCGCCGGCACCGGAAATCATGGGACCGGACCCCAGACCCGCCCCGGGGGCGGAATCCGGATCGGCCCCATGACCGGAAGGAGAAGCGGCGGGGGAGAAGGCGGATGCGGCCATCAGCGGGTACCTCCCAGCGGGAGCGTCGCGAGTACACCGGGCAACTGCTCACGGTCGAGACGTACCAGTCCGACCCGCACTCCCCGCGCGGCGCGCTCCAAGGCCTTGCGGGCGGTGATCAGATCGGTGTCGCTGCGCCCGGTGACCCTGATGTGCCCGGTGACCGAGGAGGCGTTACGGCTGCCGTCGTCATGCGTCAGGGTCAGGCTGAAGGTGGACGCGAGGGCGGGCATGGAGGTCAGCAGCGCCACGAGTTGCGGCAGCGGCACCGATTCCGGGCCCATCTGCGGCCAGCGCCCCACCCAGTAGGTGGTGTGCCACCGGTCGTCGCAGCGCCAGGCGCGCGAGGTCTCCACCGTCCGGCGCGTAGGCGTGCTCGCACGCCCCGCCTGGGTCGTCGCATGCGGATTGACACACGCCGAGGTGGCGAGGGCCGTGGTGAGTTCACCCTCGGCCAGCGGTCGCGCCGAGAATCCGGCACCGGTCAGCCGGCTGGCAAGCTGGTCAACCGCGCGCAGCAGGGACCGCTGAGCGCCCTCCAGGCCACCGCCGCGCGCCCGTATGGCCTCCGGACACAGCTCGGGATTCAGCTTGAGCGCCACCCAGGTCAGCCGGACGGCGGGCGCTCCGGCCAGTTCCTGCAGCGGGGCATAGCTGCGCGCCGCCGCGGCCTGTTCGGGCAGATGGGGTGCGGGCGCGGTCTGTGAGTGCTGCACCACCTGCACCGATTCCAGCTGAATGCCGTCCACGTCCAGCGCGTCCTGCAGCAGCGAGAGCGGAAGCGGTCGTTTGGTGCGCATCGGCCGCAGTGGAGCGTCGGTCGACTGGACCTGGAGCACCGCCGTGAGGAACGTACCGTCGCCGATCATTCCGATCTCGCGGCGGTCCCGAGCCACATACGCGTAGGTGCGCAGCGCCGGATCGCATTCCACGGTGGGTGCGAGCGACGGGTCGATTCCGGCCGGGACCGGCCCTTTGGCCTGCTTCTGGCGGGTGCGCAACGCGCTGATGGTGACGAGCCAGTCGACGAACGGCTGCTGCCTGCGCCGCAACACCGCGAGCAGCACAAGCGCGAGGGCGATGACTCCCGCGGGCACCATCAGCAGTGAATCCACGGTCCAGGCGACGACGAGGATCGCGGCGGCCACCTCGATGAGCACGAGCTGATACAGCCGCAGGGGGCCCAGGCTCGCCGTGCGTGAGGGCTGCCGCGGCACGGCGGCACGCACATGGGTGGCAGAGCTCATCCCGGAGACCCCCCGCTTGTCCTGATGTTGTCCTGGCCGATTGTGTGTTTACGGTATCGGAAAGGCGCGTGAAGGGTGGCTCGGGTGTCGGGTGACCCGAGCGGATGAGTAATCTCCCTACGGCGACCGAGCGTACGTACTGCACCATCACACGGGGAGAAGCGGACGAGACATGGCATCGCGGCGGGACGAGCTCAATGCCTACACCTTTGCGAAGAAACGGATGGTTGCCTCGTTCGTGCAGCCCTCGCCCACCGTCATGGACGACGGTGCGCCACGTCCGCTGCGCGCGTTTCTCCCGGGTGTCATCGTCGGGGCGCTGATCCTTGCCGGATTCGGCGCATGGGGCATGATCCGGCCGACCGCGCCGAAGGGGTGGGACAACACCGCGTCCCACATCATCGTCGGCAGCGACTCGACGACCCGATACGTGATTCTCAAGACCGGTGGAAAGAAACAGCTGCATCCGGTCCTCAACCTCGCCTCGGCGAAACTCCTGCTGGACCAGAACAAGTCGGACATCGTCCGCGTGAAGGAGTCGCAGCTCGACAACGGCGACATTCCGCGCGGACCCACGATCGGAATTCCGTACGCCCCGGACCGTATGCCCTCGGCGGACGATGCCGTCGAGCAGAAGCGCTGGGTGGTCTGCGAGCAGCCGGGCGGCGGAGCGGACAAGACCGCGCAGAAGGCGGTCTTCATCCTCGCCGACCGTGAGGCGTCCAAGGTCGAGGGCAAGCAGCGGCTGCGCGGCAGCCAGGCGCTGTACGTCCGGGGGAGGACGGGCCGCTATCTCGTCGACCCGTCCGGTACCAAGTACCTGCTCGGCGGCCCCAAGGGCGAGAAGAGCATGTCCGACCGCCAGTACAACCTGTTGCTGCGGACCCTCTTCTCGGAGGGCGCCAAGCCCCAGCAGGTGACCGACGACTGGCTGGACACCCTGAAGGACGGCGCGCCTGTGGAGTTTCCGCGGGTGCCGGGGCAGCCGAACACGACGGCCGGGGTCGACTCCCTGCCGGACAAGGCCAACAAGGTGGGCATGGTGCTCCAGGCGCAGACGGGTGGCGGCGTCCAGCACTATGTCGTGGTGCCGGGAAAGGTGCAGCCGGTCTCCGACTTCACCGCCGAGCTGCTGCTGAGCAGTGAGCAGTTGGCCGGGCTCAACCAGCTCGGCAAGCCGATGCAGGTCAATCCGCAGGACTTCGTCTCCGACTCCACGGTGTTCGCCGGTGACACCACCTGGCCCTCCGAGCCCCCGCGCCAGGTGAACTCCACCGAGGGCGGGAGCGGGGCCAGGGACACCGTGTGCAACATCCTCACGAACGTCTCCGACAGCGGTGCGCCCACCCTCGAGACCTGGGCGGGCCGGGACTACCCCGCGACCATCGTGGACGGCGCCACCAGCGCGTATGTCACCCCGGGGACCGGCCTGTTCTACCGGCAGTTCCAGGGGAGGGGGACCGGCACCGGCCAGGTCTTCCTCGTCACCGACACCGGCCTGCGCTATCAGGTGCAGGCCAACAACGACGGCAGTTCGGGCAAGTCGAAGATCGGCGCTGACGGTTCCGGCTCCTCCGCACAGCAGGACGCGGAGTCCGGCGGGCAGACAACCGCGAACAAGGCTCAGGTCCGGCTGGGGTACGGGGACGCGAAGCCGGTTCCGGTGCCGCTCAACTGGTCCCAGTTCCTGCCGGTCGGGCCGCGGCTGGACACCAACAGCGCACGACAGCCCCAGGGGTCGTGAACATGGCGCGCCCACGCATGACACGCATGGCCGCCCTGTCGTCGGCGGTGACACTGGCGTGTCTCACCGCCGCCACAGGCGCCGGCGCCGGCCCGTCCGCCGCCGCGCTCTCGCTGGACGGCAACGGCGAGTGCACGTTCCCGATGAAGAAGCAGATCAAGGGAACGCCCTGGTCGCTGCAGCGGTTGGTGTTCGACCGCCTCTGGGAGGAGACCAAGGGCAAGGACAAGGACGGCAAGCCGGTGCGGGTCGCCGTCATCGACACCGGTGTCGATGACACCAACATCCAGCTGAAGACCGCCGTCGACAAGGCGAGCGGGGGGAACTTCCTGCCCCCGGCCAAGGACGCCTCCAAGGACGAGCGGAAACTCGCCGCGGACCCGACGGTCGACGAGGTCGGGCACGGCACCAAGGTCGCCGGCATCATCGCGGCCCGCCCGCGCCAGGGCACCGGCTTCGTGGGTCTGGCCCCCGAGGCGACGATCATTCCCCTCAAGCAGAACAACGCCGAGGGCAAGGGCACACCGCAGAAGATGGCACAGGCCATCGAGAAGGCGGTGCACGAGGGCGCCCAAGTGATCAACATCTCCCAGGACACCAAGGGCGCCGTCTCGCAGACCGATCTGGAGCAGGCGACCGCCTACGCCGTCCAGCACGACGTGGTCGTGGTCGCGGCCGCGGGCAACGACGGCGCGAACGGTAAGTCCAAGCGCACCTATCCCGCGTCCTACCGCGGCGTCCTCGCCGTCGCCGCCTCCGACCGCAACAACGAGCGCGCGTACTTCTCGCAGAGCGGCGATTTCGTCGGCGTCGCGGCGCCCGGTGTCGACATGGTCTCCACCGTCCCCAAGGGCGGGCAGTGCGTGGACAACGGCACCAGCTTCGCCGCCCCGTACGTGGCCGGAGTGGCCGCCCTGATCCGCGCCAAGCACCCCGACTGGTCGCGGCAGGAGGTCATCGCCCAGATCGAGCAGACCGCGGAGCGGGGCGTCAACGGCCGTGATCAGTTCATCGGTTGGGGTGTGGTCGATCCGGTGAAGGCCCTCACCGACGACGACAAGAAGATCGAGCACCCCACGGCGGACACCGGCTCGGCGGCGAACGTCCCGAAGCCCGAGCCCGGGCGCCTCACCCTGGGCGAGACCCCGCAGGAGCGTCGTACGCGGCTGGCCACGTACGCCCTGGGCGCGGGCGCGGTGGTCGTGGGCATCACCGCGGGCGGTGCGGTCGTGCTGCGTGACTGGCGTCGCCGGCGTGACACATGAGGGGTGTCGGCGGTGGCTTGAGGCCTGCCGTTACCCGGCAGTCCCCGGCGTCCCATCCGTGTAACAACCGGATACTTGTTGGTCATGCACACGGGGATGCTGACTAGAGTGATCCTTGACAGCTTTGGTCCGATGCGCACGGGACGGTCACAGAGCACCGGCCGTCCCACCGCATCCGATTCATGGGGGAAGGTGTGCCATGGCGGAAAAGCTCCGCGTAGAAGGTCATGATTTCAAGACCCTCGAGAGCGCCATCGACTGGATGGAAGGTCAGCTGACCGAGCGGATCGGGAAGCTCAACAACGTGATCGACCACGTTGAGGGCCACTGGAAGGGCATCGCGGCGGGGGCGTACAACAACCTCCAGACGGAGGTCAACAACGACGTCCGCCGGGTGAACCAGCTGCTGAGCTTCACCCGCGAACTGGTGAAGGCGAGCCGGGACGGTTTCGACCAGGAGGAAATCGACCAGCTCAAGAACATCAACAGCGTCGGAGGCGGGGAGAGCGGCATCCTCGGCTCCTTCCACGCCTCTTGATCCTCGTGACCTGTCCGCCTCGCATCAGGAGTTAGAGCTCAATGGAGATTACGTACGAAGGCGTTGTCGAAGCCTCCAACATGGTCAGGAACGAGGCCAACACGCTCAAGACCGACCTCGACACCATCATGAGGCAGGTCAAGGGTGTGTCCGAGTCGTGGTCCGGTGAGGCGCAGCGCGCGTTCAACGAGCGTCAGCACGAGTGGAACCAGCGTGTCGACCACCTGCACAGCACCCTTCTCACCATCTCGAAGAAGCTGCTGGAGGCTACGGAGGGCTACAGGGCCAATGACCATCGTCAGGGCCAGCGGTTCGCGTCGTAGAGAGAGACGTAGCGCGCACAGCCTGCGGTCGTTTCGTGGGTGCGGGGACACTCGGCCCGGGCCGAGTGTCCCCGCACCCACAAGCGCTGCCATCCAGGTATTGAAGGAGGTGCTTCATGGCTGAGTTGGCGCCGGACGGGGGTGGCTCCGCTAAGTCCCCTTCTTCGCCGGACCTCGACGCTCCCACCGAGTCTCTACAGGAATTCAAGAAGCGTGTTGACAGGCTTCTGACGGATCTCGACAAGTCGGACGCGGCGCACGGAAAGATCTCCCAACAGAAGGTGACCACCGCCGCCTACGGGCAGAACTTTCCCGAGGCGCTGTCACTGGCGAGCGCGTACGAGCTGGTGCACGGACGGCTGCAGCTGCTCTCCCAGACCCTGGGCGAGCAACTGGAGGCGATGGGCATCACGGTGGGCGCGGCCGACAGCGACTACCAGACGGTGGACCACGAGCACGGGCAGCGCCTGAAGGCCATTCAGGAGCGCACCCAGAGCTACTACGAGCAGTATCAGAAACAGCACGAACCGAAGGGTCACGACAAGCCGGATGCCCCCAAGACGGGCGACGGTAAGAGCAGTGGCCGCGACGGCATGTGATGGGTGAACGGGGGATTGGGTCATGGGCGATTCCAGTAAGCTGCCGCCGCTCAAGATGTGCTACAACATCACCAGTTTCGAACATGCCTCATTCGAGGACATGCTCGCCATGGTCGAAGGTACGGATGAGCAGGAGATCATTCGTCGCGGCAATGCCCTGACGAAGGCGCAGTCCGAGATCGAGAAGATCGGCGACGAGCTCAAGAAGCGGGTCGGCCGGGTCACCTGGAAGGGCGAGGGCGGTGACGCGTTCCGTAACTGGGGCGATGACTTCGCCAACCAGGCACTGAAGCTGGCGGGCTTCGCCGGATCCGTCGGTACCGCGATGGAAACCGCGGGTCAGGCGCTGAGCGAGGTCAAGAAGTCGATGCCGGATCGCCCGGCGGGTTCGCAGGTGTGCTACGCGGACCAGGAGAAGGAAAAGAAGCGCCTGGAAGGTCTGGACAAGGCCCGCGACGAGGCGCTTCCGCAGATGTACAAGCTGGCCTCGTACTATCGGATGTCGCAGGAGACCATCGCGGGCTCCCAGCAGGATGAGCCGGTCTTCAAGCCGCTGCCGGCCTCGGCTCTGCCGAGGACTCAGGACGGGAGCGGGCAGGAGAGCTACGGCTCGCCCAGTGTTTCCGGGGGCAGCGTCCACACAACGCCCGCCTCTGTCGGGACGACGCATCCGGCGGTCGATCCGTCCACGGTGAGTCCGGGCTCGCCCGCGCATTTCTCGCCCGCTCATGTCTCACCGGGGCATGTCACCCCTCCGTCGATCCCGGAGAACCCGGGGCATGTCACCGTTCCGGACGCGACGCACACCAACATCGACACGGTGAATCCGTCGCCGCCCACCACCACCGCACCGCAGCTTCCGACCGGCGGCGGGCCCCCGGTGACTCCGGTCACTGACGGGCCCGGGCCCGTGGGCCTGCCCGCGTCACCCCCGCCGACGGTCGGGCCCACAACGGGTATGGGCAAGATCGGCCCCACGGTGGGCAAGGTCAACCCCACTGTGGGGACGGGCGGCACCAAGGGCCCCGTCACCGCTCCCAGGCTGCCGAACGGACCGACCGAGCAGATCAACGGCCGGCCCACCACCAACCCGGTGCGCGCCGACAGGAGCATCGTCGGCGGCATGCAAAACCACCAGGCGGGCACGAACCAGGGCAACCGGCAGAGCCGGGGGACGGTCATCGGCAGGGAGCCGGCCGGGCCTGTGGGCCGCGCAGGTCCGGGCGCGGGTCCTGGCCTCCCCGCGGCCGGGCGGCCCGGCGGTGTCATCGGCGCCGGGCCGAGCCGGGGAGCTTCGGCGTCGGCCCGGGGCGGGGGTACGGCGCGTCGCGCGAGCGAGCTGCGGACCGGCGGCGAGTTCACCCCCGGTGGGAGCGGACTGGTCCGGGGGCAGGCCGAAGGACGGGCCCCCGGAGCGCCGGGGGCGGCGGCATCGGGGCGCGGTGAGGGTCAGAAGAGGCAGCGCGAGGAAGACGGGGACGCGCCCGACCAGCTGACCGGGGACGAAGAGACCCGGAACGAGGGTCGGCGCGGCACCGTGCCTCCCGTGATTGGGTAAAACCCTTCCGCAGAGGCCGCGGATGATGGCGAGCACAGGACGAACAGGCGATATGGAAACAACGCTCAATCAGGTCCGGAGCCGGACGACAGTGATCATCTCGCTGCTCGCGTCCTTGCTCGCCATCATGGGGCTGACCGCCCCTGCCGCCTCCGCGGACACCATGCGGGAGCGCCAGTGGTACCTGGACCGCATGCAGGCGGAAAGCATGTGGAAGGTCAGCACCGGTAAGGGCATCACGATCGCGGTCCTCGACGGCGGGGTTGACGCGTCCGCTCCGGAACTGCGGGGGAAGGTCCTCAAGGGCGAGAACTTCAAGGAGCCGGGCAAGGACGCCCGTGAGGATCCGGACGGCCATGGAACGGCCATGGCGATGCTCATCGCGGGAAATGGCCGCGATGGTCAGGGCGTCAAGGGCGTTTCGCCGGATGCGCGCATTCTTCCGATCACCGTCTTCGGGTCCACGAAGGAATCCGGAACCAACAGCGTCCCGGCCCTCGCGAAGGCCATCCGCTATGCGGCCGACAGCGATGCGCAGATCATCAACATGTCGCTCGGCTTCCAGGAATACATGGTCAAAGGCGGTGCGGGCAGTCAGCTTCGGCAAGCGGTGGAATATGCGATCAAGCGCGGCAAGCTGCTGTTGGCCAGTACGGGGAACGACGGGGAATCGGGTAACTACGCCTCCTATCCGGCGGCCATCGACGGAGTGGCCGGGGTGGCAGCCGTGGACCAGAGCCTGAGCCGGACCAAGTTCTCGACTTCCGGGCCTGATGTGGCGCTGGCCGCCCCCGGGCAGGACATCCCGATCCGTTGCACCAACGGAAAGCCGGGATATTGCCGCAGTTGGGGCACCAGCCAGGCCACGGCCATCGCCTCCGGCGCCGCCGCGCTCATCTGGGCCAAGCACCCCACATGGAACGGCAATCAGGTGCTCCGCGTGATGATGGACACGGCCGGAAAGCCCACCGAGGGCAAGGTTCCCAGTCGCTACATCGGCTACGGCACGATCCGCCCCCGCTACAACGTCCTCGAGGAGAAGGGCAAGCCGGGCTCGGCCGACGTCAACCCCCTGGTGCCCGCAAAGGCCGGCGGCCCGTCGTCCCCCTCCTCGTCGCAGAGTCAGTCCCCATCTGAAGGCGGTGCCAAGGATGGCTCCTCGGCGAGCGATACCAACGCCGGGAGCGGTAGCGGTGTCCTCCCGTGGGTTCTGGGCGGGGCCGGCGTCCTCGTCGTGATCGTTCTCGCGGTGTTCGTGATCCGCCGCAGGACGGCCTTGCCCCGATGATGAGTTCAGAGCGTCCGGCGGAGCGCGTCCGATGGCGGGCCGCGGGAGATGGCGTTCGGAATTCGCCGCGGCAGCGTTTCACCCATCGGGAAGTGCCGTTACGGGAGGTCCGTCCGCTACTCGGCCGTGCTAGCGTGCGGGGCCAAGAATAAGCAACACACTTGCGCTTCTGGCGAGGTGTTCACCAAAGCACAATAGCTCCGCGATTGGCCAGTAAGGGGGAAGCGTGAGCGAGGACATTATCCGTGAACTGCAACAGTTCCAGCAGCACGCGGAGAATCTGCAGCAGCTGATGTCGGATATGCACGACCAAGTGCCCCGGAGTTCCGAAGGAACGGACGCGCAGGGGGCCGTCTCGGTGGCCCTGGGCGCCGATGGGCTTCCCGAGGTGATCAAGGTCGCGTCCGACTGGCAGCGCCGACGGCCCGCCGGGGACCTCGGCAGCGCCGTCGTCGAGGCGTTCGAGTCCGCCATGAGCGACCGTATGGAGCGCTGGTCACGATCGCTGGAGCAGTCCGGCTGGGAAGAGCGGGCCGGTCAACTCGACGAGGACTTCGCCTCGCCCGCGTCGTCGACGCCGTCCCGGCCGCTCCCCGAAATCTCCGACCACGACGTGCGCCACGTTCTCCGCAGGCCCGTGGACGAATCGATCGAGGACGTCCTCACGGCATTCGACACCGTCGACCAACTGGACGCAGATTCGTTCCTGCCGCCGCAGGTCAAGGGCGAATCCGCCGCGCGCCGAGTCGCCGTCACCCTCACCACGCAGGCCCTGGTCTCCTGCGAGGTGGACCCTCAGTGGGCTGCCGGACAGTCAGTCGTCCGGCTGAATCAGGCACTGAACGAGGCTTTGAACAACGCTCGGGAAAAGGTAAGCAGCGCCGAGAGCCCCGGCGCGGCCGGCGTCGCGAACCTGCATGTGGGCGGCCTGATGAACGAGTTTCTGGCCATCATCAAGAACCCCCAGCACTTCAGGGACTGATACCGAAGAGAAAGGAGGACCATGAGCAAGCTCAAGGTCATCACCGACGCGATACGCGCCGACGCCAGAACGTGGGATGAGCAGGCGAAGGCGATCGGCGGCGTCGGGACCAACATAAGCGGGCTGCGACGCGAGCGGCTTGAGTTGGGCATGTACCAGATGTTCTTCGGCGCCTACGGGGATGCCATCGACCATCTTTCGGGTCGGTGCTCCGAGGGGCAGAAGCGGATGTCGGAAATCGCTGACGCGCTGGTCAAGAACGCGAAGGCGTACGACGATCACGAAGTGGAAACCACGAAGTCCGTGGAAGACGCCTACTAGTAAGCAACCGGCGGCGCCCGGGGAAACGGGGAAGGCGATGGCATTCAGCCAGACGCAGTTCGAAACGCTCATCGAGAAGATACAGGACAAGCTCGAAAAGCTCGCGAAGGATCTCGTTACGTTCGGCAACAAGATCAACGGGGCGGTGGATCACTGGTACGTTCCGGGCCCCGTCGCGAAGGGCGTTGTCGCCGCGGCGAACAAGCTCATCGAGTTCGTGAACTGGATCCTCAAAAAGATCGGCCATTTCCTTGAGGGCGTCGTCGCCCCGGTCATCTTGTTCATCGATGCCAACAGCTGGAAGGCGAAGGGCATCCACGGCGACGCGACCACCGCATCGTCCAGCGTCCAGAAGTTCAACCTCCAGGCCCCCAAGGAGTGGAAGGGCGAGGGCGCCGACGCGTACACCAACGCCGTCTTCCCCCAGTCGGGCGCGGCCGCCCAGGTCGCGACCAACGCGAATTCGATCGCGGACATCCTGCTCACCGCTGCCATCGCGGGAGTGGCATTCTACGGAGCGATCGCTGCTTTCTTGATCCAGTTCATTCCCGCCATGGCCGCCGCGATCGCCGCGGGGGCGACCGTCGTCGGTGCCGTTCCGGCCGCGATCGCCGCCTTGGGTGAAGGAGTGGCCGGCTGGCTCGTCATCGCGGGCGCCGTGACTACTCTGCTGGGCGTGCTGGGTGACCAGGCCAAGGCCATGGCCGACCTGCAGAGCAATGCCAACGACAACAGCGCGTTTCCGAAGGGCCATTGGCCGGTGGGCACGGCCTGACGTGCCCGACATGACGATCTGAGGAGAGCCTGTGTACGGACCGCGCGTCGCCCTCTGGGCCGTCGGGGTGGCGTCATTTGTGTGGCTGATGCTGCCATTGCTCACCGACTGGGCCATCGGCCTCCCTCCGATCCCGGTGATCTGCCTCCTCTTCGCGCTTGTGGTCCTCTGCCCGGCGACCGCCGAGTTGCTGGCGAGGCGGCATAAGGAGCGGCAGGAGCAGGCCTGGTACGCCGGGAACTTCGCGTCGTTCGAGGAGTTTCGCGGCTCCGTGGACTGTGCGGCCGTGCTGCGGATCCGGGAGACGAGGGGTGTGGGGCGCGCTCTCCTCGAGGTCAGGCGCCAGTACCCTTCAGTCCCGCTCAAGGTGGCCGCTCGGCTGGTCAGGGAGCTGTGAGCGGCTCGAGCAGCGCTCGCTGAGCGGCAGTGCAGGGCTCGTACGACCGGGGCGGCCCGGGTCCGTACGAGCCCTGCACTGCTTTCAGGCCTGGCCGTAGCCCGGGCCGTAGCCCGTCATCCCGCCTCAGTCCACTGACGGCACCCACGCCGTCTGGACCAGCGACGCCCCGCCGCGCCGTGAGACGAAGACGCCCCGCCCCGGCGGCAACGGACGCGCCTTGACCTGGCCCAGCAGCTCGCCCTCACCCGGTGTACCCGACAGCACGACGCCCTGCGCGCCCAGCTCCTTGAACCGCTGCATGAACGGCTCGTACGACGAGCGCCCCGCGCCGGCCGTCGTCCGCGCCACGATGATGTTGACGCCCGCGTCCCGCGCGTACGGCAGGTTGTCCACCAGCTCGGACATCGGGTTACCGGAGGAGGTGGCGACCAGGTCGTAGTCGTCCACCACGATGAAGGCCCGCGGCCCCGACCACCAACTCCGGTTGCGCAGCTGCTGCGGGGTGACATCCGTCCCCGGGATACGCTGGCTGATGAGGGTGTTCATGTCGGCGATGTACTTCTCGAAGGCGTTCTGTGTCGTGCCGTAGCCGACCAGATGCGGCTGTGGCACGACTTCCAGCAGACTGCGCCGGTAGTCGCCGACCACGAACAGCCCCTCCTCGGGTCCGTAGCGCTCGGTGATCTGCTTGATGAGCAGACGCAGCAGAGCCGTCTTCCCTGACTCCGACTCGCCGTAGACGGCGAAGAAGGGGTCGGTGTCGAAGTCGATGAAGACCGGCTCGAGGTTCATCTCGTCGATGCCGATCGCGATGCCCCGCTCCGGCTGCTCATGACCGGACGGGATCTCCCGGACCGACAGCGTCCGCGGCAACATCCTCACCTGCGGTGCGTGCGGACCAGGCCAGTTGTCCACCGACGCCCTGACGAACGCGGCGGTCGCTTCGGCCAGGTCGTCGGCGTTGCCCGACGTACCGTCGATACGCGGCAGACCGCCCAGGAAGTGCAGCTTCTCCGGGGTGAGGCCGCGGCCGGGGGCGCCCATGGGCACATTCGCGGCGACCTTACGGTCGAGTTCGGAGTCCATCGGGTCACCGAGCCGCAGCTCCAGCCGGGCGAGGAACTGATCCTTGAGCGCCGCTCGCATTTCCATATAGCGCGTGACCGTGACGATGAGATGCACCCCGAGTCCCAGACCGCGCGTGGCGATGTCGGCGACGATCGGCTCGAGCATCTCGTAGTCGGTCTTGAAGGACTGCCAGCCGTCGATCACCAAGAAGATGTCGCCCCATGGCTCGCCCGGCAGCTGCCCGGAGGCACGAAGCTGACGGTAGGTGCCGATGGAGTCGATGTTGTTGTCCCGGAAGAACTCCTCGCGCCGGTTCAGCACGCCGGTCACCTCGGCGATCGTGCGGCGGATCTTCTCCGGGTCCAGACGTGAGGCGACTCCGCCGATGTGCGGCAGCCCCTCGACCGCGATCATGCCGCCACCGCCGAAATCCAGGCCGTAGAACTGGACCTCGTGCGGGGTGTGGGTGAGCGCGAAGGATCCGAGCAGGGTGCGCACGGCGGTCGACTTACCGGACCGCGGACCGCCGACGATCAGCATATGGCCCTGTGCGCCGGAGAAGTCCCGGTAGAAGATCTCCCGCCGCTGTTCGAACGGCTTGTCCACCATGCCGATCGGTACGCACAGACCACCGCTGCGGGCGTAGCCGCCGGCATGCAGACCGCGCTCCGGCGAGACGGCGAGCTGGGGCATCAGCTGGTCCAGGGAGGACGCCTCGGTGAGCGGCGGCAGCCACACCTGGTGTGCCGCCGGACCGCGTCCCTCCAGGTTGTGCACGACGACGTCCAGCACCGTGTCCGCGAGCGCGTCGTCCACCCGGTCGCGGTCCGCCGTGTAGGTGAAAGCGGGGTCGGGCTCGGCGAAGCGGACCGGCACGGGGACGGCACTGAACAGCACCGGACGGCGGTCGGTCGGGATGGGGCCGCTGCCCACCACGGTTGAGGTGGACGAACGGTAGGGCCCGGACACATACGCCGCCTTGAAACGGACCATCTCCTCCGTACCGAACTTCAGATACCCCGATCCGGGCACCGACGGCAGGTGATAGGCGTCCGGAACGCCGAGCGCCGTACGGGACTCGGCGGCGGAGAACGTCCGCAGACCGATGCGGTACGACAGGTAGGTGTCCAGGCCCCGCAGCCGGCCCTCTTCGAGGCGCTGAGAGGCCAGCAGCAGATGCACCCCGAGCGACCGGCCGATGCGGCCGATCTGGATGAACATCTCGATGAAGTCGGGCTTGGCCGTCAGCAGCTCGCTGAACTCGTCGATGACCAGGACCAGGGAGGCCAGCGGCTCCAGCGGGGTGCCCGCGGCGCGCGCCTTCTCGTAGTCGTGCATGTTGGCGTAGTTGCCCGCGGAGCGCAGCAGCTCCTGACGGCGCTGAAGCTCACCCGTGATCGAGTCGCGCATGCGGTCGACCAGCGTCAGATCGTCCGCGAGGTTGGTGATCACCGCGGCGACATGCGGCAGCTCCGCCATGCCCGAGAAGGTCGCGCCGCCCTTGAAGTCCGCGAGGACGAAGTTGAGCGTCTCGGACGAGTGCGTAACCGCCAGGCCGAGCACCAGCGTCCGCAGCAGCTCCGACTTTCCTGAGCCGGTCGCGCCGACGCACAGGCCGTGCGGGCCCATGCCCTCCTGGGCCGCCTCCTTCAGGTCGAGCATGACCGGGGCACCGCTCTCCCCGACCCCGATCGGAACGCGCAGCCGTTCCGCCGTCGAGCGGGGCCGCCAGGTGACCACGGGGTCGATGGACGCCGCGTCGCCCAGGTTGAGCAGATCGGTGAACTCCAGGTTGGTCAGCAGCGGCTCATCGTCCCCGCCGCCGGCCGAGACCCGCAGCGGGGCGAGCTGCCGCGCCAGCGCCTCGGCGCCGGCCAGCGACAGGGTGTCCGGAACGCCCTCGTACACGGCCGAGGCCGACTCCACCCGCAGCAGCCCCGGCCGCACGATCAGCGACAGGCCGCCGCGCAGCTCGTCCAGACCGCCACGGATGACCTCCAGCACCGTCACGCCCTGCAACCCCTCCTGGGCGGCCAGCAGCGAGTCGGGCGGCACCAGACCACCGTCCAGGATCACCACCACATGCGGCGCGTCCAACAGCGGCTGCCCGTCCCGGTTGAACCGCGAACGGCCCTCCAGACGGCTCTTCAGCAAGTCCTCGACCTCGGCCAGATTGTCGCTGAACAGCCGCTTCGTTCCGGCTCCGTCCACCGACCCCGGCACCTGGGTGTGCGGCAGCCACTTGACCCAGTCCCACCCCTCCGTGGCACCCGCCGCGGCCACCACCGCGATCACCAGGTCCTCGGGCGAGTGCAGCGCGGCCAGGCTCGCCACCAGCGCCCGGCTCGTCTCCAGGGTCGTCTCCGGCTCGCCGGAGACCGTCATGTGGTAGAAAGCCCTCAGACTGACGGCCATCGGCATGCCGTCCAGCGACCGGTGGACCGCCAGGAACTGCTGCATGGCCCCAGCCGACAGCGGCTCCAACTCCTCGACCGGGGCGGTATCCGGCGCCACCAGCGGGGTCCACAGCTCCTGCGGCCCGAGCCCGATCCGCACCTGCACGAAGTCGTCGTCGGTGATCCGCCGCTCCCACAGCCGGCTGCCCTCCGCCACCAGCGACCACAACTGCTCGGGGGAGGGGTGGAGAAAGAACTGCGCATCGCGCTGTGTGCGCGCCGTACGCTGCACCCTCCGCCGGGTCTTCGCGAGGTACTTGAGATAGTCGCGGCGGCCCTCCACCGCCTCGCCCTGCGCGCCTTTGCGATACCGGATCGCCTGTGCGATGACCATCGATACGGTCGACAGCAACATCATCACGCCCATGATCTTCATGAACGGTGCCGAATTCGGCATGAAGAAGAAGACCACCGACGAGCCCATGCCGAGCATGGGCAGCAATTGCATCGCCATGCCTTCCCGATCGCCGCGAGGCAACTCGGGAGGGGATTCGAGTCGGAGTTCATCCGCGGGCATCTCGGGAGGAGTCTCCCGAGGTGGACGTTTCACGATGATCTGGCTCATCGGCCTGTCTATCCCCCGATGCGGACTGAACAATTGAGGACCTGCTGAGGGCCCGCACGCACGCTTGCCGCGCGTCATTGCGGCACCTACCCGGCAACGAACCGATCCTACGTGTCGGGAAGGCAATTGGCGCCCGGTAGGGTGACCTCTCGCACACTGCCAGACATGAGCGCGTCCGGACGGAAGACGCGGCGAGACGCTAATGAGAGGGCCCCGCAGGTGAGTTCGACCACATCGACCGGTTTCTGCCGAGTGACGGTCGTCGCACCCGACAGCCGCATCGACGTCGCCCTCCCCGACGACATAGCCCTTGCGGACCTGTATCCGGAGATGCTCAGGCTGACCGGCCAGACCCAGCCCACGGGGACGCCGGTCGGCTACCACTTCGTGCGTCGCGACGGCACCGTCCTGGACGGCGCCCGCTCCCTCGCGGCGCAGCGCGTGCTGGACGGGGACGTGCTGTCCATGCGCCCCTTCGCACAGTCCCTCCCGCCCGTCGTGCGCGACGACGTCTCCGACGCGATCGCCTCGACGGTGGCCGGTGACCACGCCCTGTGGAACGCCCGCTACCTGCGGGCCTGCGGACTCTTCGGCGGCGCGCTGCTCTTGATCTTCATGGGATTCGTCCTGTGGTTCGCCGATCCGGTCAAGCACGACATGCACGGCCTGCCGGGCGTCATCGCCGATGGCGTCGGTCTGCTGCTCGCGGTCTTCGCCGGCGTACGGGCCCGGGTCTACGACGACCGGGCCTCCGCCATCGCCCTCGGCCTCGCGGCGCTGCCGCACGTGATGATCGGCGGATCCGGGGTCCTGGCGCTGGAGGCGGGCGAGGGCATCGGACGGCTGCAGTTCCTGCTCGGTTGTGTCGCCGTCCTGATCGTGTCGGTCGCCATGGTCGCCGCCATGCCGTCCGGTGACGCTCCGTTCGTCGCCGCCGTCGTCCTCTCGGCCTTCGGCACCCTGGCCACCTTCTGCCAGATCATGACCGACACCAGCGCGGCGGGCACCGCGGCCGTCTGCGCGGCGGTCGCCATCGCCGCCATCGCGTTCCTCCCCGGCCTCTCCGCGCGCGCCGCCCGGCTGCCCATCGGATACATCGCGCCCCGCGACGCCTCCCGCAACGACTACGGCGCATCCGGCGGCATCGACCTGGACAATCCCTCGTCCGCAGCCGCCGCCCGGCCGGTCGACGGCGAGCGGATCGCGGCCCAGGTCAAGCGTGGCCACGAACTCCTCCTCGGGCTGGTCGGCGGCTGTGCGGCGGTCGTCGTGGGTTCGTCGGCGGTGCTCGGCTTCTCCGACGGCACCTGGGCACAGCTGCTCGCCCTGGCGGCCGGACTGGCGATGCTGCTGCGCGCCCGGCTGTTCCGGTACACCTGGCAGGTCGCCTGCGTCCTGGCGTCCGGCGTCATCTCCCTCGCCCTCCTCATCCTGGGGCTCGCCCTCAACCCGCCGACGAGCGCCGTCATCGACCTGCTCAGCGGCGACAGCGGCCCGCTGAACATCCGAACCGTCTGGCTCACCGCCTCCGTCGCCTTCGGCGCGCTGATCCTCATCGCGATCGCTCTGATCGTCCCGAAGAAGAGCGTCACGCCTTTCTGGGGCCGCTTCGGTGACCTGGTCGAGGGCGCGATGCTGTTGTCGATCACGCCGCTCGTGCTCGCGGTCCTGGACGTCTACGCGACGGCGCGTGGTCTGGTCAGCAAATGACACTCCCCGAGCGGTGAGGCAGTGGCCGACGGCCACCTGCCACGGCCGAAGGCGCCCCGGTCACGTACCCCGTGACCGGGGCGCCTTCGCTCCGGCCTTCACCCGACGGAAGTACATCGCGCCGCCCGGATCCGAACGCCGGGTGGACCGCCTCTCCGATACGCCCCATGCCTGAGCTATGCCCTGGAATCGCCAAGCTCGCCTTCGCGGCAATGAAGTTGGGCCGTACACCCTGCGCCACTAAGCTGGTGCCGACCGTCATCATGTACGCCGTAGGGGGAATCCGATGAGCGAGGGGAGCCGGGTCCCGGCGAACGACGCCGGCGCGAGCAGAACGCGCGGAGGCGGGTCGGACCTCAAGGTGGAGGCCGAGACACTGGCGAGCTTCAAGAGCAGGATCGACAAGATCCTCGTCGATCTCGAAGAGTCCCCGGCAGCCAAGAGCAAGATCAGCGACCAGACCGTCGCACACACCGCCTTCGGCGCGGAATTCACAGCCGCCGCCGACCTCGCGGGCGCCTACGAGAAGCTGCACGACCGCCTGGAGAAGTTCTCCAGGACGCTGGGCGACCAGCTCGAAGCCTTGGGCATCGCCGTCCAGATATCGGACCGCGGCTACGAGAGCATCGACGCCGAACAGGCCGACCGGCTCCGTGCCATCCAGGACCGCACGACCAAGTACTACGGCCATGACGCGGACAACCGGGGCGACGGGCGGAACGCGAACCAGGCACGGAAGACCGACACGGGCAAGTCCGGCACCGCCGATTCGAACTTCAAGTAGGGGGAGACATGGGGAACGGGGAGTTCGACGGTCTGTCGGTGGAGAACCTGCGGGCCATGCTCGCCAACGCGGACCCCGACAAACTGACCGCCGCCGGCACCGCCCTGGGCGACGCGGGCCCGAAGATCCTCGACATCGGCTCGGACTTGCGCCGCCATGTGTCCCGCGTGGACTGGACCGGCGAAGGCGGGTCTGCCTTCCGCGAATGGGCCCACGACTTCGCCCTGGAAGTCATGCGCTTCGGCCAGTTCACCTCCACGGTCGGTCAACACGTGGCCCAGGCCGGCCAGGCCCTCTCCGAGACCAAGTCAGCCATGCCCGAGTCCAGGGCTCCGGGCCCCAGGGCAGCCCACGAGGACCCGGCAGCACAGGACGCAGAGCAGCGAGAGACCGAAGAGGCCCGGCACCAGATGGAGCGCCTCTCCTCGGCGTACCGGGCGGCGCAGGAGACGATGGCGGCGGAGCGGGAGCCGCAGTTCAAAGTGCTGCCGGGCCCGTTGTGGGACCCGGTGGAGACTTTGGAGCGAAGGTACACCTCCGAATCGGCGGGAAGCTCAGCGTCGGATTCAGCGGCAATGCAGAGCCGTTCGTCGCAGGAACTAGTCAGCGCACCAGCGGCGACAGATCGTGCAGAGACGGAACCAAGTCTCCATCAGGCGACGGGTACCCATATCGACTCAACCGCCACCCTCCCCGATCCAGAAGTCAAGACGCCACCTCGTGCCTCGATGCCGCCTGCGGACCAGCCCAGGCAACCAGGTCCCGTCGTGATGCCATCACCCCCGATGGGCCCGTCCACAGCGCCCCCTCGACCCACCACACCCGTGACGGGGAAGAGCATGTCTCGCCTCCCCTCGACCGAACGCGTAACGGGACCTGGAGGTGCGCCTCCGCGTCGCCTGCTCACGCCGCGAGGGCCGGTCGAGAACGATGTTGTGGGAGGACAGCAGCGGCGCCTCGGCCCTTCCCCTCGCCTTCCGCGTGCAATGGTGGTGGGGGAGGAGAGCGGTCAGATGTCCCGCGGCCCCGGGGGAGGGGGCGGCCACCCGATGGCGCGGACGACCGGTGTCCCAGGGACCGAAGGCGTGGCTTCAGGACGTCGGTTGGCATCGGAGCCCGGAGGACCGGTGAGTGGGCCGCGCACGTCGAACCCCGGTATCAGCGGCTCACGTCAGCGTGGTGTCGCCATCGGCGAGGAGAACGGATCCCATACACGTGGGCCCGTGTCAGGGGCGGCGTCTTCTGGCGGTTCAAATGCGGCAAGTGATTCTTCCAGGGAGGCAGGCAGAGGGCGCAGGGTCGCCTCCGAGTCAGGGGGGTCGATCGCGGATCCTCGTTCGTCCTCCAGAAGAGGGGCCACCTTCACCCGCGGGGGTACCGGGCTCGTTCGGCCAGGCCAGGCCGAAGGACAAGAGCCTTCCGCCTCTGAGGCCTCTGGCACCGGCCGTCGCGGTCCCGGGCACGAGAGTAGGCAAGGACATGCGGTGGTTGATCAGGGAGCTTGGGAGCTAGGGCGCCACGACGCATTGCCTCCCGTCATTGAATAGTCGGCACTTGAAGTCTCAGGAGATTTCGCAGGGATGTCAGTCTTGTCCAGTGGAAACAAGAGGCGCTCAGTGCGTGGTTTGACGCTGCTTGCGGCCCTCATCACATGCATGGGAAGTTTCACGTCCCCAGCGATTGCTCAAGACATACGTTCGCGTCAGTGGTACCTCGATGCAATGGGTGCCGACGAGATGTGGCGGACCAGCACAGGCAAGGGTGTCACCGTTGCCGTGCTGGATACCGGGGTAGATGAATCACTCCCTGAACTGCGCGATCAAGTCTTGGACGGGAGGGACTTCTCCTCCAAGCCGAAGGGCGCGAATGCCGATGCGGACGGCCACGGCACCGATATGGCTGCGGTGATCGCGGGCACAGGGCGATCCGGGGGTGTCCAAGGCCTTGCGCCCGGTGTCAAGGTACTTCCAGTGAAAATCGGTGAAGGGAGGGGATTTGGAGACTCAACGCCCACTTTCCTCAAGGCGATTCGCTATGCGCTGGACCGCGGGGCCCGAATCATTAATCTCTCTTCGAACTACACGGGTTATCTATCGGAGAGCGCACGAAAGCGGCTACAGCAGGGTGTTGACGAGGTCAATTCGCGAGGCGCGCTGATATTTGCTGGCACGGGCAATGACGGCAATTCATCAAACCCTGTGGGTTATCCGTCGAGTCTTCCTGGAGCCATCGGAGTAGCATCCGTCGACCAGAGCGGTACTGTCTCCAAATTCTCGACCCATGGTTCGCAGGTATCACTTGCGGCTCCTGGTGAGGGGATCCCAGGGCACTGTAAGAGCGGCGGCGGTTGGTGTGAACAGGGAGGCACCAGTCATGCCACAGCCATTACTTCGGCCTCGGCCGCCCTCATCTGGTCCGCCCATCCGAAATGGACGGCCAACCAGGTGCTGCGCGTGATGATGCAAACGACGAGCAAGCCCAAGGGCGGGGTCCCCAGCGAGTACATCGGCTACGGCATCGTCCGCCCCGGCCAGGTCCTGCTCGACGGCAAGGGAGACCCGGGTGCAGCGGACGTCAATCCGCTCTTCCCGAACTACCACCCAGGGCAGAGCTCCTCCACATCTCCGGCTCCCTCATCGAAGACCGACGCCCCCTCGGGCGCTGCACACGCCAAGGACAAGGCCCCTGCCGCCTCCACAACAGGTGGCGATGGCGGTAGTGGCAACACGCTCGTCTACGTTGGAGTCGGTGTGGCCGTAGCTCTGGTCCTCGGCGGTGGGGGCTATGCACTCGCCCGCAATCGCAGGCGGGTATAGCTGCGGCGCCGGCTGGAGTCTGTGGGGTGGGATTCGAAACCTGGAACAGCCCCGAAAGCGGGGACGACGCATGCCATGTGCGATCTTAGTGAGTATCGAGAGTGACCTTATCCGGAGCCGGGTAGGTGACCTTGTTCTTGCATGACAGGCGGTCTTCCAGGTCAGTGAACCTCTGCGCGGATTTAGTCAGGATACTGATGTCGGCGCGATCAGAGAGGCCCACATTATCGAAGAGCGTGACCTGGAATGCGAGCATTTTCTTGTCCTTGGACTTCTCGGCCAGGTCGGGACGTTGGCAGTCCACCAACAGTTCGGCACGCTTTTTATCGCCGGTTTTGCTCACACTATAGGAGGTTGCCCTGCCGTCCTTTCTCTCGGCTGCGGGGAAGGTGCTGGGGCCCCAGTTCACGGTGACACGGAACAAGGTTCTCTTAGCTGATTCATCACGGATCGCGCAGGGACCGCCAGCGGACGGCTTGGATGTGGCCATCCGCTTGTTCATGTTCAAGCTGACCATGTACGTCACATCGTCCCCAGCGCGGGGCTCGGTAACACTACGCACGGCGTGATCGCGTTCGGCCTCGGCCACAGCTTGTTTGTCGAAGATACCCAGGCAGCTCTTCTCGCTGAGAAGGGTTAGGTCCGGGTTCTTGGTATGGTCATCATGTTCGCTTTTGGAATCGCCATCAGTTCCACTGCAAGCAGTGATTGCGAAGGCGAGTAGGCAAGTGAGCGATGTGAGAGGGCGAGAGGATTTCACGGCCAGATGTGATCGTTGCATAAATGCCCCTTTGGTATTCTACTAACGTCCGCTATCGGTGAGCTGACTGTTGCCCACGCCGCGGTCGTAACCGTTCTTTATGGCCTCGTCAGCTCTGGCGTACCATGGCGAGTTGTCAGTTTCCGGATTGATTGCGACATATGAATCAAACGCCACCGCTGATCGGCGTTTACTCTTCTCGATGAACTCCTTCTTGAGGTCGCTCGCATCTCTGTCGATCTTGGTGTCAATTACTTCTTGGCGGCGCTCCATTTCTCTATCGATTTGGATGCCCGTGTGCGTTTCCATCGCTCCGGCCGCGCCATCGATGAATGGTGTGACGAATGGTGCGTACCTTGCAGTCTCAAGGGGCATGGTGATGAGACTTGTGGCGCTGCCGATTCCCTGGCTTACGCCGTACTTCTTCCATTCGGCCGCTTCGGACAGCTTTCTGGCCTGCTCGGCCTTGGTGTCTTCGGCGTTTGACGTGATGGCGTCGGCTCGCGCTTCGTCGAGGATTCCCTGAGTCTCGGCGCCGGTTCCAAAGATGGCGATAAGGGAATCATCTGCCTGAGGATGGGCCTTAACGGCGCTGGTTGTGAACTCTTGTTGCGCGACTGAGAGGATCTTATAGCTGTCATCGTCTCGGCCAACTGCTGAAAGGAAATCGTTGGCTCGCTGATGTGTAACGAAGATATCGCCTTCACCGATTGTGCCGAAGGCGGCGTCCCGAATCCCGTTACCGGAACTCTTGTCACCGTAGTTCGCGGTTGCCCAGTCCAGGTTGTCGATATAGCCCGCGCCCATTCTGGCCAGACTGTCGCTGAGTCCCGGTTTGTCTTCGGCCAGCCCCGAATTTTCGGCGACCATGGCGACTGCCTGGGCCATCACGTTGGCGCTTTCCTGGGTTCTGTGCAGACCTAGCTCAGGCTGGTCGTACGGGTGGCCCAGGGCAGCCGCCTCCAGAGCATGACCTAGTTCGTCGTAGCCGTAACCCCGGTTGTTGGCGACTAGAGGGTTTCCATTAGGCCAATTCCGATCCTGCAGGAGATACTTGAGATCTGGATCAGGCCCAATTTCAAGATGGCTGTCGAAGCCTTCCCTATAGAAGAGCGCCTGTGCCGCCTCCGGATTGCGTCCGAGTGCCTCCATGTACCCCGCCATGGGGTCCATGCCGTGGTCGCTTCCCTTGCCGAAGCTGAGGTATGGCGTATATCCGTTGGGGCTCCACAGGCCCTTGAGGTCGTCCTTGTGTTTGCGGTCGAACTCGATCAGGCCTCCGGTGCGGCCGTCCTTGTCGTGGCTATTAGGGTCCTTATAGCCCTTGCCGTAGTCGTACAGGAAATCCTTGTCATACTCCCCGTACCGCAGCAGGCTGCTCATGGCCTGGAAGCCGTAAGGGCCTTTAGCGATCGGGCCGCCGGAATGGGTGTCGTCCAACCGTTGGGGGCCGAGATTGATGACGTCCCGCTTCCATTGCTCGATGGCCTTGCTGTCAGAGTGGGAAGCTGTGGCCAGGGTGAACCCCAGGGACTTCTGCAGCTTTTCGAGTGTCTTCGTCCGCTCGCCGCCCGTCTGGGTCGTGTCGGCGGCGTGTTCCCAGAACTGCAGTGTGCCCTTCGCGCCGAGTTGGACGGCGAACTTCTCCGAGAAGAGCGGGTCTCCCTCGTGTTTCGAGAGGATCGAGTTGACCTTCTGGAGGTCGGCCGTGGAGAGTTCACCCTTCAACTTTGCCAGTTCGGTCACCGTCTTGAGGTCTTTATAAGCCTGTTCGCGTCCTTTTTCTGCACCCTTGATGCTGTTAAAGCCGTCGCCCGTGAACCCTTTGCCTCGGCCGTTGAAGTCTTGAGCGAGGGCCCAATGCAGGATCTCGTCTGCCGTGGTGGCGTCCGAGAGCACTTGCAGGATTCGGTCGTTGTAGCTGGACACCGTTTCGGAGTATCGCTTGGCTTGCAGGGTTTCGGCCTGCTCTGAAATGTCGTCAAGGTTCGTTGGCTTGTACGACACACGGCCCTGCTCGTCGATGGCCAGGTTCTTGTCCGCTTCGATATCGTCCTTGTAGCCCTTGAGCTTCTTCTTGGCATCCTTGAATTTGGTGTGGGCGTCGCTGAGAAGGCCGTGCATGTCCTTGGCCTCAAGGGCAGCCTGCTCCATCTGCTTCGCGACTGCCTTGATCTTGTCGGCGGCCGCCTCAGCTGCCTTGCCCTCCCAGTCCGAGTTGGTGATGGGGGACGTGATCTGCTTGGTGAAGTTTGTGCTGACCTGTGTGAAGTGGTCTGGAAGGTTGCGCCACTTGTCGACGGCGTCGGAGAGCGGTTGCAGGTTCACCTTGAGGAGATCGTGGTAGGAGACCATCGTCCTTATCGCACTCCATGGCTATTCTGGTGGATGGGATGTGTCGCCTCAGATTCCTGCTACCTGGCCACGCGTTTGTTCCCATCGACGTCCCTGAACTTATCGGCGGTGCCCTTGTTGCCGATCTGGAATTCCGCAGCGGCGTTCCGCAGGGCGCCCGCGACACCGTGTTCGAGTAGCCCATGTACGTAGCGCATCTGGTCCCGCCACCGCTCCTCGAACGTGTCGAAACCAACGGCGCAGTCGAACCCTTTGAGGCTGTCCTTGACCTGGCCGGTCTCTTTCATGGCCTGGTTGTCAGCTTCCGCGAAGTTCCGGCGCGTGTCGTCGGTCTTGTCGGCCATTTCGCGGAGAACCTTCGGCGTGACCTTGAGCTTCTCCTTCGGCGCCGCGGCGCCGCCGTCATGAAATGCGTTGATCTGCATGCGGGTCGCCTGGCGCTTCGCCGCTTGTGTGCGGAAACTTGCCCATTGCTCGTCGAACGACATGATCCCCCCTGACGTCACGTCAACTTCGTTTATGGAAAGGCCAATACTTGTTAAACATATCGCGTCGTGGAGCGGGGCGCACGGCTGTGACGGGTTATTCGCTGCCTAACTCACCTGGCAGCCAGCCCAGCTGAACCAGCCGGGTGCCTCCCTTGCGGGTGATCAGGGTGCCGCGCCCCTGAGGGAGACGGCGGGGGCGGGTGTTGCCAAGGAGGTCGCCTTCGGCTGGGTCGCCCGAGAGAATGACGCCCTGGGCGCCGAGTTCCTTGATGCGCTGCATGAAGGGCTCGTACGAGGAGCGTGAGGCGCCGGCCGTGTTGCGAGCGATGATCAGGCGGACACCGACGTCGCGGGCGTAGGGCAGCCCTCTCGTCAGGAAGTCGAGAGGGTTGCCTGCGCTCGTGGCGACCAGCTCGTAGTCGTCGATGATGACGAAGAACTGCGGACCGCTCCACCAACTGCGTTCGCGGAGTTGCCTCGGGGTGACCTCCGGGCCGGGGGCTCGGTGTTCCATGAGGGTGCTCAGGGCGTCCATGTGCATTTCGAGCGCTGGGGCGGCAGGGGCGTACTCCAGGAGGTGGGAGTCCGGTACGGCCTCCAGAAGCGTACGGCGGTAGTCGCCGACGATGATCCGTGCCTCGTCGGGGGCGTAGCGCTGGCTGATCTGTTGGGCAAGCAGGCGTAGCAGAGAGGTTTTGCCCGATTCGCTTTCGCCGAAGACGACGAAGAACGGATCGGAATCGAAGTCGATGAAGACCGGCTCCATTCGGTCCTCGTCGATGCCGATCGGCAGACCGAGGTGCGGGTTCTCAAAGCTCTTGGGGAGGCGGTCGGAGGGGAGTACGCGGGGGAGGACGCGGACCTCGGGGGCTTGGGGGCCGGTCCAGTGGGTGTTGACGGCGCGAACCAGGGCCGCTGTCGATTCAGCGGGGCCGGTCGATGCCGACCCGGTCGATGCCGGTCCGGTCGGCGCCGGGCTGGTCGGCGCCGGTCCGGTCGGCGCCGGGCTGGTCGGCGCCGGTCCCGTCGGTGTCGGTACCGACGTCGGCGACGCCGTCGTGCCGGTCGTCGTCGGCTCTGTCGCTGACGGGTCGGCCGTCCGTCCGTCCGCCTCCGGCCGCAGGGCGGCTTCGATCCGCGGTCGCGCGGCCAAGAAGTGCAGTCGTTCGGGGATCTGGCCGCGGCCCGGTGCGCCGACCGGGACGTTGGCCGCCACCTTACGGTCGAAGTCCGAGTCCAGCGGATCGCCGAGACGCAGCTCCAGACGGTTCATGAACTGGTCCTTCAGCGCGGCCCGTACCTCCATGTACCGGGTGGCCGACAAGACCACATGGACGCCGTAACCCAGTCCCCGCGTCGCGAGGTCCATGACGACGCCCTCGAACTGCTCGTACTCCTGCTTGAAGGTGCCCCAGCCGTCGATGACCAAGAAGACGTCCCCCCAGGCCTCGTCAGGGAGTTCACCAGTCGCGCGCCGCTTGCGGTAGCCGGCGATGGAGTCGATGCCGTGTGTGCGGAAGAACTCTTCGCGACGGCTCAGCACTCCGGTGGCCTCGGCCACCGTACGGCGCACCCGGTCCGGATCGAGACGTGACGCCACCCCGCCGACATGCGGCAGCCCCGAGATCCCGCTCAGGCCACCGCCGCCGAAGTCCAGGCAGTAGAACTGCACCTCGTACGGGGTGTGGGTCAGGGCGAAGGACGCGATGAGCGTACGCAGCACAGTGGATTTACCGGATTGCGGGCCGCCCACCACCAGCAGGTGGCCCGCGGCGTCCGAGAAGTCGCGGTAGAGGATTTCGCGCCGCTGCTCGAAGGGCTTGTCGACCAGTCCGACCGGGACCACCAGCCCGCCCGACCCCGCATAGTCCGGTGAGTGCAGACCACGTGCGGGTGAGACGGCCAGCGGGGGCAGCAGTTCGTCGAGTGCGGGGGAGGTGTCCAGGGGCGGGGGCCACACCTCATGGGCGGCCGGTCCCTGATCCTCCAGACGCCGGACGATGACGTCCAGGACCGTGTCCGGCAGCGCGTCGCTCGGGTGAGCCGTGGTGGCGGCGGGTGCTGGCGCGGCATAGGAGACGGGTACCGGGGCGGCCGTGAAGAGCGTCGGGCGGCGGTCCATTCGCCGTGAGCCGCCCGCCCCGTCGTCCGCCGGCACCTCGGCGGTGCGGTACGGGCCCGAGACGTACGCGGCCTTGAAGCGCACCATCTCGTCCGTACCGAACTTCAGATAGCCGGACCCGGGCAGCGACGGCAAATGGTGGGCGTCCGGCACGCCCAGAACGGACCGGGACTCGGTGGCGGAGAAGGTACGCAGGCCGAGTCGGTACGACAGGTAGGTGTCCAGACCGCGCAGCCGCCCCTCCTCCAGCCGCTGGGTGGCCAGCAGCAGATGGACGCCGAGCGACCGGCCGATGCGGCCGATCTGGATGAACATCTCGATGAAGTCCGGTTTGGCGCTGAGCAGTTCACTGAACTCATCGATGATCAGGACGAGCGACGGGACAGGCTCCAGCGGCGCCCCCGCGACCCGCGCCCGTTCGTAGTCGTGGACATTGGCGTAGTTGCCCGAGGCACGCAGCAGCTCCTGACGGCGCTGCAATTCGCCCCGGATCGAGGCCTCCATGCGGTCCACGAGAGTCAGGTCGTCCGCGAGGTTGGTGATGACGGCCGAGACATGCGGCAGGTCGGCCATGCCGGTGAAAGTCGCACCGCCCTTGAAGTCCGCCAGGACGAAGTTGAGATGTGCGGAGGAGTGGGTGATGGCGAGCGCCAGGACCAGCGTGCGCAGCAGCTCGGACTTTCCGGAGCCGGTCGCGCCCACGCACAGACCGTGCGGGCCCATACCGCCCTGCGCCGCCTCCTTCAGGTCCAGCATCACCGGTTCACCGTCCTCGCCTACCCCGATGGGGACCCGCAGGCGTTCGCTCGTCGTCCGGGGCCGCCAGGTCCGATCCACGTCCACGGAGGACGCGTCGCCGAGGTCCAGCAGATCGGTGAAGTCGAGCTCGTCCAGGAGCGGCTCGTCGTTGCCCCCGGCGCCGACGCGCAGTGGCGCGAGCTGGCGGGCCAGGGCCTCGGCCGCCTCCAGGGGGAGTACGTCCGGCTCGCCTTCGTAGACCAGCCCCGCGGCGGACTCCAGGAACAGCTTTCCGGGGCGTACGTCGAGCGACAGGCTGCCGCGCGGCTCGTCCAGTTCTCCCGACACCACTTCGGCGACGGTGACGCCCTGGATGCCATCCGCACCCGCCAGCAGGGAGTCCGGCGGGACGGTGCCGCCGTCCAGCACGATGAGGAGGTGGGGCGCGTCCAGGACGGGCGGTCCGTCCGGGGCGAACCGGGGGCGCTCGGAGAGCGGGCTGCCCTGGCCGCCCGAACCGTACGCCGCCAGAAGCTCCTCCAGCTCGAGCGCGTCCCGGCAGAACAGCCGCCGGGTACCCGCCCCGTCCAGCGTCCCGGGGATCTGGGAGTGCGGCAGCCACTTGGTCCATTCCCAGCGTGCGACCGCTTCCCGCCCGTCGGCCAGGACCGCCACAGCCAGGTCCTCCGGCGAGTGAAGGGTGACCAGCTGGCACACCAGCGCACGTGCGGTGCCCTGGGCCGTGGCCGGGTCCCCGGACACCGTGAAGTGGTAGAAGCGGCGCAACGCCACCGCGACCGGTAGTCCGTCCACCGCGCCGTACAGCATCAGAAATCGCTGCATCGCGCCCGCTGTGAGCGGCTCCAGCTCCTCGATCAGCGCCGTGGTCGGGGCCACCAGAGGGGTCGACAGCTGCTGCGGACCGACACCGATACGGGCCTGCCCGAAGTCCTCGTCGCCGACCCGGCGTTCCCACACCCGGCTGCCCTCCGCGGCCACCGCCCAGAGCTGGTCGGGCGCGGGGTGCAGATAGAGCAGCACCTCGAGTTGTGCGCGGGCCGTACGGCGGACACCGCGGCGCATCTGCGCGAGGTACCTCAGGTAGTCGCGGCGTACGCCCGCCGCCCGGCCCTCCGTCCCGCGCCGGAAACGTACGATCTGGGCGGCGACGGTCGCGAGGGCGGATGCCAGCATCAGCCAGCCCATGACGCGCATGAACGGACCCGCGCCCGAGTTGAAGAAGTAGACCATCGATCCGCCCATGCCGAGCAGGGGCAGCAACTGCGTCAGCAGTCCTTGCTGCTCGCCGCGCGGCAGTTCGGGGGGAGAGCTGAGCTCGACTTCGTCCGTGGGCACGGTCGGCGGCAGCGCCCGGGTCGGACGCTTGACGAGAATCTGGCTCACCGGGTGGTCAATCCCCCTTCTGTGGTCTCCCGTGCAAGGAGCGAGATCCGTGGTGGCGTCGCACCGGCACTCCGGCGACGCGATCCCCCGAACCCGGCGAGCCTATCGACACGGGGTGTCACCATGTGGTGGCACCCCGGCGTGTCGTGCGTATGAACAGGAAATCTCCACGGCTTCGAGAGGGCGGAGATCATCGCGCGCCGTGCAGGGTGGCTCCCGCGCCGTTCATCCATGAAACTGGGGGCCGAGAACCGAGCGTCCGGTGATACAAAGATTTCCCGCTCCCGAAATGTCATCGCAGAGCGGGATCTTCCAGTGGACTCGCCGAAGAGGTAAGCGCTGATGCCGCAGCCGCCCCAGCCACCCGACCAGCCACCGTCCGGCGGTTTCGGCGCGCCACAGGATCCCCGTCGGGGCGGCGAGCCGTCCAAGGACGGCTACGGCACATCACCGCGGCGTCCGGTCCCGCCCCGCCCGCCCGCGCCGCCGGCCGTCCCCCCGGCGCCTCCGGCGGGTCCCCCGACGGGTCATACTCCGCCTCAGATATGGGATACGGGTGCGTTGCCGCCGAGCCCTCCCGCGGTGCCCGGAGTCCCGGCCCCTCACCGGGCCGACCCCGCCAACCCGTACGCACAGAACCCGTACACCGCCGCGCAGGGAGGGCCCGGGTACGGCGGTATGTACACCCCGCCGCCCGGTCAGCCCTACGGCACGCTTCCCTCCGGGGGCGGAGGCAGCGGCCGGAACACGAGACGCAAGGCCGTTGTCATCGGCGCGGCCGTGGCGGTGCTGCTCGCGGCGGGCGGCGGGGTGTACGCGGCGGTGAGCGGTGGTGACGACGACAAGAAGCCCACCGCCGCCTCGACGACCACCCCCGCCGGTCAGGACCGGCAGGACCCCACCCCCGAGCCGACCGGAAACGGTGCGAGCACCGGCGCTCGTGACGGTGGCGAAAGCGAGAGCGACCCCAACGATGTGCGCCGGGCCGGCGAGGCGAAGGTCCTCTACCAAACGCCCGCGCCCGAGGTCTCCAAGAAGAGCCTCGATGTGCCCGGCTTCTGGGTGATGAAGGGATATGTGGTCAAGGCGGTCGAAGACAAGATCGTCGCGTACAAGGACGACGGCACGAAGAAGTGGACGCTTTCCCTGCCCAAGGCCGTCTGCGCCGCGCCCGACTCCACCACTCAGGGCGAGGTCGTGGTCGCCTACCAGGGGCACGGAAAGGACTCGTGCAGCCAACTCGCCCTGATCGACCTGGACAAGGGGGTCAAGGTCTGGGACCACGACGCTCCCGAGGCGGGCTCCTTCGGCGGCGGCCACACCAACATGGGCATGGCCCAGAGCGGCGATCTCGTCGGCATGTCCTGGTTCGGCGGTTCGGCCGTCATCAAAGTCCGCGACGGTAAGGAGGTCGCCCTCGAAAAGCCGAGCCCGGGTTGCTCGGTCGACGGTTACGCGGGAGGGAAAGCGCTGCTGCGCGCCTACTCCTGCACCAATGGCACCGCCAAGCTGCAAAAGGTGGCGTCGAACGGCACGATCACATGGACCTATGTCGTCCGTAAGGGTTACAAGGTCGACAAGATCTTCTCCACCAGCCCCGTTGTGATCGCTCTGAGCGACCAGGACCGCAAGGCCGGTGGCATTCTGGCCATCTCGGACAGCGGTAAGGAGCGGTCGGCTCTGGCCGTGGGGAAGCAGTCCTACCAGCCGCTGTGCGGAACGGACCTCTTCGGCACCAATTTGGGCAGCTGCCAGGGCGTCGCCGCCTCCAGGGACACTTTCTATCTGCCGACCGAGATGACCCAGGACAGCGCCGGGGGCTCGACGAGTGAGATCCACGCCTTCGACCTGGCCAGCGGGAAGAGGAAGCGGGCGGCCAAGGTGGCCGGTCGGATGCTGCTTCCGTTGAGCATGGACGGCAAGAATCTGATCGCCTATGAGGAGCCCTCATACGACAAGGCCGGTCTGGTCGTCAGCATCGGCCCGGACGGCGGCAAGCCGAAAACGGTGCTGAGGCTGCCCCAGGCCACCCGCGAGGCGGAGAACGGTTTCTACTCCGCCACTCATGACTACCGGAACGGCATTTTCTACATCGCCTCGAACCGCATAACGGGGACTGAGGGCACCAGCGAGAAGCTCATCATGGCCTTCGGCTCCTGAACATGGCCTTCGGCTCCTGAAGGTGAGCCGAGCGCCGACCACTGCCGAGCGCCGACCACAGCCGGAGGCCGACCACTGCCGGAGAGGGTGACCACCGGCCGGCGGCCACCCTCTCGTTCACGCTCGTCGGCCCCTCATGCTCCTCAGCTCAAGTCGAATTCGCCGTCCCGTGCGCCCAGCACAAAGGCACGCCACTCGGCCTCCGTGTAGCGCAGCACGGTCTCGGGGTCAGCGGAATTCCGCATGGCCACTGCCCCCTTCGGCAGATAGGCGATCTCCACCCGGTCTTCGGAGGTGCTGCCAGGTGCGCTGAGCCACTCGACACCGGAAATGTCGAGGGCGTACAGCTCTTCCTTCTCTTTGGCGTCGGCCACTGGTGGAGAACCCCTTCGGATACCGCGGATAACATCCCGCCCGGCCTTTGGGCGGAAGGCGAGGGCGGGCCACTGTGCCCGGCTCCCGCCACGTCTCACAGTGTTGTCGACAACGCGTGACGCGGCAATCGAACACGGTGACAAGGGCCCCGGTAGGGTGGCGCCACGGGCGTAACGCGGGCGGGCGACGGGATGGATCGAAGGCGGGGGGCCTTCCGCATGAGTGCGGACTACAGCACGCGGAGAAGCGGAGCCATGGCCGAGGCGGTACGCCGCCCCGGCCGCCTGGATCGTCCCCGCGGACACAATCGTCCCCGCGGACACAGGGGGCGTCTGTGGAGCCGCTGAGTCAGGGCGATCCGCGGCGGCTCGGCCCGTATCACGTCATCGCGCGACTGGGGCCGGACGCGGATGAAGTTCCCGCTGCGGAGAGCCGCTTCATCGCGCGCGGTGCGGCGGGGGACCGTACGGTCGTCGTCACCGCGCCGTCGCAAGAGTTCGCGGACGACGTCGCGTACCGGGAGCGCTTCCGGGCGGAGGCGGAGAACGCGCGGCTGCTGGGCGGCGGGCGGCCTCCGCTGTGGCTCGCTCCCGTCGCCGAGGTCTCGGGCGGGGATACCGGGCAGCCCTGGAGCGCCACGCCGTTCCTGCCGATGCTGTCGCTGCCCGCGGTGCTGGAGGCGAACGGGGGGCCGCTTCCCGTGCGCACCGTAAGGGCGTTGGGAGCGGCGCTGGCCGAGACGCTGGCGGAGGTGCACACGGCGGGCTTCGCGCACGCGGGTGTCGCACCGGGCACGGTCTTCCTCGCGGGGGACGGCCCGCGGTTGGTGGGCTACGGCGCGGTGCGGGCCGCCGCGCCGGACGGCGAGGCGCGGGTGGGGCTCCCGGGGCTGGAGGACGACGCCCTGCCGCCGGAACAGGCCGCGGGCGGGCGGCCGCGGCCACTGGGTGACGTCTTCGCGCTGGGCGCGGTGCTGGCGTACGCGGCGACCGGGCGTCGGCGGCCGGACGCCGAGGATCTGCCGGAGGAGTTGCGGGGCGCCGTGGTCCGGTGTCTGGCCCAGGATCCGGCCGACCGGCCGACGGCGCGGGCGCTGCTGGACGAGCTGATGCGCGGCGTAAGCGTCCCTCTCCCCCCAAGCGCGGTGAGGGCGCCCACGGGTGCTCCGCAGACGGTTGTCGACGCGGGATCCGCGGGTCCGGACGGTGGCGCGGGGTGGGGAGCGGGCCCGGGGATGACCGCCCTGGACGGCTCGGGTGGCATCAGCCGGGCCGTGGGCGCGCTGGGGCCGGGATGGCTGCCGGGGCGGGTGATCGCCGCGCTGTCCGAGCTGTCCTCGGCGGTGCTGGCGGCGGAGATCGAGTCGGTGGAGGCGCCGTCCCCGGCGACGGCGGACGTGCCGGTGGGACCGGGTACCGCCGCGCACCGGGCGTGGCCGGAGCGCGGCGCCGCGCCTTCGGCCGTCCCCGTCCCCGGGCCGGTGCGTGAGGCCGGGACCGCTGCCGGGACCGGGGGTGCCTCGTCCGGGAAGACCTTCGCCCCGTCCCTCAGCCCTTCCCGGCGCCGCCTCCTGCTGGGCGTCGCCGGCGGTACGGCCGGAGTCGCCGTCGGCGGCGGCGCCACGTGGCTGGCGACGGCCCCGGACGCGCCCGCACCGCTCACGCCGGCCCAGCGCCTCGCCGCCCACCGCCCCAGCCGCCGGCTTCCGGGCGCGCCGCCCACGCCCCTGTGGCGCTACGACGTCAAAGGGGTGGCGTCGGCGTACGCCCCGCTCATCTGGCGCGACGCGGTCGCCGTCCTCACGGGGAAGGGGGCGGTCGTCGGGATCGATCTCCGTACGGGCAAGCGGCTGTGGACGCGGGACGGGCTGCGCCCGGCGGGGCAGCCCTGGGTGGCCGATGGGGACGCGCTGGTCGTCCCCGGGGACGGGCTGGTGGCGCTGGAGCCGCGGACCGGTCGGGTCCGCTGGCGCTCGAGCGACTTCCGGCAGGGCGCACGGAGCTCCTTCACGGGGCTGCTCGCGGTGGCCGGGAGCACGGTCTGGTTCACGGCGACCGTAAGGGGCGAGCGCGGAGACGGAGACCGCGTCGTGGTCGCCTATGACGTCCATGAGCGCGCGGAGTTGTGGCGCGAGCCCCTCGCCTCGGGTTTGAACGAGGGCCATTTGCTGAAGGACGCGCTGGTGGTGATGGCCGGCGGCGACCGGGAGGGGGCGGGCACCAATGCGGGCACCAATAAGGCCGTCGCGCTCAGCCGCGACCGCGGAAAGGAGCTGTGGCAGCGGGCCTATCCGGGCATGACCACGCAGGGGCTCGTCACCACCGACGCCCGTCGTACGATCATCGCGGCCCTCGGAAACACCCTCCGGGGCTTCGACGCGGCCCGGGACACGGCCTCCCTGTGGTCCGTCGGCTCCAAGGGGAAGGGACCCAAGGGCCGTCCCGCCGACTTCGGGGTTCCGCTCGTCCATGGGAAGACCGCGTATGTCGCCGACGGCGGTTTCGCCCTCCACGCGGTCGAGGCGGCCACCGGCGAGATCCGGTGGCAGCGCGTCTATGGCTTTGTGATGAAGGCGCTCGCCGCGCCGCGCACACCCGACACCCTGGTCAGCCCGGCTGGACGCAGGGTGCTGATGGCCGGTGACGCCGAGGTGGACGCGTTCGACGCCGAGGACGGCTCCTTGCTGTGGCGCTTCACCGACGCCGGTGCCGATCCGGGCCCGCGCTCCCAATCGGCCCGCCGTAAGGTCGCGTTGACGGATAACAGGGTCGTCGTCGCCGGGAGCGGAAGCGTCTACGCGCTGCCGCTCGATTAGGAAGGACGCATGGAACCGCCGATTCTGGACCGTCGTACGGGACGGACCGATCACGACACTCCACGGCGCGCCGACCACGACGGAGGACAGGGGGTCGGCCCGTATCGCATCCTCGCCACCCTGGATGTGCCCGGGCACGCCGATGACGCGCGCCGCTGCCTCGCCCGCGACACGCGAACGGGCCGTACCGTCGTCCTGGCGCTGCCGCCCGCGGCGTCGGCCGACGACGCCGGATACCGGGTGCGGTTCCGGGCCGAGGCCGAGAACTCCCGTCGGCTGCCTGGCCCTTGGGCGGCTCCGGTCGTCGACGTCGCCCCGCCCGAGGCGGAGCTTCCCTGGGTCGCCCACGACTGCTTCCCCGCCCTGACGCTGCCCGCGGCGCTGGCCGCGCACGGCGGGCCGCTCCCCGAGGACACCGTGCGCGCGCTGGGCGCGGCTCTCGCGGAAACCCTCGCGGTCGCGCACGCCAACGGCCTCGTCCACGCCGGGATATCGCCCCAGGCGGTGCTTCTCACGCGGGAGGGCCCCCGGCTGACCGGCTACGGGCTCGTCCGGGCCGCCACCGGCATCCGCCCCGCCACACCTCATGGAGGCCGCCCCGCGACCTCGCACCTCAGCCACCCGGCCACGGCCCACCGCGACCAGCCCGCGCTGCCGCCCGAGCAGCGGGCCGGCGAACCGCCGCGCCCTTACGGTGACGTCTACGCCCTGGGTGCCGTGCTGGCCTACGCCGCGACCGGCCGTAAGGACACCGGGCCCGCCGCCCTGCCGCCGGGGCTGCGCGAGCCCATCGCCGCCTGTCTCTCCCCGGACCCGGCACATCGCCCCCAACCCGACACGCTCGCCCGGGAGTTCCGCTCGACTCCGGCGCCCGCCACCCCGGGACGCGTGCCCGACGCCGTCGAGGCGGCCCTCGCCGAGCAGGCCGCGCATCACCCCGCCGAGATTCCGCCACCGGACGTCACGGAGGCCGCCGGCCGCCCGCCTGCCGCGGGGCGGCGGCCGTCCCGGCGCTCCGTGGCCGTCACCGCCCTCACCGGCGCCGCGGGACTGGCCCTGGGGGTCGGCGGAACGGCCCTGTGGCGGGCCGTGGCGGACGATCCGCCCGCCCCGCCCGAGCCCCTCGCCCTGCGCGGGGTCGCCCCCGCTCCGCTGTGGCGCCGCCGCGTCGAGACCGAGATCGACGGCCCGCCACTGCTCTGGAGGAACAGCCACCTGCTTCTGCCGGGTGCGGGCGAGGTGACGGCGGTGAGGGTCCGCGACGGGAAGAAGATGTGGACCCGCGACAACGTGTGGGGTGTCGGCGACCTCAGCCCGCTCGGCGGTGACCTTGTGCTGAAGCCGGGAATCAGGGAACTCATCGCCCTGTCGGCGCGCACCGGGCAGGTCAAATGGGTGGAGCGGGCCTACGACGGCGAGAAGCGCCAGCGCTTCCGCTATCCGCTGGCGGCCGACGGAAGGACCCTCTGGTTCCTGGCCCAGGACGAGGAGAAGACCGCCACCGTCGTCGCCTATGACCTCAAGACCCGCAAGGAGCGGTGGCGCACCCCGGTCCCCGGCGGATTCGGTGGCTCCGAGGAACACTTCGCGGTGCTCCGCGAGGACTCCCTCCTGCTGTCGAACCGCAGCGCGTCCGCGCCCAACACCCCATGGACCTATCTGGCCCTCGGCCGGCGCGACGGTGCCAAGCTGTGGACGCGGACCTACAAGGGGCTCCTCACCGTCGCGGACGATCCGACGGAGATCGTCTCCGGGGACCTCCTGATCACCTTCGCCTCGGACGTCGTCTCCGCCCACGAGATATCCACGGGCAGCAGGCGATGGCGCTTCAGTTGCGAGGACTTCTTGTACACCGATGGCGCGCTGCACGGCCGGACGCTCTACGTGACCGACGGCAGCGCCGTCACCTACGCCATCGACGTGACCCGCGGCAGGCTTCTCTGGCGCCGCCGGGCGGCCGTCGACGCGGCCTCACCCATGTCGGAGAGCGAAACAGCGCTGAGCCATTCCGGCCGGACCGTCTTCCAGGTCAACGCCTCGGAGGTGGAGGCGCTGGACGCGGCGGACGGCTCACTGCGCTGGCGCTTCGCCCCCGCGACCGAGGGGGCGTCGGCCGGGGCCCTCAGCGGTTCCGTCCTCATCGCGCCCGGTGTGGCCCTCGTCAGGAACGACCAAGCCTTCTACGCACTGCCGGTGGACTGATACCGATGGCCCATCCCCTCACCCATGACGACCCCCAGCGCCTCGGTCCGTACACCCTTGTCGCCCGGCTCGGCAGCGGCGGCATGGGCACGGTGTACCTGGGGCGCTCATCCGGCGGCCGTACGGTCGCGCTGAAGACCATGCACGCGCGGTTCGCGGCGGAGGCGGAGTTCCGCACCCGCTTCCGGCTGGAGACCGACGCCGCGCGGGTCATCGGCGGACGGCACGGAGCGCAGGTCATCGACGCGGACACGCTCGCCCCGACCCCCTGGCTCGCCACCGAATACGTCCTCGGCCCGCCACTGGACGACGCGGTCGCGCTCTGTGGCGCCCTGCCCGAACGAGCCGTGCGGGCGCTGGGAGCCGCCCTGTGCGAGGCGCTCGCGCAGCTGCACCGGTCCGATGTGGTCCACCGCGACCTCAAGCCCTCCAACATCCTGCTGACCGCACTCGGCCCCAAGGTCATCGACTTCGGCATCGCCCGCGCGGTGGGCGACGACCGGCTCACCCGTACGGGCGCGGCGGCCGGAACGCCCGCCTATATGTCGCCCGAACAGGTCTCCGGTGGTGAACACACCGCCGCGGGCGATGTGTTCGCCCTCGCCGGAGTGCTCGTCTTCGCGGCCACCGGCCGCCCGCCCTTCGGCGGCGGACAGCCCGCCGATCTGCTCTACCGGGTGCGGTACACCGACCCCGACCTGTCCGGGCTGCCGGGGGGACTGCGCACCGTACTGGAGCCGTGCTTCGCCAAGGACCCCCGGCAGCGGCCCGGTACGGCCGAGCTCGGGCCGCTGCTGCACGCCGGGGGAGGCCACTTCGCCGATCATCTGCCGGACCCCGTCCTGGCGGAGATAGCCCGGCTGGGGACTGCCGTATGGGAGATCCAGCCGTCCAGGACGCCCGCGCCCGTGGACGAGGAGACCACGGCCGGCGTGGACCGTCCGCGTGGGCCGTCCGGGATCTCCCGCCGTAAGGCCGTCACGATCGGAGGGGGCGGAGCCGTCGCGGCCGTCGCCGCTGCCGCCACTTGGGTCTGGCTCCGCCCCGGCGACGGCGCGAGCGGTACCGCCGCCCCGGCGCCCGCGTCCCCCACCCGTCCGCCCGGCACCCCGCCGCGCATGTCCTGGAAGTTCACCCCGCCCTCCACCACGTCCATGGCCGAATGCGCCGTCCTCCTCGCCGGGGACCACACCGCGGTCATCGCCGACACCGGGCTGTACTGGATCGACCCCGGCACCGGAGCCAGGCGCGGCGCCAACGACCTGGTGACGAAGGCACAGCACGCCGTCTCCGACGGCCGGCGGCTGCTCGCCTGTGACTCCAGCGCCGATCATGTCCGCATCGCCCCGGTGGATCCTGGGACGGGCAACTTCCGGACGCCGCTCGCCACGGTCAAGGACCTGGAGGTGGACGACGTACGGCTGCTCGCCGCCACCTCGGACGCGGTCTTCCTGGAAGGGACGGGCCGTAAGGGCCTCGTGCGTGTGGCCGTCGACGCGCGCACGGGGGAGGAGCGGTGGCGCCGGGCCGGCGACACCCCCGAGTTCCAGGACCCCCTCGCGACCCCCGCGGGCTCCTCGCTCGTGCTCTCCTTCCGCGAGCGGGTCACCGTGGTCGGCGCCGCCGACGGCAGGCGCCGCTGGTCGAGGATGCTGGCCAAGGAGAGCTACCGCATCCTTCCGGGGACGCAGCGCCACACCTTCTCGGACGGGCTCCTCTACACCGGTGGGAAAGACCTCTTCGCCGTGCGGCTCTCCGACGGCGAGGTCGCCTGGCGGTTCGGTGAGGGCCGTAAGGCCGGCGACAAGGACGAGCCCGACTCCGCGCGATACGGACCGCCCCTGCTCAGGGACGGCGTGGTCTACAGCCTGGAGACGGGCACCGGCCTGGTCGCCGTGGACGCCAAGAGCGGAAAGCTGCTGTGGGAGCAGAAGAAGGGCACGGGCCCCGCGCTCAACTTCCAGCCTCCGCCCGCCCTCGGCAAGAGGTACCTCTACGCCTTCCCCGACGTCGGCACCGACCAATGGGCGTCGGCGATCGACCTCCGCGGCCACAAGGCGGCCTGGACGTTCCAGGGCCCCGGCACCGCCATGGCCTCGCTCAACCCCACCATGACCATCCATCGGGGTGCCGGCCGGCTGATCGTCGCGGGCGGCTCCACCGTATGCGCCATCCCCCTCGAATGACCGGGCCCCGGACTCGTCCCACCGCGCCGTCCCACCCCTAGGAGCCTCCGTCCATGAACCCTCTCGGCACCGGCGATCCGCTGCGCCTCGGCCCGTACCGCCTCACCGGTGTGCTCGGCGCGGGCGGCATGGGCCAGGTCTACCTGGGGCGGGATTCCGAGGGCGGGATCGCGGCGATCAAGGTGCTGCGGCCCGAAGTGGCCCACGACCCCCATATGGCCCAGCGCTTCGTGCGCGAGGCACACGCGGCCCAGGCCGTGCGGGGCGACGGGGTGGCGCGGGTGCTCGCGGCGCGAACCGAGGGCGGGCGGCCGTGGATCGCCACGGAGTTCCTCGCCGGACCCACCCTCGACCAGGCCGTGGAGCGGTACGGAGCACTGGAGGAGTCCGCCGTAAGGGCGTTGGGAGCCGCGCTCGTCCGCACGCTCCACGACATCCACGGTGCCGGGCTGGTCCACCGGGACCTCAAACCGTCCAACATCGTGCTCACCTCCCGCGGCCCCAGGATCATCGACTTCGGGATCGCCCGGCCCGAGCACGGGCTGACGCTGACCACCACCGGGCAGACCGTCGCCACCCCCGGTTACGCCCCGCCCGAGCAGGTCCTGGGGCAGCGGACCGGCCCCGCGGGCGATGTGTTCTCCCTCGGAGTGGTCCTCGCCTACGCGGCGGGCGGACGGCCGGTCTACGAGGGCGGCCATGTGGCCGCCGTGCAGTACCAGGTGGTGCACGGCGAGCCGGAGTTGGGCGCGGTGCCCGGGGCGCTGCGGTCCCTGGTCGAGCCCTGTCTGGCCAAGGACCCCGGGGCCCGGCCCGGTCTCGACCGGATCGGCGGGGTGCTGGCGCCGCCCCGGGGCGCGGACCGGGTCTGGAGGAGCGGACCGCTCGCGAAGGACATCGCGCGGCGCGAGGCGGACGCCCGGCGCATGGCGGCCCTGCCCGGTGACCGGTCGGGTCCCTCCAGGCGGCGGCTCATCGGCACGCTCGCCGCGGGCGGCGCCGTGCTCGCGGCGGGTGGGGGAGGGGTCGCGTGGTGGCTGCTGCGCGGCGACGAGGCGGAGGCCGGGGGGCGGCCATGGGAGGCCGAGCCGCTGGCCCACTACAACGAGGGGACGACCCCGTCGCCTCTGTGGGGCCCCGTGAGCCTCGGATCCATCGGCGCCGCCGATGCGCGGACGCCCGCCCCGCTTCCGGTTCATGACGTCGTCGTGGCCCCGGCCGCGGGCGGCCGTCTACGGGCCTACGCCGTCCGCACCGGCCGGGCCCGCTGGACCTCCCGGGTGGCCGGACTGACCGGGCGCCTCCTCGCCGTATCCGATGACACCGTCCTTACGGTCGACGGCAAGGGCGCGCTGCACGCGTTGGACGCCCGGAACGGCGAGGAGCGGTGGCAGGCGCCGGCCGCGAACGCGGCGACGCTGCTCGCGGTGGACGACAAGGCCGTCTACGTCGCCACCCGTGGCGGTGAACTGCGCGCCGTCGCGCTGACGTCTCATACGACCCTGTGGACGGTGCCCTCGCCGGTGAAGACCTCCGAGAAGAGCCCGGCGGCGGCCGCGGCCGCCACCGGCCGTCTGGTGGTCTGCGGTGGGGACGGCCAGGTCGTGGCGGTCGACGCCGCCCGTGGGAAAACCGTCTGGGGACCCGCACGGCACGGAACCACGGCCCTGGCCCCCGCCGTCGCCGACGGCACCGTCTACCTGGGCGGCCGCTCCCTTACCGCGCTCACGCTGTCCACGGGCGGGAAGAAATGGGCCCAGCCCAGCGGTGGCGGGCGCGGCTGGAGCGCACCCGTCGTCGCGAAGGACGTCGTCTACGCCGTGGACGCCACCGATCTCTCGGCCCGCCGTACGGACGACGGTACGGACGCCTGGACGCTCACCTTCGCCTCCGAGGACAGCTCCCGGGACGCCCCGGTGATCGCGGGGAACAGCGTCTGGGCGGGCGCGGGGGAGGCCGGTTCACGAGGCGTCGCGGCGGTGGACGTCCGCGGCGGAAGCCTCGCCTGGCCCTACACTCAGGGCACCGAGGGCCGTTGGGCGCTGGCCGCGGCCGGCAACCGCGTCTTCATGCTGCACAACGGCACGCTCACCGCCATGCCGGTCTTCTAGGAGCCGTATCTTCTAGGATCCGTAGGCCCCGGACACCCCGCCGGCCCACCCCCACACGCCTTCCACCAAGACGCTGGTACCCTGTGTCCTGGCCGTTTGCGTACGCGTCCCCGGAGGCCTCGAGTCTCGGGAGACAGCGCCCAGCGGACCCCGCCTCCCGAGTCACGGAAGATCCCCTGAGACAACGACCAGGGGCACTCGGCGGCTGATGACGAAAGCAAGGAGTACCGAGTGTCGCTCGACGCCGCTACCAAGAAGCAGATCATGACCGAGTTCGCCACCAAGGAGGGCGACACCGGCTCCCCCGAGGTCCAGGTCGCGCTGCTCACGCGCCGCATCTCCGACCTCACCGAGCACCTCAAGACCCACAAGCACGACCACCACTCCCGCCGGGGTCTGCTGCTCCTGGTCGGCCAGCGCCGCCGCCTGCTGCAGTACCTGGCGAAGAAGGACATCACGCGCTTCCGTGCGCTGGTCGAGCGCCTGGGCATCCGCCGCGGTGCGGCGGGCGCCAAGTAAGACGCCAAGCAGGGAGCGGTTCCCGCGACGGGGGCCGCTCCCTTTGCCATACGCGGCGCCGTACGGTTTCAGCCAAAGGTGAACCCATGGTGACCCGTACGGTCTTCGCGCCGGTGCGTAGCGTTGTCGCTACGTACCGTAGGGGTCGGACGACACAGCCGTCGTGATGACGGCCGAAGCTTTGTAGTCTGGTCCCAACAACGCCATAACGAACGAGGAGGAGCGCCTCATTCCCGCCGCACCGGCGCCACAGGAGCCGGTCCTCGGTAGTGGCTCCCGGAACTGGCAATCCCGGTGGCTTCGATCGAAGACCGGCCCGGCCGCCGGCCAGTAAGGCCCGGGGCGCTGCTCCACCACCGTCCACCGTCACACGGACGAGGGACGCAGAAGAGGAGATTTCCCTGGTGGAGAACGAGACCCACTACGCCGAAGCGGTCATCGACAACGGCACCTTCGGCACCCGCACCATCCGTTTCGAGACGGGCCGCCTGGCCCGTCAGGCCGCCGGTTCGGCCGTGGCCTACCTGGACGACGACACCATGGTGCTGTCGGCCACCACCGTTTCCAAGAACCCCAAGGATCAACTCGACTTCTTCCCGCTCACGGTCGATGTCGAGGAGCGGATGTACGCGGCGGGGCGCATCCCCGGCTCGTTCTTCCGCCGTGAGGGCCGCCCCTCCGAGGACGCGATCCTCACCTGCCGTCTGATCGACCGCCCGCTGCGCCCGTCCTTCAAGAAGGGCCTGCGCAACGAGATCCAGGTCGTCGAGACGATCATGGCGCTCAACCCCGACCACCTCTACGACGTGGTCGCGATCAACGCCGCCTCCTGCTCCACACAGCTCGCCGGGCTGCCCTTCTCGGGCCCCATCGGCGGCACCCGCGTCGCCCTGATCAGGGGCCAGTGGGTGGCCTTCCCGACCCACTCCGAGCTGGAGGAGGCCGTCTTCGACATGGTCGTCGCCGGCCGGGTGCTCGAGGACGGCGATGTCGCGATCATGATGGTCGAGGCCGAGGCCACCGACAAGACCATCCAGCTGGTCAAGGACGGCGCCGAGGCTCCCACCGAGGAGATCGTCGCCGCCGGCCTGGAGGCGTCGAAGCCCTTCATCAAGGTCCTGTGCAAGGCGCAGGCCGACCTCGCCGCCAAGGCCGCCAAGCCGACCGCCGAGTTCCCGATCTTCCTCGACTACCAGGACGACGTCCTGGAGGCGCTCACCGCCGCCGTCCGCGACGAGCTGGCCCAGGCGCTGACCATCGCGGGCAAGCAGGAGCGCGAGACCGAGCTGGACCGCGTCAAGGGCGTGGCCGCCGAGAAGCTGCTGCCGCAGTTCGAGGGGCGCGAGAAGGAGATCTCGGCGGCGTACCGCGCGCTGACCAAGGCCGTGGTGCGCGAGCGCGTCATCAAGGAGAAGAAGCGCATCGACGGCCGCGGCGTCACGGACATCCGTACGCTCGCCGCCGAGGTCGAGGCGATTCCGCGGGTCCACGGCTCGGCGCTGTTCGAGCGCGGCGAGACCCAGATCCTGGGCGTCACCACGCTGAACATGCTCCGCATGGAGCAGCAGCTGGACACGCTCGCGCCCGAGACCCGCAAGCGCTACATGCACAACTACAACTTCCCGCCGTACTCCACCGGTGAGACCGGCCGCGTCGGCTCCCCCAAGCGCCGCGAGATCGGCCACGGCGCCCTGGCCGAGCGGGCGCTGCTGCCGGTGCTGCCGACGCGCGAGGAGTTCCCGTACGCCATCCGCCAGGTCTCCGAGGCGCTCGGCTCCAACGGCTCGACCTCCATGGGGTCAGTCTGTGCCTCGACGATGTCGCTGCTCAACGCCGGCGTGCCGCTGAAGGCCCCGGTCGCGGGCATCGCCATGGGCCTGATCTCCCAGGAGATCGACGGCGAGACCCACTACGTCACCCTCACCGACATCCTCGGTGCGGAGGACGCTTTCGGCGACATGGACTTCAAGGTCGCCGGCACCAAGCAGTTCGTCACCGCGCTGCAGCTGGACACCAAGCTGGACGGCATTCCGGCGTCCGTGCTGGCCGCGGCCCTCAAGCAGGCCCGCGACGCCCGGCTGCACATCCTCGATGTGATGAACGAGGCCATCGACGTCCCGGACGAGATGTCCCCCAACGCGCCGCGGATCATCACCGTGAAGATCCCGGTCGACAAGATCGGTGAGGTCATCGGCCCCAAGGGCAAGATGATCAACCAGATCCAGGAGGACACCGGCGCCGACATCACCATCGAGGACGACGGCACGATCTACATCGGTGCCGCCGACGGCCCGGCCGCCGAGGCCGCCCGCGCGACCATCAACGGCATCGCCAACCCGACCATGCCGGAGGTCGGCGAGCGCTACCTGGGCACGGTCGTGAAGACCACCACCTTCGGCGCGTTCGTCTCCCTGCTCCCGGGCAAGGACGGCCTGCTGCACATCTCGCAGATCCGCAAGCTCGCCGGCGGCAAGCGTGTGGAGAACGTCGAGGACGTGCTGAAGGTCGGCGCCAAGGTCCAGGTCGAGATCGCCGAGATCGACCAGCGCGGCAAGCTCTCCCTCATCCCGGTCCTCGAGGACGAGGAGGGCGCGGACGCGGACGAGTCCCAGGCCGAGGCCAAGCCCCAGACGAAGGACGAAGCTGCCAAGTGACGTCCCGTGACGACGGCACGACGGCCCGCACCTCCTCGGAGGCGCGGGCCGTCGCCCGTACCCAAACGCTTCTCGAGGGCGAGAACGGCATCGGCACGGTCCGCAGGACGACCCTCCCCGGGGGCCTGCGCGTCGTCACCGAGACCCTCCCCTCCGTGCGCTCGGCCACCTTCGGCATCTGGGCGCACGTCGGCTCGCGCGACGAGACCCGTACGCTCGGCGGAGCCACCCACTATCTGGAGCACCTGCTCTTCAAGGGCACCCGGCGGCGCACCGCGCTGGACATCTCCGCCGCCATCGACGCGGTCGGCGGCGAGATGAACGCCTTCACCGCCAAGGAGTACACCTGCTACTACGCGCGGGTGCTCGACACCGATCTGCCGCTGGCCATCGACGTCGTCTGCGACATGCTGACCGGCTCGGTGATCAACGCCGCGGACGTCGACGCGGAGCGCGGTGTCGTCCTCGAAGAGATCGCGATGACCGAGGACGACCCGGGCGACTGTGTGCACGACCTGTTCGCCCACACCATGCTCGGCGACACCCCGCTCGGCCGCCCGGTCCTGGGCACCGTCGACACCGTCAACGCCCTGGGCCGTGACCAGATCGCCCGCTTCTACCGGAAGCACTACGACCCCACTCACCTGGTCGTCGCCGCCGCGGGCAACGTGGACCACGACGACGTCGTACGCCAGGTGCACGCCGCGTTCGACAGGGCGGGGGCCCTGTCCCGCGCCGACGCGGCCCCGGTCGCCCCGCGCGCCGGCACCCGTGCGATCCGTACGGCGGGCAAGGTCGGGCTGCTGAACCGCAAGACCGAGCAGGCCCATGTCGTCCTCGGCATGCCCGGCATCCCGCGCACCGACGACCGCCGCTGGGCGCTCGGGGTGCTCAACACCGCGCTCGGCGGCGGGATGAGCTCCCGGCTCTTCCAGGAGGTCCGGGAGAAGCGCGGCCTCGCCTACAGCGTCTACTCCTACACCTCCAGCTTCGCCGACTGCGGACTCTTCGGCGTCTACGCCGGCTGCCGCCCGAACCAGGTGCACGACGTCCTCAAGATCTGCCGCGACGAGCTCGTCCAGGTCGCGGAGAACGGCCTGAGCGACGAGGAGCTGCGGCGCGCCGTCGGCCAGCTCTCCGGCTCCACCGTGCTGGGCCTGGAGGACACCGGCGCGCTGATGAACCGGATCGGCAAGAGCGAGCTGTGCTGGGGCGAGCAGATGTCGGTGGACGACATGCTCGAGCGGATCGCGGAGGTCACCCCGGACGAGGTGCGCGAGGTGGCGCGCGATGTACTGGGACGGCGTCCTTCGCTGTCCGTCATCGGCCCGCTGAAGGACAAGCAGGCGGCGCGTCTCGACGAGGCCGTCGCCTAGCCCGTCAGTCGGCGTAGCCCGTCAGCCGGCGTAGTCCGTACGTCGGTTCAGCCCGTGCCAGAGCCTCCCGGATCGAAGGAAACAGGATCGATGAGCAAGCTGCGTGTGGCCGTCCTCGGCGCCAAGGGCCGGATCGGCTCCGAGGCCGTACGGGCCGTGGAGGCCGCCGAGGACCTGGAACTGGTCGCCGCGCTGGGTCGGGGCGACCAGCTCGAGGCCCTGGTCGAGGCGGGCGCCGAGGTGGCGGTCGAGCTGACCGAACCGGCCTCGGTGATGGACAACCTCGAGTTCTGCGTCCGCCACGGCATCCACGGCGTCGTCGGCACCACCGGCTGGACGGACGAGCGCCTGGCACGGCTGCGCGGCTGGCTCGACGCCGCACCGGCCACCGGTGTGCTCATCGCGCCGAACTTCTCCATCGGCGCCGTGCTGACCATGCGGTTCGCCCGCCAGGCCGCCCGGTTCTTCGAGTCGGTCGAGGTCATCGAGCTGCACCACCCCAACAAGGTGGACGCCCCCTCCGGCACGGCCGCGCGCACCGCACAGCTGATCGCCGAGGCCCGGCGGGAGGCCGGCTGCGCCCCGCAGCCGGACGCCACCGCCACGGCGCTCGACGGGGCGCGGGGCGCGGACGTGGACGGGGTGCCGGTGCACTCGGTACGGCTGCGCGGGCTCCTGGCCCATCAGGAGGTCCTGCTGGGCGCCGAGGGTGAGACGCTCACCATCCGCCATGACTCCCTCCACCACAGCAGCTTCATGCCCGGCATCCTGCTCGGCGTCCGCCGCGTGGTGGCCACCCCCGGCCTGACCTTCGGCCTGGAACACTTCCTCGATCTGGACTGAGGGCACAGCGGTGCGCGCAAAGATCACATATTTCGTTCTCGCGGCCGTCCTGGTCGTCTACTTCGTGCTGGTCGGCGACCGCGGGGTGCTGCTGATCCGGGAGGGCACCCCGGTCACCGTCGTCTTCGGCGTCGCGGTGCTGGTGATGCCCCTCATCGGTGCCTGGTTCCTGTGGCAGACCACGCAGTTCGCGCGGAGCGCGGACCGGCTGGCCCGGGAGCTGGAGGCGGAGGGCGGCCTCCCGGTCGACGAGCTGGTGCGGACGCCCGGCGGGCGGATCGACCGGGACTCGGCGGACGCCGTCTTCGCCAAGCGCCGGGCTGAGACCGAGCAGTCGCCGGACGACTGGCGGTCCTGGTTCCGGCTCGCCGTGGCGTACCACGACGCCCGGGACACCGCGCGCGCCCGTAAGGCGATGCAGCGCGCCATCGCCCTGCACGACGGCAAGCCGGTGCGGGCGGCCGGGGGCTGACCCCGGGTCGCCCGCGGCGGTACGGCTGAGGGGGCTCGGCGGTGCCGCTCCGCGGCGTAGGGCTCAGCGGTGGCGGCGGCTCAGCGGTGGGCGGCAGCCCAGCCCTCGAGCGCGTCGGCGGCCCTCTCGAAGCTCTCCGCCTGGCCCAGGAAGTCGGCGTCATGGCTGGTGAACAGGGTGTCCGGCACTCCGCCGCGCACCGGCTGGAGCAGCAGCGCCTGTCCCTGGACGGTGCGTGGCAGGCCCAGCCACCGGACCGGCTGCTGGGCCGTGCGTATCGCGGCGACGTCCTGCCAGCGCACGGTGGTGCTGCGCAGGAGGCCGATCCGCCGCAGCCCCTGGGCACTCACCACGACACCGCTGCGCACCAGCCTTACGGCTGTCACGATCACCAGCGCCGCGACGCCGACGCAGACCCCCGCCGCGGACAGCGATCCCGCCATCGCGATGATCATGGCCGAGAACAGGACGTACGAGGCGAGCAGCAGCAGAAGAGCGGCGCCCCCGACCCTCCAGGGCCCCGGCCGGTAGGGACGGCGCCAGCGGTCCGGGTCCTCGTAGCCGAGCGGGTCCGCTCCGGCCGCCGCGTCGTCGTCACGGGCGCGGTCGGCGGTCAGGAAGGGCAGGGGCACGGGAGTTCCTCACTCACACACATGTCCGGATGGGCCTGTGCTGGGTGAGGCTATCCCAGCGCCGGTCAGCGTCCGTCGGACGCCTCTGACTGCTGGATCTGGTGGGTGGGGTGCGACTGGCTGTCGAGGGCGGGTATCCCGAACATCAACGAGCCGATGAACCCCGCGACGATCGTGAGCCCGATCAGGGTCCGTCCGGCGATCTGGGACGGTGTCGCGCGGGGGCGGGGTGGTGGGGTGACATTGCTGCGGAAACGGTCGGCTTCGGCGACGAAGGCGAACGGCACGGGCTCTCGCCGGCGGAACATCTGCGGGCTCTCCTTGGAACCTCGAACGTGAGTACTTCAATGTGTAGGACGTGTGAATGACCGATTGGGTGCCCGGATCCGACGACTTCAGTCAAAAATTTCGGCTGCGCGGGACTGTCGGTGGTGCCCCGTAAGCTGGGCGCCGCCCTGAGCGACGCACCATGGAAGGACCCGCCCGGTGACCGAGATCCCCGCCGAGATCGAGAAGGCCAGTTTCCGCAGCGATGTGACCGTCGAGCTGGTCAAGCACAGCGCCGCCGACTCCGATGTGTTGTGGGCCGCACGGGTGTCCACCGCGGGCGAGCAGTCCCTCGAGGAGGTCACCAAGGACCCGGAGCGCTCCAAGGGGCTGATCAACTTCCTGATGCGGGACCGCCACGGCAGCCCGTTCGAGCACAACTCGATGACCTTCTTCATCAGCGCCCCGATCTTCGTCTTCCGCGAGTTCATGCGGCACCGCGTGGGCTGGTCGTACAACGAGGAGTCCGGTCGCTACCGCCGTCTGGAGCCGGTGTTCTACGTCCCGGGGGAGGCCCGCAAGCTGATCCAGCAGGGCCGCCCGGGGAAGTACGAGTTCGTCGAGGGCACCCCGGCGCAGCACGAGCTGACCGGCCGGGTCATGGAGGACGCCTACCGCCACGCCTATGAGGCGTACCAGGAGATGCTGGCCGCCGGGGTGGCCCGCGAGGTGGCCAGGGCCGTCCTCCCGGTCGGCCTGTTCTCCTCGATGTACGCCACCTGCAACGCCCGCTCGCTGATGCACTTTCTGGGGCTGCGCACCCAGCACGAGCAGGCCGCGGTGCCCTCGTTCCCGCAGCGGGAGATCGAGATGGTGGGGGAGAAGATGGAGGCGCACTGGGCGGGGTTGATGCCGCTCACCCACGCCGCCTTCAACGCAGGCGGCCGAGTGGCTCCGTAGCCGGCCCCCGTAGCCCGGGGCCCGCGCCCCGGATGGATCACCGGGCGAAGTGTCCGTATTGCGGCGTTTCGAGAAGTTCATCTAGGCTGAACAAACGGGCCCGGCACTGCTTGAACCCCCGAGCAGGCAGTGCCGGGTCCCATCTCTTCGCTCCGTCCGCAGCCCCGAGCGAGCGCCGTGGGGCGCGCTACGAGTAGCGTGGAGCCCATGGCACCGACATCCACATCGCAGACCCCTTTCGGGCGGGTGCTGACCGCCATGGTCACGCCATTCACCACTGACGGCGCGCTCGACCTCGACGGCGCCCAGCGACTCGCTGCTCATCTGGTGGACGCCGGCAATGACGGACTGATCGTCAACGGCACCACCGGCGAGTCCCCCACCACCAGCGATGCGGAGAAAGCCCAGCTCGTACGCGCCGTGGTGGAGGCGGTCGGCGACCGCGCCCATGTCGTGGCCGGAGCGGGCACCAATGACACCCGGCACAGCGTGGAGCTCGCCCGCGCTGCCGAGCAGGCCGGTGCCCACGGGCTGCTGGCCGTCACGCCGTACTACAGCAAGCCGCCGCAGGAAGGCCTCCTCCGGCACTTCACCGCCATCGCCGACGCCACCGGCCTGCCGGTCATGCTCTACGACATCCCGGGCCGCAGCGGTGTCCCGATCGGTACCGAGACCATGGTCCGGCTCGCCGAGCACCCGCGCATCGTCGCCAACAAGGACGCCAAGGGCGACCTCGGACGCGCCAGCTGGGCCATCGCCCGCTCCCGCCTCGCCTGGTACTCCGGCGACGACATGCTGAACCTGCCGCTGCTGTCGGTCGGCGCGGTCGGCTTCGTCTCCGTGGTCGGCCATCTGGTCAGCCCCGAGCTGCGGGCCATGCTCGAGGCCCATCTCGCGGGCGACGTCGCGAAGGCAACGGAGATCCACCAGAAGCTGCTGCCGGTCTTCACCGGCATGTTCCGCACCCAGGGTGTGATCACGACCAAGGCCGCGCTCACCCTCCAGGGCCAGCCCGCGGGGCCGCTGCGCCTGCCCTTGGTCGAGCTGACCGCCGAGGAAACCGAACAGCTCAAGCGCGATCTCGCCGCCGGCGGGGTACAGCTCTAGGCAAAGAGGCGATTTCTCGCACCTTCATACTTCACAACTGCATACAGACACATCAGCAAGTGCACGAATGTCACGCGCGCCATGTGCCCAGAGGGCATGTGGCGCGCGTGGTGAGGAGAGTCTTTTGAGTCATCCGCATCCTGAGCTCGGCCCTCCGCCGAAGCTCCCCGAGGGCGGTCTGCGCGTCACCCCGCTCGGTGGCCTCGGTGAGATCGGCCGGAACATGACGGTCTTCGAGTACGGCGGCCGGCTGCTGATCGTCGACTGCGGGGTGCTCTTCCCCGAGGAGGAGCAGCCCGGAGTCGACCTGATCCTGCCGGACTTCACATCCATCCGGGGCCGTCTAGACGACATCGACGGCATCGTCCTCACCCACGGCCATGAGGACCACATCGGCGGCGTCCCCTTCCTGCTCCGCGAGAAGCCCGACATCCCGCTGATCGGCTCCAAGCTGACGCTCGCCCTGATCGAGGCGAAGCTTCAGGAGCACCGGATCCGTCCGTACACCCTCGAGGTCGAGGAGGGGCACCGCGAGCGGATCGGCCCCTTCGAGTGCGAGTTCGTCGCGGTCAACCACTCCATCCCGGACGCCCTGGCGGTCGCCATCCGCACCCCGGCCGGCATGGCCGTGCACACCGGCGACTTCAAGATGGACCAGCTGCCGCTCGACGGCCGGCTCACGGATCTGCCCGCGTTCGCCAAGCTTGGCGAGGAGGGTATCGATCTGCTCCTGGTGGACTCCACCAACGCCGAGGTCCCCGGGTTCGTACCGCCCGAGCGCGATATTTCCGCTGTGCTGCGCCAGGTCTTCGGCAACGCGCAGAAGCGCATCATCGTCGCCAGCTTCGCCAGCCATGTGCACCGCATCCAGCAGATCCTGGACGCGGCGCATGAGTACGGGCGCAAGGTCGCCTTCGTCGGCCGCTCGATGGTCCGCAACATGGGCATCGCCCGTGACCTCGGCTATCTGAGGGTGCCTGCCGGTCTCGTGGTGGACGTGAAGACCCTCGACGACCTACGGGACGACGAGGTGGTGCTCGTCTGCACGGGCTCCCAGGGCGAGCCGATGGCCGCGCTGTCCCGGATGGCCAACCGCGATCACCAGATCCGGATCGTCGAGGGCGACACGGTGATCCTGGCCTCGTCGCTGATCCCCGGCAATGAGAACGCGGTCTACCGGGTGATCAACGGGCTGACACGATGGGGCGCCACGGTCGTCCACAAGGGCAACGCCAAGGTCCATGTCTCCGGCCATGCCTCGGCCGGTGAGTTGCTGTACTTCTACAACATCTGCAGGCCCAAGAACCTGATGCCGGTGCACGGCGAATGGCGCCATCTGCGCGCCAACGCCGAGTTGGGCGCGTTGACCGGGGTTCCGAAGAACCGTTGCGTCATCGCCGAGGACGGTGTCGTGGTGGACCTGGTCGACGGCATCGCCAAGATCGTCGGCAAGGTGCAGGCGGGATACGTGTACGTGGACGGCCTCTCGGTCGGCGATGTCACGGAGACCTCGCTCAAGGACCGCCGCATCCTCGGGGACGAGGGCATCATCTCGATCTTCGTGGTCGTCGACAGCTCGACCGGCAAGATCGTGGGCGGTCCGCATATCCAGGCGAGGGGCTCCGGCATCGAGGACTCCGCCTTCTCCGCGGTCATCCCGAAGATCGAGGATGCCCTGATCAAGTCGGCCTCCGATGGGGTCGTGGACCCGCACCAGCTCCAGCAGCTGGCGCGCCGCGCGGTCGGCAAGTGGGTCTCCGACAGCTACCGCCGCCGTCCGATGATCCTTCCTGTGGTGGTCGAGGTCTGACGTCCCGCCTGACATCCCCTCAGCGCCACACCGGCGCTGAACACCCGGCGGGGCTCCTCGATTTGCATCGAGGAGCCCCGCTCCAGTACGTTTACGGCTCCGCCAGAGGGGAACCCGGAGCACTCAACGGTCTTCGGAGGAGCCCACCGGCGGGGGTGGAAATCGACTCGGAGAAATTCTGATAAAGTCGACGAAGCCGAAAGGCAAGGCCCTCCAGCGGCCACCGGAAACGGAATTCGGATCGGAAACGACCGGGAATCGGGTCTGGTAAGGTTGGAAACACCGAAGGGAAGCGCCCGGAGAAGCCGGTGAAACGGTTTCGAAGGAAGCGTCCGTTCCTTGAGAACTCAACAGCGTGCCAAAAGTCAACGCCAGATATGTTGATACCCCGTCCATTCTTGGACGAGGTTCCTTTGAAGAAGAACACAGCGAGGACGCTGTGAACCATCGGATTATTCCTCCGGTGGTTCCGCTCTCGTGATGTGTTGCCGGGATAGCCCGGAAGCATTCACGGAGAGTTTGATCCTGGCTCAGGACGAACGCTGGCGGCGTGCTTAACACATGCAAGTCGAACGATGAACCGGTTTCGGCCGGGGATTAGTGGCGAACGGGTGAGTAACACGTGGGCAATCTGCCCTGCACTCTGGGACAAGCCCTGGAAACGGGGTCTAATACCGGATATGACTACCGACCGCATGGTCTGGTGGTGGAAAGCTCCGGCGGTGCAGGATGAGCCCGCGGCCTATCAGCTTGTTGGTGGGGTGATGGCCTACCAAGGCGACGACGGGTAGCCGGCCTGAGAGGGCGACCGGCCACACTGGGACTGAGACACGGCCCAGACTCCTACGGGAGGCAGCAGTGGGGAATATTGCACAATGGGCGGAAGCCTGATGCAGCGACGCCGCGTGAGGGATGACGGCCTTCGGGTTGTAAACCTCTTTCAGCAGGGAAGAAGCGCAAGTGACGGTACCTGCAGAAGAAGCGCCGGCTAACTACGTGCCAGCAGCCGCGGTAATACGTAGGGCGCAAGCGTTGTCCGGAATTATTGGGCGTAAAGAGCTCGTAGGCGGCTTGTCGCGTCGGATGTGAAAGCCCGGGGCTTAACCCCGGGTCTGCATTCGATACGGGCAGGCTAGAGTTCGGTAGGGGAGATCGGAATTCCTGGTGTAGCGGTGAAATGCGCAGATATCAGGAGGAACACCGGTGGCGAAGGCGGATCTCTGGGCCGATACTGACGCTGAGGAGCGAAAGCGTGGGGAGCGAACAGGATTAGATACCCTGGTAGTCCACGCCGTAAACGTTGGGAACTAGGTGTGGGCGACATTCCACGTTGTCCGTGCCGCAGCTAACGCATTAAGTTCCCCGCCTGGGGAGTACGGCCGCAAGGCTAAAACTCAAAGGAATTGACGGGGGCCCGCACAAGCGGCGGAGCATGTGGCTTAATTCGACGCAACGCGAAGAACCTTACCAAGGCTTGACATACATCGGAAACATCCAGAGATGGGTGCCCCCTTGTGGTCGGTGTACAGGTGGTGCATGGCTGTCGTCAGCTCGTGTCGTGAGATGTTGGGTTAAGTCCCGCAACGAGCGCAACCCTTGTTCTGTGTTGCCAGCATGCCTTTCGGGGTGATGGGGACTCACAGGAGACTGCCGGGGTCAACTCGGAGGAAGGTGGGGACGACGTCAAGTCATCATGCCCCTTATGTCTTGGGCTGCACACGTGCTACAATGGCCGGTACAATGAGCTGCGAAGCCGTGAGGTGGAGCGAATCTCAAAAAGCCGGTCTCAGTTCGGATTGGGGTCTGCAACTCGACCCCATGAAGTCGGAGTCGCTAGTAATCGCAGATCAGCATTGCTGCGGTGAATACGTTCCCGGGCCTTGTACACACCGCCCGTCACGTCACGAAAGTCGGTAACACCCGAAGCCGGTGGCCCAACCCTTGTGGAGGGAGCTGTCGAAGGTGGGACTGGCGATTGGGACGAAGTCGTAACAAGGTAGCCGTACCGGAAGGTGCGGCTGGATCACCTCCTTTCTAAGGAGCACATAGCCGACTGCGGGCAGATGTCCTGCACGGTTGCTCGTGGGTGGAACGTTGACTATTCGGCACGGTTCTTCGTGTGACGGCTGCTAGTACTGCCCCTTGGGGTGTGGAACGCGGATCGGATCGGAGACCGGGTCGGGCACGCTGTTGGGTGTCTGAAGGTGCGGGCAGGAACGCTGCTTGTGTCTTCGGGCCGGTCCCGGTGTACCACGCCAAAGGTGTGTGGGTGACGGGGTACGGGTCGTTGTTTGAGAACTGCACAGTGGACGCGAGCATCTGTGGCCAAGTTTTTAAGGGCGCACGGTGGATGCCTTGGCACCAGGAACCGATGAAGGACGTGGGAGGCCGCGATAGGCCCCGGGGAGCTGTCAACCGAGCTTTGATCCGGGGGTGTCCGAATGGGGAAACCCGGCAGTCGTCATGGGCTGTCACCCATACCTGAACACATAGGGTATGTGGAGGGAACGCGGGGAAGTGAAACATCTCAGTACCCGCAGGAAGAGAAAACAACCGTGATTCCGGGAGTAGTGGCGAGCGAAACTGGATGAGGCTAAACCGTATGTGTGTGATACCCGGCAGGGGTTGCGCGTACGGGGTTGTGGGAGTGAGCTTCAGTCGTCTGCCGGCGGCTGGGTGAGTCAGAAACCATTGCGGTAGGCGAAGGACATGCGAAAGGTCCGGCGTAGAGGGTAAGACCCCCGTAGCTGAAATCGTAGTGGCTTGCTTGCTTATTTCCCAAGTAGCACGGGGCCCGAGAAATCCCGTGTGAATCTGGCGGGACCACCCGCTAAGCCTAAATATTCCCTGGTGACCGATAGCGGATAGTACCGTGAGGGAATGGTGAAAAGTACCGCGGGAGCGGAGTGAAATAGTACCTGAAACCGTGTGCCTACAAGCCGTGGGAGCGTCGCCGTGTTCTTCGGAGCACGGTCGTGACTGCGTGCCTTTTGAAGAATGAGCCTGCGAGTTTGCGGTGTGTTGCGAGGTTAACCCGTGTGGGGGAGCCGTAGCGAAAGCGAGTCCGAATAGGGCGATTTAGTAGCGCGCTCAAGACCCGAAGCGGAGTGATCTAGCCATGGGCAGGTTGAAGCGGAGGTAAGACTTCGTGGAGGACCGAACCCACCAGGGTTGAAAACCTGGGGGATGACCTGTGGTTAGGGGTGAAAGGCCAATCAAACTCCGTGATAGCTGGTTCTCCCCGAAATGCATTTAGGTGCAGCGTCGTGTGTTTCTTGCCGGAGGTAGAGCACTGGATAGGCGATGGGCCCTACCGGGTTACTGACCTTAGCCAAACTCCGAATGCCGGTAAGTGAGAGCGCGGCAGTGAGACTGTGGGGGATAAGCTCCATGGTCGAGAGGGAAACAGCCCAGAGCATCGACTAAGGCCCCTAAGCGTACGCTAAGTGGGAAAGGATGTGGAGTCGCAGAGACAACCAGGAGGTTGGCTTAGAAGCAGCCATCCTTGAAAGAGTGCGTAATAGCTCACTGGTCAAGTGATTCCGCGCCGACAATGTAGCGGGGCTCAAGCGTACCGCCGAAGTCGTGTCATTGCAGTATGTGGTCCAACGATCGCTGTGATGGGTAGGGGAGCGTCGTGTGCCAGGTGAAGCAGCCGTGTAAGCGAGTTGTGGATGGTTCACGAGTGAGAATGCAGGCATGAGTAGCGATACACACGTGGGAAACGTGTGCGCCGATTGACTAAGGGTTCCTGGGTCAAGCTGATCTGCCCAGGGTAAGTCGGGACCTAAGGCGAGGCCGACAGGCGTAGTCGATGGACAACCGGTTGATATTCCGGTACCCGCTTTGAAACGCCCAGTATCGAATCCTCTGATGCTAAGGCCGTGAAGCCGCCCTGATCTCTTCGGAGTTGAGGGGAGTGGTGGAGCCGCTGATCCAAGGTGGTAGTAGGTAAGTGATGGGGTGACGCAGGAAGGTAGTCCAGCCCGGGCGGTGGTTGTCCCGGGGTAAGGGTGTAGCCCGAGGGGTAGGTAAATCCGTCTCTCATGTGGGTGAGACCTGATGCCGAGCCGATTGTGGTGAAGTGGATGATCCTATGCTGTCGAGAAAAGCCTCTAGCGAGTTTCATGGCGGCCCGTACCCTAAACCGACTCAGGTGGTCAGGTAGAGAATACCGAGGCGTTCGGGTGAACTATGGTTAAGGAACTCGGCAAAATGCCCCCGTAACTTCGGGAGAAGGGGGGCCATTGCTGGTGATGGGATTTTCTCCTTGAGCTGGTGGTGGCCGCAGAGACCAGCGAGAAGCGACTGTTTACTAAAAACACAGGTCCGTGCGAAGCCGTAAGGCGATGTATACGGACTGACGCCTGCCCGGTGCTGGAACGTTAAGGGGACCGGTTAGTCGACTTTCGGGTCGGCGAGGCTGAGAACTTAAGCGCCAGTAAACGGCGGTGGTAACTATAACCATCCTAAGGTAGCGAAATTCCTTGTCGGGTAAGTTCCGACCTGCACGAATGGCGTAACGACTTCTCGACTGTCTCAACCATAGGCCCGGTGAAATTGCATTACGAGTAAAGATGCTCGTTTCGCGCAGCAGGACGGAAAGACCCCGGGACCTTTACTATAGCTTGATATTGGTGTTCGGTTCGGCTTGTGTAGGATAGGTGGGAGACTGTGAACTCTGGACGCCAGTTCAGGGGGAGTCATTGTTGAAATACCACTCTGGTCGTGCTGGATGTCTAACCTGGGTCCGTGATCCGGATCAGGGACAGTGTCTGGTGGGTAGTTTAACTGGGGCGGTTGCCTCCTAAAGGGTAACGGAGGCGCCCAAAGGTTCCCTCAGCCTGGTTGGCAATCAGGTGTTGAGTGTAAGTGCACAAGGGAGCTTGACTGTGAGACCGACGGGTCGAGCAGGGACGAAAGTCGGGACTAGTGATCCGGCGGTGGCTTGTGGAAGCGCCGTCGCTCAACGGATAAAAGGTACCCCGGGGATAACAGGCTGATCTTCCCCAAGAGTCCATATCGACGGGATGGTTTGGCACCTCGATGTCGGCTCGTCGCATCCTGGGGCTGGAGTCGGTCCCAAGGGTTGGGCTGTTCGCCCATTAAAGCGGTACGCGAGCTGGGTTTAGAACGTCGTGAGACAGTTCGGTCCCTATCCGCTGTGCGCGTAGGAGTCTTGAGAAGGGCTGTCCCTAGTACGAGAGGACCGGGACGGACGAACCTCTGGTGTGCCAGTTGTTCTGCCAAGGGCATGGCTGGTTGGCTACGTTCGGGAGGGATAACCGCTGAAAGCATCTAAGCGGGAAGCCTGCTTCGAGATGAGGGCTCCCACCCACTTGATGGGTTAAGGCTCCCAGTAGACGACTGGGTTGATAGGCCAGATATGGAAGCCGGGTGACCGGTGGAGTTGACTGGTACTAATAGGCCGAGGGCTTGTCCTCAGGTGCTCGCGTCCACTGTGTTGGTTCTGAAGCAACGAACCGTCCGACCCCCATACTTCTATGTTTTTGGGTGTGGGTGGGTCCGGTGGTGTGTTTCATAGTGTTTCGGTGGTCATTGCGTTAGGGAAACGCCCGGTTACATTCCGAACCCGGAAGCTAAGCCTTTCAGCGCCGATGGTACTGCAGGGGGGACCCTGTGGGAGAGTAGGACGCCGCCGAACAAATTTTGCAGAGAGAGCCCTGTCGGGACTTCAGTCACCGACAGGGCTCTTCTCTTGTTGTGTTGCGAGCCACTCGGTGTTCATGTTCTCTGGGCACGATGCCGCTCATGGGGACTCCTACGGATGAGCTGCTGCATGAGTTGACCCGGGCGCGTGTGCGACCGGGCGACGAGGTCATCGTGCCGTCCTACGGCACTCCCGAAGCCGCGGAAGCGGTACTCCTGGCCGGCGCCAGGCCGGTGTTCGTGGACATCGACGCCCATACCTACTGCATAGACCCGGCCGCGGTGGCCGAGGCGCTGACGCCCAGGACCGCGGCCATCGTGGCCATTCACACCTTCGGACATCCCGCCGACATGGCGGCCCTCACCGAGCTCGGCCAGCGGAACGGCGTGCTGGTGATCGGATACGGGGCTGTCAGCGAGCCCGCCGGGGAGATATCGCGGCGGCAGGCCAACGCGGCTTATCTGGACGGAAAGCTGCGTGGCGTCCTGCCCCCGCCGGTCGCGCCCGGCGTGGAACACACCTACCAGCAATACGTCGTCCGGGTCCCCGGCAACGGCCGGCCGGACCGGGACGCCTTCGCCCGTACGCTGCGTTCTCGCGGCGTCGTATGCCATGTGCCCGTACAGACGCCCGCGCACCGCACCGCGCGCTTCCGGCGCGATCTGTGGCTCGCGGAGACCGAGCGCGCGGCCGATGAGTGCCTGGCGCTGCCCGTCGATCCGACCATGTCGCGGCGGGAGTTGCAGCGCGTGGTCTCGGCCTGCAACGCGCTGGGCGGGCTGCTGCAGTCAGCCGCCTGAGCCACGGGGCGAGTGTTCGGGAGCGCACCCGAGTTCGGGTATGATCGATTCCGTCGACGCGCCCCAATAGCTCAGTCGGCAGAGCGTCTCCATGGTAAGGAGAAGGTCTACGGTTCGATTCCGTATTGGGGCTCTCCTGCGAAGACCCCCGCCAAGTGGCGGGGGTCTTCGTCATGTTCGGGCATCGCCGGAGCCCGGCGATGCCCGGGCGCCTCAGGCGTCGACGGGCTCGGGCTCCGGGACGCGCATCGCCAGGATCGCCATGTCGTCGGACGGCGGCTCCGCGGCGAAGCGCTCGACCGCCCGCAGCACCCGGGCGGCCACCGCGCCCGCCGTAAGGCCGGTGCAGGTCGTGAGGACGTCGAGAAGGCCGTCGTCGCCGAGCATCCTGGTGCCCTCGCGCCGCTCCGTCACGCCGTCGGTGACGCACAGCAGCACATCGCCCGGGTCGAGCGTCACCGTCTGCTCGTACAGCTCCAGGTCCTCCATGACGCCGAGCAGCGGCTGGGGCTCGGCCGCCGCCTCCACGCTGCCGTCCTGGCGCAGCCGGAGCGGCAGCGGGTGTCCGGCGCAGACGACCTTGAGCACCGCGCTGCCGTCGTGCTGTGGCCACAACTCGCCGTAGAGGAGGGTCAGGAAGCGGCTGCGGGCGCCCTCGTCGAGGATCGCCGCGTTGAGCCGCTCCAGGACCGCCGGGCCGCCGAAGCCCTCGCGGGCGAGCAGCCGCAGGGCGTGCCGGGCGAGTCCGGTGACCGCGGCGGCCTCCGGTCCGGTGCCGCAGACGTCGCCGATGGCGAAGCCGTACGCCCCGTCGCGGATCGGGAAGAGGTCGTAGAAGTCGCCGCCGACCTCGTTGCCCTCGCCCGCCGCGCGGTAGATGACCTCGACCTCGACCCCGGGGACCTCGGGCTGCTCGGGCGGCAGCAGGCTGCGCTGCAGTGACTGGCTGATCGCGGTGCGCTCCGAGTACAGCCGCGCGTTGTCCAGCGCGAGCGCGGCCCGGCGGGAGAGGTCCTCGGCCAGTTCCAGGTTCTCCTGGCGGAAGTGCTCGTCGGTGGGCTTGCCGAGGATGAGCATGCCGATGACGCGGTTGCGGGCCACCAGAGGCAGTACGACCGTCTCCCCGCCGACCGCTGAGGCGGTCGCGAGCGAGGCGCCGGGGCCGGAGGAGGGGCGGGCGGAGTCGCCGAGGCTGAGGCTGCGCAGCGAGGTGCGCAGGGCGGCGGCGTGGGCCGCGTCGTAGGGGCCGGACCAGCTGCGGGCGCCGCCGGTGGGGACCTGCTCCGGTGGGTCGATCTTCATCAGCAGGGCCTTGAGCCCGTCGATGCGGTCCTCGTCCTCATGCAGAACGTACGACAGCTCGGGTTCGGATGCCTGGTCGGCGACCGTATAGACGGCGCACCAACTGGCCAGTGTGGGCACCGTCATCTGGGCCATGAGCGCCAGCGTCTGATCGCGGTCCAGGGTGCCCGCGAGGAGGTCGGACGCCTCGACGAGGAAGGACAGGGAGCCGCGGCGGAGCCGCTCCAGCTCGGTGAGGCGGGCGCGCTCGACGGCGAGGGCGATGCGGTCGGCGGCGAACTGTAGCCGCAGGGCCTCTTCGTTGCTGTAGCGGGCGGGGGACTCGGCGGCGACGCCGAGCGAGCCGGTGAGCCGGCCCTCGACTTTCAGCGGAACGGTGACCACGGAGCGCATGCCCGTGTTCACCAGCAGGGGAACGGCGCCGGGCACCGCGGACAGATCCTCGTGGACGGCGGGCATCCGGGCCGAGCCGTAGCGCCCGGTGCCCGCTTCGACGGGGACGCGGGCGAAGCGCTGGCGGGCGGAGGGCAGCCCGGTGGAGGCGCGGACCTCCAGTTCGGTCTCGTCGTCGGTGGCGAGCAGCAGATAGGCGGCGTCGCCGTCGAGCATGTCGCGGGCCCGCTCGACGGTGCGCTGGAGCAGTCCGTCGAGGTCGTCGGGGGCCGGGGAGCCGATGAAGACCTCGAAGGCGTCGGTGGCCGGACCCCGCTCGGCGGTTTCGGCGGCGTCCACGTTCGCACCGCGCATCGGGCTCTGGAGCACGGCGCGCTCGCGGTCGCGGACCAGTAGACAGACGGTGGACGGCTCGCCTTCGGCGTCGCGGATGCGCAGGTGGGAGGCGTAGACGGGGGAGACCCGGCCGTCGGCGCCGCGGATGCCGTAGGAGCCCTCCCAGCGGGAGAGCAGAAGCGCCTCGGCGACGCCGGTGCCGGTGCCGGGGGTGTGCGGCCAGGCCGCGAGGTCGGTCAGCGGTTTGCCGATGATCTGTTCCGGTTGGTAGCCGAAGAGTTCCTGAGCGTCGTCGTTCCAGGCGCTGATCAGTCCGCCGCTGTCGACCTGGACGACGCCCACCCGGACCCGGGAGTCGGCGATGGGCAGGGCGCTGGAGGGCAGGGCGGGCCCGGCGGCCCGGGTGCCGGCCGGGCGGTCGGGGAAGTCGAGCTGGAACCATACCTGCTTGTGGGTCGCGGTGTACTCGACGCCCCAGCGGGCGGCGAGCGCGGCGCACAGCAGCAGACCGCGGCCGCCCTCGCGGTCGGGGTGCCCGAAGTGGTGGCCGCCGTTGCTCTGCAGCGGGACCTCGCGCTCGGGGTAGCGGTCGGCGACCTCGACGCGCACGCCGGTGTCGGCGCGGATGCAGACCACATCGGCGGTGGTACCGGCGTGCACCACCGCGTTGGTGACAAGTTCGCTGGTCAGGACGACGGCGTCGTCCACGATGTCGGTGAGGCCCCACCCCTGGAGGGTGTCCCGGACAAAGGTGCGGGCGGCGGCGACCGAGCGTCCCACCGGCTCGAAGGTGGCGGCTGCCCGCGCGGTGATCACAGGTCTCCTCATAAGTGTCTCGGCGAACTGCTCACCCATGTCGCAGCGCCCCTCCGATGCCCTGGCCGGTTGCCAGGTTACTTACCACCGATGCCTTCGCGAATGCCGGTCGGCTTCGATTCCACCCAGAGGTGCCCTCGGGGGTGTGGGATGCTGCCGAACTGTTATGGCCTGGTTGGGGCATGGTGAAACACTGGGGAAGCTGGAAGAAGAACCCGACGAGGACGGTCAACCCTGCGGGAGGGACACGGTGGAGTCTGGCGCAGCGGCGCGGGGCACGAACACGCGCGCGAAAGGCGGACGGTCCCGGAGCAATGGGACGACTGAAGTGGATACGGCGGCCCTGAACCGGCTGCTGACCGCGATGACGGCCATGCGGGACGGGAACTTCCGCAAGCGGCTCACGGTCTCGGGCGAGGGCGTGATGTCCGAGATCGCCGCGGTCTTCAACGAGGTCGCGGACCGCAATCTGCAGCTCACGGGCGAGCTGACCCGGGTGCGGCGGGTGGTCGGCCGCGAGGGCAAGCTCACCGAGCGACTGGAGACCGGCGCCTGTGAGGGGCAGTGGGCCGCGGCCATTGACGCGTCCAACGCCCTGGTGGACGATCTCGTACGGCCGGTGTCCGAGGTGGGCCGGGTGCTGTCGGCGGTCGCCGAGGGCGACCTGGAGCAGCGCATGGACCTGCGGGCCCAGGGCTCCGACGGGTCGGCGCATCCCCTGCGGGGTGAGTTCCTGAAGGTGGGCCGCACGGTCAATGGCCTGGTGGATCAGCTCTCGGCGTTCACCGACGAGGTGACGCGGGTCGCGAGCGAGGTCGGCACCGAGGGCAAGCTGGGCGGTCAGGCCCGGGTGCGCGGAATGTCGGGTTCGTGGAAGGACCTCACGGAGTCCGTCAACACGATGGCCTCCCGGCTCACCGCTCAGGTGCGTGACATCGCTCTCGTGACGACCGCGGTGGCCAAGGGTGATCTGTCCCGGAAGGTCACGGTTCATGTGTCCGGGGAGATGCTCGAGCTGAAGGAAACCGTCAACACGATGGTGGACCAGCTCTCCTCCTTCGCCTCCGAGGTGACCCGGGTCGCCCGTGAGGTGGGCACCGAGGGTGAGCTGGGCGGCCAGGCGAAGGTGCCGGGTGTCGCGGGCGTCTGGAAGGACCTCACCGACTCCGTCAACCTCATGGCCGGGAACCTGACCGCGCAGGTGCGCGGGATCGCCCAGGTCACCACGGCGGTCGCCAGCGGTGATCTGTCGCAGAAGGTCACGGTGAGCGCACGCGGCGAGGTCGCGCAGCTGGCCGACACGATCAACACCATGACCGAGACGCTGCGCACCTTCGCGGACGAGGTCACGCGGGTGGCCAGCGAGGTCGGCGCCGATGGGCTGTTGGGCGGTCAGGCGCAGGTGCCGGGTGCGGCGGGTACGTGGAAGGATCTCACCGATTCGGTGAACACCGCGTTCCGGAACCTCACCGCGCAGGTGCGGGACATCGCCCAGGTGACGACGGCGGTGGCGAACGGCGATCTGTCGCAGAAGGTCACCGTCGATGTGGCCGGAGAGATGCTGGAGCTGAAGAACACCGTCAACACGATGGTGGACCAGCTGCAGTCCTTCGGTGTCGAGGTGACCCGGGTCGCCCGGGAGATCGGCGTCGAGGGTGAACTGGGCGGTCAGGCACAGGTGCCCGGCGTGGCGGGTACGTGGAAGGACCTGACCGATTCGGTGAACACCGCGTTCCGGAACCTCACCGGACAGGTGCGCAACATCGCCCAGGTGACGACGGCGGTGGCGAACGGCGACCTGTCCCAGAAGGTCACCGTCGACGTCTCCGGTGAGATGCTCAAGCTGAAGAACACCGTGAACACCATGGTGGACCAGCTGTCCTCGTTCGCCGACCAGGTCACCAGGATGGCGCGGGACGTGGGCACCGAGGGCCGGCTGGGCGGTCAGGCCCGGGTGGACGGGGTCAGCGGCGTCTGGGCCGACCTGACCGACTCCGTGAACTCCATGGCCGGGAACCTGACGGCGCAGGTGCGCGGTATCGCCCAGGTGACGACGGCGGTCGCGCGCGGAGATCTGTCGCAGAAGATCGAGGTGGACGCGCGCGGCGAGATCCTGGAGCTGAAGAACACCATCAACACGATGGTCGACCAGCTCTCCGACTTCGCCGAGCAGGTGACCCGGGTCGCCCGCGAGGTGGGCACGGACGGGCGGCTGGGCGGTCAGGCGCAGGTGCCCGGTGTGGCGGGCGTCTGGCGCGATCTGACCGACTCGGTGAACGGCATGGCGGGCAACCTGACCGCCCAGGTGCGAAATATCGCGCAGGTGGCCACGGCGGTCGCGCGCGGTGACCTCTCCCAGAAGATCGACGTCGACGCGCGCGGCGAGATCCTGGAGCTGAAGAACACTCTGAACACGATGGTCGACCAGCTGTCGTCCTTCGCGGAGGAGGTCACCCGGGTCGCCCGCGAGGTGGGCACCGAGGGCCAGTTGGGCGGCCAGGCCGAGGTGCAGGGCGTCTCCGGGACGTGGAAGGACCTCACCCAGTCCGTCAACGGTATGGCCAACAACCTGACGTCCCAGGTGCGTTCGATCGCGGAGGTGACGACGGCGGTCGCCAAGGGCGATCTGTCGAAGAAGATCACCGTCGACGCCAAGGGCGAGATCCTCGAGCTGGTCACGACGGTGAACACGATGGTGGACCAGCTGTCGTCGTTCGCCGAGCAGGTGACCCGGGTGGCCCGTGAGGTGGGCACCGAGGGGCAGTTGGGCGGTCAGGCGCGGGTTCCGGGCGTGACCGGTATCTGGAAGGACCTGAGCAACAACGTCAATCTGATGGCCAACAACCTGACCATCCAGGTGCGGAACATCTCGCAGGTCTCGGCCGCGGTCGCCAACGGCGATCTGACGAAGAAGGTGACGGTCGAGGCGCGCGGCGAGGTCGCGGCGCTGGCCGACACCGTCAACACGATGGTGACGACGCTGTCTTCGTTCGCCGACGAGGTCACCCGCGTGGCCCGCGAGGTGGGCACGGACGGCATCCTGGGCGGCCAGGCCCGGGTGCCCGGCGTCTCGGGGACGTGGAAGGACCTCACCGAGTCGGTGAACTCGATGGCGTCCAACCTGACCGGCCAGGTCCGCAACATCGCCATGGTCACCACGGCCATCGCCCAGGGTGATCTGACCAAGAAGATCGACATCGAGGCGCGGGGCGAGATCCTCGAGCTGAAGACGACCATCAACACGATGGTGGACCAGCTGTCGTCGTTCGCCGAGCAGGTGACCCGGGTGGCCCGTGAGGTGGGTACCGAGGGCCAGCTGGGCGGCCAGGCGCGGGTGCGGGACGTGGCCGGCACCTGGAAGGACCTGACCGAGTCGGTGAACGAGATGGCCGGCAACCTGACCCGTCAGGTGCGCGCCATCGCCGAGGTGGCCACCGCGGTGACCCGCGGCGATCTCAACCTCAAGATCGACGTGGACGCCTCGGGCGAGATCCAGGTCCTCCAGGACCACATCAACACCATGATCGCCAACCTGCGCGAGACCACGCTCGCCAACAAGGAGCAGGACTGGCTCAAGGGCAACCTGGCCCGGATCTCCGGTCTGATGCAGGGCCGTCGCGACCTGGAGGACGTCGCCCGGCTGATCATGAGCGAGCTGACCCCGGTGGTCTCCGCCCAGCACGGTGCGTTCTTCCTGGCCGTACCGCCCGGCGAGGGCACCGACGTGGTCGCGGACAGCACCTCCGACGACGGCTACGAACTGCTGCTGGTCGGTTCCTACGGCTACACCCAGGGCTCGATGCCCAACCGCTTCAAGCCCGGTGAGACGCTGATCGGCACGGTCGCCGAGGAGAAGCGCCCGATCCTGGTGGAGAACGTGCCGCCGGGCTATCTCAAGATCGCCTCGGGGCTCGGCGAGGCGGCTCCGGCCCATGTGATCGTGTTGCCGGTGCTCTTCGAGGGGCAGCTGCTGGGCGTGATCGAGCTGGCGTCGTTCCAGCCGTTCGCCCAGATCCAGAAGGACTTCCTCAACCAGATCGCCGAGATGATCGGCACCAGCGTCAACACCATCAGCGTCAACACCAAGACCGAGGTGCTGCTGAAGCAGTCGCAGGAGCTGACCGAGCAGCTTCGGGAGCGGTCGGCCGAGCTGGAGAACCGGCAGAAGGCCCTCCAGTCGTCCAACGCGGAGCTGGAGGAGAAGTCCGAGCGGCTGGCCCGCCAGAACCGCGACATCGAGGTCAAGAACACCGAGATCGAGGAAGCCCGGCAGGTGCTGGAGGAGCGTGCCGAGCAGCTCGCCGTCTCGATGCGGTACAAGAGCGAGTTCCTGGCGAACATGTCGCACGAGCTGCGCACGCCGCTCAACTCGCTGCTGATCCTGGCCAAGTTGCTCGCCGACAACGCCGACGGCAACCTCTCGCCGAAGCAGGTGGAGTTCGCCGAGACCATCCACGGCGCGGGCTCCGACCTGCTGCAGCTGATCAACGACATCCTGGACCTGTCGAAGGTCGAGGCGGGCAAGATGGACGTCAGCCCGACTCGTATCGCCCTGGTCCAGCTCGTCGACTATGTGGAGGCCACCTTCCGGCCGCTGACCGCGGAGAAGGGCCTGGACTTCTCCGTAAGGGTCTCGCCGGAGCTCCCGGCGACGCTGCACACCGACGAGCAGCGGCTGCTGCAGGTGCTGCGCAATCTGCTGTCCAACGCGGTGAAGTTCACCGACGGCGGCGCCGTGGAGCTGGTCATCCGGCCGGCGGGCGCTGATGTGCCGCATGCCATCCGGGAGCAGCTGCTGGAGCACGGCGCGCTGCGCGACGCGGACGCCGAGATGATCGCCTTCTCGGTGACCGACACCGGTATCGGCATCGCGGCGAGCAAGATGCGAGTGATCTTCGAGGCGTTCAAGCAGGCCGACGGCACCACCAGCCGTAAGTACGGCGGCACCGGACTGGGCCTGTCCATCAGCCGGGAGATCGCCCGGTTGCTGGGCGGCGAGATCCACGCGGCCAGCGAACCGGGCCGCGGCTCGACGTTCACGCTCTACCTGCCGCTGCACCCCAGCGAGCTGCCGCCCCAGGGCTATCCGCAGCTCGCCCCGAGCAGCTCGGCCCCGCTGGCGCTCGAGGCGTTCCCCGGCGCCGTGGAGGAGACCGCGGGGAACGGTGCCGCGGCGGAGCGGGAGGAGGCCGCACAGGACGCCTCCGACGGCTCTCCGGCGGCGCGCGGCCGTGGCGGCTCCGGGCTGTTCCGGAGGCGTCAGCGGGCCGAGGAGGAGGCGTCGCGGACCGACGCGGAGCAGGCCCCGCCGCAGCCGGAGACGGAGTCGGGCGCCCGGTCGGCGGGCCGTCGCCCGGGACGGCAGGCGCAGTCCCCCGAGCCGTGGCTGCTGGGCGGCCAGGATCTGGTGGCCCCGGAACCGGCGGGCGGCTTCCACGGCGAGAAGGTGTTGATCGTCGACGATGACATCCGTAATGTCTTCGCGCTGACCAGCGTGCTGGAACAGCACGGGCTGCAGGTGCTGTACGCGGAGAACGGCCGGGAGGGCATCGAGGTCCTGGAGCAGCACGATGATGTCGTACTGGTCCTGATGGACATCATGATGCCGGAGATGGACGGCTACGCCACAACGGCCGCGATCCGCAGGATGCCGCAGTTCGCCGGGCTGCCGATCATCGCCCTCACCGCGAAGGCGATGAAGGGCGACCGGGAGAAGAGCATCGAAGCGGGCGCGTCGGACTACGTCACCAAGCCGGTCGACACCGATCATCTTCTTACGGTGATGGAGCAGTGGATGTCGGTGGAGTGACCCGAGGCACGCGCGGGACGACCGTGGTGTTGACTGAGTGTCGCCGAACACGTGTGGGAACGCGGTAATCGGGGAACCTTCTGGTCTCCCGCCGCGTTTCTGCTACGTGCACAGTGACATCGCGGTGACAGGGTGTGGCGAACAGCGGGGTGCGGCTACCATGACCGGCACAAGGACGGGCGGCGCAAGGGAGCCGTCCCCTGGGGCGGCGCCCGGTGCTTCCCTCAGCTCTGCGAGCTGGGGAGACCCCAAGCCGGGACGAGGAGGACGGGGCATGGTGCAGAAGGCCAAGATCCTCCTGGTCGATGACCGGCCGGAGAATCTGCTGGCGCTGGAGGCCATTCTCTCCGCGCTCGATCAGACCCTGGTGCGGGCATCGTCAGGGGAGGAAGCGCTCAAGGCGCTGCTGACGGACGACTTCGCGGTGATTCTGCTGGACGTCCAGATGCCGGGCATGGACGGATTCGAGACCGCGGCGCACATCAAGCGCCGGGAGCGGACCCGCGACATCCCGATCATTTTCCTCACGGCGATCAACCACGGTCCGCACCACACCTTCCGGGGCTATGCGGCCGGTGCGGTGGACTACATCTCCAAACCCTTCGACCCGTGGGTGCTCAGAGCCAAGGTCTCGGTCTTCGTGGATCTGTACATGAAGAACTGCCAGCTGCGGGAGCAGGCGTCGCTGCTGCGGCTGCAGTTGGAGGGTGGCCAGCCCGCCGCCGGGGAGGCCAAGGAGTCGGCGGGGCTGCTCGCCGAGCTGTCCGCGCGGCTCGCGGCCGTCGAGGAGCAGGCCGAGGCGCTGTCCAAGCAGCTGGACGAGTCGGCCGATGCCGCGGCCGTGGCCACCGCGGCCCATCTGGAGCGCAAGCTGACCGGTCTGCGGCGGGCGCTGGACGCGCTCGAGCCGGGCGCGGGCAGCGGCGCCGGTCAGGTCCCCTCGCAGAACTGATCCGTCCGCCCCGCCGTCACCGTCGGTCGGTCATCGCCGACCGGTCACCCGCACTTTGACGCGCCGTCACGGGCGTCTCACCGCCTCGTCGGCGCAGCGGCACCGGTGTGACGTCAGTGGTGCCTGATACCCCCGCCATGCGTGCTCCGTACGGCGGACGCGGGTAACCTCGCCTCCATGGCCTCTCGTACGTCCGGCAAGGGTTCCCAGAGCACGGCGGGCACCTCGAAGAAGCGCGCCGGGCAGTCCGGAGGCGCGGCGAAGAAGGCGGCCGCCAAGAAGGCGCCCGCGAAGAAGGCACCCGCCAAGAAGTCCGCCGCGCCCGCGAAGAAAGCGGCGTCGAAGAAGGCGGCGGCCAAGGCGGCGCCCTCGCCCGCCCCGAATCCCACCAGCGGCGTGTTCCGCATCGTGCGCGCCGTGTGGATGGGCATGGCGCGCGGCCTCGCGGCGATGTTCCGCGGCATAGGACGCGGCGCCAAAGGACTCGACCCGGCTCACCGCAAGGACGGCAGCGCCCTGCTGCTGTTCGCGCTCGCCCTGATCGTCGCGGCGGGCACCTGGTCCAATCTGGACGGGCCGGTCGGCAGGCTGGTCGAGATGCTGATCACCGGCGCCTTCGGCCGGCTCGACCTGGTGGTGCCGATACTGCTGGGCACGATCGCCGTCCGGCTGATCCTCCACCCGGAGCGGCCGGAGGCCAACGGGCGGATCGTCATCGGGCTCTCGGCGCTCGTCATCGGCGTCCTGGGGCAGGTGCACATCGCCTGCGGCGCCCCGGGGCGCGGCGAGGGCACCGCGGCGATGCAGGACGCGGGCGGTCTGATCGGCTGGGCCGTCTCCCGGCCGCTGATCTACCTCATGGGCGACGTGCTGGCCGTACCGCTGCTGGTGCTGCTCACCGTCTTCGGGCTGCTGGTGGTCACCGCGACGCCGGTCGCCGCGATTCCGCAGCGGCTGCGGCAGGTGGGCGTCCGGCTGGGCCTGGTGCGGGACCACGAGGACGCGTACGCGTCGGAGGCCGGGTACGACGCGGCGGAGTACGCCGACGAATGGCGCGAGACGCCCGCCAGGCGGTCTCGCAGAACCTCGCTCGCCAAAGAGGACCCGGACGGCGCCGGAGGCCCGGAGCGGGCCGAGGAGGATGCGCTGCGCAAGCGCCGGCGCTCGCGCCGCTCGTCGTCCACCCAACCGCCGCTCGACCGGCCCTTGGACGCGGTGGACGTGGCGGCCGCTGCCGCCGCCTCGCTGGACGGGGCCGTGCTGCACGGTGTGCAGCCCTCGCCGCTCGTCGCCGGGCTCAGCAACGGGCTTTCGGGGGAGCGCGAGGACGGAGCCGCGGGCGGCGGGGTGCCCGGCGCGCGCGATGCCGACAAGGAGTCCGGGAAGGGCGGCGCCAAGGGCAGGGCGGCGGCCGGGAAGGGCCGTACCGACGGCGCCGACGAGGCGGATCCGCAGCAGGTCCCCGATCTCACCCGGGCCGCGGTCGAGTCCGGCGCGCCGCTGCCGCCGCGCGCCGAGCAGCTGCAGCTCTCCGGCGACATCACCTACTCGCTGCCCTCGCTCGACCTGCTGGAGCGCGGTGGCCCCGGCAAGACCCGCAGCGCGGCCAACGACGCGGTGGTGGACTCGCTGACGAAGGTGTTCACGGAGTTCAAGGTGGACGCCGCCGTCACCGGCTTCACCCGCGGCCCGACGGTCACCCGCTACGAGGTGGAACTGGGCCCGGCCGTCAAGGTCGAGCGGATCACCGCGCTGACCAAGAACATCGCCTACGCGGTCGCCAGCCCCGATGTTCGTATCATCAGCCCGATCCCCGGCAAGTCGGCCGTCGGCATCGAAATCCCCAACAGCGACCGCGAGATGGTCAACCTGGGCGATGTGCTGCGCTCGGCGAATTCCGTCGGCGACGACCATCCGATGATCGTCGGGCTGGGCAAGGACGTCGAGGGCGGCTATGTGGCGGCCAACCTGGCCACCATGCCGCATGTGCTGGTGGCGGGCGCGACCGGCTCCGGCAAGTCCTCCTGCATCAACTGCCTGATCACATCGATCATGGCCCGGGCCACGCCGGACGATGTGCGGATGGTGCTGGTCGACCCCAAGCGGGTGGAGCTGACCGCCTACGAGGGCATCCCGCATCTGATCACACCGATCATCACCAACCCCAAGCGTGCCGCCGAGGCGCTCCAATGGGTCGTACGGGAGATGGATCTTCGCTATGACGACCTCGCGGCCTACGGCTTCCGCCATATCGACGACTTCAACGCGGCGGTCCGCAAGGGGAAGGTGAAGGAGCCCGAGGGGAGCGAGCGGGAGCTCAAGCCCTACCCGTATCTGCTGGTGATCGTCGACGAGCTGGCCGATTTGATGATGGTCGCACCGCGGGACGTCGAGGACTCGATCGTGCGGATCACTCAGCTGGCGCGCGCGGCCGGGATCCACTTGGTGCTGGCCACCCAACGGCCCTCGGTGGACGTCGTCACCGGCCTGATCAAGGCCAATGTGCCCTCACGACTCGCCTTCGCCACCTCCTCGCTGGCCGACAGCCGCGTCATCCTGGACCAGCCCGGCGCCGAGAAGCTGATCGGCAAGGGCGACGGCCTCTTCCTGCCGATGGGCGCGAACAAGCCCACCCGGATGCAGGGCGCCTATGTCACCGAGTCCGAGGTCGAGGCGGTCGTCGCCCACTGCAAGGAGCAGATGGCACCGGTCTTCCGCGATGACGTGACGGTCGGGACGTCGAAGAAGAAGGAGATCGACGAGGAGATCGGCGATGATCTCGATCTGCTCTGCCAGGCCGCTGAGCTGGTGGTTTCCACTCAGTTCGGCTCCACGTCGATGCTTCAGCGCAAGTTGCGGGTGGGTTTCGCCAAGGCGGGGCGGCTGATGGATCTCATGGAGTCCCGGAACATCGTCGGCCCGAGCGAGGGATCCAAGGCGCGCGATGTGCTCGTCAAGCCGGATGAATTGGATGGCGTGCTCGACGTGATCCGCGGTAAGGCTCACTCATAAGGGTTTGGCGGGCAACCGTTTCCCCTACCGAAACGTCAAGTTGAGGGAGGTGGCGGAGTGAGACCCCAGAATCGTGATCGAACGGCAATCCCGATGGCGGACAAACTCCGTCCTCCCGCTTGCCCGACCCTTTCGCCCCACCCCTAGACTGAACCTCCAGCAGGTGGCTCACGCTCGAAAGGCGCCCCCGTGTCCATCGGCAACCTTCCCGAAGACGGCAACTCCCCCGAAGACGACCGGCCTTCCATCGGTCGCGCCCTCCAGCAGGCCCGTATCTCCGCTGGGCTGACCGTCGACGAGGTCAGTTCCTCTACCCGGGTGCGCACCCCCATCGTGCGGGGCATCGAGCAGGACGATTTCTCGCGCTGCGGCGGCGATGTCTACGCACGGGGGCACATCCGGGTGCTCGCCCGCGCCGTGGGCCTCGATCCGGAGTCCTTGATCGCGCAGTTCGACGCCGAGCACGGCGGCCGGCCCGCGCCGACCGCGCCGGCGCCGCTGTTCGAGGCCGAGCGGATCCGCCCCGAGCCCCGGCGCCCCAACTGGACGGCCGCGATGGTCGCGGCGATCGTCGCCGTCGTCGGATTCGTGGGCTTCACCCTGTTCCGGGGCGGCAACGGCGACGGCTCGAGCGTCGCCGAGGACACCGCCGCGCCCAAGCCCAGCGCCTCCGCGCCCACCAACACCGCCGCCCCCTCCAAGCCCGCCACGCCGCACAAGCCCGACCCGTCCGACAGCGCCATCGCGGGCGTCCCGGCGGACAAGGTCACCGTCAAGCTGACCGCCGAGGGCGGCCAGAGCTGGATCTCCGCCCAGGACCACAACGGCCGGCTGATCCAGGAGGGTGTGCTGCGCGAGGGCGACTCCAAGACCTTCAGCGACAGCAGGCGCATCGACCTGGTGCTGGGCAACGCCGGGGCGATCAAGCTGTTCGTGAACGGCAAGGAAGTGAAGAACGTGGGCACCAGCGGGGCCGTCCAGCGGCTCAGCTACACCAAGGGAGACCCCGAGGCGGGCTGACCCGCGCGAAGATCGGCAGCCCTGGCAGCGGGGGCTGTCGTGGGGACAACGTAGTCTGAGCGCATGCCCGAACGCCGCACCGTCGCCCTTGTCACTCTTGGCTGCGCCCGTAACGAGGTGGACTCGGAGGAGCTCGCAGGCCGCTTGGCGGCGGACGGCTGGGAGCTCGTCGAGGAAGCCGCCGACGCGGACGTCGCCGTCGTCAACACCTGCGGCTTCGTCGAAGCCGCCAAGAAGGACTCGGTCGACGCCCTGCTGGAGGCGAACGATCTGAAGGACCACGGCCGCACCCAGGCCGTGGTGGCCGTCGGCTGCATGGCCGAGCGGTACGGCAAGGAGCTCGCCGAGGCGCTGCCCGAGGCCGACGGGGTGCTCGGCTTCGACGACTACGGCGATATCTCCGACCGCCTCCAGACCATCCTCTCCGGCGGCATCCACGCCTCCCACACTCCGCGCGACCGCCGCAAGCTGCTGCCGATCAGCCCCGCCGAGCGGCAGGACGCCACCTCGGTGGCGCTCCCCGGCCACGCCCAGGACACCGCGCCCGAGGATCTGCCCGAGGGGGTGGCCCCGGCCTCCGGGCCGCGGGCCCCGCTGCGGCGCAGACTGGACAGCAGCCCGGTCGCCTCGGTGAAGCTGGCCTCCGGCTGCGACCGGCGGTGCTCGTTCTGCGCCATCCCGTCCTTCCGGGGCTCCTTCATCTCCCGCCGCCCCTCCGATGTGCTGGGCGAGACCCGCTGGCTGGCCGAGCAGGGGGTGAAGGAGATCATGCTGGTCTCGGAGAACAACACCTCGTACGGCAAGGACCTCGGGGACATCCGGCTGCTGGAGACGCTGCTGCCGGAGCTGGCCGCGGTGGACGGCATCGAGCGGATCCGGGTCAGCTACCTCCAGCCCGCCGAGATGCGTCCCGGGCTGATCGACGTGCTCACCTCGACCGAGAAGGTCGCGCCGTACTTCGATCTGTCCTTCCAGCACTCGGCGCCCGGGGTGCTGCGCGCCATGCGCCGCTTCGGCGACACCGACCGGTTCCTGGAGCTGCTGGAGACGATCAGAGGCAAGGCGCCGCAGGCCGGCGCCCGGTCCAACTTCATCGTCGGCTTCCCCGGCGAGACCGAGGAGGACCTGGCCGAGCTGGAGCGTTTCCTCAGTGCGGCGCGGCTGGACGCGATCGGCGTCTTCGGGTACTCGGACGAGGACGGCACCGAGGCCGCCGGTTACGAGGACAAGGTCGACCCGGAGGTGGTCGCGGAGCGCCTGGAGCGCGTCTCGCGGCTCGCGGAGGAGCTGACCGCCCAGCGGGCGGAGGAGCGGCTCGGCGAGGTCGTGGAGGTCCTGGTGGAGGAGATCGACGACACCGGGGCGGTCCTGGGCCGTGGCGCCCACCAGGCGCCGGAAACCGACGGCCAGACGCTGCTGCGCACCGACGGGGAGCCGGAGGTGGGCCGTATGGTCGAAGCGAAGGTGATCGCGACGGAGGGAGTGGACCTCGTCGCGGAGCCGCTTGAGCCGCTGGAGCGGCAGGACGGCGGCGCGTCCACCGGAGAGGCGGGCAGATGACGGGTGTCCCGGCCTCCGCCGCGGGAGGTCACCGCCGGCCGGCCGCCGCCACGGTCAGGCCCGCCGGTTTGTGGAACATCGCCAACATCCTCACCATGGTGCGGCTGCTGCTGGTGCCCGGGTTTGTGTTGTTGATGCTGCACAATGGCGGGTACGACCCGGCGTGGCGTTCCTTCGCGTGGGCGGCGTTCGCCATCGCCATGATCACCGATCTCTTCGACGGTCATCTGGCCCGCCGGTACAACCTGGTCACCGACTTCGGGAAGATCGCCGATCCGATCGCTGACAAGGCGATCATGGGCGCGGCGCTGATCTGTCTGTCGGCCCTGTCCGACCTCCCCTGGTGGGTGACGGGAGTGATCCTCTTCCGTGAGATCGGAATCACACTGATGCGGTTCTGGGTGATCCGGATCGGGGTCATCCCGGCCAGCCGGGGCGGAAAGATGAAGACGCTCGCGCAGGGCACCGCCGTCGGGATGTACATCCTGGCGCTGACCGGACCGCTGGCCTCGCTGCGGTTCTGGATGATGGCCGTGGCCGTCGTCCTGACCGTGGTCACCGGCCTCGACTACGTCCGGCAGGCGATCGTGCTGCGCCGGGCGGGCCGGACGACGGAGGAGGCCACGCAGTGAGCGACGGCGGGACGGCGGCCGATGTGCTGGCGCTGCTGGAGCGGCGCGGGCAGACCCTGGCCGCCGCCGAATCGCTCACCGGCGGTCTGGTGGCCGCCGAGCTGACCTCGGTGGACGGCGCCTCCCGCTCCTTCCGGGGCTCGGTGACGGCGTACGCCACCGACCTCAAGCACGAGGTGCTGGGCGTGGACCGGGCCCTGCTGGCCGAGCGCGGCGCGGTCGACGCCGAGGTGGCCCGGCAGATGGCCCGGGGCGTACGGCGTGCGCTCGGCGCGGACTGGGGCGTGGCCACCACCGGTGTGGCGGGTCCCACACCGCAGGACGGCCAGCCCGTGGGCACCGTTCATGTGGCCGTCGCGGGGCCCTCGGACACGGTGGCCGCGGCGGCGCTGAGGCTCGAAGGAGACCGCGCCGGAATCCGCGGCCAGACCGTCCATGCCGCCGTCAAGCTGCTGTTCAGCGAATTGATCGCGACGGCGGGGGCAAAGGATACGGAACAACACGACGAGATTTGATGTTTGCAGCCCTGAGTGAACACGACATCGCTCCCCGCACGGGCGCAGCCCGAGGCGGTACGGTGGGGCGTGAAGGATCCGGATCCGAGGTCCGAGGAGGGAGCCAGCGATGATTCTGCTCCGTCGCCTGCTGGGTGACGTGCTGCGCCGGCAGCGCCAGCGCCAGGGCCGTACTCTGCGCGAGGTTTCCTCCTCCGCCCGGGTGTCGCTCGGCTATCTGTCAGAGGTCGAGCGCGGCCAGAAGGAAGCCTCATCCGAACTGCTGTCAGCCATCTGCGACGCCCTGGAGGTACGGATGTCGCAGGTCATGCGCGAGGTCAGCGACGAGCTGTCGCTCGCCGAACTGGCCGAGTCGGCCGCGTCCACCACCGAGAAGGTGCCCGCGCCCATGCGGCCCGTGCTCAACCCCGTGTCTGTGACGTCCGTGACGGGCGTTCCGGAGGAGCGGGTGACCATCAAGACGCCCAAGGAAGCCGTGGACGTGGTGGCGGCCTGAGAAGGCCCCCAGAAGCCAGCTCTCCGAGGCCCCGACCGGTAGCCATACCGGTCGGGGCCTCGATGTTTGTCCGGCCGGATTCGGGTCACCCCAGAGGAAGAGAGGCAATCAAGAGGGGCCAAACGGTCGAAAAGGAGGAAGTGGATGTCTGTGGTGAAGAGCCCGCTGCCGGAGGAGCACCTCAAGATCGTCGCCGACGCGCTGCAAGGCGCCCTCGTCGATCTCGTCGACCTCCACCTGGTGGGCAAGCAGATCCACTGGACCGTCGTGGGCCCGCGATTCCGCACGGTTCATCTGCAGCTCGACGAGGTCGTGGCGTCGACCAGGGAGTATGCCGACACTGTGGCGGAGCGGGCCTCCGCGCTCGGCGTGCCACCGGACGGACGGGCCCAGACGGTCGCCGCGACCAGCGGTGTCGACACGGTCAAGGACGGCTGGACCGATGACGCGCAGGCCGTCCGGACGCTCGTGGACGCCCTCGGAGCGGTGATCGGGCGGATGCGGGAGCGCATCAGGGCGACCGACGAGCCGGACCCGGTGACCCAGGACATTCTCATCGAGCTCACTCGTGACCTGGAGAAGCACCACTGGATGTTCCAGGCCGAGAACGGCGGCCAGCGGGGCTAGAACCCGGCCGGTACGGCTGGAACGGTGGCCGGTGCGGCTGAGGCGGACGCCGGGCCAGGCCGGGCGACGCTGAGACGGCCAGGCGCCGGGTCGGGCCGGGCCCGGGCGAGGCCGACGGCGTCTCGTTCCGGCCCGGTGGCCCGCTCTGGGTGCGCCGTATCGACCGGCTGGGCAAACTGGAGGGAGCACGAGTGTCCGACACGCGCCGACGTGCCTCCTGTGCGCCCTCCCGCCGTGTGCGAACAGGCGTCTAAGCGGCCTCACTGAAGTCCGGTGCGGTTCGGTTGCGCTCCGAAGGGGCGCGGGGAACCGCGCGACCAGCCACGACGCAGCCGCGGATGAACGACCGCACCTCGCGCCACTTCCCGCGGAGCGCTCAGCGTCGCCGAAGGAGGCAGTCATGGCAGCCGTCGGAGGGGCCGACACCCAGGGCCTCAGGCCGGTCCGATGGGTGCTCGCGCTCGCTCTGGGCGGCGTCTGGTGGTGGTCCGTGCTACGGCTGGCGGTGCAGCCGGGGGAGGCCGGGCCGGTGGAGGGGGCGTTAGCGGTCGGCGGCTGGGGGCTGAGCCTGTTGCCGGTGCACTGCGGTCCCTCGCCCAGAAGGGGCGGCACCCGCCGCCGGGGAGGCCCTCCGCGTCAGGACGGCACAGGCCCCTGCGGCCCCGCCTGGCAGCTCGGGCACCAGAAGGTCGAACGCTCCTGACCCGCGTCCCCCTGGTCGGCCGCGCGCACCGGCGTACCGCAGCGCAGACAGGGCCGCCCCGGGCGCCCGTACACCCACAGCCGGCGGTCGCGGCGCGACTCGGCCGTGGTGACCCGGGCACGCCGGTTCCTGTTGGCCTCCAGGAGCTTCTTGGCGTGGGCCACCAGGCGCTCGGGGGAGGGCATCTCGCCGATCGGCAGCCAGGGTGACACGCGCAGCAGGAAGCACAGCTCGGATTTGTAGACATTGCCGATCCCGGCAAGGTTCCGCTGGTCGAGCAGCGCTTCGCCCAGGGGCCGGGAGGGAGCGGCGAGCAGTCGGCGCAGCGCCTCGTCCGGGTCCCAGTCGGGGCCGAGGAGATCGGGGCCCAGATGGCCGACGACACGGTTCTCGTCGCCGGTGCGGAGCAGTTCCAGGACGGGCAGGCGGTAGCCGACGGCGGTGTGGGCGGCGTTGGCGAGGATGGCCCGGATCTGGTGGTGCGGGCCGCCGCGCCAGCGTTCGTCCGGCCCGTACACCTGCCAGGAGCCGTCCATCCGCAGATGGGAGTGGAGGGTCAGCCCGCCCTCGAGACGGGTCAGCAGATGCTTGCCGCGCGGGACGACCTCGAAGACTTGGCGGCCGGTGAGGTCGGCGGTCGCCAGACGGGGGACGCGCAGGTCGCCGCGGATGAGCGGGGACCCCGCGAGGGCCTGGTGCAGGCGCTGCGCGGTCTGCCAGACGGTGTCTCCTTCGGGCATGCCATCCATGATGCCGGTGGGCGAGGGCAGGCGGAGCACCAGGTGATCAGGGGCGCGGGCGGAGGTCATTGTTCAGCGGGTGGAGGCCGTTGTTCAGGGGCGCGGATGGCGGCTGTCGATCAGAGGTGCGGACGGCGGGTGTTGATCAAGGGCGCAGGCGGAGACCCCGTGGGGTCGGATGGAAGCCCGCCGATTCCAGGAGCTTGCCGATCGGGGACGAGAGCGCCTGGGCGCCGTTGACGCGCTCGACGGTGACCGAGCCGAGCGCACCCGCGCGGGCGGACCCGGCCAGTGCCTCCACCGCCGTCCACAGCCTGGCGTCGTCCTCCGGGGAGGCGGCCTCGGCCTCGCCCGAGGGCCAGGCGAGCAGGGTCTTGCCGCCCCGCTCCATGTAGAGCGTCAGCTCCCCGTCGACGAGCACCACCATCGCTCCCGCCTTACGGCCCGGCCGGTGGCCCGCGTCCGCGGGCGGGTCGGGCCAGGGGAGAGCGGCGCCGTAGGCGTTGGCGGGGTCGGCCGAGGCGAGCACGAAGGCACGCCGGGACTGCCCGCGCTGTCCGTCGAAGGCGGGGGCCGCCGCGCGGTCGCGGGCCGTGCTGACCGCGCGCAGCCGGTCCACCGCGCCGTCCATCGCGAACTGGGCGGCGCCGAGCCCCTCGATCACATAGCCGCGGCGCGCCTGGCCGGACTCCTCGAACGCGGACAGCACGCGGTAGGCGGCGGAGAAGCCGCCCTCGACCCCCTCGGCGGCGACCGCCCCGCGGGTGACCACGCCGTGCCGGTCGAGCAGGGTGCGCGCCAGGGCATGGGCGCGGTGGGTGGGCTCGGGTTCGCGCTCCGGCAGCAGGGACCATCGTCCGGCGACCGTGGGCGGCCCGTTGCGCGACGCCGTGGGCCGGCCGGTGCGGCCGGTAAGGCCGCCATAGCGCCCCCGGGGGACCGTGCGCTTGGCGCGGTGGGCGGTGGAGCCCGCCGTACGGCCCGAGCCCAGCAGGGAACGCAGCGGGGCGAGGGTGTCACCGGTGACCCGGCCCGCCCAGACCAGGTCCCACAGGGCCTCGGCGAGCTCGGGATCCAGGAACTCGTGGCCGGCGGCGCGGGCCTGCTCGGCGATCTGGCGGAAGAACAGCCCGTACCCCCCTGCCAGGGAGTCGAGGACGGCCTGGTGGAGCGGGCCCGCTTCGAGCGGGTGCGGGGTGTGCAGCAGCAGCGGGGCGGTGTCGGCCAGGTGCAGGGTGACCCAGCCGTCCTTGCCCGGCAGCGCTCCCGCACCGGCCCAGACGACCTCCCCGGAGGTGCTGAGCTCGTCGAGCATCGTGGGGGTGTAGTCGCTCACCCGGGACGGCAGGACCAGCTTCTCCAGGGCGGAGGCGGGGACGGGCGCGCCCTGGAGCTGCTCGACCGCGCGCACCAGCCCGTCGATACCGCGCAGGCTGTGGGTGCCCAGATGCTGCCACTGCGGGAGGAAGGCGGCGAGCGCAGAGGGCGGCACGGGTTCCAGCTCATGTCGCAGCGAGGCCAGCGAACGGCGCCGCAGCCGGCGCAGCACCGCCGCGTCGCACCACTCCTGGCCGAGCCCCGACGGGTGAAATTCACCCTGGACGACGCGGCCGCTCGCGGCGAGCCGGTGCAGGGCGCCCTCGGTGACGGCCGCGCCGAGGCCGAAGCGGGCGGCGGCCTGGGCGGAGGTGAACGGGCCGTGGGTGCGGGCGTAGCGGGCCAGGAGATCGCCGAGGGGGTCCTTGACCGGCTCGGTGAACGCCTCGGGGACGCCCACCGGCAGAGCCGTGCCGAGCGCGTCCCGCAGCCGCCCGGCGTCCTCCACCGCGGCCCAGTAATCCTCGCCCGCGATCCGGACGCGGATGGCACGCCGGGCCCCGGCCAGGTCCTCGGCCCACCCGGGCTCGGCACCGCGCCCGGCCAGCTCGGCGGCGGTGAGCGGGCCGAGCACCCGCAGGGCGTCGGCGACGCCCTCGGCGTCCTTGATCCGGCGGTCCTCGGTGAGCCATTGGAGCTCCTGCTCCAGCTCGGCCAGGACGTCGGCGTCGAGCAGCTCGCGCAGCTCGGCCTGGCCCAGGAGCTCGGCCAGCAGCCGCGAGTCCAGGGAGAGCGCGGCGGCGCGGCGCTCGGCGAGCGGGGAGTCGCCCTCGTAGAGGAACTGCGCCACATAGCCGAAGAGCAGCGAGCGGGCGAAGGGGGACGGCTCGGGGGTGGTCACCTCCACCAGCCGGACCCGGCGGGCCTCGATGTCGCCCATCAGCTCGGTGAGGCCGGGGACGTCGAAGACGTCCTGGAGACATTCGCGGACCGCTTCGAGGACGATCGGGAAGGAACCGAACTCGCTCGCCACCTGGAGGAGCTGCGCGGCGCGCTGGCGCTGCTGCCACAGCGGGGTGCGCTTGCCGGGGTCGCGGCGGGGCAGCAGCAGGGCGCGGGCGGCGCATTCGCGGAACCGCGAGGCGAACAGCGCGGAACCGCCGACCTGGTCGGTGACGATCTGGTTGATCTCGCCCTTGTCGAACGCGACATCGGCGGCGCCCACCGGGGACTGCTCGGTGTCGTACTCCACGCCCTGGCGCATCGGGTCCGCGTCGAGGAGGTCGAGGCCCATGAGATCGGCGTCGGGCAGCCGCAGCACGATGCCGTCGTCGGCGTGCATGACCTGGGCGTCGATGCCGTACCGCTCGGAGAGGCGGGAGCCCAGGGCGAGCGCCCAGGGGGCGTGGACCTGCGCGCCGAAGGGGGAGTGGACCACCACGCGCCAGTCGCCCAGCTCGTCGCGGAACCGCTCCACCACGATCGTGCGGTCGTCCGGCACATGCCCGCAGGCGCGGCGCTGCTCGTCCAGATACCCGATGACGTTCTCGGCGGCCCAGGCGTCCAGACCGGCGGCCAGCAGCCGCAGACGGGCGTCCTCCGGCCGCAGCGCGCCCACCTCGCGCAGGAACGCGCCCAGGGCGCGGCCCAGCTCCAGGGGGCGGCCGAGCTGGTCGCCCTTCCAGAAGGGCAGCCGACCGGGGACGCCGGGGGCGGGAGAGACCAGGACCCGGTCGCGGGTGATGTCCTCGATCCGCCATGAGGTGGTGCCCAGGGTGAACACATCGCCCACTCGCGACTCGTAGACCATCTCCTCGTCGAGCTCCCCGACCCTGCCGCCGCCCTTCTTGGGGTCGGCGCCCGCCAGGAAGACGCCGAAGAGCCCGCGGTCGGGGATGGTGCCGCCGGAGGTCACCGCGAGCCGCTGCGCCCCCGGGCGGCCGGTGACCGTATGGGCGACGCGGTCCCACACCAGGCGCGGCCGCAGCTCCGCGAAGGCGTCGGAGGGGTAGCGGCCGGCGAGCATGTCGAGGACCGAGGTGTACGCCGACTCCGGGAGCGAGGCGAACGGCGCGGCGCGGCGGATCAGGGCCAGCAGCTCGTCCACGTCCCAGGTGTCCATGGCGGTCATGGCGATCAGCTGCTGGGCGAGCACGTCCAGCGGGTTGGCGGGCACCCGCAGCGACTCGATGGCGCCCTCGCGCATCCGCTCGGTGACCACCGCGGCCTGCACCAGGTCGCCGCGGTACTTGGGGAAGACGACGCCGGTGGAGACCGCGCCCACCTGGTGGCCGGCCCGGCCCACCCGCTGCAGCCCGGAGGCCACCGAGGGCGGCGACTCGACCTGGACGACCAGGTCGACGGCGCCCATGTCGATGCCGAGCTCGAGGCTGGAGGTGGCGACGACGGCGGGCAGCCGGCCCGCCTTGAGGTCCTCCTCGACCAGTGCCCGCTGCTCCTTGGACACCGAGCCGTGGTGCGCGCGGGCCAGCAGCGCGGGCGCGCCACGGGCCGCACCGGCCTCGGCCATCACCTCGGCGGGGGAGTGGTCCTCGGGCAGGGCCTCACCGGTGGCCCGCTCGTAGGCGATCTCGTTCAGCCGGTTGCACAGCCGCTCGGCCAGCCGGCGGGAGTTGGCGAAGACGATGGTGGAGCGGTGGGCCTGGACCAGATCGGTGATCCGCTCCTCGACATGGGGCCAGATCGACGGCCGCTCGCCCGCCTCGCCCTCCTGGGCGGGGGCGCCGCCCAGCTCGCCCAGGTCCTCCACGGGCACGACCACCGACAGGTCGAACTCCTTGCCCGACGGGGGCTGGACGATCTCCACCTTGCGCCGCGGCGACAGGAACCGCGCCACCTCGTCCACCGGCCGTACGGTCGCGGACAGGCCGATGCGCCGGGCGGGGCGCTCGAGCAGCTCGTCCAGGCGCTCCAGGGACAGCGCGAGATGGGCGCCCCGCTTCGTGCCCGCGACGGCGTGGACCTCGTCCAGGATCACGGTCTCCACCCCGCGCAGCGCCTCCCTGGTGGCGGAGGTGAGCATCAGGAACAGCGATTCGGGGGTGGTGATGAGGATGTCCGGCGGGCGGGTGGCCAGAGCGCGGCGCTCGGCGGCCGGGGTGTCGCCCGAGCGGGTGCCCACCCGGATCTCCGGCTCGGGCATGCCCAGCCGCACCGCCTCCTGGCGGATACCGGTCAGCGGGCTGCGCAGATTGCGCTCGACGTCCACCGCCAGGGCCTTCAGCGGGGAGACATAGAGCACCCGGCAGCGCTTCTTCGTCTCGGCGGGCGGCGGCTCACCGGCCAGCCTGTCCAGGGCCGCCAGAAAGGCGGCCAGGGTCTTGCCCGAGCCGGTGGGGGCGACGACCAGGACGTCCGAGCCCGCGCCGATCGCCCGCCACGCGCCCTCCTGCGCGGGCGTGGGCGCGGTGAAGGCACCCGTGAACCATCCGCGGGTGGCCGGGGAGAATCCGTCGAGCGCCGAGCCTGCCATGCCCTCCATCGTGCACCGCACCACTGACAATGGACGGAGCCGCAGGTCAGAGGGGGCCCGGGCGGGGCGCACAATGGTGCCATGGCCAACCGGGAGAGCGCGCGGCACTGGCGGTACCCCCAGCTTCCGGGCGTCGATCTGCTGCGTGCCCGCTACATCCACAAGACCTTCGTCTGGCACACCCACGAGACCTTCGTGATCGCCGCGATCACCGAGGGCGTCGAGGAGTTCCACCACCGCGGCGCCATCGAGCGCACCGGGCCCGGCGGGCTCGCGCTCATCAACCCGGAGGTGCCGCACACCGGACGGGCGGGGGCGCCCGAGGGGTGGGCGTACAGCGTGCTGTACCCGGCCGCGGACCTGGTCGCCGGCATCGCCGCCGAGACGACCACGCTCCGGGGCACGGCCGGGTTCCGGATCCCCACCGTCGACGATCCCCAGGGGGCGCGGCTGGTCACCGCGGTGCACCGGGCCGCCGAGGAGGGCAACGCGCTCGCCGCCGACAGCCTGCTGCGCGTCGCGCTGGCCCGGCTGCTGCGCGACCACGGCGGCCCGCTCCCCGAGCGCACGGCGCGCACCGCGGGAGCCCGGACGGCGGCGCGCGCCCGCGCGATCCTCCAGGAGCGGATTGCGGACCCGCCGTCCCTGGAGCGGCTGGCGGCCGAGCTGGGCACCGGTCCCTTCGCCCTCCTGCGTGCCTTCCGCGCGGTCTACGGGATGCCGCCGCACACCTGGCTCACCGACGCGCGGGTCCGCCGGGCCCGGCGGCTGCTGGACGCCGGGAGCGCGCCCGCCGAGGCGGCCGTCGCCGTCGGTTTCACCGACCAGTCCCACCTGAACCGTCACTTCACCCGGATCGTGGGGGTGCCACCGGGCGCCTACCGGCGCGAGCGCGCAAGAACGTACAAGACCGGAGCCGAAGTGCCCTTCTAACGTGCGCGCTGTGTCAGAACAGATAGAGATACGAACCGACCCCGCCGAGCCCCCGGCGGACTCGGCCGTCGTCCGCGACGCCCTGGGCGTCGGTGTCGCGGTCGGGCTCTCCGGCTTCGCCTTCGGGGTGACGTCGGCGGGCGCCGGGCTCGGCCTGCTGCAGACCTGCGCGCTCAGCCTGCTGGTCTTCACCGGGGCGTCACAGTTCGCCCTCGTGGGCGCGCTGGCGGCGGGCGGCAATCCGTTCACCGCCGCCGCCGGGGCGTTCTTCCTAGGAGTGCGCAACGCCTTCTACGGGCTGCGGCTGTCCGGACTCCTCGGACTGCCGCGCGCGGTGCGCCCCCTGGCGGCCCAATGGGTCATCGACGAGACCTCGGCCGTCGCCCTCGCCCAGCCCGACCGGCGCACCGCGCGCATCGGCTTCACCGTCACCGGGCTGACCCTGTACGTCCTGTGGAACCTCACCACGCTGATCGGCGCCCTGGGGGCGTCCGCGCTCGGCGACACCGACGCCTGGGGCCTGGACGCCGCCGGGCCCGCCGTCTTCCTCGCCCTGCTGGCCCCCATGCTCAGCGGCACCGTCGAACGGGCCGTGGCCGGTCTCGGCGTCCTGCTGGTGCTGCTGTGCCAGCCGGTCCTGCCCGCCGGGGTCCCGGTCCTGGTGGCGGCGCTCGCCGCTCCCGTCGTCCTTACGGTGCACGGGCGCATGGCACGCGGCGCGGAGCCGGGTGAGCGCCGATGACCACCTGGATCGCCATCGGCGTCACCGCGGCGGGCTGCTACCTGGTCAAGCTGCTGGGTCTCTCGGTGCCCGCCGGAGTCCTGGAGCGCCCGCTCGTCAGGCGTCTGGCCGCACTGCTGCCCGTGGCCCTGCTGGCCGCGCTCACCGCCCAGCAGACCTTCAGCGACGGCCGGCACCTCCTCCTGGACGCGCGGGCGGCCGGGCTGGGAGCGGCGGCGCTCGCGCTGGTGCTCCGCGCCCCCTTCCTGGTGGTGGTCGCCGTGGCCGTCGCCGTCACGGCCGGCGTCCGGGCCCTGTGACCGCTCCGGACGCCCGCGCTCAGATCCGCCGCCCGTAGGCCCGCAGCGTCAGCAGCGCCTCGATGGTCGCCACCGACCGCCACTCCAGCGTGGCCCCCGGCGTCCAGGCACGCCGGTGCGGCGGCCAGCCCCCGTCCTCCTGCTGTGCGGCCACGAGAGCGTCCAGGGACCGCTCCACCTCGGCGTCGGTGAACCACCGGCGCGCCGGCGAGCCGGGCGTACGGGCGATGTCGTGCACCTGGAGGGGCTCACAGGACCCCGGCGCCAGGGGGCGGTCCTCGGCGGGCTCGGCGGCCGGGGGCGGCACGATCAGCCGCTCCTCCCGCACCCGGCGGCCGAGCCGCTCGGCCACCGCCTCGGCGCGGGCCCGGTCCGGCACCCCGTCGAGGAAGGCGACGGCGGCGGCGACCTCGTACGGACGCACCGCCGCGCCGCCCTCCCCCAGGGCGGTGACCGCCGCCCAGCAGAAGTCCGTGGCCCGGAAGAGCCACGCATGCCACACCTCGTTGCGGTGCAGCAGCCCCACCACCGGCCCGGTGGTCAGCAGATCACCGCGCGGATCGTCCGCCGACGGGACCCAGGGGGCCGCCGGATAGCCGTGCGGCGAAGGGTGGCAGACGGGCAGCGCGCCGTCCGGGGTGGACACGGACGTCAGATAGCGGCACAGGCGCTCCACCCGCTGCCCGCCGCACCGCCCGATCCCGTCGAGCACCCGTAAGGCGTGCACGGCGTGCGGCGGCTGGCTCACCGGGCCGCGCAGATCCGGATCCAGCGCATGGCCGTAGCCCCCGTCGGTCCCCAGGTACGCGGTCAGCGCGGTCTCGACCGCCTCGGCGCCGTCGCCCAGGAAGTGGTACGCGAATCTGCGCTGCTCCAGCACCCGGGCGGACAGCCAGACGAACCGCTCGGCGCGGGCGAGCGCCGAGGATCCGGCCGGCCGGGCCGGCTCGGCGGGCCCGGGCGTGGGCAAGGGGGACGACGACGGCGAGGAGGGGAGACTTGCGGATCGATCCATGGACAGACCGTAGGCCGGAAGGCACCGTCGGTAGGGGGCTCACGCACCGGTGCACCCCGGGAGCGCGATACTGGGCGCATGCGGTTGACGGACTTCTGGCAGCGAATGGCGAATCACTTCGGCGAGGCGTACGCCGACTCCTTTGCGCGCGATCATGTGATGTCGCAACTCGGCGGCCGGACGGTGCACGAGGCGCTGAGGGACGGCTGGGAGGCCAAGGACGTCTGGCGCGGGGTCTGCGCCGCGATGGAGATCCCCGAGAGCAGGCGCTGAGCGGTCCCCGGGCGCTCCGGGCGTATCGCTTCCCGGGGTGGCCGGATTTCTTCGACCGGTGTACGCCACACTTGCTCCGTGGCCCCGACCGAAGAGACCCTCTCCTCCGACGCCGACGACAACCCGAGCGCCGCTCGGGCCTCCTCGGAATCCCCGCAACCCGCCGCGCGCATGCCGCGCTGGCTGCCGCGCGCCATGGTCCTCGCACTCGCGCTGGTGGCCTGTTACCGCCTTGCGACCTGGGCCTTCGACCAGCTGACCGGACTGCTGCTGAACATCCTGATCGCGTTCTTCCTGGCGCTCGCGATCGAACCGGCCGTGGACCGGATGGCCGCCCGGGGCATGCGCCGGGGGCTGGCCACCGGGCTGGTCTTTCTCGCCATCCTCGTCGGCGCCGCGGGGTTCTTCACCCTGCTCGGCTCGATGCTCGCCGACCAGATCATCACCATGGTCCAGGACTTCCCGAAGTACCTCGATGACGTGGTCAGCTGGATCAACGACACGTTCCATACGCATCTGTCGCGTCTGGAGATCCAGGACAGCCTGCTGCACTCCGACTGGCTCCAGAGCTACGTCAAGAACAGCGCCGACAATGTGCTGGACGTCTCCGCACAGGTGCTCGGCGGGTTGTTCAAGACGCTGACGGTCACGCTGTTCGCCTTCTACTTCGCCGCCGACGGCCCCCGGCTGCGCCGCGCCCTGTGCTCGGTGCTGCCGCCGACCCGGCAGGTCGAGGTGTTGCGCGCCTGGGAGATCGCGGTCGCCAAGACCGGCGGCTACATCTACTCCCGCGGGCTGATGGCCCTGATCTCCGGTGTCGCCCACTACATCCTGCTGGAGGCCCTGGGCGTGCCCTACGCCCCGGCGCTCGCCGTCTGGGTGGGGCTGATCTCGCAGTTCATCCCGACCATCGGCACCTACCTGGCCGGGGCCCTGCCGATGCTGATCGCGTTCACCATCGAGCCCTGGTACGCGCTGTGGGTCCTGATCTTCGTCGTGATCTACCAGCAGTTCGAGAACTATCTGCTCCAGCCGAGGATCACCGCCAGGACGGTGGACATCCACCCGGCCGTGTCCTTCGGATCGGTGATAGCGGGCACCGCGCTGCTGGGCGCGGTGGGCGCGCTGATCGCGATTCCGGCGACCGCGACGCTGCAGGCGTTCCTCGGCGCGTACATCAAGCGCTACGACGTGACCGACGATCCGCGGGTGCACGGGCGCACGCGGCGGCGCGGAGTCTCGGCCCTCGCGCGGATGCGCGCCGCGCTGGCGCGGCGTGGTTGACACAAAAATCGAACATCCATTCTCATGGAGGCCCCGGCAGTTATCCACAGGCCGAGGACGTCAGGGCCGCTTGTCAGTGGCAGGCGCTAGCGTCATGGACGTGAAGCGATCGACTCAAGCAAACCGGGTGGGACCCATGGCAGGAACCGACCGCGAGAAGGCGCTCGACGCCGCGCTCGCACAGATTGAACGGCAATTCGGCAAGGGCGCCGTGATGCGCATGGGCGACCGGCCGAACGACCCGATTGAGGTCATCCCCACCGGGTCGACCGCTCTCGACGTCGCCCTCGGCGTGGGCGGCCTGCCACGCGGCCGCGTGGTGGAGGTCTACGGCCCGGAGTCCTCGGGCAAGACGACCCTGACCCTGCACGCGGTGGCCAACGCCCAGCGGGCGGGTGGCACGGTCGCCTTCGTGGACGCGGAGCACGCCCTCGACCCGGACTACGCGCAGAAGCTCGGCGTGGACACCGACTCGCTGATCCTGTCCCAGCCGGACAACGGCGAGCAGGCGCTCGAGATCGTGGACATGCTGGTCCGCTCCGGCGCTCTCGACCTCATCGTCATCGACTCCGTCGCCGCCCTGGTGCCGCGCGCGGAGATCGAGGGTGAGATGGGCGACTCCCACGTCGGTCTCCAGGCCCGGCTGATGAGCCAGGCGCTCCGCAAGATCACCAGCGCGCTGAACCAGTCCAAGACCACCGCGATCTTCATCAACCAGCTGCGCGAGAAGATCGGCGTCATGTTCGGCTCTCCGGAGACGACGACCGGCGGCCGGGCGTTGAAGTTCTATGCCTCGGTCCGCATCGACATCCGTCGCATCGAGACCCTCAAGGACGGCACCGACGCGGTCGGTAACCGCACCCGCTGCAAGGTCGTCAAGAACAAGGTCGCGCCGCCCTTCAAGCAGGCCGAGTTCGACATCCTCTACGGCCAGGGCATCAGCCGCGAGGGCGGTCTGATCGACATGGGCGTCGAGCACGGCTTCGTCCGCAAGTCCGGTGCCTGGTACACCTACGAGGGCGACCAGCTCGGCCAGGGCAAGGAGAACGCCCGCAACTTCCTGAAGGACAACCCCGATCTCGCCAATGAGATCGAGAAGAAGATCAAGGAAAAGCTCGGCATCGGAGTGAAGCCCCAGGACCCGGCCGCCGCGGAGCCCACCGCGGACGCGGCGGGTGCCGCGGGTGTGGCCGCCGCCGCACCGACGAAGGCCGTGGCCGCACCGGCGGCCAAGTCCGGGGCGAAGGCGGCCAAGACCGCCGCGGCCAAGAGCTGATCCATGACACGGCGGACCGAATGGCCGGACGGCCCAGGCCGTCCGGAGCGCCCGGACCGTCCGGACAGCGGCGTCCCCTCCTTGTCGAGGGCCGAGCAGGGGCCGCCGCCGGGCCCGGAGGAGCAGGCGCGGGCAATCTGCCTGCGCTTGCTCACCGGGACCCCGCGCACTCGTAAGCAGCTCGCGGACGCGCTGCGCACCCGGGGCATCCCCGATGACGCGGCGCAGGAGGTGCTGTCCCGGTTCGAGGACGTCGGTCTGATCGACGACGCGGCGTTCGCGGAGGCGTGGGTGGAGTCCCGGCACCACGGCCGAGGGCTCGCCCGGCGGGCGCTCGCCCGGGAGCTGCGCACCAAGGGCGTGGACTCCACCCTGATCGACGACGCGGTGGGACAGCTCGACGCCGACCAGGAGGAGCAGACCGCGCGCGAGCTGGTCGAGCGCAAGCTGAGGGCCACCCGTGGCCTGGACCGGGAGAAGCGGATACGCCGTCTCGCCGGGATGCTGGCCCGCAAGGGCTACTCCGAGGGGCTGGCGCTGCGGGTGGTGCGGCGCGCGCTGGAGGAGGAGGGGGAGGACCCGGAGCTGCTGGAGTATCACCTCCCGGATCTCTGAGCCTCGGCGGCCGACCTCCGAGAGCTCAAGGCCCGTCCGGCACCCGAGACGCGGGGTGTTAGCCGACCGGAAGGCCCGCCGCGCGCCACGCCTGGAAGCCGCCGGTCAGATCGGTCGCCCGCGCCAGCCCCAGCCGGCGCAGCGAGACCGCGGCGAAGCTGGACGCGTAGCCCTCGTTGCACACCACCACGACCCGCAGATCGTGGTGGGTGGCCTCGGGCAGCCGATGGTCGCACTGCGGGTCGAGCCGCCACTCCAGCTCGTTCCGCTCGACGATCAGCGCCCCCGGGATGGTGCCGTCGCGCTCCCGCAGCGCCGCGTACCGGATGTCCACCAGCAGTGCGCCCTCGACCTGCGCCGCGGCGGCGTCGAGGGGCTCCAGCCGGTCGAGCTCCTCGCGGGCCTCGGCCAGCAGCTCGTCCACGCTCCGCTTGGTCGTGTTGGTCGTGCCCATCGCGTTCATCCCCACTCCTCGGGCCGCTCGACCTGCTCCAGCCGCAGCGTCTGACCGGTGCGGCTGTAGCGCCGCATGAGCGGCAGCGGCGGATAGTAGGCGTGCACCGACACCGCATGCTCGGTGTCGGACGGGTTGATCACCTCATGCACATGATGTGGTCCGAAGGCCCGGCCCTGCCCGGCGGGCAGCCGCCGCTCGCGGTCCACACCGTCGGCCAGCTCCAGGGTCTTCCAGCCCTCGGTGGGCAGACGCGCGGTGAGCGACTGCTCGTTGAGCTCACCCGCCGCCGAGACGAAGGCACCATGGGAGCCGCCGTGGTCGTGCCAGCCCGTACCGGTGCCCGGAGGCCAGCCGATCAGCCAGGCTTCGCTGCCGCCCGGCCCGTCGAGGCGCAGCCAGGTGCGGCCCTCCGGATCGAGCGGAAGCGAGGCGACGAGCTCGGCGTCGGCGGCGGTCCGGCGGGCGAAGTCGAGCAGTTCCGCGGCGCTGGGCGGGGCGACGGGGTCGGATGCGGGGTCCGTGACGAGGCCCGCGGAGGGGCGCACGGGACTGGAGGGGGAAGTGCGTACATCGGGCACAGAGAACCGTCCTGAATGATCGCGAAAGGGGCACGGCCGCGCCGCGCGGGAAAGAGGCGGATCAACAGGACGGACGACAGACACAGCCCGCGTAGCGGACCAGGTCCAGATGGACCCTCCGCCAGAAGCGAGGCAAGCAGGTGTCAGTCACGCTGCGAAGTGAATCATGTGCCGGAAAGGAAGGTCAACCTCACCGGCTTGGGCCCGGATGCGCGCCCAGATAGCGCACGCCCGGAGACAACCACGCACACCCGCGGACGACCATCCGCGCCCGGACACGCACTCCTGCGCCCGGACACGCGACCGGGCGCAGGAGCGCCATCCCCAGCGCGCCCCGCTGAGCCCGCACTTCCCGCACTACCGCCGTGCGCTGGCCTCCGCCGGGGCGCCCCTGGCCGCGTTCCCGCCCCGGACCGCGTCCGCGCACGCGTACAGCGCGCTCGGCCGCACCCCGGAGAGCGCCGCGGCGAGATGGCCGTCCGGCCGCACCAGCAGCACGGTGTGCGCCGGGGCGCCCGGGTACGCCTCGGTGACCAGCAACTCGGTGCGCAGGGGCAGCGCCGCGACGGCCGCCGCCAGCCGCGGCATCAGCCCGGCGCGCATCCAGTGGCGGCGGTCCCACACCCCGGTGCCGGGGGCGACCAGCACCACCAGTAGCTCCCGGCCGAGCCGCTCCCGCAGCCGTACGACCGAACCGTCCGGCGCGGTCACCGGCACATCGGCGACCGGCGCCCCCAGCGCCGTGCCCACCGTGACCGAGCCGTCCGGCGGCGCGGCCGGGGCCAGCGGCGAACGGTCGTAGACGGGTGGCGCGCCCAGCGGACCCCGCCCGAGGTGACCCTCGGTGAGCAGCGCGTCGTGCCCGCGCGCCCCGCCGGGCCGCACGGTGCGCCGAACCGCGTGCCAGCCGCCGGCCGCCCGCACCAGCGGCAGCGCCTGGTCCGCCGCGCGCAGCCGGGCCCCGACGGCTCCGCGCCGCTCCGCCTGATAGCTGTCGAGCAGGGCGTCCGAGGCCCCGTGGTGCCAGGCGAGGGAGAGCTTCCAGGCGAGGTTGTCGACGTCCCGCAGCCCCTCCTCGAGCCCCTGGGTGCCGAGCGCGCCCAGCAGATGGGCGGCGTCCCCGGCCAGGAAGGCGCGCCCGGCGCGCCAGCGCAGCGCGAGCCGGTGGTGCACGGTGTGCACGCCGGTGTCCAGCAGCTCATAGGGGGGCTCGGATTCGCCGCACCACCCCGCGAGGGTGTCGCGCACCCGCACCATCAGGGCGTCAGGGGTGACAAGGTCGCGGCCGGGCGGCAGCAGCCAGTCGACCCGCCACAGGCCGTGCGGCAGCGGCCGGGCGGTGACCTCGGCGTCGATGCTGCGCCAGGGCGGGGAGCGGTGCAGCAGGGCCTCGCCGGGCCAGGGGAGTTCGGCGCGCAGCGCCGCGACGGCGTGCCGCTCCACCGCCGTACGGCCTGGGAAGCGCACGCCCAGGAGCTTGCGGACGGTGGATCGCGGCCCGTCGCAGCCCACCAGATAGCTGCCCCGCCACCAGGTGGCCTGGGCGCCCCGGGTGCGCACCCCGACTCCGTGGTCGTCCTGCTCCAGGTCGTCGATCCGGGTTCCGGAGACGATCCGGACGAGGTCTTCGTCGCCCATGGCGGCCAGCGAGCCCCGTAGCGCCCGGGTGAGCTCGTGCTGGGGCAGATGCAGCGGTGAGGGCGCCGATACCGGTGCCGACTCGTCCTCGGAGGAGGGCGCGTCACCGTCGGGAGCCTCCATGGCCTCCGTAAGGCCGCCGTTCCAGCCGCCGGTGCCGCGCTCGGGCGACGGCGGACCGCCGAAGAGGCTGCCGGGAGTGAGGGGCACCTGCCGCACCAGCTGTCGCCGCCGCATCGTGCGCCATCCGGTCCACGGCCGGGTGCGGGCGGTGACCCGGCAGCCCAGTCGCTCCAGCAGGGCGGCGGCGTCCGGGCGCAGCACGACGGTGCGGGCCAGACGGCTCTCCTCGGTTTCCGTGGACTCGTCCAGCAGGATGACGGGCACCTCGAGGCGCGCGAGGGCGAGGGCCAGGGTCAGGCCGACCGGGCCCGCCCCGGCGACGATCACCGGGTCCATGGTGCGGTTCCTTTGGCCCTGCGGGTCGTACGTGACGTACGGAAATTGGCAGTTGAAACCCGGTGAGCGATCACAGAAAGCATGCAACCCACTGCCGCTGCCCGCGTCAAGCGACGAAGGGCGGTGGCGCGTGCGCCACCGCCCTGGTAAGGGTCACGCTCATCCGCCCGGCCCCGGGCGGCGCCCGCCCGGCTCTCCGGACGGCGTCCGCCCGGAGAGCCGGGGGCGTCCCCTCAGTTCGTCTTGCCCGCGGACGCGTTCGGAGCGGAGGTCGCGGACTGGTCGACGACGTCGAGCGCGTCGGCGGCCGCGAGCGGCTGTCCGGCGTCCGCGACCCGGATGCCGGTCTTGGCGCGCCGGCCGCGCCGCTCGATCCAGGTGGCGAGGGCGGAGAGGGCCAGGCACATCGCGATGTAGATGACACCGCCGACGATGATCACCGGGACGTAGGGGTTCTCGTCGTTGACCACGATGTTGCCGGCCAGCTGCTGAAGCTGGAACAGCAGCTCCTGGTAGGTGATGACATAGCCGAGGGAGGTGTCCTTCAGCGTCACCACCAGCTGGCTGATGATGGTCGGCAGCATCGCCCGTACGGCCTGCGGCACCAGGACCGTCATCATGACCTGGGTCTTGCGCATGCCCAGGGCGTACGCGGCCTCGCGCTGGCCCCTGGGCACCGAGTTGATGCCCGCCCGCAGGACCTCGGCCTGGACCGAGCCGTTGTAGACGGTCAGGCCGATGACCAGGGCCCAGAAGCCGGTGTTGTCACCGCTGAGCCCCAGGTCCGAGCGGTAGGTCAGGAAGAGCACCCACAGCACGTAGATGGTGATCAGCAGCGGGACGGCCCGGAACAGCTCGATGAAGCCGGTAGCGAACCAGCGGACGGGCTTGTGGTCCGAGAGCCGGCCCACGGCCAGCAGCACACCGAGGGCGAGGGAGAGGACCGCCGCGACCGCGAACACCTTCAGGGTGGTGACCACGCCGTCGCGGATGCTGGTCCGCACCCCCGCGTAGTTGAAGATGTCCCACATCTCGGGCGCGAACTGGCCCTTGGCGTTGAGCCGCACCACCGCGAAGACGATCAGCCCGAGGACGGCCAGGCCGCCGACGACGGAGAAGACGCGGTTCCGGACGCGGGCCTTGGGCCCTGGGGCGTCGTACAGGACGCTCGAGCTCATCGGGCCACCTCCAGGCGGTTCTCCAGCAGCCGGAAGAGACCGCTGATGGCGAACGTGATGACCAGGTAGCACAGCGCGATCCACAGGAAGATCCAGCCGATCGCGAAGCCCTTGTCACTCAGCAGCTTCGAGACATTGAACAGTTCGGTGTTGCTGAATGCCCCGGCGATGGCCGAGTTCTTGGTGAGCGCGATGAAGATGCTGCTCATGGGGGGAATCACGGACCGGGTGGCCTGGGGGAGGACGATCAGCCGGAGGGTCTGGAAGAAGGTCATCCCCAGGCTGCGGGCGGCCTCCGCCTGGCCGAGCGGCACCGTGTTGATACCGGACCGCACGGCCTCGCAGACGAAGGACGACGTGTAGCAGCCCAGCGCCATCATGGCGAGGACGAAGGGGCTCGTTCCCGGGAAGAAGATCTGCGGGATCACGAAGAACGAGATCAGGAACAGCAGGGTCAGCGGGGTGTTGCGCAGCAGGGTGACCCAGGCCGTCCCGAACGCCCGCAGCGGCGGTATGGGCGACACCCGGAAGCCGGCTATGACGACGCCCAGCACGAGGGCCAGCGCCGCACTGGCCGCCGTGATGGAGAGGGTTCCCAGGAACCCCTCCCGGAACTGGGGCAAATGATCGAGAAGTACGTTCATCGATTCTCCGCGGTAGCGGTCAGGTCAGCGGCGTGCGGAGCGCACCGGCTTCGAGGCGAACAGGCGAACGGGTGAACGAGCGGACGGAGAGCCCTGCTCAGTAGCGCGGCAGCGGCGTCTTCGGCGCGACGTAGGAGGAGCCGGACTTGCCGAGCGTGCCCTCGTACGCCTTCTTGTAGTCGCCGTTCTTGATGTGCTTCTCGAGCGAGTCGCTGATCGCGTCGCGGAGCGCCTTGTCGTTCTTGTCCATGCCGACGCCGTACGGCTCCTCGGTGAACGGCTTGCCGACCACGTGCAGCTTGCTCGGGCGCTGGGCGGCGTAGCCCTTGAGGATGGCGTCGTCGGTGGTGACCGCGTCGACCTGGCCGTCGAGCAGCTGCTTGACGCAGAGCGAGTACTTGCTCAGCTCGGTGGTCTTGGCGCCGTACTTCGGCTTCTTGATCTCCTGGAGCGGGGTGGAGCCGACGATCGAGCAGACCTTCTTGCCCTTGATGCTGTCCGGGCCGGTGATCTTGCCCTTGTCCTCCTCGCGCACCAGCAGGTCGGCGCCGGCCGTGAGGTACGGGCCCGCGAAGCCGACCTGCTTCTTGCGCTCGTCGTTGATGGTGTAGGTGCCGACGTAGTAGTCGACCTGGCCCTTGGAGATCGAGGTCTCGCGGACGTTGGAGTCCACCGTCTTGAAGCTGATCTTGTCCGCGGAGAAGCCGAGGTCGGCGGCGACCATCTTGGCGATCTCGATGTCGAAGCCGGAGCGCTTGCCCTCGGTGTCCTGGAACCCGAGGAAGGGCTGGTCGGCCTTGGCGCCGATGACGATCTTGCCGCGCTTCTGCGCCGCCTTCAGCGTCGGCGAGTCGATCTTCACATCCTTCGCGACCGTGTAGTCGCCGCTGAAGACCTCGCCACCCTTCGGCTTGTCCCCAGCGTTGCCCTTCTCGCCGCCACAGGCGGTCGCCGTCGCGGCCAGCGCGAGAACCACCGTGGCCGCCGCGGCCGTCTTACGAATTCTCATGGTGCCCATCCCTCTGTGTTCAGTACGTGGTTCACATACGCAGTGGCGAACGTGGAGCGGTCTGCCGGGCCGAGTGCGGGCCCGGCGGGCTCAGCTGGGTCAGTGGTGAAGGATCTTCGACAGGAAGTCCTTGGCCCGGTCGCTGCGGGGGTTGTTGAAGAACTGCTCCGGCTCGGCCTCTTCGACGATCCGGCCGTCGGCCATGAAGACCACCCGGTTCGCCGCGGAGCGGGCGAAGCCCATCTCATGGGTGACGACGACCATCGTCATGCCGTCCCGGGCGAGCTGCTGCATGACCTCCAGCACCTCGTTGATCATCTCCGGGTCCAGCGCCGAGGTCGGCTCGTCGAAGAGCATCACCTTCGGGTCCATGGCCAGGGCGCGCGCGATCGCCACGCGCTGCTGCTGGCCACCGGACAGCTGGGCGGGGTACTTGTCCGCCTGGGCGCCGACGCCGACCCGGTCGAGTAGCGTGCGGGCCTTCTCCTCGGCGGCCTTCTTGTCCGACTTACGGACCTTGATCTGGCCCAGCATCACGTTCTCGAGCACCGTCTTGTGCGCGAAGAGGTTGAAGGACTGGAAGACCATGCCGACGTCGGCACGCAGCCTGGCGAGCTCCCTGCCCTCCTGGGGCAGCGGCTTGCCGTCGATCGTGATGGAGCCGGAGTCGATCGTCTCCAGCCGGTTGACCGTGCGGCACAGCGTCGACTTCCCGGACCCGGACGGCCCGATGACGACGACCACTTCGCCGCGGCTGATGGTCAGGTCGATGTCCTGGAGCACATGCAGCGCGCCGAAGTGCTTGTTGACTCCTGACAGCGCAACCAACGCGTTCGCCACCGGTGCGGCGTCCTTGGTCACCGATACTTCGCTCATCGGCGTCTCGCTCCGTCCTCCTCGGTTGGGAGGACACTAATGAGCGCCCGCGACCAGCGTCATTACATCTGAGCTGAAATTGAGGATAACGATATGGCCGCGATGCGACACTCTGCGTGAACGGGACGACGCGCGCCGTACCGGCTGCGTAACGGAAACCAGTGTGTGACCCAATGCGTCTTGACGGCTGCCCGTCGATCGGGGTGGATGCCCTGTGGCCATGTTCGTGGCCGCATTCGAAGACATGGTGACGGGGACGCGTACGGGGCGCGTCTCCCCTGATACGGAAAGGTGGTGGAGGGGCCGGTGAGACTGCTGCTCGTCGAGGACGACAACCATGTCGCCGCGGCTCTGTCCGCCATGCTCTCCAAGCACGGTTTCGAGGTCGCCCACGCCCGCAGCGGCGAGGAGGCGCTGCAGGCGCTGCTGCCGGACTCCGGCGCCCCCTTCGGCGTCGTCCTCCTCGACCTCGGCCTGCCCGACCAGGACGGTTTCGAGGTGTGCGGCAAGATCCGCAAGCGCACCGCCACTCCCGTGATCATGGTGACGGCGCGCGCCGATGTGCGCTCCCGCATACACGGACTCAACCTCGGCGCCGACGACTACGTGGTCAAGCCGTACGACACCATGGAGCTGCTCGCCCGGATCCACGCCGTCAGCCGCCGCACCGCCGCCCACGACCCGGGCCATGGCACCGAGGAGAGCCCGGACGGCTTCCATCCGCCGCTGCGGCTCGGCCCGGTGACCATCGAGCTGCCCACCCGCCAGGTCTCCGTCAACGGGACGACCATTTCGCTCACCCGTAAGGAGTTCGATCTGCTCGCCCTGCTCGCCCAGCGCCCCGGTGTGGTCTTCCGCCGGGAGCAGATCATCAGCGAGGTCTGGCGCACCAGTTGGGAAGGGACGGGGCGCACCCTGGAGGTCCACATCGCCTCCCTGCGCTCCAAGCTGCGGATGCCCGCCCTGATCGAGACGGTGCGCGGCGTGGGCTATCGCCTCGTCGCCCCGGCCGGCTGAGCGGCCGGGGCTCCCTCGGTGCGCACTCGGCTCCTCCCCCTCCTCATCGTCCTCATGGCGGGCGTGCTTCTCGCGCTCGGCTTCCCGCTCGCCGGGAGCCTGGCCGCCAGGGAGCAGCAGCGCGTGGTCGTCGACCGGATCGACGACACCGCGCGGTTCGCCGCGCTCGCCCAGTTCGTCACCGCCGGGCCCACGGGAGCGGTGGGCGCCGAGGGGAACGAGCGGCTGAACACCCTGCGCGCCGAGCTCAGGCGCTACCACGACCTGTACGGCATCCGGGCCGGGGTCTTCTACCGGGACCGGGACGCACCGCCCATGGCCGAGGCGCCCGGCGGCTGGCAGCTGCCGGACACGGGCGAGAGCGCCCAGGCGTTCGACGAGGCGCTCGCCGGGCGCCGGAGCCACGATCCGCCCCAGGTGTGGCCCTGGCAGCGGGGCAGGCTCACCGTGGCGTCCCCTGTGGTCCGCGACGGGGACGTGGTGGCCGTGGTCGTCACCGACTCGCCCACCGGCCAGATGCGGTCGCGGATCCTGCACGGCTGGCTGGTGATCGGCGGGGGCGAATGCGCCGCGATGCTGCTGGCCGTCGGCGCCGCCTTCCGGCTCACCGGATGGGTGCTGCGGCCCGTACGCGTCCTGGACACCGCGACCCACGACATCGCGACCGGGCGGATGCAGTCACGCGTCGCGGCCGCCTCCGGGCCCCCGGAGCTGCGGCGGCTGGCCCGCTCGTTCAACGAGATGGCCGACAACGTCGAGCAAGTCCTGGAGCAGCAGCGGGCGTTCGTCGCCGACGCCTCCCACCAGCTGCGCAATCCGCTCTCCGCGCTGTTGCTGCGCATCGAGCTGCTGGCGCTGGAGCTGCCGGACGGCCATGAGGAGATCGCCTCGGTGCGTGCGGAGGGCAAGCGCCTGGCCAGCGTCCTGGACGATCTGCTCGACCTCGCCCTGGCCGAGCACTCCGCCGCGGATCTGCGGCTCACCGATATCGCGGAGCTGGCCACCGACCGGGTGGACGCCTGGCTTCCGGTGGCCGAGCGGGAGGAGGTCGGGCTCGCCTACACCGGCCCCGCGGCCATCACGGGCTGGGCCGACCCGGTGGCCCTGTCCAGCGCGCTGGACGCCGTCGTCGACAACGCCCTGAAGTTCACGCCCGAGGGGGCGCATGTGGAGGTCTCGGCGCGGACGGAGGGCGACACCGTGGCGATCGTCGTCGCCGACGGCGGCCCGGGCCTCACGGAGGACGAACTCGCCCGCATCGGCGACCGCTTCTGGCGCAGCGGCCGCCACCAGAACGTCTCGGGCTCGGGTCTGGGCCTGTCCATCACCCGCGCGCTGCTCTCGGCTGGCGGGGGCACGATCGATTACGCGCCCAACGAGCCCTGTGGTCTGTGCGTGACCATCACGGTGCCGCGGTCGGGGCCCGGTGAGACCGTGACGACCGTAAGGACGTGAGGCGGGCTGTGAGGACCGTGACGCGGACCGTAAGGACGTGACGCGAGCCGTAAGGCCCGCTGGCCGCTCAGTCCCGCGGCTTGCGCCAGACGATGCTGTAGCGCCACAGGACGTGACGGCGGTACCGCGAGCCGGGCAGGAGCTCGGCGGCCAGGGCCCGCATCTCCGGATAGGTCACCTGCGGCGGCCATACGACGGGGGACGGGTGCTGCCAGTACCCCTTCCTGGCGCTGTGGACCTTACCGACGGCCACGGCGGCGAGGACGTGCGGCAGATCCCTGGGCATGGAGTTCCGGGCGAGACCGACGACGGCCAGGGCCCCGCCGGGCCGCAGTAGGTCGCGCATACGGGCCAGTCCGGTGGCGGCGTCCATGTGGTGCAGGGTGGCCACGGACGCGATGACGTCGAACGAGGCGGGCTCGAAGGGATGGCTCAGGAAGTCGCCGAGGACGTAGTCGACGTCGTCCCCGTACGCACGTCCCTGATCGATGCCGGCCGCGTCGAGGTCGATCCCGGTGACGTGCGGCACGGTCCGCCGGAGCGCGCGGGCGAGCATGCCCTCGCCGCAGCCGACGTCGAGGGCGTGCTGGGCGCCATCGGGGACCGCCTGGAGGATGCGGGGGTGGTAGTGGATGTTGTGGTTCCACCGCCTGCCGTTCTTCACTGTCATGTGAAGATCCTGCCGGACCGGGTCCCGGTCGTCGGCCGTTTTGAGGCGGCGGCGGTGCCGGGCTACGGCTTGACCGAGCGGTAATAGCGCGCCGCGCCCTTGTGAAGGGCGAGGGGATCGGTGAAGACGGCGGTTCGCAGGTCCACCTTCTGGGCGGCGTGCACCTTCGCCCCGATGCGGTCCCGGTTCTCTATCACCGTACGGGTGACGCCCTCGGCCAGACCGGGGGCCACCCGGTCCGTGGTGACCAGGAGATTCGGTACGGCGATCGTCTTGACCGGCTCCGGCCTGCGTATCTCCTCGTACGCGTCGGCGGGCACGGTGGCCGCCCGGTAGTAGCGCGTCACCCCGCCCTGCCGGTGCAGCGGGCCGGTGAGGTCGCCGAGCTGGACGAGCCGGATCGGGTAGGCGTGGGCCAGGGTGCGCACCGCGGTGGTCGGCAGCCCGCCCGACCAGAAGAAGGCGTCGAGCTTGCCCTGCCGCAGCAGCCTCGGCATGGTGTCGATGCCGACCCGCTCCGCCCGGATGTCCCGGTGGAAGTCGAGCCCGGCGGCCTTGATCAGCGCCCGGGTGATCAGCTGCACCCCCGAGCCGTCGCCGCCCACGCCCACGCGCAGATGCTTCAGATCGCGGGCCGACCGTACGGACGAGCCCCTCGGCACGACCAACTGCATGTAGTCGTCGTACAGCCGGGCACAGGCCCGCAGCCGCCCCGCTCCCTCGCCCCGGTAGGCGGCGACGGCGTCGGTGGCGGCGATGGCGAAGGTGGCCCTGCCCCGGGCCAGCCGCTCGACGTTGTCCGGGGACCCCCTGGACTGCTCCAGCCGCACATCGACATCGGGGAGGTCCCGGGCGAGGTCCTGCTCGAGCATCCGGCCGTAGGTGTCGTAGACCCCGGTGGAGACCCCCGTCGCGAACGTCACCCGGCCGCTGGGCGAGGGGCCACCGCCCGACGCCAGCAGCCACCACAGCAGCAGCCCGAGGGCGACGAGGCCCGCGGCGGCGGACTGCAGGGCACGGCGCCGGTCCAGGCGCGGAAGGGTGAGGGCCATGGCGAGGATCCTGCCAGGCCCGCCGGCGGGAGGGGAGGGGCGAGCCGCTACAGGAGCCGCTGCAGGAGCGGAGGGGCGAGCCGCCCGCGGATCCCGTCGTGCGGGCGGCGCCCGCTCACCTGCCGGAGCGCAGGGCCCTCGACAGGCCCAGGGCCGCGGTCCGGACCGCCGGTGCCAGCTGCGCCGGCCGGAAGCGGCCGCGGGGTACGGCCACCGACAGCGCCGCCACCGAGGTCGGCCCGTCGAAGACGGGAGCCGCGATGCAGCTGACCCCCGGAGCCGCCTCTTCCTCCTCGTAGGCCAGACCCGCGACCTGGGCCTGCTCGACGGCCGTGCGCAGCCGGCCCGGGTCGGTGATCGAGTGGGGGGTGAGGGCCGGCAGAGGCGCGGCCAGGATCTCCTCGACCAGCTCGGAGCCCGAGAACGCCAGAAGCGCCTTACCGACGCCGGTGCAGGTCAGTGGCAGTCGGCCGCCGATGCGGGACGGCAGCCGAAGGGCGCCGTGGCCGTGTATGCGCTCGACGTAGACCACCTCGTGGCCCTCGCGCACCCCGAGGTGCACGGTCTCGTGCGTGGCCTCGAAGAGGTCTTGCAGGAACGGCAGCGCCGCCTCCCGCAGATCGCGTCGGCGCGGGACAAGTGAGCCCAGTTCGAAGAGGGCGCCCCCGAGCCGGTAGCTCTCGGCGTCGCGTTCGAGCAGGCCGAGCCGGACCAGATCGGCGCAGAGCCGGAACACGGTGGTCTTGGCCAGCCCGGTACGCGCGGACAGTTCTGTGAGACGGAACGTGCCGCCATCGGGACGGAAACAGTCGAGGACGGCCATTGCTTTGTCGAGCATGTTCCCCTGTGCGCTGTTCCGTGTCATGGAACACAGTGTGCCGGTGCCCGGCCGTCGGCCCATACCCGGGGGACGGGCCGGTGGCCCGGTCCACCGCCCGGCAGAGGGGCTTCTGTGAGCGCCTACCCTTGTTGGGTGACCATCAGCAGCGACCGGAGCCCGGCAGTGGACGTTCAAGCACCCAAGAGCTACGAGATCCGCACCTACGGGTGCCAGATGAATGTCCATGACTCCGAGCGGCTCTCGGGCCTCCTGGAAGAGGCGGGCTATGTCCGCGCGCCCGAGGGCACCGGCGAGGGCGAGGCCGACATCGTCGTCTTCAACACCTGCGCGGTGCGGGAGAACGCCGACAACCGGCTGTACGGCAACCTCGGCCGACTGGCGCCGATCAAGGCGCGGCGGCCGGGCATGCAGATCGCCGTCGGCGGCTGTCTGGCCCAGAAGGACCGCGACACCATCGTCAACAAGGCCCCCTGGGTCGACGTGGTCTTCGGCACCCACAACATCGGCAGCCTGCCGGTGCTGCTGGAGCGCGCCCGCGTCCAGGAGGAGGCCCAGGTCGAGATCGCCGAGTCGCTGGAGGCCTTCCCCTCCACCCTGCCGACGCGGCGCGAGTCCGCGTACGCCGCGTGGGTCTCCATCTCCGTGGGCTGCAACAACACCTGCACCTTCTGTATCGTCCCGGCGCTGCGCGGCAAGGAGAAGGACCGCCGCCCGGGCGACATCCTGGCCGAGGTGGAGACCCTGGTCGCCGAGGGCGTCACCGAGGTCACCCTGCTCGGCCAGAACGTGAACGCGTACGGCTCCGACATCGGCGACCGCGAGGCGTTCAGCAAGCTGCTGCGCGCCTGCGGAAAGGTCGAGGGCCTGGAGCGGGTCCGGTTCACCTCGCCGCATCCGCGCGACTTCACCGACGACGTCATCGCCGCCATGGCGGAGACGGAGAACGTGATGCCGCAGCTGCACATGCCGCTGCAGTCCGGCTCGGACACCGTGCTCAAGGCGATGCGCCGGTCGTACCGGCAGGAGCGCTACCTGGGCATCATCGAGAAGGTGCGTGCCGCGATGCCGGACGCCGCCATCTCGACCGACATCATCGTCGGCTTCCCCGGTGAGACGGAGGAGGACTTCGAGCAGACGCTGCACGTGGTGCGCGAGGCCCGCTTCGCCCAGGCGTTCACCTTCCAGTACTCCAAGCGGCCCGGGACGCCCGCCGCCGAGATGGACGGCCAGGTGCCCAAGGCGGTCGTCCAGGAGCGCTACGAGCGGTTGGTCGCCCTCCAGGAGGAGATCTCCTGGGAGGAGAACAAGAAGCAGGTCGGGCGCACGCTGGAGGTGCTGGTCGCCGAGGGCGAGGGCCGTAAGGACGACGCCACCCGGCGGCTGTCCGGCCGTGCCCCCGACAACCGCCTGGTGCACTTCGCGCGGCCCGAGGAGCCGGTGCGCCCCGGCGACGTCGTCACCGTCGACATCACCTACGCGGCCCCCCACCATTTGCTGGCCGAGGGCCCGGCCCGGGGCGTGCGGCGTACCCGCGCAGGGGACGCCTGGGAGCGGCGGAACGCGCCCGAGGAGAAGAAGCCCGCGGGTGTGATGCTGGGCCTGCCGACGGTGGGGGCGCCGCCGCCGCAGCCGGCCGCGCCCACCGCGGGCTGCGGCTGCGACTGAGCGCACGGCTAGGCTGACGATCATGCTGATCGCCGCCGCCGTCTGCCCGTGTCCGCCGCTGCTGGTGCCCGAGGTCGCCGCCGGAGCCGCCCGCGAGCTGGACGGGCTGCGCGCGGAGTGCTTCGAGGTCATCCGCGCCCTCGCGGCTGCGCGTCCGGAGCGCCTGATCGTGGTGGGGCCCGCCGATCGCGCCGGGCGCGGGCCGCATGCGCAGGGTGCGGCCGGGACGTTCCGCGGCTTCGGCGTGGAGGTGGATGTGCGGCTCGCCGCGCCGACGGGGGAGCGGCGAACCGCACCCGCGACGGCGGACGGGGAGTCCGGCGGCGACGCCGCGGACGGCGGGTCCTCGCGCTCGCTGCCGACGTCGCTGGCGGTCGGCGCCTGGCTGCTGGAGCACGCGGGGTGGGATCCGGCGGTGCCCGTCGAGGGGCTGGGTGTGGGGGAACCTCTCGCGGCCGAGCGGTGTATTGAAGTTGGAAGGGAGCTCGCCGGACGGGCGGAGCGGGTCGCGCTGCTGGTGACGGGCGACGGCACCGCATGCCGCACGCTGAAGGCGCCGGGCTATCTCGACGAGCGGGCGGCAGCGTTCGACGCCGAGGTGGCGCGGGCGCTGGCGGCCGCCGACACCGGGGCGCTGGCCGCGCTCGACGAGGAGTTGGCGTACGAGCTCAAGGCGGCAGGTCGCGCGCCGCTGCAGGTGCTCGCGGGGGCGGGCGAGGGGGCGCGCCTGAAGGGGGAGTTGCGGTATGACGAAGCGCCGTACGGCGTGGGGTATTTCGTGGCGAGTTGGTCGTCCTAGTCCGCTCGCGGCCGTGGAGCCTGCGCTCCACGGCCGCGTACCGGCGGGGTTGGCCGGTCCGGGCCCGGCATCGCCCGCCCCCGTCTTCTGCGCCTTGTTTGCTCGGCCGGTCTTATGCGTCGCCCTTGTGCTTGGGCTTGCGCTCGTCCATCTGCGAGAGGCGGTTGAGAGCGTCCTTCGCCTTGCCCGTGCCAGTCTCGATCTTGGCGCTGTACTTGCCCTTGGTCCTGGTGTCGACCGACTTGGCCGCCTTCTCCAGGCCCCGCCCGATCCTGGCCTCGTGCTGCTGCGCGAAGCTGCCGGCCTTGCCCTTCATCTGACCGGCCTTGGCCTTGAGATTGTCCATCAGGCCCATGTGCCACCTACCCTCGTCGGTTGCCTATGCGCGGGCGTTCTCACCGGTCTCGCTGTCGGCCGCCTCGGCCGCGGACTGCTGTTTGGGGATCCCGGCGCCTTCACCCGTCGGGTTCTCCTTCCCGCTCCGCGCGGCCTCAGCCCCATCGGCGGTCCCGGACTCGGTCTCCGCCGTCATGGCGTCGGCCGTGGCCTGGGAATCCCGCACGGACGGCGCCTCCTCGGACGAACGGCTCGCCTCCTTCGACACACGACGAAACCTGGAAAACACGCCCATATCTACTCCATACCTTACTCGTGTGGGCGAAACTCGCGTGGGCGAAATCCAGTGCCGCCCGGAGTGCCCCCTTGTGCGGTGCGCGGCGACTGCGCGGCGCGCGGCGGCCGATTCCCCGGTCCGGCCTCGGAACCTCGCAACAGGCAACGAACCCGGCGGCGCCCCGTCACGTCGCTCATTCGAGGAGCCCCGCGGCATTTGCGAGACTGGCCCGGTGAATACTGCAGGCCATCCGCCGCGAGTCATCGCCGTCGTCGGCCCCACAGCGGCCGGAAAGTCCGATCTGGGCGTCGCCCTCGCCAGACACCTCGACGGCGAGGTCGTCAACGCCGACTCCATGCAGCTGTACCGGGGCATGGACATCGGCACCGCCAAGCTGACGGAGGACGAGCGGCAGGGGGTGCCGCACCGGCTGCTGGACATCTGGGACGTCACCCAGACCGCGAGCGTCGCCGAGTACCAGCGGCTGGCCCGCGCCGAGATGGACCGCCTGCTCGCCGAGGGCCGTACCCCCGTCCTGGTCGGCGGTTCCGGCCTGTACATCCGCGGGGCCATCGACGCCCTGGAGTTCCCGGGCACCGACCCCGCCGTCCGGGCCCGGCTCGAGGCAGAACTGGAGAAGCGGGGCTCCGGGGTCCTGCACGCCCGGCTCGCCGACGCCGACCCCGAGGCGGCGCGCGCGATCCTGCCCAGCAACGGCCGCAGGGTGGTCCGGGCGCTGGAGGTCATCGAGATCACCGGCCGCCCGTTCACCGCCAATCTGCCCGGGCACGAGGCGGTCTACGACACGCTCCAGATCGGCGTCGACGTCGAGCGGCCCGAGCTGGATGAGCGGATCGCCCTGCGAGTGGACCGGATGTGGGACGCCGGGCTGGTCGCGGAGGTCCGCCGGCTGGAGGACGCCGGGCTGCGCTCCGGCCGTACCGCCTCCCGCGCGCTGGGCTATCAGCAAGTGCTCGCCGCGCTCGCGGGGGAGTGCGCCGAGGAGGAGGCGAGGGCCGAAACCGTGCGTGCCACCAAGCGGTTCGCACGCCGTCAGGACTCCTGGTTCCGCCGCGACCCCAGGGTCCACTGGCTCAGCGGAGCAGCCGACCACAGAGGGGAACTCCTGGCGAGCGCGCTCGCGTTGGTTGAACGGGCGGTCACAGCCTGATCACGTCATGGCATCGGGAAGCTCAGCTCGTCATTCGGGCCCCGGCGGGCGTGCCATCATCAAGCTCCGATCGTGCCGTGGTGTCTGGAGTTGGGAGGGCGTGTGGCGATGGAGGCCGGCCCTCGCGACGCATCGCAGCAATCGCCGCACGGAGACCCGCGGCCGCTGACCCCGGACGGCCCCGATGAGGCCGGAGGGCTGCACGAACCCGGCGCGCCGGTCCTCGAGGACGGCTCCGAGGGCGAGGTCGGGGCGGGCTCGGTCTCCGAGGAGTCCTTCCGGGAGCTGCGCCCGCCGCGCCGGCTGCGGATCTGGCAGATCGCGCCGATCGTCGCCCTGGCCATCCTCGGCTCGCTGATGTTCGCCTTCCCGCTCGCCTTCGAGTTCGGCGACGGAGGGGCGGTCGTGGCCATGCTCGGCCTGCTGCTGAGCTGCTGCGCGGCGGGGTGGGGCCTGATGGCCGCCCGCCGGGTGGGCTACACCTGGCCGGGCCTGCCCCCCAGAGGCTCCGGGCGCCGCCCGGACTGGCGCTTCGTCGTGCTCTATGTGGTGATCGTGGCGCTGCTGGCCGCCCTCACCTTCTGGCGGGTGGCCCGCCTCCGCTAGGCCCTCCGACCAGTGGGTTCCCCGGGCCACCGGGCGCCGGGGGCCGGTGCGGGCGGAGCCCCGTAGGATCGAGGGATGAGCACCGCACCACGGCTGGCCTTCCTGAAGGGGCACGGCACCGAGAACGACTTCGTCATCGTCCCCGACCTGGACGGCCGCCTGGAGCTGTCCGCGGCCACCGTCGCCCGGATCTGCGACCGACGCGCCGGTATCGGCGGTGACGGCCTGATCCGCGTCGTGCGGTCCTCGGCACACCCCGAGGCGCGGGCCATGGCCGACCAGGCCGAATGGTTCATGGACTACCGCAACGGCGACGGCAGCATCGCCGAGATGTGCGGCAACGGAGTCCGCGTCTTCGCCCGGTACCTTCAGCGCGCCGGGCTGGTCGAGGAGGGTGATCTCGCGATCGCCACCCGGGCCGGGGTGCGCCGGGCCCACATCGCCAAGGACGCCGGTGACGCCGCCCGGCGGGGCGAGGCCACGGCCGGGTCCGACGGCCCGATCACCGTGGTGATGGGCGAGGCCGTGTTGCCCGGGCCCGGCCCCGAAGGGGAGATCACGGTCACGGTCGGTGACCGCAGCTGGCCCGCGCGCAACGTGAACATGGGCAATCCGCACGCGGTCGCCTTCGTCGACGACCTCGCCCAGGCCGGTGATCTGTTCACGGCCCCCGCCGTGCGCCCCGCCGCCGCGTACCCGCAGGGCACCAACGTCGAATTCGTCGTCGATCGCGGCCCGCGCCATGTCGCGATGCGCGTGCATGAGCGCGGCTCCGGAGAGACCCGCTCCTGCGGCACCGGCGCCTGCGCCGTGATGGTCGCCGCCGCACGCCGTGACGGGGCCGATCCGGCCGTCACCGGGCACCCCGTCACATACACCGTGGACGTTCCCGGAGGGCGGCTTGTCATCAGCGAACGGCCGGACGGTACGGTGGAGATGACCGGCCCTGCCGTGATCGTGGCCGAGGGGGAGATCGATCCCTCTTGGCTGGGCACGGACCTCGGCTGACACTTCCCTCGAATGGGTGATCCGTTTCACTCTGGGCGAGAGCCGGTCGGCCGTGCGTGATGGGCTCGATAGCATCAAGCACCGGCCCCCGGGGAGTACCCACGCCGGTTGACGCTCGACGCCGCCGGAGGTGCCCATGAGCGCAGAGGCCACCGACCAGGCCCCGTTCGGCCGCAGGCGCGGCCTCCCCCGCATCGACCTGCGCAATCTCCGCAGGTTCAGTCGGGCCGCCCTGCTGGGGCCCGCCTCCCGTGGCAGGCTGCCCGACGCGATCGAGCATGTGGCCAAGGTCCACCGCGCGTATCACCCCGGAGCCGATCTGGATGTGCTCCGCAAGGCGTATGTCCTGGCCGAGTCCTCCCACCGCGGTCAGATGCGCAAGAGCGGTGAGCCGTACATCACCCATCCGCTGGCCGTCACCCTGATCCTCGCCGAACTGGGTGCCGAGACCACGACGTTGACCGCCTCGCTGCTCCACGACACGGTCGAGGACACCGATGTGACCCTCGATCAGGTGGGGGAGCAGTTCGGCGAGGAGGTCCGCTTCCTCGTCGACGGCGTCACCAAGTTGGAGAAGGTCGACTACGGCGCGGCGGCCGAGCCCGAGACCTTCCGCAAGATGCTCGTCGCCACCGGCAACGACGTCCGGGTGATGTCGATCAAGCTCGCCGACCGGCTGCACAACATGCGCACCCTCGGCGTGATGCGCCCCGAGAAACAGGCGCGCATCGCCAAGGTCACCCGCGATGTGCTGATCCCGCTCGCGGAGCGGCTCGGGGTGCAGGCGCTCAAGACCGAGCTGGAGGACCTGGTCTTCGCCATCCTCCACCCCGAGGAGTACGCGCGGACCCGCGAGCTCCTCCAGGCCCACGCCGGCAACCCCGACCCGCTGGCCCAGGCTGCCGAGGACGTACGGGGCGTGCTGCACGAGGCGGGCATCACCGCCGAAGTCCTGGTCCGGCCGCGGCACTTCGTCTCCGTCCACCGGGTCGGGCTCAAGCGCGGCGAGCTGACCGGTGCCGACCTCGGCCGCCTTCTCGTCCTCGTCTCCGACGACGCGGACTGTTACGCGGTCCTCGGCGAACTGCACACCTGCTTCACCCCGGTGATCTCGGAGTTCAAGGACTTCATCGCGGTCCCCAAGTTCAACCTCTACCAGTCGCTGCACACGGCCGTGGCCGGGCGTGACGGCGAGGTCACCGAAGTCCTCATCCGCACCCACCAGATGCACCGGGTCGCGGAGGCCGGAGTGATCGCCCTCGGCAATCCGTACGCCCCGACCGACGGCACCGACGCCCCCGAGGGCGAGCGGGCCGACCCCACCCGGCCCGGCTGGCTCTCCCGGCTGCTCGACTGGCAGAGCGCCACCCCCGACCCCGATATCTTCTGGACCTCGCTCCGTGACGACCTCGCCCAGGACCGGGAGATCACCGTCTTCCGTTCCGACGGCGGGACGCTCGGCCTGCCCGCGGGCGCGAGCTGCGTGGACGCCGCGTACGCCCTGTACGGCGACGACGCGCACTCCTGTATCGGCGCCCGGGTCAACGGCAGGCTCGCGACGCTGAGCACGGTGCTGCTCGACGGCGACACCCTGCAACTGCTGATGGCGAGCGACACCCGGGACACCGCCTCCCACGGCCCCTCGCCGGAGTGGCTCGACCACGCCCGCACCCCGGCCGCCCGCATCGCCATCAACCGCTGGCTGGCCGCCCATCCGGCGTCGCAGCACGAGCCCCGGGAGGCCGCCGAGGAGCCGGAGTCCGCCTCCGAGCTCACCGGCCGGGACGGGCAGGACGGCCGGGACGGTCAAGACGGACAGGACGGGCAGGACGCCGCCGACCCGCAGGACGGCCAGGACGCGCAGGCCACGCGGGGCCCGCGGACTTCGCAGGGCGGCCAGACCGTCGCCCCCGCGTCGCCCGGTGCGGGCCGCCCCGAGGCGGGCATCGTCGTCGACCTGCCCGGCGCGACCGTACGGCTCGCCCGCTGCTGCACCCCCGTGCCGCCCGACGCGATCACCGGCTTCGCGGTCCGCGGCGGCGCCGTCACCGTGCACCGCGAGCGGTGCCCCGGAGTGGGGCGGATGATTTCGGCGGGGCGCACGGCCGTCGGGGTGCGCTGGGCGGACGAGGACGACGGGGACGGGGGCGGCGACTATCGCGTGACCCTCTTCGCGGAGGCGTTCAGCAGGCCGCACCTGCTCGCGGATCTCACCGAGGCCATCGCCGCCGAGGGCGCGGAGGTGGTGGCGGCCGCCGTCGAACCCCCGCGTGAGCAGCGGGTCCGGCACACCTACACGCTGCAGCTGCCCGACGCGGGCAGGCTGCCGGCGCTGATGCGGGCCATGCGGAACGTCCCCGGGGTCTACGACGTGACGCGCGAGGGCCGCAGCATGGCCGCGGCGCACTGACGTGCGGGCGCGCTCCTGAGCGGCACGCTCGTGATCATTTTCGGGCGTCTGAACTCCTTCGGGTGGATCAAGGCCGGGAGCGACTGCGCGGGCGCCGGGGCGCTGGTAGCCGTAGGGCATGACGCTTTCTTCGGGGCGCCGCCCCTGGCCGCCGCGCACCGGGCGCCGCAGGACCGCGTCGGTGGCCGCCGCCATGGCCGCCGTCTTCCTCGCGGTCGGCCCCTCCTCCGCGGCGGGGCCGGTGTCCCCCGCGCACCCGGCTCCCCTGGGCATCGGAGACCCCCTCTTCCCGCAGCTCGGCAACCCCGGGTACGACGTCACGGCGTACGACATCGCGTTCGCCTACCACCGCCAGGACCGGCCGCTCGACGCCGTCACCACCATCGAGGCCCGCGCGACCGCCCCGCTGCGCACCGTCAACCTCGACTTCGCCCAGGGTGTCGTGGACTCGGTGCGGGTCGACGGAGCGCGGGCCCGGTTCGCCACGGCCGGTGAGGACCTGGTGATCACCCCGTCCGCCCCCATCCGTAAGGGCGCCGCCTTCCGGGTCACCGTCCGCCACACCAGCGATCCGCGGAGCGGCACGAACGGCGGCTGGGTCCGCACCGGCGACGGGCTGGCCATGGCCAACCAGGCCAACGCCGCCCACCGGGTCTTCCCGTGCAACGACCACCCCGCCGACAAGGCCCGCTTCACCTTCCGGATCACCGCTCCGAAGAGCCTTACGGTCGTCGCGGGCGGCCTGCCCGGACAGCGCGTCCGCAAGGGATCGCGCACCACCTGGACGTATCGCCTCGCCCACCCCATGGCCACCGAGCTGGCGCAGATCTCCATCGGCCGCTCCGCCGTGCCGCGCCGCACCGGGCCCCATGGGCTGCCGGTGCGCGACGTCGTCCCCGCGGCGGACCGCGCACGGCTGGAGAAGTGGCTCGCGCGCACCCCCGGGCAGCTGGCCTGGATGGAGAAGAAGGCCGGGCGCTACCCCTTCGAGACCTACGGCGTTCTGATCGCCCACGCCACCACCGGCTTCGAGCTGGAGACCCAGACGCTCTCCCTATTCGAGCGCGATCTGTTCACCAGCGGTCAGCTGCCCCGGTGGTACATCGAGTCGATCATGGTGCATGAGCTGGCGCACCAGTGGTTCGGCGACAGCGTCAGCCCGCGCCGCTGGTCCGATCTGTGGCTCAACGAGGGCCACGCCACGTGGTACGAGGCGCTGTACGCCGATGAGCGCGGTAAGGCGAGCCTGGAGCGGCGGATGCGCAAGGCGTACGGGCAGTCCGACGCCTGGCGGGCCGAGGGAGGGCCGCCCGCGGCCCCCGAGGCCGCCGACCCCGGCCAACCGATCGGCATCTTCCGCCCGGTGGTCTACGACGGCAGCGCGCTGGTGCTGTACGCGCTGCGGCAGCGGATCGGCCGAGCCGCCTTCGAACGGCTGGAGCGGCGATGGGTGCTCCGCCACCGCGACGGCGTGGCCTCGACCGCCGACTTCGTCCGGCTGGCCTCCACGGTGGCGGGGCGCGACCTGAGCGGATTCCTCCATCCGTGGCTGTACGGCAGGAAGACGCCGCCGATGCCGGGACACCCCGACTGGAAGCAGACGGAGAAGGTGACCACCAAGGGCGCCGCGCTGCCCGGCGCGCGGGCGGGGCGGCACGCGGTACGTTACGCGGTGCCATGGGCCGTGAAACCCGGGTGACGGCCCGCCCGCCGCGTGGGACCATCAAGGGGTCGGCGTTCGTGACCGGCCCCGGCGGGGGGAATCCCGCGGGCCCGCCACGCGTTGTCGACAGTGACGGTATTCCACGACGTAAGGATTCCTTTGACCCACTCCTCTTCCCTTCCGCAGGACCGGCAGCGCCCCGCCGAGAGCCTTCGGGCCGACGCCCTGATGGAAGAGGACGTCGCCTGGAGTCACGAGATCGACGAGGAGCGTGACGGCGACCAGTACGACCGCTCCGACCGTGCCGCGCTGCGGCGCGTGGTGGGGCTGTCCACCGAGCTCGAGGACGTCACCGAGGTCGAGTACCGGCAGCTGCGCCTGGAGCGCGTGGTGCTCGTCGGCGTATGGACCTCCGGCACGGCGCGGGACGCGGAGAACTCCCTGGCGGAGCTCGCCGCCCTCGCCGAGACCGCCGGCGCCCTGGTGCTCGACGGCGTGATCCAGCGGCGCAACAAGCCGGATTCCGCCACCTACATCGGCTCCGGCAAGGCCGAGGAACTGCGCGACATCGTGGTCGAGTCCGGTGCCGACACCGTGGTCTGTGACGGTGAGCTGAGCCCCGGGCAGCTGATCCACCTCGAGGACGTCGTCAAGGTCAAGGTGGTCGACCGGACCGCCCTGATCCTCGACATCTTCGCCCAGCACGCCAAGTCCCGAGAGGGCAAGGCGCAGGTCTCGCTCGCCCAGATGCAGTACATGCTGCCGCGGCTGCGAGGCTGGGGTCAGTCGCTCTCCCGCCAGATGGGTGGCGGTGGCTCCGGCTCCTCGGGCGGAGGTATGGCCACCCGTGGTCCCGGTGAGACCAAGATCGAGACCGACCGACGCCGCATCCGCGAGAAGATGGCGAAGATGCGCCGCGAGATCGCCGAGATGAAGACCGGCCGCGACATCAAGCGGCAGGAGCGCCGGCGCCACAAGGTCCCCTCGGTCGCCATCGCCGGATACACCAACGCGGGCAAGTCCTCGCTGCTCAACCGGCTCACCGGCGCCGGTGTCCTGGTGGAGAACGCGCTGTTCGCCACCCTCGACCCGACCGTGCGCCGGGCCGAGACCCCCAGCGGGCGGCTCTACACGCTGGCGGACACCGTCGGATTCGTCCGGCATCTGCCGCACCACCTGGTGGAGGCGTTCCGCTCCACGATGGAGGAGGTCGGCGACGCCGATCTGATCCTCCATGTGGTGGACGGCTCACATCCGACGCCGGAGGAGCAGCTGGCCGCCGTGCGCGAGGTGATCCGCGATGTGGGCGCGGTCGACGTGCCCGAGATCGTCGTGATCAACAAGGCGGACATGGCCGATCCGCTCGTCGTGCAGCGGCTGCTGCGCATGGAGCGGCGCGCCATGGCGGTGTCGGCCCGCAGCGGGCTGGGCATCGACGAGCTGCTCGCGGTGATCGACGAGGAGCTGCCCCGGCCCCAGGTCGAGATCGAGGTGCTGCTGCCGTACACCCACGGCAAGCTCGTCGCGCGCACCCACGTCGAGGGCGAGGTGCTCTCCGAGGAGCACACCCCCGAGGGCACGCTGCTCAAGGCGCGGGTGCACGAGGAGCTCGCGGCGGAGCTGCGGCGCTTCATCCCGGCCACGGCCGCCGGACAGCGCTAGTCAGCTGGTCACACCAGCCGCACCGCGTCGGCCACGACACCTGCACGACGAGGGCCCGCCCCCGGAAATCCGGGGGCGGGCCCTCGCCATGGGATGACCGGCTGCCTGACGGCTACCGGCTCAAGCGGTCACTGGTTCGCGAACTTCTTGCTGACCGCGCTGTAGACGCCCTTCGCCTCGGGGCCCAGATGCGGGCCCGCCAGCCAGGTCGCGTTGGACGGGCCGATCGAGGTGTTGGACACCAGCGCCGGCTTGCCGTTCGCGCCGTTGGCGACCCAGCCGCCGCCGGACGAACCCGCGGTCATGGTGCAGCCGATGCGGTACATCGTCGGCTGCTTGGCGTCCAGGGAGAGCCGGCCCGGCTTGTCCGCGCACTGGTTCATCTTCTGGCCGTCGAACGGCGGGGCGGCCGGGTAGCCGGTGGCCGTGATCTCGTCGATGGACTTCACCGCCGGGGCGTTGAAGTCGACCGGCAGCGCGCCGCCCACGGTCTCCTCGAGCGACTTGCCGCCGCTGGCCTCCGGCTTCACATGCATCACCGCGAAGTCGTACGGAGCTCCCTTACCGCCCACGGCCGCGCCGTTGTCGATCCACTGCGAGGAGGTCTGCGCCCAGTCGGCCCACCAGACGCCCTTGGGGGCCAGTTCTTCCTTGGTGGCGTTCTCCAGCTCCGCCTGCGACTTGCCCGCGTCGTTGTAGGAGGGCACGAACATCAGGTTCTTGTACCAGCCGCCGCCCTTGCCCGCGTGGACGCAGTGGCCCGCCGTCCACACCAGGTTGGACTTGCCGGGATGCGCCGGGTCCTCGACCACCGTCGCGGAACAGACCATCGAGCCCTCGGGGCCGTCGAAGAAGACCTTGCCCGCGTAGGGGACCTTGGAGCTGTACGGGCTGGTGACCTCCTTGGCCGGGACGGGCTGCGGATCGGGGTCGGTCACACCCTGGTCGTCCGCGATGTCGCCGTCGTCCACCGGCTTGTCGGGCTCCTGCGCCTCGCGCATCCGGTCCGGCTTCCACAGGCCCTTGATGATCGGGTTGATGAAGTCACCGGCCTCGCGCAGCCAGTCGTCCTTGTCCCACTTGTTCCAGGCACCGTTCTTCCACTGGTCCAGATCGATGCCGAGGTTCTTCAACTTGTCGTTGAGGTTGTCGGGCAGCTTGATGTCGTCCACGCCCCGCTGCTCCGACGACGCGGTCGGCTTGGCATCGGCGTTGTCGTCCGAGGAGTCGCACGCGGTGGCGGTGAGCGCCAGAACCGAGGCTATCGCGGCCACGGCCAGTGCGGGTCGGCGTTTGGATGGCATGGGTGGGACTCCCCCTGAGGTTCTGAGCTGCTCTACGGCCTGTATGGAATTGTCATGCACCGCCCCGGCAATGGGGTGGTATCCCACTATGCCGGTGCCGCCTACGACGGCTGCGGGCGGGTCCTTGGTTCCCGGCCACAAGGATCTTCGCCCAGCCCGTGATCCAGAGCGCCACGCGTCGTTGGTACGTACGGGGGACAGCCGGAGGGTGTTCAGCAGCAGGAGGACCGAGACGCGTGGCCGTGACCCAACTCCCGCCGATGGCCCTGGCCGCCGTCTCCGACGACGGCGGCGCCGCCCAGGGCATTCTGCGGCGCCAGACGCTGCGTGAGTCCGCCGCCCGCACCTACGCCCGGGCGCTGCCCATCGTTCCGGTGCGCGCCCGGGGGATGACGGTCGAAGGGGCCGACGGCCGCCGCTATCTCGACTGTCTCTCCGGGGCCGGGGCGCTGGCCCTGGGGCACAACCACCCGGTGGTGCTGGACGCGATCCGGGCCGTCCTGGACGCGGAAGCGCCGCTGCAGGTCCTGGATCTGGCCACACCGGTCAAGGACGCCTTCACGGACGAGCTGTTCGCCACCCTGCCGCCCGGACTCGCTGCCCGGGCGCGGGTGCAGTTCTGCGGACCGGCGGGCACGGACGCGGTCGAGGCCGCGCTCAAACTGGTGCGGACCGCCACCGGGCGCGACGGCCTGCTCGCCTTCTCCGGGGCTTACCACGGCATGACGGCCGGAGCCCTGGCCGCCTCCGGCGGCGCCCCGGCCGCCGGTGTGACCCGGCTGCCCTTTCCGTACGACTACCGCTGCCCATTCGGGGCCGGCGGGCAGCACGGCGCCGAACTCTCCGCGCGCTGGACCGAGGAGCTGCTCGACGACCCGAAGGGCGGGGCGGCCGACCCGGCCGGGATGATCCTCGAACCGGTGCAGGGCGAGGGCGGGGTGATCCCGGCCCCGGACGGCTGGCTGCGCCGGATGCGCGACATCACCGCGGCCCGCTCCATCCCGCTCATCGCGGACGAGGTCCAGACCGGCGTCGGGCGTACCGGGGCCTTCTGGGCGGTCGACCACAGCGGGGTGGTGCCCGATGTGATGGTGCTGTCCAAGGCCATCGGCGGTGGCCTGCCGCTGGCCGTCGTGGTCTACCGCGAGGACCTCGATGTCTGGCCCCCCGGAGCCCATGCGGGCACCTTCCGCGGCAACCAACTGGCCATGGCCGCGGGCGCCGCGACCCTCGCCTACGTCCGCGAGAACAACCTCGCCGAACGCGCGGCAACCGTCGGCGCCCGGATGCTGGACCGGCTACGCCGATTCGCCACCGGGCGTGCGTGGATCGGAGACGTACGCGGCCGCGGCCTCATGATCGGCTTGGAGCTGGTGGACCAGGATGCCGGGCCTGTCGGGGAGGCCGGGAACGCAGCACAGGTCGGGCACGCCGCAGGGGCCGGGCGTGCCGCAAGGGTGGGGCGTGCCGCAGGGGCCGGGGCCGCAACGAACGCACACCGCGAGGGAACCCCGGGCTCCGCATCCCCGTACCAGGCATCCCCGAGCGAGGCCGTCCCCTGCGAGGCAGCTCCCTGCGAGATGACTCCGCGCGAGGGAGCCCCGCGCGAGGGAGGCCGACGAGTGGGCGCTCAAGGCGAGGGTGCGGGCGGGGCGTTGGATGAGAGAGGGCCATACGCCGGTGCCACGCGTACGGGGGCTCCGCCCGCCGATCCCGCGCTCGCGGCGGCCGTTCAGCAGGAGTGCCTGCGGCGCGGGCTCATCGTCGAACTCGGCGGACGCCACGGCGCGGTGATCCGCCTTCTCCCTCCGCTCACCATCACCGATGAGCAGACAGAGGCGGTCCTGGACCGGCTCACCGACGCCCTGGACGCGGCGATCCACACCACCGGATCCCACTCCCGCGAGCTCCCTCCCGCCGCTGCCCCATTCGCCCCGCCGCTCGCCGGAGACCACCGGTGACGCGTCCCGCACCGTATGACCGCACCGCCATCGCACCACCGAAGGAGGCAGGCGCCGGGCCCAGGACATGAACGCCGTGACGCCCGCGCCGCACCCACCATGCCGCACACCCCCGGGGGAGCCCCTTTGCCTCCCCAACCGCAGCCCGTGCCCGGCGCCCTGACCGCCCCCGACGACTCCACCCGCCCCGGCCCCCCGCCGCCCCTCCCACACCCGCCCCACACAGCGCCTCCTCCGGCCGAGGCGACAAGACCGCCCGTTCCACCTGCGGTGGTCTCGACGGTCAGGGCACCGTCCACCGCCACGACGGCCACCGGCGACCAGACGGTGCCCCCAGCATCCCCAGCACCCCCATCGCCCTCAACGACGGCGCCACCGTCCCCGGCACCCGTGCCGCTGCCCCCGGTGGCACCACCCGCCACGGCGCCGACCGCCAGCGCGGCGGGAACGGGAGCGGGAGCGGGAGCACCCCAGCCACCCGCTCTGGAGCCGCCACCCGCCCCGGAGCCCTCGGCGGAGGAGCCGCCTGCGCTGCGGCTGCCCTCCCAGGGGCCGCCCCCCGCCGCGACGGCCGTGCCCCGGCAGAACCACGACAGCCACGAAGCGTCGTCGGGCAATCGCACCCGCGAGGCCGGGACCCGCGCGCTCTGCGCCGATCCGCTCGACGACCCCGACCCGCAGATCGCCGCCGACGCCGCAGCCGTCGAGAACCTGCTGCGCTGCTGGGTGCGTGAGAGCGGCCTCGTGCGCACCGACGGGGACACCCTGCGCATTCCCCTCGCCGCCAGCGGAACCGTCCTCCTCGTCCCGGTGCGCTATTGGTCGCCCACCGGCTGGCACCGTTTCGGCCCGCCGCTGCTGGAACACGGCCCCCATGACGCGCCCGCTGTCGGCGCCGTCACCCTCGCGGCCCTGCTCAGCCGCGAGGCGACGTACAGCGCGCGGCGGGACGACCCCGACGCGGACGCCACCGAACTCGTCGGCCGTGTCGCTGACTCCGTACGGCGCACCGCCCTCTTCCTCACCCTCCGCCGGGCCACACCCGCCGATCCGAGCACGAGCACCCCGTTTCTCAGAGCGGAACAGTCCCTCCTGTTCGGTCACCCCTTGCATCCCACGCCGAAGAGCCGCGAGGGCCTCTCCGACTCCGAATCCACCGTCTGCTCACCGGAAACGCGTGGCTCCTTCCCCCTTCACTGGATCGCGGTCGGCCGGTCGGCACTGGCCTGTGAGTCGGCCTGGACGGAGCGCGGCCGGACCGTGCCCGCCGAACGGCTCGCCCTCTCCCTGGCGGGCAGCGGCCTCCAACTGCCCACCGGCACAGTGCCCTTGCCCCTGCATCCCTGGCAGGCTCGCGAGATCCGGCACCGCCCGGAGGTCGCCGCGCTCTTCGACGCCGGCCTGCTGCACGACCTCGGGCCGTCCGGCGGGGCCTGGCACCCCACCTCCTCGGTCCGTACCGTCTACCGGCCCGGCGCTCCCGCCATGCTGAAACTCTCCCTCGGTCTGCGGATCACCAACTCCCGTCGTGAGAACCTCCGTAAGGAACTCCGCCGCGGTGTGGAGGTGCACCGGCTGCTCCGCAGCGGACTGGCCGAGCAGTGGCGGGCGGCCTTCCCCGGTTTCCCGGGCTTCGACATCGTCCGGGACCCGGCCTGGCTGGCCGTCGACGGACCGGATGGCGAGCCCCTGACCGGCCTTGACGTCGTCATCCGGCACAACCCGTTCGGCCCCGGCGACGACGCCGTCTGCGTCGCCGGACTCCTCGCGCCGCGCCCCTGGCCCGGACAGCCGGTGATGCGCTCCCGGCTCGCCCGCCTCGTCGCCCGGCTCGCCGCTCGAACCGGCCGTTCCACCGCGGCCGTCGGCACGGAGTGGTTCCTGCGTTATCTGCACACGGTCGTACGCCCCCTGCTCTGGCTGGACGGAGAGGCCGGCATCGCGCTCGAGGCGCACCAGCAGAACACTCTGGTGCTGCTTGGCCCCGACGGCTGGCCGGTCGGTGGCCGTTACCGGGACAACCAGGGCTACTACTTCCGCGCGTCCCGGCACGCCGAACTCCAGCGCCGGCTGCCCGGTATCGGCGGCCGCAGCGACACCTTCGTCTCCGACGACGTCACCGACGAACGGTTTGCCTACTACCTGGGTGTCAACAACGTCCTCGGACTGATCGGCGCCTTCGGGTCCCAGCGACTCGTCGACGAGCGCGTGCTGCTGGCCGCGTTCCGCCGCTTCCTCGCCGAGGCCGCGTCCGGCCCCGGCAGAACCCGCTCACCGCTTCCCGCTCGGCTCCTGGAGACACCCACCCTGCGCTGCAAGGCCAATCTGCTCACGCGGCTGCGCGGCCTGGACGAGCTCGTGGGACCGGTGGACACCCAGTCCGTCTATGTGACCATCCCCAACCCCCTTTCCCTGTCCGTCTCGCCCTCCGGCTCCACCGCTGTCACCCCCATGGCTTGACTCCGCGACCCGCGATCACGCCCCTCACCCCCCACGTCCCTCCCGACGTGCCCAGACCCCTGAGAGGAGAGCATCGCCGTGCCGCACACCGACTCCAGTACGAGCTCCAGCACCGACGACACCATCGACATGCGGCTGCGCCAGGAAGAGGACATCGCACGACTCATCGACCTGGGCTCCGCCCGGCCGGAGGCCGACGACCGGCCGGATCTGCTCGACCACATCGTCGAATGGGGGCCCACCAACACCCCGTTGGGCACCTTCCAGCTCGTCCCGGTCCGCATCGGGCGCGATCTGCGGCTCATCGCCCAATGGATGAACGACCCGTCCGTGGCCGCCTTCTGGGAGCTCGACGGCCCCCAGGAGGCGACCGCGAGCCACCTCGGGGACCAGCTCGACGGCGATGGGCGCAGCGTGCCCTGTCTGGGCGTCCTGGACGGCGTCCCGATGAGCTATTGGGAGGTGTACCGCGCCGATCTGGACACGCTCGCGCGGTACTACCCGGCCCGGCCGCACGACACGGGTATCCACCTGCTCATCGGCCGGGTCAGCGATCGCGGCCGTGGCCTGGGCACCACGCTGCTCCGCGCGGCCGCCGACCTCGTCCTCGAGCACCGTCCGTCCTGCACCCGGGTCGTGGCCGAGCCGGATCTCCGCAACACCCCCTCCGTGGCCGCCTTTCTCGGTGCCGGTTTCCGCTTCTCCGCGGAAGTCGAACTTCCCGGCAAACGCGCCGCCCTGATGCTGCGCGACCGTGCCCTGCGACACGTCCTGTGAGCCTCCGCAACCATCCGTGCCCCCCGGTGATCCATCTGTCTCGATGCGAGATTCCACTGTTGATACACCGCTCGCCCGGTCCCGGTTCCCACGCGGCGCGGATCCGCCCGTGCCACGGAGCGAAGATCCGCCCGAACCCCGCCCCGGCCGAAACCGTCCGTCACCGACCACACCGACAGGAGTGATGTCGGTGCCGCCCCTTAGGCTGGCAGCCCTATGACTGAATCGTCCTCGCCTCCACTCGAAGATCTGCTGCACGCCGCCGTAACCGCCGTCGGCGGCACGGAGCGCCCTGGCCAGACCGCCATGGCCCAAGCGGTGGCGGAGGCGATCGACGACAGTTCCCACCTGCTGGTCCAAGCCGGCACCGGCACCGGAAAGTCCCTGGGCTACCTGGTGCCCGCCCTCGCCCACGGCGAGCGCGTCGTCGTCGCCACGGCGACCCTCGCCCTGCAGCGGCAGCTCGTCGAGCGCGACCTTCCCCGCACCGTGGAGGCGCTGCATCCGCTGCTGCGCCGTAGCCCCGAGTTCGCCATGCTCAAGGGCCGCTCCAACTATCTGTGCCTGCACCGGCTCCACGAGGGCGTCCCGCAGGAGGACGCGGATGAGGCCGGGCTCTTCGACCCGTTCGAGGCCGCCGCGCCCACCAGCAAGCTCGGCAAGGACCTGCTGCGGTTGCGCGACTGGTCGGACGATACCGAGACGGGCGACCGGGACGATCTGACCCCCGGTGTCTCGGACCGCGCCTGGTCCCAGGTGTCGGTCACCTCCCGGGAGTGCCTCGGCGCGTCCAAATGCGCCTATGGCGCGGAGTGTTTCGCCGAGGCCGCCCGTGAGCGGGCCAAGCTCGCCGACGTCGTCGTCACCAATCACGCGCTGCTCGCCATCGATGCGATCGAGGGCGCCCCCGTGCTGCCCAGCCATGAGGTGCTGATCGTCGACGAGGCCCATGAGCTGGTCTCCCGGGTCACCGGCGTCGCCAGCGGAGAGCTCACCCCGGGCCAGGTCAACCGCGCCGTGCGGCGTGCCGCGAAGCTGGTCAACGAACAGGCGGCGGACGCCCTGCAGACCGCCTCCGAGGGCTTCGAGCGGCTGATGGAGCTCGCCCTGCCCGGCCGCCTCGAGAAGATCCCCGAGGACCTCGGCTATGTGCTGATGGCGCTGCGCGACGCGGCCCGCACGGTGATCTCGGCGCTCGGCTCCACACGGGACGCCTCGGTCAAGGATGAGGACGCGGTCCGCAAGCAGGCGCTGGGCGCCGTGGAGAACATCCACCAGGTGGCCGAGCGGATCGTCGAAGCCTCCGAGTACGACGTGGTCTGGTACGAGCGGCACGACCGCTTCGGCGCCTCGCTGCGTGTCGCCCCGCTCTCCGTGTCGGGTCTGCTGCGCGAGAAGTTGTTCGAGGACCGGTCCGTCGTCCTCACTTCCGCCACGCTCAAGCTGGGCGGGGACTTCAACGGGGTGGCGGCCTCCCTCGGTCTCGCCCCCGAGAGTTCGCAGGATCCGGAGGGCGGTGAGGAGGCCGCGCCGCGCTGGCAGGGTCTCGACGTCGGCTCGCCCTTCGACTACTCCAAGCAGGGGATTCTCTACGTCGCCAAGCATCTCGCCCAGCCCGGCCGCGAGGGCAGCCGCGCCGATATGCTCGATGAGCTCGCCGAGTTGGTCGAGGCAGCGGGTGGTCGCACGCTCGGGCTGTTCTCTTCCATGCGCGCCGCCCAGGCGGCCGCGGAGGAGCTGCGTGGGCGTCTGGACACGCCCATCCTGCTCCAGGGCGAGGAGACGCTGGGCGAGCTGATCCGTTCCTTCTCCGCCGATGCCAGGACCTGCCTGTTCGGCACGCTGTCCCTCTGGCAGGGCGTCGATGTGCCGGGGCCCAGCTGTCAGTTGGTGGTGATGGACCGGGTGCCCTTCCCCCGTCCCGACGACCCTCTGATGAGTGCCCGCCAGAAGGCGGTGGAGGAGGCCGGGGGCAATGGCTTCATGGCCGTCGCCGCGACCCATGCCGCGCTGCTGATGGCCCAGGGCGCGGGCCGGCTGGTGCGGGCTTCCGGCGACCGGGGCATTGTCGCCGTCCTGGATCCGCGGGTCGAGCGGGCCCGCTACGGCTCGTTTCTCCGCAAGTCCATGCCGGAGTTCTGGTACACCACCGACCGCAACCAGGTGCGCCGCTCGCTGGCCGCCATCGACGCGGCGGCCAAGGCACAGGAGGCCTAGCGGGGGCGCGGTCGTCTCAGGGGCGCGGTCGCCTCATACGACAGGGCCTCGATGGTCGCGAGACACAGCAGGGCCCCGGAACCGGCGCAGTGGTCCCGGGGCCCGGTCGTGGGGCACGCTGAGGGGCGCACCTCGATCCGGCGCGCTCAGACGCGCCGCAGCACCGCGACCACCTTGCCGAGAATGGTCGCCTCGTCACCGGGGATGGGCTGGTAGGCGGCGTTGTGCGGGAGGAGCCACACATGGCCGTCCTCACGCTTGAAACGCTTCACCGTGGCCTCACCGTCGAGCATCGCGGCGACGATGTCGCCGTTCTCCGCGACGGGCTGGCGGCGCACCGTCACCCAGTCGCCGTCGCAGATGGCGGCCTCGATCATGGAGTCGCCGACCACCTTCAGCACGAAGAGCTCACCGTCGCCGACCAGCTGCCGGGGGAGCGGGAAGACATCCTCGACCGACTCCTCGGCGAGGATCGGGCCACCGGCGGCGATCCGGCCGACCAGCGGCACATAGGAGGCGGCGGGCTTGCCGGTGGTGTCCGGGGGCTGGGTGCTGGGCTGGTCGGAGCCGCGGACCTCGTAGGCCCGGGGCCGATGGGGGTCGCGCCGCAGAAAGCCCTTCCGCTCCAGGGCCATCAGCTGATGGGCGACGGACGAGGTGCTGGAGAGCCCCACCGCCTGGCCGATCTCCCGCATGGACGGTGGGTAGCCACGCCGCTGCACAGAGTCGCGAATGACCTCGATGACGCGCCGCTGCCGGTCGGTCAGCCCCGAGCTGTCCGCCCGGATGCCTGGAGGTCGCCCTGGTAGCGAGCGCGCGGGCTTCTGCCCCTCCGGAGTCGTGGCGTCGTCGTTCATCGGGTGGGTCTGGTTCATCGCGTGTGTCTGTTCGAGTCGGCTCTGGGAGCGCTCCTGGGCGGTAACAGTGGCGCTCTCTGCGGTGGTGGTCACGACGGCCCCTCTCGAGATGTTCTCCCTAGTTGGACAACGGTAGTTGCTTTCGAAAGGTTGCGCCAAACACACGTTCGAGTGAAATATCGCAGATGGACTGACGTGATCACAGGCTTGGGTGTATAGGCCGTTTGGTCCGGTCGCCGTGCGGCGGCCCCAGTCTTGCATCCCCACCCCTGTGAATCAGGGACGCCCGGGGTTCGCGTAGTCTCGTGCCTGCTCCCGACCCGTGACACGCCATCCGGCTCGGTTGAGTGCCGGACACCAGATCTAGTGGTTTGATGGATGCAAGCCACCCACAGGTTGTGGTCCCTGGTGGATCCGCCGACGGAGTTTTGGCCTATGCTTGTGGCCGCCTCGGAGGGCCTTACGGCCCGGACGGGGCTCATCAGGCATGTTCAGGCATGTTCAGTCATGCGCCGTTTTTCAGGGTGAGGGAGGGATCGGAGTCATGCACTGCCCCTTCTGCAGGCACCCCGACAGCCGCGTCGTCGACAGCCGAACCACGGATGACGGCTGCTCGATCCGCAGGCGCCGCCAGTGCCCCGACTGCTCGCGCCGCTTCACGACCGTGGAGACGGCGTCACTCATGGTGATCAAGCGGAGCGGGGTCACCGAGCCCTTCAGCCGCGACAAGGTCATCTCGGGGGTCCGCAAGGCGTGCCAGGGCCGTCCGGTCACCGAGGACGCCCTCGCCAAGCTCGGCCAGCAGGTGGAGGAGGCGGTCCGGGCCACCGGCAGCGCCGAGCTGTCCACCCATGACGTCGGGCTCGCCATACTCGGCCCGCTCCAGAAGCTCGACCTCGTCGCCTACCTCCGCTTCGCCTCCGTCTACCGCGCCTTCGACTCCCTCGAGGACTTCGAGGCCGCCGTGGCGGAGCTGCGTGACCAGCAACGGCCTCCCGCGCACGACCGCGGGCCCGGCGCCGAAGGGGCCGCGGAGGCCCCCGCGCCGGCCATCGCCGCCGACTGACCGGCGGTCCACATACCCGCCCGGGGCGCTTGTCGCGTCCGGGTGAAAGACAGACACACCGTGCCCGGGGAAGAAATGGGCACATCAGGGCGTTTTCGCCCGTACAGGGAGGCGGAATGACAGAGACGACGAGCGGCCCGGCACGAGGCTCCCGCTCCAAGGGCAGCAAGGCGAACAAGGGTCTGCGCATCGAGCGCATCCACACCACCCCCGGCGTGCATCCGTACGACGAGGTGGTCTGGGAGCGCCGTGACGTCGTCATGACCAACTGGCGCGACGGTTCGGTCAACTTCGAGCAGCGCGGCGTGGAGTTCCCCGACTTCTGGTCGGTGAACGCGGTCAACATCGTCACAAGCAAGTACTTCCGTGGGGCGGTGGGCTCCCCGGAGCGCGAGGCGAGCCTGAAGCAGCTCATCGACCGCGTGGTGCGCACCTACCGCAAGGCCGGTGAGGACAATGGCTACTTCGCCTCGCCCGCGGACGCCGAGATCTTCGACCACGAGCTCACCTACGCGCTGCTGCACCAGGTCTTCAGCTTCAACTCGCCTGTCTGGTTCAACGTCGGCACCAAGCAGCCGCAGCAGGTCAGCGCCTGCTTCATCCTCTCCGTGGACGACTCCATGGAGTCGATCCTGGACTGGTACAAGGAAGAGGGGATGATCTTCAAGGGCGGTTCCGGCGCCGGCCTGAACCTCTCCCGCATCCGCTCCTCCAAGGAGCTCCTCTCCTCGGGCGGCAATGCCTCCGGCCCCGTCTCCTTCATGCGCGGCGCCGACGCCTCCGCCGGAACGATCAAGTCGGGCGGCGCCACCCGCCGGGCCGCCAAGATGGTCGTGCTCGACGTCGATCACCCGGACGTCGAGGCGTTCATCGAGACCAAGGTCAAGGAGGAGGAGAAGATCCGCGCCCTGCGCGACGCGGGCTTCGACATGGACCTGGGCGGCGACGACATCACGTCCGTCCAGTACCAGAACGCCAACAACTCCGTCCGCGTGAACGACACGTTCATGAAGGCGGTGGAGTCCGGCTCCTCGTTCGGGCTGCGCAGCCGGCTGACCGGTGAGCCCATCGAGGAGATCGACGCCAAGGCGCTCTTCCGCAAGATGGCCGAGGCCGCCTGGGCCTGCGCCGACCCGGGCATCCAGTACGACGACACCATCAACCACTGGCACACATCGCCGGAGTCGGGCCGGATCACCGCCTCCAACCCGTGCAGCGAGTACATGCACCTGGACAACTCCTCGTGCAACCTCGCCTCGCTCAACCTGATGAAGTTCCTCCAGGACGACGACGCGGGCAACCAGCGCTTCGACGCCGAGCGCTTCGCCAAGGTCGTCGAGCTGGTCATCACCGCGATGGACATCTCCATCTGCTTCGCGGACTTCCCGACCGAGAAGATCGGCGAGACCACCCGCGCCTTCCGCCAGCTGGGCATCGGCTACGCCAACCTGGGCGCCCTGCTGATGGCCACCGGCCACGCCTACGACAGCGACGGCGGCCGGGCCCTGGCCGGAGCCATCACCTCACTGATGACCGGCACCTCGTACAAGCGCTCCGCGGAGCTCGCCGCCGTGGTCGGCACGTACGACGGCTACGCCCGGAACGCGGACGCCCACAAGCGCGTCATGAAGCAGCACTCGGACGCCAACGCCGCCGCCAAGCGCATGGACGACCTGGACACCCCGGTCTGGGCCGCGGCCACCGAGGCCTGGCAGGACGTGCTGCGCCTCGGCGAGAAGAGCGGCTACCGCAACGCCCAGGCGTCGGTGCTCGCGCCGACCGGCACCATCGGCCTGATGATGGACTGCGACACCACGGGCGTCGAGCCGGACCTGGCCCTGGTCAAGTTCAAGAAGCTGGTCGGCGGCGGCTCCATGCAGATCGTGAACAACACGGTCCCCAAGGCGCTCAAGCGGCTCGGCTACCAGGAGGAGCAGGTCGAGGCGATCGTCGCCCACATCGCCGAGCACGGCAATGTGATCGACGCGCCGGGGCTGAAGCCCGCGCACTACGAGGTCTTCGACTGCGCGATGGGCGAGCGCTCCATCTCGCCGATGGGCCATGTGCGGATGATGGCGGCGGCCCAGCCGTTCCTGTCCGGCGCGATCTCCAAGACGGTCAACATGCCGGAGTCTGCCACCGTCGAGGAGATCGAGGAGATCTACTTCGAGGGCTGGAAGCTCGGTATCAAGGCGCTGGCGATCTACCGCGACAACTGCAAGGTCGGCCAGCCGCTCTCCGCCAAGAAGAAGGAGGAGAAGGAGCAGGCCGAGCCCGAGGTCGAGAAGGTCGTCGAGTACCGCCCGGTCCGCAGGCGCCTCCCCAAGGGCCGTCCCGGCATCACCACCTCCTTCACCGTGGGTGGCGCCGAGGGCTACATGACCGCCAACTCCTACCCGGACGACGGTCTCGGTGAGGTCTTCCTGAAGATGTCCAAGCAGGGCTCGACCCTGGCGGGCATGATGGACGCCTTCTCGATCGCCGTGTCGGTCGGCCTGCAGTACGGCGTGCCGCTGGAGACCTACGTCTCGAAGTTCACCAACATGCGCTTCGAGCCGGCCGGGATGACGGACGACCCGGACGTGCGGATGGCGCAGTCGATCGTCGACTACATCTTCCGCCGGCTGGCGCTGGACTTCCTGCCCTTCGAGACCCGCTCGGCGCTCGGCATCCACTCCGCCGAGGAGCGCCAGCGCCACCTGGAGACCGGGTCCTACGAGGCCGCCGACGACGAGGTGGACGTCGAGGGCCTGGCCCAGTCGGCGCCGCGCCATGTGGCCGCCCAGAAGAACAGTGGCTCGTCGTCGCAGTCGCGGAGCGGGTCCGAGTCGGCGAAGGAGGCCCACAGCTCGACCGAACTGGTCGAGATCCAGCTGGGGTTGAACGCGGACGCGCCGCTCTGCTTCTCCTGCGGCACCAAGATGCGCCGTGCGGGCAGCTGCTACCTGTGCGAGGGCTGCGGTTCGACGAGCGGCTGCAGCTGATCGCGAGCCCTTACGGATGACATCCGAGGGATGACATCCGAGGCGGGGCGCGGACCTTCGGGTCCGCGCCCCGCCGCCGTTCTTCCCTCGCTGTCGTACGACGCGATGGCGAACCGGGGGCGGACTCTCCGGTATGTGATGAGGGCCACCGTACGGCCGTAGGATGGCGCGGTGCTGGTCAAGTGGATTCGCTGCACCGTGGTGGACCGTCCGGGTTTCGAGCGGGGGCAGCGGAAGTGGGCGGGGTTGCCCGGCGAACCGGGATTCCGGGGGCAGGGCGGTGGCTGGAGCCGGGGGCGGCCGAGTATGGCGCATGTCTTCTCGTTCTGGGAGAGCCGGGCGTTCTACGACTCCTTCATGGCGCGCTCGCACGACCGGCTGGCGGCCTCGCAGTCGGGCACGTACCGGGATATGCAAGTCCGGCTGTTCGAGCACCGATTCGATGTGAAGGTCGGCTTCGAGCCGCGGTTCTCCGACGCGGACGTGGTGCGCGTCGCACACTGCCGGGTGCGCCCCGACCGGGTGGATCACTTCACGCTGGTGCAGGAGAAGGTGTGGAATCCGGCCATGGCCGGATCCCCCGGGATGCTGCGTGGGGTGTTCGGGGAGGCGCCGGGGAACGAGTTCCTGGTGTTGTCGATGTGGGACTCGGCGGCCGAGCACGGGAAGTACCGCGTGGAGCGGGTCGAGCGGCTCGGCCTGCGCGCGCAGACGGAAGCGGATGTGGCGGCGATCGCCGGCGATGTCGTACGGGTCGAGTCCGCCTGGACGGTGTGAGGCGGAGCCCTCTGCCCGTTCAGGGGCGGTACCTGATCAGCGGCGGGCGGGGAGGTAGGCCCCGGCCCGGACCGCGGCGGCGACCGCGGCCGCCGTCTGGTCGGCGAGCGGGCTGTCGATGGGCTCGCGGGTGATGAGCGCCCGGAAGAACAAGGGCGCGGAGACGGCGCGTACGACCGCCGCGGCGTCTGTGCCGGAGGGTGCCTCACCTCGGTCGACGGCCCGCCGCACCACGGATTCGCAGCGCGCGAAGCGCTCGGTGTAGAAGTCGCGCAGCGCCTGCGCCGCGCGCTCGGACTGGAACGCGGCCGCGATGAAGGCGGTCGGCGCGGCGGCGGCCGACGCGCTGCCGAAGGTCTCGGTCACCTCGCGGGCGAGGGCGCCCAGATCGCCCTCCAGATTCCCGGTGTCGGGCGGCGTCCAGGCGTCCTCTCCCGCCAGGTCCAGCGCGTCCGCCACGAGCCCCTCGACGCCGCCCCAGCGCCGGTAGACGGTCGTCTTGTGGATGCCGGAGCGCTCGGCGACGTACTCCACGGTCAGACCGGGGTAGCCGTGCTCTGCGAGGCCGGTGAGCACCGCGTCGCGCACCGCAGAACGGGTGCGCGCGGTGCGCCCGCCGGGGCGGACGGTGCCCGGCGTCGGGGCGGCGCCCTCTGTGGACAATTGCAACTCCAGTTGTGTTAGTGGGTGCGCTGTGTCATGCTGAGGGTAACGCAACTTCAGTTGTGTTTGGAGTGTGCGGTCCGGGTGGCCGCTCGCGTGCTCGGAGGTGCGCCCTTGCCCACTCAGATCTCGCTGCGAGGCGTCACGCTGTCCCGGGGGGACCGGCTGCTGCTCGACGACGTGTCCTTCGCGGTGCGGCCCGGGGAGCGGATCGGCGTCGTGGGGGAGAACGGGGCCGGTAAGTCCACCCTGCTGCGGCTGCTGGCCGGGCGCGAGTCACCGGACGACGGCGCCGTGGTGACGGTGACCGACGGCGGCGTCGGCCACCTCGGCCAGACACCCGAGCTGCCGCCGGACCACACGGTGCGCGACGCGGTGGACACCGCCCTCGCCGAGGTGCGCGCCATGGAGCGCGGGCTGCGCGAGCTGGAGGCGGATCTCGGCGGCGGCGCCCCCGACGTGCTCGCCGCGTACGGCGACCTGCTCACGGCGTTCGAGGCCCGCGGCGGCTATGAGGCGGATGCCCGGGTGGAGAAGGCCCTGCACGGCCTGGGGCTCGGTGGCATCGGGTACGAGCGGCGGCTCGGCACCCTGTCGGGTGGTGAGCAGGCCCGGCTCGGGCTCGCCTGTCTGATCGCGGCCGCCCCCGAGGTGATGCTGCTGGACGAGCCGACGAACCACCTCGACGGCGCGGTGCTCGGCTGGCTGGAGGAGGCGCTCCGGGCGCATCCGGGCACCGTCCTCGCGGTCTCTCACGACCGGGTCTTCCTGGAGCGGGTGGCGACCGCGATCGTCGAGGTGGACGCCGACCGGCGCACCCTGGTGCGATACGGCGGGGGGTACGGCGGATTCGTCGCCGAGCAGACCGCCGCGCGCCGCCGCTGGGAGCAGGCGTACGAGGAGTGGTGCGCGGAGACGGCCGCGCTCGCCGAGGCCGCCACCACCGTCGCCCGGCGGGTCGCCCCGGGCCGCGGCATGAAGGACGGCAACAAGATGGCCTACGACCGGGACCGGGGACGTGTGCAGTCCTCGGTGTCCAGCAGGGTGCGGAACGCGCGGGAGAGGCTGCGCAGACTCCAGGAGGATCCGGTGCCGCGCCCGCCGGAGCCGCTGCGGTTCTCGGCGCTCCCCGCCGCGGGCGCGGCGGACGGTCTGCTTGTCGACCTTCACGATGTCCGCGTGGGGGAGCAGCTGGCGGTCGACCGGCTCACGGTGGCGGTCGGAGAGCGATTGCTCGTCCACGGTGCCAACGGCGCGGGCAAATCGACGCTGCTGCGGGTCATGGCCGGGGTGGAGAAACCGGAGTCGGGCCGGGTGGCCCGCCGGGGCAGGATCGGCTACCTCGCCCAGGAGATACCGGTTGCCCGGCCCCGGGAGCGACTGCTGTCGGCCTTCGGCCGGGGGCTGCCGGGGACACCGGAGGAGCACACCGACCTGCTGCTGTCGTACGGGCTGTTCCGCCCGGATGCCCTCCACGTCCCGGTGGGGTCGCTCTCCGCGGGCCAGCGCCGCAGGCTGGCGCTGGCCCGGTTGATGGCCCGCCCCGCCGATCTGCTGCTGCTCGACGAGCCGACCAACCATCTCGCCCTCGGCCTGGTGGAGGAGCTGGAGGAGGCGCTGGCCCAGTGGACCGGGGCGCTGGTGGTGGTCTCACACGACCGGCTGCTGCGCAGCCGCTTCACCGGGCGGCGCCGCGAGATACGAGGAGGCCGGCCCATGGCCGAGGAGGGGGGCGAGGCGCCGGCCACGGCCTCGATCTAGGGTGGCGCCATGGCACGACCCCGGCGCATCGTCCTCCTACGGCACGGAGAATCGGAGGGGAATGTCGATGACTCGGTGTACGAAAGGGTGCCCGACCACGCCCTGAGGCTGACCGAGGCCGGGCGCCGGCAGGCGGAGGAGGCGGGCGAGCGGCTGCGCGCCACCTTCGGCGACGAGCGCGTGTCGATCTATGTGTCGCCGTACCGCCGCACCCACCAGACCCTGAAGCTGCTCGATCTCGACCCCTCCCGCACCCGGGTCAGGGAGGAGCCGCGGCTGCGGGAGCAGGACTGGGGGAACTGGCAGGACCGCGAGGACGTGCGGAAACAGATGGCGTACCGCGACGCCTACGGCCACTTCTTCTACCGGTTCGCGCAGGGTGAGTCGGGCGCCGACGTCTATGACCGGGTGGACGCCTTCCTGGAAAGCCTGTGGCGCAGCTTCGAGGACCCGGCCCACCCGCCGAACGTCCTGCTGGTGACCCATGGGCTGACCATGCGGCTGTTCTGCATGCGGTGGCTGCACTGGAACGTCGCCGAATTCGAGTCGCTGTCGAACCCCGGAAACGGCGAGATGCGGACTCTGCTGCTCGGCTCCGACGGGCGTTACCACCTCGACCAGCCCTTCGAGCGCTGGTGCACCCCCAAGCCCTACGGCCACACCGGTTAGAGTGCGCAGCGATGACCGCTGACCGTTTCCACCGGGCTCTGCGGAGCCTGCGCGGGCTGACCGTGGGCGACGCCCTCGGCTCCCAGTTCTTCGTACCCGCCAACTATCCCTACCTCAAGCGCCGTGAACTGCCGCCCACCCCCTGGCAGTGGACCGACGACACCGAGATGGCCTGTTCGATCCTGGCCGCCCTGGCGACCCATGGCCGGATCGACCAGGACGATCTCGCCCGGTCCTTCGCCGACCACCATGACTTCGACCGGGGCTACGGCCCCGCCGTGAACCGGATGCTCCGCCTGATCAGGGAGGGCGGCGACTGGCGTGACCTGGCCGCCGGGCTGTTCCAGGGGCAGGGTTCGTGGGGCAACGGCGCCGCCATGCGGATCGCCCCCCTGGGCGCCTGGTACGCGGGCGATGTGGAGCAGGCCACACATCAGGCGGAAATCTCGGCGTACACCACGCATCAGCACCGCGAGGCGGTTGCGGGAGCCATGGCGGTGGCCGCGGCCGCGGCGCTGGTGGCCGATCCGGCGGGCCACGGCGGGCCCGGGGAACTGCTGGACCGGGTGGTCGAGGTGGTGCCGCGCAGCGCCGTCCAGGCGGGGCTGCGCCGCGCCCGCGACATGCTCGACTACGCGGACGCCGGGACCGTCGCCGCGGTGCTCGGCTGCGGCCGCCGCACCAGCGCTCATGACACCGTGCCGTTCGCCCTGTGGGCGGCCGCTCGCCACCTGGGTTCCTTCGAGGAGGCGTTCTGGAGGACGGCCTCGGCCGGCGGAGACGTGGACACCACCTGCGCCATCGTCGGGGGAGTGGTCGCGTCCGAGGCCGCCGGTGCGCCACCGGCCGACTGGCTGGAGCGCACCGAGGCTCTGCCGGAGTGGGTCCCGGCGGGCGCCGGCTGACCTTTCGCGTGGGCGTGATGCGGTGCGCCGTCCGGTTTGCCCCACCTGTCGAACCAGCCTTGCGTCGCGTCGTGTTGGGCGGGAACGGCCATGGGATCCAGCAGGGCGGCGACCGCCGGCGGCGGCCGGTGATCACTGCTGGGGATCCGGGTTCCGAACGCAGGTAAGAGCGGCGTAAGGTTGTCCTCGCCATGGCCTATGAACCACCCACCCACAGTGTCGAGCGCTCGCTCCGAGCCACGACGGGAGCCAAGATCGTCGTCGGTATCGACGAAGTCGGGCGCGGGGCATGGGCCGGTCCGGTGACGGTCTGCGCGGCGGTCACCGGTCTGCGCCGTCCGCCGACCGGGCTCACCGACTCCAAGCTGCTGAGTCCCAAGAAGCGCACGGCCCTGGCTCTGGAGCTGGACTCCTGGGTCACCGCACACGCCCTGGGTCACTCCTCTCCCGAGGAGATCGACGACTTGGGGATGACGGCCGCCCTCCGGCTCGCCGCCACGCGTGCGCTGGACGCGCTGCCGGTCCGGCCGGACGCGGTGATCCTGGACGGGAAGTACGACTACCTCGGTGGTCCCTGGACGGTTCGTACGGTCATCAAGGGCGATCAGTCCTGTGTGTCCGTCGCCGCCGCCTCGGTGATCGCCAAGGTCCGCCGGGATGCGATGATGGCCGAACTGGGAGTCGAGCACACGGACTTCTGCTTCGGGGACAACGCCGGATATCCGTCCCCCACACACCGCGCCGCCCTGCGGGAACTGGGGCCCACGCCCCACCACCGGCTGTCCTGGGCCTATATGGACGGGCTGCCCCGCTGGCGGCACCTGAAGCGGTTCCGCAGCACATCCGAACCGGTCGGGCTGGAGGGCGAAGGCCAACTCGGCTTCGACTTCTGAGCAGACCAAGCGGTCAAAACCGCCACCCGCCGATGCGACTCGCACCGACGTTTGATAGACATCAGCCCATGCCTCTCATCCCCGAGGAGCCTCAGATTCACGAGAGTGTCCCGGGTCCCCGCGCGACACCGGCCGCAGGCCGTACCGCGCCGACCCCTCGTCCTGTCCCTGGTCCCGGCCCCCGGCCCGCACCGCGGCGCCCCGGAAGCCCCGGTCCCAACCGTGGCTCCGCCGGAACCTCGTCGGCTCAGTCGCAGCGCACCACGAGCGATGCGACGAAGCCCGTGCCGACCGCCCAGGCGGCTTCGGCTGCCAAGGCCGCACCCACCGCCACGAAGGCCACGCCCCAGATCCAGCTGATCCCCGCCACGGTGGACGGCGCCCTGGACGCGGCTGACGAGGCGGTCGACCTGCTGCTGGATTCCGGTCGGCCCCCTGGTGAGATCCTGGTACTGACCACCGGGGAACAGCATCCGTGGGCGGCACATGAGTTGTCCTTCGGCGAGGCGTCCTACTGGGCGCAGCACGACGCCGGAGACGATGTCTTCTACGCCGGCGCGGATGCCGACCGCCTCAAGGGCCGTCCGGTCGTGGTCGTCGCCGTCAACGGTGGTGTGAACGACGCCGTGGCCCGCGCGCTGCCCGAGGCGATGGGCCGTGCCGGGACGCTGCTGATCGTCTGCGGCGATCCGGAGCGCATCAACACCCTCATCGGTCCGGGCGCCTGAGGCCGCACGTCCCCGAACGCCCGGTGCCCGGCAGTCTCTTCCCCCGTGGCGGAGCTGTCCGGCGTCCGGACGGCCGGTGGCCGTGCGGCCCGCGACCGGTCAGACGGCGGCGGGGTGGCTCAGCGCCTTGCGCCGCCCTCCGAGGTGGGGCCGCGGCAGCGCCTTGGCGTCGCCATCGCCCTCGACGGCCACGCCCGGTTCGGTCGGCAGCGAAGCGGAGTGCGGCCGACGGCCGCCCCGCCCCTCACCGAGGACCCGCCATCCGTCGTGGGTCAGCGTGATGTACGCACCGCAGCGCAGGCCGTGCAGGGTGCAGGCGTCGCGCAGACCCCACATCCAGGCGCCGTCCTCCTCCGTCCACCGGCTCTCGCCCTCGCGGCAGTAGAGCAGCACGGCGGTGCGGATCGGTGTGCGGCGCCGCAGATCGTGCGGGATCACCCGGCGCAACTGCGCCAGCAGCGCGTTCCGGAAGTCCCAGCCGTCGACGGCGGCAGCGCCGCGGCGGACGAACGAGGCGCTCGCCGCGAGCCGTTCCTCCGGATCGAGGACCGCGACGACGGCGGTCGAGGGCGTCGGCAGATGGCGAATGTGCAGTCCGGTGACCACCTCGCGCGGATTGCGCAGCAATGGGATTCCCGCTGCCGCCCACTCGGCGGGCTGGAGCATCCGGCCGGCTCGGGAAGTGGAATCGGCGGACGGTGGCGGAACGAAGCCGAAGGTCACGGTCCTCCCTTCGTCTGCGCCCACGGTCCGTGCGAAGGGTCGGGCACGGGCGCGGGCCACGACACAGCCCCGTCGGTACCACGGCCGGACCGGGGGCGGGGGAGCTGCTGACAATTCTCGCGGTAGCGCCCGCGTGCGGCAATGCACAGTCGGCACCACTGACCGTTTTACCTGGATGTGCGTTCTATATTCCTGGCCGGTTCGCACCCCGCCGCAACCGCGGCCGTCCCTATCCCTGCACGGCCAGGACCAGCGGAAACACCCCGGCCGCCCCGGCCCGGCGGAGCAGCCGGGAGGCGACCGCCAAGGTCCAGCCGGTGTCCGCCAGGTCGTCCACCAGCAGCACCGGCCCACCCGCCTCGGCAAGGGCCGCCGCCAGCGGGGGCGGCACGGTCAGCGCGCCGTGCAGCGCCCGCAGCCGCTGGGCGCTGTTGGTGCGCGGGACCCGGGTGTCGATCTCGCCGTCGTGGTACGCGACGCTCCCGAGCAGGGGCAACCGGCCGACGGTGGCGATCCGTTCGCCGAGTGACCGGATCAGCTGTGGGCGGGTGCGCGAGGCGATCGTGACCACGCCCACCGGGCGGTCCGGGGCGTCCGGCGCGTCCGAGGCCCAGCCGCCGGGGCCCTTGGCCCAGTCGGCGAGCACGGTCACCACCGCACCGGCCACATCGTCGGGCACCGGGGCGTCCGGGTTCTGCGGGGCCAGCAGCGGCCGCAGCCGGTTTCCCCAGCCGATGTCGGACAGACGGCCCAGGGCCCGGCCCGGAGCGGCCTGCTCCCCGGCCGGAATGCGGCCCTTGAGGTCGACGCCCACCGCGGGCAGCCCGGTCGGCCACATACGGCGCGGCTCCACCTCGACACCGGGCCGCCCCAGCTCACCGCGCGCCGCGTCCAGCGCGGCGGCGGACACCTCGGTGGTGAACCGGGCCCCCGCGCAGTTGTCACAGCGGCCACAGGGCGCCGCCTTCTCGTCGTCCAGCTGCCGCCGCAGGAACTCCATCCGGCAGTCGGCCGTCGTGGCGTACTCCCGCATGGCCTGCTGCTCGGTCTCCCGCTGGCGCGCCACCCACGCATACCGCTCCGCGTCATACGCCCAGGGCTGCCCGGTGGCGGTCCAGCCGCCGCGCACCCGCCGCACCGCGCCGTCCACGTCGAGCACCTTGAGCATGATTTCCAGACGCGACCGCCGCAGCTCGACCTGGGGCTCGAGCGCGGGCAGCGAGACCGGCCGGTCCGACGACGCGAGCACGTCGAGCGTGCGGCGCACCTGCTCCTCGGGCGGGAAGGCGAGCGAGGCGAAATACCGCCAGATCGCCTCGTCCTCGCGACCGGGCAGGAGCAGCACCTCGGCGTGCTCCACACCGCGCCCGGCGCGCCCGACCTGCTGGTAGTAGGCGATGGGGGAGGACGGCGAACCGAGATGCACCACGAAACCGAGGTCCGGCTTGTCGAAGCCCATGCCCAGCGCTGAGGTGGCGACCAGCGCCTTGACCCGGTTGGCCAGCAGGTCCTCCTCGGCCTGCTGGCGATCCGCGTTCTCCGTCTTGCCGGTGTAGGAGGCGACGGCGTGGCCGCGCTGCCGCAGGAACGCGGTCACCTCCGCGGCCGCGGCCACGGTGAGGGTGTAGATGATCCCGGAACCCGGCAGCTCGTCGAGGTGGTCGGCGAGCCAGGCGAGCCGATGCGCGGCGTCCGGCAGCGGCAGCACGCCCAGCCGCAGGCTCTCCCGGTCCAGTGGGCCGCGCAGCACCAGCGCCCGCCCGGTTCCCTCGCCCGTGCCCAGCTGCTCGGCCACATCGGCGGTGACCCGCGCGTTCGCGGTCGCGGTGGTGGCGAGCACGGGCACACCCTGGGGAAGATCGGCGAGCATGGTGCGCAGCCTGCGGTAGTCGGGCCGGAAGTCATGGCCCCAATCGGAGATGCAGTGTGCCTCGTCGACGACCAGCAGGCCGGTGGCGGCGGCGAGCTGGGGCAGCACCTGGTCGCGGAAGTCGGGGTTGTTGAGCCGCTCCGGGCTCACCAGCAGCACGTCCACCTCGCCGGCGGCCACCTCCGCCTGGATGGTGTCCCACTCCTCGGTGTTCGCGGAATTGATCGTCCGGGCCTGGATACCGGCGCGCGCGGCGGCCTCGACCTGGTTGCGCATCAGCGCGAGCAGGGGGGAGACGATTACGGTCGGACCGCTGCCCCGCTCGCGCAGCAGCGCGGTGGCGACGAAATACACCGCCGACTTGCCCCAGCCGGTGCGCTGCACGACCAGCGCCCGGCGGCGCTCGGCGACGAGCGCCTCGATCGCCCGCCATTGATCCTCCCGGAGCCGGGCGGAGCCGGTGGTGTCCCCGACGAGGCGGGCCAGGACGCGGTCGGCCGAGAGGCGCAGGTCTTCGTCGCTCATGCCCCCATGCAACCTGATACCGCCGACATCGCGCCAACGCCCCGGGCAGCCTGTGGATAACGTTATCCACAGGGGTGGCGGGGTCGGCTGGGCTGAGGGACCGTCGGGCCATGACTCGACACAACGAAGCGGCCGGTCTGCCCGGCGAAGAGCAGGTCACCCTCCGCAGCCCGGCCGAGCTCGCCGATGCCCTGCCCTATGTCCTGGGCTTTCAGCCGGACGACAGCATCGTGATGATCGCGCTGCACGGCGCCCGCGGCCGGTTCGGCGGCAGGCTGAGGCTCGGCATTCCCCGGGTCCCGGAGGAGTGGCCCGAGGTCTGCGATCAGCTCGCCGAATGCCTGATCAGCGGCAGCGAGCGGCGGGGCGTGCGGCCGGACGGAGTCGTTCTGTTCCTGTGCCAGGAGCCGGCCGAGGGCGAGTCCGCGCAGGAGGCGATGGAGCGGCTGCGGCCCCTCTCTCAGCGGCTGCGCATCGCGTGCGGCGGGTTGGAGGTGCCGGTGTTCGAGGCGCTGTGCATCTCCGGCGGCCGGTTCTGGTCGTATGTCTGCCCCGACCGGCGCTGCTGTCCGCCGGAAGGCGTTCCGCTCGCCCTGCCCGGCACGTCGGTCATGGCCGCGGCGGCGACGTTCGCGGGAGTCCAGGTGCGCGGCTCGCTGCGCGAGATGGAGGCCAGGCTCGCCCCGCTCGGGGCGCCTCGGGCCGATGGGCAGGAGCGGGCGCTGGACACAGCGGGGGCCGATCTTGTGCCGAGGATTCTGGACGCCGGTGGCTCCGTGGCGGTGCGTGCGCAAACCCTCGGTCTGGTGGGCCGGATGCTGGACACGTTCCAGGCCGCGCCGTCGGTCGCCGACGCCTGTGCGGCCGATTTCCGCGATGACGGTCTGCTCGACGACCAGGAGGCGGCGGCGATGATCATCGGGCTGCAGGACCGGCGGACCCGGGACCGGGTGGCCGGCTGGATGGAGGAAGCGGACGCCGACGCGGCGCTGCGGCTGTGGCGGGCGCTGGCCCGACGCTGTGTCGGCTCCTACGGGGAGCATGCGGCGGCGCCGCTCGCCCTGGCGGGGTGGGTCGCCTGGTCGGCGGGTGATGAGCTCACGGCACGGGTGGCGCTCGGGCGTGCCCTGCGTGTTGATCCCGACTACCTCTTCGCGAGGTTGTTGCACCAGGCGTGCAATGAGGGGGTCCATCCGAAGCTGCTGCGTCAATGCCTGCGCCGGGAGGACTCCGAGCGCTCCGACCCGGCCGACCGCGCCGATCGTGCCGTGCACGCCGCGGTGCACGCGGAACTGGAGCGGCTCGGCGACTTGGCTGCCGCCGAGCCGCGGGGGGTGGCCGGAACTCCGGCCGAAACGAGCATGGAAACGGCCGGACCGGTCGAGTCGGCTGAGCCCGCCGAATCGGCCGCCCGCGCGGAAGCGGAGGAGTTGGAGGAAGTGGAGGAATCGGGGGAGGCGGAAGGCCAGGGTGAGCGGGAGCCGGCGCGGGAGCGGCCGAGCGGGGCGGCGGGGCCGGGCGGCAGGAGCGGCTCGGCAGGGACGAGCGCCCCGGGTGGCAAGCGCCGCCCGGAAGGGCGGCCGCGCACCCGCCGCCGCACCGGAGGCCGGGGCACGCGCAGCCGCCGCTGACCCGGCCAGCGGCCAGGCCGGGAGAGCCCTGGGGCGGGGGCCAGGGGCGGCCTGCGGACTACCCTCGGGGATCCCGATCCGCTGGACGGCTCGGGCCCAAGACACGCGGCCCGGGGGCGGCGCAGGTGGGCCGAGGCCCCGTGGCCGGGGGCAGATAGCGAACGGCTAGCGGGGCGGGTCCTCCAGGCCGGGGATCCCGATCGGCTGGAGGCTCGGCGACTGAGACACGGTGGCCTGGGGGCGGTCGGTGGACGGCAGGGGGTGTGCTGAGGTCCGGCGGCTGGGGGCGGACAGTGGGCGGCGAGGGGGTCTGCTGAGGCGTGACGGTCCGGGGCGGCCGGTGGGTTGGGGTGTGGCGGTCCGCCCGCGTGGGGCGGCTCGGGGGATTCGGAAGGGGGTGCGGGAATCGTGCAGGCGAGCGCTTGAGAGAGCGATTTCACGAACATCGGTGATCATGCTCAAGGGCCTGATTATCGTCAGGCAGACGACTATGATCGCGTCATGCCCTACGACCCGTCGGCTTTCCCGGCATTCGCCGTCACCGTTGATCTGGTCGTGCTCACCGTGCGGCGGCATTCGCTGTGTGCGCTGGCCGTTCGCCGCGGGGAGTCGCCCTTCAAGGGGCGGTGGGCGCTGCCCGGCGGTTTCGTGCGGCCCGATGAGGATCTCGCCGTCGCCGCTGCCAGGGAGTTGGCCGAGGAGACCGGGCTGCTCGCCCATGACCCCACGCTTCCGGTTCCGCCGAACGCGGCCCACCTCGAGCAGCTCGCCACCTACGGCGATCCGAAGCGGGACCCCCGGATGCGCGTGGTCAGCGTGGCGCATCTCGCGCTGGCGCCCGATCTGCCCGCTCCCCGGGCTGGGGGCGACGCGCACAGCGTGCGCTGGGCGCCGGTCGAGTCGCTGCTCGACCAGGAGGGGGCCTTCGGGCGGGACAGCGATCTGGCCGCCCCGCTCGCCTTCGATCATGCCCGCATCCTCGCGGACGGGGTCGAGCGCGCCCGCTCCAAGATCGAGTACTCCTCGCTGGCCACCGCCTTCTGCCCGCAGGAGTTCACGGTCGGCGAGCTGCGCCGGGTGTACGAGGCGGTATGGGGTGTGGCCCTGGATCCGCGTAACTTCCACCGCAAGGTCACCGGCACTCCGGGTTTCCTGGTGCCCACCGGTGGTACGACGACCCGTCAGGGCGGCCGTCCCGCCCAGCTGTTCCGGGCCGGAGGGGCGACGCTGCTCAATCCGCCCATGCTTCGCCCCGAGGTGTGACGGGCCATGACACGACGACTCCCCGGGAGTGCTACGTCCTGACGAAATAGGACATAGCGGGTTAACGTTCTCCGGTACGCCACCAGTCCCCACGTGCCATCGAGCGGTTCCATGCCCCGCGGGAGAAGCCATGATCCAGGCCACCGGACTGACCAGCACCCCCCGCCGCAACCAACCGCCCGTTGTCGACGACCTCACCTTCGAGGCCCCGGCGGGCCGGGTCACCGCACTGCTCGGCGGCCCCGGCGCGGGCAAGACCACCGCCCTGCGGCTTCTGCTGCAGCTCGACCGGGGCCATGGCTCCGCCTTCTTCCGGGGCCGCCCCCTGCACCGCATCCGGCGCCCGGCTCATGAGGTCGGCGTTCTCCTCGAGGACGTCCCGGGCCACCCGGGCCGCACCGTGCGGGGGCATCTGAGGATGCTCGGTGCCGCGGCCGGGGTGGCTGCCGCACGCGCCGATGTCGTGCTCGATGTGGTCGGCCTGACCGATCTGGCGGACGAGCGTCTCGGTGATCTGTCCACCGGGGCGGAGCGTCGCCTCGGGATCGCCACCGCGCTGCTCGGGGACCCGCACACCCTGGTCCTCGACGAGCCCGCCCGGGGCCTGTCCACCCGGGAGACCGCCTGGCTCTACGGGCTGCTGCGCCAATTCGCCGCCCAGGGCGGCGCCGTCCTCGTCGCCACCGAGGACGCCGAGGGCGTGATCCGCCTCGCGGATCAGGTGCTCACGCTGGAATCGGGGCGGCTGGTGGCCGATCAGCCGGTGGACGAGTTCGCCCGCACCCGGCTGCGCCCCCGTGTCGTCGTCCATTCGCCGCTCGTCGGCCGCCTCGCCGCCGTCCTGGAGGAGGAGGTAGAGGCCGCCCGGCAGTTGGCCGAGGCCCAGGCGGCGGAGGAGGCCCGGGCGGCGGCCGGGCTCGCGGCCAAGTCCGGGGTTGCCCCGGCCGACACGGCCCAGCCCGACGTGGCCGACGGGGGCGACGTCGTCAAGGCCGAGAGCCCCGGGCCCAAGACCAGGAAGAGGGCGATCTGGCGCAAGGTCAGGATGGCCCAGTCCGCCTACCGGGGCTCCGCCGCGGCCGAGGCGAAGAAGGCCACCGTGGAAGCCGCGGTCAGCGGCAGGACGGGCGGCGACAAGGCGGCCAGCGGCAAGACGGCCAGCGACGAGGCGAACAAGGCCGACGCGGCAAACCCGGCGGACAAGGCCGCCCCCGCTCCCGCTCCCGCTCCCGCTCCCGCTCCCGCCCCCGCTCCCGCTCCCGCCTCTGCCCCCATCCCCGCCCCCGCTGCCGACACCCAAGCGGTCGGCGCCGAAGCGGTCCACGCGCGGGCCGGGGCCGGGACCCGGGTCGCCGTCGGGGCCGGGATGGGAGTGGGGGCCGAGCCCGAGGAGGAGCCGGTCGCCGCGCCCGCCGACCCGTTCTCCGTGGTGCGTGACGACGACACCCACATCTCCGTCTACGGCCTGTCCCCCGCATCGGTCGGGGAGACCGCCTACCGCCACGGCATCGTGGTCCACCGGCTGGTCGAGGAGACCGCCGATCTGGGCCCGGGGACTCCCGCGGCCGCCCGCGCACGCGCCCCCGAGGCACCCCCGCTGCGGCTGCTCCCCAAGCTCCGCTTCCCCGGCCCCGCCTGGCCGATGCGCTACGAGGTGCGCCGCGCCACCGGCGTGCGGACCGGCTGGCTGATCGGTGTCGCCTCCGTCGTGGCCTCGCTCCTCGCCTCCGTGCTGCTCGCCCGTGCCGGTGGCACCGGGGAACTGCACCGGCTCACCGGCTGGCCCGCCGACCTCCCGCTGCCTCCCGTCGCCATCGCGGCCGGTCTCCTGGGCGCCCTCGCCTTCGGCGACGAGTTCCGCTTTCCGGCACTGGCCGCGACCCGGGACGCCGTGCCCCGCCGACTCGGGCTGCTGGCCGCCAAATTCGCGGTCTGCGCGGCCGGTGCCGTCCTGCTGTCGCTCGGCGTCATCGTGCTCGACAGCGCGGCGCTCCTGCTGCTCGTGGGCGGCAACGCGGTGCCGCTGCCGGGCGACTGGCCCGCTCTGGTGGTCGGCGTCTTCGGCCTGACCATCGGCTCGTCGTGGGCCGGGCTGCTCGCCGCCGGAGTCTTCCGTTCCACCGCGCTCGGGCTGGCTACCCTGCTCGCCGTGCCGATCCTCGCGGTGCCCGTCGTCCAGCGCGCGGCGCAGGACCCGTCGCTGCGTTCGCTGGTCATGCTGCCGCACCGGCTGCGCGCGGCGACGCTGGACCGGTCGCCCTCCATGATCGACCGAGGGCTGGCGGTCGCGCTGCGGCTCGCGTCCCAACCGGTCGGACAGGCGCTGATGTTGTCGGTGGCCGTCCTGTTGTGCGCCTACGCCCTCACCGGTCTGCGCGGCAAGAGCACCCGCCAGTAGCACCTGCCAGCAGCAGCCGCCAGTGGCACCATCCCCGCGCCGGGCGCCCACGTCCGCCCCGTCGACCACCTGCCCGCCCGCTCCGACGCCCGCCCGCTCCGACGCCCGCCCGCTCCGACGCCCGCCCGCTCCGACGCACCCCCAACCCCGTAGCCCGCTCGGTCCGGAGGCCGCCCGGCCTCATCCCCAGGCCAGTGGATCAGGCCCGAAGCGGATTCGCACAGCCGTCGCGCGAACTGCTCGCAACTCCCCGAAGGGTGCTTCTTTCTGTCCGATTGAGCGTCAATTATGAGGTAATGGGCGATCACCCTTTCGTGTGCTTTTCACCAAAGACCTCAAGGGCTTCCGAGGCGTCGCCGACAAAGGATGCGTGAGTACCCTTGCGCACACCACGATGACCGCGGCTCGCCCCGCCGACTCCGGCCTGGCCGGTTCGGGCGAGCTTGACCGCTACTCCTACGCCGAAGGCCCCGGCGCCCACCGCGGCAGCGCCCCCTCCTCCTGGGACGGAACCGAGGCGGAGATCGGCCGGGTGGGCCGGCGCGCGGCCGGCAACCGGGGCCGCGGGCTGCACGGCCAACTCGTTCAGCAGCTGGGCCAGATGATCGTCTCCGGTGACCTGGGCGCGGACCGTCCGCTCGTCCCCGAGGAGATCGGGCAGCGCTTCGAGGTCTCCCGCACCGTCGTACGGGAATCGCTGCGCGTCCTCGAGGCCAAGGGCCTGGTCAGCGCCCGCCCCAATGTGGGCACCCGGGTCCGCCCGGTCAGCGACTGGAACCTGCTCGATCCGGACATCATCGAGTGGCGCGCCTTCGGGCCGCAGCGCGACGGCCAGCGCCGTGAGCTGTGCGAGCTGCGCTGGACCATCGAGCCGCTGGCCGCCCGTCTCGCCGCCGGGCACGGCCGCGAGGAGGTGCAGCAGCGGCTCGGCGACATGGTCGAGATCATGGGCCATGCGCTGGCACAGGGTGACGCCCTCACCTTCTCCCGCGCCGACGCCGAGTTCCACGCGCTGCTGCTCCAGGTCGGCGGCAATCGGATGCTGGAGCACCTGGCGGGCATCGTCGCCGCCGCGCTCCATGTCTCCGGGGCCCCGGTCTCCGGCTGCGACCGCCTCACCGAGGCGGGGGTCGCCCATCACCGCAGGATCGTCGAGGCGGTCGGTGAGGGCGACCCCGCGGCGGCCGAGGCGGCGATGCGCCAGCTGCTGACCGTCCACCCGGATCTCGATCATGCCGAGGTCGGGGTGCCCGCGCCGCGCGAGCACTGAGCCGCGGCGCGGCCGGTCGCCCGGATCGCCGGGCGTCCGGAGCGTGCGGCGTACGACGTACGGCAAGGCGGTGTCAGTAGGCGGCGAGTTCCGGCCCGATGAATGCCGTACGGCGTACGAGAGGGCGTCGCCGGATCCCGCGTCGCGGGTTCGGCGGCGCGGCGCGATCTGATCGATCGGCGCCGTGTGACTCCCATCGGTGCGCGACTGGGAGTTTTTTGTCCCGTTGGAAGGGCATTAAGACCGTTATGGGGTGTGACTCGGGCCACGAGTATTGGGCGTAACGCTCTTTGGGGCAGCGCGATGATTAAAGAGGTGGCAGCCGCGGAGGGAATACGGATGTCGCTCAAAACGCTGTACTCCTCCGCACTCCGCCCGCGCCGTCGGTTCATCCCTGCCGGCGGTCGTCGGCTCCGGTCCCCAGCGGACTGAGCCGGAAGCCGTTTCCAACGTTCCGAGAGGTTGTTCGTGTCGGCCAGCACATCCCGTACGCTCCCGCCGGAGATCGCCGAGTCGGAGTCTGTCATGGCGCTCATCGAGCGGGGAAAGGCTGAGGGGCAGATCGCCGGCGACGATGTGCGCCGGGCCTTCGAGGCTGACCAGATTCCGCCAACCCAGTGGAAGAACGTACTGCGCAGCCTCAACCAGATCCTCGACGAGGAGGGTGTGACGCTGATGGTCAGTGCCGCAGAAGCGCCCAAGCGCACCCGTAAGAGCGTCGCAGCGAAGAGCCCGGCGAAGCGCACCGCCACCAAGACTGTCGCGGCCAAGACGGTCACTGCCAAGAAGGCCCCCGCCGCCCCGGTCGCCCCCACCGCGGACCCGGGCGCTGCCCCGGCCGGTGAGGCCATGGCCGCACCCGCGAAGAAGGCCGCCGCGAAGAAGGCCGCGGCCAAGAAGACGGTCGCCAAGAAGACCACCGCCGCCGCGAAGAAGACGGTCGCGAAGAAGACCACGGCCAAGAAGGACGTCACCGACGAGCTCCTCGAGGGCGAGGAGGTCATCGAGGAGACACCGGGCAAGCCCGGCCCCGAGGGCGCTGAGGCCGAGCCGGAGAACGCGGGCTTCGTGCTCTCCGACGATGACGAGGACGACGCCCCGGCGCAGCAGGTCGCCGCGGCCGGTGCCACCGCCGACCCGGTCAAGGACTACCTCAAGCAGATCGGCAAGGTCCCGCTGCTCAACGCCGAGCAGGAGGTCGAGCTCGCCAAGCGCATCGAGGCCGGTCTGTTCGCCGAGGACAAGCTCGCCAACTCCGACAAGCTGGCCCCCAAGCTCAAGCGCGAGCTGGAGATCATCGCCGAGGACGGCCGCCGCGCCAAGAACCACCTCCTGGAGGCCAACCTCCGTCTGGTGGTCTCGCTGGCCAAGCGCTACACGGGCCGCGGCATGCTCTTCCTGGACCTCATCCAGGAGGGCAACCTCGGTCTGATCCGCGCGGTCGAGAAGTTCGACTACACCAAGGGCTACAAGTTCTCCACGTACGCCACCTGGTGGATCCGGCAGGCGATCACTCGCGCCATGGCCGACCAGGCCCGCACCATCCGTATCCCGGTGCACATGGTCGAGGTCATCAACAAGCTGGCGCGCGTCCAGCGCCAGATGCTCCAGGACCTGGGCCGTGAGCCCACCCCGGAGGAGCTGGCCAAGGAGCTCGACATGACCCCCGAGAAGGTCATCGAGGTCCAGAAGTACGGCCGTGAGCCGATCTCGCTGCACACCCCGCTGGGCGAGGACGGCGACAGCGAGTTCGGTGACCTCATCGAGGACTCCGAGGCGGTCGTCCCGGCCGACGCGGTCAGCTTCACCCTGCTGCAGGAGCAGCTGCACTCCGTGCTCGACACGCTCAGCGAGCGCGAGGCGGGCGTGGTCTCGATGCGCTTCGGCCTCACCGACGGTCAGCCGAAGACTCTCGACGAGATCGGCAAGGTCTACGGCGTGACGCGTGAGCGCATCCGCCAGATCGAGTCCAAGACGATGTCGAAGCTGCGCCACCCGTCCCGCTCCCAGGTTCTCCGCGACTACCTGGACTGATCCGGACCGCCGCTTCATGGCCGCCTCATGGCGGAAGCGGTACAGCGGTACAGCGCGAAGGCCGGGCTCCCTCCGAGGGGGCCCGGCATTCGCGCTGCCGCCGCCAGGTGCGGTGCCAAGCCTCCGGCGCCATGTTCCCCGCTTGGCCCACTCGGGATGCGCTTCGCGACAGAGGGGGTAACGCTGAGTATGCGTCTTGCTCCGTATGGTCAGGAGGCCGCATGCCCAGGTCGCCCCGCTCGCTCCTCATCGCCCTGGCGGTGCCGCTGGCCGCCGCGCTCGCGATAGTGCTCACCGCACCCGCCCCGGCGACGGCCGACCGGGTGGTGATCGGCGGGCATCCGGCCCGTACGGTCGAGGCGCCCTGGACGGTGGCCCTGGCCAGCCGTGCGCTCTTCGGGGAGAAGAGGTCGGGCCAGTTCTGCGGCGGGGCGGTGGTGGGCCCCACAGCGGTCGTCACGGCGGCCCACTGTCTGAGCCGTGGGGTGCTCGGCAAGGACTGGCGGGAGGTGCGGGACCTGAAGGTGATCATCGGCCGCAACGACCTGCGGAAGAAGGACGGGGTGGAGTACCCGCCCGCGCGGGTGTGGGTCAATCCGGCGTACGAGGGCGACAACCGGGCCGGGGACATCGCGGTGCTCACCCTGGGGGTCGCGGTGCCCGCGGCCTACACGATCCGCATGGCGGGCACCGGTGACCAGGCGTACCGGCCGGGTGAACGGGCCGCGGTGTACGGCTGGGGCGATACGGAGGGCGATGGCACCTATGCCTCGTCGCTGCGCACCGCGACGGTCCGGGTGCTGGCCGACAGCGTCTGTGAGAGCGCCTACCCGGGCAATGCCGAGGGGGACTACGACCCGCGCTCCATGGTCTGCGCGGGGCTGCCGGACGGGGGCCGGGACGCCTGTCAGGGGGACAGCGGCGGGCCTTTGGTGGTCCGGGGGCGGCTGGTGGGCCTGGTGTCCTGGGGGAGTGGATGCGCCGTGGCGGGGCGGCCCGGCGTCTACACGAGGATCTCCTCGGTGGCCGATCTGGTGGCCGCCCATGGCTGACGCGGAGCCCGCGGGCGCCTGTGGAGGGGCCTGGAAGGGGCCCCGGAGCGAGCCCCGCAGGGCCCTGGGGTCATGCGGGAGGACTGCCCCTGGGTCATGTCGGAGGACTGCCCTTGGGGCATGCCGGAAGCGCGGAAGGACCCACGTTACGAGCGTGGGCGGCCGCCCCGCTCAGGGGGCAGACCGCCCGGAATCCGGCCCTGGGCCGGCGTCGCTCGTCGTCGTGGGTATGAGGCGTCAGCGTTCGTCTTCGGACGCGGACGCCGGAGCGGCCGTGAGTCGCTCGGTCTCGTCCTGTATTTCCGCGGCGATCTTCTTGAGTTCCGGCTCGAACTTGCGCCCGTGGTGGGCACAGAAGAGCAGTTCACCACCGCTGATCAACACGACGCGCAGGTACGCCTGGGCGCCGCAGCGATCGCAGCGGTCAGCGGCCGTCAACGGGCTCGCGGGGGTCAGAACAGTAGTCACGTCGCCTCTTCTCTAGCTCGACGAGCTGTCGTACCAGGGTCAACATCCAACCAGCCTGAAATCGTTCCCGCTCGTGGCTTTTTCCCAAAAGTTGCTTCTGAGTAGGCCGGATGGTGACGTTTGGCGGCGAATGAGCCGTATTGCCTAGCTTTGATGCTTCGCGTCGATTGTCTGGTTTGCCCTCCCGGCCGGGTTGCCGGTTGTGAATGAGGACGTGCCCGGAGCCTAAATGGTTCATGCCTGAAAGGGAACGTGATGTGTGCGGCACCGCCGTGAAGTATCGAACGTACGAGCGAAACGGTGGCCGGTGCGACTAGCATGGACGTTTCAACGGGTGGCGGCACAAAGGCTCTATCAAGCCTCGGTACGCTCTGACGGGCGACCATGCCACCATCGTGCCCACAGTTGGGCCAACCAGAAATTCAGCGAGGAGCGAACCGCGTGACCGCCGACACGTCCGTGCCGTCCACTGCGCTGCTGACCGGAGCAGACCGGGGCGGCGGTAACTACACCGCGCGGCACCTTCTCGTCCTCGAGGGGCTCGAGGCGGTGCGCAAGCGCCCCGGCATGTACATCGGCTCCACCGACAGCCGTGGCCTCATGCACTGCCTCTGGGAGATCATCGACAACTCGGTGGACGAGGCCCTGGGCGGCTTCTGCGATCACATCGAGGTGATCCTCCACGACGACGGATCCGTGGAGGTGCGGGACAACGGCCGGGGGATCCCGGTGGACGTCGAGCCCAAGACGGGGCTGTCCGGCGTCGAGGTCGTGATGACCAAGCTGCACGCCGGCGGAAAGTTCGGCGGCGGCGCGTACGCGGCCTCCGGCGGTCTGCACGGCGTCGGCGCCTCCGTGGTGAACGCGCTGTCCGCCCGTCTCGACGTGGAGGTGGACCTCCACGGCAAGACCCACGCGATCAGCTTCCGCCGCGGTGTCCCCGGGATCTTCACCGAATCCGGGCCGGACGCCCCGTTCGACCCGTCCAGCGGTGTCCTCAAGGGCAAGAGGGTGCCCAAGACCCGCACCGGCACCCGCATCCGCTACTGGGCGGACCGCCAGATCTTCCTCAAGGACGCCAAGCTCTCCGTGGAGACGCTGTACGCCCGCGCCCGGCAGACCGCGTTCCTGGTGCCGGGGCTCACCCTGGTGGTGCGGGACGAGCGGGGCCTGGACGGGCAGGAGGGGCCGGTCGAGGAGACCTTCCGCTACGACGGGGGGATCAGTGAGTTCTGTGAGTACCTCGCGCAGGACAAGGCCGTCTGCGATGTGCTGCGGCTGTCCGGGCAGGGCACCTTCAAGGAGACCGTGCCGGTCCTCGACGAGCGCGGCCACATGACCCCGACCGAGGTCACCCGCGACCTGGGCGTCGACATCGCGCTGCGCTGGGGCACCGGCTACGACGCGACGGTCAAGTCCTTCGTCAACATCATCGCCACCCCCAAGGGCGGCACCCATGTCTCGGGCTTCGAGCGCTCGATCGCCAGGACGGTGAACGAGGCGCTGCGCGCCACCAAGCTGCTGCGGGTCGCCGAGGACGACGTCGTCAAGGACGACGCCATGGAGGGCCTGACGGCGGTGGTGACCGTAAGGCTGGCGGAACCGCAGTTCGAGGGCCAGACCAAGGAGGTGCTTGGCACCTCGGCGGCCTCCCGCATCGTGGCCAATGTGGTCGCCAAGGAGCTCAAGGCGTTCCTGACCTCCTCGAAGCGGGATGCCAAGCAGCAGGCCCGCGCCGTCCTGGAGAAGGTCGTGGCCGCGGCCCGTACGCGTATCGCGGCCCGCCAGCACAAGGAGGCGCAGCGCCGTAAGACCGCGCTGGAGTCCTCCTCGCTGCCCGCGAAGCTGGCCGACTGCCGCAGCGACGACGTCGGCCGCAGCGAGCTGTTCATCGTCGAGGGGGACTCGGCGCTGGGTACGGCCAAGCTGGCCCGGAACTCCGAGTTCCAGGCGCTGCTGCCGATCCGGGGCAAGATCCTCAACGTGCAGAAGTCGTCGGTCTCCGACATGCTCAAGAACGCCGAGTGCGGCGCGATCATCCAGGTGATAGGGGCCGGGTCGGGCCGGACCTTCGACATCGACCAGGCGCGCTACGGCAAGGTGATCTTCCTCGCCGACGCCGATGTCGACGGCGCCCACATCCGCTGTCTGCTGCTGACCCTCTTCCAGCGCTATATGCGGCCGATGGTCGAGCAGGGGCGGGTCTTCTCGGCGGTGCCGCCGCTGCACCGGGTGGAGCTGGTGAACCCCAAGCGGGGGCAGAGCAAGTACCTCTACACCTATTCCGACCAGGAGCTCCAGGAGACCCTGCTGGACCTCCAGCGCCGGGAGGTCCGCTACAAGGACGGCATCCAGCGCTACAAGGGTCTCGGTGAGATGGACGCCGACCAGCTCGCGGAGACCACGATGGACCCGCGCCACCGCACCCTGCGGCGCATCAACATCAGCGATCTGGAGGCCGCCGAGCGCGCCTTCGACCTGCTCATGGGCAATGAGGTCGCGCCCCGTAAGGAGTTCATCACCAACTCGGCGGCGACCCTGGACCGGTCGCGCATCGACGTCTGACGCCCGGCCCCTCGGCAGGGCCGGTCCGGCGGGGTCTCCCACCCGGGGGACCCCGTCGGCGTTCCCCCGCACCGCCCGCTCCTGTAGTGCCGCTTCCGGGCTGTTCATCACCTGAGTCACCTGATGGGGTGAAGGTCCGGTATTGAAGGGTCCTGGATCTTTCTGATCTGCCCATCCTTGGTCACGCGGCGAATGCCGCAGTGAACAAGGAGTGTTCGGGGTGGACATGCTCAACGCGCGCGACACGGGAGAGGCGCGGCTGGAGGACCCGTGGTACGACGCGCTCGCGTCCGGCTGGGGTGAGGCGGACGACACGGACGGCGAACCCAGGCGCGCGCGTCCGCCCTCCGCCCAGGCGGTCTACACGGAGGTGCACGGCAGCGCCGCCTTCCAGGAGGTGCGCCGCCGCTATCGCCGGTTCGTGCTCCCGGTGACCGCCGCGTTCCTCATCTGGTACCTCGCGTATGTCGTCGCGGCCACCACCGCACCCCGACTGATGGCCCGCCCGGTCGTGGGCACGCTCAATGTGGCGATGGTCGCGGGGCTCGCGCAGTTCGCCACCACCTTCCTGCTGACCTGGGCGTACGCCCGGCACGCACGGCTGCGCCGGGACCGGGTCGCGCTCGAACTCCGCTGGGTGACGCAGGAGATGATGCGGGGGCACGGGCGGTGACCGGCGATCAGCGGAGCCTGGCGCTGCTGCTCTTCGGCGTCTTCGTGACGGCCACCTTGGCCATCACCACCTGGGCGGGGCGCCGGCGGCACGGCTCGCCTGAGGAGTTCTACGCGGGCGGGCGGCTGTTCTCCCCGATGGAGAACGGCTTCGCCATCGCCGGTGACTACATGTCGGCCGCGTCCTTCCTCGGGATCTCCGGCCTGATCGCGCTGTTCGGCTACGACGGGGTGCTGTACTGCGTGGGCTTCTTCGTGGCCTGGCTGGTGGTCCTGCTGCTGGTGGCCGAACTGGTCCGCAACTGCGGCCGGTTCACCCTGGCCGATGTGCTGGCCGCGCGGATGCGGGAGCGTCGGGTCCGGGTCGCCGCGGGCATCTCCTCGATCACGGTCTGTGTGCTGTACCTCGTGGCCCAGATGGTCGGCGCGGGCAGCCTGGTCGCGCTGCTGCTCGGGGAGACCGGCGGCCGCGCCCGCGCCTGGACGGTCATCGGCGTGGGCACCCTGATGGTGGTCTTCGTGGCGCTCGGCGGGATGCGCGCCACGACCTGGATCCAGATCGTGAAGGCCGTGCTGCTGATGGGCGGGGCGATCGCGCTGACCGCCCTGGTCCTCGTCCGCTTCCACGGCGATCTCGACACCCTGCTCAGCACCGCCGCGCGCAACAGCGGCCATGGCGTGGACTTCCTCGCCCCCGGGCTCAAGTACGGCGGCGACTGGACCGCCCGGCTGGACTTCGTGAGCCTCGGCCTCGCCCTGGTGCTGGGCACCGCCGGGCTGCCGCACATCCTCTCGCGCTTCTACACCGTGCCCACCGCCCGTGCCGCCCGCCGCTCGGTGATCTGGTCCATCGGGCTGATCGGCGGCTTCTACCTGATGACGATCGTGCTCGGCTTCGGGGCGGCCGCCGTGCTGGGCACCGATGCCGTACGGACCTCCAACGCGGCCGGGAACACGGCCGTTCCGCTGCTCGCGCTCGACCTCGGCGGCGGCGCCGGATCGACCGGGGGCACGGTGCTGTTCGCGGTCGTCGCCGCGATCGCCTTCGCCACCATCCTCGCCGTCGTCGCCGGGATCACCCTCGCCTCCTCGGCCTCCGTAGCCCATGACCTCTACACCTCGCTGAGCAGGCGGGCGGGCCGCACCCCGCGCGGCGAGGTGGTGGTGGCGCGGATCGCGGCGGTGGGGATCGGGGCGGCCGCGATCGGGCTGGGGCTGCTCGCCGAGGACCTCAATGTGGCGTTCCTGGTGGGGCTGGCGTTCGCCGCCGCCGCGTCGGCGAACCTTCCGGTGCTGCTGTACTCGCTGTTCTGGCGGCGGTTCACGGCGCGCGGCGCGGTCTGGTCGGTCTACGGGGGGCTGCTTCCGGCGGTGGCGCTGGTGGTGCTGTCCCCGGTGGTCTCCGGCGGCCCGGACGCGATCTTCTCCGGGGTGGACTTCCACCTCTTCCCGCTCCAGAACCCGGGGCTGGTCTCGGTGCCCCTCGGGTTCCTCGCGGGCTGGCTCGGGACGGTCACCTCACCCGCCCCCGCGGATGTCCCCGCCCATGTCGCCAAGCACGCCGAGACGGAGGTGCGGGCACTCACCGGGGCGGGCGCGGCCTGAGGCGGGAAGGGCTCACACCCAGTCGTAGCGGTGCTCGGGGCGGCCGGTCTCGCCGTATTTGAGGCTGAGCCGCACCCGACCCGTGCGCTCCAGCAGCTTCAGATAGCGCTGCGCGGTCTGTCTGCTGAGCGAGGAGCGCTCGGCCACCTCCTGGGCCGACAGCGGGCCCTCGGCGCCCCGCAGCACCTCCCGCACGAGATCGGCGGTGAGCGCCGAATGGCCCTTGGGCAGCTCCGCCGGGCCGGCCGAGGCGCCGCCCAGGGCGCCGAAGATCCGGTCCACCTGGTCCTGCCCGGCCTCGCCGTCGCCCTCCAGGGCGCGGCGCAGCGCCGCGTACCCCTCCAACTTGGCCCGCAGCCCCGCGAAGGTGAACGGCTTGACCAGGTACTGCAGCGCGCCATGGCGCATCGCCGCCTGGACGGTCGCGATGTCGCGGGCCGCGGTCACCATGATGATGTCGGTGTGATGGCCGAGTTGCCGCAGCCGCCGCACCAGCGACAGCCCTGTCTCATCCGGCAGGTAGTGGTCGAGCAGCACCAGGTCGACGTGGGCGTCCTGGGCGTCCTGGGCGTCCTCCAGGAAGGCCAGCGCCTCGGCGGCGGTGTGCGCCTGCCCGGCGACGCGGAATCCGGCCACCTTGCCGACGTACGCGGCGTTGACCCGGGCCACCCGGACGTCGTCGTCCACCACCAGCACCTCCAGGGACCCGCCCGGTCCGGTTCCAAGGGTCATCGTGGGTCTCCTGTCGCGGTCAGCGGCGCCCCGGCCGGCTGTTCGGCCAGCGCCTCGGGGAGGACGACGGTGAACTCCGCGCCCCCGCCCTCGCGGTCGGACACGCGGACGCTGCCGCCCTGGCGTTCGGCGAGGCGGCGGACCAGCGCGAGCCCTATGCCGCGCTTGCCGTGCGCGGGCGGCTCCTTGGTCGACCAGCCCTCGATGAAGACCACGTCGCGCCGGTCGGCGGGGATCCCGGGGCCGGTGTCGGAGACCCGCAGCAGCACCGTACGGTCGTCGGCGCACAGCTCCACCTCGACCCGCGGCTCCGCCGAACCGACCGCCGCGTCCAGGGCGTTGTCGATGAGGTTGCCGACGATCGTCACCACCCCCGGTGGGTCCACCAGCCGGTTGGGCAGCAGGCTGTCCCCGGCGACGGACAGCGAGACGCCGCGTTCGGTGGCGACTGTGGCCTTGCCGACCAGCAGGGAGGCCAGCAGCGGATCGTGCACCCGCTCGGTGACCTGCTCGGCGGTGGCCCGGTGCACCCCGATCGCCTCGGTGATGAACTCCATCGCCTCGTCGTGCAGTTCGAGTTCGATCAGGCCGAGGAGGGTGTGCATCCGGTTGGCGTGCTCATGGTCCTGGGCCCGCAGGGCGTCGATCAGGCCCCGGGTGCCGTCCAGCTCGCGGCCCAGCCGTTCCAGCTCGGTGCGGTCACGCAGGGTGACCACCGCGCCGCCGTCGTCCGTCGGCATCCGGTTGGCGACCAGGACCCGGCCGCCGCTGACGGCCAGCAGATCGGCGCCGGTGACCCGACCGGACAGCACATCGGTCGTACGGCCCGGGGACAGCACCGCCTCCAGAGGCTGCCCGGTGTCCTCGGGGCGCAGATCCAGCAGCCGCTGCGCCTCGTCGTTGATCAGGCGGATGCGGCCGTGGGCGTCGAGGGCGACAACGCCCTCCCGGATGCCGTGCAGCATCGCCTCGCGCTCGGCCAGCAACGCCGAGATATCGGAGAAGGCCAGGTCATGGGTGCGCCGCTGGAGTCGGCGGGAGACCATGTACGCGGCCAGGGCGCCGACCGCGAGCGCGCCGCCCGCGTAGGCGAGCATCTCCGGGACCGCGGCGACGAGCCGGGCGCGCACGCTCTCGTAGGAGATGCCCACGGAGACGGCGCCCACGATACGGCCGTCCCCGGCGCGCAGGGGCACCTTGCCGCGGGCCGACCGGCCGAGGGTGCCGTCGTCGATCTCCATGACCTCCCGGCCCTCGATGGCCTCGGTGGGGTCGGTGGAGACATGCTTGCCGATCTCGTCCGGGGAGGTGTGGGACCAGCGCACCCCGCGCCGGTCCATGATCACGACGTACTCGGCGCCGGTCGCCCGGCGGATGCGCTCCGCCTCGGTCTGCACCGGCCCGCCGGGGGTGGGCCGGGTGTGCTGGAGCGCGTCGGCCATCCGGGGCTCGGCGGCCGTGGTCTGGGCGATGGCGAGGGCACGGCGCATGGCCTGGTCGTCGAGGTGATCGCTGAGCGGCGCGAGGAAGAGGCCGGTCGCGAGCACGGTGACACCCGTGGCGATGGCCAGCTGCATCAGCAGGACCTGGGAGAAGACGCGTCGGGGCCAGCCGATGCGCCACCTTGTGGCCGTGGCTGCCGGCCCCGGCGGTATCGCGGCGCTCATGGCAACGAAGGGTAACCAAGGGCGGGTGGGAGGGGCCGGGGCAGGACCCGGTGAGGTGCCCGCGGAGGGGGCCGGGAGGGGCGGTCGCAGGGCGCTGCGGGGGTGGGTGTGACGGGGGTGGGGCTTGGGTGTCAGAGGCGCCCGGCGGCCATCGCCCGTACGCCGTGCGCGGGCCGCCGGGCGGTCCGAATCCCGATGACCTCCATCCGGGCCGGGGAGCCCAGGCGGGAGCCGCAGCTCTCCGGCCGCGGCGGCGCCGCGGCGATCTGCGCGACACTCACCCGCCAGGCCCGGCCGTCGCGGTGCGCGACGGTCACGGACCAGACCGGGGCCTCGCCCTCGGTCCGTACGACGGTCAGCGCGTCGGCCCCGTCCTCGCGGGTCAGCTCGCGGATGGCCAGCTCCGCGGCCTGGCCGGAACGCTCCCAGGCGGAGCGGCCGCGGCAGCCTTCGGTGACCACCCGGCCGTTGCGCAGCGCCTCGATGACGTCCTTGACGCCCTGCGCGGTGGCCCTGCCGTAGGCGTATCCGTGCGGCAGCACGACGAGGGTGGGGGAGAAGCGATGGCCGCCGATATGGGTGATCTCCCAGGTGCTGTGGACCCCGGAGGCGGCCAGCTCGCCGGCCAGTGGGCGGCCGAGGAGGGCGCAGCAGCGGTCGCGCTTGCCGTTGGTGCACACCAGCACCAGCGGATCGCCGGTGTACTCCTCCCAGGGCGCGGGGTCATGGGGCTCGTGGGGCGCATGGGGCCGCAGGGTGAGCCCGCCGGGGTCGCCCGCGCCCAGCGCGGCGAAGTCCAGGCCGAGCAGCCGGGCCGGGTCGTCCAGGGCGGTGGTGCGGATCCAGGAGTGGCCGGGCCGGGTGTGGGCCACGAACACCCGGTGCCGGGCGCCGGTGTGCAGATCGGCGTGGCGGCCGGGGCGGCGGATCAGCGCGACCCGTACGCCCGTGCCCTCGGCGGCGCGCTCCAGGGCGCGCCCTACGGCCGGGTCGAGGCGGCTGGCGGTGAGGGCCTCGGTGCCCCAGGGCCCGGGCTGTTCCACCAGCAGCCAGGTGGAGGCGGTGGCCGCCGTCCCGGCGAGCGGCTCGGACAGGTCGCGGGAGGCGGTCGCGCACGTGCTCACGAAGGTAAGCCTAACCTCTCTTGATCGAGAGTGCTCGCGGGGCCGTGCGTACGCGCCGGAGCCGTGGTGGAGGGACGGACGGCCGGAGTCGAGCGGTGTCTCATCGGCCCCAGGAGCGGAGCGTGGCAGTCCGTATTCCGCCGCGTACTCGCCGTTCCATGGGGTGGGAGCAGACGGGAAAATGGCGCCCAGGGGCGGAGGGGGTGGATATGGGTCGCTTATGGGCGCGGTGGCGCGGCCGACGGGGGAGACGCGGGGCGCGCTCGCTGGATCCCGGGCTGAGGGCCATGGTGAGGGCGGCCTACGACGAGGGGCGGCCGATTCCCGAATCGCTCGCCCGTAAGGCGGCCGAGGCCGGTGATCCGCGGGGGATGACCGTCTACGGCATCGGGCTGGGGCAGCGGGGCGCGTACGCCGAGGCGGTCCACTGGCTCGGCAAGGCCGCCGGGACGGGGGATCTCTCGGCCATGGTGGTGCTGGGCACCGTCCACCTGGACCGCGGCGAGCTGGGCGAGGCGGAGCGGCACTTCCAGCGGGCGGCCGACCGCGGCCACGACGGCGCGCGCCTCGCCCTCCGCCAGATGCGCGCCCGGCGCAATGGCAGCGGCCACTGAATCGTTTGCTGTCGGCTGTCGGCTGTCGGCTGTCCGGGGCAGCCTTCACCGGGGCGCTCGGCCGCGAACAGGGGGCTTCTCAGGGTGGCGGCCAGGGGGAGCTTGTGCGGTCGTCCGCACGGCGGAGGACCGCCCCCGTCCGGGGGCGTACTCGGGTCGCTCCGGCAACGCGGCGAGGGGCCGTGCCGGGCCCGGGAGCGGGCGGCCCTCACATCGGGCCTGCCGGGCCCAGGCGGGTCGTGCCGCGTGCCGGGTGAGCGGGGCTACCCGTATGCGGACGGGCCCGACGACCGTGAACGGCGCGGGTGCCCGCAAACGGCGAGGGCGCGGCACCCTCGCGATGCCGCGCCCCTGCGCGCTCGTCCTGCTCGTCCGTGCCGGACCCTGCTCGTCCGTGCCGGACCCTGCTCGTCCGTGCCGGACCCTGCTCGTCCGTGCCGGACCGGGCTCGCCTGGGCCGGACCGGGCTCGTCCGTGCCGGACCGGGCTCGCGCGCGCCGGACCCTGCTCGTCAGGGCTCGTCCTGCCGGACCCGCCTGTCCTGCCGGACCTGCTCGTCCTGCCAGGCCTGCCAGGCCTGCCCGTCCTGCCGGACCCGCCCGTCCTGCCAGGCCCGCCCCTCCGGGCTACACCGGCCCGGCCACCACCGTCACCGGCTTGGCGAGCGGTTCGCCCGAGCCGTCGCGGCGCGGGTCGATCTCCGGCAGGGCCGCCGGGGAGCCGTTCGCCCCCGCCGCGCGGGCCGGGACCGTGCCCGCCCAGGCCATGACCAGGCGGTCCTCGCCCTTCAGGAACCGCTGGCAGCGCACCCCGCCCGTGGCCCGGCCCTTGCGCGGGTACTGGTCGAAGGGGGTGAGCTTGGCCGACTGGACCGAGTCGTCGAGGGTGCCGCTCGCGCCCGCGACCGTGAAGACCACCGCGTCGCTCGCCGGGTCGACGGCAGTGAACGAGATCACCTTGGCGCCTGAGGTGAGCTTGATGCCCGCCATACCGCCCGCGGCGCGGCCCTGCGGCCGCACCTGGCTCGCCGCGTAGCGCAGCAGCTGGGCGTCGTCGGCGATGAAGACCAGGTCCTCCTCGCCGGTGGACAGTTCCACCGCGCCGACGATCCGGTCACCCTCCTTGAGGCCGATGACCTCCAACTCGTCCTTGTTGGCGGGGTAGTCGGGGACCACGCGCTTGACGACGCCCTGCTCCGTGCCGATCGCGAGCCCCGGTGAGGACTCGTCCAGGGTGGTGAGGCAGATCAGCTCCTCGTCGTCCTCCAGCGAGAGGAACTCGGCGATGGGCGCCCCGCCCGACAGATTCGGGGGTGCGGCCGACTCCGGGAGGATCGGGAGGTCGATCACCGAGAGCCGCAGCAGCCGCCCGGTGGAGGTCACCGCCCCCACGGAGCCGCGGGCCGTGGCCGGGACCGCGGAGACGATCACATCGTGCTTGGCGCGCTTGGCCTTCCCCTCGACCGGGAACGGCTCGCCGTTGGCGGTACGGGCCAGCAGCCCGGTGGAGGACAGCAGCACCCGGCAGGGGTCGTCCGCGACCTCCAGCGGCACCGCGGTCACCGGCGCGTTCGACGACTCCAGCAGCACCGTGCGGCGCGGGGTGCCGAACTTCTTGGCCACCGCGGCCAGTTCGGCGGAGACCAGCTTGCGCAGCTCGGCGTCGGAGTCGAGGATCCGGGTCAGCTCCTCGATCTCGGCGTTGAGCCGGTCGCGCTCCGACTCCAGCTCCAGCCGGTCGAACTTGGTCAGCCGGCGCAGCGGGGTGTCCAGGATGTACTGCGTCTGGACGTCGGAGAGGCCGAAGCGCTCGATGAGGGAGCGCTTGGCCTCCGCCGCGTTCTCGCTCTGCCGGATGAGGCGGATGACCTCGTCGATGTCGAGCAGGGCCACCAGCAGACCCTCGACCAGGTGCAGCCGGTTCCGCCGCTTGGTACGCCGGAACTCGCTGCGCCGCCGGACCACGTCGAAGCGGTGGTCGAGGTAGACCTCCAGCAGCTCCTTCAGGCCCAGCGTGAGCGGCTGGCCGTCAACCAGCGCCACGTTGTTGATGCCGAAGGACTCCTCCATCGGTGTGAGCTTGTAGAGCTGCTCCAGCACGGCCTCGGGGTTGAAGCCGTTCTTGATCTCGATGACCAGCCGCAGCCCGTGCTCACGGTCGGTGAGGTCCTTGACGTCCGCGATGCCCTGGAGCTTCTTCGCGCCGACCAGGTCCTTGATCTTGGAGATGACCTTTTCGGGCCCCACCGCGAAGGGCAGCTCGGTGACGACGAGGCCCTTACGACGGGCCGTCACGTCCTCCACGGCCACCGTGGCGCGGATCTTGAAGGTGCCGCGGCCCGTCTCGTACGCGTCCCGGACGCCGCTCATGCCCACGATCCGGCCACCGGTGGGCAGGTCGGGCCCCGGCACATGCCGCATCAGCGTGTCGAGGTCCGCGCCCGGGTGCCTGATCAGATGGCGGGCGGCGGCGATGACCTCGCCCAGGTTGTGCGGCGGCATATTGGTGGCCATGCCGACCGCGATCCCGGACGTGCCGTTGACCAGCAGGTTCGGATAGGCGGCGGGGAGGGTGACCGGCTCCTGCTCACTGCCGTCGTAGTTCGGGGAGAAGTCGACCGTGTCCTCTTCGATCGACTCGGTCATCAGCGAGGTCGCCGACGCCATCCGGCACTCGGTGTACCGCATCGCGGCCGGCGGGTCGTCGTTGCCCAGCGAGCCGAAGTTCCCGTGGCCGTCGACCATCGGCAGGCGCATGGAGAACGGCTGCGCCATGCGCACCAGCGCGTCGTAGATCGACGCGTCGCCGTGCGGGTGGAGCTTTCCCATCACCTCGCCGACGACGCGGGCGCACTTCACATAGGAGCGCTCGGGGCGCAGGCCCATGTCGTTCATCTGGTAGAGGATGCGGCGGTGCACGGGCTTGAGCCCGTCTCGGGCGTCGGGCAGCGCGCGCGAGTAGATGACCGAGTAGGCGTACTCGAGGTAGGAGCCCTGCATCTCGTCGACGACGTCGATGTCGAGGATGCGCTCCTCGAAGTCGTCCGGCGGCGGGGTCTTCGTGCGGCGGCGGGCCATCGCGCTTGGGGCTCCTTCAACTGCCGATGCGGGATCTGACGCGGACCATTGTGGCCCGGTCCACCGACAAGTGTGGAACGGCCCGGGGCGCTCGCGCTCGGAGCGGGCCCCGGAACGCCGCCCGGCACCACCGCGCGAAGCCCCCTCGAAGGGGTCCGGATCCGGCGCCGGAAGGGTCGCCGAAACGGTTCGGGACAGCTCGGCGGCACGGGAGTGGACCGGAACTTCGCCAGATGTCCGTCCCCTTGCATACAGTGACAGAAGCGCTGCGCAAGCGGCTGGCACGCGCTCCATCACGCGATCGAAGGGACGTACATGCCCATGGGTCACACGGCCACGCAGCAGGCCGGCTCCGGCGGCTTGAAAGCGACTGAGCACCGCCTGGCCAATGGCCTGCGCGTGGTGCTCTCCGAGGACCATCTGACCCCGGTCGCCGCGGTCTGTCTGTGGTACGACGTCGGCTCGCGCCATGAGGTCAAGGGGCGCACCGGCCTGGCGCACCTCTTCGAGCACCTGATGTTCCAGGGCTCGGCGCAGGTCACCGGCAACGGCCACTTCGAGCTGGTGCAGGGGGCCGGCGGCTCGCTCAACGGCACGACCAGCTTCGAGCGCACCAACTACTTCGAGACCATGCCCGCCCACCAGGTCGAGCTCGCCCTGTGGCTGGAGGCCGACCGGATGGGGTCCCTCCTGACCGCGCTGGACGAGGAGAGCCTGGAGAACCAGCGCGACGTCGTCAAGAACGAGCGCCGCCAGCGGTACGACAACGTCCCGTACGGCACCGCCTTCGAGAAGCTCGTCGCCATGGCGTACCCCGAGGGCCACCCGTACCACCACACCCCGATCGGCTCCATGGCCGACCTGGACGCGGCCTCCCTGGAGGACGCGCGGGAGTTCTTCCGCACCTACTACGCCCCCAACAACGCCGTGCTGTCGATCGTCGGCGACATCGACCCCGAGCAGACGCTCGCCTGGATCGAGAAGTACTTCGGCTCCATCCCCTCCCACGAGGGCAAGCGGCCGCCCCGCGACGGCACGCTCCCGGAGGTGATCGGCGGCCAGCTGCGCGAGGTCGTGGAGGAGGAGGTCCCGGCCCGCGCCCTGATGGCCGCGTACCGGCTGCCGCACGACGGCACCCGTGAGTCCGACGCCGCCGACCTGGCGCTGACCGTCCTCGGCGGCGGTGAGTCCTCCCGGCTCCACAACCGGCTGGTGCGCCGCGACCGCACCGCCGTGGCCGCCGGGTTCGGCCTGCTGCGGCTGTCGGGCGCCCCCTCGCTGGGCTGGCTGGACGTGAAGACCTCCGGCGGGGTCGAGGTGCCCGCCATCGAGGCCGCCGTCGACGAGGAGCTGGCCCGCTTCGCCGAGGAGGGGCCGACCCCGCAGGAGATGGAGCGCGCCCAGGCGCAGATCGAGCGCGAGTGGCTGGACCGGCTGGCCACGGTCGGCGGCCGGGCCGACGAGCTCTGCCGTTACGCGGTGCTGTTCGACGACCCGCAGCTGGCGCTGACCGCCGTGGAGCGGGTGCTCGACATCAGCCCCGAGGAGGTGCGGGCCGTGGCCGCGGCGCGGCTGCGCCCCGACAACCGCGCCGTGCTGGTCTACGAGCCCGTCCAGGGCGCCGAGGACGCAGCCGACACCGCCGAAGCCGCCGAGACCGACGCAGAAGGGGAGGCGGCCCAGTGAGCGACGCCGTCACCGCGACCATGACCTTCCACCCGCAGCCCAAGGGCGGCGCCCCCAGGCCGTGGGCGTTCCCGGCCCCCGAGCGCGGTGAGCTGCCCAACGGCCTCGCCGTGCTGCGCTGCCACCGCCCCGGTCAGCAGGTCGTCGCCGTCGAGATCAACCTGGAGGCGCCGCTGGACGCCGAGCCGGCCGGGCTCGAAGGCGTCGCCACGATCATGGCGCGCGCCCTCTCGGAGGGCACCGACAAGCATGACGCCGAGGAGTTCGCCGCCGAGCTCGAGCGCTGCGGCGCCACGCTGGACGCCCACGCCGACCACGCCGGCGTCCGCGTCTCCCTGGAGGTCCCGGTCTCCCGGCTGACCAAGGCGCTCGGTCTGCTGGCCGACGCGCTGCGCGCCCCCGCCTTCCCGGACGGCGAGGTCGAGCGGCTGGTGCGCAACCGGCTGGACGAGATCCCCCATGAGCTGGCCAACCCGGCCCGCCGCGCCTCCATGGCCCTCTCCGCGGAGCTCTTCCCGGCCGAGTCGCGGATGTCCCGGCCGCGCCAGGGCACCCAGGAGACCATCGAGGGTATCGACGCCGCGGCCGTGCGGGCCTTCTACGAGGCGCATCTCCGCCCCTCCACCGCCACGGCCGTCATCGTGGGCGACCTCGGCGGTGTCGACCTTGACCGGGCACTCGCCGACACCCTCGGCGCCTGGACGGGCGGGGCGGGCGCGCCGCGCACGGCCCCCCCGATCGTCGCGGACGACACCGGCCGTGTCGTGATCGTCGACCGGCCGGGCGCGGTGCAGACCCAGCTGCTCATCGGGCGCGTGGGCGCCGACCGCCACGACCGGGTCTGGCCCGCGCAGGTGCTCGGCACGTACTGCATGGGCGGCACCCTCACCTCCCGCCTGGACCGCGTGCTGCGCGAGGAGAAGGGCTACACCTACGGGGTGCGCGCCTTCGGCCAGGTGCTGCGCTCCGGGCCCCCGTCGCCCGCGGGCGGCTCCACGGGCGCCTCGATGCTGGCGATCAGCGGTTCGGTGGCCACCGAGGTCACCGGCCCCGCGCTGGACGACCTCTGGAAGGTGCTGCGCACGCTGAAGGAGGAGGGGCTGACCGACGACGAGCGCGATGTCGCGGTGCAGAACCTGGTGGGCGTCGCCCCGCTGAAGTACGAGACGGCGGCGTCCGTCGCGAACACCCTCGCCGACCAGGTCGAGCAGCATCTTCCGGACGACTTCCAGGCGCAGTTGTACGCCCGTCTGGCGGAGACCGGCACGGTGGAGGCCACCGCCGCGGTGGTGAGCGCCTTCCCGGCGGACCGGCTGGTCACGGTGCTGGTCGGGGACGCCTCGGCGATCGAGGAGCCGGTCCGGGCGCTGGGCATCGGCGAAGTGCGCGTCATCTCCAACTGAGCCGACGGCCGACGAGAGTTGGCCGGATCCGTGCGCGGAACCGCCGGTCCGGCCGGCTCGCTGACGGCCCGGCAGGCGGTCCGGCGGACGTCCGGTCCATGAGCCGACAGCGGAAGGACCCCGGCCCCGAAAGGGCGCCGGGGCCCTTCCGACATGCCCGATTTATGGGATTGACTGCTTGTTTGGTTTGTGGGGAGAGCAACAAAAAACCGGAACCGTTTGTGATCGAAAGCGGGCCCGTTTAGCGTCAGTCCGGCTGTTCGCCAGCGACCCGCCGCACCCGCGGCACCGGACAGTCATCGCCGAGTCCCCGTACGGCGCAAGCCAGGGGAGCCGGGGACCCAACACGTCCCCAGGGGTGAATCGGGCGCCTTCCCCGGCCGGGGGAGGGGTCCGTAGGAGACCTTCCTGCTCCGAACCCGTCAGCTAACCCGGTAGGCGAGAAGGAAGGAAAGGAGTGCGCCTCAGTATGGCGTCCACCCGCACTGCCACCGGTAAGCACCGCCGCACCAACAAGGTCAACATCCGCACGAGTGCGAACGTCGTGGGCATCACGACCGTCGCCTCGGGTGTGGTCGCCGGGATCACCGGACAGGCGTTCGCGGCCGACGGGGGCCCCAATCCCCAGCAGACCGGTCTGACCCAGGCGATCGTGATCGGCGACGGGATCGCGGACCACATCGAGGCCCAGGCGCAGTCCCAGGAGACCGCCGCCGAGCAGGCCGCCGCCAAGGCCAAGGCAGAGGCGATCGCCCGCCAGGAGGCCGCCAGAAAGGCGGAGGCCGCGGCGAAGAAGGCCAAGGCCGAGCGCGAGGCCAAGGAGCGCGCGGCGCGCGAGGCCGAGCGCAAGCGCATCAACACCTTCGTGTCGCCGATCAGCGGCTCCTACGTCTCCACCGGCTACCAGGCGTCCAGCGGTCTGTGGTCCTCCGGCAGCCACACCGGCATCGACTTCCACGCCTCCACCGGCACCACGGTGCACTCCGTGGGCATGGGCGAGATCGTGGAGGCGGGCTGGGGCGGCTCCTACGGCAACAACGTCGTCATCAAGATGAACGACGGCACGTACACCCAGTACGGCCACCTGTCGTCCATCAGCGTCTCGGTCGGCCAGAAGGTCACCCCCGGCCAGCAGATCGGCCTGTCGGGCGCCACCGGCAACGTCACCGGACCGCATCTGCACTTCGAAGCCCGCACCAGCCCGGACTACGGCTCGGACATGGACCCCCTGTCGTACCTGCGCACGCACGGCGTCAACGTCTGACCCGTCGCGCGTCCGACGCGAACGCCGCGCGCGGTCTCACGATCCCGAGATCCCGAGACCCCGTGAGACTTCCGAGAAGGCCCCGTCCGCAGGACGGGGCCTTCGGCGTGCCGCCGCCCGGCTGACCAAAAAACAGCCATGAAATGCTTCCCGCCATCGGAAATGGCGGCCATGTGGAATAGAGTCGGTCAACGCGCATTCCATGGCCGCGTTTCGCGGGCGTTAAGGCGGAGGTTCGACAATGCGGGACCGTAAGTGAGCGGGGATACGAACGCGGTCCAGGGCGGTCGCCGGATTTCGGCACACGCGGTCTGCGCGGCGATTCGCGACGACATCGTCTCCGGCGCGTATCAGCCCGGCAGTCGCCTCACCGAGGAACTGCTCGCGCGGCGCTACGGCGTCTCCCGGGTGCCGGTCCGCGAGGCCCTGCGCACCCTGGAGTCCGAGGGCTTCGTGACGACCCGGCGGCACGCGGGGGCCTGTGTCGCCCAGCCCTCAGAGCGCGAGGCCGCCGACCTGCTGGACATCCGCGCGCTGCTGGAGCCGCTGGGCGCCGCGCGGGCCGCACAGCGCCGCACCGAGGCCCATCTGAAGGTGCTGCGCGGACTGGTCCGGCTCGGCCGGGAGCGCGCCCAGGGCGGTCAGCTCGGCGAACTGCGGCCGCTGGGAGACTGGTTCCACGAGACGCTCGCCCAGGCGTCCGGCAGCCCGAGCCTGGCCGCGCTGCTCGTCCAGCTGCGCCGTAAGACCGCGTGGGTGTACGCCGCCGCTCCCGGGTCGCGGCCCGTGCCGCCCGAGGGCGCCGCGCGCCCCGACCCGGCCGCACGGGCCGTGGAGTCCTGGGCGGAGCACGGCGCGCTGGTGGACGCGGTGGCGCGCGGCGACGCCGACCGCGCGCGGGCGCTCGCCACGGCGCACACCGAGCGCGCGCTGTCGGAATACCGGCTGCGCCGCCCGATTCCGGTGAGGACTTCGAAACATTCCGTCAACACGGCGAGCGGCCGGAATTAACAGAACTCCCGTATACAACTCCTTGGACTCCTTGGAAATTCCGTGCGCCGAAACAGAAAATGGCGGGGCCGCGGTGGCCGGTACGGCCACCGCGGCCCCGCCGTGCCGAATTCCTGAAATCGCCCCGGGAATCACCCGGGAATTCCAGGCAGGGCTCGCCCGGGGTCAGACGGTCTCGGGAAGCTCCTCGAGCCCCTCCGCCACCAGCTTCGCCAGACGGTCGAGCGCGACCTCGGCGTCGTCCGCGTCGGAAGCGAGGACGACCTCCTCGCCGCCCTGGGCGCCCAGGCCGAGCACGGCCAGCATGGAGGCGGCGTTGACCGGGGTGCCGTCGCCCTTGGCGATCGTGATGGGGACGCCGGCGGCGGTGGCCGCCCGGACGAAGATCGACGCAGGGCGGGCGTGCAGGCCCTCGGCCCAGCCGATGGTGACGCGGCGCTCAGCCATGGTGTTGCCCTTCAGGTGTGACGGTGCTGTTGTCTAGACCAAAATCATACGGTGTCCGGATACACCCGAACGATGTCCGAGTGGGCCCGGCCATGCCCGGACCGGTCCGATACGGACCTTCCCCCGACACTTGGCCCCCACGCAAGGGTGTCCACCATCCGGACCGGGCGGGCCCGTACCCTGGCTCCCATGCGGAGCCCGTCGGACCATCACGCCTACCCGACCCACTGGGAAGCCGATGTGGTGCTCCGGGACGGCGGTACGGCACAGATCCGTCCCATCACCACCGATGACGCGCAGCGGCTGGTCAGCTTCTACGAGCGGGTCTCGGACGAGTCGAAGTACTACCGCTTCTTCGCGCCCTACCCCCGTCTCTCCGACCGCGACGTCCACCGCTTCACCCACCACGACTACGTCGACCGGGTGGGTCTGGCGGCCATCGTGGGGGATGAGTTCATCGCCACCGTTCGGTACGACCGCATCGACGGCCGGGGGATGCCCGCCGCGGCCCCCGCCGACGAGGCCGAGGTCGCCTTCCTCGTCCAGGACGCCCATCAGGGCCGCGGGGTGGCCTCCGCGCTCCTCGAACACATCGCCGCCGTGGCGCGCGAGCGCGGAATCCGGCGGTTCGCCGCCGAGGTGCTGCCCGCCAACAACAAGATGATCAAGGTGTTCACGGACGCGGGCTACACCCAGAAGCGCAGCTTCGAGGACGGGGTCGTCCGCCTCGAGTTCGACCTCGAACCCACCGACCGCTCCCTGGCCGTGATGCGCGCCCGTGAGCAGCGCGCCGAGGCCCGGTCCGTCCAGCGGCTGCTCGCGCCCGGCTCCGTGGCCGTCATCGGCACCAGCCGCACACCCGGCGGCGTCGGCCGAACCGTGCTGCGCAACCTCCTGGACGCCGGCTTCACGGGGCGCGTCCACGCCGTCAACCACGCCTTCCCCGACGACATGACGCGGCTGGAGCCCGAGGGCGTCCTAGCCCACCGCTCGCTGCGCGCCATAGAGGAGCCCGTGGACCTGGCCGTCGTCGCCGTCCCCGCCGAGCGGGTGCCCGCCGTCGTGGCCGAATGCGGCGACCACGGCGTCCAGGGGCTCGTCGTGCTCTCCGCCGGATACGCCGAGAGCGGGGGCGAGGGCCGCGACCGGCAGCGCGACCTCGTACGCCAGGCCCGCTCCTACGGCATGCGCGTCATCGGCCCCAACGCCTTCGGCGTCATCAACACCGCCGACGGCGTCCGGCTGAACGCCTCCCTGTCCCCGCAGCTGCCCAACCCCGGCCGGCTGGGCCTGTTCACCCAGTCCGGGGCCATCGGCATCGCGCTGCTGTCCGGGCTGAACCGGCGCGGCGCCGGGCTGGCGAGCCTCGCCGGGATCGCCGGAATATCGACCTTCGTGTCCGCCGGGAACCGCGCCGACGTCTCGGGCAACGACCTGCTCCAGTACTGGTACGACGATCCGCTGACCGACGTCGTCCTGATGTACCTGGAGTCGATCGGCAACCCCCGCAAGTTCACCCGGCTCGCCAGGCGCACCGCGGCCGTCAAACCGGTGGTCGTCGTCAAGGGCGCCCGCCACACCGGCAGCGCCCCCACCGGCCACGCCGTGCCCACCACCCGGATCCCGGACGCCACCGTCTCCGATCTGCTGCGGCAGGCCGGCGTCATCCGGGTCGACACCGTGACCGAACTCGCCGACACCGGGGTGCTGCTCGCCTCCCAGCCGCTGCCCGCCGGTCCGCGCGTCGCCATCCTCGGCAACTCCGAGTCGCTCGGCCTGATCACCTACGACGCCTGCCTCACCGAGGAACTCCGCCCGCTGCCGCCCCGCGACCTGACCACGGACGCCACCCCGGACGACTTCCGGCGCGCCCTGACCGAGGCCCTCGCCGACGACACCTGCGACGCCGTCGTCGTCACCGCCATCCCGTGGGTCGGCGACGGCAGCGCTCAGGCCCTCGCCGCGGCCGTAAGGGAGGCGGCGCAGGCCCCCGGGCCCGGTCCGGCCAAACCGGTGGCGGTGGTCCACCTGGAGATCCAGGAGCTCGCGCAGGCCCTGGCCGGCACCGGCGGCGAGCCCGCCCCCGGCACCCGCCGGATCCCCGCCTACCCCGCCGCCGAGCGGGCCGTACGGGCGCTCGCCGAGGCCGTGCGGTACGCGCGCTGGCGGGAGGAGGCCGCCGAGCCCGGGCGGGTCCCGGAGTACGACGACATCGACGAGGCGGGCGCGGCGGCCGACATCCAGGTGCTGCTCGCCCCGGCCGACGGCACTGGCGGCGACGGCACAGGAGCCGGCAGGGGCGGCGACGGCACAGGAGCCGGTAGGGCCGGAGACGGCACAGGAGCCGGGACCGGCGACGGCACGGGCCCCGGCGTCGAACTGTCCGCCGCCGACACCCAGCGCCTGCTGGCCCGCTACGGCGTCAGCGTGCTGCCCGCCCTCCCCGCGCCCGGCCCCGACGCCGCCGTGAAGGCCGCAGAGCGGCTCGGCTTCCCGGTCGCGCTCAAGCCCACCGCCTCCCATCTGCGGCACCGCGCCGACCTGGGCGGCGTGCGGCTGGAGCTGGGCAGCGAGACGGAACTGCGCCGGGCCTACGCCGAGTTGACCGGCTACCTGGGCCGCCCCGAGGAGCTGGGGCTGGTCGTCCAGCGGATGGCACCGCGCGGCGTGGACACCGTCGTACGGGCCGCCATCGACCCCGCCGCCGGGGCCGTGCTCTCCTTCGGGCTCGCCGGTGCCCCGTCCGAACTGCTCGGCGACACCGCCCACGGTCTCGTCCCCGTCACCGGCCAGGACGCCGCCGAGCTGATCCGGTCCATCCGGACCGCGCCGCTGCTGTTCGGCTGGCGCGGTTCCAAGCCGGTGGACACCGCGGCCCTCGAGGAGCTGCTGCTGAGGGTGTCCCGCCTGGTGGACGACCACCCCGAGATGGTCGCCGTCGACCTCGAGCCCGTCGTCGTCGCCCAGCACGGCCTGTCCGTACTCGGCGCCTCGGCTCGGCTCGCCCCGCCGCCCCCGCGCACCGACCTCGGTCCCCGCCACATGCCCGCCTATTGAGCCGCCCGCCGAGTCGTCCGAACCCAGGTGTGCGGTCGTCCGAACCTCCGCGTGAGTCGTCCGAGCCTTGACGGGCACGGGCGCCCGTGTCGGCGTCGCCCCGTAGGATGGTGCACATGGCGAAGACCGGTACGACGACCCAGGGGCTGCGCGCGGCGATCGAGCGCAGTGGCTATTACCCGGCACTCGTGGCCGAGGCGGTGGAGGCCGCCGTGGGCGGCGAGCCCATCGTGTCGTACCTGGTCCACCAGGAGACCACCTTCGACGCCAACGAGGTCCGCCGCCATGTGACGGTCCTCGTCCTCACGGACAATCGCTTCATCGTCAGCCACACCGACGAGCAGGCCGCGGACGGCACCTCCCCGTCGCCGTACGCAACCACCTCCACCGAGTCCGTGAAGCTCCAGCGGATCTCCTCGGTCGTGCTCAGCCGCGTCGTCGCCAACCCCGAGTCGTACACCCCGGGCACGCTGCCCCGCGAGGTCGTGCTGACCATCGGCTGGGGCGCCGTCAGCCGCCTCGACCTGGAGCCCGCCGCCTGCGGCGACCCCAACTGCGAGGCCGACCACGGCTACACCGGCTCCTCCACCGCCGACGACCTCAGCCTGCGCGTCAGCGAGGCCGGGGACGGCCCCGACACCGTCCGTCAGACCCTCGCCTTCGCCCAGGCGCTCTCCGAGGCCACCGCGGCCACCCCGGACACCGGCCGCTGATGTCCGGCTCCGCCACCGGCCCGCTGCCCTCCACCGCCTCCTTCTGGCCCGAGCCCACCCCGCTGGACCCCGGCTCCGCGCCCCTGCCGCGGTACGGCACCGGCTCGCTCGCCGATCTGCTGCCCGCCGTGGCCGCGGGCCAGGAGGTCCCGGGGATCTCCTCCGGTCTGGTGCTCGCCCCCGCCGACCGCGTCTGTGTCTTCCTGGTGGACGGCCTCGGCTGGGAGCTGCTGCGCGCCCACCCCGGCGAGGCGCCCTTTCTGACCTCGCTGCTGCCCAGTTCGCTGAACGGTTCGGGGGAGCCGCTCACCGCGGGCTTCCCGTCCACCACCGCGACCTCGCTCGCCTCGGTGGGCACCGGACTGCCGCCCGGCGCCCACGGCCTGCCCGGCTACACGGTGCGGGACCCGGACACCGGCCAGCTGATGAACCAGCTGCGCTGGCAGCCCTGGACGGAGCCGCACGCCTGGCAGCCGTATCCGACCGTCTTCCAGCTCGCGGACGCCGCGGGCGTGCACACCTGCCAGGTCTCCGCGCCCACCTTCGCCGAGACCCCGCTCACCAAGGTCGCGCTCAGCGGCGGCACCTTCCACGGGCGGCTCACCGGTGAGGAGCGGATGGACCTCGCGGCCGAGCAGCTCGGAGCCGCGGGCCGCTCGCTCGTCTACACGTACTACAGCGAGGTGGACGGCAAGGGGCACCGCTTCGGCGTGGACTCGCCCGAGTGGCGCGATCAGCTCCGCTATGTCGACGGGCTCGCCCAGCGGCTCGCCGAGAGCCTCCCGCCCCGCTCGGCGCTCTATGTCACCGCGGACCACGGCATGATCGACATCCCGTTCGACCCGGAGTCGCGCATCGACTTCGACGAGGACTGGGAGCTGCGCGCGGGCGTCTCGCTGCTCGGCGGCGAGGGCCGCGCCCGCCATGTGTACGCCGTCCCCGGCGCCGCGGGCGATGTGCTGGCCGTCTGGCGCGAGGTGCTGGGGGAGCGGATGTGGGTGGCGGGCCGTGACGAGGCCATCGAGGCGGGCTGGTTCGGCGGGCCCGGCGGCGCCGATGGCGGCGGTAAGGGCGTCGACGACCGGGTGTACCGGCGGATCGGCGACATCGTGGCCGCCGCGCGCGACGACGTCGCGATCGTCGCCTCGCACACCGAGCCGAAGGAGTCCGCCATGGTCGGGCTGCACGGTTCGATGACCCCCCTGGAGCAGCTGGTGCCGCTCCTCGAAGTACGCTCCTGAACGCCCCCGTTCACGCCCGGCCCGCTCACGCCCGCACCGGTCACCCCGCCCTACGAAAGGCCCCGCCTCCTCATGCCCGAGCTGGTGTTCTTTTCCGGAACGATGGACTGCGGAAAGAGCACCCTCGCTCTGCAGATCCAGCACAACCGCTCGGCGCGCGGGCTCCAGGGGATGATCTACACCCGGGACGACCGGGAGGGCGAGGGCAAGCTCTCCTCGCGGCTCGGGCTGGCCACCAAGGCGATCGAGGTCGCCGACGACCTCGACTTCTACACCCATGTGGTCCAGGCGCTGACCGCCGGGGGCCGGGTCGACTACGTGATAGCCGACGAGGCGCAGTTCCTGACCCCACCGCAGATCGACCAACTCGCCCGGGTGGTGGACGACCTGGAGGTGGACGTCTTCGCCTTCGGCATCACCACCGACTTCCGCAGCAAGCTCTTCCCCGGCTCCCAGCGCCTGGTGGAGCTGGCCGACCGGGTGGAGGTGCTGCAGGTGGAGGCGCTGTGCTGGTGCGGCGCCCGGGCGACGCACAACGCCCGCACCGTCGGTGGCCAGATGGTCGTCGAGGGCGCCCAGGTGGTCGTGGGCGACGTCAACCGGCCGGGGAGCGAGGTCGGTTACGAGGTGCTGTGCCGGCGCCACCACCGGCGCCGGATGACGGCCGCCCGGGCGCGCGCCGCCACCCTGTCACCGGATGTGCTGCCCGTCGACTGACGGGGTCCTCCCGTGGCCCGTCCCCCGGCCCTCCGGCCGCCGCCCGGCTCACGGCACCCCGCCCGGCTCATCCCTCCGTGCGCCGTACGACGGTGAAGGCCGCCCCCTCCGGGTCCCGCACCGTGGCCCGATGGCCGCTCGCTCCCCGCGACGGCGGCCGCACCACCTGACCGCCCAGCGCGGTCACCCGGCGCACCGTCTCGTCCACATCGTCCACCGCGAAGTGGGTCATCCAGTACGGGCCCCGGCCGCGCGGCAGGGCGTCGCCCACGCTCTGGATCGCGCACACCGGCCGGCCGTCCAGGTGCAAGGTGCGGCAGCCCGGCTCCTCGGGGGCCGCCGGTTCCGTCTGATAGCCGAAGACCATCTTGTAGAACTTCAGCACCCCGGTGCCGTCACGGGTCAGCAGCTCGTGCCAGACCGGAGTGCCCGGTGCCCCGGGCTCCGCCGCCGCGTACGTGCACTCCTGCCACACCCCGAACACCGCGCCCTCGGGGTCGGCGGCGATCAGCATCCGGCCGGCCTCGTCGGCGTCCAGCGGTCCCACCGCCACGGTGCCGCCGCACGCGCGGATCATCTCGGCGGTCTCATCGGCGTCGTCGGAGGCCAGATAGGTCATCCAGGCCACGGGCAGATGGCGTTCCGGAGGCAGCTCGCTCAACCCGGCGACCGGTCGGCCGCCCCGCACCGCGCGGACATACGCGCCGAGCTGCTGGGGGCCCGGCGTGAACTCCCAGCCGAACAGGGAGTGGTAGAAGTCCTGTGTCGCGGCAAGGCTGTGCACCATCAGACTCGTCCAGCAGGGCGTGCCCGGTGTGCGCCGAGTCGCTGCCTCGGTCATACGTCATTCTCTCCTCGGACCATCGTGGTGGAGGTACGGCCCCGGGCCGGTCGGCGGCGCGGGGCGGTCGTGCGGAGGTGCTGATGCGGGGGGGCCCGACAGATGTTTGCACCACCTGTCGCACATAGCGCCCTGGCGGAACCGCAATTCGCCGTGCCTCGCAGCAGAATGCCCGAATTATTGCCGCACATCCGTTTCGGCTTCATTGCGCTCTGGTGTCACCCAGACGTACACCGGGTGACCGGGTGGTCCAATCGACGCAGAGATACCTACGCAAGGATGATCCCTATGCATGCCATCATCACCGCATCCGATCTCATGAGCGAGCTGGCGGAGGATCATCCTCCGCTCCTGCTCGATGTGCGTTGGCAGCTCGGCGGGCCTCCCGGCCGCCCCACATACGAGGCGGGGCATCTGCCCGGTGCCGTCTACGTCGACCTCGACACCGAGCTCGCGGGCCCGCCCGGAAAGTCCGGCCGCCACCCCCTGCCCGATCTTTCCGCGTTCGCGGCCGCGATGCGCCGAGCCGGGGTGAGCCAGGACCGGCGCGTGGTGGCGTACGACGGCGGACAGGGGTGGGCCGCGGCGCGCGCGTGGTGGCTGCTGCGCTGGGCGGGCCATCCGTCCGTCCGGGTGCTCGACGGGGGGCTGCCCGCGTGGACGGCGGCCGACGGCTCGCTGACCACCGAGGTGCCGGACGCGCCCGAGGGCGACTTCGTGCCGCGCCCCGGGGCCCTGCCGCTGCTGGAGGCGGACGACGCGGCGGCGCTCGCCCGGCGCGGAGTGCTGCTGGACGCGCGTGCGGGCGAGCGCTACCGGGGGGAGGTCGAGCCCATCGACCCCGTCGGCGGCCACATCCCGGGCGCGGTCTCCGCTCCCACGGCGGAGAACGTCACGGACGACGGTCACTTCCTGCCCGCCGAGCGGCTGGTCGAGCGGTTCGCGGCCCTGGGCGCCACCGGTGACGCCGAGGTCGGGGTGTACTGCGGCTCCGGGGTCTCGGCCGCGCACCAGGTGCTGGCGCTGGCGGTCGCGGGCGTTCCGGCGGCCCTGTACGTCGGCTCCTGGAGCGAATGGTCCGCGGACGGGGCCCGTCCGGTGGCCACCGGCCCCGAGCGGGGCTGACCGACGCCGACGGGCCCTGCCACCGGCGTGCGGTGGCAGGGCCCGTCGGCGCGGCGGCGGCCGCTACTCCTGCTTCTTGCGGCGGGTGCCGAAGACGATCTCGTCCCAACTCGGCACCGCGGCCCGGCGGCCCGGGCGGACGCCGTCCGCCTCCGCCTGGCGGTCCGTCGTACCGGTCAGCCGGTCGCGGTGGCCCGCCACCGAGCGCGGCATCAGCACATCCGCGTACGCCGAACCCGCGCTCGCCGCGGAGGCGGGCGGCTCGACGGCCTCCGGCTCCTCGGTGGGCTCGTCCGGCTGCGGGGCAGCCGACGCGACCGGAGCCTCGGGTACGACCATGTCGCCACGGAAGTTGGGCACGGCCTCCAGCAGGCTGGTGAGCGAGTCCCGCTCACCGAGACCGTCGTCCAGCGAGGCGGACGCGGGTGCCGGGGCGTCGTCGTCACCGAGGCGCTCGGACGACGTCCGGTCCCGGTCGCGATCGCGGTCCCTGTCCCGGTCGCGCGGCAGCCGGGCGATCCGCGGCACGAACGGGAAGCTCGGCTCGGGCGTGTCGTCGGCCTCGCCGATCAGCGCCCGCGCCTCGTCGTCCACCGCCTGGACCAGCCGCCGGGGCGGGTCGTAGGTCCAGCTCGCCGAGTGCGGCTCACCGGCGACCCGGTAGACCAGCAGCACCTCCCAGGTGCCGTCGTCGCGCCGCCAGGAGTCCCACTGCGTGGTGTCCTTCTCGGCACCGCGCAGCAACAGCCGCTCCGCGACGGCCTCGCCGAGCTGCGGTCCGGTGTTCTCGCCGGGGCGGCGCACGGGAGTCTTACGGGCGCGCTCGGCCATGAAGGCGCGCTCCGCGAGCACCGGGCCCTCGAAGCGCCGCACGCGGTCGACGGGGATGCCCGCCATCTGCGCGACCTCTTCGGCGGTGGCGCCGGCACGTATACGGGCCTGGATGTCACGGGGCCGCAGATGGCTCTCGACCTCGATCTCGATCTGGCCGAGCCGAGCGCGGTCATTGCGCACCGCGGCGCGCAGTCGCTCGTCGATGGGAAGTGTGTACTCCGTGCTGTCCGCAGCCTTGAGCACCAGCCGTGTGCCGTCGTTGCTGACGGCCACGACACGCAGTTCGGGCATGGGGACCTCCCGGGTGGTGCCTGCCGACGTCACGGTTGCGTCGCTGCTCTCCCGCTAGACGAGTGTGGCCTGCCCGGGTGCAGCCTGCCACAACTTTGCCGAGTTGCCCGGGCCGGTTGGTTGCCGCCTTCTGACCCCTCCCGTTGGGTCCGGGCGGCCGGACGGGAAAGCGGGGCCAGGGCTCGCCACAGTACTCCATTCGGGCCGCTCAGGTAGAGCGGCACGCCAGCCGAGTTCATGGCCGGGAGGGGGATGGCAGCGTGAATCCTTCGAAGTGAGGCCCAATTTGGGTGGCAAGTTTCACAGAAACGACAGAATCGGAACGATCTGCTTCGTTTATCGGTCACTTCTCCCTGCAGGCTGGAACGAATGTCCAAGCGAGGCGGGAGATGCACGGCAGGGCCGACAGCGACGGACAACACAAGAGCGGGCGGATCGAGCTGAGCGTGGCCCATGTGGCCGGCAGCGCGCTGGCGGCCGTCGCCGCCGCGGTGCTCGCGTCCAAACTGGGCGTCTACGGGACGATCCTGGGCGCCGGTGTGGTGAGCGTGGTGGCGACCGCGGGCGGCACCGTCTTCCAGCATCTGTTCCGGCGCACCGGTGAGCAGATCAAGGAGGTGCGGGTCCAGACGCGGCCGACCGGGCGCCGGTGGTACGCCGGACCGGCCGAGTCCGCCGAGCCGGGCGCGCCCCCGCCGGCCCCGGACCCCGGCGAGTACGGCGAGCCGACCACGCACGGCGCCCGGCCGCGCGTCCGGCGGCGCCATGCCGTCGGGGCGGCCGCCGTCTTCATCGCCGCCATGAGCGTGATCACGGGGATCGAGATGTTCTCCGGCGGCCCGGTGTCCAACGTCTGGGGGGAGAACCGGACCGGAACCACCGTCAGCGACAGCGTGAGCGGCTCCCCGGGGCCGAAGTCCACCCCCGGCCCCTCGCGCCGGGACCCGGCCGCCCCGTCGTACGGCCCCGGCTCCTCCCGGGGCGGCGACGAGACGCCGTCCCCGGGCGCCTCCCGCGGGGGCGGCGCGGGAGACGCCTCGACCGCGCCGACGCCCGACGCGTCCGGATCATCCGGTTCGTCCGGCTCCGGCAAGGGCTCCGGCGACGGCTCGAGCCAGGACGGCGGCACCGGCGGCGCGACCGCGCCCGGCACCTCCGAGCCCGCCGCCCCGGGCCCCTCCCGGACCCCGTCCGGCGGTGTCACGGAGGGCGGAACGGATGCTTCCGGCGAGGCCACGCCCACGCCCGGCGCCACCGGCGCGCCGTGACACGCCAGTCGCCCGGCGCGCCCTGACGCGTCAGTCGGCCGACGGGCCGTGACACGTCAGTCGCCGAGCACCCGCCGCAGATAGTCGTTGGTGAACAGCCGGTTTGGATCCAGCCGGTCGCGCACCGCCGCGAACTCGCCGAACCGGGGGTAGACCCCGGCCAGATAGGCGGCGTCGCGGCTGTGCAGCTTGCCCCAGTGCGGACGCCCGCCGTGCGCGATCATGATCTGCTCGGCCGCCGTGAAGTACGCCCGGTGCGGGGTGCCCCGGTACAGATGGACGGCGATGTACGCGGTGTCGCGCCCGGAGGCGGTGGACAGCGGGATGTCGTCGGCGGGCGCGGTGCGCACCTCCACCGGGAAGCTGACCCGCAGTCCGGACCGCTCGACGGTCGCCTTGAGCTCGCGCAGCACGGTGACCGCGGCCTCGCGCGGCACGGCGTACTCCATCTCCAGGAACCGCACTCGGCGCGGAGAGGTGAAGACTTTGTAAGGGATGTCCGTGTAGGTCCGGGCGGACAGGGCGCGGCTGGAGATTTTGGCGATTCCGGGGATGGTGGCGGGAACCGCCCGGCCCACCGAACAGGCCACCTGGAAGATGCCGTTGGACAGCAGTTCGTCGTCCACCCAGCCGCTGACCCGACCCACCGGGGCGGCGGGGCCGGTGCTGCGGTTGTTGCGCTTGGTGTTGCAGTTGCCGGTGTGCGGAAACCAGTAGAACTCGAAGTGCTCGTTCTCGGCCACGAGCTGTTCGAAATCGGCCATCACGCGGTCGAAGGGCATGGGCTCCTCGCGCGCCGAGAGCAGGAACTCCGGTTCCACCCCGAAGGTGATCTCGCTGACCACGCCGAGCGCGCCGAGCCCGATCCGGGCCGCCGCGAAGATCTCCGGGTTCTCCTCCGCCGAGCAGCGCAGCACCGAACCGTCCGCCGTCACCAGCTCCAGACCCTTGATCTGGGCGGCGATCGAGGCGCTGTCCCGGCCGGTGCCATGGGTGCCCGTGGAGGTCGCTCCGGCCACCGTCTGCTCCATGATGTCGCCCATGTTGACCAGCGACAGCCCATGGGCCGACAGCGTCTCGTTGAGCTGCCGGAGCGAGGTGCCGGCCGCGACGGTCACGGTCCCCGCCTCGCGGTCAAGACCGCGCACCCCCGCCATCCGGTGGGGGCGTATCAGCAGCCCGTCGGTGGCGGCCGCGGTGGTGAAGGAGTGCCCGGTGCCCACCGCCTTCACCTTCAGCCCCTCCGCCGTCGCCCGGCCCACCATCTCGGCCAGCTCCTGCGTGGACGACGGGGCGACGATCCGCGCCGGGCGGGCCATCACGTTCCCCGCCCAGTTACGCCACACGCTGCTCCGTACGGTCTTCACGGTCCTGACGGCCATCCGTCCCCGACCCCTCCCGCTGTGGCGCCGGCCGGAGCCGGCGGTACCCGAGGAACGCCACCGCGGCCGCGAGCGCCCCGGCCACGGCCGGCACCGCGTACCCCGCCCGGGCGCCGGCCGCGTCCACCACCCATCCGGCGGCCGACGAGCCGAGCGCCACCCCGACCGCGAGCCCGGTGCTCACCCAGGTCATCCCCTCGGTCAGATGCGCGCGTGGTACGTGCCGTTCGACAAGGGCCATGGTGGTGACCATCGTGGGTGCGATGGCCAGGCCCGCGACGAAGAGCGCCACGGCCAGGAACGGCAGGTTCCCGACCAGTTGGAGCGGGATCATACTCACGGCGATCGCACAAATACCCCACAACCAGCGACGGGACACCGGACCGCTCAGCCGCAGCACCCCGAAGACCGCGCCCGCGAGGCAGGAGCCCGCCGCGTACACCGCCAGGACCAGACTGGCCGCGCCCTTGTGTCCCTCGTCCTCGGCGAAGGCCACCGTCACCACGTCGATCGCCCCGAAGATCGCGCCCGTCGCCATGAAGGTGGTCACCAGCACCTGGAGCCCGCGCGAGCGCAGCGCCGAACCGCCGGTGTGGTGCCCGCGCGGATGCGGTACGGGCTCGGTGGCCCGCTGCGCGGTCAGCGAGAAGACCCCGGCCGCCAGGAAGCAGGCGGCCAGCAGCGGGCCCGCCTCCGGGAACCAGGAGGTGGACAGCCCGATCGAGATGACCGGCCCGACGATGAAGCAGATCTCGTCGACGATGGACTCCCACGCGTACGCGGCGTGCAGCTCGCGCGGGGAGTCCTCGTAGACCGCCGCCCAGCAGGCCCGCACCATGGAGCCCACGCTGGGCACACAGCCGGACGCGGCGGCGAAGACGAACAGCGTCCAGTCCGGCCAGCCCCGGTGCGCGCTCAGGAGCAGCCCGCAGACGGCGGCGAGCGCCATGAGGGTCGCCGGGCGCAGCACCCGGCGCTGGCCGTGCCGGTCGACCAGCCGGGAGATCTGCGGGCCGATGACGGCGGCGGAGAGCGCCAGGGTGGCCGACAGGGCGCCCGCGAGCCCGTACCGGCCGGTGAGTTCGGAGACCATGGTGACCACGCCGATGCCCGCCATGGACAGCGGCATCCGCCCGAGGAAGCCGGCCGCGGAGAACTCCTTGGCGCCGGGGGCGGCGAAGATCGCGCGGTAGGGGCTGGCACTGGGCAAGGCAGTCTCCGCCGTGAGCAGGGTAAGGATCGTCGAGCGCTGATACAGATTACGGGCCCGGACCCGGTTCGCGCAGGGCCGTTTCCCGCCCGTCAGCGGCGGGTGGCAGGATCGGAAACATGCCGGATCAGTCAGTACAGCCTGCCCCCGACCCCTATGACGCACTGCTGTTGCTCTCCTTCGGCGGTCCGGAGGGCCCCGATGACGTCGTGCCGTTCCTGGAGAACGTCACGCGTGGGCGGGGCATCCCCCGCGAGCGGCTGAAGGAGGTCGGCCGGCACTACTTCCTCTTCGGCGGGGTCAGCCCGATCAACGCGCAGAACCGCGAACTGCTGCACGCGCTGCGCAAGGACTTCACCGAGCACGGCCTGGACCTGCCGGTCTACTGGGGCAATCGCAACTGGGCGCCGTATCTGACCGACACCCTGCGCGAGATGGCCGCCGACGGCCACCGCCGGATCCTGGTGCTGGCCACCAGCGCCTACGCCTCGTACTCGGGCTGCCGGCAGTACCGCGAGAACCTGGCGGACGCCCTGGCCGCCCTGGAGGGCGAGGGCCTGCCGCTGCCGCGCGTCGACAAGCTGCGGCACTACTTCAACCACCCCGGCTTCGTGCGGCCCATGGTGGACACCACGCTGGCCGCCCTCGCGGAGCTGCCCGAGGACCGGCGGGCCGGGGCCCACCTCGCCTTCACCACCCACTCCATCCCGACCGCCGCGGCCGACACCTCGGGCCCGGAGCAGGCGCACACCGAGGACGGGGAGGGCGGCGCGTACGTCGCCCAGCACCTCGATGTCGCCCGGCTGATCGCGGACGCGGTGCGCGAGGAGACCGGTGTCGAGCGCCCCTGGCGGCTGGTCTACCAGTCGCGCAGCGGCGCCCCGCACATCCCCTGGCTGGAGCCGGACATCTGCGATCACCTCGAGGAGCTGCACGGCGAGGGCGCGGCCGCCGTCGTCATGGTCCCGATCGGCTTCGTCTCGGACCATATGGAAGTCAAGTACGACCTCGACACCGAGGCCACGGCCAAGGCCGCCGAGCTGGGCCTGCCGGTCTCCCGCGCCTCGACGGTCGGGGCCGATCCGCGGTTCGCCGCGTGCGTGCGCGATCTGGTGCTGGAGCGCGCGGCCACCGAGCGCCTCGCCGAGGGCCGGGCGGCGGCCGCCCCGGAGCGCTGCGCCCTGGGTGCCCTCGGCCCGAGCCATGACGTGTGCCCGGTGGGCTGCTGCCCGGCCCGGTCGCCGCGCCCCGCCGCCGCGGGCGCCGACTGACCGCGCCCGCACTCACGCCCCGGGCTCCGACCGATCGCGCCCGCCGTCCCGGCCCGCCACCGCCGCTCGCCCCTCCGGGCAATCCGCTAAGGAGCACGATGACCGACCCGCTCATGACCGAACTCCTCGAGACGGCGCTGGAGGCCGCCCGCGGTGCGGCGGACCTGCTGCGCGACGGCCGCCCGGCCGACCTCGGGGTGGCGGCCACCAAGACCAGCCCGATCGACGTCGTCACCGAGATGGACATCGCCGCCGAGAAGCTGATCACCGACCTCCTCGCCCGCCGCCGCCCACGGGACGGAGTGCTGGGGGAGGAGGGCTCCAGCAGCGAGGGCAGCAGCGGGGTGCGCTGGGTGATCGACCCGCTCGACGGCACCGTGAACTACCTCTACGGCCTGCCGTCGTGGGCGGTCAGCATCGCCGCCGAGAAGGACGGCGAGGCGGTCGTCGGGGTGGTGATCGCCCCGGTGCGCGGCGAGACCTTCCACGCGGTCCTGGGCCAGGGCGCCTGGCGGAACGCGGAGCAGGTGCACTGCCGCCCCGCGGCCCCGCTCGAGGAGTCGCTGATCGGCACCGGCTTCGGGTACGTGCGCGAGCGCCGCATCGGGCAGGCCAGGGTGCTGGGCGGGGTGCTGCCGCGGGTGCGGGACATCCGGCGCGGCGGATCGGCCGCCATCGATCTGTGCGATGTGGCCTGCGGCCGGCTCAACGGCTACTACGAGCGCGGGCTCAACCCCTGGGACTTCGCGGCCGGTGCGCTCATAGCGCGCGAGGCGGGCGCGCTGACCGGAGGGCGGCCGGGCGTCCCGGCCTCCACCGAGCTGACCATCGCGGCCGCACCCGGCCTTTTCGAGCCGCTGCGGGGGCTTCTGGACGACCTGGGCGCCTGGCACGACTGAATCCCGCCCCGGGCCCGTCCACATACCCGGAAGCGCCCCGGTGTCACGAGGACACCGGGGCGCTTCGGCGTGGTTACCGGATGTTTTCTGGATCACCATCCGGCGGTGATTGGGAATCGGTCACACGGTCACATGGAATCCGGATCTGGATCGGGTCCGGAATCCACAAGGGATCAAGCAAACGAGGCGCTTACTTCGACGCCGTGCTCGGCGGCGAGGCGGCGGAGGTCTTCCAGCTCCGACTGCTCCACGTCCACAAGAAAGTCGTCGCCCGTCTCACGGGCGCGAATGAGATCGGACTTGGTGTTCTCTATGCGCTGCAGAATGCCTGCGGTGAACGCGTCCATGTTGCGCCCCCTCGTCGTGGGTCGGTGGCACGGGGGTGTGCCGACGGCGGGTTGATCACGTGAGTGGCCCCTGCCGACGGCAATGCCAGCCAGATATGCCGGGGACAGGGCGTGATCGCGGGTGTGCAGTCGTCCTCCCCACCCCGTCTTCGGGGGAAACCTCCGGACCCGAAAGAAATCTGAATTCGGTGTTCCGGCCGCCGCGGGCCCCTCCGCCCCGGCCATGATCCGCGCCCGGGATCCCGCGGCGACCCTCTTACCGCCGGTTTATGAGACTTCGAGGCAGGATGGAGGCGCCGAACACCCATCGAGTTCGGCGAGATCATCCCGCCCACTGCGGCAATCGAGGAAGGACCAACGACGTGCGCGTACTCGTCGTCGAGGACGAGCAGCTGCTCGCCGATGCGGTGGCCACCGGACTACGCCGGGAGGCCATGGCCGTCGACGTCGTGTATGACGGGGCCGCCGCCCTGGAGCGGATCGCCGTCAACGACTATGACGTCGTCGTCCTCGACCGGGACCTGCCCCTCGTGCACGGCGACGACGTCTGCCGCAAGATCGTCGAACTCGGCATCCCCACCCGTGTGCTGATGCTCACCGCCTCCGGCGACGTCAGCGACCGGGTGGAGGGCCTGGAGATCGGCGCGGACGACTATCTGCCCAAGCCCTTCGCCTTCAGCGAACTGATCGCGCGCGTCCGGGCGCTCGGCCGCCGGACGACCGTGGCCCTGCCGCCCGTCCTCGAGCGCGCCGGGATCAAGCTGGACCCCAACCGCCGTGAGGTGTTCCGGGACGGCAAGGAGATCCAGCTGGCGCCCAAGGAGTTCGCGGTGCTGGAGGTGCTCCTGCGCAGCGAGGGCGCCGTGGTCTCCGCGGAGCAGCTGCTGGAGAAGGCCTGGGACGAGAACACCGACCCGTTCACCAACGTGGTGCGGGTGACCGTGATGACCCTGCGCCGCAAGCTGGGCGAGCCCGCGGTGATCGTCACCGTCCCCGGCTCGGGTTACCGGATCTGATCGGGCATGGCGACGACTCCGACCCCGCTGCCGCCGACGGTGCCGCCCAAGCCCAGCTGGGACCCGCAGGCCGGCTCGCGCCCCAACCCCTGGCTGCGCCCCACGATCCGGATACGGCTCACCCTGCTGTACGGCGGGATGTTCCTGATCGCCGGGGTGGTGCTGCTGACGATCATCTACCTGCTGGCCGCCCAGGCCCTGCACGTCGGCAACGAGCTGCCGTTCAAGCTGGTCGGCGGCAGTGTCCAGCCGACCAACAACACCTGCCCCGAGATCATCGGCCAGAGCAGCCCCGACCAGTTCAACGCGGTCCTGAACACCTGTATGAAGGAGCAGCGCCAGCTGGCCCTCGACGGGCTGCTGCGCCGCTCCCTGATAGCCCTCCTGGGTCTGTCCGTGATCGCCTTCGCCTTCGGCTACGCGATGGCCGGACGGGTGCTCTCGCCGCTCGGCCGGATCACCCGGACCGCGCGCCAGGTGGCGGGCTCGGACCTGTCCCGCCGGATCGAGCTGGACGGCCCGGACGACGAGCTCAAGGAGCTCGCCGACACCTTCGACGAGATGCTGGAGCGCCTGGACCGGGCGTTCACCGCCCAGCAGCGGTTCGTCGCCAACGCCTCGCACGAGCTGCGCACGCCGCTGGCGATCAACCGCACCCTGCTGGAGGTGCAGCTCTCGGACCCGCAGGCGTCCCCGGAGCTGACCCAGCTGGGCAAGACCCTGCTGGCCACCAACGAGCGCAGCGAGCAGCTGGTGGAGGGCCTGCTGTTGCTGGCCCGCAGCGACAACGAGATCGTCGACCGCAAGCCGGTGGATCTCGCCGAGGTGGCCTCCCAGGCGCTGGAGCAGGTGCGGGCGGAGGCGGAGGACAAGGGCGTGGAGCTGCGCGGACAGCGCGCCCCCGCGGTGGTCCAGGGCAACGGGGTGCTGCTGGAGCGGATCGCCCTGAACCTGGTCCAGAACGCGGTGCGGTACAACGTGGCACAGGACGGCTGGGTGGAGGTCACCACCGAGAGCCGGCAGGGCCAGGCCGTGCTGGTGGTCGCGAACACCGGCCCGGTGGTCCCCGCCTACGAGATGGACAACATCTTCGAGCCATTCCGCAGGCTCCGTACGGAGCGCACCGGCAGCGACAAGGGCGTCGGCCTCGGGCTGTCGATCGCGCGCTCGGTGGCGCGCGCCCACGGCGGCCGCATCGCGGCGGAGCCGCGCGAGGGAGGCGGCCTGGTGATGCGGGTGGTGCTGCCGGTGTGAGGTCGGAGAGCGCGCGGCCGGGGTTCCGCCGGGATGTGTTCGCTTTGGGCGGAATTTTCGTGATCCGCCCACCCGATGTAGGGTGTGTGATCGATCACATGGGCGATTTTCCGGCCATATACTCTGTGTGATCGTCACGGTTGACGGAAAGCCGGGAAAATCCGGGTTTTCAGGGGCCGTGATCACGGGAAGTACACGTCATGGCGCATGTGAGTGCGACATTCGGACCGTGTACGGTCCCGATGGCCATCCAACCCGATCACCTCTTCAGGGGTGCGGTTGGGTGTCGATTGAGTAACAGACCTTGATGTGAGGCAAAATCTCCGCCTCGGGTCGGGCACAAGTCCGGCCTCTCACGCGTTACGTGCGCTGGAGACACCACAGACACCCAGAGGGGGAGACAAACATGGCAACGGATTACGACACCCCACGCAAGACCGACGATGACGTCAACGAGGACAGCATCGAGGAACTGAAGGCCCGGCGGAACGACAAGTCCGCGTCCACCGTCGACGTGGATGAGTTCGAGCAGGCCGAGGGCCTGGAGCTACCCGGCGCGGACCTCTCCAACGAGGAGTTGTCCGTCCGGGTCCTGCCCCGCCAGGCCGACGAGTTCACCTGCATGAGCTGCTTCCTCGTGCACCACCGCAGCCAGCTGGCCGCCGAGACCAAGAACGGCCAGCCGATCTGCCGCGACTGCGCGGCCTGAGCCGCGGGGTCGGCGTGGAGGTGGAACACGACGACATGAACGAGACCGGGCGAGGCCGGGTGGCCTCGCTCGCGACCGCTGTCGGCCGTGGTGTGCGACGAGGCGGTGAGCGCGCGAGAGCGGGGGTCTACGCGGTCGCCGACCGGATCATCGCGAACGCTCCACGTATCGCTGTCCGCGATCTCGCGACGCTGCGCAAGCAGTTCCCCGGGCTGGGCCCCGAAGAGCTCGCGGACAAGCTGGTGGCCGGTGCCGCGGGCGGCACCGCCACAGTGGGCGCGGGCGTCGGTGCCGCGGCGATGCTGCCGGCCCCGCCCGCCATGCCCACCGAGCTGGCCGCCGAGATCGTCGGCGTGGCCTCCATAGAGTTCAAGCTGATCGCCGAGCTGCACGAGGTCTACGGGGTGCGCGCGCCCGGCTCCACGCGTCAGCGCGCCGTCGCCTACCTCGGCGCCTGGGCCGAGGAGCGCGGTATCGACGTCGCCCAGCCGGCGACCGTCAACGCGGCTCTCGGCGTCCAGATGAAGCGCGAGCTGCGGCAGCAGGTCCTCAGACGCAGCTTCCGGAACATGCCGTCCCTGGCGCCCTTCATGGTCGGCGCGGCCGTGGGAGCCGCGATGAACCGGCGCGACACCAAGAAGCTCGCGCGCAAGGTCCGCAAGGATCTGCGGGCCAAGCAGATCCCCTGGGACCTCCCCGTAGCCCTGGAGAAGTGAGCTCCTCGCGCGCCCCCGTCACGCCGAGCGAACGGCCGTGAGCGCGGCGGCGAGCGCCTCCGGATTCCGTGTGGACACATACACATACGGTGTTGGGTCCTCCGGATCGGTGACCTCCACCCGCAGCGCGGTCGGGATGTAGCTGCGCAGCAGCATGAACGCCCGCGGATCGGCCTTGTAGGTCCGCCAGGCGGCCGCCTCGGCGGCGTCCAGCACCTGCGGCGTCCCCAGTGCCGACACCGGGATCTTCGCCTCGCCGGCCACCAGCGAGTCCGCCACCACGCGCACCCGCGCCGAGCCGTACGAACTCACCGCCACGCAGGCCAGTGCCGCCCCGCCGATCAGCCCGCCGAGCATCGGCAGGGTGCCGAACGGCAGCATGATCAACCCCACTGAGACGCCCATCAGGACGGCGATGAACCACCAGGAACGGGGCGCGCTGAGGCGTTCGTCGTAAGGCTGCATGCGTATCAGCTTGGCATGGCCGCCGACCCGGACAGTTCTCGCGGGTAAGGTCAGCCGTTGTGAGTGGACGAACGACAGGGCTGACGCCGCCGGAGGCCTCCAAGCCCCCCGTGCGCCACCCCGACGCGCCCGCGCCCGGGGAGACCCTCGGCGCGCACTACGACCAGTGCTTCGGCTGCGGCGACCAGGCGCGCGGCCTGGGGCTGACCACACGGGCGGGCGAGGGCGTGAGCGTCACCGCCGAGTTCACCGTGCGCAGCGGCCATCAGGGCGCGCCTGGCCTGGCCCACGGCGGGGTGCTGGCCGCGGCGCTGGACGAGACGCTCGGGTCGCTCAACTGGCTCCAGCGGGTGATCGCGGTGACCGGGCGGCTGGAGACGGACTTCCTGCGGCCCGTGCCGGTCGGCGCCGAGCTCCACCTGGAGGCGCGGGTGGCCGCCGTGCACGGACGCAAGATCTACTGTTCGGCCACGGGCCGGATCGACGCCCCCGACGGCCCCGTCGCGGTGCGGGCGCAGGCCCTCTTCATAGAGGTGCGGGTCGACCACTTCATCGAGAACGGCCGGGCGGAGGAGATCGACGCGGCGCTCGCCGATCCGGATCAGGTGAAGGTCGCGCGCGCTTTCGAGGTGAACCCATGAGCCCGCACCCCGTCGACGTGCTGATCCGCAGGGTGGACCCCGAGGTGCCGGTCCCCGGCTACGCCCACCCCGGCGACGCCGGGGCCGACCTGGTCACCACCGAGCCCGCCGAGCTGGCCCCCGGGGAGCGCGCGGTTCTGCCCACCGGAGTGTCTATCGCGCTCCCGGAGGGGTATGCCGCCTTCGTGCATCCACGGTCCGGACTCGCCGCGCGCTGCGGCGTCGCCATGGTGAATGCCCCGGGGACCATCGATGCCGGGTACCGTGGAGAGATCAAGGTGATCGTGGTCAATCTGGACCCGCGCGAGAGCGTGCGGTTCGAGCGCTTCGACCGGATCGCCCAATTGGTCGTCCAGCAGGTCGAGAAGGTGCGCTTCCAGGAGGTGGCGGAGCTTCCCGGGTCGGCGCGGGCCGAAGGGGGCTTCGGGTCCACCGGCGGTCATGCCGCCGTGGACGGCACAACGGGTGGGAATGGATACGCTTCGGTCGGTTCCGACCGGGAAGGACGATGACGTGTTCGGACGTCGCCGCAAGCGCAGCAAGGAGGACGTCGAGTCGCTCGACGTGACCTCCGACGAGTTGGCCGAGGACGCGGAGGACGCGGACGGCGCTGAGGACACCGCCGCACCCGTGGAGGGCGGGCGGGTGAGCCTGCCGCCGGCCCCGCGCCCCGAGGGCCCCTGGGACGTGTCCGAGGTGCGCGAGCCCGGCGAGGGCCGGGTGGACCTCGGTGGTCTGTTCGTGCCCGGCGTGGAGGGCATGGAGCTGCGGGTGGAGGTCGCGGGGGACGCGATCGTCGCCGCGACCGTGGTGCTGCGGGACAGCGCCGTGCAGCTCCAGGGGTTCGCCGCGCCCAAGAAGGAAGGCATCTGGGGCGAGGTGCGCGACGAGATCGCCACCGGCATCACCCAGCAGGGCGGGATCGTGGACGAGGTCGAGGGCCCGCTCGGCTGGGAGCTGCGCGCCCAGGTGCCGGTGCAGCTCCCCGACGGCAAGAACGGTGTGCAGGTGGTCCGCTTCGTCGGCGTGGACGGGCCCCGCTGGTTCCTGCGCGGTGTGATCTCCGGGCAGGGCGCGGTGCAGCCCGAGACCGGCAGCCTCCTGGAAGCGATCTTCCGGGACACGGTCGTGGTGCGCGGCGAGGGCCCGATGGCCCCGCGCGACCCCATCGTCCTCAAGCTGCCGGACGACGCGCAGATGGTGCCCGACGGGGTGCAGCAGGACGAGGCGCAGGGCTCGCGGTTCGCGGGCGGCGCCGACCGGCTGCAGCGGGGCCCGGAGATCTCCGAGGTGCGCTGAGCCGCCCTCGCGCACGAGAGCTCGCGTACGGCGGGCTCGCGCACGAGAGTTCGCGTACGGCAGGTCGCGTACGCAGAGCGCCAAGGCCCGGAAGGGGCCCGGGGCAGGGCCCCCGGGCCCCTTCGGCATGTTCCGGAGCCCTCCCTTCGGGTTTTCGGGATTTCCCGGAACCCCGTTGAACACACCCGCCGCACCGGCCGTACTCATGGGCGCGAGACCTTGTGACGCTCCGAGGGGGAGAAGGCGCGTCGCGAGAGACACCCCCTGTCCGACCTCAACGAGGTGAGTGATCAGATGTCGCGTGGCCTTCCGTTACTCCACCGCCGGAGAATCCTCCTCTCCGGGGCGATCGGCGGTATCACCTGTGCGGCCGTCGCGGTGGGAGCCGCCATGGCCGGTCAGGACGGCAGCGGCGACGCCAGTGCGTCGACCAAGGCGGCCTCGGCCATCAGCTGCCCCGCCGTCGCCGGTTCCCTCCCGGAGATCCCGGCGGAGGCTCAGGCCGAGGTGGACCGCAACCTCGCCCTGCTGGACACCCAGCTGGCGGAGGCCAACGAGCGGCTCGGCACCAGCCAGGGCGAGGGCGGCCCCAACTTCGTGCAGAACGCCATCCTCGGGCCGCTGGCGGACAAGCGGAAGTCCACCCTGGACCGCATCGCGATCTCCATAGGACGGCACGCCGAGAAGCCGGCGGGGCTGGACGCGCTCGCCGAGTGCACGCTGTCGGACGGCGGGGCGGAAGCGGGCTCCGGAGCGGGCGAGGCGGGCGGCGCCGCGCGCCCGACCGCCGCCGCGTCCCAGCCCGCCGACGAGCAGGGCGGGGGAGCCGGCCAGGGCGGGCAAGAGCAGGGCGGCGGGGCCGGCGCGGGCTCCGGCCAGACGATCAGCTGCCCCGATGTCGCCTCCGGGATCGGCGACGTACCGGCCGCCGCCCAGGCCGAGGTGGACCGCAATGTCGCGCTGCTCCAGACCCAGCTCGACGAGGCCAACAAGCGGCTGGCCTCCTCCGCGGGCGAGGGTGGCCCCAACTTCGTGCAGAACGCGATCCTCGGCCCGCTGAAGGACAAGCGCGCCTCGACGATCGACCGCATCGAACTCTCGATCTCCCGCCAGGGCTCGACCGCCCCCTCCGGTCTTGACGCCTTGGCGGGCTGCTCGCTCGCGTCCGGCTGAGCCCACGGCGTAAGGCCCGGCCCGATGTGAGCGTCTACCGGTGGGCCGTACTCTTCTCTGCGGAGTACGGCCCACCGGCTTTTCCCGGGATTCGCCCCGGGTGTCCGGGCGTTGTCCCGGGGTGTTCGGGCGCCGCGCGTCAGAGACGCGTCAAGAGGGCGCCGATGGCCGTAAGGGAGGCGTCAAGGGACGGCCGGTCCGGTCCGGAGCGGGGTTTGCTCGACGGGTATCGCCCGCCGGAAGCTCGCCGAGCGCTCAGGCGCCGTCCAACAGGGAAAATAGGGGCATGGGACGCGGAAAGTTGCGGATCTACCTCGGTGCGGCACCGGGCGTCGGCAAGACCTACGCGATGCTCTCCGAGGGGCACCGCCGGGTCGAGCGGGGCACGGACCTCGTGGTCGGCTTCGTGGAGCACCACGGCCGTCGGCGCACCCAGGTGATGATGCACGGGCTCGAGGAGGTGCCCCGCCGGGAGGTGGAGTACCGGGGGTCCACCTTCAGCGAGATGGACGTGGACGCGGTGCTGGCGCGCCGCCCCGCCGTCGCGCTGGTCGACGAGCTCGCCCATACCAACGTCCCCGGCTGCCGGAACGAGAAGCGCTGGCAGGACGTCGAGGAGCTGCTGCGGGCGGGCGTCGACGTCGTCTCCACCGTCAACATCCAGCACCTGGAGTCGCTGGGGGACGTGGTGGAGTCGATCACGGGGGTGCGCCAGCGGGAGACCGTCCCGGACGAGGTGGTGCGCCGGGCCGACCAGATCGAGCTGGTCGACATGTCGCCCCAGGCGCTGCGCCGCCGCATGGCGCACGGCAACATCTACGCGCCCGACAAGGTCGACGCCGCGCTCTCGAACTACTTCCGGCCCGGGAACCTGACCGCGCTGCGCGAGCTGGCCCTGCTGTGGACCGCCGACCGGGTGGACGAATACCTCCAGCAGTACCGCGACGAGCACTCCATCCGCTCCACCTGGCAGGCGCGTGAGCGCATCGTCGTCGGGCTGACGGGCGGCCCGGAGGGCCGGACGCTGATCCGCCGGGCGGCCCGGATGGCGGCCAAGGGCTCCGGCAGCGAGATCCTCGCCGTCTACATCGCCCGCAGCGATGGTCTGACCTCGGCCTCCCCGAAGGAGCTGGCGGTCCAGCGCACCCTCGTCGAAGACCTCGGGGGCACCTTCCACCACGTCATAGGGGAGGACATCCCCGGGGCGCTGCTGGAGTTCGCCCGGGGGGTCAACGCCACCCAGATCGTGCTCGGCTCCAGCCGCCGCAAGACCTGGCAGTACATGTTCGGACCCGGGGTGGGCGCCACCGTCGCCCGGGAGTCCGGGCCCGACCTGGACGTCCACATCGTCACCCATGACGAGGTCGCCAAGGGCCGCGGGCTGCCGGTCGCGCGCGGCGCCCGGCTCGGCCGCTCCCGGCTGATCGCGGGCTGGGTGGTCGGGGTGGCCGGACCGGCCCTGCTCACGCTGCTGCTCACCGCCACCGGCGCCACCCTCGCCTCGGAGGCCGGGCCCGGTTTCGCCAACGAGGTGCTGCTCTTCCTGTTCCTCAATGTGCTGGCCGCCCTGCTGGGCGGCATGGTGCCCGCGCTCGCCTCGGCGGCCGTCGGATCGCTGCTGCTCAACTACTACTTCACCCCGCCCACCCACACCCTGACCATCGCCGACCCCGAGAACATCGTCGCCATAGCGATCTTCGTGGCGGTGGCGGTCTGTGTGGCCTCCGTGGTGGATCTCGCCGCCCGCCGCACCCATCAGGCCGCCCGGCTGCGCGCCGAGTCCGAGATACTGTCCTTCCTCGCGGGCAGCGTGCTGCGCGGCGAGACCAGCCTGGAGGCGCTGCTGGAGCGGGTCCGCGAGACCTTCGCCATGGACTCCGTCGCGCTGCTGGAGCGGGAGAGCGACGTCGCCCCCTGGACCTGCGCGGGCAGCGTCGGCGGCCACGGCGGCACCCCGCCGCCCGAGCGGCCCGAGGACGCGGAGGTGGACATGCCGGTCGGCGACCATATGGCGCTCGCGCTCTCCGGCCGGGTCCTGCCCGCCGAGGACCGCCGGGTGCTCGCCGCCTTCGCCGCCCAGGCCGCCGTCGTCCTCGACCGGCAGCGGCTGGCCCAGGAGGCCGGGCAGGCGCGTGAGCTGGCAGAGGGGAACCGCATCCGCACCGCGCTGCTCGCCGCCGTCAGCCACGATCTGCGCACCCCGCTCGCGGCCATCAAGGCGGCCGTGAGCTCCCTGCGCTCCGATGACGTGGCCTGGTCGGCGGAGGACGAGGCCGAGCTGCTGGAGGGCATCGAGAGCGGCGCCGACCGGCTGGACCACCTGGTGGGCAACCTCCTGGACATATCCCGGCTGCAGACCGGCACCGTCACCCCGCTCATCCGGGAGATCGACCTGGACGAGGTGGTGCCGATGGCGCTCGTCGGCGTCCCCGAGGCCGATGTGGCCCTCGACATCCCCGAGGAGCTGCCGATGGTCGCGGTCGACCCCGGGCTGCTGGAGCGCGCCGTGGCCAACATCGTGGAGAACGCGGTGAAGTACAGCCCGCCGGACCGCCCCGTGCTGGTCTCCGCGAGCGCCCTCGGCGACCGGGTCGAGCTGCGGGTGGCCGACGGCGGGCCGGGCGTGCCGGACAGCGAGAAGGACCGTATCTTCGAGCCCTTCCAGCGGTACGGGGACGCCCCGCGCGGCGCCGGGGTCGGCCTCGGGCTCGCCGTCGCCCGCGGCTTCGCCGAGGCCGTGGGCGGGCGGCTGACCGCCGAGGACACCCCCGGCGGCGGGATGACCATGGTGCTCACGCTGCGCGTCGCCCGCGACCGTCCGCCGGCCGACCCCGGCCTCCCGGTCCAGGTCGGCTCCACGTCAGGCACAACAGCACAGAAAGGCAGGCCCGCCAGATGAACCGGGTGCTCGTGGTGGACGACGAGCCGCAGATCGTGCGCGCCCTCGTGATCAACCTGAAGGCCCGCAAGTACGAGGTGGACGCGGCCTCGGACGGCGCCACCGCACTCCGGCTCGCCGCCGCCCGCCATCCCGATGTGATCGTGCTCGACCTCGGCCTGCCCGATATGGACGGGGTGGAGGTGATCAGGGGGCTCCGGGGCTGGACCCGGGTGCCGATCCTGGTGCTCTCCGCCCGTCAGACCTCGGACGAGAAGGTCGAGGCGCTCGACGCCGGGGCGGACGACTACGTCACCAAGCCGTTCGGCATGGACGAGCTGCTCGCCCGGCTGCGCGCGGCCGTCCGCCGCGCCGAGCCGGTCGGGCGGCCGGAGGACTCGGTGGTGGTGGAGACCGACGTGTTCACCGTCGACCTGGCCGCCAAGAAGGCCCATCGCGACGGCCGCGATGTGCGGCTGACCCCCACCGAATGGCATCTGCTGGAGGTCCTGGTGCGCAACGCCGGCCGCCTGGTCAGCCAGAAGCAGCTGCTCCAGGAGGTCTGGGGCCCCTCGTACGGCACCGAGAGCAACTACCTGCGGGTGTACATGGCGCAGCTGCGCCGCAAGCTGGAGGCCGACCCCTCCCATCCGCGCCACTTCGTCACCGAGCCGGGCATGGGCTACCGGTTCGAGCGATGAGCGCGGGGACGCCGTTTCGGCGATGGCGCACCGGTACGCTGGCCGTATGAGTTCCGTACGCCACCCCTCCGACGGGGCCGACAGGGGAGACAGGTCCGACAAACCGGCCGGCCGGTTCCGGCGGATGCTGGACCGGCTGTCGAGCTCCCAGGAGGAACTGCACTCCGCCGAGTTGCAGCAGGACGCGGAGGCCGCGGGCTGCACCAAGATCGGCGACTGCGGTGACCGTCAGATCGTCAAGGTGACGGGCACGCTGCGCACGGTGACCCTCAGACCGCGGGCCGGAGTTCCCGCGCTGGAGGCGGAGCTCTTCGACGGCACCGCCGCGCTGGACGTGGTGTGGCTGGGCCGTCGCTCCATCATCGGGATAGAACCGGGGCGCAAGCTGATCGCCTCCGGCCGGATCTCCATGAGCCATGGGCGCCGGGTGCTGTTCAATCCGAAGTACGAACTCCGACCGCTCGGACAGGAGTAGCCGGTGACGCCAGACGACAAGACGCCCCCGACCGGGCACCGACGCACCGCCGCCGACAGCAGGGCGGCGGCGGACACCGCGCTCCTGGAGGCGTTCGGCGGGGTGCGGGGCATGGTGGACACCACCGTCCCCGGTCTGGTCTTCGTCCTGATGTACACGATCAAGCGGGACATCCACCTCGCCGCGATCGCCGCGCTCGGCCTCAGCGTGCTGCTCGGGCTCGCCCGGCTGGTGCGCAAGGAGACGCTGAAGCACGCCTTCAGCGGGGTCTTCGGGGTCGCGTTCGGCGCGATCTTCGCGATGATGTCCGGCGACGCGAAGAACTTCTACCTGCCGGGCATGCTCTACACCCTGGGCCTGGCGATCGCCTACATCCTCTCGGCGATCTTCCGCTTCCCGCTGATCGGGGTGCTGCTCGGGCCGATGCTGAAGGAGAACCTCTCCTGGCGCACGCGCAACCCGGGCCGGTTCCGCGCCTACACCCGCTCCACCTGGGCGTGGGGGCTGATCCTGCTGGCCAAGTCGGCCGTGCTGTTCCCGCTCTACTGGTGGGGGGACGCCACCCAGCTCGGCTGGGTCAAGGTCGCGCTCGGCATTCCGCCGTTCCTGCTCTGCGTCTATCTGACCTGGATCTTCCTGGCCAAGGCTCCGCCGCCGATCGACGTCATCGCGGAGATGGAGGCGGAGGAGAAGGCCGAGCGGGACCGGGAGCGGGCGAAGGCCGAGGCCGACAAGATCGCCGATCCGCTGCTCTCGGAGTGGACCGGCCAGATCGTGTCCGAGGCCCGTACCGAATCCGCCGACCGGCAGCCGCCCCGGCACTGAGGCGTTCACTGAGGCGCTGTGCCCGCCGCCCGGTCTCCCGGGCGGCGGGCACAGCCCTGGGTCGGGCTCGTCAGCCCGCGGCGTCCTGGCGCTGGACGGACAGCAGCTGCTCCAGCTGCTCCTCGCGCGCCTGCGCCGCGACGAACAGCAGCTCGTCCCCGGCCTCCAGCACATCGTCCTTGTTCGGGGTCAGCACGCGGGTGCCGCGGATGATGGTGACCAGCGTGGTGTCCTCGGGCCACTCCACATCGCCGACCCGGGTGCCCACCAGCGCCGCCTCCGGCGGCAGCGTCAGCTCCACCAGGTTGGCGTCGCCGTGGCTGAAGCGGAGCAGCCGCACCAGATCGCCGACGCTCACCGCCTCCTCGACCAGCGCCGACATCAGACGCGGGGTGGAGACGGCCACATCGACGCCCCACGCCTCGTTGAACAGCCACTCGTTCTTGGGGTTGTTGACCCGGGCGACCACCCGGGGCACCCCGTACTCGGTCTTGGCGAGCAGCGAGACGACGAGGTTGACCTTGTCGTCACCGGTGGCCGCGATGACCACGTTGCAGCGCTGCAGCGCGGCCTCGTCCAGCGAGGTGATCTCGCACGCGTCGGCCAGCAGCCACTCGGCCTGCGGCACCCGCTCCACCGAGATGGCGGTCGGCGCCTTGTCGATGAGGAGCACCTCGTGCCCGTTCTCCAGCAGCTCACTCGCGATGGAACGCCCCACGGCGCCCGCACCGGCAATGGCAACCCTCATCGGCCTGCCTCCTCGGGACCCTTTTCGAAGGCCGCCTCGACCTTCTCGACCTCGTCGGTGCGCATCATCACATGCACCAGGTCGCCCTCCTGGAGCACCGTCCCGGAGGTCGGCAGCATCGCCTCGCCGAGCCTGGTGAGGAACGCGACCCGCACACCGGTCTCCTCCTGGAGGGTGCTGACCTTGTGGCCCACCCAGGAGGGGGAGATGTGCACCTCGGCCAGCTGGACCCCGCCACTGGGGTCCCGCCACAGCGGCTCGGCGCCGGACGGCAGCAGCCGCCGCAGCATCTGGTCGGCGGTCCAGCGCACCGTGGCCACGGTCGGGATGCCGAGGCGCTGGTAGACCTCGGCGCGGCGGGGGTCGTAGATCCGGGCCGCCACGTTCTCCACGCCGAACATCTCGCGGGCCACCCGGGCCGCGATGATGTTGGAGTTGTCACCGCTGCTGACCGCGGCGAAGGCCCCGGCCTCCTCGATGCCCGCCTCGCGCAGGGTGTCCTGGTCGAAGCCGACGCCGGTCACCCGGCGCCCGCCGAAGCCCGCGCCGAGGCGGCGGAAGGCGGTGGGGTCCTGGTCGACGACCGCGACCGTGTGCCCCTGTTGCTCCAGGGTCTGGGCGAGGGCCGCGCCCACCCGGCCACAGCCCATGATCACGATATGCATGCGTCCTACCCCGCACTCCTGATGACCGTGCCGACCTGCGCAAACACCCTGCTCACATCTTCCTTCCAGGACTTACGGGGCGACAGCGGGGCGGGACCCCGATGCCGGTGCCCGGGGACGACGGGAGTCGGCCGCCGCAGCACCTGTCCCCACCGTATCCGCACCGGAGGCCCGCTCCCCCGTCCGCGCGCGACGGTCCGGAGATGAAGGTGGTGACGTACGACATAGCGCGAAAGTTCCCACGGTGATCGGTGATGAGGCGAGGTGGCCGGAGGTGATCGCGGACACGTCAGGAGTAAAGAGGTAACGATCATTTCCGGTTGCGGATGGAGGGTGAAAAGGCTGTCGGTGATCAGTCGTGACCACTACGGTGGGCCCGGGTTACGGCGCTCCTCGGGTGGTCGCGACCCTTCATCTTCGTCTGAAATCCCGGATCTTCACCGAAACCACATGACAAATGCCCGGCGATTCCCGCTGGTTCGAACTTTGTCACGGGTGTCGGACGCTAGGTCACGACATGGCTAAGATGATCGTCGTATTCCGTTTCTGGACGGGACATCAGGGCTCTGAACGTTCCTTCCGCGCCCGCGCTTCCCCTGCACGAGGTTCCTGATGACTGATCACATATCGGAGGCGGTGAGCTGGTGTCTGGCCGCCGCGCTGCTCGTCGTCCTGGTGCTTCTGATCCGCCAGCGGCAGATCACCGCCGGAGTCCGCAGGCGCAACGCCACGCTCGAGGACAGCCTGCGCACCCGTGACGAGGAGGTGCGCCACCTCGTCGACGTACGCCTCCCCTCGATCGCCGACGCGCTGAGCCAGCCCGGCCCGCTGCCGGGCCTGCGCGACGAGAAGCTGGCCGGTACGGCCTTCGCACAGAGCCTGCACTCCGTCATGGAGCAGTTCACCCGGGCGGTGGACAAGGCGCAGTCGCGCGCCGACGCCTCCGCCAAGGCGGCGCTCAAGGCGTCCATGCGCGCCGTCCAGGGACTCGCCAACGAACAGCAGGTCTCCATCTCCGAGATGCAGGAGCGGCACGACAACCCCGATGTGCTGCGGGACCTGCTGGAGATCGACCACGCCAACGCCCAGTTCGGCCGGCGCGCCCAGGCCATCGCGGTGCTCTGCGGCTCCTGGCCCGGCCGCCAGCGGCTGGCCTCCTCGCTGACCGATGTGGTCCGCGGCGCCAAGTCGCGCATCCGCGACTACCAGCGGGTTCAGGTGCACGCCCTGATCGACGTCGCCGTGGTGAGCCGGGCCGTGGAGCCCGCCGTGCTCGCGGTCGCCGAACTGCTCGACAACGCCGCCCGCCACTCGCAGCCCAACACCTCGGTGGAGGTCAGCCTCCAGCCGGTGCACAACGGGGCCTGCATCGTGATCGACGACGCCGGTGTGGGCATGGACGGCCTGGAGGTCCAGCGGGCCGCCAACCTGCTCTCCGGCCAGCGTGCCGTGGACGTCTCCCGGCTGGGCGACCCGCCGCAGTTCGGCTTCGCCGTGGTGGGCCTGCTGGCCGCGCGGTACGGCTTCAGCGTCTCGGTGGACACCCGGTCCCCGTACGGCGGTGTGCGCGCCGTGCTGTTCCTGCCGACCGAGCTGCTCACCCATATCGACCCCGACGGGCGGCCGGGCACCGCCGGGCAGGACCCCGAGGGCGCCGAGCCGCTGCACACCCTGCCCTCCCGCCGGACCCGTCCCCCCAGGAGAGCGCCGCAGGCACCGACCGTCCCGGCCCAGGCGCAGGAGCCGTCCCCGATCCCGCACCAGGCCCCGGCACCGATACCGCACCAGGCCCAGCCTCCGGCCCCGGCCCCGGCCCCGGCGGCATCCGCCCCGGAACCGGCCCCCGCCCCGGCGCCCCAGCCGTCCCCCGACAGCGAGGGCACCCGCGTGTACGGCACCACGGCGGGCGGTCTGCCCAAGCGCCGCCGCCGGGAGGCCGCCGCCACCCCGCCGCCCGGCGACTGGACCACGGGCGCCGGGCAGACCGGCGCCGCCGACCCCGACACGGGCGCGTTCCGTGTGCGGTCGGCGAAGGAAACCGCTTCGCGGATGGGCGCGTTCGCCCGCGGCACCCGCTCCGGCCGTTCCGCCACCCAGGACTCCGCCCCTCACCATGACGAAGGGAATCGCCAGGCATGAACGACCATCTCAACAACGAGCTCGGCTGGATGCTCGACGAGGTCGTCAAGATGCCGGAGGCGCGGCACGCGATCCTGCTCTCCGCGGACGGGATGCTCCGGGCTCACTCCCAGGGCATCGCGCGCGACGAGGCCGAGCGCCAGGCCGCCGCACTCTCCGGGTTGCAGTCGATCAGCCGCTCCACCTCCGAGTTCTGTGATCCGCACGAGACGCCCTGGCAGCAGACGCTCGTCGAGTTCGTCGGCGGGTACGTCTTCCTGATCGCCGCCGGGCCCGGTGCGTATCTGGCGGTCTCGGCCACCGAGTCCGTGGACATGGAGGCGGTCAGCTACCGGATGCAGAAGCTCGTCGACCGGCTCGGCAAGGAGCTCACCAGCCCGCCGAGGCAGGGCCTCCCGCGGCAGGGGATCGGCAGCCACACATGAGCCCAGGGAGGCGCGAACGAGGATTGGTACGGCCGTATGTCGTGACCGACGGCCGTGCCTACCCGACTCGTAACACCTTCGACCTGGTGACCCTGGTCATGGCCCACCCCGACCGGCCGCTCACCGGGCTCAGCCCGGAGAAGCGGCGGGTCATGGAGCTGTGTCTGGGCGGGGCGCTCTCGGTGGCCGAGGTCGCCGGGTATCTGGAGCTGCCCGTCAGCGTCACCAAGGTCCTGCTCGGCGACCTCGTGGACAGCGGCCACATCAGTGCGCGGGCCCCCATCCCGCCCGCCGAACTCCCCGAGGTCCAGCTGCTCCAGGAGGTGCTCGATGGACTCCGCGCTCGTCTCTGACCAGGCGGCCTATCTCCCGGCCACGGTGCGGGTGGCGGCGAAGATCCTGGTCGTCGGGCACTTCGCCGTCGGCAAGACGACGTATGTGAGCTCGCTGTCGGAGATCCGGCCGCTGCGCACCGAGGAGACGATGACCGAGGCCGGTGCGCTCACCGACGATCTGCGGGGCACCGAGGACAAGACGACCACCACGGTCGCCATGGACTTCGGCCGGCTCACCCTCAGCGAGTCCCTGGTGCTCTATCTGTTCGGCACGCCGGGGCAGCAGCGCTTCACCCGGCTGTGGCGGGACATGACGCTCGGGGCGCTGGGCGCGCTGGTGCTGGCCGACACCCGGCGGCTGGAGCAGTCCTTCCCGGTGATGGCCGTTCTGGAGGAGCACGGACTGCCGTACGCCGTCGCCGTCAACCACTTCGAGGGCGCTCCCCGCTTCGCCGAGCCGGAGGTGCGGGAGGCCCTCGATCTGCTTCCGGAGACGCCCCTGGTGACCTGCGACGCCCGGGACCGGGTCTCCTCCACCCACGCGCTGATCGCCCTCGTCCAGTACCTACAGGCCCGCCAGACCCGTAGTTCTCAGGAGATCGTGTGACCAACAGTCCAGCCGCCGGACCCGTTCCGCCGCCCGGCTGCCCCGCGCACGCCGCCCCCGCCGAGGCCGGGGGCGCCACCGGGTCCCGCGCGGCCGTACCGATGTACGGTCAGGAATTCGCCGACGACCCGCACGGCACCTATGCGCGGATGCGCGCCACCTTCGGGCCGATCGCACCGGTCGAGCTGTCACCGGGGGTGTACGCCTCGCTGGTCACCAGCTATCAGCTCGGCCTGGAGATCCTGCGCGACACCGAGCGGTTCGCCAAGGACCCGCGCAGCTGGCGGGCGATGCGGGACGGCACCGTGGGGCTGGACAACCCGGTCGCGCCGATGATGATGTACCGGCCGAACGCGCTGTTCAGCGACGGGGAGGCACACGCCCGGCTGCGCGGGGCGATCACCGACAGCCTGGACCGGGTGGATCCGCACGCCCTCAGCGAGTACGTCGAGCGCAGCGCGGAGACGCTGATCGACGCCTTCGCCTCCCGGGGCCGGGCCGATCTGATCACCGAGTACGCGTCGGTGCTCCCGCTGCTGGTCTTCAACCAGCTCTTCGGCGCCCGCCCGGCGGACGGGCCGAAGCTGGTCGAGACGATGATGAAGCTCTTCGACAGCGGCGAGGACGCGGCGGCGGCCAACGACGAGCTGCTGCGGTGGATCTCCGGCCTGGTGGCGGAGAAGCGCGAGCAGCTCGCCGCCGACGTCACCTCCTGGCTGATCGCGCACCCCTCCCAGCTCTCCGACGACGAGCTGATGCAGCAGATCATCCTGCTGATGGCGGCCGGTACCGACCCCGAGCAGAACCTGATCGCCAACGCGCTGCGGCTGCTGCTGTCGGACGACCGCTTCGCCGGTGAGCTGTCCGGCGGCAGCATGCCCGTCCAGGACGCCCTGGACGAGGTCCTCTGGAACGATCCGCCGATGGCCAACTACGGCACCCGCTTCCCCCGGTACGACTGCGAGGTGGCGGGCGTACGGCTGCGCAAGGGCGACCCGGTGCTCATCAGCTACGCGGCGGCCAACCACGAGGCCGCCCTGGCCTCCGACCGCCGCTCCGGCAACCGGGCCCATCTGGCCTGGAGCGCGGGCGCCCACCGCTGCCCCGCCGAGCGGCCCGCCCGGGTGATCGCCTCCGTGGCCATCGAGCGGCTCCTGGACCGTCTCCCGGACATGGAACTGGCGGTCCCCGCCGAGCGGCTGACCTGGCGGACCGGACCCTTCCACCGCGCCCTGGCCGCCCTGCCGGTGCGCTTCCCCGCCCAGGCGGCGGCTCAGGCCCAGCCGTTCGCGGCGTCCGTGTCCAAGTCGGCACCATTCGACGAGAGCCCTGGAGGCAGCCAGTGGAACCCCGTCCCATCGTCCTCGACCCCGCCGGCCGCGACATCGTCGGAGAGGCAGCCCGAGTCGCAGCAGGCGGCGAGGCGACGCTTGTTGAGCTTCCTGACGGCGTGGTGGCGTGGGCAATAACCCGCCAGCGCACGCTCAAACAGCTGCTGACCGACCCCCGGGTCTCCAAGGACCCCCGGCAGCACTGGCCCGCGTGGAACAACGGTGAGATCTCGCCCGAGTGGCCGCTGATCACCTGGGTCGCCGTGGAGAACATGTTCACGGCCTACGGCGGTGAGCACCGTCGGCTGCGTACCCTGGTCTCCAAGGCGTTCACCGCCCGGCGCACCGCCGCCCTGCGGCCGCGCATCGAGGAGATCTGTGCCAGGCTCCTGGACGACCTGGCCGCCGCCGGGCCGGGCGAGGTGGTCGACCTGCGCGAGGCGTACGCGTACCCGCTGCCCATCCAGGTGATCTCCGAGCTGTTCGGGCTCGAGGACGAGAACCTGCGCGAGCGGATGCGCCGGGTGGTGGACAGCATCTTCCACACCTCCGCCTCCGCGGAGGAGGTCACCGCCACCTACGGCGAGATGTACGCAGTCCTCGGCGAGCTGGTGGCCACCAAGCGCGAGAAGCCCGGCGACGACCTGACCAGCGGGCTGATCGCGGTGCGGGAGGAGGAGAGCGACTCCAGGCTCAGCGAGAAGGAGCTCACCGACACCCTCGCCCTGTTCCTCTCGGCCGGTCACGAGACCACGGTCAACCTCCTGGACAACGCCATCCACGCGCTGCTCACCCGGCCCGAGCAGCTCGAGCACGTCCGGGCGGGCCGGGCCACCTGGGACGATGTGATCGAGGAGACACTGCGGCACTCCGCCCCGGTCGCCAACCTGCCGCTGCGCTACGCGGTGGAGGACATCGAGCTGGACGGCGGCGTGGTGCTGCGCAAGGGCGACGCGATCCTGGCCGCCTACGCGGCCGCCGGACGCGACCCGGAGGTGCACGGCGAGGACGCGGCCGCCTTCGACGTGACCCGGCAGCTCAAGAGCCATCTGGCGTTCGGCCACGGCGTCCACCTGTGCGTCGGCGCCCCGCTGGGGCGGCTGGAGGCCGCGATCGCGCTCCCGGCGCTCTTCGACCGCTTCCCCGGGCTCACGCTCGCGTCCGGGCGGGACCCGCTGGAACCGGTGGAGTCCTTCATTTCCAACGGCCACCGCACCCTGCCCGCGCGGCTGGCCTGACCGCCCGGGGGCCCGCGCCCCCGCCCGCCCCTTTTCCCAGGGGTGGGCGGGTGGGCGGGGGCCCGGGCTACCCCTTACGATCCTCAGCGTGTCCAAACTGACCGACCTCCCGAAACGGATCCTGATCGGGCGGGCGCTGCGCAGCGACAAGCTCGGGGAGACCCTCCTCCCGAAGCGCATCGCGCTCCCCGTCTTCGCCTCCGACCCCCTGTCCTCCGTCGCGTACGCGCCGGGGCAGGTGATGATCGTTCTGTCCGTGGCGGGTGCGTCGGCCTACCACTACAGCCCGTGGATCACGATCGCCATCGTCGTGCTGATGTTCACGGTGGTCGCCTCGTACCGCCAGAACGTCCACGCGTACCCCAGCGGAGGCGGTGACTACGAGGTCGCCACCACCAACCTCGGCCCGAAGGCCGGACTCACCGTCGCCAGCGCCCTGCTGGTCGACTACGTCCTCACGGTGGCGGTGTCGATCTCCTCGGGTGTGGAGAACCTCGGCTCGGCCGTCCCCTTCTTCGTCGAGAACAAGACGCTCTGCGCGGTCGGCATCATCCTGCTGCTGACGCTGATGAACCTGCGGGGCGTTCGGGAGTCGGGCAAGCTCTTCGCGATCCCCACCTATGTCTTCGTCGGCGGCGTCTTCGCGATGATCCTCTGGGGCGCCTACCGCGGGCTGGTCCTGGGCGACGACATGAAGGCCCCCACCGCGGGCTTCGAGGTGCACGCCGAGCAGACCGGGCTGGCCGGCTTCGCGCTGATCTTCCTGCTGCTGCGCGCGTTCTCCGACGGCTGCGCCGCCCTGACCGGCGTCGAGGCGATCAGCAACGGCGTGCCCGCCTTCCGCAAGCCCAAGAGCCGTAACGCGGCCACGACGCTGGCGCTGATGGGCGGCCTCGCCGTGGCCATGTTCGTCGGCATCATCACCCTCGCCCTGGCCACCAACGTCAAGATGGCCGAGAACCCCGCGCACGACCTGCTGAAGAACGGGGCACCGCTCGGCGCCGACTACACCCAGAACCCGGTGATCTCGCAGGTGGCGGCCGCGGTCTTCGGCGACGGCTCGTTCTTCTTCGTGGTGCTGGCCGGGGCCACCGCGCTGGTGCTGTTCCTCGCCGCCAACACCGCGTACAACGGCTTCCCGCTGCTCGGCTCGATCCTGGCCCAGGACCGCTATCTGCCCCGCCAGCTGCACACCCGCGGCGACCGGCTCGCCTTCTCCAACGGCATCGTGCTGCTCGCCTCGGCCGCCGCGGTCCTGGTCTACCTCTACGGGGCCGACTCCACCCGGCTGATCCAGCTCTACATCGTCGGTGTCTTCGTCTCGTTCACCCTCAGCCAGACCGGCATGGTGCGGCACTGGAACCGCCACCTGGCCACCGAGCGGGACCCCAACACCCGCCGCCGCATGATCCGCGCCCGCGCGATCAACACCTTCGGGGCCTTCTTCACCGGCCTGGTACTGGTCGTGGTGCTGCTGACGAAGTTCACCCACGGCGCCTGGGTCGCCCTGCTCGGCATGGTCATCTTCTACGTCACCATGACGGCCATCAGGCGCCACTACGACGGCGTCTCCGAGGAGCTGGCGGCGGCCACCGAACAGCTCGACGAGGAGGAGGTGCGCCCCTCCCGGGTGCACTCCATCGTCCTGGTCTCCAAGGTCCACAAGCCGACGCTGCGAGCCCTGGCCTACGCCAAGCTGATGCGCTCCCACCGGCTGGAGGCGCTGAGCATCAACGTGGACCCCGCCGAGACCAAGGCGCTCCAGACGGTGTGGCACGAGCGCGGCATAGACGTGCCGCTCAAGATCCTCGACTCGCCCTACCGCGAGATCACCCGGCCGGTCATCGACTACGTCAAGAGCCTGCGCCGGGAGAGCCCGCGCGATGTGGTCTCCGTCTTCATCCCCGAGTACGTGGTCGGCCGCTGGTACGAGCACCTGCTGCACAACCAGAGCGCGCTGCGGCTCAAGGGGCGGCTGCTGTTCACCCCGGGCGTCATGGTGACCTCCGTGCCGTGGCAGCTGGACTCCTCCGAGCTGGCCCGGAAGCGGGCCCGCAAGCGGGCCGAGTGGAGCGCGCCGGGTGCGGTGCGGCGCGGCCCGGTGATCCCGCCCAAGCGGGAGAAGGGCGAGAAGGGGGCGAAGGGCGAGAAGCCGGGCGTCACCTCGCAGGTGCCGGGAGGCTAAGGGTGTCCGCCGGACACCCCGTAGGCCGCGGGTCTACGGGACGTCCGGGCGTTGACGGGGTGCGGTCCGGCGGGACGTAGACTGGTGGGCTGTTGTCCCACCGCGCCCCCTCACCCCTTCTGGAGCCTGAGCCCGCCATGCAAAGTGAACCCAAGGCATCGCTGGTCGGCGAGGAGTACGAGGTCGAGGTCGGCCCGGTGGCGCACGGCGGCCACTGCATCGCCCGGACCGCCGAGGGCCAGGTGCTGTTCGTCCGGCACGCGCTGCCCGGCGAGCGGGTCGTCGCCCGGGTGACCGAGGGCGAGGAGGGCGCGCGCTTCCTGCGCGCCGACGCGGTGCGGGTGCTGGACGCCTCCAAGGACCGGGTCGAGGCGCCCTGCCCGTTCGCGGGCCCCGGCAGGTGCGGCGGCTGCGACTGGCAGCACGCCGCCCCCGGCGCCCAGCGCAGGCTCAAGGCCGACGTGATCACCGAGCAGCTGGCCCGGCTGGCCGGGCTCACCCCCGAAGAGGCGGGCTGGGACGGCACGGTCGAGCCCGCCCCCGGCGACAAGGTGGCCCGCGGCGAGGTCCCGGCCTGGCGCACCCGGGTGCAGTACGCGGTGGACGAGCAGGGCCGTCCCGGGCTGCGCCGCCACCGCTCGCACGAGGTCGAGCCGATCGACCACTGTCTGATCGCCGCCCCCGGCGTCACCGAACTCGGCGTCGAGAAGCGCGAATGGCCCCAGATCGCCACCGTGGAGGCCATCGCCGCCACCGGCTCCTCCGACCGGCAGGTGGTCCTCACCCCGCGCCCCGGCGGCCGGCTGCCGATCGTGGAGCTGGACCGGCCGGTCTCGGTGCTGCGGGTCAGCGAGTCCCGCGGCCGGGAGCGGGCCCGTCTGGTGCACCGCGTCCATGGCCGCCCCTTCGTCCGCGAGCGCGCGGCGGGCCGCACCTGGCGGGTCGGTGAGGGCGGCTTCTGGCAGGTCCACTCGAAGGCGGCGGACGTCCTCGTCGAGGCCGTGATGCAGGGCCTGATGCCCCGTAAGGGCGAGATGGCCCTCGATCTGTACTGCGGCGTCGGCCTCTTCGCGGGCGCGATCGGGGAGCGGGTGGGGGAGCGCGGCGCGGTGCTGGGCATCGAGTCGAGCAAGCGCGCGGTCGAGGACGCCCGGCACAACCTCCAGGACCTGGAGCGCGTCCGCATCGAGCACGGCAAGGTCGAGCAGGTGCTGCCCCGCACCGGGATCACCGAGGCCGACCTGATCGTCCTGGACCCGCCCCGCGCGGGCGCGGGCAAGGAGACGGTCGCCCACGTCGCGGCCCTGGGCGCCCGCCGCATCGCCTACGTCGCCTGCGACCCGGCGGCCCTCGCCCGCGACCTCAAGTACTTCCGCGAGGCGGGCTACGCCCCGCGCCGCACCCGTGCGTTCGACCTCTTCCCGGTCACCCACCACGTGGAGTGCGTGGCGGTGCTGGAGCCGGTGCGCGAGGAGCGCTGAGGCGAGTTCCGGCCCCGAGCGGCCGTTGGCGTCGGGCGGCGTCAGACAGGCCGGGCCGTGGCCACGCCCGGGCCGGTTCGGGCCGGGGCGCGGGTGAGGGTCCACATCATGGCGCCGCCCGCCACAACGGCGCACACGTGGAGGGTGATCGCCAGGCCCAGCCGCTCCGGGAGGACGGTGTCGGAGGGCGAGGCGATCGCGACGTACAGGGTGAAGGGCAGCTTCCAGCCGCTCCACGCGAAGAGCGAGCCCGAGCCGAGCCAGCCGAGGACCGACGGCAGCCAGCGGGGGAGCCGGCCGGGGCCCTCGCGGCCCGGGCGGGCCACGCCGAACGCGGCGACCAGCGCCCAGGTGCCGCAGATCCCGCACAGCAGGCGCCAGGTGGTGCGGCCCTCGTCGGGGTGGGCGAGGCCCGCGGTGCCGCCCGCCGCCCAGTACAGCCACATCAGGCCGACGGCGGCGCCGAGCGCCACGGCCGCCCGGCCGAGCGGTGAGGGGCCGCCGGTCCGGCCGGTGAACGCTTCCGGCCAGCGCCTGCGCAGATAGGCGGGGAGCGCGAGGATGAGGCCCAGGCCCATGCCGATGAAGCCGAACTGGATCAGGGCGGCCTCCCAGCCGGGCATTCGCGGGTCGCTGTCGCTCCCGGACCCGGAGGTGTCCGGCTCCGACAGCAGCGAGTCGGCCACCGCGTACGGCAGCATCGACACCAGGAACCCCGCGCCGACCCAGGCGCAGAAGACCAGCGGCACCCCGGGCAGCCGCATCCCCCACGGCCGGGCCGGCGCCAGTACGAGAGCGATCCCGATGACCGCCATGGCGACCGTGACGGTGTTGAGCACCACCCATTCGGCGAGCCCGAACCCGGCCCCGACGGGCGCCAGTCCGAGAAGTGAGCCCACCACCCACGACACTTTGATCACGGCATAGGGGGCCATGGCGGCGGCGCCCCCGTACGAGGCGAGCCGCCCCATCCGGTCCCAGCGGTCCATCGAGCTCGCCTTCCGGGGAGGCATCCTGGTCCGCCGAGTACGAGGCGATGGAGTGTTACCGCTCACGGCACTCCACCGTCCCACCACCACCGGTGGCCCTCCGCGACGATGTCGCGAAGGGCCACCGCGGCGTTTCGGCGGCCGCGCGGGCCGCGGATCACACCCGTACGGTCTCCGCGGTGTCGGGCTCCTCGGCCCGCCCCGGGCCGGAAGTACCGGACGCCTGGGGGGAGTCGAAGCGGTGGTTGGGCCACCACGCCTTGGAGCCGAGCATCGCGGTCACCGTCGGCACCAGCAGCAGCGCCATGATGAACGCGGTGAGCAGGATGCCGAAGGCTACGGCGAAGCCCATCTGCTGGAGCATGGTGTTGCTGGCCAGCATCAGCACACCGAAGGTGCCCGCCAGGATGATGGCGGCCGAACCGATCGTCGGCGCCGACTGGGCCACCGCGAGCCGGGCCGCCTCGGCCGGGGACTTGCCCTTCCCGACCTCCTCCCGCAATCGGGCCACCATCAGGATGTTGTAGTCCGTGCCGATCGCCACCACGAACAGATAGACCACGATCGGCAGCATGAAGAGCAGGCCGTTCTCGCCCTTGATGTCCTGGAACAGCCAGACCGTCGAGCCCAGGGTCGCGGCGAAGCCGAGGCCCACGGCGAGCATCAGGTACAGCGGCGCCACCACGCTGCGCAGCAGCAGGCCGAGGATCAGCATGATGGCCACGCCCGCGACCGGGAACACCAGCCGGTAGTCGTGGTTGACGGCGTCCTCGATGTCGCCCAGCACCGCGGTCGTCCCGCCCACCAGGGCCTCGCTGCCCTGGGGCGCGGAGGCGTGCGCGGTGTCCCGCAGGTCCCCGGCCACCAGCTCGATGGCCTTCTCGGAGGCGGGCCGGTACTTCAGCACGACGCTGAACTGGGCCACGTCGCCCTTGGGGTTGGGCACGGCGGCGGAGACCTCGCCGACACCCTCGACCCCCTCCAGCTTCTTGCGGAACCCGCTGAGCGCCGCGGCGTCCAGCTTGGCGCCGTCCTTGGACTGGACGTACACCAGGCTCGGGTCGGACTCACCGGCCGAGAAGCTCTTCTGCAACTGCGCCATGGCCTGGACGGACTCCAGGTCCTTCGGCAGCGAGCTGTCGGTGTCGAACTCGGCCTTGAAGCCGAACGCGCCCACCGCGAGGGCCGCCAGCACACAGGCGGACACCGTGGCGATCAGGCCGGGACGGCGCGAGACCAGGGAACCGGTGCCGTTGGCGAGCCGGTTGCGGGGCGCCTGCTTCCACGCCTTGGACGGCCAGAACGCCTTCGTTCCCAGCAGCGAGAACACCGCGGGCACCAGGGTGAGGGCCGCCACCAGGGTCACCGCGACGGAGATCGCCAGCGAGGGCCCCATGGCGCGCATGCTGCCCATCGTCGACAGCGTCAGGGCGAGGAACGCCACGATGACCGCGCCGGCCGCCGAGGCGATGGTCTCGCCGACCCGGGTGACCGCCTGGATCAAGGCCTCCTTGGGCTCCTGGCCCTGGCGGAGGTTTTCGCGGTAGCGGAACAGCAGGAACAGCATGTAGTCCGTGCCGACGCCGAACAGCACCACGATCAGGATCGCGGAGACGCTGCTGTCGGCCTCGAGTCCGAACAGGTCGCTGGCGGTGCCGATCAGGCCCTGGGCCATGATGAACATCACCAGGATCATCAGCACGGGCATCAGCGCGATGAGCGGACTGCGGAAGATGGCGCCGAGCAGCACGATGATCAGGACCAGGGTGGCCATCATGATCATGGCGTCGGTGTCACCCTCGGACTCGGCGGAGTCGAGCCCCGAGGCCGCGGGACCGGCCACATCGACCTTCAGCGAGGTGCCCTTCAGCAGCTTGTCGCGGTCCGCGCGCAGATCCTTGATCGACTGCTGGGTGTCCTCGTCGTAGACGTTCTTCTTGGTCGAGTAGATGTTGGCCAGCGCCATCTTGCCGTCCTTGGAGACGGCCTCGGGCGTGGTCAGCACGGACTTGAAGGTCTTGTACTTCTTGTCCTGGAACCCCTTGGTCGCCTTGATGACGGCGGCCTTGTCGGCCTCGGAGAGCTTTCCGCCGTCCGGCCGCTGGTAGACCAGGATGGCGGCCGCGCTCTCCTGCTGCGGGAACGCGTGGTCCTGGAGCTTGGTCACCCGCACCGATTCGTAGTGCGAGGGCAGGAAGTCAGCTTGGTCGGCGCTGGACTTCAGCGGTGGGGCAAGGATGGCCAGGCCGATCGCCGCGATGACCCACATCGCGACGATCAGCCATGGACGGTTGACGGCGAACCGTCCTATTCGCCCGAACATGACGCTCCTTAGGGAGTTAAGGTTCCAGTAAGGGGCACGCTAGGGCAGCTGTTCGGGCCGCACCACGTGTCCTCGTGGAAATCGGCCTGGGGGGTGAGGGCGGCTCCGCCAAAGGGTTTAGGGAGGCGGTCCGTGTCTCAGCATCCGTGCTGATGGTGCCACTCGGGCCCGGGCCGACGGCCACCGTCCGAGTTTCGGGGGCCGTGGTGCGGGCGGGCCGTGAAGTGGGCCGGACTGACATGTAGTTGACAAAATTGCCGCGCCCGGCGGCTTCTCGCGGGCACGTCCCCGTCCCGCCCGTCCGCTTCCTGACAGCACACCCGTACGCCTCGTCAGGACGCCCCGCCGTGCCTCGTCGGACTCCCCGCTAGACCTCCTGGAGGGCCGTCTTCGCCGCGTCCACGAAGTCCGTGAGGGCCTGCCAGAACGGGCTGAACGCGGCGTGAAAGCGCTGCCCCGCCTCCGGCTCGCCGGAGCGCATCGCGCCCAGCGCGCGGTGGAACGGGCCGGTGGCCTTCTGCAGCGCGTTCGCGGCGGTGGCCGCGGCGGCCGGGCCCTCCAGCTCGACCACGCGCACACAGCGGCGCATCTTGCCGTACTCGTCGCGTTCGCGCTCGGCCAGTTCGTCCAGGAGGGCGGGGCGGCGTTCCGCCGTGCCGGTGCGCTCGACGGCGGCGACCGCCCAGTACAACTCGCCGATGCTGTGGCTCTGTTCGATCAGATCGAGATACGCGGTGCGCCTGCTGTCGCGCAGCCGTTCCGCGCGCTGGGCGAGGGCCGCGGTGTCCGCCTGGATCCGGGCGGCCCGGGTGTTGCCGCGGCTGGTGACCCAGCTGGCCAGGACGGCGGTGCCGCCGGTGAGGGCCGCGATCCAGAACGTGTTGTCAGCCATGGGCCCCCGTACCGTCCTCAATCCCTCGAGCGCCGAACATCCGCTGTCCCTTGGTCATCATCGGCCACGGCGGCTATCCCCCGATGGTAGGAAGATACGGAAGGAGTAACGGTTCGGCGGTATGTGCCACAGATATGTTCCGGAGCATGAGCGCATCCGGGCTGCTGCCCGCAAGGACCGAACTGCGGCCCATCGTCTCCGAGTTGAGGCTGTCGGCCTTCAAGAGCCACCGCCGTGCCGCGTTTCGGCTGGGACCACTGACCTTGATCTCCGGCCCGAGCGGCAGCGGCAAGTCCGGGGTGCTGGAGGCGTACGCGGCGCTCGCACGCCTCGCGGGCGGCGCCCGGCTCGCGGAGGTGTTCCGCGATCCGGCCGCGTACATCCCGCGCCGGGCGCGGCCGGACCGGCAGGGGCGGCGCGGCTTCCGGATCGGCTGCACCGTGGACGGTCCGGTCGGGCCCGTACGGGTCGATGTCGCCGTACAGGCCGAGCCCGAACTGCGCATCGTGGGCGAGCGGATGACGGGGGCGGGGGAGACCCTGCTGGAGACGGCGCTGCGCGACCCGGGACGGCGCTGTGTCCAGGCCGCCTGGCACACGGCGGGCGCGGTCGCGGTGACCCGCGCCCCGCTGCCCGACGACCGGCTGGCGACCTCGCTGCTGCCGCTGCGGGTCGCGGGCACGACGGAGGGGCAGCGGCTCGCGCTCGCCGCCGCCGAGCAGGTGGTCATCGCGCTGCGCTCGGTCTTCCCCTGCGATCCGCGGCCGGACCGGATGCGGGCGCCGGCGCCGCCGAGGGACGGGCGGCTGCGCGGCGGCTGCGAGAACCTGGCGGCGGTGCTGCGGCGGACCAGCCGGGAGTGCGGTACGCGGCACGCGGCGCTGGTCGCGGCGGTCCGGGCGGGGTGTGCCGGGCCGGTCGAGGGGCTGGTCACGGAGGGGCGCGCGGACGGGGTGGTGCGGGCCCTGGTCGAGCAGGGGGAGCTCGGCGCGATGCCCGTGGAGCGCCTCGGCGACGGCGAGTTGCGGTATCTCGCGCTCGCGCTGGTGCTGCTGACCGGGCCCGGTGTGCTGGCCATGGACCCGGCGGCCGATGTGCTCCCCGCGCGGCAGGTGCTGACCGTGCTGGCCGACGGTTTCGACCGGTGTCTGGACCGGCGGCAGGCGCGGGAGCTCCTGGGGGTGGCGGCCCGGATGTGCGCACGGGGGCACATCCGGCTCGTGGGGACGGTGGGGGACGTGACGGGGGCGGTCGGGGACGCCCCCGTCACGGTGGTAAACCTGGGGCGTGAGCGAGTCCGATGAGAGCGAGCGACGAACCGATGGCCTGGATGTGGCGGCGCTGCAGCGCAGACTGGCCGCCTTCGCGGCGGCGCGCGACTGGCAGCAGTACCACACCCCCAAGAACCTCGCGGCGGCGCTGAGCGTCGAGGTGTCGGAGCTGGTGGAGATCTTCCAGTGGCTGACGCCCGAGCAGTCGGCACGGGTGATGGAGGAGGAGGGGAGGGCAGGCCGGGTCGAGGACGAGGTCGCGGATGTGCTGGCGTATCTGCTCCAGTTCTGCGAGGTGCTGGGGATCGACGCGCTCGCGGCGCTCTCCGCGAAGATCGACCGGAACGAGGTGCGGTTTCCGGTGAACGGGGCGCGCTGACCGCGAATGAGGGGCGCGCCGACCGCGAACGGGGGCTTTGGCGGTGAATGGGTGATCTCACGGTGAACAGGCGGCTATGGCAGTGAACGGGGGCTGTGGCGGTGAACCGTGATCTCCGGTGACTCGCGGGGCTCCGGCCCCCTGATTCGTCACTCTAAGTAGTGAAGAAGTTATCCACACCGCAACTGTTGTCAACAGATTCCTGAATTCCCCTAGCTTTTCGGCCTGTTAGTCATCACTCTGGGTAGTGGAGGAGTGACGGGCTCGGAAGTCCGTTGAGAGGGGTGCGGGGAATGGACGCGATGCGGCTGATCGGTGTCACCCGGCATGCCCTGGCGAAGGCCGGGAGCGTGCACGACATCGTGGCCGAAGCCTGGCAGGTTCAAGCGCTGGCCGAAGCGGTCGGCGGATATTTCGTGGTGAGTGGCCCGGCGGCCGCGCGAGCGGAGGCGCGCGGTCTGTGCGAGGCGGGCGGGCGAGCGCGCGGCGCCCTGTTCCACCCGGCGCTGCACCACCCCACATTGCGCGGCGGCGGTTTACGGGCCGCCCAGCTCTCGGAGGTGCGCGATCCGAGGGAGGTGCTGCTGGCGCTGGGAGAGCTGCTGGCGGAGGCGGGCTTCGCGCTGGTCGGGGTCGCCTCCAATACCGAGGAGGAGGCGCTGTACTGGCAGTGCGTGGAGGCGATCGACGCGGCGGACGAGGCCCGGGACCGGGTGCACGGCATGCTCAGGCACCTCACCTTCCGCGAGTGGGGTGGGGAGTGGGGTGGTGCCGCGTGACGAGGCAGGATGGGTGCCATGGATCTTCGCATCTTCACCGAGCCCCAGCAGGGGGCGACCTACGACACGCTGCTCACCGTCGCCAAGGCCACCGAGGACCTCGGATTCGACGCCTTCTTCCGGTCCGACCACTACCTCCACATGGGAGACGTGGACGGCCTCCCCGGCCCCACCGACGCCTGGATCACCCTGGCCGGGCTGGCCCGCGAGACCCGGCGGATCCGGCTGGGCACCCTGATGACCGCCGCCACCTTCCGGCTGCCCGGTGTGCTGGCGATCCAGGTCGCGCAGGTCGACCAGATGTCGGGTGGACGAGTCGAGCTTGGCCTGGGCGCGGGCTGGTTCGAGGAGGAGCACCGGGCCTATGGGATCCCCTTCCCCAAGGAGAAGTTCGCCCGGCTGGAGGAGCAGCTGGCCATCGTCACCGGGCTGTGGCAGACCCCGGTCGGCGAGACCTTCGGCCATGACGGTGCCCACTACCAGCTGGTGGACTCCCCGGGGCTGCCCAAGCCCGCGCAGAGCAAGGTGCCGGTGCTGATCGGCGGCCAGGGGGCCACCCGCACCCCGCGGCTGGCCGCGCGGTACGCGGACGAGTTCAATATGCCGTTCGCCTCGCCCGAGGACAGCGAGCGCCAGTTCGGCCGGGTGCGGGAGGCGGCCGAGGCCGTCGGCCGCGAGGGCGACGACCTGGTGTACTCCACCGCGCTGGTGGCGTGCGTGGGCAAGGACGACGCCGAGGTCGCCCGGCGGGCCGCGGCGATCGGCCGGAAGGTCGAGGAGCTGAAGGAGAACGGCCTGGCGGGCTCCCCGGCCGAGGTCGTCGAGAAGATCGGCCGCTATGCGGAGGCGGGCGCCTCCCGGCTCTACCTCCAGATGCTGGACCTGAGCGACCTCGACCATCTGGAGCTGATTTCCTCGCAGGTCCAGGCCCAGCTGGGCTGAGCGCACCACCAGGAGCACCCGTGATGTCCGTAACCCCCACCTCCCTGGCCGCCGCGCTGGAGCGCGGGCCGCTCGTCCTCGACGGCGGTCTGTCCAACCAACTGGAGGCACAGGGCTGCGATCTCTCCGACGAGCTGTGGTCGGCCCGGCTGCTGGCCGACGACCCGGGGCAGCTCGAGGCGGCCCACACCGCCTACGCGCGGGCGGGCGCACGGGTGCTCATCACGGGCAGCTATCAGGCCACCTACGAGGGGTTCGCCCACCGGGGCGTGGGCCGCGAGGAGGCCACGGCGCTGCTGCGGCGCAGTGTCGAGCTGGCGCGCGCGGGGGCCGAGCGGGCGGCCGCCGGACGGACGGCCGCGGATGAGCGGGGCGCGGAGCCGGTGTGGGTCGCCGCCTCCGTCGGCCCTTACGGGGCGATGCTGGCGGACGGCAGCGAGTACCGCGGGCGGTACGGGCTGAGCGTGGCCGAGTTGGCGCGGTTCCACCGGCCGAGGATCGAGGCCCTGGCCGCGGCCGGTCCCGACGCGCTGGCGCTGGAGACGGTGCCGGACGCGGACGAGGCCGCGGCGATGCTGAGCGCCGTCGAGGGATGCGGGGTGCCGGTATGGCTCTCCTACAGCATCGCGGGAGAGACCACCCGGGCCGGACAGCCGCTGAGGGACGCGTTCGCCCTGGCCGCGGGGGTCGACCAGGTGATCGCGGTCGGCGTCAACTGCTGTGCGCCGGGTGACGCGGACCGGGCCGTGGAGATCGCGGCCGACATCACCGGCAAGCCGGTGGTGGTGTATCCGAACAGCGGAGAGGAGTGGGATGCCACGGCACGGAGCTGGCGCGGCCGGGCGACGTTCGACCCGGGGCGGGTGAAGGCATGGCGGGACGCGGGGGCGCGGCTCATCGGCGGCTGCTGCCGGGTGGGCGCGGAGCGGATCGCGGAGCTGGCGGCGGTGGTGAGGGGCGCTTAGGAGGTGTCCGGCGGGGCGGGACGCCTGCGGCGGGCTGCTTTCCCCTACCCGCCCCTTCCCGCAACTGGGGCTCCGCCCCCGACCCCGCAACTGGGGCTCCGCCCCTCCCCGCGGCATCGATGCGCGGCGCGGCGCGTGATGGGGCTCCGCCGCGTGGTGGGGCTCCGCCCCCGACTCGGAGCCAGGGGCGGGGCCCCTGGTACCGGGAAGGGGTGGGGAGGGGACAGATCCGCCGGGCACCCCGTAGGTGCCGAGCGGCTTCCCCGGTGAGAAACCATTAGGTGAGGGAGGACCGCCAGGCGATACTCGGACGGGTGTTCTTGACGATAACCACCACCGGCACCGCCGAGCGCCCCGCGACCGACCTCGGGTTTCTGCTGCACAAGCATCCCGACAAGGCGCAGCGGTTCTCGACCTCCTACGGCACCGCGCATGTCCTCTACCCCGAGGCGACCGCCGAACGCTGCACCGCGGCGCTGCTGTTGGAAGTGGACCCCGTGGCGCTGGTGCGACGGGGCCGCGGCAAGGGCCGGGGCGGCGCCCCCGACTCCGCGCTCGCCCAGTACGTCAACGACCGCCCGTACGCCGCCTCCTCCCTGCTGGCGGTCGCGCTGAGCGCGGTCTTCTCCAGCGCTCTGCGGGGCCAGTGCAAGGCCCGGCCCGAGCTGCCGGAGCGGGCGCTGCCGCTGCGGATCGAGGTGCCCGCGCTGCCAGCGCGCGGCGGTGCGGCCCTGGTCGAGCGGCTCTTCGCGCCGCTGGGCTGGGCGGTGACGGCCGAGCCGGTGGTGCTGGACGAGGAGTTCCCGGCATGGGGCGACTCGCGGTACGTACGGCTGGTGCTGGAGGGCGAGCCGCGGCTGGCCGACGCCCTGCGCCAGCTGTATGTGCTGCTGCCCGTGCTCGATGACGCCAAGCACTACTGGGTCGCCCCGGACGAGGTCGACAAGCTGCTCCGCTCCGGTGAGGGCTGGCTGGAGAGCCACCCCGAGCAGCGGCTGATCACCAACCGCTATCTGGCCCGGCGCTGGTCGCTGACGCGCAGCGCGCTGGAGCGGCTGGAGCTGGCGCGGCTCGCCGAGGCCGACGACACCGCCGTGGAGGAGATCGACAACGCCGTCGGCGAACCGGCGGCGGCCGGGCTGATGGAGGAGGACGAGAGCGAGGAGGGTTCCGAGGAGCGGCCGGTGCCACTGGCGGTCCGGCGGCGGGAGGCGATACTCCACGCCCTGCGCGGGGTCGGCGCGGCCCGGGTGCTCGATCTCGGCTGCGGCCAGGGCCAGTTGCTGGGCGCGTTGCTGAAGGAGGCGCGGTTCACCGAGATCGTGGGCGTCGATGTGTCGATGCGCGCGCTCAACGAGGCGGCGCGGAGGCTGCGGCTGGACCGCCCCGGCTTCGACACGGGCGCGGCCGAGCGGCAGTCGGCGCGGCTGAAGCTGACCCAGGGCGCGCTCACCTACACCGACTCCCGGCTCGCCGGATATGACGCGGCGGTGCTCAGCGAGGTGATCGAGCATGTGGATCCGCCCCGGCTGCCCGCCCTGGAGCAAGTGGTGTTCGGCGCCGCACGGCCCAAGGCCGTCGTGGTGACCACGCCCAACGTGGAGTACAACGTGCGCTGGGAGACGCTGCCCGCCGGGCGGATGCGCCACGGCGACCACCGCTTCGAGTGGACGCGCGAGGAGTTCCGGACCTGGGCGGGCGAGGTCGCCGAACGGCACGGCTACGCGGTGGAGTTCCACCCCGTCGGCCCCGAGGACCCCGAGGTCGGCCCGCCCACCCAGCTGGCGCTCTTCCGTATCGGCGGTGACCACACGACCGATACGGCCACGACGGCCACGACGGCCACGACGGCCACGACGAAGGAGGCAGCAGCATGACCGAGGAGAAGCGCACCATCGGCGTGCCCGACCTGTCCCTCGTGGTGCTCGTCGGCACCACCGGCTCCGGCAAGTCCACCTTCGCCCGGCGCCACTTCCCGCCCACCCAGATCGTCTCCTCCGACGTCTGCCGCGGCCTGGTCGCCGACGACGAGAACGACCAGAGCGCCACCCCCGACGCCTTCGACGTGCTCCACTACATCGCGGGCAAGCGGCTGGCCGCCGGACGGCTGACCGTCGTCGACGCCACCAACGTCCGCAGCGAGTCCCGCCGCAGCCTGATCAATCTCGCGCGCGAGCACGACGTCCTGCCCGTCGCGATCGTCCTCGACGTCCCCGAGGGCGAGTGCGCCCGGCGCAACGCCCGGCGTCCCGACCGCGCCGGAATGCCCGACCATGTCATCCCCCGCCAGCGCCGTGAGCTGCGCCGCTCGCTGAAGTCCCTGGAGCGCGAGGGGTTCCGCAAGGTGCATGTCCTGCGCGGCGCCGAGGAGGTCGAGGCCGTGGAGGTCGCGACCGAGCGCCGCTACAACGATCTGCGCCATCTCACCGGCCCGTTCGACATCATCGGCGACATCCACGGCTGCCGCTCCGAGCTGGAGACGCTGCTGGGCAAGCTGGGCTACGCCCTGCGCCGCGACGACCTCGGCCGCCCGGTCGACGCCGCCCACCCCGAGGGCCGTACGGCGGTCTTCGTCGGCGACCTCGTCGACCGCGGCCCCGACAGCCCCGGAGTGCTGCGCCTGGTGATGGGCATGGTCGCCTCCGGCGCGGCCCTGTGCGTGCCCGGCAACCACGAGAACAAGCTCGCCCGCTACCTCAAGGGCCGCAAGGTCCGGGTCACCCATGGCCTCGCCGAGACCGTGGAGCAGCTGGACCGGGAGCACCGTGCGGACCCGGCCTTCGTCGACCGGGTGCGGGACTTCATCGAGTCGCTGGTCAGCCACTACGTACTGGACGGCGGGGCGCTGGTGGTGTGCCACGCCGGGCTGCCCGAGAAGTACCACGGCCGCACCTCCGGCCGGGTCCGCTCGCACGCGCTGTACGGGGAGACGACGGGGGAGACCGATGAGTTCGGCCTGCCCGTTCGCTATCCGTGGGCCGAGGACTACCGCGGCCGCGCCGCCGTCGTCTACGGCCACACCCCCACCCCTCGCGCCTCCTGGCTCAACAACACCATCTGCCTGGACACCGGATGTGTCTTCGGCGGCCGGATGACCGGGCTGCGCTGGCCGGAGCGCGAACTGGTGGACGTTCCGGCCGAGCGGGTCTGGTACGAACCGGTCAAACCGCTCACCACCGAGGCCCCCGGAGGCGCCGACGGGCGCCCGCTCGACCTGGGCGATGTGCGGGGCCGCCGGATCGTCGAGACCCGCCACATGGGCCGGATCGCGGTCAAGGAGGAGAACGCGGCGGCGGCGCTGGAGGTCATGAGCCGTTTCGCGGTCGACCCCCGGCTGCTCGGCTATCTCCCGCCCACCATGGCGCCGACCGCCACCTCCAGGGAGGGCACCGGCGGCGGAGCCGCCGACGGCGGCTTCCTCGAGCACCCCGCGGAGGCGTTCGCCGCCTACCGCGCGGACGGGGTGCGCCAGGTGATCTGTGAGGAGAAGCACATGGGCTCGCGTGCGGTGGCGCTGGTGTGCCGTGACGCGGACATCGCGCGGGAGCGCTTCGGCACGCCGGACGGCGTCTCCGGCGCGATCCACACCCGTACCGGACGGCCGTTCTTCGACGACGCCCAGCTCACGGAGACCGTGCTGCGCGGGCTGGGCGACTGTCTCGACCGCGCCGGGCTGTGGCAGGAGCTGGACACCGACTGGCTGCTGCTGGACGCCGAGTTGATGCCGTGGTCGCTCAAGGCGGAGGGGCTGCTGCGCCACCAGTACGCGGCGGTGGGCGCCGCCTCGCGCGCCGTCTTCCCCGGCGTCCTCGCGGCGTTGGAGGGCGCGGAGGCGCGCGGTGTCGAGGTATCCGCGCTGCTCGCCAAGCAGCGTGACCGGGCGTCGGACGCGGCCGCGTTCACCGACGCCTATCGGCGCTACTGCTGGCCGGTCGACGGGTTGGACGGCATCCGGATGGCGCCGTTCCAGATCCTGGCCGTCCAGGGCCGCAACCTCGCCACCGCGCTTCCGCACGATCAGCAGCTCGCCCTGATCGACCGGATGATCGAGGCGGAGAAGCCGGCCGCCGACGGCGCCCGGCTGCTGACCCCCACCCGTCGGCTGGTCGTCGACACCGAGGACGAGGCGTCGGTCGCCGAAGGGGTCCGGTGGTGGCTGGACCTGACGGCCGCGGGCGGCGAGGGCATGGTGGTCAAGCCGCTCCAGGGCTTCGTCCGCAAGGGCGACGGCCGGCTGGTCCAGCCGGGCGTGAAGTGCCGGGGCCGCGAGTATCTGCGCATCATCTACGGCCCGGAGTACACCCGCCCGGAGAACCTCGCCCGGCTGCGGGAGCGCCACCTGGGCCACAAGCGCTCACTCGCCCTGCGCGAGTACGCGCTCGGCCTGGAGGCCCTGGACCGGCTTGCGGAGGGCGAGCCCCTGTGGCGCGTCCACGAGGCGGTCTTCGCGGTGCTCGCACTGGAGTCGGAGCCGGTGGACCCACGGTTGTAGCCGGCCTCGCGGGCGGCGACGGTGCGCACTACGCCGTGGGGTTCATGCCCGGCCTGGTGCTCACCGGGCTCGGGGCGGGGCTCTACCAGCCGGTGATGTTCGCGGCCGCCGGACTGCTTCCGGCCCGTCAGCTCTCCCTCGGCTCGGGGGTGCTGATGATGTCCCGGCAGGGCGGCTCGGCCCTGGGCGTCGCGGCGCTGGTCGTGATCACCGGTGGCGTCGCACGGCCGGGTCTTGACGCGCTGCGCGCCGGGTGGGTCTGCACGGCCGTGACCGCCGCATTCGCGGCCGTCGCGGGCGCGGCCTTGCGCACACGCGTTCGTACCGAGAACGGGGAGATGGGTGCCGACCCCGGTGAGAGCCGTGGATCCGGCACGGACCCGATACGGCACCATTGACGTGCCCGTGCCACCTGCCTAGCGTGCTGAGCGGTCCCTGGATTCTCCGCAGGCAATGACGACGACGAGCTGAGCGGGGAGGGCGGATGAGCCTCTTCGAGGACGGACGGCCCTTCCTGCACGCGCTCCCCGCCGAGGACCGCCGCGCGCTGCTCGCCCTCGGCACCCCCCGCGCCTACGCCCCCGGCGAGGTCGTGCTGCGCGAGCACGACCGTACGACCTTCGTCGTGGCGATCACCTTCGGCTGGGCCACCGTCTCGGTGGAGACCGAGCGCGGGGTGCGGCTGATCCTGGCGCTGCGCGGGGCGGGCGAGGTCGTGGGCGACCAGGCCGCGGTGGACCACGGCTCGCGCAGCGCCACCGTCACCGCGCTCGGCCGGATGGAGGCGGTGGCGGTCTCCGGCGACCGGTTCCGGGCGTATCTGGCCGCGCGTCCCGTCGCGACCGTACTGATCATGCGTCAGTTCAGCTCCCGGCTGCGCAGCTCCGACGGGGAGCGGCGGTCACTCGCCTCCGAGAAGGTGCTGCAGCGGCTGGCGGCCCGGCTCGTCGAACTCGCCGAGCGCACCGGCCTCTCCGGCGCCGACGGCACCATCACCATCGATCTCCAGATGCCCCAGCACGACATCGCGGCCGCCGTGGGCTCGACCCGGGAGGCCGTCGCCAAGGCGCTGCGGCTGCTGCGCGGCCAGGGCGTGGTCCGGACCGCCTCGCGCCGGTTCGAGGTGATGGACATCGGACTGCTGCGGCTGCTGGCCGAGGGCCGTGCGACGGGGGAGCAGATCCCGGCGCGCCCCCGCGATTGAGCGAGCAACCGCGACTGAGCCGTCTCCGCGATTGAGCGCGTCTCCGCGATTGAGCGCGTCCCCGCGATTGAGCTCGCGTCCGCGATTGAGCGAGCAACCGCGATTGAGCGCGGGCGCGCGCTCCCCCGCGTTTTGACGCGACTGTGTAAACGGCTACAGCCGTCCCGCCGTCCCCCGGCGACCCTGGAGTTGGCACAGGGCGCGGGACCGTGAGCGACGGGGGTGCGCACGGCCCGGCCGCTGTCCGGTGACGGTCTGCCGGACAAGGCCCGAGCGCCCCGCACCGGAGAAGGGCGGCGGGGTGGGCAGGGGGACGAGCCCCGCCGCCCGCTTCCGGCATTGACCGGCACCCCGTCACCACCACATCGCGAGACGGGGGCCACGGCATGAAGGACGGCGGGCGATGAGCGCACCGGAAGACCTGAGCACACCGGAAGAGGCGAGCGCCCCGGCACAGTCGCGGGGACGACGGCTGGACATCCCCCAGGGCGACCCGCTGGACGGGGCGGGCCAGCCGGGCGGCGCCCGTGCGGCGCGCGAGGCCCGCGCCCATCTGCACATCGCCTACGGCCCCGCCCGGCTGTGCGCCGATCCGGCACCGTACCCCCTGCCCGAAGGCCCGGTGCCGCGCGAGGAGCTGGCCCGGCTGCGCCGGCTCCACCGGGCCGCCCCCGGGCACGCCGCGATGCGCGACCATCTGCGCCGTACCCACCTGGTGGCGCTGTGCGGCGAACCCGGCACCGGCCGCGTCTGGACCGGGCTCGCCCTCCTCGCCGAGCTGGCCGAACTGACCGGCGGCGGGGTCTCCCGGCTCGGATACGCCGGCCCGGACGGGGCGTCCGGCGTGGCGAAGGGCGTGGAGAAGATCGAGCGAGGCCACGGCTATCTCCTCGAACTCCCCGCCGGCCAGGCCGAATCCACGGCCGAATCCACGTGCGAATCCATGGCCGAGCCCCTGCTGGACCGGCTGCGCGCCCACTTCGCCGAACACGAGGCGTTCTGCGTGGTGCTGGTCGCGGGCGGTCCGGTCGCCGACCGGCTGCTGCGCGGCCGCCGCCACGCCATGGCGTACCGTCCCCCGGCCGCCGCCGACGTCCTCGACCGCCATCTCACCGAACTGCTCGCCGACCGCCCCGCCGGACTGCTGGAGACGGCCCGCGCCACCGCCCGGCGCCCCGAGCTGACCGAGGCGCTCGGCCTGGACGAGCCACGGCCCGGCGAGGCCGCCCGGCTGGCCGGGCATCTGGCCGCGCACGCCGAGGGCAGGCTGTCCGACGAGCGACTGCTGGAGCACTGCCGGTCGTTCGCCCCGCACCAGGCCCGGGAGTGGTTCCTGGAGGCCGGGCACCCCGGCACCCTGCCCGCCGCGCTGCCCGCGCTGCGCGCCGCCGCGCTGCGGATCGCGCTCGCCGTATTCGACGGCTCCGCGCACAGTGTCACGGCGGAGGCCGCCGAGCTGCTGGCCTGGGAACTGGCCGTCACGCTCGATCCGCAGTACGCGCCCGGCCGCCCGCTGTTCTCCGCCCGCCCCGGGGCCTGCCTCGCCACGGCGCGCGCGGTCCACGGCGAGGGGGTGGAGGACCTCGGGGACGCCTCGGTGCCCGTGCGCGCGGTGTGGTTCGAGGGGCGGCGGCTGGCGCCCGCCGTACTCCACGAGTCCTGGGACGCCCACCACAACCTCCGCGGCCCGATGGCCCGTTGGCTGCGCGGGCTGTGCGACGACCCGCGCCCCCAGGTGTGGGTGCGCGCGGCGGTCGCGGCGGGCGTGCTGTGCGCCCGCGACTACCTCTACGGCCTGGTCGAGCTGGCGCTGCCGCTGGCCCGCACCGACAGCCCGGTGCGGCGGATGGCCGCGGCCACCGCGCTCGCCGAGGCATCCCGCGCCCCGGATGTGCGCCCCGCCGTGAACGGGCTGCTGCACGCATGGGCGCGCGGCGACGACGAGGGGGAGCGCGAGACCGCCGCGCTCGCCCACGGCTACGGGCTGGCGGCGGGCTCGGTCGCGGCGTCCCTGGAGGAACTCGGCCGGCTCGCCCGCGCCGACAACGGCCGCACCACCTCCCACAGCGTGGTGCGGCTGCTGGCCGGAGCCGAGCCGGAGACCGTACTGGTCGCGCTCACCCACTGGCTGCGCGACACCCGGCGGGCCCGCCGGGACCTGGCGCTGCTCGCGACGTTGCGCGCGGTCACCACCCGCACCTCGCATCTGTGGGGGCTGGGCGAGGTGCCCGAGCTGGAGCCGTACGCCGCCTGGCCGCTGGCCACGGCGCTGCTCGCGGCCCATCCGGAGTACGGGCCACGGCTGGCCGAGCTGCTCCGGGCCGCGCTGACCTGGGCCAGATCGGCCGGGGCGGCCGAGGACGCGCTGGTCGGCTGGATCCGGCGGGCGGCGGGGGACGAGCGGCAGCTGGCCGTGTTGTGCGACTTCCTGCCCCGGCTGGCGCAGGACGGCGACGAGCCGCTCGACGCCGGGGCGGCCACGCGGATACGGGAGGTGCTGGAGGCACTGTGAGGAGAACGTCGATGGTGAAAGAGACAGATGACCCGACGGGCACGGAGACCACGAACGAGACCACAAACGAGGCCACCCACGACCACGCCCACGAGAGGCCGGCGAGCGCGGGGGCGCGCCGGATCTCGGTCACCGGGGCGCGGGCGCTGCGCGAGGCGCTGCGCCACGGCGGGGACGCCCTGTCCGCGGCGCTGCGGGAGGCCGACGACGGCCTGCTGCTGAGCGCGCTCGACGAGGGGCTGCCCGCCGAGCGGGCCACCCGCGTCGTGGTCGAGCTGGTGCGCCGCGCGCCCGAGCGCGGCCCGGAGCTGGCGGACGCGGTCTGCGAGAAGGTGCTGCTCGCCCAGCTCTATCTCGACCCGCCGCACCGCGCCCCGGGCGGCGCGGGCGGCCCGGCCCCGGACCCCGACCGCAGGCTGCGGGTGCGCAACGCGCTGATGCTGTACGAGGGGCTGGTCCGCCCGTACGCGCGGCGCGGCGCCGTGCCGGAGCTGATGGCCTGCGTCCTGCCCGGCCTGTGGACGGCCGGGGACGGCGCGGGCCGCGAGGTGGTGCGCCGGATCGTCGGCACCCGGCAGAGCACCGGGTTCGGCGAGAAGGGCTGGAAGGCGCTGTTCGGTGGCGTGGCCGAGGAATCCCGGGAGCACCGGGAGGCGGCGGCCCGCGCCGCCCGGCGCACGGCGCGGCGGCGTTGGCGGCGCGGGGGCGCCGACGACGGCAGCCGGATCGATCTGAAGCCCGGCCAGCTGTGGGTCTCCGCCCTGCTGGGGTTCATCGCGGTGGCGCTGGTGCTGATCGTGGTGCTCGCGGCCGGCTGACCGCCCGACGTAGACCGGCCCCCGCCGACGCGGACCCGGACCCCGCCCTCTGCCGGGGCCGACGCGGGTCCCGCCCTCTGCCGGGGCCGGCCGGCGGGCCGCGACGGCGCTTCCCGTCCGGCGCGCGTGTTCCCGCCGCCCGGCGCACCGGGCTGTCGGCGGTCTCCCGCTCTCGCGGGGGAACCATGGTGGGCGACCGGAAGACGCCTGCTTCCCGCCCGCGGCGGGCCGCGTGCGCCTCCCGCGCGGCGCGCGCATCCTCGCCGCCCGGCTCACCGGACCCCTGGCAGCTTCCCGCCCCGGGGCGGGGCCAACGGGGACCGACCGGCACCCGCTCACCGCCCGTGGCGGACCACGGTGGCGGTTCCCGCGCGGCGCGCGCGTTTCCCCACCACTCCGCCGGTGGCGGCTCGCGCGGGAGATCGAGAGTTCCGTGGCGCGGAGCGTTCACAATGGGCCGTGAGCGGCGAAGATGGGGTCATGGGATTCCATGTCGACTCCGAGGCCGGGCGGCTGCGCCGCGTCATACTGCACCGCCCCGACCTGGAGCTCAAGCGGCTCACACCCACCAACAAGGACGCCCTGCTCTTCGACGACGTCCTGTGGGTGCGCCGTGCCCGCCAGGAGCACGACGGCTTCGCCGATGTGCTGCGGGACCGCGGGGTCGAGGTGCATCTCTTCGGGGACCTGCTCACCGAGAGCCTGACCCTGCCGGACGCGCGGGCGCTGGTGCTGGACCGGGTCTTCGACGAGAAGGAGTACGGGCCGCTGGCCACCGATCATCTGCGTGCCGCCTTCGACGAGCTGACCGCTCCGGAGCTGACCGAGGCGCTGATCGGCGGCATGACCAAGCGGGAGTATCTGCAGCGGTACCCGGAGCCGATCTCCGTCCGCTTCCACGCCATGGAACCCGATGACTTCCTGGTCAATCCGCTGCCGAACCACCTCTTCACCCGGGACGCCTCGGCGTGGGTGTACGACGGGGTGTCGATCAACGCGATGCGCTGGCCCGCCCGCTGGCACGAGACGGTGCACTACGAGGCCGTCTACCGCCATCACCCGCTCTTCGCGAAGGAGGACTTCCACGTCTGGTCGGAGGGCCAGGCCGCGTACCCCTCCACCATCGAGGGCGGCGATGTGCTGGTGCTCGGCAAGGGCGCGGTGCTGATCGGGATGAGCGAGCGGACCACCCCGCAGGCGGTGGAGATGATCGCCCACCGGCTCTTCGAGGCCGGTTCGGCCCGGACGATCGTGGCGCTCGACATGCCCAAGGGGCGGGCCTTCATGCACCTGGACACCGTGATGACCATGGTGGACGGGGACACCTTCACCCAGTACGCGGGGCTGGGGATGCTCCGCTCGTACACCATCGAGCCGGGCGCGGGCAGCCAGGAACTCAAGGTCACCGACCATCCGCCGGAGCATATGCACCGCGCGATAGCCGCGGCCCTCGGCCTGGACTCCATCCGCGTGCTCACCGCGACCCAGGATGTCCACGCCGCCGAGCGCGAGCAGTGGGACGACGGCTGCAACGTGCTCGCGGTCGAGCCGGGCGTGGTGGTCGCCTACGAGCGGAACGCGACGACCAACACCTATCTGCGCAAGTGCGGGATCGAGGTCATCGACATCCCGGGCAGCGAGCTGGGCAGGGGCCGGGGCGGGCCGCGGTGCATGAGCTGCCCGGTCGAGCGGGACCCGGTGGAGCCGTAGGGCCGCCGAAGTTTCGCCTCGAGTCGTAGGGCCGAAGTTTCGCCTTGAGCCGCAGGGCCAGCATTCACCCTCAAGTCGTGGGGCCAGGGTTCACCTTCGGGCCGTAGGGTCGGGATTCACCTACCCGTCTCCGCATATATGCAGAGCGTCGTATATGCTTCCATGGTTCCGGGCCGCGGCACCCCGCCGTAGCCGCTGATCCGCCACGTGTTCGCCGTGACCTAGGAGCCACCCTTATGGCGATTGACCTCACCGGCCGCCACTTCCTCAAGGAGCTGGACTTCACCGCCGACGAGTTCCGCCGCCTGATCGAGCTCGCCGCCGAGCTGAAGGCGGCCAAGCGCGCGGGCACCGAGGAGCGACGGCTGCGGGGCAAGAACATCGCCCTGGTCTTCGAGAAGACCTCCACCCGTACCCGCTGCGCCTTCGAGGTCGCGGCCGCCGACCAGGGCGCCTCCACGACCTATCTCGATCCGGTCGGCTCGCAGATCGGTCACAAGGAGTCGGTCAAGGACACGGCGCGGGTGCTCGGCCGGATGTACGACGCGATCGAGTACCGGGGCCACGGCCAGGGCGTCGTCGAGGAGCTCGCCGCCCACGCCGGGGTGCCCGTCTACAACGGCCTCACCGACGAGTGGCACCCCACCCAGATGCTCGCCGATGTGCTGACCATGACCGAGCACAGCGACAAGCCGCTGGATCAGGTCGCCTACGCCTACCTCGGTGACGCCCGGTACAACATGGGCAACTCCTACCTCGTCACCGGCGCCCTGCTGGGCATGGACGTCCGCATCGTGGCGCCCAGTCTGCTGTGGCCCGACAACACCATCGTGGAGCTGGCGCGACAGCTCGCCACCGCCTCCGGCGCCCGGATCTCGCTCACCGAGAACGTCGAGGAGGGCGTGCGCGGCGCGGACTTCGTCGCCACCGATGTGTGGGTGTCCATGGGCGAGCCCAAGGAGGTCTGGGACGAGCGGATAGCGCTGCTCGGGCCGTACGCGGTGACGATGGATGTACTGCGCGCCACGGGCAACGACGCCGTGAAGTTCCTGCACTGCCTGCCGGCCTTCCACGACCTGGGCACCGACGTCGGCCGGGAGATCCACGAGCGGCACGGACTGACCGAGCTCGAGGTCACCGACGAGGTCTTCGAGTCCGAGCACTCCGTCGTCTTCGACGAGGCGGAGAACCGGATGCACACGATCAAGGCGGTGCTGGTCGCGACGCTCGGCGCCCGGTAGCGCTCGACGGCGGCCCTCGGCCGCCGGTGGGCGGCGCTCAGTCCTCCGTGGGCGGGAGGACGAACCAGACGGCCTTGCCGTAGGGGGTCGGCCGGTAGCCCGCGTCGGCGCTGAGGGTCCGGATCAGCAGCAGACCGCGTCCGCCCTCGGCGAGGCCTTCGGGTCTCCTGGGCCCCTCGGGGCGCCCCAGCGAGTCCAGCCCGCCGGGCGGATTCGGGTCCTGGTCGTGCACCTCGACCTGCCAGCCCCCGGTCGGCACCAGCTCCACCACCAGCTCTATCGGCTCGTCGCCGGTCGTGTGCCGCACCGCGTTGGCCACCAGCTCGGCCGTCAGCAGCTCCGCCGTGTCGCCGTCCACGGGCGCCCCGATGTCGGCCAGGGTGTTCCGGATCAGCGCACGCGCCAGCGGTACGGCGGCCGTCGTGTGCGGCAGGGCGAAGCGCCAGGTGGCGGCGTGGGAGGGATCGGGCACGGAAGGCGTCCAGTCGGTCGGCGTGAAGCGGAGTAGCGCAGCCCTTGACGGTATGAAGCGGACGATAGTTCCGGAAGGGGCTGTGGGCCACACTTGGCGGGACCTAGGGACTGAAAGGCGCATTCACGCCATACGAGGCAAATGGGCGGCGTAGGTAGTCCGGCGAGAGGCTCCGCACGCGGCGCGTGACGGCTTCAGCGGCGGCTTCGGTGAGGGCTTCCGCGACGGCTCAAGTGAGGGTTCCAGGGACGGCTCCAGCGAGGGCTTCAGGCGCGCGCCGCCCACGCCCGTTCGGTGAGCCCGAGCAGCCGCTCGACCGTGGCGGCGTCCGGCAGCGGGCCGTGATCCCCGGTCACCCTGAGCGCGGACCCGGCCGTGATGTGGCCGAGTCGCAGCGCCGAGGTCAGCGCCCCGCCGCGCAGCAGCCCGGCCAGGAAACCGGCGGCGAAGGCGTCCCCGGCGCCGACCGGCTCCACCACCTCCGCGCGCGGGGCCGGCACCGTGACCTCCGGCCCGTCGCCGAAGGCGGTCGCCGCCCGCCCGCCGTCCTTGACGACGAGCAGACGCGGACGCGGCAGCAGCTCGCGTACGCCGCCCGCGTCGAGGTCCGCGCCCCACAGGTGCTGTGCCTCGTCGAGGCCGACGAAGACGATGTCGGCGCGGTCGGCCAGGGCGCGCAGGACCGTGGCGGCCGTGCCGTCCGGCCACAGCGCGGGGCGGTGGTTGACGTCGAAGCTGATGGCGTGGGTCCGGTCGGCCGGAGGGGTCGCGAGCGCCCGTTCCACCAGGGCGCCGCAGGACGGGGAGAGCGCGGGTGTCACGCCCGTGAGGTGCACGAGCGCCGCCGACCCGAGTCGTGGATCGTCCAGGAGCTCGGGTCCCAGCGCCGAGGCCGCCGACCCGCGCCGGTAGTAGTGGACGCGGGTGCCCGTGGGGCCGGGGTCCTTCACCAGCAGGCCGGTCGGCCGGTGCGGGTCGGACCGTACGCCCGAGACGTCGACGTTCGCGGCGGCGACGGCGGTACGCACCCGTCGGCCGAACGGGTCGTCGCCGAGGGCCGATAGCCAGACGGCGGACACGCCCAGGTCAGCGAGGTACATCGCCACGTTGGACTCCGCGCCCGCCACGGACAGCCGCAGGCTCTCGCCGGTGTCCAGGGACGCGGGCGGTTCGGGGGCGAGCGCGGCCATCGTCTCGCCGACGCAGACCACGGTGCCGTCGGCGGGAGGCCAGGACGCGGCGGTCGGCGATGCCTCGCCGCCGGCGACCGGCCGCCCGGCGCCCGCCCGCGACACGGCCCCCCGTGCCGCCCCACCGCCACCGCACACCGCACCCGGCGGGGCCGGACGCGCCGTCTCATCGCCAGACGTTGACGTGACCGCATGCGCTGCTTCGTCGCCACCGGTCACCGTATTCGGCGCGGCCGGACGTGCCGCTCCATCGCCAGACCGTGACACGGCCGCCCGCGCCATCTCACCGTCACCGGCCACCGCGCTCGGCGCGGGTGGGCGCGCTCGGCCGGCGCCCGCGGCATGCGGCCCGTTCATACCGGGCCCCCGATCGGCCCGGCCGCCGGGCGGTACTCCGCCGCCGGTGGCCCCGGCACTGCCACCCGGACCGAGAACAGGGCGCCGTCGTACGGGCCCGGTGCCGTGAGGCCCACCGTGGCCGTCGTGATGTGCAGTACGTCGCCCTGGAGACACACCCCGGCGGGCTGGCTCGCGGGCAGCCGCACGGTGCGTTCCAGCGTGCCGTCCGGCAGGTGACGGCGTACCGTCCCCGTCCCCCAGACGGCCATCCACACCGCGCCCTCGTCGTCGACGGCCATCCCGTCCGGGCTGCCGTCGTCGACCGTGAGATACGTGGTCGGCGAGCCGAGCGTGCCATCCGCCGGGTCGACCGGGTAACGGCGGACGAGACCGCGGGCGCTGTCGGCCAGATACATGGCGCGTCCGTCGGCGGTGAACGCGGGCCCGTTCGGAACGGTGATGTCCGCCAGCACCCGCACCACCGTGCCGTCGTGGTCCACCCGGTAGAGGGAGCCCGCGTCCTCGTCGGCGTCGTAGGCCATGCTGCCCGCCCAGAACCTGCCGGACGGGTCGGCGGTTCCGTCGTTCATGCGCCGGGCGGGGCGACCGTCCGCCTCGGGCCGCGCCAGCCAGGTGGTGGCGGAGCCGGGGCCGAGCAGGCAGATTCCGGTGCCCGCGGCGGCGATCCAGGTGCCGGGCCGGGCCGCCACGGGCGCCACCGCGCCCAGCGGGACGGGCAGCTCGGCCAGCGTCTCCAGGGGCGCGGTGGGCTCCTGGGGGGCCGTCAGCAGACGGCCTTCCAGGATGTCGACGAGTACCAGCGCCTCGCCGGTCCAGCGGATGCCCTCGCCCAGGCCGAGCCGGTCGGGGCGGGTGGGGTGGATGGGGCGGATGGGGCGCGGGTCCTCGATCACGGGGTGGCCTCCCGGACCGCGGTGCGGAAGGCGCGGGCGCGGGCGCGCAGGGCGTCCGCGCTGCCGCCGTCGGCGGCGTCGCCGACGAGGGGCGAGCCGATGCCGACCGCGGTCGCCCCGGCGGCGAGGTAGGCGCGGGCCGCGGCCTCGTCGACGCCGCCGACCGGTACGAACACCTCGTGCGGGAAGGGCCCCCGCAGCGCCTTGAGATAGCCGGGTCCGCCCGCCTGGGCGGCCGGGAAGATCTTCAGCCCCTCGGCGCCGAGCGCGCGTGCCGCGATGACCTCGGTCGGCGTCATGACCCCGGCCAGCACCGGGAGGCCCAGTTCGCGCGCGGTGGACATCCCCTCGCCCAGACCGGGGGTGACGGCGAAGTCGGCGCCCGCCCGGTGGACGGCGCGGGCGTCGTCGGCGGTGAGCACGGTGCCCGCGCCGAGCGGACGGCCGGGGCCGAGGGCCTCGCGGGCCCGCTCGATGACGGTCAGGGCGTCCTCGCCGGTCAGCGACACCTCGATCAGTTCGATGCCTTCATCGGCCAGGGTCAGTACGGTGCGCAGCGCGGCCTCGGGGTCGCTGCCGCGCACGATGGCGACCAGCCGATGGGCGGCCAGGGCGGCTCGCAGGTCCACGGACGGAACTCCTCATGGCGTGGGGCGGGTTCAGGGGCAGTGGCAGGTCGCGGTGAGCGTGAGCCGCCAGCGGACCTCGCCCGAGGCGGGGACCAGCGCGGCGTCGCCGGGACCCGCGTCGGCGAGGTCGAAGGCGCGGCCGAGCATCGGCTCGACCCCTGTGCTGCGGTACGGGTGCTCGGCGGGGAAGCCGCCGAGGTTGCGCCACACGGCGACGGACAGCGGCTGTCCGTCGGCCTCGAGCGCGAGGGCCAGGCACCGCGCGCCGTCGTGGACGCATGCGCGCGGGGTGTCCACGACCGCGCCGACCGCGGTGCCGTCGTCCGGTCCGAACCGGTCGAGGGCCGGGCCCAGCGGCGCGGGCCAGTCGCCTTCCACCCACGGCGCCCCGGCCGGCCAGGGCCGGTCCAGCAGCGGCGCGGCCTCCGGGAAGAGCCGGGCGCTCGCCCCCTCGCGCAGCCGCAGGGTCGCGCGCGGGGTCAGGTCGAGCAGGGCGTGGGCGGCCCAGATGAAGCGGAAGCCCGGATCGGCGCGGAGGACGTAGTCGGCCTCGGCGCCGTCGGCCGTACCGCGGATCGCGCGCGTCAGCGCGAACCGGTCGCAGCGCACGGTGTCCGCGTCCCCCTCGCGCCGCCACGGGCGCGACCAGGCGTCGCCGTGGTCGGGGGTGCCGCGGACGGTGGGGACGCACTCCTCCAGGCCGCCCGCGTCCACGAAGGCGTCCCCGGGCGACACCCGCTCCCGCTCCGGCGCCGGGCGGTGCCACAGCCATTCGTGTCCGTCCGCGCGGAGCGAGGTCCAGCGGCCGCCGTGCGCCGGGTCGGTGACGATCTCCAGCACGCCGTCACCACTCCGCGAAGGAGCCGTCGGGGTGCCTCCAGACCGGGTTGCGCCAGGCGTGCCCGGTGCGGTCGGCCGCGCGTACGGCCGCCTCGTCGATGGTGATGCCGAGGCCGGGGGCGTCGCCGCGCGGGGCGTGACCGGCCACGAATCGGAACGGCTCGGGGTCGACGAGGTAGGACAGCAGGTCGGCGTCCTTGTTGTAGTGGATGCCGCGGCTCTGCTCCTGGATCAGGAAGTTCGGCGTCGCGAACGCGACCTGGAGGCTGGCCGCCAGCGCGATGGGGCCGAGCGGGCAGTGCGGGGCGAGCTGGGCGCCGTAGGTCTCGGCCAGCGAGGCGATGCGGTGCACCTCGGAGATGCCGCCCGCGTGGGACAGGTCGGGCTGTGCGACGGCGATGCCCGCGGCGAGGACCGGCAGGAACTCCGTACGCCCGTACAGCCGTTCACCGGTGGCGAGGGGCACCGGGCTCGCGGCGACCAGGCCGGGGAGCAGATGGCCGTGCTCGGGGACGACGGGCTCCTCCACGAACAGCGGGTGGAAGGCGGCCAGTTCGGGCAGGACGCGGCGGGCCGCGGCGGCGGTGAAACGGCCGTGGAAGTCGACGGCCACGTCGCGGTCCGGGCCGAGCGCCTCCCGGGCGGCGGCCACACGGTCCACGACCGCGGCGGTCTCGGCCGCGGTGGGCATCGGGGAGGTCGCCCCGGCGCCGTTCATCTTCACCGCCGTGAAGCCCGCCTCGACCTGCGCGGCTATCTGCTCGGACAGCTCGGCGGGCTCGTCGCCGCCGACCCAGGCGTACACCCGGACGCGGTCGCGCACCGGGCCGCCCAGCAGGGCGTGCACGGGGGCGCCGTAGGTCTTGCCCGCGATGTCCCACAGGGCCTGGTCGAGACCGGCGACGGCGCTGGACAGCACGGGTCCGCCGCGGTAGAAGCCGCCCTTGGTGAGCACCTGCCAGTGGTCCTGGATGCGCAGCGGATCCTGGCCGATCAGATAGCCGGCCAGGACGTCGACGGCCGCGCGGACCACCTCGGCGCGCCCCTCGACGACGGGCTCGCCCCAGCCGACCACGCCGTCGTCGGTCTCGACGCGGCAGAACAGCCAGCGCGGCGGCACGAGGAAGGTCTCGATACGGGTGATCTTCACTGGCGGGTGGGCCTTTCCGTGTCGTCGGAGGAGTCGCCGATGCCGGGGGAGTCGCCGATGTCGGGGGAGCCGCCGATCTCGGGGGAGCCGCCGATCCGGTCCAGGTCGCGACCGGCCTGGTCGAGCAGGGCCCGCATGGCGGCCTCGGCGGCCCGCGGGTCCCGGTCGCGTACGGCGTCCAGGACGGCCCGGTGGGCGGGGACCGGATCCTCGCTGTGCGGGGAGCTGTGCACGATGCGATCGCGGTAGGCGAGGCCCGACTCGATCACCATCTCCATGCGTTCGAGCAGCTCGTTGTGGGTGGCGGCGAGCAGCGCGCGGTGGAAGGCGAGGTCGGCCTCCACCGCGTGGGCGGCGTCGGAGCCGTCCTGCCCCATCGCGTCCACGGCGGCGTCCAGGGCGGCGAGGTCGGCGTCGGTGCGCCGCTCGGCGGCCAGCCGTACGGCCGCGGGTTCGATGATGCCGCGCACCTCGGCGAGGTTGCGCAGCAGCGCGCTGTCGGCGTCGGTGGTGCGGTCGCTCTCGAACTGCCAGCGCAGGACGTCGGCGTCGAGCAGGTTCCAGTCCGAGCGGCTCCGTACGAAGGTGCCGCGCTTCTGACGGGCGTCGACCATCCCCTTGGCGGCCAGGACCTTCAGCGACTCGCGCAGGGCGGTGAGGCTGACATCCAGTTCGCTCTGCAGGGCGACCAGGTCCAGGGTGGATCCCTCGGGGAGGTCGCCGCTCAGGACGCGGCGGGCGAGGGCCTCCACGGTCTGGCCGTGCACGCCGCGGCGGGCGTAGGGCGTCATGTCGTACTGCCTTTCTGGTGCGAGCTGATCGCGGTGGTCATGCGGAGGACTTGACGACGCTCCAGCCGCCGTCCACGAGAAGACTCGCACCGGTGATGTACGAGGACTCATGGGAGCCGAGGAAGGCGATGGCCGCGGCCACCTCCTCGGGGGTGCCGAACCGCCCGGCCGCGGTTTCGGCGACGCTGCGCGCGCGGTCCTCGGGGGAGACCCGGTCCCAGGCCGCCGTCAGGATCGGGCCGGGCAGCACCGCGTTGACCCGCACCTCGGGTCCGTACTCGACGGCGAGCTGCCCGCACAGGGACAGCAGCGCCCCCTTGGAGGCCGCGTAGGCGGGATGGCCGGGGATGCCCTTGTGGGCGTGGACGGACGAGGTCAGGACGACGGCCCCGCGGCGGGCGCGCAGATCGTCCAGGACGGCCCGGAAGCCGAGGAAGGCGCCGGTGAGGTTGACGGCGAGCTGCCGCTGCCAGGAATCCAGGGACGTTTCATGGGCGGGGGTGACGTCGACGGTGTAGGCGTTGCTGACCAGCACGTCGACGGGCCCGAAGCCGCGGGCGGCGGCCGCGATCCGCCGCCAGCCCTCCTCCGTGGAGACGTCGGCGGTCACGAAGCGGGCGCGGCCGCCGCCCTCGCCGATCCGCTCGGCGACCGCCGTGCCGCGCTCCTCGGCGATGTCGGCGAGCACGACGGCGGCGCCCTCCTGGGCGAGGCGTTCGGCGGTGGCGGCGCCGATGCCGGAGGCGGCTCCGGTGACCACGGCCGTGCGGTCGGTGAAGCGGTCACCGTGGCGGCGGGGCTGTTCCATCGGGGGTCGGGCTCCTTCGCTGGACTTCGGGCGGGGGCGAGGGCGGGGCCGGGGGGGGGGGCGGGGGCTCTACTGCCGGGTCAGGACCACCAGTTCCGCGTCGTGCTCGGCGCTCCAGGCGAACGGCAGCCCGTAGTGGAGCAGATGGGCGCCGCTGTAGGTGGTCGCCGACGCGGCGTCCCGGTAGCGGGCGGCCGGGTCGACGCCGCGCAGCCGGAGCCGGGCCGGACGTCCCGGGACGAGCGGGGCGCCGTCCAGGCGGCCGGTGCCGAGCGCGGCGACGACGGTGCGTCCGTCGGGTCCGTCGTACTGCACCCCGCAGGTGGCGTCCAGCGGGCTGCCCAGGAGCCGGGCCTCGCCGAGGTGGACGACATCGCGCACCTCCTTGTAGCGGGCGATCCAGCGGGCGGCCTCGGCGCGCCGCCCGGCGTCCCAGCGGCGCAGGTCGGCGCCGATGCCCAGGACTCCGCACATGGCGGTGACGAAGCGGAAGGCGAGGCTGCGCGGACGGGGGTCGAAGACGCCGGGGGCGTCGGTGACCCAGGAGCTCATCACATGCGGGGCGTGGGCGTGCAGGAAGCCGTACTGGACGGCCAGCCGGTCGAGCGGCGCGGTGTTGTCGCTGGGCCAGACGACGTCGGTGCGGGCGATCGTCGCGTGGTCGACGCGTGCGCCGCCGCCCGCGCACCCCTCGACGGTGACCCGGGGGTGGGCGGTGCGCAGCCGGTCCAGGACGCGCAGATAGCCCGCGACGTGCTGGGCGTCCAGGTCGAGGTGGTCGGCGGGACCGGCGCCGGGGCGGCCGCGCTCGGTCGGCGGCCGGTTCATGTCCCACTTGAGGTAGCTGATGTCATGGCCGGTCAGCAGCCGGTCCAGGGTGGCGATGACGAAGTCCTGGACATCGGTCCGGCCCAGGTCGAGCAGGAGCTGGTGGCGCACCAGCCGGGCCGGACGGCCGTCGATCCGGTACACCCAGTCCGGGTGCTCGGCGTACAGCGCGCTGCCGGGGCTGACGGCCTCCGGCTCGATCCACAGGCCGAAGTCGAGGCCCAGGGCACGGACGTCCGCCACGAACCGGCCGAAGCCCTGCGGGAACGCCACCGGGTCGGGGTACCAGTCGCCCAGGCCGCCGGTGTCGTCGGCGCGGCCGGTGAACCATCCGTCGTCGACCACGAACAGCTCGGCCCCGATGTCCGCCGCCGCCTTCGCCAGCTCCAGCTGCCCCGCCGCGTCGACGTCGAACGCGGTGGCCTCCCAGGAGTTGTAGAGGACCTTGCGGGGGCGGTGCAGCCGCTCGCCGGTCAGCCGGCGCTCGTAGCGGTGCCAGACGCGGGACAGCCCGTCAAGGCCCTCGGCGCTGAAGGCGCAGGCGAGCCGTGGCGTGGTGAGGGTGTCGCCGGGCGTCAGGCGCACCCGGCCCTCGTGCGGTACGCGGCCCGCGCGTATCCGCACCGCGCCGCCGGGTTCGGCCTCCGCGGTGAGGTGCCAGTTGCCGGGCCACTCCAGGGCCAGGCCATAGGCGGGGGCGTCGCCCGGGCCCGCCGCGTCCTGGACCGCGAGCCAGGGCGCGTAGGCGTGTCCGGGCACGCCCTGGCGGCTGCCCATGGTGAACGTGCCCCTGGACAGGGTGAGTTGGGTGCGCTGGAACTCCTGCGACCACTGACCGGCCAGATACGTCAGCCGGGCTCCCGCGGTGACGGGGACGTTCACGGCGGCCGAGTCGAAACGCTCCAGCCACAGCTCCCCGTCGCCCGTGCGGCTGAGCTCGGTCCACCGGTGGATGACATCGGTGCCCGGCACCGTGGCGTAGCAGAGGACCGTGCGCAGGCCGAGCACCTCGTCGGTGAAGGCGAGCCGCAGGCTCCCCGCCTCCTCCGTGGCCCCCTCGAAGTCCCACCACACGCCGCGGTCCGTGCCCGGTCGTGCGGCCACCAGCTCGGCGCCGGTGAACGGCCGCAGCCCGTACGGCAGGTACTCGGCGGGCGCCGCGTCGGCGGGGGTGATGAAGTGGGTGCGGTGCGACCAGTCCAGCGCGGACGGGCCGGTCTCGACGCCGAGCGGGCCCCAGGCGTCGAGCTCGGCCCAGGGGCCGTCCGGGGACAGCCGCACCGTGTAGCTGGTCCGGTCGGTGCGCAGCGTCCAGCGCTGGTTCGGCGTCACTTCACCGCTCCGAGGTTGAGACCGGCCACGAAGTGGCGCTGGAACCGGAGGAAGACGGCCACGGTGGGTGCCGCGGCGATGACGGACCCGGCGGCGATCACGTTCCACATCGACACGAACTGGCCCTGGAGTCCGATGAGGGCGGCGGTGATGGGCATCTTGGTGTCGCTGCGCAGCACGGTGATGGCCCACAGCAGATCGTTGAAGATCCAGGTGAAGGACAGGGCGCTGAGCGCGGCGAGCGCCGGGCGGCTGAGCGGCAGGATGATCCGCCAGAAGATCTGCCAGGGACCGGCGCCGTCGACGACGGCGGCCTGCTGGATCTCGACCGGAATCGCCCGCATGAAGCCGTACAGGACGAAGACGTAGAAGCCGACGCCGAAGCCGATCTGCACGCCGATGAGGGCGGGCAGGGTGTCGTAGACGCCCATCAGCTCGCTCAGCTTGGACACCGGGATGAGCAGGATCTGCGGCGGAAGCAGGTTGCCGCCGAGCATCAGCAGCAGCAGGGAGCGGCGGAAGGGCACCTCGTAGCGGCTGAGGGCGAACGCGGCCATGGCGGCCAGGGCCAGGGTCACCAGTACGCACGGGACGGTCACGATCAGGCTGTTGATCAGGGCGCGCTGCTGGCCGCCGTCGCTCCACGCCTTTGGGAAGTTGCCGAGGGTGAAGGAGCGGGGCCAGCTGCCAAGACCGTGGGCGGAGATGTCGTCGAAGGTGCGCAGGCTCGTCACCACGACCAGGGCGATGGGCAGCAGCCACAGCACGGCGAGCGCCCCGGCCCCGAGGTGGAAGCCGGCGGTGGCCGCGCGGCGCCGGCGCAGGGCCGCGGAGCTGCGAAGTGCCGTCATCAGTCGGCCTCCCGGAAGGCGCGGACGAGGTAGGAGGCGATGACGCCGAAGGCCAGCACGAAGATCACGACGGCCAGGGCGGAGCCGTAGCCGAGGCGCAGGGACTGGAAGGCGGTGGAGTACATGTAGGTGCTCAGCAGTTCGGACGAGTGGTAGGGGCCGCCCCGGGTCAGGGACCATACGACGTCGAAGGAGCGCAGCGAGTCGATGATGATCACGGACAGGACGACGGCGTTGACGCTGCGCAGCTGGGGCAGCGTCACATGCCGGAAGCGCTGCCACCGTCCGGCGCCGTCCACCTTGGCCGCCTCGTACAGCGCCGGGTCGATGCCCTTGAGCCCGGCCAGGTACAGCACCATCACATAGCCGACCTGCCGCCACAGCGCGGGCACGATGACCGCGTAGAGGGCGGTGTCCTGGTCGGCGAGCCAGGCGTGGCGCAGGCTGTCCAGGCCGACCGACTCCAGGAGCCGGTTGAGGACGCCGTCGGGCTGGTAGATGGCCTGCCAGACGAGGGCGGTGGCCACCAGGGAGAACACGACGGGCAGGAACAGGGCGGCGCGGTAGAAGCCCACGCCCCGGCGCTCCTGCTGGAGGAGCAGCGCGGCGCCGAGGCCGAGGAGCGCGGACAGGCCGCCGAACACCACCAGCCACAGCACGGTGTCGACGGCCGCGGTGCGGAAGACCTCGTCGTGGGCCATCTCGGCGAAGTTGCCCAGGCCGACGAACTCGGGCGCCGACACCCCGTCCCACTTGTTCAGGGCGAGGTAGAAGCCCTGGAACGCGGGCCAGAACACCCACAGGGACTCGGCGAGCAGCGGGACGAGGAGGAAGGCGAGCACCAGCGGCGGCGTGCGCCGGGCCCCCCGGGCCCACCTGCCGCGGGGCGGGGACGGGGCCGGGGAGGTGCGCTCGGACGCGGTGAGGACGGCCACGTCACGCCTTCCAGATCTTCTCGGCGTCGCGCTGCCAGTCGGTGAGGATCGAGCCGATGCTCTTCGGCTTGGCGAGGAACTTGGTCAGCGCGGTGTCCGCGGTGGGCTGGAGCGCGTCGCTCGAGTCGCGGTTGAAGAACTGGGTTATCTCGGCCGCCTCCTCGACGTGCTTGCGGCCCTTCTTCACGAGCGCGGTCCCGGCGTCCTCGGCGTCGGGGTGGCAGGGCAGGACGGTGCCCGACGAGCCCTTGATGTAGATCTCCTGTGCCTCGGCGGTGGCGAGGTAGCGCAGCAGGTCGAAGACCCCGTCGCGGCGTCCGGTGCGGGCGCTGGCGAAGTAGCCGTCCGTGGGCGCCTCCTCGGCGAGCGGGACCTTGGGGTCGATGACCGGGAAGCGGAAGAAGTCGATGTCGTCCAGGGCGCCCTTGGGCGCGGCGTCGGCGAAGAAGGTGCCGATGAGCATCATGCCGGTCCGCCCGGCGAGCAGGGCGGTCGTGGCGTCCTGGAAGGCGAGGGCGGTGCCGTCGGGGTCGAAGTAGGGGAGCGCCTCCTGCCAGCGGTCGAAGACCTTGCGCACCTCGGGGTCGTCGAAGCGCTGCTTTCCGGCCAGGAGCCGGCGGTGGTAGTCGGCGCCGTTGATGCGGATGTTGAGGTAGTCGAACCAGGCGGAGGCCACCCACGGGGTGTTGCTGCCGGCGCCGAGGCCGATCGGCGTCACGCCCTTGGCCTTCAGCTTGTCGCACAGGTCGAGGAAGTCGTCCCAGCTCTTGGGCTCGCGCACACCCCACTTGGCGAAGTGGGACTTCCGGTAGAACATGCCCCACCAGTAGTAGGTGCTGGGCACGAAGACCTTCCTTCCGGCGGCCGAGGTGCACTGGGTGGTCAGCGCCTTGGAGTAGCGCTTGAGGTCGGGCGAGGAGGTCCACACCTCGCCGAGGTCGAGCAGCAGGTTCTTGCGCGCGTACGCGTCCGCCACCGAGCCCGGGTACCAGGTGTACACATCGGGCGGGTTGGCGGAGGTCAGATAGGTGGGCAGCTGGGTGCGGAAGGTCTCGGCGGCGACGGTGTTGAGGGTGGCGCGCCCGGAGCCCTCCTTGCCGTAGGCGGCGACGAGGTCCTCCATCGCCGCCTTCGCCTGCGGCGCGGACAGGTTGGACTGGAAGGTCACCGCTCCGCCCCCGGAGGAGCTCTTGCCGGAGGAGCCGGAGGTGACACAGCCGCTGAGCAGCGCCGTGGTCCCGGCGGCGCCGAGGCCCGCGAGGAACAGCCGTCGGCTGGGGTGTGCGTATCTCATGAAGTGCTCCTTGTGGATCCACTCGGCGGGCCCCGGCCCCGCTGACGGGCCCGGGGCGCGCTCGCGGCGGATCCAGGTTCGCGTGGCGCTCGCACCACGTCAATATTAATTCCTAATTTATTTGAACTGGGTTCGGTGTACGGAGCCGTCGACCCCGCGGTACACGGCGTCGACCGCGCCGTCCGGACCCGCGACCGCCCCGAGCGCACCGTCGAACGCGGCGCTGGGGAACTCCTGCCGCTCGGTCCACCCCTGCCAGCCGCCGTGTCCGTACCGCCGCTGCCAGAGCGTGTAGTCACCCGCCCGCGCGTACAGCACCACCGCGTCGCCCACGGCGACCAGCGTCGGGCTGCCGCTCACCGTCCCGCCGAGCGAACTCCACTCCGACCACGGCCCGGAGGCGTCGCGCGACCGCGTCCACACCTCGTCCGCCGAGGTCCGGACGGCCACATGGATCCGCCCCCGCGCGTCCACGACCGCCGACGGCCTGCCGTACGTCGGCCGGTCGCCCGGCGCGCCGAGCGACGACCAGCCGGTCGACGGCCCCCGTAGCGTGATCCGCCCGTCGGCGCCGCGCGCGGTCAGCGTCCAGTGCGTCCCGTCGGTGAACGCCACCGAGGGTGCGTCGGTCAGCCTCCCGCCGAGGTCCTGCCAGCCGCCCCAGCGCCCGTGCGCGAAGACCCGCCGGTACGCCCGGGAGCCGGCGCCCCGTACGAAGACGTCGATCCGCCCGCCCGCCGAGGCGTGGGCGGCGGGCTGGCCGAGGATCCGCCCGTGTGCCGGGCCGCCGAGATCCTTCGTCCGCGGCCCGCCGTCGCCGCCGTCGTCCGTGTGCTGGACGAGGGTGCCGCCCGGTCCGCGGAAGAAGGTGGTCAGCGTGTCGCCGTCGCGTACGACGGCCGGGCTCGCCGAGGTCTGCCGGTCCAGGTCCGCGCCGGGGAGGGCGTCCTCGCCGGTGAGCGTGAGGAACGCGGTGCCGTGCGCCGGCACCTCGACCGTGTACGAACCGGTGTGCGTCCCGCGGCCGGTGCGTGCGCGCAGGTCGCGGACCGTGACCGGGCCGCCCAGCGCCACGTCGGAGAAGGCCACCGTGCGCTCGGCGGGCCGGTCCGAGCGGTTGAGCAGGACGACGGCGCGCCGTCCGGGGCCCGAGAGGGGCTTGCTGTAGACGTCGCCGACGGAGTCGGTGGCCACCCGCACGCCCTGGACGGCCAGCGGGTCCTGGTCGACGGCGACGATCTCCGGGTTGCGCAGCGTCCGGAGCATCGAATCGGACAGGGTGCGGGGGTCGGAGCCGATGACGAGCGGGGAGCCCATCTCGGCCCACATCACCAACTGCGTGGTGGACTCCTCCTCCGTCAGTTCCAGCGAGCCGTCGGCCATGCGGCGCATGGGGATGAGGTAGTCGGGGTCGTTGTAGTGACCGGGCCCCTGCGCCTCGGGGTGCCAGGCGTTGGCGTCCATGTTGCGCAGCACATTGGGCCACTGGCCGGGGCTCGGGGTGCCCCAGGCGATATCGGTGCCGGTGCGCCAGGAGTCCGCGGTCGTCGGGCCGTAGACGAAGGCGTTGTGCGCGTCCTGCTCGGGCGTGTGCGGCAGCCCCCAGTCGTCGGTGAGCGGATTGCACAGGTTCAGCAGCATCCGGCGTCCGGACTTCGCGACCGCGTCGCCGAACTCCTTGAAGGCCGGGCCCGGATCGAGCTTCTCGCCGATGCCGCACAGGAAGTCGACCTTGATCGCGTCGATCTTCCAGTCCGCGAACTGTCGCGCGTCCTCGGTGTAGTGGCCACGGCTGCCGAGGCCGCAGCTCTTGCCGCCGTCGTAGGTGCCGGCGTCGGTGTAGATACCGGCCCGCAGACCGCGCTGGTGCAGATAGGAGACGAGGGCCGGGATACCGGAGGGGAAGCGGTCCGGATGAGCCGCCAGCCGCCCCCGCGCGTCACGCGGGTCGTCGGCCTGCCAGCCGCCGTCCAGCCACACGATGTCGTAACCGCTGTCGCGCAGCCCGCTGCTGACGAGCCGGTCGGCGACCGAGCGCACCTCCTTCTCGGTGGGCGCTCCCAGTCCGTAGTAGGTGTTCCAGCCCATGTAGGGCGTCGGGGCGAGCCCGCTGTCGTAGTAGTCGGGCGCCCCCTGGTCCACGGCGGGTGCGCCTTGGGCCACGGCGGGTGCGCCCTGGTCCACGGCGGGCGCGGCCGTGGCCGTGGGGCCCGCGGCCGTCGCCAGGACCACGGCGGTCGCGGTCGCGACGGCGCCGCGGGTGAGCGTGCGGTGGCGGGGTCTCCGCGCGGGCGGGGGTGAAGTCACGTGCCTCTCCTGAGGGTTGGGAAGCAGGAAGGAGACATGACGCGGCCGCCCTCGGACAGGGCGTCGTCGGCGTCACGGCGAAGACTGTGGCCCGCGGCCGAAACCCTGTCAAGAATTATTCCTAATTTATTTAAACAGCCCCCCGTCGCTCCGAGGCCGGGCGGGACATGCCGCACGACACCGGGGCGGAACCGATCCGGAGGTGATCGTCGTCGAGCGGCTTGGCGTGGCTCATGGGATGGACCGGCTGGCGGCGGTGGCCGCCAGCCTCAGCGACCGCCCCTGAGCTCAGGTGTTCGGTCGAGATCTCCTTCGACGCGGGGTAGGCGAAGGCCGGAAACTGCGTCAGCGGGGTGCCCGGCGATACGAGTGCGGCGATCGACCCCACCGTGCTGCTCACATTCACGATGCGTCCGGCCTGCGCCTTCCGCACGAGCGGCAAGAATTCCTGCGTGACGCGCAGAGCCCCGTAGATGTGCACCGCGGCGGCCCTGACGCTTTCTGCGTCGGTCACGTCGAGGCTGACAAAACGAACGTCTCCGTCCTGGGCGAGTTCCTTTGCCGCGGCTTCACCGCGCCCTTGATGGCGGCACCCCAGCGAGACCGTGAAGCCCTGCTGCGCGAGTTGACGTGCGGTCTCGAATCCGATGCGCCTTATTGGCGCCTGTGACAAGCGCCGTTTGCGCTGTGAACGGCGCCGTGCGTATCGGACCCGAGGACGAGGAAGACACATACCTGTGCGGTGGGCACTTCTCGTTCGACGACCTGAACGCCTCAATCCTGATCGATGTTCTGCCGCCGCTCGTGCACGTCCATGCCGCGGATCCCCGAGGCAGGCTGCTCGCGCACCTGAGTGAACTGATGGTCGCCGAAACCGAGATCACCGCCGTCGGCGGCTCCCTGATCCTGGACCATCTCGCACAGATCCTGTTCGTCCATATGCTGCGCGCCCACGCCGACCAAGCCGGCCGGCCCACTGGCTGGCCGGGGGCACTCAACGACGACGGCATCGGTGCCGCACTTCGCGCCATGCACGCGGACGTGGCACACCATTGGACACTCAAAGAGCTCGCCGGTATCAGCTGCATGTCGCGCTCGGTATTCGCCGCGTCCTTCAAGAAGCAGGTCGGAACCGCACCACTGACCTACTTGATCGAATGGCGAATGAGCCTTGCCCACGATGCCCTGCGCCGCGGCACTCAATCGATTTCCGAGTAGGCGGGGACGGCCGCACCCGGTTGCCGCCCGCCGGGGCCAACAGCATCCCGCGCGCCGGTGGCGCACCGGGCCGGTGCTGTCCCGACGCGCGATCTGCTGCCGCTGGTCAGATGTCGCGGAAGGTCTCGATCTGGGCGCCGATCGAGTTCAGCCGCTCCGCGAGATCCTCGTAGCCGCGGTTGATGACGTACACGTTGCGCAGTACGGAGGTGCCCGGCGCGGCCATCATCGCCAGCAGCACGACCACGGCGGGGCGCAGGGCGGGCGGGCACATCATCTCGGCGGAGCGCCAGCGGGTGGGGCCCTCGACCAGGACGCGGTGCGGGTCGAGGAGTTTGACGTGGGCACCGAGGCGGTTGAGCTCGGTGAGGTAGATCGCGCGGTTGTCGTAGACCCAGTCGTGGATCAGCGTCGAGCCCTGGGCGACGGCCGCGATCGCCGCGAAGAAGGGCACGTTGTCGATGTTGACGCCGGGGAACGGCATCGGGTGGATCTTGTCGATGGGGGCCTGCAGCTTGGACGGGCGGACGGTCAGATCGACCAGCCGGGTGCGGCCGTTGTCCGCCGCGTACTCCCGGCCGCGCTCGTGGTCCAGCCCCATCTCCTCCAGGACGGCCAGCTCGATCTCCAGGAACTCCACCGGCACCCGGCGGATCGTCAGCTCCGACTCGGTGATGACGGCGGCGGCCAGCAGGCTCATCGCCTCGACCGGGTCCTCGGAGGGGGAGTAGTCGACATCGCGGTCGATGCGGGCCACGCCGTGGACGGTCAGCGTCGTGGTGCCCACGCCCTCGACCTTGACGCCCAACTCCTCCAGGAAGAAGCAGAGATCCTGGACCATGTAGTTGGACGAGGCGTTGCGGATCACCGTGACGCCGTCGTGCCGGGCGGCCGCCAGCAGCGCGTTCTCGGTGACGGTGTCGCCGCGTTCGGTCAGCACGATGGCGCGGGTGGGGGCGACCGAGCGGTCGACGTGGGAGTGGTACATCCCGTCGGTGGCGGTCACTTCGAGGCCGAAGTGGCGCAGGGCGGTCATATGCGGCTGCACGGTGCGGGTGCCGAGGTCGCAACCGCCCGCGTAGGGAATCCGGAAGCGGTCCATCCGGTGCAGCAGCGGGCCGAGGAACATGATGACGCTGCGCGTCCGGCGCGCGGCCTCGGTGTCCATGGACTCGAGATCCAGCTCGGCCGGCGGCACGATCTCCAGATCGGCGCCGTCGTTGATCCAGCGGGTGCGGACGCCGATGCTGCCCAGGACCTCGAGGATGCGGTAGACCTCCTCGATCCTGGCGACCCTCCGCAGTGTCGTACGGCCCGCGTTGAGGAGCGTGGCGCACAGCAGCGCCACACACGCGTTCTTGCTCGTCTTGACGTCGATGGCCCCGGACAGCCGGCGGCCGCCGACCACCCGGAGGTGCATCGGGCCCGCATAGCCGAGGGAGACGATCTCGCTGTCCAGGGCCTCGCCGATCCTGGCGATCATCTCAAGACTGATGTTCTGGTTTCCCCGCTCAATGCGGTTGACCGCGCTCTGGCTTGTGCCGAGGGCCTCCGCGAGCTGGGACTGGGTCCAGCCCCGGTGTTGACGGGCGTCACGGATGAGCTTGCCGATACGTGAGAGGTAGTCGTCAGTCATGGAGAGGAGGCTATCTCACATATGAGATGCGCACGCGACGTGAGGAGCGGAAGGAGTAACGGCTCTCCGCTCGGGAATTGTTCTATTAGTATGCGAACAACTGGAGAAACGCACGGTGAAGTGAGGGGGTCCATATGCGTCCTGTCCGACGGCGCGCGCTGGTCGTCGCACTGCCCTTCGTGCTGGCGTGGGCCGTGGTCGTGGCGACTTTCGCCGGGCTGTGCGACCGGCTGCCCGACCCGCTCGCCACGCATTTCGGCCCGGACGGGAAGGCCAACGGATTCACCGGTACGGGTGCGTTCCTCTCGGTGGTCACCGCCGTCCTCCTCGGCTCCGGCCTCCTCACCCTCGTACCCACCCTCCGCCTGACCAAGGGCCTCAGCGCCCAGCGGTTCGCGGTCACCCTCGGCTACGGCATGTCCGGCCTGCTGGGCTACGCCTTCACCGCCCTGCTCTTCGCCAACGCCGACGCCGCCCGCGCCTCCCGGGTCTCCCAGCCCCTGTGGCAACTGGGCATCGCCCTCGCCGTCGCGGCCGTCATGGGCGCGCTGGGCTGGCTGCTCGCGAGCCGGGACGCGGCGTCCGGGACCGGCCCCGGGAAGGGGGCCGCCGTGCCCCGGCTGCCGCTGGCCAAGGGCGAGGTGGCCACCTGGACGCGCACCGTCGGATCGCCCGTGCTGATCGCCGTGGGGGCGGGGGCCACGCTGCCGGGCGCCGTGCTGATCGCCGTGGGCTCGGGGACGGGGGCGTGGCTGATCGTCATCGGGCTGGTCTCCGCGGCACTGGCCCGCTGCCGGGTGACCGTCGACCGCCGTGGCCTCGCCGTCGCCTCATGGTTCGCGCCGCGGCCCCGGATGCGGATACCGCTGGACCGGATCGAGCGGGCCACCAGCCGCGAGGCCACCGCGCTGAGCCTCGGCGGCTGGGGCTACCGGATCCGTGGCGGCGGCAGCGCGCTGGTGTTCCGCTCCGGCGACGCGCTGTTCCTGACGCTCGCCAAGGGCCGGGAGTTCGCGGTGACGGTGGACGACGCCGCCACCGCAGCCGCGCTGCTCAACACCCTGATCGAGCGCGACCTGAACGAGCGCGACCGCCCCGCGGCGGGGGAGCGCGGCTGAGATGCTCTTCCGCGTCGACCCCGGCTCCGCGGTCCCGCTGGCCGACCAGATCGCCGCCTCCGTACGCGGCGCGATCGCCGACGGCACCGTACGCCCCGGCGAACGCCTCCCCGCCGCCCGGGCGCTCGGCGAATCCCTCGGCGTCAACGTCCACACGGTTCTGCGCGGCTACCAACGGCTCCGCGAGGAGGGCCTGATCGAACTGCGCCGGGGCCGCGGCGCGGTCGTCACCGGCGACCAGCCCACGGCCCGCGCCCGGCTCCTGGAGGGCGTCCAGGGCCTGGTGGACCAGGCCCGCGCCCTGGGCCTCTCCGACGAGGAGGTCCTGACCCTGGTCAGAACCCGCCTCGCGGGCGGCTGAGGCCCATCGGAATTCAGAACTCGGAGGTGTCCAGCTCGAGGTCGAACGGCTCCGGGAGCGGGAGCGGGGTGCCGAAGGGGTGGGGGCCGTCCACCTTGGTGTAGCCGAGGTTGCCGGGAGCCGAGTAGAGCGTGCACGTGCGCTCCTGCCGGTCGACCAGCAGATACAGCGGGGCGCCGTACTCCGCGTAGCGGCGCCGCTTGACGACACGGTCGGTGTCTCCGTTCGAGTCGGAGGTCACCTCGACGATCAGGAGGGTCTGGTCGGGGAGCAGGGCTCCGGCGTCTTTGGCGAGCTCCCGGGGGACGATGGCGAGGTCCGGCACAAACCAGTTGGGGGTGCCGGGGAGGTCCAGGTCGCCTGATCCCGCCATGCAGCCCAGGGCGTTCACCTTGGGCGCGATGCGCTCCCGGACCTTCGCGATCGTGCTCTCGTGGTCCCAAGCAGGCGACAGCGGTTCTATGAACCCCTCGATGACCTGTACGCGGTCGAAGCCCCGGATGCGCTGGACCGCGTACTTGAGGGCGGTCTCGGGATCGTCGGCCGGGTACGAGGGTGGTCGTGTGCTCATCGGTCCTCCACCGGGTGTCGGTACGCGAGGTCTATCGCGGCCGATACGCGGCGTGCGCGGATCCGGCCCCGGGATCACCCGTACCGGTGGCGGTCCCCAGTCATCACCGCCGCCAGCGTCCGGGCCGGGCCGTCGACCGCGGGGCCGTGGAGGAGTTCGGTGCGGTGGAGGAGGCGGGGGGCGATCAAGGGGGCGGTGACGATGCCGGGGGTGCCCTTGGTGGCGGGGTGGGGGAGGAGGGCCAGGCCGTGGCCGGCGGCGGTGAGGGTGAGGAGGCCGCGGACGTCGGTGCCCTCGTACGTCAGCGAGGCGCGGAAGCCGTCGGTCCGGCTGACCGCGCGCAGCTGCTCGAGCGGCATGGCGGCGTCCGGGGCGTCCAGCCAGTGGGCGTCGGCGAGGTCGGCCAGCCGCAGGCCGAGGCGGCGGGTCAGGGGGTGGCCGGTGGGCAGGGCGACCACCAGTGGGGCCTCCGCGACCGTGACCGCGGTGAGCGCGCCCACCTCGGGCAGCGGCAGGGCGTCGGCGGGGGTGGCCGGGCCGTCGATCAGCCCCAGGTCCAGGGTTCCGGACGCCACCGCGGCCGGGATCTCCCGGCGGCCGAGGATCCGCAGGGAGGCTTTGGTGGCCGGATGCGCCTGGCGCACCCGGTCCAGGGCCGTGGCGATTCTCGGGGTCATCGCCAGTGGCGAGGCCCCCACGACCAGCCGGGCGGCGCCCGACCCCGACAGCCGCTCGACGTCGGCCCGTGCCGCGTCCAGACGGAGCAGCAGCGGACCGGCGTGTTCCAGCAGCCGGGCGCCCGCGCTGGTGAGCATGACCGGCCGCCGGGTCAGCAGCGACGTCCGCAGATCCGCTTCCAGGGACGCGATGTGCTCGGAGACCGCCGCGGGGGTGAAGCCCAGCTCGTGGGCGGCGTCGGAGAAGGATCCGCAGCGGGCCACGGAGATGAACGTGCGGAGCAGATGCGGGTCCATGCCAGCAGTATCGCGGTGGCGGAGGTGGCTCAGTCGGCGATCACCCTTACCAGTGAAGACGAGTGAATGCGGGTGAACACCGATGTCCGGACCGCACTCGCGCCCGGGCAGCGCATGACCGCGCGGGGGCGATGTACTAGAGTTATCTCGACATCGAGATATCTGCTGGAAGGCGCATCGCCGCCCCGTGCCGGTAAGGCTTACCTAACTTAGCCATACCTTAGCGGATCGGCGCGGGCATGTGACGGCAGCATTGCGGTGGTACGCGCGAAATCATGCATGAAGGAGACTGTCGTGTCGGCGAACAGCTTCGACGCCCGCAGCACCCTGCAGGTGGGCGACGAATCGTACGAGATCTTCAGGCTGGACAAGGTCGAGGGGTCGGCCCGGCTCCCTTACAGCCTCAAGGTGCTGCTGGAGAACCTGCTCCGTACCGAGGACGGCGCGAACATCACCGCCGACCACATCCGCGCGCTGGGCGGCTGGGACTCGCAGGCCCAGCCCAGCCAGGAGATCCAGTTCACGCCGGCCCGCGTGATCATGCAGGACTTCACGGGTGTGCCCTGCGTGGTCGACCTCGCCACCATGCGTGAGGCCGTCAAGGAGCTCGGCGGCGACCCGGCGAAGATCAACCCGCTGGCCCCGGCCGAGCTGGTCATCGACCACTCCGTGATCGCCGACCGCTTCGGCACCCCGGAGGCCTTCACCCAGAACGTGGAGCTGGAGTACGGCCGCAACAAGGAGCGCTACCAGTTCCTGCGCTGGGGCCAGACCGCCTTCGACGAGTTCAAGGTCGTCCCGCCCGGCACCGGCATCGTCCACCAGGTCAACATCGAGCACCTGGCCCGCACCGTCATGGTCCGGGGCGGCCAGGCGTACCCGGACACCCTGGTCGGCACCGACTCCCACACCACCATGGTCAACGGCCTCGGTGTGCTCGGCTGGGGCGTCGGCGGCATCGAGGCCGAGGCCGCGATGCTGGGCCAGCCGGTCTCCATGCTGATCCCGCGCGTCGTCGGCTTCAAGCTGACGGGTGAGCTGAAGCCCGGCACCACCGCCACCGACCTCGTGCTGACCATCACCGAGATGCTGCGCAAGCACGGTGTCGTCGGCAAGTTCGTCGAGTTCTATGGCGAGGGTGTGGCGGCCACGAGCCTCGCCAACCGCGCCACCATCGGCAACATGTCGCCGGAGTTCGGCTCCACCGCCGCGATCTTCCCGATCGACGACGAGACCCTGAACTACCTGCGGCTCACCGGCCGCTCCGAGCAGCAGGTCGCGCTCGTCGAGGCGTACGCCAAGGAGCAGGGCCTCTGGCTGGACCCGGCCGCCGAGCCGGACTTCTCCGAGAAGCTGGAGCTCGACCTGGCGACGGTCGTCCCGTCGATCGCCGGCCCCAAGCGCCCGCAGGACCGCATCGTGCTCGCCGAGGCGGCGCAGCAGTTCGCCCAGGACGTCCGCAACTACGTCCCCGACGCGGAGGAGGACGAGGCGGGCAAGGAGTCCTTCCCGGCCTCCGACGCCCCGGCCGTCTCCAACGGCGTGCCGACTAAGCCGACCCTGGTCACCGCCCCCGACGGTTCGACGTACGAGATCGACCACGGCGCCGTCACCGTCGCCGCGATCACCTCCTGCACCAACACCTCGAACCCCTACGTCATGGTCGCCGCCGCGCTGGTGGCCAAGAAGGCGGTCGAGAAGGGCCTGACCCGCAAGCCGTGGGTCAAGACCACCCTGGCCCCGGGCTCGAAGGTCGTCACCGACTACTTCGACAAGGCGGGCCTGACCCCCTACCTCGACAAGGTCGGCTTCAACCTCGTCGGCTACGGCTGCACCACCTGCATCGGCAACTCCGGCCCGCTGCCGGACGAGGTCTCCAAGGCCGTCAACGAGGCAGACCTGGCCGTCACCTCGGTGCTCTCCGGCAACCGGAACTTCGAGGGCCGGATCAACCCCGACGTCAAGATGAACTACCTGGCGTCCCCGCCGCTGGTCGTCGCGTACGCCATCGCCGGTTCGATGAAGGTGAACATCACCACGGACGCGCTGGGCACCGACCAGGAGGGCAAGCCGGTCTTCCTCGCGGACATCTGGCCGACCGAGGCCGAGGTCAACGAGGTCGTGGCCAACGCCATCGGCGAGGACATGTTCAACAAGTCCTACCAGGACGTCTTCGCCGGTGACGCCCAGTGGCAGGCGCTGCCGATCCCGACCGGCAACACCTTCGAGTGGGACGCCGAGTCCACCTATGTGCGCAAGCCCCCGTACTTCGAGGGCATGACCATGGAGACGAGCCCGGTCGAGGACGTCACCGGCGCCCGCGTGCTCGCCAAGCTGGGCGACTCGGTCACCACCGACCACATCTCCCCGGCCGGTGCGATCAAGGCCGACACCCCGGCCGGTAAGTACCTCACCGAGCACGGTGTCGAGCGGCGTGACTTCAACTCCTACGGCTCCCGCCGGGGCAACCACGAGGTCATGATCCGCGGCACCTTCGCCAACATCCGGCTGCGCAACCAGATCGCGCCCGGCACCGAGGGCGGCTTCACCCGCGACTTCACGCAGGCGGACGGCCCGGTCTCCTTCATCTACGACGCCTCGCAGAACTACCAGGCGGCCGGCGTCCCGCTGGTCATCCTGGCGGGCAAGGAGTACGGCTCCGGCTCGTCCCGCGACTGGGCCGCCAAGGGCACCGCGCTGCTCGGCGTCAAGGCCGTCATCGCCGAGTCGTACGAGCGCATCCACCGCTCGAACCTCATCGGCATGGGCGTCCTGCCGCTCCAGTTCCCCGAGGGCGCCTCGGCGCAGTCGCTGGGCCTGACCGGCGAGGAGACCTTCGACATCACCGGCGTCACCGCGCTCAACGAGGGCGGCATCCCGGAGGCGGTCAAGGTCAGGGCCGCCCGCGGCGGAGCCGCTGACGGGCCGACTGTGGAGTTCGACGCCAAGGTGCGCATCGACACCCCCGGCGAGGCGGACTACTACCGCAACGGCGGCATCATGCAGTACGTGCTGCGCTCGCTGATCCGCAAGTAAGCGCGGCTCAGCGGCTCACGGCGGCGACGACGGGCCGCACCCCCGCCCGGGGGTGCGGCCCGTCCGCGTACCAGGTGACGCCGCGGTCAGAGGAACGTCCCCGAAGGGATGTACGGCATCGGCGGCGGCATCCCCCGCAGACACACATAGCCGCCGGTGGACAGCTCGAGCCCGGCCTCGATCCCCACGTCCACCGCCCACTGCTGCTCGGCCGTCAGCCCCGCGACCCTGGCGTCGGTGCCCTCCGGGAGGCACAGCAGCGCGGCGGTCAGCAGCCGCTTCGCCAGCCGCCGCGAGGTCGCGGCCAGCATCTCGACCTTGCCGTCCTCGCCGACGTAGCAGTAGCCGCTGCCCGCGAGGTCGTCCACCACCAGCAACCGCCGCTGGGTGAGGCGCAGTTCGTGGTCGGGGCCGTGCGCGCCGCCCCGGGTGCGGCGGTCCACCGAGTCCAGCAGGTCCCGGTGGCGGGCCACCCCCTCGTGCACCGCGCCGTCCGGCGGGGACAGCCGCTCCTTGGTCTCCGGTCCGACCGTGCCGCGCAGCCGCATCGCCGGATGCAGCGCGAACCCGGCGCGCCGGTAGGTGCCGGCCGCGCGCGCGTCCTCCGATCCGCAGATGATGCCGCGCAGACATCCCCGTCCGTACAGCAGCGCCGCGGCCAGCAACTCCCGGCCCACGCCCTGCCGCTGGGCCCGCGGCAGCACCGCGAACATCGACAGCCCCCAGGTGCCCTCGCGCCGGGCCGACAGCGTCACGCCGAGCGGCATCCCGGTCTCGTCCAGGGCGAGCCAGCAGCCGCCCGGGTCGGTGCGGGCGAGATGGCGGTTCCGCTCATGGACCTCGGCCACGTACCCCGGCGGCCAGCCGTCCTTGCCCGCGAGGGCGGCGGAGTCCCCGAAGGCGGCGGCCACCACCTCCCATGCCGCCTCGGCGTCCTCGTCGGTGTCACGTAGCTGGCGGAGGATCATGCGCCCATGATGGCGCGTCCGATGAGCGATTGTCGGTACGCGGTAGCGGCTTGCTCGACCGGCGAAAGCGACAACGTTGTCAGACTGACTGCAACGATCAGTACGCCGCCAACCAGGTGCCCCTGTCAAGACCGTCACCGCACCCTTACGGCCGACGGCCCCCGTGCGGTACGGTCCCCACGGCTTGCTCGACCCGGCGATCGCGGCCCTTCCGAACAAGGTGGGACCGCAATGCCCTCAAAACCCCTGGCCGCCCTGGCGGCCGCGGCCCTGACCGCGGGGCTCCTCGCCACCGCGGCCACCGCGCCCGCGTCGGCCGCCCCGCCGCCGACGCTGGTCAAGGACCCGGCGGCGTACGTCGATCCGCTCATCGGCAGCTCGGCCGGCGGCAACACCTTCCCCGGTGCCGTCGCGCCCTTCGGCATGCTGTCGTGGAGCCCGGAGAACACCCGCGGCGACGCCACCCGCACCGCCGCGCCCGGCGGCTACCACTACGACGCCACCCGCGTCCGCGGCTTCAGCCTCACCCATATGTCCGGCACCGGCTGCGCGGGCGGCGCGGGCGACATCCCCTTCTTCCCCCACGTTGGCGAGGTCACCTCGTCACCCGCCGCCGACACCAAGGACCAGGTCTACGCCTCCGACTTCAGGCACTCCGACGAGACCGCCGAACCCGGCCGCTACAAGGTCTCCCTCGCCTCCGGCGCCGGTGCGGAGCTGACCGCCACCGCCCGCACCGGCTCGGCCCGCTTCACCTACCCCGCGGACAAGACCGCCTCCCTGCTGATCCGCACCTCCTCCTCCGAGGTCGGCAGCTCGGCCGCCGACCTCACCATCGACCCGGCGCACCGCACCGTCTCCGGCTCGGTCACCAGCGGGAACTTCTGCGGCTATCTCGACCCCGAGGGGCGCCGCAGCTACTACACGCTGCACTTCACCGCCACGTTCGACACCCCGTTCACCGCCCAGGGCACCTGGCGGGACGGCACCCTGCGGCCCGGCACGACCAGCGCCGAGGGCGGCTCCGGCGGCTATGGCGGCGACGGCCGCCCGGTGGCCGGTAAGGGCTCCGGCGGCTATCTCCAATTCGCCCCGGGCACCCGCCGGGTGGGCGTCAAGGTCGGCATCAGCTACGTCAGCGACCAGGGCACCCGGGCCAACCTCGCCGCCGAGAACCCGCCGCGGCGCGGCTTCGACCAGGTGCGGAGCGCCGCGTACGACGCCTGGCGGCGGCAGCTGTCGGCCATCCGGGTCGGCGGCGGCGCGGACCCGGACCGCACCACCTTCTACACCGCGCTCTACCACTCGCTGCTGCACCCCAACGTCATCAGCGACACCGACGGCCGCTACCGGGGCAGCGACGGTGAGGTGCACCGGGTGAGCCGGGGCCACCGCGCCCAGTACGGCACGTTCTCCGGCTGGGACGTCTACCGCTCCCAGCTCCAGCTGCTCACCCTGCTGGAGCCGGACAAGGGCTCCGACATCGCCCAGTCCCTGCTGAACCTAGCCCAGCAGAACGGCGGCGTCTGGGACCGCTGGCTCCAGGGCGCCTCGGGGACGCATGTGATGAACGGCGACCCGTCGGCCGCCGCCCTCGCCGGGATCCGGGCCTTCGGCGGCGACGACTACGACCTCGACGCCGCCCTCGACTCGCTCGTCAAGGCGGCCACCGAGCCGACCGAGAAGGACCGCAGCCCGGCGGGCAAGCCCATCATGTCGGTCGGCCAGCGGCCCTCCCTCGACAAGTACCTGAAGCTGCACTACATGCCGTCCGTCTCCAACGCCTGGGGCGGCGCGGCCGAGACCCTGGAGATGTCCGGCGCGGACTTCGCCCTCTCCCAGCTGGCGCGGGCCGCGGGCCGTAAGGACACCGCCGAGACCTTCGCGCGCCGCGCCCAGTGGTGGCAGAACAACTTCAACGCCGCAGCCGACCCGGAGACCGGCGGCTATGCCGCCAACCGTAAGGCAGACGGCAGCTGGGTCACCGGCTTCACCCCGGCCACCGGCAACGGCTTCGTCGAGGGCACCAGCGCCCAGTACACCTGGATGGTCCCGCACAACCCCGCCGGTCTCTTCGCCGCCATGGGCGGTAAGGACGCCGCGGTGAAGCGGCTGGACGCCTTCTTCCACGACGCCGACGGGGGCTGGGCGCTCACGGGGGCGGGCGGCGAGAAGTCCGAGCTGGACAACGAGCCGTCGATCAACGTCCCCTATCTGTACGCCTACGCCGGACAGCCGTACAAGACACAGGAGACCGTGCGCGCCGCGATGCGCCAGCTGTGGACCACGAAGTCCGACGGCATCCCCGGCAACGACGACCTCGGCGAGATGTCGTCGTGGTACGTCTTCTCGGCCCTCGGCATGTATCCGCAGGTGCCCTCACGCGCCGAACTGGTCCTGGCCTCGCCCCTCTTCCCGCGGATCGAGATCGACCGCGGCGGCCGGGACATCTCCATCCGCGCCCCGCAGGCCGCGCCCGGCGCGCCGTACGTCCAGGCGCTGAAGGTGAACGGGCGGGCGAGCGACCGCCCCTGGCTGCCGGAGTCCTTCGTACGGCACGGCGGAACGCTGGACTACACCCTGTCCGACGCCCCCGACCGCGCCTGGGGCTCCGCCCCGTCCGACGCCCCGCCCTCCTTCCGCGAGGGCGAGCAGCCGTACCAGATCGGGGTGGGCCCGACCACGGGCACGCTCGCCCCGGGCGACAGCCTGACCGTGAAGGTGGCCGCCGTCCCGGTCAGCGAGGGCGACCGCCCCGAGGTGCGCTTCACCACCGACGCCCCCGACGGGATCACCGCCTCACCCGCCTCCGGGACGGTGGGCCCGGAGGGCACGGCGGAGATCGCGCTGCGCGCGGGGAAGGACACGGCCGAGGGGTTCTACGACGCGAAGGTGACGGTGACCAGCGAGGGCACCGAGGTCGTCCAGCCGATCACCCTGACCGTGGCCGCCCCCGGCTCGCTGCTCGCCGCGTACAACAACGTCGGCGCGACCGAGGACGCGGGCGAGCACGACGAGGGCGACTACGACGGCGGCGGCTGGAGCTACTCCCGCCAGGCCCTCGCCGCCGCCGGTCTCGAGCCGGGCGCCAAGGGGACCACCCAGGGCCTGGACTACACCTGGCCCGCCTCCCCGTCCGGCCGCCCCGACAACGCCTCCGCCACCGGCCAGACCATCGCCCTGCCCGCGTCCACCGGCCTGTCCTTCATCGGCAGCGCCGTCAACGGCAACCAGAAGGCCACCGCCAAGGTCACCTATACCGACGGGAGCTCGGACACCACGGAGCTGGCCTTCACCGACTGGACGGTGGGAGGCGGCGGCGGAACGGTCCAGTACGGCAACGTGACCCTCGCCAGGACCCCGTACCGAAACATCAGCGGCGGCGACAAGGACGTGGTCGACGCCTACATCTTCGCCACGAAGGCGTTCCGGGCCCCCGAGGGCAAGACGGTCAAGAGCGTCACCCTGCCCGACAACGCGGATCTCCACGTCTTCGCGGTCGCCCGCGGCTGAGCCCGCCACACCCGATCGAGTGAAGCGAGGGCAAGTGCCACCGGCACTTGCCCTCACCTCACTAGATTTCGACGCATGGTCAGTTCTTCACACGAGGCCCTCCACCGCATTTTCCAGGAGGACACCGGGGCCGTCGTCCGAGCGCTCCGGAAACTGCTTGGGGTCCCCTTTCCTGAGCCGGACAGGGCGTTTGTCGTCAGCCCGGACCTCACCGAGGTCTCGGAGACACCCCGGCACGGGAAATCTGGAGAGACCTGATGTCTGCGCTGCTGAACTTCTTCCGCTCCGAACACGCCCAGCGCGCCTTCGCCGAGGCTCGGGCAGAGGGCCAGGCTGAGGGCCAGGCTGCGAAAGGTGCGAAAAATGTTCTGCGCGTGCTCAGCCTTCGGGGGCTTGAGGCCACTCCCGAGACGCGTGAGCGCATCGAGGCATGCAAGGATCTGGACCTCCTCGATGCCTGGCTGGACCGAGCCGTGACCGCTTCCCGAGTGGAGGACCTGTTCGTCGACGGTTAGCGTCGCGCGGGCCGGGAGGGGGACGCCCGAGCGCGTGCGCTCTCGAGACTGGTGCTCACCGCGACAAGCAGCGCGTTCGGGTGTACGCCGACGCGCTGGCGTTGCCCCCGGTCACCGGGTGCGGCAGATTGAGGGACCGAGTGCCCCGATGGATCCGAGGTGAGCAGCCCCGGCTGGTCAACATGCGCTCGATGGAGATCTATCGTCAGCTCGGACTCGCCGCCAAGATCACGGGCAACGCGTTCACACCGGAGTATGGCCGCATCCGCTTCCGTGACACCCTGCACGACCGCGACTTCGCCACGGCGGCGATGGTCGGGGTCAACGCATCGGCGCCCGCTGGCGTGGCCGCCCACTGAGCGACGCCACCCCTCCACCACGCCCTCACCGCGATGACCTGGCCCACTACTGGCTCTCGATGAGGCGGTCGAGCGTGCCTGCCTTCGCCGCGTGTATGAAGGTGCCGAGAGTGGCGGGGGTGGTGGTGAGGATGACGTCCGGCTCGTCGCTCTCCCGGAGTCTGACGGTGTGGGGAGCGGGGACGGCGACGTAGAGGCAGGCTGATCCCTCCTGGCTGTACGAGGACTTTTGCCAGTCACGGGTGGCCACGTTGGTTTCCTCTCAGATGTGCTGCGCGATGTGGTAAACGAGGTCCCGGGAAGCTGCTGGCTTGAGTGCGTAGCTCTCAAGACGATCCAGCACGCTTCGATACTTCACGAGGTGGGCTTCCGAGTCGAGTAGCACCGTGGCGTGATCCGTGTCGAGCTCCACAGTGTCGAGTTGGGGGACCGAGCCGCCGAAGTAGTCGATGGGGTGACCGGAACCATGGAGCGGCCCCACGCCGAACGGGACCACCACGATCGCGACGTTGTCGCGCTCACTCATCTCGATGAGGTGTTGAAGCTGGGCGCGGGCCACGGCGCGCGTCGCCGGCCGAGGGGCCGGTGAGGTGCGGGGGCCGTGGCGGCATTTGTGCCCGGCGGCCGGGCCCGGTGCCGGACTGCGAGGGTTGGGGATGCCTTCTGGAAATGCTTGATGTAGTAGTTGCTTCAGATCAAGCGTTTTCGGAGGGGGTACCCGGAGACGCGAGCGCGACGTCAGACCGCCCCAAGGCCCCCACACACGGTCCGGCGTCGCACCAAACGGGATCATGCCCCCACTCCGGCACCGGGCCCAGCCTCAGAGCACCGTTGCCGCCACCGGTGCCCACCCCACCCGGCCCGGCGCCCGGCGGCGAGGCCCGCGCCCCCCCCCCCCCCGCCGCCCATGCTCAAATGCGCCGAAGGCGCGAGACGGCGGGGTAGATGGCCGGGCCGCCTCGCGCCCGGCGCGCCCGGCGGCGCGCGGTCGACGGCCACGCCGCCGCACCATGTCAGCACGCGGGCCGTGGCCGCCCGAAGGCGTGGCCACGGCCCGCATGTCTCATCGCATCGCGCAGCTCAGCTCACTTCAGCTCAGCAGTTCCACCTCCGCCAGGGTCGCCTTGCCGTCCGGCACCAGGCGGTAGTGCTCATAGACGCCGGGGTTCTTGACCGAGAAGACGCGGGTCTGTTTGTCCCAGCTGAAGGACTCGCCCGACCTGCGGTCCAGGTCCCGCCACTTCTCGCCGTCCGGAGAGCCCTGGAGCACCCATCCCGTCGGGGCCTTGCCGCGGTCCGACGAGGTCAGGGTGTACTGCACCGCGCGGCCCGGCTTCGTGACCGGCAGGTCCACCGACTCGAAGGCCGCCTCGGTGCCCGAGGTGTTGTCCAGCAGCGCCGTACCGCCGCTCGGCACCGTCAGGTCGTGGCGCGGGGTGGGCACCTTGTCGTCCTTGGTGATGGAGGACGGCGCGGCGTTCGCGCCGGTGCCCCAGGAGGACGGCTTGGCGCCCATGGCGAACTCCAGCGTGCCGCCGCGGGCGATCAGGTCATGCGGCAGCGCGGTGGAGTTCCACGCCTTGCCGTTGACCTTCAGACTCTGGACGTACACGTTCCGCGCGCTGTTGCGCGGGGCCTTGACGACGAGGTCGCGGCCGTTCTCCAGATGCACCGTGGCCTTGGTGAACTGCGGCGATCCGACCGCGTACTCCGAGCCGCCCATCACCAGCGGATAGAAGCCCAGCGAGCTGAAGAGGTACCAGGCGGACTGCTCGCCGTTGTCCTCGTCGCCGTGGTAGCCCTGGCCGATCTCGCTGCCGGTGTAGAGGCGGGAGAGCACCTCGCGCACCTTCTCCTGGGTCTTCCACGGCTGGCCCGCCGCGTCGTACATGTACGCCACGTGGTGGGCGACCTGGTTGCTGTGGCCGTACATGCCCATGCGGACGTCCCGCGCCTCGGTCATCTCGTGGATGACGCCGCCGTAGGAACCGGCGAACTCCGGCGAGGCGGTCTCCGGGGTGGAGAAGTAGGTGTCCAGCTTCTTCGCCAGACCGGCGCGGCCGCCGTAGAGGTTGGCCAGGCCCCGGCTGTCCTGGGGCGCGGTGAAGGCGTAGCCCCAGCCGTTGGTCTCGGTGTAGTCGTAGCCCCAGATCCGGGGGTCGTACTTGTCGGAGGGCACGCGCCACTTTCCATTGGCGTCCTTGCCCTGGAAGAAGCCCGCCTTGTCGTCGAAGAGCGAGACATAGCCCTGCGCACGGTGCAGGAAGTACTCGGACTCCTCCTTGTAGCGGATCTTCTTCGTCTTCGCGTAGAGCGCCTTGCCCATGTTGGCCAGGCCGAAGTCGTTGAGATAGCCCTCCAGCGCCCAGGACAGCCCCTCATGGGTCTCGGTGCTGGTGTAGCCGAGGAAGGGCGAGCTGGCCATGCCCTTCCGGCCGACGCCCGACGTGGGTGGCACGGCGGTGGCGTTCTTCAGCGCGGCCTCGTACGCGGCCTCGGCGTCGAACCGCACACCCTTCAGATACGCGTCGGCGAAGGCCACGTCCGAGCTGGTGCCGGTCATCAGATCGGCGTAGCCCGGTGAGGACCAGCGGGATATCCAGCCGCCGTCCTTGTACTGCTGCACGAAGCCGTCGACCATCGTGCCCGCCCGCTTCGGGGTGAGCAGGGAGTAGGCGGGCCAGGTGGTGCGGTAGGTGTCCCAGAAGCCGTTGTTGACGTACACCTTGCCGTCGACGATCTTCGCGCCGGTATGGGTCGGGGTGTTCTCCCCGGCGGCCGGCGAAAAGGCGCTCGCGTACTGGTCGCGGGGCTTCGCCGCCGTCCCGGTGTTCTCGAAAGCGGAATTGGGATAGAGGTACAGCCGGTAGAGGCTGGAGTAGAGCGAGGTGAGCTGGCCGCGGTCCGCGCCCTCGACCTCGACCCGGCCCAGGATCTTGTCCCACTCCGCCTGGGCGGCCCGCTTGACCTGGCCGAACGACCGCGACGCGGGCAGCTCCCGGTCGAGGTTGGCCTTCGCCTGGTCGACGCCGATCAGCGAGGTGGCGAGCCGGAGGGTGACCGTGCGGTCCTTCCCCGGCTTGAAGCGGAAGTAGCCGGTGACATCCTTGCCGCCGCCTCCTTCCAGCTTGCCGCTCGCGCTCACCGGGGTGTCGAAGACGCCGTAGACGAACAGCCGGCTGGCGCCGGTGGACAGTCCGCTCTTGACGTCGGAGTAGCCGGTGACGACGCCGTGCTCGGCGTCGAGGGTCAGCCCGCCGTTGTTGTTGACGTTGTCGAAGATGACGCTCGCGTCCTCGCCCGGATAGGTGAAGCGCATGGCCGCCGCGTGATCGGTGGGCGCCATCTCGGCGGTGAGGCCGTTCTCGAAGGTCACCCCGTAGTAGTAGGGGCGGGCGGTCTCCTTCTCATGGCGGAAGGGGAGCGCGCGGGCGGTGCGCCCGGCGTCGGGGGTGTCGCTCGCCCCGGACGGCATGACCTGGAAGGTCTGCCGGTCGCCCATCCAGGGGCTGGGCTCATGGCTGGCGCTGAACGACTGGATGGTGGGGAGGTTGTCGGCGTTGTTGGCGCGGGCGTACTGGTAGAGCCAGTCGGTGGAGCCCGCGTTGGTCACCGGCGTCCAGAAGTTGAAGCCATTGGGGACGGCGGTGGCCGGGAAGTTGTTGCCGCGCGAGAAGCTGCCGCTGGAGTTGGTGCCGCGGGTGGTCAGCGCGTAGTCCGACAGGTGCGCCAGCGGCTTCTCGGGCGCCTTGGGGGCGATCGCGATGTCGTCCACCCAGCCGCGGAACTGCGCGGGGCCCTTGGGGGAGTCGTAGGCCACGAGGATCCGGTCGACCGTCTTGCCCGCGGCGACCGCGCCGATCCGCGACTCCTTGTGGTTCCACTGGTTGACGTAGAGCGTCTTGGAGTCGGCCTGGCCCTGCGGGCTCATCCGCGCGCCGTGCTGGTCGACCGCGCCGGGCAGTTCGCTGAGGTAGGTGCCGTCGGTGAAGGCCAGGTCGACGGAGACATGGGTGGCCGGGTAGTTCAGGTCCGTCTCGGTCATCGACGGGAAGATCCGGTAGGACAGCTGGGTGTCCCGGGTGACGGCCGTGTCGACGTCGAAGACCTTGTTGTACGAGTATGCCCGGCCATCCGGCTTGTGGGTGCCCGCGTAGCGCAGGGCGCGGGTGCCGGTGAAGCCCGCGTTGGCCTTGGCGGTGGGGGAGCCGGTCGGGCCGCGGTCGATCTGGGACTGCATGTCGGAGGCCGCGGGCGGAGTGGTGTCGCCGTTCGCGAACTGCACCTCCGCGAGCTGGACGATGTCGTCCCCGGCGTTGCGGGTGATCTCCAGCCGGAAGTGCTGATAAGCCGTGGAACTGTCGAAGGAGAACTCTCGCGTCTGCTGGCGCGAGGAGAACGTCTCGTCCTTACGGGTGTCGAGCGTCGTCCAGTCGGAGCCGTTGGCCGAGCCCTTGAGGGTCCAGTCCTTCGGGTCCCGGCCGGGGGCGTCGTTGGCGGAGGTGAGGGCGTAGCGGACGGCCTTCACCGGCTCGCTCAGGTCGAACTCGAGCCAGGCGGTGGTGTCGAAGGCCAGCCACTTGCTGGTGACCTCGCCGTCGACGAGGTTCTCCTTGATCTCCCCGCCGTCGGTGTTCTCGTCGCTCGCGCGGACCTCGGTGACCTTGTCGGTGACATTGCCGGGGATCCCGGAGGAGTAGCCGCCGTCGACTCCCGACGCCTTCTTCTTGCCGTCGGGGCCGGTCTCGACCGTGTTCCGCCAGTCGGGCTGGGGATCGCCCGACTCGAAGGACGAGGCGAAGGTGCGGTCGGCGTGGTGCGCGGAGTCCGGGCCGGCGGGGGCGGCGACCGCACCGCCCTGGGCCGTCACCGCCAGCAGGACGGCCGCCACCAGGGCGGCCGACCGTCCGATCCCACGCCATCGTCTCTGGGGTCGTCTCTGTCGCATACTCAGCCTCTCAACGAGTCTGACAACGTTGTCCACTGGGTCGGGCAGAGATAAGTAGGGAGGCAGGGGGAGGGTGGTGTCAAGGTTGCGGACAGCGCTCAATGGGCGCCCGTGCGGCGGGTGGTACGCCGCGGGCCGTACCCCTGTCGGTGGTACGGCCCGCGTCCATGGGGGCGATTCCATGCGCCCCTCGGGGTTGTTCCTGGCGTGTCGTCAGCCCCCGTCGTCGGACTTGGTGGCCAGCGACAGCCGGCACTTCTTCGCGGTGTGGGAGCTGTCCGCCTTGACCCCGGTGACCTTGATGGTCTTCTCGGAGCCGCCCGCCACGGACGCGTCGGACTCCACTCCGGTGGTCACGACCTCACCGGAGCTGTCCACGAAGCCGACCAGCAGCGAGTAGTAGGCCGTGCTGGAGCCGGAGTTGCTGATCTTCACATTGGCGTAGGGCTTGCCGTTCGAACCCCATCCGCAGGTGCCCATCTTGGCGTCCGGGGTGATCAGGCCGGAGCCGCCGGTGGGGGAGTCCGACGGCTCGTCATACGGGTCGTCGGTGGGCTCCTCGGTCGGCGCCTGGGTGGGCTCCACCGGCAGCTGGGCCATGCCCTTGCCGATCGCCGCGCCGCCCTTGCTGTCCCCGGCGGACGAGCCCCCTCTGCCGGAGCCACACCCCGCGGTGGCCGCGAGTGTCGCGGTCACGACAATGCTGGTGGCGAGGGTGAGCTGCTTCCGGGACACGGGAACCGCCTTTCGGGGAGCGCGCACGGCGGCGTGCCGCGCGGCATGTCTCCCCTTACGGTATGTCGGGCAGGTCTCAACTCGGGAAAGACTGGTACCCGATGACCTCTCGATCTTGCCCATATGAGGCCCAGTGGACTATACCTGTCGCCCCAGGGGGAAGGCCGCACCACGGCCCATATCGGAGGGCCTCGGCGGGTCATCCGCTCTCCCCGGCGTACACCCAGCAATACTCCGCTTGACGCTTCAACTGACCCGCGGTGTCGGGCCCCTCGCCGGAGGCGAGTATGTACGGGAGACCGTTACACCGCCTGAGTCCTGACGAAGGCGAGGACTTGAGCATGGGATCCACCTCAGATGTCGGCCGTCGCGATCTGATCAAGCGCTCGGCGGCGCTCGGATTGATCACCGTGCCGGCGATGAGCGCGCTGTCCGCCTGTGCCAGTGGCGGTGACGACGACTCCAAGAAGGTCGACAAGGGCAAGAAGAGCGCCAAGAACCCGCTCGCGGTCAATGAGAGCGCCGCGCTCGACGTCGTCATCTTCGACGGCGGCTTCGGCCAGCAGTACGCCAAGGACGCCGAGGCGGAGTACGCCGCGGCCTTCCCGAAGACCAAGGGCAAGGTCAAGCACGCCGCCACCCAGAAGATCCAGACCGTGCTCCAGCCGCGCTTCAACGGCGGCACCCCGCCGGACCTCGTCGACAACTCCGGCGCCGAGCAGATGGACATGGGCACGCTGGTCGCGAAGAACCAGCTGACCGACCTCACCCCGCTGCTGGACGCGCCCTCCCTCGACGACCCGAAGAAGACGGTGCGCGAGACGCTGCGCCCCGGTGTCGTGGAGATGGGCCAGTTCGACGGCAAGCCGGTGTGGATCCTCTACTACGCCTACACCGTCTACGGCGTCTGGTACTCCAAGAGCAACCTCGCCAAGCTCGACGTGGAGTACCCCGAGACCTGGGACGACATGCTCAAGGTCTGCGAGAAGGCCAAGAAGAAGGGCATCGCGGGCTGGACCTACCCCGGCAAGTACCCCTACTACCTGCCGTTCAGCCTCTACCCCTTCATCGCCAAGATCGGCGGCCGGGACGTCCTGGACTCGATCGACAACCTGGAGCCGAACGCCTGGAAGCACCCGGCCGTCAAGGCCGCCTTCGAGGCGTACTACGAGCTCTACAAGAAGGGCTACATCCTCAAGGGCACCCCGGGCCTCACCCACATCGAGTCCCAGACCGCGTGGAACCAGGGCAAGGCGCTGTTCATCCCGAACGGCTCCTGGGTGGAGAACGAGGCGAAGAAGACCACCCCGAAGGACTTCCAGATGGCGGTGGCCGCGCCCTCCAGCCTGGACAAGAGCGACAAGCTGCCGTTCGGCACCCTGTGGGCCTCCGGCGGTGAGCCCTTCATCGTCCCGAAGTCGGCGAAGAACCCCGAGGGCGGCATGGAGCTGCTGCGGATCATGCTCGGTGAGAAGTCCACCAAGAACTTCATCAAGCAGGTCTCCTCGCTCTCCTCCCTCAACGGCGGCACCGAAGGGCTCAGCCTGCCGCCGGGCCTGGCGTCGGCGCAGGAGGCGCTGACCAAGGCGGGCAAGAACGTGGTCAACCCGCGGATGCAGGACTGGTACGTGACGCTGCAGAAGCAGCAGATCGGCGTCGGCGCGCTCGGCGAGATGATGGCCGGCCGGATGACCCCCGCCGAGACGATCAAGAAGTGCCAGAAGTTCGCCGATGACACGGCCAAGGACGACGCCGTCAAGAAGTACAAGCACGTCTGATGCGGCTCCACGCGTCGCCGGCGGCATTATCCGTAGGGGAAGACCGAGGTCGGTAGAAATGCAGCATGGGAAGTACCGGTTCATCGCGGGGTTCCTGGCCCTGCCGGTGATCCTTTACGCGGTCTTCGTGATCTCGCCGTTCGTCCAGGCCGTCTACTACTCCTTCACGGACTGGACGGGGCTGAGCTCCGACTTCAAGATGGTCGGGTTCAAGAACTACGACTGGCTGCTGCACGACGACCTCTTCTGGAAAGCGGTCGGGCACAACGTCGTGCTGCTGCTGGTGGTGCCGCTGGTGACGCTCGGCCTCGGGCTCTTCTTCGCCTTCATGCTCAATGTGGGAGGCCGGGGCCGCAAGAACGCGGCGGTCTCCGGGGTGCGCGGGTCGGGCCTGTACAAGGTGATCTATTTCTTCCCGCAGGTGCTGTCGATCGCGATCGTCGCCCTGCTGTTCCAGTTCACCTACAACCCGCGCAACGGCGCGATCAACTCCTTCCTCGACGGAGTCGGTCTGGATTCGCTCCAGCAGCAGTGGCTGGCCGATCCGAAGCTGGCGCTGTGGTGCCTGATGGCGGTGATGGTCTGGAGCAACGTCGGCTTCTACGTCGTCCTCTTCTCCGCCGGGATGAGCTCCATCCCGAGGGACTTCTACGAGGCGGCGCTGCTCGACGGGGCCAACCGGATCAAGACCTTCTTCAAGATCACCCTGCCGCTGCTGTGGGACACGGTCCAGACCGGCTGGATCTATATGGGCATCATCGCGCTCGACGCGTTCGCCGTGGTGCAGATCATGACCGTGGGGCCGGGCGGCCCCGCCGACTCCACCCAGGTCATGGGCTACTACGTCTACACCAAGACCTTCCACGACGGGCAGGCCGGACGGGCCACCACGATCGGCGTCGCGATGCTCATCGTCACCCTGATCTTCGCGGTGATCGTGACCAGGCTCGGCCGGCGCGAACGGCTGGAGTACTGATGCCGATCACACCGACCGCACCCGGCCACCGCCGCCCGACCGCCGATCTGGGGGTACCACAGTGACCTCGCACGCAGCGCCCTCGGAGCTCCCGGGCGTCACCAAGGAGGACGAGGCACCGGCCACCGGGCCCGTCGCCAAGCAGCCGCCGGGATTCACCCCCGAGGGCCGGATCGGCAGTGAGGGCAAGATCCTCAACGTCTTCTCGCACGGCATCCTGGTGGTCTGGGGGCTCCTGGTCACGCTGCCGCTGCTGTGGGCGGTGATGAGCTCCCTCAAGACCGACAAGCAGATCTTCACCTCGCCCTGGGGGCTGCCCTCGGCCCTGCACTTCGACAACTGGAGCAGGGCCTGGAGCAAGTCGAACATCGGCGACTTCTTCCTCAATACGATCCTGGTGGTGGGCTGCTCCCTGATCGGGACGATGCTGCTGGGCTCGATGGCGGCGTACATCCTGGCCCGCTTCGAATTCCCGGGAAAGCGGTTCATCTATTTCATGTTCGTCGGCGGGATGAGTTTTCCGATCATCCTGGCGCTGGTGCCGCTGTTCTTCGTGATGAAGAACATGAGCCTGCTCAACACCTTTCATGGGCTCATTCTGGTCTATATCGCCTATTCGCTGCCGTTCACGGTCTTCTTCCTCACCTCGTTCTTCAAGACGCTGCCGTCCTCGGTAGCCGAGGCGGCCTTGATCGACGGGGCGTCCCATACCAGGACGTTCTTCCAGGTCATGCTGCCGATGGCGAAGCCCGGGCTGATCAGCGTGGGGATCTTCAACTTCCTCGGGCAGTGGAATCAGTACATGCTGCCCACGGTGCTCAACACCGATGAGGACAAGCGGGTGCTCACCCAGGGTCTGGTGCAGCTCGCGGCCAGCCAGCAGTACAAGGGCGACTGGTCAGCGCTTTTCGCCGGTCTGGTGCTCGCGATGCTTCCCGTACTCGGCGTCTATATCCTCTTCCAGCGGCAGGTCCAGGCGGGTCTGACCGCGGGCGCACTCAAATAGGGGGACATCGCAGAGGGCCTTTCACGGCCCCGTCCTTTCCGTTCCGCGGAAAGGACGGGGCCGTGCCGCCGTGGGCGGCGAAGGGTACCGCGAGCGGTCCCGCGGCCGTCGGGGGCTTGACGTGGGACAACCGTGGCGGCTCAGCTTAGAGTTCACATGTTGGAGACACAGCCGGGCCTCACTGCTGCGGTCCGGTCGGGCGGAGCGGCCGTCGTGCCGCCCGCGAAGGCGGGAGTGGATGGGCGTGGAGACTCCGGGATCGCAGTCGTCGCTGCACCGGGCCAATCTCGAGCGGGTGGTCCGTGCGGTGCGGATGGCGGGCTCGCTGACCCAGGCGGAGATCGCCCGGTCCACCGGGCTGTCCGCCGCCACCGTCTCCAACATCGTGCGCGAGCTCAAGGACGGCGGAACGGTCGAGGTCACGCCCACCTCGGCGGGCGGCCGCCGGGCGCGCAGCGTCTCGCTCAGCGGCGACGCGGGCATCGTCGTAGGGGTGGATTTCGGCCATACGCATCTGCGCGTCGCCATCGGCAACCTCGCCCATCAGGTGCTGGCCGAGGAGGCCGAGCCGCTGGATGTGGACGCCTCCTCCGCACAGGGCCTGGACCGGGCCGAGCAGCTGGTCAGCAGGTTGATCACGGCCAGCGGGCTGAGCCAGGACAAGGTGGTCGGCGTCGGGCTCGGCGTGCCCGCGCCGATCGACGTGGAGACCGGCACGCTGGGCTCGACCGCGATCCTGCCGGGCTGGGCGGGCACCAATCCGCGCGACGACCTGGCCCAGCGGCTCGGGGTGCCGGTGCACGTGGACAACGACGCCAACCTCGGCGCGCTCGGCGAGCTGGTCTGGGGTTCCGGCCGCGGGGTCGGCGACCTCGCGTACATCAAGGTGGCCGACGGTGTCGGCGCCGGGCTGGTGATCAGCGGGAAGATCTACCGCGGCCCCGGCGGCACGGCGGGCGAGATCGGCCACATCACCCTGGACGAGTCCGGCCCGGTGTGCCGCTGCGGCAACCGCGGCTGTCTGGAGACCTTCGCCGCGGCCCGCTATGTGCTGCCGCTGCTGCATTCCAGCCATGGGGCGGACCTCACCGTGGAGCGCATGGTGCAGCTCGCCCGCGAGGGCGACCCGGGCTGCCGGCGGGTGATCGGGGACGTCGGCCGGCACATCGGCAGCGGGGTGGCCAACCTCTGCAATCTGATCAACCCGAGCCGGATGGTGCTCGGCGGTCAGCTCGCCGAGGCGGGGGAGCTGGTGCTGGGCCCGATCCGGGAGTCGGTCGCGCGGTACGCGATCCCGAGCGCGGCCCATCAGCTGTCGGTGATGCCGGGGGCGCTCGGCGGCCGGGCCGAGGTGCTGGGCGCGCTCGCGCTGGTGCTCAGCGAGATGGGCGATTCGACGCTGCTGGACGGCGCGCTCTCGGCGGGGGCGCCGGCCCTCACCTGAGAGCCTGTGTCATATCCCCGGCCGGGCGGGGGCTGTTGGGCCGTGGGGCTTGCCTTGAGAGTCTTTGTCCGGTCACGCTCCGTCTATCCGGCCTGTCCGGCTGCGTTCACTCAGATAACGAATGGCACCGTTGCCATCTCGTTAAGGATTTACTTCTTGACGCCATGCGGGCGGCCGAGTTGACTTCCAGCCACCTCGGCCGCAATGACGCGGCCTCGTCAGGGAGGTCAGCCCTAAATGAACGCAACGATGCGTCGCGTCGCTCTTGCCGCTTCTGTCATGTCGATGACGGTAGCCCTCGCCGCCTGTGGCTCGGCGAAGGAAGCCGACAGCGACAAGAAGGACGAGAAGAAGAAGACCGGTCCGCTCACGATCGGGCTGCTGCTGCCCGAGGACCAGACGGCCAGATACGAGAACTTCGACCGGCCATACATCACCAAGAAGCTCAAGGCGCTCTGCGCGGACTGCAACATCCTGTACGTCAACGCCAAGTCCGACCCCTCGGTTCAGCAGCAGCAGGTCGACTCGATGATCACCAAGAAGGTCGACGCGATCATCCTCGACTCGGTGGACTCCAAGTCCATCGCCAGCTCGGTCAAGAAGGCCGACGAGGACGGTATCCCGGTCGTCGCCTACGACCGGCTGGCCGAGGGCCCGGTCTCCGCGTACACCTCGTTCGACAACGAGACGGTCGGCAAGGTCCAGGGCAAGGCGCTGCTCGAGGCGCTGGGGGACAAGGCCAAGAGCGGCAAGATCGTCATGCTCAACGGCTGGGAGGCCGACCCCAACGCCGCCATGTTCAAGAAGGGCGCGATGTCCGTCCTCAAGGGCAAGGTGGACGTCGGCAAGTCGTACGACATCGACCGCTGGCTCGCGGACAAGGCCAACGAGGCCATGACGGGCGCCATCTCCTCGCTCGGCAAGAAGAACATCGTCGGCGTCTACTCGGCCAACGACAGCATGGCCGGTGGCGCGATCACCGCGCTCAAGAGCGGCGGCTTCAACCCGCTGCCCCCGGTCACCGGCCAGGACGCCGAACTCGAGGGTGTGCGCCGGGTCGTCACCGGCGAGCAGTACATGAGCGTCTACAAGTCCTACCTGGACGAGGCCGCGGCCGCCGCGGAGATGGCCATCGCGCTCGGCCGCGGCGAGAAGGTCAACGAGTCCAACACGGTCGACAGCCCGACCACCAAGGACATCCCGGCGACCCTGATCACCCCGATCTCGCTGACCAAGAAGAACATCAAGGACACCGTCGTCAAGGACGGGAACTACACGGTCGCCCAGATCTGCACCGCCAAGTTCAAGGCGGCGTGCGCAGAGGCCGGTCTGAACTGACGGCCGGTCTCCGGCCCATAGACGGAGCAGGGCCGTCCGTACCCACGGACGGCCCGCCCCCCTGACTCACCCCCCCCATCCGAGGGGAGAGCGCGCTCTCCCCTCCGTCACGCAGCAGGGACCACCCTGCCCGGAACGGAGATGGCCATCGTGCCGAACGGACCCGTGTTGGCGTTGCGCGGGATCTCCAAGCGGTTCGGCGCCGTCCAGGCGCTCACCGACATCCATCTGGAGGTCCACGCCGGTGAAGTCGTCGCCCTGGTGGGCGACAACGGCGCCGGCAAGTCGACCCTCGTCAAGAGCATTGCCGGAGTCGGCCCCGCCGACGAAGGCGTCGTCGAGTGGCAGGGCAAGCCCGTCCAGGTCAGCCGGCCGCACGACGCCCAGGAGCTGGGCATCGCGACCGTCTACCAGGACCTCGCCCTCTGCGACAACATCGACGTCGTCGGCAATCTCTTCCTCGGCCGCGAGATCCTGCGCGCCGGAGTGCTCGACGAGGTCGAAATGGAGCGGCGCTCCCGTGAGTTGCTCCAGACCCTGTCGATCCGCATCCCCAGTGTGCGGATCCCGATCGCCTCGCTCTCGGGCGGCCAGCGGCAGACCGTCGCCATCGCCCGTTCGATGCTCGGCGAGCCCAAGCTGGTGATCCTGGACGAGCCGACCGCCGCCCTCGGCGTCGAGCAGACCGCGCAGGTCCTCGACCTGGTCGAGCGGCTGCGCGACCGCGACCTCGCCGTCATCCTCATCAGCCACAACATGGCCGACGTGAAGGCCGTCGCGGACCGGGTCGCGGTGCTGCGGCTGGGCCGCAACAACGGCATCTTCGATGTGAAGACCACCTCTCAGGAAGAGATCATTTCCGCCATCACCGGCGCCACGGACAACGCCGTGACCCGCCGCAAGGCGCGCAGCGGGGAGGTCGCGAAGTGACCACGAACGTCGACAAGACCAACGGCGGCCCGTCGAACGGCGCCAACAAGGCGAGCGGCCCGGCCGACGCCAACCCCGTCGCCAAGGACGCGGTAACCGTCGTCGACCCCCGGCTGCTGGTCCGTCAGGAGGGCTTCAAGGGCTATCTGACGGAGTTCGGCCGCAAGATGCGCAGCGGTGATCTGGGCGTGGTCCCGGTCATCGTCGGCATCGCCATCATCTGGGCGGTCTTCCAGGCGAAGGACAGTGCCTTCCTCTCGCCCAAGAACCTCTCCGACCTCTCGATCCTGCTCGGCGGCACCGGCATGATCTCGGTCGGGATCGTCTTCGTGCTGCTGCTCGGTGAGATCGACCTGTCCGTCGGCTCGGTCAGCGGTCTGGCCGCGGCGACCCTGGCGGTGCTCAACGTCAACCACGGGGTGCCCGAGGGGATCGCGGTGATCGCGGCGCTCGCCAGCGGCGCGCTCCTCGGCGCGGTGCACGGCTTCTTCTTCGCCAAGATCGGCGTACCGGCCTTCGTGGTGACCCTGGCCGGTCTGCTGGCCTGGAACGGTCTGATGCTCCAGGTGCTCGGCACCACCGGCACCATCAGCATCGCGGACGACAGCTTCGTGCGCGATCTCACCGCGCACTACTTCAGCCAGCTCATCGCCGCGTACGGGGCGGCCACGGTGGCGACGGCGGGCTTCTTCCTCGCCCAGTTCCTGGACAGCAGGCGCCGTAAGGCGGTCGGCGTACCCTCGCGGCCGCTGAGCGAGATCCTGGTCCGTACGGGCGTGCTCGCGTTGATCGTCTTCGCCGCGGCCTGGCGGCTCAACGAGTACAAGGGTCTGCCCCTCGCCCTGGTGATCTTCGTTGCGGTCCTGGTGATCCTGGACTTCGTGGTCCGCCGCACCTCCTACGGGCGCAAGGTGATCGCCCTGGGCGGCAGCGTCGAGGCCGCCCGCCGCGCGGGCATCAACGTCGTCGCCATCCGGATCTCGGTCTACTCGCTGGCCGGGCTGATGGCCGCGTGCGGCGGCATCATGATCGCCTCCCGGATCGGCTCCGCCAGCCAGCAGGCCGGTACCGGCAACCTGCTGATGGAGGCCATCGCGGCCGCGGTCATCGGTGGCACCAGTCTCTTCGGTGGCCGGGGCTCGGTCTGGTCGGCGCTGCTCGGCATGCTGGTCATCGGCTCCATCTCGTCCGGGATGAACCTGCTGGGCGTCGCGAACTCCGTCCAGTACATGATCACCGGTGGGGTGCTGCTGGCCGCCGTCGTCATCGACTCGGTGTCGCGCAGGACACAGCGGTCCGCGGGTCGCGGCTGACCCCGGACGCCTCATCCGCTCACCCGGCTGCCCGGTGCCTGCACGGAAGGCACCGGGCAGCTGTCTGAAAAGAACACGCGTGACGGAGATCGCATGGGGGGAGGTCTGCGCCGGAGGGCGGAACATTAGACTCGGGCGGACGGCAAGCTCCATGGAGACGCTCGAAGCAAGGAGGCACGGGTGCTGCTGACCCGCATCACGGGACCGCGCGATCTGGACCGGCTCACTCCGGAGGAGCTGGACCAGCTGGCCGCGGAGATCCGCTCCTTCCTCGTCGACGCCGTCTCCAAGACCGGTGGCCATCTCGGCCCCAATCTCGGCGTGGTGGAGCTGACCATCGCCCTGCACCGGGTCTTCGACTCGCCCCGGGACAAGGTGCTGCTGGACACCGGCCATCAGTCCTACGTGCACAAGCTGCTCACCGGCCGCCAGGACTTCTCCAAGCTCAAGAGCAAGGGCGGTTTGTCCGGCTATCCCTCGCGCGCCGAGTCCGAGCACGACGTCATCGAGAACAGCCACGCCTCGACCGTCCTCGGCTGGGCCGAGGGCCTCGCCAAGGCCAACGAGCTGCTGGGCAAGCAGGACCATGTGGTCGCCGTGATCGGCGACGGGGCGCTGACCGGCGGTATGGCCTGGGAGGCGCTCAACAACATCGCCGCCGCCAAGAACCGCCCGCTGGTCATCGTCGTCAACGACAACGAGCGCTCCTACGGCCCGACCATCGGCGGCCTGGCCAACCACCTCGCCACCCTGCGCACCACCGACGGCTACGAGCGCTTCCTGGCCCGCGGCAAGGACCTGCTGGAGCGCACCCCGGTCGTCGGCAGGCCGCTGTACGAGACGCTGCACGGGGCCAAGAAGGGGCTGAAGGACTTCATCACCCCGCAGGGCATGTTCGAGGACCTGGGGCTGAAGTACGTCGGCCCGATCGACGGCCATGACATGGAGGCGCTGGAGTCGGCGCTGCAGCGGGCGAAGCGTTTCGGCGGCCCGGTCATCGTGCACTGCCTCACCGAGAAGGGCCGCGGCTACCAGCCCGCCCTCCAGGACGAGGCGGACCGCTTCCACGCCGTCGGCAAGATCCACCCGGACACCGGGCTGCCGATCTCGGCCTCCGGCGCCGACTGGACCTCGGTCTTCGGCGAGGAGATGGTCAAGCTCGGCGAGGAGCGCGAGGACATCGTCGCGATCACCGCGGCCATGCTGCACCCGGTGGGGCTCACCGAGTTCGCCAAGCGCTTCCCGGACCGGGTCTACGACGTGGGCATCGCCGAGCAGCACGCGGCCGTCTCGGCGGCGGGCCTGGCCACCGGCGGCGTCCACCCGGTCTTCGCGGTCTACGCCACCTTCCTCAACCGCGCCTTCGACCAGGTCCTGATGGATGTGGCACTGCACAAATGCGGGGTCACCTTCGTCCTGGACCGCGCCGGTATCACCGGCACCGACGGGGCCTCGCACAACGGCATGTGGGACATGTCGCTTCTCCAGGTGGTCCCCGGTCTGCGGATCGCCGCCCCGCGCGACGCCGACCAGGTCCGCGCCCAGCTGCGCGAGGCCGTGGCGGTGGAGGACGCGCCGACCGTGGTGCGCTACTCCAAGGGCGCGGTGGGCCCGGCGGTCGCGGCCGTCGGCCGGATCGGCGGCATGGACGTACTGCGGGAGCCCGCCGAGTCCGCGGGGGACGCCCCCGACGTACTGCTGGTCTCGGTCGGCGCGCTCGCCCCGATGTGCCTGGAGATTGCCGACCTCCTGGACAAGCAGGGCATTTCGACCACTGTGGTCGACCCCCGCTGGGTCAAGCCGGTGGACGAGGAGCTGCCCGTGCTCGCCGACCTCCACCGCGTCGTGGTCGTCGTCGAGGACAACATCCGGGTCGGCGGTGTCGGCGCGGCTGTCGCCCAGGCGCTGCGCGACGGCGGCTTCGACATGCCGGTGCGCAACTTCGGCATCCCGCCCCGCTTCCTCGACCACGCCTCCCGTAAGGAGGTCATGGCGGAGATCGGGCTGACCGCACCGGACATCGCCCGGCAGGTCACCGGGCTGGTCTCCAGGATCGGCGGCCGCTACGGACACGAGTCCGCGGACGCCGGCTCCCAGGGCGCCGACATGACCCGGCCGGCGACGGCCGAACCGGTGCGCGACTGAGTCACCCCACCCCCTTCCGCCTGGGCCGGCCGGAGCGCTTCCTGCTCCGACCGGCCCAGCGTGCGTGGCGCCGCCCGCCCCCATCGGGTGAATCGGGGCCGGCCCCGAGCGTGCATACCTCTCCGCCGATCGGTAACCAGAAGCATGAACCGCACGGCAGGCGTGGAGGTGGCACCGGTGAACGTATCGGAACCAGGCGGAGGCACCGGAGGCAGAGTCCGGCCGCGTTACCTGCGGACGAAGAGCATCGAGCAGTCCATCCAGGACACCGAGGAGCCCGACCACGCCCTCACCCGGTCCCTGTCCGTCCTGGACCTCACGGTCTTCGGCGTCGGCGTCATCATCGGCACCGGCATCTTCGTGCTCACCGGCTCGGTCGCCAAGGAGCAGGCGGGGCCCGCCACCGCGCTGTCCTTCGTGGCCGCCGGTATCGCCTGCGCCCTGGCCGCGCTGTGCTACGCCGAGTTCGCCTCGACGGTCCCGGTCGCGGGATCCGCGTACACCTTCTCGTACGCCTCGCTCGGCGAACTGCCCGCCTGGATCATCGGCTGGGACCTGGTGCTGGAGTTCGCGCTGGCCTGCGCCGTGGTCTCGGTGGGCTGGTCGGGGTACATCCGCTCACTGCTGGACAACGCCGGATGGCATCTGCCCGACGCCCTGTCCGGGCCCGAGGCCGCGCACGGCTTCTCCTTCGACCTGCTGGCCTTCCTGCTCGTCCTGGCGATCACCGCGATCCTCGTCTTCGGCATGAAGCTGTCCGCGCGGGTCACCTCCGCGGTGGTCGCGATCAAGGTGGTCGTGGTGCTGCTCGTCATCATCGCGGGCGCCTTCTTCATCCACCCGGAGAACTACCACCCCTTCATCCCCGAGGCCCGGGGCTCGGTCTCCGGCTCCGGGCTGAAGGCCCCGCTGATCCAGCTGATGTTCGGTTACGAACCGACGACCTTCGGCGTCCAGGGCATCTTCACCGGCGCCGCCGTGGTCTTCTTCGCCTTCATCGGCTTCGACATCGTGGCGACCGCGGCGGAGGAGACCCGGAATCCACAGCGCGACATGCCCCGCGGCATCCTGGGCTCGCTGCTCATCTGCACGGTGCTGTACGTCGCGGTGTCCATCGTGGTCACCGGCATGCAGAAGTACACCAAGCTGTCGGTGGACGCCCCGCTCGCCGACGCCTTCAAGGCGACCGGCCATCCGTTCTACGCGGGTCTCATCAGCTTCGGCGCCGCCGTCGGACTCACCACCGTGTCCATGATCCTGCTGCTCGGCCAGAGCCGGGTGTTCTTCGCGATGAGCCGCGACGGGCTGCTGCCCCGGGTCTTCTCCCGGGTGCATCCGCGCTTCGGCACGCCGTACCGCTCGACGATCGTGCTGGGCGTGGTCATCGCCGTGGTCGCCGGGTTCACCTCCATCTCCGAGCTGGCCGCCCTGGTGAACATCGGCACGCTCTTCGCCTTCGTCGTGGTCGCGCTGGGCGTCATCATCCTCCGCCGCACCCGGCCCGATCTGCCCCGCGCCTTCCGCACGCCCTGGGTCCCGGTACTGCCGATCCTCTCGGTGGCCGCGTCCCTGTGGCTGATGCTCAATCTGCCCGCCGAGACCTGGGTGCGGTTCGGGGTGTGGATGGTCATCGGCCTCCTCGTCTACTTCCTCTACGGGCGCCGCCACAGCCGGGTGAGCGAGGCGGGAACGCGTACGGGGTAGGGGGCCCGCGGATCTGGGGCCCGCGGATCTGTCCCCTCCCCGCCCCTTCCCGCCACCAGGGGCTCCGCCCCTGGACCCCGGGGCGAGGAGCGGGCTCTCGCCGCGCCAGTGTCCCGACCGCGCAGCCTGCGAAGCGGTGGTCGAGCGGCCGGCCACTGCGCCGGGGCCAGGGCGCGCGCCGTTCGCGGTGGCGGCGAGGGCGTGAACGCCTTCACCGGTGGGCTGGTCGTGGTCGGCAGGTTGGCGCGGCGGATGACCGGGCGGATGGCCGCGTACATTCGGGCCGTCCGGCCGGGGGACAGGGGCGGACCGTCGCCGCGGTGAGTTCACCGGCCGGGGTGCCGACCGGGGCACCTGCGACGTGGCCGGGGTCTGGGGCGGAGCCCCAGTTAAGGGAAGGGGCGGGGAACGGCCCGCCGCAGGCGGCGCGATCCATCCGATATCTCCTGGGCCCTGACAGGGCCAGGGCCTAGGACGCCGAGTCGTTCGGGCGGACCGAGCGGGGGCCCGTCGTTTCCGCGCCCAGCGCCGTGACCCGCGCCCGCAGCCCCTGGTCCGCCGTCACCACCAGGCAGGGGCGGCCCTCCTCACGGGCCGCCACGACGGCCACGATGTGGTCGTCGCCGCTGCCCGGCGCGCTCTCCACCCGTACGCCTGCCACCGGCTCGACGCCCCGCGCCGCGCCCTCGACCACCATCACGATGTCCACCGGAGGTTCGGTGGCCCAGCCGGGCACGCCCGGGCGGCCGGGGAGCCCGGCCCCGGCGAGGGCGGCCAGCCGGTCGCGGAGCCGTTCGGCGGCGCCGCGCCGGTCACGCCACCAGCCATCCGGAACCGAGCCGACCACATTGGCGGCGTCCACGACCACAACCCCATCCATAGTCCAGGCAAATTACTATGGACATCGTTCGATCAGGTGGAAGGGCTCGGGGAAGGGTTGGCAGCGGGCCATGGCGTTGCGGTTGCTCCGCGGCAAGGACGGCAGGCTCACGGCCTACGCACCGGTGACGGGCGGTGTCGCCCGCTGGACCGAGGACCGCCCCGGAGGGGCGGAGTGGTCGGGGCCGTGGTTGATCGAGGTGTCCGGCCGCCTGGCCGGGCTGACCATCGTTCAGAGCCCCGAGGGCTACGCCCATCTGGTGGGGCTTCGGCACCGGCCGGGCGGCGGCGCCGGCGAACCGGCGCACGTGGACATCGTCCACGCCACCCAGTTCCAGTCCGGCCGCCCGCTGACGGCGTGGCACTCACTGGGCACCCCGCATCCTAGGGACGCCCGCAAGGCCGAGCGGACCGGCCCGCCGGCCGCGGCGGTGGACTCCTCCGGCGCCCTCCGCGTCTTCGTGCGCAACGCCGGGGGCGGGGTGAGCGCGCGGCGGCAGGACCCCAAGGGCACGTGGGAGCGCTGGACCGATTGGAAGGGCGCGCACGTACTGGGCGGCATGTCGGCGGCCGCGACCGCCGACGGCCGTCTCGAACTGCTCGCACCGGCCGGGAAGGGCGCCGCGCTGCGCTGGTACCAGCCCACGCCCGGCGCCGCTCCCAAGCGGGGTGAGGACGTCCCCGCCGACGCCCGGCCGGATTCGGCGTCCATGGTGGAGAGCAGCCCCGGCACCCTCACCCACTACTGGCGTGACGCCCGCAGTGGTGAGGTCATGGCCTGGCGGCCGGACGCCCCGGCCCCCGCGCCGCTGGGCGGGGCCACGGGCACCGGCCCGGTCGCCGCGGTGCGCGCCATGGTGGACGGTCACGACTGCACCGTCCTGGCCCACCAGGATCCCGCGGCCGGTGGGCTGGCCGTCGCCGCCCACCCTTGCGAGGACGAGGCGGCGGGGGTGTGGTGGACGCCCTCGGGCGAGCAGGGCGCCCACACCCCGGCGCTGGCGCTGGACGCCCAGGGCCGGGTGGTGCTGGCCGCGCTGGCGCTGGACGGAAAGCTCCTGGTGGCCCGTCAGAAGACCGACGAGCGCGGGCTGGCACTCCGGGCCTGGACCCGCGTGGGAAGCGGCTGAGCGGCGCCACAGCGCCGCTGAGGGCCCGTTCGACGCGGCGGCCCGGCACCCGCAGAAGGCGGACCCGATCGGTTTCCCGCCGCCCTGGGCGTGATCCGATCGGCGGGAGTGCCCGGCCCTGGCGTGATTCGACCGGTGGGAGTGCCCCGCCCCGGGAGTGACCCGACCGTCAGGAGTGCCCCGCCCCTGGCGTGACCCGACCGGGCGTGATCCGCCCCGGATAGGCGTGGCGGGTGTTCGGCGCCGGGCGGTGCTCCGGCCGCGGCGTATGGCGCGGGTGGTGCGGGCGGGGCGCCCTCCGCCGGGGCGCGCGGGCGCCGCCGCCGGTGGGGCGGGGCGGCGGCGCCGGTGGGGCGGGTCCCGGAACGCCCAAGTGCCGGACGGGCCTTCGCCCGCCCGGCACCCGGGTACGCCATGCGCCGCCGACGCTACGCGGGAACGCTCGCCACGCCCCGCGCCAGGAACGTCTTTCCGTTCACCCGGTCCGAGACGCCCTCGCGGTCCAGGTACGGCGTGATGCCGCCCAGGTGGAAGGGCCAGCCCGCGCCGGTGATCAGGCACAGGTCGATGTCCTGCGCCTCGGCGACGACGTCCTCTTCGAGCATCAGCCCGATTTCCTGCGCGACCGCGTCCAGCACCCGGGCGCGCACCTGCTCCTCGGTGAGTACGGTGTCGCCCTGCTGGAGCAGCGCGGCGACCTCCGGGTCCAGCTCCGGCTTGCCGGAGTCGTGGACGTAGAAGCCGCGCTTGCCCGCCTCGACCACGCGCTTGAGGTTCTCCGAGACCGTGAAGCGGTCCGGGAACGCGCCGTGCAGGGTCTCGGAGACATGCAGGCCGATCGCCGGGCCGACCAGCTCCAGCAGCACCAGCGGGGACATCGGCAGGCCCAGCGGCTCGATGGCGCGCTCGGCGACGTCCACCGGGGTGCCCTCGTCGATCACGTTCTGGATCTCGCCCATGAAGCGGGTCAGGATCCGGTTGACCACGAACGCCGGGGCGTCCTTGACCAGGACGGCCGTCTTCTTCAGCTTCTTGGCCACGCCGAACGCCGTGGCCAGCGACGCGTCATCGGTCTTCGCACCGCGGACGATCTCCAGCAGCGGCAGGATCGCGACCGGGTTGAAGAAGTGGAAGCCCACGACCCGCTCGGGGTGCTTGAGCTGGGACGCCATCTCGGACACCGACAGCGAGGAGGTGTTGGTGGCGAGGATGGCGTGCTCCGGCACGACCGCCTCGACCTCGGCGAACACCTGCTGCTTGACGCCCATCTCCTCGAAGACGGCCTCGATGACGAAGTCGGCGTCGGAGAAGGCGGCGGCCTTGTCGAGAGAACCGGTCACCGCGGCCTTGAGGCGGTTGGCCCTGTCCTGGTTGATCCGGCCCTTGAGCAGCAGCTTGTCGATCTCGCCGTGGACGTACTCCACGCCCTTGTCGATCCGCGCCTGGTCGATGTCGGTCAGTACGACCGGCACCTCGAGACGCCGCGCGAACAGCAGCGCCAGCTGCGAGGCCATCAGGCCCGCGCCCACGACGCCCACCTTGGAGACCGGGCGTGCCAGCGACTTGTCCGGCGCGCCGGCCGGGCGCTTGCCGCGCTTCTGCACCAGGTTGAAGGCGTAGATGCCGCTGCGCAGCTCGCTGCCCATGATGAGGTCGGCGAGCGCCTTCTCCTCGGCCTCGTAGCCCAGGGCGAGGTCGCCGTTGCGCGCGGCGTCGATGATCTCCAGCGCGCGATAGGCGGCCGGGGCCGCCCCGTGCACCTTGCCGTCGGCGATGGCGCGGCCGCGCACCACGGCCTCGTGCCAGGCGTCGCCGCGGTCGATCTCGGGCCGTACGACCTCGATCTCGCCCTTGAGGACGGCGGCGGTCCAGATCAGCGACTGCTCGAGGAAGTCCGCGCCTTCGAAGATCGCGTCGGCGATCCCGAGCTCGTAGACCTGCTCGCCCTTGAGCTGCTTGTTCTGGTTGAGCGAGTTCTCGATGATGACGGAGACCGCGCGGTCGGCGCCGATCAGGTTCGGCAGCAGGGTGCAGCCGCCCCAGCCGGGCACCAGGCCGAGGAACACCTCGGGCAGCGAGAAGGCGGGCAGCGCCGCGGAGACGGTGCGGTAGGCGCAGTGCAGCCCGACCTCGACCCCGCCGCCCATGGCCGCGCCGTTGTAGTACGCGAAGGTGGGCACGGCGAGTGCGGACAGCCGCTTGAAGACGTCATGGCCGCCCTTGCCGATGGCCAGCGCGTCCTCGTGGCGCTTCAGCAGCTCCACGCCCTTGAGGTCGGCGCCGACGGCGAAGATGAACGGCTTGCCGGTGATGCCGACACCGGTGATCTCGCCGTCCGCGGCCTCCTTCTCGACCTGGTCGATCGCCGTGTTGAGGTTGGCGAGCGAGGCCGGGCCGAAGGTGGTGGGCTTGGTGTGGTCCAGGCCGTTGTCCAGCGTGATGAGCGCGAAGCGGCCCGCGCCCTGGGGGAGATCGAGGTGGCGGACGTGCGCCTGTGTCACGACCTCGCCCGGGAAGAGCTCTGCCGCTCCCTTGAGAAGCTCTGCGGTGTTGGTCACTTGTTCCCCTCGAAGTGCGGGTTCTCCCAGATCACGGTGCCACCCATGCCGAAGCCGATGCACATCGTGGTGATGCCGTAGCGGACCTCGGGGCGCTCCTCGAACTGCCGTGCCAGCTGCGTCATCAGGCGGACACCGGAGGAGGCCAGCGGATGGCCGTAGGCGATCGCGCCACCGTACTGGTTGACGCGCTCGTCGTCGTCCGCGATGCCGTAGTGGTCCAGGAACGACAGGACCTGGACGGCGAACGCCTCGTTGATCTCGAACAGGCCGATGTCCTCGATGGACAGACCGGCCTTCGCCAGGGCCTTCTTGGTGGCCGGGACCGGGCCGTAGCCCATCACCTCGGGCTCGACACCCGCGAAGGCGAACGAGACCAGGCGCATCCTGACCGGCAGGCCGAGCTCCCGGGCGAAGTCCTCGGAGGCGATCAGCGAGGCGGTGGCGCCGTCGTTGAGCCCCGCGGAGTTACCGGCGGTGACCCGGCCGTGCGGGCGGAACGGGGTCTTCAGCGTGGCCAGGTTCTCCAGCGTGGTGCCCGGGCGCATCGGCTCGTCGGCGGTGGCCAGGCCCCAGCCCAGCTCCCCGCCCTCGGGGGAGGTGCGGCGCACCGAGATCGGCACCAGGTCCTGCTGGATCTTGCCGTTGGCGTACGCCTTGGCGGCCTTCTCCTGGCTGCGCACCGCGAACTCGTCGGCGCGCCGCTTGGAGATGTGCGGCAGCCGGTCGTGGAGGTTCTCCGCCGTCATGCCCATGAACAGGGCCGACTCGTCGACCAGCTTCTCCGAGACGAAGCGCGGGTTGGGGTCGACCGCCTCGCCCATGGGGTGGCGGCCCATGTGCTCGACACCGCCCGCGACCACGGCGTCGTAGGCGCCGAAGGCGATGGATCCCGCGGTGGTGGTCACGGCCGTCATCGCACCGGCACACATCCGGTCGATGGCGTAGCCGGGGACGGACTGGGGCAGTCCGGCCAGGATGCCCGCGGTGCGGCCGATGGTCAGGCCCTGGTCGCCGATCTGCGTCGTCGCGGCGATGGCCACCTCGTCGATGCGCTCCGGCGGCAGATCCGGGTTGCGGCGCAGCAGCTCCCGGATGCACTTGACGACCAGGTCGTCGGCGCGGGTCTCGTGGTAGATGCCCTTCGGGCCCGCCTTGCCGAATGGGGTCCGGACGCCGTCGACGAAGACGACGTCCCTAGCGGTACGAGGCACGTTGGCTCTCCTCCAGGTGCGGGATGGCACTGCTGCGGGCACGCCGGGGGCGCGCCGTCACACCCTCATGCTACTTATGAGTAACCAAGCTGCCCAGTCCCCACCGCCGGAGGGTTGAAGGTCACAGCCGTGGACCGGCGGCGGGGCCGCCGGTCCACGCGCGTCACATCACGCGGGGGGCGTCAGCAAGGCGGCTGTCAGCACCGGGGTCACCTGGTCGATCTGCCAGGGGCGGGCACCGTGACCTGCGAGAACGGACGCGATCGCATCCGTCGTCGGCTCGGCGGGCGGCTCCCAGCACAGCCGCCGGACGGTGTCCGGGGCGATCAGGTTCTCCTGCGGAAGATTCAGCTGTTCGGCCAGCTGGGTGACGGCCGCACGCGCCGCGGAGAGCCGCGCCGCGGCCGCCGGGTCCTTGTCGGCCCACGCCCGCGGCGGGGGCGGACCGGCCACCGGCTGGCCCGGCTGGGGGAGGTCGGCCTCCGGCAGCGCCCGCGCCCGGTCCACCGCGGCCTGCCACTGTTCCAGCTGGCGCCGGTTCATCCGGTGGCCGAAACCGTTCAGCGCGGTCAGCGCCCGGACGTCTCCCGGCAGGGCCAGCGCGGCCTCGACGATGGCCGCGTCGCCGAGCACCTTGCCCGGTGAGACATCGCGGCGCTGGGCGATCCGGTCCCGGGCCGTCCACAGCTCGCGCACCACGGCCATCTGCCGGCGCCGCCGGACCTTGTGCATCCCCGACGTACGCCGCCAGGGGTCCTTGCGCGGCGGGGCGGGCGGGGCCGCGGCGATGGCCGCGAACTCCTGGTGCGCCCACTCCAGCTTCTCCTGCCGCTCCAGCTCGTCCTCCAGCGCGTTGCGCAGGTCCACCAGCAGCTCGACGTCGAGCGCGGCGTAGTGCAGCCAGGGCTCGGGCAGCGGGCGGGTGGACCAGTCCACGGCGGAGTGACCCTTCTCCAGGGCGTATCCGAGGATGTTCTCGACCATGGCGCCGAGCCCCACCCGGGCGAACCCGGCCAGCCGGCCCGCGAGTTCGGTGTCGAAGATCCGGGCCGGGACCATGCCTATGTCCCGCAGACAGGGCAGATCCTGGGTCGCGGCGTGCAGGACCCATTCGGCGTCGGCGATCGCGGCGCCCAGACCCGAGAGGTCGGGGCAGCCGACGGGGTCGATCAGTGCGGTCCCCGCTCCGGCCCGGCGCAGCTGGACCAGATAGGCCCGCTGTCCGTAGCGGTAGCCGGAGGCGCGCTCGGCATCGACGGCCACCGGGCCGTGGCCCGCGGCGAAGGTCGCGATGACCTCGGCCAGCGTGTCCGCGTCGGCGGTGACGGGCGGGATGCCCTCGCGCGGCTCCAGCAAGGGGACCGGCGCCGGGGGGAGGTCGTCCGGAGGAGCGCCCCCGGTGGTTCGCAGTGTCGTCTCTGCTGCGGTCTCTTGGGCGTCGGTCACCTGTCAAGGGTAGCTGTGTGCGGGGAGTACGCAGGGCGCCCGTCGACGGAACGTTCCGTCGACGGGCGCGGGGGGTGGTGGGCGGCGGCGTGGCGGCCGGGCGGGCGGTACGGGTCAGTGGATGATTCCGGTCCGTAGCGCGACCGCGACCATTCCCGCCCGGTCTCCGGTGCCCAGCTTGCGGGCGATCCGGGCGAGGTGACTCTTGACGGTGAGCGCGGACAGGCCCATCGAGACGCCGATGGCCTTGTTGGACTGGCCCTCCGCAACCAGCCTCAGCACCTCGACCTCGCGGCCCGACAGCTCCCGGTAGCCACCCGGGTGGCCGGGGGTGCCCGGCGGGCGGCGGTGCATCCGGGCGGCGGCGCCGAGCGGGGCGGCGCCGGGGCGGCCCGGGATGCCGAGGTTGGTGCGGGTGCCGGTGACGACATAGCCCTTGACGCCGCCGGCCAGTGCGTTCCGTACGGCGCCGATGTCATCGGCGGCGGACAGGGCCAGCCCGTTGGGCCAGCCCGCGGCGCGGGTCTCGGACAGCAGCGTGAGGCCGGAGCCGTCGGGGAGGTGGACATCGGCCACGCAGATGTCGCGTGGATTCCCGATGCGGGGACGGGCCTCCGCGATGGACGACGCCTCGATGACGTCGCGCACCCCGAGGGCCCAGAGGTGGCGGGTGACGGTGGAACGAACGCGGGGGTCGGCAACGACCACCATGGCCGTCGGTTTGTTCGGGCGGTAGGCGACCAGGCTGGACGGTTGCTCGAGGAGAACAGACACCAGGTCCTCCTGGGGAAGTGGTGGGACGGGTCACCACGTCCTTCGGCACCGATGCGGCCGGGCTTTAGAGAATGATCACGATTTGGTGAGTAACAATTCGGGCAATTAGGACGACTGATCGATCGTGCTCGATCTTTTTCAGGACATCCGGAAGTTCAGCGCCTTTTTTCGAACATCCCGAACATCCTGAAGTTCAGCGCGCCTGAGGGCCCCTCCGCTGCGGCAGTGAGACGACCCCCGCCTCCGTGGCCCCCGCCGGAGGCAGGCCCGCGATCTGGCACAGGAGGTCGCACCACGCGGCCAGGTGTCCCGCGGTGTCCGGCACGCCCAGCCGTTCGGCGGCGCCCTCTCCCGTCGGCTCCGGGCGGCGTGGGCCGGGGTGGGCCGGTTCGGGGGACGGGTGGTCGGACGGGGTCCAGGAGGCGCGGATCTCGATCCGGGTGGACGGCTCCCGCTCGCCCATCGCGCCGAAGAAGTGCGAGCTCGCCCGGGTGACCGTGCCGCTGGGCTCCCCGTAGGGCAGCCCGCGCGCCTCCAGCGCGCCGGTGAGCCAGGACCAGCACACCTCGGGCAGCAGCGGATCCGCCGCGATCTCCGGCTCCAGGTCCGCGTGGACCAGCGTGACGAGGCGGAAGGTGCCGCGCCAGGCGTCGTGCCCGGCCGGGTCGTGCAGCAGGATCAGCCGCCCCTCGGCCAGCTCCTCGTCATCGCCGGCCGCGCCGGTGACCACCGCCTCCAGCGCGTACGAGTAGGGTGCGAGCCGACGCGGGGGTGGGGTCGGATCGAGCTCCACCTCGGGCCGCACCCGCACACCGCGGAGCGCGGTGACGGCATGCCGGAAGGCGGGAGGAGTGTCCTCACCGCCCGCGTCCGTGCCGTCAGGGCCGTCAGCACCGTTCGAGAGGTGTCCTTGAACCGCTGCCATGCCCGGAAGACTAGGCGCACTGAGGGCCCTAACCGGGGAGGAACACCCGGGTTGGCGGGTCACTCGTTCGGCCCGTGCGAAAATCTGGGGCATGAGCGCCAACGAGCGGCCCCCGGGTCAGCAGCAGACCGGCCTTTCCGCGGCCGGTGCCACAGCCGATTCGGCCTTTCTGCGGGCCTGCCGCCGGGAGCCGGTGTCCCATACACCTGTGTGGTTCATGCGGCAGGCCGGGCGCTCGCTTCCGGAGTACCGCAAGCTGCGCGAGGGCATCGCGATGCTCGACTCCTGCACACGGCCCGACCTGGTCACCGAGATCACGCTCCAGCCGGTGCGCCGCCACCGGGTGGACGCGGCCGTCTTCTACAGCGACATCGTCGTGCCGCTCATGGCCATCGGCATCGACCTCGACATCAAGCCCGGAGTCGGACCGGTCGTCGAGCGGCCGATCCGCACCCGCGCCGATCTGGAGCGGCTGCGTCCGCTCGATCCGGACGATGTGAAGTACGTCACCGAGGCCATCGGGGCGCTCGTCGGCGAACTCGGCGCGACCCCGCTCGTCGGCTTCGCGGGCGCCCCCTTCACGCTCGCCAGCTATCTGATCGAGGGCGGCCCCTCGCGCAACCACGAGCACACCAAGGCGCTCATGTACGGCGACCCGGCGTTCTGGGCCGCGCTGCTGGACCGGCTCGCCGACATCGCCACCGCCTTCCTCAAGGTCCAGATCGAGGCGGGCGCGTCGGCCGTCCAGCTCTTCGACTCCTGGGCGGGCGCCCTGGCCCCCGCCGACTACCGCCGCAGCGTGCTGCCCGCGTCCTCGAAGGTCTTCGCCGCCGTCGCCGGATACGGCGTGCCGCGCATCCACTACGGCGTGGGCACCGGTGAGTTGCTCGGGCTGCTCGGCGAGGCGGGCGCGGACGTCGTCGGCGTCGACTGGCGGGTGCCGCTGGACGAGGCCGCCCGGCGGGTCGGCCCCGGCAAGGCGCTCCAGGGCAATCTCGACCCCGCCGTGCTCTTCGCCCCGCGTGCGGCCGTCGAGGCCAAGGCGGACGAGGTGCTGGAGGCGGCCCGGGGGCTGGAGGGGCACATCTTCAACCTCGGCCACGGCGTGCTGCCCAGCACCGATCCGGACGCGCTCACCCGACTCGTCGAGTATGTGCACACACAGAGCGCATCACGCGCACCTTCTGTGAAGGTCTGAACCAAGCGGGAACCCGCGTGCCTCCCGTGGCGTCGTGAGGGGCATGACCGACATGCCCGCCACCGCGCTGTCAGCCCCGCAGGAGTCGCCGGAGTGTGTCCACTTCGTCGACGACTGGCACGGCATCCTCCACGAGACCGACGGCGGGGACGCGGACCGGGTCGTACTGGACTGTGCCAGGCGGCTGGCGGCCGATCCCGCGGGCGAGGAGGCGTACGCCTGGACGCTCGGGCTGGTCATGATGGCCGCGCACATCGGCCGGTTCTCCCGTAAGGACGTCGCGGCGGCGGCCCTGGAGGCCCTCCACACCACCGACCGGCGGCTGCGCGAAGCCCCCTGCGCCCACCGGACGCATCCGTACGAGAGCGATCTGGACGACCGGATCGACCACTTCGTGGACGATCTGCCGCTGCTCACCAACGGGTTGGCCGAGGACCAGGACCCCGACTGGGAGGACGACGCCACCAAGGAGCAGTGGCTGTGCCCGCGCGACATCGCCGGGTACGCGCGGGTCGCCATCGACATCATCGCCCCCGGCAGCGTGGGCGGCATCCCGCCCCGGCTCCCGGTCCGCGACGCGCGCCGCGCCGAGGATCTGCGCTCGATCGTCTGGGACTACCCGAGCGCGGCGGTGGACCCCGCCCAGGAGCTGTCCGCCTACGCCAGGAACCTGGTCGCCAACCCCCTGGGCTACCACCGCGCCGGGCTCGTGGTCGTCCTGCACGCCGCCTGCTGGTACGCCGCCAGCGGCCGGATCCGCGACCGGCGGGTTCTGGACACCATGGTCGACGCCCTGGAAGCGGTGCTGCCCGGCCTCGGCGACGCCTCCTGCGCGCACGGTCAGGGCGAGCACCCCGAGGTCGGCCGCGACACCGCGGAGCAGGCCACCGTGGGCATCCATCTGCTCAGCCCCGGCGGCCGGGGCGTCTACCGCCACTGGCACCGGGAGGAACTGGAGACGGCGCCGCTGGAGGCGTGGCTGTGCCCGGCCTTCCTCGCCGCGATCGCCCGCGAGGCGCTGGACCATCTGCGCACCGGCCGTGAGCGGCTCTTCGGCCGCCGGGACACCGCCCACCTTGACGAAGTTCTGCTACGCCCCGACGGACGCCTCGACATCGAACGGCTCACCCACGCCGTGCGGTTCCGCTGCCGCGACGGGCAGGCCGCGGAGGACGCCGGGCTGTGGGCCGCGCGGCGGTTCGCGGCGGGCCCGGCCGATCCGCGCGAGCGGCTGGCGCTGCTGCTGGTGGCCTGCTGGTCGGTGACCTCGGGCGAGGAGGCCCCGCCCGAGGCCGTCCACCGGGATCTGCGGGCGATCCTCGGCGCGGTGCGGACCGGCCCGGCGGCCGGGTCCTGCCCGCACGGGGACGCGCACCCCTGGGAGGTGCTGGCCGAACTGGCGGGCCGCCGTCACTTCGGCTTCCACGAGGACCCTTACGGCGCCCATCTCAACCATCTGTACGCACCCGGGGAGTACGACACGCCCGAGCCGCCCTTCGATCCCGAGGCGTGGGGCTGCCCCCGCCATGTGGCCGAGCGGGTCCGGCGGGCGTTGCGGATCATCGACGGCGCGCACTGAGCGGCGGCGCGGGGGCCCACGGGACTCGCCGCCTGCGGCGGTCTGCTCCCCTCCCCGCCCCTCCCCACAACTGGGGCTCCGCCCCAGACCCCTGCCGGGGCTTCGCCCCAGACCCCTGCCGGGGCTTCGCCCCAGACCCCTGCCGGGGCTTCGCCCCAGACCCCTGCCGGGGCTTCGCCCCAGACCCCTGCCGGGGCTTCGCCCCAGACCCCCCGCCGGGGCTTCGTCCCTGGCCCCCGCCGAGGCTTCGCCCCAGACCCCCCACTGGGGCTTCGCCCCGGGCCCCCGCGGGGGCTCCGCTCCCGGCCGTCACGGGGGCTCCGCCCTCGGCCCTCACGGGGACTCCGCCCCAGACCCCCGCCGGGGCTCTGCCCCCCACCGGGGCCCGGGGCTTCGCCCCAACCCCCGGTGGCCCGGGGCGAAGCCCCTGCTACGTGGCGTCCGCCGGATACCCGTAAGGGTGTGCCCCGTGCTCAGCGGCGTTCCGTTGCCCTTACCGTCGCCGCCGCCTTGCGGGCTGCCACCAGTACCGGGTCCCACACCGGGGAGAACGGCGGGGCGTAGCCCAGGTCCAGGGCGGTCATCTGTTCCACCGTCATTCCGGCGGTCAGCGCGACCGCCGCGACGTCCACCCGTTTGCCCGCGCCCTCGCGGCCGACGATCTGTGTGCCGAGCAGCCGTCCCGTGCGTCGTTCGGCGAGCATCTTCACCGTCATCGGCCGGGTCTCCGGGTAGTACCCGGCGCGGCTGGTCGCCTCGATCGTGACCGCCTCGAACTGGAGGCCCACGGCGGCCGCTTCGGCTTCCAGCAGTCCGGTGCGGGCGATCTCCAGATCGCAGACCTTGCTGACGGCCGTGCCGACGACGCCGGGGAAGGTCGCGTAGTCGCCGCCCACATTGGAGCCGATGACCTGCCCGTGCTTGTTGGCGTGGGTGCCCAGCGGAATGTGCCGGGTGCGGCCGGAGACCAGGTCGAGGACCTCGACACAGTCGCCGCCCGCCCAGATGTTGTCGTAACCGCGCACCCGCATGGCCTGATCGGTCAGCAGCCCGCCGTATTCGCCCACCGGAAGCCCCGCCTCCTGGGCGAGCCCGGTCTCCGGGGCCACCCCGAGGCCCAGGACCACCAGATCGGCGGGGTATTCGCTCATCTTGGTGGCCACCGCCCGCACCCGGCCGTCCTCGCCCGTGACCACCTCGGCGACCTCCGCGCCGGTCACGGTGTCGATGCCGAGCCCCGACATCGCGTCGCGCACCAGCCGTCCCATGTCGGGGTCGAGCGTGGACATCGGCTGCTCACCGCGTTCCAGGACGGTCACCCGGGAGCCGCGCTGCATGAGCGCCTCGGCCATCTCCACCCCGATGTACCCGGCGCCGATCACCACCGCCCGCTCGGCCGGGGTGGCCTCCAGGGACTCCAGCAGCGCCCGCCCGTCGTCCAGGGTCTGCACCCCGTGGACGCCGGGGGCGTCGATCCCGGGCATCCCGGGGCGGCGCGGCCGGGCGCCGGTCGCGATGACCAGGTCGTCGAAGCCGTACCACTGCTCGCCCTCGCCGCGCGGATCGAGGTCCCGCGCCAGGACCCGCTGCCCGGCGAGGTCGATCTCGACGACCTCGGTGTGGGTCCGTACGTCGATCCCGCGGCCCCGGTGGGTCTCGGGCGTCCGGGCGACCAGTTCGTCGGGGCCGTTCACCAGCCCGCCGACCCAGTACGGGATGCCGCAGGCGGAGTACGAGGTGAACTGGCCGCGTTCGAAGGCGAGGATCTCCAGCTCGCCCCGGCTCTTGAGCCTGCGCGCCCGCGACGCGGCGGACATGCCCGCCGCGTCGCCTCCGATGACCACCATGCGTCGTGCCGCCGTCATGTATGCCCCTCCGCCACTGGATGTCCGGCTATAGGGCACCAAGTTAAGCGCGCGAGGTCTGCTCCCGGATCAGCATGTAGAGCACGGCGCTGACGAGCATCAGCGCGCCGTCGATGTAGACCGCGTTCGTCCAGCTGCCGTAGTGGTCGAAGAGGCTGCCGCTGAGCGCCGGGCTGATCACCGCGCCGATCTCCCCGACCAGGTTGAACAGCCCGAAGGCCGCGCCGCGTTCGGTCGCGTCCACCACGTCGTTCAGCAGCGCGTGTGCCATCGGCTGGAGCGCGTTGAAGAACAGGCTGGAGACGAAGAGCAGGATGGACATCACCCAGAGGGAGGGCTTCTCATGGGTCTGCAGATACGCGGCGAACACCAGCACCAGCACCCCCTGGACCACGGTGAACGCGATCAGCAGCGGCCGCCGCCCCCACCCCCGGGCCTTCGCCCGGTCCGAGAGCATGCCCCCGGCCGGGAAGCCGAGGATGCCCGCGCCCGCGTTGAAGGTGGCCACCAGGGCGGCGTTCTGGAACGAGCTGTGGGCGGCGTCCGCGACGATCGACACCGACCAGAAGCTGAAGAACCACAGATTCCACATGACCGCGATGAAGGCGAAGCTGAGCAGCAGCACATTGCGGTTCCGCGAGACCGCGCCCAGTCGGCTGCTGCGCCGGGCGAAGATCGCCCCGATGAGCACGAACGCCAGCACGCACTCGAGGATGGCCACGCCCCAGCTCGGCATCCCCGCCCCGTCGGCGATCAGATAGACCGCCATGACCGCGGCGCACAGCACCGCCGAGATCCCCAGCAGCCGCAGCGTGGAGCCGGTGGCCTTGAGCGGGCCGCCGATGCGGCGCATATAGACCGCCGTGGCCCAGCCGAACGCGAGCGTCGCGGCGCCCAGCACCAGGAACGGCATCCGCCAGGCGTCCTCCTCGCCGAACACCTCCCCGCCCCAGTCGATCAGGTATGGCGCGCTGATGGTCGCGACCGTCAGCCCGATGGACAGCCCGGTGATGGCCACGCCCATGCCGAGACCGGCCTTCGCGGGCGGGGTCCGCTGGGCGATCAGCGAGCGGTCGTTGGAGTAGAAGACGCCCTCGCCGAGCCCGGTCAGCACCCGCAGCACCACGAAGGCGATCAGCCCGCTCATCATGCCGCTGGCCAGCGTCGCGACCCCCGCCCACAGCAGCGAGACCGCGAGCATCGTGCGGTGCCCGAAGCGGTCGCCGAGATAGCCGCCGGGGAACTGGGTGAGCATGTAGCCCGCGAAGAAGAGGCTGCCGATCAGACCGCCGAGCGCATGCGGATGGCTGGCGGAGCCCAGCATGCCGTGGTCGTGTTCGATCAGCCAGGTGACGACCGGGCCGGTGATGGTGCGGTCGGCGTACGAGAAGAGCCAGCCGCCCAGCAGCATGGCCCACAGAGTGTGATAAGGCTGCCAGCCGCCGCGGGGCGCCTCCCGGCCCTGCGCGGTGGGCTCTGCGGTCACTTCGGGCATGTCTCCATGTCCCCTCTCGGGCCTGGGCGTGTATCGGCTCGGCGGCTTGGCCGGTGCCACACAGAATGTGGCCGGACATCGGGCGCGGCAAGGCGCGTTGGCGGGTCTTTCACCGACCGGAAGCCTCCGCGACGGGGTCTTGCCCCAGGGCGGCGGCGAGGGTACGTGAGATGCCGTGCGCGGCGACCCGTACGGCCGGGATCAGCCCCGGGGCCCGCCCCTCCGCGGCCGGCACCACCACCGACAGCGCGGCCACCACCTCCCCGCCCGGCCCGCGCACCGGGGCGGCGATGGACAGCCCGTCCATGGTGATCTGCCGGTCGCTGACCGCGATCCCGGTGCGCCGCACCTCGGCCAGGGTGGTCCGCAGCCGGTGCGGGTCCTGGATCGTCATCTCGGTGTAGCGGCGCAGCGGGCGGGTGCACACCCGCTCGTACAGCCGTGGCGGCCCGTACGCGAGCAGCACGAGACCGACGCCGGTGGCGTGCAGCGGCCAGCGGCTGCCGACCCGGGTGCGCACCTGGACCGCCGAGTGACCCGAGATCAGCTCGACATAGACCACCTCCAGGCCGTCCCGCACGGCGAGCTGGACGTTCTCGTGGGTGGCCTCGTACAGGTCCTCCATGAACGGCAGGGCCGCCTCGCGCACCCCGACCCCGCGCGGGGAGAGCGTCGCCACCTCCCACAGCCGCAGCCCGATGTGGTACGCCCCGGTGGCGTCGCGCTCCAGGGCGCCCCAGCGGGTGAGCGAGGCGACCAGCCGGTGCGCGGTGGCCAGCGGCAGCCCGGCGCGCCGGGCGAGGGCGGTGAGGGACAGCGAGCGGTGCGAGGCGTCGAACGCGTCGAGGACCGCCAGCATCCGGCCCGCGACCGAGCGGCCGCCGTCCCGGCCGTCGCTGGCGCGGGTGCCCGGCGGGCTGATGGGGATGAGGGGACCGGAGGCGGTCATGACAGCGGGAGGCCGACGTAGTTCTCGGCGAGCTCGGCGGAGGCGGTGGGGGAGGAGGCGATCCGCTCCAGCCGCGCGATCCGCTCCCGGTCCTCGAACGGGGTCTCGTCCGGGCGGCGGTGGAGCGTGTCCGTCATGAAGTACGAGAACCGCTCGGCCTGCCAGACCCGGCGCAGACAGGTCCGCGAGTAGCCGTCCAGCAGCTCGGACGAGCCGGTCTCCTGGTGGTGGATCAGGGCCCGGGCCATCGTGATCACATCGGTGACCGCCAGGTTGAGCCCCTTGGCGCCGGTGGGCGGCACGATGTGCGCCGCGTCGCCCGCCAGGAAGAGCCGGCCGTGGCGCATCGGCTCCTGGACGAAGCTGCGCATCGGGGTGACGGAGGTGGCGGTGATCGGGCCGCGCTCCAGCGTCCAGTCCCCGTCGAGCGCGAAGCGGGCCGACAGCTCGTCCCAGATCCGCTCATGGGACCAGTCGCCGGGGTCGGTGCCGCCCGGAACCTGGAGGTAGAGCCGGGAGACATGGGCGGAGCGCATGCTGTGCAGGGCGAAGCCGCGCCGGTGGCGGGCGTAGATCAGCTCGTCGCAGGACGGCGCCACGTCGGCCAGCACTCCGAGCCAGGAGTAGGGGTAGGTGTGCTCGAAGGCGCGCACCCGCTCGGCGGGGATCGCGCGCCGGGCGATGCCGTGGAAGCCGTCGCAGCCCGCCACGTAGTCGCAGCTCAGGGTCTGTTCGCGGCCCTCGTGGCGGAAGCGGATGACGGGCGCGGCGGAGTCCGGCTTCTCGATGGCCAGCGCCTCGGCCTCGAACAGCAGCGGGGGACCGCCCGGCTCCGCCAGCTGGAGCGCGATCAGATCTTTGACGATCTCGGTCTGGGCGTAGACCATCACCGACTTGCCGCCGGTGGCGGAGGGGAAGTCCACGCGGTGGCCGCGGCCCTCGAAGCGCAGCTCGATGCCCTGGTGCGGCAGCCCCTCGCGGTCCAGCCGCCCGCCGGCGCCGCACTCCCGCAGCACATCCACGGTGCCCTGCTCCAGGATCCCGGCCCGCTGCCGCCGCTCGACATACGCCCGGTCCCGGCTCTCCAGCACCACGCAGTCGATCCCGGCGCGGTGCAGCAGCCGGGCGAGCAGCAGCCCGGCGGGTCCGCCGCCGATGATGCCGACGGTCGTGCGCATCACATCGTCCCCTTGCTGTGGTGGTCCGTGTCGCTGTGGTGATCCATGCGGCCCGTTTCGCCTTCGCCACTTGTTCGCTGAGTGAAACTTCGTTCATAATCGGCTGGTGATGAGTTTCAGCCCGGTGCCACCACCTGTCAATGGCCCCGTCGGGCCTCTCGAGCGCGGCCTCGCCGTGCTGCGCGAGCTGACCCGGCTGGCCGCGCACGAGGGACGGACCACCGTCCGGCCCGGTGATCTCGTGCGCGGCACGGGGCTCGCCCGGTCCGTGGTCGACCGCGTCGTGGGCACGCTCGAACAGCTCGGTTACATCACGCTCGACGGCCGCGACATCGGCCTGGCGGTCCGGCTGATGGAGCTGGGCAACGCGTATCTGGCCGCGAGCGGACTGCCCGCCGCGCTCGGCCCGTTCGCCGAGCGGCTCGCGGACGGGCTCGACGAGTCGGTCTCGGTCGCCGTCCCCGACGGCGTCGGGGTGCGCTTCGTCGTCCAGGTCACCCGCCGCCGCACCATGTCCCTCGCCTTCCGGATCGGCGATCTGCTCCCCGCCGAGCGCTGCTCGCCCGGCGCGCTCTTCGCCGCCGAGTGGTCCGGGGCCGACTGGGCCGCCTGGCACGCGCGCCGCGCCGAGGACCCCCTGGACACCGCGTTCCCGGCCGTCCCGCCCCGCCACCGGCCCGCGTCCGGCGAGGCCTTCGAGGCCCGCGTCAAGGAGGCCGCCCGGGACGGCTGGGCCATCGACGACCAGCTGATCGAACCGGGCCTGGTGGCGGTTTCAGTTCCGGTGCGGGACGCCTCGGGCCGTATCGTCTGCGCGGTCAACGTGGTCAGCCACACCAGCCGCCATGACGTGGACTCGCTGCGGGCTGCGGTGCTGGGGCCGCTGGGTGCGGAACTCCCGGCGATGGAGGCGGCATTGACGGCTCGTCGGCCACGGCTGGCTGCCTCGGTTGCCTCGGCTGTCTCGGGGGCTTCGGCTGTTTCAGGTGCTTCGGCTGTTTCAGCTGTTTCGGTCGCTTCGGGTACGGGGGACTCCGGCACGGCACTGGGCGAGGACCCCGCGCGGATGGCCAAGCGGGAGCTGGGAGCGGGCTTCCTGCAGTCCCTCGCGCGCGGACTGGCCGTGCTGCGGGCCCTGGGCGGGGCGGCTCCCGGTGGGGCGGCTCCCGGTGGGGCGGCTCCCGGTGGGGCGCTGGGCCCGGGCCAGGGCGAGGCCCGCGCGGTGGAGGACGCGGCGCGCGGCGCGTCCGGCGCCACCGGGAGCATGACGTACGGCCTCGTCGGCGCCGGGCCGGGCGGCGGCCGGGGCGGGGGGATGACGCTCAGCGCCGTCGCGGAGGCCACCGGGCTGGCGCGGGCCACCGCCCGGCGCTCGCTGCTCACCCTGGTCGAGCTGGGGTACGCGGAGGCCGACGGCCGGACCTTCCGGCCGCTGCCGCGCGTGCTGGAGCTCGGCTACGCCCCCCTGGCGGAGCTCGGCTTCACCGACATCGCCCAGCCGCACATGCGCGAACTGGTCCGCACCGTCCATGAGTCGGCGTCCCTGGCCGTCCTCGACGGCGGCGACATCCGCTACATCGCGCGCGTCCCCACCGTCCGCATCATGAGCGTCAACATCACCATCGGCACCCGCTTCCCCGCCTACGCGACCTCCATGGGCCGGGTGCTGCTCGCGGGCCTGGACGCCGACGCCCGCGCCGCCCACCTCGCCGGGGTGCGGCCGGAGCCGCTGACCCGGCACACCGTGACCGGCGCGGCCGAACTGGCGCGCGTCGTGGAGCGCGCGGCGGCGGAGGGGCACGCCCTGGTCGACCAGGAGCTGGAGGAGGGGCTGCGGTCGCTCGCCGTGCCCGTGAGGGACGCGCGCGGACGTGTGGTGGCCGCGCTCAACGTGGCGACCCACGCAGGCCGCGGCACCGCCGACAGCGCCCGCGGCGAACTCCTCCCGGCACTGCGCGCCACCGCGGCCCGTATCGAGGCCGACCTGGCCACGGCCTCGGCGCATCATGCCCTGGGGGCGGGTGAGAGAGTGGGGGCATGAGAGCGGCGAACACTCCGGGGGCGGGGCGCACCGGCCATGTCGTGGTCATCGGCGGCGGAATCGCGGGCCTCGCGGCGGCCCACCGGCTGCTGGACGGCGGGGCGCGGGTGACGGTCCTGGAGGCGTCGGGGCGGCTCGGCGGCAAGCTGTGCTCGGGCGAGATCGAGGGCGTACCGGTCGACCTGGGCGCCGAGTCGATGCTCGCCCGCCGCCCGGAGGCGGTCGAGCTGGCGCGCGCCGTGGGCCTCGGCGACCGGCTGCAGCCGCCCGCGACCGCGACCGCCTCCCTCTGGACGCGCGGCGGGCTGCGCCCGATGCCCAAGGGACATGTGATGGGCGTCCCCGGCGATCTGGAGCCGCTGGCCGCGTCCGGCGTGATCTCGGAGGAGGGACTGGCCAGGATCGCCCGCGACCGCGAGCTGCCGCCCACACCGGTGGGCGAGGACGTGGCGCTCGGCGGGTATCTGGCGGAGCGGCTCGGCCGCGAGGTCGTGGACCGGCTGGTGGAACCGCTGTTGGGCGGGGTGTACGCGGGCGATGTGTACCGCACCTCGATGCGCGCGTCGGTCCCCACCCTCTTCGAGGTGGCGCAATCCGGCCGCCCGCTGACCGAAGGCGTCCGGGAGCTGGCCGAGCGCTCCGCGCGGCGGCAGGACGGCCCGGTGTTCATGGGCATCGACGGCGGGATCGGGCGGCTGCCGCTCGCGGTCGCCGACGCCGTACGGGCCGCGGGCGGCGAGATCCGCACCGGGGCGCCGGTACGGGAGCTGCGGCGCACGGCCGACGGCTGGACGGTCGTGGTGGACGGCGCGGGCGGTGCGGGCGGTACGGGCGGTACGGGCGGCGCGAAGGGTACGGACGGCACGAACGGCGTGGACGGTGCGGACGGCCCGCCGGTGGTGGCGGCCGACGCCGTGGTGCTGGCGGTGCCCGCGCCCGCCGCCGCGCGGCTGCTGGCCGCCGGGGCCCCGGCCGCCTCCGCCGAGCTGGCCACCGTGGACTACGCCTCGATGGCGCTGATCACCATGGCCTTCCGGCGCACCGATATGGTCTCGCTCGCCGAGGGCAGCGGCTTCCTGGTGCCGCCGGTCGACGGCCGGACGATCAAGGCGGCCACGTTCTCCAGCCGCAAGTGGGGCTGGCTGCGCGACGCCGGTCCCGATCTCTTCGTGCTGCGTACCTCGATCGGGCGGTTTGACGACGAGGCGGATCTGAAGCGGGACGACGCCGATCTGGTAAGGATGTCGCTCGGCGATCTCGGTGAGGCCGTCGGCCTGGCGGCGAAGCCCGTCGCGAGCCGCGTGGACCGCTGGGACGGCGGACTGCCCCAGTACCCGGTGGGCCATCTCGACCGGGTCGCCCGCATCCGCGCCGAGGTCGCCAAGGTGCCGGGGCTTGCGGTGTGCGGCGCCCTCTACGACGGGGTGGGCATCCCCGCGTGCGTCGGCAGCGCCCGTAAGGCGGCCGATGAGCTGCTGGGCGCCCTGGCGGGCCCCCTGGAGCCGGGCGCCGGAGCCGGAGAGCGAGAATAGGGCCATGACTGCTGCACCTGAGAAGACTCCCAACGCCGGTAAGAAGGCCAAGGACCTCAACGAGGTCATCCGCTACACCCTGTGGTCGGTGTTCCGGCTGCGCGATGTGCTGCCGGAGGACCGCACCGGCTACGCCGACGAGGTCGAGGAGCTCTTCTCCCAGCTCGCCGCCAAGGACGTCACCGTGCGCGGCACCTACGACGTGTCCGGGCTGCGCGCCGACGCGGACGTCATGATCTGGTGGCACTCGGAGACCTCCGACGCCCTCCAGGAGGCGTACAACCTCTTCCGCCGCACCCGGCTGGGACGGCACCTGGAGCCGGTGTGGTCCAACATGGCGCTGCACCGCCCGGCCGAGTTCAACAAGTCCCACATCCCGGCGTTCCTCGCGGACGAGAACGCGCGCGAGTACGTGAGCGTGTACCCGTTCGTCCGCTCCTACGACTGGTACCTGCTGCCCGACGAGGACCGCCGCAGGATGCTCGCGGACCACGGCAAGATGGCCCGCGGCTACCCCGACGTGCGCGCCAACACGGTGGCGTCCTTCTCGCTCGGCGACTACGAGTGGATCCTGGCCTTCGAGGCGGACGAGCTGCACCGGATCGTCGACCTGATGCGCCATCTGCGGGGCTCCGAGGCGCGCCGGCACGTACGCGAGGAAGTGCCGTTCTACACCGGCCGGCGCAGGGCGGTCTCCGAACTCGTCGCCGGCCTGGCCTGACGCCCCCTTACGGGGCATCCGGCGGGTCTTCCTCCCCGCTCCTTCCCATCACCAGGGGCTCCGCGCCTGGACCTCGGACGCCGGTTTCCTCGCCTGCGACGCGGCGGATGACCGCGCACATCCGGGTCGTCGGACCGGGGTCTGGGGCGGAGCCCCAGTTTCGGGAAGGGGCGGGGTGGGGAACAGCCCGCCGCAGGCGTCACAATCCGGCGATCAGGACGGCCTCACGTCGTCCCGTACCGGCCCTGGCGCCCTCCTACGGCGTCCCCGGGATCGCGGCCGGTTGCTTGCCCGATTCGGGCAGCGGGGCCGGTTCCGGCAGCGGTGCGGGCTCCGGGCGCGGGGCGCAGAAGGCGGACCGGCCCGGGGTCTTCCCGGTCAGCAGATAGGTGTCCACATGGCGGTTGACGCAGTCGTTCGGACCGCCCCACAGACCATGCGTCCCCGCCTTCCGCTCGGTCACCAGCGAGGAGCCGGGCAGCCGGTGCCACAGCTCCTTCGCCCCCGTGTACGGCGTGGCCGCGTCCCGCTCCGCTGACAGCAGCAGCACCGGCGGCAGCGCGACGCGCCCGGTCCGGGGGCGGGGGCCCACGGCCTCCAGGTTCCCCACGTCGAGGGGGCGGCCGGGCTTCAGCGGCCAGAAGGCGCACGGCAGGTTCATCGCCACGTTGTCCCAGGTCTCGAAGGGCGCGCGGCGGGCGAGGGCGGTGTTGTCGCGGTCCCAGGTGGCCCAGGCGCGCGGCCAGGGCGCGTCGTTGCACTCCACGGCGGTGTAGACGGCGTTGCCGTTCTCGTCGTCGGCTGCCTCCGCCGGATCGGGCGCGGCGAGTTCGGCCAGCGGCTCGGGGTCGCCGCGCAGATACGCGGCCAGCGCCCGGGCGGCAGGATCCCAGTAGGCGTCGTTGTAGCCGGTCCTCAGGAACGCGCTCTGGAGTTGCGCGGTGCCGACGACCCCGCCCGCCGGCTTCCGCGCCAGCCGGCGCCGCGCCGTGTGGTACGAGGCGAGCACCCGGTCCGCGGTGGCGCCCAGGTGGTAGACGGCGTGGTGCCGGGCGACCCAGCGGCGCCAGTCCCGCCAGCGCCGCTCGAAGGCCAGCGACTGGTCGAGGTTGTCGCGGTACCAGATCCGCCCGGGGGCTGGGTTGACCACGCTGTCGAAGACCATCCGGCGCACCCGCCCCGGGAAGAGCGTGGCGTAGACGGCCCCGTAGTACGTGCCGTACGAGGCGCCGACGAAGGTGAGCCGCCGCTGGCCCAGCGCGGCGCGCAGCACTTCCAGGTCGCGGGCGTTGTTCAGCGTGGTGTAGTGCGCGAGCGCGCGGCCCGAGCGGCGCACACAGCCCCGTACGTAGGCGCGCGCCCGCGCCACCAGCCGCCGTTTGAAGGCGGCGGTGGGGTGGGGCGGGGAGCTGGTCGGCGCCTTGGCGTAGGCCGACGGCCGCTGGCAGGACAGCGGGGCGGAGCGGCCCACACCCCGTGGGGCGTAGCCGACGAAGTCGTAGGCGGCGGCCACCCGGCGGAAGGCGTCCTCGGCCGCGTACTCGGGAAACGCCATGCTGGAGGCGCCCGGCCCGCCGGGGTTGTAGATCAGCGCGCCCTGACGCCGGGCCTTGGGGCCGGTGGCCCGGATCCGGCTGACGGTGAGGGAGATGTGCTTGCCGCGGGGATGGGCGTAGTCGAGCGGTACGGAGACCTTTCCGCAGGTGATGGGGGCGGCCAGCGCCTCGGCGCGGGGGCAGCGGTGGAAGGCGGTACCGCGCTGTGCCGCGCGCCGGGCGGCGAACGCCACGCCACGGGTCGCGGCCGCGTCGCCGGGCGGGGCGGCGGCCGGGGCGGCCGAGGCGGGTGGGGCGGACCAGGTGGTCCAGGTGGGGGCGACGGGGGCGGCGGTGGCGGCGGGGGCCGAACGGGTCGCGGAGGGCGCGCCCGCCGCACCGGCCGGGGCCGCGGTGGACCTGGTGGACGCGGTGGGCGTTGCGGGGATCGTGGCGGTGGGGGCGGTGGGCGCGGTGGGCGCGGCGAGCGGGCGGCCGGTGGCGGGCGCCGCGAGCAGCGCGCTCATGGCCAGCGACAGGGACAGCGGCCCGAGGATGCCGTACAGCGCTGCTGCTCTCACTGGCCGTCCCTTCGTGCATCGCGCGATGAACGCGATGAAAGGGATATTTGGCGCGCCGGACGACCATGTAAAGCACCGGGCCGCGGTGTCGGGGTCAATGACCCCAATGCGTCTTCAGGGCCGCGCGCAGCGCCGGGTCGGGAAGGGCGGCGGTGCCGTGCACGGCGAGCGCGGTGAGCAGGTCGCCGTCGTCGTCAGCGCCGTCCGCGTCGGCGCCGGAGCGTTGGGCGAGGTTTCGTCGCGGCGGCACGTCGATCCGGCCCAGCAGCCGCTGACCGGCGGGGGAGGCCCACCGTGAGTACGGATGCGCCTCGACCCGGGCGATCAGCAGACAGCTCGCCGTCAGCAGCAGCGGCAGCACGAACCACGCGGCAACCGGACCGCGCCCGTCCGCGGGCGGCACCAGCAGCAGCGCGGCGGCCGCCGTCACCAGCACCAGCAGGCAGGCCGCCCGCACATGCCGCACCGCGACCGCCACATTCGTACGGGCCGAGGCGGGCACCGCGAGCCCCGCCGCCACCAGCCGGTCGCCCAGCGCCCGCACCGGGGCGGCCGTGACGAGCGCGACCCGCACCGGTCGCACCGGGGCCTGCCCCTCCGGCCCTATCGCGCTGATCACGGCCCGCTCCAGCTCGTCCCGCCCGTCCGGATCCACCACGGTGACCCAGCCGGTGTGCGCGAGCAGCAGCCGCCGCTCCCGGTACATCGTGACGAGGGTCAGATCCCCCACCCGCTGCGGCCCGCCGGACAGGAACGCCGCCTCGTACAGGCTCAGGCCCTTCCCGTCCGCCCCCGGCTCGGGCTCCATCGGCTGAGCGGCGGCCACCGCCGCCAGGCACAGCCGCGTGCAGCTGACGACCGCCGCGCCCCACGCGACGAGCAGGAAGAGGACCCACAACATGGCCGAGTTTCTACTCGACCCGGCCACCACCGCGCCACAGTTTTCACGATATGAACGACTCGCGCGCATGCGGATCGCTCCGTGCGGGCCCGCGAGGGGGGTCCGACGGATCGCGCCGCCCGCGGCGGGCCGCTCCCCTCCCGCCCCTTCGCTCAACTGGGGCTCCGCCCCGGACCCCGGCCGGACGACCCGGATGTGTGCGGGCGTCCGCCCACGGCTGTCCGTCCAGGGGCGTTGGACACAGCCGTCCGCCGCGTGGGAGCGCCGACCGTGATCAGCCCGCCGGTGCAGGTGTTCGCGGTGGCGACTCGGCTCGTCGAGCGCCGGGGTCCTGGGGCGAAGCCCTTGCCACGCGACGGAGCCGCAGATCGATGCTTCAGCCGCCGCCCCCGCAGCCGCCGCCCCCACCACCACCACCGCAGCCGCCGCCCCCGCCGCAGCCCGAACCGCCGCCGCCTCCGCCGCAGGACGAGCCGCCGCACGAGGAGCCTCCGCAGCCGGATCCGCCTCCGCCGCCGCCTCCACCTCCGCACCACGATCCGCCGCCGGAGTCCGAGGGCCCCGACGACCCCGAGTCGGTCGACGACCCCGAAGCGGCGGGCACCCTTTGCGCGTCCAGCAGTTGGGCCCGCAGCAGCGGATCGTCCGTCAGGGCGGCAGCACCGGTCAGCGCGACGACGACCGCCAGGGGGACCGTCGCCGGATGGCCGACGGACCGGGCGCGCCGTACGCCGATCCCCGACTCCCTCCGGTACGTCGCCAGCGTCCGCTGCCCGGTGGCGGTCAGCCTGCGCTTGCCCGCACCGGCGCAGATTCCGCCGATGAGGAAGCCGGTGAACAGCGCGGGGGCGATCAACAAGATCAGCGGAGGCCCGCTGTCGGCGACGGAGCCGATGCTGATCAGGGCGGCCAGAAACACCCCCGTCGCGCACAGCCCGATCTGCGTCCGCGCCACGCCCCGCCAGAACCGGAGGGCGTCCGGCCGTACCATCAGCCCGCGCCCCGCCAGCTGGTCGCCGATCGACTGCACCACCGGACTGCGCATCAGCTCCCGGCGCAGCCACTTCAGGCCGCCGTGCGGGGAGATGGCGCACAGCCGCAGCAGCTCCTCCTCGACCGGGCCGCGCGCGACCGGCTGCCGTACCGAGACCACGCCGGGGTCGCCGATCGCCAGCCGCCCGTCCGCGTACATCGTGCTGATCACGGTGTCCGCCACCCGCCCCGGCCCGCCCGCCAGGAACGCGACCTCCAGCAGGTCGTGTGCCCGGGCGTACACCGGCTCCGAGACCTCCCTGCGCCGGGCCCGGACCGTTCCGGAGATGAGCATCACCGACGACACGGCGACCGCCAGGTAGACCAGGGTCACGATCGCGCCCATGCCGCTCACCGCCCCCCGCTCAGCGCGAGCCGGACCCGGCGGGCCAGCCGCGCCGCCGGATGGGACGGCAGGGGCGCGGGCCCGGACCGCTCCTGCCACCACAGCGTCAGCCGGCGCCGGGCGGCCGCGTCGTCGGGCCGGCCGTCCGCCAGCAGATGTTCGGCGAACGACATCGCGTCGCGGCGGTAGCCGCCGGTCATCGCGCGGCCGTCGGCGTACCGGGCGAACGCCGGACGGTAGCCGGTGCCCAGGATCTCGGGCAGTTCAGGCGCCACCTTGGCGATCACGGACGCCCGCTTGGCGGTCAGCGCCGCGCTCTGCACCCGCAGCCGCCGCCGGTCGAAGCCCTCGGGCGGTGGGGTGCCGCCGACCAGCGCGGACAGCAGCGCGGCCTGGGCGAGCGCCAGCCGCTCCCGGACGGCGTCCGGCACGGGAGCGCCGGGCGCGGCGGACGCCCGCGCCGAAGCCTCGACGGCCCCGCCCCCGTCCTCGGCCCCGCCCCCGTCCTCGGCTCCCGCTCCGGCCCCCGCCGCCGTCACCGCGCGGATCGCGTCCAGCTCGCCCGCGAGCTCCTCGGCCGCCGGGAAGTCCTCGTCGCGCTCCAGCAGCACCCCGGGCGGCGTCGTACGGGCGCACAGCTCGGCGAGCACGTCGAGCACCGGCTGGGTCACCGGATGGGCGTGGCTGTCGTGCCACACCCCGTCCCGTTCCACCCCGCCCGCCACATGGACGTAGGCGATCGCCGACGTGGGCAGCTCGTCCAGCGCCTTGGCCGGGTCCTCGCCCCGGTTGACGTGGTTGGTGTGCAGATTGGCCACGTCGATGAGCAGCCGCACCCCCGTGCGCTCCACGAGCTCGGCCAGGAACTGGCCCTCGGTCATCTCCTCGCCGGGCCAGGAGATCAGCGCCGCGATGTTCTCCACCGCGAGCGGCACCGGCAGCGCGTCCTGCGCGATGCGCACGTTCTCGCACAGCACGTCCAGCGCGTCACGGGTCCGCGGCACCGGCAGCAGATGCCCGGCCTCGAGGACCGGTGACGCGGTCAGCGGCCCCCCGGCCCTGACGAACGCGATGTGCTCGGTGATCAGCGGCGAGCCCAGCGCCTCGGCCCGCTCGGCCAGCGCCCGGAGGCGGCCGGGGTCGGGCCGTTCGGCTCCCCCGAGGCCGAGCGACACCCCGTGCGGGACCACCGTGGTCCCGCGCTCGCGCAGCCGCCGGAGCGCGTCCGGCACATGGTCGGGGCAGATGTTCTCCGCCACCACCTCCACCCAGTCGATGCCGGGCAGCCGCGCGATGTCGTCGGCGATCTCCGGTCGCCAGCCGATTCCGGTACCGAGGCGCACCATGGCTCCCCCTCCTCGTTCCGTACCGCGTCCCCCGCGGTGTGTTCTCGCGTGTCGGGGTGATGACCCCATACAGGGAGGACGAACCCCCCGGCCGCATGGTTCAGAGGTTCATTTGAGCTTCGGAGTGTCACGGCGGGGACGCCCTCGGGGGTGGCGGGCCGGGCGGTGCGAAAGGTCACCGGGTGGGTGGAGTCCCTGAATATGGTCACTGTTACAAAAATTTAGGGCCCTGTGGCGACAGACGTTCGGAAGGGAAAATAGGATCGGTCTGGTCTGGGGGGATGGAAGATCACACCTTTGTGCCGCGCCCGCGCGCGGAGCGAGCGTGGGGGAAACACGTGCTGGGCAGCAGCGACAACGCCATGGGGAAGCACCGCAAGCACCGCCGTAAGCCGCCCTCGAGGAGCCGGGGGATGCGGCTGCGCCGCTGGGCGGCCGCGCGGATCCGGCTGGACTATCCCCGGGCGGGGCGGCGCGGTGTGACGCGATGGCTGCCGTCGTGGCGTCAGATATCCCTGCTGTTCCTGTTCTGCCTCGGCAGTCTGACCGGTCTGCTGAGCTTTCTGTATCTGCAGACCGACATCCCGAAGAACCTCAACGACTTCGCCACCCAGCAGGACAACGTCTACTACTGGGCCGACGGCACCGAGATGGCCCGCACCGGCCCGGTCAACCGGCAGGAAGTGCCGCTGGACAAGGTGCCGGACGACGTCCAGTGGGCGGTGCTGGCCGCCGAGAACGCCAGTTTCTACACCGACAGCGGAGTGTCCCCGAGCGGGCTGATGCGCGCGGTGACGCGGATGGTGACGGGCGGTGAGACACAGGGCGGCTCGACCATCACCCAGCAGTATGTGAAGAACGCCTATCTGAATCAGCGTCAGACCTTCTCCCGCAAGCTCACCGAGATGTTCATGGCCATCAAGCTGGACGACCGGATGAGCAAGCGGGAGATCCTCCAGCGCTATCTGAACACCAGCTGGTTCGGGCGCGGCAGTTACGGCATTCAGCGGGCGGCGTACGCGTACTACGGCAAGGACGTCTCGGAACTCAACGCGAGCGAGGGCGCGTTGCTCGCCTCGCTGCTCAAGGGCGCCGGGACCTTCGATCCGACGCTCAGCGCGAAGAACCACAAGCGGGCCGTCGACCGCTGGAAGTGGGTGCTGGACCGGATGGTGGACATCGGGAAGCTGTCCAAGTCCGAGCGGGCGCGCTATACGACGTTCCCCGAGCCCAAGGCACAGCCCAGGCCGGTGGGGCTCACCGGCCAGGTCGGCTATCTGGTGGAGACGGCCAAGGCGTATATCAGCTCCCACACCGACATATCCGACGCCGATTTCGACCTGGGCGGCTATCAGATCCACACCACCTTCGAGAAGCCGAAGGTCCAGGCGCTCGCCAAGGCGGTGAAGAACACCCGGGACGACCTCGACCCCGAGCAGCGCCCCGAGGACCGCCATGTGCGCATAGGCGCGGCCTCGGTGGCCCCGGGAGGCGCCATACGCGCCCTGTACGGCGGCCCCGGCTATCTGGAGCAGGGATTCAACGACGCGAACGCCTCCACCGTCCCGGCCGGCACCTCCTTCACCCCCTTCGTCTACGCCGCGGCGCTGCGCGACGGCGTCCTGCTGGAGCGCAACGGCGCGCGGACGCCCGTGACGCCCTCCACGCTCTACGACGGCGACAACAAGATCGCGGTGCATACGCCCGAGGGCCCGTACTGGGACCGCGGCGGCAAGATCGTGCGGGCCACCAATGACGACGACGCCTCCTATGGGCAGGTCTCGCTGCGCCAGGCGATCGTGCGGTCCATCAACACCCCGATGATCCAGCTGGGCATGGACGTCGGCCTGGACCGGGTCCGGCAGGCGTCCATCGACGCGGGGCTGCTGCCGAGCAGCTTCGGCGCGCGGGTGCCAGCGTTCTCGCTCGGCACCGCGACCCCCAGCTCGATCCGTATGGCCAGCGCCTACGGGACGTTCGCGGCCGAAGGCACGCACTACGCGCCGTACTCGGTGAGCGGGCTCACCCACGGCGGGGAAAAGCTCGAGCTGCGCAAGGACGGCGCCAAGCGCGCCTTCAGCGCGGCGGTCGCGGCGCAGGTGGACGACGCGCTGCGCGGCGCGGTCCAGAGCCCGGACGGTTCGGCGCGCGAGGCCGCCGTGGGTGGTGGCGAGGTGGCCGGTAAGGGCGGCACGGCGCAGGACGGCACCTCCGCCTGGTTCGTCGGGTACACCAAGAAGCTTTCGACGGCGGTCTCGCTGTCCCGGGTGGACCCCAAGTCGCAGGAGCTGATGCCGCTGAAGGGAATGGGCGGGGGAGGCGCCGATACTTCGGGCGACACCTACCCCATGGACATCTGGAAGAGCTATATGACGGACGGGGCGGCGGAATGAGCTATCGCGGCATGAGCCGCCCCGGCATGAGCCGCACCGGCGGAATGGGCCCCGCAACGGGACCGCTTACTTGGTCTTGGTGTACGTGGACCAGTCCGGCGATTCCGCCGGGTCCAGCATCCGCAGCTTCGAGAGCACCTTCGGGTCCTGGGCGTCCAGCCAGTCGGCGAGCTGCTTGAACGACACGCACCGCACTCCGTCGCGGCGGCAGACGCTCCTCATCACGTCCTCGATGGCCTGCATATAGATGCCGCCGTTCCAGGTCTCGAAGTGATTGCCGATGAACAGCGGCGCCCGGCTGCCGTTGTAGACCCGCTCGAATCCGTTCAGATATCCCTGGCGGGTCAGCCGCTCCCACTCCGCGTATTTCCCCGGATCGCCCTCGGTGCTGTCACCGGACTGGTTGAAGAGGAAGTTGAAGTCCATCGAGAGGACCTGCTTCTCGCTCTCCGGGTACGGCACCAGCTGCAGCGGGAAGTTCCAGATGCCATCGATCTTGGACGGCCAGAGCTGGAAGTCGCCCGGGGAGCTCGCGTCATAGCGCCAGCCGAGGGATTTGATCGCCGGAATCAGCGTCTTCTGGCCCTCCAGGCACGGCGCGCGCCCGCCCACCAGCTCCACGTCATAGTCGAACGGCAGCGGTTTGATGTCGGTGAAGCCGGTGTTCGTCTTCCACTGCTTCACAAACGAATACGCCTGCTCCGTTTCGCTCTTCCACTCCTCGGTGGACCAGTCCTCCCCGCCCTTGGCGCCGCAGAAGTGGCCGTTGAAGTGGGAGCCGATCTCATTGCCGTCCAGCCAGGCCCCGCGCAACTGCTCCAGGGTCTCCCTGATGTGCTCGTCGGTGGGGAAGGATATGGCGGCCGAGCCCGGCTTGTGCTGGGGCGGCCGATAGAGGTCGCTCTTCGACTTGGGCAGCAGATACATGCCGCTCAGGAAGAACGTCATGGTGGCGTTGGTCTCCTTGGCCACCTCGCGGAAGCGGGAGAAGAGATGGTCGTCGTTCTCCAGCGCGCCGTCCCAGGAGAAGATCACGAACTGAGGCGGCTTCTCACCGGGTTTGAGCTTCTCGGGCTTGAGCTGATGCGGCTGCGGTCCGGTGTAGGACGTCGAGCCGTCCCCGAGCACCTTGGTCTTGCCGTCCCAATGGGCGTACTCGTCTTCCTTCTTGGGCTCCTTGGGGACCCGGTCCGACTTGGGGGACGCCGCGGCCGCGGGGAGGTTCCCGTCCTGCGCGCCCCCCGCGTCCCCCGGCGAGGTCAGGGCTATCAGCAGCGCCACCACGACGGCCACGGCCGTCAGCGCGCCTATGGGCGCGGCCACGCCATAGGCGTTCCTCGCGCTTAAAGCCTTCAACGCTTTCACGATCTTCAGCGCCTTCACGGGTCCCGCCCCCTGGCAACAGTACAGATGTACGTCCCCCTCAGTATCACAGAAGTATCACGTGCCCTTCACATCGGTCATCCTCACCAACCGGTCAAAAGCAGGTGATTGACGAGCAGTGAGAGGCAGGCCTGGACCAGGAGCCATCGGCGGCGATCACAGACGGGCAGCAGCGCGGTGGTGGGCAGCAGCCACACGAGGAAGGGAAGCCAGATCCGCTCCGTCTCGGCCTTGCTCATCCCGGACAGATCGGCCACGACGAGCGCGAGCAGCGCGGCGAAGGTCAGCACGACGAGCCCGTCCGGGCCGACCGGCCTGCCCGGGCGCAGCCGACGGGCGGCGTCGGGCACCGCCGACACCATCCGCCGCGCGCCCGCGACACAGGCGGGACCGGCGACCACCGACGCGACGGCCAGATTGGCCCAGACCCAGTACGCGTACGGGCGATCGGAGGCCACGCCCTGGTAGTAGCGCTCGACCAGCAGGGAGTACCCCTCCCACCACCGGAACCCGGCCAGCGTGAACGCCCCCGCCACCACCGCCACCCCGGTCAGCGCGAAGGGCAGTGGCCGCGCGGTGCGGGCCAGCAGCAGTACGGCGGCGGCGGGCAGTGCCAGCAGCGTCAGCCCGTACGAGAGATAGGCCGTCAGCCCCAGCAGCAGCCCGGCGCCCAGCGCGACCGCCCCGGGCGCCCGGACCGTACGCGTCGCCGCGAGCGCCAGCAGCGCGAGCCCCCAGGCCGCGACGGCCGCGAAGTAGCCGTCGGCCGAGGCGCCCACCCAGACCGCCCCGGGCGCCAGGACCAGGAACGGGGCGGCCGTACGCGCCGCCCGCTCCTGCCCCAGGGCGCGCAGCGTGACCAGGACCGCCACCGCCGCCGAGCCGCCCACGGTGATACAGAAGGCCCCCGCCCAGCCGCCGCCGCCCAGGCCCAGCCGGTCCAGGCCCACGAAGGTGAGCACGGCGCCCGGCGGATGGCCCGCGATATGGGCGGGCCAGTGGTCGGGCTGAGTGAGCAGGATATGGCCGGTGAAGCCGCGCAGGGCCGCGCCGATGTCCTGGAACCGGTCGATGCCGCGCAGATACTCATGGCGCGCCGTGAGCCGCTCCGCCACCCCGCGCCGCCATCCGTCGACCAGTGCCAGCGACCAGATCCAGGCCATGGCCGCCGCCCAGACGGCCCCCAGCAGCCCCCGCCACGGCAGCCGCGCCGCGAGCCGGTGGCCGTGGAGGACGACCGCCGCGGCGACGGCCAGGGCGAGGGGCGTACCGGCGCCCACATGGGGCAGCCAGTCGGCGTACAGCGGCGCCCAGTCGACGTACAGGGAGTGATCGGCCCGCTGGATCAGGGTGCCGACGACGGCGGCGACGGCGAAGAGCGCGACGGCGGCAGCGGCGGCGAGCACGTCACGGCGACGGCCGGTCCGCGTGTCGTCCTGGACGGGCTGGATGTCGACGCCGTTGCGGAGAGGGAGCTTCACGACGTCACGCTACGTCGCCGAGCCCGCCACCGGGCCGCCGCGCCGCGCGCCGTCACCGGACCGTCAGATCTTCCCGCCAGGGCCCGTGACGTCACCGTTTCGTCATGGGCTCAAGGCGACTGGAGGCGGTGCGGCGGTCCTACGGTCATGCCATGAGCCACCCTCCCCGCACCGAACGTGATCGCCGCGCCCTGTGGCGCAGCCCGCTGCGCGGCCCCTGGCTGACGTCCGTCTTCGGCCTGGTCCTGCTCTTCGGCATCCCCGTGCTCTTCGTGACCGGACTGCTGTCGTACGCCGCCTACAACCCCGATCTGTCCCCGGTCAACGACAAGACACCGGACAAGGGGCTGCTGGGCTTCTACCTCTTCTCCTGGCCGACCGACCCCTCCTGGCTCTACCGCGTCACCCAGGGGGTGCACGTCACGCTCGGGGTCGTGCTCGTCCCCGTGCTGCTGGCCAAGCTGTGGTCGGTCATCCCCAAGCTGTTCGCCTGGCCGCCGGTGCGGTCCCTGGGGCACGCGCTGGAGCGGCTCTCGCTGCTCCTGCTGGTCGGCGGGGGACTGTTCGAGTTCGCCACCGGCGTGCTCAACGTCCAGCTGGACTACATCTTCCCCGGCTCCTTCTACCCGCTGCACTTCTACGGGGCGTGGATCTTCATGGGAGCCCTCGTGGTCCATGTGGCGCTGCGGCTCCCGCTCATGGTGCGGACGCTGCGGAGCCGCGAGCTGCGGGCCGAGCTGCGCACCCGCACCTCCGACACCCGGCCGGAGCCGCCCGACGAGACCGGCCTGGTCAGCCCGCGGCCCGCCGCGCCGACCATGTCGCGGCGGGGCGCGCTCGCCATGGTCGGCACCGGCTCCTTCGCGCTGCTGGTGGTGACGGCCGGTCAGAGCATCGGCGGCCCGCTGCGCACGAGCGCGCTGCTCGCCCCGCACGGGCGCGAGCCGGGCCGGGGGCCGAACGGCTTCCAGATCAACAAGACCACCGTGGCCGTCGGCATCCGCGCCCGCGACATCGGGCCCGACTGGCGGCTGGTGGTGCGCGGCGCGGCGGGCCACGAGACCGTCCTCACCCGGGAGCGGCTGCTGCGGCTGGAGAACCACGGCGCGGCGCTGCCCATCGCCTGCGTGGAGGGGTGGTCCACGGCCGACCAGCGGTGGGAGGGGGTACGGCTGGCGGACCTCGCCGCGCTGGTGGGGCATGCCGACCGGCCGCCCAGGGTCCTGGTGGAGTCGGTGCAGCGGCACGGCTCCTTCCGCAGCGTCGTGCTGAGCGAGCACCAGGTCCGCGACCCGCGCTCGCTGCTGGCGCTGAAGGTCAACGGCGCGGATCTGTCGCCGGACCACGGCTATCCGGCGAGGGTGATCGTGCCCGGGGCCCCGGGTGTGCACAACACCAAGTGGGTCGGGCGGCTGACGTTCGGGGGGACGGCGTGAGGATTCCCGGACTTCGGGGGGATGGCGTGAGGTACCTCGGACTTCGGGGGTACGGTGTGAGGTTCCTCGGGCGGAGCCGTGCTGGGCTGCGGCGGCTGGACGGGGAGTCGCCGCTGCGGCTGGTGCTGCTGCTGTGCTCCTTCGCGCTGACCGGCTACGCCGGGCTCAGGCTGCTGAGCGGCGACTGGTTCGGGATCGCGCTGTGGTTCGTCGGCGCCGCCGTCCTCCATGACCTCGTGCTGCTTCCGCTGTACGCGCTCGCCGACCGTGCGGTGGCGGCCGTGCTCCCGGCCCCGGCGCGGGGGACCAACCATGCGTGGACCAACTATGTGCGGGTGCCCGCCTTCGTCTCCGGTGTGCTGCTGCTGGTGTGGTTCCCGCTGATCCTCGGGCGGCAGGAGCGCCGCTATGAGAACGCGACCGGGCTGAGCGCCGACGTCTTCTGGCCGCGCTGGCTGCTGATCACCGCTGTGCTCTTCGGGGCCTCGGCCCTGTGGCTGGTGATCCGGGCGGCGATCCGGGGGTGGCGGCGTCGCCCGGGGGCTCGGGGTGGGGAGGCGTAGGCCGCGGGGACGGGTTCGGCCGCTTCGGCCGCTTCGGCCGGGGAGCGGAAACGGCCCGTCGGGCCCGCAGGGCCCAGCCGGCCATGACCGCCGCAGCGGCGACCGCGTACCCCAGCGTCCCGACCCACGCGCCGTCGTCCACCGCACGGGCCGTCACATACTGGGCGACTCCCGCGAGCGGCAGGCCGAGCCACTCCCAGCGCCCGTCGAGGGCCACCAGCGCCACCACCAGCAGTGCGTACCAGGGGTAGCCGGGCGTCATCAGCAGGAACGCGGCCCCGGTCACCACCAGCGCGCCGCCCCAGGGCCGTTGGGGATCGCCGCGCAGCAGCACCCGGACCACGACCACGAGCAGGACGGCGGCGATCACGGGGAGGGCCCAGGCCTCCGGGTCGGGGTGGAGCAGGCGCAGCAGCGCGTAGCGGTTCTTGTCGTCGGCGGCGGTGGAGCCCGTCTCATAGCCCTCCTCCGCCACATAGCCGGTGAGATAGCCGAGGACGGAGGAGCGCGAGAGCAGGACGTACGGGAGGTAGCCGAGCGCGACGGCGGCGGTGGCGGGCAGCACGACGGCCGCGGCCCGGCGGGTCCGCCTGGCCGGTGAGGCGGGGCTGCCGGTGCTCGTGGCGAAGACGCCGGTGCCCGTGGCGAGGACGCCGGAGAGCGCGCCGGGCAGGGCCACGGCGGGCAGCAGCTTGGCCGCGGTCGCCGCGCCGAGCAGCGCCCCGCCGAGGGCGCGGCGGCGGGGGACGACGACGAGGCCCGCGACGGTCAACAGCACCCCCAGCGCGTCGACATGCGCGTTGTTCACCGCCTCCACCGGTACGGCCGGGCACCAGGCCCAGAGCGCGGCGCGGGCGGTCGCGAGGCGCGGATCGCGGCGGCGCCGTGCCGCGACGAGCAGCACGGCGGTGGTGGCGACGGACAGCAGCGCGCCGCCGGTCTGGAGGGGGAGGAGGGTGGAACCTGACGGCGCCGAGCGGTGTACAAGCAAGAAATAGCCCTCTGCGGCGGGAGGATAAATCGTATGGACCGAGGGGCGGTTCAGGCGCGTGCACTGCGGCTCGGCGGCGGCGCTTGGCGGGTGATCGGGCTCCGGATCGGCGTGCGGGACGGCGCCGGGCGTGGGGCGTTCGGGCGTGGGATGTTCGGGCGTGGGATGTTCGGGTGCGGGGCGGACCGGGGCGCGGTCGGGGCCATGGCAGGCGGAGCCCTGCGGGAAGAGCCAGCGGTCGCGCAGCGAAGCGAGCGCGGGGTCCTCGGGCGCGTGGTCATAGGGAGATATGCCCGCGGCCTGCACGCGTCCGTCCCAGGCGTAGCGGTAGGCGTCGGTGCTGGTGCGCGGCGGGGCGAGCAGACCCGTGGCGGCGACCGCCGCGCTGCCCACGAGCACGAACACCGCGGCCTGACGGGCGCCCAGGCGGCGGACGGTCCAGGCGGCCGCGGCGAACAGCGCCCAGGCGATGGCGTACCAGCGGGACAGCGCGCCGGGCGCGGTGTGGAAGTCGTCCCTGTGGAAGGTGAGGGTGAGGACGGCGGTGAGCGAGCCGAGCAGCGTGGCCAGAGCGAGCGGGGTGATCCAGCGGCGGGCGGTCCGCCCCCGCGTTGGCGGGGTGGCCCGCGCGGGCGCCGTGGTCTGCACCCGCGCGGGCGGGGTGGGGCGCGCGGGCGCCGTGGTCCGTACCCGCGCGGGCGGGGTGGGGCGCTCAGGTGGACGGGGCTCGTCCGCGCCGTCGGGCGGTGGTGCGGGGCGATCGCGGGCCGATGGCCGAGGGCCCGGGACGGAGTGGCCGGGGACGGAGTGGCCCGGGTCGGAGTGTGGCCGGGACGCCTGATCGGGCGCCCGGCCGGTCCACCGGGCGAGTCGGCCGGGCCGCAGCAGGCGGCGCGGCGATCCGGGCACGGCTCAGCGCTCCGTGCCGGACCGGGGCAGGGGCGGTGTGCGGCGCAGCGATACGAAGCCTCGGTCCCGCGCGGTCCACTGCTCGACCGGGCTCCAGCCCACCGCGTGTGCGTGCCGCAGCAGCGCCCGGACGCCGACGCGGGCCCAGGGGAAGGCCGTTCCCACATCGCCCCGGCCGTCGTCCACCCGCACCCGCACCCGCTCGTCCACATCCGCCGCGGCGGCCTCCACGATCAGCAGCCCGTCGGGGGCCATGAGCTGGGCGACGCGCGCCAGCAGGGCACGCGGATCGCCGCCGATGCCGATATTGCCGTCGATCAGCAGCGCCGTGCCCCAGCGTCCCTCGCCGGGCAGCGGTTCGAAGACCGAGCGGCACAGCGCGGGCCCGCCCGCGCGGACCGTACGGGCGACCGCGGCCTGGCTGACGTCGATGCCCAGACAGGGGTGGCCGTGCAGAGCCAGCGCGGCCACCAGACGGCCGGGTCCGCAGCCGATGTCGAGTATCGGGCCCCGGCAGCGCCGCAGCACGGTGCGGTCGGCCGCGTCGGCGTCCGCACACCAGCGTTCGACGTCCAAGGGCAGCATCCAGCCGTCGGCCCGGCGCAGGAACAGCGGCCCTCGGCCCGCGTGGAGCGCTCGGACATAGGGATCGGCGTGCCAGGGTGCGGCCGCGCGGCGAGCGGGCGTCCGCTCGTGCACCGCTCCATCGTGCACCGCTCCATCGCGCACAGACACATCGTGTACGGATCCCTCGCGCACCGATCCGTCGTGTACGGACCCCTCGCGCACCGATCCGTCGCGCACCGTCTCGGCCGTGCTCATCGGGTGGTGGTCCGGGACGACAGACGGGCGAGGGTCCGGGCGAACCGCCCGCCCGGGGCGTCGGACGCCACCGATACGGCGTCCTCGGCCGTGTCCACGTCGCGCAGCACCGGCAGGTCGCGCACCCGCAGCCCCGCGTCCGTCAGCCGGCGCCGCTGGGCGGCACCGGTGGTGGCGGTGGACATCGGCACGCCCCGCAGCAGTTCGGGGTCCGGTTCCGCCAGGCCCAAGGCCCAGAAGCCACCGTCGGCGGCCGGGCCGAACCAGGCGTCGCAGTCGTGCCAACTCCCCGGGCTGAGCGCGGGGGCGAGGAGCGCGGGGGTGACCTGCGGGGTGTCCATGCCGATCAGCAGGGTGGCGCCCCGGCAGGCGGCGAAGGCCGCGGCGAGTCGTTCGTCCAGACCACCGTCACACTGCCCCACCACCTCGAATCCCGGCGGCAGCCACGGCCCGGGTCGGCCATCGAGCACCAGCACCCGGCGCAGGGCGGGCATGGCGAGCGCGGCGTGCAGGGTGTCGGCGAGGGACGCCTCGGCGAGCAGGGCGGCCTCGGCGGGGGTGTACGGGGGAGTGAGCCTGGTCTTCACCCGTCCGGGCACCGGCTCCTTGGCGATGATGAGCAGTGTCGTCCCGTTCGCGTGGGCACCCTCGTGTGGCGCGGCGTTCACCGCGCGGCCCTCGTGGGGGTGGCCAGGCCGTGGGCCTCCGGCGGCTGGCGCAGCACGGCGCGCATATCGCGCACCGCATGCCAGGTGCCCCGCCAGGTGCCGGTGACCTTCGACTTCCCGGTGCGCGGCCGATACGGCACCGCGCGCTCCTCGATCCGCCATCCGGCGTCGGCGGCTCGCACGACCATCTGCAGCGGGTAGCCGCTGCGGCGGTCGGTGAGGCCGAGGGCGAGCAGCGGTTCGCGCCGGGCGGCCCGCAGCGGGCCCAGGTCGCCCAGCGTGAGGCCGGTGCGCCGGCGCAGCATGCGGGTCAGCGCGAGGTTGCCGAGCCGGGCGTGCACCGGCCAGGCCCCCCGCTCCTGGGGGCGTCGCCGGCCCAGCACGAGGTCGGCGTCGCCCGCCGCCACGGTCCGCACGAAGGCGGTCAGCAGCCCGGGGTCGAGCGAGGCGTCGCAGTCGCAGAAGCACACGATGTCGGCCTCGGCGGCGAGGAGCCCGGTGTGGCAGGCGGCGCCGAAGCCACGGCGGGGTTCGTGGACGACGGTGGCGCCGTGGGCGCGGGCGATGGTGGCCGAGCCGTCCGTGGAGCCGTTGTCGACGACGATGGCGCGCCAGCCGTCGGGGATGCGGGCCAGCACCCAGGGCAGGGCGGCGGCCTCGTCCAGACACGGCAGGACGACGTCCGCACAGGGGGTGGTCGAGTTCGTCACCCGCACCACACTACGAAGGAGAAAACGACATTTCCGGCTTCAGGTTCTTACGAAACACGGACGTCGGCCAGGCAGCGGCCTCCCGGCGCCCCCTGGTGCCGCCCCCGGTGTCACGCTGTGGGGCATGCAGCAGAACCCCTCTCCCACCCGCGTGCTCGTCGTCGACGACGACCCGACCGTGGCCGAGGTCGTCGCCGGGTACCTCGGCCGGGCCGGCTTCGCCGTGGACCGGGCCGCCGACGGCCCCGGGGCGCTCGCCCGCGCCGCCGCCCGCCGGCCGGACCTGGTCGTCCTCGACCTGATGCTGCCCGGCATGGACGGGCTGGAGGTGTGCCGCGCGCTCCGGGACGAGGGCCCGGTGCCGGTCATCATGCTCACCGCGCGCGGCGACGAGGAGGACCGGATCCTCGGCCTCGAGATCGGCGCGGACGATTACGTCACCAAGCCGTTCAGCCCCCGGGAGCTGGTGCTGCGCGTGGAGTCGGTGCTGCGCCGCGGCCGGGCCGGTCCGCGGGCCCCGGGCTCGTCCGGCTCCGGCCCCGGACCCGGACCGAGCCCCGACCCGGGCGAGGTGACCCACCGCGCCGGGATCACCCTCGACCCGCTGGCCCGGCGCGCCGCCCGGGACGGCCGGGAGCTCGCCCTGACCGTGCGCGAGTTCGATCTGCTGGCCTTTCTGCTGCGCCACCCCGGGGTGGCCTTCACCCGCGAGGAGCTGATGCGCGAGGTGTGGGGCTGGGACTTCGGCGATCTGTCCACCGTCACCGTCCATGTGCGGCGGTTGCGCGGAAAGGTCGAGGACGATCCCGCCGCGCCCCGGCTCATCCAGACCGTATGGGGCATCGGCTACCGCTTCGACGCCCCGCGGGACGAGGGACGGGGGCCGGGCTCCGATGCGTGATGTGGTCCTTATGGCGGTGTTCGCCTTCCTCGGCGCGGCGGCGGCCGGTCTGCTGGGCGCGTTGGCGCTGCGGCTGGTGCGCGGCCGTTCGGTCGCGGTGTCGCTCGCCGTCGTCGCCGCCGTCGCGGTCACGGCGATGCTCACCGGGACGCTGGCGGTCGCCTGGGCGATGTTCCTGTCCCCGCACGATCTGACGGTGGTCACGACCGTCTGTGCCATGGCCGCCGTGGTGTCCCTGGCCACCGCGTTGCTGCTGGGCCGCTGGGTGGTGGCGCGCAGCAACGCGCTGGCCCTCGCCGCCCGCTCCTTCGGGGACGGCGGGAGCTTCGCCGCCCCCGACGGCCAGGCCACCGCCGAACTCGCCGCGCTCGGCCGTGAACTGGCCGCCACCAGCGCCAAGCTGGCCGCCTCCCGCGAGCGTGAGCGCGCCCTGGAGTCCTCCCGCCGGGAGCTGGTCGCCTGGATCTCCCACGATCTGCGCACCCCGCTGGCGGGGCTGCGCGCGATGTCCGAGGCGCTGGAGGACGGGGTGGCCCCGGATCCGGACCGCTACCTCCGCCGGATACGTACCGAGGTGGAGCGGCTGAACACGATGGTCGGCGACCTTTTCGAGCTCTCCCGCATCCATGCCGGGGCGCTCTCCCTCGCCCCCACCCGGATCTCCGTCTACGACCTGGTCGGCGACGCCCTCGCCGGGGTCGATCCGCTCGCCCGTGAGCTGGGCGTCCAGTTGATCGGCGACCGGGTGGACCCGGTCCCGGTGGAGGTCGACGGCAAGGAGATGACCCGTGTGCTCGGGAACCTCCTCGTCAACGCGGTCCGCCGCACCCCGGCGGACGGCACGGTCGCGGTGTCCGCCGAGCGCGACGCGGACACGGTCGTGCTGTCGGTCACCGACGGCTGCGGAGGGATCCCGGAGGAGGATCTTCCGCGCGTCTTCGACACCGGCTGGCGCGGCAGCGACGCCCGCACACCCCCGGCGGGCGCCGGTCTGGGCCTGGCCATCGTCCGTGGCATCGTCGAGGCCCACGACGGCCAGGCGGCGGTGCGCAACGTCGACGGCGGCTGCCGCTTCGAGGTCCGCCTCCCCGCCGCCGTCACGTCCTGAGCGGCCCCGCTCCCCTCACACCCCTCCCTCACACCCCCGCGCGTTGCGGGGCGCGGGCGAACTCGGTCATGCCCTCGTGGAACGAGACCGCCGGGCGCCAGCCCAACTGCTCTCGGATCCGGCGCGATGACGCGGTGATGTGCCGGACGTCGCCCAGCCGGTAGCCGCCCGTCACCACGGGCGCGGGGCCGCCGAACGCCGTGGCCAGGGCCGTGGCCATCTCGCCCACCGTGTGGGGGTCGTCGCTGCCGGTGTTGTACGCGGTCAGCGCGGCCGGGGCCACCACCTCCGGCGCCACTTCCAGGGCGGCGACATTGGCGGCGGCCACGTCGCGGACATGGACGAAGTCCCGGCGCTGGCCCCCGTCCTCGAAGACCGTGGGCGCCTCGCCGCGCGCCAGGGCCGAGCGGAAGAATGAGGCGACGCCCGCGTAGGGGGTGTCGCGCGGCATCCCCGGCCCGTACACATTGTGGTAGCGAAGCGACACCGCGCGGCCGTCCACCGACCGGGCCCACGCCGCCGCCAGGTGTTCCTGGGCCAGCTTCGTCGTCGCGTACACATTGCGGGGATCGGCCGGTGCGTCCTCCCCCACCAGACCGGGCCGCAGCGGGGTGCCGCACTCGGGGCAGAGGGGGTCGAAGCGGCCCGCCGCGAGATCCGCCTCGGCGCGCGGGCCGGGGCGGACCCGGCCGTGGCGGCGGCAGTCGTAGCGCCCCTCGCCGTAGACGACCATCGACCCGGCCAGGACCAGTTCGCGCACCCCGCGCTCGGCCATCGCCGCGAGCAGCACCGCCGTGCCCAGGTCGTTGCAGCCCACATAGGCCGGGGCGTCCGCGAAGTCCTTGCCGAGACCGACCATCGCCGCCTGGTGGCATACGGCGTCCACTCCGCGCAGCGCCGCGAGGACCGCCTCCCGGTCCCGCACATCGGCGTGGATCCACTCCCCGTCCACGGATGGCGGAGCCGGATGGGAGGCCGTCGGATGAGCCGCGGGAAGTAGGGCGTCGAGGACGACCGGCTCATGGCCGTGCTCGACGAGGGCGGTGACGATGTGCGAGCCGATGAAGCCCGCACCTCCGGTGACCAGTACGCGCATGGGGGCGACGCTAGGCCCGAGCGGGCGCCCGGGCCCGCCCCCGCGCCGTTCCGTCACCGCTCCGTAAGACCTTCCGGAGGAGGTGCGGTCACAGAATGGTCACAAGGGGGACTGCCCCGCGTTGCCTTTCACTGCGACCGTGGCGCCCTCGCGTCCCCTGGGACCCCGCTTCCCCGAGGCCTGTCTTCCTGGGGCTCCCGGACACGTTCAAACGGACACGTTCAACCGGACACGTCTCTCAAGACCGCCGCCATCGACGAACAGAGAGCCACATGACGGTCACCACCGCCCCCGCGGCCCAGCGTCCCCGCTGCCTCAATGACGTCAAGGGATGGTTCCCCAGCCTCGACCAAGTGCTGTTCGACCGCTTTCTGAGCCGCCAGGAGCGCCTCGGCCAGCACGGGGACCTGATGGAGATGGGTGCCTACCTGGGCAAGAGCGCCATCTTCACCGCCACCTATCTGCGGGCGAACGAGCGGTTCACGATCTGTGATCTCTTCGACGCCGAGGCGCCGGACGAGAAGAACGCGGCGGAGGCGCGCAAGTCGTACTCCACCCTGACCCGCACTGCCTTCGAGCAGAACTACCTGGCCTTCTGGGACGAGCTGCCGAACGTCATCCAGGGCCCCACCTCCGTCGTCCCCGACCACGTCGGCGCGGACACCTGCCGCTTCATCCACGTGGACGCCTCGCACCTATACGAGCACGTGGCGGGCGACATCGACACCGCGCACGACACGCTGGTGCCCGACGGCCTCGTCGTCCTCGACGACTTCCGCTCCGAGCACACCCCCGGCGTGGCCGCCGCGACCTGGGAGGCGGTGTTCACCCGCGGCCTGCGGCCCATCTGCCTGTCCACACAGAAGCTCTACGGCACCTGGGGCGACCCGGAGCCGATCCAGGACGAGATGCTCGCGGACGAGGAGTGGCGCAAGGGGATGCACACCAGCGTGCAGGAGATCGCGGGCCGCAGGGTGCTGCGGTTCTCGGGGAAGCCCGCGAACCCGGCCCCGCCCACCTCCCGCTTCGCCCATGAGCCGCGCGACCCGGCTCCCGAGCCGCGCTCCGCGTCCACCGCACCGGCGTCCGCACCCGCGGCGCGCCGCCCCACCGCGGTCCGGCGGTTCGCCGCCGATGTGCTCCCGCCGGTCGTCACCCGGGCGATCCGTCGCCGCAAGGGATAGCTCCCCCGGGTGCGGAGGGGAGCCCGGGGGCCCCGTCCGGCCCTGGGCTCCTGGAGCCTGTCCCCGGGCTTCCAGGCCCCCGGCGCCGCGGGCGGCCTCAGCGCCGCCGCAGCGCCGGGTGGTCCGCGACCACCGTGCAGGACCCCGGCGCGATCTCGGTGAACCCCGCGTCGCGCACCACCGGCAGGCCGCTCGCGGTGAGCTCGTCCCACCGCTCGGACGAGGCCGTACGCACCGCCAGCGGGAACCCGGCCTCGCGCCAGGCCGCCCGCGCCGCGTCGTCCAGCTCCCACCAGGCCAGCTGGGCGCCGTGCCCGGCCTGGGCCATCGCCTTGCCCGCCGACATCTCCACATGGGGGCTCAGCCACAGCACCGGACCGGTGGGGTCGGGGGCGGGCGGCGGCTCGGGGTCGTCCAGGTCGGTGCCGGAGACCTGGAGCTTGGCCAGCTCCTTGGGCCAGCCGTCCAGCGGCACCGGCGGGAACACCCGCACCTCGGCGGCCGTCGGCAAAGACCCGTCCCCGTGCCCGTCCTCGTGCTCGTCCCCGTTTACGCCCTCGGCCGGGTATGGGTGGTCGGGCGCCCGGCCCGTGACCGTGATGCCCGGCAGCCCGGCCGCGCGCCGCCACTCCGCGCCGCGCGCCCGCCGTACGACCTTGCGGATCCGGGCGTCCTGCCAGTCCCGTACGGCCTGGGCCCATTCGCCGTCGTCGGCCGTCGCCCGCTCGTCCGACAGCAGCACCAGCACCGCGCGCGCCGCCGTCTCCAGGGCGTCCGTACGGGCCGGGGGCGCGGTCTTCTCGATCCGGACCACCAGGGGCAGGACGAACTGCGGCGCGGCGTCCCGGTCGATCTCTGCGTGCCGGAAGGGGCTGCTGCGGGCGGCGGATCCGGTGCCCTGGTGAGCGGTTGTCCGGGCGCCGGTCTCGGTGCCGGTCTCGGTGTCGGCGTCGGTGCTGGTCACGCGCCAAGTGTGCCAGGACCGTCGGCAGACCCTGTCCGGGATCTTCGCGCCTGTGCCCGGAGGGGCCGTGCCAGGCGTCGCGGGACCGCGACGATTCCGCCGGACCGGACCCGGGGCCTCCGCGTGCCGAGGGCCTCCCTGTGCCGAGGGGCGCGCCTATGCTCAACCGGCATGAGACTGCGAGGAGTCGGCCGCCGCTACGGCCTGGGCGGACCCTGGGTGCTGCGGGGCGTCGATCTTGAGGTGCCGCCGGGTTCGCTGACCCGTGTCCAGGGGCGCAACGGCAGCGGCAAGTCCACGCTGCTGCGGCTGCTCGCCGGGATCGACGCCCCCAGCGCGGGCCGGATCACCGGCCGCCCGCCCACCGCCTACGTCCCCGAGCGGTTCCCGGCCGAGCTGCCCTTCTCCGCCCTCGGCTACCTCACCCACCTGGGCCGGATCCACGGGCTGTCCCGGGCCGCGGCGGCGCGCGGGGCGGGGGAGTGGCTGGAGCGATTCGGCGCGGACGGCTACGCGGGCACCCCGCTCGCCGAACTGTCCAAGGGCACCAGCCAGAAGGTCGCCGTGGCACAGGCGCTGCTGGCCGCCCCCGGCCTGCTGGTCCTGGACGAGGCGTGGACCGGCCTCGACCAGGCCGCACGGCGGGTGCTGGACACGGCGGTCGCCGAGCGCGTCGCCGACGGCGGCGCGGTCGTCTTCGTCGACCACGACCCACGCCGCCTGGCCGGGGCCCCGGACCGCGTCCTGCGCGTCGCCGAGACCCGGCTGGAGCCGGTGGACGGCACGGTCCGGCCGTCGGCGGCGCAGGACGGGCCCGGTGCCGGGCCGCGGGTGCGGGTGGAGGCCGAGGGACGGCCGGGGGCCGGGCTGCCCGGGCTGGCGGGCGCGGTGGTGCGTGAGCACGGTCCCGCGCCCGCGGACGGGAGCGGGGCCGACGGTCCGGCGGGGCGGGGCGTACGGCTGACGGTCGAGGTCGGCACCGCCGACTCCGATTCCTTGCTCCGCACCCTCCTGACCGCCGACCCGCCCTGGCACATCCGCGCGGTGACGACCCTCGAAGACAACGACACCCAGGAGCCCGCCCACGGGGCGGAGGAGAAGGCATGACCGCGCTGCTGCGCTATCAGGCGGCCCTGCTGGCCCGCTCGCACCGCTGGCTGCCGCCGCTGCTGCTCTACGGGGCGTTCCTGGGGATCGGGGTGCAGACCGGGCAGCCGATCCTCGACTCGCTCGGCTACGCCGCCGCCGCGCTGCTGCCCGTCGCCGCCTGGCTGGTGCGGGTGTGCGTCACCCAGGAGCCCGCCGCGGCCCGCGACTGCGCCTCGGCGGCGGTGGGGCCCGGCCGGGTGCACCTCGCCTCGGTGCTGACCGCGCTGGGCGCGGCGCTGGTGCTCGGCACCGCCGGGACGCTGTTCGTCGCGGCGGTCAGCGATCCGTACACCGCGGACCACCTGCACGCGATCCCCGTACCCGAGGCGACCGTCTCCGGGCTGCTCACCGCGGTCGCCTGCGCCCTGCTCGGCACGGCCGTCGGCGCGCTGTGCAACCGGCCGCTGCTGCGCCGCCCAGGCTGGGCGATCCCGGCCACGCTGCTCGCCGCGCTGCTGGTGTCGGTGGCCGGTGCCTCGCCCGCGAACGCGGCCGTGTCGGGGCTGGTCGACGGCTCGCACAGCGGCACCGTGCCGATGCCCCTGCTGCCCCTGGCCCTGACCGGCGCGGCCGCCGCCGGGGCGACCGCGCTGGCCTGCGCGCTGAGCTCCCGCCGGTCGTAGGGTTGCGGGTCATGGACGACCGTACGGACCTTCCCGAGGGCCCGCCGTACGCCGACTGCGTGCGGTGCGGCGAGCCCACCGAGTACCCCGCCGCGCGCCCCGGAGCGACGCTGTGCCCCGTCTGCGAATGGCAGGAGGCCCAGCGCGCGGCGTGCTCCGGCTGAGCGCTCGCTGGAAGTGCCCTGACCTGCCGTCGATCGTCTGCGGCGCGGTCGTGGCTGATCGCGCCCACGCGGCGGAGCCGCATATCGACACAGCCCCGCGCCCCTTCGGGGCGCAGCCGAACGTCTGCCGATCTGCTTGGCGGCGCTGTCCGGACACAGGCGCTAGCGACGCCAGGGGCCCGTCACGGCGAACGTCGTGCCCGGGGTGTAGCAGTTCACGTACATCGTGCGGCGGTCCGGCGCGAAGGTGACGCCCGCGAACTCACCCCACTCCGGCTCCTCCGGGGTGCCGATGTTCTGCTGCCCCCGGGCCATCGCGTAGACCTCGCCGCGCCGGGTCACCCCGAAGACATGCTGTGCGCCGTTGCCGTCCTCGCAGACCATCAGGCCGCCGCTGGGCGCGAGCGTGATGTTGTCGGGGGACTCGCCGGGGAGCTGGACATCCGTCTCGGGGCCGAAGACGATCACCAGCGTGAGGCGCCTCCGGTCGGGGTCGTAGCGCCAGATCTGGCCGAAGTGGTCGGCCGCCGAGCCGTCCGCGCTCTTGGCGAAGCTGGAGACGAAGTAGACCGACGTACCGCCCCAGTAGCACCCCTCCAGCTTCTGGGCGTGGGTGATGCCTCCGGGGCCGAAGTCCTGGAAGCGGATGGGGGTTTCGCGGGCGAGCGGGTCGGGGACGTCCACCCACTCGACGCGGTCGAAGGTGGTGCCCGGCTCCTGGATGGTGGACAGATCGGGCACCCCCGGCACCCGCAGCGCCTGTAGCTCCCCGCCCGCGCGCAGCGAGCCGATGCCGCCGAGCGGCTTCTTCGGCCGGAAGCGGTAGAAGAGCCCGAAGGGCTTCTCGAAGGCGTCCTCGGTCTCGTAGACGACGCCGCTGCGCGGATCGACCGCGATGGCCTCGTGCTGGAAGCGGCCCATGGCGGTGAGGGGCACGGCGCCGGTGCGGCGCGGATCGTGGGGGTCGACCTCGAAGATGAAGCCGTGGTCCTTGGTGTAGCCGTTCGTACCGGCCCGGTCCTCGGTCTCCTCGCAGGTCAGCCAGGTGTGCCAGGGGGTGGGGCCGCCCGCGCAGTTGACCGCGGTGCCCGCGATGGCCACCCGCTCGGACAGTACGCGGTTGCCGGAGTCGAGCTCCAGCGCGGTACAGCCGCCCAGGCCCATCGGGTCGTAGGTGAGGCCGTTCACGGCCGGGACGCGGATCGCGGCGTCCGGACGGTTCTCATGGTTGCGGACCAGATGCGTACGGCCGCGGTGGCCGCCGGCGCGGCCCGGGAAGGCGGCCATGCCGTCGCAGTGGCTGGGGACCTTGCCCTCGCCGGAGCGGAGTTCGTCGCCCTCGCGCGAGAGCACCCGGTAGCGGAACCCCTCCGGGAGGTCGAGCAGTCCGTCTGGGTCGGGGACCAGGGGGCCGTAGCCACCCCGGCCGAGTGGTGGGGAATCCGGTTCGGCGGCCGCGGCCGTTCCGGCGAAGAGCTCGGAGACGCTGCCGGTGAAGGCGATGGCGGCCCCCAGCGCGCCGGTGCGGCCGAGAAGCTGACGTCGTGTCGCTGACATGCGGTAACTCCCTGCTGGCGGACAGAGAAGATGACCGGATGTGTGTATCACGCGCGCGGGCGCGCGGGAACCATTCGATCAGCGATGCGCGAGAACTGTCCGATCCCGATCAGCGTGCGTACGACGCGTCGGCCAGCCCCTTCGCGTCGCGGGCGAGGGCGGTGAGCCGGGATATCGCCCGGAAGTACTTCTTCCGGTAGCCGCCGCTCAGCATTTCCTCGCTGAAGAGCCGGTCGAACGGCATCCCGGAGGCCAGCACCGGCACCTCGCGGTCGTAGAGCCGGTCCGCCAGCACCACCAGCCGCAGCGCGGTGGACTGGTCGGGCACCGGGGCGACCCCGGTCAGGCAGACGGCCTGGACGCCGTCGCACATCGCGCCGTAGCGGCTGGGGTGCACCCGGGACAGGTGGTCAAGCAGGGCGGGGAAGTCGTCCAGGGAGGCGCCGGGGACGTGGTGCGCGGCCCGGGTGACCGTCTCGTCGGAGTGCGGGGCCGGGGCCGCGGGCAGACCGCGGTGGCGGTAGTCCTCGCCGTCGATGCGCAGCGTACGGAAGCGGGCGGACAGCCCCTGTATCTCGCGCAGGAAGTCGGCCGCGGCGAACCGGCCCTCGCCCAGCTTGCCGGGCAGCGTGTTGGACGTCGCGGCGAGTGCCACGCCCGCCTCGACCAGCTTGCCCAGCAGCGTGGAGACCAGGACGGTGTCGCCCGGGTCGTCCAGCTCGAACTCGTCGATGCACAGCAGCCGGTGCCCGCTCAGGGTCTTCACGGTCTGCTGGAAGCCGAGCGCGCCGACCAGGTTCGTCAGCTCCACGAAGGTGCCGAACGCCTTCAGCTCGGGGGCGGCCGGGGTGGCGTGCCACAGGGAGGCCAGCAGATGGGTTTTGCCGACGCCGTAGCCGCCGTCGAGGTACATCCCGCGCGGGCCGCCGCTCGCGGCGGGCTTGGCCGCCCGGCGGAACCAGTGCCTGCGGCGCCCGCCCTTCGCGTCCGCGCCGTCACCGAGCCGTGCGGCGAAGGCTCTCAGCGCCTCGACCGCCTCGGCCTGGCTGGGCTGGCCGGGGTCGGTGATGTAGTTGTCGAAGCTCACGGTGGCGAAGCGGGGCGGCGGCACCATCTCGGCGACCAGACGCTCCGCCGGAACCTGCGGCGCACGGGCGGTGAGGGCTGCGGGGGCTTCGTTGGCTTCGGCGGCTATGCGGCCTGCCGAGCCGGATGCGGTGGTTGGTGCAGACACGGATGTCCAGGGTAGTCGCTCTTCACCCGGCCACTGTCCGAGAGGGAGGCATGTCACACTGCGGCCTATGCGACGCCTGTTCCCCGTGCCTGTCCCCGCACCTGCCGAAACGCCCGCCGCGGACCGCGAATGGGCCCTCGGCGAACTGGCCGACGCCTATGCGTACCCGGAGCCGCCGCACGGCCCCTCCGGCGCCTGGCTGCGGGCCAACATGGTGTCCTCGCTGGACGGTGCGGCCCATCACGACGGCCGGTCGAAGGCCCTGTCCTCCGACGCGGACATGCGGATCTTCGGGGTGCTGCGCGGGCTCGCCGACGCCGTCGTCGTGGGCGCGGAGACCGTGCGCCGCGAGGGCTACCGCCCGGCACGCGCCCGGGAGGCGTTCGCCGAGCGGCGGGCGGCGCTCGGCCAGCCGCCCGCGCCCGCGATCGCCGTCGTGAGCGCGAGCCTGGACCTGGACTTCGCGCAGCCGCTGTTCACCGAGCCGCTGGTCCCGACGATCGTGATCACGGGCGCGACGGCCGCGGAGGAGCGGATCGAAGCGGCCCGTACGGCGGGGGCCGAGGTGGTCTTCGCCGGGGCCGGGCCGTCCGGGCGGGTGGACGCGGCGGCGATCGTGGCCGCGCTCGCGGAACTCGGCAACACCCGGCTGCTCACCGAGGGCGGCCCCACGCTGCTGGCGGAGTTCGCGGCGGCCGGGGTGCTGGACGAGCTGTGTCTGGCGGTGGCCCCCCTGGCCACCGCGGGGGACGCGAAGCGGATCATGAACGGCCCCGTACTGGGGGAACCGGAACGCTTCACTCTCGCTTCCGTTCTGGAGGAAGCCGGGTTTCTTTTCACCCGCTACCGTCGGATTTACCAATAACTCATAAAAACGTCTGTAAACCCGCGAATGGGATCGCGAAGGAGAAGGGCATCCGCCGTGTTCACGAGCGTATTGATGATTGAGAAGCCCCTGACCCCCGCCGACGTTGAATTCGTCACCACCCTGCACGGCGATGATCCGGTCTCCTTCGTCGTCCTGATGCAGCCCCGGGGCAGCAAGGACCGGCTGCTGCGCGCGATCGACGACATCGCCCTCGGCGAGCTGGAACAGGCCGCCCAGGAGGGGGACGAGCCGGAGGGCAAGGAGGCGCTGGCCCCCGCCGAGCAGGCGCTGACCCACTCGGTGGCGGCGCTCGAGGCGGCCGGGAGCCGGGCCCGGGGCCATGTCGTCCAGCGCCGTCCGCTGGAGGTGCTGCGCGGGGTGGTGGAGGAGACCCGGGCCGATGAGGTGATCGTGCTCACCGCCCCGCACTTCGTGGAGGAGTTCTTCCACCGGGACTGGGCCTCGCGGGCGCGCCACAAGGTGGGGGTTCCGGTGTTGAAGCTCTTCGCGCACGCGGTGGACGAGGACCAGCCCTCGGCCGGCGGCTGAGCCCCGGCCCCGGCCCCGGTCCGGGCGGCCATCGGCTCAGTCCCGGTCCCGGCCCTGGCCCCGGTGGCCATCGGTCGAGCCCCGACCCCGACCTCGGCCCCGTCCGGCCATCGGCGGGGCGGGCCGCCGGGGGTGCGAGAATCGGGCCGACAGCACACACCGCGAACCAGGGGAGACCCGTACATGGCACCGGCCGGCACCGCCTCCGACACGCTGGATCGACCGCACTTCATCGGCATCGGCGGCGCCGGGATGTCGGGCGTGGCGAAGGTCCTCGCCATGCGCGGGGCGCGGGTCTCGGGCAGCGACACCAAGGACTCGCCGATCGTCGGGGCGCTGCGTGAGCTCGGCGCGACGGTGCACATCGGCCACTCCGCCGGGAACCTCGCAGACGACGCCACCAGCGTCGTCGTCTCCAGCGCCATCCGCGACGACAACCTGGAGCTGGTCACGGCGCGGGAGCGCGGCATCCCGGTGGTGCACCGCTCCGACGCGCTCGCCGCGCTGATGGACGGCTCCCGGCCGATCGCCGTCGCGGGCACCCACGGCAAGACGACCACGACCTCGATGCTGGCCGTCTCGCTGCGCACCCTCGGCCTGGACCCGTCGTACGTCATCGGCGGCGATCTGGACGCCCCCGGCTCCAGCGCCCTCCACGGCGAGGGCGAGATCTTCGTCGCCGAGGCCGACGAGAGCGACCGCAGCTTCCACAAGTACGCGCCCGAGGTGGCGATCATCCTCAATGTGGAGCTCGACCACCACGCCAACTACGCCTCGATGGACGAGATCTACGAGTCGTATCAGACCTTCGTCGGCCGGGTCCGGCCCGGCGGCACCCTGGTGGTCTCCGCCGACCACCCCGGCGCCCGTGAGCTGACCGCCCGGGTCGGCGGGCGCGACGGCCTGCGGGTGCTCACCTACGGCGCGGACGCGGGCGCGGACGTGCGAGTCCTGGCCATCGAGGCGCACGGGCTGACCAGCGAGGTCACCGTCCGGCTCGCGGAGTCCCTGGGCGGTGCGGAGCTCACCTTCACCGTCTCCGTCCCCGGCCGCCACTACGCGCTCAACGCCGTGGCCGCCCTCACCGCGGGCGCCGCCCTCGACGTCCCGGCCGCCGAACTGGCCCCCGCCCTCGCCTCGTACACGGGCGTCAAGCGGCGGCTCCAGCTCAAGGGCACCGCGGCCGGGGTGCAGGTGATCGACTCCTACGCCCACCACCCCACCGAGATCGCCGCGGACCTCGAGGCGATCCGCGGCGGCGCCGGGGAGGGCCGGGTGCTGGTGGTCTTCCAGCCGCATCTGTTCAGCCGCACCCAGGAGCTGGGCACCGAGATGGGCGAGGCGCTCGCGCTCGCCGACGCCTCCGTGGTCCTGGACATCTACCCCGCCCGGGAGGACCCGGTACCCGGCGTCACCAGCGCTCTGATCATCGACGCCGCGGCCCGCCACGGGGCGGATGTGACCGCCGAGCACGACCGGAACGCGGTGCCCGAGCTGATCGCCGGAATGGCGAAGCCCGGTGACCTTGTTCTCACCATGGGCGCCGGCGATGTGACGGACCTCGGTCCGGAGATCCTCGCCCGTCTGCAGAGCCCGGAGAACTGAGGAGGTCCGTCCCCATGGCGTACGAGATCGACAAGCCGGAGGAGCAGTGGCGAGCGGAGCTGACTCCGCAGGAGTACCACGTGCTGCGGGAGGCCGGCACCGAGCGTGCCTTCACTGGTGAGTACACCGATTCCAAGACGGTCGGCGTCTACTCGTGCCGGGCGTGCGGGGCGGAGCTGTTCCGCTCGGAGACGAAGTTCGAGAGCCACTGTGGCTGGCCGTCGTTCTACGACCCGGCGGACAGCTCGGCCGTCGAACTGATCGAGGACCGCTCGCACGGCATGGTCCGCACCGAGGTGCGGTGCACCCGCTGTGGTTCGCATCTCGGCCATGTCTTCTCGGGCGAGGGCTACCCCACCCCGACCGACCAGCGGTACTGCATCAACTCCATCTCGCTGCGGCTGAGCCCCGAGGAGAGCTGAGCCTCGCGCTCCCTATCGTGAGCCGCAGCGCAGCACGGCGGCGGTCTCGGGCGGCAGTCTCAGCATGCCGTCCGGGCCCGGCAGCTCGATCCGCCGCCAGGCGGCCACCACCTCGGTGACCTCGCCGGTCCGGGGCCCGAGCCAGGTCTTGACCGGCCGGTCGCCCGGGTTGAGCAGGACCCGCAGCGGGCCGCGCTGAAAGCTGAAGCAGCCGTCCGAACCGGAGGACAGGCCCGTGTACGACCAGGTCGGGTCGGTCAGGGCCGGTTCGGCGCGGCGCAGCGCGATCAACCGGCGGTACCAGTCGAGCAGCGCCCGGTGCGGCTCCCGCTCCGGTTCCCGCCAGTCGAGGCAGGACCGCAGCCGGGTGGCCGGGTCCTGGGGGTCGGGCACGTCCCCCGCCGCCCAGCCGTGGGCGGCGAATTCCCGGCGGCGGCCGGACCGCACCGCCTCGGCCAGCTCCGGATCCTGGTGGTCGGTGAAGTACTGCCAGGGCGTGCGGGCGCCCCACTCCTCGCCCATGAAGAGCATCGGGGTGAAGGGCGCGCACAGCACCACGGCCGCCGCGCAGGCCAGCAGCCCGGGGGAGAGCCGGGCGGAGAGCCGGTCGCCGACCGCGCGGTTGCCCACCTGGTCATGGGTCTGGGCGTAGCCGAGCAGCCGGTGCGCGGGGGTGGTGTGGGTGTTCAGCGGACTGCCGTGGCGGCGGCCCCGGAACGCCGAATGGGTGCCGTCGTGGAAGAAGCCGCCCATCAGCGTCTTGACCAGGGCCCCGGGCCCCTCGGCGGCGAAGTCGGCGTAGTAGCCCTGCCGCTCACCGGTGAGGAATGTGTGCAGGGCGTGATGGAAGTCGTCGTTCCACTGTGCGTGCAGACCGTGGCCGCCCGCCTCGCGCGGGAGGGTGGTGCGCGGATCGTTGAGGTCCGACTCGCCGATGAGGAACAGCGGACGGCCGGTGCGGGCGGCCAGCGCGTCCACGGCGGCCGACAGCTCGGCCAGGAAGTGCCGGGCCCGGGTGTCGCGCAGCGCGTGCACCGCGTCCAGCCGCAGCCCGTCCAGCCGGAAGTCGCGCAGCCAGGCGAGCGCGCTGCCGAGGAAGTACGCGCGCACCTCGTCGGAGCCGGGCGCGTCGAGGTTGACCGCCGCGCCCCAGGGGGTGTGGTGGGTTTCGGTGAAGTACGGGCCGAAGGCCGGGAGGTGGTTCCCGGAGGGGCCCAGATGGTTGTGGACCACATCGAGGACCACGCCGAGGCCGTGCCCGTGTGCGGCGTCCACGAAGCGCGCCAGCCCCTCCGGCCCGCCGTACGGCTCGTGCACCGCCCAGGGCGCCACCCCGTCGTAACCCCAGCCGTGGGTCCCGGGGAACGGGCAGACGGGCATCAGCTGCACATGGGTGATGCCCAACTCGGCCAGGTGCGGCAGCTGTTCGGCCGCCGCGTCGAAGGTGCCCTCATGGGTGAAGGTGCCGATGTGCAGCTCGTAGAGGACCGCGCCCGGCAGTGGCCGCCCGAACCACTCCCGCTCCCAGCGGAAGCGGGAGTGGTCGACCACCGCGCTCAGCCCCTCCGGGCCGTCCGGCTGGCGGCGGGAGCGCGGATCGGGGAGCGGCGGGCCGTCGTCGAGCGCGAAACCGTACCGCGTGCCGGGCCCGGCCCCGGCCTCGGCCCGCCACCACCCGGCGCGGCCCGGGTCGGGCTCCATGGGGCGGTCCCGCCCGTCCACATGGAGCCCGACCCGCTCGGCGTGCGGCGCCCACACCTCGAACAGCACTGGCGTCTCCTCACCTCGACCTGGCTACGGTCCTCGACCATGCTGCGGGACGCGGCGCCGACGGCGCAGCAGGGCGACAGCGGTCAGACGAGGTCGATGCGCTCCTGGGTGATGGGATACCCCGCCCTGGCGAAGTGCGCGGCCATGGGGAGGTTGGGCTGGTCCGTCGCCGCCGCGATCTTCGTGGCCCCCTGCTCCACCAGATCGTGGGTGCACTCCACGAGCAGGTCGTACGCGTAGCCGTGGCCGCGCTGCTCGGCGACGACCCCTATGTAGCCCACGCAGAGCCCGCCCGGATTGCGCGCGGGCACCTGGATGCCGACCAGCTCCCCTCCGGGCGTCCAGGCCAGCTGCCACCACTCGCGCGGCGACGGGAACCAGGTGAGGATGTCCATGAGCTCCCGCACCGCGGCATCGACACCTCCCCGGGCGATGGCGCGCCGGTCGTGCGCGTCGAGCGTGTCCGGCATGATGCGGCGCAGCGCGTCCTCGATCGCCGCGTCATCGGGCTCCGGCCGGAACTCCAGCCGCCCCGGGCGCTCGGGCAGTCCGCAATCCGGCGTCCACTCATAGCGGTAGCGCTCGACCAGCGGGGTGAGCCCGCCCGCCACGGCGGCGTCGATACGGGCCTGGGCGGCGGCCCGCACCTTGGGCTGATCGCGCCAGCCGGGCGGGGCCAGCAGGGTGTACTCGGTGCGCAGCGGTGCGGTGCGCAGCAGTTCGGCGGCGGCGTCGGCCTCGCCCTCGGCGAAGTCGAACCAGTCCAGCGCGACGGGCGCGGAGTCCTCCGGCCCGGCCCACCACGCGGCGCGGGCCACTACCCGCCCCTCGCGCAGTGCCACCCAGGTCCAGTCGGGGCGGTACTCGCCGCCCTGGCCGACGGTGGCATAGGTGTGGCCGAGGGTGCCCCGGCCGACGAGCGAGGGGACCTGTAGGTCATGGAACAGATGGGCGTCGCCCTCGGTGAGGGGACGGATGACCAGATCGGTCATGGAATTCCTTCCAGGAGAGTGCTGCGCTCCCGGTCGGATGCCTGATCGAACGATGTGTGATCAGACGCGGGTACGCCCGGTGGACAGGGGGCGGGAGCGCGGAAACGTCGTGATGTCCATTGCTCTCGCCTCCTTCCTTGATCAAGGGCGTGCTCGCACTCTAGGGGCCCCGATGTCTCCGTGTCCACGCGATATTTCCCGGGCGGGGCCGGTCTGCCGCCCGCGAGGGGGAAGGAGCGGCAGACCGGCGCGCGGGATGAGGTGCACCTGACAGATCAATGAGCGGGTCGGAGCACCTGCGTGGACCGGTGTGAGACGCAGACTAGTGCACCATGCAGATCGGCGCGGCCGTTGTGTCCGGAGAGCCGCCACCAGCGGTATAGCCGAAGGTCGTCGACGCCCCGGTGGCCAGTGAACCGTTCCAGTCGGAGTTGGTGACCGATGCCGAGGAACCGGTGGTGCTCAGCTTGCCGTTCCAGACGCTGTCGATCCGCTGCCCGGACGGCACCGTCCAGTCGACCATCCACGAGGAGATGGGCGTGGCACCGGAGTTGGAGACCGTCACCTCGGCCTGGTAGCCGCCGTTCCAGGTGCTGGTCACCTTCTGGGTGGCGGCACAGGAGGCCGTCGGCGGGTTGCCCGGCGGGTCCGTGGGATCGCTGCCACCGCCACCGCTGCTTGCGCCCGGGACCGTCACCTCGCCGTTGCCGCCGTCGAAGACCACGTCGGAGCAGCTGTAGAAGGTCTCCTGGCTGTCCGAGCGGGTCCACACGGTGTAGATGATGTGGCGTCCGCTCTTGCCGGAGGGCAGATTGGCCGTCCAGGTGTACTTGCCGTCCACCGTGCCGACCTGACCGGACAGCGGCGGGTCCGTCACCGTGTTGAACGGCTGGTCCTCCAGGTCGTTCCAGGTGAGCGGCTTGGTCGGGTCGATCGGGCTCTTGGTGACATAGCTGCGGAACGACCCCGGGTGCGCGGCCCAGGCGTTGTACGAGAACTGCATCGACTTGCCGGACGTCAGATGGGTCACCGGCCAGTCCTTGCTGCCCAGGTCGAAGCCGGAGAAGTCATAGACGGTGGCCGCGCCGCTGCACAGCTTGCCGTCCGGGATGAACCCCTTGGTGCGGCCCGCGCCGTCCGAGCGGAGCACCGCGAACCAGTTGTAGAACGGCGTCGCACCGCTCTTGTCGTACGCGGCCTTGCACGCCGGGTTGGTCGGCTTGACCTCACCGGTCGAGGACAGGCTGTACTTCCAGCAGAGATAGGTGCGGCTGCCCGGCGCCATCGGTGCGCCGTGTGCGGAGGCGCTGCCGCCGGAGAAGAAGACAAGGCCCAGGGCGGGCAGGACCGCGAGCAGGACCAGGAGTACGGACCTGCGCGCGCGGGAGCCGCCCGGAGGGCGTGCGGATGAGGCGAGTGCCAGTGATCGTCGAGGCATTGCGCGTGCTTTCCCTTCGACGTGAACGGGTCAGGAACCGTCGGCGTGGGAGCGCTCCCAATTTCTTGGTGAACGTAGCGCGCCCCGGGGCAGCTGTAAATGCTTCAGGACGTGAAGGCCGCAGGCTTTCTGGCGAGCCGTCAGGCAGAGTGGTGGACGGACCGTTCCGGTGGGCCCGGACGGGCCGCTCCGGTGGCCCGTCAGATCCGGACCAGCAGCGCCACCGGAAGCCGGGACAGCAGCTCGTCCAGCGCCGCCGGGCCCTCGGCGGTCCGCCCGGTCAGCAGGTCCCGCCAGCGGCCCGGTGGCAGCGGCAGCCGGGTGGTGCCCCAGCCGCCCGCCTCCGCCAGCCGCCGCGACAGCCGGGTGACCACGGTGACGGCGCCGCCGTGCGTGCCGTCCGTGTCGTTGTTCGTCCTTAAGAAGGCCACGCAGTGCTCGGCGGAAGTACCGGAGGCGAGCAGCGGCGTATACGTACTCCCGGGGCCGAACCACTCCGGATGCTCTCGGCGCAGGTTCAGTGCCGCCCGGGTGAGCAGCAGCTTTTCGGCCGACGGGCCGTCCGCCGGTTCGCCGCCCAGCTCGGGCGGGCGGCGGTTGTCCGGGTCGACCAGGGCCTTATAGACGTGTTCGGTGCCCATATAGAGGTCGGGAACGCCCGGCATGGTGAGCTGGAGCAGGGCGGCGCCGAGCGCGTTGGCCCGCGCCGGACCGTCGAGTTCGGCGCCGATCGCGGCCCACGCCGACGGGTCCGCCGCGCAGGGCCCGGCCTCCAGGAAGGCGGTCACCTTCGCCTCGTATGCCGCGTTCCGCTCCGTCCACGTCGTCCGCAGCCCCGCCTCGCGCACCGCCTTGAGCACGGCCGGGACCAGCCGTTCGGCGTCCCCGTGGCCCAGCGCGAGCGCGGTCTGCCAGGCCGTCCAGGCCAGATGGGGATCGGGAGCGGGGGCCGAGCGTGCCAGCTCCTCCACCGTCCGCCCCCACCAGCCAGGGCATTCGGTGAGCGCCGCGAGCCGGGCCCGGGCGTCGGCACTGCGCTTGGTGTCATGCGTGGAGAGCACCGTGCCGGTGGCGGGCCAGTCGCGCAGCAGCCGGGCCGCGAAGGCGTGGAACTCCTCCGGGGCCACGGCCGGCCGCCCCGGATCGCCGCCCACCTCGGCGGCCGACAGCAGCGGGGCGTAGCGGTAGAAGGCGGTGTCCTCGACCGACTTGGCACGCAGCGCGGCCGCCGTCTGGGCGAAGCGGGCGCAGAAGTCGCGTACGTCCGGACCGTCCCCGAGCCCGCCCAGCGCCGCGTCCCGCACCACCCGCACCGCCTGGGCCTCCTGCGCCACCGTGAACGCCTCCCGGGCGCCCGCCGCCGCCGAGCGCAGCATCACCGCGTCGGCGTCCGTCGCGGGCGGGCCGCCCCCGGCGGCGTACGGACGGTAGACCGGCAGCCGCACCAGCAGCTCCCGGATCGCCGTGCGCAGCGCCCAGGGCGCGTGGTCGCGCAGCCGGGGGTCGGCCGCGCAGATGCGGGATGCGGTGCGGGTCAGCCGTTCCACCTCGGCGGCCAGCTCATGCGTGACCACCTCATGGGCGGCGCGGCGGACCGTGGCGGCCCAGTCGCCGCCCAGGTCGGCCGGGGGAGCGGCGAAGGCGCGGTAGAGGGCGGTCAGCTTCTCCAGACCGTCCGGGTCGACGAAGAGCCCGTCGAGGTGGTGCAGCGCGTCATAGCCGGTGGTCCCGGCGACCGGCCAGGTGGCGGGCAGCCGCTCGTCCCGGGCGAGGATCTTCTCGACGACGGTCCAGCGGGCGCCGCCGCCTTCGGACGCTGTCCACCGGCCGATGTCGCCGTCTGGTGCGCCCCAACGGCCGCCGCCTTCTGGCGCGATCCGCCGCTCGCCACTGCCTTCTGGCGCGATGCGCCGCTCGCCACTGCCTTCTGGCGCGATGCGCCGCTCGCCACTGCCTTCTGGCGCGATGCGCCGCTCGCCACTGCCTTCTGGCGCGATGCGCCGCTCGCCACTGCCTTCTGGCGCGATGCGCCGCCCGCCCCCGCCTTCTGGCGTGTTCCCCAGGCCGCCCCCGCCCTCCGGCACGGCTCGCCGCCCGCCTCCGCCTTCCCCCTCTCCCGTCGCCGCCCGCACCGCCCCGTCCAGCCGCCGCAGATACCCCTCCGGGTCGGCGAGCCCGTCCGGATGGTCGATCCGCAGCCCCTCCACGACCCCGTCCCGCACCAGCTCCAGCAGCGTGGCATGGGTCGCCGCGAACACCTCCGGGTCCTCCACCCGCACCGCGATCAGCTCGGAGATGGTGAAGAACCGCCGGTAGTTGAGCTCGGTGCGGGCCAGCCGCCACCAGCCGAGCCGGTACCACTGGGCGTCCAGCAGCTCGGCGAGCGGCAGCCCCTCGGTGCCGGGACGCAGCGGGAAGGCGTGGTCGTAGTAGCGCAGCGTCCCGTTCTCGACCCGCAGCCGGTTCCACTCCTCGCCGAGCGGACCGCCGAGCACCGGCAGCAGCACCTTGCCGCCGTGGGCCCGCCAGTCGATGTCGAACCACCGCGCGTACGGCGACTCCGGGCCCTCCCGCAGCACCTCCCACAGCGGGGCGTTGAGCCGCTCGGGGGCGGGGGCGGCCATATGGTTCGGCACGATGTCGACGATCAGCCCGAGGCCGTGCGCCCGCGCCGTCCGGGCGAGTGTGCGCAGCCCCTCCTCGCCGCCCAGTTCGGCCCGGACGGCGGAGTGGTCCACCACGTCATAGCCGTGGGTGGAGCCGGGCACCGCCTCCAGCACGGGGGACAGATGCAGATGGGAGACGCCGAGCGAGGCCAGATACGGCACCGCTCGCTCCGCCGCCGCGAAGGGGAAGGCGGGCTGGAGCTGGAGGCGATAGGTGGCGGTGGGTGTGCCGGGGTCAGCCGTCATATGAACGTACGTACCCACCCGACGCGCCCCACCACAAAAAGGACATCTACCTGAGGGTTTCGATGACCCTTCGGGGTGAAGGCGTCAACGGGACGATGGGGTCGTTGGAGGAGTGGGAAGCGGCTGCTCGAGTGCGGGCGACGCCCGGGCCGCCCGGCACCTCTTGCGGATATATATCGAGCCTCGATATATTCTCGATGCATGACGCGAAAGAATCCGTCTCTGACAGAGCCGCAGTTCTTCATCCTCGCCGCGCTCATGGACGGGCCGTTGCACGGCTACGGCATCATCAAGGCCGCAGAGACGGCCACTGACGGGCGGCTCCGGATCGCCGTCGGCACGCTCTACGGCGCGCTGGAGCGGATGGAACGGGCCGGTCTGGTGGCCGCCGACCACGAGGAGATGGTGGACGGGCGGGCGCGGCGGTACTACCGGCTGACCGAGGACGGCACCGAGTTGCTCGGCCAGGAGGCGCTGCGGATGCAGCAGGCGGCGGCTTTCGTCATCGGACGCTCACGGAATCGTGGGGTGGCGGAGGCATGAACCGTCTCCTGCTCGCGGCCTACCCCGCGTCCTACCGTTCCCGGCAGGGAGACGAGTTGCTGGCCTGTCTGGCCGAGGCGTATCCCGGCCGCGCCTGGCCTCCGCCACGGGAGATCGTGCCGTTGGTGCGCGGCGGGTTGGGGGCCCGCGCCCGTGCCGTCGTGGACGACACGGCACGGCCGTGGTGGCTGGACGGCGTTCATCTGGCGGCCCTCGCCCTCGCCGTGTTGGCACTCGTGCCGTACCTCCAGGACGTATGGCACTGGACCCTGCACATCGATCCCGGCCAGCAGGCCATCGCGTTCCACTTCTCCGGCTGGTACCCGTGGGCGGAAGGGCCCGGTACGAAGACGCGGCTGCTGCCCTACGGGCTGCTGCCGCTGGTCTGCCTGGTCGCCCTGGGGCGCGGCAAGGCGTGGATCGCGCTGCCGGCCGCGGCGGCGATGGTCTACGCCGGTGCCACTTTCCGCAGCTCCACCCTCTTCGGCCACGAAGGCAAGTACGGGCTGGGCTATTACGGGCTGGGCTCCCCGATCACGGCCCATGACCTGGCGCTGTCGGTGACGCTGTGCATCGCGTGCGCCGTGCTGGCGGTCTGTCGTACTGGCCGGCTGCGGCGTCATTCGTTCCGCTGGCTGGTGCCCGTGGTGCTCGCCATGTTCGTGGCCGGGAGCCTCCAGCTGACCGCTGTCAGTCCGGCCTTCCAGCGCGGCCTGTTCACCCTCGAAGTCGCCGCGTTGATCGCCGCGTGGGCGGCGACGGCCGCCACCGGCGACCGCCGGTGGCTGATTCCCGTCGCGGCCGTCGCGTTCATCCGTACGCAGGCGATCGTCGCCCGGCCGGACGGGTTCATGAATTCCCTGCCGACGCTGGTGGTCCTCGTCCTCCTGATCGCACCTCTTCCGGCTCTGGCGATCGCCGCTCAGCGCAGGCAGGACCATTCGCTCGCCGGATAGCGGACCAGCACCGGGCACGAGGCACACGAAGAAGGAAAGCGATGACTCAACACGACGGCTCGACCCTGCCCGCACACCGCCCGGACACCTCCGGCCAGACCCCGGAAGTCCGCGCCGTATCCGGCCCTTCGAGTACAAACGTATCCGGCCCTTCGAGTACAAAACGGCCGTGGATGCCGCCTCTGCTGTACGCCCTTGGACTCCTGGCGATGTACCTGTTCGCCGTCTACACCCCGGTCGGACAGCGGGCCGAGAACGGGATCTTCAACAGTTCGGAGGCCGGCTCGCTGGATGCGTGGTTCTACCCCTTGTCGGGATCGGAGTTGGACTCGACGCCTATGCCGCCGATGGGACAGAGCGCCGAGCCCACTCTGATGGTGGGTCTGGCCGTCCTCGTGGTCCTCGCCCTGGTGGGACGGTACTGGTGGCGGGGGTGCGCGGCGCTCGCGATCGTCGTTCTCACCGCCGGGGGCGGCGAGGTGCTTCACAAGGTCCTGCCCCGCCCCGACCTGGTGAACGCCCCCGAGAATCTCGTATTCCAGGGCTTCCCCAGCGGGCACGCGACCGTCCCCGCCGCGCTGACCCTCGCCGCCGTCCTCGTCGTCGCTCCCCGCATCCGCCCCTACGTCGCCGCGATCGGTGTGCTGTGGCTCGCCTGCACCGCCTCCGTCTCCGCCACCATGGGCGGCCACCGGCCCAGCGACGTGCTCGGGGCCACCCTGATCGCCTGCACCTGCTCCGCCCTCGCGACCTGGCTGGTGCCGCTGCTGCCGCGCGCCGCCGCACCAGATGTCATGCCGATCCCCCGTGCGCTGCCCGCCGTCGTCCTGGCTCTGTCGGCGGCCCTCGCCCTCGTCTGCGGCGCACGGGACGACTCCCTCACACGGTCACTGACCTCCGGGGCGACGGGGTTCGTGTGCGTGGCCCTGGTCTGGTACGCCGCGGTGATACTGCCCTCGCGGCTCGCGCAGACCGCCGGCCGCGCCCCTCGGCCCAGGCGGGCCCCGGACCTATAAGCGGACACCAGCCCCTAGGCCGGCCGTTGCAGCACCATCAGGCTGCGGTCCACCAGGGTCAGGCGGTCGCCCGCCGCCACTTTCGAGCCGCTGCCCGGCTCCACGCCCTCCGGTACCGCCGTGTCCACGATGAGCTGCCACTGCTTGCCGTGGTCGATGGGCACGACGAAGTCCAGTGGCTCGTGGTGGGCGTTGAACAGCAGCAGGAACGAGTCGTCGGTGATCCGTTCACCGCGCGCCCCCGGTTCGGAGATCGCGCTGCCGTTGAGGAAGACCGCGAGGGACTTGGCGTGCGCCGCCTGCCAGTCGCGCGGGGTCATCTCCTCTCCCTCATGGGTGAACCAGGCGATGTCCGACAGCTCGTCATGGGTGCCCTCCACCGGCCGTCCGTGGAAAAAGCGGCGGCGCCGGAAGACGGGGTGGTCGCGGCGCAGCCACACCAGTGAGCGGGCGAAGCGCAGCAGTTCCAGCGCCGAGCGGTCCTCCCCCTCGCCGTCCTGCCCCTTGGCGTGATCCGGCCAGCGCACCCAGGACACCTCGTTGTCCTGGCAGTACGCGTTGTTGTTGCCGCCCTGGGTGCGGCCGAACTCATCGCCGTGGCTGAGCATCGGCACGCCCTGGGAGAGCATCAGGGTGGCGATGAAGTTGCGCATCTGGCGCTGGCGCAGCGTCCGCACCGCCGGGTCGTCGGTCTCGCCCTCGACGCCGCAGTTCCAGGACCGGTTGTAGCTCTCGCCGTCCTGGTTGGACTCGCCGTTGGCCTCGTTGTGCTTCTCGTCGTAGCTCACCAGGTCGCGCAGGGTGAAGCCGTCATGGCAGGTGACGAAGTTGACCGAGGCCAGCGGGCGCCGCCCGTCGCCCTGGTAGAGGTCGGAGGAGCCGGTCAGCCGGGAGGCGAACTCGGCCAGCGTCCTCGGCTCACCGCGCCACAGGTCCCGCACGGTATCCCGGAACTTGCCGTTCCATTCGGTCCACAGGGGCGGGAAGTTGCCGACCTGATAGCCGCCCTCGCCGACGTCCCAGGGCTCGGCGATCAGCTTCACCTGGCTCACCACCGGATCCTGCTGGACCAGGTCGAAGAACGACGACAGCCGGTCCACCTCGTGGAACTGCCGGGCCAGCGTCGCCGCCAGATCGAAGCGGAAGCCGTCCACATGCATCTCGGTCACCCAGTAGCGCAGCGAGTCCATGATCAGCTGGAGCACGTGCGGGGACCGCATCAGCAGGGAGTTCCCGGTGCCGGTGGTGTCCATGTAGTACCGGCGGTCCTCGGTCAGCCGGTAGTACGAGGCGTTGTCCAGGCCCCGGAAGGAGAGCGTGGGGCCCAGGTGGTTGCCCTCGGCCGTGTGGTTGTAGACCACGTCCAGGATGACCTCGATGCCCGCCTGGTGCAGCGCCCGGACGGCCGATTTGAACTCCAGCACCTGCTGGCCCCGGTCGCCCCAGGAGGCGTAGGCGTTGTGCGGGGCGAAGAAGCCGATGGTGTTGTAGCCCCAGTAGTTGGTCAGCCCCTCGTCGGTCAGCCGGTGGTCGTGGACGAACTGGTGTACGGGCATCAGTTCCAGCGTGGTCACGCCCAGCTCGGTCAGGTGTTCGATGATCGCCGGATGGGCGAGCGCCGCGTAGGTCCCGCGCAGCTCCTCCGGCAGCCGGGGATGGCGCATGGTCAGCCCCTTGACATGCGCCTCGTAGATGACCATGCGGTGGTAGTCGGTGCGCGGCGGACGGTCGTCGCCCCAGTCGAAGTACGGATTGACCACGACCGACGCCATGGTGTGCGGGGCGGAGTCGAGGTCATTGCGCTTGTCGGGCCGCCCGAAGTGGTAGCCGTAGACCTCCTCGCCCCAGTCGATCCGCCCGCTGATCGCCTTGGCGTACGGATCCAGCAGGAGCTTGGCGGAATTGCAGCGGTGGCCGAGTTCCGGTTCGTACGGGCCATGGGCCCGGAAGCCGTAGCGCTGCCCCGGCATGATCCCCGGCAGATAGGCGTGGCGCACGAACGCGTCGGACTCCCGCAGCTCGACCGCCGTCTCCGAGCCGTCGTCGTGCAGGAGGCACAGCTCGATGCGGACAGCGGCCTCGGAGAACACCGCGAAGTTGGTTCCGGCGCCGTCGTAGGTGGCGCCAAGGGGATAAGCCTGTCCCGGCCAGACCTGCATACGTCGACTCTTCCACTTCTTCTCCGGGGGCCGCGAGTACCCCAGGCACCGGACGGAACATGACCGACCCTGCATCCTTTCCCAACTGGCCGGAGGCATCCGCTCTTTCGGCGGAACTTCCTCAAAAGTGAGGCAACCTACGGCCATATCGGTTCGTCCTACCGGGTGACCCGGAGGCATACGCGTATCCCGCTATGCACTCCGATAAGACGACAGGGGGGAATGGGGGAGGATGTGCGCAAGATGATGCACCGCCACCTGGGCAAGGTGGTGGCCGGCGCGGCCGTGGCGATCACCGCCACGGCGGTCATGGTCGGGGTGACGCTCCCGGGGAGCGCGTCCGGCGAGGAGGGCTCGGGTGGGGGACCGCAGAGCTCCTCGGCGGAGCAGGGCCAGGCGGCCCGGCAGCAGCCCGGAGTGGTGGAAGAGGCGCCCGAGCAGGGCAAGACCGGCAGCGGCCGCGATCCGCTGACCGACGACGAGATGAAGCGCGCCCAGAGCCTCGCGGCCGGGCGCGACTTCCGTATGAGCAGCGAGGACGTCAAGGGCGCCAAGGGCCCCGAGCGGCTCTCCACCGACCTCGCGGAGCTGAGCCCCGAAGAGGTGGGGGCCGCCGACCCGCCGCGCCGCGCCGAGGTGACGTACTACGACTACAAGGACGACACCTACGTCACCAAGACGGTCGACCTCGGCAACGGCAAGGTCACCGGCACCGACACCCAGCGCGGGGTGCAGCCGCCGCCCAACCGCGACGAGGTGATGGAGGCCGCGCGGCTGCTGATGGCCGACCAGCTGGGCGAGGGGCTGAAGAAGGACTTCAAGGACGCCACCGGCAAGGCGCTGACCCGACCGGACCAGCTGACCGTCACCGGCTTCGTCTACCGCGCGGGCGAGGGCAGCAACCCCGGTCCGGCCTCGGTCCAGGACTGCGGCAAGCACCGCTGCGTACGGCTGTTCACCCGGGTGGTGAACGGTCCCTGGATCGACGCCCGGCAGATGGTGGTCGACCTGAGCGCCCACAAGGTCTCCAAGCTCGCCTGACGGCCGGCGGGTGACGGCCGAAGCGCCCGGCATACCGGCGCTTCGCAACCCCTCGACGCTTCATTACAGGAGTCTCCCCATGCCTGACAGCAGGCTCCGCCGCGCCCGTGCCCGGGTCGCGGCGGCCATCGGCGCCTCGGCGCTGCTCGGCACCGTGGCGATCGCCGCCGGGCCGGTCGGCAGCGCCCAGGCGGCCCCGCGGACCGCTGCCGCGGCGGATTGCAGCGCCCCGTACAGAATCGAGCAGAAGCTCGACGGCGGCACCGTCTGGCGGATGTGCTGGCACTACGAGAGCAAGGCCGGTCTCGTGCTCGACGACGTCTCGTACCAGCCCAAGGGCGAAAGCGCCCCGATCAAGGTGCTGACCTCGGCGAAGCTGGGCCAGATCCATGTGCCCTACGACGACGGCAGCAATGAGTACGACGACCTCACCGGGCAGGACTTCGCCCAGGGGCTGCAGCAGCTGGATCCGGCCGAGTGCCCCGGCGGCACCATCAAGACCGTGCGGGTGCCCGACGCCTGGGACCCCGACCACCCGAATGTGAAGGGCCTGTGCGCCACCACCCGGGCCCGCGGCCACGCCTACCGCATGGGCGAGGGCGGCTTCGGGGCGGGCAGCGAGAACAAGGTCTACCAGCTCCAGGGCAAGGACCTGCTGCTCTACACCGTCAACCAGGTCGGCTGGTACGAGTACATCACCGAGTGGCGGTTCGCCGGTGACGGCACCATGACCATGCAGGTCGGCGCCACCGGCACGCTCTCCCCGATGGACTACGACGCGGGCGACGGCCGCGGCTGGCCCATCGGCAAGGGCGCCAAGGACTACGCCACCAGCCACGCGCACAACGTCTTCTGGCGGCTGAACTTCGGGCTGGACGGCTCGCCCAAGAGCAAGGTCGAGCAGTACGACTCCAAGACCACCGCGGCCTCCGGGCGGATCCCGAAGACCAAGACCACCCGCACCAAGGTCACCAAGGAGCTGGCGGGCGACGCGGCGGCGGCGCGGTGGTGGCGCGTGGTCAGCGCGGCGGGCAAGAACAAGGACGGCCATCCGCGCAGCTACGAGATCGTTCCCGGCCACACCACCAAGTACCAGGGGCGTAGTTTCACCAAACACGACGTCTACTTCACCGAGTACAACAAGTGTGAGCAGTTCGCCAGCAACAATCTGCGCAATTGCGGCGCCGGTGCCGGTAAGAGCGTCGACAAGTGGGTCAACGGGCAGACCCTCAAGCACCCCATCGTGTGGGTCAACATCGGGTTCCATCACATCGCCCGGGATGAGGACCAGGAGCCGATGCCGCTGCACTGGCAGGGCTTCCAGCTGTCCCCGCGGGACGTCACCGCTATGAATCCCCTCACGCCGCCTGCACTGTCCGGACACAACGGCCATACAGAAGAGGAACGTTGACCTGATAGGCAGGACCTGAGTGTCGCACCGCCCCCGCCAGCGCAGTAGTCTGCGGTGATCGTTGGACGGGGGCGGAAGGCGGTGCACAGGTGAGCTCGGGCGGGCTGGAGCTGCCCCCCGGTGACGGAGGTCCCGGGGGTGACGGCTCCACCGACGCACCTCCCGGCGCGGTGTCCGTGGTGCGGCCGATGGAGATCGGAGCGGAACTGGACTGGGGCGCCGAAGCCTGGAGCGAGGTGCGCACACGCGCACGCCGGGCCGGGCGGGCCTATATCTGGCTCAACCTCGTGGAACAGCGGCTGCGCGCCGTCGTCAGCGCCGTGCTGCGGCCCATCTACGAACCGGTCCACGGCGAGGACTGGGTCATCGCCGCCGCCGGCCCCGCCGGGCAGGAGTGGGTGCAGCGCGCGGTCGCCGTACGGGAGGTCAGCCGGCGCAAGGGCTATCTGCTCGACCCGGCCGACGACAATGTCGTCAGCTTCCTGACCCTGCCGCAGCTGCGGGAGCTCCTCGTCCAGCACTGGCCGTGCTTCGAGCCGTACCTCGACGACCGCCGTGAGGTGGAGCTGGCCCTGGACGAGCTGGAGGTCTCCCGCAATGTGGTCTCCCGCAACCGCGCCCTGTCCGAGACGGTCCTCGCCCAGGCCGAGCGGGCCTCCGCCCGGCTGCTGGAGATCCTCGGCAGCGGTACCGGCTCCCCCTCCGCCGACCGGCTGCCCATCGACGCCGTCGAGGACCTCGTAGGCGACCGCTACGCCGACGTCGTGGGCGTCCATTCCGACCGGGTGCGGCTCCAGCGCCAGCTGCCCGCCGAGGACCTCTTCGGCAGCGCCCGCCGCCTCGACGCCGTCGGCATCGGGCTCAACCTCCTGGTCCAGAACTACTCGGGCCGCCGGCTGGTCCGGCTGGCCGAATCCGGCTGCCGGGCCCGGCTGCTCTTCCTCAACCCGGCGAGCAGCGCGGTGCGGCGGCGGGAGCGCGAGCTCGGCCTGAAGAAGGGCGAGATGAGCCGCTCGGTGGAGATGAACATCCTCCATATGCGGCGGGTGCGGGCCCGGCTGCGGGACCCGGACGCGTTCGAGATCCATGTCTTCGACGAGACACCCCGCTTCACCGCCTACCTGGTCAACGGCGACGGCGCGGACGGCCTCGCCGTCGTCCAGTCGTATCTGCGCAAGGCCCGGGGCATGGAGGCCCCGGTCCTGGTGCTGCGCGGCGGCGGACGGGGCCGCGAGGTCGTCCGCGAGGGGGCGGCCGAGGAGGGTGAGGGCGGGCTCTTCGGCACCTACCGCGAGGAGTTCGAGAGCGTCTGGGCGGACTCCCGGCCGGTGTCCTGACCCTTAGGAGCCGCTGCCCTGGTACGGCGGGCGCAGGGCCCGGGCGGCCCATCGGCCGTCGGTGCGGCTGATGTGCACCGGGTAGTCGAAGCACTTGGTGATGTGGTCCGTGGTCACCACCTCGTCCACCGCGCCGGACGCCAGGCACTCCCCGGTGCGCAGCAGCATGGCGTGGGTGGTGCTGGCGGGCAGCTCCTCCAGGTGGTGGGTGACCAGGACCGTGGCCAGTCCGGGGTGGTCCCGGCGCAGGGTGTCCAGGCTCTCCAGCAGCTGCTCACGGGCGGCCAGATCCAGACCGGTGGCCGGTTCGTCGAGCAGCAGCAGCCGGGGGAGGGGCATCAGCGCCCGGGCGATCAGCACCCGGCCGCGCTGGCCCTGCGACAGGGTCGGCCAGCGCGCGTCCAGCTTCCCGCCCATGCCCAGGGTGGTCAGCAGCCGGTCGGCCCGGTCGCGCTGATCGGGGCTGGGGCGGTGGCGGGGGACCGGCTCCACGGTGTTGGTCAGCCCGGTGAGCACCACGTCCCGCACCCGCAGCGGGGAGCGCAGCGGATGCCGGGGATCCACATGCCCCACGAACGACCGCAGCTCCCGCAGATCCACCCGCCCCAGCGTGCGGCCGAGGACCTCCACCGTGCCGCGTGTGGGGTGCACCAGCGCGCCCGCCAGGCTGAGCAGGGTGGACTTGCCCGCGCCGTTGGAGCCGAGCAGCGCCCAGTGCTCGCCCTGGTGGACGGTGAGCGAGATCGAGCGCAGCAGCGGGGTGCCGTCGCGCACCACATCCACCTCGCGCAGCCTGAGTACGGGGACGGCCGGGGCGGTCACGGGGCCGCCACCTCCTTTTCGCTGTTGTCGCTTCCGAGTTCGCTTGTGTCGCCGTCGCCGTCGCCGTCGCCGTCGCCGTCGCCGTCGCCGTCGAAGAGTTCCATGACGGCCTCGAGGTGGGAGACCGTGGCCGCGATCGCGGTGTCGGCGTCCCCGCGCGCCAGCCCGTCCAGCAGTTCGGCGTGGGCGCACGACACATCGGGCAGGGCGGGCTCGTGGCCGACCATCTCCACCAGTGCCTCGCGCAGCACCGGCAGGACGGAGGTGAACAGGCCGAGCAGCACGGCGTTCCCGGACATTTCCACCACGGTCCGGTGGAAGGCCAGATCGGCGTCCACGAAGGTGGCCGGATCGCCTCCGGCCCGCTCCTCGCGCAGTGCGAGATGGTCCCGCAGCCGCCCGATGTCCTCGGGGCGGATGCGCCCGGCGGCCAGCCGGGCGGCCTCGACCTCGAGGGCGCGGCGCACCTCGTACACCTCGCGCAGCCGGGCCCGGCGCAGCAGCCGCCGCATATCGCCCTCCCCGCCGGGAGCCGGGGGCCGCGCGGCGTAGGTGCCCGAGCCGTGGCGCACCTCGACCAGCCCGTCATGGGCCAGCAGGCGTACGGCCTCCCGCACCGAGGAGCGGCCGACGCCCAGTTCGGCGGCGAGCGCCACCTCGTTGGGCAACCGCTCACCGGGGAGCCAGCGGCCCTCGGTGAGCATCGCGCGCAGGGCGCTCTCGACCCGTGGCACCACGGGTCCGTGCCGCAAGAGTGCCGTCCGCGCCGCCACCGCGCCGCCTCTCCCTGATCGATCATCCGAGGACGGCGGGGACTCTAACACAGAGTCCTCAGACGTCTGAGGACTCGGTCCGGCGCACCGGCCGTTGTCAGTGGTGCATGGGAAGGTGGTGCACACATGGGGGAAGTACGACAAAGGGAGGGGCGGCCATGGGCTGGCACAGGGGGCTGCTGATCGGATTCGACCTGGAGACGACGGGCACCGATCCGCGCACGGCACGGATCGTGACGGCGGCCGTGGTCGAGGTGAGGGGCGGGGAGCCGGTCGGGCGCCGCGAATGGCTGGCCGACCCCCAAGTGCCCATCCCCGAGGACGCCGTGGCGGTGCACGGGATCACCGGTGAGCGGGCGGCGGCGGACGGCAGGCCCGGGCGCGAGGTGGTCGAGGAGGTCGCCGAGGTGCTGGTGACCCACTGGCGGGCCGGCGCCCCGGTGGTGGCGTACAACGCGGCGTTTTATCCACGCACTTCGAGTACGTCTCAGGTGTTTCAGGGTGGTCTGGTGGGTGGTGTCCTGTGATGAGCTGGACCAGCGGGACGTTGGTGGCCTTCGACTTGGAGACCACGGGAACCGACATCGAGACCGACCGGATCGTCACCGCTGCCGTCGTGGCTGTGGACGCGGATGAACGACCACCGGAGGCTCGGACATGGCTGCTCGACCCGGGGGTGACCATCCCGCGGCAGGCTTCGGCCATCCATGGCATCTCCACGGAACACGCCCGCAGGCACGGGGTTGCGGCGGCTCCCGCGATCGACGAAATCACATCGGCTGTCGCTGAAGTGCTGAACTCGGGGACTCCGCTGGTGGTGATGAACGCGCGGTACGACCTCTCGCTCCTCGACCGTGAGTGCCGACGCCATGGCATAGAGCCGTTGGTCAAGCGGTTGCGTGGAGGGACATCGCCTGTCATCGACCCTTTGGTCCTGGACAAGCACGTGGACCAATACAGGAAGGGGTCACGGAATCTCCAGGCGCTCTGCGAGCACTACGGTGTGCCGCTCAACGACGCGCACAACGCTGTTGCGGATGCGGTGGCCGCAGCGCGTGCGGCGCGATCCATGGGCATCAAGCATTCGGTCATAGGAACGCTGGGGCCTGCGGAGCTGCACGATCTACAGGTTCGTGCGGCGGCCGAGCAGGCTGTCTCTCTCCAGAGGTATCTGCGTCGTACCTCGGATGTGACTGCCTACGTCGAGCCGGCATGGCCGATCGTCCCGTTCAGCCGCGAGGAAATAGGTCCTCTGACGCGAGGCTAGCCGGACGAGGGCGAGGAGGCGGATGGCGATGGTGCGCCGTGTGCTGGCTCCAGCGGAGTATCGGGCAACTCGCGGATACGTGGTACCGGCGAAGGCAGTACCCAGACCAGGCACATCACGGCCCCGGCCGTTGCGATCCACAGGGTCGGACGTAGCCCGATAGCCGTGCCGAGTGCTCCTCCCGCGAGCGCGCCCAGCGGGCGCATGCCGTGGGTGAGGGTGCGGTAGGCCCCATTGACGCGGGCACGCAGGGAGTGGGGGATCAGGGCTGTCTGGAGTGAGCCCAGCGAGATGTCGACAATCATCGCGCCCACGCACGAGCCGAATTCGGCGAGGAAGAGGAGGCTGAGGACGAGGGGCTCCGGGCCGTCTGCGAGGGGTACGAGCAGTAGCGGGACCGGGAAGGCTGCGAAGCCGACGATGACGGTGGGCCCGACGCCGACGTGGCGCACGAGACGGCCGGTGAGGGCGGCACCGATCAGCCCGCCGATCGCGCCGACTCCGAGGACCGATCCCAGCACGCCTGCGCTCAGGCCGAGTTCGGTAGTGGCGTAGAGCACGAAGAGCGTGTGAAAAATGAAATTGAAGAACTGAACCGTGGCGGATCCGGCGAACGTGGCGCGCATGACGCGCGAGCGGAGGATCCACCGCAGGCCTGCGGTGAAGTGCCCTTTCGAGGGAGGCGCGGCCGACGGTTCGGCGGGGGTTATGCGGGCCAGACAGCAGGCGGAGGCCAGATAGGTCACCGCGTCAGCGAGGAGCGCGAGCGGCGCGGTGAACAACTGGACGAGGAGACCGCCGACACTGGGACCCGCAACGAACGACATGGCCCGGCTTCCGTTGACGAGGGAGTTGCCCTCGATATAGCGCTCGGCGGGGATGAGCGAGACGAACAGGATGGTGTTGCAGACGTCGAAGAGGACGGTCAGCGCGCCGATCCCCAAGGCGACCGCGTAGAGCTGCGTGAAGGTGAGTGCGTCCAGGGCGTACGCGATGGGAACCGACGCGATGAGCAGGGCCCGCGCGAGGTCCGTGACGATCATTACGCGACGGCGATGCGCTCTGCTGTCGGCCCAGGCGCCTGCGGGCAGAGAGAGCAGCAGGGCTGGCATCAGCTGGGCCGTGGCGAGCCAGCCCATCTGGGCGGCGTCGGCGTGGAGGGCGAGGACGGCGACGAGAGGGAGGGCGATCTGGGATATCTGGTCGCCGACCAGGGAGATGCTCTGGCCGGTCCAGTAACGGCGAAAGGAGCGCTTGCGCAGTAGGTCGGGGACGGCCGCGGATAAGCGGCCCGAGGTCGTCATCGCGGGCCGCCCGCGCTGTCCGGCGGGGTGGAAGTCTCCTCGTTGCCTGCGAGCCGTTGCGGCAAGGGAAAGGCGGCCCGGATGATCTGGACAAGCCGCACGCCTTGGGGGCGGGCGGCCGGGTCGCCCTGCCGGTCCTCGTACGGGCGCAGCAGACCGTCGAGTTTTTCGGCGAGGTCGGCGAGTTCTCCCGCCGTCAGGTAGAGAACCTGGTCGCCGATGTGCTCGGCCTCCTGCCACTCGCGTGGCAGATCGTGGCGCTCTTCGATGGCGCGGGTCATCAGCTCGAAGTAGCGCTCGGCGACCGCCGTTTCCAGTGCCCTGCTGGCCTCCGCGACGGCAGGATCTTCGGAGTAGTTGGGCCACTGGGTGAAGCGCGTTGTGGCCCGCCAGGGTTTCTCGCGGCCCTGACCACCCGGTGCGACCTCGACCAGCCCGTACTTGGCGAGCATCCGCAGGTGGTACGAGCAACTGGCGACGGATTCGCCGATGAGCTCGGCCGCGCGGGTCGCGGTGAAGGGGCCTTCGGTGCGGAGCAGGCCGACCAGGCGCATGCGGGTGGGATGGGCGTAGGCGCGCAGGGCGCGGGGGTCGGTGAGCCGGGTCGTGCGGGCCCGGGTTGGCTCGTCCTTCTGACTGTTCGACACGTTGTAAAGGTACCTTTAGAAAGGTTCCTTTACAACGGCCACTCTGCGCCACCCTCGCTCGGCACTGGGGTCTGCTGTGGCCTGTCGTTGGCGCTGCGAGAAGAGTGTCCGGCGGTCTGCGAGAGCCGGACTAACGTCGGTCGATGCGGGTCACCCGGTCATGGTGGCTTGGGGCTTGAGAGAGGCGTTGGTTCTCAACTGTGAGGAATTGGACCTGCTGTGCGAGGACGTTGATTGAGGACCGGAGCTCCCGCACCTCGCGCGCGTGCTCCTGGCGAAGCTCACGTTCGGCCGCCTTCAGAGACTGGACCTCCTGCCGGAGGGATGCCGGGAGTGCGGCTGCATATTCTCGTTCGGCTACGAGGTTTCGGAACTTGTCCACGACCTCGGGGCAGCGGTACGCGCTGGCCCTGCTGACGCCGGCTTCGGCTGCCAGGGAGGCGACGGTGAGCGAACCGTCACTACGCATGGGTTCTCCTCTGAGCAGGCGCTCACCGGCTGCACGGAGGGCAGTCTCGATGCGTTCAGTTGTTGGCATGGTCGACGCCTTCGATCACCTTGTTGATGTCGTGCAGGTGCTGCCGCAGAGCCGTGCGCTGGAGGTCGGAGAGCCCGACGAAGGCGAGGGCTCGCTCGGTGTCCCCACGCGCGGCTTCCCACCCTGGGCGGTGGCGGGTCGTGATGGTCGAATTCCCGCAACGATCGGGACGGCAGTTGTTGAGCATGGGCTGGTCCGGGCCGCCGGCAGTTCGGCAGAGGGCGGTCTCGGGCTGGTAGTAGCAGTCGTTCAGCGTCCCGACGTGCAGGGTGCGGGCCGACGTCTTGAGCATGGCGTGAAGGCGACGCTCGTCGACCACTCGGCCCGGGAAGTCCTGGAGTTCTTCCTGCACGCGCCCGAACTCGTTGTCGGTTCGCGCGCCGCCAGGCGAGGAGGAGCGAACACCAGCTTTGAAGTCCTCGTAGCGCTCCACGACGTCGGCCAGCCGTGCCAGAGCCTCCTCGGCGGCGACCTCTGCGCGGAAACCCGAGGCTGAGGTCCCGGCGTATCCCTCGAACATAGCCACGGAGAGATGCTTGTACTGGATCATTCCCGCGACCGTGCCGTAGGGGCGGTGGGCGATGTGCCAAGCCACGGTTCTGCGGAACTGGCGGGTGGTGAGGTTCCACGGCTCCCCGTCCACGTCGGGCACAGGGAAACCGATGTGCGTGCAGTGTGCTCTGAACGCGTTGAGGTTCTCGTTCATTCGGTTGGCCGTGACCGTTGAATACCGGTCACGGCTTACAGGACGGCAGAACAGCGCCTCACGGTGGGGCAGACGTTCAAGGACAGCGATGGCTTCGGCGACAGGCTCGATGACCACCCAGTTCTCCGCCACACCACGCCCGCCCTTGACGAGACGCGAACGGACCTTGTGCCGGACGACGACGCCGTCCGCGCTCCGCTCGGTGTAGTGGCAGCCGTCTCGGAGCTCCTTCACCTCCGAGTCGCGCATGCCGGACAGGTAGGCGACGAGGATGTAACACGCGGTTCTCAGGAGCCGTTCCTCGTAGGGCACCGCGGCGGGGCTGAACCTGGCGCGCCAGGGAAGGCCGGTCTGCGGGTGTGGCGTGATGGGTGTGTCCATGCCGCCGGGCTCGGGTCCCAGCCGCTCCAGTGCTTGATCGATGCGCTTGTCGTAGAGGCCTCCTGCGACTGCCGGCCCGGCTCCGGATTTCCGCATGACGTACGTGTAGGCGGGCGAACCGGCCAGGCGCGCTTGCCGCCCGAACTCGTCCACTGCGGGGACCCCTCGTCCCTCATGGGCGAGGCCGTCGAGATAGCGCTCAAGCCGATGGATGGAAAGGCCGTGGATGTCTTCGACAGCAGTTTCCAGTTCCGCGAGCTCAACACGTGCGTTGATGATGTCCTCTGCCACCGTGCGGACGTAGAACAGCGCTGCCTGCACCAGTGGGCCGATCACCTTCGGTGGGATGCGGGGGGTCGTGTTTTCGCGCTCGCGCCTTGGATCGGTACCGATGACTCGGGTGAGGGGGCGCCCGTTCCACGGGCTGACGATCAACGCATCGGTGGTGAGGGCCGGTGCGGCGAGGTGCAGACGGGGAAGTACCTGGAGTCGCTGGCGCAGACCGCTCGTCAGCAGGCCCTCGCCCCGGCAGTGGGCGAGGTAGGCGTCGAGAACCGGTTGCGTGACCGCGTCCAGGCGTAGGCCTCCGTGTTCGGTGTCGAGGAACCGGAAGAAGCACCGCAGATTCCACCACTCGGAGGCCACGGTCGAGATGGACGGTAGGGGTCCACGGACCGGACGGGTGTTGAGCCTCCAGAAGAGGAACTCGCGTGCGGCTTCGCGTCGCACGGAGAGGCGGAGGGACTTGAAGTCGATCAGGAACTCGCTGGGGTACCTGTTTCCGGCAAAACCGGCTACGCCGAGGTTCCAGACGTCATCCGCGAACCGCGGCATGACGGAAGGGGCGCCGACCAGAGGGCGTCCGGACATTACGGGTGTGGTGTCGGAGGGGCGTGCGGCGGTGCCGGGCCCGAGCGGAAGTGGCTGTGCGGGCATCAATGACCTCCGAACAGGATGGAGGGAAGGAAGAGGAGGGGATCGGCGGACTCGGCTACGGCCTGGGCACTGAGGACGTCGCTTTCGCTGAACTTCGGCAGGACCAGTCGCAGGATCTGCTGGCGGGCCCCGCCGAACCGCTCTGCCCACTCGGCTTCCGGCATCTTGGCTCGCTCGCCCTCGATGTGGTTGAGGAATGCCAGGATGGCGGGCAGCTTCCTCCGGGTGATGACAGCGTTTCCGCAGCCGAGACAGCCGAAGAACGATACGGGGCACGCCTTGCCCTTGACACCGAACGGTGAGTCGAAGAAGTCACGGCAGGACGACAGCCACAGATCGGACTCACCCGACAGCAGTGACCCTGCTTCTGTCGGCGAGACTCCGAGTAACTCCGGTGCTTCTGCGGGGCGTTGCAGGAGACGTTCTTCCGCCTCCGGCGTCAGGACCGAGGGAGAACGCGCCTCGTTCAGCGCGTCGTGCAAGCCGTCTGCCACAGCCTGTTCATGGAGATCGCGCAGCGAGGGGATGTCCGCGTAGTGCGCGGCGGCGATGTCGGGTGAGTGTCCCTGAACGAAGGCCGACATCCTCCCTCCGGTGACCTTGTACACGGCGGCTTTGTAGGTCTTCCGCAGTCGGGACATGCGCAGTTCGACGGGTTGCCCCGCGTCACTGATGCCATGCCTGTAGACAAAGGCTTTTGCCAGGTACGTCACCGCACTTGCACTGAGACCGGTGGTCAGGCTGCCTTCCTTCGTCCGGAACTGCCACAGGGCGGGCGAGCCGGTGATCTCCCTGACTGAGGCCGTGAGCCGAAGAGCCAGTCGCAACAGCCCACCGGGTGAGTGGGACGAACCGTCCCTGACCCGGATCGTGTTCCACTCCTGCCCATGACGACGACGTTTGAGGTACTCAACCTGAACGTAGCCACGGTTCGGGTTCTTGAGGCACCCAGCCGTCAGCTCCCTGGCTGCCTCCACTTCCATGCCGCTTTCCAGGCAGAACAGAAGGAGCAGAGCGAACAGGTCACGAGTGGTCGGGTAGAGCAGAGGCGCGAGGCGACCAGGAGAATGCTCGTCAGCCACGGTCTGACCGACCTGGTCGGCCAGTTCTTGGCGCGTGAACTGCCCCCGCTTCTGATGGATCTCCCACACCACATTGGCATCGGAGGCCCATCCTGCTACCCGAGGGTCTTGTCCCCGTGAAAGGAGCGACGGCCCCTCCACCGTCAATCGCCGGATGGCACGATCGACATCGGAGCGCGCGGCAGCCTTCAACTGCTCCACTACATGGGGCGAATAGGCATCGCGAGGCGTGTAGGAGCCGACCGGGCCTGCGGAGATGTAGGCGAGCCGCCGGACCAGGGCGGGCGAGAAGCCGCCGTGGGTGTCGCTGAGACGCCGCAAGATCCAGACGATGTCGGCGATACGCGCGTACGGAGTTCTCGACGACTCCGGATGCCTTTCGCGCAGATGGTCCTCAAACCTGTCGAGATGGCTGGGAAGGAGGTCACTCACGCGTAGGTCCACGTCCTCCGTCGAAGCGATCCAGCGTGCCCATTCCCGGCACGAGCGAGCGCGATTCCGCAGGGTGTACGGCGATCCTGTGCCCTGGCCCACGGCACACGACGCCGCCAGTTCCGCGGCCAGTGCCCGCAACAGCCGCTGCTGAGGCTCCCGGGTCCAGTCCACGACGGCCGCTCGGTTGTCCGGGAAGGTGACCTCGATCTTCAGCGGCCCCAGCGTTGTGGCGGCCGGATCAGCAATCTCCAGTACAGGCACGTGCACCCGGGCCCGACGCCGCCTTCGCCCTACCACGAGTTCACCTCCCGTACCTGGGCCAGGGGACGTTGCACCTCTTCAGAGACCTGAGCCGCTGTTGCCGCGACCTCGGAGGTCCACGCATGCACCGCACTGTCGATCAAGGACTGCGCCTGGTCCGTGCAGTCGAGATAGATGTACGTCGTCGTGATCGAGGAGTGCCCCAGTAGCCGGCGCAGGTGGTCGAGTGGATCCCCGACGATCCGGCGGTACACGCCGTCGGCCATTTCACGCCTGTCCACCGAGCCGATCTGCTCATGGATCAGAGCCGAGAGCAGATGAACGGCGAAGGTGTGCCTCAGCACATGAGGCGTGGCAGCGACATCGATCCCGTTGGTTCGGCACCTCTCCGAGGCGCGTACGAAGACGGACTCCCAGGCGGACAGAGATACCGGACGTGCTTCTTGGCCGAGCCACACACAAGCGGGCCCAAGAGGACGGTCCTGCTCGTCCACGAGGAATAGCCGTGACCGGATCGATGGGGGAACGCGTGACCAGGGTACCCTGCGCAGTCGGCCGTCCTTCGTGGGCATTCGTACGCCCCGGTGGTCGGCGTGGCTTCCCAGCACCGCACCGGCAGGCAGAGGGCAGCCTCGGGCGCGCCAACGGTCCAGCACCAAGGAGCGCTCGATCTCCATGTAGTCGGCCACGGCTGAGACGATCCGATTCGGCAGCAGGATCCTCCGACCCTTGTCCCGCTTGGCGGTCGGCGGCGCCAGGTCGAACGGCACGCTCTTCCTTCCGCCCTGGGGATCCGGGGCGGGAAGCTCCGGCCAGCACAGCGAGGCGGCCTCCTCAATGCGTAGGCCGGTGGTGACCAGTAGCTCCGCCAGGACGACGTTGCGTTCCGCGTTCCGGCCCCGAAAGGAAGGATCGGATACCCCCGACGGCCGTAGACCACGCAGCCCGACATCGCGGAAGGCCGTATATCGGGGCACAGAGAGGAACTTGACGTTGCCGCGTCTGGCAGCCTTCTCCACCGCGCGGTTGTTGCGGACGAGTACTTGTCCGCCGAAGTCTGCGCGCCGTGAACTCTCGTAGTACCTGAACGGCGTCCGCGTGACCAAGCCTTCGTCCGCAGCCCAGCTGTAGAACTTGTCCAAGGCCGCGATGCCCCGGTTCCAGGTGGCTGCCGAGACGACTTGTGTGGGGTCGGGCGCCACACGCCGTGCCCGGTGGAAAGCCGTGATGTCGTCACGGTCGGCTTGCCAGACGGTCTTGTCGCGATGTTCGTGGAGGAACCGTCCCCAGGTCAGTAGATCGAGCGCGTACGCCCGCCAGGAGTTCGCCGACCTCACCCCGAGGGTCGGCAAGGACCACAGGAAGCGGTTCAGATGCACGTCGTAGCTGCCGTCATCACTGAGGATGAACGGCGCACTGGCATGCAAGCCGTACCTTTCCAGTGCCCTCTGCGCGTCGGTGACCCCGGCCGCTTCCAGCGCTCCCGGGTCGGTGAAGAAGATCTCCATCTGATCGCACCCCCTGGCTGATCAACGACGAGGGAGACCGTGAGACACGGTCGTGCGTGGATAAGGCGTTCGATCTCAGCCTGCTCGCCGCCGAGTTGGGGCGGCACGGGCTGCGCCCGCTGAGCGAGCGGCTGGAGGGCGCGGAGACCGGCCCCGTCGTGGATCCGTACACGATAGATCGCGCCGTCGACCGCTATCGCAAGGGCAAGCGCACGCTGGAGGCGGTCTGCGGGGAGTACGGGGTGGTGCACGACCGCGCCCATGACGCCGGTGCGGACGCGCTGGCGGCGGTGCGGGTCGCCTGCGCCCTCGCCGAGCGGTACGGCGAGGTCGCCGGGCTCGAGCTGTGGGACCTCCACCGCAAGCAGGTGGGGTGGTACGCGCACTGGGCGGCCGACTTCCAGTCCTGGCTGCGCCGCAAGGGCACCCCGGACGCGGTCGTGGACGGCGGCTGGCCGCTGCGGGAGGCGGGGGCCGTGGTGGGGTAGCGGCCCGCCGGGCCGCCGGGCGGATATCGGGGCGTGCCGCACCGATGAGTTTCCGGCGGCCGGCCGGTCCGTACGGGTAAGGGGGACGGACCACGGACTCGAGCGAGGAGAAGACGACCGTGACCGACGAACAGACCACCATGATCGATTTCGGACCCACAGCGCGGCGGGTGACGGCGCTGCTCGGCGGCGTCACGGACGAGCAGCTCAGCGCGCCCACACCGTGTGGCGCCTACTCCGTCGCGGATCTGCTCGACCACTTCATGGGGCTCGCCCTCGCCATGCGCCAGGCCGCCGAGAAGACCACGGCCGAGGCGGGCCCCGCCCCCGGTCAGGGGTCGGCCGACCGGCTGGACCCCGACTGGCGGCAGGAGCTGCCGCGCCGCCTGGACGCGCTGGCCGTGGCCTGGCGCGAGCCGTCCGCCTGGCTGGGCACCACGGAGGCCGGTGGCGTCACCATGCCGGCCCAGATGATGGGCATCGTGGCGCTGGACGAGCTGGTGATCCACGGCTGGGATCTCGCCCGCGCCACCGGCCAGCCCTACGACTGCGATCCCCGCAGCGTCGAGACCATCATCGAATGGCTGGCGGCGGTCCCGGACGAGGAGCGCCCGAAGGAGCTGTTCGGCCCCATGATCCCCGTCCCGGCCGACGCGCCGCCGCTGGACCGCGCGATCGCCTTGAGCGGCCGCGACCCGGGATGGCGCGCCTGAGCGAATACCGCACGGCGCGCCGGTCGGCCCGCCCGTCCGCGCGCGGTGCCCGTCCTCCGCGCGGACGGTCTCCCGCCCATGCGCGTTGGCGCCGCGTTTCGTTCAGAACGTGTGCCAGCGCACCGCCGTGTCGCCCTCCCGCAGGGAGGCGATGCGGCGGGCGAACTCGGCGCGGGCCGCCGGGTTGCCCGGGGCGTGCTGGGAGACCCAGGCGCAGCTGGCGGTCTCGCGTGCGCCCCGCAGCACCGCGCAGCCGGGCCACTCGCGTACGTCCCAGCCGTACTCCGCCACGAACGCGTCGTACTCCGCCGCGCCGAGCCCATAGCGGTCCCGGGACAGGGCCATCACCACCAGATCGTGCTCGCGCAGATCGTGCGAGAAGGTCTCCAGGTCCACCAGCACCGGGCCGTCCGGGCCGATGTGCACATTGCGCGGCAGCGCGTCGCCGTGGATCGGGCCGGGGGCGAGGCGCGGGGTCAGCTCCTCGACGGCGGCCGCGAAGTCGTCCCGGCGGGCGCGCAGATACGCCGCGTCCGCCGGGTCGATCGCGTCCCCGGCCAGCCGCAGCCAGCGCTCGACCCCGCCCAGCAGATCGCGGCGCGGCAGCGGAAGCGGCGCCGGGTCGCCGGGCGGGTCGGGCAGGGCGTGCACCATCCGCAGCAGCTCCGCGAGATCGCGCGCCCCGGCGGGGCGTACCGGGTCGGGAAGCCGCTGCCAGTACGTGACGAGATGGTCGGCGAACGGAAGCGGCTGCTCGGGGCCGAAGCGCCGGTCGGGGCGGACCGCGGGCAGCCCCTCCCGGGCCAGCCAGTCGGCGATCCTCAGCTCCCGGGCGGCCCGGTCCCACACTTCCAGGTCGCGGCTGATCCGGACCACCAGCGAGAGGCTGTCGACGGCGAAGACGGCGTTCTCACCGAGGGCCAGCAGCCGGGCCTCCGCCGTACCGGCCCGGTAGGGCGGCAGCGCGGCCGAGAGCACCGCCCGCGCCCGCTCCTCCGTGAACGCGACCTCCGCCACCGGGTGCCCCTCCTCCTCGCCGAGTCCTCGTCGCCGACTTCTCCCTGCCGACGGCCAAGTCTCTCGCATCGAGCCGCGCGCCCCCGTCGTACAGACGGCCGCATCGACAGCCCCATCGCCGTCCGCATCGACGTCCGTGCGCCGTACCGACCGCCGTACCGGCTGCCGCATCGACTGTCGCAGGTAGAACCGCTTGACTGCACCGTCCGCCCTCCGCACGATGACGTGGGCTCTCCCTCCCGGACCGCCCTCCCACCGCGTCTGAAGGGGGCCCTGCCGTGATACCCGTGACCGCCGACCCGGCGCGCTCGGACCCGGGCTCCGCCAAGGGCCGGGGTTCGGCCAAGGGCCCGGGTGGTCGCATGACGCGCCGTCAGGGCACTGCCCAGGGGGCGTGGTTCCTGGTCCTGCCCGCGCTGATCCCGATCCTCCTCCTCAGCGTCGGCCCGCTCCTCTACGGGATCGCGCTGGCCTTCACCGACTCACAGGCGGGCCGTACCGACCCCACCCAGTGGATCGGGCTGCTCAACTTCCAGGACCTGCTGCGCGACACCCTCTTCTGGGAGTCGTTCCGGATCGGCCTGGTGTGGGCGGTGGCCGTCTCCGTACCGCAGTTCCTGCTCGCGCTCGGCCTCGCGCTGCTGCTCCACCAGGACCTGCGGTTCCGCTGGCTGTCACGGGCGCTCGCGATCGTCCCCTGGGCGATGCCGGAGGTCGTGGTCGGCATCATGTGGCGGCTGGTCTACCACCCCGACGCGGGGGTGCTCAACGAGACGCTGGGCACCCACCGCGACTGGCTCGGCAGCTTGTCCACCGCCCTGCCCGCCGTCGTCGTGGTCGGCATCTGGGCACGGCTTCCGCAGGTCACGGTCACCCTGCTGGCCGGGCTCTCGAATGTGCCGCGCGAACTGCACGAGGCCGCGGCCATGGACGGCGCCGGTGCCTGGCGCCGCTTCCGCACCGTCACCTGGCCCGCCATCAGGCCCATCGCCCTCGCCATCAGCGCGCTCAGCTTCATCTGGAACGTCAACTCGTTCGCGCTGGTCTACGTCCTGACGGGCGGCGGGCCGGGTGGCCGCACCCGGCTGCCGATGCTCTTCGCCTATGAAGAGGCCTTCCGCTACGGCCAGTTCGGCTATGCGGCGGCGATGGGCTGTGTGCTGGTGGCGGTGGTCTCCATCCTGCTGGCCGTCCATCTCGTGGCCCGGCTGAAGGGAGACGACGAGGCATGAGCCCCCGCCCCAGCACCATGCGCAGCTCCAACCCCCGCCCCCACCCCAGCCCCGGCCCGAGTCCCAGTCCCAGCCCCAGGCCCGTGCGTCGAGGCCCCACCGCCAGGCGCCGCGCCGCCCGCACCGGCCAGTACCTCGCCCTGCTCGGCTATCTGGTCTTCCTCGCCTTTCCCCTGCTGTGGCTGGTCTCCACCGCGTTCAAACCGCCGCGCGAGCTGGCGAGCCTCCACCCCGGCTGGATCCCCGACCACCCCACCCTCGACAACTTCCGTCAGGCGTTCGAGGAGCAGCCGCTGCTGCGGTCCGCGGGCAACAGCCTGATCGCCTCCCTCGCCGCCGCGGTCATCACCGTCGTCATCGCCACCCCGATGGCCTATGTGATGGCCCGCCACCACCGCTCCGCGCTGTCCCGGGCGGCCACCGGCTGGATCGTGGTCAGCCAGGCGTTCCCCTTCGTCCTGGTGATCATTCCGCTGTTCCTGGTGCTCAAGGAGGTCCGCCTGATCGACTCCCGCTCCGGGTTGATCATGGTGTACGTAGTGTGGTCCCTGCCGTTCGCCCTGTGGATGCTGGCCGGGTACGCACGGGCCGTACCGCGCGAGCTGGAGGAGGCCGCGGCCGTGGACGGCGCGGGCAGACTGCGGGTGCTGATCTCCGTCACCATGCCGCTGCTGACCCCCGGCATCGTGGCCACCGCCCTCTTCGCGTTCATCACCGCCTGGAACGAGTTCTTCTTCGCGCTCGTCCTGCTCAAATCCCCGCGGAAACAGACGATGCCGATCATCCTCACCCACTTCATCGGAACCGAGGGCGTCGCCGACCTCGGTCCGCTCGCCGCCGCCTCACTGCTGGCGACGCTGCCCTCGCTCGTGCTGTTCGCGCTCATCCAGCGCCGGATCACCAGCGGCACCCTGGCCGGGGCGGTGAAGCACTGATGCGCCGCCGAACGCTGCTGGCCGCGTCCGCCACCGGGGCGCTGCTGTCCGGCTGCGCGCCCGAGCGGCGGCGGGCGACCGGCGGCCGGATCACCCTGCGCTTCCAGTCCCTGGCCTGGCAGCGGGAATCGGTGGCGGCCAACAAGCAGCTGGTGGGGGAGTGGAACGCGGCCCATCCCGACATCCGGGTCGAATATGTCCAGGGCAGCTGGGACGGCGTCCACGACCAGCTGCTCACCTCCTTCGAGGGCGGCGAGGCGCCAGACATCATCCATGACGCCACCGACGACCTCGCCGACTTCGCCTACGGAGGCTATCTCGCCGATCTCACCGATCTGCTGCCCCGGCGGCTCAAGGACGATATCCCGCCCCGGACTTGGCAGACCGCCACCTTCGGCGGCGGCGTCCACGGTGTGCCGTTCCTCCAGGAGCCGCGCGTGCTGATCGCCAACCGCGCGCTGCTGGAGCGGGCCCGGGTGCGGATCCCCACCGCCGAACGGCCCTGGAGCTGGGCCGAGTTCGAGGACGCGGCCGAAGACCTGACCCGGGACGGGGCGTACGGCGTGGCCTGGCCGCTCAAGGAGCCGGTCTCCGCGACCCTCAACCTCTCGCTCTCCACCGGCGGCAAGGTCTTCCACCGGGGCACGGACGGCAAGGTCACGGTCCGGTTCGGCGCCGCCGACCAGCGGGTGCCCCGCGTCATCCACGACCAGTTGGGCGGCGACCGCACCGCCGCGCGGACCACCCTCGGCATGGGCGGCTCCGACACGCTCCCCGGCTTCTTCGGCGGGAAGTACGCGATGGTCCCGCTCGGCTTCTCCTACCGCCAGCAGATCGTGCAGCAGGCGCCCAAGGGGTTCGCCTGGACCGTACTGCCGTCCCCGGCCGGGCCCGGCGTCGACCAGCGGCAGGGGGTCAGCCCGCAGACGCTGTCCATCGCCGCCGACAGCCCGTACCAGCGGGAGGCCGCCCGCTTCATCGACTTCTTCCTGCGCCCGCCGCATATGGTGCGGCTCGCCCGGGGCGACTGGATGCTCCCCACGGGCCGGACCGCGCTCCGGGACCCCGCCCTGCGCACCCGCCGCCACGGCTGGGCCACCGGCACCGCCCTGGCCGGACAGCTGCGCCCGGCGCCCGCGCAGACGGTGCGCGGCTACCCGGAGTGGAAGGACAAAGTGGCCACTCCGGCGCTGCAGGAGTACTACAGCGGGGCAATCGGAATGGGGGAGCTGCGCGAGCGGCTCGTCGACGACGGGAACCTGGTGCTCGCCCGCTACCAGCGGTAGGACCCGCTGCGCCGCCGACGCACCTGGTCCTGCCATGGACCCGGTCCTCCAAGCAGACCATTACCCCCTGGCAAAGGTTGCCCTTGCTCGACCTTGTCCTTTCCCTTAACGGCTTCTTACCTTCAGGTGAACTCATGTCTAACGCCAGAAAGATTGACCATGCCCCGAGACATACCGCCGCTCGCCGAGGTCCGCCGGATCACCGAGAAGAAGCGAGACGCGTGGTGGACCGTCATGCTCGTGGACCCGGTGGCCACACCGCTGGTCCGCTGGATCGCCAAGTACACCCGGGCCACCCCCAACCAGCTCACCTGGGGTGCGTTCCTGGTGGGCCTCGGCTCCGCCGCGTGCTTCGCTCAGGGCGACTGGAGATGGCTGCTGCTCGGGGCCGTGCTCTACCACGTGAGCTTCATCTTCGACTGCATGGACGGCAAGCTGGCCCGGCTGACCGGCACCGGCTCGGTCTTCGGGGCCTGGCTGGACTTCGTCTTCGACCGGATCCGGGTGCTGGTGTGCTCGGTCGCCCTGATGGCAGGTCAGTACACGCGCACGGATGACGTCCTGTATCTGTGGCTGGCGCTGGCCGTCACCTTCCTGGACGCGCTGCGCTACATCGACTCGCTGGAGATCTTCAAGATCCGGCATGGGATGCGCAAGCAGATCAAGGCCCGGATGCGGGCGGCCCGCAAGGCCGAGAACCAGGCCGAACTGGCCTTCATGGAGGACCTGCTGCGGGAGAACCCCAAGGCCGATCTGGAGACGGACCACGACACGGTGGCTCCCTTGGAGCCCGTTGCTCCTCTGGAGCCGGTGGCGGCCCTGGAGGCCACGGCGGCCCTGGAGGCCACGGCGACCCTGGAGGCCACGGCGACCCTGGAATCCACGGCCACCCCGGTTTCGGCCCCGGTACCGGCCCCGCGCCGCCCCGCCGTCGTCGATCTGCACCAGGAGTTCCGGCGCCGCTTCCCGTGGTGGGTCCGGTGCCGGAACTTCCTGCAGCGCCACCGCATCCGCGCTCATCTCATCAGCGGTATCGAGTTCCAGATGGGCGTGTTCATCATCGGCCCGGCCATCGACGCGGTGGTGGCGACGACCGTCGTATCGGGTGTGCTGCTGCTCGTCTTCGAGCTGGCCATCATCTACAAGTTCCTGCTGTCCACCCGGGACTTCACCCGCACCATCAACTCCTTCGAAGCAGCCGAAGAGCGCATTCCGGCCGCCACCTCGGTCAGCTCCTGAGCGAGGACCAGCCACTGCTCCGGCGTCACATACGCCACCACGACGTCCCGCCCCAGCCCGGCCGCCCGGAACGCCCGGTCGAGCGCGCGGGCGGGGCAGACCCGGCGCAGTGACGCGTGGAGCGAGCCGCCGACCCCGGTGAAGCCCAGCTCGACCAGGTCCGCGTAGACGGACCGGGCCACCGGGTCGGTGAGCAGCGGCCGCGGCCGCCGGGTCAGCCGCAGGATCCCGCCGTCCACCGCGGGCACCGGCCGGAAGGCGGCCCGCGCCACCCGCCCGCACAGCCGCCACTCGACCTCCGGCCACGACCGTACGGTCAGCAGGGACCAGCGCCCGTAGTCCCCGGTGCGCTTACGGGCGTACTCCGCCTGGGTGAGCAGCGTCGCCGAGGTCAGTCTGGGCACCGCCCGCAGCGCCCAGGCGACGATCTCGGCGGTACGGGCGTAGGGCACGTTGCCGACGAGGGCGAACGGCTCGGGTGGCGGCGCCGCCTCGAGGAAGTCCTGGTGCACGATGCGGACCCGCGGACAGCGGGCGAGCCGCTCCCGCAGCCCCGGGATCAGATGCCGGTCGATCTCATAGCTGATCAGCTCACGGCAGCACGGGGCCAGCGCCTCGGTGAGCGCCCCCTTGCCCGCGCCGACCTCCACCAGGAGATCGCCGGGCCCGGGGCGGGCGGCGCGTACGACGCGGGCGACGGCGCCCGGGTCGATGAGGAAGTTCTGCCCGTACGCACGCCTCGCGCGGTCGCGTTCGGAACGGCGCGGGTCCGCGCGGGGCGCTTCGGTGCGGGGCGCTTCGGTGTTGCGGCGCGGTTCGCCACCGCGTGGGGCATGGGGATGGCGTCGATTGCGGGCCACGGCCACGGTCCTTTCGGAGCCGGGCGGGCGGCAGCAGCGCGGAACGGGCCCTGCCGCCCGTCCCGGAACGAGTGATTCCTGGACTGGCGGGGGCCCTGGCCGAGGGCGCGTGGATGGGTGAGATCAGCTCACGGTGAGAGACCGATGGGAGGTCTGGCGGGTCAGCCGCTCAGGTGGAGAGGAACCACCTCGAGCGCGAACCGTTCACAGACTCGAAGAGACACCGGGCGCGTCCGGGCCGGCCAGGGCACCGGGGCCGCGCCGCGGGCGGCGGGCAGGCATAGGAAAGGCGCACGCACACGCCACCCCGGCACAGCCGCGGGTGATGCGGGTGAACACGCCGATGCCGGGACTTCCGCCCATCGGTGTACTCCTCCCGTGCGCGCGTACGCGAAAGGACGCGTATGCGGATCTCCGCCGTATCCCCGCACCGTAGGGAACTGCGGGGACACCCCGCAACGCCTTTTCCGCCCCCTCCACCGCACCCGACGCCCCCACCCCGGAACACCGAACCGGTCACACGGCCCGAGGGCCGTGTGACCGGTTGAGGGGTGTCAGGGTGTGCCGGACGTGGCCGTCAGACCTTCGCGTGCCGGGGCCGTCCGTCCGTTTCCGGCACCGGGGAAGCGCCCACCAGGGTGCCGGGCCGCTGGACCGGGACGGGCTCGTCGTGGGCGAGGTCCGGGAGCCAGCCCAGCCACTTCGGCAGGTACCAGTTGCGCTCGCCCAGCAGCGACATCGCGGCCGGGAGGAGCACCCCGCGGATGACGGTGGCGTCGATGAGGACCGCGGCCGCGAGGCCCACGCCCATCTGCTTCATGGACTGCATCGACAGCGTGCCGAAGATGGAGAAGACCGCGACCATGATGACGGCGGCGCTGGTGACCACGCCCGCCGTCGTCACCACGCCGTGCACCACCGCGTCCTTGGTGGTGCGGCCCGCCAGGCGCGCCTCGCGGATCCGGGAGACCACGAAGACGTGGTAGTCCATGCTCAGCCCGAACAGGATTACGAAGAGGAACAGCGGCAGCCAGGACACGATCGCGCCCACGCCCTCCGCACCGACCAGCCCCGCGCCCCAGCCGTGCTGGAAGACCGCGGTGAGGATGCCGTACGCGGCGCCCACCGACAGCAGGTTGAGCACGATGGAGGTCACGGCGATGGTGAGCGACCGGAAGGACATCAGCATCAGCAGGAAGGCGAAGACCACCACGAAGGCGAAGACCGGGGCGACGGCCGAGCCGAGCTTGTCGTTGAAGTCCTTGGAGGAGGCGGTCGAACCGCCGATGGGGGCGTCCACCCCGGCCACCGCGCCGAGGGTTGCCGGGCGCACCTCGTTCCGCAGCACGTCCAGGCTCTTCTCGGCCTTGCCCTCGTCCGAGCCACCGATCAGCGGGACCTCCATCACGGCCAGGTTCTGCTCGTGGTGGACCGTCACCTCGACCGGGCCCTTGGATGCGCCCTTCGCCACGGCCTCGGTACGGAAGCGGGCGAGGGCGTCGCGCACCGGCGCCGCGTCGATGTCGTCCGCCTTCACCACGACCCTGGCCGGGTCGGAGCCGCCCGGGAACGCCTCGTCGATGTGGTTGTACGCGTTCACGACCGGCAGCCGGTCACCGAACTCCTGGTCCATGGTGAGGTTCGCGGTGTTCATCCCCACGGCGGGGACGGCCAGCGCGATCAGCGCGCCACCGGCGAGGGCCAGCGACAGCTTGGGGCGGCGCAGCACCGGGCGGAGGACGGCGCGCCAGATGCGGCTCTCGGTGCCGCCGCGCCGCTTGGCGCGGCCCAGGAACGGCAACCGGCCCTTCTCCACCCGCTCACCGAGCAGCGAGAGCAGCGCGGGCAGCACCGTCACCGAGCCGACCATCGCCACCGCCACCACCATCAGCGTGGCGAGCCCCATCGCCTTGAACTCCGCGATACCGGTGAAGAGCATGCCCGCCATCGCCACGATCACCGTGACGCCGGAGACCAGGATGGCGCGGCCGGAGGTGGCCGCCGCCACCCGCAGCGCGGTCTGCGCGTCCCGTCCCGCGGCGCGCTCCTCGCGCTCCCGGCGCAGGTAGAACAGGCAGTAGTCGACGCCGACGGCCAGGCCCACCAGCAGCATCACGGAGTTGGCGGTGTCGCTCATGTGCACCCAGTGGCTGACCACCGCCACCAGACCGGTGGTGGCCAGGAACGCGGTCATCGCGAGCAGCACCGGCAGCAGCGCGGCCACCAGCGCACCGAAGACGATCAGCAGGATCCCGAGCGCCACCGGCAGCGCGGAGTACTCGGCCTGGGTGAAGTCGTCGCCGAACGCTTCGTCGAACGCCTTCTGGCCGCTGGCGTCGCCGAACTCCTCGATCCGCAGGTCCTGGTGGCTGTTCTGCGCCTTGTCCACCGCGTCCAGCACCGGCTGGATGTGGTCGGCAGCCTTCTCCGCGTCGCCGCGCATCTCGAACTGCACCAGGGCGGAGCGCCGGTCGGCGGAGATGGTCTTCGTCTCGTACGGGGAGCGCGGGGCGGTCACCTGGCCGGTGTCGCGTACGCCGGCCATCACCGCGTCGACCGCCTTGCGGAAGGCCGGGTCGTCCGCGGTGAGCCCGCCGCCCTTCGCCTGGATCAGTACGGTTTCCCCGGCCGCATCGTCAATGCCCGCCTCGTCGAGAATCTTCGAGACGCGCCCGGACTCGCCGGGAACCTGCTCGCTGTCCGTCACATCGACCCGGCCCGTCATCGAGCCGACGGCCAGGGCGAGGATGACCAGCAGCACCCAGCTCCCGACCGCCGCCCACCGGTGACGGGCGCTCCAACTGCCCGCGCGTGCCGCTATCCCGCGCGGCCTCTCCAAGCGGCCTGTGTCCGCCACGACATCCCCTTTTGCCCTGGTGGCGGACTGTCCCCGCCACTCGTTGACGACGCTAGGCCGTGGCGCCGGGGCGACCCATCCTGCTGACCGGTGAACCGTCCGGTGGTTCCCTCCAACCGAAGAAGGGGGGACAGCCCTACCCTCCCTGATGCGGGCCCCTTACACACAAAGGGCGTTGACGCCAAGGTCGGCGCGGGGTCGATGCGTAGAACGTTGCCTATGTCACACATCGGTGGGGATCTTGAATTGACCCGTACTCATCAGTCAGGGTTTTGTCAGAACCGGAGTGGCCCCAACCCACTCCGGATCTGCCGCACTTGAGGGATCGGACGCGATCCGGGGTGCGGATTCCCCCCACAACCGCACGAGGAGGAACCCTCGTCATGGCAGTTCACAAGCAGCGCAACGCGCGTCGACTCGGTCTGGCCATAGCCGCCGCGACCGCCGTCACCGCCGGTGTCTTCGTGGCCGTTCCGGCCGGCGCCACCACCGCCCAGCCCGCCGAGGGCACCGTCTACGGCACCCAGGCGAAGAACGCCGTCGACGGCAGCTACATCGTCATGCTCAAGGGCGGCAAGAGCATCAAGGCCGCCTCGGAGGGCAAGGACCTCGCCGAGCAGTACGGTGGCAAGCTGCGCCGCAGCTACGACTCCGCCATCAACGGCTTCTCGGCCAACGGGCTGTCCGACACCGAGGCCAAGCGGCTGGCCGCCGACCCGTCGGTCGCCAAGGTGGTCCAGAACCACCGCTACACCATCAAGGGCACCCAGGAGAACCCGCCGTCGTGGGGCCTGGACCGGATCGACCAGGAAGACACCCAGGGCGACAAGAAGTACACCTACCCCGACAGCGCGGGTGAGGGTGTCACCGCGTACGTCATCGACACCGGTGTCCGCACCAGCCACAAGGACTTCGAGGACCGCGCCACGTCCGGCTTCGACGCGGTCGACAACGACGACAGCGCCGACGACGGCAACGGCCACGGCACCCACGTGGCCGGCACCATCGCCGGTGCCGAGCACGGCGTCGCCAAGAAGGCCAAGATCGTCGCGGTGCGCGTGCTGGACGACCAGGGCTCCGGCACCACCGAGCAGGTCGTCGCGGGCATCGACTGGGTCACCGAGAACCACGAGGGCCCGTCCGTCGCCAACATGAGCCTGGGCGGCACCCCCGACGAGGCCCTCGACGCGGCCGTGCAGAAGGCCATCGACTCCGGTGTCACCTTCGGCGTGGCGGCGGGCAACGAGTCCGCCGACGCCAGCCAGAGCTCTCCCGCCCGGGTGAAGGACGCGATCACGGTCGCCTCCAGCACCGACCAGGACGAGCAGTCCGACTTCTCCAACTACGGTGACGTGGTGGACATCTACGCCCCCGGCTCGGACATCACCTCCGACTGGAACACCGGCGACGACGCCACCAACACCATCTCCGGCACGTCGATGGCCACCCCGCACGTCGTGGGCGCCGCCGCCGTCTACCTCAGCGGCCACCAGGACGCCAAGCCGGCCGACGTGGCGAAGGGGCTGACGGACGGCGCCACCGCCGACAAGATCTCCAACCCGGGCGAGGGCACGCCGAACAAGCTGCTGAAGGTCGTCGAGTAAGTCCCAACGGCTGAAGCGATATCGACATATCGACCCAAGGGGCGCAGCCGGGTGGCGAGACCAACCGGCTGCGCCCTTGGGCGCTCACACCCCCCGTGCCACGCTGAACGACATGAACCTCACGGACGGATATGTGGCCGCGGCGGTCGAGAACGCCCCGGTGAAGGAGCTCTTCCCGGGCATCCGCCTGCGCCCCCTGTGGACCGGTGACAACGGCGCGAAGGCGCACGTCTTGGAGATGGACCCCGGCACCTCGTGGGAGGGCGTGGACGTCCATGAACCGGGCCCCGAGGAGGTCTTCGTGGTCTCCGGCACCTTCAACGACGGCGCCCACGACTACCCCGCCGGCACCTTCATCCACGCCCCCGCGGGCTCCTCCCACATCCCCCAGACCACCACGGGCTGCACACTCTTCGTCTTCTACCCGGAGGGCTAGGGCCGACCCCCGCGGGCCAACCTGCCGCGCAGCGCGGGAACATCGAGGTCGACGGTGAACTCTCCAGCGACCTCCACGGCCTGCTTGCCCGTGATGGTGGCGACCTCGCGGTAGGTGTCCGTCGCCAGCTCATGCGCCACTACATGCAGGTCGGGTTGGAGCTCGACCCGCCAGTAGGCGGGCACCTTCGCCTGAGCGTAGAGTGCGGGCTTAAGGATGCGGTCCATCGACTGATTGCGCGGGGACACGATCTCCACCAGCAGGACCATCGCCTCCAGTGGCACGATCAGCGTGTCCCATTCGACGGCGGAGTGGTCCATGACCGCGATATCCGGGATGAACAACCTGGATTCGGTCCTCACATTCACCGTCTCGGCTGCCACGAACGGCGCGCCAGACCTCTCCAAGGAGTCCTCGAGCTGTTTGTGCAGCTCGTAGGCCACGGTTTGATGGGCCAGGCTGGGGGCGGGAGACATCATGAGGACACCGTCCACGACTTCGAAGCGGGCGCGTGCCGGATGCTCCGGGAGTGCAAGGACGTCCTCGACCGTCCAGGGGCCTTCGTGATCATCGATTCGCGTCTCAGCGACGCTCATGATCGTCACCACCGCCTCCTCGTGTGTTCCTTGGCTCCAGCATGGCACGCAGCTCTGACACCCGCCGACACTTCCAGCCCGAGTCGTGAGGCGGCGGCCATAAGATGCGAATATCACGCACAGGAGTGAGGCGAACACTGAGCGATGACGGGGGCGCGTCCCGCTACGGCACCACCTGGACCGTGTCGCCCACCGCGCGTTCGCCCGTCGCGTCGGAGGTGACGTTGGCGAGACGGCCATTCACGGCCATGGCGGTGGAGCCGCCGCCGTCCAGGTTGAGGGCCTGGACGGCGCCCAGGGGGCGCATGGAGCGGGCGGCCTCCTCCAGGGTGAAGCCCTCGCTCACGCCGGGCTGCCGGCCGTCCACCGTGGCCAGGATGAGCCGGCCCCGCTTGTCGAGCCCGGCCATCGTGCGGGGCTGCCGGACGTTCGACCAGGCGTAGCCGAAGGAGAGGTGCTCCGGGTCGAGGGTGCCCTCGGCGGCGGCGTCGATGGCGATGCGGCCGTCCTTCACCAGGGTGGGGGCGGCGCTGACGATGCTGTCGTCGGCGTCGAGCCGGACCCGGCGGCCGGCGGTGTCCCGGACGGCCTCCTCCACCGCGATCCGCTCGCCCCGCCGGGCGTGGGCCGTCAGCCAGACGGACGCGGCGCCGATGCCCTGGAGCACGGCGCCCCCGGCCGGGACCGTGCCGCCGCGCGGGCCGGTGGAGACCACGCGGCCGTCGGCGTCGAGCACCACCTGGGTCCCGGGCCCGGTGGGCAGCGCGGCGCGGAACCTCGGTGTGAACTTCACGAGGGCCTCATCACTTGGGACCTCAACATCGACTCCACCATCTGCCGGGCCCACCAGCACGCCGCCGGAGCGAGGGAAAGGGGGAACTGCAGAAGGAGCCACCCGGCGGTGTCGCCACCGAACCCGACGACCACAGCCTTGGGCGCTCGCGCGGCGGCCGTCCCCCGAAATTCGACCCAGAGGACTACAAGGCTCGGCACGCGGTCGAGTGCGGCATCAATCGCCTCAATAGGCACCGGGCCGTGGCCACGAGATACGACAGGCTCTCGGTCCGCTACGAGGCTACCGCCCTCGTAGCAGCCATCAACGAGTGGCTGTGACCAGCACATTCGAAAACGCTTCAGTCCGTCTGGAGCCTTCCCACGGCGAACTCCACCTCAAAGATTGGGGCTGTCCCTGCCACGTCGAGTTCTCCATCGTCCTCCCCATCGTCAGCGGAGTAGTAATGGATGTCGGCGTCCGGGAACGCTTCGGCGAGCCGATCGCACACCTGTTGCCGCCCCTCGTCACTGACGAACACGGAGCCATCGCTCTCCACCAGGACGTCGACGTGGTCTTCAGTGAACGAACATCGCGCGTCACCCCGAGTGAGCCATGCGCCAGAGGCGGTACGCCCCCACACTGCAAGGGTGCGTCCGAACTCTGTGTACTCACCGCGATCCACACCCCACAGCTCGTCGTAGACCTCTACCCGAGCTTTCTCAAATATCGCCATGACGCCACTATGGCAACGTCCGCAGTGGACGCCTGACCCCCCTAGGAACGAGACCAAGCCCGTCGAGATGTCACGCAGAGACGGAGGGCGGGCGGGCGGGCGGAAAGCGGGAGCAGAGGCCCACCAGCCAGAGTCGGGGGATCGTCAAGTAGCCATGACCACTTTCGATACACGCCCTACTGAGGTTTTCATTAGTTCTGTGGGTGTAGGGCGCTTTGCGGTGTGAGTATCTTGGCGTGCCTTCCGAGTCGTCCGCGGTCAGCCCGGTCAACCGCGTGCGGTAGCCGTCCAACAGGGCATAGCCGCCCGCGTGGCCCGCCTCGCCATAGAGCGGCACGCCCGCCGCGATCAGAGCCTGCACATCCCGGTACACCGTGCGCACGGACACCTCAAGCTCCGCCGCCAGCTCGACAGCGGTCATCCGGCCACGGTTTTTCAGCAGGAGCAGAAGCGAGGGGAGTCGGCTGGCACGCACGGCCGCAAACCTACGTCGGTCCCCTGACAAAGGATGTCAGGGAAGCGGTCTTAGCGTCTGCGGCATGACGAACAACGACTTCGCGTTCTTCACCGGCACCTACGACGTCGCCAACCGCTGGCGCAAGGACTTCCTGGACCCCATCGAGGGCGACGACCGCTGGGAGGAGTTCCCCGGTATCACCCGCGCCTCCGCTCATTTCGACGGCGCCGCCAGCTTCGACGAGATCGAGTTCCCGACGAAGGGTTTTTCCGGGCTGACGCTGCGGCTGTTCAACCCGGCGACCGCGCAGTGGTCGCTGTACTGGGCCAGCAAGCGCACCGGCACCCTCTTCCCACCCGTCACCGGCAGTTTCGGTGCGGACGGCACCGGCGTCTTCCACGGCGACGACGAGCACGACGGCCGCAAGGTCCGGGCGCGTTTCATCTGGTCCGGCGTCACCGCCGACCGCGCCCACTGGGAGCAGGCGTTTTCCGTCGACGACGGGCGGACCTGGATCACCAACTGGCATATGGACTTCACCCGACGCATGTGACGATGCCGCGCCGGTCTCGTGGCTACCGCCCGAGGTGGTCCAGCGCCCCCGCCTTGACGGCGCGTATGAAGGTTCTGAGCCGGCCCGGTGTGGTGGTGAGGATGTCGGCGGGGATGTCGCTTTCCCGAATCCGTATCTCACCGCCCGCGGCCGCGAGTTCAACGCAGTCGTTGGTCTCGCCGGGCCCTGAGAACGACGACTTCCGCCAGGTCATCGGCTTTTCCATGATCCTGCCCTTCACAATTGCCGCATGATGGTGTGGATGAAGTCCTGAGATTTGTCCGGCGACAAGGAGAACGCCAGGGCCTTGTCGAGAAATACGCGATACCGCGCGAGCTGCGACTCCGCGTCCAGCAGGATAGGGCCGTGCGGCACATCGATGTGTACGGTGTCCAGCCTCGGTACAGAGCCGTATGCGTAGAGCACGGGCGTCCCGGCGCCGCCGAATCCTTCCGCGTCGAACGGGACAACCCGTACGGCGACCCCGGGGCGCTCGCCTTGTTCAAGCATGAAGGCAAGTTGTTGTCGTGCGACGTCCCGGTCGGCGACGAGTGTCCGCAGCGCGGCTTCATGAACGACTGCCTCATACGCGGGAGACGCTCCGCTGTCGAGGACTTCCCGCCGTCGCATACGGAACGCGACCAGCGCGTCCAATTGGCGTGGCGACGGCTGGGGAACCCCGTAGGCCATGAGAGCACGCGTGTAGTTCTCCACCTGGAGAAGCCCGGGGATGTAGACACCCTGGAACGTGCGCAAACGACGAGATCGATGCTCTAGTTCGGCGAGATCCAGGGCCGCGTGCGCGAGGGTTCCCCGGTACTCCTCCCACCACCCCTTGTCGCGCTCCGCGGCCATGGTGACCAACTCGTCGATCAGTGCGTCGTCGAGGCATGCGTAATGCGTTGCCATTCCGCGCAGCCGTTCCTCGCTGACGCCCGTCCGTCCCGCTTCCACATGGCTCATCTGGGCCGAGGTTGTTCCGACCCGCTCGGCTGCCTCTCGGCCGGTCAAGCCCGCCGCTTCACGCATCTTGCGCAGTTCGATCCCCAAACGCACCTGGCGTGCCGTGGGTTGACTTCTCACCGCCATGCCCGTCGCCTCCGGCTTCTCGATAATCCGACAGGCGTTCGTTCTGTAGCTCTGTCGGCCCCCAATGCGCGCCACAAAGTTGTGGCGACCACAACTTTGTGGCGTACTTTACGTGATGCGCTCATCACGCAGCGGTGAGCGGCAGCCGAAGCCTACTGCGCCCGTGGAGGCCCAGATGGAGACACCGCACTCCCCAGAACTCTTCGACAAGGAACTCTGCGAACTCGTCCTCGCCCTCGCGCCCAGAATCTTCGCCGTCGTGCAGGAATGCGAGGTGCGGCCCGGGCTGAAAGACGGGTGCGTCGCGGCGTGGGGGGGCCTTCCACGAGGGGCCCGTCCACGTGACCACGGCCGACGGCACCGGACAGATGGTCCTCAACTCGCCGGAGCGGGCGCTTCGATGGTTCACGCGAGGCGGCGGTGAGGACGGCGTGACGGCGAGGCTGGTGTGGCTCAGCCGGTCGGGAGGCGCCACTTTCGACCACGCCGAGGCTGCTTGAGCGCAATGGTCTACGACAGCAGGTGGTCCAGGCAGAGGTTCAGCCCGGCCTCCAGATGATCCGCGGAGCCGGTGGAGAGCAGGACCGTGACACCGCCTTGGACGGTGGCGATCACAGCCGCGGCCGTGCGGTCGGCGTCGAGTGACGGGTTGGCCTCGCCGGCCGCTTGCGTGGCCTCGATACCGGCTCGGACGCACTCCTGCCACCGCCGCACCAGTTGCGCCGACACGGCCTGCGCGGCCGGGCTGTACCGGCCCACGTCGGCGATCAGCACCCCGAGCGGGCAGTACAGCCCCTGGTCGCGGTAGCGCTCGACGATCAGGTCGCGCCACGCCTCCCAAGCCGCGCGCGAGGTGAGTTCGTTCAGGTACGGCTGCTGGTCCTCGAAGACTCGCTCGGCTTCGAGTTCGGCGACCGCGAGAAGAAGCTGTTCCCGGCCTCCCGGGAAGTAGTAGAACATCTGCCCCTTGCCGGTGCCGCTGCGCCGGCACACGTCATCGAGCGTGGTGGCGTTCGTGCCGCGTTCCCGGATCTCGTCCGCGGCGGCTTCGACAATGCGCAGGCGGGTCGCGGCGCCTTTCCTCATGGTCGTCACCGGCCAAAGTGTACTTGTGGGTACATTTTTTGGAGCCTACCTTCGGCCGCATGAAAGCGATAGTCATCAACGAAGCAGGGGGACCGGAGGTGCTGCGGCTGCGGGAGCGGCCGGCACCTCGTCCGGGCCCGGGAGAAGTTCTGGTGGACATCCGCGTGGCGGGTGTGAACTTCATCGACACCGCCATCCGCGGACAGGCCATGGCCGAGGTGCCGGGATTGGAAGGCGCGGGTGAGGTGGCGGAGACGGGCGAAGGCGTGCACGGGTTCACCGCAGGTGATCGTGTCGCGTGGCTGACCAATAGCCACGGCAGCTACGCCGAGCAGATCGTGCTCCCGGCGAGCGGTGTCGTCCCGGTGCCCGATGCCATCGACGACGAGACGGCCGCGGGGCTGATCGTGCACGGTCTGTCCGCGCACCACTTCGCCACCGTGTCCCACCCGGTGCGGCCGGGTGACGTCGCGCTCGTGCACGCGGCCGCCGGCGGGGTCGGGATGATGCTCACCCAGATCATCAAGGCCCGCGGCGGCACCGTGATCGGTCTGGTGTCGCGGCCGGAGAAGGCCGGGACCGCCACCGACGCGGGCGCCGACCACGTCCTGGTCTCCACCGGTGACGCGTTCGTCGAGCCGGTGCGCGAGCTGACCGGCGGCGAGGGTGTGCATGTGGTGTTCGACGGTGCGGGCGCGACCACGTTCGCCGCATCGCTGCGGGTACTGCGCACGCACGGCACGCTGGTGTTCTACGGGCCGCTGATCGGGGACGTGCCGACCATCGCGATGAACGACATCCCCCGCAGTACCCGCCTCACCTACCCCGTGACCGAGGACCACATCCGCACACCCGAGGAGCTCAAGGCGCACACGGCGGAGCTGTTCGGGCTCGTCGAGCGAGGCGAACTGGTCGTCCGGATCGGCGGTCGGTACCCGCTGGCGGAGGCGGCAAGGGCCCACGCGGACATCGAGTCGCGCAGGAGCACCGGGAAACTGCTGCTCCTCCCGTGAGCGGTGGCCGCACGGTGCCCGAACACCACCAACGGCCCACTCGGGCCACATTCGATTGGACGCGCATGACCATCACACTGATCACCGGGGCCAACAAGGGAATCGGCTTCGAGACGGCCAAACAGCTTCTGGCGCTGGGCCACGTCGTCTACCTCGGCGCACGCGATGCCGAGCGGGGCGAGAAGGCGGCGGCAGCGCTCGGCGCGCGATTCGTGCAGCTCGACGTGGTCGACGACGCGTCGGTGAACAACGCGCTGGCGACGATCGACTCGGCCGAGGGCCGGCTCGACGTCCTGGTGAACAACGCGGGCATCCTGGGGGACGGAGCCACCGACGGCCCCACGGCTCTCCGGGCCTTCGACACCAACGCGGTGGGAATCGTGCGCGTCACGGAGGCGGCACTTCCGCTGCTGCGCAAGTCCTCGAACCCGACCGTGGTCACCGTTTCGAGCAGCGCCGGGTCGTTCTGGGCGGTGACCAATCCGGACCGGCCGGAGTTCGGCTTGCCGTTGGCGCTCTACTCCGCCTCCAAGTCCGCGGCCACGATGCTCACGGTCCAGTACGCCAAGTCCCAGCCGGGCATCAAGTTCAACGCGGTCGAGCCCGGCACCACCGCGACCGACCTGACCGCGGCATTCGGAATCGGAAGGGCGCCTGAGGTGAGTGCCGGGGTCGTCGTGCGGTTGGCGACTCTCGACGCGGACGGCCCGACGGGAACCTTCCAGGACGAAAACGGGGAAGTGCCCTGGTAGGCGCGGCTTTGAGCGAGACCGGCCGGGCACCGTGCCCTCGACGCCCCGCTCAACGGCCCCGAGGCGCGGGTGTGCCGGATGACCAGGCGTTCAGGAAATCGTCGATCAGGGGGTTGGCCTCGGCCGAGCGGGTCGCCAGGACGACACGGACCGGGTCGATGCCCTCGATGGGCACGGTGGTCAGGCCGGGGCGTAGTTGGGGCCGCCGGTCGCCGGCGGCCAGAATCAATACCGTCCGCTCCTCGGCCACAAGGTCGAGCTTGTCCTCGAACGATTCGTAGTCGATCGGCGCGCTGCGGGCCGGAACGCCGTCCGGGCGCGGCTCCAGGCGGGCGAAATCGCTCCATTGCGGGACCGCGCTCGGGCATTGCGGCAGAACTTCCTCGCTGAGGTCGCCGACGGTCACCGATTCCTTTCCGGCCAGCCGGTGGTCCGTGGAGACGACCAGAACCCGTGGCTCGGTCCACAGATCGGTGAGGCGCAAGCGGTCGGTGGCGAAGGGCAGCGGGGCGCGGGCGACAAGGGCGTCCACGCGGCGGTCGGTGAGGGCGTGGGCGTCGTTCCACTCCAGGTGGCGGGTGCGGATGCGGGCCGTGGGGTGCCGATGCCGCAGCCGGCGTACGGCGTGAGTGATGACCAGGTCCTCGACGTACCCGATGGTGAACTCGCGCGGGGTGACGCCTTCGCGGGCGGTGAGCTCGGCTTGGTGGGCCGCTTGGAGCAGCGCCTGGGCCTGCGGCAGAAAGGCGCGACCGGCTTCCGTGAGCCGGCTGCCCTGTGGGGTGCGGTCGAAGAGGCGCACGCCCAGATGTTCCTCGAGGCGCTGGATCTGGCGGCTCAGGGACGGCTGCGCGACGTGCAGCACCGCGGCGGCGCGGCTGAAGTTGGCGTGCTCCGCGACGACCGTGAAGTAGCCGACAAGCCGCAGGTCGAGGTCCGATCCGGGAACGCGCACGCTCCGAGCGTACCAATATGCAATGTGCGCATGACGGGTTGCGGATCAGGTCTTGGACGCCGTCGCCGGTCCGGGATTTGAATCGGGGCATGGAAAAGTACAACGGAAAGCGCGCCCTCATCACCGGTGGCAGCAGCGGAATCGGTCTGTCGATCGCACGTCTGCTGGCGGCCGAGGGTGCTCAGGTGATGGTCACGGGGCGCAAGGAAGCCGCGCTCGAAGCGGCGAGGGAAGAGGGGCTGGTCGCGGTTGGCAGCGACGCCGCCTCAATGGCCGACATCGATGACTTGGCGGGGAAGGTCGAGGAGGCGTTCGGTCAACTGGACGCGGTGTTCCTGAATGCGGGCATCGCCGACTCGGAGTCGCTCGAGGCGACGACCGAGCAGACGTACGACGCCGTCTTCGCGGCCAACACCAAGGGGCCCTACTTCACCTTGCAGCGGCTGCTTCCGCTGCTTGCCGAGGGCAGCGGCGTGGTGCTGACCACCTCGGTCCTGAACGTGCTGGGTTATCCGGACCATGGTGCCTACGCGGCGAGCAAAGCGGCCCTCCGGTCGATGGCGCGAACCTGGGCTCGCGAACTGCTGCCGCGTGGCGTACGTGTCAACGCGGTGAGCCCGGGGCCGATCGACACAGGAATTCTGTACAGGAAACTGCCCGTAGAGGTGGCGGATGAGATGGCGGCGGATTTCGCCGCCCGGATTCCGATGGGGCGTATGGGGAATCCGGAGGAGGTCGCGCGCGCTGCCATTTTCTTCGCCTTCGACGCGACCTACACGACCGGCGCCGAACTCGCGGTGGACGGTGGCGGCACCCAATTGTGACGCCGCCCGTCTGAACACTCTTCAGGATGGGGCTGTGTTACCGCTCGACCTCGGTGCCGGCCTCGTCCTGGCCGGGGCCGACCGGCCCGGCTCCCCACTGTTCGCCGCCACCCCGGACCGCCTGAACGACTGCCGGCGGGACGCACGTTCGCATCTCCGGCCATGAGCACACTCCAATTTGCGTAACCGCTAAGCTGAGCGCCTCACGACAGGCCAGGCAAGCAGCAGTCACAAGAAGACGCGGGAGTGGCGGCATGGGCGAGAAGCGGCAGCTCAGGCTGGGCGCGATCACGATGGGCGCCGGCGGCCCCGGCCAGCCCCACCTCTGGCTCGACGAGGACATTCCGGTCGATGCCAGCGTCAGCGTCAACTGGTACGTCGAGCAGGCCCGCCAGGCCGAGGAGGCCAAGTTCGACCTGATCTTCCTCGTCGACGGTCTGTTCATCACCGCGGACTCGGCGCCGCACTACCTCAACCGCCTTGAACCGCTGACGCTGCTGTCGGCCCTGGCGGTGAGCACCAGCCACCTGGGTCTGGTCGCCACCGTGACCACCTCCTACAACGACCCGTTCAACACCGCCCGCCGCCTCGCCTCCCTGGAGCTCATCTCCGGCGGCCGGTCCGGCTGGAACGTGGTCACCACCGGCGACGCGGGCGCCGCGGGCAATTTCTCCCGCGACGAGCACTACGACTACGACACCCGCTACGCCAGGGGCCTGGAGTTCGTCCAGGTCGCCCAGGGACTGTGGGACTCCTACGAGCAGGACGCGTTCCCGCGCGACCGTGCCACGCGCACCTTCCTCGACCCGGCCAGGCAGCACGCCCTGAACCACAAGGGCGAGCACTTCCAGGTCGCCGGCCCGCTGAACGTCTCCCGTTCCCCGCAGGGCCAGCCGGTCATCTTCCAGGCAGGCGACTCCGAGCAGGGCCGTGACCTCGGCGCCACGATCGGCGAGGCCATCTTCACCAACGCCTCGTCCATCGAGGCGGGCCAGGCGTTCTACAACGACATCAAGACCCGGGCGGCGAAGAAGGGCCGCGATCCGCGGCACATCGTCGTCATGCCCGGTACCTCGGTATTCGTCGGCGACACGGACGACCAGGCCAGGGAGATCGAGCACGAGACCCATACCAGGGACCGGGACTTCGACCGATCCCTGGCGGGACTCGGCCGCCCGTTCGGCTGGCACGACTTCCGCCAGTACGACCTGGACGCCCCGTTCCCGCAACAGGCCCTCGACCACGCGGAGCGCGGCTTCCGTACCAACGCCGAGAAGATCGCCGGCAAGGCGAAGGAAAAGGGCTGGACGCTCCGCCAGACCGTGGAGTTCATCTCGAGCCCGCGCCCGACCCCGTTCGCGGGATCGCCGGAAACGGTGGCCAACCGGCTTCAGGAGTGGTTCGAGGGCCGCGCCCTCGATGGCTTCAACTACCCCATCGGCCACCCCGACCAGTGGCGGCGCTTCCGCGAGGAGGTCGTTCCGATCCTCCAGGAACGCGGCATCGTCCGCACCGAGTACGAGGCCTCCACCCTCCGCGGCAACCTGGGCCTCCCGGTACCGGAAAACCGCTACACGAAGGCCCGCGAGGAGGAGTCCTCCGCGCTGGGAAGCTGAGCGGTCGCGCGGATCCGGCGTGTGCTCATCGTCGGCGATGCGCGCGTTCGTCCCGGCGGTGAGTCGTCCGTGTCAGGCCGTCAGCAGGGCCGGGGGCGCCGTGCGGGCCTCGTCGTAGCGGGTCAGCAGGAGGCGGGCCAGTTCCGGGGCGGGGCCCAGGACGGGGGCCAGGAGGTCGGCGCCCGCGGTTTCGGCACCGTGGGCGATGCGGTCGGGGAGGCGGCCGGGGGCGATGACGTAGGGGGCCACGGCCACCCGGGGGACGCCCTCCGCGCGCAGGGCGCGGACGGCGTCCTCGGTACGGGGAAGAGAGGCGGAGGCGAACGCGGGTCGCACGGCGCACCATCCGGTGTGCCGCCACTCCCGCGCGATTTCAGCGATCACCGCGATCGCCTCCGGGTCGGTGGACCCCGCCGAGGCCAGGACGACCCCGGTCGAGGAGCGGTGGGCGGGGCGCAGCCCCGCCTCGTACAGGCGGCGTTCCAGGGCGTCCACGAGCAGCGGGGACGGGCCCAGGACATCGGCCTGGCGGACGGCGAGGCGGGGGTGGCGGGCCGTGGCCTCGCGCAGCACCGCCGGGATGTCGGTCTTCGCGTGGAAGGCGCGGGTCAGCAGCAGCGGGAGGGCGATCACCTCGGTGGCGTCCGCCGCGGCGAGCCGGGCCAGCACCTGCGGTACGCGCGGCGCGTTGAACTCCAGGAACGCCGCCTCCACCCGCAGCCCCGGCCGCAGCGACCGCACCCGCGCGCGCAGCGCGTCGACGGTCGCCGCATGGCGGGGGTCGCGGCTGCCGTGGGCGATGATCAGCAGGGTCGGGGCAGACATGGTGATGGCTTTCCGTGGCCTTCCGTTCGGTGGCTTTCCGCTCAGTGGTCTTCGTTCAGCGCTCTTCGTTCAGCGCTCTTCGTTCAGTGGGTGCTCGCCAGCAGGCCGCGGCTGCGCAGCACCCGGCGCTCGATCGGGGCGAAGATCAGCAGTTCGATGGCGATGCCGACGACGAGGATCAGGAGGATGCCGAGGAGCACCCCGGCCATATCGGAGTTGTTGCGCTGGTTCTCCAGGTACTGGCCAAGCCCCAGGCCCAGGTCCGGGGACTTGGCGATGATCTCCGCGGCCATCAGCGAGCGCCAGGAGAAGGCCCAGCCCTGCTTGAGCCCGGCGACGTAACCGGGCAGCGCGGCGGGCAGCAGGATGTGCCGGGCGCTGACCAGGCCGCGGGCGCCGAGGGTGCGTCCGGCGCGGAGGAACAGCGGGGGCACCTGGTCGATCCCGGCCACCAGCCCGTTGGCGATGGAGGGGACCGCGCCCAGCAGGATGACGGTGTACATCATCTGGTCGTTCAGGCCCAGCCAGATCACCGCGGGCGGCACCCAGGCGACCGACGGCAGCGATTGCAGCCCGGACAGGATCGGGCCGAGACCGGCCCGGATGAACTTCACCCGGGCGACGACCAGACCCAGCGGGGTCGCGATCGCCAGCGCGATGAGGAAGCCGAACAGACCGCGCGAGACGCTGGTCCAGATGATGTCGAGCAGTTCGCCCTGGAGCCACAGCTGGCGCAGCGAGTCCCAGACCAGCCCCGGGTCGGGGAGCTTGTAGTCGGGGGTGACCTTCGCGACGACGAGCACCTTCCACAGGGCCAGTACGAAGGCGACGGCCACGATGGGCGGCAGCACCTTCTGGACCAGCACCTCGGCCGGTGAGACCCGCTTGGTCTGCACCGCGTCCAGGGCGTCCAGACCGGCCTCCAGGCCCGCCAGGTCCTGCCCCGGACCCGACTTGGCCGTGGACTTCTCGACGGGCTGCTTCCCGCCGTCGGCTTCCTCGGCCGCGGTGCCGCGGGTGGTCTTACTGCTGGCCATGGCGGCGGATCTCCCCACGCAGTTCTTCGGTGATCTCAACGGACAGGTCGGCGACGGCCGCGTCCTCGATGCGGCGCGGCTGCGGAATGTCCACCGTCCACTCGCGGACGACCCGCCCCGGCCGGGAGGACAGCAGCACCACGCGCTCGGCCAGCCGGACGGCCTCGCGGACGTTGTGGGTCACGAACAGCACCGAGACGCCGGTCTCGCTCCAGATCCGGGTCAGCTCCTCGTGCAGCACATCGCGGGTGATGGCGTCGAGCGCGGCGAACGGCTCGTCCATCAGCAGCACGCTGGAGTCCTGCGCCAGCGCGCGGGCCAGCGCCACGCGCTGCCGCATCCCGCCGGAGAGCTCGTGCACCCGCTTGCCGTAGGCGCCGCTGAGCCGCACCAGTTCCAGCAGCCGCTCGGCCCGCGGCCTGCGGTCGGCGCGCGGCACACCGCGCAGCCGCAGCGCCAGCTCGATGTTCTTCCCCGCGGTCAGCCACGGGAACAGGGCGTGCTCCTGGAACATCAGGGCCGGCCGGCCGCCGGGGACCTCGATGGCACCCGAGGTCGGCTTGTCCAGGTCGGCGATCAGATTGAGCAGCGTGGACTTACCGCAGCCGGAGGCCCCCAGGATGCAGACGAACTCGCCGGGCCGCACCTGGAGGTTGATGTCCTCGAGCACGGGCTGGGCCGCCCCGGGACGGCCGAAGGCCTTGTGGACATGGGCGATCGAGACGGATCCGGTGGCGTCGGCGGGGCCGGGGGAGCCCGCCGTCGCGGTGCTCGCCCGGTCGTCCTTCTCGGTGGTCAGCGCCGGGGACATCCGGTCACCTCCTGATGGATGCGTACATGCGTGTACATGCGTACGGTGCGTACGGGACGGACGGGCGGCTACTGGCTGCCGAGGCCCGCGGCGGAGACCGCCGGCTTGCCCTCGGCCTTGAGGACCTTGTTCAGCGGGCCCAGGTCGTAGATCCCCTTGAGATCGGGCTTCTCCAGAAGCCCCGCCTGGACCGCGTGGTCGGCCTCGGTGTTCAGCGTCGAGGCCAGGGGGTCGTCGGTGACCTGGATGGACTTCCACGCCGGGTCGATCACATCGGCGGGCAGCGGCTTGCCGGTCTCTTCCTCGAGCGCCGCGTTGGCCGCGTTCTTCGCCTGCTCGGGGTTGGCCTTGATGAAGGCGTTGGTCTTCACCGAGCCGCGCAGCACGGCCTCGACGACCTTCGGATGCTCCGCGAGGAACGACTGCTTCACGATCAGGTTGGTGATCACGAACTTCTTGTCCGGCCACAGCGAGGACTCGTCCAGCAGCACCTTGCCACCGTCGGCGACCAGCTTGGACGCGGTCGGCTCGGGCACCCACGCGCCGTCGATGGCACCGGACTTGTACGCGTCCGGGGTGACCTTGTTGTCGCTGCGGACCACCGACACATCGCCCTTGCCGCTCTGGGCGTCGACCTTCCAGCCCTTGCTCTTGACCCAGTTGAGGAACGCCACGTCCTGGGTGTTGCCCAGCTGCGGGGTGGCGATCTTCTTGCCCTTGACGTCGTCGAGCGTCTTGATCTTCTTCGGGTTGACCACGAGCTTGACACCGCCCGAGACCGAACCAGAGATGATCTTGAGGTTGGAGCCGTGGGACTTCACATAGCCGTTGATGGACGGCGACGGGCCGATCCAGCCCATGTCGATGGAGCCCGCGTTGAGCGCCTCGATCTCCGACGGTCCGGCGTTGAAGACGTACGGCGAGACCTTCGTGCCCTTGAGCTCCTGCTGGATCGGGCCGCCCTTGCGCAGCCCCACCAGGGCGGTGGCATGGGTGAGGTTGGCGAAGTAGCCGACCTTCACCTTGTCCAGACCGTCGACCTTCGCACCGCCGGCCGCGGGGACCGCTGAGGATCCCGTGTCGTCGTTCTTCTTCTCCGAGCCGTAGCCGCAGGCGCCCAGCGTGCCCATCAGCAGGGGGAGGACGGCCGCCGCCGCCAGGATCCGGGTGCGGCGGCGGGGATGCGTGGCTGGTCGCGGAGCTATGAGGCGGACGGCAGACGACACGGGGGTGTTCCTCTCGACGGGCCGGGGCGGCGTCAGAGGACGCCCGGCAGTTCAGACGGCTTTCGGCGACGGTGCTGGTGGACGGGTGCGGACTGCGGCATCAGCGCACACATCGTCCGACCCCGCCCTGCCCGCTGCCGAGCGCCCCGCTGCCCACGCGGCCGCCCTCCTTGGCGAATGTCGAGAACACCTCACCGGCCATCGTCAGAAGTCCCATCCCTCGTCGTCCCGCGCGGCCTCGGCGCCCTTGGCCGGTGCCGCGAAGGAGTCGCCCGCCATTCCGGCGGTGAGCGTGCTGCCGTCGGCCGGGTCGAGCAGCAGGAAGGAGCCGGTGCGGCGGGAGGCGTCGTACGCGTCCAGCGCCAGCGGCTCGGACGTGCGCAGCACTACCCGGCCGATGTCATTGGCGGCCAGCTCACCCGGTGCCGGGTGGTGCGAGAGATCGGCCAGCGTCAGCCGCGACGGGATGTCCTTGATGATCGCCTTCACCGTGCGGGTGGTGTGCTTGAGCAGCACCCGGTCGCCCACGCGCAGCGGACGGTCGTGCAGATGGCAGACGGTGGCCTCGACGTCCCTGGTGGTCTCGGGCGCGTGGTCGCTCGGCGCGAGCAGATCCCCGCGCGAGATGTCCAGGTCGTCGGCGAGGGTGAGGGTCACCGACTGCGGCGCCCACGCCACGTCCACCATCGTGCCCAGCGCGTCGATCCCGGTGATGGCGGACGTCCGGCCGGACGGCAGCACGGTGACGGCGTCGCCGACCCGCAGCACACCGGAGGCGATCTGGCCCGCGTAGCCGCGGTAGTCGGGGTGCTCGGCGGTCTGCGGACGGATCACGTACTGCACCGGGAAACGCGCCGGATCCTGGGACGGGTCGGTGCCCACCGGCACGGTCTCCAGGTGCTCCAGCACGGTCGGGCCGCCGTACCAGTCCATGTTCGCCGACGCGGTCACCACGTTGTCCCCGGCCAGCGCCGAGATCGGGATGGCCGTGATCTCCGGGACGCCCAGCGAGGCCGCGTAGGTCGTGAACTCCTCGGCGATGGCCGCGAAGACCGGCTCCGCGTAGTCCACCAGGTCCATCTTGTTGACGGCGAGGACCACATGCGGGACCCGCAGCAGGGCGGCGACCGCGGCGTGCCGCCGGGTCTGCTCCACCACGCCGTTGCGCGCGTCCACCAGGACGACCGCGAGCTCGGCGGTGGAGGCGCCGGTGACCATGTTGCGGGTGTACTGCACATGGCCGGGGGTGTCGGCGAGGATGAACCGCCGCTTCGGCGTGGCGAAGTAGCGGTAGGCGACATCGATGGTGATGCCCTGCTCCCGCTCCGCCCGCAGCCCGTCCGTCAGCAGTGCCAGGTCCGGCGCCTCCTGGCCACGGCTGCGCGAGGCGTGCTCCACGGCCTCCAGCTGATCGGCCAGCACCGACTTGGAGTCGTGCAGCAGCCGCCCGACCAGCGTGGACTTGCCGTCGTCCACCGAGCCCGCGGTGGCGAACCGCAGCTGTGAGGTGGCCGCGGACCGCTCCACGGCGGCCGCCGCGGCCTGCTCCCCGGACGTCAGATCGCTCGTCATGGTTAGAAGTACCCCTCGCGCTTGCGGTCCTCCATCGCGGCCTCCGACAGCTTGTCGTCGGCGCGGGTCGCCCCCCGCTCGGTCAGCCGGGAGGCGGCTATCTCATCGATGACCTGCTCGATGCTCACCGAGTCCGACTCCACGGCACCGGTGCAGGACATGTCGCCCACGGTGCGGTAGCGCACCATGCGCCGCTCCACGGTCTCGCCGTCCTTCGCACCGCCCCAGTCACCCGGCGCCAGCCACATGCCACCGCGCCGGAAGACCTCGCGCTCGTGCGCGTAGTAGATCTGCGGCAGGTCGATCTTCTCCCGGGCGATGTACTGCCACACGTCCAGCTCGGTCCAGTTGGACAGCGGGAAGACCCGGACGTGCTCACCGGGGGAGTGGCGGCCGTTGTAGAGCTGCCACAGCTCGGGGCGCTGCCGCCGCGGGTCCCAGCCGCCGAACTCGTCCCGGAGGGAGAACACCCGCTCCTTGGCGCGGGCCTTCTCCTCGTCCCGGCGGCCACCGCCGAAGACCGCGTCGAAGCGGTTCTTCTCGATGGCGTCCAGCAGCGGCACGGTCTGCAGCGGATTGCGGGTGCCGTCCGGGCGCTCGCGCAGCCGGCCGTCGTCGATGAACTCCTGGACCGAGGCCACGTGCAGCCGCAGCCCGTGCCGGGCGACGGTGGCGTCCCGATAGGCGATGACCTCGGGGAAGTTGTGCCCGGTGTCCACGTGGAGCAGCGAGAACGGGACCGTCGCCGGGGCGAACGCCTTGAGCGCGAGGTGCAGCATGACGATGGAGTCCTTGCCGCCGGAGAACAGGATCACCGGCCGCTCGAACTCGCCCGCCACCTCGCGGAAGATGTGCACCGCCTCGGACTCCAACGCGTCCAGGTGCGCGAGCGCGTACAGGCCCGCGCCCTCGCCCGCGTTGATCGCCGTCACGGTCGTCATGCCGCGCCCCTTTCGTTCGCTCGGCTGCGGTAGTAGCTTCCCGTCATATCGGCGGGGATCGCCATGGATCGGCACCCGGATGCGGGGAGCGCCATGGCCCGTGACGCGGTGGCCGCGCGTGCGTGGCTCACAGCAGTCCCCTTTCACTCAACAGCAACCGCACCTCGGCCGCCGACTCCTGCACGCTGTTCCTGTGGGTTTCGATGCGCAGATCCGGGTCGGCAGGGGCCTCGTAGGGGTCATCCACACCGGTCAGACCCGAAAGCTCGCCGGCCGCCTGCTTCGCGTACAGCCCCTTGACGTCCCGCTCGGAGCACACCTCCACGGGCGTGGCCACGTGGATCTCCAGATACGGGGTGCCCTCGCGCTGGTGGCGCTTGCGCACCGCCTCGCGGCTGTCCCCGTACGGCGCGATGACCGGCACCAGCACCGTGACCCCGTGGGAGGCCAGCAGCTCGGCCACGAAGCCGATCCGCTGGACGTTGGTGTGCCGGTCCTCGCGGGAGAACCCAAGACCCGAGGAGAGGAACTCGCGGATCTCGTCCCCGTCGAGCACCTCCACCCGGCGGCCCTCGCCGCGCAGCCGCTCGGCCAGCGCATATGCGATCGTGGTCTTTCCCGCGCTCGGCAGACCGGTCAGCCACACCGTGGCACCGGTGGTCGTGGGGGCGCTCATCTCGTTCTCCTGGTCGACAGCCATCAGCCGTGCAGCCCGCATTCGGTCTTGTTGCTCCCCGCCCAGCGGCCGGACCGGTTGTCCTCGCCCTCCAGAACCCGACGGGTGCAGGGCGCGCAGCCTATCGACGGATAGCCGTCCATCAGCAGGGGGTTGGTCAGCACGCCGTGCTCGGCGACATAGGCCTCGACATCCGCTTGCGTCCAGCGGGCGATCGGCGAGATCTTCACCTTACGGCGCCGGGCGTCCCAGCCAACGACCGGGGTACCGGCGCGAGTTGGCGATTCGTCCCGGCGCAGGCCCGTGGCCCAGGCGTCGTACTCCCGCAGCCCCTCCTCGAGCGGCTGGACCTTCCGCAGGGCGCAGCACAGGTCGGGGTCGCGGTCGTGCAGCCGGGGGCCGTACTCGGCGTCCTGCTCGGCCACCGTCTGGCGCGGGGTCAGGGTGATGACGTTGACGTCCATCACGGCCGCCACCGCGTCCCGGGTGCCGATGGTCTCGGGGAAGTGGTAGCCGGTGTCGAGGAAGACCACGTCGACACCGGGGAAGGCGCGGGAGGCGAGGTGCGCCACCACCGCGTCCTCCATCGAGGAGGTGACGCAGAAACGCGATCCGAAGGTGTCCGCCGCCCAGCGCAGGATGTCCAGCGCCGGGGCGTCCTCGAGCTCGTGGCCCGCCTTCTCGGCGAGCCCTTCGAGATCGGTGTCCTCAAGCCGGGTCGTCATATCGCCGTGCCCCCTTCATCGATCGGGTCGCGCCGCAGGCCCTTGGCCAGCAGCCCGAGGAACGACAGGCGGAACGCGCGGTTGCAGGACGCGCATTCCCACGCGCCATGGCCCTCCTCCGAGGGACGCAGATCCTCGTCCCCGCAGTAAGGGCAGTAGAACGGCGCGGCACGCTCGGTCATGTGAGGGCCTCCCGCTCAGTCCCGAAGCGCTCGGTCATGTGAGGGCCTCCTCCTTGGCCCTGGCCGCCCAGGTGGCGAAGCGCTCGCCGTCCTCGCGCTCCTCCTGGAAGCGGCGCAGCAGCCGCTCCACGTAGTCGGGGAGCTCGGCGGCGGTGACCTTCAGCCCACGCACCTTGCGGCCGAAGCCCGGCTCCAGGCCCAGGGCGCCGCCCAGGTGCACCTGGTAGCCCTCGACCTGCTGGCCGTTGTCGTCCATGACCAGCTGCCCCTTGAGACCGATGTCCGCCACCTGGATCCGGGCGCAGGCGTTGGGGCAGCCGTTGAGGTTGATGGTGATCGGCTCGTTGAACTCGGGCAGCCGGCGCTCCAGCTCATCGATGAGCCAGGAGCCGCGCGCCTTGGTCTCGACGATCGCCAGCTTGCAGAACTCGATACCGGTGCAGGCCATCGTGCCGCGCCGGAACGTGGACGGCTTGACCCGGAGGTCCAGCGCCTCCAGCCCGGCGACCAGCGACTCCACCTGGTCCTCGGTCACATCGAGCACGATCATCTTCTGCTCGACGGTGGTGGTCAGCCGCCCGGAGCCATGTGCCTCGGCCAGGTCGGCGATCTTGGTGAGGGTGGCGCCGTCCACCCGCCCGACGCGCGGCGCGAAGCCCACGTAGTAGCGGCCGTCCTGCTGGCGGTGGACGCCGATGTGGTCACGCCACTGCTGGACGGGCTGCTCGGGCGCCGGGCCGTCGGACAGCGGACGCTTCAGGTACTCGTCCTCCAGCACCTGGCGGAACTTCTCCGTGCCCCAGTCGGCGACCAGGAACTTCAGCCGGGCGCGGGTGCGCAGCCGCCGGTAGCCGTAGTCGCGGAAGATGGAGACGACCCCGGCCCAGACCTCCGGGACCTCCTCCAGCGGGACCCAGGCGCCGAGCCGGACGCCGATCTTGGGGTTGGTGGAAAGACCGCCGCCGACCCACAGGTCGAAGCCGGGGCCGTGCTCGGGGTGGCGGACGCCGACGAACGCGACGTCGTTGATCTCGTGCACCACGTCGAGCACCGGCGAGCCGGAGACCGCGGTCTTGAACTTCCGCGGCAGGTTGGAGAACTCCTTGCTGCCGATGTAGCGCTGGTGGATCTCCTCGATGGCGGAGGTGCCGTCGATGATCTCGTCCTCGGCGATCCCCGCCACCGGCGAGCCGATGATCACACGCGGGGTGTCCCCGCACGCCTCGGTGGTGGACAGCCCGACGGCCTCCAGCCGCTTCCAGATCTCGGGCACGTCCTCGATCCGGATCCAGTGGTACTGGATGTTCTGCCGGTCGGTGATGTCCGCGGTGCCGCGCGCGAATTCCTCCGAGATCTCGCCGACGACCCGCAGCTGCTCGGTGGTCAGCCGGCCGCCGTCCACCCGGACCCGCATCATGAAGTACTCGTCGTCCAGCTCCTCCGGCTCCAGGATCGCGGTCTTGCCGCCGTCGATCCCGGGCTTGCGCTGGGTGTACAGACCCCACCAGCGCATCCGGCCGCGCAGATCGGCGCCGTCGATGGAGTCGAAGCCGCGGTGGGCGTAGATCGTCTCAATGCGTGTCCGCACATTGAGACCGTCATCGTCCTTCTTGGTCTGCTCGTTGCCGTTGAGGGGGGTGAAGTGCCCCGCGGCCCACTGGCCTTCGCCGCGGTGGCGTCCGGCCTTGCGGCGGGGCGTAGCGCTTGCGCGTTCCGGGGTGGCAGCCATGGCGGTGTATGTCCTTCGATGCGACTCTGGTGCGGCGAGTAGTACGTCAGCGCGCACCGTCTGACCTGCGCATGCGCAGGCGGGCAGGGGTGTACGGCGGTGACCGGTGCGAATGCGACGGGGAGTGTCGAGGAGTGCGCGCCCGCCCACGTCGTCGGGGGCGTGCGGAAGATGCGGTGGTGCTGCCCGGGGCCTTGCTGACGGCCCAGTCGAAGTGCGGGTCAGCCCGCCGGACAGATCGCGCTGGACATGCGGCCGAGGTCGACGTGGCGTCGACTCACCAAGGCAATTCCAGCTCGAGACATGATGGAAGCGTCGCATGGTGGTCTCTGACGAGTCCACCTTTATCCATTATGCGGACGAATCTGTCTCGAAATGCAAGACGCTGTGGTGTTGGTCACTCCTCGTCCGCCGTCTTGACGTCGAACACCCGGAAGCCCCGGCGACGGTAGTTGTCCAGCGCGTACGGCCCGTCCTTGCTGCAGGTGTGCAGCCACACCCGCTTGGTCGGCACCCGGTCCGGCCAGCGGTCGGCCATGTCCCAGGCGCGGGAGGTCCCCCAGGTCAGCAGATGCCCGCCGATGCGGCGGCCCCGGAATGCGGGCAGCAGACCGAAGTACACGATCTCCACCACGCCCTCGTCCTGGCCCTCCAGCTCGATGTACCCGGCCGGGGTCCCGCGCTCGTACGCCACCCAGGTCTCCACTCCGGGCCGGTGCAGATGCTCCTCCCAGGCCTCCCGTGACCACACCAGCCGGTCGGTCCACGACACATCCGAGCCCACCGCCGTGAAGAGGAAGTGGCTGAACTCGGGGCTCGGCACCTCGGCCCGGGCGATCCGGACCCCGGCCGTGGCGGGCGGCTCCTGCGCCGGGCTGAGATCGGAAGGAGCGGTCTGCTCCAGGTGCCAGGTGGTCACGGTGATGGTCATGGTGGACAGATAACCATGGACGCCGTTGACTCGCCTTGACGGGTATCGCTCAAGCGGGGAGGGCGGGGTCGGGGTGTCCGGGAAGGGGGACGTGGAGGAGTTCGCGGAGCTGCTGCGCGAGCTCAGGGGAAGGACGAACCGCAGGTACGCGGCGCTGGCGGCGTGCGGCGGGGTGAGCGCGTCGGCGCTGCACCGCTACTGCTCGGGGGCGAGCGTGCCCGGCGACTACGAGGTGCTCGCGCGGTTCGGCAAGGTGTGCGGGGCCGACGGCGAGGAACTGCTGGAGCTGCATCGGCGGTGGGTTCTGGCCGATGCGGAGCACAAGCGGGCCGTTCCGCGGGCGCCGGCCGCGGTATCGGTGGGCCGGGCCGGGGCCGCCGGGTCCGCCGCGGAGGATGTCTCACGGGTTGGGACGGCGGGTGGGCCGGATGCCGAGACGGGGGCGGAGCGGGGCCCGGCGTGGCCGCGGAACCGGAGCCGGAAGCCGAGCCGGAGCCCCTGCGCACTGCTCAGGACCAGGACCAAAACCAGGACCAGGACCAGGACCCGGACGTGTTTTATCGGGTCTGGGTTCAGGCGGGATGGGCTTCTCGGCTCGGTCGGGTGCGGGTTTCGTCTCGCGCCTTCGGCGCACTTGAGCAGCGGGGCAGCCGGGTGGGGCGCGCGCCGCGTCGCCGGGCGCCGGGCCGGTGGGTGTGGCCGCCGGTGGCGGCACCCGCGCCCGGGGGCTGGGGGCAGCGCCGGACAGCGAGAGGGGTTGGGGTACTCCTTCCGAAAACGTTTGACAAATTAGTTGCTTCAGATCAAGCGTTCTTTCGACGGGTACCCGGAGGGGCCGTCAGTCCGGCATCGGCCCAGCTTCCAGGCGCGGATGCCGCCACCGGCGCCGGCGCCCACCGGCCCGGCACCCGGCGACGGCGCCGCGCCCCCACCCCCGCCGCCGCTGCTCAAATGCGCCGAAGGCGCGAGACGAAACCCGCACCCGACCGAGCCGGCCAACCCAACCCCACCCCCGCACCCCCGTCGCCTCGTACCTCGATCCCCTCTATGCGCTGCCCAACTCCAACGCCACCCGGAACTGGGGCGTCTGCCAGCTGTACGACGGCACGCTGCGCAGGCTGGGCGGCACCCGGGAGCAGGCGCTGGACCCGGACTGGAACATCCGCGCGGCCCATCGGCCCCCGGTGAGCCGCTCGCCCGGCACGGAGGGCTGGGATCGTGCTGCCGCCGTCCTCGACGGTCCACGCCCGTCCGGGCGACTGCAACGCGGCGCAACCTTTGCGCATGGCTGTACCCGGCACGGACAGTGGGCCCGGCGGGCGGAGGGTGGTGCCGAGTCGGCGCGGCATCCCCTCCGCCAATGCCCGTGCGGCGACCTTTTGCGCGGATTCAGCCTGGTCACCGGATGAGCGGCGGTGAGAGCCCCCGATACGGTGAGAAGGTGCAGCCAGCAGAAGAAACATCGAAGCCGTCCGGCCGGCTCCGCAAGGCCCGCGCCCTGTACCGCAATGTGTCCAAGCGCAGGATGGCCTGGCTGCTGCTGAAGGACACCATCAATTCCTGTATGGAGTACCGGGTCACCGGGCTCGCCGCCGAAGCGGCCTTCTTCACCCTGCTGTCGCTGCCGCCCCTGCTGCTCGCCCTGATCGGACTGCTCGGCTACTTCGACGCCTGGACCAGCACCGACACGGTGGCCACCATCCGGCAGAACATCCTCGACGCCTCCGCGACCGTGCTGTCCGACCGGGGCGTCAAGGAGATCGCCCGGCCGCTGCTGGACGATGTGATCAAGGGCGGGCGCCCCGATGTGATCTCGCTGGGCTTCGCCATCGCTCTGTGGTCCGGCTCCCGCGCGGTGAACGTGTTCGTGGACACCATCACGATCATGTACGGGCTGGAGGGGAAGCGCGGGATCGTCAGGACCCGTCTGCTGTCCTTCCTGCTCTACCTGGTGGCGCTCGTGGTCGGGGCGGTGGCGCTGCCGCTGATGGTGATCGGGCCGGAGGCGGTGGTGGACCTGCTGCCGTCCAGCGGGGACCTCGTACCGGTCCTGTACTGGCCGGTGGTGATCGTGCTCTCCATCGCCTTCCTCACCACGCTCTACCACGTGTCCGTACCGGTGCGCTCGCCCTGGCCGGAGGACATTCCCGGGGCACTGGTGGCCCTCGCGATATGGGTGCTGGGCAGCTTCCTGCTACGGATCTACCTGGTGCATACGGTCGAGGGCCCGACGATCTACGGCTCGCTGGCCGCCCCCGTCGCGGTGCTGCTGTGGATCGGGGTGTCCGCCTTCGCGGTGCTGGTCGGGGCGGCGGTCAACGCCGCGATCGACCGGGTCTGGCCCTCGGTGGCCACGGCCGCCGGGCGCGCCGAGCGCGCCGCCCGCGCCCGGGAGGAGACGGCCCGGCTGCGGGCGAAGGAGCAGCGCACGGCGGACGACGGCGCGGCGGAGATCACCCCGCCGTCGGAGTTCCCCGAGCGCTGGGCCCAGTTCCTGCCGCACGGCGACATACGCTCCCGGCTGCACACGAAGCGCGAGGCGGGGGAGAAGCCGGGGGAGAAGGCCGCCGGGAAGGCCGGGAAGCCCGCCGATCGGCCCGCCGATCAGCCCCCGGGGACGGCACAGCCTTCGGGGGAGGCGCGGCCCACGGGGACACCGCCCACGGGGACACCGCCCACGGGGACACCGCCCTCGGGGAAGGCGGCCGGGGAGCCCCGGACGCCCCGGCAGGGGCCGAGGCGTCCGGAGGTACGGTCCGCGGCGGACGGCGCGGACGGCGGCGCCACGGACAGCGCCGCCGCCGGGGACACCGCCGCCCAGGACGACGCCGCGGCCAGGGACGACACCGCGGCGGACGACGACCATCCGGTGCGCTGAGCGCGCCGCGGGCTACCCGCCCTGCCCCGCCTACCCCGCAGGGGTGAACCGCACCGGCAGCCGCAGGAGGCCGCGCATCATGCTGGGGCGCCAGGCGAGGGTGTCCGGGTCGGTGTCCAGGGCCAGGTCCGGGCACCGCTCCAGCAGCGCCCGTAGCGCGATCGTGGCCTCCAGCCGGGCCAGCGGCGCGCCCAGACAGTGGTGGACGCCGTGGCTGAAGCCCAGATGGCCCCGGGCGTCCCGGTGGATGTCGAAGCGGTCGGGGTCGGCGAAGCGCCGCGGGTCGCGGTTGGCCGAACCGAGCAGCACCAGGACCGGCTCACCCGCGGGGATCTTGGTGTCCGCGATCTCCACGGGTTCGGTGGTGAAGCGGTGCGCCGTGGACTGCGACGGGCCGTCGAAGCGCAGCATCTCCTCGACGGCGGCGTCCAGCAGCGTGTGGTCGGCCCGGAGGGCGGCCAATTGCTCGGGGGCGCGCAGCAGCGCACAGGTGCCGTTGGAGAGCAGGTTGACGGTTGTCTCATGCCCGGCGACCAGCAGCAGGAAGGCCATGCCGAGCATTTCCTCGGACGAGAGCCGGTCGCCGTCCTCGTCCATCGTGCGGACCAGGGCGGACAGCAGATCGTCGCTCTCCGCCTCCCGCTTGGTCTCGATGAGCCGGGCCAGATAGCCGGTCATGGCGGCCACGGCGGCGCCCGCGGCCTCCGGGCCACTGGGGAAGACGATCTCGCTGGACCAGCCGCGGAAGTCGGCCCGGTCGGCCGCCGGTACGCCGAGCAGTTCGCAGATCACCGCCATCGGCAGCGGCATGGCGAACGACTCCACGAGATCGGCCCGGCCGAGCGGCAGCATGGCGTCCAGCAGCTCATCGGCGATCTGCCGGATGCGCGGCCGCAGCGCCTCGATCCGGCGGGCGGTGAACTCCCGCGCCACCAGCTTCCGCAGCCGGGTGTGGTCCGGCGGATCGGTCTGGAGCATGTTCAGGCCGATGGCGTTGCCCCCGTCGTCCTGCCACGAGGAGGAGTGGCGGATGTCATTGCTCATCCGGGGGTCCGTGAGGGCGGCGCGGGCCTCCTCATGGCCCACGATCAGCCAGACGTCGTCCGTGCCGTGGCTGGGCACCCGGTGGACGGGCCCCTGCTCCCGCAGCATGGCGTAGAGCTGGTACGGGTCGGAGACGATGTCCGTACCGGGCGGGACGAGCCTTTCGAAGGCGGGCAGGGTCATGGTGGCGTAAGTCCTTTCGACGGCGGGGCGGGTTCAGGAGGCAGGTTTACGGGGTGTCCGCCGCGCGGCCCGCCACAGGCGTCACGATCTGTCGGACAACCCTCAGGCGGTCACAGACCGCGTTCGGTGAGCCAGTTCTCGATGGCCTCGGTGGTCTCGGGGAGGTGGTGCTCCATGATCGTGAAGTGGTCTCCCGGGGTGGCCCGGGCGGTGTGCGGGAAGGGCCAGGCCGCGCGCCACGCGTCGCCCTCGAACCCCTCGTCCTGGTGGGGCATGGGCTCGGCCGCGCTCAGGAAGAACGTCGGGCTCTGGGCGGGCCGCAGGGCGCACTCCTCCATCAGCAGCGCGTTGTAGCGCCCGCTCGCCGACAGCTTCGCGCCGGTCAGCGCGAAGTCGCCGAGCAGTTGCTCCCGGGAGTCCAGGCCCTCGTTCAGCGCGATGTGGGTCTTCTCGGAGAACTGGTGGGTGGCCTCGAAGGTGTCGAGCAGCACGACCGCGCCGGGCGGCAGCCCCGCCCGCTCGGCCCGCTCCGCCAGGGCGTAGGCGAGCAGCCCGCCCATGGAGTGGCCGACCAGGACGTAGCGCTCGGTGCCGAGGGCCGCGCGCAGCTGATGGAGGTGCAGTTCGATCAGGGCGTCGAAGCTGTCGGCCACCAACTCGCCTTCGAGATAACCGGGGTTGACCAGCGACAGGACATCCCGCCTGCTCTCGAACATCTGTGCCATCATCCCGTACTGGATCGGCCCGGCGGTGGCGGTGATGGCGGGCAGACACACCAGCGTGGCCCGGGTGCCGTCGCCACTCGCCATCTTCACCGGCGGGAGGATGTGGTCGGCGGCGTCCTCGGCGGTGAAGGACGGCCGGAGCCGGCCCGCGGCCTGGATGAGCGCCATGCCCACCGACTGGGCCCGGCCGCTGGCGTACGCCTGGTGGTAGAGGGTGGTGAGGCTGTCGTAGGGGTCCGACTCCGGGGCCGCGGTGGCCTTCGCCAGCTCCAGCTCGATGGCGGACGGCGGCGGCGCGGCGGCGTCCGTCGCGGAGCCGTCCGTCGCGGAGGCGTCCGTCGCGGAGGCGTCCGTCGCGGAGGCGTCCGTCACGGAGGCGTCCGTCGCGGTCCCGGGCGCTGTTTCGGGTGCGGTCCGCTCCTGGGACTCCTCCGCCACGGGCACGCTCGCCCGGCTGCCCACCAGCGTGGCCAGGTGCCCGGCGAGCCGGTCCACGGTCGAGTGCTCGAACGTCGCCGTGGCCGACAGCCGGAGCCCGAGCAGTGTGGCGAGCCGGTCGCGCAGATCGATCCCGCGCACCGAGTCCATGCCGAGCGCCAGGAACTCGGTGTCCGGGCCGATCCCGGCGCCCGCCTCGTGGTGGAGCACCGCGCGCAGCTGTTCCCGGACGAGGTCCGCCAGCAGCCGCTCCCGGTCCTCGGGCGCGGCGGCCAGGACGCGCTGGGCGGCGGCGGTGTCCTGTGGCCGGGGACCCGGCCGTTCGCGCCGTACGGGGCGGGCCGCACGCTCCTCCGCGGTCGCCCGCAACCGGTCCGCGGACACCGGCCGCAGCGTCAACTCGGCGATGTGTGCGAGTGGTTGGCCGTCGCCGCCCGTGAGATGGACGCCGATGGCATCCGGGCCGACGGCGGCCAGCCGCACCCGTACGGTGGCGGGCGGGGCGGTGTCCGGGGCGGAGTGCGGCCGGACACCGGTCCAGGAGAACGGCATCCGGATCGGTGTGCCCGCCGACTCCGTCTCGTCGAAGAACCCGCCGAGGCCGATGGCGTGCAGGGCGGTGTCGAGCAGCGCGGGGTGCAGCGCGAAGCCGTCCACGGGTCCGCCGCCCTCCCCCTCGGTGAGGGCCACCTCCGCGAAGACCTCCCGGCCGCGCCGCCAGGCCGACCGCAGACCGCGGAAGGCCGGGCCGTAGTCGAAGCCGTCGGACGCCAGCCGGTCGTAGAAGCCCGTCAGATCGACGGCGCGGGCGCCGGGCGGCGGCCAGACGGCCGCCATCTCGGCGAACGCGGCCGTGCCACCGGCTTCCCGACCGTCGTCCGGGCCCGCCGGGTCCGGTGCCACGACGGCCCGCACATGGCAGGTCCACCCCGCCGCCGTGTCCTCGGCCGCCGACTCGCGGCGGGAGTGCACGGTGAGTTCCCGACGGCCCTCGTCATCGGGCTCGCCCACCTGGATCTGGACGTGGGCCGCCTCGGTGGCGGGCAGGAACAACGGCTCTTGGAGGGTGAGTTCGGGCAGCTGTGGGCAGCCGACCGTACGTCCCGCGTACAGCGCCCAGTCGAGGAACACACTGCCGGGCAGCACCACGCCGCCCAGCACCGCGTGGTCGGCGAGCCAGCGGTGAGTGGTCTGCGACAGGCGCGCGGTGAACAGCACCGTGTCGCTCCCGGCCGGGGCCACCGCCCCCGCCAGCAGCGGATGGCCCACCGCCGTGAGCCCGGCGCCGCCCACGTCCCCGGTGTGCTCGGGCGCGTCCAGCCAGTACCGCCGCGCGCGGAACGCGTACGTCGGCAGATCCACCGGCCGCCCGCCTGCGAACGCGGTCGCCCACGCCACCGCGCCACCGGCCACGAACAATTCCGCGAGCGCCGTGAGCAGCCGCTCCCGGCCGCCCTCGTCCCGCCGCAGCGTACCCACCACCACGGCTGTCGAGGTGCCCCGCGGCATCCATTCGACCGTCTGTTCGATCCCGGGGATCAGTACCGGGTGCGGGCTCACCTCGATGAACACCGTGTGCCCGGCGCCGGCCAGGGCGCGGGTCGCGTGATCGAACCGCACGGTCTCGCGGAGGTTCCGGTACCAGTACTCCGCGCCGGCGCTCGCGCCGTCGAGGAGGGCGCCGGTCACCGTCGAGTACATGGGCACCTCGCCGGGGCGGGGCGTGATGGGCGCGGCCAGTTCCAGCAGCCGCTCCCGGATCCGTTCGACCTGTGGGGTGTGCGAGGCGTAGTCCACCGGGATGCGGCGCGCCCGCACCCCGTCCCGTTCACACGCCGCCATCAGCTCGTCCAGCGCCGCCGCGTCCCCGGCGACCACGGTCGAGCCGGGCCCGTTCACGGTGGCCACGCAGATCCGCTCGCCCCAGGGCGCCACCAGCTTCCCGGCCTCGTCCACCGGCGCGGGCAGCGAGACCATGCCGCCACGGCCCGCCAGTTCGCTTCCGATCAGCTCGCCGCGCAGCGCGACGACACGGGCGGCGTCGTCCAGCGAGAGCACCCCCGCGACACACGCCGCCGCCAACTCGCCCTGGGAATGCCCCACCACCGCGGCGGGCTCGACCCCATGGGACCGCCACACCCGCGCCAGGGACACCATGACGGCCCAGAGCACCGGCTGCACCACATCGACGCGGTCCAGCGACGGCGCGCCGGGGAGTCCGCGCACCACATCGAGCGGCGACCACTGGACATACGGGGCCAGCGCTCGGGCGCAGGCGTCGAAGGACTCGGCGAACTCCGTTGACGCGTCGAGGAGTTCGGCCGCCATCCCGGTCCACTGCGAGCCCTGCCCGGGGAACACGAAGACCGGTCCCGACCGGTCGGCGGAGAGGGATTCGTCGGCGGACCCCCCCCGCACCACACCGGTGGCCGGTTCATCGCGGCCGAGCGCCGCCAGCCGGTCCAGGAAGTCCTCCCGGGTGCGGCCGATCACCACGGCGCGCCGGTCGAAGACGGCCCGGGACAGCAGTGAGCGGGCCACGTCGACGGGCGCCAGATCCGGTTCGGCGGCCAGCCGCTCCCGCAGCCTGCGGGCCTGGTCGCGCAGGCTGTCGGCGCTCTTCGCCGAGAGCACCCACGGCACCGCCACCGGCGTCGGCTCAGCGGGAGTGGCGGTGTCCGGCGCCTCCTCCAGGATCACATGGGCATTGGTGCCGCTGATCCCGAACGACGACACCGCGCCGCGCCGAGGCGCATCGGCCGACGGCCAGTCCCGGTTCTCCGTGGCCAGCCGCAGCGCACCGGCCGTCCACTCCACCCGATCGGTGGGGTGTTCGGCGTGCAGGGTGCGGGGTACGACGCCGTGACGCAGGGCCAGCACCATCTTGATGACCCCCGCGACCCCGGCCGCGGCCTGGGTGTGGCCGAGGTTGGACTTCACCGAGCCCAGCACCACCGGCCGGTCGGCGGGCCGGTCCCGGCCGTACGTGGCGAGCAGGGCCCGCGCCTCGATCGGGTCGCCGAGCGACGTCCCCGTGCCATGCGCCTCGACCACGTCCACATCGGCCGCCGTGAGGCCCGCGTTCGCCAACGCCTGCCGGATGACGCGCTGTTGGGCCGGACCGCTGGGCGCGGTGAGGCCGTTGGAGGCGCCGTCCTGGTTGAGCGCGGAGCCCCGGAGGAGCGCCAGCACCCGGTGGCCGTGGCGGCGGGCGTCGGACAGCCGCTCGACGACCAGCATGCCGACGCCCTCGGCGAAGCCCATCCCGTCGGCCTCGGCGGCGAACGCCTTGGAGCGCCCGTCGGGGGCGAGCCCGCCGACCCTGCTGAACTCGACGATCGGCCGCGGGGTCGACATGACCGTCACCCCACCGGCCACCGCGAGGCCGCATTCGCCCTGCCGTACCGCCTGCGCGGCCAGGTGCAGCGCCACCAGGGACGAGGAGCACGCGGTGTCCACGGTGATGGCCGGGCCCTCGAGCCCGAGGGTGTAGGCCACCCGGCCGGTGGCCACGCTGCCCGCGCTGCCGTTGCCGAGATAGCCCTCGAAGCCGTCGGCCAGCTGCTCGGGGAAGCGCGTGGCGTAGTCGTTGTAGATCAGCCCCGCGAAGATCCCGGTCGGGGTGGCGCGCAGCGCGGTGGGGTCGATGCCCGCGTGTTCGAACGCCTCCCAGGTGGTCTCCAGCAGCAGCCGCTGCTGGGGGTCCGTGGCCAGCGCCTCACGGGGCGAGACGCCGAAGAACTCGGCGTCGAAGTCGGCCGCGTCGTAGAGGAAGCCACCGGCCGGCACATGGGTCCCGGGCGCGCCGGGGCGGCCCAGCTCGGCGTGCCAGCCGCGGTCGTCGGGGAAGGGTCCGATGGCGTCCCGCCCTTCGGCGAGCAGCCGCCACAGCTCCTCGGGCGAACGCAGCCCGCCGGGGAAGCGGCAGCTCATCCCGACGATCGCGATCGGGTCGTCGTCATCGGCTGTCGTGGCCGCATGGGCCGATACGGGGACGGCGGGCCGGGCGGCGGTGGCTTCGCCGTCCGGTGCCAGGAGCCGCAGCAGCTCGGCCACCAGCGCGGCCGGGGTCGGATGGTCGAAGACGGTGGTCACCGGAAGCCGCAGCCCGGTGGCCGTGCCGAGCCGGTTGCGCAGCTCCACGGCGGTCAGCGAGTCGAAACCCAGGTCCCTGAAGGAACGGTCCCCGGCCACCGCGTCACCGCCCGCATGCCCGAGCACCACGGCGGCCTGGGCCCGTACGAGGTCGCCCAGTGTGCGCTCGCGGTCCGCCGGGGGCAGCGCGGCCAGGCGGTGCCGCAGCCCGCCGCCGCCCGTGGCCGTGTTGGCCGCGCCGCGCCGGACCGTCGTCGTACGGACCAGTCCGCGCAGCAGCGGCGCGGGCTCGCCGTGGCGGCGCAGGGCGGCCACGTCCAGCCGTACCGGAACGCTGAGCGCGCGGGGCGCCCGTATGGCCGCGTCGAAGAGCGCCAGCCCCTGGCCGGTGGAGAGCGGCCGGACGCCCTGGCGGCGCATCCGGTCGAGGGCGGTGGCGCCCAGGCCACCGGTCATCGTGCCGCGTTCGCCCCACAGGCCCCAGGCGAGTGCGTGTGCGGGCAGGCCCTGGTCGCGGCGGTGCCGGGCGAGGGCGTCCAGAAACGCGTTGGCGGCCGCGTAGTTGCCCTGGCCCGCCGAGCCCAGCACCCCGGCGGCGGAGGAGAAGAGCGCGAACAGCGCCAGATCCCGGTCCCGGGTCAGCTCGTGCAGATACCAGGCCGCGTCCGCCTTGGGGCGCAGTACGGTGTCCAGCCGCTCGGGGGTCAGCGCGGAGACCACACCGTCGTCCAGCGCCCCGGCCGCGTGCACCACACCGCGCAGCCCCGGCAGGCCGTCCAGCAGCGCGCTCAGCGCCGTCCGGTCGGAGACATCACACGCCACCACCCGGGCCCTGGCGCCCAACTCGACCAGATCGGCGGCGAGTTCGCGTGCTCCGGAGGCGTCCGGGCCCCGGCGGCCGACGAGGACGAGGTCCGTGACGCCATGGCGGGTGACCAGATGCCGGGCCACCGCCGAACCGATGACCCCCGTGCCACCGGTGATCAGCACGGTGCCGTCGATCGCGTCCCGGGGAGGGGTGAGCACCACCTTTCCGGTGTGGCGCGCCTGGCTGACATGGCGGAACGCCTCCCGCGCCCGGCGGGTGTCCCACGCCGTCACCGGCAGTGACGCCAGCACACCCGCCTCGAACAGCTCGGCGAGATGGCCCAGCATCGCGCCCAGCCGCTCCGCCCCGGCCTCGGCGAGGTCGAACGCCCGGTAGCCGACGCCCGGTCGGCGCGCGGCCACCTCATCGGCGTCCCGGACGTCCGTCTTGCCCATCTCGATGAACCGGCCGCCGCGCGGCAGCAGCGTCAGCGAGGCGTCGATGAACTCCCCGGCCAGGCAGTTCAGTACGACATCGACGCCCCGGCCATCGGTCGCGGCCCGGAAGCGGTCCGCGAACTCCAGGGTGCGCGACGACGCCACCCGCTCGGCCGGAACGCCCATGCCCCGCACCACGGGCCACTTCGGCTCGCTCGCGGTGGTGTACACCTCGGCCCCGAGATGGCGCGCCAGCCGTACCGCCGCCATCCCCACGCCACCCGCGGCGGCGTGCACCAGAACCGACTCGCCCGCCCGCACCCGGGCCAGCTCGACCAGGGCGTAGTAGGCGGTCAGGAACGCGGCGGGCACGGATGCCGCCTGCGGAAACGTCCAGCCGGGGGGCATCCGCACGACCATCCGGGCGTCGGCCACCGCCACGGGGCCCGCATACGCGCCCGACACCAGCCCCATCACCCGGTCGCCCACCGCGAGGCCGTCGACACCGGGGCCGACCTCCAGCACCACACCGGCGCCCTCGGCCGCGAAGAGCGCCTCACCGCTGGGCCCGGAGCTGGGTACGACGCCCAACGAGGCGAGGACATCACGGAAGTTGACGCCCGTGGCGCGTACCGCGATCCGCACCTGACCCGGGGCCAGGGGCTCCTCGGCACCCGGAGCGGGCACCAGCCGCAGCCCCTCCACGGTGCCCCCGGTGTCCAGGTCCAGGCTCCAGGCCCCCTCGGGGACCGCCAGTATTCCGGCGTCCGACGGCGAGACCCGGCCCAGCCGTGGCACGGACACCGCTCCGGCGCGCACCACGAGCTCGGGCTCACCGGTGGCGAGGGCGGCGGCCAGCGCCGCGGCGGACTCGGGAGCACCATCCAGATCCACCTGTGCGAACCGGCCCGGGTGCTCCGAGCACACCGAACGCCACAGCCCCCGCACCCCGGCCAGCGCCAGGCCGGCCCGCTCACCCGGGAAAGCCGCCACCGCGCCGCGGGTCACCAACGCGAGCCGGGCGCCGTCGAGTTCGGGATGGCTCAGCCATTCGCGTACGGTCGCCAGTACGACCGCCAGGCGCTTGCGGCTGGTGGCGGGCACGTCGGCGACACCGTCCGGGGCTTGTGCCGGGAGAGCGGGGAGCACCACCAGCGGGGGCAGCTGTGTGCCGGTGCGTACGGCGGCGAGGAGCGCGGCCACATCCGCGTGGACGGGGGCGCCGGGGACGTCGGGCAGGGCGGTGCCGAGCACCGCGATGGGCTCCGTGGCCTCGGACGGCCGGAGGGGCAGCGGCGTCCACGTGACCTCGAAGAGCGCGTCCGGGGCCGTCCCGCTGGCGGCCGTCAGCGCGTCGGCCGTCAGGGGCCGCGAGACCACCTCGTCGACGGTGAGGATCGGCAGCCCGGCGAGGTCCGTCATGCGCACCGAGATCCCGCCCGGCCCCGTGGGCGCTGTCCGCACCCGGGCGACGGTCGCGCCCGTGGCGTGCAACCGCGCCCCGGAGAACGACAGCGGCATCAGCCGCTCCGCCTCGCCCTCCAGGAGCCCCACAAGACGCGTCTGCGACGCCGCGTCCACCAGCGCCGGATGCACACCGAACCGGTCGGCGTCACCGGCGGCCGACTCCGGCAGCCGCACCTCGGCGAACATCTCCTCGCCCCGGCGCCATACGGCACGCACACCCTGGAACACCGGGCCGTAGCCATAGCCGTGCTCCGCCAGCCGCTCGTAGAACGCGTCGATGTCCACCGGCTCCGCGCCGGCGGGCGGCCACTGGGCCTCGGCCCCCGGCCCCCCGTCCGCGTCCATGTCCGTGTCCATGTCCGCGTCCATGTCCGCGTCGCCGGGCGACGACCTGGACGCCGTCAGCGTCCCCGTGGCATGACACACCCAGTCCGCCGGATCGTCGTCCTGCTCCGGGCGGTGCGGCCGGGAGTGCAGCCGTACGGCGTACGCGCCCCGCTCGTCAGCCGCGTCGACGCCCAGCTGGATGTCGAGGGCGGTGTCGTCGGACGGCACGGTCAGCGGGGTGTGCAGAACGAGCTCGTCCAGCTGTTCTGCGCCCACGTGCTGCCCGGCCCCCAGCACGAGCTCCAGCAGGGCCGCGCCCGGCACCAGGGCCCGGTCCAGCACCATGTGGTCGGCCAGCCATGGCTGCGTACGGGTGGAGATCCGGCCCGTGAACACGTACCCGCCGCCCTCGGCCATGCTCACCCCGGCCGCCACCAGCGGATGCCCCACCACGGACAGCCCCGCGCCCGCAAGATCCCCGACCCGTTCGGCCGCCGAGAGCCAGTAGTGGTGGCGTTGGAAGGGGTAGGTGGGGAGGTTGGTGGGGGTGGGGTTGTTGGGGGTGAGGATCGCGGGCCAGTTGGGGGTGAGGCCGTGGGTCCAGAGGGTGGCGAGGGAGATGAGGAGTTGCTGGATGCCGCCGTGGTCGCGGCGGAGGGTGGGGATGGCGTGGGCGTTGGTCTCTTGGATGGCGGTGGTGAGGACGGGGTGGGGGCTGGTTTCGAGGCAGAGGGTGTGGCCGTCGGCGTGGAGGGTGTGGACGGTGTCGTGGAAGCGGACGGGTTCGCGGAGGTTGCGGTACCAGTACTCGGCGTCGAGGGTCTCGCCGTCGATGCGGGTGGCGGTAACGGTGGAGTACAGGGGGATGTCGCCGGGGCGGGGAGTGATGGGCGCGGCGAGTTGGAGGAGCGGTTCCCGGATGCGGTCGACGTGGGGTGTGTGGGACGCGTAGTCGACCGGGATGGTGCGGGTGCGCAGTCCGGCGTTCCCGGCTGCGGCGGTCACCTCGGCGAGTCCGGTGGGGGTTCCGGCGACGACGGTGGAGGTGGGCCCGTTGACGGCGGCGATCCAGACGTCGTCGCGGCCGGTCAGCAGCTCGCGCGCCCGGTCGGCGGAGGTGGCGAGGGAGACCATGCCGCCGTGTCCGGCCAGCTCCTGGGCGATGAGGCGGCTGCGCAGCGCCACGAGCCGTGCGCCGTCTTCGAGGGAGAGCACACCGGCGACGCATGCGGCGGCGATCTCACCTTGTGAGTGGCCGATGACGGCGGAGGGCTCGATGCCGAACGAACGCCACGCCTCGGCCAGGGACACCATCACGGCCCAGAGGGCGGGCTGGACGACATCCACCCGTTCCAGTGCGCTTTCGTCCGAGGTCTCGCGCAGGACGTCGAGGAGATCCCACTCGATGTGCGGGGCGAGGACCTGGGCACACCGGTCGATGGATTCGGCGAACACCGCTGAGGAATCGAGCAGTTCGGCGGCCATACCGACCCATTGCGACCCCTGCCCCGGAAAGACGAAGACCGCGCCGGACGGCGGTTCTTCCGGGGCGACACCGCTGACCACATGGGCGGCGGGCTCGCCGGTGGCAACCGTGTCCAGCCCGGCGAGGAAGGTGTCCCGGTCGGCGGCCACGACCACCGCGCGGTGTTCGAGCGCGGCCCGGTGGTGTGCGAGCGTCCAGCCGATGTCGGCGAGGTGCCGGTCACTCGTGGCCGCGAACGTCAGCAACTGCGCTGCCTGCGCTCGTAGCGCGGTCTCGGAGCGTGCCGAGATCACCCACGGCAGCAGACCCTCCGTGGGTGCGGATTCGGGTGTGGTGTCGGCCGTCGGGGCCGCTTCGAGGATCACGTGAGCGTTGGTGCCGCTGACCCCGAACGACGACACCGCCGCGCGGCGTGCCCGTTCCGCCTCGGGCCAGGGCGCGTTCTCCGTCACCAGCTCCACCGCACCGGAGGCCCAGTCCACATGCGGCGTCGGCTCGTTCACATGCAGGGTGCGCGGTACGACGTCATGGCGCATCGCCATGACCATCTTGATCACACCGGCCACGCCCGCCGCGGCCTGGGTGTGGCCGATGTTGGACTTCACCGACCCCAGCAGCGCGGGGCGTTCGGCGGGCCGGTCCCGGCCGTACGTGGCGAGCAGCGCCTGCGCCTCGATGGGGTCGCCCAGCGCCGTACCGGTCCCGTGCGCCTCGATCACATCGACCTCGGACGAGGCCACGCCCGCGTCGGCCAGCGCGTCCTGGATCACTCGCCGCTGGGCGGGGCCGTTGGGCGCGGTGAGGCCGTTGGAGGCGCCGTCCTGGTTGACCGCGGTGCCACGGATCACGCCGAGCACCTGGTGGCCGTTGCGGCGGGCGTCGGACAGCCGTTCCACCAGCAGCAGCCCCACGCCCTCGGCCGCGCCCATGCCGTCCGCGGCGGCGGAGAACGCCTTGCACCGGCCGTCCCGGGCCAGCCCCCGCTGCCTGCTGAACTCGGTGAACAGATCCGGCGTGGACATCACGGCGACACCGCCGACGACCGCCATCCCGCATTCGCCGTTGCGCAGCGCCCGTACTCCCAGATGCATCGCCACCAGCGAGGACGAACACGCCGTGTCCACGGTGAGGGCCGGGCCGGTCAGCCCGAAGGTGTAGGCGATGCGCCCGGAGACGACACTGCCCGCGACACCGGTCATGGCATGGCCCTCGACCTCCTCCGGGATCGCGGGCAGCCTGCTGCCGTAGTCGTGGAAGCTGGCGCCGATGAACACCCCGGTCCGGCTGGAGCGCAGCGACACCGGATCGATGCCCGCTCGCTCGAACAGCTCCCAGGACGTCTCCAGCAGCAGTCGCTGCTGGGGGTCCATCGCAAGCGCCTCGCGTGGGGAGATGCCGAAGAAGTCGGCATCGAACTCGCCTGCGGTGTGCAGGAATCCGCCCTCGGCGGTGTACGAGGTGCCCGGCCGTTCGCCGTCCGGGTCGACCAGCCCCGCCAGATCCCAGCCACGGTCGACCGGGAGCCCGGAAATGGCGTCCCCGCCGCCTTCGACGAGCTCCCACAGCGCCTCGGGCGAGGCCACTCCGCCGGGGTAGCGGCAGCTCATCCCGACGATCGCCACCGGCTCGGCGGCCGCCGACTCCGCCACCCGCAGTTGCGCCCGCGTCTCCTTGAGCTCCGCGGTGACCCGGGTCAGATAGTGGCGGAGCTTGTGCACATCGTCCATGTCGGGGCTCCATGCGAAGAGTCGGCGGTGGGAGGTGGGTATGGCGGACAGACCGGCTGGTCAGCGGGGCGGGCGGAGGGGGATCAGGAGATCCCGAACTCCTTCTCGATGTAGTCGAAGAGCTCGTCGTTGGTGGCCGCTTCGAGATCGTCGGACGTCACCGGCTCCTCGGCGGTGTCCACGGTGCCTACGACGTCCATGGCGTCCATGGCGGACCGGAGCAGCCGGCGCAGCCGGTCGGCGATCTCGGAACGGGCGGGGGCGTCGCTCGGCAGCGACACCAACAGCCGTTCCAGGCCGTCGAGTTCGGCGGTGCCGTCACCCGTGGTGGCTTGACCGGTGCCGTCCGGGTCGGCGCCGATACCGCTGAAGAGCTGTGCGGACAGATAGTCGACGAGCTCGGCCACGGTCGGAAAGTCGAAGATCACGGTGGCGGGCAGTTGGAGGCCCGTGACGCTCCCGAGCCGGTTGCGCAGCTCCACCGCCGTGACCGAGTCCAGGCCGAGCTCCAGGAACGGCCGCCTGGTGCCCACGGCCTCGGCCGAGCCATGGCCGAGGACCGCGGCCACCTGGCCGCGTACGGCTTCGAGGAGCCGCCGTTCGCGCTCCTCGGGCTTCGCGTCGGCGAGCCGGTCGCGCAGGGCCGCCGCCGTATCGCCCGTACCTCCGCCCGGGGCCCCGCCCCCGGCATCCTCGACCGCGCCGAGCGCCCGCCGGGCCTCGGAGATCTCATCGAGCAGATGGCTGGGGCGGGCGGCGGTGTAGGCGTGGGCGAAGCGGTCCCAGTCGATGTCGGCGATCACCAGGGCCGTTTCGCCGTCCGCCAGCGCGGCCTCCAGCGCGAGGAGTGCCGACTCCGGCGGCAGCAGCGGTACGCCATGGCGCAGCCGCAGCTCGGTCACCGCGTCCCGTTCGGCCATCCCGCCCTGCGCCCAGGAGCCCCAGGCCACGGAGGTGGCCACCAGCCCCCGGGAGCGGCGGTGGCGAGCAAGGGCATCCATATAGGCGTTGGCGGGCGCGTAGTTGCCCTGACCGACCATGCCCACGGTGCCCGCCAGGGAGGAGAACAGCACGAACGCGGACAGCTCCAGGTCCCGGGTCAGCTCGTGCAGCCGCCACGCCGCATCCGCCTTCACCCGCAGCACACGGTCCACCTGCTCGGGGGTGAGGGAGGTGATGGCGGCGTCGTCCAGGACGGCCGCCGTGTGGAACACCGAGGTCAGGGGGTACGCGGGCGGAATCGACGCCAGAAGCGCGCGGAGCGCGTCCGCGTCCCCGACATCGCAGGCCGCCACGGTCGCCTTGGCTCCCGAGGCGGTCACCTCGGCCACCAGCTCGTCCGCTCCCGGCGCGGTGTCCCCGCGACGGCTGACGAGCAGCAGATGCTCGGCGCCACGGGCCGCGAGCCGACGGGCCACCTGGCTGCCGAGGGCGCCGGTGCCACCGGTGATCAGAACCGTGCCAGGGCCGGGGGACCAGCCGTCATCGAGAACATCGCCGAGGCGTGGCGCCCTGACGACCCGGCGCCCGAGGATCCCGGTGGCGCGGACCGCGACCTGGTCCTCGTGGCCACCGGCGGCCAGTACGGCACACAGCCGGACCGTCGCCCGTTCGTCCAGCTCCTGGGGCAGATCCACCAACCCGCCCCAGCGGGTGGCGAGTTCCTGCGCCGCCACTCGGCCCAGACCCCACACCAGCGCCTGCGCCGGGCCGGTCAGCGGATCGTGGTCGCCGACCGACACCGCGCCCTGGGTGACGCACCACAGCGGCGCGAACAGCCCCACTGCCTCCAGTCCTTGGACCAGCCGCAGCGTGCGGTGCAGCCCGGCGGCCTCGTCGCGGGCGAGCAGCGAGAGCACGCCGACGACGGGCGCGGTGGCGTGCGCCGTGGTGTGTGCGGTGAGGGCGGCGAGGGTGTCTGCCCAGCGGCGCGGATCGTCGGGCGCCACGACCACCGTTTCCACCGTGGCCCCGTGCCGGTCCAGGGCCGTGGCGATCGCCTCGTACAGCGCATCGCCCTTCTGGTCGGGTGCCAGGACGACGAGCCAGGTGCCGGACAGCGCGGATGAGGCGGTGTCGGGCAGCGGCCGCCAGCCCTCGCGATACCGCCACGCGTCCATCGTGGACGCCGCGCTCTGCCGTCGATGCCACGCCGACAGCGCGGGCAGCAGGGTCGTCAACTCCGCCTGGGATTCCCCCAGCCGCAGGGTCCGAGCCAGCCCTTCCAGGTCCTCGCGCTCCACGGCTTCCCAGAAACCGGTGTGCGGATCCGGGCCCGTCGTCGCGTTGGCGCGGTGTCGGCCCGGGGTCGCGGTGTCCAGCCAGTAGCGGTGGCGTTGGAAGGGGTAGGTGGGGAGGCTGGCGGGGGTGGGGTTGTTGGGGGTGAGGACTGCGGGCCAGTTGGGGGTGAGGCCGTGGGTCCAGAGGGTGGCGAGGGTGGTGAGGAGTTGCTGGATGCCGCCGTGGTCGCGGCGGAGGGTGGGGATGGCGTGGGCGTTGGTCTCTTGGACGGCGGTGGTGAGGACGGGGTGGGGGCTGGCCTCCAGGTAGAGGGTGTGGCCGTTGGCCAGCGAAGTCCGCAGCGTGTCGTGGAAGCGGACCTGTTCGCGGAGGTTGCGGTACCAGTACTCGGCGTCGAGGGTCTCGCCGTCGATGGGGGCGGCGGTGACGGTGGAGTACAGGGGGACGTCACCGGCGCGGGGGGTGATGGGCGCGGCGAGCTCAAGGAGCTGTTCCCGGATGCGGTCGACGTGCGGGGTGTGGGACGCGTAGTCGACGGCGATCGCACGGGCCCGGATCCCGGTGGTTTCCGCTTGCGCCATGACGTCGGTGAGCGCGGCGGGGCTCCCGGCGACGACGGTGGAGGTCGGGCCGTTGACAGTGGCGATCCAGACGTCGTCGCGGCCGGTCAGCAGCTCGCGCGCCTGGTCGGCGGGGGCGGTGAGGGAGGCCATGCCGCCGTGTCCGGCCAGTTCCTGGGCGATGAGGCGGCTGCGCAGCGCCACGAGCCGTGCGCCGTCTTCCAAGGTCAGCGCTCCGGCTACGCACGCGGCTGCGATCTCGCCCTGGGAGTGGCCGATGACGGCGGAGGGCTCGATACCGAGCGAACGCCACACCTGGGCCAGGGACACCATGACGGCCCAGAGGGCGGGCTGGACGATGTCCACCCGTTCCAGCGCCGCCTCATCCCCGGTCGCCCGCAGCACATCGAGCAGATCCCAGTCGATATGCGGAGCGAGAGCTTGGGCGCAGCGGTCGATGGATTCGGCGAACTCGGGTGAGGTGTCGAGCAGTTCGGCGGCCATGCCGACCCACTGCGAACCCTGTCCCGGAAAGACGAACACTGGACCGGCGGCCGACCCGGCGGCCACCCCAGCCACCACATGAGCGGAGGGCTCTCCGGTGGCGATCGCGTCCAGCCCGGCCAGGAAGTCGTCCCGGTCGGCGGCCACCACCACCGCGCGGTGCTCCAGCGCGGCCCGGCGCAGTGCCAGCGTCGAGCCAATGTCGGCGAGATGCCGATCGCTCGTGGCCACGAACGCGCGCAACTGCGCTGCCTGGGCCCGTAGCGCGGCCTCCGAACGCGCCGAGATCACCCACGGCAGCGCGCCCTCCGTGGGCGTGTCCTGGGACGTGGGGTCCGCCGTCGGGGCCGCTTCCAGAATCACATGGGCGTTGGTGCCGCTGACCCCGAACGACGACACCGCCGCGCGGCGTGCCCGTTCCGCGTCGGGCCAGCTCATAGTCTCCGTCACCAGCCGCACCGCGCCGGAGCCCCAGTCCACCTGCGGCGTCGGCTCGTCCACATGCGGGGTGCGGGGAACGACGCCGTTGCGCAGGGCCAGCACCATCTTGACGATGCCCGCGACCCCGGCCGCCGCGCCGGTGTGGCCGACGTGGGCCTTCATCGAGCCCAGCAGCGCGGGGTGTTCGGCGGATCGGCCCTGGCCGTACGTGGCGAGCAGCGCCTGTGCCTCGATGGGGTCGCCCAGCGCCGTACCGGTTCCGTGCGCCTCGATCACATCGATATCGGACGGCGTGAGACGTGCGTTCGCCAACGCTTGCCGGATGACGGCCTGTTGGGATGGTCCATTGGGCGCGGTGAGGCCGTTGGAGGCGCCGTCCTGGTTGACCGCCGTGCCACGGATGACGGCGAGCACCTGGTGGCCGTTGCGGCGGGCCTCCGACAGCCGTTCGACCAGCAGCACACCCACGCCCTCCGCCCACGCGGTGCCGTCCGCCGCCGCCGCGAAGGGCTTGCAGCGGCCGTCGGGGGCGAGCCCGCGCTGATGGCTGAACTCGGTGAACACACCCGGTGTGGAGATCACCGAGACGCCGCCCACGAGGGCCATCCCGCAGTCGCCGTTGCGCAGTGCCTGTACGGCGAGATGCAGTGCCACCAGTGAGGACGAACACGCCGTGTCCACCGTGACGGCCGGTCCGGTCAGCCCGAAGCCGTAGGCGATCCGGCCGGATGCCACGCTTCCCGCCGCCCCGGTGAAGAGGTAGCCCTCGGACCCCTCGGTGTCGGCGCCCTCACCGCCGTAGCCGTGCGGTACGAGGCCGATGAACACCCCGGTTCGGCTGCCGCGCAGCGACAGCGGGTCGATGCCCGCGTGTTCCAGCGCCTCCCAGGAGGTCTCGAGCAGCAGCCGCTGCTGGGGGTCCATCGCCATCGCCTCGCGCGGCGAGATGCCGAAGAAGTCGGCATCGAAGTCGGCGGCGTCCAGGAGGAATCCGCCTTGGTGGACATAGCTGCTGCCGGGGCGTGCGGGGTCGGGGTGGCGGAGCGCGTCGAGATCCCAGCCGCGGTCCGCCGGGAACGCGGAGAGGGTGTCCTGGTCGGACAGCAGCAGCCGCCACAGATCCTCGGGCGACCGTACGCCCGCGGGGAAACGGCAGCTCGTGGCCACGATCGCGATCGGCTCGTCCAGGGCGGTCGCCCCGGGCACTACCGGTACGACGGCGCCCGGCGCGTACGGGTCCGCTCCGGCGGTGTCCCCGCCCGTGATCCGGTCCAGCAGATGCTGGGCCAGTGTCAGGGGCGTCGGATAGTCGAAGACGACGGATGGCGCGAGCGCCACACCCGTCGCCGCGGCCAGCCGGTTCCGCAGCTCCACGGCGGTCAGCGAGTCGAAGCCGAGGTCCCGGAAGACCTTCCGCGTCTCCACCTCGTCCACCGACGACAGCCCCAGCACGGCCGCCGCGTGGCGGCACACCTGGTCCAGCACCACCCGTAGCCGGGGCGCGCCCTCGGCCGCGTCGGCCACCCGGCGTGCGAAGCCGCCGAGCCCCTCAAGCGCCTCAAGCCCCTCGGGTCCTTCGGCCGCCACGGTGGCGGACGGCAGGTCGACCCGTACGGCGGAGCCGGGGCCGACGGGCGCGAGCCAGTAGCGCTCGCGCTGGAAGGCGTAGGTGGGCAGATCGACGGGTGTGTCGCCGCCGGGTGCGAACACCGCCGCCCAGTCGGGGGCCACACCATGGGCCCACAGGGTGGCGAGGGCGCCGAGGTACTGCCGGACGCCACCCTGGTCACGGCGGAGAGTGCCGGTGGCGAGGATGCGCTGGTCGGCGGCGTGGCCGGTTTCCTCGACGGCGGTGGTGAGGACGGGGTGGGGGCTGGCCTCCAGGTAGAGGGTGTGGCCGTTGGCCAGCGAAGTCCGCAGCGTGTCGTGGAAGCGGACCTGTTCGCGGAGGTTGCGGTACCAGTACTCGGCGTCGAGGGTCTCGCCGTCGATGGGGGCGGCGGTGACGGTGGAGTACATGGGCACATGCCCGGCTTGGGGAGTGATGGGCGCGGCGAGCTCAAGGAGCTGTTCCCGGATGCGGTCGACGTGCGGGGTGTGGGACGCGTAGTCGACGGCGATCGCACGGGCCCGGATCCCGGTGGTTTCCGCTTGCGCCATGACGTCGGTGAGCGCGGCGGGGCTCCCGGCGACGACGGTGGAGGTCGGGCCGTTGACAGTGGCGATCCAGACGTCGTCGCGGCCGGTCAGCAGCTCGCGCGCCTGGTCGGCGGGGGCGGTGAGGGAGGCCATGCCGCCGTGTCCGGCCAGTTCCTGGGCGATGAGGCGGCTGCGCAGCGCCACGAGCCGTGCGCCGTCTTCCAAGGTCAGCGCTCCGGCTACGCACGCGGCTGCGATCTCGCCCTGGGAGTGGCCGATGACGGCGGAGGGCTCGATACCGAGCGAACGCCACACCTGGGCCAGGGACACCATGACGGCCCAGAGGGCGGGCTGGACGATGTCCACCCGTTCCAGCGCCGCCTCATCCCCGGTCGCCCGCAGCACATCGAGCAGATCCCAGTCGATATGCGGAGCGAGAGCTTGGGCGCAGCGGTCGATGGATTCGGCGAACTCGGGTGAGGTGTCGAGCAGTTCGGCGGCCATGCCGACCCACTGCGAACCCTGTCCCGGAAAGACGAACACTGGACCGGCGGCCGACCCGGCGGCCACCCCAGCCACCACATGAGCGGAGGGCTCTCCGGTGGCGATCGCGTCCAGCCCGGCCAGGAAGGTGTCCCGGTCGGCGGCCACCACCACCGCACGATGTTCCATGGCGGCCCGCTGTGTCGCCAGCGCCCACGCGATGTCCGATGGCGTGGCGTCGGAGGAGGTGGCAGCGGCGGCGAACGCACCCAACCGGGCGGCCTGCGCCCGCAGCGCGGCGGGCGAACGGCCCGACACCACCCACGGCAGCACACCCTCCGCCTCGACGAGCGGATTGGCGGGGCGAGGGACGCGGGAGGGGGCGGGAACGGGAACGGGGACGGGGACGGGGGCCGATGGGGCCTGCTCCAGGACCACATGGGCGTTGGTCCCGCTGATGCCGAACGACGAGACTCCGGCCCGCCGCGCCCGTCCGGCCTCCGGCCACGGGCGCTCCTCCGTCACCAGCTCCACACCACCGGACCCCCAGTCCACGTGCGGGGTCGGCTCGTCCACATGCAGCGTGGCGGGGACGACACCATGGCGCATCGCCATGATCGCCTTGATGACGCCCGCGACTCCGGCCGCCGCCTGGGTGTGGCCGATGTTGGACTTCACCGACCCCAGCAGCGCGGGGCGTTCGGCGGGCCGGTCCCGGCCGTACGTGGCGAGCAGCGCCTGCGCCTCGATCGGATCGCCGAGCGCCGTTCCCGTGCCGTGCGCCTCGATCAGATCCACGTCGGACGCCGACAGCCCGGCGTCCGCCAGCGCCTGCCGGACCACCTGCTCCTGGGAGAGGCCGTTGGGCGCGGTGAGCCCGTTGGAGGCGCCGTCCTGGTTGACCGCCGTGCCCCGGATCACGCCGAGCACCCGATGGCCGTTGCGGCGGGCGTCGGACAGCCGCTCCACCAGGAGCATGCCGACGCCCTCCGCCATTCCGGTGCCATCGGCCCCGGCCGCGAACGCCTTGCACCGGCCGTCGCGGGCCAGCCCGCCCTGACGGCTGAACTCGGTGAAGATTCCGGGGGTGTTGAGGACGGTCACCCCACCGGCCAGGGCCAGCGAGGACTCTCCCCGGCGCAGCGACTGCACCGCCAGATGCAGGGCCACCAGCGATGATGAGCAGGCGGTGTCCAGGGTGATGGCGGGCCCGGTGAGCCCGAGCTGATAGGCGATACGGCCGGAGGCCACACTGGCGGTCTTGCCGGTGAGGAGATAGCCGTCCACCGCCTCCGGCGCCTCGTGCAGCCGTGGCCCGTACTCCTGGTCCATGGTGCCGACGAACACACCGGTACGGGTGGCGCGCAGCGCGTCGGGCGCGATGCCCGCGCGCTCCAGCAGCTCCCAGGAGGTCTCCAGCAGCAGCCGCTGCTGGGGGTCCATCGCCAGGGCCTCGCGCGGGGAGATGCCGAAGAGGCGGGCGTCGAAGTCCGTGGCCCCGTCGATGAATCCGCCGCTCCGGGCGAAGCTGCTGCCGGTGCTCTCGGTGCCGTGCAGCCGCTCCAGGTCCCAGCCGCGGTCGTCCGGGAACGGTGAGATGGCGTCCCGTCCGTCCGCCACCAGCCGCCACAGATCCTCGGGGGAGTGCACCCCGCCGGGGAGACGGCAGCTCATCGCGATGATGGCGATCGGCTCGTCGGCGGGGGCGGCCACCGCCGCGGGTGTGGGGGAAAGGCCACCGGCGGCGAGGTGTTCCGCCAGCCGCGCCGGGGTCGGATGGCTGAAGAGCGCGGCGGGGGAGAGGCGGGTGCCCAGCGCGGCGTTGACGCGGTTGCACAGATCGCTGAGCGAGATCGAGTCGAAGCCGAGATCCTTGAAGGTCCGTCCGGTGTCGAGCTCGGCCACCGTCGTATGCCCGAGGACGGCCGCGGCCTGGGCCCGCACCTGATGAACCACATCCGGGCTCGCGGCCCCCGGCGCGATATCCGTGGCCGCCGGAGACGCCACGGCGTCGAACCAGTGGCGCCGCCGCTGGAAGACACGGCCGGGCAGCGCGGCCCGGCGGGCGCCGGTCCCGGCGAACACCTTTCCCCAGTCGGGGGCGGCCCCGTGCACCCACAGCTCGGCCAGCGAGAGCAGCACCCGCCGCGTGCCGCCCTCGCCCCGGCGCAGGGTGCCGACGGCGAGACCGCCCGTGTCCTGGACGGCGGTGATGAGTACCGGGTGCGAACTGCTCTCCAGGAAGAGGGAGTTGCCGTCCGCGATCAGGTTCTGGACGGTGTCGTGGAAGCGGACCTGTTCGCGGAGGTTGCGGTACCAGTACTCGGCGTCCAGCGCCTCGCCCGCGATGGGGGCGGTGGTGACGGTCGAGTACATCGGCACGTCCCCGGCGCGCGGGGCGACCGGCGCCGCGAGCCGCAGGAACTCCTCGCGGATCGCCTCGACATGAGGGGTGTGCGAGGCGTACGCGGTGGCCACCCGGCGGTGGCGCAGCCCGGCGGCCGCCGCCCTGGCCGTGACCTCGGCCAGCCCCTCCGGGCTGCCCCCGACCACCGTCGCGCCCGGTCCGTTGACCGCGGCGATCCATACGTCGGCCCGGTCCGCGAGCAGCTCGGCCGCCCGCTCCTCCGACGCGCCGATGGACGCGAGACCGCCCCGGCCGATCAGGGCCCCCGCGATCCGGCTGCGTACGGCGATCAGCCGGGCACCGTCCTCCAGCGACAGCGCTCCGGCCACGCACGCGGCCGCGATCTCACCCTGCGAGTGGCCCACGACGGCCGACGGGACGACGCCGAGCGAACGCCACACCCGCGCCAGCGAGACCATCACGGCCCAGAGCGCGGGCTGCAGCACCTCCGCGCGGTCCAGCGCGGCGCCGTCCTCGGTGTCCCGCAGTACGCCGAGGAGGTCCCAGTCGGTGTGCGGGGCCAGGGCCCGGGCGCAGCGGCCGATGGATTCGGCGAACACGGGCGAGGCGTCGAGCAGTTCGGCGGCCATGCCCGCCCACTGCGAGCCCTGCCCCGGAAAGACGAACACCGGACCCGCGGCCGACTCGCCGGCGGCCCCATTGACCACATGGGCGGACGGCTCACCGGAGGCCAGCGCGTCCAGCCCGGCCAGGAACCCGTCGCGGTCCGCGGCCACCACCACGGCACGGTGCTCCAGGGCCGTCCGGTGCTCGGCGAGCGACCATCCGATGTCGGCGGGGGAGACGTCGCCGTCCGCCGAATGGTCCGCGGAACCACCTGCCGATCCGTCCGCGGAGCCGCCCGCCGCGAACGACCGCAACCGGGCCGCCTGCGCCCGCACCCCGTCCGGCGTCCGGCCCGAGATCACCCACGGCAGTACGTCACCACCCCAGGCCTCCGCGACGCCTTCGGCCGCACCCTCGGCGAGTGAGACCGCTGGAGCCCGCTCCACGACGACATGGGCGTTGGTCCCGCCGACGCCGAAGGAGGACACCCCGGCGATCAGCGGCGCATCCGGGCGCGGCCACGCCGACAACTCGGTCTGCACCCGCAGATTCCACTCCTCCAGCGGAATCGCGAGGTTGGGCGAGCGGAAGTTGAGGCTGGGCGGGAGGTGCGCCGCCTTCAGGGCGAGCAGGACCTTGATCAGGCCGGTGATCCCCGCGGCCCCTTCCAGATGGCCCACGTTCGTCTTGGCGGACCCCACCAGCAGCGGCCGGTCCTTCGTCCGCGCCGCGCCGATCGCCTCGGCCAGCGCCGCCGCCTCGATGGGGTCGCCGACGGGCGTGCCGGTGCCGTGCAGTTCGACGTACTGCACCTCGTCGGGGGCGACCCCGGCCACGGCGTACGCGCGGCGCAACACCTCCGCCTGGGCGGTCCGGCTGGGGGTGGTGAGACTGTCACCGCCGCCGTCGTTGTTGACCGCGCCGCCGCGCAGCACCCCGTGGATCCGGTCGCCGTCGGCGAGCGCGCGGGCGAGGGGTTTGAGCAGCACCAGACCGCCGCCCTCGCCGCGGACGAAGCCGTTGGCCCGGGAGTCGAAGGTGTAGCACGTGCCGTCGGGGGAGAGCCCGCCGAACCGTGCGGCGCTCAGCGCGCCGTCGTACGCGAGGTTGAGGTGGACGCCGCCGGCGAGCGCGGTGTCGCATTCGCCGTTGCGCAGGCTCTGGCAGGCGGTGTGCACGGCGACCAGCGAGGACGACTGGCCGGAGTCCACCACCATGCTGGGGCCGCGGGTGCCCAGCAGATAGGAGAGCCGGTTGGCGATCATGCCGCGCTGCAGGCCGGTCAGGGTGTGATGGGTGACCGCGGAGTCGCCGCCGTGGCGCCGCAGCAGCGTGGCGTAGTCGTCGTTGACGGCGCCGACGAACACCCCGGTCCGCCCCTGGGCGAGCCGGGCCGGTGTGAGGCCCGCGTCCTCCAGGGATTCCCAGCCCAGTTCGAGCATCAGCCGCTGCTGGGGGTCCATGGCGGCGGCCTCGCGCGGCGATATGCCGAAGAAGCCGGCGTCGAAGTGGTCCACCGCGTCGAGGAAGGCGCCGAATTCGATCCCAGCTTCGGCTTCGGGTCGGGCCCCGGACCCGCCGTCGGATTGCCGCGGAGTCCATCGATCTTCCGGTACGGAAGTGACCGCGTCCGCGCCGTCGCTGAGCAGACGCCAGAATTCCTCGGGCGTCCGGGCTCCTGGTAAACGACAAGAGAAACCGATGACCGCTACCGAATCATGGACATCGTGATGCCATGGCAAATCGGCGACTGTGGACAACTAGGTACACTCCCCCGTGACCTGGTGACCTGACCCGTTTATCGCGCGTGAAAACAAAGATCAACTGCCGCGAAGGTACCTCAGCGTCCGGCGGGTGCGCAAGCATGTTCGGGAGCCGCTGTTCGGGGTCATGTTCCCCTGGTCACAGGGCGGTTGACGGCGGCCCTTCGCTTTCAACGAAAGAAAAATGGATGGCGTCCCGTGCGGGGATGGGCTACGGTTTCTCCGTTCCGTGCGGGCCGTGTTGGTCCGTGTTGCCGCGCGTTGAGGAAAACAGGAGGTGAGGACATTGATGACGGTCTCGGTGGCGAGCGCCGCTCGCGTTCAGGAGTTCCTCATTTCCACCCCCGCGGCCTCCGGCTGACACCTCTTCGGAGGCCGCCCTTCGAAGGGTTTCCTCCTCCGTGTTCAACACTTCCACCGGCTCTTCTGCCTCTTCTGGTTCCTCTCACTCGTCTGGCTCCTCCGGCTCCGCGTCTCCGTACTCCCTCGCCGCCTATGGCTGGGACGACGGCTGGGCGGAGACGTTCGCCCCGTACGCCGCACAGGGCCTGGTGCCCGGCCGGGTGCTCCGGGTGGACCGTGGCCAGTGCGATCTCGTCACCCCGAGCGGCCTGGCACGGGCCGACACCGAATTGGTGACGCCGCGCGATCCGCTGCGGATCGTGTGCACCGGCGACTGGGCCACCGTGGACGCCGAGGGCGATCCGCGTTACGTGCGTACGCTGCTGCCGCGCCGTACCGCCCTCGTACGGTCCACCTCCTCCAAGCGTTCGGACGGTCAGGTGCTGGCGGCCAACGTCGACCACGCCGTCATCGCCGTCTCCCTCGCCGCCGAGCTCGACCTGGGCCGGGTGGAGCGGTTCACCGCGCTCGCCTGGGAGAGCGGCGCCCAGCCGCTGCTCGTCCTCACCAAGGCCGATCTGGTGCCCGACCCGGACACCCTCGCCCATCTGGTGTCCGACACCGAGACGGCGGCGCCCGGTGTACGGGTGCTCGCGGTGAGCTCCGCGACGGGGGACGGGCTGGAGGAGCTCGGCGCCCTGCTCGCCTCCGGCACCGCCGTGCTGCTCGGCCAGTCCGGCGCGGGCAAGTCCACGCTCGCGAACGCGCTGGTGGGCGAGGCCGTCCAGGACGTACGGGCGATCCGCGACAGCGACGGCAAGGGGCGGCACACCACGACCACCCGCGATCTGCTGCCCCTGCCCTCGGGCGGGGTGCTGATCGACACCCCGGGGCTGCGCGGGGTGGGGCTGTGGGACGCCGAGGGCGGTGTCGCACAGGCGTTCGCCGAGATCGAGGAGCTCGCCGAGCGGTGCCGCTTCCCCGACTGCGCCCACCAGGCCGAGCCGGGGTGCGCGGTGCTCGCCGCGATCGACGACGGCTCGCTGCCGGAGCGGCGGCTGGAGAGCTACCGCAAGCTGCTCCGCGAGAACGAGCGGCTCGCGGCCCGTACGGACGCGCGGCTGCGGGCCGAGCTGCGGCGGGACTGGAAGCAGCGGCAGGCGCTCGGCCGCCACATGATGGAACGCAAGCGGGGGCCGAAGCGGCAGCGGTAGCGGTGCTGAAGCGGTAGCGGTGCGCCCGGGACCGGCCCAGGTCAGCTCACGCTCCGGGTCTTGGCCCCGGGCACGTCCTCCAGGCCCCAGCTGTACACCCAGCGCGGATGGATCCGGATGACCTCGTCGCTCAGCTGGGCGCCGAGGTCATGCCGCCCCGTGCGCCGCTCCGCCTCGCCGGATCTCCACCCCGCACACCAGCCACGGCTGCTCGCTCACCAGGCTGTCGACGACCAGCGCCACCTTCGGATTCGTCCCGGTGTTGCGCCACTTCTTCGTCCCGCCCATGGCGTAGCCGCCGATGTCGACCGTGCCGTCCTCGTTGAGGAAGAACGCCACCGGGTTCGCCTGCGGCTGGCCGTGCGCGTCCACGGTGGCCAGCCGGCCGAGCCGCTGCGATCTGAGGTAGCCGGCCTCGGGTTCGCTGAAAACAGTCATGCGATCACTGTCGCGCGGCCGCGCCCCGTACGCAGGACCGAGGCCCCGGGATGCCGGGAGCGCTCGGCCGAAACGCCGATTGGGGTGGCTGTGCGCGGTAACTCGACGCCACGATGACCCTGCGAGGCCCCCCGGAGGCCCCGCGACGGTGATACGAGCGAGAGAGCGGGTTGCGATGAACCAGGCCACGGACGAGTACGACGTCATCGTGCTGGGCGCGGGCCCGGTCGGTGAGAATCTGGCCGACCGGACCCGCGCCGCCGGGCTCTCCACGGTGATCGTGGAGCGGGAGCTGGTCGGTGGTGAGTGTTCGTACTGGGCCTGCGTCCCCAGTAAGGCGCTGCTGCGCCCGGTGCTCGCGCGGGCCGAGGCACGCCAGGTGCCGGGGGTGCGGGAGGCGGTCGGGGGGCCGCTGGCGGCGGCCGATGTCTTCGCCCACCGCGACAAGCAGGTCGGCAACTGGAAGGACGACGGTGCGCTCACCTGGCTGGAGTCGGCCGGGATCGACCTGGTGCGCGGCCATGGGCGGCTGGTCGGGCCGCGGCGGGTCGCGGTGACGCCGCCGGACGGATCCGGCGGCGAGGAGCGGACCCTCACCGCCCGCCACGCGGTGGCCGTCTGCACCGGCACCCGGGCCGCGCTGCCCGACATGCCCGGGATCGCCGAGGCCCGGCCCTGGACCAGCCGGGAGGCCACCAGCTCCGGCACGGTGCCGGACCGGCTGATCATCGTGGGTGGTGGTGTGGTGGCTGCCGAGATGGCCACCGCCTGGTGCGGCCTCGGCTCGCGCGTCACCGTGCTGGTGCGCGGCTCCGGGCTGCTGAACCGGATCGAGCCGTTCGCGGGCGAGCTGGTCGCCGAGACGCTGAGGGAGGCCGGGGCCGAGATCCGCACCGGTACGTCGGTGAAGGGGCTCGCCCGGCCGGGCGGGGCGGAGGGGCCGGTCACGGTGACCCTGGAGAGCGGGGAACGGCTCGAGGCGGACGAGGTGCTCTTCGCCACCGGGCGCGCCCCGCACACCGCGGAAGTGGGCCTCGAGACGGTGGGGCTCGAACCGGGCGGCTGGCTGACGGTCAACGAGACCTGCCGCGTGACGGACGTCCCCGACGGCTGGCTGTACGCGGCGGGCGACGTCAACCACCGGGCGCTCCTCACCCACCAGGGCAAGTACCAGGCGCGCATCGCGGGCGCGGCGATCGGGGCACGCGCGCGGGGCGTCGAGCGGCTGGACACGAGCCGCTGGGGCGAGTACGCGACGACCGCGGACGAGGCGGCCGTACCGCAGGTCGTCTTCACCGACCCGGAGGTCGCCGCGGTCGGGCTGACCGCGGAACAGGCCGAGTCCGAGGGCCGCAGCATCCGCGTCGTCGACTACGACATGGGCCAGGTCGAGGGCGCGGTCCTCTACGCGGACGGCTACCGCGGCCGCGCCCGCATGGTCGTCGACCTGGACCGGGGCCACCTGATCGGCGTCACCTTCGTGGGCCCCGGGGTCAGCGAACTGCTCCACTCGGCGACGGTGGCGGTAGCGGGCGAGGTCCCCATCGACCGCCTCTGGCACGCGGTGCCGTCGTTCCCCACGATCAGTGAGATCTGGCTGCGGCTGCTGGAGGCGTACAGGGGGTGAGGGCGCGGGCGGGGTTGATCGGGCGGGGGCCGCCTGGTGGCCTCGGGCCCGGCCCTGGCCCTGGCTCCGGCCCCGGGCGCCCGGCCCCTGGCCGTCCGGCTCCGGCCATCCGGCCTCGGCTCGCCGGGTCCCACCCCCCGCTCCTCGGGTTTGCCCTCCGGCCGCGTTCACGGCTGACGCCGGGGCGAGCAGCGGCTCGTCTCCGGCGCCCCGCCCCGCCCCGGGCTCCGGGGGCGGGCCGCTCGCAGGGCCCGGCTCCAGGGCCCAACGGGTGAGCGCTCCCGGGTTCGCTTGAGCGGATCTTGGGCGGGCCTCGGGCCGGTCATCGCGTGGTGTTCCCGTGGAGCCTCCCTGTGGACAATGTGGGGATGAGCCAGCAGGGCGACGGACGCCGTCATGAGGACGACTGGTGGGGCGAGTTGTACGACCCACGTCGTGCCGACGCGGGGCCCGCGGCGGCCTCCGACTCCGTGGACGACCGGTTCGATTCGGCCTCCCGAACGCTGGCCGGCGACGAGGACGCCGGAAATCAGGGACCGGCCGCGGGAGCCCCCTGGGGGCCGCGGACGGGGGAACCGGGCGGTGCCGCCCCGGGCTCCGACGCCGGAGGTGGCCCGCAGGGGTGGCGATCTCCCGCCGACGCGGAGCCCGGTGCCACACTGCCCGCCCAGGACCGCGCATCGCCCTCGGCGGGCGACAACGCGGAGCCCGGCGCGGCCCCGCTTTCCCAGGGGCGCGCGGGGTCCGGTGCCGAGCCGGGACGTCCCGGCCCCGCGGGTGCACCCGGGCGCACCGGCCCCTCGGGCGCGCCCCGGCGCACCGCCCCGCCCGCTCCGCCCAGGCGTGCCGGGGTGGCCGGGCCGCCCTCGCTGTCCTCGGGGCCGCGTGGGGCCGGGGTGCCGCCTCCGCCGGAGGCGGCGTTGCGGGTCGATCCGGCGCGGCCCTGGCGGGCCGCGGCGGCCTCGTACGTCGGGGCCGAGCCGCCCACGTACGAGACCGAGCCGACCACGCTTCCCGTCACCGATCCGGAGGATCTCCGGGACGTGGTGCCCGACACCGTCTTGGAGGGCGCCCGGTACGGCACGCTGACGCTTCGGGCCGCGTCGTTGCGCGGGGACGCGGCCCGCTACCGGGGCGAGTCGCGGCGGGACGCGCTGCTCGCGGTGCGGTTCGGGACCGGGGACAGCGCCCTTCTCCTGGTGGCCGTGGCGAGTGGGCGGCGGGCGGCCCCGGGGGCGCATCGGGTGGCGCGTGAGTTGTGCGAGTGGATCGCCGGGTCGGTCGGCGGCAATCAGGCCCGGTTGACGGAGGACATCCACACCGCCAACCGCGGCGCCCTCAGCTCCGGGCTGCACCGGCTCACCGACCGTGCCTACGGGCGGCTGCGCGCCGGCGCGACCGTACGCGGCCTCGCCCCCGCCGACCACACCGCGTCGGTGCGCTGCCTCCTGCTCCCGGCGCATCCGGCCTGCCGTACGCGGGTGTTCTTCGGCGTCGGCGACGGTGGGCTCTTCCGGCTGCGGGACGGCGTCTGGCAGGACCTGGAACCGGACGGGGGCGAGCGGGACACCGTCGGTGGGCCCGTCATCGGCTATGGGAGTGGTCGCCCGCCCGTCCGGCGGCCGGGCCAAGACCCCGGCTCCGGCCAAGACCCCGGCTCCGGCCAAGACCCCGGCTCCGGCCAGGACCCCGGCCCCGACCCCGCGCCGCCGCCCGAGTCCGAGCCCGTCCACGGGCCCTTCCGGTTCCGCGCCTCCGTCGCCCGGCCGGGCGACACCCTGCTGCTGTGCAGCGCGGGCCTCGCCGGCCCCATGCGCGGCGAGGCGGCCCTCGCCGATCGCCTGGCCGAACGCTGGGACACCGCGGAGGCGCCGGGTCTCGCCGCGTTCCTCGCCGACGCCCAGACCGGGGTGAAGGGCTACGCCGACGACCGTACGGCGGCCGCCGTCTGGGAGGCGTAGGCGCGCCGTCCATGGGTTGATGGACGAAAGGTGCAAGGTGGCGGACGACCGTCACCCACCCCATCGACCCGGGATGAAAGGGATGAGGGCGCGCGATGGCCAAGCAGACCGTGGCGGAGCAATACGTGGACATCCTGGTGCGCGCCGGTGTGCGGCGGCTGTACGGCGTGGTCGGGGACAGCCTCAACCCCGTGGTGGACGCGGTCCGCCGGAACGCCGCGATCGACTGGATCCAGGTGCGGCACGAGGAGACCGCCGCCTTCGCCGCCGGTGCCGAGGCGCAGCTCACCGGGTCCCTCGCCGCCTGCGCGGGCTCCTGCGGCCCCGGGCACGTCCATCTGATCAACGGGCTCTACGACGCCCACCGCTCCATGGCCCCGGTCATCGCGCTCGCCTCGCACATCCCCAGCAGCGAGATCGGCACCAGCTACTTCCAGGAGACCCATCCCGAGCGGCTGTTCCAGGAGTGCAGCCACTACTGCGAGCTGATCTCCCACCCCCAGCAGATGCCCCGCGTCCTGCAGACCGCCGTGCAGCACGCGATCGGCCGCAGCGGGGTGAGCGTGGTGGCACTCCCCGGTGACATCGCCGCCCGCCCGGCGCCCGAGCGCGCCGAGGAGCACGCCCTGGTGACGTCCCGGCCCACCGTGCGCCCGGGCGACGCGGAGATCGACCGGTTCGCCCGCATGGTCAACGAGGCGGAGCGGGTGACGCTCTTCTGCGGCCGGGGCTGCGCCGGGGCGCACGAGGAGGTGATGGCCTTCGCCGAACTGCTGAAGGCGCCGGTGGGGCACGCCCTGCGCGGCAAGGAGTGGATTCAATACAACAATCCCTATGACGTGGGGATGAGCGGTCTGCTGGGCTACGGCGCCGCGTACGAGGCCACCCACGAATGCGATCTGCTGATCCTGCTCGGCACCGACTTCCCGTACGGCGCCTTCCTGCCCTCCGATGTGCGGACCGTGCAGGTGGACGTCCGCGCCGAACACCTCGGCCGCCGCTCCAAGCTGGACCTCGCCGTCTGGGGCGACGTCCGGGAGACGCTGAGCTGTCTGACGCCGAAGGTGCACCCCAAGACGGACCGCCGCTTCCTCGACCGCATGCTGAAGAAGCACGCCGACGCGCTGGAGGGCGTGGTCAAGGCGTACACCCGCCGGGTCGACAAGCACATTCCGATCCATCCGGAGTTCGTGGCGTCGGTGCTGGACGAGGAGGCCGCCGATGACGCGATCTTCACCGTGGACACCGGGATGTGCAACGTATGGGCCGCGCGCTATCTGTCCCCCAACGGCCGCCGCCGGATGATCGGCTCCTTCACCCACGGCTCGATGGCGAACGCGCTGCCGCAGGCGATCGGCGCCCAGTTCATGGACCGCCGCCGCCAGGTGATCTCGATGTCCGGCGACGGCGGATTCACCATGCTGATGGGCGACTTCCTCACCCTCGTCCAGTACGACCTGCCGGTGAAGGTGATCCTGTTCAACAACTCCGCGCTGGGCATGGTCGAGCTGGAGATGCTGGTCTCGGGCCTGCCCGCGCACGGCACGGGCTACCACAACCCCGACTTCGCGCAGATCGCCCGCGCCGCCGGGGTGTACGGCGAGCGGGTGGAGAAGCCCAAGCGCCTGCGGTCCGCGCTGCGCGCCGCACTGCACCACAAGGGGCCCGCGCTGCTGGACATCGTCACGGACCCCAACGCGCTGTCCATCCCGCCCAAGATCAAGGCGGAGATGGTGACCGGCTTCGCGCTCTCGGCCAGCAGGATGGTGCTGGACGGGGGCGTCGGCAAGATGCTCCAGATGGCCCGCTCAAACCTCCGGAACGTACCGCGCCCCTGACGTCCGACGAGGCCCCGTGCCCTCGGGCCCAGCGGTGCGCGGCTCAGCCGCTGGTTTCCACGAGGGCGAGATGGAGGGCGAAGACGCCGAGTGCTTCCTTCTCGCGGGGATAGATGTCGCGGATCGCGGCCATGAGTTCGTCGTGGGCCATGTCCGGTCCGCCGATCGCGCCGGGGTCCTCGGCGTCCAGCATCGCGGAGAACGACTCGTACTGCCGTACGGCGGTGACGCGGGTGATCAGGGTGTCGTCGCCGCAGGTGATCCGCAGGGTGTCCCCTGTGGTGATCTTGCGGATCTTGGGGTAGCCGACGCGGACCTCGATGGTCTTATTGCCGCTGGCGATCAGGTCGTAGTAGGGCTTGCGGATGGTGAGGGAGTGCTCGACGGGCTGCTGGTCGTCGGTCACCTGGGTCTCCTCCGTGTTCATGCATCTGGGCCTGCTGCTGGCAGAGCTCGGCGAGCGTTCGCGTCGAGGGCGGCGAGGCGGTCGCGCAGGCCCTCGACCTCGGGTCGGCGGGGAAAGCGGCGGGTTAGGAAGGAGGTGAGGTCGCTGGCCCGGTGCCGGACGGAATCGACCACGCGGGTGGAGTCGAGGGCCTGGTGCCCGAGGGCGACGGCGTCCTCGGGGGCGCCGGACAGGGCATGGGCCATGGCCAAGTCGATACGGGCGATGGCCTCCCGACTTGGAGACCGGGACGCCTTCGGGGCCGCCTTGTAGGTAGCCAGTGCGCGTTCGGCGTGTTGGCGGGCCTCCTCGGCTTGGCCGAGCCAGATGAAGGAGGTCGCCGGATACGAGGTGAGCGCGTAATCCGCCAGTGGCATCACGTCCATGCCGAATCGGCGAGGTGCGCAGGTCGGTAGGGACCGATGGGCGTCTTCGGCAGCATGGAAGGCGGTGGTGAAGCCTTCTGCGTCGCCGTCGGCTGCGGCGGCGCGAGCGGCTTGGGCATGCAGCCGCACTGTCAGCGGATGTCTGGCCGAGGCCTCAGCGAGGCCCTTGGCGACCGCGAGGCGGGCCTTGTGGGGATGGCGCTCGTACAGGTTGATGGAGGCGGCGGCATCCATTGCCCATGCGCACAGCTGACCGTGTCCGGCCTCCTGGCCGTGGACCAACGCGTCGGTGGCGAAAGCCAGACCGGTGCGGGCGTCTCCTAGATCGTGGGCGAGCCATGCTAAGAGCTCGGACAGCCACCCGGCGAACGTCAGCAGTTCGCGTTCCTGACGGTGGGTGTGGGGGGCCTTCATCAGGCGGTCGACCTTTCGCCGGTAGTCCATCACCGCGTCGAAGACGGCCCGGGGCGGCTTGATCGAGTAGGCGCGGTTGAACTCGGTGATCGCGAGGTCGAGGTGGTCCAGGGTTCCCGAGCCGAGAGAGGTGGCCTCCGCCTGCCGGGTGAACTCCATGGCTTCGGTGGCGGCCTGCTCCAGAATCTGTGCTGCGGCAACCGGGGCGGCCATAGCCAGTCCGGCAAGTTTCACCGCGTCGCGACGCTTCGTTGGCTCCACCTCCATTAGGGTCCGCGAGCCCGCGCTCGTGCTCGCCGCTTTACCTTCGAGCAGTGTTCCATCCAGGCCGTTTCCGCTCCCAAGGGGGCTGGTCCCATCCGCTGCGGTCGGTGAGTAGTCGCGGGCGAAGCCCAATTGGACGGGGCTCGTGGCGAAGAGACGGCACAGCAGGTCTTGGTAGTCGGGGCTGGGCAGGACACCCGCCTCCCAGTCCTTCCATGAACGCTCGGACAAACCGACTTTGGCGAGCCCTCTGGTTTCGACGAGTTGGTGGGCGGCGGCGACAGCTCGGGCGACTGTCCATCCCTTCGCCAGGCGGCGGCACTTGAGGAGGCGGTGGCCACAGTGGGCCTCGATCTCCGCAGAGATCGTCGTCATCAGGGTCGGCGGCACGGGGTCGGGGGAGCCCGCCCGGCCCAGGGCCCGTTCGCGGAGTGCCTTCCCGCAAGAGACGTCGTGGACCGCTTTCGACTTCTGCCTCGCCTCAGATCCCACCGTTTTCCTCCCCCACAGACACAGAGCGACGTCGGATAAGCCGTCAGTACTGTCCAACGATTGCCTGCCTGCCTTGGCACGCGATCAAACCGCCCCGTAGGGGGCGGGCTGGACGCCCGCTGCAGGCGGCCGCACCGCCCATGGAGGGCAGACACCTCTCACTACCTGCGGCAATGCGAGCGGATCACTCTGATGTGACGGCGCCGCGTCCGGCCGACGGACTCTGGACGTCAGTCGGCTTCCCCGAGAGTGAGGTCAGGGGCATCCGGCCGGACGCGTCGCGCTCACACCGGCTACACCCGACACCCCGGACGCAGGAGAACCCATGAGTGATAGGAACATGCCGCCCGGCCTCCGTGTGGCGATCGGAGCCGACAGAGCCGGCCGACAGTACATGAGCGTCCTCCGCGACGACTTGCGCCAAAACGCACGCGTTACCTCTGTCATCAACACCAGCGGGGACCACCCCGGCGCCGCCGCCTACCCGGTCATCGCCTGCGAGGCGGCGCGCCTGGTGGTCGAGGGCATTGTCGACCGGGCGCTCCTGGTGTGCCATACCGGCCTCGGCATGGCCATCGCCGCAAACAAGGTCACGGGCATTCGCGCTGTCACCGCCCATGACTCACTTTCCGTGCGGGCCTCCGTGGAGTCCAACAATGCCCAGATCCTCGCTCTCGGCCAGGGCGTCATCGGCCTCGCAGCTGCGCGCCGACTGGCGGCCGAATGGCTGACCTACCGGTTTGAGGCCACCTCCACGACTGCCGCGAAGGTCGACGCAATCACCGCGTATGAGAACCGCACTCGCCGCCATCTGCTCTGACGACCGGGAGACGCAACGAATGCCCACCAATCCCACCACCGTCCCCCGTTCCACTGCCGGCCTACGCTGGCCAGTCGAGCCGGCCATGGGCGGTTGGTATACGGCCGCCGAGCGCACGGCCGTCGAGTTCGCGTTGGACGATGCCGCCGACTGGCGCATGGGGTGGAAATCCGCCCCGTACACCCAGCGCTTCGAGGACGCCTTCAGCGCTCATACCGGCGCCGACCACGCCGTGGCGTTCAACTCCGGCGGTACCGCGCTCGAGATGGACTTGCACTTCCTTGGCCTCGAGCCTGGGGATGAGGTGATCTCCTGTGCGATCAACTTCGTCGGCCCGCACATCGCTGTCATTGGCCAGGGCGGGCACCTGGTCCTCGCCGAGCCGGATCCGATCACTCTCAACCTGGACCCGGCCGATACCGAACGCGTCATCACATCGCGGACGCGGGCGATCGTGGTCACGCACTGGAACGGCGCCGTTGCTGACCTGCGGCCCTTTCTAGATCTCGCCGACCGGCATCCTCACCCGGTCCATGGGCCGCCGGTCGTGATCGTGGATGCGGCGCGCGCCTGTGGCGGCCGTACCCCGTTAGGCGCCGTCGTGGGCGCCGAGGGCTGGGCCACAGTCTTCAGCTTCGAGTCGAAGAAGCTGATGACCACCTTGGGGCAGGGCGGCATGGTCACCACCAACGACTCCGCGCTGGCAGATCGGCTGCGCTGGCTCCGCACCTACGGCGGTCGGGAGCACTGGGGCACCAACCAGATGATGACCAAGGCCCAGGCCGCAGTGGGCCTGGTCCAGCTCTCCCGTCTTGACGAGATGAACCACGCGCGTATCCGCCGTGCCCACCAGCGCACCCGGCAGTTGGCCGACGTCGAGGAGCTGACGCTGCCCCCGACCTTCAACGGACGCATGCACCTGTACTACCGGCACAACCTGCTCGTGCCCGTCGCCTGGGCCGGTGAGGGCCGCGACCAGTTCATGAATACCCTGGCCGACCGATACGGGGTCGGCAGCATCATCAGCGACCCGCCGACCTACCTCGGGCACCGCCTCATCCGTGACCACATCGGCGCACATCGCTGCCCCCGTGCGGAACGGCTCACGGCCCGGCTGCTGTGCCCCTGCTTGCACCCCCGCATGAGCGAAGCCGACGAGACAGCCATCTGCGACGCCATCCGCCAGGCGACCGTGCACACCGCCCGCACCCACTGCACATCCCACTGAGAGGAGATCTCCATGACACTACTGAGCAAGGAGATCGACGCCATCCACGAGCGGGAAACGCAACTTTCCGGCCCGTACCCGTCCAAGAACCCGAACGAGCTGTTGCGGATGGTGTTCCTCTTCCCCTTCAGCCACGCCTACAGCCTGATGTGCGGCGGACCGATGGGCCTGTACGACCTGGTCAACCGCAGCCCGGGTATCCCCGCTGTGGCCGAGCGCGCCCTCCAGTACGACTGCCTCGTCCATGACGGGAACCGGCTCACCACATCCGATGGCGAGCCTTACCGCAGCGTCGAATCCCCGCTGCCGGTCAGCGAAGCCGATGTGGTGGGCCTGTCCATGGTCAACTCCGGAGATCTCCACAGTGCCCTGCGCCTACTGGACCTGGCAGGGATCCCACGCCGTGCTGTGGAGCGGAAGTCCGGTGTGCATCCCCTCGTCGTCGGCGGGAACATGGGCCTGGCGAACCCTGAGCCGATGGCCGACTACGTCGATGTCATCGCACTTGGCGAAGCCGAGCGTTCCTTGCCCAAACTGCTGCGCATCGTCCACGCCCATGACAGCGAGCCGACTGAGCGGGCACATCTGCTGGAGCAGCTCGCCCGCGTCCCTGGCCTGTATGTGCCGTCCCTGTACGAGCCCACATTCCTGCCTGGTGGCGGCATCAGCGGCATCACCTCCAGGACACGGGCAATCCCGGGACACGTGCAAGCCCAGTACCTCACTCTCGCGGAGCTGCATGATGCGCACTTCACCTACCCGATCACCGACGGCACCGCCGCAGGTATACATCCGGTTGTCGGCTGCCGACACAGCTGCGCGTTCTGCAACCTCGGCATTCCCCCGTTCCGGCAGGCCCCGCTCGGCATGCTCACCGACTACATCGACCACCTGGAACAGCTCAAGGTCCGAACCATCATCATCAGCGCGCCGACCTTTACCCAGTACAAGCACCGCCGTGAATTGCTGGAGCACATCCGCGCCTACGCCGACCGCGCCGCCGCCGAGGGGGACAAGGTCACCACGATCATCGGCTCGATCCGGGCCGATGAGATCAGCTCCGACTATCTGAACGCCGTGGCCGAACTCGGCGACTTCGGACACTTGTTCACCGAGTTGAACCTCTCCCAAGCGCGCGGCATCATCACCATCGCACCCGAGTGGGCCGCCCCCGACCTTGTGGCCCTCTACGGCAAGACGCAGACACCCGAACGCGTCGACAAGGCCATCGAGCTGTGTGGCGCCAACCGGAACATCAATACGGTCATGCTGTACTTCATCATCGGGGCTCCTGGCGAACGCGAAGACGACCGGCTCGCTATTGCCGATTACGCCCATCGCATTCGTCGGCTCCTCGGCCGCCCGGACGGCAGCGTGATCATCAAGCTGCACCAGTTCATGCCCAAGCCCGGCACGCCGACCCAGCGTCTGCGCATGGCTGACCCTGACGTGGTGCAGGCATACGGCGATCAGATCAGCGACCGACTGCGCAGTCTGGTCGGGAACGAGGACTTCGAGCGGTAATACCGTGTGGTGTACGGCGAGACCAGCCGCATGCGCCTGGAAGTCGTCTGCTCGCGTGGGGACCGCCGCGTCGGTCACGTCCTCGAAGACCTCTACGACTCAGGCACTGACCTGAAGACCCTCACCAAAGCCCAGCTCGCCGAGGCCATGACCCGCCACGGCCTCGACTACGACCGGCATCTGCGGCACATGGACGACGCCGTGCTCCCCTGGCACATTCTCGACCACGTCGACCGCCACGCCGAACAGCTGCTCACCAACGTCCTCACGACCAGGGAAGCCCAGTGAGCCCGACAGCTTTCCCTCTCCACCCCGGTAAGCACGAGCTTCCGGCCGTGCCGGATCCGGCCGAGCACGCCGCCCGAGTGCGGGCCCGGCACCCCGGCGCCACGCTCAAACACTTTGCCGGCATCGTCATCGTCTACCAGGCCCATGTCATGGAGTACGCCGACAGGTGCTACCGCCCACGCCTGCTCAACGAGTGGATTCGCGGCGACCTTCGCATGTTCGACCACCACGGCCACGCGTTCGGGCTCTGTGGCGGTTTCGGCGTTGGCGCCCCGGCTGCCGCTCTGGTCCTCGAACAACTCATCACGCTCGGCGCCACCCGCTTCATCACCGTCGGGACCGCTGCCGCGCTCAGTCCCGACCTGCTCCCGGGGACTCTCGTGGTCTGCCGGGAAGCCCTCCGCGACGAGGGCGTGTCCCGGCACTACCTCCCTCCGACAGCCTCCATCCGGCCCTCGCCGGATCTCACCGACCACCTGGTTCGCACCATCCGCGCCACCCGGGTCCCGGCCCGCAGCGGACCCACATGGACCACCGACGCTCCCTACCGGGAGACGGAAGCCGAAGTCGCCCAATACGGTGCCTCCGGGGTGCTTACCGCCGACATGGAAGCCGCCGCCGTCTTCGCCGTCGCCGCGTACCGCGCGGTCCACGCAGCGGCTGTCTTCGCCGTCGCCGACACGCTCGTCAACCGGCGCCCCCACGACACTCAGACCACTCAACGGGCCCTCCGCGCCGCTCTCCCCGCCGCCTTCAGTGCCCTGCTCGCTGCGTCCACGGCACCCCACCGGGGCCAGTAGGCTATGCGAGCAGACAGTGACGACTCGATGACGACCACCCGAACGCGGGGTGGCTCATAGGCAGTGAGGACCCTTCTGTGACCGCTGGCGCCCCGCGCCCCAAGGTCGGCGCGGTGGTGCTGACCATGAACGACCGGCCCGAGGAGTTCCCTCGGGCCATGGCCTCCCTGCTGGCTCAGCAGGGCGTCGATCTCGACGTGGTGGTCGTCGGCAACGGCTGCCGCCCTGCCCAGGTCCCCGCCGACGTGCGCACCGTCGAACTGCCCGAGAACGTCGGTATCCCCGAGGGGCGCAACGTCGGCGCCGCCGCCGTCACCGACGAGTGCGACTACCTGTTCTTCTTCGACAACGACGCGGTCCTCCCGTCCACCGAGGCGCTGGCCAAGCTCGCCGCCGAACTCGACAACGACGCCCGGCTCGCCTACGTACAGCCACGTATCACCGACCCCGACAGCGGTGTCACGCAGCGCCGCTGGGTGCCGCGTCTGCGGGCCTCCGACCCCACTCGGGCAGGCACCGTGACCGTCATGGCCGAAGGTGTCGTGCTCATCCGCCGCTCCGCCTTCAAGGCAGCCGGGGGATGGCCCGGTCACTTCTTCCTCTTCCACGAAGGCATCGATCTGGCCTGGCGGCTGTGGAACCGCGGCTACACCGGCCGCTACCTGCCCGCCGTGACCGTTCACCATCCGGCTACCAACCCGGCCAGGCATGCCACCTTTTACCGACTCAACGCCCGTAACCGCGTCTGGCTCGCCCGGCGGAACCTCCCCCGGGTTCTCATTCCCCTCAACCTCACCACCTGGCTCGCCCTGACCCTGTGGCGGTTCCGCGACCGCGCGGCCCTCCGCGCTTCCCTGAGCGGGCTACGCGAAGGGCTGCGCGGCGGCCACGGCACGCGGGCACCCATGAGCTGGCGGACGGTCGTCGAGCTGACTCGCTCCGGACGACCGCCCGTCGTGTAGCCGTCAGGCCTCAGCCACTCACCTCACCGGCCGCAACCGCAGCGTGAGGATCTGATGCGGGCGCAGTGCCAGGGTCAGCCCGCCCGGGCCCGTGGCCGCCTCGTGCAGCGGGCGCTCCAGCAGGTCCGTCACCTCGGCCCCGAGCACCGGGAAGCCGGTGACCAGCGTGCCCGCCGCCCGGCCGCCCTGGGACTCGTACAGCCGCACCACCACATCGCCGCTGCGGTCCTCCGCGAGCTTGACCGACTCGACCGTGATCGCGGGGTTGTCCACCGACACCAGCGGCGCCCGCTCGGCCGGTCCGGCGGGGAGGGTGCGCAGCGGCAGGTTGAGGGCGAGCCCCTCCGCGACCGCCTCGGCGACGCCCGCGCCCGGCAGCAGGGCGTAGCGGAAGCGGTGGACGCCCAGGTCGGTCTCCGGGTCGGGGCTGTGCGGGGCGCGCAGCAGGGTCAGCCGCACGGTGGTGCCCAGCACCTCGCCCGCGTCCCCGCCCGTGTCCGCGCCCCCGCCCGTGTCCGGGTCCGTGCCCGCGCCCCCGTCGTGCGCCGTACGGGTCACATCGTGGCCGTACGTGGAGTCGTTGAGCACCGCCGCCCCGTACCCCGGTTCGGCGACCCGCAGCCAGCGGTGGGCGCAGATCTCGAACCGGGCAGCGTCCCAGCTGGTGTTGGTGTGGGTGGCGCGGTCCACATGGCCGAACTGGATCTCCGAGGTGGACACCTTGGCGTGGATGTCCAGCGGGAACGCCGCCTTGAGGACCTTCTCCGACTCCTGCCAGTCCACCTCCGTGGCGATGTCGAGGCGGCGGTTGCCCGCGGCCAGCGTCAGCTCCTGGGTGATGCGGGAGGCGCCGAAGGACCGTATGACCCGGACCGTGGCGCGCAGCGGACCGGACTCGATCAGCTCCACGGATTCGGCGTCGGTCAGATCGGTGTGGCTGCGGAGGTAGTGCCGGTCGATGTCCCAGGCGTCCCAGTGGTTGGGGTGGTCGGGGTGGAGCTGGAGGAGGTTGCCGCGGGCGCCGGGGGCCAGCACCTCACGGCTCGCGTCCAGGTCCAGCACCGAGGTGAGCAGCCCCTCGGCGTCGATGGTCACCCGCAGCCGGTCGTTGTCCAGGACGATGGTCTGGCCGTCGCTCAGGGCGGTCACCGGCGGTGCCCCATGGGGTGCGCCGCTGGCGGCGGCGGGTGCCTGCGGGGCGGTCCCCAGGGGTGCCGCGCCCAGCCCGGCGACCCGCACCGCGACCGCCGTACGGCCCTCGCCCAGCGGCTGGACCGGGGCCCCGGACGGCAGGGCGGCCGCCGTCCGCGCGTCCAGGACGGCGATCTCCTCGCGCTCGTACGGCGAGGCGTTGAGCACGGCGGGCCCGTCGCCGCCCAGCGCGGCCACCGCCCCCGCGATGATCTCCTCCAGCTCGGCGAACACCATCTCGTAGGTGTCCCGCGCCTCGCGGTGCACCCAGGCGATCGACGAGCCGGGCAGGATGTCGTGGAACTGGTGCAGCAGCACCGTTTTCCAGATCCGGTCCAGCTCGTCGTACGGATAGGCGTAGCCGGGCGTGTGCAGCGCGGCGGCCGTGGCCCACAGCTCGGCCTCCCGCAGCAGATGCTCGCCGCGCCGGTTGCCCTGCTTGGTCTTGGCCTGGGTGGTGTACGTGGCCCGGTGCAGCTCCAGATACAGTTCGCCCGACCACACCGGCGCCTTGGCCCCGTACTCCCGCTCGGCCTCGGTGAAGAACGCCGAAGGTGGCTGGATCTCGACGGTCGGCGAGCCCTCCAGGGAGCCGAGCCGGCGCGCCTTCTCCAGCATCTCGCGGGTCGGGCCGCCACCGCCGTCGCCGTAGCCGAAGGGCACCAGCGAGCGCGTGGCCAGCCCCTTGTCGGCGAAGTTCTTCTCGGCGTGGGCGAGTTCGGCGGCGCTGAACCGGGCGTTGTAGGTGTCCACCGGCGGGAAGTGGGTGAAGACCCGGGTGCCGTCGATGCCCTCCCACCAGAAGGTGTGGTGCGGCATCTTGTTGGCCTGGTTCCACGACAGCTTCTGGGTGAGGAACCACCGCACCCCCGCCAACTTGGCGAGCTGCGGGAAGGCGGCCGTGTAGCCGAAGGAGTCCGGCAGCCAGATCTCCTCGGTGTCCACCCCCAGCTCCTCCAGGAAGAACCGCTTGCCGTGCACGATCTGCCGGGCCAGCGCCTCACCGCCGGGCATATTGGCGTCCGACTCGACCCACATCGAGCCCACCGGCGCCCAGTTGCCGTCCGCCACCGCCTTCTTGATCCGCTCCCAGATATGCGGCTGGTGCTCCTTGACCCAGGCGTACTGCTGCGCCTGTGAGCAGGCGAAGACCAGCTCCGGGTACTCGCCCGCGAGCGCGGTGACATTGGCGAAGGTGCGGGACGCCTTGCGCACCGTCTCGCGCAGCGGCCACAGCCACGCCGAGTCGATATGGGCGTGTCCGGCCGCCGAGACCCGGTGCGCGCTGGAGTGCGCGGGACGACCGAGCGCGTCGGTCAGCTCGGCGCGGGCGGCGGCCGCGGTGCCGGGGACGTCATGGAGGTCGAGCGCGTCCAGCGCGTTCTCCAGGGCGCGCAGGATCTCATGGCGGCGCGGCCGGTCCTCCGGCAGCTCGTGCATCAGCTCCGAGAGCACCTCGATGTCCAGGACCAGATGCCAGACGGTTTCGTCGAGGACGGCCAGCTCGGCCGAGGCGAAACGGTACAGCGGCTCGTCCCCGGCGGTCAGCACATCGCCGAGCCGGGTCGGAACGAAGCCGTCGCGCAGTACGGACGGGTTGGCGGCGGCCTCCAGCAGCAGCCGTACGGGCTCGCCACCGGCCGCGGGGGCGGCTACGGGGATGTGGCGGTTGCGCGGATGGATGCCCTTGATCGGCACGCCCTCCGCGTCGTACACCAGCCCCTCGGCCTGGAACCCCGGGGCGTCGTCGGTGAAGCCCGGGTCGATGACGGCCTCCACCCGCCGCCCGGCCCAGCCCTCGGGCACCGCGCCCTCCAGCCGGAACCACCAGGTGGACCACGGACTGCCCCAGTCCGTGCCGGTGGTGAACGGCTCGTAGGTGCCCGCCAGCGCCTCCGCGACCGGCACCGGCTCACCGGGGGTGCGCCACGCGGAGAGGGTGAGCGGCACCCGGGCCGGGTACTGGGCGGGCCTGATGAACTGGCGCAGCGCGCGGTCCAGGCGCCCCTCCACCAGTGGTCGGTCGTCGTGCATCACGGCTCCTCGGCTCGAGCTCGGGGGATCACTCAGCGGATCACTCCCAACAGTTCCCTCGGTGTGTGGGGGGCAACACGCGGGCATGCATTTCCGTGAGCGTGTTCGACGACATTCGACGCTGGCCGCCGTCAGGGGGCGGCCGGGGCGGGGGAGGATGAAGCGTCAGCCTGTACGGCCGGGCCGGGGGCAAGGGGGCGGTCGGCCGAATGCGGGGCCGAAGGCTGCGGAGGCCGTTCCGGAGGGTGTTCCGGTGGAACGTGGCCCGGTCCTGACCAAGCGATTGGCGCACGACGATCTCGCGGCGGTGGCGCGGGTCCGCGCGGAGCTGCGCGAGATGCTGCGGCACTGGGGCGGGCCCGGCCGGGCCGATCTGGCCGAGCTGATCACCAGCGAGCTGGTGACCAACGCGCTGGTGCACACCGACCGTGGTGCGCAGGTCACGGCCTCGATGGGGGACGGGCCGGGCGCGCGCGTCACCGGGCGATTACGGGTGGAGGTGCGGGACTTCGTGTCCCGGCACCCGACGCTGCGCGACCGGCCCGCCGAGGACAGCACATCCGGGCGCGGACTGCTGCTGGTGCATACGCTCGCGGACGCCTGGGGCGTGCGGGCGCACGGGGTGGGCAAGGTCCTGTGGTTCGAACTCGAAGCCGAGGGCGTTCCGTAGCCGCGTTCCATCGACGCGTGGCGCGGACGTTGTGACGCGTCGGCGCACGACGTGTGGCGTGTGCCGGTGCCTGACGTGTGGCATGTGCCGGTGCCTGACGTCGTGGCGCGTCGGCGCCCTGCGCGGTACGGACCCGCCGGGCGGCGGGCGGGGATCCGTGCCCCCGCCCCGGCCGCCGCCTCAGCCCCGCTCAGCCGAAGGCGCGCTCGATCTGCGCCAGCTTCTCCTCGAGGGAGTCCAGCCGCGGGAGGGTGAGGGTGTCGTCCTCGGCCGTGAGGTCGATGGTGTGGGAACGGTCGGCCTCGGCGCCCTTGTCCTTCTCACCGAAGCCGAAGCTGAAATCCCGGTCGCGGTCCTTGTCCCGCTCATGGCCCAGGTCGCCGGTCGCGGACTCGGCGCCGCCCGCGGAGCGCAGGGCGGGCCGGGTGGAGGCGGCGCCCAGCTGGGCCTGCTCCGGGGCCCCGGCGGTCTCCAGCACCTTCTCGCCTATGGCAGGCTCCGAACTGAGCTGCGCGGGCGGCGGGGTGGCGGCGGTGACCTCCACCTGACGGCCGCCGCGGCGGCCCCACATCCGGTGCTGCCGGTTGATCGCCCGGATCCGGGCCCGGTCCAGCTTCTCCTGGTCGCGGCGGCGGGAGCGGTTCTGCTCCTTCTCGCGCCGGTCCTCGCGGACCTCCTCGACGGCCTCGTCCAGCGTCCGCACGCCCTCGAGCAGCATCAGCGACCACGCGGCGAAGGTCTCGCGCGGAGCGCGTATCCAGCGGACGACGCGGATCTGCGGCAGCGGCCGGGGCACCAGGCCCTGCTCGCGCAGCGCGGCCCGGCGGGTCTGCTTCAGGGCCCGGTCGAAGAGGACCGCCGCCGAGAGCGACATGCCCGCGAAGAACTGCGGGGCGCCCGCGTGGCCCATGCCGCGCGGCGCGTGCACCCAGTTGAACCAGGCCGCGGCGCCCGCGAACAGCCACACCAGCATGCGCGAGCCGAGCGCGGCGTCACCGTGGCTGGCCTCCCGCACCGCCAGCACCGAGCAGAACATCGCCGCGCCGTCGAGCCCGAACGGCACCAGGTACTCCCAGCCGTTGGTCAGCGCCAGGTTCTCCCGCCCGAAGCCCACCAGGCCCTGGAAGGAGAGCGCGGCGGCCACCCCGGCGCAGCAGAACAGCAGAATGTAGGCGGCCATCCCGTAGATGGCCTCCTTACGGCGCCGACGTTCCTCGCTGCGCTCCCAGGAGTCGGTGATGACGCTCTCGTCCTTCTTCCGTCGGCCGCGCGCGAGGACAACCGCCGCCCCCACGACGCCGGCGAGCGCCACGACGACTGGCAGAACCAGCGATATGTCGGTCAGTCTCATCCGGTGCCCCTTGATTGGCTTCCATGAAGTTCTGGCCGCAGTACGGCCTACCGCGCGCGACATCCTGGCGGAGTCCTGCCGGGCCTCGAGCGGTTTTGGGACAAGAGGCCGCCAAGTGGGCGGGGGGACACGCGAATAGGTGCGATGCGATCCGAACACTCGCGCTGTGCAAGCGGCTTGATTCTATTCACGGAACCCGATCGCGGGTAATCCGACCGATCGGCTTGCCGATTGAGCTACGGTCCGTGTACGAGGCGCAACGTTACTGCGACCTTAAATGATGTTTACGGGCTTTGCCCGGGGGCGGCCTCCGCATATCGTTTCGATGGAATGTCAGGAGGACCGGAGTGGAGCAGTCCGAAGCACAGGCGGCGATGGAGCCGCTGCCCTCCTGTGGCGCGCCCGCGGCACGCAGGTCACCGCGCCGGCACTCGGTGCGCGGCCAGATCCTGGACGCCCTGCGGGACGCGCTGGCCGGCGGCGAGCTGACCCCGGGCGAGGTGTACTCCGCGCCGGTGCTCGCCGAGCGCTTCGGCGTCTCTCCCACCCCCGTACGGGAGGCCATGCAGCAGCTCGCGGGCGAGGGCGCCGTCGAGGTGGTGCCCAACCGGGGCTTCCGGGTCGCCCGCCGCAGCGAGCGCGAGCTGGCCGAGCTCGCGGAGGTGCGGGCACTGCTGGAGGTCCCGGTGATGCTCAGCCTGGCGGAGGCGATCGCGCCCGAGCGCTGGGCCGGGCTGCGGCCCTTCGCCGAGGCGACGGCGGCGGCCGCCGTAAGGGGCGACCGGGCCGCCTACCTGGAGTCGGACCGCACCTTCCACCAGACGGTGCTCGGCTTGGCCGGAAACCAGCAGCTCGTGATCGTCACCGACGATCTGCACCGTCGCGCCCAGTGGCCCCTGGCCTGCGGCCGCGTCACCCGCACCGCCGACCTCGTCGCCGACGCGAAGGAGCACATGGCCCTCCTCGACGCCCTGGCCGCCCGCGACCTCGACACCGTCGAATCCCTCACCAGGGCCCACTTCGCCCCGACGGTCTGAGGGCTGGGGGCCGGGGACTGGGGGCTGGTAGGGGGCGTCCGGCGGGTCTTGGCGCCTGCGGCGGGCTCTTCCCCGCCCCGCCCCTTCCCGAAACTGGGGCTCCGCCCCAGACCCCGCTCCTCAAACTCCCCCAGCTACCGCTGGGAGGTGCCCCCTGGAGGGGCTGTTAGGTGGGGCTCCGCCCCAGACCCCGGGGTCCAGGGCGGCTCCGCCCCAGACCCCGGGGTCCAGGGGCGAAGCCCTTGCCACGCGGCGGAGCCGCAAATCGATACGTCCCACACCCCCGGCCGGGTCAGTCGGCGGTCTCCTCCGTGGACAGCTGTTCCGCGAGCCAGACGGGGACGCCGCCCAGGAGACGGACCAGGCGGCCGGCCTCGGTGCGCAGGCGGGCGGCCTCGTCCGGGTCGGGTTCCACGTCGGCCAGGGCGGCCAGGGCCGGGGCGATGCCGACCAGGTAGCCCAGCTCCTCACGGATCCGCAGCGACTCCGCGAAGCCGTGCCGTGCGTCGGGCAGATCGCCGTCCGCCTCCGCCATGGCGGCCAGATGGCGCCAGGTGAACGAGCGCAGCAAGGTGTCGCCGTGGGCCGCCGCGCCCGCGTGGGCGCGCTGGAAGGCGGCCAGCGCGCCGGTCGGGTTGTGGGCGAGGTGCTGGGAGATCAGCCCGCGCCGGAAGTCCAGCAGCGGCCGGATCGGGGAGCCCGGTGAGAGCAGCGCGGCGGCGCGGCCGAGCGCGGTCCGCGCCTCGTCGGCCCGGTCCCGCACCCCGAGCAGCGTGGACGCGTACGCCAGATAGCCGCGCTCGCACGCGGTCGCGCCGCGCTCGGTGTCGGTGAGCGCGAGCGCCTCCGCCGCCCGCAGGGCGTCCTCGGCCGCGTCCCAGCCGGTGGAGGTGTACATGCACCGTTCGGTGAGGACGACGCTGCGCTTGAGCGCGGCCGAGGCGTCGTCCGCCGCCCGTGGGGTGAGCAGCTCGGCGGCGTCCTTCCAGCAGCCGCGCGAGCGCAGCCGCCATACCGCCGTGTCGAGTGGGTCGTCCACGAGCGGGTCGAGCCCGCGCCCCGTTCTTACCTCGGAATGGGAACCTGACGATCCAGGTGGTGACATGGCGGTGTCCGCCACATTGCCCTCCCCAAGCGCGCCATCGAGCCGGAAGCCGTGGGCGAATCTCAGCACGAATGCGCGCGCCCGGCCAAGAGGTTGGTGTGAATGAATTCACAAACCCCTGGCAAGGGTGATGTCGCGGTGGGGCACGGAGGCGCGCTCCGGGCGCCTCCGCGGGCGCCTTCGCAGACGCTTCCGCGGGCGCCTTCGCAGACGCTTCCGCGGGCGCCTTCGCAGACGCTTCCGCGGGCGCCTTCGCAGAGTCCTCCGCGAGTGCCTTCGCAGGCGCCCCCGGGGCCGCGTCAGCTCATGCGCAGCGCGAGGAAGAAGTCCAGCTTGTCCTCCAGGCGCGACAGCTCGCGCCCGGTCAGCTGCTCGATCCGGCCGACCCGGTAGCGCAGCGTGTTGACGTGCAGATGGAGCCGGGCGGCGCAGCGCGTCCAGGAGCCGTCGCAGTCCAGGAACGCCTCCAGGGTCGGGATCAGCTCGGCCCGGTGGCGCCGGTCGTACTCGCGCAGCGGATCCAGCAGCCGGGCGGTGAAGGCGCGCCGCACATCGTCCGGGACGAAGGGGAGCAGCAGTACGTGCGAGGCCAGCTCCTGATGCCCGGCCGCGCACACCCGCCCGGGGCGCGCGGCGGCCACGCGCCGGGCGTGCCGGGCCTCCTCCAGGGCGCCGCGCAGCCCGTCGGCGGAGTGCACGGCGGCGCTGACGCCGAGGGTCAGCCGGCCGTCGCCGTCCAGGCCCCGGGAGAGCGGCTCCCGGACGGTGGCGAGCAGCTCGTCGGCCTGCGCCTCCGCCGTCTCCGGGCGGTCCGTGGCGCCGTCCGACGGGCCGCCTACGAGCGCCGGGAGGGGGACGAGCGCCACCGCCTCGTCGCCGGTGTGCGCCACGGCGATCCGGTCCGAGGGCTCCGGCCCGGTCGCGTACGGGTCGACCAGGATCTCCTCCAGCAGCGACTGGGCCACCTGGCCGCCGCCGGGGACGCCCCTGCCGCCCGGCGCGGAGCCTTCCCGCGCGCCCCGGTCCCGCGCGCTCCCGTCCCATGCGGCGCCGCCTCGCACGGCGCCCTCCCGCGCCCCGGCAGCGGAGCTCTTCCGCGCCCCGCCGTCCGCGCCCTTCCGCGCGCCACCCAGCTGCGCCCCGGCGTCCCCGCCGCCCCGCGCCCCGCCGTATGCGCCCTTCCCCGCGTCGCCCAGCCGCGTCCCGCCGTCCGCGCCGTACTCCCGCTCCGCCGTGACGCCCCACTCCACCCGGGCCACCACCACCTGCCAGTGCGGCGCCGTGCCGAGGCCCGGCAGCAGCACCGGGGCGGCCACCCGCAGCCGGGCCGCGATCTCGGCGGGCGGCGCGCCCGACTGGACCAGCTCCAGCACCTCCTGGGCGAGCCTGCGCCGCACCGTGCGGGAGGCGTTCCGCCGGTCGCGCTCGACCGCGATCAGCTGGGTGACCCCGTCGAGCAGATCCAGCCGCCCCTCCGGCCATTCGTCGGCGTCCGCGCCGACCACCAGCACCCAGTCGGACAGCACGGTCTCGCGCACGTCGTCGCCGGGGTCACCGCTGCGGATGGGGAAGAGGGAGTACGTCATGCCGTCGGCGGCGGTCAGCCGGTGCGGGCCGCGCCGCCCGTCGCGGCGGGCGGCCAGTTGCTCGCCCGCCAGCTGGGCGCGGACCGCGGCGGGCGGTTCCGCGGCGGCTCCGGCGGCGGTCGGGCCCGCGATCCGGCGGCCGGTGGGGGAGAGCACCCACGCGGTCAGGTCCAGGTCGGAGCGGAGCAGGTCCAGGACGACCTCGGGGCCGCCGCCCGCGGGCCCGGACGTCATCATCCGGCGGTGCCGGTCCACGACCGCGGCCAGATCCCCGGCCCGCTCACCGGAGACCCGGCGCACCACATGCTCGGTGATCGTGGCGAACGCGACGGCCTCGACCACGGAGAACAGCGGCAGCCGATGGCGGCCACAGGCCAGCACCAGATCCTCGGGCACGGCTCCCAGCTCCGCCTCGCCCGCCGCGAGACCCGCCACTCCGGCCGCCGCGAGGATGCGGACGAACCGCTCGGAGTCCTCCGGCTCATGCCACCAGGCGAGCCCGGTCAGCACCAGCTCGCCCCCCGAGAGATAGCGGCTGGGGTCGCGCAGATCGGTGGTCATCACGCCGCGCACGGTACGGTCGAGCTCGTCCTCGCCGCCGAGCAGACGCAGCCCCAGGGTGTCGTTCTCCAGCAGTGCGCGCAGCCGCATGTGATGCCAGCCGATCTTGTTCCGTGTTGCCGGTCGAATACCGCGAGGTTTTCGGCCCCCGCCGTTCGTTCGAATCTACAAGACCTGCCCCCTGGCCAGCCAATTGCTTCATGTCTTTGGTGACTGCACCAGGTGGCCCACACCTCGGTCTACTGGCGTTGAGCCGTGTGCACAGTTCTTGGAGGGGAGCCCCTCCCGACGACGCCGACGATTCGAGAAGAGAGACCCATGGACTTCCTGCGCCCCGCCGGCTGGGAGGAGGCGCTCGCCGCGAAGGCCGAGCACCCCACCGCCGTGCCCATCGCGGGCGGCACCGATGTGATGGTCGAGATCAACTTCGATCACCGGCGGCCCGAGTATCTGCTCGATCTGACCCGCGTCGCCGAACTGGCCGAATGGGAGAGCACCGACCGTACGGTCCGGCTGGGCGCGGGCGTCCCGTACAGCCGGATCATCGACGAGCTCCGGACCGAGCTGCCGGGCCTCGCGCTCGCCGCGCACACCGTCGGCTCACCGCAGATCCGCAACCGCGGCACCGTCGGCGGCAACCTCGGCGCCGCCTCGCCCGCCGGGGACGCCCATCCCGCGCTGCTGGCGGCCGGGGCCGAGGTGGAGGTGGCGTCGGTGCGCGGCACCCGGCGGATCCCGGTCGAGGAGTTCTTCACCGGGGTCAAGCGCCACGCCCTGGAGCCCGATGAGCTGATCCGGGCGGTGCACATCCGACGAGCGGACGGTCCGCAGCAGTTCTCCAAGGTCGGCACGCGGAACGCCATGGTGATCGCGGTCTGCGCCTTCGCCGTCGCGCTCCATCCGCGCACCCGCACCGTGCGCACCGGCATCGGATCGGCCGCGCCCACGCCCGTACGGGCCCGGGAGGCCGAGGAGTTCCTGGGCGCGGCGCTGGACGAGGGCGGCTTCTGGGACAGCGGCGCGCCCCTCGACCCGTCGGCCGTCCGGCGCTTCGCCGAGCTGTGCGCCGGGGCCTGCCGCCCGATCGACGACGTACGCGGCACCGCCGCCTACCGCCGCCACGCGGTGGGGGTCATGGCGCGCCGCACGCTCGGCTGGACCTGGGAGGCGTATCGCGAGGGAGAGGGGAGGACCGCACAGTGCGCGTGAACATGAGGGTCAACGGGCGGCCGTACGAGGCCGATGACGTCTGGGAGGGCGAGTCCCTGCTGTACGTGCTGCGCGAGCGGCTGGGGCTTCCCGGTTCGAAGAACGCCTGTGAGCAGGGCGAATGCGGTTCCTGCACGGTCCGTCTTGACGGGGTGCCGGTATGCGCGTGCCTGGTGGCGGCGGGGCAGGCCGAGGGCCGCGAGGTGGTCACCGTCGAGGGGCTCGCGGACCACGCCCGGCAGCGGTCCGGCGAAGCGGCTGGAACCGTCCGCCCCGGTGAGCCCGAGGAGGGTCACCCGGAGACGCCTGGGACGCCGCGGCAGCCCGAGCCGACCCGCCCCGGGCAGGTCGCCCCGCTGGCCCCGGTCCAGCAGGCGTTCATCGACGCGGGCGCCGTCCAGTGCGGCTTCTGCACCCCCGGGCTGCTGGTGGCCGCCGATGAGCTGCTGGAGCGCAATCCCGACCCCTCCGACGCCGACATCCGCGAGGCGCTCTCCGGCAACCTCTGCCGCTGCACCGGCTACGAGAAGATCCTCGACGCGGTCCGGCTCGCGGCCGCCCGCACCGGGGAGGCGGTCTGACCATGGCAGCCGACCGCGCCCCCGCCACCCTCACCCAGGCCACCGGCGCCACCCGGGGGACCGTCGGCGAGTCCACCCTGCGCCCGGACGGCACCCTCAAGGTGACCGGCGAGTTCGCGTACTCCTCGGATCTGTGGCACGAGGACATGCTGTGGGGCTTCACCCTCCGCAGCCCCTGCGCCCACGCCGCGATCCGGTCCATCGACACCGCCGGGGCGCTCGCCCTGCCCGGGGTGTGCGCCGTCATGACGCATGACGACCTGCCCGCCGGGACCCACTACGGCCTGGAGATCCACGACCAGCCCGTACTCGCCAAGGACCGGGTCCGCTTCCACGGCGAGCCCGTCGCGATCGTCGCCGCCGACCACCCCGAGACCGCCCGCCGCGCCGCCGCCCGGATCAAGGTGGAGTACGAGGAGCTGCCGCTGGTCGTGGACGAGGCCACCGCCACCGCGCCGGACGCCCCGCTGCTCCACCCCGGCCGCCGGGACCACCACGCGTCCCACGTCCCGCATCCGAACATCGTGCACCGCCAGCCGGTCCGGCGCGGCGATGTAGCCGCCGCCCGGGCCCGCGCCGATGTGGTGGTCCGCCGGGACTACGAGGTGGGCATGCAGGACCAGGCGTTCCTCGGCCCGGAGTCGGGGCTCGCGGTGCCCGCCGAGGACGGCGGGGTGGACCTCTACATCGCCACCCAGTGGCTGCACGTGGACCGCGACCAGCTCGCCCCCGTCCTCGGGCTGCCCGCCGACAAGGTGCGGCTGACGCTGTCCGGCGTCGGCGGGGCGTTCGGCGCTCGCGAGGACCTGTCCATGCAGGCCCACGCCTGTCTGCTGGCGCTGCGCACCGGACGGCCCGTGAAGATCGTCTACAACCGGTACGAGTCCTTCTTCGGCCATGTCCACCGCCACCCCGCCAAGCTCACCTACGAGCACGGCGCGACCCGCGACGGCATGCTGCTCTACGTCCAGTGCCGCATCGTCCTGGACGGCGGCGCGTACGCCTCCTCCTCCCCGGCGGTGGTCGGCAACGCCGCCTCCCTGTCCATCGGCCCCTACGTCGTGGAGAACGTGGACGTCGAGGCCATCGCCCTCTACTCCAACAACCCGCCCTGCGGTGCGATGCGCGGCTTCGGCGCCGTCCAGGCGTGCTTCGCCTACGAGGCGCAGATGGACGCGGTGGCGGCCGAACTCGGCCTGGACCCGGTGGAGTTCCGGCAGCGCAACGCCATGTCGCAGGGCGCCACCATGCCCACCGGGCAGCTGGTCGACTCCCCGGCCCCGGTCGCCGAGCTGCTGCGCCGCGTCAAGGCGCTGCCGATGCCGCCCGGGCGCGCCTGGGAGGCGGCGGGCGGCCCGGTGGACGTACGGGCCCTGCCGGGCGGGCTGTCCAACACCACCCACGGCGAGGCCGTGGTGCGCGGGGTGGGCTATGCGGTCGGCATCAAGAACGTCGGCTTCTCCGAGGGCTTCGACGACTACTCCACGGCCCGGATCCGGCTGGAAGTGATCGGTGGCGAGCCGGTCGCCCTGGTGCACACCGCGATGGCCGAGGTCGGCCAGGGCGGGGTCACCGTGCACGCCCAGATCGCCCGCACCGAGCTGGGCGTCGACCGGGTCACCCTCCACCCGGCCGACACCCGGGTCGGCTCGGCGGGCTCCACCTCCGCCTCCCGCCAGACGTATATGACGGGCGGCGCCGTCAAGCACGCCTGCGAGGCGGTCCGGGCGGAGGTGCTGCGGCGCGGCCGCGAGCGGTTCGGCGCCTCCCGCCCCGCGTGGGCGGAGCCCGACCGGCTGCGGCTGGAGGACGGCAAGGTGGTCACCGACGGCGGCGAGGTGATCGGCGACCTCGCCGGGATCCTCGGCGAGGAGGCGATCGACCTGGAGCGGGAGTTCCGGCACCGGCCGACCGAGCCGTTCGATCTGCGCACCGGACAGGGCTTCGGCCATGTGCAGTACTCCTTCTGCGCCCACCGCGCGGTCGTCGAGGTCGACACCGAGCTGGGCCTGGTCAAGGTGGTGGAGCTGGCGGCCGCGCAGGACGTGGGCAAGGCGATCAATCCGCTGTCGGTGGTCGGGCAGATCCACGGCGGTTCGACGCAGGGGCTCGGGCTCGCCGTGATGGAGGAGATCGTCGTCTCGCGGGACGGGGCGCGGGTGCGCAACCCGTCGTTCACGGACTATCTGATCCCCACCATCCTGGACACCCCGGCCATGCCGGTGGAGGTGCTGGAGCTGGCCGACGACAACGCCCCGTACGGGCTGCGCGGCGTCGGCGAGGCGCCCACGCTCTCCTCCACCCCGGCCGTCGTCGCCGCCATCCGCGCCGCCACGGGCCTCCCCCTGAGGCGGGTGCCCGTCCGCCCGGAACATCTGACCGGCGGCTGAGGGCAGATTTCGCGGGCCCGGCGCGTTGACGCGAATATAGGCGGCCTGTACATGGCCGTCCGAGGAGCTGATCACCATGCTGGACATCGCCGCCGAGCTGCACCGCTGGTGCGCGGAGGGCCGGGACTTCGCCGTCGCCACCGTGGTCTCCGTGGGCGGCAGCGCACCCCGCCTGCCCGGCGCCGCCCTCGCCGTGGACGCGGAGGGCACGGCGGTCGGCAGTGTGTCCGGCGGCTGTGTCGAGGGCGCGGTGTACGAGCTGTGCCAGGAGGCGCTGAGCACCGGCGAGAGCGTGCGGGAGACCTTCGGCTACTCCGACGAGGACGCCTTCGCGGTCGGCCTGACCTGCGGCGGGGTCATCGATGTCCTGGTCAGCCCGGTCCGGGCGGGCGACCGCGAGCTGCGCCCGGTGTTCGCCGAGGCCGCGTCCGCCGCCGCCGAGGGCCGGACGACCGCGCTGGCCCGGATCGTGGACGGCCCGCCCGAGCTGCTGGGCCGCGCCCTGCTCGTCGGCCCGGACGGCGGCTGGGACGGCACCCTGGGCGGCCACCCGGAACTGGACCGTACGGCCGCCGCGGAGGCCCGTGCCCTGCTGGACGCCGGGCGCACCGCGACCGTGGAGATCGGCGCCGAGGGGAGCCGCTGCGGGCGGCCCGTCACGCTGCTCGCCGAGTCCAGCGTGCCGTCGCCGCGCATGATCGTTTTCGGGGCGGTGGACTTCGCGAGCGCGCTGGTGCGGATCGGGAAGTTCCTGAACTACCACGTCACGGTCTGCGACGCCCGTCCGGTCTTCGCGACCGAGCGACGCTTCCCGGACGCCGACGAGGTGGTGGTCGACTGGCCGCACCGCTATCTCGACCGGACCGAGGTGGACGGCCGTACGGTGCTGTGCGTGCTCACCCACGACCCGAAGTTCGACGTCCCGCTGCTGGAGCGGGCGCTGCGGCTGCCCGTGGCGTACGTCGGCGCGATGGGCTCCGCCCGCACCCACCGGGACCGGCTGCGGCGGCTGCGCGAGGCCGGTGTGGGCGAGCCGGAGCTGGCCGGGCTGCGCTCCCCGATCGGGCTGGACCTCGGCGCCCGTACGCCCGAGGAGACCGCGCTGTCCATCGCGGGCGAGATCGTCGCGAATCGGCGGGGCGGCAGCGGCACGCCGCTGACGGGTGCCCGGACCCCGATCCACCACGACACCCGGGCGCCCTCGGACCGGATCGGCTCGGTCGCCTGAAATCGCATCAGATCACAGAAGGATCGTCTGACATAAGGCCACTCCTGAGCGGGAAAAACCCTCCGCCATCTGGCGGGGGGTGCATTTGCCGGGTGCCGGTTTCTGAGTGAGAGTCAGAAACCGACCTTGGTCCTGCCGCCCCCCTGGAGTGCGCACGTGCGTAAGAGACGCAAGATCCTCACCGTGTCGACGGCCGTCGTGGCCGCGGCCACCCTGCCCCTGTTGATCAGCCCCGTGGTGAGCGCGGCCGTGTCGGAGGACGACGACGAGTCCCCGCGCGTGGCCCGCCTCTACGCCCCGCCCCCCGACCGGGACTCCTACCGCCAGGTGGCCCGGCTCGCCTGGCGGGGCGACTTCCGTGACTCCGCCGGGCTCCTCGCCATGGTGCGGACACCGCACGCGGTCTGGTACGGGGACGAGACCCCGGAGCAGGTCACGCGGCTGGTCCGCCGGACGACCCGCAGCGCGGGCTGGCAGGAGAGGCTGCCGGTCCTCGCCCTCTACAACATCCCGGGCCGGGACTGCGGCAGCTACTCGAGCGGGGGAGCCGACGGCCTCGCCGCGTACCAGGCGTGGATCGACGCCGTCGCCGCGGGCATCGGCGACCGTAAGGTGATGATCGTCCTCGAACCCGATTCGCTGGCGCTGCTGCCCTCCGACTGCGCCGACGCCTCGAACGCCGAGGAGACCGCCGTCGAGTCGCAGCAGCCCGGGCAGACGGCCGTAGAGGAGCAGACGGCCATCGAGGAGCAGACCGCCGCGGAGGAGCCGCCCGCCGTCGAGGCATCGCCCACCGAACTGCCGCCGCTGCCCGACCCCGACGCCTCCACGGCCCCGCCCGCCGCGTCGGCCGCCTCCGGCACCGGCCAGGAGGCCGCGCAGTCCACGGACCCGAAGTCCACCGACTCGCAGTCTGCCGACTCGCAGTCCGCCGACTCGCGCCCCGACGCCTCCGAGCTCCTGGCACCCATGCCCCGGGAGGACCTGGAAGCCGCCGGACCCGAGCCCGCCGCGTCCCAGAGCCCCGACCCCGAGCCCTCCGCCGAGCAGCCCAGCACCCTGCCCGAGCTGCCCCCGCTGCCCACGCCCGACCCCGTGACCCCCGAGGACGCGAACGACACCGGTGACCTGGACACCCCCGTGGTCGAGGACTCGGAGACCGCCGCCCGCTACTCCGAGATCAACTACGCGGTCGACGTCCTCAGCGCGCTCGGCAACGCGTCGGTGTACCTGGACGCGGGCCACTCCGGCTGGCACTCCGTCAGCAGCATCGTGCCCCGGCTGATCAAGGCCGGGATCGACCGCGCCACCGGCTTCGCCCTCAATGTCTCCCACTACCAGACCGACCAGGACAGCGCCTGGTACGGCCGGCTGGTCTCCTCCTGCCTCGCCTACGCCGACGAGGGCGGGGACCCCGAGGACTGCGCCGAGCAGAGCTGGTCGCGGCGGCACGCCCGCCGCTGGCTGCGCCACCACGTACCGGACGACCCGGCCCGGATGAAGCACTACGTCACCGACACCAGCCGCAACGGCCAGGGCCCCTGGACCCCGAGGGCCGCGCACCACCGGCACAACGACGTCCAGTCATGGTGCAACCCGCCGGGCCGGGGCCTCGGCCGGCGCCCCACCACCAGCACCGGTGAGGCGCTGCTGGACGCCGCGCTGTGGGTGAAGACGCCGGGCGAGTCGGACGGGCGCTGCCTGCGCGGCACCGACGGGCCCCTGGACCCGGTGCGCGGGACCGTCAACCCCGAGGCGGGGGAGTGGTTCCCGGAGCAGGCGCTGGAGCTGGTGCGCTACGCGGACCCGGCGGTCAGCGTCTTCCGCCGGACCCACGGCCGCTGACGCCCCGCGGTCAGCCCGCCGGATTGTGCCGGACGAGGGCGTCGACCAGGCCGGACGTGGTGTTCGGGAAGTCCATCGGAACGATCCCGAGCCCGGTCAAGACCTGTGCCTCGGCGCCCTCCAGGAACGACTTCACCCGGGGGTTCAGCCGGTCAGCGTTGGAGCGGGGCGGCAGCAGGGCGGCGGTGGAGACGTAGTTGATGAAGAGCTTGCCGGGCTGGGCCGCCGCCTTGCGGAACTGCGCCTCGATCTTCGGGTACTTGCCGATCGGCTCCGCCATGTAGTCGTCCTGGATGTCGAAGAGCGCGACGTCGCCGTACCGCACCCCCGGCATGTTGTCCGAGTCGGCGAGCAGCACCACCCTGCCCCGGGCCTGGCCCAGGGCGGGGAGGGTGTTGTCCAGGCGGAACAGCGAGCGCCAGCCCTTGTCGTCCAGATAAGTGTCGAAGATCCGGCGGAACTCCGCGGCGCTCTCCTCCGAGTACTCCTGCTTGACCCGCATCAGCACGGTCTCCGACGGATGCGCGGAGAGGAAGGAGCGGCAGGCGCCGAGCACGTCGTCGAAGTTGAGGTTCTGGTAGAAGGCGCCGTGGTGGATGGGGAAGGCGTTCTCGAAGGCGCGGCAGCGGATGTCCAGAAAGCGGATGCCACTGGCCAGCTGGTCGGCGATGGTGGTGTTCTGGCACTCCGTCCACGGACCGCCGAAGCGGGCGCCGGAGTCGTGGGTTCCGGGCAGGGTCAGCCGCTGGACCGGAGTGGCGTCGGCGATGGCCGACAGCCAGTCCTGGGCGGCGGTCGGCCGGGGCGGTGCGGCGGTGGCCGTCGCGGTGCCGCCGACGGCGGTGACCAGCCCCGCGGTGGACAGTGCGGCCGCGCCCCTGAGGAACCCTCGCCGGTCCATACGCCCACTCCCGTCGCTCGCCCGCCGGTGCCGTGCCGCACGGCATCGAAGCACAAACGGCATGGAGGGGCTACGGAAAACGGCTGAATCAGCGGTTCATCGAGGGTTTCCCTAGAACCGCCGGGCCGACCGGAGAGGTGTTACGCCGTCAGAGCCAGCCGCGGCGCTTGAAGATGAGGTACAGGCTGACGCAGACCACCGCCATCAGCAGGATCGCGAACGGGTAGCCCAGCACCCAGTGCAGCTCGGGCATATGGGTGAAGTTCATCCCGTAGATGGTGCCGACCAGGGTGGGGGCGAACAGGATGGCCGCCCAGGCGGAGATCTTCTTGACCTCCTCGTTCTGCTCGAAGCCCGCCTCGGCCAGCGCCCGCATCTCGGCGTTCTGCTGCTGGGTCACCAGGGTGGCGTTGACCGCGAGGATGTCGGTGAGGGCGGAGCGGAAGCCGTCCACGCGCTCGCTGGTGTGGGTGACGTGGTCGGCCACGTCCCGCAGATAGCGCTGGAGCTCCTCATCGGTGCCGTACTTGTCGAAACCCGCCATCAGCCCGTGCAACATCCCGACCAGCGGCCGGGTGGCGCGCTGGAACTCCACCATTTCGCGGGAGAGCTCATAGATGCGCCGCGAGACCTCGGGGTCGCCGCGGAAGACCTCGGTCTCGATCTCGTCGATGTCGTTCTGCACCCCCGCCACGACGGGGGCGTAGCCGTCCACGGCCGCGTCGAGGATCGCGTACAGCACGGCCTCGGGGCCCAGCGCCAGCAGTTCGGGGGTGGACTCCATCCGGGCGCGCACCGCGGACAGGTCCGGGGCGGCGCCGTGCCGGACGGTGATGACGAAGTCGGGGCCCACGAAGACGTGCAGCTCGCCGAAGTCCACCTCCTCGGGCGCGTCGAGGTAGCGGGCGGCGCGCAGCACCACGAAGAGGGTCTCGCCGTAGCGCTCCAGCTTGGGGCGCTGATGGGCCTCCATCGCGTCCTCGATGGCCAGTTTGTGCAGATCGAACTCCTCGGCGAGCGAGAGCAGCTCAGCCTCGCTCGGCCGGTACAGCCCGATCCACGCCATGGCGCCCGTCTCCGCGCGCAGCCGCCGGTAGGTGGCGGCGAGGGAGCCGGGGGTGCCGACCCGGCGGCCGTCGCGGTACACGGTGGCGTCCACCACACTGCGCTCGTCCACCTCGGGCGGGGCCCCGTCGGCCGCGGCGGGCGGCTCGCCGCGCGGCGAGCCCGGGGCGGGGCGGGGTGTGGCGTCGGCCCGGTCCGCCCCGGCGGGGCGCCGCCAGGGGCGGCGCTTCGTGGGACGCGGGGTGCGGCGGCGCTCGGACATAGAGGGTCCTCACCTTCCTGTCGCGAGCACTGACCTCAGTGCAGGATATCGCCCTATATGACCGTGGTGCGCCCTAGGGGTCGCGGCGGGCTGCTTGACGCGATAGTTGCTCCAGATCAAGTGTTTTTTCGAGGGGCACCCGGAGAGCCGCCCTGGGATCCACCGGTCCGCGGTCCGGAGGGGCCTTGACCGCCAGGGCACGGAAGCCGCCACCGGCGCCCGCCCCCGCCGACCCGGTGCCCGGCGACGGGGCCGCGCTCCCGCCTCCTGCCCCGCTGCTCAATCGCGCCGAAGGCGCGAGACGAAAGCCGCACCCGGCCGACCTGAGTAGACCCAGCCGACTCAAGAAGACCCAGCCGACTCAAGAAGACCCACCCGACCCAAGAAGACCCAGCCGACCCAAGAACCTCAGCGCCCGGCGCGCTACGCGCGCTACGGCAGAAGCCCCGCCCGGCGGGCCTCGACCACCGCGTGGAGACGGGTGCGGGCCCCCAACTTCCGCATCGAGGACCGCAGATAGCTCTTGACCGTCTCCGGCCGCAGCCCCAGCCGCTCCGCCGCCGCCGAATTCGTCGCCCCCGACGCGACACACGCCAGTACGTCCACCTCGCGCGGCGACAGCTCCACCCCGCCCGGGCGCTCCCGCTCCCGGCCGTGCCCCGAGGAGGCCCTGGCCAGCCGGCCACAGGCGGTGAGTATCTCCGCCCGCAGCTGGGGGTCGGGCACCCGGTGCGCCAGGGCCCGCAGATCGCCATGGGCCTCGCGCACCTCCTCCCATACCGCCGGATCGGTCTCCTCCGTCGGCGGCGCCCACCGCGGCTGCCCCCGCAGCCGCCGCTGCCGCGCCTCGGCCAGCAGCCGCTGCGCCTCGTCCCGCGCCGCCAGCTCCTGCACCAGTTCGTGCTCCAGCGCCCGTTCCAGTTCGCGGGCCGCCTCCACGGCCGAGCCCAGCGCCCGGTCGCCGAGCACCAGCGGCTGGCGCAGCGCGCCGTACAGCACCCCGCGCACCTGCCCGCGCACCACCACCGGCACCGCGAGCATCGAGCGCAACCCCTCCGCGCCCACCGCCGCGTCGTATTCATGGCTGATCGCCCGCGAGGTGGGGTAGTCCGCCACCGAGATCGGCCGGGACATGGTGAGGACCTTGCCGCCCAGGCCGTTGCCGGGTGTGATGGCCAGGCCCCGCAGGGAGTTGGTCGTGGTGCCGGTGAGTTCCGAGATCCGGAACTGCCGTGCGCCCGAGAAGAGCCCGCCGAACGCGACGGGCAGTCCGCCGCGTCGGCGCATCCGCTGGAGCGCGCTTCGCATGTCGGCGGCCCTGTCCGATCCCGCCCCGTCCGATCCCGCCACGGCCACCTCCCGCATCCAGCGCCACCCCCGTCCGGGGGTAGTGAGACTCAGATCACCCGTCGCACGATGCTAGCGAGCGGTACGCCCTTCAGGAGGACAAGTGACAGCAATGAATCCGGCCCAGGACTTCCGCGCGGCACGGGACTTCCTGCTCGGTCACCGGGAGGACTACGCGGCGGCGTACGAGGGGTTCAGCTGGCCCCGCCCGGAGCGGTTCAACTGGGCGCTGGACTGGTTCGACGGAATCGCCGGGCGCGGCGGCGACCGTACCGCCCTGCACATCGTCGAGGAGGACGGCAGCGAGATCCGCCTGACCTTCGAGGAGCTGCGCCGCCGCTCCGACCGGGCCGCGAACTGGCTGCGCGAGCGGGGCGTGCGGGCCGGTGACCGCATCGTGGTCATGCTCGGCAACCAGGCCGAGCTGTGGGAGACCGCGCTGGCCGCGATGAAGCTGCGCGCCGTCGTCATCCCCGCCACCCCGCTGCTCGGGCCGCTCGACCTGGCCGACCGCATCGAGCGCGGCCGGGCGCGGCATGTGATCGTGCGGGCCGGGGACACCGGCAAGTTCGCGGACGTGGCCGGGGACTACACCCGGATCGCGGTCGGCGGCGCGCCCGAGGGCTGGCTGGCCTACGAGGACGCCGGGACCGCCGCCATCACGGCGGACGGCGTCGGGGACCACGAGCCCTTCACCCCCGACGGGCCCACCCTCGCCACCGACCCCCTGATGCTGTACTTCACCTCCGGCACCACCGCCCGCCCCAAGCTGGTCGAACACACCCACATTTCCTACCCCATCGGACATCTGTCCACGATGTACTGGATCGGGGTCGAGCCGGGCGACGTCCACCTCAACATCTCCTCGCCCGGATGGGCCAAGCACGCCTGGTCCAATCTCTTCGCCCCCTGGAACGCCGAGGCCACCGTCTTCGTCCACAACTACACCCGGTTCGACGCCGCGCGGCTGATGGCCGAGATGGACCGCTGCGGGATCACCACCTTCTGCGCCCCGCCCACCGTCTGGCGGATGCTCATCCAGGCCGACCTCACCCAGCTGCGCACCCCGCCCCGGGAGGCCGTCGCCGCGGGCGAGCCGCTGAACCCCGAGGTCATCGAGCATGTGCGGCGCGCCTGGGGGGTGACCATCCGGGACGGCTTCGGTCAGACCGAGACCGCCGTTCAGGTGGCCAACACCCCCGGACAGCCGCTCAAGCCGGGTTCGATGGGACGGCCCACTCCCGGGTTCCGGGTCGTCCTGCTCGATCCGGTCACCGGCCGGCCCGGGGAGGAGGGCGAGATCAGCCTCGACCTCACCGGCTCCGAGGGCCGCCCGGTCGGCCTGATGACCGGCTACGAGGGCGACGAGGAGCGCACCGCCGAGGCCACGGCGGGCGGCTACTACCGCACCGGGGACATCGGTTCGCGCGACGCCGACGGCTACATCACCTACATCGGCCGCGCCGACGACGTCTTCAAGGCGTCCGACTACAAGATCTCGCCGTTCGAGCTGGAGAGCGCGCTGCTGGAGCACGAGGCGGTCGCCGAGGCCGCCGTCGTCCCGGCCCCCGACCCGCTGCGGCTCGCCGTGCCGAAGGCGTACGTCGTCCTCGCGGAGGGCTGGGAGCCCGGCCCGGACACGGCAAAGGCGCTGTTCGCGCACTCGCGGGCGGTGCTCGCGCCGTACAAGCGGATCCGCCGATTGGAGTTCGCCGACCTGCCCAAGACGGTTTCCGGGAAGATTCGCCGGATCGAGCTGCGTGAACGCACGGCACAGGGCGGCGGTATCGAGTTTCATGAGGAAATCTGATGACTGACGCTCATATGATGACCCACCCTCACGAACGTGAAAACGTCCGTGGCCGTGACACCAAGGAGCTGCCATGACCGACCTGACGTCCGACCCACCAAGCCCAGCCGGGCTCTCCTACGCCAGTGGAGTCGGTGACCTGCCGCTGCTCGGCGACACCATCGGCGCCAACCTGTCCCGCGCCGTCGAGCTGTACGGCGAGCGCGACGCGCTCGTCGACATCCCCTCCGGCCGCCGCTGGACCTATGCCGAGTTCGGCCGGTCGGTGGAGGAGGTAGCGCTCGGGCTGATGGCCAAGGGGGTCGCCAAGGGCGACCGGGTCGGCATCTGGGCCGTCAACTGCCCCGAATGGGTGCTGTTGCAGTACGCGACCGCCCGCATCGGCGCCATCATGGTCAATATCAACCCCGCATACCGCGTCCACGAGCTGCGGTACGTGCTCCAGCAGGCGGGCATCTCCGTCCTGGTCTCCTCCACCGAGCACAAGACCAGCGACTACCGCCGGATGGTCGAGCAGGTGCGCTCGGCCTGCACCGCGCTGCGCGATGTCATCTACATCGGCCACCGGACCTGGGACATGCTGGTGCGCGCCGGGGCCGAGGTCGCCCCCGGGCGGCTGGCCGAGCGCGAGGCCCGGATCGGCTGCGACGACGCGGTCAACATCCAGTACACCTCCGGCACCACCGGCTTCCCCAAGGGCGCCACCCTCTCCCACCACAGCATCCTCAACAACGGCTACTTCGTGGGGGAGACGGTCCGCTACACCGCCCAGGACCGGATCTGCGTGCCGGTGCCCTTCTACCACTGCTTCGGCATGGTGATGGGCAACCTCGCGGCCACCACCCACGGCGCCTGCGTGGTCATCCCCGCCCCCACCTTCGACCCCGTCGCCACCCTCTCCGCCGTCGAACGGGAGCGCTGCACCTCGCTGTACGGCGTCCCCACCATGTTCATCGCAGAGCTGGCCCTGCCGGACTTCGCCACCTTCGACCTCACCTCGCTGCGCACCGGGATCATGGCCGGATCGCCGTGCCCGGTGGAGGTGATGCGGCGGGTGGTCGACGAGATGCACATGGCGGAGGTGTCCATCTGCTACGGCATGACCGAGACCTCACCGGTCTCCACCCAGACCCGGCCCGATGACGACCTCCTGCGCCGCACCGCCACGGTCGGCCGGGTGCTGCCGCATGTCGAGGTCAAGATCGTCGACCCGGTGACCGGGGCGACCGTGCCCCACGGCACCCGAGGCGAGCTGTGCACCCGTGGCTACTCGGTGATGCTCGGCTACTGGCAGGAGCCCGAGCGGACCGCCGAGGCGATCGACTCGGCACGCTGGATGCACACCGGCGACCTCGCGGTGATGGACGACGAGGGCTACGTCCAGATCGTCGGCCGGATCAAGGACATGATCGTCCGCGGTGGGGAGAACGTCTATCCGCGGGAGATCGAGGAGTTTCTGCACACCCACCCCAAGGTGGCGGATGTGCAGGTCGTCGGCGTACCGGACGAGAAGTACGGCGAGGAGATCCTGGCCTGCGTCATCCTGCGCGAGGGCGCCAGGACCCTCACCCGCGACGAGCTCGCCCGCTTCTGCCGGGGCCGCCTCGCCCACTACAAGGTCCCCCGCTACCTGCGGCTCATGGACGCCTTCCCGATGACCGTCAGCGGCAAGGTCCGCAAGGTCGAGCTGCGTGAGACGGCCGCCCGGGAACTGCTGCCCGAGACCCGGTCCGAGGCCGATCCGGCCAGATCGGAAACGCTTGCCGAGCGGGCCGAGCCCCAGGCCGCGCCCAGCTGATGAGATGCGGGCCCCTCTACCACAGCAGGGGCCCACACCCCCGAGCCGGGAACGCCACAGGCCACCGGCCTCCGGTCACTGAATGCCGTTCGGCAGACAGGACTTGACCCCGGATCGCGCGCCGCGGCTGAAGTAGGAGACCCGCTGGGAGGCGTCGCCGTGGTCGGAGACATCGGTCCACGGGGTCCGGTCGGCGAGCGCGGTCAGGGCGTCCGCCAGCTCCTCGGTGTCGCCGTCCTCGAAGGTGAGCGTCCCGTCCTGCGCGGCGCCGAAGAGGACCGCCCCGGCCAGGCAGTCGGCCTGGAGCTCCCGCGCCAGATCCACCAACCCCGCGTCCAGCCGGTTCTGGACCGCGTGGCCCCACTCATGGGCGATCACCAGATATACCCAGGCGTCGCCCCGCGCGTGACCCCAGCGCATCAGATCCATGTCCCACGCTATGTAGTCGCCGTCCGGGCAGTACACGGCGTTGTCGTCCGGGAGGGGCGCGTCGCCGCACACCGGAGTGCCGGGGGTGTCGCCGTCGTAGGCCCCCGTGACCCGGGGCGGGCTGTAGTCACCGGTGAACAGCTGGGACCAGTGGGTCTGCCAGTAGGTGTTGGTGACGGAGACCGCCGCCTGGATGTCCTCCTCCACGCTCCCCCCACCATCGGGTCCCGCGCTGCCGGTCGGCTGTGCGGGCGTGCCGGACGGCGGCCCGGGCGCGGGCGAGGAGCTCTCCGCCGTGGGCGGGGGCACATCGTCGCCCCCGCATCCGGTCACCAGGAGCAGGGTCAGGGCGGCGGCGAGAGCGGCCCATGACCTCGGGTACCACGGAACAGCCATCGTTCGGCCTCCGGCCGGTCGAGCGGATGGGACGGGTGAACGGTGGAGGGCGGTCCCGCGGCGGTACATCAGCGGTCCCTCAAAGGAAGCGTTCCCCGGTCATGAGCGCAAGGGCCGACCGGGTCAGCCGTCCGGCGGGCCCATCCGGATCAGCACGTCCGCGGGGTCGTTGACGGGTTGCGGGGTGCCGGTGAGATCCATGATGAACAGCGGCAGATGCAGCGCGTCGGCGCGCGCCCGCGCCTCCCGCGCATAGCCCGCGAGCGAGAAGAAGACGCTCATCGCCGACTTGTGGAGCCCGTTCAGCCACAGGCACTCGATGTCCCGCAGCCCGGTGGGGCCGGTGGTCGGATCGACCTGGGCGACCACACCCGTCCCGTAGAGGTCCACCCCGGAGACGGCCCGGTCCTCCGGGGCCCGCAGGCCGTGGAAGCCGAGCCACTTCAGATACTGCGCGGCGGCGGTGACCGCGTCCCGCGCGGTACGGATCGTGACCGGCCGGAAGGCCGGGCGCCGCACCGCCGGGCCGCCGGGCCCGGCCACCGCGCCCGGGCCGACCGGGGGCGGCGCGGCGGCGACGGGCACGCGGACCACCGCGCCGCAGTCGCAGCCGAGCTCCGGCTGCGGCCAGTGGCCCTGGCGGCCGCAGGACGGGCAGTTCACCGCCACCCAGAGGTTCTCCCAGGTGCGGTGGCCGAGCTCCTCCGGGCTGCCGTCGCGGAGGACGGGAAGGGTGACCGGGGCGCCGCACGCACAGGGGAAGGCGGGCGGCGTGAACGACTGCTCGCGACGGCACGCGGGACAACGCACCGGCACGTTGTCTGTCATCGGGGCGCTCCGTGGGCGGAAGGCGGATGCGGTATCGGTCCATGCTCCCCGAAGCGGGCGGCCGCGGGGAGGGACTTGGGCGTTCTGTCCCCCGTAGCGGGGGCGCCGTGTTAGAGGACGCAGTAGGTTGGCGGCGTGAGATTGAGGGTTGAGTTCACCACCGAACCGTTCGACCTCGACGAGGTGCCGCCGCACGCCGTGACCGCCCGCGAGACCGTCCAGGCCGCCCCGCTGGACGCCGTGGACGTCGGCCCCTTCGGCAACACCGCCGAGGGCGGGGCGGAGGCGGTGCTGGAGGCCGTCGACCGGCTGCTGCGCGGCTCCCTCGAAGCCGGTGCCACCCGGATCTCGCTCCAGGTCAGCGTCCTCGGGGAGGCCGAGGCGTGAGCGTACCGCCCGACCACCCCTTCGCCGCCGCGGTGAAGCCGCTCGTCGACGCCATGGGCGGCGAGATGATCGCCCCGGACCGGGCCCGGGGCGACGATGTGGTGCTCTCCTGGGAGGGCCGTCCGGTGGTCGCCGTAAGGCTGCCGCATCTGGCGGACTCGCTCGACCGCATCCTCGCCGACCTCCAGCGCCGCCACGGCGTACCGCTCTCGGCCCTGGACCGCAAGACCAAGCAGTCCGTGGTCCGCCAGCTCGAGCAGCGCGGCGCGTTCACGGTGCGCCATGGGGTCGAGACGGTCGCCGGGGCCCTCGGGGTGAGTCGCTTCACCGTCTACAACTACCTCAATCGCGAGAAGAGCGGGGACTGACCGCGCCCCGTTCGCGAGCCCCCTCGCGTACCGGCCGCGCGCTCCCGCCACCCAGAGTTTTCAACAAACTGTTGACGTTCGGCGCGGAAGCCTCCTAGCTTGCGAGAGTGACTTCCAGTGCACCGCCGGGGCTGACCCGGTTCAACGCGGTGGACGACCGGGACGCCGCCGCGCTGCTGCGCGAGGTGTGCGCCAGCCGGGCCTGGGGCGCGGCGGTGGCGGCCGGGCGGCCGTACGCCACGGTCGGGGAGCTGCTCGACGCCGCCGACGCGGCCATGGCCGGGCTGACCGCCGCCGACCTGGCCGAGGCGATGGCCGCGCATCCGCCCATCGGACGGCCGGCACCGGGCGACCCCGCCTCGGCGCGGGAGCAGCGCGGGGTACGGGACGCGGAGCGCGCGGAGCTGCTGGAGCTGAACCTCGCGTACCAGGAGCGCCACGGCCATGTCTTCCTGATCTGCGCCACCGGCCGCACCGGCGAGGAGATGCTGGCCGCGCTGCGCGAGCGGATCCACCACGACGCCCACACCGAGCGTGACATCGTCCGCACCGAACTGGGAAAGATCAATCGCATCCGGCTGAATCGGCTGGCGGAAACGCTGACGGAAACACCGGCGGAAGGAGAGCGGTGATGGCGAGCGGCGCCACCTCGGTGTCCACCCACATCCTGGACACCAGCATCGGCCGCCCCGCCGTGGGCGTGGTCGTCGAGCTGTCCGTCCGCTCCGGGCCCGGCGCGGAGTGGACGGCGCACGCAGACTCGCTCACCGACGCCGACGGGCGCTGTCGGGACCTGCCCGCGCTCCCCGAGGGCACCACCCACGCACGGCTGCGCTTCGAGACCGGGCCGTATCTGACCCACGCCTTCTTCCCCGAGGTCACGGTCGCCTTCGCCGTCGAGCCGGGTGAGCACTACCACGTACCGCTGCTGCTCACCCCGTTCGGCTACTCCGTCTACCGAGGGAGCTAGCACCGATGCCCACGCTCGGCCCGAACAGTTACGGCAAAGCCGAAACCCGCGTCGTCCGGGTGGTGCGCGACGGCGCCGTGCACCACCTGAAGGACCTCAATGTCTCGGTGGCGCTCGCCGGGGAAATGGACGAAGTCCACCTCTCCGGCGGCAACGCCAACGTCCTGCCGACCGACACCACCAAGAACACCGTGTACGCCTTCGCCAAGGAGCACGGCATCGACACGGCCGAGGAGTTCGGCATCCGGCTGGCCCGCCACTTCGTCACCAGCCAGGAGCCCATCCACCGCGCCCGCGTCCGCGTCGAGGAGTACGCCTGGGAGCGGATCGGGACGGCCGGGAGCGCCGAGCACTCCTTCGTCCGCCGCGGCCAGGAGGTCCGCACCGCCCAGATCACCTTCGACGGCGAGCGCTGGGAAGTGGTCTCCGGGCTCACCGGCCTCACCGTCCTGAACACCACGGACTCCGAGTTCTGGGGCTATGTGAAGGACCGGTACACCACGCTCCCGGAGACGCGCGACCGGATCCTCGCCACCGATGTGCACGCCCGCTGGCGCTACGGCTGGAGCGAGGACACCCGGCCGACGCCGGACTGGGACCGCGGCCACGCCGAGGCGCGCGGCCATCTGCTGAGCGCGTTCGCCGAGACCTACTCGCTCTCGCTCCAGCAGACGCTCTATGAGATGGGTGCGCGGGTGATCGAGCACCGCCCCGAGATCGACGAGATACGCCTCTCGCTGCCCAACAAGCATCATTTCCTGGTCGATCTGGAACCTTTCGGCCTCACCAACGACAACGAGGTCTACTTCGCCGCCGACCGGCCGTACGGACTCATCGAGGCCACCGTGTTGCGGGACGGCGCCGAGCCCCGGATCCCCACCGACTGACCGCTCGCCCGACAGATCCCCACCGACCGATACGACGGGAGGGCCACGCTCCGTGAACCGCATCGTCATCGAGAACTGCGCCGTCGCCACCGTGGACGCCCACGACACCGAGTACGCCTCCGGCCATGTCGTCGTGGCCGGCCACCGCATCGAGTCGGTGGGCGAGGGGCCGGCGCCGGAGGGGCTGGAGGGCGTCGTCCGCCGGGTCGACGGCACGGGGCATCTGGTGACCCCGGGCCTGGTCAACACCCATCACCACTTCTACCAGTGGCTCACCCGCGGCCTCGCCCAGGACAGCAACCTCTTCGACTGGCTGGTCGCGCTCTACCCCGTCTGGGCGCGGATCGACGAGCCGATGGTCCACGCGGCGGCCCGCGGCTCGCTCGCGATGATGGTGCGCGGCGGGGTCACCACCGCCATGGACCACCACTACGTCTTCCCGCGCGGCAGCGGCGATCTGCTGGGCGCCGAGATCCGCGCGGCGCGCGAACTGGGGGTGCGGTTCACCGCCGCCCGCGGCTCCATGGACCTCGGCACCTCCGACGGCGGACTGCCACCGGACTTCGCCGTGGAGTCCCTGGAGGACGCCCTGGCCGCCACCGAGGCGGCCATCGACACCCACCACGACCCGGCGTCCGACGCCATGCTGCGGATCGCGGTGGCGCCCTGCTCGCCCTTCTCCGTCACCACCGAACTGCTCCGCGAGTCCGCGACGCTGGCCCGCCGCAAGGGCGTACGGCTGCACACCCACGGCTCCGAGACGGTGGAGGAGGAGAAGTTCTGCCACGAGCGGTTCGGGATGGGGCCGACCGACTACTTCGAATCCACCGGCTGGCTGGGCGAGGACGTGTGGATGGCCCACTGCGTCCATATGAGCGACACCGACATCCAGGCGTTCGCCCGGACCGGCACCGGAGTGGCCCACTGCCCCTCGTCCAACGCCCGGCTCGCCGCCGGGATCGCCCGCGTCCCCGATCTGCTCGCGGCGGGCGTACCGGTCGGCCTCGGCGTGGACGGCACCGCCTCCAACGAATCCGGTGAGCTCCACACCGAACTGCGCAACGCGCTGCTGATCAACCGGCTCGGCGGCCACCGCGAGAAGGCGCTGAACGTCCGTCAGGCGCTGCGCCTCGGCACCCACGGCGGTGCGCGGGTGCTCGGCCGCCAGGAGGAGATCGGCTCGCTGGAGCCGGGCAAACTGGCCGACCTGGTGCTGTGGAAGCTGGACGGCCTCGGCCACTCGTCCATCGCCGACCCGGTCGCGGCCCTCGTGCTCGGCGCCCCGGCCCCGGTGACCCTGTCCCTGGTGAACGGCGCACCGGTGGTGGAGTCGGGCCGGCTGCTCACGGTGGACGAGGACCAGATCGCGCGGGAGGCGCGCACCGAGGCGCGTCGCCTGGCCCGTATCGCGGAAGAAGACTGAACGCCGCAGCCGATACATCGGATGGGTCGCTGGTGTGGCCGCCTTACGGGCGTCACCAGCGGCCCGTCAGGGCGTTCGGGCCCCGTTGACATCCCATCTTTCCGGTTCTAGGTTCCCGTACGCGGCTGGCCAGCCCTCCTGTCCGACCACCCCACGAGCACAGGAGCCGCCATGCGTACGTCCAGACGACGGGCCGTCATGCCCCTCCGAGCGCTCAGCCTTCTGCTCGGCATGGTGCTGGCGACGGTCCTCAGCGGCCCTTCCGCCGCCACCGCGGCGCCCACGACGGCGCGGGAGCCCGGGCCCGGGACCGACTACGCGACCGACGATCCGTTCACCTCCGCCCGCACCGACTGGTGGCGGCAGGACCGCTTCGGGATGTTCATCCACTTCGGCGCCTACTCCCAGCTGGAGGGCGAATACCGGCGGGCCGACGGGACCGTCTGCCGTGACGCGGAGTGGATCAAGCGGAACTGCCAGATCCCGATGAGCGAGTACGAGGACGCCGCCCAGGACTTCAATCCCTCGTCCTTCGACGCCAAGGCCATCGTCAAGGCGGCCAAGGACGCCGGGCAGCGCTATATCGTCATCACCTCCAAGCACCACGACGGCTATGCGATGTGGCCGACCGAGCAGAACACCTGGAATCTGCGCGACCACTCCTCCTTCGACCAACGGCGCGACATCCTGGCCGAGTTGAAGTCGGCCGCGGACGCCGCCGGGATCAAACTCGGCTTCTACTACTCGATCTGGGACTGGCACGACCCCGACTTCGCCGACCCCGCCACCTTCCCGCGCTATGAGAAGCGGATGTACGCCCAGCTCAAGGAGCTGGTCGACAGCTACCACCCGGCGCTGCTCTGGTTCGACGGGGAGTGGGACGCGGACAACCCCACCAACCGCTGGTCCGCCCAGGACGGTGAGCGGCTCCAGTCGTATCTGCACGGACTCGACCCCGATCTGATCACCAACAACCGGGTCGGCAAGCGGCGCGTGGTCGACGGCGACTACGGAACGCCCGAGCAGGAGATCCCGGACGCGCCCGTGGACGGGCAGCTGTGGGAGAGCTGTATGACCCTCAACGGCCACTGGGGCTTCGCCAAGTACGACCAGGACTGGAAGTCGCCCACCACCCTCACCCGCAACCTCCTCGACATCGCGAGCCGTGGCGGCAACTACCTGCTGAACGTCGGCCCCGACAAACTGGGCCGCGTGCCCCAGCCCTCCGTGGACCGGCTGCGCGAGATCGGCTCCTGGCTGCGGACCTCCGGCCAGGGCCGCGCGGTGTACGGGGCCGGGGCCACCGGGCTGGTGGACGAGCCGTCCTGGGGCGCGGTCAGCCGGTCGGGCAACCGGCTGTACGCGTCCGTCACCTCCTGGCCCGCCGCCGGTCAGCCGCTCCACCTCACCGCGAAGGCGCCGTTCACGGTGGTCGGCGCCCGGGTGCTGGGCAGCGGACAGCGGGTCGAGGTGGCGAAGGCGGGCGACGGTTTCGACCTCACCCCCTCCGGTGCGCCGGTCGACGACATCGCCTCGGTGATCGAGCTGACGGTGAAACCGGCCCCGGCCGCGCCCCAGGGGCGGGGCCAGGGGCTGCGGGAGGAGGTCTTCGCCAACGAGACCTTCACCGGGCCGCCGGCCGTCACCCGGACCGACCCGGCCGTCAACCACACCTGGCGGTTCGCCGGCTCCCCGGCCGCCGACGTCCCCGCCGACCACTTCGGCGTCCGCTGGACCGGCTACCTCCAGCCCCGGCACAGCGAGACCTACACGCTCTCGACCGTCTCCGACGACACCGCGCGGGTGTGGATCGACGGCCGTCTGGTCATCGACAGCACCACCCCGCACGGTCCACAGGTCGACAAGGCGACCGTCGCGCTGCGCGCCGGAACGAAGCACGCCATCCGGATCGAGTACACCGAGCAGACCGGTGAGGCCCATATGAAGCTGCTGTGGTCCAGCCCCGGCGTGCCCCAGCAGATCGTGCCGCGCGCCCAGCTCTACACGCCGTAGGGACGGCCGGGGCCCCGGACACCGCGTCGGCGGCGGTCCGGGGCCCTTCCTCCGGGTGAACGGACCGCGTCAGTCCAGCAGTTCGTACGCGGGCAGCGTCAGGAACTCCGTGTAGTTCTCGTCCAGCGCGACCTTCAGCAGCAGATCGTGCGCCTGGCTCCACCTGCCCGCGGCGAAGGCGTCCTCGCCGACCTCCTCGCGGATCGCCGCCAGCTCCTCGGCGGCGACCTTACGGACGCGATCGGCGGTGGCCTTCTCGCCGTCCTCGAAGACGATCCCCGCGTTGACCCACTGCCAGATCTGGGAGCGGGAGATCTCCGCGGTGGCCGCGTCCTCCATCAGGTTGAAGATCGCGACGGCGCCGAGGCCGCCCAGCCACGCCTCGATGTAGCGGATGCCGACCTGTACGGCGTTGCGCAGCCCCTGGTGGGTGGGGGTGGCGTCGAGCGAGCCGATGTCGATCAGCTCGGCCGCGGTGACCTGGACGTCCTCGCGCAGCCGCTCCTTCTGGTGCGGCCGGTCGCCGAGGACCGCGTCGAAGGAGGCGCGGGCCACCGGGACCAGATCGGGGTGGGCGACCCAGGAGCCGTCGAAGCCGTCACCGGCCTCACGGTCCTTGTCGGCCTTGACCTTGTCGAACGCGACGGCGTTGACCTCGGGGTCGCGCCGCGAGGGGATGAAGGCCGCCATGCCGCCGATCGCGTGCGCGCCGCGCTTGTGGCAGGTGCGGACGAGCAGTTCGGTGTAGGCGCGCATGAACGGGGCCGTCATCGTGACCGCGTTGCGGTCGGGCAGGACGAACCCGGGGCCGCCGTCGCGGAAGTTCTTCACGATCGAGAAGAGGTAGTCCCAGCGGCCCGCGTTGAGCCCGGAGGCGTGGTCGCGGAGCTCGTAGAGGATCTCGTCCATCTCGTACGCCGCCGTGATCGTCTCGATCAGAACGGTGGCGCGGATCGTCCCTTGCGGAACGGAGAGGTGGTCCTGCGCGAAGACGAAGACGTCGTTCCAGAGGCGGGCCTCGAGGTGGGACTCGGTCTTGGGGAGGTAGAAGTACGGCCCCTTGCCCTTCGTGAGCAGCCGGCGGGCGTTGTGGAAGAAGTACAGCCCGAAGTCCACGAGGGCGCCGGGGACGGGGCGGCCGTCGGCGGAGCGCAGATGGCGCTCGTCGAGGTGCCAGCCGCGCGGCCGGGTGACGACGGTGGCCAGCGCGTCGTCGGGCCGCAGCGCGTAGCTCTTGCCCTCGGGGGAGGTGAAGTCGATCCGGCGCTCATAGGCGTCGATCAGATTCAGCTGGCCGCCGATCACATTCGCCCATGTCGGGGCGGAGGCGTCCTCGAAGTCCGCGAGCCAGACCTTGGCGCCGGAGTTGAGGGCGTTGATGGTCATCTTGCGGTCGGTGGGGCCGGTGATCTCCACCCGGCGGTCCTCGAGCGCGGGCGGGGCCGGGGCGACGCGCCAGTCCGGGTCGTCCCGGATGTGGGCGGTCTCCGGGAGGAAGTCCAGGGTGCTGGTGCGGGCGATCTCGGCGCGGCGCTCGGCGCGGCGCGCGAGCAGCTCGTCCCGGCGCGGGGTGAAGCGGTGGTGGAGCTCGGCCAGGAAGGCCAGGGCCGCGTCGGTCAGCACCTCTCCCTGACGCTCCAGCGGTTCGGCGTCGACGATGGCCAGCGGGGACGGCGCTGGTGCGGACATGGGCGGTCACTCCTTGGGCGAGTCTCGGCTGGACGCTCGCGGTACCTCTGTTTTGTGGATAATAAGTTTCTCATGGTGGAAGTTCAATCTTCTGTTGAACCGCGGCCTCGTCCGTCGGCGCCCCTCACTCCAACAGCGTCAAGTCCCCGGGGGTGTCGATATCGTCCGTACGGGCGATATCCGAGCAGTCGACGAGCGTGATCGCGGACCGATGCGCCCGCAGATAGGCGCGTGCCCCCCGGTCGCCCACCGCACTCGCCGCGATGTCCGCCCACCGGTCCGCGCCGAACAGCACCGGATGCCCCCGCTCCCCGCCGTACGCGGCGGCCGCCAGGGTGGACGGCGAGCGGTACGCGGCCACCACCCGGGCCACCGCCTCGGCGCCGATCCCCGGCTGGTCCACCAGCGCGACCAGCGCCGCTTCCGCGCCCGTACCGGCCAGTGAGGCGAGCCCGGCCCGCAGCGAAGAGCCCATGCCCTCCTCCCAGCCGGGGTTGTCCACCAGGACGCACCCGTCCAGCCGGGCCCGCGCCCGTACCGTCCCGGCCGCGGCGCCCAGCACGATGTGCACCGGGGCGCAGCCGCCCTCCCGCAGCGCGTGCGCGGCGCGCTCCACCAACGGCCGCCCCCGATGAGTCAAAAGGGCCTTGGGCCGCCCGCCCAGCCGCCGGCCGCCCCCGGCCGCCAGTACGATCCCGGCGACCTGCGCGGAGTCCTCCGTCGTACGTTCCATGGGCCCTGCTTACCGCACATCGGGGCCGTGCGGGGGCTTCATCCCAGCCGGTCTGATTTTCGCTCTCCGTATAGCGCGTCGTGCACTGAGTGGCGTTAACTGATCCGCGGCCCCTTGTGTCCGAATCCACGCGAGGTGTGGAGGGCTGGGGCGGTCATGCGGGAGAGGGGGCAGGCTCGTGCGAGAGGGCGCGAGGGGGAGAAGGGCAGTGTTGGCCAACGAAGGCGCGAGGCTCTGGGGTGAACCCGGCGCCTTGTCAGTGGAGGGCGCCGCAGTCGTGGAAGCCAGGCGAGTGGCGGGCACCGAGGACGATCCGAGGGCGGCCGAACTACGCCGTGCCGTCGCCCGGCTCAGGCGCGATCTGGCCGCCCACCCGGCGGAATTACCCGACCGGGCGATCGCGGACGACGAACTGGCCGCGCTCGACGCCATGGCCCGCACCGGCGCCCCGGAGCTGCACCGGCTCCGCCGCTCGCTGCTCCTCATCGCGGGTGCCCTGGGCTCGGTCAGCGCACTGAGCCCCGCCCTGACGGGCGTCCGCGCGGCGATCGACCAGTTCGGCAATGTGCCACAGACGGGCATAGGGAGAGACTGAGCGACCGGGCAACGGGCAAGGCTGACCCCGGCGGTCCGGCGGGCCCGTCCGTGGCGGGCTGCTCCCCTCCCCGCCGGGCACCCCGTAGCGGTGCGCCCGCCGTCCCCTCCGCCGTCAGGCGGATCCCGTGCTGGCCAGGGCCCCCGACAGCTCGGCCGCGACCTCCTTGAGGATCGGCACGATCCGCTTCGTGGCCTCGTCGGTCACCCGGCCCGCCGGGCCCGAGATGGAGATGGCCGCCGGGGCGGGGGAGTCGGGCACCGAGACGGCGAGGCAGCGCACGCCCATCTCCTGCTCGTTGTCGTCCACCGCGTAGCCGTGCTCGTGGACCTGCCGCAGCGCGTCGAGGAACCCGTCCGGCGTGGTGATCGTCTTCTCGGTGACCGCGGGCATGCCGGTGCGGGCCAGGAGGGCGCGCACCTCCTCGGGGGGCGTGTCCGCCAGCAGCACCTTGCCGACGCCCGTGGTGTGGGGCAGCACCCGCCGCCCGACCTCGGTGAACATCCGCATCGAGTGGCGCGAGGGCACCTGCGCGACGTACACCACCTCATCGCCGTCCAGCAGCGCCATGTTCGCGGTCTCGCCGGTCTCCTCCACCAGCCGCGCCAGATACGGCCGCGCCCAGGTGCCCAGCAGCCGGGACGAGCTCTCGCCGAGCCGGATCAGCCGGGGCCCGAGGGCATAGCGGCGGTTGGGCTGCTGGCGGACGTAGCCGCAGGCCACCAGCGTGCGCATGAGCCGGTGGATGGTGGGCAGGGGAAGGCCGCTGCTGGTGGAGAGCTCGCTCAGTCCGACCTCGCCCCCGGCGTCGGCCATCCGCTCCAGCAGATCGAAGGCGCGCTCCAGGGACTGGACACCGCCGGCGGTGGCGGTGGTCTTGGACTCGGCGGACGGCACGTCGGCTTCCCTTCACAGTGGGCGGCGCCGGCCTCGCACACGCGTCGGACGCCGCGGCCGACCGGCCACGGGCAGCCTACCCGCCCGCGGCGACCTCCCGTAGCCGCTTGTCAACGATCTCTGTCCGATCCATTGACGACGATGACCACCCTGACTAATTTCTGCATCCCGAAAAGGAAATTCCATCTTATGGAAACAGAGAGTCGTCGCGGGAGTGCTATGCGCATCCTTGTGCTGAATCCGAACACCACCGCCGCCATGACCGCCGGCATCCGGGACCTCGCCGAGGCCGTCGCGAGCCCCGGCACCACCATCGTGGCCACCGAACCACTGTGGGGTCCCGAGTCGATCGAGGGCCACTTCGAGGGGTATCTGAGCGCCGCCGCCGTACTGGACCGGCTGACGACGTTCGACGAACCCTTCGACGCGCTGGTCATGGCCGGGTTCGGCGAGCCGGGGCGGGAGGGCGCGCAGGAGCTGCTCGACGTCCCGGTCCTCGACATCGCCGAGTCCGCAGCCCAGATGGCCATGATGCTCGGCCATTCCTACGGCGTCGTCACCACCCTCGACCGGGCCGTGCCGCAGATCCGGGACCGGCTGCTCACGGCCGGCCTGCTGGCCCGCTGCGCGGGTGTGCGCGGCACCGGTCTGGGCGTACTGGAGCTGGAGGCGGACCGGGAGCGGACCGTCGAGGTCATCGTGGCGACCGCGCGGGAGGTGGTGGAGCGGGACGGCGCCGAGGTGATCTGCCTGGGCTGTGGGGGCATGGCCGGGCTGCGGGAGCGGGTCTCGAAGGCGCTGGGCGGTCTGCCCGTCGTCGACGGGGTCGCCGCCGCCGTGAAGTTCGCCGAGGCGCTCGTCGGACTCGGCCTCTCCACCAGCAAGGCGCGGGCCTTCGCCCCGCCCCGGCCCAAGACCATCACCGGCTGGCCCCTGAGCGGGCGTCGGCCCGACATCCGGTGAACCGGCGGCTTCAAGGGCATCAACGGCAGCAACGGCAGCAACGGCAGGAACGGCACCACCCCCTCGGAGGGCACCATGACAGCACCCCGTTCGCCCGACCCCCGTCTGTACAACGAGGACCTCGCGCCCGCGAAGGAGCGCACCTGGGGGACGTACAGCATCTTCGCCCTGTGGATGTCGGACACCCACGCGATCAGCAACTACGCCTTCGCGGCGAGCCTGTTCGTCCTCGGGCTGCCCACCTGGGAGGTGTTCCTGTCCCTGCTCGCCGGCATCACCATCGTCCACTGGCTCATGAACCGCATGGGCCACGCGGGCCACCGCACCGGAGTGCCCTTCCCGGTTCTGGCGCGGGCCAGCTGGGGGGTGTACGGCGCCAATATCCCGGCGCTGCTCCGGGCCGTGATGGCGGTCGCCTGGTACGGCATCCAGACCTGGCTGGCGTCGGAGGCGCTCATCCTGCTCGGCGTCCAGCTCGCGCCGGGGCTCGCGGAGTACGACCACAACTCCATCCTGGGCCTGTCGACCCTGGGCTGGATCGCGTTCCTGGTGATGTGGCTGCTCCAGGCGGTGCTGCTGACCCGGGGCATGGAGTTCATCCGCAAGGTGCAGGACTTCGCCACCGGCCCGGTGGTCTGGCTGGTCATGCTCGTGCTCGCCGTATGGCTGGTGGTCAAGGCGGGCGGCGACATCTCGCTCACCCGCAGCCTGACCGGGCTGAGCGGTGGCGAACAGCTGCACCAGAGCGTGATCGCGGTCAGCCTGACCGTGGCCACCTTCCTCACCCTGGTGCTCAACTACGCCGACTTCGCCCGCTTCACCCCGGATCACCGCTCGTACCGGCGCGGCAATCTGCTGGGGCTGCCGGTGAACTTCACCGCCTTCGCCGTCGTCTCCGTGCTGATGACGGCGGGCACGATCTCGGTCTTCGGCACCGCGGTCGCCGATCCGGTCCATGTCATCGCGCGGATCGACAACCCGGTGGTCACGGTGGTCGGCGCGCTGTCCTTCATGATCGCCACGATCGGGATCAACGTCGTGGCGAACTTCGTCTCACCGGCGTACGACTTCGCCAACCTCGCCCCCAAGCACCTGGACTTCCGGCGCGGCGGCATGGTCACGGCGGTGCTCGCGATCGTCGTGATGCCGTGGAAGCTGTACTCCAGCCCCGTCGTCATCCAGTACTTCCTGGGCGGCCTCGGCGCCTTCCTCGGCCCGCTCGTCGCGATCCTGCTGGTCGACTACTACCTGGTGCGGCGCGGCCGGATCGATGTCGACGCCCTGTTCAGCGCGGACCAGGCGGGGGCGTACTACTACCGCCGGGGCTTCAACCCCGAGGCCGTCATCGCCTTCGTGCCCGCGGCCGCGGTCTCCGCGGTGCTCGCACTGGTCAAGTTCTTCTCGGACGTCGCCCCGTTCTCCTGGTGCTTCGGACTGGCCATCGCCGGGGGTGTCTACGGCCTGAGGTCCGCGAAGGCCAGGGTCGGCGGCGCGATGGCCCAGACGCTGATCACATCGCAGGTCACGACGGGTGGGGTCTTGGCCCGCCCGGCGGCGGAGTGAAGACTTGCCGCACCCGATGAAAAACGCATTCGATATCGCGAAAGGTTGGTGACGGTGTTCGACCTGGATCCGGAAGCGCGTTCGGAACCGGAGCCCGAACCGGAGCTGGTGCTGCGCTCACGCCGCGTCATGACCCCGGATGGTCCGCGCGCGGCATCCGTCGCCGTGTCCGTCGCCGAGGGGAGGATCAGCGCCGTCCTGCCGTACGACACCGCCGTACCGCCCGGGGCGCGACTCGAAGACCTCGGGGACGACGTCCTGCTCCCCGGCCTCGTCGACACCCACGTCCACGTCAACGACCCCGGCCGCACCGCATGGGAGGGGTTCGGCTCCGCCACCCGCGCCGCCGCGGCCGGTGGCGTCACCACCCTCGTCGACATGCCGCTCAACAGCGTCCCGCCGACCACCACCGTCCCCGCCCTGGAGGTCAAACAGGCCGTCGCCCGGCGGTCGGCCCATGTCGACATCGGGTTCTGGGGCGGCGCCGTGCCCGGGAACGCCCCGGAGCTGCGGCCGCTGCACGACGCGGGCGTTCTCGGCTTCAAGGCGTTCCTGCTCCCCTCCGGCGTGGACGAATTCCCGCCACTCGCCCCCGACCAGCTCCGGACCGCCCTCCGCGAGATCGCGGGCTTCGGCGGACTGCTGATCGTCCACGCCGAGGACGCCCGCCTCATCGACGGCGCCCCGCCGCCCACCGGCCCGCGCTACGCCGACTTCCTCGCCTCCCGCCCGAGCGCCGCCGAGAACGAGGCCATCGCGGGCCTCATCGCCCTCGCCCGCGAGCTGGACGCCCGCGTCCACGTCCTGCACCTCTCGTCCGCCGACGCGCTGCCGCTGATCGCCGACGCACGGCGCGAGGGCGTCCGGATCACCGTGGAGACCTGCCCGCACTTCCTGACCCTCACCGCCGAGGAAGTCCCCGACGGCGCCACGGAGTTCAAATGCTGTCCGCCGATCAGGGAGGCCGCCAACCAGGACGCGCTGTGGGCGGGCCTGGCGGCCGGGGAGATCGACTGCGTCGTCTCCGACCACTCGCCCTGCTCGGCCGAGCTCAAGGTCGGCGACTTCGGGCAGGCCTGGGGCGGCATCTCCTCGCTCCAGCTCGGGCTCCCGGCCGTCTGGACGGCGGCCCGGCGGCGCGGCCACACCCTCCACGACGTGGCCCGCTGGATGTCCACCGGCCCCGCCGCGCTCGTCCGTCTCGACCGTAAGGGCGCCATCGAGCCGGGGCGCGACGCCGACTTCGCGGTCCTCGCCCCCGACGAGACCTTCACCGTCGACCCCGTCACCCTCCACCACCGCAACCAGGTCACCGCCTACGCGGGCAGAACGCTGTACGGCGTCGTACGGTCCACATGGCTGCGCGGCCGGAAGATCGCCGACCACGGCACGCCGGCCGAACCCACCGGCCGACTCCTGGAAAGGCCGTCCTGCCCATGACCACGCCGCCGGAAGGTCCGTCCCGCCCATGACCAACGCCGCCGGAAGGTCCGTCCCGCCCATGACCGCGCCGATGGAAAGGCAGCCCCGCACATGACCGCGCCGACCCCCCGCTTCACCGGCGACGCCGCCCCGTACGGCGGTGGCGACCCGTACGCCGACTACCGGACCGCCGACCTCCCCTTCACCCACCTCGTGGACCTGGCCGACCGGCGGCTCGGCGGAAGCGTGATCGCCGCCAACGACGAGTTCTTCGCCGAGCGCGAGAACCTGCTGAGGCCCGAAGCGCCGCGCTTCGACCCCGAGGCCTTCGGCCACAAGGGCAAGGTCATGGACGGCTGGGAGACCCGGCGGCGGCGCGGGGCCTCGGCCGACACCCCGCATCCGGCCGAGGACGACCACGACTGGGCCCTGATCCGCCTCGGCGCGCCCGGGGCCGTCCACGGCATCGTCGTCGACACCGCCCACTTCCGCGGCAACTACCCGCGCGCGGTGAGCGTCGAGGCCACGGCGGTGGACGGCACCCCGTCCCCCGAGGAGCTCCTGGCCGACGACATCGTATGGACCGAGCTCGTCCCCCGTACGCGGATCGGCGGCCACGCGGCCAACGGCTTCCCCGTCTCCGTCCGCCGCCGCTTCACCCACCTCCGCCTCAAGCAGCACCCCGACGGGGGCATCGCCCGCCTCCGCGTCCACGGCGAGGCCGCCCCCGACCCGGCGTGGCTCACCGCCCTCGGCACCTTCGACCTGGTGGCGCTGGAGCACGGCGGAGCGGCCGAGGACGCCTCCGACCGCTTCTACTCCCCGCCCGCCAACTCCATCGGGCCGGGCCGCTCCACACGGATGGACGAGGGCTGGGAGACCCGCCGCCGCCGCGACACGGGCCACGACTGGGTCCGCTACCGCCTCGCCGCCCAGGGGTCCATCCGCGCCGTGGAGATCGACACCGGCTGCTACAAGGGCAACGCACCGGGCTGGGCGGCGCTGTACGGCCTCGACGCGACAACCGGCGCGGACCCGGCCGACCACACGGCCCCGGCCTGGACCGAACTCCTGCCCCGCACCCGCCTCCAGCCCGATACGGTCCACCGCTTCCTCCTGGACGCGGCCCCGCCGGTGACCCACGTCCGGATCGACATCCATCCGGACGGCGGCGTGGCCCGCCTACGGCTGCACGGCTCGCTGACCGAGCACGGCGCGCAGCGGCTGGCCGCGCGCCACACGGAGCTGGGCGGCGCCTGAGCGTTGTCTCCCCTCACCGGTAGCGGACTCGGATGCCGGGGTCGAGGTGTTCGGTCCCGGTGACGGTCTGTGTGCTGCCCACCTCGACGGTGAGCTGCGTCGGGGCCGTGCGGCCGGCCAGGGATGAGAGGTCCAGGGGGCCTGGGTACGGCCCGTGGCACTCGCCGAAGAAAACGGAGCGCAGAGAGTCGATACCGTTCAAAGCGCCGATGTCGGCCGGAAAAGCGCAGCGGTAGAAATTCAGTTCCTGAACGCGTACGGACGCGGACAGGACGGGGAAGCCCTCGGACAGATCGAAGCCGCTCAGCCGCAGCCACCGCAGGCCGCTCGCCGCGGAAAGGTCTGCGAGGTGCAGCGGACTCCCCGAACCCTCCAGGTTCAGTTTCCGCACCGGCCGCAGCTGGCGGAGGAAACTCAGGTCGGGGTTGTGGGGGAGGGCGCCCAGGCCGAGCGAGGTCAGCTTCTCCGGAAGCGGGATATCGGCGATGGGCGGGAGGGAGGCCCAATGGGTGAGCTGCAATTCCTCGAGGTGGGTGAGGGTTTCCAGCGGGGAGGCGTCCTCGAGGGCGATGTTTCCGACGATCGAGAGGACGGTGAGCCGGGGATGAGCGGTGAGGGGGCTGAGATCGTTATGGTTCCTCAGCCGTGAGATCGACAGCCAGGAGAGTTCCGGGAAATCCGCGAGGGGTGCGAGACCCTCGGTGAGCGGATGGTTGATCCATATCTTCCGCGTCGACCGCAGCTCCCTGGCCGGGGTCCACTGGCTGGGATGGGAAAGCGTCAGTGTGACGTCCTCCAGGGAACACTTGGCGAGCACGCGCCGGGCGTACTCTTCCGGGTCGAAATACTCCCAGACGTCGGCGAGTTCCTTCTCCGCTTCGGGATGCCCGGACTCCGCGTAAGCGGCCAGCAGATCGAGCGCCCTCCCGCCGCCGATGAGCGCGGCGGTGCGCACGGAGGTCCTGGCGGCCGTCCCGCTCAGACCGCCCAGTGAACGCGGCAGCCGACGCAGCACCGGATCCCCCACCACGGCCAGCGATACGACGTCCTTACGGCGTCTCGGCGGCACCAGCGACCCCAGAGCGCCGTCCAGCCGTTCGGTGAGTTCGGAAGGCACCGACTCCATCGTCTCCAGGCAGGACGCCGCCAGCAGCCGCAGCCCGCGCGCATGGCGGCGCTCGGCCTCGGCGCGCTCCAGAATGCCGGTGATCAGCTCCTGCCGCTGGCTGCGGTTGGCGTGTCCGGCGGCCATGATGATGGTCTCGCGCCAGGTGTCCAGATGGGACCGCTCGATGAGATTGCCGATGCGGTCCTCCTCCGCCGCTTCCTCGGCCGCCAGGTACTCCTGGAAGCTGCGGTGCAGAAAGTCGATCCGGTCCTCCGCGGGGACGCGCAGCACCCCCGAACGCGACACCAGATGATCCAGGACCTCTTCGCCCCCGTCGTCCAGGTGACGCATCGACGCCACCTTGGCCGTGACGTGGGCGAGGGCCTTCTCCGTGGCGATCTCACTGCGGTTGTTGTCCGACAGCCGCCACGCCAGATCCCGCAGCAGGCACAGCTTGTCCGTCAGGCTGAGCTGCACATCCAGCGCGCTGGGCACCCCGCGCTCCGCGTCGCGGCGCTGCACCAGCAGCTCCAGCGCGATGCGGTACAGCTCCATACGGTTGCGTGGCAGCCGTCGGCGCCGTCCCAGGTGTAGTGCGCACAGCAGGGCCGCCAGCAGGGGGCTCGCGGCGAGCGCCCGCAAATGCGGGCGGTCCTGGAGAGCGGTCAGCAACGCCCGCTCGTAGTGCGGCAGTTCCTCCGGGGCGCACGGCAACTCGCAGGCCTGGGCGCCCACCGCCTGGTGCCACTGCTGGACGAACGCCCGCAGATCCGCGGGGGTCATCCGCTCCAGCCCCACCGGGGCGAACCCCTCCGCGCGCAGCCAGTCGCCGCGCGCGGCGGTCGGGCGGGAGGTCACCACCGTGCGGGTGTCCGGGTAGGCGCTGAGCAGCAGCCGGAGCCACTCCCTGACCCCGCGCCGCTCCGTCGCGACGAGTTCGTCCACCCCGTCGACGAGCAGCAGCACCCGCCCCGCCTGGAACGCGCGGTCCACCCACGCCCGGGGCATATGGCCGGTCAGCGGCCCCGCCGTGGCGTCCAGCAGCTCCTCCGGGCGCGGCAGCTCGCGGGAGGCGTAACGCCGCAGTTTGACCAGGACGGGGACAAGTCCGTTCCAGTCGGCCAGATCCCCGCCGAACGCGCCGCGCGCCGCCGTGACGGCCAGCCAGTTGAGCAGAGTCGTCTTGCCAGAACCCGCCTCGCCGCGCAACAGCACCCGCGGCGACTCCTTCAACGCCGCCTCCACCCGTACGCTCGCCGAGAGCTCGTGCTCCGCGCCGCCCCACGACCCGATGCCCGTCCGCAACCGGTGGTCGGGTCCGCCCGACGCCCTCCGCGCCGCCCGCCCCTCCTCGTCCGTGCTGACCCGCAGACTGATGTACGCGACGGACAACTTGGTGCGCGGGGCCTGACCGGCCGTGAAGCTGAACAGCTCCACCTCGTCCAGGGTCCGGCTGAGGAACTCCAGGTACTCCCTGCGGAAGGCGGCGTCCTGATCCGCCCCCTGCGGCGCGTACAGCGATCTGACCGGGAGCCGCTCCAGCACCCGGCTCAGCTCGGGGCCGAGCTCGCCGACCCGCCCCAGCAGTTCGGCGATCCCGCGCTCGGTGAAGACCGGGAGCCGCTGCAGGATCCGCACATAGCAGTCGCAGCACTCGGCCAGCACCAGCTCGTAGAAGTGCGTGGCCGCCTCGCCCAGCCCGGCGGGCGGGGGAGCGGAGGCCCGCACCCGGCGGGCCAGCTCGGCGGGGTTGGCATCGGACCCGAGGATCGCCTCGTCGGACAGGTCCGCACGGCCGAAGGCCGCCGTCACGGCGTCGAGCGCCGCCTGCCGCCCGCCCTCCTCCAGACCGCGGAACTCATGCCCGCACATGGGCTCCAGCCGCGCCGCCACCGCGTCCGCGATCTGCTCGAACTGCCGCTCCACACCCCGCTGCGCCCGCAGCCCCGGAACCCGCCGCCGGACCAGCGCGGACATCTCCATCCGGCTCTCCTGCTCGCGCCGGCGCGGTTCGAGCCATAACCGCACGACACGGGTCGCGACCGTCCGCCCGAGATTGATGGCAGCTGCCTCAGCGCTCACTCCGCGGGCCCCTCTCTGGACGCACCACTCCGGCTCCGATCCAGTTCCGGCCGGCCATCGCCGCCCGATGACCCGGCGGGTCCCGGTTTCCCACCAGCTTAGGAACCGGGACCCCGCAGCGCGGCGGTTCCGCTTACGTCCAGTCAACTAGCCTCTTGGGACAATGAGAGCTCCGGAGCCCGTCGTGGGGTCTCCGGGGCTCTCTCGTGTGCGGCGCCCGGGGGGTGCCGCTCTGGGCTCCGTGGGGCACGGACTCACCGTGCGCCACTCGCCGTCGTAGCCGATCACGTCACCCGGACCGATCAGGGCCGCGCACTTGGCCGGCAGGCACCCCGGCGTCGCGTCCCGCTTCGGCGTGCTGCAGGCGATCAATGCGCAGTAACATCGCACAACATCCAGCGAGGAAGGGCGAACTCACGTGGTGGACATGAAGGCGGCCGCGCGCAAGGTCTTCGATGCGTACGACCTCGATGCCGACGGGCAGATAACCGCCAAGGAATACCAGCAGGTCGTCGCCGAGCTGCGTGGCGAGCACCTCACCGACGAGCAGGCGCAACGATTCATCGACGTACTCGACGCGGACGGCGACGGCACGATGTCGTTCGAGGAGTTCTGGGCCCCGATGCAGGGCGGCGCGGCCTGACCGTTGGGCGGGCGTGGACGTGGGCCCGAAGAACGGTGGCACCGCGTCACGGGAGAAGCTGACCGCCGACTATGAGCTTCCGGCTACCCGGACGCCCCTGTCGTGCCGCCCTGGCAGGACCGCTCACCCCGTCGGCTTCGGGAGCCCGATCGGGTTGGGGAAGCGGAGGGCGGTGGCGCAGGCGGTGGTGAGGGGGGTGAGGAGGCGGACCAGGGTTGTCGCCTGCTCGGGGGTCAGGGGGCGCCACGGGCGTTCCGCCGCCTGGTCCGTGGCGGTCTCGGCCGTGCGGAGGAGATCGTGTCCGGCCTCCGTCGCGGTGGCGTCCGGCGTAAGTAGGCCGCGGTCGGTCAGGCGCTGGGCGGCGGCGTCCCACTCCTGGTCGGTCCAGCCGCGGTGGGGCTGGAGTTCGGCGCGGGGGACGTCCACGGCGGAGCGGAGGACGAGGGCTTCGCAGCCGTCGAGACCGGCGGCGACGAGGGCCGCGACATGGCCGTCGCCGCGGTGCTCGCGCAGCAGGGTCGCCGCATGCCACAGCCGCTCGACCGGTTTGTCGGGAAAGTCCAGGGCGCCGTTCGCGGCGGCCAGCACCCGGCCGGAGCCGTCCAGACCCGCGGCGCGGGGGACCAGAGCCTCGGTGGCGCGCTCCACCTCGCGCTCGTACCCGGCGAGCAGCCGGGTGAGGGCGGCCGCGGCGCCCGCGCGGCGGAGTTCCAGGGCGCGCTCGGGGGCGGCCAGGGACCAGACGTCGGGCAGGGCTCGGGCCACCATCGCGGGGGCGAAGGTGAAGAAGGACGCCACGACGGGCTCCGGTCCGACCGGCCCGAGAGGCGCGGCACGGCCCGCGAAGTAGCCGCGCCAGAAGCCGCGGAGCCCGGCGTCCGCGTACGCGGCCCGGGCTTCCGGGGCGAAGTACGCGACCGCGTGGATCGGCTCGTAGAGGGCCCACATCGTGCGGGCGGTCGTCGCGGCGCTCGTGCTCATCGCCATGTTCCCTGCTCCCTTCGGCGTCGACCCGGGGCCGGACCACGACTGGCATTGTGCCAAGCTCACGGAACCTGGTGGTCCGGGTCGGACGTTGACCCGGATGTCCGGTTATGACGGCACCTGGCACCACTTGACACCACCTGACGCGACCCTCGAGGAGATCGGCTGTGACCCTGCGGCAAGAGATCGTCGGCAACGCCATGCAGATGGCGGTCTGCACCCTCCACCCGGGGCAGACCGTCTACTGCGAGGCCGGAAAGTTCCTGTTCAAGACGTCGAACGTGACGATGGAGACTCGGCTGTCCGGGCCCGCCGGGGGCGGCGGTCAGGCCGCCGGGGGCAGCGGTGGGAGCGGCGCGGGCGGTGGCATGGGCGGGATGCTGCGCCAGGCCATGGGCACCGCGATGCAGGTGGGGCAGCGGGCGCTGGCGGGGGAGTCGCTGGCGTTCCAGTACTTCACCGCCACCGGTGGCGAGGGCACCGTCGGCTTCGCGGGGGTGCTGCCCGGCGAGATGCGGGCGCTGGAGCTGGACGGGGCGCGGGCGTGGTTCGCGGAGAAGGACGCCTTCGTGGCGGCCGAGTCCACCGTGGAGTTCGGGATCGCCTTCCAGGGCGGGAAGACCGGGCGCAGCGGCGGCGAGGGGTTCATCCTGGAGAAGTTCGCCGGGCACGGCACCGTGATCATCTGCGGCGCGGGCAACTTCATCGATCTCAACCCGGCCGATTTCGGCGGCCGGATCGAGGTCGACACGGGCTGCATCGTGGCCTTCGAGGAGGGCATCCAGTACGGCGTGCAGCGCATCGGCGGGCTCAACCGCCAGGGGCTGATGAACGCGGTCTTCGGCGGTGAGGGGCTGTCGCTGGCCACGCTGGAGGGCAACGGGCGGGTGATCCTCCAGTCGCTCACCATCGAGGGCCTGGCGAACGCCCTGAAGAAGGCGCAGGGCGGCGACAAGCAGGGGCCGACGGGCGGGATGTTCTCCACCCACGCGGGGTGACGGCCCGGCCCTCGGGCCCAGGCTTATTTCGCGCCCGCCACGTAGAAGAGGAAGAAGAGAAAAGCGGCGATGAAGTGGACGCCCACGAGGTAGATGAAGACCCGCACGGTGAAGGTCATCGGCGCCCGGTCCTCCTCGTTCGGGCCGGACCGGGCCGGTGTCGCGGGGGTCATCGGGGCATCGGTCGCAGCGGCCGCATCGATCGGCTTGGCCGCACTCATGTCGTTCCCGTCCTTCATGGCGTACCGGGCCTTCCTCGGCGAACGGCGTCGCCGAGGCACAGCTCGGCCGCGCCGCTCTGCAGCAGCGTGTGGACGAAGAGCAGATCCACGCCCCCGGGCGAGGCGGCGGCGATGCGGTGCGGGGTGAGCGAGTCGAAGTGGGCCGCGTCGCCCGCGGAGAGGGCGTGCACGGTCTCGCCGAGCGTCAGCCGCAGCCGGCCCCCCAGGACGTAGAGCCACTCCTCGCCGGGGTGGACCCGCACCAGGTCCTCCTGGGCGGCGGAGCGCTCCGGTACGTGCAGCCGCAGCGCCTGCATGGCCCGGCCGGACCCGCCGGCCTGCCAGTAGGTCCAGCCGCCCGCCTCCTGCGCCTCCATGCGGTCGGCCCGTACGACCGGGTCCCGCTCCGCGGGCACCTCGCCCAGCAGGTCGGATACCGTTGTTCCGTAGGTACGGGCCAGGGTCAGCAGCATCGGGAGCGAGGGCTGGCGGCGGCCCGTCTCCAGCCGGGACAGATGCGCGGGGGAGAGCCCGACCCGATGGGCGGCGGCCTCGAGCGTCAGACCGCTGCGTCGCCGCAGGTCACGCAGGCGGGGAGCGACGGTGGGCAGCTCGGCGGACGGTCCGCCGGGGTCACCGTCGGCCGGTCCGCCCGTGGGCCACTCGGCGAGCCCGTGGGGGAGCGGGTTCATATCTCCGGTATAGCCAGCCTTGACCTCTGAGGCAAAAAGTTTGCCTCAGAGGCAAGAGGTTACGTTTCCGTTACCTCTTCTGACGCTTCGCGCAGTTCTTGTGAACTCCCGGAGAACGGCCGTCACTTGGCATTGACACGACAGCGTCTACGCGCGTCATGCTATGTCTATGACAATCCCCCCACGGATCGCCCGCATCGGTGCCCTCGGTGCCCTCGTCTCGACGCTGCTCATCGGCGGCGCGGCCACCGCGGCCACCGCCGTCACCCCGGCGGCATCGCAGACCGTTGCGTCGTCGCAGGTCATCGCCGCCGTTGGCGACATCTGCTACTCGGATCTGCCCTCCCAGGCCCATGACACCCTGGACCTGATCGAAAAGGGCGGCCCCTACCCGTTCCCGCAGGACGGCACCGTCTTCCAGAACCGTGAAGGCGTCCTTCCGTCCCAGTCCTCCGGCTACTACCACGAGTACACCGTGATCACCCCGGGCTCCGACGACCGTGGCGCCCGGCGCATCGTCACCGGTAAGCAGACGGACGAGGACTACTACACCGCGGACCACTACGCCTCGTTCGACCTGGTGGACCGCGGCTGCTGACGCGGCCCCCGAAGACCGCCACCCCCCGCAACCGCGGCCGCTGCCCCCACCGGGCAGCGGCCGCGGTGCTCTGTCCAACCGTCCGCCCGCCCCCACCCTCGCTCCCGCCCTCGCTCCCGTTCTGCCCTGGGCCCGCCCTCCGCGCCCGACGCCGTCCCGTATCGGCCGCAGGTCCCGGGAACCCCGCGCGGGCCATTGTCGTTGCTTCCCGATACCGTCTCGGTTAGCAGCGGACGCGCGGGGAGGCATGGTGGCGAAGGGTCCGGAAGTGGTCACGTGCGGGGAGGCAATGCTTCTCCTGCTCGCCGAGCCCGGGGTTCCGCTGGACCGGGCCGTGCATTTCCGCAGGTCGGTGGCGGGAGCCGAATCCAATGTGGCCGTGGGTCTCGCCCGGCTCGGCCACGGTGTGCGCTGGCTCGGCCGGGTCGGCGCCGATCCCGCGGGGGAGGCGGTGCTGCGCGAGCTGCGCGCCGACTGTGTGGACGTCGCCCACGCGATCGTGGACGACCACGCGCCCACCGGGCTGCTGATGCGGGACAGCCATGCGTACCGCGCCATCGATGTGCAGTACTACCGCATGGGCTCGGCCGCCTCCCGGCTGACGCCCGAGCAGATACGCCCCGAGGCACTCGAAGGCACCCAACTGCTGCATCTGTCCGGGATCACGCCGATGCTCTCGCCGACCGCGGCGGCCGCGAGCCGCCGCCTGGTGGAGCTGGCCCGTGCGGCCGGGGCCAAGGTGTCCTTCGATCCGAACGTACGGCACAAGCTGGGCGGCGCGGCGCAGTGGGCGCAGACGGCGGGCCCGTTGCTGCGCGACGCCGACATCGTCCTCGCGGGCGAGGAGGAGTTGGAGCTGCTCACCGCCCAACCCGCCGACGAGGCCGCGCGGGAGCTGCTGCGCGGCGGGGCCGCCGAGGTCGTGATCAAGCGCGCCGACCACTCCTCGACCGTCCTCACCGCGGACGGCGGCTGGGACCAGTCGCCCCACGCGGTGCCGGTCGTCGACCCGATCGGCGCCGGTGACGGCTTCGCGGCCGGCTATCTGTCGGCGCGGCTGCGCGGGCTGCACGAGGACCAGGCGCTCGCCGAGGCGGCGTGCGTGGCCGCCCTGGTCGTCCAGGCCGCCACCGATACGGACGGGCTGCCCACCGCCGCCGCGCGGGACCGGGCGCTCGCCGAGCTGTCCAAGGGCGGGGACGCGGTATACCGCTGAACCGGCCGCGGCACCCACGGCCCGCCCGGAGAGGGCGGGGCCGCGCACGTCACAACAACACAGAGCAGCACCGGTAAGACGGACAACCCAGATACCGATCCACCAAGCGCACACAGCACCGCGTATCGTCCACCGCACACCGAAACCGCCGCATATCCCGGAGGCAATCCGGAGCGGCATCGCCAGCAGCACTTGGGAAAGGAAAGGCGGCGACCGCCGTGTACCGCTGGGAGATCACCCGGGCCGCGCTCGCGCAGCGCGTCCTCGCCATCGTCCGTAGCGACAGCTACGACCACGCCCACGCCACGGCGGACAGCCTGCTCTCCGCCGGTATCACCAGCCTGGAGATCTCGCTGACCACGCCCTTCGCCCTGGAGGCGGTCACCACCCTGATCCGGGAGGTCGGCGACGACGCGGTGATCGGCGCGGGCACGGTGCTCGATGGCGCCTCGGCCCGGATGGCGGTGGACGCGGGCGCCCGCTTCCTCGTCTCGCCGAGTCTGGACCCCGAGGTCATCCGCACCGGCCACCGCTATGGTCTGCCGGTCTTCCCCGGCGTGGCCACGCCCACCGAGGCGGTCCGCGCGATGGAGCTGGGCGCGGACGCCCTGAAGCTCTTCCCCGCCTCCGCCTACGGGCCCAGATGGGTCAGCGACGTACGGGCCGCGCTGCCACAGGCCGCCGTGGTCCCCACCGGCGGGGTGACCCTGGCCGAGGCCCCGGACTGGGTCGCGGCCGGGGCCGTCGCGTGCGGAATGGGCTCGGCGCTGTCCGAGGGCGACCGGGACACCGTGGGCAAGCGCGCCGCCGAACTGCTGGCCCGCCTCGCGGATGTGGCGCCCCCGCTGGACTCGCCGCACGAGCCTTACTGACGGCGGTACACGACTCCCGCGTATCCCATCCGGTGGTCAACGGCTTCCCGTGGGCCGGGACTTCTGCCACCCTGAGCGCTGTTGATCACGCGGCTCCTACGGGGTGTCCGGCGGGCCACGCGGCGGAGCCGCGTATCGATGCTTTCCGCAGCCCGCCGCAGGCGTCACCAGCGGCCGCCCGCCCGCGCCCAGGAGGTGCCGTGAGACGTACCGTCACGCTGTCCGCCCTCGCCGCCGTGCTCGCCGCCACCGCCGCCGGTTCGGCGCTGGCCGTCGGCTCCACCTCGCAACCCACCGCACAGGCCGAGTCGGCGCGGGCGAACGCCGCCGACCGCGCCCGGCAGCAGCGCGGCACCCTGCTGGACCGGGTCCCCGAGCGCGGGGTGCTGCGGGTGTGCACCACGGGCGACTACCGGCCCTTCAGCCATCGCGACCCCAAGTCCGGGGCCTACACCGGTATCGACATCAAGATGGCCGGGGACCTCGCCGAGAGCCTGGACGCCAAACCGAAGTACGTGCCCACCACCTGGGCCACCCTCGTGGACGACCTCGCCGCCGGGCGCTGCGACGTGGGCATGGGCGGGGTGTCGGTGACCCTGGCCCGCGCCCGTAAGGCGTCCTTCAGCGAGCCGTACCTCACCGACGGCAAGACGCCGATCGTGCGCTGCGAGGACAAGGACAAGTACCGGACGCTGGAGGAGATCGACCAGCCCGGCGTACGGGTCGTGGTCAACCCGGGCGGCACCAATGAGCAGTTCGCCCGAGCCCATATCAAACAGGCCACCCTCACCGTCCATCCGGACAACACCACGATCTTCGACGAGATCATCGCGGGCCGTGCCGATGTGATGATGACGGACGCCAGCGAGACCCGCTATCAGTCCGCCATCCACCCCGAGCTGTGCGCGGTCCACCCCGACGAGCCGTTCTCCTTCTCCGAGAAGGCGTACGTACTGCCGCGCGGCGACTCCCAGTTCAAGGAGTACGTCGATCAGTGGGTCCATCTGGCCACCCACGACGGTACGTACAAGAAGTACGAGGATGAGTGGATGAAGCGATGATGCCGCGGTGACGCGTCGGCGGACACGGAGGCGACAGGGCGGCTGAAAATCTGGGCATCCCCGTACGACTCTCGCGTCCGTCGCGCTTCCGCCGGGCCCGGAGCGGGAAGATGGCCTCATGAGTCCCGCCCAGCCCGTGCGCCGCCGCTCGGACGCCGTCGCCAACCGTGCCGCCCTCCTCGACGCGGCCGAGCGGGTCCTGCTCCGTGACGGGCCCGCCGTGCCGCTGGACGTGGTGGCGCGCGAGGCCGGGGTCGGCATCGCCACGCTGTACCGGAACTTCGCCGACCGCGAGGAGCTGTACGCGGCCGTCGTGCACCGCTCCTACGAGCTCGTGGCCGCCCTCGCCCAGGAGGCCGAGGACAGCGCGGCACCGCCGCTGGACGCGCTGGCCGGTTTCCTGCACGGGCTGCTCGCCGAACGGCACCATCTCGCCCTGCCGCTGCTCGGCGCGCCAGGCCCGCTCTTGACGGACGAGGCCGACCCCCTCGGTTCGCGGATCTCCCGGTCGCTGGCCGCCGTCCTGAAGCGGGGTGTCGGCGACGGCTCGATCCGCCCCGACGCCACCGCCGCCGACCTCGTCGTCACCGGCGCGATGCTCGCCCATGCCCAACTCCCGTCCGACGCCTGGGGGCGCGCCGCCCGCCGTGTCGCCGCGCTCGTCCTGGACGGTCTGCGCGCCCGCCCCGACACCGCCCCGCTGCCCGACGGGCTCACCGGGACCGAACTGGACCGGGTCATGACCCGTGGCGCGGGGGAAGCGGCGGCCTATTAGCCTGGCCCGTTAGCCTGTCGCACACAGCGGGATGCGCATTTGCGCGAATCCGGGCGCGGCCCTCGTGCGGGTGCTACACGCTGACGGATGCCGGTTGTAATGCCCTGGACCGGTGACCGTTTCCTCGCCCCCGGAGAGACGACATGAGCAGCCCCCTCAGCCACCCCCTCGTGCGGACCTTTCTGTCCTCGGTCGAGCGGCGGACCGCGGCGCTTCCCGCCGCGTGGCGGGAGGAACTGCTGGAGGATCTGCGCGAGGAGATCGCGGCGGCGCTCGCGGACGACCCCGCCGAGGACGCCGCCGGGGACGCCGCCGGGGACGGCGATTGCGCGATCGGTGATGGCGCGATCGGAGATGAGCGGGTGCGGCAGGTGCTCGACTGGATCGGAACCCCGGAGGAGATCGCGGCGGACGCGCTGGCCGAGGAGTCCGGCAGCATTCCGCCGGAGCCGGAGGACGCCGGTGCCACCTGGGTGACGCTCGGCCTCGCCGTGCTGCCCGTACCGCTGTGCCTGGTCCCGGGCGTGGGCATACCCCTGGGGCTGGTCGCCGCCCTCGGCGCGCTCGTCCGGCTGTGGCGGTCCGCGCCATGGGCCCGGCGCGAGAAGCGGCAGGCCACACTGTTCGTCCTGTCGCCCCTGTTGACGGTGCCGGTGCTGGCGGTGGCGCTCTCCCTGGCGTTCGACGGAATCAGCGCCCCCGCGTTCGTGGCCTCTCTGCTGATAGCGCTCACCCTGCCGGTGGTCGGCGCGATACGGCTGGCCCGGTCCGCGGCCCGGCTGCGCGAACAGGCGGGCGCGTGACGCCGGCGGGCGGCGGCTAGGGGGCGTCCGACGGACCGCGCGGCGGAGCCGCATACCGAGGCTTCCCCCCCCACGCGGCGAAGCCCCCGTCGGGCCGGGGCACGGCTCCCGGTGCTGGCTGGGGGCGGACGGCGGCGGGCGGCAGTGGCCGTGACAGCTGACAGCGTTGTCGGTTCCGACTGATCACCTGTGCGTACTTTGTCCTGACAACAGAACTTCACGACTTCCCGTCATGTGCTCATCCGGATACCCTCGGCGCGTGGCTATGGAGGAAGAAGACGCTTCGGGCGGGGCGGAGACGCTCCAGCTCAGCGTCGATCGCAGCAGTCCGGTCCCGCTGTACTTCCAGCTGTCCCAGCAGCTCGAGGCGGCGATCGAGCAGGGGCGGCTGGCGCCCGGGAGCCTGCTGGGCAATGAGATCGAGCTGGCCGGGCGGCTCGGGCTGTCCCGCCCCACCGTCCGGCAGGCCATCTCGTCGCTGGTCGACAAGGGGCTGCTGGTGCGCCGCCGGGGCGTGGGCACGCAGGTCGTGCACAGCCAGGTCAAGCGCCCGCTTGAGCTGAGCAGCCTCTACGACGACCTGGAGGCGGCCGGCCAGCGCCCCGCCACCCAGGTGCTGCGGAACACCACCGAGCCCGCGACCGCCCAGGTCGCCGCCGCCCTCGGCGTCGCCGAGGGCGAAGAGGTGGTGCTGATCGAGCGGCTGCGGCTGGCGCACGGCGAGCCCATGGCCCATCTGCGCAACCACCTCCCGGTGGGCCTGCTCAAGCTGGACAGCGCCGAGCTGGAGGACACCGGGCTCTACCGGCTGATGCGCGCGGCCGGGATCACCCTGCACAGCGCCCGCCAGGCGGTGGGCGCCCGCGCGGCCACCGCCGAGGAGGGGGAGCAGCTCGGGGAGCCGGCGGGTGCGCCGCTGCTGACCATGGAGCGCACGACCTTCGACGACACCGGCCGGGCCGTGGAGTTCGGCTCGCACACCTACCGGGCCTCGCGCTACGCCTTCGAGTTCCAGCTGCTCGTACGCCCCTGAGCGCTGCCTCGCGCCTTGTGCCGCACCCTTTGTCCTTGACGTGTCCCGCGTCCCCGGCTACAAGTCCTCAAGCCGTACGGGCGCCGGGCCCCGCCCACCCCGGCAGCCCCGGCGACGACCGGTGACGGATACTTGGGCGGCGGCCGGGACCGATCATGCGGTGCCCGGCCGCGAAGGTGACAACGGGACGAACAGACAGTGAGAAGGGCGGGTCTTCGTGGCGACGGTGCGGAGAGGGGCACGCGCGATGACCGCCGCCGTGCTCGCGGCGGTGCTGGGTACGGCGTTGGCGGGCTGCAGCGATACGGGCGGCAAGCGGGCCGAGGAGCGGGCCGCCCGGGAGGCGGCCGCCGGGGGACGGGCGGCGGTCAACACCCCGAAGTGGACCTTCGCGATGGTCACCCACTCCGGAGACGGGGACACCTTCTGGGACATCGTGCAGAGCGGCGCCAAGCAGGCCGCGGTCAAGGACAACATCAAGTTCCTCTACGCCCACAACGAGGAGGGCAAGGAGCAGGCCCAGCTGGTCCAGTCCTACATCGACCAGAAGGTCGACGGCCTGATCGTCACCCTCGCCAAGCCCGACGCCATGAAGTCCGTGGTGAAGAAGGCCCGCAAGGCCGGGATACCGGTGATCACCGTCAACTCCGGCGCCGAGGTGTCCAAGGCGTTCGGCGCGCTCACCCACGTCGGCCAGGACGAGACCATCGCGGGCGAGGCCGTCGGCGACGAGCTCGGCAAGCGGGGCCAGAAGAAGGCGCTGTGCGTGATCCACGAGCAGGGCAACGTCGGCCTCGAGCAGCGCTGCGACGGCGCGGCCAAGACCTTCGACGGCAAGATGGAGAAGATCTACGTCGAGGGCACCAACATGCCCGATGTGCAGTCCTCGATCGAGGCCAAGCTCCAGTCGGACAAGGGCATCGACACCGTGCTGACCCTCGGCGCGCCCTTCGCGGACACCGCCGCCAAGGCCGCCGACCAGGCGGGCAGCAAGGCCGAGATCGACACCTTCGACCTCAACGCCAAGGTGGCCGCCTCGCTCCAGAGCGGCAAGCTGGGCTTCGCCGTGGACCAGCAGCCGTATCTCCAGGGCTATGAGGCCGTGGATCTGCTGTGGCTCAACCGCTACAACGCCGATGTGCTCGGTGGCGGCAAGCCGGTGCTCACCGGTCCGCAGATCATCACCAAGGACGACGCCGCCGAGCTCGCGTCGTACACGAAGCGGGGGACCCGATGAGCGCGGAGGCACCGCCCGCCGAGGAGACGCTCTCCAGCCCGCGGCCGGTGCGCGGCTCGCTGCCGCGCCGGCTGGTGGGCCGTCCGGAGCTGGGCGCGGTCGTCGGCGCCGTCGCCGTCTTCGTCTTCTTCTCGGCCGTCGCCGACGCGTTCCTGCAGTGGTCCAGCTTCAGCACCGTGCTGTACGCCTCCTCGACCATCGGGATCATGGCGGTGCCGGTGGCGCTGCTGATGATCGGCGGGGAGTTCGATCTGTCGACCGGGGTCCTGGTGACCAGCTCGGCGCTGATCTCCTCGATGTTCTCGTACCAGATGACGGCGAACGTGTGGGTCGGCGTCGGGGTGTCCCTGCTGGCCACCCTCGCGATCGGCTTCTTCAACGGCTATCTGCTGGTCCGCACCAATCTGCCGAGCTTCATCATCACCCTCGGCACCTTCCTGATCCTCCAGGGCTGCAATCTCGGCTTCACCAAGCTGATCAGCGACACCGTCTCCACCAAGAGCATCTCCGACATGGAGGGCTTCCCCTCCGCCCAGAAGGTCTTCGCCTCGCATCTGACCATCGGGGACGTCGAAGTGCAGATCACCGTCCTGTGGTGGTTCGCCCTGATCGCGCTCGCCACCTGGATCCTGCTGCGCACCCGCGCCGGGAACTGGATCTTCGCGGTGGGCGGCGCCAAGGAGGCGGCCCGCGCGGTCGGCGTGCCCGTGGAGCGCACCAAGATCGGCCTCTATCTGGGCGTCGCGCTGGCCGCCTGGATCTCCGGCCAGCATCTGCTGTTCAACTACGACGTGGTCCAGTCCGGCGAGGGCGTGGGCAATGAGCTGCTCTACATCATCGCGGCGGTCATCGGCGGCTGTCTGCTGACCGGCGGCTACGGCTCGGCGGTCGGCGCCGCCGTCGGCGCGTTCATCTTCGGCATGACCAACAAGGGCATCGTCTACGCGCAGTGGGGCGCCGACTGGTTCAAGTTCTTCCTCGGGGCGATGCTGCTGCTCGCCACGCTGCTCAACTGGTGGGTCCGCAAGCGGGCGGAGGAGAGCAAATGAGTGCGTCCCGGATATCCAAGGCATCTCAGGCATCTCAGGCGTCCCGGGCCGCCCTGATCGCGCTCAGCGACATCAGCAAGTACTACGGCAACGTCAAGGCCCTGGAGGGCGTCTCCCTCGAGGTGCACGCCGGGGAGATCACCTGCGTCCTCGGGGACAACGGCGCGGGCAAGTCCACCCTCATCAAGATCGTCGCGGGGCTGCACCAGCACGACGGCGGCACCCTCGCCATCGAGGGGGAGGAGACCCGGCTGGGCTCCCCGCGCGAGGCCCTCGACCGCGGGATCGCCACCGTCTACCAGGACCTGGCCGTGGTCCCGCTGATGCCGGTGTGGCGGAACTTCTTCCTGGGCTCGGAGATCCACAAGGGCCGCGGACCGCTCCGCCGCCTCGACGTGGAGGCGATGCGTACCACGACCCACCGCGAACTGCTGCGCATGGGCATCGATCTGCGCGATGTCGACCAGCCCATCGGCACCCTGTCCGGCGGTCAGCGCCAGTGCGTGGCCATCGCCCGCGCCGTCCACTTCGGCGCGAAGGTGCTCATCCTGGACGAGCCCACGGCGGCGCTGGGCGTCAAGCAGTCCGGCGTCGTGCTCAAGTACGTCGCGGCCGCCCGGGACGCCGGCCTCGGCGTGGTCCTCATCACCCACAACCCGCACCACGCCTATCTCGTCGGCGACCGCTTCGTGCTGCTCAAGCGCGGCGCCATGGCGGGCAGCCACGCCAAGGACGGGATCGCGCTGGAGGAACTCACCCGGCAGATGGCGGGCGGCAGCGAGCTGGAGCAGCTCAGCCATGAGCTGGCCCGCACCCCCGCCCCCGATCTGTCGGGAGGGGTCGCCAAGGGCTGAGGGGGTCGCCAAGGGCTGAGAGAGGTCGCCAAGGGCTGAGCGGGGCCGCCATGGGCTGAGCGGGGCCGCCAAGGGCCGCGCGGCCGGGTCGTCGGCCGTGTTCCGGTGCTTCCCGGGGGCCACGCGCCGTAGGCTCACCATGCGGCATGAGGCGCGGGTGAGGCACAATCGCACGGCGGGCCACACCCGCCACGACCGACGCACCCGAGGCCCCGCGGCCTCCCGAGACCCCCGCAGGGACGACGAACTCTTGCGAGCACGTACCCGCAGCGACCGCACCCCCCACACCGGCGAGGGGGCCGGCCGATGAGCATCTACCGCGAACGAGTGCACCGGGGCTCGGCCCGGGCCACCGTGCTGCGGACCGTCGGCACCCGTGAGCGCCGCTCGCACCTCAGCGCGCCCCGGGTGCCCACGGTCGGCATCGACATCGGCGGCACCAAGGTGATGGCCGGGGTCGTCGACGCCGACGGCAACATCCTCGAGAAGCTGCGCACCGAGACGCCGGACAAGTCCAAGAGCCCCAAGGTCGTCGAGGACACCATCACCGAGCTGGTGCTCGACCTCTCCGACCGGCACGATGTGCACGCCGTGGGCATCGGCGCCGCGGGCTGGGTGGACGCCGACCGCAACCGCGTGCTGTTCGCCCCGCACCTGTCCTGGCGCAACGAACCGCTGCGCGACCGGCTCGCCGAGCGGCTCGCCGTCCCGGTCCTGGTCGACAACGACGCCAACGCCGCCGCGTGGGCGGAGTGGCGGTTCGGCGCCGGACGCGACGAGGACCATCTCGTCATGATCACCCTCGGCACCGGGATCGGCGGCGCGATCCTGGAGGACGGCCAGGTCAAGCGCGGCAAGTACGGGGTCGCCGGGGAGTTCGGCCATATGCAGGTCGTGCCGGCCGGCCACCGCTGCCCGTGCGGCAACCGCGGCTGCTGGGAGCAGTACAGCTCCGGCAACGCCCTGGTCCGCGAGGCCCGTGAACTGGCCGCCGCCGAATCGCCGGTGGCGTACGGGATCAACGACCGGGTCGGCGGCAACATCCAGGAGATCACCGGGCCGCTGATCACCGAGCTGGCCCGCCAGGGCGACGCCATGTGCGTCGAACTGCTCCAGGACATCGGCCAGTGGCTCGGCGTCGGCATCGCCAATCTCGCCGCCGCCCTCGACCCCTCCTGCTTCGTCATCGGCGGCGGCGTCAGCGCCGCCGACGACCTGCTGATCGACCCCGCCAGGAACGCCTTCCGGCGCACCCTCACCGGCCGCGGCTACCGGCCGGAGGCCCGGATCGTCAAGGCGCAGCTGGGCCCCGAGGCCGGGATGGTCGGCGCCGCCGACCTCGCCCGGCTGGTCGCCCGCCGCTTCCGCCGCGCCAACCGCCGCCGCGTCGAGCGGTACGAGCGCGCCGGGTCCTCCTCCCCGCTGCGGCTGGCGCCGCGCAGCCAGGCAGGCCGCGAATGACCGCCGCCGACCAGCGGCCCGGCGCCGCGATGCCCCCGGCCGACGGTATGCGCCCCGGCGGGCCCACACCGGGCGGCCCCACACCGGGCGGCCCCACGTCCGGCGGCCCCATGCCCGGTGGCGGCCGTCCGCCCCGCCGCTGGCTCAAGGCCGTGGTCGTCTTCCTGCTGATCGCGATCCCGGCGGGTTATCTGGTGATCTCCGCCCTCCAGAGCCGCAACGGCGGTGAGGACAAGGCGGAGGCGGCGTCGGCCAAGGGCCTCAGCGCGGGCTACCCGACCCGGGTGCAGCGGCGCATATACGACGTGCCGGTGCCGCCCTACTCCAAGAAGGTCGCCTTCTACGAGACCAACTCCTGGAAGGTCAGCTCGCTGTACGTGCAGTTCGTCACGTCCGGCAACGGCCTGGACTCCTTCCTGACCAAGCTCGGCACCCGCCGCTCCGCCCTGGACAAGGGCGAGGTGACCATCACCAAGGGGCAGGCGAAGAAGGTCGGTTGGCAGGTCGGAGCGCCCGGTCACGACTGGGCGGGGATGGTCATCAAGCAGAAAGATCCGCAACCCAAGCTGAGGATCACGGTCAAGTTCGATAACCCCGCGCATCCGAAGGTTTACGTGGTCTCCACGGTCACGCCGTAAGGCCTTCACATCCTGGGTGCATCGCGCCCGAAAACCCCGTCACCCGTGTCGGATACCGTTTTCGGGTGAGCGAGACGAAGACACTTCAGTACCGGACCGACGGCCCCGAGGACGGGCCCGTGCTCGTCCTCGGACCGTCGCTGGGCACCACCTGGCATATGTGGGACCGCCAGATACCCGAGCTCTCCCGCCACTGGCGCGTCCTCCGCTTCGACCTCCCCGGCCACGGCGGCGCCCCCGCCCATCCGGCCCCCTCCGTGGCCGAGCTGGCCGCCCGGCTGCTGGCCACCCTCGACCAGCTCGGCGTCGAGCGCTTCGGCTACGCGGGCTGCTCGATCGGCGGGGCCATCGGCGCCGAACTCGCCCTGCGACATCCCCATAGAGTGGGCTCACTCGCCCTCGTCTCCGCCTCCCCGCGCTTCGGCACCGCCGACTCCTTCCGGCAGCGCGGCGTCGTGGTCCGCACCAACGGCCTCGACCCGATCGCCCGCGCCACCCCCGAACGCTGGTTCACCCCCGGCTTCGCCGCCGCCCAGCCCGCCATCGTCGAGTGGGCCGTCCAGATGGTCCGCACCACCGACCCCGGCTGCTACATCGCCGCCTGCGAGGCCCTCGCCGCCTTTGACATCCGCGCCGAGCTCAGCCGGATCGGCGTCCCCACCCTCGTGGTGGCCGGTGCCGACGACCAGGTCACCCCGGCCGCCGACGCCCGCGTCCTGGTCGCCGGGATAGCCGACGCACGGCTCGCGCTGGTCCCCGGCGCCTCCCATCTCACCCCCGTCGAGCAGCCGATGGCCGTCACCGATCTGCTGGTGCGCCACTTCTCCAGCTCCTGGCAGAGCCCGGACCACCCGACCGGGATGACCGCGATCCCCGCGCCCCCGCCCAAACCCGTGCTCTCGCCCATGCCGCCCGGCGCCGAGGTCGTTGAGTACGGCCACAACGTGCCCGAACCGCTGCTGGACGCCCGCGCCGACGCGTACGACCAGGGCATCAAGGTGCGCCGCGAGGTGCTCGGCGACGCCCATGTGGACCGCGCGCAGTCCCTGGCGGACGAGTTCACCGGCGACTTCCAGGACTTCATCACCCGCTACGCGTGGGGCGAGGTGTGGACCCGGCCCGGAATCGACCGGCGGATCCGCAGCGTGGTCACCCTCACCGCCCTCGCCGCCCGCGGCCACCTCGACGAACTCGCCTTCCACACCCGGGCCGCGCTGCGCAACGGGCTCACCCCCACCGAGATCAAGGAGGTGCTGCTGCACACCGGCGTCTACTGCGGGGTGCCGACGGCGAACTCCGCCTTCGCCGTGGCCCAGCGGATCATCCGCGAGGAGACGAGCCCGGAAGGCTAGTGCGGTCAACAGGGCCCGCGGTAGCACAATGATCTCCATGAAGCTCACCAAGAAGGGCCATGCCTGCGTCCGGATCGAGAAGGACGGGCAGACGCTCGTCATCGACCCCGGGGCCTTCAGCGAGGCGGACGCCGCGGTCGGCGCGGACGCGATCCTGGTCACCCACGAGCACTTCGACCACTTCGACGAGGAGCGGCTGCGCACGGCGCTCGACGCCAACCCCGCCGCCCAGATCTGGACGCTCCGCAGCGTCTCCCACCACATCTCCGCGGCGTTCCCCGGGCGGGTGAACACCATCGGGGAGGGCGACAGCTTCAACGCGGTGGGATTCGACATCGAGGTCCACGGCCAGCTGCACGCCGTCATCCACCCCGACATCCCGCGGATCACCAATGTGGGCTATCTGCTGGACGGCGTGCTCTTCCACCCCGGCGACGCCCTTACCGTGCCCGCCGGGCGGCGGGTGGACACGCTGATGCTGCCGGTGCACGCCCCCTGGAACAAGTTCGCCGAGATCCTCGACTACGTCCGCGCGGTCGGCCCGCGCCGGGCCGTCGACATCCACGACGCCCTGCTGTCCGACGTCGCGCACACGGTCTACGGCCGGATGCTCGGACCCGAGGGCCCCGGCACGGAAGGCGCCGAGCATCTGCGGCTGACCCCGGGCGAATCCCTCACCCTCTGAGGGCCGGGCCGGCTGTCAGAGCCGGGATGTAGGTTGTGCCCTATGCGCATCGCGACCTGGAACGTCAATTCGATCACCGCCCGGCTGCCCCGGCTGCTGGCCTGGCTGGAGAGCAGCGGCACGGACGTCCTGTGCGTCCAGGAGACCAAGTGCGCCGAGTCCGCCTTTCCGTACGAGCCGCTGCGTGAGCTCGGCTACGAGGCCGCGGTCAACGCCACCGGCCGGTGGAACGGAGTGGCGCTGCTCTCCAAGGCCGGGCTCGCGGACGTCACCGTGGGCCTCCCCGGCGGCCCGGACTACGACGGCGGTCAGGAGCCGCGGGCGATAGGCGCCACCTGCGGCCCGGTCCGCCTCTGGTCGGTCTATGTGCCCAACGGCCGGGAGATCGGCCACCCCCACTACGACTACAAGCTGCGCTGGCTGGAGGCGCTGCGCACGACCCTCGCCGGGGACGCGGCCGGTGAGCGCCCCTTCGCGGTCCTCGGCGACTTCAATGTGGCGCCGACCGACGAGGACGTCTGGGACCGCTCCGCCTTCGACGGCCTGACCCATGTGACCGACCTGGAGCGGGAGGCCCTGGCGGCGCTGCGCGAATCGGGTCTTTCGGACGTGGTGCCCCGGCCGCTGAAGTACGACCGCCCCTTCACCTACTGGGACTACCGCGAGCTGGGCTTCCCCAAGAACCGCGGCATGCGCATCGACCTGGTCTACGGGAACGAGACGTTCGCCAAGGCGGTCGGCGACGCGTATGTGGACCGCGAGGAGCGCAAGGGCAAGGGCGCCTCCGACCACGCCCCGGTCGTCGTCGACCTGGAGGTGTGACCCGGCGGCGGGAGGCCCTGGCGAGGAGGGGAGCCACCCCGGGCCCCCGGGGCTCCCCCTACCCGGCCGGCTCTGGGGCGCCCCCTACCCGGCCAGCTTCCGCAGGTCGATCGACTCCGCCATCGCCCGCAGCCCCGCGTCGCCCGGGTGCAGATGGTCCCCGCTGTCGTAGGCGGGCAGGATCCGCGCCGGGTGCTCGGGGTCCCGTACCACCGCGTCGAAGTCCAGCACGGCGTCGAACGCCCCGCCGCTGTCCCGGATGAAGGCGTTGACGGCCGAGCGCCGCGCGTCCGCGTCCGCCGTGCACAGCGACTCGCCCTCGCACGGGGCGATGGTCGCCCCGACCACCCGCAGCCCGCGCTCCCGCATCCGCGCCGCGACCGACCGCAGACCCGCGATCAGCTCCTCGGCCGAACTGCCCCACCGCAGATCGTTGATGCCCTGGAAGACGACGACCGTACGGGCCCCGGTCTGGGCGAGCACATCCCGCTCCAGCCGGTGCTGGGTGCTGACCCCGCCGGTGTCCGTGGAGACGCCCTCGCCCGGATAGCGGTCGGCCACCACGCGGTTGGCGGAGATGCCCGCGTTGAGCACCCCGTACGCCGGGACCTCGGACTGACCGCGCAGCCGCCGCGCGAGCACATCGGGCCAGCGGCGGTTGGCGTCATTGGTGGACTTGGTGCCGTCGGTGATCGAGTCGCCGAGCGCCACCACCGAACCCGGCCCGCCCCGCACATCGACCCCGGTCAGGAACGGCCAGGTGGTGAGGGTGCCGGTGTAGGACCCGGCCCCCGGCTCCGCGGTCCGGTCACCGCTGCCCGCCGCGCTCAGATACGACCGCTGGGTGGCCTGGCCGTGCACCGGCACCGCCGCGACCGGACCCGGCAGATGGAAGCTCACCAGCAGATTGGCGTCCGCCGGGACCGGGAAGTCCACCGGATCGCTGAACACCTGCGCGCCCGCGGGGATCGAGGTCCCCGGCCGCCCGCCGAACGTCAGCGGCACCGGTGACCCCTGCGCCGCCGCGCCGCTCGCCTGGAGCGCGACCGTCACATGCCCGATCTCCACGGGGGACGCGGCGAAGGTGTTCTCCAGCCGCACCCGGGCCCTCGGCCCGCCCGCGCTGGTGTGCACCACCAGCCGCAGCGTCTGATCGGTCCACGGCCCGACCTTGGTGTACCCGGCGGTGCTCGCCGCCCAGCTCCCGGTCCAGCCGTACGCGGGCTGCCGCAGCGACGCGGCGAAGACATGGAGATCGGCCGCCGGGCCCGGGTCCGTCGGCAGCACCACCGACGCGACCTCGTGGCCGCGCTGCAACGGCACCGTCACCGCGTACAGCCGGGCCGTCTCCTGCCGCTGCCCGGCGGCGGTGTTGAGATGGGGGAGGCCCACGGCCTTGGTGGCGGCGGGGCCCGCCCGCCAGTCCGGCGCGCTCAGCGTGTACGGATGGCTCGACCCGTCGCGGTAGCGCACCGCTCCGACACCGCCGGCCCCGGCGCCGGGCCCGCTCGGCGAACTGCTCGCCACCAGGAAGGTCAACGCCTCGCCCCGGCCGCGCAGCCGCACCGCCTGGCCGTCGGCGATCACATTGTCCGGCCGTGCCCCCGCGCTCCGCGGCCAGGTCAGCCGCGCCGCGTCCAGGGCGATATCGCGCCCCGGCGTCCAGCCGGCGGCCCGCAGATCCTGCGCGGAGAGCGAGGCACCCGCGCCGTCGAAGTCGGCGTCACCCGGGCGGGTGTCATCGCTGACCGCCCGGTTGTCGAAAAGCCGCTCCAAAGGGAGCGGCTTGTGGGTCGGCACGTCGGCCGGTGCGGCGGCCGGTGCGCTGGCCGGTGCGGCGGAGGAGGGTGGTGGTGCGAGCAGTGCGAGGGTGACACCTCCCGCGACGATCCCGGCGGTTGTCCACGGTCTCGCGACGCGCATATGTGTCCCCTCTCGCAACCAACCCGACCGGCGATTCGACAGGTGCCCGGAGAACGTATGGAGGCAGGTGGGTGTCGTCAAGACAAGCATCGGGTCACAGCTCATACCGCGCGCCCTGTGGTGCGCCGGTGGTCTGGATGCCACGCTGAGCGGTATGAACATCTCCTTCTTGGGCAACTGGCGCAAGCGGCGTGGCCCCGCCTCGGGCGCGGCCCTGATGGGTGCCCAGGAGGAGGACCCCCAGGGCGTCGCCCAACTGCTCTCCGAATGCGAACTCCTGCGCGCGCGGGCCTCCGACGCGGGCATCGGGCTCGATGACTCCACGGCCTCCCTGGAGGCGCTGGACCAGATGGCGCCGCGCTGGCGCGACGACCCGGACGAGCTGCCCTGGCTCGGTAACGACGCCGGTCTCTACCTGGGCACGGTCATCGTCCGCACCGTCCCCGGGGCCGTCTGGCAGGTGTGGCCCAACGGCCGACCCGTCGTCAGGCTCGCCTCCGGCCGCGAGGTCGACGTCGTGGAGGCCGGTCAGCAATGGGCCGCCGACGGCGCCCCCGAACTCTGCCAGCGCTACGCGGAAGTCGCCGAGGCCTAGGGGCGGTGACGCCTGCGGCGAGCTGCTCCCCACCCCGCCCCTTCCCGAACCCGGGGCTTCGCCCCAGCCCCCGTTCCCGGGGCTTCGCCCCAGCCCCCGAACCCGGGGCTCCGTCCCAGACCCCGCGCCGGGCCTCCGTCCCAGACCCCGCGCCGGGCCTCCGTCCCAGACCCGGGGCCTCCGCCCCAGTGCCCGTGCCGGGCTTCGCCCCTGACCTCGTGCCGGGCTCTGCCCCAGACCCCGGGGCTCCGTCCCAGCCCCCGGCTGGACGGCCCGGGGGCGGGCGGGCGATCGCCCGCCCAGCTGCTGCGTCTGCGTGCTGGCCGCGATCAGCTCGCCGGTGCCGGGGTCCAGGGGCGGAGCCCATGGTTACGGGAAGGGGCGGGTAGGGGACAGCCCGCCGCAGGCGTCAGGACACCCCGTACCCCCGTAGACCCTGTCGGGCGGTATCCGCCCACCAATGCGTGTCCGTACCCAAAGCTCCGTAGTTGTCCGGATAGCTTGCGCTGACCGGGACACAGTGGAAGGCGGGTGGGGCCGGGTATGGCCGTCGGTGAGCCGTTGATCGAGCTGCGCGCCGTCAACAAGCACTTCGGCGCGCTGCACGTACTGCGGGACATCGAGCTCACCGTCGGGCGCGGCGAGGTCGTCGTGATCATCGGCCCCTCCGGCGGCGGCAAGTCCACCCTGATCCGGACCATCAACCGGCTGGAGACCGTCCAGTCCGGCTCCATCGTGGTCGACGGCCGTCCGCTGCCCGAGGAGGGCAAGGAGCTGGCGCGGCTGCGGGCCGAGGTCGGCATGGTCTTCCAGTCGTTCAACCTCTTCGCCCACCGCACCGTGCTGGCCAATGTGATGCTCGGTCAGACCAAGGTCCGCCGCCGCGCCAAGCAGGACGCCGAGCGGCGCGCCCAGGAGTTGCTGGACCGGGTCGGACTCGCCGATCAGGCCGCGAAGTTCCCCGCCCAGCTCTCCGGCGGCCAGCAGCAGCGGGTGGCCATCGCCCGCGCGCTGGCGATGGACCCGAAGGTGATGCTCTTCGACGAGCCGACCTCCGCCCTCGACCCCGAGATGATCAACGAGGTGCTGGAGGTGATGCGCCAGCTCGCCCAGGAGGGGATGACGATGGTCGTGGTCACCCATGAGATGGGCTTCGCCCGCTCCGCCGCGAACCGGGTGGTCTTCATGGCCGACGGCGGGATCGTCGAGGACCGTACGCCGGAGGAGTTCTTCCGGTCCCCGGAGAGCGAGCGCGCCCGGGACTTCCTGTCCAAGATCCTCAAGCACTGAGCCGGGTGATGACGGACATGAGGCGTCTGCGCCGTGCGACCGCCGCCCTCACCACGGCCGTGACCACGGTCCTGGTCGTGCTGCTGGTGTCCGGCTGCGGCAAGGAGGGCAGCCCGCCCGCCAAGGGTCCCCGGGCCGAGAAGCTGCCCACCTACAAGGTGGACACCGAGTTCCGGCTGCCCTCCTCGCCCACCTGGCGCCGGGCCGAGCGCCGCGGCCATCTCACCGTGGGGGTCAAGGAGGACCAGCCCTATCTCGGCGAACGGGACCCGGCCACCGGCTACTACTCGGGCTTCGACATCGAGATCGCCCGCATGATGTCCGCCTCCCTCGGCTTCGCCCCGGGCACCATCCGCTACCAGACCATCGCCTCCGCCAACCGCGAGACCGCCCTCCAGAGCGGCCAGATCGACTACTACGTCGGCACCTACACCATCAATCCGCTGCGCAAACGGCTGGTCGGCTTCGCCGGGCCGTACTTCATGGCCGGTCAGTCGCTGCTGGTGCGCACCGACGAGGACGACATCCACGGCCCCGGAGACCTCGCGGGCAGGACCGTCTGCTCGGTGGCCGGTTCCACCCCGCTGCAGCGCATCCAGGCCGACTACCCCAAGGCCCACGCGGTCGCGTACGACACCTACTCGGTGTGCGTGGACAACCTGCTCAGCTTCCAGGTGGACGCGGTGACCACCGACAACACCATCCTGCTCGGCTACGCGGCCAAGGCCCCCGAGGAGCTGAAGGTGGTGGGGCGGCCCTTCTCCAAGGAGCCGTACGGCATCGGAGTGCCCAAGCGGGACAACGCGCTGCGCTTCGCGCTGGACGACGCGATCCTCTTCCACGAGCGCAACGGCGACTGGAAGAAGGCGTACGACGCGACCCTCGGCCTCTCGGGCGTGCCCGCCCCCAAGCCGCCGCCCATCGACCGCTACCGCACCGGCTGAAGGCCATCCCATGGACGTGCTCACCCAGAACTTCTCGCTCTACGGCAAGGGCTTCCTCGGCACCGTGCAGCTGACCGTCTACGCCTCGCTGCTCGCCCTCGCGCTCGGCATCCTCATGGCCGCCTTCCGGGTGGCACCGGTCGCCTCGCTGCGCGCGTTCGGCACCGTCTGGGTGTCGGTGCTCCGCAACACCCCGCTGACGCTGCTGTTCTTCGCGGTCATGCTGGGGCTGCCGCGCTTCGGCCTGGTGCTGCCGTTCACGGTCTTCGCGGTGATCGCGCTCGGCTGCTACACCTCGGCCTTCATCTGCGAGGCGGTGCGAGCGGGCATCAACACGGTGCCGGTGGGGCAGGGCGAGGCGGCCCGCAGTCTGGGCATGACGTTCGACCAGACGCTGAGCGCGGTGGTGCTGCCGCAGGCGTTCCGCACGGTCATCCCGCCCATCGGCTCGACCCTGATCGCGCTCGCCAAGAACTCGGCCATCGCCGGGTCGTTCAGCGTCACCGAACTGCTCGGCACCTACAAGCCCCTCAACGAGCGGGGCTACAGCATCATCTGGTCCTTCGTCTGGATCGCCGCCGGATACCTGATCATCACGCTCGCCATCAGCGCGATCTTCGCCCTGTTGGAGCGGCGCTGGGGAGTGCCGCGATGACCGCGCCCTCGACCACCAGCGCCCTCTACGACGTCCCCGGGCCCCACACCCGGCGGCGGCACCGGACGTACGCGCTGGCCGGGACGGCCGTGCTGCTGGCCCTGCTCGGCTGGATCGTCTATCTCCTCATCCACACCGGCCAGTTCGCCTACCGCAAGTGGATGCCGTTCGAGTACAAGGGCATCCAGGAGCTGCTGCTGAACGGGCTCGCGGGCACGCTCAAGGCGTTCGGCATGGCCGCGGTCCTCTCGCTGGCCCTCGGCGGGGTGCTCGCCGCCGGACGGCTCTCCGAGCACCGCCCGCTGCGCTGGGTGGCCACACTGGTGGTGGAGTTCTTCCGGGCGATGCCCGTACTGGTCATGATCTTCTTCGTCTTCGTGGCGCTTCGGGTCCAGCCGCTGCCCGCCCTGGTCACCGGGCTGACGCTCTACAACGGCTCGGTGCTGGCCGAGGTGTTCCGGGCCGGGGTGAACTCGGTGGACCGCGGCCAGCGCGAGGCGGCGTACTCGCTCGGCCTGCGGAAGACCCAGGTCATGATGTCCGTGCTGGTGCCGCAGGGGGTGCGGGCGATGCTCCCGGCCATCATCAGCCAGCTGGTGGTGGCCCTGAAGGACACCTCGCTCGGCTTCCTCATCACCTATGAGGAGTTTCTGCACGCCGGAAAGCTGATCGCGTCCAATCTCGACTACGACCTGCCGTTCATCCCGGTGGTCATGGTGATCTCACCGATCTACATCGGGATGTGCATGCTGCTGTCGTGGTTCGCCAACTGGGTGGCCAAGCGGGAGCGGCGCAGTGTGAAGACCCGTCAGGTCGAGGTCGCCGCCGCGGAACCGGCCGCCCCGATGCCGGGGGACACCCGCGGCTGAGCCGGGGCGGCCGGAGGGTGTCTCAGCCGCGAGGTCCGCCGGACACCGCCTCAGTCGCGGACCGGGACCGTGAGGTGGGACGGGTCGGCGTCCGGGGACGAGAAGGTGAGATGGGCGCCGTCGGGGTTGTGCTCGATGTAGAGCGGGTCGACGGTGTCCATCACCAGCGCCAGCCGGTGACCCGCCGGGACGTCGTACGCGGTGGAGAACAGCTCCAGGTCCACTCCGAAGGACGTGCCCGGGGTGCGGTCGTGGAAGGTGAACGGGGCGTGGGTGATGAGCTTGCCGACGCCCAGCGGGCCCACGTCGTACAGATACGCCACCGCCGTACCGTCGGAGCGGTCACTGGTCACGGTGGTGTGGAGCTTCGCGGTGCCGCGGACGCGCTGTTCGTCGGCGTAGGCCCCGGTCTGCCAGACGGCCGCGTAGGACCGGGGCAGCAGCGGGATCGAGGCGAGCGGCGGGAGCTTCAGGAACTGGTCGAGGACGCCGCCGAGCAGCACGGTCCCGGCGTTGGCGCCGGAGTCGTGGTTGGCGGTGACCTTCTCGGTGGCGGCGAGCGGGACGCGGCGCTGCTCGGAGGGGACGGCCGACCAGCTGGGGTAGCCCTCGTAGCCGTCACCGTCACCGTCACCGTCACCGTCACCGTCGGCCGTACGGGACGTCAGCTGCACCGGCTGCTCGCTGTCGATGCCGTTGCGCTCGCCCTTGAGGTAGTGGTCGAGCCACTGCCGGGCGTGGGTCCAGGTGGTGTTGGGCAGTCCGAGCAGCCCGGTGAGCTCGGCGGTGGCGTGGTCGCCGGGCCGCAGCTCCAGCCGCTTGGGGCCGGTCAGCTTCTCGAAGAAGTCGGCGTAGCTGTTGGGCGGGAAGATCGAGTCGCCCCAGGAGTTGCCCAGCATGATGGCCGCGCCATTGGCGTTGATCCGGTCGAGGTGGGTGGCGGCCGAGCGCTTCTTGCCCCAGGCGATCAGGTCCTTCTCCTTGGCGAGGTTGGAGGAGAAGAAGTCGTCGAGGATCTGCCGGAACTCCTCGCTGGGCCGGCCGGTCAGCGTCCCGGCCCCGGCGAGCAGCCCGGCGGCCTGGGCGTGCTGGGTGCGGCCGCTGTAGATCGAGCCGACCAGGTCCGCCCAGCCGCTCATCGCCACCACGGCCTTGATCCGCGCGTCGGCACCGGCCGCGAGCAGGCTGATCCCGGCGCCGTAGGAGAGCCCGGCCATGCCGATGTGGTCGGGGTCGGTGGGGGTGTTGGCGAGCGCCCAGTCGATGACCTTGGACGCGTCGGCGATATCGGGCGGCCCGGCCGTCTCGATCTTCCCGCCGGACTGCCAGAAGCCGCGGGTGTTGTAGGTGAGCACCACATAGCCGGTTTCGGCGAGCTTCTTGGCCTGGGCGAGATATTCGACCTGGGGCAGGGACCAGCTGGTGGGCAGGACGACGAGGGGGAGGCGGCGTGAGGCGTCGGCGTTCGCGGGGGCCACGACGTTGGCGGCCAGGTTGACGCCCCCGTCGCCGGGGATGTCGACGAAGCGGATGGAGACGCCGGAGGAGGCGGCGGTGGATGCGGCTGCGGTGGCGGTCGGGGCCGGTGCCGCGGCGGCGGTGGAGGGGGCGAGGCCGAAGGCCGCACCGGCCATGACGGTGACGGAGAGGGCGGCGGCGGTCGTCGGGCGAAGGGCTTTTCGGGCAGGGGTCACGATGGCTCCTGGTGGGGGATGCCGTGGGGGCAGGGGAGCACCGGTGCTTGTGACCTGACGGTAACTCGGGTGTTTACCGGCGGTAATGGCGCGGTAAGTTACGCATGGGTAACGATAAAGGGCCGAGGTCGGCCGCCGGGGCCACCCCGGCCCGGGGCGCTATCCGGGGGCCGGATCCGCCAGGGTCCGGCCCCGCCCGATTCCGCTGGTGCGGAAGCCCCCGCCGTCCGCCGGGCTTTGGCCTTGCGGCGAGCCCCGGCGCCGGGCCGACATCCCTCCCCGGGGCGAACTCCGCCCTCGGGTCCGGCCCTGGCCCCGGGCTGGGCCCAGGGCCCCGTGCTCAGGGGGTGTCCGACGGATCGCGACGCCTGCGGTGGGCTGTTCCTCTCCCGCCCCTTCCCGGCACCTGTCGATATGCGGCTCCGCCGCGTGGGGGGCTCCGCCCCGGCCCCCGGGGCCCAGGGATGGACGACGGTCGCATCTGCTGACGTGGTCGACGCCCCGGGCGGCGGCCGCTGGGCGGGGAAGGGTGCGGACGCGTTCGGGCTGGGCGCCACGGGCGGACGGCACTGCCGAACGCAAATCAAGCCCGTCAGGCGCTTGAGGGCCGGGGTCCAGGGGTGGAGCCCCTGGTAGCGGGAAGGAGCGGGGAAGGTGGCCCCTCCCGTACGGCGTAGCCGAGCATCGGCGCGCCGAGCATCTCCTCGATGGCGTCGAGGAGTTCCGTCACGGCCTTGGCGATGGCGTCGGGGGGCTCGCCCGCCGTGACACGCCGTCCGATCTCGCCGAAGATCAGTGAGTGATAGCCGCTGATCTGGGCGGCCACCACGCGCGGCAGCGGATCCTCCGGCGCCGCGCCGGTCTCCTCGGCGAGCACGGCGGCCAGTTCGTCGTTCATCCGGTGGCCGAGCTCCTCCAGGCGGGCCAGCAGCGTGGGGGCGGCCCGCATCATGGCGAAGAACGGGCCGAAGCCCTCCGTCAGCCCCAGCGAGCGGTCGCGCCGCTCCACCTCCTCGCGCAGCCGGTCCAGCACCGCCTGGGCGGCGGACCCGCCGGGCGGGCGCTCGCGCACGATGTCGGCGAGCCGCCGCGGGGACGCCTGGTCGGGCGGCAGGACCAGGTCCTCCTTGGCCGGGAAGTAGTTGTAGACCGTGTTGACGGACACCTCCGCGGCCTCGGCGACCTCGGCGACCGTGACCCGGTCGAAGCCGCGCTCCAGGAACAAGCCGGTGGCCACGTCCGCGATCCTCCGGCGCGTACGGCGCTTGTGCTTCTCCCGCAGTCCTTCGCTCATGGGCGCAAGTGTAGCCCGCTGCAAACTTGAACTCGACTCTAAGCTTTTAGTCGATTGCAACTTTGGGGTACGTTGTGCTCTGATCGGGGCATGTCCTCATCCGTCATCCGCGTTCGCGGCCTCACTCGGACGTTCTCGCTGGGCAGCGGCCCCGTGCACGCCGTCCGCGGGATCGATCTGACCGTCGGCCGCGGCGAGATCCTCGGCTTCCTGGGCCCCAACGGGGCCGGTAAGACCACCACCCTGCGCATGCTCACCACCCTGCTGCCGCCCAGCGGGGGCGAGGCCGAGATCGCCGGGCGCGATCTGCTCCGCGACCCGGCGGGCGTGCGCCGGCGGATCGGCTACGTGGCCCAGTCCGGCGGCCTGGACCCCGGATGCTCCGTACGCGAGGAACTGGTCACCCAGGGGCGGCTGCATCTGATGTCCAAGAGCGCGGCGGCCGGGCGTGCCGAGGAACTCGCCGGTGAACTCGGCCTGTCGGGGCTCATGGATCGCCCGACCGCCGCCCTGTCCGGCGGCCAGCGCCGCCGGGTGGAGATCGCGCTGGGCCTGGTCAACCGGCCGGAGGTGCTATTCCTCGACGAGCCCACGACCGGTCTCGACCCGGGGAGCCGGGCCGAGCTGTGGGACCTGGTGCGGCGCGTCCGTGCCGAGCACGGCACGACGGTCTTCCTCACCACCCACTACCTGGACGAGGCCGACGCGCTCGCCGACCGGATCGTGGTCGTGGACGCCGGGCGGATCGTCGCCGAGGGGGCGTCCGCCGAGCTCAAGAGCCGCTATGCGGGGGATCCGGCCGCCAGTCTTCAGGACGCCTTCCTGGCCATCACCGGCCGGAGCACGGCCGAGCAACCCCTCGCCGTCTAGCGCCATCGAGAACGTTCCGACCCACCCAAGGGCCTCTTATGACTCTTCTCGCCCACACCGGCATCGTCTTCGGCCGCTGTCTGCGCTCAACGCTTCGCTCGAAGACCAATCTCTTCTTCGGAATGCTTCAGCCGCTGCTCTTCCTCGCCCTCTTCGGCCCATTGCTGACCGAACTCGACATGGGCGTCAGCGGATCGTCCTGGCAGACGCTGGTCCCCGGTGTGCTCGTCCAACTCGCCCTGCTCGGCGGGTCCTACGTTGGGCTCGGGCTGCTGATGGACCGTAACCTCGGTGTTCTGGACCGGATGCGGGTCACCCCGGTCAGCCCGCTGGCGCTGCTGCTCGGCCGTACCCTGCGCGATGTCGTCCAGCTGGTGGCCCAGTCCGTCCTGCTGGTGCTGCTCGGGCTGGCCTTCGGGCTGCGTGCGCCGCTCCTCGGTGTGCTGCTCGGGCTGCTGTTCGTGGCCGTGCTCGCGGCGGCCCTGTCCGCGCTTTCCTACGGGCTGGCCATGAACGTCCGTACGCCCCCGGAGTTCGCCGCCATCGCCAATACGGCGGGCATGCCGCTGATGCTGCTCTCCGGGCTGCTGCTGCCGATGACGCTGGCCCCGGGGTGGCTCGCGGGCGCCTCGCGCGCCGTGCCGTTCCGCTACACGGTCGACGCGGTGCGCCAGGTGTTCCTGGGGCACTACGCCAACACCACGGTCGCCGTCGGGGCGGCCGTCACCCTGGCCCTGGCGGCGCTGTGCCTGATGGGCGGGGCGCGGCTGTTCGCCCGGGTCCGCGGCTGACTCAGCTGCCCTTGGCCGGCTCAGTCGTCCTTCGCGGCGGCGCGGGGGCCGACCGAGGTGGTCGCGGGCTTGGTCACATCCGCGACCACCTCGACCAGATCCGGGCCGTACGCCTGCGAGTTGACCACCTTCAGCAGCAGGCAGAAGGAGCCCTGCGCGCCGTACTTCCGGGCCAGCCGGGCGCGGTTGCGGACGAGGTGGCGGACGGCGGCGCGGTGGGTGACCGGCCGCTGACCGGCGGCGAGGAAGACCGGGCGGCTGTCGTCGCCCGCCGTCAGCCGGGCCAGCAGTACATGCTCGACCGCGCCCGGGTCCGGGCGGTAGTGGGTGCCGGCGATGGTGAACGTCCCCCGGTCCGTGCCGGTGTCGTCCCCCGCGTGCACGGTGACGCCCGGCAGTAGATTGGCCATATGGGCGGCGAGCCTGCGGTGCGCGGTCGGATCGCCGACGCAGAATTCGGTGCGCGCCCCGAAGCCCTGCAGCCCCGTGTCGTGCGGGGCGACCTCGGCGTGCGCCCCGCAGTTCTCCACGACCGACGCCAGCCCGAGCAGCGCCAGCGCGTCATGGCGGGGGATGCTCCAGTGGGCCGAGGTGCTGTCCCGATGGGTGACCATCACACATTCCGAACCGTCCGGCAGACCGAAGAAGCGCTGCTCGCGGGCGCGCTTGCGGCGCGCGAACGCGGAGTGCACGGCCCAGCCGGCGGCCAGGCCCACGATCAGGGCGGCCGCGGAGGCGATCAGGTCCTGCAGGGTGTCTGTCATGGCCGCGCATCGTAGCGGCCGACCGGGTACACGTTCGAGCGTACGGATGAACGAACACCGAAACGGACACATGAACGGATGGGGGACCGATCCACCCCTGTTGGGGGTGCGTGGCTCGCGGGTAGGCTCCGGCCCCTGTCGTTTCGCTTGGAGGTCACGGATGGGGCACGCCGCACGACCAGCCGCATCGTCAACCAGGTCCACCACCACCGCATCCGCCGCATCCGCCGGGTCCGCCCCGGCGACCGCGGTGGCCGTCCGGCGCCGGTTGCCCGCGCTCGCGGCCGCCGCCGGAATGGTCGCGGTGCTGGGCGTCGTCCCGGCCGGTGCCGCCGGGCACGAGAGCGCAGACAAGGGCGCTCCGGCCAAGACGCCCGTGGCCGTCGGCTACGGCGGCGCGGTCTCCAGCGTGGACCCCGACGCCTCGGCGGCCGGGATCGACGTACTGCGGCACGGGGGCAACGCGGTGGACGCGGCGGTGGCGACCGCCGCCGCGCTCGGGGTCACCGAGCCGTACTCGGCGGGTGTCGGCGGCGGCGGATACTTCGTCTACTACAACGCCAAGCGGCACAAGGTCTACACGCTCGACGGCCGCGAGACCGCGCCCCGCAGCGCGGACCAGAAGCTCTTCCTCGGCAAAGACGGCAAACCGCTGCCGTTCGCCGACGCCGTCACCAGCGGGTTGAGCGTCGGCACCCCCGGCACCCCCGCCACTTGGAACGACGCCCTGAAGGACTGGGGCACCCGTTCGCTGGGGCAGGTGCTGAGGCCCGCCGAGCGGCTGGCCCGCGACGGGTTCACCGTCGACTCCACCTTCCGTCAGCAGACCGCCGACAACCAGGCCCGTTTCAAGGACTTCCCGGCCACCGCCAAGCTCTTCCTGCCCGGTGGCGAGCCCCCGGCGGTCGGCTCGACGTTCCGCAACCCCGACCTCGCCCGTACGTACGCGCTGCTGGCCAAGAAGGGCGTCGGCGCCATCTACAAGGGCGAGCTGGGCCGCGACATCGTCGACACCGTGCGCAAGCCGCCCGTCGACCCGAAGGCGCAGCGCGTCGTGCGCGCGGGCGATCTGACCGACGAGGATCTGCGGTCCTACGGAACGAAGCGGCAGGCCCCGACCCGGACCGACTACCGCGGTCTGGACGTGTACGGCATGGCGCCCTCGTCCTCCGGCGGCACGAGCGTCGCCGAGGCGCTCAACATCCTGGAGAAGACCGACCTCTCCAAGCTCAGCGACGTCGACTACCTGCACCGCTATATCGAGGCCAGCCGGATAGCCTTCGCCGACCGGGGCCGCTGGGTCGGCGACCCCGCCGCCGAGGACGTCCCCACCAACGGGCTCACCTCGCAGCGGTTCGCCGACTCCCGGGCCTGCCTGATCAAGGACGACGCGGTGCTCAAGAGCCCCGTACCGCCCGGTGACCCGAACAACCCGTCCGGGCCGGGCTCCTGCGACACCCGGGGCCACGCCGCCCCGACCACGTACGAGGGCGAGAACACCACGCATCTCACGGTCGCCGACAAGTGGGGCAATGTCGTGGCCTACACCCTCACCATCGAGCAGACCGGCGGCAGCGGGATCACCGTCCCCGGCCGTGGCTTCCTGCTCAACAACGAGCTGACCGACTTCTCCTTCGCGCCCGCCGACCCCGCCGTCCACGACCCGAACCTGCCGGGCCCGGGGAAGCGGCCGCGCTCGTCCATGTCGCCGACGATCGTGCTGGACGGCCACAAGCCGGTGCTGGCGCTGGGCTCCCCGGGCGGGGCGACCATCATCACCACCGTGCTGCAGACCCTGCTGAACCATCTCGACCGGGGCATGCCGCTGGTCGACGCGATCGCCGCACCGCGCGCCAGCCAGCGCAACGCCGCCCAGACGGAGCTGGAACCGGGACTGTGGAACGGCCCGGAGCGCGCCAAGCTCGAGGCGCTCGGCCACTCCTTCAAGCAGAACCCCGAGATCGGGGCGGCCACCGGCGTGCAGCGGCTGTCCGGCGGACGGTGGCTGGCGGCGGCCGAGACGGAACGGCGGGGCGGCGGCTCGGCGATGGTGGTGAGCCCGAAGCGCTGACGCTGACCAGGTACGTACGGCGGGCTCCGGTTCCGGAGCCCGCCGCTGTATTCCTGTCCGTCAGCCGTCCGTCAGCCGTCCGTCAGCCGAGCAGGCCGATGATCGCGTCCGTGGAGTCCGTCTCCCCGAGCCGGGGGAAGATCTTCTCGACGCTGTTGCGGTGCGCCTCGGCGTCCATGTCGGTCACGGCGTCGGTCGCGAGGGTCACGTGGTACCCGTGCGCGTACGCCGCCCGGGCCGTGGACTCCACCCCGATGCTGGTGGCGATGCCGCCGAGCACCACCTGGGTCACCCCGCGGCGGCGCAGCTGCAGGTCGAGGTCGGTGCCATGGAAGGCGCCCCAGGTGTGCTTGGTGACCACGATGTCGCCGTCCTCGCGGCCGAGTTCCGGCGCGAGGTCGGCGAAGTCGGCCGGGAACTCCCCGCCGCCCCCGCCCCGCTGCGCCTCGGTGCGGCCCGGGGCCCCGGCCACCACCCGGACCAGGACGACGGGCAGCCCGCGCTCGCGGAAGGCGGCGGCCAGCCGGGCGCCGCGCTCGACGACCTCGGCGGTGGGGTGGACGGTGGGCAGTCCGGTGATGCCCTTCTGGAGGTCGACGAGGACCAGGGCGGTGTTCGGGTCGAGCGTGGTGGCGGGCACGGTGCCTCCTGGGGCGGGTCTGCGGGGCGTACGAGGGAACGGAAGGTGGTGGTCAGGTGCGGGTACGGGCGCGGCCGCGCAGGGCCCGGTCGGTGGCGGTCAGCACCAGCACCACGAGGCTGAGCGCACCCGCCACCATGGCGATGCCGTGCAGCCCGATGGCGGTCGCCCGCTGCCCGTAGAAGAGCCCGATCAGCCCGGCGGCGGTGATCGCGCCCAGGTACTGCGAGGTGCGCTGGAGCCCGGCCGCCGCGCCGACGCTCGTCGGCGGGGCCTGGGTGTAGACGGCGGCCTGGTTGCCGGTCGAGGACAGCCCCTGCGGCAGCCCGAAGAGGACCGCGGCCAGCAGCAGCGCGACCAGCGGGGTGGACTCGTCGGCGAGCAGCAGCACCCCGCTCCCGGCGGCGAGCAGGACGGCCGCGAGGACGAGCGGTGCGTAGATGCCCTTCGTACGGGCGCCGAGCAGTGAGCACACGGCGGCCGCGCCCGACATGGGCAGCATGATCAGGCCCGCGCGGGAGGCGGAGTAGCCGTGCCCCTCCTCCAGCCACTGCGCGTATCCGTACATGACCATGTAGATGACCAGGTACGCCGTACCGTGCCGGAGGTAGGTGAGGGCGAGGGAGCGGTTGCGGCCGATCATCCGCAGATCGATGAAGGGGCGGGGGCGGCGCAGCTGCCACCAGGTCAGGACGGCCGCGAGCACCAGGACGACGGGCAGCAGCGCCCAGTTGGGCCGCGCCAGGTCCATCAGGAAGATCATGAGAGTGGTGAGGGTGGCGGCGAACAGCGTGATCCCGAGCGGATCGAATGCCGCGCCCGCCGTCCGGGCCCCGGTGTCCGTGCCGTTCTCCGGGCTCGTGATACGGGTCCTGGGTAGCCAGAGCAGCGCGAGCGTGATGCCGATCAGGGCCAGCGGCACATTGACCGCGAAGATCGCCCGCCATCCGGCCGTCGCGGTGAGCACCCCGCCCAGCACCGGACCGACCGCCGCGCTGCCGAGCGCGGCGAGCGAGAGCCGGCCGAGCACGGGACGCGGCGTCTCCCGGCCGGTGGCGAAGGACTGGGCGCGCAGCAGTGCCATCGCCGCCGGGTACGCCGCGGACGTACCGATGCCGAGCAGCACCCGCGAGGCGATCAGCCAGCCGAACGCGGGCGCCAGCGCGCCCACCAGCCCGGCGGCGCACACCACGAGCAGCCCGGAGAGGAAGACCCGGCGCGGACCGAGCAGGTCCGCGAGCCGCCCCATCGCGGGCTGCGCCACGGCGCTGGCGAGGTAGAGGGAGGCCACCAGCCAGGCCGTCCGGGCGGCCCCGACCCCGAAGTCATGGCCGATCGCGACCAGGCCGGTGGCGATCATCGTGGAGTTGACGGGGTTGAGGACCGAGCCGATGAGCAGCGGGGCCATCAGCCGGGGGCCGAAGGGATCGGCGGGGGCGTGGCCCTCACCCGCCGTCCCGGCCGCCGGTATGGCGGGCTTTCCCGCGGTCTCGGTCATTCCTGGACCAGTCGCCTGAGCAGGTCGGTGGCTTCGGCGAGGGTGCGGCGCTCATCGGCGTCGAGGCGGGTGTCGATCGCCTCCAGCAGCCAGCTCTGCTTGGCCTGCCGTACGGAGGCGACCGCCTGCCGCCCCCGTTCGGTGCTCGAGAAGACCACCTGCCGTCCGTCGGTCGGATGCGGGGCCCGCTCCACCAGGTCCTGCTCCTCCAGCGCCGCCAGGATCATGCGCATCGACTGCGGCCGGACCAGCTCGGCGCGGGCCAGCGCGGCGGTGGTGGTCGGCCCTTCGTTGTAGAGCCGGCTGAGCACGGCGCGCTGGGAGGGGGTGAGCGCCCCCTGCGAGGAGGCCGCCCGCAAACGGCGCATCAGCTGGGTGACGACACCGGCGAGGTCGACGGCGAGGAGCTCCTCCGGCCGTGGGTCGGCCGCGATGGGCGTTTGATCATGCGGGGCCATGGCCGAAGCATAGGAAATCGACAGTCAAACTTGCAAGTTTGACTGTTGTGTGCGGAGTCGGAAAAGCGCCCGTAGCACAGCCGTAACCGGTCCCGTAACACGCAGGGTGTCGAATGCGTGGCCTCGGGTTGTGCATCGTCCATCGTCCGAGGGGGAGGGGTGGCCATGGCGAGCGGGCAACTCCCGGCCGAGGTCGAGGAGTTCGCGACATATCTGCGGGGGCTGACGAGACGGCTGGACGCGGGGGCGGGCTGGTACGGCGTCTTCGCCCTGCGCGACCCGGACGGGCTGCGGGCCTGTCTCGACGGGCATGAGGTGCCGCCGTGGGACCTCGTCCAGTCCCTGCTGCAGGACCTCTCCGCCCAGCACGGCCCCGGGGCCGCCCAGGAGGCGGCGTCCCGCGCCGCGGCCCTCTACCGTGCCTCGGTCGCTGCCCACGACGCCGGGCCCGGCAGCCGCGAGGCCCTCCGGGACCGCGTGGACGGCATGCTCCGCCAACGCCACGGCGCCGCCCAACGCGCGGCCGACCTCCGGTCGGCCCTGTACACCGCCGAGGACCCGGCCGCCCGGCACCGCCTCGCCGCGGACCTGGCCTGGGCCCACGACGACTATCAGCGCGCCACCGCCCGCACGGAAGAACTACACGCCCGCCTGGCAGCGCTTCCGGGTGTGTCCCGTCCAGCGCAGCCCACGCCACGGGGCCCGCTCGCGGGTGCGGCCCCGCCCGCGACGGGCGGGGCCGGTCGGGGAGAGCACCCGCAGGGGGCGGGGGGATTCGCGGTGGCGTACGAAGGGGAGGGCGGCGGCACGGCAGGGGCGGCCACCGGCCCCGGCGTCGCGCCACTTGGGTACGCCGCGCGGGAGGGCGGCGGTGCGGGGGTGGCCACCGGTCCTGGCGTCGTGTCGCTCGGGCGTGCCGCGGGAGAGGGCGGCGGTGCGGGGGTGGCCACCGGTCCTGGCGTCGTGTCGCTCGGGCGCGTCGCGCGGGAGGGCGGTGGCACCGCGGAGGCGGCCGGACCTGGCGCCGCGTCCCTTGGACAGGCTACGAACGACAGGGCGTCGGCCGGGCCCGGTCGCGAATCGGCAGTCACCGGGGGCGACGAGCCCGGCCAGCCCTCGGTGGCGTCCCCCGGCCCCGTCACCGCCCAGGATGCTCCTGCCCCCGCGCGACCTCGGCCGCGCGGGGCGCGGTTCGCGGGGGTGGAGGAGGCGGAAGCGGCTCCGCGGCCGCGCGGGGCGCGGTTCGCCGGGGCCGGGGACGACGGCGCCGTAGTGGTGCAGGGGCCGGTCTCGCCCGCGCCTCCCTCGGCGGAGAGCGGAGCCGAGGCCCGTGCGACCCCGCGTGGGGCGCGGTTCGCAGGTGCGTACGAGGGCGAGGACGGTGGCAAGCGTCGTAGGCGGGACAGGGTGGCGGACGACGGGCGGCGGCTTGCCCGCGAGGCGGCGGAGCGCGCGGCGGCGCGGCGTGCCGCCCAGGAGGCGGTCGCGCGGCTGGGCCGACTCCGGGCGGAGGGCCGCTCAGGCGAGGCCCATGTCGTGCTGTACGAGGCCGCCGTCTGGCCCGCCGCGCGGCTGCCGGTGCTCGCGGAGGAACTGGAGCGAGCCGGACTCGGAGCCGATGTGTCCACGCTGCTGTGGGAGACGGCGTGCCTGCCGCCCGCACAGCTCGCAGCGGCCGCCGAGGCGCTGGTCGCGGCGGACCGCGCGGCCGACGGCGAGGTGCTGCTACGGCAGAGCGTCTCGCGCCCCGTCCCCGAGGTGGCCCACACCGCGAAGGCGCTCCTCGCGGCGGGCGCCCCGAGCAGGGCCGCGTTCCTGCTGGAAGCGCTCGTACGGGCCCGTACACCGGAGGACGCGGCACGAGCGGGGGCCGAGGACCCCGCCACGCTGGTGCCCCTGCTGCTCGACGCGGCCGCCGAGGTCTCCTCCAGCACCCACCACGATCTGGCCCACGCCCTCCGCACCGCGCGCCTGCCGGGCGTCCCCGGCCTCGCGTGACGCTCGCGTGAGGGCGGGGGTCGTTCTGCCTGGCCGGCTCGGTCGGGTGCGGGTTTCGTCTCGCGCCTCCGGCGCATTTGAGCAGCGGGGGCGGGGGTGGTGGGGCGCGGCGCCATCGCCGGGCGCCGGGCCGGTGGGCGTGGCAGCCGGGGCGGCTTCCCCGGTCGAGGGCTGGGGGCAGTACCGGACAGCGGGAGGGGTTGGGGTACCCCTCTCGAAAACGCTTGACCAATTAGTTGCTTCAGATCAAGCGTTTTTTCGAGGGATACCCGGAGGAGCCGTCAGTCCGGCATCGGCCCCAGCTCCCGGGCACAGACGCCGCCACCGGCGCCCGCACCCACCGGCCCGGCGCCCGGCGGCGGCTCCGCGCCCCCCACCCCGCTGCCCCGCTGCTCAAAATGCGCCGAAGGCGCGAGACGAAACCCGCACCCGACCGAGCCGAGAAGCCCGAGCGACCCACCCCGCGCCCCGCTGCCACCCGAATCCCAGACCCGATAAAACACGAAACGTGATCGTCTTCGTTGAGTAACGGCGGCGGTATTGCCAGAGTGGTCAGTGCGCTCTTACGTTCTTCACAGCCCGGATTCTACGTGCGTAGACACAGGTTGAGGAGCTGATCATGGCCAACCTCGTACGTGCCGCTCTCGTCCAGGCCACCTGGACCGGCGATACCGAATCGATGATCGCGAAGCATGAGGAATACGCCCGGCAGGCGGCCGCTCAGGGCGCCAAGGTGATCGGCTTCCAGGAGGTGTTCAACGCGCCGTACTTCTGCCAGGTGCAGGAGGCGGAACACTACCGGTGGGCGGAGGCGGTGCCGGACGGGCCGACCGTGCGGCGGATGCGGGAGCTGGCCCGGGAGACCGGGATGGTGATCGTCGTCCCCGTCTTCGAGCTCGAGCAATCCGGCTTCTACTACAACACGGCCGCCGTGATCGACGCGGACGGCAGCTATCTCGGCAAGTACCGCAAGCACCACATCCCGCAGGTCAAGGGGTTCTGGGAGAAGTACTACTTCAAGCCGGGAAACGTGGGCTGGCCGGTGTTCGACACCGCCGTGGGCAAGGTCGGGGTGTACATCTGCTACGACCGCCACTTCCCCGAGGGCTGGCGCGAGCTGGGCCTGGCCGGGGCACAGCTGGTCTACAACCCCTCGGCCACCTCCCGTGGCCTGTCGGCCTACCTCTGGCAGCTGGAGCAGCCCGCCGCCGCCGTCGCCAACGAGTACTTCATCGCCGCGATCAACCGCGTCGGCACCGAGGAGTACGGCGACAACGACTTCTACGGCACCAGCTACTTCGTCGATCCGCGCGGCCAGTTCGTCGGCGATGTGGCCAGTGACAAGGAGGAGGAGCTGATCGTCCGCGACCTCGACTTCGGCCTGATCGACGAGGTGCGCCAGCAGTGGGCGTTCTACCGGGACCGGCGGCCCGACGCCTACGAGGGGCTGGTGCAGCCGTGAGCAGCGACATCAACGACGCCAAGAGCGGTCCCCACGCCACCCTCCACGCCCGCCACCAGGCCGTACTCCCCGACTGGCTCGCCGTCTACTACCAGCGCCCCATCGAGATCACCCACGGCGAGGGACGCCATGTCTGGGACGCCGAGGGCAACCGCTACCTCGACTTCTTCGGCGGCATCCTCACCACGATGACCGCCCATGCCCTCCCCGAGGTCACCAAGGCGATCAGCGAGCAGGCCGGCCGGATCCTGCACACCTCCACGCTCTACCTCGACCGGCCCATGGTCGACCTGGCCGAGCGGGTCGCCGCGCTGTCCGGCATCCCGGACGCGCGGGTCTTCTTCACCACCTCCGGCACCGAGGCCAACGACACGGCCCTGCTGCTCGCCACGACGTACCGCCGCTCCAACCAGATCCTGGCGATGCGCAACAGCTACCACGGCCGCTCCTTCTCGGCCGTCGGCATCACCGGCAACCGCGGCTGGTCGCCGACCAGCCTGTCCCCGCTGCAGACGCTGTACGTACACGGCGCGGTGCGCACCCGGGGACCGTTCGCCGGGCTGTCGGACGGCGAGTTCATCAAGGCGTGCGTGGCCGACCTGGAGGACGTACTCGGCCAGGCGCACGGCAATGTCGCCGCGCTGATCGCCGAGCCGATCCAGGGCGTCGGCGGCTTCACCTCCCCGCCCGACGGGCTGTTCGCCGCCTTCCGCGAGGTGCTCGACCGGCACGGCATCCTGTGGATCACCGATGAGGTGCAGACCGGCTGGGGCCGCAGCGGCGACCACTTCTGGGGCTGGCAGGCGCACGACGGCTCCGGGCCGCCCGACATCCTCACCTTCGCCAAGGGCATCGGCAACGGCATGTCGATCGGCGGTGTCGTCGCCCGCGCCGAGGTCATGAACTGCCTGGGCGCCAACTCCATCTCCACCTTCGGCGGCAGCCCCATCACCATGGCCGCCGGTCTGGCCAACCTCAACCACCTGGTCGAACACGATCTCCAGGGCAACGCCCGCCGGGTCGGCGGACTGCTGATCGAGCGGCTGCGCGCCGCCTGCGCCGGTCTGGACGGTGTGCGCGAGGTCCGCGGCCGGGGGCTGATGATCGGCATCGAGCTGGTGGACCCGGGCACCGGCGAACCGTCCCCGGAGGGCGCGTCCGCCGTGCTGGAGGCCGCCCGGGAGGGCGGGCTGCTCATCGGCAAGGGCGGCGGGCACAACAGCAGCGTGCTGCGGATCGCCCCGCCGCTCAGCCTCACCGTCGCCGAGGCCGAGGAGGGCGCGGAGATCCTCGAGGCCGCCCTCAAGTCCGCCCTGGAGACCACCTGGTCCGGAAGGAGCGCGAGCTGATGACCCGTACCGTGATCCGCGGCGGGCTGGTCGTCACCGCCGCCGAGGAGACCCCGGCCGATGTGCTGATCGAGGACGGCAAGGTCGCCGCACTCGCCGCGCCCGGCGGCGAGTGGGCCCAGGGCTGGACCGCCGACCGTACGATCGACGCCACCGGCAAGTACGTCATCCCGGGCGGGGTCGACGGGCACACCCATATGGAGATGCCGTTCGGCGGCACGTTCGCCTCCGACACCTTCGAGACCGGCACCCGGGCGGCGGCCTGGGGCGGCACCACCACCATCGTGGACTTCGCCATCCAGACGGTGGGCCACGCCCTGCGCGAGGGGCTGGACGCCTGGCACCTCAAGGCGCGCGGCAACTGCGCCATCGACTACGGCTTCCACATGATCCTCTCCGATGTGAACGAGAGCACCCTCAAGGAGATGGATCTCCTGGTGGGGGAGGGCGTGAGCAGCTTCAAGCTGTTCATGGCCTATCCGGGGGTCTTCTACAGCGACGACGGGCAGATCCTGCGGGCCATGCAGCGCGCCTCCGGCAACGGCGGGCTGATCATGATGCACGCCGAGAACGGCATCGCCATCGACGTCCTGGTGGAGCAGGCGCTGGCCGAGGGCAGGACCGATCCCCGCTACCACGGTGAGGTCCGTAAGGCGCTGCTGGAGTCGGAGGCGACCCATCGCGCCATCCAGCTCGCCCGGGTGGCAGGCGCCCCGCTGTACGTGGTCCACGTATCGGCCGAGGAGGCCGTCGCGGAGCTGACCCGCGCCCGTGACCTGGGGCTTCCGGTTTTCGGCGAGACCTGTCCGCAGTATCTGTTCCTGTCCACGGACAACCTCGCCGAACCGGACTTCGAGGGCGCCAAGTACGTCTGCTCCACTCCGCTGCGGCCCGTCGAGCACCAGGCCGCGCTGTGGCGGGGGCTGCGGACCAACGACCTCCAGGTGGTCTCCACCGACCACTGCCCGTTCTGCTTCACCGGGCAGAAGGAGCTGGGCCGGGGCGACTTCTCCAAGATCCCCAACGGTATGCCGGGCGTGGAGCACCGGATGGACCTGCTCCACCAGGCCGTGGTGGACGGCCATATCTCCCGCCGCCGCTGGATCGAGATCGCCTGCGCCACCCCGGCCAGGATGTTCGGCCTCTACCCGCGCAAGGGCACCATCGCGCCCGGGGCCGACGCCGACATCGTCGTCTACGACCCGGAGGCGCGGCAGACCCTGTCCGCCGAGACCCACCACATGGACGTCGACTACTCGGCGTACGAGGGCAAGCAGATCACCGGGCAGGTCGAGACCGTGCTCTCGCGCGGGGTGCCCGTCATCGACCGGCGGGAGTACACCGGACGTGCCGGGCACGGCCAGTTCCTCATCCGCGACACCTGTCAGTACCTGAGCTGACCCAGGGAGCGAGCATGGACTTCGGACTCGTGCTGCAGACCGATCCACCCGCGTCGGCCGTCGTCGAGCTGATGCGCCGCGCCGAGCGCAATGGCTTCGGCTACGGCTGGACGTTCGACTCCGCCGTGCTGTGGCAGGAGCCGTTCGTCATCTACAGCCAGATCCTGGCCCGTACCGAGCGGCTGATCGTCGGCCCCATGGTCACCAATCCGGGTACCCGCACCTGGGAGGTGACGGCCTCCACCTTCGCCACGCTCAACGAGATGTACGGCAACCGCACCGTCTGCGGGATCGGCCGTGGCGACTCCGCGCTGCGGGTGGCGGGGCGCAGGCCCAACACCCTCGCCCGCCTCGAGGACGCCATCGACGCCATCCGCGATCTCGCGGAGGGCCGGGAGGCCGTCGTGGACGGCAGCCCGATGCGGATCCCCTGGATCGAGGACAGCAGGCTGCCGGTGTGGATGGCGGCGTACGGCCCCAAGGCGCTCGCGCTGGCCGGGCGGAAGGCCGACGGCTTCATCCTCCAGCTCGCCGACCCGTTCCTGACGGAGTGGATGGTCAAGGCGGTGCGCTCCGCGGCGGCCGAGGCCGGGCGCGATCCGGACGCGGTCACCATCTGCGTGGCCGCCCCCGCGTATGTCGGGGACGATCTGGACCACGCCCGTGAGCAGTGCCGCTGGTTCGGCGGCATGGTCGGCAACCACGTGGCCGACCTGGTCGGCCGCTACGGGGAGCACTCCGGCGCCGTGCCCGAGTCCCTGACCGCGTACATCAAGGAGCGGCAGGGGTACGACTACGCCCACCACGGCCGGGCCGGCAACCCGGACACGGCGTTCGTGCCCGACGAGATCGTGGACCGGTTCTGTCTGCTGGGCCCGGCCGAGGCGCATATCGAGAAGCTGGAGCGGCTGCGCGAACTGGGGGTCGGCCAGTTCGCGGTCTACGCGATGCATGACGCGAAGGAGCGCACGCTCGACGCGTACGGCGAGCGCGTCATCCCCGCGCTCACCGGCTGATCGCCGCACCGGCTCTGCCGCGCACCGGCAAGGCATGGCCCTTTTCTCAAGGAGGGGTGAATTCCGTTTCCGTGGCCGCCCGTCGACTATCGGCGGGCGGCCACGGAGAGCAAAAAGCGGACCCCCGAAAACCTTCGAACATGGTTACAATCACCTCGGTTTTTGTGCTCTGATGTCCGGTCGGCCGAACGACTCCTTGTCACAGAAGGGTTGGGCATGACACAAACCGAGGTACCGATAGATGTGGAGCTCCGGGGACTCTACAAGGCCCACTATCGGTTTCAGTTCCTGAGCGCGGCATTCCAGTTAGGGCTCTTCGCGCTGGCGGAGAAGGAGCCCGGCCTGGCCGTGGGTGAGATAGCCACCCGGCTGGGCCTCAAGGAGCAGCCCACCCGCATTCTCCTTCTCGGCTGTACGGTATTCGGGCTTTTGGACAAGAAGGGCGACGGATACCACATCACCCCTCTCTCGAAGCCGCTGACGGCCAACTTCGACGAGGCGCCCGCCTCCAACATTCCCTGGGAACAAGACGGTATCTACCGGGCGATGGCCTGGTTCTGTGAATCCCTCAAGGAAGACACCAACGTCGGTCTGCGGCGGGAGATTCCGGGAACGGCGTCCACCCTCTACGGGCGGCTCGCCGAGAATCCCGAACTGGAAGCCACATTCCACACCATGATGTCCTCGGTGAGCAGGCTCGTGGGCGCCGAACTGGGAGAGAAGCTCGACCTCTCCGAGTGCACCCACCTCCTGGACATCGGCGGCGGAACGGCCATCAACGCCTCCAACTTCGCCGCCCGCCGGCCGGATCTGCGCATCACCATCGGAGATCTGCCCTCCATCGCGGCGGCCGCCAACGAGGAGATCGAGAAGCTGGGGCTGGCCGACCGGGTGCGGGCGGTGAGCCTCGACGCCTTCCACGACGAGTTCCCGACCGGCTGCGACGGAGTGCTCTTCGCCCACTTCCTGGAGATCTGGTCCCCCGAGCGGGTCCAGGAACTCCTCGCCAAGGCCGCCCGCGCGCTCCCTCCCGGCGGCGCGGTCTACGTGGTCACCCCGCGCCAGGACGACGACGGCACCGGACCCGAGCGGGCGGCGCTGCTGTCCGCGTACTTCCACACCATCGCCTCCGGCGAGGGCATGGTCTACACGGGCGCCGAGTACGAGGAGTGGTTCCGCGCGGTGGGCATCGAGCCCGCCGGACGGATGCCCCTCGGCGCGGACACCGTCGTGATCACCGGCCGCAAGGCGTAGTCCGGAACCAGGCGAGGACACCCCCGGCGGGCGCGCCGTGCGATGCGGAGGTCGCAGCGGTCCGTGCGCCGGGGGCACGACCCGCCCCGATCGGGAGGCGAACCATGGCCGGCGCCACGAGAAAGTGGCTGATCCTGGGGATCTGCTGCATCAGCCTGTTCATGGTGGGCCTCGACACCACCATCGTGAACCTCGCCCTGCCGTCCATCCAGGAGGATCTGGACGCCACCCCCTCGGGGCTCCAGTGGACGGTGGACGCCTACACCGTGGTGCTCGCCAGCCTGCTGATGCTCTCCGGCTCGATGGCCGACCGGTTCGGCAGGCGCAGAACGTTCCAGACCGGGCTGCTGCTGTTCAGCCTGGGGTCGCTGCTGTGCGGGCTGGCCTCCGACACCGGTTCGCTGATCGCCTTCCGGATGGTGCAGGCCATGGGCGGCGCCATGCTCAACCCGGTCGCGGTCTCGATCATCGCCAACACCTTCACCGACCTCGAGGAGCGGGCCAGGGCGATCGGGATGTGGGGGGCGGTCGCGGGTGTGAGCATCGCGCTGGGGCCCGTCGTCGGCGGTGCGCTGGTGGACTCCACCGGCTGGCAGGCCGTCTTCTGGGTCAACCTCCCGGTCGCCGCCCTCGCCCTGGCCCTCACCGCGCTGTTCGTCCCCGAATCCAAGGCCCCTCGGCCGCGCAGGCTCGATCCGGTGGGGCAACTGCTGGTGATCGCGCTGCTGGCGACGCTCACGTTCGGCATCATCGAGGGCCCGGTCAAGGGCTGGGGCTCGGCGCCGATCGTCGGCTGCTTCACGGTCGCCGTGGCCGCCGCCGTCTCTCTCATCCGCTATGAACTCCGCCGTGCCGAACCGCTGCTGGACGTCCGCTTCTTCCGCAGCCCCTCCTTCAGCGGCGCCATCGCCTCGGCGGTGTGCGGCTTCGCCGCGCTCGCCGGGTTCCTCTTCCTCAACGCCCTGTACCTCCAGGACGTCAAGGAATTCTCCCCGCTGCACACCGGGCTGCTCACGCTGCCGATGGCGGCCATGACCCTGGTCTCCTCGCCGCTCGCGGGCCGTATCGTCGGCGCCCGCGGCCCGCGCGTCCCCATGGTGATCGCCGGGGCCGGTACGGCGGCGTGCGGACTGCTGCTGACCCAGGTACGGGCGGACACCCCGGTCTGGTACCTCGTCATCGCCTATGTGGCGTTCGGCATCGGCTTCGGCATGCTCGACGCCCCGCTGACCTACTCGGCCGTCTCCGGGATGCCGCGCTCCCAGGCGGGGGTGGCCGCCGCGGTCACCTCCACCGGCCGCCAGGTGGGGGCGGCCCTCGGCGTCGCCGTCCTCGGCTCGGTCTCCACCGCCCGGGTGCACGGCCCCTTCAGCTCCGGGTTCCCCGCGGCCAGCCATCTGGGCTGGGCGATCATGGCCGGGTGCGGGCTCGCCATCGTGACGCTCGGCCTGCTCACCACCGGCTCCCGGGCCCACCGCCCGGCGGAGCCCAGCCCCGAACCGGCCCCCGACCAGTCCGCGGAACGCGTGCCGTGACCCCGCGCCCGTCCCCGCATATCGACGGGGTGAGCTGGTATGGCGGTCAAAAAGCGGATCCGCGCCTTTCGCGGGGGTCCATCCCTTCACCTCGATGACACCTTCCCGCGGTCGCCGTGCCACCCGCTGTCGCAGAGACATGATTCGATGAACGCATGATCGATGAATTTCTCGCCGGTGATCTCGGCGCGGTGGAGAAGGCGGTCCGCGCGGCGGTCGCCGAAGAGGTCATGCCGCGCTTCCGGCAGCTCGCCGCCCATGAGATCGTCGAGAAGCGGGGCCCGCACGACCTGGTCACCACCGCCGACCGGCTGGCCGAGGAGCAGCTGACCGACGCCCTCACCAAGCTGCTGCCCGGCTCCGTGGTGGTGGGCGAGGAGGCGGTGCACGCCGACCCGGCCGTGCTCACCGCCCTCGGCGGCGACGCGCCCGTCTGGATCGTCGACCCGGTCGACGGCACCCGGCAGTTCGTCCACGGCGACCCCGGCTTCTCGACGCTGGTCACCCTCGCCCACCGGGAAGAGCTCCTCGCGTCCTGGACGTACGCCCCGGTGCTCGACCTGATGGCCATCGCCCGCCGTGGCGGGGGCGCGCTGCTGAACGGCGAGCCGATCCACAGCGGCTCCCCGGAGCCCGGCGGGGCCCTCCACGTCGCCATATCCCACTACGACTTCACCACCGACGCGGAGAAGCGCACCCTGTCCGGCCTGCGGGCGCCGGGGGCCGAGGTGCGCCCCTGCGGTTCGGCGGGTCTGGAGTATCTGAACGTGGCCCGGGGGCTGCTCGACGCCGTCGCCTTCACCTGGGAGAACGCCTGGGACCACGCCGCCGGTCTGCTGCTGGTCGACGAGGCGGGCGGCGCGCACAGCACGCTCGGCGGCAAGCCGTTCCGGATCAGCGGGGGCAACGCCCTTCCTTTCACGGCGGCCAGGGACGAGGCGGCCGTTCGGCATATCCTGGGCCTGCTGGCCGACGCCGGCTGATCGTTCCACCGATACCTCGAGGACGAGGGGGAGCCGACGTGCCGTCCATGCTCGACGCGGTCGTAGTGGGTGCCGGACCGAACGGGCTGACCGCGGCCGTCGAACTCGCCCGCCGCGGCTGCGCGGTGGAGATCTTCGAGGCCGCCGACACCATCGGCGGGGGCTCACGCACCGAAGAGCTGACCCTCCCCGGCTTCCGGCACGACCCCTGCTCCGCCGTGCACCCACTCGCCATCGGCTCCCCGGCCTTCGAGCGGATGCCGCTGGCCCGGTACGGCCTGGAGTGGCTCCACCCCGAGCTGCCGCTGGCCCACCCCTTCCCGGACGGCACGGCCGCGGTGCTGGCCCGCTCGGTCGGCGAGACCGCCAGGTCGCTCGGCCCCCGCGACGCCGGCACCTACCGCCGGCTGCTGGCCCCCTACCTCGGCCGCTGGGCCACCCTCGCCCCCGATCTGCTGCGCGCCCACTGGGACGGGGTGCCCCGTGACCCGATCACCTGGGCCCGCTTCGGGCTGCACGCGCTCCAGCCGGTCTCGCTGCTCGCCGGTCCGCTCCGCTTCCGCGACGAGAAGGCGCGCGCCCTGTTCACCGGGCTGGCCGGGCACGCCATCGCGCCCACCAGCGCACCGGCCACCGGCGGCCCCGCCCTGATGTTCGCCGTCGCGGCCCATGAGGTCGGCTGGCCGATCCCGCGCGGCGGCTCCCAGTCGATCGTGGACGCGCTGGGGGCGTACTTGCGCGCACACGGCGGGACGATCCACGTCTCCACCGAGGTCAAGCGGCTCGACGAACTGCCGCCCGCCCGTGCCTACATCTTCGACACCTCGCCGCGCGCCCTGGCCCGTATCGCAGGTCTCGGCAACGCCTACCGCCGCTACCGCTACGGGGCCGGCGCCTTCAAAATCGACTACGCGCTGTCCGGCCCGGTCCCCTGGACCGCGCCCGACGCCCGCCGCGCGGGCACCGTCCATGTCGGCCCCACCTCGGGCGAGATCGGCGCCGCGCTGCGGGCCGCCGTCGAGGGCCGCGACCCCTCCGTCCCGTTCCTGATCACCGCCCAGCCCAGCCTCCTGGACCCCTCCCGCGCCCCGGAGGGCAAGCACACCTTCTGGGCCTACGGCCATGTGCCCAGCGGCTGGAAGGGCGACGCCACGGAGGTGATCGAGCGTCAAATCGAGCGCTTCGCCCCCGGCTTCCGCGATCTCGTCCTGGCCCGCGCGGTGGCCGGACCGCCCGAACTCGCCGCCCGCAACGCCAACTACATCGACGGCGACATCGCCTGCGGCGCCTTCGAGGGCCTCCAGGCCGTCATACGCCCCAAGCTCGCCCGCGTCCCGTACGCCACCGCCCACCCGGCGGTCTACCTCTGCTCCTCCGCCACCCCACCGGGGCCCGGCGTCCACGGCATGTCGGGCCACCACGCGGCGCATGCGGTATGGCGGAGGCTACGGGCGCGGTAGGGCCCATGGCCCAGGAGGGGCAGCGGCGGCCTTGGTGCGGGATGCCGCCCCAGTGCCCCTCGGTGCGGCCTCAGTGCGGGATGGTGTCGATGACCTCGCGGGCGCCCTGCCGGAGCAGCGCCACCGCGACCGACGTTCCCAGGGTGGCCGGGTCCAGGGGGCCCGCCCATTCGTGGGCGTCCAGGACCGTCTTGCCGTCGGGGCTGAAGACCCGGGCGCGCAGCGAGAGGCGGCCGTCGCGCTCGGCCCTGGCGTAGCCCGCGATGGGGGAGTTGCAGTGGCCCTGGAGCACATGCAGCAGCATGCGCTCCGCGGTGATTTCCTTCCAGACGTCGGCGTCGCCGAGCCCGGCCACGGCCTCGATCGTCTCGGTGTCGTCCTCCCGGCACTGGAGCCCCAGCACCCCGGCCCCGATCGGCGGGCACATGGCGTCCACCGGCAGGATCTCGCTGATCCGGTCCGTACGGCCGATCCGCTCCAGACCCGAGACGGCCAGCAGCAGCGCGTCGCAGTCGCCCGCCGCCAGCTTCTCCAGCCGGCGGTTGGCGTTGCCGCGCATCGGCACGCACTCCAGCTGCGGGTGGGTGATCGCCAGCTGGGCGACGCGGCGGACCGAGGAAGTGCCGATCCGGGTCCCCGCGGGCATCTCGTCGAGGGTCAGCCCGTCGGGGTGGATCACGGCGTCGCGGATGTCGTCCCGCTTGAGGTACGCGGCGAAGACCGTGCCCGCGGGCAGCGGACGGTCGGCGGGCACGTCCTTGATGCAGTGCACCGCGAGATCCGCCTCACCCGCCAGCAGCGCGGCGTCCACCTCCTTGGTGAACGCGCCCTTCCCGCCCAGCTTCGACAGATCGCCCATCCACCGGTCGCCGGAGGTGGTGACCGGTACGACCTCCGTACGGATCCCCGGCCGCAGCGCGGCAAGCTCGGTACGGACCCGTTCGACCTGGGCGAGGGCCATGGGGGAGGAACGGGAGACGATGCGGATCAGTTCGCTGGAGCCGGAACCGGAGCCGGGGGCGGAAGACATGGCATACACGATAGGGCGTCCGGGACATGCTCCGAGCCGCGCCCCGGGGCCTGTGCGGCAGGTCTCATCGGCCGGGCGGCGACGGAGCGAAGCCCTCCGCGACGAGCGCGGCCAGACGGGTGTAGGCGTCGAGCGTTCCGGGGTACAGCCGGCTGAAGTCGATCGCGCCGCCGGAGGCCAGATACGGATCGTGGGGGACCGTGACCACACCGCGGCAGAGGGTCTGGTAGTACGCCATGAGTTCCTCGACCCGCGACCTGGGCGGCTCGGGGGTTTCGTGGGGCTGATTCAGCACCGTGATGGCGCGCCGGACGAGCTCGGAGTGGCCTTGAGCGGCGAGCCGGGCCATGGTCGTGCCCGCACGCCTGATGCGTTCCACGGCGGGCGTCGTGACGACGATCAGCTGGTCGGCGAGGTCGAGGACGCCGTGCACGGTGTCATCGAGCGCGCTGGTGTCCGAGTCGGAGAGGATGATCGAGTACCCCCTGCCGAGGACGTCGATGGCCCGGCGATAGGCCTCGTCGTCGATCTGGGGCGAGGTGCTCCCGGCGAGGATCTCCAGCCCGGAGGGGGCCTGCGAGGTGAAGCGCCGGATGGTGACGTAGCCGTCGAGATGCGGGCTGCTGAGGGCCAGGTCGCGGATGGTCGCCGCGCTCTCGCGCGGTACGTGACGCTCGAAGGCGTCCCCACCGGGAGTCACGTCGACCGCGATGACCTTGTCGTCGCGCCGGCTCGCGAGGATCGAGCCCAGCGCGACGGTCGTGGTGGTTCTGCCGGCCCCGACCGGGCGGCTGATCACCGCGATGCGGTGGGCGGCCGGCAGGGGCGTCCGGATCAGCTCGGACTCGCGTTGCCGTTCGGCCTCGGCGGCCCGTTCGCCGCGCCGGAAGAGGGAAGTCAGCCGGGAGCGCCTGGTGGGGCGGGGGCGTGGGGCCTCGGGAGCCGGTGCCGTGATCAGCGGGGAGGGCGAGCCCGCTTGCGGCACCGGCGCCGACACGGTCCCGCCTTCGGGGTCGGCCATCTGCCGGGCGAGGGCCTGCGCGACCTGCTCCGCCGTCGGACGGGCTTCCGGATCGGGATCGAGGCAGGCCGCGATGAGCGCGTCCGCGGCGGTCGCACGCCCGCCCCGCAGGGCCTGAAGGATCTCGCCCAACGCGAGGACGTTCGCCTCCCTGGCGAAGGCCAGCGGCTGGTAGCGGCCATCGATCGTGGCCGTGGTCCAGCCGACCAGCTTCACCGTCCGGTCGACGACGAGCACGGTGTGTGCCGTGAGGCTCCCGAGCGTGATGTCCTTGCTGGAGCACATGCTCACCCCCTCCGCGAGACGCAGGCCGATGAGGTCGGCGGTGCGCGCGTCCAGCGCGGGCACGGCGCTGCTGGGCGTCCGGTTCAACAGAGCGGACAGACGCACCGGCAGCGAGCCGTCGGAACCGCGGATGATCTCCTGGGCCGTCCACGGCGGATCGTGGTGAAGGCCCCGGTCCATGAGTGACGGGGCGAACATCCCGCCCATCCGCCGCAGCGCCTCCGCTTCCATGCGCAGCCCGACCAGGGCCTCCTCCGGGGCCCCGCGCCGTAGGGTGCGTACCGCGACATGGAACAACTCATAAGGGGCACGGCCGAGATAGAGGTCGTAGTCCAGTTCCGGGCCCATGCCGATGTTGCCGTAGATCTGGTACGGACCGATCGACTGCGGGTAGCTGCCCGACCACGTGAGACGGCCGTGCGCGAGGTCGTGTCCACAGGACCCGCAGTAGCGGTCGTAAGGCTCCACCGGCTCCTCGCAGGAGGAACAGGCGTATGTCGCCCCCTGGGCCCAGGGCAACTCGGCCTCCGTCTCCGGTGCCCGTTCCGGCACGGGCACGGGCACCGGCACCGGCACCGGCTTCGGCGACGCGGGAGGCGCGGCGGGCGCGGCGGGCTCGGGCGCCCTGGGCGGGCTCGGAGGCGGAAGCGCCGGGGCCCCGAAGCGCGCCGCCAGACGTGGCCCCACCTCGGCGAAGGCCCGCGCCCCGGCGGGAAGGCCGTCCGGGCCGCCGGGATGGCGGAGCCAGGCGGGGAAGTCCGGCGCACGGCCCGCCAGTTGGCCCAGCCGGTGCCCGATGAGCCGCCCGGTGTCCATGAGCTCCGCGGTCGGAACGGCGTCCAGCAGGGCGTCTCTCGCGGTCCGGGTGAAGTCGAACGCACGGTGCTGCGGCGGCAGCGGTTCCTCGTGCGGTCCGGCCTGGGCGGGCCGCAGCAGCCCGCCCAGGAAGACCTCGGCGAGGTGGGCGGTGTCCGCCTGCCAGGGGACCGCGGCCTGCACCAGCCGCATGACCGGTACGGACACGGGGGCGACGGCGGCGAGATGCGCGGCGAGGCGGTAGGCCTCCGGCGAGGCGGCGTCGCGGAAGCGCTGGACCTCTCCGAGGCCGTCGGCGCGCGGCGCCCCGTCCCCGCGCGCCGCCTCGGGGCGGCTCAGAAGGGACATCAGCGCGCTGCCGCCCGGGGCGGCGACGAGCCGGGCCCAGGCGGTCATCGAGCCGGGCTCCGGCTCGATGACCGGCACCGGAATGCCGTCGAAGGCGGCCAGACCGGCCGGCAGCACGGGGTCGGTGATCGTCCATTCGGTGTTCGGCGCGCCGCTCTGCCGGGTCGTCACCTGCCACCGCTGCGCCCGGATGCCGGAGCCGTCCCACATCCGCCGCGGCAGGGCGTGCAGGATGGCCGTGGGGCCGCAACGGGCCCACCGCAGCACCGCTTCGTGCTTACGGCCGTCCCGCCAGGCGGGCCCCATGCCGTCGCTCAGCACGAGCACGAGCGTATGGCCGGACGGGTCGGCCAGCGTCCGGGACGCCAGAGCCGTCGCCGACGGGTCGAAGGGGCGGCCGCTCAGCTCGGACGGGGTGGCGGGGCCGCGGGAGTGCAGTCCGTACGTCCGGACGAGCCGGAAGGCGCCGAGCCGCTCCATCATCACGCGGATCTCCGCTGCCAGCCGCTGCCACAGCAGCATCGACATGCCGTCGTCGATGACGAGCGCCAGATCCAGCCAGCGCTCGCGCGCCGGGCGCAGGGCGACGTCCGGCAGACCGGTCTCGGCGAGGGCCGTCACCGTCGCCTCCACGTCCAGCTCGTGCCTGGAGAGGCTCGGACGGTGCTGTTTGAGCGGGCGCAGCGCCCGGCCGATCCGCAGCTCGGCACGGAGCGCCTTGCCCTCCGGGACGCGCAGCGCCAGCGCGCCGGGCGGGCCGTCGGCAGTGCGGTCGGCGTCGGCGGCGTGGCCGGGGACGGCGTGCAGCCCGGCCATCGCGCGGTCGCCCGACGGGAGGGACGGGAGGTCCGACGGCAGCGATGCGGGCGGTGACGCGGTGAGCCAGGGGGCCGCCGGGCCGGGGCCGGCGCGGCCGAGCACCGGCCCGGTGGGCGGCGCGAGGAGGTAGTCCCCGTCCGTGTCCACGGCGTCCGCGTCCTCGTCCGCCGGAGCCCCGGCCTCCGCCAGGGCGGGCTGCCGGGCCAGGGCACGCCGCACCGGCGCGTCGTCCGCCCCGGCGGGCAGCCGCCGGGCCAGCCACAGCGCGTCCAGCAGCTCCTCCTGCGCGAGCGGGACGCCGCTGTCCGCGAGGACCGCGAGCAGCGCGCGCAGATCCTCACCGAGTCGGCCGGCGTCCCCGGTCATCCGCCTACACCGTCCCGCTCAGCCGGTGCAGCACGGCGTCCAGCAGCCCGTCCGCGTCCAGGTCCACGCCTCCCGAGCGCAGGAAGACCGCGTTCAGCAACTGGTCGGTGGCCAGCTCGCCCGGTGCGCGCCGCCGCAGGAACGCCTGCAGCAGATCGTCCACCTCGCGCAGCGCGTCCTCGCCGAGGTGCGCGGTGACGATCGCGCGCAGCCGCTCCTCGTCCGGCGGTGGCAGCTCCAGCCGTACGCAGCGGCGCAGAAAGGCGGGCGGGAAGTCGCGCTCACCGTTGCTGGTGATGACGACGACGGGGAACTCGTCGCACATCACCCGGCCCCGCACCACGATCGCCTGCTCGTCGATCCGCAGCGTCGGAACGCGGACTTCGGGCTGTTCGTCGGAGAGCCGGGACAGCTCGGGGATCTCGAACTCGCCCTCCTCGAAGATCGTCAGCAGATCGTTCGGCAGATCCACATCGCCCTTGTCGAGCTCGTCGACGAGCAGCACCCGGGGGCGTTCGCCCGGCACCAGCGCGGTGCCCAGCGGGCCGAGCCGCATAAAGGACCCGATGTCCGGCTCGGGACGGCCGCGGTCCCTGCTCATGGTCGTCTCGCGCAGCCGGCCGACCGCGTCGTAGCGGTAGAGCGCTTCCTGCACGGTGGAGCGGCTGTTGACGGACCACCGCAGCACCTCGCCGAGGTCCAGTTCCCGCGCGACCGCCTGGGCCAGCGACGATTTGCCCGTCCCGGGCTGGCCGGTCACCAGCAGCGGGCGGCGCAGATGGAGCGCCGCGTTCACGACGTCGGCGTGGTGCGGAGAGACCAAATACGGCGGATGGCCGCCGCCGCGCCCGCCGGCCCTTCCGGTCCCGAAGCGCCGCCAGGGCGGGGCGGACGGCAGCGGCAGCCTCCGGGTCACCCCGTCCCCGCGGAAGAGCCGCCAGGCGGCGGGCGGGGCCGGGGCACGTTCTTCAGGCGGTCGCGGGACGGGGGACGGGGACGTCCGAGCGTCCTGCCGGTACTCGATGGAGAACTCCTCCTCCGGGGGCGCCATGCGCTCCGGAGGGAGGGCGAGGTCGTCCAGCGAGGCGGCCAATTCCTCGTCGTCGTCCCCGCCGCCGCTGTTCCGCGCCGTCATGAGACCTCCGTATCACTGTCGTTGACGTTCATGACGGCTCCGTGGGATCGGCCAATTCGAGCCGCGGCAGTTCATGGTCGGCGTCGGACCAGGCCAGCACCGGCCGTCCCAGGAAGGTCTGCGGGCAGCCGAGGGTCTTGGCGCGGTAGGCGCGCACCGTCTCGGGGAGGCGGCGCGGCGGAGTGCCCGCGATGGTGCGTACGGCGTGGGAGCCGGACTCGCCGTCCTGGTCCTGGCCCCGGTCCCAGAGCACGACCGGGACGCCCATCGCCAGGCACACCTGCACGAGATCGACGCGGACGTCGGCCGGGACGCCGTCCACGGTGGCCTGCGCCGCGTCCAGTTGGTCCATGAGCAGTGCGTACACCCCATTCTTCCCTCCCGTCGAGCGGTCGATGTGCACGGCCCCGCCGTCGTCAAGCAGCCGCTGGCGGTGGCGCAGCGCCGCCTTGAAGCGTTCACCGGCCCGCTGCATCAGCTCCGGGCAGTTGACGACCAGCGGGTACTCCGCGCCCAGCATCCCCGGCACCAGACCGGCCGGACCCGGCCACTCCCACTGGTCCACCGGGATCTCCAACGCCTCACGGTCCACGATGAGTTCGATCACCGGGCGGGTGCCCACCGGGAGGGCGCGGTGCAGGGGCTCGATGACGGTGAGGATGTCCTCGGCCGCCTGTGCCGCGCCGCGGAGCCGGTCGCCGCCGTCGCAGACGCGCCGCGGCCCGGCGCCCTCGTTGCACCACATCCGCAGCCGGTAGAGGTGCGCGCCGTCGCGGTCGGCGTGCGCGGTGAGCCGTACGAGAACCCGGGGCGCCACCGCGGGCGCGTGCTGCCTCAGTGCCCACTCGTGGGCGTCCGCCCGGCGCTCCTCCAGGGCGGCCTCGTGGATCCCGAGGCGGGTGGCGACCGCCGTGCTCCAGCGGCGCAGCGCGTCCCCGGGCGCGGGCGGGCACAGGGCGGCCACGTAGACGACCACGCGGAGCAGCCCGGGAACGCCCGAGGTGCCGTCCGGGACCGGACGGCTGTCCCCGCGCAGGCCCTCCAGGTACTCGACCAGCGCCCTGATACGGGCCGTGCGCAGGGTGGCGTCCGGGCTGTCCCAGTCGGCCCCGGCCAGCAGCGCGCCGGGCAGTTCGGCGAGCGGCAGCGCGGCCCGTACGACGGAGGGCAGACGGGCCGCCGTGGCCGCGGGCACCGTGCCCAGCTGGGTCAGCAACTCGCCGAGCTCACCGGGGGAGAGCAGCCGTGCCACGCCCGACATCCGCCCCACCGCGAGCAGTTCGCCGACCGCGTGCGGGTCGACGGGGTGCAGTACCTCGGCCAGGGCGGGCAGCGCGCGCCCGTCGGTGGTGAGCAGCCGCGCGAACTCGTCGACCGAAGGGGCGGATCCGTCCGCCCGGTGGTGGTGGCCGCACCGCCCGGCGACCGTGCGCGCGAAGTCGGCCCGCCGGGCCGGGTCCGCGAGCGCCCGACCGAGGAGCGCGGCGAGGGCGCGGTGGACGGGATCGGCGGCCTGGCGGGCCGGTTCGGTCTCCGGTTCGGCCTCCGGTCCGGTCTCCGGCTCGTCGAGGACGTGCTGGGCGCCGACACCGGCCAGCTCGGCCCGGATCCGCTGCCACGGGATGCCCCAGCTGCGGCGGGCGACATGCCGCGGGGAGTACGCGAGCGGGGCGCCGTTCACCGGGTGGTGCGGGGGCGTGAGGGCGGCCGCCACCAGACCGACCACCGCGTCCGCCTCACCCGACCACAACGGTCCTCCGCTGTAGCCGTGGTCGATGGCGACACCGGTCATCGACGTGCCGTCCACATAGCCGATCCGGCCGTCGCACGAGGTCACGCGTGCGGTGGCGATGGTCGCGGCCAGCCCGCTGCCGTGCCAGGCGCGGACGGACTGCCCCTCCGCCATGGCCCGCCAGCGCGGCGGCAGCACCTCACGGGGCAGCGGCTCGACGAGCTCCAGCACGGCGAGGTCGCCGTCCCATTCGACACCGTTCGTCGCGCCGGGCGGTATCCACACCGCCAGCCGCGCCGTGCCCGCGTGCGCGTTCCCGTCCGGGCCGTGCACCAGCACCTTCAGGGACGCCGCAGTGGGGCGCTCGGCGCAGGTCGTGTCCTCCTTGCCGAGCGCGCAGTTGACGACGTGCGCACACGTCAGAAAGCGGTCACGGGGGAGCAGTACGCCGGAGCCGACTGCCTCGTGATCGGCCTGGCTCAGTACCGAGACCGTGGCAGGGCGCTGCCCAGCGGCCGGGGCGGGGCGAAACCAGTCCATCGGTCAGCTCGTACGCGGACCGGGCAGCTGCCAGGTGGCCGAAATGGTCAGGCTCGCCTGGCCGTTGACGCCGACGATCCCGAGCTTGAGATCCTGCCCGATCTGCACCCCGAACTGCACCTGGATCTCGTCGGGCGGATTCGGCGCGGCGCTCACCGCCGTGTGCACCTCCTGCAGCAGCGGCCCCAGCGGCCGCAGGATGGCCTGCAACCCCTCTCCGGCCAGCGCCGCCGCGCCCCTCGGCGCCCGCGCCACCGGTGTCACACCCCCGATCCCCTCGGGCAGCCCACGCCCCTTACCGCCTTCGCCCGTGCCGTTCGCGGGCGCGGAGGCGGAGGAGGAGGCCACGGGGGCCAGCTCCAGACGTACGGGGGTGCCATCGGCAAGCGGGAACTCGGCGTAGTCCGTCACACACCCATGATTGCCGATTCACAAGCCGCTGGTCTCCCCGTTCGCCACAACATCCCTCGTGGGGCGGGTGGATCGGTCCAGCCAGGGGGCCGTGGGCGGGCGGCGGGACGCGGCCATCGTCCCGGCATGGCGGACCGGCACACGGGCCGAACCCCCCGCCTCGCCCAGCGGCTGCGCCCTTGCCCCGGGGCCGCGCCCTCGTCCCGGGCCCCTGCCCTTGCCCCGGGGCCGCGCCCTCGTCCCGGGCCCCTGCCCTTGCCCGGGCCTCGCCCTCGCGCCGGGCTCCCGCCCGCGCCCAGGGCCCCGCCCCTTGCGCCGCGACGTCGATGTCGGATTCCCGCGAGCCTGCCCCCGCCCCGCTGGCGGATGCTGGACCCATGCACACCGACACCGACCGGTGCCTCCGCGCCGCACAGGCGAAGGACGCCCGCTTCGACGGGTGGTTCTTCATCGCCGTCGTGACCACCGGGATCTACTGCCGGCCGAGCTGCCCGGTCGTCGGGCCCAAGCCCGAGAACATGCGGTTCTACCCCAGCGCCGCGGCCGCCCAGCAGGCCGGGTTCCGGGCCTGCAAGCGGTGCCGCCCGGACGCCAGCCCCGGCTCGCCGCAGTGGAACGAGCGGGCGGATCTGGTGGCCCGCGCCATGCGGCTGATCGCCGACGGCGTGGTGGACCGGGACGGGGTGCCCGGTCTCGCCGCCCGGCTGGGATACAGCACCCGGCAGATCGAGCGGCAGCTGCTCGCCGAGCTCGGCGCGGGCCCGCTCGCGCTCGCCAGGGCCCAGCGGGCGCAGACCGCGCGGCTGCTGATCGAGACGAGCGCCCTGCCGATGGCGGACATCGCCTTCGCGGCCGGGTTCGCCAGTGTCCGCGCGTTCAACGAGACCGTACGCGAGATCTTCGCGCTCTCCCCGACCGAGCTGCGGCAGCGGGCCGGCCGGGGGCCGCGGACCAGCGTGCCGGGCGTGCTCACGCTGCGGCTGCCGTTCCGGGCGCCGCTGTGCCCCGACAACCTCTTCGGCCACCTCGCCGCCACCGCCGTCCCCGGCGTCGAGGAGTGGCGCGACGGCGCGTACCGGCGCACCCTGCGGCTGCCGTACGGGCCCGGGGTGGTCACCCTCAGCCCCCGGCCGGACCACATCGCCTGCCAGCTCTCCCTCGCCGACCTGCGCGACCTGGCCGGTGCGATCAGCCGCTGCCGGCGGCTGCTGGACCTCGACGCGGACCCCGCCGCCGTGGACGACCTGCTCCGTACGGACCTCCAGCTGGCCCCGCTGGTCGACAAGGCCCCGGGGCGGCGGGTGCCGCGCGCGGTGGACGCGGACGAGTTCGCGGTGCGCGCGGTGCTCGGCCAGCAGGTGTCCACGGCGGCCGCCCGCACCCACGCCGGGCGCCTGGTCACGGCGCACGGCGAGCCCGTGGAGGACCCGGCGGGCGGCCTGACCCACCTCTTCCCGTCCGTCCAGGCCCTCGCCGGGCTCGACCCCGAGCAGCTGGCCATGCCCCGCACCCGCCGCGCCACCCTCACCGGGCTGATCGGCGCGCTCGCCGAGGGCCGGGTCGCGCTCGGCGTCGGCAGCGACTGGGACGAGGCCCGCGCGAGCCTCGGCGCGCTGCCGGGGCTCGGCCCCTGGACCGTCGAGGTGATCGCGATGCGCGCCCTCGGCGACCCGGACGCCTTCCTCCCCACCGACCTCGGAGTGCGCCGCGCCGCCACCGAACTGGGCCTGCCTGCCACGCCCGGCGCCCTCACCCGCCACTCGACCCACTGGCGCCCCTGGCGCGCCTACGCCGTCCAGTACCTATGGGCCACGGACGCGGCCCACGCCATCAACCGCCTACCAGCGGCATAACCGGGGGCACCTCCCAGCGGTAGCTGGGGGAGGAACGGGTGGGCACAAACGGCCACCGAGCCGCACTCGGCAACGAAACGGCGGCCCCGCACACCGCCAAGCCGCCCAACCCGCACCACACCACTCCGCATCACCCAGACCACCCCACCGAGGAACACCATGACCCGCACCCACACCACCATCGACAGCCCCTACGGCCCCCTGACCCTCGTGGCCACCGGCACCGACCTCTCCGGCCTCTACATGGTCGAGCAGCGCCACCGCCCACCCGAGGAAACCTTCGGCGGTCCCGGCGACCCAGCCGACACCCCCTTCGCCGAAACCATCCGCCAGCTCACGGCCTACTTCGCGGGCGAGCTGACCGACTTCGACCTGCCGCTGCACCTGGACGGCACGCCCTTCCAGCGCCGCGTCTGGGCCGAGCTGCGGGCCATTCCATACGGCGAGACCTGGTCGTACGGCCGACTGGCCGACCGCATCGGACAGCCGACCGCCTCCCGCGCGGTGGGCCTGGCCAACGGCAAGAACCCGGTCGGCATCATCGTCCCCTGCCACCGCGTCGTGGGCTCGTCCGGCAGCCTCACCGGCTACGGCGGCGGCCTGGACCGCAAGCGGCGGCTGCTGGAGTTCGAGGCCCGGCAGGAACTGCCCGGCCTCTTCTGACGCCGGGCGGGGGCGATTTCTGACGCGGGACGGTGGCGATTTCTGATGCGGGGCGGGGGCGATCAGCCCCCGTCACCCACCGCGATGCGATCCAGCAGCGCGGGCAGCGCCACACTGATGGGCTCACGAACAACCTCGTCCGCGAGCTCGTCGTACGGCGTCGGCTCCGCATTGACGATGATCAGCCGGGCCCCATGCTCGGCGGCCAGCCCGGCGAGCGAGGCCGCGGGCTGAACCTGGAGGCTGCTACCCACCGCGATGAAGATCTCGCACGCCTGCGCCACCGCGACCGCTTCCGTCAGCACCTCCGGATCGAGGCTCTCCCCGAACATCACCGTGGCCGACTTCAGGATCCCGCCGCACTCCCGGCACGCCGGGTCCGCCTCACCCGCCGCGACCCGATCCAGCGCCTCGTCCATCCCGGACCGCGCCTCGCAGTGGGTGCACCGCACGGCCCGCGCGGTGCCGTGCAATTCCAGCACCTTGCGCGCGGGCATACCGGCGATCTGGTGCAGCCCGTCCACGTTCTGGGTGATCACCCGCACCGGCACACCCGAGCGCTCCAGCCGGGCGACGGCCTCGTGCGCCCCGTTGGGCCGGGCGCGCAGCGCCTCGCTGTCGCGCCGCATCTCCCAGGAGCGGCGCCGGATCTCGGGGTCGGTCATGTAGTACTCGTACGTCACGAGCTTCTCGGCCTCGGGGTCCCGCCGCCACAACCCCTGCGGGCCGCGGTAGTCGGGGATCCCGGAGTCGGTGGAGATACCCGCCCCGCTCAGGATCGCCACCAGCGGCCGGTGCGTTGTCTCGCTGCTCATGCGGCGAGCGTACGCACGCGTTGCCGGCGGTGGCGAGTGCCGGCAACCGGACGGGTAGAGTCCGACCCGGCACCGGTCAGGACAGGTCAGGCACGGCAAACGGGGAGAGTACGGGGATGGGACGGTTTCTCTGGCTGAGCGGGCAAACCCTGAGCGGGAACGAGCAGCCGCCGCAGGACGTGAGCCTCACCTGGCAGATACGGACCTCCGACACCGCCCCCCAACTCGACCGCGCCTTTGGTCCCCTCGCCTTCCCCGAACGCCGCGACCCGCCCGGCGGCGATCTGAAGGCATACCGCGCGGCCCGCAAGGACGGCACCCGCGTGTTCACCCTCTGGGCCGACCCCTACCGCGGGCGGGTGTTCGCGCAGGTGGTCACCGCGTCGGCGGTCAAGGGCGGTCCGGCCACGTACGACGTACTGGGCGCCGCCGGTGAATCCCTCGCCCGTATCACCCGCGAACCGGCCATGAGGGGCGGCAGGATCCGCACCCGCTGGACCGTCCGGCAGAACGGCGCGCCGCCCGCCGTCGGACTGAAGGGGCGGGCCTTCTGGTGGTTCATATGGTGGCTGATCTCTCCCGTCCAGGTGGCCATCGCGATCGGCAGCATCATCGGTGGCGGCGACGTCGCCCGCACCCCGCGCCGTACGAAGTGGCGCGCCGACCGCCGGATCGTCCTCGACTTCCACAGCGGCCCCGGCGGCGCCTTCGAGCTCGAGGTCGCGGCGGACTGGTGGGACGACCGAGTGACCGCCTCCCTCGTCGCACTCCTCGAAAGCCACAGCGGCTGGCTGGGCAGCGAATGGGACACCGCCGACCGCTGACGTCCGCGTGCGCTCACCCTCGGTACGTCACCGACGCGTCGTGAGCGCCGACTTCAGGTAGTCCTCCACGCGCACAAGGGGTCGACCGAGAAGATCGGCAAGCGTGGGGTCAACGGGCGCGAAGTCGCCCTCGCGGCTGGCGGCGAAGAGGCCGACGAGCAGGTCGGCCGACGGCTCGGGCACGCCATGGGTGACCAACCGCGCCCGGTACTCGTCGTCGGAGACGACCACTCGGCGGATCGGGCGGCCCGTCAGCCGCGTGAGGATCTCCGCGATTCCGGCCATGTCGACCACCTCGGGACCGGTGAGCGCGGGGCTCAGGCCGTCCAGAACCTCGCCGGTGAGGGCGAGGACCGCCGCGTCGGCGAGGTCGGCGTGGGCGGTCCAGGCGACCGGCCCGTCCTCGGGTACGGCCAGGACGCCCGTCTCCAGTGCGCCCCTGACCAGCTCCACGGCCGATGAGATGTAGAAGCCGTTGCGCAGCGAGGTGAAGGGGGCACCGGACTGCCGCAGCGCCTCCTCGGTGGCGGCGTGGTCGGGCATCGGGACGAACCGGGAGGACGGGCTCGCGCCCATGTGGCTCGTGTAGAGGATCCGCTTGGCGCCTGCCGCCGTCGCGGCCGCGACGGCCGCGCGGTGGCCTCGGACGGCCGCCTCGCCCGTGGTGCCCGTCGAGACGATCAGGACCTTCGAGGCGCCCTCGAAGGCGTGGGGGAGGGTGTCCGGGTCGGCGAAGTCGCCCCGGCGGACGCGCACGCCCCGCGCGCCGAGGTCCCGCGCCGCCTCCACGTCGCGCACGCTGACGCCGATCTCCTCGGCGGGGACGGCTTCCAGCAGCCGTTCGGCGACCATCCGGCCGAGCTGGCCATTGGCTCCGGTAACGATGATCACGGCGATCTCCTCTGCCTGTTTCCAGCGCTAACGCCGTCAACGTATCACCGGTACGAAGGGTCGCTAACGGTATCCTGTTATCGTTGGAAGCATGGAGAGGGAGGACGTCATCGCGCCGGACGCGAACCACGAGGCAAACCGAGACCGCGATGGGAATCGCGACCGCATCGTCGCGGCCGCCGCCCGGCTGCTGTCCGACGGCGGGCCCGACGCGGTCTCGACCCGGGCGGTGAGCTCCGCGGCCGGAGTGCAGCCGCCGACCATCTACCGGCTCTTCGGCGACAAACAGGGCCTGCTCGACGCGGTCGTCGCGTACGGCTTCACGGAGTACGTGAACAGCAAGGCCGCCGAGGAACCCACCGATGACCCCGTCGGGGACCTGCGCGCCGGCTGGGATCAGCACATCGGACTCGGCCTGGCCAACCCGGCGCTGTACTCGCTGATGTACGGCGGGCACCGCCCCGGGGTGTCCTCACCGGCCGCCGTCACCGCCTTCGAGATGCTCGCCCGGCTCATCCGGCGCATCGCCGAGGCGGGGCGGCTCGCGATCCCCGAGGAGCGCGCCGCGGCGCTGGTCCACGCGGCGGGCTGCGGTACGACGTTCACGCTCATCGCCACGCCCGAGGACCGCCGCGATCCGGAGCTGTCCCGTACGGCCCGCGAGGCGGCCATCGCGGCGATCACCACGGACGCGCCCGCCGCCGCCGACTCCGGGCCCGTCGCGGCCGCCGTCACGCTGCGCGCCGCCCTGCCCCGGACGGACGCGCTGACCGCGCCCGAACGCGGCCTCCTGCGGGAGTGGCTGGACCGCATCGCCGATCCGGCCCGTACCGTCGTCGAGCGGACCGAAACCCCCTGACCCGAAAACCCCCGACCCGAAACCCCTACCCCGACACCGCCAGCCGGTGCGTACGCGCCGCGAGGTCGCTGATGCGGGCCCCGTCGAAGCCGAAGACGGCGCTGCGCACCCGGTCCTCCAGCGGCTCGGTCCACTGCGGCGGGATGGCCGCCGCGCCGCACAGCACCCCCGCGACCGATCCGGCCGTGGCGCCGTTGGAGTCGGTGTCCAGGCCGCCGCGTACCGTCAGGGCGATCGTCGTCGTGAAGTCGCCCGCGCCGTAGAGCAGTCCGGCCGTGAGGACGGCGGCGTTGGGGACCACATGGATCCAGGGCAGTCCGGCGGTCTCCAGCTCCAGCTGGGCGAGCGCGTCTGCCCACGCCACGCCCGCGTCGTGCAGGGACGCGATCCGGCGCACCGTACGGGCCAGGCGGCAGCGTGGCGGGATCCGGTCCAGGGCGCTGTCGACGGCGGCGCGCGGACCGTCCGCCGTGAACGCGGCCGCGATCAGCGCGGCCGCCCACATCGCCCCGTACACCCCGTTGCCCGTGTGGGAGAGGACGGCGTCGCGGCGGGCCATCGCGGCGGCGCGCCGCGGATCGCCGGGGTTGACCCAGCCGTGGACATCGGCGCGGATAAGGGCGCCGATCCACTCCTGGTAGGGGTTGTCGAGGGTCGCGGTGAGCGGCGGCTTCACCCCCGCCGTGAGATTGCGGTAGGCGGCCCGCTCGGCGGTGAAGGTCTGTAGATACGGCAGCCGCAGCAGCCACACCTCGCCGACCTGCTCGGTGCTGAAGCAGGGGCCGTGGGTCTCCAGCAGGTGCAGACCGAGGACGGAGTAGTCCACGTCGTCGTCGCGGCAACTGCCGTGGATCCGGCCGCGCACGCAACTCTGCCACTCGGGGCGCAGCTCGAACTCCACTGGATCGGGCGGCGGCTCCAGGGCGGGGAGGTAGTCGGTCAGCGGGAGGGCGTCGGCGCGGCGCAGATACCGGTCGATGCGGTCGCGAGTCCAATGGTCGCCGTTCTCGACGGGTTTGCCGAGCATGTTCCCGGCGATCCGGCCGAGCCAGCCACCGAGGATCCGGTCCGCGAGTGCGCTCCCGCTGAGGGCCATGGGTCAGGTGTACCGTTCCTATGGGAGTTGGCCAGTGTCGGTAATCTCGCCACAGACCAGGCTGTTTGGGGCCTGGTGACCTCGCGAACGGTCTTCGAGGTCGGGGAGCGGCACGAGTTGGTCACTTCGGCGCGGTCGGGTCTTGCTGCCCTGGTGGGGCGTGCCCGCTGTCCTGGGTGGGCTCGTGGTCCCGCGGGGCCTGGGCAGGGATGCGGTCTGGCCGGTAGCTCTCCGTTGCCCGATCCTCTGGTCGGGTGCGGTCACACCTGGCCGACGCCGGATCCTGTGTCCCAGGCCACGCCGTCCGATCGCCACAGCGGCACTGTGGTGCCGGGTGACGGTGGTCTTGGTCTGCTGCTGGAGCGGGCTCTTCCAGTACCTCTCGCCCCAGATCGAGGTGTATGCGGGGTCGACGGCGATGACGGCCAGGCCCTGGTGACAGGCCATGGAGCGCAGTCGTTCGCGGAAGCGTGCGGTGGGGATCTGGGCCACGGTGCGGCGGAAGGCCTTGCCCCGGCGGCCGCGTCCCATGGTCTCCCGGCCGGTGGTGCGGGCGTCGGAGAAGCCCAGGTTCTCGATCACGATGGCGGCGCAGTCGTGCTCGTGGGCGAGGGCGATGAGGCGGGTGATGGCCGCTCGCTGACGTCCGTCCCGTGTGGTGGTGGGGCCGGTCAGCTCCAGCGGGATCGTGTGGGGTTCGCTGATGGGGTTGCCGTGTGGGTCGAGGACGATGGTGGCGAGGTGGTCGGTGTTGAGGTCGACGGCGAGCAGCCTCGCGCCGGACGCCCGGATTTCTTCCGGGCTCGGGGGTGCGGTGGTGCTGGTGGACCAGGACGCGTCCAGGTACCAGCGGTCGCGGGCGGGGTCATAGACGATGTCGTAGCGCACGGCCCGGTGGGCGCTGACCCGGTCCAGCCACTCCGGGCGGCGGTGGTGGAAGGTGACCGTACAGGAGAGCCGGTAGCGGCCGCGTGGGGCGTTGGACAGATACCGCAAGGGCTCTGGCAGCACCAGCGTGAGCGAGCCGTCAGCGGGGTCGACGGTGATGCTGTAGTTGCCGTGCGGGGCCCCGGACTCGCCGTCGGCGGTCAGGAACATGCGGGCAGCATCCCACCGCTTCCGCCAGTCGGCCTCGGTCAGGCCGGTCTCCGCGAGGCGGTGACGGGCCCTGGCCTGCCGACGCCCGCCCACCGTGACCGACGGTCGCCCCTGGTCGATCTGCTGCTCCACCACCGCCAGCCGGGCTTGGAGCTTGCTCAGGTGCCGCTGCTTCTGCCAGCGCTCAGCCCGGTCGGCATACCCGCGCACCCGGCCCTGCCTGTGCCCGCACGCCACCGCCAGCCGCTGCTCGATCTTCCGGATGCGGCAGCGCAGACCGGCCCGTTCATCGATCAGGCAGCGCATCGACAGCTGGTACTGGTCTTCCGACACCCGGGTCATCGCGCCCGCCCACCGCGACGAGGACACCGCCGTCAGCTGCTTCTTCCGCCCCGCACGCCCCGCCCGCCCGGTCTGCCGCGCCGGAACGTTCCCCGTCCGGACGCGTGCGGCGAGATCGGCCCGCTGGTGGTGGCCCAGATGCTCGCCGACCAGCGTCAGGACCTTCACATCCCCCGCTGTCAGATCCTTCGGCCGGTCCCGGATTCGCGCCCCGCACGGAGCGGCCACCGTGAACGGGGCAGCGATCACACGCAGCTCACGCTCCCTCCCCCGCTTGCGCGCCACCAGCCACCCCCTTCGCCGCATCGAACGAATCCGCCACCACCGATCATGCATTCCCCATACCCCCAACACCCCAAGATGCGACCCCGTTCATCCCATCGAGCGACACCCTGGCCAACCGCGACCAACAACCGAATCAGCAGTTGGCAACCCGTCTGAGGTGGGTGTACCGGCGGGTCCGTGCCGGATAAGGTCACTGCGGCGCGACCGCCTGTGCGAATGCGAGGGGTTACCAAGGTGAAGGACGCTGCGAGGGCAGAGGGCGGGACAGGTACCAGGACATGGGCGCAGGGGCAGGCGACACCCTCGAAGCGCGTGCTGATCGCCGCTGACAAGTTCAAGGGCTCGCTCACGGCGGTGGAGGTCGCCGAGCGCGTCACGGCGGGCCTGCGGCGCGGCGCGCCCCGGGACGGCGAGGGCCTGCGGATCGCGGCGCTGCCAGTCGCCGACGGCGGGGACGGCACGGTGGACGCGGCGGTCGCGGCCGGTTTCGAACGGCGCGAGGCGCGGGTCACCGGGCCGCTGGGCGCACCGGTGACGGCGGCGTACGCGCTGCGCGGGACCACGGCCGTGGTGGAGATGGCCGAGGCGTCCGGGCTGCGCCATCTGCCGAAGGGGGTCTTCGCGCCGCTCACCGCGACCACGTACGGCAGCGGGGAACTGCTGCGCGCCGCGCTGGACGCGGGCGCCCGCACGATCGTCTTCGGCGTGGGCGGCAGCGCCACGACGGACGGCGGCGCGGGGATGCTCAGCGCGCTCGGCGCGCGCTTCCTGCGGGAGGACGGCACCCCCGTCGCACCGGGCGGGGGCCCGCTGCGCGACCTCGCGACGGCGGATCTGTCCGGCCTCGACCCGCGCCTCGCCGAAACCGAAACCGTCCTGGCCAGCGACGTCGACAACCCGCTGACCGGGCCGAAGGGCGCGGCGGCGGTCTACGGCCCGCAGAAGGGCGCGGGCGAGGACGATGTGGCGGCCCTGGACGCCGCCCTCGCCCACTACGTACGCGTCCTGGAACGCGCGGTCGGGGCGTCGGCCACCGAGTACGCCCTCGCGCCCGGCGCGGGCGCGGCGGGCGGCATCGGCTTCGGCGCCCTCGTCGGCCTGCGCGCGACCTTCCGCCCCGGCATCGAGGTGATGCTCGACGTCCTCGGCTTCCCCGCCGCGCTGGAGGGCACGGACCTGGTGATCACGGGGGAGGGCTCGCTGGACGAGCAGACCCTCCACGGCAAGGCCCCGGCGGGCGTCGCGGCGGCGGCCCGCGCGCGGGGCATCGAGGTGGTCGCGGTCTGCGGCCGCCTGTCCCTGCCCCCCGTGGCCCTGGGCAACGCGGGCATCCGCCGCGCCTACGCCCTCACCGACCTGGAGCCGGACCCGGCCCGCTGCATCGCCGAAGCGGGCCCCCTCCTGGAACGCACCGCAGAACGCCTGGCGGCGGACTTTCTCCCCTAACCCACCGGCTCGCCACCATGGTCTGAACCCGGTGGCGGACCCTCGGCCCCCACCGGGGCCGCGCCCCGGACCCGTGCGGGGTTGCGCCCCGCGCCCGACGGGGCTGGCGGGGGCTGTGCCCCTGCTCTGGTTCGGTGGGCTGGGCTCTGCTGTTGGGTCGCTGGTCGGGGGTCTTGTTCCCCACCCCGCCCCTTCCCGAACCCGGGGGCAGGCCCCCCGGCCCCCGCAGGGCTGTGCCCCGGATCCCGTGGGGCTGTGCCCCGGCCCGCAGGGCTGTGCCCGGCCCCCGTGGGGCTGTGCCCCGGCCCCCGCGCAGGGCTGTGCCCCGGCCCGCAGGGCTGTGCCCCGGATCCCGTGGGGCTGTGCCCCGGCCCCCGCGCAGGGCTGTGCCCCGGCCCGCAGGGCTGTGCCCCGGATCCCGTGGGGCTGTGCCCGGCCCCCGTGGGGCTGTGCCCCGGCCCCCGCGCAGGGCTGTGTCCCGGCCCCCGTGGGGCTGTGCCCCGGCCCCCGCGCAGGGCTGTGTCCCGGCCCCGTGGGGCTGTGCCCCGGCCCCCGCGCAGGGCTGCGTCCCGGCCCCGTGGGGCTGTGTCCCGGATCCTGCGGGGCTGTGCTCCGATACCCGCGGGCCTGCGTCGCCGGACCCCGCCGGGGCTCCGTCCCAGCCCCCAGCGGGGCTGTGCCCCGGCTCTCGCTCCGTGGGTCGGGGGCCGCGGCTGAGGCCCCTGGTCCTGGGCCTGGGCCTGGGGGCTCCGGGCCCAGGACCAGGCCCGCAGGGGCTTGGGGGCACCGGTCCTGGCCCTCGCCCCGCAGGGTCTCGGGCATCGCGGCGAGTGTCGGGGGCGCAGCCCTGGCGGGGGGCGTAGCGCTGCGGGGTTTGGGGCGGAGCCCCGGTGGTGGGGGGCCGGGGGCTTGCCACCGGATTCGGGAAGGGGCGGGGTGGGGAACAAGCCCCCGGCAGCGCCACCCGGGCCGGTCGGAGGCCTCCCGGGGCCGCCGCGGCCCCGGGAACGCCAATGGGGTGGGCCCGAGCGCAACGCTCGGGCCCACCCCATCCGGCAGGTGCGGCCGAAGGCCGCTACGGCAGTTGGGCTGCCCTTGCTTCGCGGCGGTTGTCGCGGAACGCGTTCACCCGGCGGGCCGTGGCGAAGAGGGGGATCACCGCGCCCATGACGACCTGTAGGGCGCAGGCCGACTGGAGGAGGAGCTCACCGCCGGGGGCCTCGAAGGCCCAGGCGGCCAGCAGGGCCATACTGGTGACGATCCAGCCGAGCATGGCCACGGCGAGGCGGCCGCGCGGCTTGGGGTACTCCACCCGGCTCACCATCAGCCACGCGACGCCCACGATCGCGAGCAGCGTCGGCACGAACGGCAGTCCCAGCAGGACCACCGAGACGACCGTCAGGGCGCCGAAGGGGCTCGGCATGCCCTGGAAGACGCCGTCACGCAACGTGACGCAGGAGAATCTGGCAAGCCGCAGCACCACCGCCAGCAGCACCACGATCGCGCCCACCACCGAGACCCGCTGATACGCGTCGTCGGACACCATCCCCCAGACGAGGACGAAGTACGCGGGGGCCAGCCCGAAGCTGATCAGGTCGGAGAGGTTGTCCAGCTCCGCGCCCATCGCCGAGCTGCGCAGCTTCCGCGCGACGAGCCCGTCGAAGAGGTCGAAGACGGAGGCGAGCAGCATCAGCATCACCGCGGAGGCGGCGCTGTGCCGGGTCATCCCGCCGTCCTCGCTGCCCGTGAGGTGCGGGATGAGGACGCCGGTGGTGGTGAAGTAGACCGCCAGGAAGCCACATGTGGCGTTGCCCAGGGTCAGCGTGTCGGCTATCGACAGTCGTGTCGACAGCGGCATGTCGTCCGTCTCGTCGACGCAGGTCGCGTCCACCTCGGCCTCGGGGACCCAGGCGGCCTGCGTATCGGGATCAATCACGGTCAAGGCGAGTCACCCCCGCGGTGGTGGCCTGGCCGACCTCGACCGCGACGTCGACGCCTTCGGGGAGGTATACGTCGACCCGCGAGCCGAAGCGGATGAGACCGATCCGCTCACCCTGTTCGACCTTCGTGCCCTGTGGCACATAAGGCACGATACGCCGGGCGACGGCGCCGGCGATCTGGACCATCTCGATGTCGCCCAGCTCGGTGTCGAAGTGCCAGACGACCCGCTCGTTGTTCTCGCTCTCCTTGTTGAACGCGGGAACGAAGCCACCGGGGATGTGCTCCACGGAGGTCACCGTACCGGCCAGCGGAGCGCGGTTGACGTGGACGTTGAGCGGGCTCATGAAGATGGCGACGCGGGTGCGCCCGTCCTTCCACGGCATGATGCTCTGCACCACGCCGTCGGCCGGGGAGATCACACGGCCCTGCGTGATCTCTCTCTCGGGGTCGCGGAAGAACCACAGCATGCCCGCCGCGAGCGCGGTGGCGGGCACGGCGACCGCCGTCCAGCGTCCGGAGCGGCGGGACCGAGCAAGACTGACCGCCGCGGTGGCGACGGTCGGGAGGAGCCACGGCGACGCTCCGCGCGCGAGGCGGACGCGGCCGCGTTGTGCAGAGGATTGGCTGTGGGGCATGGATGACCTTCGTAGCGGAGGATGCCGCGACGCAAGACTGGGGACGGCGGCTTTACGGGATGGTATCGGTTGCGAGCGGTAACTGGGCAAGCGCCAGGGCCCGTCGGTGGCTTGTCAGTGACCGAAGACCCTTGGCGCGGTGTGACCTTCTTCTCTCGGATACCACCCCAAAAGGGACGTTCAGTCTTGGGTTCGGTATTCCTCCAGAAGCCTCCGTCCAATAATCATTTTCTGAATCTCGGCGGTCCCTTCGCCGATGAGAAGCATCGGTGCCTCTCGGTAGAGCCGCTCGATCTCGTATTCCTTGGAGAAGCCGTACCCGCCGTGGATGCGGAAGGCGTCCTCCACGACCTCTTTGCAGTACTCGGACGCCAGGTACTTCGCCATTCCCGCCTCGAGGTCGTTGCGCGCGCCCGAATCCTTCTTGCGGGCCGCATTGACCATCATCGCATGCGCCGCCTCGACCTTTGTTCCCATTTCGGCCAGTTTGAACTGGATGGCCTGGTGCTGGGCGATCGGCTTACCGAAGGTATGCCGCTGCTGTGCGTATGCAACGCCCAGCTCGAAAGCGCGCCGCGCCACACCACAGCCGCGGGCGGCGACATTCACCCGGCCGACCTCGACTCCGTCCATCATTTGGTAAAAACCTCGGTTCGGCGCCCCGCCGAGCACCCGATCGGCCGGAATGCGCAGTCCGTCCATGATGAGCTCGGTGGTGTCGACCCCCTTGTAGCCCATCTTCTCGATCTTGCCGGGGATGGTCAGACCGGGCCGGACCTCCCCGAAGCCGGGCTCCTTCTCGACCAGGAAGGTGGTCATCGCCTTGTGCGGCGCGACCCCCTCCTGGGTTTCGCCGGTCCGGCACAGGACCGCCACCAGGGTGGAGCTGCCGCCGTTGGTCAGCCACATCTTCTGCCCGTTCAGGACGTACTCGTCACCGTCCCGCACCGCCTTGCTGCTGATGGCCGACACGTCCGAGCCCAGCCCCGGCTCGGACATCGAGAAGGCGCCCCGGATCTCGCCGAGCGCCATCTTGGGAAGGAAATACTCCTTCTGCTCCTCGGTGCCGTGCTGCTTGAGCATGTACGCCACGATGAAGTGGGTGTTGATGATGCCCGAGACGCTCATCCAGCCGCGGGCGATCTCCTCCACGCACAGCGCGTAGGTGAGCAGTGACTCGCCCAGGCCGCCGTATTCCTCCGGGATCATCAGCCCGAAGACGCCGAGCTCCTTCAGGCCCTCGACGATCGCCGTCGGATATTCATCACGATGTTCCAGCTCGGTCGCGACCGGCAGGATCTCCTTGTCGACAAAATCCCTGACCGTGGAGAGGATCTCCCGCTGGATGTCGGTCAGGCCCTCCGTCTGCGCGAGGCGGCTCATATCACTGCCCTCCCAGCTCCGGGCGGCCCGGCTGCTCGCCGCCCCGCTCCTTGATGTATGCGGCGGTCGGCACCATCACCTTGCGCCGGAAGACACAGACCAGAGTGGAGTCCTGCTTGTAGCCCTTGGTCTCCACATACACGATGCCCCGGTCGGTTTTGGACTTCGACGGCGTCTTGTCCAGGACCGTGGTCTCGCCGTAGATGGTGTCGCCGTGGAAGGTGGGCGCCACATGCCGCAGTGACTCGACCTCCAGATTGGCGATGGCCTTTCCGGAGACATCGGGGACGGACATGCCCAGCAGCAGTGAGTAGATGTAGTTACCGACCACCACGTTCTTGCCGAAATCGGTCGTCTTCTCGGCGTAGTTGCTGTCCATGTGCAGCGGGTGGTGGTTCATGGTGAGCAGACAGAAGAGGTGGTCGTCGTACTCGGTGACCGTCTTCCCCGGCCAGTGCCGGTAGACGTCACCCACCGTGAACTCCTCGTAGGTACGGCCGAACTGCATGGCTCACGCCTCCGGGGGCTGGAAGGTGGACGTACGGCTCATTCCGGCGGCGCGGCCCTTGCCCGCGACGACCAGGGCCATCTTGCGGCTGGCCTCGTCGATCATCTCGTCGCCGAGCATCGCCGAGCCCTTCATACCGCCCTCCGCCGAGGTGCAGTAGTCATAGGCGTCGAGGATCAGCTCGGCGTGGTCGTAGTCCTCCTGCGCCGGCGAGAAGACCTCATTGGCCGCCTCCACCTGGCCGGGGTGCAGCACCCACTTGCCGTCGTAGCCGAGGGCGGCCGCGCGCCCGGCCACCTCGCGGAAGCCGTCCACGTTCCGGATCTGCAGGTACGGGCCGTCGATCGCCTGGAGGTCATGCATGCGGGCCGCCATCAGGATCCGCATCAGGATGTAGTGATAGGCGTCCGCCGGATAGCCGGGCGGCTGCTCGCCCACGACCAGCGACTTCATGTTGATGGACGCCATGAAGTCGGCCGGGCCGAAGACGATGGTCTCCAGACGCGGCGAGGCTCCGGCGATCTCGTCGACGTTGACCAGGCCCTTGGCGTTCTCGATCTGCGCCTCGATGCCGATCCGCCCGATCTCGAAGCCCATCGTCTTCTCGATCTGGGTGAGCAGCAGGTCCAGCGCGATGATCGCTTCAGCGTCCTGCACCTTGGGCAGCATGATGCAGTCCAGGTTCGGGCCCGCGCCCTCCACCACCGTGATGACGTCCCGGTACGTCCAGTGGGTGGTCCAGTCGTTCACCCGCACCACCCGGGTCTTACCGGTCCAGTCGCCCTCGTTCAGCGCCTTGACGATGGTGTGCCGGGCGTCCTCCTTGGCCAGCGGGGCGCAGGCGTCCTCCAGGTCCAGGAAGACCTGGTCGGCCGGGAGCCCCTGGGCCTTCTCCAGGAAGCGCGGATTGGAGCCGGGGACGGCGAGGCACGAGCGGCGCGGACGAAGGCGGCTGGCGCCGGCGGCATCGGCGGGGGCGGTCATACGAGAACCTCCAGAGGGGGAAGCGTGTTCGCGGCGCGGATCTCATCGACGATACGGCCGATGATCTCCGTGATACCGAAGTCCTTGGGGGTGAAAACGGCGGCGACACCCGCAGCGCGCAGGGCGGCCGCGTCCGAGGACGGGATGATCCCGCCGACGATGACGGGAATGTCCTGGGCGCCCGCGGTGCGCATCCGCTCCAGGACGTCCGGCACCAGCTCGGCGTGCGACCCGGACAGGATGGACAGCCCGACGCAGTGCACGTCCTCGGCCACGGCCGCCGAGACGATCTGCTCCGGGGTGAGCCGGATCCCCTGGTAGACCACCTCGAAACCGGCGTCCCTGGCCCGTACCGCGATCTGCTCGGCGCCGTTGCTGTGCCCGTCCAGCCCGGGCTTGCCGACCAGCAGCCGCAGCCTTCCGCCGCCGAGGTCGGCCGCGGTCTTCCCGACCTTCTCGCGGACCGAGGCCAGCAGGGAGCCCGCCTCCGGGGCGACGGCCAGGGGCGCGCCGCCCACCCCGGTGGGGGCGCGGTACTCGCCGAAGACATCGCGCAGCGCCCAGGCCCACTCCCCGGTGGTCACGCCCGCGCGGGCACAGCGCAGGGTGGCCTCCATCAGGTTGTCGGTCCCCACGGCGGCCTTACGGAGGGCACCGAGGGCATCCTGGGCGGGTACCTCGTCGCGCTGCTCGCGCCAGGTGTGCAGGGCCGAGACCACCCGTGCCTCGTTCTCCGGGTCCACCGTCATGATCGCGGTGTCGAGGTCGGCGGTGAGCGGATTGGGCTCGGTGGACTCGTAGCAGTTGACGCCGACGATCTTCTCCTCGCCGGCCTCGATCCGCGCCCGGCGCTCGGAGTGGGAGGCCACCAGCCGCGCCTTGAGATAGCCGGACTCGACGGCGGCCATCGCGCCGCCCATCTCCTGGATCCGCTCGATCTCGGCCTCGGCCTCCTCCACCAGCGCGGCGACCTTGGACTCGATCACGTGGGAGCCCTCGAAGACGTCGTCGTACTCCAGCAGATCGCTCTCATGGGCGAGGACCTGCTGGATGCGCAGCGACCACTGCTGGTCCCAGGGGCGGGGCAGGCCCAGCGCCTCGTTCCAGGCCGGGAGCTGGACGGCGCGGGCGCGGGCGTCCTTGGAGAGGGTGACCGCCAGCATCTCCAGGACGATGCGCTGGATGTTGTTCTCCGGCTGGGCCTCGGTCAGGCCGAGCGAGTTCACCTGGACGCCGTAGCGGAACCGGCGGTGCTTGGGGTTCTCGATGCCGTACCGCTCGCGGGTGATCCGGTCCCAGATGCGGCCGAAGGCGCGCATCTTGCACATCTCCTCGATGAAGCGGACGCCCGCGTTCACGAAGAAGGAGATCCGGGCCACCACGTCGCCCTTACGGTCCTCGGGAACCTGCCCGGAGGCGAACACCGCGTCCAGTACGGCGACCGCCGTGGACATCGCGAAGGCGATCTCCTGCACCGGAGTGGCCCCGGCCTCCTGGAGGTGGTAGCTGCAGATGTTGATCGGGTTCCACTTGGGGATGTGGTTGACCGTGTACGCGATCATGTCGGTGGTCAGCCGCAGGCTCGGGCCCGGCGGGAAGACATGCGTCCCCCGCGACAGGTACTCCTTGACGATGTCGTTCTGCGTCGTCCCCTGGAGCTTGCCGATATCGGCGCCGTGCTCCTCCGCGACGACCTGGTACAGCGCCAGCAGCCACATCGCCGTCGCGTTGATCGTCATGGAGGTGTTCATCCGCTCCAGGGGGATCTCCTGGAACAGCCGCCGCATGTCACCCAGGTGCGAGACCGGGACCCCGACCCGGCCCACCTCGCCACGGGCGAGGATGTGGTCCGGGTCGTAGCCGGTCTGGGTGGGCAGGTCGAAGGCGACCGAGAGCCCGGTCTGGCCCTTGGCCAGGTTGCGCCGGTACAGCTCGTTGGACGCCTCGGCGGTGGAGTGCCCGGCGTAGGTGCGCATCAGCCAGGGGCGGTCCTTGGGGCGGGGTGTGCCACTCATCAGACGCCCCGGTCGTCGCGGAACAGATTGATGGCGTCGATGTGCCGCTCGCGCATCGCCTGGTCGCGCACGCCCATGCCCTCCTCGGGGGCCAGGCACAACACTCCGACCTTGCCCTGGTGGAGGTTGTGGTGGACGTCGTACGTGGCCTGGCCGGTGTCCTCCAGCCGGTACGTCTTGGACAGCGTCGGGTGGATCTTGCCCTTGGCGATCAGGCGGTTGGCCTCCCACGCCTCGCGGTAGTTGGCGAAGTGCGAGCCGAGGATCCGCTTCAGCGACATCCACAGGTAGCGGTTGTCGTACTCGTGGGTGTAGCCGGAGGTCGAGGCGCAGGTGACGATCGTGCCGCCCTTACGGGTGACATAGACGGACGCGCCGAAGGTCTCCCGGCCCGGGTGCTCGAAGACGATGTCCACGTCCTCGCCGCCGGTCAGTTCGCGGATCTTCTTGCCGAACCGCTTCCACTCGCGCGGGTCCTGGGTGCCGTCGTCCTTCCAGAACTTGTAGTCCTCGGCGGTGCGGTCGATGATCGCCTCGGCGCCCATCCGCCGGCAGATCTCGGCCTTCTGCGGCGAGGAGACCACGCAGACCGGGTTGGCCCCGCCGGCCAGCGCGAACTGGGTGGCGTAGGAGCCGAGCCCGCCGCTCGCGCCCCAGATCAGGACGTTGTCGCCCTGCTTCATCCCGGCGCCGTTGCGGGAGACCAGCTGCCGGTACGCGGTGGAGTTGACCAGGCCCGGGGCGGCCGCCTCCTCCCAGCTCAGATGGGTTGGCTTGGGCATCAGCTGGTTGGACTTGACCAGCGCGATCTCGGCGAGCCCGCCGAAGTTGGTCTCGAAGCCCCAGATGCGCTGCTCGGGGTCGAGCATGGTGTCGTTGTGGCCGTCGGCGCTCTCCAGCTCGACCGACAGACAGTGCGCGACGACCTCGGCGCCCGGCTTCCAGGAGTTCACGCCGGGGCCGGTGCGCAGCACGACGCCCGCGAGGTCGGAGCCGATGATGTGGTACGGCAGGTCGTGCCGCTTGGCCAGGGGGGAGAGCTTGCCGTACCGCTCCAGGAAGCCGAAGGTCGGCAGCGGCTCGAAGATCGAGGTCCACACGGAGTTGTAGTTGACCGAGCTGGCCATCACGGCGACGAGCGCCTCTCCGGGGCCCAGCTCGGGCACCGGCACCTCGTCCACGTGCAATGACTTGCGGGGGTCCTTCTCCCGGGTGGTGAGGCCCGCGAACATCTCGGCCTCGTCCTTGCGCACGGTCACCGCGCGGTACGACTCGGGGACGCGCAGTGCCGCGAACTCCTCGGGTGCTGTGTCCGACGCCAGGATCGCGTCAAGTATCTCGTTCATCGGTGCCTCCGGCGAAGCGTCCATGGGGGGACGCCTGAGGGAACGCTGGGCTCGTGACGGGTGTTGTTGATGCGGTGCCGTCGGTTCGGCGGAGGTGGTGCTCGATGTGGCGCGGGTGGCGCCGGGTGCCTGGTGACGCAGGCGTTGTCCGGGCGCGCAAGGCGGTTTGCGGGGACAGCCGACGCACGATGGTTGGCAGTGCGCCGGCCGCCCGGACATCATCACCGTATGGCACTCTGTGCCACCTCGCAAGACACTGGGTGCCAACAATTTCCCTCAGTTGTCATCTCCAGTGCACACATGAGCAACAACGGCCGCCCCAAGCGGGGCGGCCGTCGCGGTGTGGATCCCGTGCTGCGGGACTCGTCAGTCGTCCTTCTCCAGCGAGAGGGCGAAGATGTGCGCCCGTGCGGTGCCCGAGGGGGCGCCCAGGGTGATCGCCGACAGCTCCTTGCCCGGGTCCAGCTCCACCACCTGGTGGAAGATCGCGGCCTTGGTGCCCAACGGGCCGGTGCGGGTGTGGATCTGACTCGTCCGCACCGCCTCCGTCTCCCCGTACGCCGGACCCGACATCCAGGCCGTCAGCTGGATGGTCAGCTTGCCCGTGGAGCCGTCGGCGTACGCGGCTTCGGCGGGGACGGACACGTTCCCGGTGTCGCCCGCGCCCAGCACATGCAGCTTTGTATAGCCGCCCGCCGCGACCGTGACCTTCTGACCTGCGGCGATGACATTGTTGTTGGAGCCCTCGCTGCCGTTGGCGAACGCGAAGGTGACCCCGTCGTCCTCGGTCTGCCCGGTCTGCGGCAGCTGCGCCATCGGATAGGTGCGGCCCGTACCGTCGAAGTCGCCGTCCCCGTAGTACATCTCGGTGGTGATGGCGTCGTTGTCGAAGTGCCCGGTCAGATCGACCTGGGTGATCGCGCCCGCCTCCGGCAGCTCCGGCAGGCCCCAGGGCTCGGCCGGTGTCGTGACCTTCACCGGGGCGATCAGGAAGTCCGGCCGGGCGCCGGCCGGGTGGATCACGGCCTCGTCCTCCCGGCCCAGCTCCAGCTCGACCTCACCGTTCCCCAGGTCACGCCACTTCGGCGCGGGGCCGCCCACTCCGGCGACCGCGACCCGGCCGCCGATCGAGTGGCGGACGCGGCAGGGCTCCCCGGCCAGGCTGCGCACCCGCACCCAGCGCGTCGTCCCGCCCGTACGCACCCCGCTGACCAGGAACGCGCCCTGGGTACGGAAGTCGTGCAGCGTGACGTCCTGCCACTCGCCCGGCACCCCGGGGAAGAAGCGGATGGTCCCGCCCCAGCTCTGGCAGAGCATGTCGTGGATCGCCTGTGCGCCCGACAGCGGGGTCTCGATCACCGGACCCGCCTCGTAGTAGTGGGTATTGGGCTGGATGAACCGCGCCACCAGCTCCCGCAGATACTTCAGCGCGTCATCGCCGCGCCCCATCTGCGTGGAGATCGAGGCCGCGCCCGAGAAGCTGTAGCCGCGCAGCGCGCCCTCGAAGCTGATCCAGTGCTCCAGCGAGCGGGCGATCAGGTCCCGGTGCTCCTTCTGGTCCCAGTTGACCAGGTAGAGCGGGTAGACCGAGAGCATATGGGAGTAGTGGCGGTGGGACTTGGCGAAGGGGACGCCGGTGCCGACCATGAAGCCGTTCTCGTCCACCGGATAGTCGACCAGCTTCTCCAGCACCTCGCGCCACTTGGGCACCAGCGGATCGTCCTTGTCCAGCAGCTCGACCGTGGTCAGCAGGGTCTGGCAGGACCAGCGCAGCAGCGCCAGGTCGTAGTTGCAGTCCGGGGCCGCGCCGTATTCGGGGGAGAAGGTCTTCGGCAGATGCAGCCTGCCGTCCGGCTGCTGGGTGAGGAAGTGGAGGTAGTAGTTGGTGGAGCGGCGCAGCAGCGGATAGAGCACATCCTCCAGCAGGCCCCGGTCCATGGTGTGCCGGTAGCTCAGCCAGACGTTGTGCAGCGCCCAGGGCAGATTGCCCACCTCGGGGGAGTCCCCGACACCCGGCACCGGCACCGTGCCGTTGTCCTCGCACTGCGCGTCCGTGGAGCGGCGCAGCCCTGCCGAGTCGGCACGGTACTCGGGCTTGAGGCCGCCGATGAGCACATCGGTGTTCTCGGCGAGGGTGCGCGGAATCGCGTCCAGCTCAAGGTGGTTGGAGCCGTGCACCGGCCAGTACTCCAGCTGGACGTTGAGGTTCCACCACACCCCGGGCCACGGGGTCGGCTCCACCCACGGGCCGGTGGTGGCCATGACGGGGGCGTGCTCACGGGCGGCGCAGGCCAGCTTGTAGAGCTGGATCCAGTAGAAGCTCTGGAGCATCCCGTCGGGCACCGAGATGAAGCTCTTGCGGTAGAAGCGGTGCCACCACTCGTAGTGGGTGCGCCGCAGGCTGGAGACCGGCAGCGCGGACGCCTTGCGCACGGTGGTCCGCGCCCGGCCCTCCGCGTCCGTACCCGGAAAGGAGTGCGCCACGGCCAGGTAGTACGTGCGCTCCCGGCCGCTGCCGCGCTGCTTGTACGCGCTCACCGTCTGCCCGCCCGCCACCAGCGACTGGACGGTGACGCCCAGCCCGTCCTCGGTGCGGCTGACCGGGGCCGGGTTGGGCTCGAAGCCCTTCGGCGGATCCTCGCGGACGATGCGCGGGCTGACCGCCGGTGAGGGCTTGAACTCCCAGCGGAACCCCTCCTCGCCGGCGCTCGCCTCGACGGTGGCCAGCAGCATGGTGCGGTCGTTGTGCACCAGCGCACGGAGCTTCAGCTTCCCCTTGTCCGTGGTGACCGTGCCGCGCAGCTCGGCGTTCCACAGATCCAGCCGCAGGTCGACCCCGGTGATGGCGCCGACCGGGCGCAGCAGCAGATTGCCCACCGGGAGCCGTGCCACGCCCCAGTCGCTGCCGCCCTCGGTGGGCCGGTGGTCCTGCACCTCGCTGTGGTGGACCGTGAAGCGCAGCGCGTTCTCCCCGGGCTCCTGGTAGATCATCGAGCCGAGCAGGCCATTGCCGAGGAACGGCCCCTCGTACCACGTTCTCGGCAAGCGCTTCCAGAGCAGATCCTGACCGCTGAGAAAGCGTTCCCACTCCTGGTCGGTGCGCATGCCCCGCAGGGTCACCGAATGCTGTGGCTGTGCGGCCGCCTCCTGCTCGGGGAGGGCCGCACCGACGGCCGTGCTCGCGGCCGCGCCCGCCGCCACCCGGCCCAGGAATCCACGTCTGCTGACTGGCATCCCGATCTTCTCCCGTCCCCGAAGCGATCAGATTGCTCCGATGATTTGGCTAGACGGGAGCGTAGAAACGGGCTGATGATGCGTCAAGGCACCCGATTGCTCTGATGTATCGAGCGCCGTGTCGAGGATGCGGTGAACGAGGAGGAACGATGCGAACGGCACGATCAAAGGTCACCAGAGCCGTGGCCGCCCTCGCCTGCGCGGCCGCCGTGCTGGTGCCGCTCCGGGCGGCGGCGGCATCGGACGGTCGTGCGCAGGACTGGCGGCTGACCGGAAAGGGGCAGGTCAGCGGCGAGCTCAAGCTGAACAACGAGGGCGCGCTGACACTGGCCGCGCGCCATGGCTCCACCACCGTGCTGCGGCCGTCGAGCCTGGGCATCCGCACCGCCGAGACCGATTTCAGCAAGGGCTTGCGGTTCGCGGGGCGCAGCGACCGCAAGGTCCACGAGACCTACCCGACCACCACCGGTCGCCGCACCCACCACACCTCCGACGCCGCCGAGTCCACCTTCACCTTCCGCAAGGACGGGCGGACGCTGAAGGTCGTCATCCGGGTCTCCGCCGACGGGCTGGCCTACCGCTATGTGCTGCCGGACAAGGGGACGGTCACCGTGCTCGGCGAGAGCACCGAGTACGCCGTCCCGCCGTCCGCCGACTCCTTCCTCCTGCCGTACGACAACGGCCGCCAGGACTACGAGTCCGCCCATGACCACGGCACGGTGGCCGACGCCGAGGCGGGCGACTACGGCTATCCGTCGCTCTTCCACATCGGCTCCAGCTGGATGCTGATCGAGGAGGCGGACCTCAACAGCTCCTACGGCGGCTCCCGGCTCACCCTCGACTCAGCCACCGACCGCTTCAAGCTCACCCTCCCCGACCCCGCCGAGGTCAGCGGCCCCGGGCTGACCACCCCCTGGCGGACCATGGTCATCGGAGACCTCGCCACCGTCACCGAGAGCGATCTGCCGACCGATCTGGCCGCCCCCTCCAAGGTCGCCGACACCTCATGGATCAAACCGGGCAAGGCGGCCTGGTCCTGGTGGTCGGACGGGCAGAGCCCGACCAGCCTGGACGCCCAGAAGAAGTTCGTGGACTTCGCGGCGCGCGAGGGCTGGGAGTACATCCTGGTGGACTCCGGCTGGAGCGACTCCTGGGTGCCCGAGCTGACCGCGTACGCCAAGGAGAAGGGCGTCGGCGTCTGGCTGTGGGCCCGCTGGCAGACCATCGACGCGCAGAGCGAGCGGGACCGGCTGTTCCCGCTGTGGAAGTCCTGGGGAGTCGCCGGGCTGAAGATCGACTTCCTGGAGTCGGACGGCCAGGACCGGATGCGCTGGTACGACGCGGTCTTCAAGGACAGCGCCCGGCACAAGCTGATGCTGAACTTCCACGGCGCCACGATCCCGCGCGGCCAGGAGCGGACCTGGCCGCAGCTGATGAGCACCGAGGCGGTCAAGGGTGCCGAGGGCACCCGCCCCAAGCCGGGCCGCCAGCCCTTCCCGGCGGCGCACTACACGACCCTGCCCTTCACCCGGAACCTCATCGGGCCCATGGACTTCACGCCGGTGACCTTCACCGGCGTCCGGCCCACGAGTGACGCGGCCGAACTCGCGCTCTCCGTCGTCTACGAGTCCGGGGTGCAGCACTTCGCCGACAGCGTCGAGTCCTACGAGAGCAGGCCGCTGGAGCTGAAGTTCCTGAACCAGGTGCCCACGGTGTGGGACGAGACAAAGCTGGTCGACGGCGACCCCGGCGACCGCGCCGTCCTGGCCCGCCGCTCCGGCGACACCTGGTACCTGGGCGCGATCACCTCGGGCGCAGCGCGCACGCTGGACGAACCGCTGAGCTTCCTCGGCAAGGGCGGCTGGCGGATCGAGGTGTGGAAGGACGGCCCGGACGGAAAGGTCGTCACCGAGACCCAGGAGGTCACGGCGGCCTCACGGCTCAAGGTGGACGTCCCGAAGAACGGCGGCTACGCGGCAAAGCTGACGAAGACCGGCTAAGGCGCCCGCGCCGTGCCGCCCCCCGGGGGGGCCCGGCGCGGCCAGGGCGGGGCCCGCCTGTGGGGGGCGGACCCCGCCCCCCTCGGGACCTACCTGCCGGGAGGCCAGATCCCGCCTCCCCTGCCGACCGCGACGGCGCACGGGGCCTGCCTGCGGGGGCGGATGCCGCCCCTCGTCTCCGCCGCGACGGCGGGATGCCCGATGGCGCAGTCCGGCGGTGCCGAACCATCCGCATGGGCGGGCAGCCCCAGCCCGGGACGGGGTTCACCAAGCCCGGGGGCGAGACCAAAACCGGCGGACCCGGCAAACCGCAGCGCTACCGCTGCAGCGCTTCCTTGATCGTTCGCATGACCTCCGTCAGCGGCGCGTCCGTCCGCGCCACCATCACCATCACCTCGTCCTCCTCCTTCGCCGAGACCGCCGCCGCGGGGCGCCCGCCGGCCACGGCGGGGCGCCCCCCGATACCGCTCCCGAACGTTTCGCGGACGATCGCGAACGCGTGGTCCAGCTGGGACTCCACATCGCCTTGGCCGCCCGCCCGCAGCCAGCGCCGCAGCACATGGTTGTGGGCCGTGACCACGGCCGACGCGGCGACCTCGGCCAGCAGCGGATCGTCGTCGCCGTCGTGGTGGGCGCCCTCGTCGAAGTGGCCCAGCAGATAGCGGGTGAACAGCCGCTCGTAGCGGGCCACCGAGGCGATCTCCCGCTCCCGCAGCGCCGGTACCTCACGGGTCAGCCGGTAGCGCTCCACGGAGACGCCCGGTGAGGCCGCGTACATCCGCATGACCTCTTTGATCCCGCGGCACACGGTGTCCAGGGGGTTCTCATGCGGAGGCGCCGCGTCCAGCACCGCCGCCGCCCGCACCAGCGTGTCGTCGTGGTCCGGGAAGATCGCCTCTTCCTTGGAGCGGAAGTGCCGGAAGAAGGTGCGCCGGGCCACCCCCGCCCTGGCCGCGATCTCGTCGACGGTCGTCGCCTCGTACCCCTGCGTCGCGAACAACTCCATCGCCGCGGCCGCGAGTTTGCGGCGCATGGACAGACGCTGAGCCGCGGCGCGGCGGCTTCCCGCGCTCTCACCGCCACCGGATGAGGGGGTTCGCTTCGTACGCTCCGTACGCGTGGCCTTCACGGGCTGGGACATGTGGGGAACGTAACACGCTTGTGAGTGCCGGTGCGGGGGCAGACCGACTGATGGCTCCAGCAGCCCGCCCCACCGGGTACCGGAGTCAGACGGTCCGCCCCACTCGGAGGCGTACTCAGGCTTTGGCATACTCGCGGAAGCCGCGCCCGGTCTTGCGGCCGAGGCATCCGGCGGCCACCAGATGCTCCAGCAGCGGCGCCGGCGCCAGGCCCGGCTCGCGGAACTCCCGGTGCAGCACCTGCTCGATGGCCAGCGACACGTCGAGCCCCACGACGTCGAGCAGTTCGAAGGGGCCCATCGGATAGCCGCCGCCCAGTTTCATCGCGGCGTCGATGGCGTCCGGGGTGGCGTAGTGCTCCTGGACCATCTTCACGGCGTTGTTGAGGTACGGGAACAGCAGGGCGTTCACGATGAATCCTGCCCGGTCGCCGCAGTCCACCGGGTGTTTGCGCACCGCCGCGCACACGGCGTGCGCGGTCGCGCGCACATCGTCCGCGGTCAGCACGGTGTGCACCACCTCGACCAGCTTCATCGCGGGCGCCGGGTTGAAGAAGTGCAGGCCCACCACGTCCTGCGGGCGCGAGGTCGCCCGCGCGCAGGCGACGACCGGCAGCGAGGAGGTGGTCGTGGCCAGCACCGCGCCCGGTTTGCAGACCTTGTCCAGCACCCGGAACAGCTCCTGCTTGACCACCAGGTCCTCGGCCACCGCCTCCACGGCCAGGTCCACGTCGGCGAACGCGTCGAGCGCGTCGGCCGGGGTGATCCGCGCCAGCGCCTGCTCCCGGGCCTGCTCGGTCATCCGCCCCTTGGACACTGACCTTTTCAGGGATTTCCCTATGCGGGCCTTGGCCGCCGCGGCCTTGTCCAGGGTCCGTCCGGCCAGCACCACTTCCAGGCCCGCCTTTGCGAAGACCTCGGCGATCCCGGAGGCCATCGTGCCCGAGCCGGCGACGCCGACGGCGCGCACGGGGCGCGCCCCTTCCGTGGAGTGCCCCACCTCGGCCGTCGCGGCGTCGGGGACGATGGTGCCGCTGCCCGGCGCCTCGTACGTGTAGAAGCCGCGGCCCGCCTTACGGCCGGTGAGACCGGCCTGGGCGAGCTGCCCCAGGATGGGCGCGGGCGCGTGCAGCCGGTCGCCTGAGGCGGCGTACATGGCCTCCAGGACGGTGCGGGCGGTGTCGACGCCGATCAGGTCGAGCAGCGTCAGCGGACCCATCGGCAGCCCGCAGCCGAGCTTCATGGCGGCGTCGATGTCCTCCCGCGCCGCGTACTTCGCCTCGTACATCGCGGCGGCCTGGTTGAGGTAGCCGAACAGCAGTCCGTCGGCGACGAACCCGGGCCGGTCGCCGAGCGCCACCGGCTCCTTGCCCAGATCGAGGGCGAGCGCGGTGACCGCCTCGACGGCCGCCGGGGCGGTCAGCACGCTGGAGACGATCTCGACGAGCTTCATCGCGGGCGCCGGATTGAAGAAGTGCAGGCCCAGGACCCGCTCCGGATGGGCGGACTCGGCGGCCAGCCGGGTCACCGACAGCGCGTTGGTGCCGGTCGCGAGGATCGCGGTGGGGCTGACCACGGTGTCCAGCTCGGCGAAGACCTCGTGCTTGGTGTCGTAGTCCTCCGGCACCACCTCGATCACCAGCTCCGCGCCGGCGGCGGCGCGCAGATCGGTGGAGATGCGGAAGCGGTCGAGGATCCCGGCCCGCTCCCGTTCGCTGATCCGCTCGCGGTGCACGGCGCGGGCGGTGGCGACTTCGAGCGCGGTGACGGCCCGGCGGCAGGCGCTTTCGTTGATGTCGACACCGATCACTTCGCGGCCCGCCCGGGCCAGGATCTCGGCGATGCCGGTGCCCATCGTGCCGAGCCCGACGACGGCGACAGTAGTGAGCGGGGCCCGGGAGGGGGAGAGATCAGAGGGGGACGTAGTGCTGACGCCGGTGTGTGGGAGACGGTCCATCGCGGACTCCAGAGGGTGTTCCCCGGATGCGGGGATGAAGTGACGACTGAGGGGAGCTCGTGCCATGCCACTGCTGCCGTTCACGCCACGCATGCGCGGGGGGCTGACGCGGCTGACACAAATCCCCGATGGAAGGGCTTGCACGCTCCCTTACGGACAGCGCCGCACGGAGGAAACTGCCCGTGGGAGACACGCGGCCGGCCCTGTCCCGGGGCCATGCCTCAACTGCTGTTCTGGAACTGCCGAACCGACGTCACACAAGGCGGCTGCGTCACCAGGCCGCCGGAGCAGGGGTGCTGCTCGTGTCGCCATATTAACTCGCGGGTAACCAAGATGCCAGAGCTCAAAGTGAGGCCGTGCCGGAACACGGCCCACCGGGGAGGGGAGACCTCGTATGGACGATGAATTCCGGACGCTGACGGAGCGGGTACGGGCCTCGCTCTCAACCCCCCAGGAAACCGCGGCCCATGCCTCGCTGCTCGCGCTCGTGCGCCAGGGCACCCCCGCCGCGCGTGAACAGCTGGCCCGCATCCTCGTCGCGCCGGAGCAGCCGCTGTGGGCCCGGGAGACGGCAGCCTTCGTGCTCGGCAGCGCCAAGGACCGCCGGGCCTTCGAAACCCTTGTCCTCCTGCTCAACTACCGCGAGCCGGCCCGCTGTGCGACCGCCGCCCGGGTGCTGGCCCGGCTCGGCGATCCGCGCACCGCGCGGGCCGCCGCCGCCCTGGCCACGAACCCGCTGCGCACCGCGTACTCCCTGCACCCCATCCGGCTGCTGGTGGAGCTGCGAGCCCCCGAGTCCGTACCGGCCCTGGTGGCCGCCCTGGAACGGCAGTTGGCGGCCCGCGACCGGCACTGGGCGATCGCCCGCGCCTGCGTGGAGGGCCTGGGCGCGATCGGCGACGAGCGCGCCATCCCCGCCCTGACCGCCGCCGCCCAGCACATACGCCTCAGCGCGGCGGCCGCCGCCGCGCTGGCCCGGATCACCGGGGAGGGCGCCGTCACGGGCGGGGGCGCGCCGGAGCCGGCGGGCCAGGGCGGCGGGGCGGAGAAGGTGGGTGAGGCGCGGGTGCCGTGAGGGGAAGCGGGGGCGGCGGGTTTTCAGAGCGGTGACGTCAGAGCGGTGACGTCAGAGGGCGGCGACGTCAGAGCAGTGACAGCTGGGCCGGTGGTGAGTCGGCCCGGGCGTCCGGCTCCTCTTCGGTCCGGGCGCCCGGCTTCCCGGACACATTGCGGTGGGCGCCCGACGCGTACGGGCCGATGCCGTACTCGGTGGCGAAGTCGTGCACCATCCCGGTGATCCGCCGCTGGTACCACTTCGGGGCGTAGGACCCGCCCTCGTACAGCGCGTCGTACCGCCGCAGCAGCCGGGGGTGGTGGTGGGTGAGCCAGGCGGTGAACCACTCACGGGCGCCCGGGCGCAGATGGAGCACCAGAGGCGTCACGGAGCTGGCACCGGCCTCGGCTATCGCCCTTACGGTGGCCCGCAGTTGCTCGGGGGAGTCACTGAGGAAGGGGATCACCGGGGCCATCAGCACACCGCACGGGATCCCGTGGGAGGACAGCGCCCTTACGGCGTCCAGGCGCCGCTCGGGCGAGGGCGTGCCCGGTTCGACGGTGCGCCACAGCTCGCCGTCGGTGAAGCCGACCGAGACCGAGACGCCTATGTCGGTGACGTGTGACGCCCGCCGCAGCAGCTCCAGATCGCGCAGGATCAGGGTGCCCTTGGTGAGGATCGAGAAGGGGTTGGCGCGCTCCGTGAGCGCCGTAAGGATGCCGGGCATGAGCCGGTAGCGGCCCTCGGCGCGCTGGTAGCAGTCCACGTTGGTGCCCATGGCGATGTGCTCACCGGTCCAGCGGCGGGAGGCCAGCTCGCGGCGGAGCAGGTCCGGCGCGTTGGTCTTCACCACGATCTGGGAGTCGAAGCCGATCCCGGTGTCCAGGTCGAGATAGCTGTGGGTCTTGCGCGCGAAGCAGTAGACGCAGGCGTGGGAGCAGCCGCGGTACGGGTTCACCGTCCACTCGAACGGCATCCGGGAGGCCCCGGGCACCCGGTTGATGATCGAGCGCGCCCGGATCTCGTGGAAGGTGATCCCGCGGAACTCCGGGGTGTCGAAGGTACGGGTGGTGACCGCGTCCGCGGCGAAGAGGGCCGGGGTGGCCGCCGTGTCGTCTCGGGTCAGGTTGTCCCAGCGCATCGAAGGCACCTCCGGGTCTCGCTCGTTACCACAATAGAACACATGTTTGATTGGTTTTAGTCAACCCCGGATTTGGGCCGGTGCCCCTGAGGTGGTTGGCTTGCGCCTGTCAGGGCGTCATGGGCTGAAGGCGCCACGTCGAGGGCGGAAGGAAATGCGATGGGGCAGGTCGAGGCCACCACGGAGCGGATCGTCACGGGTAAGCCCGAGGATGTGTTCGACGCAATCGCCGACTACCGCGACACCCGCCCCCGGCTCCTCCCGCAGCAGTTCAGCGAGTACGAGGTGCGCGAGGGCGGCGACGGCGAGGGCACCGTCGTGCACTGGAAGCTCCAGGCCACCAGCAAGCGGGTGCGCGACTGTCTGCTGGAGGTCTCCGAGCCGTCCGACGGCCGGCTGGTCGAGAAGGACCGCAACTCCTCGATGGTCACCACCTGGACCGTCACCCCGGCGGGTGAGGGGAAGTCGCGGGTCGTCGTCACCTCGACCTGGATCGGCGCGACCGGTATCGGCGGCTTCTTCGAGCGGACCTTCGCCCCCAAGGGGCTGGCCCGGATCTACGACGAACTGCTGGCCAAGCTCGCCACCGAGACGGCCGAATAGCGCCTATGGCGCCACTTATGGCGCCCATGGCGTCCTGATCCCGTCCCTGGCCCCTCCCGTCCCCGGCCCCGTCTCCCGGACCGAACGTCACACTCACCGGTTCGGGTGGTTTTCTCCGCAGTCCCGCATACCCCCGTACACACTCTCACCGGGGCGAATGCCGTCCGCGGCCCCTCGTCGGCGATTCGTCGCTGTTTGCCCCCCGTTGCGCGTGATGCGAGAAATGGGCGGCGCAGACGTGACGAGGGGAGAAGGACGTGGGCGGCACCACCGGGACCACCGGCGCCACCGTGCCGAAGCGGCGAGAGAGCCACGAGCACGGCGGATACGAACCGGCGGGCCCTCCCGCCCACGCCACCGACGACGGAACCGAAGCCGGCGGCGCCGGGGCGGGAGCGGCGCCGCGCCCGGCGGACGGCGCCGCCCCGGCGCCCGCCCCGCTCAGCCCGGCCCGGGTGCGGATGGTCTTCTTCGGGCTGATGCTCGCGCTGCTGCTCGCGGCGCTCGACCAGACCATCGTCGCCACCGCACTCCCCGAGGTGGTCGGCGAACTCCACGGCCTGGGCAAGATGTCCTGGACCGTCACCTCCTACCTCCTCGCGGTCACCGTCGTCCTACCGCTCTACGGCAAGCTGGGCGATCTCATCGGCCGTAAGAGCGTCTTCGTCTTCGCGATCGTCGTCTTCATCGCCGGATCCGGGCTCGCGGGCTGGTCACGCACGATGGAGGAGCTGATCGCCTTCCGGGCGGTGCAGGGCGTGGGCGCCGGCGGTCTGATGATCGGTGTCCAAGCGATCATGGCCGATATTGTTCCCCCGCGGGAACGTGGCCGCTATATGGGGCTCATCGGCGCCGCGTTCGGTCTCGCCTCGGTGGCCGGGCCGCTGCTCGGCGGGTTCTTCACCGACCATGCCTCCTGGCGCTGGTGCTTCTACGTCAACGTCCCCTTCGGGCTGCTCACCCTCGCCGTCGTGGCCGCCGTCCTCAAGGTGCCGGAGCCGCCGCGGCGGGCCCGCTTCGACTACCTGGGCGCGCTGTTCCTGTCCCTGTTCTCCACCTGCGCGGTGCTGCTGACGAGTTGGGGCGGCACGGAGTACGCGTGGGGCTCCCGCGTCATCCTCGGGCTCGCCCTGGGGGCGGCGGGTTCGGCGATCCTCTTCGTCGTCGTGGAGTGCGTCGTCCCCGAACCCATCATCCCCATGCGGCTGTTCCGCGACTCGGTCTTCTGCGTCAGCGGGCTGATCGGCGCCGTCATCGGCGTCGCCCTCTTCGGCGCCGCCAGCTATCTGCCGACCTTCCTCCAGATGGTCGACGGCGTCTCGGCCACCGAGTCGGGGCTGCTGATGGTGCCCATGATGGGCGGCATGGTGCTGGCCTCAATCGTCTCCGGACACCTCATCAGCACCACCGGCCGCTACAAGGTCTTCCCCGTCGTCGGCGGGCTGATCTCCATCGCCGGCATGTGGCTGCTCTCCCGGCTGGAGGAGGGCACCTCCCGCCAGGACTACAGCCTGTGGATGGGTGTCCTCGGGCTCGGCCTCGGGCTCGTCCTGCCGGTACTCATCCTCGCCGTGCAGAACTCCGTGCCCGCGGCCGACCTCGGCTCGGCCACCAGCGCCAACAACTACTTCCGGCAGATCGGCGGCAGCGTCGGCGCGGCCGTCTTCGGCACGCTCTTCGCCAACCGGCTCACCGACCGCCTCCAGGTCGACCTGCCCTCCGGGGCGGCGTACGGGAGCGGCGGCGACGGAACCGGTCTGCCCGACCCCGACTCGGTCACCCCGCAGATGGTGCACGCCATGCCGGGCGCCCTGCGTGACGGCTACATCGCGGCGTACGCCCACGCCATACCGCGGATCTTCCTCTATCTCGTGCCGGTGCTCGTCCTGGGCTTCCTGCTCGCCTTCCTCCTGAAGGAGAAACCTCTGGTGTCCCACACCGACTATGCCGTCCAGCAAGACCCGCAAGATCTGCACGACCCCGTGGTGCCGGCCGCGCGCACGGGCGCCCGGCCCCGGCACGCCGTGGCCTCCTCGCCCACCACACCGCCGCCCACCGCGGGCGTCCCGGTCTGCGGCACGGTCCAGCACCACGACGGCACCTCGGTCCCACGGGCGGCCCTGACCCTCATCGACGTCGGCGGACGCCAGATCGGGCGCGGTGCCACCGGGGAGGACGGGCGGTACGCGCTGAGCACACCCGGCGCCGGGTCGTACGTCCTGATCGCGGCGGCCGGCGGCCACCAGCCCCGGGCGGTCAGCGTCACCGTCGGGGACCGGCCGGTCGAACTGGACGTGGTGCTCGGCGGCGCGGGCCGGCTCGCCGGTGCCGTCCTTACGGCGGACGGCACGCCGGTAAGGGAGGCGACCGTCACCCTGACCGATGTGCGCGGCGAGGTCGTCGCGGCCACTCGCAGCGGTCGCGAAGGGGGCTATGTGATGGACGAGTTGGTGGCGGGCGAGTACACCCTCGCCGCCAGCGCCCCCGCGTTCCGCCCCGCCGCCCTCCCCGTCACCGTCCAGGCCGCCCGCGAGACCCGGCAGGACATCGAACTGGCCGGTGGCGCGGTCCTGCGCGGGGTCGTACGGGCCACCGGCGGCCGGGTGGTGGAGGACGCCCGGGTCACGCTGCTGGACGCGGCGGGCAACGTGGTCGACACGGCGACCACGGGCCCCGAAGGCGCGTTCCGCTTCATCGACCTGTCGGCGGGCGAGTACACGGTCATCGCGGCCGGCTACCCACCGGTGGCGACGGTCCTCCAGATCGCGGGCGGCGGCCGTACGGAGCGCGATCTCCAACTGGGTTATGAGGACTAGGCGGTGCCCGGCGGGTCGTCCGGCGGATCGTGACGCCTGCGGCGAGCTGTTCCCCTCCCCGCCCCTTCCCGAAACTGTGGCTTCGCCCCAGACCCCGAGCCGGGGCTCCGCCCCAGACCCCGAAACTGGGGCTTCGTCGGTGGCCTCGGGTTGGGGTGCGCCTGTGACTTCGGGTTGGGGGTGCGCCGGTGGCCTCGGGCTGGGGCTTCGCCCGTGACTCCGGGGCGGGGCTTCGGCCCTTCCCGCAGCGTCGATATGCGGCTCGGCCGCGTGGTGGGGCTCCGCCCCCGGGGTCCAGGGTCGGAGCCCCTGGTATCGGGAAGGGGCGGGGAGGGGAAAGATCCACCGGACAGGGCCCGGCTCCGCCGGGAGGCGCGCCGTGGTGCCCCCGGAGGCGACTCCCTCGCACGTACCCGCACATGACACCTATTCGGGTATTGCCTCCCGCGGTCGCCCGCAACAGCCGTACCGTGGGTAGCGCTGTCGCAGATCTTGCGTGCGAAGGAGTCTTCCGCCTATGGAGTACGGCACGTCGCGCTGTGACGACGGCCAGGGCGAGCCGCCCGTGGTGCCGGAGCAGCGCAGGGGTGTCCACGGGAGGATGCCGCTCGCGGTCGTCGTCATCGACGCCGAGGGGCGGGTCACGCACTGGAGTTCGGGGGCGCGCAGGCTCTTCGGAGCCACGCGGCAACAGGCCGTCGGCCGTCCCGCCGTCGACCTGATGCCGGTCTCGGGGGCGTTACGCGGCGCCGAGGTGCGAACCGACGCGGCGGGCGGCCCGGAGCTCGACGACTCGCGGCTCGGCGCGGTGTACTACCCCACCGCCGGGCGGGCCCGTATGGCGGAGCCGGGCCATGGCCGGGTGGACGTCCTGTGGTGGGCGTATCCGCTGGTGGGCCCGGGGCCGGAACGGCTGTTGGTGCTGGCGGCGGACGCCCAGGGGGTGGGCGGCGACGCGCTGGGGCGCGACGAGCGGATCGGGCCGGGATTCGCGCTGCACACCGAGTTCCCCGGCGCCGAGCGGCTGGCCGGCCGGCTGCCGGACATTCTGCCCAACATGGGCCCGGCCACGGCCGGCCGGATCGTCGCCCAGGTACTGGAACTGGGCTATCCGGTACTGGAGATCAGCCACCACGAGCGCGTCCCGGTGACGCCGGACTGGGGGATGCCCCGCTACCGCGAGCGCCGGGCGCGCCAGGAGGCCGTACGCCGGAGCGCGATCGCGGCGGACGGCGCACTGGATCGGGCGCACGCCCCCGAGCGTTCGCCGGACCCCGACGAGGTGGACCTGGAGTACGCGGCGGTCCGTGAGCGGCTGGAGTTCCTCAACGAGGTCAGCGGCCGCATCGGCACCTCCCTCGACCTCGCCCGCACCATCCGCGAGGTGACCAGCGCCGCCGTCCCGCGCTTCGCGGACTTCGCCGGCACCCATCTGCGCGCCCAGGTCCTGGCGGGCGAGGGGTTCCCCGACGGCCCGCCCGACATCACCACCGTCTGGCACCGCGTCTGGGTCGAGCACAACGACGAACCGGGCCGCTGGGACGACACCGTGCCGGTCGGGGAGAGCATCGCGTTCCCCGAGCACACCCCGTTCTTCCAGTGCATGGTCACGGGCGAGCCGGTGCTGATCCCGCACATCAGCGCCGAGGTGGGCGACCGGATCGCCGGGCAGTTCGAGAAGCGCGACCTCAGACCCCTGATCAACGGCCGGTCGATCCTGATCGTGCCGCTCAAGGCGCGCGATGTGGTGCTGGGCTTCATGGTGCTGCTGCGGCGCCCGGGGCGGGAGCCGTTCGACGACATGGACCGTACGACCGGCGCCGAACTGGCCGCCCGCGCCGGGCTCGTGCTCGACAACGCCCGGATGTACACCTACCAGGAGAACGTCGCCGAGACGCTCCAGGACAGCATGCTGCCCCAGGTGACGCCGCGCATGGCGGGCTGCGACACCGCCACCCGCTATCTGCCCGGGACCCGGCTGGGCCGGGTCGGCGGAGACTGGTTCGACACCATCAAGCTGCCCGGGTCGCGCACCGCGCTGGTGGTCGGCGACGTCATGGGGCACGGGCTCACCTCGGCGGCGATGATGGGGCAGTTGCGCACCGCCGTGCAGACCATGGCCGCGCTCGATCTGCCGCCCGCCCAGCTGCTGCGCAACCTCGACGATCTGGCCCAGCGGCTCGGTGAGCACTATCTGGCCACCTGTCTGTACGCCGTCTACGACCCCGTCACCTCCGAGCTGGTGGTCTCCAACGCGGGCCATATCCCGCCCGTGCTGGTGCGGGCCCGGGACGGCCGCAGCGAGCTGCTGGACCTGCCCACCGGGGCGCCGATCGGCGTGGGCGGGGTGCCCTTCGAGACGGTGACGGTGCGGGTGGCGCCCGGCGACCGGCTGGTGCTGTGCACGGACGGCCTGGTCGAGGTGCGGGGCCAGGACATCGGCGCCGGGATCGCCGCGCTGTGCGAGTCCGCGGCGCATCCGGCGGCGTCCATGGACGCCGCCTGCGACACCATCATCCGGGCGCTGGCCGCCGCCTCCCGTGACACGGACGGCCGTGGCGGCCGTAAGGACGACGTGGCGCTGCTGATGGCCCGGCTGAACGGCGTACCGGCCGAGGACGTCGCCCAGTGGCGGCTCGCGCTGGACCCCGGCGAGGTCGGGCGGGCGCGCCGGCTCGTCCGAGAGCGGCTGCTGCGGTGGGGGCTGCCGGAGGCCGTGGAGACCGCCGAGCTCCTGGTGAGCGAGGCGGTGACCAACGCGATACGGCACGCCCACACCCACCATGTGCGGCTGCGCCTGGTGCGCACCGACGCCCTGCTGTGCGAGGTCACCGACGACGACCACGAACTGCCGGCGCTGCTGAGCGCGGACCGCGACGACGAGAGCGGGCGCGGGCTGCGGGTGATCAGCAAATTGGCGCGCGAGTGGGGGACGAGCCGCACGGGGCGCGGTAAAACGGTGTGGTTCGAGCAGGCGTTGGCACATCCGGCCGAGCAGGCGTTGACACACCCAGGGGAGCGGCGATGAGCGTCTCGGAGCGCTACCGGCAGGCGTGGGAGAGCTACTGGCGGGAGACCTCGGACGTCCCGGGGGACGCCATCTGGGACGCGGACCCCTCGCTGAGCGCCGCCCCGCATCTGGACCTGCTCGCCCCGCACGCCGACACCTCGCTGCCGATCGTCGACCTGGGCTGCGGCAACGGCACCCAGACCCGCTATCTGGCCGCCCGTTTCGGACGGGCGCTGGGCGTCGACCTGTCCCGGGCCGCGGTGGAGCACGCACGGCGCGCCGACCCGGAGGGTGCCGCGGAGTACCGGCGGCTGAGCCTGACGGACGCGGCCGCGGTGGCGGACGTGGCCCGGCGGCTCGGCGACGCCAATGTGTACATGCGGGCCGTCATCCACCAGAGCGACGCCGCCGACCGGCGTCCGGTCGCGGAGGCGGTGGCCACGCTGCTGGGGCGGCGCGGGCGGGGGTTCGTGGTGGAGCTGACGGCCCGGTCCAAGGCCGTGCTGGGGGAGCTGGCGGCGAGCCCGGGCGGTCCGCCGCCGAAGCTGCGCCGGGTCTTCGACCACGGGCTGCGGCCGGCCGACGCGGCGGACAAGGAGGTTCCGGAGGTGCTGGCGGAGGCCGGTCTTGAGATCCTGGCCGACGGGCCGACGGCGCTGGCCCAAACGGAGCAGTGGCCGGACGGCTCCCGGGTCGAGCTGCCGGCCCGCTGGTTCGTGGTCTCGCGGGCGTAGTCCGACGTGGCGGGCGGACCCCGCGCGCCGCAGGCGGGAACGGTGGACTGGACCAGTTATCCACAGGGGTGGTTCGGGTCGGGCGCGGCGCGTAACGTGACGAGACATGAAGATCCTCATCAGCGCCGACATGGAGGGCGCCACCGGCGTGACCTGGCCGGCTGATGTGCTGCCCGGCACGCCGCAGTGGGAGCGCTGCCGCCGTCTGTTCACCTCCGATGTGAGCGCGGCCGTCGCCGGGTTCCTCGACGGCGGTGCGGACGAGGTGCTCATCAACGAGGCGCATTGGAGCATGCGCAATCTGCTGCTGGAGGAGCTGGACGACCGCGCGCAGATGCTCACCGGGCGGCACAAGACCCTGAGCATGGTCGAGGGCGTGCAGCACGGTGATGTGGACGGGGTGGCGTTCGTCGGCTATCACACCGGCGCGGGCACCGAGGGCGTCCTCGCCCACACCTACCTGGCCAACTCCATCACCGGCGTATGGGTGAACGGCGCGCGGGCGAGCGAAGGCCGGCTCAACGCACTGGTGGTCGCCGAGTACGGGGTGCCGGTGGTGCTGATCACCGGGGACGACAAGACCTGCGAGGACGCCAAGGACTATGTGCCCGACGCCCGGTGCGTCGCGGTCAAGGACTATGTCTCGCGCTATGCGGCGGTGTGCCGCACCCCCGCCCGCACGGCCGCGGACATCCGGGAGGCGGCCCGGGAGGCGGCGGTGCTGGCGGTGCGCCATGAGCCCGCCCGCGGCGGGCCGTTCACGCTGGAGCTGGAATTCGACGCCGAGCATCTGGTGGGGGCGGCGAGCGTCGTGCCAGGCGTGGAGCGCAGCGGCGAGCGGCGCGTGGCGTACACCTCACCGACCATGTACGAGGGGATCCGCTGCTTCAAGGCCGTCACGACGGTCGTCTCGGCCGCGGTGGAGGAGCAATATGGCTGACGCGGACCGCGCTGGGGCGATCGACGCCCAGGCGCTGGAGGAGGTGGTGCGGTTCACCTCCGATCTGATCAGGATCGACACCACCAACCGCGGCGGCGGTGACTGCTCGGAGCGCCCGGCCGCCGAGTATGTGGCGGAGATGCTCGGCGATGTGGAGATCGAGCCCACCCTGCTGGAGCGGTCGCCGGGGCGCACCAATGTCGTCGCCCGGATCGAGGGCACCGATCCGTCCGCGCCCGCGCTGCTGGTCCACGGCCATCTGGACGTGGTCCCGGCCGAGCCCGCCGACTGGACCGTGCACCCCTTCTCCGGGGAGGTGCGCGACGGGGTCGTCTGGGGCCGGGGCGCCATCGACATGAAGGACATGGACGCGATGGTGCTCGCCGTCGTCCGGGCCTGGGCGCGGACGGGGGTGCGGCCGCGCCGGGACATCGTGCTGGCCTTCACCGCCGACGAGGAGGACAGCGCCGCCTGGGGCGCCGGTTTCCTCGCCGACCGTCACGCCGAGCTCTTCGAGGGCTGCACCGAGGGCATCAGCGAGTCCGGAGCCTTCACCTTCCACGCCGGGTCCGGGATGCGGATCTACCCCATCGCGGCGGGGGAGCGCGGCACGGCCTGGCTGAAGCTCACCGCGCACGGCCGCGCCGGACACGGCTCCAAGGTCAACCGGGACAACGCGGTCAGCCGGCTGGCCGCCGCCGTCGCCCGGATCGGTGAGCACAGCTGGCCGGTCCGGCTGACGCCCACGGTGAAGTCCGCGCTCACCGAACTGGCCGCGCTCCAGGGCGTCGCGGCCGAGGTGGACGCCCCGGACTTCGACGTCGACGCCCTGCTGGCCAAGCTGGGCCCCGCCGCCGCCCTGATCGAGCCCACCGTGCGCAACAGCGCCAACCCCACGGTGCTCGAGGCCGGTTACAAGGTCAATGTGATCCCGGGCAGCGCGACCGCCTATGTGGACGGGCGGATGCTGCCCGGTGGCGAGGAGGAGTTCCACGACACCCTCGACCGGCTCACCGGCCCGGATGTGGAGTGGGAGTTCCACCACCGGGAGCGCCCGCTGGAGGCGCCGATCGACACCCCCACGTACCGGGCGATGCGCGCCGCCGTGGAGCACTTCGACCCGGGCGCCCGCGCCGTGCCGTACTGCATGTCGGGCGGCACCGACGCCAAGCAGTTCTCCCGGCTCGGCATCGCCGGATACGGCTTCTCGCCGCTGCGCCTGCCCGAGGGCTTCGACTACCAGGCGCTCTACCACGCCGTGGACGAGCGGGTGCCGGTGGAGGCCCTGCACTTCGGCGTCCGCGTGCTCGACCACTTCCTGCAGAGGGCGTGAGGAACACGGTGCAGCAGCAGACGGCCGTCATGGCCCCGTACGGCGACTGGCACTCGCCGGTCGACGCCGAACTCGTCGCCTCCCACGACGGCCATCCGGAGTATGTGGGCACGGTCGGCGAGGAGGTGTGGTGGACCGCGCCGCGCCCCGGCGAGGGCGGCCGCCGCGCCCTGATCCGGCGGCGCACCGACGGCGCCGAGGTCCCGGTGCTCGCCCCGCCGTGGAATGTGCGCAGCAAGGTGATGGGGTACGGCGGAATGCCCTGGGCCGCGGTGGACCGCGCGAGCGGCGGCCCGCTGGTGGTCTTCGTCCACTTCGCCGACCAGCGGTTGTACGTCCATGAGCCGGACGCCGGGGCCGGGGCCGCGCCCCGCCCGCTGACCCCGCTGTCGGCGGTGGGGGAGGGGCTGCGCTGGGCCGATCCGGTGCTCCTCCCGGAGCGCGGCGAGGTGTGGTGTGTGCTGGAGGAGTTCACCGGTGCGGGGCCGACCGATGTGCGGCGGGTCATCGCCGCCGTACCGCTGGACGGTTCGGCCGCCGAGGACCGTGCGGCGGTGCGCGAGCTGACCGACGACGGCCATCGCTTCCTCTCCGGGCCCCGGCTCTCGCCCGACGGCCGGCGGGCCGCCTGGATCGTCTGGGACCACCCCCGGATGCCCTGGGACGGCACGGAGGTGATGCTGGCCGATGTCGCGCAGGACGGCTCCTTCACCGGCGCCCGGGCGGTGCTGGGCGGGCCGGAGGAGTCGGTCGCCCAGATCGAGTGGGCCGAGGACGGCGCGCTGCTGGCGGCCACCGACCGCACCGGCTGGTGGAATCTGCACCGTCTCCAGCCGCCGGAGGCGGCGGGGGAACGGGCCATGGCCGGGCGGCCGGTGGAGCTGTGCCCCCGCGAGGAGGAGTTCGGCGGGCCGCTGTGGAAGCTGGGCCACCGCTGGTTCGCCCCGCTGACCGGCGGGCTGATCGCGGTGCTGCACGGCCGGGGCGCGGCGGCCCTCGGCATCCTCGACCCACGGACCGGCGACCTGGCCGATGTGCCCGGCCCCTGGACCGAGTGGGAGCCGACGCTGGCCGTCAACGGCACCCGCGTGGTCGGCGTCGCGGCGAGCCCGCACAGCGGCCATGAGGTGGTGGAGCTGGACGTGTGCACCGGTCGCTCCAGGGTCATCGGCAGCGCCCACAGCGACCCCGTGGACCCCGCGTACTACCCCCGGCCGGAGGCCCGCACCTTCACCGGACCGGACGGCGGGGAGATCCACGCCCAGCTCTACCCACCGCACCATCCCGGCCACACCGCACCGGATGGTGAGCTTCCGCCGTATGTGATCTGGGCCCACGGCGGGCCCACCGGCCGTGCCCCGCTCGTGCTCGACCTGGAGATCGCCTATTTCACCTCGCGCGGCATCGGCGTCGCCGAGGTCAACTACGGGGGCTCCACGGGCTATGGCCGCGCCTACCGCGAGCGGCTGCGTGAGCAGTGGGGCGTGGTCGACGTCCAGGACTGCGCCGCCGTCGCCGGGGCGCTCGCCGACGAGGGCATCGCCGACCGGGCCCGGCTCGCGATCCGCGGCGGCAGCGCGGGTGGCTGGACGGCGGCGGCCTCCCTCACCGCCACGGACCTCTACGCGTGCGCCACCGTCAGCTACCCCATCCTCGACCTGGTCTCCTGGGCCACCGGCGGCACCCATGACTTCGAGTCGCGCTACACCGAATCGCTGGTGGGCCCCCTCGATGAGGTGGCCGACCGCTACCGCGAGCGCTCCCCGCTGCACCGCGCCGACCGCGTCGGCTCGCCCTTCGTACTGCTCCAGGGGCTGGACGACACCATCTGCCCGCCCGAGCAGTGCGAGCGGTTCCTGGAGGCGGTCTCCGGGCGCGGCGTCCCGCACGCCTATCTCACCTTCGAGGGCGAGGGCCATGGCTTCCGCCGCGCCGATACGATGATCCGCGCCCTGGAGGCCGAATTGTCGCTGTACATCCAGACCTTCGGGCTGATCAGATCCGATGTGCCCACCCTGGAGCTGCTGAAGTCAGCGGTTCCGAACTCCACTGGAGGAGCGAGTTGACACCCCCACCGGCCCCGCGCATCGTCGGTCGTGATCCGCTGCCCACCGCCGTCGCCGGCGCCTGGCCGCAGGGCGGCGAGCCCGAGACCTGGCTGCTCAGCGTCTCCCGGTACACCGCGGCCATGGACGCGGGCGCGCCCGGCACGATCCTGGACGCCGAGGAGCGGGAGCGGGCCTCGAAGTTCCTGCGGGCGGAGGACCGCGAGCGCTATACGGCGGCCCATCTGGGCCTGCGGGAGCTGCTCGGCGCCTATCTGGGCATGGCCCCGGCCGATGTGCCGTTCACCCGCGAGGACTGCCCCGGCTGCGGTGGGCCGCACGGCCGGCCCGCCGTGTCCGGCACTCCGCTGCACTTCAATATGTCGCACGCCGGTGATCTGGTGCTCTTCGCCTTCGCGGGCTCCCCGGTCGGGGTGGACGTGGAGAAGCTGCAGCCCGCCTCGGTGGTCGAGCAGGTCGCCGAGAGCCTGCACCCCAAGGAGCGCGCCGAACTGAACGCGCTGGCGCCCGCCGACCGGCCCGCCGCCTTCGCCCGCTGCTGGACCCGCAAGGAGGCCTATCTCAAGGGCCTGGGCACCGGCCTGTCCCGGGACCCGGCGGTCAACTATGTCGGCACCGGGCTCTCCGCCGTGCCGGTCGGCCCGTGGGCGATGACCGACATCCCCGTGGACGGGGTCATAGCCGGGAGCTCCGGCTATGCGGCGGCCATGGCGCTGCTGACATCATTGCCGCATGCCTGACGTCCGGTACGTCGCCGAGGGAACCCGGGCCGCCATCCGCCACACCCGCCGCGAGGACGCCGCGGAGTTCACCAGGCGCGCCCGGGAGAGCATGCCGTTCCACCGGCCCTGGCTCACCCTCCCCACCACCGAGCCGGCCTTTCAGCACTACATCGCCCAGCTGGAGCGGGAGGACCGCGAGGGCTTCCTGGTCCATGCCCGGGAGACCGGTGACATGGCCGGATTCATCAACATCAACAACATCGTGCGCGGCGCCTTCCAGTGCGGCTCGATCGGCTACGGCGCCTTTCCGCCCGCCGCCGGGCAGGGCTATATGTCCGAGGGGCTCGGGCTCGTACTGCGCCATGCCTTCGGGCCGTTGGGGCTGCACCGCGTCGAGGTCAACATCCAGCCGGGCAACAAGGCGTCGATCGGGCTGGTGAAGCGCCATGGCTTCCGGCTGGAGGGATTCTCCCCCGACTTCCTCTACATCGAGGGCGCCTGGCGCGACCACGAGCGCTGGGCCATGACCAGCGACATGCTGAACCAGCGGACCGACCCTGGCTGACGGTGCCGGGCGCCGGGGGTCGGTGCGGGGTGCCGCCCGACGGTGCCGGGGTGCCGGGCGGCTGGTGCGGCTGACGGGTCACCATGATCGGTCCGATGCCGCTCTGTTCAGCGGGCCCGTCCGCGTTGTTCCATGGTCACCGGACGGTCGCCGCACCGAGGTGACCCAAGGCAGTCGGAACGAGGCAGCCCGTGGCCACGAGCGTGCGACGTACCACCCTGACCCTTCCCACCGCCCCCGTGGGGCCCGACAACCCCCTGCCCGCGCTGCGCCCCCTCGACGAAGTGCACCGCGTGGACGACCGCACCCGGACCACCCTCCCCACCGACATGGCCCGTCAGGTCGCCTACGCACCACTGCGGTCGGTGCTGCCGGTGCGGCTGCGCGACGGCTACGGCCGCGACCGCGCCCCCGCCGCGCTCGATGCCATCGTCCTGGAGAACGGCCGGCTGCGGGCCACGGTGCTGCCCGGGCTCGGCGGCCGGGTCCACTCACTGGTCCACAAGCCGGCCGGCCGTGAGCTGCTGTACCGGAACCCGGTGCTCCAGCCCGCCGACTTCGCCCTCAACGGCGCCTGGTTCTCCGGCGGGATCGAATGGAACATCGGAGCCACCGGCCACACCACCCTGTCCTGCTCACCCCTGCACGCCGCCCGCGTCCCCGCCCCCGACGCCGCCGAAGGGGGCGCGATGGTGCGGCTGTGGGAGTGGGAGCGGCTGCGCGACCTGCCCTTCCAGGTGGATCTGTGGCTGCCCGCCGACTCCGCGTTCCTCTACGTCGGCGTCAGGATCCGCAACCCCCACCACCTCCCCGCCCCCGTCTACTGGTGGTCGAACATCGCCGTCCCCGAGGACGAGCACACCCGAGTCCTCGCCCCCGCCGACGACGCCTGGCACTTCGGCTACGCCCGCACCCTCGGCAAGGTGCCGGTCCCGGAGTGGGACGGCGCCGACCGCACCTATCCGCTGCGCGGCGACTACCCCGCCGACTACTTCTACGAGGTGCCCGACGGCGCCCGCCGCTGGATCGCCTCGCTCGACGCCGACGGCGGCGGCCTCGTCCAGACCTCGACCGATCTGCTGCGCGGCCGCAAGCTCTTCGTCTGGGGCGCGGGCCCCGGCGGACGGCGCTGGCAGCAGTGGCTGACCGAGCCCGGCACCGGCGGCTACGCCGAGATCCAGGCCGGGCTCGCCCGCACCCAGCTCGAGCACATCCCGCTGGAGGCCGGGGAGGAGTTCGCCTGGCTGGAGGCGTACGGCCCGCTGACCGCCGACCCGGCGGCCGTCCACGGCGCGGACTGGGGCGCCGCCCGCCGCGAGACCGAGGCCCGGCTGGAGGCGGCGCTGCCGCGCGACGAGGTCGACGCGGCCTACGCCGCCTGGCGCCCGTACGCCGACGCGGAACCGGCGGAGCGCCTCGCGACCGGCTCCGGCTGGGGCGCGCTGGAGATCGAGCGCGGCGGATTCCAGCTGCCCGGGACGCCGTTCGACCCGGACACGCTGGGGGAGGAGCAGGAGCCGTGGCGCCGGTTGCTGCGTACCGGCGCCCTGCCCGACTGGGAGCCGGGCCCCTCCCGGGCCGACCCCGGCGCCTCCGTGGTCGCGCCCGCCTGGCGCGACCTCCTCGAAGCGGCGCCTTCGACCGCCGCCGCCGAGTACCACCTTGGCGTCGCCCAGTGGCACGCGGGCGACCGCGCCCAGGCCGAGCGCAGCTGGGAGCGGTCGCTGCGGTGCGCGGAGACGCCCTGGACGCTGCGCTGTCTGGCCGTCGCCGACACCGCCTCCGGCCATGCCGCGCGCGCGGCGGAACGGCTGCTGCGCGCCGTACGGCTCCTCCTCACCTCGGCCGCCGCCCCGGAGCCCGAGGCACCCCCGGAGCCCGAAACGGCGGGAGCGGGAGCGGGAACGGGAGCGGGAGCGGGGACGGGCGCGGCGCGGCGGGAGGGCGCTGGGCAGGGGGCGGCCGTCTCAGTGGCCGCGCCGCCCGTCGCCACCGACCCGCTCGACCCGCTCGCCCTGGAGACGGCCGAGGCGGCGCTCGGCCGGGAGGCGATCCTCGCGCTGCTCGCGGCCGCCCGCGCCGACGACGCACGAGCGGTCCTCGACGCCCTGCGCCCCGCAATCCGCGCCCGCGGCCGCTTCCGGCTGCTGCGCGCCCAGGTCCTGCTGGCCCAGGGCGACGCCCTGGCCGCCCGCGCCGTCTTCGACGAGGGCTTCGAGGTCTGCGATCTGCGCGAGGGCGACGAGGCGTTGAGCGACACCTGGTACGCGATCGTGGAACGGCTGGCGACCGGCACCCAGGACCCACTCACCGAGGAGGCCCGCGCCCGAACCCACGCCGACCACCCCCTCCCCGCCCACTACGAATTCCGCATGCGCCCCGCCTAGCGCACCCACGGCCCGCAGGCGGCCTGCCCGGGTCGCGCCCGCAGGCACCCGGCGCCCAGCAAGCGCTCTGCGGTCCGCATCGCGGGCCATCGCGGGCCATCGCGAGCTATCGCGGGTCATCGCGGGTCCGGGCCCGCATAGCGCGGCCCCGTGGCGGGCACCCGGGCGTGGACGGCGGCATGGCGTATCGGTGGAAAGGAGCCGCGTACCGTGAGGACACCGCATGATCCTGGGGCGGATCCGGAGGATGAGGGGATTCCCGATCTGCGGGACGGGACGCCCGAGCAGCAGTGGGCCGAGGATCCTGAGCGGTTGCCCGTGGCCGGGGACGAGCCGACGATCGCCGTGTACCGGGACACCACGAGCGCGGAGACGCGGGAGCGGGAGTCGCTCGACGAGCGGTTGACCGATGAGGAGCCGGAGGCGGGGGAGCCGGTCGGCGCGGTGGCGGAACCGGCTGGGCCGCTGTACGACGAGCCGGATCCCGGCGTCCCGCGTGAGCAGGACGTCTACTCCCAGGAGGGCTCGACCAGCGGGCTGTCCGCCGAGGAGGAGGCGGTCCGGATCAAGAGCGATGAGCTCCGGGATGTGGACGATCTCTACGAGGAGGTCGACGACGAGGAGGCCATCGTGGATCCGGGACCGCCCTCCTGACGGGTGACGGGTCTGCCGGACGGTGCGCTCACGGGCGGGTCACGCCGGGTTCCGGTCGACATACTCGAAGATCGAGCCGTCGGGGTGGCGGGCCACCAGGGTGCGTCCCACGGGGGCGGGCAGCGGACCGGCGACGATCTGCCCGCCGACCGCCGTGAGATCGGCGATCGCCTCGTCCACGTCCTTCACCGCGATCGTCGCCGTGATCTTGCGGAGAATCGACATCTCCGACTCCGGTCCGCTCATCAGGAAGAAGCAGCCGACCGCCGCGACCGCGACGGGGCCGCGCTGGAAGCGCACCGCCTCGGCTCCCGTCAGCTTCTCGTAGACGGCGATCGCCGAGTCCAGGTCGTCGACGCACACGCGGAGTGAAGTCCCCAGAATATCCATGCGGGCGAGCCTAGTTGAACTGCTCAGACGCGGCAGAGGATCTCACCGTGCAGGACGGCGAACCAACCGTCCGGGGCCGCGCCCCACGTCCGCCACGCCTCCGCGATCGACCGCAGTTCCCCCTCCGTGGCATGGCCGCCGTCCACCGCGAGCCGGGCGTAGGAGGAGGCGACCGTGCGGTCCGCCCACAGTCCGCTCCACCACGCCCGCTCCTCCTCGGTGGCGTAAGCCCACGCCGTGGCGGTCGAGGTGATGTCGGTGAACCCCGCCTCCAGGGCCCAGGAGCGCAGCCTGCGACCGGCGTCCGGCTCACCGCCGTTGGCCCGTGCGACCCGGCGGTAGAGGTCCAGCCAGCCGTCCAGTCCGGGGACGGACGGGTACCAGGTCATGGTGGCGTAGTCGGAGTCGCGCACCGCCACGATGCCGCCCGGCGCGCACACCCGTCGCATCTCGCGCAGCGCCCCCACCGGGTCGCCGACGTGCTGCAGCACCTGATGGGCGTGGACCACGCAGAAGGAGTCGTCGGGGTGGTCCAGCGCGTGGACGTCGGCGACCGCGAAGGAGACGTTGGTCAGCCCGCGCTCGTCGGCCACCGCGCGGGCCCGCTCCAGGATGGCGCCCTCGGCGTCGACGCCCGTGACCTGCCCCTGGGGGACCAGTTCCGCCAGGTCGGCGGTGATGGTGCCGGGGCCGCAGCCGATGTCCAGGATCCGCATATGGGGCCGGAGATGGCCGGTGAGATACGCGGCGGAGTTGGCCGCGGTGCGCCAGGTGTGCGAGCGCAGCACCGACTCATGGTGGCCGTGGGTGTAGACGGCGGCGTCCTTCGGCATGGCGGAACTCCCCCTTCGGGACCGGTGCACGGGTGGCTCCACCGTAGAAGGCATCTCGCATCACGAGAAGAACCGTCTCAATATGCGAGCAGTCGGTCCGTCGCATCGGCGGCGCCGTCACATCGGCGGTCCCGTCACATTGGCGGTCCCGTCACATCGGCGGCTCCGCCACATCGCCGCGGCTGATCACGCCCAGCGCGCGCCCCGCCTCGACCACCGGGAGCCGCCCCACCGCATGCCGCCGCATCAGCGCGGCGGCCTCGGCCACCTCCTCGTCCGGCCCGATCGTCACCGGGTCCGGGGTGCATACGGCATTGCAGGTGACGGCGAGGGGGTCGACGCCCTCGGCGACCGCGCGGAGGGTGATGTCGCGGTCGGTGAGGACGCCGAGTACCTCCCCGTCGCTGGCGACCAGCACATCGCCGATGTCCTGTGCGCGCATCAGCTGCGCGGCTTCCACCAGCGAGGCGTCGGGGCGCACCCAGATCGCGGGCCGCGTCATGACCTCCCGCACGGGGCGAGTCGGGTCGCGAGGTGGGTCCTGGGACACCTGTCCACCTCCCCTTCCTGGGTGATGTGCTGCCCGCAGTACCCAGCCGGGGCGGGGGGTATGCGCGACGGATGCGCGCCGTCCGCGATCCCTGAGCAGCGATCCCTCATGTGCTCGGGTGCAGCCCCAGCGCCGAGACCACCTCCTGCACCGTGTGGAACGTCCGGTCCGTGGGCAGTTTCTCGGCCAGAGCGATCAGCCCGTCCGGTGTGTGCCGGTCCTCCAGGACGCGCAGCAGCCTCTCACGATCCGCCGGGAACGACGTACGTCCCAGCCGGCGGGCGAACTCGAACCGCACCGTCTCGGCCTCACCGGTCGTCCCCCGCGCCGGGATCGGCCCCAGGGCGACGTCCGGGTCGTCGTCGGCGGCCGGCTCCGGGTCGTGCCACTCCTCGGCACGGGTCGGGTGCCCGGAGCGGATCAGTCCCTGGAGCTCATGCTTCATCTCGTCGTCCTTGTGGACGCTCAGCCGGTCGCTGCCTCGCTGCATGTCGGTCCCCTTCCTCAGCGGGTCCGGGTGTGTCTCCCGGGTCGGTCATCCCCGGGACGTGTCAATCGGCTCCCGGGACGGTCGGATCCGCTCCCGGGATGTTCAATCCGCGCCGCCCTCGTACGGCCAGCGCAGCAGAGCGCCGAGACCGCCCACCGGGATGTCGTCGCCGTTCGGCTCCGCCTCGGCCGGTGCCACCGTCAGCGCTTCGGCGCCGGTGGCCACGACCGAACGGATCAGCGCGTCGTCGGCGCGGGCCGGGGCCGGCCGGGTGTCGCCCAGGTACTGGACATCGGTACGGCGCAATGCCAGCTGGTCGGGTTCGGTGCCCACCCATACCTCGCGGTACAGATCGGGCCCGTCCGGACGTATCAGCAACGAGCCTATGCGGTGCTCACGCGCCGCGTCGACCAGCGCCGGAACCCCCTCGGCCGCCTCCACGCGCCCGCCCGAGGGCATCCGGCCGGCCCGGAACCGCTCCAGCGCCTCCTCGCCGCGCTCATGGGCGTACCGGGCGCGTGCGTCGTCCACCTCCTGGTCCAGCAGCCGGGCGGCGTGGCTGCCGGGCGGGGCGGAACCGGGGGCGCGGCCCCCGCGCGAGGTCTCCACCGCCGCCGAGCGCAGCTCCTTGGGCAATTGCTCGTGGACCGCGCGCCGCTCGCGCGGATCCCCGGCCAGCACGACCAGATCCGCGCCGGTCTCCCGCCGGCAGGCGCCCAGCTCATCGGCGATCAGGGCCGCGTTCCGCTCCCAGGTGTTCTCCGTCCTGAGCTGGAAGTGGCGCTCCGACCAGTCGGCAGTGGCGGTCCGGTGCACCGGCCACTGCCGTCCCTCCACCGAGCCGACCCGGTCGCCGCCGTGTGCGTCGCGCAGCTCGACGTCCGCGCCGGTGCGGTCGATGTACGCCACCAGGCAGGACGGATCCTCGCCGGTCAGCTCCAGCAGCGGTCCCACATGCGGAAGCGCCGACCACCACGGGGGCTCGCTCATCGGCGGCGGGGCCGGCAGCGGGGTGTCGAGGACCACTTCACCGGCCGTGGCGAAGACGGCCCACCCGGCCGGTCCCGCACCGGGCGGCAGCGCGGCCAGCCTCTCGTACACCGCACGGCAGGTGGCCTGGTCGGCGCCCTGCCCTTCCAGCCGGCGGCTCGCCTCGCGGGCGGCGCGTTCCTGCTCCTCGGCCGCGGACTCGTCCGGGTGCGTGGTGTCGAAATAGACGCTGGCCCACGGGCCCGGGCGGTCATAGAGCGGTTGGAGATGTCCGAGTCGCATGTACTCCCTCCAGATTTCGAGTCCCCCACGCGTACCCATGACGACGGCATCGACACGACGGCATCGGCACGAGGTCGTCGGGACGATTGGGGGTGAGGTTCGACGCCGACGTTTGGGGCTCGTGGGGGCGGGGACCCGTCGTCCGGCCGAGCGGCCCGTAGGGAGTGAGGAGCGGCGCCGGACGCGGGACATCAGGGGCCGGGTCCGGCGCCGTGCCCTGCGCAAATGCCCTGCGGAAGTGCCCGCGTACCCGTGGTCCGCTCGCGTTCGGGGACTGTTAGCGAGGGTGGGGCACGGGTACCCGGCGGCGCATGACTGATAAATCGGCCTATCCGAAGCCGGGCATACCCTCGGCCGGGGACCTGGCGGAGCCGGTCGCCCGAGCCGTACGCGAAGAGGTCCGCCGGGAACTGCGTGAACAGTCCGGGCGGCGCGCGGTCCGCCTCTACGGGGGCGCGGCGGCGGCCGCGCTCTACGCGGGGGGTGCGCTGACGGCGTGCCTGGTGTTGCTGTTCGCATTGGCGCTTCCGGGGTGGGCGGCGGCGCTGGTCGTGTTCGCGCTGTTGCTGGTGGTGGCGGGGTGGCTGAAGAACGCGGCGGGGCAGGGGGCGGGGCGACGGCCCGGTGCGCCTTCGGCGCCTGCCGCGCCTTCTGCCCCTTCGGGGCCCGTGGCTCCTCCCGGTCCTTCTGGCGGTCCTGCCGGGCCTCCCGGTGGTCCGGCCGGTCCTGGCGGGCCTCCCGGTCCTGCCGGTGGACCCGGTGGACCCGGTGGACCCGGTGGACCCGGTGGTCCTGGCGGGCCTGCCGCGCCTCCGACGCCCCCCGGGCCCGGGGCGCCTCCTCAGCCCCCTCATCCTCCTCACACGGGGTGATCGCCCATGGCGGAGAATCCGCTGCTGACCAGGCACGGCGAGGCGCTGGACCTCTTCACCGAACGGGTGCACGCGATCCGGCCCGATCAGTGGGACGACCCGACGCCCTGCACCGAGTGGACCGTACGCGACCTGGTGAACCATCTCGCGGTCGAGCAGATGTGGGTGCCGCCGCTGGTCCGGGAGGGGGCGAGCGCCGGCGACGAGAGCGATCCGCTGGAGGGCGATCTGCTCGGTGACGACCCCGTCGCCACGTGGGACGTGGTGGCGACCGCGGCGCGGGACGCCTTCCGCGAGCCGGGGGCGCTCGACCGGACGGTCGACCTCTCGTACGGGGAGAGCCCCGCGACGCATTACTGCGCGCAGATGACGGCTGACGCGGCGGTGCACGCGTGGGATCTGGCCCGGGCCATTGGGGCGGATGAGCGCATTCCCAAGCCGCTGGTGGACTTTTCGGTGCGGGAGGTCGCGCCGTACGTGGCGGACTTGGAGGAGAGCGGGTTGTTCGCGGCGCCGGTTGAGCCTCCGGCGGGGGCGGGTGCGCAGGCTCGGCTCTTGGCCCTGTTGGGGCGCGAGCCGTAGGCGATTCCCCACCCCGCCCCTTCCCGAAAGCGGGGGCTCCGCCCCCTCGCCCCCGCCGGGGCTCCGCCCCGGACCCCGCTCCTCAAACGCCGGAGGGGCTGGATTAAACCCTTGCCCAGGCCCTGCGCCGAGCCACCCTGCTGGTCGAGGGCAGCGGTCTCCTGCCCGCCGTCGAAGCCACGCTGCACCACCACACCGGCGCACCCAGGGAGTTCACCGCCCGCGCCATGCTCACCGGACTGGCCGTCCACGCGCTGCGGCTGGAGGAGATGCACCTCACCAAGGTCCTCCACACCCTCGCCGAGCTGCCCCACACCGCCCGCCGCGACCTCGGACTCACCGGCCAGGCGACCTACCGGATGCTCTGGCACGCTTACACCCGCCTCAGCCACGCCCTCGAAACCGGCACCCTCGCCATCCCCCACAACCACCCCCACCCACCAACCGCTCCCGACGGTGACCCGGCAGCGGACGGCAAGCACACGCCATGCCCCCACCAGGACTGCCCCTACGAACCGATCACCCTCAGCGCTCTCACCGGGCGTCTCCTGGACGCCTCCCTCCCCGAAGAGTTCCCCCTCACCGGGGTGCTGGCCATCGACTCCACCGACTACGAGACCTGGGCGCGCCGCCGGGCCTGGACACCCGAACCGGATGTCGACCCCGACCATCCGCCGGTCAAGGACACAACCCCGCCCCGCCGCAAACGCCCGCCGAACGAACCCGGCTGGCCGGCCGCCGGGCACGACGGCCGCCTTCAGCACACGATCGACCCCGCCGCACGCGAGGGCTACCGCTCCGGCACCAACGCCTCACCCGGCAACGTCCTATTCGATACCGTCCTCAAGGACGCAGGGATCGAAGTCGTCCTCAGCGGCATCCAGACGCCCAGAATGAACTCGATCACGGAAAGGTGGATACAGACCTGTCGCCGCGAGCTCCTGGACCGGACGTTGATCTGGAACCAGCGACATCTCCTCCACGCCCTGCGCGAGTTCGAGTCCTTCTACAACGGACACCGACCACACCCGGGCATCGCAAACGCCAGACCGCTGCACCCCTTGCCCCCGCCGATCGACGACCCGGACACGTTAGCCCGCCTCGACATACGCCGACACGATCGCCTCGGCGGCATCCTCCACGAATATCAACATGCGGCGTGAGCTGCACGGATGACATTTCCGGCAAGGGCACGGCTCACCGGGCGTGGGCCAGCAGGCGTCGCAGGACGGCGTCGGCCACCCGCCCCGCCGTTTCCATGGGGCCACCGTCGATTTCCCTCAGTCCCGTCGGACTGGTGATGTTCACTTCGATGAGCCGGTCCCCGATGAGGTCGATTCCAGCGAAGCCGATACCGCGCCCGATCAGCTCGGGGCGGAGCGTCGCGCAGATCGCGCGGTCGGTCTTCGAGAGGGGTACCGGGGCTGCTGAGGCCCCGACGGCCATGTTGCAGCGGAAGTCGGGCGCCTTGGCTGTTCGGCGGAGCGCGGCGACCGGTTCACCGTCGACGACAAGGACTCTTCGGTCACTGTGGGTGCCGTCGTCGACGAAACGCTGCAGCACCACTTGTCGCCGTCCCCGCGCGGTGCCGACCTCGATCAGGCCGGCGAGGTTCGGGTGTCCGTGTTCCAGCAGTAGTACGCCACGTCCGCCCATGGCATCGGTGGGCTTGAGGACCGCGCGCCCCCATCGCGCCACCGCGTCGGCCAGCTCCGCCGCGGAGGCGCTCACCACGGTCTCGGGGATGAGGTCGGGAAAGTGCAGCGCGAAGAGCTTCTCGTTCGTGTTCCGCAGTGCGTCGGGACTGTTGCACACGGGGGTGCCACGGCGTTGCGCGAAGTCGAGGAGGTAGGTGGCCCGCAGGTAGTCGTCGTTCACCGGGGGATCGGTGCGTACGAGCACGAGGCCGACGTCGTCCAGGTCCAGGACCTCGGCCCGGCCGCGGCCCAGGGAGCCGGAACGGAGGTCGGCCGCGTGGGCGCGGGCGAGTACGTGGCCGTCGCGTAGGGACAGTTCGCGCATTTCGGCTATGAGTGCCTGATGGCCGCGCGCGGTGGCTGCTCTCATCAGCGCGATGGAGGAGTCGTGAGCGGGGTCGAGCCGGTCCGGCGGGCTGACGAGGAACAGCAGTCTCATGCGGCGGGCCCGGTGTCCGTCAGCCGCTGCGGGTTGTGCACCAGGATCCTCTGGCGCAGCGCGACGTCGTCCACCCAGTCGCAGAAGATGTCGGCGAGGTCGGCGACGTCGGGGGCGGATTCTCCCATCCGGACGAAGGGCCAGTCCGAGCCCCACAGCAGCCGGGTCGGCGCGGCCTCGACGAGAGCGTCGTGGAACGGGCGGGCATCCGCGTAGCCGCGCGCGGGGTCTCCCACGCGGCACAGGGTCAGCTTCACCCAGGCAGCGCCGTCCCGCACTCGGTCGAGCAGGGCGCGGAAGGCTGCCGAGTGGGGGCCGGCGGCCACGTCGGGCTGGGCCATATGGTCCAGGACGATCGGTACATCGGTGTCGGCGAACTCGTCCACCAGCCGGACGCAGTCGTCCAGCCCCGCCCAGATCTGCGCGTGGATACCCAGCTCGCGCATGGCCGGTGCCAGTGCGCGGAAGGCCTCGGTTCCGATGGCGCCGGGGAAACGCGCGCCGGTGGAGGGGGCGATCCGGTCGTTGAACCGCAGGGCCCGGACACCGGCGGAGTGCAGGCGTGCCAGCTCGTCGGCGGGGCAGTCGGCGGTGGCCGTGGCCACGCCCACGGCCCGGCCGTGCGACTGTGCCAGGGCGTGTTCCAGCGCGCTGGTGTCGTTTCCGTAGGGTGCCGGGTGAACGAGCATGCCGCGTGTGGTGCCCGTGCGGTCGAGCATGTCGAGGTACGTCGCGGGAGGTGCGTCCGGAATGGGATAGGTGGACGGCCCGGGTGGGAACCGGTCGAAGGGGCCGAAGACATGGGAGTGGCAGTCCCAGGCGCCTGCCGGGAAGTCGCGGGCGGCACGCCTGGGCAGGCGCGCCGGGACGGTGTTTGCGGTGGTGGACATGGTTCAGCCCGCCGTCGGTGTCATCGTGGCAGGCGCGCCGAGAACGGCTTCGGGCAGTTCCACGAGCCGGCGCACCGGCCCGCCGGAGGACGTCAGCGGGCGCTCGCCGCCGGGCGCCGGGATCCGGTGGACGTTCAAGGTCATGGCGACGAGCGTGTAGTAGCCGACGACAGAGGAGAGTTCGACGGCGCCCACCTCCCCCCAGCGCCGCCAGACCCGCTGGTACACCTCTTCGTCGACATCCCCGGTCTGCTGGAGCCGGCGGGCGAACTCATGGACGTCGTAGGCGTCCTGGTCGTGGAAGACCGGGGGCTCGCCGGTGCGCAGGGCGTCGACGATCTCGGGTTCCAGACCCGCGCGCAGCGCGGCGTCCGCGTGGATCGACCATTCGAGCTGGGCGGTCCAGTGCCGGGCCACGACCAGGATGGCCAGTTCGTTGAGGCAGTCGGGCAGGCTGGTGCCGTAGCGCAGTATCTCGCCGAAGCGCTGCCAGCGGTCGGCGAGTTCGGGCCGGTGCAACGCCGCTCGCAGCGGTCCGACCAGCCGGGCACGAGGGCCGTTCACGATGTCGCGGTAGACCCTCTCCTGCTCCGGAGTCATCGTGTCGGGGTCGAACAGGGGGATGCGGGGCACGAAGGGCTCTCCTGCTTCTCGATGGTTCACAGAGGTGGGGGGTCGGTTCGTCAGGTGCGGTTGCGAGCTGTCAGACCGTCGGTGGCCTCTGCGCTGTGCTGTCCCAGCAGCGGCGGGGCCATGACGAAGTCGAGCGCGGCGTTGCGGAAGCGCAGAGGGCTGACCACCTGGGGAACGGAACCCAGGGTCGGGTGCGGCAGTTTTCGGACCATGCCGCGATGGCGCACCTGCTCGTCGGCGAAGGCCATCGGCACGGTGTTGATGGGACCGCACGGCACCGAACGGCTGCCGAGTTCGTGCAGCCAGTGCTCCAGATCGCCGCCGGCCAGCGTCTCCCGGATGAGGGCGGTGAGCGCTTCGACGTTGCGCACGCGGGCCTTGTTGGTGGCGTAGTCGGGGTCGGTAGCGAGTTCGGGCTTGCCGAGTGCCTCGCAGAACTGGACGAACTGGCCGTCGTTGCCGACCGCGACGACGAGGTGGCCGTCCCGGCAGGGGTACACGTCCTGGGGCTGGATGTTCGGGTGACGGTTGCCGCGGCGGACCGGCACGTCCCCGGAGATCAGGTGGTTCATCGCCTGGTTGGCGAGGATGCCGACCTGGACATCGAGCATGGCGAGGTCGATGTGGTCACCCTCCCCGGTGCGGTCCCGGTGGGCGAGGGCCGCCAGGACCCCGGTGGCCGCGTACATGCCGGTGAAGAGGTCCACCACCGGGATGCCGACCTTCTGCGGGCCTCCTCCGGGGCGGCCGTCGGGTTCGCCGGTGACGCTCATCAGCCCGCCCATAGCCTGGATCATGAAGTCGTAGGCGGCCTGGTCGCGGCGCGGGCCGGTCTGGCCGAAGCCGGTGATCGAGCAGTAGATGAGGTCGGGCTTGACGGCCCGCAGGTCCTCGTAGCCCAGTCCGTACCGGTCGAGCGTGCCGGCTTTGAAGTTCTCCAGCACGATGTCGCTGGTGGCGGCGAGCCTGCGGACGAGTTCCTGTCCCTCGTCGGTGGCGAGGTCCGCGGTGACCGAGCGCTTGCCTCGGTTGACGGAGAGGAAGTAGCCGGATTCCGTGTCGAGGAACGGCGGTCCCCAGGAGCGGGTGTCGTCGCCGGTGCCGGGCCGTTCGACCTTGATGACGTCGGCGCCGAGGTCGGCGAGCACCTGTCCGGCCCACGGCCCTGCCATGATGCGGCTCAGGTCGAGGACGCGCACGTGCGTCAGCGGGCCCGTCACGACGCGCTCCCGTCGGCGAGAGTGGCGGAGTCGTCGAGGATCCGCGTAGCGCGCATCGACGGGCGGTCGGACACCTCGGCGTGCCATGCGGCGAGGTTCGGCCGCCCAGCGCGCCAGTCCAGGACACCCCAGCGGAAGTCCAGGTGCGCCAGGGCGATCGCGATCGAGACCCGGCCGATGTCGAAGCGCTCGCCGAGTTCGCCGGCGCGGGACTCCAGGTGGTCGAGCGTCGTGGTGACCTTCAGGCCGAAGGCGTCGAGGTAGGGGTCGGCGGCGTCATGGGCGAGCCCGCGGTCGCGATGCCAGTTGCGCCACACGAGGAGCAGGTCGAGCAGGCCGTCGCCGAGGGCCTGGAGCGAGGTCGCCTCGAAGTAGCCCGCGTCGTCGTTCGGGTACAGCGCCGTGTCATTCGCCCTTCGGGCGAAGAACTCGCAGATCACCCGCGAATCCAGCAGGACCCGCCCGTCGTCGAGCAGCAGTGTGGGGATCTTGTTGAGCGGATTGGCCTCCAGCACCTGGGGATTGGGCTCGGCCATCTGCACCGGAGTGCGCACGGTGTCGACGTCGCCCACTTGGTCCGTCTCGTGCAGTACGACCATGACCTTGCGGACGAACGGTGACTTCGGGGACCAGAACAGTCGCACCAACACTCCTAAGTCATTGATACAGCTTTATAGCTTTTTACGGTAAAGGTTGTCCCCGCCGGCGGCAAGTCGCCCCGGCGTCAGGAGTGGACGGAGATGTCCAGTCGGACCACGTCACCTCGGTACATGCCGTCCCCGACGAAGACCACGACCCCCTCCGCGTCGACCGCCGTGCGCTGGAGCCGCGCGATCGGCGAGTTCAGCGGGACATCGAGGTCGCTGCTGAGTTCGACGTCGGCCATCACGATCGTGAGGGTCTGATGCACTGTGGCCAGGTGCAGGCCCGGCATCTCCTTGAGCATCCGCAGCGTCGTGTTCTCGGCGAGCTGTTCGTCCGTGATCCGCGCGGCCCACCGCTCCGCGATGTAGGCGTCGCCCAGGTAGTAGGGACGCCCGTCGCGGGAGTGGCGCCGCCGCCAGTGCCGGTACGACGGCGCCGACGTACCGTCGGCGTGCTCGACATACGGCGGCTGGGCAGCGACGTCACTCGACAGCAGTTCGACCTCGATGCCGGGAGGGGAGAGCAACAGGCCGTTCCAGTCGGTGGGGACCTCGCACCACAGATCCTGCTGCGGCCGCCGCCTGACGAACGTTCCCTTGGCCCGGTACCGCTCGATCAGCCCGGCCTCTTCGAGCAGTCCGAGCGCCTGCCGGACCGTGGCGGGCGCGACACTCCACTCCTCCGCCAACTCCACAACGGTGGGAATGCGCTCCCCCACGACCCAGTGACCCGACTCGATACGCCGCCGGAAGATCGTGGCCAACTGACTGTATCGGGCAACGCCGGCGCTGTTGCCGTGAGGGGTGATAGCCATATCGGCCATTGTTGCAAACCGGTCGTACGGCGGGGACACGTGCGGGTCAGGCCCTGGCCCCGGTGCGCTCCGGACGGATGAGGAGGAACATCAGCAACGTGCCGACTCCCAGAACCACCCCGTAGAGCAGCTGGTTGTACGCCTGAGTGCCGGTCGCGCTGCTCAGCCATCCGGTGACGGCGGGCGTGATCAGGTTGCCGATGCCCGCGAAGGCGGTGATGGTGGCGATACCACCCGCAGCCGCGGTACCCGTGAGCAGCGCGGCCGGCATGCTCCAGAAGGGTCCCATCGCTCCCATCGTTCCCACGGCGATCAGCGTGAGGACCACGAGCGCGAGCCCGGTCTGCCGCGCTACCAGCGGCAGCAGAAGCCAGCCGACGGTTCCCACCAGGGCGAGCAGTCCGGCGTGCACGCGGCGCTCCTGGGTCCGGTCCGAATGGCGGGCGTTGAGGTACTGGACGACGACCGCCGCGGCGAACGGCACCGCGCTCAGCAGCCCGATCTGCACCACGCTGAGCGAGCCGGCGTCCTTCAGGATCGTGGGAAGCCACAGGAACAGGCCACTCGTACTGGTCATGATGCCGAAACCGAGCGCGGCCAGACCCCAGAACCGCCCATTGCGCAGGGCGGCGCCGTAGGAGTGCGGGACATTGTCCCCGGTGGGCCGGTCGCCCTCGACCTCGTCGGCCACGAGGCGGCGTTCGTCCGCGCTGAGCCAGCGCGCCGACTCCGGGCCGTCACTGAGCACGAAGTACACCACGACGCCGAGCAGACAGGCAGGCAACCCCTCCACCAGGAAGACCCACTGCCAGCCGTCCATGCCCCCGAAGCCGTCCATGGCGTCCATGATCCCGCCGGATACGGGGCCGCCGACGATACCCGAGATCGCCATCGCGGACAGGAACGTCGCGTTAGTGCTCGCCCGCCGCTTCGAGGGGATCCAGTACGACAGGTAGAGCAGGACCCCGGGGAAGAAGCCCGCTTCGAAGACGCCGAGGAGGAACCGCACCGCGTAGAAGTGGCCCGGGGACGCCATGAAGGCGGTGACCGCGGACACAAGGCCCCACGGCACCATGATCCGCAGGAACGTCTTGCGGGCCCCGACCTTGTGCAGCATCAGGTTGCTCGGCACCTCGAACAGCACGTATCCCAGGTAGAACAGAGACGCTCCGAGACCGAACACCGCGTCGGAGAATCCGAGGTCCGCGGAGAACTCGAGCTTCGCGAACCCGATATTGGAACGGTCGATGAACGCGACCACGTAGCACACCACGAGCAGCGGCAGGATGCGCCACTTGATTTTCCGGTAGACCGCGTCGGACTGCGGGCGCCCAGTGCTCTCCGGCCGGGTATCCGGCGTGGCTTCCGTCGCCATCGGCTGGCTCCTCATCGTTGAGAGTTCGCGACGGAGAGACGCACCGTCGCGGCGCTGGCGAGGACGCTAGGCAGCGACCAGGCAAAAGTCAATGACCTAACTTTTTGATTGTTGCGATTTTCCGCGCTAGGTTCGTTGAGTCGGCGTTGTCAGAGCCACAGGAGGAACGAAACCTTGGCGATCACCTATGACGTGCTGAAAAGCGTCACGTCCCAGATGTACGCGCGGTCGCTGCGGGCGGTGCCCGCCGACGCGAAGAAGGCCCTGGCGGGCGCCCGGACCCGGGAGACGAACCCCGTCGCGCGCAACACCCTGGACCTGATGGTGGCCAACGCTACCGCGGCCGAGGAACGCGGGCACTTCCTCTGCAGTGACTCCGGAGTGCCGACGTACCAGATCCGGGTCGGGACCCAGGCGAGGTTCGACGGCGACGTCAAGCGGGCGATCCGCGACGGGTTCGCCGAGCTCGTGGCCGCGTCCGACCCGCCGCTCCTCAAACACGTCACCAACCCGCTGACCAACGAGCGCGGTCACGCCGGCAAGGACATGCCCATCGTGACCTTCGACCTGGTCGACGGCGCCGACGACGTAGAGATCATCTGCTCGCCCAAGGCGCTCGGCTCCGGACGGTGGGCCGCACTGGAGATCTTCACGTTCCCCTCGATCGCCGAGATCGAGGAGTACATCATGAAGGTCGTCCTCACGGCCGGCTCCCAGGCATGTCCGCCCGTGGTCGTGGGCGTCGGCATCGGCGGCACCTTCGACTACGCCACCAAGCTGGCCAAGGAGTCAGTGGTGCGGCCGATAGGCCAGAGCCATCCCGAACCGCTCATCGCCGACATGGAAAAACGCCTGCTCGAAGCGGTGAACAAGACCGGCTTCGGCCCGATGGGCACTGGAGGCGCCACCACCGCCATGGCCGTGCACGTCGACTACGCCTCCGGGCACGGGTTCACACCTGTCGCCGTGTGCTTCAACTGCTGGATCGATCGCCGCACGCGGGTACGGATCAGCAACGACGGCACCGTCACCGAGACGGAGTGAGGACCATGGCCGAGATACGGGACATCGAGCTGCCCGCCGACGAGCACTTGGTCCGGGAGCTGCGCGCCGGCGACCTGGTTCGGTTGACCGGGGAGATCGTCATCTCCGCGGGACTGCCGGCCTACCGGCGCCTGCTGAGCGAGCTGCACCAGGGTATCGCGCCACCCCTCGGCCTGCGGGGCCGCGCGCTGTTCCACGTGGGCAGCCTGGGCGAAGAGGCCGGAGGCGAGTACAGGCTCCGCTACCTCAACCCCACCACGAGCACGCGGTTCAACGCCGAGATGCCGGAACTCATCCGCGGACTCGGCATCCGCTTCGCCGGCGGCAAGGGCGGTCTCGGCGACGAGTCGGCGGCGGCCATGCGCGACATTGGTTGCGTCTACCTCTCCTTCCTCGGCGGCGGCTGCACGCTGCTCTCGGACGCCATCAGACGCGTCACAGCGGTGCACTGGACCGAGATGGTGGAGCACTACCGCCTCGTGCGGGTCGAGGTCGAACGGCTGGGGCCGCTGACGGTCGGGATCGACACGCACGGCGCGAGCATCTACCGGGACCTCAGAGACGACGCCCAGGCCAGGCTTCCGGACATTCTCAGCGGGCTCGCCGAGGCGCGGGAGATCCGATGAACTGTATCCAGAAGCTGACGCAGTCTGCACTGCGCCTGTCTTTTCTGGGACGTCGTCAGCCGGCAGAGTCGAGGACGAAGCGCAGGGCCTCACGGATCGTCTTCGGGTCGTGGGCTCCCGCCACGGACGCGAGGACGGTCAGCGCCGTGCGTGCAAGATGCTCGGCGACCAGCCGGGAGGCCTGCCGGCCGTCCCGCGCCTGCGCCGCCCCCAGGATCTCCTGGTGGCCGGTCCGTCCCATCGAGATGAGGGCCAGCCGGTAGTCGGGCTCGTGGTGGTAGATGCGCAGATAGCGCACCGAGTGGTCCCACATCGACTCCGCGTGTGTCCGCAGCCGGTCCTCCGTGCGGGACAGGAGCAGGAAGTGGAACCGGCAGTGATGGTCCGTGGCCCTTTCCTCATCGCCGTCCGACGCCGCCGTCTCCATGGCCGTCAGCGCCGCTTCCAACTCGCTGACGTCCTCCGCGGTGAGCTGCGGCACCGACAGCAGTACCGCCAGCGGTTCGACAGCCAGCCGCATCGCGTACAAGGCCTCCAGGTCCGGGATGGACAGCGGAGCGACCCGGATCCTGCGGTTGAAGTCCAGTTGCACCAGCCCTTCGGTCTGCAGCCGCCGCAGCGCCTCGCGCAGCGGCGTCCGGCTGACGCGCAGGTCCGCCGCCAGCCGCACCTGGGAGATCCATGTTCCGGGCCTCAGCTCGCCCCGGAGGATCGCGTCGCGCACGTGCTCGTACGCGAGGGTCATGGTGTCGCCGGCCAGGTCATGCGGGCGTTCACCGGAAGAAGGAGCGGGAGTCATGGACACAGAACCCACATTAGCGGACCCGATCTTCCCTCCAGACGGTGAGAAGACTTCCAAAAGCTGTATCCAGTTTACTTGGATCGTAAGTTCCTTCTGTGTAGAGTCCAGTCACATGACAGCATCTGCAGACAATCCAACGACCGTGCACGGCGTCCGCCTGGAGATTCACGGTCAGGTGGCTGAAGTAGTACTCGACCGTGCTCCGGTCAACGCGGTGACCGTCGGGATGTACGAGACGCTCATCACCGTCTTCCGTGAGCTGTCGACCCGGACCGACGTACACGCGGTCATCCTCCGGTCCGCTGTGCGGATCTTCAGCGCCGGGGCCGACATCAAGCAACCGGTGGAGGCGGTCTCTCCCTCCGAGAGCGCGGCCGAGTTCCGGCAGCGGATGGCGCGGACCGCCTACGAGGCCATCCTCGACTGCACACTCCCCACCATCGCCGTGATCAACGGAGCCGCGGTCGGTGCCGGGGCGGTCCTCGGCGCCTGCTGCGACATCCGCTACGCCGCCGATGACGCGCGGATCGGACTGCCCGAGATCAACGCCGGCCGCTGTGGCGGCGGCGCCCACCTGATGCGGCTGCTGCCCCAGGGGCAGGTCCGGCTCATGTACCTCACCGGCGACCCCGTGGACGCGGCCGAGGCATACCGCACCGGACTGGTCCAGCACGTCGCCGCGCCCGACGCGATCCTTACTGAGGCCCGGGAGCTGGCCGCCCGGATCGCCGCGAAGAGCCCGCTCGGCCTCCGGCTGGCCAAGCAGGCCCTCAACGAGGCCGAGAACCTGCCTGTCCGGCCGGGGTACGCCGCCGAGCAGGTCTACACGCTGCGGCTCGGTGCTCACCCGGATGCCGCAGAGGCGGCGAAGGCCGTCCTGGACAAGCGCGAGGCGGTCTGGTCCTGGCCCGGCGTCGCGGAGGGCTGAGCAGAGCCAGTCGAGCCGAGCACATGCCACCCCTCAGGAAGAGTTCCCCGTGAGTGAGTACCTCCGCACGACCGGCACCCCGCGAGCCGCGGCAGGCGTCTGCCAAGTACCCCGGGCCGCCCCCGTCCCCTGCCCGGAGACGGTGCGAGTCCCGTGAACACCGTGACCATCGACGAACGTGACGACCGGACCGTCGTCACGCTGAACCGGCCAGATGCCCGCAACGCCATCAACGCGGCGATGATCGCTGAACTCCACGAAGTGTGCACGCAACTGGAGGCACGCCCGAAGCCCCTGCTGCTGACCGGTTCCGGCGGGGTCTTCGCTGCCGGTGCCGACATCGCCGAACTGGCCGGGCGAGGCCGGGAGGATGCCCTGCAGGGCATCAACAGCCGCCTCTTCGACCGCCTGGCCCGGCTTCAGCAGCCCACCGTCGCCGCTGTCGACGGCTACGCGCTGGGCGGTGGCGCGGAGCTCGCCTTCGCCTGCGACATACGCATCGCTTCACAGACGGCCCTCTTCGGCAACCCCGAGCCGGGCCTTGGCATCATCGCCGCCGCCGGGGCCTGCTGGCGACTGGCCGATCTCGTCGGTACCTCCGTCGCCAAACAAGTCCTGCTCGGCGGGATACGCCTGGACGCGGAGCGCGCCCACCGCCTGGGCCTGGTCGCCGACGTGGTGCCGGCCGCTGACCTGCACACGCGGGCCCACGGGCTGCTGGACCGCATGACGCGCTCGTCCGCTGCCGCCCTGCGACTCACGAAGCTCGTCGTGGACTCCCCGGGCGGACACCCCTACGTGGACGACCTCGCGCAGGCGGTGTTGTTCGAGACGGACGACAAGCGTGACCGGATGGCCCGGTTCCTGACCAAGGAGACCCGATGACAGCGGTACCCCACCGGATCGGAGTGATCGGCGGCGGCCGGATGGGGGGAGGAATCGCCCAGGTCTTCGCCGCCGCAGGCGCGCACGTGACCGTGGTCGAGAGCTCGCCACAGGCCGCCGACACCGCCCGCGCACGCATCGCGGACAGCCTCGAACGGGCCGTCCAGCGGGGCAAGTCGAATGCCGATCCCGCCGACGTGCTCAGCAGGCTCGACCTGGTGCCCGACGTGTCCGAGCTGCCCGAGGAAGCCGATCTCGTGGTGGAAGCGGTACCGGAGATCACGGCCCTGAAGGCCGACGTGCTCACCGCCGTCGAGCAGGTGGTCTCCGCACGGACCGTCCTCGCCACCAACACCAGTTCGCTGTCGGTGAGCGAACTGTCGGCCGCCCTTGAACACCCCGAACGCTTCCTGGGCATGCACTTCTTCAATCCCGTTCCCGCCTCCAAGATGGTCGAGGTGGTCACCTCACCGGCCACCTCGGACACCGTCCGCGACCAGGTGCTCGGGTATGTGGGAGCGCTCGGGAAGAAGGACGTGCTCGTACGCGACTCGCCCGGGTTCGCCACCAGCCGCCTCGGTGTCCTGCTCGGTCTGGAAGCGATCCGCATGCTGGAAGAGGGCGTTGCCGACGCCGACGCCATCGACACCGCCATGGAACTGGGCTACGGCCATCCCATGGGACCGCTGCGCTCCACCGATCTCGTCGGCCTCGATGTGCGTCTGGCCATCGCCGACCACCTGCATCGCACCCTCGGAGACCGGTTCGCCCCACCGCAACTGCTACGTGACAAGGTCACCGCGGGACAACTGGGCCGCAAGACCGGACAGGGCTTCCACGCCTGGCCTCGGTGACCAGCTACGTACTCGGAGTACGGATCGGCATCGGCCGCGACGCGCGCTACCGCTACCCGCGGCGATCACCCACGTGGTTGTCCATCTCCGCCGACCCGAAAGACCCACCCCGACGAACTACAGCGAAGGCCGGAGCCGGGCTCACCGGCCCGGCGCAGGCCACGGCCGACGAAGCGGCACGGCACGGGGCCCGGTCAACACCGACCGGCGGCCCAAGGATGTACCGCTCGGCCGGACAGGCACGGTCAAAGACGCCGCCGACGCCGTGCTCTTCCTTCGCCAGTGACCCCTCGCACATCACGGGCACGGCAACTGAGGTCACCGGCGGAGGACCTCGCAGACCCGCCCGCGAACGAAAGAACGATCGATGACATATCTCTACGCTGCGGCTCGCACACCGTTCGGACGGTTCAACGGGGCACTGGCCGGCGTACGCCCCGACGACCTCGCCGCACACGCGATCGCCGCGGTACTCGACAAGGCGCCGGAACTCGACAGGGCCCGAATCGACGAGGTCGTATGGGGCAACGCCAACGGCGCGGGCGAGGAAAACCGCAATGTGGGCCGGATGGCCGGGCTGCTGGCCGGACTCCCCGTAAGCGTGCCCGGCACGACGGTCAATCGACTGTGCGGATCCGGCCTCGACGCGGCGATGGTCGCCAGCCGGCAAATCGAGACCGGCGACGCCGAAATCGTACTGGCCGGCGGAGTCGAATCGATGACGCGCGCACCGTGGGTGCTGCCCAAGTCCGACCGGCCGTACCCGGCGGGCGATGTCACCGCGGTCTCGACGACCCTGGGCTGGCGGCTCGTCAACGACCGGATGCCCGCCGAGTGGACCGTCAGCCTGGGTGAGGCGAACGAGCAACTGGGAGAAAAGCTCGGCATCTCCCGCGCACGGCAGGACGAGTTCGCCTCACGCTCCCACGAACTGGCGCACCAGGCGTGGGAATCCGGCTTCTACGACGACCTGGTCAGTCCCGTGCCCGGCACCGGCCTCACCCGGGATGAGAACATCCGCTCAACCACCACCGCCGAGGTGCTGGGAGGCCTGCGACCCGTGTTCCGTACGGACGGCACCATCACCGCGGGCAACGCCAGCCCACTCAACGACGGCGCCTCCGCGCTGCTCCTCGGCTCAGACCGGGCCGCTCTCGCCATAGGGCTGGACCCGGTCGCACGGATCGCCGGCCGCGGCACGTCGGCCCTGGAGCCGCAGATGTTCGGCTACGCCCCCGTAGAGGCCGCCAACCGAGCCCTCGCACGCGCAGGTATCAGCTGGGAGCAGGTCGGCGCCATCGAGCTCAACGAAGCCTTCGCCGTCCAGTCGCTCGCCTGCATCGACGCGTGGCGGGTCGACCCCTCGATCGTCAACGTCCACGGCGGCGCGATCGCCATCGGCCACCCCCTCGGCGCGTCCGGGGGTCGCATCCTCGGCACCCTGGCCAAGGCCCTGCGGGAACGAGGCGAACGCTACGGTGTCGCCGCACTCTGCATCGGCGTGGGCCAGGGCCTCGCAGTTGTCCTGGAGAACACCGAGACCGTCGCTACGCCCGCCCCACACGCCGATTACTGACTTCGGAGTATTAGGGTCCGTCCGGTCTGTCGAGAGCGAGCCCCGTCCCGGCGAGGAATCCGCCGAGGATGCCGTGCCGGTACTGCAGCGCCTTGAGCCGCCTGCGGAGCAGAGTCTCCAACTCGCTGAGGGTGCGGGCGGCCAGGTTGGCCAGGCTCCGCTTGATGTGTGCCCAAAGGCCCTCCACCGGGTTGAGGTCGGGCGCATACCCGGGCAGCAGAACCACTGTCAGCCAGTGCCGCTCGGCAACGAGTGCCTTCATGGTCTTGGAAATGTGGGTGCTCAGCCGGTCCCACACCACGATCAGTGGGGCCTTCAGCAATTGGTGGGCGCCATCGAGCAGGCGGATGTAGTCGCTCTCGCCCAGCGAGCGACGCTCGCCCTTGCGGCCGGTATGCCGGCGCAGCCGGTAGCACAGACGGGTGGGCAGGCCCGGCCGGAAGCACAGCAGCCCGGCCACCGAGAGCCGTCCCCGGCTGCGGCCGGACGCCTTGACCCTCGGGGTGATGCCGCGCCGGCCCCAGGTGCGGCCCTTGGGCGGCCGGCCGGTCACACCCGCTTCGTCCTCGAAGCAGATGAACGCGCCGGTCGCCGCCCGGAGGGTTTTACCTCCCGCCAGGTCGCCTCCCGCCATGCGGTGATCGCGTCCTCGTCACGTTCGGTGGCGGGCCGGGCCGGCATCTGCACGCTGTAGCCCATCCGGTGCAGCAGCCGGGTCACCCCGGAGACGCTGTAGGAGATGTGGAACTTCCGCCCGATCAGCGTGCGCACCCTTGCTGCGGTCCACACCTGGTCGTCCGCCCAGCCATGCGCGGCCGGCCCCTCATCCAGCCACATCGCGAGCTTGGCCTGCAGCCGGGGGCCAAGCCGACAGTTGTAGCCAGAGGGGCCTTGGGAACGCAGCGCCTCGCGCCCGCCCGTCCTCCAGGTGCGGCGCCACCGATAGACCGACTTCTCACTCACCCGTAACTCCCGGGCAATCCACGGGACTTCCATGCCCTCCTCGAAGAGGTCGACGGCCCGCATCCGTACTTCTTCCCTGCGCCTGCGCTGCTCGGCGGTCAGCCCGCCCCCGTCCGGATACCGCATGCCTCCGGCGTACCAGCCCGGACAGACCGCGTCACCGGTCCCGACGCAAATCCAGACCCCAAAACGCCGAAGTCAGTAAGGAGGAGGCTCCGCCCCCTCGCGCCCGCCGGGGCTCCGCCCCGGGCCCCGCTCCTCAAACGCCGGAGGGGCTGGATAACGCCAGAAGCGCCGGAGGGGCTGGATAACGCCGGAGGGGCTGGGTTGCCCGAACGTGACCGGGGCCGCCCGCCGCTCCCGCGCGCAAGCGCACTCTCGCACCCGCACCCGCACACGTACCAACCGAACGGGCAACGGAACGGGTGGGGGGTGTGCGCGGAGGCGAACTCCGCGCACACCCCCCACCCGCATGTCGGCCCACCGCGCCCCGCGGAATTCAGCAGCGGACCCTGGGCCGGTCCCAGTGGCGGTGGGCGGCTATGGCTTCGGTGAAGGCATGGGTGAATTCCTCGCTCGCCGCGCCCGTCGTGGTGTCCGTGACGACGCCTCGGTCGGTGCAGACGTGGCCGTGGCCGGAGGCGATGTGGAGGCCTTCCGGGTCGAGGGAGGAGAGGATGCCGACGCCGGAGCCCAGGGCCGCGATGGGTTTGCCGTGGCGGTAGGCGTCGCGGACGAAGCGCATGGCCTCGCTGTCGGAGGCCAGGCCGGGGGTGCCGGTGGGGCCGCCGGGGAGGAGGACGGCGTCGTAGAGGACGGAGGCGACCGTGGGGAGGGCGCGGTCCACGGCGTAGCCGTTGCCGTCGGCGCCGACGACCTTGCCGTCGTGCGGGGCGAGGGCCTCGACGATGGCGCCCTGGGCGGTGAGGGCCTCCTGGGCCTGGGTGAGCTGGCCGGTGTCCACGCCGTCCATGACCAGTACCGCGATCTGGCGGGTGCGGATCGAGCCGTCGCCCTGGAGGTTCTCGAAGCTCAGGGCGGGCGAGGCCTGGGGTTTGTGGTTGTTGGCGCCGGGTTCCGGCAGCGCCACGCCGATGCCCTGGGCGACCTGCGAGGCAAGGTCGTAGTCGACCTGGGCCAGTTGCTCGACCGTGCGCTCCCGTACGTGCACCGCGCCGACCTTGCCCAGTTCGAAGCGGAAGGCGTCGACGATATGGCGCCTCTCCCAGTCGCTCATGCTGTTCCAGAACAGCGCGGCCTGGCTGTAGAAGTCCTTGAAGGACTCGCTCCGCTCGCGGATCTTGTGGCCCTCGACCCGCTCCGCGTAGTGGGAGAAGGCGTAGCCGTCCGCTCCGGCGAGGGCCGGGCAGCCGCCGCCGAGCGAGTTGGGGGAGTAGTTCGTCCCCCTGTGGAGCATGGTCTGGTGGTAGCCGTCCCGCTGGTTGGTCCGGGCGGGGGTGACCGGCTGGTTGACCGGGAGCTGGGAGAAGTTGGGCCCGCCCAGCCGGATCAGCTGGGTGTCCAGGTACGAGAAGTTACGGGCCTGGAGCAGCGGGTCATTGGTGAAGTCGATGCCGGGGACCACGTTCGCGGTGTGGAAGGCCACCTGCTCGGTCTCCGCGAAGAAGTTGTCCGGGTTGCGGTTCAGGACCATGTGGCCGATCGGCCGCACCGGCACCTGCTCCTCCGGAATGATCTTCGTGGCGTCGAGCAGATCGACCTCGAAGTTGAACTCGTCCTCCTCCGGGATCAGCTGCACCCCCAGCTCGTACTCGGGGTACTGACCCGCCTCGATCGCGTCCCACAGATCGCGCCGGTTGAAGTCCGGGTCGCGGCCCTGGCACTCCTGCGCCTCGTCCCACACCAGCGAGTGGACGCCCAGTTTCGGCTTCCAGTGGAACTTCACAAAGGTGCCGCGGCCCTGGGCGTCCACGAAGCGGAAGGTGTGCACCCCGAAGCCCTGCATCATCCGGTAGCTGCGCGGAATCGCCCGGTCCGACATCAGCCACATCATCATGTGCATGGTCTCGGGCTGGAGCGAGACGAAGTCCCACAGGGTGTCATGGGCGGAGGCGCCGGTCGGGATCTCGTTCTGCGGCTCCGGCTTGAGCGCGTGCACGAAGTCCGGGAACTTGATCCCGTCCTGGATGAAGAAGACCGGCATGTTGTTGCCGACCAGGTCGTAGTTGCCCTCCGAGGTGTAGAACTTCGTCGCGAAGCCCCGTACGTCCCGCACCGTGTCCGCCGAGCCCCGCGGGCCCTGCACGGTGGAGAACCGCACGAAGACCGGGGTGCGCACGGACGGATCCTGGAGGAAGGCGGCGCGGGTGAACTCCGCGCAGGACTCGTACGGCTCGAAGTAGCCGTACGCGCCCGCGCCCCGCGCGTGCACCACCCGCTCCGGGATGCGCTCATGGTCGAAATGGGTCAGCTTCTCGCGGAAGTGGAAGTCCTCCATCAGGGTCGGGCCGCGTTCGCCCACGGTGAGGGAGTCGTCGGTGTGGTCGACGGCCACGCCCTGGTCGGTGGTCAGCGGTCCTTCGGCGGGGTCGGGCGCGCGGTAGATGTCGCGCTGCCGCTCCTTGCGGTCCTCCGTCATCGTGCCGATCCCTTCGTCGTCTTCGCGAACTCCTCCAGGAACGCCTCGCGGAACGCCTTGAGGTCATCCGGCTTACGGCTGGTGATCAGGGCGTTGGGGCCGCCGGTGCAGACCTTGACCTGCTCGTCCACCCAGGTCCCGCCGGCGTTGGTGATGTCGGTGCGCAGACTCGGCCAGGAGGTGAGGGTGCGGCCGCGTACGACATCGGCCTCCACCAGCGTCCAGGGGGCGTGGCAGATCGCGGCCACCGGCTTGCCCGCGTCGAAGAAGCCCTTGGCGAAGGCGACGGCCGCCTTGTCCAGGCGCAGGAAGTCGGGGTTGGCCACCCCGCCGGGCAGCACCAGGGCGTCGTACTCCTCGACCGTGGCGTCCTTCACGACCTGGTCGACCTCGAAGGTGTCCGCCTTGTCGAGATGGTCGAACGCCTGGATGCGGCCGGGCTTGGTGGACACCAGACGGGGGGTGCCCCCGGCGTCCCGGACCGCCTGCCAGGGGTCGGTCAGCTCGACCTGTTCCACGCCTTCCGGGGCGACGAGAAAGGCGACCTTCATTGCTGCTCACGTCCTTCCGGTCTGTTCCGGTCCGGGTATCCATCCGTCCGGTGCGGCGGGTAGCCAGCGCGGACGGGGTCGAAACGGGAACATCGGGTGCGTCAGGCGTCGTCCGACGTCTTCTTCCGGTGCGGCAGGAACTCCTGCACCTTGGCCTTCAGGCCCTGCCGGACCATGCCCGCCCGGTCCGAGTCGCCCTTGATGATCGACTCGGCCGTGGCCTCCATCTGCTCCCGGGTGGCATGCGGCGGGATCGGGGGGACGTCCGGGTCGGTGAGGAACTCCACGACCGCCGGGCCGTCCGCGCTCAGCGCCTCCCTCCAGGCCCGCTCGACCTGCTCGGGCTTCTCCACCCGGATGCCGGTCATGCCGAGCGATTCGGCGAACCGGGCGTAGGAGACGTCGGGGATCGCCTGCGAGGGCAGGAACTGCGGCGCCCCGCCCATGGCGCGCATCTCCCAGGTGACCTGGTTGAGGTCCTGGTTGTTCCAGATGGCGATCACCAGCCGGGGGTCCTCCCACAACTGGCGGTACTTGGCCACCGTGATCAGCTCCGCCAGCCCGTTCATCTGCATCGCGCCGTCCCCGACCAGCGCCACCACCGGCCGGTCCGGACGGGCGAACTTGGCGCCGATCGCGTACGGCACCCCGCAGCCCATCGTGGCCAGCGTGCCCGACAGCGAGCCGCGCATCTCGCCGCGCATCCGCAAGTGGCGGGCGTACCAGTTGGCGACGGAGCCGGAGTCGCAGGTGACGATGGTGTCGGAGGGCAGCAGCGGGTCCAGGCAGTGGGCCACGTACTCGGGGTTGATCGGGTCGGCGGACACCTCCGCGCGGGAGCCCATCACCTCGCGCCAGCGCCGTACGCCCGCGACGATCTCCTCCTGCCAGTCCCGCGCCTCCTTGCGCTCCAGCAGCGGCAGCAGCCGCAGCAGGGTCTCGCGGGCGTCGCCGACCAGATTGACCTCGTACGGATAGCGCATCCCGATCATGTGCGGATCGAGATCGATCTGGACCCCGCGCGCCTTGCCGAACTCCGGCAGGAACTGGCTGTACGGAAAGCTGGAGCCGATGGTCAGCAGGGTGTCGCAGTCCCGCATCAGCTCGTACGAGGGCCGGGTGCCCAGCAGTCCGGTGGAGCCGGTGACATAGGGCAGTTCATCGCTGAGCACATCGAGGCCGAGCAGCGCCTTGGCGACTCCGGCGCCGAGGGTCTCGGCGGCCTGCTGGACCTCCTTGCGCGCCCCGGCGGCGCCCTGGCCGGCCAGGATCGCCACCCGCTCGCCCGCGTTCAGCACTTCCGCGGCCCGCTCCACCGCGCTGTTGGAGGGCACCGCGGACCAGCCGCTGCGGTCCAGGCTGGAGGGCACCATCTTGAACTCATGGGTGGGCGCGGAGTAGTCGAGGTCCTGCACATCCGCCGGGATGATCACGGCGGTGGGGGCGCGGCGGGCGTAGGCGGTGCGGATGGCCCGGTCCAGGACGTTGGGCAGCTGCTCGGGGACGGTGACCGTCTCCAGGAAGTCGGAGGCCACGTCCTTGAAGAGGCTGTGCAGATCCACCTCCTGCTGGTACGAGCCGCCCATCGCGCTGCGGTGGGTCTGGCCGACCAGGGCCACCACCGGGACGTGGTCCATCTTGGCGTCGTACAACCCGTTCAGCAGGTGGATCGCGCCGGGGCCCGAGGTCGCCGCGCAGACGCCGAGGCGGCCGCTGAACTTGGCGTAGCCGACGGCCTGGAACGCGGCCATCTCCTCGTGCCGGGCCTGGATGAACCGGGGCTCGTTCTCGGCCCGCCCCCATGCGGCGAGCAGGCCGTTGATTCCGTCCCCCGGGTAGCCGAACACATGCTCGACACCCCACTCCGACAGTCGGGCGAGGATGTAGTCGGCCACTTTCATGGTCATGGTGGGTCATCGCTCCTCTCGGCGATCGCTCCTCTCGGCGATCGCTCTGCTCGGCGATCGCTGTCAACCGGCCACCTGCGGCAGCACCTTCGTGCGGTAGAAGTCGAAGAAGCCGCGCTGGTCGGGGCCGATCTGATTGACGTAGACGGTGTCGAACCCGGCCGCCGCGTACGCGTTCAGCGCGGCCACATGCGCCTCCGCGTCATCCCCGCAGACCACTTCCCCGGCGATCCGCTCGGGGGTGACGAGCCGGGCGGCCTGCTCGAACTGGCCGGGGGTGGTCAGCGTCGACAGCACCTCGCCGGGCAGCCCCTCGGTCGGCCACAGCCGGTGGGCGGTGCGCAGCGCCTCGTCGGGATCGGGGCCGTAAGCCACCTTCAGCCCGCCGCTGGCCGTTTTGCTGTTGCCCCCGGCGCCGCTGCCGCGCCGGAACCGCGCCACCAGCTCCGCGTCCGGGGTCATGGTGATGAAGCCGTCGCCGACCCGTCCGGCCAGCGCGGCGGCGGCCGATCCGAAGGCCGCGATGTCGATGGGCACCGGCTCCTCGGGCACGGTGTACAGCCGGGCGTTCTCCACCGTGTAGTGCTTGCCGTGGTGGGTGACGCGGCGCCCCTCGAACAGCTGGCGTATCACCATCACGGCCTCCTCCAGCATCTCCAGCCGGATCGGCGCGGGCGGCCAGCGGTCGCCCAGCACATGCTCGTTCAGCGCCTCGCCGCTGCCCACGCCCAGCCGGAAGCGGCCCTCCAGCAGCACCGCGCTGGTCGCGGCGGCCTGGGCCACGATGGCGGGGTGGATACGGATGGTGGGGCAGGTCACCGCGGTCTGTACGGGCAGGCTGGTGGCCTGCGCGAGGGCGCCGATCACCGACCAGACGAACGAGCTCTGGCCCTGGGCGTCGTTCCACGGGTGGTAGTGGTCCGAGATCCACAAATGACTGAAACCGGCCTGCTCCGCCATCCGGGCCTGCTCGACCAGGTCCGCGGGCCCGTGTTCTTCGGCGGCCAGGAAGTAGCCGTACTCGGTCATGGGGCCCTCCTCGAGCGCGGATTCCGGCAGATGCGACGGGTAACCGGGGCTGAGGGAAGGAAACCTCGTTTGATCCGGCCCGGGACGGGCACGCGCTCTGTGTGCTTCGGACCGGGGGCACGCCACGGGAGCGGCCCGGCCGCCAGAGGCGTGACCACCGGATCACCCTTTTCGTCCGGTTTTGCTTCCGTGGTGAGACCGACGACAGCTCAAGGGAGATACGGCGTATGACGTCCGTACGAGCACATCCCCGAGCACACCCCAGGCATCCGCACGACGACGCCCCGGACACCTCCGCCGAGTTCCGCCGGATCGCCACCCTGCCGGACGGGCCGTCGAAGGAGGCCCTTCGCCAGGACGTCGTACGCGCCTGGATGCCCATGGCCGAGCGGCTCGCCGGCCAGTTCCGCAACCGCGGCGAGGCCACCGAGGATCTGCGGCAGGTCGCCATGGTCGGCCTGGTCAAGGCCGTCAGGCGCTATGACCCGGACCGTGGCTCGGCCTTCGAGAGCTACGCCGTCCCGACCGTGGTCGGGGAGGTCAAGCGGCACTTCCGCGACCACCTGTGGGGTGTGCACGTCCCGCGCCGGGTCCAGGAGCTGCGCGTCCACGTCCGCGACGCCGTCCGGGAGCTCACCGGCTCACCTGGCGCGCGCACCCCGGAGGTGGCCGACATCGCCGCGCACACCGGCCTGAGCGAGGAGGAGGTGCGCGCGGGCATGGCGGCCCGGGGCGGCTTCGCCCCGCTGTCCCTGGACGCGGAACCGCGCGGCGCGGACGACGGCCTCGGCCTGCTGGACACCCTCGGCTCGACCGAGCCCTCCTACGAGCGGGTCGTTCAGCGCGAATCCCTCAAGCCCTGTCTGCGCGGGCTCCCCGAGCGCGAGCGGAAGATCCTCTACCTGAGGTTCTTCTGCGACGAGACCCAGAGCCGGATCGCCGGCCGGCTCGGCATCTCCCAGATGCAGGTCTCCCGCCTGCTCAGCGACACCTGCGCCCGTCTGGGCAGGCAGGCCGGTGCCCGTGCCGCCTGAGCCGGTGCCGTACGCGGATCACGCCCCGGGGGCCGGGGCGCGCTCGGCCGTGCGCGCCATGGCCAGGGCGACATGGCGGGAGATCCGGTCCGCCACGCCCGCCTCCGCCATCTCGAAGGCGCCGCGCCCGCCGGTACGGAAGAGCGTGAGCGCCCCCAGGACCGGGCCCGCGCCGGCCCGCAGGGGTATGCACAGCAGCGAGGTGACCTCCTCCCGGACCAGCACCGGAGCGCCCGTCGCGTCCCGGCCGAAGGCGTCGGCGTCGACCGGACTCACCCGCAGCGCGGAGGCCCCGTCGTACAGCGCGTCCACCACCAGCGGGCAGTCGGCCGGGTCCTGCTCCGCCAGGGGCGCCGTACGGTCGCCCGCCGCGTCCCGCGGGCCGAGCGCCACCACCCGGCGCGGGTTGCCGGGACCGTTCTCCGGGGCCAGGTCGGCGATCACCCAGTCCGCGAACCGGCCGTGCAGCACCTCCGCGGCCGCGGTCAGCGCCGCCTCCGGGCCGTCCCCGGCCGGCGCCGCCCTCAGCAGCGCCGCCGTCATGTCGTCCACCAGGTCCAGCAGCTCGGCATGGCGGGACACCTCGCCCAGATCCGGCCGGGACTCCTGGGCCCACGCCCCGGCCGCCCCTTCCTCCGCCGCCGGGCCGGCCACCCCGGGCTGGAACGCCGCCAGCACCGCCGGATGGGGCTCGCCCGGCGGCCGCAGCGCGGTCAGGGTCACCCGCACCTCACCGTGGATCGGCGGCTGCGACAGCCACACCGTCAGACTGCGGTCGCCCTCGCCGCGCGCGACCGCGGCGACCTGTGAGCGCAGCGCCGCCTGCCCGTCGCGCCGCAGCGCGGCGGTGAGCGGGCGACCCGTGGCGTATCCGGCCCGGGTGTGGAACAACTGGGTGGCGGTGAAGTTCATGCGCCGCACCACGGCATCGCGGTCCAGCAGCACCGTGGCGATCGGCAGCCGCTGGAACAGCGCCCGCAGCAGCTGCTGCTCCTGCGGGTCGCCCCGGCCGCCGCCGGGGCTCCGGGACGGGCCGGCCGTCAGTTCCTCGTACCGTGGCCACAGGACGTCCACCACATGCTGGAGTTCGAAGAGAGCGGCGTCCAGCAGGGAAGGCCGCTCCCGCGCGGGCAGCGCCCGCGCGGTCCGCAACTCATCCACCCGTCTGCGGAAGTCTGAGAGCTCCGCACCAAACTCCTGTGCGTCTGGCATGGGCACACCGTAGCCTGCCCGCACTCGCGGGGCCGCATGGGTGGTGTTTTCCACTCAAGGGGGTGGAGGGGCGAAAAAATCGGGGCCCCGGAAGGACGGGGCCGGACAGCACATCGCACTGGAGCGAAAGGAGCGAACTCGGCGATGCCCGACCGTACGCACATCCGCGCGGCCTTCCCCACCGACGCACCCTCCCTCGGGCGCGGTCTGGCCGAACTGGCGGAGCAGGCCGCCGCGGGAACACCCGAGAGCTGCGGAGCCACCGCCACCGCCGTGCTCGCGGAGGAGTCCCCCGGCGCCGTGGACGCCGACCGGACCACGGCGGCCACCCACCCCGATCTGTCCGCGCTGGTGTCGGTCCAGCTGCGGGTGGGGGAGGGCCCGATCCTCGCGGCGCTGGACACCGGCCGCCCGGCGGGCGCCGACGATCTGCTCCACGACGACCGCTGGCCGCGCTACCGGGCCCGGGCGCTGGACGCGGGGGTGCGGTCCTCCGCCGCCCTGCCGTTCGCCTGCGACGGGCTCACCGTGACCGTCTCGGTCTACGGGCTGCGCCCGGGGCCGCTGCGGAAGGCCGCCCAGGGCGCCACCGGGCTGCTCGGCGACCTGGCCACCGAGAGCATGGCCCGCGACCGGCTCTACCGCGCCGCCCTGGTCCAGGTCGACCAGCTGGACACGGCGCTGCGCAGCCGGCCGGTGGTGGACCAGGCGTGCGGAATCGTCATGTACGTCCTGGGCTGCGACCCGGACCAGGCGTTCGACCTGCTGCGCAGGCTCTCCCAGCGGACCAACCGCAAGCTGGTGGAGCTCGCCGAGACCGTGGTGCGCACCCGCGGCCGCGGCCTGGAGCGGAACCTCATCGCGTTCGGCCGGTCAGCTGCTCCCGGACCCGATCGGCCAGCGTCCGGCCAGGACCGGGACCTTCCGGGCTGACCGGGGGCGCCCCTCGCACCGCGGCCGCCGCCTCGCCGACCCGCAGGCCCAGCGCCATCCGCTCCTCGGGGGTGAGCCGCTCCCGCAGCTCGGGGAAGACCAGGTCCTCCTCGCCGCGGATATGCATGGACACCACGTCCATCAGCTCCCGGACCAGCGGGTCGAACCGCCGGTCCCGGGGGTCCACGGCGTCCAGGTCGGCCAGGATCCGCTCGGCCTCGGCCAGCTCCTCGATCTCCTCGTCGGCGATCCGGTCGCCCTTCGGCAGCGCCTTGCGGACCGTGGGGTACAGATGGACCTCCTCGGCCACGGAGTGCCGCACCACCTCCACCGTCATCCGGTCGACCAGCTGCCGCCGCCGCTCCGGGTCGGTGGTGGTGCGGTACCCCTCGAAGAGGTCGTGCACCACGCGGTGGTCCGCGGTGAGCAGGGCCACCACATCGTGTTGTTCCGGCGTCGCTGTCATGGCGCCCGGGTCCCCCGGGCCCCTTCCGCGAAACGGCGCCGGAGATCTGCGAAGGTGGACATACGTGGGCGGTGACCCGCCGCACACGGGCGGAGGTGTGGACGGAATGCAGCGGCAGTGGACCGCCCCGGCACCGGCGGACCGGGACGACGGCGGACTGCCGGTCCTCCCGGAGCTGCTCGACAGCTTCGTCGCGGCGGCCGGCCACACCGCGCCGGAGCCGGTCGGCGGCTCGGCCGGGCTGCGCTCGGCGGCCTGCGGCTACTGGTCGCGGCGCGGGCTGTGGACCGACCCGGAGCATGTCGTGGTCGCCCCCGGCGCCGAGCCGCTGCTGCTGGCGCTGCTCGCCTCGGCCCCCGGCGGCGATGTGCTGCTGCCCCGCCCCTGCGCCGCCTGGTACGCGCCGCTGGTGCGGCTGGTGGACCGGCGCGCCCACCACGCGCCCGTCCCGGCCGAATGCGGTGGGCTGCCCGATCCGTTCGCGCTGCTGGAGATCGTCCGCAGGATCCGCGCCGAGGGCGGGGCGGCCCGGGTCCTGCTGCTGTCGGCGGCCGACGACCCGACCGGCACGGTGGCCCCGCCCGAGCTGCTGCACGAGGTGTGCGAGGCGGCGGTGGCCGAGGGGCTGCTGATCGTCAGCGACGAGACCTGGCGGGACACCGTCCACCATCCGCGGGGCACGGTGCTGCTCAGCCCGGCCGAGATGTCCCCCGAGAACGTGATCGTGCTCGCCGATCTGGCGGGCGCCTTCACCCCGGCGGGCTGGCCCGCCGCGATCGCCCGGTTCCCCGCCACCGAGCGCGGGGCGGAGCTGCGCGGCCGGGTGCTGTCCCTGCTCACCGCCGTACGCTCCGGGATGCCCGCGCCCGTCGCGGCGGCCGCCGCGTACGCCCTCGACGAGCCCGAGCCGGTCCGGGACCGGATGGCGGCCGCCGCGCGGGCGCACGGGGCCGTGGCCGCGGCCGCCTACCGCGCGCTGACCGCCGTCGGGGCGCTGGCCCGCCCGCCGCAGACCGGCCGGCACCTCTACGCCGACCTCGACGAGCTGCGCGGGGTGCTCGCCGCCCGGGGCATCACCGACTCGGTGGAGCTGGAGCGCGAGCTGGTGCGGCGGATCGGCCGGAGCGTGGCCGGGGGCCACCGCTTCGGCGACCCCCCGCACACCCTGCGGCTCCGGCTGGCGACCCTGCCGCTGCTCGGCGCGGCGGAGGAGTCGCGGCTACGGGCGCTCCAGACGCCGGACCCGCTGGAACTGCCCCATGTGGCCACGGCGTTGGGCGCCTTCGAGGCGGCCTTCCGCGACCTGATCGAAAGCAGTCCGGTGACCTGAGCCGCCCCGGACCCCGGCCACCGACCTCCATGGCCCGGACACGGTCCGGATACGGCCCAGATACGGAAGGGAGCCAGGCCATGACCGACCACGCCGAGCAGGCGGAACCGGCCGAGCCGACGGAACCGGCGGAACCGGCCGGGCGGCGCCGCGCCCGGCCCGGCGCCGCCGCCCGGCCCCGGCTGGCCCCGGCCGCCCCCGAGCCGGGCGCGCCCGAGCAGGCCGCCCTCGAACCGCCCGGCGCCGCGCCGGGCGCCCCCGCGCCGGGCGCCCCCGCGCCGGGCGCCCCCGCGCCGGGCGCCCCCGCGCCGGGCGCCCCCGCGCCGGGCGCCCCCGCGCCGGGCGCCCCCGCGCCGGGCGCCCCCGCGCCGGGCGCCCCCGCGCCGGGCGCCCCGCGTCCGCCGGGGGAGATCCGCAGCTGGCCGCCGTCGTTCGCCGACCGGCTCACCTCCCCGCTGCCGGGGGTGCGGGCGCTGGCCCGGCTGGCCCGGGAGGGACGGCTCAGACCGCCGGTGGAGACGCTCCGCGAGATCCCCGAGCTGCCCTTCGAACCGGGGCCGCTGCCGCTCACCGGCCCCGGCCGGACCGCGCTCACCTGGGCCGGGCACGCCAGTTGGGTGGTGCGGATCGGCGGGCTCACCGTGCTCACCGACCCGGTCTGGGCCCGTAAGATCCTCGGCACCCCGGCCCGGGTCACTCCGGTGGGGGTCCGCTGGGAGGACCTGCCGCCCGTCGACGCGGTCGTCATCAGCCACAACCACTACGACCACCTGGACGCGCCCACGGTCAAGCGGCTGCCGAGGGCGACGCCGGTCCTCGTGCCCGCCGGGCTCGCCCGCTGGTTCCGGGCGCGCGGATTCACCCGGGTGGCCGAGCTGGACTGGTGGGAGGCGGCCGAACTGCCCGGCGAGGACGGCCCGGTCCGCTTCGACTTCGTCCCGGCCCACCACTGGAGCAAGCGCACCCTCACCGACACCTGCCGCTCGCTGTGGGGCGGATGGGTCATCACCGCGCCCGACGGACAGCGGGTGTACTTCGCCGGGGACACCGGCTACGGCCACTGGTTCCGGCAGATCGGCCGCCGCTACTCGGGCATCGATGTCGCGCTGCTGCCCATCGGCGCGTACGAGCCGCGCTGGATGCTGGGCGGGGTGCACACCGATCCGGAGGAGGCCGTACAGGCGCAGCTGGACCTGGGGGCGCGGATCCTGGCGCCCATGCACTGGTCCACCTTCCTGCTCTCGGCCGAGCCGCCGCTGGAGCCGCTGCACCGGATCCGCGCGGCCTGGGAGGCCACCGGGCGGCCGCGCGAGGAGCTGTGGGATCTGCCGGTCGGAGCGTCCCGCGTGCTCGAATAGGCCGCACGAGGCGGCCAAGTGGGGCAATGCGGGGCGTAAGTGATAGATGGGACATAAGTGGCGAGTGGTGCGTAGCGCACCTAACTTCCTTTTCATGCGCACACCTAAACTTCGCCACCTCGCCGGCCTCACGGCCGTCCTCGTCATCGAACTCGCCCAGCTCCCCGCGGCCCACGCCGCCCCCGCCGACCAGGCCGCGACCCGCCATGTGGTCCAGCCCGGCCAGTCCATCCAGGCCGCAGTGGACGCCGCGGAGCCCGGCGACACCATCGAGATCCGGCCCGGCACCTACCGGGAGAACATCCAGATCACCACCGACCGGCTGACCCTGGTCGGCGCGGGCGAGTCCACCGTGCTCTCCCCGGCCGCGAAGCCGTCGGCCAACGCCTGCGGCGAGGCCGGCCACGGCATCTGCGTCACCGGGACGGCCGAAGACCCCGTCACGGATGTCCGGATCGGCTCACTGAAGGTCACCGGCTTCGCCAAGAACGGCATCTGGGGCTCCGGCACCGACCGGATGACCGTACGGAACACCACCACCGAGGACAACGGCCAGCAGGGCATGGGCCAGGAGATGTCCACCCGCGGCACCTTCGTCGACAACGTCTCCCGCGGCAACAAGCAGTCCGGCATCTTCCTGGCCAACACCATCGACGCCGAGGGCGGCGCCACCGACGCCCTGGGCACCCTCGTGGCCGGGAACCAGCTCAGCGGCAACCGGACCGGTGTCGTGGTCCGCCGGCTGCGCGACCTCTCGGTCGAGGGGAACACCATCACCGCCAACTGCGCCGGGGTGTTCATCGTCGGCGACGAGTCGACCCCGCGCGCCGGGGACCTGAACGTCCGCCACAACTCCGTCTACGAGAACAACGCCTACTGCGAGGCCACCGACCGGCTCCCCTTCATCCAGGGCGCCGGCATCGTGCTCACCGGCACCGAGGGCACCCGGGTGACGGGCAACCAGGTGAACGACAACGTGGGCACCTCGCCCATGTCCGGCGGGATCGTGCTCTTCACCAGCGTCGTCGGCGCCCCCAACGCCAAGAACGCCATCAGCCGGAACGTGATGAGCGGCAACAAGCCCGCCGACCTCGCCGACCGCGACAAGGGCCCCGACAACACCTTCACCGACAACGTGTGTGAGCTGTCCGCGCCCACGGGCCGGTGCTGAGAGGCGGGGACATGACCACTGTGGACACCGACACCGACACCGACAGAACCGCCGCGGCACAGCCCCCACCCGCCGCGCTCCCGCCGCCCATGCGGCTGCGCGAAATCGTCTTCGGCGCCGCACGGGCGGCCTCGGTGCGCGCCGCGGTCCGGCTGCGCGTCGCCGACGCGCTCGGCGACCGGCCCGCCTCCATCGGCGAGCTCGCCTCCGCCGTGGACGTCGAACCCGATCCGCTGCGCCGGCTGCTGCGCTCCCTGGCCTGCTGTCAGATCTTCGCCGAGACCGAGGACGGCCGCTTCCGGCACACCGAGATGTCCCGGCTGCTGCGCGAGGACACCGCGGGCAGCCTGCGCAATATCGCCCTGTGGTGCACCGAGCCATGGACCTGGGAGGCGTGGCCGCTGCTGGACCGGGCGGTGCGCACCGGCGGCTGTGTCGTCAATGAGATCTACGGCAAGGACTTCTTCGCCTATCTCCACGAGGACGCGCCCGAGTCGGCCCGGGTGTTCGACGCCGCGATGACCACCTCCAGCCGGCAGTCCGCCACCGACGTCGCCGCCTTCCTCGACCTCGACGGGGTCAAGGAAGTGGTGGACATCGGCGGCGGCCAGGGGCATGTGCTGGCCGGCCTGCTGGAGAAGCACCCGGCGCTGCACGGCGCGCTGCTGGACCTGCCACAGGTGGTGGCTAACGCCGACCCGCGGCTGCGGGACGGCGGGGCGCTGGCCTCGCGGGCGACGCTCGTGCCCGGCGACTGCCGCCGCGAGGTCCCCGTCGAGGCCGACCTCTACATCATCAAGAACATCCTCGAATGGAACGACGAGAGCACCCGCCGGACGCTCGCCAACGTGGTCGCGGCGGCGCGCCCCGGCGCCAGGGTGGTCGTCATCGAGAACCTCGTCGACAACAGCCCGTCCTCCTTCACCACGGCGATGGACCTGTTCCTGCTGCTCAATGTGGGCGGCCGGAAGCACACCGAGGAGAGCATGGTGGCGCGGATGACGGAGGCCGGTCTGAACGTGACCGACATCCGGCCCGTCAACGGCGCCCTGCACGCGTTCGACTCCACGGTAGGGGCACCCGGCACCCCCTGACGCCCACGGCGGACTGTCCCCCTCCCCGCCCCTTCCCGAAACTGGGGCTCCGCCCCAGACCCCGCTCCTCAATCGCCGGAGGGGCTGGAAGGCGGGGCTCCCGCCCCAGACCCCGGGGTGGAAGGGGCGGGGAGGGGAAAACGCCACCACGGTGCCCGCGTCATCCGTCCTCGACGACGCGGGCACCGTGGTGTGCGCGGGTGTGTGCGGGGCTTCGTCCGGTGTCTGTCGGCGCGTCAGCTGTACCGGTACGTGGTGAGGTGCGCGAACACCACCACATTGGCCGTGTAGTCCTTGGCCGTGTGGTCGTAGGCCCCGCCGCAGGTGATCAGCCGCAACTGCGCGTTCGGGGTGTCCCCGTAGACCTGCTTGTCCGGGAAGGCGTTCTTCTTGAACGTCTTGACCTTGTCGACCACGAAGGTCGCCACGATCCCGTCCTCGCGGGTGATGGCCACCTTGCTCTTCGGCTTGAGCTGGCCGAGGGTGTAGAACACCGCCGGGCCGATCTTGGTGTCCACATGCCCAGCCACGATCGCGTTGCCGCGCTCACCGGGCGAGGGCCCGCCCTGGTACCAGCCCACCAGGTTCTGGTCGGTGTCCGGAGGCGGGACCAGCACGCCCGCGGCGTCCAGCGACAGCGGGGTGAAGGGCGCGCTCACGCCGATCGACGGGATGTCCAGATGGGAGGCGGGGGAGCGCGGCAGCGCGGGTCCCGGACGGGACTCGGGGGCGGCCGTCGACTCCGGGGAATCCGCGTACGCGTCCTCGTTGGAGGTGTCGCTCTCCGGTTCGGAGATGGACGCGGGGGCGCTGGCCGCGGGCCGGGCCGACGGGGTGTTCTGGGAGGCGGCGTCCACGGAGTTGTAGATGAGGAATACGCCGATGAGGGCCGACGCGGCGGCCCAGCGGAGAATGCGGGTGTTGCCATCGGCAGCGCCCTGCTTGGCCGGCTTTCCCATAGGGGTGTTCGCCTTTCTTACAGCGCCTTGTCTCATGGCGCCTCAGCTCAAGGCGCCTTTCTCACGGCCGCTTTTCTCACAGCGCTCGTGGAACTGCCGTGGCACCACCGCTCGGCGGAGGTGCCACGGCAGTACTGAATACGAAGAGTCAGGCTCAGATCGCGGTGCCGGCCGGCTTGCGGCGACGCAGGGCGTAGGCGCCGGCGCCGAGGCCGCCGAGGAGCAGGACCGAGCCGGCGGCCATGCCACTGCCCGTGGTGGCCATGCCGCCACCACCGGTGTGGACGCCACCGCGCGGCTTCTCGCCCTTCTCGTGGTCCTTCCAGTCGCCACCGGACCAGTCGTGGTCCTTCTTGCCGGACCACTCGTGCTCCCGGCCCTCGTCCTTGCCGTGGGACCAGTCGTCCTCGTCCTTGCCGTGGGAGGAGGACCAGTCGCGCTCGCCGCCCTCGTCCTTGCCCTTCATCTCCTCCTTGCCGTGCTCTTCTTCCTTGCGGTGGTCTTCCCGGCCTTCCTCGCGGCCGTGGTCGTCCTTGTCCTTCCAGGAGCTGCCGCCCTGGCCGTAGCCCTCCTCGGAGGACTCCTGGCTGCTCGAGTACCCGCCGTGACCGCCCGGGTCCGAGACGTCGGCGGCGAACGCGGCGGCGGGGGCGCCAAGGGTCAGGGTGGCGGCAATCGCCGCCCCGGTGAAGAGTGCGCGAGTAGATCGCATGAGCCATTCCTTCCGGCGCCGTCGCGATACTGACTATTTGCCAGATAAAGGGATCGCAGCGGCGTCTTGTCCACCGTCAGCGAAGAGGGCTTCCCCTGCCACTCGGCGCGGCCTGCGATCTGCTCGGTTGTAAGCCCTCTGGGTGGAGATAAGCGCAATGATCACTCATTTGCCGCGCGAATGGACTGATGCCCTTTCACCTTTTCGGCAGACAACATTCCGATGAGCCCAGTAGTGTGAGATTTTCGCGCCCGGTGCATAACCCACTCGCGACGGCGTACGAAAAAGGCCGTACGAAAGACGCCATACGAAAAGGGCCGCCGGGAGACGAGCTCCGTCGGCGGCCCCGTGCGGCGCGATGCGTGCGCTAGCCGTGGTCGCGGTCCCAGCGGTAGAACTCGTGGGCCATGGCGTCCTTGGGCTCGCGCCAGGTCTCCGGGTCGTACGCCTGCATATACGGCTGGAGACGGGCGCTGACGTCGCGGAACTCCGGGTGCTTGGAGTACTTGGTGACCTCCGTGGCCGGCGGCCGCTCCGCCTCGATCAGATGCAGATACACATCGCCGAACTGGAAGAGGCTGCGGCCGGTGACGCCGATCAGCTTGGGCAGTTCGCCGCGGTCGGAGTCCGCGAAGATCTTGGCGACCTGCGGCGCCGCGTCCCGCTGCATCTTGGCGACGATCATGGTGCGGTACATGGTCATGCCCCCACCGTCTCCCGGGCCCGCTGCTCGATCTTGTCCCGGATCAGATCCATCTGGATACGGGAGTTGCGGTTGATGTGCTCCGTCATCGTGGGGTCGTCGACCGGGGCGTCGGGCCGCATCTCGAAGTCCTGGGTCCAGCGCATGCGGGTGCCCTCGGACTCCTCCTCGTACTCCCAGCGGATGTTCATGTAGGCGAAGGGGCCGGGCTCCACGCGGCGCGCCCAGACGGTGCGCACATCGCGGGCCGTCTCCCGCTCGGAGACCCAGGCCCAGACCTTGCCGTCCTCGTCGGGGTGCATGGTCAGGCGGAAGGTGGTGGTGTCGCCGGTCCGCTGGAGCACCTCGACCGAGGCGTACTCGCTGAACAGCTGCGGCCAGTTCTCCAGGTCGTTGGTCATGTTCCAGACGAGGTCGAACGGCGCCTTGATCATGACCTCGTTGTCGGTGTGGCCTGCCATCTTCATGCTCCTGGGGTAAGTGAGGTGTTGATGACGTCGAGGAAGTCACCGGGGGTCTTGCAGCTCTCGGCCCCCGGTTCGATCGGGGTGCCGTACCGGTTCTCCAGCTCGCCGACGATGGCGAGCAGACCGAGCGAGTCCAGGCCGTACTCCTCGAAGGTGGAGTCCGGCCGGGTCCGCATCATGTCCGGGTCGACGGTGAGTCCGGCGCACCGCTTCATCAGCGTGGCCAGTTCCCCGTAGGACAGTTGAGTGGACATCAGTAATCTCCTTCCGGTCCGCGGAGCACGAGCGCCGCGTTGCAACCCATGAGTCCTCTGCTGAGCACCAGCGCCGTCCGCGGCTCGGCGGGGCGGGAGCTGCGGGTGACGAGGTCGAGGTCATGGCAGACGTCGGTGACGTACGGGGTCGGAGGCACCACGCGGTGCTCCATGGAGAGCAGCGCCGCCGCCACGTCCAGAGTGGGAGCCGCGCAGTGCGCCCGGCCGAAGCCGGTCTTGGGCGCGGTCACCGGGACCCGGGTGCCGTGCGGCCCGAGGGCGTCGGCGATCGCCAGCGCCTCGGCGCGGTCCGCCTCGGGCACCCCGAGCGCGTCGGCGAAGACCACGTCGATCTCCTCCGGCGCGCACTCCGCGTCCTCCAGGGCCACGCGGATGGCCTGGGCGAGCCCCTCCCGGGACCGCTCCCACCGGGACGGCCCGGTGAAGGTCGAGCCGTAGCCGGCGATGAAGCCCCGGATCCGCACCCCGCGGCGCCTGGCGGCCCCCTCCTCCTCCACGACCAGCATCGCCCCGCCCTCCCCGGGCGCGAATCCACAGGCGTCCTCGGTGAACGGCAGATAGGCCCGGCCCGCGTCGCGGGCCCGGCTCAGCTCGTCCCAGCCGAGCATGCAGACGATGGAGTACGGCGCCAGCGACGCCTCGGAGGCGCCGGCCACCACCGCGTCCGCCCCCCGCCGGATGGACCGGCGGGCGTGCGCGAGCGCGTCCAGGCCGCCGGCCTCGTCGTTCGCCACCACCCCGCAGGGGCCCTTGAACCCGCCGCGGATGGAGACCTGGCCGGTGCTGGCCGCGTAGAACCACGCGATGGACTGGTACGGGCCCACATAGCGTGGCCCCTTGCCGTACAGCTGCTGCAGCTCGCGCTGGCCGAACTCACCGCCGCCGGACCCGGCGGCGGTCACCACGCCCACGGCGAACGGCGACATGTCGTCCACCGGCAGCTTGGCGTCGTCCAGCGCGAGATCGGCCGAGGCCATCGCGAAGTGGGTGAAGCGGTCGGTCTGGACGAGGAACCGCTCCTCGATCATCGAGCCCGGGTCGAAGCCGCGGACCTGGCCGCCGATCCGGACCGGGAAGTGCTCACTGCCCTCGCGGGAGATCCGGTCCAGGAAGGTGATCCCCTCCCGGGTGGCCTTCCAGAAGGCGTCGGTGCCCACTCCGTTGGGGGCGATCACACCGAGGCCGGTGACGGCCGCGCCCCGGTTCCGAGTGCTCTTCGCCGATGTCATGCCGCACTCCCGTCCGCCCGGCTCAGCACCACCGCGGACTGGAAGCCGCCGAATCCGCTGCCGACCGACAGCACATTGCGCAGCGGGAGGGCGCGGGCGGTGCGCGGGACATAGTCGAGGTCGCATTCGGGGTCTGGGGTCTCGTAGTTGGCCGTCGGCGGCACCACGCCGTGGGCGAGGGCCATGGCGCAGGCGACCACCTCGATGGCGCCGATCGCCCCCAGGGAATGGCCCACCATGGACTTGATCGAGCTCATGGGGGTCTTGTACGCGTGCTCGCCCAGGGACCGCTTCACGGCCGCCGTCTCATGCCGGTCGTTCTGCTTGGTGCCCGAGCCGTGCGCGTTGACGTAGTCGACCTCCGAACTGTTGACGCGGGCGTGGCCGAGCGCGTGGTCGATCGCCTCGGACATCTCAAGACCCTCACGGGTCAGACCGGTCATGTGGTACGCGTTGCCGTAGGTGGCGAACCCGCGGAACTCGCAGTAGACCCGGGCCCCGCGGGCCCGGGCGTGCTCCAGCTCCTCCATGATCAGCACGGCGGCGCCCTCGCCGAGGACGAAACCGTCCCGGTGGGCGTCGAACGGCCGGGACGCGGTGGCCGCGCTGTCGTTGTTCGCCGAGGTGGCCTTGATCGAGTCGAAGCAGGCCACGGTCAGCGGGGTGATCGGCGAGTCCGCGGCCCCGGCGACGCACACATCGGCCCGCCGCTCCTCGATCGCCTGGAAGGCGTATCCGATCGCGTCCAGACCGGAGGTGCAGCCGGTGGAGACGGACTGCACCGGGCCCTGCGCCCCGGTCAGCTCCGCCACCCCGGAGGACAGCGCGCTCGGCGAGAACGCGTGCTGGAGGTGCGGACCCGCCTTGCGGTGGTCCACGTCCCAGTGCTCACCGGCGTCGCTGACCTTGACGTAGTCCTGCTCCAGCCGGGTGGACGCGGCGACGGCGCTGCCCAGCGAAACCCCTATCCGCCAGGGGTTGAGCGCCTGGAGGTCGAGACCGGAGTCCCGTACCGCCTCCTGGGCCGCCACCAGCGCGAACTGCACGTAGCGGTCGGAGCGTTCGATCTGCTCGAAGCTCAGACCGCGGGCCAGCGGGTCGAAGTCGCATTCGGCGGCGATCCGGGAGCGGAACCGCTCCGCGTCGAAGAGGGTGATGTTGCGGGTGGCCGTACGGCCCGCGGTGAGCATGTCCCAGAACGCCGGGACGCCCACACCCCCGGGGGCGACGACACCGAGCCCGGTGACCACCACCCGTCGGGTCACGACGTCGCCTCGGCGGGTTCGGCGGCCTCCGTGTCCACGTGACCGAGCTCGGGGCGCGGCGCCAGGGGCCCGAGGTGGAAGACCATCCGGGCCTCGGTGCTCCCCACATTGCGGAACCGGTGCCGCATGTTGATGGGGATCAGGATCGCCTGGTCGGGGTGGAGCGGATGCGCCTCGCCGTCCAGGTCCACCTCCATGTCGCCGCTGACGACGTACACGAACTCCTCGGAGTACGGGTGGTAGTGCTCGGCGACCCGTTCACCGGGCCCCACGATGGCCATCCCCATGAAGCCGCTCGTGGCACCCACCAGAGGCGGTGTGAGCATGGCGCGCACATCGCCACCGCGCCGGCGGTTGGGGGCGACCGCGGCGAGGTCGACGACGAGAGGGGACTGCGTGGTCATGATGAGTTCCTCCAGGTAGCGTTGCGCGGTCCGCGCCACGGCGGTGGAAAGGTGCGAAGGGGAGAGACGTCGTCAGTGGTCCGCCGACTTGCGGTCGGTGATCGGGGTCATGTCGCAGTCGGCGAGGAAGCGGCGCTGCCCGTCGTCCATGGACAGGTCGATCACCGCCCCGTCCGCCCCGAGGTCCAGCAGGCGGCCCAGTACGGCGGCGGCCCGCCGGCCGCTCACACCGGCCGCCATGGCGGGGTTCCGGTCCAGCGGCACGGCCAGGTCCACCAGCCGCACCACGATGTCGTCACGCTGGAAGATGGTGCTGCTCAGCAGGGTCTTGGCGGACTGATCCGCGATCATCTCCTTGTTCACCGCGAGCTCGTCCTGCCGGGCCAGCAGACTGGCCACCGCCGGGCCGCAGCCGGTCTTGACCGGGTAGCGCAGGGCGTGCCGGTGGACGCCCTGGGCGGGGCGCGGCCCGCCGGCCGTCATGTGGTGGACCACCGGCAGCGAGGCGCGGGCGAAGAACTCCCGTGCCGAGCTGGGGTCGTCGAGGTTGCGGTCCTCCTCCAGATACGGATTGAGGGCCTCCTCGGCGGCCCTGATCTCCGGCTGCCGGGCCACGAAGCGCAGCGCCGCGGTCAGATCGCCCTTGACCTCCACGGCCCGCACCACCCGGTTGCCGCTCATGAACACCGAGGTACGGGAGAGCCGGGTGGTCTCGTCGACCCAGGCCTCGGGCGAGGCGTAATCGGCAAGGATCTTGGCGACGGTGTCCTCGCTGCCCGGCTTCACGGTGAAGGTGAGCGCCTGCCGGACCAGCCCGTCACCGACCCGCAGCGCGGCGTCGACGCCCCGGGTGGTGACATCGACCGGCGCGGACCCGGCGGTCAGGGTCTCCCGCAGGATGCTGAACCGCAGTGAGCGGGTGTCCTCCACACAGCCGTGGAAGGGCTTGACCATCTCCCGGTGCGCGGGGGAGTCCACCCAGGCGAGGAACGGAGGAGCGCTTTCCCATTCGCTGGTGATCAGCCACTGCGAGGGGTTCTCGATCGACTGGCACAGCTGGTCGCTGATGTGCCCGGGCACCGCGGCCACCTGCTGGGACAGCTGATCGTAGGCACGCAGAAAGCGCTGCTCGGCACCGCTGTTGACCTGCACCAGCAACACGACGCGCAATCTGGTGTCGGTGAGAGCGGATTCCACGGTGGTCGGCGATTGGTGCACCGTGGTCTCCGGAATGTCGGACAGGGTGCTCATATTCCACTCCTTATTTCGCGGACGCGTCCTTCCGGGCATCGAGGACACCCGCCCGTTAGACGATCGTGGAGCGCTCCCACCAATGGCGCGAGATATGTGAGCCATCCGAGCGAACGCCTGGTCAGCGCCTCGGAGTAGCCCGGAAACACCGGGCATAGCAGTAAAATGAACCGTCTTGCCGACAATGCTGAGCGTGTGCCCGTCCTCATCGCGGGCGGCTCCCTCGTGGGCCTGTCCGCCTCACTGTTCCTGGGCCGACTGGGGATCGGTCATCTACTGGTCGAGAAACACCCGCGCACCTCGCACCACCCGCGCGGACGGGGGAACAACATCCGGACGATGGAACTGTTCCGCACCGCCGGAGTGGAGTCCGCGATCCGCGAGGCCGCGTCCGTCCTGGCCGACAACCACGGAATCCTGCAGACCCCGTCCCTCACCGATACGGAGGGCAACTGGCTCTTCCGGGAGATGGACCCGGGTGGCAAGGCCGCCCGGATCAGCCCCGCCGGATGGTGCCTGTGCAGCCAGAACGACCTGGAGCCTGTGCTGCTGAACGCGGCCCAGGGGCTCGGTGGCGAACTGCGGTTCTCCACCGAGCTGATCTCCTTCGAGCAGGACGCGGACGGCGTCACCGCCACCCTCCTGGACCGCAGGTCCGAGCGGCGCTCCACGGTCCGCGCCGACTACCTCATCGCCGCCGACGGGCCCCGCAGCCCGGTGCGCGAGGCCCTCGGCATCGGGCAGAGCGGGCGCGGTGAACTGTTCCACAACGTGTCCATCACCTTCCGCGCCAAACGGCTCGCGGACGCGGTCGGCGACCGCCACTTCATCGCCTGCTACCTCACCAACCCCGAGGCCGACGGGGCGCTGCTGCCCGTCGACAACCAGGAGCAGTGGGTGTTCCACGCCCCCTGGCACCCCGAGCGCGGCGAACCGCTGGAGGCGTTCGACGACGAGCGCTGCGCCCAGCACATCCGCACCGCCGTCGGCATGCCCGACCTGGAGGTCGAGGTCACCGGGAAGGCGCCCTGGCACGCGGCCGAGCGAGTGGCGGACCACTACTCCGACGGCCGGGTCTTCCTAGCCGGGGACTCCGCGCACGAGATGTCGCCCACCGGCGCCTTCGGCTCCAACACCGGTATCCAGGACGCCCACAACCTGGCGTGGAAGCTCGCCGCCGTCATGGGCGGCTGGGCGGGCCCCGCGCTGCTGGAGACCTACGGTATGGAGCGGCGGCCGGTCGCCCGGGCCACCAGCGCCCGCGCCGCCACCCGTTCGGCCGAACACAGCCACCCCGGCTACTCGGCACCGGCCACCGAGGGCCAGGGCCCGCAGTCCAATGTCATGGCCGTCGCCATGGGCTACCGCTATGTGCGGGGCGCGGTCGCGGGCGCCGACCCGGCCGCCCCCGCGGTCCCCGACCACTTCACGGTCTCGGCCGAACCCGGCAGCCGCGCACCCCATATGTGGGTGCACCGCTGCGGGGTGCGGCTGTCCACCCTCGACCTGTACGAGCGCACCTGCGTACTGCTCACCGGGCCGGGCGGCGCCGCCTGGCACGAGGCCGGCCGCCGCGCCGCCGATGCCCTCGGCGTCCCCCTGGACTGCTACCGCGTGGGCGAAGGCCCGGACCACGAACTCGCCCCCGAACCGGGCACGGACTGGGCCGAACTCCACGGCACCGCCCCCGACGGAGCGGTCCTGGTCCGCCCCGACGGCTTCGTCGCCTGGCGGGCGGAGCGCTCGGTCCCCGACCCGGAAGCCGCGATGACGCGTGCGCTCCGCGAGGTTCTGCGACTGGACGCCTGACACGCTGTGCGCCAGGTTCCGCCGCTCCGGCTGCTCCGGCTGACCCGGCTGCCTCGGCCGCCCCGGCTCGTGGCGCCGGGCCCACCCCGCACCGGACGCCGCGCCCAGGGTGTGCCCGGCGGCTCGTAACGCCTGCGGCGAGCTGCTCCCCTCCCCGCCCCTTCCCGAAACCGGGGCTCTGCCCCGGACCCCGGGCCGAGGTTCTGCCCCAGGCCCCGGGCCGGGGTTCTGCCTCAGACCTCGGGCCGGGGTTCTGCCTCAGATCCCGGGCCGGGGTTCTGCCCCGGACCCCGGGCTGGGGTTCTGCCCCGGATCCCGGGCCGGGGTTCTGCCTCAGACCTCGGGCCGGGGTTCTGCCCCAGGCCCCGGGCTGGGGTTCTGCCCCAGGCCCCGGGCCGGGGTTCTGCCCCGGACCCCGGGCTGGGGTTCTGCCTCAGATCCCGGGCTGGGGTTCTGCCTCAGATCCCGGGCTGGGGTTCTGCCCCAGGCCCCGGGCCGGGGTTCTGCCCCGGACCCCGGGCTGGGGTTCTGCCCGGGACCTCGGGCCGGGGTTCCGTGCCTTCCCGCGGCATCGACATGCGGCTCCGCCGCGTGGCAGGGGCCCCCGGGCCCCACGTCACGGGGTCCAGGGGCGGAGCCCCTGGTATCGGGAAGGGGCGGGGAGGGGAAAGGTCCGCCGGGCGGTCGGTGCGGCAGGGGCGCCGCCGGTCCCGCCCGGGGCGGCGGTCCGGCCCGCTCCGGCGGTCCGGGCCGGGGCGGCGGGGTGTCAGCCCGTGGGTTCGCTCTGCGCGTCGCGGGCGGTTCGGCGGCGCAGACGCCGCCACAGCGCGGGCGTCGTGCTGATCACGACCGTCAGGACCACGGCCGCCGCCACGCCCTCCCACGGCTCGGGGAAGAGCGAGCCGCCCAGGATCCCGATCAGCTGATACGTCACCGCCCAGGCCAGCGCCGCGGGCCCGGCGCCCCGGGCGAACCTCCGCAGCGGCCAGCGCGCCAGCAGGCAGGCCAGCATCACCGGTATCCGCCCCGCCGGGATCAGCCGGGACAGCACCAGAACCGCCACCCCGTGCTCGTTCAGTCGCGCCTGTGCCTGGTCCAGCCGTTCCGGCGCCGCGTGGTCGTGGATCCGTTCCAGCCACCGTGAGCCGTTCTTCGAGCGCACCCCGCGCCGCCCGAGCCAGTACAGCGTCACGTCCCCGGAGAAGGCCGCCAGCGAGGCCACTCCGAAGACCACCAGCAGCGACAGCGGGGGAGCGGTCTGGTGGATGGCGACCACCGCGGCCGAGGAGACCACCGCCCCGGTGGGCACCACCGGTACCAGCGACCCGAACACCACCAGCAGGTACAGCGAGGGGTACCCCACCGCCTGCTGTGTCGACTCGGACGGCACGCTCCGCGCCAGATCCGCCAGATCCCCTATCACCTGGCGGGCTCCAGCCGCACGCACTCCCCGTGCACCAGCCGGTGCACCACCGTGTCGGGGGCCAGCCGCCCGGCGTGGCGCACGAAGTCGTCGCCCGGGGCGTGGAATTCATGCGGACGGATCGCGTCCATCCCGATCGGCCAGTACGTCCCGTAGTGCACCGGCACCGCGCAGCGCGCCCCCAGCCGCGCCAGCGCCTGGGCCGCGCGGCCCGCGTCGAGATGGCCGGGGCCGAGGTACGGGCCCCAGCCGCCCACCGGCAGCAGCGCCACATCGCAGGCGCCCACCGTCTCCGCCATCCCGTCGAACAGCCCGGTGTCCCCCGCGAAGTACGTGGTCGACTCGCCGCTCAGCACATACCCCAGCGCGGGCACCCGGCTCGGCCCGTACGGCAGCCGCCGCCCGTCGTGCGCGGCCGGTACCGCCCGGATGCGCACCTCGCCGACCACGCACACGTCCCCCGGCGCCATCTCGGTCACCCGCAGCCCCCGTGCCGCGACCACCCGCCGCAGCCCGGGCACCGCCCGCCCGGCCCCGCGCGGCACCACCAGCCGGGTGCCGGGCAGCAGCTTGGCCAGCGAGCCGGGGTGCAGGTGGTCGGCGTGCAGATGGGAGACCAGCGCCACGTCCGCCACCGCCGCGGCGGCCGGTGGCACGGCCCCCCGGCGGCGCCGCAGATGGGCCAGCCGCCGTACGAAGAGGGGGTCGGTCAGCACCCGCACACCGGAGTCCCGCACGGTCGCGGTGGCATGCCCCCACCAGGTGATCTCCACCGACATCTCCCGCCTCCTCCCTCGGGCCGTCCCGCCCCGATCCTCTCACCCCGCCGGGTGGCGCATGGAACCAGTCCATGCGGGTATGCATGACTCATGCATGATGAGAGGGAACGCGTAGCGAATCTGCTGGGGGCCACGGCGCTGGCGATCACGGACGATCTGCTCGGCGCCCCGGCCGCCGCGTCCCGCCTGAGCATGAGCGCGGCCGCCGCGCTGATCGTGCTCCGCGCCACCCCCGGGGTGAGCGTGACCGAGCTCGGCCGCCGGGTGGGGCTCACCCAGTCCGCGGCGGTGCGCATGGTCGACGGGCTGGAGCGGGACGCCCTGGTCGAGCGGCGGCGCGGCATCGGCAACTGGACCGGGGTCCACCCCACCACCAAGGGCCGGCGGACCGCGGACCGGCTGCTGACCTCGCGGACCTCCCAGCTCACCGGGGTGCTGGACGGCCTCGGCGAGACGGAGGTCCGCGACCTCGGCGCACTGCTGGCGAAGCTGCTCGACGGGCTCTACCAGGGCAGCGGCTCGGCCGACCGGATGTGCCGGCTGTGCGACCGGACCGCCTGCACCCCGGACGGCGTGGAGTGCCCGGTCGGGGCCGCGGACCGGGCGGCGGCCCACGCGGCGGCCGAGGACGGGGCCCGTACGGACCATGGGTGAGCTGCTGGCCGTCGCCTCGGCGCTCTGCTTCGGCACCACCCACTTCCTGAGCGGCCTGGTCTCCCGTCACCAGCACGGAGTGACGGTCGCGGCCTGTGCCCAGGTGGGCGGCACGGTGGTCAGCCTGGTCCCGGTGCTGCTCACCCAGGGCGCCGACGCCCCGCCGTCGGCCCTGGGCTGGGGCGCGCTCTCGGGCCTCGGTACCGGGGTGGGCGTGGCGTGCCTCTACTGGTCGATGAACCAGGGGCCGATGAGCGTCGTGGTGCCGGTCAGCGATGTCACGGCGGTGGGCCTGCCGGTGCTGGCGGGTATCGCCCTCCTCGGCGACCGCCCCTCGCCCCCGGCGCTCACCGGGATCGCGCTGGGGCTGCCCGCGCTGTGGCTGGTCTCGCGCGGCGAGTCGCGTGAGCCGTGTGAGTGGCGCGGGCCGCGTGAGTCGCATGAGCCGCGCGGGCCGCGCGCACTGCGGCACGGGCACGGGCCGGGCGCCGACCGGCTGAGTCCGGCCGTCGTCATGGCGCTGGTCGCCGGAGTGGGCCTGGCGCTGCACTTCTTCGCGCTCGCCCGGATACCGGCCTCGGCCGGATGGTGGCCGGTGGTGGTCAGCCGGGCCGTGTCGGTGGCCGTCATCCTGGCGCTGTTCCCGGTGACCGGCGCCTCCTTGCGGCTGCCCCGCCGGGCGGCCGTCGTGGCGGCGGTTGCGGGCGCGCTCGGCACCCTGGCGACGATCCTCTATCTGCTCGCCACCCGGCAGGAGTTGCTGTCCGTCGCCGTGGTGCTGTCCGCGCTCTATCCGGCGGTGCCGGTGCTGCTCGCGCTGACGTTCCTGCGGGAGCGGATCACCCGGCCCCAGGCCGTCGGGCTGCTCGGCGCGGGGCTGGCCATCGGGCTGATCGCCCTCAACTGAGGGCGTGCCGCATGCGGTCTTGGGCGATGCCCGGCGGTACGCGTACGCCTGCGGCGGGCTGTTCCCCTCCCCGCCCCTTCCCTCAACTGGGGCTCCGCCCCAGCCCCCGCTCCTCAAACGCCGGGGGGCTGGATGGTGGGGCTCCGCCCCCGGCCTCGCTGTTCAAGCGCCGGGGGGCTGGATGGTGGGGCTCTGCCTCGGGCCTCGCTGTTCAAGTGCCGGAGGGGCTGGATGGTGGGGCTCTGCCTCGGGCCTCGCTGTTCAAGTGCCGGAGGGGCTGGATGGTGGGGCTCTGCCTCGGGCCTCGGGCCGGGGCTTCGCCCTTTCCCGCAGTATCGGCATGCGGCTCCGCCGCGCGGCCGGGCCCCGGGGGTCCAGGGGCGGAGCCTCTGGTTACGGGAAGGGGCGGGGAGGGGAAAGCATCCGGCTCCGCCGCGTGGCCCGCCGGACACCCCTACGCGGCGGCTGGGCGGACCAACCCGTCCACGACCAGCCCACGCACCCCGCGCCGTGGGCCGATCCCCGTCCGCCAGACGAAAACCCGTGGACCGGCGGGCGGCCCGTACGCCACGATGACCGCCGCCAACCCCGGCCTCCGGGGTCCCCGGTCTCACGAAAGGCCACCGTCGTCCGTATGAGCCGTGCACTTCACCGCCGCGCCGTCGTCGCCGACGCCCACAACGACCTGCTGATCGCCGTCACCGCCCGTCCACCGCACCGCTGGGCGGGCTACTTCCGGGAGCGCTGGCTGCCGCAGCTGCGCGAGGGCGGGGTGGATCTCCAGGTGCTCCCGGCCTTCATCGACGACCAGTTCCGCCCCGAGGGCGCGCTGCGCGAGACGCTGCGGATGATCGAGTGCGCCCACACCCTCGCCGAGGGCAACGCCGACGAGGTACGGCTGTGCCTGGACGGCGACGACATCGACGCCGCGCTCGCCGACGGCCGGATCGCCCTGGTGCTGGCACTGGAGAGCGCCCCCGGGCTGGACGCCAACGTGGAGCTGCTCCCGACCCTCCACCGCCTCGGGGTGCGCATCGCCTCGCTCGCCCACTGGGGCCGTACCGCCCTGGCCGACGGAAGCGGTGAGGACGCCACCGGAAGCCGGCTCACCGAGGCCGGGGTCCAGGCGCTGAAGGAGATGGAGCGCCTGGGCATCCTCTTCGACGTCTCCCATCTCGGCGCCTCCGGGGTGGCCCATGTGCTGGAGCTGGCCACCCGCCCGGTGCTGGCCACCCACTCCTCCGCCCGCGCGCTGCTGGACCACCATCGCAACCTCACCGACGAGCAGCTGCGCGGGATCGCGGCCACCGGCGGCACGGTGTGCGTCAACTTCCTCGGCGAGTTCCTGGCCACCGCCCCGGCCGACCGCACGGTGGACCGGCTGGCCGATCACATCGTCCATATCGCCGAGGTGATCGGCGTCGGCCATGTGGGTCTGGGGCCGGACTTCATCAAGGAGGTCAGCGCGGACACCACCCCGCCCTGCTGCGAGGACGTCGAGTACGCCCGGCTGGTGGTCCCCGGTCTCGAAGGCCCCCGCGGACTGCCTCTGGTGACCGAGGCGCTGGTCCGGAGGGGCCTTCCCGAGGGGGACATCGAGAGGATCCTCGGCGGCAATGTGCTGGAGCTCTTCCGCAAGGAGCTGGGGCGCCCCAGCTGAGTTTCGGCAGTTACCGCCCGGCGGCTACCCCCGGCGGCTACCGCCCGGCCGCGCCCAGGAACGCGTCGATCGCGGCGAACGTGGCCTCCGGTGCCTCCCGGGTGGGGAGGTGGCCCGCGCCCGGGATCAGCTCGAAGCGCGCCCCGGGGATGGCGGCGGCGTACGCGCGGCCGTAGTCGGGCGGGACGACGGTGTCGTTCTCGCCCCACACCGCGAGGGCGGGCACCGTCACCCTGGCGAGCCGGTGCAGCAGCTTCGGGTCGGACTTCGCCGGCCCGGCGTAGGCGGCCAGCGCCTGGAGTGCCGCGGGCGAGGGCCCCCGGCGCGGCGCGGAGGAGCCGGAGCCTTCCCCGGGCCCGGGACCCTGACCAGGTCCGGAGCCCGCACCGGGCGGCGGGCCGGGCGGGGCCGTGGGGAACCGCACCTCGTGCCCTTCGAGCCGCGGCCCGAACGCGCCCATGACGACCAGCCCGCCGATGCGGCGGCCACGGTCACGCACGGCCATCTCCGCGGCGATCCAGCCGCCGAAGGAGCTGCCGAGGACCAGGACATCGCGCAGATCGCGGTCGTCCAGCAGATCCAGATACGTCTCGACGAGGTCGTCCACGCCCGCGAACCACTCGGGCCGCGGAGTGTCCTCCCAGCCCGGGTGGGTCGGCGCCAGCACCCGGGAGGTGGCGGCGAAGTGGTCCACCACTCCGCTCACGCTTGCGGGTCCGGCGCCGCCGTGCAGGACGAGCACGGGGCGGCCCGCGCCCACGTCCCGCACCGTCAGGGGCAGACCGGGGTACGGCTCGACGGCGAAGCCGGGGGATCCCGTAGGTCCCGTGGACCCCGTGAGTTCGGTGAATTCGGTCGGCGTGGTCATCGGTCCGCACCTCCGGCGGTCAACGTGGTGAAGGCGTCCCGCAGGATCCGCAGGGCGTCCGGCTGGAAGAAGTCGACGAGGTGGTCGGCCGATTGCGTGGCCGCCTCCTCGGCGCGCGGGAACATGGCTGTCTCGTAGGCGTTCAGGGCCGTCTCCAGGTCGTCGTGGGAGGCCAGGGCGAGGGCGAGTTCCGCGCCGTCGAGCATGGCGAGGTTGGCGCCCGCCCCGGCGAAGGGGGACATCAGATGGGCGGCGTCGCCCAGGAGCGTGACGCCGGGCACCCGGTCCCAGCGGTGGCCGGTGGGCAGGGCGTGGATGGGCCGGGGGACGAGCGGGCCGTCGCCGTCGGCGATCAGCGCGCGCAGCCCCTCGTCCCAGTCGGGGAAGAGGTCCAGCAGCCGTTTCCTGGTCGCCGCCGGGTCCGCCTGGTCGACGAGGCCCGAACGGCTCCACTCCTCCGGCGCCTTGACCGCGATGTAGACGCGGATCCGGCCACCGCCGTTGCGCTGGGCGAACAGCCCCTTCTCGTCCGCGAGGGCGAACATCGAGCCCCGGCCCACGAGTTCGGCGACGGCCGGGTGCCGGGTGTCCACGTCGTTCAGGAGGCCGTCGACGAATGACACGCCGGTGTAGACCGGATCGGCGTCGGACAGCAGGGGCCGGACCCTGGACCACGCCCCGTCCGCGCCGACCAGCACATCCGCCGCGACGGTCGTGCCGTCGGCCAGGGTGAGCGTGGGCCGTCCGGCCGCGCCGATGGCGACCGCCCGAACCTTCCGGCCCCAGCGGACGGTTCCCTCCGGCAGCGACCCCAGCAGCAGTTCCTTCAGCACCCTGCGGTCGATCTCGGGGCGGTCGTTGCCGTCACCGTCCCGCGGCGGGGGGATGTGGAAGCCGAGGTCGGCGTCCTTGCCGAGCAGGCGCAGCTCCCCGCCCTCGGGGCGGCTCAGCGGCCGGAACTCCTCGAGCAGCCCGGCGTGCAGCAGCGCCCGCTGGCCGGACTCCTCGTCCAGGTCCAGCGTGCCGCCCTGGTCGCGTGCGGTCGCGGACGCGTCCAGTTCGTAGACGGTCGAGGGGATGCCGTGGACGTGCAGGACGCGCGCCAGCGTCAGCCCTCCCGGCCCTGCTCCGACGATGGCGACACGGCGTTGAGCGCGTTGACGGCGTTGTGTGGACATGGCGATGGATGCCTCCCTGGGCCTCCTGGCTCGGCGCCGATGCGCCGTGGATGGGAGGAGCGTAGGTCTACGAACGCGTTCGTGGCAAACGCGTTCGTGACGAACCTGCTCGCGACGAACGCGTTCGTGACGAATTCGTTCGTCAGCCCGGTACGATGGCGCCATGACAGCGCACCCCACCGCCCCGCGGAGCCGCCGGGAACGTCCGGCGAAACCGGCCCTGACCCGGGAAGGCATCATCGCCACCACGGTCGACCTCATGCGTGCCGAGGGCCTGGAGCGGGTGACGATGCGCCGCCTGGCCAAGGAGCTGGACACCGGGCCGGCGTCGCTCTACGTCTACGTCCGCAACATGGCCGAGCTGCACGCGGCCGTCCTGGACGAGCTCCTCGGCGGCGTCGACCTGAGCCCGGCGAAGGCGGACGGCGACTGGAGCGACCGGCTGGTGCGCGTCCTCACCTCGTACACCTCGGTGCTGTTCGAGTACCCAGGACTCGCCCAGTCCGCCCTGGTGGCGCGCCCCTTCGGCAAGCACTATCTGAAGCTGGTGGAGGCGCTGCTGGCGCTGCTGGACGAGGGCGGCCTCGAGCCCGACCGGGCCGCGTGGCTGCTCGATCTGCTGCTGCAGTTCGCCACCGCGACCGCGGCCGAGCACGCCCACCGGGCCCCCGGCCACACCCCGCAGAGCGAGGCGGACTGGCAGGCGCTCGCCACGGTGGTGCGGGACGTCTCACCGCGGACCCATCCGCATATCGCCGCGCTCGGCACACGGCTGCTGTCCGGGTCCCCCCAGGACCGGCTGGCCTGGGGCTTCGACGTCCTCATCGCCGGGGCCCGGCACACCCCGCTGCCGGAGGTGCTCGCCCCGTCCCCGGTGGACACCCGGGGCGCCGGGAGCGCCGGGGACTGAGGCGGTGGCGTTCAGCCGCGCCCGGCGGGCCGCGCGCCGGTGGTCATCCGGGCGATGTTGGACCGTTCGCCGTAGGTGAAGGGGCGGACCCGGTAGGAGGCCCGCTTCTCGTTCGGCAGGGTGATCAGCCCGAAGGAGTTGATGTCCGGGTCGAGCACGGCGACGGGACGGAAGGAGCCGCCGCCCCGGGGGCGGTCCTCCAGCAGATAGCCCCGTTCGCCCTCGGCGTGGTCGGTCCAGGTGAACTGGATGCCGTTGGCGTGCATGACGGTCGCGCGCAGATCGGTCGGGGTGGCCGACGGCCGCCGGACGGGGCTGGTGCGCACCCCTGCCCGCCGGATGGTGCGCGGCGGCGCCCAGGTGTGCTCCTGGCGCTGCTCCGCCTTGGTGAACGCCCCCTTGGGCAGGGCGACGTCGACCGGCCGGGACGCGGGTCCGAAGTACGGCCGCACCCGGTAGTAGAAGTGGGTCTCCGGGAGCAGATCCGGGTGCCGGTAGGTGGTCTGACCGAGCGGGGCGTAGGCGAGGATCGTCCAGGGCCCCCGGGGTTCGGTCGCGAACTCCACGATCCGCCCCGCGGCGCCCGGCGCCGTTCCGTGCCAGCTCAGCTCGGCGTCGACGGGGGAGACCCGGGTGACGCTGAGCACGGTCCCGGTCCGGGCTCCCCCGGGGGTGTCCGGGGCGTCCGGCGGTTCCGTGGACGCCGCGCACCCGCTGATTCCGGAAAGCCCGGCGGCGACGAGGACCGCCGCCGCCAGGGCGCGTACCGAGCCGTTCACTTGCGCCAGAACTTCACATTGCTCCAGACCACGGTGGCCGGGCCGTTGCCGCTGCTGGTGCGGTACGCCCCGAACTTGTCGTAGAAGCTGCCGCCGGGGCTGTCCACGGTGTGCTTGAGCGAGCCGTTGATGTACGTACGGTGCTCCTTGCCCACCTGGTGCACCGTGTTGACGCGCACCGTGGCCCCGACCGTCCCCGCGTTGGACAGGGTGTCCCCGCCGTGCACGGCGTACAGCCGCCCGCCGCGCTCGACCGCGAGCATGAAGTACGGACCGGCGTCGCCTTCGGTGTCGTTGAACGTCTGCTTCAGGCTGATCCGGGTGCCGCCCATGCTGGTGACCCGGAAGTAGCCCTCGAACTGGTGGGTCCCGCCGGTGTAGGTGTCATAGCGCCGCTCGGCCCGCTGGTCCCCGCTCGCGGTGGAGCAGGTGAGCTCGAAGGTGAGGTTGTCGACCTCTCCGCATCCCCGCTCCTGCACCTTGAACCCCGGGGACTCGGACGACCAGCCGCCCGGTTCGACCTCGGCGCGCGCGACGCCCGACGCCGCCAGCAGCAGTCCGCAGGCGGCGGACATCCCGGCGATCACACGGTGTTTCCTGGGCACGGTCCCACTCCTCTACTTGACCCAATAGTGGATGTTGCGGAACCGCGCCTCGGCCCGGCCGCTGCCGTGGTGGTAGACGCCGTTCTTGAAGTGGCGGGTCGCCGGTCCCCGGTCGTCGACCGTCAGCACGAGCTTGTCGTCGGCGTAGACCTGGATCTTTCCGGTGCTCGCGTTGTGGGCGACCTTCAGGTTCCACCACTTGTTGTAGATACCGGACTTGATGACCGTGTCCGTATAGCGCTTGAGCGTTCCCCCGTTCTCACTGGACACCCGGAACATGATGTCGGTGGCCGGGGTTCCGCTGGGGTGCTTGACGCGCAGGATCTGCATGATGTCGGCGCCGTTGGTCCCGGACGGCACATACACATCGGCGTCCCACATGCGCTGTCCCGAGGTGTACTCCTGCTTCCACCGCATTTCGGTGCGCGGATCGGTGCCGCTGCCCTCTTCGAACGGCTCATCGGTGGAGTTGACCCACATGGTGTGGGTCTTCGTGCTCGAGTCGTAGCTGTAGCGCTCGCTCAGGTCGAGGTTCCACGGCTTGTGCATCGAGTATGTGAACGACGTCTGCGTCCATCCATCGGTCGGTGACGCCGCGGCCTCCTTCGCCGTGGCCGTCCCCCCGGACGCGACCCCCGCCGACAGGACCCCGAGGAGCGCGGCAACGGCCAGGGCGGCCCTGGCGCGGGGGAAGCGTCTGATGCGTAATGCGGGCATATCAACCCACCTCCGGTCTGTTCCGTTCCCTTGTTGGATCATGGTCTAGACCAAGAGTCAAGGTAGGGCAGACTCGATGGCGTGTCCATATTAATGAACGGAATTCACGACTGTGGTGGCGGGGCGTGCTGGGCGGGTCAACTCCGCCGCAGCGCCTTCACCATGACCAGTTCCCTGGTCACGCCGTCGGCCAGCAGATCCCCCGGCTCCCGGGTGGCGGCGAAACCGTGACGCTCGTAGAGGGCGATCGCCGGTGCGTTGCCCGGGATCACCGCCAGCCGCAGCGCCGTGGCGCCCGTCCGCAGGGCCCAGGTCTCGACCGCCGCGATCAGCCGGCCGCCGACGCCGTGACCGCGCGCCCCGGGGCTGACCCAGACCGACCTCAGCTCCGGCGGCCGCCCGTCCCCGTCCCCGGGCATGCCGCCCGCCATCCCGACCGCACGGCCGTCCAGCAGGGCCACGACGTGATGGGCGTCCGGCATCTCCAGCCGGGCGCGCCACCGCTCCTCGCCGCCGCGGTGCCAGTCGGCGAGCCGGGACTTGAAGGCGTCCGGCGCCTCGGCCAGCGCGGTCCGGCGGACGTCCCGCCACAGCGGCCAGTCGTCCGTCGTGACCACTCGCAGCCGCACCATGCCGCCCAGTCTCCCGCACCGCCGGGCCGCCCAGTCCCCGGGCCGGGCTCTGCCCCAGACCCCCGGCCCGGGGCTTCGCCCCCCTTCCCACGGCGGAACCGCAAATGGACGCTGCGGGAAGGGGCGGGGAGGGGAAAGACCCGCCGGACACCCAGTGCGGCCGAGCACCGTCGCCCCGGAGGGAGATGGCCGGGTTCACCCCGCTGTGCCATGATTTGAGGAGAGGCGCCATCCCTTTCGAGGGGGCGCGGCAGCGAAGGCCCCGCCGGTGGTCGTGACCGGTCGCCGCGCGGAGGCCGATCAAGGGTCCGGGTACGCCCACGAGACCGGCGGTCCACGCACGGAGGCGGTGCAGGCGGGCTGTGACCGGGCATGTGCTGACGTTCACGGGGACCGCGTTGGTGGCTGTCTATGTGCTGGACGCGGAGGGTGCCGAGCTGCGGTTGGCCGAGACGGTGCGCGGCGCCGGACGGTCGTACGCGCTGCCGGCTCGCTACCCCGTGTCCGGGCGCTCGCCCGTCGCCGACGCCTTCCGCGCCGGGCGCCCCCTGTGGCTGACCCCCACCGAACTCGCCGCCTACGGCCCCATCGGGCCCACCACGCCCGAGACCCCCACCACGCCCGGCGTCTCGCTGGGGGCGCTGCCGCTCGGCGGGGACGGCAAGGGGCTGGGGTGTCTGGTGGTGGTGGACGAGGCGCCCGGCGGGATCGACGCCGACCGCCGCGGCTTCATCGAGCTCTACGCCCACCACGTGGCCGCCGGGGTGGAGGCGGCCGGGCCGCGGGCGCTCACCCAGCGGAGACCCGAGCTGCCCGGCCTCACCCTGGACCGGCTGCGGGTCGGTTCGTTCGTGCTGCACCTCGACAGCGGGCGGATGACCGCCGACACCCAGGTGCTCGACCTCTTCGGCATCCCCGGGGAGGACTTCGACGGGCGGGTGGAGACCCTGCTGGCGGTCGCCGTGCCGGACGACATCCCCGCCCTGATGTCGGTCCTGGAGCCCGACCTGCTGACCTCCGGCACCGCACAGCTGGAGTTCCGGATCCGCCGGCCGAACGGGGAACTGCGCTGGCTGGGCCTGCGCGCCCGGGTCGAGACGGCGGCGGACGGCACGCCCCGGCGCATGCTCGGCGTGATCGCGGAGACCTCGTACCTGCGGCCCACCGCCGACGAGGTGTCCCTGGCGCAGCGGCTGTCCGCCGCCCTGGCCGGGGCCACCACCGTACGGGATGTGGGCCGGGCCGTGGTCGGCGCGCTGCGCGATCCGCTGGGGGCGGGGCGGCTCGCGGTCGCCGAGCTCCAGGCCGATCAGCTGGTGGTCGGCGTCCTCGCCCCCGCCGAACCCGCCGCCTGGCCCGAGGTGTGGCGGGCCGCCTGGCGCTCCGAATGGCCCGAGCCGCCCAGCCATGCCCTGCCCACGCTGGCGGAGGCGCTGCGGGAGGGGCAGGTCAGCCTCTGGCCCGAGGGCGCCGATCTGGAACCCGGGCTCGCCGGTATCGGCCCCGGCGGCCTCGCCGTCCTCCCGCTCCCGGCGGACGGCCGGATCGTCGGCGTATGCCTGATCGGCTGGGAGGAGCGGCATGAGTTCGGCCCGGAGGAGCGCTCGCTGCTGACCGCGACCGCCGGTCTGGTGGGGCAGGCCCTGGTGCGCGCCCACGCCCTGGACGCCGAACACGAACTGGCCACCATGCTCCAGCGCAGCCTGCTGCCCCGGAAGCTGCCGGAGCTGCCCGGCGGGGTGGCCGTCACCCGCTATCTGCCCGCGACGATGGGGCTGGAGGTGGGCGGCGACTGGTACGACGTCATCCCGCTGCCGGACGGCCATGTGGCGCTGGTCATCGGGGATGTGCAGGGCCACAGCGCCGCGGCCGCCACGATCATGGGCCAGATGCGCACCGCCATCCGGGCCTACGCGGTGGAGGGCCACCCGCCCGACGTGGTCGTGGCGCACGCCAACCGCCTCCTCGTCGGCATGGAGACCGATCTCTTCGCGACCTGCTGCTACGCCGACCTCGACATGGAGGAGGGCGAGGCGTGGTTCGTCCGGGCCGGACACATCCAGCCGCTGCTGCGCCACCCGGACGGCACCACCGTGGAGCTCGACGTCGAGGGCGGCCCGCCGCTGGGCGTGGTCGCGGACGCCGAGTTCCCGATGACCGCGGCCGGGCTGACCTCCGGCACTCTGATCGCGCTGGTCACGGATGGTCTGGTCGAGTCCGCCCGGCTCGACCTGGAAGACGGGGTGCGCCGGGCCCGCCAAGCGCTGGCCCGCGCCGATCCGTCCGACCCCGGCGGGGTCGCGGACGCGCTGCTCGGCGGGGACAGCCGCCGGGACGACGACGTGGCGCTGCTGTTGCTGCGCTACGACGGGATGCGGGTGCGGCCCACCCGGGCGAGCTGGACGGTGTGGCGGCTGCCCGACGCGGTGATGCACGCCCGCCGCTTCACCGCGCGCACCCTGCGCAACTGGGGGCTGGAGGCCGAGCTGGACGTGGCCCTGCTGGTCACCTCCGAACTGGTCACCAACGCCCTGGTGCACACCCGCGGCGAGGTGCGGCTGAATCTGACGCTGACCGCGGACCGGCTGCGGATCGCGGTGAACGACCTCTCGCCGCGTACCCCCGTCAAACCGAGGACCGTGGACTGGGAGGCCACCGGCGGACGGGGGCTGCTGCTGATCGAGGCGATGTCGCAGACCTGGGGCTCGGTGCCGCTGAGCGGGGGCAAGCAGGTCTGGGGCGAGATCAACTTGTCGGCCCCGCGGGAGGAGCCGCGGAAGGAGCCCGGGGGCGGACCGCCGGAAGGGCCCTCGCCCCCGGCGGAGCTGCCGGAGGGCCCGAGCGATGCGGGACCTGAGGAACGGACGGAGGGGGACGAGGCCGAGGGGGCCACGGGGAGGAGGGGGCCGAGAAGGAGGAGGGCGAGGCGATGAGCCGTTCCCGCATGCGCCGGGCGATGAGCCGTTCCCGTCCGAGCCGGGTGTTGAGCCGTTCCCGCACGCGCGACCGCCTCCGCGCGGCCGTCGCCGTCGCGGTGGGCCTCGTCCTGGCCGTGTCCCTCGCCGCCTGCGGCAAGGCGGCCCAGATCGGCGAGAGGATGAGCGTGGCCGGGACCCACCACCACGGGCCGCTGCGGATCGGCCTGCTGCTCCCGGAGAACGAGATCGTCCGCTTCGAGCGCTTCGACAGGCCCCTGATCCAGCAGCGGGTCAAGCAGCTGTGCCCGCGCTGCACGGTGAGCTACTCCAGCGCCCAGCACGATCCGGCCGCCCAGCGCTTCCAGATCGAAGCCATGATCAGCAACGGCATCGATGTGCTCATCCTGGACGCGGTGGACGGCAAGGCCGTCCGCCACTCCGTGGTCCAGGCCCACCGCGCCCACGTCCCGGTCATCGCCTACGACCGCATCGCGGAGGGGCCCATCTCCGGCTATGTCTCCTTCGACGGCGGAAGCGTCGGCAGGCTCCAGGGCGAGGCGCTGCTGAGGGCACTCGGCCCGAAGGCCAGGAGCAGCCGGATCGTCATGATGAACGGCTCGTCGACCGACCCCAACGCGGGCTGGTTCGAGCGGGGCGCGCGGTCCGTCCTCCGCGGCAAGGTCAAGATCGCCAAGTCCTACGAGACCGTCGGCTGGCGCCCGGAGAACGCCAACCGCAACATGTCCGCCGCCATCGCCGCCCTGGGCCCCTATGGCATCGACGGCGTTCTCGCGGCCAACGACGGCCTGGCCTCGGGCGTCATCACCGCCCTCAAGGCGGCCCGGATCCATCCGATCCCCCCGGTCACCGGTCAGGACGCCGAGGTCGCGGGCATTCAGCGGATCCTCGCGGGCGAGCAGTACATGACCGTCTACAAGCCGTTCAAGCCCGAGGCCTACACCGCCGCCGAGATGGCCATCGCGGTGGGACACGGCAGATCGCTCGACGGGATCGCGACACACCGGGTCAACAACTCCACCACCCGTGGCATCCCCGCGGTGCTGCTCGAGCCGGTGGCCGTGACCGTGCACAACATCAAGAGCACCGTCATCAAGGACGGTCTGTATCGCGTCGATCAGATATGCAGCAAGAAGTACGCGGATGACTGCCGCAAGGCCGGGCTCATCGACCCGGACGGGTCACCGCACGACGCGGAATGAAGGGAGGCGCGGATGGCCCGACCGTCGGCCCCGCCCCTGCTGTCGCTGAGTGGCGTCTTCAAGCGCTTCGGCGCGGTGCGGGCGCTCACGGACGTCGAGCTGGAGATCCACGCCGGTGAGGTCATCGCCCTGGTGGGCGACAACGGCGCGGGGAAGTCCACCCTGGTCAAGGTGATCGCGGGCGTCGAACCAGCCGACACCGGCACCCTCGAATGGCAGGGCCGCCCCATCCACATCGGCCGCCCGCACGACGCCCAGCACCTGGGGATCGCCACCGTCTACCAGGACCTCGCGCTCTGCGACAACCTCGACGTGGTCGGCAATCTCTTCCTCGGCCGCGAGATCACCCGGATCGGCGTCCTGGACGAGGTGGAGATGGAGCGCCGCACCCGCGATCTGCTGGCCACCCTCTCCATCCGCATCCCCGACGTCCGCAGGCCCGTCGCGTCCCTCTCCGGCGGCCAGCGGCAGACCGTCGCCATCTCCCGGGCGCTGCTCGGCGCGCCGAGCCTGGTGATGCTGGACGAGCCCACCGCCGCCCTCGGTATCGAGCAGACCGCGCAGGTCCTCGACCTGGTGGAACGGCTCCGTGAACGCGGGCTCGGAGTGCTGCTGATCAGCCACAACCTGGGCGACGTCAAGGCGGTCGCGGACTGGGTCGCGGTGCTGCGCCTGGGCCGCAACAACGGGTTCTTCGACGTCACCACCACCTCCCAGGAGCAGATCGTCTCCTCCATCACCGGCGCGTCCGACAACGCGGTCACCCGGCGCGTGGCGCGGGAGGGGGAGCTGTGAGCATCCCCGGCGGTTCCAGCGCCCACGGTGCGGAACGCTTCACCGACGTGTTCGGGCGCCGAGTGGGCGGCGGTACGTTCGGCGCCGTCCCGGTCCTGCTCGGGCTGCTCGCGATCTGGATCACCTTTCAGATCCTCAACCCGCACTTCCTCTCCCCGCGCAACCTCTCCAACCTCAGCGTGGACATCGTCGGCACCGGCATGATCGCGGTCGGCGTGATCTTCGTGCTGCTGATCGGCGAGATCGATCTGTCGGTGGGCTCGGTGAGCGGCCTGGCCTCCGCCCTGTACGCCGTGTTGAACGTCGACTTCGGCATGCCCGAACCACCCGCCATCGTCCTGGGCGCCCTCTGCGGTACGGCGGTCGGCTTCGTCCACGGCTTCTTCACGGCCGTGGTGGGCGTCCCCGCGTTCGTGGTCACCCTCGCCGGACTGCTGGGGTGGTACGGCCTGATGCTCTCCATCATGGGCGCCTACGGCACCATCAACCTCGACGATCAGGGCCTGGTCGCCCAGCTGACCAACTACTACTTCTCCGACGTGGCCGCCGCCTACGCCCTGGCGGCGGCAGGCACCGCCGGGTACTTCCTCATCGCCTGGCGCGACGTCAAGCGGCGCCGCGCCGCCGGAGTGCCCACCCGCGCCCCGGTCTGGATCGCCATCCGCACGGGCGTGCTCGCGGTGCTCGCCTTCGCCGCCGCGTATGTCCTCAACCAGTTCCAGGGCCTGCCGCTCGCGCTCCTGATCTTCTTGGTCGTCCTCGTCATCCTCGACCACGTCCTGCGCCGCACGGCCTACGGCCGGATGATCTTCGCCCTGGGCGGCGGCGTCGAGGCGGCCCGCCGCGCCGGGATCAACGTGGCCTGGGTGCGCACCTCCGCGTTCATGATGTCGAGCACGATGGCCGCCATCGGCGGCCTCTTCCTGGCCTCCCGGATCAATTCGGTCAGCCAGACCTCGGTCTCCACCGACCTGCTGATGAACGCCATCGCCGCGGCCGTCATCGGCGGCACCAGTCTCTTCGGCGGCCGCGGCAACACCTGGTCCGCCCTGCTGGGCGTGCTGGTCATCCAGTCGATCGCCTCGGGAGTGGCCCTCATGGACATCCAGACCGCCGTCCAGTTCATGATCACCGGCGGTGTGCTGCTGCTGGCCGTCGTGATCGACTCCCTCTCCCGCCGCGCACAGAGGGCCCACGGCCGGGCTTAGCCTCGATCCACCGACGGGTGACCGACGGGCGGTTCAGCGCCATCCGGTCGTCGTCGGACGCACGGCCGCCGGTCGGCGACGGTCCCGTGCTCGACGCGCGGGGCGGCTACCTGGTGCCGGGCTTGTGGGAGAGCCACACCCACGGCGGCCGGGTTCGGCGATCCGGCTCAGCGGGCGGCGAAGGCCAGGAAGTCCGCCCAGGCGGTGGCGGGTATGCGGAGGTGGGGGCCGTCGGGGTTCTTGGAGTCCCGTATGTGGACGGTGGTGGGGGTGGTGGCGACCTCGACGCACTGGCCGCCGGTGTTGTCGCTGTAGCTCGACTTGTGCCAGTCGTAGGCGACCTCGATGCACTCGCCGCCGCTGGAGTCGCTGTAGCTGCTTTTGAACCACACAAGGCTGCTCATAGATCACCCATCAACTGCTCGATGATGCCTACGGTTTCCTCGGGCCCGAGGGCCTGGGACCTGATCATGGCATAGCGCCGGGCCAAGACGCCCACCTCGTCGGGCTTCGACATCAGGATGCTCTTCCCGTGGCCCTCCAAGTAGGCCACGGGGGTCTCGTCTGGCATCTCGATGACAGTCATTGGCCCTTGCAGGCCAGCATGCCCGGCCCGGCTCGTCGGCATAAGCTGGATGACAACGTTGGGTCGGCTCGCGCACTCGACGAGGTGCGTGTACTGGGCGTGCATGGCCTCCGCCCCGCCGATCTGCCGACGCAGTGCCGCCTCCTCAAGGACGACGTTGATCACCGCCATTGGCTTGCGCTCGAGCAACGACTTGCGCTCCATGCGCGCTTCGGTTAGCTGCTCGACCTCGTCCGCATCGAGTGGAGGGAACGCACAGAGGAGCACCTCCCGTGCGTAGCCCTCAGTTTGCAGAAGCCCATGGATCAGCTGTGTGCAGTACGACGAGACACTGAGCGCGGCCTGCTCCAGCTGCACGAAGCCCTGAAAGTGAGCGGGATACCGCTCAAGGCGCAAGTACTTGATCGCAGAACGCAGCAACCCGCCCGCGTCCAGTGCCTTCTCGGCCGCGTCGATGAACTCGTCCGTCGGCGGCTTGGCGCATGTCTCCACGGCGCTCACCGCCGACCCGGTGTAGTTCATCAGCGCGCCCAACTCGTCCTGGGTGAGCCCCGCCCGTTCCCGCAGAAGCCGCAGGACAGCGGCGAAGTACTGCACGGTCGGCGGAGCGGAGTCCTTCTTCTTCGACTGGGCCACGCGGGCCACCCCCCTCAACATCGGTCAACGCCAATCAACCTGCGTTCGACCAGAGTTGTCGGTCGCCGCAGTCGACGCTCTGTTACTGGTGAAGGTAGCCGCCTGCACTGACAGTGGGAGGATGAACGCGGAAAGTCACGACGTAAACCCGCTCCATGGCTGGAAGCAGAGGTTTACGCCCGTCCCCCTGTCGATCCCCCACGTCCGCCGCGCCGCCGACGCCGCTCTCCGCGCCTGGGGCCTGGATCGGAGCGCGGCGGCCCTGGTTCTGCTCGTCGTCTCCGAGCTGGCGACCAACGCCGTGCGTCATGGACGCGTGCCGGGGCGGTACTTCGAGGTGCGTATCGCATATGACGCAGAGAAAATGGTCGGGGTCGAGGTGTCCGACCCCCGCGAGGGGCTCCCCGCCCTGGCGGAGCCGACACCGGACGACGAGTCCGGACGCGGCCTGGCGATCGTGGACGCGCTCGCCGAGGCGTGGGGCGTCCGGGAACGCGTCGTCGGCAAGACGGTCTGGGCCCGGATCCGCCTCTAGCGGTGCTTGGTTGGGTGCGGCGCCGTCTCGCGCCTTCGGCGCAATTTGAGCATGGGTCGGGGGCGCCGGGGCGGGGGCCGCGTCGCCGGCCGCCGGGCCGGTGGGGGTGGGGCGAGTGGCGGCATCCGGGCTCGCGGGTCGGGGTCGATCCGGACTGCGGGCGTGGCCCCTCCGGGTATCCCTCTCAAAAATGTTTGATCTGGCGCAACTAATAGGTCAAGCAATCTCGAGAGGGGTACCCACCCCCGGCGGGGTTGTCCGGCGTCGGCCCGAGCTCCCGACCGCGGAAGCCGCCACCGGGCCCGACCTCCCACCGGCCCGGCGGCCGGCGACGCGGCCCGCGCCCCCCACCGGCCGCCCCCATGCTCAAATGCGCCGAAGGCGCGAAACGGCGCCGCAGACAACCAACGACAAGCGACAAAGGGCCCCGACGCTCACTCCAGGACATGCCGCAGATAGCTCCGCGGATCCGCGAGATACCGGCGCCAGTGGTCGACCAGGGCCAACTCGCTCCAGGCCACCCGCCGCATCCCGTGCTCGCCGACCTCGACGATGTCCGCACCGGGCAGCGCGGTCAGCAGGGGCGAATGCGTAGCGCAGATGACCTGCCCGCCGTTCTTCACCAACTCATCCAAATGGCCGACGAGTTCAAGGCAGGAGGCGAAGGAGAGCGCCGCCTCGGGCTCGTCCATGACGTACAGCCCGGGCTGGAGGAACTTGTCCCGGAACGCCGCGAGAAACCCCTCGCCGTGGCTGACCGAATGCGGGGCGAAACCCTCCCGGTCCAGCGCGTCCAACGCGGTCTCGGCGCGCAGGAAGAACCCCTTGCGCGCCGCCCAACTGCCCAGCATCCGCCGCCCGCGCGGCGCCGCGTCGAAGCGGATCCGCTCACCCAGCGCCGACTTGGGCCGGTGGCTGGCGTAACGCCAATCGTGCGAGCCGCCGTACGAGTCCAGCCCGAACCCCTCCGCGAGGCCCTCGACCAGCGTCGACTTGCCCGACCCGTTCTCCCCGACGAGAAACGTCACGGGTGCGGTGAACCGCAGCCCGTCCGCCAGCAACCCCCGCACACACGGCACGGACCAGGGCCACCCCTTCTCCTCACGCGACCCCGGGCCAATGTGTGCGTACGCACGTTCGATAATCATCGCCCGAGTCTCTCACGGGGCCGTGGGTCCGAGGCTGGGCTCAAGCGCCTTTCCAGTGGCTCGCCCTATGCTGATGGAGGCGGGGCCCGAGCGGAGTGGGGCCGCTCGGCTGGCGGAGGGGAGAGCGTCGATGCCGAGGATCATCCGGGTCCGAAACGATGGCGGGAACGGTGACAAGCTGCCTGGTCAGCCCTACCCCGGGCCGCATCCGCCGCCGACGCCCGACGGTGGGCCCGGGGTGCCGAACCCGCCCAAGGTCGCATGACGTTCGAGGGCATCGCCCGGCCCGGCCGGGCCGCGTTGGGGCGGGTGCTTCTCGGCGCGGGGGTGATGGCGGAGGACTGGGCGCCGACCTTCGCCGCTGTTGACCGGGCCGCGTTTCTGCCGGAGCTGATGTGGCCGTTCGACACGCGGGCACAGGAGGCCGTCGCCGTCGACAGGGCCGAGGACGCGGACGCCTGGTTCGCCGCCGCCGACAGCGATGCGCCCATCGTGACGCAGTGGGACGACGGCGAGCACACCGGCCCCGGGCCGGGGCGGGTGCCGACCAGTTCCTCCTCCATGCCCTCCGTCGTCTACGCCTTGCTGCGGGACCTGGCCGTGGACGAGGGCATGGCCGTGCTCGACGTGGGCACCGGCACGGGTGAGACCGCCGGGGCGCTGGCGCATCGCTGTGGCGGCCGTAAGGTCACCACGGTTGAGGTGGATCCTTCCGTCTCGCGCCACGCGGGCGCACGGCTGGACACGGCCGGGCTGCACCCGCACGTCGTGCTCGGTGACGGTGCGAAGGGCTGCGCGGGCAACGCGCCGTATGACCGGGTCCTGGCCACCGTCGGGCTCCGGGAGATCCCCGGGGCGTGGATCGAGCAGACGCGGCCCGGGGGCCTGATCGTCGTCCCCTGGGGCACGCATTACACCCACGCGGACGCCGTGGCCCGGCTGGTGGTGCGCCGGGACGGGACGGCGTCGGGGCGTTTCACCGGGCCCGTGGAGTTCATGAAGCTGCGCGCCCAGCGGCTGTCACTGCCGCCGCACGACCGTTACGTCACGGACGAGGGCGGTGGCGCCGATGCGTCCACCACCGGGGTCCCCGAGGGGGAGTTCCTCGCCCCGCCGTACTCCGCCCTCCCCTTCGCGCTGGGGCTCCGGGTACGGCATTGCGTCCAGGTCGTGGCCGCCCCGCACGAGGGCACCCGGCCCGTGTGGCTCTACGGGCTGACCGACCTTTCCTGGGCGTGCGTCGTGTTCCGCGAGGGGAAGGCGGAGGCGCGGGTCTGGCAGGCGGGGGTGCGTCGGCTGTGGGACGAGGTCGAGGCCGCGTACGGGTGGTGGGTCGGCCATGGCAGGCCGGACCACACCCGCTTCGGCCTGACGGTCGGGCCCGGCCCCGCCGGACAGCGGGTTTGGCTGGACGATCCGGCCGACTCCTGGTCCCCGTAGCCCGGCCGGTTCCCGGCCCCCGTAGCGCCGAGCGCTTCGCGCTCCTGGCGGGCTGATGGGCTGCCGTAAGCGGAATCGATCCGTCCCGGTAACCCGCCGTCCGCCGGGTCGCGGGGGCGCTGTGCCACGCTTGAGGCCGGTTCGCGCGCATGGTGCGGGCCGGTGATGCGAAGTGAGGGCGCGGCGTGCAGAAGCCCCGATGGAAGACCGTGGGGGGAACCCTGCTGCGGGTGGCGGCGGTGTGGGCGGTGTCCACGCTCACGATGCTGGCGCTCGCCGGGATCCTCCCCGACTTTCGCCTGAAGTCAGGTGACGGTGACAGCGCGACGCAGATCGCCGTCACGGCCGCCAGTGGCGCCGGGGCCTTCGGTGTGCTCAGCGCGCTGGTGTGGCCGCTGCTCGTACGGGCGTTGCTGCTGATGCCGGCGCTGGTGCTGGGGCTCCTGGTGTTCGTGCTCAACGGCTCGATGCTGCTGATCGCCCTCAGCGTGAACCCGGACGGGCGCGGCGCCGCCGAGCCGGAGACCGCCGTCGTGGTGGCGGCCGTGATGTCCGCCGCGTCGTCGGCCACGAGCACCTTCCTGACCGTGCGGGACGACGGCGCCTACCGGCGGCGGCTGGCGCGGCTGGCCGTGCGGCGCAGGCGGCGGCTCGGCGAGGACGGGGGGAGCGACGAGCCCCCGGGGACGGTGTTCCTGCAACTCGACGGGGTGGGGCACGCGGTGCTCCGGGAGGCGCTGCGGGAGCGCGAGAACCGGCCACCGGTGATGCCCACCGTCGCGGGCTGGCTCCAGAGCACCCACAAGGTCACCCCCTGGCGCACCGACTGGTCCAGCCAGACCGGCGCCAGCCAACTCGGTATCCTGCACGGCTCCAACGAGGACGTGCCCGCCTTCCGCTGGTACGAGAAGAAGACCGGGGAGGTGATGGTGAGCAACCGGCCGACCAGCGCGGCGGTGCTCCAGCGCCGCGCCGCCGCCCGGGCGAGACACGACGGACTCCTCACGGTGGACGGGGCCAGCCGGGGCAACCTCTTCACCGGCGGCGCCGATCAGCTGGCCCTGGTCCTCTCGGTCGCGGCGCGGCGCGGTAAGCACAACCGCTCCCGCTCCGGCTACTTCGCGTACTTCGCCGACCCCGCCAACGCCACCCGCACCGCCGGGTCGTTCCTCGCCGAGGTGGTCCGGGAGATCTGCCAGTCCACCCGCGCCAAGCTGCGCCGCGAGGCGCCCCGGGTGAAGCGGGGCGGGCTGTATCCGTTCATCCGGGCGTTCGCCACCGTCGTGGAGCGGGACGTCGTGGTGACGGCGGTGATGGGGGACATCCTCTCCGGCCGTACCGCGATCTACGCCGACCTCGTGGCGTACGACGAGGTGGCCCACCACTCGGGGCCGCGCAGCCGGGACGCCCGGCAGGTGCTCGCCCGGCTCGACCGCTCCATCGCGCTGATCGCCAAGGTCGCCGAGCACGCCCCGCGCGACTACCGCATCGTGCTGCTGTCCGACCACGGGCAGAGCCCCGGCGAGACCTTCGCGGGGGCGTACGGGCTGAGGCTGGAGGACCTGGTGCGGGCCGGTTGCGGTCTGCCCGTCTCGCGGCGGGCCGGGCGGACCCCGAGCGGGGCGGAGGCGCGCGAGGCGGGGCGGGCGGCGCTGCGCCGGCCGGAGAAGCCCGGGGTGGACGGGGACGGATGGTGCGGCGGGCCGGAGGCCCCCGCCGGTGTCGTCAGTGCTCATGACACCGCCGTCTCCGATCCCATCGTGCTCGCCTCCGGGAATCTCGGCCTGATCTCCTTCCCCGACGTACCGGGGCGGACGAGCCGTGAGCAGATCGAGGCCCGCCACCCCGCGCTGCTGCGCACGCTCGCCGACCACCCAGGCGTGGGCTTCGTGCTCGTACGGTCCGAGGCGCACGGCGCGGTGGTGCTGGGTGCGGACGGGGCCGAGCACCGGCTGGACACCGGGGAGGTCTTCGGGACGAGCCCGCTCACGGTCTTCGGGCCCGGCGCCGAGAGCGCCGTACGGCGCACCGCGCACTTCCGGAACACCCCCGACATCATGGTCAACTCCGCCTACGACCCGGTGCGCGGCACGGTGCACGCCTTCGAGGAGCAGATCGGCTCGCACGGCGGGCTCGGCGGGGAGCAGGGGCACCCCTTTCTGCTGTGGCCGGCCGGGCTGACCCCGCCGGTGGCGGCGGGGGAGGAACTGGTCGGGGCCGAGCGGGTGCACCAGGTGCTGCGGCGCTGGCTGGAGGAGGCGGACGGGCCCCAGGTGCCGGAGGAGGAGGCGGCGACCGCCCCTGTGGAGGTCGCGGCGGCGGAGGCCCCGGCCGCCCCGGAGGCGTCGGCGGCGCAGGCCCCGGCGGAGGCCGAGGCGCCCGTCGAGCCGCAGCCGACCACGGCGCCCGATGCCGCGCGCACCGTGCGGGATTCCCGGTGTGACGGCGCCCCCGCCGTCACAGCCGACAGCACCGTGTGAACGCACCGCGCCCGTATCGGGTGTAAGCAGGAAGTATGCGCGTTTCGCCCGACCTCACCCGCATCGGTGGGGAAACGCGGTCGAGCAGGGCGCTGTTCGTCGTCCCGCTCGCGATCATCCTGGCGGTCACGCTGACCGATCTCACTACGCCGCCCACCGTCCACCTCGGCCCCTTCCTGATCGCGGCACCCGCGATCACCGCGTCCTTCGCGGGCGCGGGCGGAACCGCTGTCGTCGGAGCCCTCGCCGTGGGGGCTCAGATCATCATCGGTGCGTTCCACGGCGGTCTGATGACCGCCAACCACCAGGCGCAGATCATCGCCCTGATCGTGATCTCGGGGCTGGTGACGAGCTTCCGCTACGCCACTGACCGGCACCGGCGCCGGCTGAGTCAGGTGCGCTCAGTGGCCGTGGCCGCGCAGGAGGTCCTGCTGCGGCCGCTGCCCGAACGAATCGGGGAGCTGAGGATCGCCTCGCTGTATCTCGCGGCCGATGAGGAGGCACAGATCGGCGGTGACCTGTACGCGGCCGTCCGCACCGAGAGGGCGACCCGGCTGGTCATCGGGGACGTACGGGGAAAAGGGCTGGCCGCGATCGGTGACGCCGCCGTGCTGATCGGGGCCTTCCGGGGCTCCGCCTACCGCAATCTCTCACTGCCGGGCATCGCCGTCCACATGGGCAGCGCCATGTGCTGGAACTGGCACCATATCGCCGATGACGAGCGGAATTACCTGGAGTCCTTTGTGACCGCCGTGGTGCTGGACGTCCACGACGACGGCCCGGTGGCCGGGATGGTGAACTGCGGTCACCCCCCACCACTGCTGCTGCACAGGGGCGAGATCGCGACGCTGGACGTGGGCGAGCCCGCGGTGCCGCTGGGCCTGGAGGTGCCGAAGGAACGGGACTACCAGGTCGAGACGTTCCGCTTCCAGCACGGCGACCTTCTGGTGCTGCACACCGACGGCGTCGTCGAGGCCCGGAACGAGAGCGGCGCCTTCTATCCGCTCCGGGAACGGCTCGCGGTCTGGAGGGGCGGCGACCCGCAGTCGCTGGTGGACCATCTCCACGCCGATCTGCTCCGGCACACCGGCGGGGTCGTCAACGACGACGCCGCCATCGTGGTGATCGCCCGCTGCGCCTGAGCCGCCGCCCTCTTCCGGTCTACCCCCTCACCTCCGAGATCTGGACACGCTCCCCCTGGGCCGAGACGGTCTCCGGCGCCCGCCGGGACCACCGGCCCGCGATGATCGCGCACACCATCAGCTGCAACTGGTGGAAGAGCATCAGCGGCAGGATCACCGGCCCGGCCGCGTCCCCGAACAGCACCGCGGCCATGGGCAACCCCGTGGCCAGGGACTTGTTGGAGCCGCAGAAGACGATGGTGACGCGGTCCTCCCGGCGGAAGCCCAGCCGCCGCGCGGCGAACGACGTCGTGCTGAGGGCCAGCCCCAGCACGGCCGCGGCCAGACCCAGCAGCGCGAACAGCCGGGCCGGGGTGATCTGGTTCCAGACGCCCTCCGTCATGCCCCGGCTGAACGCCGTGTAGACCACGAGCAGGATCGAGCCCCGGTCCAGCAGGGCGAGCACCTTCTTGTGACGCCCGATGAACGGCGCGGTCCAGCGGCGCAGCGCCTGCCCGGCGAGGAAGGGGAGCAGCAGCTGGGTGGCGATGGCCAGCAGCCCATCGGCCGAGAAGCGGACGTCCGAGCCGATCAGCCACGCCGCGAGCAGCGGGGTGACGATCATGCCGAGCAGGCTGGAGTACGTCCCCGCGCAGATCGCGGCCGGGACGTTGCCCCGGGCGGTGGAGGTGAGGGCGACCGAGGACTGGACGGTCGAGGGCACCACACACAGGAAGAGCAGACCGGTGTAGAGCTGGTCGGTGAGGAGGAACGGGGCGAGGCCGCGCGCGGCCAGCCCCAGCAGCGGGAAGAGCACGAAGGTGCTCGCGCCCACCACCAGGTGCAGCCGCCACTGCCGCAGCCCGTTCAGCGCCTCGCGGGTGGAGAGCCGCGAACCGTAGAGGAAGAAGAGCAGCCCGATCGCGATGTCCGCGGCATCGCCGACGGCCGTGGCCGCCGCCCCGCTCGCGGGCAGCAGCGCCGCCAGCGCGACCGTCCCGAGGAGGGCGGCGACATAGGGGTCCACCGCCCTCCCGAGCCGGCCCGGCCACGACAGCGGCCAGGACCTCCACCTCATATCAATCACCGCCTCCGGCCTGCCACGGCGGGTGGCCGATCTGCGGCAGCACCCGATCCGCACCGGGGATGCCGCGTGCCACGACATCGATGGCGCCGCCGCCCCCGTCGTGGTCGCTGCCCGCCGTGCCACGGCTCAGCAACAGGGCGTTGAGGGTGCGGTCGACCTCCAGCCAGGAGTCGGCGCCGGAGTTGTCGATGACCACGAGGCCGTTGTGCTGGTCGGAGGAGGGTGCGGCCTCCTCCGGTTCGCTGTCCTCGTCGTGCGGGGTGCCCACGGGCGGCGGTGTCGCCTTGGCGGGGGCCGCGGGGCCCGCGCACAGCACGCTCGCGGTGGCCGCGAGGAGGAGCATCGCCGCGGACGGACGGATCGCGAGGATGTCCTTGCGGGGCTTACGGCGCCGGCCGGGGCCGGGGCCGAGGAAGGCCGAGGGCATGTGCGTGACCCTCGTCATCCGACCCTGGCGGGCTGACGGTCCCCGTGGTGCCTGCTGATGTTCCGCTCCAGTAGCTCGGTGGCGCCCTTGACCCCGATGGCCCCGGTCTCCCGGGTGTCCGGCAGCCGCCCGTCCGCCGTCTTGAGGTCGCTCAGCGCCCCGTCGATCGCGCCGTGGGCGGCGAACAGGCACGGAGTGCTGTAGATGGCGACATCCACCCCGAGTTCGGACAGCTCGGACAGCGAGAGCCGCGGCGACTTCCCGCCCGCGATCTGATTGAACAGCAGGGGCTTGTCGCCGATGACCTTACGGACCTTGCGGATCCACTCCACACTGCGCACCCCGTCGACGAGGACGACATCCGCGTCGGTCTCCGCCAGCGCGGCCGCCCGCCGCAGGATCTCGGACTCCTCGGTGGCGTCCGTACGCGCCACCACCACCAGGTCCGTCCTGCTGCTCAGCACCAGCTGGAGCTTCTCGAGGTACTCCTCGAGCGGCAGGATCAGCTTGCCGTCGGCGTGGCCGCAGCGGCGCGGGCGCCGCTGGTCCTCCAGGATCACCCCGGAGGCCCCGGTGCGCTCCAGCCGCTGCACCACATGGCAGGCGACCTCGGGGTCCACATAGCCGTCGTCGATGTCCACGAGCAGATGGTGTGCGGGGAAGGCCAGCCGCAGCCGCTCCACGAAGGCGAGCATGTCGGGCCAGGCGATGAAGCCGATATCGGGAAGCCCGTAATGCGAGGCGGCGAACCCGAATCCGGATACGAAGAAGCCGTTGTAGTGCTGTGCGGCGATGGACGCCGAGTACATGTCGTAGATGCCGATGAGGGGAGTGGTGGGGGAGGAACTGACGGACTTTCGGAGGGCATTGCCGTAGAGCATGATGTCCCCTTGAGTTCGGCGCCTTTCGGCGCTGTGTGACGGGTTGTGCGATTGCGCGGATAGGTCTGGCGAAGGCCAAGAATCGGTAAAGCAACCGCCGGGTTCCCTGAAGATGCCCGGCCCTGCTCGGGCCGGGGTCGAACGTTCCTTGAGCGCTGCGGGGCCTCGTCATGGGTGGTCTGCGACACGCCGGGCATGCCACGGCGATCGTCGGGTATGCGCAACAAGCCTGTCCACTGAAAAGAGTTGCTTGTGCCTGTCCAATCCGATGTCGAAGCCTCCGCGTCCGCGCCCTCCCGGCACCGCCTGCTCTGGCGTGCCGTCCAGCGACGCAAGAACCCTCCGCTGCGTCGGAGCGACATCACGGTCACCGAGGAGAGGACCGTCCGGAAAGCGGTGAAGGCCGCCGCGCTGGGAAACGCCATGGAATGGTTCGACTTCGGGATCTACAGCTATCTCGCGGTCACCATCGGCAAAGTTTTCTTCCCGTCCGGCAATGGCACGGCCCAGGTGCTCTCCTCCCTGGCGACTTTCGCGGTGGCCTTTCTGGTCCGTCCGGTGGGAGGTTTGTTCTTCGGGCCGCTGGGTGACCGGATCGGCCGTAAGAAGGTGCTGTCCTTCACCATGATCATGATGGCGTCCAGCACGCTCGCCATCGGACTCATCCCCGGCTATGCCGCCATCGGCTTCTGGTCGCCCGCGCTGCTCATCCTGTTCCGTATGCTCCAGGGTTTCTCCACCGGCGGGGAATACGGCGGTGCCTCGACCTTCATCGCCGAATACGCGCCCGACAAGCGCCGTGGCTACTACGGCAGCTTTCTGGAGTTCGGCACGCTGATCGGCTACACCTCGGCGGCCGGACTGGTGACCATCCTGACCGTGACGCTCGCCGACTCCTCGATGGATTCCTGGGGCTGGCGCATTCCGTTCCTGGTCGCCGCGCCGATCGGGCTGGTCGGTCTGTACCTGCGGCTGAAGCTGGATGACACCCCCGCGTTCCAGAAGCTGGCGGACGAGGGCTCCACCAACGCGTCCGAGCGCGAAAGCCTGCCGTTCTGGCAGGTGTTCCGCACCCAGTGGCGTGCGATGGCGCTGTGCATCGCGTTGGTCGCCGCGTACAACATCACCGACTACATGCTGCTGTCCTACATGCCGACGTATCTGTCGGACACCCTCCACTACAGCAGCACCAGCGCCCTGGTCTCGATCATCATCGTGATGCTGGTGCTGATGGCGGCCATCACCTTCGTCGGCCGGTTCTCCGACCGCGTCGGCCGCAAGCCCGTGCTGATGGCCGGTTCGGTCGGCTTCCTGGTGCTCGCCGTGCCCTCCTTCCTGCTCATCAAGCAGGGCGGGATCGTCCCGGTCTTCGCCGGGCTGCTGCTCCTGGGGCTGTGTCTGCTGCCGTATGTGAGCGTGATGTCCGCCTCGCTCCCCGCGCTCTTCCCGACGAACGTGCGCTACGGCTCGCTCTCCATCGCCTTCAACATCTCCGTCTCGCTCTTCGGCGGCACCACGCCGCTGGTGACCGAGGGCCTGATCAGCGGCACCGGGGACGATCTGATGCCCGCCTACTACACGATGCTCGCGGCGGTCGTCGGCATCATCGCCGCCGCCGTGATGAAGGAGACGGCGCGCAAGCCGCTGGAGGGCTCGCCGCCCGCGGTGGCCACCAAGGAGGAGGCCATCGCGCTCGTGGAGTCCCAGCGGTCCTGAACCACCCCGGCCTCCATTACCTCGGCGGTAATCGACCCCCGCGCACGGCGGCGGCAGGGTTGAGGCGTCGGGTTCCGGGCCGGCGCCCTCCGGTCCGGGATCCGTTCCCACCAGGGGATTTCATGGAGGAGTGACCAGATGACGCAGTACGACACCGCCGTCGCCCGCTACTTCGAGGCGTGGAACGCCACCGGCCCCGAGGCCATCGCCAAGGCCGTGGCCGCCGCCTGGACCGAGGACGGCGGCTACACCGACCCGCTGGCGGAGGTGCGCGGCCATGAGCAGCTGGCCGCCGTCATCGCCGGGGCCCGGGAGCAGTTCCCCGGCCATGAGTTCCGGCTCACCGGCGCCGTGGACGGCCACCACGACATGGCCCGCTTCACCTGGGAGCTGGTCTCCACGGCCGACGGCTCCGCCCCGGTCGCCGCGACCGATGTGATCACCCTGGCCGAGGACGGCCGGATCCGCTCCGTCCTCGGCTTCCTGGACCGGGTCCCCACGACCGGCTGAACCGCGTCCCTACGGCCGGCCGAACCGGCCCAGGGCGGCGGCGGTCTCCGGGTCGGCCGGGAGGAAGGTCTCGATGGCCAGCTCGGAGACCGTGACGTCCATGGGGGTGTTGAAGGTCGCGATCGTCGAGATGAACGACAGCACCCGCCCGCCGTGCTCGATCATCATCGGCAGCGCGAAGGGCGGGGTGTCACCGGCGGTCGCGGTCTCCCGGCCGCCGGTCTCGGACAGCGGATAGGCCGCCACCTCGTCGTACAGCGCACGCAGCGGCGAGGAGCGCATCAGCGCCAGCTGCCGGTCCATCTGGTCCAGCAGATGGCCACGCCATTCGCGGAGGTTGCGGATGCGCGGGGCGAGCCCCTCGGGGTGGAGGGTGAGGCGCATCGCGTTCAGCGGGGGCCGCAGCAGATGCTCCGCCACCCCCTCCAGGAGCGCCGCGATGCCCCGGTTGGCCGCCAGCACCTCATAGGTGCCGTCCACCACCAGCGCCGGATACGGCTCATAGCCGGTCAGCAGCCGCTCCAGGGAGTCGCGCAGGGCGCTCATCGACGGGTCGTCCACCGACCGCTCCGGATAGTGCGGGGCGTAGCCGGCGGCGATCAGCAGGGCGTTGCGCTCACGGACGGGGACGTCGAGGTGGTCGGCGAGCCGGAGCACCATCTCCTGGCTGGGCCGCGACCGGCCGGTCTCGATGAAGCTGATGTGGCGGGCCGAGGAGTCGGCGCGCAGCGCGAGCTCCAGCTGGCTGATCCGGCGGCGGTCCCGCCACTCGCGCAGCAGTGTGCCCACCCGGGGCGGCGCGGCAGTCGTCATGACCCGAAGGTAGCCGACACCGGACGGTGCCCATGGCAGGGTGGAAGGGCCACCGGTCACCCGCGACGAAGGGATGTGTCATGGCAGTCGAGCCGCTCACCGACCAGGAGATCCAGGGACGTCTGGAGCAGCTTCCCGGCTGGTCGTTCGCGGACGACCAACTCTCGCGGACGTATGTCTTCAAGGGCCATCCGCAGGCGGCCGGGCTGGTGGCGGAGATCGCCACCATCCAAGAGGAGCTCGACCACCACTCCGACCTCACCCTCGGCTACAACAAGGTGGGCGTCACCGTGAACACCCACAGCGTCGGCGGCAAGGTGACCGCGCTCGACTTCGAGCTCGCCGGGCGGATCGAGGAGATCGCCCCGCAGCACGGCGCCCGCGCCGACTAGGGGGGCGTCCGGCGGATCTTGGACCCCGGGGTCTGGGGCGGAGCCCCCCACGCGGCGGAGCCGCATATCGGCAGGTGTCGGGAAGGGGCGGGGAGGGGAAAGCGTCGATATGCGGCTCCGCCGCGTGGTCCGTCGGACACGCCGTAGACCGGCCGACGGTCCCGAGGTCATCCCCGGGCGCGCCGGAAGCGGGCCAGCCCCTCCTGGAGGTCCACGATCGGGTCCGGGTAGTCCAGCCGGTCCCGCTCGGCCTCCGGCAGCCGCCAGGGCGTATGGACGCCGGAGCCGGTCACCCCGGCCAGCTCCGGCACCCAGCGCCGCACATACGCGCCGTCCGGGTCGAACCGCCGGGCCTGCGCCAGCGGATTGAGGACCCGGTTGGGGCGGGTGTCGGTGCCGGTGCCCGCCGCCCACTGCCAGTTCAGCTGGTTGTTGGCCACATCCCCGTCCACCAGCAGCTCCAGGAAGTGCCGGGCGCCGATCCGCCAGTCCTGGTAGAGCGTCTTGGTGAGGAAGCTCGCCACCAGCAGCCGCGCCCGGTTGTGCATCCAGCCCTCGTGGCGCAGCTGTCGCATCCCCGCGTCCACCAGCGGATAGCCGGTGCGCCCCGCCTTCCAGGCCGCGACCTCCGCCGCGTCCTCGCGCCACCGGTCGCCCCGCGGGCGGTAGTCGGCGTACGAGGCGTCCGGCCGGGCGGCCAGCACCTGGTGGTGGAAGTCCCGCCAGGCCAGCTGCCGTACGAAGGCGTCGGCGCCCGCGCCGCCCGCCTCCCGCGCCCGGTGCACCAGCTCCACCGGGGACAGACAGCCGAAGTGCAGATACGGGGAGAGCCGGGAGGTGGCGTCGCCCGCCAGATCGTCCTGCCGGTCGGCGTAACTCCCCAAGCCCGACCGCCACCAGGAGCGCATCCGGCGGCGGCCCGCCGTCTCCCCGCCCTCGGGCAGTCCGGGGGAGGGGCTGCCCGGGGCGAGCGAGGTGACCGCCGCCACCGGCTCCGAGCGCAGCCCGGACTCCACGCCCACCGTGCGCGGCGCGGTGAGCGGCTTCGGCTGCCCGGCCCGCCGCCAGGCGCGGAAGTACGGGGTGAAGACCGCGAAGTGGTCCTTGCCCGCCGGGGCCACCTCGCCCGGCTCCACCGCCGTCACCACCGCGCCGTGCACCCGCAGCCGCCGCCCGTCCGCCTCCAGCGCCCCGCGCAGCCGCCGCTCGCGGCGGGCGGCGTAGCCGCTCACCCCGCCCGCGATGTGCACCTCGTCCGCGTCCGCCTGCCGCGCCGCCCGCAGGATCTCCGCCACCGCCTCCCCCCGGCGGACCACCAGCCGCCCGCCGCGCTCGCGCAGCCCCGCGTCGAGATCGGTCAGCGCGTCCGCGAGGAACGCCACCCGGTTGGGGACCGCGAACCCCGTCCCGGCCAGGCCACGGTCCACGACGAACAGCGGCACGATCCGCTCGGCGGAGCACAGCGCGCCGCGCAGCACGGGGTTGTCGGACAGCCGCAGATCGGAGGTGAAGACGGAGAGGGACGTGCTCATTCCTCTCCCTTACCCCACCCGGGCCCGCGGGCCGGCGGCTTCCCGCCCCGTGTCACCCGATGCCGCTCGATGTCACCCGATGCGTCCGATGCCGCCCGCTCAGGCCGAGGGGAACGTCAGCAGGACCAGCGGATCGCTCGTCGGGGCCTTCGACCCTCCGGCGGGCTCGACCGTCACCCCCATGGCCGACGCCTTCCCGACCGCGCCGCTCATGACCGCCGCCGTGCTCCGGCCCGAGGAGTCCATCAGACCGGCCGGGCGCATCGTGCCGCCGTCGCTGAACCACAGCTGGTAGATCCGCCCGGCGGGCGGCTCGGGCAGCCCCGAGGCGAGGAACACCGCCTTGTTCAGCCCGCGCGAGACCACCACCGTGCCGGTCGAGCCGTCCGTCATCCGGCCGCTGCGGCTGTGCGCGTCGGGCGCGGCCAGCACCTGGGTCAGCTCCTCCGCCCGGGCCACCCGCTGCTCGGAGCGGCGGGCCGTGTCACGCGCGTCGGACGCCTGCCGGTACTGCCACACCGCGGCCCCGCCGCATACGGCGGCCGCCGCCACACAGGCCGCCAGCGCGAAGTTCGTCGCCCGCCGCCCGGTGCGCCGCCGGGGGCCCGCGTGGGACTCCCGGGCCTCCCGCGCCGCCACCCGGGGCGGCTCCTGGCGGACCGTGGCGATCCGCCGCAGCACATCGTCCTTCATCGTCGGGGGCGGGGTCAGGGACGTGGCCACCGCCAGCTTGGCGGCGGTCTCCCGCAGCTCCCGTACCTCCTGACGGCAGGCGTCGCAGACCGCCAGATGCCGCTCGAAATCGGTCAACTCCCGCCCCGACAGGGCGTTCACCGCGTACGCCCCGGTCAAGGTGTGCAGATCCGCTCTGGTCATGCGCCGACCCCCATGCAGTCCCGGAGCCGGATGAGCCCGTCCCGGAGTCTGGTCTTCACGGTCCCGAGCGGCAGCGACAGCAACTCCGCCACCTCACGGTAGGAGCGGCCCCGGTAGTAGGCGAGCGTCACCGACTGCCGCTGCAACTCGGTCAGCGTCCGCATGCACCGGCGCACCTGCTCGCGCTCCAGCCTGGCCTCCACCTGCTCGGTCACCTCGTCGAACGCCGGGGTGCGGGACAGCAGCGCGGCGCGCTCCTCGCGGTCGGAGGCGGCCTGCGCCGAGCGCACCCGGTCCACGGCGCGCCGGTGCGCCACCGTCATGATCCACGACATGGCGCTGCCCCGGCCCGGTTCGAACCGCGCCGCGGACCGCCACACCTCGACCAGGACCTCCTGTGTGACCTCCTCGGCCTGGGCCGGGTCGCGCAGCAGACTGCGCGTCAGCCCCAGGACCGGCCCGCTGACGGCGTCGTAGAGGGCGCCGAACGCGTTCTGGTCCCCCCGGGCCACCATCTGGAGCAACTCTTCGAGGTCCGGTCCGCGCGCGGCGGGGCCGCCGATGTACACGGGTTCTCTCACGGGCCGTCCTTCCGGGAACGATGCGGCGCACACGGAGGTGTCGTACCTCATTCGTCGCCCGGACGGGTGCGGATTGGTCAAGGTGCTCCGAACACATCAAGGTGTGCCGGACACGCGTGAGGCCGCCGCGGTCCGCTCGACCGCGGCGGCCCCGGCGCCCGGCGTCAGCCGGTGGTGAGGGTGAGCCCGTAGGTCGTCAGGATCGGGTTCACCGGCTGGTAGTACGTCGTGCCGCCGACGGTGCAGTTGCCGGAGCCGCCGGAGGTGACGCCCTGCGCCTCGCTGCCCGAGATGAACGAGCCGCCGGAGTCGCCCGGCTCGGCGCAGACATTGGTGCGGGTGACCCCCCGGATCGTGCCCTGGGGGTACTGCACGCTGGTGTCGTGCTGCTGGATGGTGCCGCAGTGCCAGCCGGTCGTCGAGCCGGAGCGGCAGACGGACGAGCCCACCGGCGCTTCCTGGGAGCCGGTGACGGTGACGTTGGTGCCCTGGGGGCCGATCACCCACGGCTGCGGGGCCCAGTCGGCGTTGGTGGCCACCCATGCGTAGTCGTTGCCGGGGAAGCTGGAGCCCTGGAAGGTGCCCTGCGCCACCCGGTTGAAGCCGGCGGTGGTGTCGCCCTGGCTGCCGCAGTGGCCGGCGGTGACGAAGCCGTTCTGCTCGGCCTTGGTAACCGAGAAGCCGATCGAGCAGCGGGCGGCGTCGTTGATGTAGAACGCCTCGCCGCCGCGCAGGTCGTACAGCGGGCTCGGCCGCTCGGCCGACTCCACGACCCGTACCACCTCGCGGTCCGCGCCGCTCGCGGCGACGAAGGCGGCCGCCTCGGTGGGCTCGGCCGACTGCACCACGACGCCGTTGGTCTTGACGTCCACGTACCAGGCGGAGGCGACATCGGCGGCCGGGGGGCGCTCGGAGGCGGCGCGGTCCAGGGCCTGCTTGGCGTCGACGAGGGCCTTGAGGCTGTGCTTGACGACGGCGGCCTTGGCGCCGCCGGCCGTGATGGTGGCGCTCTGCTCCTCGTCGGTGGTGGCCACGGTGAGTTCGGCGGTGTTGCCGGACACCCATGCGCCGCCGTAGGAGCTGCCCAGGCTCTTGCGCAGCCCCGGTTCTGCCTCTCCGGCCCGGTACTCGTTGGATATCCGCATCCGCGCCTCATCGGCCGTCAGGCCCAGATCGCGCTGCATCGAGGCCAGCATCTCGGGGGGCACCTCCCTCCGGGGGCGGGGGGAGGGTTCACCGGGGTCGGCCACCGCGGGTATGCCGCTCCCCAGGAAGAGGGCGGCTATCGCGACGGTGCAACCGGCGGCCAGCTCAAGGCCGTGACGGCGTCTGCGGGACATCTTCGGTCTCCTCGGCTAGGGAAGTGGTCACGCTGTGTGCCCATCTGGGCGCCAAGCGTAATTGCCGGGGACGTGCCTCGCTCGGTGGGCGACGGTGGGTACGGATGGCTCCACCGTGGATACGGGTCCGCCCCGCCGCGAGGGGCGCGACGGGGCGGACGGTGGAGCCGGTGGAGCGCTTGGTCTCAGCCGTTGAAGGTCTCGGGGTCGAAGCCCAGACGGTTGCCGGTGTCGAGGGAGTCGATCGCCGACAGGTCCTCGGAGTCCAGCTGGAAGTCGAAGACGTCGATGTTCTCCTTGATCCGCGACGGGGTCACGGACTTGGGAATCACCACATTGCCGAGGTCCAGATGCCAGCGCAGCACCACCTGGGCCGGGGTCTTCCCGTGCTTCTCGGCGATCGCCGCCAGCTTCGGGTCCGCCAGCAGGCCCTTGCCCTGGCCGAGCGGGGACCACGCCTCGGTGGCGATGTCATGGCGGGCGTTGAAGGCGCGCAGCTCAGCCTGCGGCAGCTGCGGGTGCAGCTCGATCTGGTCGATCACCGGGACGATCGAGGTCCCGGAGAGCAGCCGCTGGGTGTGGGCGGAGTGGAAGTTGGACAGGCCGATGGCCTTGGCGCGGCCCTCGGCGTAGATCTTCTCGAACGCCTTCCAGGTGTCCACGTACTTGTCGACCCCGGGCAACGGCCAGTGGATCAGGTAGAGATCCACATACTCCAGACCCAGCTTGGTCAGCGAGGTGTCGAAGGCGCGCAGGGTCGAGTCGTACCCCTGGTCGGCGTTCTGGAGCTTGGTGGTGACGAACAGCTCCTCGCGCGCGATGCCCGACGCGGCGAGTCCCTTCCCCGTGCCCTCCTCGTTCCCGTATATCGCGGCCGTGTCGATACTGCGGTACCCGGCGTCCAGCGCGTTGCGCACCGCGACCTGCGCCTCGTCGTCCGGGATCTGCCAGACACCGAAGCCGAGCTGCGGCATCCGTACGCCGTTGTTGAGCGTGATGAAGGGGACCTTGCTCACGAGCAGTCGATCCTTACGTCGGATGTGGATTACGTCCTTCCAACTGATCCAACGATCAACGGCCTCCCGTCATTCCCGTTCACCAGGGGCGCCCGCGCAGGATCACCACGCCGTCCCCGTCCCGCCCGAGGCGCTCCGCCGCCCGCCGCGCCGCCCGCTCCAGCGTGGGCGCCTCGCCCAGCAGACCGTAGAGCCCGCCCGCGAAGGCCGCGGACGCCGCGCCGTCCAGCGGTCCGCGGTGGGCGACCACCACCTCGGCCGCCCCGTCGAAGAGCGCGGCCAGCGGCGCGCCCTCGGGGCAGTCCAGCACCACACCGGGCAGCGGGGCGCCGGTCAGCCGGCGGTAGACGGTCAGCAGCTCGGCCAGGTGTGCGGCCGGTGTGTGATGCGCCCGCCCGTCGCCGTCCTCGAAGACCAGCGTGCGCCCCGCACGGCGGCAGACCAGATGCAGCACATCCGGGCGTACGGTGAGGATCCGCCGCAGATCGGTGGCGGCCGCGGCGGGGCACCGGTCCACCGTCAGGACGCCACGGGCCGCCCGCTGGACCGCGGCTAATTCCTGTCCGCCCGGGGCGGCGCCGGTCACCAGCACCCGCCGGACCCCGCCCCCGCCCGGCCGCGCCCGTAAGGCGGCGCGGAACACCTCGTTGTGCGGATAGGAGACGCAGGCGGCGGCCAGGACGCGCAGCCTGCCGTCCGCGACCCGGTCCGCGGCGACCGCCCCGGCCACCGCGGACCAGAACTCCCCGGCCGTCGTGGCGGCCGCCGGTATGTGCTCGGCGGGGAAGCCCGCCCTGCGCAGCAGCGCCACGGCGGACGGGCCGGGCGGGAAGACCCGCGCCAACTCCTCGGTTTCCTCGGTCGTCAGCGCCGGATGCCCGTCCCCGTCCTGGCCGTCCACCGTGTTCCGTCGCTCCTCGCCTGTGCTCGTACCGCTCTGTGCCCCCCCGCTTCCGTCCCTGCGTTCCGTCCCTGCGTTCCGTCCCTACTGAAGCGCGGCCAGCCGCAGCGGTTCCTCGAGCTCCTCCCGGAAGCGGTGCAGGGTGTGCCCCTCGCGCACCGTGGCTCCCACCGCGACCGCCGCCCGGCTCACCGCCCCGCGCGGCGCCCGCACCACCATGGCCAGCCGGTACGTGCCCCCGATGCGCACCGCGGAGGTGTGCCGGATCTCCCAGCCCGGATCGGAGCGCAGCTCCCGCCGCGCCTCCAGGCAGACCCGCTCGCCGAAGGCGGTGTCGCCACCGTCCTGGAATCCGAGCCGCGGGCCGAGGTGGGCCGCCGGCGCCGATGACGTCACCTCGGCGGTGAGCTGGCGCGGGGTCATGGACCAGGCCACCGGCTGGAAGACCGCGGTGCCCCGCCGCACCGGTTCCGCCGTGAGGCCGATATCGAGATTGACCGAGTGCAGGGCGGGGTCCGGCGCGTCCCGGGCGCAGGTCACCGACAGATGCACCAGGTGGTAGACGGCGTTGTCCGCCTCGGTACGGAGGAAGTCCAGCAGCTCCGGATCCGGTCCGACGAGGTCGGCCGTGACCGGTAAGGCCACCGGCCCGCCCAGGACCACTCGCCCGGCCAGCCTCGGGCCGCTGGGCTGGGGTGTCTCCTCGGACCGCAGGGCCAGTTCGCGTTCGGGCAGTTCGGGGAGAATGACATCGATCATTTCGTGCCCCCTTCGCGGCTCAGGTGTTGTACAGCGCCTCGACCTCGACGGCGTACGCCTGTTCGATGGCCTTTCGCTTCAATTTCAGCGACGGCGTCAGCAGACCATGCTCCTCGGAGAACTGCGCGGCAAGTATCCGGAAGGTACGAATCGACTCCGCCTGGGAAACGGTGGTGTTCGCCGCGACCACCGCACGCCGGATCTCGGTCTCCAGATCGGGGTCCCGGACCAGCTCGCCCGGCGGCAGCTCCGGTTTGCCGCGCATCGTCAGCCAGTGCGCGACCGCCTCCGGGTCGAGGGTGACCAGCGCCGCGACATACGGGCGGTCATTGCCCACCACGATGCACTGGGCCACCAGCGGATGCGCCCGCACCCGCTCCTCCAGGCCCGCCGGGGAGACCGACTTGCCGCTGGAGGTCACCAGGATCTCCTTCTTCCGCCCGGTGATGGTGAGATAGCCGTCGTCGTCCAGCGTGCCCAGGTCGCCGGTGGCGAGCCAGCCGTCGCGCAGCACCGCGTCGGTCGCCTTGGGATCGCCGAGGTAGCCCTCGAAGATCTGGCCGCCGCGCACCCACACCTCGCCGTCGTCGGCGAGGTGCACCGTGGTGCCGGGGATCGGCACGCCGACCGTGCCGAAGCGGGTCTGCTCGGGCGGGTTGGCGGTGGCGGCGGCGGTGGACTCGGTGAGGCCGTAACCCTCGTAGATGATGACGCCCGCGCCCGCGAAGAACAGGCCGAGCCGCCGCTCCATGCCGGAACCGCCCGACATCGCGTGCCGCACCCGGCCGCCCATCGCCGCGCGCACCTTGCCGTAGACGGCCTTCTCGAAGAACTGGTGCTGCACCCGCAGCGCGGCGCCCGGACCCGGCCCGGTGCCGAACGCCTTGGCCTCCTGCGCCTCCGCGTACCGCACCGCCACGTCCACGGCCTTCTCGAACACCCCCAGCTTGCCGTCCGCCTCGGCCTTGCGGCGCGCCGCCGCGAACACCTTCTCGAAGATGTACGGCACCGCGAGGATGAAGGTCGGCCGGAACGTCTTCAGATCGGGCAGCAGCGCGGCGGCCGAGAGCTTGGGCTGGTGACCGAGCTTGACCTTGCCGCGGATGGAGGCGACCTCCACCATCCGGCCGAAGACATGGGCGAGCGGGAGGAAGAGCAGGGTGGCGGCCTCGTCGCCCCGCTTGGAGTGGAAGGCCTCCTCGTACCGCTCGACGATGTTGTCGCACTCCGCCATCAGATTGGCGTGGGTGATCACACAGCCCTTGGGGCGGCCGGTGGTGCCGGAGGTGTAGATGATGGTCGCGGGCTGCTCGGGGGTCACGGCCAGCCGGTGCCGTTCCACCAGATCGTCCTCGACGGACTCCCCGGCCGCCAGCAACTCCTCCAGCGCCCCCGCGTCCAGCTGCCACAGCTGCCTCAGATGCGGCAGCCGGCCGACCACCGAGCCGACCGTCATCGCATGGTCCTCATGCTCCACGACGCACGCGGAGACCCCCGCGTCATGCAGCATCCAGCAGACCTGCTCGGCGGAGGAGGTGGGGTACAGCGGGACGCTCTGGGCGCCGACGGTCCACAGCGCGAAGTCGAAGAGCGTCCACTCATAGCGGGTGGGGCACATGATGGCGACGCGGTCGCCGAACCGGACACCACGGGCCAGCAGGCCCTTGGCGAGAGCCATCACCTCGTCCCGGAACTGGCCCGCGGACACGTTCTGCCAGCCGCCGTCCGCCGTTTTGCGCGCCAGTGCAACCCGGAGGGGGTCGGAGTCCGCATGGTCGAAGACGGCGTCCGCCAGTCCTCCGGCCTGAGGCGGCGTCGCCAACGGGGGGACGGTGAACTCGCGCAATACCTGCTCCTTGAAGCCGCTGGGCACAGCGCCGCGACCGTACCCGATCCGGCCCCCGATGCGGGAGAGGTGTTTTGTGCCCGGAACGTACGGAATGCCGGGCGGACAGTGAGGTGAAAGGGTATCAATCAGGCGCCGACGAGGGCGGATTGCGTGGAGTCTGGCCCTATGCGCCGCGTGTGTGGCTTATATGTAACGGTCTTCTGCACGAAATCTCTCCGATCGTGGCACAGGCCCCGCCAGGATCGCGGCGGCGAGTCGCTCCGCGGCGGCGTGCGAGGCGCCCTCCTGCCGATGCTTTCCGTACAACAGTACGAAATCCACCGGGCCGAGGTCCGGCAGCCCCGCCCGTTCGGGGACCGGCGCCAGGCCCGGCGGGATCAGGCCATGGGTGTGGGCCATCACCCCGAGCCCGGCGCGGGCCGCCGCGACCAGGCCGTTGAGACTGCCACTGGTGCACACGATCCGCCATGACCTGCCGTGTCGCTCCAGCACATCCAGCGCGCGGGCCCGGGTCAGCCCCGGCGGCGGGAAGACGATCAGGGGGAGCGGACGGTCCGGATCCAGCCGCAGCCGCTCGGCGCCGATCCACACCAGCCGGTCCCGCCACACCAACTGCCCGCCCGGTCGGTCCTCGGACCGCTTGGCCAGCACCAGATCCAGCCTGCCCGCCTCCAGCCGCTCGTGCAGCGTGCCCGACAGCTCGACGGTGAGCTCCAGATCCACCTCGGGATGATCGCGGCGGAACCCCTCCAGGATCTCCGGCAGCCGCGTCACCACGAAGTCCTCCGAGGCGCCGAAGCGCAGCCGGCCGCGCAGCCGGGTCCCCCGGAACCAGCTCGCCGCCCGCTCGTTCGCCTCCAGGATGGAGCGGGCGAACCCCAGCATCGCCTCGCCGTCCTCGGTCAGCTCCACCCCGTGGGTGTCACGGGAGAACAGCTGCCGCCCCACGGCCGCCTCCAGCTTGCGCACCTGCTGGCTCACGGTGGACTGGCGCACCCCGAGGCGGTCGGCGGCCTGGGTGAAGCTGAGGGTCTGGGACACCGCGAGAAACGTCCTGAGCTGGGCGGGGTCGTACATGGCGGCCACTGTACGCCGAGGCCATCACGGAAGGCGATGACAGTCAGAGCGGTATACGGGATTCCTGATGGCCTTGATCGGGAGCACTATGGAACGGGCCCCGCCCGTGTCCACGCCAGGCGAGAAAGAGAACGAATGCCGCACCGCCCGCACGTCCGCAAGATCGCACTTCCCGCCCTGCCCTCCTGGCTCCCCCTGGACGGTTTCATCCTCGGACTCATCGGCACCGTGGCGCTCGCCGTGCTGCTCCCGGTCAGCGGCCGGGCCGCCACCGTCACCGACGGGGCCACGACGGTCGCGGTCGCCTTCCTCTTCTTCCTCTACGGCGCCCGGCTCTCCACCCGTGAGGCGCTGGACGGAGTGCGCCACTGGCGGCTCCATCTGACCGTGCTGGTGTGCACCTTCGTGATCTTCCCGGCCCTCGGCCTGGCCGCGCGCGGGCTGGTGCCGTACGTGCTGACGCATCCCCTCTACACCGGGCTGCTCTTCCTGTGCCTGGTGCCCTCCACGGTCCAGTCCTCCATCGCCTTCACCTCGATCGCCCGGGGCAATGTGGCCGCCGCGATCTGCGCGGGCTCCTTCTCCAGCCTGCTCGGCGTGGTGGTCACCCCGGTGCTGGTCGCGCTGTTGCTGGGCGGCAGCGGCAGCGGAGGCGGCTTCTCGGCCGACTCGATGATCAAGATCGGCCTTCAGTTGCTGGCCCCCTTCCTCGCCGGGCAGCTGCTGCGCCGCTGGATCGGCGGCTTCATCTCGCGCCACCGGGCGGTGCTGCGGCTGGTCGACCGGGGCTCGGTGCTGCTCGTGGTCTATGCGGCGTTCAGCGAGGGCATGGTCCGGGGCATCTGGCACCAGGTGACCCCGGCGCGGCTGGCGATCCTGCTCGGCGTCGAGGCGGTCCTGCTCACGGTGATGCTCACGCTCACCTCGTACGGCTCGCGGAAGCTGGGCTTCGTCCGCGAGGACCGGATCACGATCGTGTTCGCGGGGTCGAAGAAGAGCCTGGCCGCCGGGCTGCCGATGGCGAGCGTGCTCTTCGGCGCCCAGGCGAGCCTGGCTGTGCTGCCGTTGATGCTCTTCCACCAGATGCAACTGATGGTCTGCGCGGTGCTGGCCCGCCGCTTCGCGGCGCGGGCGCCGGAGGCGGCGGTGACGGGAGCCGAGACCCGGTCCGTGGGCCGGGCCGAGGCGGACAGCGCGGACGACGCCGCGCTGACCCGCGTCTGACGTCAGCTTGCGGCGCCCGGGTTCCCGACGGCCGGGTTCCCGGCGGGCTGATTCCCCGCGGGCTGGTCGTCGGCAGGCGGCAGCGGCTTGCGGGCGATGAGGGACGCCTGCGGGGTGGGCTCCCAGCGCTCCGGTTCCCGGAAGGTCCGGGCGCGTACGGGCAGTCCGGCTCCGGCCAGCAACTCGGCGATCCGGTCCGGCTGCCAGCGGCGGAAGGTCAGCGACACCTCATGGCCGAACGCCTCCGTATAGACCCGTTGCTCATCACCCACCTGGAAGCCCACCAGCGCGTATCCACCCGGCGCCAGCACCCGGTGGAACTCGGCGAACACATCCGGCAGCCGCTCCTGCGGAATGTGGATCGTGGAGTACCACGCCACCACGGCGGCGAGGGTGCCGTCCGGTATGTCCAGGGCCAGCATCGACCCCTCCTCGAACCGCAGCCCGGGATGCTCCCGCCGGGCCAGCTCCACCATCCGCGGCGACAGGTCTATCCCGTACACGGACAGCCCCAGACCGTGGAGATGCGCGGTCACCCGGCCCGGTCCGCTGCCCACATCGGCCACCGGTCCGCCCCCGGCATCCCGTACCAGCTCGGCGAACCCGGCGAACACCGCCCGTTCCAGCGTCTGGGCCGCCAGTTCATCGCGGAAACGCTCGTCGTAGTCGAGGGCCATGGCGTCGTAGGACGCCCGAGTGGAGTCGAGGAAGTCGGCTTCGGTCACGGCCGTACACCCTAGCGGCGCACACCGCGGACCACGCGGCGGAGCCGCATATCGATGCTGTCCCCTCCCCGCCCCTCCCCGCTGTCAAGGACTCCGCCCCCGGACCCCGGGTGTCTGGGCCAGGGAGCGGAGCAGCCCGCCGCCAGGCGTCAAGGCCCGTTGGGCGCCCCTGGGCGGCTCCGCCGTGTGGGAGGGGCTTCGCTCCTGGGCCCTGGGGACTGGGCCAGGGGGGGGACTGGGCCAGGGGGGCGGAGCGGCCCGCCACCAGGCGTCGAGGCCCGTCGGTGGCCCCTGGGGGGCTCTGCCGGGTGGCAGGGGCTTCGTCGCCCCTGGACCCCGGGGGACCGGGTCAGGGAGCGGAGTGGCCTGCCGCCAGGTGTCGAGGCCCGTCGGACGCCGGTGGTTCCTTCCCGTGGCATCCGGGGTCTGGGGCGGAGCCCCAGTTGTGGGAAGGGGCGGGGAGGGGAACAGCCCGCCGCAGGCGACACCACTCGCGCCGGGCCCCGTTGTCAGACCCCTCTGGGACGCTTCGGGCATGACGACGCTCACGATTCAGCTGACCATCGACTGTGCCGAGCCAGGCCGGATGGTGGCCTTCTGGTCCGAGGCCCTGGGCTATGTGCCCGAGCCCCCGCCGGGCGGCCAGGCCACCTGGCGGGAGTACTGGGTGGACATGGGGGTGCCCGCGGAGGAGCTGCCCCCCGGGGCCGGGGAGACCCCGGAGTCCATCGTGGATCCGGAGGGGCAGGGTCCGAGGGTGTGGTTCCAGCAGGTTCCGGAGTCCAAGGTCACCAAGAACCGGCTGCATCTCGATCTGAAGGTGGGCGGCGGGCGGGATGTGCCCCTCGCGGTCCGCACCGAGCGCGTCACCGCGACCGTGGACCGGCTGAAGGAGGCCGGAGCCACGGTTCTGCGGATCATGGACGAGCCGGAGATGGAGTACTACGCGGTGGTGCTCCAGGACCCGGAGGGCAATGAGTTCTGTGTCGCCTAGTTGTGGGCGGACTAGTGGTGGGGTGACTAGTTGTCGGATGACCGCACGCGGTCGAGGGGGAGGCGGACCAGGGCGCCGGAGTGGGGGCCGTCGAGCGGCGCGTTGAACTCGCGGACACGGCGCAGTTCGGTGTCGGACAGCGCACGGGCGTACAGCCGGAACTCATCGAGATCGCCCGTCATATAGGAGCGGCTGTCCACGGCCTGGCCGAGATGGAGGCCGAAGGGCGCGGTGCGGCTCACCGTGCCCGGGGCGTCGGGAGCGGTGACCGCGGTGCCGCCGTCCACGGTGAGGGAGAGCCGTCCGCCGCCGCGGACCAGGGCGAGGTGGTGCCACTGCCCGTCGTTGTACGCGGCGTCGGTGGACACCGAGGCGCTGGTGAAGGTGGCGAAGCCGTTGACCGTGGTCATCAGCGCCCGGATCCGGTTGCTCCCGGGTTCACCCCGCAGCCAGACCTGCGGCTGTTTGTTGCCGATGCCGCCCATCCACAGGAACGGATGCTGCCCGGAGGCGGCCGAGTAGCGGAACCACAGGCTCACGGTGAAGTCGCGAGTGCCCAGCGGCAGAGCGTTCCGGTACGGGACCCGTACGGCGTCGTCCGTGCCGTCGAAGGACAGCGCGTCGCCGAAGCGGCCGTCGTCGCGCCCCGCCGCGCCGCCGAGCACGGTCGCGGACCGGGCGCCGGGCGCACGGTCGTCGGTGGTGGGGGAGGGCGGCCGGCGGGAACCCAGCCAGTCCTCGGTGAAGCGGGCGAAGCGGATCTCGTCACGGGCGTCCACCGCACCGCCCTCGTACAACAGCCCCACCGTGTCCCGGGAGATCGCGACCATGTCGGAGTAGCCGGACCAGTCGGTGGTGACGACCTTGCCGCGGTCCACGCCGTCCCAGGTGCGGGCCTCGTCCCAGGAGGAGCGGACCATCATGGTGCGGCGGCGGTCGGGGTCGGCGGGGGCGGCGAAGAGCAGTCGGCTGTAGCCGTCGCGGGCCGGGTCGCGCAGCCGCAGGACCGAGCCCTGCACCTGGGGGGTGGGCAGATCGGGGATGGTGCGGAAGGGCGCGGTGAAGCTCTGGCCGCCGTCCCGGCTGATGGCGTAGTCGCGGTGGCCGAGATCGGTGCCGTCCTGCTCCCGGCCGTTGACGTAGATCGAGCCGTCGGCTCGCTCCACCAGAGTCATCTCGGACGGTTTCTGGCGGAAGGTGCCGTCCTCGGCGAGCGGGTAGCTGTCCACCGCGCCGATGCGCCAGCGGTCGCCGCCGTCGTCGCTGTAGGCGAGCGCGGCGTGGTTGTCGGTGATGCGGCCGCCGCTGAAGGTCTCGGTGTTGAGGGTGAAGACCAGCCGGCCCTTGTGGTGTCCGCGCTGGAGCTGGATGCCGTGGACGGGGCCGGTGGCGTACCAGGAGTTCCACTGGGCCGGCATCAGCGAGGAGCTCAGATCGCGCGGGGCCGACCAGGTGGCGCCGTTGTCGTCGCTGTACTGGAGGTGCGGGGAGCGGTCACAGGGGATGTCGCAGCTCTGTGCGTCGTCGCGGCCGGTGTTGTAGGTGCTGGCGAGGACGATGCGGCCGGTGCGCTGGTCCACGATGGGCGCGGGGTTGCCGTGGGTGTCACCGGCGCCGTCATTGACCACCTGGAGCGGGCCCCAGGTGCGGCCGCCGTCGGTGGAGCGCTTGAGGACCAGATCGATGTCCCCGGCGTCGCCGCAGTTGTCGATCCGGCCCTCGGCGAAGGCGAGCAGGGTGCCGTCCTTGGCCTTGACGACCGCCGGGATCCGGAAGCAGGAGTAGCCCTGTTCCTGGGCGGATTTGAAGAGGACCTGTTGTTCGAAGCCGGAGTCGGCGCGGGCCGCGGACGCGGAGGAATCCGTGTCCGCGGCCCGTACCGGAAGCGGGATCAGGGCCAGCGCCGCGGCGGTGAGGAGCACGGAGGCGCGGCGCCGCCACGGTCTGGTGCGGGAGCGGGGTGGTCTGGTGCGGGGACGTGTGCGGAGAACTGACGCCATGGTCACGGCCTGCCCTTCAGACTGCCTCGTTGAGGCATCGGCATCTGGACATCGAGGCCCTCGGGCATCACACCATGAGGCATCATGCCGTCAGGACATCAAGACATCCCATGTCTCACACATGACTGCGGCTGAAAGTGTCTCGTTCTGCGGTCGCCCGGGACAAGGACCGTGCGTCATATCCTCGTGACACTGCGCCAGTTGAGGTGAGGGCGGGGCGCGAGGGGGGCGGCGCCCGCCCCCGGACGGCGCCCCGCCCCGGTCAGCCCATGGCCGTCTGACCCGCCGTGATGACCCGGTCCAGCAGCGACCGGGACAGCTCGAGCTCCTCGATGGCGGAGGTCATCCGGTCCCGCTCGGCGCGCAGTTCGCCCAGCAGATCCGGGCAGGTGGGCACGAGGTGCTCACCGTCGTCGCGGAGACAGGGCAGGACCTGGGAGATGGTCGCCGTCGACAGCCCGGCCGCCAGCAGTGCGCGGATGCGCCGCACCACCGCCACATCGGACGCGCGGTACGCGCGATAGCCGCTGGGCAGCCGCTCGGGCCGGAGGAGGCCCTGCTGTTCGTAGTAGCGCAGCAGCCGTTCGCTCACCCCGGTGCGGCGGGACAGCTCGCCGATCCGCATGGACCCCCTCCTCGCGGCGGTGACTCTCCGAACCCTCCAATGGGTGTCAGACAATGGATGTCAAAGCTTACGGCCTCCGATCCCCTCGCACAGAGCGCGGTCGATGAGGCCCTGCATGGCCCTCTCGGCCCGGAGCAGCTGCTCGTCATCGGCGGTCTTGCCACTGGAGCTGATGGTCACCGAGCGCCGCCCGCCCTCGGCGAAGCCGGTGCGCACCGTGGCCCCTTCGAGGTCGCCGCCGTGGCCCCAGCGGTAGCCGCCGCAGCTGAGCGGCTGGCGTATCATCCCGAACCCGTACTGGGCGTGCGGGAAGGCCACCTCGAAGTCCGGCCCGACGGGGACGGTCCGGCGCATCTCGGCCAGCTGCGCCGGGGGCAGCAGACGGCCGCTCAGCAGGGCGGTGTAGAACCGGTCCAGATCGCGGTCGGTGCTGATGAGGGAACCGGCCGCACCGCCCCAGGAGACGTTCCGCAGTGTGGTGTCCGTCCAGCCGTCGGAGCCGGGGAAGCGCTGATACGTATGGGCGTACGGGGCCTTGATCCGTGGTTCGTCCCCGGGCTCATAGGTGCCGGTCAGGCCCAGCGGGCGGATGATGCGGTCGCGGACCTCCTCCGGCCACGCGTGTCCGGTGACCTTCTGGACGATCATTCCGGCGAGGACATAGCCGGGGTTGGAGTAGTTCCAGTCGGGCTCGGGGTCGTCGGCCGGGGCGGGCGGGAAGTCGGGCCGGTGCTTCATCGCCCCGGCGACCACCCGCTCGGGGGAGACATGGTCGAACCGGGTCCGCTCGAAGTCCGCCGCCGAGTCGCCGGTGTCGTCGCTGTAGGCGTAGTTGTGGATGCCGCTGGTGTGCTGGAGCAGATTCCTGACGGTGATCCGGCGGCCGTCGTTGCCATTGCCGCTCACCACGCCCGGCAGCCACTTGTCCACCGGGTCGCTCAGCGAGAGCCGCCCCTCGGCGACGAGTTGGAGGACGACGGTGGCCACGAAGGACTTGGTGACGCTCGCGGCCCGGTAGTGCGCCCCGTACGGCATGGGGCGGCCGGTGTCGCGCTCCGCCTCGCCCGCGCGGGCGTGGATCCGGCGGTGGCCGTCGCGCACCTCCACGGTGATGCCGATGAATCCGGCCTCCTCCAGCGTCCGGGCCACCGCGCGCCGCAACTCGGCCTCGGTGAGCCGCTGTCGGGTGGAGTCGGCGGAGGTGGCGGAGTTGGCGGAGTTGGCGGAGCCGGTGGCGGACGAGGTGGCGGCGGCCGGGACCGCGGCCGCACCGCCGAGCAGGGCGGCGGTGACGGCGGCGGCCGTGACGAGGCGTAAGCGAGGGCGCTTCGTGGGTGCGTTCATGTCTCACCAGCTTCCGGGTGTGGTGGTGGCCCCGGCCATGCGGCAGGCCCCCGGGGTTGGGGTGGGGGCAGCCCCATGGCCGGGCTCGTGTCGGGCTCCGACCGGGCTCCTGTCGGGGTCCGGTCGGGGTCCGGCCGGGCGCTCGGGGGCGGTCAGGCCGACGAGCCGCTGTCCACCACGAGGTCCGTGCCGACCACGGCGCCCGCCGCCGGTGAGGCGAGGTAGAGCACGGCCGCCGCGATCTCGTCCGCCTCCGCGACCCGGCCCAGCGGAGTCTCGCTCTTCGCCCGCTCGGCGCGGTCGGCCTCGGTCTCACCCGGCAGCAGTGACATGGGGCCGTCGGAGGCGCCGGGGCTGACCGCGTTGATCCGGACGCCCTGATGGATGTGGTCGAGCGCGGCGATCCGGGTCAGCGTGGCGACCGCCGCCTTGGAGGTGCTGTAGGTGCCGAGGCCCGATACCCGCAGATGGGCGCCGAGGTTGGAGGAGACATTGACGATGGCCCCGCCGCCGTGCTCCTTCATGTGCGCGATCTGGTGCTTCATGGCCAGCCAGACACCGGTGACATTGGTGCGCAGCACCGCCTCCCAGTCCTCCTCGCTGACCTCGCCGACGGGCCCCTTGCCGCGCAGTATCCCGGCGTTGTTGACGGCGATGTCCAGTCCGCCGAAGCGGGCGACGGCGTTGTGCACCAGCTCCCGAAGCTGCCCGGAGTCGGTCACATCGGCGGTCACGGCGGTGGCCCGGCCATGGGCGGCCTCGACGAGGCGGACCGTCTCGGCCAGGGTGGATTCGGTGCGGCCCGCGGCCACCACGGAGGCGCCTTCCGCGGCGAAGGCGAGCGCGATGGCACGGCCGAGACCGGTGCCCGCTCCGGTGACGAGGGCGGTCTTTCCGGTGAAGCGGTTCACTGCGTGGCTCCTTGAGTAAGAGAGGAGGGACGTGATGGGCGGGACGGACGGCTCCGCTGGACGTGGAGGTTCAGGGCGGCGACGACGGCGAGCGCGGCCCCCGTCGCGGCGAGGGAGACGGCATCGCTGCCGAAGGTGAGCACGATGGCGAAGACCACGGTCGGGCCGAGCTCCATCGCGGTGTTCAGCACCCCGCCCGCGAGGCCGGTGCGCTCATGCGGCACCCCGTGGGTGGTGAGCACGGCGGCCCCGGCGAAGGAGGCGGCGGCACCGGCCGGCAAGAGCACCAGCCCCGGCAGCAGCGCGGAGGCGTACGGGGTGTGCGGGTCGAGTCCGGTGAGGGCGAGCAGCACCAGCCCGGCCCCGGCCGTGGCCAGCCCGGCGGCGGTGACGACGCGGGGGCCGAAGCGGGCTATCAGCGGCCCGGCCGCCCGGCCCGAGGTGAGCAGGGCGATGGCGAACGGCACAAAGGCGGCCGAGGTCCGCAGCGGCGACCAGTCACGGTCCTGCTGGAGATGGAGCGAGAGGGTCACAAAGGTCGTCGCGGTCGCGCAGGCGCTGAACGCGATGGCCGCGAGGGCGAGCGCCCGCCGCCGGTCCAGCAGGAAGCGGGGCGGCAGCAGCGGATCGCCCGCCCGGCGCTCCGCGTACCAGAACGCGATGAGCAGCGCGGCCCCGATGAGCAGGGGCGCCAGCACCCCGGCCGACGACCAGGGCAGGGCGTCTGTGGCCACGAGCCCGTAGCTGGCGAGCGTGATTCCGGCCGTGGCCAGCAGCGCGCCCGGCAGATCGAGCGCCCGGCCCCGTCCCGGCGGGGTGTCCGGCAGCAGCCGGGGTGCGAGGACGAGCGCGGCCAGGGCCACCGCCGGCGGTACGGCGAAGCTCCAGCGCCAGGACAGCAGCTCGGCTATGACGCCGGAGAGCAGATTGCCCGCGGTCGCGCCGAGCACGGAGAGCCCGCCCCAGGTCGCCATCGCCTTGCCGTAGGCGGCGGGAGCGGGGAAGACGGCGCGCAGCACGGTCATGGCGGCGGGCGCTATGAGGGCCGCCCCCGCGCCCTGGGCGAACCGGGCCGCGAGCAGGGCCCCGATACCGGGGGCGAACGGGACGGCGGCCGAGGCGGCGGCGAAGAGGATGAGCCCGGCGGTGAGGGTCCGCCGCCCGCCGTAGCGGTCGGAGAGGCGCCCGCCGAAGAGCAGCAGTCCGGCGAAGGTCAGCCCATAGGCGGCGCTGAGCAGAATCAGATCGGCCCGCTCCAGGCCGAAGGCCCGGCCGATCTCGGGCAGCGGCACGGCGATCGCCGCGAGCGTGAAGATCAGGGTGATCTGGACGGAGCCGAGCAGGGCGAAGGCCCGGCGACGGTGGGTCGTGATGGCGGGGTCTGTGGCTGCGTCTGTGGCTGTGTCTGTGTTGGTGTCGGTATCGGTGTCGCACGGGGTGCCGGTGACGGTCATCTCTCCCCCAATATTTGACCGATCGTTTTAATATGAGGGCATGCGAATGGGCTCTGTGTGACTCCCGTGATCGTGAGAGATCAGTCCAGCAGTGCCAGCGCCTGCTCCGCCGCGTCCCGCACCCGGGCCGGGTCGTCCGACGCCTTGCCGACCACCCGCAGCCCCTGCAGCAGCACGAACAGCATCCGTGCCAGCGCGCGGGGATCGCGGTCCTCGGGGAGCTCCCCCTGGGCCTGGGCCCGTATCAGTGCGGAGTACAGCGGGGTCTCCACGCGGTCCCAGCTGAGCTCCACCCGGCGGGCCGCCGCCGGGTCGTGCGGCGCCAGCTCGGCCGCCGTGTTGGTCACCAGGCAGCCGGCCAGCCGCATCTCCGGGGAGGCGGCCTCCTCGGCGAAACGGCGCACCACCGCCCGCACCGCGGGCAGCGCCGGGCCGGGCTGGGACAGCTCGGCCAGCAGGGGCGGGTCGCGCGTCTCCGCATAGCGGTCCATAGCCTTCAGGTACAGCTCGTGCTTGCTGCCGAAGGTCGCGTAGATACTGGCGCGGCCGATGCCGAGATAGTCGACGAGGTCCGCCATCGAGGTCGCTTCATAGCCGCGCTGCCAGAACAGCTCGAGAGCCGACTGCAGGGCGGCCTCCGGATCGAATTCCTTCGTTCTGGCCATGACCCAACCGTAGCACCTAACCAGAACGAGCGGTCAAGAACACTTTCGAGTGAAGGCAACGGAGCCACCGGGCCCGGTAGGGGCCGGCCGACGCAGGGGGCGCTCCCCGTCGGCCGGCCCGCCAACCCGTGCAGCGGGCGGACCGCTCCTCAGGCCCCGCCGACCGCTGTCCGCAGGGCGAGCCGCTGCTCTCCCGCGTACACGTTCATCGAGGTGCCGCGGAGGAAGCCGACCAGGGTCAGCCCCGTCTCCGCCGCCAGATCCACGGCCAGCGAGGAGGGCGCCGACACCGCCGCCAGCACCGGGATCCCCGCCATCACGGCCTTCTGTGCCAGTTCGAAGGAGGCGCGCCCCGAGACCATCAGCACCGATCCCGACAGCGGCAGCAGGCCCTGCTGGAGTGCCCGTCCCACCAGCTTGTCCACCGCGTTGTGCCGCCCCACGTCCTCCCGCAGGTCCAGCAGCTCGCCGTCCGGGCTGAACAGCGCCGCCGCGTGCAGACCGCCGGTCCGGTCGAAGACGCGCTGCGCCGCGCGGAGCCGGTCAGGGAGTACGGAGAGCGTCTCCGGGTCGAGCCGGACGGCGGAGCCCCCGGCGTCCTCGAGGCCGTCCGCCAGCGGCCAGCGCGCGGTCGTCCGGACCGCGTCCAGGCTGGCCTTGCCGCACAGACCGCAGGACGAGGTCGTGTAGACATTGCGCTCCAGCGTGATGTCCGGGACCGGTACGCCCGGGGCCAGCGTCACGTCCACCACGTTGTAGGTGTTGGAACCGTCCTGGGTGGCGCCCGCGCAGTAGACGATGTTCGCCAGCTCGTCCGCGCGCCCGAGGACGCCCTCGCTCACCAGGAATCCGGCGGCGAGGGCGAAGTCGTCGCCCGGAGTGCGCATGGTGATGGCCAGTGGTTTGCCGTTCAGCCGGATCTCCAGCGGCTCCTCCGCCACGAGGGTGTCCGGCCGGGTGCTGACCGCCCCGTCCCGGATGCGGATGACGCGGCGTCGCTCGGTGACCCGTCCCATGTCGATCAGTCCCGGTTCTGTGCGTGGTTCTGTACGTGCTGGTACCCGAAACGGCCCTTGATGCACAGGTTCCCGTGGGTGACGGGATTGTCGTGCGGCGAGGTGACCTTCACGATCTCATTCTCCTGCACATGGAGGGTGAGGTTGCAGCCCACACCACAGTAGGCGCACACCGTGGTCGTCTCCGTCTGGGCCGCCTCGTCCCACGTCCCGGCCTCCCGCATGTCGAACTCCGTCTTGAAGCTCAGGGCGCCGGTCGGGCAGACCTCGATGCAGTTGCCGCAGTAGACGCACGCGGAGTCGGTGAGGGGCACGTCGTGCTCGGTGGAGATCCGGGCGTCGAAGCCGCGGCCCGCGACCGCGATGGCGAAGGTGTTCTGCCACTGCTCACCGCAGGCGTCCACGCACTTGTAGCAGAGGATGCATTTGTCGTAGTCGCGGACGTACAGGTCGTTGTCGACCTTCGGCTCCTCGTCCACCCGGGCGGCGTCCGCGCCGAAGCGTTCCGGCTCGGCCCCGTACTCCTCGATCCACTCGGCGGCGCGCGGGGTCGTGGACATGTCGGTGGAGGAGGCCAGCAGCTCCAGGACGACCTTACGGCTGTGCCGGGCCCGCTCGGTGTCCGTGCGCACCTCCATGCCCTGCTCCACCCGGCGGGAGCAGGCGGGGGCGAGGGTGCGGGCGCCTTCCACCTCCACCACGCACACCCGGCAGGCGTTCTTCGGGGTGAGCGTGTCGCCCTGACACAGGGTCGGGACGTCCTTGCCCGCGGCGCGGCACGCGTCCAGCAGGGTGCTGCCCTCCGGGGCGCGGACCGGCTCGCCGTCCAGGGTGAGGTCGACCAGTCGGCGCGGGGGTCGCAGCGGTATCGCGGTCACTTGAAGGCTCCCAGGCGGTCGATGGCGGACTCCACGGCGTTCCAGGCGGTCTGGCCCAGACCGCAGATCGAGGCGTCCCGCATGGCCTGGCCGACCTCGCGCAGCAGCGCGATGTCCCCGGCCGCGGCGGCGCCCGTACGGTCCTTGAGCCGGTGCAGCGCCTCCTCCTGCCGTACGGTGCCGACCCGGCAGGGGACGCACTGGCCGCAGGACTCGTCGCGGAAGAACTCCGCGATGCGCAGCAGGATGCGGGGCAGCTCGACGCCCTCGTCCAGCACCAGCACGACCCCCGAGCCGAGCGTGGTGCCCGCGGCGCGCGTGCCCTCGAAGGTGAGCGGGACGTCCAGTTCGTCGGGGCGTACGAAACCGCCCGCCGCGCCGCCGAGCAGCACCGCGCGCAGGGCCTCGGGCGGCCCCGCGAGCTCCAGCAGCTCCCGCAGCGTCGCCCCGAACGGCAGCTCGTAGACGCCGGGCCGGGCGACCGTGCCGGAGACGCAGAACAGCTTGGTGCCGGTCGAGGTGCCGGTGCCGGTACGGGCGTACGCCGGCGCGCCCTCGATCAGAATCGGCAACACATTGACCAGGGTCTCCACGTTGTTGACCGCGGTCGGCTTGCCGAACAGCCCCTTCTCCACCGGGAAGGGTGGTTTGCTGCGCGGTTCACCGCGCTGCCCCTCGATCGAGTTGAAGATCGCGGTCTCCTCGCCGCAGATGTACGCACCCGCGCCGCGCCGGATCTCGATGTCGAACGCGAACCCCTGGCCCATCACGTCCTTACCGAGGAAGCCACGGGACCGGGCCCGGTCGATGGCGGTGCGCAGCCGGCGCAGCGCCCGGGGGTACTCGCCGCGCAGATACAGATAGCCGCGGTGGGCCCCGGTGGCGTAGCCCGCGACGGTCATGGCCTCGATGAGGGCGTAGGGATCGCCCTCCATCAGGACCCGGTCCTTGAAGGTGCCCGGTTCGCTCTCGTCGGCGTTGCAGACCAGATAGTGCGGATGGTCGGGCTGCTGGGCGGTGGCCGACCACTTCCGCCCGGTCGGGAACGCGGCCCCGCCCCGTCCGACCAGACCCGCCTCGGTCACCTCCCGGATCACCCCGGCGGGCCCGAGCGCGAACGCGCGCCGCAGAGCGGCGTATCCGCCGTGGGCGCGGTAGTCGTCCAGCGACCCCGGGTCGACAACTCCGACCCGGCGCAGCAGCACCAGGCCGTCGGTGCAGGCCTGGGGGACCGCGGCCGCCGCGGGCGGTTCGGCCGCGGCCTCGTGCGGCGCCGACGCCGCGTCGGCGACCGCCCCGGCGGTGGCGGGGGCGACGACCGCGGTCTGCGGAGTCTCGCCCGCGCGGATCGCCAGGGCCGCCGGGGCGCGTTCGCACAGGCCCAGGCACGGGCTGGGCTGCCAGGCGGCCCCGGACCCCGCCGAGCCCGCCGGGCCCACGTCCCGTTCGAGTTCCGCGCACACCTGGGCGGAGCCCCCGGCGGCGCACGCCAGATCCGTACAGACGTGGACGACGGTCGCCGGACGGGGTTTCACCGCGAACATCGCGTAGAAGGTCGCCACCCCGTAGCCCTCGGCCGGAGGGACCGTCAGCCGGCGGCACAGATAGTCCAGGCCGCCCTCGCTTATCCAGCCCACCCGGTCGTTGAGGGCGTGCAGCCCGGGCAACAGCAGCTCGCGCCGCTCCCGTGCCTCGCGGCCGCCGCGCGCCCAGCGCAGATCCGTGTCCGTACGGTCGTCCGCGCCCTCCCATGCGGACTCGGGCGGGCCGAGCAGCGCGTCGACCGCGGCCCGCTCCTCGTCGGTGGGCTTGCTGTCACCGAACCGCAGATCCACGATCAGCTCCTTACGGCGGTCACGGGAATCTTCTCGATCCTTATGGCCGACGCCTTGAACTCCGCCGTCCCCGCGATCGGGCAGTTCGCCTCGATCGTCAGGGAGTTGGTGTCCACCTCGTCGGGGAAGTGCATGGTCATGAAGGCGAGCCCCGGCCGCAGCCCGGGATCGATCCACACCGGCGCCACCACCGAACCGCGCCGCGAGGAGACCCGCACCCGTTCCTCGGCCTCCACCCGGTAGCGGGCCGCGTCCTCCGGGCACAGCTCGATGTACTCGCCGCGCCGCAGCGGAGAGGCGAATCCGCCGCTCTGCACCCCGGTGTTGTACGAGTCCAGGCGCCGTCCCGTGGTGAGCCGGATCGGGAAGGCGTCATCGGTCAGATCGACCGGCGGATCGTGCTTCACCGGGCCGAAGGGGGCGAGCGGGCCGCGCAGCGCCGGATCGTTCTCCCACAGGCGGCTGTGCAGATAGGTGGGTTCGAGGCGGTCGGTGCTGGGGCAGGGCCACTGGATGCCCTGGTGCTCCTCCAGCCGCTCGTAGGTCATGCCGAAGTGGTCCGGGGAGACGTCGCGCAGCTCGTTCCACACCTCCTCCGCGCCCTCGAACTTCCAGTCGTGGCCGAGCCGCCGCGCCAGCTCGCAGATGATGTCGATGTCCTCGCGCGCCTCGCCCGGCGGCTCCACGGCCTTGCGCACCCGCTGGACGCGCCGCTCGCTGTTGGTGGTGGTGCCCTCCGTCTCGCACCAGCCGGCGGTCGCCGGGAGCACCACATCGGCCAGCTCGGCGGTCCGGGTGAGGAAGATGTCCTGCACCACCAGGTGCTCCAGCGACTCCAGCCGCCGGACGGCCTGTTCGGTGTCGGCCTCGGACTGGGCCGGGTTCTCGCCGACGCAGTAGACGGCGCGCAGTTCGCCCGCCTCCATGGCCTCGAACATCTCGGTGAGGTTCAGCCCGTAGCGCGGCTGGATGACCACGTCCCAGGCGCGCTCGAACTTGGACCGGACGGGCGGGTCCAGGATGTCCTGGAAGCCGGGCAGCCGGTTGGGGATGGCGCCCATGTCGCCGCCGCCCTGGACGTTGTTCTGGCCGCGCAGCGGCTGGAGCCCGCAGCCGTACCGGCCGATGTGGCCGGTCAGCAGGGAGAGGTTGATCAGCGCCCGGACGTTGTCGGTGCCGTTGTGGTGCTCGGTGATGCCGAGCGTCCAGCACAGCTGGGCGCGCTCGGCGGTGGCGTAGGCGTGCGCGAGATCGCGGATGGCGTCCGCCGGGACGCCGGTGACCTTCTCCGCGACGCTCAGCGTCCAGGGCTCGACATGGGCCGCGTACTCCTCGAAGCCGGTGGTCGCGCGCTCGATGAAGGCCCGGTTGGCGAGCCCGGCGTGGATGATCTCGCGGCCCACGGCGTGGGCGAGCGGGATGTCGGTGCCGACGTTCAGCCCCAGCCAGCTCTCCGCCCATTCGGCGGTCGAGGTGCGGCGCGGGTCGACGGCGTACATCCGGGCGCCGTTGTGGATGCCCTTGAGGACGTGATGGAAGAAGATCGGGTGCGCGAAGCGGGCGTTGGAGCCCCACATCACGATGAGGTCGGTGTCCTCGACCTCCCCGTACGACGAGGTGCCGCCGCCGGAGCCGAAGACTGCGGACAGCCCCGCGACGCTGGGCGCGTGGCAGGTGCGGTTGCAGGAGTCGACATTGTTGGTGCCGATCACCACCCGGGTGAACTTCTGGGCCACGTAGTTCATCTCGTTGGTGGCGCGGGCGCAGGAGAACATGCCGAACGCGTCGGGCCCGTGGGCCGCCGTCACGGCCCGGAACCCGGCGGCGGCCCGGCTGAGCGCCTCGTCCCAGGAGGCGCGGCGGAGCTCTCCGCTCACTGAGTCCCGCACCAGGGGGTGGGTCAGCCGCGGGTACTGCTTCTGCTGTCGGTTGCGTTGGCGGTTACGGGCCACGACGGGCTCCTTACGGCGGTCACGCCGTCATGCGGCGTCCGGAAGGCCGGCGCCGGTGCTGGTCGCCGAGAGCAGATCGGCGAGGGCGTGCACGGCGCGCAGGGTGGGTACGGGGGTGTCGGTGAGACCGGCGAGTTCGACGACGGCGGCGAGCAGTACGTCGAGTTCGAGTGGCTTGCCCTTCTCCAGGTCCTGGAGAGTCGAGGTCTTGTGGTCGCCGACGCGCTCGGCGCCGGTCAGCCGCCGCTCGATGGAGATGGCGGGGTGGCAGCCGACGGCGGCGGCGACGGCGAGCGTCTCCCGCATCATCGCCTCGACGAGTGCGCGGGTGTCGGAGTGGCGGCAGATCTGGCCCATGGTGGCGCGGGCGAGCGCGCTGATCGGGTTGAAGGAGATGTTGCCGAGCAGCTTGATCCAGATGTCCTTGCGCAGATCGCGCTCGACAGGGCATTTGAGTCCGCCCGCGCACATCGCCTCGCTGAACTCGAGGCAGCGCCGGGAGACGCTGCCGTCGGGCTCGCCGATGGAGAAGCGGGTGCCCTCCAAGTGGCGTACCACGCCGGGCGCTTCGATCTCGGTGGCCACGTAGACGACGCAGCCGATCGCGCGTCTTCGGGGGAGCGTGGCCGAGACCGCGCCGCCCGGGTCGATGGATTCGATCCGGTGGCCGGCCAACGGACCGTCGAGCCCGTGGAAATACCACCAGGGGATTCCGTTCTGGGCCGCGATGACGGCCGTACGGTCATGGAGCAGGGGGTGTACGAGCGGCCCGCACGCCGCGTACGAGGTGGCCTTCAGGCCCAGGAAGACGTAATCGACCGGGCCGATGTCGGCCGGATCGTCGGTGGCGGCCGGATGCGCGGTGAAGTCCAGGTCCGGACGGGGGCTGCGCACCACCACGCCGCCCGCCCGCAGGGCCGCCAGATGCGGGCCACGGGCGAGCAGATGGACCTCGGCGCCCGCGCGGTGCAGTGCGGCTCCGACGAAGGCGCCGATCGCACCGGCACCGACTACTGCGACTTTCATGTGGGACTCTCCGTTCGGTTGAGGGGACCGAGCGTATGAGTATCGTCTACTGAATATTGAATACAGTATGCCCGAGAAGGGGGTCAAGGAGTCGGACGACACCTCAACCCCCCTTCGGTCTCTGGGTGATGGAGCCCCGGACGGTGGAGCGAGCTCAGTCGGTGAAGAGCTGGGTGGCCTTCTGGACGAGTTCGTAGACCCCGTACCCGAAGGGCAGCACTACCCAGGCCCAGACGGCCACGGTCAGCGCGGTGCGGTTCCTGGTGGGCTCGGTCATCGGTCCCCTCCCTTCTCGGCGGGGGCCGCCTCGGGCTCGGCCGCCGCCGGGGCCGGTTCGTGGAAGCGCGGATGGACCGGCCGTATCAGCTCGTTGGCGACGAAGCCGACGATCAGCAGCGCGATCATGATGGTGAGCGAGAGCGAGTACAGCCCGGGGCCGGTCTTCCCCGCCTCCTCCTGGTGGTCGGCCACCTTGTTGACGATGTACGGGCCGAGGACGCCGGCCACCGACCACGCGGTGAGCAGCCGCCCGTGGATCGCGCCCACCTGATAGGTGCCGAACAGGTCCTTCAGATACGCCGGAACGGTCGAGAAGCCGCCGCCGTAGAAGGAGAGGATCACCAGCGCGCACACCACGAACAGGGGCTTGGAGGAGTCCCCGAGCTGCGAGATGGCCAGATACATCAGCGCGCCCACGCCCAGGTAGACCCGGTACATGTTCTTGCGCCCGATGAGGTCGGAGGTGGACGACCACACCAGCCGCCCGGCCATGTTGGCCGCCGACAGCAGGGCGACGAAACCGGCCGCCGCGGTGGCGGTCACGGGGGTGTCGGTGTCCTTGAAGTAGTCGCCGATCATGGGCGCGGCCTTCTCCAGGATGCCGATGCCCGCCGTCACGTTCATGCACAGCACCACCCACAGGAACCAGAACTGCGGGGTGCGGATGGCGTTGCGCGCGGAGACGTCGGCCGTGCTGATCATGTGCCCCTGCTCCTGCGGCGGTTCCCAGCCGGCGGGCCGCCAGCCCTCGGGCGGTACGCGCACCAGCAGTACGCCGAGGGCCATGAAGACCGCGTAGGTCACGCCGTGGACCAGGAAGGTGGCGGCGATGCCGCCGTTGTCGGTGCCGAAGTGCTCCAGCAGCTTGCTGGACCAGGGCGAGGCGATGAGCGCCCCGCCGCCGAATCCCATGATGGCGATGCCGGTGGCCATGCCGGGCCGGTCGGGGAACCACTTCATCAGCGTGGAGACGGGGGAGATGTAACCGATGCCAAGACCGATCCCGCCGATGAAGCCGTAGCCGAGGACCACCAGCCAGTACTGGCTGGTGGCCGCGCCGAGCGCGGCGACGAGGAAGCCGGAGGAGAAGCAGACGAGGGAGACGAACATCGCCCAGCGCGGGCCGTTGCGCTCCACGAGCGTGCCGCCGAAGGCGGCGGACAGGCCGAGCATCACGATGCCCAGCTGGAAGGGGAGCGCGCTGGCCGTGCCCGAGAGGTCCAGCGAGGACTCCAGGGGCGGCTTGAACACGCTCCACGCGTAGGCCTGGCCGATGGAGAGATGGACGGCCAGGGCGGCGGGCGGCACCAGCCAGCGGCTCCAGCCCGGTGGGGCCAGGGTGCGTGAGCGATGGAGCGGGCCGAGACGATCATTGGTGAGCATGTGCCCGGACTTTAAGGATTCAACGAGTCGATGACTAGACGTCAAGGCACCTGGGATGTGTCGGCGCCGTGGACAGGTTGGGTAAACTGTAGACAATAACCAATTCACGCATCCGGTGAATCAGGATATTCGGTGAACAGCGAGCCAGAGGGGGCGCGATGCTGTCCAGGGGACTGCCGCACGGCGCGGTGCCGAAGCTGGAGCGGCCCGGGCCACTCCGCGAGCGCGTCTACGAGGCGCTGCTCGAACTCATCACCACCCGTGCCCTCCGCCCCGGCCAGCACCTCGTGGAGAGCGAACTCGCGGGCCAGCTCGGGGTCTCCCGCCAGCCGGTGCGCGAGGCCCTCCAGCGGCTCAACACCGAGGGCTGGGTCGATCTGCGGCCCGCCCAGGGCGCGTTCGTCCACGAGCCCACCGAGGAGGAGGCCGATCAGCTCCTTACGGTGCGCACGCTCCTCGAGGCCGAGGCCGCCCGGCTGGCCGCCGCCGGGGCCGACGAGGCCGGTGTCGCCGCCCTGGAGGACCTGTGCGCGAAGGGCGAGCGCGCGGTCCTGGACGACGATGTGGACGGCGCGGTCGCGGCCAACGCCGAATTCCACGCCAAGGTGATGGAACTGGCCGGAAACGCGGTCCTGTCCGAGCTGGCCGCCCAGGTGGACCGCAGGGTCCGCTGGTACTACACCCCGGTCGCCCGCCAGCGCGGCAAGCAGTCCTGGATCGAGCACCGCGAGCTGATCGCGGCCATCGCCGCGGGCGACGAACACGGCGCCACGGCCGTCATGCGCGCCCACACCGAACACACCCGCCGCACCTACCACGACCGCGAGCGTCCCTGACCCGATCCGCCGGTCCGCCCGGCGGTGCGGCCTGCAAGTGACAACTCTTTCACCGAGCACGGGCTGCCGAGCGGGCGCCTTCGTGTGCCCTGTCGCGAAAACGACGAGGCTTTGTCCTGAGACAGGAGAAAGTCGGAGCCAATTGCGGCGCAAGTTCTTCCCACTCCCGACAACCGCTGCTACGTTCCCCGTGAAAGCCCGGCCACGTGGATGCCGATGACGGCGGGAGGGGCAGCGTGAGGCGCATGACGGCACGACCGGCGAACGCGCATCAGGCGCGATTGCTTCGCCTGCTGCGCGACGGCGGCCCCAACTCCCGTGCTCAGCTGGGCGATCAGATCGACCTGTCGCGTTCGAAGCTGGCCGTGGAGATCGACCGGCTGCTGGAGACCGGGCTGGTGGTCGCGGACGGGCTGGCTGCCTCGCGGGGCGGCCGGCGTTCGCACAACATCCGGCTCGCGCCCGGGCTGCGACTGCTCGGCGTGGACATCGGCGCCACCTCCGTGGACGTCGCCGTGACAAATGCCGAACTGGAGATTCTCGGCCACCTCAACCAGCCCATGGATGTGCGCGAAGGCCCCGTCGCGGTCTTCGAGCAGGTGCTGGACATGGCCGCGAAGCTCCGGGCGTCCGGCGTGGCCGAGGGGTTCGACGGAGCGGGCATCGGAGTGCCGGGCCCGGTTCGGTTCCCCGAGGGCGTGCCCGTGGCGCCGCCGATCATGCCGGGGTGGGACGGCTTCCCCGTACGGGAGGCGCTCAGCCAGGAGCTCGGCTGCCCGGTCATGGTCGACAACGATGTGAACCTCATGGCGATGGGGGAGCAGCACGCGGGGGTCGCCCGTTCCGTCAAGGACTTCCTCTGCGTGAAGATCGGCACCGGTATCGGCTGCGGGATCGTCGTCGGCGGTGAGGTCTACCGCGGCACGACGGGCAGCGCGGGCGACATCGGCCACATCCAGGCCGAACCCGACGGCCGCCCCTGCGCCTGCGGCAACCACGGCTGTCTGGAGGCGTACTTCGGCGGCGCGGCGCTGGCCCGCGACGCCGAGGAGGCCGCCCGCGACGGCCGGTCCGCCGAACTCGCCGCCCGGCTGGAGGAAGCGGGCAGCCTCGCCGCCACCGATGTCGCCGCGGCGGCCTCGGCGGGCGACGCGACCGCGCTCGACCTCATCAGGGACGGCGGCACCCGTACGGGCCAGGTCATTGCCGGGCTCGTCAGCTTCTTCAACCCCGGTCTGGTGGTCATCGGCGGCGGTGTCACCGGGCTCGGCCATACGCTGCTCGCCGCCATACGGACCCAGGTCTACCGCCAGTCCCTGCCCCTGGCCACCGGCAACCTCCCCATCGTGCTGGGCGAACTCGGCCCGGCCGCCGGGGTCACCGGCGCGGCCCGCCTGATCAGCGACCACCTCTTCTCACCGGCATGACGGCCTGGCCGCCATGAACGCATGACGGCCCGACCCCGCCCGGCCCCGGCCGGGCCGTACCTCGGCACAGCGCAGCAGCACGGCATCAGCACCGCACCGCACCGCCCCTCGGCGTACGCCATGCCGAGGCACGAGCCGCACCACCGAGCCGCAGTACCGGCACCACCGAGCCGCACCACCCGGCACCCCACTCCCACCGGGGCCGCGCCGCTACCCCGTCGCGCCCTGACGCCCCACCACGGCACCACCACATCACCGCCCCGCCGCGCACCCGCACGCCCAGCACCCCGAACGCCCCAGCGTCCCGCACCGCATACGAGCGACCGCACCGCATCGAGCGACCCCGCCGAGGAGGCCCGCCATGGCACCGGCACCACCCGACCCGCGCCCACTCCTCACCATGTCCGCGATCACCAAGTCCTTCCCCGGAGTACGGGCCCTGGACGGCGTCGACCTCGATGTCGAAGCGGGCGAGGTGCACTGTCTGCTCGGCCAGAACGGCGCGGGCAAGTCCACCCTGATCAAGGTGGTCGCCGGGGCGCATCAGCCCGACAGCGGCGAGATCCTCTGGCGCGGTGAACCGGTCACCCTCAAGTCGCCCATCGCCGCCATGCGCCTCGGGATCGCCACCATCTACCAGGAACTCGACCTGGTGGAGGGGCTTTCCGTCGCCGAGAACGTCTTCCTCGGCCATGAGATGGCCACCGGCGGTTTCGTCCGCTCCCGCGCGGCCCGCACCGCCACCGCCGCCCTCCTCGCCCGGCTCGGGCACCCCGAGATCGACCCGGGGCGGCTGGTGGGGGACCTCTCCGCGGCCGGGCAGCAGATCGTCTCGATGGCCCGCGCGCTCTCCCATGACGTCCGGCTGATCGTGATGGACGAGCCGTCCGCGGCCCTCGACCCCGACGAGGTGGACAACCTCTTCCGCATCGTCGGCGATCTCACCGCCGCCGGGGTGGCCGTCGTGTACATCTCGCACCGGCTGGAGGAGATCCGCCGCATCGGCGACCGCGTCACCGTGCTCAAGGACGGCCGCGCCGCGGCCCGCGGACTGCCCGCGCGCACCACCCCGACCCGCGAGGTCGTGGCGCTGATGACGGGCCGGGACGTGGAGTACGCGTTCCCGCGCCGCACCACGGCGCCTCCGGTCGCCACCGCCACGCCGGTGCTGCGGCTGGAGAACCTCGGCCGGGCGGGGGAGTTCGAGCCGATCGATCTCGAGGTGGCGCCCGGCGAGATCGTCGGGCTGGCCGGGCTCGTCGGCTCCGGGCGGTCCGAGATCCTGGAGACCGTCTACGGCGCCCGCCGCCCCACCTCGGGCCGGGTCCTGGTGGACGGCCGCCCGCTGCGCCCCGGCAGCGTGACCGCCGCCGTGCGCGCCGGGCTCGGCCTCGCCCCCGAGGAGCGCAAGGCGCAGGCGCTGCTGATGCTGGAGTCCGTCACCCGCAATGTCTCGGTCTCCTCGCTGACCCGCTTCTCCCGCGCCGGATGGGTGGACCGCGGCGCGGAGCGGGCGGCGGCCCGCCGCTGCGTCCGCGATCTGTCGCTGCACCCCGACGACCCGGAGCGGCCGGTGCGCACCCTGTCCGGCGGCAATCAGCAGAAGGCCGTACTGGCCCGCTGGCTGCTGCGCGGCTGCCGGGTGCTGCTGCTGGACGAGCCGACGCGCGGGGTGGACGTCGGCGCCCGCGCCGAGTTGTACGCGGTGATCCGCCGACTCGCCGACGACGGCATGGCCGTCCTTCTCGTCTCCAGCGAACTGCCCGAAGTCCTGGGCCTCGCCGACCGGGTGCTGGTGCTCCGCGAGGGCCGCGTCGTCCATACGGCGCCCGCGCGGGAGCTGGACGAGCACCGCGTCCTCGATCTCGTCATGGAAGGGAGCCCGTCGTGAATTCACCCGGGAGCAGGCCGGCGTCCCCGCCTCCGGCCGACCCCGCCCCGGTACCGGGCGCGGGCGCCACACTGACGGCCGGTCCGGTCGGCAAACCGCCGGCCGGCCGCACCGACACCGATCCGCTGAGCAGGCTGCGGCGCCTGGCCGACCTGCGCAACCTCTCCCTCGTCGGGGTGCTGGCGGTGCTGATCGCCGTCGGCGGCTTCACCAAGCCCGATGAGTTCCTCAGCACCGACAACCTCCAGCTCGTGCTCACCCAGGCGTCCGTCATCGGCGTCGTCACCGTCGGCGTGACCTTCGTCATCACCAGCGGCGGCATCGATCTGTCGGTCGGCGCGATCGTCGCGCTGGCCTCGGTGTGGGCCACCACGCTCGCCACCCAGGACTACGGGCTCGGCGGCATCCTGCTGTGCGCGGTGCTGGTGGGGCTCGGCTGCGGACTGGTCAACGGGGTGCTCATCGCGTACGGCGGGATGGTGCCGTTCATCGCCACGCTCGCGATGCTCGCCTCCGGCCGTGGTCTCGCCCTGCAGATCAGCGACGGCAAGACCCAGGTCGTCACCGTGAACCAGGTCCTGGACCTCGGCCTCCCGGACGCCTATGTCCTCGGCATACCGCCGCTGGTGATGATCTTCGCCGCCGTCACCGTGGTGGGCTGGCTGGTGCTCAACCGCACCACCTTCGGCCGGCGCACGGTCGCCATCGGCGGCAACGCGGAGGCCGCCCGGCTCGCGGGCATCGACGTCCGGCGGCAGCGGCTGATGCTGTATCTGCTCTCCGGCCTGTGCTGCGGTGTCGCCGCCTTCATGCTGGTCGTCCTCACCGGCTCGGGCCAGAACACCAACGGCAACCTCTACGAACTCGACGCCATCGCCGCCGCGATCATCGGCGGCACACTGCTCAGCGGCGGCCGCGGCACCATCACCGGCTCCGTCCTCGGCGTTCTCGTCTTCACCACCATCACCAATCTGTTCGCCCTGAACAACCTCCAGAGCGATGTCCAGCAGATCGCCAAGGGCGCGATCATCGTCGCCGCCGTCCTGGTACAGAAGGGTCGTTCGACGCCATGAGGTATGCCAAGAGCTCCTCCGCCACCACCAGTCGCAGAAACCTCCTCCTGGGCACCGCCGCGGCGGGCGCGATGTTCGCCGCCGGGTGCACCAGCAACGAGAACAACGACGACGGCGACAACGCCAAGCAGGCCGCGAACACGGCCAATGACAAGCCCGGTAAGGCGGTCACCATCGGCTTCGCCGGGCCCCAGGCCGACCACGGCTGGCTCAACGCCATCAACGAGCAGGCCAAGCGGCGCGCCAAGGAGTACAAGGACGTCACCCTGGAGGCCACCGAGGGCTCCAACGACACCGCCCAGCAGATCGGCCAGATCGAGACCCTCATCAACAAGAAGGTCGACGTCCTGGTCATCCTGCCCGCCGACGGCAAGGCGCTCACCCAGGTCGGGCTCAAGGCCATGCGGGCGGGCATCCCGGTGGTCAACCTCGACCGGATCTTCGCCTCGCCGCAGGCGTACCGCTGCTGGATCGGCGGAGACAACTACGGCATGGGCCTCAACGCCGGGCGCTACATCGGCGAGCAGCTCAAGGGCAAGAAGAACGCCAAGGTCATCGAGTTGGCGGGAATCGACAACCTGGAGCTCACCCGGCAGCGCACCGAGGGCTTCAACGACGCCCTGAAGAACTACCCCAACATCAAGAAGGTCGGCCGCCAGGCCGCGGAGTTCACGGTCGAGTCGGGCCAGGCGAAGATGGCCCAGCTGCTCCAGGCCCACTCCGACTTCGACGCCCTGTGGAACCACGACGACGACCAGGGCGTCGGCGCCGAGCGCGCCATCAAGCAGGCCGGGCGCGATGACTTCCTCATGGTCGGCGGCGCGGGCGCCAAGCACGCCATGGACGCCATCAAGGCCGGCAACAGCGTGCTGAAGGCCACCGTGCTCTACCCGCCCACCATGGCCGCCTCCGCCATCGACCTCGCCCGCGCGCTGGGGCAGGGCAAGGGCGTCGGGGGCCTCGCGGAGCTGGAGATCCCGGCTTCTCTCACCCTCTACTCCGCCGTCGTCACCAAGGACAACGTGGACGAGTACCTCCCCACGGGATTCAGCTGAGCCCTGTTGAGGGCCAGACCCCCCACCTCGCGTCGGTTTGCGATCGTCAGAAGGAGTCCCATGGAAAATCCTGAAGCGAAGACACTCGGCGTCGGCATGGTCGGCTACGCCTTCATGGGCGCCGCCCACTCCCAGGGCTGGCGCACCGTCGGCCGTGTCTTCGACCTCCCCGCCCGCCCCGCGATGTCCGCCGTCTGCGGGCGCGACGCGGACGCCGTACGGGCCGCCGCGGACCGGCACGGCTGGGCCGCCGCCGAAACCGACTGGCGGGCGCTGATCGCCCGGGACGATGTGCAGGTGGTCGACGTCTGCACCCCCGGCGACAGCCATGCCGAGATCGCCATCGCGGCCCTGGAGGCGGGCAAGCACGTGCTGTGCGAGAAGCCGCTCGCCAACTCCGTGGCCGAGGCCGAGGCCATGGTGGAGGCGGCCCGGCGGGCCCGGGAGCGCGGCCAGGTGGCGATGGTGGGCTTCAACTACCGCCGCGCGCCCGCGATCGCCTACGCCCGCCGGATGGTGGCGGGCGGGCGGATAGGCGTGCTGCGGCACGTCCGGGTGACCTATCTCCAGGACTGGATCGTCGATCCGGAGTTCCCCCTGGTGTGGCGGCTGCGGCGGGAGTACGCGGGCTCCGGCGCCCTCGGCGACCTGGGCTCGCACATCGTCGACCTGGCGCAGCATCTGGCGGGGGAGCGGCTGGTCGGCGTCTCGGCGCTCACCGAGACGTTCATCCGGGAGCGGCCGCTGCCCGCCGGCGCGGTGGCCGGGCTCGGCGGCGCCGGGGCGGGCGGGGCGGCGCGCGGACCGGTGACGGTCGATGACGCGGCGCTGTTCACCGGGCGGTTCGGCTCCGGCGCGGTGGCGTCGTTCGAGGCCAGCCGGTTCGCCGCGGGCCGTAAGAACTCGCTCAGGATCGAGCTCAACGGCGATCGCGGTTCGCTCGCCTTCGATCTGGAGCGGCTCAATGAGCTGTCCTTCCACGACCACACCGAGCCCGCGGTGGACTCCGGCTTCCGCCGGATCCTGGTGACCGAGCCCGAGCACCCCTACCTCGAGGGGTGGTGGCCGCCGGGCCACGCCCTCGGCTATGAGCACACCTTCGTCCACCAGGCGCGGGACATGGTGTTCGCGATCGCCGACGGAACCGGCCCCGAGCCGTCCTTCGAGGACGGGCTGCAGGTGCAGCGGGTGCTGGCCGCCGTGGAGGAGAGCGCGGAGAAGAACTGCGTCTACACCCCCGTACCCGTCTGAGGAGGAGGCCGGAATGCCCAGACCCTTCACGCTCTTCACCGGCCAGTGGGCCGACCTTCCCCTGGAGGAGGTCTGCCGGCTGGCCCGTGACTTCGGCTACGACGGACTGGAACTCGCCTGCTGGGGCGACCACTTCGAGGTGGACCGGGCACTCGGCGAGTCCGGCTATCTGGACGGGCGGCGCGAGCTGCTGGAGAAGTACGGCCTCAAGTGCTGGGCCATCTCCAACCACCTGGTCGGCCAGGCGGTGTGCGACTCGCCCATCGACGAGCGCCACAAGGCCATCCTGCCCGCCCGGATCTGGGGCGACGGCGAGGCGGAGGGCGTACGGCGGCGGGCCGCCGCCGAGATGGCCGACACCGCACGCGCCGCGGCCGCCTTCGGGGTGCGCACCGTCATCGGCTTCACCGGCTCCTCCATCTGGCATCTGGTGGCGATGTTCCCGCCGGTGGTGCCGGGGATGATCGAGCGGGGCTACGAGGACTTCGCCGAGCGCTGGAACCCGGTCCTCGACGTCTTCGACGCCGAGGGCGTGCGCTTCGCCCACGAGGTGCACCCCAGCGAGATCGCCTACGACTACTGGACCACCCACCAGGCCCTGGAGGCCGTCGGCCACCGCCCCGCGTTCGGGCTCAACTTCGACCCCAGCCACTTCGTCTGGCAGGACCTGGACCCGGTCGGCTTCCTGTGGGACTTCCGGGACCGGATCTACCACGTGGACTGCAAGGAGGCCCGGAAGCGGCTGGACGGCCGCAACGGACGCCTCGGCTCCCACCTGCCCTGGGGCGATCCCCGGCGCGGCTGGGACTTCGTCTCCGCGGGCCATGGCGACGTGCCGTGGGAGGACGTGTTCCGGATGCTGCGTTCGATCGGGTACGACGGTCCGGTGTCGGTCGAGTGGGAGGACGCCGGGATGGACCGGCTCACCGGCGCCCCGGAGGCGCTGGCCCGGCTGAAGCACTTCGACTTCGACCCGCCGACGGCGTCGTTCGACGCGGCCTTCGGCGGCGGCGACAAGTAGCGACGAGGACCCGTCCGTCCAAGGGCCCCTGGGTGGGGGACCGCACACCGCACCCCCACCCAGCTTTGTCCTGCCCGTGGATGAAGTGGCACCTGTTTTGCGTCAAAGGGGTTTCCGGACCGGACAAACCCCGCTACGGTCCTTGAGATGTACCGGACACATAGGGGCCCCTCGCCCCGGACCGGTCATCCCGGCGCGACGGCGCGCGCCTGTGCCAGTCACGGCGGCCTGACGGCCCGCCCGTACCCCCCTCTTTCCACGGAGGATCAGCGTGCACAGGAAAAGGCTTCGACTGCGCGGTCCCCTCGCGCTCGTCACGAGCGCACTGCTCGTCGGCGCGGGGCTCGCGTTCACCGCTCCCCAGGCGGGCGCGGATCAAGCGGATCAACCCGCCCCGGCCGCCGAGCAGTTCCAGCAGGTGACCCTCGCCAAGGGCGTGGAGGAGACCGGCGAGCCCATGACGCTCGCCGTACTCCCCGACCGCTCCGTGCTGCACACCTCGCGCGACGGCACCCTGTGGCTGACCGACGCCACGGGCGAGACCAAGGTGTCCGGCAAGCTGCCCGTCTACTCGCACGACGAAGAAGGGCTCCAGGGCGTCGGCATCGACCCCGGCTTCGCCGACAACCGCGCCATCTACCTCTACTACGCGCCCCCGCTCGACACCCCCGCCGGCGACGCCCCCACCACGGGCACGGCCGCCGACTTCGCCAAGTTCGACGGCGTCAACCGCCTCTCCCGGTTCACCCTCGACGCCGACGGCACCCTGAACACCGGCAGCGAGAAGAAGGTGCTGGACGTCCCCGCGTCCCGCGGCATCTGCTGCCACGTCGGCGGGGACATCGACTTCGACGCCGACGGCAACCTGTACCTGTCCACCGGCGACGACAGCAACCCGTTCGAGTCCGACGGCTTCACCCCCATCGACGAGCGGGACAACCGCAACCCGGCCTTCGACGCCCGGCGCTCCGCGGGCAACTCCAACGACCTGCGCGGCAAGGTGCTCCGGATCAAGGTGGCCGACGACGGCTCGTACACCGTGCCGGACGGCAACCTCTTCGCGCCCGGCACCGAGAAGACCCGGCCCGAGATCTACGCGATGGGCTTCCGCAACCCGTTCCGGATCAGTGTCGACAAGCCCACCGGCACGGTCTACGTCGGCGACTACGGACCGGACGCCGGCGCCGCCAACCCCGAGCGCGGACCCGGCGGCGCGGTCGAGTTCGCCCGGGTGACCAAGGCCGGCAACTACGGCTGGCCGTACTGCATCGCCGACAACAAGCCGTACCGCGACTACGACTTCGCCACCGGCACCTCCGGCCCGGCCTTCGACTGCGCCGCGCCCGAGAACACCTCGCGGTACAACACCGGGCTCACCGATCTGCCGCCCGCCCAGCCCGCCTGGATCCCGTACGACAACGACTCCGTGCCCGAGTTCGGCTCCGGCTCCGAGTCCCCGATGGCCGGGCCGGTCTACCGCTACGACGCCTCGCTCGACTCACCGGTGAAGTTCCCCGAGTCGTACAACGGGAACTTCTTCGCGGGGGAGTTCGGCCGCCAGTGGATCAAGCGGATCGAGCAGGGCGCCGACGGGGCCGTGCAGAAGATCAACGACTTCCCGTGGTCCGGCACCCAGGTCATGGACTCGGCCTTCGGCCCGGACGGCGCGCTGTACGTACTCGACTACGGCCTCGGCTACTTCAACGGCGACGAGCACTCCGCGCTCTACCGGATCGAGAACGCCACCGGCGGACACTCGCCCATCGCCGAGGCGAGCGCCGACCGCACCTCCGGCAAGGCGCCCATGAAGGTCGCCTTCTCCTCGGCGGGCACCTCGGACGCCGACGGCGACACCCTCGCCTACAGCTGGGACTTCGGCGACGGCACGACCTCCGCCGCCACCAACCCCACCCACACGTACAAGAAGAACGGCACCTTCACCGCCACCCTCACCGTCAAGGACCCCACCGGCCGCACCGCCAGTGCCAATGTGCACCTCACCGTGGGCAACACCGCGCCCAAGGTGACGCTGCAACTGCCCGCCGACGGCCAGCTGTTCAGCTTCGGCGACGAGGTCCCGTTCAAGGTCAAGGTGACCGACCCGGAGGACGGCACCGTCGACTGCGCGAAGGTCAAGGTCACCTACATCCTCGGCCATGACAGCCACGGCCACCCCGTCACCACGGCTAACGGCTGCTCCGGCACCATCAAGACCAACGCGGACGGGGAGCACGACCCCAACGCCAACATCTTCGGGGTCTTCGACGCCGAGTACACCGACGGCGGCGGTGGCGGCCAGCCGCCGCTGACCACCCACGACCAGTCCATCGTCCAGCCCAAGCACCGCCAGGCCGAGCACTACGACGACAGCCAGGGCGTCTCGGTGATCAACCACACCCCGGCCAACGGCGGCAAGACGGTCGGCAACATCGAGAACGGGGACTGGATCTCCTTCACCCCGTATGTGCTGGGCAACGCCAAGGACTTCACCGCACGGGTCTCCTCGGCGGGCGCCGGCGGCACGCTGGAGATCCACAGCGGCTCCCCGGCCGGACGGCTGCTCGGCACCGTCACCGTGCCGGTGACCGGCGACTGGGAGACCTTCCAGGACGTCAAGACGACGCTGACGAAACCCCCGACCGGCACCACCACGCTGTCCCTCGTCTTCAAGGGCGGTGCGGGAGCGCTCTTCGACGTGGACGACTTCACGATCGGCACCGGCTGACGAGTTGACGCCCGGGGCCGGGGGCGGCGGCCGTACCCGGCCGCCGCCCCCGGCCCGGGAGGAAGGAGCACGACGGATATGCACCCGCACACCTCTCCGCACTCCAGACCCGACTCCGGACGCGACTCCGGACCCGGCTCCGGTACCCGCTCCCGGCGTGGGGCGCGGCTCGCCGCCGTCGGGGCCACGCTGCTGCTCGCCCTGACGGCCCTGCCCGCCGCCGCGTCCGGGGCCGCCACGTCCGGCGCCGCCGACGACCGGGTCCTGGTCTTCTCCAAGACGGCCGGCTTCCGCCACGACTCCATCCCCGACGGCGTCGCCGCCATCAAGGAACTCGGCGCGCAGAGCGACTTCGCCGTGGACGCCACCGAGGACGGCGCCGCCTTCACCCCCGACAACCTCGCCCGCTACGACGCCGTCGTCTTCCTCTCCACGACCGGCGACGTCCTCGACACCGCCCAGCAGTCCGCGTTCGAGGGCTATGTGCGGGCGGGCGGCGGCTACGTCGGCGTCCACGCGGCCGCCGACACCGAGTACGACTGGCCCTTCTACGAGGGCCTGGCCGGGGCGTACTTCCAGTCCCACCCCGCGATCCAGCAGGCCACCGTGAACGTCGAGGACCGGGCCAACCCCGCGACCGCGCATCTGGCGCCGACGTGGGAGCGGACCGATGAGTGGTACAACTACCGCACCAACCCGAGGGAGCGGGTGCGGGTCCTCGCCACGCTCGACGAATCCTCGTACCAGGGCGGCGCGATGGGCGAGGACCACCCCATCTCGTGGTGCCAGGAGTACCGGGGCGGCCGCGCCTTCTACACCGGCTTCGGCCACACCAAGGAGTCCTACGCCGACCCCGCCTTCCGCCGGCACCTGCTCGGCGGCATCCGCTACGCCACCGGCGCCGCCCACGCCGACTGCCGCCCCGAGCAGGGCTACCGCCCGCTCTTCGACGGCACCTCGACGGACGGCTGGAAGCAGGCGGGCCCCGGGAGCTTCACCCTCGACACCGCGTCCGGGACCCTCACCTCGACCGGCGGCATGGGCATGCTCTGGTACCAGGCGCGCGAGCTGGGCTCGTACTCGCTCAAGCTGGACTGGAAGATGGCGGGCGACGACAACTCCGGCGTCTTCGTCGGCTTCCCCGCCTCCGACGACCCCTGGTCGGCGGTCGACAACGGCTACGAGGTGCAGATAGACGCCACGGACACCCCCGATCACACCACCGGCTCGGTCTACGGCTTCCAGTCCGCGGACCTCGCCAAGCGGGACGCGGCGCTGAACCCGCCGGGGGAGTGGAACACGTACGAGATCCGCGTACAGGGCGAGCGGCTGCGGATCTGGCTCAACGGCGTGAAGATCAACGACTTCACCAACCGGGACCCGGCGCGCAGCCTGCTCCAGGGCTACGTCGGCATCCAGAACCACGGGGAGGGGGACGAGGTCTCCTTCCGCGACATCCGCGTCAAGGACCTGCCGGCGAAGGGCGGCGGCCACCACCAGCACCACCACGACGGCTAGGCGCCCACGGTCCGCCGTCCCGACGGCCCGAGGGGAGCCGTGGGGACGGCGTGGCGGCGGGCAGGAGTACGCCGCCTCCTCCCGCCGCCACCCCCACCACCTGTCCGCCGCCGCCACCCCGACGGCCCCGGGTCACCCGCCCGGCGGCTCCGGCCGCCCCGCCCCGGCCCCGACTCCCGGGCGCGGGGCGGCCTCGGCCACGCCCGCCCGACCACACCACCCCTACGCCACGACCGGACCGGCGCCGCCATGCGGATCCGCGGAGCCCCGAACCATCTGCGCAACCCACGCCCAGCCCCCGGGAGGCAGCCAGTGACCACCCGTCCCGACGACATCACCCCACTCCGCGACGCACCCCGTACGGGGGTCTGGCTCATCGGCGCCCGCGGTTCGGTCGCCACCACCGCCGTGGCGGGCTGTGCCGCCGTCGCCGGGGGGCTGCAGCCGGCCACCGGAATGGTCACCGAGACCGCGGCGTTCGCGGACAGCGGCCTGCCCGCGCTCGCCGACCTCGTCTTCGGCGGCCATGACACCGCCGCCACCCCGCTGCCCAAGCGGGCCGAGGCGCTGGCCGCCGACGGGGTGCTGCCGCACGGGCTGCCCGCCGCCGTACGCGGCGAACTCGCCGCCGCCGACGCGGCCGTCCGCCCGGGCGGGCCACAGCCCGGCGACGGCCGCGGCGAGGAGGAGCTGATCGCGGCCTTCGCGGCCGACCTCACCGAGTTCCTCCGTACGCACGGCCTCGCCCGCGCCGTCGTCGTCAACGTCGCCTCCACCGAAGCGGCCCCGGAGGACGTCGGGACGCTGCCGCCCAGCTCCCTCTACGCGGCCGCCGCGCTGCGCGCCGGATGCCCGTACGTCAACTTCACGCCCTCCACCGGGCTCCACCACCCCCGGGTGCGCGAGCGGGCCGAGCGCTCCGGGCTGCCGTACGCGGGGCGCGACGGCAAGACCGGGCAGACGCTGCTGCGGTCCGTCCTCGCGCCGATGTTCGCCCAGCGGGCGCTGGCCGTACGGAGCTGGTCCGGTACGAACCTCCTCGGCGGCGGCGACGGCGCCGCCCTCGCCGACCCGGGCGCCGCGGCCGCCAAGAACGCGGGGAAGGCGCGGGTCCTCTCCGACACCCTCGGCGAACTCCCCGACGGCGAACTGCACATCGACAACGTGCCCGCGCTCGGCGACTGGAAGACCGCCTGGGACCACGTCTCCTTCGAGGGCTTCCTCGGCTCGCGGATGGTCCTCCAGACCATCTGGCAGGGCTGCGACTCGGCCCTCGCCGCCCCGCTCGTCCTCGATCTGGCCCGGCTGACCGCCCGCGCCCATGAGTGCGGCCTCACCGGACCGCTCCCCGAACTCGGCTTCTACTTCAAGGACCCGGACGGCGGCCCGGCCGCCCTCGCCGACCAGTACGCGGCGCTCATCGGCTTCGCCGGGCGGCTGCGGGGCCGGTCGTGACGGCCGAGGCGGGGGAACGGGGGCCCCTCGGCAAGTGGGGCGACTGGGCCGAACTCCTCAGGGTCTCGGCCCTGTTCACCGTGCCGGGTGACGCCCTGGCGGGCGCGGCCGCGGCCCGGCGCGGCCCCAACCGTGGCACGGCGCTCGCGGTCTGCGCCTCGCTGTGCCTGTACGAGGCGGGCATGGCGCTCAACGACTGGGCCGACCGGGACATCGACGCCGTGGAGCGCCCCGGCCGCCCGCTGCCGTCGGGCCGTATCGCCCCGGCCGCCGCGTTGACCGCCGCGACCGGGCTGACCGCCGCCGGACTGCTCTGCGCCGCCGCCGCGGGCCGTCCGGCCCTCACCACGGCGACGGCCCTGGCGGGCACGGTGTGGGCGTACGACCTGGGGCTGAAGAACACGCCCGCGGGCCCGCCCACCATGGCCGCCGCCCGCGCGCTGGACCTCCTCCTCGGCGCCACGGCCTCCGCCGGGCACATACGCCCGGCCCTCCGCCCGGCCGCCCTCCTGGGCGCCCACACCCTCGCGGTGACCACGGTCTCCCGCCACGAGGCGGTCGGCGGCTCCTCAACGGCCCCTCTCGGCGCCCTCGCGACGGGAGCGGCGATCGCCTGGGCCGCCACCAGGCGCCCGGCGCCCGCTTCGGAGCGTGGTCCTGAAGCGGGCCACGGCGCGCCGGTCGCGGGTGCGAACGGTGCCACCACGCCGAGCCGCCGCGGCACTCCGGCAGGTGACCCGGCCACCGGTGGTGCCGCCGCGGCCCTCACGAGGGAGCTCTCCCGCGCGGGCCTGCGCCGCGGTGGTCCGGCTCGGCGACTCGCCGGGGCCCTGGCCGCCCCGGCTCCTTCGGGCCGGGGCAACCGCCCCGGTCGGCGGTGGGTCCCTCGGCGCGCCCTCGCACAGCTGGGCCGCCTCCCGGCCGTGGGCCGCGTGTCCAGGTCGGGGCGAGGCCCCTCTGGGGGCGCGGCCGTTGGCCGGACGGTCACCAGCATGCGGAGCCGGAGCGCGGCGGCGCGGCACATGGCCGCCACCGTCCGGGCGGATGCGTCGCCCAAGGCCGCCGCGTCCGCCCCGGCCGTCGTCCAGGGCGCCGTGGCCGCCGTGACTCAGGGACTTGCCCATGCCCGGCGCACGGGCGCGGGCGCACGGCGCGGCGGTCCGGCGGCGCGACTCGTCGCGGCGGCTACAGCCGCCACTCGACACGCCGCCCCGCCGGGCGGCACACGTGCCGGGGCCGCGATGCCCCGGCGCACCGGGATCCCCTCGCCCGGCGCGGCGGTCAGCCGCTTCGCGGCCGTCGTCCAGCGCACCACGGCCGCAGTTACCCACGAGCTCGCGCGGGGCAAGGGCGTACGGGCAGGGCGCGGTGGTCCGGCGAGGCGGCTCGTTGCGGCGGCCACCGGTGGCGGCCCGCCGGACGGGCCGCGTGCCGGGGCAGGGGCGCCCCTGACCATCCCCTCGCGCGGCGCGGCGGTAAGCCGCTTCGCGGCCGTCGCCGGGGTCGCCCTCGCGGGCGGGTATGTGGCCACGGTCGCCCGGCCGTTGGCGCACGCCGCGCTCAACCCGTCCCCGTACCTCCTCCAGCGTGCCGTCGGCAGCGGCATCCGCGCGATGATCCCGCTTCAGGCCGTACTCGCCTCCCGCGCCGGGGCGCACCGTACGGCCGCGGGGCTGCTCGCGCTCATGCCCGTCGCCCGACGGCTGTCGAGAAAGGTCAGCGCGACATGAGCCGTACCGGCGACCCCGGCCGCCCCACCCCGGAACCCCTCCGCTTCGCCTACGGCACCAACGGTCTGACCGACCTGCGCCTGAGCGACGCCCTCGCCCTCCTCGCCGACCTCGGCTACGACGGCGTCTCGCTGACCCTCGACCATATGCACCTCGACCCGCTCGCCCCGGACCTCGCCGCCCGCACCCGCCGCGTGGCCCGCGAGCTCGAGCGGCTCGGCCTCGGTGTCGCGATCGAGACCGGCGCCCGGTATGTGCTCGACGCCCGGCGCAAGCACCACCCCACCCTGCTCGACCCGGACCCCGAGGCCCGTGGCGCCCGGGTCGGTCTGCTGCTGCGGGCCGTGCGGGTGGCGGGAGACCTCGGGGCCCCGGCCGTGCACTGCTTCAGCGGGGTGCTGCCGCCCGGTGAGTCCGGGGAGACGGCGTGGCGGCGGCTGGCGGACGCCCTCGGGCCGGTGGTCGTGGCCGCCGGGGCGGTGGGCGTCTCCCTCGCGATCGAGCCGGAGCCGGGGCATCTCCTCGCCGACCTTGCCGGTTTCCACCGGCTGCGCACGGCGCTCGGCGATCCGGCCGCCCTCGGCCTCACCCTCGACATCGGCCACTGCCAGTGCCTGGAACCCGACCCGCCCGCCGAGTGCGTCCGGGCGGCGGCGCCCTGGGTGCGGCATGTGCAGATCGAGGACATGCGGCGCGGGGTGCACGAACATCTGCCGTTCGGCGAGGGGGAGATCGACTTCCCGCCGGTCCTGGAGGCGCTGCGCGCGGCGGGGTACCGGGGACTCGTCGGCGTCGAGCTGCCCCGCCACTCCCACGCCGGTCCCGAACTGGCCCGCGCCTCCCTGCGGTTCCTCAAGGACGCCGAACGGGCCGCGAACGAGGGAGGCGTCCGATGCTGACCGTGACCGAACTCCGCGCCGCCGTGGAGCGGCGCCTGGACGAGGCGGGCCGCGTCTGGCTGGAACAGGCGCTGACGGACGCGGCGAAGACCGGGCCGCTCCCGGACGCTCCCGGCCCCGCCCGCTGGGAGCTGGACTTCGCCTCCGCGGGCCGCCACGTCCGCGCCCCCCGACCCGTCGCCCACGACCGCGCCCCCCGACCCGCCGCCGACGACCTCGCCCCCGGACCCGCCGCCGACCTCGCCCCCCACGACCTCCCCGACGCCGCCCGCGTCCTCATCCTCCACGCCGCGCGCGCGGACGCGCCCACCGTCGCCAGGCTGTACGCGCATGGCACGGGCGCCGAGCGCCGGGCCGTGCTGCGGGCGCTTCCGCGTCTCGCGCTCTTCGCCGGGGCCGACGCCGTGCCGCTCGTCGAGGACGCCCTGCGGACCAACGACACCCGGCTCGTGGCCGCCGCCGTCGGGCCGTACGCCGCCCGGCACCTCCCTCCGCACAGCTGGCGGCAGGCCGTGCTCAAGTGCCTGTTCACGGGAGTGCCCCTCACCGCCGTGGCCGACTGGGAGCGGCGGGCGCGCGGCGACGGCGAGCTGGGCCGCATGCTCGGCGACTACGCCCATGAGCGCACCGCCGCCGGGCGCCCCGTGCCCGGCGATCTCGACCGCGTACTGGCCATGACCCGCGCCCTGCCCGGCGCGCCCCGCGCCCTGACCCGCGAGGAGTCCTGATGCGCATCTTCGATCCCCACATCCATATGACCTCCCGCACCACCGACGACTACGAGGCCATGTACGCCGCGGGGGTGCGCGCCCTCGTCGAGCCGTCCTTCTGGCTCGGGCAGCCCCGCACCTCGCCCGCCAGCTTCTACGACTACTTCGACTCCCTCCTCGGCTGGGAGCCCTTCCGGGCCGCCCAGCACGGGATCGCCCACCACTGCACCCTCGCCCTCAACCCCAAGGAGGCCAACGACTCGCGCTGCACCCCCGTCCTGGACGAGCTGCCGCGCTATCTCGTCAAGGACGGCGTCGTGGCCGTGGGCGAGATCGGCTACGACTCGATGACCCCCGCCGAGGACACCGCCCTCGCCGCCCAGCTGCAGCTCGCCGCCGACCACGGGCTGCCCGCCCTCGTCCACACCCCGCACCGCGACAAGCTGGCCGGGCTGCGCCGCACCCTCGACGTCGTCGGGGAGTCCGCGCTGCCCCCGGACCGGGTCCTGGTGGACCACCTCAACGAGACCACCGTCAAGGAGGCCAAGGACAGCGGCTGCTGGCTGGGCTTCTCGGTCTACCCCGACACCAAGATGGACGAGGAGCGGATGGTCGCGATCCTGCGGGCGTACGGGCCCGAGAAGGTCCTGGTCAACTCCGCCGCCGACTGGGGGAGGAGCGACCCGCTCAAGACCCGGCGGGTCGGCGACCTGATGCGCGCCGAGGGGTTCAGCGAGGACGACGTCGACCTCGTGCTGTGGCGCAACCCGGTGGCGTTCTACGGGCTCAGCGGCCGCCTGGACCTGGACCTCGACACCGAGGAGACCGCGGCCACCGCCACCCACGAGGGCAACTCCATCCTGCGCGGCGGCGCCCCGGCCGCCGCGCCGACGGAACGGTGAGGAGGACCCCATGCGCTTCCGCCACCCCGACGGCTCCACCGTCCACCTCGCCTACTGCACCAACGTCCACCCCGCCGAAGACCTCGACGGCGTAGTGGAGCAGCTCCGGCTGCACTGCGAACCGGTCCGCCGCCGCCTCGGCCGCGACCGGCTCGGCATCGGCCTGTGGCTGGCCCGCGACGCCGCCCGCACCCTGAGCGCCGACCCCGCCGAACTGCGCAGACTGCGCACCGCGCTGGACACCCGCGGCCTTGAGGTGGTCACCCTCAACGGCTTCCCGTACGAAGGGTTCGGCGCCCAGGAGGTCAAGTACCGCGTCTACCAGCCCGACTGGACCGATCCGGAGCGGCTGGAGCACACCACCCATCTGGCCCGCCTGCTGGCCGCGCTGCTCCCCGACGACATCGCGGACGGCTCCGTCTCCACCCTGCCGCTGGCCTGGCGCACCCCCTTCGACGCCGAACGGGCCCGCGCCGCCCGCCGCCACCTCACCACCCTCGCCCAGCGGCTCGACGCCATCCAGGAGCTCACCGGCCGTTCCGTCCGCATCGGCCTGGAGCCCGAGCCGGGCTGCACAGTGGAGACCACCGCGCAGGCCATCGAGGCGCTCACCGCGCCCGGCGGCCCGCCCCTGGACCGCGTCGGGATCTGCCTGGACACCTGCCACCTGGCGACCCAGTTCGAGGATCCGCACACGGCCACAGGCGCGCTCACCGCCGCCGGGGTCCCGGTCGTCAAGGCACAGCTGTCCGCCGCGCTGCACGCCGAGGACCCGGAGCGGCCCGCCGTACGGGAGGCCCTCGCGGCCTTCGCCGAGCCCCGCTTCCTCCACCAGACCCGCACCCGGGCCCCCGGGGGCGGCGTCACCGGCACCGACGACCTCGACCAGGCGCTCGCGGGCGGGCTGGCGGACACCGCGCCCTGGCGGTCGCACTTCCACGTACCGCTGCACGCCCCGCCCGAACCCCCGCTCACCTCCACCCTCCCGGTGCTCACCGACGCCCTGGCCCGTCTCGTCGGCGGGCCGGCCCCGCTGACCCGCCACCTCGAAGTGGAGACCTACACCTGGCAGGCGCTCCCGCCCGAGCTGCGCCCCCGCACCCGCGACCGGCTCGCCGACGGCATCGCCGCCGAACTCGCCCTCGCCCGCGACCTGCTGACCGACCTCGGCCTCAAGGAGCTGCCATGAGCGACCTGAGCCACCGGAGCGACAGGAGCGACAGGACCGGCCCCACCCCCCTCCTCGTCCTCGACGTCGTCGGGCTCACCCCCCGGCTGCTGGACCACATGCCCCGCCTCAAGGCCCTGGCCCGCTCCGGCTCCCGCGCCACGCTGGGCACCGTGCTGCCCGCCGTCACCTGCGCCGCCCAGTCGACGTTCCTCACCGGCACCACACCCGCCGAACACGGCATCGTCGGCAACGGCTGGTACTTCCGCGAGATGGGCGAGGTGCTGCTGTGGCGGCAGCACAACGGACTGGTGGGCGGCGACAGGCTGTGGGACGCCGCCCGCCGCGCCCACCCCGGCTACACCGTGGCCAACATCTGCTGGTGGTACGCGATGGGCTCGGACACCGACATCACCGTCACCCCGCGCCCCGTCTACTACGCCGACGGCCGCAAGGAGCCGGACTGCTACACCCGGCCCCCCGCCCTGCACGACGAACTCACCGCGAAGCTCGGCACCTTCCCCCTCTTCCACTTCTGGGGGCCGGGCGCCGACCTGGTCTCCTCGCAGTGGATCATCGACGCCACCCGCCACATCCTGCGCACCAGCCCCACCGATCTGGTGCTGACCTACCTTCCGCACCTGGACTACGACCTCCAGCGGTACGGCCCCGACGACCCCCGCGCCCACTCCGCCGCCGCCGAACTCGACACCGCCCTCGGCCCGCTGCTCGACGACGCCACCGCCCGTGGCCGTACCGTCGTGGCGCTGTCCGAGTACGGGATCACCCGGGTCTCCCGGCCGGTGGACATCAACCGGGCGCTGCGCCGCGCCGGGCTGCTCGAAGTGCACACCCAGGACGGCATGGAGTACCTCGACCCCGGCGCCTCCCGCGCCTTCGCGGTCGCCGACCACCAGCTCGCCCATGTGTATGTGCGCCGCGCGGAGGACCTGGACGCCACCCGCGCCGCCCTGGCCGGGCTGCCCGGCATCGCCGAACTCCTCGACGACGAGGGCAAGAAGGCCCACGGCCTGGACCATCCCCGCTCCGGGGAACTGGTCGCGGTGGCCGCGCCGGACGCGTGGTTCACGTACTACTACTGGCTCGACGACGCCCGCGCCCCCGACTTCGCCCAGCTGGTGGAGATCCACCGCAAGCCCGGCTACGACCCGGCCGAACTGTTCATGGACCCCAAGGACCCCTATGTGCGGGTGCGGGCCGCCACCGCGCTGGCCCGCAAGAAGACGGGGATGCGCTACCGCATGGCCGTCGTCCCGCTCGATCCGTCCCCGGTGCGCGGCAGCCACGGCCGCCTCCCGGACCGCGAGGAGGACAGCCCCGTCCTCCTCTGCTCCCAGCCCGGCGCGGTGAGCGGCCAAGTGGCCGCCACCGACGTCAAGAACCTGCTCCTCAGCCTCGCCGGCCTGACGAACGCAACCGAAGGAGACACCCCGTGAAGAGGGCCCAGGACAACCCCGAACTCGCCGAGACCCTCCGCCGCCGCAGATTCCTCGGCGTCGCCGCGGGCGCCACGGCCGCCGGTCTGCTCGGCACCGGCACCGCCGCGGCCGCCCAGACGGGCGGCGCCACCGCCGCGTCGGCCCAGCACGGCCGGGGCGGCCCGCTGGTGCCCCGCGGCCACCTCGGCATCCAGCTCTACACCCTCCGCGACCAGGTGCAGTCCATCGGCTTCGCCGGTGTCTTCGAGGAACTGGCCCGGTACGGCTACGACCAGGTGGAGTTCGCCGGATACACCCAGGGCACCGGCGACATCACCCTCAAGCAGCTCAAGCGGCTGATGCGGGACAACGGGCTGCGCGGTATCGGCAGCCACGTCGGCTACTACTCCGACGACCCCAAGGCGTACACCTTCGCCACCAACCTCACCCAGGTCCTCGACGACGCCGAGGCGCTCGGCCTGCCGCATGTGGGCACCGCCTCCGGGCCCTGGCGCTACGGCTCCACGGTCGACGGCTGGAAGCGCTGCGCGGAGGAGTTCAACACCTACGGCGCGGCGGCCAAGGCGCGCGGGATGAAGTTCTACCAGCACAACCACGCCGAGGAGTTCTCCTTCGCCACCGACCGGCCGGACGTCCGCCTCTACGATGTGCTGCTCGCCGAGACCGACCCCGAACTGGTCCACCTGGAGATGGACATCTACTGGGCGTACGTGGCCCAGTACCGCTTCGGAAGGAAGGCCGACGGCTCCCCGGCGCCCTTCGAGCCGCTGACCTACGTCCTGCGGGCCCCGCACCGCTATCCGCTCTTCCACGTCAAGGACGGGGAGCACGACGAAACCGTCCCCGACGGCTACCGGATGGTGGACGTCGGAGACGGTGACATCGACTACCGCCGCTTCCTGAGCGCGGTGGGCAAGACCCATGGCGGGCGGCGTGACCACCACTGGATGGTGGAGCACGACCAGCCCGCCGATTCGCTCACCACCGCCCGCCGCTCCGCTCGCTATCTGCGGTCGTTGCGCTGCGGCGGACGGGGCTGAGCGAGGGTCCCGCGCGGCCGGGCTAGACGGCCTCGCGGCTGATCGGCTGCGGGTTCGGGGCGATGTCCCGGACCCGCGGCCGGCCGGGCTGCCGCAGCAGCAGGGCCACCCCGGCCGCCACCATGGAGATGCCTCCGGCGAGCGCGTACGCGCCGTCGTAGCCCCAGGAGTCGACCACCATCGAGCCGAGGCCGCCGCCGAACAGCCCGCTGATCAGCTTTCCGCTGTACACCAGGCCGTAGTTGGTGGCGTTGTAGTTCTCCCCGAAGTAGTCCGGGGTCAGCGCCGCGAACATCGGGTAGAAGGCGCCGCCGCCGAACCCGGAGAGGAAGGCGAAGAAGAGGAACAGCACCTCGTTGTGGATGTCGCCGGCCCAGATCACCCCGAACTGGGCGAGGCCCAGCACCACGATGACGAAGACCAGCGTCGTCTTCCGCCCCCACAGGTCCGAGAGCCAGCCGACCACCCCGCGTCCGACACCGTTGATGACGGACATGATGCCCATGGACGAGGCCGCCACCAGCGGGCCGAAGCCCACCTCCTTGGCGTAGTCGACCTGGAAGGAGATGCCGAATATGGACACTCCCGCGGTGAGCACCAGGGAGAACCACATCAGCGGCAGCATTCCGGTCCTGATGGCCTCCTTGGGCGTGTACTGCCGCACCGCAGGCGGGTTCTTCGCCAGGCTCGCCGCGCTCTTGGCGTTGCCGGCGTAGCTCAGCGGGTCGATGTCGGCGGGCCACCAGTTCTTCGGCGGGTCCTTGAAGAACCAGGCGCAGACCGCCACGATGATCAGCACATAGACCCCGATGAGGTCCAGGACCTCGTCGAAGTTCCCGGTGTCGAACCAGTAGTTGAAGATGAAGATGAACGGCAGCGCGCCGTAGGCGAACCCTCCGTTGACGAACCCCGTCTTCGCGCCGCGCCGCTCCGGGAACCACTTGCCCACCATGTTGATGCAGGTGGCGTAGACGAACCCGGAGCCGAGGCCCCCGATGACACCGAAGCCGACGATCGCCGCGAAGACGTTGTCGAGGTGCGAGAGGGCCAGGAAGCCGATCAGACACAGCCCCGAACCCAGGAACATCGCACTGCGGGCGGTCAGGATCCCCTTCTCCCGCAGCCATCCGGCCGGGAAGGCGATGCCCGCCTGGAAGAACACCCAGACGCTGAGGATCCAGAAGGTGTTGCTCTGGGTCCAGCCGTGCGCCTCCGAGAGCGTGTCCTCCGCCGAGCCGTACGCGTACTCGGACACGCTGATGGCCATCATCGCGATCCACGGCAGATAGACCATCAGCTTCCGGCTGTGGCCCAGGATGTCGCGGTCGGTCTCGCCGATGCGATACGTACGTCCCTTGCTGTCCTGCACTTCACGGAAGGGGAGGACCCCTTCCGGCTGTTCTGCTGTGCTCATGTCGTCCCCTTGGCTTCGAAGGAACCCGGCCAGCGCCCCCTGTCCAAACTCTTCGTGCTCCGGGAAACGCGGGTTGCTATGCGGATCGGTGGAAGTCGGTCGCGGTTCGGTGGCGCCCCGAAGGGGCGCGGGGCCGTGTCGATATGCGGCTCCGCCACGCGGGCGCGACCAGCCACGACGGTGCCGCAGACGATCGACGGCAGGTCGGGGCACTTCCAGCGGAGCGCTTAGGTGAGCAACCCCGCCGACCTGGCCCAGCGGTACTTGGCGCCCAGGACGGCCACCGGCTTCTCGGTGGTGTACGGATAGGCCACGACCCCGCGCTCGAAGAGGTACGCGCACGCCTCCTCGACCTCGGTGTCGCCCGCGAGCGAGGCCACCACCGGTTTGGCGATGCCCCGGGCGCGGAACTCCTCGACGACCCGCGCGGTCAGCTCGGCGAACACCATCGGCGGTGTGACGATGGTGTGCCAGTAGCCCAGGACCAGGGCGTGGATCCGTGGATCCGCCAGGCCCAGCCGGATGGTCGCCTCGTAGGTGGACGGCGGTTCGCCGCCGGTGATGTCCACCGGGTTCCCGGCCGCGCCGAACGGCGGGATGAAGCGGCGGAAGGCGGCGTCCAGATCCTCGGGGATCTCCATCAGGGACAGTCCGTTGTCGACGATCGCGTCCGACAGCAGCACCCCCGAGCCCCCGGCGCCGGTGATGATGACGACGTTGTCGCCCTGGGGTGCGGGCAGCACGGGCAGCGCCCGCGCGTACTCCAGCATCTCGCCCAGGCCCGGCGCCCGGATCACCCCGGCCTGCCGCAGGATGTCGTCGTAGACCGCGTCGTCCCCGGCCAGCGCGCCGGTGTGGGACCCGGCGGCCTTGGCGCCCGCGGCCGTACGGCCCGCCTTGAGGACCACCACCGGCTTCCGGGGCACCGTGGCACGTGCCGCCTCCACGAAGGCCCGGCCGTCCTTGAGGTCCTCCAGGTGCATCGCGATGCACTGGGTGCGGTCGTCCTCACCGAACCAGGTGAGCAGGTCGTCCTCGTCCAGGTCCGACTTGTTGCCGAGGCCGACGATGGCCGAGACACCGGTCTTGGTCGTCCGGGCGAAGCCGAGGATGGCCATCCCGATGCCACCGGACTGCGAGGTGAGCGCCACCGGCCCCTTGACGTCGTACGGGGTGCAGAACGTGGCGCACAGATCCTGCCAGGTGGAGTAGTAGCCGTAGATGTTGGGCCCCAGCAGCCGCACCCCGTGCTCCTCGGCGATGGCCACGATCCGGTCCTGGAGCTCGTGTTCACCGGTTTCGGCGAAACCGGACGGGATCAGCACCGCGTTCGGGATGCCCTTGCGGCCGACCTCCTCCAGCGCGGCGGGCACGAACTTCGCGGGGATCGCGAAGACCGCCACGTCCACCTCGCCGGGGACGTCCGTGACGGTCTTGTACGCCTTGCGGCCCAGGATGTCGTCGGCCTTGGGGTTCACCGGGTGGATCTCGCCGGGGAAGCCGCCGTCGATGAGGTTGCGCATCACCGAATTGCCGATCTTCCCCTGCTCGTTGGAGGCGCCCACCACCGCCACCGAGCGCGGCTGCATCAGCCGGCGCATCGAGCCCAGGATCTCCTCGCGCGAGTAGCGGCGGCGCGTCCGCGGGGCCGGATCCCCGATCAGCAGCCGCACATCGGCGGCGAGCACCCCGCTCGCGGTGGCGAACACCGGGTTGAGGTCGACCTCGGTGATCTCGGGGAAGTCCGCCACCAGCCGGGAGACCCGCACGATCAGATCGGCGAGCGCCGCGCGGTCCACCGCCTCCCCGCCGCGCACCCCGCGCAGCACCTCGGCGGCGCGGATCCCGTCCAGCATCGACAGCGCCTCGTCCTCGGTCGCCGGGGCCAGCCGGAAGGTGATGTCCTTCAGCACCTCCACCAGCACCCCGCCGAGCCCGAACGCCACCACCTTCCCGAAGGTGGGGTCGGTGACCGCGCCGACGATGACCTCCTGCCCGCCGTCCGGGACCATCTGCTGCACCTGGACGCCCTGGATCCGGGCCTTGGCGTCGTAGCCACGGGCGTTGTCGACGATCGTGGTGAACGCGCTCCGCACCTCGGCGCAGGACGCCAGCCCCACCCGCACCCCGCCCGCGTCGGTCTTGTGCAGGATGTCCGGGGACACGATCTTGAGGACGACGGGGAAGCCGATCCGGTCGGCGAGCGCCACCGCCTCGTCGGCGGTCTCCGCCAGCCCCTCGGCCGGGGTCGGGATGGAGTACGCGTCGGTGATCCGTTTCCCCTCGGGGGCGGTCAGCGCCGTGCGCCCCTCGGCGCGGGCGGCGTCCAGCACCGCGCGCACGGCATCGTTGTCATACGTCACCGTCAGATCACTCCGTTCGTCTTGAGCAGCCGCACTTCCTCGTCGCCGAGCCCCAGCTCCCCGACGTACACCTCTTCGTTGTGCTCACCCAGCAGCGGGGAGCGCTCGACCCGGACCGGGGAGTCGGAGAGCTTCAGCGGGGAGCCGACCGTGGTGAAGGCGCCGCGCTCGGGGTGGTCGACCTCGACGATCATCTCGTTGGCCGCGAGCGACGCGTCCTCGACGATCTCCTTGGTGGACAGGATCGGCCCGCACGGGATGTTGTGGGCGTTGAGCTGCTCCAGCACCTCCCACTTCGGCAGCGTGCTGGACCACTCCTCGATCAGCTGGAACATCTTGGCCAGCTTCGGCAGCCGCGCCTCGGGCGAGGCCCACTCCGGGTCATCGGCCAGCTCGGGGCGGCCGATCAGCCGGGTGATCGGCTCCCAGCCGACCGGCTGCACGATGACGTAGACATAGTCGTTGGGCCCGCCGGGCGCGCATTTGACCGCCCAGCCGGGCTGGCCGCCGCCGCTGGCGTTGCCGCTGCGCGGCACCTCGTCGCCGAAGTCCTCGTTCGGGTACTCGGCGAGCGGCCCGTGCGTCAGCCGCTGCTGGTCGCGCAGCTTCACCCGGCACAGGTTGAGCACCGCGTGCTGCATCGCCACGTTGACCCGCTGGCCGCGCCCGGTGTGGGTGCGCTGGTAGAGCGCGGCGAGGATGCCCGCCACACAGTGCACTCCGGTGCCGGAGTCGCCGATCTGGGCCCCGGTGGCCAGCGGCGGGCCGTCCTCGAAGCCGGTCGTGGACATCGAGCCGCCCATGGCCTGCGCGACCACCTCGTACGCCTTGAACTTGGTGTACGGGCCGTCGCCGAACCCCTTGATCGAGGCGTAGACCAGCCGGGGGTTGATCTCCTGGATGCGCTCCCAGGAGAACCCCATGCGGTCCACCGCGCCCGGACCGAAGTTCTCCACCAGGACGTCGCTGCGGCGGATCAGCTCGGTCAGGAGCTCCTTGCCGCGCTCGCTCTTGGTGTTCAGGGTGATGCTCCGCTTGTTGCAGTTGAGCATCGTGAAGTAGAGCGAGTCCACGTCCGGGAGGTCGCGCAACTGCTTGCGGGTGATGTCGCCGGTGACGTTCTCCAGCTTGATCACATCCGCGCCGAGCCAGGCGAGCAGCTGGGTGGCGGAGGGACCGGACTGCACATGCGTCATGTCGAGGACGCGAATGCCCGACAGAGCCTGATTGGCCTCGAGAGCCTGGGACATGGTGGCGCCTCCCTACTTGTACATGGTCTGGTTCATGGTTCCGGGGGCGTACGCGTCCGGGTCCACCCAGACGTTGATCAGCGACGGCTTGCCGGACTCCCGGGCGCGGCGCAGCGCCGGGCCGATGTCCGCCGGGTCGCGGACCTCCTCGCCGTGGCCGCCGAGCATCCGCGCGAACTGGTCGTAGGGCACATCGCCGAGGGTGTTGCCGACCCGCTCGCGCTCCTCGCCGTACTTGGCCTTCTGGCCGTAACGGATCTGGTTCATCGAGGAGTTGTTGCCGACGATGCCGACGAACGGCAGGTCGAAGCGGACCAGTGTCTCGAAGTCCCAGCCGGTCAGGGAGAACGCGCCGTCGCCGAAGAGCGCCACCACCTCCTTGTCGGGGCGGGCCTGCTTGGCGGCCATCACGAACGGCACCCCGACGCCGAGCGTCCCCAGCGGGCCCGGGTCCATCCAGTGGCCGGGCGACTTGGGCTGGACCACCTGACCGGAGAAGGTGACGATGTCGCCGCCGTCGCCGATGTAGATCGAGTCCTCGGTGAGGAAGTCGTTGATCTCGCTGACCAGGCGGTAGGGGTGGATGGGGGAGGCGTCCGACCGGAGGTTGGGCAGCCGCTTCTCGAGCGCCGTCTGCTCGGCGGCGCGCAACTCGTCCAGCCACTCCTTGCGCTTGCCCGCGCCCCCGTTACTGTGCCTTATGGGGGGTACCCCCCCAAACCCCCCTAGCCCCGAGGCTGCCTGGGTGACGGCGGAGAGGATCAGCCCCGCGTCGCCCACGATGCCGAGGTCGATGTCCCGGTTCTTGCCGACCGTGCGGTAGTCGAGGTCGATCTGGACCACGGTGGCATCGGGGGAGAGCCGCTTGCCGTAGCCCATCCGGAAGTCGAAGGGCGTGCCGACGATGACGATGAGGTCGGCGTTGGAGAACGCGTAGCGGCGGGAGAGCTGGAAGTGGTGCGGATCGCCGGGTGGCAGGGTGCCGCGCCCGGCGCCGTTCATGTACGCGGGCACGTTCAGGGTGCGCACCAGCTCGGTGGCCGCGCCGGTGGCGCGGGTGGTCCACACCTGACTGCCCAGCAGGATCGCCGGCCTCTCGGCCTGGACCAGCAGATCGGCCAGCTTCTGGACGGACTCGGGGTCGCCGGCGTTGCGGGTGGAGGCGCGGTAGTGCCCGGCCTGCGGGACGCGCGCCTTGTCCACCGGCACCTTGGCGTCCAGCACATCGCGCGGGATCTCCAGGAAGGAGGGGCCGGGAGCGCCGTGGAAGCACTCGCGGAAGGCCATGGAGACCATGTCGGCGGCGCGGGCGGTGTCCGGGACGGTGGCGGCGAACTTGGTGATCGGCGCCATCATGTCCACGTGTGGAAGGTCTTGGAGGGAGCCCATCTTGTGCTGGTTGTGGGCGCCCTGGCCGCCGATCAGCAGCATGGGTGACTCGGCGCGGAAGGCGTTGGCGACGCCGGTGACCGCGTCGGTGGTGCCCGGGCCGGCGGTGACGACGGCGCAGCCGGGCTTGCCGGTGATCCGGGCGTAGCCGTCGGCGGCGTGGGCGGCGACCTGTTCATGGCGTACGTCGATGACATCGATGCCCTCGTCGACGCAGCCGTCGTAGATGTCGATGATGTGGCCGCCGCAGAGGGTGTAGATGACCTCGACGCCTTCTGCCTTGAGTGCTTTGGCGACCAAGTGCCCGCCGGAGATGAGGTCCTGGCTGTCGTCGGGCATGGCGAATCGCGTCCCTTCGTAGGGGTTCGGTGCTGCCTCGCGGATGGATCGCTGGATTGCATACAGTCGACGTTATCCTGTATGAACTTTGTTATCCCACCATCGGCCGAGCGATGTCCAGGGGGCGTGCACCACTCGTTGAATCCAGCGCTGGATCAAGCGCTGTTGACGGGCCATCAGGGAGCACAGGGAGCGGGCAATGGACCTGTACGAACATCAGGCACGGGAACTCCTCCATCACAACGGTGTCTTGGTGCCGAGGGCGGAGGTCGTGGACACGGCCGAGGCCGCCCGCGCGGCCGCCGAACGGCTCGGCGGACGCGTCGTCATCAAGGCCCAGGTGAAGACCGGAGGCCGGGGCAAGGCGGGCGGGGTGAAGCTCGCCGACGACCCGGCCGCGGCCGAACTGACCGCACGCCGGATCCTCGGCATGGGCATCAAGGGCCACACCGTCCACCGCGTGATGGTCGCCGAACCCGTCGAGGTGGCACGGGAGATGTACCTCGGCTTCACCCTCGACCGGGCCGCGGGCCGCTTCCTGGCCATCGCCTCCGCCGAGGGCGGTATGGAGATCGAGGAGGTCGCGGCGCGCCGCCCCGAGGCGGTGGCCCGGATCGCCGTCGACCCGGCCGGGGGAGTGACCGAGGCGAAGGCCGCCGAGATCGCCGCCGCCGGGGGACTGCCGCGCGAGACGACCGAGACCATACGACGGCTGTGGACCGTCCTGACCGCGCACGACGCCCTCCTCGTCGAGGTCAACCCGCTGGTGGTGACCCGGGACGGTGCGATCGTGGCCCTGGACGGAAAGGTCACCCTGGACGGCAACGCCCGCTTCCGGCAGCCGTCATGGGACGCCGCCGACGACCGCGCCCGGGACCCGCTGGAGGCCCGGGCCGCGGCCGCCGGGCTCGGCTATGTGAAGCTGGGTGGCCAGGTGGGCGTCATCGGCAACGGCGCGGGCCTGGTGATGTCCACCCTGGACGTCGTCGCGGGCTGCGGCGCCCGCCCCGCCGACTTCCTCGACATCGGCGGCGGCGCCTCCGCCCAGGTGATGGCCGACGGTCTCTCCCTCGTCCTCGACGACCCCGATGTGCGCTCCGTTCTGGTCAACGTCTTCGGCGGCATCACCGCCTGTGACGCGGTGGCCGACGGCATCGTGCGCGCACTGGACACCGTGACCCTCACCAAACCGCTGGTGGTCCGGCTCGACGGCAACAACGCCGCACGTGGCCGGGCCATCCTTGGCCAATTGGCTCATCCACTCGTCCACCAGGCCGACACCATGGACGGCGCCGCCGCGCGCGCCGCCGAACTCGCCGCGTAGGGGGCGCACATCATGGCCATCTTCCTCACCAAGGACAGCAAGGTCATCGTCCAGGGCATGACCGGCGCGGAAGGCATGAAGCACACCCGGAGGATGCTCGCCGCGGGCGCCGATATCGTCGGCGGGGTCAATCCGCGCAAGGCCGGGACCCGGGTCGACATCGACGGCCGTACGGTGCCCGTCTTCGGCTCCGTACGCGAGGCCATGGACACCACCGGCGCCGATGTGAGCGTCCTCTTCGTCCCGCCGCCCCACGCCAAGGCCGCCGTCACGGAGGCCGCCGACGCCCGGATACCGCTCGCCGTCGTCATCACCGAGGGCATCCCGGTCCATGACGCGGTCGCTTTCCAGGCGTACGCCCGGGCCCGCGCCACCAGGGTCATCGGCCCGAACTGCCCCGGACTGATCTCCCCGGGCCAGTCCAACGCCGGGATCATCCCCGCCGACATCACCAAGCCGGGCCGGATCGGGCTGGTGTCCAAGTCCGGCACCCTCACCTACCAACTCATGTACGAGCTGCGGGACGTCGGCTTCTCCACCTGCGTGGGCATCGGCGGCGACCCGGTCATCGGCACCACCCACATCGACGCCCTCGCCGCCTTCGAGGCCGACCCCGACACCGACCTGATCGTGATGATCGGGGAGATCGGCGGCGACGCGGAGGAGCGTGCCGCGCGGTACATCGCCGACCGCGTCACCAAGCCGGTCGTCGGCTACATCGCGGGCTTCACCGCCCCCGAGGGCAGGACGATGGGCCACGTGGGCGCCATCGTCTCCGGCTCCTCGGGCACCGCGGCGGCCAAGAAGGCGGCGCTGGAGGCGGCGGGCGTGAGCGTGGGAGCGACCCCCACCGAGACCGCCGGGCTGGTATTGGCCCTTCTGGCCGAAACACCCGGCAACCTCGCGTGATGTGAGCCATACCCGGTCCGCGACCGGGTCAGGGTCACACTCCGTGCCACTACCTTCCTCCCCGTACGCACGCCCATGCCGTACGGGCGTCGTACGCAGACTCATGCCGTATGGGCGTCCCTGCCGTACGGCCGCCACATCCCGCCCCGCCTGTGCAACGAGAGCGGAGATCACCGATGGCACCCACCCTCACCCTCAAGCCCGGAACCGCCTGGGACGACGCCTGGCAGCGCTGCCTGGCCGTCGCCCCCGAGGCGTTCCAGGACGACCGAGTCCTCAACCTCTGGGACGGCACCTGGCACCGCGACGGCCGGGCCCTCCCCGCCACCACCCCCGTGGACGGCACCCCCATCGCGGGCCCGCCACGGCTGGACGCCACCACCGCCCACCAGGCCGTACGCGCCTCCCTCGACCAGCATCGCGGCTGGCGCCACATCGCCCTCCCGGAGCGCCGGGCGCGGGTGTCCGCCACCCTCGACGCGCTCTGCGAACACCGCGAGCTGCTCGCCCTGCTCCTGGTCTGGGAGATCGGCAAGCCCTGGCGGCTGGCCCAGGCCGATGTGGACCGGGCCATCGACGGCGTCCGCTGGTACGTCGACGAGATCGACCGCATGGCCGAGGGCCGCACCCCGCTGCCCGGCCCGGTCTCCAACATCGCCAGCTGGAACTACCCGATGAGCGTCCTCGCCCACGCCATGCTCGTCCAGGCGCTGGCCGGCAACGCCGTCATCGCCAAGACACCCACCGACGGCGGGCTGTCCTGCCTCACCCTCGCCTGCGCGCTCGCCGCCCGCGAGGGCATCCCGGTCACCCTCCTCAGCGGCAGCGGCGGCGAGCTCTCCGAGGCCCTCGTCCGCTCGCCCGAGATCGGCTGCGTCTCCTTCGTCGGCGGCCGCGACACCGGCGCCCGGGTCGCCACCGCCGTCGCCGACCTCGGCAAGCGCCACATCCTCGAGCAGGAGGGGCTCAACGCCTGGGGCATCTGGAACTTCACCGACTGGGACGCCCTCGCCCCGCTGATCCGCAAGACCTTCGACTACGGCAAGCAGCGCTGCACCGCCTATCCGCGCTTCGTCGTCCAGCGCTCGTCCTTCGACGCCTTCCTCTCCGTCTACCTCCCGGCGGCGCGCTCCATCCGCGTGGGCCACCCCCTGGCGGTGGAGAACCCCACCGACAACCTCCCCGACCTGGACTTCGGCCCCCTGATCAACGCGGCCAAGGCCAAGGAACTCGCCGACCAGGTGTCCGAGGCCATCGACCGCGGCGCCGTCCCGCTCCACCGCGGCGACCTCGCCGACGGCCACTTCCTCCCCGGCCAGGACCTCTCCGCCTACACGGCCCCCGTCACCCTCCTCAACCCGCCCTCGACCTCCCCGCTCCACCACGCCGAGCCCTTCGGCCCGGTCGACACCCTCGTCCTGGTCGACACCGAGGCCGAACTGCTCGCCGCCATGAACGCCAGCAACGGCGCCCTCGTCGCCACCCTCTCCTGCGACGACCCCGACACCTACGACCGCCTGGCCCCCCAGATCCGCGCCTTCAAGACCGGCCACGGCAAGCCCCGCTCCCGCGGCGACCGCGATGAGCTCTTCGGCGGCTTCGGCGCCTCCTGGCGCGGCGCCTTCGTCGGCGGAGACCTCCTGGTCCGCGCCGTCACCGACGGCCCGGACCCCGAGCGCCTCCCCGGCAACTTCCCCGACTACCACCTGATGCCCGACTGACCACCCTCCGTGCCCACCCCCGCGTCCCCCCAGGTCGGCGCGGGGGTGGGCGCCCGGCATACGCAGGTGAAACGCACTCCCAAACCTTGGTATCGTGGTCCGTGTCGCCGCGGCCGAGCCGCGGAGCACACCTGGTCCGGGTGGCGGAATGGCAGACGCGCTAGCTTGAGGTGCTAGTGCCCTTTATCGGGCGTGGGGGTTCAAGTCCCCCCTCGGACACTCTCCGTACGTACATGAGGGCTGTGATTCCACGATCACGGTCCTCTTTTTCACGTCGAAGATGGGTGCGAGTCCGAGGCTCTCGTACCGGGGCTGCTTGCGTTCGGGGGCGGCGGCGAGGAGCCGGTCCTTGACGGAGCCGAGCTCGGTGACCATCCGCTGGATCCGCTCGGTCGTGAGGTTCGTCGACAGCCGTACCGCGAAAGCCGCCGCGTTCGCCGCGGCACGCGGTTGCCGCTCGCGGTCCTCCGCGCCGTTCTTCGTGCCGTCCGCCCGGTCACTGATGCCACGGATGATGCCGACCGGCAGACCGCTGAGATGCGTGCTCACCCGAGGATGACCCGACCGGGCACCGCCCGACCCCGATGCTGGGCCACGGTGCCCGCCCGGCGCGATCGAGAAGCTCGCCTCGTTGAAGGCGGCGAGGATGTGCGGGTAGTCCGGGTGCTCGGGCAGCTCGAGCGGGGATGTGGGGAGCCGGTCGGCGAGGCCGCTGACGGTCTTGCGGGCGATCGCGAGGTACTCGAGGTGTGTCTCTCGGCCTTCCGTAGCCTGGTCCGCACGTTGTCGATCTGCGTGCGCGGGCCGTCGGCCGGGGCTCGGACGGCGCCTTCCAGCAGGTCCAGTGCCTCAAGGAGGGGACGAAGGTTCCTTGTCGGCTCAGTTCCCTGTCCCGGTGAAGTGGTTGAACTGCACGAGCCGTCCGTGCAGGAGGCAGAAATCATTGCCGGGCAACGCGACGCCGCTTCCCCACCGGGCGTCTGGTCAGCCGCTGCTGTTGCCGGGGGCACCGCGGTCCGGCACGGATTGACCGTCAGTCCCCAATCGTAAGATGTGCAGTTCAGATAGGATGCCGGGATGTTTGCTCTGCTCCCGCTGGCCGCTCGCTCTGGCCCGCCGCTGGCATTCTGCGTCGGGGCCCTCGGCGCCGGTGCGATCGCCGTGATCTTCGGTTTGGGCTTCGCCTTCGACGTACGCGGGATGTCCACCCGCCAAGCCGCGCGAATGAGAGCACGTGTCCGCGAAGCCCGCCTGCTCAGGGGCAGCCTTGCCGAACCCGTCCATCCGGTCTCCCCGGAAGCGCGGATGAGGATGTCAGGAGGCTTCATAGCCCTCGCAGGAGGCGTCCTGTGCGCCGCTGGCTTCGCGTTGCTGCACTTGGGATAGGGGCTTGGTCGTCCTCGAGGGGCAGGTGACCGCCGAGGCGAAGGGCAACCACGGCGGACGGCCGAAGGTCATCGACGGGGACATGCTCACCTTCGCCATCGCGCTGAAGAACAAGGGCGTGCCGGTACTCGACATCGCGAAGAGGCTGACGATCAAAACGGGGAAGAACGCGGGCAAGTCGCCGTCGGTCGCCTCGCTGTACCGGCCTCGGAGTGGCCCGGTCCTCATTTCGTCTACGACGGCCCTTCGCGCGACTGGGATGCCGTTCGGGCCCATCAGCATCTGTTGGGCGGGCCTGCCATGGGGTCTGCCGTCGTGCACTGTGCCGATGGGTAGGTCGATGTGGCCCAGGGCTTCGGGCACGAGCAGAGACCCGGGCCCGACGGGGACGAGTAGCGATACCGCGGTTACTGGTGGCCGCCAGTTCTCGTAGGAGCGCTCTTTCGCGTTGGTGCGGGTGCTGGGCTGGACGCGGTGGGAGAGGTCGTTCGCGTCGCCGTCATGTCGAGTCCATGGCAGCGGTCACGAGGGGTTCGATGTGTTGCGGTTGGCTTGTGCTGAGGGTGGGGCGATGTGGTCGCCGCGGTTGAAGAGCCAGTGGAGGGCTCGGCGACTCCCCAGGTGGCAGCGAGGGCGACGGCGTCGAGTGGTCGGTATGCGACGTAGGCGATGTCGAGGTCGCTGTAGTTTTTCAGCGCGGGTCGGAGCACGGTTATGTTGAGGACGTTCTGGACCGCGGCGACGGTGAATTCCTGGCGGGCGTCGTCGATGTCCTCGGGGGTGACTTTCGACAGGCCGATGTGCCCGATCTTGCCTTCGTCCTGCAGGCCGTTCCCCGCCGCGATACGCAGCACATCCACCATCCGGTCCCGGTCCGTATGAGAGGCTCGCATCTCGGGCGATGAGTGGGAACGTGGCTCGGGCTACCGCGGAGCCTTCCTTGTGTCACCACAGCCGTATCGTCAGTGGCCGAATCCGTCAGCAGGGCCTCGACTTCAGGTCTGGGCGTGCTCCCCGACTTCCCATCGCTCACGGCCGCCGGATGCGGGCGGGCCGCCGGGGCGCCCTCATATAGTGTTCTTGGTGGGGCGATGTGGACGCGAGGGTGGCATGGCGCGTGTGGTCGGGGTACACGGGGTGGGCCAACAAGTACTGGGGCAAGAGAGCCTGCTGAGCAGATGGCGACCGGCGCTGCGGGACGGCCTGCGGCAGGCCGGCGGCGCACTGCCGGGGGAGGGGGATCTGGCCATGGGCTTCTACGGCGACCTGTTCCGGCCGGCCGGGCGCCCGCTGGCGGTGGGCGACCCGCCCTACACCTCCGCCGACGTGGCGGAGGGCTTCGAGCAGGATCTGCTCCTCGCCTGGTGGGAGGCTGCTGCGGCGGTGGACGACCGGGTGGCGCCGCCGCGCGGCGACACCCTGGCGCGCACTCCCCGGTCGGTGCAGGCCGCCCTGCGCGCCCTGTCCCGGTCGCGGTTCTTCTCCGGCCTGGCACTCCGGGCCTTGGTCTTCGACCTGAAGCAGACCCGCCGTTACCTGACCGAGTCGGGGCTGCGCGAGGCGGTTCGGGGTCGGGTGCATGCGGCCATCGGCGACGACACCCGGGTCGTCGTGGCACACTCGCTGGGCTCGGTGGTGGCCTATGAGGCGCTGTGTGCCCTGCCCGGCCATCCGGTGCGGGCGCTGGTGACCCTCGGCTCGCCGCTCGGGATGCGCATGGTGCTCGACCGGCTCGAGCCGGACCCCGGCCCGGTCCACCGGTGGCCGGGCGGTGCGGACTTGGCGTGGACGAATGTGGTGGACCACGGCGATGTCGTGGCTTTGGTCAAGGACCTGCGCCCGGCGTTCGGCCCGCGAGTGACCGGCGTGGTGGTTCACAACGGAGCTCACGCTCACGACGCGACCGCCTATCTGACGGACGCCCGCACCGGCGCGGCCATCGTCGGAGGACTCGGTGCCGCCTGAGGACGGCTCGGTGCCGGCTGAGGACGGCTCGGCGCCCCGCCGTTTCCTGATCGCAACGGCGATCACCCGGTACCCGAAGGCCACCCATCTCGGCTGGGACCGCCCCGACCTGGCCGACGCCCGCCGACGCGTCGTCGAACTCTTCACCAACCGCCTCGGCTACCGTCACGTCACCGATCTCGGACTTGATCCGACCAGCGATCAGCTCACCACTGGACTGCGCGCGTTCTGCATGTCCGCGGAGCGCCGACCCGACGACCTGGTCGCCGTCTACATCGCGGGACACGGCGAAGTCCTCGACGACGACGGCGAGCACGTCCTGCTCACCGCGGACACCGACCCCAAGGACATCGACGACGCTCTGCCCACCCGCCGCCTGGCCCGCAAGATTCTGCGCCGCACCCATGTGCGCCGCCTGCTCATGCTCTTGGACACCTGCTACTCCGGCCGGGGCGGCAACGAACTCGCCGCCGCCGCCCTGGACCGGATGAACCACCAGTGGGGCGAGGAGACCGGCTCCGGCCTGATCGTCATCTCCGCCGCCCAGCCCCAGGAACAAGCCGAAACCGGGGCGTTCCCCCATCTCCTCGAACAGGCTGTGACCAGCCTGGCCACCGCGGGCCACGGCCCGCGCACCCTGGCGCTGGACTCCGTGGTTCAGCGGATGAACGACCACCCGGACCGGCCTCCCCACCAGCGCATCGGCCTCACCCAAATCGGCCTGACCGGCGAGGTGCCGCCCTTCCTCGCCAACCCCCGCCACCAAACCCGACGTACCGAGGTCGACCTGGAGCTTCAGCAGGCCGCCCAGTGGGAGGAGCACGCCGCGCGGCGGGAGACCGAGTTCCGCACCCGGCTGCTGGCCGGAGCCCAAGGCGCCACTCCCGACCACGCCGGCTGGTGGTTCGCCGGCCGCCGGGCGGCGCTCGGCACGATCACCGATTGGCTTGTGGCCCGCAGTCCCGCGCAGCCCGCGCTGGCCGTCACCGGGGACCCGGGCTCGGGCAAGACAGCCGTCCTCGGCCTGATCGCCGCCCTGACCCACCCCGAGCGGCGCCGCACCGTCCCTTTCGACAGCTTGGTCTTGGACCCGCAGTCCCTGCCGCAGCACGCCGTCGACGTCAGCATCCACGCCCAGAACCTCACCAACGATCAAGTGCTCCAGGGCCTGGCCGCCGGCGCCCGGGTCCGGGCCGGCACGCTGGGGGAGTTCCTGGAAGCCCTCGGGCCCCGGAAGTCCAGCGACGATCGGCCGTTCACCGTTCTGATCGACGCCCTCGACGAGGCAGCCACCCCGATCCTCCTGTGCAGCCAGGTACTGCGCCCCCTGATCACACACGCCAGCGGCCGGGTCCGGCTGCTGATGGGCACCCGCCCGCACCTGCTGCCCTGGCTTGAACTGGAGCGTACCGGGCGGATCGACGTCGTCGATCTCGACGCCGACCGGTACGCGGACCCGGACGCCCTGCTGGAGTACACGATCCGCACCCTCATCAGGGCCCACCCCCGCTCTCCCTACGAGAACTGCCCGCCTCCACTGCGGATGGCCGTCGCCCGCGGGATCGCCGCGGCGGCCGGCCGGTCGTTCCTCGTCGCCCGGATCTCCGCGGGCACCCTGGCGGCCGACCCCGCGCTGCCCGACCCGGCCGACCCTGCCTGGCGGGCCAGCCTGCCTAAGCTGCCCAGCGAGGCCATGCGCCGGGACCTGCGGCAGCGCTTGGGCGCGGACGCGGCCCGCGCCACCGACCTGCTGCGCCCGCTGGCCTTCGCAGAGGGCCGCGGGCTGCCCTGGGAGGACATCTGGGCACCGCTGGCCGAGGCGGTGTCCGAACGCCCCTGCGTCGACGACGACCTGCTGTGGCTGCGCGAGGCCGCCGGGGCCTACGTGGTCGAGGTCACCGAGGACGGCCGGTCCGCCTACCGGCTCTACCACCGCGCGCTCGCCGAGCATCTACGCGAGGGCGTGGAGACGGCCGCGGTACATGCCGCGTTCACGCGCACCCTGGTCTCCCGGGTCCCCTACGGCCCTGACGGCGCTCGCGACTGGAGCCGCGCCCACCCGTACACCCGGCGCCACCTGGCCGGGCACGCAGCGCACGGCGGGCTGCTCGACGAACTGGTCACCGACCCCGAGTACCTGGTGCACGCCGACCCGGCCGGGCTGATGCCCCACCTGCCCATGGCCCGGTCCCCGGCCGCCCAGCTCCCCGCCACCATCTACCGCACCTCCTTCGGCACCCACCGCCGCACCGGCACCGACGAACGACGCCAGATCCTCGCCCTGGACGCGGCCCGGTACAACGTCTCGCCCTTCCTCGCGGCGCTCAACGGCCGTGCCGCGGACCACATGTGGAAACCCCTGTGGGGGTCGGGTGGCACGCTCTCCCCCACGCTGCGCGACACCCTGCCGTCCGCCGCCGGGCCGGTGCGTGCCATGGCACTCGCGCTGCTCGACGGTCATCCGGTCGCCGTCACCGGACACGGCGACACCACGGTCCGGGTGCACGAGCTGGCCACCGGCAGGTCCGTCGGGCAACCGTTGACCGGTCACACCGGGGCGGTGACCGCCGTAGCGTGCATCGAACTGAACGGGCGGCCGGTCGCCGTCACCGGGTCCGGCGACCGGACGGTGCGCGTGTGGGACCTGAACACGGGCACGCCGGTCGGCGGGCCACTGGCCGGACACACCGGGCCCGTGGTCGCGGCGGCATGTACCGAGCTGGGCCGCCCGGTCGCCGTCACCGGCTCGTACGACGGCACGGTACGGGTGTGGGATCTGGCCACGGGCAAGGCCATCGGGCAGCCGATGACCGGGCACACCAGCACAGTGGCGGCGGTCGCCTGCACCGAGCTGGACGGCCGCCCGGTGGCGATCTCCTGTTCGGGTGACCGCACGGTGCGGGTGTGGGACCTGGAGACCAGCCGGCCGGTCCTGGACCCGATGCAGACCGGGCACGGGGCCTGGGTGAACGGGGTGGCCTGCGCGCGGCTGGGCGGTCGCCCGGTCCTGGTCACCGCCTCCAGCGACGGGACGCTTCGGGTATGGGACCTGGGAACGCGGCGGCTGGTCCGCGGGCCGATGTTCGGGCACACCAGGGCCGTTGTCGCGATCACCTGCGCGGTGCTGGACGGGCGGCCGGTCGCCGTCTCCGCCTCCAGCGACGGGACGGTGCGGGCCTGGGAACTGGCCACCGGGGAGTCCGCCGGGGAGCCGATGACCGGACACACCGGAGGCGTGAACGCGGTGGCCTGCCTGGTCCTCGACGGCAGCCCCATCGCCGTGACGGCGTCCGACGACCGGACGGTGCGGGTCTGGGACCTGCTGACCGCCGGGAAGCGGGTCGGTGCATGGCGCACTGGCCACACCGGCGAAGTCACCGTGGCCGTGGCCACCCGGCTGGGCGACCGGCCGGTGGCGGTCACCGGCGCCAGCGACAAGACCGTTCGGATGTGGGACGCGTCGACAGGGCAGGCCCTTGGCAAGCCCCTGACCGGGCACATCGCCACGGTGGTCGCGGTGGCATGCACGGTGCTCGACGGGCGTTCGGTCGCGGTCACCGGCTCGGATGACGGCACAGTGCGGGTCTGGGACCTGACGAGCGGGCAGGCTCTCGCCACCCGGATGGCCCGGGGCGGAAGCGGTATCACGGCGGTGGCGTGCATGACGCTGGACGACCGACCCCTCGTGGTCGGCGCGGCCGAGGACGGCACGGCGCGGGCGTGGGATCTGGCGACCGGGGAGCCGTTCGGCGAGCCGGTCACCGTGTCCGACGGCCCACTGCGCGCCGTGGCATGCGGGGCGCTGAACGGTCGGCCGGTTGGCGTCGTCGCCTCCGCCTGTGGGGAGCTGCGGGTGTGGGATCCGGCCACCGGGAGCACGTCCCCGCTCGGCGATCACGACCGGCCGGGCGCGGTGCGCGCGCTGGCCGTCACCGCGCTCGCCCGTGGACTGGTCACGGTCACCGGCTCGGATGACCGGACGGCGCGGGTGTGGGACCTGGACACGAGAACACCCATCGGAGGGCCGCTGGCCGGCCACACCGGGCCGGTGACCGCCGTCGCCTGCGCGTCCCTGGACGGTCGCGCCGTCGCGGTGACCGGCTCCGGTGACCGGACGGTGCGAGTCTGGGACCTGACGATGCGTCGGCAGACCGGTGTGGTGCACCTCATGGCCCCCTGCCGCGCGGTGGCGCTCAGCGAAGAGGGGCACCTGATCTGCTGCTTCGGCGATCACATCGCTGTCCTCGCCTCGGGCCGGCTGGTCAGAGAGTGACGATGCTTCCCACGTCCCGGGCGCCCCACTGAGGGCTCGGACCTGCGCATCCGTTCACTGGGGCGCCAGTAGTTCCAGCACCGTGATCAGCGGTTGGATCCGTGGGGTAATGGTTGCAATCCCCCCTCGGACACGTTCTACGGACGTTCACGAGATCGTCCGTAGCCCAGGACAGTCCCCCCTGGTTTCCCTCGTCCGGCCCGCTTCTCAGGACGTGCGCCCGCTCTCCCAGCGGTCCCGGAACCAGGTCAGGGTCTCAGTGAGCAGCTTGCGGTTGTGGTCCTTCTCCAGCAGGGACAGCCGGAAGCTGGGCCGGAGTTCCAGCTTGCCTTCCGGGATGTCGACGCCCTCCAGTTCGTTGAGGCGCCTGAGGAGTTCGGCTCGCAGGGCTCGGTCGGTGAAGGGCTCGCGCGCCGCGAGGTGCTGGAAGACCACCTCGGCCGTGCCGCCGCGCCCGCTGCCCGGGTAGAGCGTCAGCGGCCAGATGCCGTGTCCGGGTCCGCCTGCCTCTCCGAGTACGAGGAATGCGCTGGTGGTGACGTGTCCCGCGCCGTAGCCGATCCAGCCGCCGAGTGCTTCCCAGCGAGCGAGGAGCGTGCGTACCGCCTCCACCGTTTCGGGGGAGTCGTCCGCAGTGAGCTGGCGGATGAACCGGTCTGCGCGTGTCTCCTCGCCCTGGCCGGCTGTCGCGGTGTCCTGTGTGGTGTCCTCGCCGTCCGTCTGGTCCTCGTCGGCGCCGGCGATCAGCAGGGCGAGATCGTCGGAGGTGAGGCGCTGTGCCGGGTCGGCGGCTCCGGAGATGGTGAAGCGAATGCCGTCGGCGGCCAGTCGGGCGCGGATGTCGCCGCCGGTGTCCTGGGGTGCCCAGCGGAAGCCGTCGGAGACCTTTCCGTCGGAGGTGAGCACCCGGTACGCGTTGGCCACCTGGGGCGTGTTGGCCAGATGGGTGCCCACGGCCTGGGCTCCCGAGCCGAGGAACGCGGCGAGGTCGCCGTAGGAGGTCCATGTGCCGTGCGGCAGCGCCGCGAGCACCTGGTGGGCCAGATGCCAGTCCCGGCTGCGCTCCGCGCGGCCGACGCCTCGCAGCGGGGCCGGCCACAGTCCGATCGCGCGCTCGGCGAGCTCGTCGGCGCGGGCCAGGATCTCCGTGGCTCCCCAGCGCTCGGTGGCGGCGATACGGCGGTTCATCTCCAGGTGGCTGCCCTGTAGCAAGCCCTGCTTGCGTTCGAAGGGGTGGTTGGACAGCTCGGAGTTGACCGCGGTGAGGGTCAGGTTCCCGAGGGTGTGCTGCAGCCGGGCGTGCAGGTCCTCCGTGCTCTCGGAGTCGGCCGCGTCCTCGCGCAGCATCTCCAGCCACTCGTCACCGGGCGACTGCGGCATGACGTGCTCGATGGTGAGCTGGGCGGCGGCGAAGTCCACAGGCTCGGGATGCTCGTGGCTTTCCTCCAGCCGCTCCAGGACCATCCTGCGCTGATTCCAGCGCCCGTACTGGTAGAAGGGGGCTGTGCGGGCCTTCTCGCGCAGTTCGTCGTCGTCGGGCCAGAAGCGGTTGTCCGCGGAGAGCAGCTGGTGCAGGCCCTGGTCGACCGGCACGTCGAGCGGGAGCTGACCGGGCATGGCCTGGAAGATCCGGTTGAGGTTGTTCGTCGGCACCCGGCAGATCATCCGGCGGACCAGGAAGCTTTCGATGTACGACATGGCGCGGGCCGTGGCGGGGGAGTCGAGCTCCCCGCGCTCGCGCCGGTCGAGCAGCAGCATCAGCGCGGGGTAGGTGACCTGGGCCTGCCAGGCGTCCAGGCGGTGCAGATGGGCGCGGACCGATGCGTCAGGCTCCTCTTCGGGGTGGAGCAGCCGACGGAAGAGAGTCCCGTGGCGGTGCAGTTCCCTGATGTACGCCTCGATCTCCGGCTCGCCCACCTCCCCGTGCTCGAATCGCTGCTGCTGAGCGGTGTACAGGTCCTGGCGGCGGACCCGGTCGTCCCCATCGAGCACCAGTTGCAGCCACATGAGCTGTTCGAGCTCGTCGTTGCTCAGGCTGTTCTGCAGCGGCAGCCAGTAGGTCTCGTAGATGTGCTCCCCGCGGGTGGGCAGCCGCATGAAGAGGTAGTTGCGCAGCAGGTCGGCCTGGCTGAGCTTGAGTCCGGTGTTGTTGAGGGACTCGAAGATGCGGTGCACATTGTCGCCGCGCTCGGCGGTCACCGCCACCAGCGTGAGCCGGGAGGTGATGGCCTGCTCGAGGCGGAACACGTCCTGCGGGGCCGCAGGATCGTCCGCTTCGACGAGCTTGCGGCGGAAGAAGCCGTAAGCCGCCGCGACGCCGCCGCCGGCGGCCTGGTCCGTGACCGCGCCGCGGATGTGCGCGGCGAACGGGGGCCGGTCGGCCTGGGTCGGCAGCAGTCGTAGGTGGTCGTGGCCGCTCTTGCGTTTGTTGATCAGGTATTCCTCATCGATGCGCTCGGCCTCCTCCGGCTGGGTCCCGGCGATGTGGTCACGGATAGCGGCGAGGGCGAGGGCGAGCGTGGTCAGCCGCTGCTGACCGTCGACGACGAGCCAGCGGGGGAACGTGGCCTCGTTCTGCGGGGACGGGGCGAGCACGAGCGAACCGAGGAAGTGCGTGCTGGCTTTCCCTCCGGTTTCCAGCAGCTCGGCCTGTTCCAGGATGTCGCTCCACAGCTGCTTCAGATGCTTCTCCGTCCAGGAATACGTCCGCTGGTAGAGCGGCACCTGGAACTGCTGGGCGCGTCCCTGAACGAGGTCGGCTAACAGCGTCTCCTTGGCTTGCATAGTGGCCCCCCACTGGTGCTCGATGCGGTCGAAGCGTATGGGAAAGACCCTATGGCCTCGCATCGACAGGCGTGGAATTCGAAGCAGCCCGGCCCGCGTGCCCGACCGTCGGATCAGTCCTTGTCCAGACACGCGTACACCACAGCGGCCCGGGCAACCCCTCGGGTTCCTCATCAGGCGGAACCGGAGTCGATGACCCGCTGGAGGAGTTCGGCACCTGCTGCGTCGGCGCTTGCGATGGACTTGAGTTCCTCCACGTTGAAATAGCGGTAACTCTGCGGGACGGTAAAGGACGAGCACGCTCGGCGCAGCGTGGTGAGCGGCACGGGCGCGGGCAGTTTCCTCGGAGTATCGAGGAAGAGCGCTGACAGCGCGCCGACCCCGGTCGCGTACTGATCGTATTCGCGCCGGGTGATTCCGGATCGCGCGGCAACGCTCTCCCAGAGGTGGCCTGGTTCAGCGGTGACGACGGTGTCGACGCGGACGGTGCCGACCAGTGCCATCTCGGGCGCGGAGGCGTAGAGCACCACGAGGGCCCCCGGCGGGAAGGCGACCCGACGCCGACGCAGCTCGACGGTCTTGGTGCCGTCGAGAGTCGCCGAGGCGAAGCGCGGGTGGATCGACATCAGGACCGGTTTCCTCGATGGCGGTGTCACGGTCTGGCGTGCCCTTCCTCATACACGGCGCGGAACAGTCGCGGGCTGATCCGGAAGTTCGACCGCAGGGACAACTTATGCCCCTGCGCCTCGGCGAGGTGCCGGAGACGAGCCAAAGGCACAGGGCGCGACAATAATTGTGTATCGGAGAAGCGGAGTGCCATCACGCGTCCCTCGTGGCGGAGTGCGATGTTCCTGACCTGTGCTCGGTCGAAGACTCCGAGGTGGCGGAAGCGGTCGTACAACGCGCCCGCTTCGTTGACCAAAACCTCATCGAGGCGCGAACAGGCGAAAGCGCGCCAGTTCACAGAATCTGAGACTCGGTAGAGCTCGAACCGGACCGAGCGGCCGGCGCATTGCGTCAGGAGACGCATGGGTTCGGGGCCAACTCGCGTTAGGTTACAGGCAGATCAGCCCAGGGGGTCTGGAGCGATTGGCGGCGTCTGTGGGCCTTTGCCCCCATGGCTGCCCGGCTGAAGTCAAGGGGGTCCGTGGCATGAAGTACAAGAACGAAGCTCAGATCATGAAGGCGCTTGGGATCGAGTCCTGGAGGAACCTCTCCAAAGATAAGATGGTCAGGTTCGCAGCCATGATGCCCAACATGGACACCGAGGTGGCTCTCAAGATCGTCGAACAGTTCCCCGCGTTCAAGGACTTCGCCAAGGATGCTGTGAGTGCCATCGAGAGAGCGCACCAGTCTACGTTCTCAGCCAACAACCAAAGTCAGGAGCATGTCCACCGGGCCTGGCAGGAGGTCAGGGACATCCTCAAGGGCGAACTCGGCAAAGACGACCTGAGCCGGGAAGAGAAGAAGTTTCTGATCGAGCAGATCCAGGAAACTGCAAGGATGCAATCTCAAAAGGACAGCGAGAACAAGCAGTTCTTGGATGGGGCGCTCAAAAAGGTGCTGGTCGGCGCTACCGCCGCAGTCGCCCTCGGTGTGGCTTTCGTCGGCGGCAGAGTGATGGCCGAGTCCAAGGACAGTACCGAGAGCTCCCAGGACGCCTGAACTGGGCTCGGTCACCGGGGCAGCTTGGCGGTTCGTTCAGGGGGAACCGAATGGGCTTGCCGGCCTCTTCCAGGAGCCCGGCCCGCAGCAGGGCCAGGCGCCGCGTCCCCGTTGGTCGGCAGGTCCCGCAGCATGGCCTCGGGCAGCCGCTCAGCTCCCTCGGCCTCGCGCACGGCCAGGGCAAGGCGGGCCATCTCGGCGACCTTGCGGGCCATCTCGGCGACCTTGCGGCGCCATCCCGTGCTCGGCCTCGATCACCTCAAGCACCAGACGGGCCTGTTCCCATCTGTCGACCGGCCGACCGACGATCGCGCTGACCGTGGCGTCGTCCAGCGCTCGGGGCACGGTGAGGAGCGGTATCTGACCGCGGACCTGTGCCTCGAGGCCGTTGCGGGCCGGCGGTGTTCGCGGAGCAGGAACGAGGGGGCGGTCCCTCGACCGTGCCGAGGGCCCGCCCGTACCCGATCTGACCGGTCAGATCTTGAGGATCAGCGCTTCCACCTGTTCGAGCGTCGTCACGCTGGCTTGCGCCGCGGCCCGGGCCTTCGACAGCTTCTCCATCCACTCGATCCGCCGCTCGGCCGGGAGCGACTCCTCCTCAAGCTGGACACGCAGGCGGTGCGCCTCCTCGAAGTCCGTCATCAGGGCGTGGGAGGCGTCCACCGCCTTCTGGTAATTCCCCTCGGCGAGTTCGACCCGCGCCGGCAGTTCCCGGCGCAGCTTGGCGAGCTGGTCGCGCGGGTCGGGGGCCGCCTCGCCGTGCGCGATGGGCGGGGTGTCGGCGTCCGCGGTGTTCCCGGCGCCCGCAGGTGCGTCGGCGGAGTTTGCGGACGCGGTCGGCGCAGGGGTACCGAGGCTCACGGGGAACAGCTCGTCGAACCACGCCTTGTCGGCGACGTAACGGGTGGGCCGGCCCTCGGTGTCAGGGGCGATCACCATCCCCGCAGTGATCGCCGTCCGGTCTGCCTCGGCCCAATGCTGCTCGCCGTAACAGATCAGGGGCGTGCCATCGTCCGGCTCGGGCGGCCGCGGCGCATCCGGCTGCTTCAGCACTGCCTTCGCGAACGCGAGCAGAAGGGCCCGGCTGACACCTGGCGCGCCCACCGTGTACGCCAGTGTCAAGGCGGCGAGGGCGCTCTTGGGGGTGCGGCGCACTCCCTTGCGCCCATCGCTGGCCTCGCTGCCCTGCCCCGGGGTGATGAACGGCTGCGGAGCGTGGATCAGCGCCGGTGTCATCCGCCGGACCAGGGCGGTCCAGGCGGTCGCGTCACCGGCCTCCGCCCCGAGGAGCAGCTCCGTGAGCGGCCTCGGATCTTGTCCGGCGCCCTCCTTGGTCTCCGTGGTGCCGAAGAGGCCGAGGGCGGAGAGGATGTTGCCCCGGTGCACGAACAGCTGCGCGACGGCGGCGGACCACAGACGCATACGCCCTTCGGCTGCCTTCGCCCGGATTTGGCTCCACGCCGGCTCCTGCAGCGTCCCCCTGACGACCGGCCAAAACCGTCCGGTGTCGCGGACGGTGCGCCCGTTCGCCTGCTGCGGCGCCTCGGGCGGAATCCCGGGGAACACCAAGGCGGTGATGGCCTGCACCGCGATGTCACGCAGCACGACCGGGGAGAGGTCGGCGCCCGCGGGCACGAGCGGCTCCAGCGGATCGAGCGGCCCGTTGACCGTCAGCGCGTCGCGCACCCCCGTCAGATCGAGGAGGTCCGCCCCGCGCGCGTCGGGGAACGCCTCAGCGAGCGCGTCCGCGAGGAGGGACTCCCTGGCGTAGGCGTCGACCAGCGTCGCGAACAGGGCGATCAGCCGCGCGTCCTCGTCGTAGGGCTGGATGCCGCGCAGGTGGTCGTTGACGTTCAGGGCCCGCAGGACGTGTTCCAGGGCCTCGGGATTCGTGCAGCCGATCACGATCTCCGCGGACACCGTGGCGATCTTCGCCGCCCGGAGCGACGGGTCGGTCGCCTCCGTCTCCGGCTTCGCACCATCCCGGTTGAGCCGGGCAGAGAGGCGGTTCAGGATCTCCCGCAGACTCAGCAGCAGGGGCTCGGGGCCGTCCTTCTTGTCCTTCGGCAGGGGCACGAGAGACTGCGGCATGCCCATGACCAGGTGCTCCGGACGTACCCGGAAGACATCCAACCGGGCCAGCGCACGGTTGTTCCCCGTCACCGCAGCCAGCCGCCACGGCTTCGACACCGTGCCGTCGGCGTGGGTGATCTGCCACTGCTGCAGGACGTTCATGCCCTTGGAAAGCTGGCCCGCGTCCGCGAGGGACTCGGCCAGGTCGTACCCGCGCTTCGTGCCGGCGCGCTTCAGGTTATCGGCGGCGTACCGCTGCATGTGCACGGCCACCGCGTACGGCTGCTCGGCGAGGGTGAGCGCCGCCTTCGGCTGCCCGTCCTCATGGACGGCGCGGACCACCGGGCGCGGCCGCCGGTGGCCCAGCGCGGCGAGCAGAGCGTGCTTCTCGGCCTCAAGCTCGTGCAGGTGACGGATGGCGTCCTGATGCTTCTGTGTGGCCGCCGCCAACGCCTGCGACGCGTACGTGTCGTCCCCGGGCGCCCGGCGCAGCGCCTCCCGCTCCTTCTCGGCGGACTTCGCGCCCTTCGCGGCGTCCTGGAGCGCTAGCTCGACGGCGACGAGGTCCTTGACGCGTTGGCTGGCCTCCGGGGCGGGCGACGACCAGCAGCTGGCCGTGCGGTCGTTGAGGTCCCACGGAACCACCGCGGCGCCGTGGACATCGCAGGTCAGCAGGAGCACCTGTTCGTCGCCGGCCTTCGCGGGCCGGCAGACGGTGGGCTTGAGGACCTTCCTGCCGCGCTGGGTGGCGATCAGGGCCTTGATCTCGGTGTCCGGGAGCGCGGCGGCCAGACCCTCGAGGATCGCCTGCCGCGGAGGCGGTACGACCTCGTAGTCCGCGCAGGTGTTCTCGATTGCGTCCGCCAGACGGTCGGCCCAGAGGGCGTTGCCGATCTGCGGGTAGATGTCGTCGGACCGTTTCACGGCCATGGTGTCGTCCTTCCACCCGGGGCATCCCGGGCGAGCACAGAAACTCCCGACCATCGGGAGCGTGTCACGCGCCCGAGTGCCGAAGCCTCGTGCCGACGAGGAATCGGGCCGACACCGTGAGGGTGTGCGGCGGTCCTCGCCCCGTACGGTCCACCGGCCAGCGTCCGAAGAACGATCAGCCCCAACAGCGCCTCGGTGGCGCCTGGACCTCTCGCAGCTTGCTCCTGCTCCGCCGGAGGCGGCATGAGGCGGACGCCGGTGATGAGCCACCGACGTGCAGCACGGAATTTGCCACTGTCCGCGACACAACCACCGCCCAGAGCCGTGGAGTTCACCCAATCAGGTGAGCGGCCGCCGCAACCAGACTGCGGGACGCCTGGGTTGAGGTAGCCGTGCGGCGGTGGGCGACGGGGTGCCTGGTTCTGGCCCCGATGTGGTCCGGCCGGCTCTACGGTGCACTGGTGAGCAATGAGACGCCGCTCACGGGTGCGGGCGAACTCCCGAAATCGACGAGGACCTGGGGAAGGCCCTGACCGCGCGGGGCGCGTCGGGCATACGGGCGCTGGGTATGCTGCGGGACGCGTACCGGGTCCTGACCGGCTCGCTGACGGAATGGCCGGACGAGGTTGCCGCAGCGTGTGTGCGCAGTGCGGCGGACGCGCTGCTGAGCCTGCCCGGCGCCCCTGACCCGCCAGACCTGAGGCGCGCGGCGAAGGACCTGCTGGTCGCGGTCGACGCCTTCCCGCCACCCGCCCTCCACACCCCCAGCTCCGATGCCCCGGTAGGTCCCGCCCCGTAGCGTGGTCTACCGGGGCAGCTTCGCGGTGCGTTCAGGGTGGGCCGCGGTGATGTACCGCATGGCGGTCTGCGAGGAGATGCCGAACAGGCGCATCAGGTGGAGCGGGTCGTCGACCTCGAACGCCTCATCGCGGATTCGGTCTTGCCGCAGCGTCGGCATCGTGAGTCCGGTGGGCCGGAAGATGTTGGCGAACGTGGTGCCGATGGGCGAGTGAGTGGTGTCTACCGCAGTCCATCGGTTGATCAGCAGATGCGGGTTGGTGGTTACCGGCCAGCGGCGGTGACGTTCACGCAGCCACGCGGAGGCGCAACGGTAGGTGAGTTCGTCCAGGTAGATGATGTGCCGTTTGCCGGGGCGCCGGACGATGAGGCGCTCACGGGACAGGTCGAGGTCGGTGAGTAGCAGGTGGCGCATGTCGGTGCCGCTGAGCGCGTGAACGCAGACCAGCACCATCACGAAGCGTTGGAATTCGTTCCGTGCGTGGCTGAGGACGCCAGCCAGCCGGTCCGAGGGCACGGAAGGTGGGGGCTTGTTGATCCCGGCGAAGACGAGGCCGCGGGTGGGATCGCGGAAGATCACACCTTCTTGCCGAAGGGCCCGGAAGACGTTCCGAAGGACGATGTGGATCGAGCGGGCCGGCGTCCCCTTGCGGGTGGCGATGGCGCGCTTGACGTCGTCCTGAGTGATCTCGCGCAGGCTCTCGGTACCGTCCGCGAGCCACCCCTTGAGGATCGGGTCCAGGACATGCCAGTAGCGGGCGATGCTCCGGTAGCTGCGACCGGTGTGCTCCCACTTGCCCTCTCCGCGCACGCCCCTGGGGACGCACTACTGGTGATCTCTCCAGGGGAGCGGGCGGACCTGATCGTCGGCTTCCGCGGCCTGCGGGGATCTCAGCGCACGCTCGCCAACGGCGCCCCGACCCGCTTCTCCGACGGAACCCCGGCCACCCCCACCGCTGACACCATTCCTTCAGCTGTGCATCAGCCGACCCCTGGACCAGAACGGAAAGGTCGCCGTACATGGTCGACAAGCCGCCGACGCGCACCCGCGGCCTGCTACCGCTCGGAGACACCGACAGCTTCGGACGGCCAAGCCCACTTCTGGGCCCGCATCATCTTGTTGTCCTCGTGTTCGACGATGTGGCAGGGCCGGACGTAGAGCCCGCGCTTGTCGGACAGCGCCTTGTCACGGGTGACCTGGCCGGACGGCATCTGCACCGGGTCTTTCGGGCCTTGCTCGGTGGGGCTGGGTGGCTGGGCCTTGCCGACCTTGATGCTTGTCAGCGCAGAGGTCTGCGGGCCCTGGCCCGAGGTCAAGGGCGCACGGTCCAGCATGTGGAACCGCACCAGGTGCAGGTTGATCGCGAACTACCACGTCACCTGAGCGCGGCTCCGCGGGGATCCCTCCCGCTGACGTCCATGGTCTCGTGCTGCGGGCCCGGCGGTAGACGCTGCCGTCCGTCGCGCTCCCGGCCGTGGTCCGGGAACCGCCTCACGTGTCAATCCCGTGGCTACGCCAGCGCCAGCACCGTCGTGAGGGGTGTGAGCCGTGGGGTATTGGTCCAGATACCCCCTCGGACACGAGCCTGGCGATACGGAGACAAGGGCCTCGACCTTACGGTCGCGGCCCTTGTTGCGTGTTCGTAGCTGATGGTGATGTCGGGGGCATCGTGGAGCGGGTCTTTCTGCCCTGTGCTGACTGTGCGGATACGTTGCGCAGTCCCTCCGAGACTCCGGCGGTATCCCGGATCTGTTGTGCGCTGAGTGGGAATCTGTCAAACGAGCGGCTCTGTACCGTAATCGGTGGTAGCGCTGTGTAGTAATCACTGACAGGCGCCGGACCTGCACCGAGACGACGACCCGACGTCCGTCCACCGGAACGTCCGCCACTACCCGCCCGTGGAACCCGTACACCCGCCCTGGAGGCGTCCCACACGTGGGGCACGACACCGGAGACCATCCTGGGTCCGCGCCGTCACCCGGATCAGATCGCCCTCGTCCGTCACACCCTCGATGACCAGTACCGACAACCTCGAAATCACCACGTTCACAAGCTCCTTGACATCTCGCACACCACGCCAACGATGCTTGTCGCTCCTGGTTGCCACCGATTACGGGAGCCGAACGTCTTGCAGTCCCGGTTCTTGCTCGTCCGGGTCATAGAGGTGATCTGCCGCAGAGGGCAGATCGAGGACGCTTATTGTCAATGTGACAGCAACCCGATACGGTCGGCACCATGCGTGATGATTCCTGGGCGCCGCCGTCCGTTCTGCTCACAGTTGACCTTGTAATCCTGACGTTGCGTGAGGGGCGGCTGTGTGTCCTGCTCGTGGAGCGGGGCAAGGAACCCTTCGCTGGCATGCAGGCGCTGCCCGGCGGTTTCCTCAACCACGCCGGTGAGGCGATCCCGGAGGCCGCTCGCCGCGAGCTGGGCGAGGAAACCGCTGTTGATGCCCGGCAGTTTCATCTGGAGCAGTTGGCCACCTATGGGGATCCAGGGCGCGATCCGCGTGGGCGGGTCGTCTCGGTTGCGCATCTGGCGATCGCGCCGCGCCTTCCTGAGCCGGTCGCGGGAACGGATGCCGCGAATGCCTCATGGATTCCGACGGACACGGTCCTTTCCGGGCAGATGAAGCTCGCTTTCGATCACGATCGGATAGTGACGGACGGAATTGAACGCGCCCGTACGAAACTCGAGTTCTCCGCACTGGCCACGGCGTTCTGTGGAGACCTTTTCACCATCGCCGAGTTGCGGCAGGTGTACGAGGCGGTGTGGGGCGTCACGCTCGACACCCGGAATTTCTACCGGAAGGTCCAGGCCGTGGACGGGTTCATCGTTCCGGCCGGGACGGGACGCAGGACCACGGTGGGGCGCCCCGCACGCCTGTTCCGCGCGGGACCGACCACGGTGCTCTCGCCTCCGCTGGTCCGGCCCGTGCCGGCACCGGCGGAACAGCAGGCGGAAGAACGAACAGAGGAAGACGCGAAGGAATGAGAAGAAATGCCAAATGACCTGGTGGTGATTCTCACCGCCCTCAATCTTGAATACGAGGCCGTGCACCGGAAACTGGCCGATCCGCAGGTGACCGTGCACAAGACCGGCACGCGGTTCGAGGTCGGGACGGTGCCGGGCACCTCGTGCCGTGTGGCACTCGGTCTGACGAGCAAGGGGAACCATTCGGCCGCAGTGCTGGCGGAGCGCGCTATCGAGCACTTCTCTCCGGCAGCCGTGCTGTTCGTCGGTGTCGCCGGCCGCATGCGGAGCTCGATCGCGCTGGGCGACGTGGTGATGGCCACCCATGTGTACGCCTACCACGGCGCGACCAGCGAGGACGACGGGCTCAAGGCGCGGCCCCGGGTGTGGGAGGCGCCGCACCCCATCATCCAGCTCGGCCAGCATCTGGCCCGGATGACGGACCGGGCCGGCCACGCACCGGAGAACGGGGAAGTGCCGCGGGTGCACTTCGGCCCGATAGCCGCCGGTGAGGTCCTGCAGAACTCGCGGAACTCCGCCGAGGCCGCATGGCTCCGGCAGCACTACAACGACGCGTTCGCGATCGACATGGAAGCCGCCGGCGTGGCACAGGCCGGCCATCTCAGCGGCCTGCCGGTCGGCGTCGTCCGTGGCATCAGTGACCGGGCGGACGGCACGAAGAACGGCGCGGAGGACCGCGATCGGCAACCGCGCGCCGCGGCGAACGCGGCGGCTTTCGCGGTACGGCTGGCTGCGGAACTGATCAAGGAAGCAGAACTGGCAGTGGAAGCAGAGGAAGAGGAGCAGATTGTCATGGCTCAGAAAGACAGAACTGGCAGGGGCGGCGGAAGCGTCGTCAACACGGCCTTTTCCAGCACGGTGGGAATCATGGCCGGAGAGGTCACCGGCAGCACCGTCCATGTCAGCGGGGCAGCTCCGAAGGCATCCACCCCGGCGGAACTGGTCGCGGAGCTGGACCGCTTCCGGGAGCACCTGGCACGACACCACGCCGACGGGACCCTCGACGCGGACATTCACCATGAGGCACAGGCCGAACTGAGCATCGCGAGGCGCGCAGCGGAGAAGTGCACCGCGAACGCCCCGGCGCCTCCGAAGAAGGCAGCTATGGCGCTCAGGAAGTTACGCGGCCTGCTCGACGGCCACCCGGAACTGGCCTCCGGTCTTGCGTCCTTGATCGCGGCGGCGGGTGAACCGGCATGACCGAGGGCTTCCCCTCCACGCACAACGAGGCGCACGACTCCTTCGTCGGCGCCCAGGCCGGGATCATATTCGACTCCACCATCAACAACATTGTCCCGCCGGACGCCTCGCCCCAGAAGAAGTACGAGGTCGGTGTCCGTTGTCTGGAAGAAGGCTTACCCGGCCGGGCGCGGGAACTGATCTGGGACGCGATCACCCACAACCACGACGGCCCGCAGATCCGCTTCCACTGGGCGCTCGCCATGCTCAGCAAACGCGCCCACCACGACCTCAGTGCCGAGGAGCGCCGTCAGCTGGACCGGACGCGGGACGTCATGCAGGGCTACGCCGAGGACAAGGACTGGAAGCCCGGTCTGCAGGTCGTCTTCGATCTGCTGGCACTGCCCGGCAAAGCTGACAGTGAGACCGCCGCCGTGCTGAAGCGGCTGAGGGATCTGGCACCGCCCCAGCGTGACCTGATCGTCCACCACCTCGACCTCGTGCTCACCAGCCGGACAAAAGCCACCCTGTGGGCCGAGATCTGCGAGCTCGCCAAGGCCGGGCAGTTCCGTGGTGACCGCTCCCGGCGGGTGCGGTACTACTTCGAGCCCGATCCCATCGGGGCACGGACCCGGCCTCCCGAGGAGAGCACCGCTTTCCGTCACCATCCTCGCCTGGCGGCCTGGACCGGTCTGTTCGTCGTCACTGCGGGATTCCTCGGGATCTCGGCAGTGATCGCGGAGCCGCTGACCGCGATCGTCGAGCTGCTGATCGCGCTCGGCACCGGATTCCTCGCCGCCAGGTTCGGCCAGCGATGGTGGCACAACAAGCACCGGCTCCAGTCCAAGGAGCAGGAGCTGGGCCAAGCGTCGAACCAGGAGCCGGTACCGGATCCGGCCCACTCCCCGGCTGTTCCCTCCCCCGCGTCCGCGGGCGGCGGGACCCTCGCGGCGGACGGGTTCACCAGCGGCGTCCGCAAGTCCTTCGAGCACTACTTCGGCACGTACGTGCCGCACGGGTGCGACCGGCCCGAGTGGCTCGCCCACACCACTGGCATCCGCGCCGTTCTGGCCGCCGAGGTCGCGTTCCTCTACCGGGAGAGCAGAATCAGCGTCGACCGGGTCAACTGGCTGATCCGCTACCTGGCCCGGGACGCCAAGGACCGCCACAACAACGGCACGCTGTTCGCCCACCGACAGCAGTACCGGACTCCGGTGACGACGAAACTCGCCTGCGTGCCCGCCCTCGCCGTCCTGGGCCTCACGTCCCTGGCCGCCACCGCCACCGCCGCGACAGGTTCGGCGAGTGCGCTCCACGGGCTCCTGACGTTCGCCGTGTTCATCGGCGCCATCGGGAGCGGGCGCCGGGCAGCGTCGGTGTGGCTGCACATACGCAGCGAGGAACAGCGGTTCGCCGAGGAGACGCAGGAGTACCACCTGCGGATGTACGCACGTGAGGAGGAGTTCCAGCGCTGGAAGGAGCAACTGGAAGCCATCCGGCCCTCCGACGCCGAGATGGAGGCGTGGCTCAGCCACGACAAGATCCTGTTCACCGCCGATGTGCTCCGTCACCACCAGCTCACCTGGTACGACATCATCGCCCACACGATCCTGACGACACCGGCACGCCCCTACAGACGAGCACGGCGCCGAGGCGGCCCCTGGCGCTACTCCCGATACACCCTCCGGCTGTTCCTGGCCACACGGAACGGTATCCGCGAGATCAGCACCGTAGTCGACTTCGCCCGTGCCACTCGCCCGGGCGAACAACGCACCAACTACCGCTTCGACGCGTTCTCCTCCGTGCAGGTCACCGAGGACGACCGCATCGGCTACGAGATGGCGCTGCTCCTCTCCAACGGCCCGGCCAGAACCATCCGGATCAAGGACGCCGACAGCCACCAGCTCGAACCGTACGAGAACGCCCGGGACCTCTCGCAGATCAACCTCGACGCGGCCGGCTTCGCCCATACTTTTCGTCTCCTGGAGGGCATCGCGGCCGACGGGAAGGCCTGGGTCGAGCGGAACAACGCCGACAGTCCACCGCCCGCGAACAGCACCGACTGAGTCCTCCCGGACCGGATCCGGAGGCCGACCGGCCAGGGAGCTGCCGAGAGCACGGCAGCTCCCTGAAGGTCCAGGCACCACGGGCCGAGTATGAATACCACCGAGCCACCCCCCTGCCACGGTGTCGCGAAAACGAGGGTGACAGCCAGTCATGACGGACAGCGAACGGAGCACTAGCGCCCTACTCCTTGCCGAGTACGCACAGATCAAGGACGAGCAGCGGGCACGTATCGGCTTTCGGGACAACCTGCTGTACGTGACGCTCGCGGCGGTGACCGCCGTCGCGGCTGTCGCCGCGCAGACGGACTACCCGCAGCTGATCCTGGCCCTTCCGGTGGTGTGTCTTGTGCTCGGATGGACGCACCTGGTCAACGACGAAAAGATCTCAGCCATCGGACGCTACGTCCGCACCGAGCTCGCGTCCCGGCTCGCCGAGGCCACAAACGTGGAGGAACCGCTGTTCGGCTGGGAGACCTACCATCGCAGCGACGACAGACGGATCTCGCGCAAGACCACACAGACAGTCGTCGATCTGGTGGCCTTCCTCGTCACTCCCTTTGCCGCGCTTATCACCTTCTGGTGCCACAGCATGGACAGCGCCCTTCTGGTCGCGGTCTCCATTCTGGAAGCCGCCGGACTCGTCGTCCTGGGTGTGCTGTTCCTGCAATACGCCGAGAGGTGAGATGCCGCCCGACGCTACGGACTGAGAATTCTTTCTGAGGCGTTCCGGGGTGATGGAGGCTCGGCGACAAGAAGATCGGCTATGTCAATCCCGACCGCAGCTACGACGGAAAACGGGCCTGTTCCGCTCCCGAGGGAGTCAACAAGCTCGTCAAGGCGCAGAACGGGGATGGGGACTTCACGTGCCTCTCGACGGACAGCGGGTGCATCAGCAGGAAGAGCTATCACCCAACAAGACCGGAACTCGCGCGTACTCACGCGCTGCGCAGCAGGCGACCGGAAGTCTGCGCGAGGCGAACGACGCCCCGGACAGCAGGAGGCAACGCCCTTGAGGCGTGATCCCGGAAGGGGACGCACCGCACCGTGGGCCAAGGCCCTCGGTGCGGTCTGCGTCCTCGCACTCGTCGGCATCGTCAGCGTGTACATCGGGCAGGAAAGGACGGCGCACCACAACAAGCAGGCGGCCATCAAGGCGTCCTCCGACCTGGCCCATGCGTTCGGCCGCGCCATCCGGCAGAGTGGGAACACACCGTTCCCCTCGTCCGCCCACGTTCACTTCACGCTGTGGCAGGTCTCGCGGACCGCAAACCTGGACTCCTACACGGTCCACGACACCGTAGCCGAGGTCGTGGCCGCCTTCACCTCTCATTACGACGACGGCAGCCCGATCGCGGGAGGACGCGGACAGGTCACTCGCTGCTACTCCTACACCATCACCCCCATGCGCGCCCTGGGTGCCTCGGTAACGACGCGCTTGCTGAAGGCTTGCCCCCGCCAGGGGTTGGACCTCAGAGAGCGGGAACTAGACACTGTCTACCGGAAGGCTTTCAAAGCTCGGGAACAGTTGGCGAGCGATGCCGGTGGCGGAGAGTTGACGTCTAGCGAGATAGCACACGCCGTTGGCCCCCACGCCCTGGTCGAACGGCATCGGCAGAGTGTCAGTATCACCCAAAGGTTCACCAACACCCCGCTGGGCGACTCCCCTCATGTCGCGGCATGCCTGCGATTCGACGTAACCCTGGCCCCGGGTCGACCGGGGGTGCTGTCGTCCCACGACGTGTCGGAAGCAGCTTGCCCTCCGCCGCGCAGCCGCCAAGGCGATGGTCTCCATCTCGATCGTGACCGCGACCGTTGACCGGTGTGGCGGCCTGCGCCAGCCTTGCGTCACCCGTGGTTGGAGCCGCCCGAGAGCCGCTGCCATCGTTATGGGCAAGGGCTTGGTGTCGGCACGGCCCCCCGAGCTTCTCGTGGAAGAGCTTCACCCAGCTGCGGAACTGGTGAAGCAGCACGAGATCGACGCGGGCCATAGGCCACGTTCCCTAGATCTCGGCCCTGTCCTCGGACCCGGCCTGGCGCACCACGGTGGCCAGGTCCTTGATCGAGCGGACGACCTGGGCGATCTCATCTCCGCCGCGCCGTAGGAGGTGGCGGCGTGTCGTCGATGTCACGGCGCGCCGCCGACGGCTTGAACCCGGGGACTACGGCAGGAGCAGCTCGCCCCGCAACACCGGCGTGTACGTATGGTGCGTGTCGGGCCTCGGACACGTGCTGATGGCCCACGGGCTTCGCGCGAGTGCTGGTCGAGTCTCATCTCGGCCAGCACTTTGTGTTTCCCGGAACCATAGGTGAGCCGCAGCCCGAGCTGTCGGTAGATCTCGGCCTTGTCCTCGGGCTCGGCCTGGCGCACCACGGTGGCCAGGTCCTTGATCGAGCGGACGAGCCGGGCGATCTCGTCGCGGGACATCCGGGCCCCGCCCCCTTCGGTGAGGCGCGCAGCTCAGCTCCGGCTCTCACCCGGCGGGCCTGAGTTTCGGTGATCCACTGGGTGACGACGGCGGGGTCCGCGCCCGCTTGGAGAGCGGCGCGGTGGGTGGCGAGCTTGGCGTCGCAGGCGGCGATCACCTTACGGGCAGCGGCAATTGCGTCCTCAACTCACCTACAAACGAGGCCACATGACTGCGGTTGGCCCCCTCCGGATCGATCCCGTCCCGCTCGCACGCCAGCAAGAACTCGCTCAGACCACGGGCGTACGCGTCGATCGTCCGGGGCGCCCGGCCCAGATCCAACCCGATCTGCAGCCACTCGGCCGCCCGCTCATGCCGTTCCAGGACCGGCCACTTCTCCGACAACGCCGTCACGAACACGCTCAACGCGAGACCTGGGCCCACGTACCGCCCTCGACGGCTGGTCCATCCTTCAGCCTGATTCCACGTAACTTATACCGTGATCGACCTCGCCTCGCGCCGCCTGACCGGCTGGGAGATCGCGGATCACATGCGCACCGAACTTGTCACCGGCGGCCTGGCCGCCGCCGAACACGCCCGCGGCGGCCTCGCCGCGGCGATCGGTGCACACCGACCTCGGCGCCCAGTACACCAGCCGGGCACCGCAGCCCGATCGCCCACGAGACCGCGTCCCGAACAACATCAACAACGCTGACGTCAGCCGCATAACGCATGCCCAGAATTCCAGGTCAGGCCCATGTTGAGGTGTCATGCGTTTCCGGACAGGCACCTGACCGCTACGACAAGAGGGTGGCCAGGAAGCACAAGATGATAACGGAGGAGATCGCGGCAACTTGAAAGCGCGCGGGGAACTCGTACTTCTCCCTTCGGCGGCACCATCGCGCTCAGGGCATCCGCTGGGCGCGACCGGCGCCCGGCTGATGACGACGCTGGTCCACCAGCTCCACCGGACCGGAGGCTGCTACGGGCTGCAGACGATGTGCGAGGGAGGCGGGATGGCCAACGCGACCGTGGTGGAACGTGGGTGACCCCTGGCGACGACCTTGCTCCCGGTCGGCGTTCCTGGAGCGCTGCTTGCCCCTGCGCGAGAGGATGGGATAATGTATCAAAGATAAAATCTGGGAGGGATGCCGTGGATGCCTTCGATCTCATCGAGAGGTACTTCCGGTGCCTCGAGTCCGGCGACTTCGCCGGCGCGGCGAACTGCTTCAGTGAGTCGGCGCGGTACTCGCACCCCCCGTACGTCGAGGAGCCGCCGGGGGCCGGGCGCCACGAGGTGTACGGGCGTGCGGCCGTGCTGGCCCTGTTCCGGCGCCGGGGGCTGCGACGGACGCACCATGAAGTCACCGGACGGGCGCGCAGTGGCGACCGGTGTTTCATCTCCGGGACGGTCAAGGATCCGAGTGGCGCGGTCGTCGGCTCGTTCGTCTCGCACGCGTTGTTCGACCGTGAATTGGGGCAGTTCGAGGAGTATGTCGCCTACTCCTCCCGCCCGGCGGTCTGGGCCGCGTCGGACGGGCCATGACCGGTTCCGGGGCGCCGGTCACCGGGGGCCGGAGCGCGATGGGCGACGGGCGTGAACCGCCGTCGAGGCGCATCGCGGATCTTTGATATTGTAAACGGCCTCGCGGGTGCATCGCGAACCATGAATGAGGGAGCGGGATGGCGCGGCCAAACCTTCAGGAGGAAGTCGCACGGTGGGTTCGCCGGGCGATCTTTACCGGGGAGCTCAAGCCGGGGGAGCGCATCAACCAGGATGAGCTCGCCGAGCGGCTCGAGCTGAGCAGGCTGCCCATCCGCGAGGCCATGATCGCCCTTGAGCGGGAGGGTCTCATCAAGACCATTCCGCGGCGAGGATCCTTTGTCTGGGACTTCCGCCGTCAGGACATCCTCGATCAGTACGAGGTCTACGCCATGGTCTCCGGACTGGCGACCGAGCGGGCCGCGGCCAACCTCTCCAAGGAGGAGGTCGCCTCACTCCGGGCCGCGGTGGACGAGATGGCCTCCGACAAGGACCCGGCCCAGCGAGAAACCGCCAACGACCACTTCCACGCCATCATCAACCGGGCCAGCCGGTCTCCCCGGCTGATGTGGCTGCTCGGGCTTCTGGCGAGCAGCGTCCCGGTCGGGTTCCACGACGCCGGCTGGGAGATCGCGGTGCGCGATCACCTCGCGATCATCGAGCACCTCGAGCATGGTGACGCCCAGGCCGCCGGCGAGGCCATGCGGGACCATGTACGCCGCACAGGCACGCACGCGGTGCGTTTCCTTCCCCTTGCGGACGACGCCGACGGCGGCCATACCGCCGAGTTGCCCGCGGGCTGACCGACCGGCCGGTGAAGGCGGGCTCCGCGTGGGCTCGGACGTCGCCGTATGGTTTCGGCCGTCGGCGGACGTGAATAACAGCGCATCGCGGGTGGCCCGTCGGCCCTGAGAGGTTCCAGCCGACGGTCGCACGTCGCCGACGCCCCCGCGCGCTCCACCAGCGCGTCCATGAGACCGTGGGCGCGTCGGGGTGCCGCAGTGCCACCTGACTGGCGCGCCGCTTCGGCTCGCGGCCGGGCGCCCCCTTCGACGACGGACCCTGACCAGCGGCGGCGGGGCGGTCGGATGCCGCCGGGCCGGTCGACGGCAAGGGCGCCGCATGCCCGGTATGGGCGGCTTTCGTGCGTCGGCCATCGCCGCACCTTTCACGCGTGCACACCCCTTGACCGGCCAACTCGCAGCGGTATCTAATGAGCCGCATCCTGATCTTTTATCAGAAATATTTGAAGGGGTTAGCCGTGGTGACGTTCCCAGGTACACGTTGGGGCGCGCGGGCGACCGCGTCCCAACGGCTCGATCAACTCTCACGCCTCTGGCCCGCCGTGATCGCCCTTGTGCTGGGGCTCGCGCTGACCGCATGCGGTTCGGGAAAGGCTTCCCCGCAGTGGAAGCTGTCTGAGCGGACGGGGCCCAAGGGTGACGCGTCGTGGCAGAAGCTCGTCCGGGACGCGAAATCGGAAGGTGAGGTGGTCGTTTATACCGCCCACGCCGAGGACACCATGAGCCAGCTGGCGACGGCCTTCAAAAAGAAGTACGGGATCAAGGTGCGCGTCTTCCGGGCCGCCGACAGTGACCTCGAGCCCAAGATCGACGCCGAGGCCAAGACCGGAAACCGCGTCGCCGACATGGTCGGCATGTCCGACGAGAACTATCTCAAGACGAAGTCCGCGGAAGGCGCGTTCATCGCTCCGCGGGGGCCGGCCCTCAACGCTTCCGGATTCGACCGGAAGGCGAATACCCTGGTCCCTCATGTGGTGCGATCGGCGGCTACCACGATGAGCTACGCGTGGAATACCGAGCGCTACCCCAAGGGTCTCAAAGGCTTTCGTGACTTGCTGGACCCGAAACTGTCCGGCGGCAAGATCGGAATTCTGGCTCCCTTCACGCCGTCTGTCATGGACTTCTACACCTATCTGGAGAAACGATACGGCGCCGACTACTTGGAGAAACTCGCCCAGCAGAAGCCGCGCATCTACCAGGCGGGCGCAGCGATGTCCGAGGGGTTGGCGTCCGGTGAGATCTCCGCCGCCACGCAGGTTGCCCAGGTCGCGCTCTACCAGGCCAAGGACTCCGGCGCTCCGGTCGACGGCGGCCTCGCGCATCCGGCCTGGGCGGCGTCGTTCTACGAAGGCGTCCTGAAGGGCGCCAAGCATCCGAACGCCGCACAACTGCTGATGAACTACATGTTCTCGCCGGCGGGCCAGGAAATTCTCGCGCACCGCATCGCATCGGTGCTCCCCGACATCCCCGGGGTCGCGACAACCGCCGACAAGACCACCACGGGTGGCGTGATGACCGCGAGTCCTGAGCGTTTCAGGGCCTTCGTCGACAAGTTCAACAAGACGTTCCGGTAGCCGATCCGGGACTGAGCCGACATGGCGGTGACGTTCCCCCTGCCGGCCTGCTCAAGACCGCACTGCCTGCTCATCGCCGAGAGGAAAGTCATGTCCCACGTGTCGGTCTGCGGACTCACCCGTCGCTTCGACGGGAACCCACCCACGGTCGCGGTCGCGGACCTCGATCTCGAGATCGAGGACGGCGAATTCCTGGTTCTCCTGGGCCCGAGTGGCTGCGGGAAAACCACGACCCTCCGCTGTCTCGCCGGGCTGGAGAGTCCCGGGGCGGGAACGATCCGGCTGGGTGACTCGGTCGTCTTCGACCACGCGAGCAAAATCGATCTTCCGCCCAACAGGCGTTTCATCGGGATGGTGTTCCAGTCGTATGCCCTGTGGCCGCATATGACCGTGCGCAAGAATATCTGCTACCCCCTCAAGGCGCGGAAGATGAAAGAGGCTCTCGCGTCCGGTCAGGTCGAGAGGACCGCTGGGCTCGTCGACTGCCAGGATCTGCTCGACCGTTATCCGTCCCAGCTCAGCGGCGGCCAGCAGCAACGTGTGGCGCTGGCGCGAGGCCTTGTCGCACAGCCCGACCTGGTGCTCTTCGATGAACCGCTGAGCAACCTCGACGCCCGGTTGCGTGACCAGGTACGGGCGGAACTCCACGAGCTTCATCAACGCAAGCCGTTCACGGCGGTGTTCGTCACGCATGACCAGAGCGAGGCCCTCGCACTCGGGGACCGGATGGCCATCATGCGATCCGGGGCGATCGAGCAACTGGGCTCTCCCCGGGAGGTGTTCGAGGAGCCCGCCACGGAGTACGTCGCGGCGTTCACCGGTATGTCGAACCGGATCGTCGCCCACTTCACCGATGGTGTCTGGAAGTCGGGTACGGATGAGGTCCTCGGCGCGGCGCTCCGGCCGCCACATGCCGCGGGCGACGCGGTGGTACGGGTGCGCCCGGACGATGCGCGCCTGGCCACCGGGCCCGATGCCCTCGCCCCCCATGAGGCGGGACTTCCGGTCGTCGTCGCGGACGTGGAGTTCGGCGGCAGGCATCTCGACGTGACCGTCCAGACCGGTGGCGGGCTCCGGCTGAGCGTACGGGCCGACATCCGGCGATCCGACGACTTCCTCGGGGCGTTGGGGCGCGGAGACCGGGTCGTCTTCGCCTTCGACACGGAGGCCGCCCGCTACTTCGACGCTTCCGAAGGCTCCCACCACGTTGCCGAGCCGGCGTCCGTCGGGGTGATCGCGTGATCAGGAGGCCGTTCACCACCGCGACCGGGCCCAGTGTGCTTCGTTCGGCTCCCGCGCGACTCGGACTGGCCGCCCTTGTGGTCGTGATCGGATATCTGGTCGTCGCGCCGCTGGTGAGCCTCCAGATCAGGGCGTTCAGCGGCGGGGCGGAGGGATACCGGCAGGCGTTCTCGGCCACTGGTATCGGCCGTACCGTTCTCAACACGATCTGGCTCGCCCTCGGGTCGGTCGCCCTGGCGCTCGTGGCAGGCACCCTGCTGGCATGGGCCGCCAGCAGGCTGCCCCGGCGGCTGCGGTTTCTGCGGATCTTCCCGATGCTCCCGCTGGTCCTCCCCGCGGTGGCCTCCGTGGTGGGGTGGTCCTTCCTGGCGTCGCCCAGCGCCGGCTACCTGAACAACGTGCTGCGCGTGCTGCCTTTCTGGTCCGGCCGGTCCGAGGGGCCGCTCGACGTGAACTCGATCGAGTGGATCATCTTCATCACCGGCATCTCCCTCAGCGCCTTCGTCTACGTGTTCGTCACGTCCGGCCTGCGGAACATCGGTGAGGACCTCCAGGAGGCGGCCCGGGTGAGCGGGTCCGGGCGTATCAAGGTGTTCTTCACCGTCACGCTTCCGCTGTTGCGTCCCTCCCTGGTCTACGCGGCCGGTGTCGTACTGCTGCTGAGTCTCGGACAGCTCACGGCGCCTCTGCTGCTGGGGAGCAATGCCGGGGTGCAGGTCCTCACGACCGAGATGTACCGGCATGTCTCGACGACCCCGGTGGAGTACGGCCCGGCCGCCGCACTCGGCTCTCCGCTGCTCATCGCCGGGATCATCGTCGTGCTGGCGCAGAAGCGGCTGCTGGGCGGCGAGTCGCGGTTCGTCACCCACACCGGAAAGGGCATGCGCACGGGCGGAGGGTCGTCGGTGTTCGCGGTCGTCGTCATCGTGTTCTACGCCGCGATCTCGAGCGTGCTGCCGCTCTGCGCCCTGGCCTTCGTGTCGTTGTCGCCCTACTGGACGGGAAAGCTGTCCTTCGCCAAGTTGTCGCTGGAGAACTTCAACGAACTGTTCGCACAGCCGGAGGCGGTCTCGGCGATCGGCAACAGCGTCACCTACGCGGTGGCGGCGATGGCGATCACGCTGCCCCTCGGGTTCGCGGTGGCGTGCGTGCTGATCCGTGGACAGCGCTACCGGGTGATGCGCGTCATCCTGGACTTCCTGGTGTCGATGCCACTGGGCATACCCGCGGTGATCTTCGGTGCGGGCTTCCTGATCACCTACACCTCGCGCCCCTTCGTGCTGTACGGGACGCCATGGGTGATGATCCTCGCCTATGTCACCTTGATGATCCCGTTCGCCACCCGGATGCAGCTGTCCACCCTTCTCGCCCTGGGGCGGGGCTATATCGAGGCGTCCCGGGCGAGCGGGGCGGGCCTCGTCCGGACCTACGCGACCATCGTGCTGCCGCTCGTGCGCTCGAGCCTGGCCGGATCGGCGGCCCTGCTGTTCGTGCTGCTGACCCATGAGTTCACCGCCTCGCTCCTCGTGCGGTCCTCCACCACCCGGGTCATGGGCACGCTGCTGTACGACTACTGGAACAACGGCAGCTATCCGATGGTGGCGGCCGTCGCCCTGGTGATGACCGCCGTGACGGGCGCCGGTGTCGGCCTGGCGATGCTGCTCGGCGGCTCCGACACGCTGAGCAAGATGTGACGGCTCGTGAGCTGAACGGAGTGGCCATGTTGTTCCACGAAGCGACCGCGCGGGCGCTGTCCGACCACGGTGTCACCACCGTGTTCGGGGTGCTGGGCGACGCGAACCTCTATGTGATGGACGCTTTTCAGCGCCACGCGGGAGGGACCTTCGTCTCGATGGCGAACGAGGCCGGCGCCGTGCTGGCCGCGAACGGGTACGCGCGGACGTCGGGCCGTCTCGGCGTCGCCACCGTCACCCACGGCCCCGCGCTGACCAACACCGTGACCGCGCTGGTGGAAGGCGTCAGGGACCGCACCCCGGTGCTGCTGATCGCCGGTGACACCGCGGTCGCGGACCGGGAGAACTTCCAGAACATCTCCCAACGGGACGTGGTGCTGCCGACCGGCGCCGGTTTCGAACAGGTCCGTACCCCGCACACGGTGGCCGAGGACCTGACGACGGCGATCCGCCGTGCCGTTCTGGAGCGCCGTCCCGTGGTGCTCAACATGCCGGTGGACTTCCAGTGGGAAGAGGTGGCGTACGCGCCGCTTCCCCCGGGGTGGCTGCCTTCGCAAGCCGTGCCACCGGACCCGGAGGTGATGGACCGAACCGTGGGCGTCGTGGGTTCGGCCGAGCGTCCCATCGTCCTCGCCGGGCAGGGAGCCGTGACACCGGACGCGCGCAAGGCGCTGCTGCGCCTGGCGAGCCGGATCGGGGCACCGGTCGCGACGACGCTGCGGGCGCGGGACCTCTTCCGGGGTGAGCCGTACGACCTCGGGATCTTCGGGACGCTCTCCCATCAGAGCGCCCTGGACGTCATCGCACGGAGCGACTGCGTCGTGGCGTTCGGCGCCTCGCTGAACAAGTGGACCACGGCCGAAGGCTCGTTGCTGGAGGGAAAGAAGCTCGTCCACGTCGACGTCGACCGCGGTGCGCCGCTGCGGCACTCGGCCGTGCACGTGGGAGTCGTGGGCGATGCCACGGCGGTGGCCGACGGCTTGGTCGCCTGGCTCGACGAGGCCGAGGTCAAGCCCACGGGATTTGCCTCGCCGAAGCTCGCCGAGCGGCTGGCCGCGCGGAAGCGTCATGAGTTCCCGGACCGTGGTACGGACTCGACGGTGGACATCCGCACCGCGCTCATCCGGCTGGAGTCGAGGTTTCCGGAGGAGCGCACGCTCGTCTTCGACGGCGGGCGGTTCATCCACCACGCCTTCAGGATCCTGCAGGTGCCGGAGCCCCGCGCGTATGTCCACACCGTCAACTTCGGCTCGATCGGGCTGGGCATGGGAAACGCCGTCGGCGCCGCTTTCGGCGCGCCAGGGCGGCCGACGCTGCTGGTGACCGGAGACGGCGGCTTCATGCTGGGCGGGCTCGCGGAGTTCGGCTCCGCGGTCCGGCACGGACTGGATCTGGTCGTGGTGGTCCTCAACGACGGGGCCTACGGCGCGGAGCACGTCCAGTTGCGCGACAAGGGCATGGACCCGGCGATCTCGACCTTCACCTGGCCGGATCTCGGGCCGGTGGCCACCGCTCTCGGCGGGCAGGGCCTCACCGTACGGAACCGGGCCGAACTCGATGAGGCGCTGGCGGCGATCGAACACCGGGACCGGCCCGTGCTCATCGATGTGAAGATCGACCCCGATGCCGTACCGGCTCCGGACTACTGAGCGCGGCGATGGAGGAGTATCGCTCCCTCTCATCCTGAGATCATTATGACCATATCAATGATATTTAATCAGAATCGCGGGGCTTGCGAGGAGTGACGATGACACAGGCAGTAGCCGGAGGGCGGAGCCTGGACGACTGGCGCGCGGAGCTGCGCGCCTGGCTCGGAGAACATGTGCCGCGGGCTCTTCCCCCGCTCGACGGCCATGCCGCTTCGGCGGGCTACCGGGCGTGGGAGCGGAAGCTGGCCGATGCCGGGTACGCCGCCGTGCACTGGCCGGTGGAGCACGGCGGACGCGGCGCGAGCGAACGGGAGCGCCTTGTCTTCCAGGAGGAGTACGAGCGGGCGCGCGGCCCGGTGCGGATCAACATCCAGGGTTTGATGCTGGCGGGCCCGACCCTCATGGCGTTCGGCACCGAACGGCAGCGACACCGCTGGCTGCCGGCGATGCTGCGCGCGGACGAGGTGTGGTGCCAGGGGTTCAGCGAGCCGGACGCGGGGAGCGACCTGGCCGCTCTGCGCACCCGGGCCGAACAGAGCGGTGACGACCTGGTCGTCAACGGGCAGAAGGTCTGGACCACCGGAGCGCACTACGCCGACTGGATCTTCGCCCTGGTCCGCACGGACAGCGCCGGGCCCAAGCACCGTGGCATCACCTGGGTGATGATCGACCTGCGCACACCCGGGGTGACCGTCCGGCCCATCACTCAACTCAACGACCGGCCCGAGTTCGCCGAGATCTTCTTCGAGGACGTACGGGTCCCCCTCGACAACGTCGTCGGCGGAATCGGCAACGGCTGGCGCGTCGCCATGACCGCGCTCGGCTTTGAGCGAGGAGTCGGACGGCGCAGCTACATCCAGTACCTGAACCGTCTCGAATCCCTGCGCCGGGCCGTCGCCTCGGCGGGGGTGCGACTCGATCCGGCGGTCGAGCTGGAGTTCGGCGATGTGCTGGCCCAGGTGCTCATGTACCGGGACTACGCGTCCCGGGTGGCGGCCGAGGCCACGGCCGACCCCCCGACGGCGACCGCCGCCTACAACAAGCTCATCTGGTCCGAGCTCCAGGTGCGGCTGTTCCAGCTCGGGGAGAGCGTTCTGCGCGCGACGGGCGATCTGCGCGACGGGGCGTCGACGGAGCGGGCCGAGGAGTGGATGGCCGAGTACTGGTACGCGCGCGCCGCCCGCATCTTCGCGGGGACCAACCAGATCCAGAAGAACATCATCGCCGAGCGCGTGCTCGGAATGCCGAGGTGAGCGCCGTGATCGATGCGTTCAGCGACGAGCAGACCGAGTTCGCCCGGCTGGCGGCGAAGGCCTTCGCCGCCCTGGCGGACGGGGCGGCGGCGCCGGGGGACGCGGATGTGGCCGCGGCGCGCGCCACGTTCGCCGAAATCGGCCTGCCGCTGCTGGCGGTTCCGGAGGAGTCCGGTGGCGCGGGCATGACCGAGGCCGATGTGGTGCTGATCGTCGAGGAGGCGGGCTACGCCGATGTGCCGGTCCCCATCGCCGAGACGGTCGGCGTGGTGGCGCCGATGGTGGCCCGCTACGGAACGGCCGAGCAGCGCGAGCGCTGGTTGCCCGCGCTCGCGGCCGGACACAGCCTGGGGGCGACCTTGTGCCCGAGCGGTGGGACGGGCACCCGCCGGGGCGCCGGCCTGGTGCTCGTCGAGCACGAGGGCCGGATATGGGTGTCCGAGGCCGGTGCGCCGGCCACCGACGGCGTGGCGCGGGCCGGCACAGAGCCGTCCGCGGAGTGGACCGGGTCGGCCCTCGGCGAGCCGGAGGCGTCGGTGCCCGAGTTGCGTACCAGGGGCGCGTGGGTCACGGCGGCACTGCTGGGCGGCGTCGCCCGGCGGCTGCTGGAGCTGAGCGTGGCGCAGGCCCGTACGCGAGAACAGTTCGGGGTCCCGATCGGGAGCTTCCAGGCGGTCAAGCACATGCTGGCGGACATGGCGGCCGCGCTCGAGTCGGCGCGGCCGACGGCGTGGAGCGCCGCGCGGGCGCTCGCCGCCGGCGACCCCGGGAGCGGCCTGGCGGCCGCCGTGGCGAAGGCCGTGGCGAGCCGGGCCGGGGCGCTGGCCAATGACCACGCGCTGCAGATCCACGGGGGCATGGGGTTCACCAGGGAGCACCCGCTGCACCGGTGGCTGCTGTACGGCCATGAGCTCCAGAGCAGGTGGGGGAGTGCGGCCACGCACCAGGCGGCGCTCGGAAGGTTCGCGACCGGGGAGGTCTCCCTGGTCGAGACGTTCATCCCCTGACGGTTTCCCTCTTGTGGGAAGCCCCGCTGGCCCGTATTTTGGATATTAGATTTTTTATCAAAGATCCGAAAAGGAGAGAGTCCTGTGGTGACCTTCGAGACCCTCGAGTACGAGAAGTCGCACGATGGCAAGGTCGCGACCATCTGGCTGAACCGGCCGGAGTCGCTGAACGCGATCAACAACACCCTCGCCCGGGAGCGGGAGGAAGCGCTGAAGCTGGCGGACGCGGACGAGGAGGTCCGCGCGATCCTCATCCGCGGCCGTGGCCGGGCCTTCTGCGCGGGGCGGGACCTCAAGGAACTGTCGGGTGAGGCGCTCGGCAACCAGGCGGAGAGCTGGCGCATCGTCCGCTCGTCGGGGCTGCTCGCGCTCAGCAACGACTGGCACATCTCCAAGCCGACGATCGCCATCGTGCACGGGTTCGCGGTCGCCGGTGGCTTCGAGATGATGATGTGGTGCGACCTGGCCATCGTCACCGACGACGCGCAGATCGGTGATTACCACCTCAACCGCGGCCTGCTCGGCGGGGCCGGCCCGTACTGGGCGGTTCCGCGGTCCATCGGCCTGCGGAAGACCAAGGAACTGTTCTGGAGTGGCAAGCTCCTCAGCGGCAAGCAGGCCGAGGAGTGGGGACTGGTCAACTTGTCCGTGCCGGCGGACGAGCTCGAGCAGGCCATCGACGAGTTCGTCGCGCCGCTGATCAACAAGAGCCCCCTCGCGATGGAGTGGTGCAAGCTCGCGGTCGGCCGTGGACTGGAGTCGGACCGGGAGACGATCGCCCTGCTGGAGCACTTCATGGTGATGAGCAACCACCAGACCCAGGACGCGAAGGAAGGCGCCACCGCCTTCGTCCAGAAGCGTGAGCCGAAGTGGGAAGGGCGCTGACCCCCATCCGGCACGCGGGAGGAGTGCACGACATGTCCGGGGTGTTCGCGGCGGATCCGGCGTTCGAACGTGAGCTGAGCTGGGTCCGGCAGTTCATGAAGACCCATGTGTGGCCGCTGGAAGTCCTCGATGTGGAGGACGAGGAGTTCGAGGCCGTTCTGCGGGCGGTTCAGGCGGAGGTGAAGTCGCGCGGCCTGTGGGCGGCTCACCTCCCGCCCGAGGTCGGCGGGCAAGGGCTCGGCCAGGTCAGGCTGGCACAGCTCAACGAGATCATCGGCACGTCGTTCTGGGGCCCGTACGCCTTCGGCTGTCAGGCCCCGGACTCCGGCAATGCCGAGATCCTCGCCCTCGCCGGCACGCCCGAGCAGAAGGAGACCTGGCTCCACCCGCTGCTCGACGGCCGGATGTGGTCGGCGTTCTCGATGACCGAGCCGGACAACGCCGGGTCGGACCCCACCCGGATGAGCACCACGGCCATCCGTGACGGAGGCACCTGGCTGATCAACGGGCACAAGTGGTTCAGCTCCAACGCGATGGCCGCGCACTTCCTCATCGTCATGGCCGTCACCGACCCGGACGAACGACCGCACCGACGGGCGTCGATGTTCATCGTGCCGAAGGACGCCCCGGGGCTCCATGTGGTCCGCAACGTCCCGACCATGATCGGTGCGGAGCGCCTGGGGTTCGGCCATCCCGAGGTGCGATACGACAACTGCCGCATCGACGCGGCCAACATCCTCGGCGGCGTGGGCGACGGTTTCAAGATCGCACAGATGCGCCTCGGGCCCGGCCGGATCCATCACTGCATGCGATGGCTGGGCCAGGCCCAGCGTGCCCTGGACATCATGTGTGAGCGCGTGCTGCAACGGGAGGTCCGGGGCCGTCCGCTCGCCGAATCCGACCTGGTCCGGTCGTGGATCGCCGACAGCACCGCGGAGCTGACGGCCGCCCGGCTGATGACCCTGAAGGCGGCCTGGGTCATCGACACGCAAGGAGCGGCGGCGGCGAAGACCGACATCGCCATGATCAAATACTTCGGTGCCGAGGTGCTGAACCGCGTCATCGACCGGGCGATCCAGGCCAACGGAGCGCTGGGCTTCTCCGGTGACCTGCCGCTGGAGCACATGTACCGCCGCGCCCGCGCGGCCCGCTTCGTGGACGGTGCGGACGAGGTCCACAAGACCGCCGTCGCCCGGCAGGTCCTCAAGGGCTACACGGCTCCGGAGGGGCCGTGGCCGTCCGACCACGTGCCCACCCGGCGCGCCGCTGCGGCGGACTTCGCCGCCGACGTACTGGCACGGAGCGACCATGACGACTGAACCGACGGCGAGGCCGTCCGGCCTCCCGGTGCTCGCCGCGGCACTCGAGGCCGCCTGGCCCGGGGCACGGGACGTGTCGCTGCGGGCCATCCCGGACAGCCATTCGGGCTTCACCTACTGGGTCGAGGCCGAACGGGAGGGCCGGCGGACCGAGGCCGTCCTGCGGCTGCCCCCGTCGGGGGCCCGGCCGGTCGGTCCCGCCGATGTGGCACGGCAGGCCCGCATCATGGACACGCTGGCATCGACCCCCGTACCCGTGCCGGAGATCCTCGCCTTCTCCGCCGACCCGGTGATCGACGGACGGCCATTCGTGCTCATGGCCAAGGTCGAAGGAGATCATCTGAATACGGCCCTGGAGAGGATGACTCCGCACGCTCTGATGCGCGCCGCCTTCGAGACGATCGACCTGATCGGCGCCGTGCCACCCCCGGCCACCGGGATCGGCGACGAACCGGTGACGGAGCCCGCGGCCGAGGTCCGCCGATGGGCGGCACTGCGCGAGCGCGCCCCCGCCGAGCTGGTGCACCGCGCCCCGGAGCTGGAGGCGAAGCTGCTGGGGGGTACGCCCGCCCCCGGCCGGGTCCGGCTCGTGCACGGTGACTACCACCCGGGCAACCTGGTCTTCCGCGGGGGCGCCGTGGCCGCGGTCCTCGACTGGGAGATCGCGCACCTGGGCGTCACGGCGTCGGACAAAGCCGGCCTGTGCCTGCTCGCGATCCGCGAACGGTTCGGGGAGCGCTACAGCGGTGCGGCGGCCGCGATCCCCCTGGCGGACATGGTGGCGATGGCGGACGAATCACACTTTGAGTACGTCCTCGCCGCGACGTGTCACAAGTACGCGGCCATCCTCGGCTACAACCTGGGACTGCACCGACGCGGAAGGCGTATCGACCCCGTGTACGAGGGACTGACGAGAACCATTCCCGGACTCATCGACGTCGGGATGGAGCTGATGGCATGAGCATCGACGAGGCGACCGATCTCATCCACGACGGCCTCGCGCGAGACGGTCGGGGGGCCACCGTGTCCTGGGCGTTCCTGCCCGGCGCCGGCGGCGGCGCCACGCTGTGGCAGCCCGTAGCGAAACGTTTCTCTGGCATGGTGTCGGCCCTGCCGGACGTCGAGAGCGTCCCCGCGATGGCCGACGCGCTCGAAGCGTCGCTCCTGCTGATGCCGGCCCCGCGCGTCCTGGTCGGGAATTCCCTCGGTGCGCTGGTGGCGCTCGAATGCGCTCAGCGTATGCCCGTGGCAGGTCTGATGCTGCTCGCCGCGGGCTGGGAATTCCCCGTCTCCGAGGAGCTGATCAAGCGTGTTGACACCAAGGGCGCGGCCATGTTCGCCGAGACGGCGCGGCGCTGCGTCGGCCCCGACTCGGAACCTGAGCACCTCAGGGCCGTGGTGGCCGACTTCGAATCGCGCGAGGCGGGCACGATGGCCCGGCATCTGCGGGCCATCCGCGACCACCGGCCGCGGATCGACCCGGCCGTCGCCCAGCCGATGACGCTCGTGCTCCGCGGGGGTTTCGACCGGTCGGTCTCGCTCCGGGACCACATCGCCCTCACGGAGCGGACCGGGGGCGCGCTCGTACCCGTCGGATCGGCGGCGCACATGCCGTTCGTGGACCATGCCGAGGAGGTGGTCCGGTGGCTGGAACACCTGCGAGCGATCGTCGTGCGGGGCCAGGGGTGAACGCCTCGGACACGCCCTTCCGGCTGGAGGGAAAGGTGGTGCTGGTCACCGGCGCCAGCCGCGGTATCGGAAAGGCAATCGCGGTGGAGGCCGCCGAGGCCGGGGCCGAGGGGATCGTCCTGGCCGCCCGTCGGCCGGAGGCCCTCGAGGCCGCACGGGACGGCATCGCCGCGCTCGGGAGCGCCGTCGAGTGCGTGGTGGCCGACATGACCGACGAGGAGGCCGCGGAGGCCATGGTGGCGCGGGCGGTGGACCGGTTCGGTCGCGTCGACGTCCTGGTCAACAACGTGGGCGGGGCGCCGTTCAAGGTGCCGCTCCCCGACATCCGGGCCGACGGCTGGCGCAAGACCATCGAGCTGAACCTGACCAGCGTCTTCCTGGCGTCCCGGGCCGTGATGCGGAACTGGCGGTCCGCTCCCGGCGGCACCGGCAGGAACATTGTCACCGTGGGGTCGAGCGCGTCGTTCCACGGCCGGCCGGCGCTGTCGGCGTACGTGTCGGGCAAGCACGCGCTCGTGGGGCTCACCAAGACCCTGGCACGTGAGCTCGCCCCGTCCGGCGCGCGCGCCAACCTGGTCGCGCCCCATCTCGTGGAAACCGATCTGACCGCGGCGCAGCAGCAGCGGGAATTCCGTGACCGGTCGATCGCCCAGATTCCCATGGGCCGGTGGGCGGAGGCCAAGGAGGTCGCCCGCGTGGTCAGGTTCCTCGCCAGCGACGCGGCGTCCTACGTGACGGGTATGTCTCTCCTCGTGGATGGTGGTCATGAGTCCTAGCTCACATCCGCTCCTGCCGGCGGAGCTCCAGGCGTCGTACCGGAACCTCGGCCTGTGGCAGGACACCGGTTTGATGCGGATCCTCGCCGAGCGGGCCCGGCGAACCCCGGACGCCCCGCTGTATGTGGGGGACGACGCCAGGACGTACGCCGAAGTCGCCACCGCGGCCCGCCGTTTCGCCGCCTTTCTGCTCGATCGCGGAGTCGGCCCGGGGGATACGGTGGTGGCTCCCCTCGTCAGCGGATGGGAGGCGACCGCGGTCGTGGCCGCCGCCTCGTGCGTCGGCGCTACACTGGCCCCGCTGCCGAGCCGGGCCACCCGGTCCCAGCTCCTGGGCCTGCTGGACGTGACCCATGCGGAGGTCGCGGTGATCTCCGGCCGGGTCCTGGCCAAGCGGGACTGGAGAGGCACGGCCGAGGACCTGGCGAAGGACGCGCCGAGCCTGCGCACCCTCGTCCTCACGGACGCCGCACACGCGCCGGCCTGGGCGTCCGAACTGCCCGATGTGGCCTCTGCGGGCTCGGGTTTCGACCCGGCCGAGGTAGCCGACACCGACACCGGCGCACCCTTCCTTCTGCTCTCCACCGGCGGCACCACGGGCCCGTCCAAGGTCGTGATGCACTCCGAGAACGCCGCCGTCTACGCGGCCACCCAGTATGTCGAGCGGTGCGGTCTGTCCCCGTCGGACGTGGTCCTGTCGACCGGTCCCTTCGGGCATGCGAGCGGGACCATCTTCACCCTCTTCGCGCCGATCATCGCCGGTGCCTCGGTGCTGCCCGTCGCCCGTTGGGAGGTGCACGAGACCGGCCGCGCCGTCAGCCGGCACGGCGTGACCTGGTGCCTGATGTCCGGCACCCACATCTACGACCTGCTGCAACTCGACGACGAGGACGTGTCGTTGTGGTCGTCGGTGCGCGGCCTGAGCGCGGGGTCCGGTTCCGACGAGCGGTACGCGGCCGCCGAACGGCGGCTCGGCCTCCGGATCCGGCGCATGTACGGTCTCACCGAATGCGTGGGCCACGCGGTGATGCCGGCGGACGCCGCTCAGGACGTCCGCATGGCGCGCGACGGCCTCCCCTTCGACGGCGTCGAGTGCTTCATCGAAGGCGGTGGCGACGTGGGCGAATACCTGGTGCGAGGCCCGTCCCTGATGCTGGGCTACCTCCAGCGCCCCGATCTCACCGCGGAGGCGGTGACCCGTGACGGATATCTGCGCACGGGGGACATCATGTCCATCGACGACTTGGGGTTCGTGCGCTACGTGGGCCGGCTCAAGGACGTGATCCGGCGCGGCGGTATCAACATCGACCCGCTGGAGCTCGAGCGTCTCCTCGTCCAGCACCCTGACGTCGTCGATATCACCGTCGTGGGCATGCCGCACCCCCGGCTCGGGGAGCAGGCGGTCGCGGTCGTCGTGCCCCGCCCCGGAAGCGAGCCGACCCTGGCCGACCTCACTGGGCTCTTGGCGGAGCGCGACGTACCGCGTCAGTCCCACCCGGAGCGGATCGTGCTGGTGGCGGAGCTGCCGAAGACCGAGTTCGGCAAGCACAACAAGCCCATGGTCAAGCAGTTGCTGACGGACCTGGACACACCGAGTGAGGTGAACGACGGATGACACGGGGAGTGTGCGTGGGCCGGGTGGTGATCGTCACCGGAGCGGCGACCGGGATTGGCCGGGAGCACGCCCTGGAGTTCGCCCGCCAGGGCGCCACGGTGGTGGTGAACGACGTGGCATCCCCGGACGGAGTGGTTCAGGAGATCCGCGAGCTGGGCGGTGAGGCGATCGCCCACCGGGGCGACGTCTCCGACTGGGACGCGGCCCTGCGGCTGGTCAGGGCGGCGGTCGAGGAGTTCGGCGACCTGCACGCCGTGGTGAACAACGCGGGCATCCTGAGGGACAAGATGCTGGTCACCATGGGCCCCGAGCAATGGGACGCGGTCATCGAGGTCCATCTGCGCGGAACGTTCTGCGTCGCCCGGCACGCCGCGGCGTACTGGCGCGAACGGAGTAAGGCCGGGACTCCGACACCGCATCCCCGGATCGTGAACACCTCATCCCCCTCCGGCCTGTTCGGCAACGTGGGCCAGACGAACTACGCGGCCGCGAAGGCGGGAATCGCCGCGTTCACCGTCACCGCCGCGGACGAACTCGCCCGTCTGGGCGTCGGTGTGAACGCGGTCGCGCCGACCGCGCTGACCGGTATGACGGAGGATGTGGCGAGCTATACGGCCCAGGTGCGGGAGGAGAGCGCCCGGACCGGGTTCGACGTCGGATCGCCGGCGAACATCTCGCCCGTCGTCGTATGGCTGGCGAGCCCGCACAGCGAGGGCGTCACCGGCCGCGTGATCACCGTCAAGGGCGGCGAGATCAGCGTGGCCGAGACCTGGGTCAAGGGACCCACCCTGGTCAAGCAGGGCCGCTGGGAGGCCGAGGAACTGGACGACGCACTGCCGGCGCTGGTGGCGAAGGCCCGGCCCAACAGCCGGATCGACGGAGCGCCGCGCTCATGACGGCCCCGACGCGCGTCTTCGGCACCCTTGAGGAATTCCGTGCCGCGCGGGGACAACTCCTCGGCGTCGGCGACTGGCTGGAGATCACCCAGCAGCGGATCGACGCCTTCGCGGACGTCACCGGGGACACACAGTGGATCCACGTCGACCCTGTCAGGGCCGCGGCCGGTCCCTACGGGGCGACGATCGCGCACGGATACCTCACGCTCTCGCTCATCCCGCTGCTGGGCGGCCGGATCTTCCGGGTCGACGGAGTGCGGATGGCGATCAACTACGGAACGAACAAGGTGAGGTTCCCCCATCCGGTCACGGCGGGTTCCCGCATCCGGGCCACCGCCGAGCTGGCGCGGATCGAGGACACGGACGCCGGGGTGCGGGCGGTGATCCGGTACACCCTCGAAATCCAGGGCGAGGCCAAGCCGGCCTGCGTCGCCGAGACCGTACGGTTCCTCGTCCCCTGAACCCCCTCACCACCGAGTCCGAAGGAGTCACCATGCCCGAGGCAGTCGTCGTCGCGACCGCACGCTCCCCGATAGGCCGCGCCCGTAAAGGGGCGCTCCGGGACACCCGCCCGGACGACCTCGCCGCCCTGATGGTGAAGGAGGCGCTGGCCAAGGTCCCGCAGCTGGATCCGCACGAGCTGGACGACCTGATGATCGGGTGTGCGCAGCCCGCGGGTGAGCAGGGCTACAACATCGCCCGGGTGGTCGGTGTGCTCGCCGGTATGGACCGGGTTCCGGGCACCACCGTGAACCGCTACTGCTCCTCCAGCCTCCAGACCGCCCGAATGGCCTTCCACGCGATCAGGGCGGGGGAGGGCGAGGCCTTCGTGGCCGCCGGTGTCGAGACCGTCAGCCGTTACGGCCAGGGCAAGGCGGACGGACTGCCCGACACCAAGAACGACGTGTTCGCCGAGGCGACGGCCCGCACCGAACGGGCCGACCGCCCCTGGCGCGACCCGCGGGAGCGGGGGACCCTCCCGGACGTCTACATCGCGATGGGACACACCGCCGAGAACGTGGCCGAGCTGCGGGGGGTGTCGAGGACGGAGCAGGACGAGTTCGCCCTGCGCAGCCAGAGCCGGGCCGAGGAGTCGATCGCGAGCGGGTTCTGGAAACGCGATATCACACCGGTCACGCTCCCGGACGGAACCGTCGTCTCCCAGGACGACGGCCCCCGCCCCGGTGTGACGATGGAGGGCCTGAGCGGGCTGGAGCCGGTGTTCCGGCCCGACGGCACCGTCACGGCGGGCAACTGCTGCCCGCTCAACGACGGCGCGGCGGCCCTGGTGATCATGTCCGACCGCAAGGCCGCCGAACTCGGGGCGACTCCGTTGGCCCGTATCGTCTCCACCGGAGTGAGCGCCCTGTCGCCCGAGATCATGGGCCTCGGGCCGGTCGACGCCTGCCGCCAGGCCATGGCACGGGCCGGTATGTCGATCGGGGACATCGACCTGGTCGAGCTGAACGAGGCGTTCGCCGCGCAGGTCATCCCCAGCGCGCGGGACCTCGGCGTGGACCCCGCACGCCTGAATGTGCACGGCGGGGGCATCGCGCTCGGCCATCCGTTCGGCATGACCGGCGCCCGCATGACCACCACGCTCATCAACGCCCTCCAGTGGAACGACCGGCAGGTCGGGATGGTCGGCATGTGCGTCGGCGGCGGTCAGGGCATGGCCATGATCCTGGAACGCCTTTCGTGACCGCCACCTGGAACACGCCCGACGGAGCGACGATGAACGACGGCCCGGTCGTCACCTACGAGCGCGTCGGAAACGTGGCGGTCGTCCGGCTCAACCGTCCCGAGTACCGCAACGCGCAGAACTCCGCCATGACCTACGCGCTCGACGCCGCGTACACCCGCGCCGTCGACGACGAGCGGGTCAAGGTCATCGTGCTCGGGGGAAACGGGCCGCACTTCTGCGCCGGGCACGACATCGGCACCCCCGGCCGGGACACGGACCGGTCCTTCGACCGCAAGGCCGTGCTCTGGTGGGACCACACGGACAAGCAGGGCGGCGACCAGCGCTTCGCCCGCGAATCCGAGGTGTACCTGGGAATGTGCCGACGTTGGCGTGAGATTCCGAAACCGATGATCGCGATGGTGCACGGCGCCTGTATCGCCGGCGGGCTGATGCTGGCATGGGCGTGCGACTTCGTCATCGCCTCCGACGACGCCTTCTTCGCCGACCCCGTGGTCCGGATGGGAATCCCCGGGGTGGAGTACTTCGCACATCCGTGGGTGATGAATCCCAGGGCAGCCAAGGAGCTGTTGTTCACCGGCGACAGGATCAGCGCTCAACGCTGTTACGAGCTGGGAATGGTGAACCGTGTGGTGCCGCGTGAGCGACTGCTCGAAGACACGCTGGAGATCGCCGAACGCATCGGCGCGATGCCCCGGTTCGGCCTCGCGCTGGCCAAGAAGGCGGTCAACCAGGCGGAGGACCTGCAAGGCATGAGGGCCGGCATGGATTCCGTCTTCGGCCTGCACCACTTCGCACACGCGCACAACGCGGAGGTGGCGGGGGACACCCTGGGCGGCCTGGACGCCCGCGCCATGGGTGCCTCCGGTGCGCGCTCCGCGACCGGTGACGAGAGCTGACGAGAAAGCGAGCGTTCGACGATGTGGGCGTATGTGCTTGCCGCGCCGAGGCGGTTCGAGAAGGTTGATGTGCCCGCGCCGCAAGCCGGTGATCTGGGGGACGGACAGGTGCTGCTGCGTTCCCTCGCCGGTGGCATCTGCGGCAGCGACGCCCCGGACTTCCGCGGCCTCCGGGCACCGCTGGTCGCGCGGGACAACGGTCCCGGCGCTCCCGGCCTCCCGGGCTTCCCGATGCACGAAGTGGTCGGAGAGGTGGTGGCTTCGCGGGACGCCTCTCTCGCGCCCGGCACACGGGTGGTCGGATGGGCGGACTCCGCCAACGCCATCGCCGAATACGTGGTCACCGCGGGAGCGGGGCTGGCCGAGTACGACGCGGCGCTGGCCCCGGCCACCGCCGTCCTGCTGCAACCGCTGGCCTGCGTGCTGTCCGCCGTCGACCGGCTGGGGTCCCTGACCGGCGCCGAGGTGGCCGTCCTCGGCCAGGGGCCGATCGGAGTCCTGTTCAGCCACGTCATCAAGGACCGAGGAGCGCGGCGGGTCACCGGGGTGGATGTCGTCGACCGCGGCGACATCGCCGGTCTCTTCGGGGTGGACGAGGCCGTTCACGGCGCGACCGGGCGCTGGACCGCGCACCTGGACGACGACCAGCGGCCGGGTGTGGTCGTGGAGGCGATCGGCCACCAGACCGCGACACTGGGCGACGCGGTCGACGCTGTGGCGCCGGCCGGTCTGATCCACTACTTCGGCATCCCCGAGGAACACCCGTATGCGCTGGACATGTGGAAGTTCCTGCGCAAGCAACTGACGATGCAGGCCGGTACGACGCTGGAGCGCCGCCGCTACCTTCAGGCGGCCGGCCGGTACCTGGCGGCCCATCGGGTCCTGGCGGAACACTATGTGACACACACCTACGAGGTGGGCGACGTCCAGGCCGCCTACGAGTGTGCCGACGTACCGGCGACAGGCCGCCTGAAGGTCGCGGTGAGCATGGCATGAGCGGACGGAAAGCGCCGGACGGCGGCCCGGCGGAGCGCCGGGAACTGGCACACGCGTTGCGCCGTGCCGGACTGGCAGAAGCCGATGTCAGCGCCCGCCGCAGGGCGGAGTACGCGTCGGACGCCTCCAACTACCGTGTCGTACCCGCGGTCGTGGCCTTCCCCCGGCACCCCGACGAGGTCGCGGCCGCCGTCGCGGTCGCGCGCTCCGCGGGGGTTCCGGTCACCAGCCGGGGCGGCGGGACCTCGACCGCGGGCAACGCGGTGGGCACCGGTATCGTCCTGGACTTCTCCCGGCATCTGAACCGGGTGCTCTTGGTGGACGCCGAGGCGCGGACGGCCACCGTCCAGCCGGGAGCGATCCTCGATCACATCAGCGCCGCCGCGGCCCCGTACGGATTGCGGTACGGGCCCGATCCCTCGACCCATGCCCGCGCCACGATCGGCGGTTCGCTGGGCAACAACGCCTGCGGCGCGCGGGCGCTCCGGTACGGCCGCACCGCCGACAACGTCGTGTCCCTCACCGCCCTGACCGCCGACGGCGAGCGGCTGGACGCCCGCCGCCTCGGCCGGTCCGGCCTGCGCGCCGCGGGTGACAAGGGCCGTGCGCTGGAAGACCTCGTCAGCGAGCACCTGGCGGTGATCCGCACCGAGTTCGGGCGGTTCGGTCGGCAGGTGTCGGGCTATTCGCTGGAGCACCTGCTGCCGGAGAACGGCGCGGATCTGGCGAAGTTCCTCGTCGGCAGCGAGGGCACGCTCGGTGTGGTGCTGGGCGCGGTGGTGAGGCTGGTCGAACCTCCCCCCGCCGTGGCACTGGCGGTGCTGGGCTATCCCGACATGCCCACGGCCGCCGATGCGGTACCGGCTCTGCTGCCGCACCACCCCGTGGCGATCGAGGGAATGGACGCCCGCCTGGTGGAGGTCGTCCGCTCCCGGCGCGGCGGCGGCGCGGTGCCCGATCTCCCCCGGGGAGATGGCTGGCTCTTCGTGGAAACGCCGGGCGACACCGAAGCCGAGGCACGGGCGAACGCGGCGAAGCTCATCACGGACGCCGACTGCCTCGACTCCGCGGTCGTCACGGGCGGGCCCGCGCGGGCGCTGTGGGCGATCCGTGAGGACGGCGTCGGGCTCGGTGGCCGCAGCCCGGCCGGTGAGCCCGCGTGGCCCGGCTGGGAGGACGCCGCGGTGCCCCCGGTCCGCCTCGGCGACTACCTGCGGGCGTTCGGCCGGCTGATGCGGGAGCACGGCGTCGACGGGCTGATGTACGGCCACCTGGGCGAGGGATGTGTGCACGCCAGGATCGACTTCCCCCTCGCCACGGCGCCGGACCGCTACCGCGAGTTCGTGGTCGACGCCGCCCGGCTGGTCGGCCACTACGGTGGCTCCCTGTCCGGCGAGCACGGCGACGGCCGGGCGCGCGGCGAATTGCTGCCGTATATGTACTCCGCCGCGGCCATCGAGGCGTTCCGCCAGGTCAAGCGCGTATTCGACCCGGACAACCTGCTCAACCCCGGTGTCCTCACCGACCCGGCGCCGCTCGACGCGGACCTTCGGGCGCCCGCCGCCCGGTCACTGACCGGCGGCCTCGGCTTCGCCTACCCGCACGACCGAGGTGATCTGGCGAACGCGGTGCACCGCTGCGTCGGGATCGGCAAGTGCCGATCGGACACCACGGACGCGGGCGGTGTCATGTGCCCGTCCTATCTGGCCACACGGGACGAGAAGGACTCCACCCGGGGCCGGGCCCGGGTACTCCAAGAGGTCGCGAACGGCTCGCTGATCACAGGATTCCGCTCGGATGACGTGGCGCAGGCACTGGACCTGTGCCTGTCCTGCAAGGGCTGCTCGGCCGACTGCCCGGCCGGTGTGGACATGGCCACCTACAAGGCCGAGGCGCTCCACCAGCGCTACCGCCGCCGGATCAGACCGGCCGCCCACTACGCCCTGGGATGGCTGCCCCGCTGGGCACGCCTGGCCTCACGCCTGCCCCGCGTGGCCAACGCCGTGCTGAGCAGGCCGTGGCCCGCGGCGCTCGTCAAGCGGCTGGGAGGTGTCGACGCCCGCCGGGAGCTGCCCGCGTTCGCCACCCCCACCTTCCGGCAGTGGTTCGCCGGGCGATCCGCCGCCACCGGGACACCGGTGCTCCTGTGGTTCGACACGTTCACCGACCACTTCAGCCCGGAGGTCGGGGAGGCGGCCGTGGCGGTGCTCGAGGACGCCGGGTACGCCGTGCGGCTCACCGACGGGCCCGTCTGCTGCGGCCTCACCTGGATCTCCACCGGCCAGCTCGATGGAGCCCGCGCCCAACTGCGGCGCAGCCTGGACGCGCTCGAACCCGCCCTGGAGGAAGGGATCCCCGTCGTCGGGCTGGAGCCGTCCTGCACCGCGGTACTGCGCAAGGACGCGGCCGAACTGCTGCCCGGCGACCCGCGTGCGACAGCGGTACGAGCCGCGACGCGCACGCTGGCCGAACTGCTGACGGCCACCGCCACGTGGACACCGCCGAGGCTCGACGGTGTGTGCGGCATCGCACAGCCGCACTGCCACCAGCACGCCGTCATGGGCTGGACCGCCGACGCCGAACTGCTCGGACACGCCGGCGCCACCGTACGCACCGTCGGCGGCTGTTGCGGGCTGGCCGGGAACTTCGGCGTCGAGCGGGGACACTACGAGATCTCCGTCGCCGTGGCGGAGACGGCTTTGCTGCCGGCCGTGCGGAAGGCGGAGGCGGACGCGGTCGTGCTGGCCGACGGGTTCTCCTGCCGGACTCAACTCGACCAGCTCGCCGGGGTCCGCGGCACCCATCTCGCCCAGTTGCTGGCCCAGCACCTCCGACCCTCCGACGACCGTCCCTCCGAGCGTGAGTGAGTGTGCGTTGACATGACAGACGACCTCGTGCGCTATGACTGCGCGGCAGACGTGGCCCGTATCACCCTGGCCAGGCCGGCTCACGCGAACGCCGTGGACCTGTCCACGGCGCGTGCCTTCACCGCGGCGGTGGACCGGGCGGCCGATCCCGCCGTGCGAGCGGTACTCGTCCGCGGTGCGGGCCGGCGGTTCTGCGCGGGGGGCGATGTGACCGCCATGGCCGCCGCGCCGGACCGGGCGGCCTACCTGGAGGAACTGGCCATCACCCTCGATCTCGCCCTGCAACGGCTCGCGGCGCTGGACAAGCCGGTCGTCGCCGCGGTCCAGGGGGCCGTGGCGGGTGCCGGTCTGGCGCTGATGCTGAGCTGCGACGTGATCGTCTCGGCGGCGTCGACGAAGTTCCTCCTGGCCTACGCCGACGCCGGACTGACACCCGACTGCGGTGTCTCGTACCTCCTGCCCCGCGCGATCGGACAACAGCGCGCACTCGGACTCGCCCTCACGGGACGGACACTGACCGCCGAGGAAGCCTCGGCCTGGGGGCTGGTCAACGAAGTGGTCGACGACACGGCGCTCGGCGACCGGGCACTCCAACTCGGCGAACGGCTCGCCGCGGGACCGGCGTTCGCCCTCGGGCGGACCAAACACCTGCTGCGCACCAGCTGGGTCACATCGCGTGAGCGGAGAGGCTGGGAAGAGGCCCAAGTGATCGCCGAGGCGGTCATGACGCCGGAAGCCGCCACGATCATCGAGTCCTTCGGCCGCCCTTGAGGTGGGTGCCGCTCAGCGCCCCGATGAGTCCGACTCGTCGCAGTGGAAGGGAAGTTCACCATGCGCTTCGAAGGAAAAGTCGCGATCGTCACCGGCGGAGCCCGGGGCATGGGCGCCTCGCATGCCCGTGGGCTGGCCGCGGAAGGCGCCCGGGTCGCCATCTGCGACCTCCTCGACGACGAGGGAGAGGCCCTGGCCGCCGAGCTCCCCCAGGCGCGGTACTGCCACCTCGACGTCACCGGCGAAAGGCGATGGCAGTCCGTCGTCCGCGCGGTCCAGGACACCCTCGGCCCGGTGGACGTCCTGGTCAACAACGCGGGGATCATCCACCGTGGCAGTGTGGAAGAGCAGTCTCCCGAACACTTCCGGCAGATCCTCGACGTCAACCTGGTGGGTGCCTTCCTCGGTATGCACACGGTCCTCCCCGGTATGCGCGAGCGCGGCCACGGCGCGGTCGTCAACGTCTCCTCCGCCACCGGTATGACGGGCTTCGCCGGCAGCGTCGGCTATGTGGCGAGCAAGTGGGGCGTGCGGGGGATGACCAAGGCCGCCGCGCTCGACATGGCGGGCACCGGGGTGCGCGTCAACTCCGTCCACCCGGGCGTCATCCGCACACCGATGGGCGAGGCGGCCTCCCCCGACCTCTTCGCCCATCAGCCGGTACCCCGCATCGGGGAGCCCGAGGAGGTCACCCGCATGGTGCTCTTCCTCGCGAGCGACGACGCCTCGTACACCACGGGCGGGGAGTTCCTCATCGACGGGGGCCAGACCATCGGCCACCGCGCCGCTCGTCGCACGCCTGAGAGGCCGCTTTGAGGTGACGTCGGTGTGCCACTGGTCGACGCTGTGGGTGCGGGCGCTCCGAGGTCGGCCAGGGCTGAGGGCTCTGTCAGGGGTTCGGAACCGCGGCTAGGCCAGAGCCAGCACGGTGGTGAGCGACGTGATCCGTGGGCCCAGTCACCCGACGGCTGTCGCGACCTGGCCGGGGTTCCCGGCTCGGCCGCCGGTACGTCGGCCCTTTACCGGTCAGGGCGATGGATCGGGCCTCGTCTCGGCAGGGGTGCGCTGTGGCGGATATCGCTCGTCGAAGCGCCGCACCTTCCAGAGCGTCACGGCGCCGATCCAGGTCACCAGGAATGTCACCACGATGACGATGCCGATCGCATTGAGGTCGACGCCGGTGAGCCACGACCAGGGCCGATGGTCGGCCGCGCCCAGCTGCTCCGCGAGTAGTGAAACCAGTTCCACGGTGCCGACGATGAATGCGACGAAGATCGACAGGCCGGTCATGGTGAGGTTGTAGTAGATCTTGCGGACCGGGTTGGAGAACGACCACTCGTACGCTTTCGCCATGAACACCCCGTCGGTGGTGTCCATCAGGCTCATGCCGGCGGCGAAGATCAGCGGCAGGGCGATGATGGCGAGTGGCGGCAGCGTGCCGTCCGCGGCCGAACCCGCCGCCAGGCCCAGCGCGCCCACCTGGGTGGCGGTGTCGAATCCGAGGCCGAAGAGCAGGCCCACGAAGTAGAGCTGCCAGCTGTGCTCGATGAACCGGTTACAGCGGCCCTTGAAGACCCGGTTCATCAGCCCGCGGTCGGCAAGCTATTGCTCCAGTTCCTCCGGTTCGTGGCGGCCCGCTTTCGCCTCGCGCCAGGTGCGGACGATGCCACGCAGCACCGCCAGGTTCAGTGCGGCGATCGCGTAGAGGAAGACGCCGGAGACCAGAGTCCCGATGACGCCGCCGATCTCCGCGAAGCCTGCCTGGAAGCGGTTGGCGGCCTGAGCGGCGAAGGCGATGCCGACGGAGAGGCCGAACACGACGGACGAATGGCCGAGTGAGAAGGCCAGGCCCAGTCCGAGCGGGCGTTTGCCCTTTTGCAGCAGATAGCGGGTGGTGTCGTCGATGGCTGAGATGTGGTCGGCGTCGAAGGCGTGGCGCATACCGAGCGTGTAGGCCAATCCCGCGGCCCCGGCGTACAGCAACCGCCCCTGGCTGTCGGTGAGACCGTGGTAGCGCGCGTTGTAGTACGCGAACAGTCCGAATCCCACGATGTGGAGTGCCGCCACCACGCCGTACATCGCTGCGAGTCGATGTATCTCGCCTCGGTCGAAGCGGCGAACTCGTGCGGTCATGGATGGCTTCCCTCGGGAATGATCTCGTGATGTGGCTTCCTGCGATGACAGCTTATGTGCAAACCTCTTGCAGTAAGCGGGCGCGGGTCGTCTGTCCGGGGTGAGAAGAGATCCACGGGAAGTGGACCCGTCGGCAGCAAGCCCGTGCCCCGTCTCCCACGGCAGGATTGTCGGCGCGGCCAACATCCGTTTCGCGGGAAAGTCAGTGGCCGCCGCTCGACTCGACGGCGAGGCGCTTGGTGAAGGTCTTGCCGCCGTCCCTCGACTCGTACACGCCGTTCTGCGTCGCGGCCAGGATGTGCCCGGTGTCGACGGCGGTGAGAGCCTGGGGCTGTCCGCCGGGGACTGTGGCGAGCTTCTTCCATGTGGCGCCGCCGTCGGCGCTGTGGTTCAGCTTGCCGGAGGTGTCGACGCCGTAGAGGGCGTTCTTGGCCTTCCAGGAGAGGAAGGCCATCACCGGCTGCTTGCCTTTGGTGAAGGTCTTGCCGCCGTCGGTACTGCGGGCGACTCCTTCCGCGGTGGTGGCGAGGACGAGGCCGGCGTTGTCCGGGGCGACCGCGATGTCGAGCGTTTGGAGGGTCGCTCCGTCCTTCCAGGTGGTGCCGTTCTCGCTGGTGCGGAGCAGGCCGCCGGTGGAGTCGTAGCCGTAGACGGTGCCGTATGCGTAGTCCAGGGCGTGGAAGTCGGACTTACCCGAGAGGGAGAGCGACTTCCAGGTCCTGCCCGCGTCGGTGCTCTTGATCAGTCCCTTGTTGCCGGGACCGTCCGTTCCGGAGGCGGGGTGGCCGCTGGCGTAGAAGGTCTTGCCCTGGGCCACCGTGAAGCCCATGAAGTCGTCCTTGCTGTCGCCCACCAGTTGCGGATTGCCCTTGGAATCGGGGGTGTAGATGCCTTCGTGGGTTGCGACGTACAGGCGCTGATCGGACGGGTCCAGCCCAAGTCCGTGGATGTGGCTGACGGTCGTGACGGCGGGGGACGAGTCCGTGTCGCCGTCACCGCTGGAGCAGGCGGCCAGCGTGAGGCCGAGGCCGACAGCGGTGGCTGCCTGGACGGCGCGGTGCGTTTTCATGGGTCCTCGGGAATCGTGGGGGCGGGCCGGGGCATGACCGGGCGCGGCCCAGTAGGAGTGAGGGGATCGCCCCGGGCTCCCGGAGTGACCGGCTGAGCCCGGAGCGGTCGGTGTGTGATCGGATCAGAGCTTGTCGAGGATGCCCTGGAGCTGCTTGACCTCGGTGGTCTGGGTCTTCACCACATCGTCGGCGAGCTTCTTCGCGGTGGCGTTCTTGCCGCTCTTCTGCTCGTCCTTGGCCATGTCGATCGCCCCGTTGTGGTGGTCGATCATCATTTGCGCGAACATCTTGTCGAAGTCCGTGCCCTTTGCGGCCTTCAGCTCCTTCATGTCCTTGTCGGACATCATCCCGGCCATACCCGAGTTGTCGGAGCCGCTGGAGCCGTGATCCATACCGGGCATGCCGCTGTCGGAGCCATGGTCCATGCCGGGCATGCTGTTGCCGGACTCGGGCTTGCCCCATGCCTTGAGCCAGGACTTCATCTTCTTGATCTCGGGATCCTGGGCCTTTTCGATGTCCCCGGCGAGGGTCTTGATCTTGGCGTCCTCGGCCCGCTCGTCGGCGAGCTCGGACATCTCGACGGCCTGCTCGTGGTGGGGGATCATCATCTGCGCGAATTTCACGTCCGCGTCGTTGAACGTGCCCGGTGCGGGGTTCTCCCCGGAGGCCGCGCTGGACGAGGCGGAGCTCTTGCTCCCGTGGTCCATGCCGCTCATGTCGTCGTCGTTGCCACAGGCGGCGAGGACCAAGCCCGCGGCGGCGACGGTGCTGACCAGAGCGATACGGCGGACGCGCGGACGGAGCGTGCTGCGCTTGATGGCGGTCATGTCGAAAACCTCGTGGTGTCTGTGCTGTGGAAAAGCTGTCGAACGGGGTGGCGCGGGCAGCGAGAGCTGCCCACGGTGGCGTTCGGCCTAGATCCGCAGGACTGACAGTTGAGCGAGGTCAGGTGGTCTGGGCGGAGGCGGATTGGGGCGCAGGGCCGCCACGGCGCCATCGCGAAGCAGTGCCGGCCAGTCCGTCTCGTGGCTCAGAACCGCGCGGAGAAGACCGGCGAGAATCCACGTGCCGAGCACGGCCACGCACAGGGAGGCCATGTCCATCCCCATGGCCGGGGGATGGGAGGACGCTTGCTGTCCTGATGGGAATCCGAAGAGTGCGAGGTGACGACAACGGCCTGCGGCGAGGACATGCCGCCGCCTGTGTGGGCGGTCGTCGTGGCCGATGTGTGAGCTGCTCCCATGCTCGTGTCGGCGGCGCTGTCGGGATGGCCCATCGAGTGCATCACGAAAATGCCCATCGCGAGCACGACGACGAGCAGGAGGTGCCCGAGGGCACCTCCTGCTCGTACATATCGGCTCACATGCACGTCGTGGCTCCGTCTGTGGTCGCTCTGCCCTCCGACAGTACCGAAGCGGACCGGATCATGCCGTGCGGGTCGGACGTTGAGGGTAATCTACTAAGTTGTTTGGCAGTAGTGGTGGCGGCAGAGAGGCGGGCGCATGCGTACGTGGACGCCACGTCAGTGGGTGGTGGCGGTGGCCGTGGCCCTTACCGCCGGAGCCGCGATCGGTGTGCCGACCGGAGTCGTACGCACGCCCTTCTATACCCGGATGACCCCGGTGCTGTGGTGGAACTATCCGGTCTGGGTGGCGTCATCGCTGCTCATGGGACTGCTGGTGGCGACGTACGTGCATGGGCCTTTGGCCGCGCGGACCGATGGGCCGCGAGGGCGCCGGGCGCTGCTCGCGGGTGTGCTGTCCGCGTTCGCGGTCGGCTGCCCGATCTGCAACAAGCTGGTGGTGCTGGCCCTCGGGGTGAGCGGAGCCCTCTCGTACTGGGCCCCCGCGCAGCCGGTCCTGGCCGTGGTCTCGCTGGTGTTGCTCGCACACGCCCTGGTGCGGCGGCTCCGTGCGGCAGCCGCTTGCCCCGTGCCGACCTCGCCTCCTCGCCAAGGCTCCGCAGGGCTCCGGGAATCGGCCCACTACGATGAGCGGTCACCGGTGCCGGAGGCTTCGCATTCCGGGGGCGAAGGGAGCGATCGTGCGTCAGCTGGGTGAGCTCGAGGCGGAGATCATGCACCGCCTGTGGGCCTGGGGGCGGCCGGCGACCGCACGTGACGTACTGGTGGACCTCAGCAAGAAGCGGCCCATCGCCTACAGCACGGTAAAGACCGTGGCGGACATTCTGTACAGCAAGGGCATGCTGAAGCGGCACAAGGAGGGGCGGGCCTGGGTGTACGAGCCCACGTGCACCCGGCAGCAGTACACGGCGTCGCAGATGCAGGAGGCCCTCGGCGGTAACCCGGATCCGGTCGGAACTCTGGTCAGTTTCATCGAACAGATCACACCGGAAGAGGCGGACGCCCTGCGCTCGGCCCTCCGAGCGGCCAAAAAGCGGAGCGATGCGTGATCACGGCTGTGGCACTGGGCGGTTACGCGGCCCTGGTGGGCACCGCGGTTCCGGCTCTGCTGTCCCGGGCACGGTGGCCCCACCGCGCTCCGGTCATAGCGGTCCTCGCATGGCAGGGACTCATGGCGACGTTCGTCGTCGCGACCGCGCTCATGGTGTACCACTTGGTCCTCACCGAGCGGCATGTGCACGAGGGCCTTGTCGGGCTGCTCGGCGTCTGCGGTCTGGCCGCCGAAGCCCCGGTAAGCGAGTCCGCGCCCACCCTCGGGGACGTCCTGGCGCTCAGCGCCCCTGCCGTGATCGTGCTGCTGCCTTTCGGCTGGTTCGTCCTCTGTACATGGCGGGCGCGCCGAGCGCGGCAGCGTCATCTCGACATGCTCACTCTGGTCGGCGAGCCGGCCCCCGGATACGACGCCACGGTCGTGGACCATGGCGCACCCGCCGTGTACTGCCTTCCGGGACGTCGCCGTCGCGTCGTTGTCACCCAGGCCGCACTCGACGTCCTGTCCGATGCACAGATGCGTGCCGTGCTGGAGCATGAGCGCGCCCACATCGAGGGCCGGCACCACCTGCTCCACCTGCTCATCGACGCGTTCTCCCGCGCCTTCCCCGGCCTGCCGCTCGCCCGGCACGCCAAGGAGCAGATCACGCTGCTGGTAGAGATGATCGCGGATGACAGAGCCCTACGAAGCCACTCCAGGGACGCACTGGCGACCGCCATGTGTGAGGTAGCCGCGGGGCAGGCGCCACGGGGAGCTCTGGGCGTCGGCGGGCCGGGTGCCCTCATCCGGCTGCGCCGCGTCCTCGCACCGCGCCCCCGGCCGCACCGTGTGACGTGGCTGGGTGTCGTGGTGGCCAGTACCGTAGCTCCGCTGCTGCCACTGCTGGTGGCCTGCGGACCCTGATCACACCAACCCTGCCCCACTTCCTGCCCCACACCTCCCGGGAGCCCCGGCCCGCCTTCCTGCCTGCGCCAGGGGCGCCGCTCGGGCAGAGGCTCCCGGTTCGCGAGGTGCTGCCGACAGGGTACCGCTATGCCACTTAGTCGAATAGCGGAGGGGTGTGGTGGGCGCGGCAGGGGATTGCCCGGGGCAGTGGCGGCGGCGGGGGGCCTTACCCGATGTGATCGGTTCGAACTTGTGCTAATTAACTTAGCAGATAAGCGTATGCTGATGGGATGCAACTCGCTTACCTGCCCAGTCCGGCACAAGGAGTCGTACACCTGGGACCACTGCCTCTGAGGGCGTACGCCTTCTGCATCATCCTGGGTATCTTCGTGGCCGTTTGGCTCACCCGGCAACGTTGGGCCGCCCGCGGGTACGACCGCCACGAAGTGGACGACATCGCGATCTGGGCCGTGCCGTTCGGCGTCGTCGGCGGCCGTTTGTACCACGTGATCACCAGCCCCGACGCGTACTTCGGCGAAGGCGGCAATCCATGGAAGGCTTTGCGGATCTGGGAGGGCGGACCAGGTATCTGGGGCGCGGTCATGTTCGGTGCGCTCGGTGCCTGGATCGGCTGCCGACGCCAAGGCATCTCGCTGCTCGACTTCGCGGACGCCGTGGCACCGGGCCTCGCCTTGGCCCAGGCCGTCGGCCGCTGGGGCAACTGGTTCAACCAGGAGCTGTACGGGCGACCGACCACGCTTCCGTGGGGGCTGAGGATCGATCCCGTGCACCGTCCAGGGGGCAGCCCCGATATCGCGACGTACCACCCGACATTCCTCTACGAGTCACTGTGGGACATCGGCGTCGCCTTCCTGCTGATGTGGGCCGGTCGGCGGTCCGCCCTGAAGCGGGGCCAGACCTTCGCCCTCTATGCCGCCGCGTACACGGTCGGCCGCTTCTGGATCGAGTATCTGCGGATCGACGAGGCCCATGACTTCGCGGGGCTTCGCCTCAACGACTGGACCTCGATCGCCGTCTTCTCCGTGGCTGCCGTCTTCCTCATCCGTTCGGCGAGGCGCGGTGAGCGCGAGGCTCCGCCGGACTCCGACACCGCATCCGTACGCTCAGACCCAGAAGAGAGAACCGTGGCATGACCAAGGAAGCGCAAAAGATCAAGGTAGGTCGACTGCACATCCGCTCCCGAGCCTCTCGGATTGTCGGGTGGTCCCTTCTCGGGCTCAGCCTGATCACGTCGGTGGTCAACTGGATCGAGGAGTTCACCGATGCCGTGACAATTCTCCCGGGTGGCCATTCACCCTTCTATCTGGCAGGAAGCATTTTGGTCATCGTCGTCGGGGCGTGGGGGGCCGGTGTCTTCGACGCCAGTTAGGGTCGCGACTACCTCGCATGGGTGGCTCGCGGAACCCAGCTCGGTGGACAGTGCCGCAGACAGGCCCCGTAGCCGTTACGTCTGAAGGAGAGAGTGGGCTCCTGGCCCAGCTGACGAACGCGATCGTCGAGGGCGCTCTCATCCGGACCAGGGGCGTATGAGTGCCTCCGCCCAACCTGGAGTTCGCGCTCCAGCCGCCGGTCACGAAGAGTGAAGCTCCAGCTGAGTCACGATCGGTGTGATCCGTGGGGTATCGGTCCAACTCCCCCCTCGGACACTTGACAGGCCGGTCACGCCCGGCCGGGCCGATGCAGCGTCTGCTGCGCTACGCCGCGCCCACTGCGCCTGGCTCATTGCGCGGATTTGGTGACCACCGTGGCTGCCTCATTGGCTCGCGACTCGGCTGCCGGGTCGTGGCTTGAGCTCTCGCGCATAGTCCCAATGATGATCAGCCCCACGACCGCGGCGAAGATGATGTAGAACGCCGGGGCAATGGTGAGGTCGGTGACGGCGACCAGCGAGGTTGATACCAGTGAGACGACCCCCGTGCCGATGATCCCGCCAACGTTGAAGCCGAGCGAGATGCCGGTGTAGCGGACCCGCGTCGGGAACAGCTCCGAATACATCGTGTAGACCACACCCTGCTGGATGCCGAAGGGAATGTTCAGGATCAGTGTGGCGACGACGGCGAGTGCGAGAGATCCCTGCTGCATCATCCAGAAGCAGGGAACGGCGAGGATGAGGAATCCCCCCATGCCGGCCGCCAAGATGCGGCGCCGTCCGAAGCGATCGCTCAGGGAACCTGCCCACGGAATGATCGCCAGCGGCATCAGCGCGATCAGGACGACCAGCCACAGGGCCCCGGCCAACGGATACTTCAGCACCGCCGACAGATGAACGACGATATAGACCGACGCGATCCCCCCGGTGGTCATGGTCGAGTAGGCGATGCCCATTACCCGGAGGACGGCAGCCCTGTGGGCCTGGAGGACCTCGGTCACCGGGGCCTTGGGAGGAGCCGCCTCCTTCACCATCTCCACGAACAGTGGGGAGTCCTCCACCCGCATCCGGTAGAGAAGGGCAACCGCCAGCAGGGGCCCGGCGATGAGGAAGGGTACCCGCCAGCCCCAGCTATTCAACTGTTCGGCGGACGTGACGTCGGTCAGTGTCCCGACCGTTGCGGCTGCGCCGGCGAGCCCGAGGGACACCCCGATCGAGGTCGCAGAGCCGAATAGGCCACGCCGCCGGGCAGGGGCCGACTCGGTGGACAGCGACGCCGCTCCGCCGACCTCGCCTCCGGCAGAGAAGCCCTGCACGAGGCGCAGGACCGTCAGGAGAATCGGTGCGAGGAGCCCGACCGCCGCATAGGTGGGCAGCAGGCCCGTGAGCGTGGTCGCTGTGCCCATCAGGGTGACCGTTACCATCAGGACCACCTTGCGGCCACGGCGATCGCCCAGACGTCCGAAGAACAGTCCGCCGAGCGGTCGGACCAGGGATCCGCTCGCGACCACACCAAGCGTGCTGAGCAACCCGACCAGGCCGTCGTGGCTGGGAAAGAACAGGCGGGCCAGCACGACTGCGAGATAGCCATAGAGCGCGTAGTCGTAGTACTCGATCGCCGTTCCGGCGGCTGCGGCCAGACTCGCTCTACGAGCCACTCGTTCCCGTTCGGGCAGCGATTGTTTCGACATCGGCGCTCCCTTGCGCTCCGGCAGGACAATCGTCATGGCCAATCGGCCGTCACCCTAGAGACAAACTGAAATCAGTTCAAGGGCTTTCGCATGCACGGAGTGCAGGTGCCATGAAAAGCTTGAGGCGGCACGAGATCCAGCAGGATTCGGTTAGGTTGATGTGGGTCTTGCTGATTGATGCCTGGTCCGGTAGCGGGGCAGAGGTTTGCGGCCGTTGCCGGAGCAGCCCAGGGCCGCGGGAGCCGCTTCGTGCGGCTGGACGGTCACATCGCCGCAGACACCGACCATCCAGGGAATGTCCCCTTGGCCGGCGCGTGCCGGAAGTCGGCGTTCTGAGCGTAGCCGGCGTCGGCCACCACCAGCGGTGGCACCAGACCCCACCCGACCAGCTCGTCCAGCCCCAGCCGCCGCTTCCCTCGGTGCCCCGCCTCCTGTGACGCCCCGGCCACACGCCGCCGCGCGGATTCCTGGGCCCACTACCTGGGCAGGAACGGCCGCCACTGCAACAGGCGCGATCCCGGGTCTTCGCTGACGGCGTGCATGGTGACCGCGACCTGGCAATTCGCCTGCTTGCCCAGCGCGCCACAGTGCTGATGTCCGACCCCGACCGACATCTTCCCGCCCAGGCATCCGAGTCGATCAGCGGCACCATCAGCTCCGCGTTCCGCCGCCGCATCGGCACCGGGATCCCACGGCGACTGATTCACGAACTGCCCCAGGTTCTGCTCATCGCCGTCCGGCAGCCGCTCCGCCATCGGCTGGACCGACCTACGCCGCCCGTCCAGCATCAGCCCCCGCCAGGTAACAGATTCCCTTCGCTCGTCGTGCCGCGGCGCCGACGCGAACGCATCCGCCGCGGGCCCAGTTGACCTCGCCCGCAGATCCTCCAGCTGGTGCGTATCAACCAATCCACCGCGCCCGAAACCGAACAAAATCGGCAAATACGCCTAACGTAGCCCTACTGGCACGTTCGGCTCGCCGCGCCCGCCATCCGCCGGACGGGCGTCGGCAGCCAATCCCCGCGGGGCACGGCATCGCCCGGGGAGTAAATGCGCAGGATCAGGTAGAAGTCGTCGTCTGGGCACGGGAGCCAGTTCGGCACCTTCGGATCGCTTCGGGCGATCACGAGCCGGACTGACCCGGCCGGCCCGGCGGATTCCAGATTGGCGCTGCCGATGCAGTGTCGGCCGAGTGGATTGTCGAAGACACGTCCGGTCTCGACGTGGTAGAGCGTGACGCTCCAGAATGCGCCGTTCGGTGGTGGGACGTCGAAGGTCAGGCTGTAGTCGCCGTGACGGCCCCCCAGTTGGTTTCCTTCCGCGTCGACGTGGGTGTTGAAGGAGGCGTTCTCCTCGGTGACGTTGGCGCCGAGCCCGACGTGGTTCATCACCGCCCGGGCGAGAAAGTTGTGCCCGTGTGCTCCCTTGTCCAGGACGCGTGTCCACCTGGTGCCCGTGTCCGCCCCCAACTGGCGTCGGGCCGATTTCAGCATCGCCATCGCCGCCTCGAAGCCGGCCGCCATTCCGTCGGCGGTCACCGGATCGAGGGCGCCAGGGTCCCACTGCTCGCGGCCCAGCAGGCCGAGCGCACGGAACTGGTGCACGTGGGCGTGCTCCTCGCGTGGGTACATGTTCAGCCGTATCGCCGCGTCGAGGGCACGGAAGTATGCCTGCCAGTCCTCTTCGACCGACTGCGGATCGACGAGTGGCCCGAGCGCGTTTCGGGCTCCTTTGGCCGGTGCGATCGTGACGGCGTTCTGAAGCTCGTGCACGGTGGACACGTCGCCGCCGATCACTTGGATCCGCATCAGCAACCACGTCACGGCGGTCGGGACACGCACGAGCGTCGTGCCTTCCGGCGCCGTCTCGGCCCACTGCGCCGGGACCAGCCAGTAGCGAGCGGAAGCCGAGCCGACTGTGCGGTTGCTGATGTTGAGGGCGTTGCTGTAGGCGTCAACGAGCTGGACCGTGAAGTAGCGATCTCCAAAGTCTGGTGTCCGGAGCTCCACGGCCTGCCCGCGCAGGTCCAACCATGCACTGGAGTAGAGAGTGTCGACATTGGGTGCACGGAACGCGCTGAAGCCTGGTCCGGCCAGCGCGCGCTCGTGCCGGAACTTCGCTATGCCTGGGGTGGCTCCCGGGGCCAGGGCGTCCACGCACATCTGGGCGTACTGCAGTGCTGCCGGCAACCCGTACACGACTGCCTGGAGGCTCAGACTCTCCACCCAGCGCCTTCGCCAAGCCGCCTCCGCCGGCACGATGTCCGGGTGCCCGGCCCTGCCGAGCTGCTCGATCCCAGAGGCGTCGTAGCCGCGCCAGTCCATGCCCACCTGCTCAGTCTCGCGCTCGGCTCCAGCCCGCGTCCGAGGCACAGGCGGCCACCTCCCTTTAGCGCATCGCCACAACTTCAATGCTACGTTAGTTGAACTGAATTTACTTTAACAAGGAGCTGGGGAGTGCAACCTGCACCCGAGGCGACCCTCGAGGCCGCCGCCCGAGACGTCCAGGTGTGGGCGTACCCACTGATCTTCGCTCAGCGGGTACGACTCAACTTTGTCCAACCTCTCGACCCATTCGCGCCGCGCCCGCCGACCTCTGCGGGCGCGCCCCTGAACGCCTTCGGCCACCAGCGACGGCTGTCTGATCCGACACTGACGGTTGGGGTCGCCCCCAACGTGGACACGCTGTACTCGGTTGCCTGGCTGGACGTCCGGCACAATGAGTTCGAGCTGCGCTTGCCCGATTTCGGTGGCCGTTACGCCAGCTTCCAGCTGGCCCTTCCGGATACCACGTCACCGATCGCGATCAGCCGGACCACGTCGGGCGGACCACTGCCCACCATCAGGATCGGCAACGGGCCGGCACGCCTGGACGAGGACACCGATGAGGTCAGGCTGCGCACCAACTGGCGGTATGTCATGGTCGTCGGACGCATCCTGGTGGACGCGGCCGACGACCTCGACTTGGAGCGCGCGCACCAGCTCCAGGACGCGATCGAACTGAAGATCACGCCGCGCGGCGCGCCACCCGTCCTGGCCCCCCGCGACGCGGAACTCGCGCGCTACACCCGGCAGGCGGAGATCACCGATCCCACAGCCTTCGCCATGGCACTGGCCCAGGTGCTCGACGACGCCGACCCGGACGCCGTCACTGACGCCCTACGTCGCGACATCGACCAGTCACGGGTACAGGATATCGGCGAGCTGTCATCCCCGGCCACGCGTGCGATTGCCGAGGGCCTGAGACGGGGATACGACGACATCGATCGACATGTTCGCTCGTTCGGTCGCCTGACGAACGGTTGGGCGGTCAACGACGTCGGAACAGCCTTCGGAGGCGACCACCTCCTACGGGCCGCTGTCGCCCATTCCCAGATCTTCATCAACCCGGTGAGCGAGGCCCTGTATCCCGTCTGCGAGGTGGACGGCGCAGGCGAGCCGCTCGACGGTGAGCGCTGGAACTACGAGATCACCTTCACCGCCGACGCGCTCCCGCCGGTCCATGCCTTCTGGTCACTCACCATGTACCACGCCCAGGGCCTCCTGGTCGATAATGAGATCGATCGATACGCCATCGGGGACCGGACATCAGACCTGCGGCTGGGTGACGACGGCTCTTTGACCATCCGCATCCAGGCTTCCCGCCCGGCACACGACGTCAACTGGCTACCCGCGCCGAGCGGTCCATTCCGCCTCATGCTCCGCCTCTACCGGCCAGCGAGCACGACCTGGGATCCACCAGCGGTGATTCGCGTAGACAGGGCTGTCTCGTAAACGGTTCCCACGTTCGGCGCGGCGGCCGCGCAGTAGGTCCCGCAGTGCTACGTCGGTGGCGGCCACAACACCTACATCCACTGCGCGTGGATGCGGCGCGGCGCGCCCGGTGACGCCTTCGCCGATCGCCCGCGGGTCGCTGACGGTGGTCAAACGCAGTGACGATGCCTCGAGGTTCACCGTGCTGCCCAGGAGGTGGCTGGTCGAGCGCACGTTTGCGTGGCTGATGCGCTCCTGCCGCGTGGCCCGCGACTACGAGGGCCGCACCGACAGCGCGGAGGCGATGATCTGGCGGTCGATGAGCATGGTGATGAGCCGCCGCCTGGCCCGGCAGCGTCGCTGAACCTGCCCGGCACCGTCTCGACCAGCCAGCCCCGCGCGGCCAGGGGCTTAACCTTCGACCGCACACCTCGACTTTCGCCAGGACTACAGCCAGACCGAGTGCCGCAGCGAGCTGCCCGCAGGCCATCGCCTCCCCGCCCTGGCCGCCCACGATGCCCATGATCCGCCGATAGTCCGGCGTCAGCACGCCGGCGTCGAGTCTTTCCAGCCACACCGGCACCACCGAGCCAGGCACCGCACCCATCACCCGTTCGGACAGCTGTACCTGATCACCTGCATCGACCCGCGCGTGGAGCCCGCGGCCGTCCTCGGCGTCCGGCTCGGGGAGGCGATCGTCGCGCGCAACCTCGGCGGTCGGGTGACCCCCGCGGTCATCAAGGACCTCGCCTGGATCGTGCATCTGCACGAGGAGAAAGCCCCCGACGCGGACTGGTTCGAGATCGCTGTCATCCACCACACCGACTGCGGCTCGGCACTGCTCGCCGACGATGACCTGCGCGCCGGCTACGCCGCACGCGGCGGCTGGGACGAGCAGACCTCCTTGAAGATGGCCGTCCTGTCGTCCAAAACGGTCCAGGAGGACGTCGCCAAGCTGCGCTCGACGCCCGAGCTCGCGCCGGGCATCGGCAATATCGCAGTCGGCGGCTACGCCTATGATCTCGCCACGGGGAAGGTCACCACGGTCGTCCAGTGAGTGATCGCGGACGCTCAGCGGGTCGGCCCAGCTGGCCGACACCGACGTGACCGAGTCCCGGTGCACCGCACAGCGCCATCACCGCGGCCCGCCCTGCCGCGCAGGCGGGCAGCGTGGCGTGCGGGTGTGTGAGGCCGTTGCCGACGACCGGATTCCGGGTGCTCACCCCCGGCCGTTCGCGCGCTGGACGCGGATGTGGCAGCAGCGGGCCGTAGGCCACTACGGCAGAAGCAGCTCTCCCCGCAACACCGGCGTGTACGTATGGTGCGTGTCGGTCCCACGTGGAGATCGTGTGCGTTCAGGCTTGCGCTCGCGAACAGACCCTAGTCCACCCGGGCAGGTGAACTTATTATCCGGCCCCCATGTCTTCCTTTCGTCGCCGTTGTCGCGTACTCCGCACTCCGATGCCACCTCCGGCCCGCGCTTCCAGCGTCCCCGACGCGCCCCGTACCCCGGCCGCGCCGCCGGCTCCGTTCACCAGTGCGGCCTGCACCGTGCCGCGGGATGTGGGACGGAAGGGGGCATGGCGTTACCCCCCCCGGACGGTCTGTCACGCGGTGCGGACCATCGAAACCATGTGCACTGACTGTGCACCCCAGGGAAAGATCCGGCATTTGGTGCCCAGGGTCATCATCCTCGCCCACTGCGGAGCGCGCCACTACGATCGCACATTGTGACCGAACCGGCGGCCGGTGCCGTGGGATTGAGCAAGACCGCACGGACCCGGCCGGCTCAGGTGACGGAGAAGTCCTGGAAGGCGGCGATCCCGCGGGTGTCGGTCCAGCCGTTGGCGGCCGTCATGAACACTCCGATGTCCTGGGCGTCGGCGACGCCGCCCGGAGTGGCCGTGCCGACCGTGGTCCATGAGGCGCCGTCAGCGCTGCACTCGCCGGTATAGGCGTTGCCGGAGCGCGTCAGCCGCAGACGCACCGGAGCGGTGAAGGACCCGGACAGTTCGATCGAGTCGAATGTTCCGTTGCCGTCGGCGTCCCAGGACAGTGCGCATCCGTTGGACGGTGTCACCGCCAGATTGACGTACCCGGCCGAGCCGTCGCCGTTCGCGGAGAGGTCGTTACGGACCATCAGCCCGGCGCGGGCCCAGCCGCCGGTGTTGTCCTGCGAGGTGACCTGGACCGTGGCGGCCGAGGCGGAGCCGAAGGCGGCGACCCGGTGGATCGTGGCGAACTCATTGGTGCCACCCCACAGATCGGCGCCCCCGCCCTCGATGGCGAGTCCGTCTCCCGACTGGCCGAAGACGGCGTCGTTGAAGGAAGCCGTTCGGTAAGGCGCTTGTACCCCGGTGCCCGCCATCAGGCGGACCGCCGCCGAGGCCGAGCCCCGCGAGCCGCCGGTCCGGTAGGACGCGCCCACCGGCATCCGGGAGACCAGCGCGCCGGCGGCCGCGGTGAGGGTGACCCGGAAGCTCGCCGAGAATGTCTCGCCCGGGGCGATGGACGCCGCGGTGGTCGGGCCGGCCGGCTCGGCGGTCATCCCCTCCGGTGCGTCGGCCGAGAGGCTCACATCCGTCGCGGGGCCGAATCCATTGCGGTTGGTGAACGACACGGTGACCGTGACCGGGCGTCCTTCGGCCACCGCTGCCCGGTCGGCGGACGCGGTCAGCGCCACCTGGTGGGGATCCGCGGTCAGGGTGTCCCGCACCTTCCGGGCCAGCTTGTGGATGTCGCCCGACGTCCGCACCGGGTAGCTGTCGTGCCGGTGCGCCCAGTGGTCCTCCAGCGCGAACCAGTCGATCTCGGCGGGCTGCCGGTCGGCCGCGAGCGCCGTGGACAACTCGTCGAAGTATGTCTTCCAGCGCAGGTGGTAGAGGCCGCTGAGCAGTCCGGACCATTCCCGGTTGGCGTAGTCGTGCAGGCCCTCGTCGCTGCTCGCCCGGCCGCCCCAGGTGGTGATGATCGACCGTGCGTCGTACTCCAGCCGGTCCTTCTCCGCCTTGGTGGCGCCCCAGGAACGGGCGTCGGCCAGCCACCGTCCGAGCAGGTGCTGGCCGCTGGTGGCCAACACCTTGTCCATCAGCTTCATCCAGCTGAGCCAGGTGGTGGTGAGCCGGTCGAAGCGGCCGCGGTCCCCGGCCTCGTACGCCGCCTTGATCTGGGGCAGCAGCACCCGGCTGCGGTTGGACAGCACCTGACGGGCAACGTCGGCCAGGTCGTACGCGTAGGCCGAGCTGTGGCGCAGCCCCGGCGCCACCTGGAGCAGTTCGGTGAGCGCCGTGTCGAAGGCGGTGGTGTCGTAGCGGTCGGCCTCCGGGCCCCACGCGGCGGCCTTGTTGGCGTCCAGGCTCGGCCGGGCGCCGAACAGTCCGTCGGGCGCCTCGCTCCACGCGTCCGCGCGGGTCATGTTGTACGCGGTGTCACGGATCGCCTTCCAGGCGGCGACGGCGTGCGGGTCCTCGCCGCCGTACCGGGACACGGCGTACGAGGTGAACCAGTCATCGAGGCCGATGGTGCCGGGCGTCCAGGCCAGGTCGGTGAACAGGGCCATGGCGGCGGGGTTGTTGTCGGCGCCCTCCGGCATCATCGCGATCCCGGCGAGCGCGCTGCCCGACTTGTCCCGCCACTTCGGGTACTGCTCCACCCAGTCGGGAGCGTTGGCGCCGATCGGGGTGTGACCGCCGAAGTTCCAGATGGAGCCGAAGGCGTACGGGGTGCCGTCCCAGTCGCTCTCCCGGTCGGTGACGGTGGTGTAGCGGTCGGACAGGCCGTCGACGACGAGCATCGTGCTCTTGTCGACCGCGCCGAGGATCTCCGGGCTGGGGTTGGTCTGCCAGCCCAGGATCGCCCAGACCGCCCCGGGGTGTGCCTTCTGGAGAGCCGCCTCGACGGCCTTGGCCGCCTCTCCGACCGGCACGTCACCGGGGTTGCCGCCCTCGTGCAGCAGGTCCATCTTGTACATCGAGCTGTCGCCGTAGCGTTCCCGTTGGTGCCGGTAGAAGGCGGCGGCGACCTCGGCGAAGAGGTCCGTGCGCGGATCGAGCCAGTCGGGGCGCTTGAAGGCGCCCCAGGTGCCTTGGGAGACCAGCGACGCGCCGGGGTTCTTGGCCAGGAAGTCGTCCGGCACGGTGCCGTAGTAGCCCGGCAGCACGGGGGTCATGCCGAGTTCCCGCACCCGGGCGATGATCTTCTTGGCGAGGGCGGCCCGCTGGTCGATGAGGTGCTTGGACACCGGACCGCCGAACCCCGACATGTTCTGCAGCAGCCACCAGGGCTGGTGGGAAGGGGCGGGGATCCACTCTCGCAGCTCGGCGTCCGAGTAGCCGAAGCCCCGGAAGGTGTCGTAGTAGACGGCGTCGGCACCGATGTACACGAGCACCTCGTTGATGCCGTGCAGCGCGAGCACGTCGATCTCGCGCTCCCAGGCCTTCCAGCCCCGGTAGGCGCCGGTATAGCCCTCGTTGGTGTCGTTGTACGCGAACCGGTGGGCGACGTTCGCCGCTCCCGTGATCTCCGCGCCGGGCGCGGGCAGCAGCCGGGGCAGGTTCAGCTGCTCGCCATTCCAGGAGATGTCGGCCTTCGCGGCCTCGGCGAGGTACCGGTTGAACCCGGTGAGCAGTACGGCGGGGCTGGTGCCCTCCACCGTGATGCTCCCGGCCCGGCCGGTGACCTTGAACTGGTCGCCGCCGCCGGCCGCCATCGCGCGCAGCGTGACCTGCTGGTGGTGGGCGGGTACCAGCCGCCGCAGCGCGACGGCGGCTGGTGCCGTGTCGAACGGCCGGGCGCTCCCGTTCGTTGCGGTCGCCCGGGCGGCCTGCGGCTTCGCCAGCAGCAGCGCGCCGCTCACGGCGGCCGCTCCGGTCAGCATCTGTCTGCGGCTGACACCTTCGTTGTTGTCCATGAATGTCCTTTCAGGCGACCGTCATCGCGAAGATGTGCAGTGCGGGGACGCCCGACTGCAGGCCGTCGCTGACCTTCGGCAGCACGACGGCGCGCACTTCCTTGTCCTGTAGTTCGACGCCGAACACGTAGAGGCTGACCGGGGTGTCGTCCCGGCCGGTGGAGATGTGGCGGTACGGCACCACCACTGAGGCGGAGCTGTTCGCCCCGTACCAGTCCGGGACGGCGACGGAGAACGCCTGCCGCGTGCCGTCGGCGTAGACGACGGCTCCCTCGCCCTTGCCCTCGCCCCAGGTGCTGGTGCCGAGGAAGGCCAGCCGGGAGCCCGAGCCGGACAGCAGCACGGTCTGCCCGGAGGCGACGACGTTGTCCTTGTTCCCCGGCCGGGTGTCCGGCCAGGTGAAGGCTGTCCCGTGGTACGTCACCGCCGCCCCCGGCGTCAGCCCGACAGAGGCCAGCGCCTGCGCGGACAGGCTGGACCGCGATCCGTCGATGTCGGCGACCGTGAGGGCGTCGTCGGAGGCGATGCCCGCGTTGTCGAAGGCACCGGCGAGCGACCGGTTCGGCAGCCGCACCGACGAGGTGGCGCGGGCGCAGTCGGAGCCGTCGCGGTGGACGTCGAAGAGCGCGTGGGCGGTGAACGAGACGAGGCCCTCCGCGTCGTCGGCGAGCCGGGTCCGCCAGCCGCGGGTGGCCGTGGCACCGGGCGCCAGGCTGCCGAGACGGGACGGCCGCCCGGTGCCGTCCACGGCGAGGTAGAGCACCGTGTGACGCAGCGCGATCGGGGCGGTGTTGGTGACGGTGGCGGTCAGCGTCACCGCCGAGCCCGCTTCCGGACTCGTCGGCGACACGGTCAGTGAGATGGGCGGGGTGAGGAAGTCCTCGTCGGGCCGGTACGCGTGGCCGTTCACGGCGCCTCCACCGAGAAGTGATCGAAGACCGCCCGGACGGTGGTGCCCGGGTAGTTGGCATTGACGGCGCTGGCGATGACTCCGGCGTCTCCGGCGCCGCTCGCCGACGGCACGGTGGCGGTGCCGACCCGCTCCCACGCCAGTCCGTTGCCGGTGGCGTACGCGGTACAGGTGGTGCCCGAGCGCACCAGGCGCAGCCAGGCGGGGTGGTAGGAGCCGCCGCCTCCGGCCCAGGTGTCCAGGTGTCCGTCTCCGTCGCTGTCCGTCATGAATTCGAGGCCGTACCGGGCGGACATGGTCAGCACCGCGTAGCCGCCCTTGCCGGGTGCGGTCAGGTCGCCTGCGATCGCGATCCCCGATTTGGCGCTGGGGTTGTCGCTGCCGGTCAGGCCGGCCGTCCTGACCTGCACCACGCAGGACTCGGCGGCGGCGCCGGGGAGGTAGATGACCCCCTTCTCGTCGGTGCCGCCGGACAGGTCCCGGCCACCGGCCCAGATGACCAACTGGCCGGGGGCGTACTGGCCGAACGTGGCGTCGCCGGTGGTGGCGAAGGTGGTGTACGGCTCCCGCACCCCGTTGGGCTCGTAGGGGACGCTGACGGTCCTGGCGGAGCGGGCGCAGTCGGAGCTGTGGCCGTCGACGTCGAAGACGAGGTGCGCGGTGAACGATACGTCGCCCGCCACGTCGGCGGGCATCGCGGTCCGCCAGCTGCGGGTGACCTTCGCGCCGCGCCGCAGGTTGCCGAGGGGGAGGGTCCTGGCGGCCGTCGTCGCACCCGGGCCGATCAGGTGGAGAACGGCGTCGCGGAGCGGGAAGGGGCAGTCGTTGGTGAGGTGCGCGGTGGCCGTCACCGTGTCGCCGCCGGCCGGGTCCGCGGGCACCGTGGTCACCGTGAGGGTGGGTCCGAGGGTGTCGAACCGGGTTTCGTCGCGTCCGGTCATCGCGCTCATCCCCGGTCCCAGTCCACGGTGAAGGTACTCGCGATGTCGCTGGGGAGAGCGGAGGGGATCGTGACGTGGATCTTGCCGTCCTCGTGGGTCCACCGCAGCGGGCCCTGGTGGCCGAGCAGCCGGATCCTGGAAGTGGAGCTGATCGGGATGTCGGCGGGCACGGACAGGGTTCCGCTGGGGGCACCCAGCGCGATGATGTTGAACCTGCCGGGGGTGACCGTGTAGCGGATGCCGAGTGGGCTGCCCTCCTCCTCCGCCCGCACCCACGGCGTCGAGCCGTAGATCGCCGGGCCGTTGACGTCCAGCCAGGCGCCGATGTCGCGCAGCCGCTCCCGCATGATGGCGGGGATGGTGCCGTCGGGCTTGGGGCCGATGTTCAGTAGCAGGTTGCCGTTCTTGCTGACCACGTCGGCGAGCAGGTGGATCAGGAACTCGGAGGTCTTGTAGTCCTCGTCCAGCTCGTGCTTGTTGTAGCCCCAGGAGTAGCCCATGGTGATGCAGCACTCCCACTTCTGCGGGTCCATCGTGGGGTTGGTGCGCTGCTCGTACGTGGCGAAGTCGAAGTGGGTGTCGAACCGGTCGTTGATCACGACGCCCTTGGGCCGCGCCCGGTTCTTCGCCTTGTTGTAGTAGTGGGCCATGGGCTCTTCGCTGCGCCACGGCGGCTCCCCGGTGGGCCGGAACCACTGGCCGTCCGCCCACAGCAGCTCGGGGTCGTACCGGTCGATGACCTCGTAGAGCTGCTTCAGCTCGTAGTCGCCGACGTAGTCCTGGACCGGCTTGTAGCCGACCATCGGGATTTCCTCGTCGGTGTAGAAGTTCTTCATAGGCCGGCCGATGGCCGGGTTGAAGAACTCGCCCAGCGAGTAGTAGAGGCCCGGCCGTACGGTGCCGCGTTTGCGGGCGGCGGTCATCAGCTCACCGACCAGGTCGCGCTTGGGGCCGTACTTCACCGAGTGCCGGTCGGTGACCTCACTGGGGAAGAGGGCGAAGCCGTCGTGGTGCTTGCTGGTCAGCGCGAAGTACTGGGCGCCCGCCCGCTCGAAGAGCCTGATCCAGGAGTCCGGGTCGAAGTTCTCGGCCTTGAACCGCGGGATGAAGTCGTCGTAGACGAAGTCCTGGCCGTAGGTGTCCCGGTGGTACTTCCACTCGGCGGTGTCCTTGAAACTCTGGTACCACAGGTACCACTCGCCCGCGTTGTGCCGTCCGGTGCCCCCGGGCACCGAGTAGACGCCCCAATGGATGAAGATGCCGAACTTGGCGTCCTTGTACCAGCGCGGCACCGGGTGGGTGTCCAGCGACGCCTTGGTGGGCTCATAGTCGGGGCGCGCCCTGCCGCCGAGGGCGTGAGCGATCCCCGGCGGGCCGAGCAGCACGGCCCCGCCGAGAGCGGTCGCGGTGGTCAGGAGGTCTCTGCGGCTGACTGCCATGAAGGTGCCTCTCACTCGGTGACGGAGAAGGAGTCGAAGACAGCTGTGGTGGTCTGGCCGGGATAGTTGAGGTTGACGGCACTGGCGACCAGGCCGGCGTCGCCGCTGCCGCTCGCCGACGGCACGGTCGCGGTGCCGACCCGCTGCCAGACGGTGCCGTCGGCACTGGCGTACGCGGTGTACGTCGTGCCGTCGCGGACCAGCCGCAGCCAGGCGGGGTGGTAGGAGTCGCCGCCGCCGGCCCAGGTGTCCAGTCGGCCGTCGCCGTCGCTGTCGGTCATGAACTCCACGCCGTACCGCGCCGACATGGTCAGCACGGCGTAGCCGCCCTTCTCCGGCGCGGTCAGGTCGCCCGCGACGGCGATCCCGGCCTTGGCGGACGGCCCGCTGCCCGTCTGGCCGACCACCCGGGCGGTGACGCTGCCCGAGCGCGGCGCGGCGCCGGGGAGGTAGACGGCCGCCTTCTCGTCCTTCCAGCCGGACAGGTCCCGGCCGCCCGCCCAGATGGCGAACTGGCCACCGCTTCGACCGCTGTTCCGGGCGTACTGGGCGTCCTCGGCCGTGGCGGTCGTCAGGTACGGCGCCCGCACCCCGGACGGGACAGGCACGACGGTGGCGTCCACGCCGTCGGAGTCGTGCCGTGGCCGGCCGCCCTGGCGCCAGGAGGCGTTCACTTTGATCGGGTGGGTGCCCCATGCGGCGTCGGCCGCGGGGGTGACGGCCCAGGTGACGGCGGCGCGCTCGCCCGGGGCGAGGGTGCGGATCCGTGCGCTGCCCGCCGGCTCGGCGGACCAGCCGTGCGGCAGCTTCAGGCGGGTGCTGACACGGTTGACGGCCGTGGGGCCGGTGTTGGTGACGGTTGTTGTCATCTGCGTGGCCTGACCGGCCCGCAGGCTCGGCTGGTGAGGGGTCAGCCGGACGCGGGCCGAGGGGCAGTCGCGGGCCACGCCGAGGGCGGCCAGGTCGACCGCGTCGGCGAACGCTTTCATCCCGGTGTCGTTGGGGTGCAGATGGTCACCGGAGTCGAACGCGGCGGCGTACCGGGTGGGGTCGGCCGGATCCCGTACCGCCTTGTCGAAGTCGGCGTACCCGTCGAAGACGCCGCCGGAGTCGCGGATGAACGCGTTGACCCGGTGCCGGTCGGCCTCCTTGTCCTCGGTCCACCAGTCGCCCCATCCCCGGTACGGGACCACGGTCGCGCCGATCACCCGCAGCCCGCGGGCGTGGGCCCGCCGCGCGATCTGCCGCATACCGTCGATCACCTGGTCGCCGGTGGCGCCACCCCAGCTGAGGTCGTTCACGCCCTCGAACAGGATCACCGTCCGGGCGTTCGGCTGGGACAGCACGTCGCGCTCCAGCCGGTCCAGCGCCGACGGGTTGCCGTCGGTCCCGGCGGTGATCCGGTTGCCGCTGATGCCCTCGTTGAGCACCCCGGCGGTGGACGAGCAGGCCGAAAGCCGGGCGGCCAGGTAGTCGGGCCAGCGCCGGTTCGCGTTCGCCGTGGACGACGCCCCGTCGGTGATGGAGTCGCCGAGCGCCACCACGGCGCCCTTCGCATCGCCGCCCCGAACGTCCACCCCGGTCAGGAACGGGAAGGTGGAGTCGGTCGTGGTGAAGGCGCCCCCGTCAGAGTCCCCGGCGTGGTCACCGCCGCCGTCCGGGGTCCAGTAGACGGTCTGCAGCCCCATCCAGTGCTGGCTGATGTGAGTGAGCCGACCCGGGAAGTACAGGCTGACCACCAGGTCGGTACGGTCGGGCACCGCGAGCCGGACCGGGTCACTGACCGCGTGCCCGCCCGCCGCGATCGCCACCTCCCGCTTCCCGCCGAACCGCAGGTCGTACGGGTGCGCCACGGCGGAACCGCTGTCGCGCCGCCCCACGGTGGCGTGACCGATCGTCACCGGCTGGTCGGTGAATCCGTTGGCCAGCCGGATCCGTACGCTCGACCCGCCGGCGCTGACGCGCACCGGTATGCGTACGGTGACCTCCGAGGTGCCGGGGTCGTACGAGGCGTGCTGCGCGGTGGCCCACGTACCCGTCCAGGCCAGCTGCCCGGCCTCGGCCGGCGCCGCCATGAGCGGCGCCGCCAGGGTGGCCGCCAAGCCCGCGGCCAAGGCGGCGAATCCGCGGTGTCCGAGCCTTCTGAACACACCAGGCACGCCAAGCACGGGTCCTCCTCAGGAAGCATGGTGGAGTGCCTTGAGCGCCTTGGCGGCGCCGTTGGCCTTGAGGTTCACGAACGCCGGGGTGATCCCGAGAGGTGCCGCGCAGTCCTTGAGTGTCACGGGGCCGTGGATCACCGTGCCGCGGCCCACGTCCCGCCACACTCCGGACGGCAGGAAGATGTCCCGGGTGGCGCCCTCGTCGAGCTTGGGCGCGGCCAGCACCGCCGGACCGAGCATCCACTCGTCGGAGACCGTGTAGGACCGCTCGTCCTCCGGGAAGTCGAAGAACAGCGGCCGCATGATCGGATCGCCGGTCTTGACGGTGTTCCGCACCTGGTCCCAGATGTACGGGGCCAGCCGGTCGTGCGTGGCGATGGCCGCGGGGTAGAGCCCGACCGTCTCCCGGTCGTAGCCGACCCACTCGCCGCTCGTCGCGTCCCGTACGCCGGTGGGCGAGGTCGACGCGTACATCAGCGGCATCAGAGAAGCCGCCTGCGCCCAGCGGACCAGGACCGCCTTTCGGTGGAGGCGGCGGGCCGCGGCGAGGTGCCAGTCAGCGCCGATCCGGAACCGGAACGCCACCGCCGCCGTGGCCAGGACGGTCCGGCCCGCCCGTACCGTGGTGAGGGTCAACCGGTCCGTCGCCATGCGCAGTTCGTAGCCCGGCGTCGCGAGGGTGATCGGCCCGGTCGCGGCGGCTGCCGGGGCCGCGCCGAGCAGCGGGGCGGCCAGGGCCAGCGCCGCCGAGCAGCGGCGGAGGGTTCGGCTCACGCCGGACATCAGGCACCGCCGCCGCAGGTCAGCTTGGCGTCCGCCCAGTCGGCGTGGTCGGTGGAGACATCGCCGCCCCCGTCGACCAGCAGGTCCAGCCAGCGGGCACCGGTCACGTCCACGTCGATCGCGGCGCCGCCGCCGGAGCCGTACAGCACCGGACCGGTGAAGAGGGAGCGGCCGTCGGCGATCACCTGGAAGGAGACGCTGCCGTTGTCACCGACCTCGTCGTCCACCCCGGCGGTGGCGGTGAACCGGGTGCAGCCGCCGCCGAGGTAGACCCGGATCCGGCTGTTCGCATGTACGCCGAGGCCCTTGGCGTACGTGGTGCCGCCGATCGCCAGCGGCCGCCCGTCGCCCGCCGCGGACTCGCCGTTGGAGGCGTCCTTCTCGACCGGGCCCCAGCCGTTGACCGACTTGACCAGCGTCAGGTCGCTCACGTAGGCGTCGGCGGACAGCCCCGGCGGCGGCACCTGCACCGCCCGTCGGCCGGTGACGGTGCCTGGACGGCCGGTCTGCGTCAGCTCCGCGGTCGCGGACAGGACGGCGTAGTGAACCGGGTCGCCGGGCGGGGTGACGGTATAGGCCGCGGTCACCGTGTCGCCGGGCCGGACCCGGTCGAAGCGGGTGGTGTCGTCGGTGGTCGCGGTCCAGCCGTCCGGCACGGTCAGCGCCAGCTTGACGTTCCGGGCGGTCGGCGCGCCCTTCGGCAGGGTGAGCGTGACGGGGACCTCGGTGGCCGTGCCGGGCTTAAGGAACGGCTCGGCGCCGACGGTGACCCGGGCGCCCGACGCCGGCATGGCGTAGGTCCTGGCGTCGTACGAGGGCGCGTCCACCGTACGGACCTTGATCCCGCCCGCCGACGAGCCGAGGTCGACGAGGGTTGCGGAGCCGGGGCCAGAAGCCTTCTCGGTGGACCAGACGGCCAGGGCGATGGTGTTGCCGCCCTGCTCGTGCAGGATGCCCTTGGGGATGACGAAGCGCGTCTGGGGCCCGGTGTCGGCCAGGTAGCGGCCGATCAGCCAGCCGTTGACGAAGATCTGCGCGCGATAGTGGGTGTTTCCGCCCTTGGGTTCGGCGAGATCCAACGCGATCGCGTTGTCCTGGCCCCGCGGCAGGTCGAGCCCGACGGTGGTGCGGTACCACCGCACGCCGGGCCCGGTCCTCCCGGTCTGCCGGGACAGAGTGGTGCGATTCCAGCCGCTGTCGGGGTAACCCGGCAGCGACCAACCGGCCCGCTCCCCGTACAGCCCGCCGTTGTTGTACTGGCCCCGTGCGGTGTCGACCGGGTTCTCGCCGCCCCGGCCGCCCTGGATCTTCCAGGTGAGGGTGGTGGCCCCGCCGATCACCTCGGCGCCGAGCAGGCCGCGCGGTTCCTTGGAGTAGTCATGGCCCCATTCCTCGTTGTGGCCCGCGTTCTCGACGAGCACGGAGAGGACGTTGTCGCCTTCCGCCTCGAGCGTCCCCGTCGGGATGTCGAAGGTGTGCGCGCCGTCGCCGGAGCTGCCGAGGTAGCCGCCGTTGAGCCACACCGCGTACTGGCCGGTCGGTCCGGTGTTGGCGTTCAGCGCGATCGCGGTCGCCTTCCCCGTGGTCGTGAACCGGCCGCGGTACCAGACATCGCCGTGGTGGTAGCCGTACTCGTCCATCGCGAGGACGGGCAGCGATCCGTCCAGTTCGGCGTTGTTGGCGCTGAGCCTGGCGGCGGTGGTCCAGGCGGAGTCGTCGAAGCCCGGGGCGGACTCCGGCGCTTCCTCCCTGTACTTCCACGTCGTCAGCTCGGGCAGCTCGATGGGACGAGGCGCCGATGTGACGGCGTTCTCGCGGCCGTTCCACGTCACTTTGGTGGCGTCCGCGATGACCTCGATCTTCGCGGTGTCGGTGGAGTCGCCGGTCAGCTTCAGCGTTCCGTCGTCCAGTTCGGCAGTACGGACGAGCGACGGGCCACGCACGAGGACCGGGCCCGCGGCGGTGTCCTGCCGCCACCAGCGGGCGGTCTCCGCGGTGTCGGCGATCAGCAGTTCCAGGCCGTTCACCAGCACTCGGGCCAGCCCGTCGTGGGTGTAGTCCAGCCGCAGATCGCCACGTTCGGCGTCCCAGGCGGTGGTGACATCGCCGTCGAGCACGGTGACCTTCGGCCGCTTCGCGTACCGCAGGACGGTCTCACCGGCCTCGCCCTCGCGTCCGTACAGCAGCGCCACGTCACGGTCGCCGACGCGTGCGTGCGTCATGATCTCCGAGGTGGAGTAGACGAGCCGCTGATCGCCCAGGTCGTAGCCCGCGACGAGGAGTTTGGCGTCCCGGCCGTCGACCGTGATCGTGCCCTGCTGCGGCACGCGCGGATAGTCGCCGTCCGCGCCGGTCAGGGACAGAGTGGTCTCATCCTTGTCCTTCACCCGGGTGTCGGCGTGCCGGATGGTGAAGAACTGGGTGCCGTCGTCGGGGTTGACCCGCCGGTCGACGCGGAGTGCCTCATCGGAAGGAGTGGGCGCCTCGGCCCTGTCGGTCCGCGCCAGCGAGCGGACCGAGTTGACCAAGTACCCGAGGCGCTTGAACTCCTGGTACTTGTCGGTCAGCTGACGGGACTCGTTGATCGGAGCCCCGTAGTCGTACGACGTGTACACCGCGTTCGGATCGGCGAGCCAGCCCCAGTTGGTGCCGCCGTATGTCATGTAGAAGGACTGGCCACTCACCCCCGCGGCGATGTTCATCTTGCTGAAGACCCGGGTGAAGTCGGTGCCGGTGAGCTGCGCGCAATCCTTGTATCCGGTGCCGCCCATGGGGTCGAAGGCGCCGCCCTGTGCCTCCGGGATGATCAGCGGGGACTCGGGCTTCCACTCGCCCGCGTACGAATAGTCCGGCAGGTTCTTCCAGATGTCGGGTTTCGAGCAGTCGAAGCCCTGCGGGTAGGCGTCGAAGCCGTAGATGTCGGGGGCGCCCTTGCCGCTCACCCAGTTCTTGTTGGCACCCCCGTCGTTGAGATAGGTGGGCACGTCGATGCCGTCGCTCTTCGCCCAGTCGATGAGGGTCTGCATGTAGTCGGCGTCCGCGCGGCCGCCCTGGTACTCGTTCTCGACCTGGTAGAGGATCACCGTGCCGGTGCCTCGGGTGAGCTGGTGGCGGGCGATGATGTGGTTGATCCGGCTCATCCACTCGCGCGCGTCGTCGAGGTAGTCGGTCTCGGAGGTGCGGTTCACGCCCTTTCGCGTCTTCCGCCAGGCCGGGAAGCCGCCGCCGGAGATCTCGGCGTTGATGTACGGGCCGGGGCGGGCGATCACATACAGACCCGCGCGCTCGGCCTCGGCCAGCAGCCGTTCCACATCACGGATGCCGGTGAAGTCGTACGAGCCCGGCTTGGCCGAGTGGTAACCCCAGTCGAAGTACAGCGAGACCGCGTTGAATCCGCCGGCCTTGATCTTCTGGAGTACGTCACGCCATGCGTCGGGGCTGGGCAGCCGGAAGTAGTGGAACTCGGCGCCCCAGATGTACAGGGGCTCGCCGTCGACCTTCACGGAGTACTGGTCGTAGGTGACCGTGTGCTCCTGCGTCCGCGGCTTCGCCTGAGCCGGTGTCGCGGCGGCCGGACCGGTCAGGGGAAGCACGGCCAGCAGCGCGGCGAGCAACAGGGAGCGCCATCGCCCTCTCATGACGTCAGCCCCTTCACCACGGCCGCCCGCGCGGTCTCGATGTCGGTGACGTCCTTCGTGCGGCCGTCGAGATTCCGGGTCGCCGTGGCGAGGGCCTCGGACAGGGCGTCGCTGTCGGCGACGCCGCCCTCCTTCTTCCTCAGCTCGGCGATCAGCTCGTAGTCCTCGATGCCCTCCTTCAACTGCTCCCAGCGGATGCTGGACATCGGCCCGTCCTTGCCGGGGTAGACCAGGTATTCGTCGCCCTGGGTGAAGATGTGCACCGGCTGATCGAAGGGATCGCGGGTCCAGCTGTTGTACGACCAGCGCAGAAACCCATCGAGATTCCGCTGGGCGGAGATCCACGGCAGCATGCGTGACTCGACGGCGGGAGAGTACGACAGGGTGTTCGGATGAGCCGGTGAGCCGTACACGTAGAAGGTGGTGATCTTTCCGGCCGCGCGCCGTTCCGCCACCTTCTCCTTCGTCATCGCGTCGATGCCGCCCCAGTCGACGGACAGGTTCGACGCGACGCCCTCCGTGCTGATCGACCCGGCGACGGAGATACGGTCGTCGAAGGCCGGCGCGATCTCGTGGACGAAGTCCTTGACGACCGTCATGGTGCTGATCGGGCGCTCGTCGAAGGACAGCCAGGTGTCCTCCAGCCAGCCCTTCGCCTTCAGATGCTTCTCGAAGGCGGGCAGAAAAGCCCCCCACGCCTCCCGCCAGCGGTCCCCGCCCAGATCGACGTTCTCGTAGACGGTCCTGCCGGTACGGCTGTCCGTGTAGGTGAGGTGCTCCTTGTCCTGGAACGCCAGCATGGAGAAGGCGCCGATGTCGGGCCCGAGCCCGGCGCGTCTGGCGGTCCGGACGTACTTGTCCCAGCGGGCGAAGTCGAAGGAGAACGTTTTCCCGTCCCAGGTCCAGCCGACCATGCTGGAGTACGGCGTGGCCGTCTGCGACTCCCGGGTGCCCAGCGACCACTGGTGGTGCCAGGGGTTGTCGACGATGGTGGTATTGACGACCTTCTGACCGCGGGAAGCCAGGTCGCGGCTGTAGGCCCCGATCAGCTTCCAGTGCTTGTCGGACCAGAGCTTCACGCCGTGTGCCTGGGCGATGGTCTCCGGCTGCGCCCATACGTCGAGAAAGAAGCCGTAGTCATCGGGGTCGGGCGCGCTCGTGGCCGCGACCTCGATGGTCAGCGGGTAACGGGCCTGGGTGCGGCCGTCGGCATCGACCTTCACCGTGCCCCGGTAGGTGCCGGGCCTGGCCCTCTCGGGGATGTGGAAGGTGAACCACAGCGGCTGCGCCGCGTACGCGGGCACGTCCACGGAGGACCGCTCCTCGAGGGGGTCGCCGACCACATCGGGGTTACGGTCGCCGGAGACCTCCTTGCCGGAGCTGACCTGGTCGATGGTGGCGGACCAGTCGACCTCGCTCTTGGAACGCTGCACGGGTACGTACTTCACGAACCGGACCTGGGTGTCGTCTCCGGACAGCTTCGCCCCGCCGGGTCCGGTGAGATCGCCGGCCACGGCCTTGACGTTGTCGAGATCCTGGCCGGACGCGATCGCCAACTGCGCCGAGACCTGCTCGTTGCGCACGGCGGTAAGGGCCAGCTCCTTGGTGTCCTTGCCCCGGATGGCGGTCATCGGGTAGCGCGGGACCCGCTCCTCCGCGGAGTCGGCGAAGGACCCGGTGGGCACCCAGGTGATGGTGTCCCCGGTACCCATGGCGTCGGCGACCTTGGCGGTCAGCCATGTCGTGGTGGCCTTGGAACCGGTGTCGGTGACGGTGTTCGTACCGGTGACGGCGATCGCGGTGGTGCTCGCGGCCACCACGACACCCGCGACGAAGCCGGCGACAGCTGCGGACGTACGTGCCATGGGTCTGTGTTCCTTCCCTCACGGACGTGCACGGGCGTGGCTCCCCGGCAGGCCCCTGGGGAGGAGGGGGCGGCGCCTGCCGGGAACGGGCGGTGCACTTGCTCCCTGTGGCGTCAGGAGGCGACGGAGAATCCGCTGAAGACGGCCTCGATGTTCTCGCCGGGGTAGCTGACGTTGGCCGCGCTGGCGACCATCCCGGCGTCACCGGTGCCGACGGCCGACGGCACCTCGGCGGTGCCGACCCGCGACCAGGTCTCGCCGTCCTTACTGGCATACGCGGTGTAGGCGGTGCCGTCCCGGGTCAGCTTCAGATACGCCGGGTGGTAGGTGGAGCCACCGCCCGCCCAGGTGTCGAGCGCACCGTCCCCATCGCTGTCGGTCATGAACTCCAGCCCGTACTGCTCGGTCATGACCAGCACCGCGTAACCGCCCTTGCCGGGCGCGGTCAGATCGTTGGCGAGGGCGATCCCCGCCTTGCCGAAGGGCGAGGCGCTGTCCTGGGAGACCAGCTGAGCCTGCACCGTGGCCTTCTCACCGGCCGCGTCGTCGAGGTAAATGACGCCCTTCTCGTCCTTCCACCCGGACAGGTCCTGACCGCCGGCCCATATGGCGAACTGGTCACCGCCCTGGGCGTATCGGGCGTCATCGGTGGTGGCGGTCGTCAGATACGGGGCCGCCACACTGCCCGGGGCCGCCTTGACCTCCGCCCGCACGGTGTCGGAGACCTTCTGGCCACGGTCGTACGTCACCCTCCCGGTGAGATCGTGACCGCCCCATTGCGCGTCGGCGGCCGGGGTCACCGTCCAGGTGGTGGTGAGTGTTCCGCCGGCCTTGAGGGACTTAGCGGTGGTGGGGCCGGCCGTCGTGGCGGTCCAGCCGTCGGGGAGGTCCAGCGCCGCTTGGACGTTTCTGATGGCCCGGGTGGACCAGTTGGTCGCCTCGGTGGTCACCTCGAAGGGGGTGCCGGAGCCGGTGGACGGGGCGTCAGGGCTGATCAGGACGGAGGCGGCCGGGCCGTCGTGGCGCTTCAGGGCCTTGATGGCCTTGGCGGCGCCCCTGGCCTTGAGGTTGACGAATGCCGGGGTGACGCCGAGCGGCGCCGCGTACCCCTTGAGGTTCTTGGGGCCGTGGATCACCGTGCCGTGGTTGACGTCGTACCAGGTGCCGGGTGGCAGATGGACGGTGCGGGTGGCGCCGGTGCTCAGCTTGGGTGCGGCGAGTACGGCCGGGCCGAGCATCCATTCGTCGGTGACGGTGTAGCTCTCCTTGTCCTTCGGGAAGTCGAAGAACAGGGGCCGCATGATCGGGTCGCCGGTCTTCAGAGTGGACTGGACCTGGTCCCAGATGTAGGGGGCGAGCTTCTTGTGCGTCTCGATCGCCTGCCGGTAGAGATCGACCGTCTCCTGGTCGTAGTCCACCTTCTGCCCGGTGGTGGTGTCATTGGTGTCCACCGGTGACGTCGAGGCGTACATCAGCGGCATCAGCGAGGCGGACTGCGCCCATCGCACCAGTACGTCCTTGGACGGCGCGGGCTGGCCGCCGGAGCCGCCGATCATGTCGGATTCGACGAACGGGTAACCGATGGTGGAGATCGCCAGGTTCTGAGTGGCGGAGGCGCGCAGGGAGTCCCAGCCGGTGCCCTTGTCGACCTGGCGGGTGACGAAGCCGGCCTTGTGGGCCGTTTCGTTCCAGTGCACCCGGATGCCCGCGCCCTGGAGGTCGTACTCGTCGGCGAGCTGTGTGCCGAGCTTCTGGTAGTCGGTGGCCCGGTGGCCTTCGCGTGGCGCGCACTTCTCGTCGAAGAAGCGGGTGTCGAACTTCAGCCCGTCGATGTCGTAGTCGCTCATGAGCTTCTTGAGGTTGCCCTCGTACCAGGCCCTGGCGTCGGGGTTCGCCAGGTCGATGATTCCGGCCTGGCCGTTCCACCAGGTCACTTCGCAGGGCTTGCTGGTGTCCTTGGCGTCCATGAGGAGATAGCCGTTGTCGAGCGCGTGCTGGTAGTTGCCCGAGTCGAGGTTGATCCACAGGGTGACCCAGAGGCCGAAGTCGAACCCCATGTCGTGGATCTTCTTGGACATGCCCTTGGGATCGGGAAAGGTCTTGGAGTCCCAGGTCAGATTGCCGTAGTTCGACTCCCACTTGTCGTCGAGCTGGATGGTGTGCCCGTCAAGACCGTTGTCGTGGAGGTCGGTGGCATAGTCGAGCAGTTTCTCCTGGTCGACCTTTGTGTAGAACTGTGCCCAGGAATTCCACAGCGGCTTGGCGTACTGCTCGTATGTGGCATCGCTCTTGGCCGGTTTCCCGACGATGCCGATGTAGTCGCGGTAGACCTCGAGCGGGGTCGACTCGACGAACACGGTGGCCTTGTAGGTGTCGGGCGACTCGACGGTGAAGGCGCCGAGGCCGTCCTTGCCCTCGTTGAGTGCCACGTCCATGACGTCCCCGGTGTCGACCCGGAGACCGGTCGCGGTGGAGGTGTACCAGAACGGGTCAATCATGTTGTAGGAGGCCGGGCCGAAGGTGCCGTGTTCGACCTCTCCCGTGTCGAGCGGCCAGGGTTGGTCGACACCCGGGCCGCCCTGCGGGGTCTCCGCCTCGCCGTGGCCGTACCAGTGGCCCGCCGATGACAGGTCATATGCGAGGCCGAGTCGGTCGGGGCTGCCGCCCTCGACATCCCAGTCCAGCTGGTAACGGTCGGAGGTGGGCGTCAGCCGCGCCGTGACGGTAGCACTGTCGAGCGTGGTGTCCGCGGTGAGGGTGAGGACGCCGTCCTTCCACGCCCAGTGGGTGACCTCGGTCGCGTGCTGCCATTGGCCGCCGGAGCGGAATCGCAGGCCTCCCGTGTCGCCGCCCGCGGTGCTGAGCACGGTTTTACCGGCGCGCTCGGTGCTGACGGCGAGTTCGTCGGTGGCGATGTCGACGGTGTAGCCGGGGGCCTTTCCGGTGGCCGGCACGGACACGGTGAGGGCATCCGCGCTGCGGGCCACCTTCGGCTGAGCGACGGTGTCCGCCCAGGCCGGTGTGATGAGGGGGTCGGTCACGGACGGTATGAGCGTCAAGGCCAGCGCGGCGGCCAGGAACATGCCGAATCTGGCGGTTTCGCGCGATCTACGGGGGTGGGTGCGCACTCACGTCCTCCTGCGGGGCGGCATGGTGTCGTTGAGCAGCACTGCAAGATCATGCTTATTTGCGTTCATATTCTTGCGATAAACGTCAACTGTCAACACTCATCGCCGTGATTTCTTGACCCCAACTATCGGGCCCGACGTCCCTGGTGACGGTGGATTTCCCTGGTTGGCGCCCTGGCTCCGGAGGCCGCGAGCCAGGGGAAGACACCGGTAAATTCTGGGTGAACCATGCCCGATTCATGCGGTTCTGCTTCCTGAGCGCGGGTCAGGCGCGAAGGCGCCCGCCGCCTCGCGCATCTTCGGGGTCGTCCCCTGGACCATCCCGTGCGCATGATGGATGTGAATGCTTGATTCTGGCAGTTTCGATCAGAATCAAGCACTCCAGCGCATGGCTGTTGTTCTGCAACAAGGGCGACGCTCAGGCCCGGACGATCTCCACGCCCGCAGCCGCGAACGGGTCGGTCAGCGCGGGGCCCGCCGCCTTGTCGGTCACCAGCACATGGACGTCCTCCACCGGGCAGATCCGGGCGAAGGCCCGCCGGCCCAGCTTGGAGGAGTCCGCGACGACGACCACCTGTTCGGCGCGCAGTGCCAGCGCCCGGTTGATGTCGGCCTCGCCCTCGTCCTGGGCCGTCGCACCGTATCTGACGTCGATCGCGTCGACGCCGATGAAGACGTGGTCGAGGGTGATCCGCGTGAGCACCTCGGTGGCGAGCGGCCCGGTGAGCTCGTACGAGGCAGGGCGGGCCACGCCGCCGGTGACGACGAGTTTCACATGGCGGCGTACAACCAGTTCGTTGGCGATGTTCAGCGCGTTGGTGACCACCGTCAGCGAGGGCCCGGCGCCCTCTGTGCCCAGCTCCGGCCGGGCGGTCAGCGCACGGGCGACCGCGGTGGTCGTGGTGCCGCCGTTCAGACCCACCACGGCGCCCGCCTTCACCAGGCCCGCCGCGGCGTCGGCGATCCGCTCCTTCTCCGGAGCGTTGCGCGCGGCTTTGTAGCGGAGCGGCAGATCGTACGCGATCGCGTTGATCACGGCGCCGCCATGGGTACGGGTGACCATCTGCTGACGCGCCAGCTCGTCCAGATCACGCCGGATCGTGGCGGCGGAGACCTGCATCGCGTCAGCGGCGGCCTCGACCTCGATCCGTCCGTCGCGCGTCAGTATCTCCAGCAACGCGCTCCATCTGGCCTGCGGTGCCCCCATGTGTCATCCCTTGTTCCGTGGTGTGCGGGCCCAAGACTTTAGCTCGCCGGAACAAGCGTTTTCGTCCACGATCATTTCAGCCGTGAGGAAAGGCCACCGCCACTCCATGCCCCTGATCCCCACCGCCGAACTCGTCTGCGCGGCCCGCGCTCATGGCCGTGGCGGAGGCTGCCCGGGTCCCGGTCGGCGTCGCACCGGCTTCCCTGGCAGGTGAGCGCCAGTGCCGGTTTTCGCCGGGCCGTCGCCCGCCTCCGGGACCGGCTCGCCGACGAGCTGCCGGTCCGTGTCTCCTTCGCATTGACCTTCGCCGCCGCCGAGCATCTGCCGGCCGAACGCGGCCCCGGCGGCTGGAGCACGTCTTCACCGACCAGCTGCTGGCAGCGGTGGACCGCTGCTTGTTCACCCACAAGGCCACCCGCCGCGCCGGAGGCGGCGAAGGCGGCATCATAGCCGTCACCCAGCCCCCGTCTCCCGACCCCACCGCCCCGCTCCAGGATCACCGCACCCTGGTGCCGCTGCCCGTCGGTGCCGAGACGCCGCACGTTCTCGCCCGGCCCGTCAGTGCCAGGGGGGCGCGGCATGCTGCTACTGCCCTGCGGCGGACCGATCGGCCTGCGCGGCTGGCGACTGCGGTTGACCTTCCCCGACGGGACGGCTCGCACCGGCGTCGCCATCTCGCGCGTCATCCCCAGGCCCGCTGCCGTGGTCCTGGCTCGCCGGTGTGGCCCTCGTGAACGCGGGAGACTCCTCGATGGGGATCGACCTCGGCCGCGTGCATGTAATCCAAAAAACGAGCCGCGACGGGCGAGAGGTCCTGAGAGCAGCGGTACAGCACGCCGGTGACCCTGCTTGCTCCCGGAGAAACCACGGGTACCGCGACCAGATCATCCAGACCGAAACCCTGCAACTCCAAGGCCGGCAGAGCTGCCACGCCCACGCCGGCCCGTAGCAGCCCGCGGATGGTCGCCGCGCTACAGGCATTGAAGTGGTGGCTCACCGAGATCGAGTGCTTGCTGAACGCGGCGTCGGTGATCGCTCGGATGCTGGTTCCGGGCCGCGTTGCGACCACGGTCTCACCATTGAAGTCCGCCCACGAGATGGAACTCCGCGCCGACCAAGGATGGCTGTGGTGCGCGACCCCGTAGAACTGTTCCCGCAGCAGTGGTGTGAAGCAGAAGCCGTCTGGCAGGTCACCGTGGGCGGTCAAGCCGAGTTCGACAGTCCCACCTTCGAGGCGTTCGACAACTTCATCCGCGGCCCCGTCGATGATCTCGAACTCCACCTCGGGGTGATCCAGCATGAAGCCGCGCATCACGCCCGGCAGCACAGCCGCCGCGAGCGACGGAAGCGCGGCCAGGGCGATGGTTCCGGACTGGGCCGCCACATACGACATGAAGCGGCTCAGTCGCGTGTCCACGTCGTCGAGGACGGCGCCCGTCATGAGGAGAAAGGCATGACCCGCGGCCGTCATGTCGAGCTGCCGAGTGGTGCGGTCGAACAACCGCACCCGCAGGAGACGCTCGACTTCCTTGATCCTTCTGCTGAGGACTGACTGAGAGATGTGCTCTGCCGCTGCTGCTTTCGTGAAACTGCCGGATGCGGCGAGTGTCCGGACTGCGCGAAGCTGCTGCAGCGTCAGGTCAGGGACCGGCATGGCTCCACCTCTTGCCGCATACTCGGGTGGACGTGGCAATCATGACTGAAACTGCGGTCCGGCGGCGTAGTAGCCGTTGTCGGCGTGCCCGGCCGACTCCGAGTGCTTGACCGTTTCCCGCGACATGCCGCAGGGCACAGGGGTGGCGGACAACAACGGCTGATGGCCACGGCAGGCACGGGATACGACCACCTGGTCGTTGATCAGCACGTAGAGTGCCATCGAAGGGTGTCCGGTTCTTCGCTCACACATCAAGCTGAACGCCCTCCTCCCACGCCTGCGGACCAATCTGACCTCACGCGATCTCCACGCGATCAACCACCTAGTTCGGCCTCGAGCGCACATGGTTTGCGATCGCCGCATCGTCGTTCGCGCCGTACATGTCGTCGATCAACGTTGCGAACGAGCTCACGACGGCATTGCGCTTGATCTTGCCGTTCGCAGTCCGCTCGCCGCGCTCGACTTCCAGGGACCGCGGCAGAACGCGAAAGTCCTTCAACTGCTCCACCCGCGCGAGGTCCGCGTTGACCCGAGCGACCTCCGCCCGCAGGCGTTCGGCCAGGACCTCTGCCGACCGGGCGGCTGCGGTTGTGCTCGGCTCGAACAGGACGGTGAGGTACTTACGGGCGTCGCCGACGACGATCGCCTCGTTGATCAGTGAGCTCTCCTTCAACCGGGTTTCGATGGGCTGAGGATTGATCGTTTTGCCGCCTCGGGTGATGATCACGTCCTTCTTCCGGCCGATGAGCCGGATGTCGCCGCGGGGTATGCGCTCTATCAGGTCACCGGTGCGGAACCAACCGTCCTGGTAAGCAGCCTCGGTCTCCGCCGGGTTGCGCCAGTATCCGTCGAAGAGCAACGGCGCGCGGAGCAGCATTTCGCCATCGTCCGCGACTTTCACCTGGAACCGTGGGTCCGGGAATTCCCTGCCGATGGAGCCCGGACGGGGGAACGGATGGTTGAAATGAGCTATGGGACACCCGGCGGTCTCGGTGAGACCGTAGTTCTCGCGAAGATCGAGCCCCCAGATCTGCCAAATCGCGATGACGCTTTCGGGCATCGCGGCAGACGCGGTGTAGGCAACCCGGATGCGATCCATTCCGACGGTTGCCCGCAGTGGCAAGAACACCCAACGAAGTGCGGCAGCGTACGCGATCCGCAGCGGTACCGAGGGCCGGCGATGGGACCAACGGCGTTCGGCTACTCTGCGGCCGACCCACATGGCGGCGCCATAGGCGTAGCGACGAAGTCGCGGCCAGACCTCCGTCTGTGCGATCAGTTCGCCGGCGATCTTCTCGTAGAACCGCGGCGGCCAGAGCACTGCCGTCGGCCGCACCGAACGCAACACGTCTTCGTAGTCACCAATGCGGCAGTATGTGACCACCAGCCGTGAGAGCAGCGGCGCGAACACCGACACCAGCGCCGGCGCCACGTGGGCCAACGGCAGGAAGCCCACGGCATCGTGCTCGTGGCGGAGGAGCTGCGGGTAGAGGCCGACGAACGTCTGAACCGCGTGCTGAAGCGAGCGGTGCGAATGGGTGACGCCTTTCGGAGCTCCCGTGGATCCCGACGTGTAGAACAGCACGGCGGCATCGTCGAGGGAGCCGCCGGCGACCAGCTCGGACAGAGGATCGGCGCTGTCGTCGGCGTACTGTGTTCCTTCATCGCACAGCGCTTCCCACGGTGTCCCTCTGATCACCTCGGGCAGCTCCGGCGGAGTGGCGTCGATTCCGACCACGAGCCGCAGCTTCGGTGTGTGTGTGGCGACCTTCGCCACCTTGCTGAGCTCCGTCGGCGTCTCGCCGATGAAGGCGACGGCCTCGCTGTGTACGAGGAGTTGCTCGATCTCGGCAGGTGAGTTGGTCGGATAGACGCCGATCACGACGCCGCCGACACTCTGCACGGCCAGCGCGGCGAACACCCACTCCGGGCGTGCGCTGCTCATCACCGCGACGCGATCGCCGTGCCGCACACCTTGCGCGACAAGGCCGAGCGCGAGATCTTGCACCCGATCCCGGTACGTCCGCCACGTGATCGTCTGCATCACCCCGTCACGCCAGTAGCGCAGCGCGACGGCGTCGGGTTCCCTGTTCGCGCGATCGAGCAGCAGCCCCGGTAGCGTCCGGGTTGGCTCGAAACTGGTCAGATCCATGACACGGCCTCTCTTCCAGAGCCGACAAGCCCGGGCCCGATGAGATTCATGCGGCACTCTCCCCGAGGCGCAGGAAGCCACCTCGGTACCACGTCACCGGCTTGCCACTACCTGTCCGCGCGTCGTGTACACGGCCGATGAGGATCACATGATCCCCGCCGGGTACGACTTGCTCCAGTTCGCAACGGATGACTGCCGCCGCATCGGGCAGTAGCGGCTGACCGCTTTCGTCGAATTCGAAGGCTCCGTTCGCGAACTTGTTTTCACCCTTTGTCGCGAACTTGATCGCCAACTCGGCGTGCGCGGGAGTCACGATGTTGACGATGAACCGCTCGCCCGCCATGAAGACGGGGGAGCAGTCCGCTCCTCGGTCCAGGCACACCAGGACGAGCGGCGGATCGAGCGACAGCGCCGCGAAGGAACTCGCGGTGAACCCGTGCGGCGTGCCTGACGCGCTTCGCGTCGTCACGATCGTCACGCCTGAGGGGAAGCGGGCCAACGCCGAGCGGAAGGCGTCCGGGTCCAGCCCTTGAAATCGATCAACCATGAAATCCCTCGCGGGCGGCTCGGGCGGCAGGGTCGTTGAAGACCGTGCGCGCGTCGGCGACCGTGACGCGGAGTTGCTCTTCGACCGGCCAACGGGAAGTTCCTGAGTGCAGGGCCCGTTTCAGCGCCGCGAACACGGCAGGTGGTTTCGCCGCTGCCGCCCGCGCGTCCGCCATCGCGATCGCGAGCAGGTCGTCCTGCTCGACCACCTGGTCGACGATGCCCATCCGCTCCGCGTCGAACGCGTCGACGGGCTCTCCGCCCAGCAGGAGGCGCCGGGCCGCGCGGTCGCCCAGGACCCCGCGCACCCGAGTGATCCCCTTCACGGCCGGCAGCATCCCGTGGTTGATCTCGGGGAAGACGAAACGCGCCTCAGTCGACGCGTACACCGTGTCGGCGAACAGGGCCATTTCGATGCCGCCACCGACGCACCAGCCGTTGACCGCACACACCAGCGGCCGGGGAAAGTCCTCCAGAGCGCAGAGCAGCGCGTGAAACGACGCCATCCGCTCGACCATCGAATCGGCGCCGAAGCCGATGGCTTCCTTGATGTCGCCACCCGCGCAGAAGAAGCGCTCACCAGCTCCCGTCAAGACCACCGCGGGGGAGTCGGGGCCGTCGGCGAGGGTTTCCAGCGTCGTTGTCAGCTCGCTGACGAGCGAGTTGCTGAGCGTGTTGGCCGGCGGGTGGTTCAGGGTGAGTACAACCACGCCGTCCACTTCGTCGGACGCGTGCACAGCGCTGGGCGCTGTGTTGTGCGAGGCAATGCTCATGCTCGCCTTCCCTCAGTTCGCGGGTGCGCCGGCGGTGCGAGCGGAGGGGAAGTCCACGGGGCGCTTCTCCCGGAAAGCCTGGCGTGCTTCGGCGTAGTCGGCACCGGCGAAGTCGAGGATCTCGAGTGCCGAGGACAGCTCGTGCTGGGGCATCGCGTTGGTGAGCCAGGTGTTGAGAGCGCGCTTGGTGAATCGGAGCGCCTGCTGGGAACCGCGGGCCAGCTGGGACGCGACCTCGAGCGCGCGGGGCAGTACCTGCTCGCGGGGAACGGACAGGCTCACGAGCCCGATCCGCTCGGCTTCGGCGCCCGTCAGCTTCTCGGAGGTGAGCACGTAGTACTTGGTCTTGGCCATGCCGACGAGCAGCGGCCAGATGAGCGCGGCGTGGTCGCCGGCGGTCACGCCGACCTTGGTATGGCCTTCGATCAGCACCGCGTCGTCCGCGGCGATGCTGATGTCGGCGAGAAGCGCGGTCGACAGCCCGTAGCCGACCGCGGGGCCGTTGATCGCGGAGATGATCGGCTTCTCGATGCGCAACATCGTCGCGACCCGCTTGCGTTCGGTCTCCAGCATCGCGAGCGCATCCTGGGGCGTGGGATCGGGCTGAGCGACGTCCATCCCGGTACAGAAGGCCTTGCCGGCCCCGGTGATGACGACGACCCGGGTCTGGTCGTCGCGTTCGACGTCGGCCCAGATCTGGTTCATCTCCTCGAACATCGGCAGGGTGAGAGAGTTGTACCGGTCGGGTCGATTGATCGTGATCTGGAGGACGCCGTTGTCGTGGCGTTCGACGAGGATGTCACCGGTGCCGTGCTGGTAGAGGTCGCTCATCGAACCGTCTCCTTCTGCGCGAGGTTGTGGGTGTCGTTGAACTGGCGGAGTGCTTCTTCGTGGGCGGGGCGGGCGGCTCGGATCTCGGCGAGTACGTCGTCGGCCGGGCGCACGACGTTGCGGGGGTGTTTGAAGCGGGGGATGACGTACTTGCCGAAGAGTTCGATCGAGCGCATCAGCTGGTCGTGGGGCAGGCTGTCGACACGCAGGACGAGTGCTTCGACGCCCATGTCCGCGTATCGCTGTACGTGTTCGATGCAGTGCTCGGGGTCGCCGACCATGAAGCCCTGGGAGTGTTCGAACATGTACTCTTCGTCGTTGAAGTCGATGTCCTTGACGGCGCCCATGTAGGCGTAGTCCTTCGACAGCTTCGACAGGCGCTCATATGCGTCGGTGGACAGCTTGGCCATCTCGAACAGGGGCTTCGCCTCGAGGCGGGCCTGGGCGGTGGTCTCGGCGCAGTGCATACCACCGGCGACCGCGACCATCTTGCGCGGCGTGATCGGGTGGGGGTGGTTGGTGGCGGCGAGAGTGTCGTCGTAGAGCTTGACCATGTTCTCGACGAGGTCGAACCCGAGGTAGAGGCCGCCCATGATGGCGCCGATACCCATCGAGGCGGCCGTCTCGACCGAGCTCGGGCTGCCGGCGGCAGCCGAAAGGGGCGGGTAGGGGCCCTGCAGGGGCTTGGGGACCAGGCTGCGCGGCGGAATCTTGTAGTGCTCGCCCACGTACGAGAACACGTCGTTGAGGAACGCGCTGCGGATCAGCTCGATGCCCTCACGCCACTGGGCCTTGTTCTCGGACGGGTCCACCTCAAACGCGCGCAGGGCGAGCGTGGTGTTGCCGCGCCCGGTACCAAGCTCGACACGGCCGTTGGACAGGATGTCCTCGGTCGCCACACGCTCCGCGACGCGCAGCGCATGGTTCATCCGCGTCGGCAGCAGCGTCACCAGGTGGATGAACCGCATCCGGCTCGTCAGAGCCATCAGGTACGGGTAAAGCACTTCCGGAGCGGAGACCGAAGCCGTACCCAGAGCAACATGCTGCTCGGAACTACCGAAGGCATCGAAGCCAACCCGCTCCGCAAGCAGAACCTCCTCCACAAGCTCCCGGTAGCGGTGCTCATGCGTAAGCCCGACCGGGGTGTCCCCCTCAGACATGAGGATGAAGTCCATACCGACCCTTCCGTCAAATGTTAGTGGGCGATAACGTAGGGCGTGGCCCAGCCCAGGTCAAGGCCCCCGAGGGATGGTGAACGTGTTAATTATGAGTAACATGTGTAAGCCTCGACTGCGGGCCTCTCCCCATCCGTCGAGTAGTGACGCATCCGCGAGGTACGGGTCGAGCAGGCACAGGAGGAGGAGTGACTACACATGAGCGAGTTGCGGATTGAGCGTTTGACCTCGCCTGACATCGCGAGTGCCATCGCGAGCGGTATGCGTACGGCGGTCTTGCCGCTGGGCGCCACGGAGCAGCACGGTGCGCATCTGCCGATGTCGGTCGACAGTGATCACGCCGATCGACTGGGTGTTCTTGTCGCCGAGCGGCTTGGCGACGCGCTCGTGCTACCGACGGTGCGGATCGGCTGCTCGTCGCACCACCTCGGCTTCGCCGGAACGCTCTCGCTGCGGGCCGAGACGCTCGAAGCGATCTGCGCCGACTGCTGTGCGAGCCTTGCCGGGCACGGCTTCCGCAGGGTGCTGATCTTCTCGGCGCATATCGGCAACTACCCGGTGCTCGGCGACATCGAGCCGAAGCTCGCCGCGCGGCTTCCCTCCGACCTGGATGTCGTCGCGTTCGCAGACTCGGCAGCGGTCCTCCGCGCATGGCGCGACGCCGCTCAACGCGTCGCCGGCCTCGCCGACCACGTCGGAGGCCATGCCGACGTCGCCGAAAGTTCGATCATGCTAGCCGTGCGGCCGGACGCCGTGAGGAACGATCGTGCCGCCGCAGGTTTCACCGGGTCCATGGATGACGCGTTGCTGGCCCGCGTATTCACTGACGGTGTCAAGGCAGTCGCACCCAGCGGGGTGCTCGGTGATCCGCGCGGCATGTCGTCCGAGCTGGGCTTCGCCTGTCTGACCGCGGTGGCCGACCTGCTCGCGGAACACGCAAGGGCACGTTATCGACCGCTCACCTAGACTAGACTCTACATGTGTCGAGCTCACCTTCCCCCCGTACCGCGTCTCCCCGCGCCACCCGCCGGCAGGTGCTGATCAAGGTCGCCGGAGAGTTGTTCAACGAGCGTGCCTTCGATGCGGTCACCACTGAGATGATCGGCGCGCGTGCCGGTGTGACCGGCCCCGCGCTCTACCGGCACTTCCCGAGTAAGCAGGCGTTGCTGATCGCGGTGCTCGAGGATCCGCTCAACGAACTGCTGGTTCATGCCCGCAAGACGGCAGCCGAGGTGACGGATCCACGCAAGGCACTCGAGGAGATGATCGATTACCACGTCAAACGCAGTCTCCAGAACGTTCCGTCCACGCTGGTGTTCCTGAAGAACGAACACAACGTCCCGGAAGACGAGCGCCATCGCATGCGGCGCATGATGCGCCTCTACGCCGAAGAGTGGAGCGGACTGGTCACCCGGCTGCGGCCCGACCTGTCAGACGCGCAGACCCGCGTTCTCACACACGCCGTCTTCTCGATGATCAACGCGGTGCCCCAGTTCAACAGCGGCCTCGATCCCGACATCGTCGCGACGACCATCCGCACCGCCGCGATCAACGCGCTACTCGTCCCCGCGGACGCGATCTGACAGGAGTGGGGGTCTTCAAGGGCGCGGCTCGTAGCCGCTGACCTGATCCAGGCCGGGGTTGGTGACCGTGAGGTGACCCGGCGCTTCGGGATGACCCGGATGTCGGCGAACCGCTGGCGGCGAGCGTCGCCCTCCACGTCGTGCGCTGCGGGGGGCGATCGGGCACTACACGCCATCGCCTCCCTCCTTCGTCACTTCAGACTGACCGGCGCCCCGGTCGGGCTCGCCATGAGCCGCGTATGGGCCCGCTTCCCTCGACGCCGCAGCGGTCATGCGCTGCCATGCGCTGCGAGCCGGTGATGTGGTGCCGCGGTGATTTCCTCCACCTCGGAGCAGGGTGTTACATGAAACGTATCGAGCCCGGCTCGTCAGCTCTGGTGGGTCCGCGGAGAGGCCGTGCGATGGATCTGATGAATTTTGAACCGATCCGGACGCATCCGCAGCTGTTGCTTGATCGTGCGCGCTCCGACCCCGACATCGTCGCGCTGCGCCACTGGCGCGATGGGGTTGTGCACGCGATCACGTGGCGGACGTACCGAGATCGGGTACGCGAGATCGCGCTCGGCCTTGTCGACCACGGTGTGCGGCACGGCGATCGCGTCGCGGTGATGAGTAGCGCACGCCCCGAATGGGCCTTCGCCGCGCTGGCCGTGCAGAGTGTCGGCGGCGTGGTGGTGGGCGTCTACCCGACCAACTCGCCCGCCGAGATCGAGCAGATCCTGGCGCACAGCGAGGCAGTGGCCTTTATGGGCGAGACAACCACGGAGCTCAACAACGTGGCGGAGATCGCGGCCCGCATACCGAAGCTGCGGCTCGTCGTCGGCATGGACACCGCCCCGTCGGCGCTACCTGAGAAAATCACTGGGACAACGTGGGAGAAGCTGCGCACAGAAGGAGCGCGACATCCAAGCGTCGTATCCGACCGTCTGGTCGAGATGGTCGCTGCCACGACACTCGACGACCCCGCCGTTCTCTTCTACACGTCGGGCTCCACAGGAGCTCCGAAAGGCGTCACACACTCGCACCGTACGCTTCAGCACTCGGTCCAGACCGTCGTCGGCCTCTATCCGGAACTCGACAGCCGTGAGCACGACATCGTCGGCTTCCTGCCGCTGGCCCACGTGGCGCCGGCGCTGCTGCTGATCTTCACTCCGCTGCTCTCACATCTCGTGGTGACGTACTGCCGCATCGAGGACTACGAGGACGCGTTGCGCACCGTGCGGCCAACGGCGCTGCTGTGGCCCCCGCGCTTCTACGAGAAGGCCGCCGGCGAGCTGATCGCACGAACGCAGGCTTGGCCCCGGGTGCGCCGGTACGCCTACAAAGGCGCGATGTGGGTCGGTCGCCGAATGGCCGATCGCCGTTGGTCCGGTGGTCATCCCTCGGTATTGCTGCGGATCGCATACACCGCAGTGCTTCACCGTGTCTTCCTGCCGTTGCGGGCAAGCGTCGGATTGGACCGCCTGCGCGTCGCTTTCACCGCCTCTGCCGCGATGCCCGAGAACGTCATCGCGCTGTGGCAGATCTGGGGGCTGGATCTCCGCGAATGCTATGGCCTCACCGAAACAGCAGGCTGCCCCGTTGCTCATTTCGACCAGACGTTTCCGCGCCCGGGATATATTGGTCGAAAATTCCCGGACCCACGCTTCCAGGTCGAGGTCGCGCATGATGGTGAAATGGTGGTCCGCGCACCACTGTTGTTTCGCGAATACTGGCGCAACCCCGAGGAGACAGCTGCCGTTCTGCAGGACGGTTGGTTCCGTACCGGCGACCTGATCGAGCGTACCGCGCACGGTGAGATCCGCCTCATCGGCCGGAAGAAGGACGTGATCATCACCAGCGGCGGCAAGACGATCAATCCGCAGCCGACCGAAACCCGGCTGAAGGGGAGCTCGCTGATCAGCGAAGCGATCGTCGTGGGCGACGCGCGCAAGTGCCTCACCGTGCTGCTCGAACCGAGCACACAGGCCAAGGCGCTGACTGCGACGGCGCTGTCCGAACGCCTGTGGGCCGAGCTGGGGCGAGTCAACACCGACCTCGCACGCGCGCAACAGCTGAAGGACTTCCGTGTGCTGCCTCGGCCCCTCGAGGCCGAACGCGGCGAGCGGACCGCGAATGGCAAGGTCAAGCGGAACGCGGTAGTGGATTCATTCGCTACGCTGATCGATGAAATGTACTCCGGAAATGACGACACGGTGATCGCGAACCACCTACGGCCGCGGTCGCATTAGTGAAGGCTCCCGATCTGACACGACAACAGCGCCGAGCAGTGCAAGCCGATGCCGCGGCGCAGACCTTTCTTGCGCGCCACTCCCGGATCATGTCTCTTCTGCATCCATACTTGTGGAATTTGAATTAGTCCAGTCGTATCAGTGCATTGCGCGTCTGTGTACGACGGGTCAGAGTCAGCACATGCGAAGTGCATCGAGTGTGTGCGTACGCAGTTCCTGCTGACCCACGAGGTATGGCATGCGATCGGCGGCGCTCCATCAATGCGCCCCATCATCCGATGGCCATCCGTTCCGCAGTCGTCGAATCAGCAGTCACCGACGAGGTAGCCCTGACGACTGCGCCGCTCGAATCCAGAGAGATCGGGGCTTCAGCCCCCTGAGGCAGCACCGGGCACCGGCGACTGCCGACCTCGCCACAGTGCCTCGGAGCCTGACCCGACGGAAGGGTCCGGTCAGGACCCACCCCCTGATCGCGCCGAGCAACGTGACGGCGTCGACCTCGCGCGGCGAGGGCGGCCGAACGGCGCGTCTCCCATCCTGGGTGACAAGGAGAGTCAATGACGACGGTACAACATTCCGAAAAGACGATCAGCTTGAGGTCCGCCCGGCGCGCATCGCTGGCGGGCGGCGTCGGGACACTGATCGAGTACTACGACTTCAGTGTCTATGGGTTTCTGACGCTCACCATCGGACCGTTGTTCTTCCCCAGCGACAATCCGACGGTCTCAACCCTGTCCGCGCTCGCGGTGTTCGCGTCGTCCTACCTCATCCGTCCGCTCGGTGGCTGGTTCTTCAGTCGCCTCGGCGACCGCCGCGGCCGCCGGACAGCCCTCGTCGCGACGATCGTGATGATGGGCGCGGCGTGCGGCGTGATGGGCCTGCTGCCCACCTACGGACAGGTCGGAGTCGCCGGGACGATCGCCATCGTCGTTGTGCGACTCGCCCAGGGGTTCGCTGCCGGTGGTGAGATCGGTGGCGCGGCCACCTACATCGCCGAACTGGCGCCGCCCGGCAAGCGGGGCTTCTACGGATCGACGGTTTCCATGGGGTCCACTCTCGGGTTCGCCGTGGCCGCCGGCGTCGTAGGGCTGGTCCGGCTGCTGGTTCCGGCCGACCAGATGGCAACGTGGGGCTGGCGGATTCCGTTCCTCCTCTCGCTGGTCCTCACTGTGGTGTGTCTGCGGGCTCGGCTGCGGGTCGAGGAGTCGCCGCAATTCCAAGAGCTGAAGGAGAAGGCCGCGATCGTACGCAGCCCGATGCTGGCCGCTCTGCGGAGCCACCCGCTGTCGGTCGCCCGCGTGGCGGGCCTGGCCATCGCGTTCAACGGCACCGGCTACTTCGGCGTCGCCTACTTCGCCATCTTCCTGCAGGAGGAAGGATTCTCCGCCACAGGCGTCGCCTGGACATCGGCGTTGTGCATCGCCCTGTCCACCTTCACCTACCCATGGGCGGGCAAGTTGACGGATCGCTACGACCGCAAGCCCATCCTGCTGGCGTCCTACATCATCTTCGCCGTCATCGCCTGGCCGGTCTTCGCAGTCCTCATCGCGGCAACCAACCTCTGGGCCGTCGGGGCCGTCTATCTGGTCTTCATGTTCTTCACCGGGTGGGCGCAGGTACCTACGTGGCCGTTGGCCACGGAGCTGTTTCCGGCGAGCGTGCGCTACTCAGGCATCGCGATCGGCTACAACCTGGGCGTGATCATCGGCGGCATCACGCCACTCGTCGCCGCTGCCCTCGTGGCCGGCACCGGAAGCAGAACCAGCCCCGTCTACTGGATCCTCGCCGTAACGCTCATCGGAGTGATCACCGTCGCGCGACTGCCGAAGACCGCGTCGAAGCCGCTACCCGCCTAAGCGGACAGCCAGATCCACGATCTCCTGCACCCGCGCGGAAGCCGCCCGGGTGCAGGAGATCGTCGGGCCTGCGGATACCACAACCGCGGCGAATCAGCCCGCATGCCGACCGCGTGCTGTCCGCGGGCGGGCTGTGCTCCTCCGCCCGACGTCCTTTCCCGTCGTACGCACCGCACCGGCGACCGGTTGAGAACTCTCTGGTGAGGTGAGGCTGCCGAGCCACCCGAGGAAGAATGCCGCCGGCACGGACACCATGCCCGCGTTGTAGTACGGATACCAGTTGAAACTCAACTCCGGCCACAGTGAGTTCTCGGCACCGGTGACGACGGGTGAGGAGGCCGTGAACAGGAGGGACAGCAGCAGTCCCCCGTAGACGGACCAGAGAAGCCCCCGGCGATTGAACTTGGGCCAGAAGAAAGTGTAGATCAGCGCCGGGAACACACCCGACGCCGCAACGCAGAGAGCGAAGATGACCAGGGACTCGACCGGGTACCGGCTGATGGCTGTGGACAGCGACAGGCTCACGGCGACCAGGACGACGAGGGTCAGACGCAGTACTCGCGCTTCTCCGGTTCGGGTGCGCGGTCCCTTGCCCTGAGCGAACACATCACGCGCGAAGGTGACAGCGGCAGCGAAGGCCACACTTGACACGGTCGTGAGCGCGGCGAGGAAGGCCACGGACGCCATGGCCGTGATGAGCGCGACGCGCGCCACTGAGCCGTGCGGGAGTACTTCCGAAGCCAGCAGAATCGGGGACCCCTGCCCAACGTCGTCAACCGCTCGGATGACGTCGCCTCCCACCACGGCCGCGGCCGCGAAGCCCGCCGCGCTCAGGAGGACGACAAAGGCAGCACCCAGTCCCGAGGCAATGCTCATGGACCGGCGTGCCGAGCGCCCGGTGCGGGAGGCGCTCACCCGCAGGATCAGGTTCGGCAGCACGGCCGTACCGAGGATGACGACGATGTGTTCGCCGATCGCGTTGAGTGATCCGAGGTTCGCGATGCGCGGCCAGAGTCCGGGGCTCAGATATCCGCTCGGCGACACGCTCTTCTCCGCCGCCGCGGAGAGCAGATACCCGGGGTTCCACTCGAATCTGCTGAGGGCCAGCAGCGTGATCAGCGAAAGCGTGATCAAGGTGACGACCACCTTGACGACCTGCATGAAACTGGTGCCTCGCAGATCTGCCACGACGGCGAAGAAGCCGACGAGAAGCCCCATCAGCACCGTGCAGACCACTTGGGTTCCATGGTTCGACCGGCCGATCAGGAGGGCCACGCTGATGCCGGTGGCCCGCAGTTGGACCATGAGAAGGGGAATGGTGATCACGAGCGTCACCAGAGCCGCGGCAGTCCGCGACGCGCGCCCCGCGGCACGCAGGGAGAAGAGGTCACCGAGCGTGTAAGGCCCGCTGTCGCGTATTTTTTGAGCAAGGAGCAGCAGTACACCGAGGGCGAGCATGAGGTCGATGGCGATGCTGAATCCGTCGTAGCCGTACAGAGCGATAAACCCGGACGTCACCAACAGGGTGACGACCGTGATCTGCTCGCCCGCCATGGCGAATCCGTTGAAGACCGGGGAGAGCGACCGATCCGCGAGGTAGAGCCTCTCCGGCTCGTGTTCCTGACTCGAGGCAAGCGTGAAAAGCCACAGGACAGACAGCCCGATGAATACCAGGAAGGCGACGATCACGGGGCCTCTGGCGTCTGAACCGATCGGATCGAGTACAGCTGCGCCCACGATGTGCACGGTCACCGCTTCACCGCCAGGGATCATCGACGGCGGACGCACCCGACGTCTCGGCCTGGGGCATGCCGGAGGTCCGGGCCCGCTCGACGGGATCGCAGGCTGTGCATCGCGCCTCGTACACCCACACGGTGGCGACGAAGAGGCCGCATTGAAGGACGCCCCAGACGAGGCCGAAGGTGATGTGCCCGTACACATGAACCGCGGGAACGGCGGTCAGCAAGGACAGCGCGATGCCGACGGCAAGAGGGACGGTGTTGGCGGCAACGAATGCACGCCGGGCACGACGCGTGGTTTCGCGGAGACTTTCACCGTGCCGCAGTTGGAGGGCATCGAGCGATGGGTCCGGTGCCGGCGGGTGATCGGGTGAGGGTGAGGGTGAGGGGAAGACGGGGTGCACGGAAACCTTCCGGGCTTGGAGGGCGGGTGACGCGGTCGGCCGGCGTTGGTGCCTCGGACGCGCAGGTCGTTCCGGCGCGCGAAGGATCTGGGATCTGGCCGACGGCCGGGGAGGGACACGAACAGGAATGTCCATGGCACCCGACGTCTCGGTCCGGGGCACGGCGGAGGCCGACCCGCTACCGGGCTGACCGCTACCGCGGCCCGTAGATCACTACGGTGTTGCCCCATGGGTCCCGGGCCACGGCCCGGACCTCGTGCGGGCCCTGCTCGGGCTCCCGGACGACGGATCCGCCGCCTTGTACGAGGGCGGTGAGCGCCGAGGTCACGTCGGGGACCTTGAACGACGCCGCGGGCACCCCACCGGTGACGTCCTCGGCCGGGCCGGTCAGGGCCAACGTGGTGCTGCCGGCGTCGAGGGCGGCGTAGCGGTCGCCGTCGACGAACTTCGTGGCCAGGCCGAAGGTGTCGGTGTAGAAGCGCACGGCGGCGTCGATGTCGGCCACCGGGTGCAGCACGTTCCCGATCTTCACGAGGTCGATCTCCACGGAATCACTCACCGGACGGCCCCGCAGTACGGCCCGAGCGGAGGGTTCCACCACACCGCGCGCCGCGCGTGGATGAACCACTCGTGCGATCCACCGGAGCTGATGAGCCGGGGCCGATGTCATTCATTTGACGCTCTGCCCGAGGTGGAGGAAATCACCGCGGTACCACATCACCGGCTTGCCGCTGCCTACGCGCGCGTCGTGCACGCGACCGATGAGAATGACGTGATCTCCGCCGGGGATGGCTTGCTCCAGCTCGCAGCGGATGACCGCCGCGGCGTCGGGCAGTATCGGGTGTCCGCCCTCGTCGGACTCGAAGCTTCCGTGTGCGAACTTGTCCTCGCCCTTCGTGGCGAACCTCTTGGCCAACTTCGCATGCGCGGGCGTCACGATGTTCACGACGAACTGCTCAGCCGCTATGAAAGCTGGGAAGCAGTCCGCTCCTTGGTCCAGGCACACCAGAACAAGTGGTGGATCGAGCGACAGCGCCGCGAAGGAACTCGCGGTGAACCCATGCGGGGTGCCCCCGGCACTTCGGGTCGTCACGATCGTCACGCCGGCAGGGAATTGGGCCAACGCCGAACGGAAGGCAGCCGCGTCCAGCCCCTGGACTTGATCAGCCATTCCACACCTCGCGGACAGCTCGGACGGCGGGGTCGTGGTAGCCGCCGAAGGCATCAACGTCGACGTGCGCCGCGAGTGGCGCCTCCTCGACCGGCCCTCGGTAACGGTGCTCACGTGCGAGCCCGGTCGGGATGTCCCCCTCAGTCATGACGATGACGTCCATGTCGATCCTTCCTCGAATGTTATTGGCGAATAACATATGACGTGGCCTGAGTGCGGTCAAGTCCCCGGATGAAGAGGTGAATCCGTTAGTGTGCAGTAACGAAGCGGGAGTCGCGTCAGTCCGCGGCCGCCTGTGCGGCCCTGTGTGGCTGTCGATCGCGATGTGACCGGGGTCGCTCTGGTCGCGGCCCCTCCCGTGCGCGCCCGGTCGACCTCTGTTGTTATCACAAGGTAACGCCCGTCACTCTTCCTGGGGCCTTGACCTGGGCTGGGCTACGCCCTACGTTATCGCCCACTAACATTTGACGGAAGGGTCGGTATGGACTTCATCCTCATGTCTGAGGGGGACACCCCGGTCGGGCTTACGCATGAGCACCGCTACCGGGAGCTTGTGGAGGAGGTTCTGCTTGCGGAGCGGGTTGGCTTCGATGCCTTCGGTAGTTCCGAGCAGCATGTTGCTCTGGGTACGGCTTCGGTCTCCGCTCCGGAAGTGCTTTACCCGTACCTGATGGCTCTGACGAGCCGGATGCGGTTCATCCACCTGGTGACGCTGCTGCCGACGCGGATGAACCATGCGCTGCGCGTCGCGGAGCGTGTGGCGACCGAGGACATCCTGTCCAACGGCCGTGTCGAGCTTGGTACCGGGCGCGGCAACACCACGCTCGCCCTGCGCGCGTTTGAGGTGGACCCGTCCGAGAACAAGGCCCAGTGGCGTGAGGGCATCGAGCTGATCCGCAGCGCGTTCCTCAACGACGTGTTCTCGTACGTGGGCGAGCACTACAAGATTCCGCCGCGCAGCCTGGTCCCCAAGCCCCTGCAGGGCCCCTACCCGCCCCTTTCGGCTGCCGCCGGCAGCCCGAGCTCGGTCGAGACGGCCGCCACGATGGGTATCGGCGCCATCATGGGCGGCCTCTACCTCGGGTTCGACCTCGTCGAGAACATGGTCAAGCTCTACGACGACACTCTCGCCGCCACCAACCACCCCCACCCGATCACGCCGCGCAAGATGGTCGCGGTCGCCGGTGGTATGCACTGCGCCGAGACCACTGCCCAGGCCCGCCTCGAGGCGAAGCCCCTGTTCGAGATGGCCAAGCTGTCCACCGACGCATACGAGCGCCTGTCGAAGCTGTCGAAGGACTACGCCTACATGGGCGCCGTCAAGGACATCGACTTCAACGACGAAGAGTACATGTTCGAACACTCCCAGGGCTTCATGGTCGGCGACCCCGAGCACTGCATCGAACACGTACAGCGATACGCGGACATGGGCGTCGAAGCACTCGTCCTGCGTGTCGACAGCCTGCCCCACGACCAGCTGATGCGCTCGATCGAACTCTTCGGCAAGTACGTCATCCCCCGCTTCAAACACCCCCGCAACGTCGTGCGCCCGGCCGACGACGTACTCGCCGAGATCCGAGCCGCCCGCCCCGCCCACGAAGAAGCACTCCGCCAGTTCAACGACACCCACAACCCCAGCCACCACAAGGAGACCAGCCGATGACCGACCTCTACAACCACGGCACCGGCAACGTCCTCACCGAACGCCACGACAACGGCATCCTCCAGATCACGACCGGCGGCCCGGTACACGGAGCGGTGCGATGACCCGCGACCTGGGCTCCTTGTCCTTCGAGCCGTTGACCCCGACGTCGTATCTGGATCGTGCTGCGGCGGCGCATGGGGATCGGGTCGCGGTGGTGGATGGGCCGTCCCGGTGGACCTATGCGGAGCTGCGTGATCGGTGTCAGCGGTTGGCGGGCGGGTTGGCCTCGTTGGCCGGGGGACGTCCGGTGGCGGTGCTGGCACCGAACACGCATGTGTCGCTGGAGGCGCACTACGGGGTGGTGTGGGCGGGGGTGCCGCTGGTCGCGGTGAACACCCGGCTGTCGGCGGGCGAGGTGGCCTACATCCTGGAGCACTCCAAGGTGTCAGTGCTGGTCCACGACCCGTCGTTCGACGCGTTGGTGGACGAGGCCCTCGCCCGGCTGGACGCCCCACCGCACCGGATCAGGGCGGGGCGGGAATACGAGGATCTGCTGGCCGCGGCGGAGCCGCTGCACCTGACCCCGACCGACGAACGGGCGCTGCTGTCGATCAACTACACCTCGGGGACCACGGGCCGCCCGAAGGGCGTGATGTACCACCACCGGGGCGCGTTCCTCCAGGCCGTGGCGATGGTGGGACACACCGGACTGACGCCGTCGAGCGTGCACCTGTGGACGCTGCCGATGTTCCACTGCAACGGATGGACGTTCCCGTGGGCCGTGACCGCGGCGGCTGGGACGCACGTCTGCCTGCCGAAGGTGAATCCGGCGGAGATCTGGCGACTGCTCCGGGAGGAGGGCGTCACGCACCTCAACGGGGCGCCGACGGTGCTGTCGATGATCGCGTACGCCCAAGAGGCCGCGCCACTGGACCGCACGGTGCGGATCGCCACCGGTGGGGCGCCGCCGTCGCCGGCGATCCTGCGGCGGATGGCGGCGCTGGGGTTCGAGGTCACGCACCTGTACGGGCTGACCGAGACTTACGGCCCAGCGATGCTGTGCGACTGGCGCCCGGAGTGGAACGACCGCGACGCCGCGGCACAAGCGCGGCTCAAGGCGCGCCAGGGCGTCGGGAACATGATCTCGTGTGTGCCGCGGGTTATCGCGGACGACGGCACGGACGTCCCCGCGGACGGTGTCACCACGGGGCAGATCGCGTTGCGGGGCAACAACCTCATGCTCGGCTACCTCGACGACCCGGAGGCCACCCTGGCAGCGGTGCCGGACGGATGGTTCCGGACCGGGGACATCGGGATCCTGCACCCCGACGGGTACGTGGAGCTGCGTGACCGCTCGAAGGACGTGATCGTCTCGGGTGGGGAGAACATCGCGTCGGTCGAGGTGGAGCAGGCGATCATGGATCATCCGGCGGTACTGGAGGTGGCGGTGATCGCCGTGCCGGACGAGCGCTGGGGTGAGGTCCCTGCCGCCTATGTGAGCCTGCGGGAAGGCGCTACAGCCACCGAGGCGGAGATCATCGAGCATGTGCGGGGCAGGCTGGCCCGGTTCAAAGCGCCGAAGACGGTCACGTTCACCGAGTTGCCGAAGACCTCCACCGGAAAGACCCAGAAGTTTGTGTTGCGGGACAAGGCATGGGCCGGGAGCGAGAGCCGCATCCGGTGAACGACGTGAACGGACCGGCGGCACGCGAGGTTGCCTCAGAGCGTGTCACACCTCGTGCTTTCACGGGGCACGGCGTCCGGTGGTGATCAGAAACGCGAAGAGCTCCTGCCCGCAAGGGGACTTTTGCAGGGTCCAGGCCGTCGCATGAAGGAGGCACCAGATGAAGAAGCGCGTCGGGCCCTCCCCGGGGGTCCGTACCGAAGGCGGTGGTCGCGGGGTGGTCTCCCAGGCTTCACAAGGGGCACAGTCCCTGAATGCGTCCGGTCGCCCCAGGTCTCAGCGGCAGGTGGTCGCCGTCATCCTCATGTGGCGAGGGCGCATCGGGTTGTTCAAGCGCAGTGGAACTGTCCAGCATGATGCGGGCTTGTGGCACTGCATCACCGGATATCTGGACGCTGACAGCGACCCGGTACGGCAAGCCATCCAGGAGATCTGGGAGGAGACTCTGCTGCCCGCCCGCGCTCTGGAGCAGCTGACCGCGGGCCCCACGCTGCGTCTCGCCGACCCTCGTGGCGGGCCGGACTGGACCGTGCACACTTTTTTGGCCTGCACGAGTCAACGCCGGCTCACTCTCAACTGGGAGCACAAGGCATACCGGTGGGTATGGCCCTGGAAGCTGTCACAGTTCGACGGGCAGGTCGTATGGCTGACGGATGTCCTGCGAGCAGTCGACTCTCTGCCGTCAGCCAAGGCACGTGACAGGGCCGCGTATTAAGGCCGGTGCGAACCGGTCCAGCGCCCTGGGCCAGCCGATCAGGTGGCCCGAATTCAAGCAGAATGCTCGATCTAAAAGGCACATCCTGTGCAGTCGCGGAGTTGCCCGCCTTCTGGCGGAGCATAACGCGAATTCCCTAAGGCATGGTGCCGAATGCGGAGGTGGTCTGTGATGGTGGCGGAACCAAGGTCGGCCGGCGGCAGCGGCGGTCCTGCCCAGGCGGAGGAGCTTGTTGCGCTGGAGTCGGTCGAACAGCGGGTGCTGTGGCTGTCCACCGCGATCATCGATCACGCCAACCGGGTGCGACCGAACCCTTCGGGGCTGAAGGTGGGCGGTCACCAGGCATCCAGTGCCTCGATGACCTCGATCATGACGGCGCTGTGGTTTCACGCGCTGACTGCCGAGGACCGGGTGTCGGTCAAGCCTCATGCCTCACCGGTGTTGCACGCGATCAACTACTTGCTGGGCGAGCTGGACGAGTCCTACCTGACCACGCTGCGCGCCTTCGGTGGCCTGCAGAGCTACCCCAGTCGTTCCAAGGACCCCGACCCGGCCGACTACTCCACCGGTTCGGTCGGTATCGGCGCCACCGCTCCCCTGTGGGGCGCTCTCGCCCGGCGTTACGTGGAGGGGCGCTTCGGCGGTGCCGGGAGGGGGCGCCAGTACTCCCTGCTCGGCGACGCCGAGCTGGACGAAGGCGCGATCTGGGAAGCCATCCAGGATCCGATGGTGCCGGGCCTGGGCGAAGCGGTGTGGGTCGTCGACCTCAACCGGCAGTCCCTCGACCGGGTCATCCCCGGCATCGCCGCGGACAAGCTGCAGGGTATGTTCGCCGCGGCCGGGTGGCAGGTCATCACCCTCAAGTACGGGCATCTCCTGCAGGGGTTGTTCACCCGGCCCGGCGGCGAGGCCCTGCGCGCTCGTATCGATGCCATGGGCAACCCCGAATACCAGCGCCTGCTGCGCTGCTCCGCCGACGAGCTGCGCGAGCGCTTGCCCGGCACCGGCTCGACCGCCGGGCCGATCGCCGACCTCATCGCCCCCCTGGACGACGCCTCGCTCCTGGCGGCGCTGCGCAACCTGGGCGGCCACGACATCGGCGCGCTGTCGGATGCGTTCGCCGGTGTCGACGACACCCGCCCGACCGTGATCTTCGCGTACACGGTGAAGGGCTACGGGCTGCCCACCGAGGGCCACCCGCAAAACCACTCCTCGCTCCTGACTGCCGACCAGATGAGTGCACTGGCTGACCGCCTGGGAACCGATCTCGACGACCCGTGGACGCGTTTCGGTGCGGGTTCGGCGGAAGCGGCCCTGTGCGCGGCGGCCGCCCAGCGGCTGCACCGCCCCGAACAGGCGCCCCAAAAGCCCCCTGCCGTTCCCGCCGACCTCGCGCGCCCGGCCCCTACCGGCATCGGGAACACTCAGCAGGCTCTCGGCCGCGTCCTGCTGGATCTCACCCGGCGGGCGCCGGAGGCGGCCGCCCGGATCGTGACCGTCAGCCCGGACGTCAGCTCCACCACCAACCTCGGCGGCTGGCTCAACAAGGTCGGTGTGTGGTCCCCGGCCGAGCGCCCCAACTGGTTCGCCGACGACGCCGAGACCATCCTGCAGTGGCGTGAGCAGCCGACCGGTCAGCACGTGGAGCTGGGCATCGCGGAGACCAACCTGGTCGGTCTCCTCGGCGAGCTGGGCGCCACCTGGAGTCGGTGGGGCCAGCCGCTGCTGCCGATCGGCGTCGTCTACGATCCCTTCGTCAACCGGGCCCTGGAGCCTTGGTCGTTCGGCATCTATGCCGGTGGCCAATCGATCTTGGTCGGCACCCCCTCCGGTGTCACCCTCGCCCCGGAGGGCGGCGCCCACCAGTCGATCACCACCCCCTCGCTGGGCATTGAACAGCCCGGCTGCGTCACCTATGAGCCGGCGTTCGCGATCGACACCGAATGGTGCCTGCTCGCCGCACTCGGCAACTTGGCCAGCCCAGAGGGCACGTCGGCCTATCTGCGGCTGTCGACCCGACCCATCGACCAGTCGACAGCCGCGGTGCCCAGCGACCCGGCCGCTCGCGAACGCCGTCGCCGACATGTGACCGCCGGGGCCTACCGGCTGCGGCAGTACGAGAAGCCCGTGGTGACACTCGCCGCGATGGGCGCTTTGGTCCCGGAGGCCCTGGCCGCCGCCGACCGGCTCGCCGCCCTCGGGCATGGCGCCGACGTTGTGTGCGTGACCAGCCCGGACCTACTCTTCCGCGCACTCCAGGCCCGTCGCGGCCTGTCGGACGACCCGGCCTGGATCCTCGACCAGGTCTTTCCCCTCGACCGGGCCACCCCGCTGGTCACCGTCCTGGACGGGCATCCCCACACCCTGGCTTTCCTGAGCACGATCCAGAACGTTCCCGTCAGCACCCTCGGCGTGACCCGGTTCGGCCAGTCCGGGGCGATCGAGGACGTCTACCGCTACCACCGCATCGACACGGACAGCATCGTCACCACCGCCCTCGACCTCATCGATTGAGCGAGCACCCGGAGCCTCCGCGTGCAGGGGCTTCGCCTCTCATACCCCGTCCGGCGGCACGCCCCTGTCTTGCCGAAAAGACGTGCCGCCGGACGGTCCCGGTGCAGCCGACCCGCACCACCCTCCATGGGGCAACAGCTCCCCACCCACTCCGTCCGGCGGCACGGCGCGGCACCCGCCCTGACAAGCCGCGCCCTGCCGCTGGACGGTCGCAACCAACCTGTCCGCCCTTCCCACGGCGAGCCGAGCAGACACTCCACCCAGACGATTGGACATGTGATGAAGGCTCTGAGCGGAATCGAACGAAAATGGTCCGGGGCTCCGGCCGTCCCCCGACCAGCCGCACCATCAGCCAGTCGTCGGTATCAGGCCGTGGGTGGCAGGATCGGCGAGGTCGTCTCCAAGCCGTCCGCAAGCGCCTCCGTCGCCGATGAACTCCAGCAGCGCAATGCCGAAGTTCCTCCGCCGATGCGCATCGTCCTCGTCGGGCCGCCGGGCGCTGGTAAGGGCACTCAGGCCACACGCCTGGCCGGGAAGCTGTCGATCCCGCACATCTCTACGGGCGATCTGTTCCGGGCCAACATCAGTCGGCAGACCGAGCTCGGGAAACTCGCGAAGGTCTCCATGGACGCCGGCAACCTCGTCCCCGACGAGCTCACCATCGCGATGGCGAAGGACCGCATGCAACAGCCGGATGCCGAGAACGGCTTCCTGCTCGACGGTTTCCCGCGCAACGTCTCGCAGGCCGAGGCGCTCGACGAGCTGCTGAGGACCGAGGCCATCAAGCTGGACGCGGTTCTTGACCTCGAAGTCCCCGAGGGAGAGGTCATCAAGCGCATCGCCGGCCGGCGCATCTGCCGCGGCCGGTCGGCACACGTGTTCCACGTGTCGTACAGCCCGCCGAAGAAACAGGGCGTGTGCGACGTCTGCGGCGGTGAGCTCTACCAGCGCGACGACGACTCCGAGGAGACCGTCCGCAAGCGGCTCGAGGTCTACTACACGCAGACCGAGCCGGTCATCGAGTACTACAAGACGCAGGGCCTCGCGGTCACGATCTCCTCCCTGGGACCTGTGGACGAGGTCACGCGGCGGGCGTTGGAAGCCCTCAAGCGCGAGGACGACGGCAAGTAGCCGCCAGCACGTCTTCCGCCAACACAAATGGCGGCGGCGGGCGTGTGCCCGGGGCGGAGTGCCCCTTGACGTCCGGGGGGCCGACTTCTGCAGCTTTTGGCCGACTGGTAGCAGGTCACTGCCAGACTGCGGGGATGGACGCAGGTATGGCCGTGCTTCTGGGCGCCGCTGTGGGCGGGTTGTTCGGGTCCGGAGGGACGTCCGGGGCCGCGTTCCCGTCGGGCCGTTTGCAGGGCCGGAGTCAGCATGAGCAGTGGCGGAAGGCGGGGCGGACGGGGGACAGCAGGCCGTCCGGGCGAGCGGACATCTCAGATCCTTGTGTGCGGACAGTTGACCTCCCTGCCCGGTACGACTACTCGTCCCTCGGATGGGGACGTGTGAGCGTTGGGGCCCCGTTGCGATGGCGGTGCGATGGGGGATATAGCGTCGCGATGATGAGACCGCTGACTGACACCACCACCGACCAGGCGCCAGCTGATCCGGCCGCCACCGACGACATGCTGGCCACTCAGCCCATTGGATACTGGAGTGGCCTCGCCCACGCGGCCGTCACCCGGCATCTGCGTGACGCCATGGCCAGGGTCGACGTCACGCAGCCGCAGTACTGGGTGCTCAACCGGGTGAACGGCGGGTCCGTGGCGCCGAGCCGCGAGGAGGTCGTCATCCAATTGACGCCGCTTGTGGACGGACCGCACGAGATCGCTCGTGTCATCGACCAGCTGTTCCACCGCGGCTGGCTCCGGACCGATGCCGGGCAGCGCCTGCAGCTCACCGATGCCGGGGAGGCTGCCAGGGTGCGGCTGCGCGAGCTGGTGACCGAGCTGCGCGCCGTGGTCCACGAGGGCATCAGCGACGTAGAGTACGTGGCCGCGCTGAAGGTGCTGCGCAGGATGGTCACCAACGTCGAGGACAACGGGGACTCCCAAGGTTCTTGGTCGGCCGACGAACCCGTCAAGGAGACACGCTCTGGCCCGGCTGGTTCAGTGGGACGACGCCCTGGCCGGTGGTGGCCTGGGTCAGCCGCAGGCTGGAGCCTTCGGTGAGGACGATGTGCGCGTGGTGAAGGAGCCGGTCGACGGCGGCGGTGGCCAGTGTCCTGGGCATGATCGAGTCGAAGCTGAGGGGTGCAGGTTCGAGGTGACGATCACCGAGCGGCGTTCGTAGGCGGCATCGATGACTCGGTAGAACGCTTCTGCGGCGGCCTGCCCGGAGGGCAGCATGCCGATGTCGTCGATGATGATGAGGTCGCACCGGGTGATCTTCGCGACGGCCTTGGCGACGGTTGCCCGGCCCAGGCGAGCGGTCAGTGATTCCAGCGTGAACCAGCAGACCTTCATGCCTTCATCGATCGCTTTGTTCGCGAGGGCCTCGGCGAGGTGGCTCTTCCCCGTGCCGGAGGGCCGGTCAACCGCCAAGTTCTCCGCGCGGGAGATCCACTCCAGCGTCATCAGCGCGTGCTGGGTCGGCGCCGGGATCGAGGAATCCGTTTCCCGCCAGGAGTCGAAGGTTTTCCCGGACGGAAGTTGGGCGAGCCATCGGTGGTTGCGGCGAGTGGCCTCATCCCGGCCCTTGATCTCTTCCTCCAGCAGAATCCGGATCACCTCGGCCGGGTCCCAGCGTTGCGAGCGGGCGGTGGCGAGGACCTCGGGGGCCGCCCGGCGCAAGTACGGAAACCTCATCCGCTTCAGGACGGTCTCCAGCTCGGCGGGGACCGGTGGATCAGGAAGCCGGGCGGCCGAAGTCGGCCCAGGCGGAGGTGCCGGGCTGGACGGAGTGTGTCTCGTCCGCGACGACGAGATCGGCGGGGCGGGCGCCGTGCCGACGGTGTTGGACGATGGACATCAAGTCGTCCTCGGCGAATCGGCCGGCGGTCGCGGCGAGACCGAGGCCCAGGTCGACCTCCGCAGGACCGATGAGGGCAGCGAGCTCGACGGCGGCGGCCATCCTCACCCGGATCCGGGTGGTGCCCGCGGCGCCGGCCTCGATCAGCCAGGACTTCGTTCCGGGGCCGAGCCGGAGGAAGGCTTCCTCGGCATCGTTGACGGGCTTGGGTCTGGGCTGGCGCGGGGAGCCGTCCGTCTCCTGCGGATGGTTCGGATAGTGCGCCAGGTCGATGACGGGCCGTCCGGGCAGGGACAATGGATGCCGGGCGACTTCCATCAGCCCGGCCGGACCCTGCATCCACTCCGGCCGGTGCGCGAGCCGGGACAGGTCCACCACCACGACGAGTTCCTCGCCGTCCGCGCGGACCCAGGCTTCCTGGCCGACCAGGCCCGGCGGGGTCGAGTACCGGACCGAGCCGAAACGGACGGTTTGGTCCCTCAGCACCTGACGGGACTCACCGAGCGCGAGGGTGTGAGGGGCCACGGGAAGTGGGTGCAGGCGGGTGCGTTCGACGTCCAGCGCGGAGGCGGGGGTCCTGCTCGTCTCCCGGTGGACGCGGGTGTTGACCTGCTGGCAGAAGACCGCACAGGCTCCGCGGAGTTCGGCGAAGCTGGCGTACTTCTCCCGCAGGTTCGCGGTGGTGGGGATCTGGTCCGCCTTCGCGATACGGACGGTGGCCTCACTGCCCCCTTTGGACTCGGGATCGAAGGGGACACACGTGTGTACTTGCAGGCCGTAATGACGTCCCGCGGCGACGACTTGAGGATGACGGACCGCGATCCCGGCGACCCGGTCGATGGTCATCGTCTTCTCGTTGTCGGTGAGTACATAGGTCGGTGCCCCGCCGATCGCCCGCAGAGTGGAGTCGAGGCACGAGATCACCGTGGGCAGGGTCCGGTCCCAGACCGGGATCACCACCCGGAAGCGGGACCAGGCCGGCCACGCGCAGAACAGGAGCGTCTCGCGCTCACTTCCACCGCCCGGACCAGGTACTTTCGGGCCCCATCCCCAGTCGAACTGCAACCAGAGACCGGGCTCGGTGATCCACGGCCGGTAAGTACGACGGTGGCCGGCCCGCCAGCGTTCCTTCGCCCGAGCGACCCCTCGCGGGTCGGGGAGCCCTTGATGCCGAGCTTTGCCTCCGGGGCGCCGAAGGAGGCGCCCTCGGTTCAGGGGGCTGACTTCGCGTTCTCTGCATGTGGTCCGGTGTGTTCTGGACGGCGTCAGTCTGTCTCGCGGTCGGGCCGGGTGCGAACGTGGCGGTCGCGTCCGGCGCCATAACCGGCGGCGGCCATGACCAGGCTCAATGCGGTGAGGAGAAGGAGAGCACCGGTCCAGCTGCCGGTGGTGTCGTGGAGGACGCCGAGAAGGAGGGGGCCGGTCGCGGCGACGAGGTAGCCGATGGACTGAGCCATCCCGGCCAGGGCTGTGGTCTCGCTGGGACCAGTGGCACGTTGGCTTTGGAAGCTCAGGGCGAGCACGAGACAGACACCGGCGCCCAACCCGAGAAGAGTGCATGCCGCGAGTGCGAGCGCTGGAAAGAGGAGCAGGAGCGCGAAGCCTGCGGCGACGATCGCTGAGCCCGTGGCAGCAGCGAAGCGCTGGTCGTGGCGGCCTCGAGTGATCAAAGGCAGCAGCATGCTCGTGACCAGTGCGACGAGCTGGTAGTAGAACAGCATCCAGCCGGCAGATGTGGTGCTCATGCCCTGCTGACTGAGGATGCTGGGCAGCCAAGCGATGGCGGTGTAGAAGGCAAGGGATTGCAGGCCCATGAAGAAGGACACCTGCCACGCCAGCCAGGATCGCCATGGGGTTCGAGCGTGTGTCCCATGAGACCGCACGCCGCCGTCCGGGCGGGAGTCGCGTAGCCGAGGCAACCACACGGCGAGAGCGGCGACGGCGACGACCACTCCCCAGGCCAGGGCGGAATGCCAGGTTCCGGGCAGGACCTCGGCAAGCGGGACGGAGATGCCGGACGACAGAGCGGCGACCATTCCCATAGCGGTGACGTAGAGAGCGCTGACGGTATGAACCCGCGGGCCGGGCACGTGGGTGCGAATCACCGTAGGCAGCAGGACGTTGCCAACTGCGATCGCCACCGAGAGGATCACGGTTCCGAGGAACAAACAGGCAAGCGAAGGCAAGGACCGGATCACGGTGCCCGCTGCCAGCACTGCGAGGGCGGCCACGAGGAGGCGGGTGGTGCCGACCCGGTGCGAGGTGCGCCCGACAAAGGGCGAAGTCACAGCAAACACAAACAGCGGCAGGGTGCTCAGTACGCCTCCCTCTGACGCAGTCAACCCGGTGTCGTGCTCGATGGCCGGCAGCAGTGTGCCCACGCCCGTCAAGGTCACGCGCAGGTTGGCCGCCACCAAAAGGATCGCGATCAAGAGGCCGGCCGAAAGGGCGGGCGTGGTAACCGGCGTCTTCGGGGTTGTGATCCGGTCGGCCTTCGTAGCCGTGGTGAGGCCGGCGCGGGAGTTCCTCGAGGTGGTCACTTCTGTCGTTCCGTTCCGGTCTCGGTGAGCTTCACGATCTCGGTGGCGCAGTAGCGTGCACCGACCTCGTCTTGCGCCGCGATCGCCTCAACGAGACGCCTGTGCAGAAGGCAGTGCTCCGCGGCCGTCGCGCTGGGCCAGAGCATGCCGCCGATCTGTTCGGCGACCGCGATGCTGAGGACGTCGTACACCTCGGTGAGAAGGGTGTTCCCGCTGGCACTCACCACGGCCTGGTGGAAGCGGGTATCGCGCTCCGCGATGGCGGCCATCTCCGGTGAATCCGCTGTCGCCTCGGCCTCGTCGAGGAGGTGCCGCAGGCGATTCAGGTCGTCTTCGGTACGCCGCAACGCGGCCAAGCCCGAGGCGTACTCTTCCAGCACCGCGCGCAGTTCCAGCACGTCGCTCCACCTCGAGGTGTTGGCACGTCTCATCAGTACCGAGTGCATTTCGCTCGATGTCCGGACGTACGTCCCGTCGCCCTTCCGAGCCTCCAGCAGGCCCAGATGCACCAGCGCGCCGAGCGCCTCGCGCACCGTCGTACGCCCGACACCGAGTTGCTCGACCAGATCATGTTCGGGCGGAATCCGCGTCCCTACAGGCCATGCGCCGGATGTGATCTGCTCACGAAGGGTGTCCACCAGTTGCGCCGACAAGCTCGCGACGCGGCGCGGCGCACGAAGATCTTTCATAAGGCGACCCTAACACCGAATGTCTGACATCTGTACGTGACGTAGGTCGCCAACCGCCTTGGTCCGCCTGGCGTGCATGGGTTTCGACGCGGCGAATGCGTTGATCGCGGTGGCACGGATGGGCAGCGTCTTGACGTCTTGGCCTAGGTGAGCAGTCGGTAACTTTTTTCCTTTTCGTCCGTGTCTTGACTCCGCTAGTACCACGACATACGTTGAATGTGAATCACCCATAACGTTAGTCGTTGATAACGACGGAAGGGTCGGTACGGACGTCATCGTCGGACCGTCCCGCCGTCCCGGCCGGATCCCCGGTGGCCCGGCGCCGCCGTACCGCGCCCGAGACGTTCCTCTCCGGCCTCGCCGTCCCCCACCCCACCGGGAACACCCCCAGGACAGCGCCATGAATCACAACCTGCCCGTGAAGCTCGGCAACAGCCTTGAGACAGTCTCATCCGCTCGGACAGATGTGGTCTTCCCTCTGCCGCACATTCCAGAAGGTCTTGCCGCCGTCCGCCGACGCGCCGCCCGCGCCATGCAACAGTGGCGCATCCCCGCGGACCTTGCGGACGATGCGCTTCTGGTCGTCTCCGAACTGATCACCAATGCGGTCGTTCACGCCCTTCCCCCTGCGTCGCTGTGCTTGTCCCGGCAGGGTGGCCGGGCTGCGTGCGCTGTCCGCATCGAGGTCACGGACGCGGGCCCGGCGCTGCTGCCCCACCACGGCCGCTCTCCTCGGCAACCCGAGGAGAGCGGCCGCGGGAGCGCCATCGTCGCCGCACTGTCCGCCCGCTCCGGAACCACGACCTACCAGGGCGGAACCACTCGATGGGCGGAAATCCAATAGCCCACGCCCTGACCAGGCCCCGGCGTCCACCCCGCACGGCAGCGTGCGGTCGCGCGGCAGACGTGTCACCTGCATCTGGTGGAGGCGGTCAAGGGGAAGCGCCAGTCAATCCTGGGGCTTACCTCCGAGTGGAACCACGGCGATCATTCCTGTCAGTCCTTGATCTCGCAGATGACCGCGCCCGAGGTGAGGGACGCGCCGACCTCGGCGGCCAGACCCTTGACCGTACCCGCGCGGTGGGCGTTGATGGGCTGTTCCATCTTCATGGCCTCCAGGACCACGACGAGGTCGCCCTCGGCCACGGTGTCGCCCTCGCCCACGGCGACCTTGACGATGGTGCCCTGCATCGGGGAGGCCAGGGCGTCGCCGGAGGCGGCGGAGCCGGACTTCTTGACCGCCTTGCGCTTCGGCTTCTTCGAGCCGCCCGCGGGGGCGGTGGCCACGCCCAGGGAAGCGGGCAGCGAGACCTCCAGCCGCTTGCCGCCGACCTCGACCACGACCGTCTCGCGGCCGGTGGGTTCCTCGGTCTCGTCGGCCCCGGTGGGGGTGAACGGGGCGATGGTGTTGTTGAACTCGGTCTCGATCCAGCGGGTGTGGATGGTGAACGGCTCGTTGGTGAACGCCGGGTCCTTCACTACCGCCTGGTGGAACGGGATCGCGGTGGCCATGCCCTCGACCTGGAACTCGGCCAGGGCGCGGGCCGCGCGCTGGAGGGCCTGCTTCCGGGTGGCGCCGGTGACGATCAGCTTGGCCAGCAGCGAGTCCCACGCGGGGCCGATGACGCTGCCGGACTCCACGCCCGCGTCCAGCCGGACACCGGGGCCGGTCGGCGGGACGAAGGAGGTCACGGTTCCCGGGGCGGGCAGGAAGTTGCGGCCCGGGTCCTCGCCGTTGATGCGGAACTCGAACGAGTGCCCCCGCATCGGCGGGTCGTCGTAGCCGATGGCCTCGCCGTCGGCGATGCGGAACATCTCGCGGACCAGGTCGATGCCGGTGACCTCCTCGGTGACCGGGTGTTCCACCTGGAGCCGGGTGTTGACCTCGAGGAAGGAGATGGTGCCGTCGTTGCCGACGAGGAACTCGACGGTGCCCGCGCCGACGTATCCGGCCTCCTTGAGGATGGCTTTGGAGGCGGTGTAGAGCTGGGTGTTCTGGTCCTCGGTGAGGAAGGGGGCGGGGGCCTCTTCGACGAGTTTCTGGTGGCGGCGCTGGAGGGAGCAGTCGCGGGTGGAGACCACGACGACGTTGCCGTGGGTGTCGGCCAGGCACTGGGTCTCGACGTGGCGGGGCTTGTCCAGGTAGCGCTCGACGAAGCATTCGCCGCGGCCGAAGGCGGCCACGGCTTCGCGGACGGCGGAGTCGTAGAGCTCGGGGACCTCTTCCATCGTGCGGGCGACTTTCAGGCCGCGGCCGCCGCCGCCGAAGGCGGCTTTGATGGCGATGGGCAGGCCGTGCTGTTCGGCGAAGGCCACGACCTCCTCGGCCCCGGAGACGGGGTCGGGGGTGCCGGCGACGAGGGGGGCGCCGGCGCGCTGGGCGATGTGGCGGGCGGCGACCTTGTCGCCCAGGTCGCGGATGGCGTGTGGCGGGGGGCCGATCCAGGTCAGGCCGGCGTCGAGGACGGCCTGGGCGAACTCGGCGTTCTCGGAGAGGAATCCGTAGCCGGGGTGGACGGCGTCGGCGCCGGATTCGGCGGCCGCGGCCAGGACCTTGGCCTGGTCGAGATAGCTGGCCGCCGGGGTGTCACCGCCCAGCGCATAGGCCTCATCAGCCGCGCGCACATGACATGCGTCCCGGTCCGGATCGGCGTAGACGGCTACGCTCGCGATCCCGGCATCCCGGCAGGCACGGGCAACACGGACAGCGATCTCGCCACGGTTGGCTATAAGCACCTTCATCAGCATGTCGGCTCCAGGGTCTGGTTCGGGGCGGCGTAGAGCCGGTCAATGTTTTCGAGGATCTGGCCCATGTCCGCGCCGAGGGTGGAGACCGCGCGGATGCCCATGGCCTCCAGGGAGGGAATGTCGACGTCGGGGATGATGTCGCCGACAAGGGCACGGACATCGACCGCGTCCTCCGGCGCGGAAAGGTTGATCACCTTCTGCGCGATCGTCAGGTGGGCACCTGAAAGGACGGAGAGACCCAGGACTGGTGCATCCTCGGCGACGACGATGGCGACGATCTGTTCCGGGGCCTGGTGCGGGTCGGTGCCGATGACCTCGTAGCCGGTGTCGCGCGGGAACAGAGCGATGACGTTGGCGCCGCGGTCGTGGCCGTCAAGCCAGGGCTTGACGGTACGGGTGCCCGGCACCGGCGCGGCACCGGCACGAACTGTCCGCTGTTGCGGCGTCTCCACGGTCTCTCCGTTCGAATGGTCAGCGAGGCAGGAGGACCCCACCGGCCGCCAGGGTCAGGGAGTTCGCCGTGCTCGTGCGACGACGTCGCGGATGCTGGCCCCGTGGGTTCCTCAGCGTGGCCAGTAGGAGCTGCGCCACGCTGCCGGGCCCGGCTGGAGCGGGGCGCCGCACGAGATGTTGCGGGTTTTGACCGTCCACTCGTCCAGGTGCTGCGGCGCCGCAGGGACAGCCGAGGCCGCTGCGGCGCGGGCTTGGACCACCACGAGCGCGGCGGCCAGCTCTTCGGGAGTGGGATTGCCGCGTACGACCGTGAACACTATTGGCCGCCCTTTCTGAAGTCCGTGAGGTCAGTGGGGTCAGTGGGGTCAGAGGAGTCAGAGGGGGATGTTGCCGTGCTTCTTCGGGGGCAGCGCCTCGCGCTTGTTCCGCAAGGTCCGCAGGCCGCGGACGATGTGGCGGCGGGTCTCGGAGGGCATGATCACCGCGTCGACGTAGCCTCGCTCGGCCGCGATATACGGATTGAGGAGGGTGTCCTCGTAGTCCGCGATCAGTTCGGTGCGGGTGGTCTCCGGGTCGTCGGAGGAGGCGATGGTGCGCCGGTGGAGGATGTTGACCGCGCCCTGGGCGCCCATGACCGCGATCTGCGCGGTCGGCCAGGCCAGGTTGAGGTCCGCGCCCAGGTGCTTGGATCCCATCACGTCGTACGCGCCGCCGAACGCCTTGCGGGTGATGACCGTGATCAGCGGGACGGTGGCCTCCGCGTAGGCGAAGATCAGCTTGGCGCCGCGCCGGATGATGCCGTTGTACTCCTGGTCGGTGCCGGGCAGGAAGCCGGGCACGTCCACGAAGGTCAGGACGGGCAGGTTGAACGCGTCGCAGGTGCGCACGAAGCGCGCGGCCTTCTCGGAGGCGTCGATGTCCAGGCACCCGGCGAACTGCATCGGCTGGTTGGCCACGATGCCCACCGGGTGGCCCTCGACCCGGCCGAAGCCGGTGATGATGTTGGGCGCGAAGAGCGCCTGCGTCTCCATGAACTCGTTGTCGTCCAGCACGTGCTCGATGGCCTTGCGCACGTCGTACGGCTGGTTCGCCGAGTCCGGGATGAGGGTGTCCATCTCCCGGTCCTCGTCCGAGACCTCCAGATCGGCCTCGTCGGGGAAGGCCGGGGGCTCGGAGAGGTTGTTGGAGGGGAGGTAGGACAGCAGCGCCTTGACGTACTCGATGCCGTCCTTCTCGTCCCCGGCCATGTAGTGCGCGACACCGGAGGTGGTGTTGTGGGTCCGGGCGCCGCCCAGCGCCTCGAAGCCGACGTCCTCACCCGTGACCGTCTTGATCACATCGGGCCCGGTGATGAACATGTGCGAGGTCTGGTCGACCATCACCGTGAAGTCGGTGATCGCCGGCGAGTAGACCGCCCCGCCCGCGCACGGGCCCACGACCAGGCTGATCTGCGGGATCACCCCCGAGGCGTGGGTGTTGCGGCGGAAGATCTCGCCGTACATGCCGAGGGAGACCACACCCTCCTGGATGCGGGCGCCACCGGAGTCGTTGATGCCGACGACCGGGCAGCCGGTCTTGAGCGCGAAGTCCATGACCTTGACGATCTTCTCGCCGAACACCTCTCCGAGCGCCCCGCCGAAGACCGTGAAGTCCTGGGAGAACACGGCCACCGGGCGGCCGTCGACCGTGCCGTAACCGGTCACGACCCCGTCCCCGTAGGGCCGGTTCTGGTCGATGCCGAAGTTGGTCGAGCGGTGCCGGGCGAACTCGTCGAGCTCGGTGAAGGACCCCTCGTCCAGGAGGAGGTCGATCCGTTCGCGCGCGGTCAGCTTGCCCTTGGCGTGCTGCTTCTCCACCGCGCGCGCGGACCCGGCGTGGGTCGCTTCTTCGATGCGGCGCTGCAGGTCCGCGAGCTTCCCCGCGGTGGTGTGGCGGTCTGGAATCTCGGGGGCGGTCGGCTGCGCGGGCTCGGTGCTCACTGCTTGGTTCCCTTCTGAGCGTTGGCGCTGGTGGCGTGCCAGGTGGTGAGCAAGAACCCGGTTGCCGAAGCAGCTGTGAATGAGTTTCCGAGCGGGAACGGCACTGCCATCCGCACCGGGGAACCCGGAATGAGGGTGGCCGGTTGGTGAAGCGGGGCCGTCAGACCGGCGCCTGGAGGCACCGTTACGTCATTGCGGCTCAACGTTCTTGGCAGGAACGAATCGGTCGGCAGCGGAGGGCGGCGTGGCAGGTGGCAGGCAGGGATCATCGGAGGCACTCCAGAGGTGATGGGCAATGGCCTGCGGGACCGAGCTCAAGGTCAGAAGGTGCGGTGGGGGACGTACACACCCCCGACGTCGCTGGAGCGAGTGGGCGTGCTGCCTCGACCTTCATCGCCACGGAGGCTGTGGCGGCTCGCAGAGGCGGAAGAGGAGTGCCTGAGGGCCGGACTCGATGCCTTCTGTCAGACACACCGGGGCCCCGACCCGCACGGTGAGCGGCGGCACGCCGATGACCCTGGAGCACAGCCAGAATCCCTCGTTCATGTTGATGGTGGCGAGTGCGCACTGTCTCCCGGGGCTCCGGCCCATGGCCAGGACATGACGGATGACCCCGGTGCCGCAACTGAGCTCCCAGACGAGATCGGTGGAGGCGCAGACGGGACACAACAGACGGCGGAAGACTGCGGTCCGACACCAGCGGCAACGCTGGAAGTACAGCTCTCCACCCCCCACTCCGCCCAGCGGCACCTGCGTGGGGCAGTCCGCCTCCGGGAGTGGGCTCGCGCTTGGATCGACCTCCCGTTCGACGGGGGCGCTATCGGTGGTTTCGATCGCTGTATGGAGCACGGTGTCCCTCTCCGTCCCCGTCCCGAAATGACCCGCGACGGGAGGCGAGGGCTCACCGATCACGGCTGTAGCACGTCGGCACCGCTGTGGCGGCGTGTTTCACAAGCTATGGGATCCAGTTCCGGAAGTAAAGTACTCAGTCCCAAACGACTCCCTGTGATAGAAGCCTCACTGCGTCACTCGGCGCCCGATGCTCGAAATGCGGTGTTCGATCCCATCTAGATGAGGCAAGTGGCGTCTGCGCGGTGAGACGGGGAAGGATGAGCGGTCATGAGCAAGCCACCTGCACGGATCCGACTGGCAGACGCCGCATTCGCGCTCTTCGACGAGCGCGGATACGAGCAGACGACCGTCGACGACATCGCTGAGCGAGCGGGGCTCGGGCGCACGACGTTCTTCCGGTACTACCGCACCAAGGAAGACGTCATCTTTCCGGACCACGACCGGCTCCTGGAGTTGATCAGAGATCGGCTGGCGACCTCGAGCCACGGCACCGCTCTGGTCGCCGTGTCGGACGCGGTCCGACTCGTACTGCTGCACTACGTGGATGAGGGCGACCTGGCGAGGCGGCGATACGCCCTCACGAGCAAGGTGGCTGCCCTGCGTGACCGGGAGATCGCCAGCGTGGGCCGCTATCAGCGACTGTTCCGGGAGTTCATCGCGGACTGGCTGGGGGGCCCGACGGAACCGGCGTCGCTGAGGGCCGAACTCATGGCCGCCGCGGTGGTCGCCGCCCACAACCACGTGCTGCGTCGCTGGCTTCGGGGCGAGTCGTCCGACCCGGTCGCCGAGGTGGACGAGGCGATGCGTGAGGTGCTCGCCCTCTTTCCGGCGCCCGGTTCCTCACCGGAGCCCGGCGGTGGCACCACCGTTGTCGCGTTCAGGACCGGGCAGGACATCGACACCCTGCTTCCCTCGTTGAGGCGTCTCGTCGAGGGCGGTGCCGAGCGCTGAAGCCCGCTCCGCTTGATCGAGTGATGCCGCGCACAGCGGAGACCGGGGCGCGCTGTGGCGTGTGAGCTTCCGGCCGTGGCTTCCCCGGTCCCGAACACATTCCCATTCCATAGCGGAACCGCCGGGACCAGCTCAGGAGGCTGGTACTGCTCGACCCGACCCTGTTCCGTCCCTACAACGCTCTGCGGGCAGTCACCCCACTCCCGGTCGCGGCGCTGCGGATTCTCGCCCGGGCCGGCTTCGCCCTCCCACCCGCGCTCGCCGACAACGGCACTCCCAGCCACCCCGGACCGCACCGCGTGGTGACCCGATTCTTTGTCCCTCCCCTCGTAGCGTAGAGACCGTGGCTGCAGGGGAAGTTGGGAGTCATGGCAGAGAAGCGACGGAAGTTCGATGCGGAGTTCCGCGAGGGGGCCGTACGGATCGTCACCGAGACCGGCAAGACCGTCGCCGAGGTCGCGAAGGATCTGGGATCAACGAGACCACGCTGGCCAGTTGGGTATCGCGGGCCCGTCGCGCGGGCACCGCGCCGGGCGGCGGGAATGACGAGCTGGAGCGGCTGCGGCGGGAGAATGCCCAGCTCAAACGGGACAACAAGGAACTCGCGATGGAGCGTGATGTCCTCAAACGCTGCATGGTCCTGTGGGTGAAGTAGCCGTGGCGGACCCGGCGTCCGTCGTCGGGGCGATCGGCGGCCAAAGGACCATGCACGGCATCCCGCACCGCGTCTCCTGCCGCGCCCTGGGCGTGAGCGAGTCGTGGTTCTACAAGCACCGCAGCCGGAAGCCCACCGGGCGTGAGGTCCGCCGGCAGCAGCTGGCCGAGGCGGTGAAAGAGGTGTTCACCCAGCCCGGCGGCACATACGGCTCGCCGAAGATCTGGATCACGCTGATGCGGCAGGGCTGGCGGGTGTCGGTCAACACCATCGCCAAACTCATGGCCGAACTCGGCCTGGTCGCCCGGAGGGTCCGCAGACGCAGGGGGCTGACCCGGCCGGGCAAACGGCCCGCCGCACCGGATCACGTGAAGCGGGACTTCACCGCAGAGGGGCCCGATCTCGTCTGGTGCGGGGACATGACGGAGATCGAGACCGGCGAGGGCAAGCTGTACCCGGCCACGGTTATCGGCCCCTTCTCCCGCCGCCTGCTCGGCTATGAAATGGGAGAGCATCACGACGCCGGCCTGGTCGTCGCCGCCCTCCACATGGCCGCGGCCACCCACACTGCACTAGTAGGACTCCGTTAGGTCCGTCTTGAACTTGGCTTGGGTCCAGGCCCAGACCGTGCTTGAGTTCCCGGTAGTCGTGCTCGATCCGCCAGCGGATCTTCGCCAGGCGGACCAGTTCGGCGATCGGGGTAACCTCGGGCAGGTCGGACAGCCAGAACCGGGTCGGTTCCTCCTCGCCGTCGGGCCATTCGGCCAGCAGCCGCACCTGGGGCAGGACGCCGTCCCACCGGCCGTGCTCGGCCACCGCGGCGGCCTGGGCCAGCCGGCGTGAGCGCACCCCGGCGGGCCGGACGGGCATCGCGAGGAAGCGGGAAGTCATCGGTCCGCGAGAGCCTTCCCGCCAGGTCACCTCGCTGAAGGCGTCCCGTCCGGCGGCCGCGGCCAGTTCCGCCACCGTCACCGGTGGCTGCCGGCAGCGGGGAACCGGCCGACGGCCGGTGCCGGCCCAAGCGGGGGCGTCGGGGACCGCTTCGTGCGGCTGGACGGTGATATCGCCACGGATGCCGACCACGTAACGGATCTCCCGCTCGGCCAGGCCGGTGCGGAAGTCGGCGTTCTGTCCGTAGCCGGCATCCGCCACCACGACCGGCGGCACAAGGCGCCATGCGGCCAGTTCGTCCAAGGCCTCCAAGGCGTCCAAGGCGTCCAAGGCCAGCCGCCACTTCTCCCGGTGCCCGACGTCCTCCGGGACGCCGGTCCGCCGGCGCCGGACGGCGTCCTCCGCCCACTCCCGGGGCAGGAACAGCCGCCAGTTCAGCGGGCACGAGACCGTGTCGGACACCGCGTGCACGCTGATGGCGACCTGGCAGTTCGCCTGCTTGCCCAGCGCACTCAGTACTGATGCCCGACACCGACCGACATCCGTCCGTCCTTGGGGAAGGACACATCGTCCACTGCCCAGGCATCCGGAACGATCCGCGGCACCATCCGCTCCGCGATCCGCCGCCGCACCGGTGCCGGATCCCACGGCGACTGGTTCACGAACTGCTACAGGTTCTGCTCATTGGCCTGTGCGCACCTGGCCAACCCCACGAAGTTACCAATACCTAACAGATTTTGGGCCTTGACCTGGGCTGGGGCCACGCCCTACGTTATCGCCCACTAACATTTGACGGAAGGGTCGGTATGGACTTCATCCTCATGTCTGAGGGGGACACCCCGGTCGGGCTTACGCATGAGCACCGCTACCGGGAGCTTGTGGAGGAGGTTCTGCTTGCGGAGCGGGTTGGCTTCGATGCCTTCGGTAGTTCCGAGCAGCATGTTGCTCTGGGTACGGCTTCGGTCTCCGCTCCGGAAGTGCTTTACCCGTACCTGATGGCTCTGACGAGCCGGATGCGGTTCATCCACCTGGTGACGCTGCTGCCGACGCGGATGAACCATGCGCTGCGCGTCGCGGAGCGTGTGGCGACCGAGGACATCCTGTCCAACGGCCGTGTCGAGCTTGGTACCGGGCGCGGCAACACCACGCTCGCCCTGCGCGCGTTTGAGGTGGACCCGTCCGAGAACAAGGCCCAGTGGCGTGAGGGCATCGAGCTGATCCGCAGCGCGTTCCTCAACGACGTGTTCTCGTACGTGGGCGAGCACTACAAGATTCCGCCGCGCAGCCTGGTCCCCAAGCCCCTGCAGGGCCCCTACCCGCCCCTTTCGGCTGCCGCCGGCAGCCCGAGCTCGGTCGAGACGGCCGCCTCGATGGGTATCGGCGCCATCATGGGCGGCCTCTACCTCGGGTTCGACCTCGTCGAGAACATGGTCAAGCTCTACGACGACACTCTCGCCGCCACCAACCACCCCCACCCGATCACGCCGCGCAAGATGGTCGCGGTCGCCGGTGGTATGCACTGCGCCGAGACCACTGCCCAGGCCCGCCTCGAGGCGAAGCCCCTGTTCGAGATGGCCAAGCTGTCCACCGACGCATACGAGCGCCTGTCGAAGCTGTCGAAGGACTACGCCTACATGGGCGCCGTCAAGGACATCGACTTCAACGACGAAGAGTACATGTTCGAACACTCCCAGGGCTTCATGGTCGGCGACCCCGAGCACTGCATCGAACACGTACAGCGATACGCGGACATGGGCGTCGAAGCACTCGTCCTGCGTGTCGACAGCCTGCCCCACGACCAGCTGATGCGCTCGATCGAACTCTTCGGCAAGTACGTCATCCCCCGCTTCAAACACCCCCGCAACGTCGTGCGCCCGGCCGACGACGTACTCGCCGAGATCCGAGCCGCCCGCCCCGCCCACGAAGAAGCACTCCGCCAGTTCAACGACACCCACAACCTCGCGCAGAAGGAGACGGTTCGATGAGCGACCTCTACCAGCACGGCACCGGTGACATCCTCGTCGAACGCAAGGACAACGGCGTCCTCCAGATCACGATCAATCGACCCGACCGGTACAACTCTCTCACCCTGCCGATGTTCGAAGAGATGAACCGGATCTGGGCCGACGTCGAACGCGACGACCAGACCCGGGTCGTCGTCATCACCGGGGCCGGCAAGGCCTTCTGTACCGGGATGGACGTTGCCCAGCCCGATCCCACGCACGAAGACGCGCTTGCGATCATGGAGACCGAACGCAAGCGAACTTCAACGATCCTGCGGATCGAGAAGCCGATCATCTCCGCGATCAATGGGCCCGCGGTCGGTTACGGGCTGTCGACCGCGCTTCTCGCCGACATCAGCATCGCCGCGGACGACGCGGTGCTGATCGAAGGGCACACCAAGGTCGGCGTGACCGCCGGCGACCACGCCGCACTTATCTGGCCGCTGCTCGTCGGCATGGCCAAGACCAAGTACTACGTCCTTACCTCCGAGAAGCTGACGGGCGCCGAAGCCGAGCGGATTGGTCTCGTCAGTCTGTCCGTTCCCCGCGAGCAGGTACTGCCCCGCGCGCTCGAGGTCGCGTCCCAGCTGGCCCGCGGTTCCCAGCAGGCGCTCCGATTCACCAAGCGCGCTCTCAACACCTGGCTCACCAATGCGGCGCCCCAGCACGAGCTGTCTACAGCGCTCGAGGTTCTCGACTTCGCTAGCGCCGACTACGCCGAAGCGCGCCAGGCTTTCCGGGAGAAGCGCCCCGTGGACTTCCCCTCCGCTCGCACCGCCGGCGCACCCGCGAAGTAACCGGAGACGAGCATGACCGCAGGTTCGCACAACAAAGCACTAAGCCTCGTCCACGCATCAGACGAAGTGGACGGGGTGGTTGTACTTACCCTTAGCCACCAGCCTGCCAACACGCTCAGTAACATTCTCGTCAGCGAGCTGACAGCGAAGCTGGTCACGCTCGCTACCGGCTCTAACGCTCCCGCAGTGGTCCTGACGGGAGCTGGCGAGCGTTTCTTCTGCGCAGGTGGTGACATAAAGGAAGCCGTCGACTTCGACGCCAATGACATGGTCGAGCGGATGGCAGGCTTTCACGCGCTGCTTTGCGCACTGGAGAACTATCCCGGCCGCTGGTGTGTGCGGTCAACGGGTGGTGCGTCGGCGGCGGGATCGAGATGGCCCTGTTCACCGGCGTGGTCTACGCGGCGATGGGAGCGCGTTTCGTCTTCCCTGAGATCAAACATGGGACGAAGAGCAGCTTCGCGTCACACTGGCTGATGCGCGCACGGTCTTCAACGACCCTGCCGCCCGAGCTGCCCACGAGGGGTACAATGGTTGATCAATTTCAGGAACTGGACCCTGCCGCTTTCCGCTCGGCATTGGCTCAATTCCCTTCAGGTGTGACGATCGTGACGACGCGAAGCGAGGCAGGCACACTGCACGGATTCACCGCGAGTTCCTTCGCCGCGTTGTCTCTCGATCCCCCGCTCATCTTGGTATGTCTGGACCGAGGAGCGGACTGCTTTCCCGTCTTCATGGCGGCTAAGCATTTCGTCGTGAACATTGTGACGGACGCCCATGCCGACTTGGCGCTGAAGTTCGCCACCAAGGGTGAGAACAAGTTCGCGGACGGCAATTTCGAACTCGATGAGGCAGGCAATCCGCTGTTGCCGGATGCGGCAGCAGTCATCAGCTGCGAGCTGGAGCAGGCCGTGCCCGGCGGAGATCACGTAATCCTCATCGGTCGCGTACGCGATGCACGGACAGGTGCCGGCAAGCCGGTGACGTGGTACCGGGGTGGCTTCCTTCCCCTTGGGGAGCGAGCTGCATGAGTCTCATTGAGCACGGGCTTGCCTGCTCTGGAAGAGAGGCCGTCTCATGGATCTGATCAATTTCCAGCCGACCCGGACGCTACCGGGACTGCTCCTCGATCGCGCGCGCAAGGATCCCGATGCCGTTGCGCTGCGCTACTGGCGTGATGGATCTGTACAGGCGATCACGTGGCGCGCGTACGCCAATCGTATGCGCGAGGTTGCACTCGGTCTCGTGGCTCAGGGTGTCAAGCACGGCGATCGCGTAGCAGTGATGAGCAGCGCGCGCCCAGAGTGGGCGTGCGCAGCGCTTGCCGTTCAGAGTGTCGGCGGTGTCGTAATCGGCGTGTATCCCACCAACTCGCCTGCCGAGATAGAGCAGACCCTTGTACATAGCGAAGCGGTGGCCTTCGTCGGTGAGACGGCCACGGAGCTCAACAAGGTAGCTGAGGTCGCCACTCGCACCCCGGATCTGCGGCTTGTGGTCGGAATCGATGCCGATCCGCCGACACTGCCCAAGGGTGTCAAAGGAACACGGTGGCAGACCCTGTCCGATGAAGGCGCCCGACACCATGAGGACGGCTCAGGTCTCCTCGCTCAGTCGGTCGCTGCGGGATCCCTCGACGATGCCGCCGTGCTCTTTTACACGTCCGGGTCCACGGGAGTACCAAAGGGCGTCACGCATTCGCATCGAACACTCCAGCACGCGGTCCAGACCTTTGTCGGTCTCTACCCGCAGAGCCGCCGCCAGGAGCACGATGTTGTGGGCTTCCTGCCGTTGTCCCATGTAGCGCCGGCCCTTGTGTCGATCTTCGCGCCTCTGCTCTCACGTCTGGTGGTCACATACTGCAGCATCGGTGACTACGAGAGAGTGCTGCGCTCAGTCCGGCCAACGGCAGTGCTATGGCCTCCGCGGTTCTACGAGAAGCTCGCCGGCGAACTGATCGCACAGACGGAGACTTGGCCACGACTTCGCCGCGCTGTCTATGACGCTGCCATGTGGGTTGGCCGCAGGGTGGCTGAGGACCGCTGGTCTCGTCGCACGCCCTCAGTGCTGCTGCGGATCGCATACGCTGCCGCACTTCGTGGAGTGTTTCTGCCGCTGCGGGCAAAGGTCGGGATGGATCGCATCCGCGTGGCCTACACGGCATCTGCGGCAATGCCTGAAAGCGTCATCGCGATTTGGCAGATCTGGGGGCTCGATCTGCGTGAGTGTTATGGCCTCACCGAGACCACCGGAGCCCCTATCGCGCATTTCAACCAGCCGTTCCCCCGGCCAGGCTTCATCGGCAGGATTTTCCCGGATCCGCGCTTCCAGGTGAAGATCGCGGAAGACGGAGAAATGCTGCTCCGAGCGCCGCTGCTCTTCGACGGATACTGGCGCCACCCCACGGAGACCGAAGCGGTCTTCCAAGATGACTGGTTCTGCACCGGTGACCTGGTAGAGCGTGCACCGAATGGTGATATCCGGCTTATTGGCCGGAAGAAGGACGTAATCATCACTCGGGGCGGCAAAACGATCAATCCTCAGCCCATCGAAACCCGGTTGAGGGAAAGTTCGCTCATCAACGAAGCCATCGTCGTCGGAGACGCCCGTAAGTACCTCACCGTCCTAATTGAGCCGAACACACCAGCAGGCGGCCAGTCGACAGAGGCGGTGGCTGAGCTTCTGCGAGCAGAGGTTGCTCGGGTCAACGCAGACCTTTCGCGTGTCGAGCAGTTGAAGGACTTTCGCGTTCTACCACGGTCCCTGCAAGTCGAGCATGGCGAGCGGACTGCGAACGGAAAGATCAAGCGTAATGCCGCCGTCCGCTCTTTCGCAGCACTGATCGACGAAATGTACGGCGCTAACGACGATGAGGCGATCGCGAACCACGTGCGCTCAAAGTCGAATTAGCTGGCTCATTCATGAAAGTCGCTTGATTGGAGGCGATCTTGAAGGCGTTGGAGGAGGGCGTTCCACTTCGATGTGCAAGCAAAGAACCGAACACCCTTCCAGCGGCCTGCCTATGGCTATTCTATGGCCCGACGATCTGGTCGTCGTACCCCGGCAAGCGGTGCTGAATCCGACCTTTCCTCATCGCCTACGAGTTGTTCGCGCCGTTGGTGCGGCGGGATCAGCGTGAAAAGGGCGCCTTCTATCTGCGGGGGCTGCTGCTGGCGGGCCGGCGTAAGTCGATGCAGCCGATGGCAGAGCGCCTGGGCATCGATCATCAGCAGTTGCAGCAGTTCATGACGTCCTCGACCTGGCCGGTCGGGGACGTGCGGGCCAGGCTGGCGTGGCGGGCCGTGCGGGTGGTCCGTCCGCAGGTGTGGGTGGTGGACGACACCGGTTTCCCCAAGGACGGCACCGCCTCGCCGGGGGTGGCCCGCCAGTATTCGGGCACTTTGGGCAAGGTCGGCAACTGCCAGATCGGCGTCAGTGTCCACGCCGCTTCCGATACCGCCTCGTGCCCACTGTCCTGGCGGCTGTTCCTGCCCACCGCATGGGACACCCCCAAGGCAGCCGCACGCCGCAGGGCCTGCCGGATCCCCGATGGCGAGCGCCACCGCCCCAAATGGGAACTCGCGCTGGAGATGCTCGACGAACTCGACGGCCATGGCCTGCGGCCCGCCGCACTGGTCGCCGACACCGGCTACGGCGCGAACGCCGACTTCCGGCACGGTCTGGAAGACCGCGGGCTGGCCTATGTCCTTCAGGCCAAGGGCGAGATGACTGCTCATGCGGAAGGCTGCGAACCCCACCAGCCCGCCTACGGCGGTCTCGGGCCCCGTCCGCTGCCCCGCTACCGCACCCGCCCGCTGTCCCTACGCGGCCATGTGCTGGCCGCCGGACGCCACCACGGCCGGACCCTGACCTGGCGCAAGGGCTCCAAAGCCGCGATGAGCTCGCACTTCGTTCTCCTGCACGTCAGCCTCGCGGGCCGGTTCAGCATCCGCTGGATGCGGTCAGGGCCCGCGTGACCGGCTTCCTCCGCCAAGGTCCAGCCGTTCTTGCGCTGCAGCGGAGCGATCAGACCCCGCATATAGGCCAGCGCCGACTCCCGCGGCTCCGACCTGCCGAAACGGTGCACGAACCGCTCGTGCACCGCGTCCAGCTCACTCGCCCACAACCTGGCATCAGCAAGGTCCCCACCCTTAACCACACCGACTACCGACCTGGTCAGCAGTCACGGCAAGCACCGTTGCAGTACTAACGAGTTGGTGCGTGATAGCGGGTGAGGCGTGTCTGGCCTGGTCGTGGCCTGTTTTTAGGCGGTGATGGTGCGGTCGGAGACGAGGCTGGCGATGGCGCGGTAGGTGTAGGGCAGGTGGTCGCGTCGGTGGGTCCAGCGCGTTCGTTGTTTCCAGCGTTTGTGGTCAGCCAGGGCGTGTTCGACCGTGATGCGGTCGGAGGAGTGCCCGTGGCGGTCGCGTTCCCACTGCTCGACTCTGCCGGGCAGTGCGCCCGGACCCGCCGTCTGCCGCGGCCGGCCGGTGGCCGGCGTACCTGGATCTCGGTGGCATCCAGCCGCAGCTCGATGCCTTCGGTCTGGGCGTAGGCGAACACGTCGGCCATAGTCCGTAATCGCACGTCGGGGCGGTCGGGGGCTGCACGCCCCCGCTCGGCCAGGAGCGTACGTATCTCTGCGATCGCACGGGTGGTGGTGGAGCGGACGACGCCGAACAGCAGCCCCAGTACCGAGTGCGGCAGGTCGTGCCGCAGATGGATCAGCGTGGCCACCAGTCGGTCGACGAAGACCAGCTGGTGGCGGGCGCCGGCTCCCGCGGCCCGCCTTCTGGCCCCCCGCTATCACGCACCAACTCGTTATATCGGCGGGCTCCGCCATACGTTCGCGGAGGACACCTGGCGCGGTCGCCGGGTGCCCTCCGGACGCGTTCCTCGCTCAGTCTTCGCTCGGCGTCGCCGGGAGCTTCGCCTGGATGAGGTCCATGACGGTCGAGTCGGTCAGCGTGGTGACATCACCGAGCTGGCGGTTGTCGGCGACGTCCCGCAGCAGCCGGCGCATGATCTTGCCGGAGCGGGTCTTCGGCAGCTCGGCCACCGGCAGGATCCGCTTCGGCTTGGCGATCGGGCCGAGGGTGGCGCCGACGTGCTTGCGCAGGTCGGCGACCAGGTCTTCTGTCCCGGCGGCCGAACTGCGCAGGATCACGAAGGCGACGATCGCCTGCCCGGTCGTTTCGTCCGTCGCGCCGACGACGGCCGCCTCGGCGACCGAAGGGTGCGACGTCAGCGCCGACTCCACCTCCGTAGTGGAGATGTTGTGCCCCGACACCACCATGACGTCGTCGACCCGGCCCAGCAGCCAGATGTCCCCGTCGTCATCCTTCTTCGCCCCGTCACCGGCGAAGTACTTGCCCTCGAACCGCGACCAGTACGTGTCCAGGAACCGCTGGTCGTCGCCCCAGATGGTGCGCAGCATCGACGGCCACGGCTCGGTCAGCACAAGGTAGCCGCTGTCACCGTCGGGCACCTCGTTGCCTTTGTCGTCGACGACGGTCGCGGAAATGCCGGGCAGCGGGTTCTGCGCGGAGCCGGGCTTGGTCTCGGTGACGCCCGGCAGCGGCGAGATCATCATTGCGCCGGTTTCGGTCTGCCACCAGGTGTCGAGGACCGGGGTGCGGTCGGCGCCGATGTTCTTGCGGTACCAGATCCACGCCTCGGGGTTGATCGGCTCACCTGCGGAACCCAGCAGCCGCAGGCTGCCGAGGTCGAACTTCGCGGGGATGTCGTCGCCCCACTTCATGAACGTACGGATCGCGGTCGGCGCCGTGTACAGGATCGTCACGCCGTACTTCTGCACGATCTCCCAGAACCGGCCCTGGTGCGGTGCGTCCGGCGTGCCCTCGTACATGACCTGCGTCGCGGCGTTCGCCAGCGGCCCGTACACGCCATACGAGTGCCCGGTCACCCAGCCGACGTCGACGGTGCACCAGTAGACGTCCGTCTCCGGCTTGAGGTCGAAGACGGAGTGGTGGGTATATGCGGTCTGGGTGAGGTAGCCGCCGGACGTGTGCAGGATGCCCTTCGGCTTACCCGTCGTCCCGGACGTGTACAGGATGAACAGCGGGTGCTCCGCCTCGAACGCCTCAGGCGTGTGCTCGGCGCTCTGCCGCTCGACGATCTCGTGCCACCACACGTCGCGGCTGTCGTCCCAGGCCACGTCCTGACCGGTGCGCCGGACGACGAGTACATGCTCGACGTTCTCCACGCGCGCCACCGCGTCGTCCACGGCCGGCTTGAGCGCAGTCGGCTTGCCGCGTCGGTAGCCGCCGTCGGAAGTGATGACGACCTTGGCGTCCGCGTCCTGGATCCGGGTGGCGATAGCATCCGCCGAGAAGCCGCCGAAGACGACGGAGTGCGCCGCGCCGATACGCGCGCAGGCCAGCATCGCGACCGCCGTCTCCGGGATCATCGGCATGTAGACCGCGACCCGGTCGCCCTTCTGGACACCCAGCTCCAGCAGGGCGTTGGCGGCCTTGCAGACCTCGTCCTTGAGCTCGGCGTAGGTGATCGCGCGGCTGTCGCCGGGCGCGCCCTCGAAGTGGATGGCGACCCGGTCGCCGTGTCCGGCCTCCACATGCCGGTCCACGCAGTTGTACGCGACGTTGAGCTCGCCGTCCTTGAACCACTTCGCGAACGGCGGGTTCGACCAGTCCAGCGTCTCGGTAGGCTCTTTGGCCCAGGTCAGCCGGCGGGCCTGCTCGGCCCAGAAGCCGAGCCTGTCAGCCTTGGCCTGTTCATACGCCTCCGCGGTGACGTTGGCGCCCGCGGCCAGGTCGGCGGGGGGGTGCGAACCTGCGCTCTTCCTTGAGTTTGGCGATTGACGGATGCTCGTTCACTTTATGGCTCTCCCGACATGCAGACAACAATTGTCCCGTATGACCAGGCCAACTTGCCCTCCCGTAATGAGGGAGGGTGTTCGGCCTCTAGTAGGGCGTGATCTTCTTGCTGCTTGGGGCAGCGCGTATCCGCGCAAGCCCGGAGTTGAATCAATAGTTCCTAGCCGTGGCCGCGGACCCCGCCCCCCCCTTTCTGCCCTATACGCTTCACGCGATTTTGTTCCGTTGTGCCTCGACGAGGTGAGAGTTCCGAGCATCCGAGAAAGAGTGCCGCTGGCGTGGAAAACAATCCTGCGTTGTAATAGGGGTACCAGTTGAGGTCCAGTGTCGGCCATAGCGAACTCTCAGTCCCTGAGACGGCCGGTGAGCCAATCGTGAACAGGAGACACAGTGCCAGCCCTCCATAGACCGATCCAGAGAAGCCCTCTGCGATTGAACCTCGGCCAGAAGAAGGTGTAGATCAGCGCAGGGAAGATGCATGAGGACGAAATGCTGAGCGCGTTGGGCTTTGCACGTTCGGGCCCCGGGGACCGGAACTGACCGCCTACCGCGGCCCGTAGATCACCACGGTGTTGCCCCATGGGTCTCGAGCCACGGCCCGAACCTCGTGAGCGCCCTGCTCCAGTTCTCGAACAATGGCCCCGCCGCCCTGGACGAGGGCGCCGAGCGCGGAGTTCACATTGGGAACCTTGAATGATGCGGCGGGCATGCCGCCCGTAACGTCCTCGGTCGGGCCGGCCAGGGCCAAGGTTGTGCCGCCAGCGTCGAGTGCGGCGTAGCGGTCGCCATCAACGAACTTCATAGCGAGTCCGAACGTTTCGATGTAGAAGCGCATAGCGGCGTCGACGTCGGCTACCGGGCGCAGCACGTTCCCGATCTTCACGGGATCATTCACCGGACCGAGCGGAGGGTCGCACTGCCCGGTGTACTTCATGTAGCACTCTCCCCAAGGCGGAGGAAGTCGCCCTTGTGCCATGTCACCGGCTCGCCGCTGCCTATCTGTGCGTCGTGGACCCGGCCGATAAGAATTACGTGATCTCCGCCGGGCACAGCCTGCTCCAGCTCGCAGCGGATGACCGCTGCTGCGTCGGGCGGGGCCGGGTAGCCGCCCTCGTCAGACTCGAAGGTTCCGTGGGCGAACTTGTCCGCGCCCTTCGTGGCGAACTTCTTCGCCAACTTCTCATGTGCGGGCGTAACGATGTTCACGACGAACTGCTCAGCCGCTATGAAAGCAGCGAAGCAGTCCGCTCCCTGGTCCAGACACACGAGAACAAGTGGCGGATCCAGCGACAACGCCGCGAAGGAGCTCGCGGTGAATACGTGCAACGTGCCCCGGCACTGCGAGTCGTCGCGATTGTTACGCCTGAGGGGAAGCGGGACAGCGCCGAGCGGAAGGCAGCTGCGTCCACCCCTTGCAGTTGCTCAGTCATTCCACACCTCGCGGGCAGCTTGGGAGGCAGGGGCGTTGCAGGTGTTCACGAGGATGAAGTCCATACCGACCTACCCTTCCGTCGAATGTTATTCTGCAATAACGTATGGGGTGGCCCGAGCGAGGTCGAGGCCCGAGAGTGAGGCCAGATTCGTTAGTGGTCGGTAACCGACTGAAGGGTCCGCTCCTCTCTGTGACGCGTGCAGGGCGCGAGGAGTGGCGGACAATCTGCGTTAACACGTCGATATCGATCAAGGCAAGGGAGATGTCGCTCCACGTGGGCGGGTTGAGAGTTGAGTGCCTGACCTCGCCTGATATCGCGGACGTTGCGACGAAGTGTGGGCACGGCGGTCTAGCCGCTGGGCGTGATGGAGCAGCGGGGGAGCGCATCTGCCGCTGACCGGCGACAGCGATCATGCCGATCGGCTATGTCTCCTTGTTGCCAAGCAGAGTCAAGGGGTCGCAGGTTCAAATCCTGTCGTCCCGACCAGCGTTTTCGCAGGTCGGATGCCGTTTTTCCAGAGATGAGAAGGCGGCCTTCTTCGTGTTGTGCGGGGTGGTGGTCGCATGGTGGTCGCATGCGCGCCTTGGGGTGTGGAGGCGCTGGGTGAACTGGCGGCTGGGGCGGTGGAGTAGGGCAGTGTGAGGCGTGTCCGGGGCCTGTTCGAGTGGTCGCGGTGTGGTCGCAGCCAGGCTGGCCAGTGTGGATGGCTATCGGCGGTGGGGTCGGCTTGGGGCAGTGAGGTGTCGATGGCGTCCACGGCGTCGTGGGCGGCTTGCTGGGTGAGGTGGCTGTAGAGGTTGGCGGTGGTGGAGAGGGTGGAGTGCCGCAGGGTTTTGGAGACGACGGTGAGCGGGGTGCCCGCGGTGATGGACAGGGTGGCGGCGAGGTGTCGCAGGTCGTGCAGGGTGATGCGGGGGGACGCCTGCTTCCTTGGCGTGTCGGCGGAAGCGGTCCAGGACGGTCTGAGGTCGCAGTGAGCGGCCGTCGGGTCGGCAGAAGACCAGTCCGGTGAAGGGAATCCGAGGTGCGGTCAGACAGCACTGAATCCGGGGCTTCGGCTGCGCGGCGTGTGAGAGCGGCTGCCACGCGCGGTGAGTCACCGGCGCTTGCCTGACACTGAGTCGCCATCCGGCAACACCCTGAAGAGATCAGTAAACAAAGTGTCGGGCGCCGTCCGTGACGGCGGCCGACAACCTGCTTCGTCCCTCAGGTTCTCACCACGTTTTGCGTGAGCGCGCCTCGACGACGAGGTCGGGGTCGGGAACCTGTCGCTTGGCAGCGACGGTGGCAAGCATCTGTTGCGAGAAGTGGAAACCGAAGTCTTCGGCAACGAGCTTGCGCCAGGGGCGAGACACGATGTTGTGGGTTGCCCAGCGAGCGAACCGCGGGCGCTTCATGATGTCGCCTGCGATCCCCCACGCCTTCGGCAGGAGCTCCTCACGCGGAAGTACGTCGCTGACGAGCCCATAGTCGAGTGCTTTCCGCGCGGGGATGGAGCGGCCACTGTAGATGTCGTAGGCTGCCCGCTTCGTGCCCATCAGGTGCTGCAGGGCGAGCGAGAGTCCGTCTCCCGGCGCGGTGCCCGCCATGAAGTGCGGGTCAATGAAGTCTGCGTCTTCCGCAGCCAGAGTGATGTCGCAGAGTAGCGCGAACTCGGTGTGGATCCCGGGACCGTTTACCGCCGCGATCGTCGGGATGTCGAGGTTGTTGACGAAGTTCTCGATCAGCTTCCACGCATCGATGGTCTGCTGAAAGATGTAGTCGGGCTCCTCGTCGACGATGGGCCGCGGCCACGTCTCCTCGGGGTCGCCTCGGAACCAGGTCTCGCCGGTGCCGGTCAGGATGAGGACATGGTTGTCGGGGTCGTTGCCCACGTCCTGCCACACCCGGTTCCACGCGTTGTGGGCGGCCCAGTTGTGGAGGTACGGACCGCCGTCAGTGTGGAGCCGAAGCTCGATGATCCCGTTCTCCCTGCGCATCTTGAAGAAGGCGGCGTACTTCTCTGAGTACTCCTCAAATGCGGTCGGTGGAACGTGGCCTTCCCAGCGGGGGTCTGACATGGTCGCCAAGGTCGTCCTCCTTCGTCAGCGTCGGCATACCGACGTTCGTGCACTAATGCGAAGATCATTACTCCGCGAGGAAGCGGCATGACCGGCAATGCAGGAAAAATTCCCAGAAGCCAACCGCGATGAAGTTTGACGTCAGGCAGGCGCGCCCTTCTGCCGCAATTCGGCCAGCGTCACGAGCTCCACGCCGGCACTCAAAGGGCATCGCGAGTTGCGGCGTCTGGAATCTCCGCACGGAGCCACGTCAGGATGCTTCGGCACACTGCACGTGAACAACCGCATGCCCGCCGAAACATCAACCTTTTCCCGTAACATAGAGTCAAGTCTTATGAGTCATTTGGACGAGAGTCGGCAGGACTACGACCTCGATGAGCTCGATCGGCGGCTCATCCATGCCCTCCAGATCAACCCGCGAGCACGCTGGGCTGCGCTGGCGCCGATTATCGGGGTCGACGCGGTCACCCTCGCCCGGCGCTGGGAACGCATCGTCGAGGCTGGCATCGCATGGGTGTCCGGGCATCCCGGCCCGGAGCTGAGAGGGCCGTCGGCCATACTGGAAATCGAAGCCCACCCTGCCGCCACGCTCGGTCTCGCACAGGAGATCTCGGCGGACAGTGAAGCGTTCACGGTGGACCTCACGGCCGGGGGACGCGAGATGCTCGTGCTGGTGGCCACATCAAGCATGGATGCCCTCACGGAGTATTTGATGACGCGGGTACCGGCACTTGAGGGGATTCGGGCGGCCCGGGCCCACTTGTTCACGTCGCCCTTCGTGGACGGAGGTCAGTGGCGTCTTCGCTCCCTGTCAGCCGAGGAGATCGCTGCGGTAGAGCGGAGCATCGAGGTCTCGCGATCCCCGAGGGGCCGCGTCGACTCTCAGCTGGAGGACCAACTCCTTCGCCTTCTGGGACCGGATGGCAGGGCGACAGTGGCTTTCCTGGCGAGGACCGTCGGCGTTGGCCAACGTCGGGTACGGGATGCGGTTGCGGCCATGACCGCACAAGGGCGGTTGGACACCCGCCTGGATATGGCAAAAGCGCAATCAGGCCGGCCGGTTCATGCGTGGTACTTCCTCCGTGTCCCTGCCGCGCTCGTACAGCGCGTCGGGTCGGTGCTCACACGTATCGGCGAGATCCGCCTCGCGGTCTCAACTGTCGGACAGTACAACCTCATCCTCGCCGTGTGGTTGTCGACGCTGGCTGGCGTCCAGCGGCTCGAGGCCGTCCTCGAGGAGAAACTTCCCGGCATCAGCATCGCCGACCGTTCCGTCGTGCTGCGCACGGTCAAGAAGGAAGGACACCGCCTCGATGCCCGTGGGCGCGCCACTTGCGAATTCAGCCCTCTGCTGACCAATATGCCTCAGTCAAATGCATCTTTCGAGTGAAATCCTGCAACAAGCCGGGACCACTACACGCGCGGACTATCGTCCTGCGTCATGACCGCTTCGACAGCTCCTGTCGGTGTCTTCGACCTGTTCACTATCGGGATTGAGCCCTCAAGTTCGCACACAGTCGGGCCGATGAAGGCAGCCGCCGCCTTTGCGAAGGACCTGCGACGAGCGGGCGCGGCGGACAGCGTCGAATCAGTGCGAGTGGAGGTATTTGGCTCGCTCGCCGCGACCGGACACGGGCACGGCACGTTCACCGCGGTGCTTCTCGGCTTGGATGGTGCGCGATCAGCCAGGATCGACTCCGGCGAAGTTGAGCGAAGACTGGCCGACATCACGGCATCCGGCACGGTGAGCCTCGGCGCAGGGCAACGAATCCGCTGCCGGATCGAGGACTTCGTGCTGCGACCGTTGACCGTACGGCCGCGCCACACGAACGCTCGGTGGCGGGTTCATTGTCCGCGACGGTGACGAGGAGCGCCCCGGCGGCGTGCCAATCGACGTCAGATCCACACCCGTTCCGCACGGCGGCGGAGCCGCTCGCTGTCTGCGACCGGACAGGTTCCCGCACCAGCGAAGTGATACGCGACAACGAGCTCGCAGGGCGCTCGAGCGCCGACCTCAACCAGGGATTGCGAGAACTATGGCAAACGATGCAAACACACGTCACCTCGGCTGTATCGCGCACAGGGGTGCTCCCTGGTGGCCTCGGTGTCCGTCGGCGAGCCGGCGCATGGGCGTCACGATTGGACCGCGAGGACCCCGAGCGCAATGACCAATACCGGCAAGGGCGTGTCAACTTCATCGCGTTGGCAGTGAATGAGGAGAACGCCAGCGGCGCCCGCGTCGTGACCGCACCGACCAACGGTGCGGCCGGCATCATCCCCGCCGTACTGTTTCACGCATTGAACTACACGGCTGCCGGCAAGGGCGCCGACGACGATTCACGCAACGACATCGTCGAGAGAGGTTCTCGGTGGCACCCCATGCCAGGTGGAGAACGCCGCCGAGATCGCGCTGGAACACAATCTCGGGCTGACCTGTGATCCCGTTGCCGGCCTCGTACAGGTGTCCTGCATCGAATGCAACGCGATCGCTGCAGTGAAAGCGATCAACGCCGCGCGAAGGAGACGGCCCTGGGCGGGCTGGCCGTCAGCGTTGTCGAGCGCTGAAGCCGCGTCGAACCCCCCGCGCAGTCGAACATTCATGAAATGAGGAGCAATGGTAATCCGCACAGTCTTCAAGAATGGGACCGTCTTCGACGGAACCGCAGCAGGCATAGCCGACCTCGTCATCGAAGGCCGCCACGTCGTCGATGTCGGGACCGATCTGGACGGTGATCACGTTGTGGACTGCTCTGGAAAGTCGGTCCTCCCCGGGCTGTTCGACTGCCACGTGCACGTGATGACCCGAGACTTCAACCTCGCACGCGTCGAACAACAAGCCTTCTCCCTGCAGTATTACGAAGCAAAGCGCAACCTGTCGCTCCTGCTCGACCAAGGCATCACCTCTGCCCGAGATGCCGCAGGCGCAGACCTAGGGGTGAAGCAAGCGATCGCACAGGAACTCATCGAGGGACCGCGACTGCAGATCGCGATCTCGATGCTGTCCCAAACGGGCGGGCACGGCGATGTCCATCTCCCCTCGGGAGGTCATCGATCGATCCCGATGATGACGGCACACCCCGGACGGCCCAACCCGATCGTCGACGGCCCGGACGGAGTACGGCGAGGAGTTCGTGAAGTCCTGCGCGCGGGAGCCGACACAGTCAAGATCGCCACCACCGGCGGAGTCATGTCTCCAGGCGATAACCCCCGCCACGCCCAGTTTCGCGCCGACGAGCTAGCGGTGATCGTCGCCGAAGCCGCCGCGGCCGACACCTACGTATTCGCCCACGCGCAGGGGACCGAGGGAATCAAGGCAGCCTTGCGGGCCGGTGTCCGTTCCATCGAACACGGCTACTATCTGGACGACGAAGCAGTCGACCTCATGCTCGAGCGTGGCGCCTGGCTCGTTCCCACGCTGTCAGCAACACGCGCCATCATTGACGCCGCCGACAGCGGCATACCGATCCCGGAAGAGAACGCGAACCTTGCCCGTGAGGCCGTCGAGGCGCATCAGGCGAGCTTCGCACTCGCCGTCCAGGCGGGAGTGAAGATCGCTATGGGGACCGACAGCCCGCCCTACTGGAGCCCGGCAGCGAGCAACCTCAGAGAACTCGCTCTGATGGTGAACTCCTCGTCGATGTCCGCGCTGGATGCCTGGCGCGCCACGACGTCGAGCCCGGCCGAACTCCTTCGATTCGATGCCGCCGGAAAGTTGGCAGCCGGCAAGCTCGCGGATGTGGTCGTCATCGCGGGCAGTCTGTCCGATCTCGACGACCTTCGTGGCCGGGTCCGTCAGGTGTGGCTCGACGGCACGCGGGTACGGTGACGCGTTGTGCGCATGCCCTCGATCAAGCCTAGCGAACTGACAGCCGAGCAGCGCTCGCTCGACGGTCACGTCCGACAGCTCATGGCCGGGTTGCCCGCGCCGTTTACCTCGACTGATCCCGACGGCGCGCTGATCGGCCCGTTCCCGGTGATGCTCCGCTTTCCCGGGCTCGCCCGCCCGCTGCTGGAGTGGTTCACGGCCGGCACCGGTGCCTCAGTCCTGCCCGCCCGGGTGCGCGAGGTTGCGATTCTCACCACGGGGTCGCGGTATGCCGCGGCCTACGAGCTGTACTCGCACTCCCGGGTTGCGCTCGACGTCGGTCTGCCGGAGGACATCATCGAGGGCCTGGTCGCGGGGCAGCGCCCGGCAGGCATGACCGCCGAGGAAACGGTCGCTCACGATGTGGCTGCCCGGCTGTACAGTGGCGCGCCTTTGCCGGGAGCGCTTTACCGAGCCGGGGTGCGCGCCTTCGGCGACTCCGGTACGGCCGAACTCGTCTTCCTCGTCGCGCAGTATGCCGCCATCTCGGCGATCCTCAATGCGTACGACGTGCCACTGCCGCCCGACGACGACTGACTCTGCGTCAGCGAGCCCTGGGAACTTCGCTTCATGCTACGGACCGTTGCTTTGCTCCCCCTTCACAGGGCTTTCGACACTGGGCTTCGGCGCCGGGCGTTTCCCCCGACACCGCCAGTCTGCTACCGGGCCTCCTGGCAGCTACCCGGGCCGGACTCCCACCGGCAGGCGACAACGAGCTTACGACCAAAGATCACTTACAACATCAAGACCTCCAGTCTGCTGGGCGCGCGAAAGCCCGGGGCTAGTCGGATTGAGCGCCATCGGCGTCCGTCCCGCTGCGCCGGGCTATGAGTTCATCCTCGATACGCCGGAGCGTGGCATTGACGATCTCGATGGTGGCGGGGTCGTCGATGATGCCCCGGAGGGTCCGGTCCCAGTTGTCGCGGAGGATCTGGTGATTCTGGTGGGCCTTGTCGGTGGGGTACAGGCGCACGCCTCGGGCGTTGCGGTCGTCCACGACGCGATCCACGAGCCCCCTCTTCTCCAGGCCGCGCAGTACCCGGCTGAAGTTGCTCGACGGAAGCAGGGTCGCCTCCGACGCGGCTCGCGCGGACGTGCCGGGGTGGTGGTGGATGAACCGCATGACGCTGATCTCGATCGGTGTGCACGGCTCGAAGGCGGGGTCCGCCGGGGGCCGAAGCTGCCGCGCCACGGCGAAGACCAGGTCGGCCAGCTCGTGGAGACTGGCGGCTTTGACGTCGCTCATGCCACGAGGATACCTTCCTATCGCTTGATAGCTGTCAATTGATAGCATTGAATGGCGGACGCCCCCGCGCCTCGAAGGCCGTGGCGCTGCTCAGGCAATCCACCGACTCATGGATGAGGAATCCCCTATGGACATCAGCGGAGCCGTAGTACTCGTGACCGGAGCGTCGTCAGGCATCGGAGGGGCCACCGCACGCGCCGCCTCCCGCGCCGGTGCGCGCGTGGTGCTCCTCGCTCGCCGCGAGGAACGCATCCGACAGCTCGCCAAGGAACTCGGCGAGTCCGTGGCCCTGGCCGTGCCATGCGATGTGACGGACCGGGGCCAGGTCGCGGCGGCCGTAGAAGCCGCGATCGAGAAGTTCGGGCGGATCGACGTCCTGGTGAACAACGCAGGCCAGGGGCTGCAGGCGACCGTCGACGCCATCGACCCCGAGGACTTCCGGGCCGTCCTCGAACTCAACCTCGTCGCACCCCTGACCGCGACGCAGGCCGTCCTTCCGCAGATGCGCAAGCAGGGAGCCGGGGCCATCGTGAACGTGGGCTCCGGGATCATCTGGTCGTCGCTGCCCGGATCCGGCGCATACTCCGCCTCCAAGGCCGCCCTCGCCAAGCTCTCGGCTATCGCCCGCGTCGAACTCGCCGACGACAACATCGCCGTGTCGATGATGTTCCCGTCGATCACCGAGACCGAGTTCGTCAGGACGGTCCGCGGCGACGTCGCAGGCGCGCTGAAAATGGAAGGCTCCAGCGGCTTGGTACCCCAGTCGCCCGAGGGCGCCGCCGACACAATCCTCGATCTGATCAGGAGCGGCGCCGAGCAGGCCGACCTCGTCCCGGAGGAGTACGGCGGCACGCTCAACAGCTGAGCCACCGAAAACGGAAAATACCCCGACGCACGTCATGAGGCCGGGCGGGCAACGCCTTCCGCTGCTGTCGACGAAGCACAGGCGGCAGCGGTGGAAGGACACGCACCCCCCGGTCCGTTATCGAGGAAGAGACACGGCAAATGGAGATAGGCGTAGGGCTGCCGGGTCATGTCACCGGAGTCGAGGAGCGTACGTTGGTGACGTGGGCGCGGCGGGCCGAGGAGCGGGGATTCGCCTCGCTGATCGCCAGCGACCGACTGGCCTGGTCCACTCCGGAACCCCTGATCACACTGGCCGCGGCAGCCGGGGCCACCGAACGCATCCGGTTGGTCACCAGCGTGCTGCTGGCCCCGCTGCACACCAACCCCGCATTGTTCGCCAAGGCCGCGGCGACCTTGGACCGGATCGCGGGCGCCGGACGGCTGCATCTCGGTCTCGCTCCCGGAGCCCGCGAAGACGACTACCGGGCGAGCCACCTGGACTTCAGTACTCGAGGGCGTGCCCTGGACACACTGGTGGAACGCGTCACCGCCATCTGGCGGGGTGAAGAGGAGGTGGGTCCGGCCCCGGTCACCCCCGGAGGGCCGCCACTGTGGTTCGGCGGCGCGTCGCAGGCGACGCTGCGGCGTATCGCCTCCCACGGCACCGGATGGATCGCCGGAACCGGCGGAGACATCGACGAGTTCATCACATTCGCCACCCGCCTCCACAGCCGCTGGAAGGAGGCAGGCAGGCAAGGACGTCCGCGCACCAGGGCCACGGCGATGTTCGCCCTCGGCGGCCACGCACACCGATCCCTCGCCCGCGCCGTCAACGACTACTACGCCTTCGCCGGCCCCGAGTACGTCCGGACCGTCATCGACGCAGCGGCCACCACCGCCGACGTGATCGACGCAACCGTCACCGCCCACGAAGCAGCCGGACTCGACGAACTCGTCTTCGTGGGCAACGACACCGACCCGAACCAGATCGACCTGCTCGCCGACATCCTCGGGGACAAACTCACCTCCCCGAACAGCACAACCAGGGCGCCGGACCGCTCACATTGAAGGGCCCAAGATGCCGAACGAGTTGAACCACTTCATCGTCCACTGCCGTAACCGGAGAGAGTCCGCTGCGTTCCTGGCCGACCTGATGGCCGCCCCCGCCCCCTTCGACTACGGCCGGTTCACGCAGGTCAACACATCAAACAACGTCGGCATCGACTTCGCCGACGACTTGGTCCCCGCCGACCGCATCAACGAAAGCCACATCGCATTCCTCGTAACCGACGAAGAGTTCGACGCGATCCTGGCCCGCCTCAAGAAGAACTCCGTCCCCTTCTGGCCGAACCCGGTCAAGATCCGCGAAGGCGAGATCAACCACCTATTCGGCGGGCGCGGCCTGTACACACTCGACCCCGGCGGCACGGTCCTGGCCGAGTTCATCACCACGCCCTACAGCTAAGCTTGTCCTACCTTCCAAGCGTGGGTCTGAGCTGGTCCCCGGGTTCGGCGTCGGCGGGCTACTGCTGGCCGCCGTCTCGCCGCGGGCCGCGCTGGCGATCACCGCGGCGGCGCTCTTCCGCATGGAACAGGAGAAGGCGCGCCTTGCCGCTGCCCGTCTGGACGGCGGGTGAGAGGGAGTGTCCCAAGCAGCCGACACTGCAAGGGATCGAGTACCGAGGCCAGGTGCCGGCGGACCGGCTCGTAGTAGTGGTGAAGCCCCTGTAACGGGGGCGGAGCGAAGGGGCCGGGTCGTTCGTGGCTGAGTTGATCGCGTCAACCGGGCGGTGCCCGGGAGGAATTCGGTGGACCAGTTGAAGTCACAGGCCAAGTCGTTTGAGATTTCGAAGTGGGAAGTCAAGGAGGCGTGGGAGGCCTCGGGCAGACCTCTCCTTCAACGATCTCGCCCGGTGGGTCAACCCACGGGTGGCGGGGTGGATGCAGTACTACGGCCGCAACGGGATGACGCGGACGGTTTGCTCTCCGAGCTCAACGAGTACGCCTGCCGGGCGAGGAGGCCGCCCGGCTGCTTCTGGACGTCATCGATGGCAGCGGGGCGGTCGATATGACCGTTCTGACCGCCTCGCTCGTAGTGGGTACGTCGACGGTACCGGTCGGCCGAAGCCGAGAGCCTGCTGCCCGCCCCCGCTCACGGCTCGACACTCAAGTCCGCGGCGGCGCGGTGCTCGCCCGCACCACGAATTCCACCGGCGGGAGCTCGGCAGCCTGGAACTCTCCTCCCTCGGTGAGCGAAACCAGCGCCTGCGCGGCGGCGCGCCCCCAGGTCAGCACATCCTGGCGCACCGTCGTCAGCGGTGGCGCGATGCAGTCGGCCAGCGGGATGTCGTCGAAGCCCACCACCGACAGGTCCTCGGGGACCCGCAGCCCGCGGCTGGTCGCGGTGGTGATCCCGGCGATGGCCATCAGGTCGTTGGCGTACACGATGGCGGTCGGTGGCCGGTCCAGGTCCAGCAGCTGATGCGTGGCCCGGGCACCGGCCGCGCCGGTGAAGTCCGCGGCCACGGGCGGGATCTCGGGCAGGTCGGCATCCGCCAGCGCACCGCGCCAGGCGTCGCACCGGGCCTCGGTGTGCACAAACCCCGCGGCGCCGCAGACGTGTCCGATCCACCGGTGGCCGAGTGAGCGCAGATGGCTGACCGCACGCCGCACCCCGCTGCCGTCGTCGACCCCTAGGGCCGGCACCTGGCCGCCGTGCTGCGGTGGCCCGACGATCAGTGCGTCGATGCCCAGCTCCGTCACGAGTGCCGGCCTCGGGTCGTCGGTGCGCAGATCGGTGAGGAACACGCCGTCGACCCGACCGTCACGGGCCAGCCGCTCATACGCCCGCCGTTCGGTTTCCTCGTCGGGGACGACTTGTAGTACGAGCGCGTAGCCGAGCGGCGCGAGGCCGGTCTCGATGCCGGCGACGAACTGCGGGAAGAACGGGTCGGTACTCAGCAGTTCCGGCGGTCGGCGCATCACCAGGCCGAGGGTCTGGGACCGCTTGGTGGAGAGCGCCCGGGCGCCGGCGTTGGGCTGCCAGCCCAGCTGGTCGATCGCGTCCAGGACCCGCTGGCGCGCCTGCGGGCTGACCCCGGGGCGGTCGTTGATGACGAAGGAGACCGTCGCCTTGGAGACCTGGGCCAGCGCGGCGACATCACCGATCGTCGGCCGGCTGCCCCCGCCCCGGCGTGACGGCGGAGGCATCGCCTGGCGGGAACCGCCCGCCGATCCACCCGCTTTGTCCTGGCCCCGCACCATACCGCCTCGCCTTCCACTGATTCGGGACGTACGGCTCCTGGGTGGCAGAACTGCGCCGCCCAGGTTACCGAAACGTTTCGCACCCGTCCTTGACGCTTAGATATTAAACCGGTTTGATGACGCTCGTAACCCCGCGGTGATCATTCTGGCGGGGCGGGCCGGCGGCGACGAGAGGGGAGTCGCTTCGGACCCTCAATCACCCGCATGGAAAGGAGTTGGGCATAATGAGGCGTTTTCCGCGTGCTACGGGGCTGGCCGCCGCCGCGGCGCTTGTCCTGCCATTGTCCGCCTGCGGTTCGGGCGACGCCGCCAGCGGCAAGCCGACCTCGGGACCGATCGACATCTGGTACTCGACGAACGAGCAGGAGCAGGCCTGGGCCAAGGCCACAGTGGCTGCCTGGAACGCCGAGCACACCAAGGAGAAGGTCACCGCCAAGGCGGTGCCGTCGGGCAAGTCCACCGAAGATGTCATCGGGGCCGCGATCACCGCGGGCAACACCCCGTGCCTCGTCTACAACACCGCTCCGGCGGCGGTCGCCGCATTCCAGAAGCAGGGCGGCCTGGTCAATCTCTCGGACACCTTCGGCGATGCCGAGTCCTTCATCAAGAAGCGCTCCGGCGGTGCCGTGGACGGCCTCCGTTCCCCGGATGGCAAGTTGTATCAAGTGCCGTGGAAAACCAACCCGTTCATGCTCTATTACAACAAGGACGTCTTCAAAAAGGCCGGCTTGGACGCCGAGAATCCGAAGCTGAACACGTATGACGATGTGCTGGCCGTGGCGAAGAAGATCAAGAGCAGTAAGGCGGCGAAGTTCGCCTTGTATCCGCCGGCGACCAGTGACTACACCAATGCGCTGTTCGACTTCTATCCGCTGTACCTGGCCAACTCCGGCGGTAAGCAACTGGTGAAGGACAAGAAGGCCACCTTCACTTCCAGGGCCGGACGGCAGACCCTCGGCTTCTGGCAGCAGATGTACGCAGGCGGCTACTCGTCCCCGGAGGCGTACAGCGGCGACATGTGGGCGGGCCCGTTCGCCGACGGGGTGGCCGCCATGGGCATCGCCGGGCCGTGGGGCAAGGGACAGTTCGACGGTAAGGTGAAGTACGGCGTGTTGCCGCTGCCCACGGCCGCGGGAATACCGGCAGACAAGACATCGACGTTCGCGGACTCCAAGAACGTCGGCCTGTTCACCTCGTGCGAGCACAAGCAGACCGCCTGGGAATTCACCAAGTTCTCGATGAGCGCGAAGAACGACGCGGCGCTGCTGGAGGAGACGGGGCAGTTCCCCACCCGCAGTGACGTGGCCGCCGTCGCGGGCGGCTATCTCAAGGACAATCCCTTCTACCAGCCCTTCGCCGACGCGGTGCCGCGGGCGGTGGACGTGCCGAACATCGCTGGTTCGACCGAGGTGTGGAAGACGTTCCGCACAGCCTGGGAAGACGCGGTACTGCCCGGGAAGGGCGATGTGAAGTCGACCTTTGACAAGGCCGCGCAGCAGATCGACGACCAGATCGTCGGCTGACGAGGCACACCATGAAATCACTCCGCGACAGCCGCGATGGGACCCAGGCCGCAGGTGATCCGCCCCGCGGCCGACGACCCCGGCCATCGACCCGGCACGCACCGCCGGCAGCCGCACCCGAACGCCGTATCCCGGGTCACCGGCCCGGCGCCTCGCGACTCGAGCGTTGGCTGGGCAACAGCCCGCTCGGGCTCGTCCTGACCGCGCCGTACACCGCCTACGTCCTGGTCGTGTTCATCATCCCGTTCGGGGTCGGCGTGTGGATGGCCTTCCACGACTACTTCTTCACCGCGCCCGGCGTCTCCGTGCCGCACCCGTTCGTCGGGTTCGACAACTTCACCGAGGTCCTCGGCGAGGAGAAGACCCAGCGCGCCTTCGCCAACCTCGGGTTGTTCATGGCGATCAACATTCCGCTGACCGTGGTGCTGGCGCTCGTGCTGGCGTCGGCACTGAATGCCGCGACTCACTGGCGCGGCTTCTTCCGGGTGGCGTACTACGTGCCGTACGTGACGGCCTCGGTGGCCACGCTGGCGGTCTGGCTGTTTCTGTTCAACGGCTCCGGTGCCGTCAACAACGTCCTCGGCCCATGGGCCCCGGACCCGTCCTGGCTGGCGAACAAGCACCTGGTGATGCCGCTCATCGCCGTCTACGTCACCTGGAAGCAGCTCGGGTTCTACATCCTGCTCTACCTCGCCGCGCTACAGAACGTGCCCAAGGAGCTGCATGAGGCGGCACTGACCGACGGAGCCGGGCGCTGGCAGGCGTTCCGGGCCGTCACCCTGCCGGCCGTCCGGCCCGTCACCTCGCTCGTCATCCTGCTGTCGATCATCACCGCCGGACAGATCTTCACCGAGCCGTTCCTGCTCACCGGCGGCGGCCCGAGCGGCGCCTCGCTCACCCCCGCGCTGCTGGTGTACCAGCGGGGCATCGAGCAGGGCGAGCCGGATGCCGCGGCCGCCATCGGACTGATTCTCGTCACCGGCGTGCTCATCATCGCGACCGTCGCCCGGCGCGTCATGGAGAGGGACTGATATGGCCCGTACCCTGCGCATCCTGCGCTACGCCGCACTCGGCCTCGGCGCCATCGCCGCGCTGCTGCCGTTCTACTACATGCTCATCGGGGCGCTGCAGAAGAAGCGCGACACCGGCCTCGGCGGCCTGCTGCCCAAGCCGAGCAACCTGACCCTGGACAACCTCGCCGGTATCGACGACTCGTTCAGCCTGTTGGGCGCCCTGGCCAACTCGCTGATCATGACGGTCGGGGTGGTGGTCTGCACGCTGGTCTTCGGCCTGCTGGCCGGCTACGCCCTGGCGATCCTGCGCTTCCGCGGCCGCGGCCTGGTGTTCGCGCTCGTCCTGCTGGTCCAGGCGATCCCGTTCCAGCTGCTGATGATCCCGCTGTACGTGATGGTGGTGCGTTACTTCGGCCTCGCCGACAGCTACGCCGGGATGATCCTGCCGTTCGCCATCAACTCCGTCGCCGTGCTCATCTTCCGCCAGTACTTCCTCCAGATCCCGCGCGAGATCTTCGACGCGGCACGCATGGACGGAGCGAGTGAGCTGCGCATCCTGCGCTCCGTAGCGGTGCCACTGGTGCGCCCGGCGATTCTCACAGCCATGCTGGTGACCTTCATCGGCCCGTGGAACGAGTTCCTCTGGCCGTTCCTGGTGACCAAGGACCAGGGGATGCAGCCCCTCGCGGTCAGCCTGGCGAACTTCTCGCAGGCCAATTCCACCTCCCAGGCCAATCCCATGGGCGCTGTGCTCGCCGGTGCCTGCGTGCTGGCGGTGCCGGCCGTCGTCCTCTTTCTGCTCTTCCAGCGCCACTTCACCTCCGCCAACCTCGGATCCGCGATCAAAGGCTAGGTATGACCCGGCTCAACACCGAAAGCGCGCTCCCGTATGCACTGAACCGGGTCGGCGTGCTCATGAACGCCGACCCCACCGACCCCCTGGAGGCCGAGGGCGTCCTCAATCCGGCCACCGCCTGGGGACCCGACGGCGAGCTCTATCTCTTCCCCCGCATGGTCGCGGCAGGCAATGTCTCCCGGATCGGCCGCGCCCGTGTCGTGATCGAAGACGGCGTACCGGTCGGCGTCGAGCGCCAGGGCGTGGTGCTGTCCCCGGACGAAGGCTTCGAGCGGGGTGCACACAACGCCGGCGTGGAGGACCCCCGCATCACCTTCATCCCCGACCTGGGCGTGCACGTCATGACGTACGTCGCCTACGGTCCGCTCGGCCCGCGGCCCGCGTTGGCCGTCTCTACGGACACGATCAGCTGGCGCCGTCTGGGCCCACTGCATTTCACGTATCAGTCGCACCTGTCCACCGACTTGAACTTCTTCCCCAATAAAGACCTTGTCTTCTTCCCCGAGATCGTGCCCGGCCCCGACGGCCGTGCGAGCTTTGCGATGCTGCACCGGCCGATGTGGGACCTGGACTGGCTGCGCCCGGGCGAGGGCACCCCGGCCCCGGCCGGGGTGGCCGACGGCCGCCCGTCGATCTGGATCGCGTACGTGGACGCCGAGGCGGCCCGCCGCGATCTTTCGGCGCTGACCTCGCTGCGGCACTCCGCTCCGGTGGCCGCTCCGGAGATGCCGTTCGAGGCGGCGAAGATCGGTGCGGGTCCGCCGCCGCTCCGGGTGCCCGAGGGCTGGCTGCTCATCCACCACGGTGTGACCGGTCCGGTCGCGAGGGGCTTTGAGCTCAGCCATGGCGCCGTCTACCGGGCCGGGGGCATGCTGCTGGACCCGGACGATCCGGCGCGGGTGCTGGCGCGCTCGCAGGAGCCGTGGCTGTCTCCGGAGACCCGCGAGGAGACGGTAGGAACGCTTGGCAACGTTGTCTTCCCGACCGCGGTCGAGCGCATCGCGGGGGCCGTCTATGTGTTCTACGGGATGGCGGACAGCGCGATCGGCGTGGCTGCTCTGGAGCGGACCGCGGACTGACGCCTCTGACCTCTGTGAACCGGCTCTTCACCGTTGGGGGTGCGGCACGGGCTGTTGGGCCGGGGCTCGGGTGCGACGTACGTCGCACCCGCAGGTGGTTCACAACGTTGCGCTGGCTCTCGGCGGTGGTGGGGCCGGCTTGCGGCCGGCGGAGAGAAGCCGTCGGCCGCAAGCCGGTTTGTGTCTGCGCTTCGCGTCACCTGAGGGGCTGCGTCACCGTCTTGCCGAGGTTCGGGCCGGCGCCCAGCGGGAAGCTGGCACGACGGGTGCGGCCGGGGGCGGCAAGGGTGACGGAGACCGTCAGGCCGGGCTGGTCGGGGTTGGCGACGCTCACCACGGCGGAGCTGCCGTCCTCGTCGAGCATGATGATGGCGGGCTGATCGACCCGCAGCGTGCGGCCTGATCCCAGGTCGAGGGAGCCCGCGGCATGGAAGGTCGCCATCGTCAGCCGCAGCCGCGGGTGGCGGACCGCTTGGACCTGCTCGTCGTTGCGCAGGATCTTGACGACCGGCTTGGCCGCATAGGAGCGGACCTTTTCGGGTGTCGCGCCGGGAAGGAGGACGTAGGCGTATTTGGCTCCGTCCGGGGTGGTGCCGTGGTCGAAGAAGAGGGTAAAGGCATTCCGCTTCACCGGATCACGGTCGAGCCAGCTCCCGGTCTGCTCCTTGTTCGAGACCTTCAACGGCCCACCCTCCGGGAAGACATAGCCGATCTCGTCGTTGTACGCCCATGAGGCGCCGGTGTCGGCTGAATCGGTCCCCGGGCGTACGGCCTTGCCACCGACGGAGGCATTGGGCCGGGCCGCTCCCTGATTGACGGTCGTATGGACGGCGTGCTGCGAGGTGGAACTGATCCCGGCGCCGAGCGCGACGATCTCATCGTCGAAGTAGAAGTAGCTCTTGCGCCCGGTCGTCGAGAACCGGTCGAGGGTGAAGATGCTTGCTCCGTAACGCCCGTCGGAGACGCCGCCGGTGAAGCTGCCGCGGTTGGCGGGACTCGACTGCGTCAGCACCTTGGTGTAAGGCGCGGTGACACCCGGGTAGTGGAACCAGTCGAAGGCGGGTACGAGGTCATCGTATTCCCGGTTCGTGACCTGGATCGCGGTGGCTCCCGCCGCATTCCAGTCGATCTCGTTGCCGACTTCGGGCCGGAAGGTGGAGCGGTACTCGCTGCCCTTCATACGAGGGGAATTGACCCTGGTGAAGATTCCATACGCGTCCCGCAGATGTGAGGAGAACTCCGAGCGCCAGAAGTACTTATGCCCGGTGACGCCGTTCTCCCGGATCTTCCCGCGGATATTGTCGGCTAGCCGCTGATACGCCGCCGAGTTTCTCTCATCGGCCCGCACCATCCGGTCGAGTGGCTCGAGGAAGTCGGCCGCGTAACTCGTAATGCCATCGATGGTATTGGGGGGACGGTACCCGAGATACATCATCCCGATCTCCCCGCGGATCAGCCAGCGGGTCCCGTCGAGGATGTAGAAGGCGATGGCGTCGATGTCCTCGGGCGAGAAGGCGAAGCTGGTGCCGCGCGCGACATCGGCCCAGGCCGCGACGATGGTGAACAGGGCCATGCCGTAGCCCTCGCTGTAGAGCTGCGCCCCATGTGCCCAGAAGGACGAGTCCACCTGCACGGCCTCGGTGACCTTACCGCTGCTGTCGACGGCGACCGTTTGCGACATGGTGGCGTAACCCTGCTCGATGTCGGCGGTCGCGTGCTTCGCGACGGCCTCATAGAGGTAGTTCTCGGTCCTCCAGGAGCCGTTCGCCCCGGCCGGGTCCAGGCGGCCGGTGTTGTGGGCGTAGGTCACCTCCCGCGCCTCGGTGCTGAGTTCGTCGCCGACGAAGATCGACACCCGGCCCATGGCCATCGACTTGCCGATCTCGACTTCCCACCAGTTCGTGCTGGTCGGTTTGACACCGTCCCAGTAGAGAAGCGCACGGTTCAGGGCCTCGATCAGCTCCGGTTTGCCGTAGCCCGCGGCATCCGGGTCACGGTAGGCGTGAGCCATTGCGATCATGCGGTACAGCGCGTGATAGGGCGACCAGACCCGACCGTTGGCGGAACTGGTGGTGTCGTCGTAGTCCACATCGGGCCACGAGCCGTCGGCGCGCAGGGACTCGACATAGGCCAGGGCCTCGGACGTACGGGCGAGGAAGATGCCATTGGCGATCCTCACCTGGTCGCCCTGGGCAAGAAACCGCTGTTGCAGGCGTTCGATGATGAGCTGGAGGTCGTCCGTGACCGCTCGACTCCCACCGGCCTCCGCAGCCCGCGCGAGAGCCGGCACCGACAGCGTCAGCCCGGCGACACCGGCGGTGATCCCGAGGCCCCCGAGTAGGACGCGACGTCGATCGGGCAGGGGTGCGACTCCGTTTTCCGTCATGCGGACTCCTTCGGGCGCGCCCAGATCCTGACAACGCTGCCGTGGGGGGGCGTGCGTCGGTTGACGAGGTCTTCGGGGCGCTGGTTCGGTCACGGCTTCGGCTTGGTGCACGCCGACTTCTAAACCGGTTTGAAAGTGGCTGGTAAACAGTTACCGGCTACGGCCTGGGTGCGTCAACAGTCGCGACGCCGGGTGGGCGAGGGCGGCTTCGGCCCTCTAGGGGCAATACCAGTGATTTAGGTGGGTTTCCGGCGGGTCGGTCCGGGGCTTCGTCGGTCCCATCGGCGTCACGCAGGGCGTGTCCGGCCGAGGCGGGTCGTGGTGCTGAGTGCGCTTGAGTTTCCAATTGGACACCTTGCGTTTGATGACGCGCGGGTTGGCGCGTAACCGGCCGGGGGCAGCTGGCCGAACAGGCCGGTCACACCCGGCCCGGGCCGATGCGGCGTCCGCCTGCTGCGCTGTGCCTCAGTCGCTGATTCGCCCGAAAGTGTCCGCGGTGACGGGGAAGAGCCGCGCCCCATCGCTGAGGGGGCACGGCCCGATGAAGCTACCCGCCCTGCGCTGGCTGCTCGACCCGGCAACCAGTCTCCTGGCCTTACGGCTTCGGGCTCAATAACGCGGCCGCATGTCCTACGACGCGGCCTGGCGGCCGGCCCGAGTGACGCGCCGCCCCGACGAAATGGTTTACCGCCATCATGGGCACCTCGCCGAAGACTCCGGCGACGAAGCGTGGTGAGACATCTGGGGAGGGAAGACTCCACACTCCTTCGGTGTGAATCCCGCCGAGTACTCGCCCACGTGGCTACGACAGAAGCAGCTCTCCCCGCAAGACGGGCGTGTACGTATGGTGCGTGTCGGTCCTCGGACACGTAGCATTTCCCCGATTTGGGCGGGTCGAGCGTTGCCTCGGCCCGCACGAGTTGTTTTCCGGGCTCGTAGCTCAGCTCGAGCCCGAGGTTCCGGTGGGAACGGCAGACGGATTGGTCTTCAGCCGGATCAGCCGGGCGGGCTTGTCGCGACCGCCGCTGCCGAAGCGCTCGCCCGCGGCGGTGACCCACAGGGTGTCCGGGTTCGCCGGATCGATCGCCACCGAGGTGCAGGTCTCGACGCCCTGGTCGGCGCGGGCGATCTCCGTGCGTCGTCCGCCCGGAGTCAGCCGCAGCACGCTGTCGAAAATGTGTGTGGCCAGGTAGAGGGTTCCGTCGTCGTGCACCGCGAAATCGTCCGCGAACAGGCGCTCGGCCACGATCTCGAGGTGCGTGGTGTCGGTGGCGGCGGCCGGTACGCGCAGTAGCAGCGCACGCGCGCTGTTGGCCAGAAAGACGTAATCCCCGGCGACGGTGATCCCGTTGATGCCGGGGACGCCGACCGCCTGTTCCAGCGGGGTGAAAAGTTCGTGGTGGATCCATTGGGCGGCTCGCCGCGTGTCGAGATCGACGGCCAGTACGGTGCCGAGCGCGGAGTCCGCGATCAGCAGCCGCCGGCCGTCCCGGGCCATTCCGTTGCCGAAACGCAGCTGGGGAAGGTCGCAGGCGTGCGTCACCTCGCCCTGGCGCACCCGATCGAGGCACCAGCCGGGCTCGCCTATGGTTCCGGAGATCACCCAGGCGCCGTCTCGGTCCGTGACGATTCCGGTGGGTACCGAGGCGAGTTCCGCGAAGGTGCTGCGTCGGCCGTCACCTGTGACAAGGTCGATCCGGCGGTGGGACGGCACGGTGACCAGCCAGCCGCCGGGCGGAAAGGGCGCGAGGTTCTCCAGAAAGGTGCCCGGCTCCCATTCCGTGATCGTTTCAGCCGGCACCGGGGCGAACGGCACCCGTTCATGATTCAACTGGTCTCGCGGGTTGATGTCGCTCATCGCATTCCGCTCGGCATATCCCTGAATACGTTCCCGGTCAGTGATGCGCATCGAGGAGAGCGGCCGGAATCATCTCGTCGGTGGCCAGCGGGGGCCCGAGTACCACCTGCCCGTTGGTGGCGGCTGACCTGCGCAGGGCCTCGGGGGTCACGGCCCAGCCGGGCGGCTTGGGCCGGGATCGGTCCCAGCCCGCATCGCGGAGGAAACCCTCCATGCCCGAGGGAGTGGCGATCGCGAGCATCTCGACGTCGTCCGAGGTGAACCGGTACGCGTGAGGAACGGCGCGGGGCAAGAAGGCGACACCGCCCGCGTGGAGTTCGAAGCGGCGGTCACCCGCCCAGATCAGCCCGCTGCCGCGCAGCATCACGAAGATCTCATCCTCGTCGGGGTGCAGATGCACGGGGGAAGCCGTAGCGGTCGGCACGATCGATCGGAACACGCTCAGATGGCCACCCGTGTGCTTGGCGTCCAGCAGAACCTCCATGGTCCCACCGCCGAGCCACTCCAGTTGCTCATGCTCGCCGACCTGGGCCACATAGGGAGAACTCACTGCGTTCCTTTCACTCTCCGGCTGATCGTTCGATCGACGCTATGCGGGAACTGCGGTTCCTGGAATCCCAGAAATCTGGGAAACGCGTTGGTAGGGGGCGCGGTGCTTGGGCATGGCGCGCAGGGCGTCGGCGCGGCGGCGCGTGCGGCAGACGAGCGCGGCGCGTGCGGCAGACGAGCGCGGCGTTGTGGCGCTTGCTGTCCGCGCGCTCTGGCGTCCCCGACCCGAAAATCATTCGGGGAGCAGCGCTTACACTCTCCCGGTGCACAGGCTGCAGAGCGACATCGAGGGGATATGCCGGCTCGGCCTGGACTCGCGGACGCTGCGTTCCCAGGTGATGGCCCGGTTGCGCCAGGACGTCCGCTGCGACGCGTTCTGTTTCGGCACCATCGACCCGTGGACGCTGCTCATCACTGATGACATCTCCGCAGGAATCCCGCCCGGTAACGCGGCGCTCGCGTCGTATAACGAGTACATCGAGGCCGACGTGGACAAGTTCGCCGATCTGGCGCGGACTGGACGCACGGTCGGAATTCTCAGCCGCAGCGCGGGCGGTGATCCGCGCAGGAGCCTCCGCTTCCACACGGTCTTGCCGATCATCAATGCCGAGCACGAACTGCGTGCCGTCTTCCTGGTGGACGGTGAGTGCTGGGGCGCGGTGTCCTTGTTCCGGCGGGGGGAGCGGACGGACTTCACTCCGCGGGAGGCGTCGCTGGTAGGCGCGCTGTCACGGCCGGTCGCGGTAGCCCTGCGCCGCGCCTGCGTCAACACGTCGCCGCCCGCGGCACAGGGCGTGCCCGGCCCGGGCGTGCTTGTGCTCGACCAGGTCGGCCGCACCGTGGTCGCCAATGAGACGGCGCGGTACTGGCTGCACGGGCTCGGCACGCTGCCCCTCCACGAGGTGGCGGCGGCCGCCCGAGCCGGGCGGGGCGAAGAGGCGTATCTGCGGGTGCGGGACCGCACCGGACGTTGGCTGTCGTTGTGGGGTTCGACGCTGAACGGGGAGCCGGACAGTGGCGCCTCGATCGTCATCCAGCCGACACCGCTCTCCGACATCACCCGAACACTGGCCCGTGCGTACGAGCTGACGGCGCGGGAGCAGGAGATCCTGGAACAGGTGATCTCCGGTCGGTCGTCGGTCGGAATCGCCTCCGCCCTGACCATGTCCCAATACACCGTGCAGGATCATCTGAAGTCGATCTTCGCCAAGTTCGGCGTGCGCAGCCGAGGGCAGTTGGTGGCGCGCGCCCTTGGTATTCCGTCCGCGGACGGCAATCCGCCGCGGACCCGGCGGCGATGAAGGCGTACTGAAACCGCTGGCGGCTCGGCTCGGCTCGTGGTGATGTGATTTCGGTGCTTGGGCGTGGCGCATCGGGCGAGACCGGCCCAGCCAGAATTTATTCCGCAATCTTCCGGCCCGATGAACCTGGCGCTCACACCTGCCCGCCCGTAGGTTCACCAATCCAAGACTCGTGCGGCGCCCGTCGCCAACTGGCCAGGCACCGCTTGGCTGTTCTCGATCGATCGATGGAAAAAATCACGATGCAAAAGACCCAACCGCAATACACGGACGGTACCGAGGCGCCGCACGAACCGCCGCCTTCGCTGCAGATGCTTCAGCTCCTCGCGGGGTTCCAGATCTCCCAGGCGCTTTATGTGATCGCCAAGTTGGATGTCGCCTCACAACTCGAGGACGGACCCATCGCGGTCGCGGAGCTGGCCGCGCGGTGCGGTGCGCGGCCCGAGATGCTGCGCCGGATCGTTCGGAGCCTCGCCCCGCTCGGCATCTTCCATCAGCCGAACGAGGACATGGTGGAGCTGACACCCCTTGGCGCCACTCTGTCCACTCGGCGTCCGGACTCGCTCAGGGACGTCGCGCTGTACTGGATGGAGACGCACTATCTGCCGTTCAGCGAGATTCTGCACACCGTGCACACCGGAGAGCCGGCCGCCCAGCATTACTTCGGGAAGCCGTTCTTCGACTGGATCGTCGCGGATCCCCGCATGGCCGAGCTGCAGAACAGGGGCATGGCCGGCCTCGTCGGTGGGATGCGCGACCGGATGTTCCACGGCTACCGGCTTCCCGCGGGTGACGTCGTTGCCGACATCGGTGGCGCCGACGGCACGATTCTGAGCCGTCTCCTTGCTTCCGAGCCCGCACGCCGAGGAATCCTCTTCGACCTGCCCGAGATCCTTCCGGGCGCGCGGAAGAAGATCGAGGAGTGCGGGATGGCCGAGCGCATTGACGTCGTCGCAGGTGACTTCTTCGTCTCGGTGCCGTCAGCCGATGTCTATGTGATGGCGGCGATCCTGCACGACTGGGACGACGCCTCCTGCGTGCGCATCCTCGAGTCCGTCAAGGAGTCCGCGGCGCCCGGTGCACGGCTCGTTGTCATCGAAGGCGTGGTGCCGCCCGGCGACGAACCGCACGCCACCAAGCTGATCGACCTGACCATGCTCGCCCTCACCACCGGGAAGGAGCGCGACGCGGCCGAGTGGCAGGAGCTGTTCTCCAGCGCCGGCTTCATCCTGGACCGGATCGTTCCCACGGCGGACGACTACTCCTTCATCGAAGCGCACCTGGGCCGGTGAGGACGCCCGCAGCAGCCGCTTGCGCAGGGCAATGGGGTTGGCGACCGGGCCGGCCCGGTGTCCGGGCACACGTCTCGCGGGCCGACAACTTTGGCCGGACCTGGGCGGCGGTGGGTGACAAACACAGGTCGGCTGGAGGATCACGGTGAGGTCCAGGGACTCACCGGCGGTGGGGTCGCCGGGCTTACCGGCGTACACCTTCCCGGCCGAGTCGATGACCTTCGCCCCCAGGTTGCCGGGGCCGTCGTAGGTGGCGTCGCCGGTGCTGAGGATCGTGAACTCCGCCGCGACCAGGCGCTGCCCGTCGGGGGCCGCGAAGGCCTCCGGCGACGGTTTGGCGTGGTCCTCGTACTTGGTCAGCGTGATGCCGGCCTGGACGTGGTTGCCCGTGGCGCCCATGGCTCGCCGCCAAGATGCCACGGAATCGCTTCCGGCCATCTTCAAGAGCTGGGCCGACACCGGCTTCGAGAGCCCTTGGCCGTGGCCACGGTCGAGCGCGCCCAGCGCGCCGAGCACCGTGCTGCCCACCGCGAGTTGGGACGGTGAGGTGGCGCATGCCGGGGAGGGGGTGCCGCCACGGCGCCCCCTCCCCGGCGTGCGCGGTCAGCGCAGGCGCAGGGCCTCGCGGACGGTGGTGAACAGGTCGGTCTGGTTGGTCACCCCGAGGACGCGGTACGCCTCGGGCCCCTGGGCGGCGATGCGTACCTGGGTGCCGGTGTGCTCCTGGGACTGCCCCGGGGTGTTGGTGGAGTAGTTGACCTTGAGCTGCCGGCCCTCATCGGTGACGAGGGTGGAGGACAGGCCGGGCGGGGTGGCCTCCAGCGGCACGATCTGGCTGGTGTGGCCGTGGTCGGCGGTGGTGACCACGAGGGTGTCCGGGTGTTTGGCGGCGTAGTCGCGGGCCACCTTCACCGCGCGGTCGAAGGCGGCGGTCTCGCCGATCTGGCCGCACGGGTCGGCCGCGTGGTCCTGCTTGTCGATGGAGGCGCCCTCGACCTGGAGGAAGAAGCCGTTCTCGGAGTGCTTCCGCTTGGCCTCCAGCAGCTGGATCGCCTTGGTGGCGGAGTCGGCCAGGCTCGGCGTGGCCGCCGGGCGGCCGGAGTTGGAGGTCACGCACCGCTGAGGGGCCGTTCCGCCGGCCGCGGCCGCCTTGCCGGTCCATTCCACCGGAACGTTGCCGGAGGCGAACAGGCCCAGTACGGGCTTGCCGGGCTTGGCGTTCTTCATGCCCGCGTCGTCGGTGACCACCTGGTAGCCGAGCTTCCGTGCCTGCTCGGTGACGGTCATGCCCTTGAAGGTGCCGTCGGTGACCTTCTGGTCGAACCGTGCCTTGCCACCGCCGAGGAGGACGTCGACCTTGTGGTTCACGGACTGTTCGGCGATCGAGCCGGGGCCGCCCGCGGCGATCGTGTCGGCGGGGCACTTGGCCATGTCGGCCGGGCCCTGGCAGGAGCGGTCGGTGGCGTGGGAGGCGAGCACCGCGGGGGTGGCGTCGGTGAGCTCGGAGGTGGTGACGCTGCCGGTGGCGTATCCGTTCTTCTGCGCGAGCTCCAGGATCGTCGGCACGGCCTTGTCGGTGCCCGGCGTCTTGGAGATGCGTCCGTTGACGGTCTTGTGGCCGGTCGCCCAGCCGGTGCCGCTGGCGGCGGAGTCGGTGACGTAGTCCGGGGTGCCGTCGGCGTGGACCGCGTAGGTGGTGTAGGCGCCGGTGAGCGGGAACTTGTCCAGGTTCAGCCGGCCGTCGGCCCCGACCGTGTAGTCACGGGCCAGCGTCATCTCCGAGTCACCCATGCCGTCGCCGATCAGCAGGATGACGTTCCTCGCCTTCCCGCCCTTGATGGCGCTCCGGGCCTGCTCCGTGCTGTCGAAGGCGCCGGCGGAGGTGGTGGCGGCCACGGCGGCAGCCGCGACAACCGTGGCCGTGGCGAGGGTGAGGTGACGACGGGAGGGTCTGTGCATAGGAGCAACTCCTTGAAACGTCAGGACGACAGGTGCTGATGACAACGGACCCCAAACCATCAGGCGTTGGTGAACCGGTGGGAAAGCCTTGGCCCCGTCTTCATTTCCACCGCATGGCGCGGCGGACGGCGTGTGTCCCGGCGGACGGCGTGTGTCCCGGGCTCGGGCCGGTCCGGCCGGCCCGATTAACTTGCGTGTTGACCAACAAGTTTATAGGCTGCTCTTCATCTGAAGGAGGCTTTGGTGATCGATATGGATGAGCGGGCCCTCGACGCGCTGCTGGCCGAGGACCCCGGCGGCCCCGTGGTGATGCTGAACCTGCTGCGGTTCCGCCCCGACGGTGGCCGCGAGAGCTACCAGCGCTACACGGAGGCGCTGGGCTCGGAGATCCACGGGCGGTACGGACTGCGGGTGGAGTACCTGGGGAACGGCGGCCGTGCTCTGGTCGCCGAGGACGGGCAGGCATGGGACGCGGTGCTCCTGGTGCGCTACCCCAGCCGCCAGGCGTTCGCCGACATGGCCCGTGACCCCGACTATCGGGCGGTGGCCCATCTCCGTGCGGAGGCGCTGGTGGAATCGGTCCTGCAACCCACCGTTCCGATCCAGGGGGGAGTGGCCTGATGCCCGCCGTCTTCGTGCACGGCAACCCCGAGACGGCGGCCGTCTGGGACCTCCTGATCGCCGAACTGGAGGCCGCCGGTGCGGCTCCGGACGGCCTGGTCCGGCTGTCCCCGCCCGGGTTCGGCGCACCGCTGCCGACCGGGTTCGGGGCGACCGTCCTGGAGTATCGCGACTGGCTGATCGGCGAGCTGACCCGCTTCACCGAGCCCGTCGACCTGGTGGGCCACGACTGGGGCGGCGGACACGTCCTCAACGCGGTCATGAGCCGCCCGGACCTCGTGCGCAGCTGGGTCAGCGACACGATCGGGGTCTACGATCCCGACTACGTCTGGCATGAGCTCGCCCAGCGATGGCAGACCCCGGGAGTCGGAGAGGCCGATGTGGCCGAACGCTTCGGCGCGCCCCTGGAGCGGCGGATCGCGACGCTCGTCGAGCGGGGGATGGGCGAGGCGGTGGCCGAACGGGTCGCCGAGGGCCAGAACGAGGCGATGGGCCGGGCCGTGATCGCGCTCTACACCTCCGCCACGCGACCGGTGATGAACGAACTCGGCCGGGACCTGGAGAACGCGGCCCGGCGGCCGGGGCTCGTGGTGCTCGCCACCGAGGACCACGTGGTCGGGACCGTCGAACAGCGCCGCCGCGGTGCGCGCCGGGCCGGTGCCCGGGTGGAGGTCCTCGACGGGCTGGGCCACTGGTGGATGACGCATGACCCGCGCCGTGGTGCCGAGGTTCTGACCCGCTTCTGGGCCTCACTGGACCAGGAGTAGCCGCACAGCTCGCGGAGTTTGACGGCCGTCGTCCGACCGCACGAGTATCACTCCGCGCCCGTGGAACCCGTGAGCGAGCACATCCGCACAGCGGCGGCCGGCGGGCGCGGGCTGGTAGTAGTCGGCCATGGCAGGAGACTTGTGGACCCCGGCGATTTCGATGGCCGGTGTGGCCGTGGGTGGTGCGCTGACCTATCTGACCCAGCGCACGACGCAGCGAGCGGCCGAACGGGCCGAGGGGCGGAGACGGGCCGCGACGCTGGTGGAGGAGCGGCGTGCCGAGCAGATCAGGACCCTGCTGGAGTTCATCCGGTGCGCCTTGGAGGCCGAGGGCGTGGCGCATGCGCGGCCGCCGCGATGGGATGTCGGCGATGAGTGGTACGCGACGGCCAGACCGGCGATGGACGGACTGCGCATAGCCGAGAAGGGCGTCGAGTTGCTGTGCGCCCCCGGTCTTCACGCGCCGACAGCCGCCTACGCCCGCGCCCTCAACCAAGCGGTCTGGCAGGAACGGGGGGAGGGGAGCCTGGGCGAGCGCCTTGAGCCGTTCAAGGCGGAGTTTCTCACCGTCGCACGCCACAGCCTGACCTGACGCGAAACTCGGCGGGCCCGCGTTGCCGGAAGTGATCCAGATGGCTACGTTCGGCCCCATGGCTGACGACGAAGGAACCCGCGCGGCACGGCTGGTGGATGCCCAGGCGAAGGCCGTGCGGCTCTTCGCGGAGATCGAGGAGCGCGGGCTGGTGGCGCCCGGGGAGGGGGAGCGGGCGGTCAGCGACCGGATCCGGGACCTGGCGAACGAGATGTTCGGTGCGACCCGGCACTGGCACAAGCGGATCGTGCGCTCGGGGCCGAACACCCTCCTGCCGTACCGGGAGAATCCGCCCGACCGGGTGATCGGCACGGACGACATCGCGTTCGCCGACTTCGGACCGATCTTCGAGGAGTACGAGGCGGACTTCGGAAGGACGTTCGTCCTCGGCGACGACCCGGGCAAGCACCGGCTGCGGGACGATCTGCCCAGGGTGTTCGCCGCCGGGAAGGCCTTCTTCGAGGGCGACCCGGAGATCACCGGCGAGCGGCTGCACGCCGAGGTCGGCCGCCTGGCCGCCGAGGCCGGCTGGGAGCTGGGCGGCTGGCACGCGGGGCATCTGGTCGGGGAGTTCCCGCACGAGACGATCGGCGGCGCGGACGTGGAGTCGTACATCACGCCCGGCAACGGCACACCACTGCGGCGCACCGACAAGACCGGGCGTCGCTGCCACTGGATCCTGGAGATCCACCTCATCGACCGGGAGCGGGGGTTCGGCGGGTTCCACGAGCAACTGCTCACCTTGTGACCGTCCCCGGCGGCCCTCGGCGGCGCGCCGGGCGTAAGGGTCCCTCGCTTCCCACGGAGGCCGTGCATGCTGCTGCGTCAGCTGGAGTACCTCGTCGCGCTCGCCAGGGAGCGGCACTTCGCCCGCGCGGCGGCCTCCTGCTACGTCTCGCATCCTGGCCGAGCGGGACGCGCTGCTCCAGGAACTCTCGGCCCTGCGCGGCGGCCTGACCGGCACCCTGCGCCTGGGGGTCATACCGACCGCGCTGCCTGCCGCGTCCCTGCTGACCAGCCCGTTCTGCGAACGCCATCCACGGGCCCGGGTCAGTGTCCTGTGCCTGCTGGTCCCGCGAATGCGCAACCGCCGCATCATGAACGGGTACTTCGCGGCCGACGGCGCCACCGCCACGCCCGCGATCGAGTCGGACGGCGTGGCGGGGCTGTACGCACACCTCCGCGGCGGGCGCTGGTCCAGTGTGATCTCGCACGCCTGGCTGCGCATGTTCGGCGTTCCCGCCGGGATGCGGGTGGTGCCGTTGGACGGCCCCGTACGCGGGCCACGGGTCGGCCTGGCCACCGGCAAGGACGATCCTCCGTCCGTGCTCGCCGAGGCGCTGCTGACGGTGGCCCGGGAGGCGGGGGTGCGGGACGCGCTGGACGAGTTGCTCCACTCCTACCTGGGCGGGCGCGGCTGGTGGCCGAGCCGCTCCACCCCTGCCTCGGCGGGCGCGGCTGATAGATGCGGGCTATGCCGCCATAGCGAGGATCGCTTTGACCGGGGCGAATGACTCCGGGGATCGTGAAGTGCGCCAGGCAGCAACGGAGTTGAGGAGCCGCGACCATGGCCAAGGTGCTCTGCGTCCTGTACGACGACCCCACCGACGGATACCCGACCTCCTACGCCCGCGACGACCTCCCGCCGATCGGCCACTACCCGGGCGGCCAGACCGCGCCCACTCCCGAGGCGACCGGCTTCACCCCGGGCCACCTCCTCGGCAGCGTCTCCGGCGAACTCGGCCGGCGCCGCTTCGGCCGGTACCCGCGAGATCCTGGAGTCCTGGCTGGCGGGCCGTCCGATCCGCGACGAGTACCTGATCGTCGACGGGGGCGCCCTGACGGGGGCAGGGGCCCACTCCTACTCGGTCACCACCTGAACGGACGAGCCCACCGCCGTTACGCACCGGCCTCCGCGGCGCGCGTGGCTCTGCGCGCCGCCACGGCGGCGAGCGAGGAGAGCGCCGCGGAGGCGAGCAGGACCGCCTCGAACGCCCGCGCCGCGTGGGGGAGCGAATGGCCCTGGGCCAGACCCAGGTATCCGCTGCCCAGGACCGCGACGCCGAGTGCCCCGCACAGCTGGCCGTTGGTGCTGATGACGCCGGAGAGGTCGGCGGCGTAGCGGTTGGGCAGGGCGAACGTCATGAGGCCGATGAGGGAGTTGGAGCTGATGCCGAGCCCGAGTCCGCCGACTCCCAGCAGCGCGAACAGCGTAGGTCCGGTGCGGTGGCCGGTCAGGAGGTAGCCGCACACCGAGGCGTAGGCGACCGCGAGGATCAGGCAGCCCAGCGCGGGGATCGACCCGCCGCTCCGCGGGAGGCGGGCCAGCAGGGGACCGGCGGTGCCGAACGCGGCGACCCACGAGACCATCGCCAGCCCGGCGTACGCGGGTCCGCGTCCGAGGCCGTCCTGGAGGTAGAGCGCCAGCACGAACAGCAGCGCGCAGTAGGTCATGGTGGTCACCCCGTGTGCCACGAGGGACCAGCGCACGGCCGGTTCCCGGATCACCCGCTCGGCGATCAACGGCCGTCCTCCGGCGGCGGACAGCCGCCGCTGGCCCCGTCCGAACACCACGAACGCCGGGCCACCCGCCGCGAGACACAGCCATGTCCAGACCGGCCACCCGCGGTCCATGCCGAGCATCAGCGGCACGATGAGCAGCATGACGGCCGTCGACAGGACCAGCATGCCCCGCACGTCGAGCCGTTGTGTCCGGCGAGAGGTGTCGTCGGCGGGCATCAAGCGCGTCGCCGCGGCGATGAGCAGCAGCCCCAGCGGCACGTTGACCAGGAAGATGGGGCGCCAGCCCATTCCGTGGATGTCGGCCGCGATCAGCACACCGCCGAGGCTCTGCCCCGCGACGGCGCCGCCGGACAGGGCGATGGCGTAGTACCCCATGGCCCTGATCCGGTCCCGGCCGGTGAAGTGCAGCTGGATGCCACTGAGCACTTGGGGCACCATCAGCGCGCTTCCCGAGCCCTGGACGACCCTGGCGACGATCAGCACGACGGGGTCCGGGGCGGCGGCGCAGGCGAGCGAGGCCGCCGTGAACACGGCCATCCCCAGGATGAAGACGCGGCGGTGGCCGTGTGACGCCCCCAGCCGCGCCCCGGTGACGAGCAGCACCGCGAACGCGACCACATAGCCGGAGATCACGAGTCCGGCCTCACCACCGGAGGCACCGAGATCGGCTTGGATGGACGGCACCGCGATGTTGGCGATGGCGGTGTCCACGTTGGCGACGCACTGCGCGGCCAGCAACACCGCCAGCAGCGGCCATGGCCGCGCCCCACGTGACCCGGTGCCGGGCGGAGGGGCCTGCTCCGGTACGGCTTCGGGCCGTGGCGCGGCAGGGCGACGCATCATTGACGGGACCGTCCTCACTGGTCTGCTGCCGACCATCCTGGGTGAACGGCCCCCGTCGCGCTGGCGGGATTCGGACGTGACGTTGCCGGGCGCGGTTCGGGGCGTCAGCGGCGTGGTCCGGGCCGTCGGCCCGGTGGCTGGGCGGGCTCGGGGAGGGCGGTCGGCGGGGCGAGCGGGCGGGTCTGCGGGGTGTCCTCGGAGAGGGTGATGAGCTCGCCGCCGTGGCTGATCCGGACGGGGTCGCCTTGCCGCAACGCATAGGTGACCTGCGAGCCCGTGATGTCGACCCGCAGACAGCTCTGCCGGACCCGCAGCGAGAAGGCCAGCCGGTGGAGGCTCTCGGGAAGCCGGGGCGCGAAGTACAGGACGTCCCCGTAGTCGCGCAGCCCGCCGAAACCGGCGACCAGTCCGATCCAGGTGCCCGCCAGCGAGGCGATGTGCAGTCCGTCGCGGGTGTTCTTCTCCAGGTCGGCCAGGTCCATCAGCGCGGCCTCGCCCAAGTAGTCGTAGGCCAGGCGCAGATGGCCCACTTCGGCGGCCATCACACACTGCACACAGGCCGACAGCGAGGAGTCCCGGACGGTCAGCGGCTCGTAGTAGGCGAAGTTCCGCGCCTTCTGGTCGCGTTCGAAGGCATCGCCGCACAGGAACATCGCCAGCACCAGGTCCGCCTGTTTGACCACCTGTTTCCGGTACAGGTCGAAGTACGGGAAGTGCAGCATCAGCGGATAGTGCTCGGGTGGCGTGCCCTCGAAGTCCCATACGTCGAGCCCGGTGTAGCCCGCCGACTGCTCATGGAGGCCCAGCGCGTGGACGTACGGCACGGACATCGCCCTGGCGGCATCGCGCCATGCGGCGGCCTCCGCCTCGTCGACACCGAGCGCCGCGGCCTCCGCCGAGTGGCGCTCGGCCGCATCCGCCGCGGCCCGCAGATTGGCCCGGGCCATGAGGTTGGTGTACGCGTTGTCGTTCGCGAGCGCGCTGTACTCGTCGGGGCCGGTGACGCCGTCGATGTGGAAGCGCCCCCCGGAGTCGTGATGGCCGAGGGAGCGCCACAGCCGGGCCGTCTCCACCAGCAGCTCCACCCCCGTCCGCCGCTCGAAGTCCGTGTCGCCGGAGGCCCGGACGTAGCGCACGACGGCCGCCGCGATATCCGCGTTGATGTGGAAGGCCGCGGTTCCGGCCGGCCAGTACCCGGAGCACTCCGCGCCGTCGATCGTGCGCCATGGGAAGGCCGCACCCCGCAGTCCGAGCTGCCGGGCGCGCTCCCGCGCCGCGGGCAGGGTGTTCTGCCGCCAGTGCAGGGCCTCGGCGACGCAGTTCGGCGAGGCGTAGGTGAGCAGCGGCAGCACGAACGCCTCGGTGTCCCAGAAGGCGTGTCCGTCGTAGCCGGAGCCGGTCAGGCCCTTGGCCGGGATCGCCCGCTGTTCGGCCCGGGTGCCCGCCTGGAGTACGTGGAAGAGGGCGAAGCGCACGGCCTGCTGGATCTCCGCGTCACCGTCGACCTCGATGTCGGAGTGGTGCCAGAAGCCGTCGAGGAACTCCCGCTGCTGGTCGACCAGGCCCTGCCAGCCGGTGTTGCGCGCACTGCTGAGCGCGGCCTCGACCTGGTCCCGGACGGCGGGCAGCGAGCGGAATCCGGACCAGCCGTACGCCACGAACTTCTCGACGCGCAGCCGCTCGCCGGGGTCGAGCACGGCGGTGACGGTCACGCGGCCCACGTCATCCGTGCTCTCGCCGGAGGTACGGGTGGATCCGGGGCCCCGCACCACGTGGTCGGCGGCGGCCGCGACCCGCTGCCCGCTCGCCGCCGTACGGTGTACCAGGCGCAGCCGCAGGTCGCGCGCGAAGTTCTCCTCGGGCAGCAGGCATGACTCCAGGGCGGCGCCGACCCGGGGATCGCCGCTGAGCGTGGGCAGTTGCTCATTGGCGACGAGCTCCGACTGCACGACCACGTTGGTCCGGTCGTCCAGCGGCTCCACTTCGTAGGCGACCGCGGCGATGGCGCGCTGGCTGAAGGAGATCATCCTGGTGGAGCGCACCCGCACCGCCTTGCCGACCGGTGAGGTCCACTCGCAGACGCGGTGGAGCAGTCCGGTACGCAGATCGAGCACCCGCTCATGGGAGCGCAACCGCCCGTAGCGCAGGTCGAACGGTTCGTCGTCGACCAGCAGCCGGATCAGCTTGCCGTTGGTCACGTTGATGACCGTCTGGCCGGACTCGGGGAATCCGTAACCGCCCTCCGCGTACGGCAGCGGATGCTGCTCGTGCACACCGTTGAGATAGCTGCCGGGCAGGGCGTGCGGCTCGCCCTCGTCGAGGTTGCCGCGCCAGCCGACATGCCCGTTGGACACCGAGAAGACGGATTCGCTCTGGGCCAGTACGTCCAGGTTGAGCTCGGTCTCGCGCAGACACCAGGGCTCGACGGCATAGGCGTGGTGGCTGATCACTTGCGACCCTCCAGTAGCTCGTAGAGGTCCGATGCCACACCGCGCGCTGTGTCCGAAATACTCGACTTCGCCGTATTGACGATTCTACCGGCGATATCACCCGCGCGCCGTGGCGGGCTGCCCCATGGCATCGAGCTCGTCCCGGCCCGGGCCGAGGCACTGGGCGAGGCATCGGGTGTGGGACAGCCCGAAGACTCCGTAGAGGAGCACACCCAGCCCCATCAGCGCCGGTACGAGCCAGAATCCGGCGCGCGGCTGCTCCCCGTAGAGCGTCACACCGAGACAGAAACTCACCGAGGCGTCGCCCAGCGTCAGAGCGGGCTGCGAGCCGATGAGCGGGCCCCCTTGCATGGCCACGCCGAGCAGGAACAGCGAAAAGGCGCCGACGGCCGCGAAGCTGTACGTCTGCCATGCGGTGAAGAAGGCCACGGCGCCCTGAGCGGAGAGGATGTTCATGGCCGACTTGACCAATGCCGCGGTGACGGCGTTTCCGATGGCCGCCGCCGCCGCGAGCGAGGCCGCGCGCATCAGACCGGCGGGGCGCCGCAGACCGGTGAGCACGAGGGTGGTACCGATCCCTCCGGTGACCGCGAGCGCGGGCAGCCACCAGATCCCGGGCACCTGTTCACGCCCTCCGGTGGGCGCCAGCGAGAGGAGGACCAGAGCCAGTCCGGCCACGATGCAGACCACACAGAGCCATGCCTTCCGGGACAGCCCGACATGAAAGACCATTCCTCCGATCACCAGGGCGAGGGGGAGTTCGAGAATGAAAATGGGCTGTACGGCGGCCAGTGATCCGGTGGCCAGAGCGAGCGCTTGAAAGAGGGCGGCGAAGATGACGCCGAGCATTCCGCCGAACCAGACGGGAGTGTGCACGAGGTCGCGGATCAGCCCGATGCGCAATGACGGTGACGCGGGAACGGTGAGCGCCGCGCGCCGCTGCAATACCGTTCCGAGCGCATTGCTGCCGGCCGCGAGCAGAGCGAACATGATCGACAGCAGGATCGTCACCATGGGCACCACTCCCGGGTTCGCGCTTCTTCGTCGCGGTGCGCTCCCCCGGCCCTCCGGCCAGGTTACGCCTCCTGGGGGAGCGCGCGGATCGCGCGCGGTGTGGGCACGAACGGCGTGGTCGTGAACTCCGGATGTTCGCCCTCGAGGCGGGAGAGATGGTCGAGCAGAACGCCCTCGCGCAAGGCCCATGGGCAGATGGTGAGTCGTTTCACCGCCATGACTTCCATGACGGCCTCCGCGACGATGGCACCGGCCAGGCACTGATGCGCCCTGGAGGCGGAGATTCCGCGCAGCTTCGCCCGCTGCCGGTCCGTTTTGCCCGCGAGCCGTGACACCCAGGGCACCAGCTCCTTACGGCTGAGACTGTGGACCGTGGGCAGACCCTTGCCGGGCTGCGGGGTTCCGGCGAGGCGGGCCAGCTGGGCGAACGTCCTGGACGTGGCGACGCAGGAGAGGGGCGCGGGCTGTGCGCGCAGTTCGGCGGTGCCCTGGCCGAGGGTGGCGCGTACGTGCCGGCGCAACGCCTTGACGTCCCGCTTCCGCACCGGCGTGGCATCGGGCAGATGGTGGCGGGTGAGCCGGTCGGCGCCCAGCGGCAGGGAGATGGCGAGAGCGGGGTCCGTACCGCTTCCGCAGGCGATCTCCAGGGAGCCGCCGCCGATGTCGAGGAGCAGTATCCGCCCCGCCGACCAGCCGAGCCAGCCGCGCGCCGCCCTGAACGTCAGCCGTGCCTCCTCCACGCCGCTCATGAAACCCACCCGGATACCGGTGGCGGCCTCGATCTCGTCGAGCACCGCGTCCCGGTTGGTCGCGTCCCGCACCGCCGAGGTGGCGAAGGGGATCAGGCGGTCGACGTGGTGGGCGGACGCGGCCGCGGCACTCGCGGTGACGGCGGCGACCAGGGACCGGATCGCCTCGCGGGGGATCACCCCCTGGCGATCGGTCGCGTCGGCCAGGCGGACCGGCTGTTTCCACGAGACCACCGGCTCCGGGGGTCTGCCCGGGAAAAGGTCGGCGATCTTGAGATGGACGGTACGGGATCCGATGTCGAGCACTCCACAGCGCATCCGTGATGAGTGCCCCACCTGACATATTCCAGACGTCGGATGATCGCGCGCCGTCCGGAGACCGGGCGGCGTTCCGTACTTCCGAGCGCGCATATGAGCATACGTCCGGGCCCGCTACGGAGCTACTGCTCCGGGCCCGCTCCGCGCCGTGACCTCGGCGGTCTGCGGCGGTGGCTGGTGTCGCACCACGGGTAGCGCGCGCTGCGGCCGCACAGGCACACGGCCGCCGTGAAGCGGTCGGAGCGCACCACGCTGCCATCGGGCAGCGTGACCTCGACCGGTCCCTCGATCAGCATCGGGCCGTCGGTCCCCATCCGCACGCCCACCGTGTGATCACACTTGTCGTTCGGCACGGATCACCACCAGCTCTTCCTTCGTCTCGCCCGGGGGGATCAGCCCATGGGCCTCCAGCCAGGGGGCCTGCTCGCGCAGCACCGGCCCGAAGGGGATCGTGCGGCGGTCGGCCACGGTCGCCCGCAGCCCCGCCCCCGCCAACCGCTCCACCGTACGATCCGGGCCGCACAGCGCAGAGTGCACCAGGAGCAGCACTCCGCCGGGGCGCAGCAGGGGAGGCGCGTCGCGGCAGATCCGGTCGACCACCGCCCGCCCGTCGGCACCGGCCCGCCAGGCCACGCCACGGCCCCGGCGGATCCGCCGCCCCGCCAACGGCACATACGGCGGATTGGCGACGATGAGATCGAATCTGTTGTCGGCGACCGGGGTCAGCAGATCGCCCTGGAGGACACGCACCGGCAGCCCTTTGAGGCGGGCGCGCAGCCATGTGGCGCCCACGGCGAGCGGTGAGACATCGACCGCGGTCACCTGGGCCGCGCCGCGTCCGGCCGCGGCGAGCGCCAGGGCCCCGCTGCCGGTCCCCACGTCCAGCACCGCCGTCTCGGCCGTGATGTCCTCCCGCAGCAGGGCCTCGGACAACAGCCATGTGTCGTCCTGCGGGGCGTACACGCCTGGAGGCGTTTTGAACACCATCAGCGGCGAGTACCCCCGGCAGAGCGTGACGTGCGCGTGCGATGTCCGGGAAGAGTCACAGGCCGTCCCGGGGCAGCGTCTCGTTCCAGGTGCGCGAGAAGACCCGCCGGTCGCCCTCGTAGCCGTCCAGCGTGGCGTCCACGAAGAACTCCGTTTCGCTTGAGCGCAGCACCGTGCTCGTCACCACCCGCACATCCCAGTCGTCGCGGTGGAAACGCATGGTCCAGGTCGACTCGCCACCGACCGAGCCGAAGTCGTCCGCGACCGCCGTGTAGCGCTCGTACGCCCGGCGGCCGACGTCCAGCCCGATGTCGTCGAAGCGCAGGGTGCCCGCGTCCTTGACGATCTCCAACTCGGACCGGTAGCCGACCAGATCGCGCTTGACGTCCCAGCGCTCCTCGTGGGGCGTGATCCGGGTGGTGGCGGCGGGCGGCGTGCCCTCGGGCTCCCCGAACGGGCGCTGGGGCCGGTCCTCGCCCGCGGAGGTCCGGCGCAGCGGCAGCGTGAGGGCGCTGTCGGCCTCGTACACGGTCAGCAGCGCCGGCCGGGGCGGGGGCCAGGCGAGCGGCCAGTACGACGTGGACAGCGACAACCGGATGCGGTGACCGGGCGGGAACGCCTGGGCCACGCCATTGAGCCGCACCCGGGCGCGGTAGCGCCGGCCGGGCTCCAGGGGTTCGGGGTCGCCGACGGTCTCGCGGTGGGCGATGTTGAGCAGACCGTAGGTGACCCGGGTGGCGCGGCCGTCCGGAGCCACGTCGGAGAGCCGGGCGGCGACCATGGCGACCGGTTCACTGGCCGACAGCTCCAGCTCGACGGAGGGCGAGCCGAGGATCTCCACCCGCTCGGTGAGCGGATCGGTCTGGAACACGAGCGAACCGCCGTCCTCCTCCCGCTGGTCGTACGGCAGATCCGGAGGCGCGTTGTACGAGGCCCACTTGCCCGCGAACTGGCCGACGGACAGCGGAGACTGGACGGTCAGCGGCTCGCCCCGCGCCTCCTGGCCGGGAGGTGTGTCACCGGGGTCGGCGATGCGATATCCGGTGAGCGGGTGCACCACCGGCTCGACGTTGGGGGAGGGCCACCGGGGCTCGGCGATCCAGCGGCCGGGGCGCTCCTCGTAGGAGGTGGACGGTGGCACGCTGTCCTGCATCCACGTCCACAGCATGGGCCCGTCCATGACGCCGTTGTCCACGCCCTTCAGCCAGTGGTCCCACCACCGCACCACCTCCTGGAGGTAGCCGATGGCCGGACCCGGCTCGCCCAGGTGCGGATACTTGTGCGACCACGGCCCGATCAGGCCCTTGCGCGGTACGTCCAGATTGCCGAGCAGCCGGGTCACGGCGTTGGAGTAGCCGTCCGCCCAGCCGCTGGAGGCCAGCACGGGGCACCGCACGGCCTGGTAGTCCTCGCACACCGAGGCGTGCCGCCAGTAGTCGTCGCGGCGCTGGTGGCGCAGCCACTCCAGCACCCAGGGGCGGGCGTTCTCCAGCCGCTCGTGCCACATCCCGCGCCAGCGCTCGCCGACCACCGCCGGGTCCGGCGGGCAGGTGGCGTAGGCGAACATGGTGCCCGCCTCGGCGAGGTTGTCGGACAGCAGCGCACCGCCCATGTAGTGCATGTCATCGGCGTACCGGTCGTCGGTGAAGGAGGCGATGACGATGGCGCGCAGGCTCGGTGGCCGCCGGGCGGCCACCTGAAGGGCGGCGAAGGCGCCCCAGGAGATGCCCATCATGCCGGTGGCGCCGTCGCACCAGGGCCGCTCGGCCAGCCACGCCAGGATCTCCTCGGCGTCCGTCTGCTCCTGCCCCAGGTATTCGTCCGTCAGCACCCCCTCCGACTCCCCGGTGCCCCGCAGGTCGACGCGGACACAGGCGTAGCCGTGACCGGCGATGTAGGGGTGGTGGACGGAGTCGCGCACGGAGGTCAGATCCCGTTTGCGGTAGGGGATGTACTCCAGCACCGCGGGCACCGGCTCCTCGTCCGAGGACGTGGGACGCCAGACGCGCGCCGACAGGCGAACGCCGTCGGACATGGGGATGGTGATGTGTTCCTCTTCCTCCGTGGCGCACGGCAGATTGCTCACGAGCCGCATGGGCCGACATGCTCCTTCCCTGGTGGCGGTCGGGGCGGCTGGGCGGTCGGGCCGGTCGGGGCTCAGCCGTGCTGCTCCCGCCGGGCGCCCGGGGCGCCGGCGTCGAAGAGCAGGTTCAGGGCGGCGACACAGCGGTCGTACTTCTCGCGCAGGTCCTCCTCGCTGTCCCCGCCGGTGAAGATGTGCGCGAGTTCGAAGCTGTAGCTGTCCTGCTGTTCCATCTGCGACAGCCGCTGGCCCTCCTCGGGCACCACATCGATCCGTACGCCCGGGATCTCGCGCTCGATGCGCTCGATCTCCTCGTCGACGGGGGCGTCATGGACCACACCGTCGGCGAACCACCGGTAGTACCACTTGGCGGCCATCGCGTAGGGGCCCTCGCGGTACGCAGGGCGGGGTCCTCGCCGAGGGCGAGGCTGAGCATGCAGTGGTGGTTGGGCACACCGTCGACGTAGGCGAAGAGTTCGGCGTGCGACTGGGAGTGCCGGGGGTTGATCTCCAGGAGGTTGATCTCGTCCGTGGCGGCGTCGTAGAAGTACTCGATGCTGAACGTCGCCCCGTCCACGCCGATCTGCCGCATCACCCGCCGCGAGACGTCATGCAGCCGCCGGATCACGGGCTCGGGCAGCGCGGAGGGGTACTGGTGGCGCAGGAAGGACGAGCTGTCGGGGTAGTCGATGGAGTCCAGCACCCCGTAGACGGTGACCTCGCCCCGGTGGACATAGCCCTCCACGGCGACCTGCACCCCGCTCAGCGCCTCCTCCGCGAGGCACACCTGACCGCCGACACCCTCCATCTCCGGCGGTAGCCCGAGCCGTTCGAGGACGGCGTCGAAGGGCTTCCCGACGCGGCCGATGCCCTCACGGATCCGGTCCACCGCGGTACGGAACTCCTCCTCGTCCTTGACCGAGAAGGCCAGTTCCGAGGAGTACGCGAGGGCCGGCTTGAGCCACATCGGGAAGCGGACGCCCTCCGGCGGCCGCGGGTCCCGCGCCTCCAGATCCTCCTGAGTACCCGCATGCGGGCCGCCAACCCTGACGGGGCATCCGATGCGGGGACGACCTGCGAGTGGGGGAGCTGTTACGGGGTGGTGGGTTCGTTTACGCTGTCGCTCGCTCGAACGGCGAGAGACGGGGTGACGGGGAGCATGTCCCGACCGGACCATGACCATGGTCGATTGGCGGTTCCACCCGTTGGGGCGGGACAGCGACCGGGGTGGCCGACGGCTCCGCCACCACACCGCCCCCTGGGGGCCACTGATCCCGCCACGGCCGGTCCGTACCGGCTGGAGGCGGTGCTGGGCGCCGGGGGAATGGGCCGCGTCTACCTGGCGCGTACACCGGCCGGCAGCGCGGTGGCGGTCAAGGTCGTCCACCGCGAATACGCGGGCGACGCGTCGTTCCGCAAGCGCTTCGAGCAGGAAGTGGCCGCGGCCCGGCGCGTCCAGGGTCTCTACACGGTGCCGGTCGTGGACGCGGATCTGCGGGCCGAAGAGCCCTGGCTGGCCACGGCGTACGTACCCGGGCCGTCCCTTCAGCACGCGGTCGCCGAGAGCGGGCCGCTGTCGGCCGACGCGGCGCTGGGGCTGATCGCCAGGGTGGCCGAGGCCCTGCAGTCCATCCACGCCGCCGATGTGATCCACCGCGATCTGAAGCCCTCGAACATCATCCTCACCTGCGAGGGACCGAAGGTCATCGACTTCGGTATCGCCCGGGCGGCCGATGTCACCGCGGTGACCGCCACCGGGATGCGCACCGGAACGCCCGCCTACATGGCGCCCGAATACATCAGGGGGCGGGACGTCACCGAGGCCGGTGATGTGTTCGCCCTCGGTGTGATCGCCGGTTTCGCCGCCACCGGACGGCTCGCCTTCGGCGGCGGCTCCGACCACAGCGTCGTCTACCGCATCCTGGAGCAGGATCCCGACCTCGACGGCTGCCCCGAGCCCCTGCGGGCCATCGCCGCCCACTGCCTGGAGAAGGACCCGGCGCGGCGGCCGACCCCGGCCCAGGTCATCGAGCGGTGCGGCCGGGTCGACACGACGGGCGTCGCGGACGCCGTCGCCGACGCCCACACCCGCACCGTGGTGTCGCCGTCGGGGCCCGGGCGCGTGCCCCCAGGTCCGCGGGGCACCCCGGGCTCGCCCAGCCCTTCCGGCTCGCCCGACGCCGAGACACGCACATCACGGTCGCCGCGCGGGTCCGGGCCCGCCGCCCCCGTACCGCCGCCGTCCGCTCCGGCCGCGCACGACCCGGCGCGTGGCGGCGCCCCCGGCGGCCCCGCGACCCCATTGGACCCCGACACCTCGCCGAACCCGCCGGTCCCGGACCCGCTCACCACACCCGCCCCGGGGCTGCCCGTCCTGATCGGCGGGGTCGGGATCCTCGTCCTCGCCGTCGTCCTGATCGCCGTCTACCTCCCCGGCTCTTCCCCAGACCGCGGCCCCAGCCTCCCCTACCGCTCGATCGGGCCCATGGCCTCCCTCGGCCCCACCGGCCAGGCCGGGACGGCCGAGGGCCTGGCGTTCAGCCCGGACGGCAAGACGCTCGCCACCGGCAACTCCGAGGGGAGGGTGCGGCTGTGGGATGTCGCCGGCCGTAAGCCACGCACCACCTTCACGGGACCCGACAGCGGGTTCCAGACCCGCGAGGTGACGTTCAGCCCCGACGGCAAGACCCTCGCCGCCACCAATATGACCGGCTGGCTGGCCATGTGGGACGTGGCCAAGCACCGGCAGATTCGCCTCCTCGACGGCGTCAACGGCGGCGAAAGGGTGGCCTTCAGCCCGGATGGCAAGCTGTTCTCCACCGGCACTCAGTCCGGTTCGGTGTTCCTGTGGGACATCAACAGCCGCAAGAAGGACGAGATACTCGCCTACTACAACCAGGAGGCCAAAGTCACGGGCGTGGCCTTCAGTCCGGACGGCCGGACGCTGGCCTCCGCGAGCGACGACTCCGAAAGCAACCTCAGCCCGAAACACTCGGTGCGGCTGTGGGACGTGGCACACCGCGATCCGGAACCTTACGGCCAGGGCGATCCACGGGTCACCATCTCCCCCGCGCAAGGAGTCCTGAGCCTCGCGTTCAGCCCGGACGGCAAGACGATCGCCACCGGCAGCTACGACGGCAAGGTGCGGCTGTGGGATGCGAAGACCGGCCATCAGCGAGCCACCCTCAGCGACTCCCTCGTCGCGTCGGAGGTCAACCACCTGGCGTTCAGCCCGGACGGCAAGACGCTCGCGGTCCCCTCCGAATACGGAATGCTGCTGTGGAACGTGGCCACCCGCAAACCACGCGCCATCCTGTCGAGCGGCGCGGAGGGGGCGGCCAATGTGATGCAGGAGGTCGTCTTCAGCAAGGACGGACGGCTCATCGCGGGCAACGACAGCGAGCACCGCAGGGTGTACCTGTGGAAGAACCCGTACCGGGCGCGCTAGGGGGTGTCCGGCGGTACGCGTACGCATGCGGCGGGCCGCGCGGCGGAGCCGCATATCGGTGCTTCCCCCTCCCCGCCCCTTCCCTCAACTGGGGCTCTGCCCCGGACCCCGGGATCCAGGGGCGGAGCCCTGCCGCGCGCCGACCACCCCGTGGAGCGCGCTCTCCGTGGTGCGGGCCGCCGCGGCGGTTGACCCTGACGCAGGGGCAGCCTCGCAGCATGGTCGGCATGACGACGACGCGGCACTTCACGGTCCACCACGACGGTGTCACGATCCCGGTGTCCCGGAGCGGCCGGGGACGGCCGCTGGTCCTGTGTCCCGGCCTCAACTCCACCCGGGCCGATCTGCACGAGCTGATCGAGCTCCTGCGGCGCGACCACGACGTGGTGACCTTCGACCTCCGGGGCCATGGCCTCGCCTCGGCCGCCGACCGGTACTCCTTCGACGCGTTTCGGAGCGATCTCTTCGCCGTGCTGGCGGAGTCGGGACGCCTCGGCCCGCCCTCGCCGCCCGTGCTCGTGGGCTACTCGCTGGGCGCGGACCTCGCCGTGCACTACGCCGCCGAGTGCCCTGAGGCCGTCGCCGGGCTCGTCCTCATCGACGGGGCGAACCCGCTGCCCGAACCGTTCATCACCGACGCCGACCTGCCGGAGTTCCGGGCGATGGCGGAGGACCCGGCCATGTGGCGGGAGATCGAGCGGGCCAGGGGCACCGCGCATCAGGTGTTGCTCGGCCCGCGGGACATCCTCGGTCTGCAGCTCGAGATGGATGTGGTGCGGGCCGGAATCCTCGACCGGTACCGGAAGGTCGACCGCCCGATCCACATGATCATGTCGGCCGCGATCGCGGGCGACGGCACCGAGGGGCGTGCGCCCCGGCACAACCGGCTCTGGCGCGCGGGCATCGACCGGCTTGTACACGAGCGGCCGGACACCTCCGTGACCTGGCTCGACACCGGCCACCGGCTGGTCTTCACCCACGCCAGGGAGATCGCGGAGATCATCCGGCGCCACCCGGCCGACGAGGTGGCTCCATAGGCGACTTCCAGGAGACTGGTCCGATGCTGACCATCGGCGAGCTGGCGTCGTACGCCGGAGTGACGGTGCGCGCGGTGCGGCACTACCACGCCAAGGGGCTGCTGCCCGAGCCGGAGCGGGACCACTCCGGCTATCGGCGGTACGGCGCCGAGGCCGTCGTCGAGCTGATCAGGATCCGGACCCTCGCCGAGGCCGGGGTGCCGCTGGCGCGCGTACGGGAGCTGCTCCGGGCCGGTGAGGAGGAGTTCGCCGCGGCGGTCGCGGAGATCGACCAGCGGCTGCGGGCGGAGATCCGGGAGCGGCAGCGGCACCGTGAGCGGATCGCCCGCCTCGCCGCCGGGGACAGCCTGGCGCTGCCCCCGGAGGTGGTGGAGTTTCTCGACCGGCTGCGGGCGCTCGGGGTCGACGAGCGGATCGTCCGGGTGGAGCGCGACGGCTGGATCCCGCTGGCCGCGCACGCACCCGAGCGGGTCCCGGAGTGGCTGGCGCGCAAGCGGGAGCAGATCGCCGACCCGCGGTTCATCGGCTTCTACCGCACCCTGGGCCGGGCGCTCGACCGCGCCGACGGCGATCCCCGGCTGGACGGGCTGGCCGACGAGCTGGCCGTCTACCTCACGGGGATGGCCGAGGAGCGGGGCGAGGACTACATCGACGACGCCGAGATCGACCCACCGCTGGTCAGGGTGATGGACACCCTCGCGTTCGACACCATGCCGTCGGCCCGCCGGCTGATCGAGCTGCTGAGGCAGCGGGGCTGGACCGGCTGGACCAAGGTCGGGCGCGTCGACCGGGGCGCGGCCGGACCGCGGGGGGCTCGGCAGAAGGGGCCGGACGAGTGAGGATGGGCGCATGACCGCCACCTCGCGTGCCCATTCGTTCAACGCGGCCGCCGCCCAGTACGGCGCGAACCGCCCCTCCTACCCGCCCGCCCTCTTCGACGCCGTCGAGGAGCTCGCCGGACACCCCCTCGCGGGCGCACGCGTCGCCGACGTCGGCGCGGGCACCGGAATCGCCACCGCCGTCCTGCGCGACCGCGGCGCCGATGTGATCGCCGTCGAGCCGGGCGCGGGCATGGCGGCCCAGTTCCGCCGGACGCTTCCGGACGCGCCGATCGTCCGGGGCGACGGCAACGCCCTGCCCCTCGCCGACGCCTCCCGCGACCTGATCACGTATGCGCAGTCCTGGCACTGGACCGACACCGAACGGTCCGTTCCGGAGGCGCTGCGCGTGCTGCGCCCGGGTGGCGCGCTGGCGGTCTGGTGGAACACCACCGCCTTCGACGTGCCGTGGATCGCCGCCCAGGCCGAGCGGGTCGCGGCCCACTCCGGTATGACGTCGACCCCCCGGGTGCGTCCCGACGACAGCCACGCCGTCCGGCTCGCGGGGCTCTCCGGTCTCCGCGTCACCCGCCGCCATGTGCGCTGGAGCCGCGTGGTCTCCCTCGACACCCACCTGGCCAACATCACCAGCCACTCGGCGTTCCTCGTCCTCGGCGAGGCCGGCACCCAGGCGTTTCTCACGGCCGAGCGCGGTCGGCTGCGCGAGCTCTTCCCGGACGAGCAGGTGGAGGAGACCTACCTGGTGGACCTGTTCGTGGCCGCCCGTCCCTGACCGGCGCCCGGGTGCCCCGCCCGGCCACGCCCCGTGCGCGCCACGTTTACCGGCCCGGTCCACGGCTACTCCTGTGAGGTGCTTCATGCAGCACTACCGAGGAGGTGCCGTGGCTCAGGTATCGGATTTCGTGCTGGCTCGGCTGCGCGAGTGGGGGGTGGCGCGGGTCTTCGGCTATCCGGGGGACGGGATCAACGGTCTGCTCGGGGCGTTCGACCGGGCCACGGGGGACCCCGAGTTCATCCAGGTCCGGCACGAGGAGATGGCCGCGTTCATGGCCTGCGGCCACGCCAAGTTCACCGGCGAGGTCGGAGTCTGCGCCGCCACCTCGGGGCCGGGCGCCGTCCACCTGCTCAACGGTCTGTACGACGCCAAGCTGGACCACCAGCCGGTGGTCGCCATCGTGGGCCAGCAGAAGCGGCTCAGCCTCGGCACCCACTACCAGCAGGAGATCCACCTGGACCGGCTGTTCGCCGACGTCTCCGAGTACTGCGAGATGGTCACCCACCCGGGCCAGGCACGGCATGTCATCGACCGCGCCTTCAAGACCGCGCTGACCACGCGCGGCGTGGCGACGATCGTGATCCCCAACGACATCCAGGAGGAGGACGCCCAGCCCTCCCCGCCCAAAGCGCACGGATCGGTGTTCTCCAGCGTGGGCTGGAGCCGTCCCCGCGTCCTGCCCGACCCCGATGAGCTCCGCCGTGCCGCCGATGTCCTCAACGAGGGCGAGAGGGTCGCCATCCTCGTCGGCCAGGGCGCGGCCGATGCCGCGGGCGAGGTGGTCGGAGTGGCCGAGCTGCTGGGTGCCGGGGTGGCCAAGGCGCTGCTGGGCCGGGATGTCCTCCCCGACGACCTGCCCTATGTGACCGGGCCGATCGGTCTGCTGGGCAGCACCGCAAGCGACAAGATGATCAAGGAGTGCGACACCCTCTTCCTGATCGGCACCAGCTTTCCGTACTCCGAGTGGCTGCCGGACGAGGGGCAGGCGCGCGGCGTCGAGATCGACATCGACGGCCGCATGATCGGTATGCGCTACCCCATGGACGCCCATCTGGTGGGCGATGCGAAGGAGACCCTCAAGGCGCTCCTCCCGCTGCTGCGGCGCAAGGAGAAGCGGAGCTGGCGGAAGAAGGTCGAGAAGGATGTGCGGGAGTGGCTCACCATCTGCGACACCTGGGCCGGCCAGCACTTCGGGGACACCATCAACCCCCAGTCGGTGGCCGCGGAGCTCTCCTCGCGGCTGCCGGACCGGGCGATCCTCACCGCCGACTCCGGATCGGCCACCAACTGGTGGGCGCGCCATCTGAAGCTGCGCGACGGAATGGACGCCTCGCTCTCCGGGACGCTGGCCACCATGGGCCCCGGGGTGCCGTACGCGATCGCGGCGCGTTTCGCCCATCCCACCCGCCCGGTGATCGCCTTCGTGGGGGACGGCGCCTTCCAGATGAACGGCATGAACGAGATGATCACCGTCAAGCGCTATATGGACCGGCTGGCGGGCGGCCCGCCGCTCGTCTTCTGCGTCTTCAACAACCAGGACCTCAACCAGGTCACCTGGGAGCAGCGCGCCATGGCCGGGGACCCGAAGTACCCCGCCTCCCAGGTCATCCCCGACGTCCCCTACGGGGCGTACGCCGAACTGCTGGGGCTGCGGGGGATCCGCTGCGAGTCCCCGAAGAAGGTCGGCAGGGCCTGGGACGAGGCGCTGGCCAGTGACCGCCCGGTCGTCCTGGAGTTCATGGTCGACCAGGAGATCGCCCCGATCCCGCCCCATCTCATGGTCCCCATGGCGAAGAAGACCGTGAAGGCCGCGCTGCACGACCCCGAGCTGGCCGGGATCGCCCACCGGGGCATCCGGCAGAAGGTAGCCCAGTACGCCGAACGCCTGCCGGGACGCGGGCACGCCTGACGGAAAGGGGGAAGCGCGGCATGCGTACCGCGAGCGGACTGGAGGGGGCACTGCGTGCGGAGGTGGACGCCGAGGTCAGGTTTGACGCGGGCAGCCGGGGCGCGTACGCCACGGACGGCTCCAACTACCGTCAGGTGCCCATCGGCGTCGTCGTCCCGCGCAGTGTGACGGCCGGGGCGCGGGCGGTGGAGGTGTGCGCCCGCTTCGGCGCGCCCGTGTCGTCCCGGGGCGGCGGCACCAGCCTGGCCGGTCAGTGCACCAACACCGCCGTGGTGATCGACTGGAGCAAGTACTGCCACGCCCTGGTCTCGGTGGATCCCGAGGCGCGCACCTGTGTGGTGGAGCCGGGGCTGGTGCTGGACGAGCTCAACCGCCAACTGGACGGCTACAAGCTGCAGTTCGGGCCGAAGCCGTCCACGCACAGCCACTGCGCCCTGGGCGGCATGATCGGCAACAACTCGTGCGGCGCCTCGGCGCAGGCGTACGGCAAGACCGTGGACAACGTGCGCCGCCTGGAGGTCCTCACCTACGACGGCGTGCGCATGTGGGTGGGGCCGACGTCCAAGGCCGAGCGGGCGCGGATCGCGGCGGAGGGTGGCCGCCGGGCCGAGATCTACGACGGGCTGGACCGCGTCGTCGGCGAGTACCTCGCGGACATCCGGCGCGGCTACCCGAAGATCCCGCGCCGGGTCTCCGGCTACAACCTGGACTCGCTGCTGCCGGAGAACGGCTTCGACGTGGCCCGGGCCCTGGTGGGCAGCGAGGGCACGCTGGTGACGGTGATCCGCGCCGAAGTGGATCTGGTGCCGGTGCCCCCGTACCAGTCGCTGCTGGTGCTCGGCTACGACGACATCTGTACCGCCGCCGACGATGTGCCCCGGCTCCTGGAGCACTGCACACCCGGCGAACTGGAGGCGCTCGACGGGCGGATGGCCCAGCTGATGCGCGAGGAGCACGCGTATCTCGAATCCCTCAACTCCCTCCCCGAGGGAGGCAGTTGGCTGATGGTGCAGTTCAGCGGGGACACCCAGGAGGGCGTCGACGAGCAGGCGCACGCGCTGCTGCGCTCGGTGGGGCGGGACGAGAAGGACGCCACGGTGGCCTTCTCCGACGACCCCCGGCGCGAGCAGCGGATGCTCAGGGCCCGTGAGGCGGGCCTCGGGGTGACCGCGCGCCCGCCGGACGACCGGGAGACCTGGGAGGGCTGGGAGGACTCCGCCGTCCCGCCCGAGAGCCTGGGGGACTATCTGCGCGATCTCAAAGACCTGTTCGCGGAGTTCGGCTACGACCATCCGTCGCTGTACGGCCACTTCGGGCAGGGCTGTGTGCACACCCGCATCCCGTTCGGGATGAAGACCGCGGACGGCGTGGCCGACTTCCGCCGCTTCCTGGAACGCGCCGCAGACCTGGTGGTCTCGTACGGCGGCTCGCTGTCCGGCGAGCACGGGGACGGGCAGGCGCGGGGCGAACTGCTCACCCGCATGTTCGGCGAGCGCCTGGTGACCGCGTTCGGCGAGGTGAAGGCGGTGTTCGACCCGGAGAACCGGATGAACCCCGGCAAGGTCACCGGCCCGAATCCTGGGAAGGCCACCGGCCCGAGCCCCGGCAAGGCCACCGGCCCCAGCAAGGCCACCGGCCCCGGCAAGGCCACCGGAACGGGCACGGCCACCGGCCCGAATCCGGTCGACGGTCAGCTGCGCCTGGGCCCGGGGTGGCGGCCGGCCGCTCCCGACACACACTTCGGCTACCCCGACGACGAGCACTCCTTCACCCGCGCGGTCATGCGCTGTGTCGGCATCGGCAACTGCCGCGGCCACCACGGCGCCGTGATGTGCCCGTCGTACCGGGCCACCAACGAGGAGGAGCACTCCACCCGCGGCCGGGCCCGGCTGCTGTTCGAGATGCTCGACGGCCACCCGGACTCCGCCGTCACCGACGGCTGGCGCTCGACCGAGGTCCGTGACGCCCTGGACCTGTGCCTGGCGTGCAAGGGCTGCAAGTCCGACTGCCCGACCGGTGTCGACATGGCGACGCTCAAGGCCGAGTTCCTCGCCCACCACTACGCGGGCCGCCCGCGTCCGGCGGCGCACTACTCCATGGGCTGGCTGCCGGTGTGGGCCCGGCTGTCCCGTATCGCGCCCTCACTGGTCAACACCGTGGCCCGGGCGCCGGGCGTGGCCGGTCTCGGCAAGCGGCTGGCCGGGGTGGACGGCGCGCGCCAGGCACCGGTGTTCGCACCGCGGTCCTTCCTCCAGTGGTGGCGCGCCCGCGGCGCCGAGGAGCCGGACCCGGCCGACCCGCGGACCGTGGTGGTGTGGCCCGACACCTTCAGCACCTACTTCCACCCCTCGGTCGCCATCTCGGCCGTCCGGGTGCTGGAGGACGCCGGCTTCCGGGTCGCCGTACCGACCGAGCCCGTGTGCTGCGGTCTGACCTGGATCTCCACCGGGCAACTGGCCACGGCGAAGAAGGTGTTGCGGCGTACGCTGCGGATGCTGCGGCCCTACCTCGAGGCGGGCACTCCGGTCATCGGCCTCGAACCCTCCTGCACCGCCGTGTTCCGGGCCGACGCACCCGAACTGATGCCCGCCGACCAGGACGTGGAGCGGCTGGCCGGGCAGTTCCGCACCTTCGCCGAACACCTCGTCCACCACGCCCCCGACGGATGGCGGCCACCCGCGCTCAGCCGGCAGGCCGTCGTCCAGACCCACTGCCACCAGCACGCCATCATGAAGGACGGCCCGGACCGCGAACTGATGCGCCGAGCCCACCTCGTCACCGACGTCCTGGACGAGGGCTGCTGCGGTCTGGCCGGGAACTTCGGCTTCGAGCGCGGCCACCACGAGGTCTCGATGGCCGTCGCGGAACAGGGCGTGCTGCCCGCCGTGCGCGCGGCCGCCCCCGGCAGCCTGCTGCTCGCGGACGGCTTCAGCTGCCGCACCCAGATCGAGCAGGGCGACACCGGCCGCGGGGCCCTCCACCTGGCCGAGGCGCTGGCCCTGGGCCTCGACACCACCCTGCCCAGCGAGCGGCCCGAACGCCTGGCACAGCGCGCGGACCCGCCCTCGCGCGCGGCCCGCTGGGCGACCACCGCCGGTGCCGCCGCCCTCACGGCGACGGCGGTGGCGGGGGCCGCGGCGGGGGTCGGCCGTGCCGCCTCGCGGCGCACGCGCCGCGGGGGAAGGTGACCGCACGGTGGTGACGGATCGGGTCGTGGCAGGAGGCGCGGGCGAGTACGTCGTGGACGGGGTGGACAGCGCCGTCTACACGGTGCCCACCGACGCCCCCGAAGCCGACGCCACCCTCGGCTGGGACAGCACCACCCTCGTCCTCGCCACCGTCCGGTGCGGCCGGGTCACCGGACTCGGCTACACCTACGCCCCCGCCGCCACGGCCCTGGTCGTCGACGATCTGCTCGCCGACGTGGTCACCGGCACCCCGGCCCTCGATGTGCCACGCGCGAACGAGGCCATGCACCGCGCCGTGCGCAACGCCGGACTGCCCGGCGTGGCCGCCCAGGCCATCGCCGCCGTGGACATCGCCCTGTGGGACTGCAAGGCCCGCCTGCTCGACCTGCCCCTCGTCCACCTCCTGGGCAGGGCGCGGGACGAGGTGCCCGTCTACGGCAGCGGCGGCTTCACCACGTACGACGCCGGGCACCAGGACCGGCAACTGCGCGGCTGGACCGAGGAAGAGGGCATTCCCCGCGTCAAAATCAAGATCGGCGAGTCCTGGGGGCGGTGCGAGGACCGCGACCGGGAACGTGTCGCCGAGGCCCGTACGAGCATCGGCGACACCGCCGCCCTGTACGTGGACGCCAACGGCGGCTACGCCGCCAAACAGGCCGTACGCATGGCCGGCCCGCTCGCCGACCACGGTGTGACCTGGTTCGAGGAACCCGTCTCCGCCGACCACCTCACCACGCTCGCCACCGTCCGCGACCGGGTCCCCATGGAGGTCACGGCCGGTGAATACGGCTACACCCTGCCCTACTTCGCACAACTGCTCGCCGCCGGTGCCGTGGACTGCCTCCAGGCCGATGTCACCCGCTGCGGCGGCATCACCGTCTGGCTGCGCGCCGCCGCCCTCGCCCACGGCCAGGGCCTTCAGATCTCCGGCCACTGCGCCCCGCACGCCCACGCCCACGCCGCCGCGTCCGTGCCCAACCTGCGCCACCTGGAGTGGTTCCACGACCATGTGCGCGTCGAGCGCCTGCTGTTCGACGGCGCCCTCGCGCCCGACGGCGGCGGCCTCACCCCGGGCCACGACGGAGCGCCCGGGCTGGGGCTCACCCTGAACGGCGAGCGGGCCCGGCCGTATCGGGTGGCCTGAGCCGTACGGCACGACGCCGGGCGCGCTCACTCATGCGGGACGACGGCGACCGGGCAGCTCGCGTGGTGCACCGCCGCCTGCACCACGGCCCCCAGGCGTGGCCCCAGCGCGGGCGGGTGCTTCCGCCGTCCGACCATCAGCAGATCGCTGTCGGCCGCGGCCCGGACGACGGCCCGGGCCGGGCTTTCCAGCCGGACCTCGTCGATTCGCACACCCGCGGTGGGCCGGCCGGTGTTTCCGCCGCGGAGCCCGACTCCCTCGTCGAGCCCGGCTCCGCCACCGAGCCTGCCAGCTCGCCCGCGCCGCCGGATGAGCCTCATGGCTCCCTCTCCCGGCCACTCGGCCCACCACGGGGCCATCCGGCCCCTCGGCCGAGGGCGTTCCGCCCCCAGGACACCGCTCACCGGCGGTGTCACAGTGGACGACGTCAGGCAGGAGAGGCGGGATGTCGATGCGTGCCCATGTCGGCGACCAGCTGATTGTCGAAAGCCCCACCAGCGGTGCCACCAAACGGGACGGTGAGATCGTCGGACTCCACCATGACGACGGGACACCTCCCTATGACGTGCGGTGGTCGGACACCGACCAGATCACCCTTGTGTTCCCCGGACCGGACGCACACATTCACCCCATCGGGGACGAACCGGGACGGCGATGGGAGGAGACGGGCCACCGCGGCTCCGCGACGACACACCGCGGCGCCCGTTCGCTCTCCGAAGCGGTGGTCATGTCGCTGGTGGAAGACGCCACGGCGGCGCCCTCGATGCACAACGCCCAGCCCTGGCGGTTCCAGTACTCCCGGCGCAGCCGCGTGTTCCGTCTCAGGGCCGACCTGCGGGGCGCCCTGCCGCACACCGACCCCGAACTCCGCGCCCTGCACATCGCCTGTGGCGCCGCCCTGATGAACCTGCGGGTCGCGGTGGCCCACGAGGGCTGGGAGGCGCAGACCCGGCCACTGCCCGACCCCGCCGACCCGATGCTGCTGGCCTCCGTGACACTGACCCGCCCGCTCGGCGACGAGGCCGATCCGGCCGCCCTGTACCCGGCCGTGCGCACCCGGCACACCAGCCGGTACCCCTTCGCCGAGACCGAGATCCCCCCATCGGTGCGGACGGCCCTGGTCGACGCCGCAGACCGGGAGCAGGTCTCGCTGTCCTTCGCCTCCGACTGGCATCTGCGGTCCGTGGTGGACCTGGCGCTGGAGGGCGAGGCCCGCAACCTCACCGACGCGGGCGTCGCCGCGGACCTGGCCCGCTTCACCCGCGCCACGGACGACGCACGGCCGGCCACCGAAGGGGTCCCGGAGTACGCCTTCGGGCCCCGCCGCCGGGTCGGCAACGCTCCCATGCGCGACTTCGCGGGTGGCAAGTCCATCCCCGGCCGCCCGACCGCCGACTTCGAGACCTTCCCCCATCTGGTGTTGCTGAGCACCTCCCGCAACCGTCCCGTGGACTGGCTGCGCACCGGCCAGGCGGTCGAGCGGCTTCTGTTGCGGGCAACGCTGGAGGGGCTGTCCGCCTCGTTCGTCACCCAGGCCCTGGAATGGCAGGACCTGCGCTGGCCGCTGCGCGACCCGATGTCGGGCATGGCCTACGTACAGATGGTGCTGCGGCTCGGATACGGCCCTCCGGGCACACAGACCCCCAGACGGCCGGTCCACGACGTGCTGGACATCGAACCGTAGCCCCGGCCGCGACGGCCCGCCGCGAAATCCGTTGTGAAGACCCCTGCCCACGGGCCATATCGGCAGTGCCGGCGGCTGGTGCTTAAGGGCTTAATCACCAAGGCTGACGCGTCACACCTCATCACACTCAGGGAGTGAGCATGAGCCTTGACCTGGCGCGTCGTCGTCTTCTGTCGGCCGCGGCGGCGGTGGGTGCCGCGGGCGTACTCGGGCCGGCCGCCTCCGCCGCGGCCGCGGTCTCCGGCCGTCGTCCGCCCGGATCCCGTCGTCCGGCCGCGACGATCATCCACGGTGGGCGGGTGCTGACCGGGCTGCCGTATGTGCCGCAACAGGAGGCCCTCGCCGTGGGAAGGGACGGGAGGATCCTCGCGGTCGGCCCGGCGTCCGTGGTGCGGCGCCTGGCCGGGAGGGACACGGAGTTCGTCGACGCCCGCGGCGGCACCGTCATGGCGGGGATCATCGACGGCCATGCCCACTGTCTGGAGGCCGGGTGGCGCTCGCTCAACCCGTCCCTGGGCAATGAGACCTACACCGTCGCCGCGCTCCGGGCGAAGCTCACCGGTTTCCTGAACGCGAGCGAGGACCAGGAGCCCGATGGATGGCTGGTGGTGGAGGACTGGAACCCGGTGGGCCTGCCGGCCGGGACCGAGACCCACCACCGCGTCCTGGACGCGCTGCCCACCCGCCGGCCGATCGCGCTCAAGGGCTCGGACGCCCACAACATGTGGGTCAACCAGCGGGCCCTGGAGCTGGCGGAGATCACGTCCAGCACCCCGGACCCGGCCGGTGGCCATATCGTCCACGACGCGGCCGGAGCGCCGTCCGGGCTGCTGAAGGACACCGCGCAGGACATCGTCGCGGCGGTGATCCCGCCACCGGACGAGGACAAGGCGCTCGCCGCCGCGGCGAAGGCCCTCCGCCAGGCGGCGTCCAACGGCATCACCACGTACCTGGACGCCGCAACCGAGACCGACGGACTCCGCGCCTACGCCGAGCTGGCCGCCTCGGACCGGCTGCCGCAGCGGGTGATCCCCGCGCTGCGCCTGGACATCGGCCTCGTCCGCGACCCGAAGGCCGCGCTGGCCCACGTCGACGAGCAGCGCACGGCGTACGGACAGGTGCCGGGCCTGTGCTTCGGCACGGCGAAGGTCTTCCTCGACGGGGTGATCGAGCACCCCGCGCAGACCGCCGCGCTGCTGGAGCCGTACCTCGACGGTGACGGCGAACCCACTGGCGACCGGGGCGACTTGTACGCCACCGCCACCGAGTACGGGCGGCTGGCGACCGTACTGGACCGGGCCGGGTGGCAGTTGCACGCACACGCGATCGGCGACCGTGCGGTGCGCACCGCGCTGGACGGCTACGAGGCGGCGGTACGCGCCAACGGGCGCCGTGGCAACCGGCACACCATCGCCCATCTGCAACTGGTGCACCCGGACGACTACCGGCGCTTCGCACCGCTGGGCGTGGTCGCCTGCATGCAGCTCCAGTGGGCGATGCGCAATGTGTGGACGATGGACGCCCTCCTGCCCTACATCGGCCCGGACCGCCACCGGCTGATGTATCCGGCGCGCAGCCTGGAGCGGCACGGGGCGGCGCTGGCCGGGGGATCGGACTGGCCGGTGGACCCGCTCGACTCCTTCAACCAGATCCGCACCGCGATCGACCGGGAGGGCGAGGACGGGGCGCTGTACCCGGAGCGGGAGGGCATCAGCCGCTCCACCAGTCTGCGCATGCACACGGCGGGCTCGGCTCATCAGCTCCGTATCGACCACGAGACCGGTGTGCTCACCCCGGGCCGGGCCGCCGATGTGATCGTGCTCGACCGGGATGTGACCCGGGTGCCGGTCAAGGACATCACCGGCACCAAGGTCCGTCTGACGCTGGCGGGCGGCAGGCGCGTCTGGGACGCGGACCAGCCCGGCGCCGAGGCCGCCACCGCGTCGTTCCCGGCAGCGCGGCCCGCCTCCCTCGCCACCGTGCACGACCGTCACGCCGCCTGCGGCTGCCACCGCTGACCCGTCGTCGCCGTCGTCCGCCCGGCCCGCCACGGAGTGACCGACGGGTTTGTCCCCTCCCCGCGCCTTCCCGCAGCGTCGGCATGCGGCTCCGCCGCGTGGCAGGGGGTGCGCCCCTGGGCCCCCGGGGGCGGAGGACGCCCCGAAGGGGCGCGGGGAACTGCGCGACCAGCCACAGCGGTGCCGCAGACGGCCGACGGCAGGTCAGGGCACATGGACCCCCGGGGGCTGGGGCGGAGCCGCAGTTGTGGGAAGGGGCGGGGAGGGGAACAGCCCGCCGCAGGCGTCGGCGTACCGTCGGCCCCCCTAGTAGCCGACGGTGAAGTGTCTGTCCTCGCCCGGGTTCTCCAGTTCGTCGAGGACCGCCACGGCGAGGTCTTCCGCCGAGACGCGGGACGTGCCGTCGGCGGTGGTGATGAGGGTCGTGGTGCCGCGCCGGTACTTTCCGGTGCGGTGTCCGGGCTCGAGGAGGGCGGGCGGGCTGAGGTAGATCCAGTCCGCCGAGTGGGCCCGGCAGGCGTCCAGTTGCGCGGCGCTGGCGGCGGCGATGGCACGGAAGGGCTCCGGGACGTACTCCGGGCTGTCCAGGACGAGCCGGTCGGGGCGGCCCGGGTTCCGCAGGGGCGCGGCGCCGCCGACGACGAGGATGCGGGTCCCGGCCGTCCCGGCGGCGGTGAGCAGCGCCGTCGTGGTCCTGACCGCGGTGTCCTCGTGACCGGGGGCGGGGCGGGTCGCGGCCACGATCGCGTCGGCTCCGGTGAAGAGCCGGCTCATGTGGTCGGGGTCGTCGGCGTCGCCCCGCACGGCGATCACTCCGGGTGGCGGGGCGGCCGTCGGCTCCTTGCGGAACACCGCGACGAGGTCATGGCCCCGGCTCACGGCTTCGCCGACGACACGCGAGCCGACCATTCCGGCGGCTCCGACAACGGCGATCTTCATCGAGGTGTCCCTTCCGGGGCGGGGGCGGAGACGGAGTCGTGGTCGGGAGTCCGCGTACGGGCGCGTGTACGCGTGCGCGGCGGAAGCTGTCCCGCGACGATCGCGGCGAGCGAGAGCGCGAATCCCACGAGCTGGATCGGGCCGAGCGTCTGGTCGAGCACGATGGCGCCGAGAACGGCGGCCACCAGCGGTGAGAGCAGGGCGAGAACCGCGACCGAGGCCACGGGCAGGCTGGTGATGCCCTGGAACCACAGGGCATAGGTGATCAGACCGCCGACCAGCCCCAGCCAGAGGTAGCCGAGCGCGGCGGGCAGGTCGATCGCGGGAGGCGCCCCCTCGACGAGGAAGGTGAGGGGCAGCAGGAAGAGCCCGCCCGCGGTGAGTTGCCACCCGGCGAAGGTGGTGGCACCGACCCCGGCGGGGCGCCCCCAGCGCTTGGTGAGGGTCACGCCGAGCGCCATCGTGACCGCGCCCGCGAGGCCCGCCACGATCCCGACGGTGTCGAGTGCCGCGTTCGGCCCGATCACCACGAGACCGACGCCGACGACACCCGTCGCACCCCACAGGAGGCGCCACGGCGAAAGGCGCTCACGGAGCACGGTGACGGCCAGGACGGCCACGACCAGCGGCTGGGCCGCCGCCAGGGTGGCGGCCACGCCACCCGGCAGGCGTTCGGCCGCGATGAACAGCAGCGGGAGGAACAGCCCGATGTTGAGCACGCCGAGCGCCGCGGCCTTCCCCCACCAGGCGCCGCGCGGCAGCGTCCGGGTGAGAGCCTGTGTCATATCCCCGGTCGGATCAGCGTGCGTGCCAGGCGTCGCACGCCCGGCCGGGGATATGACACAGGCTCTGAGGGCGAGCGCGATCAGGCCGGCGGGCAACGCGCGCAGGAACCCCGCGAAGAGCGGATGCCCCTCGGGGAGCAGTTCGGTGGTGACGACGTACGTCGTGCCCCACACCGAGGGCGCGAGCGCCGTCAGGGCGGTGCGTGGCAGGTTTCCGTGGCGGACACCGCCGGCCCCGCCGGAAACCACTTCTGTGGTGTGCCGTGTCATGCCTCGAAGTCTCGTCCCGGGCCCATTGATGAGTCCAACACATGTTTGTCACCTCATCGATCTCGATCCACGATGGATCCATGGAGCTTCAGCAGATGCGGTACGTCGTCGCCGTAGCCGAGACGAACAGCTTCACCCGCGCCGCGGAGCGGTGTCTGGTCGTCCAGTCCGCCCTCAGCCACCAAATCGCCCGCCTGGAGAAGGAGTTGGGCGCGAGGCTCTTCGAGCGCACCAGCCGCCGGGTGCGGCTGACACCGGCCGGTGCGGCCTTCCTCCCGGCCGCCCGCCAGTGCCTGGACGCCGCCGAGCGCGCGGCCGCCGAGGTCGCCGCGGCCGTCGGGGAGGTACGCGGACGGCTCGCCGTGGGCCTGATCCCCACCGTCACCGCGGTCGACATCCCGGGCGCGCTGCGCGACTTCCGCGAGCGGTATCCGCGAGTGCGCGTCAGCCTGCGGGTCGGCGCGAGCGACGACCTCGTCGAGCAGGTCAGGGAAGGCGCACTCGACGTGGCGTTCCTCGGCCTGCCGACCACCGTCCGCCCGCAGGGCGTCGCCGCCCATGAACTCGCGCGTGACCGGCTCGTCGCCGTGGTCGCGCCGGACCATCCCCTCGCCGGGGAATCACGGGTCGACCTGCGCAGGCTCTCCTCCGAGGTGTTCGTGGACCTCCCGGCCGGGACCGCCGGACGCGCCCAGTCCGACCTGGCCTTCGAGGCCGCGGGACTCACCCGTGACGTGGCCTTCGAAGTGACCAGCGCGGACTTCATCGCCCGGCTCGTCGGCCCTGGACTCGGCGTGGCGATGCTTCCCACCGCCTACGCGCCGCATCTCGCGGGCGTCGTCACCATCGAGGTCGCCGACGCACCGGCCCGCGTCGAGTACGTCATCTGGAGCCGCTTCAGCCGCACACCGGCGGCGACGGCCTTCCTCACGGCGCTGGGCATCACGCCCACGGATTCCTGACGCACGCGACGGGATCGGGACCCGGGCCGCCCCGCCCTTACGGTGCCCGCCGACGGGATCGGCGCGTCGAGGACGAACGAACCACCAGCCGAGTCCCGAGCACCACGGGCGGCGGCGTGTGCGGCGGATCCTCCACGAGGCTCACCAGCGCGTCGACAGCCGCCGTTCCGGCCTGCTCGGGGGCCAGCGACACCGTCGACACGGGCGGCACGGTGCGCCCGTAGGCGGGATCCTCGCTGCCGCACACCACCATCAGGTCCTCCGGCACCGAAAGCCCGCACCGCGCGGCCGCCGCCAGGATCTGACGGCCGCACGGGTCGTACAGGCCGAACACCGCGTCCGGCCCGCCCTCCCCGGTCAGCAGGGCGTCCAGCCCCCGCCCCGTGGGATCGTCCTCGTCGAACGGGACCACGCACGGCCGCACACCGGCCCGCGAACACCACCGCCGGTAGGCCGTCGCGCTCGCGCGGCTGTAGTACTCCTGGGTGGGCCCGGCGATCAGCGCGATCCGCTCCGCGCCCTGCCCGGCCAGATGCTCCAGGACCCGGCGGGTCATGGCCTCGTGGTCGTTGTCGACCCAGGTCTCCCGCGCCCGCAGCTCGTCGGGACGGCCGTCGAACACCAAGGGCAGACCGCGGGCGCGCAGCATCCGCACCACGGGGTCGCCGGCCGGACTGTCCAGCACCACCACCCCGGCGGCCGGGAGGGTGCGCCACATGTGCTCGGCCGGTCCCGAGGGCATCGCCATCAGCGCGTAGCCACGCCGGTGCGCGGCGACGGTGGCCGCGCTGATGGCCCGGGCGAAGTACGGCACGCTCGCGAAGTCCCATGCGCTGTCGCCATGAGCGGTCACCGCGAGCCCCAGGGTGTGCCCGCCGCTGCCCACCGGGCCGTAACCGAGCGCACCGGCCACCGCCCGCACTCGGGTCCGCGTCGCCTCCGAGACCCGGCCCGTGCCGTTGAGCACGTTGGACACCGTCGCGGTCGACACCTCCGCCGCCCGTGCCACATCCCCGATCGTCACCCTCGACACTCCCGGCAGAATACGCTCCCGCCCCCGCGTCACCCGCCGATGTCGCGCGTGGGGGCAGGCGATGGGGGACAGCGGTCCAACCGGATGAGTTAAGGGCCCGACTCCGGGAACGCGCCACGGAACGGAAAGGACTACGCAGATGCCCAAGATCGCCATCATCCTCGGCAGCACCCGGCCCGGCCGCAACGGCGAAGCCGTCGCCCAGTGGGTCTTCGACATCGCCCGGCGGCGCGCCGACGCGGAGTACGAGCTCGTCGACATCGCCGACTACCGGCTCCCCCTCCTGGACGAGGCGGTCCCGCCGTCGCTGGGCCAGTACTCACAGCCGCACACCAGGGCCTGGGCGGAGAAGGTCGCCTCCTTCGACGGCTATGTGTTCATCACCCCCGAGTACAACCACTCCACCTCCGGCGCCCTGAAGAACGCCATCGACTTCCTGTACGCGGAGTGGAACAACAAGGCCGCCGGTTTCGTCGGCTACGGCAGCGCCGGTGGCACCCGCGCGGTCGAGCATCTGCGCCTGATCATGGCCGAGCTGCAGGTGGCCGATGTGCGCGCACAGGTCTCGCTGTCCCTGTTCACCGACTTCGAGGAGTTCAGCAGGTTCACCCCCGCCGAGCACCAGACCGAGGCCGTGAACTCCCTGCTCGACCAGGTCGTCATCTGGAGCACCGCGATGGCCACGGTCCGCGCCGCCTGAGCGCTCCGCGGGAAGTGCCGCGAGGTGCGGTCGTTTCATCTGCGGCTGCGTCGTGGCCGGTCAGCCAGTCCCGGCGGAGCAGCGGCAGAGTGCTCTCCACGTCCCGGACGCCGGTGACCGGCAGCCGTACCTCGAAGCGGGTGCCGGGGCGTCCGTCGGGCCGGTCCAGTACGGTGATCCGGCCCCGGTGCAGGGCGATCTGCTGGGCGACCAGGGTCAGGCCGAGGCCGGAGCCGGGGCTGTCCGGGCCGCGCCGGAAGCGCTGGAAGACCTCCTCGCGGCGTTCGGGCGGGACGCCGGGGCCGCGGTCGTCCACGGTGAGCACCGCGAGCGGCTGCCGCGGGTCGCCGGAGTGGCGCAGGGTCACCTCGATGTGGGCCGTGCCGTCGGTGGCGCGGCCATGGGTCCAGGCGTTGGTCAGCAGGTTGTCCACCGCCGAGCGCAGCCCCTCCTCCCAGCCGTGCACCAGCAGTCCCGGGGTGGTGCGCACCGACACCTCGGCGTCGGGGTGGGTGCGCCGCAGGCCGGAGACGGACGCGTCCAGCACCTCCGTGAGGTCCAGCGACGTGAACGCGTCCGCCTCGACCAGGTCGCCCTGCGCGAGCGCCCTGAGCATCACCAGCAACCCCAGCAGCCGGGAGTGTTCGCGGCCCAGGTCGTCGAGCACCTCCGCCCGGTCGACGGGGTCCAGGCCGGGGTGGTCGGCGAGGATGTCGATGTTGGTGCGCATGCTCATCAGCGGGGTGCGCAGCTCGTGGGACGCGGTCGCGGCGAACGCGCGGGCGGTGGCCAGCGCCTCCCCGGTGCGTTCGACCTGCTCGTCGTAGCGGGCCAGCACGGTCTGCAGCGTGTACGCCAGGTCGTCGACCTCGCCGATCCGGGTCGGCGTGTGCTCCAGACGTACCGTGCTGGTCCGGGGGTCCAGGCCGCTGGTGCGCCGCTGCAACCGTCGCAGCGGCAGGACCGCCCGGGCCGCGATGGCCCAGGTGGTGGCCCCGGCCAGGGGCGCGGCCACCAGCGCCCCGAACACGACCCGTTGGCGCACCAGCGCCAGCTCCTCCTCGGTGGTGTCCGGCGAGAACAGCCACAGATTCGGCGTGGTGCCCGCTTTCGCGGCACCGACCCGCAGCGACAGGACCAGCCAGTCCGTGTCATCGGAGGTCACGGTGACCGGCTTCGGGGTGTTGCGGGGCAGCGAGGGCAACGGGTCGGGCCGCGGCCCGGCCGAGACCGTGCCCCCGGGCGCGGTCAGCCGGATGCCCACGTCCCGCGCGGAGTTGACCAGCCGTCGCTGCCTGGCCTGCTCCATGACCGGACGGTCGGTCCCGGCGACATCGAGGAACGCCTTGGCGTTCTTGGCGATGACGGTGGCGCGAGCGCGCAACTGGGAGTTCTGGTGTGCGCGCAGGTCGTCGCCGACCAGATGCAGCAGCAGCCAGCCGGAGGCCAGCACCAGCAGCGGCACGCTCACGCCGACCGCGAGCGCGATGCGGGTGGACAGCCTCATAGCGCCTCCCCGGATGGCGTTTCCCGGGACGGTCCGTCGTTGCCTGCCATGCGTACCTCTGTTCCGCGGCGGTCGAACGCGTCCGTCCGACCAACAGATCAAAGCATCGACATGGCCGGTGTCTCCACACCGAACCGGCGCGGTACCGGCGGCCGCCGCCGCGGTGGCCCCGCCGTCAGGAGCCGAGAGCCCCGGTGAGCGCGTCGGTGAGGGTGGTCGTGGGCCGGCCGATCAGACGGCTCAGATCCGAGGAGTCGGTGAAGAGCTCACCGCGCTTCAGCCCGAGGTCCGAGTCGGCGAGCACCTCGGCCAGTTCGGCGGGCAGCCCGGCGTCGAGCAGGGCGCTGCGGAACCGCTCGGCGGGGAGGTCGCCGTAGACCACCTCCTGGCCGGTGGCGGCGGACAGCGCGGTGGCCAGCTCCGCGAGGGAGAAGGCGGTGTCCCCGCCCAGTTCGTACACGGAGTCCGCGTGCCCTTCGGCGGTCAGGACGGTGGCCGCGGCCTCCGCGTAGTCGCGTCGCGACGCGGCGCTGACCCGCCCGGCACCGGCGCTGCCCGGCACGACTCCGGACCGGAGGTAGAGCGGGATCTGGGAGGTGTAGTTCTCCAGGTACCAGCCGTTGCGCAGGACGACGCCGGGCACGCCGCTGTCGCGCAGATACCGTTCGGTCCTCGCATGGGAGTCGGCGAGGATCATGCTCGCGGTGTGCGCGTTGAGCGTGCTGGTGTAGGCGATCAGTTCGGCACCGGCCCGCGCGGCCGCGTCGATGGCGCGGGTGTGGTTGTCGAACCGCTCGCCGACGGTGGTCGTCGACACGAGCAGGACCTTCCGCGCCCCCTTGAACGCCTCGGTGAGGCCGGTGGCGTCGGCGAAGTCGGCCTGCCGCACCTGGACGCCGCGCTCGGCCAGATCGGCCAGCCGGTCGGTGCTCCGCCCGGTGGCGATGATGTCGTGTGCCGCCACTCCGCGGCGCAGCAGGTCCTCCACGACGAGACGGCCGAGCTGGCCGGTGGCTCCGGTAACGGCGATGGACATGTCTGTACTCCTGCTTCCGGTACGTGGTTCACATGGTTCGGAAGGGGCTCGAACGCCCCGTCAGAAGTACACCGGAGTGGCTCCCCATTGGGAAGTGACCACTTTTTGGTTGGGCTACTCTCCAATGGAGAGCTACCAGCGCTTCGGTATGCTCACGGTTCCCGGGAAAGCGGACAAGGCGGAGGAGCACACGGGCATGGCGAAAGCACCGCGCACCGACTGGGACCCGTACGCGGGCGGCTGTCCGTCCCGTGAGGTCCTGGACCGCATCGGCGACAAGTGGACCGTCCTCGTCCTCGGCGAACTGGCGGAATCCGGCACCAGGCGGTACACGGCGCTGCGCCGGAAGCTGGACGGGGTGAGCGAGAAGATGCTCACGCAGACACTGCGCGCGCTGGAGCGGGACGGACTGGTCCGGCGGACCGTCCATCCGGAGATCCCGCCCCGGGTCGAGTACGAGATCACCGAACTGGGCGCCACGCTGCGCGAGCCGTTGCTGGCGTTGAAGACCTGGTCGACGCGTCACATGGACGAGGTGCTGGCGGCGCGGGCCGCCTACGACCGGGAGAAGGACCCCGCCGCACAAGGCTGAGCCGGGGGCGGCCCCAGGGCCCCCGCTCGTATCCACGCCGTTCTCAGGTGTGCGGGAACGGCTCGGTCAGCGATGTAAGCACATGGTCGGCCTCCGCGGCCCGCAGCTCCTCCGCGGAGTAGTGGCCACTCGCGACCCCGACCGCCGTCGCGTTCGCGGCGTGCCCGGCCTCGATGTCGCGAGGGGTGTCCCCGACCACGTAGACATCGGAGCGGCCCAGCTCGTGCCCGTGCAGCCGGGCGGCCTTCGCCATCGCCAGGCGGGTGATCTCCGCCCGGTCCGGGGAGTCCGAGCCGTAGGCGCCGAACACGAAATAGCGGCCCAGCCTGCCCGGTTCCATCTTGATCCGGGCCGCGCCCTCCATCGCGCCGGAGATGAGACCGAGGATGATCCCCGCGTCCGTGATCCGCCGCAGGGTGGCTTCGACACCGTCCATGACGCGATACCCCTCCGAGGTCCGGATGTCCTCCGAGAGATGCCACAGATACGCCGCGTACAGGCGGGCCATCTCATCGTGACTGGGGTCGCGGCCGAGCACGGCCCGGAACGTCTCCCGGCCGACCTGCGGATCCGTCTCCCCGGCCGAGGTGTGTTCTCCGATGTCGGCGGCCACGCCGTGCAACCGGTCGAAGGCCCAGGCCCAACTCCGGGCCCCCGAGCCTCCGGTGTGGATCAGGGTTTCGTCGATGTCGAAGAGCACCGCTATCGGTCCGGCCATCACACGTCTCCTCCGGTTCCGCCTGCTTCCAGGGTGCGCGGTGGCACCGGAGGCGGCCAGTTGCGGGGCCGCGGTGTTGGTGGTGCCGTTGAAAAGACGGAGCCGGCACCCCCGTAGGGCCGAGAAGGGAAGCGACCATGGGCACCAGCAACCGCAGCCTGCGAGCCGACCTGCTCGTGATCGGTTTCGGCAAGGGCGGCAAGACGGTGGCCGCCACGATGGGTGGACTCGGCAAGCGCGTGGTGCTCGTCGAGCGGTCGGCACGGATGTACGGCGGCACCTGCCCGAATGTCGGCTGTGTGCCGACCAAGGCACTGGTCCACCACTCCCGCAAGCGCCGGCCGGAGGATGTGCCCCAGGAGTGGTACGAGCGCTCCGTCGGCGAGGTGCAGGCGCTGACGAAGCAGTTCCGCGGTGACAACTACGACGGGCTGAACGGTATGGACACCGTCTCGGTGATCACCGGGACCGCCGCGTTCACCGATCCGCACACCGTGCGCGTCGAGACCGCCGACGGCCCCCTGACGATCACCGCGGAGACGATCCTCATCAACACCGGATCGGAGCCGATCGTCCTCGACATCCCCGGCCTGCGGACCAGCCAGTACACCGTCACCAGCACCGAACTGATCGACTCCACCGTCCTTCCGGAACGGCTGGCGATCATCGGCGGCGGCTACCTCGGCCTCGAATTCGCCTCCATCTACGGGCAGTTCGGCTCCGAGATCACCGTGCTCGAGGCGGCCCCGAAGGTCTTCGGCCTGGTGGACGACGACGTTGCCGCCGTCGCCGAGAGCATCCTGGTGGAGGAGCGCATCGAGATCGTCACGGGGGCCGACGTCACGGAGATCCGGGACGGCGAAGCCTCCGCGACCGTCGTCTACGAGACGGACGGCCAACGGCACACGCTGGAAGCCGACGCCGTCCTCGCCGCCACCGGCCGCGCACCGGCCACCCGCGATCTGGCGCTGGACGCCGCCGGAGTGCGCACCACAGAGCGCGGCGCGGTCGAGGTCGACGAGCATCTGCGCACCAGCCGGCCGCACATCTTCGCCCTCGGAGATGTCAACGGCGGCCCGCAGTTCACTTATATCTCCCTCGACGACAGCCGTATCGTCCTCGACCAGCTGCTCGGCGAGGGCAAGCGTTCCACCGACGACCGGGTCGCCGTCCCGCACACCGTCTTCATCACCCCGCCGCTGGCCACCGTCGGGCTCACCGAGAAACAGGCCCGTGCGGCCGGGCACCGGGTGAAGGTCGCGAGCCAGCCGGTCGCCGAGATCGTCGCCATGCCGCGTGCGTACATCGTCGAGGACACCCGTGGGGTGATGAAGTTCGTGCTCGACGCCGAGACCGACGAGATCCTGGGCGCCGCCCTGCTCAGCGTGGACGCGCAGGAAATCATCAACACCGTCGCGCTCGCCATGCGCCACGGCATCCGGGCGGCCGAGCTGCGCAACGCCGTCTACACCCACCCCACCTCCACCGAGGCCTTCAACGACGTCCTCGCGACGATCGTCCGATCCGACACCTAGCGGGGCTTCGCAGACATCCATCGAGCGCACGGAGGGCGGCGTCGCCATGACCGACCTGGACACGCTGTCGGTGAACACGATCCGCGGACTGTGCATGGACGCGGTCCAGAAGGCGCATTCGGGGCACCCCGGAACGCCCATGGGGATGGCGCCCGTCGCGTACACGCTGTGGCAGCGGTTTCTGCGCTTCGATCCCGCCGATCCCATCTGGCCGAACCGCGACCGCTTCGTACTCTCCGAGGGCCATGCCTCCGCGCTGCTCTGGTCGCTGCTGCACCTGACCGGCGTGCGCACGGTCGACCCCGAGTACGAGGTGCTGGGCCGTCCGGCGGTGACCCTCGACGATCTGAAGTCCTTCCGGCAGCTCGACTCGCGCTGCCCCGGCCACCCCGAGTACCGCTGGACGAGCGGCGTCGAGACGACCACCGGCCCACTCGGCCAGGGGGTCGCCACCTCCGTCGGCATGGCGATCGCCGGGCAGTGGCTGGCGGCGAGGTACAACCGCGACGACTTCACGCTCTTCGACTTCGATGTGTACGCGCTCGCCGGGGACGGCTGCATGATGGAGGGCGTCTCCTCCGAGGCGGCCTCGCTCGCCGGACATCTGCGGCTGTCCAATCTGTGCTGGATCTACGACTCCAACCGGGTCACCATCGAGGGCCACACCGACATCGCCTTCACCGAGGACGTCGCCGCGCGCTTCCTGGCCTACGGCTGGAACGTGACCACCGTGGCCGACGCCAACGACCTCGGCCGGATCGGCCGCGCCTTCCACTCCTTCCGCGCCGAGACCGCGCGCCCGACCCTGATCCTCGTCCACAGCCACATCGGGTACGGCTCGCCGGTCGAGGACTCACCGAAGGCACATGGGGCGCCGTTCGGGCCGGAGGGGGTCAAGGCCACCAAGCGCGCCCTCGGCCTGCCACCCGACGCCGACTTCCACATCCCCGACGGTGTGCCCGACTGGTTCGCACGGGGGATCGGCGCACGCGGCGGTCAGTTGCGCAGCCACTGGGAGAAGACGTTCGACGCCTACCGCGGCGCGTACCCCGAGCTCGCCGACGAGTTGGAGCGGATCCAGCGCCGTGAGCTGCCGGACGGCTGGGAGACCGCGCTGCCCGCCTTCCCGGCCGACCCGAAGGGCCTGGCGAGCCGCGACTCCTCGGGCCAGGTGCTGAACGCGGTGGCCAAGGCGGTGCCCTGGGTGCTCGGCGGATCCGCCGACCTGGCGCCGTCGACCAAGACCCTCCTCACCTTCGGCGGTGCGGGCGACTTCCAGCCGTATGACCACGCCGGGCGCAATCTGCACTTCGGCGTCCGGGAGCACGCGGCCGCCGCGGTGGCCAATGGAATGGCGCTGACGAAGCTCCGTCCGTACTGGTCCGGGTTCCTGATCTTCTCCGACTACGCCAAGGCGGCCATTCGCCTCTCGGCGCTGATGGAGATCCCCACCGTGCACATCTTCACCCACGACTCCATCGGGGTCGGCGAGGACGGACCCACCCACCAGCCCGTCGAGCAGCTCGCGGGGCTGCGCGCCACGCCCGGGCTGCTGGTGTTCCGGCCCGCCGACGCGAATGAGGTCGCCGAAACGTGGCGGGTGGTCGCCGGTCTCCGCCGGGCACCGGCCGCACTGGTCCTCTCCCGCCAGCCCCTGCCCACCCTCGACCGCGCCCGGCTCGGGGCGGCCACCGGTGTCGCGTGGGGCGCCTACGTCCTGGCGGACACGGACCGGGGCGAGCCCGAGGTGATCCTGCTCGCCACCGGCTCCGAGGTGGCGCTGGCCCTGGCCGCACACGAGGAGCTCACCGCCGAGGGCATCGCGTCCCGCGTGGTGAGCATGCCGTGCTGGGAGCTGTTCGACCGTCAGCCGCGCGAGTACCGCGACCAGGTGCTGCCGCCCGCGGTCACGCGCAGAGTCGCGGTGGAGGAGGCCTCCACGTTCGGCTGGGACCGGTACGTCGGCGCGGACGGGGCCGTCGTCGGAATGCACACCTTCGGCGCCTCCGCGCCCCTCAAACAGCTGCTCACGAAGTTCGGATTCACCCCCGAGCGCGTCGCGCAGGTGGCGCGCGAGCTGGTGGCCCCGGGCTGAGCGGGCAACGACGCGACAGGAGAGCACATGGCTACCGACACCCCGATGCAGCTCGGCATGATCGGGCTCGGCCGGATGGGCGCGAACCTCGTGCGCCGGCTGATGCGCGACGGCCACCGCTGTGTGGTCTACGACGTCAACGAGAGCGCCGTACAGGAAATGGAGGGCGAGGGCGCCGTCGCCGCCCGCTCGCTCGGCGACCTGGTGGCGAAGCTGGAGCCGCCACGGGCCGCGTGGCTCATGCTGCCCGCCGCCGTCGTACAGCCCACCCTCGACCAGCTCGCCGAGCTCCTCGACCCGGACGACGCCATCATCGACGGTGGCAACTCCTACTACCGCGACGACATCAGCCGCGCGGCGCAGCTCGCCCCGCACCGCATCCACTACCTGGACTGCGGAACCTCCGGCGGGGTCTGGGGACTTGAGCGCGGCTACTGCCTGATGATCGGCGGTGAGGACGGGCCCGTCGCCCGGCTCGACCCCATCTTCCGCACCATCGCGCCCGGCACCGGCTCCGCCGAGCCGACACCGAGCAGACACGGCGACGGAACGGCGCCGGAGGGCTATCTCCACTGCGGCCCGAACGGAGCCGGCCACTTCGTGAAGATGGTCCACAACGGGGTCGAGTACGGCATGATGGCCGCGATCGCCGAGGGGCTCAGCATCATCGACCACGCGGACGCCGGGCTGCGCAAGCGCGCCGCCGACGCGGAGACCACCCCGCTGCGCGAGCCGGAGGCGTACCAGTACGAGATCGACGTCGGCGAGGTGGCCGAGGTGTGGCGCCGCGGCTCGGTCGTCGGCTCCTGGCTCGTCGACCTCACCGCCGACGCGCTGGCCAGGTCGCCGCAGCTGGACGATTTCACCGGGCGTGTCTCGGACTCCGGCGAAGGGCGCTGGACGGTACGAGCCGCGATCGACGAGGGCGTGCCCGCCGCCGTGATCAGCACGGCGCTCACCGACCGCTTCCAGTCCCGGGGCCTCGGCGAGTTCGCCGACCGGGTGCTGTCCGCCATGCGCAGCGAGTTCGGCGGACACGCCGAGAAGAGGAGCGGGTGATGACGGCACCGGACGACCATGTGATCGTGCTCTTCGGCGCCACCGGCGATCTCGCCAAGCGCAAGCTGCTCCCCGGGCTGTTCCACCTCGCCGCCGCGGGTCTCCTCCCGGACGGCTACCGCGTCGTGGGCTCGGCCCCGCCCCGGTCCGCGATGAGCGACGACGCGTTCCGCGCCCACGCCCATGACGCGGTCGCCGCCTTCGGACGGTCCAAGCCGACCGGGCCGGTGTGGGAGTCCTTCGAGGAGTCGCTGTCCTTCGGCGCGGCCGACCCCGAGGACCCCGGCCCGCTGCTCGCGGCCGTACGGGCGGCGGAGGACTCCCTCGGCGGGCCGTCTCGCAGACTGTTCCACCTGGCCATTCCACCCTCGGCGTTCGCGTCCACCATCGGCATGCTCGGCGACACGGACCTGGCCGAGAACGCGAAGGTGATCGTGGAGAAGCCCTTCGGCACCGATCTGGCGTCGGCGCGGGCGCTCAACGAGACGATCAACGCCGTCTTCGACGAATCCCGGGTCTTCCGCATCGACCACTTCCTCGGCAAGGAGTCGGTGGACAACATCCTCGCCCTCCGGTTCGCCAACGGCATGTTCGAGCCCAACTGGAACCGGGACCACATCAGTTATGTGCAGATCGATGTGCCGGAGACGCTCGGCCTGGAGGGCCGCGCCCACTTCTACGAGGGCACCGGGGCCTTCCGGGACATGATCGTCACCCATCTGATCCAGGTGCTCGGCATCGTGGCGATGGAACCACCGGTCTCACTCGCCGCCGGGCCGTTGCGCGACGAGAAGGACAAGGTCTTCGAGGCGCTGCGCCCCATCGAGCCCGGGGATGTCGTGCGCGGCCAGTACGAGGGCTACCGCGACGAACCCGGTGTGGCCCCCGATTCGACGACCGAGACGTTCGCCGCGCTGCGGGTGGAGGTGGACAACTGGCGGTGGGCCGGGGTCCCGTTCCATCTGCGCTCCGGCAAGAACCTCGCACAGGGCCGCCAGGTGATCACCCTCGGACTGCGCGAGCCGCCCCTGCGGATGTTCCCCACCGACCTCGCCGGCCAGGAGAAGAACCGGGCCAACAAGATCGTGATCGACTTCTCGGACCCCGGATGGATCGCCGCCCGCTTCCTCACCAAGGAGCCCGGCCCCGCGATGCGGCTCGAACCGGCCACGATGGCCTTCGGCTACGCCGGGTCGTTCTGCGAGGAGAACGGGCTCGAGGGCTACGAACGCCTCATCCTGGACGCCATGCTGGGCGACCAGTCGCTGTTCACCCGGGCAGGCGGCATCGAACACATCTGGGCCGCGTCGGCCCCCCTCCTGGAGAACCCCCCACCGGTCCAGCCCTACGCCCCCGGCTCCTGGGGCCCCGAACCGGCCGTCAGCGAACTGATCGCGCCCTACCCGTGGCATCTGCCGGACGCCGCCGAGATCGTGCCCGGGACCTTCGGCACGCCGGGGACCGGCACATGAGGGTCAGACGCCGGAGACGGCCACCCCCCGCTCGGTGAGTGCCGTGTGCACGGGAACGGGCCGCCCGTAGTACGCCTCCCACGCCATGCTGTGGGGCAACGTGGCCGTCGCCAGGGACGGCAGGTCGAGCAGCGGGCTCACGTCCTCAAGAGCCCTGCACTCCAGCAGGTGGACGTCGGTGGGGCCGGGCAGGCCGGACAGTGTGCCGATGTCCTTCAGCTCGGGCATCCACAGCCGCAGGCCGCGGAGGTTCCGGTGACCGGCCAAGGGGGAGAGGTCCCGCCTGTCCACGCCCTTCAGGTTGAGGTCGACGACTGGCCCAGCCGGTATGTCGGCCACGCGCGGGCAGTCGTCCAGGGTCAGGCCGGTCAGGGCGGGCAGCGCGTCGATGCCGGTCAGGTCCCGCAGATGGCCGCGGCCGCGCAGGTCCAGGTGGGTCACCGCGGGGACGTCCCGCAGCCCGGTCAGGTCGCGGATCCCGGTCCAGCCGAGGTCGAGGTGGGTGAGCCGGGTCAGCCCGGACAGGCGCGAGGCGTCCTTGGAGGAGCGGCAGCCGCGCGGCGGCAGGGTCTCCAGCGCGGGGAACGCCGTACCGAAGCCGTCGGCGGACCGCACCTTGGTCATGCTCAGGTCCAGCTCGCGCAGCCGCCCGAGCGTCAGCAGCGGCGCGATGTCCGACACCGCCCGGCAGCGGTGCAGGTCGAGCCGGGTCAGTTCGGTGAGGCGGCCGATCGGGGTGAGGTCCTCGATGCCCGCGCAGCCGTTGAGGTCGAGATCGGTGAGGCGGGTGAGCTCGCCGACCTCGGTGAGGTCCGTGATCTCCTTGCCGCGGTCGATGTGCAGGGCGCGGAGCGTGGTGAGGTGGCGCAGGCCGGTCAGCGAGGTCATCCGGCGCAGCCGCAGCGAGGTGCGGTTCTCGCGCGCGAAGGCGGGGACGATGAGGCCGGCGCAGAAGCCGTCCGGGTCGGCCGCCTTGGGCCACAGCCGTAACAGGATCTCCGAGGAGTGCACATCGATCACCCAAGGGCCGCGTGGTTGTGGTGATCGCCGGATCCGGCGCGGGACCCCATCCGATCGCGAGTTGCCACCCGCGGGGCTACGGTGAGAAGGGGTTCCGCCGACACCCGGAGGGGCTGGCCGAACGCCCGGAGGGGGGCTCGCCGACACCCGGAGCGACATTGTGCGTGCCATCGTGATCGAGAAGTTCGGCGGACCGGAAAGCCTCGTCTATACGGAGCTGCCGGAGCCCGAGCCCGAGGCCGGACACGTCGTCATCGACATCAAGGCGTTCGGCCTCAACCACGCCGAGATGCATATGCGCAGGGGCGAGTGGGCGGAGGCCGCGAAGGTCAGCGGTATCGAGTGCGTCGGGCTGGTGCAGGCGTGCCCCGGCGGTAAGTTCTCCGTCGGTACGAAGGTCGCCGCGCTGATGGGCGGTCTCGGGCGCACCATCAACGGCAGCTACGCCGAGTACACCCGGGCGCCCGTGTCGAACGTCGCCACCATCGAATCCGACCTGCCGTGGGCCGAGTTGGCCGTCGTCCCGGAAACCTACGCGACCGCCTGGACCTGCCTGTTCCGCAATCTGGAGATCACGCCCGGCGAAACCCTGGTCATCCGGGGCTCCACCTCGGCCTTCGGACAGGCCGCCGGCAACCTCGCGGTGAACGCCGGCGCACACGTCATCGGCACCTCCCGCAGCCGGGAGCGATTCGCCCTGCTGGAGCAACTCGACGTGGAGCGAACCGAGTTGGAGGGCCCAAACCTCTCCGGGCGGATTCCCGAGGCCAAGCGCGTCGACGCGGTGCTCGACCTGGTGGGCAACAGCACCATCCTCGATTCCCTCGACATGCTGCGCCGAGGGGGCCGCGCCTGCCTGGCGGGCTGGCTCGGCGGTCTCGATCCGATCAGGGACTTCAACCCCCTGCTGCAGATGGCAAGCGGCGTCTGTCTCACCTTCTTCGGCAGCTTCGTCTTCGGGACGCCCGGCTTCCCGCTGTCCGATGTGCCGCTCCAGGCGATCGCGGAGCAGGTGGCGGCGGGCCGCCTCCGGGCGAAGCCCTCGCGGGTGTTCCGTTTCGAGGACATCCACGAGGCACATCGTGTGATGGAGGCGGGCGAGGCCAAGGGCAAGATGGTGGTCGTCCTGTCGTCGCCGTAAACCAGTCGCCGGCCGTACTGAGCCGGGCCGGCACGCCGGGCGCGGAGCTGCGGGGCACACGGTCCGCTACGCCGCGATGACGGCCGCCGTGGTGCGGCCGCCGTCGACGTCCAGCACGATGCCGTGGACGAACGCGGCCTCGCCGCCCGCGAGATAGACCGCGGCGTGCGCGATGGCGTCCGGACTGCCGACGCCCCCGGCCGGGGTGCCGTTCATCATGGCCTCGCCCGGGTGCGTCTCACCGGGTACGGACGTGTGGACCACTCCGGGGGAGATCGCGTTCACCCGGACACCGCGCGGGCCGAACTCGGCGGCCCAGGCCCGCGTCAGGGTCTCCATCGCGCCCTTGCTGGAGCTGTAGAGCGCGCCGACGGGGATTCCCAGCCGGGCGATCCACGACCCCAGGTTGATGATCGCCCCGCCACCGGCCTCGGCCATCGCCGGAGCGATCGCGGCGGTCAGGAAGAACGGCGCCTTCACATTCACCGCGTAGACCTGGTCGAAGGAGTTCTCGTCGGTGTCCGCGGTGCTGTCGCCGGGGTAGATCCCGGCGTTGTTGACCAGGACGTCGATGCCTCCGCCCAGAACGGACCGCGCCTCCTCGGCCAGGGCGCGGGAGGCCTCCGCGCTCCCGTCCAGATCCGCCTGTACGAAGTCGGCCCGGCCGCCCCGCGCGCGGATGGCGTCGACCACCTCCGTGCCCCGCTCGGCGCTGCGCCCGGACACCACCACATGCGCGCCCTCGGCGGCGAACCGCTCCGCGATCGCCCGTCCGATGTTGCTGGTCGCACCGGTCACCAGCGCCCTCTTGCCCTGCAGCCGTCCACTCATCACGCACTCCCGCACGCTCGTTCACCGCACCATGGATGCCCCGCGATTCCCCCGGGGCCATGCCACTGTGCGAAGAAAAAAATGGACTTGCAAGTCCAGTATCCGGGGTGGCCGAGGGGTGCCGCGTCGTGCTCATCCGCTGGCCGCTCAGACCGCCGCGGCCCGCCGCAGATCCCCGATGCCCTGATCGAGCGCGGCCCGCAGATGGTCGGCCCGGCCGGTCGACTGGAGGATCAGCACACCGCCCTGGATGCCCGCCAGCAGGGCGGCCGCGCGGTGCTCGACATCCAGCTCGGCGGGCAGCTGCCCGGCCGTCTGGAGGGCCCGGATGCCGGTGGCCAGGCTCTCCTGCCACTGCCGCATCAACGTCACCACGACATCCCGCGCGCCCGGGGTGGAGCGGCCCAGGTAGAAGACCAGCGAGCCCAGCGGGCACTCCTCACCCTGCTCCGCGTAGCGCTTGACCACCTGATCGCGCCACCGCTGCCACGCCTCCCAGGAGTCCAGACAGCCCAGATACGGCTGCTGGTCCTCGAGGACCTGGTCGGCCTCGTGGTGCGCGACCGCCAGCAGCAGCTCGTCCTTGCCCTCGGGGAAGTAGTGGAACAGCTGGCTCTTGCTGGTGCGCGTGCGCGCCATGACGTCGTCCAGCGTGGCCACGGACACGTCCTTCTCACGCAGCACGGCGGCCGCGCCCTCGACGATCCGCTTCCGGGTTGCCTTCCCCTTCGCGGTCAGCTCCTTGTGCACGGCGCCCCTCTCGACTGGACCAACTGGTCCAGCCTATTGCGCCTCGGGCGCCGGCCAGAGCGCCCGCGCGGCCCCGGGCAGGCCGTCGACCGCGTCCGGGCCGAGCGTGGCGAGCTGGAGGATGTAGCCGGGCACCGTGGAGGTGATCAGTTGGGCGAGTGAGTCCGTCGCGGCGTCCGGCGGCAGATGGCCGAAGTCCTGATGCTCCCGCACGATGGCGGCGAGGTCGGCCGTCGCCTCGGTGAGGGCGGTCCTGAGCCGCTCGGCGAGCGCCGGGTTGCGCAGGGATTCGGACCAGGTCAGCAGCGCGATGGCGGCGAAGCCGTTCTCCGCGTGCTTCGCCCTGATGACCTCGAGGAGATCGGCGATCGCCTCGCCGACCCCGGCGGCGGGCCTGCGCTCGGCCTGGCGGCGGGCCTTGTGCACCACCTCGGCCAGATTCTCCTCGGCGATCGCGATGATCATGTCCTGCTTGCTGGGGAAATACCGGTAGACCGACCCCGAGGACACCCCGGCCTCGGCGAGCAGATCCTGCATCGACGTCTCATGGAAACCGTCCCGGACGAAGCAGCGCCTCGCCGCGGTCAGGATCTCCGCTCTGCGGGCGTCGAGGTACTCCTGGCTCACCTTCGGCATGGCGCCAGGCTACCGCAAAAGTGATCGATCGTTCGTCTTCTTCTTGACAGCGGATGGCGGGCGGGGCAGTGTGGCGAAATAAGAGAACGGTCATTCGTTTTTTTTGGACAGGAGAACGCTTGTGGCGACAGCCAGTGGAGTCGTGCCCCGGGTCGCGCATGATGTCGCTCGCGCCCTGAAGGACGGCGGCGTCGACCGGGTCTTCCTGATCACCGGTGGTGATCTGTGGCTCTGGCGCGCCCTGCGCGATCACGGCATCGAGATGTGCCTGGCCCGCAGCGAGGCCGCGTCCGTGGTGATGGCCGACGCCTACGCCCGGGTCACCGGCAGGCCCGCCGTCGTGTACGGGCAGTGGGGGCCGGGAGCGGCGAACGTCGCCGCCGCGCTCGCGGACGCCCGGTGGGCCCACAGCCCGCTCGTGGCGCTCACCAGCACCGTCTCGACGCGGGTCGAGTACAAATACGAGTACCAGGAGCTCGACCAGCCGCCCATGTTCCAGTCGGTGACGAAGTGGCAGGCGCGGGTCGCGCGGGCGGACCGCGCCGGTGAACTCGTCGCCCAGGCGTTGCGCGTCGCGGGCGCGGGGGCCCCGGGCCCGGTGCACATCGATATCCCGTGCGACCTCCTCGCCGCCGAAGCGGCACCGTTCAACAACCTCGCGGCGGAAGCCGCACCGACGCACGCCGACGCCACCTGCACGCCGATCCGTCGCCCGACCCCGCCGGCTCCCTCGGCCGCCGCCGTGGCCGACATCGCCGACCGCCTCGCCCGGAGCCTGCGACCGGTGCTCCTGGCCGGCAACGGGGTCCTGACCGCCGACGCCGCCGAAGACCTCACCCGACTCGCGGAAACCGCGGGAGTTCCGGTCCTCACGACCCTGGGCGGGAAGGGTTCGATCGCCGAGAACCATCCGCTGTCGGTCGGCGTGGCGGGACGCTACGCGAGCAAGGTGGCGAACGAGATCGCGCGCGAGGCCGACTTCGTCCTCGCGATCGGCACCGACCTCGGCGGCCTCGCGACCGACACCTACACCCTGCCCTCGGCGGACGCGGACGTGGTCCAGGTCGACGTAATGGCAGAGCACATCGGCCGGACCCGCGCGGTCGGCGCGGGAGTGGTCGCCGACGCGGGTGAACTATGCCGAGCCCTTGCCGTGGCGGCGCCCTCGGAGTCCGGCAACCGTGCGCACCACACATGGCGCGAGGCGGTGCGGAGCAGATGCGCGGCCTGGCAGCAGACGTTCCATGCCGTCGCGCGCCGCCCCGCCGCCGGGCATGTCCGGCCAGAAGCCGTCGTGGCCATCCTGCGCGAGCTGGCGGACGACCGTGATCTGCTCGTCGCGGACACTGGGTTCATGGGGGCCTGGGGAGGCGCGCTGTTTCCCGTCCACGCGCCCGGCCGGACGTTCCTGCGCGCCGCCGGCACGCTCGGCTGGGCGTTCCCGGCGGTCCTCGGGGCACAGCTCGCGACGGGGGCGGAACGCCGCGCGTTCGCGCTCGTGGGCGACGGTGGCTTCGGCTACCACGTCGGGGACCTGGAGACCGCGCTGCGGCTGGACATTCCCGTGGTGACCATCGTCCTGAACAACGCGAGCCTCGCCTACGAACACGTCGGGTTCAAGCACGCCCTCGGCGGGGAGCCCGTGACGGAGGTCTGCGACTTCCTCGACGTCGACCACGCCAAGCTCGCGGCGGCGTACGGGGTGTTCGCGGCCCGCGTCGACTCGGCCGGCGCCTTCCGGAGCGCCCTGGAGAAGGCGATCGCCACTGCCCGCCCGGCGCTGATCGACGTCGTCGTCAGCAAGGAGCGCGTCGCTCCGGTCACCACCTTCGACACCCGGCTGATCAGGGACGTCTGACCTCGTCGTCGTGCTCGTTGTCGTGGAAGAGAGTCGCGGAAGAGAGGAGATGGCCATGCGGCTGCCGCTGCTCCATCGTGAGGAACTGACCCCGGAACAGCGGGGTCTGTACGACGCCTTCGACGCCATGGTGAAGGCCGACGAATACGCGGGATTGGAGGTCCGCGACGCCGGGGGAGCGTTCGTCGGACCGTGGGGGGTGATGCTCCACTTCCCGGAACTGGGACAGGCGCTCGCCCGGTTCATCGACCTCGCCCAGCGGCTTCCCGGACTCTCCGAGCGGGCCCGACAGGTCGTCGTCCTGACGATCGGAGCGCGCTTCGACGTGGCGTACGAGCTGTACGCGCACGCCCGGCTGGGGGCGCGGGCCGGGCTGCGGCCGGATCAGGTGGCCACGCTGTGCGCGGGCGGCCGCCCGTCCGGCCTCACCGAGGAGGAGGTGCTCGCGGCCGACGTCGCGACCGCCCTGACCGGGCCAGGCTCCCTGCCAGGGCCGCTGTACGACACGGCCGTCAGGACGCTGGGGCAGGAGGCCCTCGATGCGATCGTCTTCGTGACCGTCCACTACCTGGCGCTGGGAGTCGTCCTCAACGCGTACGACGTGCCGGCGGGAAGCCCGGCCCCGCGGAAGTAGCCCCGCAAGGAGGAGAAACCCCATGTTCGAGGATCCCGAGGACTTCGGGACGTTCGGCCGCTACGTGGAGACACCGGTCGACGCCATGCCACCGGAGATGCGCAGCGCGTACGAGTACACCCGGCGGTTGCGCGGCCTGGTGCCCGGGCCGCACAAGATCTGGCTGGCCAACCCCCGGCTGCTGACGGCGATCGTGCCGACGGGTGCGTACTTCCAGACGGACTCGTCGCTGTCCAAGGCGGAGATCGAGATCGTCACGAACGTCGTCACCGGCCACTGGCGCTCGGCCTACGCCGCCTACGAGCACGAGAAGATCGGCGTGGCGCTGGGCGGCCTTGACCCGACGAAGGTGGCGGCCATCGTCGCCGGCCGTCCCACCTCCTTCGACGACCTACGGCAGCAGCTCGTGTACGAACTCGCGTCATCGCTGGTGGGACGCCGTGTCATTCCCGTCGGGCTGTACCTCCGGGCCAAGGAGACGATCGGCGACGCGGGCATCGTGGACGTCACCGTGCTGATGGGCTGGTTCACCGGTGTGTCGCTGACCCTCGCCGCGTTCGACGTGCCGTCGAACGCGGTCGGCCTGGACCAGTGAGACCCCGAGGAAGGACGACCATGGAAACCGCAACTCTGCACACCGTCGCCGAGTTCCCCGAGCACTCCTTCCTGGAGAACCTCGCGGTGCGAAGCGACAACTCGATCGTCGTGACATCGCTCAACCACAAGCAGCTGTGGCTGATTCCGGCTTCCGGCGTGGCGGACACCCCGGTCGAGCCGATCCTCCTGCACACCTACGACCACCTCGTCTCGGCGGTCGTGGAGACCGAGCCGGATGTGTTCCACGTGGCCCTCAGCGACGGCTACACCACACACGCGTCGTATCTGAGCCGAGTCGATCTGCGGGGCCGGCCACCCGGCGCCGCCCCCGCGGTCGAGACGGTCCTCACCTTCGACTCCCGGGTGCGGGCCCTGAACGGGGGCTGTCCGATCGCTCCCGGTGTCCTGCTGCTGGCCGACTGCTTCGGCGGCTTCGTCTGGCGTGTCGACCTGTCCGCCACCGGCGGCCCGGCGGCCGCCGACGTCTGGCTTGCCCACCCGAGCATGGAGCACGACCCGCTCAGCACCATGAGGCCGCCCCAGCCGGGCATCAACGGTGTGCGTTACGCGGAGCGGACCCACCACCTGTACTACACCTCCACGGCGCAGCGGTTGTTCATGCGGGTGCCGGTCGACCCCGACACCCGCGACCCGGCCGGAGCGCCGGAGCATGTCGGTGGTGGCACGATGGCGGACGACTTCTGCCTCGACGAGGACGCGGGCGTCGCCTACGTCACCACGCACCGTCAGAACACCCTCGACCGTGTGCTGCTGGACGGGCCGCCGGACCAGCCCCGGGACATCGTCCTCGGCGATCCCCTGGACCTGCGCCTCCTGGGGCCGTCGAGCATCGCCTGGGGGCGCGGGCCCGGTGAGTACGGACGCGTGGCCTACCTCATCACCGACGGCGGGACCACCGCACCGCCTCCGGACGGCCGTGCGCGCCGCTCGAAGGTCCTGCGCATGGAGCTACCGCGCTAGATGTCTTCGATCAAACGACGCGAAGCCGTCCTGCCGGATACGTACCCGGCAGGACAGTGTTCCGGCTGGCGAGCAGTGGATTACCTGCGGACGATCCGGAACGTCGCGTTCGCGCGAGTTCCGCGGGTTTCCACCTGATAGGTACCAGTGGGCACCTTGTACGATCCCATCTGGAAAATGTCGTGCCCCTTCTTGCCCTGGACGTACACCAATTTGCCGACCTTGATCGAAGGCCGCCAACGAGTGCAGTGGCCAGGAGCGATCGCGTTCGTGTGCGCGTTTGTGGTGAAGGCGACGAACGAACTGTAGCCACTCGCGTGATTGCAGACACGCACCTTACCGGCGGCCGCCGGCGCGGCCGAGGCGGCTGGAGCGGTCACGGTGACCGCACCGGCAATACCGGCCAGACCCATGGCACCGAAAGCGATACGCCGAACGAACTGATTACTCACAGCATCTCCATCGCGTCGGAAAACGACTTGATTGCCACCTTGTCCGGCGGCGGTAATGACCGACTAACCAGCACCTAACGTTCGCTGCCGTATGACTAACGCGCCGCCGCCGAAAACATCAAAGCCCTGAGTTGCCGATACTGGTGCTGATCCAGGCCGCAGTGGGCCGCCGGCCGTCAGCCGGGGGTCGTCAAAGAGGTCGTCAAAGAGGTCTTCAGCCCGGCCCGGACCGTCACCCGGGGGTATCGGCCAGCTCGGCGGCCTCCTGCCGCAGGGCGTGCGCCACCGCGTTCGCCGATGCCGTGGCGGGGCCCGGCGCGTGTACGAGGCTGACGCGTCGCCACTCCTCCGCCACGCCCTCGACGGCGACGAGACGCACACCGGGCGGGACGGCGGGAAGCAGCGCCGGCGGGGCCGTGGTGATGCCCGCCCCGGCCGCCACCAGGTGCAGCTTCGTCAGCCAGTCGCGGACGGTGTGGCGGACCCGGGGCCGTCCCGGCAGCCCCGGCCAGACACCGAGCAACGGCTCCTCCGCGGCGGCCGGGCTGGCGATCCACGGCTCGTCCGCGATCTCCTCGGCCGTGACGCTGTCGCGTCCGGCGAACCGGCCGCTCGCCGCCACCGCCACGGCCAGCCGGGTCTCGAACAGCGGCTCCACGCGCAGCGGCGGGGAGTCGGTGTCGGGGGAGCGGTGGGGTGGCCTGGACGACAGCACGGCGACGTCGAGTGTGCCGGTGCGCAGCGCCCGTACCAGCGACGGGGTGGTGCCCTCCCGTGTGCTCACCCGGATCCGGGGGTGCTCCCGGCGCAGGGCGGCCAGCGCACGGGACACGATCACCGCTCCGGCGGTGGGGAAGAATCCGAGCCGGACCGGGCCGTCCTCCGCCGCGCCCCCGCGCAACTCCCGGTCGGCCGCGTCGAGCGCGTCCAGCGCGACCACGGCGTGCCGCAGCAGGGCGCGCCCCTCCGTGGTCAGCCGCACACCGCCCGGGTGGCGGTCGAAGAGCCGGGCTCCGGCCGCCTGCTCCAGCGCGGCCACCTGCCGGGAGACGGCCGACTGGGTGTACCCGAGCGCCTCCGCCGCGGCGGTGATCGTGCCCCGCTCCGCCACCTCGCGCAGCACCCGCAGCCCGACCAGGGTCATGTCCATGAGCGCACGTCCATGCGCACGCAGCATACCGGCCATGCGAGACATTCGTTGGCGGAATGTCATGGGCGTTCCTAGCGTGGTGAGCACACCACAGAAGAACGGAAACGACACACCATGCCTCTGGTCAACATCTACCTGCGCGAGGGCACCACCCCGGAGTACCGCCGGAATGTCTCGCTGGGCATCCACCGGTCCATGGTGGACGTCCTGAAGATCCCGCACGACGACCAGTTCCACCTCATTCACGAACTCAAGCCCGAGAACGTCCAGACGCAGCCGGTGTTCTTCGGCATCCGCCGCGGCGACCGCACGATGTTCATCCAGCTCTTCTTCAACGACCGCGATCCCCAGCAGAAGGCGGAGCTGTTCGAGGCCATCCGCGCCAACCTCCGGCTGTACGCGGACGTCCCCGAGGAGGACATCCTCCTGTGCGCGGTCGAGACGAACAGCGAGAACTGGTGGGCGGCCGGGCGGACCGTCAACCCCCGGACGGGCTACGACGAGCGCATGGACATCGATTGACCATCGATAGGAGTCGACGGCGGCCGACGAGGTCGACCGCTCCCCTCCGTACGCCCCCTCCGCCACGCCGTACGTGACGGTGGCGATCCTCGGCTTCGCCTGCGTCCAAGTGGCGCTCGTCGCCGTGTGGATGCTGCTCGCCATGGTCCGCCGCGGCGCGGGCGCGTTCACGGTGCCCGGCCTGGGGGAGGAGGGGCGGGCGGGGTCGCCGCCCCTCCTCCCCCAGGCGCTGTCCCGGCTACAGACCGACGTCGCGGCCGCGGATGTCGTCCAGCGACTCACGCCGGACCAGCAGCCGCGCCCTGCCGTCCGCCACGGCGACCACCGGCGGGCGGCCGACCAGGTTGTAGCCGGACGCCATGGACAGGTGGTACGCGCCCGCCACCGGCACCGCGAGCAGATCCCCGGGCCGGATGTCACCCGGCAGCTCCGCCTCGCCCGCCAGCACGTCCCCGGCCTCGCAGTGGCGTCCGGCCACGGTGGCGGGGGCGAGCGGCACCGTGCCGGCGCGGCCCACGAGCCGGGGCGCGTAGCGCACTCCGTACAGCGCCGGGCGGGGGTTGTCGCTCATCCCGCCGTCCACGGCCACGAAGGTGCGGTGCCCGGTGCGCTTGACCGCCAGGACCCGGTACAGCGCGACCCCGGCCGGTCCGACGACGGCGCGGCCCGGTTCGATGATCAGCCGTGGCACGGGCAGCCCGGCCGCCGCGCAGCTGTCGGCCAGTTCGGCGCGCAGCCGGGGCCCCAGCGCGGCGATGTCGAGGGCGGGCTCGCCGGGGCGGTAGGCGATGCCGTGCCCACCGCCCATGTCCAGCTCGGAGAGGGCGACCCCGTGCTGGTCCCGGACCCTCGCCAGCAGCCCGACCATGCGCCGTACCGCCGCAAGATACGGCTTGGCGGAGGCGATCTGGGAGCCCAGGTGGCAGTGCAGGCCCACCAGTTCCAGGCGCGGCTGGTCGAGGATCCGGGCGATGGCGTGATGGGCCGAGCCGTCGGTGAGCGACAGGCCGAACTTCTGGTCGTCGGTGCCGGTACGGACCTTGGCATGGCCGCCCGCGGCGATGCCCGGCGCCACCCGGACCATGACCTTCTGACGGCTGCCCTCGGGCACGGCGACGGCCAGCCGGGCGATCTCCGAGGGGCTGTCGATGACGATGCGACCGACCCCGAGGCGCAGGGCGGCCTGGAGGTCGTACGGGCTCTTGGCGTTGCCGTGCAGCACGATGTGCTCGGGCGGGAAACCGGTGGTGACCGCGAGCTCCAGCTCGCCGGCCGAGCACACGTCCAGGCCCAGGCCCTCCTCCTCCGCCCAGTGCGCCATCGCGCGGCACAGGAACGCCTTGGCGGCGTAGAGCACGGCGGCCCCCGGGAAGGCGTCGTGGTAGGCGCGGCAGCGGGCCCGCACCTCGGCCTCGTCGAGGAGGTACACCGGGGTGCCGAAACGGTCCGCCAGCTCGGTGAGCGACACTCCGCCGACGGCCAGGTCGCCGTCGTCGAGCGGGACGGTGGACGCGGGCCAGACGGACAGCGCGCCGTCGCGGCGCGGGGTGCGGGGTGTGCGCGGCCCGGTGCCTGGGATCAGTGGCGTGACCATGGCGTCCTCCCTCAGCCGAGCCATGCGCCGCGGACCCCGACGAGGGCGGCGGCCCCCGCGACCCGCACGGCGCCGACGGCCCCTGCGAGTGTGGTGCCGCGGTGGCGCGGTGGCGCCGGTGGCGCGACCGCGAGCGCGGCATGGCGGCGCTCCGGCGCGGACGGTGCGATGTCGCGGACCGCGAGGCGCGGGTCCACGGTGACCGAGGTGGCGCCGAGCGGCTCGGCGAGGGCGCGCAGCGCCGGTTCACCGAGCCGGATCCACGGCTGCCGGGCACCGAGGACCGCGGCCAGCCGCCCCCGGGTGGAGAAACCGACGGCGGTACGGCCGCCACGGGGCGTACGGAAGAGGCGCACGGCGCAGCCGACGGGTCCCGGCCGGACTGGGACGTACAGGACGCGTCCGGCCGGGACGGGTTCGTCGGGCTCGGGGTCGTCTCCGTACAGACGGTCGTTCATGACGTGCCTCCAGGGGCGAGGGGAAGGGCCCGGACCGGACAGCGGGACCGGGGCCGGGACAGGACGCTAATTCCCGCACCCTGGGATGGGTCCATGTCCCTGACGCGACGCTGACGCGAGAACGCCAAGTCTTGACGCGCCGCTGGCACCCCCACCCCCGGTCCTCAATCGCCGGACGGGCTGAACAGTCACCACTCGGGGCCCGGACCCGGGTTCTGATTTCAGCCCGTCCGGCGATTGAGGACACGCCCGGAGGGCGTTCGGGGGGCAGGGGGCGGAGTCCCTTGGTCCGGGGAGGGGCGGGTAGGGGAAACTCTGCGCCTCCCCGGCGCCGCTTTGGGGATCCGCGCACCACGCGCCCACGGGACTTGGCACGGTAGGACCATGACGAGCATTGATCCGGACACACCGCCCACGGACACCCCCGAGACCTCCGACGAGCGGCCCCGCCGCGTACCCGTGGCGCAGGCCATGCGGGGCGCCGCCCGGCAGTTGGGGGAGTTGTTGGGCACCGCGCCGGAGGCGGTTTCCGCGATGCAGCCGACGCCGGACGGTTGGGTGGCCGATGTGGAGGTGGTGGAGTTGGTGCGGGTGCCGGACACCATGACCATCATGGCCACCTACCGTGTGACCCTCGACTCACAGGGTCGGCTCCTCGGCTATGAGCGGCAACGCCGCTACGCCCGCGGTCAGCTCGACCGCGGACGTTAGACGTCGGGGCCGGACCAGGCACGGCCGTTCTTTTGCCGGGTTTCCTCCCACGGCCCCGCGCCGGTGATATCCGTGGCGCGGGGCCGTTCCATGCCTGTGCGCCCATGTGTCACCCGCGTCGACATCGGTGAACGCCACCGCCACCGCGCCCGTATCAGACGCGGACAGGCGACCGAGCGCGACCGAGAGGAAGCACACGTGACCGTGATGACGCAGACCGGCGGGCTGCCTGCCACCGCATCGACCGGTTCAGGGACCGGAAGCCTCTTCGACATCCTCGAACTCATCCTGGACCGTGGCCTCGTCATCGACGTGTTCATCCGGGTCTCCCTCGTCGGCATCGAGATCTTGAAGATTGACATCCGGATCGTGATCGCCAGCGTGGACACGTATCTGCGCTTCGCCGAGGCGTGCAACCGCCTCGACCTGGAATCGGGCCGCAAGGCCCCGGACAAGCTGAGCGACATCGTCGGCAACATCGTCGAGGGCGGTGCCCGGGGCAAGACCGAGGGGGCGATCAGCGGGGCCCTCGGGGCCATCAGCGATGTCTTCGACCGCGACGACGACGAGGACAAGTGACCATGTCGAACACGTCCCCGGCTCCGGCTCCCGGTCCGTCCCCGGCTCCGGCTCCGTCCCTCTACATCTACGCGATCACCGGGTCCGATCATCCGCTGCGGCTGGAGGGACTGCGGGCCGTGGGCGGCGTGTCCGGCGCCCTGCGCGCGGTCACCGGCGGGCCGCTGGCCTGTGTGGTGAGCCCGGCGCCACCCGAGTTGCGCCCGAAGCGCCGTGATCTCGCCGCCCACCAGGAGGTCCAGGAGCGGCTGATGGCGGATGGCGCGGTGCTGCCGATGCGGTTCGGCATGCTGGCGCCCGACGACGCCGCGGTGGTGGCGGCGCTGGACGGCAGGCGTACCGAATACGTCGGCAGGCTCGAGGAGTTGCACGCCACCGCGGAGTTCAACCTGAAGGCGGCCCGTTCGCAGGACGATCTGCTGCGGGAGGTGCTCACCGAGTCCGACGACGCCCGGCGGCTCAATGAGCGCACCCGCGACGGCGGTGGCACCTACGCGGACCGGGTGGCCCTCGGCGAACTGGTCGCACGCCAACTGGACGTGCGACGGGGGCTGTTGGCCGACCAGGTCGTCGGGCGGCTGGCGGAGATGGCCCGCGGCAAGGTGGTGGCGTCCCCGGCCGGGGAGGACTTCCTCAACGCCTCGTTCCTGGTGGAGCGGGGGCGCGCCGAGGAGTTCTCCCGGGCCGCGCGGCAGCTCGCGCAGGGCTATGGAGAGGGCTACGACTTCCGGCTGCGCGGCCCCTTGCCGCCGTACAGCTTCGTGGCCTGAGGGCGGGGGCGCGATGGGACTGCTGACCGGGCTGCTCACGTTTCCGCTGGCCCCGGTGCGCGCCACCGTCTGGGCCGCCGAGCAAATGGCCGCGGCCGCCGAGCGCGAGTACTACGACCCGGCGCCGGTCCGGCGCGCCCTCGCCGAACTGGAGCAGGACCTGCTGGCCGGGCGGATCGACGAGGACGCGTACGACCGCCGCGAGGACGAGTTGCTCGACCGGCTGGCGGAGCTGGAACGCCGGGAACGGCCGGACGAGCGGAGACGAGCCCCGTGACGACGACAGAACCGGTGGCGGGCGGGCTGGGCCCGCCACGCCTGCCCGCCACCCCGTACGGCCAGGGCGCCGAGGCCGCCCCGTCGCTCGCCGACATCCTGGAGCGGGTGCTGGACAAGGGCGTGGTGATCGCGGGGGACATCCGCATCAACCTGCTGGACATCGAGCTGCTCACCATCAAGCTCCGGCTGCTCGTGGCCTCCGTCGACAAGGCGAAGGAGATGGGCATCGACTGGTGGGAGCACGATCCGTCGCTGTCCTCGCGCGCCCGCACCCGGGCCGTACCGGACGACGACGCGGAGCGGTCCCTCACCGAGGAGAACGCCCGGCTGCGCGCCGAGATCGCGGCGCTGCGGGTACGGGCCGAGGACAGGAGCGTGGACGGTTGACCGAGAGCGCACGGCGACAGCACAAGGTGTACGCCTACGCGGTGCTGCGCCCCACCCCGGAGGCCGCCCGGGCGGTGGCCGTACTGCGCGGGGTGGCGGACGAGCAGGTGGGGCTCGTGGAGACCGGGGACCTGGCCGCGGCCGTGGGCCCGGTCCCGGCCGAGGAGTTCGAGGAGGGCGCGCTGAAGGCGGGCCTGGAGGAGCTGCCCCGGCTGGAGGCGCTGGCCCGCGGCCACCACGGGGTGGTGGCGGGGCTGGCCCCGCTCGGCGCCGTACTGCCGCTGCGGCTGGCCACCGTCTACCGGGACGAGGACCGGGTGCGGCAGATCCTCCAGGAGCGCCGTGACCAGTTCCTGCCGCTGCTGGAACGGCTCGCCGGACATGTCGAATGGGGCGTCAAGGTCTACACCGATCCCACCGACTCCCTGGCGAGTGACGCGGCGGTGGCCGCCGGGGCCACGGGCGGGGAGGAGGCCCTCAGCCCGGGCCGTGCCTATCTCGCCGCCCGCCGCCGGCGTCGGCGCGGCGCCGAGGAGGCCTGGCAGACGGCGGCGCGGACGGCCGTGCGCATCGCCGAGGAGGCCGGGGGCCTGGCGGTGGGCAGGGTCGCCCATCGGCCACAGCGCGGCGAACTCGCCCAGATGGCAGGTGGCGAGACGGCGAGGGGCGGGAAGTCCGGTGGCGAGACGGCCGGTGGCGGGAAGCCTGGTGGCGAGAACATCGCCAACGACGCGTATCTGGTGCCCGCCGACCGCGCCGAGGAGTTCCGCGCCCGCGTCCTGGCCGCCGCCGAGGGGCAGCCCGGGGTACGCGTCGAGGTGACCGGCCCCTGGGCGCCGTACTCCTTCGCGCTTCCGCCCGAGCCGACCGCCCGGCCGGAGCCCGTATGAGCGGCGCGCTGGACGAGGCCGTATGAGCGGCGCGCTGGACGAGGAGGACGCACGGGCGCTCGCGGGCCGCGAGGTCGCCCTGATCGACCTGCTGGACCGGCTGCTCCAGGGCGGGGTCGTGCTCGCCGGGGACCTCGTCCTGTCCATCGCGGACGTCGATCTCGTACGGATCGATCTGCGCGCGGTCATCGCTCCGGTCGACGCCGAACACCCCGCCCCGCTGCTGCTCTGACGCAAGGCTCTGGCGAAAGGTCCCGACGAAAGGAGACCCCCGTATGTCAGCCCCCTCCGGCGCCGCCGCCCAGCGGCTGCGCACCGACGCGGACACGGTCGAGCGCGATCTGGCCAAGCTGGTGCTGACCGTGGTCGAGCTGCTGCGGCAGCTGATGGAGCGCCAGGCGCTTCACCGCGTCGACAAGGGCGACCTGACGGAGGAGCAGGAGGAGCGCGTCGGTATGACGCTGATGATCCTCCAGCAGCGCATGGAGGAGATGTGCGCCAGTCACGACCTGCGGCTGGAGGACCTCAACCTCGACCTCGGCCCGCTCGGCACCCTGCTCTCCCCGGCGGGCCCGCCCGCTCAGTGAGATGCCCCGCGCGCCCGCTCAGCTCTTGCGCTGCCGCGGCTCCGACCGGTCGATCAACTGCCCCCTCAACACCGTCAGTTGGTGGGACGCTTCGACCGCCCGTGGCTCGTCCAGGGAGGCGAGGGCCAGTACGAGCGCGTCCATGACGACGATCCCCGCCAGGGATTCCGCGGTGATGCCGGTGGGCGTGTGCGGGGCGCTGATCACCACATCGGCGTGGGTGGCCAGCGGTCCCGTGGGGACGTCCGTGACCAGCACCACGCTCGCGCCGACCGCCCGCGCCCGATCCGTGAGCACGGTGAACTCCCGCAGCCGGCGGCCGGGGTGGAGGATCACCACCGCGTCCCCGCGGCCGAGGCTCAGCAGTTCGTCGGCCATGGTGAAGCCGGTGGCGCCGACGAAGCGCGCCCGGCGGCCGGCCCGGCGCAGTTTCAGCACCACATGCCGGGCGGCCAGCTCGGAGGCGCCCACGCCGTAGGCGACCACCTCACGCGCGTCCGCCAGCGTTTGCACCGCTTGCTTCAGCACATCCGTCTCCAGTAGGCGGCGGCACTGCTCGAGACGCTCCGCGGCCTCGTCGAAGACCCGGTCCTTGATCTCGTCCAGGTCGTGGCCGACGCGGGCGATGCGCTGCTTGAGCCGCTCCTCGGGGGCGGTCGCGGAGGTGAAACCGGCGGCCAGCTCCCTCTTGAGCGCGGGCAGCCCGGCGTAGCCGAGGCGCTGCAGGGCGCGGACGACGGTGGCGTTGCTCGTGCCACTGGCCGCGCCCAGCTCCTGTGCGCTCGCGAACAGCAGATTCTCCGGCGGGGCGCCGACCAGGTACTGGGCCACCACCCGCTCGGAAGCGGACAGCTCGCCCCACATGTCCCGGACCGCGGCGGCCAGCCGTGTCGTCCCGGTAACGCTTTTCGGTTCGCTCATTACAGCTATTGACTTCCCTGTGGTGGACATTACTATCTGGGCTCATCGTTCCAAGCACGTCAATTTCTGAAACACACATTACAGCCCCTCGTGGGCCCGGGCCTCAGAACACAGGAGTGCCATGACAGCCGCCACCATCCCCACCGTCGAGATCTCCGGCCCGCCGGCCGAGCGCGGCCGCCAGTACGGCGAGGCGGCGCGCGACAGCATCGGCAGGGCGCTCGCCTACTACGAGGAGGCGTTCGGCGAGTCCTCGGGGCTCACCTGGGACCAGGTCACCGCGCGCGCCGAGCGCTGGCTGGAGCCGGTCCGCGCCTACGCCCCCGAACTCGTCGAGGAGATGGGCGGGATCGCCGAGGGGGCGGGCGTCGGGCTCCTGGACGTGCTCGCGCTGAACGCCCGCGGCGAGATCATCTACGACCAGACCTTCGCCCGGATGCGGGCCCGCGCGGACGCCGTCGCGGACGTCACGGACGACCGTGAGGTGACCGACGGCTGTACGTCCTTCGCCGTACTGGGCGAGGCGAGCGGCGACGGCCACGTCTACTGCGGCCAGAACTGGGACTGGCGGGCGGGCGTCGCGGACACCGTCCTGATGCTCCGGATCGTCCAGCCCCCGCACCCCACCGTGATCATGCAGGTGGAGGCCGGGCAGATCGGCCGCCAGGGCGCCAACTCCGCGGGCATCGCCCTCAACGCCAACGGCCTCGGCGGCCGGTTCGACGACGCCGTGGGGCTGCCCCAGACCGTGATCCGCCGCCGGGTCCTGGACAGCGTGTCGATCAGCGACGCGGTCGACGTACTGTGCCGCACCCGCGGCCACATCGCCAGCAACGCCCTGCTGACCTGCCGTGAGGGCTTCGCCCTCGACCTGGAGACCACTCCGGGCGCACACGGCTGGATGTATCCGACGCGGGGGCTGCTCGTCCACGGCAACCACTACCAGACCACCGTCCCCGTCCAGCTCGCGGCCCGCTACCGCCCCGAGTCCTCCGACTCCCTGATCCGGGTGCCCCGGGCCGAGGCCGGGCTGCGCCTGCTGCGCGAGGCCGGGGCGCCGGACGAGTCCCGCAAGCTGATCCACCAGGCCATGTCGGACCACCTCGGCCACCCCGAGGGCCTGTGCACCCACCCCGACCTCCGGCAGCCCGAGGTCAAGTGGTGGACGACGCTGCTGTCCTCCTGCGTGGACCTGACCACCGGTGACTACCACGTGACCCCCGGAACCCCCTGCGACCACGAGTACCAGCAGCTGCCCTGGAACCTCTACGACGGTCCGCACGCCCCCAACTGACGCCTCCCTCACGTCCGCACGAACGACCAGAGAGCCTGCCATGAGAACCAAGCTCTGTACCACCGCAGTCGGCCTCGTGAGTGCCCTGCTGTTCACCGCAGGGTGCTCCGGGGCGACCTCCGGGTCCGGCGGCGCGTCCGTCGACCCCGCGAAGCTCAAGCTCACCGACACCACCCCCAAGGCATCCGGCGCGGCCACCACGGTGAACTGGCTCGTGGAGCAGGAGCCCGCCACCCTGGACATGGACGCCCAGGGCGGCAGCAGCACCCGTACCGTGCTGGCCAACATCTGCGAGCGGCTGCTCCTGCTCAAGCCCGATATGACCACCGCGCCGCGGCTGGCGGAGAAGGCCGAGTACACCGGCGACAAGAAGCTCGTCCTCACCCTCCGCGACGACGTCACCTTCCACGACGGCGCCCGGATGACCGCCGACGACGTGGTGTGGAGCCTCAAGCGGCACGCCCGGCCGGAGATGAACGAGTCGGACGAGTACGAGGACGTCGACACGATCGCCAAGACGGGCGCGAACCAGGTCACCGTCACCTTCAAGAAGCCGAGCGCCCTGTTCACCAAGGCCCTCGCCGGTGACGCCGGGATCATCATGGAGCGCAAGGCGGTGGAGAAGCAGGGCGACGACTTCGGCACCCCCGGCCACCCCGACGCCTGCACCGGACCGTACCGGCTGAAGAGCTGGAACTCCGGCTCCTCCCTCACCATCGAGCGCTCCGCGGACTACTGGGACAAGAGCGTCCGCCCGCTGACGAAGGAGGTCGTCTTCCGCTGGGCTTCCGGCAGCGCCCTGGTCAACTCCATCTCCACGGGCGCCGCGGACGGCGCCTATCTGACCGCCACCGGCCCCGCCGCCGTACTGTCCAAGAAGAAGGGCGTGCGCGCCTACTACGGGCAGTCCACCACCGCCTGGTCGCTCAGCCCCACCAAGGGCGGCGCGCTGGGGGACGCGCGGCTGCGCAGGGCGCTGTCGCTGGCCATGGACCGCGAGGGCATCGCCAAGTCCGGCTTCAACGGCCTCGCCGAACCCTGGGCGACCCCGGTGGGCCCCGGGGCGTGGGGCTACGAGAAGGCCGCGTTCCAGAAGGCGCAGAAGGACCTCGAGCGCTCCACCGCCTACACCGTCTCGCCCTCGGCGGACGACATCGACCGGGCGAAGAAGCTGGTCGAGCGGGCCGGGGCGCCCTCGAAGCCGATCGTCGTCTCCAGCGACGGCAGCGAGAGCCAGACGGTCATCACCAACGCGGTGCGCGGCGCGGCCCAGAAGATCGGGCTGAAGGTCACCGTCAAGACGATCGCGTCGAGCCGTTACGACGAGTTCTTCTCCGACCCGGGGTCCCGGAACGGCTTCGACCTGATCCCGGTCGACTGGTACATCTCCAAGGCCGATCCGGCGGGCTTCTACGACAACGGCATATCCGGCAACGCCAACAACTGGCTCGGCTACTCGGACAAGGGCTATGACGCCCTCGTCGGCAAGGCCCAGCAGACCATCGACGACCGCGAGCGCGCGAAGCTGGTCATCGACGCGCAGACCAAGTTCGCCGATGACGCGGTGTGGATCCCGCTGGTGCAGGTGCCGTCGGTGATGGTGCTCGGCGACAAGTACACCGGCCCGCCGGCGTCCATGGTGTCGATGTACTACCCGTGGGCCGCCGACCTCGGCACGAAGAAGGGCTGACGCCATGATCCGCGGACTGCCGCGGCGGATCGCCGGCCTGTTCACCACGCTGCTCGCCGCCTCGTTCGTCATCTTCGCCGCCGTCTACGCGGCCCCCGGGGACCCCGCCGTCCTCCTCTCCGGCAGCCGACAGGAGCTCACCCCGGAGAAGCTCGCGGCGGTCCGCGCGGAGCACCACCTGGACGAGCCGCTCGTCGTCCAGTACGGCCGGTGGCTGTGGGACGGCCTCCAGGGAGACCTGGGCCGGTCGTTCCAGTACCGCGACCATGTGGCCGACCTGATCGGGACGCGGCTGCCGACCACCCTGGAGCTCGTCGCCTACGCCACGGTGTTCTTCGTGGTGCTGGGCGTCGGCTCCGGAGTGCTGGCGGCGCTGCGCCGCGGCTGGGTGGACTCGGCGGTGGTCGGCGGGACCACGCTCGCCGCCTCGGTGCCCGCCTTCGTGGCGGCCATCGCGCTGGTCTCGCTGTTCGGGGTGCGTCTCGGCTGGTTCCCGGTGACGGGCCAGGGCGAGGGGCTCACCGGGCGGCTGCACCACCTGACGCTCCCCGCGTTCGCCCTCGCCCTCAGCGCCCTCGCCGTGATCAGCCGGGTCACCCGGCAGGCCATGGCCGAGGCGTACGCCTCCGACCATGTGGAGGCGGCCCGCGCCTCCGGGCAGTCGGAGCGCCAGATCGTCGTCCAGCATGTGCTGCGCAACGCGCTCGGCCCGATCGTCACCATGTGCGGGCTCGTCATGGCGGGCATGCTCGCCGGGACGGTGGTGGTCGAGACCGCCTTCGGGCTCAGCGGGATCGGCTCCCTGCTGGTGAGCGCGATCACCACGCACGACTTCCCGGTCACCCAGGCGGTGCTGCTGCTGATGGTCATCGGCTATGTCGTGGTGACGACGCTGGTCGACCTGGTCCATCCGCTGATCGACCCCCGGGTCGCGCCGGGCGGGAAGCCGCGAAGCAAGCCGGAAGGAAAGACCGCATGACGACGGTGACGGCCGGGGCACTGATCCCGGTGCGGGTCCGGGCCCGGCGCCCGGTACCGGTGATGATCGCGGGCGGCTTCCTCGTCCTGGTCGTGGTGGCGGCGGTGTGCGCACCTCTGATCGCCCCGCACGCGCCCGACGCGGTCGACCTGTCCGCCTCGCTCGCGGGGACCACCTCCCAGCATCCGCTGGGCACCGACGCCTCGGGGCAGGATCTGCTCTCCCGGCTGCTGTACGGCGCCCGGTCGAGCCTGCTGGCACCCCTGGTGCTGCTCGCGCTGGCCGCGCTGCTCGGCGTCACGATGGGCACGGTCGCGGCGTGGCGCGGCGGCTGGGTGGACACCCTGCTCTCGCGGGTGACCGATGTGATGTACGCCTTCCCCGGCCTGCTGTTCGTGGTCCTGGTGATCGCGGTCTTCGGCGACGGCCTCACCACGTCGATCATCGCGCTGGGGCTCGCGTACGCGCCCACCATCGCGCGGTACACCCGCAGCCTCGCCCTCGCCGAGCGGTCCAAGCCGTATGTCGACGCCTACCGGGTGCAGGGCATGAGCGGGACCCGGATCTGCGTGCGCCATCTGGTGCCCAATCTGGCCGGGGCGATCGTCGGCTATCTCGTGGTGCTCTTCGGCGAGGGGCTGATGAGCCTGGCCACCCTCAGCTATCTGGGCTTCGGCGCCGGATCGCCCTCGATCGACTGGGGGCTGATGGTGCAGGAGGGGCAGGACGCCGTGGTGCAGGGGGCGTTGCTGCCGGCCCTCGTACCGGGCACGGCCATCGCCGCCGTCGTGGTGGCCTTCAACATCGTCGGGGTCCGGGTCTCGGACCGGCTGGGCAAGGGGAGGTAGCCGGCGATGCTGCTGGACATCGAGGATCTCACCATCGAACTGCCGGCCGGCGCCGCCGCCCGGCCGATGCTCGCCGAGGTGTCGCTGAGGGTCGGCCGGGGTGAAGTGGTCGGCCTGGTGGGCGAGTCCGGCTCGGGCAAGTCCACGACGGCCCGGGCGGTGCTGCGGATGCTCCCCGAGGGGGCGCGGGCCTCCGGCTCGGTACGGGTGGACGGCGAGGACGTGCTCGCCATGGACCCGGCCCGGCTGCGCCGGCACCGGTCCCGTACCGTCTCCATGATCTTCCAGGACCCGCGCTCGGCGATGAACCCGGTCCGCCGGATCGGCGACTTCCTCACCGATCCGCTCACCCGGGTCCTGGGCCTGTCCCGGCGCGACGCGGTGGTGAAGGCGACGGAGCTGCTGGCCTCGGTGGGGCTGTCCGAACCCGAGCGCCGGATGCGGCAGCGCCCGCACGAGCTGTCCGGCGGAATGCTGCAGCGGGTCGTGATCGCCGCCGCCCTGGCCACCGACCCCGACCTGCTCCTCGCCGACGAGGCGACGAGCGCGCTGGACGCGACCACCCAGGCGGAGGTGCTGGCCCTGCTGCGGTCCGTCCAGGAGGAGCGGCGGCGGGCCGGAAGCGGCCTCGGGACGCTCTTCATCACCCACGACCTGCCGCTCGCGGCCGCCTACTGCGACCGCGTGTATGTGATGTACGCGGGCCGCGTGGTGGAGCAGCAGCCCGCCCACGGGCTGTTCGCCGACCCGAAACACCCCTACACCCGCGGTCTGCTGGAATGCTCGCCCAGCCTGGGGGACGACCGCGAACCGCGGCCCATCCCCGGCCGTCCGCCGTCCCTGTCCGACGCCCTCACCGGCTGCCCCTTCCTCCCGCGCTGCGCACGGGCCGAGGCGGAGTGCGAGACCTGGGCGCCGGTGGCCGTCCCGTTCGGCGGCGACGGCGGCGGCGACGGATCGGAGAGGTACGGCTCCGCGGCCTGCCGCCGACTGGAACTCGTATCGAGGAGCAGCGCATGACCGAGCCCGCACTCGTCGTGGAGGGGCTGCGCAAGACCTACGCGCTCCCGGGCGGCGGCCGGACCACGGCCGTGGACGACGTCTCGTTCTCCGTCCCGGCCGGTGGCTCGCTCGGCATCGTCGGGGAGTCCGGCTCCGGCAAGACCACGGTGGCCCGGATCCTGGTGGACCTGGTACGCCCGGACGCGGGGACCATCACGGTGAACGGGCGGGCACGCACACCGGGACGGCGGGGCGGCGGACGGCTGCTCGGCCCTGGCGCGCGCCGGGCCGCGCGGCTGGGCCGCGCCCGCGAGATCCAGATCGTCTTCCAGGACCCGTACGTATCGCTCGACCCGCGGCTGACCGCGCGTCAGTGCCTGCACACCGCCCTGCGGCTGCACGGCCGGTACGAGGGGCAGGCCGCCGCCGGCCGGATCGAGGAGCTGCTGGACCAGGTGGGCCTCGGCAAGCGGGAGGGCGACGCCCGTCCGCGCGGTCTGTCGGGCGGGCAGCGCCAGCGGCTGGCCATCGCCCGTGCGCTCGCCGTGGAACCGGAGGTGCTGGTGCTGGACGAGGCGGTGGCGGCGCTGGACGTGTCCATCCAGGCGCAGATCCTCCGGCTGCTCGCCGACATCCGCCGGGAGACCGGTGTGGCCCTGGTCTTCGTCAGCCATGACCTGGCCGTCGTACGGCACATCACGGACGACACGCTGGTGATGCGGCGCGGCCGCGCGGTCGAGACGGGTCCGACGGCCCGGGTGCTGGACACCCCGGAGGACCCGTACACCCGGCTGCTGCTGTCGTCGGTGCCGCACGACGGCTGGGACCCGGCGGAGACGGTACGGCTGCGCGCGGAACTCGCCGAGCTATGACCGCGACCGTGGCCGCCGAAGGTGAGACATCGGCTCACTCTGGCGCTCGACGGCTCAGTGTGGGGAGCTGAGCCCACTCACCTGCGGATATGTGACGGTATGAATTTCCATACGTCGGAGGTATTCCCAGGTGGCCATGTGCCCTGCACCATGCCGGTAGTTCACCACCGGATATGGGAGGCACATACGTGACCGCGCCAACAGGGAACGGGATCTCTCGAAGAGGTGTGATCGGCACCGCGGCCGCGGTCGGCGCCGGAGGCTGGCTGGCCGGATCCGGCACCGCCTGGGCCGCGCCCCAGGCGTCCGGCGGAGCGGCGGCCCTGCCCGAGCGGATGGCCAGGGCCGCCGCCCCGCGGTGGCGGCGGATGCCCGGCGACTGGAAGGACGGCCCCTTCCTGGCCAACGGCCTGCTCGGCGCGGTGGTGTACCGGGGCGCCACGCCCAACTCCGTGAAAGTCATGCTCAGCCACAGTCAGGTGCAGGACCAGCGCCCCCAGTGGCGCGCCCCGTACGGCTACTCCCGCCTGCCCATCGGCCACTTCGGCCTCACCCTCGCCGGAGAGGTGACCGGGGTCGACTGGACCCTCGACCTGTGGGACGCCGAGCTGCGCGGCACCGTCACCACCACCCGGGGCAGCGTCCGCTTCTCGATGCTGGTGCACAACGCCCGTACCGCGCTGCTGATCTCCACCCGGCCCAGCGCGGGAGAGGAGAGCGCGGCCTGGTCGTTCACATGGATGCCCGCGGCCTCGCCCCGGACCAAGGACAAGCCCGCCGACTACACCGGCAACCCCGACCCCCGCACCGGCTCCGCGGGCGACACCCAGTATGTGGAGCAGCCGCTGATCGCGGGCGGCGGCTGGACCACCGCCTGGCGGGAACGGCGGGTGGGCACCGGCAGGCTGCTGGCCGCCCATATCGTCTACCGCCACCCCGGGGACCTGTCGCACACCACCCGACTGGCCGTCGCTGAAGTGGCCCGGACCCTGGCCACCGACCCCGACGACCTGGTGCGCTCGCACCGCGCCTGGTGGCACCGCTTCTACCAGCACAGCCTGGTCTCCGTACCCGACAAGCGCCTGCAGAGCTTCTACTGGATCCAGCTCTACAAGGTCGCCTGCGCCACCCGCGCCGACGGGCCCTCGATGTCCGAATGGGGGCCGTGGTACCCGGAGACCGGAGGGAGCTGGACCGCGGTCTGGTGGAACCTCAACGTCCAGATCGCCACCTGGCTGGTCCAGGGCTCCAACCACCTTGAACTCGACTCCGTCACCTCCACCTTCCGGGACTTCGAGGAGAACCTGCCGCTGTCCGTGCCACCGGAGTACCAGGACGGGGACACCTACGCCCTCGCCCATCCCTCCGACTGGCTGCTGCGTCCCGGCGCCAAGACCGTCGGCATCCCCGGCACCTCCACCAAGACCGACAACAACGGCAACCTCATCTGGGCCATGCACAACGTCTGGCTCAGCTACCGCCACACCATGGACGTAGCGATCGTGCGCGACGTCCTCTACCCGATCCTCGCCAAGGCGGTGAACTTCTACGACCACTTCCTCCACGAGGGCGGCGACGGGAAGCTGCATCTGCCGCTGACCCGCTCACCGGAGTGGGCGGACGCCGAGGACTGCACCTACGACCTCTCCCTGCTCCGCTGGGGCTGCGCCACCCTCCTGGACTGTCTGCGCATCCTGCGCACCGACCACCCGCGCGCCCGGCGCTGGCGCGAGATCCTGGACCGCCTGGTGGCCTACCCCCGCGATGCCACCGGCATCATGATCGGCGCGGACAAGCCGCTCACCGAGTCCCACCGCCACTTCTCCCATATGCTCTGGCTCTACCCGCTGCACGAGCTGGACTGGGACCGCCCGGCCGACCGGGACATCATGCGCACCACCTTCGACCACTGGGTCAAGGACCGTAGCCTGTGGGCCGGTTACAGCTACGCCGTCGCCTCCTCCATGGCCTCGCGCATGGAACGGCCCGAGGAGGCCCTGGACTTCCTCACCTTCCTCACGGACGGCAACCTGATCAAGAACGCCTGGATCACCCCGAACACCATGTACGTCGAGGGCGGCAACCTCGCCACCGAAAGCCCCCTGACGGCGGCCCAGTCGATCCTCGAGATGGCCGTCCAGAGCCACAACGGCGTCCTGCGGGTCTTCCCCTCCGTCTCGCGCCGCTGGCCCGACCTCTCGGTCCAGTCCCTGCGCACCCAGGGCGCCTTCCTGGTGGACGCCGACCACTCGGCCGGGCGCACCCGCTGGATCCGCGTCCACAGCGAGGCCGGTGCCCCCCTCGTCCTGCACCACGGCATCCCCGGCCCCATCGACGTCCGCGACCACCGGGGCCGCCCCCTCCACTACCGCACCACCGGCCCCGGCCGCATCGAGATTCCCCTCGCCCGCGACGAGACGGCCCTCATCACCCCCCGGGGCCACCGCCCGGACCCGGCCCCGCGCGATGTCCCGGCCGTCGGCGAGTCCAAGCCGTGGGGTCTGCCGGACTGAACCGCGGCGGCCGCCCGAACGAAAGGAGTGAGCGCACCCCTGCCGGGCAGGGGTGCGCCGTGCCACGCGACCGCCGGTCAGCCGGTGCGGGAATCCAGCTCCGCCCATACCGTCTTGCCCACCGGAGGGTGCGGCTCGGTGCCCCAGCGGTCGGCGAGCGCGTCCACCAGCAGCAGGCCGCGCCCGGTTTCACGGTCCGGGGGAGGGGCCGGCTGGAGGGCGGGTCGCCGCTCGCCCCGTGTGTCGGTGACCTCGACGCGGAGGGTTTCCGTGGCGCCGTCGAGGACGAGGCCGAGCCGGAAGTCGCGGCCCGGCACGCGCCCGTGCAGCGCCGCGTTGGCGCTCAGCTCGGCGATGATCGCCACGGCGCGGTCGGCGACGGCGGGTGACACGGGCCAGGCGCGGAGCTGCTCCGCGGCGAGCAGCCGGGCCAGCCGGGCCCCGCGCCGCGTGGAGGACAGGCGTTGGGTAAAGGTCCAGTTCGTGGCGGGGAGTTGGGGCGTGCTTGCGTTCATGGGGCCACGGTGGTGGGTGAGCGTCGGCCTTCACCAGCGCCGCGCCGCGTACGCAGTGTCAGCGTACATGCGCGTTCGGTGGACGGTACACCCGTTGATCCGTCACCCTGGGTGAGTCGAGCGCGGGGGCCCTCGCACGTACGCACCTGGAGGTGTCCGCGTATGACGACCGACAACGCCTGTGTGGCCGGGGACGGTGACGGGGAACGGGAGCCCGACCCCTCCGACAGTCTGCGGACCTTCGGGGCCGTGGTCCAGGCCCTCCGCGAACACGCGGGCCTCACCCGGGCGCAGTTCGGGGAGCTGGTCCGGTTCTCGAAGCACACCGTGGCATCGGTGGAGCTGGGGCGGCGCATGCCGGACGAGTCGTTCGTGGAGCGGGCGGAGGAGGTTCTGGGCAACACGGGCGCACTGCGCAGGGCGGCCCGATTCCTCGCGCGGGGTGAGCCGGGTCTTGCGGCGTGGTTCCGGCGGTGGGCGCGGCTGGAGCGGGTGGCGGTGAGCCTGTACACGTATGAGTGTCGGCTGGTGCCTGGGTTGTTGCAGTCGGAGGACTACGCGCGGGCGGTGTTCGAGGGCACCATCCCTCTGCTGACGGATGAGCAGTTGGAGGCCCAGCTTATGGCGCGGACCGAGCGGCAGAAGGTGCTGCACGAGCGGCCGCACGTCCCGTTCAGCTTCATCGTGGATGAGGCCGTCTTCCGGAGGAGGTTCGGTGATCGAGAGCAGCGGCGGCGCTTGTTCGACCACGTGCTGGAGCGAAGCGCGCTGCGTAACGTGAAGCTGCAAGTCGTCCCTCTCGAAGCTGAGTTGCACGCGTGCCTGGACGGACCTGTTCGGCTGCTGGAAACACCGGAAGGGCGGCGCTACGCCTACTCAGAGGGTCAGCAGAACGGACGGCTGATTGCCGACTCGAAAGAGGTACGCCTCCTCCACCAGCGCTATGACACACTGCGCTCGCAGGCCCTGACACCACAAGACTCCCGTGGCCTGCTGGAGCGACTGCGAGGAGACCTATGAGTAGGGCGGAACTCACCTGGTTCAAGTCCAGCTACAGCGGCAGTCAGGGAGACGATTGCGTGGAGGTCGCCGTCACCGAAGAGGCCGTCCACGTACGGGACTCCAAGGACACGACCCACCCCGGTCTCGCCGTCAGCCGTGACGGCTGGGCGCGGTTCGTCCGGTTCGCCGCACACGGCTGAGCCGGAGGCGCGCCCGCGGACTCATCGCGGGCGCGTCGGGTGGGCCCATAGCCCCTGCTTGCGCAGCACGGGCAGGACGCCCTCGCCGAACCAATACGCCTCCTCCAGATGCGGATAGCCGGACAGGATGAACTCGTCGACGCCGAGGCGGTGGTACTCGGCGATCCGCTCGGCCACCTCGGCATGGCTGCCCACCAGCGCCGTGCCCGCGCCGCCGCGCACCAGGCCGACGCCGGCCCAGAGGTTGGGGTAGATCTCGAGGTTGTCCAGGCTGCCGCCGTGCAGGGCGAGCATGCGCTGCTGGCCCTCGGACTCGCTGCGGCCGAGGCCGGACTGGATGGAGCGCACGGTCTCCGGGTCGAAGCCGTCGAGCAGCCGGCGCGCCTCGGCCCACGCCTGCTCGGCGGTGTCGCGGGTGATGACGTGCAGCCGGATGCCGAAGCGGATCGTACGGCCCTGCCCGGCGGCGAGGGAACGGATCCAGGCGATCTTCTGGGCCACCTGGGCGGGCGGTTCGCCCCAGGTGAGGTAGACATCGGAGTGGCGGGCGGCGACCTGACCGGCGGCGGGGGAGGAGCCGCCGAAGTAGACCTGGGGGATCGGGTCGGGGAGCCGGGCCAGCTTGGCGCCCTCGACATGGAGGTGTTCCCCGGCGAGATCGACTGTCTTGCCGTCCCACAGGTCGCGGACGATGCCCAGGAACTCGCCGGTGCGGGCGTAGCGGGCCTCCTTGTCGAGGAAGTCGCCGTAGCCGCGCTGCTCCTGGCTCTCGCCGCCGGTGACCACGTTGAGCATCAGCCGTCCGCCGGTCTGCCGCTGGTAGGTGGAGGCCATCTGGGCGGCGAAGGTGGGCGAGAGGAAGCCGGGCCGGAAGGCCACCAGGAACTTCAGCCGCTCGGTGTGCTGGCTGACCATCGCGGTGGTCAGCCAGGCGTCCTCGCACCAGGCGCCGGTCGGAGTGAGCGCGCCCTCGAAGCCGAGGTGTTCGGCGGCGCGGGCGATCTGGGAGAGATAGCCGACCGACGGCGGGCGGTCCCCTCCGGCCGAGGTGACGGGGGTGCCATGGCCACCGCCGACGACATGGCGGCTGTCGCCGTTGGTGGGCAGGAACCAGTGGAAGGTGAGGGACATGGTGCGACTCCGTTCGGGGGTGCGGTGGCGGTGGCTACAGAAGGCCGTGGCGGGGTGGTTTCGTACCGTTCAGCACATAGCGGCCGATGTGCTGGACCTTCCAGCGGGCCGGGTCGTGCAGGGTGTGCGTACGGGCGTCCCGCCAGTGGCGGTGCAGGCACAGGGCATCCAGGGCCGAGCGGGTGCCGGCCACCTCGAACAGCGAACTGCCCGTCTCCACGGCCGCGTCGGCCGCCGCCACCTTCGCTGCGGCCACCGCGATCGACGCCTCGGCGGTGGTGTCGTCGTCGAGGTGGCCACGGGCGGTGTCCACGGCCCGGGCGGCGGCCGACAGCAGGGCCTCGGCGCCCCGGACCTGGAGGGCCAGCTCACCGAAGCGCTGGATGAGCAGCGGATCCTCGGCGGCGGTCTCGAAGCCGCTCTCGAACCAGGGGCGGCTCTTGGTGCGGACGAACGCCACCGCCTCCGCCAACGCCCCCGAGGCGATCCCCGCGTCGATGGCCGCGTGCAGCGACTGCGCGGCGGCACCGTGCAGTTGGGGCCCACGGAAGGTGAGGTGGTGCGGTACGACCCGGTCGGCCGGCACCGGCACGGCCGCCAGCCGGACGGTGCCGCTCGCGGTCGTCCGCTGGCCCATGCCCTCCCAGTCGTCCACGACGGTCAGACCGGGCGCGTCCCGTGGCACATAGGCCACATGGAGATCGTCGTTCTCCACACGGGCCAGCACCGGGATCCAGTCGGCGAACAGCGCACCGGTCGAGTAGTGCTTGACACCGGTCAGGGTGTACGAGCCGTCGGCGGCCGGGGCGAGGCGGGTGCGGATGTCCTGGAGGTGCTTGGTGCCCGCCTCCGACTGGGCGTTGCCGAACCGCTTCCCGGCCAGCACCTCGCCGAAGAAGAACGCCCGCTGGCCCTCGGTGCCCTGCCGGCGCAGCACGTTGACGTATGAGAAGTGGCTCTGCGGGATCTGGGCGAGGCTGGCGTCGGCGGCCGCGAGCAGCCGGAACACCTCGGCGAGGGTCACGGCGGACACATCCGCGCCGCCGTGCCCGGCCGGGACGGTGATGGCCAGGAGCCCGGACGCGGACAGCCGGTCCAGCTCGGCCCGCGGCAGCCTGCGTTGTGCGTCGCGCTCGGCGGCGCCCGTACGGAACTCCTCGGCCAGCGCCGCGGCCACCTTCAGCGCCTCGGTGTCATCGGCGATGACATGGGCGGGCTCGGGAAGGGAGGACACGGTCAGCTCGCCGCGGCCAGCACGGTGGGGTGGCCGAGCGCCGCCGAGAACTGGTCGACCACCTGCTCCAGCGCCTCGGCGGCCCCGGCGGCCACGCTCACCCCGCCGTCCGGCTCCACCGTGATGTCCTTGTCCAGGGTGAACCAGCCCTGGACGATATGGGCCGCGCCCATGGACGACAGCACCGGCCGCAGCGCGTAGTCGATGGCCAGGACGTGGGCGCTGGTGCCACCGGTGGCCAGCGGCAGCACGGTCTTGCCCGCGAGCGCGTACTGCGGCAACAGGTCCAGCAGGGACTTCAGCAGCCCGGAGTAGGCGGCCTTGTAGACCGGCGTCCCCACCACGAGCCCGTCCGCCTGCTCGACCAGCGCCTTGGCCCGGACGATGGCCGGGTGCGAGAAGTCCGCGCCGAGCAGCGCGGCGGCGGGCAGGGTACGGACGTCGAGCGGGACCACATGATGGCCCTGGGCGGTCAGCCGGGCGTCCAGATGGCGCAGCAGCCGGGCGGTGCGGGAGGTGGCGGAGGGGGAGCCGGAGAGGGACAGGACAGTGGCCATGAGCAACCCTTCGTGGTGCGGTCCAGGCGGCGGGCCCGGTGGAGCAATTACGGGCATGGGGAATCGGCGCCCGGCGGCGAACGGAATTCACCATGGCCGGGGCGCGGAAAGACCGGGAGCGCGAAAGGGCGCCGAAGGCGGGGCAGTGCGGCCGCGATTCCTCGGTGGCGGCGGCTAAAAGCCTTTCCCGATCATGGGAGGCGACGGAGAGCGAAGCGGAGGTGATCCCTCAGGGCTCGCTCGGACCCGTACGGCGGGTCAGCCCGGACAGCAACAGGACGCGCTGGAAACACGCGCGAGGTCGACATGGCGTCGCCGCGTGAGGTCCTGTCGCTTCATGTCACCGATCCAACCAGGGGGAAGTCCTGCCGGTCAAGAAGGCCGGGTGGCATTCCATATCCCGGACGCGCGGGCCGGGCCGCGGAATTCCGCGGCGCCCGCTTCGAGATTACCCGGGACGCGGGCCGGGGAGTGAGTCGGTATTCATGAGACCGTGATAGGGATCCCCTTGAAGCGGGCGGGCCCGCGCGGGCAGGGTGCGGAGTGTGCGAATTGAACAGCTGGAATACATCGCCGCCGTCACCCGCCTCGGATCGCTCCGCCGCGCCGCCGAGGAACTGCATCTGTCCCAGCCGGCGCTCAGCGAGACGGTGCGCAATCTCGAACGCGAACTCGGCGTCGATCTGCTGGAGCGCAAGCGCTCCGGCGCGACGATCAGCGCGGAGGGACGGGAGTTGCTGCCGCATATCGCCAGCGTCATCGAGGCCGTCGACAGGTTGCGCGGCGCCGCCGGTGACCAGCACCGCGTCAGCCGGATGATCCGGCTGGGCACGGTCAACACCGCGACCGTCCCACTGCTGATCCCGGCCGTCCGGGAGTTCCGTGCCACCCACCCGGTGACCCAGGTCGAGGTGGTGGGCGCGCAGCAGGCCGAGATCCACCGGGCGCTGCTGGAGGGGAGTTTCGACCTGGGCCTGGTCAACTGCCTCCGGGGGGACGACGTCCCGCCCACCCTGGAGACCACCGAACTGCTGCGCGGCCGCCCGGTGGTCTGTCTGCGCCCGGACAGCCCGCTGGCCGCCCGGCCGACGGTGAGCACGGCGGATCTGCTGGACGGGCGGGAGCCGCTGATCGTGATGCGCTCCGGCTATCTGATGCACCGCTTCATCCACCGGCTGCTGGCCGGGCGCACCCCGTCCTTCTCCTACTCCACCGACGGGGCCGAGATGGGCAAGCTGATGGTGGCCGAGGGGCTCGGCGTCACCGTGCTCCCCGACTTCAGCGTCATCGGCGACCCCCTGGAGCGCGGGGGCGCGATCACCCACCGGCCGCTCGCGGACGGCGAGGCCACCGAGGTGCTGCTGATGATCCAGCGCCGCCGCTCGGGCTCGGTGCCACGCGCCGTACGCGATCTGCACGAGCTCTTCGTACGGCGCGCGGACACTCCCGGAACTCCCCGGGCTACAGCTCCCTGAGCGCGGGCAGCAGCCGCTTCTCGGCCCAGTCCAGGAACGGCCGCTGATGGTCGCCGCCGATCTGGACGAGGGCGACATCCGTGAAGCCCGCGTCCACGAAGGGCCGGATCAGCTCCGTGAACTCCTCGATGTCGTCGCCGCACGGAATGGACGCGGCCACGTCCTCGGGCCGGACGAACTGGGTGGCGCCCGCGAAGGAGGCGGGCCCCGGCAGCTCCGAGTTGACCTTCCAGCCGCTCCCGAACCAGCGGAACTGGTCATGGGCGCGGGCGATCGCCGCGTCCCGGTCGGGGTCGTAGCAGACCGGGATCTGGCCGATCCGTGGCTTCCCGCCGCCGCCGTTCGCCTCGAAGTCCGCCAGCAGCCCGGACTTGGGCTCCGTCGCGATCAGGATGTCGGCCAGCCGCCCGGCCAGCCGGCACGACCGCGGCCCGGAGACGGCCACGCCGATGGGCGGCGGCTGGTCCGGCAGATCCCACAGCTTCGCCGAGTCGACGTCGTAGTGGGTGCCGTGGTGGGTGACATGGCCACCGCCGAACAGCGCCCGGATGATCTCGATCGCCTCTTCCAGCATCTCGTGCCGCACATCCGCCGCCGGCCAGCCCTGCCCGACCACATGCTCGTTCAGGTTCTCGCCGGACCCGAGCCCCAGCCGGAACCGTCCCTCGGACAGCAGCTGGAGCGTCGCCGCCTTCTGTGCCACCACCGCCGGGTGATAGCGCACGGTGGGGCAGGTGACATACGTGGTCAGCGGGATCGAGGAGGTGGCCTGCGCGGCGGCGCCCAGCACGCTCCAGGCATACGGGGCGTGCCCCTGGGAGTCCAGCCACGGGAAGTAGTGGTCGGAGGTCACCGAGAAGTCGAACCCGACCTGCTCGGCCCGGACCACGTCGTCGACGAGCTGACGTGGTCCGGCCTGCTCGGTCATCATCGTGTATCCCCATCGAACCATGGCTCCCGAGTACCGTTCCCCGTGTCGTCCAAACGGGACAAACGGCTGGTCACCGTGGGTCGTGGCGGCTCACCCGCGGTAGACCCGGGAGACGGTCAGGGCGTAGGGCCGCCGCCCTCCTCCTGGTGGTCGGCCCAGCGGTAGCTCTCGGGGAGCAGATCGGCGACGGGCACGGCGCGCAGCCGCTCGCCCGCGCCGACGACGACGCGGATGTCCGGGAAGTAGTCGAGCATCATCTGACGGCACCGGCCGCAGGGAGGGATCACCCCGCGGCCGCGGTCGCCCACGGCGACCATGGTCACCAGGTCGTACGCGCCCTGGGCGGCCGCCGCGCCGATGACGACGAGTTCGGCGCAGGGGCCGCCGGTGAAGTGGTAGGCGTTCATCGCGGTGACGATCCGCCCGTCCCGGTCGCGGGCCGCCGCCGCCACGGTGTGGTTGTCACCCCGGCTGCGGGCGGCCGCCACCTGGGTCGCGGCCCGGACGAGGTCATGGTCGAGGTCACGGTCGGCGGAATGAGACGTGGTCATGTCCGGAGCTTGGCAGAGATCACCGGGGCCAGGCGGTCGGTGATGGTGCGGTGGCCCTTGTCGTTGGGGTGGACCGAGTCCGAGAGGTCGTCGGCGGCGAGCCAGCCGGTGGTGTCGACGTAGGAGGCCCTGGCGTCGCCGGAGGCGGTCACGGCGGCCTTGGTCTCGGTGCCGAACCGGCCGCTGAAGGTGCGCAAGCCGAAGATCCAGGCGTTCGGGTAGGCGGTGCGGACCTTGCGCAGCAGGGCGGCGTAGGACGCCTGGAACTGTGCCGGGGTCACCCCGCGGCCCACATCGTTGGTGCCGAGGTTGATGACCACCGCGCTCGCCTGGTAGCGGGAGAAGTCCCAGTCGGGCGTGGCGGCGTTCGGGTTGAGCTTGGTGAACTGCTGCTCCAGGCTCATCCGGTCGTCGGCCGTGTCGACCAGGGCCGCGCCGCCCTGGGCGATCTGGGTGTGGTCGGCGCCGAGCCGTTCGCCGATGAGCCATCCGTAGGCGGTGCGGGCGTTCTGCGAGGTGGTGGTGGAGACGGTGATCGAGTCGCCGACGAATTCGATCAGGTTCTCGGGGGCGGGCGGGGTGAAGGTGGTGGCGCCGCTGTCCAGGGTCAGGCCCTGGAAGACCGCGTCACCGTGGTAGGAGCCCGCGACCACCTGGTAGTTGACCTGGAGGGTGTGGTTTCCGGCGGCGAGCGGGGCCGGGGTGAGGTTGACCGTGCCCTTGGCCTCGTCGTAGAAGGTGGCGGGGCCGCCGTCGATGCTGGCCCACAGGTCGATCGCGTTGCGCTGCTCGAGCTTGACGGTGCGGCCGGTGAAGCCGGTGCGGAAGTACGCGCCCGCCCAGTAGGGGGTGTAGGCGGTGGCCGAGCTCTTGGTGTCCCAGCGGCCGGTGAACCGGATGTTCGGGTCCCCCGGCTGGCCGGGAGCGGCGGCCTCGGGGGACGCCGCGCCGCGTGCGGTGCCGCGTACGGTGCCGAGTTTCGCGGCGATGACCGGGGCCAGGCGGTCGGCGAACTTGGTGTGCCCCGCCTCGTTGGGATGGCCGTTCCCGTCCTCGTAGTCCGTGCCGTCCGTGAGCCAGCCGGTGGTGTCGACATAGCTCACCTTGGCGTCACCGGCCGCGTTGCGCGCGCTCACGGCCGCCTTGGTCTCCGGCACATAGCGCTTCTTGAGGGTCTGGACGGCGAAGAGCGCCGCGTTCGGGTACTTCGCGCGGATGTCGCGGAGGAGGCCGGTGTACGCGGACTGGAACTCAGGCCCCGTGACGCCGTGCCCGATGTCATTGGTGCCCAGGTTGATGACCACCGCACTGGCCTGGTAGCGGGAGAAGTCCCAGTTCTGGTCGCCGGTCGAGGCCGTCTTGAAGAACTGCGTGGCCAGTCCCGCGCAGCCGCCCTTGCCGACCAGGCAGTAGCCCGAGCGGGCGATCTGGGTGTGCCGCATGCCCAGCCGCTCGCCGGTCTTCCAGCCGTACGAGTCCAGCGCGAGCCGGTCGGTGAGGGCGCCCGCGGTGATGGAGTCGCCCACGAACTCGATGAGCCCGGACGGGACGCGCGGGGCGACGGTGCCCGCGCCCGCGTCCAGGACCAGGCCCTGGAAGACGGTGTCGCCGGAGCGGTAGGAGACGCGGAGGGTGTGGGTGCCCTGGGGGAGCGGCTGGGGGGTGAGGGCGACGGTGCCCTTGACGCCCGCGTAGAAGACGTCGGGGCCGCCGTCGACGCTCGCGTAGAAGTTCACCGCCTCCCGGGCCTTGACCTTCACGGTCGTGCCGGTGAACGCCGTCTGGAGGTAGCCGCCGGTCCAGTTGGGGACGGCGGCGGTGGCGGAGCCGAGGTCCCAGCGGCCGGTGTAGACGATGTTGGGGTCGGTCACCGAGCCGTTCCCCAGGGCCGCCGCCCGTGCGGTGGAGGTGATGCCGAGGCTCAGCCCCACCGCACAGAGCGACGCGGTCATGACAAGAACGAAGACTCTGCGCAAGGAGTGCGGGATCGATCGCATGGGGGTCCTCTCGGGGGAGGGAATGGATGCCGAGGAGTCTGGGAGCGCTCCCAGGCGTCGTGGCCCCACGATGGAAGCCATGAATCGGTTCAACGTCAAGGTGTGCGGCGACAGTTACGATGTGGGTCATGGCGGAAACCGGTGGGGTGCGCGAAGTGAAGTCCGCGGGCCGCACCGTGGAGCTGCTGGAGCTGCTCGCCGCGCGCGGCGACCAGCCGGCCCGGCTGCGCGAGCTCGCCGAGGAGCTCGGCGTCCCGCGCAGCAGTATGTACGCCCTCCTCAAGACCCTGATCGACCGCGGCTGGGTGCGCACCGACGTCACCGGCTCGCTGTACGGCATCGGCATCCGCGCGCTGCTCACCGGCACCAGCTATCTGGACAGCGATCCACGGGTGCGGGCGGCGCGGCCGTATCTGGACGAGGCGTCCGACGCGCTGGGCGAGACCATTCACTTCGCCCGGCTGGACGGCGGCGACGTCGTCTACCTCGCCACGCGGGAGTCGCATGAGTACCTGCGCCCCTTCAGCCGCGTCGGGCGGCGGCTCCCGGCCCATGTGGGAGCCCTGGGGAAGGCGCTGCTCGCCGAGCGGATCGACGGTGAACTTCCGCTGGCGCGCGAGGAGTTGGAGCAGGCGACGCCCAACACCCACCGCACCCGGGCCGCGCTCCTGGCCGATCTGCGGCGGGTGCGGGAGCGGGGCCACGCCATCGACCGGGAGGAGGGGGTCCTGGGCATCGTGGGCTTCGGTTTCGCCCTGCGGTACGACGCCCCGGCGGTGGACGCGATCAGCTGCTCGGTGCCCACGGCCCGGCTGACGGAGGGGCGGGAGGAACGGATCGTCGCGGTGATGCGGGAGATCCGGGCGAAGATCGAGGCGGTTGTGCCGAGGGGGACCGGCACGGGCCCGCAGTGGCGCCCGTAGCCGGGTGACTCCGCGACCCCGGCCCCCTCAGGGATGGCGGCGCTTGATCATGTCCGCGCACTTCTCGCCGATCATCATCGTCGTGACGCACGGATTGACGGCGATGAGATACGGCATCGCCGAGCCGTCGGCCACCCGCAGTCCCGTCACCCCCTTGACCCTCAGCTCCGGATCGAGCGGGGCGTCCGCGTCGTCGGGCGCGCCCATCCGCACCGTGCACGCCGGGTGGTAGACGGTGTTGTGGGTCGCGCGGATGTACCCGGCCAGCTCGTCGCCGCTGTTCACATCGGGCCCGGGGGCGAGTTCGGCGCCCGCCCACATGGCCAGCGCGGGCCGGGCGGCGATCTTGCGCGCCAGCAGCAGACCGCGGGTCATGATCTCCATGTCGTAGGAGTCGGTGAAGTAGCGGGGATCGACGCGCGCCTTGTCGCGGAAGTCGCGGGTGGCCAGCCGCACGGTGCCCCGGGAGCGGGCCCGGGTGACGTTCGGGGTGAGGCAGAAGGCGTTCTCCGACGTCGGGTAGCCACGGCGGTAGGTGTTCATGTCGAAGGGCGTCGCCCCGTAGTGGAACATCAGGTCCGGGCGGTCCAGATCGGGTTCGGTGTCGGTGAAGACGCCGATCTCCCACCACTGGGTGGAGCTCTTGATCATGGGCTGCTCGGCGTTCCACATGATGACGCCCTCGGGGTGGTCCTGGAGGTTGCCACCGACCCCGGGGGAGTCCACGGCCACCTCCACCCCCGTCTCCCGCAGATGTCCGGCCGGGCCGATCCCGGAGAGCATCAGCAGCTTCGGGGTGTCGATGGCGCCACAGGAGACGATGACCTCGCGCCGGGCGTGCACCCTCAGGGTGTGGATCAGGTCGGGGGAGAGGTAGTCGACCCCGGTACAGCGCCGGTCCTCGTCCAGGACCAGCCGTCTGGCCTGGAGTCCGGTGCGCACCTCCAGATTGGGCCGGGCGTCCATGACGGGGTGGAGATAGGCCACCGAGGCGGAGCAGCGGGTGCCGTCCTCACGGGCGTTGATCTGGAACCAGTGGGCTCCGCGCACCACCGTCGTCCCGGTGTTGAACGAGGTGATGGGGATGCCCACCTCCTCGCAGGCCGCCAGCACCGCCCTGCCGCACGGGTCCTCGGGCGGCACGGTGCGGATCCGGACCGGGCCGCCGCGGCCGTGGTGGTCGCCGGGCGCGTCGTTGTCCTCCAGGCGCCGGAAGAGCGGGAAGCAGTCGGCGGCCGACCAGCCGTCCAGGCCCATGGCGGCCCATTCGTCGAGGTCTTCGGCGGGGGCCCAGAAGGCGATGCAGGAGTTGTGCGAGGAGCAGCCGCCGAGCACCTTCGCGCGGGCGTGGCGCAGAAAGCTGTTGCCCTTCTCCTGCGGTTCGACCGGATAGTCCCAGTCGTAGCCGGAGCCCAGCAGCCCCATCCAGCGGTTCAGCCGCAGCACGTTGTCGTCCCCGACGTCCGACGGGCCCGCCTCCAGCAGGCAGACGCTCACCGAGGGGTCCTCGGACAGCCGGGCGGCGACCACCGATCCGGCCGTACCGCCGCCGACCACCACGTAGTCGAACTGGTCCACGGGCCTCTCCTCACGTCCTCACGGGGTGGTGGCGGCCGCGTGTTCGGCGAGCACACCCGTACGGGCCCGCTGGACGAACCAGTAGTAGGTGAAGCCGCCCAGCGCGACGGCGCCGACGAACAGGACCGCGCCCCAGCGCAGATACCAGTGCTGCGGGCCGGTGGCGTTGTAGACCTGGGCGCGGGGCCAGGCGAGGTTGACGGTCATCGCGGTGCCCCACAGCACGGCCAGCGCGTTGACCGGCAGCCCCAGCCGCCCCAGCGAGAAGCGGCCCTCGGCCGGGCTCCAATGGCCCCTCAGCCGCCGTACCAGCATGGGCAGGGTGACCATCAGATACGCGAAGTAGATCATGATGATCGCGATGCTGGTGACCACGGAGAAGATCTGCGGCTGGTTGATGTTGAGGACCAGGATCGCGACCGCCACCACCCCGATCAGGATCGCCGGCAGCAGCGGTGTCCGGAACCGCGGATGGACCCGGGCCAGCCGGGAGCCGCCGGGCAGGTTGTTGTCCCTGGCCATGGCGAACATCAGCCGGATGCCCGCGGTGTGCACGGCCAGCGCGCACACGGTGATCGCGATGACCACGCACCACAGCACCATCAGGCCCACACCGTGCCCGAGCGAGGAGAGCACCACGAACTGCAGACCGTCCGCCGCCAGCCGGCTGTCATGGAGGTTGGGCACCGCCATCAGCGCGAAGAGCAGGATGAACCCGCCGAGGGCGAACGACGCCACCAGCGCCCGCAGGATGGCGCGCGGCGCGTTGCGGCCCGGGTTCAGGGACTCCTCGCCCAGCGAGGACGCCGTGTCGAAGCCGTACATCACATACGCCGAGGCGAGCGAGGCGGTGAGGAACGCGCCGAGATAGCCCAGCGACTCCCCCTGGCCACGGCCGAAGGTGTCCAGCGCCACCGACGGGCCGCGGGTGATGTGCGCGGCCAGCAGCAGGATCAGTACGACGGTGGCGACCAGCTCGATGGCCACGCCCGCCGAGTTGATACGGGCCATCAGCTTCACCCCGAAGCCGTTGACCAGCGTGGTGAACAGGACCAGCACACTGCCGAGCAGCACCGCGTTGGCCGCGCGCTCGGTCCCGGTGGAGCCGTCGCCGATCAGCTGGAACCACGCCGAGATCTGCGGCAGCGTCACCTGGTAGGCGAGCGCCACGGCCGCCAGCGACACCATCGTCGCCGTCATCATCATCCAGCCGCCCAGCCAGCCCACATGCGGACCGCCCAGCAGCTTGGACCAGTTGTAGACCGAACCGGCCACCGGATAGCGGCCCGCCAGCTCGGCGAAGCACAGCGCCACCATCAGCTGCCCGGTGAACACCATCGGCCAGGACCACCAGTACGCCGGGCCGCCGTGCGCCACACCGAAGTAGAAGAGCTGGAAGGTGCCGGTCAGGATGGAGATGTAGCTGATCCCGGCGGCGAAGGTGTGGAAGTTGCCCAGGGTGCGCTTGAGTTCCGGACGGTAGCCGAGCTCGGCGAGCGAGTCGTCGTCGTGCGAACCGTCCGGCCGTGGCTCCGGCGGTGGTCCGGCCGGCTCGGTCGCCGTCATTCGAACCACCGCTGGGGACGGGGTGCGGTGTTCCGCCAGATGTGCTTGAGCTCCTGGTACTCGTGCAGCCCCGACGGCCCCAGCTCCCGGCCGACACCCGACTGCTTCATCCCGCCCCACTCGGCCTGCGGGACATACGGATGGAAGTCGTTGATCCACACGGTCCCGGCCCGCAGCCGGGCCGCCACCCGGTGCGCCTTCTCGGTGTCCTGCGTCCACACCCCGCCCGCCAGGCCGTACACCGTGTCGTTGGCGAGCGCCACCGCCTCGTCCTCGTCCCGGAACCGCTCCACGGTGAGCACCGGCCCGAACGACTCGTCCTGCACCACCGACATGTCCGGGGTGCAGTCGTCCAGCACGGTCGGCAGGTAGTAGAAGCCCTTCGCCAGGTCCGGGTCGTCGGGCGGGGTCCCGCCGCAGCGCAGCACCGCGCCCTCGTCGATCCCCGCCGCCACATAGTCCGTGATCTTCTGGCGGTGCCCGGCGGAGATCAGCGGCCCGGCGCGGGCGTTCTCCTCGAACGGCCCGCCCAGCCGGATGTTCCGGGCCCGATGGACGATCTCGTCGACGAACGCGTCATGCAGCTGCTCCTGGACCAGCAGCCGGGCACCGGCCGAGCACACCTGCCCGGAGTGCAGGAACACCGCCGTGAGCGCGTAGTCCACGGCGGTGTCGAAATCGCAGTCGGTGAAGACGATGTTGGGGTTCTTGCCGCCCAGCTCCAGGGCCAGCTTCTTCACCGTGGGCGCGACGGCCGACATGATCCAGCGTCCGGTGACCACCCCGCCGGTGAAGGACACCAGGTCCACGCGTTCGTCCGTGACCAGCGGCGCGCCCGCGGTGGCCCCCGGGCCCAGGATCAGATTGGCCGCCCCGCCCGGCAGCCCGGCCTCGGTCAGCAGCCGCATCAGATGGATCGCGGTGTGCGGGGTCAGCTCGCTGGGCTTGAGGACGAAGGTGTTCCCGGCGGCCAGCGCGGGCGCCACCTTCCAGGCCGTCTGGAGCAGTGGGTAGTTCCACGGCGTGATCAGCACACACACCCCGACCGGTTCGTGCACCACCCTGCTGTCGATCTCCGGACTGCCCACCTCCACCACGCGGCCGCCGCTCCCGGAGGAGGCGAGGGTGCCGAAGTAGCGGAAGCAGTTCGCGATGTCGTCGAGGTCGTACTCGCTCTCGACCAGCCGCTTCCCGGTATCCAGGGACTCCGCCCGGGCGAGCGTCGGCTTCTCGCGCTCCAGCAGCTCGGCCACCCGCAGCAGCACCCCGCCCCGGTCCCCGGCCGGGGTGCCGGGCCACGACCCGCGGTCGAAGGCGTCCCGCGCGGCCGCCACCGCCGCGGCGGCGTCCTTCGGCCCCGCCTCGTCGACCACGGCGACCAGCGAACCGTCCGCCGGACAGCGGATCTCGCGGCTGTGTCCGTCGAGGGCGGTCGTCCAGTGGCCGCCGATGAACAGCTCCGGCATGGGTTCCTCCGGGCTCGGACGACAGGGCCGGTCCCGAGTGGATCCATCGACGCACCCGTCCGGCCCACACACCGAGCGTAAGTGGCGCGGGTCACCCTCGCACGGCGTGGGGAGGGCGCGGGGGCGGCGGGGATGTGAGCGGGCGCCTCGGGGCTACGGCGAGATCGGCAGGCCCGGCAGTGGCTCGGCTGGGGTCGTCGCCGGGGTGTGGCTCGGCTGGCAGTGGCTTCGCTGGGGTCGTCGCCGGAGTGTGGCTCGGCTGGCAGTGGCTTGGCTGGGGTTGTGGCCGGGGTGTGGCTCGGCCGCTCGGGGGTCGTCGGGGTTGTGGCCGGGGTGTGGCTCGGCCGCTCGGGGGTCGTCGGGGTTGTGGCCGGGGTGTGGCTCGGCCGCTCGGGGGTCGTCGGGGTTGTGGCCGGGGTGTGGCTCGGCCGCTCGGGGGTCGTCGGGGTCGTGCGGCTCGCGGCCCGGATGTCGCACGCGCGGGCGGGGCGCGAGCGAGCGCGGCCGGGCGCGAGGCGTCGCGGCGACGGGTGTTCCGGGAAAGCTTCTTCGGGCGGGACGTGTGATCGGACGTGTGAGCGGCACAATCCCTGGCATGGTCAACGCGTCCGAAGCCCATCGCGGCCCCGAGCCTTCCCGTGCTCCCCAAGCCCACGGCGCCCCCGAAGCCGACGGCGGCTCCGAAGCCCTCGGCGCCCCCGATCCCCGGCGCGCCCTCGCCGACGAACTGCTCGCCGCCCTCGATCCGCTGCCCTTTCCGCGCCGGATGCGGGAGCTGGCCGGGCGGGCGCGGGCGGCGAGTGCCGAGGGGCGGCTGGGCGCGCTGATCGAGGAGTTGGAGCGGCGCGGGACGTACGAACGGCGGCTGGCGGCCGTGGCCGCGGCCGCCGGAGGGCGCACCGGCCATCTCGCGGCGCGGCTCGCCGACCCGGACCCCGTGGTGCGGCACCGCGCCCTCGACACCGCACGCCGCGGCGGCCCCGGCGCGGTCCCGGACGACGCGCTGGAGGCGGCCTTCGCGGACGCGCCCGCCACCGTACGGCGCGAACTGGCGCGCACCGTCGTGGCCGGGCGGCGCACCGCGCTCGCGGACCGGCTGATCGAGCCGTTCCGGGAGCGCTGGGGCGACGGCGAGGCCGCCCGGCTGCTCCCCGGATGCGGTGCCGACACCGTGACGCGGCTGCTGCCCGGACTCTTCCACGCCGTCCGTGGCTGGCGGCCCCTCGTCTCCCGGCATCCGGTGGCCGTCCTGGACGAGGCGGCGCGTCAGCTCGCCGCCCTGTCCGCCCCGCTGCGCGCCGACTGGTGGACCCGCTACGCGCCCTGTCTCGCGCTCGCCGCGCCCGTCGAGCCCGAGCGGGTGCTCGAACTGCTGGAGGACTACGGCCAGGGCCCGCTGCCGACCCCCGTACGGGCCCGGCTGTCCACTCTGGTGGCCGCCGATCCGAGCCGTACGCTGCGGCTGCTGCTCGCCCCCGAGCACAGCGGTACCCGGCGGCGGCTGGACCGGGCCGTGCTGCGCCGGTTCGTCCGCGCCGACCCGCCCGAGCTCGTCGAGCTGGGCCGGGCCCTGGACAACGACGCGGACCCCGACGCCCTCGCCCGGCTGCTGGCCGCGCTGCCGCCCGCCCGCCGCTCCGCGTTCTACGACCGGGCCACCGACCGAGCCATTTACGACCGGGCCACCTACGACCGGGCCACCGATGGCCGGGCCACGGACCGGGCCACCGACGACGGGGGCACCTGCGGCCAGCCCACCGACGACCGGGCTGCCTACGACCGAGCCACTGACGACCGAGCCACAGACGGCCAGCCCACAGACGGCCAGCCCACCGACGGCCGGGCCACCGATGGCCAGCCCACCGATGGCCAGCCCACCGATGGCCAGCCCACCGATGGCCGGGCCACTGCCCATAGCCAGGCCGCCGCCGGCCAGGCAACCCATGGACGCGACTCCGGCCACGCCGTGGTCGACCACTCCGTCATCGAACCCGCCGTGCTCGAAGTCCTGCCGCGTCCCCGCCGTCAGGCCGAGGCCCGCCGGATGGCCGCTCAGGCGCGCGAGCGCGGCGCGCCCTGGACCGCCGTGCTGGAGTCGGTGGCCCATCTGCCGGTCGAGGAGGCGCGCGAGGAACTGACGGCCGCCGTGCGCCGCTCCTCGGCCGAGGACCGTGCCCTGGCCCATCCGCTGCTGATCCGGTGCGTCGCCCGCTCCGCCGACCCGGACGCCCTCACCGAACTGCTGCGCCTGCTGGAGCGGTTGCGCAACGAGCAGGACCCGGTGCGCTCCGCGGCGCTCGGCGCGCTCGCCCACACCCACCCCGCGTTGTTCACCGACGACGCCGCCGAGCATCTGGACCGGATCGCCGCCGACGCGATCGCCGCCCGTGACTCGTCCTCCGCCACCCGCCAGGCGCTGCGCCGCCTGGCCGTGGCGCTGCTGCGCGAACACGCCGTCACCGGGCGGCGGCAGCTGCTGGGCTGGGCGCTGCGCACCCTCACCCGGCTCGCGGGCAGCGTCGGCGCAGCCGACCTGGGCCGCCTCGACCACCAGCTGCGGCGCGGTCAGGAGCAGGCGGTGTTCGAGGCGCTGCGGCCCTGGCTGGAGGCGGGCGCCGAACGGGTCGACCACGAGCTGACCTTCGCCCTCGCCCGCTCCCTCGGACGGCGCGCCCACACCCTCCCCGAGCTGCAGGAACTCCTGTGGCAGGCGATCTCGTTCGGCAGCGACGCGACGGCCCGCACCGCCATCGGGCTGTGGCTGGAACCACCGGCCGAGCGGGACGCCCGCGTGGCCGAGCTGCTCGCGCACGAGCCCTCGGCGGCCGTGCTGCCGCCCGTCCTGGCCGTGCTGACCCGCCGTCGCACCGATCTGCTCGACCTCGTCCTCGGCGACACCCCGCCGTACGGACGCTTTCTGACCCCCGGCACCCACTGGACCCCGCCCACCGGACGGGACACCGGCCGCTGGCTGCCCCGTCAGCAGGCCGCCGCCGCCCGCGTCCTGGGCCGGGCCGCCGCCGACACCTCCCTGCGACCGGGGCAGCGGGCGACCGCCGTCGCCGACGCCGCGCCGATCCCGGGCCACGGCGCGGCCACCGTCCGGACCTGGACGGACACCGACGATGTGGTCGTGGCCGAGGCCGCGCTCGCCGCCCTCGTCCGCACCGACCGCCCCGGCGACGCCCTGCCCGCCCTGTTCGCCCACGCGGGCGACGACCGGGCCCGGGTGGCGATGTACGCGGCCACCCGGGCGTCCCGGTACGTCGAGCCGCCACGGCTGGGGCGGCTGGTGCGCGGGGTGGTCGCCCCGGACGGGGTCGCCACCGCCGTACCGCCCGTCCCCGCGAAGGTCACCAGCCGTAAGGAGGCCGTCCGGCTCGCCGCCACCCTGCTCCCGGTGGCCGACGCCGCCGCGCTGCTCGCCGACGCCTTCGAACTGCCCGGCCAGCACCCCGATGTGCAGGCCGCCTGTGTCGCCTTCGCCACCGGGCTGCTCGACACCAAACGCGCCTGGGAACTGCTGACCGCCGCCGCGAGCGGACGGCGCGAGCTGCGCCACGCCGTGCTGCGCACCCGCCCGCTGGACCTCCCCGAGGCCCACCGCGGCCACTACGCCCAGCTCATACGCGCCGTCTGCGACACCGACGACCCCGAGGTGGCGGCGGCCGGGTACGGGGCGCTGGCCCGCTGGTCGCCGTGGGCGCCGGACGCGGCGGCCGTCCTGGTGGCCGCCGTCACCGACCTGGGCAACCGGGCGAGCTGGCGCCCCGCCGCCGACGCCCTGCTGGAGCTGATGGCCGCGGCGCCCGACGGGTCGCCCGGTGACAACCCGCTGGCCTGGGCGCTCGCCGCGCTCGCCACCGCCGACGCCCGGCCCGGCGGCCCCGACGCCGAACCGGACCGGGACCGCCCCGCCCACCGCCGCATCCGGCACCTCGCCGACCGGCTCGCCACCCGGGCCCGGATGCGGCCCCGGGTGACCCGGCGCACCGCGCGGGCCGCCGGTGAACTCCTCGCCGGATACGAGACGTTCGTCCAGGAGGCCGCCCATGTGCTGGTGAACGCCCTCGACCTGGACGCCCGCCCCGGCCCGCTGGCCGCCGCCCTCGCCCGCCTCGCCCGGCTGCACACCACCCGCCCCGCGCTCGCCGCCCGTACCGCCGACACCCTGCGCCGACGGCTGAACACGGCCACGCGGCCGGGCTCCGACGCGGCCCTCCTGCGCGCCGCGCGGGACCTCGACGAGGACGGCGGGCACGCCTCCGGACTCTTCGCCGCGACCCTTACGGAGGTGTCCGGGGCCCGTACGGAATGGGCGGAGCCCTGGCGGGAGCGGCTGCGCACGCTGCGCGGCCATCCGCACGCGGATGTGCGGGACGCGGCGCTGCGGCTGACGACGACGGTGGAGTGAGGAAGGCGGCGGTGTGTCCGGGGGCAGGGCCCGGGGTCCCTGGACCTGGGTCCCGGGGTCCGGGGACCGGGACCTGGGGGCCCGGGCTCCCGGGGCTCCTGGGGGCCCTGAGGCCCCGGGGGTCAGTCGCTCTTGTGCCAGGTGCCGTCCGCGTAGTCGTAGGCATAGGCGGGGCGCCCCTTGACACTGCTGGTGCGGAACGGCGAGCCGCGGTCGTCGATCCGCACCGTCCCCGAGCGGCCGCCGCTCGACCAGTCCAACTCCAGGTACCAGCTGCAGTCGCAGCCCGCCGTCCGGGCGTTGACCAGCAGCACCTCCGGATCCGAGGCCGAGACGCGGTAGGGGAAGTGGACGGCGGGGATCGGCTCGCCCGCGTCATTGCCGTCCGTGGGACGGGCCAGCGGACGGGCGGCGTCCAGATTCACCGAGAAGGCGCGCGGGGTGAGGGAGCCCCCGCAGCCGTTGTCCATGGCGAACGACGACCACGCGAGCGGGGTGCGGCGGCCCACGACCCGTACGTGCAGGGCCTGGAGGACGACGGCCGACGAGGCCCGGCCCTGCACCGTGACCTCCACATTGGTGGTCCCGCCGTGCACCGCGTCATGGGCGGCGGCCCATGTCGGGGCGTCCTGCTCGGTGGGCGGCGGGGCGACCCGGGTCGGGGGCCGGTCGATGAGATAGCGGTGGCCGCAGCCGTTCTCCCAGACGTGGGAACGGGTGGAGAGGGTGAGCGGGACCTGGGTGGACCCGCCGTGGTCCGTCCCCTTGGTCGCGCCGGGCGTCGGCGAGCCGGAGGCGTCCCCCTTGGCCCCCCGCTCCTTGCCGCGTTCGCCCTTGTTGTCGTCACCGCCCGGGGCGCCGGACTCCTCGTCGCCGTCCGTCTTCTGACGATCCAGATGGCCCCGGGCGGTCGACCCGGCGGGCGGCGTGGAGGTGGGCGCGGCGGAGGGAGGCACGGCCGCGGTGTCCTTACGGCCGTCATCCCCGGGCGGCCGCACCTCGACCGCGGTGACGGCGAGCACGACCACTGCGGCGGCCCCGGCGAGCAGCGCCCATGGCCGCCGTGCGCGTAAGGCGGTGGCGGTGTCCGTCGCGTTCGCCGCCACGGCCCGCAAACGGGCTCGCTTGGCGGGCGGGGGCTGGGCCTTGCCGGTGGCGGCGGGTCCGGTCTTGCCGGTGGCCGTGCGTTCGGCCTGGGCCTTGCCGGTGGCCGTGGGTGCGGCGGGTGCTTGGGGTCGGCTGCGGTCGGCCCGGTCGGTGGCGTCGGCCCGCCCGGTGGCCGGGGACCAAGGGCGGGGTGGTTGGGCCTGCCCGGGGGCCGGGGGTTCGGCCTCGGCCGTGGCCGCGCCGGACAGTTGGGTGTGGGTGCCGTCGGCCAAGGTGCGGTCCGCCCGGTCGTTGGCGTCGGCGCGCTGGTGTGGGTCGCCGTCCGGGTGTGCGGCCGCGCCGCGGTGCGCGGTGCGATGGGTCTGTGCCGACCGGTCCGGGCCGTCGTCGTCTCCGGGGCGGCCCGACGCGGGGTCGGCCGCGGCGGATGCGCGGCGCGCGGCCGGGTGGGCGTCGGGCATCGGAGCGGCCCTCGACGCGTCGGCCGGGGCGGCGGTGTCGTGTCGCTCATCGGCTGCGGCGCCCGGCTGAGCGTCGCGCGAGCCCGCACCGGCCTCCGGCCTGGTGGACGTGGCCGCATCCCGCTGAGGGTCGGTCACCGGGCCCGGGCCAGGCGTCGTGACGCGCCCCTGACGACGATCGGCGGCCGGAGGCGCGGCGGGCGCCGCGGTGGTCCCGGACGCGTTCGAGGCGGCGTCGGCGCCTCGTACGTCGGCCGACTGCCGAGGCTCACCGCCACCGGACCGGGCGTCCATCCGCCGCGCGGTGCCATCCGTGGCCGGGCCGTCGGCCGCGTCCTCGCCCCCGCGCGGAGCCGACATCGCACTCTCTCGCGCGCGGCGCTTCGCGGCGTCCGCGAGGATCCAGCGGCGGTGGAGCGCGACCAGTTCCTCGGGGGTGGCGCCGCACAGCCGGGCGAAGCGCTCGACGGGGGCGTAGTCCGTCGGGACCGCGTCGCCGTTGCAGTAGCGGTGCAGCGTGGACGTGCTGACGTGCAGTCGTGTGGCCAGCGAGCCGTAACTGCGGCCCGAGCGCTCCTTCAGCGCTCGCAGTCTCTCGGCGAAGTCCTCGACCTCTTTGGCGTTCCCCACGCCCACCACCCCCCAATATCGTCCCCGGCGCCGCGCGTCGTCCCGTGGGCGTCCCACGAGCGCGTTCCAGGGTGTTGTCATACCCCCAAGTCAGCGTACGTGCAGGCGTTCCAGCGTCCCGAATGCCCCGCCGGTCGTAGCCGCCACGGCCAGGTGGCGCACACGCTTGTCCTGCCGCCGCGACCTGCCGGTGCGGCGGCGACATGCTGAACCCTGAGATCGGGAAGAGACGGGGAAACACCTCATGCGCAAGCCCACGCACTCATTCCGCGGCGCCGCGCTCGGCGTCGTGGCAGCGGCCGTCGGGGTCGTGGCCGGGACCGGGCCGGCCCAGGCCCATGCACCGTCGGCCCAGGCCCAGGCCCAAACCCAGACCCAGACTCGGGCGGAGGCGCGGGCGGTCGTGCCCCAACGCACCCCCGCCCACCTCGTGCCGAGGGAGCTCCCGCCGCATCCGAGCTCCGACTGGTACGCGAGTGACGTCACCAAGGGCCTGCCCGAGACGCCTCCGTTCTGCGTGGAGAAGACCTTCCCGTCGGCCGGGGCGACCCACCGCACCTTCTGGACCGAGTACGACACCGGCGCCACCCAGATCGTGGTCAGGACCGGCACGGTGGAGGCGGCCCGCAAGCTCGCCGCCGCGGCCGAGAAGAAGATCCGGAACTGCGCCGCCGACTGGGAGGCCCGGTTCCCGGAGGGCACCGCCTCATGGCGGGACTACGGCGCCCTGACGGCCGAGGACGGCGCCCATGTCTACGGCGTCCACACCTCGTACCCGGACTCGGAGCCCGGTATCCACCTCTTCGGCGTGGGCCGCGACGGCCGGACCGTCACCGTCGTGACGTGGGGCGAGATGGGCGACTACGACCTGGCACCGCTGGCCGACTTCAAGCGCACCGCCACGACCGCCGTGGTCAAGCTGTACCACCCGTGAGCGGGGCCTGCCGGGGGTCTGACAGGGGCCTGACGGGGGACGGGGGGATGGCGGCCCGAGGGGGGCTGACGGGGGCTGACTGGGGCGGCACGGCCTGAGGAGGCCGACGAGGACCGGGCCGTGGCCCAAACGGTGCCGACGGGGGTGACGTGGCCCGGGGCCGACGGGGCGGCCGAGGGGCTGACGGGGGACGCGGCCCGAGAGGGCTGACGGGGGACGTGGCCCGAGAGGGGGCCTGTCGGGGGACGGGGGACGTGCCCTGACGGGGACGCGGGCCCGAGCGGGTCAACGGGGGTGATACCGCTCGGGGCCGAGGGGGAGGGGGGATCCGGCCCGAGGGGGCGGAGGGGGACGCGGCCCGAGGGGGCCGACGGGGGATGCGGGCCGAGGGGGCCGACGGGGATGCGGGCCGAGGGGGGCCGACGGAGGCCGACGGGGGCGGGGACCGGTGGCGGCTACGCGTACACACGGGGGTACGCGTCGCCGCCACCTCCGCGTGTCCCGGGCCCGCCGTCCTGGGGCCACCGTGTCCGGGGAGGGGCCATGTCCTCGGGGGAGGCCAAGACCCGGGGAGGTGACGCGTTCCGGGCAACCGGGCCTCAGCCAGGTGACGTGTTCCCAGGAGCCGCGGAGACCCCGTGGCGGAGGGTCGATCATGAGGGCACGTGGCCGATATGGTCGAAGCACGCCGCCCCACCGGACGCCCGACCGTCGGAGGTTTCCCGTGCCGAACGGATCGCTCTCCCTCGCCGCCTCGCTCTACCTGCTCTCCTACGACCCCGAGACCGGCCGCCCCGCCGGTGCTCACACCGCCCTCCTCGTCCGCGCAGCCGCCCTCACCGAACTCGTTCAGCGCGGCATGCTCACCGACGCCGACGGCAGCCCCTGCCCCGTGGCCGACGCCGCCACCGGTGACCAAACACTCGACGGGCTGCTGGAGCTGATCGGCGAATCCCGGCCGCGCAGCTGGCAGATCTGGGTGGGGCATCAGCCGCGGCTGACCGAGCACGCGGTCCGCGACCAGATGGTGGCGGCCGGATATGTGCGGGCGAAGGGGAAACGGATGCTGGGGCTGTTCCCGGCCAAGGAGTACATGCTGGAACGGCCCGATCAGGTGGCCGGGATGCGGGATGACGCGGTGCGCGTGCTGCACGGTGAGCAGCCGGCGGCCGAAGTGTCCGAACGGGACGCGGCGTTGGTCACCCTGGCGGCGGCGGGTGAGCTGCGGTCCGTGGTGACGGCCACGGACGCCAAGGTCCGCAAGCGCCGGATCCTGGAGCTTGGGGAACGCTGCGGGGGCATGGGCCCGGTGCTGGAGAAGGTGATCGCCCAGGTGCGGACGGCGCTCGCCGCCGCCGTCGTCACGGCCATGCTGGCGTCGACCACGGCCGTGACCGCCACCTGACCCCTCACCGGTGGTAGGGACGCGCTCAAGCGCCCGGGGCCGGACCCAGGCGCCCGTACGGGCCGGACCCAGGCGCCCGTAGGGGCCCGAGCCTCCGTACGTACCGGCCCGGGCTTCCGTACGGACTTCAGGCGTCTCTCAGCAGCGACGCCAGCCCCTCGTCCAGGTCGAGCTCCCCGGCCTCGCTGCCCTCGGGGACGACCGCGTACGACCGGCCGAGGAATCTGCGGAGGTCGGCGGTGTCGAACTGGACCATGGCCATGCCCTCGGGGGCATGGAACTCCAGGACCGTCCACTGTGGTCCGCTCGGCCACATCTGCACATCCCCGCTGCCCGCGGGGCCGCGCAGCCCGGCCGCGAGCAACTCGCGCCCGAACGTCCACTCCACCGCGGAGCCGTCGAGGGACGCGGAGGGCGGGAAGGAGACACGGACGGCGAATGGGTCGTCCCGCTCGTAGCGCAAGCACGCCGGAATCGCGCGTGCCTCGGGCGTCGACGCGATGAGCTGTGCCTGGACGGCTTGGTCGATGTCGGTGGTCACGTCGGCTCCCTTGCGATTGGTGCGGGGCACGTCGCCCTTACGACCGTTAAGACGTTTGGGCGATCAGGCCAGTGCACCCACTTTCGACGTGACGTGCGTCACGACTGATTTTTCGAGGGGACATAGGGCATTTAGGCTTGCCAATCCATGCAAGGTCTCGGGCGCCGTGCGGAGCTGTTACAGAAACGTCGGCAATGACGAGGCACCCACCCCAGGGGTTGTTCCACCATGACCGAAGGTCACGCGGCGCTCGACACGGCCGCCTACAGTCGAATCTACGAAGCCGAATATTCGCGTCTGTGCGGATATGCCCGAACTCTCACCGGCAACCCCTGGGTTGCGGGGGACCTGGTCGCCGAGGCGCACTACAGCGTGTGGCGTCGGATCCGCGCCGGGCATCCCGTCGGTGCCGACGCCGTCCCGGCCGAGCTGACGAGCGCCGTAAGGGCGCTGTCGGCCGGGGTGGGGAACGGGGGGCCGTCGCAGCAGGCGTCGTACCTCGAACCGCTCGTCCAGGTCCTCGACGAGCTGCCGCAGCGCTGGGTCAAGGCGCTGTGGCTCGCCGAGGTGGACGGGCTCCCTCCGGAGGAGGTGGCGCGGCGGACCGGGGTGAGCCCGGACGGTGCGGCGGCCCTGGTGGAGCGCGTCCGGGAGAGCGTGCGCCAGGAGTTCCTGCGCGCGCAGCCCGGCTATCCGGCGAGCGCCGCGTGCGGTGGGTACTGGGAGGGGCTGCCCGGCCATGTGCGGGGCGCGGACTCCCCGCATCAGGCGGAGCAGATCGCCGTCCACATCGACGGCTGCCGGGACTGCCGGGGCCGGATGGAGCAGCTGGTCGCGGCCGACGACCGGCTCCCCGCGCTGACCGGCCCGGCGCTGCTCGCGCTGTACGACCGGGACATGGCGCGCTTCCTGGCGCCGCTGGCCGCCGCCGGTGCGGTGGGCGCCGTGGGGGCCGCCGGAGTGGGTGCCCTGGCGACGGGCGGCGGTGCGCACGCGGCGCCCTCGAACGGGCCGCTGGTCTCCTCCCGCCGTTCCATGCACCACCTCGTCCGCGGGCAGGTGCGCCAGGCGGGGCCGGTGGCGGTAGCGGCGGCCGCGGGCGGCGTGCTGCTGGTCGCGGGGGCGGCGGTCATGACGGGGCTGGCGCTGACGGACGGCGGTTCGGCGGCGGCACAGCAGCCGGCGGCGGCCTCGAAGCCGTCCATATCGGATACATCCGACTCCGCCGATTCTTCTTCCCCTTCTGCGGCCACGTCGGGCGCCTCGCGGCACTCGGAGGGCTCGCGGGCGGGCGTTCCGGGGGAGGCGTCCCGGAACCGGCCGTCCACCGCGAGCGTGCCCACCGGGCACTCCCCGACGGATGCGCCGTCCAGCGCGGTATCCCCCTCCCGCAAGGCGCCGACGTCCGGTTCCTCCGAATCACCCTCGTCGCGGCCGTCTTCGCCCTCGTCGTCCTCCGCGTCGAATGGGCCGTCGCACCGGCCCACGGACGAACCGACCCAGAGGCCGACGGACGGCGCCACGTCGGATCCGGAGGGCACCCCGAGCGGGCAGCCGACGCGGCAGCCCACGGACGAGCCGACGCAGCGGCCCACGGCCAAGCCGACCGACTCCGGCTCCGACTCCGGCGACTCCCGGGGCTGCGTCTCGCTGGTGGTCCGGCTCTGCGTCTCCCGCTAAGGCCTCGTCGGCGATCCCGCAGGTTTTGATCGAGCGGGACTCGCTGCGGGACTTGCAACCGCCCTGTGCGCTCCACCGGCTTCGCCCGGTGGAGCGCCTCGACATCTTCTTGACCTCGTGCTGCAACGAAACATCCATATCGCTGCAGCGCCAAGGTCGTGCCCCGTCAGCGGAAGTGGACCCCCAGGTCGTAGCCCCTCCTGCTCGGGGAGCAGTAGTGGTCGTCGATCTTCCCCGCCTTGTGCATCTTCTGGGCTTTCTTCTCACAGGCGGCCTTGGTCGGGAACGAGCCGACGAACTGCCAGGGCGTCGCCTGCGCGGCACTTGCCCCGGCCATAGCGAAAGCGGCGCCGGCGGTCAGCGTCACAGCGAGCTTACGAAACTTCATGTGTACTCCTTATCCGTGTTACACCCCATGCCGATGCCACGGCGATTCCGCGCATCGGCTCTCTCACCGGATCAAGGCGCTTATTTGTTCGAGACCGATTCCAAGGATCGCGGCCGGCATAGGACAGCCTCTTAGAACTCGAAAATGGCGGGCAACACGTCGAGAACCGGGTCGGTTGCTCCGATTTCGCCCGCCGCGCGAACCTCCCCCTGCCCCCGCGCACCCGCCTTATCGGGCGGGCGCATTGAAAGCGGGCGACGGCACTTCACGCGCCTTGGTTCATCTGCATTTGCAGGTCACTCGCTGGTCTGCCGGCAAACGTCACCAAACGTACAGCTTATACGGACCGCCGTTGTTTGACCGGCAGCTCCAGTTGTCGCCGTAGCCAGGGGTGATCATATGCGCTGCCCTTTCGCACTGGTCATGTGTGGGATACGACGCGATATACCGCGAGGCATTCGCCGAAGCCGCCCCCGCACCCGCCATTCCGATCGCTGCCACGCATCCGAGCGTGACGATAGCCTTGCGAACCAGCATGTTTCCTCCAGAAATCAGCAGCAGACAGCGACGATTGTTGTCTGCCGATTGCGGTTGTCCTTCGAGCAGCCCATCGGCGGGCATTCGCCTCGGTATTGTTGCGTCGTAACCGAAACCACCTGCCCTGCCCACACTTGGCCGGATGCCCGGCCGGGCCCGAGGACCCTCAGGGGTGGCTTGGCGAGGTGGATGGTGGCCATCTCCGTGGGCGACCGCATCAGGACATCACGAACGCCAGTCGTGATCTACAGCTGAAATAGTTCTGGATCGAGGGCGTGTCGGGCTATGCCTGGCTTGTTCAACAAGGTACGGGGCAGCGCAGCCGGAGTCATGGCGCGAGCGGGATGCCGATCCCGCGGGAGTTGACCCGCCTCGTTGTTACAGCGTGGGGACAAGACGGTGGTCGGACACGGGTACGAGCCTGCGACCATCAGACGAACGCCTTCTGAACCGGCATTTCCTCGTGGCGCAGATCCGAGCGTGGTGCCGAGTGGAGGTGGCACTAAACGGAGGTCCGAGGGAGGCCCGATGGAGATCCGCCTTCTGCGTTACGTGGTGACTTTGGCCGAGGAGCTGCATTTCGGGCGGGCGGCCGAACGGCATCACATCTCGCAGCAGCCCTTCGGGCAGTACATCCGGCGTCTCGAGCACGAGGTAGGCGCTTCGCTGTTCGAGCGGACCAGTCGGCGGGTGACCCCGACCCCGGCGGGTGTGCGGCTCGTGGCCGAGGCCCGGGTGCTGCTCGAGGTGGTGGACCAGCTCGCCGAGCGCGCCAGGTCCGAGGGCGCGGGACGGGACGAGCGGACGCTGCGCCTCGGGGTGCTCGGATTCGGAGCGGGGCAGCGGTGGGATGACCTGCGTGCGGCGCTGAGCGCTCAGGTGCCCGGATTGTGCGTCGAGTACGTCGACCTGGACTGGTCCACGCAATACCGCGCCGTGCTCGACCACACCGTGGACGCGGGGATCATGTGGCACGCCGGTCCGGTGGAGGGGTTGCGGTCCGACGTCGTCCTGTCGTCACCCCGTGTCGCGGTGGTGCCCGCCCGGTCGCAGCTTGCCGATGCCACGTCGCTGAGTATGGACGATGTCGCCGACGGGCCATGGCTGGCGACGCCGCGCCTGAGCCCGGCCTTGCGCGAATGGCTCGGGCCCGCCGCCGAGCCGGGGCCGAACGCACCGGTCGTCCGTCAGCCGGCCGCCATCCCGACCGCCGTCGCCACCAGCGGATACATCGCGCTGCACGCGGAAGTGGCACGCGACTTCTATCCGCGCCCCGATGTGCGGTTCGTTCCCTTGGAGGGAGCGGCCCCGGAGATCGCCGTCATCACACGAGCCGACGACGAGCGTCCGACCATCGCCGCCCTCCGGCGAGCGGCGCGCTTCGCCCGTGGCGGCACCGTCACCCTGCCGGTCACCGAGCAAGGCAGCCACCGCAACAGATAGCGCCTGCCGAGCGCACACATTGAAAAGCGACAACTCATGGCGAACCCGACGGCGGTCGGCGCCCGCTGGCGGTGCTGATCACACCGGGGCAGTGTCACCGGGGTTCAGTTACGGAACGTGTCAAATGCGTTGCCCTCCGGAGCGTAAGCTCAAAACAAGCCAGCGGTCCTAGCCGGACAGCGGGACCAGGAGGGATGGACCAATGACGTTCCAGCCACGCGAACTCTTCCCCGACCGCTCCGCGCGCGACCTTTTCGGCGCGGAGGTCCGCCGCCACCGCGAGAAGGCGGACATGTCGCTGCGGCGGCTGTCCGAGGTGCTGAACTACAGCAAGTCCCACCTCGCCCGGATCGAGGCGGCGGAGTCGCTGCCGTACGACGACCTACCGGCGAAGCTGGACGCGTGCTTCGGCACGGATGGGATGTTCGCACGGATCTATGCGTTGGCCAAGAATGAGCCGTTTCCGGGGAAGTACCGGCGGATGATCGAGATCGAGAAGCGCGCCGCCGTTATCGAGCAGTACGTGAGTGTGGGCGCTCCCGGGCTGCTCCAGACACCGCGCTACGCGGAGGCGTTGATGCGCAGTGTCCATCCGCACGCGCCGAACGCGGAGATCGAGGCCATGGTGAAGGCGCGCATCGACCGGCAAGCGCGGCTGGTCGAGCCCAAGCCGCCACGCTGCTGGTTCATTCTGGACGAGGCCGTGCTGCACCGCCCCGTGGGCGGACCGGACGTCACGTGCGATCAGTTGGCCTTCCTGCTCAAGCAGGGGACACAGTCGCACGTGACCATTCAGGTGCTCCCCTTCGCGGTAGGAGAGCACCCGGAAATGCTGGGTGGTGTGCTGAAGATCTACACCGTGCCCGGCGAGCCCCAGGTGGCCTACGAAGAAGGCAGTCGGTCAGGTGTCCTCACCGAGGACCAAGTGGGAGTCGCCATGCGCCGGGAGAACTACGATCTGCTCAGGGCAATGGCCCTATCGCCTCGCGAATCCGAGGCAATGATCCAAACCGCGATGGAGGATTACACCCCATGCCCACGACCAGGGACGTAAGTGCGGCGGTCTGGCGCAAGAGCAGCTACAGCAACGGCGACGGCGGCGACTGCGTCGAGGTCGCCGACAACCTCCCGGGCCTCGTCCCCGTCCGCGACTCCAAGAACCCCGACGGCCCCGCGATCCTGTTCCCCGCCGGATCGTGGGCCGCGTTCATAGCCTCCCTCAAGGCATGAGCCGAAACGGGCTCCTTACGGTCGCTGCTGGCGGTAATCGGCGAGCGCGGGAGCCGTACGCGTGGCCAGGAACTCGGTGATGGTGTAGTCGCCGACGCCCGCGACCACGAAGGGGTCGCTCGCCAGCATCTCCTCGATCCTCGCCCGGTCGTCGCCGAGCGCCAGGATGACTCCGCCGTCACGCGGGTTCTTGGGTCCGGAGGCGAGGAAGACGCCGTTCGCGAAGTGGTCGTCCACCCATACGAGGTGCTCCGGGAGGGCGGCCTCGACGCGGTCCGCCGAGGCGGTGTACGTGATCTCCAGTACGAACATGACGGGCAGGCTAGTAACGTGAACGGCACGATGACCAGCGCCGTCGATCCACGATATGAGCTGCCCCGCGACTGGCCCACGACCGAGGCCGAGGCCATCGCCGTCCAGGAGCGGACGCGGGCGTCCGTGGTCGTCGGCGGGGAGGTGCCCGAGCCGGGCACCGGCACCGGTGTGGTCGTCGGGGTGGACGTGGCGTACGACGACGAACGCGACCTGGTCGCGGCCGCCGCCGTCGCCCTGGACGCCCGTGGCCTCGATGTCGTCGCGGAGGCGACCGCGGTGGGCCGGGTCACCTTCCCGTACGTCCCCGGGCTGCTGGCGTTCCGTGAGATCCCGGCCGTCCTCGACGCGCTCGGCGACCTCGGCCGGCGGCTCGGCCGCCACCCCGATCTGGTGGTGTGCGACGGCTACGGCCTCGCCCACCCCCGGCGGTTCGGGCTGGCCAGCCATCTCGGGGTGCTCACCGGGCTGCCCACCATCGGCGTCGCCAAGAACCCATTCGGCTTCCGCCACGCCGACCCGGGGCCGCGCCGTGGCGACTGGTCGTCCCTGCTCGACGGGGACGAGGAGGTCGGCCGGGCGCTGCGCACCCGCGACGCGGTGAAGCCGCTCTTCGTCTCCGTCGGCCATCGGGTGACCATCACGGACGCCTGCGCGTACACCCTGCACCTGGCCCGCGACTTCCGGCAGCCCGAGACGACACGGCGCGCGGACGCGCTGTGCCGCCGGGCCCTGAAAGCCGCCACGCTCTGAACGCGGTGTGGTGAGTCCGGCACTCCGAACGTGGCGGCCGCGCACGCGGTACTCCGGGCGCGGTGCCGGGGGAACCCCTGTACCCCCCGGCGCCGCCCCGCCCCCGGGGTGCCGGACGCCTCAGACCCGCCGCGTCTCGGCCAGGAAGCAGCCGAACTCGACGGCCCGCACATGCACCGCCGCCACCCGCGGGTCCCCGTACAGCTCGGCCAGCCCCTCCTCGATCGTCGGCTCGCCGTCGTTCAGCAGCCGCCCACCGAGGATGTTGCCCTCGGCCGTGTACGCGCGCAGCACCCGCCGTTGGCCCCGGATGCCGTCCGCGACGCCGGGGCCGGTCCAGCCGTCGCACTCCTCGAGGTGAATGAAGACCGGGCCGACCTCGTTGTACGGGCCGGGCGTGGCGCCCGTCTCCCGCGCCCAGCGGCGCAGCGGGGCGTAGGAGACGAGCGCGATGGTCTCGTGCGGCCGGCTCCGGCCCAGGCAGCAGCGCATCGGGTTGCCGCCCTCCTCGTCCTCCACCACCACGCGCGGGGGGTTGCCCGCGTCATCGGTGATCCGCAGCTGCTTCAGCACCTCGGGCGCGATGGCCCGCATTTCATGGTTTCCGTCCATGCGGTCAAGCCTGGCCGGTGGGCTCGCGGCGCGCTGGCGGGATTCGGACGAGGCGCTGAGGCGGGAATGTACTTGACAGGGCGATGGCGCTCCGTCAGATTCGGGCTCCGAACATAGGACGTCCCACGTCCATATTGTCCTGCTATCCAGAAGGCTGGGTGTCGATGAGTCTTCCGGCTCCCCTTACCGGTGTCGTTCCTCCCCTGTGCACTCCGCTCACGCCCACGGGCGAGGTCGACACGCGTTCCCTCGCCGCGCTCGCCGAGCGGCTGATCGACGCGGGGGTGAGCGCGCTGTTCGCGCTCGGCTCCAGCGGAGAGGCCGCCTATCTGGGCGACCGCAGCCGCCGTACGGCCCTTACGGCGGTCATCGAGGCCGCCGACGGCCGGGTTCCCGTGCTCGCGGGCGCGATCGACATGACGACCGCGCGGGTGCTCGATCACGCCCGTACGGCGGCGGAGCTCGGCGCGGACGCCATCGTGGCCACCGCGCCCTTCTACACCCGCACCCACCCCCTGGAGATCGCCGACCACTTCCGGCGGCTGCGCGCCGGTGTGGACAGGCCGCTGTTCGCGTATGACATCCCGGTCTCCGTCCACTCCAAGCTGACGCCCTCGGTCCTGCTGCCGCTGGCCGCCGACGCCACGCTGGCGGGGGTCAAGGACAGCAGCGGGGACGACGGGGCGCTGCGGCGGCTGCTGGTCGAGGTCCGCCGGCGCGGCCTCGCCGGCACCTTCACCGTGCTCACCGGCTCCGAACTGTCGGTGGACGGCGCCCTGCTGGCGGGCGCCCATGGTGTCGTCCCGGGGCTGGCCAACGTCGATCCGGCCGGGTTCGTCCGGCTGTACGAGCACGCGCGCGCGGGACGCTGGCAGCAGGCGGCCGCCGAACAGGACCGGCTGGCCGCGCTCTTCGCCATCACCGGCGCCGGGGATCCCACCCTCATGGGCGGCAGTTCCTCGGGCCTGGGCGGCTTCAAGGCCGCGCTGCGGCTGCTGGGCGTGATCGAGTGCGCGGACACGGCCGCGCCCCAGGTGCCGCTGGGCGAGGCGGCCGTCAAGACCATACGTCAACTCCTGGAGGAGGGAGGGCTGTTGTCGTGACCGAAGCCGCCAAGGTGCCCTGGTACCGCGAGGTCTCACCCGGTCAGTGGAAGTCCCTGTTCGCCGCCTGGATCGGCTATCTGCTCGACGGTTTCGACTTTGTGCTGATCACGCTCGTCCTGACCGAGATAGCCGACGAGTTCGACCTGAGCACGGCGTCGGCGGCGAGCCTGGTCTCGGGCGCCTTCATCACCCGCTGGCTCGGCGGGGCGGTGCTGGGCGCGCTGGGCGACCGCTACGGCCGTAAGACCGCCATGATCATCAGCATTCTGCTCTACTCGCTCGGCACCTTCGCCTGCGGGTTCGCCTGGAACTACATCAGCCTGTTCACAGCTCGCCTGGTGATTGGCATGGGCATGGCCGGTGAGTACAGCGCAAGCGCCACCTACGTCCTGGAGAGCTGGCCCGCGCGGCTGCGCAACCGCGCCTCCGGCTTCCTCATCTCCGGCTACTCGGGCGGCACCATCATCGCCTCCGAGCTCTACAAGTGGGTGGTGCCCCACTGGGGCTGGCGCTGGATGTTCTGGATCGGTGTGCTGCCGGTGCTGGTCGCCCTGTGGGTGCGGCGCGCGCTCCCGGAGGCCGGGGACTGGCACGAGGAGGTGGCGGCGGCGCGGGCGCGGCCGAACCCCTTCCGGCCGCTGTTCGCCGGACGCACCCGGGCGAGCGTCAACACGGCGCTGGCCGTGGCCGCGAGCGTCGCGCTGTTCCTGGTCTTCACCCCGGCGGGCGCGGGCTGGCGCTGGCCGCTGTCGGTCCTGGCGGCGGGGTGCCTGTTCGCCTTCGCGGCCCAACTCGGCGGACGGCGCCGCTGGCCGCTGTACGTCTCCCTGATGTGCACGGTCTTCTGCGCGTTCCTCTACAGCTGGCCGATCCAGGCGCTGCTGCCCACCTATCTGAAGGAGCAGCTCGAGTACTCGCCCTCCGAGGTCACCGATGTGATGTTCTACGCCGGGTTCGGAACCATGGCCGGCTGCTGGCTGGCGGGCTTCGTGGGCGACTGGCTCGGCACCCGGCGCGCCTACGCCGTGACCCTGCTCGCCTCGCTGGCCTTCGTCTTCCCGGTGTTCGCGGTGCAGGACTCGCTGGTCGGGCTGGGAGTGCTGCTGTTCTTCCTGCTCGCGCTGAGCCAGGGGATCTCCGGCATCCTGCCGAAGTACATCGCGGGCCACTTCCCGACCGGGAGCCGGGCGGCCTCGCTCGGATTCGTCTACAACACCGGGGCGCTCGGCGGCGCGGTGGCGCCGGTGCTCGGCGCCCATCTGGCCGAGGGCATGTCCCTCGGCCGGGCGCTGGCGGTGCTCACCTTCGGGCTGACGCTGGTGGTGATCGTGCTGGTCGGCGCCGATGTGCCGCGCCGGCTGGGCCGGCTGACCGATCCGGAGGGCGACGAGGACCATCTCGTGCCCGGACAGCCGCTGTCGATCGCGGGGCCCGACCTGAAGAAGACCTGATCAGAGAGGTCGGTCGGCGCCACACCCGGCCCGCCGCGCGCCCGCACGGCCGAACCCCCTTGCCGGTCAAGGGGTTTGGTTATCCACAGACCCAGGAGAGGGCTTGTGGAATGCGGGACGCGTTCTTAGCATCGGCGGTGTTACAGCGGTGGTGTCACACGATTGGGGGACGGAATGACGGTGGCGGAGGAAGGCGCGGCAAGCGGCCCGCTGGCCGGGGTGCGAGTGGTGGAGCTGGCCGGGATCGGGCCGGGCCCGTTCGCGGCCATGGTCCTCGCCGACCTGGGAGCCGATGTCGTGCGCGTCGACCGTCCCGGCGGCGCCGGGGGCCTGCGGATCGACCCGGACTACGACCTCGCCAACCGCAACAAGCGCTCGGTGCTGATCGACCTCAAGGCCGACGGGGGCACGGCCGTCGTGCTCGACCTCGTCGAGCGCGCCGACATCCTCATCGAGGGCTACCGCCCGGGGGTCGCCGAGAAGCTGGGCCTGGGCCCGGACGACTGCCTGGCCCGTAACCCCAAGCTGGTCTACGGCCGGATGACCGGCTGGGGGCAGGAGGGCCCGCTCGCCCGGACCGCCGGCCATGACATCGGCTATATCGCCGTCACCGGCGCCCTCAGCATGATCGGCGCCGCCGACGGCCCGCCCGTCGCCCCCGTCAACCTCCTGGGGGACTACGCGGGAGGCTCGCTCTACCTCGTCATCGGCCTCCTCGCCGCCCTGCACCACGCCCGCGCGGGCGGCTCCGGCCAGGTCGTGGACGCCGCGATCGTCGACGGCACCGCCCATCTGACCGCCGTCACCCACGGCATGATGGCCGCCGGCGGCTGGCGGGACCAGCGCGGCACCAATCTCCTCGACGGCGGCTGCCCCTTCTACGGCACCTATGAGACCGCCGACGGCGGCTATATGGCCGTCGGACCCCTGGAGCGCAAGTTCTACACGGAGTTCATCGAGCTGCTGGGGATCGTCGACAAGGCCCCGGCCCGCGATGACTTCGACAGCTGGACCGCGCTGCGCGACGCCATCGCCGACCGCTTCAAGGAGCGCACCCGCGAGGAGTGGACCGCCGTCTTCGGCGCCTCGGACGCCTGCGTCGCACCCGTCCTGTCGCTGCGGGAGGCCCCGTCCCATCCGCAGCTCGCCGCCCGCTCCACCTTCCTCGACCACGGCGGGATCACCCAGCCCGCGCCCGCCCCGCGCTTCTCCGCCACCCCGGGCGCGGTGCGCCGCGCGCCCGCCCGGCCCGGGGCGGACGCCGACGAGGTGGCCCGCGACTGGGGAGTCACCTCGCTCATCGAGGGAAACCCGTCATGAGCCCCATGTCTCCGCTTCCCGCCGGACCACCGAGCCGTCCCCGCGCCAACCCTCCTCTGAAAGGCCGCTGACGTGAGCACCGAAGCGTATGTGTACGACGCCATCCGCACCCCGCGCGGGCGCGGGAAGGCCGACGGTGCCCTGCACGGCACCAAGCCCGTAGACCTGGTGGTGGGCCTCATCCATGAGCTGCGGCGGCGGTTCCCCGAGCTCGATCCGGCGGCGATCGACGACGTGGTCCTCGGTGTCGTCAGCCCCCTCGGCGACCAGGGCTCCGACATCGCCAAGATCGCGGCGATCGCGGCCGGGCTCCCGGACACGGTCGCGGGCGTCCAGGAGAACCGCTTCTGTGCCTCGGGCCTGGAGGCCGTCAACCTGGCGGCGGCCAAGGTCCGTTCCGGCTGGGAGGACCTGGTGCTCGCGGGCGGGGTCGAGTCGATGTCCCGCGTGAAGATGGGCTCCGACGGCGGGGCCTGGTTCGCGGACCCGATGACCAACTACGAGACCGGTTTCGTACCGCAGGGCATCGGGGCCGACCTCATCGCCACCATCGGCGGCTACAGCCGCCATGACGTGGACAGCTACGCCGCGCTCTCCCAGGAGCGGGCCGCCCGCGCCTGGAAGGAGGGGTACTTCGACCGCTCCGTGGTCCCGGTCCGTGACCGCAGCGGGCTGACCGTCCTCGACAGGGACGAGCACGTCCGCCCCGGCACCACCCCCGAGACCCTGGCGGGCCTGAAGCCGTCGTTCGCCGCCATCGGCGAGGCGGGCGGCTTCGACGCGGTGGCGCTGCAGAGGTACCACTGGGTCGAGGCGATCGACCATGTCCACCACGCGGGCAACTCCTCGGGCATGGTGGACGGCGCCGCCCTGGTCGCCATCGGCAGCCGTGAGGTCGGTGAGCGCTTCGGGCTGACGCCGCGCGCCCGGATCGTCTCCGCCGCCGTATCCGGCGCCGACCCCACCATCATGCTCACCGGCCCGGCTCCCGCCACCCGTAAGGCGCTCGGCAAAGCCGGGCTGACCATCGACGACATCGATCTGGTCGAGATCAACGAGGCGTTCGCGGCGGTCGTGCTGCGCTTCGTGGAGGACATGGGGCTGAGCCTGGACAAGGTCAACGTCAACGGCGGCGCGATCGCGATGGGCCATCCGCTGGGCGCCACCGGCGCGATGATCCTCGGCACGGTGATCGACGAGCTGGAGCGGCGGGGCGGGCGGTTCGGGCTGGTGACGCTGTGCGTGGGAGGCGGGATGGGCATCGCGACGGTGGTCGAGCGGCTCTAGAGCGGTCCTGGACCGGCTCCAGAGCCGCGCGGCCTGGAGTCGCACGGTTCCGCGGCCGAGTGGCCCCGGAGCCGCGTGATTCCGCGGCCGAGTGGCCCCGGAGCCGCGCGGTTCGCAGCCGAGTGCCTCTCAAGAGGCCGCCGTTCCCCGTTCCTTCCCGCCCCACGCACCTTCGCCCTGGAGACCTGAGATGACCCACCCCACCACCGGCTCGACCATCCGCTGGGAGCAGGACGACGAAGGCGTCGTCACCCTGGTGCTCGACGACCCCGGCCAGTCCGCCAACACCATGAACGCCGCGTTCATCGACTCCCTCGACGCGATCGCCGACCGCGCCGAGGCCGAGCGGGACGCCATCCGCGGCATCATCGTCACCTCCGCCAAGAAGACCTTCTTCGCCGGTGGCGACCTCAACGACCTCATCCAGGTCGGGCCCGGCCAGGCCCAGGAGGTCTACGAGAAGAACCTCCGTATCAAGCGCGCGCTGCGCCGGATCGAGACCCTCGGCAAGCCCGTGGTGGCCGCGATCAACGGCGCGGCGCTCGGCGGCGGGCTGGAGATCGCACTCGCCTGCCACCACCGCATCGCCCTCGACGCTCCCGGGGCCCGCATCGGCTTCCCCGAGGTCACCCTGGGCCTGCTCCCCGGCAGCGGGGGTGTCGCCCGTACGGTACGGCTGCTCGGCGTCACCGACGCGCTGCTCAAGTGGCTGCTCCAGGGCACGCGGTACAGCCCTCTGCGCGCCCAGGAGGCGGGGCTGGTGCATGACGTCGTGGCCTCCCGCGAGGAGCTGCTGACCCGGGCGCGCGCCTTCATCGCCGCCCACCCCGAGTCGGCCCAGCCCTGGGACGACAAGGACTACCGGATTCCGGGCGGCACCCCGGCGCAGCCGAAGTTCGCCGTCAACCTGCCCGCCTTCCCCGCCAATCTGCGGAAGCAGCTGAACGGCGCCCCCTACCCCGCGCAGCGAAATATCCTGGCCGCCGCCGTCGAGGGGGCCCAGGTGGACTTCGAGACGGCGCAGACCATCGAGGCCCGGTACTTCACCGAGCTGGTCGTCGGCCAGACCGCCAAGAACATGATTCAGGCGTTCTTCTTCGAACTGCAGGCGGTCAACTCCGGTGCCAACCGGCCGCAGGGGATCGAGCCCGGCGAGGTCCGCAAGGTCGCGGTGCTGGGCGCCGGGATGATGGGCGCGGGCATCGCGTTCGCGTGCGCCAAGGCGGGCATCGAGGTCGTCCTGAAGGACGTGTCCGTGGAGGCCGCCGCCAAGGGCAAGGCGTACTCCGAGGGGCTGCTGGCCAAGGCGCTCGCCAAGGGCCGTACCACCGAGGCCAAGCGGGACCAGCTGCTGGCCCGGATCACCCCGACCGCCGATCCGCGCGACCTCGAAGGCTGTGACGCGGTCATCGAGGCGGTCTTCGAGGATCCGGCGCTCAAGCACAAGGTGTTCCAGGAGATCGAGGGCGTCATCGCCCCGGACGCCCTCCTGTGTTCCAACACCTCCACCCTCCCCATCACCCTGCTCGCGGAGGGGGTGCAGCGCGCCGAAGACTTCATCGGGCTGCACTTCTTCTCGCCCGTCGACAAGATGCCGCTGGTCGAGATCATCAAGGGCGAGCGCACCGGCGACAAGGCGCTGGCCCGCGCCTTCGATCTGGTGCGGCAGATCAGCAAGACCCCCATCGTGGTCAATGACTCCCGCGGCTTCTTCACCTCCCGCGTCATCGGCCACTTCCTCAACGAGGGCGTGGCGATGGTGGGGGAGGGCATCGACCCGGCCTCCGTGGAGCAGGCCGCCGCCCAGGCCGGATACCCGGCCAAGGTGCTCTCCCTGATGGACGAGCTGACCCTCACCCTGCCGCGCAAGATCCGCGAGGAGACGCGCCGGGCGACCGAGGAGGCGGGCGGCGAGTGGCGGCCGCATCCGGCCGACGCGGTCATCGACCGCATGGTGGAGGAGTTCGGGCGCCCCGGCCGCAGCGGTGGCGCGGGCTTCTACGACTACGACGCGACGACCGGCAAGCGCGCCGGGCTGTGGCCGGGGCTGCGCGAGCACTTCGCCCCGGGCGGGTCCGGAGACGCTGTGCGTGAGGGCACCCGCATCCCCTTCGAGGACATGAAGGAGCGGATGCTCTTCTGCGAGTCCATCGACACGGTGCGGCTGCTGGAGGAGGGCGTGCTGACCTCCGTCGCCGACGCCAACATCGGCTCCATCCTGGGCATCGGCTTCCCCGGCTGGACGGGCGGGGTGCTGCAGTACATCAACGGATACGAGGGCGGCGTGGCCGGTTTCGTGGCCCGTGCCCGGCAGCTGGAGGCGGCGTACGGGGAGCGGTTCGCCCCGCCCGCGCTGCTGGTGGAGAAGGCGGAGCGCGGGGAGCGCTTCACGGACTAGGGGGCGTCCGGCGGATTTTGGCGCCTGCGGCGGGCTGTTCCCCTCCCCGCCCCCCGCGGCATCGATATGCGGCTCCGCCGCGCGGCAGGGGCTCCGCCCCAGACCCCGGGGTCTGGGGCGGAGCCTCACCTTCCATCCCCTCCGGCGCTGGACCCCGGGGGCCCCGGGGCGGAGCCCAACCTTCCAGCCTCTCCGGCGCTTGAGGAGCGGGGTCTGGGGCGGAGCCCCAGTTGAGGGAAGGGGCGGGGAGGGGAGCAGCCCGCCGCAGGCGGCGCGATCCCCCGGACACCCCGCAGCCGCCCGTATGGCCTCTCCGGCCGCTTTCCCTGCCGCTGACGGGCCGGGCCGACCGCCCGTCAGCGGGCAGGGTCGGCGGGCAGGGTCGGTCCGGCCCGTCAGCGGGCGCCGAGGCGGCGTTCCAGCCGGTCCGCCACCCCCGGGCACCGCTCCCGGGTGATGTCCAGGAAGGCCGCCAGCACGGGGGAGCGGTCCTGGGCGCGGAACGACATCACCAGCTCCGGCAGTTCCACCCGCGGACTCACCTCGCACACCCGGACGCCCGGCCGCGCCGCCACCCGCAGACACGCCGGGCCGAGCCCCACCCCCACCCCGCACGAGGCCAGCCCGATGATGGTGTGCGCGTCCCATGCCTCCGTGACCCCACCGGCCCGCTCGGGCACGTCGGCGCCCTCGCCCAGCAGCCCGGCCAGCCAGGCGGCGACCGCCGGCTCCTCCTCCGCGGGCGCGACGATCAGGTGCTGCCCCTTGAGCTGCTCGAGGCTCAGCTTGGTCTGCCCGGCGAAGGGATGGGCGGCCCCGACGACCGCCACCAGATGGTCCCTGCCGACCGTGACCGACACCAGATCCTCGGCACCGGCGCCCCGGGGCGCACCGCGCCCGATGGCGAGGTCCAGCTCGCCCGCCAGCAGCGCCGCCGTGGACCGGCGCGTGGACATCTCCTGCAGCCCCAGCCGCACCTCGGGGCGGTCGCGGATGAACGTGCCCAGCACGGACGGCAGAAGCTCCAGCAGCGCCGAGCCGATGAAGCCGAGCCGCAGCCGCCCCGTCTCGCCCCGGGCGGCCCGGCCCGCGTCCGACACGGCGGCCGACATCTCGGCCAGCACCCGGCGCGCCCTGGCCAGGAAAGCCTCGCCGGCGGCGGTCGGGAACACCCCGCGCGCCGTACGGTCGAAGAGCCGCGCGCCCAGCTCCCGCTCCAGCGCGGCGATCTGCTGGGACAGCGGGGGCTGGGCGATGCCGAGGGCGGCCGCGGCCCGTCCGAAGTGCTGGTGCTCGGCCAGCGCCAGGGCGTAGCGCAGATGACGTGACTCCATCAGGCCGAGGATAGTCGAGTCGATATTCAGAAGATATCGGCGGCGGGGTTGTCAGATATGGGGGTGGATAACGCCTGGCCGTGCCGGTGGACTGTGCCCATGAGCGCCACGAGCCCCAGAACCCCTCTCACCGATTCCGACCCCGGCCCGGTTCCGTCCGGCACCGTGTTCGTGCTGGTCCACGGCGCCTGGCACGCCTCCTGGCAGTGGGCGTCCACCCAGCGCGCCCTGGCCCGGCTCGGCGCGGCGAGCCTCGCCGTCGATCTGCCGGGGCACGGCTTCGAGGCCCAGCTGCCCTCGGGCCTCCTCCTCCCCGGCCAGCCGGGTCTGGCGACCGAGAAGTCGGCGCTGGCCGGGGTGACCCTGGAGGAGTGCGCGGAGGCCGTCGTCGCCGCGCTGCGGTCGGTCCGCCGGTATCCGAAGGTCGCCCTGGTCTCGCACAGTGCCGGTGGCGCCCCCGCGTCCCTGGCCGCGGAGCGGGCGCCCGACCTCGTCGACGAGCTGATCCATCTGTCGTCCTTCGTCCCCGCCGGGCGCCCGCGCTTCGCCGACTATCTGACGTCCCCCGAGCAGACCGCGACCGCGCGGGGGCAGGGGCTGATGCTGGGCGACCCGGAGGCCATCGGCGCGTTCCGGATCAATCCGCGCTCCGCCGATCCGGCGTATGTGGAGGAGCTGCGGCTGGCCTTCTACGACGACGTTCCCGCCGGGTCCTTCGCCCGCTGGTACCAGGCCCTGAGCCCGGATCTGCCCTTCGCGGTGCCGACCACCCCGATCACCCTGACCCGGGAGCGGTGGGGCCGGATACCGCGTACGTTCATCCGGTGCGCCGAGGACTGGGCGTGCACCCCCGCGATGCAGGATCTGATGATCGCGGAGGCCGACGCGGCGATGCCGGACCGGCCGTTCACCGTGCGGCCGCTGCCGGGCAGCCACTCGCCGTTCGCCGCCCGCCCCGAGGAGCTCGCCGCCACGCTCATCGGCGGCCGCTGACCGATTCATCGGCGGCCGCTGACCCGCTCACCGGCGGTCGGCAACCACTTACCGGCGGCCGCCGCACAGTTCACCGGCCTCCGCCGACCAGCCGTTTCCCCGGGGCGGCCGCCTCACCGCCCCGGGCCCGCTCAGTCCGCGTCCTGCCCGTACCAGGCCCGCAGCTCCTGCTTCATCGACCGCTGGAACGCGATCACCAGCGCCTCCACCACCAGCGGCTGCATATGGGCCGACAGTGACTTCTTCGCCTGCATCCGCTCGGGTCCGCTCCCGGACTCGTGATCGCGCTCGGGCCCCCACACCTCGTCCCGGAACAGCCGGCTGAGCTCGCGCGCGGCGGAGCGGGTGTGTTCCAGGACGACCGCGTGGGCGGTGCGTATCGTCTCCAGCTCGATCGGCACCTCCAGCAGCCGCAGCCCCAGATGGAGCGCCCTGGGGTCGATCCGGAACCGATCCGGGTCATCGGTGCGCTCCAGCGCGTCCAGTGCGGCCAGCCGGTCGACGTCCTCCTCGGTGAGCGCCCGCCCGGCCCGCCGGTCCAACTGCTCGCGGGTCGCCTCCTCGGGGGCGTCCGGGCCCCAGGAGGCGACCAGGGCGCGGTGGATCGCCAGCTCGTTCTCGCTCAGATCCGGTGGCAATTGGCTCAGATAGCGCTCGATGGCGGACAGGGTCATGCCGTGGCGCTGCAACTGTTCGATCAGCGCGAGCCGGGAGAGGTGCTCGGCGCCGTAGTGGCCGACCCGGCGCGGGCCGATCGCGGGCGGCGGCAGCAGCCCGCGGGTGCTGTAGAAGCGCACGGTGCGCACGGTCACCCCGGCGCGGGCCGCCAGCTCGTCGACGGTGAGGGTGGGTTCCTCGGTGCCGGGGGTGGTCATCGGTCGTGCCTCGCTTCCGCGTCGTCCTGCTCCGCTGTGCTGCTGCCCGATCGGGTTCAGCAGTATTGCTGTCGCATCATCGCTGTGAAACCTCCCACCGCCACCCGGTGAACACCCGGATCGGTAGGACCTGTTGACGCTCTCTTTACCGATGAATAGCGTGCGACGCCGTTCAGCTGTGTTGGTTTTCTTCCGAATCTGTGAGGTGGGGTCGGATTGAGCTCGGAACGCGGCAGGTATCGAATACGGCGATTGATCGGGGCGGTACTGGCCATGACCACCGCCGTCGGCCTCGGTCTCACGGCCGCGGACACGGCCGTGGGGAGGTCGCCGGACGCGGGCAAGTTCCCCGCCGATGTGCACACCTACCTCGAGGATCCGGAGCGCACCGGCGAGGGCCAGGAGCCCCCGCACACCCGGCTGCGGCCGGACGGGCCCGACCGCGCGCGGTGGGAGCGCAGCCTGGACGGATCCTGGCGGTTCGCCCTGGCCGACCGCCCGGAGGACGCCCCGAGCGGCTTCTGGAAGGACGGCTACGACGCGTCGGCGTGGCAGCGCGTCCAGGTCCCGCACACCTGGCAGACCGACGACCTGGACCATCCGGTGTTCCGCAACGTCCAGAGCGAGATGTCGCCCGACGACCCGCCCAAGGTGCCCCGTGACACCAACCCGACCGGGGCGTACATCCGGGACATCACGGTGCCCCGGAACTGGGACGGGCGGCGGCAGGTGATCCGCTTCGACGGGGTCACCTCCGGCTGGTTCCTGTGGATCAACGGCCACTACGTCGGCTACGACCAGGGCGGCTACGTGCCCGCCGAGTTCGATGTGACCGACTATCTGCGGCCCGGCGCCACCAACCGGATCGCCGTCCAGGCGCACCGCTGGAGCGCGGGATCGTATCTGGAGGACTACGACCAGTGGCGCTACGCGGGCATCTTCCGCTCCGTATCGCTGTACTCCACGCCGACGACCCGCATGGAGGACGCGTACGTCACCACCGATCTCGACGCCTCCTACCGGGACGCCACCCTGCGTACCGAAGTGGACATCGCACATACCGGAAGCGACAAGAGCGGACCGCATCAGGTCACCGGGGTGCTCTACGACCCCAAGGGGCGTGAGGTACGGCGGCTGACGGCCGAGGAGAAGGCCGGGAAGGCGGAGCTGACGGGGCAGATCGCCAACCCCGCCAAGTGGTCCGACGAGACGCCGAACCTCTATGCGCTGGTGCTCACCCTCCGCGATCCGGAGGGCAAGGCGATCCAGACCGTTCGCCAGAGCGTCGGATTCCGTGAGATCGAGGTCAAGGACAAGCAGCTCACGCTCAACGGCAAACGCATCCTGATCCGCGGCGTCAACCGTGCCGAGACCGACCCGGCCACCGGACGCCATGCCACCCGCGCCCGGATGGAGCAGGACATCCGGCTGATGAAGCGGCTGAACGTCAATGCGATCCGCACCTCGCACTACCCCTCGGACCCGTACCTCTATGAGCTCGCCGACCGCGAGGGCATCCTGATCGACGACGAGATGGAGGTCGAGACCCACAGCCACGAGAACTGCCCGGACGACTGCCTGGCCGAGCGCCCCGAATGGCAGAAGGCATTCCTCGAGCGCCACCAGGGCATGGTGGAGCGCGACAAGAACCACCCCAGCGTGATCATGTGGGACACCGGGAACGAGGCCGGGCTGGGCAAGGCGCACTACGCGATGGCGAAGTGGACCCGGGCGAACGAGCCCACCCGCCCGCTCTACCACCAGTCCAACAGCCCCGACGGCGACGCCCCCTACGCGGACATCGCCGGACCCCGCTATCCCACCCCGGCCTCCCTGGAAACCAAGGCCAAGACCTTCACCAAGCCCATCGTGATGGGCGAATACGCCCACGCCATGGGCAACAGCCTGGGCAACTTCCGCGAGTTCTGGGAGGTGATGCGCGCCTACCCCAGCGCCCAGGGCGGCTTCATCTGGGACTGGGCCGAGCAGAACATCCGCCGTCCGCTGATCACCACCCCCGACTCCTCCGGCCATGACATCGCCGCCTCCCTGTCCGGCAAGCCCAAGGTGGTCGACGGCTACGGAGGGAAGGGCAAGGCGCTGTATCTGTCCGGTCTTGACGACTTCGTCGAGACCTACCGCGATCCGAGGCTCGACCTCACCGGCACCGCCGTCACCCTCGACGCCCGCGTCAAACCGGCCGAGCCCTGGACCGGGGACTTCACCATCGTCAGCAAGGGCGACCAGTACGTCCTGCGGATGAAGGACGAGGACACCCTCGAATTCACCATCACCAGCGGCGGCAAGCCCCGCACCGTCACCGCCCCCGTGCCCGACGGCTGGGCCGGCGCCTGGCACCGGGTCACCGGCACCTACGACGGCAGCGCGCTGCGCCTCTATGCCGACGGTAAGGAGCTCGCCAAGACCGAGTGGAGCGGGCACATCGACTACACCGGCTTCGACCTCGGCGTCGGCCGGAACAACGACACCATGGAGGACGGCTGGACCGGCCGGACCGCCAAGGGCACCATCGACCAGGTCCGGGTCTATGACACGGCGCTCGGCGCGGAGCGGCTCGCCGCCGGCCAGGACCCGGAGCGCGACGCCCTGATCGCCCTGAACTTCGACGACTTCAACCGTAAGGGCAGCTATCTCTCCTACGGGCTCTACGAATCCGGTGTGGACGGGCTGGTCACCGCCGACCGCGACCCGGAGCCGGAGACCGCCCAACTGGCCTGGGTGCAGGCGCCGATCCGCATCATCGACCCGGGCGGCGAGGGCGCCCGCACCGGCAAGGTGAAGGTCACCAATGAGCGCGCCTTCACCGGCACCGACGACCTCCGGCTGCGCTGGACGGTGACCGAGGGCGCGCGGACCGTCGCGAGCGGCACCCGTGCCCTGGATGTCGGGCCCGGCGAGAGCGCCACGGTCCAGCTCCCGGCCCCGCCCGCCAACCCCGGGGGCTATGAGCGCCATCTGACCGTACGGGCCGTCACCGCGCACTCCACCGACTGGGCCAAGGCCGGGCATGTGGTCTCCTTCGGCCAGTTCGCGGTCGGCGGTGACAAGGTGCCCGGGCCGGCCCCCGCCCCGGCCGCCGAAGGCCCCGCCGAGGCCGTCGAGAGCGGCGAGGCCGTACGGGTCAGCGGCGAGGGCTTCCGCTACACCTTCGGCAAGAAGGAGGGCACGCTCACCTCGATGCGCGTGGCGGGCCGCGAACTGCTCCGCTCCGGCCCCGAACTGGACGCCTGGCGCGCCCCGATCAGCAACGAGCGCTCCGACTGGGGCACCGCCGAGGGCAAGCGCTGGCGCTCCCTGGGGCTCGACCGGCTGCGCACCACCGTCGACGGGGTCGAGGTGACCCCCGGCGACGACGGCACGGTCACCGTCACCGTCCGCTCCACGGCCGCCGCGCCCGATGTGACCGGCGCGTCCTTCGGCCAGACCGTGGCCTACCGGGTCGACGGCGCGGGCCAGGTCCGGATCCGGCACCAGGTCGAGGCGCGCGGCGACTTCCGCACCCTGCCCTATCTGCCCAGGATCGGCCTCAAGCTGAAGGTCCCCGAGCGGTACGGCACCTTCCGCTGGTACGGGCGCGGACCGGTGGAGAACTTCAACGACCGTAAGGACGGCACCCCCATGGGCGTCTGGTCCTCCTCGGTCGAGGACCAGTACGTGGAGTATCTGAAGCCCCAGGACCACGGCAACCACGACGATGTGCGCTGGGCGTCCCTCACCGACCGCGGCGGCGCCGGACTGCTGGTCTCCGGCGACCTGGAAGCGGGCGCCAGCGCGTACGACGAACTCGACCGCGCCGCCTATCCGCACTTCCTGAAGCGCAACGACGGCTGGAACACCCTGCACGCCGACCACGCGGTCACCGGCGCGGGCGACACCCCCAACCCGGTGCGCGACCAGTACCGGGTGAAGGCCGACGGCGCGTACGACTACACGCTCACCCTGCGCCCGCTCGACGGCGGCGCGAGCGCGCACACTGGAACAGGAGGGAAGTAACCGCACCACCGATGGACCCATGAGCACGCAGAGCCCCCGCCACACCGCCGAAGGCCACGATCCGCCCCCTGCGGGCGGCATCCTGTGGGCCGTGGCGGGGGAGCTGCGCAGTGTGCTCGCCCTGCCGGCCGCGATGACCATGCAGGTGGCGCATCCGGCCGTCGGGGCGGGCGTGGACCAGCACTCCGTCTTCCGCACCGACCCCTGGGGACGCGGGGAGCGCTCGCTGCGGTCGGTGCAGCTGTGGGTGTACGGCGGCGCCGAGGCCGAGGCGGAGGGCCACCGGCTGCGCAGGCTCCACGCGGCCATACAGGGCGTGGACGCGCACGGCCGCTTCTACCGGGCGCTGGACCCGCCCGTCTACGCGTGGGTGCACGCCACCGGCTATCCCGTCTATCTGCGCGCCCAGCGCTATCTGGGCACCCGCCCCTTCACCGCGGCCGAGGAGCGACAGCTGTACGGGGAATGGCTGCGGATCGGACGGGTGCTGGGCGTCGAGGAGCGCGAGATGCCGGAATCCGTCGAGGAGTTCTGGCCCTACTACCGCGCGATGGTGCGGGAACGGCTGGAGCCCACCGTCGTCGCCCGTGAACTGGCCGCGCCCGACGCCGCCGTGCCCGCGCCGGACGCGCTGCCGCTCCGGCTGCCGTGGCCGCTGCTGCGCCCGCTGTTCACCCGCTTCCGCGCGTTCCTCACCGTCGGGCTGATGCCGCCGGACGCGCGGGAGGCGATCGGGCTGGAGTGGACGCGGGGACAGGAGCGGCGGCTGCGGTGGTTCGGGAGAGGCGCGCGGGTGGTGGTCCCGCTGCTGCCCGAGCGGCTCCGCTATCTCCCCATCGCCCGCGAGGCCCGCCGCCGCGCCCGCGCCGGACGGCCGTGACCAACGGCCTTCCGCGGCGCGGCGCATGGCGTGGTGCATGGCGTGGTGCGTGGCGTGGTGCATGGTGTGGCGCCTTGCTTGGCGCCACGTGATGAGGCTATGACCAGGGAGTATGTCAAGCGTGGGGCCATGATGGCGCCATCGATGGCGCGTGTGATGCCATGAAGTCTCGACGTGGTGCCAAAGGTGTGCCATGATGGCGCCATGGACCTCACCCGGTACGTCGACAATCTCCGCCATGAGCTCGCGGTGGCCGCGGACGCGGGCGGCGACGAAGCCCGCGCCCTGGCCGAGCGGCTCGCCACACCTCTGGAGTCGGCCGTCCGGCTCACCCTGCTCAACGCCCTGTCCGCCGCCATGGACGAGGTGACCCGTGAGCTCGCGCCGGGCTCGGTCGACGTGCGGCTGCGCGGCCTCGACCCCGAGTTCGTGGTGACACCCCCGCCGCTCGCGGTGGCGTACGAGGAGGCCGGGGAGCCGGAGGAGCTGCCGGGTGGTGCCGCCCAGGCACCCATACCGCCGGTCGCCGCCGAAGCCGACGAGGGCGGCACGGCGCGCATCAACCTCCGCCTCCCCAGCCATCTCAAGACCCGGGTCGAGGAGGCCGCCGGAGCCGAGGGGCTCTCGGTCAACGCCTGGCTGGTCCGTGCCGTCGCAGGCGCGCTCGAGCCCGCCGAGCGGGCCCGCCCGGCCGCGGCCGCTCATGGCCGCCCCAAGGGCCGGCAGAGCTACAAGGGCTGGGTCCGCTGACTCCGCAGCAGTAGCGCACCACATTCCATCTCACCCGCGCGACCAGCGGGAACGCGTACCACCGCCATGAGGACGGGACAGCCATGCCTGCTTTCGACACACCCGAACCGCTCTCCGTGACCCTGGAATTCGACATGGGCGCCGCCCGGATCGCCGCCGGAAAGCGCCTGGACACGGTCGTCGAGGTCCGGCCGCACGACGCCGCCGAGGAGGCCGACATCCGGGCCGCCGAGCAGACCAAGGTCAGCTGCTCGGGCGGCATCCTGATGGTCAAGGGGCCCAAGAAGCGCGGCCTGTTCGGCAAGCCCGGCTCGATCGAGGTGACCATCGAGCTCCCGGCGGGCTCGGACCTCCAGGCCACCTCCCCGCTGGCGGACTTCCTCTGCGAGGGCCGTCTCGGGGACTGCCGGGTCAAGACCTCGGTCGGCGACATCCAGGTCGACGAGGCGGCGACCGCCCATCTCAGGAGCTCGCACGGCGATGTCCGCCTGGCCCGCGCCAGGGGAGAGGCCGATGTCGTCGGCTCCGGCCGGGTCGAGATAGGCACGGTCGCGGGCGCGGCCTCGGTCAAGAACGGCAACGGGGACACCGTCGTCGGCGAGGTCGCCGGCGAGTTGCGGGCCACCTCCTCCAACGGGCTCATCTCCGTCGGCGTCGCCCATGCGGGAGTGGACGCCAAGTCGGCCAACGGCAGCATCCGGATCGACGAGGCGGTGCGCGGGCAGATCGTGCTCCAGGCCGCCACGGGCGATGTCGAAGTCGGCGTCCGCGAGTCCACCGCCGCCTGGCTCGACGTCCACACCCGGTTCGGCACCGTGCACACCTCCCTCGGACCGGCCGAGGGCCCCGAGACCTCCGAGGAGACGGTCGAGATCCGCGCCCGCACCGCGTTCGGCGACATCGTGATCCGCCGCGCCTGACGACCCTCCCGCACCCCGATTGACTCACAGCCCACGACAGCCCACGACAGCCCATGACAGCCCATGGAAGAGACAGGACCGCCATGACCGCGTCTTCCACATCCACCCTTCCGGTGGCGATCACGGCCACCGGACTGACCAAGTCCTACGGTGACAAGGCGGTGCTCAAGGGCATCGACCTGAGCATCCCCGAGGGCACGGTCTTCGCCATGCTCGGACCCAACGGAGCGGGCAAGACCACCACCGTGCAGATCCTGTCCACGCTGATATCCGCCGACTCCGGCCAGGCCCGGGTCGCGGGCCACGATCTGGTCCGCGACGCCGATGCCGTACGCGCCGCGATCGGCGTCACCGGGCAGTTCTCGGCCGTGGACAATCTGCTGACCGCCGAGGAGAACCTGCTCCTCATGGCGGATCTGCACCATCTGGACCGCCGCGAGGGACGGCGGCGCGCCGCCGAACTGCTGCGCCGCTTCGATCTCGCCGAGGTCGCCCGCAAGCCCGTCGTCACCTTCTCGGGCGGTATGCGCCGCAAGCTCGACCTGGCGATGACCCTGGTCGGCGATCCGCGCATCATCTTCCTCGACGAGCCGACCACCGGACTCGATCCGCGCAGCCGCCGCACCATGTGGGAGATCATCCGCGGTCTGGTCGCGGACGAGGGCGTCACCATCTTCCTGACGACGCAGTACCTGGAGGAGGCCGACCAACTCGCCGACCGCATCGCCGTCCTGGACCATGGCGCGCTGGTCGCCGAGGGCACCGCGGAGGAGCTGAAGCGCCGGATCCCCGGTGGCCATATCCGCCTCCGGTTCGCCGATACGGCCGGACTCGACGTGGCCACCGACCTCTTCGGCGTCGCCGCACCCGACCGCGAGGCGCTCACCCTCCAGGTCCCCAGCGACGGCGGCATCCCCACCCTGCGGGCCGTCCTCGCCGTCCTGGACGACGCGTCGCTCGAGCCCGAGGGGCTGACCGTGCACATCCCCGATCTCGACGACGTCTTCCTCACCCTCACCGGCCACTCCGGCTCCGGCGAGCCCGCCGGTGCCGCGAAGGAGAGCATCCGATGACCGCCCTGTCCTATGCCGCCCGCGACTCGCTGACGATGCTGCGCCGCAATCTGAAGCACGCACAGCGCTATCCCTCCATGACGGCCTCCGTCGTGGCGATGCCCGTGCTGATGCTGCTGCTGTTCAACTACGCCTTCGGCGGGGCCCTCGGCGCCGGAATCGGCGGGATGGCCGGCGGCGGTACCGGTGGCGGGGGAAGCGATCGATATATCGACTATGTCGCGCCCGGCATCATCCTGATGGCCGCGACCTCCGGGGCCCTTGTCACCGCGGTGGGCATCTGCGTCGATATGACCGAGGGCATCGTCAACCGCTTCCGCACCATGGCGATCTCCCGGTCGTCCTTCCTCACCGGGCATGTCGTGGGCAGTGCGATCCAGACGCTGATCAGCATCGCCTTCGTCATCGTCATCGCGCTGTTCATCGGCTTCCGGCCGGATGCCACCCCCGTCGAATGGCTCGCGGTCGCCGGTCTGCTCGCCCTGGTCACGCTGGCGCTCACCTGGGTCGCGGCGGCGATCGGCCTGATGGCCAAGACCCCCGAGTCCGCGAGCAACATACCCCTGCCCCTGCAGTTCCTCCCCTTCATGGGCAGCGCCATCGTTCCCACGGAGTCCATGCCCGACGGGCTGCGCTGGTTCGCCGACTACCAGCCCTTCACCCCGGTCATCGAGACGCTGCGGGGTCTGCTGATGGGCACGGAGATCGGCAACAGCGCCCTCATCTCCGTCGCCTGGTGCGCGACCCTGACAGCCGGCGGCTATCTCTGGGCGCGTACGGCCTACCAGCGCTCCGCCAAGCGGTAGGCCGTACGCGACAGCGCCGCCGCGCCGCGGCGGCGCCGGGCCCCGGCCGGGGTGGGGGACCCGGCCGGGGCCCGGGTGGCTCAGCGTCCGTGGGCGCTGTGGGTGTCCTGGATCCGCTGCCACGACTTCGGCCGCACCGGCGCCTTGGCCGGGCTCACCTCCGCGGCCCGCGCCTGCGCGGCGGCCGGCTTCGACGGGGTGAACAGCCAGGTGTCGAAGAGCGAGGCCAGCGGCTTGCCCGACACCTTCTCCGCATAGGCCACGAAGTCCTTGACGGAGGCGTTCCCGTACCGGTGCTCCGCCGTCCAGCCCTTCAGGATCGCGAAGAAGTCCTTGTCGCCGATGTGGTTCCGCAGCGCCTGGAGGGCCAGCGCGCCCCGGTCGTACACCGCGTCATGGAACTGGTTCTCCGCCCCCGGGTTGCCCGGCTCGACCTTCCAGAAGGGGTCGTCGGCCGGGTAGGAGGCGTAGGTGTAGTCCGCCAGTTCCTGCGCGGTGCCCTCGCCCTCCTTCTCCGACCACAGCCACTGTGCGTAGCTGGCGAAGCCCTCGTTGATCCAGATGTCGCGCCAGTCCTTCAGCGAGACGCTGTCGCCGAACCACTGATGGGCCAGCTCATGCACGATCAGCGAGGGGTTCGCGCCCTTGGCGAACCCCTTCGGGCTGTAGAACGGCCGGGTCTGGGTCTCCAGTGCGTAGCCCGTGGGCACGTTGGGCACATAGCCGCCCAGCGCGTCGAAGGGGTACGGGCCGAAGACCGTGGACTCCCAGTCCACGATCTCCGCCGACCGCTCCACGCTGGCCCGCGCCGCCCCCGCGTTGTCCCCGAGGTCCTTGCTGTAGGCGTTGATCACCGGCAGCCCGTTGGCGGTGGTGTCCGTCGTGATGTCGAACTTGCCGACCGCCAGCGTGGCCAGATATGTGGCCTGCGGCTTGCTGGAGCGCCAGTTGTAGCGGGTCCAGCCCAGCTGGGAGCTGGTCGACTGCAGGGTGCCGTTGCTGATCGCCTGCGTTCCGTCCGGCACCGCCACCGATACGTCGTAGGTGGCCTTGTCCAGCGGATGGTCATTGCTCGGGAACCACCACCACGCCGACTCCGGCTCATTGGCCGCGATCCCGCCGTCCGGGGTGCGCAGCCAGGAGGTGAAACCGTTCGCCACGACCTTCGATGGCGTACCGCTGTAGCGCACGACCACGGTGAAGGGGCGGCCGGAGGTCAGCGGCGCGGCCGGGGTGATCTCCAGCTCATGGTCTCCGGTGGCCTTGAAGGCGGCCTTCTTCCCGCCCACCAGCACCTCGCTCACATCGAGCGCGAAGTCCAGGTTGAACCGGGACAGGTCCTGCCGGGCGTCGGCCACGATCGTCGCCGTGCCCTCCAGCCGGTCCGTCTTCGGCTGGTACTTCAGCCGCAGGTCGTAATGGGAGACGTCGTACCCGCCGTTGCCGTACGAGGGGTAGTAGGAGTCCCCGATGCCGGGGGCGCCCGGCGTGGCATCGGCCGCCGATGCCGGGATCGCCAGCAGCAGGCAGGCCGCGGCCGCGCCCGGGACGAGGAGTCTGTGGTGACGCACGAGTCCTCCAACTCGTAGGGGAGAACGATCACTCGTGACCTTATGTACTCCTCACACGCACCTCACGTCCATCACGCCGTCCGACATCCAATCGACATCCGGACGCAACGCGCATCGACCCGGACACGCCAGGACACGTATCGCCCTCTTCTGTACGGGAGTTGACTCGCGCTACCGTCCGCCCGTGCTGCTACAGACGCGGAGATCCCGCATCCCCTGGACCACACTCGTGCTGTCGGCGGTCACCGCGCTCGTCGCCGCCGCCATATCGCTGCTGCCACCGCTCGGTGCCCCGGCCGCCCACGCCGCCTCCGCCGCCTCCGTCGCGCAGAGCAGACCGGACGGCGAACCGGACGGCCCATCAGAAAGCAGACCGGTCTACTCCTACGAGAACGCCATCCGCGAATCCGTATGGGTGGACACCACGCTCGACGGCGACGCGGACGGACGGACCGACCGGGTCGCCGTGGACATCGTGCGGCCGCGCGAACCCGCCGCTCAGGGCCGTCGCATCCCCGTCATCATGGACGCCAGCCCGTACTACTCCTGCTGCGGGCGCGGCAACGAGAGCCAGACCAAGACCTATGACGCGGCCGGGAATCCGGTCCAATTCCCGCTCTTCTACGACAACTACTTCGTACCGCGCGGCTACGCCACCGTCCTGGTCGACCTCGCCGGAACCAACCGCTCCGACGGCTGTGTGGACGTCGGCGGCCGCTCCGACATCCTCTCCGCCAAGGCCGTGGTCGACTGGCTGAACGGCCGCGCCACCGCGTACAGCGCCCGCACCGGCGGGGAGCGGGTCAAAGCGAGCTGGTCCAACGGCGCCACCGGCATGATCGGCAAGAGCTACGACGGCACCATCGCCAACGGGGTCGCCGCCACCGGCGTCAAGGGGCTCAAGACCATCGTGCCCATCGGCGCCATCTCCTCCTGGTACGACTACTACTTCGCCAAGGGCGCCGCGCTCTTCGACTCCGGCCCCGACGGACTCTCGGACGCTGTCGAGAGCGATGGCGCCCACGCCCGCTGCGCCGCCGTACAGAAACGTCTCGTCGACGGCGCCCCGCGCAACGGCGACTGGACCGGGCTGTGGACCGACCGCGATTACGTACCGGCCGTGGACAAGGTGCGGGCCAGCGTCTTCGCCGTCCACGGGGCGCAGGACCTCAACGTCCGCACCAAGCACCTCGGACAGTGGTGGAACGCCCTCGCCGACGCGGGCGTCGAGCGCAAGATCTGGCTCTCGCAGACCGGGCATGTCGACCCGTTCGACTACCGGCGCGGGGAGTGGGTGCGCACCCTGCACCGCTGGTTCGACCACTACCTCCTCGGTGTCGACAACGGCATCGAGCGCGAGCCGATGGCCGATGTCGAGCGCGCCCCCGACCAGTGGTCCACCGATCGCGTCTGGCCCCCCTCCGGGACCCGGCAGACCACCCTGCGCCCGCGCGGCGGCGCCACGGCGGGAGTGGGCGTGCTCGGCACCGAGCGGGCCGAGCCCGGCGCCACCGAGACCTTCACCGACGACCCGGCGCTGAGCGAGGCCGACTGGTCCGCGGCGATCGACACCTCGACGCCCGGCAAGGCGGGCTTCACCACCGGGCCGCTCGAGAAGGACCTGCGGCTGTCCGGCTCCGGCACGGTCACCGTCACCGCCACGCCCTCCACCACCAGCGCCCATCTCTCCGCGGTCCTGGTCGACCTCGGCCCGGCCACCATCCGCGACTACACGGCGGCGGGCGAGGGGATCACCACCCTCGACCGGCGCACCTGCTGGGGCAGCGGCACGGAGGGCGACAGCGCCTGCTTCAAGGAGACCGCCGCCGACAAGGAGGACGTGGACTACACGGTCTTCAGCCGGGGCTGGGCCGACCTCGGTCACTCCGCGGACGACGGCAAGGGCCGCCCGCTGACCCCCGGCAAGGCGTACACCATCACCCTCGACCTCGCGGCGACCGACCATGTGGTCCCGGCCGGCCACCGCCTCGGTCTGATCATCGCCGGCACGGACGCGGGCCTCATCGAACCGCCGTCCACCACCCCGCGGCTGACCCTGGACCTGCCCCGCACCTCGGCCCGTCTGCCGCTGGTCGGCGGCGCCCCGAAGGCCGCGGCCGCCCCCTCGCGCACGGCGGCCGCACCGCCCCTGAAGGGCGTACGGGCCCCACACCACCGGACCCCGCTCCCGTCCATGTCCAGCCACGACTGACCCGCGCCGGTGGGCCCCCGCCGCCGCGCGGGGGCCCACCGGCGTCGGGCCCGGCAGGACGCCGGCACCGATAACGCCCCCGCATCCCCTCAACCCAGGAGGTCCTTCGTGTTCTCGCGGTCACCCCTCATCCGCAGCGCCACTTGCGGCGCGATCGGTGCGCTGCTGACCGGGTCGTTCCTCAGCGCGCCCGCGCGGGCCGAACAGCGCCCGCCGCGTACGGGGTTCGAGACCAGCCATGGCGCACGGTGGACCACCCAGGCCGAGGAGGCGGACTTCCTCGCGGCCGTCGACAAGGCCGCACCGCGCGTCGCCGTCGACCGGATCGGTGCCACCGCGCAGGGGCGGCCGCTGCGGCTGGTCCGGATCGGCGCACCGGCCGCGTCCGCCGATCCGGCCCGGGCGGCGCGCGGCAACGTCCTGCTGCTGATCTGCTCCCAGCACGGCGACGAGCCCTCCGGCCGCGAGGCGTGTCTGTCCACCGTCCGCGACCTCGCCTACGCCAAGGACGGCCGGACACGGCGCTTCCTGGAGCGCACCCAGGTGCTCGTCGTCCCGACCGCCAACCCCGACGGCCGCGCCGCCGACACCCGCGGCAACTCCGACGGCGTGGACATCAACCGCGACCACATCGCGCTCTCCACCGCAGAGTCCCGCGCGATGGCGGGCGTCATCCGCGACTGGCGCCCGGACACCGTCTACGACCTGCACGAATACGGGGCGACCGAACCGTACTACGTGAAGGACCTGCTGGCGCTGTGGCCGCGCAACCTCAACACCCAGGACCCGGTGCACCGCGAGGCGCGGACCCTGTCGGACGCCTATGTGCGCCCCAGCGTCGAGGCCGCGGGCCACACCACCGGCGTCTACGGCATCTGGACCGACCCCGAGACCGGTGAGCCGGTCAAGCAGGTGGCGGGCGACGGCCAGGAGCGGATCCTGCGCAACACCGCGGGCGTCAAGCACGCCGTCGGGCTGCTGGCCGAGACCCGCGTCGACCCGCTCACCGACGCCGAGAAGGCCGACCCCGCCCTCAACAACCGCCGCCGGGTGGGCTCCCATCTGGCGGCCCTGAACGGCACCTTCGACTTCATCACCCAGCGGCGCGCCCGGATCGAGGCGGCCACGACGGCGGCGCGGCTGGCCGGATACGCCGACCGGGGCCCGGTCTACCTCGGCGGCGCCGACAACGAACCGCCGGAGGAGGACACGGTCCTCCAGGATCCGCCGTGCGGCTACCGGCTGGACGCCGAGAGTTACGGCGAGGTACGGGACGAACTGGCCCTGCACGGGGTGACGGCGCGGCCCGCCAAGCGAGACGGAAGCGCCTTCGTACCGCTGCGCCAGTCGGCCCGCGCGCTGGTGCCGCTGCTGCTGGACGGGCGCGCCGCATACCACCTCACCGAGGGGCGGCCGGTGGACGCGTGCTGACCTGACGCCCCGACGGCGCTGGCCTGACGCCCTGACAGCGCTGGCCTGACGCCCTGACGGCGCACGAAAACACCGGCCCCACGGCCGGTGGCATGCATCCTGGAGTCCTGGGTAGCCGGAAATCTGTTAGATAAACCCCCCAGTGAAAGGTCTTTTGCGTGCCGCAGACAGGTACAAGTACGGGGGACGTCAGCGGCGATCCCCCGGTCGTGGATCTTCCCGGCTCCGACCCCGCCGGGCCCCATCGGACCCCCGGGACGGACCGTGTGGTCTTCGGCGTCTCCGCCGCGCTGACGGTCGCCTTCGTCATCTGGGGGTCCGTGGCCAGCGACACCCTGGAGAACGTCTCGGACAGCATGCTCTCCGGGCTGATACACAACGGCGGATGGGCCTTCGTCCTGGCCGCGTCGGGGTTTGTGATCTTCGCCCTCTGGCTGGCCATGAGCCGCTACGGCAAGATCACCCTCGGAAAGGAGGGCGAGGAACCCGAGTTCCGCACCGTCTCATGGGTCGCGATGATGTTCAGCGCGGGCATGGGCATCGGTTTGATGTTCTACGGCGTGAGCGAGCCGTTGTCGCACTTCATTTCCCCGCCGCCCGGGACCGACCCCGGCACCGCGGCCGAGAAGATGCAGACCGCGATGTCCACCACGCTCTTCCACTGGACGCTGCACCCCTGGGCCATCTACGCGGTCGTCGGCCTGGCCATCGCGTACAGCACCTTCCGCCGCGGCCGCCGGCAGACCATCAGCGCGGTCTTCACGCCCCTCATCGGCTCCAAGAACGCCAACGGATGGGGCGGCCGGGTCATCGACATCCTGGCCATCTTCGCCACCCTCTTCGGCTCCGCCGCCTCGCTCGGCCTCGGCGCGCTGCAGATCGGCAGCGGTATCGAGGTGCTGGGCTGGAAGAGCGACGTGGGCACCGGGCTGCTGGTCGCCGTCATCGCGATCCTGACGGTCGCCTTCATCGCGTCCGCCGTCTCGGGTGTCGCCAAGGGCATTCAGTGGCTGTCCAACATCAACATGGTGCTGGCGCTCTTCCTCGCGGTCTTCGTCTTCGTGGCGGGCCCGACCATCATCATCCTCGATCTGCTGCCGACCTCGATCGGCTCCTACATCGGCGATCTGCCGCAGCTGGTGGGCCGCACCGAGGCCACCGGCGGCAAGTCGGTCGCGGACTGGCTGAGCAGCTGGACGGTCTTCTACTGGGCCTGGTGGATCTCCTGGACGCCGTTCGTGGGCATGTTCATCGCCCGGATCAGCCGCGGCCGCACCATCCGGCAGTTCGTGGGCGGTGTGATCCTGGTTCCGAGCACCGTCAGCCTGATCTGGTTCGCCATCTTCGGCGGTTCGTCGATGAAGCTTCAGGCCGCGGGGCGGCTGGGGAAGGAATCCACCCAGGAGGGACAGCTGTTCGGGGTGCTGGACCAGTACCCGGTCGCCGGGGTGATGAGCGTCCTGGTGATGGTCCTCGTCGGCATCTTCTTCGTCTCCGGCGCCGACGCCGCGTCCATCGTGATGGGCACGCTCTCGCAGAAGGGCGCCTTCGAGCCGACCCGCTTCGTGGTCATCTTCTGGGGCGTGGTCACGGGAGCGGTGGCGGCCGTCATGCTGCTGATCGGCGGCGGTGGGGGCGATGCCCTCACCGGGTTGCAGAACCTGACGATCCTGGTGGCGGCCCCCTTCACGCTGGTGATGGTGGGGCTGTGCTGGGCCCTGCTGAAGGATCTGCGCCGCGATCCGCTGATCGTCCGGGGTGAGAAGGGCGAGGAGGCCGTCGAGATGGCGGTCATCGCCGGTCATGAGAAGTACGCGGGCGAGTTCGAGATCCGCATCGGCCCGGCGACCCCGTCCGACACCGACGCCCCGTCGGATGCCGATTCTCCGTCCGGGAACGAGGACGACGCGGCCGGGGCGGACGGCCGCACCACCGCGGCCAAGACCCGCTAGCGGCCCCGGCCGCCGCCTTCGGGCACGGCCGTGTCCTGCCGCCCGGACCCCGGTCCGGGCGGCGCACCGCCGGTTACCCCCTGATACCGCCCCGAACCGGGAATACTTGGGGCATGACCTCCGAGTACGTGACCTTCGGGCTGGCCCCGGCGATGCGCGCGGGCGGTGTGCTGGCCGACGGCGCGTACCAAACCCACCGCGACTTCCTGGACTTCGTGGTGGACGGCAGACCCCTGCTGGGGCGCCTCGCCGACCTCGACGCGGTCTCACCGCTCGCCGCCGACATCGGGCCCTCCGCCCTCGCCGAGCAGGTGCGGAGGCTGCTGCTGGAGACGGAGGCGCCGCTGGAGGGGAGCCGGTTCGTCCTCTACGGCTGTCCGGAGTGCGAGGGGCTGGAATGCGGGGCCGTCACCGCCGTCATCGAGCGGGACGGTCCCGACGTCGTCTGGCGTGACTTCGTCCGGCAGACCGGCGAGACCCCGGATGTCGAGCGCGACGGCTACCACGGCCTCGGCCCTTACCGCTTCCACGGCGAGCAGTACCGGACCGCGCTGAGGGGGCTGCTGACCGCCGACGGCGCGTTCGCGCCCGGGCTGCCGAACGGTCCGAGGGCGCTGCTGATCGGGCCGCGCGCGGCCGTCCTCGCCAAACTGGCCGCCGCGCTGCGGCGCATCGGCATCGGCGCCGAGATCACCCTGGACGCGGCGGGCGCCCACGCGGATGAGCTGCGCAAATACGGTGCGGTGGTATTCGGCCGGACGGTGGGTCAGGACGAGCGTGACGCGGTACGGGACGCCTTCGCGGCGGCGCGCTCCGACGCGGTGTGCGTCACCGCGCTGGCCCCGATCGTCCCCCTGCTCGTCGCCCAGGTCGAACAGGCCCTGGACCGCACCCCTCACGACCGCCGCCGCCTCCTCGGCCTGACGACGGTGGCGGGCGTCGCCGAGGCGGTGGTCGAGGTCGCGTCCACCTGCCGGGTGGCGCTTGTGGCCCATCGCCTGGACCGGCTGTCCCGGCCCCGTACGCGCGAACTCTTCGACGCCGTCCTGGACCCGGGCACCCACCACGTCCCCCTGGACCCCCGCGCCCTCCGCGGCCGCTCCTACCTGGTGGCCCGCACCAATGAAGCGGTCCGGGTCACGCCCGTGGAACGGTAACGGCGGCCGTCGGCCCGCCCCCGCGCGGCCTCGCCGTCATGGCGAGGCCGACCAGGGGCGGACCGCTCTCACAGGGCTAGCGCTTCTTCGGGTCCAGCAGGCCCGCCCTCCGCAGGGCATCAGCCATCGCGCCGTTCACCGGGGCCGCGTCGCGGCCGCCGCCGCGCTGGCCACGGCTGCCGCCCTGGCGCTGCTGGGGCGCGCCGCGGCGGCCCCCGCCGCGCTGCCCGCGGCCGTCGTCGGAGCGGTTGCGGTCGCGGCCGCCGCCGGACGGGGCACCCGCCTCGTCGTCGAGCCGGAGCGTCAGCGAGATCCGCTTGCGCGGGATGTCGACGTCCAGGACCTTCACCCGCACGATGTCACCGGGCTTGACCACGTCCCGCGGATCCTTGACGAACGTCTTGGACATCGCGGAGACATGCACCAGACCGTCCTGGTGCACACCGACGTCGACGAACGCGCCGAACGCCGCGACATTGGTGACGACGCCCTCCAGGATCATCCCGGCCGACAGGTCGCCGATCTTCTCGACGCCCTCCTTGAAGGTCGCCGTCTTGAAGGCGGGACGCGGGTCGCGGCCCGGCTTCTCCAGCTCCTTGAGGATGTCGGTGACGGTCGGCAGACCGAAGGCCTCGTCCACGAACTCGTTCGGCCGCAGACCGCGCAACACCGAGGTGTTGCCGATGAGGGTGGTCACGTCGCCGCCCGCCGTGGTGGCCATCCGCCGCACCACCGGATACGCCTCGGGGTGCACGCTCGACCCGTCCAGCGGGTCGTCGCCGCCGCGGATGCGCAGGAAGCCCGCGCACTGCTCATAGGCCTTGGGGCCGAGCCGGGCCACGTCCTTGAGCGCCTTACGGTTGCGGAACGGGCCGTTGGTGTCCCGGTGGGAGACGATGTTCTCCGCGAGGCCGGTGCCGATGCCGGAGACCCGGCTGAGCAGCGGGGCGGAGGCCGTGTTGACGTCCACCCCGACACCGTTCACACAGTCCTCGACGACCGCGTCGAGCGAGCGGGAGAGCTTCACCTCGGACAGGTCGTGCTGGTACTGACCGACGCCGATCGACTTCGGATCGATCTTGACCAGCTCGGCCAGCGGATCCTGGAGCCGCCGCGCGATGGAGACGGCGCCGCGCAGCGAGACGTCGAGCTCCGGCAGCTCCTGCGAGGCGAAGGCGGAGGCCGAGTACACGGAGGCGCCGGCCTCCGAGACCATCACCTTGGTGAGCTTCAGCTCGGGGTGCTTGCCGCACAGGTCGCCCGCCAGCTTGTCGGTCTCGCGGGACGCCGTGCCGTTGCCGATCGCGATGAGCTCCACCTTGTGCTCACGCGCCAGCCGGGCCAGCTTGTCCAGGGCCTCGTCCCACTGGTTGCGGGGGACGTGCGGGTAGATCGTGTCGGTGGCCGCCACCTTGCCGGTCGCGTCGACCACGGCCACCTTCACGCCCGTACGGAAGCCGGGGTCGAGGCCCATCGTGGCGCGCGTCCCGGCCGGGGCGGCGAGCAGCAGATCGCGGAGGTTGGCGGCGAAGACACGCACGGCCTCGTCCTCGGCGGCCTGCCGCAGCCGCAGCCGCAGATCGATGCCGAGGTGGACCAGGACGCGGGTGCGCCAGGCCCAGCGCACCGTGTCGGCCAGCCACTTGTCGGCGGGGCGGCCGCGGTCCGCGATGCCGAAGCGGTGGGCGATGGAGCGCTCGTAGGAGGTGGGGCCGGTCTCCTCGGAGGGCTGCTCCGGCTCCAGCGTGAGGTCGAGGACCTCCTCCTTCTCACCGCGGAACATCGCCAGCACCCGGTGCGAGGGCAGCTCGGTGAACGGCTCGGCGAAGTCGAAGTAGTCGGCGAACTTGGCGCCCGCCTCCTCCTTGCCCTCGCGCACCTTGGTGGCCGCCCGGCCGCGCTCCCACATGCGCTCACGCAGCTCGCCGATGAGGTCGGCGTCCTCGCTGAACCGCTCGGTCAGGATGGCCCGCGCGCCCTCCAGCGCGGCGGCGGTGTCCGCGACGCCCTTCTCGGCGTCCACGAAGGCCGCCGCGGCGGCCGTGGGCTCCACGGTCGGGTCGCCCAGCAGCCCTTCGGCGAGCGGCTCGAGCCCGGCCTCGCGGGCGATCTGCGCCTTCGTGCGCCGCTTGGGCTTGTAGGGGAGGTAGATGTCCTCCAGCCGGGCCTTGGAGTCCGCCGCGAGGATCTGCGCCTCCAGGGCCTCGTCCAGCTTGCCCTGGGAGCGGATCGAGTCGAGGATCGCGGTGCGCCGCTCCTCCAGCTCCCGCAAATAGCGCAGCCGCTCCTCCAGGGAGCGCAGCTGCGCGTCGTCGAGCATCTCCGTCGCTTCCTTGCGGTAGCGCGCGATGAACGGCACGGTAGAGCCGCCGTCGAGCAGCTCGACGGCGGCTTTGACCTGCCGTTCCCGTACGCCGAGTTCCTCGGCGATCCTGCCTTCGATGGACGTCGTCACGATCACGCTCCGCTTTCGGTATGCACTGCTCCTGCATTGTGGCAGGTGGCACTGACGAAGCGGTCGCGGCCGACGCTTTCGGCGGGCCGGGGAGGCCCGGGTACGGGCCGGGTGGACACCGGTATCAGCCGGAAACGGTCATCACACCCGCCTGCGACGCGGTCCGCTCGCCGCGTCGGAGACTCCGCCGAAGAGGCGGGCCACGGCGCGGAAGGGAAGGGTCACCACGGTCGCGATGGCGGCACCGATGGCACGGAGCACGTCGGCGATGGCACGGAACACGGGATACCTCCTGACGGTCGGTGGCGGCTCGGCGGCGGCCGCCGGGCACCGTTCGCTACGCGGCGCACGGGCTGTTGCCTGCGTACGCGGCGCGCGGTGTGGGCGCCCGGTTGTCAGACGGCCGATCGCGCACAACAAGCGGGTATCCCGATGTGCCCCTGCCAAACGCGGCCCACGGCGGGGCCGCTGACCGGGCCCTCGTCGGGCACGTGTCCGGGGCCGTGCCTCGCCGGGAGGCCCGGCCCCGGACGGGCGGCCCGAGGGGCCGTCCGTCAGTCCTTGCCGCGGAGGTCGGCCGGGAAGGCGCCGTTTTCGCGGGCGGTCGTGGAGAGGGCGGTGGCGAGCTCGGTGAGCCGGGACACGCCCTCGGCGCCCAGGTGCTCGTACGGCGCCGCGTCCAGGCGGTCGGTCTCGGCCTCCAGGTCCCGGCGCAGCCGCTCACCGGCCTCCGTCAGCTCGTTGTCGGCGGTGAGCAGGCCGCGGTCGCGCAGCCGCTGGCGGCCCGCCTCCCACTCCTCGGCGCTGTAGCCGCGCGTGCGCAGGATCCACTTGGTGGACATGCCCTGACCGGTCGCGGTGTGGGAGGCCAGCGCCTCGACCGCGTCCAGCCCGGCGCCGACCAGGGTCATCAGATGGGCGTCGCCACGGTGTTCGCGCAGCAGCGTGGCGGCGTGCCACAGCGCCAGGTGCGGGGCGTCCGGGACGGGCAGATCGGCGTGGGCGGCGTACAGCGGGCGCGCCAGGCGCGAGCAGCCCTCCGTGGCGCGCAGGGCCAGCTCCGCGGCCTCGGCCAGCTCCTTGGAGGCGATGACCTCCTCGCCCAGCACCCGCCGCAGCACCGAGTCGGCGGCCCGCAGCCGGGCCTCCAGGGCGACCTCGGGGGAGACCACATCCCACGCGGCCGGAATGTGGCGGGCGACCAGGTCGTGGCTGAAGTTGAAGAAGGTCGCGGTGACGGTGCCCGCGCACACCCGTCCCAGGGGCGCCGCGCGGCCGACGAAGTACGCGGCCGCGCCGTCCTTCAGCCCCAGCCCGGCGAGTTCCTCGCCGAAGTCGGGGGAGAAGTAGATGGCGGAGTGGAGGGGGTTGACGACGCTGTAACAGCGACGGGCGGCAAGCTCGGGAAGTGTGGTCATGGGCCGCACGTTACCGACAGGTAGTCACCCCCGGTAGCCCGGGTCTCACCAGTCCTCATCGGCCCCGCCGGATCCGGCCACCCGTCGACCGCCGTGACGCCCTTACGGATCCCATCGGCCCGGCCGGTCCGGCCGTGCCCCGGCCGCCGTGACGCCCTTACGGATCGCATGGACCCCGCCCGGTCCGGCCGCGTCCCGCCGTGGTCAGTCGGCGGGCGGGGTCCAGCGGAACCGCGGCGGGCGGCGCTCGAAGAAGGCCGCGATGCCCTCGGCGGCCTCCTTGCTGTCACCCGCCTGCTCCTGCCAGTACGCCACCCTGTCCGGCTCGACGGGCCCGGCCGCGAACTCCTTGACCGCGGCCTGGGTCAGCTGCGACCGGGAGACCAGCACCCGCGTGAACTCCGCCACCCGCTTGTCGAGCCCGCCCGCCGGCAGCACCTCGTCCACCAGACCGGTGCGCAGCGCCCGCTCGGTGTCGATCAGCTCGCCCGAGAACAGCAGGAACTTGGCGGTGGCCGGTCCCACCAGTTCGACCAGCCGTCGGGTCGAGCTGGGGGCGTAGACGATCCCCAGCTTGGCCGGGGTGATCCCGAACCGGGCGCCCTCCTCGGCGAACCGCAGATCGCAGGCGGCCGCGAGCTGGCAGCCGCCGCCCACGCAGTAGCCGCGCACCGCGGCCAGAGTCGGCTTGGGGAAGGCGGCCAGTGCCTCCTCGGCGGGCAGCGCGATCCCGGCGGTCTCCTCGTACGTGGCGCTCAGCGAGCCGATGTCGGCGCCCGCGCAGAAGGTGTCGCCGTCGCCGGTGAGCACCAGCGCCCGTACGGCCGGGTCGGCGGCGAGCCGGGCCAGCAGCGGGGGCAGCGCCCGCCACATCCCGGGGGTCATCGCGTTGCGCTTGGCGGGGTGGCGGATGACGACGGTCGCTATGCCGTCCGCGACCTCGTGCTCCAGAGAGGGCTCCATGTGGCGGATCGTATCCGGGCCGCTGATATCCGCTGGGCCCGGCCGTTCAAGCCGGTCACGGCTGAGGCAAGGCTCGGAACCCACAGAGTCAATGCACGGAATCCACGCGAGCAGGAACAGTCGAGCGAGTGACCGTGGCATACGCCAACGATCAAAAACGCTCGATAAGCATCAAGTTGTGCGTAGTCCATCGGCCACTACCAGAGCTTCCCAACACTCGATACGAGTGGTCGGGCCGCGGCGAGGGGTGGGTATCACACATGGAGATCGTCGGGAGAGTCCCCTCCGAAGCGGGACACGCCCCGCCCGCGCCGCCGCCCCCGGTCGGCTACGAGGGGACCTGGCGGTTCACCGCACCGGCCCTGGACTCCTCCGTGCCACAGGCCCGGCACGCGGTGCGCGAGCTGCTGGCCCATCAGCGGGTGCCGGTGGACGACGAACTGATGGAGGGCCTGCTCCTGATCGTCTCCGAGCTGGTCACCAACGCGGTGCGGCACGCCGCGCTGCTCTCCCCCGAGCTCGCCGTCGAGGTCTCCCTGAGCCGGGACTGGGTCCGGATCGCCGTCGAGGACAACCATCCCTACCGGCCCGTCGCGCTGATGGCGGACCAGGGCGGGACCGGTGGGCGGGGACTGCTGCTGGTGACGGCGATCACGGAGGAGGCGGGCGGGGTCTACGACGTGGACCACACGGCGAGCGGCGGCAAGGTGGTCTGGGCCGCCCTTCCGCTGCCCGGCGCCGCTACCAGCCGGCCGCCGTCCCGGTGAGCTCACGGACCGCCGGGCGGGCCGCGTCCAGCACGGTCATGAACCACGCCGAGAACGGCCCCTCGTCACGCAGCTTCTCCAGCTCGTCGGGGGTGACGAAGGCGATCTCGCCGATCTCCTCGGGGTCCGGGCGCGGGGTTGCCCGCACCAGCCCCGCGAAGAGGTGGTTGTACTCCTGCTCCACCAGGCCCGAGGCCGGGTCCGGATGGTTGTAGCGGACCGTGCCCGCCTCCCGCAGCAGCGCGGGCGCCACGCCCAGCTCCTCGGCGGTGCGCCGGGCGGCGGCCACGAACGGCGGCTCACCGGGGTAGGGGTGGCCGCAGCAGGTGTTGGACCAGACCCCGGGGGAGTGGTACTTGCCCGGCGCGCGGCGCTGGAGCAGCAGCCGCCCCTCGTCGTCGAAGAGGAAGACGGAGAACGCCCGGTGCAGCTGCCCGGGCGCGAGATGGGCGGAGAGCTTCTCCGCGGTGCCGATCGTCGTACCGTCCTCGTCGACCAGCTCGAGCATGATCCGTTCTGCGGAACCGCTCGGCACGGCGGTCTCGGCGGTCTCGGCGGAGCCGCCGTTGGCAGGTGTGATCGGCATGACCATCCTCATAGTTCCGACTCGTGAACGTCCAAGTCTGCCGCACATGTGCCCCTCGTCTGTGTCAGTGGCACAGCTTGGCTTCGTGATCAGCATGCCCACCCGGTTCCAGCTGGAACGTGCAGTGCCCGACGTCGAAGTGCTCCCCCAGACATCCCTGGAGGGCGTGCAGCATCCGCTCGTGACCCATCGCGTCCAGGGCCCCCGGAGCGACCACCACATGCGCGGAGAGCACCGGCATTCCCGAGGTGATGGTCCAGACATGGAGGTCGTGCAGCCCCTCGACGCCGGGCAGGCCGAGGATGTGGGCGCGGACGGCCGCCATGTCGACATTCCGCGGCGCCGCCTCCAGCAGCACGTTCAGCGTCTCGCGCAGCAGCTTGTACGTCCGCGGGACGATCATGAGGCCGATCGCCAGGGAGGCGATGGGATCGGCCGTCTGCCAGCCGGTCGCGAGGATGATCCCGGCGGACACCAGCACCGCGACCGAGCCCAGCGCGTCCGCCGCGACCTCCAGGAAGGCGCCCCGGACGTTCAGGCTGGTGCGCTGCCCGCCCCGGAGCAGGGCCAGCGACACCAGGTTCGCGGCCAGGCCGACGGCGCCGAAGACGATGGTCAGCCCGCCCTCGGTGGTGGCCGGGGTGAGGAACCGCAGCACCGCCTCACAGAGGATGTAACCGCCGACGCCGAACAGCAGCAGACAGTTGGCCAGGGCCGCCAGGATCTCGGCGCGGGCATAGCCGTAGGTGCGGTGCGGGCTCGGGGGACGGCCCGCGAAGTGGATCGCCAGCAGCGCCATCGCGAGCCCGAGCGCGTCCGTCGCCATATGGCCGGCGTCCGCGAGCAGGGCGAGGGAGCCGGCCAGCAGACCGCCGATGATCTCCACGGCCATCACCGTGAGGGTGATGGCCAGGGCGATCCGCAGCCGCCACCGGTGGGCGGCGCCCGCGGTGGGCCGGCCGCGGGCGTGGTCATGACCTGCGCCCATGTGCGTAGGGGCCTCCTCCCGGCGCCGCGGTCCCTTGGCTCACCAGTGAACTACGGCACCGGGGCGGGGCCGGGTCAGCCGCGCCGGAGCCCGGCGAGCGGCGCCCGCGCCCGGTCAGCGGGGCCGGGTCAGCCGCGCCGGGCCCCGGGGTGGTGCAGGCACCAGCCCTCCCAGGCCGACTCCACCATCGCGCGCACATCGTGCCGGGCGCTCCAGCCCAGCTCCTTGGCGATCAGCTCGGTGGATCCGACGACCCGGGCCGGATCGCCCGCCCGGCGCGGGCCCACCACGGGGGTGAGCTCCCGGCGGCCGGTGATCTCGCCGATCAGATCGGACATCTCCCGCACCGAGACGCCCCGGCCGGTGCCGATGTTCACCGTGAGATCGCCCGGCTCCGGCCGCGCGGCCAGCCGACGGGCCACGGCCAGATGGGCGGAGGCCAGATCCTCGACATGGATGTAGTCGCGGACACAGGTGCCGTCGGGGGTGGCGTAGTCATCACCGAAGATCCGCGGCGGCTCTCCCTCGGTGATCCGCTCGAACATCATCGGGATGATGTTGAAGACTCCGGTGTCGGACAGCTCGGGGTGCGTGGCACCTGCCACATTGAAGTAGCGCAGACAGGCCGTGGAGAGGGAGTGGGCCGCGCCCGCCGCTCTGACCAGCCATTCTCCGGCCAGCTTGGTCTCTCCGTACGGATTGATCGGCAGGCACGGGGTGTCCTCGGTGACGAGTTCCACATCGGGCATGCCGTAGACGGCGGCGGAGGAGGAGAAGAGGAAGCGGCCGACCCCGGCCGCGACCGCCGCCTCCAGCAGCACCGTGAGGCCGTGCACATTCTCGCGGTAGTAGCGGAGCGGCTGCTCCACGGACTCCCCGACCTGCTTCTTCGCCGCGAGATGCACCACACCGGTGACCCCCAGCCCGGCGAACGTGCGGTCCAGCAGCTCACGGTCCAGGGTGGAGCCGGACACCAGCGGCACGTTCTCGGGCAGCCGCGCACGGAAGCCACTGGTCAGGTCGTCGAGCACGGCCACGGACTCGCCCGCCTCGGCCATGGCCCGCACGACATGCGACCCGATATATCCGGCACCACCTGTGATCAGCCATGTCATGCCCCGCACCCTATCCATGGCGGGGCGGTCGCCGTTTGTGGAGGACAGCCGCCATCCACCATGATGATCGGCGGCGCGGAAGCGGTCGTTCCCCCGATCGTGTGGTGAATGTGCGGTGAACGGCGGCTTCCATCGATCCGATAGCCTCTGCCGGACGTGCCGCCGGCCCCCCGGGGCCAGGACGTGCGATGCCCATGGCCCGGAGGGCCCCAGGCCAGTGCCATCAGCGGCGCGGCCACCATGTCAGCTGCCAAGGAGTGAGTTCGTCTGTCGACCGCGATTCTCACCGGTGCGCCGGTCGCCGGCTCGTCCCTCGAGGACGACCTGCGGTCGCTGGGCTTCGCCGTGCGTACGGCCACCGACGCCGCCGGGGCCATGGCGGAGCTCGCCGCCGTCCCGGCGCATGAGCGGGTGGCCCTCGTGGACCCCCGCTTTGTCGGCCATGTCCATGCCCTGCGGCTGGCCCTCACCGACCCCCGCTTCCCCGCCGCCACGGTGCGCGGTGCGCTCACGGCCCAGCCGGAAGCGCGAGCGGCCCTGGCCCGCGCGATGACGGCTTCCGCCGCCACGGCGCGGGCCTCTGGGAGTGGAGGTGGGGCGCCCACCGCCGCCCCCGCTCAGGCCCTCGGCTCCGCCGGTGCTGTCGGGACGGCCGCGCCGGACCGCGCCGCCGGCGCCGCCGTACGGGCGGGTGACGCGACGCAGGCGTCGGGCGACACCGGAAGCGGGGGCCGAACCCGGCCGTCCGGGACCGCCCTCGCCCTCGGTGCCGCCGACGCATCCGCCGCCCTCGGCGGAGCCGATGCCCACTCCCGCGTGGACGACCTCGCCGCCGCCCTCGACGCCGAAGGCGTCCCCGTACACCGGCCCGAGCTCGGGGTGCTCGTGGCCGCCGTGCCCGCGGACACCGCCGCGCGGGCCGCGGCGCGGGCCGCCGTGGACACGGTGGACGAGGAGCGGGTGCGGCTGCGGTCGGCCGTGAAGTCGCGGGACGGCTTCTTCACGACCTTCTGCGTCAGCCCGTACTCCCGCTACATCGCCCGCTGGTGCGCCCGGCGCGGGCTGACCCCCAATCAGGTCACCACCGCCTCCCTCGTCACCGCCCTCATCGCGGCGGCCTGCGCCGCCACCGGCACCCGGCCCGGGTTCGTCTCGGCCGGTGTGCTGCTGATCGCCTCGTTCGTACTCGACTGCACCGACGGGCAGTTGGCGCGCTACTCGCTCCAGTACTCCACGCTCGGCGCCTGGCTGGACGCCACGTTCGACCGGGCCAAGGAGTACGCCTACTACGCGGGCCTCGCGCTCGGCGCCGCCCGCGCCGACGGCGACGGCATCTGGGCGCTCGCGCTCGGCGCCATGGTGCTGCAGACCTGCCGCCATGTCGTGGACTTCGCCTTCAACGAGGCCAACCACGACGCCACCGGCAACACCAGCCCCACCGCCGCCCTCTCCGGCCGCCTCGACAGCGTCGGCTGGACGGTCTGGACGCGCCGCATGATCGTGCTGCCGATCGGCGAGCGCTGGGCGATGATCGCCGTGCTGACGGCGTTCACCACGCCCCGTATCACCTTCTACGCACTGCTCGTCGGCTGCGCGCTGGCCGCCTGCTACACCACCGCGGGCCGGGTGCTGCGCTCGCTGACCCGCCGGGCGGAGCGCACGGACCGGGCCGCCCGTGCCCTCGCCGAGCTGGCCGACTCCGGCCCGCTGGCCGAGCTGGTCGCCAAGGCCGCGCCCCGCGGGATGAGTTCGTATCTCGCCCCGCTGTCGGCCGCCGTCGGCACGGCGGCCGTCCTGGCCGGCACCGCGCTCGCCGGTTTCGGCTCCTGGGTGCCGGTCGGCTGCGCCGTGCTCTACGCGGTCCTCGCGGGCGTCGCCGTCACCGCGCCCCTCCAGGGCCCCCTCGACTGGCTGGTGCCGCCGCTCTTCCGCGCGGCCGAATACGGCACCATCCTGATTCTGGCGGCTTGCTCGGAGGTGAACGGCGCCTTGCCGGCGGCTTTCGGGCTCGTTGCGGCGGTCGCCTACCATCACTACGACACGGTGTACCGCATCCGTGGCGGCACGGGAGCGCCCCCGCACCGGCTGGTGCGGGCGATCGGCGGGCACGAGGGGCGGACGGTGGTGGTCACGGCCGCCGCTGCCCTGCTGCACCAGAACCAAGGTTTCACCATCGCGTTGACCGCTTTGGCGGCGGTCCTCGCGCTGGCGGTGCTCATCGAGAGCATCCGCTTCTGGGTGTCCTCAGGAGCACCTGCTGTACACGACGAATCAGGAGAACCCGCATGATCGGCCTCGTGCTCGCGGCCGGCGCCGGACGGCGTCTGCGCCCCTACACCGACACGCTTCCCAAGGCCCTGGTGCCCGTGGACGGTGAGACCACCGTCCTCGACCTGACCCTCGGCAACTTCGCGGAGGTCGGTCTGACCGAGGTCGCCATCGTCGTCGGCTACCGCAAGGAGGCCGTGTACGAGCGCAAGGAGGCCCTGGAGCAGCGTTACGGCGTCAAGCTCACGCTGATCGACAACGACAAGGCCGAGGAGTGGAACAACGCCTACTCCCTGTGGTGCGCCCGTGACGCGATCCAGCACACCGTGATCCTCGCCAACGGCGACACCGTGCACCCGGTCTCGGTCGAGAAGACCCTGCTGGCCGCGCGCGGCAACGGACAGAAGATCATCCTCGCCCTCGACACGGTCAAGCAGCTCGCCGACGAGGAGATGAAGGTCGTCGCCGACCCCGACAAGGGCGTCCAGAAGATCACCAAGCTGATGGACCCGGCCGAGGCGACCGGTGAGTACATCGGCGTCACCCTGATCGAGGGCGAGGCCGCCGCGGAGCTCGCGGACGCGCTGAAGACCACCTTCGAGCGCGACCCCGACCTCTACTACGAGGACGGCTACCAGGAGCTGGTCAACCGCGGCTTCAAGATCGACGTGGCCCCCATCGGCGACATCAAGTGGGTCGAGATCGACAACCACGACGATCTGGCGAAGGGCCGTGAGATCGCGTGCCAGTACTGACGAGGCTCATCCCCTCGCCGCTCGTCGTCGACATCCGCGCGGGCGCCCTGGACGACCTCGCGGGGGTCCTCGCCGACCAGCGGATCTCCTCCTCCGGCAAGCTGGCCATCGCCATCAGCGGCGGCTCCGGCGCCCTGCTGCGCGAGCGGCTGGCGCCGGCGCTGCCGGGCGCGAGCTGGTACGAGGTCGACGGCGGCACCCTGGACGACGCGATCAAGCTCGCCGACCGCATGAAGTCGGGCCACTACGACGCGGTCGTGGGGCTGGGCGGCGGAAAGATCATCGACTGTGCGAAGTTCGCCGCGGCGCGCATCGGCCTCCCGCTGGTCGCCGTCGCCACCAACCTCTCGCACGACGGTCTGTGCTCCCCGGTCGCGACCCTCGACAACGACGCGGGCCGCGGCTCGTACGGGGTGCCCAACCCGATCGCCGTGGTCATCGACCTCGATGTGATCCGGGAGGCGCCGGTCCGCTTCGTCCGCTCCGGTATCGGCGACGCCCTGTCCAACATCTCCGCGGTCGCCGACTGGGAGCTGTCCAACCGGGAGACCGGCGAGCAGATCGACGGCCTCGCGGCCGCGATGGCGCGCCAGGCCGGTGAGGCCGTGCTGCGCCACCCCGGCGGGGTCGGCGACGACGGCTTCCTCCAGGTGCTGGCCGAGGGACTGGTGCTCACCGGCATCTCGATGTCGGTCGCGGGGGACTCCCGCCCGGCCTCCGGTGCCTGCCACGAGATCAACCACGCCTTCGACCTCCTCTTCCCCAAGCGCGCCGCCAGCCACGGCGAGCAGTGCGGCCTGGCCGCCGCCTTCGCGATGCGTCTGCGCGGGGCGCACGAGGAGTCGGAGCACATGGCCGAGGTGCTGCACCGGCACGGGCTGCCCGTGCTGCCCGAGGAGATCGGCTTCACCGTGGACGAGTTCGTCCAGGTCGTGGAGTTCGCTCCGAAGACGCGCCCCGGCCGCTACACGATCCTCGAGCACCTCGACCTCTCATCCGACGCGATCAGGGACGCATACGCCGACTATGCCAAAGCAGTCAGTCAAGCCATCAGTGGCTGAACTCCGCCCGGTCGTCCACCCCGCTGGGGTGAAGGACCGGCGGAGCGGTGAGCACTGGGCCGGGCGCCTCTACATGCGGGAAATCTCGCTGCGCATCGACCGGCACCTGGTGAACACGCGGGTCACGCCCAACCAGCTGACGTATCTGATGACCGTCTTCGGCGCCCTCGCGGCCCCGGCCCTGCTGGTGCCGGGGATCGCGGGCGCCGCGCTCGGGGTGCTGATGGTCCAGCTCTACCTGCTGCTGGACTGCGTCGACGGCGAGATAGCCCGCTGGAAGAAGCAGTTCTCGCTGGGTGGTGTGTATCTGGACCGGGTCGGCGCGTATCTGTGCGACGCCGCGGTGCTCGTCGGCTTCGGTCTGCGCGCCGCCGACCTGTGGGGCTCCGGCCGGATCGACTGGCTGTGGGCGTTCCTCGGCACCCTCGCCGCGCTCGGCGCCATCCTGATCAAGGCCGAGACCGACCTCGTCGGGGTCGCCCGGCACCAGGGCGGTCTGCCGCCGGTCAAGGAGGCGGCCGCCGAGCCGCGCTCGTCCGGTGTGGCGCTGGCCCGCAGGGCGGCCGCGGCGCTGAAGTTCCACCGGCTGGTCCTCGGGGTCGAGGCGTCGCTGCTGATCCTCGTGGTGGCGGTCGTGGACCAGGTGCGCGGCGACCTGTTCTTCACCCGGCTGGGCGTTGCCGTACTGGCCGGTATCGCACTGCTGCAAACCCTGCTTCACCTCGTGTCCATCCTCGCGTCGAGCAGGCTCAAGTGAGCATGGGCACGATGAGGCTCGGAGCGGTCGTCCTGACGATGGGCAATCGCCCCGAGGAGCTGCGCGCACTCCTCGACTCGGTCGCCAAGCAGGACGGCGACCAGGTCGAGGTGGTCGTCGTGGGCAACGGCTCGCCGCTGCCCGCGCTCCCCGAGGGCGTCCGGACCATCGAGCTGCCGGAGAACGTGGGCATCCCGGCGGGCCGCAACGTGGGCATCGAGGCGTTCGGACCCGGCGGGTCGGACGTCGATGTGCTGCTGTTCCTCGACGACGACGGGCTGCTCCCGGGCACCGACACCGCCGAGCTGTGCCGTCAGGCGTTCGCCGCCGATCCGGAGCTGGGCATCATCTCGTTCCGCATCGCCGACCCCGAAACCGGTGTCACCCAGCGTCGCCATGTGCCCCGGCTGCGTGCCTCCGACCCCCTGCGGTCCTCCCGGGTGACCACCTTCCTGGGCGGTGCCAACGCGGTCCGTACGACGGTGTTCCAGCAGGTCGGAGGGTTGCCGGACGACTTCTTCTACGCCCATGAGGAGACCGATCTGGCCTGGCGGGCTCTGGACGCCGGATGGATGATCGATTACCGGTCGGACATGGTGCTGCACCATCCCACCACCGCCCCGAGCAGGCACGCGGTCTACCACCGCATGGTGGCGCGCAACCGGGTCTGGCTGGCCCGGCGTAACCTTCCTGCGCTGCTCGTCCCCGTCTATCTGGGCGTCTGGCTGCTGCTCACACTGGCCAGGCGCCCCTCGAAAACCGCACTTCGGGCCTGGTTCGGAGGGTTCCGGGAAGGCTGGAAGGCACCGTGTGGTCCACGCCGGCCCATGAAGTGGCGTACGGTATGGCGCCTGACCCGACTGGGCCGACCTCCTGTCATCTGACAAGCTCGTAACGAAGAGCATCGGGCGCGACCCGGGGCGCGGCCCCGCTCAGCGCACCCTGAAGACGAAAGTGTCAACTGTGAGCGAGACTACGCACGACGGTGCGGTAGCCGTGAGTGGCCCGCCATCAGCCGACGACGGCCTGTCCCCGGCCGAGCTGGCGCGGAAGTACGAGCTGTCGGTGAGCGGCGCCCGGGTGAGCCTCGGCGACTACATCCGCCAGATGTGGGGACGGCGTCACTTCATCGTGGCCTTCTCGTCGGCCAAGCTCACCGCTCAGTACAGCCAGGCCAAGCTGGGTCAGCTGTGGCAGGTGGTGACCCCGCTGCTCAACGCGGCGGTGTACTTCTTCATCTTCGGCCTGCTGCTGGGCGGCAGGGGCGGAATGAAGAACGACATGTACATCCCGTTCCTGGTGACGGGTGTGTTCGTCTTCACCTTCTCGCAGAACTCCGCGATGGCCGGGGTGCGCGCCATCTCCGGGAACCTGGGACTGGTGCGGGCCCTGCACTTCCCGCGGGCCTCGCTCCCCATCTCGTTCGCGCTCCAGCAGCTCCAGCAGCTGCTCTTCTCGATGATCGTGCTGGTCGTCGTGTTGCTGGGCTTCGGGCACTTCCCGGCCTTCGCGTGGATCCTGGTGATCCCGGCCCTGGCGCTGCAGTTCGTCTTCAACACCGGTCTGGCCCTGGTCCTGGCCCGGATGGGGGCAAAGACCCCGGACCTCGCCCAGCTGCTGCCGTTCATCCTGCGTACGTGGATGTACGCCTCCGGTGTGATGTACCCGCTGGAGCACATGCTGCAGAAGGCTGGGGCGCACTCCTGGGTCTCCGACCTTCTGCTGGCCAACCCGGCGGCGGTCTACATGGACCTGATGAGGTACGCCCTGATCAACGACTACCCCTCGTCGAGTCTGCCGCCGCATGTCTGGGCGCTGGCGCTGGGGTGGGCGGTGCTGGTGGGCGCCGGGGGATTCGTGTACTTCTGGAAGGCAGAGGAGCAGTACGGCCGTGGCTGAGCAAACCCTCGACAAAGGTGCCCAGGCGGAGCGGGCCGACCAGGCCGCTCAGGCGGCTTCCGTGCCGTCGCGGGTGCCCACCGTCATCGCCGACGACGTCCACATCGTCTACCGGGTCAACGGCGGCCCCAAGGGGAAGGGCAGCGCCACCGCCGCCCTCAGCCGCTTGCTGGGCCGGAAGGGCGCCCCGGGCATGCGTGAGGTGCACGCGGTGCGCGGGGTCACCTTCGTGGCGTACAAGGGCGAGTCGATCGGTCTGATCGGGTCCAATGGCTCGGGTAAGTCGACCCTGCTCAAGGCCGTCGCGGGGCTGCTGCCCACCGAGCGCGGCAAGGTCTACACCAACGGTCAGCCGTCGCTGCTGGGTGTGAACGCGGCGCTGATGAACGACCTCACCGGCGAGCGGAACGTGATCCTCGGCGGTCTGGCCATGGGCATGTCGCGTGAGCAGGTCCGGGAGCGCTACCAGGGCATCGTGGACTTCTCGGGCATCAACGAGAAGGGTGACTTCATCACCCTGCCGATGCGCACGTACTCCTCCGGTATGGCGGCCCGGCTGCGGTTCTCCATCGCCGCGGCCAAGGACCACGATGTGCTGATGATCGACGAGGCGCTGGCCACCGGTGACAGGAAGTTCCAGAAGCGCTCCGAGGCCCGGATCCGCGAGCTCCGCCAGGAGGCCGGCACGGTCTTCCTCGTCAGCCACAACAACAAGTCCATCCGGGACACCTGCGACCGGGTGCTGTGGCTGGAGAAGGGCGAGCTGCTGATGGACGGCCCGACCGACGAGGTCATCAAGGCGTACGAGAAGGAGACCGGCAAGTAGCCGCTCGGCGAACGCCGTTCCCATAAACCATCAGGCCCCGCCGGGCAACCCGGCGGGGCCTTGTTGTCCACAACCGGACCATGTACCCCGGATGGGAATGGGCGTGGAACCGTGGCACGTTGGGCAGAGCGACGGGGGAATCTGCACGGGGGGCTGACGGGGTGGCCAATAGTGGTGCCGTGGGCGGAAGCGGTCATGCCGAAAGGGTGTTCCGCGTGCAGCGGGCCTTCACCCAGCTCGGCGGACGGGCCCATGGGCCCGGGGCGCTGGCCAGAGCGGCGGACCTGGACGACTCGACCGTCTACCGGATCCTCCAGTCCGGGGTGCACCAGGGCATCTTCGTCCGCGAGGGCCGGGGCCTTTACCGGCTGGGCTCGGCGGCCCCGCAGCTCGGTCTCAAGGCCCTGGCCTACTCGCCCGCGCCGGAGGCCGCCCACGCCCTTCTGGAGGCGCTGCGCCGGGCCACCGGGGGGCTGGCCTTCCTCTATCTGCTGGCGCCCTTCGGTGGCGCGCACCGGCAGTGCGCCGACATGGCCGTCGGTGACTCCGATCTGACGGAGCTGGGGATGACGCCGCGTGCGGTGCAGACCGTCGAGCACTCGCTGCGGGTGGGGGCCGCGGGGCGGACCATCCTGGCGTATCTGCCGCAGACCATCCAGTCGGAGGTGCTGGACCGTCCGGCGCCCGCCGAGGCCGGTCCCGGCGCCTACCTGGACGACGCGCGGCTCCTGGCCTCGCTGGACCGGATCAGGGCGCGGGGGTACGCCCTGGGCCACGAGGAGTGCGCGGCGGGGTGGAACGAGTGCGCGGCGCCGGTCACCTGGGACGGGCTGGTGATGGGCTCGGTGCTGGTGATGAAGCCCAAACAGATCATGACGCGGTGTCCGGTGACCGTCATCGAGGCGGTGGAGCGGACCGCGGCGGACCTGGCCGACCTGGGGCGGGGCCGTCCCGCCGGTTCGGATGGCAACGATACGAGAATGAAGTAAATTTACGGTAACAGGAGTAAACGTGAAGCGCATTCCCCGTGCTTCACCAGCCCTTTCTCGCGAGGCGAGAAAGGGCCGGAAATCCTTGACTCGTACGGGCGTGCGGCCGCAATAATCAAGAGGGCAATCAAGTCTGATTCTTGCATGATCGGCGGCTCGAAGAGCCGCCTAACTAGGGGGAAATGTCACCGTGTCCGACAGGGGCGGTCTCGCCGTCGTGCCCGATATTCCCGTGCCCAACTGGGCGCGGGAGCTGGAACGTGTGCCGTTGTTATCAGTCAGAGAGGGCCAAACGTTTGCGCTGCTCGGCGCGGGCTGGTCCAACCGCCGTATCGCGCTGCGGCTGCAAGTGACCGAGCGCACGGTGAAGGCGCATGTGGCGTCAATACTCGCGAAACTGCAGGTGGAATCGCGGCTACAGGCCGGTCTGGTCGCGCTCAGCTACCGCCACCTGTACCAAAGTACAGTTCCGGGGAGGGTCGTGGCCGGTTAGCGTTGCCCCGTCTGCCCGTTTATCCGTCGGCCGGATAACGACGTGAACCAACCTGTCGCACAGCAATCGCGCCGTCATAGGAAAGGTATTCATGACTGACCGTTCCGGCCCGAGCGGGATGAACCCCGTGTGGACGCTGGTGGTGTCCGGACTCACCGTCTTCATGGCCGCCTTGGACAACCTCGTCGTCATCACCGCGCTGCCCGCCATTCAGAAAGACCTGGGCACCAGCCTCCAGGACCTGGAGTGGACGGTGAACGGCTACACCCTCACCTTCTCGGTCTTCCTGATGGCCGGCGCGGCCGCCGGTGACCGGTTCGGCCGCCGCCGGGTGTTCCTGGCCGGCCTCGTCGTCTTCACCGGCGCCTCCGCCGCCGCGGCGCTGTCCGGCAGCGCCGACGCCCTGATCGCCGCCCGTGCCGTACAGGGCCTCGGGGCGGCCGTGGTGATGCCGCTGACGCTCACCCTGCTGACCGTGGCCGTCCCCGAGCGCCGGCGCGGCGTCGCGCTGGGCGTCTGGGGCGCCCTCAGCGGGCTCGCGGTCGCGCTCGGCCCGCTGATCGGCGGGGCCGTGGTGGAGAAGATCTCGTGGGAGTGGATCTTCTGGGTCAATGTGCCGATCGGTGTGGTGGTGCTGGTGCTCGGCCTGTGGAAGCTGGCCGAGTCCACCCGCCCGGACACCTCGCTGGACCCGCTGGGCACCGTCCTGGTCAGCCTCGGGGTGTTCGGCGTGGTCTACGCGCTGGTGTCCACCACCGAACACGGCTGGTCCAGTGGCCGGGTGCTCGGCTTCCTGGCCGGCGGCCTGGTGGTGCTCGCGCTCTTCGTCGGCTGGGAACTGCGTACGGCCGAACCGATGCTGCCGATGCGGCTGTTCGGCAACCGCGCGTTCAGCGCGGTCAACGCGGCCAGCCTGCTGATGTTCGCGGCCATGTTCGGACTGGTCTTCCTGCTCACCCAGTTCATGCAGAACATCCAGGGCTTCTCGCCGCTGGAGGCGGGCGTGAAGATGCTGCCGTGGACGGCGATGCCGGTCGTCGTCGCCCCGCTGGCGGCGCTGCTGACCGCCCGGCTCGGCAACCGTCTGGTGGTCGCCGCGGGCCTGCTGTTCGAGGCCGCGGGTCTTGGCTGGCTGGCGTCCGTGGTGAGCGCGGACACCGCCTACGCCGACCAGGTGCCCGGCCTGGTGCTCGGCGGAATCGGCCTGGGGCTGTTCTTCTCGCCCGTCGCGGAAATGGCGATGAACGTCGTCGCGCCCCGCGACCAGGGAATCGCCTCGGGCGCCAACAACACCTTCCGGGAGCTCGGCGGCGCACTCGGCGTCGCGGTGCTCACCTCCGTATTCACCACACTGGGCGGATACGGTTCGCCCCAGGAATTCGTGGACGGGCTGCGGCCCGCCGCCTGGATCGGCGCCGGAATCGCCGCCGTCGGCTGTCTGGCCATTCTCATGGCACCGCGCGGCCGCACCGCGCCGGCCGAAACGAAGGTGATTTCTTCGGGAGCCGTCGAGGATTCATACGACGGAAACCTTCCGAGCCGGTCGCGCAACTAATTTCGACAGAGCGAAGTCAGAGCGAACAAGATGATCCACCGGTCCCCGGATCCCCGGTGACCGTTGGGTATGGGGGACGCTATGTACGACGTCATTGTGGTAGGAGCGCGCATCAGCGGGTCATCGACCGCGATGCTCCTCGCGAGAGCGGGGTACCGGGTCCTTCTCCTCGACCGGGCGAAATTCCCCGGTGGTAAGGGGGCCGCCACCAATCTGGTCCACCCTCCGGGAATTCTCCGGCTGAAGCGCTGGGGGCTGCTGGACGAGGTGGCGGCCACCGGCTGCCCGCCCATTCACTCCTACGGTCTGCAGAGCGGCCCGGTTCAGCTGATGGCCAAGCTGCCCGCCGTCGAAGGAGTGGCCGAGGCGTACTCCCCGGAGCGCCGCAAGCTGGACGAGATCCTGCTGGAGGCCGCCGTCAAGGCGGGGGCGGAGCTGCGGGAGCAGGTCGCGCTGCGGGAGCTGCTGACGGACGCCCAGGGCACCGTCATCGGCGTCCGGGCCGAGACCGAGGACCGCACCCCCGTCGTCGAGCACGCCCGGCTGGTGGTGGGCGCCGACGGCTCGAACTCCACCGTCGCCCGGCTGGTGGGGGCCGAGAAGTACGACTCCCACCCGGTGCTCAACAAGAGCCACTGGTCGTACTGGGCCGATCTGCCGCACGACGGCAAGGTGCGCACCTACCGCCACCGCCATCAGCACGCCTTCACCTGGCCCACCCACGACGGCCTGACCATCGTCGGACTCGCCCTGCCGGTCAAGGACTTCAAGGCGTCCGCCGACGGGGAGCGTGACGCCACGGTCGTCTCCGCCTTCGAGGAGGTCGATCCGGAGTTCGCGGCGCGGCTGCGGGAGACCCGGCGCGTCGACAAGTGGATGACCGGCGCGGTCCCCAACTTCCTGCGCCACTGCCACGGCCCCGGCTGGGCCCTGACCGGCGACGCGGGCTACACCCGTGACCCCATCACCGCCGCCGGTATCACCGACTCGCTGCGCGGTGCCGAACTCCTGGTGGAGGCCGTGGAGCCGGCCCTGGCCGGGGACCGCGACCTCGCCCCCGCCCTCGCCGACTACGCCCGGCGCCGCGACGCCCTGGTCAGCGGCCACTTCCAGTACACCCGCGACCACGCCGAGATCGCCGACTACAACCGCGAGGAGCTGGAGTTCATCCGGGCCATGGCCCGCAGCCCGCACCACGGCAGCGGCATGGTCGGGATGTTCGCCACCATCGTCCCGCCCGCCGAGTTCTACTCCCCGGCCAACATCCACGCCCTCTTCGACCACATCCCGCCGGGCGCCGAGCCGGGCTGGAAGATCCGGATGGTGCGCTGGCTCGTCCGCGGCGCCCCCCGGCATCTGCCCCCCGCGACCCGGCTCGCCGACCGGCTGATCGCCGCCAACCTCGGGAGCATGGGCACCTTCCTGCTCGACTCCCCGGTCGCCCGCGTGGCCTAGGGGGTGTCCGACGGTACGCGTACGCCTGCGGCGGGCCGCTCCCCGAACTGGGGCTCCGCCCCACACCCCGCTCCTCAAACTCCCCCAGCTACCGCTGGGAGGTGCCCGCTGGAGGGGCTGATCTCAGCCCGGCCGGGGCCCAGGGGCGAAGCCCCCCACGCGGCGGAGCCGCATATCGATGCTGCGGGAAGGGGCGGGGAGGGGAAAGGTCCGCCGGACACCCCGTAGCCGGGCTCACCCGTGGGCGCGCCCACCCCGCACGCCCGCACCTCACAAACGGCCTTCGGCCGTCCACAGCGCCGCGCCACCCGCGCGGGTGGCGCACCTCACCCACCGTCACCACCACAGCCATGGAGGCATCGGCATGTCCAGCAATCCGTCCCCCGGCGTCACGACGGCGTTCCTCTTCCCCGGACAAGGCGGCTTCGACGGCGAGGCGCTCCGCCGCGCCAAGGAGCGCCATCCCCAGGTCGGCCGGGTCTTCGAGCGGCTCGACGCCGTGACCGAGGAGCTCTACGGCAGCCGCATCTCCGAGGTGCTCTTCGGCGAGCGCAAGGCCGATCTGCGCGATCTGCTCGACAACGACCCGTGGGCCTCCCAGGTCGCCATCTACGGCGCCGGTCTGGCCGCCTACGAGATCCTCGCCGCCCAGGGCGTCGCCCCCGACGTGCTGGCCGGGCACAGCCTCGGTGAGATCACCGCCCTGGTGGCGGCCGGGGCCTTCTCGGTCGAGGACGGGGTCCGGATCGTCGCCCGGCGCGTGGCCGTGATCGAGCGGCAGGGCGGCGTCGACGGCCGCATGGTGGCCCTGGCCGCGAGCGCCGAGCGCACCCGCAAGCTGCTGGAGCTGGTGGACGAGCCGCTGCTGGCCGTCGCCACCGAGAACCACGACGAGCAGACCGTGGTCAGCGGCCCCGCCGGGATCCTGGACCGGGTCGTGGCGATCGCCGGGCAACTGGACGTGGGCGCCATCGAGATCGACACCCCCTTCCCCTTCCACACCCCGGCGCTCGCGCCCGCCGCCCCCGAGTTCGCCGCGTACGTGACGAAGCTGGACCAGCGTCCGCTGAACCGCCCGGTCTACTCGCCGATCCTGCAGCGCTACTACGAGCCGGGCGACGCCCTCGCCGAGCTGCTGGCCGAGCACTTCACCCGGCCGGTGCGGTTCGCGGCGGCCGTACGGCACCTGCGGGAGACCGGCGCCGAGGTGTTCGTGGAGGCGGGCGGGCGCGCCGCGCTCTCCAAGCTGGTCGCCAAGGTGACCGACGGCTCCGCGGTGCGGTCACTGCCCACGCTGGCCGTGACCGGCGGCCGGCTCGCGCTCGACGGAACCCTCGACGCGCTGCGCGAGGCCGGTCTGGCGGCGCCCGAGCGCGGCGGGCTCGCCGAGCTGCTGGCCCCCTCGGTGCCCGAGGACGTCTTCGCGGCGTACTGGAGCGAGCGCGGCCAGATGGTGCTGGAGCTGGTCCGCACCGAACTGGACGCCTTCCGCAAGTCCACCGAGGGCGGCGAGCCCGAGTCCGAGCCGCGGCCCGCGGCGGCCGTCGGGCCGGAGCCCGCCGCCGAGGCCGCTCCCGCTCCCGCGCCGGAGGCCCCGGCGGCACCCGCGTCCGGTGCGCGGCCCGATGGGTACGGCCGCGACCAGCTCTTCGGGGAGCTGCGGACCCTCTACGCCGAGGCGCTCGAATACCCCGAGGACGTCTTCGAGGACGAGGTGCAGCTGGAGTCCGAGCTGGGCGTCGACTCCGTCAAGCAGGTCGAACTCCTGTCCAGGGTCTCCAGCCGCTACGGGCTGCCGCCGCGCGAGTCCGGCTTCCGGCTGGCCACCTACAACACCATGGGCAAGATCACCGACTTTGTGCTCCAGCAGCTCAACGACCAAGGGGCCCACGCACCGGCCTCCGCCACGGGCTGAAGCGCCCACACCTCGTCGCAGCAGTCGCAGAAGGAGTCAGTCGTTCCCATGAAAGACCTCACGGGGAAGGTGGCCCTGGTCACCGGGGGTTCCAAGGGCGTGGGCAAGGCGATCGCGCGGACCCTCGCGGCCCGCGGCGCCGATGTCGTCCTCAACTACTTCCACTCGCACGACCAGGCCAAGCGCACCAGGGACGAACTGGTGGCGGGCGGCGCCCGGGTCGAGCTCGCCCGCGCCTCGGTGGCCCGGCAGGAGCAGGTCGACCGGATGTTCGCCGAGATCGAGGAGCGCCACGGGCGGCTGGACATCCTGGTCAACAGCGCCGCCAACGGGGCCCTGCTGCCCCTGGCCGAGGTGACCGACGAGGACATCGCCAAGGCCATCGACACCAACTACAAGGGCGGACTGCGCTGCGCCCGCGCCGCGGCCCCGCTGATGGCGCGGGGCGGCGGCGGGTCGATCGTCACCGTGTCGGCGCTCGGCGGCTCGCAGATGGTGATGGCCAACTACTCGGCCTGCGCCCCCGCCAAGGCGGCCGCCGAGGCGGCCACCCGCTATCTCGCCGTGGAGTACGCCCCGCTGGGCATCCGGGTGAACACCGCCTCGGCCGCCATGCTGGAGAGCGAGGTCGCGGACAAGTTCCCCCGGGCCCGGGAGATGCAGGAGGTGATCGCGAGGGCGACCCCCTTCGGACGGCTGGGCACCCCGGAGGAGTTCGCCGACGTGGTCGCCTTCCTGGCCTCCGACGCCTCGCGGTGGATCACCGGACAGGTGGTGCTCGCCGACGGGGGACTGACGCTGGGCGCCGCCCTCATGTCGCCGCCCGCCGCGGCCCCGGCACGGGAGGAGGCCGCGCGGGAGCCGGAGCCCGTCGTGACGCCCGAGTCTGTCGTGAAGCCTGAGCCCGTCGTGGCCCCTGAGCCCGTCGTGCCCCAGCCCGCCGTGGCCCCTGAGTCCGAGCCCGTACGGCCCCGTGCCGCCGCCACGACGGCCGCCGTAGCCGAGGCCGTGGACGCGCCCGGCTCCGACCTGCCCGCCGACGTCCCCGACGTCCCCGACGACGCGATCGCCGTCGTCGGCATGGGCCTGGCGGTCGCCGGGGCGAACAGCCCGGAGGAGTTCTGGAAGCTCCGTACGACCGGTGACGAGTTGTTCGTCAAGATCCCCCGGGACCGCTGGCGGCATGAGAACTTCCACGCCGTCGACACCGCCGCCGAGGACAAGGCGTACGCCGACCGCTGCGTCTTCATCACCGACTTCCAGGCCGCCCCCGGCTCCGTCGACAGCATGGCCGAGGGCGCGGACGACCACGAGCTGACCACCATGTGGCTGCGCCACAGCCTGGTCCAGGCCCTGGACGGAGTGCGCCACCAGGACTCCGACCGCTGCTCCTTCGTCGTCGGCTACACCCCCGACGGCAGCCAGCACCTGGAAGAGGCCGGGGTGCTCGACAGCGTCAGCCGGATGACGCACGACATCCTCGGGGACCTGCCACTGGACGAGGGCGAGCGCACCACCCTCGGCGGCGACATCGAGGCGGCCCTGAACCGCCGCTACTGGCGCGCCGGCCAGGACCGCTCGCGCTTTCTGCCGCACCGCGTCGGAGAGCTGGCGATGCGCGGTCTGCTGCCGCCCTCCACCGAGCTGCACATGGTGGACACCGCCTGCTCCTCGTCGCTGTACGCGATCGACATCGCGGCCAAGGGCCTGCTGATGGGCAAGCAGGACATCGCCGTCTGCGGCGGTGCCTTCGCGCTCGCGCCGCGCGGCACCGTGCTCTTCTCCAAGCTCCAGGGGCTCTCGAAGCGTGGTGAGGTGCACGCGCTGGACGAGGGCGCCGATGGCGTGATCTTCGCCGACGGCGCCGCGCTGGTCGTCCTCAAGCGGCTGAGCCGGGCCCGGGCCGACGGCGACGAGGTGCTCGGGGTGCTCCGCGCCTTCGGCTCGTCCTCCGACGGCAAGGGCAAGGCCGTCTACGCCCCCAACGCCGCCGGTCAGAGCCTCGCGGTGCGGCGCGCCCTGGAGGCGGGCGAGGTCGAGGGCACCGCGGTGAGCTGGGTCAACGCCCACGCCACCGGCACCCCGGCCGGTGACCTCGCCGAGTTCACCACGCTGCGGGAGTACTACGGCACCGCCGGACCCGCCGCGGTCACCTCCAACAAGTCCCTGATCGGCCACACCGGCTGGGCCGCGGGCGTGGTCTCGCTGATCGAGAACCTGCTGGGCCTGGCCGAGCACACCATCCCGGGTCAGTTCCGCTTCTCCCGGCCCCGCGAGGACTTCCGGCTCGCCGAGACCGGACTGGAGATCACCCCCGAGCACAAGGGCTGGCCGGAGCGGCCCGGTGGCCCGCGGCTGGCCGCGGTGTCGGGCTTCGGCTTCGGCGGCACCAACGCCCATCTGATCGTCTCCGAGCACCGGCCGCGCCCCGCCGCGGACGCCACCGCCGCCGCCACCGACCGGGCCCCCGCGACCGTCACCAAGGTCCCGGACACCGGCAGCCGGGTGGCGATCGTCGGCTGGTCGGCCCATCTGCCGGGGCTGGCGGGCCGCGAGGAGGTCACCCGCTGGCTGGGCGGCGGTCCGCGCCCCCGCGACAGCTTCGGCGACGAGTACCCGGCGCCGCCGTTCAGCAAGGTCCGGCTGCCTCCCAAGACCATCCGCGCCCTGGACCGCTGCCAGCTGATGATCGTGGAGTGCGCCCATCAACTGCGCGACCAGATGCCGGACTTCTGGCAGGAGCGGGCGCTCAAGACCGGGGTGTTCGTCGGCCATATGGGCCCGACCCGCGCCGCGATGCTCTACGCCAACCGCTGCTACCTCGACGACATCGCCGAGGCGCTGGGCGAACTGCCCTCCGACGCCCTGCCCGGTGTGCTGGAGCGGCTCGGCGAGCGCGTACGCGGCATGATCCCGGCCTCCAACGAGGACTCCTTCCCCGGCCAGATGCCCAACATCATCTCGGCCCGGGTGGCGAACTACTTCGACCTCAACGGCCCGAACATGACGATGGACTCCGGCTTCGCCTCCGCCGTCTCCTCCATCACCTCCGCGGGCCGCTATCTGCGCACCGGTGAGCTGGACTTCGCGCTCGCGGGCGGGATCAACGGCAACAGCCTCCCCGAGTACCGGACGCTGATCGGCGAGCTGCTGCCGCCCGAGGCCCGGGAACTCGCCGAGGGTGCCTTCCTGTTCGCGCTCACCACCGAGGAGCGGGCCCGCGCCGCCGGGCTCGAGGTGCTCGCGTACGTGGACGAACCGCTCGGCGCCGTCGAGGCGGGGCGCGGGGAAGAGACCGCGGACGAGATCCTGCTGTGCGGCGCGCCCGCGCCCGAGCACGCCCGCTACCTGGGCGCGGCCGGTGGTCTCGCCGTCCTCAGGGCGCTGCACCGGCCCTCGGGGACCGTGGAGATCGCCACCGACGAGAGCGAGGGCGCCGCCGGGGCCCGGCTCCGGCTGACCATCCCCGGTGCCGGCCCCGAGTCCCAGGGCCCGGAGACCGAGGGCCCGGAGGCGGCCCCGGCCGCGCTGCCCGCCGCGTTCACCACCGGCGGACGGCTCGCGGACGGCACCCCGGTACGGGTCCGCCGCCAGGTGCCCGTCCTGACCGAGCTGCCCGCGCGCACCGTGCGCGAGCGCGTCCCGTTCCTCCCCGCCGGGGCGGTGGTGCTCACCGACGCCCCCGAGCCGCTGGCCGCCGCCGCGCCGCCGGACGCGGACCTCACCGTCCTGTCCACGGCGCCGCTCGCGGCCCCGCGCCCCGGCTGGCACCACCTGCCCGAGGTCACCGAGGAGTCGGTCCGCCGGGCCCTGGCGGGCGCGGGCCCCGGGGTCACCCACCTCAGGGTGGTGGGTGACCTCGGCCGGGCGGCCACGGACGGCCCCGCGCCCGCCCTCACCGCCCTGCACGACGCCGCCTATCTGACCCTCCAGCACCTCTACGACGACCTGGGCGACCCCGGTTCCTCGGCCGTGGCGCTGCTGCTGGGCGCCGCGCCGGGCGGCATCCCGCATCCGTACACCGGGCTCTTCACCGGGCTGTGGAAGACGGCGGCCCTGGAGCGCGACGCCTGCCTCGCCTTCACGCTGTGCACCTCGGCCACCGACCTCACCGGGGCGATGGCCCGCGCCGAGGAGGAGAGCGCGGCCGGGCGGGTCTTCCCGGCGGTGTTCGACCTCGACGGCGTACGCAAGGCGTATCTGCTCTCCGACGAGCCGAACGACCTGGGAGCGGGGGCACCGGCCGTCCTCGGCCCGGACTCGGTCGTGGTGGTCGCCGGGGGCGCCCGGGGCATCACCGCCGAGGTGGTCAAGGCGGTGGCCGAGCACTTCCGGCCCCGGATCTACGTCCTGGGCAGCAACTCCCTGGACGACTATCCGCCGGAGACGTACCAGGGCACCGACGAGGAGTTCGCCGCCCGCCGCTCCGGCTACATCAAGACCGAGATCGCCCGGCGCGACGGCCGCACCGTGGCCGACGTCAACCGCGCCTTCGACCGCATGGTCAACGCCCGCTGGGCGAAGCGGAACCTGGACGAGATGGCCGCCCACAGCGGCGCCGGACGGGTCACCTACCTCGCCTGTGACATGCGCGACGGCGCGGCGGTGGACCGGGCGATCGGCCGGGTGCTGGACGAGCGGGGGCGGATCGACCTGCTGGTCAACGCCGCCGGACTGCAGCGCTCCGGGCTGATCAAGGACAAGAGCTTCGCCGAGTTCAGCTCCATCCGTGATCTGAAGCTGGACTCCTACCTCCACCTCAAGCACGCCCTGCGCACCGCGCCGCCCCGGCTGTGGTGCAACTTCGGCTCGCTGCTCGGCTACTTCGGGCAGCTGGGGGAGGCCGACTACGCCGCGGCCAACGACTTCCTGGCCACCGCCGCGACCCACACCCGCGCCACCGGTTCGCCGACGGACGAGTTCACCATCGGCTGGACGCTGTGGGAAGGCGTCGGCATGGGCGCCAACGAGCTGACCAAGGCGTACTACGAGCGCGCGGGCTCGTACAGCAACATGGCCATCGCCGAGGGCATCCACCACTTCGTCCAGGAGCTCCACGCCCCCGTGCGGCGCCCCTCCGTGGTCCACCTCGGCGACGCCGAACGCGCCACGGTGGAGCGCTTCTACCCCGGCTACCTGGACCGGCGGTCCGGGTTCTTCCTGCGTCGGCTGGTGGCGTCCGACGAGCGGTCCGTGGTCTACGAATGCCCCTTCGACCTGGACACCGACGGCTATCTCGAACACCACACGGTGCGCGGCGAGGCCACCCTGCCCGGCACCTTCGTCACCGAACTGGCCGCCGAGGCCGCCCGGGCCCTGGTCCCCGGCAAGCGGGTGATCGCCTTCGAGGATCTGCGGTTCGAGCACTTCCTGCGGGTCTACCGCGACATCCCGGCCGGTCCCAGGCGCATCCGCGCCGAACTCGTGGACAGCCCCGGGGAGGTGACCGTCGTCCAGGTGCGGATCACCGAGGACGTGGTCGCGCCCAGCGGGGTGGTCCTGGTCAAGGACCGGGTGCACTTCCTGGCCCGGGTGCTGCTCGACACCGAGGCGCCCACCGCGCCGCGCTGGGAGGAGTGGCCGGCGGGGGAGGAGACCCCGGTCCCCGACCCGTACCACCAGCCCGGCTCCCCGGTGCGGCTGACCGGCCCCTTCGTCTCCACCACCGACACCCGGATCCATCCCCGGGGCAAGCGCGCCCGCTACGCGCCCGACGTCCCGGCCGGCGATCCGGTGTGGTCCCGCTTCACCGTGCCGAGCATCCTGCTCGACGGGCTGGCCCGGGTGGGGGTGCTGGATCTGGTCGACGGGCATCTGGTGCCGGTGGCCGCACCGCTGTCCATCCGCCGGATCGATCTGTACGAGGAGATCAGCGACCACGACCTGGCCGCGTCCGGGGAGGACATCGACCTCTTCGTCACCCCGCCCGGCTTCGATCTGACGGCCGACACCATCAGCAACCGCTTCGTGGCGGTGCGGCCCGACGGCCGGATGCTGCTCCAGATGAAGGACATGCGGGCCACCCTCATCGGCTACGTCGACGCCGAGACCGGCGAGGCCGTCCCCCTGGAGCAGACACCGGCGGAGGAGGACCGGACATGACCGCGACTCAGCCGGACATGACCGCGACCGCGGAGGATGCGCCGGTCCAGCCGGTGGCCCGGATGGTGTGGCGCCTCACCGAGCTGCCCCGCCCCGCCGGGCCGCACCCCCGGCCGGCCGGAATGCGGGTGCTGCTGATCGGCGGCGAGGAGGACATCGCCGCCGGGGTGGAGCGCGAACTGAAGGAGCACGGCGCGCTGGTGCGCCGGGAGCCGGACGGCCCGGGCCCCGTGGACGCCATCGTGGACCTCACCGTGGGCCGGGCGTACGACCCGGACCGGGCCGCCTCCGCCGGGGCCTGGCGGCGGGCGCTGACCGGGACCGTGACCGCGCTGCGCGCCACTTACGACGACTGGGCGGCCGAGACCGCCGCGGACCGGCTGTGCTATCTCGCCGTCAGCTACCTCGGCGGCGGGATGGGCCAGCATCCGCGGGACGGTCTCGAGCAGCCGCTCGGCGGCATCTGGGCGGGGCTCGCCAAGACCCTGCACCGGGAGTTCCCCAACGTGGCCGCCCGCGTGGTCGACATCGACCTGGCCGCCTCCGCCGAACTGCCCGGCATCGTCGCCGCCGAACTCGGCCGCACCGGTGAGATCGAGGTCGGCTACCGCGACGGCCGCCGGTACACCCTCACCCCCGAGGACCGGCCCGTGGCGGCGCCCGCCCTCACCCTCGGCCCCGAGGACACCGTGCTGATCTCGGGCGGTGGCCGCGGCATCGGCTGGGAGCTGGCCAGGTCGCTGGCCGCCCGGCACGGCGCACGGGTCGTGGTGACCGGCCGGGAGCCCTTCCCCAGCGGGGACGAGCCCTGGTTCGGTGTGGATCAGGCCGGGTGGAAGGCGTACGAGAAGCAGGTCTGGGCGGGCCGCGCCAAGGGCGAGTCGCCCGCCGTGGTCCGCGGCCGGCTGGCCCGCACCCGCCGGCTGTGGGAGCTGGCCACCCATGTGACCTCCGCCCGGCGCGAGGGGCTGCGCATCGAGTACGCGCGCTGCGACTTCACCGACCGCGCCCAGGTGCGCGAGCTCATCCGGCGCGAGGACGCGCTGGAGGGCGGCCGGCTCGCCGGGGTGGTGCACAACGCCGGGGTGGACACCTCCGCCCGGCTGCCGAAGAAGACCGACGAGGAGATCCTGCGCACCGTCGAGGTCAAGATCGAGGGCTTCCTCAACGTCTTCGAGGAGGTGCGGGACCGCGACCTGAAGTTCTTCTGCAGCGTCGGCTCCCTCACCGGACGGCTCGGCGGCATGGTCGGCCAGCTCGAATACGCCGCGGCCAACGACGGTCTCGCGCGGCTCGGCCAATGGGCCGCCCGCCGGGCCGCGTTCCCCGTGATGACCCTCGCCTGGCCCACCTGGGACCGCATCGGGCTGATCGCCAACTTCGCCGCCACCCTGCGCTACATGGCCGCCATCGACGTGGCGGACGGTCTTGAGCGCTGGCGGGCCGAACTGCTGGCGGGCTCCGAGGGCGAGGTCACCTTCGTCGGGCCGCTGGGCAAGGCCATCGACCCGGGGCAGGCCATCGGCTATCCGGTGGTGCCCGCGCTGCCCGGCTTCGCCGCCGCCTATCCGAAGGTCTTCCACCTCGGCGAGGTGACCTCCTACCAGCCGCACGCCCAGCTGACGGCACGCGTCGTCCTCGACCCCGAACACACCCCCGCGCTCGGCGACTTCCGGATCGACGGCACCCCCGCGCTGCCGCCCTCCCTGCTGCTGGAGAACGCCCTGCGGGCCGCCGAATGGATCGTCCCGGAGGACTTCCCGGCGCTGCGGGCCGGTGCGCTGGAGGAGATCGTGGTGCCGCTGGCGCTGCTGCGCCTCGACGGCCCCGCGATCCGGCTGGTCCGCGAGATCCGCGGCTTCCACGAGGGGCACGACTGGATCGTGGAGGTCCGCTACCGCCACGAGGGCGGTGGGGACGGCCCGGAGGCGAGCCTGCGCATCGTCCACGAGACCGGCGCGCCCCGGCCGCCCGCCCCGCCGCGCCCCGACGTGCCTCAGACCACCACCCTCCGCTCCGGGCCGCCCTTCCTGCACTGGCGCGGCGCCGTGGTGCCGCTCTCCGCGTGGACGGCGGGGCCGGGGGGCCGCTTGGTGGCCGAGGTCCCGCGCTGCCTGCCGGTCGACCTGTGGGCGACGCCGTACGTACCCGGGACGGCCCTCCCCGTCGCCGCGCTGGAGAACGTGGTGCGGCGGTGCACCACCCAGGGCGACGGCCTCTCGGTCACCGCCGACCCCCTGATCCTCGGCCGGATCGCACCGCACTCCGCCGAGCGCGGACCCACCCGTGTCGAGGGCGATCCCTCGCTCGGCGTCTGGCGGATCACCGACGCAGACTCCGGAGACCCCGTGGCGACCGTCTCGGGACTCTCCGGCCCGCTGGGAAACACGACGGAATAGACAGCACGACAGAAGAGAAAGGCAGTTCATGTCCACTCCCGAGCAGAACAAGGCCGTCCTCGAGCGCTACTACGAGGAGTGCCTCAACAAGGGCAATCTCGACGTCATCTACGAGGGCGCCACCGAGGACCACATCAGCCACGGCACCGCCGCCAACGGCAAGGAGGGCGTGGAGCACCTGAAGGAGTGGGTGCGGCTCCAGCGCGCCTCCTTCCCCGACCTCCACGTCACCGTGGACGACTGGATCCTGGAGGGGAACAAGGTCGTCAGCCGCTTCACCGCGCGCGGCACCCACACCGGTGACGACTACGCGGGCCTCATCCCGGCGCAGGGCCGCAAGCTGGAGATCCCCGGCATCGTCATCGACGAGTTCGACGACGCGGGCAAGATCGTGGAGAGCTGGTTCTCCATGGACTCCTACGACCTCGCCACCCAGCTCGGGGCGTTCGACGCGCCCCCCGCGTGACCGGCCATGAGCCGGCCCCGGGCTCCGGGGCCGGCATCCCGGTCCTCATCACCGGCTGCTCCTCGGGAATCGGCCGCGCCTGCGCGCTGCGGCTGCACCGGGCCGGGCACACCGTGTACGCCACCGCGCGGCGGCCCGGGACACTGGCGGAGCTCGCGGGCTTGGGCATCCGCACCATGGCGCTGGACGTCACCGACGAGGAGTCCATGGCCACCGCCGTCGCCAAGGTCGAGGCGGCGCACGGCGCGGTCGGGGCGCTGGTCAACAGCGCGGGCTACGCCATGTCGGGCTGTATCGAGGAGGCCTCCCTGGCCGAGGTGCGCGAGCAGTTCGAGACCAATGTGTACGGCCTGGTCCGGCTCAGTCAGCTGGTGCTGCCCGCGATGCGCGCCCACGGCGGCGGCACCATCGTCAACATCTCCTCCATCTTCGGCCGTTACGCCGTCCCCGGCTCGGGCTTCTACAACGCCACCAAGCACGCCGTGGAGGGCTTGAGCGACTCGCTGCGGAACGAGGTGGCCGACTTCGGGGTGCGGGTCGTCCTCGTCGAGCCGGGCCCGGTGCGCACCACCCGCTTCGGCGCCACCTACGTGGCCAATCTGCGGCCGGTGAGCCGGACGTACGAGGCCTTCCGCCGGGAGAGCGCCGAGTACTTCGAGGCGATCTACACCGGCAGCCGCCGGACCCTGGCGGGCACCTTCGCGATCCAGTCGGACGACGTGGCCCGCCGGGTGGCGAAGGTGGTGGCCAAGGGCGCCCGCGGCTCCCGGCCGCGCGCCCGCTACCCCGTCGGGCTCCTCGCCCACAGCACCATCGCCCTGCGGCGCCTCACCTCCGACGTCCTTTTCGACCATCTCTTCGTGCGCCGCCTGTTTCCGGTGCCCCGCGGGCCGCGGCCGCGAAAGCAAGGAGACCACCGATGACCACAGCGACCTCCGCGCCGCGCACCGCACCCGGCCCCAAAGGCGCCCCGCTGCTGGGCAGTCTGGGCCCCTGGAAGCGGAACACCGCCGAATTCCTGCTCGGTCTGCAGCGCGACCACGGCGAGATCGTCCGGATGCGGCTCGGCCCGTTCCTCGTGCACCAGGTGACCGAGCCCGAGGCGGTGCGCCGGGTGCTGGTGGAGAACAACGGCAACTACGTCCGCGGGCCGCTCTACGAGCAGTTCGGCGTCGTCATGGGCAAAGGACTGCTCACCACCGACGGCGAGTTCTGGCGCGCCCACCGGCGGGCGGTGCAGCCGGTCTTCCTCAAGAACGCCATCACCGACATCATCCCCAACATCATCCGGGCCACCGAGGAGATGCTGGAGACCTGGGAGCGCAAGGCCGCCGCCGGTGAGCCGGTCGACCTGATGACCGACATGCTGCGGCTGACCCTGGTCACCCTCTCCCGCTCGCTGTTCGCCTACGACATCAAGCCGGACTCGGCCCTGCTGAAGACGATCGTGGACGATGTGGTGGAGGTGATGTTCCGCCGCGGCACCGCCACCGAGATGCTGCCCTCCTGGGTGCCGACGGACCGTCAGCGCAAGATCCTCAGGATCCACCGGGTCTTCGACCGCATCGTGGCCGATGTGCGCCGGAGTTACGCCGAGACGGGGGAGGGGCCGCTGATCGCGCTGATGGAACGGGCCACCGACCCGGCCACCGGTGAGCCCTGGACGGATCAGCAGATCAAGGACGAGCTGCTCACGGTCTATCTGGCGGGCCATGAGACCACCGCCGTCTCGCTGTGCTGGACGCTGCTTTCGGTCGCCGCCCACCCCGGCGTCCAGGAGGAGCTGGACGCCGAGATCGCCACGGTGCTCGGCGGCGGGCTGCCGGACGCGGAGAACGCCGAGGCGCTGACATACACCAAGATGGTCGTCGACGAGAGCCTGCGGATGCACCCGCCCATCTGGATCTTCCCCCGGGCGGCGGTCGAGGCGGACACCCTCGGCGGCTACGGCATCGAGCCCGGCTCCTCGATCCTGCTGTCCCCGCTGGTCTCCCACCACAACCCGCGCCACTGGGACAACCCGCTGGCCTTCGACCCGTACCGGTTCACCCCGCAGGCCATCAAGGAGCGGCCGCGGATGGCATACCTCCCGTTCGGCTCGGGGCCCCGGCAGTGCGTCGGCAACTTCATGGCGCTGCTGGAGCTGCGCACCATCGTGGCCATGGTGAACCAGCGCTTCCGGATCAGCCGGATCCCGGGAACCGAACTGCGGTACGGCTCACCGGTGATCTCGCTGCGGCCGCTCAAGGACGTGATGGTGACGGTGACTCCGCGCGAGCGAAGCGCCGCCGCACCCGGCCCGTCCCCCCGGACCGCTCCCGCCGCCCCCGCCGCCTGCCCCCATCACCCGTAGGCCGGAGGGCGGAAGCGGAATGGGAGTTCCGGGCCGGGCCCACGCCGTTGCCTTTCCCGATTTCGCCCGCGCGCCCCGGCCCGGGAAACCCGGCACACCGTCAGAAGCACGGGTCCGTGGCGGTGGATCGTTTTCCCCGGGACGCGGGCGCTTTTCAGCGAAAACGCGTCCCATGGCGATGCGGACGAGAATGCGGAAGATGTGCGGCGGGACCCGAAGGACGAGGCCCGGGCCGACTCCGCGGCAGCGCTCCGGCGCCGGGGCGACGCCCTCCGGCGGGCCGCGGAAACCGTCCCCGGACCGGGTCGGAAATCCACCGCGCCGACCGGTCGGTTTTCTTGACGCTCCTGGTGGAAGGGGTGGGACGGACCCTTTCCCCAGGTGCGCCGGGACGGGCGAGAACTTCATTTCACGATCGCTACGGCCGTTTACTCCCAGGTGGCGCCCAGTGCCGCCGTCCATCCCCCTCCGTCCGCTCCCCGGAGCACTCGCGCACAATGCCTCCGAATGAATGTCCGACGCATGTACGGACGCTCCCCCGCGCCCCCGGGTGACCCGGATGGTGGTCGCTGAGCCATCCGGCGGGGCAACCCCGCGGATCTGTGGCAGGGTCAGGGGGCTAGCAGTTGAACCAGAGGCACCGTCACCGCCGCTGTTCACTAAACGGAGGCGCTGTATCGTGTGCGTGTACGCCGGGTTGTCGAGCGGCGCAGCATCAGGGAGGGGGACGCGTGTCGCCAGGGGAAGCGCACGTCGCACCGTACTCACGGCGCGAGCGGCTGCGCATCGCGACCATCCGTGAAATCAAGGACGTCGCCCGGACGCTCCTGGTTCAGGAGGGCCCGGAAAATGTGACCATCCGGGCCATCGCGCGTGAGATGGGCATGACCGCGCCGGCCGTCTACCGCTACTTCAGTAGCCGGGATGCGCTGATCCTTCAGCTGCGTGTGGACATTTTCGAGGAGATGGCCCGCTTCATGCAGGGGGTCCTCGGTCAGCACCCCGAGGAGGAGCCGGGCCGCCGGTGGATCAGCGGCGCCCGCGCGCTGCGCGTCTGGGCGATCAAGCACCCCCATGAGTTCGGGCTGATCCTCGGCCCCTGGGCCCCGGGGCTCGGCCGCGAGGAGACCAAGCCCGAGCGCCATATGAGCTGGGTCTTCGGCTCCGTGTACTCCGATCTGGTCGCCGACCTGTGGCGGGTGCGGGGCTTCCCGGCCCCCGAGGTCGAGGAGCTCGACCCCGGCCTCGCGCAGACCCTCACCGCGCTCAGCGAGGACCAGGACGTCGACATGCCCCCCGGAGCCATCGCCGTGATGCTCCGCTGCTGGGTGCGGCTGTACGGGGTGATCTCCATGGAGGCGCTCGGCCATATGTCCTTCGCGCTCTCCGAGGGCCAGCACTTCTTCGAGTTCGAGCTCCGCGACCTGTGCCGGGTGCTGGACATCTCGGAGTTCTACGAAGAGGTCGTCTGAGGTCATCCGAAGGCCCCCGGACACCGGCCCGGGGGCGTTCGCCGGTCACCCGCCCGGCGCCCGGTCGAAGGTCACATCGGGGTATCGCTCCGTACATGTGTACACCGAGAGGCGTAAGCTGTGGCAATGCCCGTCCGGATCATGCCGGAGCCGGGCCCTTGTCGCCTGTTCGGGGGCTGGGGGCCGGGGCCCGTTGACAAGACGGAGCGGCGTGTCCGGATCGTGCGGACCCTGGTAACCGGTGTAGAACGGGGGATGTGACGGCATTGGCTACACGGCCCATCTCCAGCGCTCCCGAGGGGCCCGGTCGCCGGGACCCACGTGGCGTCCTGGGTCTCGCCCGTACGCCTGGCTGTCCACGGTGACCGTCGAGGACGAGCGCAGCGGGTCCCATACCACGTCGAGCAGCCGGAGCGGCGGGCAGGAAGCCGCTCGCGCCGTGCTCGACAAGGCCGCCCACGAGAACTTCCCGGTGGCCCCCTTCTTCATCCCCCGCGCCTGGCGCACCGATCTGATGGCCGTCTACGGCTACGCCCGGCTGGTCGACGACATCGGCGACGGCGATCTGCCCCCCGGCGGCGCCGACGCCGAACTGCTCGGTCTCGACCGCGACCGGGCCGACGACGCGCTCGCGATGCTGGACGCGTTCGAGGCCGACCTCCGCCGGGTCTTCCGGCCCGCCGCGGAGCCGCGCCATCCGCTGCTGCGGGCCCTGCGCCCCACCGTCCACCGCCATGGGCTTGACCAAGGGCCCTTCCTGGGGCTGATCGAGGCCAACCGTCAGGACCAGCGGATCCGGCGGTACGCCACCTACCAGGACCTCCTCGACTACTGCGAGCTGTCCGCCAATCCGGTCGGACGGCTCGTCCTCGGCATCACCGGCACCGCGAGCCCCGAGCGGATCCGCCACTCGGACGCCATCTGCACCGCCCTGCAGATCATCGAGCACCTTCAGGACGTGGCCGAGGACCTCCGCAGGGACCGCGTCTATCTGCCCGCCGAGGACATGAAACGCTTCGGCGTGACCGAGGCCGACCTCGCCGCCCCCAGGGGCGGCGTACGGTTGCGCGCCCTGGTCGCGAAGGAGGCGGAACGCGCCGCTGCCCTGCTGAATGAAGGCACCCCCCTGGTGGGTAGCGTCCACGGCAGGCTCAAGGTGCTGCTCGCCGGATTCGTGGCCGGGGGGCGGGCCGCCTTGCGGGCGGTCGCGGCCGCGGGACATGACGTACTCCCTGGACCGCCCAGGCCCACCAAGCTCAGCCTGCTGCGCGAGGTGGGGGCGACACTGCGAAGAGAGGGGTGAGCCGGACCGTGAAGGGATCTCCGCACGCGTCCGCGCCAGTGCTCGCGGCGTACCGCTACTGCGAGGCCGTGACCGGCCACCAGGCCCGCAACTTCGCCTACGGCATCAGGCTGCTGCCGACGGAGAAGCGCCATGCGATGTCGGCCCTGTACGCCTTCTCCCGCCGGGTCGACGACATCGGCGACGGCCCCCTCGACCCGGAGGCCAAGCGCGCCCGGCTGGCGGACACCCGCGCCCTGCTGGACCGGATGCGGGGCGGCGGCATCGAGGAGGACGACACCGACCCCGTCGCCGTCGCCCTCGCCCATGCCGCACACCGCTTCCCGATCCCGCTGGACGCGCTGGACGAGCTGATCGACGGCGTGCTGATGGACGTGGCCGGGCAGACCTACGAGACCTGGGACGACCTCAAGGTCTACTGCCGCTGTGTGGCGGGCGCCATCGGACGGCTGTCGCTCGGCGTCTTCGGGACCGCCCCCGGCACCGGCCACAGCGAGGACGAGCTCGAACGTGCCCCGGCCTACGCCGACACCCTCGGGCTCGCGCTGCAGCTGACCAACATCCTGCGCGACGTCCGCGAGGACGCCGCCACCGGGCGCACCTATCTGCCCGCCGACGACCTGGCCAAATTCGGCTGCACCGACGCGTTCCGCGGCTCCACCGCACCGCCGGACGCCGACTTCACCGGCCTGGTCCACTTCGAGGTGCGGCGGGCCAGGGCGCTGTTCGCCGAGGGCTTCCGGCTGCTGCCGCTGCTGGACCGGCGCAGCGGCGCGTGCGTGTCCGCCATGGCGGGCATCTACCGCAGGCTGCTGGACCGGATCGCCAAGGACCCCGCGGCCGTCCTGCGCGGCCGCGTCTCGCTGCCCGGCCATGAGAAGGCGTATGTGGCGGTGCGCGGTCTTGCCGGTCTCGATGCCCGCGCCGTCGAGCGCCGCTCCACCGGGAGGGCGGTGTGACCCACTCGACCCTGGACCCCGCCCCGGCCGCGGGGCGACGCCCCGCCGGGCGGAGCGCCCTGGTGATCGGCGGCGGGCTCGCCGGTACGACGGCCGCGCTCGCGCTGGCCGACGCCGGGCTGCGGGTCACCCTGGTCGAGGGCCGCCCCCGCCTGGGCGGCCTCGCCTTCTCCTTCCACCGCTCCTCCCCGGCGGGCGTCCTCAGCGTCGACAACGGCCAGCATGTGTATCTGCGCTGCTGCACCGCCTACCAGTGGTTCCTGGAGCGCGTCGGCGCCGCCCGACTCGCCCCGGTCCAGGGCCGGTTGGACGTCCCCGTCCTCGACGCCCGGGGGCGCGACGGGCGGCGGCTCGGCCGGCTGCGCCGCACCGCTCTGCCGGTGCCGCTCCATCTGTCCGCGAGCCTGGCCACCTACCCCCATCTCTCCCTCGCCGAGCGCGCCCAGGTGGGCCGCGCCGCGCTCGCCCTGGGGCGGCTGGACCCCGAGGACCCGGAGCTGGACGGGGTGGACTTCGCCGGCTGGCTGCGCCGCCACGGCCAGTCGCCGCGCGCCGTCGAGGCGCTGTGGGACCTGGTCGGCGTGGCCACGCTCAACGCCACCGCGACCGATGTCTCGCTGGGCCTGGCCGCGATGGTCTTCAAGACCGGGCTGCTCTCCCGGCCCGGCGCCGCCGACATCGGCTGGGCCCGTGCCCCGCTCGGCGAACTGCACCACACCCACGCCCACCGCGCCCTGGACGCGGCGGGCGTGCGGACCGACCTGCGCACCCGGGTGACCGCCGTCACCCGCACCCCCGAGGGCCGCTGGAGCGCGGCCACCGCCGGGCGGCCGGGGGAGGAGCCGCGGACCGAGGCGGACGTGCTCGTGCTGGCCGTACCCCAGCGCGAGACGCACGCCCTGCTGCCCGACGGCGCCCTGAAGGACCCCGGCCGGCTGCTGCGCATCGGCACCGCGCCCATCCTCAATCTGCACGTGATCTACGACCGCACGGTGCTGCGCCGCCCCTTCTTCGCCGCGATCGGCTCCCCCGTCCAGTGGGTCTTCGACCGTACGGACGCCTCGGGGCTCAGGGACGCGCCCGGGGCCGGGGACAGCCAGTACCTGGCGGTGTCGCAGTCCGCCGCGTACGACGACATCGACCGCCCGGTGGCCGAGCTGCGCGCCCGCTATCTGCCCGAGCTGGAGCGGCTGCTGCCGGTCGCCCGCGGGGCACGGGTGCGCGACTTCTTCGTCACCCGGGAGCGCACCGCCACCTTCGCCCCCGTCCCCGGCGTCGGCCTCCTCAGGCCCTCAGCCCCGACCGACGCACCCGGCCTCTACCTGGCCGGTGCGTGGACCGCCACCGGCTGGCCCGCGACCATGGAGGGCGCCGTGCGCAGCGGTCTTTCCGCCGCCCGCGCGGCCCTCACCGACCTAGGGGGCTTCTGATGGATCTCCGTGGCGTCGCGTGCCCTGGCACCAGGGGGCACCTCCCAGCGGTAGCTGGGGGAGCTCGCGGCGTTGTCGTCGGTCAACGACTCCCCCAGCTACCGCTGGGAGGTGCCCCCTCCGCGTCGCTTCCCTCCTCCGCCTCGCGATCGCAGGCGCCAGACCCCGCTCCTTCTCCCACGGAGATCCATCAGAAGCCCCCTAGGCCGCCCGCATGTGAACACTCTCCCCGCCCCGGGCGGGGGGACGCCCAAGGAGGCGGCATGAGCACCACCACCAAGAACAGAGGAGAGACCGTGACCCCGGCGACCCCAGGTGCCGACACCGCAGGCGTCATGGCGCTGCTGGACCGCGGCCGTACGCTCGCCACGCCGGTGCTGCGCGCCGCCGTCGACCGGCTGGCCCCGCCCATGAACACCGTCGCCGCGTACCACTTCGGCTGGATCGACGCCGAGGGCAACCCGGCCGAGGGCGACGGCGGCAAGGCCGTCCGCCCCGCGCTCGCCCTGCTGTCCGCCGAGGCGGCGGGCGCCGCCCCCGAGGCCGGGGTGCCCGGCGCGGTCGCGGTCGAGCTGGTGCACAACTTCTCGCTGCTCCACGACGACCTCATGGACGGGGACGAGCAGCGCCGCCACCGCGACACCGTCTGGAAGGTGCACGGCCCGGCCCAGGCCATCCTGGTCGGTGACGCCCTGTTCGCGCTGGCCAACGAGATACTGCTGGAGATCGGCACCGCCGAGGCCGGGCGGGCCACCCGCCGGCTCACCGCCGCCACCCGGAAGCTGATCGACGGCCAGGCCCAGGACATCTCCTACGAGCACCGCGAGCGGGTCACCGTCGAGGAGTGCCTGGAGATGGAGGGCAACAAGACCGGCGCCCTGCTCGCCTGCGCCGCCTCCATCGGCGCCGTGCTCGGCGGCGCCGACGACCGCACCGCCGACACCCTGGAGCGCTACGGCTACCACCTGGGCCTCGCCTTCCAGGCCGTCGACGACCTGCTCGGCATCTGGGGCGACCCGGAGGCGACCGGCAAGCGGACCTGGAGCGATCTGCGCCAGCGCAAGAAGTCCCTCCCCGTGGTCGCCGCGCTCGACGCCGGCGGCCCCGACTCCGAGCGGCTCGCCCAGATCCTCGCGGCGGACGCGCACAAGCCGGAGGAGGAGTTCGCCGACTTCTCGGAGGAAGAATTCGCCGTCCGCGCCGCGTTGATCGAGCAGGCGGGTGGCCGGGACTGGACCTCTCAGGAGGCCCGCAGACAGCATGCGACCGCCATGGAGGCGCTGGGCTCGGTGGACATGCCCGCCGAGATCCGGGCGCGGTTCGTGGCGCTCGCCGACTTCGTCGTCGTACGAGAGAGATGATCGCCATGGACCGCTAGTTCGCAGTCGCCGGCCGGCACCCAGCCGGGGTGCCGGCCGACGGAAGCCCCAAAGACGGCAGATGAGCACACTGCAGAGGGGAAGCCATGACAGCGACACCGACCGTCCAACCCTCCGAGTCATCCGAGTCCAAGACCTTAAGCGTCGCCCGTGAGGCGACGGCCCGCGCCGTGGACCACCTGCTGTCCCGCCAGGACGAGCGGGGCTGGTGGAAGGGCGACCTGGAGACCAACGTCACCATGGACGCCGAGGATCTGATGCTCCGCCAGTTCCTCGGCATCCAGGACCCCGGCACCCTCGACGCCGCGGCCCGCTATCTGCGCTCCCAGCAGGCCACCGACGGCACCTGGGCCACCTTCCACGGCGGTCCGCCCGAGCTCTCCGCCACCATCGAGGCGTATGTCGCCCTGCGGCTGGCCGGCGACGAGCCCGACGCGCCCCATATGGCCGCCGCCTCCGCCTGGGTGCGCTCCCGGGGCGGGATCGCGAGCAGTCGGGTGTTCACCCGGATCTGGCTCGCCCTCTTCGGCTGGTGGCGCTGGGAGGACCTGCCCGAGCTGCCACCGGAGATCATCTACTTCCCGAAGTGGCTTCCGCTCAACATCTACGACTTCGGCTGCTGGGCCCGGCAGACCATCGTGCCCCTCACCATCGTCTCCGCCGAACGCCCCGTGCGCCCGGCCCCCTTCCCCCTCGACGAGCTCCACGCCGACCCCCGCAGGCCCAATCCGCCGCGTCCGCTCGCCCCCGTCGCCTCCTGGGACGGCGCCTTCCAGCGGCTGGACCGGGCGCTGCACGCCTACCACAAGGTCGCCTTCCGCCCGCTGCGCCGGGCCGCGCTGCGCTCCTGCGCCCGCTGGATCGTGGAGCGGCAGGAGAACGACGGCTGCTGGGGCGGCATCCAGCCACCCGCCGTCTACTCCGTGATCGCCCTCCATCTGCTCGGCTACGACCTCGACCACCCCGTGATGCGCGCCGGTCTGGAGTCGCTGGACCGGTTCGCGGTGTGGCGCGAGGACGGCAGCCGGATGATCGAGGCCTGTCAGTCCCCGGTCTGGGACACCTGCCTGGCCGCCATCGCGCTCGCCGACGCCGGTCTCGCCCCGGACCACCCGGCGCTGGTCAAGGCCGCCGACTGGATGCTGACCGAGCAGATCGACCGGCCCGGCGACTGGTCGGTCCGGCGGCCCGGGCTGCCCTCCGGCGGCTGGGCGTTCGAATTCCACAACGACAACTACCCCGACATCGACGACACCGCCGAGGTCATCCTGGCGCTGCGCCGGGTCGACCACCCCGAGCCCGAGCGGATCGAGTCGGCGGTGCGGCGCGCCATGCGCTGGACCCTGGGCATGCAGTCGAAGAACGGGGCGTGGGGCGCGTTCGACGTCGACAACACCAGCCCGCTCCCCAACAAGCTGCCGTTCTGCGACTTCGGTGAGGTGATCGACCCGCCGTCGGCCGATGTCACCGCGCATGTCGTGGAGATGCTGGCGCACGAGGGGCGGACGTACGACGCCCGTACCCGGCGCGGTATCTCCTGGCTGCTGTCCGAGCAGGAGCCGAGCGGCGCCTGGTTCGGCCGCTGGGGCACCAACTACGTCTACGGCACCGGCTCCGTCGTCCCCGCGCTGATCGCCGCCGGTGTCCCCGCCTCCCATCCGGCGGTCCGCCGGGCCGTCCGCTGGCTGGAGAGCGTCCAGAACGAGGACGGCGGCTGGGGCGAGGACCAGCGCTCCTACCTCGACGCCGAGTGGATGGGCCGGGGCGCCTCCACCGCCTCGCAGACGGCGTGGGCGCTGCTCGCGCTGCTGGCGGCGGGGGAGCGGGACGGCGAGGCCGTCGAGCGCGGGGTCACCTGGCTCGCCGGGACCCAGCGGCCGGACGGCTCCTGGGACGAGCCGTACTTCACCGGCACCGGCTTCCCCTGGGACTTCTCCATCAACTACCACCTGTACCGGCAGGTCTTCCCGGTGACGGCACTGGGCCGGTATGTCCACGGCGAGCCCACCGGGGCGCGACCGCGGAGCAGTTGATGTCCGCCGATCCGGCCGTGGAGGCCGGTGGTGCGGCGCTGCTGATCGCCTGTGCGCTCGGCATCGAGCGGTTCGCCCTGCGCGGCGCCGACCTCGGCGCCGCCGGGGCCGTGACCGTGCTGCGCACGGGCATGGGGCCGCAGTCGGCCGAGCGCGCGGTGACCCGGGCGCTCACCGGAAGGTCCGGTGAGCCAGGTGGGACAGGAGGGCCAGGTGAGCCCGGCGAGCCCGGGGGGCGGCGCACCGCCCTCATCGCCACCGGCTTCTGCGCCGGGCTGGCCCCGGGGATGCACCCCGGGGACCTCGTCGTGGCCGACGAGACCCGCGATCCGGCGGGCCGCACCGAGTGCACCGGCACCCGGATCCTCGCCGACGCCCTGTCACATCCCCTCCCCGGCGGTCCCCGCCGGGCCGTCCATATCGGTCCGGTCGTGGGATCGGACCACGTGGTGCGCGGCGCGGAGCGAGCCGCGCTGCACAGTACCGGCGCCATCGCGGTGGACATGGAGTCCGCCGCGACCCTGCGCACCGCCGTCGGCCACGGCGTCCGTCCGGTTGCGGCCGTCCGGGTGGTCGTGGACGCTCCTGAACATGAACTCGTCCGAATCGGCACGCTACGCGGTGGAATATCGGCTTTCCGGGTTCTTCGGACCGTTCTCCCCGCTTTCTTTCACTGGCACCGTTCTTCGCTGCTCCCAGGAGGTGAGCTAGATGGCCATGCCTCTCCGCCAGACCATCCGGGTCGCGACGTATCTCTTTGAACAGAAGATGATCAAGCGCCGGGACAAGTTCCCGCTGATCGTCGAGCTCGAGCCGCTGTTCGCGTGCAATCTCAAGTGCGAGGGCTGCGGGAAGATCCAGCATCCGGCCGGGGTGCTCAAGCAGCGCATGCCGGTCGCCCAGGCGGTGGGCGCGGTGCTGGAGTCGGGCGCGCCGATGGTGTCCATCGCGGGCGGCGAACCCCTGATGCACCCGCAGATCGACGAGATCGCACGGCAGCTGGTGGCGCGGAAGAAGTACGTCTTCCTGTGCACCAACGCGATGCTGCTGCGGAAGAAGATGCATCTGTTCAAGCCGTCCCCGTACTTCGCCTTCGCGGTGCACATCGACGGGCTGCGCGAGCGGCATGACGAATCGGTGGCGAAGGAGGGGGTGTTCGACGAGGCGGTGGCGGCCATCAAGGAGGCCAAGCGGCGCGGCTTCCGGGTCACCACCAATTCGACGTTCTTCAATACCGACACCCCGCAGACCGTCATCGACGTGCTCGACTTCCTCAATGACGAGCTCGAGGTGGACGAGATGATGATCTCGCCCGCCTACGCGTACGAGAAGGCGCCGGACCAGGAGCACTTCCTGGGCGTCCAGCAGACCCGCGAGCTGTTCCGCAAGGCGTTCGCCGGGGGCAACCGGCGCCGCTGGCGGCTCAACCACAGTCCGCTCTTCCTCGACTTCCTCGAGGGCAAGACGGACTTCCCGTGCACCGCCTGGGGCATCCCCAACTACTCCCTCTTCGGCTGGCAGCGCCCCTGCTACCTGATGAGCGACGGCTATGTCCCGACCTACCGCCAGCTGGTGGAGGAGACCGACTGGGACGCTTACGGCCGCGGCAAGGATCCGCGCTGCGACAACTGCATGGCCCACTGCGGCTATGAACCCACCGCGGTCCTGGCGACCATGGGCTCCCTCAAGGAGTCGCTGCGCGCCGCCCGGGAGACCGCCGCCGGAAGCAATGGGTGACGGGATGAGCGCGGCGGAACCAGAGGGGATGAGTGCGGCGGAACCGGTCGCGCTCGGCCTGCCCGCGATGCCGGGCAGGCCCCTCGCACCGCGCCGGGTCTCGCGCCGCCTCCAGGTCGGATCGGTGGCCGTGGGCGGTGACGCGCCGGTTTCGGTGCAGTCGATGACGACGGCAGTGACGGCGGACATCGGCGCGACGCTGCAGCAGATCGCGGAGCTGACGGCGTCGGGGTGCCAGATCGTGCGGGTGGCGTGTCCGTCGCAGGATGACGCGGACGCGTTGCCGGTGATCGCGAAGAAGTCGCAGATCCCGGTGATCGCCGACATTCATTTCCAGCCGAAGTACGTGTTCGCGGCGATTGATGCCGGGTGTGCGGCGGTGCGGGTGAATCCGGGGAACATCCGGCAGTTCGACGACAAGGTCAAGGAGATCGCGAAGGCGGCGTCGGACGCGGGTGTGCCGATTCGTATCGGGGTGAACGCGGGGTCGCTGGACAAGCGGTTGCTGGAGAAGTACGGGAAGGCCACGCCGGAGGCGTTGGTGGAGTCGGCGTTGTGGGAGTGTTCGCTGTTCGAGGAGCACGGGTTCCGGGACATCAAGATCTCGGTGAAGCACAACGATCCGGTGGTGATGGTCAATGCCTACCGGCAGTTGGCGGCTCAGTGTGACTATCCGCTGCATCTGGGGGTGACGGAGGCGGGTCCGGCGTTCCAGGGGACGATCAAGTCGGCGGTGGCGTTCGGTGCGCTGTTGAGTGAGGGGATCGGGGACACGATCCGGGTGTCGTTGTCGGCGCCTCCGGCGGAGGAGGTCAAGGTCGGGATCCAGATCCTGGAGTCGCTGAATCTGCGGCAGCGGCGGCTGGAGATCGTCTCGTGTCCGTCGTGCGGCCGGGCGCAGGTGGATGTGTACAAGCTCGCGGACCAGGTCACGGCCGGTCTGGAGGGCATGGAGGTCCCGCTGCGCGTCGCGGTCATGGGGTGTGTGGTGAACGGTCCGGGTGAGGCGCGGGAAGCGGATCTGGGGGTGGCGTCAGGCAATGGCAAGGGGCAGATCTTCGTCAAGGGCGAGGTCATCAAGACCGTGCCGGAGTCGAAGATCGTGGAGACCCTGATCGACGAGGCCATGAACATCGCGCGGCGCATGGCGGACGAGGGGGTCCCGTCGGGTACCCCGGACGTCACCGTGGGCTGATACACCGAGGAGGGGAACCGACCGTGCCGTTGCTGGAGAACATCCGGGGCCCGCACGACCTCAAGGCGCTGACCGGTGAGGAACTGGCCGCGCTCGCCCAGGAGATCAGGGAGTTCCTGATCGAGGCGGTGGCCAGGACCGGGGGCCATCTGGGACCGAACCTCGGCGTGGTCGAGCTGTCCATAGCCCTGCACCGCGTCTTCGACTCGCCCGCCGATCGCATCCTGTGGGACACCGGCCACCAGTCCTATGTCCACAAACTGCTCACCGGCCGCCAGGACTTCTCCAAGCTCCGCCACAAGGGCGGGCTGTCCGGCTATCCGTCACGGGCCGAGTCCGAGCACGACATCATCGAGAACAGCCATGCCTCCACCGTGCTGGGCTGGGCCGACGGCCTCGCCAAGGCCAATGAGGTGCGCGGCCGCACCGACCATGTGGTGGCCGTCATCGGGGACGGGGCGCTGACCGGCGGAATGGCCTGGGAGGCGCTCAACAACATCGCCGCCGCCCGGGACCGGCCGCTGGTCATCGTCGTCAACGACAACGAGCGCTCCTACTCGCCGACCATCGGCGGGCTCGCCAACCACCTCGCCACCCTGCGCACCACCGACGGCTACGAGCGCTTCCTGGCCTGGGGCAAGGACGTGCTGCAGCGCACCCCCGTGGTCGGCCAGCCGCTGTACGGGTCGCTGCACGGCGCCAAGAAGGGGTTCAAGGACGCCTTCGCACCGCAGGGCATGTTCGAGGACCTGGGGCTGAAGTACGTCGGCCCCATCGACGGCCATGACACCGAGGCGGTCGAGTCGGCCCTGCGCCGCGCCATGCGGTTCCACGGCCCGGTCCTCGTCCACTGCCTCACCGAGAAGGGGCGGGGCTACCCGCCCGCGCTGGAGGACGAGGCGGACCATTTCCACACCGTGGCCGCGATGGACCCGCTCACCTGCGCACCGCTGACCCCCTCCGGCGGCCGCTCATGGACCTCGGTGTTCGGCGAGGAGATGGTGCGGATCGGCGCCGAGCGGCCCGACGTGGTCGCCCTCACCGCCGCGATGCTGCACCCCGTGGGCCTCGCCGGTTTCGCCGCGGCGTACCCCGAGCGGGTGTGGGACGTGGGCATCGCCGAGCAGCACGCGGCGGTCTCGGCCGCCGGGCTCGCCACCGGCGGACTCCACCCGGTCCTCGCCGTCTACGCCACCTTCCTCAACCGCGCCTTCGACCAGCTGCTGATGGATGTCGCCCTGCACAAGTGCGGTGTGACGTTCGTCCTGGACCGGGCCGGGGTCACCGGCACCGACGGCCCGAGCCACAACGGCATGTGGGACATGTCCGTCCTCCAGGTGGTGCCGGGGCTGCGGATCGCCGCCCCGCGCGACGCCGACCAGCTCCGTGCCCAGCTGCGCGAGGCGGTCGACGTGGACGACGCGCCGACCGTCATCCGCTTCCCCAAGGAGTCGGTGGGGGAGCCGATCCCGGCGATCGACCGGGTGGGCGGGATGGACGTGCTGCGCCGGGGCGAGGACGTCCTCCTCGTGGCGGCCGGGGTGATGGCGCCCGTCGCGCTGCGCGCCGCCGAGCTGCTGGCCGGGCGCGGCATCGGCTGCACGGTCGTGGATCCGCGCTGGGTCAAGCCCGTCGACCCCGGGCTGCCCGGGCTCGCGGCGCGCCACCGGCTGGTGGCGGTCGTGGAGGACAATGTGCGCACCGGCGGGGTGGGCGCGGCGGTCGCCCAGACGCTGCGGGACGCCGAAGTCGACCTGCCGGTGCGGACGTTCGGCATCCCCGAGGCGTTCCTGGCGCATGCCAAGCGCGGTGAGGTGCTCGCCGACATCGGGCTCACCCCCGCCGAGATCGCGGGCCGGATCGGGGCGGCCCTGACCCGTATCGAGGCGGCCCGCCCGGAGCGGGCGAGCGCCCTCGCCGAGGCGCGTACCGCCACCGGGGCCCGTACCCGCGCCGGGGCCCGTACCCCCGCCAAGGAGAGCCGGGCATGACAGCAGCCGAGCAGCAGCAGCGGCGTTCGGGCTTCGACCTCGGGAAGCTGCTGGCCGAGCGCGCGTCGGAGCGGTACGACCTGCACACCCGGCACCTCAACCACCAGCTGCCCCGGATGCTGCGCACCATCGGGTTCGACAAGGTTTACGAGCGGGCCGAGGGCGCGTACTTCTGGGACGACGAGGGCCAGGACTACCTCGATATGCTCGCCGGTTTCGGGGTGATGGGCCTGGGCCGCCACCACCCCGTGGTCCGCAAGGCGCTGCACGACGTCCTGGACGCCGACCTGGCCGATCTGACCCGCTTCGACTGCCAGCCGCTGCCCGGTCTGCTGGCCGAGCGGCTGCTGGCCCACGCCCCCCATCTGGACCGGGTCTTCTTCGGCAACAGCGGCACCGAGGCCGTCGAGACGGCCCTGAAGTTCGCCCGCTACGCCACCCGCAAGCCGCGCGTCCTGTACTGCGCCCACGCCTTCCACGGGCTGACCACCGGCTCGCTGTCGGTCAACGGTGAGGACGGCTTCCGCAAGGGGTTCGCCCCGCTGCTGCCCGACACCCCGATCGAGATGGGCGACCTCGACGCGCTGGAGCGGGAGCTGGCGCGCGGGGACGTGGCGGGGTTCGTGGTGGAGCCCATCCAGGGCAAGGGGGTGCACGAGACCCCGCCCGGCTTCCTGCGCGCCGCGCAGGAGCTGCTCCACCGCCACAAGGCCCTGCTCATCGCGGACGAGGTGCAGACCGGCCTCGGCCGCACCGGGGACTTCTTCGCCTACGGCCACGAGGACGGCGTCGAACCGGATCTGGTGTGCGTGGCCAAGGCCCTCTCCGGCGGCTATGTGCCGGTCGGCGCGACCCTCGGCAAGGACTGGATCTTCAAAAAGGTCTATTCGTCGATGGACCGGGTGCTGGTCCACTCGGCCAGTTTCGGCTCCAACGCCCAGGCCATGGCGGCGGGGCTCGCGGTCCTCGCCGTCATGGAGGACGAGGAGGTCGTGGCCAACGCCCGCCGCACCGGTGAGCTGCTGCGCGACCGCCTCGCCGCGCTGGTGGACCGCTACGAACTGCTGCACGACGTCCGCGGCCGGGGGCTGATGATCGGCATCGAGTTCGGCAGGCCCAGCTCACTGGGGCTGCGCAGCCGGTGGGCGATGCTCCAGGCGGCGCGCAAGGGGCTGTTCGCGCAGATGGTCGTCGTCCCGCTGCTGCGGCGCCATCGCATCCTCACCCAGGTCTCCGGCGACCATCTGGAGGTCATTAAGCTGATCCCGCCGCTGATCATCGGCGAGCGGGAAGTGGACCGTTTCGTAGAGGCGTTCACAGCGGTCATGGACGACGCACACGACGGCGGCGGCTTGATCTGGGACTTCGGCCGGACGCTCGTCAAACAGGCGGTGGCAGGCCGCTGACCGATGGGGGACCCCGCATGATCGACGCGACCGCCGTACGGGCCGTGAACACGCTGACGGCGCGGTGGGCGCGGGCGGCCGTGGCGGACGGGGGCACGGCCTTCGCCGCCACCGGGGTCTGGCCGCTGCTCGCCCTGCTCGCGGGTGGTGCCGACGGCCCGGCCCGGCAGGAGCTGGAGGGCGCGCTGGGCATCGGCGCGGACGGCGCGACGGCGCTCGGCGGACAGACGCTCGGGGCGCTGGACGCCATGGACGGTGTCCACGCGGCCACCGGGCTGTGGACCCGTCAGGACCTGCCGATCCGGCCCGAGTGGGAGGCCGCGCTGCCCCCGGGCGTACGGTCCGCGCTGACCGGGGACGCCGAGCGCGACCGCAAGGAGCTGGACGGCTGGGCGTCCCGGCGCACCCGGGGCGCGATCGCCGAGATGCCGGTGCCGCTCACTCCCGACACCCGGCTGGTGCTGGCCGGAGCGCTCACGGTGGAGACGGCCTGGGTCCAGCCGTTCCAGCCCGGCGTGCTGAGGCCGGCGAGCGGACCGTGGCGGGACCGGTCGCTGGCCGGGCTCACCCGGTCCACGGACGACCTCGACGGGGTGCTGCGGGTCGTTCCCGACACCCCGGCCGGTCCGCTCACCCTGTCCGGGGTCGCGGGCGGCAACGGGCTCGATGTGCATCTGGTCCTCGGCGCCGAGGACGTCCCGGGCGGCGAGGTGCTGGAGGCCGGGATCGGCGCGGTGGCCGGGGGGTACGCGGGATGGCCCGGCTCGGCACTGCCACCGGGCGAGGCCGGGCCCGGGGTCCGGGTGATGGAGGTCCCGAGCTGGGACCCCACGCCCCGGGCGGCGCTCACCACCCCGCAGTTCACCGTGACGGCCCGGCACGATCTGCTGCGCCGGGCCGGGCTGTTCGGGCTGCGTACCGCCCAGGACACCGCGCGCGGCCACTTTCCGGGGATCAGCCCCGCCGCGCTGGCGCTGTCCTCGGCGGAGCAGTCCATGACCGCCTCGTTCAGCGCCGAGGGTTTCTGGGCGGCGGCGGTGACCGCGTTCGCCATGGCGCCCGGTTCGGGGCCGCCGCAGCGGACGGCGAAGCTGATCAGCGTGCGGTACGAGCGGCCGTTCGGCTTCCTGGCCGTGCACCGCGCCACCGGTCTGGTGCTGACGGCGGGCTGGGTCACCGAGCCGGAGGCCGGGGCCGACACCATGTGGTGAGGCCCGTGAGCGCGCGGCCGTCTCCCACCCGAAGCCCCTTACACGGTGTCCGGTGGATCTTTCCCCTACCCCGCCCCTTCCCGCGGTACCGATTTGCGGCTCCGCCGCGTGGCAGGGGCTTCGGCCCCTGGACCCCGGGGCCTGGGGCGGAGCCCCAGTTTCGGGAAGGGGCGGGGTAGGGGAGCAGCCCGCCGCAGGCCTCAAGATCCGTCGGACACTCCCCAGCCCGTGAAGCGCCTCAGCCGGTGAGCAGCCGCTCGCGGAGCCGGTCGCGCTGCTCGGGGGCGAGGCCGAGCCCCTCGGCGAGATAGCGCTCGGTGCCGCCCCAGGTCTCCTCGATCGTCGTGAGGGCCGACGCCAGATATTCGGCGCGCGCGTCGAACAGCGGCAGCAGCAGCGCCATGACCTCGGGCGACATCGGGTCGGAGCCGTCCCCCGGAGCGCCCTTGCGCCAGATCTTGTAGCGCCGGTGGGCGGCGGCCGACTCGAGGTAGTCGGCCTCGATGGCCTCCTGGGTGACGCCGAGGGCCAGCAGCGTCACCGCGATGGACAGCCCGGCCCGGTCCTTGCCCGCCGAACAGTGCATCAGCACCGGTGAGCTGTCCTCGGCCAGGTCGCGGAGGATCCGGCCGTGCTCGACGAGCCGGTTGGTGATGATGGCGCGGTAGGAGCCGATCATGCGCTTCTCGGCCCGGCCCTCGGAGAGCAGTTCGCGCAGGGTCTTCAGATCGCCCTCGCGCACCATCCTCCAGAACCCGGCCCCGTCGGCCGGGTCGGACAGCGGCAGATTGACGTTGCGGACCCCGCGGAGCGTGACGTCCGGGCCCTCGAGCTTGATGTCGGCGGCGTTGCGGAAGTCGAAGACGGTGTGCAGGCCGAGCGAGTCGAGGTAGGCCGTGTCCGCCTCGGTGGCGTGGGCGAGATGGCCGCTGCGGAACAGCACTCCGGGCCGTACGCGGCGGCCGTCGGCAGCCGGCAGTCCACCGAGATCACGGAAATTGCGCACCCCCACCAATCGGCTTTCGGCCTGGGGGACCTGCGGCGACTGCGACTGCTGCGTCACGGGCTCTCCTTCACCATCGGCCGCCGACGCGGCTCGTCGACGAGGCGGCTGAAGCTGACCATACGACATGCGTGCAGCGGGCAATCGGTCTCATGAGGGTGCGGGCATTGCCGCACCGCCCGCCCTCCCCGATCATGTTGATACCTGTGGAGAATTGGGGAGTGCGATGATCGAAACCGGTGGAAGCGGTCGGCTCTGGGTGCTCTCGGGGCGGCACAGCAGCTATGCCCTGCACCTCACCGACCGTGATGAGCTGCTCCATCTCCACTGGGGGCCGAGGATCGCGGCCGAGGACGCCGAGGCCCTCGCCGCCGAGCCGGGGCCGCCGGACTGGCCGTTCGAATCACCGCTGGACGGGCGCGAGGAGTACCCCGTGGAGGGCGGCCCGCGCTTCGTCCGCCCCGCCCTGTCCGTACACGCCGGGGGCGTACGCGGCACCGAGTGGCGCTTCGACGGCGGCACCGTCCTCGACCCCGGCATCGACGAGGAGCTGCGGCTGCGCTTCCACGATCAGCTGCACCACCTCGACATCACCCTCCACTACCGGATGCGGGACGACGGCGACGTCATCGAGCGCTGGACCACCCTCGCCCACACCGGCGCCGCCGGGCAGGAGCCGGTGGAGCTGCTGCGCGCCGACTCCGCCGCCTGGCCGCTCCCGGCGCGCGACCGCTGGCGGCTGTCCCATCTGCACGGCCGCTGGGCCGCCGAGAGCCGGCTCGCCCGCACCGAGCTCACCCCCGGTGAGAAGGTGATCGGCAGCCGCCGTGGCCACACCAGCCACCACCATCTGCCCTGGATCGCCCTGGACGGCGGGGCCGCCACCGAGGAGAGCGGCGAGGTGCACAGCTGCGCGCTCGCCTGGTCCGGGGCCTGGCGGATCGCCGTCCAGCTGCTGAGCGACGGCGCCGTCCAGGCGGTCGGCGGGGTCGGCCACGACGACGCGGGCCAGCTGCTCCTCGCGCCCGGCGAGTCCTTCACCACGCCCGTCTTCGCGGGGCTGTGGACCGACGGCGGCTTCGGGGCCGCGAGCCGCGCCTGGCACGCCTGGCAGCTCGCGCATGTGATCCCCGGCGCCGACCGGTCCCGGCCGGTGCTCTACAACTCCTGGGAGGCCACCGAGTTCGAGGTGGGCGAGGAGCAGCAGCGCTCGCTCGCGCGGCTGGCCGCCGACATGGGCGTCGAGCTGTTCGTCGTGGACGACGGCTGGTTCGGGGCGCGCACCAGCGACCGGGCCGGGCTCGGCGACTGGACGCCCAACCCGGACCGCTTTCCGCACGGGCTGAAGCCGCTGGCCGACGAGGTGCACGCGCTCGGGATGCGGTTCGGCATCTGGGTCGAGCCGGAGATGGTCAACCCCGACAGCGACCTGTACCGCGCCCACCCCGACTGGGTGCAGCACCACCCCGGCCGGGCCCGCACCGAGTTCCGCAACCAGCTCGTGCTCAACCTCGCCCGCCCCGAGGTGCGCGCCCATCTGTGGGAGCGGCTGGACACCCTGCTGAGCGGCGCGCCCATCGACTATGTGAAATGGGACTTCAACCGCTCCTTCGCGGACCCCGGCTGGCCCGGCGACCCCTATCCGCGGCGGCTGTGGATCGACCATGTACGCGGGCTGTACGAGCTGCTGGAGCGGCTGCGCGCCGCCCACCCCGGGGTCGCCTTCGAATCCTGCTCGGGCGGCGGCGGCCGGATCGACCTCGGCGTCCTGGGCCGCACCGACCAGGTGTGGACCTCGGACAACACCGATCCACTGGACCGGCTGGCCATCCAGCACGGCTTCGGCCAGCTCCACCCGGCCCGGGTGATGGCCGCCTGGGTCACCGACAGCCCCAACGCCATGGGCAACGCCCGGGTCAGCTCGCTGCGCTTCCGCTTCGTCAGCGCGATGGCCGGGGTACTGGGCGTCGGCGGCGATCTGACCCGCTGGAGCGCGGCCGAACTCGCCGAGGCCCGCGACTGGGTGGCGCTCTACAAGCGGGTGCGCCCGGTCGTCCAGCACGGCGAGCTGTACCGGCTGCGGCCGCCGGAGGGCGACGGGCTCAGCGCGGTGCAGTACGTCCGGGGTGCGGAGACCGTCGTACTGGCCTGGCTCCAGGCACAGCACCACGGCCGGGCACAGCTTCCGCTGCGGCTGCGCGGGCTCGACCCGGCGGCCACCTACCGGGACCTGGAGACCGGTGAGGTGCACCGGGGGGCGGTGCTCGCCCACCGGGGGTTGCGCACCGGGCTGAGCGGCGACCTGGACGCCGCCGTATTCCACCTTCGCCGAAACTGACCGGGTGGGATAGATCACCCCACGTCAAGGCCTGGTTACGATGGCGTAAGTCACGCCATCGGGTGAATGATGTCCCGACGTGGCAGACGATAAGGAGAGATTCAGCAACGGTTCCATAGGGTCGTACGCAGCCGTCGGAGACAGCTTCACCGAGGGCGTCGGCGACCCCGGTCCTGACGGGGTGTTCGTCGGCTGGGCCGATCGACTCGCCGTCCTGCTGTCCGACCAACGACCCCACGACGATTTCCGCTACGCCAATCTGGCCGTACGCGGTCGACTTCTTGACCAGATCGTGGCCGAGCAGGTGGCCCGCGCCATCGAACTCGGCCCCGATCTGGTCACCTTCTGCGCGGGTGGCAATGACATCCTGCGCCCCGGCAGCGACCCCGACGATGTGGCCGAGCGCTATGAGGCGGCCGTCGCCGACCTCCGGGCGCGGGTGGGCACGGTGCTGCTGTGTACCGGCTTCGACACCAGAGGGGTGCCGGTGCTGCGCCATCTGCGGGGCAAGATCGCCACGTATACGGCGCATGTGCGGGCGATAGCCGACCGCCACGGCTGCCCGGTGCTCGACCTGTGGTCGCTGCGTTCGGTGCAGGACCGCCGGGCCTGGGACGCCGACCGGCTGCATCTGTCGCCGGACGGGCACACCCGGGTCGCGCTGAGGGCAGGTCAGGTGCTCGGCCTGGACGTCCCGGCCGACCCCGATCAGCCCTGGCCCCCGGAGGGGCAGCGCACCGCGGCCGAGGTGCGCCGGGACAACATCCACTGGGCGCGCGAATATCTGGTGCCCTGGATCGGCCGACGGCTGCGCGGAGAGTCGTCGGGTGACCATGTGGAGGCCAAGCGGCCCGATCTGCTGCCGCTGCGGCCCTGAACGATCCGTGACCCGAAGCGGTCCCGGAGGAATAGGGGCAGACCCCCGTTGGCGCCCCGAGGCTGACCGCCCGGTGCGCTGTCGCTGCCCCTATTCCCTCGGCACCGCTCGTCCGTCGTGTGGTTGCCGCAGGGCCGCTATATCGCCAGGTAGGCCCAGACGGCGCGGCCCGCGCCCCCCTGGTTCGGCCTGACCCCCCAGGCCTCCGACATGGCCTCCACCAGCATCAGCCCGCGGCCGCCCTCCTGGTCCGCGCTCACCGAGCGGGCCTCGGGCACCGTGCGCGCACAGCCCTGGTCGGCCACCTCCAGCCGCAGCCGGGTGCCTATGAGCTGGAGTGAGCAGCGGACGTCCTCGCTGGAGGTGTGGCGCACCGCGTTGGTGAAGAGCTCGGAGACGATCAATTCCGCGCTGTCCCGGGTGTCCTGGTCGATGCCCCATGAGCCCAGCCGCCGGACGACATGCCTTCTCGCCTCGGCGACGGACGTGCTCAGCGCCGGCAGACGAAACACGTCGTGGCGGGGCGGAGCGACCACGGTGCCGCCGCGCCCTAACCGGAGAGCCTCATAGGAAGGAGCCACGCCGACACTATGCTCTGTCACGCTCGCGTATGGCAAGGTTCAATCTGTAAATTACAGAATCGCAAGCGCAGGCTGTTCGGAATGCTGAGCCCATGCCAGACTGCTGTGTCGTGAAGGTACTTGGAGGGGGACGGTAGTGGCGGATGCGCGGGCGGGCGGAGCCCCGACCGTCCTGCGAGTCGTGCTCGGAAAACGGCTCCAGGACCTTCGGGAGAAGGCCGGGCTGTCATTCGAACAGGCCGGGCGCGCCCTGGACGTCACCCATGCCACGATCCGGCGGATGGAGAAGGCCGAGGTCGGCCTGAAGCTCCCGTACGTCGAGAAGCTGCTGCGGACGTACGGCGTCATCGACCCCGAGGAGGTCGAGGGGTTCCTCTCCCTCGCGCGCGAGGCCAACAAGGCCGGCTGGTGGCACCGGTTCCGCGACGTCCTGCCGGAGTGGTTCAACACCTTCGTCAGCCTGGAGGTCGAGGCCAATCTGATCCGGGCCTACGAGCCGCACTACATCCCGGGGCTGCTGCAGACCGAGGGCTACGCCCGCGCGGTGCTCCGCGCGGGCATGCCGCATGCGCCCGAATCGGAGATCGAGCGTAACGTCGCCCTCCGCATGGAACGTCAGGCGCTGCTCACCCGGGACAACCCGCCGATGCTGTGGGTGGTCATGGACGAGACGGTGGTGCGCCGCCCCATCGGCGGCGCCGAGACCATGCGTGCCCAGATCACACGGCTCATCGAGGAGGCCGAGGCGCCTCATATCCGCTTGCAGATCATGCCGTTCGACGCCGGTCCGCACCCGGCGATGTACGGACCCTTCCATATCTTCCGGTTCCCGATCCCGGAGCTGCCGGATATCGCGTATACGGAGTCGCTGGTCAGCGGCTCCTACTTCGACCAGCGCGATGACGTATCGGCATTCCTGGAGGCCCTGGACCGGATGTGCGCGCAGGCCGCGCCTGCACAGACGACTCAGGCGATTCTGAGTCGCATTCGCAAGGAGATCTGAACGATGGATCGCATATGCGGGAACCGCGTCTACAGCGGCATGCCGGCAACGGAACTCGGCAGCGAGGGCTGGCACAAGCCATGGAGCGGTGGCAATGGGGGAAGCTGCGTCGAGGCGATGAGACTGACGGACGGACGGGTGGCGCTGCGCCAGTCGACCGATCCGGACGGACCGGCCCTGATCTACACGCATCTGGAGATGAAACGCTTCATCCAGAGCGCGAAGGCCGGGGAGGCGGACTTTCTGTTCCTGTGACGTCCTGTGTGACGTCCGGTTCTGTGACGCTCATCGTGACCATGGGGATCGAGGGGGAAACAGTGTGACCGACCGACCACGAACCGACCGGCGGGGGCGGCGCCGGGACGCGTTCCAGCACACCGCCCGCGAACACGTCGTACAGCGGAAGCGACTCCAGGTGCACATAGCCGATGTGGCAGTCGCAGACGGCCAGCGGGCACCGGCGGGGCCGTAGCGCCGCGCGGTACGACCCGTCGTAGAGATTGCCCAGTTCCGTAGGGACGAAACGGCGGCGGCGCACCGTGCCGTCGCCGTCCACCGAGATCACCGAGGCGCCGGTCCGGCATGGCGGACCGGCGCTTCGGTGCGGATGGCGGCTGTAGCCGAAGAGCGGGTCCAGCGCGGTCCACTCGGCGCCCCGAGCGCGAGACCTGATCCTGGATCAGATCACCTTCGTACGCCCGGAATTGCTTCACGGGCGGCCCAATTGCTCATCTCGGCACAAAGGTTTGGCCTATACCTTGACTGGTATAGACCAAACCGCTTGAGTGTCCCTCAGAGTTCCAGGGCCCCCCACGCGAAGGAGATCGGCCCCATGTGGAGACGACGTGTTCTGGTGCCGCTCGCGGCGACCGCGGCGGTGTGTGCGAGTGTGCTTGTCATGCCCATGGCTTCGGCCTCGGCCTCAGCGGCGGGAACGACCGCCCAGGCGGCCTGCGACTACCCGAACTGGGCGGCGGGCAAGCCGTACGTGACCGGCGACATCGTCCGGTACACCGACGGCAAGTACTACCGCGCGGAGCACGACAACCCGGGCTATGACCCGGTGATCAGCACCTGGTACTGGGAGCCCTACAACTGCGGCGGCGAGGGCCAGAACCCGAGCGGCTTCGTGGTGAGCGAGGCGCAGTTCAACCAGATGTTCCCGAACCGGAACTCGTTCTACACCTACCAGGGCCTGACCGCCGCCCTGAGCGCCTACCCCGGCTTCGCCAACACCGGCAGCGACACCGTCAAGAAGCAGGAGGCGGCCGCCTTCCTGGCGAACGTCAACCACGAGACCGGCGGCCTGGTCCACATCGTGGAGCAGAACACCTCCAACTACCCGCACTACTGCGACGGGAACCAGCCCTACGGCTGCCCCGCGGGCCAGGCGGCGTACTACGGCCGCGGACCGATCCAGCTCAGCTGGAACTTCAACTACAAGGCCGCGGGCGACGCGCTCGGCATCGATCTGCTCGGCAACCCCTGGCTGGTGGAGCGGGACGCCGCGGTGTCCTGGAAGACCGCCCTGTGGTTCTGGAACACCCAGCGGGGGGCCGGTTCGATGACCCCGCACGACGCCATGGTCAACCAGCGCGGCTTCGGCGAGACCATCCGCGCGATCAACGGCAGCCTGGAGTGCAACGGCGGCAACCCCGGCCAGGTGCAGAGCCGAATAGACGCCTACCAGCGGTTCGTCCAGATACTCGGCACCACCCCCGGCTCCAACCTGAGCTGCTGACCGGCTGATGATCGGCAGCTGATCGGTACTGATCGGCCGTTGAGGCCGTCCGGTCAGCTGCCACTCGGTGAGCGGCCATCCGGTCGGAAGCGAGGAAATTGAGGTGCGCCGCTCCGCCGCCGCACACCAGCCTGGTGGTGGCGGGCACCCCCGCTACTCTCTCCCCTGTCCGGCGAGGTGGCCCGGGAGCCCGCCCGCACCCTCGCCCGGGACGGCGAGCGGCAGATCACCTGGTGCGAGAGGTTCGCCCGCGAGACCGACGCGCTGAGGGGCGACGCCGCCCGGCAGGTGGACGACAAGCTCGGCCATGACGGGACCGAGGGTGTCGGCCCAGTGGCCGAGCGCGTTGTTCCGGAACAAGGTCACCCCTCGTAAGAGTTGTGTCATTGCAGCCCAACGGCACCGCGCGTTGGAGTGCTCCCGCCCTCTCACCCTGGAGGCCCCGTGACCGGCTCCCATCCGACACGATCCCGGCTCACCGCCACCCTGCGCCCCGCCGCCTTCGGGGCGGATCCCAGCGGGGAGCGGATGGAGCGCATCCGGCGGTCGCCGAACTTCGCGAACGGTGTGTTCGTCAACCCGGTGGGGGCCCGCACCGTCCCGTCCGGCTCGATGCTGAAGTTCGCGTCGACCTACTTCCGCAAGGAGGAGCGCGTCCGCCGGGCCCCGGCCGGGACCGTGCCGGTGCACCCCACCACCGTCGCCGATCTGGCCACCCCGCCCGCCTCCGGGCTGCGGCTGACCTGGATGGGGCACTCCAGCGTGCTCGCGGAGATCGACGGGCGGCGGGTGCTGTTCGACCCCGTCTGGGGACAGCGCTGTTCGCCCTTCTCGATGGTGGGGCCCAAGCGGTTGCACCCGGTGCCGGTGCCGCTGCGGGAGCTGGCGCCGGTGGACGCGGTGGTCATCTCCCATGATCACTACGACCATCTGGACATGCCCACGATCCGGGCGCTGGTGCGGAGCCACGCGATGTTCGTCGTCCCGCTCGGGGTGGGGGCACATCTGGAGCGCTGGGGCGTCCCGGCCGAGCGGATGACCGAGCTGGACTGGCACGAGTCCACCGAGGTCGCCGGGCTCACGCTCACCGCCACCCCGGCCCGCCACTTCTGCGGTCGCGGGCTGCGCAACACCCAGCACACCCTGTGGGCCTCCTGGGTGGTGGCCGGTTCCGGGCGCCGGATCTACCACAGCGGGGACACCGGCTACTTCTCCGGCTTCGCGGAGATCGGCGCGGCGTACGGGCCGTTCGACGCGACCATGATCCAGATCGGTGCCTACTCCGATTACTGGCCCGACATCCACATGACCCCCGAGGAGGGCGTGCGGGCCCATCTCGATCTCCAGGGCGGGGACCCGGCGCGGGGGATCATGCTGCCGATCCACTGGGGCACCTTCAACCTCGCCCCGCATCCGTGGGAGGAGCCCGCCGAGGGCACGGTGGCGGCGGGGAAGGAGGCCGGGGCGACCGTGACCGTGCCGCGTCCCGGCCAGCCGTTCGAGCCGGAGCGCGGGCTGCCGCTGGAGCCGTGGTGGCGGGCGATCGCGGCACGGCCGGTGACGGAGGTGCCGGCCGCGGCCGAGGGCGCGGCCGAGCCGGCCGCTCCCGCCGGACCGTCCGGCGCCGGGGCTCCGGGAGCGACCGGAAAGCGTCCCGGGGCGACCGGCGGCGCGGACCCCGCGATGCCCATCCCCCAGTCGTAACACGGGGGTTGGCGCCGCCTCCCCAGGCGGTACGACACGGGTTGCCTCTTTGTCGAATGGCGCTGAATGGCGTCGAAACCCTTGTGGTGGACACGACGTGCTCGCTTGAATGGTTAGGAAAGGTTCCTAACGGATCGCCTCAGGGGCCGGGGCTGCCCCGGCGCGCCCTGGGGCGGCCGCGCGCACTTCCCCCACAGTCGACAAGGAACGGAGTCCCCATGTCCCTCATGCACAGGAGGATCGGCCTCGCGGCGGTGGCCGTCACGGTACCGGCCGCGCTCGTCTTCACCGGCGTCGGAGTCGGGCAGGCGTCCGACCATCTGCCATCCTCGTCGGACGCGCGCCACACCCACTCGGCGCACAAGGCCGCGGCGGCGAGCAACCTGGACGACCCGGCGAAGAAGGAGATCGCCATGAAGCTGGTCTCCAGCGCCGAGAACTCCTCGCTCGACTGGCGCGCCCAGTTCAAGTACATCGAGGACATAGGCGACGGCCGCGGCTACACCGCGGGCATCATCGGATTCTGCTCCGGCACAGGCGACATGCTGGAACTCGTCGAGTACTACAACCAGCAGAAGCCCGGCAACGTCCTGGCCAAGTACCTCCCCGCGCTGCGCGAGGTCAACGGCGGCGACTCCCACGACGGCCTGGACCCGAACTTCACCAAGGACTGGAAGAAGGCCGCCGCCGACAAGGCGTTCCAGGACGCCCAGGAGCACGAGCGCGACCGCGTCTACTTCAACCCGGCCGTCAAGCAGGGCAAGGACGACGGCCTGGGCGCGCTCGGCCAGTTCATCTACTACGACGCGATCGTGATGCACGGCCCCGGCGACAGCAAGTACAGCTTCGGCGGCATCCGTAAGACCGCCCTGTCCAAGGCCAAGCCCCCGGCGCAGGGCGGCAATGAGACCACCTATCTCAACGCCTTCCTCGACGCCCGTAAGGAGGCCATGAAGAGCGAGGAGGCGCACAGCGACACCAGCCGGGTCGACACCGAGCAGCGGAAGTTCCTCAACGAGAAGAACTTCGACCTGGCGCCCCCGTTGAAGTGGAAGGTCTACGGCGACCCGTACGAGATCAACTCCTGACCGCCGCGCCGGTCCCCGCTTGCTAAGCGGGACACTGTCCCATATCTTCAATCGGGACAGTGTCCCGTTTGTTTGGCGTGGAGATGGAGTAGAGCTATGTCGACATATCTGCTGGTGCACGGTGCCTGGCACAGTGGGCGGTGCTGGGAGCGGGTGGTCCCGCTGCTGACGGCGGCCGGGCATCGGGTGCTGGCGCCGACACTGACCGGCTACGGCGACACCGCGCATCTGCTCGGCCCCGAGGTGGGGCTCGATACGCATGTCGACGACATCGTCCGGCTGATCACCGAAGAGGACCTCACCGATGTGGTGCTCATCGGGCACAGCTATGCCGGGCTGGTCATCTTGTCCGCGGCCAACCAGGTCCCGGAGCGGATCGGGCAGCTGGTCTATCTCGACGCGATGGTCCCGGAGGACGGCGAGAGCGCGGCCGATGTCATGCCCTTCGCCCAGGCCATGATCGACCATGCCCTGACGTCCGAGAGCGGCTGGCGGATTCCGCCCCTGGCCGGGATGGAGTCGTCTTCGGATCTGTTCGGGATTACCGAACCGGCGGATGTGGCGTGGCTGCGGTCGATGATGTCGGATCAGTCGGTGCGCTGCCTCCAGCAGCCGGTCCGGCTGGACAACCCGGCCGTGAACGCGATCCCGCGGACGCATATCCACTGCGTCGCCAATGTGCCCGAGGGCATCACCCGGCGGCCCGTCCCCGCGATTCAGCCCAACGGCACCCCGGCACAGGTGTGGGAGCTGGAGACCGGCCACGACTGCATGATCACCATGCCCGCCGAACTCACCGAACTGCTGCTCAAGGTCGGCTGAGCCGGTCCCTTCTCAGTTCCTCAGCCCGACGCCGCCTCCACCAGGGCGCGCATGACCCGTAGGTCGTCGCCCGCCTCCGGATGCCACTGGACGCCCAGCACGAACGCCTCCGCGTCCGGCAGCTCCACCGCCTCCACCGTTCCGTCGGCCGTGGCGTGGGCCGAGGGGGTCAGGCCCTTGCCCAGGTGGGCCACGGACTGGTGGTGGAAGGTGGGGACGGACACCGGCTCCGGGAGGATCCCGGCGAGGAGCGTGCCCGGGACCGGCTTCACCTCGTGGTGGTCGAAGACGCCGGGCGGCCCCACGTGACCGTCCAAGTGCTGGACGAGGGTGCCGCCCAGGGCGACGTTCAGGAGCTGGTGGCCGCGGCAGATGCCCAGCAGGGGAGTGCCGGACGCCAGGGCCGCCTCGATCAGGGCCAGCTCCCAGGCGTCCCGCTCCCGCGCGGGCGGCCCGGTGCGCGGCTCCACCTCGGCCCCGTACCGCACCGGTTCCACATCCGGGCCGCCGGAGATGACGAGCCCGTCGAGGCGGGAGACGACGGACGCGGCGGCGGCCGGGTCCTCGTCCGGTGGCAGCATCGCCGCCAGGCCGCCCGCGCGCTGGACGAGCAGGTGGTAGCCCGAGGGCAGCAGTGCGGCGGGGAGGTTCCACACGCCCCAGCTCGCCGAGGGTTCGAGGTAGGTGCTGACGCCGATCAGGGGCTTGGACACCGGGGACTCCGATCTTCGTGGATCTGCTCGGTCGCGGGACGGTGCTCGGCCGCGGGGACCGCTCTCCGTCGCGGGACGGTGTTCGGCCGTGGGACGGTGCTCGGCCTTGGGGCCGCTCTCCTCGCGGCAACGGTCTCAGTCGCGGGACAGTTCCGCCTCGGCCTCCGCCAGCGCCGCGAACTCCTCCTCCGGCGCTGCCGCGACCAGGCGGTGGCGGCTGTAGAAGGCGAAGTAGGCCAGCGCCACCGCGTAGACACCGAGCGCGATGAAGGCCGCGTCCTTGTCCACCAGGAAGGTGGCCACCAGCGCGGAGCAGGCCAGGACGAAGGCGAGGGACGACGTCACCGTGGAGCCAGGGGTGCGGTAAGGGCGCTCCAGGCCCGGTTCACGGCGGCGCAGGACGATGTGGGAGAGCGACATCAGGGCGTACGAGATGGTGGCGCCGAAGACCGCGGTGTTGAGCATCCGGGCGCCGTCGCCGGTCCACGCCGCGAGCGTGAAGCCGATGGCGCCCGGGACCAGCAGGCCCAGGAACGGGGCCTTGCGGCTGCTGGTCAGCGAGAGGAAGCGGGGCAGATAGCCGGCCCGGGAGAGCGCGAACAGCTGGCGCGAACCGGCGAAGATCAGCGAGAAGAAGGAGGCCACGAGCCCGGCGAGGCCCGCGTAGTTGACGATGCGGGACAGCACGGTGGCCTTGCCGTCCGGCTGCAGCGCCTCGACCAGCGGGTTGCCCGCGTCCTGTACGGCGCTCGGGCCGCGCGCCCCCGTCGCCGCGAGGAAGGTGAGCAGGGCGAGGAGCAGCAGGATGCCCATGGACCAGGCCATGGCCTTCGGCAGCGTACGGGCCGGGTCCCGGGTCTCCTCCGCCGCCAGCGGCACCCCCTCCACCCCCAGGAAGAACCACATGCCGAAGGGGAACGACGACCAGATGCCGAGCAGCCCGAACGGCAGCCAGGAGCTCGATCCGAAGGAGGAGTGGTCCGCCGGGATGTCGTTGAGCGAGCCCGCGTCGAAGTCGGTGAGGGCGCCCACGGCGAAGACCAGCAGCGCGGCGACGGCGATGGCGGTCACGACCAGGCTGAACCGCAGGGCCTCGCCCACGCCCCACAGATGGATGCCGATGAAGATGACGAAACACGCCAGATAGACCGGCCAGCCGGACTCCAGGCCGAAGAGTCCGAGCGATTCGACGTAGTCGCCGATGAAGATGGAGATGGCGGCGGGCGCCAGCACGTACTCGATGAGGATCGCCGTGCCGGTGAGGAAGCCGCCCCAGGGGCCGAGGGCGCGCCGCGCGAAGCCGTAGCCGCCGCCCGCGGTGGGGAGGATCGCGGCCAGCTCCGCCAGGGCGAACACCATGCAGGCGTACATCAGGCCCATCAGCAGGGCGGCGATGGCGAGACCGCCGAAGCCGCCCTCCGCCAGGCCGAAGTTCCAGCCCGAGAAGTCGCCGGAGACGACGTAGGCGACGCCGAGGCCGGTCAGCAGCAGCGGGCCCGCGCTGCCGCGCCGCAGGGTGCGGCGCTCCAGATACGCGTCCTCGGGGGACGGCGCGGGGCCGCCGCCCGGCGGGGCGCCGCCGGCCGGGGCGCCGGCGGATTCGGTGCGGGCGGATTCGGTACCGTCGGCCATGGGGGACACTCCTGCTCCACACGAGGGGGCGATGGCAAAGGTGTGGGGCCATACCTTTGCCTTCCGGTCGGCGATGCGCAAGACCTCTGCGTAAAACCGTGGTCAACGACCCCTGAGACCGGCCGTTCAGACCAGGAAGCCGCGCAGCAGCGCCGCCGTGCCCTCGCAGTGCTCCCGCATCACCTCGCGCGCCCCGTCCGCGTCCCCGTCCAGCACCGCCTCGACCAGCGCCCCGTGCTGGGCCTGGGAGTGCTCGAGGTTCTTGACCAGCAGCGGGATGCAGTCCAGCAGGTCGTTGACGGTCGCGCGGACGGCCGCGTACTGGGCGGCCAGCGACGGTGAGCCCGCCAGCTCCGCGAGCGTGAGGTGGAGCATCGTGTCCAGGCGGCGGTAGTCGGCCAGCGGGGCGTCCCGTGTCGCGTCCAGGGCCGCCCGCAGCCGCCGCGCCTGACCCGCGTCCAGCCCGTGCGCGGCGCACAGCCCCGCCGCGCCCACCTCCAGGACCTCGCGGAACCGCAGGGTGTCCTCGACGTCGACCGCCTCGACCCGGCGCCGCAGCTCGTCCTCGCCGCCGCCCTCGGCGGGCTCGGGCCTGGCCCGGACGAAGGTGCCGCCGTAGCGGCCGCGGCGGCTCTCCACCAGCCCCTGGTCCTGCAGCACCTTCAGCACCTCGCGCAGGGTCACCCGGCTGATCCGCAGCCGGTCGGCCAGCTCCCGCTCGGCCGGGAGCCGGCCGCCGTCGGGGACCAGCCCCAGCCGCAGCACCTGGAGTATCTGCTCCAGCGCCTCCTCGAAGCCGTTCCCCGCGCGCACCGGGCGCAGCACCGGCGCCAGCCGGTCGTCCGCCGCGCTCCCGCGCCCACTCCCGCTCTCGCTCATCGAACCGTCCGCACCTACTTCCCAACCAATGGTCTGCGGTATTACCTTAAGGCCACCCCGCGCCCCCCCCCCCCCTCCGCACCCTCCGCCCCCCGAATTCTCCGACGCAGGAGGCCCCACCGTGGCAGACCGCACGCCCCCGCTCTCGGTCGACGAGCTGACCAGACTGGTCGCCGCCGGTGAGATCGACACCGTCGTCCTGGCCTTCACCGATATGCAGGGAAGGCTCCAGGGCAAGCGGTTCGCCGCCCGCTTCTTCCTCGACGACGTCCTGGCACACGGCACCGAGGGCTGCAACTACCTCCTCGCCGTCGACCCCGAGATGAACACCGTCGACGGCTACGCCATGTCCTCCTGGGAGCGCGGCTACGGCGACTTCGCCATGCACGGCGACACCGCCACCCTGCGCCGCACCCCCTGGAACCCCGGCACCGCCCTCCTCACCGCCGATCTCGCCTGGCACGACGGCAGCCCGGTGGTCGCCTCCCCGCGCCAGATCCTGCGCCGTCAGCTCGACCGGCTCGCCGAGCGCGGCTGGACCGCGTACACCGGCACCGAGCTGGAGTTCATGGTCTTCAGGGACAGCTACGAGCAGGCGTGGAACACCGGCTACCGCGGGCTGACCCCCGTCAACCAGTACAACGTCGACTACTCCGTCCTCGGCACCGGCCGGGTCGAGCCCCTGCTGCGCCGCATCCGCAACGAGATGGGCGCCGCCGGGATGACCGTCGAGTCGGCCAAGGGGGAGTGCAACCTCGGCCAGCACGAGATCGCCTTCCGCTACGCCGACGCCCTGACCACCTGTGACCAGCACGCCGTCTACAAGACCGGCGCCAAGGAGATCGCCGCCCAGGAGGGCATGGCGCTCACCTTCATGGCCAAGTACGACGAGCGCGAGGGCAACTCCTGCCATATCCACCTCTCGCTGCGCGACGAGGCCGGGCACCCCGTACTCGCCGACGACGACGGCGAGTACGGCATGTCGAAGACCATGCGCCACTTCCTCGCCGGACAGATCGCGGCGATGCGCGAGTTCACCCTGCTCTACGCCCCGAACATCAACTCCTACAAGCGGTTCCGCCCAGGCTCCTTCGCGCCCACCGCAGTCGCCTGGGGCCCGGACAACCGCACCTGCGCGCTGCGGATCATCGGCCACGGCCCCTCCCACCGGCTGGAGAACCGGCTCCCCGGCGGCGACGTCAACCCGTACCTGGCCGTGGCCGGGATGGTGGCCGCCGGACTGTACGGCGTGGAGCAGGAGCTGGAGCTCCCCGAGGTCTGTACCGGCAACGCCTACACCGGGGACGCCGAGCACGTCCCGACCTCGCTGCGCGACGCCGCCGAACTGTGGCGGAACAGTCCCATAGCGCGGGCCGCCTTCGGCGACGAGGTGGTCGAGCACTACCTCAACATGGCGCGCGTCGAGCAGGACGCCTATGACACCGCCGTCACGGACTGGGAGCGCTTCCGGTCCTTCGAGCGCATGTGAGGAACCAAGCGAGTGAGCACCGAACACCCCCACGAACACCACATCCTCAACCCGGCCACCGAGGAGGTCGTCGCCACCGTCCCCGCCGCCACCCCGGACGAGGTGGCCGCCGCCGTGGCCCGCGCCACCGAGGCGCAGCGCGGCTGGGCCGCGCTCGCGCCCGCCGATCGCGCCCGGCTGCTGCGCCGCTTCGCCGGCGCGGTGGACGGGCACATCGAGGAGCTCGCCGCCCTCGAGGTCCGCGAGGCGGGCCACCCGATCGGCAACGCCCGCTGGGAAGCGGGCAATGTGCGCGATCTGCTGGACTACGCGGCCGGGGGAGCGGAGCGGCTGAGCGGCGCCCAGATCCCGGTGGCCGGCGGTCTGAACGTCACCTTCCATGAGCCGCTGGGCGTGGTCGCGGTCATCGCGCCGTGGAACTTCCCCATGCCGATCGCCGCCTGGGGCACCGCGCCCGCCCTGGCCGCCGGAAACGCCGTCGTCCTCAAACCGGCCGAGACCACCCCGCTCACCGCGCTCCGGCTGGCCGAGCTCGCCCTGGCGGCGGGTCTGCCCGAAGGGCTCTTCCAGGTGCTTCCCGGCGCCGGGCCGGTCGCGGGCGCCGCGCTGGTCGAGCACCCCGGCGTCGCCAAGGTCGTCTTCACCGGCTCCACGGCCGTCGGCAAGGAGATCATGGCCAAATGCGCCGCGGGCGTGAAGCGGGTGACCCTCGAACTCGGCGGCAAGAGCCCGAACATCGTCTTCGCCGACGCCGACCTCGAACGCGCCGCGGCCGCCGCGCCCGGCTCCTTCCTGGACAACACCGGACAGGACTGCTGCGCCCGCAGCCGCATCCTGGTGCAGCGAAGCGTCTACGACCGGTTCATGGAGCTGCTGGCGCCCGCCGTGACCTCCTTCGCGGTCGGCGACCCGGCCGACCCCGCCACCGCCATGGGCCCGCTGATCTCGGCCGCCCAGCGGGAGCGGGTACGGTCCTACGTACCCGAGGACGCGCCCGCCGCGATCCGCGGCGAGGCCCCGAAGGGCAAGGGGTTCTGGTACCCGGCCACCGTGCTGGAGGCCACCGGCCCCGGGGACCGCACCGCCGTGGAGGAGATCTTCGGCCCGGTCGCGGTCGTCCTCCCCTTCGAGGACGAGGCCGACGCCGTACGGCTGGCCAACGCCACCGACTACGGCCTGTCCGGTTCGATCTGGACCCGTGACGTGGGCCGCGCGGTGCGGGTCTCGCGCGCCGTCGCCGCCGGGAACCTGTCCGTCAACTCGCACAGCAGCGTGCGGTACGCCACCCCCTTCGGCGGCTACAAGCAGTCCGGTCTGGGCCGGGAGCTGGGCCCCGACGCCCTTGCCGCCTTCACCGAGACCAAGAACGTCTTCATCAGCACCGAGGAGCAGTGACGTGACCGAGACCCCCGTGTGCCGCCGCCTGGTGGGCCGTACCGCCGTCGTCACCGGAGCGGGCAGCGGCATCGGCCTGGCCACCGTGCGCCGTCTGGCCTCCGAGGGCGCGCAGGTCGTCTGCGCCGATATCGACGAGAGCGCGGGCAAGGCCGCGGCCGACGAGGTCGGCGGGCTGTTCGTCCAGGTGGACGTGGTCGACCCCGAGCAGGTCGAGGCGCTCTTCAAGGCCGCCTTCGACACCTACGGTTCGGTGGACATCGCCTTCAACAACGCCGGGATCTCCCCGCCCGACGACGACTCGATCCTCACCACCGGGCTCGACGCCTGGAAGCGGGTCCAGGAGGTCAACCTCACCTCCGTCTATCTGTGCTGCAAGGCCGCGCTGCCGTACATGCGGCGGCAGGGCCGGGGCTCCATCATCAACACCGCCTCGTTCGTGGCCGTGATGGGCGCCGCCACCTCCCAGATCAGCTACACCGCCTCCAAGGGCGGGGTGCTGGCCATGTCCCGGGAGCTGGGCGTGCAGTTCGCCCGCGAGGGCATCCGGGTCAACGCGCTGTGCCCGGGGCCGGTCAACACCCCGCTGCTGAAGGAGCTGTTCGCCAAGGACCCGGAGCGGGCCCAGCGCCGGCTGGTGCACGTACCGGTGGGCCGGTTCGCCGAACCGGAGGAGATCGCCTCCGCCGTGGCCTTCCTGGCCAGCGATGACTCGTCCTTCGTCAACGCCGCCGAGTTCCTCGTGGACGGCGGGATCGCCGGGGCATATGTCACGCCGTTGTAGTCCGGTGCGCAGTCCTGCTATGCGCGGTGTACGGACCCCACCCCTGGCCATAGGCTGACCGTGTGACCATGAACACGCCCCCCGGCTGGTACCCCGATCCCGGCTACGCAGGTAACGGCCCCGCCATGGAACGGTGGTGGGACGGCTCGGCCTGGACCGAGTACACCCGTGACGCCTCGGGCGCCGCGGATCCGGCCTTCGGCCCGCCGCCGCCCCCCTACCTGCCGGGGCGGCAGGGGGGACACGGCCACAGCCGGGGCCGCGGGCCGAGGATCGCGGCGCTCTCCGTCGCCGTCGGCGTCGTCGTCGCCGCGATCGCCGGTGGCATCGTGCTGCTGGGCGACGGCGGCGACGGCGGTGGGAACGCCCAGACCGGGCCCGCCCCCAGTACCTCCGCGCCGGACGACGGTGGCGACCCGGCCCCGGACCTCCCCACCCCGGACGACCCCTCGGAAGGGCCCACCGAGAGTCCCAGCGCACCGCCCAGTTACGACCCGGACACCGCCCCGGACCAGGGCAACGGCATCAGCCTGCCGGTGCTCTCCGGCTGGCAGGCGGGGCGCAGCAGCTCCGGCGGCGCGGGCGTCACCACCTCCCGCTACCCCTGCCCGGGCGACAAGTCCACCGACTGTGTGCGCGGCGGCGCCTTCTCCCGGACCGCCGAGGGCTACAAGGCCACCTCCGCCAAGGGCATAGCCAAGGAGGACATCGGGCAGAACGCCGAGGAGTCCTACGGCACCGACAAGGACACCGACCGCAAGGCGTACGGCGGGATCACCTCCCACAAGCAGCTGAAGGCCTCGGCGGTCGAGGTCGCGGGCGGGAAGGGCTATCTGGTCCGCTGGAAGGTGGTGACGAAGAAGGGCGACGACGGCATCGTGCAGTCGGTGGCGTTCCCCTCGCCGACCATGCCGGACACGATGGTCGTGGTGCGCTTCGGGTTCGACGAGAGCGACAAGGCGCCGCCGCTCAGCGACATGGACAAGATCGTCAAGGGCATCGAGGCGCTGGCGGGCGACGGCCGGTCCATCTAGACGCGTTCCCATCTGGACGCGTTCCCGTCCGGACGCGCTCCCAGCCGTCAGAGGAACGTCCTGCCCTCGCCCCGGTACGTCGGCGCCTCCGCCACCACCCGGTCCCCCTCGATCAGCCGCAGTGTGTCGAACCGCTCGCACAGTTCACCGGCCTTGGCGTGCCGGAACCACACCTTGTCGCCGATCAGCAGATCGTCGGCGGCCGTGCCCAGCAGCGGGGTCTGCACCTCGCCCGGCCCCTCCATCGAGTCGTACGCGAGCCCCTCCGGCAGATACGGCACCGGCAGCCGGTCCCGGCCCGCCGCGCCCGACGCCGGATAGCCGCCGCCGAGCACCGTCACCACGCCCACTCCGGGGCGGCGCACCACCGGCTGGGCGAACAGGGCCGCCGGGCGGCCGCGGAAGGACGTGTAGTGGTCGAACAGGCGCGGCTGGTAGAGCCCGGACCCGGCGGCTATCTCGGTCACCGCGTCCTCCGCGGCGGTGTGCTGCACACTGCCCGTACCGCCGCCGTTGACGAACTCCAGGTCCGCCACGGCCCGCACCGCGCGTACGGCCGCGGCCCGGCGCGCCGCGAGCTCCCGGCGCGCCACGGACTGCATCAGCCGGATGGCGCGCGAGCGCAGCGGGCTCCCGGGAACCGCGTCGCCCACGCCCGCCACATGCCCCTCGTACGCCATCAGCCCGACCAGCCGGTAACCGGGCCGGTCGGCGATCGCCCGCGCCAGGGCGGCCAGTTGCTCAGGTTCGCGCAGCGGTGAGCGCAGCGCCCCGACTCGCACCCGTCCGCCGAGCATCCGCAGCGAGGTGTCCAATTCCAGGCAGACCCGGACCTCTTCGGTCCCGGCGCGAACGCTGTCGATCAGATCGAGCTGGGAGAGGTCGTCCACCATGACGGTCACGGCCTCGGCCAGCTTGGGGTCGCCGGTCAGGGTGGCGAAGCCGTCCCGGTCGGCGGACGGGTAGGCGAGCAGCACGTCGTCGAACCCCTCGCGGGCCAGCCACAGCGACTCCGGGAGCGTGAAGCTCATGATCCCCGCGAAGCCGTCGCGCGCCAGCACCCGCTCCAACAGCGCGCGGCAGCGCACCGATTTGCTGGCCACGCGGATCGGTTTGCCTCCCGCCCGATGGACCAGATCCCGTGCGTTGTCGTCAAAGGCCCCCAGGTCGACAATCGCCACAGGCGCTTCGAGATGGGCGGTGGCCCGGTCGTACCGGGCCCGGTCAGCGGCGGCAGCGGACATGGACGCAGCTTGCCAGACCGCTATTACCACTGGGTAGAGGGCGGCCGGTGCGCAGGGCCCCCGGCTGGCCGTAGAGTGTCGCGCACGCCACGACCGGCAGGTCAGCGGCGGGTTGTCCGTATACGGGCCCGCCTGCCCGAAAGGCGGTGCGGTGGCGCGGCGAACCGGACGGAGCCAGGTGAAGCAGGTCTCGACGGGTGCGAGGGGGTGCAGGTGAGCACCGACGCGGAACAGGCGCACTCACCCCACGGCACGCCCCCACCACGCCCCGCACAACCCCCGCGCACGGCGCCCGAGCGGCCTTCCGCGCCTCCGCCGCGCCCCACCAACGCGCCCGGGTTCACCCCCGATCCGGAGACCCCCGTCCTCGGCGTACGGGCGAAGACCCCGTTCTCCAGAGACACCGCCGAGGCATCCGGTACCCGGGTGCCCCCGCAGCCCTCGACACCGCCGCGCCCGTCCGTGCCTCCGCGCACCGGCGGGCTCTTCGCGGCCGGTGGGCACTTCGCGGGCGGTGGGCACTTCGCGGGCGGTGGGCTCTTCGCGGGCGGTGGGCCGGGCGGCCGGCGCCGTCCCCCCAGCCGTACGGCGGCCGCCGCCGCGAGCCTCGTCCTCGGGCTCGGGCTGCTCGGCGGGGCGGCGGCCGGAAGCTGGCTGGGCGACGACCCCGGCGCCCCGCCGTCCACCGCCGACACCTACGCCCACGCCCGTTCCGCCTGGCACAGCATCCCCGTGGACGACCTCTTCCCGCGCGCCCTGCGCGGCAAGGGCGAGGGCCCCGGCGGCGCCGACCGCGTCTGGACCCGGATAGCCGTCGCCCCCGACAGCAGCTGCGGCGGCGGATTCGATCCGCTGCTCGCCAAGGCGCTGGTCCCGGTGGGCTGCAAACGGCTGGTGCGCGCCACGTACACCGACGCCACCAGCACCAGCGTCACCACCGTCGGAGTGCTGATCACCACCTCAGGACCCACCGGAATGCGGGCGCTGCGGCAGCGCTTCGTCACCGAGAAGCTGGACGAACGCACCGATCTGATGCCCCGCACATACGCCGCCAAGGGCACCGCCGCGGCCGGATTCGGCGACGACCAGCGCGCCAGCTGGCGGGTCCGGATCCTCACCGACGCCCCCGCCGTCATCTACACGGTCACCGGCTTCGCCGACGGCCGTGAGGTCACCGACCCGCAGTCGGCGGGCGAGGCGACCCAGCGCGGCGCCACCACGGCCCCCGCGCAGTCCGGCCTCGGCAACGACGCCCGGAGCGTCGCCGACGCGATCGAGGGCGGATTCCGCCGGGCCCTGGCCACGTTCACGGAGGCCACGTCATGACCTCTGCGCTCGGGCGGCGCCTCGCCGTGGCCCTCGCCGCCGCCGGGCTGACCCTGTTGCCCGCCGCGCCCGGATACGCCGACGGCATACAGGCCCAGGAATGGGCGCTGGACACCCTCCACGTCCGCGAGGCATGGCAGACCACCAAGGGCTCCGGGATCACCGTCGCCGTCCTCGACACCGGCGTCGACGAAGGCCACCCCGACCTCGAAGGCCAGGTGGAGCCGGGGAAGGACCTCATCGGCTTCGGCGCCCGGCGCGGCGAACGCGCCTGGGCCCGCCACGGCACCGCCATGGCCGGGATCATCGCCGGGCACGGCCATGGCGCCTCCGGCGGCGAGGGCGTGCTGGGCGTCGCCCCGAAGGCGCGGATCCTGCCGGTGCGGGTGATCCTCGAAGACTCCGATCCCGACCGTAAGAAGGCCCGCTCGACCCGCGGCGGCGCACTCGCCGCCGGGATCCGCTGGGCGGCCGACCACGGCGCCGACGTCATCAACCTCTCGCTCGGCGACGACAGCGCCTCCGCCCACCCCGAGGCCGCCGAGGACGCCGCCGTGCAGTACGCGCTGGGCAAGGGCGCGGTCGTGGTCGCCTCCGCGGGCAACGGCGGCGAGAAGGGCGACCGGGTCTCCTACCCGGCCGCCTACCCCGGGGTCATCGCCGTGACCGCCGTGGACCGCTACGGCGCACGCGCCGCCTTCTCCACCCGCCGCTGGTACGCCACCGTCAGCGCACCCGGCGTCGACGTGGTCATCGCCGACCCCGACAAGCGCTACTACGAGGGCTGGGGCACCAGCGCGGCCGCCGCCTTCGTCTCAGGCTCCGTCGCCCTCGTCCGCGCCGCCCATCCCGACCTGAGCCCGCGCCAGATCCGCGGGCTCCTCACCCGGACCGCCCAGGACGCACCCAAGGGCGGCCGCAGCGACGACCTCGGCGCGGGCCTGGTGAACCCGGCGGCGGCGATCACCGCGGGCGACAAGCTGAAGCCCGAGGCCCAGCGCCCCGCCGCGGCCGCCGCCCCGAACCGCTACTTCGGCAACGGCCCCGGCCACATCGAGGGCGCCCACGACGACTCCGGCCCCAACCAGATGGCCCTCCTCGCCGGCCTCGCCGGCACTGCCCTGGTCGTCGCCGCGATATCCCTATGGCGCCGCTCGGGCCCCCTACGGGTGCCCCCGCGACTGCGGTCACTGCTGACGGCGACGCGTACGCGCTGAGCGGTGCCCGGTCGCCGCGATGATCGGCGGAGGCCCGCTGTGGGTGCGCCGCTGACGGGGTCCCGTCGGCCCTGAGCGGTGCCCGGTCGCCGCGTCGGTTCGGGCCCGGTGTGCGCGCCTGTTCGTGGGGATCCGTACGCGCTGAAGCACGACGGCGGTTGTCGGGGCGGCGCGCTGGGCGGGCCGGTTGGGCGGCGCGGTGGGCGGGCCGGTTACCCCGGTGCGTACGCGGCGGTCGTCGCCACGGCCGTCCGTGCCACCTCTTCCACCAGCGCCACCCCACCCTCCCGGTCGGCATTGCCCTCGGACAGCACCGCGATCAGATGGGGCCGACCGTTTGCCGTCACCTCGCCGACGCTGTTGATGACCCACAGGCCGGTGGCGTCGCGGGGCATCCAGCCGTTCTTGAGCCGGGTCCCGGTGCCGGTGCCGTCCGCGGCGGCCGAGATGCCCCAGGTCTGACCGTCGATGACGCGGCCCATCAGCGTCCGCAGATACGTCTGGGAGCGCGCGCTCAGCGCGGAGCCGTCCAGGAAGACCGCGCGCAGCAGGGCCAGCTGATCGGACGCCGTGGTGTGGGTCAGCCCCCAGTCTCCGCGGTCGTCGGCGTGGGTATCGGCCAGTCCGAGCCGTCCCAGCGCGGCCTCGATGCCGCGCGACCCGCCGATCGTCCCCCACAGCGCCGTCGCCGCGTCGTTGTCGCTCCGCTCGATCATCACGGTGGCGTACGAGCGCTCCTGAGCGGTCAGCCGCCGCCCCTCGTCCTGCGCCCCTAGCAGCAGCGCCGCGAGGATGCCGACCTTGATGACGCTCGCCGTGGCGTACGAGCCGTCGCCATGGGACCCGCTCGCCCCCGACCCGGGCTCCAGGACGGCGACCGAGAAGTCCGCGGCGGAGCCCGCGGCCGCGGCCACGGGCGCGAGCGCGTCGGCGAGCGCGCCGCTCAGCCCACTCCCTCCGCCCGCACCGGATCCGCCCGCACCGGATCCGCCCGCACCGGACAGGGCGGGCAGGGCCGGGTCGCCGTCATTCACGCGTTCCACGCCGTCTCCTCAACTGCCGCTCGTGCCCCGGGTGGGGGTGCGGGGATCTCGGTCTCCTCGCTGTCGATACCCTCATGGCGTGGCGCTCAAGAACATTCCCGACCCCGGCTTCTCCGGCGACGACGGCTCCGCCGACCCCCGGCTGACGGCGGCGCTCGCCGCCTGGGCCGATGACCGCTCGGCCGAACCGGAGGTGCTCGCCGCGCTCACCGACGCCCGCCTGCTGGTCCCCGTGGTGGCGATGCTCGGCGAGGCGGAGGTGGTGGAATCCAAGCCGCGCGAAGCGTCCGTTGAGGGTGGTGGTGGGCGACGGTTGGAATCCAAGCCGCGCGAAGCGTCCGTTGAGGGTGGTGGTGGGCGACGGGCGGGCGGGCTGCGCCGTGACAAGACCAGCGATATGGCGGTGCCCACGCTCCAGGCGCCCGACGGCCGGCGCGCGCTGCCCGCGTTCACCTCGCTCGAGACGCTGGCCCGCTGGCGCCCGGACGCCCGGCCCGTGGCCGTACCGCTGCGCCAGGCGCTGGAGGCCACCGCCCATGAGAAGGCGGACACCCTGGTCCTGGACCTCGCGGGCCCGGTGCCGTACCAGCTGACCGGCCCCGCCCTGCTGGCCCTCGCCGAGGGCCGGACCAGTGCCGATCCGCTCGCCGACCCGGCCGTGGCCGAGGCGGTGCGCACCGTGCTGGCCGCCGAGCCGGGGGTGCTCCGGGCCCATCTGGCCCCGGCGGCGGACGCCGACGGGATGCTCGCGCTCGCCCTGGCGCCGGAGGCGCCCGCGCGCGAGACGGCGCACCGGGTGGCGGGCGCCCTGGCCGCCGACGAGGTGCTGCGGGCGCGGCTGGTGCGTGGTCTGACCCTGGCACTGCTGCCGCCGGACGCGCAGGTCCCCGGCGAGCCGCTCTTCAGCCGCTGAGGGCCGGGCCCGGCCCTCCCCGTTCGGACCAACAGGCGAATCCTCCCGATTCCGCCCACAATGCTTAGGCGACTGGCGGTCGGAATCTGCGTGAGGAGAGCGCCATGGAGACGAGAACGGTCGTAGCGGAGTTCATCGGGACCGCGATGCTGGTCCTCTTCGGAGTCGGCTCGCTGGTCCTGGCGGGCGACTACATCAACGCCCTCGGGATCTCGCTCGCCTTCGGCTTCACGCTGATCGCGATCGCCTTTGCGCTCGGGCGCATCTCGGGCTGCCACATCAACCCGGCGGTGACCCTCGGTGTGCTGCTGGCCAGGCGCATCGACATCCGTACGGCCGTCCAGTACTGGGTCGCGCAGTTCGTCGGCGCGATCGTGGGCGCGGCGATACTCTTCCTGCTCGCCAACCAGGTGCCCCGGCTCCAGACGGCCGGTGCCTTCGGCAGCAACGGCTACGGCGGCCGCTCACCGGTCGGCATGGGCGCGGGCGGGGCCTTCCTCGCCGAGGTGCTGCTGACCTTCCTGCTGGTCTTCGTCTTCCTCACGGTGACCCACGCGGTGCCGATGGTCGGCGCCGAACCGGTCCCGGTGGGCCTCGCGCTGGCCGCGGTCAATCTGATCGGCATCCCGCTGACCTGGGCCTCGGTCAATCCGGCGCGCAGCTTCGGCCCGGCGATCTTCGCGGGCGGCGATGCGCTGGGCCAGCTGTGGCTGTTCATCGTGGCGCCGCTGGTCGGCGGGGTGCTCGCCGCGGCGGTGCACCGCTTCACCCATCTCCATCCGGCGGGCCAGGCCGACCGGGAGGAGGCGCATCCGCCCCCGGCGACCGGGCCGTGGGGACGCATGCGCGGCGGCCACCGCCCCGAGGCGGGCGGCCCGGAGACCAAGGGCCCGGAGGCGGCCTGAGTGACAAGGGGCGCGGGCGCGGCCCTAAGGGGGCTGCCGGTCAGCCGAAAACCGGGCCGGTGAACTTCTCGCCGGGCCCCTGCCCCGGCTCGTCCGGCACCACCGAAGCCTCGCGGAAGGCGAGCTGCAGGGACTTCAGACCGTCCCGCAGCGGAGCGGCGTGGAAGGAGCTGATCTCCGTGGCGCTGGCCGTGACCAGCCCCGCCAGGGCGTTGATCAGCTTCCGCGCCTCGTCCAGGTCCTTGTGCTGGGGACCCTCCTCGGCCAGGCCCAGGTTGACCGCGGCGGCGCTCATCAGGTGCACCGCGACCGTGGTGATCACCTCGACGGCGGGCACATCCGCGATGTCCCGGGTCATCCGGTCGAAGTCGGGGGCCGGCGGCTGCCCGGCGTTGGCGTCGCTCATGGTGGTCGGGGCTCGCTTCCTGATGGACGGTGTGCCCCAGCCTAGGCGTCCGCCCGGCACCGTACGCACGGGGCGGGTGAGTTCACAGGAACAGGAGGAACAGGAGGAACGGGCGGAAGGGGAGGGACCCGGCAGGGACCCGGGAGAGGTGAGGTGAGAGGAGGAGGGACGGCGGGAACGGCGGATGCCGGGGACGCGGCGGGTGAGCATCCCGCGCGGGTGCTGGTATCGTAGATAAACGACCGGCCGGTCACGTGCGTGTCCGGCCCACAAGTGGAGGCTCCCCAGCTCCCACCTCCCGACCCCCGGGGTCGGCAGGTCATCGGTCAGGCTGCGCCCCGCGGTGATATCGCGGCGGTGCTCCCGGTCAATGAGGAGCCCCGCCTGTGTACCGTCCGGGGCGTTTTGTGCGTCACGGCGCGGTGGTCTCAACCGAAACAGACTTACGCGGCAGTCCGCCAGGCGGTCGCGTGGTGTAACCGAGGAGGATCCATCAGCGCCGAGCCCCGCATCAACGACCGGATTCGCGTCCCCGAGGTGCGACTCGTCGGTCCCAGTGGCGAGCAGGTCGGCATTGTGCCGCTTGCCAAGGCCCTGGAGCTTGCGCAGGAGTACGACCTCGACCTGGTCGAGGTGGCGGCGACCGCCCGTCCGCCGGTCTGCAAGCTCATGGACTACGGAAAGTTCAAATACGAGTCGGCCATGAAGGCCCGTGAGGCGCGCAAGAACCAGGCGCACACGGTCATCAAGGAGATGAAGCTCCGGCCGAAGATCGACCCGCACGACTATGACACCAAGAAGGGTCACGTCGTCCGGTTCCTCAAGCAGGGCGACAAGGTCAAGATCACGATCATGTTCCGTGGCCGTGAGCAGTCCCGGCCCGAACTGGGCTACCGGCTGCTGCAGCGGCTCGCTGAGGACGTCCAGGAGCTGGGCTTCGTGGAGTCCAACCCCAAGCAGGACGGCCGAAACATGATCATGGTTCTCGGTCCGCACAAGAAGAAGACCGAGGCGATGGCCGAAGCCCGCGAGGCGCAGGCAGCCCGCAAGGCGGAGCGTCAGGGCGTTCCCCACCTGGACCAGTCTCCGGACGCGTCCGCGGAGCAGCCGGCCGAGGAGCCCGCCGAGGCCTGATGTTCGAGGTGCCAGCCTCGACCCCGGGACCCTGGTCCCGACCCAGACCGACATAACAGACGCTTCTGCGCCCACCGGTCCGCGGCCCGATCGCGCCACGGCCGGATGGGGCGGAAGCGCTCCGACGAGGAGAGAACGGCGACATGCCGAAGAACAAGACGCACAGCGGTGCCAGCAAGCGCTTCAAGCTCACCGGCTCCGGCAAGGTGGTGCGCCAGCGCGCCGGTCGCCGCCACCTTCTCGAGCACAAGCCGTCCACGCTGACGCGCCGCCTGGCCGGAAAGGTCGAGATGGCCCCTGCCGACGCCAAGAAGATCAAGAAGCTTCTCGGCAAGTGACGCCCCTGCCCTGCTCCGGCGGGGTGAGGCGAGCGCCAGACCGGGACCCACCGGGACCTATTCGTTTCCGGGCCGCGTGAGTCACCCGCGGCCCCGTACAAGGAGTTAAACAAGTGGCACGCGTCAAGCGGGCAGTCAACGCCCACAAGAAGCGCCGGGCGATCCTCGAGCAGGCCAGCGGCTACCGGGGCCAGCGCTCCCGCCTGTACCGCAAGGCCAAGGAGCAGGTCACCCACTCTCTGGTCTACAACTACAACGACCGCAAGAAGCGCAAGGGCGACTTCCGCCAGCTGTGGATCCAGCGCATCAACGCCGCTGCCCGCGCCAATGGCATGACGTACAACCGCTTCATCCAGGGTCTGAAGGCCGCGAACATCGAGGTCGACCGCAAGATTCTGGCGGACCTCGCGGTCAACGACGCGAACGCGTTCGCGGTGCTGGTCGAGGCCGCGCAGAAGGCGCTGCCGAGTGATGTGAACGCGCCGAAGGCCGCGTAAGCGCTGCGCTGAGCATTGCCGAGTGGACCCGCAGGTGAACGCATCACCTGCGGGTCCGCGCACGTCGCTCCCCCTTGGGGCCTCCGTCCCCGGGTGCGGCCCGGTGGCCGGGTTGTGCCCCCTGGGGTCTCGTTTCCGGGTGCGGCCCGGTGGCCGGGTTGTGCCCACCCGTCCCTCCCCCCCCAGCTACCGCTGGGAGGTGCCCCCCTCCGCGGGACGATTGCCCACAACGGGGTGCGTTCCGCTGCGCGGGACGGCTGCCCGAAGCTGGACACCCCGCTGCCCCTCTCGGGGGCCCGGGGGCTTGCCCCTGGTTTCGGGGAGGGGCGGGGTGGGGGAACCCGCCCCGCGAGGCGATGCCCGCGGCTGGACGCGGCGCTGCCCCTGCGGGGCTCGCGGCGCTGCGGAGGGCCACGCCGCTGTCTCTCCCGGGGCCCGGGGGCTTGCCCCTGGTTTCGGGGAGGGGCGGGGTGGGGGAGTCCGCTTCGCGGGACGATGCCCGCGGTCGGCCGATGCCCCGGCCGCGATTGAGGGAAGACCGGCCCGCGCGCAACCATCACACCACCACGAGAAAGCGCACGCACCCCATGGCGACCCCCGAATTGACGTCCCTGCGATCGCCACGCGTCACCGCGGCCCGCCGGCTGGCCAAGCGCAGCTTCCGCGGCAAGGAGCGGCGGTTCATCGTCGAGGGGCCGCAGGCCGTGCGGGAGGCCGTCGCGCATCTCGTGGAGGTGTACGCCACCCCCGAGGCCGCCGAGCGGCACCAGGAGATCCTCGACGCCGCCCGCGCCGCGGACGTCCCCGTGCTCTCCGCGACCGATGACGTCGTCGCGGAGATGTCCGACACGGTCACTCCGCAGGGCATCGTCGGGCTGTGCCGCTTCCTGGACTCGCCGTTCGAGGAGATCCTGGCGGCCAGGCCGAAGCTCGTCGCCGTGCTCGCGAACGTCCGCGACCCCGGCAACGCCGGCACCGTGCTGCGGTGCGCCGACGCCGCCGGGGCGGACGCGGTCGTGCTGACGGACGCCTCCGTGGACCCGTACAACCCCAAGGCCGTACGCGCCTCCGTCGGCTCCCTCTTCCATCTTCCCGTCGCCGTCGGCGTGCCCGTCGAGCGCGCGGTGAGCGGGTTGCGGGAGGCGGGGGCGCGGGTGCTGGCCGCGGACGGGGCGGGGGAGCGGGACCTGGACTCGGAGCTGGACGACGGGCTCCTGGGCGCCCCCACCGCCTGGATCTTCGGCAATGAGGCGTGGGGCCTGCCGGAGGCTACCCGCGCACTCGCGGACGAGGTGGTGCGCGTTCCGATTCACGGCAGGGCCGAGAGCCTCAACCTCGCCACGGCCGCCGCCGTGTGCCTCTATGCCTCCGCTCGTGCGCAGCGCGCTCCCGCAGGGTGCCGCTCCGTCACATCGACCTAGTAGGGTTGCCCCCTCTGGGAGGGGACCCGAGAGGGGGTGTGGGGATGGACGTCAGGACCTCCGGCGCCAGGGCGGCCGAAGCCCATGCGTCCGGCGGGCATGGCCGCCCGTCCGCCGGGGAGGACCCCGGCGGCGTGCCGGACGCGCTGGGACCGCACCCCGACGATCTGCCCGACGGCCTGGTGGTGGCCGATGAGACCGGCCTGGTCACGTGCTTCAACGCGGCGGCGGCCCGCATCACCGCCACCGACCCCGCGGACGCGATCGGCCGTCGGCTCGAGGTGGCCCTGCCGTTAGAGGACCTGGACGGCCGGCGCTGGTGGGCGCTGACCGATCCCTATGGTGGGCTGGCCATCCGGGCCGGTCAGCCCGAGCGGAACCTGCTGCTGCCGGGCGGCCGCGAGGTGCTGGTCTCGGCCCGCTATGTGCGCGAGCGGCCGACCGGGCCGGTGCGCCGGGTGGTGGTCTGTCTGCGCGGCACCGAGGCCCGTCGCCGCACCGAGCGCAGCCATGCCGAGCTGATCGCGACCGTCGCCCATGAGCTGCGTTCGCCGCTGACGTCCGTGAAGGGGTTCACGGCCACGCTGCTGGCCAAGTGGGAGCGGTTCACCGACGACCAGAAGCGGCTGATGCTGGAGACCGTGGACGCCGACGCCAACCGGGTCACCCGGCTGATCGCCGAGCTGCTGGACATCTCCCGGATCGACTCCGGCCGGCTGGAGGTGCGCCGCCAGCCGGTGGATCTCGCCGCCGCGGTCCGCCGCCATGTGCAGGCGCTCACCGCCGCCGGGCACACCGCCGAGCGGTTCCTGATCAGGGTCAGGGGGCCACTGCCCAGGCTATGGGCAGATCCGGACAAGATCGATCAGGTGCTGGGCAACCTGCTGGAAAACGCGGTGCGCCACGGCGAGGGAACGGTCACCATTGACATAGCGCCCGCACCGGCCAAGCCGGTCGCGGAAGGCCCCACTGTCGAAAGGACGGCCGTCACCGTGAGCGACGAGGGCCCCGGTATCCCGGAGGAGTCGATGAGCCGCGTTTTCACCCGCTTCTGGCGGGGCAGCAAGCGCGGTGGCACTGGCCTGGGGCTCTACATCGTCAAGGGCATCGTCGAGGCCCACGGCGGCGCGATCATCGTCGACCGGGCCCGCGGCGGCGGCGCCGAGTTCCGATTTACCCTGCCCGTGGGCACTCCGGCCTATCTGGCCTGAGCCACCCGCGGGCTTCTCCAGCACGGGGCGGACCCCGAGCGCGGCGGCCGTCGCGCGGCGTCCCCCGGAACAGCACCCCTCTCGCGCCCCTTAGACTCGGGCTTTGGCACCTTTGGCGTCCCCTGCACGGGGCGCAGCGGTCGCAGCCAGTCGAGCCGGGGTCGCGCAGCCGGGGGGCACCTCCCAGCGGTAGCTGGGGGACAAACGGAAGCACGGGAAGAGATGTCGGCACCCAATAAGTCGTACGACCCTGTCGAGGTCGAGGCACTGAAACCGGAAGAGATCGCCCGCAGGCGGGACGAGGCGCTCGCCGCCATCACCGCCGCCGGGGACCTCGAGGCGCTGCGCGAGGTGAAGGTCGCCCACACGGGCGACCGCTCGCCGCTGGCGCTCGCCAACCGCGAGATCGGCGCCCTGCCACCGCACGCCAAGGCGGACGCGGGCAAGCGCGTCGGCCAGGCCCGCGGCCAGGTCAACCAGGCGCTGAAGACGCGGCAGGAGGAGCTGGAGGCGGAGCGTGACGCCCGGGTGCTGGTCGAGGAGGCGGTGGACGTCACCCTGCCGTACGACCGCACCCCGGCCGGCGCCCGCCACCCGATCACCACGTTCTCCGAGCGCATCGAGGACGTCTTCGTGGCGATGGGCTACGAGGTCGCCGAGGGCCCCGAGGCGGAGGCCGAGTGGTTCAACTTCGACGCGCTCAACTTCCCGCCGGACCACCCGGCCCGCGAGATGCAGGACACGTTCTTCGTGCGCGGTACGAAGGGTGACCAGGCCGGCGAGGGCTCCGGTGTGGTGCTGCGCACCCACACCTCGCCGGTGCAGATCCGGTCGATGATCGACCGCGAGCCGCCCATCTATGTGATCTGCCCGGGGCGCACCTACCGCACCGATGAGCTGGACGCCACCCACACCCCCGTCTTCAGCCAGGTCGAGCTGCTGGCCATTGACGAGGGCCTGACCATGGCCGACCTCAAGGGCACGCTCGACCACATGGTGCGGGCGCTGTTCGGCGAGGGCATGACCACCCGGCTGCGGCCGAACTTCTTCCCGTTCACCGAGCCGTCCGCCGAGATGGACATGCTGTGCTACGTGTGCCGTGGCGAGTCCGTGGGCAACCCGGACCGGCCCTGCCGCACCTGCTCCAGCGAGGGCTGGATCGAGCTGGGCGGCTGCGGGATGGTCAATCCGCGGGTGCTGATCGCCTGCGGTGTCGACCCGGACAGGTACAGCGGCTTCGCCTTCGGCTTCGGCATCGAGCGGATGCTGATGTTCCGGCACAACGTGGAAGACATGCGAGACATGGTCGAGGGTGATGTGCGCTTCACCCGGCCCTTCGGGATGGAGATCTGATGCGGGTCCCGCTTTCTTGGCTGCGGGAGTACGTCGACCTGCCCGCCGGTGAGACCGGCCGTGACGTACAGGCCAAACTCGTCGCCGCCGGGCTCGAGGTCGAGACCGTCGAGCAGCTCGGTGCCGGGCTCAAGGGCCCCCTGGTGGTCGGGCAGGTGCTGGCCATCGAGGAGCTGGAGGGCTTCAAGAAGCCCATCCGCTACTGCCAGGTGGACGTCGGCCGGGCGAACGGCACGGGCGAGCAGCAGAACATCGTCTGCGGCGCCCGGAACTTCCGCGAGGGCGACAAGGTCGTGGTCGTGCTGCCCGGCGCCGAGCTGCCCGGCGGCTTCGCGATCGCCGCGCGCAAGACCTACGGCAAGGTCTCCGAGGGCATGATCTGCTCGGCCAGCGAGCTGGGCATGTCCGACGACCACGACGGCATCATCGTGCTGCCGCCGGAGTACGAGGTCGGCACCGACGCGATCGAGCTGCTCCAGCTCGTCGACGAGGTCCTCGACATCGCGGTCACCCCGGACCGGGGCTACTGCCTGTCGATGCGCGGAGTCGCCCGGGAGACCGCGACCGCCTACGAGCTGCCGCTGCGCGACCCGGCCCTCCTCGACGTGCCCGCGCCCAACAGCCACGGCTACCCGGTCAAGGTCGCCGACCCGGTCGGCTGCGACCGCTTCACCGCCCGCACCGTCACCGGGCTCGACCCCGAGGCGCACTCCCCGATCTGGCTCCAGCGCCGGCTCCAGAAGGCCGGGATGCGCCCGGTCTCGCTCGCCGTCGACATCACCAACTATGTGATGCTCGAACTGGGCCAGCCGCTGCACGCCTACGACCGCTCCCGGATCACCGGGGCGATCGGGGTGCGCCGCGCGCAGCCCGGCGAGAAGCTCACCACCCTCGACGGCACCCAGCGCGTCCTGGACGCCGAGGACCTCGTCATCACCGACGAGAGCGGCCCCATCGGCCTCGCCGGTGTCATGGGCGGCGCCAACACCGAGATCGCGGACACCGCCGCCGACCCCGAGTCCGGCGAGGTGGCGGGCACCACCGAGGTCGTCATCGAGGCCGCCCACTTCGCCCCCGTCCCGGTTGCCCGCACCGCCCGCCGTCACAAGCTGTCCTCCGAGGCGTCCCGCCGGTTCGAGCGCGGAGTCGACCCCGAGGCCACCTCGGCGGCCGCGCAGCGCACCGTCGATCTGCTGGTGCTGCTCGCGGGCGGCACCGCGGAGGTGGGCGTCACCGAGATCATCGCGCCCAGCGCCCCGCACACCATCACGCTGCCCGCCGACCACCCGGACAAGGTCGCGGGGGTCTCCTACGGCCGCGAGACCGTGGTGCGCCGGCTGCAGCAGATCGGCTGCGATGTCTACGGCGCCGACGACCTCACCGTCACCGTTCCCAGCTGGCGGCCCGACCTCACCGACCCCAACGACCTGGCCGAGGAGGTCATCCGGCTGGAGGGGTACGAGAACCTCCCCTCGACGCTGCCCCAGCCCCCCGCCGGGCGCGGGCTGACCGAGCGTCAGCGGCTGCACCGCCGGGTCGGCCGGGCGCTGGCCGGGGCCGGATACGTCGAGGCGCTGAACTACCCGTTCCTCGGCGAGGAGGTCCTCGACCAGTTCGGGCTGGCCGCCGACGACCCGCGGCGCGATCTGGTCCGGCTGGTCAACCCGCTGTCGGACACCGAGCCCGCGCTCCGTACGACGCTGCTGCCCGGGCTGCTCGCCGCGCTGCGCCGCAACGTCGGCCGCGGCGAGCACGACGTCGCGCTCTTCGAGACGGGTCTGGTCTTCCGCGCCACCGGTGACGAGCCGCGCCCGGCCATCCTGCCCGTCGACCGCCGTCCCACCGACGAGCAGATCGCCGGGCTCGACGCGGCGCTGCCGCACCAGCCGCGCCGTGCCGCCGTCGTCCTCGCGGGCGACCGCGAGCAGGCCGGCTGGTGGGGCAAGGGCACCCCGGTGAGCTGGGCCGACGCCGTCGAGGCGGGCCGGGTCGTGGCCCGCGAGGCGGGCGCCGAGCTGATCGTCCGCCAGGACCAGCAGGACCCGTGGCACCCGGGCCGCTGCGCCGCGCTGCTGGCCGTCGTCGACGGCGAGGAGATCCTCGTCGGCAACGCGGGTGAGCTCCACCCCCGGGTCACCAAAGCCCTGGGCCTGCCCGAGCGCACCTGCGCGATGGAGATCGAGCTCGACCGTCTCGAGCAGGCCGGCGCCGGCCGTGTGGAGGCGCCCCATGTCTCCACCTTCCCGGTGGCCACCCAGGACGTCGCGCTGGTCGTGGACGCGTCCGTGCCCGCGGCCGAGGTCGAGACGGCGCTGTGCGAGGGCGCGGGGGAACTGCTCGAATCCCTCCGCCTGTTCGACGTCTTCACCGGTGAGCAGCTCGGCGAGGGCAGGAAGTCGCTGGCCTACGCGCTTCGCTTCCGCGCCCCGGACCGCACGCTGACCGCCGAGGAGATCGCCGCGTCCCGCGACGCCGCGGTGTCGGCGGCCGCCGACCGCACGGGTGCCACCCTGCGCGGAGCCTGACGGCGACCGGCTCCCGCCGCCCGCCGTGCACACGGCGATGGGGCGCGTCCCGCATCGGGGCGCGCCCCATCGCCGTTGTGCCGCCGCCGGACGGGACCGGGGCGGCCTTCCACGGTGACTCTCATGGACCGCCGCCGCCGCCGTCCCGCTGCCAGACCAGCCTGACCGTGAAGTTCCCCTCGGCCGCCGTTTTGGCGATCACCGCTCCCGCCTCGGCGTTGATCTTCACCCCGAGTTCGACTTCGACCGTGCTCGGCGGGGTGGGGAGCGTGGTCAGCCGGTCCAGGAGCGTCGCGGCCGCGGCGCGCACCTGGTCGAAGCTCTCGCTCAGCGTCCGTGCGGCGGTTCCCGCGACCTGGCCCGGCCGGGCGGCGCGCACGATGCCGGAGGCGGCCTGCTCGATCTCCACCACCACCACCGCTTCCGCGCCGCCCGAGTCCTCGGAGCCGTTCAGCGGCACCCGGATGAGCTGTGTCTCGGCCACGCGTCCCTATCCCTTCCTCGGACACAACGCTCCCCGGTACGCACCGGGGGGCAGCTTCTCGCCGACGGCAGCCGGCAGCGTCTCGTCGCCGAGGATGTCGCACAGGTGCGCCATCCACCGCTTGGCCTCGGGAGCCGACGGTCTCTTGGCCGGCGTGCCGGTGGGGCCGGTGGGCCCGGTGCCGGCGGTGGGCCTGGGCAACCGGTGCAGCGGATCACCCTTGCCGGGGCCGACGACGGCGAGCAGGCCGCGCTCCGACAGGACCGCCGACGGGGCGTCCCCCGGGCCGAGCAGGTCGATCTGCCATCGGCTGTCCACTCTGGTGAGGAAGCCGTCGTCCGTGGAGCCGCCGGACGAGGAGGATGAAGAGGGCGAAGGGGACGGGGAGGACGAGGAGGACGGGACGGGGGAGTTGGGGATTCCTCCGTAGATCAGGATCCGTGAGCCGCCGGTGGAGACGGTGACCCCGGTCACCACGTCCTGCTGGGCAGAGCGCTTCTGGCGGAGCAGCCGTCCGCTCGGCAGTCGGTAGACGGACAGCCGGTGGTCGACCTTCAGACCGCTGGTCCGGGTCTCCGTGACGGCCACCCGGGTGAGGTCCGGGCTCACGTCCGTCACCACGTTCGTCTCGGAAGGCCTCGGGAAGGCGAGCAGTCGGCGCCCGCGCGGTGACGACCCGCTGAGGTCCCATCGCTTCACCGAGATGGTCATGTCCAAGGACGCTCCCTTCGCCGTCGTGTCGGCCATCGTGATCAGGTGTTTCCCGCCGTTCTCCAGCCACAGCGCGGTGACCGGCTCCGGCAGGCCGGACATGGTCTTCTCGATCCGGCCGGTGGCGGTGTCCCAGATCACGAGCCGGCCGTCCTCACCCAAGAGGCCGGTCTGTCCCAGCAACATCGAGCCGTCGGGGGAGAAGGTGAGCCGCGCGTACGTCGTCGGCATCGCGAGGCCGGGGATGTCGGAGAGTTCCAGATCGGGGAACTCCAGGTCGGGGAAGCCCGGTATCTCCTCCGACATGTCCGGAAACGGATCGCCCTTCTCGGGACGCTCCAGCGTCCGGTCCCGCCCGGTGCGCACGTCGTACAGGTGCACCGGAAGCCCGCGCGGGTCGGCCGGGGGAGTCGGCTGACCGCCACCGGAGTCCAAGGAGAACGACGCCTTGGCCATGGCCACCAGGGAGCCGTCCGGGCTGACCGCCGTGACGTCCGCGTCCTGGCCGGCGGGCAGCCGCCGTACCCCGCTGTCGGTGCGTTCCAGCACGCCCACCTTGCCGGTGGCGTCCCGCGAGGCGATCACCTGTCCCTCGGAATCGATGAGGGAGGAGCTCGGCAGGGGGCCCGTCATGTCCGTGAGGAGCGCGCTCACCGACGGGTACCGGGGGGCGAGCAAGTCGGCGAAGCCGTACCGCGTGTACATCTCACCGAGGCGCGCCCTGGTCTGCTCGGTGTCCTGCGTGCGGTAGGCGCGCAGGGCCAGCAGCAGTGCCGTGTACGCGGCCCCGGTGTCGGTGGCGCCGGTCTCGGCGTCGCGCGACTGCTGGAGCAGGACCCGGGACGCCCGGGTGGCCGAATCCGTGGTGACGTCCTGCTGCCAGGACCGGACCGCCAGCCCCAAAACCCCTCCGATGAGGCCGAGCACGACGACGAGGGTGACGATCACGGTACGGCGGCGGTGGGCGCCGCGGACGCTCGCCTCGACGTATTCCTTCTCCGTGGGGAGCAGCTCGTCCTGGCGTCGCGCGTGCCACTCCCGGGCGTCCCGCAGATCCGCCCCTCGCAGCAGCCGGCCCCGGGAGCGCCTGTCGGCGGCCCACGGGGAGATGCGTCGGCGCAGGTCCTCCTGCCACACCCGGAAGTCGCGGTCGGCCTCGAAGAACGCGCGCAGCCGGCTCCAGTGCGTCAGCAGCGTCTCGTGGGCCAGCTCCACGGTCTCCTCGGGCGGCCCGCCGCCGGGGCGGTACTCCTCGCCGGGCACGACCAGGCGCGTGGTCATCAGCCGCTGGGCGATCCGCCATTGCTCGGGCGGCAGTTCGGAGCGGGTCAGGGTGCGGCGGGTGGGCTCGACCCGGCCGTCGCCGGGGTGGGCGAGCTGGACGAGGAGCGTGCGGGCGGCCCGGTGCTCCTCCTCGGTGAGGGCGCCGGTCCAGATCTGTTCCGCATGGGTCACCAGCGCGTCGTTGACGCGGCCCAGGGACTCGTACGCGGCGTGTCCCATGACGCCTCGCCGCTGCCGCTCCCACAGTTTGGTGAGGGTGAACTCCAGCAGGGGCAGCCGCCCCGGACCGCTGCCGAGATCGGCCAGGATCCGGTCCACCAGCCCCGGTTCGTAGCGGACGCCGGTGTGGTGCAGCGGACGCTCGATGGCCGCGCGCAGTTCCTCGTCGGACATCGCCCCCACGGTGAACAGCCGGTCGCCCGCGAACAGCGGGGCGAGTCCGGGGTGGTGGAGGGCGGGGGTGAGGAAGTCGGCGCGCAGGGTCGTGACGACCCGCAGCCGGGACCCGGGCTGCAGGGCGTGCCCGAGCGCGGCCGCCAGCGCGTCCAGCTCCGCCCGCTCGGTACCGATGAGCGCTTCTTCGAACTGGTCGGCCACCACGAGCAGCCGGTCCTTGCCCTGACGTTCGAGCAGCCGGTCCACGACCGCGGGCAGTTGGCCCGTGCGCACCAGATCCGTCAGTCCGGGCAGCCCGGTCAGCCGCGCGGTCTCGGTCAGGTCCGGTTCGAGGCGCGGAAGCAGGGCCAGGACCAGGGCGGTGAGCGGGCTCCGGCCGAGCTGTCCGGGGCGGAAGGCGACGATTTCCAGGTCCCGGCGGCCGCGCAGCCGTGGCAGCGCCCCGGCGTGCAGCAAGGAGGACTTGCCGCAGCCGGACGGGCCGACCAGGCTGATCGCCGGTGCGTAGCCGAGCAGGTCGACGATGCGCCGGGCGGGCTCCTCCCGGCCGTGGAACAGCCGGGCGTCGCGCTCCTCGAAGGGCTCCAGGGCCCGGAACGGACAAGCGGGCAGCGCCGTTTCGCCCAGTGCCGACGAGCTCTCGCGCAGCGTCTGCGTCGGGATGAGGTAGGCCGTGCGCACATCCGGCCTGTCGTCGGCGGCGACGACCATACCGACCACGCCGCCCTCGGCCACATCCCAGACCGGAGCGCCCGAGAAGCCGGTTTGCACGCGGTGCTCGCTGGACGAATCCGTGTCGTACTGCAACCAGCCGGCGCCGGTCCGCCCGCGCAGCCAGCCGACGCTCCACGCGCCGTCGTCGTAGGCGGTGGGAAAGCCGAAGGTGCGTACGCGCCGGTCCGGTTCGGCCACGTCTTCCACGAGCCTGGCCACCGTCGCCCTGGCGGGCGGATCGGTGAGCAGGCGCAGGACGGCGACGTCTCCGGACCCATCGGCCCGGACCGGGGTCCAGGAGGCGATCCCCACCTCCATGCGCCGACCGGCCTCGGCCAGTGGGAAGTCGACCCATAAACGTCCGGCCGGTGGCTCCGCGAGCGTGTCGGACGGAATGCCCAGCGCTCTGGCCACGACATGGGCACAGGTGATCACTTCACGGTATCCGCTGAGGAACCCGGCCCCCTCGGGCCGGCCGTCGGCGCCCAGAATCCGCACCACCGAGGCGTCACTCGGCGCGGCTGTGTCCTGTTTCACGAGGCCCCCCACACTCGGTCAACAGCTGAGGGGCAGTCGCGTAGGCACCGCCTCCCCCAAGCGATGAATGACACAAGTGTGACCCCCCTCACCTCGTAGGGCAATCCAATTGGCAACAGCCGACACCGCGTCCGCGGTACGGCGGCGTGTTCGGGTGGGTGCCCGGGGCGCGGTCACCCGATCAGGTGAGATGCGGAGGCGACTGGTCCAATTGGCAGAAGCTGTCGCAAGAATCGTGCCGGTCGTACGGCCCAAGCGGGATCGACCGTCCGGGGGCCTGGCCGACCGCCTCATTGGCCGGCGTTGGGGGCGACACATGATCGGGACATCGGCAGTCGGCGGCGCGTTCGTACGGAGGGCACGGAGTCTGCGGGCGGCCGCCCGCGCCGTCCCCTGCCTGTGGGTGCTCGGCGTCATCTGCTGGGAGCTGCTGACCCCGCACCACACCGAGGTCGTCCCCCTCATCGCCGCGGCACCCGCCATCGCCTGCGCGAGCGGCGGCCGCCGCAGATGCGTTCTGCTGCTCGGCGGCGCCGGTCTGCTGTTCGCCCTCGCCCCCACGACCGCGCTGGAGCCCGACGGCGAGGTGACGGAGCCGCACGCCCCGCTGGTCACCTGCTGCGCCATCGTCGGAGTGGCCCTCGGCGGCTATCTCACGGCGGGCCGCAAGGTGCGGCTGGTCCGCGAGCTGGAGGAGCTACGGGCGGTGGCCGCCGCGGCGCAGGACGTGGTGCTGCGGCCGCTCCCGGCCCGGCTGAACGGCATCGAACTGGCGGGCGGCCATCTGTCGGCCAGCCGGGGCGCCGCCGTCGGCGGCGATCTGTACGAGGCGCTGGCCACCCCGTACGGCGTCCGCGTCATCATCGGCGATGTGCGCGGGCACGGCCTCGCCGCGATCGGCACCGTGGCCGCCGTCCTCGGCAGCTTCCGCGAGGCCGCACATGAGGAACCCCGGCTCACCGGCGTGCTGCGCCGGCTCGACCGCGCGCTGGAGCGCCATCTGCTGGCCCGCGCCGACGGGGAGTGCCCGCTGGACGGCCATGTGGACGAGGAGTTCGTGACCGTCCTGCTGCTGGAGGTGGGCCGGGACGGCGAGGTCACCACGCTCAACTGCGGCCACCCCTGGCCGCACCGCCTCCGCGAACAGCCCGTGGGTCCGGCCCTGGCCCGGCAGTCCGCGCCCGGCGAGGTGCTGCCGCCGCTCGGCCTCTTCCCGCTCCCCGCCGAACTCCCCACCGCCCGCTGGGGCGCCCTGGAGACCGGCGACACGCTGGTGCTGCACACCGATGGCGCCGAGGACGCCCGCGACGCCCACGGAACGTTCTTCCCGCTGCGCCGCGCCCTGTCCGAGGCCGCGGGCGTCGGACCGCTCGTCCCCGCCGCGGTCGTCGCGGGGGTGCGCTCGGCGCTGCTGCGCCACACCGGCGGCCGGCTCGCCGACGACGTCGCACTGCTCGCCCTGCGCTATGACCACTGCCCGCTCTCGGCCCCCACGGCCCTCACCCGCCCCGCCGCCGACGCCCACCGGGCGTGAGGGGCGTCCGGCGGGTCGTGGCGCCTGCGGCGGGCTGTTTCCCCTCCCCGCCCCTTCCCGAAACTGGGGCTCTGCCCCAGACCCCCGAGACCGGGGCTGCCCCCCCAGGCCCCGGAGCCGGGGTTCCGCCCCAGACCCCCGAGACCGGGGCTCTGCCCCAGGCACCAGGGGGCCCAGGGGCGGAGCCCCTGCCACGCGGTGGTGGCGGAGCGGCATATCGAGGTTGCGGGAAGGGGCGGGGAGGGGGAACGGACCCGCTGAGCCCCACCTCTTCCCGATTCACACCCCGTGCGAATCGCCCTCCGTTACGCTGGCGCCACCGAGCGCTTCGGGAGGGCGAGATGGAGCCCAACACACTGCTCGACTCCGTCCTCGACGAGGCCGGAGTCTCCCACGCGGGGCTGGCCGCGCATGTCAACGAGGCGGGCCGGGCCCGGGGGATGAAGCTGCGGTACGAACACACCGCGGTGGCCCGGTGGCTGAAGGGCCAGCGGCCGCGCGGCCAGGTGCCCGACCTCATCTGTGAGGTGCTGGGCGAGCGGCTGCACCGCGCCCTCACCCTGGACGACATCGGCCTCGGCACCCCCGGCAGCGTCCGCGGCCCCGCCACCCCGCTCTCCGGATTCGTCGAGCGCGCCACCGCGCTGTGGCGCTCCGACGAACAGCAGCGCCCGCATGTCGTCGAGGCCCCGGCGGTCACCGGCACCCCCGCCGTCATCCCGGTGTGGGAGTGGGAGAACCCACCCGAGGACTCCGATGTCTCCAGGCGCGGGCTGACCCGCGTCAGCATGACCGACATCGAGACGCTGCGCGCCGCCCGCGCCCACTACGAGCAGATGTACCGCAAGGCCGGCGGCGTCGCGACCCGGACCCGGGTGGTGGGGTTCCTCAACTCCGAGGCCGCGCCGCTGCTGCGCGGCGCGTACGCCGACGACACCGGCCGCCAGCTGCACCGGGCGACCGGCGGCCTGGTGGCCATCGCCGGGATCTGCGCGTACGACTCCAACGCGCACGGCCTGGCCCAGCGCTACTTCCACCAGGCGCTGCGGCTCGCCAAGGCCAGCGGCGACCGGGGCCTGGGCGCGTATGTGATAGCGCTGCTGGTCAACCAGTCCCTCTTCATGAAGGAGTACCGGCAGGCGGTCGCCTTCGCCGAGTCGGCGCTGCGCGCCGCGGGTTCCCAGATCACCCCCGCGCTCGCCGCCGACCTCTACGCCATGCAGGCCAAGGCGTACGCCCGGCTCGGCGACGGCGTCGGGGCGCTGTCCTGCATCCGGCGCGCCGAGACCGCCGCCGACCGGATCAGACCGGGCCAGGAGCCCGACGAGACCGGCTATGTCCAGCCCGGTCTGGTGAACATCCAGGTGGCCGAGGCGCTGCTGAGCCTCGGCGACCTCGGTGGCGCCCGCGAGCACGCCACCGCCGCGGTCGGCACCCCCGCCCACGACCGGGGCCGGGTGCACCGGCTCGCCATGCTCACCCATATCGAGCTGCGCCAGGGCGAGGCGGACCGGGCGGGCGCCACCGCGGTGGAGATGACCGAGCGGGCACGGGGCATGGAGTCCCAGCGGTTACGCGACCGGCTGCGGGCGGTACGGGAACACCTCGCGGCCAGCGGAAGCGCCGCGACGGCCGAGGCCGCCGAACTCATCGACGGGGCACTGCGCGTTCCTCTGTGACCGCGGTTCCGCTCGCGGGTCCGCACTCTCGTCAGCGGGTGGCCCAGGATGGCCTCCCGTGCGACGAAAGGTGGCTGACAGTGCGCTGGAAGAACCTCAGGGAGCGGACCGTGTACGAGAACCGATGGTTCAGGGTCAACCTCGCCGATGTCCGGCTCCCCGACGGACGTCAGCTCGACCACTATCTGATCCGGCTGCGCCCGGTGGCCGTGGCCACCGCGGTGAACGCGGCCAACGAGGTGCTGCTGCTGTGGCGGCACCGGTTCATCACCGACGCCTGGGGCTGGGAGCTGGCCGCGGGCGTCGTCGAGGACGGCGAGGACGTCGCCGACGCCGCGGCCCGGGAGATGGAGGAGGAGACCGGCTGGCGGCCCGGCCCGCTGCGCCATCTGCTCTCCGTCGAGCCGTCCAACGGGCTCACCGACGCACGGCACCACATCTACTGGGCCGAGGAGGCGTCGTACGTCGGACACCCGGAGGACGACTTCGAGTCGGACCGCCGCGAGTGGGTGCCGCTGAAGCTGGTGCCCGACCTGGTGGCGCGGGGCGAGGTGCCCGCGGCCAACATGGCGGCCGCGCTGCTGCTGCTCCACCACATCAGGCTCGGCTAGCCGCCGGCCGTCCGGGCTAGTGTCCCGCCGCCTGCCATACCGCGATGGCCAGGGCGGACAGCCCGGTCAGTGCGGCGATGGAGGGCAGCGGCCAGCGTCCGTGCTCCAGTATCCGCATCCGCCCGCCCAGTTGGTTCACGTCCTCCTCAGCCTGCTCTCCGCGGTGGTCGAGCAGGGCGAGCCGGCCGTCGACGCGGGTGAAGCCCACTTCGACGGTCCGGCGCAGTTCCGCGAGCTCCACGGCTAACGCGGTTTGCTCGGGCTCGGTGGTCACGGGTTGATCCCCTTCCGGATGTAACGTCCATGCAGTGGTGACGCTCCGAGTCAAGCGCATGCCCAGGTGGTGCGGGAGCGTGTGTGGGGATGGTGTGTGAGTCACCGGCGCACACCCCGTGCGAAAGGCGGTACTCAGCGGGTACTCATGGGGGACGGCGGTCCGGGGAACGGACCGCGCGGGGCGGGCGGACCGGATGGATCGCGTCCATCCACAGGCCGGACAGAAGGGACGGATGTGGCACTGATCGCCGCTCCGATGTGGGAATTCGGCGCCGACCAGGGAGTGCGGCAGTTCGCCGAGCTCGGCGTCGCGCTGGTGCTGTCCACCCTGATCGGGCTCGAGCGGGCGGTGCAGCAGAAGAGCGCCGGGCTGCGCACCCACACCCTGGTGGGGGTGGGCAGCGCGCTGTTCATGCAGGTCTCCCAGTACGGCTTCAGCGATGTGCTGTTCCGCGACCACGTCGGCCTCGACCCCTCGCGGGTGGCGGCGCAGATCGTCTCCGGTATCGGCTTCATCGGCGGCGGCCTGATCTTCGTCCGGCGGGACGCCGTCCGCGGCCTGACCACCGCCGCGACCGTCTGGCTGACCTGTGCGGTGGGCATGGCCTGCGGCGGCGGTCTGGCCCTGCTGGCCACCGCCGCCACCGCGGTGCACTTCCTGGTGATCCGGGGCTATCCGGTGCTCACCCGCCGGCTGCCGACCGTCTGGTCGGCCGAACGGGTGGAGCTGCAGCTCTCGTACCGGGTGGGCGCCGGGCTGCTGCCGCGCGTGCTGGAACTGTGCACCGCCGCCGGGTACAAGGTGCTGCGGGTCCGGGTGGACCGGGCGCCGTGGAAGGGCCGGGACCGCACCACCCGGATCGTCCGGGCCGAGGAGGAGGCCCGGCCCGCCGATACGGGGGTCGCCGAGGTGGCGCTCGCCCTCGAGGGCACCGGGGACGTCCTCCGGCTGGTCGGGGAGATCTCCGAGCTGGACGGAGTCCTCGGCGCCGACGCGGGCCACGACCTCGACGGCTCCGACTGACGGCCTCGACGGCTCGTCCCGACCATCTCGCGTTGACGAGGTCAGGGCGTCCGCGCCCGGAGGCGGCGCAGCATCCGCGCGTCGTCGAACCCCACGTCCCGCGCCGCGGCCGCCACCGTCGAGCCCTGGCGATCAGTGCTCCGCGCGCTCCAGCCGCAGCGTCTGCTGACAGCGCAGCCGGGTGCCCGCTCAGTACGTGAAGAAGCCCGGGCCCGTCTTGCGGCCCATCCGGCCCGCGTCCACCATCCGCAGCAGCAGCGGGATAGCGGCGTACAGCGGCTCTTTGTACTCCTCGTACATCGAGTGGCCAAAGGCGCCATCTGGGCCGGACCGCGGGCTGAGCGGCTGACCTGCTGGCGAACGCCTTTCAATGTCTTTCTCCGGTTTTCATGGTCTCTCGAATTGCTCCCCCCTGAGGGCCCCCTGGATGCCACGACTCCCTCAGAACTCCCTGTCGGCAGGCGACATATGTGCAGGTGAGGCAACGAAAATGGCCGCCTCTCGCGATCGAGCGAGCGGCGGCCATGAGCCCGACCGGGAGGCGCGCTTCCCACGGCGGCAGCTCCCGGTCGGGCGACTAAGGGAGAGCCTCGACAGACCCTGCGAGTACAACGTTTGGTATATGCAATCACCTTCAGCGGCTATCGGTCCGTAGCTGTTACTCAAGATCGAAAAATGTACGGTTCACGATACAGACTAACGATCTTGACCGCTCGACCGTTGACGAGTGCCGTCGCCCCACCGCCCGACTGGATCCTTGCCCGCCGCAGGGCCGTCGGCGACCGCATCCGCGAGCTGTGGACCTGGCGCAACCTCACCCAGGAGAAGCTCGCCGAGAAGTGCGACATGGACCGGCAGTCCGTGAACCGAATCGAACAGGGGCACCAGGCGCCAGGGCTCGACACCCTCATCCGTATCGGCGAGGCACTCTCAGTACCCCTGGCTGACCTCGTTCGCGGGGTGTGACGCTCCTCCCTTCGCTGGGTTCTGGCCCGTTGGGCATGTTGGGCGGGGGAGGAGACGGGCGAGTTGGGCCCGCCCCGGCCGGCCGTCCTCACCGATAAGGGGGCGACCGGGGCGGGGGGCTTGTATGGGGACCCCGGCCCGCGGTCCCCAGGTCGGGGCCAGAGTCCCTGCCCTGCGGTGGGTGGCCGTGCCTGACGGCGCCGACGCAGGGGAGTAGGGGGTGGGCCGCCAGCGCGCGAAGTCCAGCCCGGGGCGGGGGATCCCCGGGCCGCTGGCGGCCCACCCGGTCTACGGGGCCGGGGTGCTGGCGAAGCAGAGCCAGACCACAAGCACCAGCAGGGTGGGGACCGCGGCGAGCAGCAGGCCCAGCCGGGCGGCGCGAAAGGCGAGGAGCCCGGCCCTCACGGTGGAGGAGTGTCGATGGTGCCTCATCCGGCACCATTTCCCGCCTGCCGGGGGGCCGTCTTGCACAGGGGTCGGCACACGTACAGTTCGACGTTCTCTTTGGTGACGCCTCCGCAGGTCCACACGACCGTGCCGAGCAGCTGGTCCGCGAGTAGTCGCTGCCCGCACAGGGCGCAGTTCCAGCCCTGTAGTTGGTGCCCGGTCAGGGTTTCGGGATCCGGCAGCTCGATGCCCGGGAGCAGGGAGGGCTGTGGGCAGGTCGTCATCGGTGCCGCCGCCCCTCGTGCTCGGCTGCGGCCGCGCTGGCGAGGGTCCGCGGGCGCCGGGCCTTGTAGAGCGGCGCGTGCGGGGGGCAGGCATAGGTGACCTTGCCGACGGCGTTGCGGCTGTCCTCCGCCTCGACCGGGATCGGCTCGTCGGTGGGGAGGTGGCAGTGGTAGCAGAGCTGTCGGCCGTCCGGTTCCGGGCCGAAGACCTCGTCGAGGGCCTGGCGCAGGGCGAGGACCAGGTGATGGGTGTCGGTCAGATACCGGTTCGGGCCGAGCGGGATCCGCCAGTACGTCTGGTGCTCGGGCCCCCAGGCGGCGGGCGGTAAGCCGAGGAGGGTGCCCTCGTCGGCGAGCTCGGTGAGGATGCGGACTCCGCGCATGCGCCAGCTGCTGGCGGTGGAAGTGTCGATGCCGATGAGCCAGTACGCCTTGCCGTAGGTGTCGTCCTGGATGACGGCGCCGGATCGGTCGCCGAGCAACTCCAGCGCGCGGTCCGCGACGGCGGTGGGCGCAGAGATGGCGTCCCACCATTTGCCCACCGGTAAGAGCTCGACATCCTCGGTATTCGGAGGTGTCCACAGCAGCACTTGGGGATTCGTCGGCACGGTAGCCCCCGGACGTCATCGGTGATCAGGTGATGACTGACCGTAGAGACTCCCGGGGCTGTTCACCCGAGCTGTCAGTTCGGGTGAACCACAAGCTCGCCGGTCAGAAGACTCCGACCCGCTCTGCCAACTTCTCCGCCTGACGGGCGTGCATGGCCCGGCCTCGCCGGATCACCGTGAGCATCAGCTCCCGCGCCAAGGGCGTACGCGCCAGATCTTCCGGCGCCAGATCCTCCAACTCCATGAGGCTCAGGAGCACCGCGGCGTCCTCGCGGCGCAGGTTGTGGCAGCGGGCCACCTCCAGATTGAAGGTGAACGACCGCTCCATCGACGGCAGGCTGCTGGTGTCTACCTCGTCCGCAACGTGCAGCGCTTCGGTCGCGTCACCAGCCTCCATCTCGATGCTGACCTCGTGCAGATCCACGTTGGTCGGCCCGAAGACCGTCCACATGATGTTTCCCTCGCCGACGCTTCGGGCCGCTGGCCGAGCCTGGGTACGCAGCCGGTCCCGTGCCGCCGACCAGTCCCGCCGTCGAGCCTCCGCAACGACCGCCACCAGCTGGAGCGCGCCCGACATCGCGATCCTTTCCGGCTCCGTCATCGGCGCTCGGCGCAGTTCGTCGACCGCGCGGAGCGTGACCTGCTCGGCGCCGTCTGGCTCCCGCGCGGCCAACAGGATGTGTCCCAGGTTCCACTGCGCGGCCGCTATGCGCAGCGGGTCATCCGCTTCTTCGGCTGCCCGTACGGCTCGATCGGCGGCCATCATCGACAAGTCGACGCGGCCGGTGCGCCGCAGGTACGACCGCAGCAGGAAATAGAGATCGGCGGTCACGCGCATGACGTCCCGACGAGTGCCGGTGCCGTCGGCTGTTCGTCGGGTCCGGGCAGCGTGCTCGGCATCAGCGATCAGGCTGGGTAGAACACCAGCCATGTCGGTGAACCGCGTTGGGCTGCTCTGCCAGGCTCGCCAGGCGCTCTCCACACGCTCGCGTAGCGCTGTCGGCTCGGCAGCGGGAGCGCTACGGGGCGGCCCGTAGCCCATCAGAGCCTGCACGATCGCGGGCTCGGTTGTGTCCGGAGGCACGCGGCTGGGCCCGGGTGTGTCAGTGAGTAATGCGGCTGTGGGCACTCCAAGCTCCTGGGCGATGGCGTGCAGGATGGGCAGCGACGGGATCTTGAGCCCCCGTTCGATCTGGGACAGGTAGTCGGGAGAGATACCGACGAGCCCGGCCATAACGTCCTGTCGCCGTTCGCCGCGGTAGCGTCTGATCCTGTCGCCGATGGGCAGATCGGATGCGACCATGCCTACCTCCGTGCGTATCCCCACTCAGCGTATGGTGCGCGTCACCAACGGGGGCCGGTATCCAACGATCGGAAGGCGAGACAGTGTCGCTGCTCGTGTTGTGGGACATCGACCACACACTCGTAGATACCCGAGGAGTCGGCCGCGAACTCTGGGCTGAAGCGTTCGAGGAAGTCACCGGCCAGCCCATGCGGGAGCAGGCGAAGATCGACGGATCGACCGAGCCGGTCATCCTCCGCGAGACTCTGGAACTGCATGGGCTGGAGGACAGCCGAGACCTGTTCGAGCGATTCGCCCAGGCGCTCGGAGCCGCACACGTACGGCGCGCCGCCGAGCTGCGTGAGCGCGGGCACGCCCTCCCCGGGGCGCCGTCGGTGCTCTCCGGGCTGGCAGCTCGTGACGGCATCGTGCAGACGGTGGTGACGGGCAACATCCGCGCGGCCGCGGAGGTCAAGCTGGCAGCTTTCGGCCTCGACCCGTACATGGATCTCGCCCTCGGGGCTTTTGGTGAGGACGCCGACGAGCGACCGGGGCTGGTGAGGATCGCTCTCGGGCGCGCGCAGATGCCTGCGGAGTCGACCGTGCTCGTTGGGGATACGCCTTCCGACGTGCGGGGCGCGTTGGCGGCAGGCGTCCGCGTGGTGGCCGTGGCGACCGGGCGTACGCCCCCCGGTGAGCTGCGAGCCGCAGGGGCCGCAGAGGTGGTCAATGACCTGTCCGACACGGAACGAATGCTGAAGCGCCTGACCGGCTGAGTCCGCACAGGCGCCCGATGGGTCGGACTTATGATCTGGCTGTGGACATTCCCGACAGACTCATCGAACTCCAGCAGACCGCCGATGACGGATAAGCACGATGAAAGCCTCCTCCCGGCCGCAGCCGAGAGGAAGCACCACGCGTTCAGAGGCGCCGCCGATCGGGAGTGAGCGCCTCCGGGCTGGTCCCGTCTCGCTGACCTGGCCCGGCCCGGTTGGCGGGGGCTACCGGTCCTCTTGCAGCTTGAGCATCTCGAAGAAGATCGAGGTCGCCCCCCGGTCGACCAGCTCGTCGAACGTGCCCGTCTCAGCGATGCGCCCACGGTCAAGGACGATGATGCGGTCAGCGAGGCGAGTGTTGGCCAACCGATGGGTGACGAACACGGTCGCCCGTCCCTCGGCGAGTACCCTGAGCCGCGTGTAAATCCTGTGCTCGGCACGGGCGTCGAGCGCGGCGGTCGGCTCGTCCATCACGAGGACGGGTGCGTCGCGATGGAAGGCGCGAGCGACCGCGACGCGCTGCCACTGCCCGCCCGAAAGGTCATGTCCACCCCACCAGGAACGAGCCAGCGAGGTATCCAGCCCGTGGGGCAGCGCGGCGATGACACCGTCGGCACCGGCCGCCTCAGCGGCGGCATGCACGGCGGTGTCGCCCTCCGAGCGGGGCTGGCCGAGGGTGATGTTCTCGCGAGCCGCGAGTGGCCAGCGGGTGTAGTCCTGCGGCACCAGCGCCACCTTGGCGAGCACCCCGGCCGGGTCGGCGTCCGCCAGGTCCACCCCGTCCCACCGCACCGAGCCTGCCGTGGGGAGGAACAGACCAGTCAGGATGCGGGCGAGGGTGCTCTTGCCCGCACCGTTCTCGCCGACCAGGGCAATGACCTCACCGCGCTTGAGGCCCAGGTTGATGCCCTCGAGCGCGGGAGTGTCGGCGCCGGGGTAGGTGAAGGAGACGTCCGCGGCGGTGATCACCTGCGGCCCATCCTCGGCGACCGGGGTCGAGCCACGGCGGGTCGTCCACGGCTTGGCCACGGCGAGGAACCGGGCCCAGTCGTCCAGGGACAGCGAGGTGCGGAACAGCCGCGCCCCGGCCTTCACTGTCGTGGCCAGGGCCGCCCCGGAGGTCCGCACCGCCAGCGTGGCGGTTCCCGCGACCGCGAGCTCCATCCGGCCGGTGGCCACCAGGAACACAAGCACGGCCCAGGTGGCGGCGGTGCCCGCTGCGGTGAGGGTGTCTCCAATGCCCTGCACGATCAGGGCCTGCCGGGTGGCCTTGAGCTGTTGTGCCTCCAAGCGGCCGGAGACGATCCGGTACTGCCGGATCAGGAAGCCCGCCATGGTGCCCGCGCGAACCTCGTCGGCGGTGCTCCGCTCGGTGGTGTACGAGCGGAACACGTTCCGCAGGCGGGAGTCGGCGAGATTGCGGTGGTGCGCGGCGTGGTCGATCCGCGCCCCCCGCACGGCGCCCCACGCGCACGGCACGACGGAGAGGACCAGCAGAAGGAGCAACACCGAGTGGAGCACAGTGACGACGGTCGCCGCGGCCGCCATCTGGGCGGCGGCGGAGGTGAGGAGCTGGGCATCGAGGATGAGGTCGCCGGTCTTCTCCGCACCATCCGAGGCAGCGGCGTGGGCGTCCTCGAAATCCGGATCCTCGTACGCAACCAGCTCGGCTGCGGTCGCGGAGGTGATGACCTGAAGGTCGGCTTCGCGCACGGCCTTCGGCGCGAGCCGGGCCGCGGCCGCGCGGGCACCGGCGTCGAGCAAGTAGCGGCCGGAGGCAGCGATGGCGAGGACCACCACGGCGGTCAGGTTCTGGCGCAGCCCGGCGGCGATGTCGCCGCCGGTGAACACCGCGGCCAGCACACGGGTGGTGGCCGCAAGCGCGGTCGCGGTGAGAACGGCGGCGCCGATCTGGCAGCCGAGCAAGGCCAAGACGGCGCGGTGGTCGGTGCGCCAGCCGAGCCGGGCCGCCTCGGCGAGAGCGTGGGGCAGTCGGCGCGCTATTACCCACGTGGATAGGTTGACGCTCGCCTCGAAGTGCCGGTCGGAGGCCAGACGCATGACCGGCGGCTGGCCCGCCGTGGCGGCAGGGGAGGAAGGTACGGAAGGACTCACGCGCCCCATGAAGATGCCGAACCAGACGGCCGGGCAACGGAATTGTCCCGCGCACGCCGCATCGGCGCTGGTTGCTCCGCCCGCCCGTCAGCAGCACTTCCCGATGTTCACCCGTTCGGGTGAGCCGTGGTCCGGGGCCGGGGAGGCTCGGGCCCGCCCCGGACCACGGCAGCAGGGGCTGCTACGGCACAGACAGGACGGGCATCCACGGCCGGTCGACGGCGTCGCCGATGTCCCGGCCGACCGCCCCTTCGGGCACCTCGGCCCAGGCGTGCGCGGCGTCGGGCAGGAACCGGGCGCCGAGGACCCATCGGGAGCGATGGCCGGTCAGGGCGGTGGCGATTACGGTGGCGAGGCTGATCTCCATGCAGGCGATCCGGCCCGGCCACCAGGAGGGGATCACCGCCAGCACCGCGGTGTAGAGGGCTTCGAGGCGGTGAAGGCGCGCGTACGGCAGGCCGCGCAGCAGACGGACGGCGGCGATCTGCCAGCGCAGCGGCCACCGGCTCATCACCAGGGACAGGGCGAGCGCGACGGCAGCCACCAGACGGTCACGCCACGGCGCGGTAGGCCGGGCGGTCGGGACCATGACCGTCATCGGTGCCACCGCCTCCGCTGCTGCGGTCGGCTTGTGTCGACGAGGACGCCGACGGCCATCAGGTCGCCGAGGAACGTGGAGATCTGCTCATCGACGGCCCGCGGGTCCTGGCCGGTCGGGACGGCGATCTCGTCGGCGAGCCCGGCGGTGCCGCCGCGGATGGTGAGGGCGTGCCAGATCTTCGAAGCGTCCGGATCGAGCATCAGCCACGCTCCGCGCCGGACGTCGAGCACCGCCGTGCCATACGGGCCCGTAGCGTGATGGACGTGCGGGGCCGGGGTCAGCATGCCGCCACCTCCCTCTTGGTCGTTTGCCTGGTGAGCCACCAGCACGTCACGATCAGCTGGTGCAGGTCGGCGATCACCGTGGTGCTCTGTCCTCGGGCCGCCTGAGCCAGCGAGGTACTGACGGCCGCGGGGTCGATCAGTCCGCCGTCCGCGAGCGGACTGGAGGCGATCAGGTCGTCGAGCTGGTCCCGGTGCCGGGCGAGTCCGGCGATGCGCTGGGCGGTGAACGACCCCTTCGAGCGCCGGGAGGTCAGCCAGTCCGGGAGCTCGGGCAGCGCGGCCCGTAGCAATGGCTTGTAGGCCACCAGCCCGCGCCGGGCGAGGGCTGGCACGGCGAAGGCGGCGCGAACGACCCGGTTGTCCAGGTACGGATACACCGGGCGGATGCCGAGAATGCCACCGCAGGGGGCCCAGCCGCGGGCCGAGGCGCCCACCGCCCGCAGGGCGGCCCACTGGTCGAACTCGTCTGCCAGCTCCGGCTGCTGGTCGCGAGCGGCCTGCCGCAGCAGAGCGGCGACCTGGTGGCGCCCGTAGCCGGTCAGCCAGGACGCACCAGCCCCCAGGCGGCACCACGACCATCCAGCCACAGCGGCCTCAGGGGTGCTGGGCCCGCGCTCCAGTGCCTCCGCGGCGCGTTCCAGGGAGCCGACCCGGCCGAGGACGGCGCCTTCTTTCAGGGCCTTCCAGTACGGGCCCGGTGCGGTGTTGCGGAGCCGGGCGAACGCCACCACCTGGCGATGGGCGTCACGGCGTCGGCCTTCCTGGAGAAGCCGAACCCAGCAGGAGCCGGAGGCGTCCAGCACGATGTCCCCGCCGTGCCCGGTCAGGTGCAACGGCAGCCCACGTACGGGCTGCAAATAGCTGGTGTCCATAGCGAACATCGCCGCCTCCAGCACCGGCTCCACCCCAGTCGGCTGCCCGGCTGGGAAGGAGAATGGCAACTGCTCGTCGGCGCCCATGTTGACCGTGTGCGCGATCCCGGTGTGCTCGGCAACGCGGGAAGCGAACGCCATATCCTCCCCGCTGGTGTACCCGTCCGTGTAGGTCACCGCGTGCATGTCTCCGGCCTCGGCGGCCAGCATGACTGCCGCCGAGGAGTCCAGGCCGCCGGACAGGTCCGCCCCCACCACTCCGCCGGCGGCGCGGACCCGGTGCTGGACAGCCTCAGTGAGCGTGCGACCGAACCGGTCGGCACCCTCGCGAAGGTCGTCTACCGGCTCGATGCCGGAGATGTCGATGAGCCGCGGAGGTGCCCCAGGCACGAGCAGCAGCCCGAACCCGCCGGGCACCATGCGGATCTCCTCGTACGGGCTGCGGTGCGGCCAGTGATGCTCACCCGCTGCGAGCCGGGCCGCCAGATACGGCAGATCCGTCACGAGGGGACGCCCCAGCAGGCGGGGCTCGGTCGCCCACTGTGGTCTTTCCTCGCCGCGTGCGTAGTAGACGGCCCGGATGCCGGCCAGGTCGCCGCACACGAACCGATGCCGCCCATCGTCCGCGACCACCCAGTACGAGCCCGCCCACCGGCTCAGCTCACCCCAGCGGCCCGCCCGTACGGCCGGAAGCGCGTCGCGGACCTCTTGCGCGGTGGCCGGGCAGTCGCCCACGACCGCGAGTGCGACCGGTCCATCGACGGCGGCGCGCACCCGCGTGCCCGGAGCCCGGCGGACATCGCCGAGCTCGTCGATCATCACTCCGTCCACGGCGGCGGTGCCGCCGGTCATCCACTCCCGTTCCATCTGTTCGCCTCCCCTATTGACGGGCCCGGGGGCCGGCCGTCGAAGCGGCCGGCCCCCGGGGTGTTCCGTGGTGTCCTGGACGGTCAGGGGCTCTCGAAGTAGTTGCTCTTGTCCGAGTCGTTGGCGTTCTGCCTGCCCAGGGTGAGGGTGGCCACCGGGTGGGTGCTGACCTGCGGTGCGAACCGGCTGGTGAGCGGCGGCGGAATGGGCGTGCTCTCCGCGGCGGGCTGGGTGGTGACGGTGATCTGTGCGGCCATGACCGGCCTCCCTTGTCTCCGTGGATGTGGAGGTGGTGCTGCCTCTATGTCACCGCGAGCCAACGCTCGTTCCCAGAGACGGAGTTGGGCGCTTCCTGGGAGTGGATCTGGGAGGAAGTTGGGACGGGCCTGGGACGTCAGCCCCCAAGGAGTCGGAGTACGGCCCGCTGGTAGACGGTGTAGACCTGCGGCAGCTCGGCCAGGTGGGCGCGCTCGTCGATGCCGTGGAGCCCCTCATACGGCACGCCGAAGCCGGCCGTGGCCGGGATGCCCTCCCCGGCGAGCAGGTTGCCGATGTTCGACGGCCCCGCGGTCTTCGCCCGCACCATCAGCCCTGCCTCGGCGGCGGCGTTCAGCAGGGCGGCGGCGGGCTGCTCGCCCTCGGCGAGGCGGAAGGGCGGCCAAGCAGCGACCGGGGTGACCTCGGTGGGCTTCGGGGCGGGCAACTCTGCATCGAGTTCGGCGACAGCCTTGCGGACGAGCGTCTCGGCGTCATGGGCGTCGAAGGTCGGGGTGGTGCGGATGTCGACGTTGAGGTCGCACCGGTCGGGAGTGACCGAGAAGCCCTGGCCGCCGTGGAAGGACGTGACCGACAGCTTCGGCGGCAAGGGGAAGGCCAAGGCGCCGTCGACGCCGGGCAGGTCGGCGGCATCCAGGAGGCGTACGAGGTGCGCGGCCCGGGAGATGGCGCCGACCACGGCGCGACTCGATCCGGAGTGCCCAGAGGGGGCGTGGACCGCGACGCCGGCTCGCCACAGGCCCCGACCGCCGACCACGACATCGTCCAGCCCGGGGTAGCCGATCATCACCCCGGCCGGGCGAGCCGCTGCGGGGTCGGCGAGATAAGCGCGGGCGCCCCCGAAGCCGCCGGTGTGCTCATCCACGTCCAGGAGCACGGCGAGCCCGCCGTGCACATCAGCCGCGTGGGGCATCAGGTCGGCGGCGATGTGGCAGAACATCGCCGCGGCCAGCTTGGAGTCGGCCGCACCCCTGCCGCGCAGCCAGCCGTCCGCGATGTCACCGGAGCCCGGTGGGAAAGACCAGGCGGTCTCGTCGCCGTAGGGGGCGGTATCCACGCACGCGTCCAGCGTCCACCAGGCGCCCGGCCGACCGCCGGGGATCTCCACCAGCAGCCCGACCAGCTCGCCCGCCGCGCCGTGCAGGCGGCGGTGCGGCAGGGCACGGGCGGTGAGCCAGTCCTCCAGCACGTCCAGGACCGGCCCGTAGTCGTCGATCCCGGCCCGGCTCGGGCGGCGGATCAGCTCCTGGGCCAGCCCGATCACGGATGCCGCGCGGGCCTCTGCCGCCTGCTGAAGGTTGTCGCTCACGCCTCTCCCTCGCCTCTTCTTAGTTGTGCCGTATCGGCAGCGCGCGGACGGCCTCGATCGTCTCCACCGGCCGCGCGGACGCGCACGCCTCCCGCCCATGGTGGACCAGGCCGACGGCCGCCTCGCGGCTGAGTAAGACGCCGCAGTCAAAGCCCTCGGCCCCGTGAAAACTGGGCAGCGGCACCACCGCCGCGGTCTCGGAGGCGACGAAGAACCGTTCCAGCGCCTCGGACTGCTCCACCATCCCGATGTGCAGCGTCTTAACGCCGTTGCGGCGCGCGGACGGATCGCGCAGCTCCAGTAGCCGCAGCAGGTGGTCAGCGAGCGCCCGGTGCCGCGGCTCCCCGTACAGCACCCGGTAGTGCACCAAGTCCGGATGCTGGGCCACGGCCGTCTCGATCGCCGCTAGATACGCCTTCTCCCGGCTGCGGGAACCGGTGACAACCAGGTGCTCGCGCGCCCCGGCGGCGACATCCACCATCGCCTCGACCAGATCGGTCCAGCGGGTGAGCACCTTGACCACCACCTCGGTGCCGGAGGACTCCAGCACGCTGGTGGCCGCCCCGTCCTGATGGGCAAACAGCACCTCCGGGCGCTCCCGGTACAACTGACAGAGGGCGGCCCGGTTCCGCTTACCGGTCCGGCGCCGACCGGACTCCCACGCGCTCATCAGGCTCGCGTCCGAAGCGCCTCCGGTGATCGCGTTCAGGGCGTCGGCTGCCTCCTCAAGCGTCATGTTCCGCGCCACCCTGGCCCGCTTGAGTGCCGAGTCCGTACTGCCGACCGCGGTCACGGACACCGCCCCCTCCCCATCGACCGGCATGTGTCCCCGAGTCTTCCCCACACGCCGGTCGTTCAGCACTGCGCCGCTCTCGCGGCCCAATGTCGGACCGTGCCCGTACGCTTATCGGTATGTCCCCCAGTTCTCCCGGCCCGGCGCGGCCGTGCGCTGCCGAGTCCGCGAACGAGGCGATCCGCACGTTCATGCGCGAGCGCACCGGGCGGCCGCTGGGTGCAGACGAACGGGCGGAGTACGAAAGGCTCCTCGAGGTATGGGCCGCAGCCCAGCGCGAACGACTGGTTGAAGCAGCCTGATGTGCCACCGCCCCGCCCGACCACCGGCGGGGCGGGCCGCAACCGAGCTACCGCAGCCTGGCGGCGATCGGACAGGCGTTCCCGCTGTGCCTGCGGGTGCCGGTCCCGTCAGGCAGGCTCCACGACGATCGTGTAATCGTTCCCGGGGAAGCCCCACTGCTCGGCCTCCTGGGCGATCATGTCCTCCAAGATGACGTGCTCGATGAACAGTTCCTCGAGTTCATCGTCCGGGAGATGCCCGTCGTCCCACGCCTCCTCGATCGGCGCCCAGTCGCCGCCGCTGCCGATCCCGACCCGGAAGAGGTCCCTGCCGCCCTGACCGCGCCAGGCCAGGCGCTCGGTGCGGACCAAGCCGTTGATGATGAAGCAGCTCTTCTTGGCCTGCTGCGGGAAGCTGGCCGAGTCGGCCGACATCGACACGAGGCACCGTTTGAGTGCCTGCCCGACGCTGCTGCCGCTGTACTCCGCGGTGGTGTTCTCCATGCCCTTTCAACGGGGCCGCGCTACTCGGGATACGGCAGTGGCCCCCGCCGACGGGGGATGCAGCGGGGGCCGCTTCCAGTCTGGCACGGGATAAGCGCTGCCGGAGTGCGCGATCAGCGATGGCCGTGGTCACGGCTACGGCTGTGCTTCAACAGCGAATGGGTCGGCCAGTCGCCCAGGTGCTGCCGCTCGGCGGCCAGCAGTGGCAGGAACTCACCGAAGCACTAGCGGCAGCAGAGGTCCCGTTCATCAACGATGCACGGTCCACACTGGACGCCCCGGCGGACTAACCGGGGTCGGCCCTCCCGTCGGAGTGCCGAGAGGGACGCTCCGAATGCCCGCACTGTCGGCAATGCTCAACGGATGCGCTTCACCGAGATCTGCTCCGGCTGGCCCTCTTCGGGGTCGCCGGGCTGCCCGAAGAGCTCCATGTCCCAGTAGAGGATGCACTGCTGGCACTCTTCAAGCTGGTGGGCAAGCTGCCACGGGGCCGAGCTGTAGGTGAACGCGATCTCCGGCTTATTGGAACCGCGCTTCCCCTTCAAGGTCAACCACTGCTGCCTCTCCGCGTGATCGAAGATCCAGTAGCCGTGGAGGTACCTGTTCCGGTCGTCCATCAACTCACGGCAGCGTTCAAGGTCCCTCATAAGCGGGCCGCGAGCAGACGTTGGCACAGGGTGGTCGTCGCCTGCCTTATTCAGCGAGTCGATGCCTTGGTTGCAGAGCTGCCCGCCCGTGGCCGCCGGTGAGCACGTATAGGCCAGCTCCACTCCGGCCATGTTCGCGACCAGTCCGTGGAGTACGTATTCCAGCTCCGCAGCCTTTCGCGCGACGAGCCCAAGGCCGAAGGTGAGGGTCGCCTCATCACTGTCCATGCCGGCCACGAGGCACGGGTACGGCAGGTCGAAAGGCGGCAGAGCCGCGGCATCTGGTGCGGGTTCGGGGGTGGGCTGCGCCTGACTCACGGGTGCGTCCTCCTGCTCGGCGTGACAACGGTCCTGTGACCATCACGCCGGGCAGAAGGTTGCCCACAACGCCCGTGCTAGCGCATAACGTTTTCCCTCCTCGCCGAAGCGCTCTGCGAGGGCAAAGAGGATGGGGCGTAGATGAGGGCGGCCGATCTCCCAGCGCCCTGGAGTCATTCGGTTGTTCCACTCCGGCGCTGCCTCCGGCAGACAGCCAGAGTCACCCCCGCCGCCTGCGCGATGCAGGAGCGGGGGCAACGTCTGTGACCTGCAATGTGACGAAAATAGGCCCAAAACTACGGTCAGAAGCGCCTCCGGTCAGGCGCGAGCGCGGCCGGCGTTGTGGGGCTCGGGTCAGGCTCCGGGGCAGGTGCTCCGTTGCGGCGGCAGACCAGGGCGTCGGGATCGTCCGGCGGCGGCTGCAAGCTGTACCCGTCCGGGCACGACGGGCCCGGCGGTCCCTGCTCGCCGCGATCGCCCTTCTCACCCCGCTCGCCCTGCTGACCGGGCTCACCCTTCTCACCCGGAGCTCCATCCCGGCCGGGCGCCCCGTCCTGGCCCGAGGCGCCGGATGCCCCCGGCTGGCCGTCCTTCCCAGGCTGGCCCGTGGCTCCGGGCCTACCAGGCGCCCCGTCGCTTCCGGCTTTACCCGGAGCGCCCGGATCGCCCTTCTCACCCGGGAGCGGCACCGGTACCTCGGCCCGCGCGGGGAGGTTATCCACGGCGCGTGTGGGGCCCGGCGCCACCGGCGTTTTCCCCGCGCTCTTGACCGGTCAACACGGCTGGGCCGATGAAGTCGAAGATTTCAACCACATCGTCGACGCTCCCCTCGGCCGGCTGCCACTGAACGTCATCGGTGATGATCACCTGCGCGACTGGAAGAAGGAGCTGAAGTCACGGGGCCTCGCGGACTCCACCATCGAGGTCATCTGGAATCACCTCAGCTCCGTCTTCAAGGCCGCGGTCAGGGTGGTGGGTGCTCTCATGCCTCCGGTGGTCCCGCTCCTCGGGGAGATCCGTACAGAGCCGAGCGGTGAGCCGGACCGGGCATTGGCTGCCGGGGTCGCCTGAGTCAGGCAACACTGCGAGCGCGTCGGCCTGGCTGTGGTGTGCGTCGAGAATCTCAACGGCCAGCACGCAGCCAGCGTCCGGCCGTACCAGGGCTTTGCGCGGGTCACGGTCGCGGCGGCGAGGGGCTGCGTGAGCTCTCGCCGAAACCCCCTGAGAACTCCCTGGCGCGATAAATGATCAGTAGGGGCGGCTACCCGTAGTCCGGGATGGCCGCCCTACTGCTGGCCGCAGGGGCTCCCGGGCTACCTCTTCGGGCAGGTGTTAGTGCAGGTCATCAGTACGAGTAGAAGCCCGAGCCCGTCTTGCGGCCCATGCGGCCCGCGTCCACCATCCGCAGCAGCAGCGGGGGAGCGGCGTACAGCGGCTCCTTGTACTCCTCGTACATCGAGTCGGCGATCGCCACGATGGTGTCCAGGCCGATCAGGTCGGACAGCTTCAGCGGGCCCATCGGATGGGCGCAGCCCAGCTCCATGCCGTTGTCGATGTCCTCGCGGCTGGCGATCCCGGACTCGAACATCCGGATGGCGGACAGCAGATACGGAATGAGCAGCGCGTTCACCACGAACCCCGCGCGGTCCTGGGCGCGGATGGCGTGTTTGCCCAGGATGTCGCCGACCAGCGCCTCGGAGCGCTTGATGGTCTCGTCACCGGTGGTGAGCGCCGGGATCAGCTCCACCAGCGACTGCACCGGCGCCGGGTTGAAGAAGTGGATGCCGATCACCTGGTCCGGCCGGGAGGTGGCGACGGCCAGCTTGACCAGCGGGATGGAGGAGGTGTTGGAGGCCAGGATCGCGTCCGGGCGGGTCACCACCTGGTCGAGGACCTGGAAGATCTCCGTCTTGATCTGCTCGTTCTCGACGACCGCCTCGATCACCAGATCGCGGTCGGAGAATTCCCCCAGATCGGTGGTGAAGCTCAGCCGGTCCAGCGTCGCGTCGCGCTGCTCCTCGGTGATCTTGCCGCGCTCCGCGGCCTTGCCGAGGGAGTTGGTCAGCCGGGTACGCCCTATCTCCAAGGCCTCGCCGGTGGTCTCCGCGACCATGACGTCCAGGCCGGATCGGGCGCACACCTCCGCGATGCCCGCACCCATCTGGCCACAGCCCACCACTCCGACGCGTTCGATGTCGGTCACATCGTGCCTTTCGCTGGTCCAACTGTCCGTTGTGCCGTCCCCCTGTCGCCGCAGACGTTACCTTCCGGTTATCGGTGGGGGGCGGGCCGGGTCCGGGAATCCGGCCCGGCCCGCCCCCGCCGTCAGGAGATGTCGCCGCGCAGGATGCCGCGCCCGTTGGTGGCCACGTACACCCGTCCGTAGACCCGTGGGTCGCCGGTGATGGAGGCGCCCGTCCAGCCCCACTGGTGGGCGTCGTCGTTGATCCGGGTCCAGCTCGCCCCGGCGTCGGTGGAGCGGAAGACGCCGCGTACGCCACCGATCTTCGCGCTGGTGTAGAGCGTCTGGTACGAAGCGCCCGGCGCCGCCTTGCCGAAGCCGATGGTGTCCGCCTGCTGGACGCCGCTCAGCTTGGTGAAGGTCGCGCCGGAGTCCGTGGAGTGCCACAGCCCGTACGCCCCGCCGGTGCTGCCGCCCGCGAGCCAGATGTCGCCCTCGGCGCCCGGCAGCGCCTTGAACCGCGCCGGGCCGTCGGCCGGCAGTCCGGAGGAGGCCCTGGCGGTGAAGGTGGCGCCGCCGTCGGTGGAGACGTAGAAGGTGCCCGCCTTGAAGCCGTAGAACTTCTTCGGGTTCTTGCGGTCGGACTCCACGACCGCCCCGGCCGGGATGCCGCTCGACACCGACCACGAGTTGCCGAAACCGGTGGTGTGGTAGACGGCCGAGGAGCCCTCCGGGGCCCAGACGAAGCCGCTGCCGTCGGCCGCCGCGGCCACCGTGCCGCCGCCGGTGACCCCGGACGGCTCGCTGCCCTGGAACCAGTTGGCGCCGTTGTCGGTCGAGAAGGCGATCCGCGGCGCGGAGTCGTTGTTGCCCACCCGGACCACGGTGTTCGGGTTGGTCTCGGCGTAGTCCAGACTGGTGGTCGTGGTGAACGTGGGCGAGGTGTACATCCTCGCGGGCACCGCGTCGAGATCGGTGTGGCGGAAGCCCCCGATGTCACCGAGCGCGCTGAGCAGCGGGGCGCCGGTGGGCGGGCTGGCCAGATCGTTGACCGCCGTCTCCTCCAGGCCCCTGATCATCGGCGTGATGGCGATTTTGCCGCCCGTGTCCCAGTTTCCGAGGTTCTCCGTGCCGTAGACCGTCGCCCCCGTGCCGTACATCATCCGGTTGGAGTCGAACGGGTCGATCTCCAGCGCCTCGGTCATCCAGCCCAGCTTCGGGGTGACCTCGGGCGGGGTGGGGTTGGTGCCGAAGGTCAGCCAGGGGACGGACGAGACGTCCTGGGTGTAGCGGAGGGACCGGTTCGGATAGCTGGTGAAGTCCCAGGCCCGGGTCCAGGTGGCACCGGAGTCGGTGGAGCGGAAGATCTGGGTGTCCGGCCACCAGGAGCTGTAGCCGGTCACCATCAGCGTGCCCGGCTTCTGGCGGTCCACCGTGAGCCCGCTGTAGCCGAAGTAGGTGTCGGCGTCCGCCATGGGGCTGATGTTCTTCCACTCCCCGGTGGCCGTGGTGTACCGCCACACCTGGCCCTTCTCCCCGTCGTACGGGCCGCCCTTGTCGCTGGTGGTCAGGTACAGATAGCCGTCCTTGGCGTCCAGGACGCCCTTGTGGGAGAGATAGCCGGTGGGCTGCCCGGCCACCCGCGACCAGGTGACGCCCGCGTCCGTCGAGCGGTAGACCGTGTTGTCCTTGTCGGCCACGCCCACGTAGATGGTCTTCGTGGCGCTTCCTGAGGAGCCGGTGCGCTCGTCGAAGGTCACCCACACCACGCCCTGGTTGTCGCTCAGATAGCCGCTGGTGTCGCTCGCGTCCTGGACGTATGTGCCGGGGTTGGGGAAGGACGTCACCTTCGACCAGGTCATACCGGAGTCGGTCGAGCGCCACAGCCCGTTGCCGCTCGGCGCGCCGAGGTAGAGCACGCTGTTCCGGTTGGGGTCGACCGCCAGCCGCTCACCCATGCCGCGGCCGGGCATGTTGCCGCCCAGCTTGAAGGGGAGGGTGGTGGACTGCCAGCTGGCGCCCCGGTTGGACGAGCGCAGGATCGCGCCGTTGCCCGGGTCCCAGCTGTTGGTGTACGTACCGGCGGCCACGTACACCTTGTTGGGATCCACCGAGTCGCTGGCCAGGCTCACCACCCCGGTCCAGCCCCAGTGGTCCCAGTCCAGCGAATCCAGCAGCGGCACCCACCGCTTGCCGGACTGGTCCCAGCGGTACGCCCCGCCGATGTCGGTGCGGGCGTAGGCGAGGTTCTTCTCCTTGCGGTTGAAGACGATGCCGGGGACGAAGCCGCCGCCGTCCACCCGGACGTTCTTCCAGGTGTAGGCGTCGGCCTGGGCGGTGCCCCGGGCGGGGGCGGCTTCGGGGCGGGCCGCGGCGGGGGAGGCCGCCGCGGTGAGTAAGCCGCCGACGAGTGCCAGCGCGGCCATGAGCGCGCCGACCGGTCTTCTGCCGTTGCTGCGCACGGGAACTTCCTCTCCGGACGTGGGGGTAGTGAGGCGTGAGGGCCATGCGGGCGAGGGTATTTGGGAGCGCTCCCATGCGTGCGTCATCCGATGCTAGCGGCCGGATGGCCGTGCGAGAAGGGTGAAGTCAAGGGGTACTCAAGGGGTGTTGGGCATGACTGTCCCGGATTCGCGGTAAGCATTGCCGGGCGCCCTACAAGGGCCCCATCATCAGCGGGAGTTGCCACCACATCGGGCTCGCCGCCACATGGCGCCCGGCGCGGGCCCGGCGCGGGCCGCCCGGCCACCACTGGGTGGCGCCCCCGGCGCGTCGGCGTTGTCCGACACCATGCTCTCCCGGGGGGCGCCGGGGGACGGTCTCCTGGCCTTTCGGGTCCCGGCCGGTGGCGGCGGGCTCGAGTTGACGGCACGACCGAGGCGAGGAGTTGGGTTTCATGGGTCGGGTCACGCGCAGAAGTCTCACGGTGGCGGCCGCCGGAGCCCTGGCCGCCACCGTCACGGCGGGCGACGCGCTGGCGGAGGGGCGGGGCGATGGGCACCGGCCCGAGTTCCGCGGGATGTGGCTGGCCACCGTGGCCAACCGCGACTGGCCGTCCAAACCCGGCCTCCCCGCGGAGCGGCAGCGGGCCGAACTGCTGAGCTTCCTCGACACCGCCGTGAGCCGCCGGCTCAACGCGGTGGTCTTCCAGGTGCGGCCGACGGCGGACGCGCTGTGGCCCTCACCGTACGAGCCGTGGGCGGAATGCCTCACCGGCGTCCAGGGCGAGGACCCGGGCTGGGATCCGCTGGGCACCGCCGTGCGCGAGGCGCACCGGCGCGGTCTGGAACTGCACGCCTGGTTCAACCCGTACCGGATCGCCAACCACACCGACCCCTCACGGCTGATCCCCACCCATCCGGCCCGGGTGCACCCCGAGTGGGTCGTGCCGTACGGCGGGAAGCTCTACTACAACCCCGGGCTGCCCGAGGTCCGCCGCTTCGTCCAGGACGCCATGCTGGACGCGGTCGCGCGCTATGACATCGACGCCGTCCACTGGGACGACTACTTCTACCCGTATCCGGTGGCCGGTCAGGTCTTCGACGACGACGCGGCGTACGAGCGCTACGGCGCGGGCTTCCCGGACCGCGCGGCCTGGCGGCGGAACAACATCGACCGCCTGGTGTACGAGACGGCCGTGCGCGTAAAACGTCTCAAGCGGCGGGTGCGGTTCGGGATCAGCCCCTTCGGCGTCTGGCGCAACGAGGCCACCGACCCGCTCGGCTCCGCCACCACGGCGGGGGTGCAGACCTACGACGACCTCTACGCGGACACCCGTGGCTGGGTGCGGCGGGGCTGGCTGGATTACGTCGTCCCGCAGGTCTACTGGAACATCGGCTTCGCCGCCGCCGACTACGGCGTACTCGTCCCCTGGTGGTCGGAGGCGGTCCGGGGCACCGGGGTGAACCTCTACATCGGCGAGGCGCTCTACAAGGCGGGCGACCCGGCGCAGCCCGCCCCCTGGCAGGACCCGGCGGAGCTGTCCCGGCACCTCACCCTCGACCGGGCCTTTCCCCAGGTGCGCGGCAATGTGTACTTCTCGGCGAAGGAAGTGGCCGCCGACCGCAACGGCGCCATGGCGCGCGTGGTCGCCGACCACTATCCGTATCGCGTCCGTCCGCCCCGCTGACCCGGGCCCCGGCCCGCTGGCCCGGGCCCCGCGCCGTGGGGGCGGCTACCGCTGCCCGGGTCCGGCGGCCAGGTGGCGGACGACCGAGTCGGGCCCGGGGGAGAACAGGCACTCGTGTCCGTCGTCCTCGTAACGCACGCGGTAGGGCGGTTCCCCGTTGTCCCCGAGCACTTCGATGATCTCCGCTACACGATCGTGAATTCCGACAACCCTGCCGTGCACCAGCAGCTTGTCGCCTACGGTCGCCTCCATGTGCGTGACCTCCCGTCCGCTGGAGGGCAATGCGATCTGCTGAGGACCTGCGATCCCTGAGCCCAGTCTATGGCCGGTTGTCCTGGTTTGCTCCGGCCGGGGGGTGATTCCGGTCCACCGCTTCGGGGATCGGGTCCCCCGCTTCGGGCATCCGGTCGGCCCCTTCGACGGTTTCGGACCGACCCGTCCGGCCGGGGTTGGAAGCCCGTACCGTCCCCACCGAGACCCGGGCCCGCTGTGTCACCCCGATGCACACCAGCACCGCGACGGCGGCGATCGGGGCGGCGGGGGTCAGCGTCTCGCCGAGCAGCAGCACCGACCACACCAGGGTGAGCAGTGGCTGGGCCAGTTGGAGCTGACTGGCCCTGGCCACCCCGATGGCGGCCATCCCCCGGTACCAGACCACCATGCCCACGAACTGCGAACCCACCGCCAGCCACAGCAGCCCGGCCACCGCGCGGCCGCCGAGGTGGACGTCCTCGGCCGACAGCGCGAGCACCGCGCCCGGCACCGACAGCGGCAGACAGCCCACCAGCGCCCAGCCGATCACCTGCCAGCCCGGCATATGACCGGCCAGCCGGCCGCCCTCGGTGTAGCCCGCGGCGCACATCAGCAGCGCGCCGAACAGATACAGATCGCCGGTGGTGAGCGCCCCGCCGCTCTGCTGCACCGCGAAGGCGATCACGACCGCGGCCCCGGCCAGTGCCGCCGCCCAGAACAGCCGTGAGGGCCGCACTCCGGTGCGTACGGCCGAGAAGGCGGCGGTGGTGAGCGGCAGCAGACCGACCACCACGGCCGCGTGCGCGGTGGTGGAGGTCTGAAGGGCGAGCGTGGTCAGCAGCGGGAAGCCCACGACGACCCCGGCCGTGACCACCAGCAGTCCCGGCCAGTGACGGCGGTCGGGGACCGGAACCCGCAGGGCGACCAGCGCCCCGCCCGCGATCAGCGCCGCGAGCACCACCCGGCAGGTGGTCACCGACCAGGGGCCGAGGCCGGTGAGCGCCCAGGCGGTGGCGGGGAAGGTGAGGGAGAAGGCGGCCACGCCGAGCGCGGCGAGCAGGGTGCCGGTGCGGAGGGCGAACGGTGTCGGGAGCGCCGGGGCCGCCCGCGCCGCGTCGCCCCGGCCCGGGTCGGGACCGCCGCGCGGGGCGGGGGGATCACCCGGAGCGGGGTCATTCCCCGGGGCGGGCTCCTCACCCGGGGCGGGGGCACCGCTCACCGCTATCGCACTGCCGCCAGTAGCGCTATCCTGTGCTGTCATGCAACAGCGTAGCAGTGTGGCCGAACTCGCGGAATCGCTGCGGAGAGATCTGGACCGCTACTCACCTGGAGAGAAGCTGCCGTCCAGTCGGGCCCTGGTCGAGCGTCACCGGGTGAGCCCGGTGACCGTCTCCCGCGCCCTCGCCGCGCTGGCCGCCGAAGGGCTGGTGGTCACCCGCCCAGGCGCCGGTGCCTTCCGCGCCGACCGGCCACGGGCCGGGGCGTCACGGCCGGGCGACACCTCCTGGCAGGAGGTCGCGCTGAGCGTGGAGACGGCCGGTGAATCGGTGCCGCGCTCGGTGGACGCCTCCGGCGTCCTGGCCACGCTCGTCGGCCCGCCGCCCGGGATCCTGGAGTTCAACAACGGCTATCTGCACTCGTCCCTCCAGCCGGAACGGGCGCTGGCCGCCGCCCTGGCCCGCGCCGGGCGGCGGCCGGGGGCGTGGGGCCGCCCGCCGGTGGAGGGGCTCCCCGAGCTGCGCGCCTGGTTCGCCCGGGAGATCGGCGGTCCGGCCGGGGCCCTCGGCGCCGCCGACGTCCTGGTCACCGCGGGCGGCCAGTCCGCGCTCACCACCGCGCTGCGCGCCCTCGCCCCGCCCGGCGCGCCCGTCCTCGTCGAATCCCCGACCTACCCCGGGATTCTCGCCGCCGCCCGCGCCTCCGGGCTGCGCCCCGTCCCGGTCCCGGTGGACGCCGACGGGGTACGCCCCGATCTGCTCGCCGAGGCGCTGCGGGCGACCGGCGCCCGGGTCTTCGTCTGCCAGCCGCTGTTCCAGAACCCCACCGGCGCGATGCTCTCCGCCGGGCGGCGCCGCGAGGTGCTCGCGATCGCGCGTGCGGCGGGGGCGTTCGTGGTGGAGGACGACTTCGCGCGCCGGCTCGTCCATGAGGACGCTCTTCCGCTGCCCGCCACCCTCGCCGCCGACGACCCCGACGGGGCGGTGGTCCACGTCTGCTCGCTCACCAAGGCCACCTCGCCCAGCCTGCGGGTGGGCGCCCTCGCGGCCCGCGGCCCCGTGCTGGAGCGGCTGCGCGCGATCCAGGTGGTCGACAGCTTCTTCGTGCCCCGCCCGCTCCAGGAGACCGCCCTGGAACTGGTCGGCGCGCCCTCCTGGGCCCGTCATCTGCGCACCGTGGCCGCCGAGCTGCACACCCGCCGCGAGGCGCTCGTCACCGCCGTACGGCGGGAGCTGCCCGCGCTCGAGCTGCGCCATGTCCCGCCCGGCGGCTACCACCTGTGGCTGCGGCTGCCCCAGGGCACCGACGAGGCCGCCCTCGCCTCCGCCGCGCTGCGCGCCGGGGTCGCCGTCGCCCCCGGCCGCCCGTACTTCTGCGCCGAACCGCCCGCGCCGCATGTGCGGCTGAGCTTCGCGTCGGTGGCGGGCACCGGCGAACTGGCCGAGGGGGTGCGGCGGTTGCGCACCGCGTGGGAGGAGGCGCTGGCGGGGGGTTAGGGGGCCCGCCGGGCCTTGCCGCCTGCGGCGAGCTGCCCCCTCCCCACCCCTCCCCAAAACCGGGGCTCCGCCCCAGACCCCGGCCCGGGGCCCCGAGCCTCTCTCGGCATCGCCAAGCGGCTCCGCCGCGTGGCGGGCTGCGGCCCGGGCTTCCGGGGTCCAGGGGCGGAGCCCCTGGTATCGGGAAGGGGCGGGTAGGGGAAAGGTCCGCCGGTCGCGCCCACGCGGCGGAGCCGCACATTGACACAACCCGCGCCGCGTCGGGGCGCCCCGACGGTCCGCCCCGCACCCTGCCCGCCACCCCCGCTGCGCACGGTGTTCATGAGACGGCCGCTCCGAGCCGCCCGGTGATCCGGCGCACACCGGAAAGGGCCCGCTCTTCTCCTGGGTACCGGCCCTGGAGCCGGGGCCGTGACCTTACGATGCCGGGATGACGTTTCGGCTGACGCTGGTCGCCGCCGGCCGTAGCTCCTCCCGGCTGGGGGAGCGTTTCGGCGATGACCGGCCGCTGGATTCGGAGGGCCGACTCGCCGCCGAGCGCGCGGCCCCCGGGCTGCTGCCGCTGGCCGCGGCGGAGCTGCGCTACTGCTCGCCGTCGACCCGTAGCCGGGAGACCGGTGATGCGCTGGGCTTCACGCCACTGGTCCAACTCGCCCTGCGCGACTGCGACATGGGCCGCTGGGCGGGCCGCTCCCTCGCCCATGTGATGGCGCGCGAGCCCACGGAGGTGGATGCCTGGCTCGGCGATCCGCGTTCCGCACCGCACGGCGGGGAGTCGCTGCACGCGTTCATCATGCGGATCGGCGGCTGGCTGGACACCCGTCCGGCCGAGGACCACGCCAAGATGGTGGCCGTGGCCGACCCCGGGGTGGTCCGCGCCGCCCTGATGTACGCGATCAAGGCGCCGCCGCACTGCTACTGGAACGTCGACATCCGTCCGCTCTCCACGGTCACCCTCACCGGCCGGGCGGGCGAGTGGCGGCTGCGCGTGGACGGTGCGTGAGAGTGGACGGTACGTGACAGGAGAACGCGGGGGCCTCCCGCTCACGGCGTGAGCTCCCCGGCCAGCAGATCCATCAGCAGGCCGTCGTGCCACGTACCGTCGGCGCCGCGCTCGTAGGACCGCATGACACCGACGGGCCGGAAGCCGACCTTGCCGTAGCACCGGATCGCGGCGGCGTTGTCGGCGGCCGGGTCGATCACGATGCGGTGGTGGCCGTGGTCGTCGATCAGATGGCGGGCCAGGGTGCGTACGGCGTCGGTGCCCAGCCCGCGGCCGTGCACCGCCGGGTCCAGATAGATGTCGATGCTCGCGTGACGGTAGTCCGGATCGGCCTCGGACGACCACTGGATGAAGCCGATCACCGCGCCCTCACACTCGATGGTCAGCTGTTCCGCGCCGGGCTCGGCCAGATCCTCGCGCACCGCCGCCACCAGGTCCGCGCCGCCCCGCCAGCGCGCGTACACCTCGGGCGTGGCGCGGATCGCGGCCAGGGAGGGAACATCGGAAGGGACGGTGGGGCGCAGTACCACCCGCGCGCCCCGCAGAGTCATCGGCATGGACCGGACGATCCCACCGGAGCGCGGGCCGTGACCAGGGCGCGGCTTTCTGTCCCAGGGCCCTTTCGGGAAAGCGCTCGGCACCAGATATCTTGATGTCGAGCAATGTTGCAGACGTGGAGCGGAGCACCCGGTGACTGACTCGACCATCATCTATACGCACACGGACGAGGCCCCTGCCCTCGCGACGTACTCGTTCCTGCCGGTGATCGAGGCGTATGCCTCCACCGCCGGGGTCGGCGTGGAGAGCCGGGACATCTCCCTGGCGGGCCGGATCATCGCCCAGTTCCCCGAGCACCTGGAAGAGGGCCAGCGCATCCCCGACGCCCTCGCCGAGCTGGGTGACCTCGCCAAGACCCCCGAGGCCAACATCATCAAGTTGCCGAACATCTCGGCCTCGATCCCGCAGCTGAAGGCCGCGGTCGCCGAGCTGCAGCAGCAGGGCTACGCGCTGCCGGACTACCCGGACGACCCGAAGACCGACGAGGAGCGGAAGATCCGCGCCCGTTACGACAAGGTCAAGGGCTCCGCGGTGAACCCGGTGCTGCGCGAGGGCAACTCCGACCGCCGCGCCCCCGCCTCGGTGAAGAACTACGCCAGGGCCAATCCGCACCGCATGGGCGCCTGGACGGCCGATTCCAAGACCAATGTGTCCCATATGGACACCGACGACTTCCGCTCCACCGAGAAGTCCGTGGTGATCCCGGAGGACGGCTCGCTGCGCATCGAGCTGGCGGGCGACGACGGCTCCACCACCGTGCTGCGCGAGTCCGTACCGGTGCTGGCGGGCGAGGTCGTGGACGCCTCCGTGATGCGCGTCGCGGCGCTGCGCGAGTTCCTCTCGGCGCAGGTGGCCCGCGCCAAGGCGGAGGGCGTGCTGTTCTCCCTGCACCTGAAGGCCACGATGATGAAGGTCTCCGACCCGATCGTCTTCGGCCACGGCGTACGTGCCTTCTTCCCCAAGACCTTCGCCGAGCACGGTGAGACCCTCGCCGCCGCCGGTCTGACCCCGAACGACGGTCTGGGCGGCATCCTCAAGGGCCTGGAGGCCCTGCCCGAGGGCGCGGCGATCAAGGCGTCCTTCGACGCCGAGCTGGCCGAGGGCCCGGAGCTGGCCATGGTCGACTCCGACCGCGGCATCACCAACCTGCATGTGCCGTCCGACGTCATCGTCGACGCCTCCATGCCAGCCATGATCCGTACCTCCGGCCACATGTGGGGCCCGGACGGCGAGGAGCACGACACCCTCGCGGTGATCCCGGACAGCAGCTACGCCGGGATCTACCAGGCCGTCATCGACGACTGCCGCGCCCACGGCGCCTTCGACCCGGCCACGATGGGCTCGGTGCCCAACGTCGGCCTGATGGCGCAGAAGGCCGAGGAGTACGGCAGCCACGACAAGACCTTCGAGATCCCCACCACGGGCACCGTCCGCGTCCTGGACGGGGCGGGCAACGCGGTCATCGAGCAGGTCGTCGGCGCCGGTGACATCTTCCGGATGTGCCAGACCAAGGACGTGCCGATCCAGGACTGGGTCAAGCTGGCCGTCACCCGCGCCCGCGCCACCGGCGACCCGGCCGTCTTCTGGCTGGACGAGGGCCGCGCCCACGACGCCAACCTCATCGAGAAGGTCAAGGCGTACCTGCCGGAGCACGACACCGAGGGCCTGGACATCAGGATCCTGGCCCCGGTCGAGGCGATCAAGCTCTCCCTCGAGCGGATCCGCCGCGGCGAGGACACGATCTCGGTCACCGGCAACGTCCTGCGTGACTACCTGACCGACCTGTTCCCGATCCTGGAGCTGGGCACCAGCGCCAAGATGCTCTCGGTCGTCCCGCTGATCAACGGCGGCGGTCTGTTCGAGACCGGCGCGGGCGGCTCGGCGCCCAAGCACGTCCAGCAGCTGGTCAAGGAGAACTACCTGCGCTGGGACAGCCTGGGCGAGTTCCTGGCCCTCGCGGTCAGCTTCGAGCACCTCGCGCAGAAGACGGGCAACGCGCGGGCCCAGGTCCTCGCCGACACCCTCGACCGGGCGACCGGCACCTTCCTGGCCGAGAACAAGTCGCCCAGCCGTCGCGTAGGCGGTATCGACAACCGCGGCAGCCACTTCTACCTGGCCCTGTACTGGGCCCAGGAGCTGGCCAAGCAGACCGACGACGCCGACCTGGCCAAGGCGTTCGCCCAGCTCGCCGACACGCTCTCCACTCAGGAGCAGACGATCGTCGACGAGCTGCTCGCGGTCCAGGGCTCCCCGGCCGACATCGGCGGCTACTACCGGCCCGACACCGCCAAGGCCGCGGCCGTCATGCGCCCGTCCGCGACCCTCAACCAGGCCCTCGCCACCCTCGGCTGACCCGCCTGGCGCGACTGACGCACCGCAGCACCGCACCACACCGCATCGCACCGCCCCGGCCGGCACTCGCCCGGCCGGGGCGGTTCCCTTCTCCCGTCTCGTACGGGCGGCTATGTGGCGGGGACGCCCATCAGGGCGGCGGCCTGATCGGTGGGGCCGGGCACCGGGCCCAGCCATTCGCAGAGCAGGACGGTGGCGTCGTCCTGTAGGCGGCCGTCGTGGTGGGCCATGACGGCGCCGACCAGGCGGCGCAGCGTCTCCGGAACGGGCAGCCCGTCGGCGTGCCGCCGGATGAGGAAGTCGACGAACCGGGTCAGGCCGAATTCGCGGCCGCCGGGGCGCCGCGCCTCGGTGATGCCGTCGGTGTAGAACACGAGGCGGTCGCCGGGCTGGAGCTGTTCGCGGCACAGCGTGGCGTCCAGTTCCAGCCCCATGCCCAGGGGGAGGCCCGGCGGGCACCGCAGATGCGTGGTCCAGCGGCCGCCGCGGATGATCAGCGGCGGGTGATGGCCGAAGCTGACCCAGCGCAGCTCTCCGCCGCGGGTGTCCAGATCGGCCAGGATGCCGGTGGCGTAGTGGTTTCCCTGGAACTGCTCGACCAGCGCCTCGTCGACCCTCTCGCCGGTCCGCACCAGGTCGGCGCGGCGGCGGCGGGCGTTGCGGCACGCTCCCAGGGCGAGGTTGGCGGTCAGCCCGGCCGCGGTGTCGTGGCCCATCGCGTCGAAGACCGCCAGGCGCACCATCGGTCCGTCGGTGGCGTAGTCGTACGCGTCCCCGCTGATGTCGAACGCCGGCTCCATGACGGCGGAGATGGCCACCCGGCCGTCCGCGTAGGTGGTCTGTGGCATCAGCCGCCACTGCATTTCGGCCGCGATGGTCATCGCCTCGCTGCCCACCAGCCGGGCGAAGGCGTCGCTGAAGTCGCGCTTGCTGACCACGATGAGCGCCACGAGGGCGGAGAGCAGTTTCATGTCCTCGCGGGCCCGTGCGTCGTCGGTGACCGTGGTGACCCGCAGCAGACCGATGCGCTCGGTGCCGTTCAGCAGCGGCACCCACCACTGGTGGCGGCCCGGCTCGGCGGGGGCCGCGGGCAGCATCTCCCCGTACTGGTAGGCCCGGCCCGGCACGGTGCCCTCTACCTTCAGCTCCTCCGGTTGGCCGCCCTCCGGCCCCACGGCGCCCGAGGCGGTCAGCCGCCGCAGTACGCGCCGCCGCACATCGACCAGGTAGATCAGCACCTGGCCGATACCGGCGGACGCCGCGTGTTCGGCCACGGCGACCGGCAGCATCTCCAGCGGCATCAGATGGCTGGCGGCCAGCAGTTCGCCGAGCAACCGCCTGCTGCCCGACTCCCGACTCCGGTCCGTCACGACCGCTCCCTCTCGTCCGAGGCCGCGGATCGCGGCCCGGCACCCCCTTCAGAGTGTCGCGCGGAACGGTTCCTCACGTACGCCGAGAAGGCGAGGCGACCTCCCAGGCCGCCTCGATCATCCGGAAGACCTCGTCCACCGCGGCCTCCGGATCGGCCGCCTCACGGGCCAGCGCATAGGCGTCGATCACGAACCTCGCGATCGTCCGGCAGGCCGTGGTGGTCTGTGACCGGCCGGGATCGGCGGCGATGGCCGTCGCCAGCGACTCCGCATGGCGCAGCCGCATCGACTCCTCGTACTCCCGCAGGGCGGGTGATGCGTCGATCATGTGCCAGATCGGGGCGGTGCCGTCCGCCGTGCAATGGCGCACCAGGGCATGGATCTCGCGGCGCAGCGCGGGGAGGAGCGGTTCGTGCGGCGCCCGGCCGGTGACCGCCGCCGTGAGGCGTTGCTCGAAGTCCTGGTCCTGCTCGAACACCAGGGCCTCTTTCGAGGCGAAGTGGGAGAAGAGCGTGGTGACGGCCACGTCGGCCTCGGCGGCCACGTCACGGATGCCCACCGCGTCGTACCCGCGTTCCAGGAAGAGCCGCAGGGCGGCATCGGCGATCTTCTGGCGGGTCGCGGCCTTCTTGCGCTCACGGCGCCCGGGCGGCACGGTCATGCGCTCACGCTACCAGATGCAAAACCGAAACGGTTTTTAAACCCTAACGGTTAGTGTTACGGTCGGTCGCATGAAGAGAGTGAGCTTCGCCGAGTTCGGCGGTCCGGATGTTCTGCAACTCATAGCCGCCGAGGAGCCCCACGCGGGCCCCGGCCAGATACGCGTCGCCGTGCGGGCGGCAGGCGTGAACCCCGTCGACTGGCGGATCCGTGAAGGCCAGGTACTGGGGGCCCATCCGGTCGAGCTGCCCTCCGGGGTCGGGCTGGACGCCTCCGGGGTGGTGGACGAGGTCGGCGAGGGTGTCGAAGGGGTCGAGACCGGCGACCGTGTGTTCGGCGAGGGGTCGAGCACCTATGCCGAGTTCGCGGTGCTGTCGGCCTGGGCCCGGATGCCCGAGGGGCTGACGTTCGAGGAGGCCGCCGGGTACCCCTCCGTGGTGGAGACCGCGCTGCGCGTCATCCGCGAGGTCGGTGTGCGGTCCGGGCAGACGCTGCTGGTCAGCGGCGCGTCCGGGGGAGTCGGCTCGGCGGTGCTGCAGATCGCCCGCGACCGCGGCATCACGGTGATCGGCACGGCCGGGGCCGCGAACCAGGACTATCTGCGGAGCCTGGGCGCCGTCCCCACGACATACGGCGAGGGCTGGGCCGAGCGGGTGCGGCGGCTCGGCCGGGTCGACGCGGCGCTCGATCTGGCCGGTTCGGGGGTGATCCGCGAGCTCGTCGAGCTGACGGGGGATCCGCGGAAGGTGATCTCCATCGCCGATCTCGGCGCGCCGGAGCTCGGTGTCCGGTTCTCCGGCGTGGCCGGGAGCGTGCCGGAAGCGCTCGCCGAGGCCGTCGACCTCATCTCGCGGGGGAAGCTCCACATCCCGGTCGAGAAGTCATATCCGCTCGCCGAGGCCGCGGCGGCGCACATCGACAGCCAAGCCGGTCATACGCGCGGGCGCCGGGTCATCGTCATCTGAGCCGCTTCCCGCGCGGCTCAGATACGGGCGGCTCCCGCCCGAAGGCCGGCGAGCACCGTGCCGAGCAATCGGTCGGTCAGGTTGTCGTCGGCGTCGATGCCGAGGCAGGAAGGGGATGTCGCCGCGAGTGAGCCCGCGAGGAAGGGTAGGTCCTGCCATCGCGCGTCAGGGTGCATGGCTCCCGCTTCCTGGGCGCGCTCGCCGATGTGGCGGAGTTGCTCGCGTACTCGCGCCTGGCTGTCGGCATGGACTTCTGTCGCCGCTCCTGGATGGTCGTTGAGGAGCTCGAAGAGGCCGCGGTGGCGTGCCTGGTGCTCCACGAGAAGGCGCAGCGCGTCTCGCAGCCCCTTCGCGGGGTCCGCTTCGGCGGCTTGTCGGAGGCCGTCGAGGACTTCGTCGAGTACGTCACCGAGCACGGCCGAGAGCAGTTCCTCGCGGGAGGCGAAGCGACGGTAGAACGTCGCTTGGCCCAGTCCGGCACGTCGCACGATCTCGTTCACCGACACCCCCAGGCCCAACTCGGCCACCGCGTGCCGGGCGACCTTGATCAGAAGTTCGCGGTTGCGCAGGGCGTCGGCGCGCGCGGGGGTTTCTGTGTCGGGCATGCCGCCAGCCTACCCCCGGAAACGGTTAGTCCCTCTCCGTTTGTGCTATGTTGCAAACGGAGAGGGGCTCTCCGTTTTATGGCCGAGATACCGCGAGGGGTAGAGGTATGGGAAAGCTTGACGGGCGCACGGCGCTGATCACGGGGGGCAGCGAAGGGCTCGGGCGCGCGATCGCCACGGCATTCGCCGCGGAGGGGGCCGACCTGGTGCTGCTTGCCCGCGACCCGGACAAGCTGGCGAAGGCGGCTCACGAACTGAGCGGCGAGCAGGTCACGGTGCATACTCTTGCCGTGGACCTGGCCGACGTGCCGGCGATGCCCGATGCGATCGCTCGGCTCGATGTCGATATCGACATCCTCGTCAACAACGTCGGCCTGGCCCGCATGAAACCGCTGGCCGACGTCACGCTCGACGACGTGGAGGCCATGGTGACCTTGAATCTCACCGCGCCCTTCCGCCTCATTCAGCTCCTGCTGACCTCTCTTGTCGCGGCGCAGGGCACCGTCATCAACATGTCCAGCTACTGGGCCAACACCATGGTCGCCGACCGCCCCTCCAGCATGTACTCGGCGACCAGGGGGGCCATCGAGTCCCTCACCCGCGCCCTCGCCAACGAGCTGGGCCCCAGCGGTGTGCGGGTCAACGCCATTGCTCCCGGTTCCGTGGCCACACCCACCTTCGACCGCCAGTACCTCGGCCCGATGGCACCCGAGCAACGCACCGACTACGAGCGGTACGTACGGCGCGCCTACCCCATCGGACGCATCGGCCGCATGGAAGAGATCGCGAACGCGGCCCTCTACCTTGCCTCCGACCAGTCGTCCTGGACGACCGGTGCCGTCCTCCAGGTGGACGGGGGTCTCGCTCTTCGGTGACGAGGACTCTCATTGCATAAAGCTGTCGTGAAACGTATAGTCATGCCATCATCTAGGGAGGACGACGGCGATGGCCATACGTGCTGCGGTGGCGGGCGCGAGCGGATACGCGGGCGGGGAACTGCTGCGGCTGCTGCTCGCCCACCCGGAGGTGGAGATCGGCACCCTGACCGGCAACTCCAACGCCGGGCAGCCCCTCGCCGGGCTGCAGCCCCATCTGCTCCCGCTGGCCGGGCGAGTGCTCGAGCCCACCACCGCCGAGGCGCTGGCCGGGCATGACGTGGTCTTCCTGGCGCTGCCGCACGGGCAGTCCGCCGCCGTGGCCGAGCAGCTCGGCGACCAGGTCCTGGTCGTCGACTGCGGCGCCGACTTCCGGCTGAAGGACGCGGCGGACTGGGAGCGGTTCTACGGTTCGCCGCACGCCGGCACCTGGCCCTACGGCCTGCCCGAGCTGCCCGGCGCCCGCGCCGCGCTGGAGGGCACCAAGCGCATCGCGGTGCCGGGCTGCTACCCCACCGCCGTCTCCCTCGCGCTCTTCCCGGCGTACGCGGCCGGGCTGCTGGAGCCCGAGGCGGTCATCGTCGCCGCCTCCGGGACCTCGGGCGCGGGCAAGGCGCCCAAGCCGCATCTGCTGGGCAGCGAGGTCATGGGCTCGATGAGTCCGTACGGCGTCGGCGGCGGCCACCGGCACACCCCCGAGATGATCCAGAACCTGTCCGCCGCGGCGGGGGAGCGGGTGTCGGTCTCCTTCACCCCGACCCTCGCCCCGATGCCCCGCGGCATCCTCGCCACCTGCAGCGCCAAGGCCAGGCCCGGGGTCACCGCGGAGAGCCTGCGCGCCGCGTACGACAAGGCGCTGCGGGACGAACCGTTCGCCACCCTCCTCCCCGAGGGCCAGTGGCCCTCCACCGCCGCCGTGTACGGATCCAACGCCGCGCTGCTCCAGGTCGCCCATGACGAGGCGGCCGGCCGCGCCCTCGTGATCAGCGCCATCGACAACCTGACCAAGGGCACCGCGGGCGGCGCGGTGCAGAGCATGAACATCGCCCTCGGCCTCCCCGAGGAGCTGGGACTTTCCACGATCGGAGTCGCTCCATGAGCGTTACGGCAGCCCAGGGCTTCACGGCCTCCGGCGTCGCGGCAGGGATCAAGGAGAACGGAAACCCCGACCTCGCACTCGTGGTGAACACCGGCCCGCGCCTCTCCGCCGCGGCCGTCTTCACCTCCAACCGTGTCAAGGCCGCCCCCATCCTGTGGTCCGAGCAGGTCATCAAGGGCGGTCAGGTCTCGGCCGTCGTCCTCAACTCCGGTGGCGCCAACGCCTGCACCGGGCCGCTGGGCTTCCAGGACACCCACGCCACCGCCGAGAGGGCCGCGGAGGCCCTCGGCCACAGCGCGGGCGAGGTCGCCGTGGCCTCCACCGGGCTCATCGGCGTCCGGCTGCCCATGGACGCGGTGCTGTCCGGGGTGGGCAAGGCCGCCGAGGCGCTCTCCCCGCACGGCGGCGAGAAGGCCGCGATCGCCATCAAGACCACCGACACCGTCCACAAGACGGCCGTCGTGCAGAGCCCCGCCGGCTGGACCGTGGGCGGTATGGCCAAGGGCGCCGGGATGCTGGCCCCGGGCCTGGCCACCATGCTCGTCGTCCTCACCACCGACGCCGACACGGACACCCCCGGGCTGGACACCGCGCTGCGCGCGGCCACCCGCACCACCTTCGACCGGATCGACTCCGACGGCTGCATGTCCACCAACGACATGGTGCTGCTGATGGCCTCCGGCGCCTCCGGTGTCGCTCCCGACGCCGCGGAGTTCGCCGAGGCGGTCCGCGAGGTCTGCGCCGATCTCGCCCGCCAGCTGATCGGGGACGCCGAGGGCGCCTCCAAGGACATCCGGATCGAGGTCGTGGGCGCGGCCACCGAGGACGACGCGGTGGAGGTGGGCCGCTCCATCGCCCGCAACAACCTCCTCAAGTGCGCCGTCCACGGCGAGGACCCCAACTGGGGCCGGGTGCTCGCCGCGATCGGCACCACCTCGGCCGCCTTCGACCCGGACCAGCTCAACGTCGCGATCAACGACGTCTGGGTGTGCAAGAACGGCTCGGTGGGCGAGGACCGGGAACTGGTCGACATGCGCTACCGCGAGGTCCGCATCACCGCCGACCTGGCCGCGGGCGGCGAGTCGGCGGTCATCTGGGCCAACGACCTGACCGCCGACTACGTCCACGAGAACAGCGCGTATTCGTCATGAGCGAGCCGACCGCCCGTAAACACACCGCCCTGCCCAAGGCCCGCATCCTCATCGAGGCGCTGCCCTGGCTGACCCGGCACCACGGCAAGACCGTGGTGGTCAAGTTCGGCGGCAACGCCATGGTCGACGACGAGCTGAAGGCCGCCTTCGCCCAGGACGTCGTCTTCCTGCGCCACGCGGGCCTGCGTCCCGTCGTCGTCCACGGCGGCGGCCCCCAGATCAGCGCACAGCTGGACCGCCACGGTCTGGTGAGCGAGTTCAAGGCCGGGCTGCGGGTCACCACCGACGACGCCATGGACGTCGTACGGATGGTGCTGGCCGGACAGGTCCAGCGCGAACTGGTCGGACTGCTCAACCGGCACGGCCCGCTGGCCGTCGGCATGACCGGTGAGGACGCGCATCTGATGTCCGCCACCAAGCACTTCGCCGAGATCGACGGCGAACAGGTGGACATCGGCCGGGTCGGCCAGATCACCGAGATGGACACCGGCGCGGTCCGGGCCCTGCTGGACGACGGCCGGATCCCGGTCGTCTCCTCCATCGCCCGCAGCGTCGACGACGGCCATGTCTACAACGTCAACGCCGACACGGCCGCGGCCGCCCTCGCCGTCGCGCTGGGCGCCGAGACGCTGATGGTGCTCACCGACGTGGAGGGCCTCTACGCCGACTGGCCCAACAGCGACGAGGTGATCAGCAAGCTCACCGCGAGCCAGCTGGAGAAGCTGCTCCCGGAGCTGGCCAGCGGCATGGTGCCGAAGATGGAGGGCTGTCTGTACGCCGTGCGCCACGGGGTGACCACCGCCCGCGTGCTCGACGGGCGCGTACCGCACTCCATCCTGCTGGAGATCTTCACCGACGAGGGCATCGGCACAATGGTCCTGCCGGACGGGACCGCGATCGGCAAGGACGACCAGGACAGCAAGGGCGACAAGGGGGAGGACCAGTGAGCAACGAGGAGCTGAAGCGGCGCTGGCAGGGGGCGCTCATGGACAACTACGGCACCCCCCGCCTCCCGCTCACCCACGGCGAGGGCACCAAGGTCTGGGACGCGGACGGCAAGGAGTACCTCGACTTCGTCGGCGGTATCGCCGTCAACTCCCTCGGCCATGCCCACCCCGCCGTCGTCCGGGCGGTGTCCGACCAGGTCGCCACCCTCGGCCATGTCTCCAACCTCTTCGTGGCCGAGCCCCCGGTGGCGCTCGCCGAGCGGCTGCTCCAGCTCTTCGGCCGCTCCGGACGCGTCTACTTCTCCAACTCCGGCGCGGAGGCGGTCGAGGCCGCCTTCAAGATCGGGCGGCGTACCGGGCGCACCCATATGGTGGCCACCGACGGCGGCTTCCACGGCCGCACCATGGGGGCGCTGGCCCTGACCGGCCAGCCCGCCAAGCAGGAGCCCTTCCGTCCGCTGCCCGGCGATGTGACGCACGTACCGTACGGGGACGTGGAGGCGCTGCGCGCGGTCGTCACCACCGACACCGCCCTCGTCATCCTGGAGCCCATCCAGGGCGAGAACGGCGTCATCGTGCCGCCGGCCGGCTATCTGGCGGCGGCGCGGGAGATCACCCGGGCCACCGGCACCCTGCTGGTGCTCGACGAGATCCAGACCGGGATCGGGCGGACCGGCCACTGGTTCGAGCACCAGGCGCAGGGCGTCGAGCCCGATGTCGTCACCCTCGCCAAGGGGCTCGGCGCCGGGATGCCCATCGGCGCCACCCTCGCCTTCGGGTCGGCGGCCGATCTGCTGACCCCGGGCCAGCACGGATCCACCTTCGGCGGCAACCCCGTCTCCTGCGCGGCCGGTCTCGCCGTCCTCGACACCATCGCCGCCGACGGCCTCCTGGACCGGGTCAAGCGGGCGGGGGAGCGGCTGCGTAACGGAATCGAGTCGCTCGACCACGCATCGGTCGCCCGGGTCCGCGGCGCCGGGCTGCTGCTCGGTATCGTGCTCACAGAGTCCCTCGCGCCGCAGGTGCAGAAGGCGGCTCAGGACGCGGGACTCCTGGTGAACGCGGTCGCGCCGGATGTGGTCCGGCTCGCCCCGCCGCTCGTCATCTCCGACGGCGAGGTGGACACCTTCCTCCGGGAGCTGCCCGCCGTCCTGGACGCCGCACATGAGGGAGACGGGGAACGACGAGCCGGAGACTGACGACACCGATGACCGAGGCGCAGCACACCGACGCTAGGGACGCCAACCACGGCGGAGCGGCCGTGCCGCAGACCCGCACCGCACGCCACCGCCGGATCGTGGACATCCTGAACCGGCAGGCCGTGCGCTCCCAGAGCCAGCTCGCCAAGCTGCTCGCGGACGACGGGCTCTCCGTCACCCAGGCGACGCTCTCCCGGGACCTGGACGAGCTGGGCGCGGTGAAGATCCGCAACACCGGCGGTGAGCTGATCTACGCGGTGCCGAGCGAGGGCGGCGACCGTACGCCGCGCGCCCCGCTCGGCGAGTCGGCGAGCGAGGCGCGGATGGCCCGGCTGGCGGGTGAGCTGCTGATCTCGGCGGAGGCGTCGGCCAACCTCGTGGTGCTGCGCACTCCGCCGGGCGCCGCCCAGTTCCTCGCCTCGGCCATCGACTCGGCGGAGCTGCACGACATCCTCGGCACCATCGCGGGCGACGACACGCTCCTGCTGATCAGCCGCGACCCGCTGGGCGGCCAGGCGCTCGCCGACCATCTGCTGAGGCTGGCCCAGAAGGAGCGCTAGGCGCTGCGCTGGATGTGCCGCGCTGTGCCGTCGGTCGTCCGCGGCGACGTCGTGGCTGGTCGCGCCCACGCGGCGGAGCCGCACATCGACAGAGCCCCGCGCCCCTTCGGGGCGCCACCGAACCGCAGCCGACTTCCGCCGATCCGCTTAGGAGCCGACACGAAGCCTTTAAGCGGAACTGCGGTTCCGCGCCCGGTACGACATCCAGGCCGCCACCACCGCCCCCGAAACGTTGTGCCAGACGGAGAACACCGCGGCCGGGAGCGCGGCCAGCGGGCTGAAGTGGGCGGCGGCCAGGGAGGCGGCGAGCCCGGAGTTCTGCATGCCGACCTCGAAGGCCATGGCCCGGCTGGCGGGCGCGCCCAGCCGGGCCAGCTTGCCGGCCCCGTAGCCCAGCGCCAGGCCGAGTCCGTTGTGGAGCACCACGGCCAGCAGCACCAGCGCCGCCGCCGACTTGATGGCGTCCGCGCTCGCGGCCACCACGATGGCCACGATCACGCCGATGGTGACCGCCGACAGCCAGGGCAGCAGCCCCAGCGCCCGCTGGATGAACCGCCCGGCGACGAGCCGTACGAGCAGTCCCCCGATCACCGGTAGCAGCACGGTCTTGAGGATGTCGGTGACCATCGACTCCGCGTCCACCGGCAGGAACTCCCCGGCCAGCAGCAGCGTCAGCGGCGGGGTGACCAGCGGCGCGAGCACCGTGGAGACGGTGGCGACGGACACCGACAGCGCCACGTCGCCGCGCGCCAGATACGTCACCACGTTCGAGGCCGTTCCGCTCGGCGCACAGCCGACCAGGATGACACCGGCCGCCAACTGCGGTGAGAGACCGAGGGCGTTGGCGATCAGCCACCCCAGGCCCGGCATGATCACATAGTGCGCGACCAGCCCGAGCGCCACCGCCCACGGCCGCTTGGCCACACCGGAGAAGTCCCGTGGGGTCATGGTGAGCCCCATGCAGAACATGACCACGCCGAGCAGGTAGGGCACGTTCGGCGCCCAGCCGCTGAAGGTGCCGGGCGTGGCGAGGCCCGCCGCACCGGCGGCGAGGACGAGGAGGGGGAAGACGGTCACGGCCCGCCGGGCCGCGCGGTCGGCGGCGGCGGGCTCCGGTGACGGCGAGGGCGCCTGCCCCGCCGTCGTCGGGGAGTTGGCCGCGGAGCTCTTCGATTCGGATCGCACCGCGTGATGGAACGCTTCCGCAGGCGTCTTCCGCAACACCGTCTCGTTATGTGGTCACTACACCCACTATGTGGAACTCAGTGGCGGCAGCGGCAGCGGAAGCCCCGGCAGACCGTCGATGCTGCTGGCGATGTGCTCCTTCTTGTGGAAGTAGCGGTCCAGCGATTCGTCGTCCTCCCGCCGGAAGCGGGAGGCGTGCAGCGGGCGGTCCTCGCGGTAGTCCAGGTAGGGGACCGCGTAACCGCAGGTGTCCCGGATCAGCTCGGCCGTCACCACGATGATCGCCCGCAGCCCGTGGTCTTCGACATCGATGTCCGGGAAGTGGTTCAGCAGCGCGGAGAAGCGTGGATCGTCACGGAACACCGGCTCGCCCCGGCCATGGACGCGCACGATGTTCGGCGGGCCGGTGAAGGCGCACCACATCAGGGTGATCCTGCCGTTCTCCCGCAGGTGGGCGATGGTCTCCGCGTTGCTGCCCGCGAAGTCCAGATAGGCCACGGTCAGTTCGTCGACCACGGCGAAGGAGCCGGCCAGCCCCTTCGGGGAGAGATTCACCGTGCCGTCACCGGCCAGCGGGGCGGTGGCGGTGAAGAACATCTTCTGCTCTTCGATGAAGGTGCGGAGTCTGCCGTCGATACGTTCGTACACCTTTCCCATGTGGCGCATTATCCCTGCGGGTGTTCGCCGGGTCGATGTTTCCATGGGGGTATGGCCACCGAGAAAGCCTCCGCGCGAGCGTCCGCGACCGAGCCCGCGATCCGGATCCGCCGGGTGTACGACGCCCCCGACCCGGACGACGGCACCCGCGTCCTGGTGGACCGCGTCTGGCCGCGCGGCCTCGCCAAGGCCGACGCCCGCCGCCGGGAAGGGCGCTACACACATAGCTCCGCCGAATAGCGGGCGAAGCCGCTGGTGTGCCAGGTGGAGCCGTCCGCGGTGATGAGATAAGCCTCGGCGTCGGGGAGCCGTCCCAGCCAGGGGCGGGCGCGCTCGGCGCCCATGGCGCAGGCCGCGGTGGCCACGGCGTCCGCGTCGGCCAGGCTGGTGGCGATCACGGTGACCGAGGCCAGGCCCTGCGCCGGGGGACGCCCGGTGTGGGGGTCCAGGATGTGGCAGCCCCGCTCGGCCGGGCCCGAGGTGGCCACCGCCAGCTCGCCGCGGGCCTCCACGATCGCCGCCAGCTCGCCCCGGCGCAGCGGATCGGCGATGCCCACCCGCCAGGGGCCGCCGTGCACCTGGACGTCGCCGCCGCCGTTCACACACACCGACCCGGCGCCCGAGGAGACCAGCATCCGGGCGGCGCGCTCCACCGCCCAGCCCTTGACCAGGCCCGTCGGGTCGAGGCGGCCACCGGCGTAGCGGGCGGTGAACCAGCCACCGCTGCGGTGCTCGGCGTCCTCGCACATCCGCAGCACGTCCCGGACCTCGGGATCGCAGCGCGACAGCGTCAGCTCACCGCGCCCCAGCCGGCTGATCTGGCTGTCCCGGCGGTAGGTGGAGAACAGCTCGTCCACCCGGTGCAGCCCCACCACGGCCCCGTCCAGCGCGGCCTGCACCCGGGGCCGGTCGGCGGGCGCGACCTCGCGGATGTCGAAGGAGAAGACCGTGCCCATGACGTGCTCGACATGGCGCAGCGGCTCGGGTTCGTCCATTCCGTACGTCACTTGGTACCCGCCTTGTCGAGCGCGCTCTGCAGGGACCTGGCGTACCCCTCGCTGGTGTAGGTGGCACCGGAGACCGTGTCCACCTTCGCCGCCGACACCGCCTGCTGGTTGAGTTTCGGGATGGAGTCCTTGGCGATCTGATCGCTGCGCGGCCCGGAGTCCGGCGTCTTGACCGCCTGCGCGCCGGTGATCTTCCCGCCGTTGACGGTGAGGCTCACCTGGACCGGGCCGTACTGCGTCTGCGCGACGTCACCGGTGACCGTACGGGCGCCGCCCGCACCCGCCCCGGCTCCCGCTCCGGCCCCGCCGGGCGGTGCCGTGGCCGCGACCGGGGGCGCCTGCCCCGGCTGGTTCTCGGCGACGGCCTGGCCGCCCCCCGAACCGGGCTGTTTCAGCGCGAGCAGCAGCACCACACCGGAGACGGTGGCGGCCGTTCCCACGACGATGCGGCGCAGCGGATGCTTCCTCTTCATGGCTTCACCTCGGTCACAGCTCGAAGGATTCGTGGTGGATCCGGCGATCCGGAACCCCCGCCTCACGCAGCGCCCCGTACGCGTGCTCGGCCAGGCCCGGCGGGCCGCACAGATAGACGTCGTGGTCCTCGATGTCGGGGAGCAGATGGCCCAGCCGCTCCGCGGTGATCTCCGGCCGGGCGCCGTCCGGGCCGTTCACCGCGTACAGCAGCCGGGCCCCGCGCTCGGTCGCGATCTGCTTCAGCTCGTTCCACAGCGCCAGGTCCCCGACGCTGCGGGCCCGGTAGAGCAGGGTGAGGTCACTGCCCTTGCCGGGCAGCGTCTCGAACAGCGCCCGGATCGGGGTGATCCCGGCCCCGCCCGCGATCATCAGTACCTTGCCGCGGCTGCGCCGCGCCGCGGTCATCGCCCCGTAAGGCCCCTCCGCCCACACCCGCGTCCCCGGCTCCAGCGAGGCCAGCCCGGTGCTGTGGCCGCCCACCGCCTTCACCGTGATCCGCAGCAGCTCCGGCCGGGGCGGCGCGGAGAGCGAGTACGGATGCGAGCCCCAGCGCATCCCCGGGGCCAGGAACCGCCAACGGAAGAACTGCCCGGCCTGCGCCCCGAGCCGGTGCAGCTTGCGCCCCTTGATCAGCACCGACACCACTCCGGGCGCCTCCGGTACGACGGCCTCCACCCGCATCCGGTGCCGCAGGTTCAGCCGCAGCGGCACCAGCAGCCGGTACCAGATCACCAGCGCGGTGACCGTGCCGTACAGCGCGTACCAGGCGGTCTCCGCGGTCTTGTTCCCGACGAACTCCGCGCCGGTCGCGAGCTGGTGCCAGAACGTCAGGAAGACCGCCAGATAGGTGAACAGATGCAGGTAGTACCACACCTCGTACGGCATCCGGCGGCGCACCATTCCCGCCGAGATCAGCCCGATCACCACCAGCATCGCGGTGCCGACCGCCGCCTTGATCATGTCCGGGTAGTCCATGACCACGGTGACGGACTGGTCGACGAGGCCGGTGCCCGCCTGCTCCGCGTAGCCCGCGATGATCAGCCCGACATGCGCCACGATCAGACACAGCGCGTACCGCCCGCTCAACGCGTGCCACCGCGCGACCCGGTCCGACCCCACCCGTCGCTCCAGCGCCGGAACGCGCGCCATCTGGAGGACGACGAGGGCGAGGACATAGCCGCCGAGCAGCCCGCTGAGCCGCCCGGCGTGGGTCAGCCACTGCGCGGTGCCGTCGACGTTCGGAGTGTTCTGCCACCACAGCGACAGCACCGCCGCCGCACCTGCCAGGCTGAGCAGGATCAACGGCACGGCATGCGAACGGCGAGGCTGGATGCGGCGCATGGCCTGCCGCCGCCCGGCCCGGCTGTTCAGTAGCGTCGTCACGGCCTGTCCCCTTCCCTTGGGCTCCGGCGCAAGGGAATACGGCCCCGGGCGCGGGATGACTCAAAGGCCGCCGGGATTCACAGGTTTCAGCCGTGGTTCACAGGTCCGGCTCAGGATTCACAGGCGTCGGACGTCACCGGCGGTGGCGCACGGGCAGCAGCAGATCGCTCACCACCGGCAGGTGGTCCGACGCCTCCGGGTCCGCCGTGAACACCTGGGCGGTGAGCGGGCGCAGGTCGTGGGAGGGGAGGAGGAAGTCGATACGGGCGTGCGGGCCGGTGGAGTCGTAGGTGAAGCCGTCACCGGTGCCGGCCTGGGGCCACACATCGCCCAGCACATCGGTCAGGGTCCGGATCTCCGGGGTCCCGGACGTGGCGTTCAGGTCGCCGACCAGGACGGTGCGTTCGGGGGCGGACCCGAGGAGCTCGACGATCCGGGCGGACTGCCGCTCGCGCTCCTGGTTGTCGTCGTGCTGGAGATGTGTCACCGCGAACTCGACGCGGCCGCCGCGCACATCCAGCGTGGCCCGGAGCAGACCGCGCTGCTCATGGCCGGGGACGAGCGGCAGATGGGTGTTGGTCCAGGACCGGATCGGCCAACGCGAGAGCACCGCGGTGCCGTACTGGCTGCGCGGCCGGCCGGGCTCCTCCGGGTCCAGGTCGAGGTTGGCGCCGAAGGCGTGACGCATCCCCAGCCGTTCGCCCAGCCAGGCCGGCTGGTCGACGAAGCCGCTGCGCTTCCAGAACCGGTCGACCTCTTGCAGGCCGACGACGTCCACCCGCATGGCCTGGATCACCCGGGCCACGCGGTCCAGGTCCAGGACGTCGGCGGGGCTCGCGCCGTGGTGGATGTTGAACGTGGCCACGCGCAGCGGCGGCGGGCCGGTGGCGGCGACCGCCACCCCGGACGTCGCGGCGGCGGTGGCGCCGAGGCCGGCCGCCGCGGCGAGGAACCGGCGGCGGCTGGGGGCGGTGTTCAGGTGATTCATGGCGGTCAGCGTGCGTTCCGGTTCCGAACGCCTTCCCACGGCGCCGTGAACGGCCCCGGGCGGGTGGGAGTCGTCTCGGCCGGAACGGTCCGCCGCCCGCGCCCGCACGGATATCACCGATGGTGGAACTTGATCGGGTAGGACACCGTTGAGCGCGGTTTGGGCTGCTTCTTGGTGCCCTTCCCGCCGTCCTTCTTCCCGTCGTCCTTCTCGAAGTGGACGGGGTACCGGGCCGTCTGATGCGGATTCGGCGATTTGCCGTCGCGGGTGTTGCCGTCACCGTGGTTGTTGATCCACAGGACCCCGACCACGAATACGCCGAGCACCATCATCTGCTTCTTCTGCACCGGTCCCGACTCCCCCTCGGTCCGCAGTTGCGCTCCCCGCCCCGCCATGGTCTCAGCCCGGCGGCAGAATGGGCAGGTGCTACCGCGTGGTGAAAGCGCCTCCGTTGACGTGAATGGTCTGGCCGGTGATGTGCCGCGCGCCGGACGAGGCCAGGAAGAAGGCGGTCTGTGCGATGTCTTCGACTGTGCCCGCACGCTTGTTGTGGGTCTCCGCCACGAGCGCGCCGCGGCGTTCGTCGGTCATCTGGCCCTGGAAGAAGTTCGTACCGGCGATGAAGCCCGCGGAGATCACATTGCAGGTGACGCCCTTCGGCGCGAGCTCGGCGGACGTCGAGGCGTTCCACGCGGCCAGGGCGGCCTTCGCCGCGCCGTAGGAGCCGCCCCGGCGCTCGGCGCCGATCGAGCCGATGCTGATGACGGAGCCGCCGCCGGTCAGCTTCTCCTGGACCGAGGCGGTGGTCAGCACCGCGGTGAGCAGGTTCTGGGACAGGCTGCTGTGCCACTGGGCGAGCAGCGCGTCCAGGGGCGGGAGGCCGTCGGACGCCGCGTCGGGCAGCCCGCCGGCCGCGTTGACCAGGATGTCCAGCTCGCCGAACCGGTCGGCGAGGGCGGCGACCCGCTCGGGGGAGCCGGCGTCACAGACGACGCCGTGCGCCCCCGTCTCCTTGGCGGTCTGTTCGACGGCGTCGGGGTGGCGGCCGGTGATGAATACCTCCGCCCGGTCGACGATGAATGCTTCGGCGATGGCGCGGCCGATGCCGCTGGTACCACCGGTGATGAGCACGGTCCGGCTCACGAGTCCTCCTGTGGTCCGCTACGTTTAGGCCTAAACGTAACCCATGGCGACAGGAGAACGCACCCATGGCCGACCCCGACCCCGATGTCCCGGAGCCCGGCGCCTATGACGCATCGGAGGAGCCCGGGGCCGTCCACTCCGCCGCGGACATCGCCACGGCCTGGCAGCGGGAACGTCCGGGCACCCCCACGGAGTCGATCGAGATCGTCACCCCCATCTGGTGGCTGGGGAAGCTCTTCGCCGACGACCGCGACCGGGCGTTGCGCGCGGCGGGAATCGACGCGGCCACCCTCGACCTGCTGTCCGTCATCCGCCGCTCCGGCCCACCGTACGCCCTGAGCACGCGCGAGATCGCCCGCCGGACGCTGGTGACCGCCGGAGCGATCTCCCAGCGCGTCGCCCGGGCCGAGCGGGAGGGCCTGGTCTTGCGTAGACCGGGGACCACCGGCCGCCGGACCGTCCTGGTATGCCTGACGGTCGAAGGCCACGCCCTCATCGAGCGATCCGTCGACACGGTGCTCGGCCGTGAGGCCCGGCTCGTCAGCGGCCTGTCGGATGACGAGCGCACGGTGCTCACCGGGCTCCTGGGCAAGCTGATGGCGGACGTCCGGCGGCACACGGAACGATGACCTCGGCCCAAGCTCGGCCGGTGGTGGGCCCCATGGACCCCCGTCCGGTTCAAGCTGGCGTTGTCCGGGCGGGTTCAGCTCGTGGGACACGCCCCGGACCGAGAGAGGAGATCATCTCGACATGCGATCACCGAAGAATCCCCCCGGAGAACCGGTAATCGGCTCGCCGGACACCTCACGCGTCATCCGGATGGCCAGGCTCGAACCACAGCGTTGGGCCAACGGACGAGGCTGGACCCGCGAGATCTACCGTGCGCCCGTGGCAGATCCCCTGGAGACGGCCGCGTGGCGGCTGAGCCTCGCGGATATCGAGGACACCGGACCCTTCTCACCCTTTCCGGGGTTGGAGCGTCATCTGCTGTCGGCCGCCCCCGTACCTCTTCAGCTGTCCATCGACGGTGCTGTCCACGATCTGTGTTACACCCAGATCGTCTCGTTCGCCGGGACCTCCGAAGTGGCCACGACCGCTGTGCACGGCCGGGCGCAGGCGCTCAACCTCATGGTCCGCAGCGGCATCCGCGGCAGCCTCGACCTTCTCCGGGGCGACGCGCGGCTGCCGGTCTCGGCCGGGTTCGCCACCGCTCTGGTGGTCCTCGATGGCATCGTCGCGCTCGACGGCCGGCGGCTGGAGCGTTTCGACACCGTCCTTCCCGGCGCCGACGAGACACGCCTCGGCCTCCGGGGTGCGACCGTGGCTCGCGTGCGCGTCGGGCCGTTCTGCGGCCGGGCCTGACGCCCCCGCCCGGCCGATGAGTTCCACCGGGTCTCGGAAGACCCGCAGGACCAGCTCAGTTCTTGCGCTTGAACCGGGACTTGTCGATTCCAGCCGCCATGGCGGCCATCTGGACGTCGAGGATGGTCCAGCTCTGGACCCTCTCACCTTCCGCATTGACGAAACATACGGACCAGTGCATACTCATGCAGAGAAGCGTATGGATCGTAAGGAGGCATCCGTGACCGAGCGCGTCGTACTCGCCTACTCGGGCGGCCTGGACACCTCCGTCGCCATCGGCTGGATCGCCGAGGAGACGGATGCCGAGGTCATCGCCGTCGCCGTGGACGTCGGCCAGGGCGGTGAGGACCTGGACGTCATCCGCAAGCGCGCGCTCGCCTGCGGGGCGGTCGAGGCGGAGGTCGCGGACGCCAAGGACGAGTTCGCCGCGGAGTACTGCCTTCCGGCGATCAAGGCCAACGCGCTGTACATGGACCGCTACCCGCTGGTCTCCGCGCTGTCCCGGCCCACCATCGTGAAGCACCTGGTGGCCGCCGCCCGCAAGCACGGCGCCGGGACCGTCGCCCACGGCTGCACCGGCAAGGGGAACGACCAGGTGCGGTTCGAGGCCGGTATCTCGTCCCTCGCCCCCGATCTGAAGTGCGTCGCACCGGTCCGGGACTACGCCATGACCCGGGACAAGGCGATCGCCTTCTGCGAGGCCAAGGGCCTGCCGATCGCGACCACCAAGAAGTCCCCGTACTCGATCGACCAGAACGTCTTCGGGCGGGCCGTGGAGACCGGCTTCCTGGAGGACATCTGGAACGCGCCGATCGAGGACGTCTACGAGTACACCTCCGACCCGGCCACCCCGCGCGAGGCCGACGAGGTGATCATCACCTTCGACAAGGGCGTGCCCGTCGCGATCGACGGCGAGCGCGTCACCGTGCTCCAGGCCATCCAGCGGCTGAACGAGCGGGCGGGGGCCCAGGGCGTCGGCCGGATCGACATGGTCGAGGACCGGCTGGTGGGCATCAAGTCGCGGGAGGTCTACGAGGCGCCGGGCGCCATCGCGCTGATCACCGCCCACCAGGAGCTGGAGGCCGTCACCGTCGAGCGCGAGCTGGCCCGCTACAAGCGGCAGGTCGAGCAGCGCTGGGGCGAGCTGGTCTACGACGGTCTGTGGTTCTCGCCGCTCAAGCGGGCCCTCGACGGATTCATCGCCGAGGCGAACGAGCACGTGTCCGGCGAGATCCGGATGACCCTGCACGGCGGCCGGGCCGTCGTCACCGGACGGAAGTCGCAGACGTCGCTCTACGACTTCAACCTGGCGACCTACGACACCGGCGACACCTTCGACCAGTCGCTGTCCAAGGGCTTCATCGAGATCTTCGGCATGTCCAGCAAGATCGCCGCGAAGCGGGATCTCCAGCAGTAGCCTGCCTACCAGCGTCAGGCCCGCGTACCCGACGTACGCGACGCGTCACGAGCCGCCTCCCCGCCCCGCGGCGGGGAGGCGGTCGCACACCCACAGCAGCCGACAGGAGCAACAGCGTGAGCAACGGCAACAGCGGTGACGTCCGGCTCTGGGGCGGCCGCTTCGCCGACGGCCCGTCCGAGGCACTGGAGAAGCTCAGCGCCTCCGTGCACTTCGACTGGCGCCTGGCGCCGTACGACATCGCCGGATCCCGCGCCCACGCCCGGGTGCTGCACACGGCGGGGCTGCTCACCGCCGATGAGCTGGAGCGGATGCTGGCGGGCCTGGACCGGCTGGAGGCCGATGTCGCCTCCGGCGACTTCACCGGCACCATCGCCGACGAGGACGTCCACACCGCGCTGGAGCGCGGTCTGCTGGAGCGGCTGGGCCCGGACCTCGGCGGCAAGCTGCGGGCCGGACGGTCCCGCAACGACCAGATCGCCACCCTCTTCCGGATGTATCTGCGCGACCACGCCCGGATCGTCGGCGGGCTGATCGCCGACCTCCAGCAGGCCCTGGTGGGGCTCGCGGAGGCGCACCCGGACGTCGCGATGCCCGGCCGTACGCACCTCCAGCACGCCCAGCCGGTGCTCTTCGCCCACCATGTCCTCGCCCATGTCCAGGCACTGTCGCGGGACGCGGAGCGGCTGCGGCAGTGGGACGAGCGCACCGCCGTCTCGCCGTACGGCTCGGGCGCGCTGGCCGGGTCCTCGCTGGGTCTCGACCCGCAGGCGGTCGCGGCCGACCTCGGCTTCGAGCGGGGCTCGTCCGCCAACTCGCTCGACGGCACGGCCTCCCGTGACTTCGTCGCGGAGTTCGCGTTCATCACCGCGATGATCGGCGTCGATCTGTCGCGGATCGCCGAGGAGATCATCCTCTGGAACACGAAGGAGTTCTCCTTCGTGACCCTCCACGACGCCTTCTCCACCGGCTCCTCGATCATGCCGCAGAAGAAGAACCCGGACATCGCGGAGCTCGCGCGCGGCAAGTCCGGCCGGCTGATCGGCAACCTCACCGGGCTGCTGGCCACCCTCAAGGCCCTGCCGCTCGCGTACAACCGCGACCTCCAGGAGGACAAGGAGCCGGTCTTCGACTCCTGCGACCAGCTGGAGGTGCTGCTCCCGGCCTTCACCGGGATGATGGCCACGCTGACCGTCAACCGCGAGCGCATGGAGGAACTGGCCCCGGCCGGGTTCTCGCTCGCCACCGACATCGCCGAATGGCTGGTGCGGCAGGGCGTGCCGTTCCGGGTGGCGCACGAGGTCGCGGGGGAATGCGTCAAGGAGTGCGAGCGGACGGGCATCGAGCTCGACCAGCTCACCGACGAGCAGTTCGCCAAGATCTCGCCGCATCTGACGCCGGAGGTCCGCGGCGTCCTCAATGTGCAGGGCGCGCTGGCCGCGCGCGGCGGCCGCGGCGGCACCGCCCCCGTGGCGGTGCGGGCCCAGCTCGCGGAGGTCAAGGAGGATCTGGCCGCCCAGTACGCGTGGGCGGGCGCCAAGCGCTGACAGCGACGGACCGCAAGGGAGAGGTGGGGACACGGAGTATGAGCGTCGAACGTCTCGTGGAGATCGCGGCCCCCGGGGCGGGGCCGGCCCGGATCGGGCTCGGCCTGGCCGCGGTCGGCCGCCCCGCCTACATCAACCTCGGCCGGGACCGTGACCTCCCGGCCGAGCGCCCGGTCGAGGTGATGCGGCGGCGCAGCCATGAGCTGCTGGAAGCCGGGTACGCCGCCGGGGTGCGCTATCTGGACGCGGCGCGCTCCTACGGCCGGGCCGAGGAGTTCCTCGCCGACTGGCTGCGGGACCGCCCGGACGCCGCCCGGGACGTGGTCGTCGGCTCCAAGTGGGGCTATACGTATGTCGCCGAGTGGCGTACGGACGCCGAGACCCACGAGGTCAAGGACCATGGCGTCGAGACCTTCGACCGGCAGCGCGAGCTGACCGACGCGCTGCTCGGCGACCGGCTTGACCTCTACCAGATCCACTCGGTGACCCCCGACAGCCCCGCCCTCACCGACCCCGAACTGCACGCGCGGCTGGCCGGGCTCGCCGCGGAGGGCGTGACGGTCGGCATCTCCACCAGCGGTCCGCGCCAGGCCGAGGCGATCCGTGCCGCGCTGGCCGTGGAGGCCGACGGCCGTCCGCTCTTCCGTACCGTCCAGTCCACCTACAACCTGCTGGAGCCGTCGGCCGGGGCGGCGCTGGCCGAGGCCCATGAGGCGGGCCGGGCGGTCATCGTCAAGGAAGCCGTGGCCAACGGCCGGCTCACCGAGGCGGCCGAGCGGCTTCCGGAGCCCCTGCGCCAGGTGGCCGAGGAGACGGGCGCCACTCCGGACGCGGTCGCCCTGGCCGCGGTGCTGCACCGGCCCTGGGTGACGGTGGTCCTCTCCGGCGCCGCCACGAAGGACCAGCTGCGGTCCAACCTGGCCGCCGCCGACCTCCGCCTGGACGAGTCCGGACTGGCCCGGCTGGAGCAACTGGCCGAGACCCCGCAGACCTACTGGCGGCACCGCTCCGAGCTGCCCTGGGCGTGACCGCTCCGGCCCCGAGACGCCGTCGACGTCCGCGGCGCCGTCGTGGCTGGTCGCGCCCACGCGGCGGAGCCGCACATCGACACAGCCCCGCGCCCCTTCGGGGCGCTTCCGGCCCGGAGCGGCTACGGGGCGGAGCCCCGCCTTCCAGCCCCTCAGGGGGCACCTCCCAGCGGTAGCTGGGGGAGATTGAGGAGCGGGGTCTGGGGCGGAGCCCCAGTTGTGGGAAGGGGCGGGGAGGGGAACAGCCCGCCGCGGGCGCCAAGCCCCGCCGGACACCCGCTACAGCGCGCCCAGGAACGAACGGACCGCGCGGGCGTACGGCCGGGGCGCGTCGTCATGGATCCAGTGACCGCACCCGGCGAATTCGCGGAGCTTGGTGTCGGGGCGGCGGGTGGCCATCTCGTGGGCGTGGCCCGGCGGCAGCAGCGAGCTGTGTTCGCCGCGCATCAGCAGCGCGGGGCAGGAGGAGCCCAGCCAGTCGTCCCAGAAGTCACCGCACATGGCCTGCTGGGACGCCATCATGTGGCTGGGCTCGAACAGCAGCCGCCAGCCGCCCGATTGCGGGTCCGGCTCGGCGCTGTCCAGGAAGTACGAGGCGTCCGGAATGCCCCGGGACTCGATGGCGGCGCGCAGCTTCTCCCGGTCCACGGCCCAGGTCGGCCACCCGGAGACATCCAGCACCGGATGGCTGACCACCGGACGGTCCGTCACCGCGCCGATGTCCTCGACGACGAGCGCGCTCACCAGATCCGGATGACGGGCGGCCAGCGCGTACGCGCCGACCGCGCCCGTGGAGTGGGCGACGACCGGGACCGGGCCGAGATCCAGCTCCCGCAGCAGCGCGGCGGCGTCGGCCACGTACTCGTCCAGCGTGAAGGGGCCACCGCCGCCGGTCAGCCCGTGCCCCCGCTGATCGAGGGCGATCACCCGCCGTTCGGGGGCGAGGGCGGCGGCCAGCGGCGCGTACATCCGGCCCCGGCCGAAGTGGCCGTGCAGGGCCAGGACCGGGTCGCCCGGCCCGCCGAAATCGGTCACGGCGAACCGCCGACCGCGCAGCATCACGAAGTCGGGGGAGGGCACGGTCATCGTGGTCACCCGCGGCACCATAGTGGCCGTGCCCGGTGGTGACCAGCGGGTAGCGGAATCGGATCTTCCGCAAACTGGCGACCCGTGACACCGGCCGGAGCGTCACCTCGCCGGACCGCGAGGCGGCGGTTGCGCCCGAACGTATGGCGCCCGGCCGCGCGCCCGTGCGGCCGAGCCCCAGCGGTTCGCCGGACCAAACCACCGCACGCCCCGGACAAAACCCGCCGTGCCCGGACACAAAGCCGCGACGGCCCGGATAAAACCCGCCACGCCCCGGACACAGAACCGCGGCGATCCGAACACCGGACCACCGCGGTTCGCCCGAGACATCAGGCGTCAGCCGTCATGCGGCCGACTTCGCCTTCGTGGCGTAGATGTCCACGTACTCCTGCCCCGACAGCCGCATGACCTCGCTCATCACCTCGTCGGTCACGGCCCGCAGCACATAGCGGTCGCGGTCCATGCCCTCGTAGCGGGTGAACTCCAGCGGCTCGCCGAAGCGGACCTCGACCTTGCCCGGTCGCGGCAGCCCCTTGCCACCCGGCTGGATCCGATCGGTCCCGATCATCGCGAACGGCACCACGGGCGCGCCGGTCATCAGCGCGAGGCGGGCGATTCCGGTGCGGCCGCGGTAGAGGCGGCCGTCGGGGGAGCGGGTGCCCTCGGGGTAGATGCCGAAGACCCGGCCCTCCTCCAGCACCCGGCGCCCCGTCATCAGCGCCGCCACGCCGCCGCGGCCGCCGTCCCGGTCCACCGGGATCATGCCGACGCCGGTGAAGAACCAGGCCATCAGCCGGCCCTTGAGGCCCTTGCCCGTGACGTACTCATCCTTGCCGATGAAGAAGACCTGACGGTCACAGACCAGCGGCAGGATCATCGAGTCGATGAAGGTGAGATGGTTCCCGGCGAGGATCACCGGGCCCGAGCCCGGAATGCCCTCGGCCCCCTCGACCCGTGGGCGGAACATCAGGCGCATCAGCGGACCGAGTACTGCCTTCAGAAACGCGAATCGGGACACGGGCCCTCCGGTCGGGGTCAAGGTCTGGGACGCAACCGTGTACGGTCCGTCAACCTCGTACCGCACCCGAGCGCCGATAGAGGACGATACTCGCCGGTCGCGCTCCGGCGCACACCAGGTTCACCCACCTGGTACGTGGTGTTGACCCGCGTTCCCCACGCGTTTCGCCCGATGTCTCCCGTAGGAAAGCCGCCCACGCCTACCATCAGGCCGTTCTCTGACGGGATTTGACAGGTGTTGAACACCACATCAAGGAGTGCTGCATGGAGCGGGAGCAGAAGCCCGGACGGCGCACCCTGCTGGGGGCCGCGGCCCTCGGTGCGGGAGCGATGGCGCTGAGCGGTGCGGGCACGGCGACGGCCGCGGAGCCGCGGACCGCGCCGGGCGCGGCCGCGGGAACGTCCGGCCGGGGCCATGAGCTGCCGGTTCCCACCGTGATCGGCCACCGCGGCGCCAGCGGCTACCGGCCCGAGCACACTTTCGGCTCGTACCAGCTCGCCCTGGACCTGGGCGCGGACATCATCGAGCAGGACCTGGTCCCCACCAAGGACGGCCATCTGGTCTGCCGCCACGAGAACGACATCACGGCCACCACGGACGTCTCCGCCCACCCGGAGTTCGCCGACCGCAAGACGACCAAGACGGTCGACGGCACCAAGCTCACCGGCTGGTTCTCCGAGGACTTCACCCTCGCCGAGCTGAAGACGCTGCGCGCCAAGGAGCGCATCCCGGGCAACCGCCAGCGCAACACCCTCTACGACGGCCGCTGGGAGGTGCCCACCTTCGAAGAGGTGCTCCAGTGGGCCGAGCGCGAGGGCCGCGAGCGCGGCCGCCGGATCTGGCTGTACGTGGAGACCAAGCACCCCACCTACTTCCGCAAGCTCGGCCTCGGCCTCGAGGAGCGGGTGGCCAAGCTGCTCCGCCGCTACGGCCGCCACCGCGAGGACTCGGCGCTGTTCCTCCAGTCCTTCGAGCCCAGCAGCATCCAGCGGCTGCGCAAGCTGGTGGACACCCCGTCGGTAGTGCTGCTGTCCACCATCGACAGCCGGCCCTGGGACTTCGTCGAGGCGAACGACCCGCGGACGGTCGCGGACCTGGTCAAGCCCGAGGGGCTCAAGTGGATCGCGAGCTACGCCCAGGGCATCGGCCCCGATCTGTCGGTCATCATCCCCCGGACGCCGGACGGCAAGCTGGGTACGCCGACCAGCGTGGTGAAGGACGCGCACGCGGCGGGGCTGATCCTGCACCCGTACACCATGCGCAACGAGAACACCTTCCTCCCGGCCGACTTCCGCCGCGGCAGCGACCCCAACGCCTACGGTGACGCTTTCGGGGCGTTCAAGGCATACTTCGCGACCGGAATCGACGGCATCTTCTCCGACAACGCGGACACCGCGCTGCTCGCGGCGGCGGACTTCCGCAAGTGATCCGCCCGGTCCGCCCGTGAGAGGCGGCGGCGGGGGCGTGCGAGCGTCAAGGCGCGGCCCCGCCGCTTCCCCGGTCGGGTGAGACCGCGGTCACCCGGCAACCACCCCACGACCGGACCTCGTCCCGCCCGGCATGGACCTTGTGAAGCAACTGGGCCCGTTGCTGGCCGCCGAGGCGGCGGCCGAGGCACACGGCGTCGGCGTCGAGCCCGCCGAACTCGAACAGGCCGTCTGGCTGCGGCTGCTGGAGCGCACCCGGGACACCGGACCGCCGCCCCACCCCGCCCGCTGGCTGCGCCGCGCCGTACGGGCCGAGGTGCGCGGGGCCAGGCGCCGGGCGCGCCGCGAGGTGCCGTACGACCCGGTGGCCGGCGGCCCGCCCAGCGGCCCCGAGCCCCGGCCGGCCGAACACGCCGTGCTGGCCGCGGAGGCCCGCCGGACGCTGCGCGCGGCGGTGCGGCGGCTGCCCGGGCGCTGCCCCGCGCTGCTCGCGGCGATGCTCTCCCGCGCGGATCCCACGTATCGCGAAATGGCCGGTCAGTTGGGAATGTCACAGGGCAGTCTGGGCCCGGTACGTTCCCGATGTCTGGGTTGCCTGCGCAGAATGCTCACGGCGGAGGTTGCGGCTCCTGAACCGTGGGGAAAGGAGCGATAGACAACCGGCGCCTCGGAGGCGGACGCCGACCACGCGGCGCCTCCACCCAGGCCATGAACCCCCGGTCGCACTCCTAACCCTCACCGCGACCGGTGGACTGACGACATAGGGGAGGCATGCGCACATGGGCATGAGCGTGACCATCTCCGCGGCGACCGCGGACGACGCCGAGCAGATTCTGAAGCTGCAGTATCTGTGTTATCAGGGCGAGGCGGAGCTCTACGGCGACTTCTCGATCGAACCGCTGACGCAGTCGCTCGACGACCTGCGCGCCGAACTGAGCGAGGGCTGTGTGCTCGTCGCCCGGCTCGGCGCGGAGGTCGTCGGCTCGGTCCGCGGGGTCGTCGACGACAAGGGGACCGCCGCCATCGCCAAGCTGATCGTCCACCCCCGGATGCAGCGGCACGGCCTGGGCGGACGGCTGCTCGCGGCGATCGAGGAGCGGCTCTCCGAGGAGCGGGCCGCCAAGCGGTACCGCCTGTTCACCGGCCACCGCAGCGAGGGCAACCTGCGGCTGTACCGCCGCTACGGCTACGCCCAGGTGGGCACCGAGGAGGTCAACCGCCGGCTGAGCCTGGTCACCCTGGAGAAGGACGCCACGGCCACCGCGTACGCCGCCAGCGCCTAAGAGCCTGTGTCATATCCCCGGCCGGGCGTGCGGCGTCTGGCACGCACGCTCGCCGCGTTGCCGAAACGCCCAAGTGGCTCCGCCACGAGGGCGCTCCGGCGCCTTGCGATCGCACGCACCAGACGCCGCACGCTGATCCGACCGGGGATATGACACAGGCTCTAAGCGCTCCGCTGGATGTGCCGCGATGCGTCGTCGGTCATCCGCGGCGCCGTCGTGGCCGGTCGCGCCCCGTGGCGGAGCCACATATCGATGCAGCCCCGCGCCCCTTCGGGGCGCTGCCGAACCATAGCGGACTTCCTCCGACCTGCTTAGACCGCGGGCGGACGCGGCCCAGGGCCCGCCGGGGTCAGCCCCGGCGGGCCTTCCTGAGCCACAGCAGGCCCGTGACGGGCAGGAAGATCGGGATGAACAGATAGCCCATCCCGTAGTCGGACCACACCGTCTGGTCCGGGAAGGCCGACGGGTCCGCGAGGGTCCAGGTGCCCACGGTCAGCACCCCCAGCAGCTCCAGCGCACAGCAGACCATCGCCGCCCTACGGGCGCCCTCGCCGCCGCGCACCAGCGAGACCGTGATGAACGCGTACACCGCGGCGGAGACCGCCGAGAGGATGTAGGCGAGCGGGGCCTCCTGGTACTGCGCGATCAGCTGGTAGACCGAGCGGGACGCGGCGGCCACCGTGAACACCCCGTAGAGCATCACCAGCAGCCGCCCCGGGCCCTGACCGAGCCCGGTGCGCGCGGCGGATTCCGGTTCTCCGGCCGCCTTCCCCGCCTTTCCGGTCGCCTTCCCGGCTGCTTTCCCGGCCGCCTGGTCCTCGGTCATCGACGCCTCCCGTGATTCAGCCACCGACGCCTCCCCAGATGTCGTAGAGCCGCACTTCGAGCACGGCCAGCACCACGGCCGCCGCGGAGACCGTCGCCGACCCCCAGCGGGTCCGCTCCGTCAGCGACATGAACGCCGCGATCGGCACCGCGAGCGCCGAGCCGATGAGATACGCCACGAAGATGGCCACACCTTGCTGGGGGTCGGCCCCGCCCGCCAGCCGCACCACCCCTATGACCAGCTGCACGATCGCCAGCAGGGCCACCACGGCCATGCCGATGAAGTGCCAGTCCTTGGTCGGCTGGTCCCGGTAGGCGGCGAAGCCGCACCACGCGGCGAGGAGGAGCGCGGTCACACCGAGCGCGACCGTCAGCGCGTCGATCAACGGGACCTCCGCGCGGTGCGGCGGCGCACCCGACGGCGGCGCACACAGGGAGTGACAAGCATGGGACGAGGGTAATCGGCCCGGCCCACCGCACTGCGCTCGGCCCCGCGCCCGGGGGCCTCCGCCACCCCCACGTACGCTGCGGCTCATGAAGATCTCCGCTGACGCGCTGTTGTTCGACAACGACGGAACCCTCGTCTCCTCCCTGGACTCGGTGCATCGCTGCTGGACCCGGTGGGCCGAGGAGCAGGGGATCGCGGCGGAGGACTTCGCCCGGGTCGAGCTGCACGGTCGCCCGGCCGACGACATCATCGCCGACCTGCTCCCCGCCGACCGCGCCGCGCGGGCCCGGGCGCGGATCGACGAGCTGGAGCTGGCGGACGTACCGGGCGGGGTGAAGCTGCTCCCCGGCGCCGCCGAGCTGCTGGCGGGGCTGCCCGCCGGGCGCTGGGCCGTGGTCACCTCCGCCTACCGCGGGCTGGCCGAGGCCCGTCTGACGGAGGTGGCGATCCGGCCCGGGACGTTGATCAGCGCCGATGACATCACCCGCGGCAAGCCCCACCCCGAGCCGTTCCTGCTGGCCGCCGAGCGGCTCGGAGTCGACCCGGCGCGCTGTGTGGTCTTCGAGGACGCCCCGGCCGGGCTCGCGGCGGGCCGCGCGGCCGGGATGCGGACCGTGGCATTGGCCACAACGACCGACCGGGCCGAGCTGGTCGCCGATGTCGTGGTCGAGGACCTGTCGGCCGTGTCCGCACAGGTCTCCGACGGGGGAGTGGAGATCACCTGCCGGGTCTGAACCGGGTCCCGGCCACCCCGCCGACTGTCCACGGACCGAGCAACGCCGTCCGTTATACGGACGCCCTTGATGGGTCCCTGCCGGTGTCTGTTTTACTTGCAGCCATGACCACGACGAGCTGCCGCATCCCTGCGACCGAGGCGATCCCCACGCCCGGTGCTCGTTGTCGGTGTCGAATGTGTGACTGCTGAGGGCCCCCGCTGAGCCTCGCGCCCCGAAGCGAGACCCGCTGAGCCGGATCCGTGCGTCCATCGCGCCGGACCGCGCCGCCCCGCGTCACCGGAACCCGAACCGCGCCCACACACCGGGCATGCCCTCGGGTCCACCCTGCCGCGTTCCGAAATGAACGAGCCGTGCCCGGCGGAACCAACCGCCGCGCACTCAACAGTGACGGAAACCCTGTGATCACCACCACGGACCTGACCAAGGTCTACCGCTCACGAGGCCGCGAGGTAACCGCCCTCGACGGCGTCGATCTGCATGTCCGCGAGGGTGAGGTGTACGGCGTCGTCGGCCAGAGCGGCGCCGGGAAGTCCACCCTCATCCGCTGTGTCAACCTCCTGGAGCGCCCCACCTCCGGCACGGTCACCGTGGCCGGCCAGGACCTCACCGCACTGGCCGGGCGCGGCCACCGTGCGGGCTCCGCGCTGCGCCAGGCCCGCAGCCGTGTCGGCATGGTGTTCCAGCACTTCAACCTGCTCTCCTCGCGCACCGTTCGGGACAACGTCGAGCTGCCCCTGGAGATCCTCGGCGTCTCCGGCAAGGAGCGCACCCGCAAGGCCCTGGAGCTGCTGGAGCTGGTGGGCCTCGCCGACAAGGCGAAGGCGTACCCCGCACAGCTCTCCGGCGGCCAGAAGCAGCGCGTCGGCATCGCCCGCGCGCTCGCCGGCGACCCAAAGGTGCTGCTCTCGGACGAGGCGACCTCCGCGCTGGACCCCGAGACCACCCGCTCGATCCTCCAACTGCTGCGCGACCTCAATGAGCAGCTGGGCCTGACCGTGCTGCTCATCACCCACGAGATGGACGTCGTCAAGAGGATCTGCGACTCGGCGGCGCTGATGCGCGACGGGCGGATCGTGGAGTCCGGCAAGGTCAGCGAGCTGCTGGCCACCCCCGGCTCGGAGCTGGCCCAGGAGCTCTTCCCGGTCGGCGGGGTGCCCTCGGGCGAGGACCGCACGGTCGTGGACGTCACCTTCCAGGGCGAGGCGGCCACCAAGCCGGTCATCTCCCAGCTGTCCCGTACGTACAACATCGACATCTCGATCCTCGGCGCCGCCATGGACACCGTCGGCGGCCACCAGGTCGGCCGGATGCGGATCGAGCTGCCCGGCCGGTTCGAGGAGAACGTCGTCCCGATCGGCTTCCTGCGGGAGCAGGGCCTCCAGGTCGATGTGGCGGCCATCGCCGACGGTCCGCGCGCGAACCCGACCCCGCTGCTCAAGGAGGGCGCCAAGTGACCTGGTCCGAGATGGAGCCCCTGCTGGAGCAGGCGTGTTGGGACACCCTCTACATGGTCGGCTGGTCGGCGCTGATCGCCGTCGCCGGGGGACTGCCGCTCGGCGTGCTGCTGGTCCTCACCGACCGCGGCGGAGTGCTCCGACACGTCGTGGTGAACAAGGCCGTCGGGCAGGTCGTCAACATCGCCCGCTCGATGCCGTTCATCATCCTGATGGTCGCCCTGATCTCCTTCACCCGGGCGATCGTCGGCACCACCATCGGCCCCGAGGCCGCCATCGTGCCCCTGGCCATCGGCGCCATCCCCTTCTACGCCCGGCTCGTGGAGACGTCGGTGCGCGAGGTGGACGGCGGGCTGGTGGAGGCCGTCCAGTCGATGGGCGGCTCCACCTGGACGGTCGTCCACAAGGTGCTGCTGCCCGAGTCGCTGCCGTCGCTGATCTCCAGCGCGACCACCACGATCGTCGCGCTCATCGGCTACTCCGCGATGGCCGGCACGGTCGGCGCCGGAGGCCTCGGTGACCTCGCCGTCCGCTACGGCTACCTGCGGTTCGAGACCAAGCTGATGTGGATCACCGTCGCCATCCTCGCGGTGGTCATCGCCATCATCCAGTTCGCGGGCGATCTCGCCGCCCGCGGCCTGTCGCACCGCGGCCGCTCCTCGGCCGCCCCGCGGCTGGTGCTGCTGCGCGGCGGCGCGTCCCGGGCCGGGAAGCCCGTGCCGGAGCAGCGGACCGCGCCCGCCGAGATCGAGACCGTGGAGCCCACCAAGGTCCCCTGAGCCCCCACCACTTCCCCCCCGTACCGCTCGCCCGAATTCCGCTTCCGCACCCGCGGTGGATTCGTGCGCCCCCGAAGAAAGGCACTTTTCGTGCGTAACACCACAAAGACCGTCACCACCGTCCTCGCCGCCGGAGCGCTCGCCCTCGGTGCCGCCGCGTGCGGCGCCCCGGGTTCGTCGGACGACAAGAACGGCGCGCTGGTCGTCGCCGCGAGCCCCGTCCCGCACGCGGAGATCCTCAACTACGTCAAGGACCACCTGGCCGACAAGGCGGGCCTCAAGCTCGAGGTGAAGGAGTTCACCGACTACAACACGCCGAACCTCTCCACCCAGGACGGCTCGGTCGGTGCCAACTACTTCCAGAACCAGCCGTTCCTCGACGACTTCAACAAGAAGAAGGGCACCGACATCGTGCCCGTCGTCACCGTGCACCTCGAACCGCTCGGTCTCTACTCGCACAAGGTGAAGAAGGCCGACGAGCTCAAGAAGGGCGCCACCGTGGCCGTCCCGAGCGACACGGTCAACGAGGCCCGCGCGCTGAAGCTGCTGGACGCAGGCGGCGTCATCAAGCTCAAGAGCGGCGTCGGCAACGAGGCCACCCCCAAGGACATCACCGCCAACCCCAAGGGCCTGAAGTTCAAGGAACTGGAGGCCGCCCAGCTGCCGCGGTCGCTCGACGACGTGGACGCCGCGGTCGTCAACGGCAACTACGCCATCGAGGCGCACCTCAAGCCCGCCAAGGACGCCATCATCCTCGAGTCGCCCAAGAACAACCCTTACGCCAACTTCCTGGCCGTGAAGAAGGGCAACGAGGACGACCCGCGGGTGAAGAAGCTGGCCAAGCTCCTCACCTCCCCGCAGGTGAAGAAGTTCATCAAGGACCAGTACCAGGGCTCCGTGCTGCCGTCCTTCTGATCCGCGGCACACCGTCACCACCGCAACGAATTCGCCAACGTTTCCCGCCCGCCGGCGGATCCCCCGAGGCTCCGCATCCGGACCACAACCGGATGCGGAGCCTTCCGATTCACCCCCCGTGCTGCATTTCCCCTGCGTGATGCTGCATGCTGGGCCTTTCCACGGCCCAGCCAACCACCCCGGTTACGGAGCGGCGCATGACATCCACCTTCCCGGACATCTCCATCAGCACGGAACGGCTGGTGCTGCGCCCGTTCGAGGAAGCGGACATACCCGCGCTCGCGGACATGATGAACGACGAAAGCGTCATCGCCTGGACCCGGGCGCCCTATCCGTACAACCTCGCCGACGCCCGCGACCAGGCGCTGCGGCTCGCCCCGGCGGAACGGACCACCGGCCGCGGAATCGTCTTCGCGGTCGCCGAATTCCTCACCCAGCGACTCGTCGGCATCGTGCATCTGCGCAATACCGACTGGCGGCTGCTGGCCACCGAGGCCAGCTATATCGTCGCCCACTGGGCGCGCGGTGAGGGCTATGCCTCGGAGTCGGTGCTGGCCGTGGCCCGCTGGCTGTTCCAGGACCAGAAGTTCGAGCGCCTGGAGCTGCGCACCGCCGCCGGCAACACCGCCGCCCAGCAGGTCGCCCAGAAGGTCGGCTGCATCAGCGAGGGCGTATTGCGCCACGCCTGGATAGCCCGCACCCAGACGGAGGACGGCGGCTGGACCGATCTGCGCACCGACCTCATCGTCTGGAGCCTGCTCGCCGAGGATCTCGACGGCGCCCCCGACCGGATCTCCGGGCCCGACGGCTTCGGCGTCTACCCCAGCTACTCCGACTGGGGCTGACACCCCCGACCGCGCCCCGGCCGGGGCGGACATCCGGCGCATTCGCGCCGTCCGCGCCCTCGGCGCACCACCCCAGCGCCCGCCCCCGCTCCTGCGGTCCGGACCAGCCGGGGTACTCTCTGTCCGCGCCGAGCCCCCGCGCCTCGGCGGCGTCCGGGGCCGTGACCCGCGCATCCGCGGCGCACCGGCCGCGGCCCGCCCGTGGGCCCCGCGGGCACCACACCGCGGCGCATCCGCACCCCACCGCGACGCACCCGACAGACCCGACCCGCCACACATAGGGGAGACAAGGACGATGGCCGACCGCGTCACGGTGATCGGTTGGGACGGCACCCCGCTCACGGACGCGGCCCACTCCGCCCTCGGCGCGGCCACCCTCGTGGCCGGCGCCGCCCATCACCTGGCGCTGCCCGAAGTCCCGCCCGGCGCCGAGCGGATCCGGCTCGGCAGCGTGGACCTCGCGGCCCGCAGGATCGCCCAGCACCGCGGCTCCGCCGTGGTCCTGGCCGACGGCGACCCCGGCTTCTTCGGTGTCGTCCGCGCCCTGCGCGCCCCCGAGCACGGGCTCGAGGTCGAGGTCGTCCCCGCCGTCTCCTCCGTCGCCACCGCCTTCGCGCGGGCCGGGATGCCCTGGGACGACGCCCAGGTCGTCGTCGCCCACAGCCGTGATCTGCGCCGTGCGGTCAACGTCTGCCGCGCCCACACCAAGGTCGCCGTCCTCACCTCGCCCGGCGCGGGGCCCGCCGAACTCGCGCTGCTGCTCGGCCCGGTGCACCGCACCTTCGTCATCTGCGAGGCCCTGGGCACCGAGCGCGAGCAGGTCACCGTGCTGACCTCCGACAAGGCCGCCGACCACGCCTGGCGCGACCCCAACGTCGTCATCGTCATCGGGGGCTCCGGCATAGCGCCCGTCCGCGGCGGTTCGTCGGCCGGTGCCGGCCGCGGCGCGCTCCAGGGCGGCGGCTGGATCGCCGGACGCGAGCCCGGCTACCCGGGCACCGTCCGCGGCTGGGCGCTGCCCGGCCCCGCGTACGGGACCGCGCTGAGCGAGAGCGAGTCCCCGCAGTTGCGCGCCCTCCAACTCGCTCGCGTCGGCCCCCGCCTGGGCGACCTGGTCTGGGACATCGGGGCGGGCAGTGGCGCGGCGGCCGTCGAGACCGCCGGGTTCGGCGCCGCCGTCATCGCCGTCGACCGCGATCCGGACGCCTGCGAGCGCACCGCCACCCTGGCCCGCCGCTTCGCCGTACAGCTCCAGGTGGTCCAGGGCGTCGCCCCCGAGGTGCTGGAGGATCTGCCGGAGCCCGACGTGGTGCGGATCGGCGGCGGGGGCGCGCCCGTGGTCGCCGCGTGCGCCGCGCGCCGCCCCGAACGCATCGTCACGCAGGCCGCGACCCGGGACGAGGCGGAGGCCATCGGCGCGGCGCTGGAGGACGGCGGCTACGCCGTCGAATGCGTGCTGTCGCAATCCGTCGAACTGGACACGCGGGGCTGGACCGAACGGGAGCGCGCGGTCGCCTTCATGCTGTGCGGCCACCGCCCGCACCAGTGATTTTGTCCTTGTGACGTTCGCCCCGAGCTTCGCCCCGGTGACCTGCTCCGGGCACCGCCCGGGGTAGGCTGGCGGATCGTTGTACTGCCTATACCGCTGCCCGGCGTTCGGTGCTTTATTGGCCAAAGGCCGGAATGTGCCCCTCCCTTGGCGGGGCCGCGGTAGGCAAGCCTCGGGCGTGTCTACGTGCCGCGCACGGCGCATGCTCGTTCTTGCTCAGGGGGCTTGCTCTCGGCGGTAGGCGGTTGGAAGGAGCACTAGCGATGGGCGAGGGGTACGCATGACCGACACCGGCCAGGTCCCGGGCGAGGGACTGCCGGAGAACGCAGGCGGACGACTCGGACACCCGCACCCGGCGGATGTCCACGCCCCGCCTGCCGACGCCGGTTACATCGAACAGCCGCAGCCCGGTGTCCCTCCCGGCGCCGCCTACACCTTCCCCGACGGCTCCGAACACGCGGGCGAGGAGGACGACCTGCTGCTGATGCCGGGCGCCCAGGGCGCCTGGAGCGAGCAGCAGGCCCAGTACCAGACCGGGGCGTACGAGGCGGGCGTGCTCGACCCCGCCGCGTACGCCGAGGCCCAGATGCCCGAGCCACTGCCCGTGGCGGAGCAGCCCGTACCGCAGCAGGCCCCCGCCCCGGCCGCTTACGCGGCGCCCGCCGCCCCCGCCCGGCGGCCGCTCCACATGGGCCCGCCGGTGCCCGACACCTCCAACGGCGTGGTGCGTTCGCTCGCCGACCGGGGTCCGGCGGCGGGTCGGCACGCCGCGCCCGTACGCCAGCCGGAGCCCCAGCCGCAGGAGCAGCAGTTCCCGCCCGAGCAGCAGGCCGTCCCGGAGGTCCCGGACCCGCAGGCCGTGCAGGAGCCGCAGCTCCAGGTGCCGCACCAGGTCGCGTCCCAGCCCGAGGTGCTGCCCGAGCCGCAGCCGGAGTACGGGGCGGGGGCGCAGCAGGGCGTCCCGGCGCCCGAGCAGGGCGGGATGATCGGGCAGGGCGGGATGGCCGAGCAGCCGTTCGCCGGGCCCGAGCAGTTCGTCATGCCCGAGCAGCCGTTCGCGGCGCCTGAGCTGTTCCTCGTCCCCGAGCAGCAGCCGGTCATGCCCGAGCAGCAGCCGGTCATGCCCGAGCAGCCGCTGGCGGCGGACTACTCCACCGCGCCCCAGTACGCCGCCGGGCCGCAGTACTTCACCCCGCAGCCCGACGACCCGGGGCAGCTCCCCGGACCCCAGCTCGCGGACCTCTCACAGCTCGTCGACGCCCCGCCGCCGGGGGACGCCTGGGACTCCACGCCGCCGGTGCAGCAGGCCGTTCCCGTGGAGACGGGGGTTCCGGCCGAGGGGCCCCAGATCGCGGAGGTGCCCGGAGCGGAGCCCGCTCCCGAGCAGTTCGCCGGGCCCGAGGCGGTGGCGCCGGAGGCGCAGCCGGTCCCGATGGACCAGGGGTATGTGGACCAGGGGTATGTGGATCCGGCCGCCGTGGATCCGCACCAGACGGGTGCGACCATCCCGGCCCAGGCCGGGGCGCCCGTCGTGGAGCCCGCCGCGCAGGCCGCCGTGGCCGAGGAGCAGGTCGTCGACATCCCGGCGCAGGCCCAGACCGAGCCGGTCACCGAATTGCCCGGGGCCCAGCCCGCCCCGGCTCCGGTCGCGGGGGCCGCGCCGGAGATTCCGGCGCAGCTGGCCCATGAGCCGATCGCGATCGAGGTGCCGCCCGCTCCCGCCGCGGAGGCACCCGCCGAGGAGGCCGCTCAGCAACTTCCTGAGCAGCCCGTCGAAGCGGTGGAGCGGACCGCCGTGGACCCGGGTCACTCGATAGTGGCCGACGAGACGCCTCAGCCCGAGGAGTCCACCGCCGAGGAACCGGCCGCCGCCGAGTCGTCCCAGCAGGAGGCACCTGCCGAGGCGGAGGCGGAGGCGGAGGGGGCACCTGAGGCGGAGGCCGCACCGGAGGCCGAGGCCGAGGCCGTGACGCCGGAGGAGCCCGCCGGGGAGCGGACGGCGGCCGAGGCGCCTGAGCAGACGGCGCCTGAGCAGACGGCGCCTGAGCAGACGGCGCCTGAGCAGACGGCGGCCGCACCGGAGGCCGAGCCGACCGCCGCCGAGTCGGAGGCCCCCGAGGCCGTGGCTGAGGAGCCGCCACCGGAGGAGCAGGCTCCCGAGGGCGAAGCGGCGGACACCCCGGACGCCGAGGCCGCCGCGAGCCAAGCGCCCGAAGCGGAGGCGCCCGAGACCGCCGAGGCCGAGGCGACGCCCGCCGAGCCGGAGGCGGAAGCGGCGGCCGGGGCGGAGCCGGAGGCCGGTACGGAGGCCACCGAGCCCACGGCGGAGGCTGAAGCGGAGGCGGAGGCCCAGCCCGCCGAATCCGAGGCCGCGGCCCCCGAAGGCGAAGCCACCGGGCCCGAGGCCACCGAACCCGAGACCCGGGCCACGGAGCAGGACGCCACGGAGCCGGAGGCCGGTGCTCCGGAATCCGACGCCCCGGTCGCCGCCGGGCCCGAGGCCAGCGCGATGGAACCCGAACCCGGGCCCGAGGCCGAGACCGCCGAACCGGAGGCCACGGACGCGGAAGCCGCCGACCCCGAAGCCACGGAGACCGACGTCAGCGCAACCGATGTCAGCGCAACCGACGCCAGCACCTCCGAGGCCACCGACGCCGAGCCCGTCGCCCCCGAGCCGGAGCCCGAGCCGGAATCGGAACCCGAGACGGCCCCCGAGGACACCACCCCCGAGACGGCCCCCGAATCCGCGGCGGAGCCGGACCCCGAGTCGGAAACCGAGCCGGAGCCGGAGCTCGAGCCCGAGGCGGTCCCCATCCCCATCGGCCCCCGCGCCGAGGGGTACGACGAGGCCGAGCGCGCCGCCGTCCACCGCGTGATGCGCGAGCGCCGGGACATCCGTAACGGCTTCCGGCCCGACCCCATCCCGCACGAAGTCCTGCTGCGCGTCCTCGAGGCCGCGCACACCGCGCCCAGCGTGGGGCACTCCCAGCCGTGGGACTTCGTCGTGATCCGCTCGGAGGAGACCCGGCGGGCCATGCACGAGCTGGCCGTGCGCCAGCGGGACGCGTACGCCAAGTCCCTCCCCAAGGGCCGGGCCAAGCAGTTCAAGGAACTGAAGATCGAGGCCATCCTCGAGACCCCGGTCAACATCGTCGTCACCGCCGACCCCACCCGCGGCGGCCGCCACACCCTCGGCCGGCACACCCAGCCGCAGATGGCGCCGTACTCCTCCGCGCTCGCGGTGGAGAACCTGTGGCTCGCCGCCCGCGCCGAGGGCCTCGGCGTCGGCTGGGTCAGCTTCTTCGACGAGCGCGAGATGGTGCGGGAGCTCGGGCTGCCCGAGCATCTGGAGGTCGTGGCGTATCTGTGCGTCGGGTACGTCGACGAGTTCCCGGAGGAGCCGGAGCTGATGAAGGCCGGGTGGTCCAAGCGCCGCCCGCTGTCCTGGGTGGTCCACGAGGAGTCGTACGGCCGCCGCACCCTGCCCGGCGGGGATCCGCACAATCTGCTCCAGGAGACCCTGCGGGGCATCCGCCCGCTGGACGCCAAGGCGCTCGGCGAGGCGTGGGAGCGGCAGAAGCGGATGACCAAGCCGTCCGGCGCGCTCGGCATGCTGGAGATCATCTCCGCCCAGCTGAGCGGGCTGTCCCGGCAGTGCCCGCCGCCGATCCCGGAGCCCGCGGCCGTAGCGATCTTCGCGGGCGACCACGGGGTGCACGCACAGGGCGTCACCGCCTGGCCGCAGGAGGTCACCAGCCAGATGGTGGCCAACTTCCTGGGCGGCGGCGCGGTCTGCAACGCCTTCGCCGGTCAGGTGGGCGCCGAGGTGTGCGTCGTGGACGTCGGCGTGGCGAGCGATCTGCCCAGCACCCCCGGGCTGCTGCCGCGCAAGGTGCGGGCGGGCACCGGAGACTTCACCGTCGGCCCCGCGCTCACCCGCGAGGAGGTGCTGCGCGCCATCGAGGTGGGCATCGAGACCGCCCGTGACCTGGTGGCCGCCGGGAACAAGGCGCTGCTCACCGGGGAGATGGGAATCGCCAACACCACCGTGTCGGCCGCCCTGGTCTCCATCTACACCGGCGCCGACCCGGCCGAGGTGACCGGGCGCGGCACGGGCATCAACGACGAGATGCACGCGCGCAAGATCGATGTCGTACGGCGCGGTCTCGAACTGCACCAGCCCGATCCGGCCGACCCCATCGGCGTCCTGTCGGCGATCGGCGGCCTGGAGCACGCCGCGATCGCCGGGCTGCTGCTGGGCGGCGCCTCGCTGCGTACGCCCGTGATCCTGGACGGGGTGAGCGCGGGCGCCGCCGCGCTGGTCGCCCGCGCCATCGCCCCCGAGGTGCTGGCGGCCTGCATCGCGGGCCACCGCAGCGCCGAGCCGGGCCATGTGGCGGCCCTGAACAAGCTGGGACTGCGCCCCCTGGTCGACCTGGATCTGCGGCTCGGCGAGGGCACCGGGGCGCTGCTCGCCCTCCCGGTGGTGCAGAGCGCGGCACGGGCGATGCACGAGGTGGCCACGTTCGACTCCGCGGGGGTCACGGAGAAGAACTGACGCGTGCCCCCGCCGCGTAGGGTGTCGGCGGGGGCCCCGCCCCACAGACGATCAGCCGCTCCAGCGCCGCAGCGGCCGTTGCTTCGCACGAGGAGAGCGCACCGCCATGTCCGAAAACTTCGCATACCCGGTCGGGCTGCGCCTTTCCGGGCGGCGTGTCGTCGTCCTCGGGGCTGGTCAGGTTGCCCAGCGCCGGCTGCCCGCGCTGATAGCGGCCGGTGCGGACATCCTGCTGATCTCGCCGTCCGCCACGGCCTCCGTCGAGGCCATGGCCGAGGCGGGGGAGGTGCGCTGGGAGCGCCGCCGCTACCAGGAGGGCGACTTCGAGGGCGCCTGGTACGTCCTGATCACCACCGACGACCCGGAGGCCAACGCCGCCGCGTCCGCCGAGGCCGAGGCGCGCCGCGTCTGGTGCGTGCGCAGCGACGACGCCGAGGCCGCCTCCGCGTGGACCCCGGCCACCGGACGCAGCGAGGGCGTCACCGTCGCCGTCCTCACCGGACAGGACCCGCGCCGCTCCGCCGCCGTACGGGACGCCGTGGTGGAGGGACTGCGCGACGGCACCCTCGCCGCGCCCCGCCACCGCACCCGCGGCCCCCATGTGGCGCTGGTGGGCGGCGGGCCCGGCGATCCGGACCTGATCACCGTGCGCGGCCGCCGCCTGCTCGCCGAGGCGGACGTGGTGGTGGCCGACCGCCTCGGCCCGCGCGATCTGCTCGATGAACTGCCCCCGCATGTCGAGGTGATCGACGCGGCGAAGATCCCGTACGGCCGCTTCATGGCCCAGGAGGCGATCAACAACGCGCTGATCGAGCACGCCAAGGCGGGCAAGTCGGTGGTCCGCCTCAAGGGCGGCGACCCCTTCGTCTTCGGACGCGGCATGGAGGAGGCGGAGGCGCTCGCCGAGGCCGGGATCCCGTGCACCGTCGTGCCCGGCATCTCCAGTTCCATCAGCGTCCCGGGCGCGGCCGGGATCCCGGTGACCCACCGGGGCGTCGCACATGAGTTCACGGTGGTCAGCGGCCATGTCGCCCCCGACGACCCCAGCTCCCTGGTGGACTGGGCGGCGCTGGCGAGGCTGCGCGGCACGCTGGTGCTGCTCATGGCCGTCGAGAAGATCGGCGCCATCGCCGCGACCCTCGTCGCCCACGGCCGCGCCGCCGACACCCCCGTCGCCGTGGTCCAGGAGGGCACCACCCCGGCCCAGCGCCGGGTGGACGCGACGCTGGCCACCGTCGGGGAGAAGGCCGCCGCCGAGGGCGTACGGCCCCCGGCGGTCGTGGTGATCGGTGAGGTCGTCGCCCTCTCGTCCCGTGACCACCGGTGACGCCATCAGGACGTAACCGCCGGTAACTTAATCACGTCGGGCTCATTGGCACCGCATCCAGGACAAGGCAGTATCACTTAAGTGGCTGATCTCATCACCGTCGATGATCCGGACGACCCGCGGCTGAGCGACTACACGGGTCTGACCGATGTGGAGCTACGACGCAAGCGGGAGCCGGCCGAGGGCCTGTTCATCGCCGAGGGCGAGAAGGTGATCCGGCGCGCCCGGGTCGCCGGTTACGAGATGCGCTCGATGCTGCTGTCGTCCAAGTGGGTCGATGTGATGCGGGACGTGATCGAGGACGTCCCCGCCCCCGTCTACGCCGTCAGCCCCGAACTGGCCGAACGCGTGACGGGCTACCACGTCCACCGCGGCGCCCTCGCCTCCATGCAGCGCAAACCGCTGCCGGACGCGGAGACGATCCTGGCGGACGCGCGGCGCGTCGCCATCATGGAGTCCGTCAACGACCACACCAACACCGGCGCCATCTTCCGCAGCGCGGCGGCCCTCGGCATGGACGCCGTGCTGCTCTCCCCGGACTGCGCCGACCCCCTCTACCGGCGCTCGGTCAAGGTCTCCATGGGCGCCGTCTTCTCCGTGCCGTACGCCCGCCTGGACAGCTGGCCGCGCGGCCTGGAGGCGGTCCGGGAGGCGGGCTTCAAGATCCTCGCCCTGACCCCCGACGAGAAGGCCACCACCATCGACGACGCGGCCCCGCACCGCCTGGAGCGGGTCGCGCTGATGCTGGGCGCCGAGGGCGACGGGCTCTCCACCCAGGCGCTGATGGCCGCGGACGAGTGGGTCCGGATCCCCATGGCCCACGGCGTGGACTCCCTCAACGTGGGCGCGGCGGCGGCGGTCGCCTTCTACGCGGTCACCTCGGGCAGACCGGGGCCCTGACGGCCCGCCGCGTGGCAGGGGGACTTCGCCCCTGGCCCCCCGGGGGTCTGGACCCCTGACCCCTGGGGGTCTGAACCCCTGGCCCCTGAACCCCTGGCCCCTGGACCCCGGGGGCTGGGGCGGAGCCCCGCCTTCCAGCCCCTCAGGGGGCACCTCCCAGCGGTAGCTGGGGGAGTTTGAGGAGCGGGGTCTGGGGCGGAGCCCCAGTTGTGGGAAGGGGCGGGTAGGGGGAAGCACCGATATGCGGCTCCGCCGCGTGGCCCGCCGCAGGCGTCACGATCCGCCGGACGCGCCCTGGCGACCGTCAGGTTCGGCCGCCAGCGAGTCCTCCGGCGGGTCCTCCACCGGGTTCGCCACCGAGCCCGGCGCCGCCGACGAAACCGACTCCGTCGGCCTGGGCGGCGCGCCGCCCAGCCCATTCGCCGGACCCTGGCAGCCCTGCGCCGCCGCGATCCCCAGCGCCACCAGCAGCGTCACCACGACGAACACGGTCAGCCGCTGCCGCAGCAGCCGGTTGGGCCCGCTGGGGCGGCGTCCGTTCGGCGAGGTGCGCACGGTCTGGGCCGGGCGCCCCGTGCGCGCGGGCGGCCTCGGGCCACCCCGGCGCTGAGCCGGGCGCGCGGGCGTGTTCCGCCCCGAGGGCCGTCCCGAGCCCCCGCCCGTACTGGCTCCCGGCCGCGGGGACGGGGGCCCGCTCCGCGGCGCGGGCGTACCGCCGGAGCGCCGCTCCGTGTGCTGGTCGGCGTACGCCTCGGGGCGCCGCGCCGGGGGACGGCCCTGCCCGCCGCCGTAGCCCCCGGCACCGGAGCCGTGACCGTGCGCCTCGCGCGCCGCGATCTCCTTCAGCCGCAGCGACAGTTGCAGGGTGCTCGGCCGGTCCTCCGGGTCCTTGGCCAGACAGGCGTGGAGCAGCGGCGCCAGGGCGTCGGGGACGCCCAGCAGCTGCGGCTCCTCATGGACCACCCGGTACAGCATCACCTCGGAACTGCCGTGCCCGAACGGCGAGTCCGCCGTCGAGGCGTACGCGAGGGTGGCGCCCAGCGCGAAGACGTCGGTCGCCGGGGTCACCGCCGCGCCCCGCACCTGCTCGGGCGCGAGGAAGCCGGGCGAGCCGACCGCCGTGCCCACGTGGGTGAGGGTGCTGGCCCCGGTCGCCCAGGCGATGCCGAAGTCGATGATGCGCGGGCCCTTGGGCGAGAGCAGGATGTTGGAAGGCTTGAGGTCGCGGTGGACGACCCCCGCCTCATGGACCGCCAACAGCCCCTCCGCCAGCGCCGACCCGATCGAGGCGACCTGGGCGGCGGGCAGCGGGCCCTCCTCGTTCACCTTGTCGTGGAGGGAGGGGCCCGGTACGTACTGGGTGGCGAACCAGGGGCGGTCGGCCTCCAGGTCGGCGGCGACCAGCCGGGCCGTACAGCCGCCCCGGATCCGCCGCGCGGCGGAGACCTCCCGGGCGAACCGGGACCGGAACTCCCGGTCCTCCGCGAGGTCCGGCCTGATCACCTTCAGGGCCACCCGCTGCCCGCGCCGGTCGGAGCCGAGGTAGACCACCCCCATGCCGCCCGCGCCGAGCCGCCGGTGGAGGCGGAAGGAGCCGACGACACGCGGGTCCTCGCGCCGGAGCCGCATCATCGCCATGTCCGTCCCCTACCTCCGGTGGGGAGGCCCCTAGGGCCTGTCTGGAGTTGTGATCCGGGCTCGCGGGGCGTGGCACGCACGCTCGCGGCGTTGTCGAAATGCCCTGGTAGCTCCGCTACGAGGGCCTTCCGGCGCCTTGCGATCGCACGCACCACGCCCCGCTCCCTGATCCAGATCACAACTCCAGACAGGCCCTAAACCCCTGGTGGGGAGCCCCATCCGCTGCCGTCTGCTTGCCGTTTGCCGTCGAACTGCCACCGGTTCGCCGCTGTGGTTCCGTTGCCGTCCGTCTGACGTGCACAGCTTACGGATTGACGGCCCCTCGCGCCGAGAGGCCGCGCATGCGTCGGCCGATGGATTGTCAGTGGTGCCTGAGATCCTGGAGAAGTGGGCCGGAAACGTGGCAATCCGCGCTCGGGCCCGCTGCTGCGTGATCTCAAAAGGCCGTCTCAGAAGGGGGATTGAGACCGTGAAGGGTGATCGTGTGGAGATAGTCGTGGACGCGGGGGACACGACCCGGACATATGAAGTGGTGGCCACCAGGGCGGGCCGGAGGGTCGACACGGCGGTCCGGCGGGGGGTGGTGGAAGTGAGCGAAGTCACCCGTAATGGGTCGGTGGTGCGGACGGCCCGCTTCATGGCCAACCGGGTCCTGGCCCTGGTCGAGCAGCCGGTGCCGCGGAGCGAGGAGGGGGAGGGTGAGTAGGGCCCGCACAGGCTCGGAGGGGCACACTCCACTGACTCCGGAGGGCCTCCCGAGGGATCTCTTCCGCGGTCCCCTCCGGGAAGACCCCAAGGCGTGAGGGCGCATCTCCACCCAGGGGAGTAGTCGACGCCTCCCGGGGTCATCCTCCGGGAGGCCCGGCAATCGGTACGAAGGCATGACGCCGAGGACCGGGCCGCACGCCTAATGTTGTCGTCAAGCGGCGGGCGCAGCACTCGTCCCCCGAGGTCAGACGCTCGCCGCCCCCAGATGTGACGGAGGAGGGACGATGGCGGACACGGCTGGACGCACGGTCATCGGAACAGGTCGTCGCAGGTCCGTGAGCGCGGTGGTGGACGCGTTCGGCGGCCCGCAGACCGGCACCCGCCATCCTCTGGTCGCGGCGGCGATGGTGCTGCCGATGGCCATTCTCCTGACCATCACCTTCGGCGGCTGGGATGCCGTCGTCACACAAGCGTCGTCCGTGGCGGGAATGCTGGGGCGCTGAGCGCCCCGGGCCCGGGAGAGCGGCCCGGGCCGGGGACTTCCGGCCATTAACCCCGTGGGGACGGGGGTGCGGCGGACGGCACGAATGCCCGGACAGCTGGGGAGCTGTCCGGGCATCGCGCCTTTCTGGGCCCATTCGGGCCGCCGCCGGGGCCCCTTCCCGCGGGCGTACCGGCTGCCCGGATCAGTGAGGCGTTCGGCGAAGCGCGCCCAGCGTAAGGATCATGAGAACCGCGGTGCATCCACCCAGCACCATGACCGCGGACGGAGAGCTGCGGTCCAGGACGACTCCCCCTACGAGCGTCCCCATAGAGATCGTGGCCTGAAAGGAGGCGGTGAACAGGACCGATGCCGCTTCCGGGGCATGCGGTGCCGCCTTGGCGAATCAGGTCTGCGACGCGACCGGCACGGCGCCGTACGCGACGCCCCACGCGATCAGCAGTATCACCGCGCCGGCGTCCCAGCGGCCCAACGCTGGAAGCAGGAGGGTCGCCGCGGCGATCAGGCCGGCCGCGAGCCCGAGGACGGTCCGGGGACACCGGGCCACCCAGGCGCCGCCCAGGAAGTTGCCGAGGATGCCGGCCGCACCGTAGAGCAGCAAGAACGTAGTGATCAGACCATCGCCGACATGAGTGACCTGTTCCAGGAATGGTGTCACGTAGGTGTACGTGCCGAAGTGAGCCAGCACGACAAGGAACGTCAGCATGAGCGCGAAGCGGATGCTGGCGCTGTGGAGCATGCCGTTGAGGACGCCCAGCCGTGTGGTCTGGATCGGCGGAAGCGGCGGCACGAGCAGGAGCAGCATGACCAGTACGCCGACCGCCAGGGCTCCCATGACGGTGAAGGCCGTTCGCCATCCGGCGAGATCTCCGATGAGGGTGCCGGCTGGTACGCCGAGAACGGATCCCAGCGGCACGGCAGAGAAGATCACAGCGGTGGCCCTGCCGACCGAGACCGGCGGCACCAGTCGTTCCGCCAACCCCGCCCCGATCGACCAGAAGCCACCGATGGTGATCCCCACCATGATCCGAGAGGTCAGTACGAGCCAGTAGTCGGGCGCCGCGGCGGCAAGGAAGTTCGCCAATGCCAGCAGGAGCATGAAAGCGCACAGCATCAGTCGGCGGTCGAGGCGTGCCGTGGCCGCGGTGACCAGTGGAGCGGCGAATAGCCGCCAGGAAGCCGGGCATGGTCATCATCAGTCCGGCCATCCCGTCCGAGACGGTGAAGCTGGATCAGATCGAGGTCAGCAGACCGATCGGCAGGATCTCGGTGGTGACGATGGCGAAGATCCCCAGCATCACCGAGACCACGGCCGGCCACCCCTTCAGCGGGGCCCGAGGGTGCGAGAGTTGGCCGTCGACCGAAGCGGTGGTGGTGATCGGCATGGCGTTCCGTCCTGTGATGAGGCAGCGCGTTCGCCATCAGCCCAGCAGGTTTCATCAAGAGGTGGCTGGCAGGTCTGCGACCGCACCCTTGCCGTTCACGGGTGATGTCGTATCCCCGCGAGCGCCTATGACCAGCCCTCCGGTCTGAGGAGACGGTTGATCAGCGCGGGCGCAGGCCGTCGATGAGCAAGGTGCAGATGGACTGCAGGGCGGCCTCGGAGCCGGGGGTCTGCCATTCGGGGGCGTGGGCGGGGTGGTGGTAGGCCATGGTGGCGGCGAAGACGGTTCGCGCCGTCGCGGTGGGGTCGGGGGAGGTGAAGTCGCCGCTGGTGACGCCGTCGGCGATGATGACGCGCAGCTGCTCGATCAGGTCGGTCACATGGTCGGCGGCCGCGCTGCTGTGCTCGGCCGTCAGGACCCGGTAGGTGGCGAACAGCTCCGGGTCCTCGGACAGCAGGGTCCGCTTGGCGGTGAAGAGCGTGGTGAACCAGGTGCGGAGCCGCTCGGGCGGGGCCTGCCGGGTGTCGGACGCGACCGCCGCGAGGGGGTCGCGCGCCCGGCCCAGCCAGCGCCGGGTGACGGCTTCGCGCAGGGCCGCCTTGGACGGGAAGTGGCGGTAGACGCTGGCGTGGCTGACTCCCAGAGCCCGCGCCACGTCCAGCACCGTGGCCTTCGCCGGTCCATGGCGGCGCAGCACGTCCTCGGTGGCCGTCAGGATGGTCTCGGCGTCCAGGGGGCCGGATCGCATCAGTGCTCGCGGTTCCGTACGAACCGCACCGCGTGGCTCCCGGCTGCGGCGGCGGGCACCGGCTGCTCCCTCACTGCCAGTTCCTCCTCGTGGCTCGTCAGAAGAGCGCGAGCGGGTTGACGGGCACCCCGGTCAGCCCGTGGATACGCGGCGGCGCCACGGTGAGCAGGAAAGCATAGCGGCCCAGCTCCGCGCAGACGGCGGCGAGCTCGTCCACCTCGGCGGCGTCGATCAGGGGCAGGCCCATCATCGGCAGGGCGACCCGGTGCAGCGGCAAGGGGCAGGCGGGGTCCAGGGCGGGGTGCGCGTCGCCGATGTCGCCCGCGTAGAGCGACACACCGCGCCGGTGCATCCAGCGCACCGCGTCCAGGCTCATCCCCGGCATCGGCAGGTCGGGGTCGGGTGTCATGGGCCATCCGCAGCGGACGACCAGGGCGTCACCGGACTCCAGCCGTACGCCCTGGCGCTCCTCGGCCGCCTCGAAGTCCCGTGAGGTGACCGCATGGCCGCTGGGCAGTGGGCCGTCGGCGGCCAGGTCGAGCAGGATTCCCCGGGTGGCGATCCCGGCGGCGTACGCCGCCGTGGAGCCGTGCCGGGCGCCGGCCGGGGTCACGGCCTCCTCCACGGGCCGCCCCGGATAGACCCGTCCGTCCCGGATCGTGTGCCCCAGCGCGTCGAGGTGCGTCGAGCGCGGGTGGTGGTTGGTCACCAGCATCACATCCGCCGTGGCGGGCGCCGGGGAGCCGACGTACACCATCATCTGCTGGACCGGCGAGGCGTCCTGGGTGGAGGGCGCGAAGGGGCCGCTGATGAGCGGCGTCGGCCGGATCGGGAGCGCGAGTGACACCGTCCGGCCGGTGCGGGCCTCCGCGGCGCCCCTGGCCCGGGCTTCCCCGGTGATGAGGTTGAGCGTGCCGCGCTCGTCGTCCTCGCCCCACCGGCCCCAGTTGCTCGGCAGGTCCTCCGGCGCGCCGGTTCCTGTGTGTTGTGTGTCCATGGCGTCGAAACGTACCGCCATGGGTTACAGAGTTCAAAACTTGTAACCCATTAAGAGGCGGGGAGCGTCGGATCCGCGCGCGGGTGTGTCGCCCGACATCAGGAGGGCCGGAGCCCCGGCGGCCCGCCCGGCAAGAGCTACGATCCCGGGGCAGCCGATGACATGGGGGAAGCCGTGAGCCAAACCGCGGCGCAGCTCGTCACCGCCCTCCGCCGGGCCCGGCGCGACGCCACCGCCGAGGTGACCGTCCTGGCCGACCGGCCCGACGGCACCGTCGTCCGGTGCGGCCGCATCGTCGCCAAGGCGCATCCGCCCGGCACGGACCCGGCCGAGCTGGCCGTCCGGCTCGGCGTCGCGGCCCACCCCCGGTGCGCGGAGATACTGCTGCCGCCGGTCGACGCCATGGGAGCGCTGCCCGACGGACGGCAGGTCACCCTCTGGCCGTACGGCGAACCCGTGGCACCCGACGCGCCGGACGCCGCCCCCTGGGCCGAGGCGGGGAGGCTGCTGGCCCGGCTGCACTCCGTCCCGGTCGCCGAACTGCCCGGCCCGCTCCCGGCGATGCGCGGCCCGGCCAAGGCGGCCCGCGCCATCGCCCGGCTACGGGCGGCGGCGCTCCCCGAGGGCGCGGCCACCCGGGCCGTGCTGCGGGCCTGGGCCGGACTGCCCGGCTGGGCGCGGGGCGTGGACCGTACGGATCACATGAACAGAGGCAACGAAAGCGACAAAGGCAACGCGGGCAGCGAAGACAACAGGCTCTGCCACGGCGATCTCCACCTCGGCCAGCTCATCCGCCACCGCGCCACCGACTGGCGACTGATCGACATCGACGACCTCGGCCTCGGCGACCCGGCCTGGGACCTCGCCCGCCCCGCCGCCTGGTACGCCGCCGGGCTGCTCGCCGCCGAGGACTGGGAGCGCTTCCTGGGGGCGTACCGGGCCGCGGGCGGCTCCGCCGTGGGGGAGCGCGATCCCTGGCCGCGGCTGGACGTGCCCGCCCGCGCCCTCACCGTCCAGACCGCCGCGCTCGCGCTCGCCAAGGCGGCTGCCGCCGGACGGGCGTTGGACGAGGCCGAGGAGGCGATGGTGGAGGCGTCCGTCCGCATCGCCCACTTCATGGAGGCCGCGGGATGAGGCCGTAGGGTGAAGTCCACGCGCCCGGACGCATGTTCCGGCGCGCTCTGTCAGAAGCATGAGGAGTTGAGCGGACCATGCAGTGTCCCAAGTGCCATGCGCCGATGCACACGTACAACCGCAATGGCGTGCAGATAGAGCAGTGCAGCGGCTGCCGGGGGATCTTTCTGGACTACGGGGAGCTGGAGGCGCTGACCCGCCTTGAGTCGCAGTGGACGCAAGCGGTGCCGCCCGCTCCGCCCGGTGCTCCGCAGGCGTACCCGGCCGCACCCGCGTGGGGCGCCCCGCAGCACGGGCACCACGGCGGCCACCACGGCCACCACAAGCGCGGCTTCGGGCACATGCTCTTCTCGTCCTGAGAAGCTTCCTGGCCGGAGAAACGTCAGAGGGCCGGAGCTTTCGCTCCGGCCCTCTGACGATCGATGTGGACGATACTGGGATTGAACCAGTGACCTCTTCCGTGTCAGGGAAGCGCTCTCCCGCTGAGCTAATCGTCCGCGGGACTGCGTGCGCGATACTGGGATTGAACCAGTGACCTCTTCCGTGTCAGGGAAGCGCTCTCCCGCTGAGCTAATCGCGCGGGATGGATCCGCGAGGATCCGAGTGGACGATACTGGGATTGAACCAGTGACCTCTTCCGTGTCAGGGAAGCGCTCTCCCGCTGAGCTAATCGTCCGAGGTGGAGACGGGATTTGAACCCGTGTAGACGGCTTTGCAGGCCGTTGCCTCGCCTCTCGGCCACTCCACCAGCCGTGGGGGTCGAAACCCCCACACCGAGCGGACGACGAGATTCGAACTCGCGACCCTCACCTTGGCAAGGTGATGCTCTACCAACTGAGCCACGTCCGCAGGTGTCGTTTCTCCGGGGCGCTTCCGCGTCCCGGCGACGTGTTGAACTCTAGCGGATTCCGGGGCCAGCTCAAATTCCGTTTCCGCAGCGTGCTGCCCTGCTCGCGCGCCGCACTCCCTCCCGAGGCCGCCCTGACCTGGGCACCATAGACTCGCAACCGTGCACGACCTACCCCCGCTCGCCCGCTTCGGCGGCCTGCTCGCCACCGGTCTACGGGATGTCACCAGTGACCCGTCGGCCCTGGAAACCCAGGGTTTCTGGGCCGTTGTCGCGGACTTCGAGGGCCGTCTGGTCTGCGCTCGCTTCGGGGACGTACGGGCCGAGCCGGTGCCGCCGCCCGCGCCCGGCGGCTGGCGCGGCCCCACGGCGGGGGAGTGGACCTCGTCACTGGACCGGACCGCCTACACCGCGGGGGTGCGCGAGATCCGGCGGCGGATCGCGGCCGGTGAGGTCTACCAGGCCAACCTCTGCCGGGTGCTGTCCGCGCCGCTGCCCGATCCCGCCGCGGCCGATGTGGACGCGCTGACCGCGCTGCTGGCCCTGGGCAACCCTGCCCCGTACGCGGGCACCGTAAGGCTGCCGGCCCACGGGGTGGAGGTCGCCACGGCGTCACCAGAGCTGTTTCTGCGGCGCACCGGCCGCACCGTGGAGTCCGGCCCCATCAAGGGCACCGGCCGCGGCCCCGAGGACCTGCTGGAGAAGGACCACGCCGAGAACGTGATGATCGTGGACCTGGTCCGCAACGACCTGGGCCGGGTCTGCGCCACCGGCTCGGTGACCGTCCCGGCGCTCTGCGCGGTCGAACCGCACCCCGGTCTGGTCCATCTCGTCTCCACGGTGCGGGGCGCACTCGCCCCCGGCACCGGCTGGCCGGAACTGCTCGCGGCCACCTTCCCGCCCGGATCGGTCACCGGCGCGCCCAAGTCCAGCGCGCTGCGCGTCATCGAGGAGCTGGAGACCGCGCCCCGCGGCCCGTACTGCGGCGGTATCGGCTGGGTCGACGCCGACCGCGGCACCGGTGAGCTGGCGGTCGGGATACGGACCTTCTGGATCGACCGCGGCCCGGCCGGGACCGTGCTGCGGTTCGGCACCGGGGCGGGCATCACATGGGGCTCGGACTCGGAGCGCGAATGGGACGAAACGGAACTCAAGGCCGCCCGGCTGCTCGCGGTAGCGTCGGGTGTACAGCAGACAACGGGTGTACGGCAGACAACGGGAAGGGCGACGCGATGAAACCGGCCATCTGGCTCGATGGATCCCTCTGTGACCCGGACAGCGCCATGGTGTCCGTGTTCGACCACGGGCTCACGGTCGGCGACGGCGTCTTCGAGACCGTCAAGGTCACCGAGGGGCGGGCGTTCGCCCTCACCCGCCATCTGCGGCGGCTGGCCCGCTCGGCCGCGGGCCTCGGGCTCCCCGAGCCGGACCTGGACGAGGTGCGGCGGGGCTGCGAGGAGGTGCTCAAGGCCCACCCCGTGGCGTTCGGGCGGCTGAGGATCACCTACACCGGAGGGATCTCACCGCTCGGCTCCGACCGGGGCACGGCCGGGCCCACCGTGGTCGTCGCGCTGGTCGAGGCGTCCCGCAGGCCCGACGCCACGGCCGTGGTCACCGTCCCCTGGGCGCGCAACGAGCGCGGGGCGCTCACCGGACTGAAGACCACCTCGTACGGCGAGAACGTGGTCGCGCTCGCCCGCGCCCGCGAGCACGACGCCACCGAGGCCCTCTTCGGCAACACGGTCGGCGCGCTCTGCGAGGGCACCGGCTCCAATGTCTTCGTGGTCCTCGACGGCCAACTGCACACCCCGCCGCTCTCCTCCGGCTGCCTCGCCGGGATCACCCGCGCCCTGGTGCTGGAGTGGGTGGGCGCCAAGGAGACCGATCTGCCGCTGGACGCGCTGTACCGGGCCGAGGAGGTCTTCGTGACCTCCACGACCCGCGACGTACAGGCCGTCCACCGCGTGGACAGCCACACCCTGCCCGGCGCCCCCGGCCCGGTCACGGCCGAGGCCCTGCGGATCTTCCTTGAGCGGGCGGCCGCGGACATCGACCCCTGAACGGGTGGCCGCGGACATCGACCCCGGAACCGGCGAGCGGGGGCAGTGACCCGTGAGCGCGTGGGCGGGGACAGTGACCCGTGAGCGGGCAAGCCGGGGGACCTCACCGGCCGGTCGCGGCGGATCCGCGCCGGAAAACGGGTGACGATCGCCCGGCGGGCCGGTAGAACACCTTCGTGACCACCACCCTGCGGCCCACCGCGCCCGAACGGCACACCGACGGCGGCGGGCGTGCCCGCGCGTACGAGGTGTGCGTCAACGGCCGCCCCGTCGGCTCCGTACGCCTGGCCACCGATGCCCGCCTGGGCCCGGCGGCCGGGCGCATCGAGCAGCTCCACATCGACGAGGCCGACCGGCACCGGGGGCGTGGCACGGTCGCGGCGCTCGCCGCCGAGGAGGTGCTGCGCGGCTGGGGCTGCACGCAGCTGATGGTGAGCGTCCCCGCGTCGGCCACGACCGCCCTCGGGCTCACGGCCGCACTCGGCTACCGCGAGCGCGGCCGCAACATGGTCAAGCGGCTCACGGACCCGCCCGAGCTGCCGGAGGGCAGCGCGATACGTCCCCTCACGGACGCCGACTACCCGGCGTGGCACGCCCAGGAGCGGGCCGGATACGTCGCCGATCTGCTCGCGCGCGGGCTCACCCGGCAGCAGGCCGACACCAAGGCGGACACCGACTACGCGACGCTGCTGCCGCAGGGCCCGGACACCCCCGCGGCCCTGCTGCGCGTCCTCGCCCGCGGCGGCACGGACGTGGGCACCATCTGGATCGCGCTGCGCGAGGGGGAGCCCGACGCCGCCGAGAGCGGTGAGGCGTACGTCTACGCCGTCGAGGTCGCCGAGGAGCACCGCGGCCACGGACACGGCCGCACCCTGATGCTGGCCGCCGAGCGCGCGAGCCTGGCGCACGGGGCGCACAGCCTGGGCCTGCACGTCTTCGGCGGCAACACCCCGGCGCTGCGGCTGTACGAGTCGCTGGGCTACGAGTCGATCGAGTACCAGTTCTACAAGCCACTGCTGTAAGGGCCTGGTCCGAGGGCCTTCAGGGGCTCAGGTCCGAGGGCGTTGACGGCCTCAGGACCGCGGGCTCTCCGGGCTTCAGGACCGCTCGGCGACGAGGCGGGCGGCGATCTCCTCGACGCGCTCCCGCAGCCCCTCCTGGCTCTTGCCGCCGTCCAGCCGCTCGCCGCCGATCACATACGTGGGGGTGCCGGTGACCCCGATCGCCTTGCCCTCGGCCTGGTCCGCGTCCACGATCAGGATGTGCCGGCCGTCGACCAGCGCGGTGTCCATCTCCTCGGCGTCCAGCCCCAGTTCCCGGGCCACCTCCACCAGCAGCGGCTCACCGTGGGTCCCGAGCTCCTCGGTGCGCTCCAGGACGGCTTCGACGAACGGCCAGCCGCGCCCCTGGGCGATGGCCTCCTCGGCCGCCTGGGCCGCCGCGTGGGCATGCCGGTGGCGCTCCAGCGGGAAGTGGCGCAGCCGTATGTCCAGCGCGTCCTGGAAGCGGTCGCGCAGCGCGCGCAGATCGCCCAGGGCGGTACGGCAGTCGGGGCACTGCAGCTCGCACCAGACGTCGAGCACGGGACGGGGGGAGGGGTCGGTGTGGCTCATGGTGCCAGTCTTCCAGCCCCCGGACCCTGCTCCCTACCCGGAGATGTCCCTGATCCCGGGCCGGGGCCATGGCCCCGGCCGCCTTACGGGGTGCACGATGGACGTACCGGAAGCCCAGTTCGCGGGAGGAACGATGCTGACCGACACCATCTGCGCCGCGCTGTCCGCGGCCGGTCTGGGCATCGCCGGGCTGACCGCCTACCGCAAGCGGTTCCTGGCGGCGACGCGGATCGCCGCCTACGCCCTGATCCCGCTGGGCCTGGCCATGACCGGGATCCTGGACTGGCTGACCGACCTGGTCTTCAAGCCGAGCATCTGGCTGGGCTTCGGCCTGCTGGGCCTCTCCTGGGCGCTGTTCATGATCACGCGGGCGGTCGAGCACCGCTCCGGCGGCACCCGTAAGGAGCGCCGCGCGGCGGCAGCTGCCGAACGTGCCGGCGGGGTGTCCGCGGGGGCGTCGGAACCCGCTCTGGGGCCCGGCCGGGGAGCCACCGGGGTCAAGGCCTCGGCGAAGCCGAAGACCAAGGGCGGAACGAGCTCTGGCACAGATGACTTCTCCGACATCGAGGCCATACTCAAAAAGCACGGGATCTGACAAGCGACCGATCAAAAAACGATCACCGGTCGCAGGCGGGCTCACGGCTGGGTCATGATCTCCGCGAGATGTTGCAATCACCGCCCGGGGAGCAATCCCCCATCGAAGGACCCCCTGTTCCGCCGAGCGACGAGGCCCGTGGCTGTCTCTTCGCACTCTCGCAGCCGCCGCTGATGCTGTTCCTGGCGTTCATCGGCACCCTGCTCTTCGTGACCGCCGTCCACGACCTCTACCGGTGGTGAGGCGACGGCCCGTCCGGTTACCCGGGGTGACCGCTTGTCGATGGTGAGACGGAACCCCGCCCGGCTACCGGCGGATGGGACGGAACCCCGCCCGGCTACCGGTGGTGAGGCGTCCCGCCCGGCCTCCGGCCCCCTCCGCGGACGGTCAGCTCGCGGCCTCGCGGCGCCGGGCGCGGTACGCGGCGACATGCAGCCGATTGCCGCAGGTACGGCTGTCGCAGTAGCGCCGGGAGCGGTTGCGGGACAGGTCCACGAAGGCGTGGCGGCAGTCCGGGGCCTCACAGCGGCGCAGCCGCTCCCGCTCGCCCCCCACCACGAGGAACGCCAGCGCCATCCCGCAGTCGGCGGCGAGGTGGTCGGCCAGCGAGGCACCGGGCGCGAAGTAGTGCACATGCCAGTCGTAGCCGTCGTGGTCGGTGAGCCGGGGCGTGGTGCCGGCCGCGGCGATCATCGCGTTGAGCAGTTCGGCGGTGCGGCGGGCGGCGGCCTCGTTCCCGGCCGCCGCGAAGACCTCGGCGAACCGGGCCCGTAGGGCCCGTACCGCGGTGAGGTCGCGCTCCCCGAGCGTGCCGATGTCGCTGATGTCATTGCGCTCGACGAATTGGCGCAGTGCGGGGACATCGGCGAGGTCGTCCCGGTCCGCGCCCTCGGGCGCGGTGTTCACCAGATCGACGACGGCGTCGAGCGCGCACCGGGTGTCGTGGTTGATCAGCACGATTGGCTCCCTGGCCGGCTGGGTCGGCGGCTGCCCCTGGGCTGCCCTCGATCTGCCCGACTCTAGTCCTGCCGGGCCCCGGGCGTTCACCAAGCGGCCCCGGGCGGTCATGCGACGGTGCCGGACGGTCACACGACGGTGCCGTCACCGCGGGTGCTGCCGCGGCGACGGCACCGTCGCCTGCCTCTGCCGTTGTCGGGATTGCCATGGTCGGGATCTTCGGTACGTGATGCGGTCGCGCCCCGGCTCGCGCCGTCTCCCCGAGTCGGACGGCCGAGCGCTCAGCTCTCGCCGGGTCTCAGCTCTCCGCCAGGATGTGGGAGAGCTCTGTGTCGAGGTCGAAATGGCGGTGTTCGGTACCGGGTGGCACCGCGGCGTCGGTTCGCTTCAGGAACGACTCCAGGGCCCGCGCCGGGGCTTCGAGCAGTGCCTCCCCCTCCGGGGAGCTCAGGGCGATGCAGACGACTCCCTGGCCGTGGCTGCGGGACGGCCACACCCGGACGTCGCCGGTGCCGGTGGGCCGGTGCAGACCCTCGGCGAGAAGATCGCGGGCAAACACCCATTCGACCGTCTCTTCGGCTCCGGTGTGGAAGGTGGCGTGCACGGCGTAAGGGTCGGCCGTGTCATACCGCAGGCCCGCGGGTACAGGCAGTGAGGATTCGCTCGACACAACGAGGCGCAGGTGCAGCTCGCAGCTGACCGTGGTGTTCATAAGCGCCAGGGCCTTTCGCTCAGTGTGCGCTCGGGGATTCGCACGTCGGCGAAATCGACATGCCACCTACGGTGCCGTTGTAAACCCCTCTGACCGTTTTGCGGCTCTTCTGGTAGCTCATGCGGCCCAGCTCCGGACCGGCCACTACCGCCGTTCCGGTGACTTCAAACGATCAGGTAAGTTGGGTCACATGAATGCGGAGAGTGACGGGCGGCACGGGACTGCCGAAACGGGGCCCCAGGTCGCGACGGGGGGCGATGCGCCGAAGAAGGAGCCGGTATGGGGCTCCCGGGCGCCGCGGTTCATCAAGCGGTCCCGCCCGCTCCACCTGAGCTGGCAGGTTGGCGTGTTCATCGTCGGTCTCGGGGTCGTGGGCCTGGGCGTCATTCTGCTGCCCCTGCCCGGTCCGGGATGGCTGGTGATCTTCGCCGGAATGGCGATCTGGGCGACCGAGTTCGTCTGGGCGCAGCTGGTGCTTGCCTGGACGAAGCGCAAGGTCACCGAGGCGGCGCACCGTGCCCTTGACCCGAGGGTGCGCAGGCGCAATCTCATACTGACCACGATCGCGGTGGTGATCTGCGCCGTGGCGGTGTCGGCCTATGTGTGGAAGTTCGGTGTCGTGATGCCGTGGAAGATCGAGCAGTGAGCGGCCCGGCGTCGTAGGACTGGTCATGAGCACGGTCCGGCATACGCTAATCTTGGGCGTGCGCCAGGGCGATTAGCTCAGTGGGAGAGCGCTTCGTTCACACCGAAGAGGTCACTGGTTCGAACCCAGTATCGCCCACCCTGGACCGAGGGCCCGGAAGGCATCTGCCTTCCGGGCCCTCGGTGTTGCCGCATGTCCGAAGGTGTTGTGTGCGGGGTGGTCGGCACGGCCCGCCAAGCGCTTTCGTCGAAGCGCTTCACCTCGATCCTGAGTGATCCTGTCCGAACCGTTGACGTACGCCTCGTTGGTCCCTAACTTGTCCCGGCAAGCGCTTGCCTAAAACGTTTCAAGCTAACGGGGGCAGTCGGACGACCTGCCCGGGAGGGGCGTGTCATGGGTGCTGGGCGATGGACGGCGAGGGCGAGAGGGGTCCGGGCGGTCGCGGCCGTGGTGGCCGCACTGGGGCTGCTGGCCACCGGCTGCGGCGGGGGAAGCGGTTCCGGGGACGGCAAGGTGACCATCCGCTACTCGTGGTGGGGCGCCAAGGACCGCGCGGAGCTGATCCAGAAGACGGTCAAGCTCTTCGAGAAGGAACATCCGAACATCAAGGTCAAGACGGACTTCTCCGAATACACCGATTTCTGGAGCAAGTTCAATACCCAGGCCGCGGGCGGAAACGCCCCGGACGTCTTCCAGAACTCCTACGCCTTCCTGCGCAAATACGGCGACAAGAACCTGCTGCTGGATCTGAACGGTCAGGCCGACGCCGGAAATCTCAGCCTGAAGGGATTCCGCGACGGACTGGAGAAGGCCGGGGATATCGACGGCAAACTCCTCGGAGTGCCGGTCGGCGCCAATACCTTCGCCTTCTTCTACAACCCGGACGCGTTTCAGAAGGCCGGGGTGACCGTCAAGGACGGATGGACCTGGGACGACTTCTTCGCGGCCGCCAAGAAGGTGCGCAAGAGCGACGGCACCCTCTACGGCGCCAGCGACAACGCCAATGTGATGTACCTCTACGACCTGTATCTGCGGCAGCACGGCAAGGCGTTCTTCACCAAGGACGACAAGCTCGGCTTCACCAAGGACGACCTCACCGAGTGGTGGGGCCGCTGGCAGCAGCATGCCAAGGCCGATGAACTGGTGCCGGGCAAGAAGTCCGAGCAGGCCAAGCCCAAGGCGTCGATCAGCGCCGATCTGTCGGCCTCCGAGTTCACCTGGGACAACTTCCTGGTCCGCTTCGCCGCCGAGACCAAGACCACCCTCGACCTCGGGCCGATCCCGACCACGGACGGCAAGCGCACCGCCCAGTACCTCTCCTCGCTGATGCTCAGCGGTTCCGCCCGCACCCAGCACCCCAAGGAAGTCGCCCAGTTCATCGACTTCATGACCCATGACCCCGAGGTGGGCAAGATCATGGGCTACAACCGCGGCATCCCGGCGACCACCGCCCAGTACGACGCCTACCGGCCCCAGGGCGTCGACGCCAAGATCGCCGCGTATGAGAAGAGCGTGAGCGCCAAGCTGGAGCCGATCACCCCGCATCCGGCCGGCGCCGATGTCGCCGAGGCCGCCTTCCTGAGGATCTACACCCAGGTCGCGCTGGGGCAGAGTTCGATGGGCAAGGCGGTCGACCAGTTCTTCAGCGAGGCCGAGTCCGCGCTCGGCTCGTGAGGAGAGCTTCCGTGACACCGACCACGACGCGGGCGGCGGACGGAGTGCGGCCCCCCGGCGGGACGACCCCCGGGAAGGCCACCCCCGGCGCCCGCCCCGCCCCGGCGGCGGGGCGGCGCCAGGGCCGCCGGGAAACCCTCGCGGGCTATCTCTTCCTGACGCCCTGGTGCGTCGGGATCCTGCTGCTCACCCTCGGCCCGATGCTCGTCTCGCTCTATCTGGCGTTCACCGACTACAACCTCTTCGACTCGCCCCGGTGGATCGGGTTCAAGAACTTCCAGGACCTCTTCGCGGACGACCGCTGGTGGACCTCGGTCCAGGTGACGCTGAAGTACGTACTGATCGGCACCCCGCTGAAGCTGGCGGCGGCGCTCGCCGTGGCGCTGCTGCTGGTCAAACCCCGTAAGGGTCAGGGCTTCTACCGCTCGGCGTTCTACGCCCCCTCGCTCATCGGCGCCAGTGTGAGCATCGGCGTCGTCTGGCGGGCGATCTTCAACGACAATGCGATAGTCGACAAGTCGATGAGTCTCTTCGGATGGGACGTCGGCGGCTGGATCGGCGACCCGGACTGGGCCCTGCCCACCCTCGTCACCCTGACCGTCTGGCAGTTCGGCGCGCCGATGGTGATCTTCCTGGCCGGGCTGAAGCAGGTGCCCAGCGAGCTGTACGAGGCCGCCGAGATGGACGGCGCCGGCCGCTGGCGGCGGTTCCGGTCCATCACCCTGCCGATGATCTCGCCGGTGCTCTTCTTCAACCTCCTGCTGGAGCTCATCCACTCGTTCCAGGTCTTCACCTCGGCGGTGGTGATCGCGGGGTCGGGCACCAACACCGGCGGACCGGGCGACTCCCTGCTGGTTTACGGCTGGTACCTCTACGAGCAGGGCTTCCGCAATCTGCGCATGGGCTACGCCGCCGCGATGGCCTGGATGCTGATGCTCGGCATCGGCCTGGTGACCGCCGTGCTGTTCAAGACCCAGCGGGGTTGGGTGCACTACGAGGAGGACGCCCGGTGAGTGGATTTGTGGCGGCGGTCGGGCGGTGGCGGGTGCGCTCGGTCATCTGGCATGTGGGGGCGCTCGCCGTGCTTGCGGTGATCCTCTACCCCGTGGTGTGGGTGATCGGCGGCTCGTTCAAGCCCGGTGACCAGATCGTCGGCAGCCTCCAGTTGCTGCCCACCGATCCGATCACGGACAACTACCGGCGGCTCAGCGACGGCATCGCGGACGTGCCGATCTCGACCTTCTTCACCAACTCGCTGCTGCTGGCCGTCGGTTCGGTGATCGGCGTGCTGTTCTCCTGCTCACTGGCTGCCTACGCCTTTGCCAGGATCCGCTTCGCGGGGCGCAACGCGCTGTTCACGCTCATGATCTCCACCCTGCTGCTGCCGTTCCAGGTGTTGATCATTCCGCAGTACATCCTGTTCCAGAAGCTGGACCTGATCAATACGTATGTGCCGCTGCTGCTCGGCAAGTACCTGGCGGCGGACGCCTTCTTCGTCTTCCTGATGGTGCAGTTCATGCGCGGACTGCCCCGGGAACTGGACGAGGCCGCCCGGCTGGACGGCTGTGGCCATCTGCGCATCTACTGGAACATCGTGCTGCCGCTGTGCCGCCCGGCCCTGATCACCAGCGCGATCTTCACCTTCATCTGGTCCTGGAACGACTTCATCGGACCGCTGCTCTACCTCAACGAACCGGACAAGTACACGGTCTCGATGGGCCTGAAGCTCTTCATCGACCAGGACTCCGTCGCCGACTACGGAGGCATGGTCGCCATGTCGATGGTCGCCCTGCTGCCGGTGCTGCTGTTCTTCCTGGCCTTCCAGCGCTATCTGGTCGAGGGCGCGGCGACTTCCGGGCTGAAGGGCTGAGGCCGTCATGGGACGAGCCATCGGAGCTGCCGGAGGAGACGCCGCCGTACGGCGTACCGCGCACGGCCCGCTGCGCTTCGCGCTGTTCGCCGAATGCCTGCTGACCGGCGTCTGGGTGGTGCTCGCCGCCCTGCCGGTGATCACCCTGCTGCCCGCGTTCGCCGCCGGCTGTGCGCACCTGGGCCGCCACCTGGACGGTGAACGGTCCACCTGGCGGGACTTCCTGGCCGGGCTGCGGGAGGCGACCCGGAGCGGCTGGCGGTTCTCCCTGCTGTGGTGGGCGGCGCTCGCGCTGTTCGGCTTCGATCTGCGGGTGGCCCGCTCCGGGGCCCTGCCCGGCGGGCCCGCGCTCATCGCCGTGAGCGTGGCGGGTCTGCTCGCGGTGGTCGTCCTCGGGCTGCGGACGGCGGCCTTACGGCGGCCCGGCACCGCTTGGCCCGATGCCGCCCGTACCGCCGCACGCCGGGGGGTGGCCACCGACCCCGGCGGATCGCTGCTGCTCATCGGCGGGCTCGCAGTACTCGCCGTGGCCGCCTGGCAGATGCTGCCGCTGATCGCCCCGGCCGTGGGTGCTCTCGCGGGCTGTGCGGTCGCGGTGGAGCGCCGCGCCCGCGGCTGACCCGGCGCCGCCCCTCCCCGGTGCCTTCTCTGCCGACTCATGTCATGCACCTGTCCCCGTACGAAAGGTGAAGCGGACATGCCCCCGATCCCCCGTCGCAACCTTCTCAAGGCCGCGGCCGCCACCGGCGCCGCCGTGCCGTTCTCCTGGCTGCTCGCCCACAACGCCCCGCAGGCCGCCGCCGACAGCCCCGCCCGGAAGGCCGTCGGCCAGCCCGTGGACATCACCTGGCTGGAGGACGGCGGCCTGGGCGCGGCCGCGGGCTCCACCTTCGGCGTCCCCTGGCCCAAGGGCACCCACCCCGGCAACCGGACCTTCGCGCTGACCACCGCCGACGGCACCCACGTGCCCCTGCAGACCTGGGCCACCGCCTACTGGCCCGACGGCTCGCTGAAGTGGACCGCGCACGCGGCGGGGGAGGGCCTCACCGGCAGCTCCTACCGGCTCACCACCGGCACGCCCGCCGCGCCCGCCAAGAAGGTCACCGTCTCCGAGAGCGGCGGCAGGATCACCATCGACACCGGGGTCATCAGGGCCGTCATCGGTAAGGACGGCGAGCAGCTCGTACGCTCCGTCACCCGCGGCTCCACCGAGATCGCCCGCGACGGCCGGCTGGTCCTGCTCCGCCAGCGCGACGTGGACGACGGCGACCACGGCCGCGCCGAGTGGGAGCGGTTCGACGGTGAGATCAGCGGGGCGAAGGTCGAGCAGAGGGGGCCCGTCCGTGCCGTCGTGCGCATCGACGGCAAGCACCGCAAGGGCCGCCGCGCCTGGCTCCCCTTCAGCGTCCGGCTCTACTTCTACGCGGGCGCCGACTCCTTCCGCATGGTGCACACCATCACGTTCGACGGCGACCAGAACAAAGACTTCATCCGGGGTCTCGGCGTCCGCTTCGCCGTGCCGATGCGCGACGAGGCGTACGACCGCCACATCCGCATCGCGGGCGAGGGCAAGGGGTTCCTCACCGAGGCCGTCAAGGGCGTCACCGGACTGCGCCGCGACCCCGGCGAGGGCGTCCGCACCGCCCAGGTCAAGGGCGAGAAACTGCCCGACCCGGCCGGCTGGGACCAGCGCGTCACCTCCCGGCTGCACCTGATCCCCACCTGGGGCGACTACACCCTCTCCCAGCTCTCCGCCGACGGCTTCACCCTGCGCAAGCGCACCGAGCCCGGCCACGGCTGGATCGCCGCGGGCGGCGGCGGACGCGCGGGCGGCTTCGGCTACGTCGGCGGCGTCAGCGGCGGACTCTCCTTCGGACTGCGCGACTTCTGGGAGAAGTTCCCCGCCCAGCTGGACATCCGCGGCGCCGCCGGGGCCGAGGCCGAGGTCACCCTGTGGCTCTGGTCCCCCGAGGCCCAGCCCATGGACCTGCGCTTCTACCACGACGGCATGGGCCAGGACACCTACCCCGAACAGCTCGAGGGCCTCGAGATCACTTACGAGGACTACGAGCCCGGCTTCGGCACCCCGTACGGCATCGCCCGCACCAGCGAACTCACCTTCTGGGCCAACGCGGCCACCCCCGTCGCCGGCACCCTCGTCCGGCAGGCAGCAGCCGTGCGCACCCCGCCCCAACTGGCCGCCGGACCCGCCGACCTGGTCCGCGCCAAGGTCTTCGGCGGCCTCTTCGCCCCCGTCGACCGCTCCACCCCCGCCAGGGCGAAGGTCGAGGACCGGCTGGACTTCCTCTTCGATTACCACAAGGGCCAGGTCGAACAGCGCCGTTGGTACGGCTTCTGGGACTACGGCGACATCATGCACACCTACGACGGCGACCGGCACCAGTGGCGGTACGACGTCGGCGGCTACGCCTGGGACAACTCCGAGCTCTCGCCCGACCTGTGGCTGTGGCTGGCGTATCTGCGCTCCGGCCGCTCCGACATCTTCCGCTTCGCCGAATCCATGACCCGGCACACCGGCGAGGTCGACGCCTACCACCTCGGCGAATGGGCCGGGCTCGGCACCCGGCACGGCGTCCAGCACTTCGCCGACAGCGCCAAACAGCAGCGCATCTCCACTGCCCTGTACCGCCGCTACTACTACTTCCTCACCGCGGACGAGCGGATCGGCGACATCATGCACGCCCTCGTCGACTCCGACGAGACCTTCCTCGTCCTCGATCCACAGCGCAAGGTCCGCGACGACCCCGACTACGAGCCCGATCCGCACGCCCTGGACATCGGCTTCGGCACCGACTGGAGCGGCCTCGCCGGGGCCTGGCTCACCGAATGGGAGCGGCGCGGGCCGAAGGCGAAGAAGGCCGAGGCGCGGCTGCGCTCCACCATGGAGACCATCGCGGCCCAGCCCAACGGCTTCGTCCAGGGCAGCGGGCTGTACGACCTCGACACCGGCAAGTACGCCATCGCCGACCAGCCCAAGGTCAGCGTCTCCCATCTGTCCGCGGTCTTCGGCCTGGTCGAGGTCTGCGCCGAGGTGATCGACCTCATCGACCTGCCGAAGTTCAAGGAGGCATGGCTGGACTACTGCCGCTACTTCAACGCCACCAAGGCCGAGCAGAAGGCCCGCTACGGCACCGACTTCGGCTCACTGATCCTGGTCCAGGGCCACTCCCGGCTCGACGCCTACGCCGCCGTCCAGCTGAAGGACGACAAGCTGGCCGCCCGCGCCTGGCAGAAGTTCGCCGAATACCACGAGGGCGACGGCTACCCGGATGCCACCATCAGCTGGAAGTCGGTGCGGGTGGAGGGCCCCGACGTGCTGGAGCCCGGCGTCGAGGCGGCCTGGGTGAGCACCAACGCCACCGCCCAGTACGGCCTCGCCGCGATCCAGAACCTCGCGCTCGTCGGCGACAAGCTGCCGGGCTAGCCATGCCGTGATGGCCGGACCAGACTGAGGGCATGGACTGGTGCCATTACCGTTTCCGCAGCCGATGGGACCTCGACGCTCCGCCCGCCGCCGTCTTCGCGGTGCTGGCGAACGGCGACGACTATCCGCGGTGGTGGCCCCAGGTCCGTGAGGTCCGGCGGATCGACGAGCGCAGCGGCGCCGCCCGCTTCCGCTCCCTCGTCCCGTACGACCTGCGGCTGATCGTCAGCGAGGCACGGCAGGACCCGGCGGACGGCGTGCTGGAGATCGGCTTCGCGGGCGATCTGGAGGGCTGGGCGCGCTGGACGGTGCTGCCCCAGGGGACCGGCACCCGCGCCCTCTTCGAACAGGAGGTGGTGGCCCGCAAGCCGCTGCTGCGCCGTCTCGCGCTCCCCGGGCGCCCCGTCTTCCGGGTCAACCACGCCCTGATGATGCGCTCCGGGCTGCGGGGGCTGCGGGCGCACCTCGCCGCGCGGCCCGCCGGTCCGGCGGGGGCGCCGCCCGGTCCGGCCTCCGGACCCTCCGGCGGAAATGCGGTTTGAACCAAACCCGCCGCGACCTGTATTGTTCAGGTCGTTCCACCGGGGAGATCCCGAAGAGAACAACCCGGGCGATTAGCTCAGTGGGAGAGCGCTTCGTTCACACCGAAGAGGTCACTGGTTCGAACCCAGTATCGCCCACCACCCCATGAGGCCGGGCCGCCAGCAGGCGGCCCGGCCTCATGTTTGTGTGCTTGTACGGCCAGGAGCGGGGTATCCGGATAAAGCTTCCGTGGGTGACGATGTGGAGGGGAACTCATGGCCGTCGCGACCGCAGCCGTACTGTCCTTGGACTGTGCCGAACCCGAAGAGCTCGCCGAGTTCTACGCCCGGGTGCTCGGCGCGGAGATCCAGCCGCTGACCACCCCGGACCGAGTCGAGATCGTCGCACCCGGCGGGTCGCGGATGGCCTTCCTGCGGGACCACGGCTTCGCCCCGCCGAGCTGGCCACGGCCGGACGACTCCCAGCAGGCGCATCTGGACCTGCTGGTGGAGGACGTCGACGCCGCGGAACGCCAGGTCGTCGACCTGGGCGCCCGGCCGCTGGACACCAAGAACAACGGTGGCCTGCGCGACATACGGATCTACTCCGACCCGGCCGGCCACCCCTTCTCGCTCCGCCGGGCCTGAACGTCCGGCGCCGGGCCTGGAGCCAGCTGCCGGGCCGGGCCTGAACGTCAGGCGCGCCGGGCCTGAGCGGTCAAGCGCGCCGAGTTCGTACGTCAGGCCGCGGCCGGAAGGTCCGGACGCAGTGGCCACGCCGGGTCGCAGATCTCGTCCGAGCCGTTGAGCGCGAACCACGCCTGCAGCCCCCGGGCCTGCGCCGCGTACCAGACCGTCTGGCGCGCGTGCAGTTCGGCGGGTGTCAGGGTCTCAAGGCGGGAGGCGAACCGGCGGCCCACCGCCCGTACGACATGCAGTGCGGCCGCCGCGTCCGCCGCCGCGTCATGCGCGCCGGTCAGCTCCACGCCGTAGTGCTCACACAGATCGATCAGGGTGCGGCGGCCCTTGCGATAGCGGTCCAGATGCTTGTCCAGCACCCGCGGATCCAGAACGGTCATCGAGCGCAGCGAAAGATAGCCCGCCAGGCTGGAGTTGCGATGCCGCTTCAACTCCCGGTCCAGCAGGGTCAGATCGAACGGCGCGTTCATGATCACCAGCGGGGTGCCCCGCGTGACCTGCTCCGCTATCGCCCGCGCCACCTCGTCCACCACCGGCGCCGGCCATCTGCCGTGGCGCTGGAGATGAGCGTCGGTCAGACCGTGTATCTCGGTGGCCGCCGACGGCACCGGCACCCCCGGACTCACCAGCCAGCGCCGGACCTCCGGGAGACTTCCGGTCCCGCGCTGCACCACCAGGGCCGCCGATACGATCCGGTCATGCTCGACATCGACACCCGTGGTCTCCGTGTCAAAGGCGGCGAGCGGCCCTTCGAACCAGGACGGCATGGCCTCAACTCCTCGTGCATTTCCCCTCGATGACATCTGATCCCGCCCCGACCAGGTGATACCCGGAGGGAGGACCTCGAACCGCCGCTGTTTGCCGAGGTCCTGACGCGGAGACAACACAGGTGTACGAAGCCGGCGACGACCGGAAGGCGTCACGGACATGACGCTCGCAGCACCCGAACCGGCCCCGACGGCGAGCGGCCTTGCCCTGAGCGGATCACCTCCCGTGCGTGGCCAAATCGCCACCACCGCCTGTATGGAGACCCTTCAGGTGGGCTATCTGCACGCGGTGGCCGCCGCAGCGGGCTGCTCACTGGCCCAGCCCTTCCCCGACCACGGCATCGACTGGCACGTCAGCCACAGCGCCCCCGGCCACGCCGTGGACGACGAGGTCACCATCAAGGTGCAGCTCAAGGCCACGTACCAGATCGCACCGGACCCTCCGGGGCCGACCTTCGCCTTCACGCTCGACAACGACCACCTGGTCAAGCTGGCCCGCAGCCCGGTCTCCGTGCACAAGATCCTCGTGGTGATGATCGTGCCGCGCGGCCAGGAGGACTGGCTGCGCGCCGGGCATGACCGCCTGTCCCTGCGCCACTGCTGCTACTGGATCAATCTGGCCGGCCACGCGGTCACGGGCCGCCGCCGGACCACCGTGCGGATCCCGACCTCGCGGATCTTCGACGACCGCGCGCTCTGCGAGATCATGACCCGGGTCGGGGCGGGAGGGAGACCGTGATGGACCGACCATGGCCCCAGGACGACCCGGCACCCTCGTCGGTCCCGCGCCCCGACGAGGTGGATCCGGCCGTCCTCGGCGCCCTGCTCGCCCGGCACGGCTGGCGCCGCCGCGGTGGCGCCCCTGGGCGTTACGCCCGCTGGACCCCGCCGGGCCGGCTCTCGGGCGCCACCAGCCTGCTGGTGCCCGAGAGCCGGGACTTCCCCGACAGCGGCGATCTGCTCGGCGAGGCGCTGATGGCGCTCAGCCGCAGCGCCGCGCCCTCCGCCCGCGAGGTGCTCACCGGCCTCGCCGTGCCCAGCGACGAGATCCGCTGGCGGCGCGAGGTGCCCGAATCCCCCGGTGGCACCTCCGCCTGGACCGCGCAGGAGCGGCTGCGCGCCGCCGCCCGCGACACCCTGCTGGCCGGAGCGCTCGCCGCCCGCGGCCGCGCGGGCTACTACGGCGCCCGGCACCGCCGCGCCGCCGAGGCGTCCCTGGAGCGGGTGCTGACCGGGCCCCCGGGCGCCGAGTCCGGTGGCCGTGAGCTGACCGTCTTCGTCCCCGTCGAGGAGGACGGCCGCGTCACCGCCGTCACCCTGCTGCGCGCGCTGTACGCCCTCCGGGACGCCGCCGACTACCACCGGACGACCGGCGGGATGGAGGCGTATGACGCGGCGGTCGCGGCGGGGGCCAGCCGGGAGCTGACCGAGGCGGTGATCGCGCTGGTCCAGGGCACGGAAGGGGCGCGGGTGGCGCTGGAGTGGTCACCGGCCGCCGGTCCGCCGCAGGGGTTCGCCGCCCGGCCCGATCCAGTGGAGTTCTCGCCCGGTGACCTCCCGGGGCTGAGGGAGGCGGGCGCCCGCTATGTCCGGGATGAGCCGTCCGTACCGGTGTGCCTCACGGGCGCGGTGGTGCGGCTGCGCCGTACCGGCCCCGGCGGTCCCGGGACCGTGCGGCTGCGGGTGCTCTCCGGGGCGGAGGTCGCGCGGGTGCGGATCACCCTGGACGAGGAGGACTACCGCATCGCCGGCCATGCTCATCTGGTGGGGCTGCCGATCCGGGTGCGCGGGCGGCTGGAGAGCAGCGGCGGCTTCCGGCGGCTCAGCGGGGCCGGCGGTGTCACCCCGGTCCAGGTGGACGAGGCCGAGCGGGACCGGCTGGTCAAGTCGCTCCAGGAGAACCTGGACTTCTTCGAGGAGGCGTGCGGCGGCGGCCCCTGACCGCCGCCGGGGACCGTGATGGCGTCGGGCGAGAGCCGCCCCGGGCGGTGACGGCGTCCACAGCCGTTTCGCGGTCCCGCCCGTCGGCTCGGTACGATTCACGCTGCGCGGCATTCGCCGCGGGGAGCCATCCATCAGTCAGGAGAGACCGGTGTCAGACGTCCGTGTGATCATCCAACGCGATTCCGAGCGGGAAGAACGCGTGGTGGCCACGGGCACTACGACGGCGGACCTCTTCACCGGCGACCGCTCGATCGTCGCCGTGCGCGTGGGCGGGCAGCTCAAGGACCTGGCGTACCAGCCGGCCGAGGGTGACGAGATCGAGCCGGTGGAGATCACCAGCCAGGACGGTCTGGACATCCTCCGCCACTCCACCGCGCATGTCATGGCCCAGGCGGTGCAGGAGCTGTTCCCGGAGGCGAAGCTGGGCATCGGCCCGCCGATCAAGGACGGCTTCTACTACGACTTCGACGTCGAGACCCCGTTCCACCCGGACGATCTCAAGCGCATCGAGAAGAAGATGCAGGAGATCCAGAAGCGGGGGCAGCGGTTCTCCCGCCGCGCGGTCACCGACGAGGACGCGCGCGAGGAGCTGTCCGCCGAGCCGTACAAGCTGGAGCTGATCGGGCTCAAGGGGTCGGCCGCGGACGCCGCCGAGGGGGCGTCGGCCGAGGTCGGCGCGGGCGAGCTGACCATCTACGACAACCTCGACGCCAAGACCGGCGAGCTGTGCTGGAAGGACCTGTGCCGCGGTCCGCACCTGCCGACCACCCGGAACATCCCGGCCTTCAAGCTGATGCGCAGCGCCGCCGCGTACTGGCGGGGCAGCGAGAAGAACCCCCAGCTCCAGCGGATCTACGGCACCGCCTGGCCGACCAAGGACGAGCTGAAGGCGTACCTGGACTTCCTCGCCGAGGCCGAGAAGCGCGACCACCGCAAGCTGGGCGCGGAGCTGGACCTGTTCTCCTTCCCCGACGAGCTGGGCTCGGGCCTCGCGGTGTTCCACCCCAAGGGCGGCGTGATCCGCAAGGAGATGGAGCAGTACTCGCGCAAGCGCCACGAGGAGGCGGGGTACGAGTTCGTCAACACCCCGCACATCACCAAGGCCAAGCTCTTCGAGACCTCCGGCCATCTGCCGCACTACATGGACGGCATGTTCCCGCCCATGGAGTTCGAGGGCCAGGACTACTACCTCAAGGCCATGAACTGCCCGATGCACAACCTGGTCTTCCGGGCGCGCGGGCGGTCCTACCGCGAGCTGCCGCTGCGGCTCTTCGAGTTCGGCACGGTCTACCGCTACGAGAAGTCCGGCGTCGTCCACGGCCTGACCCGGGCCCGGGGCTTCACCCAGGACGACTCGCACATCTACTGCACCAAGGAGCAGATGGCCGATGAGCTGGACAATCTGCTCACCTTCGTGCTGGACCTGCTCCGCGACTACGGTCTGAGCGACTTCTATCTGGAGCTGTCCACCCGGGACGACTCCGACAAGTTCATGGGCAGCGACGATCAGTGGGAAGAGGCCACCGAGGAGCTGCGCAAGGCCGCCGAGAAGCAGGGCCTGGAGCTGGTCATGGATCCGGGCGGCGCGGCCTTCTACGGCCCCAAGATCTCGGTCCAGGCCCGGGACGCGATCGGCCGCACCTGGCAGATGTCGACCATCCAGGTCGACTTCAACCAGCCGGCCCGGTTCGAGCTGGAGTACACCGCCGCGGACGGCTCCCGCCAGCAGCCCGTCATGATCCACCGGGCGCTCTTCGGCTCGATCGAGCGCTTCTTCGCGGTGCTGCTGGAGCACTACGCGGGCGCCTTCCCGGTGTGGCTCGCCCCGGTCCAGGCGGTCGGCATCCCGATCGGCGACACCCATGTGCCGTATCTGGAGGAGTTCGCCGCGCAGGCCAAGACGAAGGGGCTGCGGATGGAGGTGGACTCGTCCTCGGACCGGATGCAGAAGAAGATCAGGAACGCCCAGAAGTCCAAGATCCCGTTCATGGTGATCGCCGGTGACGACGACGTCGCGAACGGCGCGGTGAGCTTCCGCTACCGGGACGGCTCGCAGAAGAACGGCATCCCGATCGACCAGGCGCTGGCCGAGATCGCCGACGCCGTGGAGCGCCGGATCCAGGTCTGATCCAACAGCGGTCTCCACGGAGGCCCGGATTCCGAGGGGCGGCCCTGACCAGGGCCGCCCCTCGGCTCTTCCTCACCTCTGCGGGGCGAATATGCTGGCCCGCATGACGAGTGAGCCGGAACAGCAGATCGGAGTGGGGACGCCTGACGCGTTCCAGCGCCTGTGGACGCCCCATCGGATGGCCTACATCCAAGGGGAGAACAAGCCGACCGGCCCGGGCGCGGGCGATGGCTGTCCGTTCTGCTCCATTCCGGAGAAGTCCGACGAGGACGGCTTGATCATCGCTCGCGGCGAGTCCGTGTACGCCGTGCTCAATCTGTATCCGTACACCGGCGGCCATCTCATGGTCGTCCCGTTCCGGCACATCGCCGACTACACCGACCTCACCGCCGAGGAGACGGTGGAGCTCGCGGAATACACCAAGGCCGCCATGACCGCGCTGCGTACCGCCTCGGGTGCGCACGGTTTCAACATCGGCATGAACCAGGGGACCGTGGCGGGCGCCGGAATCGCGGCGCATCTGCATCAGCATGTGGTGCCGCGCTGGGGCGGGGACACCAACTTCATGCCCGTGATCGGCACGACCAAGGTGCTGCCGCAACTCCTCGCCGACACCCGCCGGTTGCTCGCCGACGCCTGGCCCCAGCCGGGGGCCTAGCGGCCGCGAATGGGCCGGGCCCCGGCCGTGTGGCCAGGGACCGGCCCATTCGCGTTCGCCTTACGGGTCGCGCCTTTACGCGTCGCGTCCTTACGCGTCGTACAGATCGGCCTTCTTCGGGGCCACGTCCTGGACCTGGCCGCTGAGGGCCAGCGAGCGGTTGCCGAAGCGCTCGGTGTCCACGCCGTGGTTCTTGAGCACCCCGATGGCCGCCTCATGGACCACCCGCAGCACGGGGGTCGCGGCGCGCAGCGCGTCGTCCGCCATGAAGCGGTGCCGCCAGGGCTTGTCCGCCCAGGCGTGCCGCAGACCGAACGGCTCGGGCAGCACCAGCTTGCCCCCGAGGTGGTCCAGTATCGGCGGGTACCAGGTGAAGGGGGCGCGCGCGGTCAGTCGCACGACCTCCTTCGCGTTCACCAGCGGCAGCGGGATGGACTTGGTCTCCCAGAACCGGAAGGTCTTGGCGACCGTCTTGGAGGGTGCCGAGGGCTTGCTGGTGAACAGCGGGTGCACCGGCCCCAGCGCATGCCCGGTGACCTCGATCCGCAGCGTCTTGTGCAGCAGCGTCACCGTGATCATCAGGGTGATCACCAACTGGCCGTCCCAGAGCACGAACTGCACGCCCAGGTAGTGCCGGTCACCGGCGCCGAACTGCTGCTGGTCGCAGATCCGCTGGAGCTCGACGCCCTTTATCTGGAAGCCCTCCTCCTCGGAGGTGCCGCCGCGCTCGACCGCCTTGGCTCCCTCGCCGATCGGCGAGACCACCCAGTGGCGCACGGAGGGGGTGGGGAAGCCGCCGGTGTGCAGCGGGGTGCGCTCCAGCATGCGCAGCTGGTCGTGGATCGCCCGTATGACGTCCCAGCTGCGGAAGGGGTCGATCTCCTTGTCGGGGTCGGCCGAGACCAAATCCTCGGCCAGCTGCCAGCTGCCCCAGCGGGTGCCCATGCCCAATATGCCCTTGGGACCGGCGTAGAACACCACATTGCTGTACTGCTCTGCGGTGAGCTTGTGGAGCGACTTGCGCAGCTCCTCGGCGGCGGTCTGGCCCGGGTGGTTGGGCACCGTCTCGGGCACCTTGGCGCCGACGCCGCCGCCGGAGAGCAGCCCGCCCCAGGAGTCCCGGAGGTCCTTGGCGGTGCGCTCGCAGATCTGCTTGGCGATGTACCAGCCGATCACCGGGGCGACCACGACGCCGCGCAGGTATATCCCCCAGAAGCCCCCGAAGGGCAGCTTGATCAGGAAGATGACGACCATCACGCCGAGCGCCACCAGCAGCGCCGTGCCGAGTGCGCCCATCCGCTTGTCCTGGGCCCCGGCGACCGAGCGGCGCAGTTGGAAGACGCCGAGCCAGAGCAGCGTCCCGGGCAGGAACAGCAGCCCGAAAATCACCATGACGGCGGTGAGCCGGGCGTCACGGGTCTTGCGGATGCGGTTGGCGGCCAGACAGTGCTCGACGACCGTCTGCGGCTCCATGCCGAAGGACTGGATCACCTGGCCCCGGCCGCCGCCGAGCATTCTCATCTGGACGGCGCGCGCGAACGCCTCGCCCAGGTTCGGCTCGAAGAGCGAGATCCTCGGCTTCTTGACCTCCGAGACCGTCCACTCCGAATTGGCGTCGAGCAACTTTGCCACGGGGTCGTCGCGGTAGGCGGCCGAGGCCAGGGCCTGCGTCGCCGCCGTCTGTCCCGCCGCTCCCGACAGGGGAACCTGCGCCCCGGGACTGAAGTCGAATCCGTCCGTCACCAACGCCCCCAATACGGCACGCTCTTGCGCTGCGACCTCAGCGTATCCGGGGTGTGCACCGCCTGTCGCCAGGGCGTGTGCGGCCTGTGGAAAACCCTCGTGGAGAAGACCGCCCGCGGAGCCGCCCGCGGAACCGCCGGTGGGCGGCCGACGGCGAAGGCCCGCCCGCCCCGGCGCGGTTGGGGCGGGCGGGCCGTGACTTACGCCACGGACGGGCCGTGACATGGCCGTGGACTACGTCGCGGATGTGCCGCGAACTACGCCTCCGCGGCGACTTGTTCGCGCATCCGCTCGGCCAGCTGGTGGGGCATCGGCTCATGCCGGGCGTAGGAGCGGCTGAACCGTCCCGTGCCATGCGAAAGCGATCGCAGATCGACCGCGTACCGACCGATCTCGATCTCCGGCACATCCGCCTTGATCAAGGTCTGTCCGCCGCCGGACTGTTCGGTGCCGACGACCCGGCCGCGCCGGCCGGACAGATCGCTCATGACGGCGCCGACATAGTCGTCCGAGACCAGCACGCCCACTTCCACCACCGGTTCCAGCAGGTCGATCCGGGCGTCGGCGGCCGCCTCGCGCAGCGCGAGCGCGCCCGCCGTCTGGAAGGCGGCGTCGGAGGAGTCCACCGAGTGCGCCTTGCCGTCCAGCAGCGTGACCCGCACATCGACCAGGGGATACCCGGCGGCGACGCCGCGCGCGGCCTGGCCGCGCACGCCCTTCTCGACGGACGGGATGAACTGCCGGGGCACCGCGCCGCCCACGACCTTGTCCACGAACTCGATGCCCGAGCCCTCCGGCAGCGGCTCCACCTCGATCTCGCAGATCGCGTACTGCCCGTGTCCGCCGGACTGCTTGACATGGCGGCCGCGGCCGGCCGACTTCGCCCCGAAGGTCTCGCGCAGCGAGACCTTGTACGGCACCGCGTCCACCTGGACGCCGTACCGGCTGCGCAGCCGCTCCAGCGCGACGTCCATATGCGCCTCGCCCAGGCACCACAGCACCACCTGATGGGTGTCCGGGTTCTGCTCCAGGCGCATCGTCGGGTCCTCGGCGACCAGCCGGGACAGGCCCAGCGACAGCTTGTCCTCGTCCGGTTTGCTGTGTGCCTGGATGGCCACCGGCAGCAGCGGATCGGGCATCTGCCAGGGCTCCATCAGGAGCGGCTGGTCCTTGGACGAGAGGGTGTCCCCGGTCTCGGCGCGGGTCAGCTTGGCCACGCACGCCAGATCGCCCGCGATGGCCTGGGGGAGGGTGCGCTGCTGTTTGCCGAAGGGCGCGGACAGGGCGCCGACCCGCTCGTCCACGTCGTGGTCCTCATGGCCGCGGTCCTCCAGACCGTGTCCGGACACATGGACGGTCTCGTCGGGGCGGAGGGTGCCGGAGAAGACCCGAACCAGGGAGATCCGGCCGACGTACGGATCGGAGGAGGTCTTGACCACCTCGGCGGCCAGCGGACCGTCCGGATCGCAGCTCAGCTGCGGGCGTGCGGCGCCCTGCGGGGTGGTGACGTCGGGCGTCTCGCGCTCCAGCGGGGACGGGAAGCCGCCGGTCACCAGGTCCAGCAGTTCGATGGTGCCCAGGCCCTGCTTGGACCCCGCCGTGGCGGGCGCCGCCGCCAGCACGGGGTGGAAGCTGCCGCGTGCGACGGCCTTCTCCAGGTCCTCGATCAGCGTCTTGACGTCGATCTCCTCGCCGCCGAGATAGCGGTCCATGAGGGTCTCGTCCTCGCTCTCGGCGATGATCCCCTCGATGAGCCGGCCGCGGGCCTCCTCGACCAGCGGCAGCTGGTCCTCCTGGGGCGGCGATTCGGTGCGCACCCCCGAGGAGTAGTCGAAGACCCGCTGGGTGAGCAGCCCGATGAGGCCGGTCACGGGGGCGTGCCCGTCCGGCCCCGGCTCGCCGCGCAGCGGCAGGTACAGCGGCAGCACGGCGTCGGGGTCGTCGCCGCCGAAGCTGTCCCGGCACAGCTCGGTCATCTCCTCGAAGCTGGCGCGGGCGGCTTCGAGGTGGGTGATCACGATGGCGCGCGGCATCCCGACCGCGGCGCACTCGTCCCAGATCATGCGGGTGGCCCCGGTGATGCCCAGGGCGTCCTGGGCGGCCGAGACAACGAAAAGGGCCGCGTCCGCCGCTCGCAGACCGGCCCTGAGTTCCCCGACGAAATCGGCATAGCCCGGGGTGTCCAGGAGATTGATCTTCATCCCGCCCCATTCGACGGGGACCAGCGACAGCTGGATCGAACGCTGCTGCCGGTGCTCGATATCGTCGTAGTCCGAGAGACAGCCGCCGTCCTCGACCCTGCCCGCCCGGTTGACCGCGCCCGTCGCCAGTGCGAGGGCCTCCACCAGCGTCGTCTTTCCGGTCCCACTGTGGCCGACCAGAACCACATTCCGCAGGGAGCTGGGCCGGTCGGCCGCCGCTGCCCTTCCGGCGGCCCCTGGGTGTGTACTCGTCTTGTCGCCCATGTGTCTCGCCTCCCGGTCGACACCTTGCGATACTTCGAGCTTTCCACCCCTGTAACGGTGCGTCCATACGTCACACATGCGGCCGTACCGCGCCCGGGGTCGCGGAGCCGTCCGACAGGTGCACTGCGCCCCTCCGGGGCGTGGCTACGATGGGCGCGCCGGTGGCCTCTTGACCACCCGGCCCGTTTCGACCCCCCGGGAAGGCCATGCTGAACAAGTACGCGCGTGCATTCTTCACGCGTGTTCTCACACCGTTCGCCGCCCTGCTGATCCGCCTCGGGGTCAGCCCCGACGCGGTGACCCTCACCGGCACCGCCGGCGTGTGCGCGGGCGCACTGGTCTTCTACCCCCGGGGGGAGTTCTTCTGGGGCACCGTCGTCATCACGCTGTTCGTCTTCTCCGACCTGGTCGACGGCAATATGGCGCGGCAGCTGGGGCGCTCCAGCCGCTGGGGCGCGTTCCTCGACTCCACGCTGGACCGGGTGGCCGACGGCGCGATCTTCGGCGGTCTGACGTTGTGGTACGCGGGCCGCGGGGACGACAATGTGCTGTGTGCGGTGACGATCTTCTGCCTCGCCAGCGGCCAGGTGGTCTCGTACACCAAGGCCCGCGGCGAGAGCATCGGCCTGCCGGTGAACGTCAACGGGCTGGTGGAGCGTGCCGAGCGGCTGGTGATCTCGCTGGTGGCGTGCGGCTTCTCGGGGCTGCACAAGTTCGGCGTGCCGCATATCGACATCCTGCTCCCGATCGCGCTGTGGATCGTGGCCGTCGGCAGCGCGGTGACCCTCGTCCAGCGGGTGGTGACGGTGCGCCGGGAGGCCGCCGAGGCGGACGCCGGGGAGCGGACGGTGCCCCAGGGGGGCGAGGCGCGGTGAACGAGAGGCTGACCGACGCGCTGTACGGACTCGGCTGGGGCGTGGTCAAGAAGCTCCCGGAGCCGGTGGCCGTGGCGCTCGGGCAGCGCATCGCCGACCAGACGTGGAAGCGGCGCGGCAAGGGGGTGCTGCGCCTGGAGGCCAATCTGGCGCGCGTGGTGCCGGACGCCTCGCCCCGGCGGCTGGCCGAGCTGTCGCGGGCGGGCATGCGCTCGTACCTGCGCTACTGGATGGAGTCCTTCCGGCTTCCGGCGTGGAGCCCGGAGCGGATACGGGGCGGCTTCGACGTCAAGGACGTGCACTATCTGGTGGACGGTCTCGCCGAGGGCCGGGGCGTGGTCCTGGCGCTGCCGCACATGGGCAACTACGACCTCGCCGGGGCCTGGGTGACCACCCATCTGGGGGTGCCCTTCACCACGGTCGCGGAGCGGCTGAAGCCGGAGTCGCTGTACGACCGGTTCGTGGCCTACCGCGAGGGGCTGGGCATGGAGGTGCTGCCGCACCAGGGCGGGAGCGCCTTCGGGACGCTGGCGCGGCGGCTGCGCGCGGGCGGTCTGGTGTGCCTGGTGGCCGACCGCGATCTGTCGGCCTCGGGCGTGGAGGTGTCGTTCTTCGGCGAGCGGGCGAAGATGCCGGCCGGGCCGGCCGCGCTCGCCCTGCAGACCGGCGCCCTGCTGCTGCCGGTGACCCTCTGGTACGACGAGTCGCCGGTGATGCGGGGGCGGGTGCATCCGCCGGTCGCGGCGCCCGGGGACGGGAACCGCGAGGAGCGGGTCGCCGTCATGACCCAGGAGGTGGCCGACGCCTTCGCCTCGGGGATCTCCGAGCACCCGGAGGACTGGCACATGCTGCAGCGGCTGTGGCTCGCGGACCTGGATCGCGGTCCCGGAAGCGCCGGAAGTCCCGAGGGCCCCGGCGGCCCTGGACGCCCTGAAATGGAGAAGCCTTGAGGATCGGGATCGTCTGCCCGTACTCCTGGGATGTCCCAGGCGGCGTCCAGTTCCACATCCGCGACCTGGCCGACCATCTGATCCGGCGCGGCCACGAGGTCTCCGTGCTGGCCCCGGCGGACGACGAGACGCCGCTGCCGCCGTACGTGGTCTCCGCCGGGCGCGCGGTGCCGGTGCCGTACAACGGCTCGGTGGCCCGGCTGAACTTCGGGTTCCTGTCGGCCGCGCGGGTGCGCCGCTGGCTGCACGACGGCGCCTTCGACGTCATCCACATCCACGAGCCCACCTCGCCGTCGCTGGGGCTGCTGGCCTGCTGGGCGGCCCAGGGGCCGATCGTCGCGACGTTCCACACCTCCAATCCCCGCTCCCGGGCCATGATCGCCGCGTATCCGATCCTGCAGCCGGCGCTGGAGAAGATCAGCGCGCGGATCGCGGTGAGCGAGTACGCGCGCCGGACGCTGGTGGAACACCTCGGCGGGGACGCGGTGGTCATCCCCAACGGCGTCGATGTGGACTTCTTCGCCGACGCCGAGCCGAAGGAGGAGTGGCGGGGGGAGACGATCGGCTTCATCGGCCGGATCGATGAGCCCCGTAAGGGGCTGCCGGTGCTGATGCGCGCCCTTCCGAAGATCTTCGAGGCCCGGCCGGGAGCGCGGCTGCTGATCGCCGGGCGCGGTGACGAGAAGGAGGCCGTGGCCGATCTGCCCGCCCCGCTGCGGGAGAGCGTGGAGTTCCTGGGGATGGTCAGCGACGAGGACAAGGCGCGGCTGCTGCGCAGTGTCGATGTCTACGTCGCGCCCAATACGGGCGGCGAGAGCTTCGGCATCATCCTCGTCGAGGCCATGTCGGCGGGGGCCGCGGTCCTGGCCAGCGATCTGGACGCGTTCGCCCAGGTGCTGGACGGGGGAGCGGCGGGCGAGCTGTTCAGCAACGAGGACGCGGACGCCCTGGCCGCTGCCGCGGTGCGGCTGCTGGGCGACGAGAAGCGGCTGGCCGAACTGCGGGAGCGGGGCAGCCGGCACGTACGGCGCTTCGACTGGTCGACGGTGGGGGCGGACATCCTCGCGGTCTACGAGACGGTGACGGACGGGGCGGCGTCGGTGGCCGCCGACGACCGTACGCGGCTGTGGGCGCGGCTGGGGCTCGCCAGGGACTGAGCGCTCCGCTGGAAGTGTCGCGATGGGCCGTCGGTCGGCCGCGGCGCCGTCGTGGCTGGTCGCGCCCGCGCGGCGGAGCCGCACATCGACACAGCCCCGCGCGAACCGCAGCGGACTTCCTCCGACCTGCTCAGGACCCGCCAGGAGGGGCCTCACACCGCCGCGCGCGGCGGTCCCGGCTGAGGGCTCCACCCCGGACTCCGGGGGCGGCAGGCGGTAGCGTGGCGGGCCGTGAGCACCTTGATCTGGATCGCGGTCGTACTGGTCGTCGTCGCCGTCTATCTGAGCTGGACCGCGGGACGCCTCGACCGGCTGCACAGCCGTCTGGACGCGGCGCGGGCCGCGCTGGACGCGCAGCTGCTGCGGCGTGCCTCCGTCGCCCAGGAGCTGGCCACCGCCGGAGTGCTCGACCCCGCCGCCTCGATCGTGCTGTACCAGGCCGCGCACGCCGCCCGGCAGTCCGAGGAGGAGCACCGCGAGGTCGCCGAGAGCGAGCTGAGCCAGGCGCTGCGGGCCGTCTTCGAGGCCAGCGCGCAGGCCGAGGCGGTACGGGAGGCGCCGGGCGGTGAGGACGCGCTGGGGGAGCTCACGGAGTCGGTGCGGCGGGTGCCGATGGCCCGGCGGTTCCACAACGACGCGGTGCGGGCGGCGCGGGCGCTGCGCCGCCATCGGATGGTGCGCTGGTTCCGGCTGGCGGGCCACGCTCCGTTTCCGCTCGCCTTCGAGATGGACGACGAGCCCCCGGCGGCGCTGGGGCGGGTACCGGGCACCGAGGAAGCCGAGCGCTGAGGAGCTCTGTGCCGAGGGGGCGGTCGCCCCTCGCGTACCGAGGATTCACCGGTCGCTTCGAGCCACCGGCCTTTGATTGGCCCTTGCCGATCCCCGCCCCGACGCGGTTTTGTCATTCGTGTAGCACACACGCTCGTGATCTGGACCAGATGGCCGGGTCATGTACCGGTATCGAACGGCCCTACGATGGGCTCATCGCACTTTTCATTATCGAGTGAGGTCAAACCGTGTCCATCACGCCCGCCAGCACGTCCAACTCCGACGCCCCCGCGACCGGCACCGCCCGCGTCAAGCGCGGTATGGCCGAGCAGCTCAAGGGTGGCGTGATCATGGACGTCGTCACCCCCGAGCAGGCCAAGGTCGCCGAGGACGCCGGAGCCGTCGCGGTCATGGCCCTCGAGCGGGTGCCGGCCGACATCCGTAAGGACGGCGGCGTGGCCCGGATGTCCGACCCGGACATGATCGAGGGCATCATCGGCGCCGTCTCCATCCCGGTGATGGCCAAGTCGCGGATCGGCCACTTCGTCGAGGCGCAGGTGCTGCAGTCGCTCGGCGTCGACTACATCGACGAGTCCGAGGTGCTCACCCCCGCCGACGAGGTCAACCACAGCGACAAGTGGTCCTTCACCACCCCGTTCGTCTGCGGAGCCACCAACCTGGGCGAGGCGCTGCGCCGGATCGCCGAGGGTGCGGCCATGATCCGTTCCAAGGGCGAGGCCGGTACCGGCAACGTCGTCGAGGCCGTGCGCCACCTGCGTCAGATCAAGGGCGAGATCGCCCGGCTGCGCGGCCTGGACAACCATGAGCTCTACGCGGCCGCCAAGGAGATCCGCGCCCCGTACGAGCTGGTCGCCGAGATCGCGCAGACCGGCAAGCTGCCGGTCGTGCTGTTCTCCGCCGGTGGCGTCGCCACCCCGGCCGACGCCGCGCTGATGCGCCAGCTCGGCGCCGAGGGCGTCTTCGTGGGCTCCGGCATCTTCAAGTCGGGCGACCCGGCCAAGCGCGCCGCCGCGATCGTGAAGGCCACCACCTTCTACGACGACCCCAAGGTCATCGCGGAGGCGTCCCGGAACCTCGGCGAGGCCATGGTCGGCATCAACTGCGACACCCTCCCCGAGTCCGAGCGCTACGCCAGCCGCGGCTGGTAACAGGCGTCCGTACGGCACCACATGGCACCACGTGTCCCGGCCCGGCGGCCCGGCGCGTGGTGCCCCTGACGTTCGAGAGGTCTTCGCTTCCGTGACTACGTCGTCCACACCGGCAACGTCCACCGCCGACGCCCCCGTGATCGGTGTGCTCGCCCTCCAGGGCGATGTCCGCGAGCATCTCGCCGCGCTCACCGCGGCCGGGGCCACCCCCCGGCAGGTCCGCAGGCCCGAGGAGCTCGCCGAGGTCGCGGCCCTGGTGATCCCCGGGGGCGAGTCGACCACCATGTCCAAGCTCGCGATCATCTTCGGGCTGCTGGAACCGCTGCGCGAGCGGGTCAGGGCCGGGATGCCGGTGTACGGTACGTGCGCGGGCATGATCATGCTCGCGGACAAGATCCTCGACGGCCGGGACGACCAGGAGACCATCGGCGGCATCGACATGATCGTGCGCCGTAACGCCTTCGGCCGTCAGAACGAGTCCTTCGAGGCCGAGGTCGACATCCAGGGCATCGACGACGGCCCGGTCGAGGGGGTCTTCATCCGCGCACCGTGGGTCGAGTCCGTGGGCGGCGGTGCCGAGGTGCTCGCGACGTTCGACGGGCACACCGTCGCCGTACGGCAGGGCAAGGTCCTGGCGACCTCGTTCCACCCCGAGCTGACCGGGGACCACCGGGTGCACCGGCTCTTCGTCGAGATGGTGCGGCGCGCGTAACCGTCGGCGGAGGATGGTGGCGGGAGACCTCGCCGCAGGCCGGGCCTGTCCCGGTAGGATCTCAGGCGTTCGTACAGCAATGGGTTACGCGAAGGAGACAGGCGGATGTCCGGCCACTCTAAATGGGCTACGACGAAGCACAAGAAGGCCGTGATCGATGCCAAGCGCGGCAAGCTCTTCGCGAAGCTGATCAAGAACGTCGAGGTCGCGGCCCGGATGGGCGGTGCCGATCCGGAGGGCAACCCGACGCTCTTCGACGCCATCCAGAAGGCGAAGAAGAGTTCGGTTCCGAACAAGAACATCGACAGCGCGGTCAAGCGTGGTGCCGGTCTCGAGGCCGGTGGCGCCGAGTACGAGACGATCATGTACGAGGGCTACGGCCCCAACGGCGTGGCCGTCCTCATCGAGTGTCTGACCGACAACCGCAACCGCGCCGCCTCCGACGTCCGCGTCGCGATGACGCGCAACGGCGGCTCGATGGCCGACCCGGGCTCCGTGTCGTACCTGTTCAACCGCAAGGGCGTCGTCATCGTCCCCAAGGGGGAGCTCACCGAGGACGACGTGCTGGGCGCGGTCCTGGACGCGGGCGCCGAGGAGGTCAACGACCTCGGTGAGTCCTTCGAGGTCATCAGCGAGGCCACCGACCTGGTCGCGGTCCGCACCGCCCTCCAGGAGGCGGGCATCGACTACGACTCGGCCGATGCCAACTTCGTGCCCACGATGCAGGTCCAGCTCGAGGAAGACGCCGCGCGCAAGATCTTCAAGCTGATCGACGCTCTCGAGGACAGCGACGACGTGCAGAACGTCTTCGCCAACTTCGACGTCTCCGACGAGGTCATGGCCAAGGTGGACGCCTGACGGCGGATCGGCACGGCGGTCGACGACGACAGGGACGGGCCGGCGGGGCAGCACCCCACCGGCCCGTCGGCGTTGTCCGCGGGCGTTGTCGGCGGCAGCCGCTAGCCTGCGCAGGAACAGATGACCGAAGCGCGGTGAGGGGAGGGGCGCGGTGCGTGTGCTGGGCGTGGACCCGGGGCTGACCAGGTGCGGCGTCGGCGTGGTCGAGGGGGTCGCGGGCCGCCCGCTGCGGATGCTCGGCGTCGGCGTCATACGGACCGGGGCGGATACCGCGACCGCCGACCGGCTCGTCCTCATCGAGCGCGGCATCGAGCAGTGGCTGGACGCCCACCGGCCCGAATGCGTCGCCGTGGAGCGGGTGTTCAGCCAGCACAACGTCCGTACCGTCATGGGCACCGCGCAGGCCAGCGCCGTCGCCATGCTGTGCGCGGCCCGCCGCGGGCTGCCGGTCGCGCTGCACACCCCCAGCGAGGTCAAGGCCGCCGTCACCGGATCCGGGCGCGCCGACAAGGCGCAGGTCGGCTCGATGGTGACCCGGCTGCTGCGGCTGGACGCACCGCCCAAACCGGCCGATGCCGCGGACGCGCTGGCGCTCGCCATCTGCCATATCTGGCGGGCCCCCGCGACCAACCGCCTCCAGCAGGCCGTCGCCGCCCACCGCACCACAAACTCCGCCCGCACCACAAACTCCGCCCGCACCACAAACTCCGCCCGCACCACGGACCCCACCCGCACCCCGAGTCCCGCCCGCCCGACGAGCCCCGCCGGCACCCCGAGCAGCGCGCGTACCACGAAAGGCCGTACCTCATGATCGCGTTCGTCTCCGGTCCGGTGGCGGCCGTCGCCCCGGACACCGCCGTGATCGAGGTCGGCGGGGTCGGGATGGCGGTCCAGTGCACCCCGGCCACCCTGGCCGGACTGCGCGTCGGACAGCAGGCCCGGCTGGCCACCTCCCTCGTCGTCCGTGAGGATTCGCTGACCCTCTACGGCTTCGCCGACGACGACGAGCGCCAGGCCTTCGAACTGCTCCAGACCGCCAGCGGGGTCGGCCCCCGGCTGGCCCAGGCCATGCTGGCCGTGCACTCCCCGGACGCGCTGCGGCTCGCGGTGTCCACCGGGGACGAGAAGGCGCTCACCGCCGTCCCCGGCATCGGCAAGAAGGGGGCGCAGCGGCTGCTGCTGGAGCTCAAGGACCGGCTCGGCGAGCCGCTCGGCTCCGCCGTGCCCGGCGCCCGCTCGGCGGCCGCCCCCGGCTGGAGCGATCAGCTGCACACCGCGCTGGTCGGCCTCGGCTACGCCACCCGCGAGGCGGACGAGGCGGTCGCCGCCGTCACCCCGCGGGCCGAGGAAACGGTGGCGGCGGGCGGTACGCCCCAGGTGGCTCAGCTGCTGCGGGCCGCCCTGCAGACCCTGAACCGCACACGGTGAGCCACCGCGGCCGCGGCAGGCCGCGACCGGCGGCACCACCGAAGACGACATCGCGAGGCGAAACGCAGTGAACTGGGACGAGACCCCTCCGGCCACCGCCGACGACGCCCCGTCCGGCGCGGGCGGCAGGCTGGTGGGCGCCGACGCGGACGGCGACGACCAGGCGGTGGAGGCCGCGCTGCGCCCCCAGGACCTCGGCGAGTTCGTCGGGCAGGAGCGGGTCCGCGAACAGCTGGACCTGGTGCTCAAGGCGGCCCGGCAGCGCGGCGGCACCGCCGACCATGTGCTGCTCTCCGGCGCGCCCGGACTGGGCAAGACCACACTCTCCATGATCATCGCCGCCGAGATGGGCGCCCCGATCCGGATCACCTCCGGCCCCGCCATCCAGCACGCCGGCGATCTGGCCGCGATCCTCTCCTCCCTCACCGAGGGCGAGGTGCTCTTCCTCGACGAGATCCACCGGATGTCCCGGCCCGCCGAGGAGATGCTCTACATGGCGATGGAGGACTTCCGCGTCGACGTCATCGTCGGCAAGGGGCCCGGGGCCACCGCCATCCCGCTGGAGCTGCCGCCGTTCACGCTGGTCGGCGCCACCACCCGGGCCGGGCTGCTGCCGCCCCCGCTGCGCGACCGCTTCGGCTTCACCGGCCATATGGAGTTCTACGCCCCGGCCGAGCTGGAGCGGGTCATCCACCGCTCCGCCGGGCTGCTCGACGTGACCATCGACCCCGAGGGCGCGTCCGAGATCGCGGGCCGCTCCCGCGGCACCCCCCGGATCTCCAACCGGCTGCTGCGCCGGGTGCGTGACTACGCCCAGGTCAAGGCGGACGGCGTGATCACCCGCGAGATCGCCGCCAGCGCCCTGGCCGTCTACGACGTGGACGAGCGCGGCCTGGACCGGCTGGACCGGGCGGTGCTCAGCGCCCTGCTCAAGCTGTTCGGCGGCGGGCCGGTGGGCCTGTCGACCCTCGCGGTCGCGGTGGGGGAGGAGCGTGAGACGGTGGAGGAGGTCGCCGAGCCCTTCCTGGTCCGGGAGGGGTTGCTGGCCCGTACCCCCCGGGGGCGGATCGGTACCCCGGCGGCCTGGGCGCATATGGGGCTCACCCCACCGCCGCAGACCGCCGCCGGTGGTCAGGCGGGCCTCTTCGAGACATGATGAGCCGGGACATGATGAGCCGGGGGCGCGGCAGGATGGCGCGTGACGTGCCATGACGGGCCGGATGGGCCGCGGCAAGGCATAAGCGCCCGCTTACCCTGCATCATGGCGTAGAGGACCAATAATGGCGGGGTCAGGAACCCCGGTACCGCGCCGGGCGTTGTTCCATTGGCGTGGGCTCGCTTAGACTCCGCCGATGCCGTCCGTATGCCGTCCGCTCACTGTGCGGTATACCCACCCCCGTAGACCAGGCCGCTCCCCGCGGTCGTGTGAAGGAATTTCCGTCCCGTGAATATCGTGACTCTCCTGCCGTTCATCGTGCTTATCGGGGCCATGTTCCTGATGACGCGTTCGGCCAAGAACAAGCAGCGCCAGGCCCAGTCGATGCGCAATGAGATGCAGCCGGGCTCCGGCGTGCGGACCATCGGCGGCATGTACGCGACGGTCAAGGAGGTCCACGACGACACGGTCCTCCTCGAGGTGGCCCCCGGCGTGCACGCGATCTACGCGAAGAACGCGGTGGGAGCCGTCCTGCCGGACGACGAGTACAACCGCGTGGTGCACGGCATCGACCCCGACGAGGACGCCGCCGACACCCCTGTCGTTCCCGACGACGCCTCCTCGCTGACCGAGGCCGCCGACGCCGACTCGTCCGCCGACAAGGTCGGGCTCGAGAAGACCGACAAGGTCGACGACGACGCGGCCGAGAAGGCCGACGCGGCCGACGAGGCGGGCGACGAGGCCGGGGAGACGGACGTCAAGAAGATCGACCTCGGCAAGGACGACGCCGCCGCCGCGGCGGGCACCTCCGAGGACGACAAGCGGGACGGCGGCACCGACGCGAAGTAAGTCCGTCATCCGGGAACCGCGGCGCGCCCTCGATCGGTGCGCCGCGGTTCCCTGGACGGTCTAGGCTCCGGCGGGGGCTTGTCCCCACAAGACTTCGTGGCCGCCCCGCGCACACCCGATGCGGGGCGGTTGGACAGGGAGATACGAGAAGGTGGCAGCACCGAAGAAGGGCCGCAGGTCCTCCGGGTCACAGGGCAGGCCAGGGCGCCCCTTGGCCGTCATCCTGATCGCCATCGCGGCGCTGACCGGAGGCATGTTCGTCTCCGGGCACACCACGCCGCGACTGGGCATCGATCTCGCGGGCGGCACCAGCTTCACGCTGGAGGCCAAGAACCAACCGGGCAAGCCCAACGCGATCAACACGGACAACATGAACACCGCCGTGGGGATCATCGAGCGGCGGGTCAACGGTCTGGGTGTGTCCGAGGCCGAGGTCCAGACGCAGGGCGAGAAGCACATCATCGTGAACATCCCCAAGGGGACGAACGCGAAGCAGGCCCGGCAGCAGGTCGGCACCACCGCCCAGCTCTACTTCCGGCCGGTGGTCACGACCACCAGCGGCCAGAAGACCCCCGAGAAGCCCAACTCCACCCCCAGCCCGTCGGCCAGCGCCAGCGGCAAGGGCCAGGACAAGGGCGACGACAAGGGCGGCAAGCCGTCCGGCACGCCGTCGGCCTCGTCATCGGCCTCCGCATCCTCCTCCGCCAGCCCCAGCACCCAGGGGCGGGCCCTCTCCAAGGGCCTGAAGGCCGACGAGAAGCCCAGCGGGAGCCCCTCGCCGTCGAAGACCCCGAAGCCCGACCCGTCCAAGAGCCCGTCGGGCTCCAGCGACCAGGAAGAGCTGGCCAAGCAGTTCGCGAAGCTGGACTGCACCACCAAGGCCGGACGCGCCGCGGCGGCCGAGAAGGCGGCCAACGCCAAGCCGACCGACCAGGTGCTGGCCTGCAGCCAGAAGGGCGACGCCAAGTTCGTCCTCGGCCCCTCCGAGGTCGAGGGCACCGACGTGGACGACGCCTCGTCGGTCTTCGAGAGCCAGAACGGGGCGGGCTGGATCGTCCAGCTCGACTTCAACAGCAAGGGCTCCAAGAAGTTCGCCAAGACCACCGGCGAGCTGACCAAGCAGCAGTCCCCGCAGAACCGCTTCGCGATCGCCCTGGACGGCGAGGTCGTCTCCGACCCCGAGGTCACCCAGGGCGCCATCACCGGCGGCCGGGCCACCATCTCCGGCGGCTTCACCCAGCAGAGCTCCGAGGACCTGGCCAACGTGCTGTCCTTCGGCGCGCTCCCGCTGTCCTTCGACATCGCCGACGAGACCACCGTCTCCGCCGCGCTCGGCGGTGAGCAGCTGGACGCCGGTCTGATCGCCGGTGCCATCGGCCTCGCGCTCGTCGTGATCTACCTGGTCGTCTACTACCGCGGGCTCGCCCTCGTGGCCATGGCCAGCCTCGGCGTCTCCGCGATCCTGACGTACACGATCATGGTGCTGCTCGGCCCGGGCATCGGCTTCGCGCTGAACCTCCCGGCGGTCTGCGGCGCGATCGTGGCCATCGGTATCACCGCGGACTCGTTCATCGTCTACTTCGAACGGATCCGCGACGAGATCCGGGAGGGCCGCTCGCTGCGTCCCGCCGTCGAGCGCGGCTGGCCGCGGGCCCGGCGCACCATCCTGGTGTCCGACTTCGTGTCCTTCCTGGCCGCCGCGGTGCTCTACATCGTCACCGTCGGCAAGGTGCAGGGCTTCGCCTTCACCCTGGGGCTCACCACGCTGCTCGACGTCGCCGTGGTGTTCCTCTTCACCAAGCCGCTGATGACGATCCTCGCCCGCCGTCCGTTCTTCGGGAACGGCCATTCGTGGTCCGGACTGGACCCCAAGCGCCTCGGGGTCACGCCGCCGCTGCGCCGTCGCCGTCCCGCCGCCCCCGGCCCCGCCGACACGAAGGAGGCGTGAGATGTCGCGACTCGGCACTCTCGGCGCCAGGCTCTACCGAGGCGAGGTCGGCTACGACTTCGTCGGCAAGCGGAAGCTCTGGTACGGCATCTCGATACTGATCACCATCACGGCCATCGTGGGCCTGGCGGTGCGCGGCCTGAACATGGGCATCGAGTTCTCCGGCGGCGCGGTCTTCACCACCCCGAACAGCAAGGTCTCGGCCTCCGACCTGCGCCAGACGGCAGAGGACGCGTCCGGCGGCCACACCGTCGTCGTCCAGGAGCTCGGCCGGGGCGGCGTGCGGATCCAGATCAGCGAGCTGGGCACCAAGGAGGCGCTGCCGGTCCAGGAGGAGCTCGCCAAGGAGCTGGGCGTCAAGACCAGCAAGATCGACACCCAGCTGGTCGGGCCGAGCTGGGGCGAGCAGATCGCCAGCAAGGCCTGGCAGGGTCTGGCGATCTTCATGGTGCTGGTGGTGATCTATCTCGCCATCGCCTTCGAGTGGCGGATGGCGCTGGCCGCCCTGATCGCCCTGATCCACGACCTCACCATCACGGTCGGTGTCTACGCGCTGGTCGGCTTCGAGGTCACCCCGGGCACCGTGATCGGTCTGCTGACGATCCTCGGTTATTCGCTCTACGACACCGTCGTGGTCTTCGACGGTCTCAAGGAAGCGTCCAAGGACATCACCAAGCAGACCCGCTTCACCTACGGCGAGATCGCCAACCGCAGCCTCAATTCGACCCTGGTGCGGTCCATCAACACCACGATCGTGGCGCTGCTGCCGGTCGGCGCCCTGCTGTTCATCGGCGGCGGTCTGCTCGGCGCGGGCATGCTCAACGACATCTCCCTGGCGCTCTTCGTCGGCCTCGCCGCCGGTGCGTACTCCTCGATCTTCATCGCGACCCCGCTGGTCGCCGATTTCAAGGGGCGCGACCCGAGGATGAAGGCGCTGGCCAAGCGGGTGAAGGCCAAGCGTGCCGCGGCCGCCAAGGCCGAGACGGCCGACTCGGCCTCCGAGGAGGACGACGCTCCCGCCCTGGAGGACGCCGCCGCGGCCCCCTCCGGAGTCGTCGGTCAGCGTCGCCAGCCCGCCTCCCGCAACCGGGGGCGCGGCCGGCCGTCGGGCAAGCGGCGATGAGCGGGGGAGCTGAGAGATGACGGAGACGACGGAGACCACGGCGGGCAGCCCGGACGGATTCGGCGGGGCCTCCGCCGAGGAGCTGCGCACGCTGCTGCTCAGCCGCATCCAGGACGTGCCGGACTACCCCAAGCCCGGGGTGATGTTCAAGGACATCACCCCGCTGCTCGCCGACGCCGCGGCCTTCGGCGCGCTCACCGAGGCGCTCGCCGAGCTGTGCCTCCGGCACCGGGCGGACAAGGTGGTGGGCCTGGAGGCGCGCGGCTTCATCCTCGCCGCCCCGGCCGCCGTGCGCGCCGGAATCGGCTTCGTACCGGTCCGCAAGGCCGGCAAGCTCCCCGGGGCGACGCTCGCCCAGCGTTACGAGCTGGAGTACGGCACCGCCGAGATCGAGATACACGCCGACGCGCTGGAGCCCGGCGACCGGGTGCTGGTGATCGACGACGTGCTGGCCACCGGCGGCACCGCCGAGGCGTCCCTGCGGCTCATCCGGCGGGCCGGCGCCCGGATCGCCGGGGTCGCCGTGCTGCTGGAGCTCGGCTTCCTCGCCGGCCGCGACCGGCTGCTGGGCTCGCTCGACAGCGCCCCGCTCGAGGCCCTGATCACGGTCTGAGCTCACGGTCTGAGCCGGGCTTACGGGCCCGTACACCGGGCCGGGAGAACTGCCGGAGGGCGGGGACGCGCAACCGCGGGTCCCCGCCCTCCGCCATGCCGCCCCAGGCCCCGGCATGCCCGGCTTGGCGGTCGAGAGGCAAGCGGAGTGGCGGGATCGATACCATGGCAGCCCGACCTTTTCGGGTCCGGACCGCTAGGAGTGCTCTTGCCAGACGAGGCCCAGCCGCTCTCGCCCGATGTCCGTCCGGGCGGAACCCCCTCCGCACAGCCGGACGCGCCCACCGCCGCCGAGCCGACGGCGGCCGCAGGCGTGCCCAGGAACAGCGGTGACGGCGCGGTCCGGCGCGGCCCCGAGCAGACCAGCCCGAAGCCCACCGCGGGCCGCGGCAACGCCCTGCCCGCCACTACGCCCCCCGCGCGCCCCGTACAGAGCCCCGCGCCCCGTTCGGGCTCGTCCAACCGCGTCCGGGCCCGTCTGGCGCGCCTCGGCGTCCAGCGCTCCAGCCCGTACAACCCGGTGCTGGAGCCGCTGCTGCGCATCGTGCGCGGTAACGACCCCAAGGCGGAGGCCGCGACGCTGCGCCAGATCGAGCGCGCGTACCAGGTGGCCGAGCGCTGGCACCGCGGCCAGAAGCGCAAGAGCGGCGATCCGTACATCACCCACCCCCTCGCGGTGACCACGATCCTGGCCGAGCTGGGTATGGATCCGGCCACTTTGATGGCCGGGCTGCTGCATGACACCGTCGAGGACACCGAGTACGGCCTGGACACCCTGCGCCGCGACTTCGGCGACCAGGTCGCGCTGCTCGTCGACGGCGTCACCAAGCTGGACAAGGTCAAGTTCGGCGAGGCGGCCCAGGCCGAGACCGTGCGCAAGATGGTCGTCGCCATGGCCCGGGACCCCCGGGTGCTGGTGATCAAGCTGGCCGACCGGCTGCACAACATGCGCACCATGCGCTACCTCAAGCGGGAGAAGCAGGAGAAGAAGGCCCGCGAGACCCTCGAGATCTACGCCCCGCTCGCCCACCGCCTGGGCATGAACACCATCAAATGGGAGCTGGAGGACCTCGCCTTCGCGATCCTCTACCCCAAGATGTACGACGAGATCGTGCGGCTGGTCGCCGAGCGGGCCCCCAAGCGCGACGAGTACCTGGCCGTCGTCACCGACCAGGTCCAGGGCGATCTGCGGGCGGCGCGGATCAAGGCGACCGTCACCGGCCGACCGAAGCACTACTACTCCGTCTACCAGAAGATGATCGTCCGCGGCCGCGACTTCGCCGAGATCTACGACCTGGTGGGCATCCGCGTCCTCGTCGACACCGTCCGCGACTGCTACGCGGCGCTGGGGACCATCCACGCGCGGTGGAACCCGGTGCCGGGGCGGTTCAAGGACTACATCGCGATGCCCAAGTTCAACATGTACCAGTCGCTGCACACGACGGTCATCGGGCCCAGCGGCAAGCCGGTCGAGCTGCAGATCCGCACCTTCGACATGCACCGCCGCGCCGAGTACGGCATCGCCGCGCACTGGAAGTACAAGCAGGAGGCGGTGGCCGGCGCCTCCAAGGTGCGCACCGATGTGCCCCGTAAGGCGGGCAAGGACGACGCCATCAACGACATGGCGTGGCTGCGGCAGCTCCTGGACTGGCAGAAGGAGACCGAGGACCCGGGCGAGTTCCTGGAGTCCCTGCGCTTCGACCTGTCCCGCAACGAGGTCTTCGTCTTCACGCCCAAGGGCGATGTCATAGCGCTTCCGGCCGGGGCCACCCCGGTCGACTTCGCCTACGCCGTGCACACCGAGGTCGGCCACCGTACGATCGGCGCCCGGGTCAACGGGCGGCTGGTGCCGTTGGAGTCCACCCTGGACAACGGCGACCTGGTGGAGGTCTTCACCTCCAAGGCGGCGGGCGCCGGGCCGTCCCGCGACTGGCTGGGCTTCGTCAAGTCGCCGCGCGCCCGTAACAAGATCCGCGCCTGGTTCTCCAAGGAGCGCCGCGACGAGGCCATCGAACAGGGCAAGGACGCGATCGTCCGGGCGATGCGCAAGCAGAACCTGCCCATCCAGCGGATCCTGACCGGCGACTCGCTGGTCACCCTCGCCCATGAGATGCGCTACCCCGACATCTCCGCGCTCTACGCGGCGATCGGTGAGGGCCATGTCTCCGCGCAGAACGTGGTGCAGAAGCTCGTCCAGGCGCTCGGCGGCGAGGAGGCCGCCAACGAGGACATCGCCGAGACCGCCCCGCCCATCCGCCGCACCAAGCGCCGCTCCAGCGCCGATCCGGGCGTGGTGGTCAAGGGCGTCGAGGATGTGTGGGTCAAGCTGGCCCGCTGCTGTACGCCGGTGCCCGGCGACCCGATCATCGGCTTCGTCACCCGCGGCAGCGGCGTCTCGGTGCACCGCGCCGACTGCGTCAACGTGGACTCGCTGTCCCAGCAGCCCGAGCGCATCCTCGACGTCGAATGGGCGCCCACCCAGTCGTCGGTCTTCCTGGTGGCCATCCAGGTCGAGGCGCTGGACCGGTCCCGGCTGCTGTCGGACGTCACCCGCGTGCTGTCCGACCAGCACGTCAACATCCTCTCCGCGGCCGTGCAGACCTCCCGGGACCGGGTGGCCACCTCGCGCTTCACCTTCGAGATGGGCGACCCCAAGCACCTGGGGCACGTCCTGAAGGCCGTACGCGGCGTGGAGGGCGTCTACGACGTCTACCGGGTCACCTCGGCCCGCGCCCGCTGAGAACGCGTCCGCTGAGGCCCGCTGAGGAGATCCGCGCCCGCTGAGCACATGACGGCGGCGGCCCCGGTGCCTTCGCACCGGGGCCGCCGCCGTACGCGGATCAGCGCGCGCTCAGCCGCCGAACTCCTGGAGGCCCTTCAGCGCCTGGTCCAGCAGCGCCTGCCGGCCCTCGAGCTCCTTGGAGAGCTTGTCGGCCTTCGCATTGTTCCCCGCCGCGCGGGCCGCGTCGATCTGGGACCGCAGCTTGTCGACGGCGTCCTGGAGCTGGCCGGTGAGCCCCGCGGCGCGCGCCCGCGCCTCGGGGTTGGTCCGCCGCCACTCCGTTTCCTCGGCGTCCTGGATGGCGCGCTCCACGGCGTGCATCCGGCCCTCGATACGGGCGCGGGCGTCCCTCGGCACATGGCCGATGGCCTCCCACCGCTCGTTGATCGACCGGAAGGCCGCGCGGGACGCCTTCAGGTCCGAGATCGGCAGCAGCTTCTCCGCCTCGACGACGAGCTCCTCCTTACGGGTGAGATTCTCCCGCTGCTCGGCGTCACGCTCCGCGAAGACCTCGCTACGGGCCTGGAAGAAGATGTCCTGCGCACCGCGGAAGCGGTTCCACAGGTCCTCCTCGGACTCGCGCTGGGCCCGGCCCGCGGCCTTCCAGTCCGACATCAGCTCCCGGTACCGGGCCGCGGTCGGACCCCAGTCGGTGGAGCCGGAGAGCGCCTCGGCCTCGGCGACCAGCTTCTCCTTGGTCTGCCGGGCCTCCTCGCGCTGTGCGTCCAGGGCCGCGAAGTGCGCCTTGCGCCGCTTGGAGAACGCCGAGCGGGCGTGCGAGAAGCGGTGCCACAGCTCGTCGTCGGTCTTGCGGTCCAGCCGGGGCAGGCCCTTCCAGGTGTCCACCAGGGCGCGCAGCCGCTCCCCGGCCGCCCGCCACTGCTCGCTGGCGGCCAGCTGCTCGGCCTCGGCGACCAGGTCCTCCTTGGCCCTGCGGGCCTCGTCGGTCTGGACCGCCTTGGCCGCCTTGCGCTGCTCGCGGCGGACCTCGACCTCTCCGGCGAGCTTGTCGAGCCGCTTCCTCAGCGCGTCCAGATCGCCGACCACGTGATGCTCGTCGACCTGCTGGCGGATGTGCTCGATGGCCGCCGTCGCGTCCTTGGCCGACAGATCCGTGGTCTTGACCCTGCGCTCGAGGAGGCCGATCTCGACGACCAGACCGTCGTACTTGCGCTCGAAGTAGGCGAGGGCCTCTTCCGGCGATCCCGCCTGCCACGATCCGACGACCTGCTCCCCGTCGGCCGTACGCACGTACACGGTCCCCGCCTCGTCGACGCGGCCCCAAGGCTCGCTGCTCACAGCGCCTCCTCCACATGATGCCGGGGCGGGCGCGCGGCCCGCGGGCATCGTCCACAGTTTCTTCCGGCCGGGATACGCCCTGGCCGGTCTCATATTAGGGTGGCGGCCATCGGGCCAGGCACCCTACACAACGCCAACATAGGCGACCGGTGCCCCGGCTGTCCGTATCCTGCGCGACCGAAATTTCGCAGTACGCGAGCCCGGCGACCTCAGGACTTGCCGACCGTCGCCTTGTTGATCACCACGCTGGCGTTCGGGGCGGTGTTCATCGTCTGGTCCGGGGGAGCCGCCCCCGCGTTGGCGATCTTCTGCAGGACCTTCATCCCGGCCTTGTCCACGGTGCCGAAGGGCGTGTAGTCCGGCGGCAGGTCGCTCTTCTTGTAGACCAGGAAGAACTGGCTGCCGCCGGTGTTCCGGCCCTGCTTGGTCTGCGGGTTGTACTGGTTGGCCATGGCGACGGTCCCGGCCGGGTACTTGCCGCCCTTGACCGAGGCGTCCTTCAGGTTCTCGTCCGGGAGGGTGTAGCCCGGGCCGCCCGCGCCGGTGCCCTGCGGGTCACCGCACTGGAGCACGTAGATCCCCTGGTTCACCAGCCGGTGGCACTTGGTGTGGTCGAAGTAGCCCTTGCCCGCCAGGAAGCTGAAGGAGTTGACCGTGTGCGGCGCCTTGCCCGCGTCCATGGTCACGGAGATGTCCCCGCAGGTCGTCTCCAGCTTCATCGTGTAGGAGGCCGACTTGTCGATCGTGACCGCCGGCTCCTTCTTCCACGACAGCTTCTTCGGCTTCTTGCCCGCGACCGCCTTGGCCTCCTTGGCGCAGGGGTCGGGCGCCTTGCTGGTGGGGGCGGCCGAGGGGGTGGCGGAGGCGGCGGCGTCGTCCTTCTTCTTGTCCTTGTCGTTCCCGGACAGCGCGCCCGTGGCCGCGACGGCACCGCCACCGGCCAGGACCACGGCCAGCACGGCGGCGATCACCACATTGCGCTGCCGCGACTTGTGCCGGGCGGTTTCGCGCCGCTGCTGCTGCCGAAGGTACTTCTCCCGGGCGAGTTGCCGCCGCCGCTGCTCGTTACTGACCACCGGGTCGTCTCCTCATGGCGTGTGCCGTCGGTGTACTGCTGTTGTGTACGAGGGCTGGCCGTACCGTATACGGGTTCGCTGTGGCCGGGGCGCCGCCGGTAGGCTCTGAAGCCGCCGACAATCTTCCACCGGACGACTTCTAAGGACGATCGTGCTCATTGCCGGGTTCCCCGCCGGGGCCTGGGGGACCAATTGCTATCTGGTCGCCCCCGCCGCCGGTGAGGAGTGCGTGATCATCGACCCGGGCCACCAGGCGGCCCAAGGCGTCGCGGAGGCGGTTGCCAAGCACCGGCTCAAGCCCGTCGCCGTCGTCCTCACCCACGGCCACATCGACCATGTCGCCTCGGTCGTCCCGGTCTGCGGCGCGCATGACGTACCGGCGTGGATCCACCCGGCCGACCGTTACATGATGAGCGACCCCGAGAAGGCGTTCGGGCGCTCCATCGGCATGCCGCTGATGGGTGAACTCACCGTGGGCGAGCCGGACGACCTCAAGGAACTGGCCGACGGCGCCGAGCTGACGCTGGCCGGTCTGGAGCTCACCGTCGCGCACACCCCGGGCCATACCAAGGGGTCGGTGACCTTCCGGATGCCCGAGCAGGCGGACATCCCGTCCGTCTTCTTCGCGGGCGATCTGCTCTTCGCCGGCTCCATCGGACGCACCGATCTGCCCGGCGGCGATCACGCCGAGATCCTCGAGTCGCTGGCCCGTGTGGTCCTGCCGCTCGACGACTCGACCGTGGTGCTGTCCGGCCATGGCCCCCAGACCAGCATCGGCCGTGAGCGAGCCACCAACCCGTATCTGCGCGAGGTGGCCGCCGGCCTCGGAGGCGGCGCCCGGCGCCCGGCTCCGCGACGAGGAATGTGACGAGAGACTTCCGTTGAGCACCTTCAAAGCCCCCCGGGGCACGTACGACCTGATCCCGCCGGCCTCCGCGACCTACCTGGCGGTGCGCGAGGCGATCGCCGCACCGCTCAGGCGCTCCGGCTACGGCTACATCGAGACCCCCGGTTTCGAGAACGTGGAGCTCTTCGCGCGCGGCGTCGGCGAGTCCACCGACATCGTGACCAAGGAGATGTACACCCTCACCACCAAGGGCGGCGACGAGCTCGCGCTGCGCCCCGAGGGCACCGCCTCGGTGCTGCGCGCCGCCCTGGAGGCCAATCTCCACAAGGCCGGATCGCTGCCGGTCAAGCTCTGGTACTCGGGCTCGTACTACCGCTACGAGCGCCCGCAGAAGGGCCGCTACCGCCACTTCTCGCAGGTCGGCGCCGAGGCGATCGGCGCCGAGGACCCGGCCCTCGACGCCGAGCTGATCGTCCTGGCCCACGACGCCTACCGCTCGCTCGGGCTGCGGAACTTCCGCATCCTGCTGAACTCACTGGGCGACGCCACCTGCCGCCCCGTCTACCGGGCCGCCCTCCAGGACTTCCTGCGCGCCCTGGACCTGGACGAGGACACCCGGCGGCGCGTGGAGATCAACCCGCTGCGGGTGCTGGACGACAAGCGCGAGGCGGTGCGCGCGCAGCTCGCCGAGGCCCCGCTGCTGCGCGACTACCTGTGCGAGGAGTGCAAGGCGTACCACGCGGAGGTCCGCGAGCTGATCACCGCGCGGGGCGTGGACTTCGAGGACGACGCGAGGCTGGTGCGCGGCCTGGACTACTACACCCGCACCACCTTCGAGTTCGTCCACGACGGCCTGGGCTCCCAGTCCGCGGTCGGCGGCGGCGGCCGCTACGACGGCCTGTCCGAGATGATCGGCGGCCCGGCCCTGCCCTCGGTGGGCTGGGCGCTCGGTGTGGACCGTACGGTGCTCGCGCTGGAGGCCGAGGGCGTCGAGCTGGACCTGCCCGCCGCGGTCAGCGTCTTCGCGGTGCCGCTGGGGGAGGAGGCCCGCAAGGTCCTCTTCGGCCTGGTCGGCGAGCTCCGTACGGCGGGCGTCGCCGCGGACTTCGCCTACGGCGGCAAGGGCCTGAAGGCCGCCATGAAGGCCGCCAACCGCAGCGGGGCCCGCTACACGATCGTGGCGGGCGAGCGCGACCTCGCCGAGAACGTGGTCCAGCTGAAGGACATGGAGTCCGGCGAGCAGTCCCCGGTCCCGCTGACCGACGTGGTCGAGGCGGTCCGCGCACGCCTCGCCTGAGCGACGCGCGAAAGGGGGCCCGGGGGAAATTCCCCGGGCCCCCTTTCGCCGCTTCCTACAGCAGTCCCAGCCGCATCGCGCTGGTGACCGCCGCGGTGCGGTCGTCCACGCCCAGCTTGCCGAAGGCCCGTAGCAGATGGGTCTTCACCGTCGACTCGCCGATGAAGAGACGGCGGCCGATCTCCGCGTTGGTGCACCCCTCCGCGACCAGCCGCAGCACGGCCGTCTCCCGCTCGGAGAGGCGGGGCCGCTCGGGCCGGTCGCGCAGCTGGTCCATCAGCCGCGCGGCGACGGACGGGGCCAGCACCGTCTCGCCGCGCGCGGCGGAGCGCACGGCCTCGGCCAGCTCGGCGCGGGGCATGTCCTTGAGCAGATAGCCCGCCGCACCCGCCTCCACCGCGCGCAGGATGTCCCCGTCCGTCTCGTACGTGGTCAGCACGATCACCCGGGACGGCAGCCCGGCGGCGGTCATCCGGGCGATCGACTCCACCCCGTCGCCGTCCGGCATCCGCAGGTCCATCAGCACCACATCGGGCCGCAGCGAGGCGCACAGCGCCTCCGCCCGCGGCCCGCTGTCCGCCTCGCCGACGACCTCCAGATCGGGTTCGGCGCCGAGCATGCCGCGCAGCCCCTCCCGCACCACCGGGTGGTCGTCCGCGATCAGGATCCGGATCACCGTGCGCTCCTCGTTCGTACCGTCGGCCGGGAGGGATGGACGGCCGGGGCGGGCGGCCGGACGGGCAGTTCGAGCGCGACCGTCGTGCCCTCGCCCGGGGCGGCGGCCACCTGAGCCGTGCCGCCCACCTCGCCCGCCCGTGCGCGCAGCCCGGCCAGGCCGTAGCCCTCGCGCGGGGCGCTCGGGTCGAAGCCGCGGCCGGTGTCCCGGACCCGCAGCCGCAGCGCGTCCTCGCCGTAGCCGAGCGCGATGGTCACCACTGCGCCCGGCCCGGCGTGCCGGCGGGCGTTGGCCAGCGCCTCCTGGCAGCCGCGCAGCGCCACCACCTCCACGGCGGCGGGCAGCGGCCGGACCGCCCCCGAGACCTCGACGCCGGCCGGGGCGCCGGTCTGCTCACCGTGGCGCGCGGCCAGCCGCCGCAGCGCGTCGGGGAGCGAACTGCCGTCCAGGTCCGCCGGGCCCGCCCCGGCGACCAGCGCCCGGGCCTCCGCGAGGTTCTCCCGGGCCGTACGGGCCATGAGACCCAGGTGACGGCGGGCCAGCGGCACATCGTGGTCCAGCTCCGACTCCACCGCCTGAACCAGCATCAGCAGGCTGGTGAAGCCCTGGGCGAGGGTGTCGTGGATCTCCCGGGTCAGCCGCTCCCGCTCCGCGAGCGCGCCGTGCGCGGCCGACAGCCGGGCCACCTCCTCGCGGCTGGCGTCCAGTTCGGCGATCAGCCGGGCGCGCTCGGTGCTCTGCTGCAGGACCATGATGATCCAGCTGCCGATGAGCAGGGAGAAGGCCCAGGAGACGGCCGCGAAGAGCGAATTGAAGAACAGATCCCCGGAATCCGGCCGCTCCACGAGCGCCCACACCACCACCGGGACGATATTGATCACAGTGACGGCGAACAGCGCCCTGCGCATCCGCAGCAGCATGAAGCACTGCGGCGTCAGCGCGAAGATGGCGATCCGGGTCTCGCCGACCAGCGCCGAGGGCACCACGAACAGCAGGAACAGCCCGACCAGATAGACCACCGAGCGGGGATGGTCCTCGGCTTCCGCGAGCAGCACCGGCCGGCCGACCAGCACGTACCACGGCGCGGTCGCGGCGAAGACGGCCGCCGCGACCGCGCGCAGTCCTGGCCCGGGGCCCGAGCCGCCCAGGACGAACAGGAAGGTGGCCGCGAACACGATCGCGAAGTAGACGTCCCAGCGGCGGTAGGTGCGGTGGTACACGTCGGGATCGCGAGGGCCGGTCGGTTCGCTCAGCCGTCTCGGCGGCTCTTCCAGCGGAAGGTCAGCAGACACAGCACCAATCCTCCGACGCACCACGCGCCCAGCACCAGGGCGATCCGCCCGTACTCCCAGGAGCCCGCCTGCTCCAGTACGGCCGCCGAGTCCGGCAGGAACACCCCGCGGAACCCCTGGCACATCCACTTCAGCGGGAAGAGCGCGCCCACGGTCAGCATCCAGTCGGGCAGCGTGTCGATCGAGATGAAGACACCGGAGATGAACTGGAGCACCAGGAACGGCAGAACGACCACGGAGGTGGCGCTCTTGCCCGAACGCGGGACGCTGCTGATCGCGATGCCCAGCAGCGCACAGCCGGTCAGCCCGAGGGCGAGGACCCAGGCGAAGGTGAGCCAGGTGGCCGCGCCCGTGGGCAGATCGAGGTCGAAGAGCGCCGTGCCGACGACCAGCAGCAGCACCGTCTCGGCGATCCCGGAGACCAGGACCAGCCACAGCTTGCCGAGGAAGTACGCGGCCGGGGGCATCGGTGTACCGCGCAGCCGCCGCAGCACCTTCTCGTCCCGTTCGAGCGCGATGGAGACACCCAGCGACTGAAAGCTGGTCGACATCACCCCCGACGCGATCATCGCCGCGGCGTACAGCTGGGAGGCGGTCACGCCCGCGCCCCGCACATCGTCCCGGAAGATCGAGGCGAACAGGGCGAGGAAGACGACGGGGAAGGCGAAGGTGAAGACCACCTGTTCACGCCGGCGGAAGAACTGCTTGAGCTCGAGGACGCCCCGGTGCAGCCCGAGGGTCCAGGCGCCGGGCAGCCGCCCGGGGGCCGCCCCGGAGGCCCGGCGGGCGGTGGCGGAGGTGGTGGTCGTGGTGGTCATCGCGCGCCCTCCCCGGGCTGCTCGTCGAGTTGTCCGGTGAGCCGCAGATAGACGTCCTCCAGGGTCGGCCGGGAGATCCGCAGCCCCGGGATCTCCCCGTCGAAGCGGCGCATCAGCTCCGCGACGGTACGGGTCGGGGTCTCCGTCTCCTCCTGGCGCGCCCCGCCGCCCGGTTCGCTCCAGTGGACCGTCGCCCGGCTGCCGTGCCGCTCGCGCAGTCCGGCGGGCGAGCCCTCGGCCACGACCTTGCCCGCGGCGATGACCGCGAGCCGGTCGGACAGCGCTTCCGCCTCGTCCAGGTAGTGCGTGGTGAGCACGATCGTGGAGCCCTCGTCCGCCAGCCGCCGGATCAGCTCCCAGAACCGGCGCCGCGCCGCCGGGTCGAAGCCAGTCGTCGGCTCGTCCAGCAGCAGAAGCTCCGGACCGCCGATCACGCCGAGGGCCACATCCAGCCGGCGCCGCTGGCCGCCCGACAGCGCCTTGATCCGGCTGGCTGCCTTGTCCTCGAGACCGACCAGGCCGATGACCTCCTCGGGGTCGCGCGGCCGGGGGTAGTAGCGGGCGAAATGGCGCACGGTCTCGCGCACCGTCAACTCGGCCGGGGCGGATTCATCCTGCCAAACGATGCCGATCCGGGACCGCCACTCGCGTCCCCCGGAGGCGGGGTCCCGGCCCAGCACCGTCACCTCGCCCGCGTCCCGGCTCCGATGGCCCTGGAGGATCTCCACCGTCGTGCTCTTGCCCGCCCCGTTGGGGCCCAGGACGCCGAACACCTCTCCCTGTCGAATGCCCAGGTCAACGCCGTTCAGCGCGGTCAGCGCACCATAGCGTTTGCGCAGGCCGCGCACCCGTACCGCTTCGTCTGCCATGCCCATGAGCGTGCCGGTGCCGCGCCGGCCCGGGGACGACCGGGAAGCCCGTCTTATGTCCGCCGAACGGGGGACAGGGCACCATGGCACGACCGTGATAAGCGCGCCTTACGGCGACAGCGGGTGCGGCACAATGGCCTTGCCCGACGGGGCTGGAGACGGCGGAGACGACGGACGGCGAGTATGGCGACGACAGTGATGGACGACGTGGAGTCCGGCGAGGCGCGGGAGGGCTCGCGGGCCGGGACGGGCGGCAGTCGTGCCTTCGCCCTCCTGCTCGTGATCACCGGAGCGCTGGGGCTGCTGGCCGCCTGGGTCATCACGATCGACAAGAACAAGATCCTCGAGTACAAGGCCGACGGCAAGGTCTTCACGCCCGGCTGCAGCCTCAACCCCGTCGTCTCCTGCGGCAACATCATGGAGAGCGACCAGGCGCAGGCGTTCGGCTTCCCGAACCCGATGCTCGGGCTCGTCGCGTACTCCATCGTGATCTGCGTGGGCATGTCGCTGCTGACCGGGGCGCGCTTCCCGCGCTGGTACTGGCTGACCTTCAACGCGGGCACGCTCTTCGGCGTCGGCTTCGTGACCTGGCTCCAGTACGAGTCGCTGTACGTCATCGGCTCGCTGTGCCTGTGGTGCTGCCTCGCCTGGGTCGCCACCATCGTGATGTTCTGCTACGTCACCGGCCACAACCTCAAGCACGGATACCTCCCCGCGCCGGACGGGCTGCGGCGCGGGCTCATGGAGTTCCACTGGGTGGTCCCGGTGGTGTGGATCGGCGTCATCGGCATGCTGATCCTGACCCGCTGGTGGGATTTCTGGACGGGCGCTCAGGGCTGAGCCCGCACCCCCCGAACGCCGCGCGCGGCGGCGTTGTCAGTGCGGTGTCATAGGCTTCCCGGGTGGAGCCAGACCTGTTCACCGCCGCCGCAGAGGACCGCCAGGAGAAGGATCCGGCCAGCAGTCCGCTGGCCGTGCGGATGCGTCCGCGCACCCTCGACGAGGTCGTGGGCCAGCAGCATCTGCTGCGCCCCGGATCCCCGCTGCGGCGGCTCGTGGGCGAGGGCGGCGGGGGTCCGGCCGGGCCGTCGTCGGTGATCCTCTGGGGCCCGCCGGGCATCGGCAAGACGACGTTGGCGTATGTGGTCAGCCAGGCCACCCAGAAGCGCTTCGTCGAGCTGTCGGCCATCACCGCGGGGGTCAAGGAGGTCCGGGCCGTCATCGACGGCGCGCGCCGTTCCTCCGGGGCGTACGGGCGGGACACCGTGCTCTTCCTGGACGAGATCCACCGCTTCAGCAAGGCCCAGCAGGACTCGCTGCTGCCCGCCGTGGAGAACCGCTGGGTGACGCTGATCGCGGCCACCACCGAGAATCCGTACTTCTCCGTGATCTCCCCGCTGCTCTCCCGCTCGCTCCTGCTCACCCTCGAGCCGCTGACCGACGACGATCTGCGCGGGCTGCTGCGGCGCGCGCTCACCGACGAGCGCGGGCTCGGCGGGGCGGTCACCCTTCCCGAGGACGCCGAGGCGCATCTGCTGCGGATAGCGGGCGGCGACGCCCGGCGGGCGCTCACCGCGCTGGAGGCGGGCGCAGGGGCGGCGCTGGACAAGGGCGAGTCCGAGGTCACGCTCACCTCGCTGGAGGAGGCGGTCGACCGGGCCGCGGTGAAGTACGACCGCGCGGGCGACCAGCACTACGACGTGGCCAGCGCCCTCATCAAGTCCATCCGCGGCTCGGACGTGGACGCGGCGCTGCACTATCTGGCCCGGATGATCGAGGCGGGCGAGGACCCCCGGTTCATCGCCCGCCGGCTGATGATCTCTGCGAGCGAGGACATCGGCCTGGCCGATCCCACCGCCCTGCCCACCGCCGTGGCCGCGGCGCAGGCGGTCGCCCTGATCGGCTTCCCGGAGGCGGCGCTCACCCTGAGCCACGCCACCATCGCCCTGGCGCTCGCGCCCAAGTCCAACGCCGCCACCACCGCGATCGGCGCCGCGCTGGCCGATGTGCGGGCGGGCCTGGCCGGGCCGGTGCCGCCGCATCTGCGTGACGGCCACTACCAGGGCGCCAAGAAGCTGGGCCACGCGCAGGGCTATCTCTATCCGCACGATCTGCCGGGCGGCATCGCGGCGCAGCAGTACGCACCGGACAAGATCCACGGCAAGCGGTACTACGAGCCCACCCGGTACGGGGCCGAGGCGCGGTACGCGGATGTGGTGGAGCGGGTGCGGGCGCGGCTGCGCGGTGACCCGCCGTCCGGCGACGGCCAGACCCCGGCCACGTAGCGACGGCCAGGTCCCGGCCACGTAGCGGCCGGGCCCCGGCCTGGTCATGCCGGACGCCGTCAGCCCGTCGCCGCGTCGAACAGGGCGTGCATCGCGTACCGCAGTTCGGACACCTTCCGTACCGGCTCGGGAAAGTCGAAGCGCGCGTCGAACGGCCGGTCCGCCTCGTCCGTGAAGCGCACCCGCAGGCCGAAGCGGTCCAGCGCCACCGGGGTGGCCGGGCCCCGGGTGCAGACCAGTTCGGAGCGGTCGCCGAGCAGCGCGCACAGCCCGCGCACCTGCTCGCTGTGGGCGGCGTGCAGATGCTGGAGCAGATCGGCCTCGTGCCGGACCAGCGGATCGGGGTCGGCCGAGGTGAAGTCGTCCGGCTCGACGCCGTCCGCGCCCCACAGATCGTCCACGCACGCCTCGCCGACCTCCAGCCGCAGCAGCGTCCAGGCGGCTCTCCCGGCGGGCCCCACCCCGGCGGCCGGACCACCGCGCCGCGACGGCCGCGGCGCCTGGTCGAGGCCGAGCAGTTCGCCCACCGGATGCCGCTCGGCCAGCAGCGCCGCCGCGGTGCGCGTGCGCTCGCCGCAGGGGACGGGGGTGAGCCAGCCGGCCACCCATCCGCGGCCGCGGATCCGGTGGGGCATCGCGACGGGGGCGACGTCGGTGATCTCCATCACGCAGGTCAGCTCGTCGTCCTGGGCGTGGGTGGCGGCGCGGGCGGCGGGGGAGGCGCTGGGCATCATCAGCAGCAGGTCCCCGTCCGGGGCGACCGTACGGGCGGCGGGGCCGTCCACCCCCAGGTCGTCCAGGGCCTCGATTCCGGGAATCGTCAACGAAGCCGTAGCCTTGGATTCAACGAGAGTACGTACGCGCTCTGCCGGTGTGGGCCGCAGGGCGCTTTCCATGGGACGCGGCTGACCCTCCTCGGGGCTCTGACCAGTGCTGGGCAGGGGGATCCCAGGTCGAAACATGCGTTCTCCTCGGCTAAGGTAAGGCTCACCTAACTTACATGGAGGTTCGTTCCCCGTGAACCAGTCGCGTCCCAAGGTCAAGAAGTCGCGGGCGCTCGGCATCGCTCTGACCCCGAAGGCCGTCAAGTACTTCGAGGCACGCCCCTACCCGCCGGGCGAGCACGGCCGTGGCCGCAAGCAGACCAGTGACTACAAGGTCCGGTTGCTCGAGAAGCAGCGGCTGCGCGCTCAGTACGACATCAGCGAGCGCCAGATGGTCCGCGCCTACGACCGCGCCCGTAAGGCCGGGGGCAAGACGGGCGAGGCGCTGGTCATCGAGCTCGAGCGCCGTCTGGACGCGCTCGTTCTGCGCTCGGGCATCGCCCGCACCATCTACCAGGCCCGCCAGATGGTCACCCACGGCCACATCGAGGTCAACGGCCGCAAGGTCGACAAGCCGTCCTTCCGGGTCCGCCCGGACGACGTGGTGATGGTCCGCGAGCGCAGCCGCGAGAAGGTCCCCTTCCAGGTGGCGCGCGAGGGTGGCTACGCCCCCGACGGCGAGACCCCGCGCTACCTCCAGGTCAACCTGAAGGCGCTCGCCTTCCGGCTGGACCGGGACCCCAACCGCAAGGAGATCCCGGTGATCTGCGACGAGCAGCTCGTCGTCGAGTACTACGCCCGCTGATCCGGCGGAGCGGACCGTACGCGCTCAAGCCCGCGGGTTCCCCCTCGACACCGGTCGACGGGGAACCCGCGGGCTTGTCCGATGGCGGGCCCGGACCGGGGGCCCGGCGGCCGTTATGCGTTTCGGGTGCGCGTCCGCGGCGCGATAAGGTCGATACCTGCCGCCCGCACCCGGATACCGCCCGAGAGCGGCGGGCGACGGACGACGCCGAACGACGCGTCATCACGACACGTCGGCGCGCCGAGTACGACCAACACGAGACAACGACGACGAGCGGCGACAGGGAGCGGTGCGACGTGTCCGGTGGAGAGGTGGCCGGGATCCTCGTGGCCGTCTTCTGGGCGATCCTGGTGTCCTTCCTGGCGCTGGCGCTGGTGAGGCTGGCCCAGACGCTCAAGGCGGCCACCAGGCTGGTGGCGGAGGTCACCGAGCAGGCGGTGCCGCTGCTGAGCGAGGCGTCCGCGACCGTGCGCGAGGCCAACACCCAGCTCGCCCGGGTGGACTCGATCGCCTCCGACGTCCAGGAGGTCACCTCCAACGCCTCCGCGCTCTCCTCGACCGTCTCCACCGCCTTCGGCGGCCCGCTGGTCAAGGTGGCCGCGTTCGGCTACGGCGTCCGGCGGGCGATCGGCCGCAAGGGGCGGGCGGAGGACGAACCCGCGCCCGCGCGCAACGTCGTCATCGGCAAGACCCTGCCGTCCGCCCGCCGGGGCGGCCGCCGCAACCGTGGATCGAAGGGCTGACAGACCGGATGTTCCGCCGCACATTCTGGTTCACCACCGGCGTCGCCGCCGGGGTGTGGGCCACCACCAAGGTCAACCGCAAGCTCAACCAGCTCACCCCGGAGAGCCTGGCGGCGCAGGCCGCCGACCGCGCGGTGCTGGCGGGCCGGCGGATCAAGGTCTTCGCCCTCGACGTACGGGACGGCATGGCCGACCGCGAGGCCGCGCTCAAGGACGCGCTCGGGCTCTCCGCGCCACCGCCGGACGACCGCAAGCGGCTCCCGGCCCAGCGGGGCCGGTCCGAGCTGACCCGCACCACCCCCTACAAGCTCCACAAAGCCGGAAATGAGGACCACTGATGGAGTCGGCTGAAATCCGCCGCCGCTGGCTGCGCTTCTTCGAGGAGCGTGGGCACACCGTCGTGCCGTCGGCGTCGCTCATCGCGGACGACCCGACGCTGCTGCTGGTCCCCGCGGGCATGGTGCCCTTCAAGCCGTACTTCCTCGGTGAGGTCAAGCCGCCCTTCGACCGCGCCGTCAGCGTGCAGAAGTGCGTACGCACCCCGGACATCGAAGAGGTCGGCAAGACCACCCGCCACGGCACCTTCTTCCAGATGTGCGGGAACTTCTCGTTCGGCGACTACTTCAAGGAAGGCGCCATCAAGTACGCCTGGGAGCTGCTGACCAGCTCCCAGGAGGAGGGCGGCTACGGCCTCGACCCCGAGCGGCTGTGGATCACCGTCTACGAGCAGGACGACGAGGCCGAGCGCATCTGGCGCGAGGTGATCGGCGTCCCCTCGACACGCATCCAGCGCCTGGGCATGGGCCCGAACTACTGGTCCATGGGCGTCCCCGGCCCCTGCGGCCCCTGCTCCGAGATCAACTACGACCGCGGTCCGGAGTTCGGCGAGGAGGGCGGCCCGGCCGTCAACGACGAGCGCTACGTGGAGATCTGGAACCTGGTCTTCATGCAGTACGAGCGCGGTCCGGGCGAGGGCAAGGAGAACTTCCCGATCCTGGGCGAGCTCCCGAGCAAGAACATCGACACCGGCCTCGGCCTCGAGCGCCTGGCGATGATTCTCCAGGGCGTGCGGAACATGTACGAGACCGACACCCTGCGCGTCGTCATGGACAAGGCCACCGAGCTGACCGGGGTCGCCTACGGCGCCGCCCATGATTCCGACGTCTCGCTGCGCGTGGTCGCCGACCACATGCGCACCTCCGTCATGCTCATCGGCGACGGCGTCACCCCCGGCAACGAGGGCCGCGGCTATGTGCTGCGCCGCATCATGCGCCGCGCCATCCGCAACATGCGCATCCTCGGCGCCACCGAGCCGGTCGTCGGCGAACTGGTCGACGTCGTCCTCAAGACGATGGGCCAGCAGTACCCGGAGCTGCTCACCGACCGCAAGCGCATCGAGACCGTCGCCCTCGCCGAGGAGTCGGCCTTCCTCAAGACGCTCAAGGCCGGCACCAACATCCTCGACACCGCCGTCACCGACACCAAGAGCGCCGGTGGCAGCGTGCTCCCCGGGGACAAGGCGTTCCTGCTCCACGACACCTGGGGCTTCCCGATCGACCTCACCCTCGAGATGGCCGCCGAACAGGGCCTCTCGGTGGACGAGGAGGGCTTCCGCCGCCTGATGAAGGAGCAGCGGGAGCGCGCCAAGGCCGACGCCAAGGCCAAGAAGACCGGCCATGCCGACCTGTCCGCCTACCGCGAGGTGGCCGACGGCTCCGGCCTGACCGAATTCACCGGCTACCTCCACACCGAGGGCGAGTCCACCGTCGTCGGCCTGCTGGTCGACGGGGTGTCCTCGCCCGCCGCCACCGAGGGCGACGAGGTCGAGGTCGTCCTGGACCGCACCCCGTTCTACGCCGAGGGCGGCGGCCAGCTCGCCGACACCGGCCGGATCAAGCTGGACACCGGCGCCGTGGTGGAGGTCCGGGACGTCCAGCAGCCGGTGCCCGGCGTCAGCGTGCACAAGGGCGTCGTCCAGGTCGGCGAGGTGACGGTCGGCGCCGGGGCCCACGCCCGGATCGACATCAAGCGCCGCCGTGCCATCGCCCGCGCCCACAGCGCCACCCACCTCACCCACCAGGCGCTGCGCGACGCCCTGGGCCCGACCGCCGCCCAGGCCGGTTCGGAGAACTCGCCCGGCCGCTTCCGCTTCGACTTCGGCTCGCCGACCGCCGTGCCCGGCGCGGTCCTCACCGACGTCGAGCAGAAGATCAACGAGGTGCTCTCCCGCGAGCTCGACGTCACCGCCGAGGTGATGAGCATGGACGACGCCAAGAAGCAGGGCGCCATCGCCGAGTTCGGCGAGAAGTACGGCGACCGGGTGCGCGTGGTGACGATCGGCGACTTCTCGAAGGAGCTGTGCGGTGGCACGCATGTGCACAACACCGCCCAGCTGGGGCTGGTGAAGCTGCTCGGCGAGTCCTCCATCGGCTCCGGGGTGCGCCGGGTCGAGGCCCTGGTGGGCGTGGACGCCTACAACTTCCTCGCCCGGGAGCACACGGTCGTCTCCCAGCTCACCGACCTGGTCAAGGGCCGCCCCGAGGAGCTCCCGGAGAAGATCTCCGGCATGCTGAGCAAGCTCAAGGAGGCCGAGAAGGAGATCGAGCGGTTCCGCGCCGAGAAGGTGCTGCAGGCCGCCGCCGGTCTCGTCCAGGGCGCCAAGGACGTCCGGGGCGTGGCCCTGGTCGCCGCCAAGGTGCCGGACGGCACCTCCTCCGACGATCTGCGCAAGCTGGTCCTGGACGTGCGTGGCCGCGTCCCTGGCGACCGCCCGGCCGTCGTCGCCCTCTTCACCGTGGCGAACGGCCGTCCGCTCACCGTCATCGCCACCAACGAGGCCGCACGAGAGCGCGGGCTCAAGGCCGGTGACCTGGTCCGCACCGCCGCCAAGACGCTCGGCGGCGGAGGCGGCGGCAAGCCGGACGTGGCCCAGGGCGGCGGGCAGAACCCGGGGGCCGTCGGCGAGGCCATCGAGGCCGTCGAGCGGCTCGTCGCGGAATCGGACCGGTAGGCGTGCGACGCGGCAGGCGGATCGCCATCGACGTCGGGGACGCCCGGATCGGGGTCGCCTCGTGCGACCCCGACGGGATCCTCGCCACCCCCGTGGAGACCGTGCCGGGACGCGACATCCCGGCCGCCCACAAGCGGCTCGTGGCGATCGTCGAGGAGTACGAACCGATCGAGGTGGTGGTCGGCCTGCCGCGCTCGCTCAACGGGCGCGAGGGGCCGGCCGCGGCCAAAGTACGCACCTTCGCGCGCGAGTTGGCGCGGCGGGTCAACCCGGTGCCGGTACGGCTCGTCGACGAGCGTATGACCACTGTCACAGCGTCCCAGGGGCTGCGCGCCTCCGGGGTGACGTCCAAGAAGGGCCGTTCCGTCGTTGACCAGGCGGCGGCCGTGGTGATCCTGCAGAGCGCGCTGGAGACCGAGCGGGCCTCGGGGAGGGCCCCGGGGGAAGCCGTCGAAGTGGTCATCTGATCGCGATACGGTAACGTTCCGCGCGGCATGGCCGCCGCCGCCCGTGCCACGCACACGCCGAGCGGTGACCACCTCCGTCGCTAGGGGATCGATGACTGAGTACGGCCGGGGACCCGGCTCCCAACCGTGGCACCCCGAGGATCCGCTGTACGGGGACCGGGAGTGGAGCGACCACGGCGCGGCGGCCGGCCAGGATCCCTATGCGCAGGACCGCTACGCACAGGACACTTACGCACAGCAGGACACTTACGCGCAGCAGGGCACCTACGCGCAGGATCCGTACGCACAGGACCCCTACGGCCAGGATCCGTACGGTCAGGGCGCCTACGGCCAGGGCCCGTACGGCCAGGACCCCTACGGGCACCAGCAGTACCCGCACGGCTATCCGCAGGATCCCCAGCAGCAGCATCAGCAGCCCCAGTGGGACGGCCAGGACGTCGGCTACCCGCATCAGCGGCACCCGCAGGAGTACCCGGGGCAGGGCGGCCCCTACCCGGCCCAGGGCGGCTCGTACGGCGGGATGGACCCGCACGATCCCTATGGCGGACAGGGCGGACAGGGCAGCCAGGGCGCTTCCTATCCCGGTCAGGACCCCTACCAGGGACAACAGGGCACCCAGCAGATGCCCACGGTGCCCGCGGAGCACCAGGTGCCGCGCCAGCGCGAGGCCCCCGACGAGCCCCCCCTCCAGGCGGACGACGAGGACGACCATCCGTTCTTCACCGACGGCGGCGGCCGGGGCGGTGCGGATGACGCGGACGACGACGGCGAGGACGATGAGCGCTCCGGCAAGAAGGGCAAGCCCAAGAAGCGCCGCAGCGGCGTGGCCTGCCTCTTCGTGACCGTCGTCCTGGTGGGCGTGGTCGGCGGAGGCGGCTATTACGCCTACGACTTCTGGCAGACCCGATTCGGCCCCGCACCCGACTACTCCGGCCAGGGCACCGGCCGGATCGAGGTGGAGGTGCCCTCCGGCTCCGGCAATGCCGAGATCGGCTCGATACTCGCCGACAAGGGCGTGGTCAAGAGCAGCGGCGCCTTCGTGGATGCCGTGGAGGACAGCGGCAAATTCGTCCAGCCGGGCACCTACACCCTGCGCAAGGAGATGTCCGGCGCGGCGGCGGTCAAGCTGATGCTCGACCCCAGCAGCAGCAACGCCCTGATCGTCACCGAGGGCATGCGCGACGCCACGATCTACGCGGCGATCGACAAGAAGATCGGCCTCAAGGCGGGGACCACCGCGGGCGTCGCCAAGAAGGAGGCCAAGAACCTCGGGCTGCCCTCCTGGGCCGACGACAACAGCAAGATCAAGGATCCGCTGGAAGGGTTCCTGTACCCGTCCCGCTACAGCGTGGGCGAGGGCGCCAAACCCGCGGACGTGCTGCGGAAGATGGTCGCCGAGGCCAATCGGAACTACTCCGGTCAGGATCTGGAGGGCAAGGCCAAGGAATTGGGCCTGAAGTCCCCGCTCCAGCTGATCAGTGTGGCCAGCCTGGTCCAGGCGGAGGGCGTCACCCACGACGACTTCCGGAAGATGGCCGAGGTCGTCTACAACCGGCTCAAGCCCGCGAATCCGGAGACCTACGGCAAGGTGGAATTCGACTCCACCTACAACTACATCAAGAACCAGAGCAAGATCGATATCCCGATCAGTGAGATCAAGCAGTACGACAACCCGTACAACACGTACTTCTACAAGGGACTTCCGCCCGGTCCGATCGGAAATCCGGGCCATGACGCGCTGAAGGCGGCGATGAATCCGACCAGCGACGGCTGGTATTACTTCATCTCGCTCGACGGCAAGACGAGCCAGTTCTCCAAGACCTACGCGGATCACCAGAAGTGGGTCAACAAGTTCAATAAGCAGCGCACGAACAACGGCTGAGGAAAGATGTCGGAAAACCGCAGGGCGGCGGTGCTCGGTTCGCCGATCGCCCACTCCCTGTCACCGGTGCTGCACCGCGCCGCATATCGCGAACTGGGCCTGACCGGCTGGACGTACGACCGGTTCGAGGTGGACGAGACCGGGCTGCCGGACTTCTTCAAGCACCTCGGCGAGGACGCGGGACCGGCCTGGGCCGGACTGTCCCTGACCATGCCGCTCAAGCGCGCCGTCATCCCGCTGCTGGACGAGATCAGCGACACCGCGGCCTCGGTGGAGGCCGTCAACACGGTGGTCTTCGGCGACGACGGCCGCAGGCGTGGGGACAACACCGACATCCCCGGCATGCTGGCGGCGCTGCGGGAGCGCGGCGTCGGACGTGTGGAGCGCGCCGCCGTGCTGGGCGCCGGCGCCACGGCCTCCTCGGCGCTGGCCGCGCTCTCCCGGATCTGCGACGGCGAGGTCACCGCCTATGTCCGCAGCGAGGCCCGCGCCGCCGAGATGCGGCAGTGGGGCGAGCGGCTGGGCGTCGTGGTGCGCACCGCGGACTGGGGCGACGCGGCCGAGGCGCTCGGCGCGCCGCTGGTGATCGCCACCACGCCCGCGGGCACCACCGACGCGCTCGCCGCGGCCGCACCGGACCGCCCCGGCGCGCTGTTCGACGTCCTCTACGAGCCCTGGCCCACGCCGCTGGCCGCCGCGTGGGCGGCGCGCGGCGGCTCGGTGGTCGGCGGCCTGGACCTCCTGGTGCACCAGGCGGTGCTCCAGGTCGAGCAGATGACGGGCCGCGCCCCGGCGCCGCTGGCCGCGATGCGCGAGGCGCTGGCGGCCCGCTGAGCCGTCCCACGGGCCCCTTCGCCGACCCCGCCCGGCCCGTCCCCGGCCCCTCATAGGCCTCGTCCGGCCCGTCCCCGGCACCTCCCCGGGGCGCCGCGAGCGTCCAGACCATGGACCGCGAACCGAGCGGACGCCCCGGTCGTGGGAGGATCGGAGGTGCGGGCCGGAGTCGCGCGGACCGGGCCGCGCCGCAGGACGTCGAGGCACGCGCATGAGGGAGCACCGTTGAGCAGGTTGCGCTGGCTGACCGCGGGGGAGTCGCACGGCCCCGCACTCGTGGCGACGCTGGAGGGGCTGCCCGCCGGGGTGCCGATCACCACCGACATGGTGGCCGACGCCCTGGCCCGACGGCGGCTCGGCTACGGCCGCGGTGCCCGGATGAAGTTCGAGCGCGACGAGGTCACCTTCCTCGGCGGCGTACGCCACGGGCTGACCCTCGGCTCCCCGGTCGCGATCATGGTCGGCAACACGGAGTGGCCCAAGTGGGAGCAGGTCATGGCCGCCGACCCGGTGGACCCCGAGATCCTCGACGGGGTCGCCCGTAACGCCCCGCTGACCCGCCCCCGCCCCGGCCATGCCGACCTCGCCGGAATGCAGAAGTACGGCTTCGACGAGGCCCGGCCGATCCTGGAGCGCGCCAGCGCCCGCGAGACCGCCGCCCGGGTGGCGCTGGGCACCGTCGCCCGCTCCTACCTCAAGGAGACGGCCGGCATCGAGATCGTCTCGCATGTCGTGGAGCTGGCCGCCGCGAAGGCGCCCTACGGCGTCTACCCCAAGCCCTCCGACGTCGAGAGGCTGGACGCCGACCCGGTGCGCTGCCTGGACGCCGACGCGAGCAAGGCGATGGTGGCCGAGATCGACCAGGCCCACAAGGACGGCGACACGCTCGGCGGCGTCGTCGAGGTGCTCGCGTACGGCGCTCCGGTGGGCCTCGGCTCACATGTGCACTGGGACCGCCGGCTCGACGCACGGCTGGCCGGTGCGCTGATGGGCATCCAGGCCATCAAGGGCGTCGAGGTCGGCGACGGCTTCGACCTCGCGCGGGTGCCCGGCTCCAAGGCCCATGACGAGATCCTCTCCACGGACGAGGGCATCCGGCGCTCCTCGGGCCGCTCCGGCGGCACCGAGGGCGGGCTGAGCACCGGCGAGCTGCTGCGCGTCCGGGCCGCGATGAAGCCGATCGCGACCGTGCCGCGGGCGCTGGCCACGGTCGATGTGACCACCGGCGAGGCCACCAAGGCCCACCATCAGCGCTCCGACGTCTGCGCCGTCCCGGCGGCCGGGATCGTCGCCGAGGCGATGGTCGCGCTGGTCCTGGCGGACGCGGTCGCGGAGAAGTTCGGCGGCGACTCGGTCACCGAGACCCGCCGCAATGTGCGGAGCTTCCTCGAGAACCTGGCCATCCGGTGAGCGGGGAGGTCAGCCAGGGCCCCGCCGTCGTGCTGGTCGGGCCCATGGGGGTCGGGAAGACCACCGTCGGACAGGCGCTCGCGGAGCGGCTCTGCACCACCTTCCGCGACACCGACACCGACATCGTCGGCACGGCGGGCAAGGAGATCTCGGAGATCTTCATCGACGAGGGCGAACCGCACTTCCGCGAGCTGGAGCGGCAGGCCGTGCGGACCGCCGTCGCCGAGCACCGGGGCGTGCTCGCGCTGGGCGGCGGCGCCGTCCTCGACGAGGGCACCCGGGCGCTGCTCACCGGCCTCCCCGTCGTCTTCCTGGAGATGGGCGTCGCCGAGGCGGTCAAGCGCACCGGCCTCGACGCCCCGCGCCCGCTGCTCGCGGTCAATCCGCGCCAGCGCTGGCGCGAGCTGATGGAGCAGCGCCGCCCGCTGTACACCGAGGTCGCCCGCGCCGTGGTGTCGACCGAGGACCGCACCCCCGAGGCCGTCGCCGAGGCCGTCCTTGACGTACTGGAGCTGAAGAACGCATGACACCCCCTGTGGCCGATACCCCTACCCGCATCCAGGTCGGAGGCACCGCGGGCACCGCGCCGTACGAGGTGCTGATCGGCCGGCAGCTGCTCGGCGAGCTCGCCGGACTGATCGGCAACGGAACCAAGCGCGTCGCCGTACTGCACCCCGAGGCGCTGGCCGAGACAGGTGAGGCGATCCGCCAGGATCTCGCCGAGCAGGGGTACGACGCCATCGCGATCCAGCTGCCCAACGCGGAGGAGGCCAAGACCGCCGAGGTCGCCGCGTACTGCTGGAAGGCGCTCGGCCAGACCGGCTTCACCCGCACCGACGTGATCGTCGGCGTGGGCGGCGGCGCCACCACCGACCTCGCCGGATTCGTCGCCGCCACCTGGCTGCGCGGAGTGCGCTGGATCGCCGTCCCCACGACCGTGCTCGGAATGGTCGACGCCGCCGTCGGCGGCAAGACCGGGATCAACACGGCCGAGGGCAAGAACCTCGTCGGCGCCTTCCACCCCCCGGCCGGGGTGCTGTGCGATCTGGCCGCGCTGGACTCGCTGCCGGTCAACGACTACGTCAGCGGGCTCGCCGAGGTCATCAAGGCGGGCTTCATCGCCGACCCGGAGATCCTGGAGCTGATCGAGCGGGACCCGGTCGCGGCCCGTACGCCCGCCGGTCCGCACACCGCCGAGCTCATCGAGCGCTCCGTCCGGGTCAAGGCCGAGGTCGTCTCCAGCGACCTCAAGGAGTCCGGACTGCGGGAGATCCTCAACTACGGGCATACGCTCGCCCACGCCATCGAGAAGAACGAGCGCTACAACTGGCGCCATGGCGCGGCCGTCTCCGTGGGCATGGTCTTCGCCGCCGAGCTGGGCCGGCTGGCGGGCCGTCTGGACGACGCCACGGCCGACCGGCACCGCACCGTCCTGGAGGCCGTGGGCCTGCCGCTCACCTACCGCGGCGACCAGTGGCCCAAGCTGCTGGAGACCATGAAGGTCGACAAGAAGTCCCGCGGTGACCTGCTGCGCTTCATCGTCCTGGACGGTATCGCCAAGCCCACCGTGCTGGAGGGCCCGGACCCGGCGGTGCTGCTCGCGGCGTACGCCGAGGTCTCCGGCTGACCCGGGCCCAGGGTCCTTCTGACGGATCTCCTGGAGGAAGGAGCGGCGTCAGAAGGACCCTGACCGTCTTCCCGCGTCACAGCTCTGTCATCGCCTTCGAAAGCCCGCGGCTCCGCCGCGGGCTTTCGAACACCCCCGAGCCCTCGCGGTTGCGGCCCTTGAGGGACGAAATGCCTGGCTGGCGAGGGGCGGCGGGGACACAGCGGGTTTGCGGTCCGTGCACACAGCGGAGCTTTGGGCGGGTACCGTTCGGTAGGATCGGCCTCACCGCCGTATCAGCACCTGACAGTTGTCGGACGAGAACTGCCTGTACGAGACGGAGTGCCACCGGATGCAGCATGCGGGAGCTCCGCTGCCACCGCCCCATCAGCCGGGACCGGTTCCCGGGACGCAGGGCGCGGGCTGGGCCCAGGGCGCGAGTGCGAGCCATCACCCGGGACCTCATCCCAATCCCCCCGCCCCGCCCACGCCTCCCGTGGCCGGGCACCCGGTACCGCCCGCGCAGCATCCGGTGTCCCCTCCGCCGGCCCCGCCCGCGCCCCCCGGGGCGCCGCTGGAGACGGTGAACACCACCGGCCATGTCCAGCTGCCGCCCGGCGGCCCGGTGCCGCTGCCGCACCCCCCGTCGGACCCGTCGCTCGCCGATGTCTCGCAGGCGACGGTGGCGGTGCTGCTGATCGGACCGGCCGGGGCGGGCAAGACGACGGTCGCGCGCTACTGGGCCGACCGCCGCCGGGTGCCGACCGCGCACATCAGCCTGGACGATGTGCGGGAGTGGGTCCGGTCCGGCTTCGCCAACCCCCAGTCGGGGTGGAACGAGCACTCCGAGGCGCAGTATCGTCTCGCCCGCCGCACCTGCGGCTTCGCCGCCCGTAACTTCCTGGCCAACGGGATCTCCTGCATCCTCGACGACGCCGTCTTCCCCGACCGCCCGGTCGTCGGCCTCGGCGGCTGGAAGCGCCATGTGGGCCCAGGGCTGCTGCCGGTGGTGGTCCTTCCGGGCCTGGAGATCGTCCTGGAGCGGAACGCGGCCCGCAGCGGGAACCGCCGCCTCAGCGACGAGGAGGTGGCACGGATCCACGGCCGGATGGCGGGGTGGTACGGCTCCGGGCTGCCCATCATCGACAACTCCACGTACGACGTGGAGACCACGGCCCGCATGCTCGACGAGGTCGTCACCCGCTCCATCGCGAGCCCTCCAAGCTGGTAGGACCCCCGTTCCCCCCTTTTTCAGGGCTCGGTTCTCCCCCAGCTACCGCTGGGAGGTACCCCCGACCGGAGCCACTGGAGAAGCCGAGCCCGGCAGGTCTGCGTACGCTCGGGGACATGTCCGAGGTGTACGCGGCCCGACGTGCCCGTCTGCACGATCAGTGCACCGCGGCCGGGAGCGCGGCGGCGCTGGTGTCCCGGCCCGCCAATGTGCGCTATCTGTGCGGCGCCGTGCCGCCCGGGGCCGTGCTGCTGCTGGGACCCGTCCAGGACGTGCTGGTGGCCACCGAGGCCCCGGCCGCGCCCCCGCTCTCCTCGGGCCCGCCCCGTTCCGACGAGCCGCGGCTGCTGGTGACGCCCGGCGCGGACGGTGATCCGGCCGTGGCCGCCGCCGATCTGGCCGCGGCGGACGGCGCCGAGTCGCTGGCCGTCGAGGAGCACGATCTGACCGTCGCCCGCCATCGGGCGCTCGGCGCCGCCGCCTCCCGCGTCCGCCTCGCCGATCTGGGCCGTGCCGTCGAGCAGTTGCGGCTCATCAAGGACGACGAGGAGATCTCCTGTATGCGGATCGCCGGGGAGCTCGCCGACCAGGCGCTCGGCGAGCTGCTGGAGTCGATCCTGGTGGGCCGCACCGAGCGGCATCTGGCGCTGGAGCTGGAGCGCCGGCTGGTGGACCACGGCGCGGACGGCCCGGCCTTCCCCACCGTGGTCGCGGCGGGGCCCAACGCCGGGCGTCCCGGCCATCTGCCCACCGACCGGAGGGTGGAGGAGGGCGATTTCCTCACCATCTCCCTCGGCGCCGACTACCGCGGCTACCGCTGCCAGGTGGGCCGTACCTTCGTCATCGGCCCCTCGCCCGCGGACTGGCAGGTCGAGCTGTACGACGCCGTCTTCGCCGCTCAGCGGGCCGGTCGGGAGGCGCTGTTGCCGGGCCGGGCATACCGGGACGTGGACCGGGTGACCCGTCAGGTGCTGACCGCCGCGGGCTTCGGAGACGGGCTGGAACCGTGCACCGGACACGGTGTGGGCCTGGAAATCGACGAGGACCCTCGGCTCACACCGTCCGCCATGGGTAAACTGGACGCTTGTGTGCCGGTCACCGTCGAGCCGGGGGTCCACCTCCCGGGCCGGGGCGGCGTCCGGATCGATGACACGCTCGTCGTCCGCCCCGAGGCGGACGGCGGACCCGAGCTACTCACCATCACGACCAAAGAGCTGCTCGCGCTCTAGCGGAACCGGGCGCGCCGACGGCTCTCTGGTCTCCGCCAGCTGTAGTCCAGGAGATCCCGCAACCGTGGCATCCACGAACGACCTCAAGAATGGATTGGTGCTCAAGCTCGACGGGGGCCAGCTCTGGTCCGTCGTCGAGTTCCAGCACGTCAAGCCCGGCAAGGGCCCCGCTTTCGTGCGCACCAAGCTCAAGAACGTGCTGTCCGGCAAGGTGGTCGACAAGACCTTCAACGCCGGTGTGAAGGTCGAGACGGCCAATGTCGACAAGCGCGGCATGCAGTTCTCGTACAAGGACGGCGAGAGCTTTGTGTTCATGGACATGGACACCTTCGACCAGATCTACATCACCCCCGAGGTCGTCGGCGACAACGCCCGCTACCTGCTCGAGGGCTTCGAGGCCGTCGTGGCGATGTACGAGGGCAACCCGCTGTACGTCGAGCTGCCCGCCGCCGTCGAGCTGGTGATCGAGTACACCGAGCCGGGCGTCCAGGGCGACCGCTCCACCGGCGGCACCAAGCCCGCCAAGCTGGAGACCGGCTACGAGATCGGCGTGCCGCTGTTCATCACCACCGGTGAGAAGATCAAGGTCGACACCCGCTCCGGTGAGTACCTCGGTCGGGTGAACAACTAACCGTGGCTGCCCGCAACAAGGCCCGTAAGCGCGCCTTCCAGATCCTCTTCGAGGCCGATCAGCGCGGCAGCACCGTGCAGACCGTGCTCGCGGACTGGATCCGGCTCGCCCGGACCGACGACCGGCAGCCGCCGGTCAGCGAATACACGATGCAGCTCGTCGAGGGATATGCCCAGCACATCGACCGGATCGACGAGCTGATCGCCACCTACTCGGTGGGCTGGACGCTGGACCGGATGCCGGTCGTCGACCGGAACATCCTGCGGCTGGGCGCGTATGAGCTGGTGTGGGAGGACGCGACCCCGGACGCGGTGGTGATCGACGAGGCGGTGCAGCTCGCCAAGGAGTTCTCCACCGATGACTCGCCGGCCTTTGTCAACGGCCTGCTGGGCCGCATCAAGGAGCTGAAGCCGAGTCTGCGTCGCGAGCAGGAGCCCCGCGAGCACCAGGCCTAGCCGCGCTCATCACACGACAAAGCCGCCGGGGGCGGTGGAGGACCCAGAAGGGCTCCACCGCCCCCGGCGGCACGTTTCTGCTGGTGAACGGGGAAAGAGGGACTCAGGCGTCTTCGTGCTGGACCGCGCGGCGGGCGTCGGCGCCCAGCACGCCCCAGCTGATCAGCTGTTCGGTCAGCACGGACGGCGACTGGTCATAGATGACGGCGAGGGTGCGCAGATCGTCCTGACGGATCGAGAGCACCTTGCCGTTGTAGTCACCACGCTGGCTCTGGATGGTCGCGGCGTACCGCTGAAGCGGGCCCGCCTTCTCGACCGGCACATGGGCCAGTCGCTCCAGGTCCAGTACCAGCTTCGGCGGCGGCTCGGCGGCCCCGGCCGGGCTTGTGCCCGGAAGCAGCTCCTGCACCGGGACGCCGTAGAAGTCGGCCAGCTCGGCGAGACGCTGCACGGTCACGGCGCGGTCGCCGCGCTCGTACGATCCCACCACCACGGCCTTCCAGCGGCCCTGGGACTTCTCCTCGACACCGTGGAGGGAGAGGCCCTGCTGGGTGCGGATGGCGCGGAGCTTGGCCCCGAGCTGTTTGGCGTATTCGCTGGACATAAAGCTCCCCGGACGCTGTATCGACGTGCGGCTGTGCCGCGCGGCTGGTCACTCACTGTGAGGTTACGCAGCGTAATTTCCATTCGTCAAGCCGAACGGAGCGGAGGGGCTCCGGCCAGGGGTGTTGACGGGGACACTCGGTCCCCCTGCTAGTGTGAATGGCGCAAATCCGACCGTCCTTTAAGGTCCGTCCCGTGAGGCGGAGAAGGAGGTCCGTTTCGTATGGACGCAAACACCTCGGACACCGCGCGCTCGGTGCTGGAAGCACCGGATATCGCGCGCGTTCTCACCCGCATCGCCCACGAGATCGTCGAGCGCGCCAAAGGCGCCGATGACGTGGTGCTGCTCGGCATTCCCACCCGTGGTGTCTTTCTCGCCCGGCGGCTGGCCGTCCGGCTCGAAGAGATCACCGGCAAGCCCGGCCGGATCCCGGTCGGCTCGCTCGACATCACGATGTACCGCGACGACCTGAGGCTGCGCCCGGCCCGCGCACTCGCCCGCACCGAGATCCCCGACGACGGCATCGACGGCCGCCTCGTGGTCCTCGTGGACGATGTGCTCTTCTCCGGCCGCACCATCCGCGCCGCCCTCGACGCCCTCGGCGACATCGGGCGGCCGCGCGCGGTCCAGCTCGCGGTCCTCGTCGACCGCGGCCACCGGGAACTGCCGATCCGCGCCGACTACGTCGGAAAGAACCTCCCCACGTCGCTGCGGGAGACGGTCAAGGTCCAGCTCACCGAGGAGGACGGCCGCGACAGCGTGCTCCTCGGGCTGCGCGGGACCACCCCAGCGGACGGGAAGTAGCGCCCCTCACCGACGGCGAGTGCCGCCCCGGCGACCCCGGGGGAACCCGCCCGACGTACCACCGGTGCCGCCAGGTCACCGGACCCCGCGCCTGCCCGCCCGCACGCCCGCACACCTCCTTCACCCACGGAGCAACCGGATGAAGCGCCACCTCATCTCGGCCGCCGATCTCTCGCGCGACGACGCCGTCCTGATCCTCGACACCGCCGAGGAACTGGCCCGGCTCGCCGACCGGCCGATCAAGAAACTGCCGACCCTGCGCGGCCGTACCGTCGTCAACCTCTTCTTCGAGGACTCCACCCGCACCCGCATCTCCTTCGAGGCGGCCGCCAAGCGGCTCTCCGCCGACGTGATCAACTTCTCCGCCAAGGGGTCCTCGGTCTCCAAGGGCGAGTCCCTGAAGGACACCGCCCTCACCCTGGAGGCGATGGGCGCGGACGCCGTGGTGATCCGCCACCACGCCTCCGGCGCCCCGCACCGGCTGGCCACCTCCGGCTGGATCAACGGCGCCGTGGTGAACGCGGGCGACGGCACCCATGAGCACCCCACCCAGGCGCTGCTCGACGCCTTCACCATCCGCCGCCATCTGAGCCCGGACGCCCCCGGCACCGGCCAGGACCTGGCCGGGCGCCGGATCACCATCGTCGGCGACGTCCTGCACAGCCGGGTGGCCCGCTCCAACGTCCATCTGCTGTCCACCCTGGGCGCCGAGGTCACCCTGGTCGCCCCGCCGACGCTGGTCCCCTTCGGCGTGGAGAGCTGGCCCTGCGAGGTCTCCTACGACCTGGACGCGGTGGTCGGCAAGACCGACGCCGTGATGATGCTGCGCGTCCAGCGCGAGCGCATGAACGCCGCGTTCTTCCCCACCGAGCGCGAGTACGCCCGCCGCTACGGCCTGGACGGCGACCGGATGGCGCGGATGCCGGAGCACGCCATCGTGATGCACCCCGGTCCCATGAACCGCGGCATGGAGATCACCGCGGATGTCGCGGACTCCGACCGCTGCACCGCCGTCGAACAGGTCGCCAACGGCGTCTCGATCCGCATGGCCGTCCTGTATCTGCTGCTCGGCGGGAACGAGTCCGCCGTCGCCGCCGCCCGCACCGAGGAGAGCAAGTGACCATGAGCGACACCCACAAGACGCTGCTGCGCGGGGCGAAGCCGCTCGGCGGTGAGCCGCGCGACGTGCTCATCGAGGGCGAGCGCGTCGCCGCGGTCGGCACCGGTCTCGACGCGGACGGCGCCACCGTCATCGACGCCACCGGGCAGATCCTGCTGCCGGGCCTGGTCGACCTCCACACCCATCTGCGCGAGCCCGGCCGGGAGGACTCCGAGACGGTCCTCACCGGCACCCGGGCCGCCGCCATCGGCGGCTTCACCGCCGTCCACGCCATGGCCAACACCTTCCCCGTGGCCGACACCGCGGGCGTCGTCGAGCAGGTGTGGCGGCTGGGCAAGGAGTCCGGCTACTGCGACGTCCAGCCCATCGGGGCGGTGACCGTGGGCCTGGAGGGCAAGAAGCTCGCCGAACTGGGCGCGATGCACGACTCCGCCGCCGGGGTGCGGGTCTTCTCCGACGACGGCAAGTGCGTGGACGACGCGGTGATCATGCGCCGGGCGCTGGAATATGTGAAGGCGTTCGACGGCGTCATCGCCCAGCACGCCCAGGAGCCCCGCCTCACCGAGGGCGCCCAGATGAACGAGGGCGTCGTCTCCGCCGAGCTGGGCCTGGGCGGCTGGCCGGCCGTCGCCGAGGAGTCGATCATCGCCCGCGATGTGCTGCTCGCCGCGCACGTCGGCTCCCGGGTGCACATCTGCCACCTGTCCACCGCGGGCTCGGTCGAGATCGTCCGGTGGGCCAAGTCCAAGGGCTGGAACGTCACCGCCGAGGTCACCCCGCACCACCTGCTCCTGACCGACGAGCTCGTACGCTCCTACGACCCCGTCTTCAAGGTGAACCCGCCGCTGCGCACCGAGGCCGATGTGATGGCGCTGCGTGAGGCGCTCGCCGACGGCACCATCGACTGTGTGGCCACCGACCACGCCCCGCATCCGCACGAGGACAAGGACTGCGAGTGGGGCGCGGCGGCCATGGGCATGGTGGGCCTGGAGACGGCGCTGTCCGTGGTCCAGCACACCATGGTGGACACCGGGCTGCTGGACTGGACGGGCGTCGCCGACCGGATGTCGGTGCGGCCCTCGGCCATCGGCCGCCTGACCGGCCACGGCCGTCCCGTCGCCGCCGGGGAGCCCGCCAACCTCACCCTGCTCGACTCGGCTTACCGTGGTGTGGTGAACCCCGCGGGCTTCGCCTCCCGCAGCCGCAACACTCCCTACGAGGGCCGCGAACTGCCGGGCCGCGTGACGTACACCTTCCTGCGGGGCCGGGCGACGGTTGTGGACGGGAAGCTGGCGTGACGACTCCGAGTCATCCGGTGGCGGGCCTCGCGGGATTCGCGGGCCTCGCGGCCGAGCAGAAATCGCAGGACGTGACGGACTGGGCCGCCCGCTTCGGCTGGGTCGTCGGGCTGCTGCTGGTCATCGCGCTGGTCTACTGGCTGATGCGCGAGGGCTGGAAGTGGCGCGGCACCCTCCAGGGCGACCTCCCCGAGCTGCCCCAGGCCCCGGCCGAGCCCGGCGAGCCCAGGCTCTCGATGAGCGGCCGCTACCACGGCTCCACCACCGCCGGGCAGTGGCTGGACCGGATCGTCGCCCATGGCCTCGGCAACCGCAGCCGCGCCGAGCTCACCCTCACCGACCAGGGCGTGAGCGTCGGACGGCCCGGCGCGCAGGACTTCTTCATCCCGACCGCCGAGCTGCGCGGCGCCCGGCTCGACAAGGGCATCGCGGGCAAGGTCCTCGCCGAGGGCGGGCTGCTGGTGATCACCTGGAGCCACGGTGACCGGCTGATCGACTCGGGCTTCCGCTCCGACCACGCGGCCGAGCACACCGCGTGGGTGGACGCCCTCACCGAACTCTCCGGCGGCCCCAGCGAAGCGGCCGCCCCCTCGCACGACACGGAAGGCGCGCAATGACCACCTCCAACAGGGGGGCCACGAGCCCCGCAGTCCTCGTCCTGGAGGACGGCCGCACCTTCCGCGGCCGGGCCTACGGGGCCATGGGGGAGACCTTCGGCGAGGCCGTGTTCTCCACCGGGATGACCGGCTACCAGGAGACCCTGACCGACCCCTCCTACCACCGCCAGGTCGTCGTGATGACCGCCCCGCACATCGGGAACACCGGTGTCAACGACGAGGACCCGGAGTCGAAGCGGATCTGGGTCTCCGGCTACGTCGTGCGCGACCCGGCCCGTACGCCCTCCAACTGGCGCTCCCGCCGCTCGCTCGACGACGAGCTCGGCGCCCAGGGCGTCGTCGGCATCAGCGGGATCGACACCCGCGCCCTCACCCGCCATCTGCGCGAGCGCGGCGCCATGCGCGTCGGCATCTTCTCCGGCGGGGCACTCGCCGACGAGGCCACGCTGCTGGCGAAGGTGCGCGAAGCCCCCCAGATGAAGGGCGCCGACCTCAGCGGCGAGGTGGCCACCGAGGAGGCTTACGTCGTCCCGGCGATCGGGACCAGGAAGTTCACCGTCGCCGCGATCGACCTGGGCATCAAGGGCATGACCCCGCAGCGGATGGCCGAGCGCGGCATCGAGGTGCACGTGCTGCCCGCGACCGCCACCGCCGAGGACGTCTACGCGGTGGACCCGGACGGGGTCTTCTTCTCCAACGGCCCCGGCGACCCGGCCACCGCCGACCACCCCGTCTCCCTGATGCGGGCCGTGCTGGAGCGTTCCACGCCGCTGTTCGGCATCTGCTTCGGCAACCAGATCCTCGGCCGCGCGCTCGGCTTCGGCACCTTCAAGCTGAAGTACGGCCACCGAGGGATCAACCAGCCGGTGCAGGACCGCACCACCGGCAAGGTGGAGGTCACCGCCCACAACCACGGCTTCGCCGTGGACGCCCCGCTCGACGCGCCGTCCGACACCCCCTTCGGCCGCGCCGAGGTCTCCCACGTCTGCCTCAACGACAACGTGGTCGAGGGGCTGCGGCTGCTCGACCGCCCCGCGTTCAGCGTCCAGTACCACCCCGAAGCCGCCGCCGGTCCGCATGACGCCGCGTACCTTTTCGACCGCTTCGTGTCCCTGATGGAGGGCCAGCGTGCCTAAGCGCACCGACATCCAGTCCGTTCTGGTCATCGGCTCCGGCCCGATCGTCATCGGCCAGGCCGCCGAGTTCGACTACTCCGGCACCCAGGCCTGCCGGGTGCTGAAGGCCGAGGGCCTGCGGGTCATCCTGGTCAACTCCAACCCGGCCACGATCATGACCGACCCGGAGATCGCCGACGCCACCTATGTCGAGCCGATCACCCCGGAGTACGTCGAGAAGATCATCGCCAAGGAGCGCCCCGACGCGCTGCTGCCCACCCTCGGCGGTCAGACCGCGCTCAACACCGCGATCTCCCTCCATGAGGCGGGCACCCTCGAGGAGTACGCCGTCGAGCTGATCGGCGCCAATGTCCAGGCGATCCACAAGGGCGAGGACCGCGACCAGTTCAAGGAGGTCGTCGAGGCCGTCCAGGCCAAGATCGGCCACGGTGAGTCCGCCCGCTCGGTCATCTGTCACTCCATGGACGACGTCCTCGCGGGCGTCGAGGAGCTCGGTGGCTATCCCGTCGTGGTCCGCCCCTCCTTCACCATGGGCGGCGCGGGCTCCGGCTTCGCCCACGACGAGGACGAGCTGCGCCGGATCGCCGGGCAGGGCCTGGCCCTCTCGCCGACCACCGAGGTGCTCCTGGAGGAGTCCATCCTCGGCTGGAAGGAGTACGAGCTGGAGCTGATGCGCGACCGCAACGACAATGTCGTGGTCGTCTGCTCCATCGAGAACTTCGACCCCATGGGCGTGCACACCGGTGACTCGATCACCGTCGCCCCGGCGATGACGCTCACCGACCGCGAGTACCAGATCCTGCGGGACATCGGCATCGCCGTCATCCGCGAGGTCGGCGTCGACACCGGCGGCTGCAACATCCAGTTCGCGGTCAACCCCGAGGACGGCCGGGTCATCGTCATCGAGATGAACCCGCGCGTCTCCCGCTCCTCGGCGCTCGCCTCCAAGGCCACCGGCTTCCCCATCGCCAAGATCGCCGCGAAGCTGGCCGTCGGCTACACCCTGGACGAGATCCCCAACGACATCACCCGGGAGACCCCGGCGTCCTTCGAGCCCACGCTCGACTATGTCGTGGTCAAGGTGCCGCGCTTCGCCTTCGAGAAGTTCCCGGCCGCCGACGCCCGGCTCACCACCACCATGAAGTCGGTCGGCGAGGCCATGGCCATCGGCCGCAACTTCACCGAGGCGCTCCAGAAGGCGCTGCGCTCGCTGGAGAAGAAGGGCAGCCAGTTCGACTTCACCGGGGAGCCCGGGACGAAGTCCGAGCTGCTCCGGGAGGCGGTCGTGCCCACCGACGGCCGGATCAACACCGTGATGCGGGCCATCCGCGCCGGAGCCACCCCCGAGGAGGTCTTCGACGCCACGAAGATCGACCCGTGGTTCGTGGACCAGCTCTTCCTGATCAAGGAGGTCGCGGACGAGATCGCCGCCGCCGACAAGCTCGGCCCCGAGCTGCTCGCCGAGGCCAAGCGGCACGGCTTCTCCGACGCCCAGATCGCCGGGATCCGCTCGCTGCGCGAGGACGTGGTCCGCGAGGTGCGGCACGCGCTGGGCATCCGGCCCGTCTACAAGACGGTCGACACCTGCGCCGCCGAGTTCGCCGCCCGGACCCCGTACTTCTACTCCTCCTACGACGAGGAGTCCGAGGTCGCCCCGCGCGAGACCCCCGCGGTGATCATCCTCGGCTCGGGCCCCAACCGCATCGGCCAGGGTATCGAGTTCGACTACTCCTGCGTCCACGCCTCCTTCGCGCTGCATGACGCGGGCTATGAGACCGTCATGGTCAACTGCAACCCGGAGACCGTCTCCACCGACTACGACACCTCCGACCGGCTCTACTTCGAGCCGCTCACCCTGGAGGACGTGCTGGAGATCGTCCACGCGGAGGCGCAGGCGGGCCCGGTGGCCGGGGTCATCGTCCAGCTCGGCGGCCAGACCCCGCTGGGCCTGGCCCAGGCGCTCAAGGACAACGGCGTGCCGATCGTCGGCACCTCGCCCGAGGCGATCAACCTCGCCGAGGAGCGCGGCGCCTTCGGCCGGGTGCTCACCGAGGCCGGGCTGCCCGCGCCCAAGTACGGCACCGCCTTCTCCTTCGAGCAGGCCAAGGGCATCGCCGCCGAGATCGGCTACCCGGTCATGGTCCGCCCCTCCTACGTGCTCGGCGGCCGCGGCATGGAGATCGTCTACGACGAGCCCTCGCTCGCCGCGTACCTGGAGCGGCACGCCGGGCTGATCTCCGAGCACCCCGTGCTGATCGACCGCTTCCTCGACGACGCCATAGAAATCGACGTGGACGCGCTCTACGACGGCGAGGAGCTCTACCTCGGCGGCGTCATGGAGCACATCGAGGAGGCCGGGATCCACTCCGGCGACTCGGCCTGCGCCCTGCCCCCGATCACCCTCGGCGGCTTCGACATCAAGCGGCTGCGCGCCTCGACCGAGGCCATCGCGCGCGGGGTCGGCGTCCGCGGGCTGATCAACATCCAGTTCGCGATGGCCGGGGACATCCTCTATGTGCTGGAGGCCAATCCGCGCGCCTCCCGTACCGTGCCCTTCACCTCCAAGGCCACCGCCGTACCGCTGGCCAAGGCCGCGGCCCGGATCTCGCTGGGCGCCACCATCGCCGAGCTGCGCGCCGAGGGGCTGCTGCCCTCCAGCGGCGACGGCGGCACGCTGCCGATGGACGCGCCGATCTCCGTCAAGGAGGCCGTGATGCCCTGGAGCCGGTTCCGGGACGCCTCCGGGCGCGGGGTGGACACCATCCTCGGCCCGGAGATGCGCTCCACCGGCGAGGTCATGGGCATCGACTCGGTCTTCGGCGCGGCCTACGCCAAGTCGCAGGCCGGGGCGTACGGCGCGCTGCCGACCAAGGGGCGCGCGTTCGTCTCCGTCGCCAACCGCGACAAGCGCTCGATGATCTTCCCGGCCCGGGAGCTGGTCGGCCTCGGCTTCGAGCTGCTGGCCACCTCGGGCACGGCGGAGGTGCTCAAGCGCAACGGGATCAACGCGACCGTGGTGCGCAAGCACAGCGAGGGCGAGGGCCCGAACGGCGAGAAGACCATCGTCCAGCTCATCCACGAGGGCGGGGTCGACCTGATCGTCAACACCCCGTACGGCACCGGCGGCCGGCTCGACGGCTATGACATCCGTACGGCGTCCGTCGCCCGCGGCGTCCCGTGCCTGACCACCGTCCAGGCGCTCGCGGCCGCCGTCCAGGGCATCGAGGCGCTGGGCCGGGGCGCGGTCGGCGTCCGGTCGCTCCAGGAACACGCGGAACATCTGACCGCCGCCCGCGAGGAGTGAGGCGAAGGAGGGGGACACCGGTCGGTGTCCCCCTCCCCGCTTCGCGAGCCTCCCTTCCCGCCGTGCGCAGAAAGCCCCTCATGTACTCGCTGCTCTTCAACCTGCTCTTCCGGCGCATGGACCCGGAGAAGGCCCACCACCTGGCCTTCGGCTGGATCCGGCTGGCCGCCCGTGTCCCCGTCCTGCGCACCTTCGTCGCGGCCGTCCTCGCCCCACGTGACAAGGCGCTGCGCACCGAGGCGCTGGGCCTGCGGATGCACGGGCCCTTCGGGCTCGCCGCCGGATTCGACAAGAACGCCGCCGGGATCGACGGCATGGCCATGCTGGGCTTCGACCATGTCGAGATCGGCACGGTCACCGCCCAGCCGCAGCCCGGCAACCCCAAGCGGCGGCTCTTCCGGCTGGTCGCCGACCGCGCCCTGATCAACCGGATGGGCTTCAACAACGAGGGCTCGGCGGCGGTCGCGGCCCGCCTCGCGGCCCGGCGCCCGGCCTTCCGCACGACGGTCGGCGTCAACATCGGCAAGACGAAGGTCGTCCCGGAGGCGGAGGCCGTCGCCGACTATGTGACCTCCACCGAGCGGCTCGCCGCCCACGCCGACTACCTCGTCGTCAACGTCTCCTCGCCCAATACCCCCGGGCTGCGGAATCTCCAGGCCGTGGACCATCTGCGGCCGCTGCTGACCGCGGTCCGCGAGGCCGCGGACCGCACGGTCACCGGCCGCAGGGTGCCACTTCTGGTCAAAATCGCGCCGGATCTCGCCGACGAGGACGTGGACGCGGTCGCCGATCTGGCGGTCGAGCTCGGTCTGGACGGCATCATCGCGACGAACACCACCATCGCGCGCGACGGCCTCGGCCTCACCTCCCCCGCCCGGCTCACCGCCGAGACCGGCGGCCTGTCCGGCGCGCCCCTCAAGGCGCGCTCCCTGGAGGTGCTGCGCCGCCTGTACGCCCGGGTGGGGGACCGGCTGACCCTGGTCGGGGTCGGCGGGATCGAGACCGCGGACGACGCCTGGGAGCGCATCCTCGCGGGGGCGACGCTGGTACAGGGCTACAGCGCGTTCATCTACCGCGGGCCGTTCTGGACCCGCGAGATCCACCACGGCCTGGCGGCCCGGCTCGCCGAAAGCCCGTACGCCACGCTCGCCGACGCGATCGGCGCGGACGCGCCGGAGCCGACGGCGTAGCGGCTTCCCGCCCATCCCGCCCTTGGGGCTCCGCCCCAGACCCCGCCGCGAGCGGCCCCGGCCCTCCGGCCCCGGGCCGCCCGGGGGCCTGGTGGCCTGGGGGCGTGCCCCCAGGATCGGGAAGGGGCGGGGAGGGGACACCACCCACCCGGTCAGCAGCCCAGAACCCCCAAGGAGACCCCCGTGACCGACACCGCCGAACCCTTCGGTGCGCGCCTGCGCGGCGCCATGGACGCCCGCGGCCCGCTCTGCGTCGGCATCGACCCGCACGCCTCGCTGCTCGCCGACTGGGGGCTCGGGGACGACATCGCGGGCTTGGAGCGGTTCACCCGTACGGTTGTCGACGCCCTCGCCGGCAAGGTCGCCGTCCTCAAGCCGCAGTCGGCCTTCTTCGAGCGGTTCGGCTCCCGCGGCATCGCGGTGCTGGAGCGGGCCGTCGCCGACGCCCGCGCCGCCGGGGCGCTGGTGCTGATGGACGCCAAGCGCGGCGACATCGGCTCGACCATGGCCGCGTACGCCTCCGCCTATCTGGATCCGGCCGGCCCGCTGTTCTCGGACGCGGTCACCGTCAGCCCGTACCTCGGCTTCGGCTCGCTGCGCCCGGCGCTGGAGGCGGCGCGGGCGGCGGGAGCGGGCGTCTTCGCGCTGGCGCTGACGTCCAACCCGGAGGGCGCGGAGGTGCAGCACGCGGTACGGCCCGACGGGACGACCGTGGCGGCCTCCGTGCTGACCGCGCTCAAGGCCGAGAACGCCGCCGAGGCCGCGGAGGGCCGCCTCGGCTCGTACGGGGCCGTCGTCGGGGCCACGCTCGGCGGCACCGCGCACCGGCTGGGCGCCGATCTGGCGATCGACGGGCCGCTGCTGGCCCCCGGCATCGGGGCCCAGGGCGCGACCCCCGCCGATCTTCCGGCGGTGTTCGGCGCGGCGGTGCGAAATGTTCTTCCGAGCGTCAGCCGGGGGGTGCTCCGGCACGGTCCGGACGCCGCGTCGCTGGTCGCGGCGGCCTCCCGAATGGCTGATGAAGTGCGTGCCGTGGCCGAATAACCCGGCTGCTTTGTCCGTAAATGTCCGAGTCGAGCGAGTCTGACCAGGACTTTTCGTCTGTTCTCGCTGACTGGAGCGGGATCGGCCGCTAGTCTCCGACGAGAGCGAACGCGCGCTGCGTTGCGCGTTGCTCCCCAGGTGAGGGGCGACTAGGTTCCTCACCGGTCCATATCCGACAGTTCGACATCCGAGGTGACGTAGGCGTGGCTCTTCCGCCCCTTACCCCTGAACAGCGCGCAGCCGCGCTAGAAAAGGCCGCCGCGGCTCGCCGGGAGCGCGCCGAGGTCAAGAATCGACTCAAGCACTCCGGCGCCTCCCTGCACGAGGTCATCAAGCAGGGCCAGGAGAACGATGTCATCGGCAAGATGAAGGTGTCCGCTCTCCTCGAGTCCCTGCCCGGCGTCGGCAAGGTCCGCGCCAAGCAGATCATGGAGCGGCTCGGCATCTCCGAGAGCCGTCGTGTGCGGGGTCTGGGCTCCAACCAGATCGCGTCGCTCGAGCGTGAGTTCGGCGGCGCCGCCGGCTGACCCGGCCCGGCGTTTCCAGGCGCTCCCGGGAACCTGGATAATCGCTCCATGGCAGCACACTCCGCACGACCGCGACTGACCGTGCTCTCCGGCCCCTCCGGGGTCGGCAAGAGCACGGTCGTCGCCCATATGCGCAAGGAACACCCCGAGGTCTGGCTCTCGGTATCCGCCACGACCCGGCGACCGCGCCCCGGGGAGCGGGACGGCGTCCATTACTTCTTCGTGGACGACGGGGAGTTCGACAAGCTCATAGCCAATGGTGAGCTGCTGGAGTGGGCCGAATTCGCGGGCAACCGCTACGGCACCCCGCGCGAGGCGGTCATGGACCGCCTCGGAGCGGGCGAGCCGGTGCTGCTGGAGATCGATCTGCAGGGCGCCCGGCAGATCCGCGAGTCCATGCCGGAGGCGCAGCTGGTCTTCCTCGCTCCGCCGAGCTGGGAGGAGCTGGTGCGTCGGCTCACCGGCCGGGGCACCGAGGCGCCCGAGGTGATCGAGCGGCGGCTGGAGGCCGCGCGGACCGAGCTGGCCGCCGAGTCAGAATTCGATACGACCTTGGTCAATACCTCCGTCGAGGACGTGGCGAATGAGCTGCTAGCCTTGATGCGAGTGGCTTGATCTTCGATTCACTCTTGCCATCAGGCGAAATAAGGAAGGCTAGAGAGTGTCCTCTCCCATGACCGCGCCCGAGGGGATCATCAACCCTCCGATTGATGAGCTGCTCGAGGCCACCGACTCCAAGTACAGCCTGGTGATCTACGCGGCCAAGCGCGCGCGTCAGATCAACGCGTACTACTCCCAGCTCGGTGAGGGCCTGCTCGAGTACGTCGGCCCCCTCGTGGACACCCACGTCCACGAGAAGCCCCTCTCGATCGCGCTCCGTGAGATCAACGCGGGCCTGCTGACCTCCGAGGCCATCGAGGGCCCCGCCCAGTAGGTTTCGGATCGCTTGCGCCATCGGCCCGGCAGCGATGCCGGGCCCGTGGTGTGTCATGGGTACGTGAACCGACCCGGCGTACCGTGACTGGACGTAACGCCCGATGCGGCATACGACGTACCCGGTGGGGAGAGCCGAGCGATGGACAAGCCCGAGGTGGTCCTGGGCGTCAGTGGCGGGATCGCCGCCTACAAGGCGTGCGAGCTGCTGCGCCGTCTCACCGAGTCCGGCCATGACGTACGCGTCGTGCCGACCGCCTCGGCGCTGCACTTCGTCGGCGAGGCGACCTGGTCGGCGCTGTCCGGGCATCCGGCGACGACCGAGGTCTGGGAGTCCGTCCACGAGGTGCCCCACGTCCGCATCGGCCAGTCCGCCGATCTGGTCGTGATCGCCCCCGCCACCGCCGGTCTGCTCGCCAAGGCCGCCCACGGCCTGGCGGACGACCTGCTCACCAATACGCTGCTCACCGCGCGCTGTCCGGTCGTCTTCGCGCCCGCGATGCACACCGAGATGTGGGAGCACCCCGCCACCCAGGAGAACGTGGCGACGCTGCGCCGCCGCGGCGCCATCGTCATCGAACCCGCCGTGGGGCGGCTGACCGGCGTGGACACCGGCAAGGGGCGGCTGCCGGACCCCGGGGAGATCTTCGAGGTCTGCCGCCGGGTGCTGGCCCGCGGCAGCGAGGCGCTCACCGCCGATCTGGCCGGACGCCATGTCGTGGTCAGCGCCGGAGGCACCCGCGAGCCGCTGGACCCGGTGCGCTTCCTCGGCAACCGCTCCACCGGCCGCCAGGGGTACGCCCTGGCCCGCGCCGCCGTCGCCCGGGGCGCGCGGGTGACGCTCGTCTCGGCCAACAGCGAGCTGCCCGACCCGGCCGGCGCCGACGTGGTGCGCGCGGGCACCGCGGCACAGCTGCGGGAGGCCGTCCTCAAGGCCGCCGCGGACGCCGACGCCGTGGTCATGGCCGCCGCCGTCGCCGATTTCCGCCCCGCGCGGTACGCCGAGGGGAAGATCAAGAAGCGCGATGGCCAGGAGCCCGAGCCGGTCGCCCTGGTACGGAATCCGGACATCCTCGCCGAGATCTCCGCGGAGCGCGCCCGCCCCGGTCAGATCGTGGTCGGCTTCGCCGCCGAGACCGACGACGTGCTCGCGAACGGGCGCGCGAAGCTGGCCCGCAAGGGCTGCGATCTGCTGGTGGTGAACGAGGTCGGGGAGCACAAGACCTTCGGCGCCGAGACCAATGAGGCCGTGGTGCTCGGCGCCGACGGCACCGAGACGCCCGTGCCGTACGGCCCCAAGGGCGCGCTCGCCGACACCGTCTGGGACCTGGTGGCCCGCCGCCTGGGCTGAGCGCGGGACGGAGGCTTGCCGGGACTTCTCCACAGGTTCGGCAGGGGCGGGACACGGCCGATCGGGCTCATGACACATTCCTGCCACGGCGGGGTGGGGCTGTATTTCGGCCTGAGGCAAGGTATGTTCCCGGTCACGGGCCTGCCCGTTCTGTGGGACGGGGATGCTTGACCGGTGGACGTGCCGGATAAACTGGCCCAGGAACCGCATCGGGCGCAGCCCCCGCGCGGTCCCGACCATGATCAGCCAGCAGCCGCTGCAACCCCAGGGAGCGATGTGTCCCGCCGCCTGTTCACCTCGGAATCTGTCACCGAGGGTCACCCCGACAAGATCGCTGACCAGATCAGCGACACCATTCTCGACGCCCTTCTGCGGGAGGACCCGCACTCCCGGGTCGCGGTCGAGACCTTGATCACCACCGGCCTGGTGCACGTGGCCGGCGAGGTGACGACCAAGGCGTACGCGCCGATCGCGGCGCTCGTGCGGAACAAGATCCTCGAAATCGGCTACGACTCGTCGAAGAAGGGCTTCGACGGCGCCTCCTGCGGCGTCTCGGTGTCGATCGGCTCACAGTCCCCGGACATCGCCCAGGGTGTGGACTCCGCCTACGAGCTCCGGGTCGAGGGCGACGAGGACGAGCTGGACAAGCAGGGCGCGGGCGACCAGGGCCTGATGTTCGGGTACGCCTGCGACGAGACACCCGAGCTGATGCCGCTGCCGATCAACCTGGCGCACCGGCTCTCCCGCCGGCTGTCCGACGTCCGCAAGAACGGGACCATCCCCTACCTGCGCCCGGACGGCAAGACCCAGGTCACCATCGAGTACGACGGCCACAAGGCGGTCCGCCTGGACACCGTCGTCGTCTCCTCGCAGCACGCCTCCGACATCGACCTTGACTCGCTGCTGGCGCCCGACATCCGGGAATTCGTGGTCGAGCACGTGCTGAACGAGCTGGTCGAGGACGGCATCAAGCTCGACACCGAGGGCTACCGCCTGCTGGTCAACCCCACCGGCCGCTTCGAGATCGGCGGCCCCATGGGCGACGCCGGCCTCACCGGCCGCAAGATCATCATCGACACCTACGGCGGCATGTCCCGCCACGGCGGCGGCGCCTTCTCCGGCAAGGACCCCTCCAAGGTCGACCGCTCCGCCGCCTACGCCATGCGCTGGGTCGCCAAGAACGTGGTGGCCGCCGGCCTCGCCCAGCGCTGCGAGGTGCAGGTCGCGTACGCCATCGGCAAGGCCGAGCCGGTCGGCCTCTTCGTCGAGACCTTCGGCACGGCGGCGGTCGACGCCGAGAAGATCGAGAAGGCCATCTCCCAGGTCTTCGACCTCCGCCCGGCCGCGATCATCCGCGACCTCGACCTGCTCCGCCCGATCTACGCCCAGACCGCGGCGTACGGCCACTTCGGCCGTGAGCACTCCGACTTCACCTGGGAGCGCACCGACCGCGTCGACGCCCTCCGCGCGGCGGCGGGTCTGTAAGCCCCCGGCCCGATCCCCGGACCCCGACGAAGGCCCGGACGCCCCTGCGGCGTCCGGGCCTTCGCTCGCCTTCCTGTCCGTGCGGTCTGCTAAGACTTGATCTGTGAGCAGGGACGACGAGCGGCCGAGGGATTCGGCGGAGGTGCCGGAGGGGGAGCAGCTCGCGCTCATTCGGGAGACGGTGCGCAAGGCCAAGGTGCCCAAGGCCAAGCCGCGGACCTGGCGGGGGGCGGCGCTGGCCGCGGAGCGGCCGGTGGCGCGGGTGCTGGTCGACAAGGGGCCGGTCCACCTCGACAAGCTGTGGGACTACGCGGTGCCGGCCGAGATGGACGCCGAGGCCCGGCCCGGGGTGCGGGTGCGGGTGCGGTTCGGGGCCGGGGCGGGGAAGGTGCGCGAGGGCCGGCGCGAGGGGGGCGGGCTGCTCGACGGGTACATCATCGAGCGCGTCGCCGAGTCCGACTACCGGGGCCCGCTGGCCGCCCTCGCGCAGGTGGTCTCCACGGAGCAGGTGCTGGGGCCCGGGCTGCTGGCGCTGTGCCGGGCGGTCGCCGACCGGTATGCCGGGTCGCTCGCCGATGTGCTCCAGCTGGCCCTGCCCAAGCGCAACGCCCGTGCCGAGGGTGAGCCGTCACCGCCGCCGCTGCCCCCGCCGGAGCCGCCCGCGCCGGGGAGCTGGGCGCGCTATCCGGCCGGGCCCGGGTTCCTGGAGGCGCTGGCGCGCGGGGACCGGCCGCGTGCCGTATGGACCGCGCTGCCCGGGCCGCACTGGCCCCGGGAGTGGGCCACCGCCGTGGCCGCCACGCTCGCGTCCGGGCGCGGGGCGCTCGTCGTCGTGCCCGACGGGCGGACCGCCGAGCGGGTGGACGCCGCGCTCACGGAGGTGCTCGGCGGCCCGGGGCGGCATGTGCTGCTCACCGCCGACCTCGGGCCCGAGGAGCGCTACCGCCGCTGGCTGGCGGTCAGCCGGGGCTCGGTGCGGGCGGTGGTGGGCACCCGGGCCGCGATGTTCGCACCGGTCCGGGACCTCGGGCTGGTGGGGATCTGGGACGACGGGGACCGCAGCCACAGCGACGACCGGCTGCCGCAGCCGCATGCCCGCGACGTGCTGCTGCTGCGCGCCGTCCATGAGAAGACCGGCTTTCTGCTGGGCGACCTCGGCCGCACCGTCGAGGCCGCCCAGCTGGTGGAGAACGGCTGGGCCCGGCCGCTCGAAGCCGACCGCGAGCGGGTCCGGGCGGCCGCCCCGCTGATCCGTACGGTCGACGAGGGCGAGGTGGCCCGGGACGCCGAGGCCCGCGCCGCCCGGCTGCCCACGATCGCCTGGCAGACCGTACGGGAGGCGCTGACCCGGGGCCCGGTGCTGGTGCAGGTGCCGCGCCGGGGCTATGTGCCGAAGCTGGCCTGTGAGCGCTGCCGGGAGCCCGCGCGCTGTGCGCACTGCTCGGGCCCCCTGGAGGCGCGGGACGCGGACCATCTGGTGTGTGGCTGGTGCGGGCGGGACGAGCCCGCCTGGCACTGCCGCGAATGCGGGGGCGTCCGGCTGCGGGCGTCCGTCGTCGGCGCCCGGCGCACCGCCGAGGAGCTGGGCCGCGCCTTTCCGTCCGTGCCCGTCCGCACCTCGGGCCGTGACCATGTGCTGACGTCCGTCCCCGACCGTCCGGCGCTCGTCGTGAGCACACCGGGCGCCGAACCGGTCGCGGAGGGCGGCTACGCCGCGGCGCTGCTGCTCGACGGCTGGGCCCTGCTCGGCCGCCCCGATCTGCGCGCGGGCGAGGACGCGCTGCGCCACTGGCTGGAGGCGGCGTCGCTGGTCCGCGGCCATGGGGAGGAGGACGACGACGGCCGGGGCGGCACGGTGGTGATCATGGCCGAGCCGACGCTGCGGCCCGTCCAGGCGCTGGTGCGCTGGGACCCGGCCGGTTACGCGGCGCGCGAGCTGGCCGAGCGGTCCGATCTGGGCTTCCCGCCGATCTCCCGGATGGCGGCCGTGACCGGCCCCGCGGAGGCGGTGGCCGAGCTGATCGCCTCGACCCGGCTCCCCGAGGGGGCCGAGACCCTGGGTCCGGTCCCGCTGCCCCCACCGCCTCCCGGCCGCCCGCGCCGCCCCGGGGACCCGCCCGCGGGCGAGGTCTGGGAGCGCGCCCTGCTACGGGTCCGCCCCGGCCAGGGCAGCGCCCTCGCGGCGGCCCTCAAGGAGGCGAAGGCCCGCCGCCTGGCCCGGGGGGACAGGGACCCCGCGGTGCGGGTGGATCCCCTGGACATCGGGTGAGCCCGGCGGGGGCACCTCCCGGCGGTGGCCGGGGGAGAACCGAGCTTTCAGAGGGACGGCCGGGGGCTCGGGAACGCGCTCGGGCGGGGGTCCTCGCGGAGGGACGGGGTCGACTGCGGGGGGACCGTGCGGGCGGCGGGCACCGAGGGCAGGGGGGCGGGTTCGGCGGGGCGGCCCGTGGACGGTTCGCCGCCCTCGGTCGCGTTCTGCGCGGCGGCCCGGCGGGCGCCGTAACGGCGGTGCACCGCCTGCTTGGTGACGCCGAGCGCGGAGCCCACCGCGTCCCAGGAGAAGCCGAGTGAGCGGTCGAAGTCGACCGCGGCCGTGACCAGCGTCTCGACGCTGTCCCGCAGTTCCTGGGCGAGCCGCACGGTGGGGGCCGGGGCGCGTCCGTAGACCACGAAACCGGCGGACGGGCCGGTGCGACGGGGGCGGTAGACATTGCCGAGCTGGGCGGTGAGCGTGCGCAGCGCGTCCACCTGTCGGCGGACCCGCTCGATGTCCCGGACCAGGAGGTGCAGGCTGGCCCGTGCCTGGGCGTCATGAGTTGCGTGGTCGGCCATGAACAAGCCTCTCGAACCGGCGTTGACGGGGGATGGGGGATGGATGGGGATGAGTCGGGGGAGTTGGGGGGGAGGGCTGGGGGTGGACCGGGAGTCGGACGGACGGCGGGAAATGGATCGGGCCGCGACAGCGGCCCGATGCGGTCAATCTGCCTTGACCAACGCGGCACCCGCCCGTCGGTCACGGTCCGGGGCGTGCGGCAGTCCGCTCGTACGCCCCCTCGGACGGCGGACCATAGACTTCAGACGCTGTTCGCGACGTTCCCGCCGTATCCGCTGTGTGAGAGGTAGTTCGCCACCCATGAGGCTCGTCTTCGCCGGTACCCCCGAGGTCGCCCTGCCCGCTCTGGACGCGCTGATCGCGTCCGAGAAGCACGAGGTGGTGGCCGTGGTGACCCGTCCCGACGCGCCCGCCGGACGCGGCCGCCGGCTGGTGGCCAGCCCGGTCGCCGAGCGGGCCGAGGAGGCGGGGATCGAGGTGCTCAAGCCCGCCAAGCCGCGCGATCCGGAGTTCCTGGCCCGGCTCACCGAGATCGCGCCGGACTGCTGCCCGGTGGTGGCCTACGGCGCGCTGCTGCCCAAAGCCGCGCTGGAGATCCCCGCGCACGGCTGGGTCAATCTGCACTTCTCGCTGCTCCCGGCCTGGCGGGGCGCGGCCCCCGTGCAGCACTCCCTGCTGGCGGGCGACGAGATGACCGGCGCCTCGACCTTCCAGATCGAGGAAGGGCTGGACTCCGGGCCGGTGTTCGGGGTGGTGACGGAGCAGGTGCGGGCCACCGACACCAGCGGCGATCTGCTGACGCGGCTCGCCTTCGCCGGTGCGGGGCTGCTCGAGGCGACGATGGACGGCATCGAGAACGGCACCCTGCGCCCGGTGCCGCAGCCGGCCGAGGGCATCTCGCTCGCCCCGAAGATCACCGTCGAGGACGCGGAGATCGACTGGACGGCGCCCGCGCTGCGCGTCGACCGGCTGGTGCGCGCGTGCACCCCCGCTCCGGGCGCGTGGACCACCTTCCGGGGGGAGCGGCTGAAGGTCGTCTCGGCGCGGCCGGTTGCGGACCGTACGGATCTGGAGCCCGGTCTGCCGGCCGCCACCAAGAAGGCCGTGTACGTGGGCACCGGCAGCCATGCCGTCGAGCTGACCTGGGTGCGGCCGCAGGGCAAGAAGCCGATGCTCGCGGCGGACTGGGCGCGCGGGGTCCGGATCGCGGAGGGCGAGCGGCTCGGGGTCTGAGCGGACCGCCGCGCCGAAACCGGACCTGGGCTACGGACGCGCCGGGCGACGGGCGTTGACTTCAACCTAGGTTGAAGTCCTACGTTCCTCATGAGACCTCGGAGGTACGTGATGGACATGCAATCGACCGCCTGGCATTCCCTGTATCAGACGGCCAACGCCCAGGACGACCGGCGGCCCTTCTCCCGCGAGACGCTGCGCCGCATCGGCGCCTTCGCCCGTCCGCACCGTCGCCAACTGCTGCTGTTCCTGGTGCTGAGCACGGTCACGGCGGTGCTCGCGGTGGCGACGCCGCTGCTGGCGGGCCGGGTGGTGGACGCGATCGTCCACCGTTCGGGACAGGGCACGGTGCTCTGGCTGGCCGGGTTCATCGCCGCGATCGCCGTGGCGGAGGCGGGGCTCGGGCTGGTGACCCGCTGGCTGTCGGCGAACATCGGCGAGGGGCTGATCCTCGATCTGCGCACCGCCGTCTTCGACCACGTCCAGCGGATGCCGGTGGCGTTCTTCACCCGGACCCGCACCGGGGCGCTGGTCAGCAGGCTCAACAACGACGTCATCGGCGCGCAGCGGGCGTTCAGCGACACCCTCTCCGGAGTGGTCGGCAATGTGGTGACGCTGCTCCTCACCTTCGTCGTCATGATCGGGATCTCCTGGCAGATCACCCTGCTGACGCTGGTACTCCTGCCCGTCTTCCTGCTGCCCGCGCGCCGGGTGGGCGGGCGGCTGGCGAAGCTGCGGCGCGAGGCGGCCGCGCACAACGCCGCGATGAGCACCCAGATGACCGAGCGCTTCTCCGCGCCCGGGGCGACGCTGGTCAAGCTGTTCGGGCGGCCCGCCGACGAGTCCGCCGAGTTCGCGGCGCGGACCCGGCGGGTGCGGGACATCGGGGTGCGGACCGCGATGGTGCAGGTCTCCTTCGTGACCGCCCTGACCCTCGTCTCCGCCCTGGCCCTCGCCCTGGTCTACGGCCTCGGCGGCTGGTTCGCGCTGCACGGGCGGCTCGACCCCGGCGCCGTCGTCGCGCTCGCGCTGCTCCTCACCCGGCTGTACGCGCCGCTGACCGCGCTGGCCGGGGCGCGGGTCGAGGTGATGAGCGCGCTCGTCAGCTTCGAGCGGGTCTTCGAGGTGCTCGACCTCGAGCCGCTGATCAAGGAGAAGCCGGACGCCCGGGAGGTCCCGGAGGGGCCGGTGTCCGTCGAGTTCGACCGCGTCGACTTCGGCTACCCGGCCGCGGACAAGGTCTCCCTCGCCTCCCTGGAGGAGGTCGCCACCCTGGACACCCGCGGTGGCGTCCCGGTCCTGCACCAGCTGTCCTTCCGCGCCGAACCGGGCCAGATGGTCGCGCTGGTGGGCTCCTCCGGCGCCGGGAAGTCGACCATCGCGCAGCTGCTGCCGAGGCTCTACGACGCCGACGGCGGCGCCGTACGGCTCGCTGGGGTGGACGTCCGCGATCTGACGGCCGACTCGATCCGCGCCACCCTCGGTATGGTCACGCAGGACGGCCATCTCTTCCACGACTCGATCCGCGCCAATCTGCTGCTGGCCCGGCCGGAGGCCACCGACGAGGAGCTGTGGGAGGTACTGCGCCGGGCCCGTCTCGAGGGTCTGATCGCGGCGCTGCCGGACGGGTTGGACACCGTCGTGGGCGAGCGCGGCTACCGGCTCTCCGGCGGTGAGCGCCAGCGGCTGACCATCGCCCGGCTGCTGCTGGCCCGGCCCCGGGTGGTGATCCTCGACGAGGCCACCGCGCATCTGGACTCCACCTCGGAGGCGGATGTCCAGGAGGCGCTCGGCGAGGCGCTGGACGGGCGAACCGCGGTGGTGATCGCCCACCGGCTGTCCACGGTCCGGGCGGCGGATCTCATTCTGGTCGTGGAGGACGGGCGGATCGTGGAGCGCGGTACGCACACCGCGCTGCTGGCCGCCGGGGGCCGCTACGAGGAGCTGTACCGCACCCAGTTCGAGCAGCCGACGAGTGTTGACGACGGACTTGCCGTCAACGGCGCGACCGTGGACGGAGCCATCGTGGAAGGAGGCATCGTGGACGAAACCATCGTGGGAGGAGCCATCGTGGACGGAGCGGCCCTGGACGGCGGTCCCACGACCGCCGACGCCCCGGCGACGTAGGCTGGTCCCTTCAGCCCGATCCGTCCCCCGGAGCACATTTCCCGTGACCGACCAGCCCCGTCGTCGCCGTCCCCACGCCCCGAACCGGCCTGGCAAGCCCTACCGCCGCCCGCAGAAGGACCCCGTGCGGATCCTCGCCTTCGAGGCGCTGCGGGCGGTCGACGAACGGGACGCGTACGCCAACCTCGTCCTCCCGCCCCTGCTGCGCAAGGCGCGGGAGAGCGCGGAGGCCGGCAGCGGGCCGCGGTTCGACTCCCGGGACGCGGCGCTCGCCACCGAGCTGGTCTACGGCACCCTGCGCCACCAGGGCACCTACGACGCGGTCATCGCCGAATGCGTGGACCGCCCGCTGCGCGAGGTGGATCCGCCCGTGCTCGATGTACTGAGCCTCGGCGCCCACCAGTTGCTCGGGACCCGTATCCCCACCCACGCCGCCGTTTCGGCGAGCGTCGAGCTGGCCCGGGTGGTGCTCGGCGACGGCCGGGCCAAGTTCGTCAACGCCGTACTGCGCAAGATCGCCACGCATGACCTCGACGGCTGGCTGGAGCGGGTCGCCCCGCCGTACGACGAGGACCCCGAGGAGCATCTGGGCGTCCGCCACTCGCATCCGCGCTGGGTCGTCTCCGCGCTGTGGGACGCGCTCGGCGGCGGCAGCGCCGGTATGGAGGAGCTGCTGGCCGCCGACAACGAACGGCCCGAGGTCACCCTCGTCGCCCGGCCCGGCAGGTCCACGCCCGGGGAGCTGCTGGCCGCGGTCGGCGAGCAGAGCGCGGTGCCCGGCCGCTGGTCCCCGTACGCGGTGCGGCTCACCGAGGGCGGCGAGCCCGGGGCGCTGGAGGCGGTGCGCGACGGGCGGGCCGGAGTGCAGGACGAGGGCAGCCAGCTGGTGGCCCTCGCGCTGGCGAACGCCCCGCTGGACGGGGACGACCGGCGCTGGCTGGACGGCTGCGCGGGTCCCGGCGGCAAGGCCGCGCTGCTCGCCGCGCTCGGCGCGGAGCGCGGTGCCTCGCTGCTGGCCGCCGAGAAGCAGCCGCACCGGGCCCGGCTGGTGGCCGGGGCCCTGGCGGGCAACCCCGGGCCGTACCAGGTGATCGCCGCGGACGGCACCCGGCCGCCGTGGCGTCCGGAGTCCTTCGACCGGGTGCTGGTGGACGTCCCCTGCACCGGTCTGGGTGCCCTGCGCCGCCGCCCCGAGGCGCGCTGGCGGCGCCGCCCCGAGGATCTCGAGGGCTTCGCCCCGCTCCAGCGCGGGCTGCTGCGGGAGGCGCTGGCCGCGGCGCGGATCGGCGGGGTGGTCGGCTACGCCACCTGTTCCCCGCATCCGGCCGAGACCCGGGCCGTGGTCGAGGACGTCCTCAAGGGGCGGGGCGGCGCGGCCGTCTCCGCGGAGTGGATCGACGCCCGGCCGCTGCTGCCCGGGGTGCCCGAGCTGGGCGACGGCCCCGACATCCAGCTGTGGCCGCACCGGCACGGCACGGACGCCATGTATCTGGCCCTGCTGCGCCGCACCGGCTGACCGCGCCCGTGGCCGGCCGGGAGTTCAGTCCTCCGGGACCGCCGGAAGCGCTTCCCCGGGCCGGTCGGTCGGGGCGTAGAGCGTACGGGCGTGGGCGGTGGGGTTGAGGTCCCTGTGCACCGCGCGCGCCACGGCCTCGATGGTGGCCACGCCCGCCCGCATGGTGCGGTCGTCCTGGGTGAGCACGGTGAGCGTGTAGTCGTGGCCGCCGCCGGTGAAGGCGCCGACGCTGTGCACCCGCCAGCCGTGCGAGGACCGCTCCAGCCAGCCGTTCTTCACATGGATCTTCGTACCGCCCGGGGCGCCGGCCGGGGTGCCCCAGCGCTGTTCGGGGATGACCTTGCCCATCAGCGTGAGGACGTAGGTGCGCGAGGCGTCGGTCAGCACCGTGTTCGCGTGGGTGATCAGGTCCAGGAGCCGCTCCTGGTCGTTCGCGGTGATCCGGGTGAGGCCCCAGTAGCCGTCCTTGCCGGGCACGGTGGCGTCCATTCCGGCCGTCCGCAGGAACGCCTTGACCCCGGCGGGCTCGAGTTGCTTCCACAGCTTGCTGGTCGAGGCGTTGTCCGACTTGGTGATCATGGCCTTGGCGAGGGTCTTCTCGCGTTTGGTCAGCCCCCGGTGGTGCCGCTGCGCGTCCCACAGCAGCGTCCCCAGGACCGTCACCTTCACCACGCTCGCGGAGTCGAACCTCTGGTTCGCGCGCAGGGTGCAGCGGGTGTGGGTGGTGTGGTCGCGGAGGCTGATCGCGACGGTTCCGGACCGGCCGCGCAGCGCGCCGGCGAGGTCCTTGGACATCTTTCCGGCCAGCCCGGACTGGTGCGAGACGCAGACCGGCCGCGGTGCCGTGGCCGCCGCGGAGGCGGGCCCGGCCCCGGCGACCGGCGCCGCGACGACGGCCGCTGTGAGCGCCGCGCACATCGCGGTGCGGGGGTGCCGGGGTATTCGATCGCTCGTCATGGTGGGTTGCCTGTAGGGGGTGCTCGACCATCTTCATGATCTCGTCTCCCCCGGCGTCCGTCGATCCGAGCGGGACCGAGGCGGTCCGAGCGGGACCGAGGCGGTCCGAGCGGGACCGAGCCGATCCGAGCCGGACCGATGATCAGATCCCGGCTCCATGGACCGGCGCCGATCGTGGGAGGCTTGGAGCCATGGCCCCGCAGATCAATCCCAGCATCCTGTCCGCAGACTTCTCCCGCCTGGCGGATGAGGCGAAGGCGGTCGAAGGCGCCGACTGGCTCCACGTCGACGTCATGGACAACCACTTCGTCCCCAACCTCACCCTCGGTGTGCCGGTGGTCGAATCGCTGGGCAGGGCCACGCGGACCCCGCTGGACTGCCATCTCATGATCGAGGACCCGGACCGCTGGGCGCCGCAGTACATCGAGGCGGGCGCCGGCTCCGTCACCTTCCATGTGGAGGCCGCGGCCGCGCCGGTGCGGCTGGCGCGCGAGATCCGGGCCAAGGGCGCGCGGGCGTCGATGGCGCTCAAGCCCGCCACGCCCATCGAGCCGTACGAGGATCTGCTGCCCGAGCTGGACATGCTGCTGGTGATGACCGTGGAGCCCGGCTTCGGCGGCCAGGCGTTCCTGGACATCATGCTGCCGAAGATCCGGCGCACCCGGCAGCTCATCGCCAGGCACGGCCTTCAGATGTGGTTGCAGGTGGACGGCGGGGTGTCGGCCGAGACCATCGAGCGGTGTGCCGAGGCGGGCGCCGATGTGTTCGTCGCGGGCTCGGCCGTCTACGGCGCCGACGACCCGGCCAAGGCCGTACGGGAGCTGCGCCACCTCGCCGAAAAGGCGACCGGCACCCCCGGTTCATGAGGCGACGTAGCTACCGGTCGATGAACTCAAGGGTGAAGGCCAAACCAACTCCGCCGTTTCTGACAGGATGAACGGTGAGTCCGGACAGTGAATAGTGAGGAGACCGCGGTGTCGACGGGCCGTTCAGCCACGCGGATGGGACCCGCCGAACTGGTGCAGGCGGCGGCCATGGCGCGCCGCTTCTACCTCGAGGGCAAGTCCAAGATCCAGATCGCCGAGGAGTTCGGCGTCAGCCGCTTCAAGGTCGCGCGGGTGCTGGAGACGGCGCTCGAGCGCGATCTGGTGCGCATCGAAATCCGGGTTCCGGCCGAGCTCGACGCGGAGCGCTCCGACGCGCTGCGCGCCCGCTACGGGCTGCGCCACGCGGTCGTCGTGGAGTCCCCGGCCGACGCCGAGGCGGACACCCCGGACCCGGAGAACCTCGGCGAGGTCGCCGCGGACCTGCTGGGCGAGCTGGTGACCGAGGGGGATGTGCTGGGGCTGGCCTGGGGACGGTCCACGATCCACATGGCGGCCGCGCTGCACCGGCTGCCCCCGTGCACCGTCGTCCAGCTCACGGGCGTGTACGACGCGGGCACGGCCGAGCGGGGCTCGGTCGAGGCGGTGCGCCGCGCCGCCGCCGTCTCCGGCGGTGAGGCGCATCCCATCTACGCGCCGATGCTGCTGCCGGACACGGCCACCGCGGACGCCCTGCGCGGCCAGACCGGTATCGCCCGCGCCTTCGAGTACTTCGACAAGGTCACCGTGGCCTGCGTTTCCATCGGCTCCTGGGAGGCCGGGATCTCCACGGTCTACGACATGCTGACGGAGGAGGAGCGGGCCCACTACGAGAGCCTGGGCGCCGCCGCCGAGATGTCGGCCCACCTCTTCGACGCCGAGGGCCGCCGCATCGGCCGCGACCTGGGCGAGCGCTGCATCACCGTGGAGGCCGACCGGTTGCGCCGGATCCCCGAGGTGGTGGCCATCGCCGGTGGCCGCCGTAAGGCCGAGGCGATCGGGGCGGTGCTGAGGTCCGGCCTGGTCACCAGCCTGGTGACGGACACCGCCGCCGCGGACTACCTGCTCGCCGGGACCACCCCGGCCGCCCACCCCGCCCTCGACCGCGCGGACCCGGACGGGCCGTAAGCCACCCGGGGGTCACGGATCGGCTCGCGGGGCGCCGAGCATCGCCGATTCGATGATCGCCTGTAGTTCCTCGGTGGTGGCGCCGTCGCGGGCCTGCACGGCCAGCCCGTGAAGCACCGGTGGAGGCGCTGGCCGGCTTCGGGGCGCCGGTGGCGATCTGTTCGGTGATGCTGGTGGCGCTCGGACTGCCGGCCATGCGGGCGGTGACGGTTTCGATGATCGCGAACACCGTGCCGGTGGCGTGGGGCGGTGTCGGACTGCCGATCATTACGCTCGGCCAGGTCACCGGGATTCCGACGGACACGCTGAGTGAGGCCACCGCCCACCTCGTTCCGGTGCTCGCACTCTTCGTCCCGATGCTGCTGCTCGTGGTGCTCGACGGCGCCCGGGGGGTGCGCGAGGTGTGGCCCGCGGCGGCGGTGGCCGGTGTGTCGTTCGCCGTCCCGCAGTACGCGGTCGCGACCTTCGGCCCGATCCAACTCGTGGACATAGTCGCGGCATTGGCCTCGGCCGGATCCGTTCTGCTCTTGACTCGGTTCTGGCAACCGCGCCGCTCGGAACACTCGGCCCGCGCCGATGTCGAGGCGCCCGGTGGCGGAGCCCTGACACCAACTGGCACCGGCGCGACCGGCGTTCTCACCGCTCCGTCCCGCGTCGACGTCTTCCGTGCCTTCGCGCCCTACCTGGTGATCATCGGGCTGTTCACCCTGTCCGTGGTCCCGAGTGTCAAGGACGCGCTGAAGGCTGCCACGTTGACCTTCGAATGGCCCGGGCTCGCGGTGCGGACACCACAGGGCGAGCCGGTGGCGCTCGCGACCTACGAGTTCGACTGGCTCGCCACCCCCGGGACCGTGCTGCTCATCGCGGGCGTCGTCGTCGCGATGATGCTGCGGATCAGCGCCCGCTCGGCGCTGCGGGCCTACGGCGGGCGGCGCGATCCCGCTGCCCACCCGCCCGGGATTCGGAATCGAAATCGACGAGGATCGAGTCGGGACGGACAAGGAAGTCTTCGCGTTTTCCTGACTCGACAGAGGTTCGAGGTGCGTCGGAAGGACCCTGGGAGGGAGGCGGCCCGCCGGATCACGCCAGAAGCAGGGCCGCGTCCCAGGGCAGATCACCGTCGGCGGTTCCGGCGGGCGGCGTGCTCCGGCCGAGCAGGACGAGGGCGACGCCCGCCGCGCCCTCCAGGAAGGTCGGCGCGTCCAGCGGCTCCGGCCGGTGCGATGGCACCGGCGCGGTGGGGAAGCCGAAGGCCGAATCGGGGTCGAAGCGGGCGCACAGCTGCTCCGCGAGTTCGTCCGCCCGTGCGGCGAGCGAGGGATCGTCCAGCTCGTCGGCCATGCGACCGGTGATCCGGGCCAGCCCGGCGAGGCCGTGGCACAGCCCGGGGTCGTCCAGCCCCCGCGGTCCGTCGGGGCCGGCGAAGACCGCCCTCATCGCCTGCGCCGCGGTGTGCGCCCACGCGTCCTCGCCCAGCGCGACCCCGGCGAGGTGTAGCGCGCGGGCGATTCCCGGCGTGCCGTAGCACCAGCTCGGGCGGCCCGGTTCCAGGGCGGGCCGGGCGGGGACCAGCTCCTGGCCGGCGGAGACCGTACCGGGCCATCCCGGGCCCGCGTCCGGGTCCTCCTGGCGCCAGCTCATGAGCCACTGGGCGATGCGGCGGATGGCCGTGTCATGGCCGGGGACGCGCAGTCCGCGCGTCCAGCACAGTGACAGCAGCGCCAGCGGCCCGGCGGCGCCATGGGCGAGGCCCAGGTCGAGCACCCACTCCCGCCGCCGCGGGTCCACCGCGGCGGGCCACGGGGGGCTGAACCAGCCGGGCAGCGGTCCGGCCCCGGCCTTGACGGGTTCGGTGAGGGTGACGAGGTGGCGCAGTACGTCCCGGACGGCCGCGGGGTCGGACGGTTCGGCGAGGAAGTACCGGCCGAGGCCGGTCACACCGGAGACGACGTCGAACTTTTCCCGGTCCGCTCCGGGGACACCCGATTCCATCCGGCCGTACTCGGCGTCGAGGGCTTTGCCGAGGCGATGCCGCAGGGCCGCGTCCACCCGGTCCCGCACGGTGGCGTAGTCCCGGGGCGTGCGGGCGGCGTGCTTGGCGGCGAAGCCGAGCCCGGCCAGGCCCGTGATCAGCCCGGAACCCTTGGCACCGGCGATCCCGGCCTCCGCCGCCAGCAGGGCGTGGACGGTCGTGCGCGAGCCCGGGTCGCCCTTGCTCAGCTCACTGAGCAACAGCGCCGCTCCCGAGGCACCCATGCCGAGCCCGGCAGCGGCGGAGTCCCCGGTGCCGGTGCCGGTGTCGGCACCGGTGGCGCGGTCGCGGATGCGGGCGGCGATCTCGGCCGCCACCGCTTCGGGGTCCCACCGCCCGGCTGGTGCCGCCGTCATCCGAGGTGCCTCCGCCGTCCGTGTTCGGCCTGGGCCAGGCCGCGCGCCACCGCCAGCGAACGGGCTTCGGAGGTGTGTGAGGTGCCGATGAGCCGGTTGTGGTGCATATGTAAGACACTCGCCAGCACCGATCCGTCGGCGGCTACGGAGGCATAGGCACGCATGGCGGCCGCCCTGGCGTCGAGGGCGCCGAGCACGGCGGCAGCGCCTTCGGCGGGGAACGCGGCCCGGAGCCCGCCGTCCAGCAGACGAAGCGCCGCCGTGCGCCCTTCCCGGAAGTAGGCCTGGTGCTCCTCGTCCCGCGGGTTGCGCAGGTACCAGTCGGTCCACCGGTCACCGTGGACCTGGCGGACGAGATCGAGGTAGTTGGCGGCGGCGAGCAGCCGCGGTTCGACGGTGACCGCGCCCGCCGCCCGGAGGCGCAGCTGTTCGAGGACGGCCACGCTGTCCTGGTGGAAGACCGTCTCGGCGGCCTCGATGGCCTCGGGGCCGCCATAGCGGTGGCTTTCGGGCTCATAGCCGTCGATGACGAACGCCCCGGCCAGCCGCAGGTCGCGCAGCTGCTCGACCCAGTCCAGGACGCCCGGCAGCAGCTCGCCGTGGAGCGTGGCGGGGTCGCCGTGGAACCGCAGCCGCAGATGCGCGCCGGCCGGATCGGCGTAGCGGATGAAGAACCAGCGGTCCACGGCGGGCGGCAGGGCCGCCAGCAGCCGGGGCAGGTGCTCGGTCAGCACCTCGTCCTGGCGGTTGGCGCAGGCGTAGAGCTTGCCGTAGAGCCACGCGCGGCTGTGCCGCGGGACGGGCGGACCGACCGGGCGGATCCGCCGCGCCGGAGCCCGGACGGCCGGGGGCTCGCCGGGCGCCGGGCGGGCGGGCAGCAGCGGAATCACCAGTTCGCTGCTGAACGCCCCCGAGTCGGTGGCGAGCCAGCCGTCACCCCGTCCCGCGTCCTCGGGCGTCTCGTACGCCGTCACGTCCTTGCCCCGGCGGAGCTCGCGGCGCAGCACCATGCGGTGGAGCGGGGCGGTCAGGTCGATCTCCACCCGGTGGTCGCCCCCGCCGACGGCGACCCGGTCGGGCACGTTCCAGCGCGCCCGCCAGCCGTCCAGGTGGCGCTCCCACTCCGCGTCCGAGAGGGCGGAGTCGAACAGGCCGGGGTCGGTCAGCCGCCATCGGGCGGGGGCGAGGACCGTCCTGCCGAACCGGACGCGGGGCAGATGGGGGAGTGTGGAGACGCGCCCCCATGTCCACACGCACGAGGGCCGGCTTCCCATCGCCGGCAGCTCGCGCAGCAGACGGACCGCCGCGGGGGCGCGCCGCGGGTCGAGCATGGTCGGAACCCGGGGGTTGATCTCCTGCCCGGTCGAGGCGTCCACGAGATACAGCCGGTCGAGGTCGGCGGCCAGTGCGAGATCGCCCATTCCCCGTACGGCGGGCGAGGCGCGGTCCGCGAAGCAGCCCACCGCGACGCGCTCGCTCCAGAACGCCCGGACGCGGGCCACGTTGGCGTCGCGCCCGCTCAGGGGCAGAAAGTCCAGGTGTGCCTGGAGCGCGCCGTCCCGGGCCGAGTCGGCGGCTGAGCGGCGCGCCAACTCGCCCACCGCCTCCACGTCGTCGAGGAGGTAGGCGAACCGGCCGAAGAGCGCGCCCGGCGCCGGCGATCCCGTCGACGGGGAGAGCACGAGCGCGAAGTCGCCCTCTTCGAGGGACCGCCGCGAGGGGGCGGTCAGATGGGCGCAGAGCTCCAGCGCGGCCGGGGGCGGTGCTCCGGAGCCGCGCAGCCGGTCGAGCGCCGCGTCGTCGAGCTCCACCTCGCGGTCACCCGACGCGATCGCCGTGAGCGCCAGCTCGGCCAGGAAATCGTTCCGGGCCCGGTCGCGTTCGCTCGGCTCACCGGGTCCCGCCGTGCTCCGCTCGCTTCTGGGGTGGTCGTACCCGGCGGGCGGGCCCAGGCCGGTGTGCGGGTCGAGGACGTCGGCGAGCGGCACGGCCCGGTCGGTGCCATAGCGTTCGACGAACGCGTCACGGTACTCCCGGAGTTCGGGCGTCGGCACGGTGCCGGGTGCGGCGAGACACAGCGCCGTGGCCGCGCGCTCCGCCTCCCGCAAAACCTCCCGGTCCAGGGTGACTTCGGCGTCCAGCCGCATGTCGACCTGGATCGGCCGGTCATCGGCGCGCAGGCCGCCCATCGTGTCCAGGGCCGCCTGCCAGCGGCCGAGCCCGGCGCCGAGGCGTTCCGCGCCGTACTCCTCCAATAGGTCGCCGACGGCGGCCAGTTCGCGCGCCTTGTCGGTCCGGCCCACGGCCTTGAGGACTTCCACCGCGTACCGCAGCGGGTCGGTCTCGCTGAGCGGGGGCGCAGCTCGGTGAGGAGGAAGCCCTGGCGGACGAGCTCGACGAGAAGCCCCTCCTTGGCGGACGCGGGGACGTTCGGGTACGTCTCGTCGAGGATCTTCAGCAGTCCCCCGGCCGGGCGGGGGTGCCGGGTGGCGGCGAGGATGGTCTTCACGGCCGCGGTGTGGCGTACGGAGATCTCCTGGGCGCTCCGCCCCGCACGCCGCCGTTCGCCGGTGGCCGGCTCCTCGGCGTCGGCCGGGTCCTTCGCGTCGTAGCCGCAGGGGAGCACCCAGCGCTGTCCGCGTGCGAAGCCCAGGTCGTTCGCCACGACGCGCAGCGCCCGCAGAACCTCGAGGTCGCCCTCCCAGGCGGTGAGCACGCCGGTCAGCCAGCCTCCGTCCGGGCGCACCGCCTTGCCGTGCCGGGTGCCCATCCGGATCCGGCAGCCCGCCTCGCCGAAGGACACCGGGGCGACGCCCGCCAGGAGTCCGAAGGGGGTGGCGCGGCTGGCGCCCCGCAGGACGTAGCGCGTCGCCGAGAGCGTGAGCTTGCGCAGTGCGCCGGGTTTCATCGGCGCGCCGGCGCGCAGCGCCTCGACGGTCCGGTGCAGTGAGGGGCTGGAGACGGCGAGGGCCTCCTCGACCCGTCCGTCGGAGAGGAGCGCGTCGATGTACCGGCGGACCTGTTCGCGGTCGCGCGGGTCGATGTGTGCGCGGGTCCCGGTGGCCGAGCGGGGGAGGAGCGGGACACGGAGCATCCCGGTGGGCTCCGCCTGGAACATCGCGTGGTCTCCGGACATGGTGTCGTCTCTCCCGTCCACGCCCGGCACCGCCGGGCATTTCCGCTGTCGGCGAGCCGTACGGGGTCCGGGCACCGGCCCGGACCCCGTACGGTCCTACTGATCAGCCACAGGGCGGGACGACGGTGCACGCGAGGATGGACACCGTGGGATAGGAGGCGGCGCCCTGCGCGGCCGTCGGCTCGTCGAGCTCGACACGCACGTCCAGGTCGAACTCCGACATCTCCATGGCCGACTCGGCCGGTACGGCAACAGACATGGTCAACTCCTTCGATAGAGGGGGGCGACGGCAGCCGTTCGCACCCAGTGCCGCTCGGGCACACCTCACCGGGTGGGCACGCGCGGCTTCCGTTCGCGGGGTTGTGTTCTGGGCGCCCATATCGAGCGCCCAGAACCTGTGTACGCGATCCATCTGCGGCATCGGCGGCTCGGGCGGCTTGCTCTGGCACTTTCCACAGAAACCGGCGGACAGTGGCACGAAAGGGCCCTGAACGCCGTCCAGGGGTGGTGATCATGACTCGGCGGCGGCCGGGGTCCATCGGTCACTCGCCCTCGGGCGGGCGCTCGGGTAACGTTTCGACGTAAGGCAGGTTGCCTGCCGGCACCGGAGCAGCCCCCGCAGCGCCTCTTTGGAGGACTCTATGAACGCGGGGGTCTTTTGTTGTGCCGCTGTGGGAGTGACCTGCGTCGTTTCGCGTGAAAATGTGAGACTCATGCGTTTCCTCGAGCCCGGTACGGGGCACCACGTGGGATCTTCCCCGGTTCCCTACGACCTGACGTACGACGATGTGTTCATGGTGCCGAGCCGCTCCGCGGTCGGCTCCCGCCAGGGAGTGGACCTGTCGGCCCCCGACGGCACCGGCACCACCATCCCGCTCGTCGTCGCCAACATGACCGCGATCGCCGGCCGCCGCATGGCCGAGACGGTCGCCCGGCGCGGTGGCCTCGTCGTCATCCCGCAGGACATCCCGATCGACGTCGTCACCGACGTGGTCCGCTGGGTCAAGAGCCGCCATCTGGTGCTGGACACCCCGATCGTCCTCGCCCCGACCGGCACCGTCGCCGACGCGCTGTCGCTGCTGCCCAAGCGGGCACACGGCGCGGGCGTGGTGGTCGAGGACGGGCGTCCGGTGGGCGTGGTGACCGAGTCCGACCTGACCGGGGTGGACCGCTTCACCCAGCTGTCCGAGGTGATGTCGCGGGAGCTGATGGTGCTCGACGCGGGCATCGACCCCCAGGAGGCGTTCAGCCGCCTCGACGCCGCCCACCGCAAGCTGGCCCCCGCCGTGGACGCGGACGGGAAGCTGGCCGGCATCCTGAGCCGCAAGGGAGCGCTGCGCGCGACGCTCTACACGCCCGCGGTGGACGCGGCGGGCCGGCTGCGGATCGCGGCCGCCGTCGGGGTCAACGGCGATGTGGAGGGCCGTACGAAGGCGCTCCTCGACGCCGGGGTGGACACCCTCGTCGTGGACACCGCCCACGGCCACCAGGAGTCGATGATCAGCGCGCTCAAGGCGGTCCGAGGCCTTGGCCCGCGGGTGCCGGTGGTGGCGGGCAACGTGGTCGCCGCCGAAGGGGTGCGCGATCTCATCGAGGCCGGTGCCGACATCGTCAAGGTCGGCGTCGGGCCGGGCGCCATGTGCACCACCCGCATGATGACCGGCGTGGGCCGGCCGCAGTTCTCCGCGGTGATGGAATGCGCCGCCGAGGCGCGGAAGTTCGGCAAGCACATCTGGGCGGACGGCGGTATCCGGCACCCCCGCGACGTCGCCATGGCGCTGGCGGCCGGGGCGTCCAACGTCATGATCGGCTCCTGGTTCGCGGGTACGTACGAGTCGCCCGGCGACCTCCAGCACACCGCCGACGGCCGCCCGTACAAGGAGAGCTTCGGCATGGCGTCGGCGCGCGCGGTGCGCAATCGCACCAGCGAGGAGTCGGCGTACGAGCGGGCCCGCAAGGGGCTGTTCGAGGAGGGCATCTCCACCTCGCGGATGTTCCTCGACCCGGCCCGGCCGGGCGTCGAGGACCTGATCGACTCGATCGTCGCGGGCGTGCGCAGCTCCTGCACCTACGCGGGCGCGGGGTCGCTGGAGGAGTTCCACGAGCGGGCCGTCGTCGGCGTCCAGAGCGCCGCGGGCTACGCCGAGGGCCAGCCCCTCCACGCCTCCTGGGACTAGGGGGCTTCTGATGGATCTCCGTGGAGGAAGGAGCGGCGTCAGGGGGCACCTCCCAGCGGTAGCTGGGGGAGCGTGCTCTCGGTGTGCCGGGCGGAAGTCCTCGTAGCGGAGCTACTAGGGGTTTTGTCCGGTGCGGCGAGAGGGCGTGCCGGGCGTCGCGACGCCGCGGAGATCCATCAGAAGCCCCCTAACCCTCAGCGGTTCGATCCGGGGGCTTGGGTCTTCCGGCAGGGGGTACCTCCCAGCGGTAGCCGGGGGAGAACCGAGTCCTCAAAAAGGGGCGCCACAGCCCCACTCGGCTCGGGTGAGTGGGGCTGTGGTGGTGTGGTGCGACGGTGGCTCATCTCGCCATTCCACGCTGCTCACCCCGGGTGCGGGGCAGTGCGTGGCGTGGCGGGCTGGTGAGGGTGATCTGCCGCACCAACTGGTGGAACGAGACCAGCGCGGCGACCGGGGGAAGGCCGGCCACGGCGATGCTGGGCGCGTTCCTCGGGGCGTGGGCCACGCACAGGAACACCGCGATGGTGGAGAAGAGCACCACCACGCCCCATGAGTGCGCCGCGCCCCGCCGGTGCAGGGCGGCCCGCAGCACCGACAGCGAGGCGACCAGCCAGGGTCCGTAGACCAGCAGGGGCCACCACGCCGCCATGGACTCCGTGGTGCTCGGGGAGGCCAGATAGCGCAGCGGGCGGTAGGAGATCATGCCGCCGAGGACGCTCAGCATGGCGACGATGACCGTGGTGACCGCCGCGAAGATCAGGCTGATCACATGCAGCCACGGCATCGTCGGCAGCCGGAAGCGGACCCGGCGGCGCTTGCCGCGCCCCCGCACATGGGCGGGGGCGGGGGCTCGCAGGGGGGTGACCGGTGGTCCGATGGGGCCGGTGGTGTGCACCGCCTCCTCGGCGGAGGACGTCTGGAGCAGCCGGGCCAGGTCCCCCTCCAGGTCCCAGCGGCCCTCGATGGTCTCCGGGTCGGGCAGGGGGAAAGGATTCATCTCATAATCGGCTGCCACCTCGAACCGGTCCCCGGGAGGGGGTGCGGGGGCGGGCCGGTGGCCGGTGGGAGGGGGCCCGTAGCCGCCCGGCCTCGGCTCGGTGTAGGTCATGCCTTGACGCCCGGTTCTGTGGTATCGGAGCGGTGGAGGAAGTCCGCCTCGATCCGGCCCAGCGTCCGGATGAAGTCCTCCCACACTCTCGCGCAGTATTCGAGCGGGTAGCGCTCGCTGTCACCCCCCTGGTCGCGGGGCCGGAACACCGGTTCGGCACCGAGGCGGGAGTGATCGGGTGGTTGCAGACTGTCAGTGGTCACGTCCCCACCAACGACCGCTAAAATGGTGCAGTATCGCGGCATTCGGGTGAAACGCGCGCTGACAAGCTCAGTGTTTCGCAACGATTCACCGACGAGCGCCCCCGCGCGCAACGTTGCGACACGTATGCGCAACCATGGTCCATTACGGCCGTCGGCGGACGGCTCATAGGGTCTTGCGCTGACGTGGAGTGGCGGAGACCGGCTGCTCGGCGATTCCCACCTGCGGGTTTCCTTCCCGGGTACCCGTATGTCCGCAGTCGGTCGCCACCACCTGATGGCAGCGATTAAGGAGCCACCCAAGTGTTGGAGCACGGCGCAGCACCGCCCGCCACCCAGCAACCGGAACCAGACCCTCCGGTCGGCGGGCTGGGCGCCCGGCTGATGCGGCGCAAGCCCGTGGAGCGGCTGGTCGCCGAGGGCGGCCAGGGCGAGGGCGGAAGCCTCCGGCGCTCGATGGGCGTATGGCAGCTCACCATGATCAGCATCGGTGCCACCCTGGGCACCGGCATCTTCGTGGTGCTCGGCGAGGCGGTGCCGGACGCGGGCCCCGCGGTCATCGTGTCGTTCGTCATAGCCGGGCTCACCGCGCTGTTCTCCGCGCTGTCGTACGCCGAACTGGCGGGCACCATCCCGGTCTCCGGCTCCTCCTACTCGTACGCCTACGCCACCATGGGCGAGCTGATCGCCTGGGTCTGCGGCTGGTGTCTGATCCTGGAGTACGGCGTCTCGGTGGCGGCCGTGGCCGTCGGCTGGGGCGAGTACCTCAACGAACTGCTCGACGGCACCCTCGGGATCACCATCCCCGACGCGCTGGCCGCCCCGCCCGGAGACGGCGGGATCTTCAATCTGCCCGCGCTGCTCGTGGTGCTGCTGGCCATGGCGTTCCTGCTGGGCGGCGCCAAGGAGAGCGCCCGCGCCAACGCCATCATGGTCGGGGTGAAGATCGCGGCGCTGATCCTCTTCTGCGCCGTCGCCTTCACCGGTATCCGGGCCGGCAACTACACCCCGTTCATGCCGCTGGGCATGGCGGGCGTCAGCGCCGCCGGCGCCACCCTCTTCTTCTCCTACATCGGCTTCGACGCCGCCTCCACGGCCGGTGAGGAGGCCAAGAACCCCCAGCGCGACCTGCCCCGCGCGATCATGCTCTCGCTGATCATCGTCACCGCGCTGTACTGCCTGGTGGCCGCCGTGGCGGTGGGTGCCCTGCCCTGGAAGAAGTTCTCCGGCTCCGAGGCCGCGCTCGCCTCGATCATGAAGAACGTCACCGGACAGAGCTTCTGGGCCGTGCTGCTGGCGGCCGGCGCGGTGATCGCGATCGCCTCCGTGGTGCTGACCGTGCTCTACGGGCAGACCCGAATCCTCTTCGCGATGTCCCGGGACGGGCTGGTGCCCAAGGTCTTCTCCACGGTCCACGCCCGGACCGGGGTGCCGCGCGCCAACACCGTCATCGTCTCGCTCTTCTGCGGTGTCCTCGCCGCCGCGATCCCGCTCGGCCAGCTCGCCGACGCCACCAGCATCGGCACGCTCTTCGCCTTCGCGCTGGTCAACATCGCCGTGATCATGCTGCGCCGGACCCGGCCCGATATGCCCCGGACCTTCCGGGTGCCGCTGTCCCCGCTCTTCCCGGTGATCGGCTTCGCGCTGTGCCTGTGGATGATGGGCAGCCTGCAGTTCGTGACCTGGGTGGTCTTCGGCGTGTGGATGGCCGTCGGCCTTGTGCTGTACTTCGGATACGGCATGCGCCGATCCCGACTGGCCACAGCAGAGAAGTGATTGCCCCCCAGTGCGACTGAACGATCTCGACGAACGCATCGTCCACGCCCTCGCCGAGGACGCCCGCCGCTCCTACGCCGACATCGGCGAAATCGTCGGGCTGTCCGCGCCCGCCGTCAAACGGCGGGTGGACCGGCTGCGCGCGGAGGGAGCCATCACCGGCTTCACGGTGCGGGTCGACCCGGTGGCGCTGGGCTGGGAGACCGAGGGCTTCATCGAGCTCTTCTGCCGCCACAACACCTCGCCGGACGACATCCGCCGGGGCCTGTCGCGCTACCCCGAGGTGGTGTCCGCGTCCACCGTCACCGGTGACGCGGACGCCGTCGTCCAGGTCTTCGCCGCGGATATGCGCCACTTCGAGCGGGTGCTGGAGCGGATCGCGGGGGAGCACTTCGTGGAGCGCACGAAGTCCGTGCTGGTGTTGTCGCCCTTGCTGCGAAGGTTCAGCTCGGGCGCCCCGACGTAGTGCCCTGGCCTGTCGTCGATCGGCTGCGGCGTCGTTGTGGCTGGTCGCGCCCACGCGGCGGAGCCGCACATCGATACAGCCCCGCGCCCCTGCGGGGCCCGTCCGTGCGGCCCCCGCGTGTGCCCGGCCCCCGCGTGTGCAATGAATCGTCGTGTTCCGATCCACATACGTCATGAATCGACGCCGGACGCAATGAAGTCGTCTTGTTGGGCGATCCGGAGGCAACGTACTGTTTTTATGCCCGTACTCCTCCTCCCAAGGTCTGCCATGCCGCCGCTGCGCACCGCTCTGCTCCAGAACTCCGGTCACCCCGGCGACCCCGCCGGTAACCTCAAGGTGCTCGACGAGGCCGCCGCCCGCGCGGCCGCCGACGGCGCCGGGCTGCTGGTCACCGCGGAGATGTTCCTCACGGGCTACGCCATCGGCGGTGGTGTGCGGGAGCTGGCCGAGCCCGCCGACGGGCCGAGCGGCCGGGCCGTGGCCGAGATCGCCGCGGCGCACGGGCTGGCGGTCCTCTACGGCTACCCCGAGCGCCACGCCGGAGCGGTCCACAACTCCGCGCGACTGGTGGGCGCGGACGGCACCGAGCTGGCCAACTACCGCAAGACCCATCTCTACGGCTGCTTCGAGCGGGAGTCGTTCACCCCCGGGGAGACCCCCGTCGTCCAGGCCACCATCGGCGAGCTGACCGTCGGCATCCTGGTCTGCTACGACGTGGAGTTCCCCGAGAACGTACGGGCCCACGCCCTGGCCGGGACCGATCTGCTGGTGGTGCCCACCGCGCAGATGCACCCCTTCGAGTTCGTCGCCGAATCCCTGATCCCGGTGCGGGCCTTCGAGAGCCAGATGTACATCGCGTACGTCAACCGCAGCGGCCCCGAGGGCGAGTTCGACTTCGTCGGGCTGAGCTGTCTGGCCGGGCCCGACGGCGCCACTTGTCTGCGCGCGGGCCGCGGCGAGGAGCTCCTCCTCGGCGACGTCGACCCCAAACTGCTGACGACCTCGCGCCGGATCAACCCGTATCTGCGCGACCGCCGCCCCGGTCTCTACACCTCCCTCAGCTGATCCGTCCGGCCCCTGCCGCACCCGAACCACCCCTTTGAGCACCAAGCAGCAAGGAGTCCGTACCCCATGACGTCCACGGTGCCCACCGCCGTCCATGACGAGCAGGAGACGCGGGCCCTCGAGGCCCTTCCGCCCATCACCATGTTCGGCCCGGACTTCCCCTACGCCTACGACGACTACCTCGCCCACCCCGCGGGCCTGGGCCAGATACCGGCGACCGAGCACGGCGCCGAGGTCGCGGTCGTCGGCGGCGGACTCTCCGGTCTCGTCGCCGCGTACGAGCTGATGAAGATGGGCCTGCGGCCCGTGGTCTACGAGGCCGACCGGATCGGCGGACGGCTGCGCACCGTCGGCTTCGACGGCTGTGACGACGCGCTGACCGCCGAGATGGGCGCGATGCGCTTCCCGCCGTCCTCCACCGCCCTCCAGCACTACATCGACCTGGTGGACCTGAAGACCCAGCCGTTCCCCAACCCGCTGGCCCCCGAGACCCCCTCGACCGTCGTCGACCTCAAGGGCGAGTCCCACTACGCCCGTACCATCGACGACCTGCCGCCGGTCTACCGTGAGGTGGCCGACGCCTGGAACGCCTGTCTGGAGGAGGGCGCGGACTTCTCCGACATGAACCGCGCCATCCGCGAGCGGGACGTGCCCCGGATCCGGGAGATCTGGGCGCGGCTGGTCGAGAAGCTGGACAACCAGACCTTCTACGGCTTCCTCTGCGACTCCTCGGCCTTCACCTCCTTCCGCCACCGCGAGATCTTCGGCCAGGTCGGCTTCGGCACCGGAGGCTGGGACACCGACTTCCCCAACTCCATCCTGGAGATCCTGCGCGTCGTCTACACCGAGGCCGACGACCACCACCGCGGCATCGTCGGCGGCAGCCAGCAGCTTCCGCTGCGGCTGTGGGAGCGCGAGCCCGAGAAGACCGTCCACTGGCCGCACGGCACCTCGCTGGCCTCGCTGCACGAGGGTGCGCCCCGCCCGGCCGTGACCCGGCTGCACCGGGCCGCGGGCGACCGCGTCGTGGTGACGGACGCGAGCGGTGACATCCGCTCGTACCGCGCGGTGGTCTTCACCGCGCAGTCCTGGATGCTGCTCTCCCAGATCGACTGCGACGACTCGCTCTTCCCGATCGACCACTGGACGGCGATCGAGCGCACCCACTACATGGAGTCCAGCAAGCTCTTCGTGCCGGTGGACCGGCCGTTCTGGCTGGACAAGGACGAGGTCACCGGGCGGGACACGATGAGCATGACGCTCACCGACCGGATGACCCGCGGCACGTACCTGCTGGACGACGGCCCGGACCGGCCCGCCGTCATCTGCCTCTCCTACACCTGGTGCGACGACAGCCTCAAGTGGCTGCCGCTGTCCGCGAACGAGCGGATGGAGGTCATGCTCAAGTCGCTTTCGGAGATCTATCCGAACGTTGACATCCGCAAGCACATCATCGGCAGCCCGGTCACCGTGTCCTGGGAGAACGAGCCGTACTTCATGGGCGCGTTCAAGGCCAATCTGCCCGGCCACTACCGCTACCAGCGCCGGCTGTTCACCCACTTCATGCAGGACCGGCTGCCCGCCGACAAGCGCGGCGTCTTCCTCGCGGGCGACGACATCTCCTGGACGGCGGGCTGGGCCGAGGGCGCCATCCAGACCGCGCTCAACGCGGTGTGGGGCGTCATGCACCAGTTCGGCGGCTCCACCGACCCGAAGAACCCCGGGCCGGGCGACCTGTACGACGAGATCGCGCCCGTCGAGCTCCCCGAGGACTGAGCCGGTACGGGGGCCGCTTCAGCACCCGGCCCGGGGCCGTTCAGCACGCGGCCCGGGGGCCGCTTCAGCACGCGGACGGCAGCGGGGTGAGCAGAAAGCGCCCGACCAGACCCACGGTGGCGTCGACGCGCTCCGCGAACTCCTCCGCCAGCTCCGGCACCGCGCGCAGCCCCCACAGCGCGCGGAACGCCGCCCATGCGGCGTCCCGCGCCTTCTCCAGGCTCCAGGAGCCCACGAGATGGGTGAGCGGATCGGCCACGTCCAGCAGGTCGGGGCCGGGCATCAGCTCCTCCCTGATCCGCTCCTCCATCCCCGTGAGCAGGGCGCCGATCCGGTCGAAGTCGCCCTCCAGGGCGTCCGGTTCGAGGTCCCGGGCCCGGCAGGTGTCCAGCAGCGCGAGCGCCAGGTCATGGCCGATATGGGCGTTGATCCCGGCGAGCGCGAACTGCACCGGGCGGACCCCCGGGTGGCACCGCAGCTGGAACAGCGGCCGCCAGCAGGCGGGCGGCCGGCCGCCGGTGGTCACCGCGTCGACCGCCGCCAGATAGCGCTCGGCGAACCGCACGTCCAGCTCCTCGGTGGCGGACCGGTCGTGGAAGTACCCGTCCGCGAGCCGTCGGCCGACCTCCTCGGTGACCGACAGATACACCCCGTTGAAGACCGCCACCCCGTCCCCGGGCGGCAGCGCCGCGCCGAGCGCGCTCATGCGCGCCACGACGCTTCGCACGGTGCGCGGTGCGAGCCGCGCGGGCGTGGGTGTGGGCATCGTCATGGACGCCAGGGTGGCAGGCCGGACGGGCGCGGTCCCGCCGTACGCCGCCACTTCCCCTGGACGGCCTAACGCCCCGTCAACCGCCGTATCACAGCGCGCCCGCGTCGCGCGCCGTCCACATCGACGGATACAGCGGCCGCCAGCCCAGCTCGTCGCGCAGCCTGAGGTTGGAGGTGATCCCGAACCAGGGGTCCTCGTCGGTCCGCTCGGCCATGCCCGCGGGCAGCGGCACCCCGTTGATCTGGTAGAGCTCGACCGTGGTCGCCGGGGCGTCGTCCACGATGTTGTACTTGCGGCCCGACACCGAGCCGCCGGCCGTGCCGCCCGGCGCGCGCAGCAGCCGCAGCAGCGCCTGCGTCACGTCCGCGTGGTGGACCATGGCGAGCCGCTGGTTCCCGGCCCACGCCGCCGCGTGCGGCAGGACGTTCGCCAGATGCGGATCGCCGTCCCCGTAGACGAAGGCCAGGCTGCCGATCCGCAGATCGAGGCCGTGCTCGCGGTGCAGCGCCAGCAGCTCCCGCTCCGCCTCCGCCTTGGAGGCGGGGTACGCGCCCCACAGCAGACCGCCGGGCCTGCTCTCGTCGTCCTCCGTGATCGGCCGCCCGCGCGGTGCGCCGTACACCAGATTGGTGCTGACCTGGAGGAACCGGCTCGTCCCGGCGTCGACCGCGGCCCGGCCGAGCGCGACCGCCGCGTCCCGGTTGACCGCCCACGCCTCCTCGTCCGGCACCCCGCGGAAGGCCGCCGCGATGTTGACCACCGCATGCGCGCCCTCCATGGCCCTCCGCAGATCCTTCTCCTCGCGCAGATCGCCGACCGTGAGGCGCGCGCCCTGGGCCGCGAAGGGGGCGCCGCGCTCCTCGTCGCGCACCAGGACCCGTACCTCGGTGCCGGCCGCGGCCCGCTCCAGCAGCCGCTTGGTGAACCGCCGTCCCACCTGGCCGGTCGCACCCGTCACCAGAATCAAGGGCATGAGCATCCGCCTTTCGTCTCGTCGCTCGGCCTCAGCCTGCGGCGGGCGGGGCGGGGCCGGGAGAGACCTCCTCATCCAGGGATCCGCAGACCCTGGATACGGGACGCGGGCACGGCGACGATGGGAGGGTGCATCGAACGGAACTCGCCGACTTCCTGCGCCGCTGCCGCGCCCGCCTCGGCCCCGCCGAGGTGGGGCTGACGCCCGGCCCCCGACGCCGTACGCCGGGGCTGCGCCGGGAGGAGGTGGCCCAGCTCGCGGGCATGTCCCCGGACTACTACACCCGGCTGGAGCAGGCCCGCGGCCCGCGCCCGTCCCGCCAGATGCTGACCGCGCTGGCCCGGGCGCTGCGGCTCACCGACGACGAGCGGGACTACCTCTTCCATCTGGTGGGGGAGGAGCCGCCGCGCGACCGCAGCACCTCGGAGCACGTGCGGCCCGGTCTGCTCAGGGTGCTGGACCGGCTGTACGACACCCCGGCCCAGGTGATCACCGACTGGGGCGAGGTGCTGGCGCAGAACGCGATGGCGGCGGCGCTGGTCGGCGACATCATGGGGCGGCCACCCGGCGACCGCAATATCGTCCGGTCCTTCTTCACCCGGCGCGACGCCTCCGGCACCCCCGGGATCTTCCCGAGCGAGGAGATCGAGGAGCACGCCCGGCTGCATGTGGCCACCCTCCGGGCCGTGCTCGCCGCCCGCCCCGACGACCCGGGACCGGCCGGACTCGTTGCCGAACTGCTGGCGGTGAGCGCGGAGTTCGCGGCGCTGTGGGAGGCCCATGAGGTGGCCGTACGGCACTCCACGGTCAAGCGGTTCACCCATCCGGTGGTGGGGACGATGGAGCTGGACTGCGAGGTCCTGCTGAGCTCGGAACACGCCCAGCGGCTGATCGTCCATACCGCCCGCCCCGGCAGCGAGTCCGCCGAGCGGCTGGAACTGCTGCGGGTGGTGGGCCTCCAGGACCTCGCCCCGCGAGGATGAGGCCCCGGGGGCGTTCACCGGGCGCTTCAGGGGCTTCGCCCCTGCCTTCCAGCCCCTCCGGCAATTGAGGAGCGGGGTCTGGGGCGGAGCCCCAGTTGCGGGAAGGGGCGGGGAGGGGAACAGCCCGCCGCAGGCGTCACGACCCATCGGCCCCCTACGCGGGCCGCTCGTTGTCGTATCCGCTGGTGCCCGCGTCCAGCAGCGGCTCCTGCTGCTTCAGATGTGCCGGGGCCAGGGCGCGCAGTACGTGGTAGCCGAGCAGCACCACGATCGTGCCGAGCGCGATCCCGCCCAGCTCGAAGTTGTGGCCGATCTTCAGGCTGACGCCGCCGACGCCGATGATGACGCCCGCCGCGACCGGCACCAGATTGAGCGGATTGCGCAGGTCCACCTTGTTGTGCACCCAGATCTGCGCACCGAGCAGCCCGATCATGCCGTAGAGGATGACGGTGATCCCGCCCAGCACCCCGCCCGGCACCGCCGCCACCACGGCGCCGAACTTCGGGCACAGCCCGAAGAGCAGCGCGAAGCCCGCGGCGGCCCAGTACGCGGCGGTGGAGTAGACCCGGGTGGCGGCCATGACCCCGATGTTCTCGGAGTACGTCGTATTGGCCGGGCCGCCGACCGAGGTGGAGATCATGGTCGCCGCGCCGTCCGCGGCGATCGCCGTGCCCAACTGGTCGTCGAGCGGATCGCCGATCATCTCGCCGACCGCCTTCACATGTCCGGCGTTCTCGGCGATCAGCGCGATCACCACCGGCAGCGCCACCAGCACCGCCGACCAGTGGAAGGTGGGCCCGTGCAGGGACGGCAGACCGATCCAGTCCGCCTTGGCCACACCGGAGAGATCCAGCCGCCAGTGGTCGGTGACCCGTCCGCTGCCGTCGATGGAGTGGATCTTGCCGAAGACGCGGTCGAAGACCCAGGAGACCGCGTAGCCGAAGACCAGCCCCAGGAAGATCGCGATACGCGACCAGAAGCCCCGCAGGCACACCACCGCCGCCCCGGTGAGCAGCATCGTCAGCAGCGCCGTCCACTGGTCGGCGGGCCAGTACGTACCGGCGGTCACCGGTGCCAGATTGAACCCGATCAGCATGACCACCGCTCCGGTCACCACCGGCGGCATCGCCGCGTGGATGATCCGGGCGCCGAACGTCCGTACCGCCAGACCGCTCAGCAGCAGCACACCGCCGACCACCAGGATCGCCCCGGTGACGGCGGCGCTGCCGCCGCCCTGCGCCCTGATCGCGGCGGCCACGCCGACGAACGACAGGCTGCACCCCAGATAGCTGGGGATCCGGCCGCGGGTCGCGAGCAGGAAGAGCACGGTCGCGACCCCGGACATCATGATCGCGAGATTGGGGTCGAGTCCCATCAGCACCGGGGCGACGAAGCTGGCCCCGAACATGGCCACGACGTGCTGCGCGCCGAGGCCCACCGTCCTCGGCCACGACAGCCGCTCATCCGGCTTGACGACGGCACCGGGGGCAGGGGTGCGCCCATCGCCGTGCAGGGTCCAGCCCACGCCGAGGCCCATGACTGCTCCACTTCATCGCTACGGGGGAATCGCAGCAATGTTAGTTGGCCGAAAATATGCGTCGTGCAGCTATGCGGGACCGGCCGTGGTGAAGTCACCGGCCAGCGACTGCGCCTCGGCGTAGCCGGGCAGACCGGCGGCTTGATCGGCATCGGCCGGGGCGTCCGGGTGGGCGATCGACCACGCCAGCTCGACGGCATGGTCCAGGGCGGCCCGGAAGAGCAGCGAACCGCAGCTGACCCGCCGCACCCCGAGCTCCGCCAGCCGCTCATAGGTGTGGCGGCCGGGTGTGAAGAGGACGTTCAGCGGGGTCTCGCCGAGGTCGTCGGCCAGTGCGCCGATGTTCTGCTCGTCGATGAGCGCGGGCACGAAGATCCCGTCCGCGCCCGCCCGCACATACGCCTCGATGCGCTCGGCGGTGGTGGCCAGCGAGGGCGGGGTGCCGCCATCGAGCGCGGCGAGCCAGTGGGTGTCGGTCCGGGCGTTCACGAACAGCCGGGGCACCCGCTCCTTGACGGCCTCGATCATCGCGCACTGCCGGGCCAGCGGCGCGAGGGTGCCGTCGGGGCGCCCGTCCTCGATGTTCACGCCGACCACCCCGGCCCGGTCCAGCTCGGCCGCGACCGCCGCGACCTCCTCGGGCCGGTCGCCGAACCCGCCCTCGATGTCGACGGTCACCAGCGCCGGGAGCCGGGCGATGCCCCGGGCGAAGGCGAGGGTGCCGTCGCGGGCGGCGCCGGTCGCGTCCGGCAGCCCGGCCGCCGCGGCCACGCCCAGACTGGTGGTGCCGATGGCGGGGAAGCCGCGCCGGACCAGGGCGGCGGCGGAGGCGTGGTCCCACGCGTTGGGCAGCAGCAGGGGCCGGTCGCCGTGGTGGAGTTGGCGGAAGGCGGTGTGGCGGCCGGGGGCCGGACCGTCGCTCGTATCGCTCATGTCACCGACCGTACGGCCGGATCCTTTCGGCGCTCACCGAAGCATGGCGGTGTCGGCGACGGACGGTGGCCGTGCGGGGGCTTACCGATGGTGGTGCGGGAGCCGACCGATGGCCGTGCGTGCGGGAGCCTACCGACGGCGGTGTCGGCGACGGTGCACCGCCCGGCCCCGGCCCCCGTCAGGAGAGCGTGGCCCGGGATGTCGACGGGTCGGGGTGCGGGGCGGAGCCCGTGGGGTCCGTCCCCGCCGGGGTCCGCAGCACCCCGGCCCCCGCCACCAGCCCCAGCGCCAACGTCGTGACCAGGCAGAACGAGATCGTCAGCGAGGTCAGATCCGCGATCGAGCCCATCGCCGCCGGAGCGATCAGCCCCGAGGTGTAGGTGATCGTGGCGACGCCCGCGATGGCCTGGCTCGGGGCCGGGCCGCTGCGCCCGGCGGCGGCGAAGGCCAGCGGCACCACGACCGCGATGCCCAGGCCGATCAGGCCGAATCCGGCGATGGCGAGGGCGGGCCCGGAGGCGCTGACCACGAGGACGCCCCCGGCGGTGGCGAGGACGCCGCCCGTCCGTACGGTCCGCACCGGCCCGAAGCGGCCCACCACCGCGTCCCCGACGAGCCGGGCACCGGCCATCGTGCAGGAGAAGGCGGTGGTGCAGGCGGCGGCGACACCGGGGGAGGTGTCCATGACGTCGCGCAGGTAGACCGCGGACCAGTCCAGGCTCGCCCCCTCGGCGAAGACCGCGCAGAAGCCCACCGCGCCGATGATCAGCGCGGAGCGGGGCGGCAGGGCGAAGCGGGGCGGCGGATGCTCATCGGGGGCGCTGCGCAGGTCCAGGACCCAGTGGCAGGCCACCGCGCCGAGCACCGTGAGGACCCCGGCGGCGATGGCGAGGTGGAGCCGGGCGTCGGCCTCGGCGTGCGCGGCGACCGTGCCCGCAGCCGAGCCGGTGAGCGCGCCGACGCTCCACATGCCGTGCAGCCCGGACATGATCGAGCGGCCGAGGCGGTTCTCGATCTCCACGCCGAGGGCGTTCATCGCGACGTCGGCCATCCCGGCGGTCGCGCCGAAGATGAGCAGCGCACCGCACAGCCAGACCAGCCCGGGCGCGAGAGGGGGCATCACCAGCCAGACGGTCCACAGGGCGAGCAGTCCGCGCAGCGCCGTGCGGGCGCCGAAGCGATGGCTGATCCGCCCGGCCAGGGGCATCGCGATCGAGGCCCCGATGGCGGGGAAGGCGAGCGCGAGGCCGAGTTGACCGGCGCTCAGGTCCAGCCGCTCCTGGACCCAGGGGATACGGGTGGCGAAGTTGCCGGTCACCGCGCCGTGCACGGCGAAGACCGCCGCGACGGCGATCCGCGCCCGCCGTACCGGGCGCATCTCGGACGCCCCGGACTCCTTGAGCCTGCCCATACTTGTCGCACCCTCCCCGTAGCGCCGACCCGTGTCCGTGCCCATGTTCTTGTCTGTGCCCGTACCAAGCACTTGTGCCCGTACCCGTGCTTGTGCCCGTACCGGTACTTGTTTGTGCCCGTATCCGTGCTTGTGCGCGGCCTGTGCCGTGGCCCACCGGAAACTATCAGGAAGGCTCCCTGATAGATAGAGCTTTTCCCACGGCCTTCTGGAAGGATCCCGGCATGACCTCGACGAGCGTGTCCGTGGCGGGCCGCACCGCCTCTCCGAGTACGGCGCGGGCCATCAACGACCGCCTCGCCCTGCACCTGCTCAAGGACAAGGGGCCGTTGACCGCGGGGGAGCTCAAGTCGCTGACCGGGCTGTCCCGCCCCACCATCGCGGACCTCGTCGAGCGGCTGCGGCAGACCGGACTGGTGGCGGTCGTGGGGGAGTCGGGGGCGGAGCGCCGGGGGCCCAACGCCCGGGTGTACGGGCTCGTCGCCGACAGCGCGCATGTGGCCGGGGTGGACGTCCGTACGGACGGCGTCGCCGTCTGCGTGGCCGATCTGCTGGGCCGGACGGTGGCCGAGGAGTCGCTTCCGGTGGCCCCGGACGTGGATCCGGCGCACACCGTCGCGGCCGTGGTGGCCCTCGTGGAGCGGGCCGCCGAGCGGGCCGGGGCGGCGCGGCTGCACCACATCGGGATCGGGATGCCCGGCCTCATCGACCCCGCCACCGGGGAGCTCAACTCCCCCGGCGGGCTGCCCTCCTGGCACCGGGAGCTGGCCACCGCGCTGCACGGCGGCCTCGCGGCACCGGTGCTGCTGGAGAACGAGGTCAATCTCGCGGCCGTCGCCGAACAGCGGCTGGGCGCGGTGCGCGACCGCGACACCTTCGTACTGCTGTGGCTCGGCCACGGCATCGGCGCGGCCGTGGTGCTGGACCGGGTGCTGCGGCGCGGCGCGTCCGGCGGCACCGGGGAGATCGGCTTTCTGCCGGTGCCGGGCACCGTGGGGCTGCCCTCCGCCACCGGCTGCGACGGCGGGTTCCACTCCCTGGTGGGCAGCGCCGCGGTCTGTGAACTCGCCCAGGAGCACGGCCTCGAGGCCGCGGCGGGCGGCTCGCGCGGGGGCGCGGCGGAGGGTTCCGGCGCGGCGGAGGCGGTGATCCGCGCGGCCCTGGCGGCGGGGGAGCGGGGCGAGACGTTCCTGGACGCGCTGGCGGCCCGTATCGCGCTGGGCGTCGCCGCGATCTGCGCGGTGCTCGACCCGGGGTGCGCGGTGCTCGGCGGCGAGGTCGGCCGGGCCGGGGGCGAGGGGCTCGCCCGGCGGGTGGAGGAGCATGTGGCCCGGCTGTCGCCGCTGCGGACGCGGGTGCGCGCGGGGGTGGTGGGCGGCGGCGGGGTGCTGCGGGGCGCCGTGCTGACGGCGCTGGACGCGACGCAGAACGAGCTGTTCGGCGCTCCGTAGCCCTTCGGCGCGCCGAACCCGTGGGGTGAGGGCATTCCTGTGCGATCTCTTGTCGTGCCCATGGAGCCGTCTTACTCTGAGCCCGATCTCAATTCTGAATAGCGTTCAGCTATCTGATTGGAGTGCTCGATGGGTGCACCTCCAGCGGGACGCGGGCGGATCGCCCGGGCGATCATCGCCGCCGCCGCCCTCCTGGCCGTCCTGGCGATCCCCGCCGCCCCCTCCGCGCAGGGCGCCGAGCGCGTCCGGCATTCCGGCCCGGTGCCCCGCACGGTGGTGCTCGACGGGCCCCGACTGTCCCTCACCAAGCTGAAACTGCAGCTCGGAGACCGGAATCTGCGGCGGACCGTACGCGATCTGACCACCCAGGCCGACCAGTGGATGAAGCAGGGCCCCTGGACGGTCACCGACAAGGACCAGGTGCCGCCCAGCGGCGACAAACACGACTACTTCAGCCAGGCCCCCTACTGGTGGCCCAGCCAGCCCAAGACCGAGGACAATCCGTACGGCTGCCCCTACGTTCAGAAGGATGGCCAACGGAACCCCGACGTGGACAAGATGACGGACCGTCCCGAGGTCGGGAAGGTCTTCGAGTCCGCCTACGAGCTCTCGCTGGCCTGGTACTACACCGGTAAGCGGGCCTACGCCGAGCACGCCGCGGACATCCTGCGCACCTGGTTCATCACCCCGGAGACCCGGATGAACCCGAACCTGAACCACGCGCAGTTCATCCCCTGCATGTACGACGGCCGCTCGATCGGGATCATCGACTTCTCCCAGGCCTTCACCAGCCTCCTCGACGCCGCCGCACTCCTCGACACCGGCGCCCCCGGCTGGTCCGACAGCGACCACGCGGGCTTCCGCACCTGGAACAAGCAGTTCCTGGACTGGCTGGTGAACAGCGACTTCGGCAAGGAGGAAGGCGCCGCCGAGAACAACCACGGCACCTTCTACGACATGCAGGTCGCCGCCATCGCCACCGCCGTGGGCGACCGGGACCGCGCCCGCCAGGTGCTCCGCGACGCACGCACCAAGCGCATCGACACGCAGATCGCGGCCGACGGCACGCAGCCACAGGAACTGGAGCGCACCCGGAGCTTCCACTACTCGACCTTCAACCTGGTCGCGTACACCCGGATGGCCGCCATCGGGAAGCACGTCGGGGTGGACCTGTGGCACTACACCGGGCCCGGCGGCGCGAACCTCTTCAAGGCGGTCGACGTCCTGCTCCCGGCGGCCACCGGCGCCGCGCCCTGGCCCTACCCGGAGCTCGACTTCCGCGCCTACGCGGCGAGCGACATCGTCCACGCGGCGGCCGACGCGGGTGACCGCAAGGCCCGCGCCGCGCTGCCCGAGCTCCAGACCCCGCCCGGGGGCGACCTGTGGGCCCTGCGGCCGGCGGTGGAACAACTCGACAGCATCGCCCAGGGCTAACGGCCACCCCTCCCGAATCGGGGGCAGGCCCCCGTCCCCCGGATCGGGAACGATCTCCGCGTCGCGGCATCCGGCCGGGGTCGGGGTGCCTTGGGGGCGGCAGGGGGCCGCCACCTGCGGGGCGCCGGGGGCTTGGTGGAGTTCCACGGCATGAGGGCCGTTCCCGGGCGGGGCTCGGGGGCTTGCCCCCGATTCGGGAAGGGGCGGGGTGGGGGATCTGACCCGGGCCCGGGTGGGGAAGCCGCTCCGAACTGCGGTGGGGGATCAGGTGGGGCCCGTCCAGGGCTTGGGTGGGTGAGGGAGGCCACATGGGGGTTGGCTCCCAGCTGGGCTGATGGCCATGGCACACTGGGCCCGTACCAGTGACGTCAGCGCACTCCGGGGTCGGTGAAAATCCGAACCGGCGGTTACAGTCCGCGACCCGTCCGCCGCCAGCGGCCGGTTGACCAGGTGAAATTCCTGGACCGACGGTGAAAGTCCGGATGGGAGGCAGTGCGCGGCGGTAGCGACATCACCGGTGCGCCGCCTCGGCGGTTCGCTCTCGCGTATGCGGAATGCGGGCCCTCACCGATCCCGGCGTGCTGGCGGCGGCGTTTCCGCTCCCGTGTCATCTCGACAGCCCCGGAGTCCGTGCCCGAAGAGGCAGGAGGACCCGGTGGCCACCGCAGCCGAAGCCCAAGCGATGCGCCATGCCGTCGCGCTCGCCGCCCGCGGTCTCGGCCACACCAGCCCCAACCCCGTCGTAGGCTGCGTGATCCTCGACGCCGGTGGCCGTGTCGTCGGCGAGGGCTGGCACCAGCGGGCCGGCGGCCCGCATGCCGAGGTCCACGCGCTGCGCGCGGCGGGGGAGCGGGCCCGTGGCGGCACCGCCGTCGTCACCCTCGAACCCTGCGACCACACCGGCCGCACCGGCCCCTGTTCGCGGGCGCTGCTCGCCGCCGGGATCGCCCGCGTCCACTACGCCGTCGCCGACCCCACCGCCCAGGCCAGGGGCGGCGCCGCGACCCTGGCCGCGGCCGGGGTCGAGGTCGACGCCGGGCTGCTGGCCGAGGAGGCCGAGGCGGTCAACGAGCCCTGGCTGACCGCGATGCGCCGCGGTCGCCCCTTCGTGCTGTGGAAGTTCGCCGCGACCCTGGACGGCCGTAGCGCCGCCGCCGACGGCACCAGCCGCTGGATCACCTCCGACGAGTCCCGCGCCGATGTGCACCGGCTGCGCGCGGAGGCCGACGCCGTCGTCGTCGGCTCCGGCACCCTGCACGCCGACGACCCCCACCTGGCCGTACGGAACCCGGAGGGCACCACCCAGCCGCTGCGGGTCGTCGTGGACTCGGGCGCCACGATCAAGCCCGGTGCCCGGGTTCTGGACGACGCCGCGCCCACGCTGATCGCCGTCGCCGAGGACGCGGGCATCGCGCATCTGCCGCGGCGGCCGGGCGTGGAGACCGTAAGGCTGCCGCGCGCGGAGACCGGCCTCCGGATCCCCGCGCTCCTGGCCGAACTGCACGGCCGCGGGGTGCGTTCCGTCCTGCTGGAGGGCGGGCCCACCCTCGCCGGGGCGTTCCTCGCCGCGGGCGCCGTGGACAAGGTCGTCGGCTATCTCGCCCCCGTCCTGCTCGGTGCCGGCCCCGCCGCCCTCGCCGACGCCGGAATCACCACCATCGCGCAGGCGTTGCGCCTCGAGACGGTCGATGTGACCCGGCTCGGTCCCGATCTGCGCGTCACCGCCGTCCCCATCGCCGCCCCCATCCCCGTTCCCGCCGCCCCCGCCCCCCTCGCCGAGGAGAACTGAAGTGTTCACCGGAATTGTCGAAGAACTGGGTGAGATCGTCGCCATCGAGCACCTGGGCGACGCGTCCCGCTTCCAGGTACGCGGCCCCGTCGTCACCGAAGGGGCGAAGCACGGCGACTCCATCGCCGTCAACGGCGTCTGTCTCACCGTCGTCGACATCATCGAGGACGCGGAGGGCACCCGGTTCAGCGCCGACGTGATGGCCGAGACGCTGAACCGCTCCAGTCTCGGCGCGCTCGACATCGGCTCCCGGGCCAACCTGGAGCGCCCGATGGCGCTGGGCGGGCGGCTCGGCGGCCACATCGTGCAGGGCCATGTGGACGGCACCGGCGCAATCCTGGACCGCAAGCTCTCCGAGCACTGGGAGATCGTGAAGATCTCGCTGCCCGCCGAACTCAGCCGCTACGTCGTCGAGAAGGGCTCCATCACGGTGGACGGCATCAGCCTCACCGTCGTGGACGCGGGCCCCGACTACTTCACCGTCAGCCTCATCCCGACGACCCTCGCGCTCACCACGCTCGGGGTCAAGCAGGCCGGTGACCCGGTCAACCTCGAGGTGGACGTACTCGCCAAATACGTCGAGCGGCTGCTCGGACGGGACAACGGCACGCAGGACAAGGAGGCCACATCATGAGTGAGGCATACGCGGTGACCGACCCGCATCCGAGCAGCGGCCCGGCCGCCTCCCTGCGAACCGCGCAGTGGCCCGGCGAACTGGCACTTGACCCCATCGAGCGCGCCATCGCCGACATCGCCGCGGGCCGCCCCGTGGTCGTCGTGGACGACGAGGACCGGGAGAACGAGGGCGACCTCGTCGCCGCCGCCGAGACGATCAGCCCCGAGATCGTCGCCTTCATGATGAACGAGTGCCGTGGGCTCATCTGCGCGCCCATGGAGACCGCCGACCTCGACCGGCTGCGGCTTCCGCAGATGGTCGAGGAGAACACCGAGTCCATGCGGACCGCCTTCACCGTCTCGGTCGACGCCACCGCCGAACACGGCGTCAGCACCGGTATCTCCGCCGCCGACCGGGCCACCACCCTGCGGCTGCTGGCCGACCCGGACACCACCCCCGGCGACCTCGTCCGCCCCGGCCACATCTTCCCGCTGCGCGCCCGCCCCGGCGGGGTGCTCGAGCGCGACGGCCACACCGAGGCCGGGGTCGACCTCGCCCGGCTGGCCGGACTGCGCCCGGCGGCCGTGATCTGCGAGATCGCGGGGGAGGACGGCGCCATGCTGCGCCTGCCCGACCTGGTGGCCTTCGCCCACAAGCACGACCTGGCGATCGTCTCCATCGCCGATCTGATCGCGTACCGCAAGCCCGCCGAGCCGCTTGTGCGGCGCGAGGCCGAGACCCGGCTGCCCACCGCCTTCGGCGACTTCCGGGCGTACGGCTACCGCGCGGCCGACGGCGTCGAGCACATCGCGCTGGTCCAGGGCGACATCCGGGACGGCGAGGACGTGCTGGTCCGCGTCCACTCCGAATGCCTCACCGGCGATGTCTTCCACTCGCTGCGCTGCGACTGCGGCCCCCAGCTGCACGCCGCGCTGGAGCGGGTCACCGCCGAGGGCCGGGGCATCGTCCTGTATCTGCGCGGCCATGAGGGGCGCGGGATCGGACTGCTGTCCAAGCTGCGCGCGTACGAGCTCCAGGAGCTGGGCCGGGACACCCTGGACGCCAATCTGGAACTCGGCCTGCCCGCCGACGCGCGGGACTACGCCGCGGGCGCGGAGATCCTCGCCGACCTCGGCGTGCACTCGCTGCGGCTGATGACCAACAACCCCGAGAAGACCACGGCGCTGGTCCGGCACGGGCTGCGGGTCACCGGCCGGGAGCCGATGCCCGTCCAGGCCGGGGAGCACAACCTCCGCTACCTCCGCACCAAGCGGGACCGGATGGGGCATGACCTGCCCTGGCTGGACGGCGACCGCGCCGAGCCCATGTCGGCCTGCGGCAACCAGTAGCCACACCGACGCACCACCACAGAAGCACCGGAACACGAGAAACACCGAGGAGAGACGTGAGCGGTAAGGGCGCCCCCGAACTGTCCGTGAAGAACTGCGGGGACCTGCGCGTCGCCGTCATCGCCGCACAGTGGCACGAGAAGGTGATGGACGGGCTGCTCGACGGCGCCCTGCGCGCGCTGGGCGAGCTCGGCATCGACGAGCCCACCGTGCTGCGGGTGCCGGGCAGCTTCGAACTGCCGGTCGTCGCCAAGGTGCTCGCGGGCCGCGGCTATGACGCGATCGTCGCCCTGGGCGTCGTCATCCGCGGCGGCACCCCGCATTTCGACTATGTGTGCCAGGGCGTCACCCAGGGGCTGACCCAGGTCAGCGTGGACACCGGCGTGCCCATCGGCTTCGGCGTGCTGACCTGCGACACCGACGAGCAGGCCCTGGACCGGGCCGGGCTCGCGGGCTCCAGCGAGGACAAGGGCCACGAGGCGGTCACCGCGGCCGTCGCCACCGCCACCACCCTGCGCTCGGTCGCCGAACCCTGGCGCTGAGGGGCGTCGCACGACCCAAGTAGGATGACGGACACGATGCCCAAGAAGACGTTCGAGGAGCTCTTCGCCGAGCTCCAGCAGAAGGCCGCCACGGCCGACCCCGCCACTTCCCGCACCGCCGAGCTGGTCCACTCCGGTGTGCACGCCATCGGCAAGAAGGTCGTGGAGGAGGCCGCCGAGGTGTGGATGGCCGCCGAGTACGAGAGCGACGAGGCGACCGCCGAGGAGATCTCCCAGCTCCTGTACCACCTTCAGGTGATGATGGTCGCCAAGGGGCTGACCCTCGACGACGTCTACGCCCACCTCTGAGCACCCCCGTCAAACACCCGCACCCTGGCTACCGAGCCAGCTGAGCCACCGAGCCACCGAGCAACCGAAGGAAAGAGCACTCATGCTGCGCATCGCCGTCCCCAACAAGGGTTCACTGTCCGAGCCTGCGTCGGCGATGCTCCATGAGGCGGGCTACCGGCAGCGCAAGGACCGCAAGGAGCTGGTCCTGGTCGACGCGGAGAACGAGGTGGAGTTCTTCTTCCTCCGCCCCCGCGACATCGCCGTCTACGTGGGCTCCGGCCGGCTCGACATCGGCATCACCGGACGCGATCTGCTGCTGGACTCCGGCTCCCAGGCCGAGGAGATCATGCAGCTCGGCTTCGCCGGGTCCACCTTCCGCTACGCCACCCGTCCCGGCACGGCGAATGACGTCAGCGAGTTCGGCGGGATGACCGTGGCCACCTCCTTCGCCGGACTGGTCACCAAGCACCTCGCCGACAACGGTGTGGACGCCGCCGTGGTCCACCTCGACGGCGCCGTCGAGACCGCCATCCAGCTCGGTGTCGCCGAGGTCATCGCGGATGTGGTCGAGACCGGCACCACCCTGCGCAACGCCGGGCTGGAGATCATCGGCGAGCCCATCCTGGAGTCCGAGGCGGTCGTCATCCGCCGCACCGGCGACCCCAGCGACGACCCCAAGGTCCAGCAGTTCCTCCGCCGGATGCAGGGCGTCCTGGTGGCCCGGCGCTACGTGATGATGGACTACGACATCCGGGTGGAGCAGGTGGAGCGCGCCGTGGCGCTCACCCCGGGCCTGGAGTCGCCCACCGTCTCCCCGCTGCACCACGAGGGCTGGGTCGCGGTCCGCTCGATGGTCCCCGCCAAGGACGCTCAGCGGATCATGGACGAGCTCTACGACCTGGGGGCACGGGCCATCCTCACCACCGGCATCCACGCCTGCCGCCTCTGACGGCCCGCCCCGTCCGCAGCCCCATCCAGTTCCCCCATCCCTCCCATCCCTCCCATCCGAGAGGCCGACCAGGTGTCCGCCGCCGCGCCCACCCCCGCCCTGCCCGTCACCTTCCGGCCGACCAGGACCCGGGCCGTCCTGATGACCGTCGGTATCGCCGCCCTGGTCGTCCTCACGGCCGTCGCCCTGCTGCTGGAGCGGCTGGGGCCGGGGGAGCGGGCCAGCTTCATCCTCACCGGACTGCTGTTCTTCGGGGTGCTGACGCTGCTCAGCCGCCCCAAGGTGGTGGCCGAGGAGGGCGGTGTGACGGTGGTCAACCTCACCACCAAGCGCCGGCTGGAGTGGGCGGAGGTGCTCCGGGTCAATCTGCGCCCCGGTGACCCCTGGGTCTATCTGGACCTCGCCGACGGCACCAGCCTGCCCGCGATGGGCATCCAGCCCGGCATCGCCAAGGCGCACGCCATCAGCGACGCGCGGGCCCTGCGCGCCCTCGCCGAGCGGCACGGGACGGGCCGTGCCGCGGACTGAGCCACCCGGCAGGACCGCCCGGCCCCAGCGGGGTTGAGCAGCCCCTTTACGTCCGCTTCCGTCCCCTGCCGGGCGGGCCCCACGAACCGGCCGACGAGCGGATCGGCACTCCAACGGCGTGAGGGGCCTGCCCGTCATGCCCCATCCTTGTTTACTCTGTTGCCGGGGCCGAACGACGCCCCGCCCCGCCTCTCCAGCGCGCACGCCCGCGTGCGCCCCTGGCGGGCTCCCCTGCGACCCGAGGAGTGACTCCCTCAGCAGATGGACGGATCGTCCTGTAGTACCTGCGCCGCCGCCGACCACGAGGCGGCGGCATGAGCATCACCCTTTCCCTCCTGCTGCTGTCCGCGGCACTCGTCCTGATCCTCGCCAACGGCTTCTTCGTGGCCGCCGAATTCGGCCTGGTCACCGTCGAGCGACCGGACGCCGAGCGAGCCGCCGACGAGGGCGACAAGCGCGCCCGTACCGTCGTCGAGGCGCTGCGCGAGCTGTCCTTCCAGCTCTCCGGCACCCAGCTCGGCATCACCATCACCTCGCTGATCGTCGGCATGCTGGCCGAGCCCGCGCTCGGCCATCTGCTGACCACGCCGCTGGAGGTGGTCGGGCTGCCCCACGGCGCCGTGTCCGGTGTCGCCATCGTGCTCGGCATGCTGCTGGCGTCCGCCGTCCAGATGGTCATCGGCGAACTGGTGCCCAAGAACTGGGCGGTCTCCCGGCCGCTGCAGGTCGCCCGCTTCGTCGCGGGCCCGCAGTACGCCTTCGCCCGCTTCTTCCGGCCCGTGATCGCCCTGCTCAACACCGTGGCCAACCGGCTGGTACGGGCGCTGGGCGTGGAGCCCACCGAGGAGCTGGCCTCCGCCCGCACCCCCGGTGAGCTGGTCTCGCTCGCCCGCCACTCGGCGCGGGCCGGCGCGCTCGAGCAGGACACGGCCGATCTGTTCGTCCGTACCCTCTCGCTCGGCGAGCTGACCGCCCAGCATGTGATGACCCCGCGAGTGCGGGTCAGCGCGCTGCACTCCACGGCGACCGCCGTGGACGTGCTCAATCTCACCCGGGCCACCGGGCTGTCCCGCTTCCCCGTCTACCGCGACCGGCTGGACGAGGTCATCGGGATGGTGCACCTCAAGGACGCCCTCGCGGTGCCGTCCGACGACCGGCTGCGCACACCCGTCAGCCGGATCGCCCAGTCCCCGGTGCTGGTCCCCGAGACGCTGCCGGTCCAGCCGCTGCTGGAGCGGCTGCGCAGCGAGCAGCCGATAGCCGTGGTCGTCGACGAGTACGGCGGCACGGCCGGTGTGGTCACGCTGGAGGACATCGTCGAGGAACTGGTCGGCGAGGTGCGCGACGAGCACGACGACGAGGCCGCGGAGACCCCCGACCTGGTGCAGACCCTCACCGAGGACGGCCGCACCGTATGGGACGCCGACGGCGGCTGCCGCGTCGACACCCTGCGCCGGATCGGCCTGGGCGCGCCCGACGGGCCGTACGAGACCGTGGCCGGGCTGGTGGCCGATCTGCTGGGGCGGATCCCCGCCCCCGGCGACATCGCCGAGCTGCCCGGCTGGAAGCTGGCCGTCCGGCAGGTCGGCCACCACCGGGCGGAACTGGTGCGCATCGTCCGTACGAGTACGAGTACGAGTACGCCACCCGCGCAGATGAGTGCCCCCGCCGCGGCCGGGAAGGCGGACGGACGATGAGTCTGGTACAGCTTCTCTTCGCCGTTCTGCTGGTCCTGGCCAACGGCTTCTTCGTCGGCGCCGAGTTCGCCCTGGTCTCGGTGCGCCGCAGCCAGATCGAGCCCCGCGCGGCCGAGGGCTCCGCCCGCGCCCGTACGGTGCTCACGGGCCTGGAGAACCTGCCGCAGATGATGGCGGCCGCCCAGTTCGGCATCACCATCTGCTCGCTGACCCTCGGCGCGGTCGCCGAGCCGACCGTCGCCGAACTGCTGGAACCGGTCTTCCACGCCGTCCACCTCCCCGAGCAGCTGATCCATCCGCTCGGCTACGCCATCGCGCTCGCCCTGGTGGTCTTCCTCCATCTGGTCATCGGCGAGATGGTGCCGAAGAACCTGGCCATGGCGGCGCCGGACAAGACCGCGCTGTGGCTCGGCCCGGGCCTGGTCACCTTCGCGCGGCTGTGCCGGCCGGTCACCGCACTGCTGGGGGCGTGCGCCCGGCTGGTGCTGCGGCTGTTCCGGGTGGAGCCCAAGGACGAGGTCGAGGCCGTCTTCACCAGCGAGCAGCTGACCCATTTGGTCGAGGACTCCCGGCAGGCCGGGCTGCTCGACCCCGGGGAGCAGGAGCGGCTCGCGGACGCCCTGGAGCTGGGCAGCCGCCCGGTCACCGACGTCCTCCTGGACCCGGCGGGCCTGGTCACCGTGGACCCCTCGGTCACTCCTCGGCAGATCGAGGAGCTGACCGTGCGCACCGGCTACTCGCGCTTCCCGGTGTGCGGCCCCGGTGGCGCCTTCATGGGCTATCTGCATGTGAAGGACGTCCTGGAGCTGGAGTTCCCGGAGCGGGCCGTGCCGCAGCGGGTCTGGCATCCGATCGAGACGCTCCGGGCGGAGCTTCCGCTGGACGACGCCCTCACCGCGATGCGCCGGGCCGCCTCCCATCTGGCGGCCGTCGCCGACGCGTCGGGCACGGTGCTGGGGCTGGTGGCCCTGGAGGACGTCCTGGAGAAGCTGGTCGGCGAGGTCCACGACCCCGCGCACCGGGGCGGGACCCGGGACCGGGTGGCCGAGCCGCGGGGCGAGGCGGCGCCCGCCGTGCCCTCCGGGGAGGAGCGGGCGATGGTGGGCTGACCCCGCGGTCGCGCTGCGGTAGCGCCTGCGGAGGGCCCTTCCCTACCTGCCCCTTCCCACAGCCGGGGCTCCGCCCCGGACCCCGGTCCTCAATCGCCGGACGGGCTGAATTTCAGCCCGTCCGGCGATTGAGGACACGCCCGAAGGGCGTCCGGGGGTCCAGGGGGCGGAGCCCCATGGTTCGGGAAGGGGCGGGTCGGGGAAAGCCCGCCGCAGGCGCGCGCCGCTATCCCAGGGGCGGGTCCTGCGGGTCGCGGTACATGGGACCGCGGCCCGACAGAACCTCCCCGTACGCCTGCATCAGATCCGGCAGCCGCAACGTGGCGAGGTCATCCCGGGTCGGAGTGCCACTCCACCCGGACAGCCGCAAATCCCGGTACGCGCAGCTCTTCTCGTACAGCGTGCGCAGGAACCGCCCGTTCCCCAGCTCGTCGATCCAGCCCTGGTCCACCACATGGCCGCTGATGCTGCGCAGCTCCTCCACGGACTCCTCGTCCCACACGTCCCCGTTCTCCGCCGCCAGCACCTCACCGATCCGGGTGAGCTCCAGCGGCCGGTAGCTGGGGAAGTCGACGCGGGTGGTGAAGCGCGAGCCGAGGCCGGGGTTGGCGGCCAGCAGCCGGTCCATGCCCTCGGGGTAGCCGGCGAGGATCACCACCAGCCGGTCGCGGTTGTCCTCGGCCCGCTTGAGCAGCACCTGAAGCGCCTCGTCGCCGTACGCGTCGCCCTTGCTGTAGCCCGAGTTGGACAGGCTGTACGCCTCGTCGACGAAGAGCACCCCGCCGAGCGCCGAGTCGATCAGCTCATTGGCCTTCACCGCCGTCTGGCCCAGATACTCGCCGACCAGGTCGGCCCGCCCGGCCTCCACCAGATGGTCGCCGCCGAGCAGCCCGAGGGCGTAGAAGACCCGGCCGAGGATGCGGGCCACGGTGGTCTTGCCGGTGCCGGAGGGCCCGGAGAAGACGAAGTGCCGCTTGGGCGGCTGGACCGGCAGGCCCTGCCCGGCGCGCAGCCGCGCCATATGGAGCTGCGCCGACAGCGCCCGGACCTGCCGCTTGACCGGCTCCAGGCCGACCATGCGCTCCAGCTCCTGCAGCGCGCTCTCCAGCAGCACCGGATCGGAGGGGCCGGGCTGGGCCGGCAGCCCGGCCCGGTCGCGGGTGCCGCCCGCGCCCATCACGGCGGGGCCCATCAGCGGCGGGCCCTCGGGGCCCTCGGCCGCGGCGCGCGGATCGCGGCCGTCGGACAGCGTGTCGGCGGGGTCGGCGGCGGTGGCGTCCCGGCCGTCCGTGGAGTCCTGGCCACCGGCCCCGGCCAGCGTTACGGCGGCGAGGTCCGCGGGCTCGTCAAGACCGTCGGACTCGGCTATCGCCGCCAGCCGTGCCGAGGTGTCCATGAAGGTGGAGTCGATGCGGTGCACCGCGCGGTAGAGGGGGAGCGCGGCGGCGCTGCGCCCGGTGCCCTCATGGGCGCGGGCGAGCCAGTAGCGCAGCTCCTTGCGCTGGGGCTGTTCGCTGCGACAGCGCATTAAGGCGGCGGCGAGCAGCGGTTCGGCCTGGCTGTACATCTCCAGCCGGACCCGCGCCATCCCGGCGAACAGACCGGCCTCGATGCCCAGGAACGGATCGTCCAGCAGCGGCTCGGTGTGGCGGACCAGCTGCTCCCAGTCCTTGACCAGATAGGCGCGGCAGGCGTGCAGGAAGCGGGCCTGCGGATCGGCCTCCACCGGAGGGCAGCCGGCCAGCGCCCGGTCCAGCTCGGGCACATGGCGGCCGTCGAGCCAGTGGGAGGCGTGGGCGAGCAGCAGGTCCCGGCTGGTCTCCAGCACGGGCTGGACCCACCAGCCCAGCCAGTACCAGGAGTTGAGGGTGCGGCGGTGCCGGGCGCGCTGCTCGCCGAAGCGGTCGCGGTGCCGGTACATCCGCAGCAGCGCCGCCGCCGTGTCGGCCCGCAGCGCGTGCAGTCCGAGCCAGGCGTCGGCCATTCCCGGATCGAGCCGGGTGGCGGCCCGGAACTCCTCCTCGGCCTGTGCGTACGCGCCCATCGTGTAGGCATCGACGGCTCGCAGCCAGGCGAGGTCGGCCGGGGCGTGCGAACCCTGCGTGCCGAAATTCATCACGTCCCCCACAACCGCTGCCCCCGTGGATGCCGCAGGGGCGACTGCCCCTTTCGCATCGTACCTGCGCAACTCGTATGGGCCGAGGGTGCCGCACTGTTGTTCGTCGCAATCACACAAGGCCGGACGGGTGTGCGCGGGGGCGTGTAGGGGGCGCACAAGGCCTGGGGCGGGTCGTCACCCAGAGTGAGCAAGTGGCCGCGCAAAGCAGCGGAAAACCGGCGCCAGACAGGACGAAGCCCCCGATCACGGGGGAACAACCGGGGGCTTCGCGTTGTGGGACGACTCGTACGAGTCGCACATTGAGAACGTAAGACCTGTATGGGCCCCAGGTCAAGCCGAGTTGGAGTACGCGTCATGCCTCGGGCGGCGGCGTCAGGCCCGGTCGGGGGCATGGGCTCACGCTGTGTGAGGCCAGGGGGTGTTTCCGTCGGTAGCCGCGGGTCCCGGTAGCACCTCATACCCCTCCTTCCCCTGCTGTACCAAGGCTCCTGCGTACGGACGGGACGGATCGGCGGCGAAATGCGCACGCTCGGCGGGCAGCCACCCGTCCCAGAATGCGGACATCCCCGGGCCGTCCCGCAGCTGACCGCGCCGCCAGGAGTCCCGCTCGGGCAGATCCATCCACAACAGCTGCGCCAGCCGCGGGCGCATCGCGCGGCGGCCGCTGCCCACCCCCTCCAGCAGCACCACCGGCGCGGGGTCCAGCCGCCGCCGGGCGGTGGCGAAGCGGCGCTCCACCCAGTCGTACGGGGCGTACCGCACGGCCGTGCCCCGGGCCAGCGGGGCGAGGACGTGGGTGTGCAGCCGCCCGGCCCAGCCGAAGAGCTCCTCATGGGTGGCGAAGTCATCCGTGTGCAGCACGGGGGCGCCGCCGAGCGCCTCGGCCAGCCGCCCGGCGAAGGTGGTCTTCCCGGAGCCCGCGTGGCCGTCCACCGCGACCAGCCGGACCGGCCCGCAGGACGGCGGCAGCGCACACAGGCGCCGCGCCAGCGCGTCCAGGCTGCCAACCGGTCGGTAAGTTCGCATCGGGAACCACCATACGGCCCTTCGGGCTCGTTCACTCCATTGGTTCACACCAATATTGATGGAGCGGGCGCCGGGGGAATCACTGGCCTGAGACCACTCGCAGCGGCCATAGTTGTGCGACTGTCGCGCACCCGCCGCCCACTGGACCGCACGACGACTGGGGGAACCCCGCATGACCAGATCTGGATCCACGCCCCGCCGCTCCGTGCTCGCCGCCGCCCTCGGCGTCGCGGGCGCCGCCGCCGTCACCACGACAGCCGCCGCGGCCGCCGGAACGGCCCGCCCGGCCCCCGGGACGGCCCACCCGGCCCACGCCGCGAAACAAGCCTCTGGGGACGCCGCCGCCCCGGCGGGCCCGAAGGCCGAGCGGATCGCCGAGTACCACGGCTGGACCAGCCACGCCGACTGGCTGGCCGGTGCAGCCAAGGGCGTCCGCGCCGAGTCCGGCGCCCGCCCCGGCATCGTCATCTCCCGCCCACTGGGCAGCGTGGACTACACCGATCCGCACACCGGCACCAAGGCCGCCTGGGAGTACGCCACCTGGACCTCCCCGGTGCGCACCCTCTCCGTGCCCGCGACCGAGGCCATCGTCTCCTGGAACGCCCGCACCCCGGCGGGCACCTGGGTCCAGATCGAGCTCAAGGGCACCTACACCGACGGCTCCGCGACCCCCTGGTACGTGATGGGCCGCTGGGCCTCCGACGACGGCGCCTCCTCCATCCGGCGCACCTCGGTGGACGACCAGAGCGACGACAAGAGCTCGGTGTGGACCGACACCTTCTCCATCGACGACCCGGCGAGCGGGCTGCGGCTCGCGAAGTACCAGGTGCGGCTCACCCTCCACCGCAAGCCCGGCACCACGCTCACGCCCACGGTGTGGCGGGTCGGCGCGATGGGCTCGGACGTCCCCGACCGGTTCGAGGTGCCCGCCTCCACGCCGAGCCTGGCCAAGGGGCGCGAACTCGTCGTACCGCGCTATTCACAGGAGATCCACAAGGGCCAGTACCCGGAGTACGACAACGGCGGCGAGGCATGGTGCAGCCCCACCTCCTCGCAGATGATCATCGAGTACTGGGGCCGCAAGCCCTCCGCGAAGGACCTCGCCTGGGTCAACCCGGACTACGCCGATCCGCAGGTCTGCCACGCCGCCCGGTCCACCTTCGACTACCAGTACGAGGGCTGCGGCAACTGGCCGTTCAACGCCGCCTACGCCGCCACCTACCGCGATCTCCAGGGCGTGGTCACCCGGCTCGGCTCGCTCACCGACGCCGAGAAGCTGATCGAGGCCGGCATTCCGCTGATCACCTCGCAGTCCTTCCTCAAGACCGAACTGGACGGCGCGGGGTACGGCACCTCGGGCCATCTGATGACCGTCATCGGCTTCACGGCGGAAGGCGACGTCATCGCCAACGACCCGGCCTCGGCAACCAACGAGGCGGTCCGCCACATCTACAAGCGGCGGCAGTGGGAGAACATCTGGCTGCGGACGAAGCGGTACAACGCCGACGGCAAGGTGGTCTCGGGCACCGGCGGCGTCTGCTACCTCTACTTCCCGGCCAAGCCCACCGCCGCCCAGCGGCGGGTGCTGAAGGAACTGGGCATCCGCTGAGCCGAGCCCCCGGGTATCCCTCATCCCTCACGGCCGACCACCGGGCCCCGTCACACGGCGGCGCGACCTCCCTCACCCCGGCTGATGGCATCCAGAATATCGGCAGTCGACAGGTGCGAGGCTGGCGGTCGCCGTACATCGGTTCCGGGATACCGGCACGAGTGTGCACGAGGGGGCAGCGGCATGAACGTCGGCGAGTACGTGGAGGAACTCACCGCACTGGGAGCGACGCTCTACGAGGAGGACGGCCGGCTCCGGTACCGGGCGCCGAAGGGGATCCTCACCGAGGAACGGCTGCGGGAGCTGCGGGACCGGAAGCACGCCGTACTGGAATATCTTCGCACCCGGGAGTTCGGGCCGGGTCTGGTGGCCGATCCGCGGGCCCGCCACGAACCGTTCCCGCTCACCGACGTCCAGTCGGCGTACCTGCTGGGGCGCAGCGAGGCGTTCGACTACGGAGGCGTGGCCTGTCACGGTTATCTGGAACTGGCGATGGCCGACGGGGCCGAGCAGGACGTGGAGGACGCCTGGAACACCCTCGTCCGGCGCCATGACATGCTGCGGGCGGTGGTCTCGGCCGACGGATACCAGCGGGTGCTGCCCGAGGTGCCGCGCTACGAGACGCGTCGCGCGGATCTGCGGGGAGCCGGCGAGGAGCGGGCGCGGCGGTGTGTCGAGGAGATCAGGGGGCAGATGTCCCATCAGGTCCGGCCGACGGACCAGTGGCCGCTCTTCGAACTGCGCACCACCCGCACCGCTCGCGGACTGCTGCTGCACCTCGCGGTCGACCTGCTCATCTGCGACTACGGCAGCATCCGGATGCTGCTCGCAGAACTGCACGAGCTGTGTACCAGCCCCGACAGGGGCTCTGAGAAGGCGGACGCCGACGAGGCCGGAGAACCGGCGCCGACCTTCCGGGACTACGTACTGGCGGCCCGCGCCGCTCAAGAGGGCACCCGCTACCAGCGGGACCGTGACTACTGGTGGGACCGCGTCGACGACCTGCCCCCGGCGCCCGAACTGCCCCTGCGCACCGACTCCCTGAGCGCTCCGCCGAGATTCCGCCGACACGGCACCCGGCTGACGACGGACCAATGGCGGGCGCTGAACCGGCGGGCGGCCCACGCAGGCGTGACCGCCTCGGGAGTGTTGGTGCAGGCGTTCGCGGAAGCCGTGGGGCGCTGGAGCCGCAGACCACGGTTCACGCTCAGCCTCACCCTGCAGAACCGGTTGCCCTTGCACCCGCGGATCGATCAGGTGATCGGTGACTTTAGCTCGACCAGCCTGCTCGCCGTGGACCTCACCGGAGGGGACACGCTGCTGGATCGCGTGCGCACGGCCCAGGACCGGCTCTGGGACGACCTGGATCACCGGTTGTGCTCCGGGGTCGAGGTGCTGCGCGAAGTCGCGCGGCGCCGGGGTCGGGACGAGGCCCTGATGCCGGTCACCTTCACCAGCACGATCAGCGGATCCCGTACCGCGGCCGGTTCCCACGCTCCCGAACCGGCGGCCTTGCTGCCCGGAGCCGAACTGGTGCACGGCATCACCCAGACGCCCCAGGTGTGGATCGACTGCCAGATCATGGAGGACGCCGGCGGGCTTCTGGTGCACTGGGACGTCCGGGACGGACTCTTCCCCGACCGGGTGATCGAGGACATGTTCGGTGCGTTCGCCGCCCTGGTCGCGGATCTGACCGACGGGGACGGCGCCTGGCAGCGGACCGATCCGGTGGAGCTGCCCGCTCACCAGCACGAGCGACTGGCCCGGGTCAACGCCACCGAGGCACCGCGCTCCGCCGACCCGCTGCATGCCGAGGTCATGGCCCAGGCACGGCGTACCCCCGGCCGCACGGCCGTCATCACGCCCGGCCGCACCCTGGACTACGCCGAACTGACCGGGCGGGCCCGAGCCGTCGCGGCGGCGCTGACCACCTCCGGCAGCGTCCCCGGGGAACGGGTGGCCATCGTCATGGACAAGGGCTGGGAGCAGGTGGTCGCGGTCCTCGGGGTTCTCCTCGCCCGGGGCGCCTACCTACCGGTCGACACCACTCAGCCGGCGCTGCGCCGCGACACCGTGCTCCGGGACGCCGGGGTACGGCTGGTGCTCACCCAGTCCCGGCTGGCACCCACCCTCGGCCTGCCGCCGGGGACGATGGCCCTGGCGGTGGACACGATGGAGCCCGCCGCCCAGGGCACACCGGCGGCCGGGGCGCCCGGAGCGGACCCCGACGACCTCGCCTACGTCATCTACACCTCCGGCTCCACCGGCACCCCGAAGGGCGTGATGATCAGCCACGGCGCGGCGCGCAACACCGTGGACGACATCAACTCCCGCTTCGCCGTGGGGCCCGATGACCGAGTGCTGGGACTGGCCCAGCTGGGCTTCGACCTGTCGGTGTACGACATCTTCGGCCCCTTGGCGGTCGGTGGCGCCCTCGTCCTGCCCGAGGCCTCGCGCCGCGGCGACCCCACGCACTGGGCCGCGCTCGTCCGGGAACACGGCATCAGCGTGTGGAACTCCGTACCCGCCCAGCTGCAGATGTTTCAGGAGTACCTGCGCACCGAGCCCGCCGCCGGCGCGGGCCGACTACGGCTCGCCATGCTCTCCGGCGACTGGATCCCGGTGACGCTGCCGGACGCCGTCCGCGCGCTGGTGCCCGGCCTGAGCGTGGTCAGCCTCGGCGGGGCCACCGAGGCGGCGATCTGGTCGATCTGCCACCCCATCGACACGGTCGACCCCGAACTGGGCAGCATCCCGTACGGCAGGCCGCTGGCCAATCAGAGCTTCCTGGTGCTCGACCCGCTGATGCGGAACTGCCCGGAACACGTCACCGGTGAGCTCTACATCGGAGGCGCGGGCCTCGCCCTCGGCTACCTCGGCGACGAACAGCGCACGGCTGAACGGTTCGTCAAACATCCGCACAGCGGTGAACGGCTCTATCGCACCGGCGATATGGGCCGTCGCATGGCCAACGGCGAGATCGAGTTCCTGGGGCGGGTCGACGGACAGGTGAAGCTGAACGGGCACCGTGTCGAGCTGGCCGAGGTGGAGGCGGCGCTCCAGGGGCACCCGGCGGCCCAGCTGGCCGCGGCCGTCATCCATGAGGAGGGCGGCGGCCGCCGGCTGGTCGCCTTCGCGGAAACCGCCCGCATCGAGCCGAGCGCGCCGCCCGCCTCCTGGCAGACCACACCGGCTGACCAGGCCGCGCTCGCCTCGGGAATGGCCGAGGGCGTCCGCGGCGAGGACGTGCGGGCGATGTGCGCCGCACTGGAGGAGTCCGCGCTGCTGTCCATGGCACGGCTCCTGCGTGAACGCGGTCTGTTCGCCGCGGCGGACGGCGTACACACCACCGACGAGATCATCGCGGCCAGCGGCGCCGCCCCGGACCACCACTATCTCGTACGACGCTGGCTCACCGCGCTGGCCGACGAGGGACGCCTGGTCCACGACCCGGTCGCGGACAGCTGGTGTGGCCTGGAGCCGGCCGACGAGCGAAGCATCCAGGCCGTGCGCGAGCGCATCGACGCGCTGGAACCCGTCGTCGGCTGGGGCGCCGCCCTGGTCCGCTTCCACCGCGACTGCGAACGGCACCTGGGCGACCTGCTGAGCGGTGAGCTCCCGCTGCGCGACCTCCTCTTCCCCGAGGGCCGTCTGGAGACCGCGGCGGCCGCCTACCGGAACAATCTGATCAGCCGGTACAACAACGCGGCCACCATCGCCGCGGTCCGCGCGATCGTGGCCGGGCACCGCGGCCCGGGGCCCGTGCGGGTGCTGGAGATCGGTGCCGGGATCGGCGGGACCAGCGCCGAGCTGATCCCGGCCCTGGCAGACCTCCCCGTCGACTACCACTTCACCGATGTGTCGCACTTCTTCCTCAACGCGGCGCAGGAGGCCTTCGCCGCCCATCCCTGGGTGCGCTACGGGCTGTTCGATCTCAACGCGGACCACCGCGCCCAGGGATTCCGGCCGAACTCCGCGGACATCGTCGTCGCGGCGAATGTGCTGCACAACGCCGTTCACGCGGGCGAGATGTTCGAGAAGCTGCGCGAACTGATCGCACCCGGCGGCTGGCTGGTCTTCATCGACGCCACCCGCGACACCTACCGGGGCATGACATCGATGGAGTTCAACGACGGGCTGACCGGCTTCGCCGACGAACGGGCCGGGACCGGCGCCACGTTCTTCACCCGGCGGCAGTGGCTGGACCTGCTCGACGCCGCCGGCGCCGACAGCGCCCTGTGCCTGCCGGCGCCGGAAAGCGCGCTGGCCCAGATCGGCCAGCAGGTCTTCGCGGCCCGGTTCAAGGCCGACCGTGCCGCCGTTACCCCCGCCGAGCTGCACGCCCATCTCGCCGAGCGCCTGCCCGCCTACATGATCCCGGTCGATATCCAGGTGGTCGACGCGATCCCGCTGACCGGCAACGGCAAGGTGGACCGGGCCAAGCTCACCGACCTGGCCGGCCAGGACGCCCCCGGCGCGGCCGCCGCGGGCGGCGGCGCGGCACCGCGTGACGAACTGGAGCGTGCGCTGGCCGACCTGTGGGCGCGGGTGCTGCAGGTCCCGTCCGTCGGACGGGACGCTGACTTCTTCTCCCTCGGCGGGGACTCGCTGCTGGTGGCGCAGCTCGTCGGCCGGATGCGTGAACGGCTGCCGCAGCTGGCCGGGGTGAGCTGGGACGATCTGCTGCGGATGGTGCTGAACCGGCCCACCGTGGCGGCGCTCGCCGACCGGCTGCGGGCGGCCGAGGCGCCCGCGGGCCTCGGCGCCGAGCCGTCGCCCCTGGTGGAACTGGCCCCGCGGCCCGACGGCGCGGCCGACGCGCCCGTGCTGGTCCTGGTGCACGACGGCACAGGGACGGTGGCGCCCTACCGCGCGCTGATCCAGGAGCTGTCCGGGCGGCTGCCGGTCCTGGGTCTCGTCGTCGACGACCTCGACTCCTATCTCGCCGCCGCGCCCGCGACGCTGGTCGGCGATCTGGCCGACCGGTACGCGCGCGTCCTGCTGGCCAAGGGGTACCCGAAGGTCCACCTCGTCGGCTACTGCATGGGTGGTCTGCTGGTCACCGAGCTGGCCGACCGGCTCACCCGGGCGGGCGCCGAGGTGACCGAGGTGACGATCATCAGCAGCTACCGGGTCCCCTACCTGGTGGAGGACGACCTGCTGGCCGAGTACGTCTTCGCCCGGATGATGCGTGCCGACACCGTGCGACTCGGCTACCCCGAGGACGAGGCCACGACCCGCGCGCTCGTCGAGGCGGTCACCGTCGAACACGGCGGCCGGGTGCCGCGCGGCGGCCTGACCGGGCGGTCCCTCGAGGGACTCGACCCGGGCGCCGCGGCGGCCCTGCGTACGCTGCGAACGCTGGGGACGCGGCCGCAGGAGGAACGGCTGAAGGCCATCGGGGCCCATATGCCCCAAGAGGAGGCGGAGCTCGGCTCACTGGAGCGGCTCTCCCGTCTGTACCGCACGGTCCAGCACAGCCTGGTGACAGTGGCCCTGCACGAGGCGACGCCGTACGCGGGGCGCGCCACGCTGGTCCGGCAGGTCGGGGAGGCCGAGATCTTCCCCGGGATGCACCGTGACATGGGCGCGTACTGGCAGCAGGTGTGCACCGGCGATCTGCGGATCGTGGACGTGCCGGGCGACCACTTCACGTGCGTGCGCCCGCCGCACGCCGACGCGGTCGCGGCCCTGCTGGCCGCGGAACCGGCGGCCCGGCGACCGCGGGGACGGCGTTGATGGCCGCGCCGCTGATCGGCATCCTGGGCGCCTATGGCGAGGTGGGTACGGTCGCCGCCCGTCGGCTGGCCGCCGAGGGCCGCTTCCGGCTGCGGCTGGGCGGTCGTGACCCCGAGTCGGCCCGGGGGCTCGCGGCCGAGCTGGGCCCGGTGGCGCGGGCCACGGCGGTGGACGCCCGGGACGAGCGGAGCCTCGCGGCGTTCGCCGCGGGCTGCCGCGCGGTGCTCAACTGCTCCGGTCCCGCCTATCTGTTGCTGGACAGGGTCCGGCGTGCGGCGTTCGCCCAGGGCGCGGACTACGTGGACGTGATGGACGACGGCACGGCCCCCGCACCGGCCGGGTCACGCACCGCGGTGTTGTCGGCGGGGCTGGTGCCGGGTCTGTCCGGGCTGCTGCCCGGTCTGCTCGCCGGGTCGATGGCCCGACCGCTGCGGTTCACCGGCGCGTACGCCGGGCTGGGCGCGCTCACCCATACGGGTGCCCTCGACTACCTGCTGAGCCTGGACCGCGGATACGGCGTGCCGATGGGGCTCTGGCGCGGCCGGGTGGTGCCCGGCGCACTGGGCACCGACGAGGACTTCCGGATCCCGGGCCTGCCCCGGCCGTTGACGGCGGTTCCCTTCCTCACCTCCGAAGTGGCCGAGCGGGCCGGGGCGCTGGGGCTGGAGGAGACGCGCTGGTACAACGCCTTCGACGGCCGCGCTCTGCTCGAAGTCCTGAACCGGGCGCGCCGCGGCACCGGGCGGGATCTGGACTCCCACGCCGCCGAGCTGGTGAGGGCAGGCGCCCTGGACGCGGCCGGGCGCACGCCGTACCACGTGCTGTGGGGCAGTCTGGACGGCGTCGGGCACGGCGGAGCGGCGGTGCGTCGTGCCGTGCTGATCCGGGGCGGGGATGGGTCCGAACTGACCGGCGAGGTGGGCGCGTTCGCGGTCGCGGAGGTGTGTGACGGGAGGGTGCCCGCCGGGGTGCACCGGGCGGCCGGGGTGCTCTCGCCCAGGCGGGTGGTGGACCGGCTGCGTGCGGTTGTCCCCGGTGTCGTGGTGGCCGAGGAGGGCGGGGACGCGGCACCGGGCCCGGCCCCCGCTCACCAGGCGGAGGAGGAGGGCGTCCTGTGACGCGGCACGCGGCGGGCGCCGATGGCGTGTACAGACTCCGTCCAGTCGGGCCTGCCACCATCCGGTAGCCCGTACGGGCGCGTTCGCCGCACAAGCCCCTCCGAGAGGATTCGTCATGTCTGCCGTAGAACTCTTCTCCTCCATGTTCCGGCTGCGTCACGACGGCACAGTCGCCGCCGAGGAGTTCGCCATGCGCCCCGACCTGGACGGCTGGACGGCCGTGGCCATGCGTGCCGAGACGACGGCGGACCTGAAGTCCGCGGCCAACTGGATGCGGCATCCCGACGGGGACGAGGTGATGTGCGTGCTGTCCGGCGCGCTGCGGATCTACTACCGCAGGGGCGGCACGGAGGACGCCGATGGCGAGCTGCGGGCCCGCATCGGTGCGGGAGAGGCCTTCGTCGTGCCGTCGGAGGCCTGGCACCGGGTGGAGCTGGAGGCGCCCACCGAAATGGTGGTGGTACTGCGGGCCGAGGGGACTCTGGTGGAACAGCGCCACGGCCACTGAGCCCGCGGCGACGGCCAGAATTCGTACAGAGCGGCCTGTCACGATTCTTCTCAACGGGCGGTCCTGATGAGGCCGGCCCTCGCATCCCCATCCGATGTCCTCACAGGAATGGGCTCTTCATGCGTTTCTTGTTACTGAGCGGGCTCGGCCCCGGAGAACTCGGTCCGACGCACTTCAACTCCCCGTACATGGCCGGGACGCTCTTCGGGGCAAGCCCGAGCGAGCTCGGCCGGGAAATGCTCCGCCGTGCCGGACACCGGGGGCTGCGGCTCGACCGGTTCGGCTTCGAGTGGTCGGGCCGGCAGTACGGACTGCTGCGTCCCCGGGCGGCGGCGGGACCGCATCTGACCACGGTGACGCTCCACTCGATTCTGGAGACCGGCGGTTACGATTTCGTCCGGGTGGATCTGGCGGACGTGTGGACCGGCGAGGCGCGGGTGCCGACCGGTGACGTCGACCTGGTGCTGCTGTCGACGACGTACATCTGGAACGAGCCGATCCTGGACCGGGCGGTCGGCTGGATCAGGGAGAACCTGCCCGGCGTCGGCATCGTGGCCGGCGGCCAGTTCACCAACCTCAAGTTCATGATGGCCCTGCGCGACCACCCGGAAATCGTCGCGGTGGTGCGTGGCGACGGCGAGGTCGCGCTGCCCATGACGCTGGACACCGTGGCCGCGGGCAAGAGCCTGGAGGCGGTCCCCAACGTCGTCTGGCGGGACGGGGAGCGGATCCGGGTCAATCCGGTGGAGTACGTGGATCTCGACGCGTTCCCGTCGCCCAGCCTCTCCGGACGGGCCGCGGTGGTGCCCTACGAGTCGATGCGCGGCTGTCCCTTCGACTGCAAGTTCTGTTCCTTCCCCGCGGCCTCGCCGAAATGGCGGTACAAGTCGGCGGAGAAGATCCGGGACGACTGGGTCCGCTATGCCACGGACAACGGCGCCGAAATGATGTACGCGATGGATTCCACGTTCACCATCCCGCCGGTCCGTTTCCGCGAGCTGCTGGAGATTCTGCCCGGTTCCGGCATCCCGGTCTGGGAGGGCTTCAGCAGGGCCAACACACTGAACTCGGAGGCGGTGGTGGCTGGTCTGGAGGCGGCCCACTGCTTCCAGATCCATGTGGGCTTCGAGTCCATGAACGACCAGACCCTGAAGAACATGAGCAAGCGGGTCTCGGTGAGGCAGAACCGCAAGGCCCACGATCTGCTCGGTCGTAGCGAGATCAACACCTATGGCCTGTTCATCGTCGGGTATCCGGGGGAGACCCCCGAGATGTTCCAGGACACCCAGGACTATCTGATCGAGGAGTACATCGGCCACTTCTCCATGGCCCGGTTCACCATCACCGACGAGAACATGCCGATGTGGCAGGACCGGGAGAAGTTCCGGATCGAGGCCGACGACCCCAATGACCCGGGCTCCCCCTGGTCGCACATCGGCATGGACAGCGTCCGGGCGGGCGAACTGCTCACCGAGACCCTGGACAAGGTCCGGCGGGCCAACGACCGTGCGGTGCTGAAGTTCTGGCAGCACAACTACCAGCACTGGCTGCTGCCGCAGCACGACCGCAAGACCAACCTCGCCGTCGAGAAGAGCCTGGAACTGCTCGCCATGGCACCGCGCGACTTCACCGATCCGGACGAGGGCGCGCACGCCATGCGGACCCAGCTGGACCGGCTGCGGGCCCTGGGGATCGAGCCGGCCCCGGAGGGCCGGGAACTGTGCCTCGATCCGCTGTGACCGGCGGCTCCGGCCGGACCTCCTGGCCTCTCCGGCGGTGGCCGGAATGGGTTGCCACCCTATTTCTTGTACGCGTATAGTTTCTGGGTGGAGTCCAGTCATGAGCGGCTGTCGGCGCGGCCGTGTGCCATGCGCGGGCCGCCGACCCGGCCTTGGAGGGCGGGAGTTTCTATGGCCACGACAGAACCGGTGAGCACGCTCACCGACGGAACCGACGGCAGTGCGTCCGACGACGTCACCCCCGCGAGCGAGCCGTCCGGCACCGCACGGGACGCCACGGCGGACCAGGCCGCGCAGGGGCGCAGGATGCTCATCGGGCTGCTGCGTCCCTACCGGGGCCGGCTCGCCGCCGCCCTCTTGCTGCAGGCGGTGGGCGCCCTGGCCGGTCTGGCCCCGCTGCTCGCCGTGATCGAGCTCGGCCGGGAGCTGCTCGCCCCCGGACCGGTCGACCACGGCAGGGCGTGGACCTCGGTCGTCTGGGGTGCCGCGGGACTGCTGCTGCGCGTCCTGCTCACCGCGGCCGCCGGCGGGCTCGGCCACCTCGTCGACGGGGAGCTGCACCTGTCGCTGCGCAGATCACTGGCCCAGCGCCTGGGACGGGTGCCCCTGGGCTGGTACTCCCACCGCAGCTCGGGCGAGGTGAACGGCGTCGTGCAGGGCGACGTCGACACCCTGCACCATCTGATCGCCCACGCCCCCGGCGAGTTCACGTCCGCCGTCGTCGTCCCCGCCGCCTCGTTCGTCTACCTGGCCTGCGTGGACTGGCGTCTGACGCTCGTCGCGCTGATTCCCGTCGTGCTCGGCGTGTCGGTGCACCGCCTGCTGTCGACCGAGGAACGGCGCCGCGAAGGCATGGCGGTGGGGCAGGCCATGGGCCGCATCGGTGCCTCCTCCGTCGAGTTCGTCGAGGGCATCTCCGTGGTCAAGACCTTCGGCGGGGCGGGCCGGGTCCACCAGCGCTACCGCCGGGCCGCCGACGACTTCGCCGACTTCTTCCTCGGCTACGTCGCCGGCAGCGCGGGCCTGGCCTCGCTGTCCGCCCTCGTCCTGTCGCCGCCCTTCGTGCTGCTGCTCGTGCTCACCGGCGGTACCGTGTTGATCACCGAAGGCTCCATGCCGCCCGCCGACCTGCTGCCCTTTCTGCTGCTGTCCGTAGCGCTGACGGCGCCGGTCGCGGCGCTCGGGCACGGCATGGACAACATCCACGCCGCCGAGCGGTCCGCCGACCGCATCCACGAGATGCTCAGCGTCGAGCCGCTGCCGCGGCCGGTCCATCCGGCCGCCCCGCACGGGGACCGCGTGGAATACCGCGCCGTCGGCTACGCCTACGACGATGGCCACCCGGTCCTGCACGACATCGACCTCGTCCTGGAGCCCGGCACCACCACCGCCCTCGTCGGTCCTTCCGGTGCCGGCAAGTCCACCCTCGCCCAGCTGCTGCCGCGGTTCTTCGACCCGACGCAGGGCTCGGTCCTGCTCGGCGGCGCCGATGTCCGCGACATCCCCGACGAGGAGCTCTACCAACGGGTGGCGTTCATCTTCCAGGACGTCCGGCTGCTGCGCGCCACGATCGCCGAGAACATCGCGCTGGCGGTCCCCGACGCCGCGCGGTCCGAGGTCGTCACCGCCGCCCGCGCGGCGGGCCTCCACGACCTCGTCCAGACACTTCCGCACGGCTACGACTCCGTGCTGGGCGAGGACACCGGCCTGTCCGGCGGTGAAGCACAGCGGCTCGGCATCGCCCGCGCCCTGCTCATCGACGCCCCGGTACTCGTCCTCGACGAGGCCATGTCCTTCGCCGATGCCAAGACCGAGGCCGAAATCCGTCGTGCCCTGGGCGTCCTGTGCGCGGGCCGCACCCAACTGGTCATCGCCCACCGGCTGCAGACCATCACCCGCGCCGACCGCATCGTCGTCATGGAGGCCGGCCGCATCGTGGAGAGCGGAACGTACTCCGAACTCATGGCCGCCGGGGGAAGGCTCGCGGACATGTGGCAGGCCCAGCACGGCCCCGGCGCCGGCCCGCAGGGAGAGGCACACCGATGATCCGACTGCTCCTGCGCGTCCTGGGCGAGCCGGACGACCGCCCGGTACGCCGCACCCTCGTGCTCATGTCGCTCCGGGCGATCACGGAAGGCGTCTCGTACGCGCTGCTCGTGCCGCTGCTGCGCGCTCTGCTGGGGAAGCACCCCGCCGACGCCTGGCCGTGGCTGGGCGGCTTCGCCGCCGCGTTCGCGCTGTGCGCCGTCCTCGGCTATCGCAGTGTCCTGACGGGCTTCCGTACCGGCGGCGAACTCTCCCGCGCACTCCACCACCGCCTAGGAGACCAACTCGCCCGTCTGCCTCTGGGCTGGTTCACGCCCTCCCGTATCGGTGACGTCTCCGGACTGACCAGCCGCAGTGTGATGCAGGTGATGTCGGTGCCCGCGCACCGGCTGGGCCCGCTCATCGATGCCACCTTCGTCCCGCTGACGGTCGTCGCGGTCATGTTCTTCTTCGACTGGCGTCCCGCGCTGGCGGCTCTGGTGGCGGCACCGCTGATCGTCGCCGTGCAATACGCCACCGGACGGGCCACCGCACGCGAGGACGCCGAACGCGCCCGGGCCGGCGACGAGGCCTCCGGCCGGGTGGTGGAGTATGTCCGGGCCCAGCCGGTGCTGCGCGCCGGCGGCCGTACCGGTGAGCGCTTCCGATTGCTGGACGAGGCGCTGCACGCCCAGTGGCGCAGTGAGCGGCGCGCCGCCCTCAAGGGGCTGCCCGGCCTACTGGGCCTGAGCCTCACGGTGCAGACGGTGTTCACGCTCGTCCTCGCCCTGGGCGCCTACCTGGCGCTCGACGGCTTGGTGGGGGCCGCGTCCGTCCTGGCCCTGCTCGTGCTGTGCGCCCGCTGCGTGGACCCGCTGCTGTCCCTCGCCGACCTGGGCGGCGTCATGCGGGCCTCGCGCGGCGAGCTGGAACGCATCGACGCGGTGCTGCGGGAGAAGCCACTGCCGGTCCCCAAGCGGCCGATGGTTCCCGACGGCAACAGCCTCGAACTGGAGAACGTCACCTTCCGTCGCGACAGGCGCACGGTTCTGAACGGCCTGAGCGTGCGGGTCGAGGATGGCGAGCGGCTGGCGATCGTCGGATCCTCCGGCGCCGGCAAAACCACGCTGCTGCAGCTCGCCGCGCGGTTCCACGACGTGGACGCCGGTGCGGTGCGGCTCGGCGGCGTCGATGTCCGCGACATCGACTCCGACGAGCTGATGTCCCGGCTCTCCATGGTCTTCCAGGACGTCTACCTGTTCGAGGGCACCATCGAGGACAACGTACGGATCGGCCGCCCCGACGCCACGGTGGCCGAGGTGCGCCGGGCGGCAGGTGCGGCCCGTCTGGACGAGGTGGTGGCGAGGCTGCCGCGGGGCTGGGACACCCAGGTCGGAGAGGGCGGCGCGGCCCTGTCCGGCGGTGAACGCCAGCGGGTGTCCATTGCCCGTGCCCTGCTGAAGGATGCCCCCCTGCTGCTGCTCGACGAGGCCACCTCCGCCCTCGACCCGGAGAGCGAGCGCGCGGTCCAGGAGGGCCTCGACCGGCTGATGAGCGGCCGCACCGTCGTCATGGTCGCGCACCGGCTGCACACCGTACGGGACGCCGACACCATCGCCTTCCTGGAGGACGGCCGCATCGTCGAATCGGGCAGCCACCAGGAGCTCCTCGAACACGGTGGGAAGTACGCCGAGTTCTGGAAGACCGCCAGACACCAGCCAGCCTGAGAGGAATGAGGTAGGGATGGCACGCAAGGACACGTCGTCAGGCTCGTCCGGCTGTACCGGTGCCGGAACTTCCGCATGGACGCTGGAAGTTCTCCGGACCGAGGTCGCCGCGCTGCTCGGCACCGAACTGAGCGCCGCGGACGACGACACCGACCTGTTCGAACTCGGGTTGCAGTCGCTCCAGCTGATGCAGTTCACCAATCGGATCAACCGCTCCGGTGGCGGGCGGGCCGGGTTCACCGCGTTGGCCAAGGAGCCCCGGCTCACCTCCTGGCACCGGCTGCTGAGCACCCGGGCGGACGCCGTCGACGGGCCGCTCGAGCCGGCACCGGTACCGGTACCGACACCCGCATCCGCACCGGCCTCTGCCCCGGGACGGGACCCGTTTCCGCTCACCCCGGTTCAGCAGGCCTACTGGATCGGCCGCGGCGACGACCGTCCACTGGGCGGCGTCGGCTGCCATGCCTACCTGGAGATCGACTCCCTGGACATCGACCCCGACCGCCTGGAGCGCGCCGTACGCGCCCTGACGCGCCGCCACCCGATGCTGCGGGCCCGCTTCGGCGACGACGGCACCCAGCGCGTCGGGGACGCCTCGCCCTGGCCCGGCCTCACCGTCCACGACCACACGGACAAGCCCCGGGGCGAGGCCGACGAGGCGGTCGGCGAGCTGCGCGAGCGATTATCCCACCGCAGGTTGCGGGTGGCCGAAGGCGAGGTCCTCGACGTTCAGCTGAGTCGCCTGCCCGCCGGTGACGGCGGCTGCCGCGCCGACCGCATTCATCTCGACGTCGACCTGCTCGTCGCCGACGTGCAGAGCATCCGGCTGCTCCTCGCCGACCTCGCGGAGCTCTACGAGGACCCGGACGCCCTGGGAGAGTTGGGCTACGACTTCCCGAGCCATCTCGCCGACCGGGCCACGGCCCGCGCGGTCGAGCGGGAACGGGCCCGGGAGTACTGGACGCGTCGCCTGCCCGGCCTCCCGGGTGGCCCGCGGCTGCCCCTGGCCGTTGACCCCGAGGACGTCGCCCGGCCGCGCTTCGTGCGCCGCTCCCACACGCTGGCCCCGCACCTCTGGGAGCGACTGTGCGCCCGTGCCACCGAGTACGGTGTCACCCCCTCGGTGGTGCTCGCCACCGTCTTCGCCGAGGTCCTCGCCCGGTTCAGCGGCGAGCGGCACTTCCTGCTCAACGTCCCGCTGTTCGGCCGCGACCACGACGCCCACCCTGATCTCGACCGCGTCGTCGCCGACTTCACCAGCCTCGTCCTGCTGGAGATCGACCTCGGCCGCGGCACGGGATTCGCCGGGCGCGCCAGGGCCGTACAGCAGAGGCTGCACGATGACGTCGGCCACGCCGCCTATACCGGGGTGGACGTGCTGCGCGACTTCGCACGTGCCGACGCGGAGACCCCGCGCACCGCGCCGGTGGTCTTCGCCTGCAACATCGACGCTCCGCTGGTCCCCGACGCGTTCGCCCACCGCTTCGGCGAGCTGTCCTGGATGGTGTCCCAGACGCCGCAGGTCTGGCTCGACCACCAGATCTACCGCACCCGCGACGGCGGCCTCCTGCTCGCCTGGGACGCGGTGGAAGAACTGTTCCCAGACGGTCTGCTGGACGCCATGTCGGCCGCCTGCGTCACCCTGCTCCACGACCTGGCCACGGCCGACTGGACCGTCGTGCCCGACATTCCGCTGCCCGCCGCCCAGACGCGACGGCGGCGAGAGGTGAACTCCACGCACCGGGACGAGAGCGGGCGGCTGCTGCATGAGGAGTTCTTCGCCCGGGCCCGGGAGCGGGCCGGCGCTCCCGCGCTGCTGTGGGGGACGGACGGCGCCCTCACCCACGGCGAGCTCGCGGACCGGGCGTTACGCGTCGCCGCCGCGCTCGCCGACCGCGGCGTCCGGCGCGGCACTCCGGTGCTCGTCACGGCGCCCAAGGGGCCCGATCAGATCGTCGCCGTCCTGGGCGTGCTGGCGGCGGGCGGGACCTACGTCCCCGTCGGTGTCGACCAGCCCGCGGAGCGGCGCCGGCGGATCCTCGAGCTCAGCGGGGCCCGGCTCGTCCTGGACGGCACCGGGGCGCCCGTCCCCGCCGGCTCGGGGGCCGCCGTACTCACCCTGGCCGAGGCATCGCGGGCGCGGCCGTCGGCGGCGCCGGTACCCGCGGAGCCGGACGATCCGGCGTACGTCATCTTCACCTCGGGCTCCACAGGCACTCCCAAAGGGGTCGAGATCAGCCACCGGGCCGCGGTCAACACCGTCGAGGACATCGACGAACGTCACGGCATCGGCCCGTCCGACCGCGTCCTGGCCGTGTCCGCCCTGGACTTCGACCTCTCCGTGTGGGACATCTTCGGTCTGCTCGGCGCGGGCGGCGCGCTCGTGCTGGTGGCGGAGGAGGACCGGCGCGACGCACACCGCTGGCTCGACCTGTGCCGGCGGCGCGGGGTGACGGTCTGGAACTCCGTGCCGTCGCTCCTCGACATGCTCCTGACCGCGGCCGAGCCCGCGCCGCTGCCGGATACCCTGCGCCTGGCCCTGCTCTCGGGCGACTGGATCGGACTCGACCTGCCCGAGCGGCTGGCCCGCGCGAGCGCCGGCCGGTGCCGTCTCGTGGGGCTGGGAGGCGCCACCGAGGCGTCGATCTGGTCCAACTTCCACGAGGTCGGTACCGTACCCGCGCACTGGCGGTCCATCCCCTACGGCACTCCGCTGGGCAATCAGCGGTTCCGGGTCGTCGACCCGCAGGGTCGCGACTGCCCCGACTGGGTCCCCGGCGAGCTGTGGATCGGCGGAACCGGGGTCGCGCTCGGCTACCGCGGAGACCCGCGGCTGACCGCCGACCGTTTCCCCGTGGTCGCGGGCGAGCGCTGGTACCGCACCGGGGATCTGGGCCGCTACTGGCCCGACGGGACACTGGAGTTCCTGGGACGGGTGGACCAGCAGGTGAAGGTCAACGGTTTCCGGGTCGAACTGGGCGAGATCGAAACGGCGCTGCGGAGCCATCCCACCGTGGCACGCGCGGTCGCCGCGGCGGTGGGCGGACCGCGCAGGGAACTCGCCGTCGCCGTGGTACCGGCGCGGGCGGTGGCCGGGGGCGACCGGGGCCACGGCGCCGGGGACGCTCCCGGCGGCGTATCCTCTTCGGCCCCCGGCGGCACCGCTCCCCAGCCCGTCCCCGGGCGGTCCCCCGACGTGCCCGCCACCGTGGAGCTGGAACGGGCTCTCACCGAGACACTGCTCGGCGCGCTCCTGGCCGCACCGGGGCCGAGCACACCCGAGGGCACCGCCACCGAGGCCCCACTCCCCGATGTCCGGAGCATGCCGGATCTTCCCGAGGCGAACCGGCGGTTCCTGGAGGCGGTGCTGGAACAACTGGCCGAGCGCCAGGTCCTGATACGCCCGGCCGGCACGCTCGTGCCCGGACCCCGCTGGGCCCACGTGCGCGACGCGGAGCGCGCGGCCGGGCTGCGCGAGCGGATACGCGGCAGCCGGCTGGAGGGCGTGGTCGACGCCTGGACACGGGCCATGCCCCTGATGGCCGCCGTGCTGCGCGGCGAGGCGCCGCCCACCGTACTGCTCGATGACCCGGAGATGTCCCCCGGCTCCCTGGCCGACGCCCTGCCCGGAGCCCGCGCCTGCCTGGAGCGGATCGCACAGGCGCTGGAGGGGCTCGCCGAGGGACGGCCCGAGCCGCTCGCCGTGGTCGAATGGGGCGGAGCGAGCGGTCGCAACGCCGTGCGCCTCCTCGACGCCCTCAAGCCCGCCTCGGTCGACTATCTGCTGCTGGCGGAGTCGGTGCCCCAACTCACCGCCGCGGAGGCGAGGTTGTCCGCGGCGGGCCATGTGGCGCGCACGGCGCTGCAGGACACATCGGGCATTCCGGAGGCGCGGCTGCACCGTTTCGACGCGGTGGTCGCCAACGACGCGCTGCACGGCCTGCGCCACCCGCGTGCCGCCGCGGCCGCTCTGTCCCTCCTGCTCGCACCGGGCGGCCGTCTCTTCCTGGTGGCCCGCGCCGCGGCCTCGCCCCTCGGCCTTCCGGCCGGTCGCACCGGCGAATGCCTTGTCGCCGAAGAGTGGGCGGACCTCCTGGCCGGTGAGGGCTTCATCGACGTCCGTCTCGCGCACACCGAACCGGACGGGGCCGTACTGATCACCGCGCTCCGCGCACCGCACGCCGTCCGTCTGGACACCGGCGCGCTGCGGGACTGGCTCGCCGACCGGCTCCCCGCCCACATGATCCCGGGCACCGTGGTGGCTCTGGCCGAGCTGCCGCTGAGCGCCAACGGAAAGGTGGACCGGCGCCGGGTGCGCGAGGTGCTGGAAGGCGGCGCCGAGCGTCCGGGCGAGAGCACCGATCCGCCACGCGGCGCCGTGGAGGAGGCCGTGGCGGAGATCTGGGCCCAGGTACTGGGCCTACCGGCCGTCGGACGCGAAGCCAATTTCTTCCTGCGGGGCGGAGACAGCGTCCTGGCCACGCGTCTGGTCACCGGCATCCGTCGTCGGCTGGGCGTCGAACTGCCGATGCGGGAGGTGCTGCGGTCACCGACGGTCGCCGCCATGGGCGCGCTGATCGAGCGTTCCCGCACGGCGACGCCCATGCCGCCGGATTCGGGCCACCGGGTGCCCGGAGAACGCGAGGAGCACGGCGAGTACGAGGAGGGGGCGCTGTGAGGGACGGGCACGGGGGCGCACACGGCGTCCCGCTCCCGCGATCGGGCCTGCGGACCTTCGCCGTCCGGGCGCAGGCCCGCGCCCGGCTGGTCTGCTTCCCGCACGCCGGCGGCGGGGCCGGCGCCTACCGGCTGTGGGGCTTCGACGCGCCCTGGGACATCGAGGTGGCCGCGGTGCAGTACCCGGGGCGGGAGGACCGCTACGGAGAGCCCACGGTGTCCGGCCTGACCGAACTGGTCGACGGGATCGGAGCCGACCTCATCCGGGAGGCGGCCGCGCGCCCCGAGCGGGCCACCGTCCTGTTCGGCCACAGCATGGGGGCGGCCGTGGCCTATGAGACGGCCCGCAGGCTGACCGCCGCCGGGCATCCGCCGGCGGCCCTCATCGTCTCCGGCCGACCCGCACCTCACCGCTCGCGCGGCGGTACCCTGCACCTTTCCTCCGACGAGGAACTGCTGGCGGATCTGCGGCGGTTGGGCGGCACGTCGTCCGGCGTACTGGAGCAGGACTCCCTGCTGCGGGCGCTGCTGCCGGCGATCCGGAGCGACTACCGGCTCATCGAGACCTACCGGTCGCTGCCCGGCCGCCGGCTGGATGTGCCGGTGACCGTGCTGTACGCCGACGACGACCCCGAAGTCGACGCCGTCGAGGCGCGGGCCTGGTGCGAGATCACCGACGGGCCCTGCGACGTCATCACCTTCACCGGCGGCCACTTCTACCTGGAACAGCAGCGGGAGGCCGTGCTCGCCCGAGTCGTGGCCGGCGTCCGCGCGGCGCTGCCCGCCGCGGGCGCGGTCTGGCCGTCGCTGCCCTGACCTCGGCCGTCCGGCCGTCCACACCAAAGAAACGGGGGTCTTCCCATGCTTGAGGGCTGTATATCGTGGCCCGAGTCCGTCGCGGCCCGTTACCGGACCGAGGGGTACTGGACCGGCGAGGTACTGGGCGACCGGCCGGACGATGACGCCGGTCGGCATGCCCGGACCGCGGTCATCACCCCGGACCGCACCCTGACCTACGGCGAACTCGACCTGGCCGCCGACCGGCTTGCCGCGGGTCTGCGCGCCCGGGGCATCGCGGCCGGCGACCGGATCGTCGTCCAGCTGCCCAACGGCGCCGACATGGTCGTGGTGTGCCTCGCCCTCTTCCGGCTCGGCGCGCTGCCCGTCTTCGCGTTGCCCGCACACCGCGCCGTGGAGATCACCCATCTGGTGGAAGCCTCCGAAGCCGTGGCCTACGTCTGCGCGGACCGGGTCCTGGACTGTGACCACCGCGAACTGGCAAGGCAGGTCCTTGTCCGCACCGTTGGTCTCGCGCACGTCCTGGTCGCCGGAGATCCGGGCCCGTTCACGGCGCTGGCGGACGTCGACGCGGACCCGGTACCGCTGTCGGCGCCCGACCCGGCGGACGTGGCGCTGTTCCTGCTGTCCGGAGGCACCTCCGGGCCGCCCAAGCTGATCCCGCGCACCCACGCCGACTACACCTACCAACTCCGGGCCAGCGCGCGGTTGTGCGGAGTCGGACGGGACAGCCGATATCTGTGCGCCCTGCCCATGGGACACAACTTCGCCCTGGCCTGCCCCGGCGTGCTGGGCACGCTGCGGGCAGGCGGTACGGCGGTGCTCGCGCCGGCCCCCACGCCTGAGGAGTGCTTCCCGCTCATCGAGCGGGCCTCGGTCACCGTCACTTCGCTGGTGCCGCCCCTGGTGCCGCTCTGGCTGGAGGCCGCCGAGTGGACCGACGGCGACCTGTCCTCCCTCGCACTCCTCCAGGTCGGCGGTTCCCGGCTCGACCCGGCCACCGCGAAGCAGGTGCCCGACCGGCTCGGCTGCACCCTCCAGCAGGTGTACGGCATGGCCGAAGGCCTGCTCAACTTCACCCGGCCGGACGACCCGGAGGAGGTGATCCTCCACACCCAGGGCCGTCCGCTGTCCCCCGCCGACGAGCTACGGGTGATCCGGGAGGACGGCGTGGACGCCGCGCCCGGGGAGGTGGGCGAGTTGTACACCCGCGGCCCGTACACCCTGCGCGGCTACTACCGGGCCGCCGAGCGGAACCGGACGAGGTTCACCGAGGACGGCTACTACCGCACCGGTGACCTGGTGCGCCGCACACCCGCGGGCGACTTGGAGGTGGTGGGCCGTACGAACGACGTGGTCAACCGCGGCGGGGAGAAGGTGCCCTGCCAGGAGGTCGAGGAGCATCTGCTGGCGGACCCGCGGATCGTCGCGGCCGCGGTGGTCGCGCTGCCGCATCCGCTGATGGGCGAGCAGACGTGCGCGTGCGTGGTGGTCCGCGGCGGGGAACCGGAGCCGACGCTCCGGCAGGTGCAGGCCTCGCTGCGGGAGCGCGGAGTTGCCGCGTACAAGCTGCCGGACCGCCTCGTCGTGCTGCCGCGGCTGCCCCTGACCGGCGTCGGAAAGGTCGACAAGCGGGCGGTGCGGGACAGCCTGGCGGGTTGAGCGCGCCGGACGGCCCGGGGCATCCGCCCCGGGCCGTCCGTGCCGGGGGTCGGTCAGGACGCCTGGGCCAGCAGTCCCGCGACCACTGCCTCCAGACCCCGGCGGTGGGTGTCCCGGGTGGTCAGCTCGACCCACTGGCCGCCCAGTGAGGTGACGTTGGGGAACTCCTCGGGGTCCAGATCGGCGATCTGGTCGCGGTGCGGCGGCCGGTCCAGATGTGCCTGGCGGCGCTCGCGGTTGAAGCGGACGGTGAGCTCGCCCGCGGTGTAGTACCAGATGACGCGGTAGGCGTAGACGGCGTCCTCCGGGGTCATCCCGCACCCGATCGCGGCGTCCAGGATGTTTTCCACGATCCACATCGCCGAGACGGCGAAGAGATCGTCGGAGGCGACGACCTCCACGATCCACGGGCAGCCCACCAGAATGTCGTGCAGGACCTGGGCGGAAGCGAGGAGGCGGGCGCGGGGCTCGGTCGGCAGCCCGGGCCGGGGGAACTTCGCGGCGTGCTCCTCGAGGAGGAGCAGCAACAGCTCGTCCTTGTCCCGTACGTAGTGGTACAGGGCCATGGGCGTGCTGGACATCTCCTTGGCGAGCCGGCGCATGGAGAGGTTCTCCGCGCCCTCCTGGTCCAGGATGCGCTGTGCGGCGGCCAGGATCGCCTCGAGGGCCAACCTGGGCGGGCGGCCGGTCCTGCCGGTGCGTTGGGTTCGGGGCTGCATCCGTCCATCTTCCGTCACGTCCCGGCCTGTGCGTACGGGTATCCGCACCTCGTACGCGGGGGACGCCATCGCGCCCGGCACACCGTCCGCGCGGTGGTCCCGCCCGGCCCGTCCACTCTCCGGGACGGTTCTGGGCAAAGTCTGGACACCGTCCATGGCGAGGAGGGAGCGACGGATCACTCGTGCCCGGCGCAGGGCCGCGGCACGCTCCGGTCGAGGTTACGGAAGAAGCCCTCCAGGAGTGCCTCCAGGCCCGCTCGGTGAGTGTCGCGCGAGGTGAGCGCGGACCAGCGGTCCGCGAGCGAGCAGAGCCGGGGATGGGTCTTCGGCTGCAGTGCGGCCAGGGCGCGCGTCCGGTACGGCGGGTGGTCGAGGCGGGCGAGGTGCCGCTCCCGGGTGAGCCGGATCAGCAGCTCACCGCCCGTGTAGTGGGCGACGGCGCAGTACAGTTCGACGGCCTCGTCGAGGGAGAAGCCGCACGCGAGCGCCGCTTCCAGGATCGCTTCGATGGCCGACAGGCTGGTGACGGTCATCAGTTCGTCGGAGGTGAGGATCTCGGCCAGGAACGGACATTCGGCCAGGACGTCGTACAACAGCTGTGCGGCGGCCACCAGCCGCTCACGGGGATCCTCCGGCAGCGCGGGCCGGGGCAGGTGCCGGGCCTTCGTCTCCAGCAGGAGCCGCAGGAGCTGGTCCCGGTCGCGCACGTGGTGGTACAGCGCCATGGGTGTGATGGACAGCTCCCGCGCCAGGCGCCGCATCGACAGGCTGCCGTCACCCTCCTCGCCGATGATCCGCTGGGCCGCTTCGATGATCGCCTCCTGGGACAGCTGGGAGGGGCGTCCGACTCTTCTCCGGCCTGTTCCGCCCGGATCGCTGGACCGCATGCGTCCTCACCTTCCGTGTGTCTCCGCCTGCCGGGGCTGTCGCTCACCGGTGTTGTCGGGTGACAACCGGGCGGGCCCAGGTTAGAGTTATCGTACGCGTACGTAATACAAGTACGAAAACTCTGGAGGGGCGGATGTCCGAGACGTCCTTGAACAGGGGGCGGGCGTTAGTCGCGGTCGCCCTCGCCCAGTTCATGGTGACCCTCGACATGACGGTCGTGAACGTGGCACTGCCCGACATGGGGGCGGGTCTGGGCTTTGATTCGGCCCAACTGCCATGGGTGGTCAACATCTACGCTCTGTTCTTCGGTGGCTTCCTGCTGCTCGGCGGCCGGGCGGCGGACATGTACGGCCAGCGGCGCATCCTGCTGTGGGGGGCGTCGTCATTCGCCGTCGCCTCGCTCGTCGGCGGACTGGCCCAGGAGCCGTGGCAGATGATCGCCGCCCGTGCCGTGCAGGGCGTGGGCGCCGCGGTGATGGCGCCCGCCGCGTTGGCGGTCCTCACCCTCACCCAGCGCGAGGGCGAGGAGCGCACCCGGGCGCTCGGCGTGTACGCGGCCGTCGCCGCGGTCGGCGGCGGCGCGGGCGTACTGATCGGCGGTCTGCTCACCGAGTACGCCGGCTGGCGCTGGGTGATGCTGGTGAACCTCCCGATGGCTCTCGCGGTTTTCCTGCTCGCCCTGGGCAACGTCCCGGCCGGCACCTTCGGCAACCCGCGCGGCCGCATCGACGTGGTCGGCGCCATCCTCGCCACGGGTGGTGTGGGGCTGCTGATCCTCGGCATGTTGCGCACCGACCAACTGTCGTGGACATCGGCTACCACCGTGGTCACGCTGACCGCCGCCGTGGTCCTGCTCGTCGCCTTCGTGCTGTGGGAGAAGTACGGGCCGATGACGGATCCGCTGATCCGGCTCGGTCTGCTGGCCAAGCGCAATGTCGCTGGTGCCAACCTGTACATGGCCCTGCTGGCGGCCGGACAGCTCGCGGTGTTCTACTTCCTGTCGCTGTATCTGCAGCGGATCCTGAAGCTGGGGGCCGCGGAGGCGGGGGCGGCCTTCCTGCCCCTGTGTGTGACCGCGATGGTCGCGATCCAGGTCACCACGCGCGTGCTGCGCCGACAGCTGGCCGACGCCAAGACCCTCCTCGTGCCGGCCGGTTTGATCGCCGCCGCGGGGTTCGCCTGGTGCGGCATGGCCGACGTCTCGGGCAGCTTCCTGGCCGATGTGCTGCTGCCATCCCTGCTGGCGGGCCTCGGCGTGGGCATCGCCTTCGTGCCCCTGACGGCCGCGGCCACCGTCGGACTGCCGCCGCAGGAGGCCGGCATGGCCTCGGCCCTGCTGAACGCATCGCGGCAGGTCGGTAGCGCACTCGGGCTCGCGGTGCTGGTGACCGTGGCGACCACGCGCACCGAACACCGCCTGGCCGCGGGCGTTTCCCCGGACGCGGCGGCGGTGGACGGATACTCCCTCGGCTTCGTGCTGGCGGGCGGCTTCCTGGTGCTGGCCGTCCTGGTAGCGGCGCTCGTGCTCCCGGGCCGTCCCCGGTCGGCCGCCGGGCAGCCGGAGACGGCGGCGGAGAGGTCCGGTGCCGGGGTCTCGGCCACGGACGACCCGCCGGGTGCCGCGGCTTCGGGCATGGCGGCGCGCGGGGTGCCTCCGAAGCCGTGATGAGGCGTCGGCTCCGTGGTCGCCAGGTCGTGACGGAGCCGACCAGGCGCGGCGGCGGGGGCTTGGTCCCCCGTCGGGTCTCCGCCGCCGTGGCCTTCGGAAGGAGTGGATGTCCAGGTTCGGCCGAGCCGTCGAAGAGGAGGTTTACGAGGAGACCTGAAATGACAACGGCATGGTGAATAATCCTGGCCGCGGATAAACATGAGCAAACCCGATAACTTTTCCGACTCTGAGAATCGCGCGGCGACGGAGATGTGAGTGTCGTCACAATACGAGTGTATTTTCCAAAGGCCTCGTTGATTTTAGTTGCTGTAATCGCGGTGTAGTGGGTAGATTGAGTCCCGGTCGGCCGGTTTGGGATTCCAGACCGGTGGGTACTTCATTCATTCCGAGGTTTGTGATGTTGCCAGAGCGTGCACCACGAGGGGTGTCCGACCTCCAGTCAGACCGGTGGTCGAGGCAGGTGTTCGTACGTTTGTCCTTTTCGCGAAGGGCTATTCTGGAATTCGCTATTCCAGATCTCTGAGACCTCTTGTCAGTAGCCTTCGGCTGCTTTCCCGTGGTTGTTGATTTCCTGTATCTGCCTCTCTGTGCCGTCCATTTCCCGATGGGCGGCCAGTGTGTTTCTCCCCTCTGGTGTGTGCACGTTTTTTGCAGGTGAGATCAGGTATTTCCGTGCCTGCTGGTCGCGGTTCGATGGTGCTGTCCGCGACCCCCTCGGCAGCGTTCCTCCTTGGCTGAAAGTCTGCCCTCCGATGGGCGTGACGGCCGAAACCTGTGGGCGCCGTACCCGCGGTCGCCCCTGAATCCCAGAGGGATGAGGAATGATGATCCATTACCGAACCGCTGTGGTGGAAACCGGCCGCGAGCCGCTCGACACCGCGGTGGCTCTCGCGGACTCCGGACTCTTCGGCACCTATGTGGTCTACGAGTGCCCGGACGGGTGGTGCGTCGCCGGCGGGATCGCGGCGGAGGTCGTCGTCACCGCCGACAGCGTCCGATGTACCTGGCAGGGCAACACTACGGAGGAGCCCTGGTACGGGGACCCGCTGGCCACGGTGGAGCGGTACCTGGCCAGGCTGCCCATCGCCGACTGGACCGCGTACGGCTGGTGCGCCTTCGAACTCGCCCATGCCATCGCGGCGATGCCCCTGGACTCCGGCGTCCTCCTTCACCTGGTCGTGCCCGAGACCGAAGTGCTGCTGGACGGCGGCCGCGCGCTGGTGCGCAGCACCCACAGCGGCACGCTCTCCGCCGTGGAGAACGTCATCGTCCGCTCCGAGGGCCCGGCCGCCCCCGCTCGGCGGGCCGTCCAGGTGCGCCTGGACGCGGGCGCCGACGACTACCGCCGCGCCGTGGCCTCCGTCGTGGCCGACATCCGCGCGGGCGCCCTGCAAAAGGCGGTGCTCTCCCGTGTCGTACCGGTCGACGGCGACATCGACTTCGCGGCGAGCTACGCGGCCGGTCGACGGGCCAACACCCCGGCCCGCTCCTTCCTCCTGTGCATGGGCGACCTGCGGTGCTTCGGCTTCAGCCCGGAGACGGTCGTGGAGGTGGACGCCACGGGCCGCGTCGCCAGCCAGCCGCTGGCCGGCACCCGCGCGTTGACCGGGGACGCCGACACCGACCGCCGACTGCGCGAGGACCTGCTGGCCGATCCCAAGGAACTGCACGAGCACGCCATCTCGGTGAAGGTCGCGGTGGACGAACTCGCCGGCCCCTGCAAGCCGGACACCGTGGTGGTCGAGGAGTACATGACGGTCAAGGAGCGGGGCTCCGTCCAGCACCTGGCGTCCCGGGTAGTGGGGCGCATGCCCGAGGGCGCCGGCCCCTGGGACGCGTTCGCCGCCGTCTTCCCCGCCGTCACGGCCTCCGGAGTACCCAAACGCCCCGCGTACGAGGCCATACGGCGCTACGAGTCCACGCCCCGCGGACCGTACGCGGGCACCGTCATGAGGCTGGCGCGGGACGGCAGCATGGACGCCGCCCTCGTCCTGCGCAGCGTCTACGCACGGGCGGGCCGTACCTGGTTACGGGCCGGCGCCGGAATCGTCGACCAGTCCCGTCCTGAGCGCGAGTTGGAGGAGACCGAGGAGAAGCTGCGGTGCGTGGCCCGGTCTCTCGTGGCGCGCGTGGACGGCCCTCCGGAGCCGGTGGGTGTGTCCGCCGCGGCGGACGAACGGTCCCACCGCTGAATGGCCTCGGTGGCAAAGGCAGGCAATGCGCGACTTCTGGAGGCGAATGACCAATGCCAACCACGGGGGAACCCCTGCGGATTCAGCTTCTGGGGCCGATACGTGCCTGGCGGGACGGCACGGAGGTCCTGACGGGCCCGCCCAAACAACGTGCCGTCCTGGGCCTGCTGGCCAGCCGGGCGGGCGAGGTCGTGTGCGTCGAGCACATCATCGACGCCGTCTGGGGCAGTGACATCCCACAAAGTGCCGCCAACGGCGTGCACACCTATGTGGCCGGGCTGCGCCGCGTCCTCGACCCGGGACGAGGCAGAAGGGGAAGCAGCTCGGTGCTCACATCGGCCTCCGGCGGCTACTGCCTGCGCGTGGCCACGGACGGAGTGGACGCCACGCTCTTCGCCCGGCGCCATGCCGCCGCTCGCCGGGCCGATGCCGAGGGCGACACCGCGACGGCCCTGCGGCTGTACGCGGACGCCCTGTCGCTATGGCGCGGCGGCGCCTACTCCGGCATCCCCGGACCGTTCGCCGCCATGGAACGCACCCGCCTGCAGGACCTCAGGCTCACGGCCATCGAGGAGTGGGCCGGGGGCATGCTGGCCTCCGGGCGGCAGGCCGAGGCGGTCGCCGACCTGTCCGCGGCCGTGGCCGAGGAGCCCCTGCGGGAAAGGCTGTGCTGGCTGCTGATGCTCGCCCTGTACCGCAGCGACCGCCAGGCCCACGCTCTCGCGGTGTACGGCGAGACCCGACGGCTGCTCAGCCGGGAACTGGGCATCGAGCCCAGCGCCGAGCTGCGCAGTCTCCACCAGCGGATTCTGACCGGGCGGACGGAGCCCACCGTGGGCGGCCCGACCGCCCAAGTGCCGCCCGCCGACACCGAAACCGTCGTGGCGACGCCTCTCCGGCCCGCTCAGCTCCCTCCGCTGGCCCGAGGGTTCGTGGGCCGTGCCAAGGAACTGACCCGAATGGAGAAGCTGCTGGACGAGTCGTGCTCACAGCAGGGCGCCACCACCCCGGTCGTCGTGGCCGACGGCCCTGCCAGCGTGGGCAAGACGGCGTTCGTCCTGCGGCTGGCACACCGGTTGCTGGATCGTTTTCCCGACGGCCAGCTCTATGTCGACCTGTGCGGCACCAGCCTGCGCGCCAGACCGCTGAGCGCCGCCGACGCCCTCGAACAACTGCTGCGCAGCCTCGGCGTCGAGGGCAGCCGGATCCCCGCCGGTCTGGCCGGGCGGGCGTCCTTGTACCGCAGTCTGCTGCATGGCAGGCACATGCTGGTGGTGCTCGACGACGCCCCGAACGCCGATCAGCTACGGCCCCTCATCCCCCCGGGCCCGTCCTGTGTGTTGGCCACCAGCCGTCAGCGGCTGACCGGCCTGGCCGTGCGGGACGGTGCGCATCTGGTCCGGCTCGGACCGCTGGACGAAGGCGAGTCGGCGGGGCTGCTGGCCGACCTGAGCGGTGGCCGGCTAAACGGGCAGGACCCGGTCGCACTGCGGCTGGTGAGGCTGTGCGGCGGGCTGCCGCTGGCACTGCGCATCGCCGCGGAGCAGCTGGCCGCGAGTCCGGATGTGCCGCCCGCCTCACTGGTCGAGCAGTACGCCGCCGAGCGCGGCCGGCTCGACCGCCTCGCCGTGGAGGACGACGCCTCCGCCAGCGTGCGAACCGTCTTCGAGACGTCGTACCTGGCCCTGCCCGCCGAAGCGGCGCGGATGTTCCGCTACCTGGGCCTTTACCAGGGTGGCACGTTCACGGTCGGATGTGCGGCCGCGCTCGCCGGCACCGGCCGGGCCACCGCCCGCCGGCTGCTCGATCTGCTGGTCGACAGCCATCTGCTGGAGGAGGCGCGCCGACACAAGTACCGGTTCCACGACCTGATCCGGATCTTCGCCGCCGAGTGCGCCGAGCGGGAACCGCTGCCGCTGCGCGAGGCGGCCCTCACCCGGCTGCTCCAGGCGGAGCAGCCGGTACCGGAACGGCGGGTGGCACAGGCCGCGGACCGCGACGAGGCGTGGGCCGGGGCACTGCCCCTGTGACGGGGGTGCCGCCGGGGCCGCGGAGAGGACGCTCCTCCGCGGCCCCGGCGGGGCCGGGACCCACCGCCCCGGCGGTGGGTCAGGAGGTCGTACAGCGGATCGGCAGGTGGTGCGGGCCCCGGACCAGGATGCCGTGCCGCCACATCACCTGGTGCGGTTGCGCGTCCAGCCCCAGCCGGGGACAGCGCTCCAGGAGACTACGGATCGCGATCCGTGCCTCCATACGGGCCAGCGGGGCGCCCAGGCAGTGGTGGATGCCATGGCCGAAGGCGACGTGCCCGGCCGTGGCCCGGCGGATGTCGAAACGGTCCGGGTCGGGGAAGCGTGCCCCGTCGCGGTTGGCGGCGTTGAGATCCACCATCACCGCCTCACCGGCCGCGATGCGGTGGCCGCCCATCTCGAAGGGCTCGGTGGCGAAGCGGAAGGTCGCGCTCTCCACGGCTCCGTCGTAGCGCAGCATCTCTTCCACGGCGCCGTCGAGCAACGAGAAGTCCGCCCGCAGTGCCGCCAGTTGCTCCGGGTGCCGCAGCAGCGCGTAGACACCGTTGCCGATGAGGTTGGTGGTGGTTTCGTGCCCGGCCACGATCAACAGGAACACCGTGCCCATCAGCTCGTCCATCGTGAGCCGGTCACCGTCCTCGTCGACGGTGCGGATCAGGGCGCTGAGCAGGTCCTCACCGGGACGCGTGCGCTTCTCCTCGACCAGGGCGGCGATGAACCGCGCGGCGTCGGCGGCCGCGGCCCGGCGCTCCGTCGGGTCCTGGGAGGAGATCGCCGCGTCGGCCCAGCGGCGCACCTCCGCCTGGTCCAGGAAGGGCACGCCCAGCAGTTCGCAGATGACCGACATGGGCAGCGGGAAGGAGAACGAGTCCACCAGGTCGGCGCGACCGTCGGGCGCGGCGAGCATCTTGTCCAGCAACTCGTCGGTGATCTCCTGGACCCTGGGACGCAGCGCTTCGATGCGGCGCGGGGTGAACTCCCTCGCCACCAGCTTGCGCAGCCGGGTGTGGCGCGGTGCGTCGGAGTTCATCATGTGACTGCCCGAAGGACTCTTGATCGGGAAGGAGTCCGCGGCGTTCTCCCACTGTTTGGACAGCCGGGGGTCGGTGAGCGCGGCGCGGGCGTCCGCGTGGCCCACGACAAGCCAGACCTCGGCGCCCTCGGGCATCCGGACCCGGTGCACCGGGCCCTGCGCCCGCAGTCGTTCGTAGACCGGATAGGGGTCCCGGGCGAAGTCGTCGCCCAGCGCGGCGAGATCGAGGGGGGTCTCACTGGCCAAGGTGTCTCCTCGGTACGGGTGCCTGTCGGTACGAGTGGCTGGAATTCAGGCGGTGGAGCGGAGGAAGCCGAGCAGTGCGGCGGTCACGGCCTCCGGACGTTCCTGCTGGACCCAGTGACCCGCCCCTGGGACGACCACCGGGGTGTGGTGGTGTGGGGCCGCGGCCGAGAGCGCGGGCACGATCCGGTCCTCGCCGGGGAAGGCCCGGTCGCGGTCGCCCACGACGTACAGCGCCGGGACCTCGATGCGGGCGCCCTGCCACGCGGCGGTGAGCTCCCAGTTGCGGTCGAGGCTGCGGTACCAGTTGAGTCCGCCGGTGAAGCCGGAGCGCCCGAAGGCGGCCACATATGCGGCGATGTCCTCCTCGGTCAACCAGCCGGGCAGGGTCTCGGGGTCGGCCGCGAGGTCCAGGAAGCCGCCGCCCGGCGGCACCAGCGGCGGGGCTGGTGGCTCCGGGCGATCCCCGGAGGCGCCGTACAGCATGCGGCGGAACGTGCGGTCCAGGTCCTTGCCGAACTCGGCCTCCGCCACTCCGGGTTGCTCGAAGTAGTTCCAGTAGAACCGGCCGCCAGTCTGCTCGCGAGTGCTCAGCAGCGGGGGCACCGGGCCGCGGGGCATCGGCAGGATACTCAGCCCCGCCACCGCGCGCACCACGTCCGGCCGCAGGAGCGCGGTCTGCCAGGCGACCAGCGAGCCCCAGTCGTGTCCCACCACGTACGCCCGTTCCTCGCCCAGCGCGTGGATCAGCCCGACCACGTCGCCGACCAGGTGCAGGATGGAGTACGCCTCCGGCGACGCCGGGCGGTCGCTGTCGCCGTAACCCCGCTGGTCGGGCGCGACCACCCGGAACCCCGCCTCGGCCAGCGGCCGCAGCTGGTGGCGCCAGGAGTACCAGAACTCCGGAAAACCGTGCAGCAGGACGACGAGCGGGCCTTCTCCTTCCTCGGCCAGATGCAGCCTGAGACCGTTGATGTCGGCTGTGCGGTGCTGTGGCATGTCGCTTCCTTCCAAGGGATGGGCGCCGTCGGGGCCGGGTCGGCCCCGGGACCGGCTGCCCGGCGGATGGTCAAGCGGACCGGGGCGGAGCATCCGGACCACGGGGTGCCAGCGGGTCGGCCGGTGTGACGGAGGCGGAACGGCCCCGCCCGCCCAGCGCCGGGAGCAGGACCCGAGGCGCGGCCAGCGATGTCACCGGCCTGGCCAGCGCCATGACGTCCACCAGCGAGCGCGCCACGGCCGGGTTGGTGGTGGCGGTGCGCAGCACGCGGTCGGCGTAGGCGTTCTGCAGCCGAGCCGCAGCCGAGGGGCGCGGGCCGATCACGGTGGGGTGGCGCAGGTCGTCGCCGACGGACAGCTGCCAGGCGGTCTCGGCGGCTCGGGCGACGGAGCGCTGGACGCCCCTGGCGAGACCGGGAACGTTGCCGTGCCGCCGCAGCCGGTCCCGCAGGGCCGCCACGCCGAACGCGGCCACCGCCATGCCGTGTGCGTGTGAGGGGTTGAGGACGCACGCCGCGTCTCCAAGTGCCACAAACCGTTCCGGGTGCCGGGGGAGACGGTCGAACCGCAGCCGCCGGTTCAACAGGCCGCGAAAACCGCGGCTGGGACCCAGCGGGACCGCGTCGGTTATCAGTTCGGACAGCCCCGGATGGGACAGGCGCTTGGCGAAGTCGAGGAACTCCGCCTCCCCCGCGGGGGGTTCGGATCCGCGCATCCCGATCACCGTCGCCGACCACCGGCCGTCTTCCAGCGGGAGCAGCACTCCGCCCGTGGCCTCCCCGGTGACGTTGGCGATCATGACGATGCCGGGGGTGCTGCGGTGCATCTCGGGAGTGGGGCGGAACAGCCGCGTGGCGTAGGCGGTGCCCGCGTCGACCAGCTCCTCCGGCACCGGCGGCAGGCCGAGGCCCTCCAGCCACGTCTCCACGTGCGAGGAACGGCCCGTGGCCGCCACGACGAAGCTCGCCTCGACCTCGGCGGACCGGCCGGTGCCGCGGTCGCGCACCCGGGCACCGGTCACCCGCGAGGCATCGCCGAGGAGACCGACCACCTCGGTATGCGGCAGGAGACGGACGCGCCCGTCGCCCAGGACCCGGCGCCGTACCACCCAGTCGAGCAGGTCGCGTCCGCAGCACACCACGAACTCCTCGTGCCGGGTGCGTGGCAGCCAGCCGAACTTGGTCAGGAAGGCCACGTCGCCGGGCGCGCTCAGCAGATGGGCGCCGGCCTCCGACCAAGCCGTCAGGGTACCGGGCAGCAGCTCCTCGACCGCCCGGGCGCCGGCTCCCATCAACAGGTGCGAGTGGCGGGCCTGGGGGACCCCCTTGCGGGGTTGGGGACCATCGGGCGGGACATCGCGCTCCACGACGGTGACGGAGTCCATGTACTCGGCCAGGACGTGCGCCGTCAGCATGCCGGCGAATCCGCCGCCGAGGACGAGGCCGTGCTGACCGACTGTGTCTGAACTCCGGCCGGGCCGTGTCGGCATGCCGGTCTCCTCTCTGCGTGGTGGCTCGCGATGGGCTCGGGCGGTGGGTGACCCCCGGGGCGGCGTGCGGTCGGCCGCGCGGCTCAGCCGTCCGGGCCGGGCGGGTCGACCAGCTCCAGCAGGCCGTCCGCGCGCCGCCGACCCGGGATCCCGGAACGCAGCAGCACCGGATGCCCGGCGGGCGGCGCCGCCCGGCCAGGGGCGTGGAGGGTGTCGAACGGCAGCGCCCGGCCCCCGGCGCACAGTTCACCGGTGCGCCAGGCGGGCAGCGCACGGTGCTCCCGGTCCGCCACCCGGACGCGTACGCGTGCCGCCGGACGGCCGATCACCCGCTCGTCCTCCGCCGCCTCCTGGGGCGTGAAGTCCCGTACGGCCCAGGGAAACAGGCCGCCGGGGGCGAACTCCGCCCGCAACCGCGCATCGGGGAGCGCCGCGAAGTGCCGGGCGGCCAGCTCCCCGGCGACCGCGCTCCCGACGAGCTGCACCAACCGGGGGCGCAGCCGCAGCGCGGCCACGGACTCCGCGTACTCCTCGGGGCTCGACACCACCGCGCCCGTGTTCGTGACGGGGGGTACCTCGGCACCGGGACGGGGCAGGGTGTGCAGCGTGCCGCCGCACGCGAGCGCCCACCACAGGGCCGACAGCGCGTGCGGCGTGCCGGGAGGCCCGCTCACGAACACATGGCGGACCAGCGGACCGGTCGCACGAGTCCGCCCGGCAAGCGCCAGATGCCAAGCGACATGATCCGCCAGCTGTCCGGTGACCGCCCGGCCGGTGCCGGACACCAGGAGGTGGGCGGCCTCGTGGGGCGTGGAGCGGGGGAGGGCCCGCTCGACGCGGTGGGCGGCCGTAAGCCGTGAGGTCCGGGGGTCGTCGAGCGCCAGCGCGGAGCGGTGGCGCCACTGGTCGAGGGTGGACCGGCTGCACAGGACGGCCGAGGCGCCGGTGAGCGCGGCCACCGCCGCCAGGCGGCTGTCGGCCGTGCCCGGTGGCAAGGGCACGCATACGCCCCCCGCCTTGAGGACCGCCAACTGCGCTACCAGGGACTGCCGATGGTCGTCGCAGTGCACGATCACCGGATCGCCGAGCTGCACCCCGCCGCGCACCAGGAGCGACCCGAGCTGCCCGGCCTGGGTATCGGCCCCCTGGTAGGTGAGCAGGCCGTGGTCGTCCCGCACGGCGACCGCACCGGGGCGGCGCAGCGCGGCCGCCACGAAGGCGCCGTCGAGGGTCTGGCCGGCGGTCCGGGGCGGGTGGACGTTCGGCCGGGGCCCGACCGCGACCTCAGGGGAACGGCCGGCCACCATCTGGTCAGCGATCACTGTGCTTCCTCGGGTTCGGGGCCGAGTTCAGCTTCGCCGTACGCTCTGGCGGAATTCTTGACGGCGATGGGGCGGGCCCCGGCCAGGAGGCGTAACCGCGCAGGCCGTACAGCAGCGGGTGCTGGGCGCGAATCGGTGTGACCAGGTCGACCTTGCCGAGCACCACCGTGTGGTCGCCGACCACCTGCGTACTGAACACGGAGCAGTCGGCGATGGTGTGCGACGAGCCCGTCAGATGGGGTCCGGCAGCGCCGTCCTTGGCGTGCCAGATGATGCGCTCGAAGCGGTCCGGGGCTCCCGAGGCGAAGAGCTCGGCCGTCGGCTGGGCCTGTCCGTGCAGCAGGTTGACGGCGAACAGGCCGCTTTCGCAGATGGCGTCCAGCGTGGGACTGCCGCATCTGAGGCACACCAGCAGCATCGGCGGGTCGAGCGAGACACTGCACAAGGAGGTGCAGGTCATCCCCCAGGTGGTGTCGTCGCGGGCCGTGGCGGTGACGATGGAGACCCCGGTGGGGAAAGCCGCCATGAGGGTGCGCAGATCGGCGGGCGGGCCGGTGGAGCCCGCGCGACCGGCCGGTTCGGTTGTCATGTCATGCCCCTTCACCTGCTCTGGACGGATGCCGGGACGACGGACCGTGGCGCAGGCACGTGCGCGCGGACCTCGTCGACAAGCACGTGCGTGAACTCTTTGAATCCGCCGGCGAGCAGGCCGAAGTGGCCGCCGCCCAGCGTGCGCAGCCCGAACCGGCCGGTGGTCTCCCGGGCCCAGGCGGCGAGCGCCGCGGGTGGCGCGAGCGGATCGGCTGCCCCGCCGAAGGCGGTCAGTGGCGCGGCCAGCGGCCGTCGGTGGTCATCCGGGTGGTAGCCGTCGAGCGCCGTCAGGTCGGCGCGGATGAGACGGAGGAACCGGCGGCGGATGTCGGGATACTCCGCCAGCCGCTCCGGCAGACCGCCCAACCGGGCCAGGGTGCGGGCCAGCTCCTCGTCCGGGGCACGGGGATCGAGCCGGTCCACTGTCACCCGCCCGCCCGGCGCCACGCGCCCCGACACCCCGGCCCAGGTGACCGGGACGCCCCGCTCTTCCAGGGAACGGGCGGTCTCGAAGGCCACCACCGCGCCCAGACTGTGGCCGAAGAGCGCGAGCGGCGCGGCGTCGGCCCACGGCAGCAGATCCTCTGCCAGCCCCTCGACGACGCTTCCCACGTCCCAGGGCGGCGGCGTGGCATGCCGCGTCCCCCGCCCCGGCAGGTCGATGAGCAGGGCGTCCCAGTCCGCCGGGAGCTCCCGGGCCAGCGGGAAGTACGCGGCCGCCGAACCGCCGGCGTGGTGGAACACCGCGAGCCGGAGAGCGGCGTCGTCCAGTCGGCGGGGTCGCATGAACGCGGTCATGCGCCGACCGCCTGCGCTGGGTCGCCCGTGGACACGGCGATGTCGTCGGCGAGTCTGCCGAACAGCTCGGCGAGCGGCAGGTCGAGCGGAAGGTCCGCGGGCGACAGGCCCACCGCGAAGTTCTCCTCGACCTGGGTGACGAACACCGTGGCCGTGAACGAGTCCCCACCGGAATCCAGGAAGGACCGCGTGGGGTCCAGGGGATCTGGAGACTGCAGGGCGTCGGTGAGCACGGCCAGTAGGTACTCCCGTACGGCCGCCCGGTCGTGCGGCTCCGGCAGGTCCGCGCGGGACTCCGCCGAGACGTCGTCCGCGTCCTCGCCCCGTACGCCCGTCACCGGTTCGGCCACCCAGTACCGTCGGCGCTGGAAGGGGTAGGTGGGCAGGTCGCCGAGCAACCGCGCAGACGGCCCGTACAGGAACTCCAGGCGCAGGTCGGCGCCCGCGGTGAAGAGCGAGGCCAGCGCCTCCAGGAACCGGGCGGGGGCATCGTCCGCGCCGCCGCCCAGCAGCGGCCGCGCCACCTCGCCTGGGGCGTCCCAGTGCACCGAGGCCAGGCCGCCCGCCACGGGCGCGCCGGTGTCCGGCGAGACCCGCAGCCCGAGTCGGCCGAGCAGTCGGAGCAGCAGCGCGGTCGGGTCGTCCGTGGTGTCCGGGGTGCCGTCGGCCAGCCCGGGGAAGGCGGTGGTGAGCGCGGCGAGTGCCGGAGCCAGACGCTCGGCGTCGTCCGTCACGCGTACCGTGACCGATCGCACGGCGTCGGCCGGTGTCACCGGCTGCCGGGGGGCGTCCCCCGCCGCCCGCTCCAGTGCCTCGGCGAGCTCGGCCGCGGTCGCGCCGACCACCGCCAGCCGCCGGGCGAACGTGACCCGTCCGGAGCGCAGAGTGTGGCACAGCGAGGGGAGGTCCGCCGCCGGTGTGTCCCGCAATCGGTCCCGTACCCGTGCGGCGAGGACGGCCAGCGCCCGCTCGTCCCTGGCCGATACGGTCAGCAGCTCGACACCGCTGCCCGATGGCACGGCGGCCGCGGTCCCGTCGGCCCCGGCGCCGACGTGGCCTTCGAGCACCACATGCGCGTTGGTGCCGCTCATACCGAACGAATTGACGCCCGCGACCCTGCGGGGGAGGGCCGCAGGCCAAGGACCGCCGCGCAGCGGCACCCTGAACGCCAGTTCGTCCCAGGGGATATGGGGGTTCAGCTCGCCGTCGGCCTCGTCGCGCGCGGCCGGGATCTCCCCGTGGCGCAGCATGAGGACGGTCTTGATGACGGCGGCGATCCCGGAGGCGGCCTCCAGGTGGCCCAGGCGGGACTTGACGCTGCCCAGAGCCAGCGGAACCCCCCGTTCGTGCACGGCCTCGCCCAGGACCCCGGCCAGCGCCCCGATCTCGATCGGATCGCCCAGGACGGTTCCGGTGCCGTGGGCCTCGACCCAGCCCACCTCCTCCGGGCCGACCCGGGCGTCGTCCAGCGCGGCCCGGATGACCTCCTGCTGGGCACCGCCGTTGGGCGCGGTCAAACCGGACGCGGCGCCATCGTGGTTGATGGCCGTGCCGCGTACCACCGCCAGCACCTGCCGCCGCTCCCGCAGCGCGTCGTCCAGCCGCATGAGGGCCAGCGCACCCACGCCCTCGCCGCGTCCGTAGCCGTCGGCGGAGGCGAGGAAGGACTTGGACCGGCCCTCGGGGGACAGCGCCCGCGACTGGCACAGCGACACCATCAGGTTGGCGGACAGCAGCAGGTTGGAGCCGCACACCAGCGCGTAACGGCACTCGCCGGCGCGCAGTCCGCGAACCGCCAGGTGCAGGGCGGACAGCGACGAGGAGCAGGCGGTGTCCACGCTGACGACCGGCCCCGAGAATCCCATCACGAACGCGATCCGTCCGGCCCCGAAACACAGCCCGCCGCCGGTGGTGTAGTAGGGGTCGATGCGCGTGGTGTCCGCGCGGTCCTCCAGCCGCTCGGTATACTCGGACGCCATCATCCCGAGGTACACCCCCACGTTCAGGCGATCGGAGCGCCGCACCGCGATGCCGGCGCGTTCCAGCGCCTCCCAGGAGGTCTCCAGCAGCAGCCGCTGCTGCGGGTCCATGAGCCGGGCCTCGCGCGTGGAGATGCCGAAGAACTCGGCGTCGAAGTGGGCGATGTCCGAGAGGAACCCCGCCCGGCCGACGTACGAGCGGCCCGGCCTGCCCGGCGTCGGGTCGTACACGGCGCGCAACCCCGGCCGCTCCCCGGGCAGCCCGGACAGCGCGGTTCTCCCGCCGCGCAGGAAGTCCCAGTACGCCTCGGGCGAGTCGAGGTCGACTCCGTCACCTCCGGAGGGCAGCCGCAGGCCCATGCCGACCACGGCGACGGGCGCGTGGCGCTCCTCCTCCAGTTCGCTGATCCGGGCGCGCAGTCGGCGCGACAGCCTGAGCTGGTCCTCCATCAGGGTGCGTATCTGTGTGGGGTCCATGGTGTCCGGCCTCATTTCTCTGCTGCTGTGTCTGCCGGCACGTCCGTCCGGATGCCGGTGTTCTCCTCGTCTCCGGCCGCGACGTCCGCCTGTACCGCATGCAGGAGTTCGTCGAACGACAGGTCCTCCAGCGCTTCGCCGGGTACGGGTGGCTCGGGGCGCGGGTGCGGCTCCGGGCCGCTCGCGGACGCCGGATACAGCAGGTCCAGGACGTATCCGCACAGGCGGGAGATGCTCGGGTGGTCGAAGGCGACCGTGGCGGGCAGATCGCGGCCCAGTGCCTGGGCCAGGCCGCCTCGGAGATCGATGGCCATGATCGAGTCCACGCCCATGTCGCCGAAGCCGAGCTCGTCGTCCACGTTCGAGCCGTCGCCCAGCACCTCGCCGGTCAACGACCGCAGGGTGCCCAGGAGGAGCGTCCCGCGGTCCTCGGCCGGCAGACCGTCGAGGGCGGTCCTCAGCCACCCCCGCTCCGGTCCGGCCCCGCCCGCCGCACGCGGCTGAGGCGGCGCGGCGAAGAGCGCCGCCATGGGGTGGCCCGCCGGCGCGGTGGCGGCGGCCTCCGGGCCGACCGCGACCGCGACGATGCGGGACCGCCGCCCGCTGAGGACCATGCCGAACAGTTCCTCGGCCTCCGCGTCGGTCAGCGTACGGATACCCAGTCTGCCGATGGCCCGATCGGCCGCGTCGGTGGCGGCCAGACCGCCCTTGGCACCCGGCGCCCACGGACCCCAGTCGACGCTGGTCGCGGGCACTCCGCGGGCGCGCAGCCACTCGGCCAGCCCGGCGAGGAAGCCGTTGGCCGCCGCGTAGTTGGTCTGCCCGGCGGAGCCCAGTACGGCCGAGGCCGACGAGAAGAGCACGAAGGCGTCCAGCCGGTGGCCCCACAGCGCCCGGTACAGCTCCGCAGCCCCCCGGGCCTTCGCGGCGAAGACCGCCTCGAAGGAAGCGGGGGTCTGCCGTTCGAAGGCGTGGTCGTCGTTCGTCCCCGCCAGATGCAGCACGGTGCGCAGCGGGGCGTGCCGGGCCGCGGCGGTCACCGCCGCCCGGCAGGCGCTGGGGTCGGTGACATCGCCGCGCACCACCTCGACGAGCGTGCCGCCCGCCGTCAGTTCGTCGATGACGGCACGCGCGGCGGCGTCCGGGGCGGACCGGGCCATGAGCGTGATCGCGCGCACCCCGCGGCGGGCCAGAAAGACGGCGCTGCTCAGGCCGAGCGCGCCCAGCCCACCGGTGATCAGAGCCGCACTGTCCGCGCCACCGACGGACTCGGCCACACCGGTGTCGGCCCGGCACGCCGTCAGCCGGGCGGTGTGCACCGTGCCGGCGCCGAGCCGCACCATGGCCCCGGACGCTCCGGAGGCCGCCGAGCGCGTGAGCACGCGGGCGAGCACGGGGGCGGCCCAGCCGTCGGCGAGCGTGATCCGCAGCAGCGGACGGCCTGGCTGCTCGGCGGCCAGGGAGGCGAGCAGCCCGAACAACGCGTCACGTACCGGGGCGCGGTCCGCGCCCGGCGCGGTGCCGGAGGAGCCGTCGGAGGGCTCGTCGGCCACGTCCCCGGGGCCGTCCGGACCCGTGGTGGAGTCGTGGCCGCCGTCGCCCACCGGCGTCTCCACGCCGAGCACCGCGTACGGGATGTCGGCCCGCGCCGCCCGCAGCGACTCGGTCAGCTGCCAGGCCGCCATCAGGGCCGCGTCGGCGAGAGCCGCCGGGACACCGGCCGCGGTCGCCGTGGCCGGCGGGGCGTCGCAGAAGCGGGCGTCGACGACGAGGTCGGCGGTGGGCCAGGCGGGTTCCTTCCCGGCCACCGCCACCACACGGTGCCCGAGCTCGGTGAGCGCGGTGCTCACCGTTCGCCCGGTGTCCTCCTCGGCGCCGAGTACGGCGACCGTGAGCTCTCGGCCGGTACCCTCCGGCTCCTCGGCGCCGCCCGGGGCGGAGGCGTCCCGTACCCAGGTGAGTTCGTAGCCGTGCCGCGACGGCTCGCGCAGTGAGCGCTCCAGCAGGGCACGGGGCGCGGAGCGGAAGCGGAATCCGTCCACAGCCAGCACGGTCGCGCCCGCCGCGTCGAAGAGATGCAGGTCAGCGGAGTCCACCTGCTGGAAGTCACCGGAACGGCGCCGCCGCACCGCCCGCACATGGCCCCACAGCTCCCGTGCCCGGCCGGGCCGTCCGGGGAAGGTCAGCCGGGCGGCCGCGAACGGGATGGCCAACAGCTCGCCCTCCGCCGTCGCGCCCCCGTCCGGTCCGCCTACCCCGAAGACCACCGCGCTTTGCAGGCACGAGTCCAGCAGCCCGGGATGGATCTCGTAACCGGACGGGTCCTCGTTCATCCGCTCCGGCTCGGCGAACCGGACCAGTGCCTCGTCGCCGCGGATCCAGGCCTCCGCGATCCAGCGGAAGGACGGGCCCAGGTGGTAGCCGAGGGAGTGGAGGTGACGGTAGAAGTCGGAGCCGCTCAGCCGTCGTTCCGCGGCCGTGGTGAACGCCGGGCGGTCGGGTGTCCGCCGGCCCTCGTCCTCGTGGTCCGGTACGCTCCGGGCCGCCAAGTGCTCCTGCCAGCTGCCCTGTTCGGGATCGACCAGGCTCTGCACGCTCACCGTGCGGCAACCGTGCCGCGCCTCGACGTCGATGACCTGGAGTTCGTAGCGCTCGCCGTCGTGCAGCACGAGCGCGCGCGGGAAGTGCAGGTCCTCCAGCGTGACCGGGGCGCCCCCGGCGCCCAGTGCGGACAGGACGGTGGCGGTCTGGGACGCGCCGGGCACCGAGACCGTGCCGAAGAGCCGGTGGTCGGTCAGGTGCGGCGGGTACACCGTGCTCCGCTCGGTGCTGAACACCCGGCCACGCAGGGCGGGGGAGCGCAGTTCGGTGCCCCAGGCGGGAGTCCGCGGTGCCGGTACGGCCGCGGGTTCGGGCGCCGGGCCCCCGGCCGTCGCGAGCGGTGTCCAGTGGCGGGTCCTGGCGAAGGGATAGCGCGGCGCGTCGCCGCGGGGCCGGCTGCCGCGCGGGTAGACCCGGCCCCAGTCCAGGTCCTGTCCGCGTTCGTACAGGGACTTGGCGGCGGTCAGGAGGGACGTGCGGTCGGCCGCGCCGCGCCGCAGTGAAGCCGTGAGCCCTTCCGCCGGCAGCAGGCCGCCCGACCGGACCAGATTGACCAGGGTGCGGTCCGGTCCGATCTCCAGGCAGAGGTCGATGCCGAGCCCGGCCAGCTGCCGCAGGCCGTCGTGGAACCGCACCGGATCGCGGGCGTGCCGGCACCAGTACTCCGCGTCGTACGTCCCGGCCTCGGCGAGCCGCCCCGTCACGTTCGATACGATCGGCAACCGCGCCGGACCGAACTCCAGGGACCGCAGACGATCCGTGAGCGAGGGCAGCGCCGGGTCGAGCAGCCGGGAGTGGAAGGCGTGGGACGCCGTCAGCGCGCGCACGCGGATCCCCCGCTCCTTGAGCGCCGCCGCGAGCGCGGAAATCGCGTCGGGCGCGCCCGACACCACGGTCGCCTCGGGGCCGTTGACCGCCGCGACATCCAGGCCGCGGCTCTCGATCCACTCCAGCACCCGCTCCTCGGGCGCGGCCACCGCGAGCATTGCTCCGCGCTTGGTCCGCTGCATCAGTCCGGCGCGGTGTGCGATCAGGCCGAGCCCGGTCGCCCGGTCCATCACACCGGCCCACACCGCGGCGGCGATCTCTCCGACGCTGTGTCCCATGACCGCCTTCGGCGTCACGCCCCAGGACTGCCACAGGGCGGCGAGCGCGAGTTCGAGGGTCACCAGGGCCGGCTGGGTCACTCTGGTCTCGTTGATCGCCTCACGGTCCCCGCCGTACAGCGTCAGTTCGGTCAGCGACGCGTCGAGCGCCGGGGCCAGCAGGCGGTCGCAGGAGTCGAAGACGTCCCGGAAGACGGGCTCGGTCTCATACAGCTCACGGCCCATGCCGTAGTACTGACTGCCCTGACCGGAGAAGATGAAGGCGATCCGGGGCGTGTGCACCGGCTCTGAGGGAGACCGTGTGCCGCGCAGGGCCGTCAGCAGCTGCTTCCGATCGCGTCCGAGTAACGCCCGCCGGTACCGGAAGTGGGCGCGGGCGGCGCCGGCGGTGGCCGCGGCGGGGGCCGGCGCCTCCTCCGGCGCGGCCGTGAGCCATCGCTCCCAGGTCTCGCTCAGGCGGTCCAGACCTGCCGCGTCCGGCGCGGACAGCGGCACCAGCAGCGGCTCCGGGCGAGGGGCCGCGGGATCGTCAAGGGCGGGCCGGTCGTTGTCGGGGGCTTCGGAGAGCACGACGTGCGCGTTGGTGCCGGTGAAGCCGAAGCCGGAGACTCCGGCGATCCGTGGCCCGGCGCCGGTGCGCCAGGCCAGGGGGGCATCCATCACGCGGACGTTCATATCGGCCCAGGGCACCTGCGGATTCGGCGTGTCGAAGTGGAGGTTGGCCGGTATCACGCCGTGCCGCAGTGCCAGCACCGTCTTGATGACACCGACGACGCCCGCCGCCGACTCGCAGTGGCCGACGTTGGACTTGACCGACCCCACGTACAGCGGCTCTCCGGGGCCGCGTCCCGGGCCCAGGGCCCGCCACGCGGCGCGCAGTTCGATGGGGTCGCCCAGTGCCGTGCCGGTGCCGTGCGCCTCCAGGTACGACATGCGCGAGCCGTCGATGCCGGCGTCGGCCAGGGCCGCGGCGAGCATCTGCTCCTGGGCCCGGCCGTTGGGCGCGGTCAGTCCCGAGGACGCGCCGTCCTGGTTGACGGAACTGCCACGGATCAGCGCCAGTACGCGGTCCCCGTCCCGGCGGGCGTCGTCCAGCCGCTTCAGGACCAGGATCCCGCAGGCCTCCGAGCGGACGAAGCCGTTCGCGGCGGCGGAGAAGGTACGGCAGCGGCCGTCCGGTGAAAGCATATGGGCGCGACTGACCGCCACCGACGACATGGGGTCGAGCAGGAGGTTGACCCCGCCGGCGAGCGCGGCCTCGGTCTCGCCGGAGCGTAGCGAACGGACCGCCAGGTGCAGTGCCACCAGCGAGGAGGAGCAGGCGGTGTCCACCGCCATCGCCGGGCCGCGCAGGCCGAGGGTGAAGGCGATGCGGGCCGCGGCCGCGTTGAGCGCGGTGCCCGTGCCGTAGTACGCGTCGATCCGCTCGGGCCCGCCGCGCGCCAAGAGCCGGGCGTAGTCGGCGTAGCTGATGCCGACGAACACGCCCGTGCGGGATTCCTTGAGGCCCCGGGGATCGATCCGGGCGTCCTCCAGGGCGTGCCAGGCCGACTCCAGCAGCAGCCGCTGCTGGGGGTCGAGGTGCTCCGCCTCCCGGACCGGGATGTCGAAGAACGTCGCGTCGAACCGGTCGATGTCGCGCAGGAAACCGCCCTGGTCCGTGGTGATCCGCACCCCGTCGGCAGTCAGGTCATCGGCGCCACCGCCATGGAACACCGCCCTGTCCCAACGGCCCTCGGGCACCGTCCCCACGCCGTCGCGGCCCTCGCGTAACAGGTCCCACAGCTCCTCCACGGAGTCGGCCCGCGGGAAACGGCCCGCCATGCCGACAATGGCGATGGGCTGGGCGCCGTCGGGCGGGGGCAGCGGCGCCGGGGCGGCGGGTGTCGGGGCCGGACCGCCGGCGTGCGCCTCCTGGCGTTCGCGTACGGCCGGGGCGGTGGGCGCGGGACCGGCGCATCGGGCACGGCCGGAGCCGTCCGCCGGTCCGGAAGCGGCAGGGACCGAGACGGGGGGCGAGGCGTCGGCTCCGGAACCGTCAGCCCGTTCCTCCTCCCAGCGTCGCACCAGATGCCCGGACAGTTCGGCCACCGTCGGGTGGTCGAAGACGTCCGCCGCCTGTACATGGGTGCCGAAGGCGCGTGACAGCCGGACCGCCAGATCCACGGCCATGATCGAGTCCAGCCCCAGGTCGAGGAAGCCGAGGTCGTCGCGGAGCGCACCCTGGTCGGTGTGGCCCAACTGGGCCGCCAGCAGCCGTAGCACATGGGAACGGACGGCGTCCGGGAGGGCCTCCGGCGGCAGGGCCGCCAGTTCAGCGGAGACGGACGGCTCGCCTTCCGGACCCAGGCCCCCGGTGGTGTCGCCCGTCCCCGGCGCCCCGGCGAACAGGCCGCGGGGCCGCAGCCCCGACAACACGACGGCCAGTCGGGGCAGGTCGAGCGGGCAGGCCACGACGTGCCCGGTGGCGGCCGCCGCCGTACCGGTCAGCGCGGCCCGGCCGGCCACGGGGGTGAGCGCCCCGACGCCCAGGCGCGCGAACCGTTCCCGAGAGGTGCTGTCGGCCATCCCCGCCCCGGCCAGGTCCCAGGGACCGTACGCCAGGCTCACCGCCGGCAGACCGAGGCCGGCGCGGTGGGCCGCGAGCGCGTCGAGGGCGCCGTTGGCCGCGGAGTACGCCGCACAGTCCTCGGTGCCCCACAGCGCGGACACCGACGAGACCAGGACGAAGAAGTCCAAGGGCCGGTTCGCGAAGACGAGGTGGAGCCACCAGGCGGCCCCTGCCTTGGCGCTCAGCGCGGAGGCGAAGTCCTCGGCCGTCAGATCCGCGACCGGACTGCGCTCGAGCGTGCCGGCGGCGTGGACGACGCCCGCCACTGGTGGCATCGTGCCCAGATCCGCGTCGAGCGCCGCGAGCGCTTCAGGCGAGTCGCAGCCGCCTCCCCGGTAGAGCACCTCCACACCAGCGCCACGCACCCCGGCCAGCAGCGCGACAGCGTCCTGGGTGAGGTCCGCCTCCGCCCGCCTGCCGACGAGCAGCAGATGCCGTGCTCCGCGGTCGACCAGCTCGGCGGTCAACTCCCGTCCCACGGCGCCCAGTCCGCCCGTGACGCAATAGGTGGCATCGGCACGGACCGGCAGTTGTGCGCGACGGCCGCGCGCGGGGCGGAGCCGGGCCACCCGCACCACGCCCGCGCGCACCGCCGCCGTGTCCTCGACGACCGCCCTGGGGTCGCCGACGACGGAGCGGGTCTGCGCCGCGGTGAACTCCAGCGCCGTCCTCGCGTCCTTTGACGTGGGATTGGTCGGCAGGTCGACGACACCGCCCCAGACGGAGCCGAGTTCCAGGCCGAGGACCGGCGCGAGGCCGTGCAGCGAGCCGTGCCCGGTCAGCGCCGTGCGGTCCGTCGTGTCGACGCGCAGGACGCCTTGGGTCAGGACGTAGGCGCGGTACGCCCCGTCGGCCTTCGCCAGCGCACTCACCGCACCGGTCACGGCGGCGCACAGTCGTGCGGTGGCGGCGACGGGGTCAGGGGCGTCGGCGGCCTCGGCAAGCGTCCTCGGCACGGCGGGTGCACTCGGCACCAGCAGCAGGGAGGCGGGCGTCGCCTCCGCGACCGTGGCCCAGAACCGCGCCCACTCCTGGGCGCCTACGGGCAGCGGGGCGTATGCCCAGCCCTCCGGAACGGCCACGGGCGACGGAGCGAGGACGGTGCCGCGCGCGCCGCGTGCCGCCGCCTCGGTCACCAGCAGCCCCCGTAGCTCGTCGTCGTCGCCCGCCACCACGAACCGGGCGTCGGGGTCCGTACCGCCCGGCCCGGCCGTCTCCCACACGACCTCGTGCGCCGCGGGCGGGTCGGCCTGATCCGTCCCGGTACCGGCGGTCGGACGCACGATGGTCGAGGGCCACCGCTCGGGCGCGTACCGCCGCCGCTGCCACGGATACGACGGCAGGTCCACCACTCGCCGGGGCGGCACGGCGCCGCTCGCTTCGGCATCGTCCGGCTCGCCGACGGTGGTGCTAGATCCGCCCTCGGCGCGGTGCGCCGCGCCGAGGGCGACGGCGGGGTGCGGCTCTCCGGAGGCGAGGGCGCGCAGCGCGGCCTGCGCGGTGGTGGCGTCCGGCGCCGTGACGCGGGCGCGTACCGGGAGCCGAGCGCGTCCGTACGAAGCCGTGCGGGCGAACGCCGCGTAGCCGGTCGGCTCGGTCCCGTGCGTGTCGGCCGCGAGGTGGTCGGCGTACCGGGCGGCCAGCTCGTGCAGCGCGGTGGTGGTCCGGGCCGATATCTCGAAGCCGGTGACCGGGGCGCCGGCCGCCGTGGTCGGCTGATCCGGCGCCGGGCCCACGACGACATGGGCGTTGGTGCCACTCATCCCGAATGAGCTGACTCCGGCGTACCGGCCGCTCTCCGCCGGCCAGTCCAGCAGTCGCGCGGGCACCGTGATCCCGGTCCCCGACAGGTCGATCCGTGGATTGAGGGTGCGGAAGTGGACCAGTGGCGGCACCTGGCGACGGCGCAGGCACAGCACGGCCTTGACCAGGCCCGCTACCCCGGCCGCGCTCTCCAGATGCCCGAAGTTGGTCTTCACCGCGCCGACGGGCAGCGGGGCACCGCCGTTCCTGCGGCCCAGCGCGGTGGCCAGCGCCTCCATCTCGATCGGGTCGCCCAGCGAGGTGCCCGTGCCGTGGGCCTCGACGTAGCCGATGTCCCGTGGCTCCAGCCCGGATCGCGCGAGAGCCGTCTCGATCAGCGAGACCTGGGACAGCACGTTGGGCGCCGTGAACCCGCCGGAGCGGCCGTCCTGGTTGACGGCCGTGCCGCGCACCACGGCGTACACCCGGTCGCCGTCCCGCAGGGCGTGGTCAAGGCGTTTGAGGACGACGGCACCGCAGCCCTCCCCGCGGACGAATCCGTTGGCGCGGGCGTCAAAGGTCTTGCACAGACCGTCGGGGGCCAGCGATCGGGTCTCGTGCACCAGACGCATCGACCGCGGGGACATGATGAGGTTGACGCCCGCGGCGAGCGCGATCTCGCACTCGTCGCGGCGCAGCGCCTGCGCCGCCAGGTGCACCGCGACGAGCGAGGAGGAGCAGGCCGTGTCCACCGCGACGGCGGGGCCCCGTAGGCCGAGGGCGTAGGCGATGCGGCCGGCCGCGAAGTTGTGCCCGTTTCCCGTGGTGGCGTACGCGTCGGACTCCGCTTCCAGCCACTCTCGGTAGTCCTGCCACATGATGCCGAGGTAGGCCCCGGCCGACGTGCCGTCGAACGCGGTCGCGGGGATGCCGGCGTTCTCCAGGGCCTCCCAGGTCACCTCGAGCAACAGCCGCTGCTGGGGGTCCAGATGGCGGGCCTCGCGCGGGCTGATCCCGAAGAACTCGGCGTCGAAGGCGAGCACGTCGCCCTCCAGGAAGCCGCCGCGCTGGGGCAGGCCCTCCCAGGCGTCGGCGAACGGGCCCTTGCGCGCTTCGGGCAGCGGGCCGACAAGGTTACGGCCCGCTGCCAGCGCGTCCCAGTAACCGTCGAGGGTGTCGATGCCGCCGGGCAGGCGTAGCCCGATGCCGACCACGGCGATCGGCTGACGACCCTCCTGGTCCTCCAGCCGTTTGCGCAGTGTCCTGATCGTGCCCAGGGCGCGGGTGAGGGGGGTCTGCTTTCCGCTGCCGGACGCTTCCGGCTCGCCGGACGCGCTGGTGATGGTGGTCTGAGCCATGAACAGATTTCCTCGCGATCGGGTCCGACGGAGCCTTACCAGGGCCTGAGCGGCCCGATTCAGCCGTCCCCGGCTGTGGTGGTCAGTTGCTCGGTCAGGGCCGCGGCCAGCGCCCTGGGGGTGCTGTGGGCCCACAGGAGGGTCGGGGAGAGCCGGAGACCGAAGGCCGTCTCCAGGCGATTGCGCAGTTCGAGACTCATCAGGGAGTCCAGGCCGAGGGCCTTGAACGGCGTCTCGTGCCCGATGCCGTCCGGCGCCATGCGCAGCACACGGCCCGCCAGTTCGCGGATCCTGCCCTCGACCAGCGGGGGCCGCTCCGCGGCCGCCGTGCGCGTCAGCAGGCCACGGAACTCCACGGCGTGCGCCTCATGGGCGCCGCCCTCGTGAGCCGCTTCCCGCAACCACTGCCAGCTGCCGCACGCGGCCGTCTCGGGATAGGCGTCGAACCACTGCCGGAGGTCGAGCGGCACATAGCCGGCTACCACGTCGCCCCGCCGGAGCATCCGCAGCAGCGCGGGCCAGGCCTCCACGGCGGGAAAGCCGCCCATGCCGCGCTCCGCCAGCCGCTCACCGCGCCGGGCGTCGTCGGCGGCGAGGCCGATGTCCGTGAACGGGCCCCATTGCACACTCAGGGCGGGGAGTCCGCGCAGCCGCCGGGACTCGGCGAAGGCGTCGAGGCCGGCGTTGGCCGCCGCGTACGCTGCCTGCCCGGCGTTGCCGAACAGAGCCGCGGCCGAGGAGAACAGCACGAAGCAGTCCAACGGATCAGCGGCGGTGACGGTCTCCAGGTTCCGGGCACCGGCCGCCTTGGGCCGTACGACGTCCGCGATCTGCTCCGGCGTCACGGTGCGGACCGTGGCGTCGTTCAACACACCGGCTGCATGGAACACCCCACGTACCGGCGGCAGGTGGGAGTGGACCGGGTCCAGCGCGGCCCTCAGCGCGGTCAGGTCGGTCACGTCACAGCGCACCGTCTCGATCACCGTGCCCGCGGCACGCAGCGTTGCCAGCCGGGCCGCGGTCGCGGGGTGCGGCGCCGAGCGGCCCAGCAGCACGAGCGCGCCGGCCCCGTGCTCGGCGAGGAACTCCGCCAGTGACAGCCCGAGCGCCCCCAAGCCCCCGCTGATCAGGTAGGTGCCGTCGGAGCGGAACCCGCCGTCGGGCAGCACCAGCGGCTCCACGCGCTCGACGCTTTCCGGGCCCGTCAGGACGCACGCCCGCGGATCGCGGCCCGCGGCGAGCTCCCGCAGCGCCTCCTCGGCCCTGTCGAAGGAGGACGTGCGGACGGCGACGGGCCGCAGCCTGCCCCCGGCCAGCAGGTCCCAAGCCGACTCCAGGGCCCGCGCCAGCCGTTCGGGCGCACGGCGCAGCAGCCCTGCCGCGTCCACCCCCGACACGCAGGCGCCCCGGGCGAGGGCGGCCGGGGCGAAGCCGCAGCCGTCTGCCCTGTCCCGGCCGTCGGCCGTCGGGCGCCCGACCGCGAGCAGTCGGCCGTCCTCGGCCAGCGCCGCGAGTCCGTGTTCCAGATCGGACCCGGTCGGTGGTGTGAGGATGACGTCCGCGCCGCGGCCACCGGTGGCCGCTCGCACGGCATCGATCCAGGACAGGTCCCGTGCGTCGTACACCTCCTCCACACCCAGCTCGCACAGGGCCGTGCGCTCGGCGGCATTCCGCGCGGTGGCGAGGACCCGGGCGCTCAGCGCCCGGGCGACCTGCGCCGCCGCCGGCCCCGTCGTCCCGCCCCCGCAGTGGATCAGCACCGTCTCCGACGCGTCGAGGCGGGCGAGGCCGGACAGGGCGCACCAGGCGGTGGCCAGGGCCAGCGGGAGGGCCGCGGCGTCCGGATCCGCCCACCCGGCGGGCACCGGCCGGGTGTGGTCGGCCCGCACGGTCACGTGGGTCGCGACCGTTCCGGTGGCCAGGGCCACTACCCGGTCTCCCGGTGCGGGGTTCGAGACGTCCGGGCCGACGGCCACGACCCGGCCCGCGCACGCGTGCCCGACGGGTCCCGCGCCGTCCGTACGCCCCGATGAAGCGGCCGCCGCCTCGGGGGGCTCGACCGCGGCGGCGGACACCTCGACCTCCACCTCACCGGGGCCCGGAGCGCGCCGCGTCAACGGTACGTACCGGGCGCCGCCGCCGGGCCCTGAGCCGCCGTACCGGAACGGCTGCGGGCAGGTGCGCTGTGCGGGCAGGGCGGCGAGCCGCTCCTCCGGTACGGCACCGCGGGCCAGCCGCGCCCCGAACCGCCGCCCGTGGCGCAGGACCACTTGGTCCTCGCCGTCGTCGGTGAGCAGCTCCGCGGCGCAGCGTTCGGCCCAGTCGGTCGCGTCGGCGGCCACGTCGACCACGCGGGGCGCAAGCTCGCCGTGTTCGCGTCGCAGGACCCGGGACCAGCCCCAGTAAAGGGCGGCGCCGGGATCGGGTATGTCCCCGGCGGACACCGCCTGGGCGCCCGCGGTCACCACCGCCAGCCGGGGCGGTTCGCCCCGTTCGGCGCAGCTCCGCACGACGTCGGCGAGCCGGCCGAGGCCGTGTTCCTGCGCCTCCGGTCCGGCCGCGGCTCGCGGGGCGAGGAAGACGACACCCTCGGCGGGCCGCACATCCCCCAGTGGATCTTCGCCGGCGCCGGTGGACACGGCGGCCTCGGCCCCCGCCGCCGACAGAGCCGCGGCCAGTGCCCGCTCGTCCGCGCCGTCGCCGCACACGATCCAGCGCATCGCCACCGCGGCGGAGGCGGCACGCGTCAGGGAGCCGGACGAATCGTCGGTGTCCTCGGCCAGGTCCAGCCAAGCGAGGTGGTGCAGCCGTCCGGAGTCCTCTTCCACGCCGTCGGCGGCCGGCAGCGGCTCCAGCCGGAGCCCCTCCAGCACCATCAGGGGCGCCTGCGCGGCGTCGAAGAGGCGCACGTCCACGCTTGCGTCCGCATGGCGCACGGCGTGTGACCACACGGTCGTCACCGGCTCCTCCGCCTCGCCCAGCAGCCGCACCCGGCGCACCGACGTGGGCACCAGCGCGGCCTGCCCGCCCACGTCCCCGCACAGGGCGAGCGCCACCTGCAGCGCGCCGTCCCACAGGGCCGGGTGCGGTTCGCGCGGCCGGCTGGTCTCCCGCAGGGCATCCGCCAGGACGACCTCGCCCAGGACCTGCCCCTCGGGCCCGGGGAACAGCCGTCGTACGCCCCGGAAGGCCGGACCATAGCCCAGCCCGCGCGCACTCCACCGGTGGTAGAACTCCTCGGGATCCGCGGGCTCCGCCACCGACGCCCACTCCGGAAACTCGGGAGCGGCCGACTCATCGGCCCACCGGTACGCCCGCGCCTCGGCGGCGACCTGCCAGGTGCTGTCGCCCTCGGGCAGCGCCAGCAGCCGGAAACGCCCTCCGTCGGCGATGTCCTCGCGCCATTCGACGGAGAGCCGGGCGGGTTGCTCGGACAGCGCCACCTCCTTGCGGAACGCGACATCCGTCAGCCGCAACGGTGCCGAACGACCGTGTGTCCGAACCGCGTTGACGGCGAGGGCCAGCATCGCAGCGCCCGGCAGCACGGCCGTGTCGTACACCCGGTGGTCGCCCAGCCAGGGCTGGTCCGTCAGGGACAGCTCCAGCGACGCGTGCCAGGTGCCCGCTGTCCCCGGCGCCGGGGACAGCGGCGCCGCGAAACCACGGGCCGCACCGGACCGACGGGGGCGGCGCGGGACCCAGTGGCTCTCCGGCCGCAGCGGGTAGCCGGGCACCGGTACGCACGCGTGCCGGGACAGGCCGCCGAACGGTTCGAGCCCGGCGACGTAACCGCGGGCGAGGGCCAGTGCGAGGGCCGCCTGATCGCCTTGGTGGCGGCGGATCGTGGTCAGCACGGCCGGGGGTTCGGGCCGCGGTGCGGCGAGTTGTTCGACGGCCGGGGCCAGCACTGGGTGTGGGCTGATCTCCACGACGTGGGTGACACCGTCGTCGAAGAGGGCGCTCATCGCATCGGCGAACAGCACCGGCCGGCGCAGGTTCTCCACCCAGTACGCGGCGTCCATCTCCGGGCCGTTCAGCATGCGGCCCCGCACCGTCGACAGCAGGCCGATGGCCCCGGGCCGTGGCCGGACCGAAGCGAGGGCCTGAAGCAGGTCCGTGCGCAGTTCGTCCATCTGCGGGCTGTGCGAGGCGTAGTCGACGTTCACCAGCCCGCAGTACGTGCCCTCCGCCTCCAACAGCTCCTTGAGCATCAGCACCGAGTCCTCGGCACCGGACAGCACACATGCCCTGGGCCCGTTGTGCACGGCGAGGGCCACGGTGTCCTCGAAGCCCTCCAGCGCCTCCAACGCGGCGTCCCGGTCCAGGTCGACCGCGAGCATCCGGCCCCGCCCCGAGGTGCGGCGGGCGATCGCGCTGCGGCGGGCCATCACGAGTGCGGCGTCCTCGTACGACAGGATGCCGGCGAGGGTGGCCGCGGTGATCTCGCCCTGGCTGTGGCCGAGGACGACGTCGGGCTCCACCCCGGCGGCCCGCCACAGCTCGGCGAGGCCCAGGGACATGGCCCACAGCGTGGGCTGGAGCATGTCGATGCGGGTCGTCCAGGTGTCGTCGGTACCTTCCTCGAAGACGGCGGTGAGGTCCCAGTCGATGTACGGCTCCAGAGCCTTGGCGCAGCGGCGGATCACCTCCGCGAACAGCGGGACGTCCCGGAACAGCTCGCGGCCCATGCCCTTCCACTGCGAACCCTGCCCGGGGAAGACGAAGGCGGTGCGGCCGTGCGGGCGGGCCCGCCCCACGACCGCGTCGGGCAACTCGGCCGCCTTCTCGGAGAGTTCCTCGCGGTCGGCCGCGGTGGCGACGGCGGACAGGGCCGTGCGCAGCCGGTCGGCCCCAGCGGCCGTCAGCGCGGCGCGGAGCGGGAAGTGGTCGCGGCGCCAGGCGAGGGTGCCGGCCAGGGCGCCGATCCCGTCGGAGGTCTCCGGGACACAGGTCGTCAGCTCCCGTGCCCGCTCGGCCAGGGCCGTCCGGTCCCGGGCCGACAACGGGACGAACACGGGCAGCTCCTCACCCGTCACCGCGCCGGTCGCCGCCGCGACCTCCGGCACGCCCTCTCCGGCTGCCTGGGGTCGGACCCGGTCCGTACGCACCCGGGGCGGGACCACCGTCTTGGCGGGTGGCTCCTCCGGCGGGCTCGCCACCACGACGTGGGCGTTGGTGCCGCCCCAGCCGAAGGAGTTGACACCGAGATACACGGGACCGGACGCGGGAAGCGTCACCGCTTCGCGCACCACCCGCACCCCCAGCTCGTCGAACGGGATGGCCGGGTTGAGTTCTTCGGCGTGCAGGCTTGGCGGCAGGGCGCGGTGGCGCAGCGCGAGGAGCAGCTTGATCAGGCCGGCCATGCCCGCGCCGGCCTCCAAGTGGCCGAGGTTGGTCTTGACCGACCCCACCATCAGCGGCTGGTCCCCCCGGCCTTGGCCCAGGACCCTGCCGAGCGCGGTGACCTCGATCGGGTCGCCGCGCCCGGTGCCGGTGCCGTGCGCCTCGACGTACGTCGGCGCGTTCGGCGGCAGGCGTCCGTCGCCGTACGCCTGGCGCAGCAGATCCTCCTGCCCCTCAGAGCTCGGTGTCACCAGGCTCTCGCCGCCCCCGTCGTTGTTGACGGCCGTGCGGACCACGACGCCGTGGATACGGTCGCCGTCCGCCAGTGCCCGGCGCAGCGTCTTCACATACAGCGCGGCGACCGTCTCGCCGCGTACGAAGCCGTTGGCCGACGCCGAGAAGGTCTTGCAGCGGCCGTCTGGTGACAGGGCGCCGAAGTGGGTCAGTCCCACCGTCACATGCGGGTCGAGCATGAGGTTGGTCGCCCCGACCACGGCGGCGTCGATTTCGCCCTGCCGCAGGGCCTGGGCAGCCAGGTGCAGGGCGACGAGCGAGGACGAGCAGCCGGTCTCCACGGTCATGCTGGGCCCGCGCAGACCGAAGACGTAGGAGAAGCGGGCGGCGATGACGTCGAGGGCGTTGCCCACCAGGCTGTGCGGGGTGGGACGGGCCCCCCGCTCCTCGCGCAGTAGTTCGTAGTCGTGCCAGGAGGCCCCGACGTACACGCCGGTGCGGGAGCCGACCAGGTCGGAGGCACGCTGCCCGGCGTCCTCCAGGGCGCGCCAGCCCACCTCCAGCAGCAGGCGCTGCTGCGGGTCGATGGCGGCCGCCTCACGAGGCGAGATGCCGAAGAACCCGGCGTCGAACCGGTCCACTCCGTCCAGGAATCCGCCGACCCCCTGGATCCGCCGCTCGGGATCGAGCTGTTCGGTGGCGTCCCAGCGGTCTGCCGGAACGGGGCCGATCGCATCGCCGCCGGACATCAGCAGCCGCCACAGACTCTCCGTGTCCGGCGCTCCGGGAAATCGTCCAGCAATTCCGACGACGGCAATGGGATCAGCGGGATCCCGCTCGAAATTCGCAGTCATTATCCGAGTCACTTCCTGCAGTCCGGAACTTCCAGCCGCACTATCGGAAATCTATGCGAACGTGACCACCTGACACAGCCCCCTTTTTTCTCGGATTCCGCGACGAAGCCCCTAGCGCAGGAATAGGGGGTGGTATCGGCGCCCCCGATCCGGAGAGTTTCTATCCGCCCAGAAGGCGCATCCGGACCAGCCCCTTGCTTGCGTTTATCATCCGCTGTCCGATTTCCTCGGGGGCATCCCTGCGGCACCACACCGCGTTCTTCGCCATCTTCCCCGGCGACATGTTGAAGCAGCGGGTGTCGCGCAGCCCGAGACGGAAGGACGGGGCGACGAAATCCGCTTCCCGGACGCACTCCAGAATGCGTCGGGCCGCCTCTCGCGGGGCGAGCGAGCCCTCGTCCACCTGAATGCACAGGTCACGCGTGAGGGCGCTCATCGCGTTGAACCCCTGGCTCACCGGAAGCGGGGAGCCGGGGTGTGCGGAGTCCTCCAGCTCCCGGAAGACCTCGGTGTCCCCGCTGCGCGTGAAGCGGTGGTAGGCGTCCTCCAGCATGACGTTGCCCAGCATCGTGCCGAGCATCCAGGTGCGGTTCACCGCGTTCCACAGCTCGTAGTCGCCGAAGCCCACGAACGAGCTGAACACCAGGTCGTCGTGGAAGTCGAAGAGGCCCTGCTGGAGCGTCTCCAGATAGCTGAAGCGCTCGGTCGACCAGTCGCCGTCGCGGGCGGCGGCGATCAGTCGCCAGCCCAGGGCGTTGACGAGTTCCAGGGTGTTGGTCAGCCCGCGCGAGTACAGCGCGTCGATGAACCCGGCCGCGTGCGAGGTGAGGCAGAAGCGGTCGCCGACCACCTGCTTGGCCGAGTACTGCAGCCGCCCGGTGGACACCCAGGGGCGCACCGGCCGGGCGTCCTGGAACTGCCAGGCGATCTGCGGGAACCGGCGCAGGAACGCGTCGAACTCGGCCTGCGGAGGTGTGTCCTCCTTGGGGAGGACCCGGGGATCCAGCGTCAGCCCCACGCTGCACAGCGGGTTGAGGGAGTCCGCGTGGTTGTCGAACGGGATCACCCACAGCCAGCCACCGTCGAAGACGTGGTGCAAGGTGCCGTGGTGCCAGGGGTTGGGCTGATCGTGTTCCCGCGCGGCCGGCGCCTGGTCGAAGGGACGCACCCCGATCATATGGGTGAACAGGGATCGGGAGTGGGTGCGGGCCCGGGTCGTCGTCTCCCGCAGCGCGAACTTCTCCGCCAGCGGCGAGCGGAACCCGCTTCCGTCCACGATGTAGCTCGCCCGGAACTCCCGGCCGTGCTCGGTGCGCAGCACCGCGCCCGATGCCGGGTCGATGTCCACGTCCGTGATCCGGGTGTTCAGCAGCGGCTCAGCGCCGTACTTGACCGCGGTGTGGAACAGGTACGAGTCCACGTCCTGCCGGAACAGGTGGGTCTCGGTGCGGATGGCAGAGGGGACCACCAACTGGTTGATCTCCCGCGGGTTCTGCGGGGTGCCCGCGCGGTGGTACACGAAGCCGAAGTTCTGCTTCTGGCCGCAGTAGCGCGACACCTGTCGGCTGATCCCCTTGTGACTGGACAGCGGCTTGAGCTCGGGCACCCGGTAGCGGTCGGCGATGATCCGGGTCATGCCCGAGGTGTACGGAATGGTCGACTCGCCCACGGCGAACCGCGGATGGGTGCCGGCGTCCAGCAGCAGCACCCGGACACCGTTGCGGGCCAGCACCGCGCCCAGCATTCCGCCGGCCATGCCGCTGCCGAGTATCGCCACGTCGTAAGTGTCCGCGCGTCCCTGCGCGCCGCGACTGTTCTGCATGGCCTCGCCTTTCTGCTGTGGCTGTGGGATGTGGCTGTGGGAGAAGGGACGATCGAGAGGGACACGGTCCCCGGGGCCGGGCACGTCACCCGTCCACCGGTATGCCGTGGGCCGGCAGCTCCTGCCGGGTGCGCACCCCGAGCTTCCGGAACACGCGGGTCAGATGCTGCTCGACAGTGCTCGGGGTCACCGCCAGCCGTCGGGCGATCTCCCGGTTGGTGTGCCCCTTGGCGGCCAGCACCGCGACGCGGCGCTCGGCCCCGCTGAGCACGTCCAGCCCGGTGAGGTGTGCTGTCCAGGGGCCGCTCCACGGCGCTGCTTCGCCCTGTGCCGCCAGCGCCCGCACCAGGGGCAGGGCTCCGGCGGCCTTGGCCAGTCGGACGGCGGTGCGCAGTTCCTGCCGGGCCCGCGCCGGGTGCTCGGCCGACACCAGGGCGTGTGCCAGTTCCGCCTGGGCACCGGCCAGTTCCAGCCGGTCACCGCAGCCGCGCAGCAGCGTGACGGCCTCGGTCAGCAGCTCCACCCGCGCGTCGACCGGTCCGCAGACGGCCACCGTGCGCAATGCGATCCCGCGCGCCCGCGACGGCCGTTCGCCCACCAGGGCGAGCTCCTGCCGGGCCAGTTCGCAGGCCCGCTGCGGGTCGCCCACGGCCAGGTGTGCACGGGCCGACTCAGAGCGCCAGGGCACCAGGGTCGGCTGATCGAAACCCCACGCCCGCATCAGGTCTCCGCAGGCGGTGAAGTCGTCCAGGGCAGCGTACGGGCGCCCGGTCTCCAGGTGGTAGCGGCCCCGCGCGTGCAGGAAGTACAGGCCGAACCGGCTCCGGAACAGCCCCGCGGGCACCGGCACCTCCAGGTACTCCGACGCGGCATCGTAGTCCCCGGTCCGCGTGGCCGCCTGCACCAGATTGGCCAGCGGCCCTCCGATGCACACCCCCCAGCTCTCCGCCGGCACCTGCGCCAGCGCGGCCTGCGCCAGCCGGCGCGCCTCCACCGGAGCCCCCTGGCGCAGCGCCACCCGCGCCCGCAGCGACGCGAACTCCGCCTCCCACAACGGCACCCGGCGGGTACGGGCCTGCTCCAGCCAGTGGTCGCACCAGGTGGCCGCCGCCTCCAGCCGATCGGCGAACTCCAGCACCGAGGTGGCGCAGACGATCCACTCCTGAGTGCCCTTGCTCAGCCGCATCGCCCGCATCGCGGCTTCCGCGTCGGCGACCGCCTCGTCGTCCGGTCCGTGAGTGAGGACGTAGGACAGCGCCGCCGCCCCCAGCACCCGCGGATCCTCCCCCGCACGGGCCCGCGGCCACGGTGCGTCGGTGCGGCCGGACGGTCGGCGCACCGAGGCCGGATAGGTCGCCGACAGCAGCTCGCGCGTCGCCCGGATCTCCGCCGCGGCCGCCGGGTCGGACTCCGGTCGCCCCTCCCCGATGCGGTCCACGGCCTCCAGCGCTTCGTCGAAACGGCCGTGCCACAGCAGGAACTTGGCCAGGGTGAGCGCGTGCCGGTCCGGCAGCCGCCCGTCGTGGAGCGCGGTGGCCAGTTCGCCCAGATGGCGTGCGCTGATGGAGGGGTTGAGCATCCAAGCCGTACTGGCGAACAGGGCCTTGAGACTCATCCGGTCTCCGTCGTCGTCGCACACCCGCAGCGCCGCCTCCAGGCAGACCTGCGCGTCCGAGATCCGGTTGCCCGTCAGATGCCGGTCCGCCGCCTCGCGCAGCACGCCGCACGCCCACGGCCGCCCCCGGCCCTCGGAGGCGATCAGCAGACGGGCCACGGTCGTCGCGGGCGCTCCGTCCTGATACAGCAATTCGGCGGCGCGCGCGTGCAACTCGGCCCGCCGCCGCGGCGCCACACTCTCCAGCACCGCCGTCCGTGCGACCGGGTGCAGCCGCCCGGAGTCCAGCAGCCCGGCGGCCTCCAGGGCGAGCACGCCCCGGCTCATCGTGGCCTCGCCCTCCTCCAGCAGCCGGGCCAGCAGCGACGGTTGGGGGTCCGCGTCGAGCACGGCCAGGGCCTGGGCCAGCCGCAGCAGCACGGGGCGACCGCGGTGGATGCAGCTCAGCACGGCCTCGGCGTAGGCCTCACCGACCATGAGCCGAGGCCGGGACCCCTCGGCCGGCTCGCCCGTCCGTCGGCAGTCCTCCACCAACGCCCGCACCAGCAGCGGATTGCCGCCGCTGACCGCATGGCAGGCAGCGGCCGGCGTCCGGTCCGCCGGCGCTCCCAGCTGATCGGCGATCATCTCGGCAACGCCCGCCGGGGACAGCCGGGACGGGGAGAGCCGGCGGTACCCGGGCCGGGACAGCAACTCGGCGTGCAGCTGAGGATGGGCGGGCTTGGACAGAGTGCACTCCGCCACCACGACGACGATCGGCGCCGAAGGCGCACGGCGCAGCAGTTGCAGCAGCCAGTACAGCGACAGGGAGTCGGTGAACTGCACGTCGTCGACACACAGCAGGACCGGCACACGCGCGGCCGCGCCGATGACCGCCAGACACAATCGGTGCAGGGCGCCCGTGGTGGCCGCGTCCAGGGTCTGCTGCCCGAACCCCGCGGTCGTCCCCGTGCCGTCTGCGGCATCGGGCCCGTCGTGCCTGCGGGTGACGCGGTCCAGCAGCGCGGTGAGTTCCTCGCGTTCGCCGAGAGGTCCCTCCGCGCCGCGCAGTAGTTGGAACAGGACACTGCCCGGCGACTCGCGCTCGGCCCAGGAGCCGACCGCGCTCAGGACCAGAAAGCCCTCCCGGTTCGCCGCGTCGCGTATGGCCGACATCAGCTCTGTTTTGCCGCATCCGATGCCACCGCTGATCACGGCGGCTCCGCCGCGGCCCGGCGCGCACTTCCCGAGCAGTTCCAAGAGCTGAGCGAGCTCCGCCGCCCGCTCCACCAACCGCATCGTCTCGGCTCACTTCCTGCGCCATCTGCGCGTCATGGGGGGCCGTCAGTGCGTGTCTTCGGGCTCGGGCCGACGGGTGGCAACGGTGCGTCGCGGCCGACTCGAAGACCTCCTAGACCGAGGACGCACGGGCGGGATCCGGCTCGCGGCTCGCCGCGGGCCGTCCCACCTCCACGGGTTCGGCGTAGACGCGGGACAGCACGGGACCCGTCATGGCGGTGGTGACCACGGCCATCACGACCATGAGCGAGTACAAGGTGCCGTCCAGCAGCTTCAGCCGCAGCCCGATGCCGAGGATCACCAGCTCCGTCAGGCCGCGGGTGTTCATCAGCGCACCGAGAGCCGCCGCGGGCCGCGTCGGCAGCCCCTGGGAGCGGGCGGCGACGAAGGTGCCGCCGAACTTCCCCACCACGGCCACCAGCAGGATCGCCCCCAGCTGCAGCAGCTCTGCCCCGCGCAGCCGGCTGAGGTCGACCTGCAGCCCGGCCACCACGAAGTAGACGGGCAGCAGCAGGGTCGTGATCCGCCCCGTGTGGTCGAGCAGTTCGGCGCGCAGCCCGGCCGTGTCCTGCCGCGGTATCAGCAGGCCGAACAGGAAGGCGCCGAAGATGAAGTGCATCCCCATCGCCTCGGTCGCCGTCGCCGACATCAGCGTCCCGATCAGCACGATCGCGGTGGCGGGGGCGGTCACCCGGACGGCCGTGCCGCCCCGCAGCAGTGCCCGGCCCAGCAGGGGCCGCACCGCCAACAGCATCAGCGCCACATACGGCACGATCAACGCCACCCGCCAGTGATGCCCGCCGCCCCCGGCAGCCGCTTGCACACCGGCCAGCGCCACCCAGGCCACCACATCCACGATGGCGGCCGCCGCCAGCGCGATCCCGCCCAGCGCGGTGGCGGACAGCCCCCGGTCGGCCAGGATGCGGGCGAGGACGGGAAACGCCGTCACCGACACCGAAAGACCGATGAACACCACGAACGCCGTCGGCTGTGCGGAATCGTGCTCGTGCAGCAGCCACACGGCCAGGCCGGTGCCCAGCAGGAACGGAACAACCGTGGACCCGAAGGCCGACACGGCCGTCACCCGTCCCTGCCCGCGCAATGACGCGGTGTCGATCTCCAGTCCCACCATGAACATGAAGAGGGCGACACCCACGTCCGCCATGCCGGTCAGCGGCATGCGGACGTCGGTGGGGAACAAGGTGCTGGCGACCGCGCCGTCGAACAGCGTGGGGCCGAGCAGCACTCCCGCCAGTATCTCGCCGACGACCGGCGGCTGGCCCACCCGGGCGAGAAGCCAGCCGAGGCCACGGGCCAGTAGCAGGATCAAAGCGAGGTCCGCGAACAGCAGCTGCAGCTGATGACTAGTCATGTCCAGGTCGTCCGGTTCGCCGCTCCTCCCGACCGCGGATCAGGCGTGCGGGGTACCGGAGGCGGGTGCCGCCGCGTCCGCGATCAGGTCGTCGAGGCTGATGTGGAACAGCGGGTGCCGGCCACTGAGCCCGGAGATCAGGGTCACGAAGTCCGCGGACGGCTCGTTCTTGCGCTCGGGGTCGACCATTTCCTGGGCGAGGCTGTAGTAGAACTCCTTGTATTTCGACTGGTCGTAGAAGCGCTCCACGAACGTCCGGATCTCATCGAAGAACCCGGAGTAGGCGGTGGCGTACCGGTCCAGCGCCTTCTCCTCGATCCGCGGGTGCTCGACGATCCGGTCGACGATCTTGGCCAGGGTGCTGCCGGCGAGAGTGGCGAGCGCGACTCCGGTGGAGAACAGCGGATCGACGAAGGCCGCGGCATCCCCGACCAGCACCCAGCCGTCGCCGTAGAAGCGATTGCTGTGGTACGACCAGTCGCGCGCCGTGCGGAATCCCGCGGACTGCCGGGCGCCGGCCAGCATCTTCTTGAGCTTCGTAGTGCGCTGCCGCTCGGTGTGGAACAAGTCCTCCAGCGAGTGGCCGTTTTCCCCGGCGGTGGCCGAGCGCGTCACATAGCCGACGCTGATCGTGCCCTTGTCGATGGGTATGGCCCAGAACCAGCCGCCGTCCAGCCCCTCGATCAGGATGTTGGTGTACTCGTCGCCGGGCAGTCGCTCGCAGTTGTCGAAGTACGTCCACACCGCGACATTGCGCAGCTCGTCGTGCCATTCGACCTCGGTGAGCCGGCGCCCGAGCACACGTGCCTGCCCCGAGGCGTCGACGACCAGCCGGGCCCGCACCTCGTGCAGCCCGTCCAGGCCGCGCAGCGAGAAGCGGACCCCGCTGATCCGGCCGTCCACCTCGACGGGCTCCTTGACGGTGGCGTCCTCGATCACGAAGGCTCCGAGCTCCCTGGCCCGGTCCAGGATCAGCGCGTCCAGGTCGGCACGCCGCGTGTGGAAGGCGTATTCGTGCGCACCGCCTTCGATGAACGAGAAATTCCAGGGCACCTGCTTGTTTCCCCAGACCAGGGTGCCTCCGTACTTCCTCTCGAATCCCCGCGCGTCCATGCGCTCGGTTATCCCCATTTCCTGCATGGGGCGCATGAATGCGGGAATGAGGGATTCCCCGACGTGATAGCGGGGGAAGCGCTCCCGATCCAGGATGAGGACACGACGACCGCGTTTCGCGAGAAGCCCGGCGGTGGTCGCTCCGGCTGGCCCACCGCCGATGACAATGACGTCGTACTCGTCAGGGACCCCGAAAAGAGCGGACGACATGCTGGGACCTCCCCTAGTGGCCTTATGGTCGCGTTCGGAGGCCGGAAAGCCTGTGCGACGCTGTCCGACCGGAACGCGCGGCCAGTTTGCAGGACCACCTCTGCAAGGGCTCTACATGTTGTCTGGACCCTTCCTGGCGACACGGCTCGTCACCGGGAAACACGACATCCGCTGATCGCCCCGGACCTTCCCCGGCCGTCGCGTCCGGTCACGCCGCCGCGCGCACCTCCCGCGCGGCGTCCGCGTGGAGCGCGACCCGGACCAGGGCGGCGGCCAGCCGGGGAAGGTCCTTCTCGGCCACCAGCCCCGCCAGCGACCGCGCGCTCTTCGGCAGCCCGACCCGCTCGGCGCCGTCCAGCGCCTTGCTGTCGAAGTACGGGGCGAACTCGGGCCAGACGCCCTGCACCTCGCGCAGGAAGATGTGCACCCCGGCCGGCCCGATGCCCTTGACCCCCTGCAGCAGCTTCTTCACGTCCCCGGCCTCGCGCATCCGCCGCAGATCGCCCCCGTACTCCCGGTTCACCAGCTCGGCCGCCTCGCCCAGCTGGCTGGAGGTCCGCTCGTCGTAACGCCGGTAGCCGCCCTCGCCCAGCGCGTCCACCCGCTGCTGCCAGGTGGCCTCCGCCATCCGCCGCGGATCGCGCATCCCGGCGTCGAACAGGGCGCGGGCGGCGGCGACGGCGATGTCGGAACTGATCCGCGCGGACAGCAGATGCGCGAGCACCAGCAACTGGTAGAGCGGGCCGGGGGTGTCGCGCAGCTTGATCCCGGCCTCGGCGGCGAAGGTCGTGCCCTGCTGGTCGAGCAGAGCGCGCGCCACACTCTTGTCCTTGTCGCTCATTGCCCATCCCGCCTCGTGGTGTGGTGCCGTTGCGTCGGTCACGAGTGCCCGGCGACGCCCCGCTCACTCGGGGCCGCTCCGCAAGATCTTCCAAATTCGGGTGGCGACCTGGAGGTTGAGCCTGCTGTCCACCTCCGCCAGATCGCATCCGCCGATCTCACGGATGCGCTGGAGCCGGTACCGCAGCGTCGATCGGTGGATCACCAGCGCCGCGGCCGTCTCGCTGTAGTTGCCGCCGCGGTCGAAGTACTCGCAGAGGGTCTCCACCAGGTCCGTGTGGTGCCGGGCGTCGTAGTCCAGCAGCGGGCCCAGCCACTCCCGGACGAACCGCTCGACCTCCCGGTGGTCGTCCCCGGTGGGCAGGATCCGGTAAAGACCCAGCTCGTCGTAGCACGTCATGCCGTACGGGCGGTGCGAACGGCGGCGCACCTCCAGCGCCCGCAGCGCCTCCCGGTACGAGCGGGGCACCTCGTGCGGGGAGCCGCAGGACGCGCCCACCCCGATCGCCCCGCCGCCGGTGCCGAGCTCACGGCTCAGCGCCGAATGCAGCGACCGCCCGCCCGGTGCGCCCTGGGCCACCAGGACCGCGGTGTCCGCGCGCAGGGCGGGCAGGATCCGCAGGCCGAGACCGGTGGCCGCCCGGCTCACCGCCTTGAGGAAGACATCGTCGGCCGGGCGGTCGGTCCAGCGCACCACGATCACATGGTGCGGACCGTGCAGATCGTGGCCGACCGCCTCCGCGCGGGCGTACGCACTGGTGTCGCCTGCCGCACTGCCGTCGTCCGCCGCACGGGTGTCGCCCGCGCCCGAGAGCAGATCGTCCACCAGCTCCCGCCGCAGCCGCAGCTCCACCTCGGCCAGCTCGCGCACATGGGCCAGCTCCAGGCCCAGCGAGGTCGCGGCGTGGTCCAGCGCGCGAACGGCCCGGTCATCGGCCCTGCCCTCCGGATCCACCAGGGACAGCGCGCCCAGCACCTCACCGCGCGGATCGGCCACCGCGACCAGCCGGTCCCGCACCCGCACCGGACGCGGCCGGCGGGCGGCCTCCCGCAGCAGCTCCTCGCGCCGCTCCGGATCGGGCTTGGGGTAGGGGTCGGGGCGACCCGGCCCCGCCCAGGCCCTGAGGTTGCCGAACCGGTCCTCGGCCGCGGCCGCGAGCCCGGTGATCCGGTGCAGCGTCCGGACGATCCCGTCCTCGCCGTCGCCACGGGCCGCCGAGCGGGCCAGGGCGTCATGCACCTCCCGCAGATGGCAGAGGTCGGTCAGCGAGGAGTCCAGCCGCCGCCGTATCGCCTCCCGCTCGTCCCACGCCCGGCGCAGCTCCAGGGCCTGGTCGCGGGCGCGGCGGTGCGCGGCGGCGGTGGACAGCGCCGCGGCCGTCTGCCGTACGAGCAGCGTGAGCAGCAGCCGTTCGTCCTCGCCGGGCCGGTCGCGGTAGCTCACCACCAGGGCGCCGTACAGCCCGTCCGGCGCATGCGGCTTGTGGGGCCGGTCTGGTTCATGTGGCCCGGCTAGGCCATCCCGCTCATGTGGCCCAGGTAGGCCGTCCCGCTCATGCGGCCCGCGCAGGCCGTCCCGTTCGCGCAGTCCGAAGGCCCAGCCCCAGGCCCGCCGGGGGAACCGCACCGGCCCGTCCCGTCCGGCCAGCTCCCTCACCTGTGTGTCCAGGGCCTCGGTGGCCCGCTGACCGTCGTACGGACAGCGGACCAGGCGCTCGCCGAGCCGTAGGTAGCCCGCCTCGGCGCGGCCGGTGCCGACCGCGCCGACCTGGGCCATCGCCCGGCGCAGTATCCCCGCCTCGTCCTCGCCGTCGATCCTGTCGAAGCCGGTGAACAGGGTCAGACAGCGTCGCAGCAGCAGATCCTGGGCGACACCTGGTGGGGCCATGCGGTCACTCCGTGCGTCCTTATGCGTCCCGTGCGTCGTCGTGCCTCCTTGTGGGGCCTCCTTGGGGGCGCCTCCTTGTGGAGATCCGGCGGCCGAGTACCCCTATTCATGGCAATTCACCGCATGAGGGCGAAAAGGCTGCACGGATTTCGATCCGTGGGGCGCGGGGAGCGGGTGTACGGCCGGGTCTCCACTGCCTCGGCCGCGGAGATCCCGGTGTGACGTTCAAGCGCGGCGGACGTGATGGATTTCCTAATTCGACTGCTCACGCCGGGGGTTGGCGCACCACCAGAACGGGTCTCCCGAACGGGTTTCGCCGAGGCGCTTTCAAAGGCCCGCCCTGTGGAGGGCCGAGGTCAGCGCGGGGTTCGGGCCGCTGGCAGATGCCCCTGACAGGTGCTTGACAGCCCCCGGCGGCGCCCGTCTCCATGATCGGATCCGGATTGAACTTTTCCGTTTTTCCTTTCCTCATCGAACGGTTGATCAGTAATCTCGCCTCAGCAGCGGGTTGCCGTGCCGCTCTTCGTCGTGCTCCACTTCCCCGAGGACGCGGACGACCCGAGGGCGGCCCCGGAAGCCGGAAGAGGGCGAAGGAAGTGCAGGACGTGGACTGGCGGCCGGAGGACATCGACGCCACAGGCGAGGACGCGGCAGGCTACAGGGACACAGCCCATGGCGACTGCCCCGGGGAGCGCACGATATGACTTCCGAATCGGGCGGGCCGAGATGTGACCGCGGCGCCGGGGACGCCGCCGGACACCCCGCCCCCAGGGAGAACGATCCGCTGAGGCGATTCGCGGGCATCTGGTGCCGGGCCGTCCACCCACTGGCCGCCACCACGATGACCGCCGAGGAGTTCGAGGGCTATCTGCTGCCGCTGGCCCACCGGTTGAGCGCCGCCCTGCGCTCCTCCCCCTTCGACACCGAGGCCGCGTACGAGGTCGGGGCCGCGCTGGTGGACGCCCAGTGCACCGAGCCCGACGCGCTGCCCGCCATCCTGGGCGTCATCGACGCGCATCTGGTGTCCTGCTCGCCGCCCGGAGTGACCTTCTCCCCGCCGTCCGGTGAATCGTTCCCAGGCCCGTCCGACGAGCCTTCTCACGAGCCTCTGGCCGACGAGCCTTCCCACGAGTCCCTGGCCGATGGGCCTTCCCACGAGTCCCTGGCCGACGAGGAGGCGCGGGCCCGCTGTGTGCGGCTGCAGCACGCCCTCGCCGCCGGATTCGTCCGCGAGTTGCGCGAGCGTGAGCGCGATGAGCAGGAGGCCATCTCGCGTGCCGCGATGGCCGCCCGTACCGAGGCGGAGAAGGCGCTGCACGCCAGCGAGGCCAAGTTCCAGGCCGTCTTCGAGGGCGCGGTCATCGGCGTGGGCATCGCCGGACTCGACGGCGAGGTGCTCGTCGTCAACGACGCCATGGCCAGGATGTTCGGCGGGATGGACTTCTTCCGCCCCGGCCGCAACGTCACCGAGTTCGTCCACCCCGACGACGTCCCCGGCGCCCATGAGCTCTACCGCGAACTGGTCAACGGGGAGCGCGACCACTTCCGCATCGAGAAGCCGCACTACCGCGACGACGGCAGCGAGCTGTGGACCAATCTGACGGTCACCCTGCTGCGCGACTCCAGCGGCGCCCCGCAGTACCAGCTCGCCCTCGCCGAGGACATCACCGAGCACCGGCTGCTCCGGGAGCGGCTGCGCTACGAGGCCACCCACGACGAGCTGACCGGACTGCCCAACCGCACCCTGTTCCTGGAGCGGCTGGACCAGGTGCTGGCCGCCGACGCCGACGCCGAGCGGTTCGGCGTGTGCTACCTGGACCTGGACGGCTTCAAGGCCGTCAACGACAGCCTCGGGCACGTCGTCGGCGACCGGATGCTCAAGACCGTGGCCGAACGCCTCCAGCGCTGTGTGAAGGCTCCCGCCGAACTGCTCGCCCGGGTCGGCGGCGATGAGTTCCTCGCCCTGGTCACCGGCCCCGCGGCACAGGCCGACGGCGCCGGGCTGGCCCGCCGGATGCTCGCCGCGCTCGCCGAACCCGTCCGGATCGAGGGCCGTGAGCTGCGGGTACGGGCCAGTATCGGCGTGGTCGACGGCCGGGCCGGGGAGATCGGCCGGGCCGAGGTGCTGCGCAGCGCCGACATCACCATGTACCGGGCCAAGGCCGCGGGCGGCAACCGCTTCGAGATCGCCGACGCCGACTCCAACGCCCGGGTGATCGCCCGCCACAGCCTCACCAACGGGCTGCCCTCCGCCCTGGAGAAGGGCGAGTTCTTCATCGAGTACCAGCCGCTGGTACGGCTCACCGACGGCACCGTGCGCGGCGCCGAGGCGCTCGTACGCTGGCTGCACCCGCTGCACGGAGTGCTCGGCCCCGATCAGTTCATCCCGCTCGCCGAGGACACCGGGCTGATCGTCCCGCTCGGTCGCTGGGTCCTGGAACAGGCGGCCCGGCAGGCGCGTGAGTGGCGCGACGCCGCCGAGGACGACGAGTCGCTGCGCGTCAACGTCAATCTCTCGCCGTGCCAGCTGAGCCATCCCACGCTGGTCTCCGACACGGTGGCGGTCCTGGAGAACGCGGGGCTGTGCCCCAGCGCGCTGTGCCTGGAGGTCACCGAGAACGACCTCATCGGCGCCGACGAGACCGCCCTCCGGCCGCTGCGGCAACTCGCCGACCTCGGCGTGGACATCGCCCTGGACGACTTCGGCACCGGCTACTCCAACCTGTCGTATCTGCGCCGGCTCCCGGTCTCCCAGCTCAAGCTGGACCGTTCCTTCACCCGGGGCATGCAGCGGGCCCCGGCCGATCCGGTCGACGTCAAGATCGTCGAGGGGATCGTCTCGCTCGCGCACACGCTGGACCTCGCGGTGACGGTCGAGGGCGTGGAGACGGCCGTACAGGCCGAGCATCTGCGGGGGCTGGGCTGCGACACCGCGCAGGGCTGGTACTACGCACGGCCGGGCCCGCCCGAGCGGCTGCACACTCTGGCGCTGGCCGACGCGAGCTGAGTGCCCGGTCGGCCGAGGGCGCAAGGAGGAGGTGGTGTTCCCCTCGCGCCGGTCCGGCGGTGCGCCGTGCTCAACTCGCCGTGTCGTCCAGCAGCCGTGAGCGGATCAGGAAGCGCACGCCCTCCGGCGCCTCCAGGGAGAAGCCGCTGCCGCGGCCCGGCACCACGTCCACCGTGAGATGCGTATGGGCCCACAGCTCGAACTGCGAGGCCGACATCCAGAAGCCCACCGGCTCCTCGACCCCGTCCACCTCCAGCTCCCCGAGCAGTACGTCCGATCCACCCGTACGGAACTCGCCGAGCGGATAGCACATCGGCGCGCTGCCGTCGCAGCAGCCGCCCGACTGGTGGAACATCAGCGGCCCGTGATCCGCCCGCAGCTTGCGGATCAGCTCGGCCGCGGCCGGTGTCAGCGCGATACGGTCCATGGGCGATCCCTCTCCGTCATGCTGGTCATGCTCACCGAGCCGTCAGAGGTCCGGCCCAGCGAACCCTCCGCCACGTTGCGAGAACGTTGCCCTCACCACGCTTCCCCGACCACGCTCCCCTCACCACGTTGCCATCACGGCGTTGCCCTCACCACGTCACCGGCAGCTCGCGCAGCCCATAGGTGTTCTTGTCCGTACGGACATGGATTTCGTCGAACGGAACGGCCGGCCGCAGGGTGGGGAACCGGTCGAAGAGTCTGGCGTACGAGCAGCGCATCAGCGAGCGGGCGAGTTGCTGCCCCAGGCACTGGTGAATGCCGTAGCCGAACGCGGCGTGGTGGGCCGCCGGGCGGGTGACGTCCAGCGTGTCGGGCGCCGTGAAGTGCTCCGGATCGCGGTTGACCGCGGGCAGCGCGAGGGTGACCGAGTCCCCGGCCCTGATCAGGTCGTCGCCGACCTGGACGTCCTCCAGGGCGGTGCGGATGGGCCCGAAGTGGGTGACGGTGACATACCGCAGCAACTCCTCCACGGCGGAGTCCAGCACGGCCGGGTCGGCCCGCAGCGCGTCCAGCTGCCCGGCGTTCCGCATCAGCGCGAGGGCGCCGAGGGCCAAGGTGTTGCCGGTCGACTCGAAGCCGGCGGTGAGGATGACCATGCCGATCGTCGCGGCCTCGTCCTCCGGCAGATCGGGCTCGGCGGCCAGATGCCCCAGCAGATCCTCCGCCGTCCCGGTCTTCTTCTGCCTGATCAGCTCGCGGAACCGCTCGTGGATCGTCTGCGTGGCGCGGGTGATCTCCTCGGCGCCGGAGTCGAGTTCGAACAGCGCCGCCGATTCCTTCCGGAACCGCTCACGGGCCTCGTCCGGTACGCCCAGCAACTCCGTGAGGAGGTCGAGTGACATCGGCATGGCGAAGTCGGCCACGAGGTCGGCCGGTGGCCCCTGCCGCTCCATCGCCGCCAGCCGCCCGTCGGCCAACTGCTCGATCCTCGGGACCAGCCGGTCCATGCGGCGCACGGTGAAGTGGCGGGTGAGCAGCCGACGGTAGCGCGTGTGCTCGGGCGGGTCCATGCGATGGAAGACACCGGGCGGCACCGCACGCCGCGACTGCTCGGCCTCGGAGGAAATCGCCACCGGCATACGGGCCAGGTCGGCCCGGTTGCTGAATCGGCTGTCGCCGAGCACCAGCCGAGCGGCCGAATATCCGGTGACCAGCCATCCCAGATGGCCGTCGGAATAGCGCATACGGCTCAACGGGCCCTGTTCGCTGAGGAGCAGGAGTTCGCTGGGCAGTTCGAACGGACACCGACGCGTGGTGGGCACACCGGTGGGAATCGGAAGAGCGTCCGTCATCGTATCTTCCTCTATGTCCGGATCACGAGTCTTCGTGACCTTGTTCGCGGGAAGGGAATTTTCTGAGTGGCAGGATGGTGCCATTCGGCCCCCCAGGCCTGTCCACGGCTCTTGTAGCGATATAGCGGCGGGGTTAGACTCCCGATGCAAAATGACATGAGTATTTCGAAAGTAATTCGGCGCTGCTGCCCGGGAAGTGACCCGATATTAGGCAATGGGTGGTGCTCGTGCAAGACGGGGGAATGAATGGGTCTCGCTATCCTCAGGGGTCTCGCTACCCGCTATCGGCTGCCCAGCGGGAGATCTGGGTGGCGCAGCGCATCAACCCGGATGGCCTGCAATTCCAAGTAGGCCAGTATGTCGAGATCCACGGGCCCCTCAACCCCGCCCTTTTCGAATCGGCGCTGCGCCGGGCCGTCGCCGAGGCCGACACCCTGCACGCACGCTTCCCGGACAATGATGGCGGCATCGACGGCGGCATCGACGGCGTGCCCCATCAGGTGCTCGGCCCGCCCGGCGACTGGGCGCTGCGGACCCTCGACCTGAGCCGGGGCCCCGGCCCCCGTGCCGCCGCCGAACAGTGGATGCGCGAGGAACTCAGGACGCCGATGGACCTGGCGCGCGGTCCGCTGTTCTCCTTCGCCCTCATCAAGACGGCGGCGGATCGGTTCGTCTGGTACCAGGGATATCACCACATCGTGACCGACGGCGCGGGCAGCACGCTCTTCGCCCGCCGGGTCGCCGAACTCTACACGGCATTCCACAAAGGCGAACCCGCCGGTGAGTCCCCATTCTCTTCACTGGCCGCCCTGCTCGACCAGGAAGCCGAGTACCGGAAATCCGAGGAATTCGAGCGTGACCGCCGGTACTGGCTGGAGCGTTTTGCCTCCCCGCCCCAGGCCGCGCGTCTCACCACCGAGCCCGGCACCGAACCCAGCGATTTCCTGCGCCATACCACCCTGATCGGAGCCGATGAGGCCGACCGCCTCAGAGAGGCCGCGCGGGCCGCCCGGACTCACTGGTCGGTGGTGTTGACCGCTGTTGTCGCGGTTTACCTGCACCGCTTGACCGGGGCAGCGGACATCACGCTCGGCTTCGCTGTTTCGGCGCGAAAGGACCCGATTTCCCGCCGTACTCCCGGAACGCTGGCCAACATACTTCCGCTCCGCGTGGAATTGAACGCCGCGACGACCTGGACCGATGTGCTGCGACGCCTTTCCCGGGAAGTCCGCATGGCCTTGTCGCATCAGCGCTATCGCGGCGAGGATCTGGCCCGCGACCTCCATCTCACCGGGGGTGTTCCGGCCCTCGTGGGGCCCGAGGTCAACGTCATGTCGTTCGACTGGGACCTGGAGTTCGGCGAATGCCGGGCCACCCACCACAATCTGGCCAACGGCCCGATCCCCGATGTGTCGGTCATGGCCTACGAACGGCCCGACGGCGGAATCCGCATCGACCTGAACGGCAACGCCGACCTCTACGGCCCCCAGGATCTGGCCGACCACCAGCGGCGCCTCCTCACCTTGCTGGAGGCGGTGGTGGTGGATGCGGGGCGTTGTGCGGGTGGCGTGGCGTTGGTTTCGGTGGCGGAGCGTGAGGAGTTGTTGGGGTGGGGGATCGGCGGGGTTGGGACGGTGTCGTCGGGGACGGTGCCGGGGGCGTTGGGGTGTGGTGGGGCGGTTGCGGTGGTGTGCGGGGAGGTGGCGTTGTCGTATGAGGAGTTGGGGTCGCGGTCGGATCGGTTGGCGCGGTTTTTGGTGGGGTGTGGGGTGGGGCCGGAGCGGTTGGTGGCGGTGGTGATGCCGCGTTCGGTTGATTTGGTGATGGTGTTGCTGGCGGTGTTGAAGGCCGGTGGTGCGTATGTACCGGTGGACCCCGGGTATCCGGCGGAGCGGGTGCGGTTCATGGTGGCGGATGCCGGGCCGGTGCTGGTGGTGGCGTCGGGTGAGGTGGTGGACCGGCTGCCGTCGTTGGATGTTCCGGTAGTGGTGCTGGACGATCCGGAGACCGCTCGTGAGGTGGCGAGTCGTCCAGATGGCGAGGTGACCGACGCGGATCGTCTGGCGGCGCTGTGGCCATCACATCCGGCGTATGTGATGTACACCTCCGGCTCGACCGGCACCCCCAAGGGCGTCGTGGTGTCCCACCAGAGCCTGGTCAACACCATCGAGTGGGCCGTCGAAACCCTGGGGACGCGGGCCCTCTCCCACGTGATGATGTCGACCTCGGCGAGTTTCGACGTGTCCGCCTTCGAGCTGTTCGCTCCGCTCGCGTGCGGTGGGCGTGTGGAGATCGTGGACGATGCCGTGGCCCTGGTGGAGCGGTTGCCCCACCGGCCGGAAGCGAGTCTGGTGAGCGGCGTCCCTTCGGCCCTGGCCCAGGTCGCGAAGGCCATCGGACCACGGGACTTCCCGGGCGTCGTGGTCTGCGCCGGGGAGGCCCTGGCGGGCCCGGCGGCCCGCACCATCGGTGACGCCCTGCCCGGCTGCCGGGTGCTCAACGCCTACGGCCCGACGGAGGCCACGGTCTACGCGACGGCCGGGTGGTGCGACGGCGAGGCCGAGGGCGCCGCACCGATTGGCGGGCCGATCGCCGGTATGCGTGCGTATGTGGTGGATGGTGGGTTGGGTTTGGTGCCGGTGGGTGTGGTGGGTGAGTTGTATGTGGCGGGTGTGGGGTTGGCGCGGGGGTATGTGGGGCGTGCGGGGTTGACGGCGGAGCGGTTTGTGGCGGATCCGTTCGGTGGGGTGGGGGAGCGGATGTATCGCACCGGAGATCTGGTGCGGTGGCGGTCGGACGGGGCCCTGGAATTCGTCGGCCGGGCGGATGATCAGGTGAAGGTGCGTGGTTTTCGGATTGAGTTGGGTGAGGTGGAGGGTGCGGTGGGTGTGCATCCGTTGGTGGGTCAGGTGGCGGTGGTGGTGCGGGAGGACCGTCCCGGGGATCGGCGGTTGGTGGCGTACGTGGTCCCTGCTGGGGGCGCATGTGATGTGGGGGTGGTGCGGGAGTTTGTGCGGGGGCGGTTGCCGGAGTTCATGGTGCCGGGGGCGTGGGTGGTACTGGACCGGCTGCCCGTGACGGCGAACGGCAAGCTGGACCGGCGGGCCCTGCCGGTGCCGGAGGTCGGGGGGTCTGGTTCGGGTCGTGAGCCACGTACGGCCGTGGAACGGACGCTGTGCCGTTTGTACGCCGAGGTGCTGGGCCTGGAGCGGGTGGGGGCCGAGGACGGCTTCTACGACCTCGGCGGCGACAGCATCTCCACCATCCAGCTGGTCAGCCGGGCCAGAGCGGCCGGGCTGGTCATCACTCCGGCCGACGTGTTCGCCCACAAGACGGTGGCCCGGCTGGCGCACACGGCGACGCCCGCGACCGGTTCGGCCCGTGACCAGGCGGCCGATGTCCCGATCGGCCAGGTGACACCGACCCCCATCATGGAGTGGCTCCGTGAGCAGGGCGGCCCGGTCGACGGCTTCTGCCAGGCGATGCTGATGACCACACCCGCCGGAGCCGGTACCCCACAGCTCGCGGACGTTCTGCAGGCCATGACCGACCACCACGACGCGCTGCGGCTGCGGTTGGCGGACCGCCTCGATGGGGCATGGTCGGCCGAGGTGGCGACGGGCGGAACGGTACGCGCCGCGCAGCGGGTGCGCCGTATCGAGACCACGGACGGCCGGCTCCCGGAAAGCCTGCTGGCCGAGCAGTTCACCACCGCCCGTGGCCGCCTCGACCCGAGGGCGGGGGTGATGTGGCAGGCGGTGCACTTCGACGCCGGGGCGCGGCATCCGGGGCGGCTCCTGCTGGTCATCCACCACCTGGCGGTCGACGGTGTCTCCTGGCGCGTCCTGCTGCCGGACCTGGCGGCCGCCTGGGCGGCGGTGGCGGCGGAACGACCGGTGGAGTGGCAGCCAGTGGGCACGTCGTTCCGTCGCTGGGCCGCACTGCTGGCCGCCGAGGCGGAAACGGAGGTCCGGGAGAGGGAGCTGCGCCACTGGGAGGGGGTCCTGGCCGATGTACGGCCCGTGGTGGCGGGTGTACGGCCCGTGGTGTCGGGTCGGACCGGCGGCGACCGCGACACCTTCGGGACCGCCGGAAACATGGCGTTGCCCATGCCCGGTGAGGACACCGAGCCGTTGCTGACCCGAGTGCCCGGGGCGTTCCACGCCGGTGTGCACGATGTGCTGCTCGCCGCGTTCGCCGTGGCCCTCGGCATGTGGCGGGAGCGCCACGGCCGGGGCGCCGGCGGCGGGCCCGTGGTGGTGGACGTGGAAGGACACGGCCGGTCACACCCCTTGGCCGAGGAGGTGGACCTCTCGCGCACCGTCGGGTGGTTCACCGCCCTCTATCCCGTCCGGCTGGAACCGGGCCGGGTGGACCAGGAGGAGACCCGGCGTGGCGGTCCCGCGCTCGGCCGTGCGGTCAAGCGAGTCAAGGAGCAACTGCGGGCCCTCCCCGGCCATGGACTCGGCTACGGGCTGCTGCGCTACCTCAACCCCCGCACCCGGCCCCGCCTCGCCGCGCTCCCGACCCCCGACATCCGGTTCAACTACCTCGGCCGCATCGCCGCACCGCGCGGCGCGGCACCGTGGACACCCGCCGGGGACGGTACGAGCGGCCCGCTCATGGCGGGCGCGGACGCCGATGCCCCGCTGCCCTACGCCTTGGAGCTGAACGCCGTCACGTACGACGGCCCCGACGGCCCGTGCCTCGTGGCGCACTGGTCCTGGGCTCGTGGACTGCTCACCGAGGAGGAGGTGAGCGACCTCGCACAGACCTGGTTCACCGTGCTGAAGGCCATCAGGGCGCATGCCGAACGCCCGGACGCGGGCGGCCGCACACCCTCCGACCTCCCCCTGGTGAACCTCAACCAGGACCAGATCGACCGACTCGAGGCAGTGTGGAGGAAGAAACGATGACACAGTCAGGACTGCTCGATGTCTTGCCGCTGTCGCCCTTGCAGGAAGGGCTGCTCTTCCACGCTGTGCATGACGTACATGCCGCCCATGCCGGGAGCGGTAGCGACGGGTACACCGTCCAGATCGTGCTCCGGCTGGACGGGCATCTGCGCCCGGCCGCGCTCCGGGCGGCGGCCGAAACGCTTCTGGACCGCCACCAGAACCTCCGCGCCGCCTTCCTGTACGAGGGGATGGACCAGCCCGTCCAGGTGATCCCCCGCGAGATCGAGCTGCCGTGGGCGGAGATCGACCTTACCGAAACCGAAACCGAAACCGAAACCGAAGCCGAAGTCGAAGTCGAAGTCGAGACCGAAGCTGAAGCCGAGACCGAAGCCGAGCGCCACGCCGCATGCGAGCGTGTCCTGGACGACGAGCGAAACCATCGGTTCGACCCCACCGACCCCCCGTTGCTCCGCTTCACCCTGATCCGTATCGGCACCGACCGCCACCTGCTGGCGCTCACCAACCACCACATCCTGCTCGACGGCTGGTCCTATCCCGTCCTGCTCCAGGAACTGTTCGAGCTCTACGCCCGCGAAGGCGACGACAGCCACCTGCCGCCGGTGACCCCCTACCGGGACTACCTCGCCTGGCTCGCGGCGCGGGACCGGGGGGCCGCCGAGGAAGGGTGGCGGCAGGCCCTGGCCGGACTCCAGGAACCCACCCTGCTGGCCCCGGCCCCGGCCGCCAACCCGGCACGCCCGGCCCGGCGGGATCGGGTCGCACTGGAACTCCCCGGCGACCTCACCACGCGGCTGGAAGGCTGGGCACGCGGCCACGGGCTGACCCTCGGCACCGTCATCCAGGGCGCCTGGGCCATCATGCTGCACCGTCTGACCGGCCGTGACGACGTGGTCTTCGGCATCACCACGGCCGGGAGGCCACCGGATCTCCCGGGCGTCGAGAGCATGGTCGGACTGTTCATCAACACCGTGCCGGTGCGGATCACGCTCGACCAGGACGAGACCCTGGCCACGCTCCTCGCCCGGGTGCAGCAGGAGCACGTCCGTCTCCTGGACCGCCAGTACACCGGCCTCACCGAGGTGTGCCAACTGGCCGGGCACCCACGACTCTTCGACTCGCTCGTCGTGGTGGAGAACTACCCCATGGACCCGGACGCCGTCTGCCCACCGGAAACCGGCCTCCGGGTGACCGACATCAGCGGTCACGACGGCACCCACTACCCGCTCAGCCTGGTCGTCTTCCCCGGTGAGAGCCTGCGTCTACGACTGGACTACCGCGCCGATGTGTTCGACCGCGCCACGGTCGAGAGCGTGCTGAGGCGCCTCCTCACCTTGTTGGAGGCGGTGGTGGTGGATGCGGGGCGTTGTGTGGGTGGCGTGGCGTTGGTTTCGGTGGCGGAGCGTGAGGAGTTGTTGGGGTGGGGGAGCGGCGGGGTTGGGACGGTGTCGTCGGGGACGGTGCCGGGGGCGTTGGGGTGTGGTGGGGCGGTTGCGGTGGTGTGCGGGGAGGTGGCGTTGTCGTATGAGGAGTTGGGGTCGCGGTCGGATCGGTTGGCGCGGTTTTTGGTGGGGTGTGGGGTGGGGCCGGAGCGGTTGGTGGCGGTGGTGATGCCGCGTTCGGTTGATTTGGTGGTGGTGTTGCTGGCGGTGTTGAAGGCCGGTGGTGCGTATGTACCGGTGGACCCCGGGTATCCGGCGGAGCGGGTGCGGTTCATGGTGGCGGATGCCGGGCCGGTGCTGGTGGTGGCGTCGGGTGAGGTGGCGGGGCGGTTGCCGTCGTTGGGTGTTCCGGTAGTGGTGCTGGACGATCCGGAGACCGTTCGTGAGGTGGCGAGTCGTCCAGATGGCGAGGTGACCGACGCGGATCGTCTGGCGGCGCTGTGGCCATCACATCCGGCGTATGTGATGTACACCTCCGGCTCGACCGGCACCCCCAAGGGCGTTGTGATCACGCAGCATGCCCTGGTGGCGCTGGCCCGCGACCAGGCGTTCGATGCCAGTGCACACGGCTGCGTGCTGGTGCACTCGCCCTTCGCCTTCGACGCGTCCACCTACGAGCTCTGGGTCCCCTTGCTCCGTGGCGGCAGGCTCGTTCTGATGCCCGACGGCCCGCTCGACACCACCTCCATGGCCAAAGCGATCGCCGAGCACGGCGTCACGGGCGTCTTCGCGACCACAGCGCTGTTCAACAGCCTCGCCGATGAGTCACCCGACTTCTTCGCGAACGTCCAGGAGGTGTGGACGGGCGGCGAGGCCGCCTCCCTCGCGGCGGTGCGGCGGGTGACCGACGCCTGCCCGGACACCGCCGTGGTGAACGCCTATGGCCCCACCGAGACCACGATGATCGCCACCTACCACCGGGTGGTGAGGGGCGGAACGTCCGCCGAGGTGGTACCGATCGGCCGTGGCACGGACAGCACGCGGGTGTATGTGGTGGATGGTGGGTTGGGTTTGGTGCCGGTGGGTGTGGTGGGTGAGTTGTATGTGGCGGGTGTGGGGTTGGCGCGGGGGTATGCGGGGCGTGCGGGGTTGACGGCGGAGCGGTTTGTGGCGGATCCGTTCGGTGGGGTGGGGGAGCGGATGTACCGGACCGGGGACCTGGTGCGGTGGGACGGGCAGGGCCGGTTGGTGTTCGTCGGCCGGGCGGATGATCAGGTGAAGGTGCGTGGTTTTCGGATTGAGTTGGGTGAGGTGGAGGGTGCGGTGGGTGTGCATCCGTCGGTGGGTCAGGTGGCGGTGGTGGTGCGGGAGGACCGTCCGGGGGATCGGCGGTTGGTGGCGTACGTGGTCCCTGCTGAGGGTGGGTGCGATGTGGGGGTGGTGCGGGAGTTTGTGCGGGGGCGGTTGCCGGAGTTCATGGTGCCGGGGGCGTGGGTGGTGCTGGACCGGCTGCCGGTGACGGCGAACGGGAAGCTGGATCGGCGGGCGTTGCCTGCTCCGCGGGGTGGTGGTGGATTGGAGTACACCGGGCCCAGGGATGGGGCCGAGGAACTGCTGTGTCGTTTGTTCGCCGAGGTGCTGGGTGTGGAGCGGGTGGGGATCGAGGACGGTTTCTTCGATCTGGGTGGGCATTCGTTGTTGGCGACGCGGTTGGTGTCGCGGGTGCGGTCTGAGTTGGGTGTGGAGCTGCCCGTGGGGGCGGTGTTCGAGGCGCCGACAGTGGCCGGGCTGGCTCGTCGGCTGGCCAGGGGCGCGAGTCGGGCGGGCCGGGAGCGGCCGGGGCTGGTGCGGTGTGATCGGCGGCCGGAGCGGTTGCCGGTGTCGTTCGCCCAGGGCCGGTTGTGGTTTCTGTATCGGTTGGAGGGTCGGTCGGCGACGTACAACATTCCGTTGGTGGTGCGGTTGTCGGGTGAGGTGGATGGTGGGGCGTTGGGGTGGGCGTTGCGGGATGTGGTGGGTCGGCATGAGAGTTTGCGGACGCTGTTCGCTGAGGTGGATGGGGTGGTGTGCCAGCGGGTGTTGTCGGTGGAGGAGGCGGGTCGGCGGTGGCCGGGGCTGGAGACGGTCGCGGTGGGCGACAGGGCCGAGGCCGAGCGGGCGGTGGCCGAGGTGGTACGGCACGCCTTCGATCTGGAGGAGGAGCTGCCGCTGCGGGCAGTCCTGGTGCGGGAGTTCGCGTCGGAGCCCGTATGCACGCTGGCGTTGGTCGTGCATCACATCGCGGCGGATGGGTGGTCGCTGGGGCCGTTGTGGCAGGACGTGGCCGGGGCGTATGCGGCACGGCGGGAGGGCCGGGCTCCGGGGTGGGAGCCGATGGCGGTGCAGTACGCGGACTACACGCTGTGGCAGCGCCAGGTGCTCGGTGCGGCTGATGCGCCGGGCAGTGTGCTGGCCGACCAACTGGACTACTGGCGCGCCAAGCTGGCCGATATCCCCGAACAACTTTCCCTGCCCACTGACCGGCCCCGTCCCCCGGTGGCCAGCCACCAAGGGCGCTGGATCGCGTTCGAGGTCGGCCCCGAGACGCACGGCGCACTGGCGGCTCTGGCCCGTGAGACCGACGCGAGCGTGTTCATGGTGCTCCAGGCGGCCGTGGCCGCCCTGCTGACCCGCCTGGGGGCGGGTACGGACGTTCCGATCGGCAGCCCCGTCGCCGGACGGCCCGACGAGGCGCTGGACGATGTCGTCGGCTTCTTCGTCAACACGCTGGTGCTGCGTGCGGACACCTCCGGCGACCCGTCCTTCCGGACGCTGCTCGAACGGGTCCGCGACACCGCCCTCGCGGCCTACGCGCATCAGGAGCTGCCGTTCGAGCAACTGGTCGAAGCGCTCAACCCGGAGCGCACGCTCGCCCGCCACCCACTGTTCCAGGTGTCCTTGGCGTTGCAGACCGCGTGGGATCAGGACTTCGCCCTCCCGGGCACCACAGCCACGCCGGAATGGCCGGAGGCGCGGACCGCCAAGTTCGACCTGGCCTTCATGGTCAACGCACGCCAGGGCCACGGTGGGACCCACACCGGACTCGACGGGGTGCTGGAGTACGCCGTCGACCTCTTCGACCAGGAGACCGCCGAACGGCTCGCCCACCGCTTTCTGCGGATACTGGACGAGGTGGTGGCGCGCCCGGACGCGCCGATCGGCCGCGTCGACATACTGGACGCCACCGAGCGACACCGGACCCTGGTGGCATGGAACGACACGGGGCGGCCGGATCTGCCACGGCTGTCGTTCGGTGCGCTCTTCGAGGACCGGGTGCGCAGGTCCCCGGACGCCCTCGCCGTGGAGTGCGGAGCGCTCCGCCTGTCGTACGCGGACCTCGACGCCCGAGCCAACCAACTCGCCCACCATCTCACCCAGCGCGGTATCGGGCCGGAGTCGCGCGTGGCGCTGGCCTTCGGCCGTTCCGTGGACATGGTGGTCGGGGCACTCGCCGTGCTGAAGACCGGCGCGGCGTATCTGCCGGTCGACCCCGCCTATCCGGCGGAGTGGATCGCCTTCGTCCTGGCCGACAGCGCGGTGAGCGCGGTGGTCACGCGGAGCGCGTTCGTGGATTCACTGCCGAGTGCGGCCGTCTCCACCGTGGTGACGGACACGCCGGAGACGATGTCCGACATCCGCCGGCAGCCGACCACCTCCCCGGCGGTATCGGTGCCATCCGTGCGCCTGACCGCCGCGGCCTACGTGATCTACACATCGGGCTCGACCGGGCGCCCCAAGGGCGTGGTGGTCACCCACTCCGGCATCGCGGGGCTGGCAACGGCCCAGGCGGAGCGGTTCGCTCTGGACCCGTCGTCCCGAATCCTGCAGTTGGCGTCGCCGAGCTTCGACGCCTCCGTGATGGAATTCCTGATGGCATGGGCCTCAGGGGGTGCGCTGGTCATCCCGGAGCGGTCGGGGGTCCTGGCGGGCGAGGAGCTTGCTGGCGTGATCCGCCGATACGGGATCACCCATGCGTTGATCTCGCCGACCGTTCTGGCTGGAATGTCAACCACCGAACTCCCTTCGCTGCGGACCCTGTTGGTCGGGGGCGAGGCCTGCGGCCCCGAACTCGTCGGGCGGTGGGCGTCCGGGCGGCGGATGGTGAACGCCTACGGCCCCACCGAGGCGACGGTGTGGGCCACGGCCGGTGTCCTGGAAGCCGAACGCCATGCGTCGGCCGGTCGCGCGCCCACCATTGGCGTACCGGTCGTTGGTGCCCAGGTGTATGTCCTGGACGCGTGGTTGCAGCCGCTGCCGACCGGAGTGGCGGGGGAGATCTATCTGGCCGGGGCGGGCCTGGCCAGGGGATATCTGGGCCGTCCCGGGCTGACGGCCGGGCGGTTCGTGGCGAACCCCTTCGCCGGGTCTGGATCCGGGTCTGGGTCTGGGGCCGGAGCGCGGATGTACCGCACCGGGGACCTGGGGCGATGGCGGTCGGACGGGTCTTTGGAGTTTGTGGGGCGTGTGGATGATCAGGTGAAGGTGCGTGGTTTTCGGATTGAGTTGGGTGAGGTGGAGGGTGCGGTGGGTGTGCATCCGTTGGTGGGTCAGGTGGCGGTGGTGGTGCGGGAGGATCGTCCGGGGGATCGGCGGTTGGTGGCGTATGTGGTGCCTGCTGAGGGTGGGGCTGGGTGTGATGTGTCCGTGGTGCGGGAGTTTGTGCGGGGGCGGTTGCCGGAGTTCATGGTGCCGGGTGTGTGGGTGGTGTTGGAGCGGTTGCCGGTGACGGCGAACGGGAAGCTGGATCGGCGGGCGTTGCCGGTGCCGGAGGTTGGGGGGTCTGGTTCGGGTCGTGGGCCGCGTACGGCGGTGGAGCGGGCGTTGTGTCGTTTGTTTGCTGAGGTGTTGGGTGTGGAGCGGGTGGGGGTCGAGGAGGGTTTCTTCGATCTGGGTGGGCATTCGTTGTTGGCGACGCGGTTGGTGTCGCGGGTGCGGTCTGAGTTGGGTGTGGAGCTGCCCGTGAGGGCGGTGTTCGAGGTGCCGACGGTGGCCGGGCTGGCTCGTCGGCTGGCCAGGGGCGCGAGTCGGGCGGGCCGGGAGCGGCCGGGGCTGGTGCGGTGTGATCGGCGGCCGGAGCGGTTGCCGGTGTCGTTCGCCCAGGGTCGGTTGTGGTTTCTGTATCGGTTGGAGGGTCGGTCGGCGACGTACAACATTCCGTTGGTGGTGCGGTTGTCGGGTGAGGTGGACGGTGAGGCGCTGGGGTGGGCGCTGTGGGATGTGGTGGGTCGGCATGAGAGTTTGCGGACGCTGTTCGCTGAGGTGGATGGGGTGGTGTGCCAGCGGGTGTTGTCGGTGGAGGAGGCGGGTCGGCGGTGGCCGGGGCTGGAGACGGTCGCGGTGGGTGACCGTGCCGAGGCCGAGCGGGCGGTGGCCGAGGTGGTACGGCACGCCTTCGATCTGGGGGAGGAAGTGCCGCTGCGGGCGGTGATGGTGCGGGAGTCTGCCTCGGCGGGGGTTGGATGCACGCTGGTGTTGGTCGTGCATCACATCGCGGCGGATGGGTGGTCGCTGGGGCCGTTGTGGCGGGATGTGGTTGGTGCTTATGTCGCGCGGCGGGAGGAGGGCCGGGCTCCGGGGTGGGAGCCGATGACGGTGCAGTACGCCGACTACACGCTCTGGCAACGGGAGGTACTGGGCTCTCCTGATGTGCCGGGCAGTGTGCTGACCGACCAACTGGAGTATTGGCGCCGCAAGTTGGAGGGTGCTCCCGAGCAGCTTCCGTTGCCTACTGATCGGTCGCGTCCTGTGGTGGCGAGTCATCGGGGTGCGACGGTGGGGTTTGTGTGGCCGGGGTGGTTGCACGGTGGGTTGGTTGGGGTGGCGGGTGCGGAGGGTGCGACGTTGTTTATGGCGTTGCATGCGGGGCTTGTGGCGGTGTTGACGCGGCTGGGTGCGGGTGAGGATGTGGTGGTGGGGTCGGTGATTGCTGGGCGTGGGGATGAGGCGTTGGAGGATCTGGTCGGGTTTTTTGTGAATTCGTTGGTGTTGCGGGTGGATACGTCGGGTCGTCCTGGGTTTCGGGAGTTGTTGGGGCGGGTGCGGGTGGTGGATCTGGAGGCGTATGCGCATCAGGATGTGCCGTTTGAGTATCTGGTGGAGGCGTTGAATCCGGCGCGGACGTTGGCGCATCATCCGTTGTTCCAGGTGATGCTGGCCTTGCAGAACACCGCGCATGCCGGGTTTGATCTGCCGGGTGCGGAGGGGAAGGTGGAGCAGGTCGGTGCGGGCACTTCCCGGATGGATCTGCTGATCAGCGTCGGTGAGCGTCACGCGGACGATGGCGCGCACGCTGGGCTGGACATCACCGTGGAGTTCAACACTGACATCTTCACCGAGCGGACGATTGAGTCGGTCATCCAGCGGTGGCGCCGCCTGCTGGAGACAGCCCTCACCGAGCCCGACCTGCCGGTCAACGACATCGACCTACTGGAACCCGACGAGCGCACCGCACTCCTCCGTCAAGGCAATCCCACCACCGCCCACCCCTCACCCGCCGCCACCACTCTCCCCGCCCTGCTGACCGCCCAAGCTGTCCACACTCCCCACACGCCCGCCGTGGAATGGGGAGATGAGTGCCTCACTTACGAGGAAGTCGATGTAAGGGCGAATCGGCTGGCCCGGTATTTGATCGGGCGTGGAGCCGGGCCGGAAGCGGTGGTGGCCGTGGCGGTGCCCCGCTCGCTCGACATGGTCATCGCGGTTCTGGCGATCCTCAAATCGGGCGCCACCTATCTGCCGATCGACATGGCGTACCCGCCGTCCCGTATCAGCTTTATGCTGCGCGACGCGCGCCCTCTCGCGGTGGTGGTGACCAGCCGTACCCTCGGCGATCTGGGGTGCGACGACGTTCCTACGGTGGCGCTCGGCGATCCGTACACCGCTGACACGATCGCCGCCCTGTCCGGCTCCGATGTCACCGACGCGGACCGCGTGCACCCTCTGCATCCCCTGCACCCGGCCTATCTCATCTACACCTCCGGCTCCACCGGCACCCCCAAGGGGGTCGCCGTGCCGCATGCCGGAATCGCGAGCCTGGCCCTGACGCAGGCCGACCGATTCGAGGTGGGCGAGGGGAGCCGGGTCCTGCAACTGGCCTCACCCGGTTTCGATGTGTCCATGATGGAGATGGTCATGGCCGTCGCCACCGGGGCCACGCTGATCGTTCCGTCCGCCCGGAGGCTCGTGGGCGAGGACTTGGCCGTCGTACTGCGCGATCAACGCATCAGCCACGCCGTCATGTCGCCGACCGTGCTGGGCAGCATTCCCGACGGCGCGTTCCCCGACCTCCGCACCTTGATCATCGGGATTGAGGCATGTCCGGGGGAACTGGTCCAACGGTGGTCCGCCGGGCGGCGGATGGTGAATGCCTACGGTCCCACCGAGGCCACGGTGTACGTCACGGCCACGGGGCAGCTCTCCGGTCCGGACGTGCCCCCGATCGGTGGGCCGATTGCCAATACGCGGGTGTATGTGGTGGATGGTGGGTTGGGTTTGGTGCCGGTGGGTGTGGTGGGTGAGTTGTATGTGGCGGGTGTGGGGTTGGCGCGGGGGTATGTGGGGCGTGCGGGGTTGACGGCGGAGCGGTTTGTGGCGGATCCGTTCGGTGGGGTGGGGGAGCGGATGTATCGCACCGGAGATCTGGTGCGGTGGCGGTCGGACGGGGCCCTGGAATTCGTCGGCCGGGCGGATGATCAGGTGAAGGTGCGTGGTTTTCGGATTGAGTTGGGTGAGGTGGAGGGTGCGGTGGGTGTGCATCCGTTGGTGGGTCAGGTGGCGGTGGTGGTGCGGGAGGACCGTCCCGGGGATCGGCGGTTGGTGGCGTACGTGGTCCCTGCTGGGGGCGCATGTGATGTGGGGGTGGTGCGGGAGTTTGTGCGGGGGCGGTTGCCGGAGTTCATGGTGCCGGGGGCGTGGGTGGTGCTGGACCGGCTGCCGGTGACGGCGAACGGGAAGCTGGATCGGCGGGCGTTGCCTGCTCCGCGGGGTGGTGGTGGATTGGAGTACACCGGGCCCAGGGATGGGGCCGAGGAACTGCTGTGTCGTTTGTTCGCCGAGGTGCTGGGTGTGGAGCGGGTGGGGGTCGAGGAGGGTTTCTTCGATCTGGGTGGGCATTCGTTGTTGGCGACGCGGTTGGTGTCGCGGGTGCGGTCAGAACTTGGGGTCGAGCTACCGGTCGGGATGGTGTTCGAGGCGCCGACAGTGGCGGCGTTGGCCCGCAAGCTGGCCAGGAATGCGGGAGGTCGGGCGGGCCGGGAGCGGCCCGAGCTCGTGCGATGTGATCGGCGGCCGGAGCGGTTGCCGGTGTCGTTCGCGCAGAGTCGGTTGTGGTTTCTGTATCGGTTGGAGGGTCGGTCGGCGACGTACAACATTCCGTTGGTGGTGCGGTTGTCGGGTGAGGTGGATGGTGGGGCGTTGGGGTGGGCGTTGCGGGATGTGGTGGGTCGGCATGAGAGTTTGCGGACGCTGTTCGCTGAGGTGGATGGGGTGGTGTGCCAGCGGGTGTTGTCGGTGGAGGAGGCGGGTCGGCGGTGGCCGGGGCTGGAGACGGTCGCGGTGGGCGACAGGGCCGAGGCCGAGCGGGCGGTGGCCGAGGTGGTACGGCACGCCTTCGATCTGGAGGAGGAACTGCCGCTGCGGGCAGTCCTGGTGCAGGACATCACCGACGAGCCACAACCGGCGTGGACATTGGTATTGGTCGTGCATCACATCGCGGCGGATGGGTGGTCGCTGGGGCCGTTGTGGCAGGACGTGGCCGGGGCGTATGCCGCGCGGCGGGAGGGCCGGGCTCCGGGGTGGGAGCCGATGACGGTGCAGTACGCCGACTACACGCTCTGGCAGCGCCAGGTGCTCGGTGCGGCTGATGCGCCGGGCAGTGTGCTGTTCGACCAACTGGACTACTGGCGCACCCACCTGGCCGGTATCCCCGAACAACTCCCCCTGCCCACTGACCGACCGCGTCCTGTGGTGGCGAGTCATCGGGGTGCGACGGTGGGGTTTGTGTGGCCGGGGTGGTTGCATGGTGGGTTGGTTGGGGTGGCGGGTGCGGAGGGTGCGACGTTGTTTATGGCGTTGCATGCGGGGCTTGTGGCGGTGTTGACGCGGCTGGGTGCGGGTGAGGATGTGGTGGTGGGGTCGGTGATTGCTGGGCGTGGGGATGAGGCGTTGGAGGATCTGGTCGGGCTTTTTGTGAATTCGTTGGTGTTGCGGGTGGATACGTCGGGTCGTCCTGGGTTTCGGGAGTTGTTGGGGCGGGTGCGGGTGGTGGATCTGGAGGCGTATGCGCATCAGGATGTGCCGTTTGAGTATCTGGTGGAGGCGTTGAATCCGGCGCGGACGTTGGCGCATCATCCGTTGTTCCAGGTGATGCTGGCCTTGCAGAACACCGCGCATGCCGGGTTTGATCTGCCGGGTGCGGAGGGGAAGGTGGAGCAGGTCGGTGCGGGCACTTCCCGGATGGATCTGCTGATCAGCGTCGGTGAGCGTCACGCGGACGATGGCGCGCACGCTGGGCTGGACATCACCGTGGAGTACAACTCCGACATCTTCACCGAGCGGACGGTCGATTCGCTCACCCAGCGGTGGCGCCGCCTGCTGGAGACAGCCCTCACCGAGCCCGACCTGCCGGTCAGCGACATCGACCTGCTCACCCCCACCGAGCGCGCCACCCTCCTCCGCCAGGCCAACCCCACCACCGTCCACCCCTCGCCCGGTACCACCACCCTCCCCGCCCTCCTGGCCGCCCAAGCCGCCCACACCCCTCACGCACCGGCCCTGACCTACAACGGCGATGTCATGACCTACGCGGAGCTTGATGCGCGAGCGAACAAGCTGGCCCGCGTGCTGATTGCCCGGGGAGTGGGGCCGGAGCGCGTGGTGGCCGTGTGCCTGCCCCGCACCCCGGAGGCGGTCGTCGCGCTGCTGGCCGTACTCAAAGCGGGCGGCGCCTATCTCCCGATCGATCCCGCGTACCCGGCCGAGCGGATCGCCTTCATGCTGGGCGACGCCGGGCCGGTCGTGGTCCTGGCCGACTCCGTCACCGTACGACTCCTGCCGTCGCCGTCGCCGTCGCCGACCCCGACCTCACACCCCGCCCCAGCGTCAGTGTGCGTACTCGACTCCCCGGACATGGTGCGCGCCCGTGCCGAGCAGGACGCCACGCCCGTGGCAGACGGGGAGCGGCCGGGGCCCCTCACCGCCGGAAACCTGGCGTACGTCCTCTACACATCAGGGTCCACCGGAACGCCGAAGGGCGTGGCGGTGCAGCACTCCTCCGTGGTCGGGTTGATGGCCTGGGCCCGGGAGCGCTTCGGGCCCGAGCGGCTGTCGTCGGTGTTGCTGTCGACCTCGCTGAACTTCGACGTCTCGGTCTTCGAGCTGTTCGCACCGCTGACGGTCGGTGGGCAGGTGGAGCTGGTCGAGAACCTTCCGGTGCTGGTGGAACGGGGCGGCTGGTCCGGCGGATTGATCAGCGGGGTGCCGTCGGTCGTCGCGCAGGTACTCGGCTCCGGCGCCCGGCTTGCCGCGCAGGATGTGGTGTTCGCCGGCGAAGGGCTGCCGGCGCGCGTGTTCAACGAGGTCAGGCAGGCCGTACCGGGTGCGCGGATCGCTAACGTCTACGGTCCGACCGAGGCCACGGTCTATTGCCTGGAGTGGCATTCGGCCGGGCAGGAGACGCTCACCCGCCCGGCGCTCACGGGCACACCCCTGCCGAACACCTCCGCCTACGTCCTGGACGCCGAGCTGAAACTGGTCCCACCGGGGGTCGCGGGTGAGCTGTACATCGCCGGCCCGGGGCTGGCCCGGGGCTATCTCGCCCGCGCCGGGCTGACGGCGCAGCGCTTCGTCGCCGATCCCTACGGGCCGCCAGGTACCCGCGTCTACCGCACCGGTGACCTGGTGCGATGGACCGAGGACGGCCAGCTCGACTACCTGGGCCGCGCCGATGAGCAGGTGAAGGTGCGGGGGATCCGTATCGAGCCGGGTGAGGTGGAGGGCGTGGTGGCCTCGCATCCCTCGGTGGGCCAGGTGGCGGTGGTGGTGCGGGAGGACCGGCCGGGTGACCGGCGGTTGGTGGCCTATGCGGTCCCGGCCACCCAGACCCACCCGCACCCGCACCCGCACGCGCCCGACGCGGGGCCCGAGGACGGCGGTGCGACCTCGGCGGGTCTGGACGTGGCGGTCCCGGACGTGACGGAGCTGCGCGCCTTCGTACGGGAGCGAGTGCCCGAGTACATGGTGCCCGCGGCGTTCGTGGTCCTGGACCGGCTGCCCGTCACGGCCAACGGCAAGCTCGACCGAGGCGCCCTGCCCGCACCGGAGTTCACCTCCCGGGCCTCCGGCCGCGCACCGCGCACGGCCGTGGAGAAGACCCTGTGCGGACTGTTCCAACAGGTCCTGGGCGTGGCAGTGGTGGATGCCGAGGACAGCTTCTTCGACTTGGGCGGTGACAGCATTTCCTCCATCCAACTGGTCAGCCGGGCGAGGTCGGCCGGGGTGGTGATCACCGCTCGGGACGTGTTCCTGCGGAAGACCGTGGCCGGACTGGCCTCCGCGGCGGAAGTGGCGGAAGTGGCAGAAGCGACTGAAGCGCCGGAGGGAGCCGGGACGGCGGCTCCGGTGGCGGACACCGGGGTCGGCGAAGTGGCCACGACCCCCATCATGGAGTGGCTGCGCGAACGGGGCGGCCCCGTCGGCGAGTTCTGCCAGGCGATGCTGGTCACCGTGCCCGCCGGGGCGGGCTCGGACCGGCTGAGCGCACTGCTGCGGGCCGTGACCGACCACCATGACGTGCTGCGGCTGAGGGTGACGGACCGCGACGGAGGACGGTGGTCGCTCGAGGTGCCCCCGGCCGGATCCGTGGACGCCGCGGCGCGGGTGCGCCAGGTGTCCGGTGGCGCGGACGGACACGTAGGGCGGCGGCTGCTCCAAGAGGAGTTCATGGCTGCCCGGGGGCGCCTGGACCCGTGGTCCGGTGTGATGTGGCAGGCGGTGTACTTCGACGCAGGGCCGGACCGTCCGGGCCTGGTGCTGCTCGTGCTGCACCATCTGGTGGTGGACGGCGTGTCCTGGCGGATCCTGCTGCGCGATCTGCGGGTCGCCTGGGATGCGGTGGCCGCCGACCGGCCGGTGGCGTTGGAGCCGGTGGGCACGTCGTTCCGCCGGTGGGCCGCGCTGCTGACGGCCGAGTCGTGCGATCCCGCCAGGGAGGCCGAGTCGCCGTGGTGGGAGCGGACCCTCACCGACGTACGGCCCCTTGCGGACGGGGACCAGTTCCAGTCCTGGCGCGAAGAGGTGGCCGCCGGGCCCGGCACCGCCAGTCTCACCCTGCGGCTTTCAGCCCCGGACACCGAGCCCTTGCTGGGGCGGGTCCCCGCGGTGTTCCACGCGGGAGTGCAGGATGTGCTGCTCGCCGCGTTCGCGGTGGCGGTCGACGCCTGGCGCGTACGCCATGGGCGGGCCGTGGCGGGCGAACCGGTGGTGGTGGACGTGGAAGGACACGGCCGGTCGCACCAGCTGGCCACGGACGTCGACCTGGCGCGTACGGTCGGCTGGTTCACCACCCTCTACCCCGTGCGGCTGGAGGCGGGCATGGTGACATCGGAGGACGTCACCGGCGCGGGCCCCGGTCTGGGGCGTGTGGTCAAACGCGTGAAGGAGCAGCTGCGGGCCGTACCGGACCAAGGGCTGGGCTACGGACTGCTGCGCCACCTCAACCCCCGTACCGGCCCCCGGCTCGCCGCGCTCACGACCCCGGACATTGGCTTCAACTACCTGGGCCGCTTCACCGAGGCCGACCGTGAGGCACCGTGGATGCCGTCGGCCATCGACGACGGTGGGGTCCTGTCGGGGGCCGGTGATGACGCCGGAATGCCACCAGCCCATGTGCTGGAACTGAACGCCGTCACCGTCGACACCTCGCGGGGCCCCTGCCTGACGGCGACCTGGTCCTGGGCGGAGGGAGCACTCACCCAGCGGGAGGTGGACGACCTCGCGCACACCTGGTTCCGTGTCCTCCAGGCGGTCACCGAACACGCCGACAGGCCGGGCGCCGGAGGACTCACCCCCTCCGATGTGAAACCGGCCGCGCTGACCCAGGACGACATCGAACGCGTCGAAGCAGCATGCGCACCGGCCGTGCTGAGCGACATCCTGCCGCTGACACCCCTCCAGGAAGGGCTGCTCTTCCACGCCCTCTACGACGCGCGCGCCACCGATGACTACGTCGTCCAGCTCGGCCTCGACCTCGACGGACCGTTGGACCGCCACGCCCTGCGCCAGGCGGCCGAGGCGCTGTTGCGCCGCCATCCGAACCTGCGCGCGGGATTCTGGCACGAGGGGCTGGAACGCCCGGTCCAGGTCGTGCCCGCCACCGTGGCGCTCCCCTGGCAGGAGATCGACCTCCGGCAGCTGGACGGTGACGGACAGCTAAGCGGTGATGGGCAGCTCAGCGACGACGGGCAGCTGCCTGGCGACAGGCAGCCAAGTGGCGACAGGCAGCGCGAGGAGCTACGCGCCGTGGCAGCGGCCGAACGCGACCGGCGGTTCGAGCCGACCAATCCGCCACTCCTCCGCCTCACCCTGATACGGCTCGGCGATCACCGCCACCACCTGCTGCTGACACACCACCATCTGCTGCTGGACGGCTGGTCGCTGCCGGTGGTGATGCGCGATCTGTTCCAGCTCTACCGGAATCGGGGAGTGGCGGGCGAACTGCCGCCCGTCACTCCCTACCGCGACTTCCTCACCTGGCTGGCCGAACGGGACGAGCGGGACCGGAGCGCGGCGGAGGCCGCGTGGCGGCAGGTACTCGACGGATTGGAGGGCCCGACGCTCATCGCTCCCGCCGCGGGCCCGTCCGGCGCCTCGCGCCCTCCTGAGGAGGTTTTGACGGAGCTGTCTCCGGAGGCCACGTCCGCGCTGACGGCGCTCGCACGTGGCCGGGGGTGGACGGTCAACACCCTCGTCCAGGGTGCGTGGGGCATCCTCCTCGGCAAGGTCACCGGAAGCGATGACGTGGTGTTCGGGGCCACCGTGTCCGGCCGTCCCCCGGAGTTGCCCGGGGTGGAGAACATGGTCGGGCTCTTCATCAACACCCAGCCGGTGCGGATCCGCCTGAACCCGGCCGAATCCCTGTCCGCCCTGCTGACCAGGGCGCAGGAGCAGGCGTCCCGGCTCGTCGAGCACCAGGACCTCGGCCTGACGGACATCCACCGCCTGGCCGGCCACCCCCAGCTCTTCGACACGCTCGTACTCTTCGAGAACTACCCCCTCGACCCGGAGGCGCTCCGCTCCCCGTCCGACGGGCTGCGGGTGGCCGCATTCGAGGGCCACGACGCCACCCACTACCCGCTGTGCCTGGTCGCCACGCAGCAGCGCTCCCTGCGCCTCCGCCTGGACTACCGCCCCGACGCCTTCGACCGCTCCACGGTCGCCTCGCTCGCCCGCCGTCTGGAGCGACTGCTCGCGGCGATGGCCGCCGACCCCGATCGGCCACTGGCCGACATCGACCTGCTGACCGCGGCGGAACGACGGCAACTTGCCGCGCCGAACACCACCGAGGCGGCCTTGCCGCCGTCCACCGTGGCCGACCTGCTCGCGGCGCGGGCGGCACGTACCCCGGAGGCGCACGCCCTGGTGACGGGCGGAACGGTACTGACCTACGCGGAACTCCACGCGCGGGCGAACCGGCTGGCCCGTGTGCTCATCGAGCGAGGTGCGGGCCCGGAGCGGGTGGTGGCCCTCTCGCTGCCACGGTCCGCGGACATGGCCGTGGCATTGCTGGCCGTGATGAAGACGGGGGCGGCCTATCTTCCCCTCGACCCGGATCAACCGGCCGAACGGGCCCGCTTCATGTTCCACGACGCGGCCCCCGTCACCCTCGTGACCACCGAGGCCGGGGCGGCGAAGCTATCGGGTGCCGGGGCCTCGGTGCCGTGCCTCCTGCTGGACGCCGCCGATACCGAGGCCGCTCTGCGGGACCGCTCGGACGCCGACATCCATGACGCCGAGCGAACGGCCCCGCCCCATCCGCTGAACACGGCGTACCTCATCTACACCTCGGGCTCCACCGGCCGTCCGAAGGGCGTCGCCGTGACACAGCGGTCCCTGCTGAACCTGCTGCTGGGGATGGCCGACGAGCTGGGCCTGGTACCGGAGGACCGCTGGCTCGCGATCACCACGATCAGCTTCGACATCGCCGCGCTCGAACTGTTCGGCCCGCTCCTGGCCGGCGCCACGGTCGTCCTGGCGACGACGGACGAGGTCCACGACCCGGCGCGGCTGTCCCCGCTGCTGACCGAGAGCGGCACGACGATCATGCAGGCCACGCCCACGCTGTGGGCGGCACTGCTGGAACACCACCGAGCCGATCTGACCGGCGTACGGATCCTGACCGGCGGTGAGGCGTTGCCCGCGGCTCTGGCACACGAGTTGCGGGACCGCGCGGCCCATGTGGTCAACGTCTACGGTCCGACGGAGACCACCATCTGGTCCACGCTCTCCCGCTGCTCTGAGGACGGAACACCGACCGTCGGTGGGCCGATTGCCAATACGCGGGTGTATGTGGTGGATGGTGGGTTGGGTTTGGTGCCGGTGGGTGTGGTGGGTGAGTTGTATGTGGCGGGTGTGGGGTTGGCGCGGGGGTATGTGGGGCGTGCGGGGTTGACGGCGGAGCGGTTTGTGGCGGATCCGTTTGGTGGGGTGGGGGAGCGGATGTACCGGACCGGGGACCTGGTGCGGTGGCGGTCGGATGGGGTTTTGGAGTTTGTGGGGCGTGTGGATGATCAGGTGAAGGTGCGTGGTTTTCGGATTGAGTTGGGTGAGGTGGAGGGTGCGGCGGCCGTGCATCCGTCGGTGGGTCAGGTGGCGGTGGTGGTGCGGGAGGATCGTCCGGGGGATCGGCGGTTGGTGGCGTATGTGGTGCCTGCTGAGGGTGGGGCTGGGTGTGATGTGTCCGTGGTGCGGGAGTTTGTGCGGGGGCGGTTGCCGGAGTTCATGGTGCCGGGTGTGTGGGTGGTGTTGGAGCGGTTGCCGGTGACGGCGAACGGGAAGCTGGATCGGCGGGCGTTGCCGGTGCCGGAGGTTGGGGGGTCTGGTTCGGGTCGTGGGCCGCGTACGGCGGTGGAGCGGGCGTTGTGTCGTTTGTTTGCTGAGGTGTTGGGTGTGGAGCGGGTGGGGGTCGAGGAGGGTTTCTTCGATCTGGGTGGGCATTCGTTGTTGGCGACGCGGTTGGTGTCACGGGTGCGGTCGGAGCTCGGGGTCGAACTGTCGATTGGGGCGGTGTTCGAGGCGCCGACGGTGGCCGCGCTGGCCAGCAGGTTGGAGAGTGGCGACGGTGGGAAGGGCCTCGATGTCCTGCTGCCGCTGCGGCCACACGGCAGCCGTGCACCACTCTTCTGCGTCCACCCGGCCGGTGGGATCAGCTGGCCCTATTCCGGGCTGCTGCGCCATATCGATGCCGACCACCCCGTCTACGGTCTCCAGGCCCGGGGGTTGTCCGGTACGGAGACACCACACGCCACGGTCGAGGAGATCGCGGCGGACTATCTGCGCCAGATCCGTACTGTGCGGCCACACGGCCCGTACCACCTCCTCGGCTGGTCCTTCGGCGGCATCGTCGCCCATGCGATCGCGACCCGGCTCCAGGAAGAGGGTGAGGAGGTGGCCTTGCTGGCCGTGCTCGACACCTACCCCCTGGCCGCCGTGCCTGCGGAGGAATCGCTGCCAGAGGCGGGAGATCGCGATATCCGGGGCATGTTCCTCGACGTCCTGGCGGACGGGGCGTACTCCCTGGATGAGGAGATCCTGACGGCGCTGTGCCATAGCCACGCCCAGCACGAGCGAGCCGCCAAGGAACACCGGCCTCGGCGGTACCACGGGGAGATGGACCTCTTCATCGCGACGGAGGAACCCACCGACCACCGGACCGCAGCATGGCGTACGGCTGATTCATGGGCGCCGTACGTCGAGGGAGACATCCGGACCCACGATGTGCCCAGTACTCACGACCACCTGATGACGCAGCGGGCACTGGATCACATCGGTCCCGTTGTCGCCCGGGGTCTCGAGCGGCCGTAGCGCGCCGGGGCGTGGCGCCCCGGCGCTGAGCGGCTCTCACTCCTCCAGGTCCGCCCACTCGGCTTCGAGATCGCTCTCGAGGTTGTTGATGTCGTGTTGGGTGAGGGTGAGGAGGGGGAGGTCGGAGGGGGTTCGGCCGGTGGTGTGGTGTTGGGTGTGGGTGGTGAGGGCTTTGAGTGCGGTGTGCCAGTGGTGGGCGAGTTGGGTGATGTGGTGGGTGGTGTGGTGGTGGGGGTTGTAGGTGTAGGTGGTGGTGAGTTGGGGTCCGTGGGGGGTGTCTTGGGTGTGGGCGTTGATTTCGAGGGGGGTGTGGTGGAGGAGGTTGGGGTCGGTGTTGCCGTTGAGGGGGGTGGTTTCGGGTGCGTGGGGCCAGGGTTGGGTGGTGGTGTTGGTGGGTGTGTTTGGTGGTGTTGTGGGTGTTGTGGGTGTGGTGGGGGTGTAGCGGCCGAGGTAGTTGAAGGTGGTGGGGGGTGGGGGGTGGTGGGTGAGGTGGGTTTTGGTGGTGGGGTTGAGGTGGCGGAGGAGTCCGTAGGTGGTGCCGTGGTGGGGTGTGGTGCGGAGGGTTTCTTTGATGGTTTTGAGTGCGGTGCCGAGGTGGGGTGTGTTGTGGGTGATGTCGTGCCAGGTGGCGGGTCCGGGGTGGAGTCGGGTGGGGTGGAGGGTGGTGAACCAGCCGATGGTGCGGGTGAGGTCGAGGTGGGGGGTGAGTTCGTGGCGTCCGTGGCTTTCGAGGTTGATGAGGATGCTGTTGTCGGGGTTGGGGTTGGTGTTGATGTCGGGGTGGGTGAGGGCGAGGGTGAGGGCGGTGAGGAGGATGTCGTTGATGCCGGCGTGGTAGTGGGCGGGTGTGGTGGTGAGGAGGGGTTGGGTGTGTTGGGGTGGGAGGGTGGTGGTGTGGTGGTGTAGTTGGTTGGTGGGGATGGGTGTGGGGTTTGGTGGTGTGGGGGTGGTTGGGGGGGGTTGGAGGGTGTGGGTCCAGTGGTGGAGTGTGGTGGTGTGGGTGGGGTGGTGGGCTTGTTGGGTGAGGTAGTGGGCCCAGGTGCGGTAGGAGGTGGGGACGGGTTCGAGGGGGTGGGTGGTGTGGGTGTGGTGGTAGGCGTGGGTGAGGTCGGGGATGAGGATGCGCCAGGAGACGCCGTCGATGACGAGGTGGTGGGCGAGGAGGAGGAGTCGTCCGGGGGTGGTGGGTCCGAGGGTGAGGTGGATGGCTTGGAGCATGATGCCGTGGGTGGGGTTGAGGCGGGTTTGGGCGGTGGTCTGGTGTTGGGCGATGGCGGTGGGGATGTCGGGGTGGCCGGTGAGGTCGGCGTGGTGGAGCAGGTTTGCGGCGTTGATGGTGCCTGGTGGTGGTATCCGGAGCTCGGTTTCGCCTTCCGCGTTGTTGAGGGTGAGGCGGAGGATGTCGTGGTGGTCGATGACGGTTTGCAGGGCGGTGGCGAGGCGTTGTTGGTCGAGGTCGGCGGGGACGGTGAGCAGGACTGATTGGTGGTAGATGGTGAAGGGTCCGCCTCGTTCGAAGAGCTCTCGCATGATGGGGGTGGCGGGGAGGGTGCCGGTGCCGGTTTCGTGGTGGGCCGGCGCGGTGGTGGTGGGGATGTGGGTTGCTGTGGTGGCGAGGGCGGCTGGGGTTTGGTGCTGGAAGATTTGGCGTGGGGTGAGGAGTAGTCCTTTTTGGCGGGCGCGGCTGACGAGTTGGATGGACAGGATGCTGTCGCCGCCCAGTGCGAAGAAACCGTCCTCGGGGCCGGCCTCGGGTATGGCCAGTACGTCGGCGAACAGCTGGCACAGTGTGCGTTCGTGGGCATCGGCGGGGGCTCGTCCTTGACCGGTGCCGGTGGTTGCCGGTGTCGGAGCGGGGAGGGCTGCGTGGTCGAGTTTGCCGTTGGCGGTCAGTGGCAGGTGTTCGAGTGGGACGTAGTGGGAGGGGATCATGTAGTGGGGGAGCCGGTCGGCCAGTTGGGCCCGGATCTCCGCCGCAGGCGGTGGCTCCGCCCCGGCCAGTGCGGGAGTGAGGTAGGCGACTAGGCGACGGTCGTCGGGGCGGTCTTCGCGGACGGTCACGACGGCCTGCCCGATGCCCGGGTGTGTGGTGAGCGCGGCTTGGATCTCTCCGGGTTCGATGCGGAATCCGCGGACCTTGACCTGTTCATCGGCCCGTCCGCAGAACTCCAGCTGTCCGCCAGGTGTCCATCGCACCAGGTCTCCGGTCCGGTACATCCGCTCTCCGCTCGCCGTACCGTAGGGGCAGGCCACGAACCGTTCCGCGGTCAGCCCGGGCCGTGCCCAGTACCCTCGCGCCACTCCACCCCCCGCCACGTACAACTCGCCCACCACACCCACCGGAACCAGCCCCAACCCCGCATCCAGCACGAACAAGCGGGTGTTGCCGATGGGTGTGCCGATCGGTGGCGGGCCCGTGTCCTCGGGGGTGGTGAGGTGTCCCGTCGTGTCGACGGTGGTCTCGGTCGGGCCGTAGGAGTTGTGCAGCCGCGCCTGCGGAAGCGTGGCGACGAAGGCGTCGCGCAGATCGGCTGTCAGCGGTTCGCCACCGCAGACGACGTGGCGTACGGAAGCGCAGAGTCGCCGTGCCCCCTCCCACTCCAGCAGCAACCGCAGCAGGGTCGGCACACAGTGCACCACCGTGACCCCGTGACGTTCGATGGCGGACAGCAGGTGGCCGGGGTCGGCGTGGTGGTCGGGGTCGGTGCCGATGATGCTTCCGCCGGTGAGCAGCGGGCAGAAGAGTTCCCACGCCGAGACGTCGAAACTCATCGGTGTTCGCATGAGGAAGCGGTCGTGTTCGGTCCAGCCGAAGGTCCCGATCCGCCACAGCAGGTTGTTGACGATGGCTCCGTGCGGGACCACGACCGCCTTGGGCGTGCCCGTCGAGCCCGACGTGTAGATGACGTACGCCGGATGCGCAGGCGTGAGTGGTGTCGGCCGCTCGTCGTCGGACACGTCCCCCGGGGCATGGCGTTCCAGGCGGGTGTGGGTGTCTTCGGTGTCGAGGAATAGCCAGGGCACGGTGGCGGTGCTGGCGGGGAGGGTGTTGGCGAGTGTGCTGGTGGTGATGAGGAGGGTGGGTTGGCTGTCGTGGAGCATGAAGGTGATGCGGTCCGGTGGGTAGCCGGGGTCGAGGGGTACGTAGGCGGCTCCGGCTTTGGTCACGGCCAGGACGGCAATGATCAGCTCAACCGAGCGCGGAAGGGCCAGCGCGATACGGGTCTCCGGTCCGGCGCCGTGCTCGATGAGCAGCCGGGCCAGCCGGTTGGCGCGAGCGTTGAGGTCCGCGTAGGACACCCTGTCACCCTCGAAAACCACCGCCGTGGCCCGCGGAGTACGGGCCGCCTGCTCCTCGAACAGCTCCGGCAGCACCCGTCCCGCCCCCGCCCCCGCCCCGGCCGTCGCCACCGAGGCGCCCGTACCCCAGCCCAGCAGCCGCTCCCGCTCCTCCTCGGAGCAGCCGTCGACCCGCCCGACCCGGACATCAGGATCGAAGGCCATGGCCTCCAGCACCCGCGCCAGGCGGTCGGCGATAGTCGTGACGTCCTCGTGCCCGAACAGGTCCGCACGGTAGCCGAGCCGCATGTGCAGCCGCTCGTCCGGGACGACCAGCAGGGACAGGGCGTAGTGCACGGCGTCCCGCCCCGTGATGTCGACCGTCCTCAGTTCCCTGCCCGGGTCGAGCAACTGGTCCTGATTGATGGGGTAGTTCTCGAAGACCGTCGTGGTGTCGAAGAGGTCCCCGGAGCGCAATCCGCTCAGCCGCTGGATCTCGGCGAGCCCCAGGTGCTGGTGGTCGAGCAGCTCCGTCTGCTCCTCCTGGAGCCGGGAGAGCAGCCCGCCCAGCGACTCCTGGGGGTCGATGCGCAGCCGGACCGGCACGGTGTTGATGAACAGGCCCACGATGGCCTCCACACCCGGCAGCTCGGCGGGGCGGCCCGAGACCGTGGTGCCGAACACCACGTCGTCCCGCCCGGTGAGCCGCCCGAGGACCAGCCCCCACGCCGCCTGGACGAGGGTGTTCAGCGTGAGTCCCGAGCGCCTGGCACGCTGTGAGAGCCGCGCGGTCAGCTCGGGGGACAGATCGGTGGAGTACTCCTCCGGCCACATCGCGGCACGTCCCGGAGCGGCGGGGGCGACCAGCGTGGGCTCGGCCAGCCCCTCCAGCGCCGTGCGCCAGGCGGCGCGGGCGGCTTCCTGGTCCCGCCGCCCCAGCCAGGCCAGATAGTCGCGGTAGGGCACCGGCCGCGGCAGGCCCGTCTCGTCACCGGACCGTTCGTACAGCGCGAACAGTTCGCGCAGGACCAGGGGCACCGACCACCCGTCCCACAGCAGATGGTGGTTGGTGATGACCAGCCAGTGCCGGTCCGGGGCGCCGCGCAGGACCGCGAACCTGACCAGTGGTGGCCGCGCCGGATCGAACCGTACGGAGCGGTCCTCGGCCAGCCACCGTTCCACCGCGTCCCGGCGCTCGTCCTCCGCGATTGCGGTGAGGTCCACCTCCCGCCATGGCACGGACACCGCACCGGCGACGGCCTGGACGGGATGGGACAGGCCGTCGTGCAGAAACGCGGCGCGCAGATGCGGATGCCTGCGCAGCAGCGCGTCGGCGGCCGCGCGGAACCGGCCCGCGTCGAAGGGGCCCTCCAGCTCCAGGGAGAGCTGGACGAGATACACATCCGGGGCCGTGTCGTCGTACACGGCGTGGAACAGCAGTCCCTCCTGCAGCGGGCTGAGCGGCAGAACCTCCACACTGCCCGGGGCCTTCCGCTCGACGCTCTCCGACTCCGCCCGGGAGAGCCGCACGAGTGCCGCCTCGGAGCGGCCGAGGCCCTCGGCGGCCGGCTCGTCGGGCGTACGGGCCACGGCGGCGAGTGCCGCGGGCGTCTTGTACTGGAAGACCTGGCGGGGAGTGAGCACCAGCCCCTCCCGGCGGGCACGGCTGACGAGCTGGATGGAGATGATGCTGTCCCCGCCCAGCGCGAAGAACTCCTCCTCCACTCCGACCTCGGCGAGCCCCAGCACCTCGGCGAACAGGGCGCACAGGGCCTTCTCGCGCGGTGTCGCCGCCGCCCGGCCGGTGGTTCGGTCGGCCCCGGGGTCGGGCACGGGCAGCGCGGCGCGATCGAGCTTCCCGTTCGCGGTCAACGGAAGCGCGTCTAGTGTCATGAGGACGGACGGGAGCATGTAGTCGGGCAGGGTCGCGGCGAGGTGGGCCCGGAGGGACGCCACGAGTCCGCCCAGCTCATGGGAGGCCCCGGGGTCGTTGGCGTACGAGCGCAGCGGACGGAGATCCTTGCCCTGAATGGACGACGCGGATTTAGCAGACATCGCAGATATCGAAGACATCGCGGATGGCGCGGATTGGTCGAGCACGCGATGGTCCACACCCGCCGCCGTGTCCACGAAGACCGCGTCGAGACAGCCGTCGCTGTCGGACCAGGTGAGGGCGGCATGGTAGCCCAGACCCGCGGCGAGCTCGTGCAGGGCCTCCGGAGCGGACGCCTCGGGCCCCGGCCCCGCGGTGGCCGTCTCGCGGACGGCGTCCGGCGCCACTCCGTGCCGCAGTTGCCGCAACGCCTCCAGCTCGTCCGCGAGCCGGGCGTTGGGGATGCCGTTCACCCGCAGCATCCGGGGCCGGTGGCGCTCAAGGGTCTCCGCCACTTCGGTGGTGGTGCGCACCTCCTCACCCCACTGCCGCGTCACCGTGTCGACCACCCGAGACGTCCCGGGCCCCCCGGTCGCGCTGCCTGTCCCTGCCGTCTCGCCTGTCCCGGCGCCCGAAACCCCCGTTGCGGGCGCCTTGACCAGGACCACGTCGTAACGGTGACGGGTGAGCTCATTGCTCGCATGGCCACGCTTGATCCGCACATCGACCGCCGCCACCCCGGGCAGCCGGGACGGAAGGGTGGCGAAGAGGGCGGGGTCGACGACGAGTTCGCGCTCCTGCCGGATCGCCTTGTCGACCGTGGACCGCAGGCTCTCGTTCGTCGTGCCGGGCGCGGCCTGGGCCAGGGCGACGGCCGTGGCGAAGCAGCGGAGCAGACGGGCGTTGCGCACATCGCCGATGAAGATCCGGCCACCGGGCGCGAGCAGTCGCATCGCCCCGGCCACCACCTCGACCAGGTACTCCACACTGGGGAAGTACTGGACGACCGAGTTGAGCACGATGGTGTCGAACCGGCCGGCGGGCAGACCGGTGAAGTCGGCCGCGGGCTGGGCGCGCAGCTGTGTGCGGTCCGCCAGGGCGGGATCGCCCGCGATCCCCTTCCGCAGATGGCCGATGACCGCGGGAGACACATCGGTGGCCCAGTACACCTCACATCGCGGTGCCAGGCGCGCCATGAGCAGCCCGGTGCCGACCCCGATCTCCAGCACCCGGCACGGCTCCAGCTCCATGATCCGGTCGACGGTCGTGGTCAGCCACTCCCGCATCTCCGGCAGCGGAATGGGCCGCTGGTCATAGCTGCTGTCCCAGCCGACGAAGTCCTCCCGCAGGACGGTCGTGGCGCGGTCCCGGTACAGCGATTCGTAGACCGTGCGCCACTCCTCCACCTGCCGTCCGGCCAAGTCGCCGTCGGGGTCGCCATCGGGGCCGGAACGGCGCGCGGGCACCGCGTAGGCCACCAGGCGCCGGTGGCCGGGGCGGTCCTCGCGGACGGTCGCGGCGGCCTGCGCCACTTCGGGATGTGCCGTCAGCGCGGCCTCGATCTCACCGAGTTCGATACGGAATCCCCGCACCTTGACCTGGTCGTCCGCGCGTCCCACGAACTCCAGACGGCCATCGCCGTCCCACCGCACGAGGTCGCCCGTGCGATACATCCGGGTGCCCGCCGGGCCGAAGGGATCGGCGACGAACCGCTCGGCGGTCATCGCCGCACGGCCCGCGTACCCCCGCGCCAGCCCCGCGCCCGCCACATACAGCTCGCCCGCCACCCCGGGTGGCACCAGCCGCAGCCCGGGATCGAGTACGTACACCGCCAGATCCGTGAGCCCCCGCCCGATGGCACTCGGAGTCCCCGGTACGGCGTCCACGTGGCCGAGCCGACGGGCGGTGACATGGACCGTGGTCTCGGTGATGCCGTACATGTTGACCACGACGGGGGCGTCGTCGCGGTGGCGGACGTACCAGCCCGCCAGCCGGGCGGGGTCCAGGGCTTCCCCGCCGAGCACGATGTACCGCAGGGCCAGCTCCGAGCCCAGCGAGGGCAGGTCCTGGTCGGCGGCGATCAGCTGGTACAGGGCCGACGGCGTCTGGCACAGCACCGTGACACCCTCGCGGACCAGCAGACGCAGTACGTCCTCGGGGGAGCGGGTGACTTCCTTGTCCGGCACCACCAGCCGGCCACCGTGCAGCAGCGCCCCCCACATCTCCCAGACGGAGAAGTCGAAGGCGTACGAGTGGAAAAGACACCACACATCGGTCTCACCGAAGGTGAACTGCTCCCGGGCGGCGCCGAACAGCCGCGCCACATTGCCGTACGGGACCTCGACACCCTTCGGGGTGCCGGTGGACCCGGAGGTGTAGATGACATAGACCGGGTGGCGGGCGTCGAGCGGAAACGCGCGTTCGGCGTCGGACAGGTCGTGCGCGGGCAGCCCCCGTAGTCGGGCCACGGTGCCATCCGCCCCGAGGACCAGGCGCTCCACGGACGGGGCGCCCGGTGGCAGGTCTTCGGCGAGGCCGTCCTCGGTCACCAGCAGCGTGGCACGGCTGTCGGCGAGGACGAAGGCGAGGCGCTCCGCCGGGTGGTCCGGATCCAGCGGCACGAACGCGGCCCCGGCCTTGAGTACGGCGAGGACGGCTACGGCCATGTCGGCCGAGCGCGGAAGGGCGAGTGCCACCCGCGTCTCAGCCCCCGCTCCGGAAGCCACCAGCAGCCGGGCGAGGCGGTTGGCACGCCGATTCACCTCCGCGTACGTCAGCCTGGTGTCCCGGTGCACCACCGCGACGGCCTCGGGGGCCCTGCGCACCTGCTCCTCGAACAGCAGCGGCAGCACCGCGTCCGTCCGCTCGGCGGCCTCCGTACGTGCCCCGCCCCATGTGCGCAGCATCAGCTGGCGCTCGCCCGGCGCCAGCGGATCGACCGTTCCGACCTGCGGATCGGTGTCCGACACCAGCATCCGCAGCACCCGCAGCAGCCGCTCCGCGATCGACTCGACCGACTCCCGCGCCAGCAGGTCCGGCTGGTACCCCATCCGGATGTGCAGCCGCTCCCCCGGAATCACCATGAGCGCCAGGGCGTAGTGGGTCGCGTCGTAACTGTCCACCGACAGCGTTCTGAGCTCCGTGGTCGGATCCAGCAACCGCCCCTCGTCAAGGGGATAGTTCTCGAACACGGTGGTGGTGTCGAAGATCTCGCCCGATCCGATGCCCGCCAGCCGCTGGATCTCGACAAGCCCGAGATGCTGGTGGTCCAGCAGCCGCGCCTGCTCCTCCTGCAACCGGCTGAGCAGCGCGGACACCGGCTCGCGCGGATCCATCCGCAGCCGCAGCGGAACGGTGTTGATGAACAGCCCCACCATGGACTCCACACCGGGGATCTCGGCGGGCCGCCCGGAGACCGTGGTGCCGAACACCACGTCGTCCCGCCCGGTCAGCCGACCCAGCAGAATCCCCCACCCGGCCTGCACCAGCGTATTGAGGGTGAGCCCCAAACCCCTTGCTCGCAGGGCGAGTTGCTCGGCCAGCTCGGCGGGCAGGTCGAACGAGAACTCCTCCGGGGGGACCGTGGTCCGGCCGGGGGCCGCGGAGGTCAGCAGAGTGGGCTCCTCCAGCCCCGCCATTGCCTCGCGCCACGCTTCGCGCGCCGCGTCGCGGTCCTGGCGCCCACACCACTCCAGATAGGTGCGATAGGGCACTGCCCGCGGGAGCGCCGACTCATCGCCGTCGTGGTCGTAGAGGGCGAAGTACTCCTGGACGACCAGGGGTAGCGACCATCCGTCGAGCAGGATGTGATGATGCGTCAGGACGAAGTGGAAGCGGTCGTCGCCCAGCCGGAAGAGCGCGAACCGGATCAGGGGCGGACGCGTGAGATCGAAGCGGGTGCCCCGGTCCTCGACCAACCACCGCTGAAGCTCGCTGTGCCGCTCCTCCTCGTCCAGCTCCCTGAGATCGGCCTCGTGCCAGCGGAGGGGCACCTCGCGCGGTACGAACTGGACGGGCTGCGAAAGACCATGGTGGAGGAAGCCCGCCCGGAGTGGCGGATGGCGCCGTACGAGTGCCTCGGCCGCCCGCCGGAACCGCGCAGGGGCGGCGGGGCCTTCGAGCTCGAAGGAGAGCTGCACCAGATAGACATCCGGCGCGGCGTCGTCGTACACGGCATGGAACAGCAACCCCTCCTGGACCGCGGTCAGCGGGAGGACGTCTTCCAGCTCGCGCTTGTCCATCAGGCGTTCCTCCACCAGTCTTCGAGGTTGTTGATGTCGTGTTGGGTGAGGGTGAGGAGGGGGAGGTCGGAGGGGGTTCGGCCGGTGGTGTGGTGTTGGGTGTGGGTGGTGAGGGCTTTGAGTGCGGTGTGCCAGTGGTGGGCGAGTTGGGTGATGTGGTGGGTGGTGTGGTGGTGGGGGTTGTAGGTGTAGGTGGTGGTGAGTTGGGGTCCGTGGGGGGTGTCTTGGGTGTGGGCGTTGATTTCGAGGGGGGTGTGGTGGAGGAGGTTGGGGTCGGTGTTGCCGTTGCGGGGGGTGGTTTCGGGTGCGTGGGGCCAGGGTTGGGTGGTGGTGTTGGTGGGTGTGTTTGGTGGTGTTGTGGGTGTTGTGGGTGTGGTGGGGGTGTAGCGGCCGAGGTAGTTGAAGGTGGTGGGGGGTTGGGGGAGGTGGGTGAGGTGGGTTTTGGTGGTGGGGTTGAGGTGGCGGAGGAGTCCGTAGGTGGTGCCGTGGTGGGGTGTGGTGCGGAGGGTTTCTTTGATGGTTTTGAGTGCGGTGCCGAGGTGGGGTGTGTTGTGGGTGATGTCGTGCCAGGTGGCGGGTCCGGGGTGGAGTGGGGTGGGGTGGAGGGGGGTGAACCAGCCGATGGTGCGGGTGAGGTCGAGGTGGGGGGTGAGTTCGTGGCGTCCGTGGCTTTCGAGGTTGATGAGGATGCTGTTGTCGGGGTTGGGGTTGGTGTTGATGTCGGGGTGGGTGAGGGCGAGGGTGAGGGCGGTGAGGAGGATGTCGTTGATGCCGGCGTGGTAGTGGGCGGGTGTGGTGGTGAGGAGGGGTTGGGTGTGTTGGGGTGGGAGGGTGGTGGTGTGGTGGTGTAGTTGGTTGGTGGGGATGGGTGTGGGGTTTGGTGGTGTGGGGGTGGTTGGGTGGGGTTGGAGGGTGTGGGTCCAGTGGTGGAGTGTGGTGGTGTGGGTGGGGTGGTGGGCTTGTTGGGTGAGGTAGTGGGCCCAGGTGCGGTAGGAGGTGGGGACGGGTTCGAGGGGGTGGGTGGTGTGGGTGTGGTGGTAGGCGTGGGTGAGGTCGGGGATGAGGATGCGCCAGGAGACGCCGTCGATGACGAGGTGGTGGGCGAGGAGGAGGAGTCGTCCGGGGGTGGTGGGTCCGAGGGTGAGGTGGATGGCTTGGAGCATGATGCCGTGGGTGGGGTTGAGGCGGGTTTGGGCGGTGGTCTGGTGTTGGGCGATGGCGGTGGGGATGTCGGGGTGGCCGGTGAGGTCGGCGTGGTGGAGCAGGTTTGCGGCGTTGATGGTGCCTGGTGGTGGTATCCGGAGCTCGGTTTCGCCTTCCGCGTTGTTGAGGGTGAGGCGGAGGATGTCGTGGTGGTCGATGACGGTTTGCAGGGCGGTGGCGAGGCGTTGTTGGTCGAGGTCGGCGGGGACGGTGAGCAGGACTGATTGGTGGTAGATGGTGAAGGGTCCGCCTCGTTCGAAGAGCTCTCGCATGATGGGGGTGGCGGGGAGGGTGCCGGTGCCGGTTTCGTGGTGGGCCGGCGCGGTGGTGGTGGGGATGTGGGTTGCTGTGGTGGCGAGGGCGGCTGGGGTTTGGTGCTGGAAGATTTGGCGTGGGGTGAGGAGTAGTCCTTTTTGGCGGGCGCGGCTGACGAGTTGGATGGACAGGATGCTGTCGCCGCCCAGTGCGAAGAAACCGTCCTCGGGGCCGGCCTCGGGTATGGCCAGTACGTCGGCGAACAGCTGGCACAGTGTGCGTTCGTGGGCATCGGCGGGGGCTCGTCCTTGACCGGTGCCGGTGGTTGCCGGTGTCGGAGCGGGGAGGGCTGCGTGGTCGAGTTTGCCGTTGGCGGTCAGTGGCAGGTGTTCGAGTGGGACGTAGTGGGAGGGGATCATGTAGTGGGGGAGCCGGTCGGCCAGTTGGGCCCGGATCTCCGCCGCAGGCGGTGGCTCCGCCCCGGCCAGTGCGGGAGTGAGGTAGGCGACTAGGCGACGGTCGTCGGGGCGGTCTTCGCGGACGGTCACGACGGCCTGCCCGATGCCCGGGTGTGTGGTGAGCGCGGCTTGGATCTCTCCGGGTTCGATGCGGAATCCGCGGACCTTGACCTGTTCATCGGCCCGTCCGCAGAACTCCAGCTGTCCGCCAGGTGTCCATCGCACCAGGTCTCCGGTCCGGTACATCCGCTCTCCGCTCGCCGTACCGTAGGGGCAGGCCACGAACCGTTCCGCGGTCAGCCCGGGCCGTGCCCAGTACCCTCGCGCCACTCCACCCCCCGCCACGTACAACTCGCCCACCACACCCACCGGAACCAGCCCCAACCCCGCATCCAGCACGAACACTCTGGAGTTCGGCACCGGGGAGCCGATGGGCACCGACGTGTGCGCTGCCCCGTCGGAGTGCCACACCGTGGCGTAGACCGTCGCCTCGGTGGGGCCGTAGGCATTGGCGATGCGCGCCCCCGGGAAACGGGACTGCGCGGTGGCCAGCAGCTGGGGCGAGAGGGCTTCGCCCGCCAGGACGATCGTGTCGAGAGCCGAGTCTTCAGCTTGCCGCTGGGCGGAGAGCAGACTTGTCAGGACGGAGGGAACGGCACTCAGCAGACCACCGGCCGTCAGCAGCCCGGGGTCGGCGGCTGCGGACAGCAGATCGGGGACGAGCTCCACCGTGCCGCCGAGCGTGAGCGGTATGAGCAGTTCGAAGACGGAGACGTCGAAGGTGACGGACGTCGTCGCCCTGACGTATGACAACCGGTCCGCGCCGAGGTCGTCCAGCGCCCAGGCCACCAGGTCCACCACATTGGCGTGGGAGACGACCACTCCCTTGGGCATACCCGTCGAGCCTGAGGTGTAGATGACGTACGCCGGATGCGCGGGATGCACCGGGGTACGACGCTCGTCGTCGGACACGTCCCCCGCGGCATGGCCTCCCAGGCGGGTGTGGGTGTCTTCGGTGTCGAGGAGCAGCCAGGGCACGGTGGCGGTGCTGGCGGGGAGGGTGTTGGCGAGTGTGCTGGTGGTGATGAGGAGGGTGGGGTCGCTGTCGTGGAGCATGAAGGTGATGCGGTCCGGTGGGTAGCCGGGGTCGAGGGGTACGTAGGCGGCTCCGGCTTTGGTGACGGCGAGTACAGCGGTGATCAGTTCAACGGAGCGCGGCAGGGCCAGCGCGATCCGCGTTTCCGGTCCGGCGCCGTGCTCGATGAGCAGCCGGGCCAGCCGGTTGGCGCGAGCGTTGAGGTCCGCGTAGGACACCCTGTCGTCCTCGAAAACCACCGCCGTGGCCCGCGGAGTACGGGCCGCCTGCTCCTCGAACAGCTCCGGCAGCACCCGTCCCGCTCCCGCCACCGCTCCCGCCCCGGCCGTCGCCACCGACGTGCCCGTACTCCAGCCCAGCAGCCGCTCCCGCTCGTCGTGGCCGAGGACGTCGATCCGGCTCAGGGCCTGGTCGGGGCGGTTCGCGACGGTGTCCAGCACGCGCAGCAGACGGTCGACGATCGCCTGGGCCGTGCGGTGCTCGAAGAGGTCGGTGGCGTACTCGAGGCTGCCCCGGATGCCGTTCGGCTCCCCGCCCTCGGCGGTGTGTGTCTCCGCGAGCGCGAAGGCCAGGTCGAACTTGGCCGTGTCGGTGGCCACCTCCAGTGGCTCGGCGGCCACTCCCGGCAGGGACAGCTCGGTCGCCAGCAGGTTCTGGAAGGTGAGCATCACCTGGAACAGCGGGTGCCGGGCCAGGGACCGCACGGGGTTGACCGCCTCCACCACCCGTTCGAACGGCACTTCCTGATGTGCGTACGCGGCTCCGTCCGTCTCCCGCACCCGTTCCAGGAGGGTCAGGAAGTCCGGGTCCCCGCTGGTGTCGGTGCGCAGCACCAGCGTGTTGACGAAGGGGCCGACCAGGTCGTGCACGGCCATCTCGTCGCGACCGGCGAACGCCGTGCCCAGGGGGATGTCCGTCCCGGCGCCGAGCCGTGTCAGCAGGGCCGCGAGGGCGGCCTGGACCACCATGAACACGCTGGCGTCCTGGGACCGGGCCAGCCGGGCCAGCCTCCGGTGCAGCGGGGCCGGAACGGCGATGTCCACGGTCGAGCCCTGGTGCCCGGCCACCGGCGGCCGTGGCCGGTCCGTCGGCAGCGGGAGCTCCTCGGGCAACTCCGCGAGCGTCTCCCGCCAGAACGCGAGCTGCCGGGAGAGCACACTGTCATCCCGCTCCTCCGCGCCCAGCACCTGGCGCTGCCAGAGCCCGAAGTCCGCGTATTGCAGCGGCAGCTCGTCGCTCCAGCGCGGTTCCGAACCGGCCGTCCGGGCCTGGTAGGCGGTGGCGAGGTCGGTGAGGAGCGGCTCCAGCGACCAGCCGTCGGCCGCGATGTGGTGGACCACCACGAGCAGCACATGCTCATCGTCGCCCTGCGGGAACAGGCTTATGCGCAGGGGCAGTTCGGTGGCCAGGTGGAAGCCACGCCCGGCTTCCTCCGCCAGCGCCGCCGGGAGTATGCCGTCCGTAGCACCCCCGGCCGAGGCCCTGGCCGCGCCACCGCCCGGGTCCGTTTCGTCGGCCACCGGCCGCATGTCCCGCACGACGGCGTGCAGCGCGGACCGGGCCGCGTCCGGGCCCAGGACCCGCTGCCACGGCCGGCCGTCGTCCCCGTGTGGGTAGACGGTGCGCAGCACCTCGTGCCGGGCCACGACGTCCCCCGCCGCGGCCATCAGCGCCTCCCGGTCCAGCGGGCCGCGGAGCCGCAGGCCGACCACGATGTTGTAGGTCGCGGCCCGATCGCCCTCCAACTCCTCGAGGAACCACAGCCGTTGCTGGGCGTACGACAGCGGCAGGCGGCCCGTGCGCGGCATCGGCCCCAGCGGCGGGCGTGCCACGCCCAGCTCCGCGCCCTGGATCACCTCCGCCAGCCGCTCGACCGTCGGCGCCTGGAACACCGCACGGATGCCCAGGTCGACGCCGGTGCGGGTACGGACCTGCCCCATCAGCCGCATCGCGAGCAGCGAATGCCCGCCCAGCTCGAAGAAGCTGTCCGCCACGCCCACCTCGGGCACACCCAGCACCTCGGCGTACAGCGCGCACAGCAGCCGCTCCCAGGGGGAGGCCGGTGGCCGGCCGGCGCCCGGGGCGCCGACGGGGCCGGGCGCGGGCAGCGCCTTGCGGTCCAGCTTCCCGTTCGCCGTCAGCGGCAACGCGTCCAAAGGAACCACCGCCGACGGCACCATGTGCTCCGGCAACCGCTCGCGAAGCCAGGAGCGCAGCTCGGCCGGGGCCGGTTCATGGCCGGGCCGGGCGACGGAGTAGCCGATCAGCCGAGGGTCACCCGGCCGGTCCTCGCGGACCGCCACGGCGGCCCGCGCCACATGCGGATGCGAGGCCAGCACCGCCTCGACCTCTCCCGGCTCGATCCGGAATCCCCGCAGCTTGACCTGGCGGTCGGCCCGGCTGAGGTACTCCAGCCGCCCGTCTTCGCCCCAGCGCACCAGGTCACCGGTGCGATACATCCGTGACCCGGCCGGGCCGTACGGATCGGCCACGAACCGCTCGGCGGTCAGGCCGGGGTGGTTGAAGTACCCGCGGGCCACACCCGATCCCGCGATGTGCAGCTCACCCACCACGCCCGGTGGCAGCAGGCCCAGGTGCCGGTCCAGGACGTACGCGCGCGTGGTGTCCAGCGGTGTCCCGATCCGTGGCGCGCCGTCGTCATCGGCCCGGACGGCGCCCGTGGTGCACCAGACCGTGGTCTCGGTGGGCCCGTACAGGTTCTCCACCTCGGCGCCGAGCGCGAGCAGCCGTCGCGCGACCGGGGAGGGCAGCATCTCGCCACCGCTGAGGATCCGCACCCCTGACAGCACCCTCGCCTGATCGCCGCCATCGTCGGGCACCTCGCTGAGCACTGCCTGCCACAGCGTGGGCGTGGCCTGCGCCATCGACACCCCGTGGCGGCCCATCAACCCCAGCAGCGCGGCGGGATCGTGCGTCTGGGCCGCCGACGCGAGGACGATACGGGCCCCTGCAGCGAGCGGCATGAACCACTCCACCACCACCACGTCGAACGATGGCGTGGAGGCTGCCAGCGCCGCGTCCGCCCCGGTGAGCGGGGTGCGCCGGGCCATGGCCCGCAGGAACCCGCCGAGACCGCTCCGGGACGCCACCACACCCTTGGGCCTGCCGCTGGAACCCGAGGTGTAGAAGAGGTACGCGGGGTGGTCCGGCAGCAGGGGGCACCCGCGGTCCGCGTCCGTCAGGTCGGCCGTCCCCGCCTGTGCCAACCCGTCCGCCGTGTCCGCCGTGTCCAGCAGCAGTCGTGGCATCGTGGCCGCTTCCGCGGGCAGGGTTTCGGCGATCGCCTGGGTCGTCACCAGGAGGGTCGGACGGCTGTCGGTGAGCATGAACGCCATGCGCCGCGACGGGTAGTCCGGGTCGACGGACACGAAGGCGGCACCCGCCTTGAGGACCGCCAGCGCGGTGATGAGCAGGTCCGGGCCACGGGGCAGGGAGAGGGCGACCCGGGTCTCGGGCCCGGCACCCGCCGCGACGAGCACCCGGGCCAGCCGGTTCGCCCGCTCGTTCAACCCCCGGTAGCTGAGGTGCTGTTCCTCGAACACCACGGCCACAGCGGCCGGAGTGCGCTCGGCCTGGTGCTCGAACACCTCCGGCAGCAGCACCGTGTCATCGGCTCCGGTCACGCTGTGCGAGGCGTTGCCCCACTGCCGCAGCAGGCGCTCCCGCTCGGCCGGGGCCAGCACGTCGAGCTGCGCCACCGTCCGCTCCGGGGCGTCCGCCACGCTCTCCAGCACCCGCACCAGACGCCGCGCGAGCTCCCGTACGGCCGAGTGGCCGAAGGCATCGGGACGGTAGCCCAGCTGGAGCCGCAGGGACTCGCCCGGGATCACGACCAGGGCCAGCGCATAGTGGGTGGCGTCCCGGCCGGTGCTGCCCACCACCCGCAGCCCGTCCTCCGGCGCGCCCACCCGCTCGGGCCGCACCGGATAGTTCTCGAAGACCAGCACCGTGTCGAAGAGCTCGCCGACCCCCGTGAGCGACTGCACCTCGAACAGCCCCAGATGCTGATGCTCCGACAGCGCCGCCTGGCGCCCCTGCACCTCCTCCAGCAGCTCCGACAGCCCCTGTTCCGGGGCGAGTTGCACCCGTACCGGCAACGTGTTGATGCAGAGCCCGACCAGCGACTCGACACCGGGCACCTCCGGTGGCCGCACCGCGGCCGTGGCCCCGAACACCACATCGTCTCGCCCGGTCAGCCGCCCCAGCAGCAGCCCCCACGCCACCTGCACCAGCGTGTTCAGCGTCAGCTCCGAGGAGCGGGCGCGCCGGGTGAGCCGTGCCGTCAGTTCGGCGGGCACATCCAGGCAGAACTCCCGGGGGACCACCGCCGTACTCCCGTACGCCTCCGGCGCCAGCAACGTCGGCTCCGCCACCCCGGCCAGCGCCTCGCGCCACGCCTCGCGGGCGGCGGTGGCATCCTGCGCGGTGAGCCAGGCGAGGTAGTCGCGGTAGGCCGCCGGGCGGGGCAGCAGACGGTCGTCCCCGGCCTCCCCGTACAGGAAGAACAGCTCCTGTACGAGGACCGGCGTCGACCAGCCGTCCAGCAGGATGTGATGGTGAGTCATGACCAGGCGGCTGCGCCCGCCGCCTAGGCGGAACAGCGTGAACCGCATCAGTGGCGGCCGGGCGAAGTCGAACCGCGTGGCGCGGTCCTCCGCCAGCCAGCGGTCGTACTCCTCCTCCTGCTCGGTGGGAGAGAAACCGCTGAGGTCGATCTCCTGCCACGGTGTCGGCGCGTGTCGGGGCACGACCTGGACCGGCCTGGACAGGCCGTGGTGGAGGAACCCGGCCCGCAGATGGGGATGGCGGAGCAGCAGAGTGTCCACCGCCTGCCGGAAGCGGACGCCGTCGACGTCGCCCTCGAGATCGAAGGCGAACTGCACCATGTAGACGTCCGGGGCCGCCTCGTCGAACGCGGCGTGGAAGAGCAGCCCCTCTTGCAACGCGGTCAGCGGCAACGTGTCGACGGCACCGGGAAACCTCTGCTCGATCGCGGCCATGTCCTCGGTGGTGAGGGAGGGCAGCGGGAGCGCGGCGGAGGCCGGACCGCCCGAGGTGGCGGGGGCGTCCGTCGTGGCCGGGGCGCCGGGTGGCGCGGCGAGGCGCGCCAGGGCGGCGGGGGTCTGGTGCTGGAAGACCTGGCGGGGGGTGAGCGACAGCCCCTCCGTGCGGGCGCGGCTCACCAGCTGCATGGACAGGATGCTGTCCCCGCCCAGTGCGAAGAACCCCTCCTCCGCGCTCGGCTCGGGCACCCCCAGCACCTCGGCGAACAGATGACAGAGGATCTCTTCGCCCGGTGTCGACGGCGGGCGCCCACCGGCCCCTTCGGCGCTCCGGACGGGCGCGGGCAGCGCCGCGCGGTCGAGCTTGCCGCTCGGGGTGAGGGGCAGCGCGTCGAGGACGACGACCGCGGAGGGCACCATATGGGCCGGTAGTCGCTCCGCCAGATACGACCGCAGCTCCTCCGGCGGCGTATCGCGGTGTTCCGGGCTGGTGGTGGTGTAGGCGATGAGGTGTTTGTTGTTGTGGTGGTCGTGGTGGAGGGTGGTGGCGGCGTGGGTGATGTGGGGGTGGGTGGTGAGGGTGTTTTCGATTTCGGCGGGTTCGATGCGGTAGCCGTGGAGTTGGATTTGGTTGTCGGTGCGGTGGTGGTAGTGGAGTTGGTGGGTGGTGGGGTGGGGGGGGGCGAGGTCGCCGGTGCGGTAGAGGCGGGTGCCGGGTGGTCCGTGGGGGTTGGCGATGAAGTGGGTGGCGGTGAGGGTGGGGTTGTTGTGGTAGCCGCGGGCGAGGGTGGGTCCGGTGATGTAGAGCTCGCCGGGGGTGCCTGGTGGGGTGGGTTGGAGGTTGGTGTTGAGGAGGTGGGTGGTGAGGTGGGGGAGGGGTTGTCCGATGGGGCTGGGGGTGTTGGGGGTGTGGTGGGTGTTTGGGTTGAGGGGGGGGTGGGTGGCGTGGATGGTGGTTTCGGTGATGCCGTACATGTTGGTGATGGTGGTGTGGGGGTGGTGTTGGTGGAAGGTGGTGAGGCGGGTGGGGTCGAGGGGTTCGCCGCCGAGGATGATGTGGTGGAGGGGGAGGGGTTGGTGGTGTGGTTGGTGGGTGTTGATGAGGTGGTAGAGGGCGGTGGGTGTTTGGCAGAGGGTGGTGATGTGGTGTTGGTGGATGAGGTTGATGAGGTCGTGGGGGGAGCGGGTGGTGTTGTGGTTGGGGATGATGAGGGTGTGGCCGTGGAGGAGGGGGCCGAAGATTTCCCAGACGGAGAAGTCGAAGGCGTAGGAGTGGAATTGGCACCAGGTTTGTGGGGTGGGGTGGGTGAAGTAGTGGTGGGTGGCGGTGAGGAGGTGGATGAGGTTGGTTTGGGGGATGGTGACGCCTTTGGGGGTGCCGGTGGAGCCGGAGGTGTAGATGAGGTAGGCCGGGTGGCGGGCGTCGGGTGGGGTGGGTTGTTCGGTGGGTGTGAGGTTGGTGGTGGGCAGTTCTTGGAGTCGGGTGGTGGTGTGGGGGTCGTCCAGGTGGATGCGTGGTGTGGTCTGGTTGGGTGTGGGGAGTGTGGTGGTGATGTCGGTGGTGGTGATCAGGGTGGTGGGTTCGCTGTCGTTTAGCAGGTAGGCCAGGCGTTCTTGGGGGTAGTCGGGGTCCAGTGGCACGTAGGCGGCGCCGGTTTTGAGTACGGCGAGGATCGCGGTGATGGTCTGTGCGGAGCGGGGCAGGGCCAGGGCGATACGCCGTTCGGGTCCGGCGCCGGCTTGCAGCAGGAGTCGGGCCAGTTGGTTGGCGCGTTCGTTGACCTCGCGGTATGTCCACCGTTGGTCCTCGCACACCACGGCCACCGTGTCCGGGGCCCGTTCCACCCACCCCTCGAACAACCCCGACAACGACACCTTCGGGTCGATCTCCGCGACACGGGCGTCCCGGCCCGGTATCAGCCGCTTCCGCTCGTCCTCCGAGAGCACATCGATCCGATCGACGTTCCGGCCCGGATCGTCGGCGATGGCCTCCAGAACGCGGACCAGCCGCTGCGCCACCGCCCGTACGGCCGGGGCCTCGAACACATCCGGCCGGTAACCGAGGCGCAGCCGCAGCCGTTCGCCCGGGACCACGACCACCGCCAACGGGTAGTGCGTGGCGTCCCGACCATCGGTGGCCGTCAGCCGCAGCCCGGCGCGGGCCGCCTGCGCATGGGCCCCGGCGCCCACGGGGTAGTTCTCGAAGACCACCACCGTGTCGAAGAGCTGGCCCGTCCCGGCGGCGGGCCGCAGCTCCGACAGCCCCAGATGGTGGTGTGCGGAAAGCTCGCCGTGCTGGCGTTGTACAGCCGCCAGCAACTCCTCCACCGGTCGGCCCACCGGCACCCGGACACGTACCGGCACCGTGTTGATGCACAGCCCGACCAACGACTCGATGCCCGCCACCTCCGCCGGGCGCACCGCCACCGTCGTACCGAACACCACGTCTTCCCGGCCGGTCAGCCGGCCCAGCAGGATGGCCCACGCGGTCTGCACCAGTGTGTTGAGGGTGAGCCCCATCCGCCGGGCACGCTGCGCCAGTTGGGCGGTCCGCTCCACCGACAGATCGACGGCCGTCTCGTCGGGGGCCACGGTCGTACGGCCCGGATCGGCCGGTGCCAGCAGGGTGGGCTCCTCCACACCGGCCAGCGCCGTGCGCCAGGCGGCGCGGGCCGCGTCCCGGTCCTGCCGCCGCAGCCAGTCCAGGTACTCCCGGTAGGGCGCGGTGGCGTGCAGGCCCGAATCGTCCCCGTCCCGCTCGTACAGCGTGAACAGCTCTTGGACGACGAGCGGCACGGACCAGCCGTCCAGCAGGATGTGGTGGCTGGTCATCACCACCCGGTACTGATCCGCGCCCCAATGGACGAGGGCGAAGCGGATCAGTGGCGGCCGGGTGAGGTCGAACCGCGTGGCGCGGTCCTCGGCCAGCCACCGGTCGAACGCGGCGGGGCGTTGCTCATCGGGAAGGTCGCCGAGATCCAGCTCGTGCCAGACGGAGGGGACAGCGGGCGCCACCACCTGTACGGGCTGGGAGAGTCCGTGGTGATGGAAGGACGCGGCCAGGTTCGGATGGCGGCGCAGCAGGGCGTCCGCCGCCCGCCGGAAGCGTGCGCCGCTGACCTCCCCTTCGAGGTGGAAGGTGAACTGCACCAGATAGACATCCGGGGCCGCCTCGTCGTACACGGCGTGGAACAGCAGCCCGCTCTGGAGAGGTGCCAGCGGCAGCAGCTCGGCCGCGTCGGTGGCGTGAGTGGCATTCGCCGGCAGGCTCGCGTATTCGGATGGGGTGAGGGTCACCAAGGATCCCGCCTTCCCGGCGGTGAGCTCCTGTGACGGGGCCGCCGGGCCGTTCCCGGAGTGGGCGACGGAAGCGAGGCCCTCCGGCGTCCGGTGCTGGAAGACCTGCCCCGGTGTGACGACGAGGCCCTCCGCGCGGGCGCGGCTGACCAGCCGCATGGCGAGGACGCTGTCGCCACCCAGGTTGAAGAAGCTCGTGTCCGCGCCCACATCGGGGATGCCGAGCACCTCGCCGAAGAGAGCACACAGCCGTGCCTCCAGAGGGGTGGCCGCCGGCCGTCCCGAAGCGAGCGCGGAGAAGTCGGGTGCGGGGAGGGCCGCGCGGTCGAGCTTGCCGTTCGCCGTGAGCGGCATCCGGTCGAGTGCGATGACCGCCGAGGGCACCATATGGGCGGGCAGCCGCTCGCTGAGATACGAGCGGAGCGAGGCGACTATCGCACCGTTCCCGTATGCGAGTCCGGGTTCGTTGGCGTAGGCGGAGGCGGGACGGCGGGGTGTGGTGGAGGGCGGTGCGGCGATGTCGAGGGTGGGGGCGCCGACAGTGGGCCCGTCGGGGGTGGCGGTTTCGCGGATGGCCTTATCGGGGGTCGTCCTACGCCGGTCGGCGTTGAGGTCGATGAACACACCGTCGAGACGCCCTTCATCGGCCGCCCAGCGCAGCGCCAGGTCGTAGCCGTGCGCCTCGGCGAGCCGGTGGAGCGCCTCCGGGTCCGGTGTCGTGTCCGGCTCCGCGTCCAGCTTCGTGTCCGGCTCGGTGCCCGAATCCGTCCCCGAGCCGTCGTGCCCGGCCGTCTGGGCCGTTGCCGTGAGGTGGTGCCGGGCGTCGTCCGGGTCGGCACCGGTGTCGACCCGGTGCAGGGCGGTGAGCTCACCGGTCAGTCGGGTGTTGGGGATACCGGACACCCGCAGTGCTCGTGGGCGGCGGTCTCCCGTCAGCGCGTCGCGCAGGTCGTCCACCGTACGGATGTCCTCGCCCCAGCGCAGATGCGGCGCACGGTCGGTGGCGAGCAGTGTGACGGGACCCTTGGTGAGGATGACGTCATAGCGGTGCCGGGTGAGTTCATTGCGCGCCGAGCCGCGTTTGACGCGGACGTCGACGGCGCCGATGGCGGGCACTGCGGATGTGAGGGTGGTGAAGTACTCCGGGTCCACGAGGAGCTCCCGCTCCAGGCGGATGGCGTTGTCCACGGTGGCGCGCAAGCTCTCCGGCGTGGTCCCCGCGGACGCCTGGGTGAGGGCGACCGCGGTGGCGAAGCAGCGCAGCAGGCGATGGTTGCGTACGTCCCCGATGAACAGCTTCCCGCCGGGCTTGAGGACCGCCATGGCATGGGTGATGACATCGGTCAGGTAGTCGACGTTCGGGAAGTACTGGACGACGGAGTTGATGACGACGGTGTCGAAGCGCCCCTCGGGCTGCGCGCTGAAGTCATGGGCGGGCCGGCACTCGAGCGTCACCCGGCCGTCGCCCGCGCCCAGCGCGGGATCCCGCGCCACACGCTGGTCCAGCGCGTCGATGGCGGAGGCCGAGACGTCGGTGCCCCAGTAGCTCGCACAGTCCGGAGCCAGACGTGACAGGAGCAACCCGGTGCCGACGCCGATCTCCAGGACATCGCGAGGGCCGAGCGCGCTGATGCGGTCCACGGTCGTGGCCAGCCATTCCCGCATCTCCCGGAGGGGGATGGGCTGCTGGTCGTAGCTGCTGTCCCACCCGACGAAGTCCTCGCTCAGCGAAGTGGCGGCCCGGTCCCCGTAGAGGGAGTCGTAGACCGCGCGCCACTCCTCGACCTGCTGCTCCACCACGTCCGCCGCCCGGTGAACGCTCCGGCTGGTGGTGGTGTAGGCGATGAGGTGTTTGTTGTTGTGGTGGTCGTGGTGGAGGGTGGTGGCGGCGTGGGTGATGTGGGGGTGGGTGGTGAGGGTGTTTTCGATTTCGGCGGGTTCGATGCGGTAGCCGTGGAGTTGGATTTGGTTGTCGGTGCGGTGGTGGTAGTGGAGTTGGTGGGTGGTGGGGGGGGGGGGGGCGAGGTCGCCGGTGCGGTAGAGGCGGGTGCCGGGTGGTCCGTGGGGGTTGGCGATGAAGTGGGTGGCGGTGAGGGTGGGGTTGTTGTGGTAGCCGCGGGCGAGGGTGGGTCCGGTGATGTAGAGCTCGCCGGGGGTGCCTGGTGGGGTGGGTTGGAGGTTGGTGTTGAGGAGGTGGGTGGTGAGGTGGGGGAGGGGTTGTCCGATGGGGCTGGGGGTGTTGGGGGTGTGGTGGGTGTTTGGGTTGAGGGGGGGGTGGGTGGCGTGGATGGTGGTTTCGGTGATGCCGTACATGTTGGTGATGGTGGTGTGGGGGTGGTGTTGGTGGAAGGTGGTGAGGCGGGTGGGGTCGAGGGGTTCGCCGCCGAGGATGATGTGGTGGAGGGGGAGGGGTTGGTGGTGTGGTTGGTGGGTGTTGATGAGGTGGTAGAGGGCGGTGGGTGTTTGGCAGAGGGTGGTGATGTGGTGTTGGTGGATGAGGTTGATGAGGTCGTGGGGGGAGCGGGTGGTGTTGTGGTTGGGGATGATGAGGGTGTGGCCGTGGAGGAGGGGGCCGAAGATTTCCCAGACGGAGAAGTCGAAGGCGTAGGAGTGGAATTGACACCAGGTTTGTGGGGTGGGGTGGGTGAAGTAGTGGTGGGTGGCGGTGAGGAGGTGGATGAGGTTGGTTTGGGGGATGGTGACGCCTTTGGGGGTGCCGGTGGAGCCGGAGGTGTAGATGAGGTAGGCCGGGTGGCGGGCGTCGGGTGGGGTGGGTTGTTCGGTGGGTGTGAGGTTGGTGGTGGGCAGTTCTTGGAGTCGGGTGGTGGTGTGGGGGTCGTCCAGGTGGATGCGTGGTGTGGTCTGGTTGGGTGTGGGGAGTGTGGTGGTGATGTCGGTGGTGGTGATCAGGGTGGTGGGTTCGCTGTCGTTTAGCAGGTAGGCCAGGCGTTCTTGGGGGTAGTCGGGGTCCAGTGGCACGTAGGCGGCGCCGGTTTTGAGTACGGCGAGGATCGCGGTGATGGTCTGTGCGGAGCGGGGCAGGGCCAGGGCGATACGCCGTTCGGGTCCGGCGCCGGCTTGCAGCAGGAGTCGGGCCAGTTGGTTGGCGCGTTCGTTGACCTCGCGGTATGTCCACCGTTGGTCCTCGCACACCACGGCCACCGTGTCCGGGGCCCGTTCCACCCACCCCTCGAACAACCCCGACAACGACACCCTGTCCGGATCAGTGCATGCTGAAAGCGCTGTGTTCTCCACCATTCCACCCAGCCAATTCATCGGGGAGTCGCATCACGTAGAGAGACGCGTAAGGGTAGTGATCTGAATCCAGTGGTTATCTGAATCAGTGGTTATTTGAATCCAGCCCGGTTTTGAGTGTCCTTGCCCGCTTGTACCAGCGTCGCCGGACGACATCTCATGAGCAAGTGAATGGCAGCTTGGTGCAGTGGCGCCCCCGCCGTCTTCGCCGGTCCACCCCGGTATGACACGCTGCCATCAACAGGGAGAACGTGCAGCTCAGAAGCGCTGCGTCGAGAGACGTCGAGAACCAGCGAAGGCATCTAGGTGCCACCTGTCCGCATTGCCGGTAATCGCCGAGAACAATGCCCGTTGGAATGCTCTGGCGTCTATTCGAGATCGTTGACGGGCTCGCCCGGCTCGGTTACGTTGAATTATTCGGACAGAGTGAATGCCCGCGTGTCCACCGCACTCCTCGTTGCTCCTTCTTCTCCTTATCCATCTCCGTGCGATCTGCGCGTAGTGCATCAGTGCGAGCGGTCCGAACAGGGGGATTCCCATGGTCCGATCCCGGATCGAAGAGCTTCTGCCGCTGACCCCGTTGCAGGAGGGGTTGCTGTTCCACGCGGTCTATGACGACGGCGCGCCGGATGTGTACATGGTGCAGCTGGTCTTCGATCTCGACGGTCCGGTGGACGCTCAACGCCTGCGGTCTGCGGCACAGGCGATCGTGGATCGCCATATGAGTCTGCGTGCGGGATTCATGACGCGTGGCGTGCCCCGGCCCGTACAGGCCATCGCACGGCGTGTACGGGTGCCGTGGCGGGAGGAGGATCTGCGGGGTCTGGCGGAGGTCGAGGCGCGGGACGTCTTCGAGCGGTGGCTGGCGGAGGACCGGGCCGACCGTTTCGACCTGGCGCGACCGCCGTTGCTGCGGTTCGCGCTGTTCCGTTTCGGCGAGGACCGTTTCCGGTTGGTGATGACGAACCACCACATCCTGCTGGACGGCTGGTCCACCCAACTTCTGATGCGGGAGTTGTCCACCCTCTACCACCAGGAGCCCGAGGCCCCCGCCTCCACGCTGGCCCCCGCTGTGCCCTGGCGCGAATATCTCGCGTGGTACGGGTCGCGGGATCGGGGTGCGGGGGTTGCGGCGTGGTGTGGGGTGTTGACGGGGGTGGAGGAGTCGTCGGTGTTGGGGCCGGTGGTTTCTGGTGGTGGTGGGGTGGTGCCGGGTGAGGTGTGGTGTGAGGTTGGGGAGGGTTTGACGGGGCGGTTGGTGGAGCGTGGTCGGGGGTTGGGGCTGACGTTGAACACGTTGGTGCAGGGGGCGTGGGGGATCCTTCTGGGCCGATTGATTGGTCGGGAAGACGTGGTGTTCGGGGCGACGGTGGCGGTGCGGCCGGTGGAGTTGGCGGGTGCTGAGTCGTTGGTGGGGTTGTGTATCAATACGGTGCCGGTGCGGGTCAGGGCTGGGGCTGGGGTGCGGGTGTTGGGGTTGTTGTCGGGGTTGCAGGAGGCGCAGGCGCGGTTGTCGGAGCATCAGTTCGTGGGGTTGCCGGAGATCCAGGCTGCGGTGGGTGCGGGGGCCCGGTTCGACACGGTGGTGATTTACGAGAACTATCCGGTCGCGCCTGGGGCGGCGGGGGATGACGCTGTGCGGTTCCGGGCCAGTGACGGCCGGGATGCCACGCATTACACGTTGGCGTTGACGGTGATTCCTGGTGAGCGGCTTCAGGTGCGGTGGGGATATCGGCCTGATGTGTTCGACCGGGATGCGGTGGAGGTGATCGCGGCTCGCTTTGTGCGGGTGCTGGAGGCGATTGCTGCTGATCCGGGGTGTCTGGTGGGGCGGATCGATGTGCTCACGGGCGAGGAACGGGAGCTGCTGGAGACGTGGAGCGAAGACACGTCTGGTGACGACGGTGCTGGTCACGGACTTTTGCCGGGGTTGTTTGAGGGGTGGGTGCGGCGTGATCGGGGTGCGGTGGCGGTGGTGTGTGAGGGGTGTGAGGTGTCGTATGGGGAGGTGAATGAGCGGGCGAATCGGCTGGCTCGGGTGTTGGTGGGGTGGGGGGGGGGGCCGGAGTCCCGGGTGGGGTTGGTGGTGTCGCGGTCGGTGGAGATGGTGGTGGCGTTGTTGGCGGTGGTGAAGGCTGGTGGGGCGTACGTGCCGATCGATCCGCGTTATCCGGCGAGCCGGATCGCCTTCATGCTGGGCGATGCCCGGCCGGAGGTGGTGCTGGCCACGGCGGAGACGGCCGAGCGGGTACCGGCAGCGGACGGTCTGCGGTTGCTGGTGTTGGATGACCAGCACACTCAGCAGCGATTGGCTCAGGCATCGGCCACCGATCTGACGGACGCTGATCGCATCGGTTCGCTTGATTCTCGGCATCCGGCGTATGTCATCTATACCTCGGGGTCGACGGGTGTTCCGAAGGGTGTGGTGGTGTCCCGGGGGGCTGTTGAGGGGTTTTTGGCTGCGGTGGGGGAGCGGGTGTCGCTGGGTGTTGGGGATCGGTTGTTGGCGGTGACCACGGTTTCGTTCGATATTGCGGCGTTGGAGGTGTTTTTGCCGCTGGTGTGTGGGGCGGGGGTGGTGGTGGCTTCGGATGCTGAGGTGGGTGATCCGGTGGCGTTGTCGGGGTTGGTCAGGCGGTGGCGGGTGTCGGTGATGCAGGCGACGCCGACGCTGTGGCAGGCCATCGCCTCCCAGGCTCCGGAGATGCTGCGGGAGCTGCGGGTGCTGGCCGGTGGTGAAGCATTGCCGACCCAGCTGGCCCAGCGGTTGGGCGAGCTGGGCTCGCGGGTGATCAACCTTTATGGTCCGACCGAGTGCACCATCTGGTCCACCACCGCCACGCTTGACCCCGCTGACCAGGGTGTACCGCCGTTGGGTCGTCCGTTGTCCAACACGTCGCTGTATGTGCTGGATGGTGGTTTGGGGTTGGTGCCGTCGGGTGTGGTGGGTGAGTTGTATGTGGCGGGTGCGGGGTTGGCGCGGGGGTATGCGGGGCGTGCGGGGTTGACGGCGGGGCGGTTTGTGGCGTGTCCGTTCGCCGGGTCCGGTGGGCGGATGTACCGGACCGGGGATCTGGTGCGGTGGCGGGCGGATGGGCGGCTGGAGTTCGTCGGCCGGGTGGATGATCAGGTGAAGGTGCGGGGCTTCCGTATCGAGTTGGGTGAGGTGGAGGCGGCGCTGGCGTCGCATGCGCAGGTGGCACGGGCGGCGGTGATGGTCCGCGAGGACCGGCCGGGCGACCGGCGGCTGATCGGCTATGCCGTACCGACGGCCGGGTCCCGTCCGGTGGCAACGGAGTTGCGGGAGTTCCTGACAGGGGCCCTGCCGGAGCACATGGTGCCCTCGGCCGTTGTCGTACTGGAGCAGTTGCCGTTGACGGCGAACGGGAAGCTGGACCGCAAGGCGCTGCCCGCCCCCGACTACACCCCGGCCCCTGGCCGCGCACCGGCCACCCCCACCGAAGAGCTGCTCTGCGGGTTGTTCGCCCAGGTGCTGGGCCTGGCCGACGTCCCCGCCGATGCCGACTTCTTCGCGTTGGGTGGGGACAGCATCATGTCCATCCAGTTGGTGGGCCGGGCTCGTCGTGCGGGGCTGGTGTTCACGCCGCGTGAGGTGTTCCAGCACAAGACACCCGCCGCCCTCGCCGCCACCGCCCGGGTCCCCGAGTCCCCGGCCGTTGCCACGCAATCGACGGACACCGCGGACTCCACCTCGCCCCCTCGCCCCTTGATCTCGCTGAGCCGGTCCGACCAGGAAACCATCGAGGCGAGGATTCCCCAGCACGGTGAGGTCTTGCCCTTGGCGGCCGGACAGGAGGGGTTGCTGTTCCATGCGGTCTATGACGATGCCGCGCCGGATGTGTACATGGTTCAGCTGGTCTTCGACCTCGACGGTTCGGTGGACGCGACGCGGTTGCGTGCGGCCGCGGAGGGGTTGTTGCGGCGGTACCCGCATGTGGGTGCGGGGTTTGTGCATGAGGGTGTGTCGGTGCCGGTTCAGGTGGTGCCTGGTGAGGTGCGGGTGCCGTGGCGGGAGGAGGATCTGCGGGGGCTGGGGGAGGTGGCGGCACAGGGCGTCTTCGAGCGATGGCTGACGGAGGACCGAGCCGACCGTTTCGATCTGACGCGGCCGCCGTTGCTGCGGTTCGCGTTGTTCCGCTTCGGCGCCGAACACTTCCGTCTCGTGATGACGAATCACCACATCCTCCTGGACGGCTGGTCCACTCCGCTGGTGGTACGGGATCTGTTCACCCTGTACGAGCGGCCGGGTCAGGAGTCCGCACTGCCCAGGCCCACGCCGTACCGCGACTACCTCGCGTGGTACGGATCGCGGGATCGGGACGCGGCATTGGAGGCATGGCGTAATGCTTTGGCGGGCGTCGAAGACCCCACTCTGCTGACGCCCGCGGACCCTGGACGCCAGGCCGTAGCCCCCCAGGACGTCTCACAGTCCCTCTCGCAATCCCTCACCGCTTCTCTGACCGAGCGGGCGCGTGAGGCCGGTCTGACCCTGAACACCCTGATACAGGGCGCCTGGGGCATCCTCCTGGCCCGTATGACCGGACGCGATGACGTGGTCTTCGGAACGACGGTGGCCGTCCGGCCGCCCGAGATTCCCGGCGTCGAATCCATGGTCGGGCTGTTCGTCAACACGGTGCCGCTGAGGCTTCGCCTACTCGCGGGCGAGAGTCTGGCGGCGCTGCTCACCCGGCTGCAGGACGAACAATCGCGGTTGCTCGACCATCAGTTCCTGAGCCTGACCGACATCCAGCAGAGCGCCTATGCCGGTTCGGGACCGCTCTTCGACACCGCGACGGTCTTCGAGAACTACCCCGTGGACGGCGCCGTCTCCGGCCGCACCGACAGCACACTCAAGACCACCGCCATCGCCGCCCACGACGCCACGCACTATCCCCTGGCGTTGATGGTGATTCCCGGTGAGCGGCTTCAGGTGCGATGGGGATACCGGCCCGATGTGTTCGACCAGCAGGCCGTGGAGGCGATCGCGGCTCGCTTCGTGCGGGTGCTGGAGGCGATCGTCGCCGATCCGGCCTGTCTGGTCGGGCGGATCGATGTACTGACCGGGGTGGAACGGGAGCAACTGACGCACTGGGGCGGGGGTGCGCCCGGTGCGGAAGACACTAGCCATGGGCTGCTGCCGAGGCTGTTCGAAGAGCGCGTGCGGCGCGATCGGGATGCGGCGGCGGTGGTGTGCGAGGGGCGTGAGGTTTCGTATGGCGAGGTGAATGAGCGGGCGAATCGTCTGGCGCGGGCCCTGGTGGGGCTCGGGGTGGGCCCGGAGTCCCGGGTGGGGCTGGTCGTGCCCCGGTCGGTGAAGATGGTGGTGGCGCTGCTGGCGGTGATGAAGGCCGGTGGGGCGTACGTACCGATCGATCCGCGCTATCCCGTGAATCGCATCGCCTTCATGCTCGACGACGCCGAGCCGGACGTGGTGCTCGCCACCAGGGAAACGGCCGACCGGATACCCCAGCGCGAGACCACCCGGCTGCTGGTGTTGGACGACGATCGCGTCCAGCAGCTCATGGCCCAGGCGTCCGCCGCCGACCTCACCGACCGCGATCGCACGAGCCCGCTAGATCCACGGCACCCGGCCTACGCCATCTACACCTCAGGATCGACGGGCACCCCCAAGGGTGTCGTGGTGACGCACCAGTCCTTGCTGAACAACCTCCGGTGGCGGGTGGAGGCGTTCGGCTGGGGCGCCGAGGACCGCTTCCTCATGCGGACACCGCTGAGCTTCGACGTCTCCGCATGGGAAGCGTTCTGCCCGCTGCTGGTCGGCGGGGCCATCGTGCTCGCCCACCCGGACAAGCACGCGGATCCCGGGTACCTTCTCGAGGCCGTAAGGCGCCACCAGGTGACCGTCGTCCATACCGTCCCCTCCCTCCTCCAGCATCTTCTGGAGTGGCATGGGGTGGCGGACGATTGCGGTTCGCTGCGTGACGTCGTCTGTGGCGGGGAAGCCATGTCGGCGGCCGTTCGCGACACCTTCCACGCCACGCTTCCGGGGGTGCGGCTCTACAACTCGTACGGGCCGAGCGAAACCACCATCGACATCTCCGGCCATCCGTGCGAGCCGGGAGAGGAAGGGCCACCGCCCATCGGGACGCCGATCCAGGACACACGGTTGTACGTCCTGGACGGTGGGCTGGGGTGGGCGCCGCCGGGCGTGGTGGGTGAGTTGTACGTGGCGGGTGCGGGGCTGGCGCGGGGGTACGCGGGCCGTGCGGGGCTGACGGCGGAACGGTTCGTGGCGTGTCCGTTCGCCGGGTCCGGCGGGCGGATGTACCGGACCGGGGACCTGGTGCGGTGGCGGCCGGATGGGCGGCTGGAGTTTGTCGGCCGGGTGGACGACCAGGTCAAGGTGCGCGGTTTCCGCATCGAACAGGGCGAGGTGGAGGCGGCGCTGGCGTCGCATCCGTGGGTGGCGCGGGCGGCGGTCGTAGTCCGCGAGGACCGCCCCGGGGACCGGCGGCTGATCGGCTACGCCGTACCCGCGCGGCGCACCACGTCACGGGACGATACGCCATGGGACGACACCTCAAGGAACGACACCTCACAGAACCACTCCCCACAGAACGGCCCCTCACGGAACGAGGAGTCGACGGCGCGGCACGCGGACGAACACATCAGCCACTGGAAGAGTTTCTACGAGTCGCTGTACGGAGACCGCCCCGCCACCACTCTCCAGGAGGACCCCACCGGCGCCTCCACCGGGGACGCTGCCGAGGACTTCATCGGCTGGGACAGCAGCTACGACGGCCGCCCCATCCCCCTCGACGAGATGCGGGAATGGCTGACGGCCACCGTGGACCGGATCTCCGCACTGGCTCCTCGACGCGTGCTCGAAATCGGCGTCGGCACCGGTCTGCTGCTGCGGCGTTTGGCGCCCCGATGCGACTCGTATTGGGCCACGGACTTCTCCTCCGCGGTGATCGACGTGCTGCGGGACCAGATCGATCGCGACCCGGACCTGGCTGCCCGCGTGGAGCTGTCCTCCCAGCCCGCCGACGTCTTCACCGGACTCCCGGCCGGCCATTTCGACAGCGTGATCATCAATTCGGTGATCCAGTACTTCCCCGGCATCGACTACCTCGTCTCTGTCATCTCCGGAGCGATGCGTCTGCTCACACCGGGGGGCTCGCTGTTCCTCGGCGATGTCCGCAACCTCCGCCTGCTCCGCTGCTTCGCCATGGCGGCCGGTCTCGGCAGGTTCGGCGGTGAACTCTCGGGCACGGACCTCCGCAAGGCGATCGAGCAGACCATCTCGCTGGAGAGGGAACTGCTGATCGACCCGGCCTTCTTCTCGGCCCTCCAGGCCACCGTTCCGGACATCGCGGCGGTCGACATCCGGATCAAGCGTGGGAAGAGCCGCAACGAGCTGACGCGGTACCGCTATGACGTGGTGCTCCACAAGGCGCCGATTGCGGCCGTACGCGCGGACGACTCCGCGCCGACGGCGACTTGGGGAACCGATGTGCACCGGACCGAGGAAGTGGCGGCACTGCTCTCCCGGCGCCACGACAGGCTGTGGGTGAGGGACCTCCCCAACGCCCGGCTGATGGACGACCTGGCGGCGGTACGGCAGTTCCGGGACGGCACCGCCCCGGAAACCAGCCGGCAGACCGTCGACGCCGAGACCGCCGTCGGCGCGGACACGGGAAAGCCCGACACCACGGAAACCCCCGGCACCACGGAAACCGCCGACACCACGGAAACCCCCGATGCCACGAGTACCCCCGACGCCACGCCCCGTACACCCGACGTGGAAACCCTGCACGAACTGGCCGCCCGCCACGGCTACCGCGCCCATCTGACCTGGTCCGAAGAGCCAGAGCGACTCGATGCCCTCTTCCTGCTCGGTGCCGAGGGTCCGGACCAGCCGGTGGTCGACCTGTCCGTCGCTGCCGCCCAGGCGAGCGCGCGACCGCTCACCGACTACGCCAACGAGCCGGGCGCCGGCCCGGAAGCCGACTCGCTGCTCCCCGCACTCCAGGCCCATCTGCGGAGCACCCTGCCGGAGCACATGGTGCCGTCGATCGTGATGGCGATCGACGAGTTGCCACTGACCCCGAACGGCAAGCTGGACCGCAAGGCGCTGCCCGCCCCGGAGTTCACCGCCGGAACCGGGCGGGCCCCGCGAACCCCGCGGGAGCGGGCCCTGTGCGGTCTCTTCGCCGAGGTACTGGGGCTTGCCGAGGTCGCTGTGGACGACGACTTCTTCGCACTCGGCGGCCACTCCCTCCTCGCGATGCGGCTCATCGGCCGCATCCGCGCCGAGACCGGCACCGAGCTGAGCGTCCGCACACTGTTCCAGGCGCCCACGGTCGCCCAGCTGATCCCACGGCTCGGCGACGGAACGAACCCCGAGGCGACCCGGCGGCCGAGCCTGAGCCCGATGCCACGACCGGAACGGATCCCGCTGTCGTACGCGCAATGGCGCCTGTGGTTCATGCAGGAGATCCAGGGCCCCCGGTCCGCCACGTACACCGTCGTGTCCGCGCAGCGGATCACCGGCCCCCTGGACCGCGAGGCGCTGGCCGACGCACTCCGCGATGTCGTGGTCCGGCACGAAGCCCTGCGGACCCTCTACCCGAAGGACGACCAGGGGCAGCCCTGGCAGCATGTGCTCGACGCCGACACCGCGCGCACCTGGCTGCCGATCAGCGTGTCCGACGCCGACCCCAAGGACCTGGACGCGCTGCTCGCGGCCGAGGCCGGACGGGGATTCGAGGACCTGGCCACGGAACTGCCACTGCGCGCGGGCATCTACCCAACGGCGGACCAAGAGCACGTACTGCTGCTGGTGCTGCACCACATCGCCGCGGACGGCTGGTCCATGGGCCCGCTCTTCAACGACCTCGCGCGCGCCTACACGGACCGCACCCAAGGGCGCGCACCACAGTGGCAGCCGCTCCCGGTGCAGTACGCCGACTACGCCATCTGGCAGCGGCGTGTCCTCGGTGAGGAGGACACGCCCGACAGCCTGATGTCACGGCAACTCGCCCACTGGAAACAAGCCTTGGCGGGCCTGCCCGCGGAGCTCGACCTGCCCACCGACCGTTCGCGCCCGACGGTGGCGAGCCATCGGGGTGGCACCGTGGACCTGGACATCCCGGCCGTGCTTCACCAGCGGCTGGCCGATGTGGCGCACGCCCACGACGTCAGCGTCTTCATGGTCGTCCAAGCCGGACTGGCCGTGCTGCTGACCCGGCTCGGCGCGGGACACGACATCCCCATCGGCACCCCGTACGCGGGCCGGGGCGAGGAAGCCGTCAACGACCTGGTGGGTTTCTTCGTCAACACCTTGGTGCTGCGTGTCGACACCTCCGGCGACCCCGACATCACCACCCTCCTACGCCGCGTCCGCGACGCGGACCTGGCCGCCTACGATCACCAGGACGTGCCGTTCGAGCGGCTGGTCGACCTGCTCAATCCGGACCGCTCCCTGGCCCGGCACCCTCTGTTCCAGGTGATGCTCGGATTCCAGAACACCCACCACTCCGGCCCCGCACTGCCGGGGCTGCCCAGCGAACCGCTCTGGGTCGAGATGGACACCGCCAAGTTCGACCTGTCCTTCATGCTCGCCGAGACACGTGCCGATGGCGACGGACCGGCGGGTATCCACGGAACGCTTGAGTACGCGACCGACCTGTTCGACCGGGAGTCGGCGGAGTCGCTGGCGGCTCGCTTCGTGCGGGTGCTGGAGGCGATCGCTGCCGATCCGGGGTGTTCGGTGGGGCGGGTCGATGTGCTCACAGGCGAGGAGCGGGATCAGCTGACGCGCTGGGGTGGAGGTGATCCCGGTGCGGCGGATGCGGGTGTTGATGTGCTGCCGGGGTTGTTCGAGGAGTGGGTGCGGCGGGATCGGGATTCGGTGGCGGTGGTGTGTGACGGGCGTGAGGCGTCGTACGGGGAGGTGAACGAGGGGGCGAATCGTCTGGCCCGGGTGTTGGTTGAGCTGGGGGTGGGCCCGGAGTCCCGGGTGGGGCTGGTCGTGCCCCGGTCGGTGGAGATGGTGGTGGCGCTGGTGGCGGTGGTGAAGGCTGGTGGGGCGTACGTGCCCATCGATCCGCGCTACCCCGTGAATCGCATCGCCTTCATGCTCGACGACGCCGAGCCGGAGGTGGTGCTCGCCACCAGGGACACGGCCGACCGGATACCCGAGTGTGAGACCGCCCGGCTGCTGGTGTTGGACGACGACCACACCCAGCAGTTCCTGGCCCAGGCGTCCGCCGCCGACCTCACCGACCGCGATCGCACGAGCCCGCTGGATCCCCGGCACCCGGCCTACGCCATCTACACCTCAGGATCCACCGGCGCGCCCAAGGGTGTCCTGGTGACGCACACCAACGTGGTGAGGCTGCTCGAAGCGATCGCGCGGAGCTACCACTACGGCCCGGACGACGTGTGGACCATGTTCCACTCGTATGCGTTCGACTTCTCGGTGTGGGAGATCTGGGGAGCCCTGCTGAGCGGTGGCCGCCTCATCGTGGTCGACAGGGAGGTGACCCGCTCCCCTGCGGACTTCCTGGAGTTGCTGGTACGGGAAAACGTCTCGGTCCTGAGCCAGACCCCCTCGGCGCTGTACCAACTGATCGCGGCCGAAGCAGAACGTGGCGGTCCACGCGCAGGTACCGCACTTCGCCATGTGGTGCTCGGCGGCGAGGCCCTCGACCCCACGCGCCTTGCCGACTGGTACGCCCGCCACCACGAGGACGCCCCTGTCGTGGTGAACATGTACGGCATCACCGAGACCACCGTGCACGTCACCCACCAGCCGATCGACCGCGAGCTCACCGGGCCCGGCGCGAGGAGCCTGATCGGCCGGCCCCTCCCGCATCTGCACACCCATGTGCTCGATGAGGGGCTGGAGCTCGTGCCCCCGGGCGTGGTCGGCGAGTTGTACGTGGCGGGTGTGGGGTTGGCGCGGGGGTATGCGGGGCGTGCGGGGTTGACGGCGGGGCGGTTTGTGGCGTGTCCGTTCGCCGGGTCCGGTGGGCGGATGTACCGGACCGGGGATCTGGTGCGGTGGCGGGCGGATGGGCGGCTGGAGTTCGTCGGCCGGGTGGATGATCAGGTGAAGGTGCGGGGCTTCCGTATCGAGTTGGGTGAGGTGGAGGCGGGGCTGGCGTCGCATCCGCAGGTGGCACGGGCGGCGGTGATGGTCCGCGAGGACCGGCCGGGCGACCGGCGGCTGATCGGCTATGCCGTACCGACGACCGGGTCCCGTCCGGTGGCAACGGAGTTGCGGGAGTTCCTGACAGGGGCCCTGCCGGAGCACATGGTGCCCTCGGCCGTTGTCGTACTGGAGCAGTTGCCGTTGACGGCGAACGGGAAGCTGGACCGCAAGGCGCTGCCCGCCCCCGACTACACCCCGGCCCCTGGCCGCGCACCGGCCACCCCCACCGAAGAGCTGCTCTGCGGGTTGTTCGCCCAGGTGCTGGGCCTGGCCGACGTCCCTGCCGATGCCGACTTCTTCGCGTTGGGTGGGGACAGCATCATGTCCATCCAGTTGGTGAGCCGGGCTCGTCGTGCGGGGCTGGTGTTCACGCCGCGTGAGGTGTTCCAGCACAAGACACCCGCCGCCCTCGCCGCCACCGCCACCCGGACCGCCGAGGCCCCGGCGGTGGAGGACAACGGAGTGGGCACACTGCCCATGACCCCGATCATGCACTGGCTGCGCGAGCGCGAAGGGGCGACCACCGGATATCACCAGTCGGTGCTGCTGGAAGTGCCACCGACGCTGACACTCGACCGGCTGATCCCATCGGTACAGGCCGTGATCGACCACCATGACGCACTGCGACTGCGACTGCGGATCGCCGACGGGGACGGCACCACCGACGGGGGTCGCCCCGGCGGCGGCACCACCGGCGGCGGTGGCACCGACGCCTGGCGGCTGGAGATCACACCGCCCGGATCCATCGCGGCAGCCGATCTGGTACGCCGGACCGCGGTGATCGGAGGTGGCGAGGCGGATCTGCGGGCGGCGGTGGCGGCCGAGAGCGCGGCGGGCCAGGCCCGACTGGACCCGCACTCCGGCACCGTGCTGCAGGTGGTCTGGCTGGACGCGGGGGAGCGGCGCCCCGGCCGGTTGCTCCTGCTGGCCCACCACCTGGTGATGGACGGAGTGTCCTGGCGGGTGCTGCTGCCCGACCTCATCGCCGCGTACGAGGCGATCGAGGCCGCCCGGCCCCCCGCACTCCAGCCCGTCGGAACCTCCTTCCGCCGATGGGCGCGACTGCTCGCCGACCAGGCCGTCGACCCCGCCCGGGAAGACGAACTGGACATGTGGACCCGTATGACCGGGGACCCCGGGCTCACCGTGGCCACCGACGCACTCGACCCCGCCCGTGATGACGTGCGCAGCCTGCGTTCGCTCACCGTCGTCCTCGACCCGGCACGCACCGAGCCCCTCCTCACGACCGTGCCCGCCGCCTACCACGCGGGGGTCGACGACGTGCTCCTCACGGCCCTGGTCCTGGCCGCGGCCCACTGCTACGGCACCGCCGAAGCCACCGCCCTGCTGGTCAACGTCGAGGGACACGGTCGCGAAGACATCGCCGAGGCCCTGGACCTGACCCGCACCATCGGCTGGTTCACCAGCATGTATCCGGTACGCCTCGACGCGGGTCCCATCGACTGGACCGACGTGGCAACCGGCGCCGCCAACCTGAGCGGTGCGCTCAAACGCGTGAAGGAACAGCTCCGCGTCCCGGACCACGGCATCGGCTACGGTCTGCTGCGCTACCTCAACCCCCACACCGGACCCCGGCTCGCGGCGCTGAACACACCGCACATCGGCTTCAACTACCTCGGCCGGTACACCGGCAGCGGATCCGCCAACTGGCCCTACGCCAAGGAGAGTACGGCCCTCGGCGGCGGCTCCGACCCCGATCTGGCCCTCACCCACTGCCTCGACATCAACGCACTCACCGAGGACACCCCCGACGGGCCGCGCCTCACGGCGACCTGGGCCTGGGCCGGCCACCTGATGACGGAAGCGGAGGTCAGCCGGTTCGCCGAGGCATGGCGCACGGCCGTGGACGGACTGATCGCCCATCTCAGGCATCCCACGTCCGGTGGTCACACACCCTCCGACCTGCCGCTGGTCCCGCTCGATCAAGCCGGGATCGAACACGTCGAGACGCTGGTCCCGGAGGCCGACGACATCCTGCCGCTGACCCCGTTGCAGGAGGGGTTGCTGTTCCATGCGGTCTATGACGATGCCGCGCCGGATGTGTACATGGTGCAGCTGGTCTTCGACCTAGAGGGTTCGGTGGATGCGACGCGGTTGCGTGCGGCCGCGGAGGGGTTGTTGCGGCGGTATCCGCATGTGGGTGCGGGGTTTGTGCATGAGGGTGTGTCGGTGCCGGTTCAGGTGGTGCCTGGTGGGGTGCGGGTGCCGTGGCGGGAGGAGGATCTGCGGGGGCTGGGGGAGGCCGAGGCGCGGGATGCCTTCGAGCGGTGGCTGGCGGAGGACCGGGTCGATCGCTTTGATCTGACGCGGCCGCCGTTGCTGCGGTTCGCGCTGTTCCGACTGGGGGCGGACCGTTTCCGGTTGGTGATGACGAATCACCACATCCTGCTGGACGGCTGGTCCACTCCGCTGGTGGTGCGGGATCTGTTCACCCTGTACGAACGGCCGGGTCAGGAGTCCGCACTTCCCAGGCCCACGCCGTACCGCGAGTATCTCGCGTGGTATGGGTCGCGGGATCGGGGTGCGGGGGTTGCGGCGTGGTGTGGGGTGTTGGCGGGGGTGATGGAGGCGTCGGTGTTGGGGCCGGTGGTTTCTGGTGGTGGTGGGGTGGTGCCGGGTGAGGTGTGGTGTGAGGTTGGGGAGGGTTTGACGGGGCGGTTGGTGGAGCGTGGTCGGGGGTTGGGGCTGACGTTGAACACGTTGGTGCAGGGGGCGTGGGGTGTGGTGTTGGGTCGGTTGTTGGGGCGTGAGGATGTGGTGTTCGGGGCGACGGTGGCGGTGCGGCCGGTGGAGTTGGCGGGTGCTGAGTCGTTGGTGGGGTTGTGTATCAATACGGTGCCGGTGCGGGTCAGGGCTGGGGCTGGGGTGCGGGTGTTGGGGTTGTTGTCGGGGTTGCAGGAGGCGCAGGCGCGGTTGTCGGAGCATCAGTTCGTGGGGTTGCCGGAGATCCAGGCTGCGGTGGGTGCGGGGGCCCGGTTCGACACGGTGGTGATTTTTGAGAACTATCCGGTGGCGCCCGACGCGGCTTCGGGGGCTCTGGGAGACAGTGGCGTGACCGTGCGGGCCGGCGGGGGCCGGGATGCGACGCATTACACGTTGGCGTTGACGGTGATTCCTGGTGAGCGGCTTCAGGTGCGGTGGGGATATCGGCCTGATGTGTTCGACCGGGATGCGGTGGAGGTGATCGCGGCTCGCTTTGTGCGGGTGCTGGAGGCGATTGCTGCTGATCCGGGGTGTCTGGTGGGGCGGATCGATGTGCTCAGCGGGGAGGAGCGGGGGCAACTGACGCGCTGGGGTGGGGATGGGCCCGATGCGATGGGTGAAGGTGCTGTCGATGTGCTGCCGGGGTTGTTTGAGGGGTGGGTGCGGCGTGATCGGGGTGCGGTGGCGGTGGTGTGTGAGGGGTGTGAGGTGTCGTATGGGGAGGTGAATGAGCGGGCGAATCGGCTGGCTCGGGTGTTGGGGGGGTGGGGGGGGGGGCCGGAGTCCCGGGTGGGGTTGGTGGTGTCGCGGTCGGTGGAGATGGTGGTGGCGTTGTTGGCGGTGGTGAAGGCTGGTGGGGCGTACGTGCCGATCGATCCGCGTTATCCGGCGAGCCGGATCGCCTTCATGCTGGGCGATGCCCGGCCGGAGGTGGTGCTGGCCACGGCGGAGACGGCCGAGCGGGTACCGGCAGCGGACGGTCTGCGGTTGCTGGTGTTGGATGACCAGCACACTCAGCAGCGATTGGCTCAGGCATCGGCCACCGATCTGACGGACGCTGATCGCATCGGTTCGCTTGATTCTCGGCATCCGGCGTATGTCATCTATACCTCGGGGTCGACGGGTGTTCCGAAGGGTGTGGTGGTGTCCCGGGGGGCTGTTGAGGGGTTTTTGGCTGCGGTGGGGGAGCGGGTGTCGCTGGGTGTTGGGGATCGGTTGTTGGCGGTGACCACGGTTTCGTTCGATATTGCGGCGTTGGAGGTGTTTTTGCCGCTGGTGTGTGGGGCGGGGGTGGTGGTGGCTTCGGATGCTGAGGTGGGTGATCCGGTGGCGTTGTCGGGGTTGGTCAGGCGGTGGCGGGTGTCGGTGATGCAGGCGACGCCGACGCTGTGGCAGGCCATCGCCTCCCAGGCTCCGGAGATGCTGCGGGAGCTGCGGGTGCTGGCCGGTGGTGAGGCGCTGCCGGCTGGTCTGGCTCGGCGGTTGGGCGAGTTGGGTTCGGGGGTGGTCAATCTGTACGGTCCGACCGAGTGCACCATCTGGTCCACCACCGCCACGCTTGACCCCGCTGACCAGGGTGTACCGCCGTTGGGTCGTCCGTTGTCCAACACGTCGCTGTATGTGCTGGATGGTGGTTTGGGGTTGGTGCCGTCGGGTGTGGTGGGTGAGTTGTATGTGGCGGGTGCGGGGTTGGCGCGGGGGTATGCGGGGCGTGCGGGGTTGACGGCGGGGCGGTTTGTGGCGTGTCCGTTCGCCGGGTCCGGTGGGCGGATGTACCGGACCGGGGATCTGGTGCGGTGGCGGGCGGATGGGCGGCTGGAGTTCGTCGGCCGGGTGGATGATCAGGTGAAGGTGCGGGGCTTCCGTATCGAGTTGGGTGAGGTGGAGGCGGCGCTGGCGTCGCATCCGCAGGTGGCACGGGCGGCGGTCGTGCTCCGCGAAGACCGCCCCGGGGACCGGCGGCTGACCGGCTACGCCGTACCAGCGGCCGGCCCCGGTCCATCGCCGGAGGCCTCAGAACTGCGGGAATTCCTGACCAAGGTCCTGCCGGAGCACATGGTGCCCACCGCCGTCGTCGTACTGAAGAACCTGCCGCTGACGGCGAACGGGAAACTGGACCGCAAGGCGCTGCCCGCCCCCGACTACACCCCCGCCCCCGGCCGCGCACCGGCCACCCCCACCGAAGAGCTGCTCTGCGGGTTGTTCGCCCAGGTGCTGGGCCTGCCACACGTCCCCGCCGACGCCGACTTCTTCGCGCTCGGCGGCCATTCCCTCCTCGCCATGCGCTTGATGGGCCGGTTGCGCGCGGATACCGGCGCCCGCCTGGGCATGCAGGCCCTGTTCCAGGCCCCGTCCCCGGCTCGGCTCGCTCGCCTCCTGGACGACGGGGAGAGCTCACACGACTTCGACACCGTCCTGGCCATCAGGTCCGAGCCGGACGCACCCAAGCTGTTCTGTGTGCATCCGGCGAGTGGCATCGGTTGGGCCTACCAGGCGCTGGCCGGACACGCGGTCGGCGGCTTCTCCCTCTACGCCCTCCAGGCTCGTGGTCTCGATGTGTCGCGGGAGGCGGCGGCGAGCGTCGACGAGATGGCGGACGACTACGTGGCCACGATGAGGTCGATCCAGCCCTCGGGTCCGTACAACCTCCTGGGCTGGTCCTTCGGCGGGCTGGTGGCGCACGCCATGGCCGCACGCCTCGAGGCCATGGGGGAAAGGGTCGACCGGCTGTTCCTCCTGGACGCGTATCCCATCGAGCGGCAGAGCACCGAACCGCTCTGGTGCCCGTCCCGCAGGGAAGTGGTCGAGGACCTGCTCAGGGTCGCCCGTAACCAGTACGACCCGGTGGCGGACGACGAGCTGTGGCGGCCACCTGCCCTCGAGACCGAGGTCAGCGAAGAGCACGTCGACGGCATCTACCGGGCCTACCAGACGAATCTCGACATGATGGCGCGCCACACTCCTCCCGTCCTCAAGGGCGACATCATCCTGGTACGGGCGGCGATACCGGAGAGCGACGCGAGGACGGGCGACCCCCTGGATTGGCGGCGTTATGCGGAAGGGGACATCAAGATCGTCGACATCGAATGCACCCACTCGGAGATGCTCGACACCGCGGCGGCGAACGAGATCGGCACTGTCGTCGCTCGCGATGTCGGAGCACGGGAAGCATGAGGAGCACAGGGCGCACGCGGAGTACGGGAGTGAAGAACGCGGGTCAGGCCGCCCGCAGCCGGCGGGAGGGGGACCGCACCAGGTGGTCGGGCAGGACTTGGGCGACCCCCAGGGCATGCATGGCCAGCACCAGGTCATGCGTGAGTCCGGGGGTTCCCAGGAGGCGGCAGTTGAGCAGGCTCTCGGCCGCGCGGAGATGGTTGCGGACCGTCTTCAGATGCACGCCGACTTTTTGCGCGGTCTGCTCCACGTTGCCGCCGCGGGCCACCCACGCCGCCAGCGTCCGCCGTAGGTCTCTGCGATCCGCGTCGAGACGCCCGAGGTAGATCCGGGCCCATTCCTGGGCACCGTCGTCCGCCAGCAGATCGCCGAGGCTTCGCTCACCGGACACCGCGTTCGCAGTATGGGGCGTATGGGCTGTGTGGGGCCTATGGGGAGGCAAGGCCCGGAGCTCCAGCGCGAGACTGAGCACCGCCCGGTCCGGCAGGCGGGTGAGATCCAGGGCGAGGAGCTCACTGACCTTCGCGATGCGCGCCGCCACCGTGTTGCGATGAGAGCCAGTGGCCTTCGCCACATCGAGACGGGAGAACCGCAACGACAGATCGATCGTTCGCAGAATGCTCTCCCGTACGGCGGGGGCGAGGGTGTCGAGCGGGCGGAGGAAAGCCTCTGCCCACGCCTGGCCGGCGCCCGGGTCGAGGAAGAAGGACAGACCGGGCTCCTCCCGGGCCGCCGTCACCAGCTTCTCCTGGCTGTTCCCCGCCATGGTGAGGGCCCGGTGTGCCTCTTGGTGTGCCTCTTCGAGGCTCGCCAGCGGCTTGGGGTGGCTGGCGCCCATCCGGAGCCCCGGAACGTCGGTCACCAGGTGGTGCAGCCGTTGGACGACGCTCATCCCGCGGTCCTCACCGGACGAGGGCGGGGACGAAGACGAGGGTGGGGACGAGGACGAGGACACGGACGGCCACTCGGGCGTGACGACGAAGAGCTGATCGGAACGGAACGGCGAACGGACGACCAGGGCCTGCTGACGCAGTGCGTTCTCCAGCTTGGAGGCCGTTGCGTTCAGCTCCCGCTCACCACAGGTGATGAGATGCACCCGGACCTGATCGGCGGAGAACAGCCCGGGGTACAGGGACTGACCGATCTCCTGGGCGAGTTGGGTGAGACCGTTCAGCGCCAGATGGAGCACCGCGGCCCGCATCGAGCTCATGGTCTGCTGCAGCCGGTACTGGTCGCTGTCCATCTCCTCCGCGCGTATCAGCAGGCTCAGCAGCACGGTGGAGCGCGCGATGATCTTCTCGGTGGACTCGTTGAAGTCCTGGTCGCGCACCACGATGAGAACCATGTGGGGTGGGTGATAGCCGATCGAGTAGAGGCGCACGCTGTGCTTCCCATGGTTGATGGACGCGGCTCCCACTTCCCCGCCCACGATGCGTGCCACCATGGCGGCCGGCGGTTCGACCAGCGGGCCTCCCGCGCTCAATTCGGAGGCCAGCACGGCCTTGTGCGGGTCGACCAGGCGCACCGACCCCTCCACCGCCTTGGCCAGCCGGTCGAGCAGGGTCTGCAGTCTGTGGTGCCCCTGCCTCCCCGGCCGTCGTATCTGGTCCAGCATCTCCTCCAGTTGCTGAGCACGGTCCTCGTACTCCCGCAGTCGCTCACGGCTGACGACCTGCGCCACCTCCGATCCGCACAGCTCCTCGCTGCCGACGAGCAGTGGCACACTGTGCTTCCTGGCATTCACCAGTACGGCCTCGGGCACGTCCTGCGGAGCGGTGCGCATGATCGCGAGTCCCGCCGCCCCGCTGCGCGCCAGGATGCGGATCCGGTGCTCGGCGGCGGCGGGATCGGTCAGCCACGGCTGATCAGACGCCACGATGACCAGCAGATCGCGCAGCCCGGTGTCCAGGAGCCGAATGTTCCTCTCCGATTCCGGATCGGACAGCCAGACACCCAGCACCGAGCGGGCCCGGAAGGAGTCGCGGTCGCCAGCATCAAGGAAATGAAGCCCTAAGGCCGGTTTTTCGCACAGTGAACCCAAACTTGGCACCGATGCCCCCGTGACGAAGATGTTAAATGGTCCATGAAAGGTGCTGCACCACAGCAGGAAGTGATGCGCCGCAGCAGTGATGCGAGAGCGCACACGCGGGATGAGATGCGCGGCGGACGTCGCGCTGAAGGCGCTGTTCAGGCCGGAGAATGCCCGGATGCCGACCCTGACGGCCAGATACACGGCGGCATGGCCGACATGATGCCGAAAGCCCCGCTGGCGAACTTCCGTAAGGACCGCCCGACAGCCACTGGTCCCTGGCTGTGGCGGAAAAGGGCCGCCTTCATCTCTGATGAGACTTCATTACTGGCACTGCACACCGCAGCAACCTCCCCGTTAACGCAGCCCCGACATCATTCTGCCGTCCCGCGCCGCCCCGGCGCCGTCTCAAGATCCGAGTGGCACTGTCCTGCCACCGGCCAGGTATGCCCGTGGATGCGTGGATGATCAGGGATCGGCGGACTGGCGAACTGACGACCTGGCGGTGCGGCGACCTGGCGGTGCGGCGACCTGGCGGTGCGGCGACCCGACGGTGCGGCGAGCTGGCGGCATGAAGAAGACGCCCCGGTCGCGCCCGCGGACGGGCTCTCGCCGGGGCGCCTGTTGCCGTTCAGGCTCCTCCTGCGTCGGTCACCAGGCCACGGGCAGCGAGGTGAGCCCTCCCGTCAGCACGTTGTTCCTGGACACCAGCTCGTCGATCGGCACCGCGAGTCGCAGCCCGGGAAGGCGGGCGAACAGCGTCTGGTACAGCACGTCCAGCATGACGCGGACCAGCGGGGCGCCAATGCAGTAGTGCAGGCCGTAGGCGAGCGTCATATGCGGGTTCTCGTTCCGCGTGATGTCGAAACGCTCCGGCTCCCGGAAGACGCGGGGGTCACGGTTGGCCGTCTGCGGGCTCAGCGCGATCAGATCCCCTTCGGAGATCCGCGTCCCCTTGTACTCGAAATCCGTCCGCGCGTACCTGGTGATGCAGGCGTCGGAGGCGGGCGCGAACCGCAGGATCTCTTCCACGGCACGGGGAGCCAGGCCGGGATCCGCCTCCAGCAGCGCCCGCTGATCCGGATTCCGCAGGAACAGCAGGGTGCCGTAGTCGGTGAACGACACACTGGTCTCGAAACCGGCGATGATCAGCGTCGATACGTACGTCTGAATGGCGTCGTCCGGCGGGAATCCCGTCTCCTGCTGCTTGAGGACCAGGTCGGTGATGACGTCGTCGGCCGGTTCGGCGCGCTTGAGTTCGATGAACTTCGCGATGTACTCGCGCATTTCCAGCATGGCCGTGACGGCCAGCTGCTGGTCGCTGGTGTGGAAGGTGCCTTGCGACCAGGTACCGAGCTGCTCACGGTCGGCGAAGGGGATGCCCAGCAGTTCGCTGATGACAAACACCGGAAGCCGCTTCGCGATCTCCTGGTGGAAGTCCGCCGGCTGCGGAAGCTCCTGGAATCGGCTCAGCAACTCGTCCACCGTCCGCTGGATCCGCGGCCGCAGGGAACGCATCCGCTGGGCACTGAACGACGGAATCAGCACCTGCCGCGCCTTGGTGTGGTCGACGACCTCGGTTTCGTACTCGCCCCGCGGACCGCCGAGAATGACCGCCGCGCTGTAGCGCGGTGCGTTCGGCGGATCGAAATGCGAGCGGCCCAAACGCGCGTCGGAGATGAGCTTCTTCACATCCTCATGCCGGGTGACCAGCCACGCCGGATCGCCGACCGGGGTGAGGACCTTGACGATGGGATCGTTCTCCCGCAGCTCGGCGAACCGGGGCGGCAACTCCATCAGACCGGACTGGTCGAAGGGCAGGCGCGGAATGCTCTCATCGGTGCTCTCGGCGGCAGACATGCGATGGTCTCCTATTCGGCACGGGCTCTCTTGACACGGGCCTGTCTACGGTTGCTCGATGACGTGGATGCACTGCCCCGGGCACTCGTAGGCCGCCGTATCAACAGCGTCCTGGTCCTCATCGGGGACATTCGCCTGACATGTCTCGCCGCCCGGTTGGTCCAGCAGCCGGCCGTTCTGGCGCACATAGGCGAGACTGTCGTCCGCGATCGAGAACACGCGCGGTGCGGTTTCCTCGCACTGTCTGCTGTTGAGGCATCTGCTCTGGTCGATCCACACCTTCATGGCGCTTCTTTCCTGCTCAATGCTGCTCGATTTCCCAGTACGCCCAGTGCGCCCAATGCTCCAGTACTCCGGTGCACTCCATTGCAGCTGCAGCAGGAGGTCGTTGATGCCCTGGATGGCCGAGCCGCTTTGCCAAAGGGAGAAGATCGGTCCATGACAGCCCCGTAGCGGTACGCGGGCGCACCGTTCGCTCAACGGGCCCCTCCATGCTGCCGTGTGTCCGGCCGTGGCAACGCATCCACAAGCCAAATGGCACTCTCCTGCCATCGTCTGTGAGGCGTCATACGCCGGGAAATCCATTGAATCCGGCCTATCCAGACCCTGTCCGGACCTCTGTCCGGACTCCGGGAGGGGCGCCCGGAAGGGGCGCCCGGGAAGGGGGCCCGGTCCGCTCGTGGCCAATGCGTCCGCATGGCCGTGTCCGCTGGTCACGACCGTCCGTGCCGCACGCACCTGTGCATCCGTGCCATGGCCACCAGTTGGCCTGTGCAGAGATGACCCTTTCTCTGATTGGCGGATGGCTTGTAGCGTCGAAAATGTTTTTGGGCGGAGGCTGTGAAGCGGGGGTGGGTCCGTTCATCCGAGCCCTTTCGGCTACTGGCATGGGGTACCACTGTGCGGTCGCCGGAACCGGTCATTGAAGGGATGGAGCACGTGGGTGCAGCCGAGGTACGCCCTGGGCGTTGGCTTCGCCGCTTTCGGAGAGGCGAGTCTCCTCAAGACGTCCGACTGATCTGCTTTCCTCATGCGGGTGGCGCCGCCACCTTCTTCTTTCCCTTCGCAAGAGGGCTGAACGTATCGGCGGAAGTCCTGGCCGTTCAGTATCCGGGAAGGCAGGACCGTCACCGGGACGCGTGCATAGACAGCGTTGCGGAAATGGCCGACCTCATCTTCGAGGATGTGCGGGCCCTCGACGACCGTCCGCTGGCCTTCTTCGGGCACAGCATGGGCGCGGTACTGGCATTCGAGGTGACGCGACGCCTCGAAGAGAAGGACGGGATCAGCCCGCGATGGCTGTTCGCATCGGCCCGCCCCGCTCCCTCACGACACCGTGACGAGAAGCTCCGCACGGACGACGCCCAGCTCATAGCGGACCTCAAGGCGCTGAACGGTCCGAACTCCGGGATCTTCGCCGATGAGGATGCCCTTCGCGTCATCCTGCCCGCCATCCGCAGCGACTACAAGGCGATCGAAGGCTATGTGGTTACTCCCGACACCAGGGTCACATGCCCTATCTCCACCGTTATCGGTGTCTCCGATGAGCGAGTGACCTCTGATGAGGCGGAGGACTGGGGAAAGCACACCACCGGAGATTTCGAGCTGATGGTCTTCCCAGGCGGCCACTTCTACCTCACCGAGCAGCTGCCCGATGTCGCCCGTTTCGTCGCGGAGCGCATCTCTCAGTGAACAAATTCGGTGAATCAGGCACCTGACTGAGGTCGGAGCCCAGTTGTTCCGGCACTTTTGGCACGATCCCTTGAGAGTCCGTTGGCCGGTTTCCGGCTGGACGACTGGCGGGCTGTCCACATCTGACATGGCGTAATTCCGGTGGCGTTGGAAGGGTTTGCTGTGCGGGATAGGCGAGTACTCACGGATGCTGAGCTGCGCGATCGACTCTCTGATGCGTCCGAAAAGCGGCAGTTCGAGATAGTGCTCGCCCTGGTACGTGAAGAGATCGCTCAGATACTCGGCTCACGCAGCCCAGAAGACATCGCCGAGCAGGCCTCCTTCCGCTCTCTCGGGGTCTACCGGGAGAAGCGTCAGCAGCTGATCAGCAACCTGACCGAGCGTTCAGGGGTTCGCCTCCCGTCGACGGCACTGTTCGACTACCCGAACCCGGCGGCGCTGGCGCGCTATATGAGGACCCGGATCGTGGGCGACGTCGCTGACGTTTCCCACGCCTCGGCTGGCGCGACGGAGGACGACGACCGGCGGGATGCCGACGACCCGATCGCCATCGTGGGTCTGGCCTGCCGCTACCCCGGTGGGGTGAGCTCTCCCGATGAGCTGTGGGACGTGGTGGCGAACGGCCGGAACACCATCTCGGACTTCCCCGCCGACCGCGGTTGGGACCTGGAGAACATGTTCGACCCGGATCCGGCACACGCGGGGACGTCGTATGTGCGGAAGGGCGGGTTCTTGCACGATGCCGCGGACTTCGACGCGGAGTTCTTCGGGATGTCGCCGCGTGAGGCACTGGCGGTGGATCCGCAGCAGCGGTTGCTGCTGGAGACGTCGTGGGAAGCGATCGAGACCGCCGGAATCAACCCCCTTGAGCTGCGCGGCACCCCGACCGGGGTCTACTTCGGCGTCATCTACAACGACTATGCCTCGCGCCTGAGCACCTTCCCGGGTGAGCTCGAGGGGTACCTGCTCAACGGCAGCCGGCAGAGTGTCGCCTCCGGCCGAGTGGCGTATGTGCTCGGTCTTGAGGGCCCGGCGCTTTCGATGGACACGGCGTGTTCGTCGTCGTTGGTCGCCTTGCATCAGGCGAGTGCGGCGCTGCGCCGTGGTGAGTGCTCGATGGCCCTGGCCGGTGGCGTGGCGGTGATGTCGGCCCCGGGTCTCTTCCTGGAGTTCTCCCGGCAGCGCGGCATGGCCGTGGACGGGCTGTGCAAGGCGTTCGCGGACGCGGCGGACGGGACCGGGTTCAGCGAGGGCGTGGGTGTGTTGTTGTTGGAGCGGTTGTCGGATGCTCGGGCGAAGGGGCATCGGGTGTTGGCGGTGGTGCGTGGTTCTGCGGTGAATCAGGATGGTGCGTCGAATGGGTTGACGGCGCCGAATGGTCCGTCGCAGGAGCGGGTGATCCGGCAGGCGCTGGCCAACGCGCGGCTGACGACGGCGGACGTGGATGCCGTCGAGGGCCATGGGACGGGCACGACGCTCGGTGACCCGATCGAGGCCCAGGCGCTTCTGGCTACGTATGGGCAGGGCCGGGAGGACGGTCGGCCGTTGTGGTTGGGGTCGTTGAAGTCCAACATCGGTCACACGCAGTCGGCCGCCGGTGTGGGTGGTGTGATCAAGATGGTCATGGCCCTCAACCGTGAGGTGCTGCCGCGCACGTTGTATGTGGATCGGCCGTCCTCGCATGTGGATTGGGATGCGGGGGCGGTCGAGCTGCTCACTGAGGCTGTGGCTTGGCCGCGTGGGGAGCGGGTGCGGCGGGCTGGTGTGTCTTCTTTCGGTGTGTCGGGGACGAATGCGCACGTCATTCTTGAGGAGGCGTCGGCGGAGGAGTCTGCTGGTGGGGATGTGGCGCCCGTGGTGATGCCTGCGGTGGTGCCGTGGGTGGTGTCGGGGCGTAGTGCGGGTGCGTTGGCGGCTCAGGCCAGCCGACTGTTGGAGTTCCTCAGCGCTGCCCAGGCTGATGGTGGTGGCGTGGATGCGGTGGGTGTGGGGCGTGGTCTGGTGAGCTCCCGCGCGGTGTTCGAGCACCGCGCAGTCGTCCTTGGTTCGGATGTGGCGGAGCTTGAGGCTGGGCTTGTGGGTCTGGCGCAAGGTGGGGCTGCTGTTGGTGGTGGTGTGGTGGGTCGTGTGCGGTCGGGGGTGGGTCGGCCGGTGTTTGTCTTCCCTGGTCAGGGTGCGCAGTGGGTGGGTATGGGTGCGCGGTTGTTGGATGAGTCGGTGGTGTTTGCTGAGGGGATTGCTGAGTGTGAGCGGGTGTTGTCGGGGTGGGTGGATTGGTCGGTGCGGGGGGTGTTGCGGCGGGAGGTGGGGGCGCCGTCGTTGGATCGGGTGGATGTGGTGCAGCCGGTGTCGTTTGCGGTGATGGTGGCTTTGGCGGGGGTGTGGCGGTCGTTTGGTGTGGAGCCGGCGGCGGTGGTGGGTCATTCCCAGGGTGAGGTGGCGGCTGCGTATGTGGCGGGTCTGTTGTCGTTGGAGGATGCGTGCAAGGTGGTGGCGTTGCGGTCGCGGTTGATCGGTGAGCGTTTGGCTGGTCTGGGCGGGATGCTTTCGGTGGCTGTTTCCGAGCAGGAGGCCGTGGGGTGGGTTGAGGGCGGTGTCTGGGCTGGGGTGGAGGTGGCGGCGGTCAACGGTCCTGGTTCGGTGGTGGTGGCCGGGCCTGCGCTGGCGGTGGAGCGGGTGCGGGCTGTGTGTGAGGAGCAGGGGGTGCGGGCGCGGCGGATCCCGGTGGATTATGCCTCCCACACCACGCAGGTTGAGCAGATCCGTAGCGAGCTGGCTGAGGTTCTGGATGGCTTGAGTCCTCGGGATGGTGGCGAGTGGGTGCCGTTGTTGTCGACGGTGACTGGGCAGTGGGTGTCGCCCGGGGAGATGGATGGGGGTTATTGGTTCCGGAATCTGCGGCGGCCGGTGCGTTTCGCTGAGGCGGTGGATGTCCTGGTCGCCGAGGGTTATGGGGTTTTTGTTGAGGTCAGTGCTCATCCGGTGTTGACGGTGGGTGTGGAGGAGGCGGTGGAGGCCGCTGGTGGTCAGGCGGTGGTGACCGGGACGTTGCGCCGTGACCAGGACACTCTTGGGCAGGTTCTGACTTCCCTGGCTCAGTTGCATGTCAATGGGGTGGCCGTTGACTGGATGCCCGTTCTGGGTGGGGTGGCCGGGTCGGGTGGTGGGGCGTTGGTGTCGTTGCCGACGTATGCGTTCCAGCGGGAGCGTTACTGGCTCGATGCTCCGACTGTGGCGGTCGATGCCAGTGGTCTGGGCCTGGAGGCTCTTGAACACTCTCTCCTGGGAGCCGCGGTCCCGCTCGCCGAAGGTGGACAGCTCTTCACCGGACGCATCTCGCTGGAGACACACCCATGGCTCGCCGACCACCAGGTTTGGGGAACCGTGCTGGTGCCGGGGGCCGCGCTGATCGAGTTGGCGATGCACGCGGTGACGCACGTTGGCCAACAGGGCATAGAAGACATCGCCCTTGAAGCACCTCTCGCAGTCCCCGAAGGGGAGACCGTTCACCTACAGGTGGTCGTCGGGGAGGTCCAACAGGACGGTCGGCGCGAGTTCAGCATTCACTCGCGGATGGATTCCGATGATGTCGATCAGGGCTGGAAGCGCCATGCGACGGGGTCGAGTTGCGCGACGGTTGATGCGGAGCCCGTCTCCGAGGTGCTGAGCGGAGCCAGCTGGCCTCCTCCTGGGGCCGTTCCCGTGGACGTAGATGAGCTTTATGCGGGGTTTGCTGGTCGGGGTTATGAGTATGGGCCGTTGTTTCAGGGTGTGCGGGTGGCGTGGCGGTTGGGTGATGCGGTGTTTGCGGAGGTGTGTTTGCCGGAGGGGGTTGATGGTGGGGGTTTTGGGGTTCATCCGGCGTTGTTGGATGCGGCGTTTCAGGTGTTGTTGATGGTGGGTGGGGGGGGTTCGGGTGAGGGGTTGGAGCGGGTCAGGTTGCCGTTTGTGGTGAGTGGTGTGCGGTTGGAGGGTGGGGGTGTTGTTCGGTTGCGGGTGGGTGTGCGGTCGGTGGGTGTGGATGAGGTTGCGGTTGATTTGGCGGATGAGTGTGGTCGGTTTGTGGGTGTGGTGGAGTCGTTGATGGTGCGGTCGGTGTCGGTGGGGCAGTTGGCGGTGGTGGGTGCGGGTCGGGATTGTTTGTTTGGGGTGGAGTGGGAGGGGGTTGCTGCGGGTGTGGTGCGGGGTGCGGTGGTGGGGCCGGTGGTGGCGTCGTTGTCGGGTGGGGATGTGGTGGGTTTGGAGCGGTTGGCGGGTTGTGGGGTGGTGCCGGATGTGGTGGTTCTGACTGTTCCGGTGGATGGGGATGAGGGTTCTGGTGGTGTGGTGGGTGGGGTTCATCGGGTGGTGGGTGAGACGGCTGCGGTGTTGGGGAGGTTTGTGAGGGATGAGCGGTGGTCGGGGAGTCGTTTGTTGGTGCGGACCAGTGGTGCGGTGGTGGTGGAGCCGGGTGAGGGGGTGGGTAGTTTTGCGGGTGCGGCGGTGTGGGGTCTGGTGCGTAGTGCGCAGGCTGAGCATCCGGATCGGTTCGTGCTTGCTGACGTCGTCGCGGGTGAGCGTGGTGGTGGTGTGGGTCTTGATGCTGGTGTGGTGGGTGGGTTGGTGGCGTGTGGTGAGCCGCAGCTCGCGGTGCGTGGGGATGTGGTGCGGTGTGCCCGCCTGGCACGGGTGAGTGGAGCTGCGGCCGTAGAGCGGGTCGGCAGGTGGCAGGGTCCGGGGACAGTGCTGATCACTGGTGGCACGGGGACGCTGGGCGGGTTGGTGGCCCGCCATCTGGTCGCCGAGCAAGGCGTAGAGCATGTGCTGCTGGTCAGCCGTCGCGGCCTGGATGCACCGGGAGCGCCGGAGCTGTGTGAACAGATCGAGGAGCTGGGCGGCCGGGTTACGGTCCGCTCCTGTGACACCAGTGATCGTGATGCGGTGCGTGAGTTGCTGGCCGGTATTCCGGCGGAGGCGCCGTTGCGGGGTGTGGTGCATGCCGCGGGTGTGCTGGATGACGCGACCGTGGAGGGTCTGGGCCAGGAGCAGATTGCGCGGGTGTTGGCGCCGAAGGTGGATGCGGCCTGGCATTTGCATGAGCTGACCCGGGACATGGACTTGGCGGCGTTCGTCCTGTTCTCTTCGGCGGCGGGTGTGCTGGGCAATGCCGGGCAGGCCAATTACGCCGCGGCCAATAGCTTCCTGGACGCTCTGGCTCAGCACCGCCAGGCCCAGGGTCTGCCCGCTGTGTCCCTGGCCTGGGGTCTGTGGGCACAGGACAGCGGAATGACCGGCCACCTGGACCACGAGGACCACGCGCGCCTGAACCGCACCGGCATCACCCCCATGACCACCGAGGAAGGCCTGGCTCTGCTCGACACGGCCGTCGAGGCCGATCACCCTTCGCTCCTCCTGGCCCGCCTCTCGCTTGCGGCGGTTCAGAGGCATGTGGCGAACGGTGGCACCCTCTTGAGTCTGTACCGAGGGCTGGTGAAGTCCCCGACACGTCGCGCGGGTGTCGCGGCGGCAACGACTCTTCAGCAGCGGGTGGCGGATCTCGACGACGCCGAGCGGTACGACCTCATCCTCGCCACCGTTCGTACTCACATCGCCAAGGTGCTGGGCCACTCGACCGCGGACACCGTGGATGGCGATCGCGCGTTGAAGGATCTCGGCTTTGACTCGCTGACCGCGGTCGAACTGCGTAACCAGCTCGGGACCGCGACAGGACTTCGACTCCCGACCACGCTGGTCTTCGACTATCCCACGCCTTCGGCCATCGCCAGGTATCTGGACGGTCGGCTGTGCGCGGACGAGCGCTCGGATGCCGCCGTCGCGGTGCCGGCTGTGGTGGGCGTGGACACGGAGCCGATTGCGATTGTGGGGGTGGGCTGCCGGTATCCGGGTGGTGTGACTTCGCCCGAGGAGTTGTGGGAGTTGGTGGCCGGTGGAACGGACGCCATTTCCGGCTTCCCGGTCGATCGCGGCTGGGACCTGGAGGCCCTGTACGACCCCGACCCGGACCGCGCGGGGAAGAGCTATGCCCTCGACGGTGGCTTCCTGAACGATGCCGCGGACTTCGATGCGGAGTTCTTCGGGATGTCGCCGCGTGAGGCGTTGGCGGTGGATCCGCAGCAGCGGTTGTTGTTGGAGGCGTCGTGGGAGGCGATGGAGCGGGCCGGGATCGATCCGACTGAGCTGCGCGGGTCGGCCACGGGCGTGTTCATGGGCGTGATGTACAGCGACTACGCCTCCAGGCTGAGGAAGTTTCCGGGTGAGCTCGAGGGCTACCTGGTCTCCGGCAGTGCGGGAAGCGTGGCGTCGGGGCGCCTGGCGTACACCTTCGGGCTCGAAGGTCCGGCGGTGACGGTGGACACCGCGTGTTCGTCGTCGTTGGTCGCCTTGCACCAGGCGAGTGCGGCGCTGCGCAGTGGTGAGTGCTCGATGGCCTTGGCCGGTGGAGCGACGGTGATGTCCACCCCGGGTCTCTTCCTGGAGTTTTCCCGACAGCGGGGCCTGTCGGTGGACGGCCGTTGCAAGGCGTTCGCCGAGGGGGCGGATGGCACGGGGTTCGGTGAGGGCGTGGGTGTGTTGTTGCTGGAGCGGTTGTCGGATGCTCGGGCGCGTGGGCATCGGGTGTTGGCGGTGGTGCGTGGTTCTGCGGTGAATCAGGACGGTGCGTCGAATGGGTTGACGGCGCCGAATGGTCCGTCGCAGGAGCGGGTGATCCGGCAGGCGCTGGCCAACGCCCGGCTGTCGGCGGCGGACGTGGACGCCGTTGAGGGGCATGGGACCGGGACCCGGTTGGGTGATCCGATCGAGGCTCAGGCGCTGCTGGCTACTTATGGGCGGGAGCGTGAGGGCGGCCGGCCGTTGTGGCTGGGGTCGTTGAAGTCGAACATCGGCCATGCGCAGGCTGCTGCTGGTGTGGGTGGTGTGATCAAGATGGTCATGGCCCTGAACCGGGAGATGCTGCCGAGGACGTTGCATGTGGATCAGCCGTCTTCGCACGTGGACTGGGATGCGGGCGCGGTGGAGCTGCTGGCTGAGGCTGTGGCTTGGCCGCGTGGGGAGCGGGTGCGGCGGGCTGGTGTGTCTTCTTTCGGTGTGTCGGGGACGAATGCGCACGTCATTCTTGAGGAGGCGTCGGCAGAGGAAGCCTTGAGTGTGGAGGTGGTTTCCGCTGGTGGTGGTGTGGTGCCGTGGGTGGTGTCGGGGCGTAGTGCGGGTGCGTTGGCGGCTCAGGCCAGCCGACTGTTGGAGTTCCTCAGCTTTGCCCAGGCTGATGGTGGTGGCGTGGATGTGGTGGGTGTGGGGCGTGGTCTGGTGAGCTCCCGCGCGGTGTTCGAGCACCGCGCAGTCGTCCTTGGTTCGGATGTGGAGGAGCTGACTGCTGGGCTTGTGGGTCTGGCGCAAGGTGGGGCTGCTGTTGGTGGTGGTGTGGTGGGTCGTGTGCGGTCGGGGGTGGGTCGGCCGGTGTTTGTCTTCCCTGGTCAGGGTGCGCAGTGGGTGGGTATGGGTGCGCGGTTGTTGGATGAGTCGGTGGTGTTTGCTGAGGGGATTGCTGAGTGTGAGCGGGTGTTGTCGGGGTGGGTGGATTGGTCGGTTCAGGCGGTGTTGCGGCGGGAGGTGGGGGCGCCGTCGTTGGATCGGGTGGATGTGGTGCAGCCGGTGTCGTTTGCGGTGATGGTGGCTTTGGCGGGGGTGTGGCGGTCGTTTGGTGTGGAGCCGGCGGCGGTGGTGGGTCATTCCCAGGGTGAGGTGGCGGCTGCGTATGTGGCGGGTCTGTTGTCGTTGGAGGATGCGTGCAAGGTGGTGGCGTTGCGGTCGCGGTTGATCGGTGAGCGTTTGGCTGGTCTGGGCGGGATGCTGTCGGTGGCCGTGTCCGAGCAGGAGGCGACGGAGCGGATTGAGGCCGGTGTCTGGGCTGGGGTGGAGGTGGCCGCGGTCAACGGTCCCGGTTCGGTCGTGGTGGCCGGACCTGCGCAGGCCGTGGAGCGGGTGCAGGCTGTGTGTGAGGAGCAGGGGGTGCGGGCACGCCGGATCCCGGTGGACTACGCCTCCCACACCACGCAGGTTGAGCAGATCCGTAGCGAGCTGGCCGAGGTTCTGGATGGCCTGACTCCGGCCGTTCCCCATGGTCGTGGGGTGCCGTTGTTGTCGACGGTGACTGGGCAGTGGGTGTCGCCGGGCGAGATGGACGATGAGTACTGGTTCCGGAATCTGCGGCAGCCGGTGCGTTTCGCCGAGGCTGTGAAGGCCCTGGCCGCCGATGGCTATGGGGTCTTTGTTGAGGTCAGTGCTCATCCGGTGTTGACGGTGGGTGTGGAGGAGGCGGTGGAGGCCGCTGGTGGTCAGGCGGTGGTGACCGGGACGTTGCGCCGTGACCAGGACACCCTTGGGCAGGTTCTGACTTCCCTGGCCCAGTTGCATGTCAACGGGGTGGCCGTTGACTGGACACCTGCGCTCGGCCCGGTGGCCACGGACGACAGTGCTGCGGTAGACGGCCGCGCACCGATGCTGGACCTGCCCACGTATGCCTTCCAGCGGGAGCGCTACTGGCTCGACGCTCCGCCCGACGCAGCCGATGCCACCGCCCTCGGCCTGGACACCGTTGAACACCCGCTCCTCGGAGCCGCAGTCGACACTGCTGGCAGCGAGGCGGTCCTGCTCACGGGTCGGCTGTCGCTGCAGACACATCCGTGGCTGGCCGACCACCAGGTGATGGGGGCGGTGCTGGTGCCCGGAGCGGCGCTGGTGGAGATGGCGACCCGCGCCGGTGAACACATTGGTTGCAGTCGACTGGAGGAGCTGACGCTGGAGGCGCCGCTGGTTCTGCCCGAGCAGGGCGGTGTCCAGGTCCAGGTCGCCGTTGAAGAAGCCGATGCGTCGGGCTTCCGGCCGGTTTCTGTCCACTCCCGCGTTGAGGTTGGGGAAACGTCTGCCGAGTCGGGATGGACCCGGAACGCCAGCGGTCTGCTCGGTGTCCCGCAGCAAGACGAGCAGCACCAGGCGGTGCTCGAACAGTGGCCGCCGGCCGGTGCCCAGCCGATGGCGTTGGATCCGGATGAGCTTTATGCGGGGTTTGCTGGTCGGGGTTATGAGTATGGGCCGTTGTTTCAGGGTGTGCGGGTGGCGTGGCGGTTGGGTGATGCGGTGTTTGCGGAGGTGTGTTTGCCGGAGGGGGTTGATGGTGGGGGTTTTGGGGTTCATCCGGCGTTGTTGGATGCGGCGTTTCAGGTGTTGTTGATGGTGGGTGGGGGGGGTTCGGGTGAGGGGTTGGAGCGGGTCAGGTTGCCGTTTGCGGTGAGTGGTGTGCGGTTGGAGGGTGGGGGTGTTGTTCGGTTGCGGGTGGGTGTGCGGTCGGTGGGTGTGGATGAGGTTGCGGTTGATTTGGCGGATGAGTGTGGTCGGTTTGTGGGTGTGGTGGAGTCGTTGATGGTGCGGTCGGTGTCGGTGGGGCAGTTGGCGGTGGTGGGTGCGGGTCGGGATTGTTTGTTTGGGGTGGAGTGGGAGGGGGTTGCTGCGGGTGTGGTGCGGGGTGCGGTGGTGGGGCCGGTGGTGGCGTCGTTGTCGGGTGGGGATGTGGTGGGTTTGGAGCGGTTGGCGGGTTGTGGGGTGGTGCCGGATGTGGTGGTTCTGACTGTTCCGGTGGATGGGGATGAGGGTTCTGGTGGTGTGGTGGGTGGGGTTCATCGGGTGGTGGGTGAGACGGCTGCGGTGTTGGGGAGGTTTGTGAGGGATGAGCGGTGGTCGGGGAGTCGTTTGTTGGTGCGGACCAGTGGTGCGGTGGTGGTGGAGCCGGGTGAGGGGGTGGGTAGTTTTGCGGGTGCGGCGGTGTGGGGTCTGGTGCGTAGTGCGCAGGCTGAGCATCCGGATCGGTTCGTGCTTGCTGACGTCGTCGCGGGTGAGCGTGGTGGTGGTGTGGGTCTTGATGCTGGTGTGGTGGGTGGGTTGGTGGCGTGTGGTGAGCCGCAGCTCGCGGTGCGTGGGGATGTGGTGCGGTGCGCCCGCCTGGCACGGGTGAGTGGAGCTGCGGCCGTAGAGCGGGTCGGCAGGTGGCAGGGTCCGGGGACGGTATTGATCACTGGTGGCACGGGGACGCTGGGCGGGTTGGTGGCCCGCCATCTGGTCGCCGAGCATCGGGTCGAGCATCTGCTGCTGGCTGGCCGCAGGGGCCCGGACGCCCCGGGGATGGCTGAGTTGGTGGCCGAGCTGGAGGGGGCTGGGGCGTCGGTCACCGTGGCCGCGTGCGATGTGGCCGATCGTGATGCGGTGCGTGAGTTGCTGGCCGGTATTCCGGCGGAGGCGCCGTTGCGGGGTGTGGTGCATGCCGCGGGTGTGCTGGATGACGCGACCGTGGAGGGCTTGGGCCAGGAGCAGATTGCGCGGGTGTTGGCGCCGAAGGTGGATGCGGCCTGGCATTTGCATGAGCTGACCCGGGACATGGACTTGGCGGCGTTCGTCCTGTTCTCTTCGGCGGCGGGTGTGCTGGGCAATGCCGGGCAGGCCAATTACGCCGCGGCCAATAGCTTCCTGGACGCTCTGGCTCAGCACCGCCAGGCCCAGGGTCTGCCCGCTGTGTCCCTGGCCTGGGGTCTGTGGGCACAGGACAGCGGAATGACCGGCCACCTGGACCACGAGGACCACGCGCGCCTGAACCGCACCGGCATCACCCCCATGACCACCGAAGAGGGTCTCGCCCTTTTCGATGTCGCTCAGGGTGTGGGGCGTGGTGTGGTGTTGCCGGTGCGTGTGGATGTGCGGGCGTTTCGTGGGCGTGGTGGTGTGTTGGTTCCGGCGTTGTTGCGGAATGTGGTGCGGGGTGCGGTGCGCCGGGTTGCGGTGGGGAGTGATGGGTCTGGTGCGTGGCGGGATCGGTTGGCGGGTGTGGCGTCGGGGGAGCGTGAGCGGTTGTTGCTGGAGTTGGTTCGTTCCCATGTGGCGACGGTGCTGGGGCATGCGGACCCTGCTGGAATCGACGCCGACCGGGCGCTGAAGGATTTGGGCTTCGACTCCCTGACCGCGGTTGAACTGCGTAACCAGCTTGGGGCGGCCACCGGGCTTCGACTCCCGACCACCTTGGCGTTCGACCATCCCAGCCCACGCGCTGTCGCCTCTTACCTCGACCAGGAGTTGGGTGCGGGTGTGCGGTCGGATGCTGCTGTTGTGGTGCCGGCTGTGGTGGGTGTGGATGCGGAGCCGATCGCGATTGTGGGGGTGGGCTGCCGGTATCCGGGTGGTGTGACTTCGCCGGAGGAGTTGTGGGATTTGGTGGCCGGTGGGACGGATGCCATTTCCGGTTTTCCTGTTGATCGTGGTTGGGATCTGGAGGGGTTGTATGACCCGGATCCGGCGCATGCGGGGACGTCGTATGTGCGGTCGGGCGGGTTTCTGCATGAGGCGGCGGATTTTGATGCGGAGTTTTTTGGGATGTCGCCGCGTGAGGCGTTGGCGGTGGATCCGCAGCAGCGGTTGTTGTTGGAGGCGTCGTGGGAGGCGATGGAGCGGGCTGGGATTGATCCGGGTGGGCTGCGTGGGTCGGCGACGGGTGTGTTCATGGGGGTGATGTACAACGACTACGCCTCGAGGCTGACGGCGCTTCCGGCGGATCTTGAGGGTTATCTGGGGTCGGGGAGTGCTGGGAGTGTGGCGTCGGGGCGCCTGGCGTACACCTTCGGGCTCGAAGGTCCGGCGGTGACGGTGGATACGGCGTGTTCGTCGTCGTTGGTGGCGTTGCATCAGGCGAGTGTGGCGTTGCGTAGTGGTGAGTGTTCGATGGCGTTGGCCGGTGGTGTGGCGGTGATGTCGACTCCGGGGACGTTTGTGGAGTTCTCCCGTCAGCGTGGCCTGTCGGCGGACGGGCGGTGCAAGGCGTATGCGGAGGCGGCGGACGGCACGGGCTGGGGTGAGGGCGTCGGTGTGTTGTTGCTGGAGCGGCTGTCCGATGCGCGGGCGCGTGGGCATCGGGTGTTGGCGGTGGTGCGTGGTTCCGCGGTGAATCAGGATGGTGCGTCGAATGGGTTGACGGCGCCGAATGGTCCGTCGCAGGAGCGGGTGATCCGGCAGGCACTGGCCAACGCCCGGCTGTCGGCGGCGGACGTGGACGCCGTTGAGGGGCATGGGACCGGGACCCGGTTGGGTGATCCGATCGAGGTACAAGCGCTGCTGGCTACTTATGGGCGGGAGCGTGAGGGTGGTCGGCCGTTGTGGTTGGGGTCGCTGAAGTCGAACATCGGTCACACCCAATCGGCCGCCGGTGTGGGTGGTGTGATCAAGATGGTCATGGCCTTGGACCAGGAGGTGCTGCCGCGCACCTTGCATGTGGACCAGCCGTCATCGCATGTGGACTGGGACGCGGGCGCCGTGGAGTTGCTGGCTGAGGCTGTGGCTTGGCCGCGTGGGGAGCGGGCGCGGCGGGCTGGGGTCTCTTCCTTCGGCGTGTCGGGGACCAATGCTCACGTCATCATCGAGGAAGCACCGGCGGAGGAGTCTGCTGGTGAAGTCGTGGCGCCCGTGGTGATGCCTGCGGTGGTGCCGTGGGTGGTGTCGGGGCGTAGTGCGGGTGCGTTGGCGGCTCAGGCCAGCCGACTGTTGGAGTTCCTCAGCGCTGCCCAGGCTGATGGTGGTGGCGTGGATGCGGTGGGTGTGGGGCGTGGTCTGGTGAGCTCCCGCGCGGTGTTCGAGCACCGCGCAGTCGTCCTTGGTTCGGATGTGGCGGAGCTTGAGGCTGGGCTTGTGGGTCTGGCGCAAGGTGGGGCTGCTGTTGGTGGTGGTGTGGTGGGTCGTGTGCGGTCGGGGGTGGGTCGGCCGGTGTTTGTCTTCCCTGGTCAGGGTGCGCAGTGGGTGGGTATGGGTGCGCGGTTGTTGGATGAGTCGGTGGTGTTTGCTGAGGGGATTGCTGAGTGTGAGCGGGTGTTGTCGGGGTGGGTGGATTGGTCGGTGCGGGGGGTGTTGCGGCGGGAGGTGGGGGCGCCGTCGTTGGATCGGGTGGATGTGGTGCAGCCGGTGTCGTTTGCGGTGATGGTGGCTTTGGCGGGGGTGTGGCGGTCGTTTGGTGTGGAGCCGGCGGCGGTGGTGGGTCATTCCCAGGGTGAGGTGGCGGCTGCGTATGTGGCGGGTCTGTTGTCGTTGGAGGATGCGTGCAAGGTGGTGGCGTTGCGGTCGCGGTTGATCGGTGAGCGTTTGGCTGGTCTGGGCGGGATGCTGTCGGTGGCCGTTTCCGAGCAGGAGGCCGTGGGGTGGATTGAGGGCGGTGTCTGGGCTGGGGTTGAGGTGGCGGCGGTCAACGGTCCTGGTTCGGTGGTGGTGGCCGGGCCTGCGCTGGCGGTGGAGCGGGTGCGGGCTGTGTGTGAGGAGCAGGGGGTGCGGGCACGCCGGATCCCGGTGGATTATGCCTCCCACACCACGCAGGTTGAGCAGATCCGTAGCGAGCTGGCCGAGGTTCTGGATGGCTTGAGTCCTCGGGATGGTGGCGAGTGGGTGCCGTTGTTGTCGACGGTGACTGGGCAGTGGGTGTCGCCCGGGGAGATGGATGGCGGGTACTGGTTCCGGAATCTGCGGCGGCCGGTGCGTTTCGCCGAGGCGGTGGATGCCCTGGTCGCCGATGGCTATGGGGTCTTTGTTGAGGTCAGTGCTCATCCGGTGTTGACGGTGGGTGTGGAGGAGGCGGTGGAGGCCGCTGGTGGTCAGGCGGTGGTGACCGGGACGTTGCGCCGCGACCAGGACACACTCCGGCAGGTCCTGACCTCCCTCGCTCAACTGCATGTCAACGGGGTGGCCGTTGACTGGGCACCTGCGCTCGGCCCGGTGGCCACGGACGACAGTGCTGCGGTAGACGGCCGCGCACCGATGCTGGACCTGCCCACGTATGCCTTCCAGCGGGAGCGCTACTGGCTCGACGCTCCGCCCGCGGCAACCGACGCCACCGGCCTCGGCCTGGAAACCGTTGAACACCCGCTCCTCGGAGCCGCAGTCCCCCTTGCGGATCAAGGACATCTCCTCACCGGACGTATCTCGTTGGAGACCCATCCCTGGCTGGCCGACCACCGGGTCCTGGGGTCGGTGCTGGTGCCACCGGCTGCGCTGGCCGAGTTGGCGCTGACCGCTGCGCATCGTGCGGGATGCGAGGGAATCCAGGAGCTCACTCTCGGGGATCCGTTGTCCCTTCCGGAGCGGGGTGGTGTCCAGCTTCAGGTTGTGGTCGGCGAGGCGGAACAAGACGGTTTGCACAGCGTCTATGTGCAATCTCGCCTTGAAGCGGCCGATGCCGTGTGGGTGCGCCATGCGACGGGTTCGTTGGTGGCGGGGGAGCCGGTTGGTGTGGGTGGGGTGGGGTTGGAGCAGTGGCCGCCGGTGGGTGCGGAGTCGGTGGTGGCTGATCTGGATGCGTTCTATGAGCGTTTTTCTGAGCGTGGGTTTGATTATGGTCCGGCTTTTCGGGGGTTGGAGGCGGTTTGGCGGCGTGGTGAGGAGGTGTTTGCTGAGGTTCGTCTTCCGGGGGAGCGGGTTGGTGAGGTGGAGGGGTTTGGGGTGCATCCGGCGTTGTTGGATGCGGCCGTGCATGCGGTGGCGTTGATCGCTTCGGATGAGGATGAGGGGGCGGCGCGTATTCCGTTTGCGTGGTCGGGGGTGCGGTTGTATGCCTCGGGTGCGTCGGTGGTGCGGGTGCGGTTGACCCGGGCGGGGTCGGATGCGGTGGCGCTGGAAGTGGCGGATGCGGCGGGTCAGCCGGTGATTTCCATCGAATCCCTGGCCTTGAGGCCCATTTCGGCCGAGCAGCTGCAGGCGGCCCAGACCAGTCGTTATGACTCCCTCTTCCAGCTGGACTGGCAGCCGGTGGCCACGTTGGCTCCGGCTGTTGCTGGGGGTTCGTGGGCGGTCGTGGGGCGGGATCCGGGGCTGGGTGAGGCGGTGGTCCGCGCGGGTGGGTCGTACGGGCGCTATGTGGATGTGCCCGCGCTGATCAGCGCGCTCGATGAGGGTGAGTCGGTACCCGAGACGGTGGTCCTGTCCTGCCCGACGAGTACAGGCGACGGCTTGGCCGCTCGGGTGCGGGAGTCGCTTTCCACTGTGCTGTCTTCGGTGCGGTCGTGGCTGGGTGAGGAGCGGTTGGCTGCCTCTCGTTTGGTGGTGGTCACTTGTGGTGCGGTCGCTACGGAGATGGGGGAGGATGTGGCTGATCTGGTGCAGGCTCCGGTGTGGGGTTTGTTGCGGTCGGTGCAGACCGAGAATCCCGGCCGGTTCTTCCTCCTGGACCATGACCCTGAGCACGGCAGCGAGATCAGCGCTGTTGCGGCAGATGCGGTGGTGCGGACCCTCGCTGCTGGTGAGGAGCCGCAGCTGGCGGTCCGGGGTGGCACTGTCCTGGTCCCGCGCTTGTCCCGCGTGATCAAGCCCGCGACGGCCTCTGGGGCGTCTGTGCCGTTGGTCTCGGGTGGGACGGTGTTGGTGACGGGGGCGTCGGGTGTGTTGGCGGGTGTGGTGGCCCGGCATCTGGTGGTCGAGCGTGGGGTGGAGCATTTGCTGCTGGCCAGCCGTAGGGGCGCGGATGCCCCGGGGGCGGCGGAGTTGGTGGCTGAGCTGGAGGCGGCTGGGGCGTCGGTCACCGTGGCCGCCTGTGATGTGGCCGACCGCGAAGCGGTACGTGAGCTGCTGGCTGGTGTTCCGGCGGAGGTGCCGCTCAGGGGCGTGGTGCACACCGCGGGGATCGTTGACGACGGTGTCGTGGAGGGGCTGACCGAGGAACGTGTCCGGCGAGTGTTGGCGCCGAAGGTGGACGCGGCCTGGCATCTGCATGAGCTGACCCGGGACATGGGCCTGGAGGCGTTCGTGCTGTACTCCTCTGCCGCGGCCACCCTGGGGGCCGGTGGGCAGGGGAGTTACGCGGCGGCCAACGCCTTCCTCGACGCCCTCGCCCAGCACCGCCACGCCCACGGCCTGCCGGCCGTATCCCTCGCCTGGGGCCTGTGGGCACAGGCCAGCGGAATCACCCAGAACCTCAACGAGACAGATCTCGCCCGCATGGACAGGTTGGGGATCATTCCGATGGCCACTGAGGATGCCTTGGCGCTGTTTGATCGGTCGATGCACGCGGACCGTGCTGCGGTGCTGCCTGTGCGGTTGGACCTCAAGGCGTTCCGGGACCGGTCGATGCCCGTACCGCCGGTGCTGCGGCAGCTGGTGCGCAGGCCGGTTCGCAAGGCAGCGGCCGGGAATGGCAGTGGCCCAGGCACCGAGTGGCGCGACTCGGTCGCCATGGTCGTTCCGGAAGAGCGGGAGCGGCTGGTGCTGGACATGGTCCGTACCCACGTCGCCACGGTGCTGGGACGAACCGATCCGTACGGTATCGAGGAGAGGCGAGCGCTCAAGGAGTTGGGCTTCGACTCCCTCACCGCGGTCGAGCTCCGAAACCAGCTCAGCAACATTACCGGACTACGTCTGCCGACCACTCTGGTCTTTGACCATCCGACTCCAGCGGCCATTGCCAACGTTCTGCTCAAGCAGATCGACGGGGCTCCGCAGACCATTGCGCAGGGCATCATGAGCGAGATCGACAAATTGGAAGCGGCCCTGTCGGACATTGACTGGGCCGATGCCGAGGCGGCCGTCGTTTCCACGCGCCTACGCGGGCTCCTCACTAAGTGGGGCAGGAATTCGGAGTCGGATACCGAAGACCTCGGAACAGCATCGGCTGATGAGCTGTTCAGCATTCTCGATGGCGAGCTGGACCGTTAAGGATCTCCGGGCGTAAAGGAAGGCGGGATAGAACCATGTCGGTTGACGAGAAGACTCTCGATTATCTGCGGCGTGCTACGGCCGACCTTCGCGATGCCCGTGGGCGTCTGCGTGAGTTGCAAGACCGTGCACACGAACCGATTGCCATCGTCGGCATGGCCTGCCGGTATCCGGGGAATGCCGGGTCGCCGGATGAGCTCTGGACTCTGCTGGCCAACGGCGCGGACGCGCTTTCCGGTTTCCCTGCCGATCGTGGGTGGGGGCTGGAGGATCTGTACGATCCGGACCCGGGTCGGCCTGGGAAGACCTATGCCGTGAGTGGCGGGTTCCTGCATGATGCGGCGAATTTCGATGCCGAATTCTTCGGTATTTCTCCGCGTGAGGCGCTGGCGATGGATCCGCAGCAGCGGCTCCTGCTGGAGACGTCCTGGGAGGCCATAGAGGCCGCCGGGATCAACCCTTCCGAGCTGAGCGAATCACCAGTCGGGGTATTCATCGGAGCCAATGGTCAGGATTATCTTTCGCGGTTCCAGGACGACGTCGAAGACGGTGATGGGTACCTTCTGACGGGTAACACGGCCAGTGCCATGTCCGGCCGCCTTGCCTATGTGTTCGGCCTTGAGGGGCCGGCGGTGACCGTGGACACCGCGTGTTCCTCGTCGCTGGTGGCCCTGCACCAGGCGGGTGTGGCGCTGCGTAGCGGCGAGTGCTCGATGGCCCTCGCTGGTGGGGCGACAGTGATGTCGACACCCATCGCATTCGTGGAGTTCTCCCGTCAGCGTGGGCTGTCGGCTGATGGTCGCTGCAAGGCATTTGCCGAGGCGGCGGATGGCACCGGTTGGGGTGAGGGTGTCGGTGTGTTGTTGTTGGAGCGGTTGTCGGATGCTCGGGCGCGTGGGCATCGGGTGTTGGCGGTGGTGCGTGGTTCTGCGGTGAATCAGGATGGTGCGTCGAATGGGTTGACGGCGCCGAATGGTCCGTCGCAGGAGCGGGTGATCCGGCAGGCGCTGGCCAACGCCCGGCTGTCGGCGGCGGACGTGGACGCTGTCGAGGGCCACGGCACCGGCACGAAGCTCGGCGATCCCATCGAGGCACACGCGCTGCTGGCCACCTACGGGCAGGGTCGGGAAGACGGTCGGCCGTTGTGGCTGGGAGCTTTGAAGTCGAACATCGGTCACACGCAGGCGGCTGCGGGCGTGGGCGGTGTGATCAAGATGGTCATGGCGCTGAACCGGGAGATGCTGCCGCGCACGTTGCATGTGGACCAGCCGTCCTCGCACGTGGACTGGGACGCGGGCGCTGTGGAGCTGCTGGCTGAGGCTGTGGTTTGGCCGCGTGGGGAGCGGGTCCGGCGGGCGGGCGTGTCCTCCTTCGGCGTGTCCGGGACCAACGCCCACGTCGTCCTTGAGGAAGCACCGGCAGAGGAAGCCCCGAGTGAGGAGGCGGCTTCCGCTGGCGGGGTTGTGCCCTCTGCGGTGGTGCCGTGGGTGGTGTCGGGGCGTAGTGCGGGTGCGTTGGCGGCTCAGGCGGGTCGGCTGCTGGAGTATGTGCGTGCTGCCCAGGCTGATGGTGGTGGCGTGGATGTGGCAGGCGTGGGGCGTGCTCTGGTGAGTTCGCGCGCGGTCTTCGAGCACCGGGCTGTGGTTCTTGGCTCGGATGTGGAGGAGCTGACTGCTGGGCTTCAGAGGCTGGCGGAGGCTGCTGGTGCTGGTGCTGGTGCTGGTGCTGGTGCTGGTGCTGTTGGTGGTGCTGGTGGTGGTGTGGTTGCGGGGCGTGTGCGGTCGGGTGGGCGTGTGGCGGTGTTGTTCTCTGGTCAGGGGAGTCAGCGGGCGGGGATGGGGCGGGAGTTGTATGAGGCCTTTCCTGTGTTCGCGGTGGCGTTTGATGAGGTGTGTGAACGCTTCGATGGGTTGCTGGAGCGGCCGTTGAAGGAGGTGGTGTTCGCCGCTGCTGCTGGTGCTCCTGAGGGTGGGGGGTTGTTGGATCGGACGGTGTTTACGCAGGCGGGGTTGTTTGCGTTGGAGGTGGCGCTGTTCCGGTTGATGGAGTCTTTCGGGGTGCGGGTGGATTTCCTGGCGGGGCATTCGATCGGTGAGGTGGTGGCGGCGTTTGTGGCGGGGGTGTGGTCGTTGGAGGATGCCTGCACGCTTGTCGCGGCCCGGGGGCGGCTGATGGAGGGCCTGCCTGGTGGTGGGGTGATGGTCTCGGTCCAGGCTGGCGCTGAGGAGATGGGCCAGGCTCTGGAGGATCTGCGGGCTGGGTCCGGGCTTGGTGGTGTGGTGGAGGTTGCGGCGGTTAATGGGCCGGATCAGGTGGTGGTCTCCGGTGAGGAGGCTGCGGTGGCCCGGGTGGCTGAGTATTGGCGTGGTCTGGGTCGGAAGGTGAAGGGTCTGCGGGTGGGGCATGGGTTCCATTCGGCGTTGATGGAGCCGATGCTGGACGGTTTCCGGCAGGTGCTGGAGGGGCTGTCGTTTGCTCCGCCGCGGTTGACGGTGATCTCCAATGTGACGGGTCGACCGGCTGGGGCGGAGGAGGTGTGTTCGCCGGAGTATTGGGTGCGTCATGTCCGGCAGGCGGTGTTGTTCGGCCCCAGCGTGGAGTGGCTGGCCGAAGACGGCCAGGTGACACGGTTCGTAGAACTCGGCCCCGACGGCGTTCTGACCGCCATGGCCCACAACTGCCTCGCCCACCACATCGATGCCGACAGCGAGGACGGCTCCGGCGCTGAGCCGGAGGTCATCGCCTCCCTGCGCCGGGACCAGCCCGAAGTCAAGGCCCTACTCGCCTGCTTGGCAAGGCAGTTCACCACCGGCACCCCCATCAACTGGACCCCCGTACTCGGCGACAGCGACAGCAACGCCCCGCGGGCCCGTCTGGATCTGCCCACCTACGCCTTCCAACGTCAACGCTACTGGCCCGAGGCCCAAGCGAAGGTCGTCGAAGGCCCGACCACGAAGGCGTCGGCCAAAGAGTCGCGCTTCTGGTCTGCCGTGGATGAGGAGGACGCCGAAGCCGTATCCGCCCTTCTGGGACTGGCAGACGACGAACGTGAGCCCGGGTTCCATGAGGTTCTGCCGGTGCTGGCGGATTGGCATCGTAGGGAGAACCGGCGCTCCACGGTCAATGACTGGCGCTATCGGGTCGTGTGGAAGCCGATCGTTGAGTCCGGAGCGAGTGGCGGTGCTGGCGACCCGAAGCTCACTGGGACATGGCTTGCCGTTGTGCCTGCTGGATCCCGCGCCATGACGACATGGGTTCACGATGCCCTCACCGCATTGGCCCGCAGCGGAGCGTCCGTGGTGCCTCTTGAGGTATCCGCCAGTGCTGAAGGCGACCGGGCGGCCCTTGCCGAGGACATCCGTGCCGCCGTCGCCCGTCATGACGCCGAGGAGGGCATCGACGGTGGCACGACCTCGGTGGCCGGGGTGCTGTCGTTCCTGGCATTGGACGATGGGACGGGACCTGTTCACCCAGCGGCTCCAGCCGGCGCGGCGGCGACGCTGACCCTTGTCCATGCGCTGAGCGACCTCGCTATGGATCTGCCCCTTTGGCTGATGACCAGGGGTGCTGTCGCGGTCGGCCGTTCCGATGCGCTGCCCTCGCCACTGCAGTCGATGGTGTGGGGACTCGGCCGGGTCATCGGACTGGAACACGCCCAATGGTGGGGAGGTCTGATCGACCTCCCCGATGTACTTGATGACCGAGCGGCACGGCGATGGCTCGCTGCCCTCGTTTCCTCCGCCGGTGAGGACCAGGTCGCGATTCGGACGTCGGGAGCCTTCGTACGGCGCCTCGTACGGGCCCGGACCGGAGAGCCGAGCGCCGCGCTCGGCGGGGTCCGGCGGCCGCGCGGCACGGTGCTGATCACAGGTGGCACCGGCGCGTTGGGCGGGCATGTCGCTCGTTGGCTGGCCGAGGCGGGAGCGGCACGCCTTCTCTTGGTCAGCAGGCGCGGGCCCGCGGCCCCAGGAGCAGCCGAGCTGGTGGCCGAGCTGGAGGCCGCGGGAGCCTCCGTGACCGTGGCCGCATGCGATGTCGCCGACCGGGAAGCGGTACGTACTCTGCTGGCCACTCTTCCCGACGAACACCCGCTGTCCGCGATCGTGCACACCGCCGGATCAGGTGGCGACCTTCGACCGGTGGTCGAGACCGGCTTGGAGAGCTTCGCCGACGTGCTCGATGCGAAGGTGACGGGCGCGCGATGCCTCCATGAGCTGACTCGGGAGATGGAGCTCGACGCCTTCGTGCTGTTCTCCTCCGCCGCCGCTACCTGGGGGAGTGGCGGGCAGGGCAGCTACGCGGCCGCCAACGCGTATCTCGATGCTCTGGCCGAACACCGCAGGGCCCTCGGACTGGCCGGGACCTCCATCGCATGGGGTGCATGGGCCGACGCCGGTATGGCTGTGATCGACGCCGCCGAGGAGATGGTGCGCCGCCGCGGACTGCGTTCGATGCCACCGGAACTGGCTGTCGTGGCATTGCAGCAGGCATGGGACGCGGAGGAAGCATCGGTGACCGTGGCCGATGTGGACTGGGAGCGCTTTGTCCCGGGGTTCACCGCGGCCCGCACTCGCCCGCTGCTGATGGATCTGCCGGAGGCGGCGCGGGCGATCGAGGAGACCCGTCCGCCGACGCGGGAGAATACGTCTGCCTGGCTGACGCAGCTCACCGAGGCTTCTGCTGAGGAGCGGGAGCGGCTGCTGCTCGAACTGGTTCGCGCCCATGTCGCAGCCGTTTTGAATTATGGAGACGCCGGGGATATCGCGGCGAACCGTGCTCTGAAGGACCTTGGATTCGATTCCCTGACGGCGGTCGAGTTGCGCAACCGGCTCAACGCGGTTACCGGGCTGGCCCTGCCCACCACAGTGGTTTTCGACCACCCCACCCCTGCTGCTCTTGTCGCCCATCTTCGGGTGCAACTCTTCGGGGAAGACGAAGGTGAAACCTCGGGCAGGTGGCCGCTGGCCACGTCTCCAGGAGGCCAGGCGGAGGACGATGCAGGCACTGACCCCGTCGTGATCGTGGGGGCAGCGTGCCGGTACCCGGGTGGCGTGGGTTCGCCCGAGCAGTTGTGGGACCTGGTAGCCGGTGGGGTGGACGCGATCTCCGGGTTCCCCTCCGACCGTGGCTGGGACCTCGAGAACCTCTACGACCCGGATCCCGATCGGTCCGGCAAGACCTATGCGATGAGCGGCGGATTCCTGGACGACGCGGCGGGCTTCGATGCGGAGTTCTTCGGCATTTCTCCGCGTGAGGCGTCGGCCATGGATCCGCAGCAGCGGCTTCTCCTGGAGACGTCTTGGGAGGCCATAGAGACTGCTGGGATCAACCCTTCCGAACTGACGGGAACGCCCGTCGGCGTGTTTATCGGAGCCAATAACCAGGACTACCTGACTCGCTTCTCGACCGTGCCGAGCGGCGCTGACGGATATGTGATGACGGGCAATACGGCCAGTGTGATGTCCGGGCGTGTGGCGTATGTGTTTGGTCTTGAGGGTCCTGCGGTGACGGTGGATACGGCGTGTTCGTCGTCGTTGGTGGCGTTGCATCAGGCGAGTGTGGCGTTGCGTAGTGGTGAGTGTTCGATGGCGTTGGCCGGTGGGGTGGCGGTGATGTCGACTCCGGGGACGTTCGTGGAGTTCTCCCGACAGCGTGGGCTGTCGGCTGATGGTCGCTGCAAGGCGTATGGCGAGGCGGCGGATGGCACCGGTTGGGGTGAGGGTGTCGGTGTGTTGTTGTTGGAGCGGTTGTCGGATGCTCGGGCGCGTGGGCATCGGGTGTTGGCGGTGGTGCGTGGTTCTGCGGTGAATCAGGATGGTGCGTCGAATGGGTTGACGGCGCCGAATGGTCCGTCGCAGGAGCGGGTGATCCGGCAGGCCCTCGCCAGTGCCCGGTTGTCGGCGGCGGATGTGGATGCCGTCGAGGGGCATGGGACCGGTACGACGCTTGGTGACCCGATCGAGGCTCAGGCCTTGCTGGCTACGTATGGGCGGGAGCGTGAGGGTGGCCGGTCGTTGTGGTTGGGGTCGTTGAAGTCGAACATCGGTCATACGCAGGCGGCTGCGGGTGTGGGTGGTGTGATCAAGATGATCATGGCCCTGAACCGGGAGATGCTGCCGAGGACGTTGCATGTGGATCAGCCGTCTTCGCATGTGGACTGGGATGCGGGCGCGGTGGAGTTGCTGGCGGAGCCTGTGGCTTGGCTGCGTGGCGAGCGGGTGCGGCGGGCTGGGGTGTCTTCTTTTGGCGTCTCGGGGACTAATGCTCACGTCATTCTTGAGGAAGCACCGGTGGATGGGGCCTTGAGTGAGGAGGCGGCTTCCGCTGGCGGGGTTGTGCCCTCTGCGGTGGTGCCGTGGGTGGTGTCGGGGCGTAGTGCGGGTGCGTTGGCGGCCCAGGCGGGTCGGCTGCTGGAGTACGTGCGTGCTGCCCAGGCTGATGGTGGTGGCGTGGATGTGGCAGGCGTGGGGCGCGCTCTGGTGAGCTCGCGTGCGATGTTCGAGCACCGGGCGGTGGTTCTGGGTTCGGATGTGGACGAGCTGGAGGCTGGGCTTAAGGGCCTGGCGGAGGGCGAGACCGCGAGCTCGACTGGTGCTGTTGGCGTGGTTGCGGGGCGCGTGCGGTCGGGTGGGCGTGTGGCGGTGTTGTTCTCTGGTCAGGGGAGTCAGCGGGCGGGGATGGGGCGGGAGTTGTATGAGGCCTTTCCTGTGTTCGCGGTGGCGTTTGATGAGGTGTGCGCGCGGTTTGATGTGCTGTTGGAGCGGCCGTTGAAGGAGGTGGTGTTCGCCGCTGGTGCTCCTGAGGGTGGGGGGTTGTTGGATCGGACGGTGTTTACGCAGGCGGGGTTGTTTGCGTTGGAGGTGGCGCTGTTCCGGTTGATGGAGTCCTTTGGGATGCGGGTGGATTTCCTGGCGGGGCATTCCATTGGTGAGGTGGTGGCGGCGTATGTGGCGGGGGTGTGGTCGTTGGAGGATGCCTGCACGCTCGTCGCGGCCCGGGGGCGGCTGATGCAGGATCTGCCTGGCGGCGGGGCGATGGCCTCGGTCCAGGCCACGGCAGAGGAGATGGGCCAGGCTCTGGAGGATCTGCGGGCTGGGTCCGGGCTTGGTGGTGTGGTGGAGGTTGCGGCGGTTAATGGGCCGGATCAGGTGGTGGTCTCCGGTGAGGAGGCTGCGGTGGCCCGGGTGGCTGACCATTGGCGGGGCCTGGGTCGGAAGGTGAAGGGTCTGCGGGTGGGGCATGGGTTCCATTCGGCGTTGATGGAGCCGATGCTGGACGGTTTCCGGCAGGTGTTGGAAGGGTTGTCCTTCGCTGCCCCTCGGCTGGCGGTGATCTCCAATGTGACGGGTCGACCGGCGGAGCCGGAGGAGGTGTGTTCGCCGGAGTATTGGGTGCGTCATGTCCGGCAGGCGGTGTTGTTCGGCCCCGGTGTGGAGTGGCTGGCCGAGGACGGTCAGGTGACACGGTTTGTAGAACTGGGACCCGATGGTGTCCTGACGGCGATGGCTCACAACTGCATCGCCCACCACAACGATCCTGGTTCTGGCAATGAGCCGGAGGTCATTGCCTCCCTGCGCCGGGACCAGTCTGAGGTGAATGCCGTGCTGACCTGTCTGGCACGGCAGTTCACCACCGGGGCGGCTATTGACTGGGTCCCCGCGCTCGGCGAGAGCAATGCCCCGGGGGCTCACCTGGGCCTGCCCACCTACGCCTTCCAACGGCAGCGCTACTGGCTCGAGGCCCGGAATCAAACAATCAACGCCACCGACCTCGGCCTGGAAATCGTCGAACACCCACTGCTCGGAGCCGCTCTGGAGCCGCCCGTCGGCGACGGGGTCTTCCTCACGGGACGACTGTCGCTGCAGACGCATCCATGGCTGGCTGATCATCGAGTGCTGGGATCGGTGCTGGTGCCGGGAGCGGCACTGGTCGAGTTGGCTCTGAGCGCCGCGGCTCATGTGGGCTGTGACGCGGTGGAGGAATTCACACTTCAGGATCCGCTGATCCTTGGGGAGCGGGGCGGCGTCCAGCTTCAGGTCGTGGTGGGCGATGTAGAAGAAGAGGACGGGTTTCGCAGCGTACAGGTGCGGTCTCGTCCAGATGAGGTCGACGGGGTGTGGAGCTCTCATGCGAGCGGGTTGCTGGTGGCGGGGGAGTCGGCCGCTGGCGGTGGGGGGGTGGTGTTGGAGCAGTGGCCTCCGGTGGGTGCTGAGGTGGTGATGTCGGATCCGGAGGGGTTCTATGCCGGGTTCGTTGAGCGTGGGTTTGGCTATGGTCCTGCTTTCCGGGGGTTGGAGACGGTCTGGCGGCGTGGTGAGGAGGTGTTCGCTCAGGTCCGCCTTCCGCAGGAGCGTGTGGCTGAGGCGGAGCGGTTCGGGGTGCATCCGGCGCTCCTGGACGCCGTTTTGCATGCGGTGGCGTTGACGGGTTTCGAGCAGCAGCCGGATGTGGAGTTGGGGTCGGGTTCGGTGCGTGTTCCGTTTGCGTGGTCGGGGGTGCGGTTGCATGCCTCGGGTGCGTCGGTGGTGCGGGTGCGGTTGACCCGAGCGGGGTCGGATGCGGTGGCGCTGGAAGTGGCGGATGCGGCGGGCCAGCCGGTGGTGTCCATTGAGTCGCTGGCTCTGCGGCCGATCTCGGCTGAGCAGCTGCAGGCGGCCCAGACCAGCCGTTACGACTCCCTGCTCCAGCTGGACTGGCAACCTCTGGACACCTCACGGGCATCGGCTGCTGGGAGCTCGTGGGCGCTCGTGGGGCCGGATGCCGGGCTGGGTGAGGCGGTGGGCCGTGCGGGCGGGTCGTATGCCCGATACGAGGACGTGTCCGCGTTGATCACCGCGCTTGATGAGGGCGAGGCCATACCCGGGACCGTGGTGCTGTCCTGCCCGACAAGCGGTGATGTAGATGTGGTTGTCGGGGTGCGGGAGTCGCTTTCCACTGTGCTGTCTTCGGTGCAGCGGTGGCTGGGTGAGGAGCGGTTGGTTGCTTCTCGTCTGGTGGTGGCCACTTGTGGTGCGGTCGCCCCTGGGGCGGGTGAGGGCATTGCGGGTCTGGTGCAGGCTCCGGTGTGGGGCTTGTTGCGGTCGGTGCAGACCGAGAACCCCGGTCGGTTCCTCCTCCTGGACCACGATCCCGAGATCAGCCCTGCTGCAGCGGACGCGGTGGTGCGGGTGCTCGTCGCTGGTGAGGAGTCCCAGCTGGCGGTCCGGGGCGAGACCGTCCTGGTCCCGCGCTTGTCCCGCGTGATCAAGCCCGCGACGGCCTCTGGGGCGTCTGTGCCGTTGGTCTCGGGTGGGACGGTGTTGGTGACGGGGGCGTCGGGTGTGTTGGCGGGTGTGGTGGCCCGGCATCTGGTGGTCGAGCGCGGGGTGGAGCATCTGCTGCTGGCCAGCCGTAGGGGCGCGGATGCCCCGGGGGCGGCAGAGTTGGTGGCTGAGCTGGAGGCGGCTGGGGCGTCGGTCACCGTGGCCGCCTGTGATGTGGCCGACCGCGAAGCGGTACGTGAGCTGCTGGCTGGTGTTCCGGCGGAGGTGCCGCTCAGGGGCGTGGTGCACACCGCGGGGATCGTTGACGACGGTGTCGTGGAGGGGCTGACCGAGGGACGTGTCCGGCGAGTGTTGGCGCCGAAGGTGGACGCGGCCTGGCATCTGCATGAGCTGACTCAGGACATGGGCCTGGAGGCGTTCGTGCTGTACTCCTCCGTCGCGGCCACGCTCGGGGCCGGTGGGCAGGGGAGTTACGCGGCGGCCAACGCCTTCCTCGACGCCCTGGCCCAGCACCGCCACGCCCACGGCCTGCCCGCCGTATCCCTCGCCTGGGGCCTGTGGGCACAGGCCAGCGGAATCACCCAGAACCTCAGCTCTGCTGATGCGGCCCGTGCACATCGCTCGGGAATCGTGCCGATGGCCAGTGAAGATGCCTTGGCGCTGTTTGATCGGTCGATGCAGGTGGGCCGCGCTGCGGTGATGCCGGTGCGGATGGACCTCAAGACGTTGGGGGATCGGCCGGTGCCGGTGCCATCGGTGCTGCGTCAGTTGGTGCGCCGGCCGGTCCGGAAGGCAGCGGCCGGGCACGGTGGTGGCGGCTCGGGCACCGAGTGGCGCGAGCACATCGCCATGGCCGATCCCGAAGAGCGGGCACAACTGCTGCTCGACCTGGTCCGTACCCACCTTGCCACCGTGTTGGGACGAACCGACCCCCACGACATCGACGCAGAGGGCGGGCTCCTCGAAATGGGCTTGGATTCCCTCACCGCGGTGGAACTACGTAATCACCTCGGTACGGCAACAGGTCTTCGGCTTCCCACCACTGTGGTCTTCGATCATCCGACTCCCATAGCTCTCGTGAAGTATCTGGCCTCACGCCTTGGCGACAGTGTCGCGAGGCCTGAACGGACCAGCGCACATGGCGTACTGGCGGAAATTGAGAAGCTCCACGCGATGCTCGGCAACGTTTCCCTTGCCGACGAGGAGCATTCCATGGCGGCTGGTCGATTGACGGATGTTCTGACTCAGTTCAAGAAGCGCGGCACGGGTGACGTCGCCGACGCCGAGAGCATCGAATCGGCGACTGATGAGGAGCTGTTCGAACTCCTCGACGGTGACCTTTAACACATATAGCTCCTCTGAACCCTCCCCCTTGGCCCACATCTTCTAGGAAGGCAATTCCTCGATGGCGGACGCGGCGCAGCTACGTACGTACCTCAAGCGAGCCACTGTTGACCTGCGTGAGGCTCGGGGGCGCCTGCGCGAGGTTGAGGAGCGCGCGCGGGAGCCGATTGCGATTGTCGGAGTGGGTTGCCGGTATCCGGGTGGTGTGGCCTCGCCCGAGGAATTGTGGGATTTGGTGGCGAGTGGGGTGGATGCGGTCTCGGAATTCCCCGTTGATCGTGGTTGGGATCTGGAGGGGTTGTATGACCCGGATCCGGCGCATGCGGGGACGTCGTATGTGCGGTCGGGCGGGTTTCTGCACGAGGCGGCGGATTTTGATGCGGAGTTTTTTGGGATGTCGCCGCGTGAGGCGTTGGCAGTGGATCCGCAGCAGCGGTTGTTGTTGGAGGCGTCGTGGGAGGCGATGGAGCGGGCCGGGATCGATCCGGCTGAGCTGCGCGGGTCGGCCACGGGCGTGTTCATGGGCGTGATGTACAACGACTACGCCTCGAGGCTGACGGCCCTTCCGGCGGATCTTGAGGGCTATTTGGGGTCGGGGAGTGCTGGGAGTGTGGCGTCGGGGCGTTTGGCGTATGTGTTTGGTCTTGAGGGTCCGGCGGTGACGGTGGATACGGCGTGTTCGTCGTCTCTGGTGGCGTTGCATCAGGCGAGTGTGGCGTTGCGTAGTGGTGAGTGTTCGATGGCGTTGGCCGGTGGGGTGGCGGTGATGTCGACTCCGGGGACGTTTGTGGAGTTCTCCCGACAGCGTGGGCTGTCGGCTGATGGTCGCTGCAAGGCGTATGGCGAGGCGGCGGACGGTACCGGCTGGGGTGAGGGTGTCGGCGTGCTGTTGCTGGAGCGGCTGTCCGACGCTCGGGCGAAGGGGCACCGCGTCCTGGCGGTGGTGCGTGGCTCGGCCGTCAACCAGGACGGTAAGAGCAGCCAACTCACGGCGCCGAATGGTCCGTCGCAGGAGCGAGTGATCCGGCAGGCGCTGGCCAATGCCCGGTTGTCGGCGGCGGATGTGGACGCCGTCGAGGGGCATGGGACGGGCACGACCCTTGGCGATCCGATTGAGGCGCAGGCGCTGCTGGCCACCTATGGGCGGGAGCGTGAGGGTGGTCGGCCGTTGTGGTTGGGGTCGTTGAAGTCGAACATCGGCCATGCGCAGGCTGCTGCTGGTGTGGGTGGTGTGATCAAGATGGTCATGGCCATGAACCGTGAGGTGCTGCCGCGCACGTTGCATGTGGACCAGCCGTCGTCGCATGTGGACTGGGACGCGGGCGCCGTGGAACTGCTGACCGAGGCTGTGGCTTGGCCGCGTGGGGAGCGGGTGCGGCGGGCGGGTGTGTCTTCTTTCGGCGTGTCCGGGACTAATGCTCACGTCATCATCGAGGAAGCACCGGCAGAGGAATCCGCTGGCGGGGATGTGGCGCCCGAGGTGATACCTGCGGTGGTGCCGTGGGTGGTGTCGGGGCGTAGCGCGGGGGCATTGGCTGCTCAGACCAGCCGACTGCTGGAGTTCCTCAGCGCTGCTCAGGCTGACGGTGGCGTGGATGCGGTGGGTGTGGGGCGTGCTCTGGTGGGTTCGCGTGCGGTGTTTGAGCATCGGGCGGTGGTTCTGGGCTCGGATGTGGAGGAGCTGACTGCTGGGCTTCAGAGGCTGGCGGAGACTGCCGTTGGTGGTGCTGGTGGTGGTGTGGTTGCGGGGCGTGTGCGGTCGGGTGGGCGTGTGGCGGTGTTGTTCTCTGGTCAGGGGAGTCAGCGGGCGGGGATGGGGCGGGAGTTGTATGAGGCCTTTCCTGTGTTCGCGGTGGCGTTTGATGAGGTGTGTGAACGCTTCGATGGGTTGCTGGAGCGGCCGTTGAAGGAGGTGGTGTTCGCCGCTGCTGCTGGTGCTCCTGAGGGTGGGGGGTTGTTGGATCGGACGGTGTTTACGCAGGCGGGGTTGTTTGCGTTGGAGGTGGCGCTGTTCCGGTTGATGGAGTCTTTCGGGGTGCGGGTGGATTTCCTGGTTGGGCATTCCATTGGTGAGGTGGTGGCGGCGTATGTGGCGGGGGTGTGGTCGTTGGAGGATGCCTGCACGCTTGTCGCGGCTCGCGGACAGCTGATGCAGGGCCTGCCTGGTGGTGGGGTGATGGTCTCGGTCCAGGCTGGCGCTGAGGAGATGGGCCAGGCTCTGGAGGATCTGCGGGCTGGGTCCGGGCTTGGTGGTGTGGTGGAGGTTGCGGCGGTTAATGGGCCGGATCAGGTGGTGGTCTCCGGTGAGGAGGCTGCGGTGGCCCGGGTGGCTGAGTATTGGCGTGGTCTGGGTCGGAAGGTGAAGGGTCTGCGGGTGGGGCATGGGTTCCATTCGGCGTTGATGGAGCCGATGCTGGACGGTTTCCGGCAGGTGCTGGAGGGGCTGTCGTTTGCTCCGCCGCGGTTGACGGTGATCTCCAATGTGACGGGTCGACCGGCTGGGGCGGAGGAGGTGTGTTCGCCGGAGTATTGGGTGCGTCATGTCCGGCAGGCGGTGTTGTTCGGCCCCGGTGTGGAGTGGCTGGCTGAGGACGGTCAGGTGACACGGTTCGTGGAACTGGGACCCGATGGCGTTCTGAGCGCCATGGCGCACAACTGCCTCGCCCACCACATCGATGCCGACGGTGAGGACGGCTCCGGCGCTGAGCCGGAGGTCATCGCCTCCCTGCGCCGGGACCAGCCCGAGGTACAGGCGCTGTTGAACTGCCTGGCACGGCAGTTCGTCACCGGGGTGTCTATCGACTGGTCACCCGCGCTGGGCGCTGCCACCAATACCTCGGTGCCTCGCCTGGACCTGCCCACCTACGCCTTCCAACGGCAACGGTACTGGCTCGATGCTCCGATCCAAGCAGTTGACGCCACCGGCATCGGGCAGGGGCATGTTGACCATTCGCTGCTCAGCGCGATGTTGAAATCCGCGGCACACAATTCGGTCTACCTCACGGGCCGGCTGTCGCTGGAGACACACCCGTGGCTGGCTAATCACCGGGTGCTGGAATCGGTGCTGGTCCCGGGGGCCGCACTGGTCGAGTTGGTGATACGTGCGGGCGATCAGGTCGGTTGCGGTCGGGTGGAGGAGCTGACGCTGGAGGCGCCGCTGGTCCTGCCCGAGCGCGGCGGTGTCCAGGTTCAGGTGGTGGTCGAGGAGCCGGATGCGGCCGGTCTGCGGCCGGTTGCGGTCTACTCGCATCTTGAGGACGTGGCGAACGCGGACGATGCGGTGTGGAACTGCCACGCGCGTGGGCTGTTGGCCGTGGAGGAGCCGTCATCTGCTGCTGGCGATGGTGGGGTGGTGTTGGAGCAGTGGCCGCCGGTGGGTGCTGAGGTGGTGATGTCGGATCCGGAAGGGTTCTATGCCGGGCTCGCTGAGCGTGGGTTTGGCTATGGTCGGGCTTTCCGGGGGTTGGAGACGGTCTGGCGGCGTGGTGAAGAGGTGTTCGCTCAGGTTCGTCTTCCGCAGGAGTGTGTGGCTGAGGCGGAGCGGTTCGGGGTGCATCCCGCGTTGTTGGACGCCGTTTTGCATGCGGTGGCGCTGATCGCTTCGGACGAGGATGAGCAAGCCGTACGTGTTCCGTTTGCGTGGTCGGGGGTGCGGTTGCATGCCTCGGGAGCGTCGGTGGTGCGGGTGCGATTGACCCGAGCGGGGTCGGATGCGGTGTCGTTGGAGGTGGCGGATGCGGCGGGCCAGCCGGTGGTGTCCGTTGAGTCGCTGGTTCTGCGGTCGATCTCGGCTGAGCAGTTGCAGGCGGCCCAGACCAGTCGTTACGACTCGCTCTTCCAGCTGGACTGGCAACCCGCGGACACTCCCCGGGCATCGGCCGCTGGGAGTTCGTGGGCGGTAGTGGGGCCGGATGCCGGTCTGGGTGAGGCGGTGGGCCGTGCGGGCGGGTCGTGTGTCCGCTACGCGGACGTGTCCGCCTTGATCAGTGCGCTCGATGAGGGCGGGGCGGTGCCTGAGACTGTGGTGCTGTCCTGCCCGATGAGCGGTGACGAGGACGTGGTTGTCGGGGTGGGGGAGTCGCTTTCCGCTGTGCTGTCTTCGGTGCAGGGGTGGCTGGGTGAGGAGCGCTTGTTCGGGTCCCGTCTGGTGGTGGCCACTTGTGGTGCGGTCGCTACGGAGACTGGGGAGGATGTGGCCGATCTGGTGCAGGCTCCGGTGTGGGGTTTGTTGCGGTCGGTGCAGACCGAGAATCCCGGCCGGTTCCTCCTGCTGGACCATGACCCTGAGCACGGCAGCGAGATCAGCCCTGTTGCGGCAGATGCGGTGGTGCGGGTGCTCGTCGCTGGTGAGGAGCCGCAGCTGGCGGTCCGGGGTGGCACGGTCCTGGTTCCGCGCTTGTCTCGTGTGGCCAAGCCTGCAGTGGACCTTGAGGCGTCTGTGCCGTTGGTGTCGGGCGGGACGGTGTTGGTGACGGGGGCGTCGGGTGTGTTGGCGGGTGTGGTGGCCCGGCATCTGGTGGTCGGGCGTGGGGTGGAGCATCTGCTGCTGGCCAGCCGTAGGGGCTCGGACGCACCGGGGATGGCGGAACTGGTGGCTGAGTTGGAGGCGGCTGGGGCGTCGGTCACCGTCGCCGCGTGTGATGTGGCCGATCGCGAAGCGGTACGTGAGTTGCTGGCCGGGATTTCGGCGGAGGTGCCGCTCAGGGGTGTGGTGCACACCGCGGGGGTCGTTGACGACGGTGTCGTGGGGGGCCTGAGTGATGAGCGTGTCCGGCGGGTGTTGGCGCCGAAGGTGGATGCGGCCTGGCATCTGCATGAGCTGACCCGGGACATGGGCCTGGAGGCGTTCGTGCTGTACTCCTCTGCCGCGGCCACGCTCGGTGCCGGTGGGCAGGGGAGTTACGCGGCGGCCAACGCCTTCCTCGACGCCCTCGCCCAGCATCGCCACGCCCACGGCCTGCCCGCACTCTCCCTGGGCTGGGGGCTGTGGGCGCAAGCCAGCGGAATCACCCAGAACCTCAGCGAGACCGACCTCGCTCGCATGGCTCGCGGTGGCACCACCGGACTCACCACCGAAGAGGGTCTCGCTCTTTTCGATGTCGCTCAGGGTGTGGGGCGTGGTGTGGTGTTGCCGGTGCGTGTGGATGTGCGGGCGTTTCGTGGGCGTGGTGGTGTGTTGGTCCCGGCGTTGTTGCGGAATGTGGTGCGGGGTGCGGTGCGCCGGGTTGCGGTGGGGCGTGATGGTTCTGGTGCGTGGCGGGATCGGTTGGCGGGTGTGGCGTCGGGGGAGCGTGAGCGGTTGTTGCTGGAGCTGGTTCGCTCCCATGTGGCGACGGTGCTGGGGCATGCGGACCCTGCTGGAATCGATGCCGACAGGGCGCTGAAGGATCTGGGCTTCGACTCCCTCACTGCGATCGAACTGCGCAATCAGGTTGGGGCGGCCACCGAACTTCGACTCCCGACCACGTTGATCTTTGACTATCCGACGCCTTCGGCCATCGCCAGGTATCTGGACGGTCGGTTGGGTGCGGGTGTGCGGTCGGATGCTGCTGTTGTGGTGCCGGCTGTGGTGGGTGTGGATGCGGAGGCGATCGCGATTGTGGGGGTGGGCTGCCGGTATCCGGGTGGTGTGACTTCGCCGGAGGGGTTGTGGGATTTGGTGGCCGGTGGGACGGATGCCATTTCCGGTTTTCCTGTTGATCGTGGTTGGGATCTGGAGGGGTTGTATGACCCGGATCCGGCGCATGCGGGGACGTCGTATGTGCGGTCGGGCGGGTTTCTGCATGAGGCGGCGGATTTTGATGCGGAGTTTTTTGGGATGTCGCCGCGTGAGGCGTTGGCGGTGGATCCGCAGCAGCGGTTGTTGTTGGAGGCGTCGTGGGAGGCGATGGAGCGGGCTGGGATTGATCCGGGTGGGCTGCGTGGGTCGGCGACGGGTGTGTTTATGGGGGTGATGTACAACGACTATGCCTCGAGGCTGACGGCGCTTCCGGCGGATCTTGAGGGTTATCTGGGGTCGGGGAGTGCTGGGAGTGTGGCGTCGGGGCGCCTGGCGTACACCTTCGGGCTCGAAGGTCCGGCGGTGACGGTGGATACGGCGTGTTCGTCGTCGTTGGTGGCGTTGCATCAGGCGAGTGTGGCGTTGCGTAGTGGTGAGTGTTCGATGGCGTTGGCCGGTGGTGTGGCGGTGATGTCGACTCCGGGGACGTTTGTGGAGTTCTCCCGTCAGCGTGGCTTGTCGGTGGACGGGCGGTGCAAGGCGTATGGCGAGGCGGCGGATGGCACCGGTTGGGGTGAGGGTGTTGGCGTGTTGTTGCTGGAGCGGTTGTCGGATGCGCGGGCGCGTGGGCATCGGGTGTTGGCGGTGGTGCGTGGTTCTGCGGTGAATCAGGATGGTGCGTCGAATGGGTTGACGGCGCCGAATGGTCCGTCGCAGGAGCGGGTGATCCGGCAGGCACTGGCCAACGCCCGGCTGACGATGGCGGACGTGGACGCTGTTGAGGGTCACGGCACCGGCACGAAGCTCGGCGATCCGATCGAGGCCCAGGCTCTGCTGGCCACCTATGGGCAGGGTCGGGAGGACAGTCGGCCGTTGTGGTTGGGGTCGTTGAAGTCGAACATCGGTCACACGCAGGCTGCAGCTGGTGTGGGTGGTGTGATCAAGATGGTCATGGCCCTGAACCGGGAGATGCTGCCGCGCACGTTGCATGTGGATCAGCCGTCTTCGCATGTGGACTGGGACGCGGGCGCTGTGGAGCTGCTGACCGAGGCTGTGGCTTGGCCGCGTGGAGAGCGGGTCCGGCGGGCGGGTGTGTCTTCTTTCGGTGTGTCGGGAACCAATGCCCACGTCATCGTGGAGGAAGCACCGGCGGTCCAGGCGCTGGCGGAGCACACCCCGGCTGGTCAGCTATCTGACGGCGAGGGTGTGGCACCTGCGGTGGTGCCGTGGGTGGTGTCGGGGCGTAGTGCGGGTGCGTTGGCGGCTCAGGCCAGCCGACTGTTGGAGTTCCTCAGCGCTGCCCAGGCTGATGGTGGTGGCGTGGATGTGGTGGGTGTGGGGCGTGGTCTGGTGAGCTCCCGCGCGGTGTTCGAGCACCGCGCAGTCGTCCTTGGTTCGGATGTGGAGGAGTTGACTGCTGGGCTTGTGGGTCTGGCGCAAGGTGGGGCTGCTGTTGGTGGTGGTGTGGTGGGTCGTGTGCGGTCGGGGGTGGGTCGGCCGGTGTTTGTCTTCCCTGGTCAGGGTGCGCAGTGGGTGGGTATGGGTGCGCGGTTGTTGGATGAGTCGGTGGTGTTTGCTGAGGGGATTGCTGAGTGTGAGCGGGTGTTGTCGGGGTGGGTGGATTGGTCGGTGCGGGGGGTGTTGCGGCGGGAGGTGGGGGCGCCGTCGTTGGATCGGGTGGATGTGGTGCAGCCGGTGTCGTTTGCGGTGATGGTGGCTTTGGCGGGGGTGTGGCGGTCGTTTGGTGTGGAGCCGGCGGCGGTGGTGGGTCATTCCCAGGGTGAGGTGGCGGCTGCGTATGTGGCGGGTCTGTTGTCGTTGGAGGATGCGTGCAAGGTGGTGGCGTTGCGGTCGCGGTTGATCGGTGAGCGTTTGGCTGGTCTGGGCGGGATGCTGTCGGTGGCTGTTTCTGAGCAGGAGGCTGTGGGGTGGATTGAGGGCGGTGTCTGGGCTGGGGTGGAGGTGGCGGCGGTCAACGGTCCTGGTTCGGTGGTGGTGGCCGGGCCTGCGCTGGCGGTGGAGCGGGTGCGGGCTGTGTGTGAGGAGCAGGGGGTGCGGGCGCGGCGGATCCCGGTGGATTATGCCTCCCACACCACGCAGGTTGAGCAGATCCGTAGCGAGCTGGCTGAGGTTCTGGATGGCTTGAGTCCTCGGGATGGTGGCGAGTGGGTGCCGTTGTTGTCGACGGTGACTGGGCAGTGGGTGTCGCCCGGGGAGATGGATGGGGGTTATTGGTTCCGGAATCTGCGGCGGCCGGTGCGTTTCGCCGAGGCGGTGGATGTCCTGGTCGCCGAGGGTTATGGGGTTTTTGTTGAGGTCAGTGCTCATCCGGTGTTGACGGTGGGTGTGGAGGAGGCGGTGGAGGCCGCTGGTGGTCAGGCGGTGGTGACCGGGACGTTGCGCCGTGACCAGGACACTCTTGGGCAGGTTCTGACCTCGCTCGCTCAGTTGCATGTCAATGGGGTGGCCGTTGACTGGATGCCCGTTCTGGGTGGGGTGGCCGGGTCGGGTGGTGGGGCGTTGGTGTCGTTGCCGACGTATGCGTTCCAGCGGGAGCGCTACTGGCTCGATGCTCCGACTGTGGCGGTCGATGCCAGTGGTCTGGGCCTGGAGGCTCTTGAACACTCTCTCCTGGGAGCCGCGGTCCCGCTCGCCGAAGGTGGACAGCTCTTCACCGGACGCATCTCGCTGGAGACACACCCATGGCTCGCCGACCACCGTGTCTTGGGTTCGGTGCTGGTGCCACCAGCTGCGCTGGTCGAGTTGGTCATCCGTGTGGGCGATCAGGTCGGTTGCGGTCGGGTGGAGGAGCTGACGCTGGAGGCGCCGTTGGTTCTGCCCGAGCAGGGTGGTGTCCAGGTTCAGGTGGTGGTTGAGGAGCCGGATGCGGCTGGTCTGCGGCCGGTTGCGATCTACTCGCACCTCGAGGATGCGACGGGCTCTGATGACGCGGTGTGGAGCTCTCATGCGAGCGGGTTGCTGGTGGCGGGGGAGTCGCCTGCTGGTGGCGGGGTGGTGTTGGAGCAGTGGCCTCCGGTGGGTGCTGAGGTGGTGATGTCGGATCCGGAGAGGTTCTACGCCGGGCTCGCTGAGCGTGGGTTTGGCTATGGTCCGGCTTTTCGGGGGTTGGAGGTGGTCTGGCGGCGTGGTGAGGAGGTGTTCGCTCAGGTCCGTCTTCCGCAGGAGCGGGTTGGTGAGGTGGAGCGGTTCGGAGTCCATCCCGCGTTGCTGGACGCGATCCTGCATGCCGTGGCCTTGGCGGACTTCGAGCAGGAGCCGGATGTGGAGTTGGGGTCGGGTTCGGTGCGAATTCCTTTTGCGTGGTCGGGGGTGCGGTTGCATGCTTCGGGTGCGTCGGTGGTGCGGGTGCGGTTGACCCGGGCGGGGTCGGATGCGGTGTCGTTGGAGGTGGCGGATGCGGCGGGTCAGCCGGTGGTGTCCGTTGAGTCGCTGGTTCTGCGGTCGATCTCGGCTGAGCAGTTGCAGGCGGCCCAGACCAGTCGTTACGACTCGCTCTTCGAGCTGGACTGGCAGCCGGTGGCCACGTCGGCTCCGGCTGCTGCTGGGGGTTCGTGGGCGGTCGTGGGGCGGGATCCGGGGCTGGGTGAGGCGGTGGTCCGCGCGGGTGGGTCGTACGGGCGCTATGTGGATGTGCCCGCGCTGATCAGCGCGCTCGATGAGGGTGAGTCGGTACCCGAGACGGTGGTCCTGTCCTGCCCGACGAGTACAGGCGACGGCTTGGCCGCTCGGGTGCGGGAGTCGCTTTCCACTGTGCTGTCTTCGGTGCGGTCGTGGCTGGGTGAGGAGCGGTTGGCTGCCTCTCGTTTGGTGGTGGTCACTTGTGGTGCGGTCGCTACGGAGATGGGGGAGGATGTGGCTGATCTGGTGCAGGCTCCGGTGTGGGGTTTGTTGCGGTCGGTGCAGACCGAGAATCCCGGCCGGTTCTTCCTCCTGGACCATGACCCTGAGCACGGCAGCGAGATCAGCGCTGTTGCGGCAGATGCGGTGGTGCGGACCCTCGCTGCTGGTGAGGAGCCGCAGCTGGCGGTCCGGGGTGGCACTGTCCTCGTCCCGCGCTTGTCCCGCGTGGCTAAGCTCGCGACGGCCTCTGGGGCGTCTGTGCCGTTGGTCTCGGGTGGGACGGTGTTGGTGACGGGGGCGTCGGGTGTGTTGGCGGGTGTGGTGGCCCGGCATCTGGCGGTCGAGCGCGGGGTGGAGCATTTGCTGCTGGCCAGCCGTAGGGGCGCGGATGCCCCGGGGGCGGCGGAGTTGGTGGCCGATCTGGAGGCGGCTGGGGCGTCGGTCACCGTGGCCGCCTGTGATGTGGCCGACCGGGAAGCGGTACGTGAGCTGCTGGCTGGTGTTCCGGCGGAGGTGCCGCTCAGGGGCGTGGTCCACACCGCAGCGGTGGTGGACGACGGTGTCGTGGAGGGGCTGAGTGATGAGCGTGTCCGGCGGGTGTTGGCGCCGAAGGTGGACGCGGCCTGGCATCTGCATGAGCTGACCCGGGACATGGGCCTGGAGGCGTTCGTGCTGTACTCCTCTGCCGCGGCCACCCTGGGGGCCGGTGGGCAGGGGAGTTACGCGGCGGCCAACGCCTTCCTCGACGCCCTCGCCCAGCACCGCCACGCCCACGGCCTGCCCGCACTCTCCCTCGCCTGGGGTCACATCGCATCAGAGAGGACCGCCGGCCTACTCGACGCTGCCTCGGCAACGGAGCGGCCCCATGTGTTGTCGATGAAGGTGGACCTGAAGGCGGCCAGGAAGCGCGCCGACGCGGTTCCAGCGTTGATGAGGGGACTGGTTCGCGCGCCGTATCGCAAGGTCGCGGCTGGTCAGCAGAGTGCGGAGGCATGGAAGGAGCAGATGGCTCTGGCCACGCCGGAGCAACGAGAGCAGCTCTTGCTGGATCTGGTCCTCACCCACGCCGCGTCCGTCCTGGGGCACAGCGGTCACACCGGCATAGACCCTGACCGAGCATTGAAGGAGTTGGGCTTCGACTCGCTTACCGCGGTCGAGCTCCGCAACCAGCTCAGTACAACCACGGGGATGCGTCTGCCGGCGACGCTGGTCTTCGACCATCCGACACCGCTTGCGGTCGCGCACTACCTGGATTCTCAGATTCGTGGAGTCGTCCAGAGCGAAACGAAAATGTCCGCACGCACTGTGCTGGCTGAATTCGACAGGCTGGAAGTCACTCTCTCTCGGCTGCGCTATCGCGAGGACGAGAGGGCTCAGATCTCAGCACGCCTCAAGGGGCTCATCCTGGCATTGGGGGATTCACGGCTGGACGATGGCGCGCAGGCACGGAGTGACGACTTGGAATCAGCCGATATGGACCAAGTTCTCAAGCTACTCAATGACGAACTTGGAACTTTCTGAGCGAATCAGTGACTCTACAGTGAAAGGGCAGGGCCCATGGAAGACTCCACGGTACTTGAACATCTCAAGCGCGCCACGACTGGCTTGCGTGAGGCTCGCGCTCGTTTGCGTGAGGTTGAGGAGCGGGCGCGCGAGCCGATAGCCATTGTCGGCATGTCGTGCCGGTATCCAGGTGATGTGAGCTCACCGGATGACTTGTGGGGACTCGTGGCGGACGGCGTGGATGCCATCTCCGCGTTCCCCGCGGATCGTGACTGGTCGGCCGGAGTCCTGGACGACGACAAGGACTCGGATCAGGAGTCGGCTCCAGCCGGACTGCGCGGTGGTTTCTTGCATGATGCGGCCGATTTCGACGCGGAGTTCTTCGGGATTTCTCCGCGTGAGGCACTGGTCATGGATCCGCAACAGCGGCTGCTGTTGGAAGCGTCCTGGGAGGCCATGGAGAGCGCGGGAATCAATCCCGCTGATGTACGCGGCACCGAGACCGGCGTATTCGTCGGAACTCAAGGGCAGGATTACCTGTCACGGTTCCAGCAGCACCCGGAGGGCAGCGATGGCTATGTGCTGACGGGTAACACGGCCAGTGTGATGTCCGGGCGTGTCGCGTATGTATTCGGTCTTGAGGGTCCGGCGGTGACGGTGGATACGGCGTGTTCGTCGTCGTTGGTGGCGTTGCATCAGGCCAGCGCGGCGCTGCGCAATGGTGAGTGTTCGATGGCGCTGGCCGGTGGGGTGGCGGTGATGTCGACTCCGGGGACGTTCGTGGAGTTCTCCCGGCAGCGTGGGCTGGCGGCCGACGGGCGCTGCAAGGCGTTCGCGGACGCGGCGGATGGGACCGGGTTCAGCGAGGGCGTGGGTGTGTTGTTGTTGGAGCGGTTGTCGGATGCTCGGGCGCGTGGGCATCGGGTGTTGGCGGTGGTGCGTGGTTCCGCGGTCAATCAGGATGGTGCGTCGAATGGGTTGACGGCGCCGAATGGTCCGTCGCAGGAGCGGGTGATCCGGCAGGCCCTCGCCAGTGCCCGGTTGTCGGCGGCGGATGTGGACGCCGTCGAGGGGCATGGGACCGGTACGACGCTTGGTGACCCGATCGAGGCTCAGGCCTTGCTGGCTACGTATGGGCGGGAGCGTGAGGGTGGTCGGCCGTTGTGGTTGGGGTCGTTGAAGTCGAACATCGGTCATACGCAGGCTGCTGCTGGTGTGGGTGGTGTGATCAAGATGGTCATGGCCTTGGACCGGGAGGTGCTGCCGCGCACGTTGCATGTGGATCAGCCGTCGTCGCATGTGGACTGGGATGCGGGGGCTGTGGAGCTGCTGACTGAGGCTGTCGCCTGGCCGCGAGGGGAGCGGGCCCGGCGGGCTGGGGTGTCTTCTTTCGGCGTCTCGGGGACCAACGCTCACGTCATTCTTGAGGAAGCACCGGTGGATGGGGCCTTGAGTGTGGAGGTGGTTTCCGCTGGTGGTGGTGTGGTGCCGTGGGTGGTGTCGGGGCGTAGTGCGGGTGCGTTGGCGGCCCAGGCGGGCCGACTGCTGGACCATGTCAGCGCTGCTCAGGCTGACGGTGGCGTGGATGCGGTGGGTGTGGGGCGTGCTCTGGTGGGTTCACGTGCGGTGTTCGAGCACCGGGCTGTGGTTCTGGGCTCGGATGTGGAGGAGCTGACTGCTGGGCTTCAGAGGCTGGCGGAGACTGCTGTTGGTGGTGCTGGTGGTGGTGTGGTTGCGGGGCGTGTGCGGTCGGGTGGGCGTGTGGCGGTGTTGTTCTCTGGTCAGGGGAGTCAGCGGGCGGGGATGGGGCGGGAGTTGTATGAGGCCTTTCCTGTGTTCGCGGTGGCGTTTGATGAGGTGTGTGAACGCTTCGATGGGTTGCTGGAGCGGCCGTTGAAGGAGGTGGTGTTCGCCGCTGCTGCTGGTGCTCCTGAGGGTGGGGGGTTGTTGGATCGGACGGTGTTTACGCAGGCGGGGTTGTTTGCGTTGGAGGTGGCGCTGTTCCGGTTGATGGAGTCTTTCGGGGTGCGGGTGGATTTCCTGGTTGGGCATTCCATTGGTGAGGTGGTGGCGGCGTATGTGGCGGGGGTGTGGTCGTTGGAGGATGCCTGCACGCTTGTCGCGGCTCGCGGACAGCTGATGCAGGGCCTGCCTGGTGGTGGGGTGATGGTCTCGGTCCAGGCTGGCGCTGAGGAGATGGGCCAGGCTCTGGAGGATCTGCGGGCTGGGTCTGGGCTTGGTGGTGTGGTGGAGGTTGCGGCGGTTAATGGGCCGGATCAGGTGGTGGTCTCCGGTGAGGAGGCTGCGGTGGCCCGGGTGGCTGAGTATTGGCGTGGTCTGGGTCGGAAGGTGAAGGGTCTGCGGGTGGGGCATGGGTTCCATTCGGCGTTGATGGAGCCGATGCTGGACGGTTTCCGGCAGGTGTTGGAAGGGTTGTCCTTCGCTGCCCCTCGGCTGGCGGTGATCTCCAATGTGACGGGTCGACCGGCTGGGGCGGAGGAGGTGTGTTCGCCGGAGTATTGGGTGCGTCATGTCCGGCAGGCGGTGTTGTTCGGCCCCGGTGTGGAGTGGCTGGCCGAAGACGGCCAGGTGACACGGTTCGTAGAACTCGGCCCCGACGGCGTTCTGACCGCCATGGCCCACAACTGCCTCGCCCACCACATCGATGCCGACGGTGAGGACGGCTCCGGCGCTGAGCCGGAGGTCATCGCCTCCCTGCGCCGGGACCAGCCCGAGGTCAGGGCCGTGCTGACCTGCCTGGCGAGGCAGTTCACCACGGGCGCGTCTATCGACTGGACCCCTGTACTCGGCGACAGCGACAGCAGCGCCCCGGGGGCCCATCTGGGCCTGCCCACCTACGCCTTTCAACGGCAGCGCTACTGGCTCGAGGCCCCGCACCACACAGCCGACGCTACCGACCTGGGCCTGGAAACCGTCGAACACCCACTGCTGGGAGCGGCCATTCCCCTTGCTGAGGGAGGGCGGGTGTTCGCGGGCCGTGTGTCCCTGAGCACGCATCCGTGGCTCGTCGACCACCAGGTGCTCAAGACCGTATTGGTACCCGGAACCGTTCTCGTCGAGATGGTGGTTCGTGCGGCGGACCGGGTCGGTTGCGGTCTGGTGGATGAGCTCGCGCTGGAGGCACCGCTGATCCTGACGGAGGAAGGTGGCGTCCAGCTTCAGGTAGTGGTGGAGGAGCCGGATGAGTCGGGTGTCCGGCCGGTCGCGGTGTACTCACGCCCGGAGGATCAAGAGTTCGCCGGTGATGCCGTGTGGGTGCGCCATGCGACGGGTTCGTTGGTGGCGGGGGAGCCGGTTGGTGTGGGTGGGGTGGGGTTGGAGCAGTGGCCGCCGGTGGGTGCGGAGTCGGTGGTGGCTGATCTGGATGCGTTCTATGAGCGTTTTTCTGAGCGTGGGTTTGATTATGGTCCGGCTTTTCGGGGGTTGGAGGCGGTTTGGCGGCGTGGTGAGGAGGTGTTTGCTGAGGTTCGTCTTCCGGGGGAGCGGGTTGGTGAGGTGGAGGGGTTTGGGGTGCATCCGGCGTTGTTGGATGCGGCCGTGCATGCGGTGGCGTTGATCGCTTCGGATGAGGATGAGGGTGAGGATGAGGGGGCGGCGCGTATTCCGTTTGCGTGGTCGGGGGTGCGGTTGTATGCCTCGGGTGCGTCGGTGGTGCGGGTGCGGTTGACCCGGGCGGGGTCGGATGCGGTGGCGCTGGAAGTGGCGGATGCGGCGGGTCAGCCGGTGATTTCCATCGAATCCCTGGCCTTGAGGCCCATTTCGGCCGAGCAGCTGCAGGCGGCCCAGACCAGTCGTTATGACTCCCTCTTCCAGCTGGACTGGCAGCCGGTGGCCACGTCGGCTCCGGCTGTTGCTGGGGGTTCGTGGGCGGTCGTGGGGTCGGACGCTGGGCTGGGTGAGGCGGTGGTCCGTGCGGGTGGATCGTGTGCCCGCTTCGCGGATGTGTCTGCGTTGATCGGCGCGCTCGGTGAGGGCGGGGTGGTCCCGGAGACGGTGGTGCTGTCCTGCCCGGCGGGCGGTGGTGAGAGCGACCTGGTTGCTGGGGTGGGGGAGTCGCTTTCCGCTGTGCTGTCTTCGGTGCAGCGGTGGCTGGGTGAGGATCGCTTGTTCGGGTCCCGTCTGGTGGTGGTCACCTGTGGTGCGGTCGCTACGGAGATGGGGGAGGATGTGGCCGATCTGGTGCAGGCTCCGGTGTGGGGTTTGTTGCGGTCGGTGCAGACCGAGAACCCCGGCCGGTTCCTCCTCCTGGACCACGACCCTGACCACGACCACGACCACGATCCTGACCACGACCCCGACCATGTCCAGGAGATCAGCTCCGCTGCGGCCGACGCGGTGGTGCGGGCCATCGCCACTGGTGAGGAGTCCCAGCTGGCCGTCCGGGGCGAGACCGTCCTCGTCCCGCGCTTGTCCCGCGTGGCCAAGCCCGCAGCGGATCTCGGGACGTCTACGCGATTGGTCTCCGGTGGGACGGTGTTGGTGACGGGGGCGTCGGGTGTGTTGGCGGGTGTGATGGCCCGGCATCTGGTGGCCGACCATGGGGTGGAGCATCTGCTGCTGGCCAGCCGTAGGGGCCCGGACGCGCCAGGGGCGGCCGAGCTGGTGGCCGAGCTGGAAGCGGCCGGGGCGTCGGTCACCGTCGCCGCCTGCGATGTGGCCGACCGCGAAGAGGTACGTGAGCTGCTGGCCGCCATCCCGGGGCAGCTTCCGCTGCGGGGCGTGGTCCACACCGCAGCGGTGGTGGACGACGGTGTCGTGGAGGGGCTGACCGATGAGCGTGTTCAGCGGGTGCTGGCGCCGAAGGTGGACGCGGCCTGGCATCTGCATGAGCTGACCCAGGACATGGGCCTGGAGGCGTTCGTGCTCTACTCTTCCGTCGCCTCCACTCTCGGTGCTGGCGGGCAGGGGAGTTACGCGGCGGCCAACGCCTTCCTCGACGCCCTCGCTCAGCGCCGCCACGCCCACGGTCTGCCCGCCGTGTCCCTCGCCTGGGGCCTGTGGGCACAGGCCAGCGGAATCACCCAGAACCTGAGCCAGACCGACATCGCCCGCATGGCCCGCGGCGGCACCACCGGACTCACCACCGAAGAAGGTCTCGTCCTCTTCGACACCGCTCAAAGCGTGGGACGTCCGCATGTGATGCCGGTGCGCATGGACCTGACGTCCCACCAGGCTCATCCGGAAGTGCCGGTCCCGGCAATGCTGCGGAACCTGATACGCACGCCTCTCCGCAAGGCCGCGACCGGGCAGAGCGGTGCGAAGCAATGGCGGGACCGGCTTCTGGGAGCGAGCCCGGAGGAGCGTGAGCGGCTTCTGCTGGACCTCGTCCGTATCTCGACCGCGACCGTTCTGGGGCACAGGGACTCCGGAGACATCGACCTCGAAGGCGAATTCCTCGAGATGGGGTTGGATTCCCTGACGGCCGTCGAGCTGCGAAATCAGCTCGGCGGCGCCACGGGGCTGCGGCTGTCCACGACGATGGTCTTTGACCATCCGACCCCGGCCGATCTCGCGGTTCATCTCGCAGACGAATTGAATACTCTCGCCGCAAGCTCCCCTGGATCTCCCAACCCACCCAGCACTCCCAGCGCCACGGAGTCCAACACCGCCGGCCCCCACGCCGTACTGGCGGAGATCGAAAAGCTCCGGGAAACGCTTTCCCTCGCGTCACTGGTCAATGAGGACCGGTCCCTGGCACTTGGCCGACTGGAAGACGTGCTCAATCAATTCGCAAAGCAGGATCAGGACCATGACCAGGCGTCTCGTGGTGAAGGAGCCGAGATGAGTCCAAGCGAAGGCGTCGACGTACTCAGTTGACCTACACGGGGCCTCCGTGGCCACGAGTGGCCAATCGTGGCCATAAGTGGCCACCGGCCCCGGCCCCGGCCCCGGCGACCCCGGCCCCGGCTCGGCCCCGGCCCCGGCCCCAATGACAAGAGCCCAGCGAATGCATGAGCCCGAATTCGCAGGCCATCCGCTGTGATCAATGAAGCAGGATGGGAAGGTTATCTTTGTGCTGCCCAAAATCAGAAGTCCATTGCCTGCCGACAGCGTGTCGAAAGCGCGCCGACAGCAAGCCGACAGCGCATTATCCGGTGTCCGGCGAACCCTTGTCCGAGTCGCCTGATCATGGTTAGAGTCGGCAGCGCGGACGCCCGAGTCACATAAGACGGATTCAACGGGGAAGTGGTGTCGATGGAATTCAGCGTCTTGTACTTTGCGAACCGTGAGGTCACGGATGCGTCCGCGGAATACGACCTGCTGCTGGATACGGCGCGGTTTGCCGATGAGCACGGCTTCAGGGCGCTCTGGATGCCTGAGCGACATTTTCATCGATTCGGCGGCGCGTATCCGAATCCGGCGTTGACGGCAGCGGCCCTCGCCACCGTGACGCGCAACATACGGCTGCGCGCGGGAAGTGTGGTCGTTCCCCTCCACGATCCGCTGGAGGTCGTGGAGAACTGGTCGTTGGTGGACAACCTCTCCCGCGGCCGCGTCGATCTGGCCTTCGGCACGGGCTGGGCGCCCAACGACTTCGTCCTGGCGCCGGACCGTTACCAGGAGCGCCGGAAGCTGACGATGGACGGGATCGAGGAGATCCGCGGTCTGTGGCGCGGGGACCCGGTGAAGCGGGTCAATGGGGAGGGCGACAGTGTCGAGGTACTCAGTTACCCTCGCCCGATGCAGCCGGAGCCCGGCCTCTGGATGACGTGTTCCAGCAGCCGGGCCACGTTCGAGGAGGCCGGTGCGCGCGGCCTGAACATCCTCACCGCTCTGCTCTTCCAGAAGGTGGAGGAGGTGGCGGTGAACATCGAGGTGTATCGGGCGGCCCGCGCCAAGAACGGTCTCGATCCGGCGGGCGGCACGGTCACCCTGATGATGCACACCTTCGCCGGCGAGAGCGACAAGCAGGTGCGTGACATCGTGAAGGAGCCCTTCAAGGCGTATCTCAAGTCCTCCTTCGACCTCTGGCGCAATCAGTGGAGCGATCTGAAGGGCGTGGACCAGGAGCAGGTGGTCAACTTCGCCTTTGAACGCTACTTCCGCACCGCATCGCTGTTCGGCTCCGTCGACAAGTGTGTCCGTTCCGTGGAAAAGCTGGCCCAGGCCGGTGTGAACGAAGTCGCCTGCCTCGTGGACTTCGGCGTGACCGGCGATGAGATTCGCGCGGCCCTGCCCTATCTCGACCAGGTCAGGAGCCGTGTCCAGGCGGGGACGTGAGTCGACCGGAAACGCCACCACCCTCCGTGCCGCTGCCCGTCCACCCCACCGCCGCCCTGCGGCGACGCCGATCCGAGGTGAAGGAAGATATGTCATACGACGCCGACGTCATCGTGGTCGGTGCGGGGCTGGCCGGTCTGGTCGCCGCGGCCGAACTGGCCGACGCGGGCCGCAAGGTCATCGTGCTCGACCAGGAGGGCGAGAACTCGCTGGGCGGTCAGGCGTTCTGGTCCTTCGGCGGCCTCTTCCTCGTGGACTCACCGGAGCAGCGCCGCATGGGTATCCGGGACAGCCGTGAGCTGGCGCTGCAGGACTGGCTCGGGAGCGCCGAATTCGACCGGTCGGAGGACCACTGGCCACGTCGCTGGGCGGAGGCGTACGTGGACTTCGCCGCCGGGGAGCAGCGGTCCTGGCTCAGGGAGCAGGGTGTGCGTTTCTTCCCGCTCGTCAGCTGGACCGAACGAGGCGGCTACGCGGCGTCCGGGCACGGCAATTCGGTGCCCCGGTTCCACATCACCTGGGGCACCGGGCCCGGTCTGCTGGAGCCCTTCGTCCGCAGGGTCCTGGCCGCCCGGGCCCGGGGCCTGGTCGAGTTGCGGTACCGCCACCGGGTCACCGGGCTGTCGCGCACCGCCGGGTCCGTGGACACGGTGTCCGGTGATCTGCTGGCGCCGGACGAGGTGCAGCGGGGGGCGGCCAGCTCACGTGAGGTGGTGGGCGCCTTCGAACTGCGTGCCCAGGCGGTGATCGTCACCTCAGGTGGTATCGGCGGCAACGACGACCTCGTCCGCAGGAACTGGCCGGAGCGGCTGGGCAACCCCCCTCGGCGGATGATCGCCGGCGTTCCCGCCTATGTCGACGGGCACATGCTCGAGGTGACGGAGAAGGCCGGGGGACGGGTCATCAACGGCGACCGGATGTGGCACTACAACGAGGGGGTCCAGAACTGGGATCCCATCTGGCCCCGCCACGGTATCCGCATTCTGCCGGGCCCCTCGTCCCTCTGGCTGGATGCCACGGGGAAGCGGCTGCCGGTGCCGCTCTTCCCCGGGTACGACACCTTGGGCACGCTCAAGCACATCATGAGCACGGGCTACGACTACTCGTGGTTCGTACTGACCCAGAAGATCATCGAGAAGGAGTTCGCCCTCTCGGGATCGGAGCAGAACCCCGACCTCACCGGGAAGAGCATCCGGGGTGTGCTCGGCAGGCTCCGCCCCGGCCCACCCGGCCCCGTGGAGGCGTTCCGGCAGCACGGTGTGGACTTCGTGGTGGAGCGGGATCTGGCCTCGCTGGTGCGCGGGATGAACGCGCTGACCGACGAGCCGCTGATCGACGAGGCCGAGCTCCGGCGCGAGATCGTCGCCCGTGATCGCGAGACGGTCAACAAGTTCTCCAAGGACCTTCAGATCAACGCGATCCGGGCAGCGGGAAACTACCTCGGCGACAAGCTGGGGAAGGTGGCCCCGCTGCACAGGTTGCTGGATCCCAAGGCCGGTCCGCTCATCGCGGTACGGCTGAACATCATCACCCGCAAGTCGCTCGGTGGTCTGGAGACCGACCTGTCCAGCCGGGTGCTGGCCGACACCGGCGAGCCCGTTCCGGGTGTCTACGCGGCGGGTGAGGTGGCCGGATTCGGCGGTGGCGGAGTGCACGGCTACCGCTCGCTGGAAGGGACGTTCCTCGGCGGATGTCTGCTGTCCGGCCGTGTGGCGGGCCGTGCCGCGGCGCGGGCCGTGGGCTGAACGCAAGAGCGGGCGCCAGGAAAGCGGCGCACAGGGCAACACCAGGCGCCGGGCAAACGGCGTGACCAGCGCACCACTTGACGCATCGGAGAGGCAGTTCGGATGTCAACGGCGGCACAGAGCAACATCGCTCAAGTAGGGGATCGCTACGACGAGTTCAGCGCGCTGCACGCCGTGCTGAGCGACAGCGACCTGCCCGTGGGAAGCAATCTGCACCTCGGGTACTGGAACGACGAGCACGACGAGGCCGACCTGGCCACCGCCACTGAGCAGCTGACACGGCAGATGCTCAAGCGGTTGGCGCCCCGGCCCGGACAGCGGATCCTCGATGTGGGCTGCGGAGTGGGCCAGCCCGCGATGAGCCTGGCCCGCGCCTGTGACGTCGACGTGCACGGCATCTCGGTCAGCCGCCGCCAGGTGGAGCAGGCCGCCGCGCGTGCGAGCGAGGCCGGACTGGCGGACCGGGTGCGCTTCGAGTACGCCAACGCCATGCAACTGCCGTACGCCGACGCCTCGTTCGACGCGGCGTGGCTCTTCGAGTCGCTCATCCACATGCCGGAGAAGGAGCGCGCGCTGAAAGAGGTGGCGCGGGTGCTCAAGCCGGGGTCCCGGCTGGCCGTCGCCGATATGTTCCACCGCCCCGGGCATGACTGGCCGCTCGAGGGGAGCGAGATCGTCACGGCGGTCGACCTCGACGACTACCAGAAGCTGTTCGACCGGGCGGGTCTCCGGCTGCTGGAGATCGACGATGTGTCGGATCACACGATCGTGCCGTTGCCGATTCAGACCAAGCTCAAGGCTCTGCTCGCGCCGTATCGTGAGGCACTGGTCCGGGCGGTCGGCGAGGGGCTCGTCAATCAGCTGATCGGGCCCGAGGAGGGCGTGGCAGCGCGGCCCGGCGGAGGGCTTCCCGGTTATGTGCTGATCACCGGAGAACGTCCGTAGAGCCGACCGGTCCACTCGCGGTCCGCGGCCGGTATCGCCCGCTCATCCCGGTTGTCATTCGTTGCGGCGCCAGGAGTCCGACGTGATAATCGAATTGACTTGGTGATCTTCTGGGGGTTGGATGCTCAAGGAACGGGGACTTGAATGGCGTGCGGTTGCCGTGTATCGGCTTTCGCTTGTTCAGCCTTCACTCGATGTCGGTGAGATCGCGCGCCGACTGGACCTTTCCGAAGCCGAAGTCCGCGCGGTCCACGCGGAGCTGGCCGAACATCCGCTGGTGGCCGGGCGATCCGCCCTGACCTGCGAGAACTCCGGTGTCAGCGAGAAGCTCCGCGAGGGTCTCCACGAAAGTCTCCGCGAAGGTCTCCACGAGGAGCTGGGATCCGGGGACGACCTCGCGGCGCGCCGGTGGCAGATAGCGAAGGCCCGATCCATGGTCTCCTCGGTGACCCGGAATTACGAGGCCGGTGAGGAATACGTCGGCGCCGTCCGGCGGTTCGACGGGGCCGATGCGGTGCATACGCGGCTGCGCGAGTTGTGCGGACGAGCCGCCAAGGAGTGCCGCATCTTCTCCTCTTCCTATGTCCAGCTTCCGAATTCCGTGGAGCAGGGAAACCAATGGGAGCGGGTGGTGGCGGAGCGCGGAATTTCCATCCGGGCCGTTCATCAGGACAGCTTCCGCGGCGATTCCACGGAGCTGGGCGCCGCCCGGTGGCTCGCCTCGCTCGGCGGGCGGATCCGTACCGTCCCCGTCCTCCCGACCCCCATGGCGCTGGTGGACGAACACATCGCCCTGGTGCCACTGGATCCCGAGGACACCACCCGCGGCGCGCTCGAGCTCAACGGGCACGAGGCGGTGGCGGCACTGCGGACGATCTTCGAACACTTCTGGGTCACGGCCACTCCTTGGGACGAGCCCGCGCAGCGGGACCGGGAGGGGCTCTCGCCCCGGGAGCGCGATCTCCTGCGCCTCCTCGCCAGTGGATTCACCGACGAGTCGATGTGCCGCAAGCTGGGCATCTCGCTTCGCACCGTACGCCGTGCGGTGGCCGATCTCATGGCGCGCCTGGGTGCCCACAGCCGCTTCGAGGCGGGTGTGCAGGCGGTCCGCTGCGGCTGGCTGTGAGGGGTGGCGGCGGCGGGGCGCCCGCCGGCGCACATTCCATCGGTCCGGTCCGAAGACAAGTAATCGAGCGGCTCGTGAAGTCCGCCCTGTCCCGAGGAGTCAGACGATGACCAATCCGTTCGACAACCCAGACGGCACCTTCCTGGTTCTGGTCAATGACGAGGGCCAGCACTCGCTGTGGCCGGCCTTCGCGGAGGTCCCGGCCGGCTGGGAGGTGGTGGTCCAGGAGACGGATCGCAAGACCTGCCTGGACTACATCGAGACGAACTGGACCGATATGCGGCCCAAGAGCCTGATCGAGGCGATGAACCGGGCTGAGCAGAGCCGGGGTTGACCCCACCGGGCCCCGACGAGCGGCCCGGAGAACACGGGTGGCCCGGAGAACGCGGATGGCCCGGAGGACACCGGCGGCCCGGAGAACACGAGTGGCGCGGAGAAAGAGCAGCAGCCCGGTACCAACCATGAAAAAGGAAGTGATGGTGTGAAAGGTTCGCGCAGGCTCGGCAGCGCACTCGTACTCGGTGGCGGCGTGGCCGGACTGCTCGCCGCGGCCGCCCTCGTCGAGTACGTGGACACCATCACCGTCGTGGAACGGGACCGGCTGCCCGACGGGCCCGAGGTGCGCAAGGGCGTGCCTCAGGGCCGTCACCTCCACGGTCTGCAGTCCAGCGGTGTCCAGGCCATCGACACCCTCCTCCCGGGCACCATGGAGAGCCTTTTCGCGGCCGGTGCCCACCGGGTGGTCATGCCGACGCAGGCGCTGTTCTACGGCCCGCACGGCTGGATGCGCCAGTATCCGGGCGAACACTTCACGGTCGGAGCCAGCAGACCTCTGGCCGAGCACATCGTGCGCCGTGCCCTGCTGTCCCATCCGCATGTGCGGATCCTGGAAGGCGCCGAGGCCACCGGACTGATCGGCGACGCGCGGCGGGTGTCCGGGGCCCATATCCGCCACCGCGGCACCGGGGAGCGCGAGAGCGTCGACGCGGACCTGGTCATCGACGCCACCGGCCGCGGCTCCAAGGCGCCGCAGTGGCTCACCGAACTGGGCCTGCCCGAAGTGCCCGCCACGGTGGTCGACGCGGGGCTGGCCTATGCGAGCCGTGTCATCCGTCCTCCCGACGAGGCCACCGGGCGCAGGTTCCCCCTGATCGCCCTGCAGGGCGACCCGCGAAGCGGTGGCCCGGCCCGGATCGGGGGCATGATGCTCGTCGAGGACGGGACGTGGATGGTGACCCTGGCGGGCACCAGGGGCGCCCACCCGCCCCTGGATGAGGAAGGCTTCCTCCGCTACGCCCAGGCCCTGCGCCACCCGCTCATGAGCGAACTCATCTCCCAGGGCACGCCCATGAGCCGGATCTCGGGTTTCCAGAACACCGCCAACCACCGCCGCCACTACGACAGGTTGCGGACCCGCCCCACCGGCTTCCTGGTGTTCGGCGACGCGGCCACCACCTTCAACCCGCTGTACGGCCAGGGTGTGACCGCGGCGGCGCTGAGCGCGGTCACCCTGCGCGAAGAGCTCGTACGGGGCCCGCTCGACGAGGAGGGCTACGGCCGGACCCAGGAAGCGGTCATCCGCGCCACGGACATCGCGTGGGCGATGGCCTCCAACGAGGACCTGCGCTATCCGGGGGCGAAGGGGCCCGCGCCGTCCGTGCGGCGGAAGGTGCTGAAGCGCTGCTCGGACCGGCTGCGCATCACCGCCGCCTGTGATCCGGTCGCCTCCCAGGCACTGTTCAAGGCGCTCACCCTCACCACCCCGCCCCGGGAGGTGTTCAACGCCCGCACCCTCAGGGCGCTGCTGCGAGGCCCCCGCCATCCCGCGCAGTACGACCTTCCCCCCGAGCACACGGGACTCCCCGCACCCGCGACGGACGCGACGCACCCGGACGCGACGCACCCGGACGATCCGCACACGAAGAAGACGTACACGGACGAGACGTACGACGGAAGGACCCCGATGGTGGAGAGCGAGACCGAGAAGAAGGCCGTGGTCGCCGCGCTGGAGCGGCTGGGCGCGGCCTGGTCGGAGCTGGACGCGCGGGCGCTGGGGGATGTGTTCACCCCGGACGCGACCATGATCGCTTTCGGGTATCTGCGCAAGGGCCGGGAAGAGATCGCAACCCGTATGGGGGAGGCGTTCCAGGGCCCGTACAAGGGCAGTCGGATCGTAGGTGACGTCCTGGAGGTGCGGCTCCTGGGCGACAGCGCGGCGGTGGCGGTCGTCCGCGGGGCCGTGCTGACGGCCGGGGAGACGGAGGTGACCGCGGAGAACGCGATCCGCTCCACCTGGGCGCTGGTCAAACAGGACGGTGAGTGGCGCGTCGCCGCGTACCACAACAGCCCCGCCAAGGAGGACATGCCCGTGTGAGCTGCCAGACTGGGCCCATGAGGTCCCGTACGGGAAGTGGCGAAGCCATCGTGGTGGGGGCCGGCCCGAATGGGCTGGCCGCCGCCGTCACCCTGGCCCTCAGCGGCTTCCGGGTCACCGTGCTCGAAGCGGCGGACACCATCGGCGGCGGCACCCGTAGCGGTGAACTCGGCGTGCCCGGTGTGGTGTTCGACCACTGCTCCTCGGCGCATGTGGTGGGCGCCGGCTCACCGTTCCTGCGCTCGCTGGACCTGAGTCCGTACGGGCTGGAGTGGCTGTGGCCCGAGGTGGACCTCGCGCATCCGCTGGATTCCGGTGGCGCGGGCGCGCTGTACCGGTCGGTCGGGAGGACGGCGGACGGGCTCGGCGCGGACGGCCACGCCTGGCGGCGGCTGTTCGGGCCGCTGGCGGCGGACGCGGAGGTGCTCGCCGACGCGGTCATGCGCCCCCTGGCGCGGGTGCCCCGCCATCCGCTCCGGCTCGCCCGCTTCGGCCGCCACGCCCTGCAGCCCGCGACGCTGGTGGCCAAGCGGTTCCGCACCGAGGAGGCGCGCGGTGTCTTCGGCGGGGTGGCGGCACACCTGTTCGGCCCGTTGACCCAGCCGGTCGGGGCCGCCATCGGGCTCATGATCATCGCGATGGGGCACCGGTTCGGGTGGCCGGCGGCCAAGGGTGGCTCACGCGCGATCACCGACGCACTGGCCGCGCTGCTCACCGAGGCGGGCGGGCGCATCGAGACCGGTGTGCGGGTCCGCTCCCTCGACGAACTGCCCCCGGCCGCCGCCGTCATGCTCGACCTGGTCCCGGCCGCCGCGGCGGAGGTGATCGGCGACCGGTTGCCGGCGCGGGTCCGGCGGGCCTACGCACGTTTCCGCCATGGCCCCGGGGCGTTCAAGCTGGACCTCGCCGTCGAGGGCGGGATCCCGTGGCGCGCCGGGCACTGCCGCCGGGCGGGCACCGTGCATCTGGGCGGGAGTTTCGAGGAGATCGCCCATGTTGAGCGTGAGGTGCACCGGGGCCGGATGCCCGAGCGGCCCTTCATACTGGTTTCGCAGCAGTACCTTGCCGACCCCGGCCGCTCGTCCGGTGGCGTCCACCCCGTCTCCGCCTACGCGCATGTGCCGCACGGTTACGAGGGAGACGCCACGTCGGCCATGCTGCGGCAGTTCGAGCGCTTCGCACCCGGAACACGGGAGCGGATCGTCTCCATGACGGCCATGTCGACCGCGGAACTGGAGCGGTACAACGCCAATTACGTCGGGGGAGACATCATCTCCGGTGCAAACACCCCGCTCCAGCTGGTGACGCGTCCCCGGATGGTCCCCGATCCGTACCGTACGGGCGTGCCGGGGGTCTTCCTCTGCTCCGCGGCCACCCCACCGGGCGCCGGTGCCCACGGCATGAGCGGCCACAACGCCGCCCGCTCAGCGCTGCGCGCGCTGGGGCGCCCGACCCGTGGGGATCAGACGCCCTCCACGGAGCCCTGACGGTGCCTCGGCTGGAAGCGGTGCCCCGGCTGGAACAGGCCGAGCTTCCTCGGCGAGCACGATGCGCCCAGCTGCCGGTGGGCACTGCGTCGGCGCCGAGGCGCGTTGTCAGGCCGCTGACAGGGCCTGTGCCGGGGGCAGTCGGGAGGCGCGGATCGACGGGTAGACGCCGGCCGTGATGCCGATCAGAACCGTGCTGCCCGTGCCCAGGGCGAGGGCGGGGAGGGGGATCGCGGGGGACCAGCCCTGGTAGGTGGCGTAGCCGAGGGTCGCGAGGACGCCGATGACCGTACCCGCGACCCCGCCGAGCGCGCTGAGCACCACGGACTCGGTGAGGAACCGCGCCCGGATCTGGCCCCGCCCGGCCCCCGGCGCCCGGCGCAGGCCGATTTCGGTGCGGCGCTCCAGCACCGAGGTGTACATGGTGTTGGCCACGCCGATGCCGCCGATGAGCAGCGCCACTCCGGCCAGGCCCAGGAACGGCGCCGAGAACGTCGTCTCGGTGACGCGTTTCGCCAGCAGGGCGTCGGACGGGCGGCTGACCTGGACCAGACCGGGGATTTCGGGATACAGCGTGGCGGGCAGGACCGCGCTGACGTCCTCGATGGCGTCCTCCCTCGCCTTCACGTAGATCACCGTGGGGTGCCCGTCGAAGCCCAGCTCGCTCTTGGCGGCCTGCCAGCCGACGAGCACCGAACGCTCCCGGCTAAGAAATGCTCCGGAACTCCCGCCGGTTCCGCCACGACTACCTCGGAATGCCTGTCCGCTTCCTGACGACCCCGCCGGGGAAGTCGACCATCGAACCGAGCCGGAATCCCGGGAACTCGACCGTGATGTGGTCCGACTACTTGTTGTGCCGGCACCGGGCCGGTGGTGATCACAGGGGAGGAAGTCCTTCATGGCAGGTGTGAACCGTAGCCGTCGCACGGTGCTTCAGGCAGCCGCGGCAAGTGGACTGGGGGCGGGGATGGTGACGAGTGTCGGGGCGTCGACGGCCCGGGCGGTGGCCCCGGAGGCCGGTGGCCCGGCGAGCCACCGCGCCGATGCGGGCCCGTTGCGGGTGGCGGTGCTGCTGTACGACAGGTTCACCGCGCTCGATGCGGTCGGGCCGTACGAGGTGCTCTGCCGGGTGCCGCGGGTGACGGTGACCACGGTGGCCGAGAAGGCCGGGCTCATCCGTACCGACACCGGCGAACTGGCCCTGGAGGCCGAGCGTTCCCTCGACAGTGTGGACCGGGCCGATGTGCTGCTGGTGCCGGGAGGCGGCGGCACCAAGGAGACGATGGAGAACACCGTCGTGCTGGACTGGATACGCCACATCCACCGGCGGTCGGTGTGGACCACCTCGGTGTGCACGGGGTCGCTGATCCTCGGCGCGGCCGGTCTGCTGCGTGGTCTGCCCGCCACCACCTTCTGGGGCAGCCGCTCCTACCTGGCGGAGGCGGGCGCCGAATACACCCCGGGGCGGTTCGTCGAAGCGGGGAAGATCATCACCGCGGCGGGGGTCTCCGCCGGTATCGACATGGGCCTGCACCTCGCCGCCCGCCTGTCGGACGAGAAGGTCGCCCAGGCGATGCAACTCGCCGTGGAGTACGACCCCGATCCGCCCTTCGACACCGGCAGTCCGGAGAAGGCGGGCCCGGAGCTCCAGCAGCTCGCTCTCCGGCTGCTCGCGGACGCCGAGAGGTAGCGGGCGGCGGCCGGGTACCGCGGCATCTCCGCGCTCGGCTGACGCCTTTCCGAGTCCGACCGATGACGCCTTTTCGAGTCCGACCGACTCCCATGTCGGGCCTGGTGATTCGCGGAAATCATCCGGGAGGTCCCTCTGCCCGGGGTCACCCCTCGTAGCGGGTGGCCAGGGTCCGTACCGTCTCGGCGATGCGGTCGCGGAGTTCCGCCGGTGCGATGACCTCGACGTCGATGCCCAGCCGCAGGAACTCTCCGTGGGCGTGGTCGATCGATTCGATGGGCACCCGGGTCTCCGTCCATCCGTCACCCGCGGGTGTGACGCCGAGGCGGCGGGCTCCCTTCGGCGTGAGCCGTACCAGAGCCTCCCCGGTGTGCAGCCGGGCTCGGAAATCGGTCAGATAGCTGTTCCAGTGCGCGGACAGGTCGAATCCGTCCGGGACGACGAACTGCCCGTCCAGGGAGTGGAGTTCGATGATCTGGTCGACCCGGTAGGTGCGGATTCCGGACGGCCCGCCGGCGACCAGGTACCAGCGGCCGGCCTTGAGCACGAGCCCGTACGGCTCCACCCGCCGCTCGATCTCCTCCGGCGCGCGCCACCGCCGGTACCGCAGGAGCACCGCCCGCCGCGCCCACACCGCGGCGGCGACCGCGGCCAGGTGCGGCGTACGGTCGGCGTCGCCGTACCAGCCGGGGGCGTCGAGCAGGAAGCGTTCCTGGATCCGCCCGGCGTGCTCGCGCAGCTCGGCCGGCAGGGCGGCCCGCAGTTTCAGTTGGGCGGTGGCGAGTGCCTCGCCGAAGCCGAGGTCGGCGGCGGTGCCGGGGAGTGCGGCGAGGAACGCGGCCTGCGCCTCGTCCGCGGTCAGTCCGGTGAGCCGGGTCCGGTAGCCGTCGACCAGCTGGTAGCCGCCCGCGTGTCCGGCGGCGCCGTACAGCGGGATACCGGCAGCGCCGAGCGCCTCGACGTCCCGGTAGACCGTACGGACGGAGACCTCCAGTTCCTCGGCCAGCTGCTGGGCCGTCATCCGGCCCCGGTTCTGGAGCAGCAGAAGCAGGGTGACCAGCCGGCTCGCGCGCATGCCGCCCAGTATCCCCTGACAGTGGATGTCAGGGGAGTGTCCCTAGCCTGCGGCGCATGGACGACACCGACTTCCCGCATGACACCGACTTCCCGCACGACTTCGACTTCCTGCACGGCTCCTGGGACGTGGCCAACCGCCGTCTCACCGCACCGCTCGGCCCGGGCCCCGCCTCCTGGGCGGAGTTCCCCGGTCACGCGGTGGTCCGGCCGCTGTTCGGGGGCGCCGGCAACATCGACGAGATCACCTTCCCCACCCTCGGCCGCCAGGGCGTGACCCTACGGCTGTTCGACCGCGAGACGGAGCGCTGGTCGATCCACTGGTCCGACAGCCGGACGGGGCGACTGGATCCCCCCGTGACCGGCGGCTTCACGGGCGACCGCGGTGACTTCCACGGTGAGGACACCTACGTCGGCCGCCCGATCCGGGTGCACTTCACCTGGAACCGGCTTGGCCCGGACGCCGCCCGCTGGGAGCAGGAGTTCTCCGCCGACGACGGCCGCACCTGGGAGCTCAACTGGACCATGGACCTCACCCGCACCGGGCGGGCCGACGCATGAGCATCGTCGAACTCCGGCAGTACACTCTGCGTCCCGGCGCCCGGGAGACGCTGATCGGGCTGTTCGAGCGCGAGTTCGTCGTCGGCCAGCATGCGGTCGGCATCACCGTCGGCGGCCGATTCCGCGACCTTGACGACCCGGACCGCTTCGTCTGGCTGCGCGCGTTCCCCGACATGGCGCACCGTCGGCGCGCGCTGGAGGCGTTCTACACCGGTCCGGTCTGGCGGAAGTACCGCGACGCGGCCAACGCCACCATGGTCGACAGCGATGATGTCCTGCTGCTGCGTGGCCCGTGCTTCGACGCGGAGCCGGGCACCCGCGAGGTGGTCGCGACGATCTGTCGGCCGTCCGACGCGGCTGCCTTCGACGCCTACGCCGCCCGACACCTGCGCTCGGGCCATGCGCTGCACCGCACCGAGCACGCCGCGAACGACTACCCCCTCCTGCCCGTCCGCACCGGGCAGGACGTCCGGGTCTGGTTCGGCCCGGCCGAGCCGCCACCCTGGCCGATCCAGCGGCTGCGGCTGGAACCCGTGACGACTTAGCCTCGCGCCGTCACGTGCGCCGAGCGGCGGCTCCATCCGACCTCTTTCGCTTCCTGGGAGTTACGGGGACGAGAGCGTTCTCCCTGGCCGGTCGGGCCCACGCGGGACGAGGACGGGCTGGAACCGTTCGATGCCGACGATCGCGCGAGACGGGCCTGGTCGTCTGTCGGTGCCGCGTCCCTCGGCCCGTGGACTGCTCCGAGCGGATGTGTCGGCCCGTCGAGTGCTATGTCGAGGTGGGCGGGTGCGGGGAGCGGAGTACGAGCAGGGTGATCTCGCTGGGGGCGAAGACGCGGAATGGCGGGCCCCAGAAGCCGGTACCGCGGCTGGTGTAGAGGAGGGTGCGGGGGCCGTGGTGGCTGAGGCCGGCGAGGGCGGGCTGGTCGATGCGGACGAGGTGGTGGAAGGGCCAGATCTGGCCGCCGTGGGTGTGGCCGGAGAGTTGGAGGTCGATGCCGGCGGCCGCTGCCCGGTCGATGAACTTGGGCTGGTGTGCCAGGAGCAGGACGGGCAGATCGGGGTCGGCGCCGTTCAGGGCTCCGGCGAGGTGGGCACGGTGGCCTGCCAGGCCGGAGGACTCGGCGGTGACGTCATCGACTCCGGCGACCACGAGGGTGTCGCCTCCGCGTTCGAGCAGCAGATGACGGTTGCGCAGCGGCTCCCAGCCCAGCTCGTCCATCAGGTCGACCCAGCCCTGGGCCTCGCTGTAGTACTCGTGGTTGCCGGTGACGTAGACCCGGGCCCGGGTGGCCCGCACGGTGCCGAGCGGGGTGGCCTGGGCGCGGCGGCGTTCGGCCGTGCCGTCCGCGATGTCGCCGGTGTGGCAGACCAGGTCGGCCTCCAGAGTGTTCACCGTCTCGCATACCCGCGCCGACCAGCGGGTGCGATCGAGCGGGCCGTAGTGGGTGTCGGTGATGAGGGCGACGCGGATGCCGTCCAACCCGGGCCCCAGCCGGGGGAGTTGTACGTCGAGTCGGCGCACGCGTGGTACGCGGCGGGCCTCGGCGTATCCCCAGCCGAGCAGTACCGCGGTTGTGCCGAGCACGGCCCAGGTGACGATTCGGGCCCGGTCCTGGCTCTCGCCGACGCCGGCCACGGTCAGGGCGAGCCGCAAGAGGACGCCGAGCAGAACGGACCAGGTGAACAGAGTCCAGATGGTGCCCAGCAGGGTGTCGCCGATGATCGCCGCCCGGTCCTGCTGGCGCCGTCCGTGGCCGCGCATCATCGCGAGCGGCATGCCGATGAGGCCGAGGGCGAACAGGGCGGTGCCGACCAGCGTGGCGGGCAGCGGCCAGTGCTGGCCGGTGTGCAGGAGCACCCAGCAGGGCACGGCCCACAGCAGGACGGGGGCGATCAGGGGGAGGTAGCGCATCAGGCGGCGCGGTCGGCTCTGCCGCGGCGCTTGCGCTTCACCACCTTCGGCGGGCCGGGTGTTGCTGGTGTCGGTCACGCTTCCCCTCCCTGACCAAGCTGCCCCCTCACGCACTGTATCCCGTCGCCTCGGGCCGGCCGACCGGCGTTCATGGGCGGGACAGGCTCAGATGCACACCACGATCTTTCCCCGTGTGTGTCCGCGCTCGGCGTATGCGTGCGCTTCCGCGATCCGTTCGAGCGGGCAGGTCCGCTCGATGCGCGGTGTGCAGCGGCCTTGTCGGCCGAGTTCGCCCGCAAGGGCGTGTTCAGACTCGCGGCCCAGAGCGAACGCACGAGCTCGGCGAGGGCCCGTCACACCACCATCATGAGCAGCATCGCGGACATGGTTCCGCCCATACCGATATGAGCGGCCAGTGCGGCGTCCGGCGCCGTGCCGAGCCTGCGTCGGCGTCCGTGGCTTCCCCGCTCCACCGTACGGGCCTTGTCCCATACCGAGACGGTCAGCGATACCACGAAGACCACCACCGTGTCCGGCATGGCGAGCAGCCAACGTCCCCATGTGCGGCCCCGGCCGCCGTCGCGGGCGGCGGTGGGGTGCTTCCCGTTGGTCCCCCGGAGCCGGGCCCAGACGGACGCGCCAATCGACAACAGGAAGTACACCGCGAGCGCCGCGGCCACGTAACGCCAGAAGGAGCCCGAGGACGACGCGGCGGTGGCATCGGCCGCGGTGGTCATGCCCGGCGTGTTCCTCCCGTGCATCCCTCCCATGCCCTGTATGCCCTCCATCCCGTCCATCCCGTCCATGCCTTGTGCCGAGTCCATCCCGGGCATGTTCTCCATGCCCGGCATCCCGGCCATGGATGAGCCGCCGAGCGCGAGTACCGGCCCGGAGGACGTGCTCGTCATGGCGAGGGTCATGATCACCATGCCTGCGCTGCCGACGATGAGGTGTACCCATTGGCGGCCGTGGCTCCAGCCGCTCGCACGCGTGTGCTTGGCGGCCATCACCACACCGCCGAGTGCCAGGAGGGCGAATGCCATGGCCCACCCCATGCCGTGATCGGCGTACCAGGCCGCTGTCGCGGGCAGGGCCATGGCGGTCATGCACACACCCATGAATACCTCGCCTCCGGCCGCGAAGCGGGTGTCTCCCCTGGTAGTCATCATGCGGATCAGGCTGACGGCGGCCACCAGCGCGGCGACCGCCGCTACGGACCAGCTCAGAGTCTCCATCGTTGCCTTCCCTCGTCGTCTGGGTGTGGCCTCGGTGCGTCGTGCGGTATCGGCTACTGAGCCCCTGAGTACGTAGGAGATTAGGAGAGCGTTCAGTTTTACCCCCACCGGGTATATTGGCGGAGTCGCCCACCGAGAGCAGGGACGGGAGCCATGACCACAGCAGGGGCCGGACGGGACCGTGCCCGTGGTGGCACCGGACGCTGGGCGTGGAGCGCGGTCGTCGTGCTGTTCGCCGCGTTCGCCGTGCTCCTCCACCACGAGACGAACGCGGCCGTCTCGCCCTCGGTGCGTGTCTCCGACATGCGCGGGATGGCGCATATGGTCCATGCGCCCTCGGCGGCGATGTCGGGCAATGGGGGGATGTCGGCGCACAGGGGTGGGCATGACGGCACCGCACGGGCTTCCGCCCCGGCCGCGCACGGTGACGATGGGCCCTGTTCCGGCATGGGCGTGCAGCACTGCTCGGCTGCCGGCGTCGACGTCGTAAAACACCTGCCGCCGAGCGGGCCCTGGGTCGGCCGCGAGGGCGATGTGCACGCCATCCCGGCCGGTCGTCCTGTTCCCGGCACCGTGAGCCGGGCGCCGCCCGACCTTTCGATGCTCTCTCGATTGCTTCTGTAGGCCGCCCCCCCACGGCATCTTCGCGTCCGCGTATGCGATCAGCCGTGCCCGCGTGCGACCGAACACAAGGCATATCGAGAAGAGGAACACCGTCATCGTGAACAGCATCAACCGCCGCTCTGTCCTGCTGGCCGGGCTCGGCGCCGCGGGCACGGGCGCGCTCGCCGCCTGCGGCGGCTCCAGTGGCGACGCTGACAACACCCCCGCCCTGGTCAAGCCGTCCGACCCGGCCGTGGCCGCCGCGGAGAAGAAGCGCACCAGTACCGGCAAGGTGCACAAGCTGACCCTGACCGCCGCGCCCGCCATGGTGGAGCTCGGCGGTGGCGTCATGGCCAGGAGCTGGGTCTTCGGCGGGCGGGCCCCCGGCAAGGAGCTGCGGGTGTCGGCCGGTGACACCGTGGCCGCCGAACTCTCCAATCAGCTGCCGAACAAGACGGCCACGTCCATCCATTGGCACGGTCTCGCCCTGCGCAATGACATGGACGGCGTTCCCCCGGCCACGCAGACCGCGGTACGGGCCGGATCCACCTTCACCTACCGTTTCATCGCCGACACCCCCGGCACCTACTTCTTCCACCCGCACGTCGGGGTCCAGCTCGACCGCGGGCTGTACGCGCCGCTGATCGTCGAGGATCCGAAGGAGCCACTGTCCTACGACGACGAGTGGGTGGTCGTCCTGGACGACTGGGTCGACGGTGTCACCGGCACACCCGACGAGGTCTTCGCCGAGCTGCGGCAGGGCATGGGCGGGATGGACATGGGCGGCCACGACATGAGTGGTATGGGCGGCATGGACATGAGCGGAGACGAGGGAGGGGCGAGCGCCTCACCGTCTTCTTCCGGCGACGGCATGTCGATGAAGTTCATGCTGATGGGCGCCGACAGCGAACTGCTCGGCGGTGACGCGGGCGACGTGAAGTACGCGTACCACCTGATCAACGGCCGCGTCCCGGCCGACCCGGATGCCTACACCGGCAAGCCCGGCAGGCGGATCCGGCTACGGATCATCAACGCCGGTGGCGACACCGCCTACCGCGTCGCGCTCGGCGGCCACAGCATGACCATCACCCACACCGACGGCTTCCCCGTCGAGCACCAGCGGACCGATGCCCTGCTGATCGGCATGGGCGAGCGCTACGACGTGCTGGTCACCCTCGCGGATGGCGTCTTCCCGCTCGTGGCACTCGCCGAGGGGAAGAACGCCACCGGCCTGGCCCTGGTCCGCACCGGCTCCGGCCGGGCTCCGAAAGCCACCGTCCGCCCGAAGGAACTGGACGGCACGATCGTGACCGCCTCGAAGCTCCGCGCGGCGGACGACGTCGGGTTGTCTCCCAAGAAGGCGGACCGGGCGCTCCGCATGGAGCTGACCGGCGGCATGACGAAGTACAACTGGGCCATCAACGGCAAGGCGTTCGACATGAGCGATCCGACGGCCGCCCCGCTCATGGTCGAGGAAGGGCAACGGGTCCGGCTGGACTTCGTCAACCGCACGAGCATGTGGCACCCGATGCATCTGCACGGCCACACCTACCAACTCGGCAGCTCCGGGCCCCGCAAGGACACCGCGATCGTGCTGCCGAAGAAGAAGCTGACCGTGGTCTTCGACGCCGACAACCCCGGCCAGTGGATGCTGCACTGTCACAACGCCTACCACGGCGAGGCCGGGATGATGGCGCTGGTGGCCTATCGAGCCTGATGGCACCAGGGCTCCCGGCACCTGGTGGGCTCCACCAGATGACGGGAGCCTCGGGCCCTCACCGTGCTCCGATATACCCCCCCGGGGGTTATTATCGCCGTGGGTCTCGGGAGTGAGTCCTGGGCGCGCTGAGAGGTGAGCGAGATGCGGCACGATGGACGTTTGCGACACCCTGGTCCAGTCCTACTCGCTGTCGAAATCGTTCGTCACGCTCGCCGCCCTGGCCGCGGTCAGGGCGGGTGCGCTGGCACTGGACGAGCCGATCGCCGGGTATTGGAGCGCGTACGGGGCCCGGGGCAAGGATCGGGCCATTCTCCGCCATGTGCTCACGCACCGGGCGGGCCAGCCGCGTTTCGCTCCCGAAGCGGCGGGCTTCGACCTGCTGGATGACGGCGGGCTGCGGGAGAGTCTGGCGCGAGCGGCGCCGGAGTACCTTCCCGGGACCTCGCTCGGGGAACACGCGTTGACCTACGGTCACTTGGTCGACGGCATCCTGCGGGCGAGCGCAGGGGCGACGCTGGGGGAGGTGTTCAACGGTGTGGTACGCCCCGCGTTGGGGCTCGACGCGTGGTTCGGAGTGCCGGATGAGGCCCTGGACCGTGTCGCCGACTTGGCATACGCGGACCCGAACTGGCCACGGCAGTTCCACGCCGCACCGTGGCTGCGGACCCCGGTCGGAGTGCCGACCATTCCCGGGCCGCCGAAATCGCCGCGGCGCTGGGTGACGACCTGACCGTGGTGGGCGAAGACTCGGGTGCCTGAGCCCCGCCCGGTGCGCCCGCTGACCGATCAGGGGTCATGTCTCGCCGCGCGGCGTCCGTGAGACTGTGAAGTCTCGCTCGCGCATTATGCGGTGTTCTCCTGGGCGGCGGTCTCGGCTTTGCGTGCGACACCGATGACGCACGGGGAGCTGGGTGTGGTGCGGCCGTTGATGAGGAAGTCGAAGTGCCGTGCGCGTTCGATTCTGAATCCGGCAGTGGTGATGGCTGGTTCGGGGCTCCGGGTGAGATTGCAGCCGCCGCCCAGCAGTGGCCACACCACGTTGGTGATCCGCTGCCGCCTTGCCAGGCCGGGGCGTGTCGATCGGATGTGCTCGTAGAAGTACAGCAGCCCGCCCGGTCGTAGTACACGGGCGGCTTCCCCGAGCGCGGCGGGGACGTCGGCGATCGTGCACAGGACGAGCGAGGCCACGACTCCGTCGGCGGAAGCGTCGGGGACGGGCAGCGCCTCGGCCCGGCCTGCGCGGATCTCCACCGGCACGGGGGACCCGGCCGACGACCGCTTTGCGAGTTCACGCAGGCGTGGCTCGGGTTCGACGGCGATGACCTGCTCGACCTCCGGCGGGTAGTGCGGGAAGTTGGCGCCGGTTCCCGCGCCGATCTCCACGATCCGGCCGGTGGTCTCGGCGAGCAGCTCACGCCGGTGTTCCAGGGCGCCGTGGGCCTCGGCGAAGGCGTTGATCCTCGGGTAGATGCGAGCGAAGAGCGCATGGCGTATCGGCTTCTCGCGGTCCGTCGCGGCGGCCATCTATGACTCCTCTCGGCGGGCGGGATCCGAGCCTACTACCGATGCGTAGTAGTTACTATGCGGTCGTAGTAGGTAAGGGGTCCTGACCGGCGAAGCTCAGTGACCTCCTCCCAAACAGGCCAACGGAGCCGTCGGCATCAGCCAGGCGGAGCCGGCGATCGCCCACATGTAGAGCGCGGCCCCGGCGGCCGTGACAGCCACCTGCCGGTGGTCCGGACGTACGGGCGGCGGTACCGCGCCCTCGAGCTGCGTGATCCTGACGGCGAGCAACGTGCGGCCTCCCATCGCGGCGGCGGGGGCGGTGTTCGCCCATCGGGGAGTGTCGCCGGCCTTCAGCAGTGCCCCGGCCACGGCGCTGACGCCGCACTGAGCCATCGCGCAGCGGTCCGCCGCCAGTTCACGGTCGGCGGCGACCACCGTTCGCAGATGACGCAGGAGCGGAAGCGCGATGTGCCGTGCCGCCAGGAAATCGGCCACGAGCGTTCTGAGCGGATCGCGCCCACGGACGTGCTCGGCCTCATGAGCCAGGACCGCACGCAATTCCCCAGGAGTCGCCGACTTCATGAGCCCGCTGCTGACCGTCACTCGGGGGCGCAGTAGTCCGTGGGTGAACGCGAAGCTACCGGCACTGTCGATCACATCTACCCGGGCGGTCAGGCCCGCCTGCTGGGCGGTGGTGTGTATGGCCGTATCGGCGACAGCCGTGGCGCGGACCTGGCGGTCCATGGCCCGAGTCGCGCCGAGTCCGAGCCACAGCCGCCGGGCGGACCGTATCCCTCCAGCCATAGAGAGGGTGAGCAGCGTGACGCCGGCCCACGCGGCGCCGGACCGAGGGTCGGCACCGATCCCGTGATGGGTGAACTGCCAGGCCAGAGCCGTGACCAAACAGCAGCCAAGGAAGGCCACCGCCGCGTGAATCGTCACGGACACCGTTACGAGGGTCCAGAAGGCCCGCTTGCCGGTCACGGCGACTGCTCCAAGAGCCGCCGAAGACGGTCCCGTAGCTGCGGATCCAGTGACGCCTCGGCGGCGAAATGCGCGACCGCGGCATCCCCGTGCGCCCGCAGCACCTCCCGTACGGCGATCGCGGCCTCATCCGCGACGGCGGCCGTGTACGCGTAGCCACGCCCCTGGATGGCCCGATCGAGCAAGCGCTTCTCCGCGAGGCGAGTCATCACCGTCATCACCGTGGTGTAGGCCAGCGGCCGCTCCCGGCCCTCGTTGAGTCTGTCGAGCACGGCGCGGACCGTCACTGGCGCTTGGACCTCCCAGCACACCCGCATGACCGCGCTCTCCAGTGCCCCCAGGGTCACTGCGATCTCACCTCCGTAAAACATCGCCCACTACGCCAGGGTAGGAGGTTCGGCGTGCGACGGTCCGCCCCATTCCGCGTGCTGCGCGGGAACTTGGCGCGAAGTCTCAGGTCCTTCTCGAGTGCTTCCGCTTCAGCGCTAGTGTCACGGCATGGTTACGGCCTGGTCTCCCTCCGTTATGACGTGGTGCCGTCCGTCGCGGCGGCCGCTGCGTGTGCTGTGGGTGGCGGCGCTCCTGCTCGGGTTCGTGTACGCGCATGGCGTGAGCGCGGAAGGCGTAGCCGGGCATCTCGCATTTGGTGCGGTAGATCAGGGTGCGACCGTGAGCCAGGGCGACACCGGGACAGCGTCCGCCGCCGCTGAGAAGATGTCCGGCGGCGGGGTCGAGTCACGGAACGATCCCCACAACGGCAACCATGACTCCTCTCACCCGGCGCATGAGTGTCTGGTGGGTCAGCCGCAGTACGGTTCCGTATGGGTGGCCCCTTGCCCGGCGATGCTCGGCCGGGCGTCGGCTCCTCCGGCCGTGCCATCGGGGATGACCGGCCCGGTCCGGTTGGCTTCGGCGGGATGTCCGTTGACGGACTCCGCTGCCCGCGTGGTTCTGCGGATTTAGGCGCACCCCGTACCGTCGGCCGGTCGGCGTATGCCCGCCATATGCCCGGCCCGGCTCGGTGTTGCCGGTTCGCGGTGCCCCTGATCTCCCGGATCCGCTGGTCCAAACGCTGGTTCGGGGACATTCGGGGCGCTGAACCCTGTCCTGCCGGTCTCTGCCCACCGCCCATCCCCGCTCCGCACCGGGGGCGGTGGCCCACGCGGAGGAACTGTTGCCGTTACATCGCCACGTCCGCCCTGGCCTCTTACCGGGGACTCTTGGGTATCGCTGCCTCATCGCCGTTGCGTTGTGCGGGTTGCTGCTGGCCGTTCTGGACTGTGCCGGTCCACACAAGGAGTCAGGCCACCGGAGCGCTCCGGTGCCGATCGCGTCCGGGGGGTCCGCGCAGGCGGCATCGCCCGTGAACGCGGACACCGAGGCAGTACCCAGCGCGGAGTCCTGCGCTCCACGCGGCCTTGCCGGTCTCTCCGTGCCGAGGCCACCGGCGCCCTCGCGTGAGCCGGTACCGACTGTCGGCGTAGCTCCGGCATCCGCCATGGCGGCCATCCGCGCCGTGGTGCACCACGGGCGAGAGAGAAGCAGCCGAGCACTGGCCGGGAGTTCCAGGCTGTCCGTCGTCTGCCGGTGGCGCATTTAGGCCGTCCCGACGAGGAGGTGGCTCAGTGAAGTCGCTGTTCACACAGGTGCGTTCCTACGAGCGCAGTGTCCAGCTGTTGATGGTGAACCAGTTCACCATCAACCTGGGTTTCTACATGCTCATGCCCTACCTGGCCGCCCACCTGTCCGGCACTCTGGGGCTGGCCGGCTGGCTCGTCGGACTCATTCTGGGAGTGCGCAACTTCAGCCAGCAGGGCATGTTCCTGGTCGGTGGCACGCTGGCGGACCGGCTGGGCTACAAGCCGCTGATCATCGCCGGATGCGTGCTGCGCACCGTCGGATTCGCCGCTCTGGGCCTCGTGGACTCCCTGCCCGCGCTACTGGCGGCCTCGGCGGCCACGGGGCTGGCCGGTGCCCTGTTCAACCCCGCGGTACGGGCGTACCTCGCAGCGGACGCGGGAGAGCGCCGGGTGGAGGCGTTCGCCCTGTTCAACATCTTCTACCAGGCGGGAATCCTGCTCGGCCCGCTGGTGGGCATGGTGCTGACCGGCATCGGCTTCCGCGTCACCTGCCTGGTCGCGGCAGCGGTCTTCGCCGTGCTCAGCGTCGTACAGATCCGCGCGCTGCCGCCCCGGAGGGGCGACAACACCGAGGAGGGCCAGGACACAGGGCGCGAGAGCGTGTTGTCGCAGTGGCGAGAGGTGGTGGCCAACCGGCCCTTCCTGCTCTTCTCGGCCGCCATGATCGGCTCGTATGTCCTGTCGTTCCAGGTCTATCTGGCCCTGCCGCTCGAAGTGCGCCGCCTCGGTGGCGAGGGTGAGTCCGGGACGGTGGCGGTGGCATTGCTGTTCGCCGTCTCGGGACTGAGCACCATCCTCGGACAGACGAAGGTCACCGCCTGGTGCAAGGCCCGGATGGAGCCGGGGCGGGCGCTGGCCTGGGGGCTGCTCTCGATGGGGGTGGCGTTCGTACCACTGCTGCTCGCGACCGCGGCTCCAGTACCGGGCGGCGGCGTGGGCCGCTGGCTGCTCGCGGCCGTCCCGCCCGCGCTCTCGGCATTGCTGCTCGCGCTGGGGACGATGATCGCCTACCCGTTCGAGATGGACACCATCGTCCGGCTCTCGGGGAACCGGCTCGTGGCCACCCACTACGGGCTGTACAACACCATCTGCGGCGTCGGCATCACCCTGGGCAACCTGCTCACCGGAGCGGCGCTGGACGCCGCCCGGGCGGCGGGGATGTCCGCGCTGCCGTGGCTCGCGCTGCTGGCACTGGGCCTGGCCTGTGCCGTGGCTCTGTACGGGTTGCACCGCACCGGCCGCCTCACGGCCGTGCAGGCGCCTGAGGCACAGCCCGCGTCCGCCTGACGGACCATATGCGGGAACGGAGCGGCGGACGGGGATCAGTCCCGTTCGCCGCTCCTCACCCGCGTCCGAGTGCCACGTCGCGTAGACCCGCGCGCTCTCCGCCACTCTCGTAGGACGCGACCTCGGCCGGGATACCGACCACCATGCCCGCGATCCGGTCCAGCACACCGGACAGCCGCAAGGTACGCAGCTCGTTCCAGATCCGCATCCGCGAGACCGGCCGCTGCACCTCCTCCCAGGCCCGAGTAGGACTGACCATGCTCGAACTGCTTGAACCGGCCCACGACCGCACCAGCTCTCAGACGGCTCGTGTGCCAGAGCGAGTCAACGCCGAGTGTCCGGGGCTCACATGCTGGCGGAGGCCGGCCGAGTGGCAAGCGGCCGGGCTCTGTGATGAGCTTCGGCAGGTGCTGCTGGACCGGTTTCGGCGGCGGACCGTCTGGGCTTCTCCCGTGCCACGGTCGATTCGTCGTACGTGCAGGCCAAGCGGGGGCCGCCCCCGCCGCAAGCCCCGCGCTGTACGCCGACCGCCGTTACGGTCACGACATCAACCGCCGGCGGCTCCGCGGGCGGCGCGTCGCACCCGTCAGTTCAGGCTCTTGAGCACCGGGACATCGCAGGGCACCGTCTCGTGCAGCGTGCCCCGCAGTCGGAGCTTCGAACGGTGGGACAGGCTCAGATGCGGACCACGATCTTTCCCCGTGTGTGTCCGCGCTCGGCGTATGCGTGCGCTTCCGCGATCCGTTCGAGCGGGTAGGTCCGCTCGACGCGCGGTGTGTAGCGGCCTTGCCGGCCGAGTTCGCCCGCTTCGGCGAGGAGGGTGGAGTCGTTCTCCGCGTTGGCCAGACGTGCGCCCAGGCGCTGCGCGTTGGTGTGGTCGGCGATCGTCGACACACGAGCAGGGTCGCCCACGATCGCGATGAGATCGGCCAGGGACCCGGAGGCCGCGGTGTCGAGCGCGATGTCGACACCGTCCGGAGCCAGGGTGGCGAGGCGCTCCGCGAGGCCGGTGCCGTAGGTGGTGGGAACGGCTCCGAGAGAGGTGAGGAACTCGTGATTGCGCTCGCTGGCCGTCCCGATCACGGTGGCGCCCTGAGCCACCGCGATCTCGACCGCGGCACTGCCCACGCCCCCGGCGGCGCCCTCGACGAGCAGGGTGCGCCCCCGCAGGGGGCCGAGCGCCTTCAGCCCGCCCATCGCGGTCACGGATGCCAGACCGGCACCGGCGGCCTCCTCGTCGGTCCACGTGGTGGGCGCGTGGGCCCAGGCCGAGAGCACGGCCAGCTCCGCTGTCGCGCCGGTGACGCCGCCCAGCCCGAAGACACGGTCGCCGATGCTCACCCCCCGCACGCCCTCACCGGTCTCGTCGACCACGCCGACGGCATCACGCCCGGGAATCGCGGGCAGGTCCACGGGGAGCACCTCGCGCACCGCACCGGAACGCACCTTCCAGTCGACGGGATTGACGCCGGCCGCCGCGACGCGGACGCGGATCTCGCCGGGCCCGGGATGCGGGTCCGGCACCTGCTCGACCACAAGGGTCTCCACGCCGCCGTACTCGTGATAGCGGACTGCGCGCATGACGTTCTGCCTTTCCACGCGGCCTGAACCGGCCGTTCGTGAGATCAGTGGGGTGAATGTCCGGCGAGTGCCGACGCCACCACGCTAGAACCTCACGTTGGCGTCAGGTGCAAGTCGGGCGAGCGCCTCCACGAGGTGCCCGTCGACCTCCCCACCGCCGACATCCAGCTCCACTGGCACCGCCGCGTCGACGTAGACCCTGCCTCGCAATGGCCCCGCGCCCGCTTGAACGGCGCCATCCAGCCACTCACCACCACACCGGGCACCTTGACGGGCTGAGAAGGGCGTGTTTCGACTCGCGGCCCAGATCGCGCGCCGACAGGGCGCCTGACGGGCATTTTCCCTGGTCAGACGCCCTGTCGCGGTGCTCAGAAGAAGCCGAGCTTCTTCGGCGAGTACGACACGAGCAGGTTTTTCGTCTGCTGGTAGTGGTCCAGCATCATCTTGTGGGTCTCGCGGCCGATCCCGGACTGCTTGTAGCCGCCGAAGGCGGCGTGCGCCGGGTAGGCGTGGTAGCAGTTGGTCCACACCCGGCCCGCCTGGATGGCGCGCCCGGCGCGGTACGCGGTCGAGCCGTCCCGGGTCCACACTCCCGCGCCCAGCCCGTAGAGGGTGTCGTTGGCGATCCCGATCGCGTCGTCGAAGTCGCCGAACCGCGTCACCGCGACCACCGGTCCGAAGATCTCCTCCTGGAAGACCCGCATCCGGTTGTTGCCCTCGAAGATCGTGGGCTCGACGTAGTAGCCGCCCTCCAGTTCACCGCCGAGTTCGGCGCGGCTGCCGCCGGTGAGGACGCGGGCGCCCTCCTGGCGGCCGATGTCCAGGTACGACAGGATCTTCTCGAGCTGGTCGTTGGACGCCTGGGCGCCGATCATGGTGTCGGTGTCCAGCGGATGTCCTTGCGTGATCTTCTCCGTGCGGGCCACGGCCGCGTCCATGAACGCCTGGTAGTGGCCGCCCTGGACCAGGGCGCGCGAGGGACAGGTGCACACCTCGCCCTGGTTGAGGGCGAACATGGTGAACCCTTCCAGGGCCTTGTCCATGAAGTCGTCGTCGGTGGCCGAGACATCGTCGAAGAAGATGTTCGGGCTCTTGCCGCCGAGTTCCAGGGTGACCGGGATCAGGTTCTCGCTCGCGTACTGCATGATCAGGCGGCCGGTGGTGGTCTCCCCGGTGAAGGCGACCTTGGCCACCCGGGAGTTGGACGCCAGCGGCTTCCCGGCCTCCACGCCGAAGCCGTTGACGATGTTGACCACACCCGGTGGCAGCAGATCGGCCACCAGGTTCATCCAGACGTGGATCGAGGCGGGGGTCTGTTCGGCCGGTTTCAGCACCACCGCGTTCCCCGCGGCCAGCGCCGGGGCCAGCTTCCAGGTGGCCATCAGGATCGGGAAGTTCCACGGGATGATCTGGGCGACCACGCCCAGCGGCTCATGGAAGTGGTACGCGATCGTGTCGTGGTCGATCTCGGAGAGGCTGCCCTCCTGGGCCCGGATGGCCCCCGCGAAGTAGCGGAAGTGGTCGATGGCGAGCGGGATGTCGGCGGCCAGTGTCTCCCGTACCGGCTTGCCGTTCTCCCAGCTCTCGGCGACCGCGAGGGCCTCCAGGTTCTGCTCCATCCGATCGGCGATCTTCAGCAGCACCGAGGCGCGCTCGGCGGGCGCCGTACGGCCCCAGGCGGGGGCGGCCGCGTGGGCGGCGTCCAGGGCTCGCTCGACGTCCTCGGCGGTGCCCCGGGCGATCTCGGTGAAGGCCTGTCCGTTGACGGGGGTGGGGTTCTCGAAGTAGCGGCCCTGGGCCGGTGGTACGTACTCCCCGCCGATCCAGTGGTCATAGCGCGGCTGGTACGTGACGACCGAGCCCTCGGAGCCGGGGCTTGCGAAACGCGTCATGGGGCGGCCTCCCTGGTGTACGCGTGGTGGGTCCCGTTGCCGGACGCGTCGTTCGGGGGCGCGTCCAGGCTCCGCCCGCGCCGACACGGGCGGAGCCGACGGGGAGGCTAGGCACGGCCACGTTGCGGGGACGTTGCGTCCCGGTGGCCGCCCCCTTGCCGCGGGGCACCGTGCTCATGACCGCCTTGGCGGCGCGGCGCTTCGCCCTCGTGGCCGCCCTGGTGGGCACCGCCCGGCAGCCCGTACAGCTCCCGCAGCCGCCGCACCCGCGCCGCCGGCGCCGCCCGCCCGGGCGCATGCGCCGGAAGGGTGGTCAGCAGCGTCTCCGCGACCTCCAGATCGTCCTCGCCCCACGGTGTCTGCGCCCAGCGCCGCAGCAGCTCAGGATCGCCGTGGGACAGCACGGCGCGCCGCAGCCCGTCCTCCAGCACCTGCCGCATCCGGCACACCCCCGGCGCCTCCGACAGCGGCAGCAGCGGCCCGGTGTACGCCCGCAGCGCCGTGTACGCGTCGCCGGAGGTCAACGCCTCGGCGGCGTCCCCCAGATCGGTGCGCACGGGTCCGCAGAGCCGGTACGGGCGCGAGCCCAGCAGCGGGCCCACCAGGCGGCGCAGCCGGGACAGCTCGGCCCGCAGCGTCACCGGGGAGCGGTCGTCGGCCCGGGGCCCGTACAGCTCGAGGGTCAGCCGGTCGCCCGAAAGACCCTCCGGATGGCCGGCCAGCAGCACCATGATCTCGCTGTGCCGCCGCCCGAGCCGCAGCCGCCGCCCGTCGACGGCCAGCAGCGCCTCGTCCCGCCCCAGCGCCGTCAGCGAGATCCGCGGCTCGCGGGTCCGCGGCACCTCCGCGCCCAGCTGGGCCTCGGCGGCGCGGGCGGTCGCCTGGACCAGGGCGAGGCTGTGCGGAGCGGCCAGATGGTCCCCGCCGGTGATGTCCACCGCGCCGAGCAGCCGCCCGGTGTGCGGGTCGTGGAGCGGGGCGGCGGCGCAGGTCCACGGCTGCACACTGCGGTTGAAGTGCTCGGTGGCGAAGATCTGCACCGCGTGGTCGACGGTGAGCGCCGTCCCGGGCGCGTTGGTGCCCGCGTGGCGCTCGTCCCAGCGCGCCCCGGCCACGAAGTTCATCCCCTCGGCCCGGTTCCGTATCCCCGCGTGCCCCTCCACCCACAGCAGCCGGCCCTGCTCGTCGCAGACCGCGAGCAGATGCGCCCCGTCGTAGGCGATGGTGCCCAGCAACTCCCGGAACAGCGGCATCACCCGGGCCAGCGGATGGTCCGCGCGGTAGGTGTCCAGCGCGTCGTCCGCCAGGTCGATCGGCGCCTTGCACTCCTGGGCGACCCGGGCGTCGGCCGAGCGCCGCCAGGACTCCGCCACCACCGGCCGTACGGCCGGACTCACCGCGCCCTCCGTCAGAAACGCCTCATGGGCGCGGCGCACGTCGCGGGTGCGCTCAGCGGGGTCGGTGCCTGACGCCATCGCCAGCCAGGGATTGACCATGGTGCCTCGCTCAGCGGTACGGAGGGGCGGAACGGGGAGGTGCGGAGTCTCAGGCTTTCACGGATCGGGCGGCGGGAGGAGTCGGCAGGTCAGGTATGCGCGGGCAGGGAGGGGGCGGGCACGACCGCGGGCGGGGAGGCATAGCCGCAGGAGTGGCAGATCTTCCACCCGTCCTGGTTCACGGCGAGTTGGCCGCCACAGCTCGGGCACTGCTCGGAGCTCATGATCGTTCCTTTGGTTCACGCGCGCGGAGCGGAGCGGGCCACCCGTGCGCTCAGATTTCCTTGCGGGGCGGATGCCCCGCAATAGCCAGAACAAGCCGCGTTGAGGTACGAGCCCCGGACAGAGCGCGTTCACAGGGGATTCGCGGCGTTACCGGGGGGTCTTCTCCACATACGCTCCTCGCGCCCCCTCGTGCGCCGCTTGAACGCTTGACACCGATGGGCGGGTTGTGCGCGGGCGCACGACGAAGCGGGCGGGGAGCCGGTGATGGCTCCCCGCCCGCGTCGATCAGGGGCGTTGCTGTGGGGTCAGCTGATGGACTTGATCAGCTCACCGTTCGCGGTGTCGCCGCTGAGCTCCCAGAAGAAGGTGCCGCCCAGGCCCTGCTGCTGCTTGTAGTTCATCTTCCCGGCGATGGTGGCGGGGGTGTCATAGCTCCACCACTGGTTGCCGCAGTGCGCGTAAGCCGTGCCCGCGACCGTGCCGGTCGCCGGGCAGGAGCCCTTGAGCACCTTGTAGTCCTCGATGCCCGCCTCGTAGGTGCCGGGTGCGGCGCCGGTCGCCGTGCCACCGGGGGCGTCCTGGGTGACACCGCTCCAGCCGCGTCCGTAGAAGCCGATGCCCAGCAGGAGCTTCGAGGCCGGGATGCCGAGGCCCTTGAGCTTGCTGATGGCGGCGTCGGTGTTGAAGCCCTGCTGCGGAATGCCGTTGTAGGAGTTGAGCGGGGAGTGCGGGGCGGTGGGGCCCTGTGCGGCCCACGCGCCGAAGAAGTCGTACGTCATGGGGTTGTACCAGTCGACGTAACTCGCGGCGCCCGCGTAGTCTGCGGCCTCGATCTTGCCGCCGGAGGAGGCGTCGGCCGTGATCGCCGCGGTCACCAGGTTGGACGAACCGAACTTGGCGCGCACGGCGGACATCAGGTTCTTGAAGGCGTCCTTACCGCTGGTGTCGCAGGAGAGGCCGCAGGCGTTGGGGTACTCCCAGTCGATGTCGATGCCGTCGAAGACATCCGCCCAGCGCGGGTCCTCGACCAGGTCGTAGCAGGACTGGGCGAAGGCCGCGGGGTTCTTGGCGGCCTCGGTGAACCCGGAGGACCAGGTCCAGCCGCCGAAGGACCACAGCACCTTCAGACCGGGGTGGAGCTTCTTGAGCTTGCGCAGCTGGTTGAAGTTGCCGCGCAGGGCGCCCGCGTCCCAGGTGTCGGCCTGGCCGTCGACGCTGCTCGCCGCGTCGTACGCCTTGTCGTAGTCGGCGTAGGCGTCGCCGATGGCGCACTTGCCGCCGGTGACATTGCCGAAGGCGTAGTTGATGTGGGTGAGCTTGGCGGCCGAGCCCGAGGTCTCGACGTTCTTGACGTGGTAGTTGCGCTGGTAGATGCCCCACTCGGTGAAGTAGCCGACCACCTTGTTCCCGGCGGCCTTCGTCGTGGGGGTCTTGGCGGCCTTGGAGGTGGCCTGGGGTATGTCGGCGCTCCGGGGTTCACCGGCCGCTGCCGAGCCCGCGAGCAGAGTGGCGGTCAGCACCGCCGTACAGATCGCCGCGAGCGCGGCGGACAGTCTGCCTGGTCTGAGCATGGAATCTCCTCGGTGGGGGGTGAGGGGAGAGTGAACTGCCCGACGACCTGCCCATAGCTTGACATGAACGCGCAGGGCAGGGTGGGGAAAAGGTAGAAGGACTAGACCAGTGGGGTCAATGGTCTGGGCCAATTTGCTCCATGCGTGCGACGTTGGTGGGAGTGCGTGGAGGAAGGTGGTGGGTGCCCATGTGCGAATTTGGTTGAAGATCGGGCGACCGGTACCGGAAGGCTCCGGATCGGGCATACTCCAACCGCCGCAGTGCAGGTCATACCGCTCGCGATCCGACGGGCCGACCGGACGGCGGCAGCATCACCGGTGGCGCCGCCTCACCCCGGCGTACGCCGCCGCAGCGCCTGACCAGGGGAGAGGAGAGCGCCGCCATGAACGATCACGGCCCACAGCCGGTGGAGCGTGAGCTGCCCACCGAAGAGGCCCGCGACCTGATCTCGCTCGTCCGCGAGCTGATCGAACGGGAGATCAAGCCCCGGGCCGCCGAGGAGGAGGCCGCCGGGCGCTTCCCCCGCGAGCTGTTCACCCTGCTGTCCGAGTCCGGGCTGCTGGGGCTGGTCCACCCCGAGGAGTTCGGCGGCGGCGACCAGCCGTACGCGGTCTACCTCCAGGTCCTCGAGGAGCTCGCCGCCGCGCGGCTGACCGTCGGCCTCGGCGTCAGCGTCCACACCCTGGCCTGCCACGCCCTCGCCGGCTACGGCAGCAAGGAGCAGCTGGCCGAGCACCTTCCCGCGATGCTGGGCGGCGGACTGCTCGGCGCGTACTGCCTCTCCGAGCCCTCCTCCGGCTCCGACGCGGCCGGGCTCACCACCCGGGCCACCCGCGACGGGGACACCTGGATCCTCGAGGGCACCAAGGCGTGGATCACCCACGGCGGCATCGCCGACTTCTACACCGTGCTCGCCCGCACCGGCCCCGAGCGCACCCGTGGCATCAGCGCCTTCCTCGTGCCCGCCGACACCCCCGGGCTCTCGGCGGCCGCACCCGAGCACAAGATGGGCATGGCCGGTTCGCCGACCGCCCAGATCCACCTCGACGGGGTGCGGGTCCCCGACGCCCGCCGCATCGGCGAGGAGGGCCAGGGGTTCGCGATCGCCCTGTCCGCCCTCGACGCGGGCCGGCTCGGCATCGCGGCCTGCGCCGTCGGCGTCGCCCAGGCGGCGCTGGACGAGGCGCTCGCGTACACCGCGCAGCGGCGGCAGTTCGGCCGGCCGATAGCCGACTTCCAGGGCTTGCGCTTCATGCTCGCCGACATGGCCACGCAGATCGAGGCCGGGCGCGCCCTGTACCTGACGGCGGCACGGCTGCGGGACGCGGGGCGGCCGTTCTCCAAGCAGGCGGCGATGGCCAAGCTGTTCTGCACGGACGCCGCGATGCGGATCACCACCGATGCCGTCCAACTGCTGGGCGGATACGGCTACACGGTGGACTTCCCGGTCGAGCGCTATATGCGCGAGGCGAAGGTCCTCCAGATCGTGGAGGGCACCAACCAGATCCAGCGGGTGGTCATCGCCCGCGCTCTCGCGGGACCTGAGGTCGGCTGAGGCCGGTGTTCCGGTTGGGGGTGCGGCTTGTTGCGCCCCCGCCGTTTCGCTACCCCCGTGTCACCGGGAAGCGCACCGGCCGGGAGCCGGGGCCGCCGAGGTGGGAGAACGGCTGCGTCCGCCAGTCCAGGCCCGCCGGAAGCGTCAGCAGCAGCGCGGCGTCCCGCTCGAACGCGTCCAGCGACGCGTCGGCGGGCTCGGCGTCGGCCACCCGGCGGCCGGTGCCGGCGCAGACCGTGAGCCCGAACGGGTCCCACGGGGACGAGCACAGCGCGTGCTCGGGAAGGACGTCCTCGTCGGCGAGGAGCGCGATGGGACGCGCGCAGTCCGGGCAGATCACCCGGAACATCTCATAGGTGTCGTGGATCTCGTGGATATCGATGTCGCCTGCGTCGAGGCGCTCGAGATGAGGCATGAGTTTCCCCCTCGGGTGGGCTGGCCAGGCGCGTCGGCCTCGACCACAGCAAGCATTTCCCTCGCGGCCGCATAGGTAATCGCCGCATCTCATAGGACACCCATGAGGGCATGTGGCGTTCGTCACATGCCCGGTGCAGGTGCGGCGTAGCGGCGCCTATGACCGCTGTGTCCACCCCGTGTCCACCCGGTGCCCACCCGTTGTGCCGGAGCCCTCCCGACCACATAAGGTGATCGGCTGTGGAGGAGTTGGACAGACAGATCGTGGAGCTGCTCGTCAAGGACGGCCGGATGAGCTACACGGACCTGGGCAAGGCCACCGGCCTGTCCACATCGGCCGTGCACCAGCGGGTACGCCGTCTCGAGCAGCGTGGCGTGATCCGCGGCTATGCCGCCGTCGTGGACCCCGAGGCCGTCGGGCTTCCCCTTACCGCGTTCATCTCGGTCAAACCCTTCGACCCCAGCGCGCCCGACGACATCTCCGAGCGGCTCGCCGAGGTGCCCGAGATCGAGGCGTGCCACAGCGTCGCGGGCGATGAGAACTACATCCTCAAGGTGCGCGTCGCGACCCCGCTGGAGCTGGAGCACCTGCTCAGCCGGATCCGCTCGCTGGCCGGTGTCTCCACCCGCACCACCGTGGTCCTCTCCACGCCCTACGAGGCGCGCCCGCCGCGCGTCTGAACGCCCTTCCGACACCCCTCGTCGCATACCCCCATCGAGGCAGCCCGCCGTGAACGACCCCGCCCCCGCCCAGGCCCCCGAAGGCCGTACCGTCCTGCTGCGCGGAGGTGAGGTCCACAGCCCCGCCGATCCGTTCGCGACCGCGATGGTCGTCGAGCGGGGCACCGTCGCCTGGGTCGGCTCCGAAGGGGCCGCGGACGGCTTCGCGGACGGTGTGGACGAGGTCATCCAGCTGGACGGGGCACTGGTGACGCCCGCCTTCACCGATGCGCATGTGCACACCACCGCGACCGGACTCGCCCTCACCGGACTCGATCTCACCGGCGCCCGTACGCTCCCCGACGCGCTGGAGCGGGTGCGCGCCCACGCCGCCGCCCACCCCGCCGACCGGGTGCTGCTCGGCCACGGCTGGGACGCCGCCCGCTGGCCCGAGGGGCGGCCGCCCTCCCGGGCCGAGCTGGACCAGGCGACCGGCGGCCGCCCCCTCTATCTCACCCGCATCGATGTGCACTCCGCCGTCGTCACCACCGCGCTCCTGGACCTCGTGCCCGGCGTGTCGGACCTGGCCGGGTACCACCCCGACACGCCGCTGACCGGCGCCGCCCACCACGCCGTACGCGCCGCCGCCCACGAGGTCATCACCGAGCGGCAGCGCGCCGACGCCCAGCGGGCCGCCCTCGCCCGCGCCGCCTCGCTCGGCATCGGCACCCTCCATGAATGCGCCGGGCCCGACATCTCCTCCGAGGACGACCTCACCGGGCTGCTCGAGATCGCCGCCGGGGAGCCGGGGCCGCGGGTGTACGGCTACTGGGCCGAGGCCGCGAGCAGCGCCTCCGACCTGGACAAGGTGCGCGAACTCGGCGCCATCGGCGCGGCGGGCGACCTCTTCGTCGACGGGGCGCTCGGCTCGCACACGGCGTGTCTCCACCAGCCCTACGCCGACACGCCGCACTCCGGCACCGCCTACCTGGACGCGGCGGCCGTCGCCGCCCACGTCACCGCCTGCACCGAGGCCGGGATCCAGGCCGGTTTCCACGCCATCGGCGACGCCGCCGTCACGGCCGTCGTGAAGGGCGTACGGGCCGCCGCCGACACGGTCGGGCCGGCCCGTGTGCGCGCCGCGCGGCACCGTGTCGAACACGCCGAGATGCTCACCCCCGAGACCATCGCGGCCTTCGCCGACCTCGGCCTCACCGCCTCCGTCCAGCCCGCCTTCGACGCCCTGTGGGGCGGCGAGGACGGCATGTACGCCCAGCGGCTCGGCCCCGGGCGGGCCCGCACCCTCAACCCCTACGCGGCGCTGCTGCGCGCCGGAGTGCCCCTGGCGCTCGGCTCCGACAGCCCCGTCACCCCGCTCGACCCCTGGGGCACCGTGCGCGCCGCCGCCTTCCACCGCACCCCGGAGCACCGGATCTCCGTCCGCGCCGCCTTCACAGCCCACACCCGCGGCGGCTGGCGGGCCGTCGGACGGGACGACGCGGGCGTCCTGGCGCCCGGCGCGCCCGCCGACTACGCGATCTGGCGGACGGGTGAGCTCATCGTGCAGGTGCCCGACACGCGGGTCGCCGGATGGTCCACCGACCCACGCTCCGGCACCCCCGGGCTCCCCGACCTCACTCCCGGCGGTCAACTGCCCGTCTGCGTGCGCACGGTGGTGGGCGGACGCACCGTCCACCTCCGGCCGGACGAGTGACGCGCGGGCGCCCCGTACCGCCGAACGATGAGCCCCCGGCCTGTCGTGGCATCTGAACACCGTCCGTACTGACCTGGTCATTTGGGGAAACGGCGCAGGTCATGTGGCTGTTGACAGGGTGCGGTCGGTGGCCGGTAGGTTCGGCCTCGTCCACCACAGGACGCCCGACCGGGGAATCTTCACGCAGTCGTCGAACGCCGCTGGGCCAGAGGGAGACGCGCCACCCGGTGCGCCACCACTGGGAGCCAGGTCCAGTGCACGGGGGCGAGGGAGGGATCGCCGGGTCGGCAGGTGCGACCCGGGAGGGGCCCGGACGCTCAGTAGACAACGGCTCTCGGTCGATCCGCAGCCAGCGGGTCCCAGGTCGGCCCGAAGGGCGTCGGGCCCCCACTCCGCACGCGCACACCGGCGGACCGCCCCCCGACGCGGGGGCGGGGCCGCCGCCGGGCGAGGGAACCCCCGCCATGGCCGAAGCGTTTCTCTACCCCGAGGTCACAATCCGCACCTCGGGACCACTTCCGCGCGCCCGCGTTATACGGTCACCTCACCACAGCACGACCTGTAGGAAGGCCGCACCGTGCCATCGGGTTCCGACACCACCGCCGAAGCCGCCCCCACCGGGCCGGACGCAGACCGACCGGGTCAGCGGACGACCGGCTCCGCCGCCACGCCGCCCACGGAGGGCGCCGATGGCGCCGAGGGCGGTGACGCTGTGGGGGGTCCTGATCCCGTCGAGGGCCGTGACGCCGTCGAGGGCGGCGAACCCCGCGCGACCGCGTCCGCCGCGTCCGGGACCGCGTCCACCGGGCCGGGGACCGCCTCCGCGCCGTCCGCCGGGGGGCGGCGGCCCGGTCGGCTGCGCCGCCTCGGCCTGCTGGCCCGCCGGGAGGCGCGGCGCAGCGCGCTCGCGGTGATCAGCGGGCTCGCGCTCGGCCTCGCCTTCCCGCCGTTCGGGGTGTGGCCGCTGTCCCTGGTGGCCGCCGCCGCCCTGGCCCTGCTCACCCACGGCCGGACCGCCCGCCAGGGCGCCTGGACGGGCTTCGCCTTCGGGGTGCCGTTCTTCCTGCTGCTGCTGAAGTGGCTCAGCGTGGTGGGCTGGGACGCGGTGGTGGGCCTGTCCATCATCGAGGCGGCCTTCCTCGCGCTGATGGGCGCGGGCCTGGCCCTGGTCTCCCGGCTGCCCGTACCGGCCCTGTGGCCGCTGTGGACGGCCTGTCTGTGGGTCGCCGAGGAGTGGGCCCGCGACCGGGTGCCCTTCGGCGGCTTCCCGTGGGGCCGGCTGGCCTTCGCCAACACCGGCTCGCCCTACACCCCGCTCGCCGCGCTGGGCGGCGCCCCGCTGGTCACCTTCGGCGTCGCCCTGACGGGCGGAGCGCTCGCGGGTGCCGCGCTCACCCTGTGGCGGCTGCGCGGCGCCGGGGGCTTCTCGGCGCGCCGCGCCCTGCCCGCCGCCGGGGCCGTGGCCGTCGCGGCCGCCGTGACGGCCGCCGGATTCGCGGTGCCCATCCCCACCGCCGCCGACGACTCGGTCGACATCGCCGTCGTCCAGGGCAATGTGCAGCAGCCCGGTATGGACTTCCTGGGCCGCCCGATGATGATCCTCGACAACCATGTGAAGGCGACCCTGAACCTGGCTAAGGACGTCAAGGCGGGCCGGATCGCCAAGCCCGATCTCGTCATATGGCCGGAAAACGCCTCCGACCTCGATCCCTTCCAGTATCGGGAGGCATACGCCCGGATTGACGAGGCCGTGCGGGCGATCGGCGTTCCGGTGCTGGTCGGCGCCCTGGTCGACCATCCGACCAAACAGGGCTATGTGGAGAACCAGGGCATCGTCTGGGACCCGAAGAGCGGCCCCGGCGCCTCGTACACCAAGCAGCACCCGGTGCCCTTCGGCGAGTACGTCCCCTTCCGCCAGGAGCTCAGCAAGGTCATCACCCGGCTGCAGCGGGTGCCGCGCGACTTCTACCCCGGCGACCACACCGGTGTGCTGAACGTCGGCCCGGCGCGGCTCGGCGATGTGATCTGCTTCGAGGTCGCCTACGACGAGATCGTGCGCGACACGGTCAACGCGGGCGCCCGGGCGATCGTCGTCCAGACCAACAACGCCACCTATGGACGCAGCGGCCAGCCCGAGCAGCAGCTGGTCATGTCCAAGCTGAGGGCGATCGAACACGGTCGGCCGGTGATCACCGCGGCCACCAGCGGGATCAGCGCAGTGGTCGCCCCGGATGGCACGATCGAGCAGCGGACGAAAGAATTCACGCAAGATGTGCTCACCGCGCGCATCCCGCTGCGTGACGGCAAGACCCTGGCCGACCGCGTCGGTGCGACCCCCGAGTGGGTGCTCGCTATGGTGGGCGTTCTGTCCTGCGCGGCCGCGATCATGATCGGCCGTCGGGGACGTACGGACGAGAAGGGGCAGTAGCCGTGAGCGACGCACGCGAGGCCGAGGAGCCTGGCACCAAGGCCGACGAGCCGAGCGCGAAGGCCGAGGAGGCCGGCGCCGAGGCTGGGGAGCCGCGCCGTAGCAACGAGGGCCAGGACGACGGTGGCCGGCGGAAGTACGGTCCGCTCGGTACGACCTTGGTGATCATCCCGACCTACAACGAGGCGGAGAACATCAAGCCGATCGTCGCGCGGGTCCGGGAGTCGGTTCCGGACGCGCACATCCTCGTCGCGGACGACAACAGCCCGGACGGCACGGGCAAGGTCGCCGATGAGCTGGCTGCCGAGGACGACCACGTCAAGGTCTTGCACCGCAAGGGCAAGGAGGGCCTCGGCGCCGCCTATCTGGCCGGGTTCCGCTGGGGCATCGAGCACGGCTACGGCGTGCTGGTGGAGATGGACGCCGACGGCTCCCACCAGCCCGAGGAGTTGCCCCGGCTGCTCACCGCGCTCAAGGGCGCGGATCTGGTGATCGGCTCCCGCTGGGTGCCCGGCGGCCGCATCGTCAACTGGCCCAAGTCCCGCGAGTTCATCTCCCGGGGCGGCAGCACCTACTCCCGTCTGCTCCTCGACGTCCCGATCCGCGACATGACGGCGGGTTACCGGGCGTTCCGCAAGGAGACGCTCGAGGGCATCGGCATGGACGAGGTCGCCTCCCAGGGCTACTGCTTCCAGATCGACCTGGCCTGGCGGGCCATCAAGGCGGGCTTCCACGTCATCGAGGTCCCGGTCACCTTCATCGAACGCGAGCGCGGCGAGAGCAAGATGAGCCGCGACATCGTCACGGAGGCGGCCTGGCGGGTGATGTCCTGGGGCGTGGGCTCGCGGGTCAACAAGGTGCTGGGCCGCAAGGACTCCACGGAGTCCTAGGCCCGGATCCCGGACCCGGGCCCGTTCTCCGATCCCCGCGGCCGGGGATCCTCGCGGCCGGGCGACGCTCCGCTCGGAGTAGTCCCGCGAGCGATGTTCCGCCCCGTACCGGACACTTGAGGCGGAAGGAGGCGGAACATGGCCAAAGCGACCGCCAAGAGCGGGAAGACGTCGGGGCGCCGTATGGCGGCCCGCGGGGGCGCCAAGTCGGGCGGCATGGAGACGCGGACCAAGGAGGACCTGTACCGCGAGGCCCAGAAGGCGGGCATCGAGGGCAGATCCCAGATGTCCAAGAGCCAGCTGATCTCGGCACTGCGCCACCGCTGACCCATGGGACCGGGCGCGCCCCGGTCCCGGCGGCTCAGTGGACCCCCGGGACGGTCAGCACCGTGAGCAGCGCCGTCCCGGCGATCAGCCAGGCGACGTAGTCGCCGATATGCCCGGACTGCAGTCGTCGTACGGGCGCGAGTAGCGCGGCCGTCCCGGTGTGGACCGGCCGCCGCACCGCCAGTGTGGCCAGGGTGATGGCGAGGGCCGCGGAGAGCAGCCCGAGCAGGATCCCGGTCAGCTGCCAGTGCGGTGGCGGATGCGCCGGGGCGGCCGCGGCGTGTCCGTCGAGGACCGTCCGGCGGTAGCCGCCGGTGTCAGTGAACAGCGCCCCGGCCCGGCCGACCGCGGACCCGACGGCCGGGATCACCCCGAGGGCCAGCGACGCGGCCAGCAGCGCGGCGGGCACCGCCAGCAGTGGCACCGGGATGCGCCCGAGGCGGCCGCGGGTCTCGGGCTCCTCCTCGCCGGTGGTCTCCGGGCCGCCCTCCTCCTCGTCCCGGGGCCGCCGGCCCACTCCGGCGAAGATCCGCAGCCCGGCGCGCAGCACCGCGCCCCCGGTCACCGCCGACACCAGGACGTAGAGCGCGGGCAGCCATCCGGCGGTGTGCCCCGCGGCCTCCTCCGCGGCGGCCTTGCCGAGCCCGGAGCCGAACGGCGGCAGCCCGCACAGGCCCAGCCCGCCCACCGCGAACAGCACGCCGACCGCCGGCAGTTCCCGGGCCCGGCCGAACAGCTCGTGCTCGTCCACGGTCGCGTACCGGTCCAGCAGCACCCCGGCGCAGGCGAAGAGCGCCGCCTTCACACCCGCGTGGCCCAGCACGTACAGCGCGGTGCCCGAGATCCCCTCGGGGGTCAGCACGGCGACGCCGATCAGGAACAGCCCGGTGTGGGCCACGGTCGACAACGCCAGCAGCCGTTTGAGATGGCGCTGCTGCCAGCACATCACCGCGCCCAGGAGCGCCGTGAGGACGCCCAGCACCAGCAGGGCGCGGGTGAAGTCGGGGTGGGAGAGCCCTCCGGGTCCGGAGAAGACCGTCCAGTAGACCCGGGCGACCCCGTAGACACCGAGCTCCACCATCACCCCGGACAGCAGCATGCACACCGGTGTCGGGGCGACCGCGTGTGCGTCGGGCAGCCAGAAGTGGAACGGAACGGCGGCCGCCTTCACCAGCAGCCCGGTGGTCACCAGGACGAACGCGGCGAGCACCGGCCCGTCCGGCCCGTCCGTGTCCAGCCTCCGCCCGATCTGGGCGAACCCCAGTTCCCCGGTGCGCGCGTAGAGCAGTGTGACGCCCAGCAAGGTGACGTAGCCGCCGAGGGAGTTCACCACCCCGAAGGCCAGCGCGCCCTGCAGCGGTTTGGGGTCCTCCACGCGGAAGCCGGTCAGCGCGTAGGCGACCACGCCCATCAGCTCGAAGGAGACGAAGGCGTTGAACAGGTCGCCGGTCAGCGCGAAACCGCACATGCCCGCCTGGAACACCAGGATCAGCGCGGGGAAGGAGCCGGTGTGACGGCGCGGCGGCTCCTCGAAGTAGCGCCAGGAGTAGACGAGGACGGCGACGACGAGCAGCGAGACCAGCGCCGCGAGCCCGGCCCCCAGTGGATCGCCGACCAGCACGATGCCCACCCGCCGCCAGCCGCCCACCCACTCCACCGGATACGTCCCCGGTCCGGGACGGCCGGCCCGGAACAGCACCAGGAGCGCCGTGGCGGCGGTGGCGGCGGCGAAGGCGCAGCCGACGATGTCGGAGACCAGCCGGGGCAGCCGCCGTCCGGTGGCCACCAGCACCGCCGCGCCCAGCAGCGGCAGCGCCACCACCAGCGGCAGCAGTCGCGTGGTGTCCACCCGGTCAGCCCTTCAGCTCGGACAGGGCGTCCGGGTCGACCGTGCCATGGCGTTTGCGGAGCTGGACGACGAGCGCGAGCAGCAGCGCGGTCACGGTCGCGCCCACCACGATGTCGGTGAGGGTGAGCGCCTGGACGACCGGGTCGACCACCCGGCTGTTCGTGGGCGCGTCGGCGAAGACCGGGGCGGTGCCGCCGTTCCGGTAGCCCACGGCGAGCAGCAGTACATAGGTGGAGGACTGGGTGACGGCCAGGCATCCCACGGCATGGATGAGGTCCCGGCTGGTCACCAGCCCGTACACACCGATCAGAAAGATCCATCCGGCGACCAGATACGGCAGGACCGTCACGCTCGCTACCTCTCGTCGTCTCCATTGCCCCCGCTGCCCCCGCTGCCCCCGCTGCCTCCCGTGTGCCGCGGGTTCCCGTCGTCTTCCCCGGGCTCCTCGATCTCCACCGCCTGGTCCAGGAACCGGGCCAGCAGGACCACGATCCCGCTGGTGACCTCCAGGCCGACGGCCGCGTTGAGCACCATCGCCGTGCCGCCGGAGGACAGGGTCGCGAGGGTGCCGAAGGGCAGGACGTTGGTCAGGAACGCCGACCCCGCGAGGACGGCCGCGAACCCGGTGATCACGTACGCCGCCTCCCCGGCGGCCTCCCCGATCTCGTAGAGCGTCAGCGGGCGGACCCGCTCCAGGGCCCGGTAGTCGGCGGCGATGTAGAGCAGATGCAGCGCGGTGGCCGTGACCACCCCGCCCTGGAAGCCGCCGCCCGGGCTGATCTGGCCGTGCGCGATCACATAGAGGCCCACCAGCAGCGCGAGCGGCAGCGTCAGCAGCGCGAACCGGCGCACCGGGGGATGGATCGTGGCGGGCTCGGGATCCTTACGGTGCTCGTCCCGGGCCTGGCGGAGCAGCACCACGGTGCCGATGACGGCCGAGAAGAGGATGGTCTCCTCGCCGAGCGTGTCGAAGGCGCGCAGATCGAAGTTGACGGACGCGATCACATTGGCCGTGTGATGGCTCAGGGCGGCGTGCATGGCCCGGGCGCCGTACGGGTGGGGGACGGTGCCGAACGCCGGCAGGTCGAAGCAGGCCGCGGCGAACAGCGCGGCGAACCCGGCGGCGCCCACCAGGAAGACCCACAGCCGGACCCGGGAACTCATCGCTCCCGGCCCGCCGGCTTGTCCACGCCGTCGTCGCTCCCCGGGCGGCGCCGCACCTTGCGCACGGTCAGCAGGATCATCAGGGGCGTCACCGCGGAGCCGACGGCGAGCTGCGAGAGCGCGACGTCCGGCGCCTGGAGGAAGGTGAACAGCAGGGCAAGCGCCAGCCCGAGGAAGGACAGCACCAGCGCCTGCCGCACCGGGTCCCGGTTGAGCACGGCGGCGGTGGCGGCGCCCGCGACCAGCAGCAGGGCCACGACGATCAGCACATCGGTCATGCCGTGACGCCCCCCTTACCGCCGCGGCCGCTGGTCACCACGCTGCCCGCGATCAGCAGCGCGCCGATCAGCAGCAGCTTCACCATGGCCCGGCCGGGCGCGGCCGCCGCGCACAGCGGCAGCACCGTGGCGGGCACCCCCACCAGCGCCGTCCAGCGCACCAGCCGGGAGTCGGGCAGGACGTCCAGGAAGCGGGCGTAGATCAGCGTGCCGGTGGGCCCGAGCACGCTGACCACCAGCGCCACATCGTTGTACGAGGTCCGGTGGAAGCCCCGCGCGGCAAGCAGCAGCACCAGACCGGCCAGCAGCGAGGTGAGGTTCTGGCCGATCAGCCGGTCCCTCGGCGAGCCGTAGGCGATCCGCCACAGCACCGGTAGGAGCGCGAGCAGCGGCACCAGCGCCGCCGCCAGCCAGCCGTCGGAAGTGCTCACCGGTCCGTCACCGCCCGGCGCCCGGCGCGCGCGAGCACGGCGGCGGCCAGCGCGGAGGCCGACCCGACCAGGAGCTCCAGGGGGTCCACGGTGCTGATCAGCACCAGCCAGATCCCGGTCAGCGCCGCCCACCACACGAGGACCTCCAGCACAGCCGTCATTCGACACCTCCGTCGGCGGCGGGTACCCGGCCCGCCGCCGCCGATACCTCGCGTCTTCGCGGATTCCGCCCGGTCTCCTCGAGGACTCCTGGACCCATCGGGACCCCTCGCGCGTTGGAACCGATGAGATCCCCTCGATCCCCTTGGCCATGCGACCCGCGCTCCGCATCGGTCACGGGCCCCGGCACACTTGGAGGCATGATGACCGGCGCATCGCAGCAGAGCGACCCGACCCGCCCGAAGCGCTCACGCGCCCGCACCTTCGTACCGCTGGGGATCGCCGCCTGGCTGGTGCTGGAGATCTGGCTGCTGACCCTGGTGGCGGACGTCGCCGGCGGGCTGACCGTCTTCCTGCTGCTGGTCGCGGGCGTGGTGGTGGGCGGGGCCGTGGTCAAGCGGGGCGGCCGCCGGGCGTGGCAGAGCCTGGCCGGGTCGATGCGGCCGGGCGCCGAGGAGCCCGCCGCGCGGCCGGGAAGCTCCTTCACGATGCTCGGCGGGCTGCTGCTCATGGTGCCGGGGCTGATCTCGGACGTGGCCGCGCTGGTATGCCTGTTCCCGCCGACCCGGGCACTGCTGCGGCGCCGCGCGGAGAGCGCGCTGTCGCGCCGGATGGGCTTCGTCCCCGGATCGCCGTCCGACCCCTTCCGCCAGGCCCGTGAGCAGTGGGAGCGCCGGGACGGGCAGGAGCGGCCGGAGCAGGGCACCGTCATCCGGGGCGAGGTGATACGGGACGGGGACGACCGGGACCGGGACGGCGACGGAGAGCCGGGCCCCGGGCTGCGGCCGCGCGACCGGGGCTGAGACACGGCCCAGCGGGCGCGAAGGGCATACCCCAGCTGGCCCGAAGGGCACACAAGGGCCGGGGCCACTGCTCGGCAGTGGCCCCGGCCCTTGTACTTCAGTTGTTATCTCAAGTCTGCCGCTCGGTTCAGGCAGACTTACGGGTGTCCCGCGGATGCACGGCGATGTTCATGGCACCGGAGCGCAGAACCGCCAGCCGCTCGGCCAGCACCTCCTCCAGCTCCTCGCGGGTGCGCCGCTCCATGAGCATGTCCCAATGCGTGCGCGCGGGCTTGCCCTTCTTCTCCTCTGGACCATCGCCGTCGACAAGGAGTGCCATGGCGCCGCACGCCTTGCACTCCCACTCCGGCGGGATCTCCGCCTCTACCGAGAACGGCATCTCGAATCGATGGCCGTTCTGGCATGCGTACTCCACCGCCTGGCGCGGTGCCAGATCGATGCCGCGGTCGGTCTCGTAGCTGGTCACCACGAGTCGCGTGCCGCGAAGAGCTCGCTCACTCATGAATCGTGCCTCCCGGGCTTGTCGCCCACAGGACAGGTGTCGCTGTCGTCGTCATCCGGTCAACGTCCGGTCGGCGGTGAAGATTCCCGTATTGGGACATGCGTCGCCCGTCGTGCCGCCCCGTTGTTCTACCCACAGGCGCCCGGTTTGTCACATCTGGCAGCAGATGTCACCCAGCGTTTCTGGTACTTTAGCGCGCAGTAACGGTCCGCCTGGTAGGCCAAGGGCGTACACTACCGCCCCGACGGCCCCAGCCCTAAATCAGGTCCCGGACCTGGGTCTCGGCGCCGCCGCGCGCCACGATCCCAGAGCCCGTCCCGGCGGGTGCGGGGATCGCGAAGACACGCAGGAAGAACTGCGACAGCGGCCCGATGGCCAGCGCGAACAGCACCGTGCCCACCCCCACCGAGCCGCCCAGCACGAAGCCGGTGACCAGCACCGCCAGCTCGATCCCGGTCCGCACCAGCCGGATCGACCACCCGGTGCGCCGGTGCAGCCCCGTCATCAGCCCGTCCCGCGGGCCCGGCCCGAACCTCGCCGAGATGTAGAGCCCGGTGGCCGCCCCGCACAGCACGATCGCGAAGAGCAGCAGCGGAATCCGCACCGCCAGCGCCTCCGGCTCCGGTATCAGCCACAGTGTGCCGTCCATCACAGGCCCGATCACCAGCACGTTCGACACCGTGCCAAGACCCGGTCGCTGGCGCAGCGGGAGCCACAGCAGCAGCGTGGCGACGCCGACGACGACCGTCACCGTGCCGATCGACAGCGAGATGTGCTCGGAGACGCCCTGGTGGAAGGCGTCCCACGGGTCGAGACCGAGCATGGCACGCAACTGGAGCCCCATGGACACGCCGTAGAGCACCAGCCCCACGTAGAGCTGGGCAAGACGGCGTGGAAGGCGGCGGCGTGGAAGGTCGGACAACGCGTGCTCCTGGTGTGAGTGGCCTGCGGCATGTCACTCTGTGGCCCGGAACCAGTCCAGTTCCACGGCCAATCTCCGAAAGGTGGACCGCATTCGATGAGTCCATGGACGTCCGCTGTCGGGGCATCCCAACTGGCCCGGCTGCTCGGGTCACAGCACACCCGCGACGGCGTGGCCGCCGGGGCCGCGGCCTCACTGACCGGGGGCCGCCGCGTCCCCGCCTACCGCTCCCTCGCCGACGGCGTACGGCTGCTCATCCTGGAGGGCCGGGTTCCGGTCGCGGCCCGCCTCCCCGCCGAGCGCGAGCTCGCCGCGGCGCTCGCGGTCAGCCGCACCACCGTCGCCGCCGCCTACGAGGCGTTGCGCGGCGAGGGGTTCCTGGAGTCCCGGCGCGGCGCCGGGAGCTGGACCGCCATGCCCGCCGGAAGCCCGCTGCCCACCCGGGGGCTCGATCCGCTGCCGCCCGAGGCCGCGGCCTCCGTGATCGACCTCGGCTGTGCCGCGCTGCCCGCCCCCGAGCCCTGGCTCACCCGCGCCATGCGCGGCGCCCTGGACGAACTGCCGCCCTACGCCCACACCCATGGCGACTACCCCGCCGGGCTGCCCGCCCTGCGCCAGGCGCTCGCCGACCGCTACACGGCCCGCGGCATACCGACCATGCCCGAGCAGATCATGGTCACCACCGGCGCCATGGGGGCCGTCGCCGCCGCCTGCCGGCTGATGGTCCGGCCCGGGGAGCGGGTCGCCGTCGAATCGCCCAGCTACGCCAACATCCTCCAGCTGATGCGGGAAGCGGGCGCCCGGCTCGTCCCCGTCGCCATGGCCGACCGGCTCGCGGGCTGGGACATCCCCTCCTGGCGCCAGGTGCTCAGCGCCGCCGCGCCCCGGCTGGCCTACGTCGTCGCCGACTTCCACAACCCCACCGGCGCCCTCGCCACCGAGGACCAGCGCCGCCAGCTCGTCGACGCCGCCCGCTCCGCCGGAACGGTCCTGATCGCCGACGAGACCATGGCCGAGCTGCGCCTGGACGAGGAGGTGGAGCTGCCCCGGCCCGTCTGCGCCTTCGACCCGGCGGGCAGCACCGTGATCACCGTCGGCTCGGCGAGCAAGACCTTCTGGGCGGGGCTGCGGATCGGCTGGGTGCGTGCCGCGCCCGATGTCATCCGCAGCCTGGTCGCCGCCCGTGCCTACGCGGACCTGGGCACCCCCGTCATCGAACAGCTCGCCGTCGCCTGGCTGCTGAACACCGGCGGCTGGGAGGAGGCCATCGAGATCCGCCGGGAGCTCGCGCGCGGCAACCGGGACGCGCTCGTCGACGCCCTGCGGCGCCATCTGCCCGACTGGGAGTTCACCGTCCCGCACGGCGGGCTCACCCTCTGGGCCCGCACCGGTGGCCTCTCCGGCTCGCGCATCGCCGAGGCGGGCGCCCGGCTGGGGGTCCGGGTGCCGTCGGGGCCCCGCTTCGGGGTGGACGGCGCGTTCGAGGGGTACGTACGGCTGCCGTTCACGGTCGGGGGAGCGGTCGCCGAGAAGGCGGCCACGCGGCTGGCCTCGGCCGCCGACCTGGTGGCCACGGGCGCCACGATCGAGGCGGAGGCGCCGCGGACGTATGTGGCCTGACCCGCCGTAAGGCGACGTGGCGGCGGCCGTCCCCGTCCGCTAACCGCCGACCGGCGCCGGGGCCGGGGGCGCCGCCGGGTCCGGGGCCGGGAGCAGCCGGAGCACCGCCTGCCGCTCGGCCTCGCCGGCCGCCTCGTCGTACGGATCGGGCGTGGCCGGCACCTGGAGGCGGTGCACCGGGCCCGCGCCGAGACGGGCGTAGCCGCGGCCCGGAGGCACCTCGGGCGTCGGCGTGGTGTGCGGCGGCGCCCCGAGGACGGCCGTGACCTGCTCGGACGAGACCGGGCCCAGCACCACCCGGGCCCGGGTCTGGCTCCGTACGGCCTCGCTCAGCGCCTCCGCGGCGTCCAGCTGATCGGCCACCACCACCCGTACGTTCGCCGCCCGGCCGTGCCGCAGCGGCACGGCCAGCAGCTCCTGCGGATCGGTACGGCCGTCCGCCGCCGCGAGATGGCTCATCACCGACGGCCGGTCCAGCAGGATCCACAGCGGGCGCTGGATGTCCTCCGGTGGCGCGTGCCGCAACTGGCGAGCGCGGTTGGCGGCGATCAGCCGGCGCTCGGTCTCATGGCCGGCCCACTCCAGCGTGGCCAGCATCCCGGCCGGCCCGCACTCCACTGCCAGCACCCCCGTGCGTCCGCTCAGGCACGCGTACTCGCCGGTGCCGCCGCCGTCCACCACCAGCACCTCGCCATGGGGCAGCACCTGCAGCGCGATGGAGCGCAGCAGGGTCGTGGTGCCGCTGCCGGGCTGGCCGAGCGCGAGCAGATGCGGTTCGGTCGAGCGCGGGCCGGTGCGCCAGACCACCGGCGGTACGTCATGGGTCTCCGGCCCGTCCTCCGCCGCCTTCTTGAGCCCGGCCTCCCTCGTGCCCTCCGTGCTCTCCTCGTCTTCCTCGCCCTCCCCGCACGTCTCCGGCCCCGCCAGTACCGGCAGCGTCCGCTGCACCGACGACGGGTCGGTGAAGCCCAGCACCGTCTCACCGGGCGCGGTGACGAAGCGCTGGGCGTGGATCGCGGTGGACAGGGCGGGCAGCACGGTCAGGGTGAGGTTGTTGGCCTCCTCGTCCCACTCGAACAGATATTCACGGCCGCGTCCCGACTTCGCGTACAGCAACTGCTCGATCCGGGTGCGGGCCGCGGGCTCGCCATCGGTGAAGTACGCGGGGTAGTGCAGGCGCAGCCGGGTGAGCCGTCCGCTCTCGTCGAAGGCGAAGGAGTCGAATGCCTCGGACCAGTCGCCGCCGTGGCTGTAGAGCGGGCTGGGGTCCTCGGCGGCGGAGAAGTACGGCACCAGCGCCTCGTAGAGCGTGCGCAGCCGCTCCGTCCCGTCAACGGGCGTCTCCGACGCGGCACCGGCGCGCCCCCGCCCGGCCCAGCCCGCCGCGCCGATCAGGCTGATCGCCGCCGCCAGTGGCCCGTACGGCAGCAGGAAGAGGACGAAGCCGCAGGCGACCACGAGGGTGAACACCGGTCCGCGGCGGTCGCCCGGCAGCTCCATCCACTTGCGCCGCCCGGCGGCGGCGAGCACGCGCAACCCGCGCGAGAGCGCGACCAGCGGCTGGAGCACATCGACGACGCCGTCGGCCGTGCTGCGGGCGAACGCCCGGCCGCGGCCGGGCGGGATGAGCGGGGTGCCCCCGGCGCTGCCGGGACGGAGGCGGGGGAGCGGTCTCCGGGCCACGTCAGATCTTGATCCCGCCCAAGAGGCTGGCGAGGCTCGCGCCGCCCGCCTTGATGCTCGGAGCGATCGCGGTGGACGCGAGATAGAAGCCGAAGAGCGCGCAGATGACCGCGTGCGACCCCTTCAGGCCGTCCTTGCGGAAGAAGATGAAGACGATGATGCCGAGCAGTACGACGCCGGAAATGGACAGGATCATCACGGTCTCCTGGCTGATGGGGGACGGTCAGTCACCATGAGTGGTTCCAGGATCACAGCATGTACCCATCGGGCGAAAGGTGCAATTGGGTGGATTATCGGTGTAATCATCACCATGGAGGCGTGGCGCTACGGGCCGACCGCCTGCCGGGGCGGGGTGCCCGCCTGCCCGGGTGGGTCGGCCGCCGTCCTTAGGGTGGATGATCACATACCCAGGTAGCGAAGCCGGAGGCGACAGGCCATGACCGAATCGAACCCCGAGAGCGAGCCCGCCCACGACCCGGAGGTGCTCCAGCTGGCGGCCAAGGTCTTCGACCTGGCCCGGCAGGGTGACACCGATACGCTCGCCGCCTATGTGGACGCGGGCGTCCCGCCCAACCTCACCAACGACAAGGGCGATTCCCTGCTCGTGCTCGCGGCCTACTACGGCCATCCGGCCACGGTGTCGGCCCTGCTGGAGCGCGGCGCCGACCCCAATCGGGTGAACGAACGGGGGCAGACCCCCATCGCCGGGGCCACGTTCAAGGGCGAGGCGGAGGTGCTGAGGGTGCTGCTGGCCAAGGGCGCCGACCCGTGCGCCGGGTCGCCCTCGGCCGTCGAGACGGCGCGGATGTTCGGGCGGGAGGATCTGCTCGCACTGTTCCAGGCCCCGGGTGCGGAGGAGTGAGCGCGGAGTAGTGAGCCGTACGGCGGCCATGAGATAGCGCCACTCAGCCGCCGTGGGCCGTCAACCCACCCTTGACCGTTCAAAAAGTGAAGCACGAGACTTCATTCAGACCGTGAGTTAAGCGATGAAACCAGTCGGCGTCAAGAGCGGCCGCGTCCGGTAGGTTCGGGCAGGGGGAAGGAGCCCGATGGGTCAGATGAACCGACGGACCGTCCGCGACCTGCGGCGCGGCAACCGCTCGACGCTGCTGCGCCAGCTGTACTTCCGGGGCCCGGTGAGCCGTCAGGAACTGGGGGCGCTCACCGGGCTCAGCTCCGGTTCGGTCAGCAATGTCGTCGGCGAACTGCTCGCCGACGAACTGGTGGAGGAGGCCGGGTCCGTCGAGTCCGACGGCGGCCGCCCCCGCACGCTGCTGCGGGTCGCGCCGGGCGGTGGCCATCTCATCGGGGTCGACGTCGGCGAGACCCATGTCCGCGTGGAGCTGTTCGACCTCTCCCTGACGGAACTGGCCCGCTGGGAGCATCCGCTGACGCCCGGAGGGCTGGAGCGGGACCCGGAGCCGGTCGTCGGCCACATCCTCACCGGCCTCGGCGCGGTCGTCGACAAGAGCGGTGCCTCGCCGGACGCGGTCATCGGCGTCGGGGTCGGCGTCCCCGGCGTCGTCGAACAGGGCGACGAGATCCTCGTCCACGGCCCGACCGCCGGGCGGGACGCGGTGCCGCTGGAGCGGCTGCTGCGCACCGGCACCGATCTGCCGCTGTTCATCGACAACGGCGCCACCGCTCAGGGGCAGGCCGAGATGTGGTTCGGGGCGGGCCGCGGCGCGGACAACGCGGTGATCGCGCTGATCGGCTCCGGCGTCGGCGCGGCCATCGTGACCGCGGGGGTGCCGTACCGCGGCGCGACCAGCAGCGCGGGGGAGTGGGGGCATACGGTCGTCCAGGTCGGCGGGCGCGCCTGCCGATGCGGTGCGGTCGGCTGTCTGGAGGCGTACGTGGGGGCCCAGGCGGTGCTCGACCGCTACGGGCAGGGGGCGCGCGGAGCGGGTGCGGGCGGCGCGGGGGGTGGCGGTAAGGACGGCGCGGACGGTGCCGGTGAGGACCAGCAGGCCGCGTTCGCCGCGATCGTGGGAGCCGCCGGGAGCGAGGCGCGGGCGCGCGAGGTGCTGGAGGAGACCGCCGCCTACCTCGGCGCGGGCATCGCCGATCTGATCAACCTCTTCAACCCCGAGCGGATCATCCTCGGCGGCTGGGCCGGACTGCTCCTCGGCGGCCGCGTCCTCCCCCGGATCCGGGCCGCCACCGCCTCCTACGCACTGCACCGGCCGTACGCGCAGACCGAGATCGGGCTGGCCGAACTCGGGCCCGATGCGGTGGCGTTGGGCGCGGCCACACTTCCGCTGGCGCACTTCCTCGCCACCGGTGGGGCGCGCTGAGGGTTCGACTTTTGTCGGTTCAGGGGGAGTTGGGTCGGACCCCGCCTCAAATTCTTTGATGCAAGAAGGTCCAGACCTATTGACATGCATCGAACAGGGCTGGACATTGTGTCTCCCCGGAGGTGACCGATGACGGCCAAGGCGCAGGCAGCCCAGCCCTCGCTGCGCACCACCGTGCGCGATCCACGGCGCGGCAGCCGCTCCTCGCTGCTGTGGACGCTGTACCTGCACGCTCCGCTCAGCCGCCAGGAGCTCGTCCGCCGAACGGGACTCGGCGCCACCACCGTGAGCGCGGTCATCGGCGAACTGATCGCCGAAGGCGTCGTCACGGAAGAGGTCGTCACGGAAGACCTCGTCACGGAAGACGGCGTCACGGATGCGGAATCGCCGCGGTTGCGGCTGGTCTCCGAGCACCGGTATGTCATCGGCGCCGAGATCGCCGATACCCGGGTGCGCGTCGGGCTGTTCGACCTCGCCCTCACCCAACGGGCCGGAGCCGTCTACCCGTTAGCCTCCGGACGTCACGGCGCCGAAACCGCCGTCCACCACATCCTGACCTTCCTGGACGCCGTCATCGAGGAAGCCCGAATCCCCCACGGGCACATCCTCGGTGTCGGCATCGGCGTTTCGGCCAGCGGCTGGGACGCGGTGCCGCTGGAGCGGCTGCTGCGCACCGGCATCGCGCTGCCCCTGCACATCGACAACGGCGCGGAGGCCCTGGGCCGGGCCGAGATGTGGTTCGGCGCGGGCCGCGGCGTCCAGCACGCCGTCGTCGCGCTCATCGGCTCCGGTGTCTCCGCGAGTGTCATCACCCACGGCTCCCCCTACCGCGGCGCCACCGACAGCGCGGGCGAGTGGGGCCACACCACCGTCCAGGCCGGGGGCCGCCGCTGCCGGTGCGGCGCCCGCGGCTGCCTCGAGGCGTACGTCGGGGCCGAGGCGGTCCTGGAGCGCTACCGCCAGGCCCGGCGCGGCCGTGTAACCCCCGGCGCCGACCAGGAGTCCGCGTTCGCCGCGCTGCTCACGGCCGCCGACACCTCGTCCGCCGCGCAGCGCGTCCTGGAGGAGGCGGCGGTGTACTTGGGCGCCGGGATCGCCAACCTCGTCAACCTCTTCAACCCCCAGCGGATCATCCTCGGCGGCTGGGCCGGGCTGATGTTCGGCGCCCGTATGCTGCCGCGGATCCGCGAGACGGTCGCCGCGCAGGCGCTGCGCAGGCCGTACGCGCGAACCGACATCGGGCTGTGCGGGCTCGGCCCCCACGCCGTGGCGCTCGGCGCCGCCGCCCTGCCCGTCCGCCACTTCCTGACGGAGGGCGCGCACCGTCCCACCCGTCGCCCCACCACCACCTCGCGAGGGGCGCTGACGCGCCCTCCTCCCGGAGCGCTGACGCGCGCGGCCCCCACCACCCGTATGCCCGTGCCGTAGCGCCTCCGGGCCCCGGCCCCCACCGCCGGACACACACCTTCCCCCACCGGACCGGCACCCACCGGTCCCATCCCCCACACAGGAAGGCACCACCGTTCCATGAGAAGCACGTTGCGAAACACCGTGATCGGTCTGCTCTCCGCGACCGCACTCGCCGCCACCCCCTGGCTCACCGCTCCGGCCACGGCCACCACGGACACCCCCCAAACCAAGGCCGCCGCAGCCGAGTTCACCGACAACTTCGACGGTGCGGCGGGCAGCGCGGTCGACGGCTCCAAGTGGGGCCTGGAGACCGGCGACAACGTCAACAACCACGAGCGGCAGTACTACACCGACGGCAACAAGAACGCGGCGCTGGACGGCAACGGCAACCTCGTCATCACCGCCCGCAAGGAGAACCCGGCCAACTACAACTGCTGGTACGGCCGGTGTGAGTACACCTCCGCCCGCCTGAACACCTCCCAGAAGTTCACCACCGCCTCCGGCCATGTCGAGGCCCGGATGAAGCTGCCGCAGGGCCAGGGCATGTGGCCCGCCTTCTGGATGCTCGGCAACGACATCGGCAGCGCGGGCTGGCCCAACTGCGGCGAGATAGACATCATGGAGAACGTGGGCTTCGAGCCCAGCACCGTCCACGGCACCATCCACGGCCCCGGCTACTCCGGCTCGGGCGGCATCGGCGCCGGGTACACCCTGCCCAATGGCGGCAAGTTCTCCGACGGCTTCCACACCTTCGCCATCGACTGGTCGCCGAACAAGATCACCTGGTCCGTCGACGGCAACGTCTACCAGACCCGCACCCCCTCGGATCTCAACGGCAACCGCTGGGTCTTCGACCACCCCTTCTACATCATCCTCAACCTGGCCGTCGGCGGTTACTGGCCCGGTGACCCGGACGGCAACACCTCCTTCCCGCAGCAGCTCGTCGTCGACTACGTCAAGGTGACGGGCGGCAGCTGACACCTGCTGCCGATGTGGAAGCCCGCCGAGCGGTGTTCTCGCTGGTGTCATCAGCAGGGGCGGACCGCCTCCGAGACCGCCGCGACGAGGGCTTCCACATCGGCACCCCAGCGTGAGACGAGGATGAGGTCACGGGCCGGGTCCACCCACAAGAGGTGATTGCCGCCGTTGCCCCGGGCGCAGCGCCCGGTCGACGGGGCCTGTGGCCACACCACCCGGCCGTCGTTGAGCCACCACGACAGCCCGTACTCCGGCTTGACGGCACACGGCGTCCACAAAGCCTCGATCCAGCGCCGTGACACGATCCGGCGCCCGGCCCACTCCCCGCCGTTCAGGCAGAGTCGGCCGATACGGGCCAGGTCGAGGGCGCTGATCCACAGCCCGCCGCCCCAGTGGGCACCGCCGGACACCACGGGCAGGCGGACGCCGCCGACGTCCACGGACGAGTTGCCGTAGCCGTGCCACGACCATGAGCCGGAGGCCCCGATGGGCTCCATGACACGGGTGCGCAGCACCTCCGGCAGCGGCCGCCGCACCAGGACGGTGAGCGCGAGCGCCGTCAGATTCACCCGTACATCGTTGTAGGCCCACCCCTCACCGGGCGGCCCGCCCGCCGACTCCGTCCCCTCGCGGACGCTCTGGGCGTCCACCCCCGTCGGCTTCCCCCACAGCTCGCCCTCCCACTGGCTCGTCTGGTCCAGCAGTTGCCGCCAGGTGATCCGCCGCCCGTGGTCATCCGCGAACTGGGGCAACTCCACTGAGCCGTAAACGGGTTCGTCCAGCCGGAGCAGTCCGTCGTCGGAGGCGACTCCCGCGACGAGGGCCAGCACGCTCTTGGTCGCGCTGAAGGCCATCTCCACCCGGCCCGGATCGCCCCAGCGGGCGAGCTCCTCGCCGTGTCGCACGACCACACCACCGGGCCCGTGTCCGTTCAGCAGCGGCCCGATCACCTCGCGGTGCGAGACATCCGCCACCTGCGCCGCGAGGTAGCTCTCCATGTCCTCGACCCCGGCCACGGGCCGTCCCGCCCGCTCCCGTACGGCCCGCTCCAGCGCACCGGAGTCGACCCCCGCCCAAGCATCACTCACCGGCCCATCGTCCAGTGGCTCTCCCTCTCGTGGCAACACACCCTCCCGTCCGTCCTGTAGTGCGGAGGCACCAGGGCAGGTGCGTGGCTGGTCCGGGTGCACCAGGGGAAGACGGCGGCGGTGGACGATGCCCGGCGGGGCGCCGGAAGGAAGTGTTGGAGGCGCGTGAATCCCGCGCATCGCGCACACATCAGGCAGGTTCACGCACTCGCTCGCAACCAACGATGAAGAGGACGTCTATGTCCCAAGCTGTGATTTCCCCGTCCCCGGTCCGCATCGGGAGGCTGTCGATCGGTGCCCTCGGCATCCTGGCACTCGCCCTCGGCACCCTGCAGACAGTGGTGGATCCCGCGCTCCCGCTGCTGCAACGTGAGCTGGGGGTCAGCTCCGGTGAAGCGGCACTGGTCTCCAACGCGGTGCTCATCACCGGCGCCGCCGTCGCACCCGTCGCGGGCAAACTCGGCGACCGCTACGGCGGGAAGCGGGTGCTGGTCCGGCTGATGGCCGTGGTCTCGGCCGGTGGTCTGCTGGCCGGCCTGGCGCCGAACCTGCCGGTGTTGTTGCTCGGTCAGGTATTGCAGGGCGCCATGGTGGGTGCGCTGCCCCTTTCCTTCATCCTGGTGCGCAAACACCTCCCGGCAGGGGAGTCACAGCTGGGGATCGGGCTGGTCATGGCGCTGTTCACGGGCGGCAGCATGGTGGGAACGCTGACCGCCGGGCCGATCGCGGAAGGACTTTCCTGGCATTGGATGTTCGCGCTGCCGACGATCGCGATCATCGCGATGTCGTTGGTCGTGGCCCGGTTGCTGCCGCATGATCCGCCGATCGAATCGGAGTACAGGTTCGACTGGCCGGGCGTGCTTCTGCTGAGCGGCACCTTGCTCGCGTTCATGTTCGGGCTCGTGAGGGTGACGGGCGACGAGGGCCTGCCGCCACTCGCGGTCGGGGCCATCGCGGTGGCCGTGGCCGCCCTCGCGACCGGATGGGTCGCCGTCGAGCGCCGGGCAGCCTCGCCGATGATCGATCTACGCATGCTGGCAAAGCCCGCGATGTGGCATGCGTGCCTGCTCACCATCGTCATAACCACCAGTTTCGGGATGGTGAGCTTTCTGCTCCCACAGCTGTTCGGGGTGCCGGGCGACGGGTACGGCTTCGGGGCCAGCACCACCGACATCGGACTGTTCCTGCTCCCCGGCGCCATCGCCGGGGCGGTGAGCGATTCGGTCGGCGGGATCGTGGCGCGGCGTTTCGGTCTGCGTGCCGTGGTCATCGTGGGCGCCGTCGTCACGGCGGCCACGATGCTCGCCCTGGTGTCGTTGCACACCGCGGAATGGCAGCTCGTCCTCGCGAGGGCGCTGGCCGCGATGGCCGCGGGCGTCGCCACCACGGCGTTGCTCACCAGCGCCACCGCCGCCGTCGAGACCAAGGACACCGGAATCGCCACCAGCGTGCTCGTGGTGACACGCGTGACAGGCATCGCCCTGGGCGCCCAGACCGCCGCCGCGATCCTCGACGCCGAAGCCGACTCGACGACGGGTCTGCCCGCCGAATCGGCCTTCGTCACAGGCTTCGTCGCCGCCGGTCTCGTCGCCGCGTTGTCACTGCTCGTTGTCCGTATCACGAAGAAAAAGGGAGCCCACGCATGACACCCACCGGTCTGTCGACGGATGTGAGTACTACCGCGAGGCGCAGAGTCCTGATCTCCGGGGCCAGTATCTCCGGACCCGCGCTGGCGTACTGGCTGCACCGGGCCGGATGCGCGGTCACCGTGGTGGAGAAGGCGAGCACACCGCGCGACGGTGGTTACCCGATCGACATCCGCGGTACCGCGATAGAGGTGGTCCGGCGGATGGGGATACTGCCGCGACTGCGGGACGCCCACATCGACTCGCGCCGCTGCACCTTCCTCGACGCCGATGGCAGTCAAGTGGCCTCGGTCAACGCGCACGCCGTTGCCGGCAGTGTCGAGGGACAGGACCTCGAGGTGCGCCGTGGGGATCTGGCCGCGATCCTCTACGAAAAAGTCCGCGACGACGTGGAATTCCTGTTCAACGACTCCATCGACACCCTCGACCAGTCCGGACAGGAGGCCGACGTCACTTTCCACAGTGGGCGGCGGCGCACGTTCGACCTGGTGGTCGGCGCCGACGGTATGCACTCACACACCCGGGAGTCCCTGTTCGGCCCCGAGGAACAGTTCCACCGCTACCTCGGCTACTGCTTCGCCATATTCACCATGCCGAACACCTTCGGGCTCTCCCATGAGGTCATGATGTGGAACACCCCGGGGAAAGCCGCGGCCCTCTACGCCGTCGGGGACCACGACGAACTGCACGCCTTCCTGACGTTTCACCAACCGGAACCGCCGTTCGAAGCCCTCCGGAACACCGACGCCCAGCGGGACCTGGTCGCCACGGTCTTCGCGGGCGCGGGATGGGAGGTCCCCGGCATGGTCAACGCCATGCGCGACGCGGATGACCTGTTCTTCGACACGGCCGGTCAGATCCGCATGCCCCACTGGTCCAGCGGCCGCGTCGGGCTCGTCGGCGACGCCGCGTACGCACCCTCGTTCCTCACCGGACAAGGCTCGAGCCTCGCGCTGGCCGGTGCCTACATGCTCGCCGACGCCCTGGCCGCGAACCGGGACCACACCGCGGCCTTCGCCGCCTACGAACGCGACGTCCGCGAGTTCGTCGCCATGAATCAGGCACTGGTCGACAACGGTGCGGCCACGCTCTTCCCCACCACGGCGCGGGCCCTGGAGCAACGCAACACCATGCTGCGCGGCCTCGTCACCATGCCCTCCGCGCCACCACGGCCGGCGCACTCAGCCCTTACGCTGCCCGAGTTCGCCCCGACGCCGTGACCTGATAGGCGGTCGCGGCGCGGCGGTGCGGGCGGGACGTCAGGAAAGGCGGTCCGCACCGCCGTCGGGGGCGGCGTGGGCCAACCCCGTCTGATAGGCGATGACGACGAGTTGCGCCCGGTCGCGGGCCTCCAGCTTCGTCATGGCGCGCTGCACGTGGGCGCGGACGGTGAAGGGGCTGAGGAACATCTGCTCGGCGATCTCCTGGTTGGACAGACCGGTCGCGACCAGGGCCACCATCTCGCGTTCACGCGGGGTGAGTACGGCGAGCCGTTCGGGGCGGTGCTGCGGGGTGTGGTCCGGAGTGGCCAGGAAACGGGCGACCAGGGAGCGGGTGGCGGCGGGGGACAGCAGAGTGTCGCCCGCGGCGATCGTACGCACGGCGTCCAGCAGGTCCTCGGCCCCGATGCCCTTGCCGATGAAGCCGCCGGCTCCCGCGCGCAGCGCCTGGGCCACGTACTCGTCGGTCTCGTACGTGGTGAGGATCAGGATGCGGCTGGCACGCAGTTCCGGGTCCGCGCAGATCTCCGACGTGGCGGTGAGACCGTCCACCTCGGGCATGCGAATGTCCATGATCACCACATCAGGGCGCAGCTCCCGGGTGAGTCTCACCGCCTCTCTGCCGTCGGAGGCCTCGCCGACCACGGTGATGTCGTCGGCGCTGTCGAGAAGCATCCGGAAGGCACCGCGCAGCAGGGCCTGATCGTCGGCGAGCAGCACCCGTAGCGTCACGGCGCATCCCCGGCCTCTCCGGCGCCCGTCCGTCCGTCGTCCGTCGCTCCGTCGGACATCGGTCCCTCGACGGCTGTCGCTCCGTCGGCCCATGCCGCTCCGTCAGCGCTCCGCGTCGTGTCCTTGGCGGGCGGGAGGGGCAACTGGGTGGAGACGAGGAAGCCACCCTCCGGGAGCCTGCCCGCGGAGAGGTGTCCCCCGACCGCGGTGGCACGTTCACGCATCCCGATCAGACCGTAACCGGGCGGACGCTCCGGCAGTGTGGCCGCACTCGGGCCCGTGGCCGCACCCCGTCCCATGGCCGCGGTCGGCGCGGTACGGGCGCCCCCTCCGTCGTCGGCGACGGTGATGGTCACGCGGTCGCGGTTCCAGACGAGGCCCACCCGGGCGCTACGGGTACCGGCGTGCTTGGTCACGTTGGTCAGGGCCTCCTGGACGATGCGGTAGGCGGTGAGGTCCACCCCCGGCGGCAGCGGCCTGGCCGTGCCCTCCTGGTGCACCGACACCTCCAGACCCGCGCGGCGGAAGGATTCGAGGAGCGTGGGGAGCCGGGAGAGGCCGGGCGCCGGTTCGGCGGGCCCGGCCGCGTCCCCGGTCTGACGCAGCAGACCGACCGTGGCCCGCAGTTCGTCGAGCGCGTGGCCGGTGGTCTCGATGAGCTCCTTCAGGCTCTTGCGGGTCTGCTCCGGGCGGGCGTCGAAGAGGTGGGCGGCGACCGAGGCCTGCGCGTTGGCCAGGGTGATCTGATGGGCCACGAGGTCGTGCAGTTCCCGGGCGATGCGCACCCGTTCCTCGGCCACTCTCCGGCGCGCCTCGCTCTCCCGGCTCTTCTCGGCCCGCCGGGCCCGCTCCTCCACGGCCGCCAGATAGGCCCGCCGGTTCTGCACCGAATGCCCGAGTACGGCGGCCACCAGCGGGAACGCCGCCACCGCTCCCACCCTGCTCGCGTCCTTCCACGAGAGGGCCCCGAACAAGGGGGTGGAGGCGACCAGCAGCGCCGCGGAGGTGAGCGACACCGCGCTCGCCGCGTGCCGTTCGGTGCGCGCGGTGAGCGAGTAGGCGGTGATCACGGCGGGGGCCACGATGAGCGGGCTCAGCAGGAGGCCCAAGGGCGGCACCAGCATGCCGCTCGCGGTCGTGACCGCCATGGCGGTCAGGGGCGCCCGGTGCCGCACCGGCAGCACGGCACAGGACACCACGGCGATGAAGTAGGCGGCGGCGGGCGGTGGCGACAGCGTGCTGCCGTCCTCCCGCACCACGCCGCCGAGGAGACAGAGCACGAACGCCGTCGCCGTGATCGCCCCCTCCCGCCACCACGTGCCGCGTGGTCGCGGGCCACCGCCACCTGTGTTCGTCATGGCCGGCTCAGTGCCGGTGCCGGCCGGCGGGGAGCCGCTGCGCCGCCGCGTCCGGTACGGTCGCGTCCGGCAAGGCCGCGGAGGCCGGGACACGCCTGCTCAGTTTCTCACCCTCGATATCCACATTCGGCAGCACACGGTTCAGGATAGGGGGCAGCCACCAGGCCCGGTGGCCGAGCAGTGCCAGGACCGCGGGTGCGATCGCCATCCGGACCACGAAGGCGTCGAAGGCGACGGCGGCGGCCAGGCCGACGCCCATCGTCTGGATGGTCGGGCTGCTCATCCCGATGAATCCGGCGAACACGCTGATCATGATGATCGCCGCCGCGGCCACCACCCGTCCGCTGTGCCGGAATCCGCTCACGATCGCCTCGCCGGGGGACGCGCCATGGACGTAGGCCTCCCGCATCCGGGTGAGGAGGAAGACCTCGTAATCCATGGCGAGGCCGAACACGATCCCGATGATGAGAATCGGCATCAGCGACATGACCGGTCCGGTCTGCTCGATGCCGATCAGGTCCGCCGCCCAGCCCCACTGGAAGACGGCGACGAGGACGCCGAAGGCGGCACCCACCGACAGCAGGAAGCCGAGCGCGGCCTTGACCGGGACCAGGACCGAGCGGAAGACCACCATCAGCAGGAGCACCGCCAGGCCGATGACCACCGTCAGATAGGGGATGAGGGCGTCGGACATGGCTTCGGAGATGTCGATGTTCATCGCGGTGGTGCCGGTCACCAGGATGACGGCGCCCGTGTCGGCCTCGACGCCGGAGACCGCCCCCCGGATCGCGTGCACCAGGTCCTTGGTCTCGCCGCTGTTCGGCGCGGTCCGCGGGACGGCGGTGAGGACGGCCGTGTCCTTGGTCCGGCTGAGCACCGGATCACCGACCGACGCGACCCCGTCCACTGCCCGTACGGTCTTGACGACCGCGTTCGTGGTGGCCCGGGTGTCCCCGGACCCCGACGTGTCCACGACCACGGTCAACGGGCCGTTGAAACCGGGGCCGAAGCCTTCTGACAGCAGGTCGTAGGCACGGCGCTGGGTGGTCTCCACCGACTTGGACTCGTCGCCGGGCAGCCCGAGTTCGAGGCTCAGCGCCGGTAGGGCGACGGCGCCGAGACCGAGTCCGGCGATCATCAGCACGGCCACCGGCCGGCGCAGCACGAACCGCGCCCAGCGGGTGCCTACGCGCTTCGCCGGGGCTGCCGCGACGGGCTGCCGGCCGGCGGTGGGATTGTCGTGGCTGGGCGCGTGGTTCCCCGCGCCGCTTCGGGGCGCTCCCGCGGCCTTGCGGGCGGCGCGGGACAGTACCCGCCGGCCGAAGAAGCCGAACAGCGCCGGGACCAGGGTCAGTGCGACGAGTACGGCAAGGGCCACGGCACCCGCGCCGCCCATGCCCATCTTGGTGAGTTCGGGGATTCCGACGACGCCCAGCCCGACCAGGGCGATGAAGACGGTCGCACCGGCGAAGACGACGGCGGATCCGGCCGTGCCCACCGCCCGACCGGCGGCCTCCTCCGGCTCGCGGCCCTGGGCGCGCTCGTCGCGGAAGCGGGAGGTGATGAAGAGCGCGTAGTCGATGCCGACCGCCAGCCCCAGCATCAGCGCCAGGATGGCGACGGTGGACGTCAGGCCCAGCGGAACGGCCAGCGCGGAGACCAGGCCGAACGCGATGGCCACGCCCACGAGAGCGGTCAGCAGCGACAATCCGGCCGCGACCAGCGACCCGAGGGCGAGGACCAGCACCACGGCCGCCACCGCCACGCCGATGATCTCCGTCGTACCGCCCGGTTCCTCCTCCGAGTCCAGGGCCGAGCCGCCGATCTCCACGGTCAGCCCCGCGTCCCGGGCCTTGCTCGCGGCGTCCTCGAGGGCGCTCTTCGTCGGCCCGGTCAGGTCGACGGCGTCCGCGCTGTAGGTGATCGTGGAGTAGGCGATGGTGCCGTCCTCGCTGACGGCGCCGGTCTCATAGGGGTCGGTGGTCGACGCGACCTGAGCGCCGCCGTCCAGCGAGCCCAGCGTGTCCTGGACGGCCGCCTTGTTCTCCCTTGCCGTCACCCGCTGCCCGTCCGGGGCCTGGAACACCAAACGGGCCTCGGCACCCTGGGAGTTGCTCTGGGGGAAGCGCTCGTCCAGCAGGTCGAACGCCTTCTGCGACTCGGTGCCGGGCATGGAGATGTCCTCCTCCTTCCCCTCCGGCGCCATGGCGGCCGCGGCGACGGCGAGCACCAGGGCCCCCAGCCACAGACCGCCCACGAGCCGGCGCCGCCGGAAGGCCCACCGTCCGATCCGGTAAAGAAATGTCGCCACCTGTTGATCACTCCAGACACCGCTAGGCAAGGGGAACGCGCGGGATTCACGCGCCTCCAACACTTCCCTCCGGCGCCCCGACGGGGCATCGTCCACCGCCGCCGTCTTCCCCTGGTGCACCCGGACCAGCCACGTACGTGTCCTGGTGCCTACGCACTACATGCCGGCTCGGGCCCGGGGCTCCGTCGGCTGGATCGGCTCGCCGGCCCGTACCGGAGCGCGGTGCGCCGCGTAGCCTCGGTTCATGGACACCTCTTGCGCCACCGCGGCCGCGTGGACCTGTGACCGGATCGAGGCTGGGGACGGGGAGATCCAGGCCTTCGTACCCGAGCCCGGGCGGCGGGAGCGGCTGGCGCGTGCGGCGCGGGTGGCCGATGAGCGCTGGAGGGAGGTGGACGGGCGGCCGCCGCTGTACGGGGTCATGGTGGGAGTCAAGGACAACGTGCGTGTCGAGGGGCTGCCCACGCGTGCCGGGTCGGACGTTCCCGCCGAGGTGCTGGCCGGGGCGGAGGCGTCGCTTGTCGGACGGCTGCGGGAGGCGGGGGCGTTGGTGGCGGGCAAGACCGTCACCGCCGAGTTCGCCGTGACCGCTCCCGGGCCCACCCGCAATCCGCGCCATCCCGGCCACACCCCGGGCGGCTCCAGCAGTGGTTCGGCGGCGGCCGTGGCGGCGGGGATGGTGCCGCTGGCGGTCGGGACCCAGACAATCGGTTCGATGATCCGCCCGGCGGCCTACTGCGGGGTCGTCGGCTTCAAGCCGACGCACGGGCGCATCCCCTCCGACGGTGTGATCCCCAACGCCCCGACCTTCGACACCGTGGGCCTCTTCGCCCCCGACGTGGCGACCCTGGCCCCGGCGGCGGTCGTGCTGTGCGACGGATGGCGGCCGTCCGGCGGGGGCGAGACGTCCGGCGGGGGCGGGGAGACGGCGGTTGGGCGGCGGCCGGTGCTCGGCGTTCCGCTCGGGCCGTACCTCGACCGCGCCGACGCCGAGGCCAGGGACTCCTTCGAGGAGCGGGCGGGGCAGTTGGAGGCCGCCGGGTTCACGGTCCGCCGCGTGCCCTTCCCGGACGACTTCGAACGGGTCGTGGCCGAGCAGCGGGTGATCAACCGTTATGAGCTGGCGCGGACGCACGCCGTATGGTTCCCGCGACATGGCGAGCGGTACCGCGAGCAGACCGCCGCGGCGATCCGCGAGGGGCAGCGGATGACCCACGACGCGTACGCCGCGGCCCTGCGCGCCCGCGCCGAGTTCCGCGAGCGGCTGGTGGCCGCCATGGACCGGGACGGCATCGACCTGTGGATCACCCCGGCGGCGACGGGCCCCGCGCCGTACGGCCTGCAGAGCACCGGCAACTCCGTGATGAGCCTCCCCTGGAGCTACGCGGGAACCCCCGCTCTGGCGCTGCCCGCGGGCCGGGCGGCCAATTCCCTTCCGCTGGGCGTGCAGTGCGTGGCCCGGCCGGGAGCGGACGAGCGGCTGCTGGGATGGGCCCCTGATGTGGAGTCGGTCCTCGTTGGGACGTCCGCACCCGTATGATGGGTATCCACTCCCGTGTACGGAGTTAGGGACGAGATGAGTGCCACATGGTGGCTTATGCAAGGTGAGGCCGCAGTCGGCGAGTTACGCCAGTACGGGGTCGACCAGCCGGTTTTTCTGTGTCACTTCACGCCGGGCCCGGCGTGGGAGACGGTCCGGGCGCAGTTCGAGGCGTGGTCCGCGCTGCGCGGACAGGATCCCGACGGAAGCCGTACCGCCCAGGTCATCCGGTCCATCATGGACCTCGGGCTGCGGCTGGTCCCCACGGACGACAGTCCGTCGATGGCGCTGTTCACCGAATGCATCCTGCGCATCGACGGCCATACCGCCCGGTTGCGCTACTGACGCTCCGCCGGGCGCGTCGGCCGGTAGCGTGCCCTCATGGACATCGGTGATGTGGTCGAGGACTTCGAACTGCCGGATGAGAGCGGCACCGTCCGTTCGCTCAGCGGGCTGCTGGCGGACGGCCCGGTGGTGCTGTTCTTCTATCCGGCGGCCTTCACCCCCGGCTGTACCAAACAGGCGTGCCACTTCCGGGACATCGCGGCGGAGTTCAAGGAGCTGGGTGCCCAGCCGGTCGGGGTCAGCGCCGATTCGGTCGAGAAGCAGGCGGAGTTCGCCCATGCGTACTCCTTCGGCTATCCGCTGCTGTCGGACCCGGAGGGGACCGTGCGGGAGCGGTTCGGGGTGAAGCGCGGGATCGCGGCGGTGCCGACCAAGCGGGTCACCTTTGTGATCGATACCGATCGCAAGGTGCTGGAGATCGTCAAGAGCGAGTTCCGGATGGGCGTGCACGCGGACCGGGCGCTCGATGCCCTGCGGGGCAGGAACGGGTAAGCCGCGTACGACCGTCCGCGTCCTCCGCGTCCGGCGGAAAACACTTGCGGGGGCCGCCTCTCGGGTGGCCCCCGCTGACGTTTGTGCCCTCTAGCAAGCGCTTGCCGACACGGCGTATGGTCAGGCGGCCGACCGTAGCTTCCCCCGCCATCGGCGAACCTCCATCGCCGAACTGAGCCGAGCCGAGGAGCCCCCATGAGACGCGCCGGTACCGCACTGCTGGCCGCCACCGCCTGCCTCGCCGCCTTGCCGGGCGCCCCGGCCTGGGCCAGGGGTTCCGGGCCCGGCGAAAGCCCGGCCGCGGCCAGGGCCGCGGTCGTCCCGCGGTGCACCGGCACCGCGCCCATCGTCTGCCATGCCGATGTCCCGCCGGGGACGTACGACGTGACGGCGGTCCTCGGCGGCGCCCGGGCGGGCTCCACCGGCGTCACCGCCGAGTCGCGGCGGACGATGCTCGCCGCCACGCCGACCGCCGCCGGGCAGCGGCTCATCCGCTCCTTCACCGTGAACGTACGCGAACCGGAGGGCGAGCCCACCGGGCCGAGTGGAAGCCCCGGGCTGGACCTCACCTTCGGCGGTGGGGCGCCGCGCCTCACCGGTCTGAAGGTCACCGAGATATCCAAGGCCGCCAAGTCCAGCGAGGCCGCCAAGGTCAGCGAGATGACCAAAGCCGCCCCCGGCCGCCGCCACCAGCTCTTCCTCGCCGGGGACTCCACCGTGTGCGACCAGCTCACCGCCCCGTACACCGGCTGGGGCCAGCAGCTGCCGCAGTTCTTCCGGCGCGGGCTGTCGGTCGCCAACTACGCCGACTCCGGCGAGAGTTCGGGCTCCTTCCTCGCCGATCCCCGGCTCTTCGCCACCATGCGCCCGCTGATCCGCCCGGGCGACACCGTCCTCGTCCAGTTCGCCCACAACGACAAGCAGACGACCGCCGCCGACTACCGCGCCAACCTCGGTGCGCTGCTCGACGGCGTACGGGCGCGCGGTGGCAAGCCCGTACTGGTCACCCCCATCGTGCGCCGCTGGTTCAACGACGACGGCACCCTCGACAACGCCACCGCCCTGCACATCAACGGCCTCGGGGTGAACCTGCCCGCCGAGATGCGCGCGCTGGCCGCCGAGCGGGGCGTACCGCTCATCGATCTGACCGCGCTCACCAAGCGGCTCGTGGAGGAGCTCGGCCCCGAGGGGTCCAAGCGGCTGTACCTCTACGACGAGGCCCGCGACAACACCCACACCTCCGCCCACGGGGCCACCGAGTTCGCGCGGCTGGTGCTCGGCGAACTGCGGGCCCAGCGCATCGTCCCCGCCGGGGTGCTCCGATGACCGGCCGCGCCCCGCGCCCCACGCCGCACCCCGCGCCGTGCCCCGCGCCAGGCCCCGCGCCAGGCCCCGCGCCGCGTCTCGCGCTGCCCCCGGAGGACCGCGACCTCAGCCCCCGCACCGGCTGGACCCGTGCCCACTGGGAGGCCGCCGCCGACGGACTCCTCGCCGCCGTCGCCCCGTACGCGACCCCTGGCGGCGCCCTCTACCCGCTCCCCGGCGACCGGCCGAGCTGGTCCGGCCCCCGCTCCGACGGCCTGGAAGGCTTCGCCCGGACGTTTCTGCTGGCCGCCTTCCGCGTCGCGGGCGCACGCGGCGCCGATCCCGGCGGGCTGCTGGAGCGGTACGCGGACGGGCTCGCCACCGGCACCGCACACCTCGGCACCGCACACTCCCTCACCGCACACCCCGGCGGCGACGGACCCGAGGACTGGCCCCGGATCGCCGACCGAAGCCAGCCGCTGGTCGAGTCCGCCTCCATCGCGCTCGGGCTGCGGCTCACCCGCCCCTGGCTGTGGGACCGGCTCGACGACGGCGTCCGGGAGCGGGTGGGAGCCTGGCTGGTGGAGGCGCTCACCGCCGAACCCGTGCCCAGCAACTGGGAGCTGTTCCCCGTCGCCGTCGGCGGCTTCCTCGCCGAGGCGGGCATCGAGCCCGAGGCCGCCCGCGCCGCCGTGGCGCGCGGGCTGGAGCGCATCGAGCCCTGGTACACCGGCGACGGCTGGTACAGCGACGGCGCGGGCCGCGCCTTCGACTACTACAACGGCTGGGCCCTGCACCTGTATCCGGCGCTCGAGGCATGGCTGTCCCGGGACGGCGAGCGGCTCACCCGCTACGGGGGCCGACTGGCCACCCATCTCGCCGACTACGCCCACCTCTTCGGCGCCGACGGCGCCCCGTTGCACCAGGGCCGCTCCCTGACGTACCGCTTCGCCGCCGCCGCGCCCCTGTGGCTGGGCGCCCTCACCGGCCACACCCCGCTCGGCCCCGGAACCACCCGCCGCCTCGCCTCCGGCGCCCTGCGCCACTTCCTCGACCGGGGCGCGACGACGGACCGGGGGCTGCTCTCGTCCGGCTGGTACGGCGCGTACGACGGCGTCCTCCAGCCGTACTCCGGCCCCGCCTCCCCGTACTGGGCCGCCAAGGGCTTCCTGGGACTGCTGCTCCCGGCCGACCACGAGGTGTGGACGGCGCGCGAGGAGCCGGGACCCGCCGAGCGCGCGGACGTGACGCGCGCCGTCCCCGGCCCCAACTGGCTGCTCCAGTCCACCGCGGACGACGGTCTGGTGCGGCTCCACAACCACGGCAGCGAACACCTCCCGCCGCCCGGCGACCCCGACCAGGACGACCCCCACTACGCCCGCCTCGCCTACTCCACGGCCACCGGCCCCTTCCCCTACGGCGTCGCCCCCGACAACCACTTCGGCCTGGTCCACGGCGGCCGGATCTCCCTGCGCACCGCGCTGGAGCCGCTGGGCGCGGGCGACGGCTGGGCCGCCTCGCGCCATCGGGCGCGGCTGGTGGGGGAGGAGCCGGCGGAGGGCGAGGAGGTGTGCGTCACCTCGCTGGTGCTGGTGCGCGGCGCCGTGGAGGTCCGGATCCACCTGGTGACCGGCGCCGCGCCGGGCCGGGCGGTCCGCCAGACGGGCTGGGCGGTCGCGGATCCCCCGGCGGCTGAGGAGGGGCCGCGGTCCGAACTGCTGCCGCTCCACGGCCTGATGAGGGACGGCGTCCTGCCCGCCGCCCCCACAGCCTTCGCCCGGCGCGCCGTCTCACCCGCGCTGGCCGGTGAGACGACGGGCCGCGCCGGGGGCGACCTCTTCCTTTGCCTCGCCCGGCTCACGGCCGACCCCGCCGCGCCCCCGCTGACCGACCTTGTCCGCGTCGCCGCCGCGGGCCCGGCGGACGGCGGGACCCATCTGGTGACGGTCAGCTGGTGGGACGGCGAGGTGCGGCGGGCGCGGCTCGGACCGGCGGGCGCGGTGCGGGTGGAGTAGCCGCGCCGGTCCGGGGCCTGCTGTGCAGGTCGAGTGGCCGCGCCGGTCCGGGGCCGGTCGCCAGGACCGGCCCCGGACCGTACGACCGTCAGCTCAACCGCGAGAAGGTGAACGAGAATTCGGCCGGTGCCGCGTCCAGGCGGTGCTCGTCCAGCACCCCCGGGCCGCAGGACTGGCTGCCGATGCCCTGCTGGCCGTGGTCGAGGTTCACCCACACCGTCTCGTTCGACGGTTCGAGATCCGGTGTGTGCTCGGCCGCGTCGAGTTGCTCGGTGGTCCAGCGGCGCGCGGTGAACCAGAAGGTCGGCTCGCCCTCGATGCGCACCCCCGATCCGTCGGGCGCGGTCAGCCGCGCCCAGCGGACGTCGATCCGGGCGCCGTTCTCCTGCGGACGGACGTACGGCGTCTGGAGTTCGTCCACCGACAGCGCCCACCGCCCCACGCGCGCGGCGGCCCGGGTGTCCGGGTACGCCTCGCCGGGGCCGCCGCCGAACCACTCGGCGTCGCCCAGCGCGGCCGGGACCCCGAACCGCAGGCCCAGGCGCGGCAGCGGGAAGGTCCACTCGCCGAGCGGGGTGACGGAGACCGCCAGGCTCAGCCGTCCGTCCCCGTCGGCGGTCCAGCGGTAGACCGTCTCCAGGCCGATGTCCACGGCGGCGGGCGCGACGCGGGTACGGACGGTCAGCGCACCGTCCGGCGTCGTCTCCACCGCGTCGGTCCGGTGCCGCATCCGGTGCAGTCCGAACCGGCGCCAGATCAGGCCCCAGCGCTCGTCCGGCTGCCAGGACGCGCCGTTGTCGTTGTCGGTGGGCGCGCGCCAGATGTCCAGCCGGGGCGGTTCGGTGACCGGGAGCCCGTCCAGGGACGTCAGGGCGCCGGTGGCCGCGTCGAAGACGCCGGGGCCGAGCACGATCCGGCCGCCGTCGCGGCGCGGCGCCGCCCCGGAGGCCAGGGCGCGCGCCCGGCCGGTGCCGGGTGCGGTGGCGGGGAGCTGGGCCCAGGCCACCGGATGGCCCGCCCCGGCCCACGCCGTCGCGGCCGCCAGCCGCGCCTCGACCGTCCACCACGCCTCCGCCCCCGCCTCGGCGTCGGGCGGCGCCGGGAGCTTCAGAACGGCCGACTCGCCCGGGGGCAGCGGCTCCACCGCCAGCTCACCCGAGCCGATCGCCTCGCCCTCGGCCTCATAGGTCCAGGAGAAGACGAGATGGGACAGGTCCGCGAAGTCATGGCCGTTGGTGATCCGGACCGTGCCGTCGGCCCCGTCGCCCTCGATCCGCACCGGCTCGATGACCTTCTTGTACTCGATCAGGCCGGGGGAGGGGGTGCGGTCGGGGAAGACCAGCCCGTCGCACACGAAGTTCCCGTCGTGCAGCTCCTCGCCGAAGTCGCCGCCGTACACGTGGTAGAAGCGGCCGTCGGGGGCGCGCCGGGTGAAGCCGTGGTCGATCCACTCCCAGACGAAACCGCCCTGGCAGCGCTCATGCTCCTGGAACAGCCGCTGGTACTCGCTCAGCCCGCCGGGTCCGTTGCCCATGGCGTGCGCGTACTCGCACTCGATGAACGGCAGCGCCCGGCGCTTCGCGTCCAGCTCCGGATCGCCCCACGGCGGCTCGGCGCGCCGGCCGATCTGGTCGACCTCCTCGTGCGGCGCGTACATCCGCGAGTAGACGTCGGTGTCGGCGCAGGACAGATCGCCCTCGTAGTGGATCACCCGGGACGGGTCGCGCTCCCGGATCCAGTCGGCCATGGCGGACAGCCCGCGCCCGGTGCCGCACTCGTTGCCCAGCGACCACATCACCACCGACGGGTGGTTCTTGTCGCGCTCGACCATCCGCTCGGCGCGGTCGAGCAGCGCCGGGGTCCAGCGGTCGTCGTCCACCGGGTTGTTCCGCCAGTCCAGGTCGACGAAGCCATGGGTCTCCAGATCGCATTCGTCGATGACCCACAGCCCCAGCTCGTCGCAGAGCCCGAGGAAGGCCGGATGCGGCGGATAGTGGCTGGTGCGCACGGCGTTGATGTTGTGCTGCTTCATCAGCACCAGATCGCGGCGCATGGTCGCGAGGTCCACCGCCCGGCCGTACTCCGGGTGGAACTCATGGCGGTTGACGCCGCGGAAGAGCACCCGCCGGCCGTTGACCTTGAGCAGCCCGTCCTCGACCACCACGGTACGGAAGCCCACCCGCAGCGAGACGCTCTCGCCCACGGTGGTCAGCCGCGCCTCGTACAGCCGGGGCGTCTCCGCCGTCCACGGCTCGACGGGGACGGTGGCGCTCTCCCCGGTGGCCAGGTCGAGACCCAGCTCGGGCACGGTGACCCGGCCGCCGGGGTCGGAGTCGATCCGCAGCGTGCCCTCGCCGCTGGTGTGGTCGTACGAGGCGTGGACGAAGTAGTCGTCGAGCGCGCCCTCGGGGCGGTGCTCGAGCGTCACCTCACGGAAGATCCCGGGCAGCCACCACTGGTCCTGGTCCTCGAGATAGGTTCCGGAGGACCACTGGTGGACGCGTACGGCCAGCACGTTGCCCGACGGCTGGAGCAGCCCCCCGACCGCGAACTCGTGCGGCAGCCGGCTGCCCTTGAAGGTGCCCAGCTCCTCGCCGTTGAGCCAGACCCGGGCGCAGGACTCGACGCCCTCGAAGCGCAGGGCCGCGTCCCCGCCGGCCGGCCAGTCGCCGGGCAGGTCGAAGACGCGCAGATGGTCGCCGGTCGGGTTCTCGTCGGGCACCCGCGGCGGATCCACCGGGAAGGGGTAGCGCACATTGGTGTAGATCGGTGCCCCGTGGCCGTGCAGCACCCAGTGGCCGGGCACCGGGAGTTCGTCCCAGCCGCGGGCGTCGAAGCCGGGGCGGGCGAAGGAGTCGTCCTCGGCGGTGGCGGTCGGCGACAGCCGGAACGACCACGTTCCGTTCAGGCTCAGCCGCGCGGCGTCGGAGGACGGGGTCCAGGGGCGGGGCGGCAGCGCTCCCGCGCCGGGGGAGACGTCCTCGTAGTAGGGCAGTGGCGTGTGCTGCGTGGAGCTCATCGACTCTCCTCGGTCAGCCCTTGATACCGGTCTGTGCGACCCCCTGCACCAGCCAGCGCTGCAGGAACACGAAGACCAGGACAAGTGGCAGGATCGATACGGCCGTTGCCATGAAGATCAGGTGGATGTTGATGGTCTGGGCGGTCATATAGGAGGACAGCGCGACCTGCACGGTCCATGAACTCTGATCCTGGCCGATGACCAGCGGCCACAGGAAGGCGTTCCAGCCGCTGATGAAGGTGATGACCGAGATCGCGGCGAAGAAGTTGAGCGAGTTCGGCACCACGATGCGCCAGTACGCCCCCCAGTAGCCGAGCCCGTCCACCCGGGCCGCCTCCTCCAGCTCCTTGGGGAAGCCGAGGAAGTACTGGCGGAAGAGGAACGCGGTGAACCCGCTGAACAGCCCCGGGATGATCAGACCGCGCAGCGAGGAGACCCAGCCGAGCGAGGACACCAGCACATAGCTCGGCACGAAGGTCACGGCCGCCGGGACCATCAGGGTGAACAGCACCGCGTACAGCACCTTGTTCGCGTGCCGGTACGGGATGCGGGCCAGGCCGTATCCGGCCAGGGAGCAGACCAGCAGGGTGCCCAGGGTGTGCAGCACGGCCACCACCGTGGAGTTCCACAGGGCCTGCGCGAACGGCACCGAGGGGTCGTCGAACAGCTCCCTGACGTTCCCCCACTGGAGGTCGGCGGGGAAGAACCGCCAGCTCTCACCGGTGATGTCCGCGTCGGTGGACAGGGCGTTGCGGACGATCAGATAGAAGGGCACCAGGAACAGCACCGTCGCCACGCCGAGGGCGAGGTACAGCCCGGTGTTGCCCATGACCGAGCGCGCGGAGCGCTTGCGGGCCCCCGTGGGCCCGGGCGTCGTGGCGGTCACTTCTCAGCACCCCTTCCGAAGCCGAGGAACCTGCCCTGGGCCAGGGTCACCAGCGCGATCAGCAGGGCGAGGATCAGGGCGCCCGCGCTGGCGTGGCCGTAGTCCTGGTTGGCGCCGAGCGCCTGGAGATAGAGGTCGACCAGGGGCGGCCGGCCCCAGGTGGCCCGGCCCTCGTCGAGGATGTTGTAGAACTCGTCGAACGCCTGGTACGCCGCGATGAGCAGCAGCAGGACGACCGCGACCGAGGTGGCGCGCAGCTGCGGCAGGGTGATGTGGCGGAACGTCTGCCAGCCGGGTTTCGCGCCGTCCACGGCGGCCGCCTCGTACAGCTCACGCGGGATGTTCTGCAGCGCCGCCAGGAAGAGGATCATGTAGAAGCCGCACTGCAGCCACAGCCGGGCGGAGCAGATCACCAGCCAGTACCAGGGCGGGTGCGGGGAGGCCAGCCAGGCGACGGAGTCGATGCCGAACCAGCCCAGCACGGTGTTCATCATCCCGTAGCGCAACCCGTTGAACAGCGACATCTTCCACACCAGCGAGGCCACGACGAAGCTGCACGCGGTGGGGAGGAAGAAGACCGACCGGAAGAACGCCTTCATGAAGCGGATGCGGTGGACCAGCAGCGCGAGGGTGAGGGAGAGGGCGTAGGTGATCGGCACGATGATCGCGGCGAAGATCGTGAAGTTGACGAGACTGTCCACGAAATCGCCGTCGCCGAGCATATCGGCGTAGTTGTCGAGGCCGACGAACTCGGTGGGGGCGACGGTGCCCTGGGCGTTGTGCAGGCTCAGCCAGAGGCTCCAGCCGATCGGCACGTAGACGAAGACGATCAGCCCGATCAGGAACGGGCCGGTGAACAGCCAGAAGTTGAGGGTGCGGCCGCGGGAGCCGCCGAAACCCCGCGGCCGTCGTCGGGCGGGGGCCGCTCCTCGGGCCGTTCGGCCCTTGGCGGCGCTGTGGGTGGGTGTGGTGGTCGCCATGACGGTTCCGGTCGCCGGCCTATCCGAGCTTCTTCAGCGCGCGCTCGATCTTCTTGTCGGCGCTGTCGAGTTCGGCTTCGGGATCCTTGCTGTCGCGCACCGAATTGACCACCGCGTCGAGCAGGATGTTGAACATCCCCTCGGTCCAGTACGGGTCGTCGAAGACCCCGTGGGTGTTGAACAGCTCGACCGCCTCGGCCGCCACCCCGCTCTTGAGCTTGTCCGCCCCTGCGGCGATGCTCTTGCGCGCGGGGATGTGGAACCCGTAGTCGAGCGCCCACTCCTGCTGGTACTTCTTCTGGCCGATCCACAGCCATTTGACGAATGCCTTGGCCGCGTCGACGTCCTTGGCCTTGGCGGACACATAGGTGGACCAGCCGCCGTTGTAGACCACCTGGCGTCCCGCGGCGCCGGACTTGGGGAAGGGGAAGATCCCGAAGTCGTCGCCGAACGCCTTCTGGATCGCCGGTATCGCCCAGATGCCACACCATTGGATGGCACACAGGCCCTGGAGGAAACTGGCCGGGTCCCAGACCTCGGTCGGGGCGCCCAGCAGCAGTGACTTGCTCTTGTAGAGCTCCCGCGCCTTGGTGAGGGTCTCCACGAGATTGTCGGTGTGGTAGGCGATTCTGTGGTCCGCGTCCAGATAGTGCGGGCCGGTGGACCACACCAGCGGCTTGCTGATGGTCTTGAGGTTCTGGCCGATGTAGAGCCCCTTGACCTTGCCGCTGGTGAGTTTGTGCGCGGCGTCGATCAGCTCGTCGAAGGTGGCCGGAGGCTTGACCCCGGCCTTCTCGAAGAGGGACTTGCGGTAGAAGAAGAACTGCGGATCGTCGATCATGCGGATGCCGTAGACCTTCCCGTCCACGGAATTCGCCGCGATGTCCTCCGGCAGGAAGTCGTCCTTGACATCGGCGATGATGTCGTCGAGCGGAACGATCTGCCGGGAGCGCACCAGCTGGAGATCGGGGTGGTACTCGAAGACATCCGGAGCCCCGGATCCCAGCAGGGTGGTCGCCAGTTTCGACTCGTATTCGCCCGGCACCCATTCGATGGTGACCTTGGCCTTGTCGTAGGCGTCGGCGAACTTCTTCGCGGCCTGCTGGGTGCCCTGCTCTCCATAGGCGTGGTACATCTGCTTGATCGACTTACCGCCGCCGCCCGAGCGGCCGGTGTTCGAACCGCAGGCGGCGAGTCCGCCGAGGGCCGCCACTCCACCCATCGCGCGCAGCACGCCGCGGCGGTCCCAGTCCCTGCCTCTGCTGATGTTCGACATATGACGTCCTCGTCTCCGTCGCCGCCAGGTTCCGTCACGTTCCTTGGTGCAGCGGGACGTTAGCCATAGACGAAGACTTCGGCAAGGGGTTAGACGAAGTGGGTGCGGTAAGGGTGGTGACGTTGCGGCAGGGCGATGTCGGGCGGTTCGAGGCGTCGAACGAAAGGGGTGCGGAAGCCGCCATGGGAACGCTCCCATGGTGTTCCTCGGACAGCGTTCCTCAGGCCGTGCCGCGGTTCCTCGGCGTGGTGCGGCGGTTCTTCAGACCCACCGACGCCAGCGAGCCTTCCAGGGCGAAGGTCGCCGCGCCGAGACTCACGGGGTTGGACGGGATCGGGCACAGCACGATCTCGGTGTTCGCCAGCGGGCGGCGCAGCGCGCGCACCGCCACCGCCTCGCGTACCTCGGCGAGCAGCGGCTCACCGAGGGCCGCCGCCACCCAGCTGCTGAGCACGATCACTTCCGGGTTGAGCAGATTGACCAGATCGGCGAGGGCGGCGCCGAGGTAGCGCGCGGTGGCCCGCACGACCTTCATGGCCACCGGATCGCCCTCCGCCAGGCCCCGGCCGAGCGCCTCGATGGTGGCCGTCTGGTCGTCCGGGTGCAGCAGCGGGCTGTCCGGGCTCAGCTCGCGCAGGTTCCGCATGATGCCGGGGGCGCCGACATAGGTCTCCACACAGCCCTGGTTGCCGCAGTGGCACTGTCGTCCGTCCATGATGAGGGTGGTGTGCCCCCACTCCCCGGCGCTGTTGCTGACCCCGCGGTGCAGGGTGCCGCCGAGCGCCAGCCCGGCCCCCACGCCCGTACCGAGGTTGACCACCACGGCGTCGTTCCGCCCGCGAGCCGCCCCGAACCACTGCTCGGCCACCGTGCAGGCGCGCAGCGGATTGTCGAGGTGGAGGGGGTAGGGGATGTGCTCGGCCAGCAGCCGCAGCAGCGGGACGTCATGCCAGTCCCAGTTGGGGGCGAAGACCGAGACCCCGCCCTCGCGGTCCACCTGGCCCGGCATGCTGACGCCGACGCCCAGCACCCGGTCCGCGGCCACATCCGCCTGCTCGACCACCGAGGACACGGCGGCGGCGATATGCGCCACCACCCTGGCCGGGTCGTTCTCCGCCGGGCGCAACTCCTCGTCGGCGCGGGCCAGGACGGTCAGTGCCAGGTCGAACAGCTCGACATGGATATACGTCTCCGCCACATCCACGCCGATCAGCGCGCCGCCCGAGGAGTTGACCGCGACCAGTCCGCGCGGCCGGCCGCCGTCGGAGTCCTCGTAGCCGACCTCGACCAGCATCCCGAGGTCGAGCAGCTCACCGACGAGATTCGCCACGGTGGCCAGGCTCAGCTCGGTGGCGGCGGCCACTTCCTGCCGGGAGACGGTGGATCGGGCCACGATATGGCGCAGCACCCCGTAGCGGTTGGCGGTGCGTATATCGCGGGACGTGCGCTTCACGCCGGAATCCCCTCTGCGCGGGCGGGTGCTGCTGTGTCGCGGGTGCCGCGCCAGGCTAGAGTGTGGGCCAGACCATAGACAACCCCTTCGACCAACCCTTGTACGAAGCGTCGGGACAACTGGTGGAGCCGGGGAGCGGGACCTGCCCGGCGGATGGGACCCATAATGCCGTCGACCGCGCCCGCGTGCGGCGCTTAGCCTGACCGCCATGAGCGACCTCACGAGCGACCTGCAGACGATCCATGGCGTCCCCGTCCTGATGTGTGCCGCCGAGGGCGAGACCATCGGCGGTGAACGCGACGCGCTGGATCTCATCGGCAACGCCGGATATCAGGGCGCCCAGTGGGTCGTCATCCCGGTCGAGCGGTTCGACGAGGCGTTCTTCCGGCTGAGCACGCGCGTGGCCGGGGACATCATCCAGAAGTTCGTGCAGTACGCCATGGGGCTGGTGGTCCTCGGCGACATCTCCCGTCATACGGAGGACAGTTCGGCGCTGCGGGACTTCGTCCGTGAGTGCGACCGGGGACGGCAGACGTGGTTCCTGGCGGATGTCGAGGAACTGCGGGAGCGGCTGAAGAGCTGAGGGGCTGAGGGCTGAACGGAAGGCTCAGCCCGCCTTGAGCACCGCGCGGACGACGGGCCCGGCGGCATCCCCGCCGTGCCCACCGCCGGTGACCACGGCGGCGGCCGCCACATCGTTCCGGTAGGCGGTGAACCAGGCGTTGGTCTTGGGCTGGCCGTCGATCTCGGCCGAACCCGTCTTGGCGCCGATGTCGCCGGTGAGCCCGGACATCGCCCGGGCGGCGGTGCCGCTGGTCGCGGTCAGCCGCATCATGGCCTTCAGCTGCGAGACGGTGGCCGGGCTGAGGCTGCGGTCGCTGGTGGCGATCTCCCGGTGGTCGACGGAGCGCGGCACGAGGACGGGCTGTTTGAAGGTGCCCGTCCGGGCGGTGGCCGCGACCGAGGCGATGGTGAGCGGGTTCATCTGGACCGTGCCCTGGCCGATCATGGCCGCGGCCTTGTCGTCGCCGCTTCCGTTCGGCACCTCGCCGTCGAAGGTGGTGACCCCCACCCGCCAGTTCAGCCCGAGCCCGAACACGGTCCGCGCCTCCTGGGCCAGCGCACCATCGGGCACGGCCCCGGCGAGCGAGACGAACGCGGTGTTGCAGGACGCCGCGAAGTCCTGGGCGAAGGTGGCGGCCGGGTTCTCGCTGTCCTCGACGTTGTGGAACATCATGCCCTGTGCGTACGCCGCCGTCTTCGGGCACGGCACCGGGCGGCTCGGGCTGACCCTGCCCGCCTCCAGCAGGGTGGCCGCGGTCACTATCTTGAACGTGGACCCCGGTGCCGTCTGCCCCTGCAACGCGGCGTTGAACTCGGCCTGGTCGGAGTTGGCCACCGCCAGGATCTCCCCGGTGCTGGGCTTGAGCGCCACCACGGAGGCACCGTCGCGCGTGGCCACCGCCTTCTCCGCGCGCTGCTGCGTCCCGGCGTCGAGAGTCGTGCGCAGCGTTCCCGGGGTGCCCTTCGTCACCACATGGAGCGTGGCTCCGGCGGTCCCGTCGGGCTTGACCGCCGAGACCTCCACCCGGGCCGTGCCGCCCGCGTCGGCCCCGTATCTCGCACGCAGCGCGATCAGCACCGGGTCGAGCGAGGGATAGCGGCCCTGCCGCAACTCCTCGCCGTCGCGGTCCAGCACCCGGACCGGCGGATTGTCCGCCAGATCCGTCCGTACGGACTCATTGGCGCCCAGCTCGGGGTGGAGGACGGAGGGCCGCCAGTCGACCAGCGGCTTCTTGGTCGTCCGGCCGCGCACCACGGTCAGCCGTGATGTGTAGGTCCAGCTGGATCGGGCCTTGCCGAAGACCACTTGCGCCTTGATGGTGAACGGGACCGTGGTGCCCCGCGCCGTGCCCGGGGTGGCCGTCACCCTCTTCACATGCCCGTCGTCGCGATAGCCGCTGAGGGCGCCGATGGCCGACTCGGCGTCGTTGGTGAGCCCGGCGGCGAGCATGTCGTTGCCGTCCGCCCACGCGTCCAGGAACTCCCGCGCGGTCCGCCGGGCCTCGTCCCCGGTCACCGGACCGTCATGGGCCGCGGTGGTGTCGCCGCCGGTCACGCCCGTGTAGAGGTTGTATCCGCCGTAGCCGGCGACCCCCAGGAGCCCCACTGACAGTGCCCCTAAGACGACCTTCCCCACCGCCCGCATGGCGTCCCCCCGATTTTCACCTGTGGCCGGCCGCTTTCACCTTCGTGGGTGGCGCGGGCCGTTGCGCGCATCGCCCCCGTGCCCGCTCAGGCGGCCTTTTCCACCTCGCCGCGCAACGCCCGTGTGTAGATCTTCAGCAACCGGCTGTACTCGGCCCGCTCCGAAGGCCGCAGTGCCCGGCCGGCCCGGGCCCGGAGGAAGACGCGTATCGCCTCGTTGGCCTGGTCGGTGGCGGGTGTGGTCAGTAAGGCAGGTTGGTGAGTAGGAGTCGGACGCATGACCATAAGAGTAGAGGCCCCTACCGACAATGGCATCGGCGTAAACCGCCCAACAGCGGTGTTACCGGCGGTATGTGAGGAAGACCGCATCCCCCGCGCAGGTGTTCCCCTCTATGTCCCCATGGCATATGCCCCGCCATGGTGGAGGTATGCCTCCCGGGCTCCCCTGGCGTTCCATCAGCTCTGACCAGCGGATTCCGGCCCGGCGAGGATCACTTCGAGGGTGCGGGGGCCGTGGACGCCTTCCACGCGGTCCAGTTCGATGTCGCTGGTCGCGGACGGTCCCGAGATCCAGGTCAACGGACGGACCGGGTCCAGGCGTTCGAGCGCCTCCGGGACGGAGTCCACGACCTGGTCGGTGACGCGGATCACGCAGATGTGGTGGTCGGGCACCAGGGTGATGCGGCGACGGCCCTGGTCGGGGGCGGCGTCCAGGACCACGGTGCCCGTCTCGGCGATGGCCACCGCGCAGCCCGTCACCACGCTGGAGACCGCGTCCAGGTCGTGCGGGGTCAGCTCCGCCGTGTCCGGAACCCGGCGCACCGTGTCGGGGACGTCGGAGAGCCAGGAGCCGGGGAGGCCCGGGGGCACGGCCACGCTGGTCGCGCCGCGGTCGGCGAGGAGGCGGGCGATCAGGGCCGGGAGGGACGACGGGGCGTCGGCGCGGTGGACGAGCGCACGGTAGTCGGCCAGGTTCTCCGCAAGGAGGTCCACGGTCCGGGCGGCGGTGCGGTCGCCGTGAACGCGGTGGTAGGTGCGCTCGACCGGCACCTCCCCGGGTGTCTCGGTACGCGGCACATCGGTCAGGGCACGGCGGATGCGGGCCATGACCAGGGCGCGCGAGTCCAGGGCCTGGGTGGTGGGGTGTTGGGCGGCGGGGTCTTGGGTGCCGGGATTTTGGGTGCCGGGATTTTGAGCGGCGCGGTTTTGGGAGCCGGGGCGGTGTGCGCCGGGGTTCCGGGAGCCGGGGTCTCGCGAGGTCATGTGGTCTTCTTCCTTCCCTCCGTGCCGCTCCCGGTGCCGCTCCCGCCCCGGGTGCGCTGCCACCAGTCGCGGAACGACTCCTCCGGCACCTTCGGCAGCTCCCGCGTATCGCTCCACGCCCGCCCCGGACCGGGCAGCCGGCGCGGATGGAAGCGGCGGGTGCGGGAGGCCAGCCGCTGGCCGGTGCGCAGCAGCCGGGGGTGGTCCAGGGCCCAGCGGGCGGCGCGCATCGCGGCGCGCTCGGCGGCGTGGCCCTTGGCGGGCTTGATGACCGTACGGGTGCCACGGACGGAGGCGGGGCCGCCCTCGACCACCCGCTCGCGCAGGTGGACCAGGATCTCCGGGATGTCGATGGCGACCGGGCACACCTCGTAGCACGCCCCGCACAGGGACGAGGCGTACGGGAGCGAGGCGTCCAGTTCGCTCTGGGTGCCCCGCAGTTGGGGGGTGAGGATCGCGCCGATGGGGCCCGGGTACGCCGATCCGTACGCATGGCCGCCCGCCCGCTCGTACACCGGGCACACATTGAGACACGCCGAGCAGCGGATGCAGCGCAGCGCCTGCCGTCCCACGGTGTCCGCGAGGGTGTCGGTGCGGCCGTTGTCGAGCAGGACGAGGTGGAAGGCGCGCGGGCCGTCGGCGTCCGTGGTGCCGGTCCAGGTGGACGTGTACGGGTTCATCCGCTCGGCGGTCGAGGAGCGCGGCAGGAGCTGTAGGAAGACCTCCAGGTCCTGGAAGGTGGGGACCACCTTCTCGATGCCGACGACGGAGATCAGCGTCTCGGGGAGGGTCAGGCACATCCGGCCGTTGCCCTCGGACTCCACGACCACGAGGGTGCCGGTCTCCGCGACCATGAAGTTGGCGCCGGAGATCCCCACCTTGGCGTTCAGGAACTTCTCGCGAAGGTGGAGCCGTGCGGCCTCGGCGAGGTCGGCGGGCGCGTCGGTCAGCCCCTCCGGGGCCGGGCGGCCCCACTGGGACATCTTCTCCGTGAAGATGTCCCGGATCTCGCCCCGGTTGCGGTGGATCGCCGGGACCAGGATGTGCGACGGGAGGTCGTCGCCGAGCTGCACGATCAGCTCGGCGAGATCGGTCTCGTACGCCGTGATCCCGGCGGTGGCGAGGGCCCCGTTCAGGCCGATCTCCTGCGTGGCCATCGACTTGACCTTGACGACCTCGCGCTCGCCCGTGGCCCGCACCAGCTCGGTGACGATCCGGTTCGCCTCGTCCGCGTCCGCCGCCCAGTGGACCTGGCCGCCGGCCGCCGTGACCGCGCTCTCCAGCTGCTCCAGATACTGGTCGAGATGGCGCAGCGTACGGTCCTTGATGGCCGCGCCCGCGGCGCGCAGCCGCGACCAGTCGTCCAGCTCGGCCACGGCCGCGGCGCGCTTGGCGCGGATGGTGTGGGTGGCGTGGCGGAGGTTGGCGCGCAGCTGGGTGTTCCGGGTCGAGGCGTCGGCCGCCTGCGGGAAGGCGGGCATTCCCAGGTAGGTGGCCTGGTGGGTTCCGCGCTGGGCTCCGCTTGGGGCTCCGCTTTGGGTTCCGCTTTGGGTTCCGCTCGCCTGCTGGTCTCCGTGCACCTGGTGGGTTCCGCTCACCAGACGTCTCCTTCCGTGCTGGCCAGGATCTCGGCGAGGTGGACGGGGCGGACCGTGGAGCCCTGGCGGGCCAGTGTGCCGCCGATGTGCAGCTGGCAGGAGTTGTCGAGCGTGCACACCGCCTCGGCGCCGGTCGCCGTGATGTTGCGCGCCTTGTCCGCCCCCATGGCCGCCGATACGGCCGCGTTCTTGACGGCGAACGTACCGCCGAAGCCACAGCACTCCTCGGCACCCGGCAGCTCCACCAGGTTCAGCCCCTTCACGGCGGCGAGGAGCGAGCGCGGGCGGTCGCCGAGCTTCAGCATCCGCAGGCCGTGGCAGGTGGGGTGGTAGGTCACGGTGTGCGGATAGTACGCACCGACATCCGTGACCTTCAGGACGTCCGTGAGGAATTCGGTGAGCTCGTACGTCTTGGGGACCGCCTCGGCCGCCGCGTCCGCGAGCTCCTGGCCCCGCCCCTCGGCGGCGGCCTTCGCGCCCATCCGGGGGTAGTTGTCCCGCACCATCGCCGCGCACGACCCCGAGGGGGTCACCACGTATTCGTAGTCGCGGAACGCCATGGCGTAGCGGCGCAACAGCGGTTCGGTCTCGTGGCGGTAACCGGTGTTGAACTGCGGCTGCCCGCAACAGCTCTGCGCCTCCGGGAAGCCGACTTCCACGCCGAGCCGCTCGAGGAGCGTGACCACGGCTTGGCCGGTGCGCGGATAGAGGGTGTCGTTGACGCAGGTGATGAAGAGCGCTACGCGCACGGTTCCTCCTCGTCGCCCTGGCCGGTGGCGGCCCTAGCCTGGCCGGTGGCGGCCCTTGTGACCTGTGCGTCTCCGAGCCGGGCGGCTGCCCGGTCCCACGCCGAATGATCACCTGTGGGCTCATACTGCCTCAGTGGCTGGGTGCTGTGAAGCAGGGCGCGCAACTCGGGCAGGCCGCCGGTGATCGCTCCCGCCGTCCGGGCCTGGACCAGTACGTTTCCAAGGGCCGCCGCCTCGGCCGGGCCCGCGATCACGGGGAGGCCGCAGGCATCGGCGGTGAGCTGGCACAACAGCGTGTTGTGCACACCGCCGCCCACGATGTGCACGGCGCTGACCCTGCGGCCGGACAGCCGGGTGGCGTCCTCGATCGCGCGGCGGTGGGCCAGGGCGAGGGAGTCAAGGACGCAGCGGGTGGTCTCGGCCGGGGTGCGGGGGACGGGCTGACCGGTGCGGCGGCAGGCGTCGGCGATGCGGTCGGGCATGTGGTGGGGGGCGATGAAGGCGGGGTCGCCGGCGTCGACGACTGAGCGGAGGGGGGTGGCTTGGGCCGCGGCTTGTAGTAGGGCGGTGAGGTCTGTGGCGGTGGTTTGGGGGGTTTGCGTTTTTTCCGCGGTCCAGGTGCGGATGCACTCCTGGAGCATCCACAGGCCCATGATGTTGCGCAGATAGCGGACCGTGCCGTCCACGCCCAGCTCATTGGTGAAGTTGGCCGCGCGGCTCTCCTCCGTGAGCACCGGCGCGTCCAGCTCGAGCCCGGCGAGCGACCAGGTGCCGGTGGCGATGTACGCGAAGTCGGGTGTGGTGGCCGGGACCCCGACTACGGCGGACGCGGTGTCGTGCGAGCCGACGGCGGTGACGGGGAGGGGGTGCGTTATGCCCGTCTCGGTGAGAACGTCCTGGCGCAGGGTTCCGGCGGGGTCGCCGGGGCGGCGCAGGGGAGGGAAGAGCGAGAGGTCGATGCCCAGGGCCTCCGCCACCGGGGCGGCCCAGTCGCGGGTGCGGGGGTCGATCAGCTGGGTGGTGGAGGCGTTGGTCAGCTCGGTGCCCAGCTCGCCGGTCAGCCAGTACGAGATGAGGTCGGGGATGAGGAGGAGGCGGTGGGCGGCGGTGAGGGCGGGGGTGCCCTGCGCCGCCATGAGCTGGTAGATGGTGTTGAAGGGGAGGTGTTGGATGCCGGTGGCGGCGTAGAGGGCTCGGGGCGGGAGCGCGGCCGCGACCCTTTCGGCGGCGCCGGTGGTGCGGGCGTCGCGGTAGTGGACGGGGTTGGCGAGCAGGGTGCCGTCGCCGGCGAGCAGGCCGTAGTCCACGGCCCAGGTGTCGATGCCGATGCTGGTCAGGCCGTCGCCCGTATGCGCGGAAGCTGCCTTGAGGCCGTTCAGGACGCCCTGGTGGAGCGACAGGATGTCCCAGTGCAGGGTGCCCAGGACGCGGGTTGGCTGGTTGGGGAAGCGGTGCGCCTCGTGGAGGGTCAGCCGTTCGGGGGCGACCTCCCCGACGATGACGCGGCCGCTGGACGCACCGAGGTCTACGGCGGCGAAGCGGTGTTCTGTGGCGGGCACGTGGACCTCGTGGTGGGTGCGTGGGTGGTGGGGTGCTTGGTGGTTGCTGTGGTTCGTACGGGGCGGGGGCCGGGGCCTCCGGGGCGGGGCCCTGGACCGTATATTTACGGCGCCATTGACCGGGGACTTGCGTGGGCCGGAGATCGGCGCCACAAATACACGTAAGCGTCCAGGACCCCACCCCTCCGACCCCGTCCCCCTCACGCGCGTGTCAGCGCAGGAACGCCGCCGCGACACCGGCGTCGACCGGGACGTGCAGACCCGTGGTGTGGCTCAGGTCGCCGCCGACGAGGGCGAAGACTGCGTTCGCCACATGGGAGGGGAGCACTTCGCGCTTGAGCAGGGTGCGTTGGGCGTAGAACTCGCCCAGCTTCTCCTCGGGGACGCCGTACACGGCCGCGCGCTGTGCGCCCCAGCCGCCTGCGAAGATGCCGGAGCCCTGGACTACGCCGTCGGGGTTCACGCCGTTGACGCGGATGCCGTGCCCGCCCAATTCGGCTGCCAGGAGTCGGACTTGATGGGCCTGGTCGGCCTTGGTCGCGGAGTAGGCGATGTTGTTCGGGCCCGCGAACACGGCGTTCTTGGACGTGATGTACACGATGTCACCGCCCATGTTCTGGGCGATGAAGGTCCTTGCCGCTTCGCGGGAGGCCAGGAAGCTGCCTCGCGCCATGATGTTGTGCTGGAGGTCCCAGTCGGCGGTGGTGGTGTCGAGGAGCGGTTTGGAGATGCTGATCCCGGCGTTGTTGACGAGGATGTCCACGCCGCCGAAGGCCAGCGCCGCTTGTTCGAACGCCGCCTTGATCTGCTCTTCGGAGGTGACGTCGGCGGTGACCGCCGTGGCCTTGTCCGGGCCGCCGAGCTCTTGGGCCACGGCTTGCGCCGACTCCGGGTTGACGTCCGCGACTACGACGCATGCGCCCTCGGCCACGAGGCGGTGGGCGATCGCCTTGCCGATACCGGAGCCCGCGCCGGTCACCAGGGCGATGCGGGTGGCGAGGGGCTTGGGCTTGGGCATGCGCTGGAGCTTGGCTTCCTCGAGCGCCCAGTACTCGATGCGGAACTTCTCCGACTCCTCGATGGGGGAGTAGGTGGAAACCGCTTCGGCGCCGCGCATGACGTTGATCGCGTTGACGTAGAACTCGCCTGCCACGCGGGCCGTTTGCTTGTCCTTGCCGTAGCTGAACATCCCGATGCCGGGGATCAGCACGATGGCGGGATCCGCGCCACGCATGGGCGGAGAGTCGGGGGTGGCGTGGCGGTCGTAGTAGGCCGCGTAGCCGGTGCGGTACGCGGTGTGGAGTTCCCTGAGGCGGTCGATCGTCGTGTCGAGGGGCGAGTCCGGGGGGAGGTCCAGGACCAGGGGGCGGACCTTGGTGCGCAGGAAGTGGTCCGGGCAGGAGGTGCCGAGGGCCGCCAGTCGGGGGTGTTCGGCGCGGGAGACGAAGTCCAGGACGGTGTCGCTGTCCGTGAAGTGACCGACCTGGGGGCGGTCGGTGGAGGCCAGGCCCCGGATCACCGGGGCCAGGGCGGCCGCACGGGCGCGGCGCTCGGCTTCGGGGAGGGTGGGGTGGACGACGGGGCCGAACGGGTCCGCCTTGCCGCGTGCGGTGAGGAACTCCTCGGCGGTGCGGATGATGCGGAGCGAGTTCGCCTCGCACGCGTCGGAGGTGTCGCCCCAGGCGGTGATGCCGTGGCCGCCGAGGACGCAGCCGATGGCCTGCGGATTGGCCTTCTTGATGGCGGCGATGTCCAGGCCCAGCTGGAAGCCGGGGCGGCGCCAGGGCGCCCAGACGACCTGGTTGCCGAAACACTCCTTGGTGAGCGCCTCGCCGTCGGCGGCGCACGCGAGGGCGATACCGGAGTCGGGGTGGAGGTGGTCGACATGGGCGGCGTCCACCAGGCCGTGCATGGCGGTGTCGATGGACGGCGCGGCCCCGCCCTTGCCGTGCAGGCAGTAGTCGAACGCCGCGACCATCTCGTCCTCGCGGTCCACCCCGGGATAGACACCGGTGAGCGCACGAAGGCGGTCCAGCCGGAGCGCGGCGAGCCCGGAGCGGGTGAGGGTGCCCAGATCGCCACCGGAGCCCTTGACCCACATCAGCTCGACGTCCTGGCCGGTGACGGGATCGGTCGCGGTGCCCTTGGCGGAGGTGTTTCCCCCCGCGTAGTTGGTATTACGCGGATCAGCGCCCAACCGGTGCGAGCGCCCCAACAGCGCGCCCGCCTCGGGATGTGGTTCTGCGGTCATCAGGATTCCTCCGTGGTTACCCCGGCCTTCAGGCCGGGGAGGAAACGGACTCCTACGGAGCGGGGCGGGAAAAGCCGAAGGGGCGTCAGAGCGATCCGACGTAGACCAGCCACCGGTCGACAGCTGCCGCTCACACTGGAGATGATAAAATGTGAGGTGTGGCGCGGCAGGTCAAGCGGGCGTTCAAGTACCGCTTTTACCCCACGGACGAGCAGGCAGCGGAGCTGTCCCGCACGTTCGGCTGCGTCCGCCTCGTGTACAACAAGGCGCTGGAGGAGCGCACGCGAGCCTGGTACGGCGAGCAGCGCCGCATCTCCTACGTGCAGTCCTCCGCCGCGCTGACGGAGTGGAAGAAGACCGAGGAACTCGCCTTCCTGTGCGAGGTGTCCTCCGTCCCGCTCCAGCAGGCGCTGCGCCATCTTCAGACGGCGTTCGGGAACTTCTTCGCCAAGCGGGCCAGGTACCCCCGGTACAAGAGCCGGAAGCAGTCCCGGGCGTCGGCCGAGTACACCCGCAGCGCCTTCACATGGCGCGACGGAACACTGACTCTGGCGAAGATGGCCGGGTCGCTGGACATTCGCTGGTCGCGCCCCCTGCCGGAGGGTGCGGAGCCGACGACGGTGACCGTGTCCCGCGACAGGGCAGGCCGCTGGTTCGTCTCCCTGCTCGTCGAGGACACCATCGCCCCTGCCCCCGCCACGAGTGCGGCGGTCGGCCTGGACGCCGGGATCACCTCTCTGGTGACCCTGTCCACCGGGGAGAAGATCGCCAACCGGGCCAGGGCCCGGGTGAAGGTGGCCCGCGTCCACGCCCGCATCGCCGACCGGCGCCGGGACTCCCTTCACAAGCTGACCACTCGTCTCGTCCGTGAGAACCAAACGGTCGTGATTGAGGACCTGACTGTCCGCAACCTGCTGAAGAACAGCCGCCTCGCGCGCGCCATCTCGGACGCGGCATGGGCGAACCTGCGCATGATGCTGGAGTACAAGTGCGCCTGGTACGGGCGCGAGCTCGTCGTGATCGACCGCTGGTTCCCGTCCAGCAAGCTGTGCGGGAACTGCGGCACGGTCCGCGAGAAGCTGCCGTTGAACGTCCGCGAGTGGACGTGCGACTGCGGCGCCGTGCATGACCGCGACGTGAACGCGGCACGCAACATCCTGGCCGCCGGGCTGGCGGCGTCTGCCTGTGGAGACGGTGTAAGACCTCAACGGGAGTCCTCCCGGACGGGGCGGTCGTCGGTGAAGCAGGAAACCCAGCGGGCGACCGCTGGAATCCTCCGCCGTTAGGCGGGGGAGGAAGTCAGTACGCCCGACGCGGGCGGCAGCTTATGGGTGAAAGTCCCTACGAGCAGAGGTGAGACTAACTCGATAGCCGAACGGCAACTGCGTCTCCGTGAGGAGGGGTGGGAAGGAAGCCGAAGGCAAAACCGGGTACCGATGTACAAGAATCGCATTGGAGGCCACGTGTCCAGGGTAAGGCGGCTGATGACGTCGATGCCCGTTCTCACCAAGAATGGCGCGGGGTATATGCGGCGGGCATCCGGGGAAAGTTGTCGTCTTTATTCGGGGAGATCTGTCCGGGTGTCACCTGTAACCGTGTGATGGCGGAGATCGTGACGATCGTCGGGAGCAATCCCGCTGATTTGCCGGGCAGAAGTCAGCAGAGGTCATAGTACCGAGCGGGTAGGCAGCAGGCCGACAAGGGCTCGGGAAGGACTGAACGTTTAGTGGATCGGGGGAAGGGTGTCTGCTCGCCCAGGCCGCAATGACCGCTGCAAGCCTGCTACGGCAGATCCACAGGTGATGGCGCCGGTGCATACGGCCGTCCCGCCTGTGGAGCGCAGCGACTTGGCGGCGCGGCACCGGACCGAAGATCACCGCGAGCCGTCCCTCTGGGAAGTGCTGTTCTCGAAGGAGAACTTGCTCGCGGCGCTCAGGCGCGTCGAGACGAACCGGGGAGCCCCCGGCGTCGATGGGATGACCACGGAGCAATTGCGGCCGTGGATCGCCCAGAACTGGCCCAGGGTATGGGCTGAGCTCGACGTGGGAACATACAGGCCCGCTCCCGTGCGTCGGGTGACTATCCCTAAGCCGAATGGCGGGGAGCGGATGCTGGGTGTTCCGGGTGTGCTGGATCGGCTGATCCAGCAGGCTATTGCCCAGGTTCTGGTGCCCGTATTCGACCCCCATTTCTCGGGGTCGTCGTTCGGGTTCCGTCCGGGGCGCTCGGCTCACCAGGCCGTGAGGGCTGGCCGCCGAGCTGTTCAGGATGGAAACCGATGGGCTGTGGATCTGGATCTTGACAAGTTCTTCGACCGGGTGAACCACGATGCGCTCATGGCGCGGGTGGCCCGCCGGGTGAAGGACAAGAAGGTCCTGAAGCTGATTCGCCGATACCTGGAGGCCGGAATCATGGCCGAAGGGGTGGTCATTAGCTCCGGGGAAGGAACACCTCAGGGTTCGCCTCTTTCCCCGCTGCTTTCCAACATCATGTTGGATGACCTCGACCGTGAACTCTTCAAGCGTGGACACCGGTTCGTGCGGTACGCGGACGATGCAATGATCTTCGTCCGCTCCAAGCGAGCGGCGGAACGGACCCTCGCCTCGGTCACGGGCTTCATCGAGAAGACCCTGAAGCTGAAGGTGAACAAGGAGAAGTCCAAGGCGTGCCCCATCTGGTGGACGTCTCTCCTCGGGTTCGGCTACTACCTCACCAAGGGACAGGTGAAGATCCGGGTCGCTGGGAAGGCGGTCAAACGCCTGAAGAGCACGGTCCGGCGCTACACCTCCCGGACGTGGGGTGTGTCCATGGATCACAGGCTGGACAAGCTCAACCGGTTTACGACCGGGTGGGTGGCCTACTTCGGCCTCGCGGAGTCCGGAAGGGTCTTCCGCGAGATCGACGAATGGACGCGCCGCAGGTTGCGGCAGGCGCAGATGGTGCAGTGGAAGACGTACGAACGTAAACGCCACATGCTCCGGAAGCTGGGCTACGACCCAGAACGGACCGTCGATCGGGGAGAGGTCGTCATCTCGCGCAAGCGATACTGGCGCCAGTCCCGCTCGCACTCGGTCTCGATCGCCATGAACAGCACCTACTGGGCGAGCAGAGGCTACAGATCGTTCACCGACTCGTGGTCCCGCTCGCGTCATCACATCACCTCCTGAGATCAACTGGACGAACCGCCGGATGCGGGCCCGCATGTCCGGTGGTGTGGGGGGCGGGCCGGGAGAACCGGCCCGCCTACCCGATAGTCGTCCTCTGCGTGTCGCGCGGACCTGTTTCAGTGGGTTTCCGCGGCCGGAGTCGTCCACTCGTTCCGCATGCGGGGCTCCCGACGGCTGCCGCCGTGGGTTGGCACAGAGCTGACCGGTGTCGGTTCGCCCGGCACTTCCGCGCGAGGGCCGCCGGGCCCCGGGGCAGGGGACTTGCCCCCGGGCCGGGAAGCGGCGGGGGTGCCACGCCGCAGGCGTTACGCACCCCACCCCGCCTGCTCTCCCCCCACCCGCTCCGCGACGATCCGCTCCGCCCACCCCGAGGCCCGGTACGCCGCCATCGGGTCCGGGGCGATGCCCGACTCCTCCCGGACCTCGGCCAGCAGCGGCCGTACGTCGGTGTTGTACGCGTCCATCAGCACCGCGTTGGCGCCGAGTACGTCGCCCTCGCGCTGGGCCGTGGCGAGGGCGTCGCGGTCGACCAGGAGGGCCTTGGCCGTGGCCTCCTGGACGTTCATCACGGAGCGGATGATCGCCGGGATCTTGGGCTCGATGTTGTGGCACTGGTCGAGCATGAAGGCGACCCCCGAGGTCAGCCCGCCGCCCCGGACCACCTCGTACATGATCCGGAAGAGCTGGAAGGGGTCGGCGGCGCCGACCATGAGGTCGTCGTCCGCGTAGAAGCGGGAGTTGAAGTCGAAGGCGCCGAGCTTCCTCTCGCGCAGCAGGAGGGCGACGATGAACTCGATGTTGGTGCCGGGCGCGTGGTGGCCGGTGTCCACGCAGACCTGGGCCCTGGGGCCCAGCTTGAGGCAGTGGGCGTAGGCGGTGCCCCAGTCCGGGACGTCCGTGGTGTAGAAGGCGGGCTCGAAGAACTTGTACTCCAGCAGCATCCGCTGGTCCTCGCCGAGGCGCTCGTAGACCGCGCTCAGCGCCTCGGCGAGGCGGTCCTGGCGGGCCGCGATGTCGTCCTGGCCGGGGTAGTTGGTGCCGTCGGAGAACCAGAGCTTGAGGTCGCGGGAGCCCGTGGCGTCCATGATGTCGACGCACTCCAGGAGGTGGCCCAGCGCCTTGCGGCGGACCGCCGGGTCGGGGTGGGTGACCGAGCCCAGCTTGTAGTCGTCGTCCTGGAAGACGTTGGAGTTGATGGCGCCCAGCTTCAGGCCGCGTTCCCCCGCGTACTTGGCGAGCGCCCCGTAGTCCTCGACCCTGTCCCAGGGGATGTGCAGGGCGACCGTGGGGGCGACCCCGGTGGCGGCGTGCACCTGGGCGGCGTCGTCCAGCTTCTCCTGGGGGGTGCGCGGGACACCGGGCTGGGCGAAGACCTTGAAGCGGGTTCCGGAGTTGCCGTACGCCCATGACGGCGTCTCGACCGCCTGGCTCTTGAGGGCCGCCTTCACGGCTGGAACGTCAGACATGAATCTCCTTCATGAAACGATTCAAGAAACCTAGCCGCGCGGTCGGCCACGCGTCAAGAAGTGGTGGGTCCCCGACCCCACGGCGAACACCGCGCAGCCGTCCGCCATGCGCAGCGGGCGGGCGCCGCGAGCGGTGACGTCCGCCGCGCGGTGTGCCGGGACCCAGATCTGGGCCGTGGTGTTGACGGGGATGGACACCGTGAGGGTGAAGTCCTCGCCCTGCGACCAGCGGGTGGTGACCGGGCCGTATAGGGAGTCGTAGCGGCCCTCGGCGGAGCGCACCTCGCCACCGGGGCGGGGCCGGATGAGGATCTCGCGGAAGCCGGGGGCGGCGGGGGCGATCCCGGTGATGTTCTGGTACATCCACTCGCCGACCGAGCCGTAGGCGTAGTGGTTGAACGAGTTCATCCCGACGTCCTGGAAGCTCCCGTCCGGTTTGATCGAGTCCCAGCGCTCCCACATCGTGGTCGCGCCCCGGTCGATCTGGTAGCCCCAGGACGGGAACGTGCGCTGGTGGAGCAGGCGGTACGCGACGTCGGTGTGGCCGGTCTCGGTGAGGGTCGGGAGCAGCCGCGGGGTGCCGAGGAATCCGGTGGACAGATGCCAGTCGCGGTCCTTGACGAGGGCGACGAGGCGATCGGCCGCGGGTGTGCGGAGGCCGGCCGGGAGCAGGTCCATGGAGAGCGCCAGGACGTACGCGGTCTGGGTGTCGCCCTTGATCCGGCCGTCGGCGGAGACGTACGCGCGGTTGAAGGCCGCCTTGATACGGGTCAGGAGGTCTTCGTACGGGGCCGGGTCCTCGCCCAGGACGTGTGCGGTGCGGGCGACGAGGTCGGTGGCGTGGGCGAAGTACGCGGTGGCGATGACGTCCTTGGGGGTGTCCGCCTCGACGCTGAGCCAGTCGCCGTAGCCCTCGGCGGGCCGCAGCAGATCGGTGCTGTGCTGTTCCAGGTAGGTGATCCAGCGCCGCATGGCCGGCCAGTTCTCGCGCAGTACCCGGGTGTCGCCGTACGCCTGGTAGAGGTTCCAGGGCACGGTCACCCCGGCGTCGCCCCAGCCCGCCACGCCGTTGCCGACGTCGCCGAGGTGGGGCGCCACATCGGGGAAGGAGCCCTCGTCGGTCTGGCCGTCGCGCAGGTCCTGGAGCCACTTGGTGAGGAAGCGGGCGGACTCCATGGTGTACGCGGCGGTGCTGGAGAACACGTTGATGTCGCCGGTCCAGCCGAGCCGCTCGTCCCGCGCCGGGGTGTCGGTGGGGATGGAGAGGAAGTTGCCGCGCAGCCCCCAGGTGATGTTGGAGTGCAGCTGGTTGAGCATCGCCGAGTCGGTGTGGAAGGACAGGGTGAACGGGGCGGCGGTGTGCATCACCCGGCCGGTGATCGCGTCGGGGGAGGGCGTTCCGGGGTAGCCCGTGACCTCGACGTAGCGGAAGCCGTGGAAGGTGAAGCGCGGCTCGTAGGTCTCCCGGCCGCCGCCCTTGAGGGTGTAGGTGTCGACCGGGCGGGCGGTGCGCAGATTGGCCGTATAGGCGGTGCCGTCCGGGTTGAGTACCTCGGCGTGGCGGATCCGGATCTTATGGCCTGCCGGGCCGGAGACGGTGAGGCGGACGCTGCCGACCATGTTCTGGCCCAGGTCGAAGAGGTGGACACCGGGGGCGGGTTCGGTGACCTTGACGGGCTTGATCTCGCGTTCCACCCGGGTCGGGGCGTCGGTCTGGGCCACCACCTCGGCCGTGATGTCCGAGGCCGTGACGGCGGGCTGCCAGCCGGTGTCGTCGAAGCCCGGTGAGGTCCAGCCGGGGGTCTCCGCGCGGGCGTCGTACTCCTCGCCCATCAGCAGGTCGGCGGTGAGCAGCGGACCGGTGGCCGCGCGCCACTGCTGGTCGGTGGTGATGCGCTCGGTGCTGCCGTCGGTGTACGTGACCTCCAGCTGGGCGAGCAGGGCGGGGTGGTCGCCGTACTGGGTCTGGCCGAACCAGGCGATGTTCCCGGCGTACCAGCCGGGTGCGAGGGTCATGCCGAGGGCGTTCGTCCCCCGGCGGAGGGCGTCGGTGACGTCGTAGGTCTGGTACGCCACGCGCTTGCGGTAGTCGGTCCAGCCGGGGGCGAGCTGGTCGCGGCCGACGCGGACGCCGTTGAGGTGGGCTTCGTAGAGGCCCAGGGCCGTGGAGTGGAGCCGGGCGCGCGCCACGGGCTTGGTGAGCCGGAAGGTGCGGCGCAGCTGGGCGGGGGACTGGAGGGGAAGCACCTTGCCCCAGGGGCCGCCGCCCCAGGCCGCCAGCTTCTTGGCGGTGGTCCATCCGCTGTCGTCGTAGTCCGGGTCCGCCCAGGCGGCGGGGGGGTCGGTGTCGGTCGTGCGCCAGGTGGCGTCCGTGTGGTGGTGGGTGGTGCCGTCCTCGGTGGTGAGCTCCAGGGTGGCGAGCAGCCCCGCCGGGCCCTTCTCGGCGTTGGTGGCCGCGATGGCGAGGGTGGCGGCGCCCTCGTCGAGGAATTCGGTCACGTCGACGGTGGCCGGATGGCTCCACGCCTTGAGGGCGCCCACTGCCTCGCGGGCGGCGACCTCGGTGCCGTTCACATGGGCGGTGAAACCGTCGTCGGCCGCCACCACCAGCCGGGCGCGGCGGACGCTGCCCGGGGCGCGGACGGAGGCACGGAACCACCGGGTGGCCGCCGGGGCCTCGGTGGCCGGATCCCCCTCGGGGAACCAGATCCAGGAGGCGCCCTCCAGGGCCGGGGGCGCGGTCAGCGCGGCGGGCGCGGCGATCCAACGGGCCTGCCACTGACCGGAGTTCAGCAGCCCGGTCTCCCACCAGGCGGGGGCGGACCACGGGGAGGGGCGGCCGTGGCCGTCCCAGACCCGCACCGACCAGTGGTAGCGGGTGCGCGGGCGCGGGGCCGGGCCGTCGTAGGGGACCAGGACCGACTGGCGCGATGTCGTCTTGCCGCTGTCCCAGACGTCCGGCTCGCCGAGCCGGTCGGGGGAGGTGGCGACCCGGATGTGGTACGCGCTCTGGAACTGGTCGCGGGCGTCCGAGTCGAGGATCCAGCTCAGCCGGGGGCGGGCGGTGTCGAGGCCGAGCGGGTGGGACGCGTACTCCACCGTGGTGCTCCGGACCCACAGCCCCGCGCCGGGGCGGTCCTCGGCGGCGGCGGACGGGGTGAGGGCGGGCAGACCCGTGAGGGCCGTACCGGTGGCAGCGGTGGTGGCGAGCAGGTGGCGTCTGCTGATCACGAGCTTCCTCCAGGGCCGGGGACGGCTGGATGAAAACGATCGATGAAAACGATTCAACCCAAGGCGCCTGGACCGTAGGGCCGGGGCTCGGGGTGCGTCAAGAGGGCTCGAACGATGTACCTATATCCCGTGCACACCCCCTTGACGGCCGCATGGGGCACGGCTAGCTTCCCGGAATCCGGCATTGAAACATTTCATTTATTGCCCCTGCGTACGCGTCAGGAGACTCCGTGAGCCAGCCTGCTTCGACCGGTGTGCCGGTCCTCGCCCTCGAGGGGGTGAACAAATCCTTCGGCGCCGTACGGGCCCTCCGGGACGTCTCGCTCGAGCTCTTCGCCGGTGAGGCCCATGCCCTGGCCGGTGAGAACGGGGCTGGCAAGTCGACCCTCATCAAGATCCTCGCCGGGGTGCACCGGCCCGACTCCGGCCGGGTGCTGCTGGACGGCGAGCCGGTGGTCTTCCACGGCCCCGCCGACGCCCGTGACGTCGGCACCGCCGTCATCTACCAGGAGCCGACGCTCTTCCCCGATCTGTCCATCGCCGAGAACATCTTCATGGGCCGTCAGCCCCGCCGCGCCCTCGGTCGGATCGACCACAAGGCCGTACGGACCTCCACCGCGGCCCTGATGGCACGGCTCGGCGTCGAACTCGACCCGGACCGGCCCGCCAGGGGCCTGTCCATCGCCGACCAGCAGATCGTCGAGATCGCCAAGGCGCTCTCCTTCGACGCCCGGGTGCTGATCATGGACGAGCCGACGGCGGCGCTCACCGGGAGCGAGACCGCCCGGCTCTTCTCGGTCGTCGAAACGCTGCGTGCCGAGGGCGCCGCCGTGCTGTTCATCTCCCACCGCCTGGAGGAGATCTTCGAACTCTGCCAGCGGGTCACCACCCTGCGGGACGGCCGGTTGGTGGCCTCCGAGCCGCTGGCCGGGCTCACCCAGGACGTTCTGGTCCGCCGCATGGTGGGCCGGGACCTGGCCGAGCTGTACCCCAAGCAGGAGAGCCGGGTCGGCGAGACCGCGCTGGCGGTGCGCCGGCTGACCCGTGAGGGCGTCTTCCGGGACGTCTCCTTCGAGGTGCGGCGCGGTGAGATCGTCGCGCTCGCCGGGCTGGTCGGCGCCGGGCGTACCGAGGTCGCCCAGGCCGTCTTCGGCGTGGACCGGGCGGACGCGGGCGAGGTGCGGGTCGGCGGGGCGGTGCTGCGGCCCGGTTCGCCGACCGCCGCCATGGACGCCGGGCTCGCGCTCGTCCCCGAGGACCGGCGCCAGCGGGGGCTGGTGATGGAGATGTCCATCGAGCGGAACATCGGGCTGACCGGCCTGGACCGGCTGGGCCGCGCGGGGCTGGTGAAACGGGCGCTGGAGCGCGGCCGCGCGGCCGACTGGGCGGTCCGGCTCCAGCTGAAGTACGGCAGCCTCGCCGACCACGTCGGGGTGCTCTCCGGCGGCAATCAGCAGAAGGTCGTGCTCGCCAAGTGGCTGGCGACCGAGCCCACGGTGCTCATCGTCGACGAGCCCACGCGCGGAATCGACGTGGGCACCAAGGCCGAGGTGCACCGGCTGCTGTCGTCGCTGGCCGCCGACGGGCTCGCGGTGCTGATGATCTCCTCCGACCTGCCCGAGGTGCTGGGCATGGCCGACCGGGTCCTGGTGATGCACGAGGGCCGGCTGGTGGCCGAGATCCCGCGTGCCGAGGCCACCGAGGAGTCCGTGATGGCCGCCGCGACCGGGCTCGCGGATGGCGCCGGTGTCGCCGGTGTCGCCGGTGTCGCCGGTGTCGCCGGTGAGGCCGCCGCGGCCGAGCTTCCCCGCGACGCCGACGCGATCGGGCCCACCGGCGCCACCGCAGTGAGCGGGCGCACCGCCGCCACCGGGCCTACCGGTGCCACCGGGCCCACCGGCGCCGGCGCAGAAGGGACCCGCACGTGAGCGTGACCATCGAGAAACCCGATAAATCCGCCGCCGCGCCGGAGACGGCCCGCTCGGCGCGCTCGCTCGTCGACGCCGTCTTCCGCGCGCGGGAGATCAGCATCGCCGGGGCCCTCGTGCTGCTGGTGCTGTTCACCTGGATCGCCGAACCGCGCTTCCTCGACGACCAGGGCATCAAGGACCTGCTGCTCAACGCCGCCATCCTGGTGCTGCTCGCGGTCGGGCAGTCGGTCGTGGTCATCACCCGCAACATCGATCTGTCGGTCGGCTCCGTGGTGGGCCTGTCCGCCTTCGCCTGCGGGAAGTTCGTCTCCGGCACCGACCACGGGGCGCTGACGGTCCTGGCTCTCGGCCTCCTCGTCGGCGCGGGCTGCGGCATCGTCAGCGGTGCGCTGGTGAGCTTCGGACGGGTGCCCGCACTGGTGGTGACCCTCGGGATGCTCTACATCATCCAGGGCGTCGACTACTGGTGGGCGCAAGGCGAGCAGATCAACGCCGCCGATGTGCCGCAGTCAGTGCTGGACCTCGGCAGCGGCAGCGTGCTGGGCATCCCGTATCTCCCGCTGATCGCCTTCGTAGTGCTCGCCGGGACCGCGTACGTCCTGCGCACCTACCGCGGCGGCCGTGAGCTGTACGCCATCGGCTCCAGCCCGGAGGCCGCCCGGCTGGCCGGGGTGCCGATCCGGCGGCGGGTGCTGGCCGCGTATGTGTTCTCCGGCGCCGTCTCGGGCTTCGCGGGCGCGCTGTGGCTGGCCCGCTTCGGCACCGTCGTCGCCGACAACGCCCACGGCTGGGAACTCACCGTGGTCAGCGCGGTGGTGGTCGGAGGCGTCGCCATCGTCGGCGGCACCGGCACGGTGTGGGGCGCGGCGCTGGGCGCGCTGCTGCTCACCACGATCGGCAGCGCCCTGGCCGTGCTGAAGGTCGACTCCTTCTGGCAGGACGCCATCGCCGGTGCGCTGCTGCTGGCGGCCATCAGCGTGGACCGGATCGTACGGGTGCGCATGACCCGCGCGCTGACGAAGAGGAGCGCACGATGAAGCTCAGGTGGGACACCGCCGTCGGGGTGCTGCTGGTGGCCGTCTTCCTCACCGGCCTCGGCACCACGGACGGCTTCGCCGGCCGCGACAACCTCGCCTTCGCCTTCAACGACATCGCCGAAGTGGCGCTGATGGCGCTGCCGATGACACTGCTGGTGGTGGCCGGGCAGGTGGATCTGTCGGTGGCCTCGATGCTCGGCCTGTCCAGCGCGCTCACCGGCCAACTGTGGGACGCGGGCTGGGCGTTCGAGACCATCGTGCCGATCGTGCTGCTGGTCGGGGTGGTCGGTGGGCTGCTCAACGGCTGGCTGGTCACCCGGGTCGGGCTGCCGTCGCTCGCCGTCACCATCGGCACGCTCGCGCTCTACCGGGGGCTGGCGTCGGTGGTGCTCGGCTCCAACGCCATCACCGACTTCCCCGAGACGTACGCCAAGTGGGCCGTGGACACCACCACCGTGCCCGGCACCTTCCTCACCTATCCGGTGGCGCTGTTCATCGTGCTGGCCGCCATCGCCGCCGTGGTGCTGCACGCCACGGGCGTGGGCCGGTCGCTGTTCGCCATCGGTGCCCAGGAGGACGCCGCGTACTTCGCGGGCATCCGCGTCAAACGCGTCAAGCTGCTGTTGTTCGTGGTCAGCGGGCTGATCTCGGCCTTCGCCGGGGTCGTGTTCACCCTGCGGTACGGCAGCGCGCGGGCCGACAACGGGCAGGGCTTCGAAATGCTCGTCATCGCCTCCGTCCTGCTGGGCGGCGTCGACTTCGACGGCGGCAAGGGCACGCTGTTCGGCGCCGTCGCCGGGGTGCTGCTCATCGGCGTCCTGAAGAACCTGCTGACCCTCAATGACGTGGCCAACGAGGTCCAGGTGATCGTCACCGGGCTGCTGCTGGTGGCCTCCGTCCTCACCCCCCGTCTGATCACCACCGTGAGCGCCTGGCGTCACCGGCGCGCCGCCGCCTCGACCAGCTGATCCACCCACGCATCGCGAAAGGTCCTCTGATGATGAGCAGCTCTCCCGCGCGCCGCCGCGCCGCCGCCACCGCCGCCGCGGTCTGTGCCCTGGCCGTGGCCCTGGCCGGCTGCGGCGGCACCACCAAGAAGGACAACGACAACGGTGGCGCCGCCAAGAGCGACGCCAAAGCCGACCCCGGCGCCCCCCTGAAGAAGGGCCTCAAGCTGGCCTTCCTGCCCAAGCAGATCAACAACCCCTACGAGAAGCTCATCGACGAGGCGGGGATCACGGCCGCCGGGGAGTTCGGCGGCAAGGGCAAGGAGGTCGGCCCGTCCGACGCCAGCGCCTCCTCCCAGGTGTCGTACATCAACACCCTGGTCCAGCAGCGCCAGGACGCCATCCTGATCGCGGCCAACGACCCCAACGCGGTGTGCGGCCCGCTCAAGCAGGCCATGAAGAAGGACATCAAGGTGGTGGCGTACGACTCCGACACCGCCCCGGCCTGCCGCCAGCTCTTCATCAACCAGGCCAGCTCCGAGGAGATCGGCCGCAGCCAGGTCCAGCACCTCGCCAGGCAACTCGGCTACAAGGGCCAGATCGCGATCCTCTCCGCCACCCAGAACGCCACCAACCAGAACACCTGGATCCGCTTCATGAAGGACGAGCTGAGCAAGCCCGCCTACAAGAACATGAAGCTGGTCAAGACGGTGTACGGGGACGACGACGACCAGAAGTCCTTCCAGGAGACCCAGGGCCTGCTCAAGGCGTACCCCGAGCTCAAGGGCATCATCGCGCCCACCACGGTGGGCATCGCCGCGGCCGCCCGCTACATCAGCGGCTCCTCATACGAGGGCAAGGTGGTGCTGAACGGCCTCGGCACGCCCAACCAGATGCGCAAGTACGTCAAGGACGGCACCGTCGAGCAGTTCGCGCTCTGGGACCCCAAGAAGCTCGGCTACCTCGGTTCGTACGCCGCGGCCGCGCTCGCCTCCGGGCAGATCACCGGGGCCGAGGGGGAGAAGTTCAAGGCTGGGAAGCTGGGCGAGTACACGGTCGGCAAGAACGGCGAGGTCATCCTCGGCCCGCCCACCGTCTTCGAGAAGTCCAACATCGACAAGTACCACTTCTGAGGCGGTCGGCCATGCGGCGGGTGTGTTTTCTGCTGAAGGTCCGCCAGGACCGGATCGAGGAGTACCGCGAGCGGCACGCGGCCGTGTGGCCCGAGATGCGGGCGGCGCTCTCGGAGACCGGCTGGCACAACTACTCGCTCTTCCTGCGCGAGGACGGGCTGCTCGTCGGCTATCTGGAGACCGAGGACTTCGAGGCGGCCCAGGCCGCGATGGCCGCCACCGAGGTCAACGCCCGCTGGCAGGCCGGGATGGCGCCGTTCTTCGAGGCACTCGACGGCGCGAAACCGGATGAGGCGATGAGGCCGCTGACGGAGGTCTTCCACCTCGCGTAAACGCTCCGCGGAGGTTGCCACGATCCGTCGTCAGCCATCTGCGGCGCCGTCGTGGCTGGTCGCGCAGTTCCCCGCGCCCCTGCGGGGCGCTCGACCTCCGGCCTCGTCCCGGGGTCCAGGGGCGGAGCCCATCCACGCGGCGGAGCCGCATATCGATGCTGTGGGAAGGGGCGGGGTGGGGAAAGACGCCCGCCCCCCACAAGCGCACCAGGAAAGGAACGGACATGAGACCACTCGCCAGCGCCCTCCTGGCCACCGCCCTGCTCGGCGCCGCGACCCCGGGCGCGGACGCGACCCCGGGTTCCGTCGCCGCTCCCGCCCCGGCCGTCAGCAAGCTCGCCGACACCCAGCTCGACGCGAAGGCCGTCTACTTCGTGTCGTACGACGGCCTGGTCAACAACAACGCCTTCCAGAAGAACGGCCTGCTCACCTACAAGGGCTATCAGTACGCCGTCTGGTACACCGCCGACCGCAGCGCGGTCATCGGACGCCGCGCCCTCACCCAGCAGAGCTGGCAGACCGTCACCCTGCCGCACCGGCTCACCGCCGACGACTCCCACAACGTCATCTCCATGGGGATCTCGCGGACCGACGGCCGGCTGCACCTGAACATGGACTCCCACAGCAGCGGCTTCTTCTACGTGAAGTCGGTGGCCGGGCTGGTGGACGACCCCGCCGGACATCCCTGGACCAGCGGCCAGTTCGGCGCCGTCCGGACCACCCTCGACGGCCTCGCCCTCACCTCCCAGTTCACCTACCCGCAGTTCATCGCCACCCCCGAGGGCAGGCTCCAGCTCAGCTACCGCGTCGGCGTCTCCGGCAACGGCCGCAACGCGCTCGCCGAGTACGACGGCACCAAGTGGCGGGCCCTCGGCGAGTGGTCCTCCGCCACCGGCACCTACAGCAGCGAGCACGGCTCCAGCACCGCCCGCAACATGTATCTGCACGGCATCGACTACGGGCCCGACGGGCGGCTGCACGCCTTCTACACCTGGCGCGAGCAGAGCAACGCGGTGATGTGCGCGAGCGGCGGTCTCACCAACCACGACACCGGCTATGTCTACAGCTCCGACCGGGGCCGCACCTGGCGCACCGCGGCGGGCGCCGTCGTCGGTACCACCGGTGGCCCGGACACGGTGGCGGTCGGCGACGCCGGAACCGTCGTCGACCCCCTGAACCCCGACCACTCGCTGATGAACCAGGAGAGCCAGGCCACCGACTCCACCGGCGCGCCCCACGCCCTGATCAGCTATGTCCCCGGCCGCTTCGGGCAGTGCACCACCGACTACGTGGCCGACCGGACGAAGAACGGCCGCACCTTCCACGTCTTCAGGGACACGGCGGGCACCTGGAAGAAGACCGAGATCCCGGTGGCCCCCGGCTCCACCCAGCGCAGCCACCTGGTCTTCGACGCTCACGACAACGCCTACGCCGTGATGCCGTACGGCCGGATCGTGGCCGCGTCCAAGTCCTCCGGCTGGACGGACTGGAAGACCCTCTACGACGGCAGCGGGCTGAACGCCTTCGGCGAGGTCGTCGTGGACGACACCCGGCTCGCCCAGGACGGCGTCCTGTCGTTCATGTACCAGCGGAAGTCCAGCGGCACCACACCCTCCGCCCTCCGCGTCGTCGACTTCGCCCTCCCCTCCTGACGATGGCACCAGGCGTGGGCATCAAGGAGGTGGCGCGCGAGGCCGGGGTCTCGGTCGGCACGGTCTCCAACGTCATCAACCGCCCGGACTCGGTGTCCGAGGAGACCCGGGCCCGGGTGCTGTCCACCATCGAGCGCCTTGGCTACGTACGCCAGGAGTCCGCACGCCAGTTGCGGGCCGGCCACAGCCGCATCATCGCGCTGCTGGTGCTGGACATGGCGAACCCGTTCTTCGTGGACGTCGCACGGGGCGCGGAGCGCGCGGCGCGGGAGGCGGGTCTTGGGGTGATGGTGTGCAACAGCGCGCAGAGCCCCGAGGAGGAGGCCGACTACCTCGGGCTCTTCGCCGAGCAGCGGGTGCGCGGAGTGCTGATGACCCCGGCCGATATGACCGGGCGCAACCTCGCCTCCTTCCGGCGGCAGCCCATCCCCTTCGTCCTCGTGGACCGGGTGCTGCCCAGCGCCGAGGGGTGTTCGGTGTCGGTCGACGACGTCACCGGCGGCGAGCTCGCCGCCCGCCACCTGCTGGGCCTCGGCCACCCCAGCCTCGCCTATGTGAGCGGGCCGATGCGGCTGGCCCAGTGCCGCGACCGCCGCGAGGGCGCGCTGCGCGCCCTGCGCGAGCGGGGGCTCGGCGAGTCCGCGCTGCGCCATGTCGAGGTGGACCGACTGGATGTGACCTGCGGTCGGGACGCGGGGGCCCGGCTGCTGGGCATGTCCCCGCGGCCGACGGCGGTGTTCTGCGCCAACGACCTGCTGGCGCTGGGGGTGCTTCAGTCGCTGTACGGGGCCGGGGTGTCGGTGCCGGGGGAGGTGGCGCTGGTGGGGTATGACGACATCGAGTTCGCGGCGGCGGCCGCGGTGCCGTTGACGTCGGTGCGCCAGCCGGCGTTCCGGATGGGGCGTACGGCGGCCGAGCTGCTGATCGAGGAGACGGGGGAGCGGGCCGGGGACCACCGCCACCAGCGGATCGTCCTCCAGCCCGAGCTGGTCGTCCGCGGATCGAGCCTGGTGCGCTCCCGGGGCTGAGCGGATGCCCGGGGTCCGCGGCGGCCCGGTCCTGCCCGACCGGTCGAACAGCGCATTACCATGTTCCCGCGACCGCGGTGGGTCGCGGGAAGGCGGAGGCCCGGGTCGTGGGACGCATGGTGGGGATCAAGGACGTCGCGCGGCAGGCGGGAGTGTCGGTCGGCACCGTCTCGAACGTGATCAACCGGCCCGAGATGGTCGCCGAGGCCACGCGCGACCGGGTGCAGGCCGTGATCGAGCGCCTGGGCTACGTACGCCAGGAGTCCGCGCGCCAGCTGCGCGCCGGGCGCAGCCGCATCATCTCGCTGCTGGTGCTGGACATGGCGAACCCGTTCTTCGTGGACGTGGCGAGCGGTGCGGAGCGCGCGGCGCGGGAGGCGGGTCTTGGGGTGATGGTGTGCAACAGCGCGCAGAGCCCCGAGGAGGAGGCCGACTACCTCGGGCTCTTCGCCGAGCACCGGGTGCGCGGAGTGCTCGTCACCCCGGCCGATGTCACCGGCGCCAACCTGGAGGGGTTCCGGCGCCATGACATCCCGTTCGTCTTCGTGGACCGCGAGGTGCCCAGCGCCGACGGCTGCTCGGTGTCGGTCGACGACATCGAGGGCGGCGCGCTGGCCGGGCGCCATCTCATCGCCCAGGGCCACCGCTCCGCGGTCTACGTCAGCGGCCCGATGCTGCTCCCGCAGTGCCAGGACCGGCGCACCGGACTGCGGGGCGCGTTCGCGGAGGAGGGGCTGCCGGAGGAGGCGATGGTGCACATCGAGGCCGAGCGGCTGGACGTGGCCTCGGGCCGCGACGCGGGCGCCCGGCTGCTGGGGATCTCACCCCGGCCGACGGCGGTGTTCTGCGCCAACGACCTGCTGGCGCTGGGGGTGCTGCAAGCCCTCTTCGCGGCCGGGGTGTCGGTGCCGGGGGAGGTGGCGCTGGTGGGCTACGACGACATCGAGTTCGCGGCGGCGGCCGCGGTGCCGCTGACGTCGGTGCGCCAGCCCGCGTTCCGGATGGGGCGTACGGCGGCCGAGTTGCTGATCGAGGAGACCGGCGACGAGGCCGCCACCCACCAGCACCGGCGGATCGTGCTGCAGCCGGAGCTGGTGGTGCGGGACTCGACGTTCGCGTCCAGACCGGGCGCCTGACCGGGGGTTCGCCGATCCGGGCGGCCCGGGTGAAGGCGTCGGCCGGTTACGTGGCCACGGTCAGGCCGGGGGCTTGACCGCGACGACGGGGACGGGGCTCTCCAGCAGCAGCCGCTGGCTCACACTGCCCAGCAGCGCCTTGCCCACCGGCGATCGCCGGCGGAGGCCGATGACCAGCCGGTCGACGCCGGGCCGGGCCTCGATCTCGTCCAGTACGGCGTCGACCGGGTCGCGGTCACCGGGACCGCTGCGCTCGACGACCGTGGTCCGCAGGTCCTCGGGCACCCCGGAGCGGTCCAGCGCCGACAGACGCAGATTGACCAGCACCAGATCGGTGCCGAGCAGCCGGGCCTCGGCGATTCCCGCGGTCAGCGCGTGGTCTCCCTCGCGGCCCTCGGCGATGGCGGTGATGACGGTCATGGTGGGTGGGCCCTTCTCTCGGGGCAGGGCGGGTCAGGAGTAGCGGGCGCGGAAGTCGTCTTCCAGCTCTTCCAGCGAGTGGCCCTTGGTCTCGGGAACACAGGTCGCGATGAAGACGATGGCCAGCACACCGAAGGCGGCGAAGGCGAAGAAGGTGTTCGAGATTCCCATGGCCTTCACGACGGGCGGGAAGCCGAGGGCGACCAGGGCGTTCGCGAACCACAGCACGAAGATGCTGATACCGATGGCCAGGCTGCGGATCTTCAGTGGGAACATCTCGGAGAGGATCAGCCAGACCAGCGGGCCGATGGTGGCCTGCATGGAGAAGACGAAGAGCACGACGAACACGAGGATGAACCACGCCTTCGCGGTGCCCTCGGGCATCAGCAGCGCGGAGAGCCCGACGAGCAGGTGGAACGTGGTGGTCAGGGCGAACCCGCCGAGCAGCATGGTGCGGCGCTTGATCTTGTTGATGACCGACACCCCCACCGCGATGCCGATGACGCTGAAGGCGCCGTTGAGGGTGTTCGCGATGATGGCGGAGTCGCCCGAGAACCCGGCGTCGCCGAGCAGCTGCGTACCGTAGTACATCACGGAGTTGATGCCGGTGAACTGCTGGCAGATGCCGAGGCCGGCCCCGATCACGATGAGCAGGCGCACCCATCGCACCCCGAGGTCCACCCGGCCCGCGGTCTTGGCGACCCGCTCCTCCTCGGCCAGCCGGTGGACCTCGGCCATCTCCGCCTGGGCCCGTTCGGGGGTGCGGACCTGGGACAGCACCGCGAGCGCCTCCTCGTCACGGCCCTGGGAGACCAGCCAGCGCGGGCTCTCCGGCAGCCGCAGCATGCCGAGGAACAGCCCGATCGCCGGAAGGAGGGCAACCAGGAGCATGAGCCGCCAGATGCCGTCCGTCTCGCCCCAGAGGTTGAAGATGACCGCGTTGATGACGAACGCGGCGAACTGGCCGGTCACGATCATCACCTCGTTGCGGGTGACGATGGAGCCGCGGCGTTCGACCGGGGCGATCTCGGCCAGATACACCGGAACCGTCGCCGAGGCGCCGCCCACGGCGAGGCCGAGGATGAAGCGGAAGAGGGCGAGCACCTGCCAGCTCGGCGACAGTACGCAGCCCAGGGTGCCGAGCATGAACACCAGGGACAGCAGCAGGATGTTGTGGCGGCGGCCGTGCCGGTCGGACAGCATTCCACCGATCATGGCGCCGAAGGCGGCGCCGAAGATGAGGTTGCTGACGACGATTCCCTCGGTGAACGCGGTCAGCCCGAGGTCCTCGGTGAGTGGATCGAGGGCGCCGTTGACGACGCCGGTGTCATAGCCGAACAGCAGCCCGCCGAAGGTCACGATGACGGCGACCAGGCCGAGCCGTCGGGTGTGGGGACCTTTGGTGTCCACGGGCAGTTCGGGGTCTTGATGTGTGATGCCCGAGTCCTCTGAGTTGAGTCGGGTGTTCATCGTCGTGTCTCCTCGTGGAGGCAGCGGAGGTCGTGGTGGCGCCCCGACAGGTCCGGTTGTTTCCCGATGCCGGGTGAGTGGCCGCCCAGCCAGCCACGATCGTGCGGCTGCGGAGAGCCTTTGTCTTTTTGTCAGTACAACTAGTACGTACAAGTGCCACGTACTATGAGGGCGGTGTGTGACGCATGTCAAGACATGAAGCGCGAGGAGGCAGGGATGGGGGATCCAGGGAGCACCGGCCCCTCGGCCGGGCGGGGAACCCCGGTGGGGCGTCCCAAGCGCCCCACCATGTCCGATATTGCCGCACGCGTCGGTGTCTCGCAGGCCCTGGTGTCACTGGTGTTCCGCAACCAGCCCGGTGCGAGCCCCGATACGCGCCGACGCGTGTTCCAGGCGGCCGAGGAACTGGGCTATCGTCCCGACACCGCCGCCCAGCTTCTGCGCCGTACGCGCAGTCGGCAGTTGGGCGTGCTGTTCACCATGCGTCAGCCGCACGACGTGGGCATCGTCGAGGCCCTGTACCCCGCCGCCCGGAAGCACGGCTACACCCTCGTGCTCAACGCCATGGTCGACACCCGCGACGAGCGTCAGGCGATGGACGAACTGCTCGGACTGCGCTGTGAAGCCATCATCACCATCGGCACGACGTTCGAGCGGCACCACCTGGCCACGGACGTCGGCCGCCCCTCCATCGTGGAGATCAACCCGCTGACGCGAGCCGCCGGTACGGACGTCGTCCGGACCGCCGAGCGGAACGGGATGCGCCAAGCCGTCGACCACCTCGTCGCACAAGGACACCGCGCCATCGCGCACATAGACGGCGGTGGCATGCCCGGCGCCGAGGAGAGACGACGCGGATACCGCGCCGCCATGCGCCACCACGGGCTCGCCGATCACATCCGGGTCCACCCCGGCGACTACACCGAGGAATCCGGCGCCCGGGTGGCCCGGGACCTGCTCGCGCGGCCCGAGTTGCCCACGGCCGTCATCGCCGGGAACGACCGCTGTGCGCACGGTCTGCTCGGCACGCTCCTGCGCGCGGGCGTCAGCGTCCCCGATGACGTGTCCGTCGTGGGCTACGACGACAGCCAGCTCGCCCGGCTGTCCTTCATCGACCTCACCTCCGTGCGCCAGGACGCCGCCGAGGCGGCCGAAGTCGCCGTCCGGGCGGCCGCCGAGCGGCTCGACGAGGGGCGCACCGCCGACCGGGACATCGTCCTCGACCCCACCCTCGTGGTCCGGGGGAGCACCGGCCCGGCCCGCACCCGGTCAACGCCCGACGGCGGCCTTCTCCGGTGACCACTGACTGTCGTCAGGGGCTCCCAGCAGCGCCTGGATCTCGTGTACGGCCGCACGGCCCGCCCGGTTGGCGCCGACCGTACTGGCCGACGGCCCGTAGCCGACCAGATGCACCCGCGGATCACGGACCGCCCGGGTCCCCTCGACGGCGATCCCGCCACCCCGCTCACGCAGCCGCAGCGGGGCGAGATGGTCGATCGCGGCGCGGAAACCGGTGGCCCAGAGGATCGTGTCCGCCTCGACATGACGCCCATCCGCCCAGGCCACCCCGTCCGGGGTGATCCGCTCGAACATCGGCAGCCGGTCCAGGATGCCCTTCTCCCGGGCCCGCAGCATCGGCTCGGTCAGGGGCAGCCCGGTCACGGACACCACGCTCTGCGGTGGCAGTCCCCGCCGCACCCGCTCCTCGACCAGCGCCACCGCCGCCCGCCCCCGCACCTCGCCGAACGGCCCCTCGCGGAACACCGGCGGGCGCCGGGTCACCCAGGTGGTCTCCGCCGCCACCTCCGCGATCTCCAGCAGATGCTGCACCCCGGAGGCCCCGCCCCCGACGACGATCACCCGCTGCCCGGCGAACGCCTCCGGCCCCGGGTACTGCGCGGTGTGCAGCTGCCGCCCCCGGAAGGTCTCCTGTCCGGGGTAGCGGGGCCAGAACGGCCGGTCCCAGGTCCCGGTCGCGTTGATCAGCGCCCGCGCGGCCCAGGTCCCGGCCGAGGTCTCGACCAGCAGCCGGCCGTCGTCCCCGTCCCGTACGGCGTCGACGTGCACGGGCCGGACCACCCGCAGGTCGAAGGCGCGCTCGTAGCGTGCGAAGTACGCGGGGATCACCTCGGACGAGGGCCGCTCGGGATCCGCGTCGTCGCTGGTCAGCCGCATGCCGGGCAGGTCGTACATCCCGTGCACCTTGCCGTACGTCAGCGACGGCCACCGGAACTGCCACGCCCCGCCGGGCGCGGGCGCGTGGTCGAGCACCACGAAGCCGGTACCGGGCTCGTACCCGGCCCGGCTCAGGTGATGGGCCCCGGACAACCCCGCCTGCCCGGCACCGATGACCACGACGTCCACGCTGTTGTTCATGGTTCTACTAACTCTGCTCGGTCGTGGTCTCTTCCCCGTCCTCCAGCCGCCGCCCCCGGAGGAGACCACAGCGGCGGCGGGGGTGGGGGCGCGGCACCGTCGCCGTCCGCCGGGCCGGTGGGGCAAGATCTCATCGAGTGCGATGCTGGACCGCCCGGAGAGGGCCCCGGCTGACCCGACGTCGCATTCGATCCTGCCTCTCCCGGGTCCCCCTTCAGAACGCTTGATCTGGTGCAACTAATTTGTCAAACGCTTTCCAGGGCTACCCCCGCCGCAGTCCGGACCGGTCCTCAACATGGGCCGGCGGGGGCCGCCACCGGACATCGCTCCACCGGCCCGGTGGTCGGCGACGGAGCCCGGCCAGGGCACCCCCGGACCCATGCTCAAAGGCGCCGAAGGCGCGAACGGCTCCGCACCGGCGCACGAAAACCGTTCGCGGAACGCAACCGCCCCCAACTACCGTGCTCCGCCGTGGACATTGACGATCCCAAGGACGTGGTCAGGCGCGGATACGACGCGCTCTCCCGCCACTACGAGCAGTCCTACGCCACCGAGACCAAGTACCGGCCCTGGCTCGACGCCCTCCAGAAGCGCATCCCGGCCACCGCCACCGTGCTGGACCTGGGGTGCGGCCATGGCGTACCGGTCGCCCGCGCACTGGCCTCCGCGGGACACCGGGTGACCGGCGTCGACATCAGCGGGGTGCAGATCAGCCGGGCGCGGGAGCTGGTGCCGGAGGCCGAGTTCCGCCAGGCCGATGCCACGGCCGTGGAGTTCCCGGCCGCCTCCTTCGACGCCGTAATCTCCCTCTACGCCCTGATCCACATCCCCCTGGACGAACAACCTCCCCTCCTCGCCAGGATCGCCAACTGGCTCCGCCCGGGCGGCTGGTTCCTGGGCACCACCGGACACAGCGCCTGGACCGGCACCGATGACGACTGGCTCGGCGGTGGCGCCACGATGTGGTGGAGCCACGCCGACGCCGCCACCTACCGGGACTGGCTCACCCGGGCCGGGCTGACCGTCCAGGAGGAGGAGTTCGTCCCCGAGGGCGACGGCGGCCACGCCCTGTTCTGGGCGCGGCGGCCGTCGGAGGGGTGACGGGCGACGGGTCTCGGCTCAGCCGACCGGGCCGTCCCCACCGGACTTCTGCCACGCGCAGCTCCCGAGCGTGGCCCGGCCCTTCTCGACCAGCGGGTCGGCGATCCGGGCGGGTGGCATCGTGCTGTGGCCCCGGTAGCAGATGACCGTGCGGTCCGTGTGCCCGGCGAGGTCGACGAGGATCTGGTCCCAGTGGCGGTACTGCACATCGTGTCCCGTGTCGGCGTAGCTGCGCACGGCCGGCTTGCCGGGCAGATGCTCCTTCCAGGTGTCGATCGTGCTGGGCGGCACGGTCGTGTCCTTCTTCCCGCTGTAGATGGTGACGGGGGCCGTCAGCTTCGACAGATCGGGGCCGGGCCGTTGGCAGTAGAGCTTCTGCTCATGCACCTGAGGCGCGGGGTCCGCCTTCTGGCCGCGCTGGTTGTAGGTGCGGGCGCCGTCCTCGAAGGCGGTGTCGGCGAAGCCGGGGATGCGCTTGGTCGGGCTGTCGTCCGGGAGCGCCCACCAGACCCGGGGGTCGGCGATCTGCTTCTCCAGGGACTTGCCCAGCTCCTCGTCGGACATCGAGCAGTACGAAGGCTGGGCGCCGTACGGCGGCAGGGCGGCGGCCAGGTGCAGTGACTGCACGCGGTCCGGGGCAAGGGACGCCAGCTCGGCGGCGTACGGACCGCCGCCCGAGATGGCGATCACACTCACCTTGCGCACTCCGACGCGGTCCAGCACCTGGAGCGCGTCCTTCGCGAAGTCCGCCTCCCCCAGGCTCTTGTCGAACTCGGTGTCCCCGAAGCCGTTGCGCTCGACCGATATCAGCCGCAGCCCGAGGGACTCCCGGGTGCTGCGCAGGAAGTCCGTCATATGGGCCACCCGCGCGCTGGTGCCGGTGCCGCCGATGTAGAGCACCGCCTTTCCGTCCCGGGGGCCGTCGTCGATGTAGTGGGCGGTGCGGCCTGAATCGAGTTTCAGCGCCCGGACCTCGGGGCCGAGCGAGTCGAAGTCGTCCTGGATGCGGACCCGATGGACATCGGTGGCATGCGGTTCGCGTGGCGCGGTGGCCGTGGCGCTCACGACTCCGGAGCCCGTGAGCAGGACGGTGGCGACGGCGGTTGCGGCGATCCCGGTGACGAGCGCTCTGGGCACGTGTCTCTCCTGGCCGTAGGGGGAGGGCGGCGTTGATCGGGTGGAACGAACGCCACCTACCCCCTCTGATCGAGAAGACTCCGAACGGTGGGCAGCTAGTCGGTCCTGTGATCCGGAAGGATCAGGAATTCCATGTCGATCTCCCTGTCCACCGCGGAAACCAATGTGCTCGGAGGGCCGTGGGCAGACTTGGACGAACCTTGAATCGCCCGGCCACAGCGGCTATGAAGGTTGCAGGGGATGCGACAACGGGGGGAAGAATCGATGGTGTCATTCGGCTTATTGGGCAGTGTCGAAGTACGTGTCGACGGCACAGAGGTAAACCTGGGACATGCCCGGCAGCAGTGCGTACTCGTCGCATTGCTGGTCGAGGCCAATCACGTGGTGGAGGTTGACCAGCTCGTCGACCGGGTGTGGGGAGAGCGTCCTCCGCGACGCGTTCAGGGGACGTTGTACAGCTACCTTTCCCGTCTCCGCCAGGCGCTGGCTCCCGCCGCCGAACAGGTGAGCATCGTCCGGCGGTCGGGCGGTTACGTCCTCTCGGTGGAGGAGACGGCAGTGGATCTGCACCGCTTCCGCCGACTGGTCGGGCAGGCCCGCGCCGCCGACGAGGACGAGCGTGCCTCGGCACTGTTCGCCCAAGCGCTGGGGTTGTGGCGGGGGAGGGCCTTCACCGCCCTGGACACCCCGTGGTTCACCACTCTTCGTGAGGTCCTGGAGCGGGAGCGGACCGCCGCGGAGCTGGACCACACCGACATCCAGCTCCGCATGGGCCGCCACACCGGGTTGCTGGCCGAGCTGCCCACCCGCTCGGCGGCGCATCCGCTGGACGAGCGTCTGGCCGGGCAATTCATGGTCGCCCTGTATCGCAGCGGCCGCCCTGCCCAGGCCCTGCACCACTACCAGGAAATCCGGTGTCGACTGGCAGCGGAACTGGGCACCGACCCGAGTCCGGCACTGCAAGATCTGCACCAGCGGATCCTCACCGCCGACCCGGCGCTGACCGCCCCGACGACTCTCTCCTCAGGCGGTGCGAGCCGACGCGCCGTTCCCGTACCGCGGCAACTACCCGCACCTCCACCGGTGTTCGTCGGGCGGCACCCGGAGCTCGCCGACCTGGACCGCCTGCTGGACTCCCAAGCCGCTCCTGGCGGCACGGTGATGGTGTCCGCGATCGGTGGCGTCGGCGGCGTCGGAAAGAGCTGGCTCGTCCTTCACTGGGCCCACAACCGCCTGGAACACTTCCCCGACGGGCAGCTCTACATCAACCTGCGCGGCTTCGACCCCTCCGGCGAGCCGGTCCCGCCCGCGGTGGCGGTCCGCGGTTTCCTCGACGCCCTCGGCGTCGATCCCGCCGAGATCCCCGCGGAGCTGGACGGGCAGACCGGGCTCTACCGGAGCCTGACGTCGGACAAGCGCCTGCTCATCGTGCTCGACAACGCCTGCGACACCACCCAGCTCCTGCCCCTGCTTCCTGGCAGCCCCACCTGCACCGTGCTCATCACCAGCCGCCGCCAGTTGACCGGCCTGACCGTCAGCCATGGAGCCCGCCCCCTCGACCTCGACGTACTCCCGGACATTGAGGCACACCAGTTACTCGTCCGCCATCTCGGCCATCGCAGGACGGCCGCCGAACCCGAGGCCGTGGCCACGCTCTTGACGTACTGCGCGGGCCTGCCCCTGGCCATCAGCATCCTGGCCGCCCGCGCGGCGGCCAGCCCGGAGCTGCCGCTGTCGGCCCTGGCCGAGGAAGTCCAGGAAGCCGCCACCCGACTCGACGCCCTGGACACCGGCGACATGGCCGCGGACCTGCGTGCCGTGTTCGCGTCCTCCTACCACGCACTCGACCCGGACACCGCACAGGCGTTCCGGCTGATCGGCCTCGCGCCGGGCCCCGACATCAGCGTGCCCGCCACCGCGAGCCTCACTGGACTCCCCGTGGCACGAGTGCGTGTCCTCCTGCGCAAACTGCGGGCCGCTCACCTGATCCAGGAACACACCCCCGGCCGCCACCGCATGCACGACCTCATCCGCCTCTACGCCACCGAACAGGGCCACGGTCAATCGGTCTCCGTCAGCGAGGCCGCACTGCACCGGCTCGCCGACTTCTACGTCCATACCGCCCATGCCGCGGCGGGGCTGCTGGACGCACACCGGGACCAGATCCCCCTGGCCGCCACCCAGCCGGGGGTCGTGCCGGAGGAGATGGCGGACCACGGTGCGGCTCTCGACTGGTTCACCGCTGAGCACCGGATGCTGTACGCGGCCGTTGATCTGGCGGCCGGTCTGGGTCTCGACGCGCACGCCTGGCAGCTGGCCTGGGCCCTCGAGACATTCTTCGACTATCGGGGGCACTGGCACGACTGGGCGGCCAGCCAACGTACCGCGCTCGAGGCGGCGCGACGGCTGGGCGAGCGGTCATGGGAGGCCGGCGCACATCGCAGCCTCGGCATGGCCTACACCCAGATGGGCCGCCTCGACGAGGGCCACACCCACTTCCACCAGGCCCTGGAACTGTACGACCGCTTGGGCGACCGGGTCAGGCAGGCGCACACCTACCGGGGTCTGGGGTGGGTGTGCGACCGGCAAGGCCGGCCCCGGGAGGCGCTGGACCACAACGAACGGGCGCTGAGCCTGTACCGGCGGATCGGACACCGGGGCGGACAGGCCATGGCGCTGAACAACGCCGGGTGGCTGCACGCCATGCTCGGTCAGTACCAGCGGACACTCGATTACTGCGCACAGGCGGTGGCCCTCAACAGGGAAATCGACGACCGGCACGCGGAGGCGGGGGCGTGGGACAGCCTCGGCTACGCACATCACCACCTCGCTCAGTACGCGGATGCCACCGGCTGCTACGAGCGGGCCCTCGACATTGTCCGGGGGGTCGGCGACCGGTTCAACGAGACGGAGATACTGAATCATCTGGGCGACACCCATTTCGCCGCGGGTGATCATGAAGCGGCCCGGCTGGTCTGGCGACAGGCTCTTGAGATCGCCGAGGAGATCGGCCACCCGGCCGCCGACGAACTCCGTGACAGACTCACGTCGCCGAGGTCATGAAGTCGGATGCCCATCCAGGCGTGGCCGGAGGTCGTTGCCGTGGCCAGGAGTGCCCGCCCGGCGCGAGGAAGATCTGGTCGTTGCCGCGGATGAGGCCGTCCACTGTAGGGGACCTTGCCGTGGATGGTCCCGAACGTCGTCGCGGCCAGATGAACGGCACCTGATCCGTTGAGGGAGGAACGCGCGGAACGCGCGGAACGGCCGGACGGCGGAGCCGACTTGGCGGGCCGCGCCGCCGGTGTCACCGGCCCGGCGTCGGCCCCGTCTTCCGGACGCAATTTCCCGTGAAGAGGTTGTCGCGCTAATAATATTAGTGACGACTATTTTCGGACGGCCCGGCGGCCCATCCGCGAAATTCAGCCGAATGCACTTCCCGAGGCAACCCTCGCATTATCGCGAACATGCCAATTTCCCGGGTCGCGTCTGCGTCATGGCCCTGTCGCGCGGCGTCCGAACGGGGTGTGGCATGGGGTGTTTGTCCGGGTGCACTTGGGTGCTTTTGCATCCCTTTAACTGTGCTATGTTCAGACTTTGTTCGTTCATGGTGCATTCTATTCCTAGGGAATTCCGGGTTTTCCGGCCTGGCATGCTGGCCCTGGAAAGACACCCAGGGAAAGGTTGAAGAATGCGGTATTCCTTCATCACGGAGTTAGCCGCGCCGGGGCGCAAGGTGCCGGTGCGGGCATGCGATCCGGAGTCGGCCCCGGTGTGGCTGTTCGCCTCGATCGGCGAGTACCCGGTGTACGACGACGTCGCGTACGAAGTGATGATCAAGGACGAGCGCCGGATGAGCCGGTATGCCGAGGCCGTCCGGCGCTACGCCCCCGGCCGGACGGTGCTCGACATCGGCACGGGAAAGGACGCGGTGTGGGCGCTGGCCGCCGCCCGCGCCGGGGCGCGGCATGTGTGGGCGGTGGAGGTCATCCCCAAGTCGGCGCGGATCGCCAGGGAGACCATCGAGGAGGCGGGGTTCGCCGACCGGATCACGGTCGTCGAGGGACTCTCCACCGAGATCGAGCTCCCCGAGCCCGTCGAGATGTGTGTCTCGGAGATCATCGGCACGCTCGGCGGCTCCGAGGGCGCGGGCTCGGTGCTGCGGGACGCGCGGAAGCGGCTGGTGAAGCCCGGTGGGGTGTTCATCCCGCACCGCAGCGTCACCACGGCTGTCGCCCTGGACCTGGGCAGCGCGGGTCGCGGTGAGCCGCTCGGATTTCCGCCGTTCGTCTTCCGTTATGTGGAGGAGGTGTTCGCCTCGGTGGGCCGCCCCTTCGACCTGCGGGTGGTCCTGGAGGGGCTGCAGGACAATCCGAAGGTGCGGGAGCGGTCGTATCTGTCGGGCCCGGTCGAGGTGGAGCCGCTGGAGTTCAACGGCGATCTGGACCCGGAGGGCATCGACGGCGCCGAGCTGACGTTCACCGCAGAGGGCGAGTTCTCCGGGCTCGCGCTGGGCGTGCGTCTGTGGGTGGCCGAGGACGACGAGCCCATCGACTCGCTGGTGCAGTCGAGCAGTTGGACCCCGGTCTACGCGCCGCTGGCGGAGGAGGGCCTGCCGGTGCGGCCGGGCGACCGGTTCACCTTCGACTTCACCACGACGATCAGCGACGACGGCGTACACCCCGACTACGCGCTCACCGGCGAGCTGCACCGGGCCGGCGTTCCGGCGGTCACACTGAGCTGGAGCTCGACCCACCACGGGGACGGCTTCCGCGCGACCCCCTTCTACCGCTCGCTGTTCCCCGGGCCCGGCGGGCCCTGAAGCCGCGCCATCGTCAGCCGTCCGCCACCTCGGCGGAGGCGACGGCTTCCCGTACGAGCCGGGCGAACTCCTCCGGCCGCTGTTCGGGGAACGGCACACCGGCCCCGGGCACGATGTGCCCCTTCGCCGACAGCGCCCGCACCATCGGCTCGAAGCTGGGCATCGACGGGTCGTCGTCCTGTCCGCAGATGACCGTGGCCGGGGCGGCGATCCGCGGCAGCCGCTCGTCCATGGCGAAGAGCCGGATGGCGATATGGCCGTCCTCCGCCCGGCCCAGCACCCGCAGGGCGTCGGCCATGAAGCGGTTGAGCGCGGCCTCCTGCCCCGGCTGGTAGAAGTGTCTGCGCCGGTTCCACAGCTCCAGGAGGTGGGAGCCGTCCGGATTCGGCCGCACCCAGTCGACCGGGCGTTTCCACACCGCGCGGGCGCGCTTCTCCGGGGTGATGAACGGGGTCGCGGAGAGCGTCAGGCTCCGCACCCGGGAGCCCAGGCGGGCCGCCACCTCCACCGCGATCACTCCGCCGGTGTGGTGTCCGACCAGGTGGAACGTGTCGAGCCCGAGCTCGTCCACCAGGTCCTCGACCCCGTCGGCGAACATCTCGACGCTCTGGTCGTCCGCGGGTTTCGCGGAGGCCCCGTAGCCGACGGTGTCCATCGCGATCGCCCGGTGCGTGGCGCCGAGCAGTGGAAGCACATCGCGGTACTCGGCCCAGGACCGCGGGGTCTGGTGGAGCAGCAGCACCGGCTCGCCCTCGCCGCACTCGACGTAGTGCAGCTGGCCGAACCGGCTGGGGGCGTAGTGGGCGGTCAGCATATGCACTCTCCTGACGTGGCGGGGCGGCGAGCCCGCACTTCTGGTCGTACTTTGTACGGAACTCCTCGGGTGCCGTCAAGAGGCGTCCGGCGGGGACGGGCCATCGCTCGGGGGTGTTCCGTCAGGCGGTACGGGGCGCTGGACGGATCCGGGTGCGCGAGGTCAGTGTCGCCTCGTCCGGCACGTCGCCATGCGCCCCGTTCCGTGTGACGGAACGAAAGTTGGCGAGTGGTGGGCGGCGCGTCTATACCGGAGGCCACATCGGGAGCGCCGGGCCCCGGCCCCATGTTCTTCTCCAGGAGGTAGCCCGTGCCGAATGTTCCCGACCACGTCCCGACGGACTCCCTCCCCGGGGCCGTGGTCAAGGCCGCCGACGCACTCGCGGGCGCCGCCCGCGCCGGGATCGCCTGCGCGCCGGTGCGCACGCTCCTGGACGACGGCGACATCGAGGCCGCCTACGCGGTGCAGCGGCTCAACCTGCGACGCGAACAGGCCACCGGCCGCCGGATCGCCGGCCGGAAGATCGGCCTGACCTCCCCGGCCGTACAGCGCCAACTCGGCGTGGACCAGCCGGACTTCGGAGCGCTGTTCGCCGACACGGCCGTGCCGGAGGGCGGCGAGGTGCCCGCCGGGCGGCTGCTCCAGCCCAAGGTGGAGGCCGAGGTGGCGCTCGTGCTCGGCAGCGATCTGCCACACCGCCACTGCACCGTCGTGGACCTGCTGCGCGCCACCGACTTCGCGCTGCCCGCGCTGGAGATCGTCGACAGCCGGGTGCGGGACTGGGACATCTCCATCGTGGACACCGTCGCCGACAACGCCTCCTGCGGGCTGTACGTCCTCGGCGCCTCCCCGGTGCCACTCTCCGGGCTCAACCTGCGCTCCGTACAGATGACCATGACGCGCAACGGCGAGATGGCCTCCCACGGGACCGGCGCCGACTGCCTCGGCGGTCCCCTCAACGCGGCCGTCTGGCTGGCCTCGGCCCTCGCCGAGCGGGGCGACCCGCTGCGCGCGGGCGACCTCGTCCTGACCGGGGCCCTGGGGCCGATGGTCCCGGCCGCCCCGGGCGATGTGTTCCACGCCCGTATCTCGAACCTCGGCTCCGTAGGAGTCGGCTTCGCCGCGGAAGGAGACCACCGGTGAGCAGCGAGACCAGCAGCCGCGCCAAAGTGGCGATCATCGGCTCCGGCAACATCGGCACCGACCTCCTGATCAAGGTGTTGCGGCTCTCCGACACCCTGGAGATCACCGCGATGGCCGGGATCGATCCCGCCTCCGACGGCCTGGCCCGCGCCCGCCGCCTGAAGGTGGCCACCACCCACGAGGGCGTGGACGGGCTGGTGGCGATGGACGAGTTCGCCGACGTTGACATCGTCTTCGACGCCACCTCCGCCGGTGCCCACAAGCGCCACGAGGAGGTGCTGCGCCCCCTCGGCCGCACCCTCGTCGACCTCACCCCGGCCGCCATCGGCCCCTATGTGGTGCCCCCGGTCAACGGCGACGCCCACCTCGACGCACCCAACGTCAACATGGTCACCTGCGGTGGCCAGGCCACGATCCCGATCGTGGCCGCCGTCGGCGCGGTCACCCCCGTCCACTACGGGGAGATCGTCGCCTCCATCTCCTCCCGCTCCGCGGGCCCCGGCACCCGCGCGAACATCGACGAGTTCACCGAGACCACCGCCGCCGCCATCGAGCGCGTCGGCGGCGCCGCCCGCGGCAAGGCCATCATCGTCCTCAACCCCGCCGAACCACCGCTGATCATGCGCGACACCGTGCACTGCCTGGTCTCGGGCTGCGCCACCGAGGAGGTCACCGCCTCCGTCGAGGAGATGGTCGGCCGCGTCCAGGCGTATGTGCCCGGTTACCGCCTCAAGCAGAAGGTGCAGTTCGACCAGGTGGCGTCCGGCGATCCGATGCGCTCCCTGTTGCCCGCCGATGCCGCGCACACCGACGCGGTGAAGGTCTCGGTCTTCCTCGAGGTCGAGGGAGCCGCCCACTACCTCCCGGCCTACGCCGGAAACCTCGACATCATGACCTCGGCCGCGCTGCGCACCGCGGAGCGCCTGGCCGCACACCGCTCCGGCGAGGAGACCGCACGATGACCACGACCGACGCCGGCACGACCGCGGACACCCCGCCCGTCCCGCCCGCCCTGTACGTCCAGGACGTGACCCTGCGGGACGGCATGCACGCCATCCGCCACCGCTACACCGTCGAGCAGGCCCGCACCATCGCCGCCGCCCTGGACGCCGCCGGGGTGGCCGCCATCGAAATCGCCCACGGCGACGGCCTGTCCGGCTCCAGCGTCACCTACGGAATCGGCGCGCACACCGACTGGGACTGGATCGAGGCCGTCGTCGGGGCCACCGGCACGGCGATCCCCACCACCCTGCTGCTGCCGGGCATCGGCACGTTGCACGACCTCAAGCAGGCCCACGCCCTCGGCATCCGCTCCGTGCGCATCGCCACCCACTGCACCGAGGCCGACATCTCCGCCCAGCACATCTCCGCCGCCCGCGAGATGGGCATGGACGTGGCCGGGTTCCTGATGATGTCGCATATGACGGAACCGGCCGAACTCGCCCGCCAGGCACGGCTGATGGAGTCCTACGGCGCCCACTGCGTGTACGTCACCGACTCCGGCGGCCGGCTCACCATGGACGGTGTCCGCGATCGCTTCCGCGCCTACCGCGATGTGCTCGACCCGGGCACCGAACTCGGCATCCACGCCCACCACAACCTCGCCCTCGGCGTGGCCAACACCGTGGTGGCCGTGGAGAACGGCGTCACCCGCGTCGACGCCTCGCTCGCGGGCCAGGGCGCGGGGGCGGGCAACTGCCCGCTGGAGGCGTTCATCGCCGTCGCCGACCTGATGGGCTGGAAGCACGGCTGTGACCTGTTCCCCCTCATGGATGCCGCCGACGACCTCGTACGGCCCCTCCAGGACCGCGAGGTGCGCGTCGACCGAGAGACCCTCACCCTCGGCTACGCGGGCGTGTACTCCAGTTTCCTGCGCCACGCCGAGGCCGCCGCGGTCCGCCACGGTCTGGACACCCGCGCGATCCTGGTCGAGGTCGGCCGCCGTGGGATGGTCGGCGGCCAGGAAGACATGATCACGGACATCGCGCTCGACCTGGCCGCCCGCCCGGACAACACCTCCGGCCCGGACAACACCTCCTGATCGCCGCCCGATCGGCGGGACGCCTGTACGGTGTGGTGTACGACGGCGTCGGTGTCGCCGGTCCCCGGTGGTGTGCGAAGAGGAGAGTCCCAGTGGCGGGTCAGCGGTCGCGTGGCAGGACGCTCACCGCTGAGCGGATCATCGAGGTGGCCACCCGGATCTGCGACGAGGAGGACATCGACGTACTGACGATCCGGCGGCTCGCCGCGGATCTCGGCGTGGGCGCGATGACGCTCTACAGCTACTTCCGTGGCAAGGAGGAGATCCTCGACGGGATCGCCGACTACGTCATGGGAAACTTCCGGCTGCCCACCGCCGAGGAGACCTCGCCCGAGGCGGTCGTGCGGGCCCTGGCGCTGGCCTTCCTCGAGATGATGCGGGAGCACCCCAGCATCGTGCGGCTCTTCTCCACCCGGGTGAGCACCGGCCCGCGGTCCATGCGGGGCGCGTTCGAGGCGGTCATCGGGAGGCTGCGCGAGGCGGGGTTCGCAGACCGGGACGCGGTGCGCGTCTACGGGCTGATCGTGCAGTACAGCCTGGGTTTCGCCAGCTATCAGGCGCCCCGCCCGTGGGGCAAGGCCGACCATCCCGAGGCCGAGGAGCTGCGGCGTCAGCGCAGGCACTTCTACGGGACCCTGCCACGTGAGGACTTCCCCCACATGGTGGAGCTCGCCGAGGAGATGACCACGCTGCCCAGCGACGAGCAGTTCCTCTTCGGGCTCGACTGCCTCATCGACGGCGTACTGCGGCACACCGGCGACTGAGCCGCGCCACCTGAGCACTCCGCTGGAAGTGCCCCGAGACGCCGTCGATCGTCTGCGGCGCCGTCGTGGCTGGTCGCGCAGTTCCCCGCGCCCCTTCAGGGCGCCGTTGTCAGCGACCTTGACGTCATACAGCGAACGGTACATAGTACGACCCACTTGCGATCGCTGAGCCGACCTTGCCTCGGCCCGGTGTCCGGTGGGGAGGGGAGCAGCCCCGCCGCAGGCGTACGCGTACCGCCGGACACCCCTAGGCGTCGCCCCGCCCGTCCCTTTCTCGTCCCTCTCCCGTCCCCACGGACCGCTTCTGAAGGACAAAGGACTTCCCAATCGTGATGTCAAGCCGCAGTCGTGACGGGAGGTGAACCTTGGTAGCACTGTCCGTCACGGATCATCGCCCACAGGACGTTGAGCCTGCGGCGGGCGAGCGCGAGCAGGGCCTGCTTGTGGCCCTTACCCTCGCTTCTCTTCCGCTGGTAGTACGCCTTGGACGCGGGGCATGTCGTGATGCTGACCATCGCCGAGAGGTACATCGACCGCAGCAGTCCGCGGTGGTAGCGCCGGGGGCGGCGCAGGTTGCCGCTGACGCGGCCGGAGTCACGGGGCCTGGGGGCAAGGCCGGCGAAGCCGGCCAGGCGGTCGGCGCTGCCGAAGGCGTCCATGTCACCGCCGGTCGCGGCGATGAATTCGGCGCCGAGCTTGGGGCCCATACCGGGCAGGCTACGGATCACCTCGGCGTGCGGATGCTCGCGAAACGTGGCCTCGATCAGGGCGTCAAGCCCGACGATCTCCTCATCAAGGGCCATCACCCCCTTCGCGAGGCGGACCACCATGGCGGCCGCCAGCTTCTCGCCGGGCAGTGCGGTCATCTGGGCCCGGGCGGCCTCCACAACCGTCTTCGCCAGCGCCGCGGCACCGCGGACCTTGCGGTTCTTCAGCCAGGTCTCGATCCGCTGGACGCCGGCGCGGCGGATCGCGGCCGGGGTCTGGTAGCCGGTCAGCAGCATCACCGGGCCTTTATTGACCAGGTCCAGCGACCGCTCCAACGCGGGGAAGATCTCCAGCAGTTGGGCGCGGAGCCGGTTGATCTGCCGGGTGCGGTCGAAGACCACGTCAAGGCGCCGGTTGGTCAGCGTGCGCAGGTCGACAGCGATCTCGTCACCGGGCCTCAGCAGCCCGAGGTCCCGGCGAACGCGGGCCTGGTCGGCGATGACAAAGGCGTCCTTCGCGTCCGTCTTGCCTTCGCCCTTGTAGGTGGCCGAGGCACGGTGGACTGCCAGGCCGGTCAGATAGGCCATCGGCTGATCGTGGCTGAGGAGCAGGCAGATCAGCAGGGCAGCTCCGCCGTGGTTGAGATCGACGGCCCACAGCACGTCCGCGGATATCGCCAGGACATCGCCGATGAGGTGAAGCAACTCGGTCTCATCGTTCAGGACCCGGCGCGACAGCAGCCGTTCGCCGTCCGCGTTGATCACCACGCAGTGGTGGTGTTCCTTGCCGATGTCCACTCCGGCCCAGATCTCGGGCACGGCCACCTCCGCCAGCTCGCCGTCTCACATGTCACCCGCAGACGACCTCGCCGACGTTGTCCTACAGCAGCGATCGAGTCGCGTCTCCCAATTGGCGGTCGAGTCGTCGCGGGGTCCCGGGCGGCCAAGTCCTTTGAGCCTTGCCAACGGCGCCCACATGCCAGCCATACCCAGAACCCCTGGGCCCTCCGATCTTACGAATGACCAGAGCAACCACCCTTGAAAGGTAGGACCCTCATGACAGCAACCGATGTTCGTGAACCCGGCCGGGACCAGAGCACCAGAGCGCTGGTCGCCGGCTGGATCGGCACCACCGTCGAGTACTACGACTTCTCCATCTACGGACTGGCCTCGTCCGTGGTGTTCGCCAAGCTCTTCTTCCCCACCTCGGACCCGGTGACGGGCACTCTGCTCTCGCTGTCGACCTTCGCCATCGGCTTCCTGGCCCGGCCGGTCGGCGCGGTGGTGTTCGGCCACTTCGGCGACCGCCTGGGCCGGAAGTCCACGCTGGTGGCCACATTGGGGCTGATGGGCATCGCCACCTTCGCGGTGGGTCTGCTGCCCACCTACCGTCAGGTGGGGATCGCGGCGCCGGTCCTGCTGATCGTCGCCAGGCTCGCCCAGGGGTTCTCCGTCGGTGGCGAATACGGCGGGGCGGTCCTGATGACCATCGAACACGGTGCGCGTGAGAAACGCGGGTTCCGGGGCTCGCTGATCAATACCGGGACCTCGGCCGGGCTGCTCCTGGCCAACCTCGTCTTCCTCGGGGTGCTCCAGCTTCCGGACGACCAGCTGCACTCATGGGGCTGGCGGGTTCCGTTCCTGCTGAGCGCGGTGCTCGTCGGCGTGGGTCTGTTCGTGCGGCTCGGTCTGGAGGAGAGCCCCGAGTTCGAGGCGGTCAAGGCGCGGAACGCGGTGGACCGGCTGCCCGTGGTCGAGGTGTTCCGCGAGTGCGGTGGGCGGGTCGTGCTGATGGCCGCCGCCATTCTGAGTGCCGGGGTGGCCTTCACACTGGCGACCGTCTACAGCCTGGAGTACGCCCGCACCGGGCTGCACCTGGACAAGGACGCCATGATCGCCGTGCTGCTGCCGGCCACCCTCGTCATCATCGTCTGCGTGCCGCTCGCCGGAAAGCTGGCGGACCGGTTCGGAAACCGCAGGGTCTTCATCGCCGGGGCCGCCTCGCTGATCGTGCTGCCGTTCGTCTGGCTGGCGCTGCTCCAGACGCGGAGTTACGGGCTGATGCTGCTGGGCTTCACCCTGCTGTTCATCGGCTACTCCGCCAACTACGGCGTGGTCCCGGCGTACTTCTCACAGGTCTTCCCGGCGCGGCTGAGGTTCACCGGCATGTCGATCGGCTTCACCGTCGGGCTGATCGCCGGGAACGCGTTCTCTCCCGACATCGCCACCTATCTGCTGCACACCACCGGCGGATGGGTGGGCATCGCGGTGTACATGGCCGCGATGTCGGCCGTCTCGGTGGTGGCGGGCCTGTTCCTGCGGGAAGCGGACGACACCGAGGAGTCACCGCGCCTTCCGGCTCCGCAGGTGGCCGACAGCGATACCGCGCAGGTGGGTTGAGCCTGCGTCGTGCCGTACCAAGCACTCACACCAACCCCTCAGGAGGAGAGCGTGAACGAGAAGAGCGGGATACGAGTCGGTGTCCGCATACCGCCGTGCGACCGGGTGGACCGGCTGGCCGGGACCGCCCGGCGCGCGGAGGAACTGGGCTTCGACCAGGTGTGGTTCCCCGACTCCCAGCTGCTGTGGCGGGATGTGTTCATGGCCCTGACCGCCGCCGCGCTGGGCACGGAACGGATCGGTCTGGGCAGCGCGGTCACCAACCTCGTCACCCGGCACCCGGCCGTCGTCGCCTCGGCCGCGCGCAGCGTCGCCGAGCTGGCCCCCGGCCGGTTCACCCTCGGCCTCGGCGTGGGCAACAGCTCGGTCGGCCCCATCGGCATGCGCTCCAGTACGGGGGCCGAGCTGCGCGCCGGGATCGCCACCCTGCGGGCGCTTCTCCAGGGGCAGGAGTGTGACTTCAACGGCGTACGGTCCCGGCTCCGGGACCCGGATCCGGACGTACCGCTCCACGTGGCCGCCAGCGGCCCCCGGAATCTGCGGCTCGCCGGGGAGATCGCCGATGGTGTCATCCTGCTCAGCGGTGTCTCGCGGACGACGCTCGCCAGTGCCACCGCCCGGGTGCGGGAGGGCGCCGGGGCCGCGGGGCGCACCACGGAGGCGATCCCGCTGACCGTCTCGGCGTTCTGCGCGGTGACCGACGACGTGGCGGCCGATGCCCGGCTGCTCAAGCCGATCTGCGCGTCGATCGCCCAGAACGGCGGAGCGCCCTTCCTCGCCCTGGCCGGGATCGAACTGGACGTCCCGGCGCGGGTGGAGGGGGTCTATCCGGACCTCGTCCACGCCGAGGACTGGGACGCGGCCGTCGAGATCTGCTCGGCCTGGGTGAGCGACGAGACGGCCCTGCGTTTCGCCCAGGAGTTCTGCCTCTTCGGAACCGCCAAGGAGATCGCCGAACGGCTCATCGCGCTGCACGCCGACGGGGTGACCGATGTGTTCCTCCAGCACGTCGGTTCCTACGATCCGCCCACCGAGCTGATCGAGAGCGTCGGCTCCGCGGTGCTGCCCGCCCTGCGGCCGGACGTCAGCCGGTGAGCGTACCGGAGCCGGAACCGCCGTCGGACGCGACGATCAGGTTGAGCACGGTGATGTGCTGACCGCAGTTCGGGCACTCATGGCCGGTGCTGAGCGGGGGCACCGGCGCCGCCTGCGACCGGTGGTGCGGCCGGTCCGCGGTGTCCGCGGTGGCCGTGCCGCGGCGGTGGGCCCGCCACCACCGGGTCTTGCATCTGGAGCCGCAGAACCTGCGCGTCGGGTTCCTGCTGGTCCAGGTGAACTCGGCGCCGCATTCGGCACACCGCCGGGCTGCGGTGTCCATGTAGCCTCCTCTGCCGGCTCGCGGTGAGACTGATTCCGCGTCCATCCGCCCAGTAGATCGGTGCGTGGGTTTCGGAACCGTAACGCCCTCCGCCGTTGCCCGTGTGTCACGTGGTTCTCGGCCGGTGGAAACCGGCCAGGTGCGATGAAACCTCGCCGAAACCCCCCGCTGTGGAGGATGAGGCCGCCGAAGACGAGGGCAGGTGAGGTGTGCACGATGTCCATCCCCGCGAACGGGCGGACGACCACCCGGCGAACGGGATTGTCACTCCCTCCCGATCTGCCGCTGTCCGAGTGGCGCCACCTCGGCCAGCAGATCCACGTCATCGCCGACTCCTCCACGTGGTGGCTGGGCGATTGGCTCATCTTCGGCCAGGAGCACTACCCCGACCGCTACCGCCAGGCGCTGAAGCAGACCTCGCTCGACTATCAGACGCTGCGCAACTACGCCTGGGTGGCACGCAAGTTCGAGCCGGGCAGGCGGCGGGGCAAGCTGAGCTTTCAGCACCACGCGGAAGTGGCCGCCCTCCCCGAGGCCGAGCAGGACGAGTGGCTGACCCGGGCCGAGGAGGGCGGCTGGACCCGCAATGCGTTACGCCGGCAGATACGGATGCGGCGTCAGTCGCCGGAAGCCGCACAGGAGCCGGGCGTTGTACAGGTGAACGTGGTCGCCGAGCGCAGAATCCGCTGGGAGCGCGCGGCGGAGATCGCCGGTCTCGGGCTTATGGATTGGATCGTTCAAATGCTGGACGAGGCGGCCGACGACCCGGTCCCGCATATTCCCGGACCCGCCGCCGACCCGCCTGCCCTGGGGGCGTAAACAGCGCTCCGTAGAACCTCTAGCCAATGCTTTCTGTCCCGCCGGCGGGACGCCGCATGGATTCCCGAGCGACATTCTCGCGATTCCCCCGATTTGGCGTTCCCGCATGCCCCATGAAAGCATTTCATGCACCCTCCAGGGCTCCGGGAACGAACGCGAAAGGCCAGGTGAGTGGCTGAACGGAGCCGCATTCACCTCATGTGACGCGTATCGTCCCGCTGGTATCAGTGAGCACGTACAGAACGCCATGGCTCCCGCTGGTGATCGCCCGATCCGAAACCATGAGTTCTAGTTGAGTAACCGCGGCGCGCCGCGCGCGGATACGGGGTGTCAAACCGCCTGACCGCTGTTAGAGTCTGCGTCGAAAGATTGAACGGCCTTTCGCGATTTCGCGAAGTGGGGCAACGGGGGGTGGTCGATATTGATCGGCCACGATCGGCGATCTTCGAAGTGGTGTGCAAAGTGTGCCTGCCGCCCCCCGGATAGAAATTCCTTTCGAGGCGAGCTCGCCTTGGAGCGGGGGGTTGGCGATGTTCGAGCAGCAACTTGAGGAAGTGGTCGTCGAAGTCGACATCGCGTCGATTTCGACGGCGGAGTCACCGCGGAGTTCAGGGGAGGACCCGGAGCACATCCAAGCGCTGGCGGAGACGGAAGTCACCTTACCGCCCATCATCGTTCACCGGTCCACGATGCGGGTGGTCGACGGTGCCCACCGGCTACGGGCCGCGGAGCTCCGCGGCGCCGAGAAGATCAGCGTCAAGTTCTTCGACGGCAGCAAGGCCGACGCGTTCGTCCTGGCCGTCGGCTCCAACATCACCCATGGCCTGCCGCTGTCGATGGCGGACCGGAAGTCCGCGGCCGCGCGCATCATCGTGTCGCACCCCCAGTGGTCGGACCGCATGATCGCGTCGGTCTCCGGTATCTCGGCGGGTACCGTCGCGGAGATCCGGCGTCGGACATCGGCCGAGGAGACGGCCAGTGGCAGCCGGATCGGCCAGGACGGCCGGGTCCGTCCCATCAACAGCGCCGCCGGGCGCGAACTGGCGAGCAGGCTGATCACGGCGAACCCAGGTCTGTCGCTGCGCCAGATCGCCCGGGCCGCGGGCATCTCCCCGGAGACCGCACGGGACGTCAGGAACCGTATGAGCAGGGGCGAGGACCCCCTTCCGAAGGCGCGCGGCACGGCGAAGGCCGGGGGCCGGCGGACCGAGGCGCTGAGCCGGTCCACGGCGGGCGCGGCCACCGCCGAGGTGGTCCCGATGGCCGACCGCCTCGCGGCCGTGCACCGCCTCACCTCGGACCCCGCCCTGCGGTTCAACGAAACGGGCCGCAGGCTGCTCCGGCTGCTCAACATCAACATGCTCAGCGCGGAGGAGTGGCAGGAGATCATCGCGAACGTGCCGCCGCACTGCAGCGGCATCGTCGCCAGCCTCGCCCGTGAATGCGCGGGGATGTGGGACGAGATCGCGGTGCGGGTGGACCTCCAGCTCGCCTAGCACTCCAGCGGCGTTTCGCTATCCGGCCTGGTCAGCGACATCGGTGGGGGCGTAGTTGGCCGGTGGCGCGTCGGGGGCGGTCCTTCCGGGCCGCCCCTCGGCCGTCGGGCACGGTTCAGGCCCGACGGCGGTGTCCCCGTGCAGCTCACTGGTGAGGCGGGTGCCGATGCGCCGTGCGAGCGAGGGAGCCAGGAGGATGATGGCGACGCCGGTCAGGCACCAGGCCGCGGAATCACGCCGAATCCGGCGAGGGCGTAGACCACCAGGACGCACAGCACTCCGATGGTCGCGTACCAGTAGTAGGTGTCGAACGCGGAGGTGCCCACGCCGTACATGACCAGGGTGAAGGTGATTCCCACACCGCCGCACAGCCACAGGGCCCTGGTGGGGGCGCCGGTGCCGGGATCGGACCGGCTGAGCGCCGGCGGACCGAAGCCGTCGCGTGCCAGGGCGAACACCATGCGGGACGCCGCGGCGGAGGAGGACGGCGCGGCGGCGAAGGCGGAGGCCACCGCGGTGAAGGCGACGACGAGCGAGAACCAGGTGCCCATGTAGCTGTCGGAGAGCGTCACCAGCGCTGACTCCGTACCGGCGAACTCGCTCACCCCCTTGTCGTCGGTGCCGAAGCCGATGGTCTGGACGAACATCATCAGGATGTAGAGAACACCGGTGAGCAACACACTGCCCGCCAGGGCACGCGGGATGTTGCGCCGGGGGTCGTCGGTCTCCTCGCCCAGGGACGCGCATGCCTCGAACCCGGCCCAGGACAGAAAGGCGAAGACCGTCGCGGTCATCACGGCGCCGTAGGTGGCGGCGCCGGGTGTGACACCGACAGGTCGAACGACTGGTGGCGAGGGGCCCGTGGACGTCACACCGAGGGCGTGCAGGAACGCGTGGGCGAAGACACCCGTCGCGGCGAGGGTGCAGACGAGGAAGGCCTGGTTCGCACCGTGTGCTTCTTCCCGTCGACGGTGATCCGGCCGTGCTTGCCGGGGAATCGGGCCCCCAGGTGTAGACGGCGTCTCCGGAGGTGTGGGCGAGGGCGGAGGAGGTGGTGCCGTCGTACACCGTCGAGGGCGGTCAGCCGGCAGCCACCCCCTGCTCGGGCTCGGTGCCACCGCGATCGTCGCGGCGAGTGACTACATGGCGCTCGGCGCCATCCGCGGGGTGCGGCGCCAGGGCTGCTCGGTGCCCGAGGACATCTCGGTGGTGGGGTACGACGGAACGATGATCACCGAGTTCGTGGACCCTCCGCTCACCACGGTGCGTCAGCCCGCCGACCGGCTCGCGCTGGAAGTCGGCCGTACGGTGCTGGCCCTGGTCAGCAATCGGGATGTGCCCACCGGTGAGCTGCTGTTCGACCCCGAGCTGGTGATCCGCGCCAGTACGGGTCCGGCTCCCTCCCGACCGCGGCCACCCCGCCCGGGCCCGTCCAACCAGCGGGGATCCCTGGTTGGACACTCCCGCCGAACCCATATGCCGACACGGCGATCCGGCCAGGGCGAGGGGCCCGTCCTGGCCGGATTCGCATCGCCCGATGCCGCTCACCGTACGGTGCGCAGGCTCCCGGCCTCGGTGACATCGGCGCAGCCCGCCAGCCCCAGCGATATGCGCAGCTCGGTGGCCAGCAGCTCGAACACCCGCCGCACACCCGCCTCACCGGCCGCGGCCAGACCCCAGATCACCGGCCGTCCCACCAGCACCCCGGCCGCGCCGAGGGCCAGGGCCCTGAGGACGTCCGTACCGCTGCGGACGCCGCCGTCGAGCAGCAGCTCGCAGCGGCCGTCGAGCACGGGCGCCAGATCGGCCAGCGCGTCCAATCCCGGCACGGCGCCGTCGAGCTGACGGCCGCCGTGGTTGGAGACGACCAGCGCGTCGACGCCGGACTCGGCGGCGCGCAGCGCGTCCTCGCGTGCCAGGACGCCCTTGAGCACCAGCGGCAGCCGCGTGTGTTCCCGGAGCCGGTCCACCGTGGCCCAGGTCAGCGCCGGGGAGAACGCCTCGCTGGTGTGCGCGGCCACGGCCGAGGCACCGGCGGGCCGGATGTGTGCCGTTCCGCCCGCGTCGATGTTGGCGGCCCGCACCTCGGCCGGGAGCGTGAACCGATTGCGGATGTCCCGCAGCCGGCGGCCCATCCACGGCACGTCCACGGTGAGCATGAGCGCCTCACAGCCCGCGTCCTCCGCCCGGCGGGCGAGCTCCAGCGTCCGGGCCCCGTCGCGCAGCCAGTACAGCTGGAACCAGACCGCCCCGCCGACCGCGGTGATCTCCTCGATCGGCACACTGCTCAGCGTGGAGACCGCGAACGGCACCCCCGCGGTCTTCGCCGCCCGGGCGGTGGCCAGCTCACCGTCCTCGCTCACCAGCCGGTGATACGCCACCGGGGCCACCGCCAGCGGCAGCGCCGCCGGGCGGCCGAGCAGCGTGGCGTCCGTCGTGCACCGCGAGACGTCCCGCAGCACCCGGGGCACGAGGAAGGTACGGTCGAACGCCGCGCGGTTGGCGGCCAGCGTCAGCTCGTCACCGCTGCCGCCCGCCACGAAGTCCCGGACGCCGGGCGGCAGGACGGCAGCGGCGGCGCGCTCGAGGTCGGCCAGGCACTCGACACCGTCGACGGCGTCAGCGTCGGCCCCGGCCGCGTCCGCCCCGGCCGTACCGCGAACGGTGCGGTCAGCGCCGGAAGTCACGCTGCCCGGTCCTCTCCAGCTCCACGGCCTCGTACAGCGCCTTGATGTTCGCGCTGCCGAAGGTCTGGGCGCCCTGCCGCTCGATGACCTCGTAGAAGAGGGTGTGCCGCGGGTGGGTGGAGGCCGTGAAGATCTGGAACAGCTGCCCGTCGTGGTCCTCGTCCGCGAGCACCCCGGTGGCGCGCAGATCGGCCAGGCGCCGCGGGCTGAGGTCGATCCGCTCACCCAGCAGGTCGTAGTAGGCGTCGGGCGTGGTGAGAAAGGTGACGCCACGGTCGGACAGGGCGCGCACGGACCCGACGGCGTCGTGCGAGGAGAAGGCCAGGTGCTGCACGCCCGAGCCCTGGTGGCTCTTCAGGAACTCGTCGATCTGCCCCGGCAGGGCCGTGTCGTCGGGCTCGATGAGCGTGAGCGTGACGGTGCCGGACGGGCTCTGTACGACCTTCGAGTGCATCGCCTGGGCGCCCACGACGATGTGCTCCGCGAAGACGTCCCGGAAGCCCAGTGCCTGCTTGTAGTACGCGACGGCCGGGCCGAGGCCGCCGGTGCCGAGACAGACCGCGATGTGGTCGATGCCGAGCAGACCCACCTCGGCCGGACCCACCTCGCCGCCCGGCCCGTCGGGCCGCTCCTGGCCGTCCGCCGGGACGAAACCCGCGGGCAGCCCGGGGCCCGCGTCCGGCGCGCGCTGGACCAGGGTGTGGACCACGTCCCCGAAGCCGTGCACCGCGGCGGTGACGGACGGGCCGTCACCGGTGTGCCGGGCCGGTTGCCGGTGGACACCGGCGCCGTTCGCCACCGCCGCCTCGAAGGCCGCCCGCACATCGGCGGTGCGCAGCGCGATGTCCGCCACGCCATCGCCGTGGCTGAGTACATACGCCGAGGCGGGGTGGCGGTCGGAGGTCGCCTGGGTGAGCACCAGCGTGATCTCCCCGTGCCGCAGCGCCAGGCTGCGGTGGTCCGCGGAACCGCCGCTGCCGACGATGGCGAACGCATACCGGTCGACCCACTGGAACGCGCTCGAATCCAGGTTCTCCACATACAACTCGACATAGTCGATGGCGAGATCCGCGAGCGGCTCCGCGGCTTTTGATGAATTCCTCATGAAGGCCCCCATGTGCGGAAGAAAACCGAGCCCGCAGAACTCTAGGCGGCGATAAGCGCGTCCAGCCATCGGCGCCATTCCGGCGGTTAACGGAACTCGTGGACGCCGGGCCTCCTCCATAAGCTGTGCCGTGTTTTGTGTTTCCGGGTCGCGGTCCTCCTGGACGGGTGATGTCTTGTGATGCAGACGATGGCTGTCATCGGCACCGGCCTCATCGGTACGTCGGTCGCGCTCGCCGCCGCGGGGCAGGGCGTGTCGGTGTATCTCTCCGACCGGGACCGGGCCGCCGCCAGGACCGCCGCCGCACTCGGCGCGGGACGGGCGGAGGACCCGCCGGGGCCGGTCGACCTGGCCGTGCTCGCGGTGCCGCCGAGCCGGATCGCCGAGGTGCTGATCGCGGCCCAGGAACGCGGTCTGGCCCGCGCCTACACCGATGTGGCGAGCGTGAAGGCCGGCCCGGAGCGCGCCGTGCTCGCCCGTGCCCCCGAGCCCTCCCGCTACGTCGGCGGCCATCCGCTGGCCGGCCGGGAGCGATCGGGGCCGCTGGCGGCGCGGGCCGAGCTGTTCCGGGGGCGGCCCTGGGCGCTGACGCCGCACCGGCTGACCTCGCGCGCCGCCCTCGACCGTGGCCTGGAGCTCGCGGAGTTGTGCGGCGCCGCCCCGGTGGTCATGCGCGGCCGGGAGCATGACGAGGTGGTGGCGCTCACCTCGCACGTACCGCATCTGCTGGCCAGCGTGATGGCCGCCCGGCTGCGCGACGGCCCGGCCGGGGTGCCGCTGCTGGCCGGTCAGGGGCTGCGCGATGTGACCCGGATCGCCGCCGGGGACCCCCGGCTGTGGAGCGACATCCTGCGGTCCAACGCGTCAGCCATGGCCGGGGTGGTGAAGGAGCTGCGGGCCGATCTGGCCCGGGTGGCGGCGGCGCTCGACGTGCTCGCCGAGGGGGACGGGTTCGCCCGGGGAGGTGGGTTCGCCGAGGAGGACGGGTTCGCCGAGGACCACGGCGGAGGCCATGACCAGGGCGTACGGACCCTGGAGGACCTGCTGGCCCGGGGCGTGGCCGGGCTCGCCGGGCTGCCGCGCCCTGGCGCCGGCCCGCCCGTGGCCGAGGCGGGCCTGCGGATCCTGGTTCCGGACCGTCCGGGGGAGCTGGCCCGGCTGCTGGGAGCCGTCGCGGCGCTCGGCATCGCCGTGGACGACGTCGCGGTGGAGGCCGCGGAGGAGAGCGGGCTGCGGGTGCGCGTGCCCGTTCCCACGGCCGACGCCGAGCGGATCGGGGCCAAGCTGGGCGCCGACGGATGGGACCGGGCCCCGGCTGAATCGATGCCCGTGGGATAGCGCCGCACAAGGCTGTCGACAAGCCCGTCCAAGTGCGCGGTTCGAGCAATTGGACGGCGTTGTCGAAAGGCCGACGGGCGTGTGATGCTGAAGCATCCGAGCCGCCCTCATACAGCCGCTCTCATTCATTTGCCGCCCGGGGGAATTCATGGCAGGAACCACCGTCGCCGCGCAGACCCGTCAACGGGAATACCTCGAAATGGCACAGCTGCACGGCAGCGTTTCCGAGCCGGTGCTGGACACGATGAACTTCCTCAACGAGGTGACCCATCGCTATCCGGACGCGATTTCCTTCGCCCCGGGCCGGCCGTACGACGGCTTCTTCGACACCGAGCAGGTCTTCACCCACATCCGCCGCTATCTGGACCACCTGGCGGAGCAGGGGAGTTCACCGGCGGACATCCGCACCGCGCTGTACCAGTACGGGCCGACCGCCGGTCAGATCCGGCAGATCATCGCCGACTCGCTGCGCGCGGACGAGGACACCGATGTGCCGGCCGAGTCCATCGTGGTGACCGTCGGCGCCCAGGAGGCGATGCTGCTGGTGCTGCGCGCGCTCTTCGCGGGCCCCGACGACGTCCTGCTGGTCTCCAGCCCCTGCTATGTGGGGATCACCGGCGCGGCCCGGCTGCTGGATGTGGCCGTGCGCCCGGTGGAGGAGCGCGAGGACGGGTTCCACGCCGCCGATCTGGAGGCCGCGGTGCTGGCGGAGCGGGCGCGCGGCCGCCGCCCCCGCGCGTTCTACGTGGTGCCGGACCACTCCAACCCGTCCGGGAACACGATGGGCCCGAAGGCCCGGGAGGAGCTGCTGGAGCTCGCCGAGCGCCATGACTTCCTGGTGCTGGAGGACAGCCCGTACCGGCAGGTGAGCCCCGGCACCCCGCTGCCGACGCTGAAGTCCCGGGACCGGGCCCGCCGCGTGGTGCACCTGGGCTCGTACTCCAAGACGGTCTTCCCCGGCGCCCGGGTCGGGTTCGTCGTGGCCGACCAGCGGGTCCGGGACGCCATGGGCGGTGAGCGGCTGTTTGCGGACGAACTGGCCAAGATCAAGAGCATGGTGACGGTCAACACCTCGTCGCTGAGCCAGGCCGCCGTGGCGGGCGCGCTGCTCGGCGCCCGGGGCCGGCTGTCGGAGCTGAACGCCGAGGCGGCCGCGTACTACGGCGAGGCGATGCGGGAGGTGCTGCGGCGGCTGAACGCCCGGCTGCCCGCCGCCCGCCGGGAGGCCCTCGGGGTGCGCTGGAACGAGCCCAGCGGTGGCTTCTTCCTCACCATGCGGGTCCCGTTCCGGGTGGACAACACCGTACTGACCACCTCCGCACAGGACTTCGGCGTGATCTGGACGCCGATGGCGCACTTCTACCCCGGCACCGGCGGCCACCACGGCATCCGACTGTCCATCAGCTATCTGACGCCCGCCGAGATCGACGAGGGCACGGCGAGGCTCGCGCGCTTCATCGAGGCGCACAGCGCCTCGCACCACAACACCAGCGGATCCCAGTGAGAAAGGTGAGGCAACGTGTCCGGACTGAGTCGCAGTCGCCGCCCCCGGAGCAAGCCGCGTATGTGGGGGTGGACCTTCCGATGAACCTGGCAGCCGAGTTACGGCCCCGCGCCCTCGGCGTGGGCACGGCGGTGACATCCACGTCGTACACCCAGCAGGAGGTGCTCGACGCCTTCGAGATCACCGACCCCAAGATCCGTTCGGTCTTCCTCAACAGCGCCATCGACCGCCGCCATCTGACGCTCCCGCCACCGGACGGCAAGGGTGGTCGCGTCCCCGAACCGCAGGGCGATCTGCTCGACAAGCACAAGGCCAAGGCCATCGAGATGGGCGCCGAGGCGCTGCGCGCCTGCCTCAAGCGGGCCGGTGCCGAGCTGGCCGAGCTGCGCCACCTGTGCTGTGTGACCTCCACCGGACTGCTCACCCCGGGGCTGAGCGCCCTGCTCATCAAGGAGCTCGGCATCGACCGGCACTGCAGCCGCTCCGACATCGTGGGCATGGGCTGCAACGCCGGGCTGAACGCCCTGGGCGTGGTCGCGGGCTGGGCCGCCGCCCACCCCGGCGAACTCGCCGTCGTGCTCTGCGCCGAAGCCTGCTCCGCCGCGTACGCGATCGACTCCACGATGCGCACCGCCGTCGTGAACAGCCTCTTCGGGGACGGCGCGAGCGCGATCGCGCTCCGCTCAGGACCGGACGGCGTGGCCGACCCCGAGGGGCCGCGCATCCTCAAGTTCGCCAGCTGCATCATCCCGGACGCATCCGACGCGATGCGCTACGACTGGGACCGCGAGCAGGGGCGCTTCAGCTTCTACCTGGATCCGCAGATCCCCTATGTGGTCGGGGCCCACGCCGAACTGGTCGTGGACCGGCTGCTGGCGGACACCGGGCTGCGCCGCAGCGACATCTCCCACTGGCTGGTGCACTCGGGCGGCAAGAAGGTCATCGACGCCGTCGTCGTCAACCTGGGGCTCACCCGGCACGACGTCCGGCACACCGTCGGTGTGCTGCGGGACTACGGCAACGTGTCCAGCGGCTCGTTCCTGTTCTCCTACGAACGGCTCCTGGACGAGGGAGTCGCCGAACCGGGTGAGTACGGCGTGCTGATGACCATGGGGCCCGGCTCCACGATCGAGACGGCGCTGGTCCAGTGGTGAGCGCGGAGGGTGGCATGGAAGAACTGCTGACCGTGGCGATCGACGGGACCGAGCCGCCGACCGCCGCGACCGTGAACGCCGTACAGGCCGTGTGCGACCAGGCCGAGGACCGCCCCGGCTGCGGGGTCGTCGCCGTACAGGTCGGCGGGGCCCCGGCGGCGGGCTGGACCGGCGGCCTCGATGTGATGCGCGTCAGCAAGTGGGAGCGGACACTGCGCCGCCTGGAGCGGCTGCCCCGCGCCACCGTCGCGGTGGCCTCGGGCGACTGCGGCGGCGCGGCCCTGGACGCCTTCCTCGCCTGCGACGTCCGGGTGGTCACCCCGGGCACCCGGCTGCTCGTCCACGGCGACTCCACGGCGACCTGGCCCGGTATGGCCGGCTACCGGCTCGTCCAGCTGGCCGGACCCGCGCGGGTCCGCCGGGCGCTGCTGTTCGGCGTGCCCATCGAGGCTCCCGAGGCGGTCGCCCTCGGGGTGGCCGACGAGCTGGCCGACGACCCGGCCGGTGCGGTCGCGGCCGCCGCCGGGCTGGTCAGCGGGCTGGCCGGGAAGGAGGTCGCGATCCGCCGACAGCTGCTCTTCGACGCCGCGACGACCAGCTTCGAGGACGCCCTCGGCCCCCATCTGGCCGCCTGCGACCGGGCGTTGCGGCCGCCCGTGGTGGAGGCGTCATGACCGTCCCGCTCTGGCCGGAGCTGCGGCAGGCGGCACACCGCGTCGACGAACTGGTGGCGGAACTGCCCGACCCCGGCGCCCGGGGACCGGAGGAGCGGGCCGAGCTGGCCGCGGCCAAGGACACCGCCCGGGCGATGCGGACGCGCTATCTGCACACCCACGCCGACGCCGTGTACGACCACCTCACCAGCGGCGGCGCCGACGAGCTCCGCATCGCCGAACTCGTCGGCGCCGCCGCGGCCGCCTTCCCCGCGCTGCTGCCCACGGCCGGACAGCTCGCGGCCGACCGCGCCCGGCGGCAGGCGGACAAGGAGGGATACGAGATTGATCAGGGCATCTTCCTGCGCGCCGTGCTGGGCTCGCCCCGGTCCGGGCCGCATCTGCTCGACGCGATGCTGCGGCCGACACCGCGGGCGCTGCGGCTGCTGCCGGAGTTCACCAGGACCGGCGTCCTCGAGACGACGTCGGTGCGGATGGAGCGGCGCGACGGCGCGGCCTATCTGACGATGTGCCGGGACGACTGCCTGAACGCCGAGGACGAGCAGCAGGTCGAGGACATGGAGACCGCCGTCGACCTCGCGCTGCTCGACCCGGAGGTGCGGGTCGGGGTGGTGCGCGGCGGCCCGATGAGCCATCCCCGCTATCGGGGCCGAAGGGTGTTCAGCGCGGGCATCAACCTCAAGAGCCTGCACGCCGGGGCCATTTCGCTGGTCGGCTTTCTGCTCCGCCGCGAGCTGGGCTATCTCCACAAGCTGGTCAGGGGAGTGCGCACCGACACCGCGCCCTGGCACTCTCCGACGGTCGAAAAGCCGTGGGTGGCGGCCGTCGAGACGTTCGCCATCGGCGGCGGCACCCAGCTGCTGCTCGTCTTCGACCATGTGCTCGCCGCGTCGGACGCCTATCTCAGCCTGCCCGCGGCCCGGGAGGGCATCGTGCCGGGGGCCGCGAACTTCCGGCTCGGCCGGCACACCGGACCGAGGATCTCCCGGCAGGTCATCCTGGGGGGCCGCCGGATCCGGGCCACCGAACCCGACGCCCGGCTGCTGATCGACGAGGTCGTCGAGCCGGAGGAGATGGACACGGCCGTGGCCGGTGCGGTGGAGCGGCTCGGCGGCCCGGCGGTCGTGCCCAACCGGCGGATGCTGGGCGGGGCCGAGGAGCCGGTCGGGGAGTTCCGCCGCTATATGGCCGAGTTCGCGCTGCAGCAGGCGCTGCGCCTGTACGGCGAGGACGTCATCGGCAAGGTCGGCCGGTTCGCGGGGCGGGGCGCATGACCGCGGCCGCGCCCCGGCGCGCTGCCGCTACCGCTACCGAGAAGAGCAATGAACGCCAGGAGGGGGAAGCAATGAGCAATGAGGATCGTGAGCAGTACGACGTCGTGGTGGTCGGGGGCGGTCCCGGTGGGTCGACGCTGGCCGCGCTCGTCGCCATGCGGGGCCACCGGGTCCTGATTCTGGAGAAGGAGACGTTTCCGCGGTATCAGATCGGCGAGTCGCTGCTGCCGTCCACGATCCACGGCGTCTGCCGGATGACCGGGGTGGCGGACAAGCTGGCAGCCGCCGGGTTCACCCCGAAGAAGGGCGGCACGTTCCGCTGGGGTGCCAACGCCGAGCCGTGGACGTTCTCCTTCTCGGTGTCCCCGAAGATCGCGGGTGCCACTTCGCACGCGTACCAGGTCGAGCGCTCGAAGTTCGACAACATCCTGCTGGAACACGCGGTGGAGAAGGGCGCCGAGGTCCGCTTCCGGGTGTCGGTCACCGATGTGATCGAGGACGCCGAACGGGTCACCGGCGTGCGGTACACCGACGCGGACGGCACCGAGCACGAGGTGCGCGCCGCTTACGTCGTGGACGCATCGGGCAACGGCAGCCGGCTGCACAAGCGGGTGGGCGGCACCCGGGAGTACTCGCAGTTCTTCCGCAGCCTCGCGCTGTTCGGCTACTTCGAGGGCGGCAAGCGGCTGCCCGCCCCCAACTCGGGCAACATCCTGTCCGCGGCGTTCGAGAGCGGCTGGTTCTGGTACATCCCGCTCACCCCCGACCTCACCAGCGTGGGCGCCGTCGTCCGGAGGGAGAACGCCGACAAGATCCAGGGCGATCCGGAGCGGGCCCTGCTGGCGCTCATCGACGAATGCCCGCTCATCAAGGAGTACCTGTCGGACGCCACCCGGGTGACGGACGGCCAGTACGGCCAGCTGCGGGTGCGCAAGGACTACTCGTACCACCAGACCAAGTTCTGGCGGCCCGGCCTCGTGCTCATCGGCGACGCCGCCTGCTTCGTCGACCCGGTCTTCTCCTCCGGCGTCCACCTGGCCACCTACAGCGCCCTGCTGGCGGCCCGCTCGATCAGCAGCAGCCTGGCCGGGATCGTCTCCGAGGAGGCGGCGTTCACCGAGTTCGAGGCCCGCTACCGCCGGGAGTACGGCGTCTTCTACGAGTTCCTGATGTCCTTCTACGACATGCACGTGGACGAGGACTCCTACTTCTGGTCGGCCAAGAAGGTCACTCGCAACCAGCACACCGAGCTGGAGTCGTTCGTCGAGCTGGTGGCGGGCGTGTCGTCCTCGGAGTTCGACCTCGACGGGGCCGAGTCGGCCGCGCTGCGCATGAAGTCCAAGTCGGCCGAGTTCGTCTCCGCCATCGACGAGATGTCCGCCGACGCGGAGGGGAACATGACGCCGCTGTTCCGCTCCTCCGCGGTGCGCCAGGCGATGCAGGAGGGCGCGCAGGTGCAGAGCCGGGCCTTCCTCGGCGAGGACCTCGGCCCCGATGTGCCGATGTTCCCCGGCGGGCTCATCACTTCCGACGACGGCATGCTCTGGCAGCCGGGGCCGGCCTGACGATGCCTGTCGTCCGGATCAACGGGATTCAGCTGAACTACGAGGAGCACGGAACGGGGGACCCGGTCGTCATGGTGACCGGCACCGGGGCCCCCGGCCGGATGTGGCGCACCCACCAGGTGCCCGCGCTCAAGGCGGCCGGCTTCAAGGTGGTCACCGTGGACAACCGCGGGATCCCGCCGAGCGATCCCTGCGCCGAGGGCTTCACCCTCGACGACATGGCGGCGGACATCGCGGGCCTCATCGAGCACCTCGGCGCGGGCCCGTGCCGGGTCGTGGGCTTCTCCCTGGGCGGCATCATCGTCCAGGAGCTGCTCCTGGCCCGGCCCGAACTCGTCCGGTCGGCAGTGCTGATGGCGACCAGCGGCCGGGCCGACACCTTCGCCACCGCCCAGGCGATCGCGGAGATGGACCTGGCCGACAGCGGGGTGAAGCTGCCGCCCCGCTACGCCGCCTATGTCAACGCGCTGCAGAGCCTGTCCCCGCAGACCCTGGCCGATGAGCGGCGGCTGCGCGACTGGCTGGACATCTTCGAGATCTCCGCCGTCGACCTGGCCTCGGTCCGCGGCCAGCTCGGCCTGCAACTGATCCCCAACCGGCTGCCCGCGTACGCGGCCATCCGCTGCCCGTGCCTGGTCCTGGGCTTCGAGCACGACCTGATCGTACGGCCGCAGCTCACCCGGGAGGTCGCCGACGCCATCCCGGGCGCCCGCTACACCGAGATCCCCGGCTGCGGACACTACGGCTACCTGGAAAAGCCGGCCGCGGTGAACGCCGCGCTCGTCGACTTCTTCACCGCTCCCCTCGCCGCTGGGGTGGCGGCCCCGGCCGGTGGGCGGGTGAGGGTTCCTTCCGGTGGCCCGGTGGCGGTCCCGGCCGGTGGGCCGGTGGCCGTTCCTGCCGGTGGTCCGTTGGCGGTCCCGGCTGGTGGCCCGGTGGGTGCGGAAAGCCGATCGTGAAGACGAGGCCCCCCTCCGGGCGGGCCTCCACGGCGAGCGTGGCGTCATGCGCCACCGCGATGGCCTGCACGATCGACAGCCCAAGTCCCAAGCCCTCCTTGTTGGTCCGCGGGTCGCCGAGCCGCTGGAACGGCTGGAACATCTGGTCCAGCGCGCTCGGCGGCACCACCGGACCGGAGTTCGCCACGGTCAGGACGGCCCGGCCGGGCTCGTCCGCCGTGGCCACCTCCACCCAGCCGTACGGCTCGTTGTGCCGCAGCGCGTTGTCCACCAGGTTGATGACGAGCCGTTCGGCCAGCGGGCGATGGCCCGCCGCGACCGTGGCCGCGAGCGCACAGCGCAGCGTGACCCGCCGCTGCTCCGCGTCCGTCCGGCGGGCCGCCACGACCTCCCGGGCCAGCCGGTCCAGGTCGAACGGCCTGCGCACCTCGATCCCCGCATGGCTACGGGCCAGGGTCAGCAGCGCCTCGATCATGCGCTCCTGCTGGGCGCCCGCGGCGAGGATCCGTTCGTGTGCCGCGCGCAGCGATGTCACGTCCGCGTCGGGATCCGACAGGGCCAACTGTCCCAGCGTCCGCTGCCGGGCGAGGGGAGTGCGCAGCTCATGCGAGGCGTTGGCGACGAACCGGCGCTGTGCCTCGAAGGATGTCTCCAGCCGGCCGAGCAGACCGTCGAACGTGTCGCCCAGCTCCTTGAGTTCATCGCTCGGGCCCTCGAGGGCGAGGCGCTGATGCAGGCTGGTCGCCGAGATCTCCCGGGCGGCGCCGATGACCGTGCGCAGCGGGCGCAGTATCCGCCCCGAGACCACCCAGCCCAGCGCGATCGAGATGACCGACATCAGTCCGAGCGCGATCGCGGACTGCACCAGCAGGTCGTGCAGTACGGCGTCCCGCTGCAGTTCCATGATCTCCCGCGCCGCGGCGGGCAGGACGTCGCGGGTGCTCTCCCCGATGCGCCCCCGTGGCGGTGGCACCGGCGGAGAGTGCCCGCCGGTCTCGCCCGCCCGCGGCCCACCGCCGTCCGGCGCGGGCTGCCCGCCGGACAGCGAACCGCCGTTGGAGCCCAGCACCAGCAGATACGTGATCGTCAGCAGCGCCGCCCCCGAGAGCAGGAACAGCGCCCCGTACAGCAGCGTCAGCTTCAGCCGGACCGTGCGCCGGGGCAGCGCCGAGTGCGCGAGCCGGGCGGTGAGCCGGGACAGCGGAGACCTGAGCCGGGGCAGCGAAGGCATCGGCGGCCTCAGATCCGGTAGCCGCGCTTGGCGACGGTCTCGATCACCGGCGGATCGCCCAGCTTGGCCCGCAGCCTGCTGATGGTGATCTTCACGGCGCTGGTGAACGGATCGGCCGCCTCGTCCCACACCCGCTCCAGCAGCTCCTCCGCCGACACCGCCCGCCCCTTGGCCGACAGCAGCAGCTCCAGCACGCCGAACTCCTTCGGCGCCAGCTCCAGGGGCCGGCCCGCCCGGGCGGCCTTGCGGCGCGCCGTGTCCACCACCAGATCACCGTGGTGCACCACCGGCGGCACGGCCGGATGCGCCCGCCGCGCCAGCGCTCCGATCCGGGCGATCAGCACCGGGAAGTCGAACGGCTTCGCCAGATAGTCATCGGCCCCCAGATTGAGCCCGTCGACCAGATCCTCCGCCGAGGCCGCCGCGGTCAGCATCAGCACCCTGCTGCGGCAGCCGGACGCGATCAGCTCGGAGCAGATCTCGTCGCCGTGCATCCCCGGCAGATCCCGGTCCAGCACGATCACGTCGTAGTCACTGAGCAGGGCCCGCTCCAGCCCGCTCTCCCCGTCGAACGCCACATCGACGGCCAGCTGCGCCCGCCGTAAGCCGACGGCCACCGCCTGCGCCATTTCCTGGTCGTCCTCCACCACGAGTACGCGCACCCGTTCCCCCTCCTCGGTCTGTCCAACCGGCCCTGCCCGGCCCTGCCCCCTGGACAGCGGGATCCAGAATGCCCCGGCTCCGGTTTCCGCGGGGTTTCACCCGTTGTCCAAGTGCAGAGAATACGCGGTTGGACGCCACTTCAATAGTCGACCTTGCCGCCCCCGATGGGCCCTCGTTACCTTGAATTCCCGCCCGCTCCGGGGAAGTTGGAAGGAGTGAAGATGACCAATCCGTTCGACGACGAAAACGGTTCCTTTCTGGTCCTGCTGAACGACGAGGGCCAGTATTCGCTGTGGCCCGCCTTTGCCGAGGTACCGGCCGGCTGGCGCGTCGTATTCGGCGAGGACGCCCGCAAGAACTGCCTGGACTACATCGAGGAGAACTGGCGCGACATGCGCCCCAAGAGCCTCATCGACCAGCTCACATAGGTCGGAACGACCCAAGCCGAGGAGAGCGTCGTGTCCATAGGCGGCCCAGGGCCGATGATGATTCGCGCGGTGGGCCCCGACCCATCCGTGACCAAGCAGAAAATAAAAGCCGGGACCGCGAAACGGATACTTCCGTATACCCGGCCGTACCGCGTCAGCATCTGTCTGCTGCTGCTCATGACCGTGGCGAACGCCGCGATTGTGGTGGCCGTCCCCATCCTCTTCAAATACCTCATCGACAACGGCATCGCCGAACAAGATTCCGATGTCGTCGTGGGTATCGCCATGGCGGTCGGCGGACTCGCGGTCCTCGGCGCGCTGCTGGGGTTCGGCGAGGCGTGGTACTCGGCCCGGGTCAGCGAAGGGCTCGTCTACGAGCTGCGCACCGAGGTCTTCGACCATGTGCAGCGCCAGCCGCTGGCGTTCTTCACCCGGGCCCAGACCGGCGCCCTGGTCAGCCGGCTCAACGCGGATGTGGTCGGGGCCCAGCAGGCCCTGACCTCACTGCTGTCCACGGTCGTCTCGGCCGCGCTCACCCTGTTCTTCGTCCTCATCACGATGTTCTACCTGTCCTGGGTGATCACCCTGATCTCCCTGGTCGTGCTGCCCTTCTTCATCCTCCCCGGCAAGGTCGTCGGGCGTCGGCTGCAGCGGCTCATGCGCTCCCAGATGGAGCAGAACGCCGAAATGGGCGCGCTGATGAACGAGCGGTTCAACGTGTCCGGGGCTCTGCTGGCCAAGCTGTACGGCCGGCCCGGCCGGGAGCTGCGCCAGTTCACCAAGCTGGCCGGAAAGGTCCGCGACCTCGGCGTCCTGACCGCCGTCAACGGCAAGCTGCTCTTCCTGTCGATGGTCCTCCTCAGCGCGCTCGCCACCGCCGTGGTCTACGGCGTCGGCGGCCGCCTCGTCATCGACCACGCCTTCGAGATCGGCACCCTGGTCGCCCTGGCCACCCTGCTCACCCGGCTCTTCGGCCCCATCAACCAGATCTCCAGCGCCCAGGCCAACGTGGTCACCGCCCTCGTCAGCTTCGACCGGCTCTTCGAGATCCTCGACCTCAAGCCGCTCATCTCCGAGAAGCCCGACGCGCTCGCCCTGCCCCGCGACGGCGCGCCCGAAATCGTCTTCGACGGCGTCTCGTTCTCCTACCCGGCCGCCGCCGACGTCTCGCTCGCCTCCCTCGAATCGATCGCCATACCGCGCACGGAGCGCGCCAGGAACGACTGGACCCTGCGCGAGCTGAGCTTCCGGCTGCCCGCCGGGAAGCTCACCGCCCTCGTCGGCCCCTCAGGCGCCGGCAAGACCACCATCACCCATCTCGTACCCCGGCTGTACGACCCCGGCGAGGGCACCGTCAGCATCGACGGACACGACCTCCGGGACCTCACACTGGAGTCCCTCTACGACACCATCGGCGTCGTCACGCAGGACGCCTACCTCCTCCACGCCACCATCGGCGACAACCTCCGCTACGCCCGCCCGGGGGCCACCGAGCAGGAGATGGCCGACGCCTGCAAGGCCGCCCAGATCTGGGGCCTGATCGAGTCCCTGCCCGACGGCTTCGACACCGTCGTCGGCGACCGCGGCTACCGGCTCTCCGGTGGCGAGAAACAGCGCATCGCCATGGCCCGGCTGCTGCTCAAGGCGCCACCGGTCGTCGTCCTCGACGAGGCCACGGCACACCTCGACTCCGAGTCCGAGGCCGCGCTGCAACGGGCGCTGGAGACCGCGCTCGCGGGGCGCACCTCGCTGGTGATCGCCCACCGGCTGTCCACGATCCGCGACGCCGACCAGATCCTCGTGATCGACGGCGGCCGGGTGCGGGAGAGCGGCACCCATGAGGAACTCCTCGCCCTGGGTGGGCTCTACGCGGAGCTGTACCGCACGCAGTTCGCGGGGCGTGGCGAACCGGGTGGTCATGATGCGGCGCCCAATGGGCGTGGGCCGGTGCCGCCTCATGGCCACGGGCCGGTGGGCAATGGGCATGCGCCGGCCGGGCCTCCTCGTGGGCCGTATCCGGCGGGCCCGGGGGCTGGTCCGTTCCCTGGGCCGGGTATGGGGCCGGGGCCCGGCCCTGCGCCCTTTCCGGGGCCGGGACCTCATCCGGGAATGCGGGCGATGCCCGGCGGCCCGCCGCCCGGACACGGCTGAGCACGCCCGGACACGGCTGAGCACGGCTGGGCACGGAGCTCCGACCACCGCCATCGCGCACCGCAGCAGAGGGAGACATCCATGCATGGCACGACCGAATCCTGGCGACCGCTGGGCGAGTTGTTCGACGCCCAGGTGGCCGAGTCGCCGGACGCGGTGGCGGTGATCGGCGCGGACGGTCTGGAGTGGTCGTACGCGGAGCTGGCGGCGCGGGCGGACCGGGTGGCCGGGGCGCTGGCCGCACGCGGGGTCCGACGCGGTGACCTGGTGGCGGTGGTGCTGGGCCGGTCCGCCGAGCTGGTGGCGGTGTGGCTGGGGGCGGTGAAGGCCGGGGCGGGGTTCGTTCCGGTCGACCCGGCGTATCCGGCCGAGCGGATCGGGTGGATGGTCGAGGACGCCGGGCCGGTGCTGGCGGTGTGCTCGGAGGAGACACGGGCGTTGGTTCCGTCCGGGGTCGAGCCCCTGGTCTGGGATCCGGCCGCGGAGGGTGAATCGGCACCCGCGGTGTCCGTGGGCGCCGATGACGTGGCGTATGTGATCTACACGTCGGGTTCGACGGGCCGTCCCAAGGGCGTGCTCGTGACCCATCGTGGCATCGGAAACCTGGCGGCTGCGCAGATCGAGCGATTCGCGGTGGACGCCGACGCGCGGGTGTTGCAGCTGGCGTCGTTGAGTTTCGACGCGGCGGTGTCCGAGATCTGCATGGCGTTGCTGTCGGGTGCCGCGTTGGTGATGGCGGACGCGGACAGGTTGCCGCCGCAGGGGTCGTTGAGCGAGACGGTGGCCGAGTACGGCGTCACGCATGCGACCGTGCCGCCGTCGGTGCTGGCCACGGTGGAGGAGTTGCCGGAGAGTCTGCGGACACTGGTGGTGGCGGGTGAGGTGTGCCCTCCGGGGCTGGTGGAGCGCTGGGCCCCCGGACGGCGGATGATCAATGGGTACGGCCCGACCGAGGTCACCGTATGCGCCACGATGAGCGCGCCTCTGGGGCCGTCCGGGCCGGTGCCGATCGGTGGACCGATCGCCAATACACGGGTGTTCGTGCTGGACGAGCGTCTGCGGCCGGTGCCCGAGGGCGCGCTGGGCGAGCTGTACGTCGCGGGACCGGGGCTCGCGCGGGGCTATCTGCGCCGCCCGGGACTGACCGCGGAACGCTTCGTGGCCTGCCCGTTCACGGACGGGCGGATGTATCGCACCGGCGACCTCGCCCGGCGGACGGCGGACGGTGAGCTCGTCTTCGGCGGGCGTGCGGACGAGCAGGTGAAGGTGCGTGGCTTCCGGGTGGAGCCGGGTGAGATCGAGGCCGTACTCGCCGGACATCGTGGTGTCGGCCACGTCGCCGCGGTCGTACGGGAGGACCGCCCCGGGGACCGGCGGCTCGTGGCCTACGTCGTCGCCGACGGGGGTGTGGATACTGCCGGGCTGCGGGAGTACGTGGCCGAGCGGCTGCCGGAGTACATGGTGCCCACCGCGGTCGTCGCCCTGGACGCGCTCCCGGTCACGGTGAACGGCAAGCTGGACCGCGCCGCCCTCCCGGCCCCCGACTTCACCGACGCCGCGGAGGGCCGTGGTCCGCGGACGCCCACCGAGGAGCTGCTCTGCCGGCTCTATGGCGAGACCCTCGGCCTGGAGCGGGTCAGCGCGGAGGCGTCCTTCTTCGAGCTCGGCGGCGATTCGATTCTGACCATGCTGCTGGTGTCGGTGGCCCGGCGCGCCGGGCTGGTGATCGCCCCGTACCAGGTGTTCGAGCTCGCCACTCCGGCCCGCCTCGCCGATGTCGCCGAGCCGCTGGATGAGAGCGCCGCGACAGGTGACCGGGCGCGGGGCGCGGGACATCTGCCGCTCTCCCCGGCCATGCACGAACTGTTGGACCGGGAGGGACTTCAGGGGCACGGGAAACCCGAGGTGGCCGCGGGGTTCCGGTCGGCCGTGCTGGACCTCCCGGCCGGACTCGACCTCCCGGCCGGGCTGGACCTGGACGACATCGCCCGTGCGCTGCAGGCTGTCGTCGATCGCCACGACATGCTGCGGGCCCGGCTGGAGGCCACACCGGAGCGGCGGCTGACCGTACCTCCGGCGGGGTCGGTGTCCGTCCGGACGTGGACGCGGCGGGTGGCGACGGCAGGTATGGACGCCGACCAGCTCCAGCAACTGCTCACCGCCGAGTCGGCCGAGGCCGGACGGCGGCTGGACCGGCGGGCCGGGGTGATGGCCCAGGCCGTGTGGTGCGACCACGGGCCGGACGCGCCGGGACGGCTGCTCGTCGTGGCGGACCGGCTGGTGGTCGACGCGATGTCCTGGCGGATCCTGCTGGAGGACATGGCCGCCGCGGTCGCAGGGCGGGAGGTCGCGTCGGTCCCGACGTCGTTCCGCCACTGGACGCGGGCCCTGGCCACGCAGGCCGACAGCGCGCGGCGGCGTGCGGAGCTGTCCGCCTGGACCGAACTCCTCGCCGCAGGCGACCCGTTGCTCACCACCCGGCCCGCCGGCCCGGCCCGCGACACGAACGCCCCGGTGCTCCGCGCCTCCGTACGCATCCCGGCCGACACCACGGCGGCGGTGCTGACCGCCCTGCCGGACGCGTTCCACACCGGCGCCGAGACCGTCCTGCTGACCGGGCTGACCACGGCCCTCGCCGCCTGGCGCGACGGTCAGGACCGGACCGGTGGCTTCCTCGTGGACGTGGCCGTGCCGGACCACGGGCGTGGCGCCCTGGGCAGCGGCACCGATCTCTCCCGCACCGTGGGCTCGTTCGCCCACCACCACCCCGTACGGCTCGACACCGGGGCCGCCGACCTCGCGGAGATCCGCCTCGGCGGGCCTGCCGCGGGCCGGGCCGTGAAGCGGATCAAGGAACAGCTGCGGGCCGTCCCCGGCGATGGACTCGGCTACGGCCTGCTGCGCCACCTCAACCCCGACACCGCCGCCACGCTCGCCACCCTGCCCACCCCGCAGCTAGGCTTCACCGCCCCGGGCGACGACGACCGGCCACCCACCCACCCGCTCGAAGCGGCGGCCCGCGTCGAGGGAGCCGAACTGGTCATCAGCCTGGACTGGCCGGAGCCCCTCCTCACCGAACCGGCCGCCCGGCGACTGCTCGAAGCGTGGGCGGAGACGTTGTCCGGCCTCGCCGCACACTCCGGCGGTGGCCACACGCCGTCCGACTTCCCGCTGATGGCGCTCGACCAGACCCAGATCGAGGAGCTGGAGGCCGAGGTGGCGGGCGGCGTGGTCGACGTACTGCCGCTGTCACCGCTCCAAGAGGGCCTGCTCTTCCACGCGATGTTCGATGAGCGGGAGCGGGACATCTATGTGGAGCAGAAGGTCCTGGAGCTCGAAGGGCCTCTGGACGCACGGAAGTTGCGGGCCACCTGGCAGGCGCTCGTGGAGCGGCATGGGAGCCTGCGCACCGGCTTCCGCCGCCTCGTCGGCGTGGACGAACCCGTCCAGGTGATCGCCCGCCGCGTCACCCTGCCCTGGCGCGAGATGGACCTGTCGCACCTCGGTACGGAGGCGGCGCGGGACCGGGCGGACCGGTTGGAGAGCGCCGAACGGGCCCGCCGCTTCGACCTCGCGGCCCCGCCCCTGGCACGAATCCTGCTGGTGAAGACCGGCCCCGACCGCCACCGCATGGTCGTGACCCTGCACCACATCGTGCTCGACGGCTGGTCGCTGCGGATCCTCATCCGCGAGCTGTGGGCCGCCTACACGGCCGGCGGCGTCACCCGCGAACTGGCGCCGACCACGCCCTACGGCGAGTATCTGGCCTGGCTCGCCCGCCAGGACCGGGAGGCGGCGCGCGCCGCCTGGCAGCGGGCGCTGGACGGCGTGTCCGAACCGACGACGGTCGCCGCGCTCGACCCGACCGCCGAACCCGTCCTCACCCGCAAGGTTCTCGCCGAGACCGGCGACCATCTGGCCGGTGCGCTGCGGGAGCTCGCGCGCGCCCACGGCGTCACGCTGAACACCGTGCTACAGGTGGCCTGGGCCCAGGTCGTCGGCAAACTCACCGGCCGGAGCGATGTGGTGTTCGGCGCCGCGGTGGCCGGACGCCCGCCGGAACTGGCGGGGATGGCGGACATGCTGGGGCTCTTCATCAACACGATCCCCGTACGGGTCCGGCTGCGCCCGGCAGACTCCATCGCCCACCTGCTCACGGTGGTGCAGGCCCAGCAGTCGGCGCTGCTCGACCACCAGCACCTCGGCCTCAAGGAGATCCAGCGCCTGGCCGGGCCGGGCGCCACGTTCGACACCCTGATGGCCTTCGAGAACTTCCACGCGGGCGAGACCGGACCGGCCGCCCCCCTGCGGCTGAGCGCCAGCACGACCCGGATGGCGACCACCTTCCCGCTGACGCTGGGGGTGGACCCGGCGGACGAGCTGAAGTTCTGGCTGGACCATCGCCCGGACGCGTTCGACGAGGACGCCGCCCGGGGCGTGGTACGGCGGCTGGTTCGGGTGCTGGAGCAGATGGCGGCGGACCCGGCGCGGCGGGTGAGCGAGGTCGAGGTGCTGGGGCGTGGGGAGCGGGAGCGGGTGGTGGAGGGGTGGAACGCCACTGGCCGGGTGGTGCCGGTGGGGTCGTTGGGTGAGTTGTTCGATGCGCGGGCGGCCGTCTCCCCGGGTGTGGTGGCGGTGGTGGGTGCGGGTGGTGAGGAGTGGTCGTATGCGGAGTTGAGGGGGTGGTCGGATCGGGTGGCGGGTGCGTTGGTTGCGCGGGGTGTGGGGCGGGGGGATCTGGTGGGTGTGGTGTTGGAGCGGTCGGTGGATGTGGTGGCGGTGTTGTTGGGGGTGGTGAAGGCGGGGGCGGGGTTTGTGCCGGTGGATCCGGCGTATCCGGTGGAGCGGATTGGGTGGATGGTTGAGGATGCGGGGCCGGTGCTGGTGGTGTGCTCGGAGGGGACGCGGGGGTTGGTTCCGGCTGGTGTGGAGTGCTTGGTGTGGGGTGCGTCTGAGGTGGTGGCGGAGCCCGTGCCTGCGGTTTCGGTGGGTGTCGATGAGGTGGCGTATGTGATTTATACGTCGGGTTCGACGGGTCGGCCGAAGGGTGTGGTGGTGACGCATCGTGGTATTGGCAACCTGGCGGCTGCGCAGATCGAGCGGTTTGTGGTGGGTGCTGGTGCGCGGGTGTTGCAGTTGGCGTCGTTGAGTTTCGACGCGGCGGTGTCCGAGATCTGTATGGCGTTGCTGTCGGGTGCTGTGTTGGTGATGGCGGGTGGGGACAGGTTGCCGCCGCGGGGGTCGTTGAGTGAGGTGGTGGCGGAGTTCGGGGTTACGCATGTGACGGTGCCGCCGTCGGTGTTGGCGACGGTGGAGGAGTTGCCGGAGGGTTTGCGGACGTTGGTGGTGGCGGGTGAGGTGTGTCCGGCGGGGTTGGTGGAGCGGTGGGCGTCGGGGCGGCGGATGGTGAATGCGTACGGGCCGACGGAGGTGACCGTATGCGCGACGATGAGTGCGCCGCTGGAGCCGTCCGGGCCGGTGCCGATCGGCGGGCCCATCGCCAACACCGCTGTCTACGTACTGGACGAGCAACTGCGGCCGGTCCCCGTGGGTGTGCTGGGTGAGTTGTATGTCGCGGGGCCGGGGCTCGCGCGCGGTTACCTCGGCCGCCCGGGGCTGACGGCGGAACGGTTCGTGGCCTGCCCGTTCACGGACGGGCGGATGTATCGCACCGGTGACCTGGCCAAGTGGACCGGGGACGGCCGACTCGTCTTCGGTGGCCGGGCTGACGAGCAGGTGAAGGTGCGTGGCTTCCGGGTGGAGCCGGGTGAGATCGAGGCCGTCCTCGCCGGACACCGGAGGGTCGGACAGGCCGCCGTGGTCATACGGGAGGACCGCCCCGGGGACCGGCGGCTCGTGGCCTACGTCGTCTCTGACGGGGATGTGGATACTGCCGGGCTGCGGGAGTACGTGGCCGAGCGGCTGCCCGAGTACATGGTGCCCACCGCTGTCGTCGCCCTGGACGCGCTCCCGGTGACCGTCAATGGCAAGCTGGACCGCGCCGCCCTCCCCACACCGGACCTCTCCGATGCCACCGGGCGTGGCCCCGCCACGCCGACTGAGGAGATCCTCTGCGGCCTGTACTGCGAGGTTCTCGGGCTCGAACGGGTCGGCGCCGAGGTGTCGTTCTTCACCATCGGTGGCGACTCGATCCTCGCCATGAAGCTCATCGCCCGGATCGGCGCCGTCCTCGACACCGAGCTCAACATCGGCGAGCTGTTCGCCGCCCCCACGGTGGCCGGAGTCGCCCGCCTCGTCGCGGCGGCAGGAGGTACGGCCGCCCGGGCCGCGCTGACACCACGGCCGAGGCCGAAGACGCTGCCGCTCTCGTACGCCCAGCGGCGCATGTGGTTCCTCAACCAGCTGGAGGAGACCAACCCGGGAGCCGGAGCGGTCTACAACCTGCCGCTGGCCCTGCGGCTCTCCGGCGATCTGGATGTCACCGCGCTGGAAGCCGCCCTCGGCGATGTCGCCGACCGGCACGAGAGCCTGCGCACGGTCTTCCCGGAAACCGATGGCGAGCCGCGCCAGCAGGTGCTGGAGGGCGAGGCGGGCCGACCGCGTCTCGTCGCCGTGGACACCAGCGAGGAACTCCTCGCGGCCGAACTCGGGGTGCACGCGGACCGTGGCTTTGACGTGACCGTCGATCTGCCGTGGCGGGCACGGCTGTTGAAGACGGGGCCGTCGGAGTATGTGCTGCTGATCGTCGCGCATCACATCGCCGTGGATGGCTGGTCGATGGGTGTGCTGGCGCGGGACCTGGGGGCGGCGTACGCCGCCCGTCGGGCGGGTGGCGCGCCGGTGTGGGAGCCGCTGCCGGTGCAGTACGCGGACTACGCGCTGTGGCAGCGCGAGGTGCTGGGCGACCCCGAGGACCCGGACAGCGTGATCAGCGGCCAACTCCGCTACTGGCGTGGGGCGCTGGCCGGTGCGCCCCAGGAGCTCGCGCTGCCGACTGACCGGCCCCGGCCCGCGGTGTCCTCGTTCCGCGGTGGCGAGGTGCCGATCCGGATCAGCGCGGAGACCCACGCCCGGCTGCTGGACGTGGCCCGCCGTGGCCGCGCGACCATGTTCATGGTGGTGCACGCCGCCCTTTCCGTGCTGCTGAGCCGGGTGGGTGCGGGCGACGACATTCCGATGGGTGTGCCGATCGCGGGCCGTGGCGACCCGGCGCTGGACGACCTGGCCGGGTTCTTCGTCAACACCCTGGTCGTCCGCGCCGATCTCAGCGAGGATCCGTCCTTCACCGAGCTGCTGGCCCAGGTGCGGGAGACCGATCTGGCCGCGTACGGGCATCAGGACGTGCCGTTCGAGCGGTTGGTCGAGGACCTGAACCCGTCACGCTCGCTGTCCCACAACCCGCTGTTCCAGATCCTGCTGGCCCTGCAGAGCGTACCGGCGCCGCAATGGGGCCTGCCGGGGCTGCGGGTCCGGCGGATACCGGCGGCCGCCCAGGTCCCGGCGCGCTTCGATCTGTCGCTGGACCTGGCCGAGCATCGTGATGGTGTGGGGGCGCCGGCGGGGTTGGGTGGGGCGTTGCTGTATGCGGTGGATTTGTTTGATGAGGGTACGGCGCGGGGGTTGGTGGGGCGGTTGGTGCGGGTGTTGGAGGCGGTGGCGGCGGATCCGGGGGTGCGGGTCAGTGAGATCGATGTGTTGGGGGAGGTGGAGCGGGCTCGGGTGGTGGCGGAGTGGAATGCCACCGGGACCACGCTGCCCGGCGGTTCGATCGTGGAGCGCATCGAGGCGCGGGTCGCGGCGACGCCCGATGTGGTGGCGGTGCGTTGCGGTGAAGAGGCGTTGTCATATGGGGAGTTGGACCGGCGGGCGAATCGGTTGGCGCGGCTTTTGACCGAAGTGGGGGTCGGTCCGGAGTCGCGGGTCGCACTGTGTCTGCCGAGGTCGGTGGACATGGTGGTGGCGGAGTTGGCGGTGTGGAAGGCCGGTGGGGCGTTCGTTCCGCTGGATCCGGAGTATCCGGCGGAGCGGTTGGGGTTTGTGATCGCGGACAGTGGTGCCGAAGTGGTCCTCGGTACGTCGGGGAGCTTGGCCGAGGTGCCGGTCGGTGGTGCTCGTGTGGTGCGCATGGAGGAGGCGGACGGCTTCTCCGCTGAGCGGCTGGGGACGGTCGTCGTCCCCGGTCAGTTGGCCTACGTGATCTATACGTCGGGCTCCACGGGACGACCGAAGGGCGTGGCCGTCGCGCATGGCGGCGTGGTGAATCTGGCCGAGGCGATGCTTCCGGTGCTGGGCATGGACGTGGGTGTGGTGGCGTTGCAGTTCGCCTCGTTCAGCTTTGACGCCGCCGTTCTCGATGTCGCCGTCACCCTTGCCGCCGGTGGCACTCTCGCGGTGGCGAGTGCGGCGGAGCGTAAGGATCCGCAGGCGCTGGCGGAGATGATCGGCCGGTGCGGGGTGCAGGTGGCGAGCGTGGTGCCGTCGCTGTTGGGAGTGCTTGACCCGGATGCCGTGCCGGGTGTGAGCAATTGGGTGTTGGGCGCGGAGCGGTTGAGTGCGGAGCTGGCTGGGCGGTGGTCGGCGGGTGCGCGGGTGTGGAACACGTACGGGCCGACCGAGGCCACCGTCATCACCACCGCCACTGCCATGCCCCTCGACCCCGGACTCGGCACGGCCCCGCCAATAGGCCGCCCTCTGCCCAACAACAAGGTGTTCGTGCTCGACACCTTCCTCAAGCCGGTACCCGTAGGCGTCACGGGCGAGGTCTATATCGCAGGTGCGGGTCTGGCCCGGGGCTATATCGGTCGGCCGGGGCTATCGGCGGAGCGGTTCGTCGCCTGCCCGTTCGCTGGCCCGGGCGGCCGGATGTATCGCAGTGGGGACCTGGCCAAGTGGACCGCCGAGGGTGATCTGGTCTTCGCTGGTCGGGGCGATGAGCAGGTCAAGGTCCGTGGTTTCCGCGTCGAGCCGGGTGAGATCGAGGCGGTCGTGGCCGCCTGCGAGGGTGTGGGTCAGGTTGCGGTGGTGGTCCGCGAGGACGGGCCGGGGGACAAGCGGCTGGTCGCGTACGTGGTCCCCGGCGGGGAGCTGGACGTGGCGGTCGTGCGGGAGTTCGCGGCGGACCGGTTGCCGGAGTACATGGTCCCGACCGTCATGGCGCTGGACGCGCTGCCGCTCACGGTCAACGGCAAGCTGGACCGCGGCGCGCTCCCCGCTCCCGACACCGCCGAGATGGTGGCGGGCCGGGCCGCCGAGACGCCCGTCGAGGAGATCCTCTGTGGGCTCTTCGCCGAGGTGCTCGGCCTCGATGAGGTGAGTGCCGATGCGTCGTTCTTCGAGCTCGGTGGTGACTCGATCATGTCGATGCTGCTGGTGTCGAGGGCGCGTAAGGCCGGTCTGGTGGTGAGCGCCCGGCAGGTGTTCGAGCGGCGCACTCCGGCGGAGCTGGCCGTGGTGGCCCGTGATGTGGCCACCGCCGATGGCCTTGAGGGAAGCGGCGACACGGGCACCGGCGAGGTGCCGTTGACCCCGGTGATGCATGAGCTGCTGGGCCGGGCGGGAGCGGAGCGCATACGTGGGGTGTTCCAGTCGACCGTGGTGATGGTTCCGGCGGGGACGCGGCTGGAGACGCTGACCGGCGCCGTTCAGGCGGTGGTCGATCAGCACGACATTCTGCGGGCCCGACTGGACATCGAGCCCGAACCCCGCCTCCTCGTCCCCCCGGCAGTGTCCGTGGCCCCGTGGGTGCACCGGATCGATGCCAGCGCGGCCGGGGTTGACCTCGAGCGCGTGATCGCCGAGCAGTCGCGGGCCGCCGCGGACCGGCTCGACCCGCGGGCCGGGGTGATGGCGCAGGTGGTCTGGTTCGACCTCGGCCCGAGCACCCCCGGACGGCTCCTGCTCACCGTCCACCACCTCGCCGTGGACACGCTCTCCCTCCGCGTCCTCATCCCGGACCTCGCCCAGGCGTACGCGGACCTGGCCGCCGGCCGTGAGGTCGTGCTTGAGCCCGTCCCCACCTCCTTCCGGCACTGGTCCCGCGCCCTGCTGGCCGAGGCCACCGGCCAACCGCGGCTCGCCGAACTCCCGGCCTGGAGCCGACTGTTGCGCGGCTCCGACGCGCCACTCGGCGCGCACCCCCTGGACCCGGCCCGCGACGTGGGCGCCACGCTGCGGCGGGTCTCCGTGACGGCGTCGGCGGAGCTCACCGCGACCCTGCTGACCGCGGTCCCGGCCGCCTTCCACGCCGGGATCGACGATGTGCTGCTCACCGCCCTCGCCTCCGCCGTCGCCGAGTGGCGGCGGCACCGCGGGCAGAGCACGGAGGGCGGGGTCCTCGTGGATGTGGAAGGCCATGGCCGGACGTCCGGCGGTCTCGATCTGGCCCGTACGGTGGGCTGGTTCACCAGCACGTACCCCGTACGACTCGACGCCGCGACACAGGACTTCGCCGGGCTGCGCGGTGGCGGGCCGGTGGCGGGACGGGCCGTCAAGCACATCAAGGAACAGCTCCGCGCCGTCCCGGGCGACGGCCGCGGCCACGGCCTGCTCCGCCATCTCAACCCCGAGACCGCGCCCACCCTCGCCACCCTGCCCACCGCCCAGATCGGCTTCACCTACCTGGGCCGCCTCGCCGACGGGACACCGGAGCGGACGGCTGCACCGGAGCGGACGGCTGTACCGAAGCCGACGGCTGCCGCCTGGTCCGCCGCCCCCGAAGGCGGCCTCGGCGGCGGAGTGGGCGACGAGGTCCCGCTGGCCCACGCCCTGGAGGCCGTCGGCCTGGTCCGCGACCTGCCGGACGGCCCGCTGCTCACGTTGACACTCGCCTGGCCCCAGCACCTCCACCACCCGGACGACATGCGACGGCTCGTCGACGGCTGGCTGGCGATGCTCACCGGCCTCGCCGCCCACACCACCGGCTCCGGCGGCGGCCACACACCGTCGGACTTCTCACTCATCACGCTCGACCAGAGCCAGATCGACGCGCTCGAAGCGGAACTCGCGGACAAGGGGGGAGCACGATGACTCAGATGCGAGTCCAGGACGTCTGGCCGCTGTCGCCGCTGCAGGAGGGCCTGCTCTTTCACGCGGTGTACGACGAGCGTGGCATCGATGTCTATGTCGAGCAGCTCGTGCTGGATCTGGCGGGCAAGGTGGACCCCGCGGTGCTGCGCGACGCGTGGCAGGCCCTGCTCGACCGGCACGAGAGCCTGCGCGCGGGCTTTCGGCAGCTGGCCGGGGTGGCGCAGCCGGTGCAGGTCATCGCCCGGGGCGTGGAGCTGCCGTGGCGGGAGGAGGATCTGTCCGGGCTGGACGCGGATGCGGCCCGTGCGGAGTCGGAGCGGTTGGGGATAGAGGAGCGGGAGCGGCGTTTCGACCTGGCGGTGCCGCCGTTGCTGAAGGTGCTTCTGGTCAGGGTCGGGCCGGATGAGTACCGGATGATGGTGACGCTGCATCACATCCTGCTGGACGGCTGGTCGCTGCCGGTGCTGATGCGGGAGTTGTGGGCGTGTTACGAGGCCGGGGGCAGCGCCCGTGGCCTCCCGCCCGTCACCCCGTACCGCGACTACCTCGCCTGGCTCGCCCGCCAGAACAAGGAAGCCGCGCGGGACGCATGGCGACAGGAGCTGACGGGCGCGGACGAACCGACGCTGGTGGCACCGGGCGGACCGTCCACCGCCCCGGTCGCCTCCGGCAAGGCGGCCACCGACGCCGGAGCGGAACTCGCCGGCCGACTGCGGGACCTCGCCCGCCGCAATGGCCTGACCCTGAACACCGTGATCCAGGCCGCCTGGGCCGTTGTGCTCGGTCGGCTCACCGGCCGCCGCGATGTGGTGTTCGGCGCGACGGTGGCGGGGCGCCCCGCCGACCTGCCCGGCATGGAGAGCATGCTGGGGCTCTTCATCAACACGCTGCCCGTACGCGTGCGTTTGGACCCGGCCCGTACGGTCGCCGAGCTGCTCGCGCAGCTACAGGAACGGCAGTCGGCGCTGCTGGACCACCAGCATCTGAGCCTCACCGAGATCCAACGGCAGGCCGGGCCCGGCGCCACCTTCGACACCATCATGGCGTTCGAGAACCACCCCATCGGCACGCGCGACTCCACGGCGGCGGCCGCTGGGCTGCGGATCACCGGCACGGCGATGCGCGAGTCCACCAACTTCCCGCTCTCGCTGGGCGTCCACCCGACGGAGGAGCTGCGGCTGCGGCTGGACTACCGCCCGGACCTGTTCGACCCCGAGGCGGCTCAGGGGCTCCTTGACCGCCTGGTCCGCGTGCTGGCGCAGATGGCGGCCGATCCGGAGACGTTGGTCGGTCGGCTCGATGTGCTGGGGGAGGTGGAGCGGGCTCGGGTGGTGGCGGAGTGGAATGCCACGGAGGCTGTACTGCCTGGCGGTTCGATCGTGGAGCGCATCGAGGCGCGGGTCGCGGCGACGCCCGATGTGGTGGCGGTGCGTTGCGGTGAAGAGGCGGTGTCGTATGGGGAGTTGGACCGGCGGGCGAATCGGTTGGCGCGGCTTTTGACCGAAGTGGGGGTCGGTCCGGAGTCGCGGGTCGCACTGTGTCTGCCGAGGTCGGTGGACATGGTGGTGGCGGAGTTGGCGGTGTGGAAGGCGGGCGGGGCGTTCGTTCCGCTGGATCCGGAGTATCCGGCGGAGCGGTTGGGGTTTGTGATCGCGGACAGTGGTGCCGAGGTGGTCCTGGGGACGGTCGATTGCCTTGACGGTGTTCCGCTCGGTGATGCGCGTGGGGTTCTTCTCGAGGGTGCCGGGGCGTTCTCGGCGGAGGCGCTGGGGACGGTCGTGGTTCCGGAGCAGTTGGCGTATGTGATTTATACGTCGGGTTCGACGGGGCGTCCGAAGGGTGTGGCTGTCGCGCATGGTGGCGTGGTGAATCTGGCCGAGGCGATGCGTCCGGTGCTGGGGATGGACGCGGGTGTGGTGGCGTTGCAGTTCGCCTCGTTCAGCTTCGACGCGGCCGTCCTCGATGTCGCCGTCACCCTCGCCGCCGGTGGCACCCTCGCCGTCGCCACCACCGCCGAGCGCAACGACCTGCGGGCGCTGGCGGAGATGATCGGCCGGTGTGGTGTGCGGGTGGCGAGTGTGGTTCCGTCGCTGCTCGGGGTGGTGGATCCGGATGCCGTGCCGGGTGTGAGCAATTGGGTGTTGGGCGCGGAGCGGTTGAGTGCGGAGCTGGCCGGGCGGTGGTCGGCTGGTGCGCGGGTGTGGAACACGTACGGGCCGACCGAGGCCACCGTCATCACCACGGCCACCGCCATGCCTCTCGATCCCGGACTGGGCACGGCCCCGCCGATAGGCCGTCCCCTCTCCAATGTCCGTGTCTATGTGCTGGACCAGTTCCTCAAGCCGGTGCCCGTAGGCGTCACGGGCGAGGTCTATATCGCAGGTGCGGGTCTGGCCCGGGGCTATATCGGTCGGCCGGGGCTATCGGCGGAGCGGTTCGTCGCCTGCCCGTTCGCCGCCCCGGGCGGCCGGATGTATCGCAGTGGCGACCTGGCCAAGTGGACCACCGAGGGTGATCTGGTCTTCGCGGGCCGGGTTGACGAGCAGGTCAAGGTCCGTGGCTTCCGCGTCGAGCCCGGCGAGATCGAGGCCGTCCTCAGCGGCCACCCGGCCGTGGCCCAGGCAGCCGTGGTCATCCGCGAGGACCGTCCCGGGGACCGGCGCCTCGTCGCGTATGTGATCCCCACCGGCGAACTCGACCCGGCGGCCCTGCGCCGCCTCGCCGCCGACCGGCTGCCGGAGTACATGGTCCCGGCGGTCGTCGTGCTGGACGCGCTGCCGCTCACCGTCAACGGCAAGCTGGACCGCGCCGCACTCCCCGCCCCCGACACCGCGGGCGCCCCCGAGGGCCGCGCGCCCGCCACCCCCACCGAGGAGATCCTCTGCGGGCTCTTCGCCGAAGTCCTCGGGCTGAACCAGGTGGGCGCCGACACCTCCTTCTTCGAACTCGGCGGCGACTCCCTCCTCGCCATGCGGCTCATCGCCCGCATCCGCCCCGTGCTCGACAGCGAACTGCGCATCGCCGATCTGTTCGCCACCCCGACCGTCGCCGACACCGCCCGCCGGATCGACGCCGAGCACGGCGACGCACGGCCACCGCTGGAGCCACAGCCGCGCCCCAAGGACCCCGAGCACCTGCCGCTGTCGTACGGGCAGCAGCGGATGTGGTTCCTGAACCGGCTCGTGACCACCAGCCAGGGCGCAGGGGACGCCGGGGATGCCGAAGGGGCGGAGGCCGCCGGGGGTGCCGAGGGGACGGAGGATGGAGGGGCCGCCGCGGGCGTCTACAACATGCCCCTCGCGCTACGCCTCTCCGGCCGCCTCGACACCGGCGCGCTGGAAACCGCCCTCGCCGACGTCGCCGACCGCCACGAGAGCCTGCGCACGGTGTTCCCGGAGACCGACGGCATACCGCGGCAGCGGGTGCTGGACGGCCCCGCGGCGCATCCGCCACTCGTGGTCGTCGACCTCCCCGCGGACCAAGTCGAGGCGGAGCTGAGCGCGCACGCCGGCCGCGGCTTCGAGCTCAGCACCGAACTGCCTTGGCGGGCACGACTGTTGGTCACCGGGCCCACCGAGTACGTGCTGCTCATCGTGGCACACCACATCGCCGCAGACGGCTGGTCGATGGGTGTCCTCGCGCGGGACCTCAGCACGGCCTACGCCGCCCGTCGGGAGGGCCGGGCGCCGGTGTGGGAGCCGCTGCCGGTGCAGTACGCCGACTTCGCCATCTGGCAGCGGCGGCTGCTGGGGGAGCGGGGCGACGCGGACAGCCTGCTGAGCGACCAGCTCGCCTACTGGCACCACGCCCTCGCCGACGCGCCGCAGGAGCTGGCGCTTCCGGCCGACCGCCCGCGCCCGGCGGTGTCGTCGTACGCGGGTGGCCTGGTCCCCGTCCGCATCGACGCCCCCACCCACGCCCGCCTCGTCGGGCTCGCCCAGCGCGGCGGAGCCACGGTGTTCATGGTGGTGCACGCCGCGCTTGCGGCGCTCCTCGCCCGGATGGGCGCGGGCACGGACATCCCCATCGGCACGGCGGTCGCGGGGCGTGGCGACGCCGCGCTGGACGGGCTGGCCGGTTTCTTCGTCAACACGCTCGTGCTGCGCACCGACCTGAGCGGCGACCCCGCCTTCACCGAACTCCTGGCCCGGGTGCGGGAGACCGACCTGGCCGCCTACGCCCACCAGGACGTGCCCTTCGAGCAGCTCGTCGAGGACCTCGCGCCCTCGCGCTCGCTGGCCCGCAACCCGCTGTTCCAGGTCATGCTGTCGCTGCGGAACGTGCCGCCCGCGCAGTGGGACCTGCCCGGCCTCCAGGTCCGGCCCACGCCGCCCGGCTCCCTCGCCGCCCGCTTCGACCTGTCCGTCGACCTGTCAGAACACCGCGACCGGGACGGCAGCCCGGCCGGAATCGGCGGCGACATCTTCTACGCCACCGAACTGTTCGACGAGGCCACCGCCCAGGCCCTGGCCCGGCGGCTGGCGGCGGTGCTGGAGCAGATCGCCGCCGATCCCACCGTGTCCCTCAGCCGGCTGCGGATCCTCGACCCGGCCGAGTGGGCGACCGTCGTCCAGGACTGGAACCACACGGCCCGCAGCGTGCCGGAGGGCACGTTGGCCGAGCTGTTCGAGGCACAGGTGCGGCGGACCCCCGATGCCCTGGCCGTCGTCGGAGCGGCGGAGCGTGGCCTGACGTACGCACAGCTGGAGGAGCGCGGCAACCGGCTGGCACACGAGCTGATCGCCCGTGGCATCGGCCCCGAGGATCTGGTCGGCGTGGCCATGGAGCGGTCCGTCGAGCTGATGGCCGTACTGCTGGCCGTGGTCAAGGCGGGCGCGGGCTATCTGCCCATAGACCCCCGGTATCCGGCGCGGCGGATCGCCTTCATGCTGGCCGACGCCCGGCCGAAGCTGGTGCTGTGCACGGGCGGGACCGAGGCCGTGCTGCGCGTCGGTGAACCTGAGGCCGTACTGGGCACTGGCGAGAGCCAGGCCGTGCTGGGCACTGGCGAGAGCCAGGCCGTGCTGGGCACTGGCGAGAGCCAGGCGGTGCTGGGCGCCGACACGCCGCCCCGCCTGGTTCTCGACGCCCCGGAGGTGACCGCCGCGCTGGCGACACGCCCGGCCACCGCCCCCGCGGACGCCGACCGCGTCCGGCCGCAGCGGCTTGGGCACCCCGCGTACGTCATCTACACCTCCGGCTCCACCGGCACCCCGAAGGGCGTCGTGGTCACCCACGGCGGAGTGGGCAGCCTGGCGGCGAGCCACATCACCCGGTTCGGGTCCGGGCCCGGCGCACGCGTCCTGCAGTTCGCCTCGCCCAGTTTCGACGCCGCGTTCGCCGAGTTCTGCACCGCCCTGCCCGCCGGGGCCACCCTCGTCATGGCGGACCGGGACATGCTGCCGCCGTACGGGTCGCTGGCCGGCGTCGCCGCCGAGTTCGGCGTCACGCATCTGACCGCGCCGCCGTCCGTGCTCGCCGCCGACGAGCTTCCCGCCACCGTGAGCACCGTCGCCGCCGCGGGCGAGGTGTGCCCGCCCGCGCTGGTGGCACGGCTGGCGCCGGGGCGGCGGATGCTGAACGCGTACGGCCCCACCGAGGCCACCGTCTGCGTCACCCTGAGCGACCCGCTCACCCCGGCCGACGCCGACGCCCCGGTGCCGATCGGGCGGCCGCTCGAGAACGGGCGGACGTATGTCCTGGACGAGTTCCTGCAGCCCGTCCCCGCCGGGGTCACGGGAGAGCTCTACCTCGCCGGTCCCGGCCTGGCCCGCGGCTATCTCGGCCGCTCGGCGCTGACCGCCGAGCGCTTCGTGGCCTGCCCGTTCGCCGCCGCCGATAAACCCGGCGCCCCCGGCGGGCGGATGTACCGCACCGGGGACCTGGCCCGCTGGACCCCCGACGGCCAACTCGTCGTCGTCGGACGGGCCGACACCCAGATCAAGATCCGCGGCTTCCGGGTGGAGCCGGGCGAGATCGAGGCCGTGCTCGCCACCCACCCGGCCGTCCGCCGGTCCGCCGTCGTGGTCCGCGAGGACCGCCCCGGGGACCGTCGGCTCGTCGCCTACGTCGTCCCCGGCGAGGACGCGGACACGGCCGGACTGCGGGAGTACGTGGCGGAACGGCTGCCCGACCACCTGGTTCCGGCCGCCGTGATGACGCTCGACTCCCTCCCCGTCACGGTGAACGGCAAGCTCGACCGCGAAGCCCTGCCCGCCCCCGACTACGCGGGTCTGACCGGTCGCCGCGCCCCCGCCACTCCCGTCGAAGAGGCGCTGTGCGGACTGTTCGCCGACATCCTCGGCCTCGACCAGGTCGGCGTCGACGCGTCGTTCTTCGCGCTGGGTGGCGATTCGCTGCAGGCCATGCGGCTGATCGCCCGGATCCGCGCCGTCCTGGACACCGAGCTGAGCATCCGGCAGCTGTTCGCCGAGCCGACCGTCGCCGGGGTCGCCCGGCAGCTCACCGGTGAGGGCGGTGTGCGGCTTCCGCTCACGCCACAGCCCCGGCCGGAGGTCGTACCGCTGTCGTTCGGGCAGCGGCGGATGTGGTTCGTCAACCAGATGGAGGAGGCCCAAGAGGGTGGCGAGGCCGCGTACAACCTGCCGCTGCGCCACCGCGTCTCCGGCGACCTCAACCTGCCCGCGCTCGAAACCGCCCTGGGCGACCTCGCCGACCGGCACGAGAGCCTGCGCACGGTCTACCCCGAAACGGACGGCGTGCCGCGCCAGCACGTCCTCGACCCCTCGGCCGGGCGCCCGCGCATGGCCGTCCTCGACACCCCCGCCGACCGGGTCGAGCAGGTGCTCGCCGAGCAGACCGAGGAGCGCTTCGACCTCAGCGCCGACCTCCCGTGGCGGATCCGGCTGCTCAAGACCGCTCCCGCGGAGTACGTCCTGCTGATCGTGGCACACCACATCGCGGTGGACGGCTGGACGATGGACCTGCTGCTCAGGGATCTGGAAGTGGCGTACGCCGCCCGTCGGGAGGGGCGGGCGCCGGTGTGGGAGCCGCTGCCGGTGCAATACGCCGACTACGCGCTCTGGCAACGCCGTCTCCTCGGCGACCTGGACACCCCCGACAGCCTGATCAGCGCCCAGCTGGACCACTGGCGGCGGACGCTGGCCGACGCGCCCCAGGAGCTGGCACTTCCGGTCGACCGCTCCCGGCCCGCCGTGTCCTCGCACCGTGGCGGGGCGGGCGGGGTACGGATCGATGTGCCCACCCATGCCCGGCTCGTGGAGCTCGCCCGAAGTGGCGACGCCACGATGTTCATGGTCGTCCACGCGGCGCTGGCGATGCTGCTGTCGCGGATGGGCGCGGGGAAGGACCTTCCGATCGGCACGGCGGTCGCGGGGCGTGGCGACGCTGCGCTGGACGGGCTGGCCGGTTTCTTCGTCAATACGCTGGTCCTGCGGACCGATGTGAGCGGTGACCCGACCTTCGCGGAGCTGCTGTCCCGGGCGCGGGAGACCGACCTGGCCGCCTACGCACACCAGGACCTGCCCTTCGAGCACCTCGTAGAGGAACTCAACCCCACCCGCTCACTGGCCCGGCACCCGCTGTTCCAGGTGATGCTCTCCGTGCAGACGATGCCGCCCCAGCAGTGGAAACTGCCGGGCGTCGAGGTGCGGCCGATGACACCCGGGGCCGCGGCGGCCCGGGTCGACCTGTCACTGACCCTGGCCGAACACCGGGACGGCGAGGGCAACCCGGCGGGAATCGACGGCGATCTGCTCTATGCCACGGACCTCTTCGACGAGGCAACCGCGAACGCGATGGCGGAGCGGCTGGTTCGGGTGCTGGAGCAGATGGCGGCGGACCCGGCGCGGCGGGTGAGCGAGGTCGAGGTGCTGGGGCGTGGGGAGCGGGAGCGGGTGGTGGAGGGGTGGAACGCCACTGGCCGGGTGGTGCCGGTGGGGTCGTTGGGTGAGTTGTTCGATGCGCGGGCGGCTGGGTGCCCGGAGGCGGTGGCGGTGGTTGGGGCGGGTGGTGAGGAGTGGTCGTATGCGGAGTTGAGGGGGGGTCGGATCGGGTGGCGGGTGCGTTGGTTGCGCGGGGTGTGGGGCGGGGTGATCTGGTGGGTGTGGTGTTGGAGCGGTCGGTGGATGTGGTGGCGGTGTTGTTGGGGGTGGTGAAGGCGGGGGCGGGGTTTGTGCCGGTGGATCCGGCGTATCCGGTGGAGCGGATTGGGTGGATGGTTGAGGATGCGGGGCCGGTGCTGGTGGTGTGCTCGGAGGGGACGCGGGGGTTGGTTCCGGCTGGTGTGGAGTGCTTGGTGTGGGGTGCGTCTGAGGTGGTGGCGGAGCCCGTGCCTGCGGTTTCGGTGGGTGTCGATGAGGTGGCGTATGTGATTTATACGTCGGGTTCGACGGGTCGGCCGAAGGGTGTGGTGGTGACGCATCGTGGTATTGGCAACCTGGCGGCTGCGCAGATCGAGCGGTTTGTGGTGGGTGCTGGTGCGCGGGTGTTGCAGTTGGCGTCGTTGAGTTTCGACGCGGCGGTGTCCGAGATCTGTATGGCGTTGCTGTCGGGTGCTGTGTTGGTGATGGCGGGTGGGGACAGGTTGCCGCCGCGGGGGTCGTTGAGTGAGGTGGTGGCGGAGTTCGGGGTTACGCATGTGACGGTGCCGCCGTCGGTGTTGGCGACGGTGGAGGAGTTGCCGGAGGGTTTGCGGACGTTGGTGGTGGCGGGTGAGGTGTGTCCGGCGGGGTTGGTGGAGCGGTGGGCGTCGGGGCGGCGGATGGTGAATGCGTACGGGCCGACGGAGGTGACCGTATGCGCGACGATGAGTGCGCCGCTGGAGCCGTCCGGGCCGGTGCCGATCGGCGGGCCCATCGCCAACACCGCTGTCTACGTACTGGACGAGCAACTGCGGCCGGTCCCCGTGGGTGTGCTGGGTGAGTTGTATGTCGCGGGGCCGGGGCTCGCGCGCGGTTACCTCGGCCGCCCGGGGCTGACGGCGGAACGGTTCGTGGCCTGCCCGTTCACGGACGGGCGGATGTATCGCACCGGTGACCTGGCCAAGTGGACCGGGGACGGCCGACTCGTCTTCGGTGGCCGGGCTGACGAGCAGGTGAAGGTGCGTGGCTTCCGGGTGGAGCCGGGTGAGATCGAGGCCGTCCTCGCCGGACACCGGAGCGTCGGACAGGCCGTAGTCGTCGTACGGGAGGACCGCCCCGGCGACAAGCGGCTCGTGGCCTACGTCGTCCCTGACGGGGATGTGGATGCTGCCGGGCTGCGGGGGTACGTGGCCGAGCGGCTGCCCGAGTACATGGTGCCCACCGCGGTCGTCGCCCTGGACACGCTCCCGGTGACCGTCAACGGCAAGCTGGACCGCGCCGCCCTCCCCACACCGGACTTCACCGACGCGGCCGAAGGGCGTGGCCCGGCCACTCCCACCGAGGAGATCCTCAGCAGCCTCTACGGCGAGATCCTCGGCCTGGAGTGGGTCGGCGCCGACGCCTCCTTCTTCGAGCTCGGCGGCGACTCCCTGCTCGCCATGCGGCTCATCGCCCGCATCCGCGCCGTCCTCGACGCAGAGGTCAGCATCGGCGATCTGTTCGTCACCCCCACCGTCGCCGGCGTCGCCCAGCTGGTGGGCGAGCTCGGCGGCGAGTCCCGGGCGCCGGTGACGGCGCGGCCACGGCCGGAGGTGCTGCCGCTGTCGTTCGAGCAGCAGCGGATGTGGTTCCTCAACCGGCTCGAAACCACCGGAGAGGGAGCCGCGTACAACCTCCCCCTGGCCCTCCGCCTCTCCGGCGACCTCGACATCCCCGCGCTGGAAGCCGCCCTCGGCGATGTCGCCGACCGGCACGAGACCCTGCGCACGATCTTCCCGGAGACCGCGGGCGTCCCCTGCCAGCGGATCCTGCACGGAGCGGCGGGCCGTCCCTCGCTGACGGTGGTGCACACCGCCGCGGACGAGGTGCCCGGGCAGCTCGCGGCGTACGCGAACCAGCCGTTCGACGTCCGCGCCGAACTACCCTGGCGCGTACGGCTTTTGGTGACCGGCCCCGCCGAGTACGTCCTCATGGGCGCCGTCCACCACATCGCCGCCGACGGCTGGTCGATGGGCATCCTCGCGGGCGACATCGGTACCGCCTACGCGGCCCGGCGCGCGGGCCGACTGCCCGGCTGGGAGCCGCTGCCGGTGCAGTACGGGGACTACGCCCTGTGGCAGCGCGAGGTGCTGGGCGACCTCGGCGATCCGCGGAGTGTCATCAGCGGGCAACTGGACTACTGGCGGCAGGCGCTCGCGGGTGCCCCGCAGGAGCTGGACCTGCCGACGGACCGGCCCCGACCCGCGGTGTCCTCCTTCACCGGCTGCGAAATGCCGTTCGAGGTGGACGCGGAGACCCACGCCCGGCTGGTGGAGCTCGCCCAGCGTGGCCGGGCGACGATGTTCATGGTGATGCACACGGCGCTGGCGGTTGTGCTGTCGCGGATGGGTGCGGGTACGGACATCCCCATCGGCACGGCGACGGCGGGCCGTGGTGACGCGGCGCTGGACGGGCTGGCCGGGTTCTTCATCAACACCCTGGTGCTCCGCACCGATCTGAGCGGCGACCCGACGGTCACCGAACTGCTGACCCGGGTGCGGGAGACCGATCTGGCCGCGTACGCGCATCAGGATGTGCCGTTCGAGCGGCTGGTCGAGGACCTCAACCCCACCCGGTCACTGGGCCGGCACCCGCTGTTCCAGGTGTCGCTCACCATGCAGAACCTGCCGCAGGGCCGTCGGCCGTGGGAGCTGGCCGGGCTGGAGGTGAGCGGTCTCCCGGCTGCCTCTCCGGCGGCCCGGTTCGATCTGTCGGCGACGGTGGCCGAGCGCCGCGACGAGGAGGGCACGCCGACGGGGCTGATGGGTTCGTTGCTCTATGCGACCGATCTGTTCGATGAGCGCACGGTGCGGTTGTTGGCGGGGCGGTTGGTGCGGGTGTTGGAGCAGGTGGCGGCTGATCCTGGGGTGCGGCTGAGCGGGATTGATGTGTTGGGTGAGGGTGAGCGTTCGCGGGTGGTGGGGGAGTGGAATGCCACTGGGCGTTCGGTGTCCGGGGTGTCGTTGGTGGAGTTGTTCGCGGCGCGGGTGGCTGCTTGTCCGGGTGCGGTGGCGGTGGTGGGGGCGGACGGCCGGGAGTGGTCGTACGGGGAGTTGGCCGAGCGTGCGGATCGGGTGGCGGGTGCGTTGGCTGCGCGGGGTGTGGGGGGGGGGGATCTGGTGGGTGTGGTGTTGGAGCGGTCGGTGGAGTTGGTGGCGGTGTGGCTGGGTGTGGTGAGGGTGGGGGCGGGGTTTGTGCCGGTGGATGTGGGGTGGCCGGTGGCTCGGCGGGGGTTGGTGTTGGGGCAGGTGGGTTTGGTGGTGGCGGATCGGGGGTTGGGTGTGCCGGGTGCGGTGGTGGTGGATGAGCTGTTCGGTGGGAGGGAGGGTGCGCCGGAGGTGGTGGTTTCGGCGGGGGATGTGGCGTATGTGATGTTCACGTCTGGTTCGACGGGGGTGCCGAAGGGTGTGGCGGTCAGTCATGGTGCGGTGGCCGCGCTGGTGGCGGATGGGTGTTGGAGTGAGGCGGCGCGGGGTCGTGTGTTGATGCATGCGCCGCATGCGTTTGACGTGGCGGTGTTTGAGGTGTGGGTGCCGTTGGTCAGTGGTGGTCGAGTGGTGGTGGCGCCGCCGGGCCAGGTGGACGCGACGGTGTTGGCGGGTTTGGTGAAGGCGCATGGGTTGACGGCTGTGCATGTCACGGCTGGTTTGTTCGGTGTGTTGGCGGAGGAGTCGCCGGAGTGTCTGTCGGGGCTGGCGGAGGTGCTGACCGGTGGCGATGTGGTGCCCGCGGGTGCGGTGGCCCAGGTCAAGGCCGCTTGCCCGGGGATTGTCGTCCGGCATTTGTACGGGCCTACGGAGGCCACCTTGTGTGCCACGACGTACGCGGTGGCTCCAGGGTCGGTGGCTCCGGCGGTGTTGCCGATCGGTCGGCCGCGCGACAACACCAAGGCGTTCGTCCTCGACGAGTACCTCAAGCCCGTACCCGTCGGGGTGAGGGGCGAGCTCTATCTCGCCGGAGCCGGACTCGCCCGTGGGTACACGGGACACCCCCGTCTCACGGCCGAGCGCTTCGTCGCCGCGCCCTTCGCCGACCCGGGCGCACGCATGTATCGCACGGGCGACCTTGCGCGGTGGACGGCTGACGGCGAGTTGGTGTTCGCGGGTCGGGTGGATGAGCAGGTGAAGATCCGTGGTTTCCGGGTGGAGCCGGGTGAGATCGAGGCCGTGCTCGCCGCGCATGAGAGCGTGGGTCAGGTCGCGGTCGTCGTGCGTGAGGACCGGCAGGGCGACAAGCGTCTGGTGGCCTACGTCGTCCCCGACGGGGATGTGGATGCTGCCGGGCTGCGGGAGTACGTGGCCGAGCGGCTGCCCGAGTACATGGTCCCGGCCGCTCTCGTCCCTCTCGACACCCTCCCCGTCACCGCCAACGGCAAGCTGGACCGCACCGCCCTCCCTGTCCCGGAGTTCGGCGGCGCCACCTCCGGCCGTGGCCCCGCTACCCCGGTCGAGGAGATCGTCGCCGGGGTCTTCGGCGAGGTGCTCGGGCTGGACTGGGTGGACGCGGAGGCGTCCTTCTTCGAGCTGGGCGGCGACTCCCTGCTCGCCATGCGGCTCATCGCCCGTATCCGCGCCGTCCTGGGGGCGGAGCTCACCATCGGGGAGCTCTTCGCCGCCTCCTCGGCCGCCGGCCTGGCCCGGCTGGTCGACGCGGCAACCGGCCGGCCGCACGCCGCCGCACTGACGGCGCGGCCCCGGCCGGAGGTGCTGCCGCTGTCGTTCGAGCAGCAGCGCATGTGGTTCCTCAACCAGCTCGAAGGCGCGGGCGAGGGCGCGGCGTACAACCTCCCCCTGGCCCTGCGGATGTCCGGCGAACTGGACCTCGTGGCGCTGGAGGCCGCGCTGGGCGACGTCGCCGACCGTCATGAGAGCCTGCGCACGATCTACCCGGCGAGCGAAGGCGTCCCGCGTCAGCAGGTACTCGAAGGCGCCGCGGGCAGGCCGCCGCTGGCCGTGGTGGACACCACCGAGGACGAGCTCGCCGACGCCCTCACGGCTCATGCGGGCCGCGGCTTCGATGTCAGCGTCGATCTGCCCTGGCGGATCCGGCTGCTCAGGACCGGCCCCACGGACTGCGTCCTGCTCATCGTGGCGCACCACATCGCGGTGGACGGCTGGTCGATGGGCGTCCTCGGACAAGACCTGGAGACCGCCTACACCGCACGCCACCAGGGCCGACTCCCGGGCTGGGAGCCACTGCCCGTGCAGTACGCGGACTACGCGCTCTGGCAGCGTGAGGTGCTCGGTGACCTCGGCGATCCGCGGAGTGTGATCAGCGGGCAGCTGGACCACTGGCGGCGGACGCTCGCCGGTGCGCCGGAGGAGCTGGACCTGCCGACCGACCGGCCCCGACCGGCCGCGCCGTCGTTCCGCGGGCGCACCCTGCCGGTGGAGGTGGACGCGGAGACCCACGCCCGGCTGGTGGAGCTGGCGCGGCGCGGCCGGGCGACGATGTTCATGGTCGTCCATGCGGCGCTGGGGGTTCTGCTGTCGCGGATGGGTGCGGGTACGGACATCCCCGTCGGCACGGCGACGGCGGGTCGCGGTGACGCGGCGCTGGACGGGCTGGCCGGTTTCTTCGTCAACACGCTGGTGCTGCGCACCGATCTGAGCGCCGACCCGGGCTTCGATGAGCTGCTGGCCCGGGTGCGGGAGGCCGATCTGGCGGCGTACGCGCATCAGGATGTGCCGTTCGAGCGGCTGGTCGAGGACCTCAACCCCACCCGATCGCTCTCCCGAAACCCGCTGTTCCAGATCATGCTCGTCCTCCAGAACCTGCCCGCGTCCCAGGGCCGCTGGAATCTGCCCGGACTGCGGGTCGGGCCGCTGGAGGCCACCTCGCAGGAGTCCACCGCGAAATTCGACCTGTCGCTGACCCTGGCCGAACGGCGCGACAGCGAAGGCGATCCGGCCGGGCTGGTGGGTGGGCTGTTGTACGCGACCGATCTGTTCGATGAGCGCACGGTGCGGTTGTTGGCGGGGCGGTTGGTGCGGGTGTTGGAGCAGGTGGCGGCTGATCCTGGGGTGCGGCTGAGCGGGATTGATGTGTTGGGTGAGGGTGAGCGTTCGCGGGTGGTGGGGGAGTGGAATGCCACTGGGCGTTCGGTGTCCGGGGTGTCGTTGGTGGAGTTGTTCGCGGCGCGGGTGGCTGCTTGTCCGGGTGCGGTGGCGGTGGTGGGGGCGGACGGCCGGGAGTGGTCGTACGGGGAGTTGGCCGAGCGTGCGGATCGGGTGGCGGGTGCGTTGGCTGCGCGGGGTGTGGGGCGGGGGGATCTGGTGGGTGTGGTGTTGGAGCGGTCGGTGGAGTTGGTGGCGGTGTGGCTGGGTGTGGTGAGGGTGGGGGCGGGGTTTGTGCCGGTGGATGTGGGGTGGCCGGTGGCTCGGCGGGGGTTGGTGTTGGGGCAGGTGGGTTTGGTGGTGGCGGATCGGGGGTTGGGTGTGCCGGGTGCGGTGGTGGTGGATGAGTTGTTCGGTGGGAGGGAGGGTGCGCCGGAGGTGGTGGTTTCGGCGGGGGATGTGGCGTATGTGATGTTCACGTCTGGTTCGACGGGGGTGCCGAAGGGTGTGGCGGTCAGTCATGGTGCGGTGGCCGCGCTGGTGGCGGATGGGTGTTGGAGTGAGGCGGCGCGGGGTCGTGTGTTGATGCATGCGCCGCATGCGTTTGACGTGGCGGTGTTTGAGGTGTGGGTGCCGTTGGTCAGTGGTGGTCGAGTGGTGGTGGCGCCGCCGGGCCAGGTGGACGCGACGGTGTTGGCGGGTTTGGTGAAGGCGCATGGGTTGACGGCTGTGCATGTCACGGCTGGTTTGTTCGGTGTGTTGGCGGAGGAGTCGCCGGAGTGTCTGTCGGGGCTGGCGGAGGTGCTGACCGGTGGCGATGTGGTGCCCGCGGGTGCGGTGGCCCAGGTCAAGGCCGCTTGCCCGGGGATTGTCGTCCGGCATTTGTACGGGCCTACGGAGGCCACCTTGTGTGCCACGACGTACGCGGTGGCTCCAGGGTCGGTGGCTCCGGCGGTGTTGCCGATCGGTCGGCCGCGCGACAACACCAAGGCGTTCGTCCTCGACGAGTACCTCAGCCCCGTGCCCCCGGGCGTCAAGGGAGAGCTCTATCTCGCCGGAGCCGGACTCGCTCACGGCTATCTCGGTCGGCCGGGGCTGTCGGCGGAGCGCTTCGTAGCGTGCCCGTTCACGGGTGGGCGGATGTATCGCACGGGCGACCTTGCGCGGTGGACGGCCGGTGGTGAGTTGGTGTTCGCGGGTCGGGTGGATGAGCAGGTGAAGATCCGTGGTTTCCGGGTGGAGCCGGGTGAGATCGAGGCCGTGCTCGCCGCGCATGAGAGCGTGGGTCAGGTCGCGGTCGTCGTGCGTGAGGACCGGCAGGGCGACAAGCGTCTGGTGGCCTACGTCGTACGCGATGGCGATGGCGAAAGTGGTCTGGCAGGGCTGCGGGAGTACGTGGCCGAGCGGCTGCCCGAGTACATGGTCCCGGCCGCTCTCGTCCCTCTCGACACCCTCCCCGTCACCGCCAACGGCAAGCTGGACCGCGCCGCCCTCCCCGCCCCCGACTTCGCCGCTACCACCTCCGGCCGGGGCCCGGCCACTCCGACCGAGGAGATCCTTTGCGGGCTCTTCGCCGAGGTGCTGGGCCTGGAGCGGGTCGACGCGGAGGACTCGTTCTTCGAGCTGGGCGGCGATTCTCTGCTCGCCATGCGGCTGATCGCCCGGATCCGGTCGGTGCTGGACACCGACATCGGGATCGGCAGGCTGTTCACGGAGCCGACGGTGGCCGGGGTCGCCCGGCTGTTCGACGCCCCCGAGGACGGCACCACCCGGGCCGCGCTGACGCCACGGCCGAGGCCGGAGGTGCTGCCGCTCTCGTACGCCCAGCAGCGGATGTGGTTCCTCAACCGGCTCGAAGGCGTCGGCGAAGGCGCGGGCTACAACCTGCCGCTGGCGCTACGGATATCGGGAGACCTGGACATCGCCGCCCTGGAGGCCGCGCTGGGCGATGTCGCCGACCGGCACGAGAGCCTGCGCACGATCTTCCCTGAGACGGACGGCGAGCCCCGGCAGCAGGTGCTGGAGGGCGACGCGGGCCGGCCGCCGCTGATCGTCGTGGAGACCACACCGGACGAACTCGGCGCGACCGTGGCGGCGCACTCCGGGCGTGGCTTCGAGCTGAGCGCCGATCTGCCGTGGCGCATCCGGCTGTTGGCGACCGGGCCCATGGAGTACGTGTTGCTGCTCGTGGCGCACCACATCGCGGTGGACGGCTGGTCGATGGGCGTACTCGCCCGGGACATCGGCGTGGCGTACGCCGCCCGTCGGGCGGGTGGCGCGCCGGGGTGGGAGCCGTTGCCGGTGCAGTACGCGGACTACGCGCTGTGGCAGCGCGAGGTGCTGGGCGACATCGAGGACCCGGGAAGCGTGATCAGCGGCCAGCTGGACTACTGGCGCGCGGCCCTGGCCGACGCGCCCCAGGAGCTGACGCTGCCGACCGACCGGCCGCGCCCGCCCGCGTCCTCCTTCCGGGGCGGCACGGTGCCCCTGCACGTGGACCCCGAGACCCATGCCCGGCTGGTGGCGGCCGCCCAGCAGGGCAACGCCACCATGTTCATGGTCGCCCAGGCCGCACTGGCCGTGCTCCTGACTCGGCTGGGCGCGGGCACGGACATCCCCATCGGCACCGCGATCGCCGGCCGTGGTGACGAGGCCATGGACGCCCTGGCCGGGTTCTTCGTCAACACGCTCGTCTTGCGGACGGACGTCAGCGCCGACCCGACGTTCAGCGAGGTGCTGGCCCGGGTGCGGGAGGCCGATCTGGCCGCGTACGCCCATCAGGATGTGCCGTTCGAGCGGCTGGTGGATGTGCTGAGCCCGGAGCGGTCGCTGGCGCGCAACCCGCTGTTCCAGGTCATGCTGGCGCTCCAGAGCGCCGCGCCGGAGACGTGGGAGCTGCCCGGCCTGGAGGTCCACACGCTGCCGTCGACCGCGGACCCCGTGGCCCGCTTCGATCTGTCGGTCACGCTGGTCGAGCATCGTGATGGTGTGGGGGCGCCGGCGGGGTTGGGTGGGGCGTTGCTGTATGCGGTGGATTTGTTTGATGAGGGTACGGCGCGGGGGTTGGTGGGGCGGTTGGTGCGGGTGTTGGAGGCGGTGGCGGCGGATCCGGGGGTGCGGGTCAGTGAGATCGATGTGTTGGGGGAGGTGGAGCGGGCTCGGGTGGTGGCGGAGTGGAATGCCACCGGGACCACGCTGCCCGGCGGTTCGATCGTGGAGCGCATCGAGGCGCGGGTCGCGGCGACGCCCGATGTGGTGGCGGTGCGTTGCGGTGAAGAGGCGTTGTCATATGGGGAGTTGGACCGGCGGGCGAATCGGTTGGCGCGGCTTTTGACCGAAGTGGGGGTCGGTCCGGAGTCGCGGGTCGCACTGTGTCTGCCGAGGTCGGTGGACATGGTGGTGGCGGAGTTGGCGGTGTGGAAGGCCGGTGGGGCGTTCGTTCCGCTGGATCCGGAGTATCCGGCGGAGCGGTTGGGGTTTGTGATCGCGGACAGTGGTGCCGAGGTGGTCCTGGGGACGGTCGATTGCCTTGACGGTGTTCCGCTCGGCGGTGCGCGTGGGGTCCTTCTCGAGGATGCCGAGGTCTGCTCGGCGGAGGCGCTGGGGACGGTCGTCGTTCCGGAGCAGTTGGCGTATGTGATTTATACGTCGGGTTCGACGGGACGGCCGAAGGGCGTGGCCGTCGCCCATGGCGGCGTGGCGAACCTGGCCGAGGCGATGCGTCCGGTGCTGGGCATGGACGCTGGCGTAGTGGCTTTGCAGTTCGCCTCGTTCAGCTTCGACGCCGCCGTTCTCGACGTCGTCGTCACCCTTGCCGCCGGTGGCACTCTCGCGGTGGCGAGTGCGGCGGAGCGTAAGGATCCGCAGGCCCTGGCGGAGATGATCGACCGGTGTGGGGTACGCGTCGCGAGTGTGGTTCCGTCGCTGCTCGGGGTGGTGGATCCGGATGCCGTGCCGGGTGTGAGCAATTGGGTGTTGGGCGCGGAGCGGTTGAGTGCGGAGCTGGCCGGGCGGTGGTCGGCTGGTGCGCGGGTGTGGAACACGTACGGACCGACCGAGGCCACCGTCATCACCACGGCCACCGCCATGCCTCTCGATCCCGGACTGGGCACGGCCCCGCCGATAGGCCGTCCCCTCCCCAATGTCCGTGTCTATGTGCTGGACCAGTTCCTCAAGCCGGTGCCCGTAGGCGTCACGGGCGAGGTGTACATCGCAGGTGCGGGTCTGGCCCGGGGCTATATCGGTCGGCCGGGGCTATCGGCGGAGCGGTTCGTCGCCTGCCCGTTCGCCGCCCCGGGCGGCCGGATGTATCGCAGTGGCGACCTGGCCAAGTGGACCGCCGAGGGTGATCTGGTCTTCGCGGGCCGGGGCGATGAGCAGGTCAAGGTCCGTGGCTTCCGTGTCGAGCCCGGCGAGATCGAGGCCGTGGTGGCCGCCTGTGAGGGTGTGGGTCAGGTTGCGGTGGTGGTCCGCGAGGACGGACCGGGGGACAAGCGGCTGGTCGCGTACGTGGTCCCCGGCGGGGAGCTGGACGTGGCGGTCGTGCGGGAGTTCGCGGCGGACCGGTTGCCGGAATACATGGTCCCGGCCGTCGTCCTGCTGGACGCGCTGCCGCTCACCGTCAACGGCAAGCTGGACCGCGCCGCGCTCCCCGCCCCCGACGCCACAGTCACCGTGGCGGGCCGGGGCCCGGCCACCCCGACCGAAGAGATCCTCTGTGGGCTCTTCGCCGAGGTGCTCGGCCTCGATGAGGTGAGTGCCGATGCGTCGTTCTTCGAGCTCGGCGGTGACTCGATCATGTCGATGCTGCTGGTGTCGAGGGCGCGTAAGGCCGGTCTGGTGGTGAGCGCCCGGCAGGTGTTCGAGCGACGGACCCCGGCCGAGCTGGCGCTGGTGGCCCGTGATGCTTCTGCTCCCGGTGGCCTGGAGGGGAGTGGCGACCCGGGCACGGGTGAGGCGCCGTTGACCCCGGTGATGCATGAGCTGCTGGACCGGGCCGGAGCAGAGCGTATAGGCGCGGTGTTCCAGTCCACGGTGGTGGCGGCCCCGGCGGGGACGCGGCTGGAGACGCTGACCGCTGCCGTTCAGGCGGTGGTCGATCACCACGACATTCTGCGGGCGCGGCTGGAGACCGAGCCCGCCGCCCGCCTCCTCGTCCCCTCGACCGTGTCCGCGGCCCCTTGGGTGCACCGGATCGATGCCGGCGCGGCCGGGGTTGACCTCGAGGGCCTGATTGCCGAGCAGTCGCGGGCGGCCGCGGAGCGGCTCGATCCGCGAGCGGGTGTGATGCTGCAGGTGGTCTGGTTCGACCTCGGCCCGGACACACCCGGACGGCTGCTGATACTCCTCAACCACCTGGTGGTGGACGGTGTCTCCTGGCGCGTCCTCGTGCCGGACCTGGCCGAGGCGTACACCGAGCTGGCCGCCGGTCGTGAGGTCGTGCTGGAGCCGGTGCCCACATCCTTCCGGCACTGGGCCCGCGCCCTGCGAACCGAAGCCACCGGTCGGCAACGGCTGGCCGAACTCCCCGCCTGGACCGAACAATTGGACGGCCACGACCCCCTCCTCACCTCGCGGCCCGTGGACCCGGAGCGGGACCTCGGCGCCACCGTCCGGCAGCTGTCGGTGAAGGTGTCCACGGAGGTCACATCGGCGCTGCTGACCCGCGTGCCGACGGCGTTCCACGCGGGCGTCGACGACGTACTGCTCACCGGCCTGACCGCGGCGTTGGCCGAGTGGCGCCGCCGCCAGGGCCAGGACACGGCCGGGGTACTGCTGGATCTCGAAGGCCACGGCCGGGTCCCGCTGGCGGAGGGCGTGGATTTGACGCGCACGGTCGGCTGGTTCACCAGCAGCTACCCGGTGCGGCTGGACGTCGGCGTCGCCGACGTCATGGAGCTGCGCTCCGGCGGGGCCGTGGCGGGACGGGCCATCAAGCGCATCAAGGAACAGCTCCGCGCCGTCCCCGGCGATGGGCTCGGCTACGGGATGCTCCGGTATCTCAACCCCGAGACCGCGCCCGCGCTCGCCTCCCTGCCCGCCGCCCAGATCGGCTTCAACTACCTGGGTCGGTTCCCCGGCCGGCAGAACCAGGGCAAACAGGGTCAGCAGCGCGTCGAACAACATGCCTGGCAGACCGTCGGCGATGGCGGTCGAGGCGGTGGCGCCAACGACCGGATCCCGGTCATGCACGCCCTGGAGGTCATGGGCGTCGTCCACGACCTGCCCGACGGCCCGCAGCTCACCCTCATCGTGTCCTGGCCGTCCGAACTGCTGGCGGAGTCGGCCGCCCGGAACCTGCTGGACGGCTGGGCCGCGATGCTCACCGGACTGGCCACGCACACCACGGACGTCGACGCCGATACCGGTATCGGTGGTTACACCCCCTCCGACTTCCCGCTGGTGGACATCAGCCAGAGCGAGTTGGACGAGTTCGAAGCGACAGCGCAGCAGATGGACGAAGGAGCTTGAGATGACCGACTCCGCTCTGGTAGGGGTATGGCCGCTGTCGCCGCTGCAGGAGGGCCTGCTGTTCCATGCGGTGTACGACGAAGAGGGCATCGACGTCTACGTCGAGCAGATGATCACCGGCCTGGAGGGCAAGCTGGACTCCGCGGCGCTGCGGGCGTCCTGGCAGGCGCTGCTCGACCGCCACGAGAGCCTGCGCGCCGGATTCCAGCGGCGCGCCTCCGGAGCCCCGGTCCAGCTCATCATGCGCCGGGTGACCCTGCCGTGGCGGGAGGAGGATCTGTCCGGGCTGGACGCGGATACCGCCCGTGCGGAGTCGGAGCGGTTGGGGATCGAGGAGCGGGAGCGGCGTTTCGACCTGGCGGTGCCGCCGTTGCTGAAAGTGCTTCTGGTCAAGGTCGGGCCGGATGAGTACCGGATGATGGTCACGCTGCATCACATCCTGTTGGACGGCTGGTCGCTTCCGGTGCTGATGCGGGAGTTGTGGACGTGTTACGAGGCCGGGGGCAGCGCACACGGGCTGCCGCCCGTCACCCTGTACCGCGAGTATCTGGCCTGGCTCGCCCGCCAGAACAAGGAAGAAGCCATGGCGGCCTGGCGGAAGACGCTGGCCGGGGCGGAAGAGCCCACGCTGGTGGCCCCGGCCGAGTACAACGGGGCGCCGGCCCACTCCGCCATGGTGTCCGGCAGGGCGAGCGAGGAGCTGGACCAGGCGCTGCGCGACCTGACGCGCCGCTTCCACGGCCTCACGCTGAACACCGTCGTTCAGGCCGCCTGGGCTCTCGTCGTCGGCAAGCTGACGGGCCGACGGGATGTGGTGTTCGGCGCCAGTGTGGCCGGACGGCCGCTGGACCTGCCGGGCATGGAGAGCATGCTGGGGCTCTTCATCAACACCGTGCCCGTACGCGTCCGCTTCGACCCGGCACGGTCGGTGGCCGAACTGCTGGCGGAGCTGCAGGCCGAGCAGGCGACGCTGGTGGACTACCAGTACCTGAGCCTCAGCGACATCCAGCGGCAGGCCGGGCCCGGGGCGACGTTCGACACCATCATGGCCTTCGAGAGCTTCCCCTCGGGCACGAACGCCCGGAAGCCGCCGGGCGGCAAGCCATCGGGCGATGAGGCCGAACGACGCGGACCGGGCGGCCTGAAGTTCACCGAGCATGCACTCCGGGAGTCGATCAATTACCCGCTCGGCCTGGTGGTCGGCCCGAGTGGCGGCCTGGGCATGCGGCTGAGCTACCGGCCGGACCTGTTCGACGAGGAGACGGCCCAGGGACTGGTCGACCAGGTGCTACGGGTGCTGGGGCAGATGGCGGCCGATCCGGAGACGTTGGTCGGTCGGCTGGACGTGTTGGGGGAGGTGGAGCGGGCTCGGGTGGTGGCGGAGTGGAATGCCACGGAGGCTGCGCTGTCTGGTGGTTCGATCGTCGAGCGGTTTGAGGCGTGGGTGGGGGTGGCGCCGGATGTGGTGGCGGTGCGGTGTGGTGGTGAGTCGGTGTCGTATGGGGAGTTGGATCGGCGGGCGAATCGGTTGGCGCGGTTGTTGAGCGGCGCTGGTGTCGGTCGGGAGTCGCGGGTTGCGTTGTGTTTGGCGCGGTCGGTGGACATGGTGGTGGCGGAGTTGGCGGTGTGGAAGGCGGGTGGGGCGTTCGTTCCGTTGGATCCGGAGTATCCGGCGGAGCGGTTGGGGTTTGTGATCGCGGACAGTGGTGCCGAGGTGGTCCTGGGGACGGTCGATTGCCTTGATGGTGTTCCGCTCGGCGGTGCGCGTGGGGTCCTTCTCGAGGGTGCCGAGGCGTTCTCGGCGGAGGCGCTGGGGACGGTCGTCGTTCCGGAGCAGTTGGCGTATGTGATTTATACGTCGGGTTCGACGGGACGGCCGAAGGGCGTGGCCGTCGCCCATGGTGGCGTGGTGAATCTGGCCGAGGCGATGCGTCCGGTGCTGGGCATGGACGCGGGTGTGGTGGCGTTGCAGTTCGCCTCGTTCAGCTTCGACGCCGCCGTTCTCGACGTCGTCGTGACGCTGGCCGCTGGGGGCACTTTGGCGGTGGCGAGTGCGGCGGAGCGTAAGGATCCGCAGGCGCTGGCGGAGATGATCGGCCGGTGTGGCGTGCGGGTGGCGAGTGTGGTTCCGTCGCTGTTGGGGGTGCTGGATCCGGATGCCGTGCCCGGGGTGAGCAATTGGGTGCTGGGCGCGGAGCGGTTGAGTGCGGAGCTGGCTGGTCGGTGGTCGGCTGGTGCGCGGGTGTGGAACACGTACGGGCCGACCGAGGCCACCGTCATCACCACCGCTACCACGACCGCACTGGAGACCGGGCTGGAGGCTGCGCCGCCTATCGGTCGGCCGCTGCCCAACAACAAGGTGTTTGTGCTGGATCCGTTCCTCCGGCCGGTGCCTGTTGGCGTGATCGGCGAGGTCCATATCGCCGGTGCGGGTCTGGCCCGGGGCTATATCGGTCGGCCGGGGCTATCGGCGGAGCGGTTCGTCGCCTGCCCGTTCGCCGCCCCGGGCGGCCGGATGTATCGCAGTGGGGACCTGGCCAAGTGGACCGCCGAGGGTGATCTGGTCTTCGCTGGTCGGGGCGATGAGCAGGTCAAGGTCCGTGGTTTCCGTGTCGAGCCCGGCGAGATCGAGGCCGTGGTGGCCGCCTGTGAGGGTGTGGGTCAGGTTGCGGTGGTGGTCCGCGAGGACGGGCCGGGGGACAAGCGGCTGGTCGCGTACGTGGTCCCCGGCGGGGAGCTGGACGTGGCGGTCGTGCGGGAGTTCGCGGCGGACCGGTTGCCGGAATACATGGTCCCGGCCGTCGTTCTGCTGGACGCGCTGCCGTTGACGGTCAACGGCAAGCTGGACCGGGCGAAGCTCCCGGCGCCGGATGCCACAGCCACCGTGGCGGGCCGGGGTCCGGCCACCCCGACCGAAGAGATCCTCTGTGGGCTCTTCGCCGAGGTGCTCGGCGTGGAGCGGGTCAGCGCTGATGCCTCGTTCTTCGAGCTCGGCGGCGACTCACTCCTGGCGATGCGGCTCATTGCCAGGGTCCGGGCGGTGCTCGACACCCGGATCACCATCCGTGAGCTCTTCAGCGCCACTACGGTCGCCCTCCTCTCCCGCCGTATCGAGGAAGCAGGCAACGCGGACGGTCAGGCCCGCCCCGCTCTGGTGCCGTGCCCCCGGCCGGACTCCGTACCCCTGTCGTACGCCCAGCGGCGGATGTGGTTCCTCAACCGCCTCGAAGGCGTGGGGGAAGGCGCGGGCTACAACCTGCCGTTGGTGCTCCGGCTTTCCGGCGAGCTCGACAGGGTTGCTCTGGAGGCGGCGCTCGGGGATGTCGCCGACCGGCACGAGAGTTTGCGTACGGTCTTTCCCGAGACCGATGGCGAGCCGCGCCAGTACGTGCTGGCGGGTGGCGCCGGCCGACCGTCGCTCGTGGTCGTGGAAACGGCGGAGCAGGAGTTGCCGCAGGCCCTGGCGGCGCATTCCGCCCGGGGCTTTGATCTGAGCGTTGATCTGCCGTGGCGGGTGCGGCTGTTGAAGACGGGTCCGTCGGAGTATGTGCTGTTGATCGTGGCGCATCACATCGCGGTTGATGGTTGGTCGATGGGGGTGTTGGGTCGGGAGATCGGGGTGGCGTATGGGGCGCGGCGGGCGGGTCGTGCGCCTGGCTGGGAGCCGTTGCCGGTGCAGTACGCGGATTTCGCGCTGTGGCAGCGTGAGGTGCTGGGCTCTCTCGATGACCCGGACAGTGTGATCAGTGGCCAGCTCGGTTACTGGCGTGATGCGCTGGCCGGTGCGCCGGAGGAACTCCTCCTGCCCGCGGACCGGCCCCGGCCGGTCGTCTCCTCCTTCCGCGGCCGATCCGTGCCGGTCCGGGTGAGCCCGCAGGTTCACGCCCGGCTGGTGGCGCTCGCCCAGCGCGGGCGGGCCACGATGTTCATGGTCGTCCAGGCGGCGCTGGCGCTTTTGCTGTCGCGAATGGGTGCGGGGAAGGACATTCCGGTCGGTACGGCGGTGGCGGGGCGTGGGGATGCGGCCTTGGACGGGTTGGTGGGGTTCTTCGTCAACACGCTGGTGTTGCGGAGCGATGTGAGTGGCGACCCGAGTTTTGTGGAGTTGTTGTCTCGGGTGCGGGAGGCGGATCTGGATGCGTATGCCCATCAGGATGTGCCGTTCGAGCGGCTGGTGGAGGACTTGAATCCTGCGCGGTCGTTGGGGCGTAATCCGCTGTTTCAGGTGTCGTTGGGGCTTCAGGGGGCGTCTGCGGGGGAGGGGCGGTTGTGGGATTTGCCGGGGTTGCGGGTGCGTCCGTTGGAGTCGGGCGCGGAGGCCTCGGCACGGGTGGATCTGGCGCTGGATTTGGCCGAGCACCGCGATGGCGACGGCAATCCGGGCGGGATCCGCGGCGCGTTCCTCTATGCCACCGACCTCTTTGACGAGCGGACGGTGGAGGCGCTGGCCGAGCGGCTGGTGCGGGTGTTGGAGCAGGTTGCCTCGGATCCTGCGGCTCGGGTGAGTGAGGTCGCCGTGCTGGGCCCGGGCGAGCGGGCGCGGGTGCTGGAGGAGTGGAACGACACCGAACGGGATGTTCCCGTACGGCCGTTGGGTGAGCTCTTCGACGAGCGGGCCGAGCTGTCGCCGGAGGCGGTGGCGGTGGTTGCGGCGGGTGGTGAGGAGTGGTCGTACGCGGAGCTGAGGGTGCGGTCGGAGCGGGTGGCGGGGGTGTTGGCCGCGCGGGGTGTGGGGCGCGGTGACCTGGTCGCTGTGGTGTTGGAGCGGTCGGTTGATGTGGTGGCGGTGTTGCTGGGGATTGCCAAGGCCGGGGCGGGGTTTGTGCCGGTGGATCCGGCGTATCCGGTGGAGCGGATCGGGTGGATGGTCGAGGATGCCGGGCCGGTGCTGGTGGTGTGCTCCGAGGAGACACGGGGGTCTGTCCCGGCCGGGGTGGAGTGCTTGGTGTGGGATCCGTCGGATGCGGTGGCGGAGCCCGCGCCTGCGGTTTCGGTGGACGTCGATGATATGGCGTATGTGATCTATACGTCGGGGTCGACGGGCCGTCCCAAGGGCGTGGCGGTGACGCATCGCGGCATTGGGAACCTCGTCGGTGCTCAGATCGAGCGGTTCGGGGTGGGTGCTGGTGCGCGGGTTTTGCAGTTGGCGTCGCTGAGCTTCGATGCTTCGGTGTGGGAGCTGTTCATGGCGTTGCTCTCGGGTGCCGCGCTGGTGGTGGCGGACCCGGACAGGCTTCCGCCCAATGGGTCGTTGAGCGGGGTGGTGGCGGAGTTCGGTGTCACGCATGTGACGGTGTCGCCGTCGGTGCTGGCCACGGTGGGGGAGTTGCCGGAGGGCTTGGGCACGGTGGTGGTGGCCAGCGAGGTGTGCCCGCCGGGATTGGTGGAGCGGTGGGCGCCGGGGCGGCGGATGGTCAATGCGTACGGTCCGACCGAGGTGACCGTGTGCGCGACGATGAGCGAGCCCTTGGAAGCGTCCGGATCGGGCCCGGTGCCCATCGGGCGGCCGAACCTCAACACCGCTGTCTATGTGCTGGACGAGCGTCTCCACCCGGTCCCCGTGGGTGTGCTGGGTGAGCTGTATGTCGCGGGTCCGGGCCTCGCGCGTGGCTACCTCGGCCGTCCCGGGCTGACTGCGGAGCGCTTTGTCGCGTGCCCCTTCTCGGGTGGGCGGATGTATCGCACGGGCGACCTCGCCAGGTGGGCCGCGGACGGACAGCTCGTCTTTGGTGGCCGTGCGGATGACCAGGTGAAGGTGCGTGGCTTCCGGGTCGAGCCGGGTGAGATCGAGACCGCTCTCGCCGCCCACCCGAGCGTCGGCCAGGTGGCGGTGATCGCTCGGGAGGACCGTACCGGGGACAAGCGGCTGGTCGCTTACGTCGTGCCGGATGACTCGCTGGATGTGTCCCAGTTGCGGACGTTCCTCGCTGACCGACTGCCCGACTACATGGTCCCGGCCGCGTTCGTGACGCTCGACGCGCTGCCCATCACGGTGAACGGCAAGCTGGACCGCGCCGCCCTCCCCGCTCCCGACTTCACCGGCGTGGCGACGGCGGGACGTGGTCCGGAGACACCCACCGAAGAACGCCTGTGCGCGCTGTTCGCCGAGGTGCTGGGCCTGGAGGAGGTGGGTGCCGAGGCGTCGTTCTTCGAGCTCGGTGGCGATTCGATTCTCGTGATGAAGCTGATCGCCCAGATCCGCGCCGTCCTCGGCGCCGAGGTCAGCATCCGTGCGCTGTTCACCGCCCCGACGGTGGCCGACGTGGCCCGGCTGCTCGACGGTACGGAGGACGGCACCGCACAGCAGGCGCTGACCGCTCGGCCGCGCCCGGAGGTGCTGCCGCTGTCGTACGCCCAGCGGCGGATGTGGTTCCTCAACCGCCTCGAAGGCGTCGGCGACGGTGCGGTGTACAACCTTCCGCTGGCGCTCCGGCTTTCCGGCGAGCTCGACAGGGTTGCTCTGGAGGCGGCGCTCGGGGATGTCGCCGACCGGCACGAGAGTCTGCGTACGGTCTTTCCCGAGACCGATGGTGAACCGCGCCAGCATGTGTTGACGGGCGAGGCGGGTCGGCCGCCGCTGATCGTGGTGGAGACCGCGGAGGAACACCTGCGGGAGGTACTCGGCGGCTATGCCGCCCGGGGCTTTGATCTGAGCGTTGATCTGCCGTGGCGGGTGCGGCTGTTGAAGACGGGTCCGTCGGAGTATGTGCTGTTGATCGTGGCGCATCACATCGCGGTTGATGGTTGGTCGATGGGGGTGTTGGGTCGGGAGATCGGGGTGGCGTATGGGGCGCGGCGGGCGGGTCGTGCGCCTGGCTGGGAGCCGTTGCCGGTGCAGTACGCGGATTTCGCGCTGTGGCAGCGTGAGGTGCTGGGCTCTCTCGATGACCCGGACAGTGTGATCAGTGGCCAGCTCGGTTACTGGCGTGATGCGCTGGCCGGTGCGCCGGAGGAACTCCTCCTGCCGACGGACCGGCCCCGGCCGGCGGTGTCGTCCTTCCGCGGTGGTGAAGTGCCGGTCGCCATCACCGCGGAAACCCATTCCCGGCTCACGGAGCTCGCCCAACGGGGCGGGGCGACGATGTTCATGGTGATGCACGCCGCCATCTCCGCACTGCTGTCGCGAATGGGTGCGGGGAAGGACATTCCGGTCGGTACGGCGGTGGCGGGGCGTGGGGATGCGGCCTTGGACGGGTTGGTGGGGTTCTTCGTCAACACGCTGGTGTTGCGGAGCGATGTGAGTGGCGACCCGAGTTTCGTGGAGTTGTTGTCTCGGGTGCGGGAGGCGGATCTGGATGCGTATGCCCATCAGGATGTGCCGTTCGAGCGGCTGGTGGAGGACTTGAATCCTGCGCGGTCGTTGGGGCGTAATCCGCTGTTTCAGGTGTCGTTGGGGCTTCAGGGGGCGTCTGCGGGGGAGGGGCGGTTGTGGGATTTGCCGGGGTTGCGGGTGCGTCCGTTGGAGTCGGGCGCGGAGGCCTCGGCACGGGTGGATCTGGCGCTGGATTTGGCCGAGCACCGCGATGGCGACGGCAATCCGGGCGGGATCCGCGGCGCGTTCCTCTATGCCACCGACCTCTTTGACGAGCGGACGGTGGAGGCGCTGGCCGAGCGGCTGGTGCGGTTGCTGGGGCAGGTGGCGGCCAACCCTTCCGCTCGGGTGAGCGAGTTCGAGGTGCTCGATGGCGCGGAGCGGGAGCGGGTGCTGGAGGGATGGAACGACACCGAACGGGATGTTCCCGTGCGGCCGTTGGCGGAGTTGTTCGACGAGCGGGCCGAGCTGTCGCCGGAGGCGGTGGCGGTGGTTGCGGCGGGTGGTGAGGTGTGGTCGTACGCGGAGCTGAGGGTGCGGTCGGAGCGGGTGGCGGGGGTGTTGGCCGCGCGGGGTGTGGGGCGCGGTGACCTGGTTGCTGTGGTGTTGGAGCGGTCGGTTGATGTGGTGGCGGTGTTGCTGGGGATTGCCAAGGCCGGGGCGGGGTTTGTGCCGGTGGATCCGGCGTATCCGGTGGAGCGGATCGGGTGGATGGTCGAGGATGCCGGGCCGGTGCTGGTGGTGTGCTCCGAGGAGACACGGGGGTCTGTCCCGGTCGGGGTGGAGTGCCTGATGTGGGATCCGTCCGCAGCTCAATCCGCGGACGCGGCTCCGGCTCCGGCCCCGGCCCCGGCCCCGGTGGTCTCCGTGAGCGTGGACGACGTGGCGTATGTGATCTATACGTCGGGGTCGACGGGCCGTCCCAAGGGCGTGGCGGTGACGCATCGCGGCATTGGGAACCTCGTCGGTGCTCAGATCGAGCGGTTCGGGGTGGGTGCTGGTGCGCGGGTTTTGCAGTTGGCGTCGCTGAGCTTCGATGCTTCGGTGTGGGAGCTGTTCATGGCGTTGCTCTCGGGTGCCGCGCTGGTGGTGGCGGACCCGGACAGGCTTCCGCCCAACGGTTCGCTGGGCGCGACGGCCACGGCTCTGGGTGTCACGCATGTGACGGTGTCGCCGTCGGTGCTGGCCACGGTGGGGGAGTTGCCGGAGGGCTTGGGCACGGTGGTGGTGGCCAGCGAGGTGTGCCCGCCGGGGTTGGTGGAGCGGTGGGCGCCGGGGCGGCGGATGGTCAATGCGTACGGTCCGACCGAGGTGACCGTGTGCGCGACGATGAGCGAGCCCTTGGAAGCGTCCGGATCGGGCCCGGTGCCCATCGGGCGGCCCATCACCAACAGCCGGGCGTTCGTCCTCGATGAGCGTCTTCACCCCGTCCCCGTGGGTGTGCTGGGTGAGCTGTATGTCGCGGGTCCGGGCCTCGCGCGTGGCTACCTCGGCCGTCCCGGGCTGACTGCGGAGCGCTTTGTCGCGTGCCCCTTCTCGGGTGGGCGGATGTATCGCACGGGTGACCTCGCCAGGTGGGCCGCGGACGGACAGCTCGTCTTTGGTGGCCGTGCGGATGACCAGGTGAAGGTGCGTGGCTTCCGGGTCGAGCCGGGTGAGATCGAGACCGCTCTCGCCGCCCACCCGAGCGTCGGCCAGGTGGCGGTGATCGCTCGGGAGGACCGTACCGGGGACAAGCGGCTGGTCGCTTACGTCGTGCCGGATGACTCGCTGGATGTGTCCCAGTTGCGGACGTTCCTCGCTGACCGACTGCCCGACTACATGGTCCCGGCCGCGTTTGTGACGCTCGACGCGCTGCCCATCACGGTGAACGGCAAGCTGGACCGCGCCGCCCTCCCCGCTCCCGACTTCACCGGCGTGGCGACGGCGGGACGTGGTCCGGAGACACCCACCGAAGAGCGCCTGTGTGCCCTCTTCGCCGAGGTGCTGGGCCTGGAGGAGGTGGGTGCCGAGGCGTCGTTCTTCGAGCTCGGTGGCGATTCGATTCTCGTGATGAAGCTGATCGCCCAGATCCGCGCCGTCCTCGGCGCCGAGGTCAGCATCCGTGCGCTGTTCACCGCCCCGACGGTGGCCGACGTGGCCCGGCTGCTCGACAGTTCGGAGGACGACACCGCCCGCACCGACTCCGACGACACCGGCCTGTTGCTGCCGCTCCGGACCGAAGGCGACCGGTCGCCCGTGTTCTGCGTCCACCCGAGCACCGGGCTGGGGCGCTGCTACGCGGAACTCACGGACCACCTGCCGCCGGACCGCCCGGTCTACGCGTTGCAGGCCCGCGGCTTCGGCATGGATGAGTCACTGCCGCGGACGGTCGAGGAGATGGCCGCGGACTACGTGGCGAGGATCCGGACGGTGCAGCCGGCCGGGCCCTATCACCTGCTCGGCTGGTCGTTCGGTGGCACCGTGGCCCATGCGATGGCGGCGCTGCTGCAGCAGCAGGGCGAAACGGTGGACCTCCTGGTCAGCCTCGATGGCTACCCGGGCGCCGCCGAGGCGGAACCGACCGGGGAGCCCGCCGACGAGGCCGCCGAACCCGGCGCCGAGGCCGCCAAGCCCGCCGAGGCGTCCGCCGAGCCCGACAAGCCCGGCGAGCCCGCCGAAGGTCCCCGCGGCGGGCGGCGCAAGCGGGTGCGGATGCTCTCCGAGATCCAGAGGGTCAACGCGAACAACAACCGCCTGCTCCAGCACCACGCGCCCGGCGTCTTCCGCGGAGAACTGCTGCTCCTCGTCGCCACGGAGGGTCGGCCCGCGTCGACCCCGGCGCAGCTGGCTCCGGACAGCTGGGCGCCGTACGTCGACGGGCATGTCGAGCCGGTCCGGATCGCCTCCGATCACGACGGGATGCTCACCGGAGAGCCCCTCGAAACGATCGGTCGGCTCATTTCCGCGCAGCTGCTGACGAAGAATTAGGGAGAGGGTGGAGAGAGAGTATGGACGAGAAGGAGAACGCGGCAGCGGTCGGGCCGCCCGAGGGCACGCGCCGACAGGGCAGATTAGTCATTCTGCTCGTTTCACTTGGGGCTGCTCTGGCGATCGCGATGGTGGCCGGCGGATTGGGTTTCGCGCTCGGCTCCGACGATTCCCCGAAGTCCTCCGGCAGCGCCGGGGCGGGGGACAAGAGGGCCCAAAGCATGGCCTTCGTCGAATGCCTTCGGGACAATGGTGTGCCGGACTTTCCCGATCCCGCCGCGGACGGTTCGATTCTGCTCGACCCCAGCAGCGGTATCGATGTCAAGGGCGATGCGTACAAGAAGGCGGAGAAGGTCTGCGAGCGGCTGATGCCCGAAGGGCGCCGGGCTTCCCCGCCGCCCGGTGGGATGCCCGATCTGACGAAGTATGTGGACTGCATGCGGAAGAATGGCGTGCCCGACTTCCCCGATCCGAAGGGCGGCGGTTTCGCCCCCGAGGAGGCCGGGATCGACGTCAAGTCGCCCGAGTTCCGGGACGCGCACAAGGCTTGCGAGCGGCACCTGCCCGCGGGGGCGCCGGGCCCGGCGTAACCCCGGGCGGTCCCGCCCGGCCTCGCGTAGGCCCATGTCGGCCCTCTGCGCGTGCCGCGCGCGGTGCCCTGCCGGGTGGCCGCCTCTGCCCTGGGCCGCCGGACCACCCGTCCGGCGGCCCGGGGCTTCCGTACGCCCGGTAGCCCGGGGCTTCCGCATGCCCGTCAGACCGGGCTTCCGCATGCCCGGCGCGCCGGGACCTCTACACCTCGGGCCGTAACCCCCACTGAAACCTCAGCGAAACCGCCCCCTCGCTAAAACAGGAGGTACAGGAAATCCCGAAGGAATGGGGACAGTGGCATGGTGGTTATCACGGAGCGGCCGTCGGATGGCAGTGCCGCACCCAAGAAGAGGCTGCGGCGCACCACCGCACTGGCGGCGCTGCTGACCGGGGTCGCCCTGCTCGCCACTGCCTGTGGCGACAGCGACGAACCCGATAAGAGCGTGGCCAGCGTGGGCTCCGGGAAGGGCTCGCAGTCCAAGAAGCCCGAGGCCGGTACACAAGGGGACGGGCTGAAATTCGCGGAGTGCATGCGGAAGAACGGTCTGCCCGATTTCAAGGACCCGAAGCCCGGTGAGGGCATGGGCGCCGGAATCGACCCGCAGTCACAGGAGTTCCAGAAGGCCGAGAAAGCCTGCAAGCAGTACATGCCGGCCCCGCCCCCGCAGGAGGGTGGCGGCGGTCCGGGCGATGTGTGGCCGACCGAGGACAAGCTCAAGTACGCCAAGTGCATGCGCAAGAACGGCGTGCCCAGCTTCCCCGATCCCGACGAGAGCGGTGGTTTCAAGCTGGAGGTCGACCCGACCACTCCGCAGTTCAAGAAGGCGGAGGACGCCTGCAAGCAGTACCAGCCCGAGTCCCTGCGCAACATGGAGCCCAACAAGCCCGGTGGGGGCTCGGCGTGAGTGCGACGCAGACCCCGACCGAGGACGAGGAAGCGAGCCCCCCGGAGCGGCAGAGCGCGCCGCCACCGGCGCGGCGCAAGCGGCGCGGGCTGACCGCGGTCGTCGTCGTGGCGATCGTGGTCGCGGCGGGCGCGGGCGTCGTCGTGGCCGATCCGTTCAAGAAGTCCGAGAAGGACTCGTCGGCCAGGACCAGCGCCCCCACCGGGCTGGCGAAGGTCACCCAGGGGTCCTTGTCGGCCCGTACCCTGGAGAACGGGACGCTCGGCTACGCGGGTTCGTACGACGTCGTCAACAACGCCAAGGGCACCATCACCAGGCTGCCCGCCGTGGGCGATGTGATCAGTCAGGGCGAGGTGCTCTACCGCGTGAGCGGCAAGCCGGTGGTGATGCTCCAGGGCGCCGCCGAGCCGGTGTACCGCGATCTGGCCTACGGCGCCGAGGGCTCCGATGTGCGGCAGCTCAACGCCGCGCTCGTCAGCCTCAAGTACGCCACCAAGACGCAGATCGACCCCGACTCGGACTACTTCAGCATGCAGACCTTCTACGCCCTCAAAGAGCTGCAGGAGGACGTCGGGCTGAAGGAGACGGGTGAACTGTCGCTCGGGCAGGCGGTGTTCCTGCCCGCCGAGGAGGTCCGGGTCATCAAGTCCGGGGCCGTACGCGGCGGCCCGGCCGGGCAGGGGCAGAACGTCCTTCAGGTCTCCTCGACCAAGCGGCAGGTCACCGTCGAGCTCAACGCCAGTCAGCAGACCGGAGTGGCGGTCGGCGACAAGGTGACCGTCACCCTCCCCAACGGCAAGTCGACCGACGGCGAGGTGTCGTCGGTGGGGAAGGTGGCGAAACAGGTCGACGACAAGACCACGATCGAGGTGCAGATCAAGCCGAAGGACCCGAAGGCGACGGGCGGGCTCGACCAGGCGCCCGTCCAGGTGGCCATCGTCTCCGACACGGTGAAGGACGTGCTGTCGGTGCCCGTGAACGCGCTGCTGGCGCTCGCCGGAGGCGGTTACGCCGTCGAGACCGTCGACGCGGGCGGCAAACACAAGCTGATTTCGGTGCGCACCGGGATCTTCGACGACAGCGAGGGCAAGGTGGAGGTCAGCGGCGCCGGACTCGAGGTCGGCCAGAAGATCGCGGTGCCCGCGTCATGACCGGCGTGGAGACCGAGACGCGGCCGGTCGACGTGCGGACCACCGGCGAGGCGGTGCTGCAACTGGAGGACGTGACCAAGGTCTATCCGGGCGCCTCCCCGGTCGTGGCGCTGGACGCGGCCGGATTCACCATCCACCGGGGCGATTTGGTGGCCATCGTTGGCCCCTCCGGCTCCGGCAAGTCGACCTTGCTGCAGGTCATGGGCACCCTGGACCGGCCGACCTCCGGAACGGTACGGGTCGTGGGGGAGGATGTGGCCGCGATGTCCGACCGGGCGCTGGCCGGGCTGCGCGCCACCCGGATCGGCTTTGTCTTCCAGCAGTTCTTCCTGGCCGAACACGCCACGGCGCTGGAGAACGTGGCCGACGGGATGCTGTACTCGGGCGTCCGGCGCCCGGCCCGGCTGTCGGCGGCCGCCGTGGCCCTGGACCGGGTCGGCCTCAGCCACCGGATCCACCACCGGCCGTCGCAGCTGTCGGGTGGCGAGCGGCAGCGGGTCGCGATCGCCCGTGCCCTGGCCGGTGACCCGGCGATCGTGCTGGCCGACGAGCCCACCGGCAACCTCGACAGTGTCGCGGGTGCCGCGATCTTCAAGCTGTTCAAGGAGCTCAACGCCGAGGGCACCACCATCGTCATGATCACCCACGATCGGGAGCTGGCCGCCCGGCTGCCGCGCCGGATCGAGGTGCTCGACGGCCATATCGTCGCGGACGTCATGTCGGCGGAGGACCCGCTGGACGTCGAGAGGCGGTTGCCATGACCTCCACGGCCCCCGCCCCCGGCCGACTCCACCCCGCCGACCTGAGCCGGACCGCCAGCGTGGGCCTGCGCACCCGCCGGATGCGGGCCGCCCTGTCGGCGCTGGGCATCGCCATCGGCGTCGCCGCGATGGTGGCGGTGCTCGGGTTGTCGTCCTCCTCGCAGGCCGGACTGCTCGCCGAGATCGACAAGCTGGGCACCAATCTGCTGAAGGTCACTCCGGGCCAGTCGCTGGGCGGCGGGGACGCCAAGCTCCCCGTCGAGGCGCCGGGCATGATCTCCCGGATCGGCCCGGTCGAGGCGGTGCAGAGCACCGGCAAGACCGACGCCGAGGCGTACCGCAGCCCGCACATCCCGAGCCTCAACACCAACTCGCTCTCGGTGAACGCCGCCAGCCTGCGCCTCCCGGCCGCGGTGCGCACCTCGATGGCCCAGGGCAGATACCTCAACGCCGCCACCGCGCGGCAGCCGGTGGCCGTCCTCGGCTGGGACGCCGCCAGCCGGCTGGGCATCTCCCGCATCCACCCGGGCATGCGCGTCTGGGTCGGCGGCCAGTGGTTCTACGTGTCCGGGGTGCTCAAGCCCGCCAAGCTGACACCGGAGATCGACTCGGCGGTGCTGGTGGGCTACGAGGCCGCGGAGAAGTACCTGGACTTCGACGGCCACCCCTCCACGGTGTACGTACGGTCGGACACCGACCAGGTCAAGGAGGTCCGCAACGTCCTGGCCGCCACGGCCAATCCGCAGAACCCCAGCGAGGTCAGTGTCACCCAGCCGTCGGCCGCGCTCGAGGCCCGGGCCGCCGCGCGGTCGGCGCTGGACGGACTCTTCCTCGGGCTGGGGGCGGTGGCCCTGCTCGTCGGGGGCATCGGCGTCGCCAACACCATGGTGATCTCCGTGCTCGAACGCCGCTCGGAGATCGGCCTGCGGCGGGCGCTCGGCGCCACCCGTGGCACCATCCGGCTGCAGTTCCTCTCCGAGGCGATCCTGCTCGCCATGCTCGGTGGCGCGGTCGGGGTGGTGCTGGGCACGCTGGCGACGTTCGTCTACGCGGGCGTCAAGGGCTGGGAGACCGTCGTCCCGGTGCTCGCCTGGGCGGGTGGACTCGGCGCGGCCGTGGCCATCGGCGCCATCGCCGGGCTGCTGCCCGCCCTGCGGGCGGCCCGGATGCCACCGACGGAGGCGCTGCGTACGGTCTGAACCGAGCCGCCCGGCACCGTGGATCCCCCGTCCCGGTGCCGGGCTTCGGGCTGCCCGGTACGGGGGAAACACGTACGTCCACGGCAACCGTGCCCGGCGTTGGCCCGCTATGTCCAATCGTCCAAGTGCGCATTTCTGCATGGGAGTTGGCTCACCGAGACTGGGCGGAGCCGGTGACGGGGGAGGGCCATGGCCATGAGTGGCAGTGCGCTGGAAGAGACCATCCGTGATGTGCTGATCGGCCTTGCCGTGGTCGTACCCGCGGCCGTCGTCTGCGGGCGGATCGCCCAGCGGCTGCGGCAGCCGGCGGTGCTGGGGGAAATCGCCGCGGGCCTGATGATGGGGCCCAGTCTGCTGGGGCTGCTGCCCGGGAATCCGACCGCCGTCCTGTTCCCGGACCAGGCCCGGCCCTTCCTCCAGCTGCTGGCCCAACTGGGCCTCGTGCTTTTCATGTTCGGCGTGGGATACCACCTCGACGTGGCGCAACTGCGCGGCCGGGGCCGTCAGGTGGTGTCGGTCTCGCTCAGCTCCGTCGCCCTGCCGTTCGCCCTGGGCACGGGCCTGGCCGTCGCCTTCGCGTCCTGGGGTCTCACCGAGCGGGGGCGGATGGGGCTGCTCGGCCCGGCGCTGTTCCTGGGCGCGGCCATGTCCATCACGGCCTTCCCGGTGCTCGCCCGCATCCTGACCGACCACGGTCTGGCGCGGGAGCGCATCGGCACCATGGCGCTCGCCTGCGCCGCCCTCCAGGACCTGCTGGCGTGGGGCATCCTCGCGGTCGTGGTCGTCGTGGTGAACGCCGACGGCTCCTGGCCGCTGGCCCGGATGGCGCTGCTGTCCGCCCTCTTCGTCCTCGCCATGCTGTATGTGGTCAAGCCCGCGCTGCATCGGATGCTGGCGGCCGAGCGGTCCTGGAACCGGGACAGCACAGTGGTCCAAGGCGTGGTCTTCAGCGGTCTGCTGCTGTCGGCCTGGGCCACCGACGCGATGGGACTGCACACCGTGTTCGGCGCCTTCGTCTTCGGCGCCGTCGTACCGCGCCGCCTGCTCGAGGCGCACACCCCGGAGGTGCCCGCGCGCATCGAGCAGGCGAGCCTGCTGCTGCTCCCGGTCTTCTTCACCGTCACCGGGCTGTCCGTCAACTTCCAGGGGCTCGGCGGCCAGGGCCTGGCCATGCTGCTCGCCGTGCTCGTCGCGGCCTGCGCGGGCAAGTTCATCGGCGCCGCGGCCGCCGCCCGGCTCACCGGGGCCACTCCACGGCAGGCCATCACCCTCGGCGTGCTGATGAACGCGCGCGGGCTCACCGAACTCGTCCTGCTCAACGTGGGTTTGGGCCTCGGTGTCATCGACGGCCGCGTCTTCACCGTGATGGTGGCCATGGCCGTGGTCACCACGATGATGACCGGCCCGCTGCTGCAGCGCCTGTTGCCGGCGCCCCCGTCACGCACCGCCTACCGCGGTGGCGAACACGGGGGCGCCGGTGGCGCGGCGGATGCCGGGGCGGGTCCGCGGCCGCTGCCGCGCGACGCGGCCGGAAGCGGTCAGCCGGATACCGCGCTCAGGGAGCCGTGACGACCGCGCCGCCACCCGCTCCGGCCGTGATCCTGCCGGGGCACAGTCCGCGTGCCGCGAGCCCGCTGAGGATCTGCGGCACGGCGGCGACCGTGGTCTGGTATCCGCCGTCGTGCATGAGGATGATGCTGCCCGCCCGCATGGTGGCGGCGGCCTGCACGATCTGCTGGGTGCCGGCCCCGTTCCAGTCCTGGGAGTCCACGCTCCACAGCACCTCGGTCAGCCCGAGACGGGCCTCATCGGTCCTGACCTGCGCGTTGGTCTCCCCGTAGGGCGGCCGGAACAGGGTGGGTGTCTGTCCGGTGATGCGCCGGATGGTGTTCTGGGCGCCCGAGATCTCGTTGTACGCCGCCGGTTCGCCGATCTGGGTGAGATGGGCGTGTGAGGTGGTGTGGTTGGCGATCCACATACCCGCCGCCTGCTCGGCCCTGAGCAGGTCCGGATACTGGTCGGCGTGGAGCCCCCAGATGAAGAAGGTGGCTTTCGCGCCACCCGCCCGCAGGGCGTTGAGCAGCGCCTGCGTCGACCCCGGATTCGGCCCGTCGTCGTACGTCAGACCCACGTAGCCATTGGGGCAGGCGGCCCAGGCCCGCTCGGTGTGCGCCGCGCCGTGGGTGGCCGCGGGCGACGGGGCGGCGGAGAACCCCGCGAGGGCGGCCGTGGCCGCGGCGACGAGCGCGAACCGCCGCGCTCTCCCGGTGCTCCGTGTCCCCGCTCGTCTTGGAGCGGTCTTTCCGCGTCCGGTCATGGTCCCTCCTGAAGTGCGGGTGTGGTTCCCTGCCGGTTGGCTAGGAGGCGGTGCACGAGCCGATGGTGGGGGCCGACCAGTCCCCGTTCGCCATGACCGTGAAGCCGAAGCTGGTGGCCGCTCCGGCGCCCAGGTTGCCGTTGCCGTTGGGCCGCATCGTCATGACCTTGCCGCCGCTGTCCCAGCTGGGAGTGCCGCTCCAGGTGGTGGAGACGGTCTGCGCGGAACGCACGGTCACCGTCACCGTCCAGCCACTGATGGCGGAGGATCCGGCCGTCACCGTCACCTTGCCGTTGAAACGGTCGCCCCACCGCTGCGTCTCGGAGTACGACGCGGTGCACGACTGGCCGCCTCCGCCACCGCCGCCACCGCTGGTGCCGCCCAGCGCGGTGAGCACCGCGGTGTAAGCGGGCTTCTTGGCGTAGTTGTCGTCGAACAGCAGCGGGGTGCCACTGGCGCGCCATGAGTACTTGTCGGTGACCCCCCATACGGTGATGCCGGTGCAGCGGGACACGGCCAGACACGCCTGGGTGACCCGGCGGTAGCTGTCGGCCTGGGCCGAGCCGGAGCCCTCGATGTCCAGCTCGGTGATCTGCACATCGACGCCGAGGTCGGCGAAGCGCTGGAGGTTCTGCTGGTAGTCACCGGGGACCGGGGACTGGCTGTTGAAGTGCGACTGGAAGCCGACGCAGTCGATCGGCACACCGCGCGCCTTGAAGTCCTTCACCATGTTGTAGACGGCGTTGCTCTTCGCGTTCTGGCCGTCGGTGTTGTAGTCGTTGTAGCAGAGCTTGGCACCGGGGTCGGCCGCACGCGCGGTGCGGAACGCCTCCTCGATGAAGCCGTCGCCGAGCTTGTCCTGGAACGGCGAACTGCGCCGCGCACCGCTGTTGCCGTCCTGGAACGCCTCGTTGACCACGTCCCAGGCGTAGATCTTGCCCTGGTAGTGCTGCATCACCTTGGTGATGTGGTTGTTCATCGCCGAGCGCAGCTCGGTGGCGCTCAAACCGCCCACCCAGCCGGGGAGTTGGGAGTGCCAGACCAGGGTGTGGCCGCGGATCTTCATGCCCTTGCCCTGGGCGTGGCCGACGATCTGGTCGGCGCTGCCGAAGTTGAACGAGTTCCGGGAGCTTTCGACGGCGTCCCACTTCATCTCGTTCTCGGGGGTGACGGCGTTGAACTCGGTGTCCAGCGTGCCGGCGTACGGGGATTCGCCGAGGTGGTTGGCGGCCACGGCGGCGCCGAAGTAGCGGCCCTTGGCCGCCGCCGCGCCGCCGAGGGTGCTCGCGGCGCTGGCGGGACCGGACAGGGCCAGGACACCGGCCGCGGTGAGGAGGCCGACGACACCGAGGCTGAACGCCCTTCGGACGCGTAACCGAGGTCGGCGCTCTCCGCGCTCCTGACGGGCCTGACGGGAATCGATGACCATTGCTGTCCCTTCTCCGGGGGCGGGTGGCAGTGGTGTGCCGATGGGCAACGATCGATGCGGAGTATGCTGCGCGGCCGACGCAACGTCAACGCTTCTTCCGGAATGATTCCGGTAGAAACTCTCGCTGATGCTGATGGCGCTTCGGCTTTGATCTGCGACGTTTCAGTGAGCGTACGTGGTCATCGACAGCACAAAGGATCTCACCTCACCAGTCTCCGAAAAGTTTTCGGTGTCGTGATGACGTGTTTTCGGGCGTGCTGCCCGCCACCGTCAGTGACTGCAGTCAGGTGACGGATACCGTCCTCGACCCACCCCGACGAGGATTCTGCTGTGAATCGGACTTCTCATGAGCAAGGCGAATATCCATGCAGCAGATAACCTTGGGCGACGTCACCGTCACACGCGTCGAGGAATACTTCGGATCCGTCGACCTGACGTTCCGGACCTTCTTTCCGGAAAGCTCTGAGGAGCTCTGGGAGGACAACGCTTCCTGGCTCGTCCCGGACTTCTACGACCCGGGCACCGATAACGTGCGCTCCGCGATCCAGACCTGGGTCCTGCGCAGCGAGGGCAAGACCATTCTCGTCGACACCGGGGTGGGCAACCACAAGCACCGGCCCTACGCACCGGTGTGGAGCTATCTGAACACCGACTTCCTGGGGAATCTCGCCAGGGCCGGGGTGCGGCCGGAGGACGTGGACATCGTGGTCAACACCCATCTGCACGTGGACCACGTGGGCTGGAACACCCGTCTCGACGGTCGGCAGTGGGTGCCGACCTTCCCGAACGCCACGTATCTCATCCCCGAGCGTGACTTCGAGTTCTGGAATCCGGAGAATGAGCACAAGCCACTGCTCGGCAGGGGCAATCAGAACGTCTTCGAGGATTCCGTCGCCCCCATCCGGGAAGCGGGCAAGGCGCTGCTGTGGGACGGCAGCCTCGATATCGACGCCAATCTGCGTCTGGAGCTCGCCCCCGGACACACACCGGGATCCTCCGTGCTCGCTCTCGATTCCCGAGGCGATCGCGCGCTCTTCGTGGGGGACCTGCTGCACAGCCCGGTGCAGATCGCGGACCCCGACACCAACAGTTGCTTCTGCGAGGACCCCGCCGAATCCCGCGCCACCCGCCGCCGGGTCCTCGGCCGGGCAGCCGATCGACACGCCCTGGTCTTCCCGGCCCACCTGGGCGGCCACGGCGCCGCCGAGGTACGGCGCGAGGGCGGCACGTTCGCCGTCAAGGAATGGGCAGCCTTCGCACGCCTGTGACCGGCGGCCGGAGCTAACCTGAGGAAGAGACAGACCACGCATGACGAACCACACCACCGCCCCCGTCGTCGCGACCTCCCATGGCGCGGTCCGCGGCCGCCAGGAGGAGCACGCCGCCGTCTTCCGGCACATCCCGTACGCCGCCCCGCCACGTGGCGCGGCCCGGTTCGCCCCGCCCGCACCGCACCCGCCCTGGGACGGTGTCCGGGACGCCACCGCCGCGGGCCCCACGGCACCGCAGCCGAGGCGCGACGCGTTCGGCCGCCTCGACATGTCCCCGTACTTCGGAGAGGGCTGGGTCCCGGGCGAGGACTACCTCGCGGTGAACATCTGGACGCCCGACACCACACGCGACGACCTGCCCGTGATGGTGTTCGTGCACGGCGGCGGCTTCGTGGCCGGGTCCACCCGGTCGGAGCTCTACGACGGCACCGCCTTCGCCCGGGACGGCGTCGTCCTGGTCACCCTCAACTACCGGCTCGGGATACCCGGCTTTCTGCATCTCCCCGACGCCCCCGACAACCGGGGCCTGCTGGATGTGATCGCTGCGCTGCGCTGGGTCGGGGAGAACATCGCGGCCTTCGGGGGCGACCCGTCCCGGGTGACGCTCTTCGGCCAGTCGGCGGGTGCCACCATCGTGGGCGCGGTGGTGGCCGACCCACGGGCCGAAGGGCTCTTCCGGCGGGCGATCATCCAGAGCGGCAGCGGCCTGGGGGCGTTCAGCCGCGCCCAGGCGAGCCGGGTCACCCAGGCCCTGGCCCGTCTCCTGGGGACCGCCGCGACCGCGGAGGCGCTGGCGCCGGTCCCCGACGAGCGCTTCGTCGAGGCCATGCCCCAACTCGCCGGGATCGACCTCACGGCCGACGGGCGCTTCGACCCGCTGATCGGCCTGAGCGCGTTCAGCCTCGTCCTGGACCAGCAGCCGGCCGAGGCCGTGGCCGCCGGACGTGGCGCGGGCATCGATCTGCTGCTCGGCACGACCGCCGAGGAGGGCAACCTCTATCTGGTCCCGTCTGGCCACCTCACATCCTCGACCGAGGAGGACGTCCACACCACGGCGGCACGCTCCCACCCCGCCCCCGAGAAGCTGGTGGAGGTCTACCGCCGGGAACGGCCCGGGGCGTCCCCGGGCGAGCTGCGGGCCGCCATCATGACGGATGCCCTGTTCGGCGCGGGCACCCGGCGGCTCGCGACCGCCCACGCCCAGCACCCCTCGTCGCGTACGCACGTCTACGAGTTCGCGTGGCGGTCGGCGGCGCTGGACGGCCGGCTCGGCGCCTCGCACGTCATGGAGCTGCCGTTCGTGTTCGACCGCACCGGGCCGGCGCGGCTGCACGGTCCCGAGGCGATCCTCGGCCCGGCCGACCCGCCCGCCGAACTCGCCTCCCGGGTCCACTCCACCTGGATCCGGTTCGCGAGGACGGGCGACCCCGGCTGGCCGCCGTACGACGGCGCGCGCAGGACGACCATGCGCATCGCCGAGACATGGACGCAGGTGGCGGACCCCGGCGCCCGGGTGCGGCTGGCCTGGGAATAGCGCCATCACGGGCGCGTCATCACGGGCCCACCACCACGGACGACCCGCACCCCATCCGCTCTCGGCGGCGGATGGGGTTCCGCGGGTCCGATGTGTTTTGGGCCCCGGCAAGGGCTTGACCGGAGGCGAAGTGGCTCCTACATTCCTCACACCCTCGAGGTAGATCGATTAACCACTCGTTAACCGCCTGGTTGGAGACCCCCGCAGTGCACTCACCGCTGACTCGGCGCGGCTTCCTCGCCGCCGGTTCCGGCCTCGCCGCCGCGACCGTCCTGCCCGGCCTTTCCGCCTGCTCCGCACTCACCGGGGCGGACTCCGATCCCGATACGCTCGTGGTGCACAGCCAGCTGGGCACCACCGCGCCGGGATCGCCCACCTACCTCGCGGCCCTCGACCGGTTCCGCAAGGAGAATCCGGGACTCAAGGTCAAGAACCTCATCAACGGCGACGACCTCGCGCAGGTCTACGAGACCTCGCGGCTGGCCCGCAAGGAGCCGGACGTCGTCATGGTCAACCTCTACGACAAGACGCTGGCGTGGACGGACGTCGGCGCCACGGTCGACGTCAAGGGCTATCTGGACGACTGGGGGCTGCGGACGCGGGTGCTCCCGCAGGCGCTCGCCGACTGGACCGACGCCAAGGGCAGGGTGCGCGCCTTCCCCTACTTCGCCACCAACTGGCCGATCGCCTACAACCGGGCCCTGCTGGACCGTGCGGGCGTCGACGCGATACCCACCACGGGCGACGAGCTGATCGCCGCGGCCCGCAAGCTGCGCGCCAAGGGGATCGCGCCCGTGACCGTCGGTGGCAACGACTGGACCGGGCAGAAGCTGCTCGCCCAGATCATCCAGACCTTCCTGACCGAGGACGAGGCCCGGCACACCTACACCACCGGCGACTTCGGCAGCAGGGGCGCCCGGGAGGGCATCGAGTACTTCGTGACGCTGCGGGACGCGGGCGTCTTCGCCGACAAGGCGCAGGGCCTCATCTCGGACACGATGATGACGCAGTTCAACACGCAGGCCGCGGCGATCGAGTCGGCGATGTCCTCGGCGCTGGCCAAGGTGCCGCCGAAGGTGGCCCGGCACACCGAGGTCGGCGGGTGGCCGCTGGCGGATGGCGCCGCGCACGACAAGCCCACCATCCTGCGCACCTACACCCTGATCGGGTTCTGGATCAGCCCGAACGGCACCAAGAAGATCGACACCGTCGAGAAGTTCCTGCGCTTCATGTACCGGCCCGACACCGTCGCCCGGTTCATCAAGGAGAGCGGCCGCGACATGGCGCTCCGCTCCGACACCGTCAGCACCGATTTCCCGCTGGTCGCCGCGGCCCAGCGGCTGGGCTCGACGGTGAGCCAGGCGCTGTTGCCCGACGTGTACGTCCCGCCCGCCGCCGCCCAGCCGCTGATCACCGCCACCAGCACCTCCTTCACCCGCGGCACCAGCGCCGCGAAGGTCCGCGCCACGCTCGAGACCGCGTACCGCTCCGCGTGAACCGCCCGCCCGTTCGCTCATATCCCGAGCCCGACTCCACGGGAGCCACCTCATGACGACGCTGACGTCACCCCCGGGCGGGGCCGCGATCCGCCACCCCGCACCGCCCGCCACCACAGGCCGTACCGGCACACCCAGGCAGGGCGGCACGATCCTCGCCATCCCGGCACTGGTCTGGTACGCGGTCTTCATGATCGGCCCGGTGATCGCCATCTTCGTGATCGCCGCCCTGCACTGGCCGGGCATGCTCCAGCCGGTGTCGTTCGCCGGGCTCGGCAACGTCCGCACCGTCCTGGACGACCCCGTCTTCTGGGACGCGGTGCGCAACACCGCCGTCCAGCTGGCGGTGGCGCTGCCGATCATGATCGTGTGCGCCTATATGCTGGGCTACTACGTGGCGCAGAAGCCGCCCGGACACCGGGTGATCCGCTATCTGCTGTTCATCCCCGGACTGATCTCCACCCCCGCCAAGGCCATGGTGTTCTACGCGGCGCTCTCCCCGGACGGGCTGGCCAACGGCGCGCTCCAGTCGGTGGGGCTCGGTTCGCTCACCGACGCCTGGCTCGCCTCGCCATCCACGGCGCTGGCCTGTCTCATCGCCCTGGACGTGTGGAGCGGGATCGGCTTCACCGCCGTCCTGTTCGCCGCCCGGCTCGACAGCGTCCCCGACGACCTCGGCGAGGCGGCCCAGCTGGACGGGGCCGGGCACTGGCGGACCATGTGGCGCATCCACTTCCCCGTGATCCGCGACTACGTCGGCGTCGTGACCATGCTGCAGTTCCTGTGGACCCTCTTCGGCTCGGCGCAGCACGTGCTGCTGCTCACCCAGGGCGGCCCCGGCAGCTCGTCCACGACGCTGTCGTTCCTCGTCTACCAGAAGGCGTTCATCGCGGCCGACCTGGGCTACAGCCAGACCGTCGGCGTCATCCTCTTCCTGGCCGGGCTCGTCGGACTGCTCGCCATCCGCCGCGCGTTCCGCCAGAACTACTGATCCTAAGGCGGCTCACCATGAAACTCGGCAAGCGCTGGCTGCCCGCACACATCCTGGTGTGGACCTACGCGGTACTGCTGATCGTGCCGCTCTACTACTTCCTCGCCTCCGCGTTCAAGAGCAACGAGGAGATCTTCGCCCATCCCTTCGCACTGCCCGAGTCGTTCGGCTTCGGCAACTTCCGCACCGCCTACGACAGCGCCGACCTGGGCACGGCCGTCGTCAACTCCGCCCTGGTGACGGTCCTCGCCCTGGCGCTGACCCTGCTGCTGGCGCTGCCCGCGGCGTTCGCGCTCGCCCGCTCGACGGGACGGCTCGCCTCGGCGATGGAGCAGGTCTTCTCGCTGGGCTTCCTGATCCCCACGTTCGCGGCGCTCTTCCCCACCTTCCTGCTCGCCGCCGCCACCGGGCTGTTCCACACCCGGCTGTTCATGGTCTTCTTCCTGCCCGCGACGGCGATGCCACTGTCGGTGGTGATCCTGGTGCAGTTCATGCGGACCATCCCCAGGGAGATGGAGGAGGCCGCCCGGATGGACGGGGCGTCCACCTACACGGTGCTGCGCCACATCTACATACCGATGTGCCTGCCCGGCATCGCCACCGTGCTCCTGCTGAACTTCCTCACCTTCTGGAACGAATACCTGTACTCGCTGATCATCATCGGCCCCGATCCCGAACAGCGCACCGTGCAGGTGGCCCTGCCCACTCTCAAGGCCATCACCGGCACCGACTACGGGGTCCTCACCGCCGGTACCGTCCTGACCCTGATCCCCGTATGGGTCGTCTACACGGTGCTCCAGAAGCGCATGCAGCAGGCGCTCATCAACGGGGCGGTCAAGGCGTGAGCGCAACCACCGGTCAAGGAGTGAGCACGACCACCGGTCAGGGAGTGCGCACGACCGCCGCGAAACCCGGACGGCGCCCCACCATCAAACAGGTGGCGGCCGCCGCCGGTGTGTCCACCGCCGCCGTGTCCCAGGCGTTCAACGACAAGGGCCGGCTGTCGGAGGCCACCCGGCAGCGCATCCTCGACACCGCGACGGAGCTCGGCTGGTCGCCGAGCGCGTCCGCCGCCGCCCTGCGCAGCGCCCGCACCCGCACCCTCGCCCTCGTCGTCCGGCGCCCCACCGATGTGCTCGGCGCGGACCCGCACTTCAGCGAGCTGATCACCGGAATCGAGGGCGAACTGGCCCCGCGCGGCTACGGTCTGCTGCTGCACCTGGTGGCCGGGGCCCAGGAGGAGAACGCCCTCTACAAGCGGCTGGCGGCCGAGGGCCGCGTCGACGGCGCCGTCCTGACCGACGCCCGCGCCGACGACCCGCGCCCCGCCCTGCTGGCCCGCCTCGGCCTGCCCGCCGTGCTGCTCGGTCCCCCTGACCGGGCCGCCGCCGTGCCCCGCGTCGGCCTCGGCCACCAGGCCGCCGCCGTCGAGGAGGTCGTCCGCCATCTGCTCGGGCTCGGACACCGGCGGATCGCCTATGTGGCGGGCCCCGCGGACCTGAAGCACACCCGGCTGCGCGGCGGTGTCTTCGAAACCGCCCTCCGGCAGGCGGGCCTGCGGCCCTACGCGGTCCTGCACACCGATTTCACCGAAGTGTCCGCCGTCGCCGCCACCCAGGCCCTGCTGGACGCCGCCGACCGCGCCACCGCGATCGTCTACGCCAACGACTCCATGGCGATGTGCGGTATCGGCGCGGCCCAGCGCGCCGGGCTGCGCGTCCCCGACGATCTGTCGGTCGTCGGCTACGACAACCTGCCGCTCGGCCGCTGGCTGCACCCCCGGCTGACCACGGTGGACCAGCAGGTGCAGCGGGTCGGCGCGGCCGCCGCGCGGCTGCTCCTCGCGCGCTGCGGCGAGGACGTCGAGGAGGCGGCGCTCGACGACCGGCCGCGGCTGGTCGTCCGTGAGTCCACCGGACCCGCCCCTGGCTGACGCCCTCCCGCTGACGCCGAAATCCCGGCCCCGTGCCGGGCCACCCCCCACCCGTACCACCGACATCCGAGAAGGACCATGCGACGCCACAGCGCCCAGCTCACCCACCACCCCGCCGTCCTGCCCTGGCTCGGCGCCAACTTCTGGTCCCGCACCGGCGGGCCCCTGATGTGGCGCGACTACGACCCGAAGACGGTCCGCGCGGAACTGCGGGTGCTGCGCGAGCACGGCCTGACGATGACCCGGTCGTTCTTCTACTGGCCCGACTTCCACCCACAGCCCGACCGCGTGGACGAGACGCTGTGCGAACGCTTCCGCGACTTCCTCGACGCCCACACCGAGACGGGCATGGGCACGGTGCCCACCTTCATCGTCGGCCACATGTCGGGCGAGAACTGGGACCCCGTCTGGCGCGGCGGCCGCGACCTCTACGAGGACGTGTGGATGGTCGGCCGCCAGGCCTGGTTCGTGTCCCAGATGACCCGCCGCTTCAAGGACCACCCGGCGGTCACCGGCTGGCTCATCACCAATGAGATGCCCGGCTACGGCCGCGTCTACCAGGTGGATCCGCCCTCCTCCGAGGTGGTGACCGCCTGGGCGCAGGCCATGTGCAACGCCGTACGGGCGGCCGGCGGCACCCAGCCCGTCTCCCTCGGGGACGGCGCGTGGGGCATCGAGGTCACCGGGCGCGACAACGGCTTCTCACTGCGCGAGACCGCCGAGTACGTGGACTTCGTGGGACCGCACGTCTACCGCTCGGACACCGACCGGCCGCGTCAGCACCTGCGCGCCGCCTTCGAATGCGAACTGGCGTCGGTCACCGGACAGCCCGTCGTCCTGGAGGAGTTCGGGCTCTCCACGGACACCGTGTCCGATCGGAACGCGGCGGTCTACTACCGGCAGACCCTGCACAACTCGCTGCTCGGCGGGGCCACGGGCTGGATGGCCTGGAACAACACCGACTACGACGACCTGTGGGACCGCTCGCCGTACGACCACCACCCCTTCGAGATGCACTTCGGCATCACCGACCACACCGGCGCCCCCAAGGCCCCGCTGCTCGAACTGGCCGCGTTCGCCGAGGTGTTGAAGGCCGTGGACTTCGCACACTGCCGACGCGCCGACGCGGACGCGGCCCTGGTCGTGCCCGCCTTCCTGGAGCGCGGCTACCCCTACAGCAGGCCCGCCGACCGGCCGCTGATCTTCACATCGCTGCATCAGGGCTATGTGGCCACGCGCGCCGCCGACCTGCCGGTGGGCTTCACCCGGGAAGCCGACGGGCTGCCCGGCGACGCGGCCCTGTATCTGCTCCCCGCCACCCGCCAGCTCACCACGCGCACCCGGCGTGAGCTCGAACGCCGCGCCCACGCGGGCGCCACCGTCTACCTCTCGTTCTGCTCCGGCGAGCACCCGGGGACCCGCGGCCCGTGGTTCGACGACCTGGACGGGCTGTTCGGCGTCGAACTGCAGCTGTCCTACGGCGTGGCCGAGCCCATCGAGGACGACGTCCTGGAGATGACGTTCACCGAGGACTTCGGCGGGCTGACGGCCGGGACCTCGCTGCGCTTCCCGGTCGCGGGCAACGAGGACAGCCGGGCGTATCTGCCGGTCGTCCCGCGTGACGCCCGGGTGGTGGCCGTCGACGCCCACGGGCGGCCCGCCCTCCTGGTACGCGACACCGGGCGCGGCCGCACCGTCCTGGCCACCTACCCCCTGGAGCACATGGCCGCCCGCACCGCCCGCGCCAACCCCGAGGAGACCCACCGGCTGTACGCGGCGCTCGCCGACGTGGCCGGGGTCCACCGCCCGGTGACGGTCGACAGCCCCCACGTCGGCGCGGACCTCCTCGTCCACGACGACGGGCGCCGCTTCGTATGGCTGGTCAGCCAGAGCCCCGAGGAGGTCACCGTCCGCCCCGTCGCCGAGGGGACGCTGCGCGACCTGGCGTCCGGCGCGGCGACGGCGGATGTGACCCTCGGCCCGTACGGTGTGCGCGTCCTGGAGCTGACGTGACCGGCCAGCCCTACCGGGACCCCACCGCGCCGGTGGCGGAGCGGGTCCGCGATCTGCTGGGGCGCATGACGCTCAGCGAGAAGGTCGGCCAGGTCAACCAGCGCATGTACGGCTGGCACGCCTACGAGCGCACCGACAGCGGCCACCGGCTCACCGACGCCTTCCGCGCCGAGGTCGCCACGTACGGCGGGATGGGAGCCCTGTACGGGCTCCAGCGGGCCGACGCCTGGTCCGGTGTCGGCTTCGCCGACGGCATCACGGCGGCGGACGGGGCGCGGGTCGCCGATGCCGTACAGCGGCATGTCGTGGAGAACACCCGTCTTGGCATACCCGTGCTGTTCGTGGAGGAGGTTCCGCACGGCCACCAGGCCCTGGACGGCACCGTGCTGCCGGTCAACCTCGCCGTGGGCGCCACCTGGGACCCCGGGCTCTACGAGGCCGCGGTGGCCGCGGTCGGCGCGGAGGTGCGGGCACGCGGTGGCCACGTGGCGCTGGTCTCCGCCCTCGACCTGGTGCGCGACCCGCGCTGGGGCCGCGCGGAGGAGTGCTTCGGCGAGGACCCGTATCTGGCGGCCCGGCTCACCGAGGCGCTGGTGCGGGGGATGCGCACGGCGGACGTGGCCGTGGTGCTCAAGCACTTCGCCGGGCAGGGGGCCACGGTCGGCGGACGCAACAGCGCGGCCACCGAACTGGGCGCGCGTGAACTGCACGAGATCCATCTGGCGGCGGCCCGGGCCGGGATACGCGCCGGTGCGGCCGGGGTGATGGCGGCCTACAACGAATTCGACGGTCTGCCCTGTGTCGCCAGCCGGCCGCTGCTGACCGAACTCCTCCGGGAGCGGCTGGAGTTCGACGGCATCGTCATGGCGGACGGCGGCGCCATCGACCGTCTGGTCCGGCTCACGGGCGACCCGGTGGCCGCGGGCGCCCTGGCCCTCAACGCCGGATGCGACCTGAGCCTCTGGGACGCCTGCTTTCCGCGGCTGGCCGAGGCGGTGGCCCAGGGGCTCGTCGCGGAGCGGACCCTGGACACCGCCGTGGCCCGGGTGCTGGCGCTGAAGTTCCGCCTGGGCCTCTTCGAACGGCCCTACGCACCCGCCGCGGACCGGCCCTCCGACCCGCGTGAGCTGAGCGAACGTGTGGCCCGCGCGTCCATCACACTGCTCGCCAACGACGGGGGCGTGCTGCCGCTGACGCCCTCGGCCCGCCGGATCGCCGTCCTCGGCCCGAACGCCGACTCCATCGCCCAGCAGATCGGCGACTACACCGCGCCACAGCGCCCCGGCTCCCACCACGTCACGATCCTGGACGGCATCCGGTCGGCCGCCCCGCCGGACACCGAGGTCACCTACGGGCCAGGGTGCGAACTGGTCGGCGGCGATCTCTCCGGCGTCCCCGAGGCGGTCGCGCTGGCGGCGGCGGCGGACATCGCGGTGCTCGTCCTGGGCGGGTCCAGCGCCCGATCCGGCGACACCACCTTCGACACCAACGGCGCGGCCGTCGTGAGCTCCGCCAACCCCGCCGGTATGACCTGTGGCGAGGGTGTCGACCTGGCCGAACTACGCTTGCCCGACGGGCAGTTGGCACTCCTGGGCGCGGTGGCGGCCACGGGTGTGCCGGTCGTCGTGGTCCTCGTCCAGGGGCGTCCGCACGCCCTGCCCGACCTCTCGGAGAAGGCCGCGGCGGTGCTGAGCGCCTGGTACCCGGGTCCGTGGGGCGGCCGGGCCGTCGCCGACGTACTGTTCGGCGCGGCCGGGCCCCAGGGGCGGCTGCCGGTGTCCATCCCCAGGTCGGCCGCGCAGCTACCGGTGTTCTACAACGCCAAGGACCACCGGTACCGCGGCTATGTGGACCAGCCCGCCACCGCCCGCTACGCCTTCGGCCACGGACTGTCGTACACCACGGTCGGCTACGCGCCGCCACGGCTCTCGCGCGCCCGCCTCGCCCCGGACGACCCGACCCTCGTCTGCCGGGTCACCGTGCGCAACACGGGTGAGCGGCCGGTGCGCGAGACGGTCCAGCTCTACGTGCGCCGGCTGTCGGGCGGCCACTCGTGGCCCCGCGTCCGCGAGCTCCGCGGCTTCGTCCGCCTCGATCTGCGGCCGGGGGAGGAGGCCGACGCCGTGTTCGCGATCGACGCCGACACCCTCGCCTCCGTCACCCGGGACCTGGGCCTCGCCGTCGAACCCGGCGAACTGCTGCTGGAAACCGGGCCCTCGTCCGGCGAAACGCAGGGGGCACGGCTGGTGATCGAGCCGCCGGGCTGATCGCACGCCGTCTGGACGGTTATGTGATGGGCCGTCAGTATGGTGCCCGGGCGCGCCGGGTCCGGCGGAGCCGCGTTCGGGCACCATCGCTCACCCACGGGAAGGCCGCATGCCGACCAGGAGAACACTCGGGTACCTGACGGGAATCGCGTCGATCCTCGCCCTGCTGGCCACGGCGCCGGGACCGGTCGCCACCGCCCAGCAGCCCGCCGCGCCGACGGCCCCCGCCACCTCTGCCACGGCCGACTACGCCACCGCCCCCACGGCCGACACCTGGCAGCCGCCGCTGTCGACCCGCGGCCGGTACATCGTGGACGCCAAGGGCGACCGCTTCCGGCTCAAGTCGGCCAACTGGGACGGTGCGCAGGGCTCGTGGACGGGGAGCGGCAGTGTCGACGACCCCGCCAACCACCACTCCGGGCAGAACTCCTCCGGCATCCCCCTCGGCCTGGACCGGGTTCCCCTGCCGACGCTGCTCGCCGACTTCCATCGGCTCGGCGTCAACAGCATCCGGCTGCCGTTCTCCAACGAGATGATCCACGCCACCGCGACCGTCTCGGACAGCGCCGTGGCCGCCAACACCCAACTGCGCGGAAAGACACCCCTACAGGTCTTCGACGCCGTGGTGTCCGCTCTCAGCCGGGACGGCTTCGCCGTCATCCTCAACAACCACACCAACACCACCCGGTGGTGCTGCGGCATCGACGGCAACGAACGGTGGAACAGCGGCCAGTCCACGCAAGCGTGGATCGACGACTGGGTCTTCATGGCACGCCGCTACGCCGTCGAACCACGCGTCGTGGGCGCCGACCTCTACAACGAGGTGCGCCGCGATGTCCTGGACGACCCCAACTGGGGTCTCGGCGATGAGCACGACTGGTACACCGCCGCGCAGCGCGCCGCCGACCGCATCCTCACCGAGGCCGACCCCGACCTCCTCATCGTGATCGAGGGCATCAACTGGACCGGCATTCCGGTGGACGGGCTGCCGCATGAGCGCCCCACCCTGGCCCCCGCACGCACCCTCTCGCACACCCTCGTCAACACCCACAAGCTGGTGTACTCGGCCCACTTCTACGGATACACCGGCCCGCGCCACAGCGGCGCCACCGGCGTCGGCGAGACACACGACCCCCGGTACCAGGACCTCAGCCGGGATGAGCTGTATCGAATCCTCACCGACCAGGCGTTCTTCGTCGCCGAGGACAGTGGGCGGCACTACACGGCGCCCGTGTGGATCAGCGAGTTCGGCATCGGATCGGCCGAGGCGGGCGCCGCGCCGCGGGCCTGGTTCACCAACATCACCGACTACTTCGCCGACCATGACGCCGACTTCGCCTACTGGCCACTCGTGGGATGGGAACGCCACGACAACTGGGCGCTGCTGCGCTACGACTCCACGGGCCGCAGATTCGGAATCCTCGACCAGGGCGACTGGCGCGGTACGGCGTGGCAGCGGCTGATGACCGCGCCCGAACACACCGGTCCCGTCGACCGCGTCCCGGCCTGGCGCATGCTCGTCACCGACCACGGCGACCATGTGCAGTCGCTGATCGAGCGGGGCCGGGGCGACTGGGATCAGGGCGCCTACAAGGCGGCCTGCCCCGACGGGCTTCGGCTGATCGGCCTCAGCCACACCGCCGGACGCGGACTGTGCACCGACACCGGCGCCGACGATCCGCGCGCCCCCGGTACCGCCCATACGGTCGTCACGGATGAACGGTACGTACCCGCAGGTGGCGACTGGGCCTCCGGCTACACCAAGTTCCAGTGCCCCTCGGACCAGTTCCTCATCGGCTACAGCCGCCGCGGCAGCCGGGTGTCCGCCGCGCTGTGCGCTCCGGCCCGCACCCCATTGGGCGCGACGGGACGTACGGTCTGGTTCGACCGCTCCGACAACCGGCCCGCCGACGCCGCAGGTGGCGATTTCGCCCACGGCGCCTACAAGGGCCAGTGCGCGGACGGCGAGTACGCCGCCGGTATCGCCTTCACCACGCGGGTGGGCAGCTCCGGCGGCCCGGACGCGCTACTGTGCCGCCGCCTGTCCTGAGCCGTCCGCCGTCCCGCGCCGCCACCTGCCCCTGAGCCGCCAGTCGCCCCGCGACCCTTGCCCGGATCTGACGGTCCGTCATATTCTGAAGCGGTGCGCGCAGCCGTTGTCGCACGACACCCGCTCAACCGGATCAGGAGTTACGGGGTGGAGCCGCACACCACACCCGGGGCCGCGCCGAAAGTACGTGCCCGCGCGGTGACCCGCACCTTCGGGCACGGAGCCCGGCAGGTGCACGCCCTCGGACCACTCGACATGGACATTCGACACGGGGAGTTCTGCTGCATCGTCGGCCCGTCCGGCTGCGGCAAGTCCACGTTCCTGCGCATCGTCGCCGGACTCGCCCGCCCCAGCGGTGGCGAGGTCGAGATTCGCGCGCGTCGCCGGCACCCGGCCGCGATGATCCCGCAGGACTACGGCATCTACGACTGGAAGACCGTGCTGGCCAACGTCCGCTTCGGACTCGATGTGCGGCGTGTGCCACGCAAGGCCGCCGACGCGCGGGCCAGGGACTGGCTGGCCCGGCTCGGTCTCTCCGACTTCGCCGACGCCTACCCGGCCACCTTGTCGGGCGGGATGCGGCAGCGGGTGGCGATCGCCCGCGCGCTCGCGGTGGAGCCGGAGGTGCTGCTCCTGGACGAACCGTTCGCCGCGCTCGACGCCCAGTTGCGCACCATCCTCCAGGACGAGCTGCTCGCGGTGTGCCAGGCGACCCGTACCACCGCGCTGTTCGTCACCCACAGTCTGGAGGAGGCGATCGTGCTCGGGGACCGGGTGGTGGTGATGTCGGCCAGACCCGGCAGGGTGATCGCCGAACGGCACCCGCCGTTCGAACGCCCGCGCACCGGGGCGATGCGCCACGCTCCGCAGTTCGCCGCCCTGCGGTCCGAGCTGTGGGAACTCCTGCGCGACGAGGTCCAGCGGGGCGGGGCCGGTGCCGCCGCTCCGGCGGACCCGGTGGGGAAGCCCTCATGAAGGGCGAGAACACCGCGGCCTCGGCCCCGGCCGCGCGGCCCGGTGAACCCCTCGGCGAAGGTGGACAGGATGCCGGGTCCGGCGAGACGACGCTGCTGGTGCGGCGCCCCGGACCGGGGGAGCGCGATCCGGTCCGCGCCCACCGGCGTCGCCGCGCCATCGAACTCTCCCTCGCCCTCGCCGTGCCCGCCGCGCTGATCCTGCTGTGGCAGCTCGCCGCGGATCAGCGCTGGATCGACTCGCGTATCTACCCCGCGCCGTCCACGATCGCGGCGGACGGCTGGCAGCGCGCCGCCGACGGCAAGCTGTGGCCTGACGTATGGGCCACGCTCAAGCGGGTGATCGCCGGATACGCTCTCGGCACCGCCGCGGGCTATCTCTTCGGGCTGCTGATGGGCGCGCTGCGGATGGTCCGCGCGGCCCTGGAACCGTTGCTCGACGCCCTGTACGTCGTGCCCAAGCTCGCACTGCTCCCCGTGTTCCTCAACATGTTCGGCCTCGGCGAGGGACCGCAGATCGCGCTCGTCGCGACCACCGTCTTCTTCTTCGTGTGGATCTCCACGATGGCCGCCGTGATGGGCGTCGCCGAGGGCCACCGGGAGGCCGGACAGGTATTCGGCGCCGGCCCCTGGCAGATGTTCCGCCATGTCCTGCTGCCCGCCTCGCTGCCGCAGGTCCTCGTCGGCATGCGGGTCGCGGCCGGAGTGGCCGTCCTCGTCATCGTCGCCTCCGAGCAGATCGCCGCGAACGACGGCCTCGGCCACCTCATCTTCGACTCGCGGACCCTGTTCCAGAACGACGTGATGTTCGTCGGCATCGTCTGCGTGGCCGTGCTCGGCGTGGTCTTCTCCGAACTCGTCCGGTTCATCGGCCGCCGGCTCACCCCCTGGGCGCCGCGGGACCGCGGCCGGCCCCAGTCCTGACCCCCACCTCGGCTCCGACCCCCGGCCCCCGGAAGGCGGCACCCATGGCCCGGAAGGCGGCACCCATGGCACGGACTCCCTCCCTCGCCCGCGCCCTGCTCACGGGCGTGACCCTGCTGGGCGTCCTCGGCTCCCTCGCCGCCTGCGACGCGCAGACCTCGGACTCGGCGGGCCCGGGCAAGCGGAGCAAGCCCCGCCCGATCACCCCCGTCGCGGGCTGTGCCAAGGGCTGGACCGACCCCTCCGACACGTCCGCCGCCCGCAGGCCCGCCCGTTGCGCGCCCGGCGCGCCCGCGCCGAAGCCGCTGCAGAAGAGGACGAAGGTCGTCGTCTCCGCCTCCACGCTGACCGCCGAGTATCTGGCACCCCTGCGGATCGGCGTGGCGAAGGGCGAGTTCAGCAAGGAGAAGCTCGACGTCGAAGTGAAGCTGCTGCCCACCCCGGACGCGCTTCCGCTGCTCGCCAAGGGCGATATCGACGTCCAGTACGCGGCGCCGGAGGCCGCCGTGCTCAACGGCATCCGGCAGGGGTTCGACATTCGCTGGGTCGCCGGCAACTTCACGCCCGCGCCCGGCTCCAAGAGCGGATTCTGGGCCAGGCTGCGGCCGGGGGAAACGGCGGGCGGGGTCAGCCTCAAGGACCGTACGGTCGGCACCCTCATCGGCAAGGGCTCGGTCATCACGTACCCGATGGAGGAGGTGCTCTCCGCACACAAGGCCGACGTGGACAGCGTCCGCTTCCAGCAGCTCGGCCCGGCCGAGGTCCTCGCCTCACTGAAGAACGGCGGAGTGGACGCGGCCTGGCTGCTCGACCCGGTGTGGCGCCAGGTGGACGGCGACGCGGGCTACGCCTTCCTCGGCGGTCAGCCGAAGGGCGAACCGCTCGGCGGGCTCCTGTTCGGACCCGATCTGCTGACCGGTGACCCGGACGCGGGGGTGGCGTTCCTGCGCGCCTACATCCGCACCGTCAACACCTACTTCGCCGGGGACTACAAGAAGGACAAGGCATTCCTCGACGACCTCGGCGACGTGCTCAAGACCGAGCCGGACACGCTGGCCGCCGTGCCGTCGCTGCGCATGGACTGGGAGATTCGCGCGGGCACCGTGGACCGCCTGCAGAAGGCGTACGCCACCGCCGGGGTGGTCGAGGGCGACCCCCTGCCCGAGGACCGGGTCGTGGACCGCTCGTTCTACGCGGAGGCGGTCGGCCACAAGCCTTAGCCCGCTCCACGCTCTAACTGTGCTGTCCGGAGAAGTTGGTGACGCTGTTCAGCCCGCCGAACGGCCGCTAGTGTGGCCTGCGCCGTAGCGGGCCGACTCTCGCTCCGTGCCGCGCGTCAGATGCCGTGTGGCTTCCCCCACACGGACCCCGCGGCCCGGCCGGAATGGCCCAGCTGTCGCACTAAGGACATCGAAATGCACTTTCCCGCCTCCGCGCCGTCCGAGCTGGAGTCCCTGGCGGTCGAGCCGCTGATGACACGGGACTTCGAGACCCGGCCCGCCGCGGTCTACGCACGCCTGCGGGCCCGGTACGGGCCGGTGGCACCCGTCGATCTGCACGGGGTGCCGGTCTGGCTGGTGCTCGGCTACCGCGAGGTGTGGGAGGTGCTGCGCGACGAGAGCGCGTGGAAGAAGGACGTCCAGAACTGGCGGTGGCTGCGCGAGGGCCGGGTGCCGTCCGACTGGCCGCATCTGCCCGGCTACCAGGTCAGCCATCTGCTGGTCCAGGACGACCAGCGGCACAAGGCGACACGCGCCGCCGTGGAGGGGGCACTCGCCCCCTTCCAGGACTCCGACACGCCCCAGTCCTGGGAGTTGGCGAACGCCGTTTCCCGCCACGCCGACGAGCTGATCACCTTCTTCGCGGACGGCAGCGAGAGCGGATGGGTGGACCTCGGCGCGCAGTTCGCGCGGGCGCTGCCGCTGATGGCCGTCAACCGGCTGTTCGGCTTCCCCGTCGAACAGGGCGACGACGTGTTCATGGACTCGTGGCGCATGGTGGACGGCGGCCCGGACGCCGCGGCCGCCGTGGGCCGACTCGTGGCCGCGACGTCCGAACTCGCCGCGTACAAGAGGCAGCACCCCGGTGACGACCTGACCACCCGGCTGCTCGCCGTCGAGCCCCCGCTGACGGTTGAGCAGATCGGCCTGGAGCTGTACGCGATCATCGTCATCCTGTCGGAGCTGGTCAGCCACGCCATCACCAACAGCGTGCTGGAGGTGCTGGCCGGGGAGTCCGGGACGCGGGCCGGGCTGATGGCGGGGCCGGTCGAGGAGCTGGTCAACCGCGTGCACATCGCCTCGCCGCCGTGGGTCAACCTCACCTTCCGCTTCCCCGCGGTCGACACCGACCTGGGGGACTTCCGGCTCGCCGCGGGCGATGTGGTGGTGCCCTCCATCGCCGCCGCGCACGGCGATCCGATGTTCGCCCCGCCCGGCAGCCAGGACGCGTCGGTGAGTTCGCGCGCCCATCTGGCCTGGGGCGCGGGGCCGCACCAGTGCCCGGGCCGGGGGCTCGCCGACATGATCGTCACCACGGCGGTGGGCAAGCTGTTCGAGCGCTGTGACTTCGAACTGGGTCTGCCCGTGGACCAGTTGCCGTGGCGCTCGTCCACACATGTACGCGGCCTGAAGTCCTTCCCGGTCCGGTACCGGATGCGGACGGGGCAGGCCCCGATGCCCCCGGCCGCCGGAGCCGCGGCGCCCCCGCCGCTGCCGGAGCCCGCGCCATCCGCCCACACGACGCCAGCTCCCGCCCAGCCGGAACGGCCCCGCTCCGCGCTCTGGCGCTTCCTGGCGAGCCTGCGCCGAGGCTAGGGGGTATGTCCGCGGACGGACCATGCCGCCTGCGGCGAGCGATTCCCCTCCCCGCCCCTTCCCAAAACCGGGACTCCGCCCCAGCCCCCGAAACCGGGCCTCCGCCCCAGCCCCCGAAACCGGGACTCCGCCCCGGACCCCGGCTCGGGGCTTCGCCTGAGGCTCCGGCGCGGGGCTGCGCCCGAGGCCCCGGTGAGGGGCTTCGCCCGAGACCCGGGAGCGGGTCTTCGCCTCAGCCCCCGGCCCGGGGCTCCGGCGTGGGGCTTCGCCCCAGGCCTCGGGCTGGGGCTCCGCTTCGGGCCTCGGGTCGGAGGCCCCAGCGAGGGGCTTCGCCTGAGGCTCCGGCGCGGGGCTTCGCTCCAGGCTCCGGCGCGGGCTTCGCCCCAGCCCCCGGCCCGGGGCTCCGGCGCGGGGCTCCGCTCCAGGCCCCGGCCCAGGGCTTCGCCCCTTCCCGCGGCATCGGTATGCGGCTTCGCCGCGTGGCGGGGCTCCGGCCCGGGGGCCGGGGTCCAGGGGCGGAGCCTCTGGTATCGGGAAGGGGCGGGGAGGGGAAAGCCCTCGGTGTGCGGCTCCGCCGCGCGGTCCGCCGGGCACCCCGGGGCCCCCGGGCCCAAGCTCGGCGCGTAAGCCCCTTGCGCGGGGTCACCGGCCTGTAGTGCGCTGACCCTCATGAGGGTCATGAGGAGCATGAGGGTCATGAGGAAGCCGAGCCTTGCCACGCTGGTCGCCGCCCTGGTGGCGGGCTCCCTCTGCGCGGGCGCACCGCAACCGCGGGCCGAGGCCGCCGATACCGGCGGTGGCATCCCGTCGCCGTCGGCCGCTTCCCCCACCGAACTCGGCTTCGACCTCGACACGGTGACGATCCCGCAACTCCAGACGCGGATGGCGAACGGTTCGCTGACCTCGGCCGCCCTGACCATCGCCTATCTGCGGCGGATCAAGGCCATCGACCCCACGATCCACGCGGTGCTGCGCACCGACCCCACCGCCCTGCGGCAGGCGGCCGCCAGCGACGCCAGGCACCGCGACGGCCACACCCGTGGCCCGCTCGACGGCATCCCCGTCCTCCTCAAGGACAATGTGAACACCCGCGACCTGCCCACGACCGCCGGTTCGCTGGCGCTGGCCGGAAGTCCGCCGGACGCGGACGCCGCCCTGGTGACGCGGCTGCGCCACGCGGGGGCGGTGATCCTCGGCAAGACCAACCTGTCCGAGTGGGCCAACTTCCGTGCTGCCAAGCCGACTTCGGGGTGGTCGGCGGTGGGCGGGCAGACCAGCAACCCCTACGTACTGGACCGGAATCCCTGCGGGTCGTCCGCCGGTTCGGGCGCCGCGCTCGCCGCGTCGCTTGCGCAGGTTGCGATCGGCACCGAGACCGACGGCTCCATCGTGTGCCCGGCCGGGATGAACGGGGTGGTCGGCCACAAGCCCAGCCTCGGCCTCGTCAGCCAGTCCGGAGTGGTCCCGATCTCCGCCGAGCAGGACACCGCGGGGCCGATGGCGCGCAATGTGATCGACACCGCGCTCACCTTCTCGGTGCTCAGCGACACCGCACTCCCAGGCGATCCCGCCGCCCTTCCGAAGACGTCCGGTCTGCGCGGCAAGCGCATCGGCCTGTGGCGGCTGCCCTCGCTCGGGCCCGAGGTGGACGCCGTGATGACCCGTACCGCGAAGCGACTGCGTACGGCGGGGGCCGAGGTCGTCGAGGTGACACCGCCGTACCAGGACCGGCTGGCCGAGCTGGAGTTCCCCGCGCTGCTGAGCGAGTTCCACCGGGACATCGACGCCTACCTCGCCACCCGCAAGGGCCCGCGAGACCTCGCCGAGCTGATCGAATTCAACCGCGCCCACCCGGCGGAGCAGAGCTGCTTCGCGGGCCAGGAGCTGTTCGAGCAGGCGCTTGCCGCGCCTCCCACCACCGACCCCGAATACCGGGCCATGCGCGCCGAGTTGAAGGACCTTTCGCGGCGTTCCCTCGACGAGACCATGGCCACCCATCGACTGGACGCCATCGCCTCGCCGACGAACCCGCCCGCCTGGACCACCGACTGCGCACGCGGCGACAATGATGTGATCCCGTCCTCGACCCCCGCGGCGGTGGCCGGATACCCGTCCCTGTCGGTGCCCGCCGGGTTCGTGGACGAGCTGCCCGTGGGTGTGCTCCTGATGGCCGGTGACCGCAAGGACACCGAACTGCTGTCGCTGGGCGCCGCGGTGGAGCGCCGGCTTCACGCCTGGCGAGCGCCGCGCTACCTGCCGTCAGCGCAAACCGACGCCTCCCGGTGACCGGCCCATCGGAACGTCTGCCGCAAAAGCCACAGATACTCGCGCTAGTGTGCGCGCGTGAACCTTCATGTCGTCATAGGATTCGGGCCCGCGGGGGCGGCCACTGCTCGGCTGCTCGCCGAAAGAGGCCATACGGTACGTGTCATCACCAGGTCGGGCCGCAGCCCGGAACCGGGTATCGAGCATGTCGCGCTGGACGCGACGGACAGTGAGCGACTGACCGAGGCCGTGCGGGGCGCGGTCGCCCTCTACAGCTGCGGCGCACCGCCCTACCACCGCTGGGCGAGTGAATGGCCGTCCCTGGCCTCGTCGCTCCGCGCGACCGCCGAGGCCACCGGGGCGGTCCTGGTCATGCTGGGTAACCTCTACGGGTACGGCCCGGTGGACGGCCCCATGACCGAGGAGCTGCCGCTCGCCGCCACCGGCACCAAGGGGCGGGTGCGCGCCGCCGGGTGGGAGCAGGCGCGAGCCCTCCATGAGCAGGGCCGTATCAAGGCGGTCGAGGTGCGGGCGTCGGACTTCTTCGGGCCCGGGGTCACCGACGGCGGACACCTTGCCGGGCGGGTCGTGCCGGCTGTGCTGCGCGGCAAGTCGGTCTCCTCGCTCGGGGACCCCGACACCCCGCACAGCTGGAGCTATATCCCCGACGTGGCCGCCGCCCTGGCCGAGGTGGCGGGCGAGGAGCGGGCCTGGGGGCGGGCCTGGCACGTGCCGACGGCGCCCGCGCTGTCCACCCGCGAGATGGTCGACCGCCTCGCCACCGAGGCGGAGACCGGGCCGGTCGCGGTGCGCAGGCTGCCGTCGGCCGTGCTGGGACTCGCGTCGCTGGTCTCCCCGCTGCTCCGCGAACTGAAGGAGGTCCGGTACCAGTTCGACCGGCCCTTCATCATGGACGCGAGTGCCTACGAAGCCGAGTTCGCGGTGCGCGCCACCCCCGTCGACGAGCAGGTCAAGGCGACGGTGGAGTGGTGGCGCGAGCGACTGGCCACCGCCCGGTGACGGCCGTGACAGCGAAGGAATCCACAGTGGGCGCAAGCGGAACGCGGCGCGATGACGTCGCGATCGTGGGAATGGCCTGCCGGTTCCCGGGGGCGTGGAACGTCAACCAGTACTGGCGGCTCCTCAATGAACCGCGGGCGCAGTTCGCCACCGTCCCGGACTCGAGATGGCGCACCGCCACCTTCCTCAGCGACAACTTACGTGACACATCCTCGACCTACACGGACACCATGGCTCTGCTGCCGGACGTGGGCCACTTCGACGCGGCGCACTACGGCATCCCACCCCGCCGGGCCAGATCGATGGACCCGCAAGGGCGGCTGCTGATCGACCTGACCCGGGAGGCGATCCAGGACGCCGGATGGGAGGCCGAGGGCTTCGACCGCGAGGAGACCTCGGTGATCACGGCGCTCACCGAGAGCGGCTACCGCGAGATCACCACGATGCGCATCCGGATGCGCCAGCTGACCGGCGGCGAGTTCGGGGCGCGGGCCACCGATCCCCGGTGGCCGGAGACGGTCCGCGCGGTGGACGGGCTGCACGGCTCGTCCGTGGCCGGACTGCTGCTCAACATGGGGCCGAACACCGTCAGTTCGGTCTTCGATCTGCACGGCGAGAGCTACGCGCTGGACTCGGCGTGCTCCGGTGGCCTCATGGCCGTGGCCAACGCCGTGTTCGCACTGCGCGCGGGGCGCTGCCGCATCGCCCTCGCGGGCGGCGCCCAGCTGATCCTCGCCCCCGACCTGCTGGTGGGGCTGTGTCGGATCGGCGCCATCTCGCGCAGCGGCAGATGCCTGCCGTTCGGCGCCGAGGCCGATGGCTTCGTCCTGGGGGAGGGCGCCGGGGTCCTGGCGCTGCGCCCCCTGGCCGACGCGCTGGCCGCCGGCGACCGGGTCTACGCGGTGATCCGGGGCGTGGGCACGGCCAACGACGGGACCGTACAGGGCGGGATGCACCCCCAGGCGGCCGGTCAGCTCAGGGCCCTGCGCCGGGCCTACCGCGACGCCGATCTGACCCCGGACTCGGTGGGCTACCTCGAGGCGCACGGCACCGGGACCACGGTCGGCGATCCGGTCGAGGTCGGTGTCCTGGGCGAACTGCGGGGCGAGCGGGGCGCGCCCGCCTTCCTCGGCGCGGTGAAGGCGGTGGTCGGACACGCGCTCAACGCCGCCGGGATGGCCGGTCTGGTCAAGACGGTGCTGGCCGTGCACCGGGGAGTGATACCGCCGCAGCCCGAGTTCGACCTCGCCGACCGCTCCGGGCTCGACGCCGCACGGCTGATCGTCCCGACGAAGCCCACCGTATGGCCGGAGTCCGGGCAGCCGCGCCGGGCTGGGGTGAGCGCCTTCGGCTTCGGTGGCACCGGTGTCCATCTGGTGGTCGAGGAGTGCGCCACCGCACCGGCCCGTCCCGCACCGGAGGAGGGGCCGCGGCTGCTGGTGCTCAGCGCCCGCGACCGGGCCGGGCTGGTCCGTTACGCCCGGGAGCTGGCCGACACCCTCGCCGAGGACCGTCCGCCGCTGGCCGGGGTGGCGGAGACCCTGGCCCGCCGGGCTCCGCTCGCCGAACGCCTCGCCCTGGTGGCCGAGGACACCGCCGACGCCGTCACCAAGCTGACCGCCGCCGCCGAGGCGGGGGCGGCCGGCCGCACCGGGCGGCTCGGGCCGGGGCAGATGGCCGGGACGGTACCACCCGGTGAGCGGCCGGAGGCCGCCGTGCCCGCGCCGGGCTCGCTGCCCGCCGGGGAGCGTCCGGCCGCGCTGGCCCGGCTCGCCGAGCGGGCGGTCACCGGCGCGGGGCTCCGCCCGGTGGTGGAGCACATACCCCCCTGCACCCTGCCACCGAGTCCGCTCGCCCCGCGTCACCACTGGGCGGTGGACGAGTCGGCGCGCGCGCCCGAGGAGGCCCCGCCCGCCCTCGCGGCGGTGGGGGAGGGCCGGACCGGGCCGGTGGACGCGCGGGCAGGTGGCGGATCCGCCGCGTCCATCGTGCTCGAAGAGCTCTCGCGGACCGGTGTCTTCCCGCTCGCCGATCTGACCGAGCGGATGGAGCTGGTGACCGACCTCGGCTTCGACTCCCTGATGCTCCAGGAGCTGGAGGTCAACATCGGCAAGCGGATACCGGGATTCCGCACCGAGGAGATCTTCTCGCCCGACCTCACCGTGGAACGGCTGGTCGGGCTGGTCGATCCGCATCTCACCGGAAAGCCCGTCCTCGGCGAGCCACCGCCCCGGGAGACACGGGCCGACTGGGACGCGGCGACCGCGTGCGCCGATGACTTCCCCGAGGTGCGGCAGTTCGAGGAGCGCCTGAGCACGATCACCGGCAGCGGCGCGGACTTCCCGTACTTCCGCGTCCACCAGGGCACCATCCGCGATACGACCATGATCGGCGAAAGGCCGTATCTGTCCTTCGGCAGCTACAACTACCTGGGGCTCTCCGGCCACCCGGCGGTCAACGAGGCCGTGCACCAGGCGGTGGACCGGTACGGGACCTCGGTCTCGGCCAGCCGGGTGCTCTCCGGCGAACGGGACCTGACCGTACGGCTGGAGCGGGCGCTGGCCGACTTCCTCGGCACCGCGGACTGCCTGGCGCTGGTGAGCGGCCACGCCACCAACGTCACCGCGATCGGGCACCTCGTCGGCGCGCGGGACCTGGTGGTGCACGACGCGCTCGCCCACGACAGCATCCTCCAGGGCTGCGCCCTGTCCGGGGCGGCGCGGCGCCCGTTCGCCCACAACGACGTCGGCGCCCTGGAGGACACGCTGCGGCGCAACCGGTCCCGGTTCAGACGGGTGCTGATCGTCGTCGAGGGCGCCTACAGCATGGACGGCGACCTGGTGGACCTGCCCGCCGTGATCGAGCTGAAGCGGCGCTACGGCGCCCTGCTGATGGTCGACGAGGCGCACAGCATCGGCACCGTGGGCGAACGCGGCCGTGGCGTCGGCGAGTTCTTCGGCGTCGACCGGACCGATGTGGACCTGTGGATGGGCACCCTGTCCAAGACGTTCGCCAGCTGCGGGGGCTATCTCGGCGGCTCGGCCCGGATGGTGCGGTGGCTGCGGCACACGCTGCCGGGCTTTGTCTACAGCGTCGGTCTGACCCCGGCCAACGCGGCCGCGGCGCTGGCCGCCACCGAGCTGATCGTCGCCGAACCCCACCGGGTGCGCGCCCTGCGGCGCAACGCCGAGCTCTTCCTCGGCCTGGCCGGGTCGGCCGGCCTTGCGACGGGCACCAGCGCCCACACGCCGATCGTGCCGTGTCTCCTCGGCGACTCGGCGAGGACCCTGCACATCGCGGACCGGCTGTTCGACCGCGGTGTCATCGCCGATCCGATCTTCCACCCCGCAGTGGAGGAGGGGCTCGCCAGGCTGCGGTTCTTCGTCACCAGCGAGCACCGCGAGGACGACATCCGGCGCACCGTGGCGATCCTGGCCGAGGAGGTGGCGGCCACCGGGGGATGAGTGAGGCACCGTCGGATCAACCTCAGATCAGGGTGCGTTCGATCCGGCTGAGCATGGCGTCCTTCCCGGATGCCCCGGCGTCCCCGGCCGCGGGCGCGCCGTGCCGCTCCTCGGTGCCGCCCACCCGTTGGGAGAGCAGATAGGCGATGATCTCCGCTTCCTGCTCCTGGACGTCGTCGTAGGTCGCGCGCAGGAGCATGTCACGCACGAGGTCGGGGTCGAGGTTGGGGAAGAGGAGGCGGGCGCTCGCCTCGTCCAGCCAACCCGCCCCGCGATGGCAGCAGATGATGTGGCCCAGCTCGTGCAAGATGATGTGCTCCTGATGCGCGCTGGTCGTGTTGGCGTCATAGAAGATGAGGTCCTCGTCGCGGGCGGCGACCCACATGCCGCAGGGGTGCGTCGCCGGCATCGGCATCGGGACCAGCGTGATCGGGCGGCCGCGGACCTCGCCGAGATGGCGGCAGAGCTCGGCCACATCGGCCACCTCCGGCAGGTCGAGGTCGGCGATCCGCCGCGCACCGGCCTTCCGGAGCTTCTTGAGCTGACTGCGGCGGTCGTGATCGGCCGACCGCCCCCTGCCTGCGCCCCTCACCCAGCCGCACCCCTCAGAGCCTGTGTCATTCCGAGTCCGAGGTGTCGCTGACCGGCGGAAGGCCCTGGAGCTGCCGGTACTGATCCATGATGGTCGTGATGGCCTCGAGGTTCTCCTTCTTCATCCCCGCCGCGCGCATCGCCACGGCACGGACCCCGGCCTGGCGCAGCGCCTCGATGCCGGCGATCTCACTGAGCACCGACTCGGCGACCTGGTCGTCGAAGAAGTAGGCCACCGACACGCCGAAGAAGCGTGCCAGGGCGGCCAGCAGGTCCGGGGAGGGATTGGAGCGCTTGCCCGTCCGCAACTGCGACAGATACACACCCCCGACCTTCAATTCGGGGTTGGCCCGCTTGAGCTCCTCCGCCACCTCGGCGTTGGTCCAGTGCTTGCCCTTGGGACGAACCGTCTTGAAGAGGTTGTCCAGACGCACTGCCAGCATGGGCCGGTCGTCAGTCTCGGACATACGAATCTCCCTCCCTCACCTCCTCGGCTTTGCCCCCGGCTAATCGTCAGTTTCGCAGATTAGCGGTCAGTTGACAATCAGACGTAACTCCGCCACCGTGGACCTCGTCGATAGCTGCTAGCTAACTCCGCTCACGGGGGTGGCCGAGTTGGCTGCCAGTCCTATCGGCCTGGTCCGGCCCGGCCTTCCGGGGCCGGGCCCGGGCCGGACCGAGTGGGGCCACCCACTCGGCCCGGAAGTAAGGAAACGGGAGGCACGGGGGAAACACGGGGGAAGTCCCGCTCGGCCTGACGGGGGCAGACCGGGCGGGATCCACCCTGGGCGGCGAACGCGCCTACGGTCGGCGCGCTGCGCCGGCCGTCAGCCCGCCTTGCCGAGCCGCCGGTAGGCGGAGGCCACCTTGGTGAGCCAGACGACCTCGGCGCTGAAGTTGTCCGTGTCGCGGTCCCCGAAGTCACCGGTGTCCGCGTTGTCGTCGGGAATGGTGCCGGTGCGCTTGGCGTGCAGGGCCTGCCTGATCTGAGCCGCCTCGGCGAACGCCTGCCGGGACTCCTCGCTCCCCCTGGGGCCCGCCCCGGCGTCGCCGTTCGTGGTGCGGTCGATGTAGGGGCGCAACTCCCGCCATCCGTCCCGTATTTCGATGACCCTCCGGTGTAACCGGTAGTTGAGGTCGGAGACCGCGGCCCCGGGCGGCTCCAGGACGATGTCCGGCGAGGACTCGTACAGGTCCCGCCACAGCGGATACAGCGCCCGGTAGGACCGGTAGCCGCGCGCCCACTCCAGCAGCTTGGTGGCCGACGGCCCCCAGGAGGAGATCGTCAGGGCGAGCGAGAGGGTGACGATGCCCAGCGCGCTGAAGACGGAGGCGGCCAGGGTCCAGGCGCCGATGTCGAGCCCGCACGCGGCCGTGACGACGTTGACCACCCGGGCCAGGCAGTACAGGAAGAGGATCACCGCGGCGACGGAGAGCAGCCGCAGGGCCTGCCGCAGCGAGGTCTTGCTCGCCATACGGGCGTAGGGCCCGCACTGGCGCAGGATGGTGACGCACGGAACCGCCTGGGAGACCATGAAGACCAGGAGGTAGGTGAGGATCAGCGGCCGGCCGCTGCCGGTGTTGAAGTCCTCGGCCGGCCTGCCGGGGCCGTCGGCGATGAGGAAGAGCGCCGTAAGGAGCGCGTTGAGGGCGATGCCGGTGATCAGCCAGTAGCGGGCCTTGCGCCCCGACTCCTCGGCGCCGGTCGCCCAGCGCAGCAGGATGATCTGCGCGCTGACGCAGAAGGCGACCGCCGACAGGTGCATCACCAGGATCGCGAGGTTGCCGACGCCCAGGAAGCGATCGCTCCCCATGGCGACGGCACCCATCGTGAAGGTGAGGCACTGCAGCAGCAGGGTGACTAACAGCGTGCGGTAGGCGCTGTCCCGCCAGCCGCGTCTGACCTGGAACAGCCGGTAGACGAGCGCCGCGTACGACGACAGCGCCGCGATGACGAAGCAGAGAGTCTTGATGGTGTTCACGGCCCTTTCCCCCACAGGTGCCGCGCACGCGGCGAACGATTCAGTCGGTGTTGTCGCCCAAGGGAACCACGAGTCCGATCCCTTCGGCCGCGACGGCGACGGCGTAGTCGAAGAACGCGGCCTCGTCCCGGACGCTGTCATGGGTGCGGCTGAAGACCTGGAACACCAGCAGCCCGATCAGGCTGCTCCACAGCACGATGCCGCGCTCGATGACGTCCGAGAACGGGGCCTCGGGCGTGCCGCCGAAGAGGTGCACGGCCTCCGGCAGCAGCAGCGGCGGCCCCGGCACCTCCCGCCGGGGCGCGGTGAGTTCACCGGCCTCCAGCGCCGACCGCACGATGCCGGCCAGCACCGCGGGGGTGCGCGAGGCGGGCGGGACGGTCTCCTGCGGGGCGTGGTAGTCCGGCACGGGCGAGCCGTAGACCAGCGTGAACTCGCCGGGGCTGGCGAAGGACCACCGGCGCAGCGCCCGCGTGACCGCGAGCAGCCGCGCACCCGCCGACGCGCCCGCGTCCCGGGCGGCCCGGTCGGCCTCCTCCATCGCGGCACCGGAGTCGTTGTAGGCGTCGATGAGCAGCGCGGTCAGCAGATCGTCCCGGTGCGGGAAGACGGCTTCCACCTCGCTGACGGGAAGACCGCTCTCACCGGCGACGGCGGCCGGGGACAGTCCTCCGGCGCCCAGTTTCACCAGCAGTTGGCGCGCGGTGGCCGTGATGACCGCCCGCGCCCCGGAGTTGTCGTCGGCGGAACCTGTTCCGGAAACATCCATGGGCCGAACCGTACCGGTGCCAAGGCACTTCGCGCCGCGCGGACCCTGACCTGAACCCTGACCCCGGAGGGGCCTTCGCGGCTATGGTGAGCGGGATGTGAGCGGGTGCACGGGCTCGGCGGGGGACGCGCGCCGCGCCGCGAGGGAGGGGCTGCTGTGGACGGCGGCACGGTGGGTCTGCGGATCGCTTCGGCAGTGGTCGTGCCGGTGGTCAAACGACTGCTGCTGCCGCCCGCGAGCGCGCCCGGCGCGGAGTACGGCGAACGGCCCGTACCGATCCGCCGGCTCGTCTCCTTCGCCAGGGAGCACCGCACCCTCACCGAGGACGATCTGCACAAGCTCGCCCGCGAGCTGGTCCGCCGCGCCGTGCGGGCCGCCGGGCCGCACGATCCGCCGATCGGCGCCGATGAGCACGACTCCGTGGGGCAGGCGCTGACCCGCACCCTGCACGCGCTCGGCGATCTCGACATGGACGATGTGCACGCCTTCGCGCTCGGCCCGGAGCGGCTGGCCGCGGAGCTGTCCCGGCGCGCGGGCCCCGACACCCGCAGGCTCCTCAGCGACGACGCCGCCCGCTTCCACGACCGGCTCCTGGAGACGGCCTGCGTCCACCTCATGCGCTTCTTCAGCCAGCGGCCCGGGTTCGCGGCCCGAGCCCAGATCGAGCAGAGCCGCGAAATCCGGGAGCAGAGCGAGAAATTGGACGCCATCCTGCGGCGGCTGCCCGACATCAGCCGCCAGGACGAACAGTTCGAGGAGGAGTACGCGCGCTACGTCGTCGAGTGCCACGGCCGGCTCACCATCTACGGCGTGGACCTGCGCGAACCGGACGGCCAGGACTGGCCGCTGGAGACCGCGTATCTGAGCCTCCAGGCCAGGCCGTACCGCGATGGCACCGACCGGGTGCCGGTGGTCAACGGCGAGCCCGGCGCCGACCGGGACACCGAGACCGAGCGGGCCCCGGGCCCGGCCGAGGCGGTCTTCGCCACCCAGGAGCGGGTCCTGCTGCGCGGCGTCGCCGGCACCGGCAAGACCACCCTCGTCCAGTGGCTGGCCCTCTCCACCGCGCAGCAGGAGCGGGTGCCGGGCGGGCTGTCCCAGCTGTTCGGGCGGGTCCCCTTCGTGCTGCCGCTGCGCACCCTGGCGCGCAAGGACTCCGAGCTGCCGATGCCCGACGACTTCCTGCGCTGGATCGGCTGCCCGCTGGTGGGCACCGAGCCCGACGGCTGGGCCGCGCGGGTGCTGCGGCACGGGCGCGGAGTGCTCCTGATCGACGGGGCCGACGAGATCCCGAAGGACGACCGCACCCGCGTACGGGCCTGGCTGAGGAAGCTGCTCGCCGTCTTCCCCGGCAATCTGTGGCTGCTCACCTCCCGCCCCGCCGCCCTCGAGCGGGGCTGGCTGGCCCGCGAGGGCTTCCAGGAGTTCGCGCTCGCCGCGATGCGGCCCGCCGACATGAAGCAGTTCATCCGGCGCTGGCACACGGCCGCCGGGGCCTCGCAGGAACTCGGCGATTCGCTCACCCAGTCGCTGCGCAGCAGCCCCGAGCTGAGCCGCCTGGCGACCAATCCGCTGATGTGCGGCCTGATCTGCGCCCTGCACCGGGAGCGGCGCGGCTTCCTGCCCCAGGGCCGCGCCTCCCTGTACGAGGCGGCGCTGTCCATGCTCCTGGAGCGGCGCGACCTGGAGCGCGAGGTCTACGGGCGCAGCCGTAAGCCCGTCCTGGACCAGAAGTCGGCCACGGAGCCGCTCCAGAGGCTCGCGTACTGGCTGATCCGCAACGAGCGGACCCAACTGGACCGCCCGGACGCGGTGAACGTGGTGCGGCGGCTGCAGCCCTCCGTGCCCCGCCTCGCCGAGGTCGGCACGGCGGAGGAGACCCTTCAGCACCTGCTGGAGCGCTCCGGTCTGCTGCGCGAACCCGCCCCGGGCGCGGTCAACTTCATCCACCGCACCTTCCAGGACTTCCTGGGCGCCCGGGCCGTGCTGGAAGAGCGCGATATGGGCATGCTGGTGAACAACGCACACCTGGACCAGTGGGAGGACGTGGTGCAGATGGCCGTCGCACAGGCTCGACACCAAGAGCGTGCCGACCTGCTGACCCGTTTGCGTGAGCGCGGTGACCGGGAGCAGGACGCGACGGTCCAGGCGCGGTTACGGCTCCTCGCGCTCGCCTCCCTCGAACAGGCCACCCGCCTGGAGCCCACGGTCCGCGAGGCCATCGAGGACCGGGCCGCGCGGCTGCTTCCGCCGCGCAGCCTGCGGGAGGCCAGGTCACTGGCGCAGACCGGCCCGCTGTTGCTGGGTCTGCTGCCCGACGCCAAGGATCTGGGGGGCGACGAGGAACTGGCCACCGTCCACGCGATCTGCCAGATCGGCGGGGACGCCGCCATCCCCAGGCTCCGGGAGTTCCTGGGCACCGGCCAGCCCGCGGTGCGCGCCCAACTCCTCGCCCACTGGGACCGGTTCGACACCAAGGTGTACGCCGAGGAGATCGTACGGCCGCTCCTCGACACCGCGCCCGAGGAGATCGTCACGGTGCGCTCCCACGCCGAGCTGGAGGCCCTGCGCACCATGTCCGGCTATCAGCGCGTCGGCCTGCACGGCGACTTCGCCCCCGACGCGATCCGCGCCGCGCTCGACCCGCGGCACCTGCGCGAGCTGCGCCTGCGCAACACCCTCCAGCTGGAGGACCTCGATCTGCTCTCCGCCTACCCCGGGCTGGAGACCCTCGCCCTCCAGGGCTGCCGGAACGTGCGGGACCCCGGGCCGCTGGCCCGGCTGCCCCGGCTGCGGCGGCTGGAGCTGCGGGACCTGCCACAGTTCGAGCCGCTGCTGAAGCTGGCGGACTGCCCACGTCTCGAAGGGCTCCTCATCGGGCCGGAGGTGCCCTGGCGCGGCCTGTCCGACCTGCCCCGCCCCGCCGAGCTGCGGCTGCTCTCACTGCCGTCGTCGGCGGCGCAGCTCGCGGGCATCGTGGAGTGCCGGGAGCTGGAGGAGCTGCGACTCCAGGACGCCAGCGAACGGCTGGCGCCGGACGAATGGGGCGCCCTCATCGCCGAGTTGCCCCAGCTGCGCAAGCTGACGCTCTCCCCGCAGCAGCTGAGCATGCTGCTGTTCGCGCCCCGCACCGAGATACCCCAGGTCACCCATCTGGATGTGTGGGCCAGGGCCGGTGTCGCGGTTCCGCTGCGCCGGATCGCCCGGCGGCTACCGGGACTTGAGGAGATCCATCTGTCGCAGGTGGCGGAGCTGGACCTCGCCTCCCTCGCCGGACTGCGCCGGCTGCGCCGGGTGCGGCTGGTCTACCCGGGCGAGGTCCGCGGCGCGGACTCGCTCCCCGAAAGCGTCGACCTCGACATATATCCACACCCCTGACCGGCACTATCTCCGACAGTGCCGCGTTCACCTGGTGGGATGTTTACCCAAGGGGTAAATTCAGGATTGTAGGCGTAGTTGGTACGGATGTCAGCGGCTGATGTCTCGGGGGAGCGGTGCCGCCCGTCTCCGAGGTCAGGGCTGCCGGGCAGCAGAGGACGACTGAGGCGGGTCGCAACGGGATGGGCGTATCGGAAGGGTCACCGCTCTATGGCCGGGACCCGGTGCTGCGCTCGCTCGTTCCGCGGCTGACCGGCCTGGCCTACGACGAGCGCTCCCGGGCCGGCCGGGAGCACCAGGGCGATCTGCCCGTGGTGCTGCTGACGGGGTACCACGGCATGGGGCGCAGCGCGGTCCTCGAGGAGCTGGCGGCGCGCTATCGGGACCGGCTGCCGCTGGCCCACGTACGGGCCGTGGCCACCGAGTCCGCCCCCTTCCCGTCCGCCCCGGCCGAGGGCGGCGCCCCCACCGCCTCCACCCTGGTGGAGATCCTCGCGGAGCTGGTGTGCGGGCTCGCGCCCGCGCTGCGCCGCCGCTTCCCCGTCCTGGTGCCCGGCCTGTTCGCCGTCTCCGGCTGGTACCACGGCAACGGCGAGCAGCGGGACGCCGCGTGTCTGTGGTTCGCCCGGCTGCTGCTCGCCTGCCGCCTCGCCGGCGGGGACGAGAACGCGCTGAGACACGCCTGGGCCACCGCCGTCGAAGGCCGTCTGGAGACCATCGACGCGGAGGCCGACGCGGAGTGGGGCCGGGACGCGGTCACCGCCGCCGTGGTGGCCGAGTACACCGACCGGCACCAGCCGGCCGCGGCACAGGAGTGGTACCGGGGGCGCTTTCCGCGGGGCGCGGACGGCCAGGATCCGCTGGTGCTGCTGGGGGAGTGGTTCCAGCGGGGCGGCGACTACCGGCACGCGGCCGAGCAGAGCCTGATGGCCGCCTTCCTCCACGATGTCGCCTCCTCCTACGGCAGGCTCCAGCGGTGGAACCGCGAACCGTGGCCGCTGATCCTGCTCGACGACGCCCACTGCCCGCCCGGGCAGGACTTCCTCGATCTGCTGCTCGAACACCGCGCGCTGCCCGAGCGCCCCGACCACGAGGAGCTCGTGGTCGTGGCCACCCGCCTCGGCGGTTTACCGGAGGACGCGTCCGACGCCGTCCGCCGCGACCTGCCCGACCTGGTGAAGTCCACCGGCTGGCAGCGCAGGGGCCTGGCCCCGTCCGCCGGGCTGCTCGCCGTCCCGCTCACCCCGCTGAGCCGGGACGACATCCTGCCCCTCCTGGTGCCCGGCTGGCCCGCCCGGCCGCTCCACCCCTATCTGGCCTCCGCCGTGCACTCCCTGACCGGCGGGCACCCCGCGGTGACCACCGTGCTGTGCGCCGCGGTCCTGGACGCCACCAAGCGGGGCCGCGGCGTGGAGCCGCGGGACCTCCTCGAACTGAACGCGAAGGACGGCCGCCCGGTCACCGAGGCGCTCCTGGAGCGGCTGCTCCCGGACCGGCGCCAGCGCGACCGGCTGACCCTGCTCTCGCTCGCCCGCGACAGCACCGCGGCCGAGGCGCTGGCCGAGCATCTGCGGCTGCAGGGCCCGGACCAGCTGCCCGCCAACTCCGCCACCGACTACCTCGAAGAGCAGCAGTGGCAGCAACTCACCCCGCCCGACCAGCCGTTGGTCACCGACGCGCTGCTGCGCACCCTGCTGGTGCACGAGGCGCGCCGCACCTCCTCGCGGGCCGAGGACGGCCGCAGCTGGCAGGACATCCACCGCTTCCTGCGGATGCACCACGCCCAGCGCGGTGAGAGCGGCGAGGCCGACGCCCTGCGGCACACCCTCGCGGCCGGAAACGCCGAGACGGTGGTGGCCATGCTGACGGAGGAGTTCCAGTCGGAGAAGGACGCCCACGCCGCCGCCCACTGGCTGCTGTGCCTCCAGTACGCCGCCACCGCGCCCACCCCACCGGCCGACGAGTGGACCGACGAACGGATGCAGATCGCCCTCGGCGCGCACGACGGCCGGTACGCCGAACTGCACGAGATCGAGCGCTGCGTCAACCGGCTGCTGCACGCCCTGTGGCATGTCTCCGAGCCGCACGCCGAGCCGGACCCCGACATGTGCAAGGCGGTCGGCGAGGAGCTGGCCTACCTCTCACCGCGCCATCCGTCCTGGCACGCCGTCCTGGGCCAGGCGGCCCGCAACTGGCCCGCGGCGGCGCGGAAGAAGCGCCCCTTTCCTATCTCCGGTCAGTGAGGAAGCATGCTGCTCCGTCTGTTCCGCCGTCATCCTCGCGAGTGGGGGCCGCTCGAATGGCTGGCCGTCGTCGGAATCGGCGCCCTGGTCGCCGCCGCGATCACCATCGCCGTCAACGTGGCGCAGGGCCCCGGCAGGTGCGGTGACGACCTGCGGGACATCGGCGGGGACTGCGTGGGCGTCACCGAGGACGCCTTCGAGGCGGACCCGGGCATCGAAGGCCTCATCGGGGCGGTGGCGGACGAGAACGCCCGGGTGAAGCGGGACTGGGAGGACCCGCCGAGCGGACCCAGGATCCCTTACGTACGGATCGCGCTGATGATGCCGTTCACCGCGGACGACCACAGCGCCATGACGGCGGACATGATCCGCCGCGGCATCGCGGGCGCCCTGGCCGCCCAGCGGCAGGCCAACCGCTTCGGCGGACCGCACTACCAGCTGCTGCTCGCCCCCGACGGCCGCAACCTCGACCAGTGGGAGCCCGTCGTCGACCGTCTCGCCGAGCTGACCAAGGACACCCGGGCGCCGCTGGTCGGCGTGACGGGCATCCCCAGCAGCACACCGGAGACCCGTAAGGCGATCGCCGCGCTCAGCAGGCACAGCATCCCCACCGTCGGCCCGGTCATCACCGCGGCCAACATGAACTCCCCGTACTTCTTCAAGACCTCGCCCAACAACGACCAGTTCGCCCGCGCCCTCAAGCTCTACCTGGACAGCAAGCCCGCCCGGCACAGAGGCTTCCTGGTCTGGGACAACCGCAGCGAGGACGTCTACTCCCAGAACCTGCGCAGCGTCTTCGAGCGGCAGTTCGGTGACGCGTACGACCTGACCAACCACAACTCGAACTTCACCGGCACCTCCGGAACCGACAAGGGCATCCCCCAGCGGTTCACCGACGCCGTCCAGAAGATCTGCAACGAGAAGTCCGACACCGTCTTCTTCGCGGGCCGCGACCAGGACCTCCCCGCCTTCATGGAGCGCATGGCGCAGGAGGGCAGCTGCGGGCGCACCACGACGCTGCGCATCCTGAAGGTCGGCATCGGCCTGGAGCCCACGCTCACCGGGGACGCGCCCCGCCGATGGCTGGACGAGGCACGCGCCACGATCGTCGACGCCTCCGCCGTCGACCCCGCCTGGTGGGCGGGCGAGCCCAAGAAGGCGCTCGGCCGCTTCCTGGACCGCTTCAAGGAGATCCGGACCCAGTACAAGCTGGGGGAGAAGCCCCTCGACGACGGCTACGCCGTGATGTACCACGATGCCTTCACGCTGCTCGCGGGCGCCGTGGACCGCACCTTCACCGAGATCAACGAGGGCGGCAAGAAGGCGCCGGAGGCGTTGAGCATCCCGACGAAGGACGATGTGTACAACACCCTCATCATTCCGAGCATCGCCGGTGACGAGTGCAGCTCCTGCCTGGTCGGCGCCGGAGGGACGTACGGGTTCGAGGGCCCGGGCAAGAACGACCAATGGGCCGTGTGCAAGCCCGTGCCCGTGGTCGAGTTCCCGCCGAGCGTCCACTCCGGCGATCCGGGCGCGCCCGGCCTCTACCGCACCTACCGGAACGGCTCCAAGAACGCCTGCCCCTCCTGACGCCGACCGCCCGCGAGGGTTCAGCCGGTCTTGCGCGCGACCCCGCCGTAGTAGCCGATCTCCCCGGGCCCGGTCGGCGGCGGGGCGTCCGGGCGCCAGAACGGGACCTCGGTCAGACCGGGCTCGACCAGGGTGAAGCCGTCGAAGAACCGCTCGATCCGGTCGCGGGACCGCAGGCTCAAGGTGGCGGTGGCATCGTCGTACACGGCCGAGGCCGCGCTGCGGTCGGCGAAGTCGTCCGTCGCGTGGGAGAGCACCAGGAAGCTCCCGGCGGGCAGCGCGTCGCGCAGGGTGGCGACGACCCGCTCGGGCCGCTCCGCCTCGGTGAGGAAGTGGACGATGGCCACGAGGAGCACCGCGACCGGCTGGTCGAAGTCGATGACCTGGCGGACCTCGGGGTGGTCCAGGACGGCCCGCGGGTCGCGCAGATCGGCGAGCGCGATGCTGGTCGCGGCCGAGCCGCGCAGCAGCACATTGGCGTACGTGTTGACGATCGGGTCGTTGTCGACGTACGCGACGCGCACGTCCGGCGCCAGCTCGCGGGCGATCTCGTGCACATTGGGGGAGCTGGGCAGCCCGGTGCCGATGTCGAGGATCTGCCGGATGCCGCTGTCGACCACATGGCGCACGGCGCGCCGCAGGAAGTCGCGGTTGGCCCGTACACCGCTCCACACCTCGGGCGCCGCGGCGGCGAGCCGGTCACCGGCCTCGCGGTCCACCTCGTAGTTGTTCTTGCCCCCCAGCAGGTAGTCGTAGATCCGGGCAGGATGCGGCCTGCTGGTATCGATCTCCTCGGCGCGGAAGCCGTTCTCCGTCAACGCAAGTCTCCTCTCGACGACCGTCACGGCCCCCGCCCGCGTTCGACTGGCGAACAGCTTCCCATACCAACCCCGGTGCCGGACGCCGGAGTTCTCCGCGTCCGGCCTTCCGGTGTCGGACGGCCAGGTCAGCCCTCGGCCGCCGCTGCCGGCTCCGCCTTGGACTCGGCGTCCGCGGTCGCCCCCGCTGCCGCCTCCGCCTCCGCCGCTGCTGCCGCCGCCGCGGCGGCGCGGGCCTGGCCCTTGCGGCGCGACCGCTTGCCGTAGAGGGCCGTCCACGTGCCGAGGGAGCCCAGCACGGCGTAGATCAGGACCGGGCTCAGGACCACCATGGTGTCGGTTCTGAGGGTGTACGACAGCACGACCCGGACCGCGGACTCGATGCAGTAGGCCACGCCCCAGACGGTCGTCATCGTCATCATGGCCTTGCGGAAGCCGTCGACGTGCCACAGGCCGTTCCACCAGGCGGTGCTCGCCTCGGTGCCGTCGGTGGCGAACTTGCGCCCCAGGTAGAACATCAGGGGGCGCGGCGCCAGCAGCGTCGCCAGGCACACCACCCCGAACAGCCCGGTGACGCATGAGTCCTTGATCAGCAGCGCGCGGGCCGAATGCGCTCCGACGGTCGACACCACGGCCGTGATCACGATGAACACCAGGGTGACGATGGCGAGTTCATCGAGACGGCGGCGCCAGGCGAGGTGGACGGCGCCGTCGACCACCGGCCAGGCGCTGCTGATCAGCAGCGCGGCGAATTCGCTGTAGCCGTGGTCGCGCAGTGCGTTGTACGTGACGATCGGTGCGACGACATTGAGGCTGAGCGTGACGGCCCAGCCGAGAATGGCGGCCCTCTTGGACCGGGCGGGCGCTTTGGGCCGCTCACCGGTCTGTGGTGCCCCCGTATCCGGTGCGCTCGAGGCGCCTTGCGTGGTCGAGTCCTGAGTGAGCACGGTTCCCCTGTAAGTGTGCCTGGTGGTGCTGTGCGTGGTGGTGCGAGAAAAGAGAAACGTAAAGCAGTCATGTCGTAAGAGGACAGTGCCGCGACGCCAAATGTCGCCGGTGTTGTGAGAAGTCACAGTCCATTGCGCTGAGTGGCCCTGAGAAAAACCCTTTGTGAATACCGTCCAGTTAACGGCAGTTTCCGGTGTGTACGGTGCACTGGAAAATCCCGCCGCTCTCCCTGATAGCGGGTCATTGCGGATAGCTCATCGGGCGACCGTCCCGACGAGGTCGGCGGTGGCTTCCCACAGCCGGCCGGCCATGGCCGGGTCGAGACCGGCCTTGCCCGGCCGGCGGACGGCCGGGGAGCCCCGGAAGCCGCCAGGCCCGTCCGGCCCGATGTAGGAGTTGCCGGGGACATCCTGGGTGGCGGCGTAGAGCAGCGACAGCGCTCCGCGCTCCGGGTCGTTGGTGAGGAAGGTGAGCCGGTTGATGACGTTCGACCGGGAGTGGGACGCCAGCGTGGTGCGGGCGATCCCCGGGCTGGCGAGCACCGAGCGGACCGGGCTGCCAGTGGCGGTCAGCCGGCGCTGGAGCTCCAGCGAGAACAGGACGACGGCGAGCTTCGACGCCTGGTAGGCCCGCATCCCGTTGTGCTTGCGCGTCCGCCAGTCGAGGTCGGCCAGATCGATCCTGCCCTGCTTGTGCAGTTCGCTGGTGACGTGCACCACGCGGTCGGTGATGTGCCCGAGCAGCGAGGTGGTCAGCAGGAAGGGACCGGTGTGGTTGGTGGTGGTCTGCAGATCGAGGCCGTCGGCGGTGCGCGCGGCGGGGATGTCCATCACACCGGCGTTGTTGACCAGGATGTCGATGTCGCCGGACCAGGAGTCGGCGAAGGCGCGTACCGAGGTCAGATCCGACACGTCGAGCGGCCGGATGTCGAAGGTGCCGGGCAGGCCGACGACGGCCCGGCGGGCCTTGCCGGGGTCGCGTACCCCCAGCACGACGCGGGCACCGGCCCGAGCGAGCTCACGTGCCGTGATCAGGCCGAGGCCACGCCCGGCGCCGGTGATCACCACCGTACGGCCGGTCATCTCCGGGAGGTCGTTCGCCGTCCAACTGGTCGTCGTGCAACTGGTCATGGTCCTGGCTCCGTGGTTCGCGGTTCGGGGCGCGCCTTCCTGCGCACCCGGCGTACGGCGCTGCAACCGGAGGACGTCGGACTGCGCCGCGGGCAACGCCGGCGCGCCCCGGGCCTGCGCCGCGAGGAGGTGGCGGAGCTGTGCACCATGTCCGCCGACTACTTCGCCCGGCTGGAACGCGGCGACGGGCCGCAACCCTCGGAGCAGATGATCGCGGCCATCGCCCGCGGCCTGCGGCTGACCCCGGATGAACGCGATCATCTGTTCCTCCTCGCCGGCTATCGAACCGCCCGCCGTGACCTGCGGCTCCAGCATGTGAGCCCCGGGCTGATGCGGGTCATGGACGGCTTGGCCGGCATCACCGCCCAGGTCATGGGCCCGTTGGGCGAGACATTGCTGCAGACGCCGTCCGCGGTGGCACTGCTCGGCGACCAGACCCAGTACACCGGCAACGCCCGCTTCTCGTCTTCACCGCAACGCCGGGTACGGAGAGCCACGAGAAACTCGACCTGCTCACCGTGCTGGGCACCGACCAATTCACCGCCCACACCGAGTGACGCCACCCGTGGGGTCGGCTCGCGGCCCGCGACCTGCTGACCGACCCCGGAACGCCGCGCCGGTCGACCGCCCTGCTCCCGCACGCCCCACGGTGCCTCAGGCAGGGTCACTTTCCGGGTGTCGCCCGGTTCGGGACCCTCGACTTCCCGCCGGACGAGAACCGGAGCTGCCGCACGCCCTGGTCCGCACCGCCCATCTCACACCGCTGTAGATCCGGGTCGAGGAACGTCCCAGGCCAGCCGCCAGGGCTTGTGGCCAGCGTCCTGCATGTCGATCCAGAGCCGGATATCCGAGCTTGAGCTCTCTCCACCGTTGCCTTCCCTCCGCCCCCTCATACCAGGACGGTGGGACCGAAGGATCAAGCGCGAAGGGCCGTGGCTCACTCAGTTCCAGAGAAAACGGCTCAACGGTGCGACCCAGTTGGTCGGCGCCGTCGATCCCCGGGCGGAAGCGCACCGGCCCCCATGTCGTGGCCCGTACCTCTTCCTGATTCTCTCCGTTGCCCAGAACCGGATCCTGGCTTCGGTCACGGTCGTCACGGAGGGTCAGCCGTACCTCGTCCAGGCGGTGCAGGCCGGATGGCCCGTTGAACCTGATGGTGAGCCGCATGTGCGGCTCCAACCGCCAGGTGATCACGAGTCGTGGTGTCAGCTCAGCGTTCCGGATCGGAGGCGGGTCAAGAAGCCTTTCGCGGGCGGGAACGCAACGAGCTCCGGCCGCCTTCAGCAGCGTGGCTCCTCCGCGTTGAATCTTTCGGGAGGTGGCGCGAGGTGGCCGGGGGTCGCGGGCGGCGACGGGCTCCGGGCGGTGGCGGGCGCTCGGTTAACGCCTCAGAGGGGCACTTCTCGGCCAGCTTTGGTCCGTACCTGTAAGTGATCTCTTCTGGGGACGAACCTGTGGGCGTCAACGTCCTTGATCCCCGTCACGGAAGGATCTGCCTCATGTGGTACCGACAGATCAGACGGACCGCGGCGCGCGGAGCCGGAGCGCGCGGCGCCCGCGCCCTCGCGGCCGGATGCGTCCTCGCCGCCCTCGGGCTGACGGCGGGCCCGGCTCCCGGCGCCCTGGCCGCCCCTGCGGAGCGCACCCCAACCGCCGGGCCCGCACCGGCTCCTGACGCCACGGCGCACACCGTCACGCTGGTCACGGGCGAGCGCGTCACGCTCGGCGCGGACGGGAGCGTCGTCGTGGCGCCACGGCCGGGAGCGGAGGCGGACTATGTCACCCGACGGTTGGACAACGATGTCTTCGTCATTCCGCTGACCGCGCTGCCGTATCTGGGCCGCACCCTGGACCCTGCCCTGTTCAATGTCTCCGCCCTCGCCGAGGCCGGGGTGACCACCACTCCGGTACGGGTCGAGACCACCGGGGGCGCCGCTGCGCCGCGTCCGGGCCCGGCCTTCGGCGCGGCGCTGGCGAAGCAGGCCGGGCGCGAGGCGGCGGAGGGCTCCGTCGGCGGCGGTCCGCTGTTCGGCGGCGTCACCTCCGTCGTACCGGCGGTCGCCACGGCCGATGGGCGGGCCGCCCCGCGCCCGCCGGCGCGCGCGGACGACACGCGGGGGGACGACGCACGGGCCGACCACACGCGGGCGGGCGACACACCGGCCGACCACACCCGGGCCGACCACCCGGTGCGGGTCACCGTGCTCGGCACGGACGGCAAACCCCTCCCGGGCACCACGCCGTTCGCGCTGGCCAACGTCGACGACGCGGCCCTCTACCGGGAGCCGTCCCTCCAGGCCGTCGACGGCGAGGCGAAGGCCGAGGTGCCCGCGGGCCGCTACAGCGCCATGGTCTCCGCCCCGACCTTCGACGGCGCGGGCGAGTCGACCGGCATCCGCATGGCCACCGCCGAGTTCACCGTCCCCGACGGCGCCACCGGGACCGACGTGGTGCTCGACCTGCGCAAGGCCACCGAGCGGGTCACCTTCTCGACCCCGCGGCCGGCCGAGGAGCACCAGCTGATCCTCCACTACCTGCGCGATGACACCAAGGGTGAGGTGGCGGTCAACGGCGGCGTCGGCGTCACCAGCGGCGCCCCCGTCTACGTCCAGCCCTCCAACCGCCCCGTCACCACCGGCGATCTGCGCTTCAACGTCTACACCCACCGCAAGGCGCCCGCGGAGGCGGCCACGCCCTACTCCTACGACCTCAAGCTGGCCAACCCCGCCGGTGTGATCGCGAAGAACCAGCACTACAAGGTCACCGGCGGCCAACTGACCACCCTGCGGACCACCTACCACAGCGATACGCCCGGCCGCGCCCAGGAGGTCGCACGCCTGATGTATCTGCCGTACGAATCGAGCGGCGAGGCGCTGTCCGAGCCGTTCAAGACACCGGCGCGGCGGATCGAGTACGTGGGCGGCTCACCCGGCGCCTCCTACCAGGACTGGCTCAAGGCCGGGGAGCGGCGCTTCGTGTCCGAGAAGCAGACCCTCCGGCCCGGCCGGACCACCACGGTCGACTGGCTGCGCGGCCCGCTGGCCCCGGGCTTCACCGAGCCCGCGCGGGGCGCCGCCGCCGACGAGACGTGGTACTGCGCGGCATGCCGCAAGGGCGACGCCCTCACCTTCTCCCTGGCCACGGTCGTGGACTCGGCCGGTCACCACGTCCTCGCGTTCCCGTCCGACATCACCTCCTCGCACTTCGCGGTGGTCTCCGGCGGCACGACCCTGTACGAGGGCGACGGCGTCTCCGGTGGCGTCCTGACCGTGCCGCCGCGGAAGGCCCCGTACACAGTGGTGTACGACCAGACCAGGACGAACGGCGAGTTCCACCAGTCGCTGACCACGCACACCGAGTGGACCTTCGCCTCGGGCCACTCGGGCGACCAGACCGTGCCGGACAACTGGACGTGCGTGTCGGAGGCGGGCGAGTACGACGGGCCCGCCGAGTGCTCGGCGCTGCCGGTCGTCGTCCCGCACTACCGGCTCGACGCGGCGCCGGACGGCACCAGCCCGGCCGGTGACGACCATCTCGTGGTCGGCTTCGGGCACGTGCCGGGCGTGGCGGCCGCGCCCGCGGTCACCAAGGCGAGGGTCGAGGTGTCCTTCGACGGCGGCGAGCGGTGGACGGCGGCGGCGATCACGGCGCTCGGCAAGGGCCGGTTCCGCGCGGACTGGACCACTCCGGACACCGCGGCGGGCCGGGACGCCTCGCTGCGCGTCACCGGGACCGACGCGGACGGCAACAGTGTGGCGCAGACGGTGAAGAGCGCGTTCACGGTGGCCGCGGCCCGCCGTTAGGACGCCTGCGGCGGGCTGTTCCCCGCCCTGCCCCTTCCCGACACCTGACGATATGCGGCTCCGCCGCGTGGGGGGGAAAAAAGGTCCGCCGGGTGGTCAGCCCGAATCGTCCTTCGCCCACCGCGCGGTCACCGTGCCGATGGCCGCCACCGCGTGCCCGATCTGTCTGTCGCTCGCGCGCACCGACCGCGCGAACTCGATGTGCAGGAACGGCACATGTCCGGTGGCGGCCCTGCGGCCCTGGACGTTGTCGCGCCCCTCCAGAGGGCAGTCGCGGACCCAGGCGCGGCAGACGGAGAAGTGCCGCGCGGTCAGGGCGGCCGCGAGGCGGCGGGCGTCCGGGCGGCCCGCCCGGCCCTCGCCGGTGGAGGCGACGACGTCCCGGCCCGGCGCGGAGTCGTCGGCGAAGCCGTGGAGCTGGACGCCGGGCAGTCCGCGCCGGGCGAGCTCGTCGCAGACCGCGTCGAAGACCGAGTCCGTGCGGTGGGCGGCGTCGGCGGCATCGTCGTCCCCGGCCCTGCGGTGGGCGCCCGCGAGCACCAGGACGCCGCCGGGGGAGTCCAGGAGCACGCGCGCCCCGAGCCGTTCGGTGTCCGCGTCGGAGACCGGGTGCGGCACCTGGACCGACCAGCGGACGGGCGCGGAGAGGTCGACGTAGACCCGGGCCCAGCCGCGAGGGTCGGGCCCGTCCCCGGTGCGGTCGGACAGCTCGGCGTAGCGGCGGCCGATGCCGGTGTCGGTGAGCGTACGGAGGCGGAAGCCGACGTCGGCGAGCAGCGGGCGGGCGCGGTCCGGGTGTCCGTCGAGGATCAGGCCCACCGCGTGGGCGATGTCCCGGCGTTCGGCGCGGCGCGGCTCCCGGTAGTCGCCGTCGGGGTCGAGCCCGGCGGTGAAGTCGGTGATCCGGCGCTCCAGCGGGACCTCGGGGGCCCACGCGCCGTCCGACGTACGGCCGTTGTCGTCTCCGGAGGACCGGGCGATCGTATACGTGCTCAATGCCGCCAGGAGCAGGCCGAACGCGACCGTGACGGCCGCCACGATGATCGCCTTCGCTCGTACCTTCGCCATGACCGCCTCATCGTAACCACCCGCTTTGCGGGGGCATATCAGGATGAGCCGGGCGAAGAATGACCTCTGGGTGAACGACCGGCAAAGAATGCAAGACCGCTGTTTGCCCAGTCTTGATTGGGACCAAACAGGTTTTCTCGTTTTTTCTTTAAGATGTGCAACCCTTTGATCCGTCTGGCTGTCTGACGGTCCGGATCGCACTCGAGTGCGCTCTGTGTGGTGTGAGTTGCATGAGAGGAGCCCATCCGTGGCCGCTTCGCGTTCGAAGCGGCGGCACAAGGTCCGCCGAAGGGCCGACATGTCGCTTGTGGGCGGTATCCGTCCCCCCATAGCCGTGCTGTCGGTTCTGCTTCTCTCCCTCGCGGGAATCACCGCCCTCACCCTGGGCAAACCGGACAACGCCCTGGTCTCCAAGGCGGTCCTGACCTCGCAGCAGTACGTCGCCGAGGACGGCGCCATCGCGCTGCGGGCGTCGCTCGACGAGTCGGTCACCGACCTCACCGGCACCGCGACCCTCTTCAACGAGGGCAAGCCGGTCTCCGCCGACACCGTCCTGGACAAGGTCGGCGAGGTCTACCAGAAGTGGCGTGGCACCGCCGTCATCGAGATCAAGTCGGGCAAGATGCTCGCCGCCCGCGGCGAGAACGTCCCGCTGACCGCGATCGATCTCAGCAAGCTCTCCCGCAGTGACGGGCTGGCCCCGCGCATGGTGCGCCTGGAGAACGGCCAGACCCGGCTGATCATCCCTGCCCTGCTGTCCTGGAAGGGCCGGCCGCAGCAACTGCTCGTCGCCTCCAGCACCCTCAGCTTCCCCGGTGTCGACCTCGGGCCGGGCCGCGCCATCGGCGTCGTCGACTCCACCGGCCGGCTGCTCTCCAGCCACGGCGCCCTGGACGGCGAGCGGGCCGGGGAGCAGCTCGCCTCCTTCGCCAAGACCGCAGCGCGCAAGGGCCGGCAGCACCCCATCAAGGCCAAGGAGCCCGGCGCGGGCGGCTACACCGGCGTCAGCGGCCACCTCACCGGTGGCGCCGCCGAGGACGTCCGCACCGTCGGCGGCTACGCCACGCTCACCCCGCCCCAGCCCGGTGAGCCCACCACCGCCAGCAGCCTCGGGCTGACCGTCGTCACCGAGGTCGACGTCTCCGCCAAGGTCTCCCAGATCACCCGCCCCGCCTTCGGCGTGGCAGCCGCCGGTGCCCTGCTGCTCATCGGCGGGCTCGCGGTGATGGTGCTGCTGGGCACCGTGCAGCGCCCGCTGATCCGGCTGTTTCTGGAGAGCCGCCGCCTCACCCGCGGCGACCTCGCCCGCCCGGTGAGCGTGCCCAGGGCGGGCGAGGCGGCCCGGGTCGGCGCCGCCCTCGAACGGCTGCGCCGGCAGCTCCAGGGCGAGCCCGTGGACGCCCCGGGCCCGGCCGTGCGCAAGGGCCTGGGCGCCCGTGCCCTGCTCGCCGTCTGCGCCGTCCTGCTGCTGGTCTGGTCGGTCCCCCTGATGCTGGTGCTCAACCGCGCCGACTCCTCCGTCAAGGTCCCGGCCCAGATCGTCCACGACCAGAAGTCCCGCACCGTGACCCTCAGCGACCGGGTCCGCCGCGCGCTCAACGAGGGCCACGCCGACCTGTCCGCGGTCGCCGCCCTGATCGGGGACCGCACCACGCCCGAGGACATGAAGAAGGTCCTGGAGCGCACCATGCAGGACCACGACCGCTACCAGTCGATGTACGTCCTCGGCGCCGACGGCGAGATCCTCGCGCGGGCCGGTGACGGCCCCCACCACGAGGACGGAAAGGGCCCCTCGAAGCAGGCCATCGAGGTGACCGGCGAGGGCGGCAAGAAGCCCGTGGTCACCGCGACCGCCCAGGCGCCCGGCCGCGGCGGCGCCGCCGTCGTCGGCGAGTTCCGCATCGAGTTCGTCAACGCGCTGCTGGGCCGCCAGGGCCTGGGCGAGGTCCGCGTCGTGGACGCCAAGGGCCGGGTCATCGGCGGCGACTCCGGCTACATCGCCTTCGAGAAGGCGCCCTCGTACATGGGCTCGCTGCTCGCCGCGAAGCAGGCGAGCGCCACCGTCCAGCGCGGCGGCACCGTACGGGTAGCGGCCGTCGCGCCGTTCAGCGGCGGGGGCGCGGCCAAGTCGCTCCAGTGGAGCCTGGCCAGCTGGCAGCCCGCCTCGGGCCTGGCGATCCCCGAGTACAGCCTGCAGAACCGGACCGTGCTGGCCGGACTGCTGGGGCTGACCGCCGCGGCCGCCTGTCTGGGCTGGCTGCACATCGTCGTCGTACGGCCCCTGCGCGCCCTGGCCGGACAGGCCGAGGCGCTCGCCGCGGGCGACCGCAAGACCGTGCTGTTCCCACGCCACCACGACGAGGTCGGCGCCGTGGTCCGGAGCCTGGAGCTGATCCGGCAGCAGCTCCAGGGGCAGCCCCGCAAACGGGACGGCGGCAGCCGGACCCCCGCCGGCGTCGGAAGGAACTGAGGCCCCACCGTGCTCTTCCTCTACACCGTGCTCGTGGTGTGCGAGGCCGTCCTGCTGATCGCCGGCATCGTCGAACAGCGGCGGCACCAGACCAACCTCGACGTGATCCCCACCCGGGTCCTGGTCAACGGCATCCGCGGCAAGTCCTCCATCACCCGGCTGTGCGCGGGCGCCCTGCGCGGCGGCGGGCTGACCACCGTGGCCAAGACCACCGGAACGGCGGCCCGCTTCATCCACCCCGACGCCACCGAGGAGCCCGTCTACCGCAAGTTCGGCATCGCCAACGTGGTCGAGCAGATCGGCATCGTGCGCCGCGCCGCCGCCTACGAGCCGGACGCGCTCGTCATCGAGTGCATGGCGGTCATGCCGGCGCTCCAGGAGATCAACCAGTCCAAGCTGATCCGCTCCACCATCGGCGTGCTGTGCAACGTCCGCGAGGACCACCTCGCCGAGATGGGCCCCACGCTGGACGACGTGGCGCGCTCGCTGTGCCGGTCCATGCCGGAGAACGGCATCTGCGTCACCGCCGAGCAGGACCGCTTCCACATCCTCCAGGAGGAGGCGGACGCCCGGAACTGCCGGCTGATCTACGCCGACCCCGCGACGGTCAGCGACGAGGAGCTGCGCGGCTTCAGCTGGTTCACCTTCAAGGAGAACGTGGCCATCGCGCTCACCGTCGCCGAGCTGGTGGGCGTCGACCGCGCGACCGCCCTCCAGGGCATGTACGACGCCCCGCCGGACCCCGGCGTCCTCTCCGTCGAGCGGTACGCCACCGAGGAAGGCAAGAAGCTGCGCTTCGCCAACGTCTTCGCGGCCAACGACCCCGAGTCGACGCTGATGAACATCAACCAGCTGCTCGACCTCGGCGCCATCCACCGCCCGCTCAACGTGGTCATCAACTGCCGCCCCGACCGGGTCGAGCGCAACGGCCAGATGGGCGAGATCATCCCCGATCTCGACCCCGAGCAGGTCTTCGTCATCGGCCACCCGGCCAAGTCCGCCATCGACGCCATCCCGGCCCAGTACCGGGACCGCGCGGTCGACCTCGGCGGCGACCGCCGGGATCCCGAGGAGTTCATGGCCGAGCTGCTCGGCCGCCTCGGCCCCGACTCCTCCCTGGTCGCCATCGGCAACATCCACGGCCAGGGCGAGATCCTCCTGGAGCACCTCGCCGAGCTGCCGCCCGACGAGAGCGCCGATGACACCCCGGCGGCACCGACCGCACCGGCGGGCGGCGAGCGCCATGTCGAGCACGTGGACACGGTCCAGCTGTACGCGCCCCGCCTGGACCCCTACCAGGGCTACCCGGAGGCGTACGAGACCCGGTACGCGCACCAGGCGCACGTACCGCATCAGCGCACCCCCGAGCGGCCGTACCCGCAGACGGCACCCGACCAGGGCTCCCGGGAGCCCTGGCCCGCCGTCGCACCGGCCTCCGACGCCCCGCGGCCCCGCGGCCTGTTCGAGCCGCGGGTCCCGCCCGCCCCGCCCGCCGACGACTCCCAGCAGTGGCAGAACCCAGGAGAGCAGCACCGTTGATCCCCTCCGTCCTCACCCCTGAGATCGCCGCCATCGGCATCGCGATCGGGCTGCTCTTCTCGCTGGTCTGCTACCTGACCACCAACCTCTCGCCCGGCGGCATGATCACCCCGGGCTGGCTGGCGCTGACCCTCGTCGAGGATCTCCAGCGGGCCGCGATGGTCGTCGGCGTCACGGTGCTGACCTACGTGGGCACGCTGCTGATGCAGAAGTACGTGATCCTCTACGGCAAGCGGCTCTTCGCCGCGGTCGTCCTGCTCGGCGTGACCCTCCAGGCGACCGTGATGATCATCCTGTCGATCGAGTTCCCGCTGATGTACGCGAACCAGACCCTCGGCTTCATCGTCCCGGGCCTGATCGCCTACCAGCTGGTCCGCCAGCCCCGGGGGGCCACCCTGCTGTCCACCGGGTCGGTGACGCTGATGGCCTATGTCGTCCTCACCGCCGGAATCCTCCTCGGCGTCATGCCGTCCGCCTGACCCACCACCGGAGCCGATCCCATGCCACCGAAGAAGAAACGCCCCGTACTGCACGCCGTCACCGTGCTCGCGCTGCTCGGCGCCAGCGGCTATCTGACCGTGGAGCTCAGGAAGGACGAGCAGGACAAGACGCCGGCCACCCAGGCCGTCATCGACGAGCCGAACCTGGAGAACGGCACCGGCCAGCAGAGCGGCAAGCAGACCTGGGAGCGGCTGAAGAACCCCGCCCGCACCATCCTGCGCGGCGGCAACGGCCAGATCCTCGCCACCTTCACCGACCGCGCCCGCACCGCCACCCTGCGCGGCCCCTCCCGCACCTTCAGCGAGCCCGCCAACACCAAGTCCAAGGTGATCACCGAGGACTGGGTGCGGCTGATGCCGGAGCCGTGGGCCGAGGGCGCCGAGAAGAAGCAGTGGTTCAAGGACTGGTTCAAGGAGAACTACGGCAGCAAGAAGGAGGACCTCTTCGCGATCGCCTTCCAGTACGTGACGGGCGCGCCGGTCAAGAAGGACGCCCAGGGCATCCCGTACGCGGGCGACGCGGTCTTCGGGCCGTTCAAACCGGACGGCGTGGACCGGCTGGAGCAGAACGACTTCTACGACTACCTCGGCATCTCCTACACCTTCCGCGACGGCACCACGATGGCCGCGCGCAAGGAGCGCTACCGGGCGCTGGACTGCTCCGGCTTCATCCGCATGGTCATGGGCTACCGCGCCCGCTACCCCCTGATGGCGAGCAACGCCCTCGGCGACGGCCTGCCGCGCACCGCGAACGGCATGGCCCGCTCCAAGGTCGGCGTCGATGTGATCAAGATCCAGGGCGCCGGCCCCTGGTACACCCGGCCCACCAACATCGATGTGCTCCAACCCGGTGACCTGCTGTTCTTCAAGATGGATCACCGCACCGGCGACCATATGGACCATGTCGCCCTGTACCTGGGGCTGGACACCGACGGCCACCGCGTGTTCGTCTCCAGCCGCAAGGAGCAGAACGGCCCCACCATCGGCGACAACGGCGGTGTCTCCCGGATCGACGGCAACGGCTTCTACGCCGGGCTCTTCCGCAGCGCCAAGCGCCTCTGAGGTAGTAGGAAAATCGGGCTGAACCAGGACAAAAATTTTACCCGCGGCGCTAGACCTTAACGGCTCGTTTCCTTGTACCGTTCGCGTTAGTGCGGGTAGGTTCTGCGCCATGACCGCATCCCAGACTCCGACCACTGCCGAGGAGCTGCGCGGTGTCGGCCTGCGGGTGACGGCCGCCCGTGTCGCCTTGCTGGAGACCGTCCGGGACGGTGATCACCTCGGGGTCGAGGCGATCGCCTCCGGGGTACGCGACCGTGTCGGCCACATCTCCCTCCAGGCCGTGTACGAGGCCCTTCACGCACTGACGGCGGCGGGCCTCGTACGCCGCATCGAACCGGCCGGGAACCCGGCCCGGTTCGAAGGACGCGTCGGGGACAACCACCACCACGTCGTATGCCGGTCGTGTGGTGCCGTCGCCGATGTCGACTGCGCCGCCGGTGAGGCACCCTGCCTGACCGCGTCCGATGACCACGGCTTCTCGGTTGACGAGGCCGAGGTCATCTACTGGGGCCAGTGCCCCGCCTGTTCCACCGCCACCAGTTCCTGAGCACCATGATCCGCCCTAGCGTGGAAGGATTTCCATGTCCGAGAACCATGAGGCAATCGTCGTAGACCCGAAGACAGAGGAAGCGGGGGGCTGCCCGGTCGCGCATGGGCGTGCTCCCCACCCCACGCAGGGCGGCGGCAACCGTCAGTGGTGGCCGGACCGGCTCAATCTGAAGATCCTCGCCAAGAACCCCCCGGTGGCGAACCCGCTGGGTGCGGAGTTCGACTACGCCGAGGCGTTCCAGGCCCTCGACCTCGCTGCGGTGAAGCAGGACATCGCCGAGGTGCTGACCACCTCGCAGGACTGGTGGCCCGCCGACTTCGGCAACTACGGCCCGCTGATGATCCGTATGGCCTGGCACAGCGCCGGCACCTACCGCATCAGCGACGGCCGCGGCGGCGCCGGTGCCGGTCAGCAGCGCTTCGCCCCGCTCAACAGCTGGCCGGACAACGCCAGCCTCGACAAGGCCCGCCGTCTGCTGTGGCCGGTGAAGAAGAAGTACGGCCAGAGCATCTCCTGGGCCGACCTCATGGTCCTCACCGGCAATGTCGCCCTGGAGACGATGGGCTTTACGACCTTCGGCTTCGGCGGTGGCCGTGCGGACGTCTGGGAGGCCGAGGAGGACGTCTACTGGGGCCCGGAGACCACCTGGCTCGGCGACGAGCGCTACACCGGCGACCGCGAGCTGGAGAACCCGCTCGGCGCGGTCCAGATGGGTCTGATCTACGTCAACCCGGAGGGCCCCAACGGCAACCCGGACCCGATCGCCGCGGCCCGCGACATCCGTGAGACGTTCCGCCGGATGGCGATGAACGACGAGGAGACCGTCGCCCTCATCGCCGGTGGCCACACCTTCGGCAAGACCCACGGCGCGGGCCCCGCGGACGCCGTCGGCCCGGACCCGGAGGCCGCCCCGATGGAGCAGCTGGGCCTCGGCTGGCAGAGCACCCACGGCACGGGCGCGGGCAAGGACGCCATCACCAGTGGCCTCGAGGTCACCTGGACCACCACCCCCACCCAGTGGAGCAACGGGTTCTTCAAGAACCTCTTCGAGTACGAGTACGAGCTCACCAAGAGCCCGGCCGGCGCCAACCAGTGGGTGGCCAAGGACGCCCCGGAGATCGTCCCGGACGCCTTCGACCCGAACAAGAAGCAGCGCCCGACGATGCTCACCACCGACCTGTCGCTGCGCTTCGACCCGATCTACGAGCCGATCTCCCGCCGGTTCTACGAGAACCCGCAGGAGTTCGCGGACGCCTTCGCCCGCGCCTGGTACAAGCTGACCCACCGCGACATGGGCCCGAAGTCGCTGTACCTCGGCCCGGAGGTCCCGGAGGAGACCCTGGTGTGGCAGGACCCGCTGCCCGAGGCCCAGGGTGAGGCCATCGACGCCGCCGACGTCACGGCGCTCAAGGCCAAGATCCTCGACTCCGGTCTGACCGTCTCGCAGCTGGTCGGCGCCGCGTGGGCGTCCGCCGCCTCCTTCCGCGGCAGCGACAAGCGCGGCGGCGCCAACGGCGCCCGGATCCGCCTGGAGCCGCAGCGCGGCTGGGAGGTCAACAACCCGGACGAGCTCGCGCAGGTCCTGCGCGCCCTGGAGACCATCCAGGGCGAGTTCAACTCCGGTGCCAAGAAGGTCTCCCTGGCCGACCTGATCGTCCTCGGTGGCTCCGCCGCCGTGGAGAAGGCCGCCAAGGACGCCGGTGTCGACGTCGAGGTGGCCTTCGCCCCGGGCCGCGTCGACGCGGGCGACGAGCACACCGACACCGAGTCGTTCGCCGCGCTGGAGCCGACGTACGACGGGTTCCGCAACTACGTCGGCAAGGGCAACCGGCTGCCGGCCGAGTACCTGCTGCTGGACCGGGCGAACCTGCTCACCCTGAGCGCCCCCGAGACGACCGTCCTGGTCGGTGGGTTGCGCGTGCTGGGCGCGAACCACAACGGTTCCAAGCACGGCGTCCTCACCGAGACCCCGGGCAAGCTCACCAACGACTTCTTCGTCAACCTGCTCGACCTGGGCACGACCTGGAAGTCCACGTCCGAGGACCAGACCACGTTCGAGGGCCGTGACGCCTCGGGCGCGGTCAAGTGGACCGGCACCCGTGCCGACCTCGTCTTCGGCTCCAACTCCGAGCTGCGCGCCCTCGCGGAGGTCTACGCGAGCGACGACGCCAAGGAGAAGTTCGTGCACGACTTCGTCGCGGCGTGGGTCAAGGTCATGAACCTGGACCGGTTCGACCTCGTCTGATCCGCTCCGAGCACCACGTCCAGGCCGGTCCGCACGGACCGGCCTGGACGCTTTTCTGCCCCGGGACCGGCCCCGGCAGGGCCGACGGACACGCTTTGCCATCTCTTTACAACGCGCCGCGCCGCTGCCTCGTCTCTCCGCTCGATCCGTAACCCAGCCCGCCGAACCGCCGGGCGGACCGACGAAAGAGAGCGACTCCATGCGCCGCACTGTCCTCAGCGCGATGACACTCGCGTGCACCGCCGTACTGGCCACCACCGTGCCCGCGTTCGCCGACGACGCGACCCCCGCCCCCCGCCGCACCCCCGCGGCCTCCGCCAGCCCGGTCCCGAGCGAGGCGCCGACCCGCAAGCCCACCGCCGCCGCCCAGGCCCCGAGGGAGGAACCGGCCAAGAAGCGGGACCGCGGCCAGGTCGCCGTCGTACCGAAGGGCGCGCCGAACACCGGAGTGACGGACGACTCCTCCGAGTCGTCCGGGACCGAGAGCGCGCTGATCGGCGGGGGAGCCGCCGCCGTGCTCGCCGCGGGCGGCGCGGCGGTCCTCGTCGTCCGCCGCCGGCGGGCGACCGGGGCATGACCCCGTTCTCCAGGCGCGCCTTCGCCACCGCGGCGATGGCCTCGCTGCTCGCGGGCTGCGGCGGCCACCCGGACCGGCGGACCACGGCCGCACCGACCTCCGGGAGGAGGCCACCGCCGACCCCTGCGAAGGCGGCGCGTCCCCTCGGGCGTTCGGTCCCGGTCGGGCTGCGGATCCCGGCCATCGGCGTCGACACCCCGGTCATCCGGCTGGGGCTGGCGCCGGACGGGAGCGTGGCGGTCCCGCCGGTCACGGCCCACGACCGCGCGGGCTGGTACCGGCACTCGCCGACACCGGGGCAGCTCGGCCCGTCGGTCATCCTCGGCCACGTCACGGTCGGCGCCTACGGCGACGGGGTCTTCCGTCACCTGGCGCGGCTGCGCCGGGGCGACCGGGTCGAGACGCGCCTGGAGAACGGCACGGCGGCACGGTTCGGCGTCAGCGCCGTACGGACCGTCGCCAAGGCGGACTTCCCGGCGGACGAGGTCTACGGGGACGTGGACCGCCCGGAGCTGCGGCTGATCACCTGTGGCGGCCCCCGCTCCGGCGACGGCTACCTCGACAATGTGATCGTCTTCGCCACGCCGGCGTCCGCCGGCCCCTGACCCACCCAGCATCCCGGGCCCATGGAACCCACACCGGCGGCCCGGGATCCTCCTCTGACGAAGTGCCCGCACGGCCGAGTGCCGCCACGACCATGGAGTGCGTTGAAACGGTCCCGTGACAGGGCGGCGTCCGAGCTGTTCGCCGCCCTCTACCCGCGCCTGGCCGGCTGGTGCCGCCGTCTCGTCGACGACGACGAGACGGCCCATGAGATCGCCTCCGAGGCGTTCACCCGGCTCTGGGCCCGCTGGACGTCCGTGGAGGAGCCCCGCGGCTTCCTCTACGTCACCGCGGCCAATCTCGTCCGGGACCACTGGCGCAAGGTGGAGCGCGAGCGCAGGGCCATGCGCCGGGCCACCACGGAAGCCGCCGTCCGCCCCCACACCGAACAGTCCGACCCGTCGGTGCGCCTGCTCGTACAGTCGCTGCCGGAACGGCTGCGCGTCCCGATCCTGCTGCACTACTACGCTGACATGCCCATCCGGGAGGTGTCCGTACTGACCGGGCGCAAGGAAGGAACCGTCAAGGCCGACCTCCACGCGGCCCGGGAACTGCTCCGCGTCCACCTGAGGAGAAGCCTTGACCCCACGCTGTGACGACGGCCCGGAGCACATCGGCCCCGAGCGGGAGCCCGACGACCCCCTCGCGGTGATCCTGCGGCCCCCCTCCGACTACCTCGGCCCGCCCCCGGGCCGGTACGAGGCGGTCCGCCGCGCCGCGGTCCGCCGCAAGCTGCTCCGCACCGCGGCCGGGGTGGGGGTGTCCTGCGCCGTGGCCGCCCTCATCGCGCTGCCGCTCCGCGCGGCGGCACCCGAGCCCCCCGCGCGCCCTACGGTCCCGCTCGCCCCGCCGCCCGCGACCGGCCGTACGACGCCCCCGCTCCCCTCGGATTCCGGCGGTCCCTCGGCGTCGCCCAGCCCCTTGGCGCCGTCCGAGTCCGCCGTTCAGCGCCCCGGGCGCGGGCCCGGGAGCGAGACGTCCAGCCCCCGGGACGGCGCGAGGGTGCCCGCCCGCGGACGGTCGGCGGCGCCGAGCTCCTCGGCGCGGGTCGTTCCGTCGGAGGTCCGGAAGGACACCGAAGCGACCCCCGGAACGACGCGACGGCCGTAGGCGGCCCCGGCCGCCCACGGCCCTGTCGCGCTACGCCTTCGAACCGATGCCGGTCAGCGACCGCACTTCCATCTCCGCCTGCTTCTTGGGGTCCGCGGGCTCCTTGCTGAAGACCGTGCCGAGGAAGCCGCAGAGGAAGGAGAGCGGAATGGACACCAGGCCGGGGTTGGTGAGCGGGAACCAGTGGAAGTCCACGCCTTTGATGATCGACGTGGAGCTGCCGGAGATGGCGGGGGAGAAGATGATGAGCACCAGGCCGGACACCAGCCCGCCGTAGATGCTCCACAGCGTCCCGGTCGTGTTGAAACGCTTCCAGAACAGCGTGTAGAGGATCGTCGGCAGATTGGCGGACGCGGCGAGCGCCAGGGCCAGCGACACCAGGAAGGCGACGTTCTGGCCGTTGGTCACGATGCCGCCGAGGATGGCCAGGAAGCCGATCACGAGCGCCGTCAGCCGGGCGACCCGGATCTCGGACCGCGGATCGGCCTTTCCGTTCCGGATCACATTGGCGTACACGTCGTGGGCGAACGAGGCCGAGGCGGCCAGGGTCAGCCCGGCGACGACCGCCAGGATCGTCGCGAAGGCCACCGCGGAGACGATGCCCAGGAGCATCGCGCCGCCGATCTCGAAGGCGAGCAGCGGAGCCGCGGAGTTCTCGCCGCCGGGCGCGTTCACGATCTTGTCCGAACCGACCAGCGCGGTGGCGCCGTACCCGACGAGCAGGATCGACAGATAGAAGATGAACATCGACCAGGAGCACCACACCACCGAGCGCCGGGCCTCCTTGGCGTCCGGCACGGTGTAGAAGCGCATCAGCACGTGCGGCAGGCTGGAGATGCCGAGGACCAGCGCCAGGGAGAGCGAGACGAAGTCGAGCTGGTCCATCGCGTTCCTGCCGTACCAGCCGCCCGGGTTGAGCAGTTCCCCGCCCAGCGGACTGTTCTGCGACGCCTGGTCGAGGATCGCCGAGAGGCTGAACCCGAACTTGCCGAGCAGGAACACGCTCATGAAGGTCACGCAGATCAGCAGCAGGCCCGCCTTGATGATCTGCACCCAGGTGGTGCCCTTCATGCCGCCCACCAGGACGTAGAAGACCATGACGAGGCCGACGCCGGTGATGATGAGGGCCTGCCCGCCCTTGCTGTGCACATTGAGCAGCAGGGCGATCAGACCACCCGCGCCGGCCATCTGGGCGAGCATGTAGAAGAACGTGATCACCAGGGTGGCGTTGGCCGCCGCCGCGCGGACCGGGCGCTGTTTCATGCGGTAGGCCATCACATCGCCGACCGTGAACCGCCCGGTGTTGCGCAGCCGTTCACCGACCAGCAGGAGGGCGACCAGCCAGGCCACCAGCCACCCCACGGAGTAGAGGAACCCGTCGTAGCCGTGGACCGCGATCGCCCCCGAGATGCCGAGGAAGGAGGCGGCGGAGAGGAAGTCGCCGGAGAGGGCGATGCCGTTCTGGACGCCGCTGAAGGCGCTGCCCGCGGCGTAGTAGTCGGAGGTGGTCGAATTTCTGTTGGTGGCCTTGTAGACGACGAACAGCGTGATGACGACGAAAGCGAAGAAGACGCTCAGGTTGATTATCGGGCTGCCGGTCGCGCGGGCTGCGATCTGCACTGTCATTCCTTGCCGACTCCCGCCAGCTCGTGGATCGTGTCCACCTGGGGATCAAGTTTCTTGCGCGCGAAGCGCCGGTATGTCAGGACGATCGCCATGGTCGTCACGAACTGCAGCAGACCGAAAAGGGTGCCGGTGTTGACGGCGCCGAACACCTTGCGGCTCATGAAGTCGTGGTCGTAGGCCGAGAAGAGAACGAAAGTCATGTACCAGCACAAGAAGAACGCGCTCATCGGGAAGATGAACCAGAGCAGTCTCTTGCGCAGGAGCTTGAACTCCGGGCTCTGCTGGATCGCCTCGAAGTCGGGCTCCCCGATATCGTCACCGCGATCGGCGAACCCCGTTCCGGTGGCCCGCTCGGATGGCAAGGAAGCGGGTGATCGCACCGATTTATTCATGGTTTTCTCCGGGGTTTTTCTGACGAAAACGTCGGTTCGGGGGCGCCCGCGCTCGGGCGTCAGGGGAGGGCAACCGGCGGGCCCTTGACGCGGCAAGTGTAGTAAGGCACCGGACGCAGTCAACGTCGCACCCTGCTCCTCACCGGGGCAGGTGGGCACATGTCAGGGGGTGCGTCCGGCTTCGGCGCCATCTCGAATATGACGGGAGAGGTCGCCGAACCGATACTTTGTCTCACCTTCCCGTGTTGTCCATTTTGACTTGGTGTCAGGTTGGCGACGGCTGCCCAGGGTTGCGCCTTGGGGGACATTTCGGCACCCGGCGTTGTGTCCCAAGTGTCGCCACTGGTAGAACCTCACCGGGTAGAACGTCCCATCGTGCGCGAGCATGAGTGCGGTGAGCGTGCCGTCTGGGCAGCGCGTCTGCCATTGGCATATGACGGCAGCTCCCGGCTCGCCACTCCCTCCCCCGGGGTGTTTGGATAGGCCAAGGAACGCAGTCTGCGGGGGTGCTCCCAAGAAGCCGGAGGTAGGTTGATCTGTGGGTTTCCTCGACCGCTCTCGCATCGTCGCAGGCGCGGGCTGGAATCGTTGGCTGATTCCGCCGGCGGCGCTCGCGATCCACTTCTCCATCGGCCAGGCGTACGCCTGGAGTGTCTTTAAGATACCCCTGGAAGATTCCCTAGACATCTCGGGAACGGCTAGCGCCCTCCCGTTCCAGATCGGCATTCTGGTGCTCGGGCTTTCTGCCGCGTTCGGGGGAACGCTGGTGGAGCGAAAAGGGCCGCGCTGGGCCATGTTCGTGTCGCTCGTGGCCTTCTCGACCGGCTTCCTGGTCGCCGCGCTCGGCGTCGCCACGCGCAATTACTGGCTGGTCGTCCTCGGCTACGGCGGCATCGGCGGAGTCGGCCTCGGCATCGGGTACATCGCCCCGGTGTCCACCCTGATGAAGTGGTTCCCGGACCGGCCGGGCATGGCCACCGGTACGGCGATCATGGGTTTCGGGGGTGGCGCGTTGATCGCCTCTCCCTGGTCGACGGAGATGCTGAAGGCGTTCGGCAGTGACACCAGTGGCATCGCCAAGACGTTCCTGGTGCACGGCCTGGCCTACGCCGTGTTCATGTCGCTGGGCGTGGTGCTGGTGAGGGTGCCGCCGGAGGGCTGGCGGCCGGCCGGCTGGACGCCCCGCGTCGACGCGGGCAAGCGGCTGGTCACCACCGCGAACGTATCGGCCAGGAACGCGGTGCGGACGCCGCAGTTCTGGCTGCTCTGGGTCGTACTGTGCATGAACGTTACTGCTGGTATCGGGATCCTGGAGAAGGCCGCCCCGATGATCCAGGACTTCTTCCACGACACGGCGAGTCCGGTGAGCGCGAGCGCCGCCACCGGGTTCGTCGCGCTGCTGTCCCTGGCCAACATGGCCGGTCGCTTCGTGTGGTCCTCGGTCTCCGACGTGGTCGGCCGGAAGAACATCTACCGGCTGTACCTGGGCGCCGGTGCCCTGCTCTACCTCACCATCATGCTCGAGAAGGACGGCAGCACCGCGCTGTTCGTCGGCTCGACGATGGTGATCCTGTCGTTCTACGGCGGTGGATTCGCCACCGTCCCGGCCTACCTCAAGGACCTGTTCGGGACCTACCAGGTCGGCGCGATCCACGGCCGGCTGCTGACCGCGTGGTCGGTCGCCGGAGTCGCCGGACCGCTCATCGTGGATTCCATCGCGGATTCCGCACATGAGGACGGGCGCTCCGGCCCGGCTCTCTACACCTTCTCGTTCTCGCTCATGATGGGACTGCTCGTCATCGGCTTCATCGCGAACGAACTGGTACGTCCGGTGAATCCGAAGTTCCATGAGCCGGAGCCGGCGGCCCGCGAGGAGTCGGCACCCCCGGAGGAAACCCCCGATCCCATTCCGGCAGAGAGGCGGTAAACCGGTGACTGACGCAGACGGCCCTTCGCCGAACGCGACCAAGACGGGTTCCCCCGTGGTGATGGTCGTGGCATGGCTGTGGGTGGCGGTGCCGTTTCTTTACGGCCTCTATCAACTGGCGGAGAAAAGCAGCAAGTTGTTCGAGTAAAGGCAGGCGCGCCGGCGCATCGCCGAAGCGATGGACCGGCCCGCCCGCCGGGCGTTCGACTTTCCCCATCCGGGGAAATCCCAGGAGAAACGGCATCGTGATACATCCCTGTGGGCAAGCCGGTCCGAGCGCGGAGCGCGCCTCATGACCCCGGGCAGGCATGCGGCCGCGCGCGACCGCTCGCCGTCGTGGTGGGCCGGCGTCGTGGAGTGGCGCAACTGGCGGCTGCCGGTGAAGCTGGGTGCCGTTCTGGTGGTGCCCGCTCTGCTCGCCGTGGCCTTGGGCGTCGTACAGATCCAGCGCGACGTCGAGCGCGCCAACTCGTACGCGGACGTGCAGCGGCTGGTCAAGCTGCGCGGTGGACTGAGGCCGCTGATCGGCGACCTGCAGATGGAGCGCACCCTGTCGGCCGAGCGGCTCGGCGAGAGCGGGCCCGCCGATCCGGCCATGCTCCGCCGGCAGACCCAGCGCGTGGACCGAGCTCAGGCCGCCGTCGCCCGCATCACGCAGCGGACCCAAGGTCTGAAGGGGGTTTCGGCCAACCGCTACCGCGACGCGTCCAAGCTCCTGGACGGACTGCCCGGCCTGCGCGGGCGGGTGACGTCCAAGGACCTGGGCTCATGGACCGCGATGACCGAGTACAGCAAGATCATCAACAGTCTGCTCGACCTGGACCAGGCGCTGGGCAGCGGGTTCGGTGACGCCCAGCTGTCCGGACCGGCCAGCGCGCTGTACGACCTGGAGATGGTCCAGGAACAGGTGCACCTCCAGCATGTGATCGTCATGGTGGCGCCCCGGCCCGGCACGCTGGAGGACCCCAAGCTCATCAGGGCGCTCCAGGAGTCCGACATCCGCATGCGGGACAAGCTGAGCGACTTCCGCGCCGTGGCCACCGTGGGCGACCAGCGCGCCTACGACCGCACGGTCACCGGCCCGGAGGTCGATCGGCGCACCAAGCTGCTGGACGGCGTGCTGTCCCAGGCGGGCTCGCTGAACGCCGGGCAGAACGGCGCCGATGCCCCGCCGTTCTCCGACCGCACCTGGCACCGCAGTTCGGAGGCGCACGGAAGCCTCATCAACAAGGTGGAGAAGCGGCTCGCCGACCGGCTCCGCGTGACCTCCGCCGAGCTCCAGGACGAGACCAGCGACCGGGCCGGTGCGGAGTCCGTGCTGCTCTTCGCCGTACTCCTGCTCGCCTTCGCCATCGGTATCGCCATCGCCCGGCATCTGCTGCGGTCGCTGACCGTGCTGCGCTCCACCGCGCTCGACGTGGCCGAGCGACGGCTCCCGGAAGCGGTGTCCAGCATCCGCGAGGGCGAGGCGTCCAGCACCGCGATCAGCGCCGTACCCGTCCACACCACCGAGGAGTTCGGGCAGCTCGCGAGGGCGTTCGACGCGGTGCACGGTCAGGCCGTGCGTCTGGCCGCCGAACAGGCCGCGCTCCGCGGCGATCTGCGCGACACCCTGGTCAACCTCTCCCGGCGCAGCCAGAGCCTGGTGGACCGGCTGCTGCGCCTGATGGAGCAGCTCGAGTCGCACGAAGAGGACCCGGACCAGCTGGCCAGCCTCTTCAAGCTGGACCACCTGGCGACCCGTATGCGGCGCAACAACGAGAACCTGATGGTCCTGTGCGGCAGCACTCCGGTCCGCCCCTCCGAGCAGCGGGTGCAGCTGGACAGTGTGCTGCGCGCCGCGGTCTCCGAGATCGAGCACTACCGGCGGGTGGTGGTGGAGCCCGTTCCCACCGCCGAGGTGATCGGGTACGCTGCCGGTGACCTGGCGCGAATGGTCGCTGAGCTGCTGGACAACGCCACCGCGTTCTCCCCGCCGGAGACCCAGGTGACCGTCAGCAATACACTACGGCTGGACGGTTCCGCACTGATCGAGGTCCGCGACGAGGGATTTGGGATGAGCGGTGCCGAACTGGCCAAGGCTCATCGGCGCGTAGCGGGGGACGCATCCGTGGAGGTACCTACGTCCCGGCAGATGGGCTTGACCGTCGTCGGTCAGCTGGCCCGTCGCCACGGCGTCTCCGTGGAACTGATCTCGGAGCGGGAGACCGGTGGCGGACTGCGCGCGGGTGTGCTGGTGCCGGCCAGGCTGATGCTCGGCGACAAGCCCGCCATCGCGGGCCGGGAGAGCTCGCTGCCCATCCGGAGGACCGCCGCCAGGACGTCCGAGGCGGCGCGGCCGCGCCGTGAGCTCGGCGCCGCCCCGGCGGCACCTCTGCCGCGCCGCGTGCCCGACGGCCCCCGCTCGCTCCGCGCCGGTGATGCCCCGGCCGCGTCCGAGCACGCGGGCCGCTCCCTGCCGACCCGCCCCAGCTCCTCGCGGACGTTCACGGATCCCCAGCAGACCGGCGGACTGCCGCGGCGGAGCCCCGCCAAACCCGGCCACCCCGCCAAGCCGGGCCATCCCGCCCCGGTCGGCGAGGGCATACCGGCCGACGACGGCATACCGGCCGACGACGGCATACCGGCTGGCAACGGCGTACCGGCCGGAGACGGCGCACCGGAGAAGACCGGCCCCCTGCCCGGCGACGGCGGACCGCTCGCGGACCGCCGTACGGCACAGCCGCCGGGCCGGCCCACGGTGCCACCGCGGCGTTCTCGTCCGGCCGCCCCGGACGACGCCCCCTCGCCATGGTTCGCGTCGCACGAGACGGCACCGGCGGGCTCCAACGGCGAGGGGCCGCCCAACGCCCGTAAGCCCGCGGACCTTCCAGCGGCCGCCGCCTCCCGGCGGCCCGACCCCGCTCCGTCCGGACCCCCCGACGAGAGTCGGCCGGACCCCGCGGACGAGCCCGGCCAGATCGTCCACGAGCGGCCCGGCGCCGCGGAGGCGGGCGGGGTCACCCAGGCCGGGCTGCCCCGGCGGGTGCCGCGCCAGGGCCAGGCGGCGGACCGGGACAAGCCGCGCGCCACCGGAGAGCGGCCCGCGCCGCGCGCCACCGCGGACGAGGCCGCCGCGCGGCGGACCGCCGGCCGCACCCATTCGTTCCTCAGCAATTACCAGTCGGGCATCCGGCGGGCTCAGCCCGACGGACGCGACGAGACATAAGGTCTCAGCGAAGATGGACAGGAAGAACCAATGACCTCACCCCAGCTGCGGGAGGTGAGCCAGTTCGGATGGCTGGTCACCAACTTCACCGAGCGTGTGCCCAATGTGGCGTGCGCCGTGGTGGTCTCGGCCGACGGGCTGTTGCTCACCGCGTCGGACGGGCTGGCGGCCGATCGGGCCGAGCAGGTCGCCACCATTGCCGCCGGGGCCATCAGCCTGATCCAGGGCGCTGCCCAGTGCATGGATACCGGTGATGTGCGGTCCTCCGTGATCCAGATGGAGCTCGGCAACATGCTCCTGATGTCGGTCAAGGACGGCTCGTGCCTCGTGGTGCTGGCGGCGCCGGACTGCGAGATCGGTCAGGTGGCGTACGAGATGACGGTACTGGTCGATCAGGTCGGCGAGATGCTGACCCCGGAACTCCGCGCCGAGCTGCAGGAATTGAATCTGCAGGGCATAAAGCGGACAGCAGCCCAATAGGCCGGACGGGGAGATGATGAGCACCGGTGAAGGCCCTTCCGGGCAGGGACCTGGGAGAGAACAGGGGGCGGAGGACGAACAGACCTTCGCCGACGTGCTCAACGCCTTCAGCTTCGGCAAAGGGCGACGCGGGCGGAAGCCGCCGCGGTCCGACGGGGCGCCGGAGGGCGCCCGGTCCCGCCGCCGGGGCGGGGACGGCCGGCCCGAGGAGCCCGGGGGACCCTTCCCACGGGGGTCGTCGGAGCCGGAGCGGTCGGGCGTCTGGGATACGGAGCACGACGGGAGCCAGGGCCCGGCCTCGCTGGTGCGCGCCTACTCGTGGACGGGCGGCCGGACCAGGTCCGACCATCACTTCGAGGTCGAGACGCTGGTGACCACCACCGAGCTGGGCCACCGCTCGATGGACACCCTTCAGGCGGACCACCGGCCGGTGATCGCGCTGTGTCAGGAGCCGCGGTCGGTGGCCGAGGTGGCGGCCATGCTCTCGGTGCCGCTGGGGGTGGCCAAGGTCCTGCTCGGCGACATGGCCGAGCACGGACTGATCACCGTCCACCGGACGGCTTCCGAGGAGGGCGACGTACCGGACGTCTCCCTGATGGAGCGCGTGCTGGTGGGGCTTCGGCGGATTTAGGGGGTGTCCGGCGGAGCTTGGCGCCCGCGGCGGGCTGCTCCCCTCCCCGCCCCTTCCCGACACCTGCCGATATGCGGCTCCGCCGCGTGGGGGGGGCTCCGCCCCAGACCCCGGGGTCCAGGGGCGAAGCCCCTGCCACGCGGCGGAGCCGCATATCGATGCTGCGGGAAGGGGCGGGGAGGGGAAAGGCCCGCCGGATACACCCCGTAGCGGCTTCGCCGCGCGGGAATCGACAGATCCCCGCGCGGCGGTATGCCCACTTCTGTGTGCGATGTGCACCGGAGGGCGCCCGCCCGCTGATTGCTTGTGCGCGTTCAAAGCCAACACTGAGCAGTTTCACGCTCTTGACGTGATTCGTTCTGATCGGTTTACTCCCTGGCACGCCGATGTCGAATCCTCGGCGGCAGAGGTACGCCCAGCCGGTATGCGGCTCCGCCGTGAGTCCGGCCCGAGTCGCCAGGTCGCGGTCCGTGACCGAGGCGGGGCCGTGCCCTCGGATCATGGAGCTCTCAGCGATGAGCCTGAACCGTTCGCGTATCCCTCCACCTGTGCGCGGCGGTCCGTCCCGGCGTGGGGTGTTGCGTGGCGGCGGGGCGATGGCGCTCACCGGCGCCATGGGTGCCGCCGTGGCGGGATGCGGGACGGGCCTGGGGGTGGATTCCCACGGAACCGTGCACATCGAGGTGTGGCACGGGCAGACCAGTACCGCCCTGCGAGCGGTCAAACGGCTCGTGGCCGACTTCCACCGCGGCCACCCGAAGATACGGATCGACCTGAGCGGCGGCGTGCTGGCGGACGACATGCTGCAGAAGGTGATGGCCGGTCTCGTCGCCGGATCCCCGCCCGATGTCGCCTACATCTTCGGCTCGGACCTGGCCAGCGTCGCCAGAAGCCCCCAACTGGCGGATCTGACGACGGTCGTGGAATCCGGGCAGGTGCCCTGGAAGCAGTACTGGCCCGCCGCCCGGGAGGGCGTCACGGTCGACGGTGTGGTCCGTGCGGTGCCCGCGGTGCTGGACTCGCTCGCCGTGGTGTGCAACAAGGCCCTCTTCCGCCGGGCGGGTCTCGAGCTGCCCGGCCCCGGCTGGACCTGGCGGGACTTCATCGAGACGGCCAGGAAGCTGACCGACCGAGGCAGGGGCACGTTCGGCACCGGCTGGCCCGCCGCGGGCGACGAGGACACGGTGTGGCGGATGTGGCCCATGATCTGGGATCTGGGCGGCGAGGTCATCGCCGAGGGCAAGCGCGAGATCGGGTTCGCGGGTGAACCCGGGGTCCGATCCCTCGAGGTGCTCGCGGCACTCGCCAAGGACAGAAGCGTCTACGTCGATCCCAAACCCGGCGGCGAGCAGATGTACCAGGCATTCGCCTCCGGCCGGCTGGGCATGGTCGCCACCGGTCCCTGGCAACTGCCCGACATCCGCCAGGCGAAGATCGACTATCAGGTCGTACCGCTGCCGAGCTTCAGCGGCCGGTCGGTGACCATCTCCGGCCCGGACACCTGGAGCGTGTTCGACAACGGCTCCGCGCGGCTGAAGGCCGCCCGTACGTTCGTCGGCTGGCTCATGGAGCCCGCGCAGGCGTATCGGTGGGACACCCAGGCGGGCAGCCTGCCGCAGAGCCGCCCGGCCGAACGCCGTCCGCAGTGGCGGGCGTACGCGGCCGAGGTGCCCGGTCTGCCGGTCTTCACCGAGGTGCTGGAGACCGCCCGGGTACGGCCCGTCGACCGTGCCTACCCCAAGATCTCCATGCCGTTCGGCGAGGCCATCACCGCCGTCCTGCTCGGCAGGAGCACACCGGCGAAGGCGCTGCGGCGGTGCGCCGACGAGGCCGACGCGGCCATCGCCAAGGTGCGTTGAGGAGTTCCCCATGTCCCGTCTGCCCACCCCCATCACCCGTCCGGCGCCCCGCACACCGGCCCGTCCCGCACGCCGCAGGGGCCGCCGGGAGGCCGCGACCGCCTGGGCGTTCGTCCTCCCCTCCGTCCTGGTCATCCTGGGCCTGAGCGTCATCCCCGTCCTGTGGTCCCTGCTGCTGTCGTTCCAGTACAGCGACCTCCTCACGCCGAGCGTCTGGGTGGGCTGGGACAACTACCGCCAGCTGGCCGACGATCCGCAGTTCGCCCAGGCCGTGCGCAACACCCTGGAGTACACGGCGCTGTACGTACCGCTGAGCATCGGTCTGGGGCTGGTGCTCGCGCTGGTCCTCAACCGCCGGATCCGGTTCGCCGGTCTGTACCGCACGCTGCTCTTCGTGCCGTTCGTGGTCTCGGCCGCCGCCCAGGGCGTGCTGTTCTCCTTCATCCTCGACCCGGAGTTCGGCGCGGCCAACTCGCTGCTGCACCGTCTCGGGGTCTCCCCGCAGGGCTTCCTGTCCGACCCGGGCCAGGCGCTGCTGGTCCTGGTGGGCATCTCGCTGTGGAGCGGCACCGGCTTCTGCGTCGTGATCTATCTGGCGGCCCTCCAGGACGTGCCCCGCGAACTGATCGAGGCCGCCACCCTGGACGGCGCGGAACGCCGTCATGTGCTGCGCCATGTCACCCTCCCCACCATCGCGCCGGTCAGCGTGTTCCTGCTGCTGTGGCAGACGATCAGCGCCCTACAGGTCTTCGACCTGGTGTATGTGACGACGAAGGGCGGTCCGCTCGGATCCACCACCGTGATCGTCTACTTCGTCTGGGAGCAGGCGTTCCGCAATTTCACCGCCGGTTACGGGGCCGCGGCGGCCTATGTCCTCGGCGTCGCCCTGCTGGTGGCCGCCGCCGCGCTGCGGCTGGTCCGGCGCCGTGGCGACCGCCGTATCGAGGGAGCCACGTCATGACGGACCTGTCCCCACGGCGGCGGCCGAGGCTGCCGTTCAGCCCGTGGCATCTGCTGCTCGCGCCACTGGCGCTGCTCTTCGCCGTACCGCTGATCTGGCTGGGGCTCAGCTCGGTGATGAGCGACGCGGAGATCAACCGCTTCCCGCCCGCGCTCTGGCCCTCCGGGATCCACCTGGACGGCTACCGCCTCGTGCTCGGCAACGCGATGTTCCCGCGCTGGTTCGCCAACTCCCTGATCGTCTCGGCGGTCGCGGTCGTGTCCAATCTGCTGCTGGGGACGCTGGGCGGATACGCCTTCGCCCGGATGCGGTTCGGCGGGTCCCGGGTGCTGCTGGTGCTGATGCTGGCCACCATGGCCATCCCGTTCCAGCTGACGATGATCCCGACGTTCCTGGTGATGCGGAAGCTGGGGCTCGTCGACACCCTCGGGGCGCTGATCGTGCCCTCGCTGGTGACGCCGTTCGCGGTGTTCCTGCTGCGGCAGTTCTTCCTCTCGCTGCCCCGGGAGCTGGAGGAGGCCGCCTGGATCGACGGGTGTTCGCGGCTGCGGGTGCTGTTCCAGATCGTCGTCCCGCTGTCCCGCCCGGCGCTGAGCACGGTCGCCGTCCTGACCTTCCTCACCACCTGGAACGACCTGTCGTGGCCGCTCATCGCGCTGAACCACGACGCCAACTACACCCTCCAGCTGGGCCTGACCACCTTCCGGGGGCAGCACCACACCCAGTGGTCGGCCGTGATGGCGGGGAACGTCATCACCGTCCTGCCGGTGCTGCTCGCCTTCCTCGCCGCCCAGAAGACCTTCGTCCGGTCGATCACCTCCACCGGTCTCAAGGGCTGACCGGCACCGCCCAGCCTCTCCCTCACCTTCAGGAACCCGTATGCCACCCACCTTCGACCTGCTCGTCATCGGGGACGCCAACCCGGACGTCATCGTCGGACCGCTCGACACCCCGCTCGCCTTCGGCCAGCGCGAACAGCTCGTCGACAGCGGCGCGCTCACCCTCGGCGGATCCGCCGCGATCACCGCGTGCGGCGCCGCCCGGCTGGGGCTGCGCGTGGCCTTCGCCGGACGTGTCGGGGACGACGGCGCCGGACACTACATGCGCGACCGGCTCGCGGCGCACGGCGTCGACGTCCAAGGACTGCACCTGGACAGCGCCCTGCCGACACCGCTCACGGTCATCGTGACCCGCGGCGACGACCGGGCCATCCTCACCTCGCCTGGCACGCTCGCCGCCACCACGGGCCGCGACATACCCCCACACCTGCTGACCTCGGCCCGCCACCTCCACGCCGCGTCCTACTTCCTCATGCCGGGGCTCGCCGCCGATCTGCCGGACCTCTTCGACGCCGCCCGCGCTGCGGGCACAACCACCTCGCTGGACACCAACGACGACCCCTCGGGCCGATGGGACCGCGCCGCGCTGGCGCCCGTCCTCGCCCGGACCGACCTCCTGCTGCCCAACGCCGCTGAGGCCCACCGGCTGGCGGGCACCGACGGCACGTCCGTCGCGGCCGCCGCCGAACTCCTCGCACGGCAGGTCCCCCTGGTGGCCGTCAAGAACGGGGCGGACGGCGCCCTCTGCCACGACGGCCGGACCCTGCTCACCACCGCGGGGATCCATGTCACACCCCAGGACGCCGTCGGCGCGGGCGACAGCTTCAACGCCGGCTTCCTCGCCGGACGGCTGACGGGCCGGCCCATCGCCGAGGCACTCGACCTCGCCGCCGCCTGCGGTGCGCTGTCCACCCGCGCCCCGGGCGGCACCACCGCCCAGCCCACCTGGGACGAAGCCCTTACCCACCTCACCGCCAACGGAGACATCCCGTCATGATCAACCCCAAGATCGTGCTGATCGGCGCGGGAAGCGTCGTCTTCACCCAGGGCCTGCTGGCGGATCTCTTCGCCTTCCCGGAGCTGAAGTCCGCGCGGATCGCCCTGCACGACATCGACCCGGAACGCCTGGCCACCGCCGAGGCCGCCGCGCGCTACATCGCCGGGCGGCGGGGCGCCGCCGCGCACATCACCGCACACGCCGACCGGCGCGAGGCACTCGACGGCGCCGACTTCGTCATCAACCTCGTCCAGATCGGCATGGGGGAGGCCACCCGCGTCGACTTCGAGATCCCCGCGCGCCACGGTGTGCGGCAGACCATCGGCGACACCCTCGGCGTCGGCGGCATCTTCCGCGCCCTGCGCACCTTCCCGTTCCTCAAGGCGCTGGGCGAGGACATCGCCGCCGTATGCCCCGGGGCATGGCTGCTCAACTACACCAACCCGATGGCCATGAACGTGCAGTACCTCGTGGCGGCCACCGGGCTGACCCGGGTGGTCGGCCTGTGCCACTCGGTGCACTGGACCATCCATGACCTGTGCGAGCTGCTGAAGGTCCCCTTCAACGAGGTCACCTACCGCGCCGCCGGGGTCAACCACCAGGCGTGGGTGCTCCGTCTGGAGCACGACGGCACCGATCTGTACCCCCGGCTGGACGCGCTGATCGCCGAGAACGAGCAGCTGCGGCGGCGGGTCCGCGTCGACATGTACCGGCGGCTCGGCTACTACCCGACCGAGACCAGCGAGCACTCCTCCGAGTACGTGCCCTGGTATCTGCACCACGCGAGCGAGATCGAGCGGCTGCGGCTGCCCGTCGGCGCGTACCTCGGCATCGTGGACGAGAACGTGGCCGAATACGAACGGACCCGCGACGCCCTCACGACCGGCGCCGATATCGACGTCGAGGGGACCATGGAGTACGCCCCGCAGATCATCCACTCCGTGGTGACCGGCACCCCCAGGACCGTCTACGGCAATGTGCCCAACCACGGGCTCATCGAGAACCTTCCGGCCCACGGCGTGGTCGAAGTGCCGTGTCTGGTCGACCGGTCCGGGGTGCGGCCGACCCGTGCCGGTGCGCTGCCCCCGCAGCTCGCCGCGCTCAACCGCACCTACCTCAGCATGAACGACCTGGTGGTGCGCGCCGCCCTGGAGGACGAACCGCGCCATATCCGGCACGCGGCCATGACCGACCCGGCGACCGCCGCCGCCCTGCGCGTCGAGCAGATCTGGGAGCTGTGCGACGAGATGGTGCGCGCACACGGCGAGTGGCTGCAACCGACGCTGCGCGCGACCCTCGCCATCTGACAATACGAAGAATAGTGTGCCAAGCGACTCACCTGGGGGTGTCCGACGGACCACGCGGCGGAGCCGCACCCCGCCCCTTCCCGCCTTCCAACCCCTCAGGGGGCACCTCCCAGCGGTAGCTGGGGGAGATTGAGGAGCGGGGTCTGGGGCGGAGCCCCAGTTGAGGGAAGGGGCGGGGAGGGGAACAGCCCGCCGCAGGCGTCAAGTGCCGTCGGTCGCCTCGCGGAGCACGGCCCGCACCTGGCCGCGCAGCCACGCGTGGGCGGGGTCGCTGTCGTGCCGGTGATGCCAGGTGAGGACCATCTGGGTCGGCGGCAGCTCCAGCGGCAGCCGCCGGGTGACGAGGCCGAGCCTCGCCGAGGCGGGTCGGCAGACCCGCTCGGCGACCACGGCCACGGTGTCCGAACGGGACACCACGTCCAGCGCCGCGGCGCTCGTCGGCAGGGACGCGACCACCCGCCGCCGCAGCCCGCGTTCGGCGAGGGCTTCGTCGATGGCGTCGTGCAGCCGGCCCCGGCGTGAGACGGTCACGAACGTCATGCGGACGAGCTTGTCGAGGTCGACCCGGCCCTTGGCGAGCGGATGCGCCCGCCGCAGCGTCAGGACCACCCGGTCGGTGCCGACCACCTCGGAGGAGAGCTCCGGGCGGCGCGGCTCGTTCGCGCCGAGCTCCAGGTCGACCTGGCCCCGGGCGAGGTCGGGCCGGTCGGCGGAGGACTCGGCCAGCAGGCTCAGACGGATGTTCGGGGCGGTGGCGCCGACCCTGGCGATCAGCGGGGCGGCGAGGGCCGCCAGCAGCGCGTCATGGCCCCGCACGGTGAAGTGCCGGTTGAGGGCGGCCAGGTCGAGTCGGCGTACGGGAGTGAGCACGGCGGTGGCCCGCCGGACCAGGTCGCGGGTCTCCTCGCGCAGTTCCAGGGCGTGCGGGGTCGGGACCATGGTGCGGCCGGCCCGTACCAGGATGTCGTCGCCGGTCGCGCGACGGATCCGGGCCAGCGTCCGGCTCATCGCCGGTGGCGAGAGGTTCAGCCGGTCCGCCGCGGCGGTCACGCTGTTCTCCTCCAGCAGCGCGTCGAGCGCCACGAGCAAGTTGAGATCCACCCGCGACACGGTAAGGCAGGCCCGGGCGGGGTTGCGCGCGGCGTCATGTCTCGGGTGACCCGCGGCGTGTGCGGCCCCCGTCCGGCGGGCGGGGGCCGCGGATGTGCCCGGTGTCAGCGGGTGTACACCTCGGCGCGGTCCACGCTCACGAACGAGGCGCCCGACTGGGCGTTGTGCTCGCCGGTCACCCGGATGCGCAGGGTGTGCCGGCCGGAGGCGAGCCGGGGGCTGAGGTACTGCAAGGTTTCGCCGGTGCGGATCGCGCCGTAGAAGTCCACGCGTTGCTCGGGGCCGCCGTCGACGCTGAGGGCGGCGATGCCGTTGCCGGTGTCGCGGACCGACAGCAGGGCGATCCGGGTGCCGGTGAAGGAGAAGGTGGCGGTGTTGCCCGCCCGGTCGCTCCAGTGGTCGTCGCTCCAGAAGCACTGGGTGGCGCAGCCGGTCCCGGAGTTCCAGGTGCCCGTGTACGACACGCTTCCGTCGCCGCTGGACCGGCCGTCGTCATTGATCCAGTACGTGCCCGCCCCCGGGTCGCCGGACGGCAGGTCCTGGGTGGCGCCCATGGCGAGCGGGCGGCCCAGGTTCGGGCTGCCGTCGGCGTTCCAGGTGATCTTCTGGGCGCGGGTGGTGCGGTTGCTGTAGGTGTTCACGGACGTGCTCTTGGCGTGGTAGACGATCCAGTCCTCCTTGCCGTCGGGCGAGCGGAAGAACGCGTGGTGGCCGGGGCCGTAGACGCCGTGGTCGTCGGCGCGGGAGAACACCGCACCGGAGTGCTGGGTCCAGTCGCCGGGCACGAGCGGATCGGCGGTGGACGGCAGGGACATCATCCAGACCTGGTAGTCCGGCTTGCCGGTGTCGCAGGTGGAGTACGTCATCCAGGTGCGGCCGTTGCGGTAGAGGAACTCGGGGCCCTCGCGCACCTCCGGGCAGCCGCCCGCCCCGTTGATGGCGACCGCGTTGCCCGAGACGGTGTACGGGTTGGACATCGGGGCGATGTTGAGGCCGTTGTGCTGGTACTGGTTGATACCGGAGTAGGCGAGGTACAGACGCCCGTTGTGCTCGAGGATGCCGGGGTCGATGGCGAAGTCGGCGGTGTGGTTGGGCGGCGTCAGACGGGACTTGAAGTGGTAGGGACCGGCCGGGTCGTCGCGGTCGGACTCCAGCACATAGAGCCTGTGGTGGTCGTCGACCCCGTCATCGGCGGTGTAGTAGAGGTACCAGCGGTTGCCGAAGCGGTAGAACTCCGGCGCCCAGATGTGCTGGTTGCGGGAGCCGTCGGTGTCCGTCCACACGGTGATGGGGTCGGCGTCGAGCAGGGTGCCCAGGGAGGTGGAGCGCCACATCCGGATGCTGTCGCCCTGCGTGGTGGTGAGGTAGTAGGTGCCGTTCCAGGTGGTCAGATACGGGTCGGGGCCGGTGTTGAGGGGGTTGCGGAAGGTGCCCGCGGCGGCGGTGTGCGGGGCCGCGGCGGCGGTCTGTGAGGCCGCGGCTGCGGTGTGCGGGGCCGCCGTGGCGGCGGGCGGGCCGGAGATCAGGCCCCACAGGATGGCGAGCAGGGCGGTGAGCGGTGCCGCGTGGCGGCGGGCGGTGCGAGGCCTCATGGGCGCTTCCTTGCGTCGATGCGGGTACGGCGCTCGTGGGGGTTGGTCTGCGGGGAGGTGTCACAGGCCGTCCGCGGCCGTCAGCGCGCCCAGGGCACTGGCCTGGGTGCGCCAGTCCACCTGGTTGGGGGTGGTGCCCGCCCAGCGCTGGCTGGCGAGGATGCCCCGGCGGTTCACGCCAGGGAGGAATCGCCTCTCGTTGTCGCGATGCGGAGCGTCGCGACATCGGCTTTGTGGGGCGCGCAGCGCCCACGCGGCTGCCCGGTGGAGCCGGGGAATGCGAACAATCGTCCTGTGGGTCACTGGTTGTGGTGGTCGCCGGGTGAAGGGTGCTCGTGTGTGCGGTGGTCGTACTACGGTCCGATGTCATGAAGCTGGTGGTCCAGGTGAAACTGCTGCCGACGCCCGGACAGGCGTCGGCGCTGGAGGCGACCCTGCGGGCCTGCAACCGGGCCGCCACCCATGCCTCCGCTGTCGCCTTTGCCGAGGGCCTGAAGGACCGCAACGGTCTGCAGAAGGAGGTGTACGCGGGCCTGAAAGCGGACTTCGGGCTGTCGGCTCAGCCGGCGGTGCGGGTGGTGAAGAAGGTCGTGGACGCCTATGCGACACTGAAGGCCAATCTGCGGGCCGGGAATCTGGGCCCGTCCACATCGAAGCGGTACCGCACGGCGGTCGGCACCCCGGTCGTCTTCCGGCCCGGGGCGGCCCAGCCGTTCGACGACCGCTGCCTGTCCTGGCAGTACGACGCGCGCACTGTCTCCATCTGGACGGTGGACGGGCGGATGAAGGGTGTCCGCTTCGCCTGTTCCCCCGACCAGCTCAAGACGCTGGTGATCTACCGCAGGGGCGAGAGCGATCTCGTCCGGCGCGGCGGCACGTGGTATCTGATCGCCACCTGTGACATTCCGGATCCCGAGGTGTACGAGCCGGTCGACTGGATCGGGGTGGACCGGGGCATCGTGAACCTCGCCACCACGTCCGACGGCACCAGCCACCAGGGCCGCCGTCTGGGCCGCTACCGGCGCTGGCAGGCCCGCAAACGCGCCGACCTCCAGAAGAAGAACACCCGTTCGGCGACCCGCCGTCTGGTCCGCCGGGCGAAGAAAGAGAAGCGCCATGCCACCCACGTGAACCACCAGATCAGCAAGGAGATCGTGTCCGTCGCGCAACGCACCGGTCGAGGAATCGCCGTCGAGGAACTCGGCGGGATCCGGGATCGGGTACGGCTACGCCGTGACCAGCGGGGCACCCTCTCCTCCTGGCCTTTCCACCAGCTGGGGCAGCACCTCGCCTACAAAGCGAAGAAGGCCGGGGTGCCGTTCCTCGAGGTGGATGCGGCCTACACCTCGCAGCGCTGTCCGCGCTGCGGGCACACCGAGCGGGCCAACCGGCCCGACCGGAACCACTTCTGCTGTCGTCGGTGCGGGCTTGCTGGCCCGGCCGACGTCGTCGCCGGGGTGAACGTGCGCGACCGCGCGCGCTCGGCGTGGGTGTTCGTCACCGCACCCGCACCCTCTCCCTGACCGGGGGGACGAGTGGATGCGACCCGTGACCGTCCTGTCGTAGGGGGCAGTCGGGAGCGCGACGAGGTGTGAACGACCGAGTGCACACGCTCGGCCGTTCACGGCCGAGAAGGTGACATTCGGTACGGGGAAGGTCTCGCGCTGCGCCTTCGAGGGGTCGAGGGTGTCGCACGCCAGCGCGCAGACCGGGGTGGCGGCACGGGACGGCGTGGGGAGGGCGACCAGACCGGCCAGGGCGATGGCCAGGGTCAGGAGTCCGTGGAGGACACGGTGGAGCCGCGCTGACATGACGTACCCGCCTTTCCGTGGGGGGCCGTGCGCTGACGCGTGGGGGAGAAGAGACGGGAGGCCGCCCGCGCGGGGGCGGCCGCCGGAGGGCGCGAGCCCGTCGATCAGGGCCCGCGGCGGTCGTGCTACGGGGCCCAGGGCGACTCGATCGCCCAGGTGGTGTCCTCGGTGAAGCCGGCCGGGTTGTCCCACGCGTGGGTGGAGCCCGACTGGGCCAGCCACAGCTCGGCGTTGAAGTGCCGCAGATACTGCCCGGGGAAGTTGGCGGCCGACATCCGGATGCCACCGCTGCCCTGGGTCGGACACCAGGTGGCGTCCTCCTTGTACACGGTGGAGCCGTCGCCCGCCTCGCGCCGGACGCGGAAGTCGCGGTGGCGCAGATACTCACCGGGGTAGTTGCGGGACTCGAAGGAGTAGCAGAGCTTGTTCGCGAGACCCTGCCTGACCGTCCAGGTGGCGTCCCGCTTCAGCAGATCGGCGCTGGCGGAGTTCACCACCTCGGTGAAGCCCAGCCCGTCGTAGTGGCGGATGTAGCGGTCGGTGTAGCCGGGGGTGGTGACCCGGATGGACACGTTCTGCCCGACGGGCAGTTTCACCGTGGCGCCGGCCGACCGGGAGGCCGCGATGAGGGCCTGGTTGGCGGCCCGTACCCGGGCCTGGTCGACCTTGACCACCTGGCGGTCGTAGGACATCAGCCCGTTGGCCTCGTTCTCCACGTCCGTGATCTGGGTGTAGACGGAGGCCGACAGACCGCCCGCGGGCATGCCGCTCTGCCGGATTCCGTCGAGCAGGCCGACGAACCGGTTGTTGAGCGCGGAGATGCTCGGCTGGTCCTCGTAGCTGAATCCGCCGCCCGGATACCACTCATGGCCGGGCACCCGGTAGCCGAGGCCGCCGTACTCCCCGAGCACCGAGGCGCGCACCGGCTCCGCCGGGGTGTTGCCGGGCCCGACGTAGTTGTGGTTGTCGATGACGTCGCCGTTGCCGCCGTCCTTGGCGGCGCAGCAGTTGACGCCGCTCATGTTGTCGACCAGCCGCGAGGGGTCGTACGCCTTGACCATGTCGGCGATGCGGGCCTGGTCGTACTGGCCCCAGCCCTCGTTCTGGTCCACCCACTGGATGAGCGCGGGTGAGCTGCGGTGCTGGTCGATGATGGCGCGGTACTCGCTCTCCCACTGGGCGCGGGCCGCGGTGTCCGGGGTCTTGCCGCTGTCCATCGAGGGCATGTCCTGCCACACCAGCAGCCCGAGCCGGTCCGCCCAGTAGAACCAGCGCTGCGGCTCGACCTTGATGTGCTTGCGGACCATGTTGAAGCCCAGGTCCTTGTGTTTCTGCAGGTCGTACTTGAGGGCCTCGTCGGTGGGCGCGGTGTAGATGCCGTCCGGCCAGTAGCCCTGGTCCAGGGTGCCGGTCTGGAAGACGAACTCGCCGTTGAGCACCGGCCGCCGGACCCCGCCCACGTCCTTCACCGCGATCGACCGCATACCGGTGTAGCCACCGACCTTGTCGCCTCCGGCGGCGCCGGTGAGCTCGGCCGTGACGTCGTACAGGAACGGGTCCTCCGGCGTCCACAGGCGGGCGTTCGGCACCGGTACGGAGAGCTCGCCGCCCACGGTGCCGGTGGCGCTGCCGACCGTCGTACCGCCGCTGGAGACGGTGACCTTGACGCCCGCGCCGTCGGCTCCTCCGGCGCCGCGCACCGTGACCCGCAGGGTGTTGTCCGCCAGGCGCGGGACCATGTCCAGGCGGGTGATGTGCGCGGGGGCGGTGGGCTCCAGCCACACGGTCTGCCAGATCCCCGACGAGGCGGTGTAGACGATGCTCTTGCCGGGGTGCGGGGTGACGTCCTGGACGCGCTGCTTGCCGATGGCCTGACCGCCGGTCTCCGTGGGGTCGTACACGGAGATGACGACGGTGTTGGTGCCGCCGTTCAGCAGGGGCGTGATGTCGTACGAGAAGGCGTCGTAGCCGCCGCGGTGGGCGGCGCCGGCCTGCTTGCCGTTGACCCAGACCGTGGTCTCCCAGTCGGACGCGCCGAAGTTGAGCTGGACACGGCGGCCGTTCCAGCCGGAGGGGACCGTGAAGGTGCGCTTGTACCAGAGCTTGTCATTCTGGGTGATCTTGCGCTGGACGCCGGAGAGCGCCGACTCGGGCACGAACGGCACCCTGATCTGCTCACCGAACGTGGCCGGCTGCCCGGCGTCGCGGGAGGTGACCGCGAAGTCCCAAATCCCGTTGAGCGGGGACCAGTCGGGCCGGGTGAGCTGGGGACGCGGATACTCCGGCAGGGGGTTGTCGACCGGGACCTGGTTCGTCCACGGGGTCGTCATCGGGGCGGGTTTGGGATCCCAGGCCTGGGCGGCGTGGGAGGGACCGGCGCCGGAGACGAGCAGACCGGTGGCGGCCAGCGCGGGGACCACGACGGCGGCCACCCGCCGCCGCCAGGTCCGTCTTGGGCGGAGGAGGGACGGGAAGCGAAGGAACAAGTGTCTCAGCACGCTGCTGCTCCATGGTCCGGTTGGCGCCGCCGCCCGGAGGACGGCGGAACTCTTCCACAGGGAACACTTGCTGCACGCATTACCAGAGCACTCACTCCAGTGTTTGTCCATACCTTGGGACAACGTTGTCGGCCGGGCAGGGTCTCGTGCGGAGCAGCAGCGTGCGGGAGGGTCCTAGACGGCCTGGGACGGCCCCGAGGCGTCCCCGGGTGACCAGCGGGGCCGGATCCCCGCGATATGACAGGTCATGAAGTACAGCGGAATCGGCGGCGTGTACGGCGAGTCGTCCTGGGGGTGATGGATCAGGCGGGGGAGCCGGGAACGCCCGGAGTACTCGCCGCTCAGGTCGGTCATCCGCGCCCCGACCGCGTAGCTGGTGAACGGCGGCCAGGCGACATCGATGTTCGACCCCGACGGCACGATCCACCACCACCGCTGGTCGTCGGCGAAGACACAGCCGATGCGGGGCAGGCACTTCATGACCCGCCTGCCGATGTCCGTGGGCATCCCGACCGCGTCGTATCCCAGTCTGGCGGGAAGTCCGTCGGGGAGCCGCAGGCGTCCGCGGTGGCCTCTCCACAGGCTCGCCGCGCCGAGCGATGGGGCCTCGGGCATCTCACGTGCCTCAGGTGCCTCGGGGGCAACAAACTGTCGGTCCATGAGTCAGTGACACTCTTCCGTACGCGACGGCAGCTCGGCCCATACGATCCGCCCCGGCCCGTGCGGGGCGTCCCTGACGCCCCAGGCGCTGCTCACCGCGCCGACCAGCAGAAGCCCTCGTCCGCAGTGCTCATCGGGGTCGGGGGTGCGTGGCGCGGGGAGGGTGCGGGCCCGGACCTGATCCTCGACCTCGAGGTGCAGCAGTCCCGCGCCGACGCTCAGCCTGCACTCCAGGTGATCGCTGACCGTATGCGTGATCACGTTGGTGACCAGCTCGGAGACCACGAGGAGCGCGTCGTCGCACACTTGGGCGCTCACGCCCCAGGCGCGCAGCCGCTCGAACACGGCCGCGCGGATCGTGCTCACCGAGGAGGCGGTGGCCGGAAGCCGTAAAGCACATCCCGGGTGGGTGTCCTGCTCCCGGGACGTCCGAAGGGGAGTCAGGGGAAGGGCGAGGGGAGCCACGAGCGGCCGCCTTTCGTCTGCCTGCGCATCATGACCGTGCCGTTCCCGCACTGCGCAGTGCCTACGGACGTACCCACGCAAGCGTTCCCACCGTGATCGGACGGTGTGACTACTGTGACAGGTGCAACGAACGACTTGCAAGCGGTAAGTTGAAAATTGCAAGTTGCCATCGGGGGGATGCCGTTCGCGCGGCCGGCGACCGTGACAGACTGCAGCCGTAGCCCGGTATGGGGAGGTAGAGCGTTGGCGGCGGAAACCGCATGGGGCGATGCCCCCTCTGTCCTCCGCATGATCCTCGGCAGGCAGCTGGAGGAGCTGCGGACGCGCGCCGGACTGAGCTACGACCAGGCGGGCGTGGCGATCGGGGTCAGCCACTCCACCATTCGCAGGATGGAAGCCGCCAAGGTGGCCCGGCTCAGGCTCGCGGACGTGGAGAAGCTGCTCCAGACGTACGGCATCACCGACCGGCATGAGCTCGACACCTTCCTGAAGTCGGTCCGCGAGGCCAACAAGCGCGGCTGGTGGCACACCTACCGCGATGTGATGCCGGACTGGTTCGCCGCGTATCTGAATCTGGAACAGGCGGCGCTTCAGATCCGCGCCTACGAGGCGCAGTTCGTGCACGGGCTGCTGCAGACCGAGGACTACGCGCGTGCGCTGCTCAGCGCAGGGAACCCGCACGCTCCGTCGGAGGCCACCGAGCGCAGGGTCGCCCTGCGCATGCAGCGCCAGGAACTGCTGTCCCGGGAATCCCCTCCCCGGCTGTGGGTCGTGATGGACGAGACGGTGCTGAGGTGGCCGGTCGGGGGCCCGGCCGTGATGCGCGCCCAGATCGACCATCTGATCGAGGTCAGCGCCCTTCCCCAGGTGACCGTGCAGATCATGCCGTTCGGGAGCGGCCCGCATCCGGCCATGCGGGCCGGTGCTTTTCACGTCTTCCGGTTCAGGGCTCCGGAGTTGCCCGACATCGTCTACCTCAGCGGCCTGGTTGGCGCGGTGTATCTGGACAAGGAGGACGACGTGGTGGTGTATCGCGAGGTCCTGGACCGGATGGGCGCCCAGTCGGTGCCCGCCAGGAAAACCGAGGCCGTCCTCGGCGCAATTCGCAAGGAGCTCTGAAGTGCACCACCACATACGCAGCGGCATGCCCTCCCACGTCCTCGGCACCCTGGGCTGGTCCAAGCCGTGGAGCGACGACGCCGGCGGCGCCTGCGTCGAGGCCAAGAAGCTGTACGACGGACGGGTGGCGCTGCGTCAGTCGACCGACCCCGACGGCCCCGCACTGGTTTTCACCACGAACGAGATGACCCGGTTCCTGGCGGGTGTGAAGGACGGCGACGCCGACTTCCTCTGCTAGCGCCACGGCACCGCATCCTTCCCGGTCGCGCGGGCCCGTCCCGGCCCGCGCGACCGGGGGCACATCAACAGCGAACTGACGATCCACTGGGAGGGGACGCCTTGAGCGACAACGGATGGTCGGCCGACCGCATCGACACCGAGAGCGCGCATTCGGCACGTATCTACGACTACATCCTCGGCGGCAAGGACTACTACCCGGCCGACAAGGAAGCGGGCATCGCCATGTCCCGCGAGTGGCCCGCCCTGCCGATCCACATGCGGGCCAACCGCGACTTCATGAACCGGGCCGTGCGCTACCTGGCCGAGGAGGCGGGCATCCGGCAGTTCCTCGACATCGGCACCGGCATCCCCACCTCGCCCAACCTCCATGAGATCGCCCAGGCGGTGGCCCCGGACTCCCGGGTCGTCTACGTGGACAACGACCCCATCGTCCTCACGCTCTCCCAGGGCCTGCTCGCCAGCACCCCCGAGGGCAGGACCGCGTATGTCGAAGCGGACATGTGCGACCCCGCCACCATCCTGGAGGCCGCCGAGCTCCGCGAGACCCTCGACCTGACCCGGCCGGTCGCCCTGACGGTGATCGCCATCGTGCACTTCGTCCTGGACAAGGACGACGCCTACGGAATCGTCGACCGCCTCCTGGAGCCGCTGCCCTCCGGCAGTTACCTGGCGATGTCCATCGGCACCGCCGACTTCGCACCGGACGAGGTGGCCCGGGTCGCCCGTGAGTACGCGGCCCGCGACATGCCCATGCGGCTGCGCACCGAGGCCGAGGCGGAGCGGTTCTTCGACGGCCTCGAACTGGTCGAGCCCGGCCTCACCCAGGTCCACAAGTGGCGCCCGGACGCCACCGTCACCGAGGACATCAAGGACGAGGACATCGCGATGTACGGAGCGGTGGCCCGCAAGCCCTGACCTCGTTGGCCGGCGGGCCCGGCACCGTGTCCGGGCCCACCGGCCGACTTCCCCTCGGGCCAAGCGGGAGGGGGACGGTTCCCTCGGCTCAGCGCGAGGGATGCCGTCCCCTCGGCTCAGCGGGAGGGATGCCGTTCGCGATCGGCCGCTCGCCGTGGCTGACCGGCCGGGAGGACCGTGCGCTGTTCGGGGCTCCAGGTCTCGCGGGTGGACAGCACCCCGACGAGTCCCACCAGCGCGATGCACACATAGAGTCCGGCCGGGCCCGCCCAGCCGAAGGACTCCGCGAGCAGTACGGCGAGGAACGGCGCGAAACCGGCCACCGACGCCGCCGTCTGATAGCCCAGCGAAGCTCCGGACGTACGGGTAGCGGTGTTGAACAGCTCGGCGAACCAGGCGGCTTGGGTGCCCGTCAGTGCCGCGTGGATCACCCCGATGCCGATCAGGAAGATCAGCACGATGAGCACCGGGGCGCCCGTGTTGGCCATCAGATACATCGGGAAGCCGAAGACCGCGGCCAGCACACACGCCACCAGGTACACCGTGCGGCGGCCCACGCGGTCCGTGAGCGCGCCGGAGAGCACGGTGGTGGCGGTGGCGAGCAGGCTGGCGGTGACCACACCGGCGAGCGCCACGCCACGGTCGCCGTCGTCGCGGTCGGTGATGTAGGAGAGGAGGTAGGTGGCCGTCAGGTAGTAGGCGCAGGACTCCACCACGCGCAGGGCGATGATGCGCAGGATATTGCGCCAGTCCTCGCGCACCACGCTGAGCAGCGGGTTGCGCACGGTGGTGCCCTTCGCCCGGGCCGCCTCGAACTCCGGGGACTCGGTGAGCTTCATCCGGATGACCACTCCGGCCACGATCAGCAGGGCGCTGGCCAGGAAGGGCAGCCGCCAGGCCCAGTCGGAGTCGAGGGTGGAGGAGAGCAGGAAGGCGATGTTGGCGAGCGCGATGCCCAGGGGGTTACCGGCCTGCGGTATCGCCGAGTACAGGCCGCGGCGGGTGCGGGGCGCGTGTTCGTACGTCATCATCACGGCGCTGCCCCACTCGGCGCCGAACGCCAGCCCCTGGACGCAGCGGATGACCACCAGCAGTACCGGCGCGGCCACTCCGACCTGCTGATAGGTGGGCAGCATGCCGATCAGGACGGTGGCGATGCCCATCGTCAGCAGGGCGCCGACCAGGACCGGTTTACGCCCATGGCGGTCTCCGAGGTAGCCGCCGACGGCCCCGCCGATCGGGCGCATCAGGAAGCCGACGCCGAGGGTGACGAAGGCCAGCAGGGTGCCGACCACGGGATCGGAGTTGGGGAAGAACGCGTCGCCGAAGTACAGGGCGGACGCGGTGCCGTAGGCGATGAAGTCGTAGTTCTCGACGCAGGTGCCGACGGCGGACGCGAGGGCGGTCCTGACGCGTCCTCGTGCGGGAGGCGGGGGCGGGGACGACGAGGGTGAGGTAGGAGCGGTCATACCGGTGCCCTTCGAGCGGAGGTGTGCCGGGGACGAGGTGCCGGGGAAGTGGTGTGTGGGGAGGAGGTGTGCCAGGGAAGGGGTGTTCCGGGGAGGTCAGACGCGGTCGGCGGACATCAGAGGTGTTCGGCGAGCTCGCGGGCCGAACGCAGCTCCAGCTCGCGGAGCTTGGCCACGCGGCGTACGGTGTCGGCGTCGTCGTCGAACGTCGCGCCCAGGAACGCCTCCAGGACCTCCGTGGCCATGGCGGGTCCGATGAGCCACGCGCCCATGGCGAGCGCGTTGGCGTCGTCGTGCTCGACGGCCTGGTGGGCGGAGTACACGTCATGTCCGAGACCGCATCGAATGCCCGCGATCTTGTTGGCGGCCATCAGCGCCCCCGCGCCCGTCCCGCACACCAGCACGGCGCGGTCGGCTTCCCCGGTGCGTACGGCGTCGCAGGTGGCGAAGGTGATGTCGGGGAAGTCGACGGGGGTGTCGGTGTCGGGACCGAAGTCGACCACCTCGTGTCCCAGGCGTCGCAACACCTGGCGGACGTGTTCCTTGAGGGTCAGCCCCGCGTGGTCGTTGCCGAGTGCGATGCGCATGGTCAGCCTTTCGTCTGTGCGTCGGGCAGGGTAGGGCGCTCCGCGAACGCCACGCCGAGGCGGCGGGACCGCCGGGTGCGCGGGTCCGCGGAGTGTGCGGGTTGTGGTTTGCGGGTTATGGACCGCGGGTTATGGACGGGTCGGGGTCGGGGCGTCAGGTGGACGGATGACCGGCAGTGATGTGCGGTCGCGCCGCCGATGACCGGCGGGGGATCAGCCGCATCGGCAGAACGACCGACTCGGCCGTGCCGCCTTCGATGACATCGAGCAGGAGTCGCATCGCGGTCGCTCCCAAGGCGCGGGCATCGTGGGCCACCACCGTGAGCGGGGGGTCGAGTTCGCCGAACCACTCGATGTCGTCGAAGGCGACCAGGGCCAGATCCTCGCCGATCCGCAAGCCCCGTTGGCGCACCTCGGTCAGGGCGCCGACCGCCATCAGGCTGTCGGCGGCGAGCAGCGCGGTCGGCGGCCGGTGGTGCGCGAGGAGTTTCGCGGCCGCCGTGCCACCGCTCGCCCGGCGGAAGTCCCCCGCCGTGATCAACGCGGGGTCGCCGTCCAGGCGGTGGCGGGCGATCGCCGCCAGGAACGCGCTGAGCCGCGCCCGCCCGGTGGACACGGACGGCGGTCCGCCGATGTATCCGATGCGGGTGTGGCCCTGTTCGGCGAGGTGGGCGACGGCGAGCTCGACCCCCTGTGCGTTGTCCGCGGTCACGCTCGGCACATCGAACCCGTCGACGGTGCGGTCCACGAAGACCAGTGGCACCCGCGCCTGTTCCAGAGCGCGCAGATTGCCGCAGCCCTCACCCTGGGGGGCGATGATGATGCCGTCGACCCGCTGGGTGAGGAACACATCCAGGTAGGTGTCCTGTTGTGCGGTGTCCTCGTTGGCGTTGGCCAGCAGCGTGACACACGACGAGGCGAGCGCGGTCTGTTCGGCGCCGTGGGCGATGTCCGCGAAGAACGGGTTGCGTACGTCGGAGACGAGCAGCCCCACCGCATGGCTGCGGGCCGAACGCAGCGCCTGGGCCCGGGCGTTCACCCGGTAGCCGAGCTCGGTGGCCGCCGCCCGCACCCGTTCCCGGGCCGCGGGCGAGGTGGCCGCGTGGCCGGAGAGCACCCGCGACGCGGTCCCCACGGAGACACCCGCGCGGGCTGCGACGTCCTTGAGGGTAACGGTGGCGTCCACATGCGGCCTTTCACTGGGGCGTGCTCGTGCGGGTACGGCGAAGTCGCCGCCCTGGTGGTGAGGTTGGGGGAATGACGGCAGGGACGGCGGGCTTCGGAATCGATTCCATGGAATCGATTCCAGCGGGGATCTTGGTAGACGGTCCCACCCGAGTCAAGAGTTCTCACAAGGCTCGTTCGGCCGTCTCAGCCAGTGGTCGCCCGCCCGGCCCGGAGCGGGCCGGACCCGCGGACCCGTCAGCGGCCGCTGGGCCCCGCGCCACTGGCCCGCCTACGCCCGCCGGCTGTAGCGGCGCTCCGGGCGCCCGGCCGTGCCGTAGCGCAGCGAGACATCGACGTGGCCGGTGGTGTGGAAGTACTCCAGGTAGCGGCGGGCGCTGACCCGGGAGATGCCGATGGCGGTGGCCGTCTCGGCGGCGGAGACGGTGCCGTCCGCCTCGCGGAGGGCGCGCTCGACGAGCTGGGCGGTCTCCACACTCAGGCCCTTCGGGAGGGCGCCGCCCGCCGGGGGTGCGAACGCCCCGGCCAGGACGCGGTCCACATCCGCCTGGCCACGGACGACCGTGGTGAGCAGCCGCCCGCGCTGGGTCGCATAGCGTTCCAGGCGGGGCTGGAGGTCCTCGTAGTCGAAGGGCTTGAGGAGGTAGTCCACCACACCCTGGCGGACGGCGCCGCGCACCGCGTCGGCCTCCCGGGCCGCGGTGATCACCATGACGTCGCAGTCGTGCCCGGCGGTGCGCAGCCGGGGGATGACGTCCAGGCCGAAGAGGTCCGGCAGATAGAGGTCGAGCAGGACCAGGTCGGGCCGGAGCGCGTCGACCGCCTCGATCGCCTGCTCACCGGTGTGGGCGGTGCCGACGACGCGGAACGGCGCCACCCGCTCCACGAAGGTGCGGTGGACGCGCGCCACCATGAAGTCGTCGTCCACGACGAGCACATCGATCGTGCCGGCCGACTCGGTCATCGGGTCGCTCCTTCCGCCACCGCGCCGGCGGGGTGGCTGACGGACATGCGGGCGCTGAACATCGCGCCCTGGCTGGTGTTGGTCACCGCGATCTCGCCGCCGCGGCGCTCGCAGACGAGCCGGGTGAGCGCGAGTCCGATGCCGCGCTCGCCCTCCCGGGCGGCCTTGGTGGTGAAGCCGTGGGCGAAGACCTCCTGGGCGAGTCCGGGGGCGACGCCGGGACCGGAGTCGCGCACCACGATCTCCACACTGGTGTGGTCCTGCCGCAGCTCGACCTCCACCCACGGCTCGTCGCCCTCCCCGTCGCCATCCTTGTTCCCACCGCCGTGCTCGGACGTGGCGGCGTCGATGGCGTTGTCGACCAGATTGCCGACCACGGTCGCCACATCGGCGGCGTCCTCGGGCGTCAGCCGGTCCAGCGCGGTGCGGTCCGACAGGCGCAGGGCCACCTTCCGCTCGGCGGCCTGGGACGCCTTCGCCATCAGCAGCGCGGCGATGGCGGTGTCCCGGACCCGGCGGCCGATGGACATGTCGAGCGACTGACGCCGCTGGTTCAGCGCCCGGATGTAGCGCACCACCTCCTCCTGCTCGCCGATCTGGATCAGCCCGGAGATGGTGTGCAACTGGTTGGCGAACTCATGGGTCTGCGCGCGCAGCAGCTCGGAGGTGGAGCGGAAGGAGCCGATCTCGCGCTCCAGCCTCGCCAGCTCGGTGCGGTCCCGCAGGGTGGTGACGGACCCGAGCGGCCGTCCGTCCTTGACCACGGTCATGCGGTTCATGACCAGGACCCGGCCGTGCCGGACCACGACCTCGTCCTTCGGGTCCGCCGACTCCCTCCGCGCCCCGGCCAGGACGTCCAGCAGCCGTCCCTCGATGCCGAGCTCGGCGAGGTTCCGGCCCACACAGTCCTCGGGCAGCTCCAGCAGCCGTCTGCCCATGTCGTTGACGAGGGTCACCCGGTGCTGCGGATCGAGGGCGACGACCCCCTCGGCGATGCCGTACAGCATCGCCTCGCGGTGCTCGGCCAGCCCGGTGATCTCGCGCGGCTCCAGGCCGAGCGTCTGCCGTTTGACGCGCCGGGCGAGCAGCCAGGAGCCCACGACGCCGAGCGCGCTCGCCACGCCGAGGTAGACGGGGAGGTACGAGGACGCGCCGCTCAGCCGCTGCCACACCGTGGGAGACGCCTCGCCGATCATGACGGTGCCCAGATGCCGCCCCAGGTCGTCCCCCGTCGCGCCGACCACCGGCACCTGCGCCACCAGCTCCCGGCTGCCGTCCCAGGCCAGCGTGCCCGACCAGCCACGGCCCGCGCCCACCCCCTCGCCCAGGGGCAGCCGGTCGCCGAGCACGGTGGGATTCGTCGAGCTGACGACACGCCCGCGGCGGTCGGCCACCGTGACGGACGTCACCCGCGACTGCACCCGCGCCGAGTACACCAGCGGGGCCAGCGCCTCCGCCGGTGACGGCCCCACCAGCCTGCTGCGCACCAGCGGCTGGGCGGCCAGCTGCTCGGCGAGCGCACCGACCCGGCGGCCCTCCACCCGGTTGAAGGTGGCCTCCGACTGCGCGAGCGAGACCGCCGCCACCGCCATCAGCACCACCACGACGATGGCGAGCTGGAGCAGCAGCATCTCGCCTGCGAGTGTTTGGCGACGGAACGCGGCGACCACAATGAACTCAATCTCTCCTGCTGACACAACCTGGGCGCATTGTCCACCAGGCCGCACAATCATGGCGTCCGCCGTATGGGAAGCGAAAGGGAGGTGCCATGAGACGCCGCACCGGCAACGGCACCCGCACCCGCGTCCTGTCCGGCGCTCTGGCCGCCGTGCTGTCCCTGCTCATCGGCGCCTGCGGCACCTGGCCGGGCACCGGCGACGCCCGGGACGACGGGCTGCGGATCCTGGTGCCGAACACCCCCGGAGGCGGCTACGACACCACGGCCCGGACCGTGGCCCGGGTGCTGGAGGAGACCGGGACCACCTCGGACATGGAGGTGTTCAACCTGCCCGGGGCCGGTGGCACGGTCGGTCTCCAGCGCACCGTGGACGAACGTGGCAACGGACGGCTGGCCCTCCAGATGGGCCTCGGCGTGCTGGGCGCGTCGCATGTCGCCCACGCCAAGGTGACCGTGGCGCGGACCACCCCGATCGCCCGCCTGATCGAGGAGCCCGAGGCGGTGGTGGTCCGCAAGGACTCGCCGTACCGCGGCATCGCGGACCTGGTGGCCGAGTGGCGTAAGCACCCGGGAGACGTCACGGTCGGTGGCGGCTCGTCGCTGGGCGGCCCGGACCACCTGCTGCCCATGGCGCTGGCCCGCGCCGTCGGCATCCAGCCGAAGACCGTGCGCTACGACGCCTACGACGGCGGTGGCGGCGATCTGCTCCCCGCCCTGCTGGACGGCCGGGTCGACTTCGCCACCAGCGGCATCGGCGAGTTCCTCGACCAGATCGCGGCCGGGCAGCTCAGGGTGCTCGCGGTCACCAGCGACCGGCCCGTGGCCGCGCTCCCCGGGGTGCCGACGCTGAAGGCGGCCGGGATCGACCTGGTCTTCGACAACTGGCGGGGGATCGTCGCCCCGCCCGGCATCAGCTCCGCGGACCGCAAACGCTGGATCGAGGTGCTGACCGCGCTGCACACCTCGCGGCAGTGGAAGGCCGAGCTCACCCGCCACGGCTGGACCGACGCGTTCACCACGGGTGGCGCGTTCGCCACATATCTGGCCCGGCAGGACAAGAACGTGGCGGAGCTGGTCGGACACCTGGGACTGGACTGACCGGACACTCCGCCGGGGCGGCCGCCGCACGCCCTTGTCGCCGCTGAACCACCCCGCTCCCATCCGTGACCCACCCATGCCCTGGTGGCGTACGAACCCCCCGCATGCCCTGGTAGGAACCCATATGTCCTGGAAAGGCACCGCATGACCGCACACACCTGGTGGCTGCTGCTCATCCTCACGGTGGCGATCGCAGCACTGATCTATCTCATCAACTCCCGGCTGCGGGTCCATCCGTTCGTCGCGCTGATCCTGGTCAGCGTGGGCACGGGGATAGCGGCCGGGGAGCCCGCCGCGAAACTCGCCGGATCCATCGAGGAGGGCGCCGGCGGCACCCTCGGCGACGTGGGTGTCACCCTCGCCCTGGGCGCCATGCTCGGCCGTCTGCTCTCCGACTCGGGCGCCACCGACGCCATCGCCCGCGCCCTCGTCGCCCGCGCCGAGCCCCGCAGGCTGCCCTGGCTGGTGGGTGCCGCCGCGTTCGTCATCGGCGTGCCCATGTTCTTCGAGGTGGGCCTGATCGTACTGCTGCCGTTGATCTTCAGCGTCGCCCGCAGGATGGAGGAACACGGCGGGACCAAGGGCAGTCCGTACGTACTCCTCGGTGTGCCCGCCATCGCCTCGCTGTCCACCCTGCACGGCATGCTGCCGCCCCACCCCGGCCCGCTGACCGCCATGACCGGTCTGCACGCCGACCTCGGCCTCACCCTCGGCGTCGGCATCGTCTGCGCCGTGCCCACCGTCATCCTGGCCGGGCCCGTCTACGCCCGCTGGATCGCACCCCGGCTTCCCGACGTCGCTCCGGACGCCGAACTGGTGGCGCAGTTCACGGGGGCCGAGCCGCAGCCCGCTGAAGCCCGCACCTCGGCGCCCGGTGCGCAGGCGAGCGCGGAGGTGCCCCGCCGGACCGGCGTGCCCACCGGGCTGGCCGTGGCGGCCGTGCTGGTGCCCGTCGTCCTGATGCTGCTGCGCACCCTGGCCGAGACGGTGCTGGACGAGTCGAGCGGGCTGGGCGCGGCGCTCGTGTTCGCCGGAGAGCCACTGGTGGCGATGCTCGCCGGTTTCGTCTTCGCCCTGGGTGTGACGATGGTCGGCTCCGCCCGCGCCGGCCGCTCCGGCGGTTCCGGCCGCTCGGGTGAGGAGACCCGGGCCTCCCTGACCGACAGCCTGAAGTCCATCGCCGCCATCCTGCTCATCATCGGCGGGGGAGGGGCGTTCAAGCAGGTGCTGCAGGACTCGGGCATCGGCGATGCCATCGCGTCGGCCGCCGAGGGCGCCCACATCAATGTGATCCTGCTGGGCTGGCTCATCGCCCTGCTGCTGTCACTGACCACGGGCTCCGCCACCGTCGGCATCGTCTCCGCCACCGGCATCGTGGCCCCGCTGATCGGCGACGGCGGGGGCCTGGAGGCATCCCTGCTCGTGGTCGCGATCGGCGCCGGTTCGCTGGGCCTCAACTACGTCAACCACGCGGGGTTCTGGCTGGTGAAGGAGTCGTTCGGAATGGACCTCACCCAGGCCACCAAGACCCAGACCGCCGTGCAGACCCTGGTCAGTGTGCTCGGCCTGGCGATGGCCCTGCTGCTGTCGGTGTTCGCCTGAGACGCCGGTCGCTCGCGGTGGGTCCGGCGGCCCGGTGGCTGTCGGACCCACCTGCGAGACTCCGGCCATGGATCTTGACGAGCTGTTGCGGTGTCTCGCGGAGGCCGAGTCGGGTGAGCTGCGGGAGGAGCTGACCGGCGGGCGCTATGTGGTCGTGCAGTACAACCCCGAGGGGACGTATTTCGACGACGCGGACCTCGCGGAACTCTTCGGTGCCCCCGCACCCGCACTCGCCGCCGGTGCGGCGGACGAAGACTGTGAGGAAGAGGAGGACGGGGAGAGCGAGGAGTTCGAGGAGCTCGAAGATGAGGACGACGCTTCCTTCGACGTGATCGGTGTCGCGCCCTCTCTGTACGAGGCGCTGGACCTCCTCGGCGACGAACTCCCCGACGAGGAGTGGCTGACGGAACTCGACGAGGAGGAGTGGGCGGCGGAGGCGGCCGAGTTCGGCGAGGACGTGTTCGGCACGGCTGCGGAAAGCCTCCTGCGAGGCATACAGGACCCCCGTCGGCGCTCCGTGGTCCAGCTGCTCTGTGGTGTCCTCGGCCCGATGGACTTCCCTACGGAGGAGTTCGCGAAGGACGTCTATCTGGGCGGCGTGGCGACGCGGCTCCCCGGAGCACGGTTCGTCATGCTGGCCAGCGCCGCACCGCCCCACCAGGAAGTGGCCTTCGCCATCCTCGAACTCCCGCCCCGCGGTACGCCCGACCCGGCCGGCCGTGCCCTGCTGCGGGCGTGTGCCGCCGGGGACGTGGGGGCGCTGCGTGCCGCGCTCGGCGAGGGCGCTGACGTCGGCACGCTCGACGAGTACGGCGCCACACCCCTGCACCACGCCGTGGCGGCGCGTTCGGCCGCGGCCGTCGGCGCGCTGCTCGCGGCGGGCGCCGATCCGCGCGCCCAGGCGGCCTTCGGCAACGCACCCCAGTTCACGGCCGCGGGTCCCGGGCGCCCCCCCCCCCCCACCCCCCGGGTCGAAGGCGAGGAGCACTGGAGCATCCTGTGGTCCCTGCTCGACGCGGGCGCCGACGTCAACGCCGTGAGCACCGGCGGTCAGACCCTGCTCGACCTGGCCATCCGGGCCGATCCGTACCCGGAGCGACAGGTGCGCCTGCTGCGGGAACGGGGAGCCGTCAGCAGCGAACTCAACGACGTGTCCGTGGACTGGCTCGTCCGCAGGGTGCCGTACGGCTACGAGGACGAGCTGCGCATCCTGCGCAATCACGTCCGCTTCCTGCTGGACACCGGTGCGCCGTACGACCATCCGCTGGACTCTCTGCTCGCCGTAACGGGCTACTACGAGCGTGAGCTCTCCGCCGACTACCTCGTCGAACTCATCGACATCATGGTGAGCCGTGGGGTGCGTGACCGGCCGGGCACCTATGGCAGGACGGGACGCGAGAGCGCCCAGCAATGGGTCGACCACGGCCTGACCCACTACCAGGCCGTGGTGGACCGGCTCACCGAGGTGGCGGCCGGGAGCGAAGGGCATGAACGCTGAGCGGCCTGGGGCGAATGCCGAGGTGAGGGATTGCCGTTCCGCTGGAACCCGCCGCTCCGTCCGCGCCTCCCTCTAGAGGAGGGCAAGTGAGTTGGGGAGCTCGATGACCGGACCGAATGGCGAGACCACGCTCCCGCAGGTCTTGATGGGCGCGGCAGAGGCGGCCCCGGACCAGGTGCTGGTGCATGTACGAGGCGACGGTGGCGAGCGGACCGTCACCTTCGCGGAGCTGCGGGACGAGGCGCTGTGCGTCGCCGGTGGCTATCTCGCGGCCGGGGTGGCGCCCGGCACCTGTGTCCCGCTGCTCGCCGACCGTGGCGACGACTTCCAGGCGTTGTTCTGGGGTGCGTCGCTGGCCGGTCTCGTCCCGGTGCCGCTCGCGTCCGACGTCCGGCGGGTGGCGCCGGTGTGGGAATCGCTCGGCCGCCCGCCGGTGGCGGTGGACGAGGCCACGTCGGAGAGGCGGTTGGGCGAACTGCCCGACGGTGTCGAGCCGTTGCGGCTGTTGCGGCTGGACGAGTTGCGGCAGGGCCGCCCACCCGCCCGGCTGCCGGAGGCCACGCCAGGCGATATGGCGTTCGTCCAGTTCTCCTCGGGCAGTACCGGAGCCCCGAAGGGCGTCGAGCTGACGCATGCCGCCGTGCTGGCCAATCTGGAACAGATGCGGCTCGCCGCGGCCATCACGCCCGACGATGTGGTGGTGAGCTGGATGCCGTACTTCCACGACATGGGACTCATCGGCACCCACCTGGCCCCGCTCGCCGCGCGCGCCAAGCAGGTGCGGCTGGAGCCGTTGTCGTTCGCCAAGCGTCCGGCGCTGTGGCTGGAGACGGCGGCCCGCCACCGGGCGACGCTCCTGTCCGCCGCGAACTTCGCCCTGGCCCTGGCCGTACGGCGGATCCCGGATGAGGTGTTCGCCCGCCTCGACCTGACCTCCGTGCGGCTGGTCCTGGTCGGTGCCGAGCCGATCGCCCCGGCGGTGTGGCGGAGGTTCGTGGCGAAGACCCGAGCCTCTGGGCTCGACGAGCGGGCACCGCTGCCGGTCTACGGCCTGGCCGAGGCCACCTTGGCGGTCACCTTCCCGCCCCTGGAGGAGGTGGCGGTGGAGCGTGTACTGGACCGGGCGGCCCTCAGCCGAGGCCACGCGGTGGACACCGCCCGGGGTCCGGACGCCGTGGAGTTGATGGACGTCGGTCTGCCGGTGCCCGGGTGCGAGGTGCGCATCGTGGACGACGCGGACCGTCCGCTGGACGACCGGCGGGTGGGCCACATCCAGGTGCGCGGACCCCAGGTGGCGCGCGGCTACCGCAACGCCCCCGAGGCGACCGCCGCCATGTACGTGGGTGGCTGGCTGCGCACCGGCGACCTGGGCTTCCTGGCCGACGGCCGACTGTGTGTCACCGGCCGCCACAAGGACGTGCTCTTCGTGTCCGGCCGCACCTTCCACGCGCCGGACCTGGAGGAAGTGGCGGCGGCCACCCCCGGCCTGCCGACACCGCCCCTGGCCGCGGCGGTGGGCTCCACCGACCCTGCCGACGGCACGGAACGCGTGGTGGTCTTCGTACGCTGGCCCGGTCCGCCGATCGCGGCGGCCACCGTACTGGCGGAGGCGGCGGCGCGGGTCCGGCAGGCCCTGGCCCACGACGACGTACGGGTGCTGCCTCTGCCACCGGGTGCGTTTCCCCGAACGACAAGCGGCAAGCTGCGGCGACGTGCGATGCGCGAGCGCTATGAGGCGGGGGCCTACGCCGAGGTTGAGAGGCGGTGGGGGCGTGGGGGTTTGGCTGCGACCGCTGCGACCGCTGCGACCGCTGCGACCGCTGCGACCGCTGGGGCTGCCGGGGCTACCGGGGCCGCCGGGGACGTCCCCGGGGCGTTGGGCTCGCGGCGGGAGGTTGCGCGGGCCGTCACCGCCATCTGGGCACGGGTGCTGGGCATGCCCGAGCACGCCATCCGCCCGCATGACCGGTTTCTGGCCGTCGGCGGTTCGTCGTTGAAGGCGATGGAGGTGCTCGCCGAGGTGGAGGACGCCTTCGCCGTCACCGTGCCACCGGCGGTGCTGCGCGACCGTGACACGGTGGCCGCCCTGACCGAACACGTGGTGGCGGCGCGGCGCGCCGGGCCGCCGGAGGCCGCTCGGCCCCGCGACACCGTGGGCGACACCGACCCGGCCGTAGGCGACACCGACCCGGCCGTGGGCGACACCGACCCGGCCGTGGGCGACACCGACCCGGGAGCGATCGCGGTCGTCTCCATGGCCTGCCGCTTCCCCGGCGCGGACACCCCGGACGCCTTCTGGGACCGGCTCGTGGCCGGCCACGACGCCGTCGGCCCCGTACCGGCCGCCCGTTGGACGCCCCGGCCGGAGGCCACCGCCCGGTGGGGCGCCTTCCTGGACGACCCGTCCCGCTTCGACGCCACGTACTTCGGCATGGACGGCCAGGAGGCGGCCGCGACCGACCCCCAGGCCCGCATCTTCCTCGAACTGGCCCACGAGGCCCTGGAGCGCGCGGGCTACGCGGGTTCGCGGCGGACGGGCCGCCGCATCGGTGTGTTCGCCGCGACCGGGGAGAGCGGCTACCGCGAACTGCTGTCCCGGGCCTCCGGCCCGGACGGCGGGCTGCCTCCCGCCGCGTTGGTCGGCAACCTCCCCAACCTCGTCGCCGCCCGCGTGGCGCAGAGCCTCGATCTGACCGGCCCGGCCCTCGCCGTCGACACCGCCTGCTCATCGGCGCTGGTCGCGCTGCACTTGGCGCGCCGCAGTCTGCGGGCGGGGGAGTGCGACCTCGCCGTGGTCGGCGGAGTCAACCTCGCGCTGGCCCCGACCGGCCACCGGCTGCTGGAGCAGGCGGGCGTACTCTCGCCGACCGGCCGCTGCCGCGCCTTCAGCGCCGCGGCCGACGGCTTCGTCCCCGGGGAGGGCGGCGCGGCGATCGTCCTGGCCCGGCTGGACGACGCACACCGCGCGAACGACCCCGTCCTGGCCCTGCTGCGCGGTACCGCGGTGAACAACGACGGGCGTTCGCTGAGCCTGCTGGCCCCCAACGCGCTCACCCAGCGCGAGATCATCGTCCAGGCGTACCGCGACGCGGGCGTCGACCCCGACCACGTGTCCTACATCGAGGCCCACGGCACCGGCACCGCCCTCGGCGACCCCGTCGAACTACGCTCCCTCACCCAGGCGTTCCCGCCCCGCGCCGACGGCCGCCCCCGACTGCTGGGCTCGGTGAAGACCAACCTCGGCCACCTGCTCAACGCCGCCGCCATGCCGAGCCTGGTCAAGGTGGTCCTGGCCCTGGGCCACCGCCAGTTGCCCGCCTCACTGCACCACGACCCACCCGCCGCCTCCCTCCCCGACGACGGCACGGCCGGTTTCCGGGTGGTCACCAAGCACCGCGCATGGACGGCCACCGGCCCGCTGGTGGCGGGGATCAACGCCTTCGGCTTCGGCGGCACCAACGCCCACGCCATCCTCGAGGAGGCGCCCCGGCTCTTGCCACGTCGTGGCGGGCGGCCGGTCACTGCCGGACGGGGTGAGCCGGATGCCGCGGGCGGCGCGGACGCCGCGGGCGACGGCGGCTCGGGTGTCGAGGACGGTCCGCACCTGCTGACTCTGTCGGCGCGCGGCGCCGACGCCTTGGCGGCCGCGGCCCGGGACCTCGCGGCCCATCTGCGGGCTCACCCGGAACTCGACGAGGGCGATGTGTGCGCCACCGTCAACACCGCCCGCGACCACGGCCCCCACCGCCTGGCGCTGGTGTCCCGCGGCGACCTCGCCGAGCGCCTCGAAGCCCACACCACCCCCGCCGTGGCCCGCTCCCGCCCCCGGTTGGCGTTCCTGCTGCCCGGCCAGGGCACCGCGCGGCCTGGGCTCGGCCGCGCCCTGTACCGCACCGCACCGGAGTTCCGCCGTGTGATGGAGGAGGCGTCCGCACTCGTCGGCGAGGTGCGCGGACGCACCCTGGCCCAGTGGTGCCTGGACCCCGGCGCCTCGCCCGCCGATCTGGCCCACACCGAGGTCTCCCAGCCGCTGCTCGTGGCATTCGGCGTCGCGCTCGCCCGACAGTTGCGGGTCTGGGGCGTGACCCCGGAAGCCGTCACCGGGCACAGCGTCGGCGAGATCACCGCCGCCTGCGTCGCCGGGTCGCTGACCCTGGCCGAGGCGGTGCGGTTCGCCTCCGAACGGGGCCGTCTGATGCGCGAACTGGCCGGACCGGGTGCCATGGCGGCCGTACGCGGCGGTGAGGACGCCGTCGCCGAGGTGGTGGCCGAGTCGGCCGGTGCGCTGTGCGTGGCCGCGGTCAACGCCCCCGGTCAGGTGGTGATCGCCGGAGCGGCGGATGCCGTCGCCCGGGCAGTCGGGCGGCTGGCCGCCGACGGGGTCACGGTCCGCGAACTCCCCGTATCCCACGGCTTTCACTCCCCGGCGATGCGCCCGGTGGCCGACCCGCTCACCACCGCGGCCGCCGAACTGACCCCGCTCCCGCCCGCGATCCCCCTGCTCAGCACGCTGACCGCCGAGTGGCAGCCGTCCCTGGCCCCGGACCACTGGCGCGAACACGCCCTGCGGCCGGTGCGCTTCGGCGCCGCGGTCGGGCGGCTGCTGGACGAGGGCTACGACACGTTCGTTGAGCTGGGGCCTGGAGCCACCTTGCTGGGGCCGGTCCGCGCCGTGGCGGCCGACCGCGATCCGTCGCCGGAGGTGTTCGCGCTGGCGGCCCCGGGCACCGGAGCCGACACTGGTGCCGACGCCGGACAGGCTCTGCTGACCGCCCTGGGGCGGCTGTGGACGCGCGGGGTGGACCTGGACCACTCGGCACTGGGCGAGGGACGGGCGCGCGTGCCCGTGCCGACGTACCCGTTCCAGCGCCGCCGCCACTGGCCAGAGCTACGACCTGAGTGCCGGACTGAACACCGGCCCGAGCACCGGCCAGAGCGTTGGCCCGAGCACCGGCCCGAGCAGTGCCCCGAGCAGCGCCCCGAGGGCCGGCCCGAGCAGCGCCCCGAGGGCCGGCCCGAGCACCGGCCGGAGCACCGACAAGAGCGCCGCCCGGAGCACTGGCCTGGGCGTCAGCCCGAGCACCGACACGAGCACCGACACGAGCACGGGCCCGAGCACCGCCAGAAGCACAACCCCGGTCCCGCAGCGTCAGCGCCACTGCACCGCCTCACCTGGCGCGAGACGCCTCCCGCACCGGATCCCGCACCGGACGGGGGCACACCGAACGCACCGGACACACCGGACACGGTCCGGCTGGCCGGGCCGGACTCGGAGCTGGCCCGTGCGCTGACCCACCGCCTGGAGCGGCGCGGTATCAGGGTCCGCCGGGACGGTGAGGCCGCCCTCGCCGAGCCACCCGCGCAACTCACCCTCTGGCTCGCAGGACCGGCCGCCGAGTGCCCGACCGTGGCGGACCTCGACGCCGCGACCCACACCGTACTGTCCACCCTGCTGGACCTGATCCCATCGATGGGCCAGGGCGGTGGCCGTCTGCTGGCGGTCACCGAGGACGTGCACGCCACCGGCGCCACCACCGAACGGCTGTGCCCCGCCCAGGCATTGCTCACCGGCCTGGCGCTCGCGCTCCCCGAGGAGTTCCCGCGCCTCACCGCGTACGGCGTCGACCTGTCCTCGTACGACTCCCTGGGCGCCCGGCTCGACGCCCTGGAGCGGGAGGCATTCGGGCACAACGCGCCGGGCGGCGGCGCTGTGGCGTGGCGGGCGGGCCGCCGTCTGGTCCGTATCCCCGTGGCGGTGGCGACCGACGCGGCGCCCGCGTCCTCGCCGCTGCCGCCCGACGGCACCTATCTGATCACCGGCGGTGCGGGCGGGCTCGGCGCCGCCCTCGCACGCGACCTGGCCGGACGCGGCCAACCGACCCTGGTCCTCGCCGGCCGCTCGGCCTGTCCGCCGAACAGCCTGATGACCGAACTCGACGCGCTCGGCGTCACCGCGGCGTACCGGGTGGCGGATGTGTCCGTCGAGGCGGATGTCGAGGCCCTGGTCGGAGATCTGCCGCCGCTGGATGGGGTGTTCCACGCCGCCGGAGTGGTGCGCCCCGGCACGCTGCGGACCAAGTCGCTCGAGGAGATGGCCGAGGTGATGGCCGCCAAGGTGCGCGGCAGCCACCTGTTGTCCCGGGCCCTGTGGCGCCACGGTCACCACCCGGCGGTGTGCGTGGCCTTCTCCTCGGTCACCTCGGTACTGCCCGGCCTGGCCGGTGCGCTCGGCGACTACGCCGCGGCCAACGCCTTCCTCGACGCGTTCGCCGCCTCCGAACGCGCGACAGGCCGCCCGTGGCAATCGCTCAACTTCGCCGCGTTCGCCGAAACCGGCCTGGCCGCCGGTGCCCCGTCGCGAACCGTCCCCGCCATGACCCGTGGCGTAGCGCCACTGCCGCCGGGCGCGGGCCTCGCCGCGCTGCACGCGGCATGCGGCATCGACGCCGCGCAGCTGGTGGTGGCCGAGACGACGGCTGAGTTGTCGGCCGAGATGACTGCCGAGATGACTGCCGAGATGACCGCCGAGTCTGCCACTGTCCGGCCCGGCGCCGCGGTGTCCGGGACCGCCGGGTTGGGGCCCGCAGCGTCGACCGCCGCCGGGTCCGAGCACGTCGCCTCCGCCACGGACATGTCCGGGACCAGCGCCTCCACCACCCGCCGGTCCGGAACTTCCGTGTCGGTCCCCGGCGCACAGGGGCGCACCGCGCCGGGATCCGACCCGTCCCCCACCACCGCACCGGCGCCGGGGTCCCCCGCTCCCGCCCCCGCGACCGGCACGGCCGACCCCGCCCCCGCACACATCACCGGCGTTCTGTGCCGCCTCCTTGCCGAGGCTCTGCACCGCTCGCCCGCCGAGATCGGCGACGACGAGCAGTTCCTGACCATGGGGCTGGACTCGCTCTCCGCCGTGGACCTCGTCAGAAGGCTGGAGTCGGAGCTGGGCCGGGCCCTGCCGCCCACGCTGTTCTTCGAGTACCGGACGATCGGCGAGCTGGCCACCCATCTGTCGACCGACCAGGTGGGGACGGAGCAGCCCGCGCCTCAGCCGCACCCTGCCGACACCGGCAGGGCGACCGCGTTCGGCGACGGGGTCCCGCTTCCCCTCACACCCGTACAACTGGCCTTCCACACAAGCGGCAGGCTGCACCCCGAGATCACCGCGTACGCGTATGTGCGCCAGACCATCAGCGGCCCCCTGGACGCCGGTCTGCTCGGCCGGGCGCTCGCGCTGCTCGCCGAGCGCCACCCGATGCTGCGCGTAAGGATCGAGACCGACGGCACGGCGCCCGCCCAGAACGTGGCGCCGCCCGAACCGCACACCATGCCCTTCTGGTACGAGATCCGCCACGCCGACGGCCCCCTGACCGACCTGGAGGAGGCGCTGTGCAATCGCCCCTTCGACCTGGCCACCGAGGCGCCGGTACGTGCGGTGCTGGTGCGCGAGCGTCCCGACCTCGCCCACCTTCTGCTCGTACTGCACCACGCCGCCGCGGACGGATTCAGCCTCAACGTCCTTGGCGAGGAGCTGTGGTCGGTCTACACCGCCCTCGCGCACGGCCGTTCACCCGAACTGCCTCCGCTGGAAGCGGGTTTCGCCGACTACGCCGCCGCCGTCGAGTCGGAACGCTCCTCGCCGGAGTTCGCCGAGGACCGACGGTACTGGCATGACGTACTCACCGCCCACACCCACACCCACACCCACACCCACGCCAACCCCTGGCCCCTGGACCTGCCCTGGGACGGCGACCCGGAGGGGCCGCCCGCCGCGCCGCTCACCGCACACCAGGTGGCCACCGGCCCCGACCTCACCGCCGCGCTGCGCGAGTGCGCCGCCGCCCACGGCGTTTCGCTCTTTCACCTGCTGCTGGCCGCGTACGTGCGCTGTCTGGCGCGGTGGAGCGGGCAGCGTGGCATCGCGGTCAACGTGGCGCGCGCCCGTCGCGAACTCAGGCTGGCCGGTATCGAGCGGCTGGTCGGCCCGCTCGCCGACACATTGCCGCTGTCGGCCACCGTCGACCCGGACGAGCCCGTGCCCGCCCTGGCACAGCGGTTGCACGCGATCTGGCTGGACGCGGAGCGGCACGCCCGGCTCACCAGCGTGGACATCGCCCGGCTGCTCCCCACCACCGGGTCCCGGCCGCGTACCGCCTCCCCGGCGGGGTTCAGCTTCGCCCGCTTCCCCGCCACGACCGACCCCGACTGCCCGGTGACGGTGCGCCCGGCAGCGGCGCGTACCGCGTCCGCCGCCACGCGCCTGGGGCTGCTGTGCTGGGAGAGCGAACGAGCCCTGCACTTCTCCTGGAACTTCCCGGCCCGGCTGTTCAACCGGACCACCGTGGAGCGCCTGGCACGCGAACACCTCGCCGAATTGGTGGAGTTGGCCGAACTCGCCACGCCCGCCCGAACGGATATTCCGGCACCGGCACCGGCACCGGCACCGGCACCGGCACCGGCATCGACACCGACCCCGGCCCGCGCAGCCGGGCGCGGGATCGTCGAGCGCCTGTCGGCACGATTCCGGACGGCCGCCGACCAGATCGCGGTCGCGACCGGCGACGCCACCATGACCTACGGCGCACTCGACCGGGCCTCCGCCGCACTCGCCGACCGGCTGCGCGCCCGTGGCGTCGCTCCCGGGGACCTGGTGGGTCTGCTGACCGAGCCGGGTGCCGACACCGTCGTCGGTGTCGTCGGCATCCTGCGGGCCGGGGCCGGGTGGGTGCCGCTGGATGTCACCCACCCCGCCGCGCGCCTGGCCGACCAGCTCCACCGGTCGACGGCCCGACACGTGGTGTGCCACGAGGCCACCCGAGCGACGGCCGACACGCTCGACGACGTCACGACGGTGGCCACCGACGACCCCTCACCGCCACCGCAGCTGCCGCCACTTCCCGTAGCCGACCCCGACGCCGTCGCCTACGTCATCTTCACCTCGGGGTCCACCGGCCGCCCCAAGGCCGTACCGATCACCCACCGGGCGATGATGAACTACCTGGACTGGGCCGTGGACACCTTCGGCTACCGCGCGGGCGACCGGCTGGCCCAGACCGCCTCCGTGTGCTTCGACGCGTCCGTACGCCAACTGCTGGCACCGCTGCTGGTCGGAGCCACCGTTCACACCCTGCCGCGGAATCTGGTCCGTGACCCCGAGGCGCTGCTGGACCGGGTCGTACGGGACCGGATCACCGTGTGGAGCTCGGTGCCCACGCTGTGGGAACGGCTGCTGACCGCCGCCGAGACCCGGGTGCGGCGCGGCGCCCCCCGCCCCGATCTGTCGGCACTGCGCTGGATCCATGTCGGCGGGGAGGCGCTGCCCGCCGCGCATGTCCGTCGCTGGTACGACCTGTTCGGGCCCGGCCACCGCATCGCCAACCTGTACGGGCCGACGGAGACCACCATCAACGCCACCTGCCACCTCATCGAGGACCGCCCCGGCGACGAGGTGCGGCGGCTGCCGATCGGCCGTCCCATCTCCGGCACCGAGGTCGCGGTGGTGGCCGAGGACGGGCGCCCCCGCACCGCCGACGAGCCAGGTGAACTCCTCATCGGTGGAACGGGGCTGACGCCGGGATACCTCGGAGATCCCACGCTCACAGCGGCGGCGTTCACCGAGCGCGACGGCAAACGCTGGTACCGCAGCGGCGACCGGGTCCGCCAACGCCCCGACGGCGTAATGGAGTTCCTCGGCCGTGTCGACGATCAGGTGAAGATCCGCGGCCACCGGGTCGAACCGGGGGAGATCGAGGCGGTGCTGCAGACCCATCCCCGGGTCGCCCAGGCTGCCGTACTGCACCGCGACGGCCGCCTGACCGCCTTCGTGGAACCCCTACCGGGCGGCCTCGGCCCCGATCCGGCACAGCTGCGCACCCACTTGCGCGGCACCCTGCCGGACTACATGCTCCCGAGCCGATTCCGATTCCTGGACGCGTTGCCGCTCACGGGCACGGGCAAGGTCGACCGCCGCCGACTCGACGCGACGGCCGGTGACGCGGACACGGGAGCGGGGACGGGTACGACCTCGCCGCCGACCAGTGACACCCTGGCGGCCACACCGACCGAGCGCACCTTGGCCCGAATCTGGTCCGAGGTGCTGGGCGTCGGGGAGGTCGGCCGTGAGGACGATTTCTTCGCGCTCGGTGGCGATTCCATCCTGGTCCTGGAAGTGTTCGCGCGACTGGAGAAGGCGTACGAGGGGGAACGGCCAGGGGCTGTCCTGCCGAGGCCGACGGTCATCTACGACCACAGCACACTCACCGCCCTTGCCACGGCCGTGGATACGGCCACCGCCGCGGACGAGACCGTCAGCGTGGACGAGACCGTCAGCGTGGACGAGACCGTCAGCGTGGATGCGGCCGTCACTGCGGACGAGACCGCCGCGATTGGTCAGGCATCCGTCGCGGACGAGGCCGCCGCCCTCGCCGGTGCGGACCTCACGCCATACCCCCTCACCCCCACCCAGCGCGGCTTTCTGGTCGCCGAGGCCATCGCGCCGGGCTCCGGGTCCGCGTGGCTTGCTCAGTTGTGCCTGCGTGGTCCGCTGCGGGCTGATCTCTTTCAGCGTGCGGTCGATGCCCTCGTCGTCCGCCACCCCATGCTGCGCACCGTCTTCCCCGCGGGTGCCCGCCCGCCCGTCCAACAGGAACTGCCGCCCGCGCTGCGGCTCCCGGTCGACTTCGAGACGCTGGCATCGCCGGACCTGGTCCAGGAGCGGGTCGCCGACGAACGCCGTCGTCGGTTCGAACCGTGGGCGTGGCCACTGCTGCGTCTGCGCGTGCTGACCACGGACCCCGACGAGCACACGCTCGTCGTCCATGCCCACCACCTCATCGGTGACGGCTACAGCGCGGCCCTGTTCGGCCGGGAACTGATCACCATCTACGACCGGCTCAGCCGTGGCGAGCCGATCGGGCTGCCACCGCTGCGCGGCACCTTCCGCGATTACGTCGACCTGCTCCAGCAGCCGGATACGGGCCCCTGCCCGGACCCGGCGGCCATCACCTGGCAGGCCCGCCACGCCATCCCGTACCAGCGGCCCGACCTGCGCCGCTCGGGTGCACGGAGCGGCGAGCCAGTGGGCGTCGGGGCCACCGGGACCGGCTCCGCGGAGTTCAGGTCGGCGGGGTTCACGCTCGACGCCGAGTTGACCGCCGGGCTACGCGACCTCGCCACCACCGTCCGCGCCACGCCGTACGCCCCCGTCCTGACCGCCTACTACCGGGCCCTGGCGGACCTCACCGGCCGGCGGGACCTCGTCCTCGGCCTGGTGGTCACCGGCCGCGACCACCAACTGCCCGACATCAGCCGACTGTTCGGCCCCCTGGCGGCTGCCGTACCGCTGCGCCCTGCCGCGGCGGAGGCGGGTGCCGAGGCCACGCCCGGCCGTTCGTTCCACTCCTTCCGGGAGGACCTGCTCCGGATCACCGAGGAGGCTGTGGCCGCACGGACGTACGGCACCGGTGGCGCCACCGGCCCCGAAACCGGCGGCGCGGACGGCGGTGTCGGCCGTGCCACCGGCGGTGAGCCCCCCGACAGCACGCCCGTCCCGACTGCGCCACCCACCCCGCTCGGTCTGCCGAGGGCCGCCCAGTTCCTCTTCAGCTACCTGGACTTCTCCGCCCTCGGCTCACCCACCGGAGCAACCCTCACCCTCGACTGGGACCATCACGACACGGAACTCGCCCCGCCGCCGGTGGGAACCGATGTGTTCCTGGCCGTTCGGCCGGTCGGGGACGAGCTGCGGGTCACCTTGCGGGCCTCGGCCGCTGCCCTAGACACCCCCGCCTTCGCCGCGTTCACCCGTCTCCTGCGGGACGAGCTCACCCAGGCGGCCACCCCACGTCCGCGCCTTGCCCTGGCCCCTGCCCCGCGCACATCCCGTACGGACGCCGCCCTCATCGGCTACCTCCCCGCCCCCGGCCACCTCGCGGCGCTCGCCGGGATCCCGGAAGCGGACCTGCCCCGCGAACACATGCGGCAGCTGCTCTTCCCGGACGGCGGTCCCCGCCTCCTGGAGGAGATCGGCACGCCGTTGGGCCGCTCCGCGTTCGTCGCGCTGCCGCTGTTCGCGGATGAACTGGCCGCGGGAAGCGGGCTCACCGGCCACACCGCCCGCGCCGTCAGCCACGCCGCCTCCCTCGGCGCCCGCTGTGTCTCCCTGGCGGGCATGATTCCCGCGCTGACCGGCTACGGCTTCGAGGTGGTACGCGCCACCGACGGGGCGCCGGCTGTCACCACCGGCCACGCCGCCACAGCGGTGTCCGTGGTCAAGACCGTGCACGCGGCGCTCGCCACGACCGGACGCGACCTGAGTGACCTGACCGTCGCCATGGTCGGACTCGGCTCGATCGGCACCTCTTCCCTCAACCTGCTCCTTACCCGCGCTCCGCGCCCGCCCGCTCACCTGCTGCTGTGCGATGTCGCGGGGAACGCGGCCCGCCTGCGGGCGCTCGCCACGGAGTTGCGCGGGAACGGGCCGGCCGGGTCGGTGGCGACGGCCGAGTCCGCACCGGCCCTTCCCGCCGCGGTGTACGAGGCCGACCTGATCGTCACCGCCGTGAGCGGTGGCAGCGGTGGCAGCGCCGTCAGTGGCGGCAGCGGTGGCAGCGGTGGCACGGCCGTTCTCGACATCGACCGGCTACGCCCCGGCACCGTCGTGGTCGACGACTCCTTCCCGCACTGCTTCGACACCGCACGCGCCCTCGCCAGGATGCGCGGGCAGCGCGATGTGCTGACCGTCGGGGGCGGACTGCTCGCCGTCGGCGGCACCGAGCGGTACATCGCCGACGACCTGCCACCGGCTGCCGCCTCCGGCTACGCGGAACGGTCCTGGCTGCCGGGCACGGTCGCCTCCTGCCGCCTCGAATCCCTCCTGCACACCGCCGTGTCCGGTCTGCCACTGGTCCACGGGCTGGTCGACGCCTCCCATGCGCATGCCTACTGGGACGCGGTCGAGGCGGCGGGGGTCGGCGCCGCGCCGCTCCACCTCCTCGGCCACATCGTCGATACGCCGCCGTCATGGCCCGGGCCCGCCACTCATGGGAACACTCCCCACCGGGAAGCCTCCCGCACCCACGACTGACGTCCGGACGGGGGCCGGTGAAATCCTTTTCAGCCCGGGGTAGGGTGAAGGCTGACCGTACACGGTGAAAGGATGCGGACACAGTTGGTGACGATCCATGACGTGGCGCGAGCCGCCGGTGTCTCTCCGGCGACCGTCTCGCGTGTCTTCAACGGCGGCAAGGTCACACCGGCACGTGCCCTCTCCGTACAAGAGGCCGCGGCGGCCCTCGGGTTCGCCCCCAATCGGGTGGCGCGGTCGCTGCGCAAGCAGCGGTCCAGCGTGATCGCGCTGATCATCCCGGACATCGAGAACCCGTTCTTCACCTCGCTCGCCCGTGGCGTCGAGGACGCCGCGCAGCGCACCAGCCTTTCCGTCGTCCTGTGCAACTCCGACGAGGACACCGACAAGGAGCGCCGCTACCTGGAGGTGGCTCTCGGTGAGCAGATGGCGGGCGTGATCGTGGCGGCGGCGTCCCAGGGCGAGACGGACCTGGGGCCGCTGACCGACCGGCGTGTGCCCGTGGTCGCCGTCGACCGTCGGCCGCGCGACGCCGAGGTGGACGCGGTCCGGGTGGACAACCACCACGGTGGCGAGGTGGCCACCCGCCACCTCCTGGCGGCCGGGTACCACAGGATCGCCTGCATCACCGGACCCGAAGGGGCCTCCACCTCCGAGGAACGACTCGCGGGCCACCGTACGGCGTTGCGGGCCGCCCAGGGCGGTCCGGCCGCGGCCGACGACACCTACGTACGGCATGCCGACTTCCGGGTGGACGGGGGCCGCGCGGCGATGCGTGAACTGCTGGCGCTGCCCGAGCCGCCCGATGCCGTGTTCGTCGCCAACAACCTCATGACCATCGGTGTCCTCGACGCCCTCCGCGAGGCCGGCCGCACCCCACCCGAGGTCGGTGTGCTCTCCTTCGGTGACGTTCCCTGGGCGTCGCTGGTACGGCCGTCCCTCACCGCGGTCGAACTGCCCTCGTACGAGCTGGGGCGCACCGCCGCCGACCTCCTCCTGCAGCGCATGGACGGCAGCGTGTCGCCGGTGCAGACCGTGGTGCTGCGCACAAAGCTGCAGGTCAGGGAGAGCACGGCCGGCCCTGCCCGGACCTGACGGGGCCCCTGACCCGTCGGGCAGGCGTCGCCGCCAGGATGTAGTTCCAGTTGGCGAGGATGAGGGAGATCGCCGAGGCCGGGCGGATTGGCCGGGACATCGGCAGGACGATGTCCCAGTGGACCCGCCAGTGGCCGCAGCCGTCGATGACCTCCTCCTCCAACTCCTTCGGCAGCCCCCAGCCGACGGGCGACCAGGAACCGCGGAATCAGCACCACCGGCACGGTGACCGGCGGCGTCGCGAAGCTGGCACCGAAGAGCTTCTCGCGCCCCGGGAAGCGCAGCCGCGCCAGTGCGTAGGCGGCCGTCGAGTGAAAGAACAGCACCGCCATGGTGAGCATGCTTGAAATCCATTTCACCACTACGTAGAGCGGGCTTCAGGGGAGGCAGAGGGTTAGTCATGCGGTCGATCGCGGGGTGCCGATGCGCGCCGCTGATATGCCTCTTCTCCAGGGCAAGGGCCATTCGTGTGGTCGCCCTTGACGCTGAAATCGTTTTCTGCCAGCGTGCTCGCCATGCCTCGCAACGCAGTCATCGGAGTGGACATCGGCACCTCGAGCACCAAGGGCGTCCTCGTCGGTCTCGATGGCGCACTGATCCGCTCGGCCACCCGGGAGCACACCCCCGCGAGACCGGGTCCCGGCCACTTCGAGATGGACGCCGCCGTCTGGTGGCGCGAGTTCACCGAACTCGCCCGCGAACTGACCGCCGCGGAGGACACCACCGTGGTCGCCGTCGGGGTCAGCGGCATGGGCCCCTGCGTCCTGCTGACCGATGAGCACGACACCCCGCTGCGCCCCGCCGTGCTCTACGGTGTGGACACCCGCTCGGTCCAGCAGATCCAGCGCATCGAGACGCGGCTCGGCGCCGACGAGATCATCCGCCGCGGCGGCTCCGCCCTGACCACCCAGGCCGCCGGGCCGAAGATCGCGTGGATCGCCGAGGCGGAACCCGAGCTCTACGCGCGGGCCAAGCGCCTGTACATGCCGAGCTCCTGGCTGGTAGGTAAGCTCACTGGAAACTACGTCCTGGACCACCACTCGGCCAGCCAGTGCACTCCGCTGTACGACACGCTCGCCGGCGGGTGGTACGCCCCCTGGGCCGCCGAGGTCGCCCCCGGGATCGAACTGCCGCCGCTGCGCTGGCCCGGCGAGCCGGCCGGCGTCCTCACCCCCGAGGCCGCCACGGCGACCGGTCTGCCCGCCGGTATCCCCGTCACGACCGGCACCATCGACGCCTGGGCCGAGGCGCTGAGCGTGGGTGCGCAGAACATCGGCGATCTGATGCTGATGTACGGCACCACCATGTTCCTCATCCACACCGTGCCCAAGCCGCTGACCAGCCCGTCCCTGTGGGGCACGGTCGGTGCCCTGCCCGGGACCCGGAATCTGGCCGGTGGCATGGCCACCTCCGGCGCGGTCGCCAACTGGCTGAAGGACCTGTTCGCCGACGGCGACCACGCCGAACTCACCGCGCTGGCCGCGGAGTCGGGCGTCGGCGCCAACGGCCTGCTGATGCTCCCGTACTTCTCCGGCGAGCGCACCCCGATCATGGACCCCGACGCCCGCGGAGTGATCGCCGGGCTGACCCTGTCCCACACCCGCGGCGACCTCTACCGGGCCGCACTCGAGGCCACCGGTTTCGCCGTCCGCCAGAACGTCGAGGTCATCGAGGCGGCCGGCGGCGACATCCGCCGGGTGGTCGCCGTCGGTGGCGGCACCCAGGGCTCGCTGTGGACACAGATCGTCTCCGACATCACCGGACGCCCACAGGAGTTGCGCGCCATCACCATCGGCGCGGGCTACGGTGACGCGCTGCTGGCCGCCCAGCTCGTCGGGGACGCCTCCATCGACGACTGGAACCCGGTGCGCGAGACGGTGACGCCGCGCGCCGAACACACCGGACGCTACGACGAGCTGTACGCCCTCTACCGGCGGCTGTACCCGGACACCGCTGCGACCGTCCACGCGCTGACCGCACTACAGGAGCGCTGAGCCCCCCGCGCACTCTCAGCGCCCCCGCGTGCCCGGCGCCCCGCCCCACCGCCTTCAGCGCTCCAGCGTCAGCTACCCATGGCCGAACCCACTTCGTTCATGGTGATGTCGACCCTGGCTGGCTGATGTCGGTGCAGTGCTTGTTCTTTGAACTGGATTCGGTTTTGCTGGGAGAGTCGTCCCATGACCGGAGGGGAGTCGCGTGCGCGCGGAAGAAGTCGATCTGCTCATCATCGGTGCGGGTATGGCGGGGTTGACCGCCGGTGCCCGCGCGGTTCGCAATGGTCTGTCCGTCACGGTCGTGGAGATCGGTGCGGGCGTCGGTGGTTCCGCGCTCTTCGCGGGCTACGCATGGACCGCGCCGAGCCACGACATCATGGACCAGCACAATCCGTACGGAGACACCGCGCTCAAGCGAGCCCTCGTGGATCGGTTCCCCGAGGGCATCTCATGGATCCGGTCCCTCGGCGTGGACATCAAGGACGCGCAGCGCGTTCTCAGTTTCGGCCGCGGGCACCAGTTCGACACCCATCAGTACGTCGCCACCTGTCATCAGGCCATCCGCCGAGGCGGTGGCACGTTGCTGTTGGAGACCCGCGCCGAAAGGCTGGTGGTCGAGGACGGTGTCGTGGCGGGGGCGGAGCTGCGACTGGCCGATGGCACCCACATGCGTATGCGCGCCGGGTCCACACTCATGGCGACCGGTGGGTTCCAGGGCGATACGGAACTCCGCGCCACGCATGTGCACCCCCGTGCCGGGGACATGGGGCTCCGCTCCAACCCCTTCAGCCGCGGCGGTGGCTACCGTCTGGCCACCGGGGCCGGTGCCGCCACCGGCCACGATGACGCGGGCTTCTACGGCCATCTCATCCCCAGCGGCATCCCCTTCGCCGACCCGGCGGACTTCGTCGACCTGTCGCTCTACTACAGCGAGCACGCCCTGCTGTTCAACGTGGACAACGACCGGTTCGTCGACGAGACGCTGGGGGACCACCTCACCGCCATGGCCCTGCTGGAGCAGCCCCAAGGCCGGGGCCTGCTCATCGCTGACGCCCGGGTGTTCCGTGACTGGGTCGTCGGCTCGTATGTCGAGGGCGCGGTCGCCGTGGACAAGTTCGCTCTGGCCGGCAAGCGGGGCGGCCGGGTGGGATTCGCCGAAGACCTCGACGAACTGGCCTACCTTCCGGAGGAATGGGGGTACCGGGGCGATGCCGTGCGCGACGCGGTCAGGCTGTTCAACGAACACGCCGCGGCGGGGCTGGAGCCGGCGCCCGGCCGGGAGCTGGACCGCCTCCCGCTCGACGAACCGCCGTACTACGTGATCGAGGCGGTGCCGGCCATCACCTTTCCCTTTCACGGTGTCCGTATCGACGACCGGGCCCGCGTACTGGGCAGGGACGGCGAACCGCTCCCCGGGCTCCTCGCGGCCGGGTCGGACACCGGTGGCCTGTGGCACCGCGCCTACGCCGGCGGCATCGCCTCGGCCCTGGTGTTCGGGCTGACCGCCGCGGACACCGCCACCGCGACGGCAGCACCGGCGACGGACTGAGGGCTCACCCACGAAGCGCCTGGGTCGTCCGCCGCGGCGGACGACCCAGGCGCTTGGCTCATCCGCCGTGGCGGATGGTGTCCCGTCAGCGTGCCGTCCAGCCGCCGTCCACGTACAGCTCGGAGCCGGTCACGAAGCTCGCGTCCTGGGAAGCGAGGAACGCGACGGCCCCCGCGACCTCTTCCGGCGTGCCGAGCCGCCCCATGGGGGTGCCCTCGACCATCGCGGTGTGACGGGGTGTGCCCTGCCAGAGTTCGCGGGAGAGCGGGGTCTCGATGAAGCCGGGGTGGATCGAATTGACGCGGACGCCGCGCGTGGCCCAGTGCAGCGCGGCGTTCTTCGTCATCAGCCGGACCGCGCCCTTCGCCGCGTGGTACGAGAACTGACTGCCGAAGCCCCCCACCGTGCCGAAGATCGACGCGATGTTGATGATCGAGCCGCCGCCGGAGCGTTCGATCGCGGGTCCACCGTGTTTCATCCCGAGCCAGACACCGCCCTGGGTCACCGCGATGACCTTGTCCCAAGACTCCTGGGTCTCCGTCTCCACGGTGCGCATCTGGGCGATACCCGCGTTGTTGACGAGCACGGACAGGCCGCCCAGTTCGGAGACCACGCGTTCGACCGCGCCGCGCCACGCCTCCTCGTCGCTCACGTCCAGCGCGAGGCCCAGCGCCTGCGCTCCGTCGGCCGCCAGCTCCTTCGTCAGCTCCTCCGCCAGCTGGTCGCAGCGGCCGGCGTCCACGTCGGTCACCACCACCGTGGCGCCCTCGATGGCCAGCCGCCGTGAGATGGCGGCTCCTATGCCGCCGGTCGCGCCGGTGACCAGGGCGATCTGTCCGGACAGTCGGTCTCGCACGGGCTCTCCTCCGTCTCGCGTGATACCTGGCGTGGTGTCGCGCCCGGCGTCTCGTGTGTCAGTCGTCACGACAGCAGCTCCAGCCCTGAGCGCAGCAGCGCGGGCACCGCGGAGCCGACCCGCTCGAATCCCGTTCCGACCGTCTGTCCCGCCGAATAGCGGGCGTGGATGCCCTCCGCGATGACGGCGAGCTTGAAACAACCCAGCGCCTGGTAAAAGGGCAGGCCGCCGATGTCCCGTCCGGACTTCTCGGCGTATCGCTCGGCCACCTCGCGGCCCGAGGGAAAACCGGAATTGGCCGTCGGGACGTGGCGCGCCGCGAGGACCGGTTCGCAGGTCCGGTCCCAGTACATGAGCAGCATCCCGAGGTCGGCCAGCGGATCGCCGAGCGTGGCCATCTCCCAGTCGAGGACGGCGGCGATCCGCCCGAAGTCGCCGGGTGCCAGGATGACGTTGTCCAGGCGGTAGTCGCCGTGCACGATGGCCGGGGCGCCGCTCGCGGGCAGGGAACGGGTCAGCCTGCCGTGCAGTTCGTCGAGGTCGGGCAGGCTCCGCGTGGCGACTTTTTCCCATTGCCCACGCCATCGCCGCACCTGGCGCTCCAGATAGCCGTCGGGCCGGCCGAAGTTGTCGAGCCCGACGCTGGCGGCGTCCACCGAGTGCAGTGTGACCAGGGCGTCCACCAGCGCGTCGGCGGCGCGCCGCGCGTCGTCGGGCGGGAGTGCGGCGGCCTCGTCGCCGTCGCGCAGCACCGGGCCTTCCACGAAGCCGACGACGCAGAACGGCGCTCCGATCACCTCCGGGTCCGTGCATGACAGTACGGTCCGGGCGACCGGCACCGCGGTGTCGCCGAGCGCCGCCACGACGCGGTATTCGCGGTCCATGTCGTGCGCGGTCGGTGTCAGGACCCCCAGTGGCGGCCGGCGCAGCACCCACCGGTGTGTTCCGTCGGTCACCGCGTAGGTGAGATTGGAGCGTCCGCCCTGGAGGAGTGTGATCCCGAGCGGGCCCGCGCACTCGGGTACGTGGCGTTCGAAGTAGCGCTGCAACGCGGCTACGTCGACACCGGCCACCGGCGTCCCGGAGCTGGTCATCGGGTGGCCTTCCGCTCCCGCGCCGCCCGCACCGCGCGTTTGGCGATGGCCCAGCGATGGGTCTCGGAGGGGCCGTCGTAGATGCGGAACGGACGCACCTCCCGGTACAGCCGCGACAGCGGGGCGTCCCCCGAGATGCCGAGCGCACCGCATATCTGGACGGCCCGGTCGACCACCCGGTTCACCGCCTCGGAGACATAGGTCTTGGCGATCGACGTGTGCTGGGCGGCCGGGCGGCCCTGGTCCAGCTCCCAGCAGGCCCGCCACAGCACCGCCCGGCTGGTCTCGATGTCGATCTCGGAGTCGGCCAGCATCTGCTGCACCATGCCCAGTTCGGCCAGCGGCTTGCCGAAGGCCGAACGGTCCGCCGCGCGCTCCAGGGCGATGTCCTGCGCCCGCCGGGCCACGCCGAGCCAGCGCATGCAGTGGGTCATGCGCGCGGGCCCGAGGCGTACCTGGGCATACGCGAAGCCCTGGTCCACCTCGCCCAGTACGGCCTCGTCCGTGACCTCGCAGCCTTCGAAGGCGATTTCGCTGTGCCCGCCGAAGAGTCCCTGGTCCAGGGTGTCGATATTCCGGACGATCTTCATGCCGGGGTTGTCGGCGGCGACGAGGAACATCGTGGCGCCGCCCGGGTCGCCGGGGCCGCCGCTGGTGCGGGCCATGCAGATGGCGAAGGCCGCCCCGTCGGCGCCGCTGATGAACCACTTGCGACCGTCGAGCCGCCAGCCGCCGTCGATCTTCGTCGCGGTCGTCGTGAGGGCACGCGGGTCTGAGCCGGCGCCCGGCGCGGGTTCGGTCATCGCGAAGCACGAGCGCGCCTCACCGGCCGCCAGCGGGCGCAGATACCGCTCCTTCTGCTCCTTCGTGGCCACCACCTCGAGCAGGTGTGTGTTGCCTTCGTCGGGAGCCGCGCAGTTGAGCGCGAGCGGCCCCAGCAGCGAGTACCCGGCCGCTTCGAACACCACTGCCTGTCCGCACAGGTCCAGTCCGAGTCCGCCCCATTCGGTGCCGACGTGCGGGGCGAACACGCCCGCCTCGCGAGCCGCGTCCTGAAGGCGGCGGCGCAGCGGCTCCGGCCCGGCATGGACGTTGCCGTCACACGCCTGCTCCTCGGGTATCACCACCTCCCGTACGAACTCGGTGGTGCGCCGTGCGATCCCGGCGACCCGTTCCTCGATCTCGAACCCGATGGGCACGTTGCACTCCCGAGCTTGGCTACTGCCTACTTGTACGGCGACACTTCGCTTTGTGGGCGCGCGACCGCGTACCCTCGGCGCGAAGCTGGTCCGAAGCGCGGGCACCGCACACGGCACGCCCCGCCCGCTACGAGTAAACCGAATCCAATTCAGATCATCAACCGGTCGGACGTGTGTCGATGCGGTGACTCTCTCGCACGGTGCTCCTCCGCCGACTGAACCGCAGGTCGTGCACCGTATGCACGAAGCCCTTCCGGCCCGTGTGCCTGATCGCGTCCATGGTCTCTGCCGCGCCCCGGAGAAAACTCGTGTTCGACGGCTAGCTGTACTGAGTTCAGTTCTGTAGCGTCCCGGGCGTCGGCAAGGTACCGGACCGTGCCGCGGGGAAGGGAGCCGGATCATGAGCACCACACAGCAGCCCGCGCCGCCGGGGGAGGAGCCCGCGCCGCAGGAGGAGTCGGCGTCGTACGATCCGCGTACGGTGCGGCGCGCGATGCTCGCCGGGAGCATCGGCACCCTGATCGAGTACTTCGATTTCAGCGTCTACGGCTATCTCGCCGTGGCGATCGCTCCGCAGTTCTTCCCGGGCGACGATCCGGCGGCCTCGACGCTGGCGGCGCTCGCGGTGTTCGCCACGGGCCTCGTGGTGCGGCCGATCGGCGGTGTCTTCTTCGGATGGATCGGCGACCGCTGGGGGCGTCGCAAGGCGCTGGTCTCCTCGGTACTGTGCATGGGGGTGGCCAGCAGCCTCACCGGACTGCTGCCGACCTACAGCCAGATCGGCGTGTTCGCCGCGGTGCTCCTGTTCATCACCAGGCTGGCGCAGGGCATCTCCTCGGGCGGCGAGTCGGTCGGCGCCTACACCTACATCTACGAGTCGGCGCCACCCCAGCGCAGGGCTTTCCTCGGCTCCGTCACGCCCATCGGGTCCAACCTCGGGTTCATGTTCGCGGCCACGACAGCCGGAGCGATCTCCGCCCTCACCACCAAGGAACAGATGGGCGACTGGGGCTGGCGGCTGCCCTTCCTGATGGCCGTGCCGCTCACCCTCCTCTGCCTGTGGGCCCGGCTGCGGATCGAGGACACCCCGGAATTCAAGGAGGCCGCACAGCGAGCCGACATCCCAGCGGCTCCGATCCGAGAGGTCCTGGCCACTCACCGTACGGCGCTGCTCCAGTCCATCGGCCTGGCCATGGCACAGGGCGGAGCCATCTTCCTCGGGCTGACGTACATCGGCATCTACTTGACCACCAACCTGGGATACGACGCCACGATGGTGTACTGGCTGTCCGCGGGTGTCGTGCTCGTCACCGTGCTGCTCATGGTGCCGGCCGGCCGGCTCTCCGCCCGATACGGCTGTCGGCGCGTCCTGATGGGCGGGCTGCTGGGCTTCCTGGTGACCGCCTACCCCGCGATGCTGCTGATGGGCCAGGGCAGTCTGGCGCTGGCCGGTCTGGCGTATCTGCTCCTGATGCTGGGAAGTGCGTTCGTGCAGGTCCCGGCGGCGAGTCTGTGGCCGCATCTCTTCGAACGCCGGGTCCGCTACACCGGTATGGCGATCGGGTACAACGTCGGCACCGTCCTCGCGGGCGGTACGGCTCCGTACATCGCGGCCTTCCTGGTCGACCGGACCGGGAACCTGCTCTCCCCGGCGTTCTTCGTCATGCTGGTCTGCCTGATCGGCATCGGTTCCCTGCTCACCGTCCGCAAGGATGTCTAGAAGGCGTTCGGCCGTGGCGGCGGCAGGCCGCCACGCACGGCCGCGAGCCCGGCGCCGCTCTAATCCGCGGCGGAGTGGCTGCCGTGGCCGATGGTCTGACCGCCGTCGATGAGGAACTCCCCGCCCGTCGTGTACGAGGCGTCGTCGCTCGCGAGGAAGAGCACCATGCGGGTGACCTCCTCGGGCTCCCCGATGCGCCGCACCGGCTGATGGGCGAAGAGCGCGGGTGAGGCGGTCTCACCCATGGACGTACGGATGACACCCGGGTGGACGGAGTTCACCCGCACCCCGCTGCCCGCCATGTCCAGTGCGGCGGCCTTGGTCATCCCGCGCACCCCCCACTTGCTCGCCACATAGCCGATGCCACCGGCGAACCCCGTCATGCCGGCGGCCGAGGAGACATTGACGACGGCCCCGTGGCCGCGCTCGCGCATGCCGGGCAGGACGGTGTGCATGCCGAGGAAGGCGCCCACCAGATTGACGTCGATGATCCGGCGGAAGTGCTCGGGCGACTGCTCCTCCACCCCGCCGTAGTGCATGATCCCCGCGTTGTTGACCAGGACGTCCACGGGGCCGAGGGTGTCCTCGACCGTGCGGACGACGGACCGCCACTCCGCTTCGTCGGTGACGTCGAGGTGGCAGTACCGTGCGTCGGGGAGTTCATCGGCCAGGGCCGTTCCCTCGTCGTCCAGCAGGTCGCAGACGGCGACCCGGGCGCCCTCCGCGACCAGCCCCCGTGCGTGTGTGGCACCCATGCCCCGGGCACCGCCGGTGACGATCGCTACTTTCCCGTCGAAGCGCATGCTGAACTTCCCTTCCGCATCCGTGAGTTGCCGACATCCGTGAGCCCGCGCGCCCATACGCCCGCGCGCCCGTGAGCCCCGCGTCCATGAGCCGGAGCCATCAGGCCACCGCGAAGGTGATCAGTCCGGTACGAGCACGGTCCGGCCCCGCGCCCGGCCCCGGCGAAGCCGGTCGATCGCCTCCGGAGCGGCGGACAGCGGGAAGCGCTCCGTCTCGACGTGAAGCGCCCCCGAATGTGCCAGCGCGACGACCGCGGCCAGTTCCTGGCGCGTTCCCCAGAAGGGCAGCGAGAGTCGGAAGCCGGGCGGCAGGACCCCCGGCTTGGACACGGTCAGGCTGCCGCCTCCGCTTCCGACGATGGCGAGTTCGCCGCCGGGGCGCAGGACACTGGTCGCGAGTTCCAGCGTCTGTGGGGCGCCGACGAAGTCGAATACGGCGTCCGCTCCCACGCCACCGCTGCGTGCCCTCAGCACGCGGGCGGTGTCCGGTCGCATCAGGGTGCCGAAGTCCGCGCCGGAGCGGTCCGCGAGAGCCAGGGCGTCCTCCCGGACGTCCACCGCCAGTACACGGCTCGCGGTGGTCGCGCGGAGGGCCTGGACGGCCAGGTGGCCGAGCCCGCCGACACCGATGACGACGGCGGTGGTGCCCTCGTCGAGTGCGTGCCGGAGCCCGGCCACGGCGTGGTAGGACGTCAGGCCCGCATCGGAGAGCGGGGCGGCCTGGTCGGCCGGCAGATCGCCGATCGGCACCAGATGGCGGGCGGAGGGGACGAGGAGATACTCGGCCATTCCGCCGTCCCGGCCCAGTCCGGCCCCGTGCCAGCCGAGAGTGTCCCGCCGGTCGCAGTAGTTGTCGGAGCCCGCGGCGCACCGGGCGCAGGAGCCACAGCCCCATGGCCCGTAGAGCACCGCGCGGTCACCTGCCTCCACCCCGTCGGCATCGGGCCCCAGGGCCGCGATCTGCCCGGCGACCTCGTGGCCGAGGGTGAACGGCAGCCGGTAGGGGAGCGCTCTCGGAGGAGCGTCGATGACGTGCAGATCGGAGCGGCACAGCCCGGCGGCTTCGACCCGCACCAGCACCTCGGCGCCGTGAGGGACGGGTCGCTCGACCTCGACCAGTGCCGGGGCCCCGCCCCAGTCCGTCAGCCGCAGTGCCCTCATCTTCACCGTCCCGGGTCTTGTCAGCGCCGCGACTGCCACGGTAACAGAGGTGAAGTCAGTTCAATAGATGCCCAGGGCAATGAAGGAGGTTCGGCGTGACGCGTGAAGACGTCCGGATGGGCGGTTTCGCCGACAGTGTCGCGATGGTGGCGGGAGCCGGTTCCGGCGTGGGCGCGGCGGTCGCTCGGCAGCCGGCCATGGAAGGGGTCGGCGATCCCGAGGCGAAACGGCGCATCGCGGACGCGGCCGTCGAGGGTCGCTCGGTCGAGCTGACCGACTCCCTCGAAGGCGCCTCCTGGCGGCGGGTCCCGCGCGTGAACCTGGACGGAACCTTCCATGTGCTGCGCGCCGCGGTGCGGGTCATGCGGCCCGCCGGGGCCGGCCCCGATCCGGGTCCGCCCCGATCCTGGCGCTGGATGGTCTTGCCTGTCCGGAGCCCTATGCCTACGGTCATGAATTGAGTTCAATTCTCTGATTCCTCGCCCGTCGTACGGGCACGATGGAGATCCCATGCACCCTCGCCACCCCGAGATCGACCCCCAGCTGCTGTCCGAAACGGACGAACAGCGGCAACTGCGCACCGTCCTGCGGGACCTCTACACCGAGGCGAGTGGTGTCGAGGAGGTGTGCAAGCATCTGGCCACCCCGCGCGGATACGACGCGGCGCTCTGGGCGCGGCTCGCGGGCGAGATCGGCGTCCACGGCCTGGCCATTCCGGAGGAGTACGGCGGGTCGGGCTTCACCTTCGCCGAGCTGGCGGTGGCCCTGGAGGAAGCCGGGCGCGCCCTGTACTGCGCGCCGCTGCTGCCCACGGTGGTCCTGGCCGCACACGCCCTGCTGTTCAGCGGTGACCGTGCGGCATGCGAGCGCTACCTGCCGCGGATCGCCGACGGCACGCTCACCGCCACCGTGGCCGGGTTCGGCCCCGATGCGCCCGGTGGGCCTGGCGGGCCCGGTGTCACCGCGGAACAGGGGGGCAACGGCTGGGTGCTGCGCGGCCGGGCGGACTTCGTGCTCGACGGGGCCTGTGCGGATCTGCTCCTGGTACGGGCCGGAACGCCCGCCGGGCCTCGGCTCTTCGCCTGTGAGCCCGCCCCCGGCACCTGCCGGCGGACTCCGCGCCGTGTCCTGGACGAGACGCGGCGCCAGGCGCTGGTGGAGTTCGAGGGTGCCCCGGGCACTGCCGTGGGCACGGCGGAGGAGGCCGAGGGTACGGTTTCGGCCACGCTGGACATCGGGCGGGCAGCGCTGGCGGCCGAACAGGTCGGCGGCAGCGGGTACGCGCTGGAGGCCACCGTCGCCTTCGTGGTCCAGCGCCACCAGTTCGGCCGCCCCATCGGGTCCTTCCAGGCCGTCAAGCACCGGCTGGCCGATGTGCTGGTGGCGCTGGAGGCGGCGCGCTCGGGGTCCGCGTACGCGACCGCCTGCGCCGCCATCGCCTCACCGCAGCTGCCGGTGGCCGCCTGCGCCGCCGCCGTGGTCTGCTCCGAGACCTTCCGCCTGGCGACGGCCGAGTATGTCCAGCTGCACGGCGGTATCGGCTTCACCTGGGAGCACCCGGCTCATCTGTACGTACGCCGGGCGCGCGGCGCCGAGGTCCTGTTCGGCACGGCGGACCAGCACCGGACCCGGCTCGCCGGGCTCGTCGGCCTCACCATCCGCCCCGCTGCCTGAACCCGAATAGGTATGTCTCGATCAAGGGCTTGACACCGTGCGGCTCTGGAATCAAAGTTGTAATGAATTCAGTTCAGTTTCGAAGGGGTGAGGGATGACAACGGAAGAAGAGATCCAGTTCGAGCGCGACGGACACGTCGCCCGGGTGTGGCTCAACCGTCCTTGGAAGAAGAACTGCGTCACCGTGCCGATCCTGGACCGGCTCGACGAGATCATCACCGAGGTGGACGAGGACCCCGAGCTTCGGGTCCTGGTGGTGCGCGGCCGTGGCGGCACGTTCTGCTCGGGGTTCGACCTCGACAGCCTGAAGGCCGAGTACGTCGGCAAGTCGAACGCCATCGACGTCGCGGTGAAGTCCGCGAAGGTGTGCGACCGCCTGTACTCGATGAAGACCCCCTCGGTCGCGGTCCTGGAGGGCCATGTCACCGCCGGCGGCTTCGAGATCATGATCTCCTGCGACTTCGCCATCTCCGCCGACGACGCGAAGATCGGTGACTTTCACATCCGTCGCGCGCTGTTCGGCGGGGCCGGCCCGATCTACCGGGTGCCGCGCATGATCGGCATCCGCAAGACCAAGGAGCTGATGCTCACCGGCAAGCTCCTGTCCGGCGTCGAGGCCGCCGAGTTCGGCCTGATCAACAAGTCGGCCCCGGCCGATGAGCTGGACGCGACGGTCGAGGAGTTCATCAGCCACCTCGCCGACAAGAGCCCCTTCACGATGTGGCTCACGAAGATGACGATCGACCGCAGCCTGGACGCCGACACCCAGTCGCTGATGGTGATGGAGCACCTCGCCGTGGGCGTGGCGCTCAACTCCGAGGACGCCAACGAGGGCGTGTCGGCGTTCCTGGAGAAGCGTGAACCCAAGTGGCAGGGGCGCTGATCCGGATGACCACGGATCCGCGGAGCCCGGCCGCCGGCGGGCTCCAGGGCGCACGTTGCCCGGGTTGCTCGGTGACGGTGTATCCCGCGGACGACACGTGCCCGCGCTGCGGAGGGCCGGCCGATCCGGCGGCCCTCCAGGGCACGGGCACGCTGTGGACCTGGACGGTGCAGCGGTACGCCCCCAAGTCGCCGCCCTACCAGGTCCCGCCCGGAGGCTTCGAGCCGTTCGCGCTCGGCTACGTCGAACTGGCGGAGGGCGTGCGGGTGGCCGCCGTCCTCGACGTCGACGACCTCGACGAGATCCGCATCGGCATGCCTCTCTCCGTGACCGCCGGTCCCGGGGTGCCCCGGGCCAGGCCCACACCCCTGAGCGAGGAGGGCTCTTGAGCACCGATGTGCTGATCTGCGGCGCGGGGCGCACCCCGTTCGGCCGGTCGGAGACGACCGGCCGGCAGCTGGCCGTCGCCGCCGTGAACGCCGCGCTGGCGGACGCCGGGATCGCGTGGTCGCGGGTGCGGGCCGCCTTCGGCGGCAGCGACAGCGCGGGTCTCGCGGACACCCTGGTGGCCCAACTCGGCCTGACCGGGCTGCCGTTCGTCAATGTCAAGAACGGCTGCGCCACCGGTGGCAGCGCGCTGGTCTCCGCCGTGAACGCGATCCGCTCCGGCATGGCGGACGTCGTCCTCGCCGTCGGCTTCGACAAACACCCGCGCGGCGCCTTCGACCCGAGGCCCGAGGACTGGGGCCTGGGAGCGGAGTACGGCAGCGACGGGCTGATGGTGACCACCCAGTTCTTCGGCATGAAGATCCAGCGCTATATGCACGACCACGGCATCACCCCGCGGACCCTCGCCCTGGTCGCCGAGAAGGCGTACCGCAACGGCGCCCTGACCCCCGAGGCATGGCGGCGCGAACCGCTGTCCGCCGAGGAGGTCCTGGAGTCCGGCATGGTCAGCGATCCGCTGACCCGCTACATGTTCTGCTCCCCGGGAGCGGGCGCGGTGGCGCTGGTCCTCTGCTCGCCCGAGGCCGCCGGCGCGATGGACGGCACGCCGGTCACCCTGCGCTCGGCGGCCGTACGCACCCGGCGCTTCGGATCGTTCGAGGTGTTCAGCCCGTGGATTCCCGGGGGCACACTGACCAGCGTCAGCCGTGACGCCTCGGCCGCCGCCTTCGAGGAGGCGGGGCTCGGCCCCGGCGATATCGACGTCTGTCAGCTGCAGGACACCGAGAGCGGTGCCGAGGTCATGCACATGGCCGAGTGCGGGTTCTGCGAGGACGGCGAGCAGGAACGGCTGATCGCCTCCGGTGCCACCGGGATCGGCGGGACACTGCCGGTCAACACCGACGGCGGCTGCATCGCCAACGGCGAGCCCATCGGCGCCTCGGGACTGCGCCAGGTCTACGAGGTCGTCCAGCAACTGCGCGGCCGGGCCGGCGAACGCCAGGTCCCGGACCGTCCCAGGATCGGCTTCACGCATGTGTACGGCGCGCCCGGCGTGAGCGCCTGCACGGTCCTGTCCCGTTGAAAGTCCCGCCGAACGTCCCGTTGAACGGCCCCCGATCGGAGGTGGAGGAAGAGATGAGCGGTATCCCGGAACCCGATGAGTTCCGCGCCGAGGCCCGGAGGTGGCTCGCCGGCGTGGCCCGGCCCCGCGCCGCCGACGGGGAGTGGGGCAGTGGCTCCGACTCCGTCGCCGTGTTCGAGAACTGGACCGAGGAGCAGGAGCGCGAGCACACCGCCCGCGTCCAGGAGTGGGAACGCACCCGCTACGACCAGGGCTGGTCCGCGATCAACTGGCCGCAGGAGTACGGCGGACGAGACCTGCCCGCGTACTACGAGCAGCTCTACCGCGGTGAGGAGGCGGCCTTCGACGTACCGCACCGTCCCGAGATCTTCCCCGTGACGCAAGCGCTCGTCGCCCCCGCGATCGGCCTGTGGGGCACCGAGGAACAGAAGCGCCGCTGGCTCCTGCCCATGCTGCGCACCGATGAGCTGGCCTGCCAGCTGTTCTCGGAGACCGAGGCGGGCTCCGACCTCGCCGCGGTGCGCACCAGAGCGGTGCGCGAGGGCGAGGGCTGGGTGCTGACCGGGCACAAGGTGTGGACCTCCGGGGCCCGCGTGGCGACCTGGGGCGTCGCGGTGTGCCGTACCGATCCGGACGTCCGCAAGCACGCCGGCATCACCGTTTTCCTGGTGCGCATGGACGCGCCGGGCGTGACCGTACGGCCCATCCGGCAGATGACCGGTGGCACCAGCTTCAACGAGGTCTACCTCGATGGTGTGCGGGTGCCCGACACCGACCGGCTCGGGCCGGTCGGCCAGGGGTGGCGGGTCACGCTCAGCGTGCTGGCCGCCGAACGGCTCGACTCCGGCAGCCTCGGCCTGGACAACGCCGACCGTGCGCTGGACCTGGCCGGGCACCTGTCGCGCCCCCTCACCGGCGGCGAACAGCAGCGGGCCGCCGACCTGCACATCCGCACCCTCGTCCAGCGGCTCATGGGACTGCGGGTGACCGCCGCCCTCGTCGCCGGGCGTGAGCCCGGCGCGGAGGCGTCGGTCGGCAAGCTGTACGCCACCGAGACCATGCGGCGCACCAGCGACCTGGTGTCCGAGCTGCTGGGGCCGCGCCTCGTGGCGGACACGGGGGAGTGGGGCACCTACGCCTGGACGGAGCACCTGCTGGGCGCCCCCGGCTACAGCATCGCGGGTGGCACCGACGAGATCCAGCGCACCATCCTCGCCGAACGCGTCCTCGGCCTGCCCAAGGAGCCCGTCCGATGAGCATGGCCACCGAGGTACCGGAGCTGGCCGCGCGGGTCCGCGACCGGCTCGCCCGCCACCACCCGGGCGCGGCCATCGGCGAGTTGGAGGTGCTGCCGGGTGGCCACTCCGGGCTGACGTACCAGGTCGCGGCCGGGGACGCCCGGTATGTCGTCAAGGCCGTGCCACCGGGACAGCGGCCCGTCGGACGCAACGACGTCCTGCGCCAGGCACGGGTGCTGGGCGCCCTGGCCGGGTCCGCGGTGCCGGTACCGGGCGTCCTGGCCGTCGACGAGACCCAACCCGCGTGGTTCGTCATGGACTTCGCGGCCGGGGAGGCAGTCGAGCCGGTACTGGACGACCACGAGCTGGACCCCGCGACGGCCCGCGCCCGGATGCTGGAGATCGCCTCCGTCCTGCGGCGACTGCACGGCACCGATGTGCACACACCCGGGCTCGACGCGCCCGCACCGTTGGACGCCGCCGGCGAGCTGGAGCGATGGAGCCGCACCCTGCGTGCCGTACCCCCCGAACTGCGGCCCGGTGGAGAGGAGTTGCTGGCGCGTCTCGCCGACGGCGTACCCCGCGGCCTCCCACCGGTGCTGCTGCACGGGGACTTCCGGCTCGGCAATGTGCTGTGCGTGGGCGAGCGAGCCGTGGCCGTTGTCGACTGGGAGATCTGGAGCGTCGGCGACCCGCGCATCGACCTGGGGTGGTTCCTGCTCTTCGCCGACCACCACAACTTCCCCCGGCTGGGACACCCGGTGCCCGGCCTGCCCGGTGAGGCCGAACTGCTGGACGCCTACCTCGACGGGCGGCCCGCGCTGCCCGCGATGGACTGGTTCCGGGCGCTCGGCCGCATGAAGATGGCCGCGATCATGGGCCACAACCTGCGTCGCCACCGCGAGGGCAAACACCACGACCCGGACCAGGAACGCCTGCCACCCACCATCGCCGCGATGATCCGCACCGCACGCGACATCCTCGGCTGACCCGGCAGCGGTACGCCCCCACCGAACAGGAGCACTCGTGGATTTCGGATACTCGCCACGGGCGAGTGAACTCCAGGACCGCATGCGGTCGTTCATGGACGAGCACGTCTTCCCCGCGGAGGCGACGTACGACCGGCAGCTGGCCGAAGGGGACGACCCGCACGCCCTGCCGCCGGTGATGGCCGAGCTGAAGGAGAAGGCCCGCGCCGAGGGCCTGTGGAACCTCTTCATGGCGCACGGAGACTGGGGCGCGGGGCTCAGCAACCTCGAATACGCGCCGCTCATGGAGCTGGCGGGCCGTTCCATCATCGGCCCCGAGGTGTTCAACTGCTCGGCGCCCGACACCGGCAACATGGAGCTGCTCGCGCTGTACGGCACCTCCGAGCAGCAGGAACGCTGGCTGCGCCCCCTGCTCGACGCGTCGATCCGCTCATGCTTCGCCATGACCGAGCCGGAGGTGGCGAGCTCCGACGCCCGCAACATCCGCACCCGCATCACCCGCGACGGCGACAGCTACGTCGTCAACGGCCGCAAGTGGTACACCTCCGGGATCCTCGACCCCGACTGCAAGCTGATCATCCTGATGGGCAAGACCGACCCGGATGCGCCCACCTACCGGCAGCAGTCCATGCTGCTCGTCCCCCGGGACACCCCGGGCGTCACGGTCCTGCGCGACCTGCCGATGTTCGGCTACACCGACCGGCTCGGACACGGTGACGTGCTCTTCGAGAACGTCCGCGTGCCGGCGGAGAACATCCTCGGCGGCGAGGGCGAGGGCTTCGCGCTCGCCCAGGGCCGGCTCGGTCCCGGACGGATGCACTACGCGATGCGCGCCGTGGGTTTCGCCGAGCGCGCCCTGCGGCTGATGTGCGAACGCGTCACCGAACGCACCGCCTTCGGCGGGCCGTTGGCCGACCAGGGAGTGGTCCGGGAGTGGATCGCCCGCAGCCGCATCGAGATCGAGCAGCTGCGTCTCCTCGTCTTCAAGTCGGCCTGGCTGATGGACACGGTGGGCAACGCCGCCGCCCGCATGGAGGTCGCCGCCATCAAGGTCGCGGCACTGGAGGTCGCCCACAAGGTGGTCGACCGGGCGGTGCAGGCGCACGGCGCGGCGGGGGTCAGCGACGACACCGTACTGGCCCGGCTGTACGCCATCACACGGGCGCTGCAGATCGCCGACGGCCCCGACGAAGTACATCTGCGGACGGTGGCCCGCCAGGAACTCGCGAAATACAAGAAGAAGACCGACTCGGAGACGGGGGCGGCGTGAGCGCCAGCAGCCTCGACGGCAAGGTGGCCGTCATCACCGGCGGATCCCGCGGCATCGGCCTCGGCATCGCCACCGCCTACCGGGCGGCCGGTGCCCATGTGGTGATCGCGGCCCGTAAACCGGCCGGACTGGCCGAGGCGCGCGAGGAGTTGCTGCGCGTCAAGGGCGACGGCGCTGTGCACACGGTGGTGGCGAACGCCGGTGAACCGGACCAGGCCGAGCGGTGCGTCGAGGAGACCATGGCCCGCCTCGGCCGCCTCGACGTCCTCGTCAACAACGCGGCGACCAACCCGTACCACGGCGATCTGCTGGATCTGGACCTGCCGCGCGCGGAGAAGACCGCCCGGGTCAACCAGTACGGCATGATCGCTTGGACCCGGTGCGCCTGGCGGGCCTGGATGGCCGAGCACGGGGGAGCGGTGGTCAACATCGCCTCCGTCGGCGGGCTCGTCGTCGATCCGCACATCGGCTACTACAACGCCACCAAGGCCGCCATGCTGCACATGACCCGGCAACTCGCCTACGAACTCGGGCCGCGCGCCCGCGTCAACGCCATCGCCCCCGGACTGATCAAGACGGAGCTGGCACGGGCGGTGTGGGAGGTCCGCGAGCCGATCCTCACCGCCAAGCTGCCACTGCGGCGCCTCGGCACGGTCGAGGACGTGGCACACGCGGCGCTGTTCCTGGCCACCGACGCCTCCTCCTGGATGACCGGCCAGACCCTGGTGCTCGACGGCGGCGCGACCGCCCTGCCGATCGGGGTGGAGGGATGAGTGTGCCTGGACCCGCCGCCGAGCTGTTCTCGCTCCGGGGCAGGACGGCCCTGGTCACCGGCGCCTCCGCGGGGCTCGGCGCACGCTTCGCCACCGTCCTCGCACAGGCCGGGGCCACCGTGTTCGCCGCCGCCCGGCGGATCGACAAACTGAACGAACTCGCCGACTCCGACACCCGCATCCACCCGGTCGCCTGCGACGTCTCCCTCGCCGCCGACCGCGCGCGGCTGGCCGGGACGGCGCTGAGCGCCACCGGCCGCGTCGACATCCTGGTCAACAACGCGGCCACATCCGGGGAGACCCGCGCCGAGGACGAATCACCGGACGCCTTCGACGACGTCCTCGGCGTCAACCTCACCGCCCCCTTCCACCTGGCACGCCTGGTGGCGGAGGCCCCCGCCGTGGACGGCGACCCGCCCCGGAGCGTCATCAACGTCTCCTCCATCCTCGGCCTGGTCACCGCCGCCCCGCTGGGCGGCGCGAGCTACGCGGCGTCCAAGGCCGGGCTGATCGGGCTGACCCGGGAGCTGGCCGGGCAGTGGGGCGCGAGCGGAACCCGCGTCAACGCGCTCGCCCCGGGCTGGTTTCGCACCGAGATGACCGCGGACCTCTTCGGCGACGAGCGCTCCAGCCGCTGGGTCGAGCGCAACACCCTGCTGCGGCGCGGCGGTGGGGCCCATGAACTGGACGGCGCACTGCTGTTCCTCGCCTCGGACGCCTCCTCGTACTGCACCGGCCAGGTCCTGACCGTCGACGGCGGATGGACCGCGCGATGAGCGTCGGCATCGAGATCGACGACGGTCTGGCCCGTGTCACCCTGCGCCGGGGCGCGGCGGGCAACGCCATCGGCCTGGACATGGCACGCGGACTGCTGCACGCGGCGCGGGCCTGCGCCACCGAGTCCGTCCGGGCCGTGCTGCTGACCGGCGAGGGGAAGTCCTTCTGCGTGGGTGGCGATCTCGGGGAGTTCTCCCGGCTCTCCGGAGAGCCGCTGGAGCGGCACCTCATCGCGGTGACCGGCGCGCTCCACGACGCGCTGCGCACGTTCGCGGCGGGCGACGCGCCCGTGGTGGCCGCCGTGCAGGGAGCCGTCGCCGGTGCGGGCATCGGCCTGGCCGCGTCCGCCGATATGACCCTGGCCGCCGACAACGCCTCGTTCACCACCGCGTATACCCGGATCGGCTACTCACCGGACGCCGGAGTGAGCTGGTTCCTGCCCCGGCTGGTCGGTCCCAAGCGGGCCATGGACCTGCTGCTGACCAACCGCCGTATCGCGGCGGCGGAAGCGGAGACCATCGGACTGGTGAGCCGGGTCGTCCCCGCCGACCGGCTGGCCGCCGAGGCGCTGCGTATGGCCGAGGCGCTGCGCGACGGGCCCACCGCCGCCTTCGGCGCCACCCGCCGTCTCGTCGCCGCCGGGCAGACCGACGGCCTCGCCACGCACCTGGACCGCGAGGCCCGTGCGATCGCCGCCGCGGCCGCCTCCGCCGCCGGCCGTGAGGGCGTCGCCGCCTTCCTGGCCAAGCGGGCGCCCGACTTCACCCGTGCCGCCCCAGCACCTGACTCCCCCTGAAACCCCTGGAGCCCCATCGTGTCGGAAGCATTCATCGTCGGAGCCGTCCGTACCCCCGTCGGCCGCCGCAAGGGCGCGCTCAGCGGCGTGCACCCCGCCGATCTCGGCGCCCATGCGCTGCGAGCCCTGCTGGAGCGCGCCGGGGCCGACCCGGGCGCCGTCGACGACGTGTACTTCGGCTGCGTCAGCCAGATCGGCGCGCAGACCGGAAACGTCGCACGTACCGCATGGCTGTCGGCCGGGCTGCCGGAGCACGTCCCCGGCACCACCATCGACCGCCAGTGCGGCTCCTCCCAGCAGGCCGTGCACTTCGCCGCCCAGGCGGTCGGCTCCGGGGCCGCCGATCTGGTGGTCGCCGGCGGGGTGGAGGTGATGAGCCTGGTGCCCATCGCCAGCCCCATGACCGTCGGCGAACAGGCCGGTATGGGCAGCCCGTACGCGGGGGACGGCTGGCGCGAGCACTTCGGGGACCAGGAGGTCTCCCAGTTCCGCGGGGCCGAACTGATCGCCGAGAAGTGGGGCGTCTCCCGGGCGGACATGGAGGAATTCGCGCTCACCAGCCATCAGCGCGCCCTCGCCGCCCAGGCCGACGGCGCCTTCGACGAGGAGATCACCCCGGCCTTCGGACTCACCGCCGACGAGGGCCCGCGCGCCGATACCACCCTCGAGAAGATGGCCGGGCTGAAGACCCTCACCGAGGACGGCCGGCTGACCGCCGCGGTCTCCAGCCAGATCTCCGACGGAGCCGCCGCCCTGCTGATCGCCTCCGAGGAGGCGGTGCGCCGCCACGGCCTGACCCCGCTCGCGCGCGTGCACACCATGGCCGTCGTCGGCTCCGATCCGATCCACATGCTGACCGGTCCGATCCCCGCCACCGAGAAGGTCCTGGACCGGGCCGGGCTGTCGATCGACGACATCGATCTGGTGGAGATCAACGAGGCGTTCGCCTCCGTCGTCCTGGCCTGGCAGAAGGAGATCGGCGTCGCCCCGGAGCGGGTCAACGCCTTCGGCGGCGCCATCGCGCTCGGACATCCGCTCGGCGCCACCGGCGCCCGGCTCATGACCACGCTCGTCCACCAACTGCACAGGACCCAGGGGCGCTACGGTCTGCAGACGATGTGCGAGGGCGGCGGCATGGCGAATGCGACCGTGCTGGAGCGCCTTTGACCTCGGCCTGTTCACGTCGATTGGCAACTGAGTTCAGCTTGGGGCTACTCTCGGGTACGGACACGGTGGGCTGCAGCCAGGAGACGAGGCATGGCGACGAGAATCGTTGAACCGGAAGCGGGACCGAGGTCCAAGCGCGCCGCCATCCTGGCGGCCGCCGTCGACTGCTTCGGCGAGACAGGGTTCGAGGCCACCAAGTGGTCCACCGTGGCGGAGCGGGTCGGCATCGGGCAGACGGCGCTGTACCACTACTTCGAGTCCAAGACGCACTGCCTGCTGACCATCATGCGGCTGGAGCTCCAGCGCTCCCACGACAAGTTCATGGAGGCGACGGAGGGCGTCGAGGAGCCGACGGAGGCGCTCCGGGCGGCCGTCCGCGCGGCCTACGACGTCTCGGACCAAGAGGTCCTGCAGATGCGGATCCTGCACAACCACATGGATCTGCTCTCCGGCACGCGCAAGTCCAAGCGGGAGGAGGCCGAGCGCGTCGAGGCCCGCAAGCTGGTCCAGCTCGTCGAGCGGAACTGGACGAATCTGCTGGTCCGGGGCATGTCCATGGGCGCTTTCCCGCTCCGGGACGCGCAACTGCTGGGCTCGGGCGTGCTCGGCCTGATCGTCAGCGTCTGGCGGTGGTACCGGCCCTCGGGGCCGACGCCGCTGTCAGAGGTCAGTGAACTGATCGAGGGTGCCTGCGTGCGCATGGTCGCCACGTGACCCCCTGAGCGGCCCTTGCCGCTTCCGGCCCCCGGCGGACATCCGCCGGGGGCCGTTTCGTGTTTCGTACAGGCTCTTGTCAGCTGTGTTTCCCCGGGATTAGCATCCAACTTGAATTGAACTGAACTCAGGTTGATCTGAGGGTCGTCGTGGCGGCCCCGGGTCCCCGGGAGCGCTCGGCCACCAATCGAAAGGGCGCAGTCATGACGTTGCGCACGTATATGGCCAGTATGGACAGCGACCATCCGGAACGGACGCTGGACCTGCTCGAACCCGACTTCCGCTTCCTCATCGCCCTGCCGGGCAGTGAGGCCACCGGCGAATCCAGGGAGGACTTCGCCGCTTACATCGCCGGCCGGAATCCCAAGGACCGGTCGCATGAGATCCTGCGCCACAGCCGGGACGGCGACGTCGAGACCGTGTACGGGGTGGTGACGGAGGGCGGGCGGTACACCGGCTCCTTCCTCTCCGCCGCGGTGATCTCGCCCGGCGGGCTCCTGTCGCGCTACCAGTCCTTCTTCACCACCTCGTTCGAGCTGGTCGACTGGGTCCGGCAGGACACCGGACAGGGCGACGGGGGCCGGGCATGACGGACAACCCGGCCACGGCCCCCTTCCTCACCGCGTGGTTCGAGATCCTCGACGGCGACGAGCCGTCCCGTATCCTCGACCTGATCAGCGACGACTTCTCGCTCTCCATCCTGTTCTCCACCGGCGACGGCAACGCCACCGACTTCGCCGGGGACCGTGCCGCCCTGGTGGGCTACCTCGAACAGCGCGAGAAGGGCACCCGCACCCACCATCTGCTGTCGGCGACCACCCTCGGCCAGGACGAGCTCTTCCTGGGCGAGGTGCGACGCGCGGGCGTCCCCGAGGCCAGCTTCGTCGCCGCCGGACAGGTGAACGGCGACGGCCGGTTGCGGCGCCTGCTGATCGGGCGCTCGTCCGAGATCCGCTTCACCTGACCCCCGACCCCATGGAGAACACCGTCATGTACAACCTCGTCCTGCTGGCGGCCCGGCCACCGGAGTGGACCCACGAGCGGTTCATCACCTGGTGGCGCGGCGACCACGCGGAGCTGACCCGCCGGCTGCCCGGGCTGCGCTCGTGGCGGCACACCGAGATCGACGCCGCCCTGGAGCCGCGCTCCGAAGGCTGGGACGGGATGTCCGTGCTCGGCTTCGACTCGCCCGAGGACCTGAGCAAGGCCCTCGCGAGCGCCGAGTGGGCCGATGCCGTCGCCCAGGTCGGCGACATGAAGGGCCGCCGGATCGCGGTCATGGGGCACGAGGCGGAGATGTTCACCGCCTGAGGATTCCCGGTCATCCGGGTGGACGGCGTAGGCACAGGGCGACGAGGGGCCAGATGCGACAGGTAGTGCGGGAGTTCCAGCAGCAGGCGGACGAAGCCGACTTCATCGCCGTGATCGACGACACCGGCAGCCATACGGCCAGGGAACTGCTCGAGGAGGCCGTACGGCTGGCAGAGGCGCTGTCCGCCGACGCGCCCGACGCGCCGCCGGACGGACCGGCGGGCGGCGGGTCGGTGGGCACCGTCCTGGTCCAGGCCGACAACTCATGGCGTACCATCGCCGCCACCCTCGCCGTGGGCCTGCGGGGCGGGGTCCTCGCGGTGGTCAATCGGCACACCACCCCCGTCGAGTTCGCCGCCGCGTGGGAGGACATCCGCCCCGACGCCGTCGTCGCCGAGCCCTCGGCGATGGACGAGTGGGAGGTACGCACCCGGCTCCCCGGCCCGGCGCGGACCGTCCTCGACGGCTGGACCTGCCGGTCGGCACCCCACCGGCGCGAGGTGTCGCGGTGGTCGGACGGCGTCCTCATCGGCCTGACCTCCGGTTCCACCGGGCGGCCCAAGGGCGTCGTACAGTCCGAGCGGGCCCTGCGGTACGCCGCCACGAGTACCATCGCCGCCAACGGCCTGGCGCCGGGTGACGCCGTCGCCGCGATCGTGCCGCTGTCGTCCACCGCGGCGTACTGCTTCGGGGCGTATCTCTCCCTTCTGCTGCGCGGGCCGCTCGTCCTCACGGGCAAGTGGAACCGGGCGGTCGCGCTGCGGCGGATGGCCGACGCCGGTGTCCGCTGGACCATGTGCGTACCGACCATGGCGTTGCAGATGGGCGCGGAAGCGGCCGGTTCCGGCATCCTCCGGGGCGTCCGGTCGATCACCGTGGGCGGCGGCCCCATGGACCGCGGCGCACTGGCCCGGGCCGAGCGGTCGCTGGGCACGAAGATCCTCCGCGTCTTCGGCATGTCCGAGTGTCTGGGCCACACCTCGCCGAGCCCCGACGACCCCGAGGAGATCCGGCTCGGCAGGGACGGCCGCCCCTTCCCGGGCACGGACGTGCGAGCGCTCACCCCCGATGGCGAGGTGGCCGGTCCGGGCGTGACCGGCCGGGCGCAGGTCCGCGGCCCTTCGCTCTTCCTCGGATACGCCCGCGAGGGCAGAACCGATCCACCGGCGCTGACGGAGGACGGCTACCTGCCCACCGGCGACCTGCTGATGGTCCACGAGGACGGCACCCTCACCATCATGGGCCGTGAGAAGGACATCATCATCCGCGGCGGCCGCAACATCGACATCACCGAGATAGAGCGCGCGGTCGCCAGCCATCCACGCGTGGCCAGAGCTTGTGTCGCGCCGGTCCCCGACGATGTCCTCGGCGAACGCGTGGCGCTGCTCGTCGTCGCCGAGGACGGCGGCGACATCGAACTGGGCGAGATGACCGGCCACTTGGAGAGCGTCGGGCTGTCCAAGACCAAGTGGCCCGAGTACGTCTACGACGTCGAGGAGCTGCCCCAGACGAAGGTCGGCAAGCTCGACCGGGGCGGGGCCCGGGACCTGGCCGTCCGGCTGCACACCCGTGAAGGAGGATCATGACGGCACGGTTCGACCAGGCTCCCTGGGCGGAGGCCGGAATCCAGACCGTACGGCCCGGAGTGCACCGTGTGCCGCTGCCGCTCCCCAACGACGGCCTGCACGCCGTGAACGTCTACCTCCTGGAGGATCTGGCCGACAGTGGCATCGTCATGATCGACGGAGGCTGGGCGATCCCCGAGGCGCGCAAGGCGCTCGAGGAGGCCCTGGCCGCCATCGACCGCGACCTCACCGACATCAGCCACATCCTGGTCACCCACATCCACCGCGACCACTACACCCAGGCGGTGGAGCTGCGCCGGCTGCTCGGCTCGCGGGTCTACCTCGGCGCGGGCGAGCGCCCGGGCCTGGAGATGCTCGACCGGCTGCGCAGCGACCAGCCCGTCGGCTCGCTGCGGACCCTGCGCGCGGCGGGCGCCGGGGAACTCGCCGACCGCATCGAGGCGATGGACCACGGCGGCTACGACCCGAGCGTATGGGAGGCCCCCGATCGCTGGCTGCGGGCCGGAGCCCTGCGCTTCGGCGACCGCGAACTGCGGGTCGTGCCCACTCCCGGGCACACCAAGGGGCATGTGGTCTTCCTGGACGAACAGCGGGGACTGCTGTTCTCCGGGGACCATGTCCTGCCGCACATCACCCCGTCCATCGGCTTCGAACTCGCCGAGCCGGGCGGCCACCCGCTCGCCGACTACCTGGACTCGCTGCGGCTGATGACCCGCTACGCCGACGCCAGCCTGCTGCCCGCCCACGGACCGGTCGCCGACTCCGCCCACACCCGGGTCGCCGAACTGCTCGCCCACCACGACGACCGGCTGGCCAGGAGTCTGGCCGCGCTGGGCGAGGACACGCTCGACGCCCACGCGGTGGCGCGGAAGCTCGCATGGACGCGCCGGGCAGTGCCGTTCGGGGAGCTGACCGACTTCAACCAGATGCTCGCGGTCCATGAGACGGCCGCGCACCTGGATGTCCTCGTGCTGCGGGGGCAGGTGACGGCGGCCCACGACGGCGGTGTGTACCGGTACACGCGCGTGCGATGACGACGCCGTACATACGTCCATTGAATAGATCCGATGACCATGAGGTGACGAGCGGCTAATCCCGGGCAGTTTGGCGTTCTCTCTCGACAGCCGGGTCGGAATTGCGTATCAATTCATCCGATCACTGAACCGTCGAGAAGGAAAGGCCGCATCATGCAGAGACCGGGCTTATCCGCACGCGCCTTCGGCCTCCTGGCCGCGACCGCCGCCGCCCTCGGGGCCTTGGTGGCCACCGGAACCGAGTCCTACGCCGCCCAGCCCGCGACGCCCCCCGCCCCCCGCTCCTCCGTCGTCACCTGGGCCTCCAGCGCCTACCCGGCGGGAACCGCCACCCAGGACCTGACCTACCGATTCGTCGTCCACACCAGCGTCGGCGGCCGGGACCTGCGCATCCGGCTCTCCAACGCCTACGGCGACCAGCCGGTGACCTTCGGCCACGCCTACGCCGGGGTACGCGAGTCCGGGGCGGCGGTCGTGCCCGGCAGCAACGGACGGCTGACCTTCCGCGGCGCGTCGTCGGTGACCGTACCGGCGGGCGGCGTCGTGTACAGCGATCCGCTGCCGGGCCGCGTCCGGCCCCAGTCGGACCTCGCCATCAGCCTCTACGTGCGCAGTGCGGGCACGCTCGCGACCGGCCACAAGGGGGCCCGTGCGACCCAATACGTCGCACCGGCCGGCGACCACGCCGCGGAGGAGGGTCCCACCGCCTACACCCAGCAGATCACCTCCTGGTACTACCTGGACGCGGCCGTCGTGCGGCCCCGGCCCCGCACCGGCGCCGTCGTCGCCTTCGGCGACTCGATCACCGACGGCTCCGCCTCCACTCAGGACACCAACCGCCGCTGGCCGGACCTCCTCGCCGGCCGGCTGCTCGCCGACCCCCGCTCCCGGCTCAAGGGCGTCGCCAACGAGGGAATCTCCGGCAACAAGATCCTCGCCGACGGCTCGGCCGAGAGCGCGCTGAAGCGACTCGACCGGGATGTGCTCTCCCAGGCCGGAGTGCGCACGACGATCCTGCTGGAGGGCATCAACGACATCAAGGCAACGCCCGGCCCCACGGCCGACGACCTCATCGCCGGCTACCGGCAGATCATCGCCAGGTCCCATGCGCGTGGCGTGTGCGTGGTGGGGGCGACCGTCATGCCGTACGAGGGCTGGCGGGAGTACGAGCCCGCCGACGAGACGGTCCGCCAACAGGTCAACGCCTTCATCCGCACCAGCGGCGAGTTCGACGCGGTCGTCGATTTCGACGAGGCCGTCAGGGACCCCGCGGCGCCCACCCGAATGCTCCCCGCCTACGACGGCGGCGACCACCTCCACCCCAATGACACCGGTATGCGCGTGATGAGCGACGCCATCTCCCTCCGCGCCCTCAACTGCGGCCGCTGACCCCCTGCCCCTCGCCACCCCGGGCCGTGGCCTTGCGGTACCGGCCCGGGGTGGTACCGAACTCCCGCTGGAAGGCGTGTGAGAGTGCGTACGGGCTGCCGTAGCCGACTCGGCCGGCGATGGAGGCCAGAGTGTCCGAAGTGTCCCGGAGTAGGGTGGCGGTGAGAATGATGCGCCACCACGTGAGGTACGCCATCGGAGGGCGCCCTACCAGGGTGCTGAACCGGCGCGCCAGAGTGGGCCGGGAGACGTCCACCTCCGCGGCCAGGCGCTCGGTGGTCCACGGGGCGGCCGGATCCGAGTGCAGCGCCCGCAGCGCGGCGGCCGTCACCGGATCACCCAGGACGCGGGGCCAGGCTCCGCTGGTGGCCTCGGTCATCCAGGAGCGGATCATGTAGACGAGGAGCAGGTCGAGCAGGTTCGGCAGCGCGATGCAGGAACCGGGCCTGCGTTCGTCCAGTTCACCGGCGAGCAGGTCGATCGCGGCGCGCAGTTCGAGGTGGTCGCCCACGCGGCTGGGAAGGTGGACGACCCGGGGCATCTCCGCGAGAAGCGGGTGGATGCGGCTGCAGTCCAGCAGGTACTGGCCGCAGAGGAGCTCCGTCTCGGCCGGGGACTCGGCGAGCACATGGCCTGTGCCATGGGGGAGCAGCACCGCGTCACCCACGCCGAGGGACACCGGGTCACCGCCGTCGGGCAGCAGCCGGCAACCGCCCTTGAGCACCACGTGAAAGCCCGCGCCGCCGAACGGGTCGAGCCGTGTGCGCCCACCGCCGTCCACCCGCAACCGGTGGGACGAGGGCTGCCCCAGACGCATGGCGGAGATCGCGTCGCTCACCACATCCATCCATGCAGGGTATCCGCCGTATGAGAGATGAGACGGATGCGTATCCTAGTGAGCTGGACGCGCATTGAGAGGCTCTTATGGCCTTCCTAGGGTCGAGCGCATGACGAACGAGAGTGTGCACCGCCTCGTGCTGGGCGATGTCGAGGTCATCCGGGTCGTGGAATGGCAGGGCCCGTTCGTGCCCGTCTCCGGCCTGGTCGCGGAGACCGCAGGCGAGGTGTGGAAGGACAATGCGGGCTGGCTGGCGCCGGACCACTGGGAGCCGGATACCGACCGGGTGGTGATCGCGCTGCAGACCTGGGTGCTGCGCAGCGGCGGGCGGACCGTCCTCGTCGACACCGGAGTGGGCAAGGGGCGCGAACGGCCGGGCTCGCCGCCGTTCCACCACTGGCAGGGCGATCTTCTCGGCGGCCTGGCGAAGGCCGGTGTCGGCCCGCGGGACGTCGACGTCGTCGTCAACACCCACCTGCACATCGACCATGTCGGCGGGAACACCGTCGAGGCGGACGGGGAGTGGATACCGGCGTTCCCCAACGCCCAGTACCTCATCCCGGCCGCCGACGACTTCCACTTCGGCCCGGACGGCGGATACGGCAACGACTCGCAGGCGGACGGCCGACTGATCTACGAGGACAGCGTCGCGCCCATCCACCGGGCCGGACAGGCCGTGCGGTGGGACGGTTCCCACCGCATCGACGAGCACCTCACCCTGGAGTCCGCGCCCGGTCACACCCCCGGCTCGTCCGTGCTGCGGCTCGCCTCCGGCGGCGACCGGGCCGTCTTCGTCGGAGACCTGCTGCACAGCCCCGTGCAGATCCTCCGGCCCTGCTGCAACAGCAACGCCTGCCTGGACTCGGAACAAGCGGTGGCGAGCCGCCTGCGCATCCTCCAACGTGCGGCCGATCAGCGGGAGTTGCTCGTTCCCGCGCATTTCGCCGGTGCCGCGGGCGCCGTGGAGGTCCGGCCGGGAGGCGGCGGGTTCACCCTGGGTCCATGGGCAATGGGGTCGCCGCTCTGATCCGCGTGGCGGCGGGTCTTTGGCCAGCGGACTGAGATCTCGGATGGGGAGGTGTGAGATCGCAATTGCGCTAGGATGGGCATGTGAAGTATTTGCCGGCCATCCTGGGTGAAGACCATCCGAGCCTCAGCGCCACCGAGCGCGCATACGCCACCATCAAGCGCCAGATCATCGAACTCGAACTGGAGCCTGGCGCTCATGTCACCAAGTCGACCCTCGCGCGCCGGGCCGGTGCCAGTACGATGCCCGCCCGGGAGGCTCTGACCCGGCTGCAGAGGGACGGTCTGGTGCAGGCGCTGCCCCGCTCGGGTTACCGCATCCTGCCGGTCACCCTCAAGGGGACCCGTGATCTCTGTGCCTTCCGTCGGCTGCTGGAGGTCGAGGCGGCGGGTCTCGCGGCGGAGCTCGGCTGCCCCGAGCGCGATCTCGCCCGGATGGCGGAGCTCCTGTCGGTCACGTACGAGACGGGGGACCCGGCCAGTCTCGACGCGTTCCTCCGCGCCAATCTCGAGTTCGACGCGATCATCGCCAACCGGTGCGGCAATGACATGCTGGCGCAGGCGGTCATCCGGGTCTTCGACGAGCTGGAGCGAGTCCTGCGGATCACGCTGAAGTCCCTGCCCTTCTCGGAACCTGCCGCGCATCAGCGGCGGGAGATCCTCGACGCCATCCGGGCCCGTGATCCGGCCGCGGCCCGTGCGGCCATGGGCGCCAGGACGCGGACCGCCCAGGAACAGATCATCGACCAGCTCGTGTCCCATGCGTCGCTCGCCGAGGTCAGCATCAGCGTCACCTGACCTCGGAGGGCCGGACGCATTTCGCGTTCCCCGGGGGGTTGAAGCGATTTTCCGAGCAGGTGTAAGATCTCAGTAGAGAACATCTAAGATCCTAGATGGGGGGTGGAATCTCAGTCTCCCGCCTTCTGCCGCATCGAGATGATCACTATGAACACCACAGCGCTCTGCCGGGCCGACCGGACATTCTCCCTGCCGCCTTCCGCCGCCGACGTGCCCGTGGTCCGGAGTGCCCTGGTGGAGACCCTCCTCGAGTGGGGAATCCCCGAGGGCGGCGAACTGGTCCACGGCGTTGGCCTCATCGCCTCGGAGCTGGTGACCAACGCCGTGCATCACGCCGGCGTGTGTACGCCGAGCATCGTCGTCATCCTCAGGATCGGCGAGGACGGAACGCTGGAACTCGGTGTCCGCGACAACTCCCGCGACGTTCCGAGGCCGACAGCCGCCTCCCCGGAGGCCACCCATGGCCGCGGGACGGCGATCGTCGCCGCACTGCTCACCGAATTCGGCGGGAGCCTCACGGCCGAACGGCATCCCGACGGCAAGACCGTCTGGGCCCGGCTGCCCGGCGTACCAAGATCCGTGAAGGGAATCCGATGAAGCTGGAACGTCTGCCGGCCCTTGAACTCGCCGACCGTGCCCGGACGGCACCGCCGGGCCGGGCGGCCATGGTCCCCTTCCGCGGCGTGCCGACGCTGCCCATGCCGGAACACGTCGTGGAGGCGGTGCGGACCGCCGCGGGCGAGGTGTTCCCCCGGAGCAGTCGCGGTTCCGGAGAGCTCCGCCAGGCGATCGCCTCGCGTCTCGGGGCCGCGTACGGGCTCGCGGTGGACCCGGGGCGCGAACTGCTGATCACCCATGGCGCCCAGCACGGGATGAGCGTGGCGCTGAGGGCCCTGCTGTCACCGGGCGACGAAGTCGTGGTCCCCGCTCCGAGCTACTTCTTCGACGGCATGATCCGCCTGGCGGGTGCCCGCCCGGTGTACGTACCGTCCGACGAGAGCCGCGGCTGGGACCATGTCCCGGCGGCTGTGGAGGCCGCGGTCACTCCCGCCACCCGGGCGCTGCTGATCTGCAACCCCAACAATCCGACCGGCTATGTGCCCGGCCGGGAGCGGCTGCGTCAGCTCCTGGCCATCGCCGCGCGCCATGGTCTGACCGTCTTCTCCGACGAGTCCTACGAGCGGTATGTATGGGACGGGCCCGGCTATGTGCCGCAAATGCTGCTGCGCGATCACCATCCGGACCTGGTCACCGTGACCAGCCTCAGTAAGAACTACGCCTTCACCAGCTGGCGGGTCGGATATGTGCACGCTCCCGCCCACCTGCTGGAGCCGATACACCATGCCTTCGAATGGGACGCCATCAACGTCGGCGACGTGGCCCAGGCCGCGGCGCGTGCCGTCATGACCGGTCCACAACACTGGATCGAACAAGAGTTCGCCACCATGCGGGCCCGGCGTGACATTCTCCGCGGCGGACTGGAGCGTGCCGGTCTCGCCTCGGTACGCCCCGACGCCGGCGTTTTCGTCTTCGTCGACTGTGCCCCGCTCGGATTCCGTGGCCGCCGGTTGGAGCGGCTGCTGCTGGATCACGGCCTGACGGCCATCGCGGGAGACGCCTTCGCGGGGCCGGACACACACGTCCGCATGGTGTACGGGGGATCCGCCGCCGACCTCGAGGAAGTGGGGCGGCGGCTCGGGGAGTTGAGCCGGGGGAGCGGGGGCGGCGTGGCGGCCCGCCCGCCCGTCGTGGAATAGCGGGAACGGAAGCCGACGCACGCGGTACGGCGAGGTGTCGCGCGGGCAACAGGGACCGGGAGTAAGGATCTTACGTACCCATTGCTGAGATCTCAGATCTGCCTTATGGTCATCGCAACTGCCGGAGGGGTGGCACGAGGGAGCCCCTTCAGGGCCGCCTTTCAAGGAGCCGAACATGCCAGGACCCGCTTTGACCGATCTCGACGGAAGCTGGCGAGTCGCCGCCGACATCGGCGGGACCTTCACCGATGTCATCGCCCTGGGCCCGGGCGGCCGGGTCGTCCCGGTGAAGGTCCTCTCCACACCGCCGGACTTCGGCAGCGGCGTCCTCGGCGGAACCCGGGCCGCGCTCTCCGCGGCGGACGCGTTCCCGCACCAGGTCACGGCGATGCTGCACGCCACCACGGTGGCCACCAACGCCATTCTGGAGATGCGGGGAGCCCGTACCGCCCTGGTGACCACGCGGGGATTCCGGGACGTTCTGGAACTCGGGCGCCTGCGCCGCCCCCTGCTGTACGACCTCTCCTGGCAGCGGCCGACCCCGCTGGTTCCCCGGCGCCACCGCTACGAGATCGACCAGCGCATCACCGCCGACGGCCACCTCGAACCCCCGGTGGACTCCGCTGAACTGGCGCGGGTGGCAGACGAGATCCGGGCCGCGGGCATCGAGGCGGTGGCGGTGTGTCTGATCAACTCCTATGTCCGTCCCGAGGAGGAGCGCCGGGCCGCCGCCGAACTGCGGGCCCTCCTGCCCGGCACGTATGTGACCGCCTCCGTCGACATCACGCCTCAGATGCAGGAGTACGAGCGCACCAGTACCGCGGTCGTCAACAGCTATGTGGGCCCCCAGGTCCATGACTATGTCACGGCGCTCGGCGAGGATCTGCGGGAAGCGGGCGTCTCCGCGCCCTTGATGATCATGCAGTCCAGCGGTGGCCTCCTCGACGCCCCCTCAGTGGTGGCGCGCCCGGTACAGATCATCGAGTCGGGGCCCGCCGCCGGTGTCATCGCCGTACGGAAACTCGCCCAGCTCATGGGGATCGACTCGGTGGTCGCCTTCGACATGGGCGGCACCACGGCCAAGGCATCCCTCATCGAGAACGGGGAACCGTTCGTCGCCGGTGACTACGAGGTCGGCGGGGGCATGAACATCACCCGCGGCATGGGCAAGGGGGCGGGATACGCGCTGCGCGTGCCCTCCATCGACATCGCCGAAGTGGGTGCGGGCGGGGGCAGCGTCATCTCCACCGACGTCGCCGGATCCCTGCGGGTCGGACCGGAGAGCGCCGGCTCCCGGCCCGGTCCCGCCTGCTACGGAAACGGAGGGACCAGCCCCACGCTGACCGACGCCAACGTGGTCCTGGGCTACCTCAGCTCGCAGGCCCTGGCCGGGGGACGGGTGGCCATCGAGCCGGACCTCGCCCGGCAGGCCATCGCCCCGGTGGCCGACGACCTCGGCGTGGACATCCCGGCGGCCGCGCGCGGAGCCTACGAAGTCGCCGTGTCCAGCATGACCAAGGCCGTCAAGGCCGTCACCAGCGAACGCGGCCGCGATCCGCGGGAGGCCGTCATGGTGGCCTTCGGCGGCGCCGGGCCCCTCTACGGCGCGGCCATCGCCCGGGAACTCGGCATCGACACCGTCATCGTCCCCGTGCACACCGGGCTGTTCAGCAGTCTGGGACTCCTCGTCGCCGACACCGAACGGCAGGCGGTGGTGCCCCACCGGACGGACCTCGACGCGCTCGACCTGCTCGGCGCGGAGTTCGACCGGATGGCCAAGGAAGTCACCGAGGCCCTGGCGGAGGCCGCCCCCTCGGCGCACACCGAGGTACAGCGGGTCCTCGACATGCGCTACCGCGGTCAGCGGTTCGAGCTGTCCGTCACCGTGCCCGACGGGAAGCTGGACTCCGGCCTGATGGCCTCCGTGCGGCAGCGGTTCCACGCCGAGCACCACCGCACCTACGGCCGCGCCGGTACCGACGAGCTTGTGGAGATCGTCAACCTCCGTGTCCGCGGGCGGGTGCGCAATCCCGTCGGCGTCGAGCGGCTCCTGAGCCTGCCGCCCTCGGCGCCCCGTGCCGAAACGACTCGGGAGTGCCGATTCGACCGGACCGAGCCGACCCCGGTCATCACCCGTGCCGCACTGTCACCGGAGCCCCGGCAAGGCCCCTTCGTCATCGAGGACATGGATGCCACCACCCTCGTACCACCGGCGGCCACCGCCCACCGCGACCGCTTCAACAACATCGTCATCAGCTGGACGACCACAGCCCCGGAGGCAACCTCATGAGCCCGCGCCCGATCAGCGACGCCGCCACGTTCGAGGTCTACCGGAACGCGGTGACCGGACTCGCGGACGAGATGGCGATCACCATTCTGCGCACCGCGCACTCCCAGATCGTCGCCTCCAGCATGGACTTCTCGGCCGCGCTGTGCGACGCCTCGGGACGGGTGATCGCGCAGGCCAACACCTGTCCGGTGCACCTCGGCTCCATCCCCGAGGCCATGGGCGCCGTGCTGACGGCCTTCGGCGACACCGTCCGCCCGGGCGACGTCTACCTTCTCAACGATCCCGACCTGGGCGGCATGCACCTGCCCGACATCTTCGCGATCGCCCCGGTGTTCACCTCGGGGCAGGAGCTGCTCGGCTACTCGGTCACCGTCGTCAACCACGTGGACGTGGGGGGCTGGGCCGCGGGATCCATGGCGGTGCAGTCCACCAGCATCTTCGCGGAAGGCGTGCAGATACCGCCGTCCCGGCTGTACGACGCGGGCACGCTCAACGAGACCTTCCTCGCGCTCATCCTGCGCAACGTACGCGAGCCGGACCTTCTCCGTGGCGACCTGGAGGCACAGCTCGCCGCGTGTCACGCGGGCGGGGAAGGACTCAAGGAGCTGGCCGGACGCCACGGCACCGACGGGCTGGCCGCACTCAACGAGGAACTCCTCGCCCACTCCGAGACCCTGCTGCGCGCGGCGCTCGCCGAAGCCCCCGACGGTGCCTACGCCTTCGAGGACTTCATCGACGACGACGGCATGGGCTCGCCGCCCATCCCCTTCCGCGTCACCGTCACCATCAGCGGGGACACCCTGCACCTGGACTTCTCCGGGTCCTCCCCCCAGGTCGCCTCGGCCCTCAACGCCACCGCGTCCTTCACCCGGTCCGCCTCCTACGCGGCCATCCAGGGCGCCCTGGGCTCCGACATCCCGGCCAACAGCGGCTTCTACCGGCCCCTCACCTTCACCATCCCCGAGGCCTCCATCCTCAACGGCCGAAGGCCCTCGGCCCGCGGCGCCCGGGGCCTGGTCGCCTACCGCATCATCGACACCGTCCTCGGGGCGCTGGCTCCCGTCTTCCCCGACCGGGTCCCGGCCGCGGGCGACGGCGGCCCGGACTCCGTGGCCATCGGCATCACCGGGGAGAACGGAACCACCAACGTCCTGTGGGACATCCTGTGCGGGGCCTGGGGAGCCCGTCCGGACCGCGACGGCGTGGACGGCGTCAGCCCGCTCGGCGCCAACCTGGCCAACGTACCGGTGGAGGAACTCGAACAATCCGGCCATGTGCGCATCGACGGCTACGGCTACCTGCCCGACACCGGCGGCCCCGGCCGGTGGCGCGGCGGTCTGTCGACCTTCCGCGACATGACGGTCCTCGCCCCCACGGTCTCGGTGCAGATCCGCTCCGACCGGCGCACCCACCTGCCCTACGGCCTCCAAGGAGGAGCCCAGGGCACGCCGTCGTCCAACATCCTCAACCCCGGCACTCCACGGGAGCAGACACTCCCCGCCAAGGTCGTCCAGCTCCTCGCCGCCGGTGAACGCCACCGGCACGTCACCGCCGGCGGAGGCGGCCACGGGGACCCCTTCACCCGGGATCCCGGCCGGGTCCTCCAGGACGTACTCGACGGGAAGGTCACCGCCTCCGGAGCGATCCGCGACTACGGAGTCGTCGTCACCCCCGACGGCGAGATCGACACGGCGGCAACACAGCGCCGGCGCACCGCCGGGCGCCACTAGCACCGTCCCGCCACGCACCTCACCCCCCACCTCACCATCCTCGGACCCCGCTCACCGAGAGGACCCCGTCATGGCCGAGGTCACCGCCCTGACAAAGACAGACGATGACATGCGCCGCGTATGGCGCAAAGTAGGCATCCGCATCATCCCGCTCATCGGCCTCGCCTACGTGATGAGCTATATCGACCGTGCCAATCTCGGCTACGTGGCACAGTCGCTCAACAAGAGCCTCGGCATCACCGCCGGACAGCTGGGCCTGGCCTCCGGCCTGTTCTTCATCGGCTACATCCTGGTGGAAATCCCCAGCAATATGATGCTGCGCCGGTTCGGGGCGCGGAAATGGATCACCCGCATCCTGGTCTCCTGGGGCTTCGTCACCATGGGAACCGCGGCCGTGCAGAGCGTTGGCCAGCTCTACCTCATGCGCATCCTGCTCGGCTTCGCGGAGGCCGGGCTGGCCGCCGGAATCCTGCTGTACATGACCTTCTGGTTTCCCAGGAGACAGCGGACCTGGGCCATGTCGATCTTCTTCATCATGATTCCGCTGTCCGGCATCATCGGATCGCCCCTCGCCGCGGCCATGCTGTCCTGGGGTGAACAGCTCACCGGGTACGCCGGGTGGCGGTCGTTGTTCTTCACCGAGGGCCTGTTCACCGTCCTGTCCGGAACCCTGATCTACGGCCTGCTGCCGGACCGGCCCGCCGACGCGAAGTGGCTGACAGCCCAGGAGAAGGACGCCATCCAGCATCGGCTCACCCTGGAAACCGCCCAGCAGAACGCACATGGCGCGCTCACCGGGATGCGCCAGGCGCTCTCCAGCGGCCGCGTGTGGATGCTGTCCTTCGCCTTCTTCGCCATCGTCTTCGGGCTGTACCCCATCGCCTTCTTCCTGCCGACGATGATCTCCACGCTCACCGGGAACGCCTCCACGATCTCGGATGTCAGCAGTGTGCTGCTCGCCGGTATCCCCTCGGCCATCGCCATCGTCGCCATGCTCGCCTGGGCCAAGGTGGCGGCGCGCAGGTCCGTGGTGTTCTCCACGGCGGTACCCCTGGCCTTCGGCGCCGTGGGCCTGCTGCTGGCCACCTTCACCCGCAACGACGTCCTGTTCATCGGGGCGTTCTGCGTCAGCGTGTCCGGGGTCTTCACCGCCATGCCGCAGTTCTGGCGACTGCCGCCGCTGTGTCTGACCGGTGCCGCCGCGGCCTCGGGTATCGCGCTGATCAACTCGGTGAGCAACGTCAGCGGCTTCATCGGCCCCTATATGACCGGCGCCATCGCGGACGCGACCGGCGACTTCACCTACGCCCTCCTGGCCATCGCCCTCATGCTCGCGGCCGGATTGGTGATCCTGCTGACGGCCGGGCGAAAGGCGGAACAGTCAACCGCCCAGGATCCACTGCCCCAGCCCCACGACACGGAGAAGATCGGGTGACCGGCCGCACCGACACCGCACTCATCATCGGCGACATGCAGACAGGCATCCTCGCCAACTACGCGTTCAGCCGAGCGCCCGTGCCCCCCATGCGGTCGCTGGTACACGCGGCTCGCGCGCACGGCATCCTCGTTGTCTTCGTACGTACAGAACTGCGGGCCTCAGGAGCCGACGTCTCCGAGAACAACACCCTGTTCACGGCGTTTCACCAAGCCGGCCCACTGTTTCACGAGGGATCCGGGGAGACGGACATCATTCCGCAACTGGCACCGCAACCCGAGGATGTCGTCATCACCAAGCGCCGCACCAGCGCGTTCGCCGGAACGGAACTCGAACTGGTGCTGCGCGCCCACCACGTCGAATCGATCGCGCTGACGGGCGTGGCGACCAGCGCCATGGTCGCGGGAACGCTCTACGACGCCCTGGATCGCGACTACCGGGCCACCGTCCTGAGCGACGCCTGCGCGGATGCCGAGGCGGACGTCCATGACTTCCTCATGGCGCGAATCTTCCCCGGCCGAGGCGCGCGGGTCATGACCGGGGAGTCCTGGCTCAGCGAATGGTGAACCGCTCCCACGCTCACCGTCGTGCGCCGGGGGCCATGCCCCGCGGCCCACGACGCCGAGGCGCTACGACACGATGGCGCCACCGGCGGGCTGCTCGTCGTTCTCCGGCTCCTGTGGCGGCTGGCTGAGCTGTTCGCGCACGTAGTTCCAGGCCACCGCGATCAGCGCGGCCACCGGTACGGCGAGCAGACTGCCCACGATCCCGGCCAGGCTGCTGCCCAGCGTGACCGCCAGCAGGACGACCGCCGCGTGCAGGCCGAGGCCCCGGCTTTGGATCATGGGCTGGAACACGTTGCCCTCGAGCTGCTGCACCACGATGATGATCGCCAGCGCGATCAGCGCGTCCGTCGGACCGTTGAACACCAACGCGATGAGCACCGCGACCACACCCGCGAACAGGGCCCCCACGACGGGAATGAACGCGGAGATGAAGGTCAGGACCGCCAGCGGCAGCACCAGCGGTACTCCCAGAGCCCACAGCCCGAGTCCGATGAGGATGGCGTCGAGCAGACCGACCAGCGCCTGGGAACGCACGAAGGCGCCGAGGGTGTCCCAACTGCGCTCGGCCACGGCGGGGATGTCGGTGGCGAGCCGGCCGGGGAGCTGACGGGCGAGCCACGGCAGGAACCGCGGGCCGTCCTTGAGGAAGAAGAACATCAGGAAGAGCGCGAGGACGGCGGTGATCACACCGTCGACCACCGTGCTCACACCCGCGACGACAGCGCTGACCAAGCTGCCGGCACTGCTCTGCAGCCGGGCGGCCGCGGTGTCGGTGGCCTGTGCGATCTGGGCATCGTCGATGTTCAGTGGCGGCCCGGCGGCCCATTCGCGCACCCGCTGGATGCCTTCGGTCACACCGTCGGCCAGTTCACCGGACTGGGATGCCACGGGCACCGCGATCAGCGCCACGATACCCGTGGCGACCAGGAGGAACAGCAGGGTCACGACCGAGGCGGCCAGCGCGGGAGGCCACCCCCACCCGCGCAGCAGGCGGGCCAGGGGCCAGGTCAGCGTCGTGAGGAGCAGGCCGACGACGAGCGGCCAGATGACCGACCACATCTGGCCCAGGGCCCACAGGACCGCCGCGGCCATGACGAGGATCAGCAGCAATTCGAGAGAGATACGCGCCGATACGCGGAGCGCGGCGCGGGTTTTCGTTGAACTCAACGTGCGTGGCATGGGGCCACCCGTACCTCATGAGTGCTTCCCCGCGCTGCCTTTCGGGCGCACCCTGGCCAAACCCCCAGTGTCCTCACCGGTGTTGGGGGTGAGAGGGTGAGGAATCCCGTGCGGAGTGCGGGTGTGTGTCAGGTTGACCGGGCGTCCCGCCGGTGCCACGTCGGCCCGCACGGGTGGGCCGGCCGAGGACGACTCCGGCCAGGACCAGGACCAGTCCGCACAGTTGCTGAACGGTCAGGACCTCCGCGGCGACCGTGGTGCCGAGCAGCACACCCGTGACGGGGTTGAGCAGCCCGATCAGACCCACGGTCCCCGCGGGCAGGTGCCGCAGCCCGGTGAACCAGGCGGTGAAGGCCAGCGCGGTGGCGGCCAGGGAGACGTAGCCGAAGGCGATGAGCGCCGGTGTGGAGAGTGCGGGCGGAGGGCCCTCCACCACCGCGGCGGCCGGAAGCAGGAACAGCCCTCCGGCGGTCAGCTGCCAGGCGGTCGAGGCGAGTACATCGGTACCGGCGCTCCACCGCTTGGTCAGGATGTGACCGAAGGACGACACCAGCATGGCGGCGGCCGAAGCGAGAACTCCCGGCACGCTCACCCCTTCCGCCCCCGTGAGCAGCATGAGGCACACCCCGGCGAGCCCGACCACGGCACCGGACAGGTGCGCGGGCCGGGGCCGTTCGGACACCAGGGGCCAGGCGATGAGCGTCATCGTCAGCGGGGACACCGCCATGACGGTCGACGCGACGCTCGTCGGCAGCAGCTGGGAGGCGACGTAGACGAGGACGAAGAACACACTCACATTGAGCGATCCGAGCACCGCGGACCGCCACCACCACGCACCGTGCGGCCGACGCCACCGGCACAAGGCCAGCAGGACGAGCCCCGCGGGCAGTGCCCGCAGAGCGGCCCCGTACAGCGGGCTCCCGGCGGGGAGGAACTCGTGGGTGACGAAGTAGTTGGCTCCCCACGCCACCGGCGCGACCGCGGTCAGCGCCACCCAACGCGCATTAGCTTCCATGGAAGGTAAATATAGCCAGATACAGCTTCCCGGGAAGCTATATTTGTCTTCCATGGAACATCGGCAACCGCTGGACCGCGTGGCCCGCATCCAGGCCGACTGGCGCCGCGAACGGCCCGACGTCGACACCTCTCCGCAAGGAGTGATCGGCCGGCTGCACCGCCTGGCCGGCCAACTCACCGAAGAACTCTGCCGCGTATACAGCCGCTACGACCTCACCGAGGGAGAGTTCGACGTCCTGTGCGCACTGCGCCGCGCCGGCGAACCCTATGAACGCGCTCCTGGCGAACTCGCCGCGCACACCATGGTCACCACCGGTGCGATGACCAAGCGGATCGATCGCCTCGAGCGAGCCGGACTCGTCACCCGCCGCCGCTCGGACGACGACCAGCGTGGCAGGATCGTCGCCCTCACCGGACCCGGACGCGAACTGATCGACCAGGCGTTCACCGACCATATGCGCAACGAACGCCACCTGCTGAACCTACTGGCACCCGCGGAGGCCGAGACGCTCGAAGCGCTGCTCACGACCTGGCTCTCCCGCCTGGAAGACGGCGCCCGCGATTCGGTGCGGGAGCCGCCACCGCCGGAACACTGATCATGGATGCGCGGCGGTCGCGCGGATCTCGACGAGGAGTCCCGGGCTGGCGAGGCCGCTGACCCCGATGATCGTCCAGGTCGGGTAGGGCGCTTCGACGAGGCGCTGCTTGGCCTCGACGAAGCCGGGCAGGTGCTGGCGGATGTCGACGTGGTAGCTGGTGACGTCGACGAGGGCGGACAGATCGAGGTTCTCCAGCCGAAGGATCTCTTCGATCTTCCGGATGGCGATCTCGGTCTGTTCCTCGATGGTGTCCGGGATGGTTCCGTCGGCGCGGCGACCGATCGTTCCGGCGATGAACAGGAGGCCGTGCGCGCGGACCGCGGCGGAATAGCCGAAGCTTGCGAAGGCGCTGGTGGTTTGCCCGAAGACCGCGTTGTCCTCGGGGATCTCGACGGTGTGGAGGGTCATTGTGGTGGTTCCTTTTCTCTGTTGATGGGGCCGTGGAGTCCGTGGAGTCAGTCGCGCCAGCGGGACGAACGGCAGGCGTGCTCCAGCCGGGTCCGGCCGAAGGTCTCGCGTTCGCGGAGGAATTCGCCGGGAATCGCGTACCGGGGAGCGTTCTTCGGGCTTTTCGCGGCCTGCGCGACGATCGCGTCGGTGAGTGAGCGGATCATGTCCAGCCGTGGATAGGCGGTGTGCACGGCGTCGGCCTGCTCATCGGTGACGGCTTCGACGTGGTCGGCACCCAGTGGGCCGCCGAAGTCGAGGGCGACGCCTTGGCGGACGAGCACGCACAGCGTGCCGCGGCGCTCCGCGATACCCGGCGAGGTGTGCAGGGCGATGGCCTGCCAGACCTGGTCGGCGTCGGCCGCGGGCACTCCGCGGTCGATGAGGAACGCGGCGGCCCGGTCGGCGCCCTCGACCTCGAAGCGCTGGCTGTGCGGGCCGTCCGGCGCCACGCCGAGGTCGTGCATCGCGCACGCGGCGAACAACAGGTCGTCGTGGTAGTCGTGGCCGACGGCCAGGCCGAGGCGGCCGGCCACCAGCCGGGCGAACAGATAGCTGCGGATGCTGTGGTTGAACACGGACGGCGTTTCCACCGGCCGGATGAGATCCATGACGGCGCCGGCAAGCGGTGTGCCGGGCAGCGTGATCAGGGCGGCGGTCGCCTCGCGGGTAGGTCCGGTCATGTCTTCAGCCTGGCCGCGACCGCCCTGACCTGGCGAGAGGCAAAATTACCTCACTTCGATAGAATCTTGCCATGACAGTCCATCGAGTCGCGGTCCTGGCGCTGGACGGGGTCACCCCGCTCGACCTGGCGATCCCGACGCAGATCTTCACCACCCGGCCGGAGACCCCCTATGAGATGGCCCTGTGCGCGCTGGACGCGAAGGTGGCCACCACCGCGGGTTTCGCCCTGATCGCCGCCGGGGGTCTGGAGCAGGTGCGCGGTGCCGACACCGTGATCGTGCCGGGATTCGAACCGATCCTCCCGCTGCCGGACGCCGTGCTCGGCACGCTGGCCGAGGCCCGCGACCGGGGCAAACGTGTGGTGTCGATCTGTACGGGCGCCTTCGCGCTGGCCTCGGCGGGCGTGCTGGACGGGCTGCACGCCACGACCCACTGGAAGCACGTCGACGAGTTCGAGCGGGGCTTCCCGGCCGTCACGGTCGACCGCGACGTGCTCTACGTCGACGAGGGCGACGTGCTCACCTCGGCCGGGGTGTGCTGCGGCATCGACCTCTGTCTGCACCTCGTGCGCCGCGACCTGGGGGCGGTGGTGGCGAACGAGATCGCCCGCGGTCTGGTGGCCGCCCCACACCGGGACGGCGGACAGGCCCAGTACGTGCCGGCCCCCGTCGCGGTGGCCGGTGACGCGTCGCTGTCCGCTACCCGGGAATGGGCCCTGGACCGGCTCGGCGAGCCGCTCACGCTGCGCGTACTCGCCCGGCACGCGGGTCTCTCGCAGCGTACTTTCATGCGCCGGTTCACCGAGGAGACGGGCACGACCCCGTTGCAGTGGTTGCTCAACGCCCGCCTCAGCGGGGCGCGGGAGCTGCTGGAAACCACGGACCACCCGGTGGATCGGGTGGCGCGGGACTGCGGACTGGGCACGCCGGCCAACCTGCGGCTGCACTTCCGGCGCGCACTGGGCACCACCCCCACCGCCTACCGCCGCACCTTCGGGCGCTCGACGTCGCCCAAGCACTGACCATGCGGACCCCGCTGTGGCCGTACTTCGCCGGGCGGCCCCCGCTGGGTGCGTGCGGCAACCGCCGTCTGCCGGTCGTCGCTCGGGGGCCGACCCTCCGTACGGGCCTTCTCGGTCGCTCGGGCGAAATCAGCCGGTGGGCCTGCCGAACCAGCGGGCTAGGTGGCCGTCCAGGTCCTGCTGATCGTCGCCGATCCAGGCGACGTGGCCGTCGGGGCGCAGCAGGACGCAGGGAACATCCAGTGCCGCGGTGGGATCCGCGAGGTGATCGACCCGGTCCGACCAGCCGCCGACGGTCAGGCGTTCGGTGCGGTCCAGCAGCAGGCCGCGGCCGCGATGCAGCAGACCGTAGAGGCGGCCGTGTTTCACGTCGATGTCGGGCAGGCGGCGGCCGAGCAGGTCGGGGCCTTCGCCGAAGTCGTAGCGGATGCCGATCGCGGTGATCTTCTCGATGAGATGGCGGTTCACCTCGTCGAAGTCCATCAGTTCGGTGAGCAGCCTGCGCACGGCCCGCGGGCCCGGTTCGGTGGAGTGCAGTTCCATCTGGGCGCGGGTGTTGTCCAGCACGTCCTCGGCGACCGGATGGCGTTCGGCCTGGTAGGTGTCCAGCAGTGTTTCCGGCGCCCAGCCGCGGATTTGTGCGGCCAGTTTCCAGCCGAGGTTGAATGCGTCCTGAACGCCCAGGTTGAGGCCCTGTCCGCCGGTGGGTGGATGGATGTGCGCCGCATCGCCCGCCAGCAGCACCCGCCCGACCCGATAGCGTTCGGCCAGCCGGGTGGCATCCCCGAAGCGGGACAACCAGCGCGGGGAGTGCACGCCGAAATCGGTTCCGGCGATGGTGCACAGCTGTTGTCCGAAGTCCTCGATGGTGGGTGGTTCCGCGCGATCGCTGACTCCCGCGGCGGGGACCACGACGCTGTATGCCCCTCCGCCGAAGGGCCTGAGCCAGAATCGGTCATTGGTCTGGCCGATTTCGGCCAGCTTGGCGGCGATCTCCTCCTGCGGCACACCCACTTCCATCTCGCCCATCAGGGTCTCGGTTCGCGAGGGCTCACCGGGGAAGCCGACGCCGAGCAGTTTGCGCACCGTACTGCGCCCGCCGTCACAGCCGACGAGATAGCGCGAACGCAGCTGTTCGCCGTCGGCCAGCTCGACGGTCACACCCTCGTCGTCCTGCTCGAAATCGGCCACCGCACAACCCCGCCGGACCTGCGCACCCAGTTGGGTCGCATGTTCTTCGAGCAGTCGAACGATGACCGGCTGCGGGATGCCCAGCAGATAGGCGTGCGCGGAATCCAGGCCCTGGGGCGCGGGTTTGTTGATGGCGGCGAAGAACCCGCCGGCCGGCCGCTGCCTTCCGTGTTCGCGGACGCGATCCAGCAGTCCGCGCATCGCCATCAGCTCGAGACTGCGAATGTGCAGACCGACGATGCGGACGAACGACACGGGCTCGGTTTCCTTCTCCAGAACGAGTACCCGCACATCGTGCAGCCGCAATTCGGCGGCCAGCATCGCACCGGTCGGTCCGCATCCGGCAATGATCACATCGAACATGAGGTGTTGCCTTTCGGGAGTGCCTGTTGTCGAGGCGCTCCCGGCGACACCTACCTCAATCGCCCGACCGTGACGGGAAGGGGGAGCACCCACACGGATACAGCGTTCATGGGTCTCACCTCCTCGGGCGGTGTCGCGGTCCATCGCAAGCTACAAGCCCGGGCGTCATCCGGTCCAATTCTTTTCTTCACACGGACGACGATCCGGACGCGAGGAACGCGGCGACCGACGCGATTTCTTCGGCCTGGCCGATGCGTCCCAGCGGCGCCTTGGAATACTCCTGCGGCACCGCGCCGCCCGGAGCGCCCATCTCGGTGGCCACGCCGCCGGGGTGGACCATGTTCACGCGGATGCCGAGCGGGCCCAGCTCTCCCACCGCGGCCTTCGACAGGCCGAGCAGGGCCGACTTGGTCGAGGCGTACGCGGCGGTCAGATCCAGCGGTGCGAACCACCGCGGTCAGTGCCGCGGCCCACTGCTCGGGGTCGCCGACGTCGAGGTCACCATCGCGGGCAAGCCGGAACGCCGCGCCGACGATCCTCGCAAGACCAGAAGCGTCTGACCGCCGCCCTTGGGCGGCCTCCGCGCCGCTCCGGGCGGACGGATAATCTGGGCCCGTCAGCGAAGATCGCAGAAGGGCGGAGAACATGGCGGACATCATGGAGACGGCGGCGCGGAAGGTCTTCGAGCGCTACGACCTCGACGGGGACGGCCTGGTCACCGCGGACGAATACCGCAAGGTCGTGGCGGAGTTGGAGGGTTCGGAGATCACCGAAGCGCAGGCCCAGGAGCTGATCGACTCGCTCGACACCAACGGCGATCGCCAGATGTCCTTCGAGGAGTTCTGGGCGGCCATGAATGGCTGACACCGCCGGGTCCGCTCCCTGAACGGCTCGGCGATGGCGGGCGGGCTGTGATCTCAGCGTTCGGTGAGATGTGATCGCACCGCCTCGGCCCCCACCCGGCCGCGGTCGGTGAACCACAGGTTGAAAGAGATCCTCTGGCCCGGCTTCAGCGGCGGGGGGTCGAGGAGGGCGACATGGACGCCTCCCCGTGACATCCGCAGTGTGCTGTGCGCGGCTATGGTCACTGTTTTCGCTCGTCGCGCCGTACCCGGCCGTTTCCTGTCGCGTTCGCGCAGCATGGAGACTCCCAGCTCCGGGGAGTCGGCGAAGACCAAAGTGTCATCCCTGTCCCCGACATTGCGGATCTCGAAGTACGCGGCGGCCGTCTGCCCGTTGGACTGGACGATACGGCCGCCGCTGACCCTGATCTCCGGCGCGGGCTCTCCCGCCGCCCCGGTGGCCGTGTAGCCCGTGAGCAGGGCCAGCGCCAGTGCGCAGCCGCCCACCGGTATCAGCGTCGCCCGCGCTCCCCGCGCCATGGCCTCCCTCAGGCGCCGTCGTGGTGCGGGGCGGTCATCAGTTGCTGAGGACATCGGACTTCCTTCCCGGGTGGCCGTGCTCGGCGGCCGCGGGGCTGTGTGAGGAGAGAGGGGCGGGCGGTGTGCCGGTCTGTGGCCTGCCGGGGGTGCGGGACCGCAGCCGCAGACTGTTCGCGACGACGAGTACGGAGCTCGCGGACATGGCCGCGGCCGCGACCATGGGGTTGAGCCAGCCGGTCGCGGCCAGCGGAACGGTGACCACGTTGTAGCCGAAGGCCCAGACGAGGTTGGCGCGGATGGTGCCCAGTGTGCGCCGGGTGAGCCGGATGGCGTCGACCACGGCCAGCATGTCGTCCCGTACGAGGGTGATGTCGGCCGCGCCGATCGCCGCGTCGGTGCCGCCGCCCATGGCCATGCCCAGGTCGGCGGAGGCCAGCGCGGCGGCGTCGTTGACCCCGTCGCCGATCACCGCGACGCACCGGCCCTCGGCACGCAGCGCGGTGACGATCCGCTCCTTCTCCTCCGGGGCCACCGAGGCGTGGACCGCATCGATGCCCGCCTGCTCCGCCATCGCATGGGCGGGAGCGGCTCCGTCGCCGGTCACCAGCACCGGTTCGATGCCCAGTGCGCGCACTTCGCACACCGCCTCGCGACTGGTGGGCCGCAGGGTGTCACCGACGGCGAGCAGCCCGGTGGGACGATCGTCGACCTCCACGATCACGACGGTGTGCGCGGCGTCTTCGGCGGCCTGGCGCGCCCGGCGCAGCGCGTCCGGCAGGGGCTCCGACGGCCAGGGGCGGCGTACTCGCACCTGGTGGCCCGCCACTTGGCCGGATACGCCCTCACCCGCGACAGCCCGGAAGTCCGTCACCTCCGGCAGCCGCGTGTCACCATCCTCCTCACGGCGGGCCGCCGCCACCACCGCCCGGCCGATGGGGTGTTCGGAGCCCTGTTCCACGGCCGCGGCCAGCCGGAGCACTTCCTTTGGCCCCGGCCCGCCCTCCGCCACCGCCACGTCGGCCAGGGACATACGGCCGGTGGTGAGGGTGCCGGTCTTGTCGAAGACCACGGTGTCCACGCGGCGCAGCCGCTCCAGCGCCTCCGGTCCGCGGACCAGGACGCCGAGCTGCGCCCCCCGTCCGCTGGCCACCAGGAACGCGGTCGGCGTGGCCAGCCCCAGCGCGCAGGGGCACGCGACGACGAGCACGGCCACCGCCGTGGTGACGGCCGCCTCTCCCGAGGCACCGGCGCCCAGCCAGAAGCTCAGCACGGTGCCCGCGATCGCCACGATCACCGGCACGAAGACCCCCGCCACCGCGTCGGCGAGCCGCTGGATCCTGGCCTTGCCCGCCTGTGCCTCGGTCACCAGCCGGGTGATGCGGGCGAGTTGGGTGTCGGCGCCGACGGCCGTGGCGCGCACGACGAGCAGCCCGCCGTAGTTGACGGCACCGCCGACGACGGCGGTGCCGGGGGTCACCTCGACCGGCACGCTCTCGCCGGTGACCAGCGAGAGGTCCAGCGCGGATCCGCCCTCGACGACCACACCGTCCGTGGCGACCTTCTCGCCGGGGCGGACCACGAACTCCTGTCCCGTGGTGAGTTCGGCCACCGGGACGCGGCGATTGCCGCCCCGCTCCCGCAACTCCACCTCCTTGGCGCCGAGTTCGGCCAGCGCCCGTAACGCCGAGCCGCTGTGATGCCGGGCCCGCGCCTCCAGGTGGCGCCCGAGGAGCACGAACAGCGGTACGGCGACCGCCGCCTCCAGGTAGATATGGGGGACTCCGTCGTCGGCCGAGGGCAGCAGGCTGAACGGCATGCGCATGCCGGTCCGGCCAGCGCCGCCCCAGAACAGCGCGTACGCCGACCAGGCGAAGGAGGCGAGGACGCCGAGGGACACCAGGGTGTCCATGGTGGCCGCGGCGTGCCGCAGGCCGCGCAGGGCCCGCCGGTGGAAGGGCCATGCGCCCCAGGTCGCGACCGGTGTGGCGAGCGTGAAGCACACCTGCTGCCAGCGGTCGAACTGCCAGGAGGGAACCATCGAGATCATGATCACGGGCACCGCGAGCACCGCGGTGAGGATCAGCCGTTCGAGGTCACCGGCCTGGTCGTGATCCTGCCTCTTGGGCTCGTCCCCGGCGGAAGAGGACGGGTCGTCGTCCGTGGTTCCGGGTGGAGGCGTCGGGAGTTCTGCCGTGTAACCGGCCCGCTCGACGGTGCCGATCAGCTCGTCCACGTCCACGGTGGCCGGGTGCGAGACCCGTGCCGTACCGGTGGCCAGGTTCACGGTGGCGGACACGCCCTCCACACGGGCCAGCTTCTTCTCCACCCGGTTCACGCAGGCCGCACACGTCATCCCGCCGATCAGCAGGTCGGTGGTGTGCGCGGCCCCGCCGGACGGGGCGGTCCGACCGGCCTCGGTGTCCGGCCGCTCGCTCATCGCGCCCCCTTCCAGACGCCGTGGCCCAGCGGCCCCATGCCGTGCGTATCCATGCCGCCGGCCCCGCCGTCCTGTGGGACGTTGCGGTGAATGCCGGGGGCCACCGGACCGGCGGCCCTCCCCACGGCATACGAGGTGGCCATCAACACCACCAGGAGTACGAGAAACCCGGTCAGGGCGGGTGGCGGCAGTGCGCGACGGAGCCGGGCGCCGCGCGGCTCCGCTCCGACGGGCGCCGGTCGCGGCGGCGAGGCGGTATCGGGCAACGGCATTTTCGGCACTCCCCTGTGCTCTGGCTCTTCCGGGAACGACTGGGGTCCGCTCACCCTTACGTGCCGGGGCGGTCGGCCGCTCACCATGCGAAGGCTCTGTCACACAAAGAGAGAAACCGTGCCGGCCGGGAACCGTCCGGGGCCATCAGCCGACCATTGTGTGGTGAGAGGTTTCTGCCCCGGCATCGGGGAGAGCGGTGAAGCCCATTTGGCAGCGGCGAGGGGCGTACCCGGCCTCATGGCCGGGCAAAGGGGCCGGGCAAAGGCGCCGGACGAAGAGACCGGGTGCGGGGGAGGGCGAGCGGTCGCGCCGCCTCCACCGCACCCGGGGGAGTCCGTTGCCGACGGGGCGTCAGGCCACCGCTGTGACCACGGCAGGTGAACGGGGGGCGTCGGTCCGGCCCGCCGCCGCCGGTTCCGGATCGACCGGTTGTGGCTCCTCGGAGGTGAGTTGCGTGATCAGGGTTTCCCGGGCCCTGGCCACGCGGGAGCGGATCGTGCCGACCGGGCACCGCGCGACGATGGCGGCCTCCGGGTAGGTCAGTCCCAGCAACTGGGTGAGCACGAACGCCTCCCGCCGGGGCCCGGGCAGCGCCGCGAGCAGCTCGCGGAGAGCGACGCTCTCCTCGAAGCCCGGCACATCGCGCGGCTGGTTCCGTTCCGCGGCCGCCTGCCAGTCATCGGTTCCGGAGATCCTGGGCCGGGTCGTCAGCCAACGGATCCGATCCGCCACCACTCTGCGCGCGATCACGAGCAGCCAGGTACGGGCCGACGACCGTCCCTCGAAGCGGGGGAGGCTGCGCAGAGCGCGCAGATAGGCGTCCTGCACCAGGTCGTCCACCGCTTGCGGATCACCACTGAGGTGCGCCACGTAGCGGCGGACGTCCGGACGGGTGGCGCGGACGAACTCCTCCACCGCGGCCGGGTCACCGTCACGGGCCGCGAGCGCCCATGAGGTCACAGCGGCGTCGTCACGCATGCCGCCCCTCCCCGCGTCGGCCATCGTTCACGTCGGGCAGGATGGCGGCATGCTGTGCTCGCGGATCCGAACGGCCGTCTCCGCCCGTCTTGACGGGGAGGGACTGCCCCCGGGCGTCACGGCGGGGCGGTTGGCAGCCCACCTCGACGCGTGTGCCGCCTGCCGACAGTGGGAGGCGCGGGCCCGGCACCTCACCGAACACGTCGCGCGACTGCGGGAGGCCGACACCACTCCCACCCAGGGCGGAGAAGCGCCGAGGCGGCCACGGCGGACGTTCTGACACCCGGGCCGGTGTGGCACCGGCGGCGCGGCGGTTGAGCGGACCGGCCGCCGCTTCACCGCGGCGATCAGGTGCCCCGGGGCGTCGCCGCGGCCGCGCACGCCCCTCAGTGAGGAAATCGGGATCGGGAACGGATGGCCTCGGCATCCGGACAGGAATCATCATCGGGAGTCCTTCGCATGATCCGGCCGCCGTGTCGCACGGCACCGGCACAACGCACAATGAGGGACCAGAGCGCGGCGACCCGGCCGACACGATGTCGCACCCGGGCGCGCCCTGGCGGAAATGGACCAGCTGTCAGCGGACAGCGGGCCCCGGCGGAGGACCCCGCAGAGAGATGGTGTGGGCGAGCAGCAGCTCCTGTACGGTGCGACGCGGTTTCTCCCGTACCGCTCCCGTGGACGGCAGCGCCTCGGGAATCGCCACACCGAAGACGACGATCAAGGGTGCGAACAGCCGGATGGCCGCCGCGCGCGCCAGCCGGAAGGCCGCCCGCTCACCGCCCCACAGCCACCACGCGCTCAGGACGGCCACCAGAAGGTGCGCGGCGACCATGCCGGTCATGGTCCCGTGCATACCGTCGTGCGCCATCGGGGGCGACATCGCGGCCATATGGTCGACCGTCATCCGGCCGCCGTGGTGGCCGTGCTCCGCCAGGGCGGAGGCCGCGTCGTGGTGGGGCGGTCCGCTCAGCCCGGCATCCCGGACCATCCGCGCGGCGTCGCTTGCGGAGAGCGACGCACCCCTCGGTCCGCACAGCAGGGCGTCGGCCCATCGCCGGGACGCCGACGGCCGGGATCCGCCGCCGCCGTCCAGGGCCTGACCGAACGAGAACGCGGTGTGCAGCACCGCCTGTGTGCCCACGGTGAGCAGCCCAACCGCGACCGGGCCACGCTCACGGTCCGCGAAGAACCACGCGCCGGCGACCGTCACCGCCAAGGCGCACAGCAGAGCCGGCAAGGGCACCGCGCCACCCGACATCACCACATGCCCCAGTGCCGCGAGCAGCACGCAGACCACCGCGAACACCGCGGCTCGCACCGTTCTGAGCATCTGCCCCGCATCCATGACGCCGCTCATCGTCTCAGTGAGGCAGGAGCGCCGGACGGCCGGGTGCGGTACGCGACGGCGTCCGTCAGGGCCCCGTCAGAGCGCCCACGCTCTGTGGCGCACGTCACTTCATGTCTCCGGAACTTCCTCCTCCGAAGGTCCGACTACTGGTCCGGTACGGCTCCGGCCGACCGGTACGGCCCCCGACCCAGGAGAGTTCCCATGTCCGTCGAACCCGTCGCCGCCGGTCCCGATGATGGAACGCGATCGTCGGACACGCCGAAGACCGAAGCCCCCCTCGCCCCCGGCGGCGGCCGCCCGGGCTGGTCGGCCCTGCGTCCGCTGGTACTGCGACTGCATTTCTGCGCGGGAGTCCTCGTCGCGCCCTTCCTGCTCGTCGCCGCCGTGACCGGACTTCTCTACGCGGGCTCCGTCCAGGCGGAGAAAATCGTCTACGACCATGAGCTGCGTGTCCCGGTCGGCGAGAGCGAACTCCCCCTCTCGCGGCAGATCGCCGCCGCCCGCGAGGCCCACCCCGAAGGCGATATCAGCGCGGTACGTCCCTCGCCGGAGGCGGGAGCGACGACGCGCGTGCTGCTCTCGGGAGTCAAGGGCATTGACGCGGAGCGCACGCTGGCCGTCTTCGTCGACCCGTACACCGGAAAGGTGCGCGGCGCGCTGGAGCAATACGGCACCAGCGGCGCGCTGCCGCTGCGTACCTGGATCGACGACCTGCACCGCAACCTGCACCTGGGCGACACCGGCCGTCTCTACAGCGAACTCGCCGCGAGCTGGCTGTGGGTGATCACGGGCGGTGGGCTGGTGCTGTGGATCGCCCGCCGCCGCAAGGCCACGGCGAAGCGGAAGCTGCGCGCGATCGCACTGCCCGACCGGAGCGCCACGGGCCGCAGGAGGGCGATGTCCTTCCATGGCTCGGTCGGGGTCTGGGCGGCGCTGGGGCTGTTCTTCCTCTCCGCGACCGGGCTGACCTGGTCCACATACGCGGGTGCGAACGTCACCGACCTCCGTGCCGCGCTCGGCCAGGCCACTCCGGCCGTCAGCTCCGCCGTCGGCGGTGAACACGCCGGGCACGGCTCCATGGAGGGCATGGACATGGGCGGATCGGGCGGACGCGGCGGCGCGTCCGCCGACGTCGGCATCGACGCCGTCCTCAAGGCGGCCCGTGCCAAGGGACTGGACAACCCGGTGGAGATCGTCCCGCCCACCGGCTCCGGCGCCGCGTACACCGTCAGCCAGATTCAGCGCAGTTGGCCCGAGAAGCAGGACGCGGCCGCCGTCGACCCGGCGACCGGCCAGGTCACCGACGTGGTGCGGTTCGCCGACTATCCGCTGCTGGCCAAGCTGTCCCGCTGGGGCATCGATGCCCACATGGGGAGCCTGTTCGGGCTCCCCAACCAGATCGCACTGGCCGCGCTGGCCCTCGCGCTGATCTTCCTGATCGTATGGGGCTACCGGATGTGGTGGCAGCGCGGCCGCGCCGGGGCCTTCGGGCGCCCCATCCCGCGCGGTGCCTGGCGGCAGGCGCCGCCGTACGCCCTGGCCCTGCTGGTCGTCGTCATCGGGGTGCTCGGCTACTACCTGCCGCTTCTGGGTATTCCGCTGGCCGCCTTCCTGGTCATCGACATCGCGCTCGGCCGCCTGACCCAGTGGCGCGAGAAGCGGGCTCAGCCGGTCGACGGCTGAGGTGAACATCTCCGCCCATACACGCGTATTCCCTGTCGAAAGCAATCAACCGCCCCGTCCCCCCCCCGAACCCCAGGAGCGATGAACCATGGACGAGATTCGTTACACCGTCACCGGCATGAGCTGCGGACACTGCGTCGTCGGCATCACGGAGGAGGTCTCCCAGGTGTCCGGGGTGAGCGAGGTCAGCGTCGACCTTCCGGCGAACGAGGTCACGGTGCGCGGCACCACGGTTGATGACGAGCGGGTGCGTGCCGCCATCACCGAGGCCGGATACGAGGTCGCGGGTCTCGCCACCGCCTGACCCGGAAACCCCGTGCCCGCTGCGGTAACGGGCTGTCCGACGCTGGCAGACCGTTGACCAGGGCCCCGCGCCACGCGAGAGAAGGTTCAGCGATGCCCGACAGGCAGACCGCCCCGACCGCGCCCGAGAAAGGGGGGACCCCGCCGGACACCTTCGAGAACGATACGGCGGCCTCCGCCTCCGGCGACTTGGCCGTCCGCGCCGTCCGCGCCATCCGGCGCCGTCGTCGGGCGGTGGCCCGGTGATCGCCGCGACGGGGCTGCGCTGGGTCCTGACCGTACTGTTCGCCGTGCCCGCCCTCTCCGCGCTGTGGCGTGCCGCCACCCCCGGACGGGCCGACGGCGGGCCGGGCGCCTCCGGGAGAGTGGCCCATCTGCTGCACGCGGTGATGGCCCTCGCCATGGTGGCGATGGTCTGGCCCTGGGGCATGGACGTTCCCGCCCGGCCACAGATCATCCTGTTCACCCTGGCCGCGGGGTGGTACGCAGGGGTGGCCCTGGCCCGCCCCGCCCCCCTCTCCCGCGCCCGCGCCTTGTCGGACGCCCTCCCGCATACGGTCATGATGGGCGCGATGGCCTGGATGGCCGCCGCGATGGTCTCCTCCGCCTCGATGCCGGGACACGGTGGCTCCCACGACATGGCGGACATGCCGGGGATGGACATGTCCGCCGGCTCCGGCACCGCGACCATGACCCTCACCGGAACCGGCCCGAGACTGGCCGCCGGGCTGCTGGCCGGAGTGCTCCTCGTGCTCGCCCTGTGGTGGCTGGCGCGAGGCTTCGACGCCGCCCAGCGCGCCGTCGCCACGGGCCCGCGACACCCCTCGCCGCCGGCCGGGCGCGACGCGTTCGATCTCGGCTGCCACGGCGCGATGGCACTGGGGATGGCGGTCACGTTCGTACTGCTCCTGTGAAGGACCGTCACGGACGAGAACGCGCCCCGCAGGGGTGTGGATCGACTTGTGAGTCAGGAAGCGCGCCGGGCGTGGAGGCGGTCCAGCAGTTCCGCGGCGTTGGTCATGTGGTCGCCCACGGCCTTGATCACCGCTGCGATGTCCGCCGACTCGATCGCGCCGACGATGTCGGCGTGCTCGTCGACGGCCTCTTGCGGCATCGAGTAGTGCCCCTCGAGCCGGGCCAGACACATCCGCGTTTCGACCAGTAGCGTCCTGCTGGTGCGCTCGAGGCGCTGATTGCGCAGGCAGGCCACCAGCATCTCGTGGAACCGCATGTCCGCCGCGGTCAGTTCGGCCGGGTCGTCCGCCGTGACCGCGGCCGTCATGGCGCGGTGCTGCTCGCGGAGGCTTGCCAGCACCGCCGGATCCTGGGTCTCGGCCAGCCGCAACGCGGCCGAGGTCTCGATCGCGCGGCGCGCGTCGTAGATGTCGGCGAGATCCTCCGGCGAGAACGTGGTGACGAACACACCGCGGTGCGGGATGGCCGTGACCAGTCCCTCCTGCACCAGCCGCTGCAGCGCCTCGCGCACCGTGGGCCGTGAGGCGCCGAACGAGGCGACAAGATCGGGCTCGACGAGCTGCTCCCCTTCGGTGATCTCACCGTCGGCCAGTGCCTGTCGCAGGCGTGCGGCGATCATGTCCGGCCGTGACGGCACCGCCATGGGGTGCGTCGCAAGCGTCGCACGGCCCCTCTTCGCACCAGCCATCCTGCCCGGACCTCCTCGTCCTTCCTCGACATGCCACCGCTCGGCGTGCCTGGGGGCGGGTGAAGCGGCTCATCCCCCTGGTGGCGCCCGCGGGGCCGTATCCCGAGAATACCGTCAGTCAGATCGTTTGACGATCTGACGTTCTCTGGGTACTTTCGCCGCACTGAAGGGGGCCGGTTCAGACGTCCGCGATGAGGCGGGCCGTGAAGGAGTTGACGTCCATGAATCCAGCACCACCAGGCACGACGGGGGAGCTTGTCCGGCGCACCGCGATGCGCAAGGTGATGTGGCGGATCCTGCCGTTCCTGCTCTTCGCCTACTTCGTCTGCTACCTCGACCGCGTCAACATCAGCTTCGCCTCGCTGGAGATGAACGCCGACGTCGGCATTTCCGACGGCGCCTACGGGATCGGGGCAGGGGTCTTCTTCGTCGCGTACTTCATCTTCGAGGTGCCCAGCAACATCGCTCTGACCAGGTTCGGGCCCCGGCTGTGGATCGCGCGGATCATGATCACTTGGGGGGTCGTCGCCGGCTGCATGTCATTGGTGCGGGGGCCCGTCAGCTTCTACGTGTTGCGCTTCCTCATGGGGGTCGCCGAGGCGGGCTTCTTCCCGGCGATGATTTTGTATCTGACCCGGTGGTTTCCCCGGGAGAAGCGGGCCCAGGCGACCGCGACCTTCTTCATGGCGGTGCCGCTCGCCGGTCTCATCGGCTCGCCGCTGTCGACCTGGCTGATGACCGTCTTGCACGGAGTGGCGGGCCTGCGCGGCTGGCAGGCGATGTTCGTCATCGAGGCCGTTCCCTCCGTGCTCGGCGGGATCGCGTGCCTGTTCTGGCTGGTAGACAGGCCCGCTCAGGCCACGTTCCTCACCGAACCCGAGCGGGCCTGGCTGGTGGCCGAGCTCGAATCCGAGACCGGCGAGGTCTCCGCCGCCCATCGCAATCAGCATTCGATCATGCGGACGCTGCTGCGGCCGGCGGTGCTCTACATGGCCCTGATCTATCTCGGCCTGGAGTTCGGCGAGTACGCGCTCGGGTTCTTCCTGCCGCAGATGGTGCGGTCCTTCGGCGATCAGTTCGGCACCCATCTGTCGCTGATGCAGATCGGCCTGATCAGTGCGATTCCCAGCGCGGTGGGTGTCTGTTGCATGATCTTCTGGGGCCGCCGCTCCGATCGCGCGCAGGAACGCACGTGGCACATCGTGATTCCCACCCTCATCGGCGCGGCAGCCATCGCGGCGTCCCCGTTCTTCTCGAACTTCTTCATCGGCATGGTGCTGGTGTCGGTCACCGCCGCCGCCATCTACTCCAGCATCCCGGTGTTCTGGCAGCTCCCGTCCCGCTATCTCGTGGGCACCGCGGCCGCGGTCGGCGTTGCCGTCATCAACTCCGTCGGCAACCTGTCCGGGATCATCGCACCCTCCCTGACCGGCGTCCTCAAGGACGCCACCGGCACCTATTCGGTCGGCTACATCCTCCTCGGCGTGTTCTTGCTACTCGCCGCCGGCGGAACACTCGCGCTGCACCGCGCGACACACAGGGCCTCGTCCGGCGAACCGGCCACACCGGTGGCGCGGGCCTCGCGGACCGAGGTCTGAACCACCGGGCGTCCACCACCACCCACCACCACCGTTCACCGTCCCGCACCACCGAAAGGACTTCCCAATCGTGATGTCAAGCCGCAGTCGTGACGGGAGGTGAACCTTGGTAGCACTGTCCGTCACGGATCATCGCCCACAGGACGTTGAGCCTGCGGCGGGCGAGCGCGAGCAGGGCCTGCTTGTGGCCCTTACCCTCGCTTCTCTTCCGCTGGTAGTACGCCTTGGACGCGGGGCATGTCGTGATGCTGACCATCGCCGAGAGGTACATCGACCGCAGCAGTCCGCGGTGGTAGCGCCGGGGGCGGCGCAGGTTGCCGCTGACGCGGCCGGAGTCACGGGGCCTGGGGCAAGGCCGGCGAAGCCGGCCAGGCGGTCGGCGCTGCCGAAGGCGTCCATGTCACCGCCGGTCGCGGCGATGAATTCGGCGCCGAGCTTGGGGCCCATACCGGGCAGGCTACGGATCACCTCGGCGTGCGGATGCTCGCGAAACGTGGCCTCGATCAGGGCGTCAAGCTCGACGATCTCCTCATCAAGGGCCATCACCCCCTTCGCGAGGCGGACCACCATGGCGGCCGCCAGCTTCTCGCCGGGCAGTGCGGTCATCTGGGCCCGGGCGGCCTCCACAACCGTCTTCGCCAGCGCCGCGGCACCGCGGACCTTGCGGTTCTTCAGCCAGGTCTCGATCCGCTGGACGCCGGCGCGGCGGATCGCGGCCGGGGTCTGGTAGCCGGTCAGCAGCATCACCGGGCCTTTATTGACCAGGTCCAGCGACCGCTCCAACGCGGGGAAGATCTCCAGCAGTTGGGCGCGGAGCCGGTTGATCTGCCGGGTGCGGTCGAAGACCACGTCAAGGCGCCGGTTGGTCAGCGTGCGCAGGTCGACAGCGATCTCGTCACCGGGCCTCAGCAGCCCGAGGTCCCGGCGAACGCGGGCCTGGTCGGCGATGACAAAGGCGTCCTTCGCGTCCGTCTTGCCTTCGCCCTTGTAGGTGGCCGAGGCACGGTGGACTGCCAGGCCGGTCAGATAGGCCATCGGCTGATCGTGGCTGAGGAGCAGGCAGATCAGCAGGGCAGCTCCGCCGTGGTTGAGATCGACGGCCCACAGCACGTCCGCGGATATCGCCAGGACATCGCCGATGAGGTGAAGCAACTCGGTCTCATCGTTCAGGACCCGGCGCGACAGCAGCCGTTCGCCGTCCGCGTTGATCACCACGCAGTGGTGGTGTTCCTTGCCGATGTCCACTCCGGCCCAGATCTCGGGCACGGCCACCTCCGCCAGCTCGCCGTCTCACATGTCACCCGCAGACGACCTCGCCGACGTTGTCCTACAGCAGCGATCGAGTCGCGTCTCCCAATTGGCGGTCGAGTCGTCGCGGGGTCCCGGGCGGCCAAGTCCTTTGAGCCTTGCCAACGGCGCCCACATGCCAGCCATACCCAGAACCCCTGGGCCCTCCGATCTTACGAATGACCAGAGCAACCACCCTTGAAAGGTAGGACACACATGCGCAGCAAGGACCAGTTCCAGGGCATCCAGCGTTCGCTCCAGCGTGCCTGGATCAAGGGAGCCGGCTTCACCGATGAGGAGCTGGACCGCCCGCTCATCATGATCGCCAACACCTACCAGGACTTCTCACCAGAGAACGCCCACCTGCGTACTCTCGCCGAGGCGGTCAAGGCGGGGGTGCGGATGAACGGCGGCACACCGATCGAGTTCAACACCTTTCACGTCACCGACAGCGAAGCGTTCGCCGCACGCAGCATGCGCTACGTTCTGCCCAGCCGGGACATCGTCGCCGACTCCGTCGAGCTGATGGCCGAAGGCCACGGCGTCGACGCCCTCGTCCTGCTCACCGGTGGCGACAAGCCCACTCCGGGCATGGTCATGGCGGCGGCCCGGCTCAATCTGCCGACCATCCTGCTCTATTGCGGCCCCACCAAGTACGGCGAGTACCGCGGCAAGCACCTGTTCCTCGAGACCGTCTACGACGGGGTCGGCGAGGCGGTTCGCGGCGCCATCAGCCAGGAGACGCTGAAGAACTGGGAGGACGAGCTGTTCCCCGGCCCCGGCGCCGGCGACACCCTCACCAGCGGCAACACGGCGGGCATCTACACCGAGGCCCTCGGGCTGTCACTGCCCGGTTCCGGCACGCTCGCCGGCGGGACCAACAAGCAGATCCGCGCGGCCAAGTACACCGGTATGCGCATCGTGGACCTGTTCCGGGAGAACGTCCGGCCCAGCGACATCCTCACCCCGGCCGCGTTCGAGAACGCCCTGCGCGTCGCGCTGTCGGTGTCCGGCTCGACCAACCTCGTACTGCACTTCATCGCGATGGCCAAAGAAGCCGGTGTCGAACTCGACTTCGGCTTTATCGACAAGATCGGCCGGGAAACCCCCACCCTGGCCAAGCTCGCACCCTCGGGTCCCTGGGGGGTGACCGAGCTGGGCGAGGCCGGCGGTGTGCCGGCCGTCCTCAAGGAACTCGGCGACCTCATCCACGGCGACACCATCACGGTCTCGGGCAGGACCACCGGCGAGATCGCCGCCGCGGCCGAGAACACCAACCCCGAGCTGCTCGCCACCCGTGCCGAGCCGAAGGCTCCCGAAGGCGCGATCTACATCCTCAGCGGCAGCCTCGCCCCCGAGGGCGCGGTCGTGAAGGCCTCCGGCGTCACCCCGGCGATGTGGGAATTCGAGGGCACCGCCCGCGTCTTCGAGAACGAGGAGGACGCGATCACCGCCACCCTGGCCGGCGAGATCGAACCCGGTACGGCGATCATCATCCGCAACGAAGGACCCAAGGGTGGCCCCGGCATGCGCGAGATGCTCGGCGCCACCTCCGCCGTCGTCGGCATGGGCCTGTCGGAGACCGTCGCCCTGATCACCGACGGCCGCTTCTCCGGCGCCTCCCACGGTCCCGCGATCGGCTACGTCGGCCCCGAAGCCGCCAGCGGCGGCCCCATCGGCCTGGTGCGGGACGGCGACACCATCTCCATCAACCTCAACGCCCGCCGACTCGACCTCGCCGTCGACGAGGCCGAACTCGCCCGCCGCCGCACCAGCCGGGTCGCCCCCGCCCCGAACGTCACCCGCGGCTACCTCGCCTTCTACGCCCAGCACGTCGCCCCCGCCAACCAAGGAGCGGTCATGCCCCGCTGACCCCAACCCCCGACCGGACCAACCGCCCGGTGGGCCTGCTCCAGCACTCCGGCGCAGGCCCGCCGGCGTCTCGCCGCGCCGCCGAACCCCGGCCGGAACTCACCGCTCACCCCATGGCCGGGGAACCGCCAGATCTCCGCCGCGTGGCACGTCGTGCGGTGGCAAGCAGCCGTGCCAGGTACGCCACAGTGAGGCGTATCCACCGTCGCGGGCCAAGAGCTCGTCATGAGTGCCCAGTTCGCTGATACGCCCCTTCTCCAGGACCGCGACCCGGTCAGCGGTGTAAGCCGTCCGCAACCGATGAGCGATCGCGAATACGCGTGTTCCGGGGAAGTCCGGCGAGCTGCTTTCGCAGGTCGGCTTCCAGGGGAGACGGGCGCGCACCCGTTCCAGGAGAGGTGAATCCGCCGGCGACATCAGCGGTGCGTGACAGTTCCGGCAAAGCCAGGGGATTGCCCTGAGCTTCGGAGACGACGCAGTCGCGGACCGGGCCGTCGAAGGGCGAAGGGAACCGCACTGACAGGAGCTTGCGCGCGTCCTCTTCCGCCAGTCCCTCCAGACGGAGTTCCGGGAGGCCGGTGAGCTCGGAGCGGTCGTTCGGCTCGCGCACCGCGAACACGAGGACGATTGGCTCGTTGTGAACTCTGCGCGCGACAAAGGCGAGAGTGTGCGCTGTTGCCTGATCCAACCACTGTGCGTCGTCGATGACGCACAACAGGGGGCGTTCCGCGGCCGCTTCCGACAATAGACCGAGGGCAGCGAGTCCCACCAGGAGGCGATCCGGGTGCCCCTCCGTTCCGGTGCCGAACGTCGCCTCCAGGGCATGACGCTGAGGTGCGGGCAGCCGGTTGACACCGGGCAATACGGGGGCGCAGAGCCGGTGGAGGGCGGCGAAGTCCAGTTCCTTCTCGGGCTCCACGCCGGATATGGCGAGGACGAGCGTGTCCGGTGAGGGCCGCACTCCCTGAAGGAGGGCAGTCTTGCCGATGCCCAACTCCCCACGCACGACCAGCGCCCCTCCTCGTTTGTCACTCATCCCGTCGAGGAGCACGCGGAGGGTGTGCAACTCACGTCGTCGCCCGGTGAGTTCTGTGTCTGCGAAGGATGCGCGGCGTCTGATCACCGTTCTACCTCTTCTCTCGCACCACGCAACGTTGTCGGGGTCCGGTCCCGGTGGCCCCGGTCGGTCAACCCTGCGGATCCGCTGACGACTGGCCCCGCCGCAGCCGACGGGGGTGGCGGCTGCGGCGGGGAGTGCGGGGGCGGAGAGGCCAGATGACCTTCCCTGCCGGTCACCACACGGCTTGTCGCCTTGAATCGGCCTGTGTGGCCTGTCTTCGTCGTCTGCCCAAGACTGCCGTACGAATGTGTCACTAGTCAATGAGGTGACGAATGCCGTGCGCTGCGGACTGCTCTCCCGCTCTGATCGGGCGAGATGGGCTGGTGAATCACACATTCCAGGCGGTCTAAACGCGGGTTACTGACGCTCGACAGGCTGTTGTGGCAGGCCGATATGGCAGATGGATGGTCGCGGATCGTCACCCTATTGTGTGGTAAGCGTAGGCGCGCAAATATTACATGAACGTGCCAATGCCGCGAGAGCGCCCGCGGATGGCGTGAACGCGCGATCCGCGCGGTGCGCGCCGTCTGTCCGGCGCTGTGTGCCGCCTGGCTGTCCCCCACCGGTGCGCTGCGGTCGACGGACTGGACGGCAGCACCCTCCGGGTGGGGGCCACGCGGTACGCGCTCCCCAGGTGATCGCAAAGGCCGTCATGAACGCCGCCAGGTCCTCGCCGGTGAGGACCTGTCCTCAGGCGGCGGCTTCGACCGCAGTTTGCTTCTTCCGCTTCCGGTAGCTGGCGGCCTTGTGCCTGTTCCCGCACTCGGCCATCCCGCACCACCGTCGGGCGCCGGAGTGGGACAGATCGATGAAGAGACGCGTGCAGTCCGGGTTGGCGCACTCTCTCATCCGCGCGAAATGGGCCGAGCTCAGCAGGTCCACCGCGTCGCGGGCCACCGCACCGAGTACCTCGTCCACACCGCCCGTCCGGGTCAGCCGACCCGACACCTCGAGCTGATGCTTCGGCAGCGGCAGCCGGGCCGCTTCGTTCACTTCCGCGAGGACTTCACCGACATCGGCATCCGGGTGGTCGCCCGGAGGCCAGGAAGTGGCGAGCGTGTAGACCGCCTCACGCAGACGGCGCAGCCGCTCGAACGCGCGGGCGTCCACTGGGCCCGGATCATCCAGGAGCCCCGCCTGGCGGACCCAGCGCCGCATGTCATCCGGGGAGTTCAGCAGCTCCGTGTGAAGACTCCGACGCCACAGCTTGGTGCCCGCCAGATCGAGGCACAGCCGACCACTCACAAAGACGAACTCATCCACACGTCCATATTGACAGGTGACGCCTCCCGTGTCGATAGCGGGCCGCAGGCGAGGTCACCCCGCAAACAGGTTCAGTCTCTGGTTTCTTCCCCTTCAACCCGCTTCGCCTTCGTCACCCTATTGACAGGTTACAAATCGGGAGGAAGGGTGGCAACCAGAAGTAACTACACAAGCTGGTGACGTAGAGGTTGTCGATCGATCCGGCTGAGCTGTCGAAAGTCCCTGGAGTTCGGCTCCGTTCCGAATCGGATTTCCCATGTTTGTTCTTTCAGTCCCCGGCGTGACGCAGTCGTCACCCCACGTGTCCGATGGTCGGGGTCAGCTCCGCGGGGAACCCCAGCAGGCGGCGATGACCCTGCCCGCCGAGCCCTGCCGGGTTCCGGAGGCGCGTCGGTTCGTCGGCGTCCAGCTCGACCTGTGGGGCGTGGACGACGACGACCTGCACTCCGCGGTCCTCGTGGTGAGCGAGCTCGTCGGTAATGCGGCCGTGCACGGAAGGGCCAGCATGTGCGTCTCCCTGCGTCTGGACGCCCGACGGCTGAGTCTCGAAGTCATTGACTGGGGCGCGCCAGCCGCCCGCCCACCGTCCGCGACGGGCCGATCCGACGAGTGCGGAGACGAGCACGGACGGGGGCTGTCCATCGTCGAGCACCTGACCGAATGGATCGAGTGCCGCGAGACGGCCGACTCCCACACGGTCCGCGTCGGCCTTCGCGTATCGGGCTGGAACTCAGGGTGTCCAGACGAAGATCTCTTGGGCTGAGCCGGGCTTCCGCGACCGCCGTCCCTGGCCGGCGGTCCGCTGCGCGTCGTCGTCCGATCGATGGCCGGTGTCGGTCGTCGGCTCCTTGTCGGCCGACGGCCGCACGAGGAAGGTCAGGACGTCCGCCCCGGACAGGCCGGCCACGATGTCGCGCGCGAGGCAGGCGGCCTCCTCGTCGGGTTCGGTCAGTGCCGCGGCGGCGAGCGGTCGTACGAACTCGGGCCACGCCGCCATCCTGACGACCCGCAGTGCTGCCGACCGGACCATTGCTTCGGGTGCGAAGAGCGCCGGAATCACGACTTCTCCCACCGCGCGGGAGTAGCGGTCGGGTACCACGGCGGCCAGGCCGTTCAGCGCCCGGACCGTCGCCCCACCGCTTGAGCCCCGCGCCAGGTCGAGGCAATCCGCGACCGAGAAGCAGGGGAAGGCCCGGACGGCGGCGGCCTCCGCGTCGGCCATCGCACGCTGACACATCTCCGGCTCGTCCGCGCTCACCTCGGCGAACGGCACGGGCACCGGACCACCGGTGTAGAACCGTACGACGAGACCTTCCACCGTGTCCCACGTGTGAGCGGAGCCGAACCACTCGTGCTCCTGTGAGCCCGAGTACCACCATCCCTCCCGCGAGGCGAACTGGGCGAACTCGGCCTGGGTCACCCTTCCCTTGAAAGCCACTCTCCGCCAGCGCCACCAACGCCCCACAGTGCTCACCCTCCGATGTCGTCGATTGTCAGCACAGACGAGCGCCGGACCCCCGCGAGCAAGGTGGCTGTGCCGTGCTCGCAGGGGCGGCGTCACGTCGGTCTTCGGATCCGGCGTCCCTATCCGGAGATGTCTTCCAGGACGGTGTGCTTGGTTTCGGGCAGAAGCGCCACGACCACCGACGCGGCGATGAGGAAGAGGGCCGCGCTGACGGTGAAGACAGCGGTGGCTCCGGCCACGTTCAGGATGATGGGAACGAGAGTCGGGCCGAGTACCGCGCCGAGTCGGCCGGCGGCCGTCGCGGTTCCCATCCCGATGCCCCGGCTGCGGGTGGGGAACAGTTCCGGGGTGTAGGCGTAGAGCGCGGACCACATTCCGAAGAAGAAGAACTGGAGGATCGAGCCGGTCAGTATCAGCTCGGTCCGGTCGCCCGCCTGGCCATAGGCATAAGCGGCCACTGCCGAGGCCACGGTGTATCCCGCCAGGCAGAACTTCCGTCCGACGCGTTCGACCAGATAGGCCGCGGACAGGAAGCCGGGGATGCCCCACAGGGCCATGAGCAGGACGTATTGAATGCTGTGAATGACGTCGAGGCCGCGTTCGGTGAGGAGGCCGCCGAGCCAGGTCGTCAGTCCGTAGTAGCCGAGGAGAATACAGAACCAGACGGCCCACAGGGACAGCGTGCGCCGTCGGTACGAGGGGGAGAGCAGATCGCGGATTCCGCCGCGTTCCGGGCCGGACGCGGTGGTGATGACGGGGCCCGCCGGTTCCGGCAGGGGCTTGCCGGTGGTGGCTTCGACGGTTTTCTCGATCTCCGTGATGATCTGCTCCGCTTCGGCGTACCGGCCGTGAGTGGCCAGCCAGCGGGGCGACTCGGGGATGAACCGCCGGATCACCAGGGCCCAGAGGGCCAGACACGCCTCGATGACGAACATCGCGCGCCAGCCGAGTGGCTCAACGATGAAGTACGCCAGTGTGCCCGCCAGGACGAAGCCGACCGGCCATGCCCCTTCCAGGATCGCCGCACCGCGTCCGCGCCGTTCGGCGGGCAGGAACTCGGCCATCAGTGCCGCGGCGACGGGGAATTCGGCCCCCATGCCCAGGCCCAGCAGGAACCGGAATGCCAACAGGCTGGAGAAGTCCCACGACAGGGCCAGGGCGATGCCGGCGACGCCCCAGACGACGATGCTCCACTGGAAGACTCGTCGGCGGCCCACTCGGTCCGCCAGTGCGCCGGCCACCACCGCTCCGACGAGCATGCCCAGGAAGCTCGTGCTGCCCACGAGGCCGGCCTGCGCGTGGTCGAGCGAGAATTCGGTGCTGATCGGCGACAGCATGAAGGTGAGCGACGCGAGGTCGATGGAATCGAATAGCCAGGCCGTGGCCACGACCAGCAGCAGCTTTCGCTGATAGCCGGACCACGGCAGTCGCTCGAGTCTGGCCGCGAGCTGGCCGGCGCCGGACGTTTCCGTCGCCGGACGCGGCACTCGGCCGCCGGGAGGGGGAGTGGATGCGGTGTGGGTCATGGGGTTCCCCTGGGGACGACGGGCATCGAGGCGCGTGAAGAGGCATTCACGATGAGTGTCACCGCTCTATGGGGTGACGATGGGAGTAACATGCCGTCGATGTCGACACCTGTCAATACGGTGACGGAATTACTGCTTCAGGGTTGCGCTGCTGTTATGGACGGGGGCCGCGGAGCTGGCGGCGTCACAGCGGCGGCCTCATCGCCACGGGCCGGCCTGCGGCGGCACGGCCCGTGGCACAGGAGGTGTCACCCCAGGACGGCCAGGGCGTCGATCTCCACGAGACATCCGGCCGGCAGGCCCACGTACACAGTCGTGCGGGACGGGAGGGGGCCCTGCTCGGTGGCGAGGTACTCGGAGTACAGGGTGTTGAACTCCCGGAAGTGGGCGGTGTCGGTGAGATGCGCCCGGACCATGATCACGTCTGCCCAGCCGGACCCGGCCTCGGCGAGCACCGCGGTGACGTTGTCGAGCGCCTGAAGCACCTGGGTGGCCAGGTTCGGGTACTGATCGGCCGAGCGGAGATGGGGGGCGCCGGGCGGCAGCCCCAGCTGACCCGCGGTCTGCAGGATGTCGCCCTTTCGGCTGCCGGGTGAGTACGGGCCTGCCGCGCCCGAGTGGGTGGTGGGGACGATGGCCGTCTTCGTTTGTTGATCGCTCACAGGGATTTCCTTCTTTCGTCCGGGTCGGGAGACATGTCGTGGGGTGCGCCGGCCCGCTGAGGGGCGCCGACGGCACGGGGCTGATACACGTGGGTGCTTGCGCGTCGCGTCCTCAGCGCTCCTGGAGGGGGGCCAGCGCGGTGCTGACCCCGTCGAGAACCTCGTCCAGCACCCGCGCCGAGGTGGCGAAGTTGAGCCGCAGATACCCGCCGGACTCCGGACCGAAGGGTTCCCCGCCGTCGAGGAGGACCTTGCCCTGGCGGAGCACGTACTGGACCGGATCTTCCGTGAGCCGTAGCCCACGGACGTCGAGCCAGGCGAGGTAGGTGGCTTCGGGAAGCCAGTGGCGCAGCGCCGGCACCCGGTCGCGTAGTACGTCGTGGACACGATGGCGGTTGCGGTCCAGGACGGTCAGAAGTTCCTTCTGCCAGGGATCTCCGTGCCGCCAGGCCGCTCGGGTGCCGATGACGCCGAGGGTGGAGACGGTTCCGTACAGGTCCGGTGGCTGGGCGTCGCGGGTGGCCAGCAGCCGGTCGGGGCCGTAGTGGGTGACGGTGCAGCGCAGCCCGGCAAGGTTGAACGCCTTGGTAGCGGAGGTGATGGTCACCGTCCGTGCGGCGGCGTCGGGCGACAGGGACGCGAAGGGGATGTGCTGGTGGGGGGCGTGGCTCAGCTCGGAGTGGATCTCGTCGCTGATGACCAGCAAGTCGTGCCGTCGGGCGACGGCGGCGATCTCCTCGAGCTCGTCCCGGGTCATGACGCGGCCGGTGGGGTTGTGCGGGTTCACCAGCAGGAGCACCTTGCAGCCGTGGCGGGCCACGCCGTCGGCCAGCGCGGCGAAGTCCATGCGCCAGCCCTGGTCGGTCTGGATCATGGGCACCGGAACGGCGGGACGCCGCATTGTCCTCAGCGTGGCCAGGAACGGAGGGTAGTTCGGCGTCTGGACCGCGACGGCATCCCCCGGGGAGGTGGCCAGGTGGAGCAGGAGCTGCAGGCACTGTATGAGGTCTGTTTGTTCGCGGACACGGGATGGCGCGGCCTCCCAGCCGTAACGGCACGTCATGCGCTCGGCGAAGAGCCGGCGCAGCGGGCTGCCGTCGGGCCAGTCGGGATATCCCAGATCTCCGTAAGTGACGGCCTCGTGGAGAGCCTCGGCGACGGCCCGGGGGATCGGGTAGTCCATGTCGGCCACCCAGGCGGGCAGGACCGTTTGATCCACGCGGTGCCACTTCACCCCGGCGCGGTTGCGCAGCCAGTCCCGGTCGAGGTCGTCGAAGCCGGGGACGTGGCGATGGTCGGGGGCGGGGGCTCCCGGGGCGGGGGCCGGATGAGTCATCGTGCCGTGCCGTTCAGGAGGACGTCCCGGGTGATCTGTACCTGCCCGTGGTGCTGGGCGAGTTCCTCCAGTACGTGCAGCTGAACACCGGCGCAGGTCAGCGGGCGGTCGGGGCCTTCGAAGGAGACGGGCGGTACGTTGCGGGGCGCCGCCTGCGGGTCGACTCCGCACAGGTCGTCGCGCAGACGGCCGAACAGCGGGTCCACAGCACTCTTGAGGTCGGTGACCGTCCCGACGGCGGTGAACTCCGAGGCCCGGTCCCGGTCCACGGACCTGTCGGCGATGACGTGCCCGATCCAGTAATCGGCCACGCCCGTGCAGTGATAGGCGATCGCGAACGGGCTGTTCGCCCCGGTCGGCGGAAGCGCGGTATTGGCGAGCTCGTCGCCCAGTTCCTCCAGTGCGCTGATCATGCCGTCGAACGCGCGGCGCAGGAAGTACAGGTACTCGTTCAGTTCCATGGGTTCCTCGTGGGAGTGCTGGTCAGGGCCATGACGCGATCAGGCCATGGCGATGGGCCACGGCTGAGCGAGGACGTGGGTGAACGGGCTGTCCGGGCGACACGGCCCTCGGCGGGCGGCTGGTGACGATCGCAGGCTAATCCGGAGCTGCGTAACCCGTCAAACAGGTGACGCCCGCGAGACGCGACACCTCATGGACCGGTGCCCAGGGCCAGGTGTGGGGTGTGCCGCGACGTGGCGGTGACCGAGTTCGTGGGGCTTCAGGGCGCCGGGATGGTGGCGCTCGCGGCCGCCACGGTGGCCCGCCGCTCAAAGGTGTACCCGGATGATCGCTGCGCGTACGGTACGAGACGTCCCGCAGTCCGTCGTACGAACGTGTTGTCCTCACCGTTCTCGATGCGAAGGAGAGTCACCGCATGCGTACTGCTTCCCTGGGCGCCGTCCTCGGGCTGGCATCGGTCGCCTTACTGACGTCCTTGATTCCAGCGGGCACGACATACGCGGCGGGGACCGCCGCCGGACGGCCCCACTGCCCCCGCCTCTCTTCGTCGCTCGCGTGGTACGGCGACAACAGGGAGCGGCTTCAGCGAGTGATCGACGAGCACGGAACATGCGGCAACCCGCATATGCGTCATGACAAGCGGCCAGTCGCCGCCTTCGACTGGGACAACACCGTCACCAAGAACGACATCACCGACCTCGCCATCGCCTGGGCTCTCAAGCACGACAAGGTCTTGCGACCGGCACGCTGGTCCGACACCAGTCCCTGGCTGACCGAGGAAGCCGACCGGGCACTGACCAAAGCATGTGGCACGGATGTGCCCGCCGGTGCGCCACTGCCGACTTCCGCCAACACCGCCTGCACGGACGAGATTTTCTCCATCCGCAGTGAGGCCACCCTGATGAACGGCCACAAGGCATTCGCGGGAGAGTGGAACAGCCGCCGGACTCTTCCCCAATACGCCTGGGTGCCCCAGCTGTTCGCGGGCCACACCGAGGCCGAGGTCACCTCCTACGCGCGGAAGTCCCGGGCCGAGGCGCTGGCTGCGCCCGTCGGCGCCACGCAGCGGGTCGGCAGCCACACCCTGCACGCCTACGCTCGCTACAACCCGCAGATCAAGGACCTGATCCGGGTCCTGAAGAAGGCGGGCTTCGAGGTGTGGGTGGATTCCGCGGGCAGCACTCCGGTCACCAACGCCTGGGCGAGTGGCGTCGGCGTCGACCGCCAGCACACTCTCGCCATCCGCAACCTGCTCGACCGTCGGGGGCGGATCACCTACACCCAGGAAGGGTGCGGTGGTGAACCCGACAGCAAGGGCAAGGTCATGCCGTACATCGAGGGCAAGCGCTGCTGGCTCAACGAGAAGGTGTTCGGTGTCACCGGCCCTGCTGCCTGGAAACAGCAGCCTCCTGAGGGGCGCCTGGTGATTGGCGCGGGTGATGCCGACACCGATGTGACCATGGTCGGCGACGCCACCGGCGCGGGCCTGGTCCTCAACCGGAACAAGAACGAGATCATGTGCCGGGCCTACGACAACGCGGACGGTGCCTGGCTGATCAACCCCATGTTCATCGATCCGCTGCCGCGCAAGGAGGCCGCCTACCCCTGTTCCACCACTGGATACACCAACTCCGACGGCACGCTGGGTCCGGTGCGGCGACAGGACGGCAGCGTCATCCCGGACAAGGAGGACTCGGTCCACGGGAGCTGAGGGGTTGCCACGCGTTCCCTGGGCCCGGCGCTAGGTGCGAAATTGAACCTTCAACCGGGCGCTGTTCCCAGGTTGGAGCGTGCGGATCCACCACGCGCCGTCCTTCGATCTCGATGGGACGTGCTGACCCAACGTCGTCAGTGACGCTGCGCCGAGGTGAGGCGCTCGCCCAGAGTAGCGGCGAATTCCTCCGCCCGCGCCAGTTGGGTCCGCAGGTCCGCCACCCGCTGCCGCGCGGACTCCTCGAAGCCGCGTACGCGGTCCAGCAGATTCTCCCGCTCGCCGGTCGGCATCTCGGCACCGGTGTCGAGGCGGTCGGTGGCCTCCAGCAAGTCGCGCATCTGGTCCAGGGTGAAGCCGAGCGGTTTCATGCGGCGGATGACCATCAGGCGGGCGACATCGGTCTCGGTGTAGAGGCGGAAGCCGCCCTGGGAACGGGCGGAGGGGACCACAAGGCCGGTCTCGTCGTAGTGGCGGATGGTGCGCAGGGACAGCTCGGTCCGCGCGGCGACTTCGCCGATCTGCATGTGCTTGCCGTCCACGCCCGTGATCCTCTGGCCCTTCTCGTTCGCGGCGAGCCGCGTCCGCTCGCAGCCTCGGCCGACCTCTACCCTAACGTTAGGGTAGAGTTCTCGGCAGTGAGGCGGCCTGGCGCTGCTCTGCCGTTGCCGTGCCGGGGCCGATGATGCCCCCGGCGAAGATCTGATTCTTGCAGGAGAACCGCATGCGCGAGCCGGTGACGCCCGACGCCGCGGTCTGCCCGCCGTGACCCTCCACTCCTGGGCGTGAAGTCCGGCCGCATCCGTGCTTCCGCTCCGTCCCGCCTTCCAGTACCGGTCCGCGTTCCGCGCGGCCGTCCGCAGGGTGCCGACCCGGCCCCTCCACGCCGTTCCCGCACGTCCCCGGCCAAGGGGCGTGCCCGAGCACGAGGTTCCTCCTCCCTTGTATGGTCCCGCTGTCTCCTCGGCCGCGCGTCTGCGCGGCCTGAAGCCCGATTGGCTGACCGATCCGAAGGTCTGGCGCACCGAGGTCCTTGGCGGTCTGGTCGTCGCGCTGGCGCTGATTCCCGAGGCCATTTCGTTTTCGGTCATCGCCGGGGTGGACCCGGCCATCGGCCTGTTCGCGTCCTTCACCATGGCCGTCACCATCGCGATCGTCGGCGGACGCCGGGCGATGATCTCCGCCGCGACGGGCGCCGTCGCGCTGGTGACCGCGCCGATGAACCGTGAACACGGCCTGGGCTATCTGGTCGCCACGGTGATCCTCGCCGGTGTCTTCCAGATCGCGCTGGGCGCCCTGGGCGTGGCGAAGCTGATGCGGTTCGTCCCCCGCTCGGTGATGGTCGGCTTCGTCAATGCCCTCGCCATCCTGATCTTCATGGCTCAGGTCCCCGAGATGTCCGATGTGCCCTGGGCCGTCTACCCGCTGATCGCGGCCGGTCTGGTGTTGATGGTGTTCTTCCCGAAGGTCACCACCGTGGTCCCGGCGCCGCTGGTGTCGATCGTGATCCTCACCGTCGTCACGGTCGCGGCCGGGATCGCGGTGCCCACCGTCGGCGACAGGGGCGAACTGCCGTCCTCCCTGCCGGTTCCCGGCCTGCCCGACGTGCCCTTCACCTTGGACACGCTGACCACCATCGCGCCGTACGCCTTCGCGATGGCGCTGGTCGGCCTGATGGAGTCGCTGATGACGGCCAAGCTGGTCGACGACATCACCGACACCCGCTCCAACAAGACCCGCGAGTCCATCGGTCAGGGCATCGCCAACGTCGTCACCGGCTTCTTCGGTGGCATGGGCGGCTGCGCGATGATCGGCCAGACGATGATCAACGTGAAGGTCTCCGGCGCCCGCACCCGCCTGTCGACGTTCCTGGCCGGCACGTTCCTGATGTTGCTGTGCATCGTCTTCGGTCCGGTCGTCTCCGACATCCCCATGGCCGCTCTGGTCGCCGTGATGGTCATGGTGTCGTTCACGACCTTCGACTGGCACTCCATCGCCCCGAAGACGCTCAAGCGGATGCCCGCCGGGGAGATCGCCGTCATGGCGATCACCGTCGCGGTCGTCGTGGCCACCCACAACCTGGCCATCGGTGTCGTCGTGGGCTCGATCACCGCCATGGTCGTCTTCGCCAAGCGGGTCGCCCGCCTCGCCGAGGTCACCGCGGTCACCGACCCCGACCACGCCACCGTGGTCTACCGGGTCACGGGGGAGCTGTTCTTCGCCTCCTCCAACGACCTCGTCGGCCAGTTCGACTACGCCACCGATCCGAAGACGGTCGTCATCGACCTGTCCGCCGCGCACGTCTGGGACGCCTCCTCCGTCGCCGCCCTCGACGCCATCGAGACCAAGTACGCGCAGCGCGGAAAGACCGTCCAGATCACCGGCCTGAACGAACCCAGCGCCCACCTCCACGGCAAGCTCAGCGGCGAACTCACCGTCGGCCATTGAGTCCAGACATGCCGGCGCGGGATCAGGCGGCACCGTACCCGGAGCCGCCTCGGCCCGCTGGGGCGGAGGAGGCCAGTTCCTCCTCGGCGCCGGGTTCTCTAGCCGTGGAGGTGGCGGCGTAGGTAGTCGTGCCAGGTCCGTTCGAAGGTCGTGGCCAGGGCCGAGTTCGGGGCGAACATGTCCCAGGCGTGGAAGGCGTGGGCGTAGAGGTGCAGATCGACGGGCACGCCGGCGGCGATCAGCCGCTGCGCGAAGTCGATGTTCTCGTCACGGAAGACGTCGTACTGTGCCACGGCGATGAAGGTGTCCGGCAAGCCGGCCACGTCCGTGGCACGGCCGGGCGAGCTGTACGGGTGGACATCGGCGGCGCCTGTGCGGTCGCCCAGCACGGCTGCCCAGGCGTACTCGTTCTCCCGGCGGTCGTAGATGCCGAGGTCGACGATCTCGTGGCTGGACGGGGTCTCATTGCGGTCGTCGAGCATCGGGTAGTTCAGCGACAGCAGCCGCGGTCGGCGGTCGCCGCGGTCGCGGACCATGAGCGCGGTGGCTGTGGCGGGCGCCCCGCCGCCACTCGCCCCGGCGAGCCCGATCCTGTCCGGGTCGATCCCGTGCTCGGAGGCGTGCTCGGTGAGGTAGGTGAAGGCGAGGTAGCCGTCCTCGGCCGCTCCCGGGGCCCGGGTTTCGGGCGCGAGCCGGTAGTCGACCACGGCCAGCACGATGTCGAGTCGCAGGGCCATGGTCGCGGCGTACGAGTGGGAGGCCGAGTCGTGGGCGCTGCCGAGGACCTGCCCTCCGGCGTGGAAATAGAGAAGGGATGGGCGGGGCTGGTCGATGCTGCCGGGGTGGAACATCACTACGTCGAGCACGGTTGCGTCCTCGCGCGGGACGCTGAGCGTCTCGATCTTGACTCGCGGGTCCGGGGCGAGGACTGGGAGTTGGGCTCCGGCCGCCTCCGTCTGCGCGCGGAAGGCGGGGATGTCGGAGAAGTCCAGCATGGCGCCGTTGGGGCCCTTGGGTATGGCGTCCAGTGCCGCGGCGAGTTCGGGGTCGATGTCGTAGGCCATCGCCGTGTTCCTTTCCGGGATCAGAACAGGGGAGGCTGGCCGCTGCCGGCGGTGATGCCGCCGTCGACGGGCAGAATGGTTCCGGTGATGAAGCGGGCATCGTCGGAAGAGAGGAAGGCGACCGCACCGGCGATGTCGGCCGGAGTGCTGTAACCGGTCAGAGCCCGGCGCTGGTCGAACCGCTCGATCAGGCTCCCGGCGTCGGGGTGATCGGCGTGTTCCGCCCCGAGGGTCAGGGAGGGGGCGACGGCGTTCACCCGGATGCCCAACCGGCCGAGGTCGAAGGCGAGTCCGCGGGTGAAGTTCACAACCGCGCCCTTGGCCGCGTTGTAGGCGGTGAGCATCCGGTCGCCTCCCAGCCCGGACGCCGAGGCGATCTGCACGATGCTGCCGCGGCTCTGCTTCAGGTGCGGCAGCGCCGCCTGTGCGCCGAAGAAGCAGCTGTCGACATCGGTGCTCATGACGAGCCGCCAGTCGTCAAGGGTCGTCTTCTCGAAGTCCTTGCCCAGGCCCAGACCGGCGTTGGACACCAGCACGTCCAAGCCCCCGAACCGGTCCACGGCGGCGCCGATCATGGCCTGCACCGCATCCCGGCTGGTGACATCGGTGGCCACCGCGAGGGTTCGCTCCGTCCCGAGCTCGGCCGCGAGCGTGTCCAGCCGGTCCTTGCGCCGCGCCGCGAGGACCACGTTCGCTCCCTCTAGGGCGAACCGCCTGGCGATGCCGACTCCGATCCCGGAGCTGGCACCGGTGACGATCACCGTCTTTCCGCCGAATCGCTGTTCCATGCGAGATGCCTCTTATTCTTAGCGTCATAGACTGACGTTTTTAGCGTCAGTGTGTGACGCTAACTTACGTCATGGACTGACGCAAAGTGGTAGGGTCGATTCATGCCAAGAAGTGGGGAAGCGGTGCGTCGGCGGCTTCAGCAGGCCGCACTGGAACTGTTCACCGAACATGGCTTCGACCAGACGCCGGTCGAAGCCATCGCCTCTCGCGCCGGTGTGACCGAGCGCACCTTCTACCGCCACTTCGCCGACAAACGCGAGATGCTCTTCGACGGAGAAACCGAACTGCGTGACCTGCTCGTCAAGGCCGTCGCCGCTGTCCCGCACGGCATGAAACCGCTGCCCACCCTGCGCGCCGCCTTCCATGAGACGGTGCCTCTGTTCGAACGCAACCGCCCGTTCACCGAGCCCGGTGTCCGACTCATCGCCGAGACCCCCGCCCTCCAGGAACGCTCCCTGGCCAAGCGAGCCCTCCTGGTGAACGCACTGACCGACGCCCTGCAAGCCCGCGGCGTCGCCGCCCGGACCGCGCCCCTGTGCGCCCAGGTCGCCATGGACACATTCGCAGTCGCCACCCACCGCTGGATGGAGGAACCTTCCATCCCCCTCCACGACCAGCTCGACCAGGCCTTTCGCGAACTGCGCCTCGCCACCGCCGCTCTCAAACAGCCGGGACCCGACCGCCGCGCCATCGTGTGACCCCGGGGCGGGGTGTTCGGCGCGCTGCTGCCCCCCCGGTTGTTCGGGGATCTGTCGGTTGGCGGGTACGTGGCCGTGGCGCCGGCCATCGTGGTCGTCCGCCCGGCGTCGCTGCTGATCTCGCTGATCGGTACCCGTTTCGCGCGGCGGGAGAAGCCGGCGGCGGCCTGGTTCGGGCCGAAGGGCTTCGCCTCCGTCGTGTACGGGCCGCTGGTGCTGGAGTTCGGCATCCCGCGGAGTGAGGAGGCGTACACCGTGATCGCGGTGTGCATCGCGTTCTCCATCGCCGCGCACAGCAGCACGGACGTGCCCGTCGCCCGCCTCTTCGACGTCGAGGACCTCGCCGGCATCCCGGACGACGATGACGAGAACGGCCACCATGTGGGCAGGGAGAAGCAGACCGCCGGAGTGGCCCGGGCGGCGCCCCGAGTGGAGGAAGATGGCGATGCGCGCACGTGATCTGGCCGTGGAGTACGAGTCGGTCCGCGTCGACGACGACGCGCTGGAGGCGGCCGGCTTCATGGCCGAGCACCAACTGCCGGGGCTGCTGGTCCTGGACCGCGACGGCGAGCCGAAGGCGATCCTGCCCGCCTCCCAGGTGATCAAGGCACTGGTCCCGGCCTATGTGATCGAGGACCCCGCGCTGGCGGCGGTCATCGACGAGAAACACGCCGACCGGCTGTGTGCGGCACTGCGCGGCCGCCCGGTGGGTGACCTGCTGTCCGACAAGGCGGCCCGGCCGCCGATCGCCGCGCCCGACGACACCGCCTTGGAGGTGGCCGCGCTGATGGCGCGGGCGCGCAGCCCGCTGGTGGCGGTGGCCGACCGGGACAAGGCGGGCCTCAATCTGCTCGGGGTGATCACCGCCTCGCAGCTCCTCCATCGACTCCTCGGACATGCGGAGCCCCATGAGTAACTGGCACAGCTGGGCGGCGATCGCCGTCTTCGTCGTCGCCTACGTGGCGATCATCAGCGAGCGCGTCCACCGCACGGCCGCCGCCCTGGCCGGGGCGGCGGCCATGCTCGCCATCGGCGCCACCGACGACAAGGCCGCCTTCTTCGACGAACGCTCCGGAATCGACTGGAACGTCGTCTTCCTGCTGCTGGGGATGATGGCGATCGTCGGGGTCCTGCGGCAGACGGGTCTCTTCGAGTATCTGGCGATCTGGGCGGTCAAACGGGCCCGCGGCAAGCCATTCCGCGTGATGACCATGCTCATAGTCATCACCGCCTCCGCCTCGGCGCTGCTGGACAACGTCACCACGGTCCTGCTGGTCGCCCCCGTCACCCTGCTGGTGTGCGAACGCCTTGCGCTGCCCGCAGCCCCGTTTCTGATCGCGGAGGTGATGGCGTCCAACATCGGCGGCACCGCGACGCTCGTCGGCGATCCGCCGAACATCATCATCGCCAGCCGGGGCGGGCTGACCTTCAACGACTTCCTCGTCCATCTCGCCCCGATCGCCGTGGTCCTGACCGCCGTTCTGGTGGTGCTGTGCCGGGTGATGTTCCGCAAGGCGCTGGTCTACGACGAGGAGCGTGCCGCCGAGGTGATGGCGCTGGAGGAGCGGGAAGCCATCCGGGACCACCGGCTGCTGTACCAGGGCCTGGGGGTACTGGCCCTGGTCGTCGTCGGGTTCGTGGCGCATCCGGTGCTGCACTACGCGCCGAGCGTGGTGGCGTTGCTCGGCGCCGGGCTGCTCATCGCCGTCTCCAAGGTGGAGACGGGTCAGGCGCTGAGCGAGGTGGAGTGGCCGACCCTGGCGTTCTTCGCCGGGCTGTTCATCATGGTCGGATCGCTCATCGAGACCGGGGTCATCGGGGAGGTCTCCCGCGCCCTGGCGGATGCCACCGGCGGCAGCGAACTCGGGGCCGTGATGCTGCTGCTGTTCGGCTCGGCGGTGCTGTCGGGGGTCGTCGACAACATTCCGTACGTCGCCACCATGGCTCCCATCACCGCCGACCTGGCCCATGGCTTCGGCGGCGACGGTGTCCATGTGCTGTGGTGGGCCCTCGCACTGGGCGCCGACCTGGGCGGCAACGCCACGGCCATCGGCGCCTCGGCCAACGTCGTGGTCCTCGGTATCGCCGAACGCAACCGCCAGCCCATCTCCTTCTGGCAGTTCACCCGGTACGGCCTGGTCGTCACCGCCGTGACGGTGACACTGTGCGCCGGATACCTGTGGCTGCGGTACTTCGCTCTGAGTTGATCACGTCGTGTCCGGGATGTGACCCGTGTTTCCACTCCCATTGCTTAGTCTCAAGAGATCTGTCCTGGCCTGTGCCGCGCGCTGATGGCAGCGGCACAGCCTCCACGCGACGCCCTCGGGAGTGTTCATTGGCTGAGGAGAATCATCCGAAGGACTCCCTGCTCCTGTCCGTTCTGCCCTTCGGGGTGATGGCGCTCGTGGCCGTGCTGGACCTCCTCTCCGGCCCCGGGGTGGGCCTGCTGCCCCTGGTGTCACTGGGGCCGGCCTTCGCCGGGCTCACGGGTGGATGGTGGCGCACGGCCGCCATCGGTGTGGTCGCCGTTGTCCTGTGCCTCGGACTCAGCGCGTTCGACGGCCTGTTCGGCACCCGCCGTGGTTTCACCGCGCTGCTCTCGGTGGCGGGCGTCACGGCCGCAGGGCTCGCGGCGGCCGTGCGGCGGCAGCGGCGGGAGGCGGAGCTGGCAAGCGTCCGGTCGATCGCGGAGGTGGCGCAGCGAGTGCTGCTGCGGCCGGTGCCGCGGGGCGCGGGACGGTTGCGAGTGGCGGTCTCGTACACCTCCGCTGTGGCCGAGGCCCGCATTGGAGGGGACCTGTACGAAGTGGTGACCTCACCGCAGGGAGTGCGCGTGATCGTGGGTGATGTGCAGGGCAAGGGGCTGGAGGCGGTGGAGACCGCGGCCGTGGTCGTGGGCGCCTTCCGGGAGGCGGCGTACGACGAGCCGGACCTCAAGGCCGTCGGTGAACGGCTGGAACGGGCCCTGGAGCGGCATCTGACCCGGGAGAAGTTCGTCACGGCCGTGCTGGCCGAGGTGGGGGACGGCACCGATTGCACCCTGCTCAACTTCGGCCATCCGGCACCGCTGATGGTGGGAGCGACTGGGGAGGCCCGGTACTTGGCGCCGCCGGAGCGGGCGCTGCCGCTGGGACTCGGCGCGCACGGAGCACCGGGCCCGAAGCCGTACCAGGTGTCCTTCGCATCGGGTGACCAGGTGCTCTTCTACACCGACGGGGTGACCGAAGCCCGTGACCCCTTTGGGGACTTCTATCCGCTGGAGCAGCGGGTGGGCGGGCTCGCGGACCCAGACCCGGAGGCGGCGCTGACCGCCGTGCGGCAGGACCTGATGGAGCATGTGGAGGGCCCGTTACAGGACGACGCCGCGATGCTGCTGCTCCGCCATCGCGACGGCTGACCAAGGACCGGGGCGGTGCGGGGCGGGCAGATGAGACCTCTCTGCCCGCCCGGCGCGCACCTGCCGTCCGCCCTGCCATGGGTGCGGGTGTCAGAAGGTGGAGGCGATGTCGTCGTAGGTGGCCTCGTCGATCAGGCCGGAGTCGTCGAGGACGTTCTGGTGGTCCAGGACGGTGAGGTTGACCTCGGAGGCGAACCGGCGCATCACGGAGTTCTTGGTGCTGGCGCGGACCTGGGCGATGGTGACGAAGATCTTGCCGTGGGTGCCGCGGAGGATGTTGGCGAACTTCTTGTCGAAGTCGGCGCCCTGGGCGTTCTCCAGGGTGCGGACGAAGCCCTGTTGCTCGGTGCTGGCCTCGTCCGGGATGGAGACGTTCAGTGCCTCGGCGGTGTTGCGGACGAACTCATCCAGCTTGGAGTGTCCGTCCATGACGTGCATCCCGGCACGTTTGACGGCCTCGCTGGTGGCATGGGTCTGGGCGAGCCGGCCGGCCGGGGCCTCCCACAGGTTGGCCTGCCGCACCTTCACCAGGAACTCCATGTCCAGCTTGCTCACCGGGCCGGCCGTGGTGACGACGTCACCGGGGGCGGCCGGTTTGGCGCTGGGGAAGCTCGCCGAGGAGTTCTCGGTGGCGTTCGCATCGCCTCGGGTGGCCCAGACGATGGCTCCGGCGATGACGGCCAGAGCGACGAGCAGGACGCCCGCGATGGTGAGATTGCGTGAGCGGCCGGGTACTGACCGGGCGTGAGCGGTCATGGTGCCTCCTGGAACGGGAGTGCGCCCGCCCGCTGGGAGACGGACGCGAGCGTCGTGGCACGCAGAACGCTAGGCATTTAGACACTGCAAAATTTGCACTTTGATTAAGGGTGCGGAACCGATGGCGGGAGTCCCCCCGATCCGCTACAGTCCCGCTGCCAGTTGACCTCGTAGCGCACGGTGCCACCGGCAATCAGGGGTGCTTTTGAGGCACCGCCTTCGAACAGTCCGTGCGGTTCGGTCTGAGCACCCTCACGTGATGTCCTTCCCCGGGATGACGCCCGATGAGTATCTTGAGCCCATGCAACGTTTGCATGGTCGAAGTAGGCTGCGGAGGGCGGTGTTCCGTGCGCCGATTCCGCTCTACCGGTGGCATCTGGGGTGGTTGCTGGGCGGTCGGATGCTGCTGCTCACCCATACCGGCCGCACGAGTGGGCTGTCGCGGCAGGTGGTTCTGGAAGTGACGGGCCGGGACCCGCGGACCGGCGCGTACCACCTCGCCTCCGGTTTCGGTCCGGGCGCGCAGTGGTACCGCAACATCCAGCACACTCCGCGAGTCACGATCCAGGTCGGGCGGCGCAGGATGGCGGCGGTGGCGCGGCCGCTGGGCCCGGAGGAGTCCGGACGCCTGATGGCCGTTTACGCCCTGCGGCATCCGCGCCTGGCCCGTGGGCTGATGCGGATGTGCGGCCTGAAGACCGACGGCAGCGCGGAGGACTACCACCGCATCGGGCGTGACCACATTCCCTTCGTCCGGGTCCTGCCCGACCAGGGGCCCGTAAGCCGGTGAAGAGGGGACGCGGTGCCGAGTGGGAGACGGGCTGGGGCGCGGCTGGCTATCCCGAGCACCGATGAGCGGCATCGGGAGCGCGCTGTGGTGGTGGCGTGGGAGTGTGGAGGGCGTTGAGTACGGTCTGGTGGGTGAGCCAGCCGACGGGTTCGTCGTGCTCCGTCTCCAGTACGGGTAGCCCGGTGGCATCGGCGGTGACCAGGGTGTGCAAGGCCCCGCTCAGTGGCGTGCCGGTGGTCACCGTCGGGGGGCGTTCGGCCAGGTCGGCGACGAGGCGTGGGGTGGCGTGCGCGTCGAGGGCGGGATCGGGCTCGGTGAGCGCTTCGGCGACGGCGCGTGCGGTGACCACACCCGCGTACCGGCCGTTCCGGCCGGTGACGGGCAGGATCCCGTGGCCGGAGCGGGCGATCACGTCGGCGGCGTCCTCCAGCGGCAGCGTGCCGGGCAGCGGGGTGGGCGGTTCCGCCATCACCTCGCGCACGGTCGCGCCGGTCAGTGAAGGGGTCAGGCGCGCGGTGTCCAGCTCGATGCCGCGGCGGCGCAGTTTGAGGGTGTAGATGGTGTCGCGTGACAGCAGTCGGCTGGTCAGGGTGGCCAGGACGATGGCGAGCATCATCGGCAGGATGATGGAGTACTGCCCGGTCAGCTCGAACAGCACGATCACCGCGGTGATGGGGGCGCGGGCCGAGCCCGCGAACACCGCCCCCATGCCGACCAGTCCGTAGGCGCCCACCGCTCCCGCCGTGCCGGGCAGGAGCTGGTGAACGGTGGCACCGAACGCGGTCCCGGCCATCGCGCCGAGGAAGAGGCTCGGTGCGAACACCCCGCCCGAGCCGCCGATGCCGATGGTCAGACTGGTCGCGACGATCTTGCCGACCAGCAGGAGCAGCAGCAGGCCGACGGTGTACTCGCCGTCGATGGCGTTCTCCAGCACCGGATAGCCCACCCCGTACATCTGGGGCAGCGCGAGCAGCAGCCCGCCCAGCAGCAGTCCGCCGGCCGCCGGGCGCAGCCACTCCGGTCCGCGCCAGGCCCAGTCGCAGGCGTCCTCGATCAGATACAACACCCGGGTGAACGCCACACCGACCGCGCCCGCTACCACGCCGAGCAGCGCGAACAGCACGTACTGCCCGGGATGGCCGACATGGAAGGCGGGCAGGGTCAGGAACGCCTCGTCGCCCAGCACTGCCCGGCCGATGACACTCGCCGTGACGCTGGAGAGGACGACGGCGCCGAAGGACTCCACGGCGAAGTCCCGCAGGATCAGCTCCATGGCGAAGAACACCCCGGCCAGCGGGGCGTTGAAGGTGGCCGCGATACCGCCCGCCGCGCCACAGGCGACCAGCAGCCGTCTGCGGTCCTCCGGCACCCGCAGCACACCCCCGACGGTCGAGCCCAGCGCCGAGCCGATCTGCACGATCGGCCCCTCCCTGCCAACCGAGCCGCCCGACCCCATGCACAGTGCCGACGCCAGTGCTTTGACCACCGCGACCTGCGGGGCGATCCGGCCCCCACGGTGAGCGACGGCGTACATCACCTCCGGGACACCGTGTCCGCGCGCCTCCCTGGCGAAGCGCTGCACCAGCGGCCCGTACAGCAGCCCGCCGGCCACCGGCGCCAGTACCACGAACCACGGGCCGAGCCACGGCAGCCCCGGATGGGCGGCGTGCCCGGCGGCGGAGTAGTCGGTGTGACCCGACAGCAGCCGGGTGAAGGTCTGGATCAGCCACCGGAAGGCGATCGCTCCCAGTCCGGCACCGCACCCCACCAGCAGCGCGAGCGCTATCACACTCCCCTGCCCCTGCCGCACTCCGCCCAGCAATCGGGCCCGCACCGGCGCGCGAGAAGGAGCTCGCCGGAGACCGATCGTTTCACCGTTCATCTTTGCATTATGCAAAATAATAGGTGGAACGTACAGACGGTATGGCCGGGGCGGGGAGGAAGCGTGGACGGGGAACGTGCCGCCCGTACCTCCCGGAGCCGGCGTAGGTGGTCACCAGTTGGCGTGTGCGTGCACGCCGTTCGGCACCGCGGGCTCGCCGCCCGCTTCCGTGAACGCCTGTAGCGCATCGATCAGATGACGACGCTGACCCGGCGGCATGGCCTCGACGATGCGCGCGATCTCCTGTCGGCGCCGATCCGTGGCCTCGCGCACGATCCGTCGGCCGTCCTTGGTGAGCGAGATCACACTGGTGCGCCGATCCTCCGCGGAAACGCCGCGCGCGACCATCCCCGCCGTGACCAGACGATCGATCATGCGCATCGCCGTCGACGGCTGCACCTCCAACTCCGCTGCCAGCCCGGACAGACTCAGCGGCCCCCGGCCGTCGAGGACGACGAGCATCCGGAACTGCGGCAGCGTCAGGGATTCCTCCACCGCGGCCAGCGACCGGGCGGAGACGGCGACCAGCAGACGGGACGCGGTGAGCAGGGCGGAGACCATCGCCTCGGCATCGGACTCGGAAGCTGGAGAAGAGCGACGCGGCATACGCCCTTTCTACCCTCCCGACGCGCCGAACGGGGCACCGGCCGCCTCCAGGGACGCTGCGAAATCCCGTTGATCGCGGCTCGGGCTTGGCGAGGGCGTGGGACGTGGCGCTACCGGGCGAGTGGCCCGTCAGGGCGTAGCCGACCGGACGGAACAGCTGCGCCGGCTGGGCGATGCCGGAGCGCCCGGCCATGGCGTCGGGCGCCATCACGCACATCATTCGGGTCATGTGCCGGTCGCTGTCGTTGATCAGGTCTTCGAAGCCCTGGGCTGGCGGACTGGTGTCGGAGGCGGCCGGTGTCGAGGGTGAACGGGTAGTCGCCGTCGGGGAGTTCGGCCGCCGACTGGTGCGGGCGGGCGAAGAACTGGGCGCGTCCGCTCGCGGTGGGGAAGGCCAGGCGGGGACGGGCACCGTCTTCTCTTCAGGCGCGTGGGTTGATCTCGGCTGTGGTCATGTCCGCGAGTCGCTGTGCGGTGTTGAAGTGGGGGGTGAGTCGGGTCTTGGTCATGGCGAAGGAGGTGCCGGTGGCGGTGTCGGCATAGACGTAGCTGCCGCCACCACCGACCCAGCCGAACGTGGCCGGTGCCTCGTCCGGCCGCGTACCGATGCGGCCGAGCGGATAGCCCAGGGCCAGCCGCGCATGGTTGCCGAAGACCTGGTCGGTGCCCTCGAAGGCCACCGCTGTCAACTCCCCGAGCCGGGGTGAATCGATGAGCCGACCGTCGAGGACCGCGGCATTCATGGCAGCGATTCCCCGCGCGGTGAAGGTGCCGACCGACGGGATGTCCGCTTGCAGGATCTCGTGGCTGTTGCCCATGGCCGCGGTCGGCCGCAGTTCCCAGGGCGCGAGGATGGCATCGCCGTCAGGTGGGGCGACCGGGCGCGGTGCGCCGTCTTCGAGTCGTGCCAGGCGGGCCAGGTCGGTTCGGGGCACACCGAAGTACAGGTCACCGTCGAGGCCAAGGGGCACGGTGATCCATTCGTGCAGGAGCTGCCGCATCGGTTTGCCGGTGGCCCGGCGTGCGACTTCGCCGACGAGGAAGCCGTAGGTGAACGAGTGGTATCCCGTCTCGGTCCCGGGCCGCCACCGCGGTTCGGCGTCGGCGATCGCGGCGCAGACTCGCGACCAGTCAGTCAGGTCGGCCGGGCCGATGCCACGAGGCATCGCCGGCACGCCGACCGAGTGTGTCAGCACGTGCCGAAGAGTGGCAGTCGCCTTGCCGTGGGCAGCGAACTCCGGCCACAGGTCGGCCACTGGTGTGTCGTATCCGACGGCACCGGTCCTGACGAGCAGGTGAGCGATCAGTGACGTCATGACCTTGCCGGCGGAGAAGCTGAAGAACGGGGTCTCCGGGGTCACCCTGCGTCCGGTCCGGCCATCGGCGACACCGGCGACGGCGTCGGCAACAAGGGCACCGTGGTGGTAGACGGCAACCTGCAGCCCGCTCTCGGCTCCGGAATCAACGCATTCGTCGAGGACGCCTTGGATCTTTTGCCGGAGTGAGGGCATCGTCGTCACCGGCTCGGCCACGTGTAGCGAGTCTGGCTGGACGTCGGCAGCTTGCCGAAAGCGAATCCGACGGTCGGCGCGACCCGATACAGCCTGATGTCGCCAGCGATGACGACGTCCACACCGGTCAAGGCACTCGTGCCGGTCGTGAGCACACAGCGCGGGGATTGTGCTCGAGGTTTCCCGCCTCGCGCTCCTGACCACCCGTGGCAAAGCATGCGCCGTCCAGACTCCAAGCCGCCGACAACGGCGTCAACCGGCACGGGTGAAGCAGTGCCGCCAAGCCGACCCATCATGCCCTCCGGTAGGTGTCACGCGCCGTCTCGATGATGACCGGAACTCGCCGAGAAACTCATCGGTCCGCACGCGCACCGGCAGGCCGTTTGCCGCATAGAAACCCACTACCCGCTTATTCGGGCCGGCGCGCTTCCACGGAGCTGTCTGCGCAGGATCACGAGTTCGGATGGCTACTCTGGGTCCGCGATCTGGAGGAGGTTGCGTCTGCATGGGTGACGGGCACGCGCCGGGGTTGTCCGAGCGGGAGGACATGCTCGGAGCCGACTGGGAGGCTGATCGGCCCGCGGTCTTCGGTGCGGCCCACCGGCTGCCGGAACCGCTGCCGACGGGGCCGGACGCATCCGAACCGGACCTCGTCGACGAGTCCGCCAGTTCGGCGATGCTCCCGGTGTTCCACCGGGAGGGCCGTGTCCACTCCGTGGGCACGCCGCAGATCACCGACGGTCTGATAGCCGCGTACCCCAGGGTCATCGCCCCGGACAAGCTTTCTCACGTCTGAACAGTCTCGCCCCGAGGGGCTGCCTCGTCTCCCTGACGAGAACCGAATCGATCAAATCGGGACAGACGAAGAAACGCTCGCGGGCAGAACGGATCGATCACGCGGACGGCATACGTCCACCTGCCGCGTTCCTCCGCCGATGACCCGCGCCGAGCCCTGCGCGAAAGGGCTGCGCGCTCGTGCACCCCTCCCTAGTTAAGGATCTTTATGCAAGCCATCGTTGTCCGGGACCGTGACGCCGGTCTCGCCGGGCTGTCCCTGACGGACATGCCCTATCCCGAAGCGGCCCAGAACGACGTCGTCGTGCGGGTACACGCCGCGAGTCTCACGCCCGGAGAGCTGGACTGGCCGGGCACATGGACCGATCGCTCGGGCCACGACCGGACGCCGAGCGTGCCCGGGCACGAGCTGTCGGGTGTGGTCGAAGAGCTGGGGTTCGGCACCACCGGCTTCAGCGTCGGCCAGCGGGTGTTCGGTCTGGCCGACTGGACCCGCAATGGCTCGCTCGCCGAGTACGCCGCGGTGGAGGCCCGCAATCTCGCGCCGCTGCCGGCGGACGTCGACCACACCTTGGCCGCCGCACTGCCGATCTCCGGGCTGACCGCCTGGCAGGGCCTGTTCGACCACGGCCGCCTCGCCACGGGCCAGACCGTCCTGATCCACGGCGCGGTGGGCGGCGTCGGCTCGATCGCGGTACAGCTCGCCCGCGAGGCCGGCGCCCGCGTCATCGGCACCGGCCGGTCCGCCGACCGGGACAGGGCGCTCGCGCTGGGTGTCGACACCTTCCTGGACCCGCAGACCGAGAAGCTGGAGGACGTCGGCGAGGCCGACGTCGTGTTCGACGTGATCGGCGGAGACATCCTCGACCGCTCGGCGACCCTGGTCCGGGCCGGCGGCACGTTGGTCTCCATCGTCATGCCGCCCAAGGTACGGCCCAAGGACGGGCGGGCCGTCTTCTTCGTCGTCGAACCCGACCGCGCCCGGCTCACCGACCTCGCCACACGAGTGAGGGACGGCCGGCTCAAGCCCGTCGTCGGCACCGTACGGCCACTCACCGAGGCACCCGCCGCATTCGCCCCCGAAACCCGTACCCCGGGCAAGACGATCATCCGCGTCGCGGAAGACTGAACAGGAGACCCATCGTGACCGGAATGCGGATCACCAGTGGCCTGCTGGCCGTCGCCACGCTGAGCGCGGCCACGGCCTGCACCGCCTCGGACCAGGCCGCCCACGCCAAGACGCCCACCGGCGCCGTGACATCGAAGCACCCCACCGAAACCGTCAAGCCCCTGCTCCAGCGGGCCCTCCCGAATGTGAAGGGCAAGACGTTCACCTCGATGGTCGTCGACTTCCCACCCAACGCACGCGCGGTGCCGCACCGGCACGGCAAGGCGTTCGTCTACGCCTACGTCCTCGAAGGCACCGTGCGCAGCAAGCTCGCCGGCGAGCCCGTGCGCACCTACCGCCAGGGCGGGAACTGGGTCGAGCGGCCTGGCGCCCACCACGTCCTGACCCAGAACACCAGCCGGACCGAACGGGCCAAGCTCCTGGTCGTCTACGTCTCCAACACCGGAGACAAACTCAAAGTTGACGACCCGAGGTCGTAGTCCGGCTGCCGAGGTCGCCGTCCCGGAGGCGATCGGTTCCTCCCACTCGCGGTTCTCCTGATCGAGGAGAATCGAATGATGCTCATCACCGCGGATCGGGTCCTGACGGATTCGGACACTTACCTGGAGGACGGCGCCGTCCTCACGGATGGCGAGACGATCATTGCCGTAGGACTCAGGGAAGAGGTTGTTCGGCAGGCACCACCGGATGCCGAGCACATCTCCTTCTCCGGCACGGTCATGCCCGGCCTCATTGACGCCCATGTGCACTTGATCTTTGACGGGAGCCCTGACCCCGTCGCCGTCCTCCAGGCCACCGACGAGGAACTGCTCGGCCTGATGCGGCAGCGTGCCGAGCGGCTGCTGCGCACTGGTGTGACGACGGCACGTGACCTGGGGGATCGCAACGGACTCGCGTTCCGCGTCGCCCGGGAGATCGAGGCGGGCAGTGTGTCCGGCCCGCGCATCCTCGCGGCCGGCGCTCCGGCGACCCCGCCGGGAGGTCACTGCTACTTCCTTGGGGGAGAGGTCGCCGGCGAGACCGAGATCCGTGACCTCGTCCGGCGTAATGCCGCCGCCGGTGCCGCCGTCATCAAGGTCATGACCAGCGGGGGAGGGCTCACCAAGGACGGCCCGCGCAGTTGGCAGAGCCAGTTCTCCCGCGAGGAACTACATGCCCTGGTCGATGAGGCGCACTCCGCCGGGCTGCCGGTCGCCGCGCACGCCCACGGAGCGGAGGCCATCACCGAAGCCGTCGCCGCCGGGGTCGACACCCTCGAGCACTGCACCTGGATGACCGAGACCGGATTCGACCTCCGCCATGACGTGCTCCAGCGCATCGTCGATCGGAACATCGCGGTCAGTGTGACCGTGAGTCCGCATTGGCGGATGCTCCCCAAGGTCTTCGGAGAGGAGCGCGCGGGCCTCATGTTCGACCAGGTGAGGCAGATGGCCGAGGCCGGAGCGAACGTGATCATCGGCACGGATGCCGGGGTCCAGCGAACCGGCTTCGACGGGTTGCCCGGCGCGCTGACCTTCTACGCGCACCTGGGTATCCCGAACAGCGTCGTCCTCGCCATGGCCACCCGCCGGGCCGCCGAGGCGCTCGGGCTCGGCGGCGTGACAGGGCGTGTCGCCCCGGGGTTCCGAGCCGACCTCCTCCTTGTCGACGGTGACCCGCTCCGGGATCTTGAAGCCCTGCAGCGGGTCCGGTCCGTCATCAGCGTCGGCAACGCCGAGTTCCCGCGCGCGCCGGCCGGCTGGAGTTCGAGTTCCGGGAGGTCGGTCAGCCGGACCGCGAGTTCGGCGGCCTGATCGGACTCCGCCGAGGCCGGCGCCCTTGCGCACGCCGCGCGGACACGCAGGGGGCGGCCCTCGTCCAGGGCCATCACGCCGAGTTGGGCGTCTCCGCCGCCATCGGTGAGGGCTTCGCGCTGGGGATGCGGCACGGCGTCGACCTCCGTGTGCTGTGGTCGGCGATCCAGCAGGCGGTCGGCGACTCCTTCGTCGCCCGCCACGGCGCGCCCTCGATCTTCGCCGGGCACTACGACCCGTTCGACAGCCCTTGCTCAACCTATCGACTTTCGATAGATTCCTATCGCAATTCGATGGGAGGATCAGTCATGGGAAAGCTGACCGTGCGTGCGCTGCGCGCCGTACTCGTGGTGGTGCTTGCCGGCACCGTGTTCGTGCAGGCATTGATGGTGTGGACACTGGTCAGCGGGAATGACCAGGAGGACGGGTCGCTCCCGCTCACGGCGCTGCGCGTGATCACCATCCTGGGCATGGTGTCGGCCCAGGTCGCCCTGGTCTGCGTATGGCGGCTGGTGGCGATGGTGCGACACGGAACCGTGTTCTCCCACGCCGCCTTCCGGTACGTGGACGCCGTGATCGGCGCGATCGTGGCGGCTGCCCTCCTGTGGTTCACCGTCACGGCCCTCAACGCGCCGGGTCAGCGGGACGATCCGGGCGTCACCGTCATCATGGGCGGGGTTGGCGTGGCCATCCTGGGGGTCGCGCTCATCGTGCTCGTGCTGCGGATGCTGCTCGGCCAGGCCGTCGCGCGCGACGTCGAAGCGTCGCAGATGCAGGCCGAGTTGGACGAGGTGATCTGATGCCGATCGCCGTCGACATCGACGTGATGCTGGCCAGGCGGAAGATGACCGTGGGCGAACTCGCGGACCGCGTAGGGATCACGCCCGCCAACCTGGCGGTACTCAAGAACGGCCGCGCCAAGGCGGTGCGCTTCACGACGCTCGCCGCTCTCTGCGAGGTGCTCAAGTGCCAGCCGGGTGACCTGCTGCGCTGGGAGGCCGAGGACGCCGCGGGCGAATGACGTGCCCTTCCAAGATCATGGAGTTCTCGGCGCCCTGTGATCCGGGTGGAAGACCCGCGGTGTACGGCACGCTCTGGCCGTCATGCTCGGCGCGGCCAGCGGATACTGGGGCGCATGCGTATCGACTTCGATCCCGAGACCATGGGCTCCACCCCCTTCTACAAGCTGCTGACCTCGGTCGTCGTGCCCCGGCCGATCGCTTGGGTTTCGACCGTCGGCCAGGACGGTGCCGCGAACCTCGCCCCGCATTCGTTCTTCACCGTCGCGGCCGTGGCTCCGCCCGTCGTGCAGTTCACTTCCGTGGGGCGTAAGGATTCGCTGCGGAATGTCGAGGACACCGGGGAGTTCGTGGTGAACCTCGCTCCCGAGGGGTTGTTCGAGCAGGTCAACGCGACCGCGACGGACTTTCCGCACGGGGTGAGCGAGTTCGAGGCGGTGGGGGTGGAGCAGGAGGCGAGCCTGCGGGTGAAGCCGCCTCGGGTGGCGGGGTCGCCGGTGGCGTTGGAGTGTGTGGTGCACAGCACGATGGGGCTCGGGAACTCGACGGTGGTCTTCGGGCGGGTGGTGCATGCGGTGATCGACGACGAGGTGATGGTCGACGGGCATGCCGAGGTCACCAGGTTGCGGCCGCTGTCCCGGCTGGGGAGGAACGAATGGGGCACGGTCGGTGAGGTGCTGGATCTCGCCCGGATCCGTTACGCGGACTGGGAGGGCCGGGGGCCGGAGAAGACGTGAGGCGCACGGCCGTAGGAAGGGGTCGTGGTGATCGAGAGCGTGGTGTTCGACATCGGCTCGACCCTCGTCCGTGAGGACCGCTACTGGGGCTCCTGGGCCGACTGGCTCGGGGTGCCCCGGCACACTCTGTCCGCGCTGGTGGGAGCCGTCGTGGCGCAGGGGCGGGACGACGCGGACGCCATCCGGCTGCTGCGGCCGGACGGCGTGGACATCGACGCCGAGCGCCGGGCGCGGGAGGCGGCGGGGCGGGGGGAGTGGCTGGACGAGTCCGATCTGTACCCGGATGTGCGGTCCGCGCTCGGCGCGCTGCGGGAGTCCGGGCTGCGGGTGGTCCTGGCCGGGAACCAGTCGCTGCGGATGGGGGAGCTGCTGCGGGGAATGGAGCTGCCGGTCGACGCCGTGGCCACGTCCAGTGGATGGGGGGTCGTCAAGCCCGATCCGGAGTTCTTCCGGCGGGTGCTGGAGCTCGGCGGCGCCGCGCCGGGCGACACGGTGTACGTGGGTGACTACCCGGCCTTCGACATCCGCCCGGCGAAGGCCGCCGGGCTGCGGGCCGCGCATATCCGCCGGGGGCCGTGGGCGTATCTGTGGGCCGATACGGTCGACGCGGCCATGGCGGACTGGCGGATCGACTCGTTGAGTGAGCTGGTGGGGATCGTCACCGGACCGTCGGGGCCATCGTTCCCATAAGCGTTCCCGTAAGGCCGCAGCTCAGGGCAGGGGTGTGCGCTGGGTGAGGAATTCACACCCGGTGTGATGCGAGTGCTTGCATATATCTACCGCACACCCTTCCCCGCTGCCCGGCATGGGGCTTGACTCGTCCCATGCCGCTCAGGGGGCGCCAGACCTGAGCGAAGGGGCCGCCGGACTCCTCCCTCCTCGGCCGGCGGCCCATCTCCCTGCCTGTCCGGCGGATGGCCGAGCGGATGTCTGCGCGGACGGCCGAGAGGTGCGTCAGCCTGCCGACTCGGCCGCGTGCGCGCTCAGCACACCGAAGCCGATGAGCGCGAAGAGCGCGATGCCCAGCAGGATCCGGTAGATCACAAACGGCATAAAGCTCTTACTCGAAATAAATTTCATGAACCATGCGATCACCACGTAGCCGACAACGAAGGCGATGACCGTCGCGAAGATCGTCGGGCCCCACTCCGTATGGCCCTCGGAGGCGTCCTTCAGCTCGAAGGCGCCCGAGGCCAGCACCGCCGGGACCGCGAGCAGGAAGGAGTAGCGGGCCGCGGCCTCGCGGGTGTAGCCCATCAGCAGTCCGCCGCTGATCGTGGCGCCCGACCGGGAGACGCCCGGCACCAGCGCCATCGCCTGGCAGACCCCGAATATGAGCCCGTCCCGGATGCTCAGTTCCTGGAGCGTCTTGCGCTGGTTGGCGACGCGATGCCGGCCGCCCGTCTCATCGCGGGCCGCACGCCGGTCCGCGAAGCCCAGCACGACCCCCATGACCACGAGGGTCGTGGCTATGAGCCGCAGATCGCGGAACGGACCCTCGATCGCGTCCTGGAGGGTGAGGCCGAGCACGCCGATGGGCAGCGAGCCGACGATCACCAGCCAGCCCATCTGGGCGTCGTGGTTGCCGCGCCACTCCTTGCTGAAGAGCGAGCGGAACCAGGACGACACGATCTTGACGATGTCCTTGCGGAAGTAGATGAGCACCGCGAGCTCCGTACCGATCTGGGTGATCGCGGTGAAGGCGGGCCCAGGGTCGTTCCAGCCGGCGAACGCGGCCGTGAGCCGCAGATGGGCGCTGGAGGAGATCGGAAGAAACTCAGTCAACCCCTGGACCAGCCCGAGGATGAATGATTCAAACCACGACATTGAGTCTTCGCTATCCAAGGCTGATCGTGCGCTGCTCGGTCCCTGGTCTCAGATGTCCAGGCATGACCGATTCAGGCGGGGCGGTCAGTGGGAAGCCGACCGTCGAGGATCAACGGCCGGTTGTGGGGGCAGCGTAGCGTCCCCGGCTGCGCGGCCCATCAAGGGCCTGGTCAGACCATCGGTTCAGCGCTTTGACCTTGGGTACTCGGGGCTCGGCCGCCCGGCCGCGGGCGCCTGGTGAGGACAGCCGTGGACAGCCTGGACAGCCGAGGAGCCGAACCGTATGACCGCGATCGGGCGCGACGGAGGACAGGGTGGCCGACGGGACGGGACCGGGGGCGGCGCCGGGAACGGGCCGGGTGGGACGATCACCACCGAGGTCCCGGCGCGGCTGGACCGGCTGCCCTGGTCACGCTGGCACTGGATGATCGTGATCGGCCTCGGCACCGTATGGATCCTGGACGGTCTCGAGGTGACCGTCGTCGGCAATATCGCCAGCCGTCTCTCCGAGCCCGGCAGCGGGCTGCCCATCACCGACGCGCAGGTCACCGGGATGGCGGCGGCCCTCTATGTGGCCGGGGCCTGCACCGGGGCGCTGGTCTTCGGCTGGCTCACCGACCGCTACGGCCGCAAGAAGCTCTTCCTCATCACGCTCGGGGTCTATCTGGCCGCCACCGCGCTCACCGCCATCTCCTTCTCCGCCTGGTGGTTCTTCCTGTTCCGCTTCCTCACCGGCTTCGGCATCGGCGGGGAGTACGCGGCCATCAACTCCGCGATCGACGAGCTGATCCCCAGCAAGTACCGGGGCCGCGTCGACCTGGTCATCAACGGGAGCTTCTGGCTCGGCGCGATGGGCGGTTCGCTGCTCTCCGTGCTGATGCTGAACACGGACTTCTTCGCGCTGAACGTCGGCTGGCGGCTCACCTTCGCCCTCGGCGTCGTCCTCGGCCTGGTCATCCTGCTGGTCCGGCGGAACGTCCCCGAAAGCCCGCGCTGGATGTTCATCCACGGCCGGGCGGAGGGCGCCGAGGAACTGGTCGCGGCGGCCGAACGGCGGATCGAGGACGAGACCGGGCGGCGCCTCCCCGAGCCGGACAAGGCCATCACCATCCGCACGCGGAAGAGCACCGGCTTCATCGAGATCGCGCGGACGCTCTTCCGGGCGTACCCCCGGCGCGCGTTCCTGGGGCTGGCCCTCTTCATCGGGCAGGCGTTCCTCTACAACGCCATCACCTTCGGCTTCGGCTCGATCCTGGTGAAGTTCTTCAACGTGCCCAGCGGAAACACCGGCTACTACTTCGCGGTCATCGCCTTCGGCAACTTCCTCGGGCCATTGCTGCTGAGCAGGCTCTTCGACACGGTCGGCCGACGGCCGATGATCTCGGGGACGTACGTCCTCTCCGGTGTGCTGCTGTTCATCACGGCCTGGATGTTCGGCAACGGCTGGCTCAACGCGACCACGATGACCGCCTGCTGGTGCGTGGTCCTCTTCTTCGCCTCGGCCGGAGCCAGCTCGGCGTATCTGACCGTCAGCGAGGTCTTCCCGATGGAGACGCGCGCCCTGGCCATCGCCTTCTTCTACGCCATCGGCACGGCGGCCGGGGGCATCAGCGGTCCGCTGATCTTCTCGGATCTGACGGCGAGCGGAGTCATCGCCGACACCGCGCTGGCCTTCTCCATCGGGGCGTCGCTCATGGTCGCCGCCGGGCTGGTCGCCGTCTTCCTCGCGATTCCGGCGGAGCGGCGTCCGCTGGAGGACATCGCCGAGCCGTTGTCCGCCCGCGCCGCGGCCACATCGGCCTCAGCCACCGGGCCGACGAGCGGCTGACCGGCTCCCGGCCGACGGCTGACCGGCCCCGGCCCCCGTCAGCCCCGCTGGTCCGCCCGTCAGGCCCGCGGTGCCATCTCCTCGTCCGCCGCCGTGTCCTCCGTGGGCCGTACGGGCCGCACGGGCCTTACGGGCCGGATACGGCCGCGTTTGCGCCAGGCCACCAGCGCCCCCGCGACGGCGGGCACCGTGATGAAGGCCAGCGCGAGGAGGAAGACGGGCGAGGTGGGGGTGGTGGCTCGGCTGCCCGCCACCACGTACGCGGCGGTGTTCGGCACGCTGCCCAGCCCCGTGGCCAGCAGGAACGACGGCCAGCCCATCCGGGAGACGGCCGCGCAGTAGTTGGCGGCGGCGAACGGCACGCCGGGGAACAGCCGGATCGCCAGCATCGACCGGAACCCGTGGTGGCTCAACTGCCGGTCCGCCGCCGTGAGCCAGCGCCCCCGCAGCAACGGCCGCAGCGCGTCCTGCCCCAGCAGCCGTCCGAGGCCGAAGGCGATCCCGGCGCCGATCACCGTGCCGCCGATGGCCGTGGCCAGCCCGGCCGGGATGCCGAAGAGCGCACCGGCCGCCAGGTTCAGCAGCGGCCGGGGGACCAGCGCGGCGGTGCCCACCCCGTACGCGGCCGTGAAGAGCATCACGGCCGTACCGCCCGTCAACTCCGGCCAGCCGTGGGTGAGCAGCCGCTGCGGCTGCCACAGCCAGACCGCGATCGCGGAACCCGTGAGCAGCGCGGCGAGCAACCCCAGCCGCGACCACGGCGAAAGGAGCACGGCGCGGGCGCGGCGGGTGGCCGGTTTCGCGGGCGGCGGGGCGACATCGAGCATCGCTGGAGCGTAGCCGACCGGGCCCGGCGGACGCTGTGATGTCGTCGGGTTGTCGTCCGATTGTCGGCAGACCGTCGACAGAGGTTCCGAACCCTGACGAGAGAGGCCGAGAGAGGTTCCGAACCACCCGCCCCATCCACCCCGCACGTACCGAAACGCACCGAAAACCATTCGACGCGGACCGAACAGTGCGCGAAGATCACAGCATGTTCCGGCTCGCCTTCCTCACGCCGACGTCCGCGGTCGCGGACGCGCCGAAGGCTGCCGTCCCCTCTCTCGCTCCGGCCGCGGTCGCCGCCTTCACCACGGACCCGCCCGCAGCCGTTCCCGCCGCCTGCCTCGACGGCGCCCGAAGCTGACCCTCCTCGGACAACTCCGACGGATCCCCCAGGGGGAGGGTCGGCGAGGTTCTGGGGTCCGCGCTTCCCACCCCCGCTGACGAGGAGAGACCGTCGCATGTCCAAGCAGACGTATGTGCGCACCAAGCCGCATCTGAACATCGGCACCATGGGCCATGTCGACCACGGCAAGACCACGCTGACCGCCGCCATCACCAAGGTGCTGAGCGAGCGCGGCACCGGCGGCGTCTATGTGCCGGCGGACCGTATCGACCGGGCGCCGGAGGAGGCCGCACGCGGCATCACCATCAACATCGCGCATGTCGAGTACGAGACCGACACCCGGCACTACGCGCATGTCGACATGCCCGGCCACGCCGACTTCATCAAGAACATGGTGACCGGCGCCGCCCAGATCGACGGGGCGATCCTCGTGGTCTCCGCGCTCGACGGCGTGATGCCGCAGACCGCCGAGCATGTGCTGCTGGCCCGCCAGGTCGGCGTCGACCACATCGTGGTGGCCCTCAACAAGGCCGACGCGGGCGACCCCGAGCTCACCGACCTCGTCGAGCTCGAGGTGCGCGAGCTGCTGTCCGCGCACGGCTACCCCGGTGACACCACGCCCGTCGTACGGGTCTCCGGGCTGCGGGCGCTGGCGGGCGACCCGCGCTGGACCGGGTCGATCGAGGCGCTGCTGGACGCCGTGGACATCTACGTACCGACGCCGGTTCGCCACACCGGGGCGCCCTTCCTGCTACCGGTGGAGAACGTGCTGACCATCACCGGACGCGGCACGGTGGTCACCGGTGCCATCGAGCGCGGCACGGTACGGGTCGGCGACCGCGTCGAGGTGCCCGGCACCGATGTGGCCACGGTGGTCACCGGGGTGGAGACCTTCGGCAAGTCCATGGAGTCGGCCGAGGCGGGCGACAACGTGGCGCTGCTGCTGCGCGGAGTGGCGCGGGACGCGGTGCGCCGCGGCCATGTGGTGGCCGCGCCCGGCAGCCTCGTGCCGCGGCGGCGCTTCACCGCGCGGGTGTACGTGCTGTCGGCGGCCGAGGGCGGCCGGCGGACCCCGGTGTCCACCGGCTACCGCCCGCAGTTCTACCTCCGTACGGCCGATGTGGTCGGCGCCGTGGACCTCGGGGCCGCCGCGGTGGCGCGCCCCGGTGACACGGTCACCATGACGGTCGAGCTCGGCCGTGCCGTACCGCTGGAGCCGGGCCTCGGCTTCGCGATCCGCGAGGGCGGTCGCACGGTGGGCGCGGGCACGGTGACCACCGTGCTGCCGTAGCCATCACCGGCCCCGCTCGTCCGCCTCCCCCGTGCGGGGGTGGCGGGCGAGCGGAGGCCACGGCATGCGTGCGACGGCACAATGAGGGGGTGAACGAGCCGATACCCGTGAGCCGTGCCGTGGACGGCGGCACCGCCAAGCTGATGCCGGACCTGGACCGCCCGCGCGCCTGGCTGCTCACGGTGGACGGCGCCCCGCAGTCGTATGTCGACCTGGACGATCCGGGCCATCTCGAATTCGAGTACGCGCGGCGGATCGCCCATGTCCTGGACGCGGCCGCCGATTCCGGCGCCCCGCTCGACGTACTGCATCTGGGCGGTGGGGCGCTGACGCTGCCTCGCTATCTGGCCGCCACCCGCCCCGGCTCCCGGCAGGTGGTGATCGAGGCCGACCGGGGGGTGCTGGAGCTGGTCGCAGAGCACCTTCCGCTGCCGTCCGGGGCGGGCATCACGGTACGGCCGGAGGACGCCCGGACCGCGCTGGAGGCCGCGCCCGGGGGGTCGGCCGACGTCATCGTGGCCGACGTCTTCGGCGGTTCGCGGGTGCCCGCGCATCTGACCTCCGTCGAGTACGCCCGCGTCGCGGCCCGGGCGCTGCGGCCGGGCGGGTGGTACGTGGCGAATCTGGCCGACGGGGCGCCGTTCACCTTCCTCCGCTCCCAACTGGCCACCTACCGCACCGCGTTCGCGCACCTCGCGCTGATCGCGGAGCCGTCGGTGCTGCGCGGCCGCCGGTTCGGCAACGCCGTGCTGGTGGCCTCCCAGTCCGAACCGCCGGTCGCCGTACTGGCCCGCCGCACCGCGGCCGACGCCTTCCCGGCCAGGGTCGAGTACGGCGCCGCGCTGGAGCGGTTCATGGGCGGCGCGGCGCCGGTGCGGGACGAGGACGCCACGCCCTCGCCCGAACCGCCGGACGGGGCGTTCAGCGTGGGCTGACCGGCTCCGGGGCGGGGTCCGCGGCGGCGGCCGGTCCGCCCTCGGCGACGGGCTTGGTCTCGCTCCGGCGCAGCCGCCGTACGTCCGGGACCGTCAGCACCGCCAGCGTCAGCGCCAGGATCAGCGCGGAGCACCCCCACAGCGAGGCCGACCGGCCGAACGCCTCCTCGGCCGGGCCCGCGAGCGCCATGGCGAGCGGCACCATGGCGACCGAGCCGAACCAGTCGTACGCCGAGACCCGCGACAGCTTGTCCTCGGGGATCTCCTGGTGCAGCGCGGTCATCCAGGACACCCCGAACACCTCGACCGACACCCCGACCAGGAACATCACCACGGCCAGCGGCGCGATCGGCACCGGGACGGCGAGCGCGGCCGACGGCAGCGCGAGCGGCAGTACGCACAGGGAGCCCGCGAGCAGCATCCGGCGCGGCCGCCAGCGCACCATCAGCAGACCGCCCAGGACGGTGCCCGCGCCGAACGCCGCGAGCGCGAGCCCCCAGGGGCGCGCCCCGCCCAGATGGTCCTCGGCCACCAGCGGGCCGAACACCGCCTCCGCCGCTCCCACCACCGCGTTGACGACGGAGAACTGGACGACGATCGACCACAGCCAGGGCCGGCCGACGAATTCGCGCCAACCTTCGCGCAGATCCCCCAGCATGCCGCCGCCGGGCTCCCGCCGGGCGACGGCGCTGACATCGAGAAGCGAGCGGAGGGCGCCCGCGGCCGCGAACGCGGCGGCGTCGACCGCCAGCACCCAGCCGGGGCCGACCACCGCGACCAGCGCGCCGCCGAGCGCGGCCCCGCCGATCTGCGCACCGTTCATGCCCATCCGGAACAGCGCGAAGGCGCCGGCGGCCTGTTCGCCGTTGACGCTGGAGAGCAGCATGCCCTCGGCGGCGGGGGCGAAGAACGCCTGCCCGGTGCCGCCGAGCGCGGACAGCACGGCCATCTGCCACAGCCGCGCCTCGCCGGACAGGACGAGCACGGCGAAGGCCGCCTGCGAGAGGCAGTTGAGGCTGTTGGCCGCCACCATCACCCGGTGGCGGGGCAGTCGGTCCGCCACCGCGCCGCCGATCAGCAGGAAGACGACCAGCGGAAGGGTGCGGGCCGCCGCCACGAGCCCGACGTCGCCGCCGTCCCCGCCCGCCTCCAGCACCGCGAACGCCGCCGCGATGAGGGCTCCGGCGTTCCCGAGGCCCGTCACCACGGCGGCGGTGGTCAGCAGTGTGTAGTTGCGGCCGGCCCACGGGGGGCGGCGCGGCCGGAGGCGCGGGGCCGGAGGAGTCGTCACATCCGGACTATCCCTGGGGGCGGGCCCCGGCGTCCAACCGAATTCCGGCCGCCGTGATCGGAGCGGTCAGAAGGTCAGGAGACCTCCGACTTCACCGGCCGCAGCGAGCTCATGATCTTCTTGATGGTGGAGTCCGGGACCTCTTCCTTGGTGCCCTTGACCGAGTACAGGACCCAGGTGGCGAAGTCGCCGTTGGTGTCCGTGTAGGTCACGGTGACCGACTTGCCGTCGGTGGTGCACTTGTCGGTCTTCTTCACCCCGGTGACGGTGGCCGACGCGGTGTAGCCCTTGAGGCCGTGGGCGCTCTTGAACTTCTTGGCGTCGGTGACCTTGCGGGTCCCGGTCTGCTTCTGGTCGAAGGCGGCGAAGACCCAGTTCTCGGCCTCGATCTTGGCGGCCGACGCCTCGCTCTTGGCGCCCTGGGCGCCCTTCGAGCCCGCCCCGGCGGCGTGGCTCTTGTCGACGTAGCCGTCCTTGTCCTTGACCGAGCAGTAGTCCTTCTTGTACCTCGCCGGAGCGGACATGACCACGAGCGGCTTGCCCTTGTCGTCCTCGAACCCGGTGCTCAGGCCCGGCGATTCGATCGTCCAGTCCGGGGGGACGTCGAAGGCGTTGTGCCGCTTGGGGCTGACCACCGGCTTCCAGCCGGGTATGACCGCCTTGACGTCGGTGGTGTCACCGCCGGCGCGCGGGTTGTCCGCACCGCCGCCGCCCGGGTCCTCGGTCGGTTCCTCGGAGGCCGGGGCCGACGTGGAGGCCGACGTCTTGTCCTTCCCCTTCGACTCGTCACCGCCGTCGCTGTCGTCCTTGCCCAGGACCAGCACACCGGTGATGGCCGCGGCCGCGACGACCGCGATGGCCGCGACGATGGCGATGGTGGTCGTGCGCTTCTTGTTGTCGCGCGGCGGCTGCGGTGCGCCGGGCGGGCTGGACGGAGCGCCCCACTGCTGGCCGGGCGGACCCTGTGGCGGGCCGTAACCGGGCTGCTGCTGCCCCGGCTGGCCGGACTGCCCCGGCTGCTGCTGGGGCGGCTGCTGATAGGGATTCGGCTGTTGGTATCCCGGCTGCTGATACGGGTTGGGCTGGTTGTATCCCGGCTGCTGGTACCCCGGTTGCTGATAGGGGTTCTGGTCGTGCGGGTTGTTCTGCTCGCCCCCGGGCGGCTGCTGTCCTGGCCACATGGCCAGTAACGATAGAGGGGGCCGACGACAGCTGCTACGGCTGCCCCTTGAACTGGCCCTTTCCCCGCTTTCTACTGAGTGGTAACTTCCGGGTCATGTCAGAAACCCTGCCCTCCGTCGGTGAGATGCTCGCCGCCACGGTGCCCATGGTGCGCACCCTGAACCTGGAGTTCCGTGAGGCGTCGCCCGAGCGCGCGGTGCTGTGCCTGCCCGACCAGTCCGACTTCCACAACCACGTCGGCGGCCCCCACGCGGGCGCGATGTTCACCCTGGCGGAGTCCGCGAGCGGCGCCATCGTGCTGGCGGCGTTCGGCGATCAGCTCGGCCGTGCCGTACCGCTGGCCGTGCGCGCCGAGATCGGCTACAAGAAGCTCGCCAAGGGGCCCGTCACCGCGACCGCCACCCTCGGCCGGCCCGCCGCCGAGGTGGTCGCCGAGCTGGACGCGGGGGCGCGGCCCGAATTCCCGGTGAACGTCGCGATCACACGCGAGGACGGTGCGGTTACGGGCGAGATGTCCATCGTGTGGACCCTGCGCCCCCAGTCCTGAGCGCGACCCTCCCCACCCCTGAGCCCGAGCTCTCCGTCCCTGAGCGCGTCCTCCCTTCGCCGGAGCCGACGCGAGCGGGAGCACGACTTGGGGATGATGGCGACCGCGCGCCGATTGAGTAGGCTTCCCGGCGTGCGCCGCGTCCTGTCCGGCGCACGCCGGGAAGCGGTCGCCACATGGGGAGGAACCGGCGTTGCATATCGAGGAATGGCTCGAGACCGTGCCCGCGGTCAGCGTGTATCTGCTCGTGGGTATCGTCATCGGCCTGGAGAGCCTGGGAATCCCGCTCCCCGGCGAGATCGTCCTCGTCAGCGCGACGCTGCTGGCGGCCTCCCAGGACCACATCAACCCCTACATCCTGGGGACGTGCGCCGTAGCGGGTGCGGTGATCGGCGACTCCATCGGCTATCTCATCGGCCGCAAGGGCGGACAGCCGCTGCTCGCCTGGCTGGGCCGCAAGTTCCCCAAACACTTCAGCGCCGACCACGTGGCCACCGCCGAGCGCTCCTTCCAGAAGTGGGGCATGTGGGCGGTCTTCGTCGGCCGGTTCATCGCGCTGCTGCGCATCTTCGCCGGGCCGCTCGCGGGCGTGCTGCGCATGCCGTACTGGAAGTTCCTCATCGCCAATGTCCTCGGCGGCATCGTCTGGGCCGGTGGTACCACCGCGGTCATCTACTCCCTGGGCAAGGTCGCCGAGGACTGGCTGAAGCGCTTCTCCTGGCTCGGGCTCGTACTGGCCCTGCTCTTCGGCCTCGGCTCGATGCTGGTCATGAAGTGGCGCTCCAAGAAGGCCAAGGCCGCGGCGGTCACGACGGCCGACGCCGAGCCCGCAGAGCCGGAGCCGGTCCCGGCCGGGGACTAGGGCGGATCGGCCGGATCGGCGGTCCCGGTCGAACCGGCTGGACTGGCTGGACCGGCTGGACGGCTCCGCCGGAGCTACCGGCCGGGGTGCGGAACGCGAAGGGAACGACCAGGTGGGAGAGACGGTGCGCGCCTTGATCTTCGGCATCGACGGGAAGGAGCCGCGGATCGACCCCGACACGTTCGTGGCCCCCACGTCGGTGGTGATCGGCGATGTCGTGCTGGCGGCGGGATCCAGCGTCTGGTACCAGGCGGTGCTGCGGGGCGACGGCGGTCCCATCGTCCTCGGCGCGGACAGCAACATTCAGGACAACTGCACGGTGCATGTCGACCCCGGATTCCCGGTCTCCATCGGCGAGCGGGTCTCGGTCGGGCACAACGCGGTCGTGCACGGCTGTACGGTCGAGGACGACGTCCTGATCGGCATGGGGGCCACGGTCCTCAACGGCGCCCGGATCGGTGCGGGGTCGCTGGTCGCGGCCCAGGCCCTGGTGCCGCAGGGCATGGAGATACCGCCCGGGTCGCTGGTGGCGGGGGTGCCGGCGAGGGTGAAGCGCCCCCTCACCGACGAGGAGCGAGCAGGCATCAAGCTGAACGCCCAGGTGTACGCGGAGCGGGCGAAGCAGTACCGGGAAGCGCTCAGAGGCGGCGAGTAGCCCGATGTGATCGGATGGTGGTCATGGACTGGGAAGCCTTCGCCGAGCGCATGGCCACCATGGCGCGGGACCTGCTGGCGCAGGACTCCGTCGAGGCCACGCTGGAGCGGATCAGCGCGTGCTCGGTGGACATAGTGGAGGGCTGTGACGCGGCCGGCATCCTGGTGCTCCACGGCAGCCGAGTGGAGTCCCTCGCCCCCACCGATGGGCTGGTGGTGCGGTCGGACCGGCTGCAGGAGCGGCTCCGCGAGGGGCCCTGCTTCGACGCCGCCCGTCGGCTGAACGGCGAGCGGGTGTTCCGGATCAAGGACTTCACCGTGCCCGAGGAGAGCTGGCCGGATTTCGTCAGGGAGGGCCGCGAACTCGGCATCGGCAGCATGATGGGGTTCCTGCTCTACACCGAGGAGGAGAACCTCGGCGCCCTGAACCTCTACTCACGGCGCCCCGCCGCCTTCACCAAGGCCAGCGAGACGGCCGGCTGGCTGCTCGCCTCGCATGCCGCGGTCGCCTTCTCCAGCGCCCGCACCGCCGATCAGCTCCAGCAGGCACTCCAGACCCGGCACACCATCGGGGAGGCCATGGGCATCCTCATGGAACGCCTGAAGATCACCGAGGACGACGCCTTCGCACTGATCCGCCGGGTGTCCCAGGAGCGCAACGTCAAGCTGCGGGACATCGCCCGGCAGATCTGCGAGAGCGGCGGAATCGACGACTGAAGCGTCGGCCCGAGCCGACGCATCAGCCGAAGCGGCTCTTCCGGCCCGCGGTCTGGACCGGAAGGGCCTGGCCACCGTGGTCCCCCGGGGGTCGCTGCGATGGCGTGACGCCCAGGTACCCCGTGGCCCCCAGAGGTAACCCCGCCGTCACCTGGATTTCGGCAGGGCCCGCGCGGCGCGGATCCCCTCCCTCGGCCGCCGCACCGGACGTACCGGTGGCCCGTGCGGGTTCCGGGGCGTCCGCACGGGCCGCCAGGTGGTGACCAGGGCCGCGGCCAGGAGGAGCTCGGCGAGGTCGCCGCCGTAGTACATGATCTCCGCGCCGCCCCGGACCTCGGCGATCGGGGCGTGGACCTCGACCCAGAAGCCTCCGTACATCAACTGGGCGATGACGGCGTGGGCGGCGATGGCGACACCGAGGACCACCAGCCGGGCCGGCACCCCCGGCCGGGCGGGGGCCGGGTCGGGACCGGCGATGACATACGCGAACAGCCAGCCCGAGAGCAGGAAATGGGCGTGCGTCAGCCAGTGCCGCCCAGGGTGGCCCATGGTGGCGTCGTAGACGGGGGTGAAGTACAGGAGCACCAGCCCGCCGGTCGTCAGCAGCAGGGCGGTCACGGGGTGGGCGAGCAGCCGCGCGGGGCGGGAGCGGAGCACGGCGGTCAGCCGTCGGCCGTGGTCCGGCGGCAGGGCGCGCAGCAGCAGGGTGACCGGGGCCGCGAGCACCAGTGCCAGGGGCGCGTACATCCCGAGCAGCAGATGCTGGGCCATATGGCCGCGGAAGTCCTCATGGGCGAACGGCGCGAGCGGCGGCAGCAGCGCCACGGCCACCAGGACGAGCCCCGCCGCGAAGCTCAGCGACCGCGCGAGGGGCGGCCGACGCCGGGCGGGGTGACGGCGACGGGCGCGGCGGACCGCCAGCGCGTAGGCGGCGGCACACCCCACCAGGGCGAGGGCCGGCAGCCATACGTCCAGGGGGCCGCCATCCCCGCCGTGCCCATGGCCGGGATGCGCCGCGCCGCCACCCATCACACGCGCCCGGTGGCGCGGGGTGCCGCGGGGCCGGAGGGGGCCCCGCCGCGCTGCAGCAGATAGCCGCCGGCCACCAGAAGGGCGCCCAGGACGAGGAAGCCGGCGTCCCACCACGGCTGCTCCGGGCCGCCGTGGACATGGTGGATGCCGAGGATCTGGTGGTCCAGCATGCCCTCGACGAGGTTGAACAGGCCCCAGCCGACCAGCATCCAGCCCCACAGGACGCGGGAGCCCCACACCCGGCGCCGGTCGTGGGTGACCCGGGCGTAGAGGATGGCCAGACCCAGCAGTACCGAGATCCAGCACACGGCGTGGAAGATGCCGTCCCACACGGTGTTCATCCGCAGACCGGAGACGGTGTGCGGGTTGTAGTAGCGCACGCCGATGCGGTCGTGGTTGGTGCCGCTGAGCATGTGGTGCCACTGGAGCAGCTGGTGCAGCAGGATCCCGTCGAGGAATCCGCCGAGCCCCACCCCCAGCACGATGCCCGGCAGCCGGATGACGCGTGACGCGGGCAGACCGGCCCGGGCTTCCTCCGCGGTGGTGGCCATGACCGCTCTCCGTCCTGACGACTGCGTGGTCCCCCGCGCTCTCCGCCTCCACGGCTTCCCGGCCGGACCGGCTTCCTCACCTGGCCCTGTCGTCTTTACGCCATCTCGCCGAGCCGGGGCGGGCCGTCCGTCAGGGCTGTCCGACGGGGCCGTCCGTCAGAGCCGTCCGACGGGGCTGTCCGTCAGGGCTGTCCGTCAAGGCGTTCGTTCGTCTGAGGCGCCCGTCGGGGCGTCCGCTCAGGCCGCGGTGACGGTGAACAGCCCGCCGTCGGGGTCGCACAGGATCGCCTGACGGCCCGTGGGGGAGGCGTCCGGCGGGAGGGCGACCGTGCCACCGGCGGCGCGGGCCGCCGCCACGGCGGCCGTCACATCGGGGACGCGGAAGTGGACGTACCAGCGCGGCCGGACCCGGGGGTCGGGGGCCTGCTCGACGGCGCCGCCGTGGACCACCGCCAGCTTGCGGCCCGCCTCGCGCACGATCACCTCGTCGTTCTCGTACTCCACGGAGCAGTTGCCCTCCGGTGACGCCCAGCCGAAGACCTCGCCGTAGAAGAGGGCGGCCGCGAACGCGTCACGGGTCCGCAGCTCCAGCCAGGCCGGGGCGCCCTGCTCCGGACCCGAAGGCCAGCCGGGCAGCGCCTCCCCCGTCCAGAAGCCGAAGACGGCGCCGTCGGGGTCGGTGGCCAGCCCGGCGCGGCGGCCGGTGCCGAACGGGAGCGGGCCGACGCCGACGGTGCCGCCCCGCTCACGGATGCGTGCCGCCGTGGCGTCCGCGTCCGCCACGGCGAAGAACGGCGTCCAGGCGACCGCGCCCCTGAGGCTGTTCGCGAGCGCCCCGACCCCGGCCACCGGCGCTCCGCCGAACAGCGCGGTACGGAACTCCTCGCCCAGCCCGGTGGGGCGCCAGGTCCACCCGAGCACCGCGGTGTAGAACTCCTGCGCCGCCTGGAGACTGGGGGCGGCGAGACTCACCCAGCAGGGGAATCCCGGCCGTACCTGGCCGATCGGCTGCATGGGCACCACTCCTCATAACTCCGCCCCGACACCACCGCGGGGGACTGCACCGATGTACCCCGTCGGCCGGGCGCTATGCCCCGGCGGTGGCGCGGGGCCAGGTGTCCGGGGCGATGTCGTGCCAGATGTTCTGGGCCTGGATCAGCAGGGTGCCCAGGACGGCGGTGGTGCCGGAGGAGACGTAGCGCTCGTCGGTGAGCTGTTTGTGCAGGGCGCCGTGGTGCCGTTCCACGGCCTCCAGCGCCTCGTCGAGTCGGCCGCGCGCATCGTGGAGTCCGCCGCGCGGGCCATTGGGGGCGGCGGGGTCACAGATCATTTCGGCCCGGGCCGCGCAGGCCGCCGCCAGATCGGCGAGGAGGCGGCCGTAGTCGCACAGCGGCTGCTGGTCGGGGGTGGGAATGGTGCGGTTCTCGTCGGCGACGTCGACCATCGTGCTGACGACCGCGCCCACCTCGGCGACGATCGCGCTCCACCGCTGGTCCTCGCTCTCGGGGGGAAGCGTCGGCGGCAGTTGCCCGCGCGACTTCCACGGCAGCCTGGGATTGAGCCGGAGGCTCTCATGGCTCCACAGCCGGGCGGAGCGCAGGCTCTCCTGCCGCTGCCGGAGCTGGTCGGACAGCCGTCGCCAGTCGGTGGGCGTGTCCTCGGACCAGTCCCCCTCGGCCAGCGCCTGGGCGATGCTCGCCAGTGTCTCCTGGGTCCCGAGCGCCAGACTGCTGAGGTTCTCCCGGACGTTCCGCAGATGGACCGGCGGCAGGATCAGCGCGTTGACCGCGATGCCGATCGCGGCGCCGAGCAGGGCCTGCAGCAGCCGGTGGGAGACCGTGAGGCTGGACACCGGGGCCGAGGTGAGGGTGAACAGGGCGGTGGTGGGGCCGTAGATGCCCTGGTCGCCCAGGCGGGGCCAGTTGCTGAGCAGCATCACCACGGGCAGGACCAGGGCCACCGAGATCAGGATGTTCCCCGTCAGGGCCTCGGCCCCCGCCGCCAGCAGCGTGCCCACGGCGATGGCCACCAGCTGCTGCAACCCCTTGAACAGCGAGCGGTAGACGGTGGCCTGGACCAGGACCACCGCCACCCACGGCGCCATCAGCGCCACCGGGTCCTTCAGCCACCACCCCGAGACCGCCCAGGCGAGCGTGGCCGCCCCGGCCGCCTTCAGCGACTGCACGAGCAGGTCCCGCTCGCGCCCCGGCCCCTGCCACGCCCGCGCCGCGGCGTCCACGATCCCCCGGGCCTCGGCCCGCACCACATAAAGCTTCTCGTTCGTCTGCCCCATGGCGTAGTGGGTTCCTGGAGCACGTCGGCTTATGCATGGCCGGGCGGGGGCCGGGCCGCGGGCCGCTCAGCCGGTGGCCAGCAGCAGCGTGCCCACCAGGGCGAGTCCGGCGCCCGTGGCCTGGACCACCCGCAGCCGCTCGCCGAGCAGCCCGCGGGCGGCGAGGGCGGTCACCACGGGGTAGAGGGAGGCGAGCACCGCGGCGACGGTGACCGGGCCGTGGTGCGCGGCGAGGTTGTACGTACCGTTCGCGGCCACGTCGGCCAGGCCCACGAAGGCGAGCGCGGGCAGCGACGCCCGCACCACGCCCATCCCGCCCTCGGGCAGCCCGGGGTTGCCGCGCCGGACGGAGACCAGCAGCGCGCCGCCGCCGACCGCCACATTGCACACCCGCTGCACGAACAGCGCGAGGAACAGCCCGGTCAGCGTGTTGGACGCCTCGGCGATCAGCGCCATCACCGAGCCGAAGCCCAGCGCGGCCACCAGCGTGAGCAGCAGCGTCTGCCGCTGGACGGGCGCCCCGCCGGTCTGCGGACCGCTCGCCAGGACCACACCCGCGACCGCCACCACGACGCCCGAGACCTGGAGCAGCCCGGGCCGTTCGCCGAGCACCAGCGCGACGCCGAGCGGCACGATGACCCCGCCGAGCGCGCCGAGCGGGGAGACGACGCCCATCGGGCCGAGCGCGAGGGCCCGGTAGAAGCACAGCATCGCGGCCGGGCCGACCACACCGGCCGCCGCGGCGAACCACAGCTGCGGGCCCGCCTCGGACCATCCGCCGGTGGCGACCACGATGGCGCCGAGGACGGTGACCGCGATGATCTGGGAGACGACGACCACGGTGAGCGCGGGTGTGCGCCGGGTGAGCAGCCCTCCGCCGAAGTCGGCCAGCCCCCAGAGCAGGCTGGTGGCAAGAGCGAAGAGTGCGGACATGGTGAAACCTCGCCGTACAGTGTGGTGGACGTGGGAGTACAGCCCACAGTAGTTCACTATACTCGACTATGTCATTCACTATTTTGGACGGATGGACGGACCGGAACGTGACGGACCTCGACCAGCTCACGCAGTCGCTCGCCCGCAACCTCAAACGGTGGCGCAATGAACGCGGCTTCACCCTCGACGCCCTGGCGGCACGCGCCGGGGTCAGCCGGGGCATGATCATCCAGATTGAGCAGGCCCGTACGAATCCGAGCGTGGGCACCACCGTCAAGCTCGCCGACGCGCTCGGCGTGAGCATCACCACACTGCTCGACTACGAGCAGGGGCCCCGGGTGACCTTCGTCCCGCCCGACCAGGCGGTGCGGATGTGGTCCACCGAGGCGGGCAGCTACACCGCGCTGCTCGTCGGCACCGAGGCGGACGGCCCGCTGGAGATGTGGCAATGGCGGCTGATGCCCGGCGACGAGAGCAGCTCCGATCCGCATCCGTCCGGCACGGTCGAGCTGATCCATGTGACGGTCGGCGAGCTCACCCTGGTGATCGGCGGCGAGACCCACACCGCCCCGGTCGGCACCTCCGTGGCGTTCGAGGCGAACACCCCGCACACCTACCGCAACGACGGTACGGCGCCGGTGGAGATGACCATGGCGGTGTCGGTGCCGCCCGCGCGCTGAGGCCGCCGGCCCGGCCTCGTGCCCTGCTCCGACTGCTAGTTTGGCGGCATGAGTACGCCGATGGATGCCTTCGACGAGGTCCGTCCCGCCGTCGAGTGCCTGGACCTGCTGACTGCTCCCGTCGCCGAGGCGCTGCGCACCTGGCGCGGCTCGGAGCCGGTGGAGCAGGTGCTCTTCGTGGACACGGACCCGGACAAGGCCGACACCGCCGTGCTCGTCGAGAACTACGGCTCCTGGCTGCTGGAGCAGTCCGCCAACTGCGTGGTGGTCGCGGGCAAGCGGGGCGGCGAGACCACCCTGGCCGCCTGCCTGGTCCTGGCCCACACCCGCGCGGACGTCAACGGCGTGGTGCGCCGCCACCTCGGCGCCCGCAAGGCGTCGTTCGCCCCGATGGACACGGCGACGGGCGAGAGCGGCATGGAATTCGGCGGCATCACCCCGATCGGGCTGCCCGCCGGCTGGCCGCTCCTGGTGGACGCGGCCGTGGCCGACATCCCGTACGCCCTCATCGGCAGCGGCAGCCGACGCGGCAAGCTCATCGTGCCGGGCAAGCTGCTCGCCGGCCTCCCGGGCGCGGTGGTCCTGGAGGGTCTGGGCGCCTGACGCCGGGTGGTCCTCGGCGGGGTCCTGGCTGCTGATGTGGATGAGGGCGGTGCGATGCGGCCCGACCAGGAGGAGGCAGGAATCCCCCTCGCCGTCCAGGGCCGATGCGAGGGGGAAGTTCTTCGCGTAGGCGAGAACGGGTGGGACCCCGGGGGCCCCGGTGATCTCGGTGACGACGGTCCCGAGGAGGTCGCGGGCGAGCCAGGAGACGAGCTCGTCGCCGGGGATCTCGGGCGTCGTGGAGTCGAACTCCCAGACCAGGGTCGACGCCCGGGCCGCCGTGACCATGTTCAGCTCGGATTCGATCAGCGCGGCCTCGCGGGAAGCGACGTCCAACGCCCAGAGGACATCATCGGTTTCGTCGTCGCCCTCCTCCGCGATAAGCCAGTGCCCGTCTCCGGCCCAGCCGGCGCGGAAGACGGCGTCGGGGTCGGCGACGTCCAGCTCGAGGCCATGGGTTCCGAAGGCCACCTCGAAGGTCACCGCGTCGGTGTTGTTGATTCGGAGGAACTCGCTGAGCAGCGTCGTGGCGCAGGCGATCCGGTACGTCGGCGTGGCGTCGCCGGCGGGGGCGGCCACCGGGGCGGGGGCCAGCGCCAGCCGCGTCGTCCCGTCGTCGGAGCGCACCAGCAGTTGAAGCTCGTCGTCCAGCGCGGGGCCGCCCGGCTCGGCGGCCACCGCGATCCGCAGCAGGTCCGTACCGTCCGCCGCCAGGGAACCGGCCAGATACCCGGCGAGCGCCCGGCCCCGCCGGTCCAGGCTGCCGGGGCCCGACTCCAGCGCCTCGATGAGCAACGCGAACGCCTGCTCCGCACCGGTGTCCGGCAGGCCCCACGAGGCGTGCAGCGGGCCGTCGGACGTCTCGTCCGGGTCCTCGATGTCGAACCGCTCGACGGACACCGGATGGCGCCGCCCGCCGGGACCGGCGAACGCCGACGGGAATGCCCCGTACTCCGACACCTGCGCCACGGAGGGCGCGGTGTCCCACTCTTCCTCGTAGGACGGCGGAGCCTCGCCGCCGACCACCGCCAGCCGCCACGGCGGCAGCCACTGCGCGAACAGCCGCTCCATGGCTTCGAACGGGCCGATGTGGTGCGGATCCGCCGTCGTCAAAGTCCATCCCCCGATGCCCACGCTTGTGATCGCGGCAGAGCCTAGCGGGAGCGGATCGCGGTCGGCGACGAAACCACCGACCCGCAGACCGCATCTCGCGAGGGGCGTTGCCCCGCATAACCCGCGCCGGGCAGAGCACGCCGCTCGTCGTCGCTTCCCCGTGACGGACTGCCCCGGCTTGTGCGTTGTGTCGAGATCCGGACCGTCGCCGACGCCTTCCAATGTCGTCGCGTCCTGCGCGGCCGTTTGATCGTCCTCCCACTTGAGCAGCCCGCAGGTGGAGAAGTCCGCAGGTGCCGTGCCGACATTCTTCAGTGTGAGCGTAAGGACGACGTACTGCCCGTTCTCCGGCTCGTTCGTCGTGTCGATTTCGGCCGGGGCTACGTACTTCGCGCTGACGGCAGTGACTTGCATCTTCGACGTCACCTTGTAGTTCTCGCTGTACTCGTCCACCTTGCCGGTGCCGAACGTCCCTGTCTGACCAATCGCCAGCACGGGGGCCGTGGACCACACGCATCAGCCCCCGTCGGGATCATCCGGCGGGGGCTGTTTTACGTTGATCAGGACGCCAGTCCAGACCGCTTCGCCATGGCCAGTAGATCCGGGCGGCTGCGCTGGTGGAGCGTCCACAGCACGCGCAGCACCTCCCGCGCCATGGGATGGATCTCCGCCATCTGAGGGGCGACGTGGAAGGCGTACTTCAGCGCATCCTCTGCGCCAACGAGATCCCTCGTCGCGAGACGCGCACGAGCCGCGTCGATGGCCAGCCGGCCGACGCGCGACGGCTTCAGCCCCGCGGGAGGATTCTTCAGCAGCGGGGCCGCCACTTCCGCGGCCTTGTCAGGGTGGTTCAGCTCGATCTGGGCTGCCAACTCGTACAGCGCGGTGTTGCCCTGCCCAAAGGTGAGGTGGTGCTGGAGGACATCGGGCCCGCTGATCCGCTCGGCCAGCGCCTTGGCCCGGCGGACGTGGTCCGCGGTGGCGTTCGCGTCCTCGTGGCGGGAGGCCAGGACGATGCCGCGGAGGTGGAGCGAGCCAAGGTGGACGACGCGGTCCAGGTCGTCGCCCGGCATCCTTTCGTACTGGACGATGGCGCGTTCAATGATAGCCAGCCCGTCGGAGTACTCGCCGGCTGACTGATACGTCCCCGCCTCATTCCACGCCGCGGCAGCCACGGCCTCAGGGTTCCACGTCTGCTGGGCCGCCCACTGCTGACGGCTCACGATCATGTCGGCCAGGTCCGGCTGACGGAAACGGTGAGCGCAGGCGTATGCACAGCTGTAAACGTCGGCCACGTGCCCCCACGCAACAGCATCCCCGTCGCTCTCCATGGCCGTTGCGGTGACCTGGCCGAGCAGCTTGGGGAGGAGCTGGAGCAGCCTCAGGTAGTCAGTGTTGGCGCGGAGCTGAGCGGCGCGCTCGAGCGAGGCGGCCAGTTCGTCGGTAGGCGGCACGTCTTCGCGCGGCAGCGTGTGTCGACGGACGACCGTTCGTAGCTGATCCATCAATTCCGTCTGCTTCGACGGATCGGCGAACGGATCTCCGTAGATGCGGGCCGTCGTGACCTTCAGGGGACCTGCCGCTGCTGCCACGATCGGCGGAGTCGCTGGACGAAGTCCAGTCTCGATTTTGCTCAGGTACGAGAGCGTGATCCCCATTTGGCGGGAGAGAGCCGTCTGGCTCAGCCCGCGGACCTTACGTAAAACCGCGATGTTCTCGCCCGCTGAGGGTGCGCTGTGCATGGACCAACTGTCGCATGCCGTTTCGCCTGCGTCCCTACCTCTGAAGGGCTCTGACGCGCCGTTGTGCATGTTTTGTGCCAACTGATCATGACTCACTCGTAGTTATCTGGTCACACAGGGAAACCAGTGACCGGGAGCCTCGATGACCAACGACGAGTCGAAGACCCTCGTATTCATCTACGACCGCGAGGTGACCGAGAAGGATTCAGCGGATGAGCGGATCCTTACCTGTCGTCAGTACGCCTGCGATCGGGGGTGGACAGTCGCGGGACAGTGGGTAGACCGCGGATCCAACGCTGTTGCCCTCCGGCGGACTTTCTGGAACGGCATGATCGCCGCGATGGAGCACGAAGGTCGGGGGAAGCGAATCGTCTGTCTCGTCGCCAACTGGCACCGGATCGCCTTCGACGACGCGGCTCGCAATACGTTACGGCAGACAGTCAGTCACGTTGGGGGAGCGTGTGTGGCCGTCGACGACGAGGCGGTACCGAGTACACCGCGCGACGTGGCTATGCGCAGGCTTCATGCCGGTGGGGAACAGCTCGGGCCGGGTACGACGCTGGTCCGTCACGACGGGGAGACGGCGTGACGTGGTACCCCAGCAGGGACGATTACCTGTCGCGGCGGGACGCAACCACGCGCATCGCGGCCGTGACACCTCGCGAAAAGGCCGCCTTGACATTCGAGGACCGAGGGCGCGCAGCGATCAGGGCGTCGTCGCGATATCTGGCGGACCCGTCGACGTCACTCGAAGACGCGCAGGCCGCGATCAAGCTGCTTCGGTTAGCCCTCTCCGATGTGATCATGGTCGCCGAGGAAGCGGTCCGGGAGCGCTCTGGTCGGCTCCTCCCGGACCGTGGTCCCCGCTCCGAATCTCCGTGACGTGTGTCGGGATGGGGGGCGGGGGCCGTAAGCACGTGAAGCCTCGTCCCGGCCGGGTGGTTGGAGGCCAGTGACCGGGACGAGGGCAACGCACCACTCACAGAGAAGAGGTACGCGCATGAGTCAAGGTACAGCTCTGCTGCCCGACGAGGATCGGGCAGGCGTGGTCAAGACCGTCATGGACAACAACCCGGACATGGACGAGACCATGGCCGGCCGGATCGTCGATGAGGCGACGAAGTTCGTGATCGCCGCTTCGTGCTCTGCCGGGAAGAACCCGACCCCGTCGCGGATCGTCGACGAAGGGTGGCACGCGCTCATCCTGCACACGTATCTGTACTCCAGCCTGTGCACGAGGCGGGGCGGGTACGTCCACCACACGCCCGGGTACAACCCGCGGAACTACGACGCCGAGATCCTGGAGCGCACGAAGACGCGGACCGCGGAACTGGGCTTCGACGTCGACTCCGAGCTGTGGGGCCCTCCCGGTTCGGATCCGGTCGTCGTGGCGGCCAAGTGCCAGCACACCGAGGAGTGCGCGATCATGCCGATGCCTCCGGACCCCGGTCCCACGGAGTGATGAACCTCGTCTGCCCGTCCCTGATTGAGCGCGCGACCAGGCTCGGGGCAAGAGGAGCTAGTACAACCCAACAGCGGCCCCGTCCGTGCGCCCCCGCGGCGCCGGTCGGGGCGTTTCCCGCCTGCCGTGGGCCGCGGAAACCCATGCATCCAAGGCGCGTCGTCGCAGGTCACCCCAGCAGGGGGAGCTCGATGGCCGGGCAGCGGTCCATGAGCATGGCGAGCCCGGCGGCGCGGGTGCGGTCGTACGCTTCCGGGTCGATGACGCCGAGCTGGAACCAGACGGCCTTGGCGCCGATGGCGACGGCCTCGTCGGCGACCGGGCCCGCCAGGTCGCTGTTGACGAACACGTCCACGACATCGACTTCGAATGGAATTGCAGAGAGCGTCGGGAATCCCTGCTCGCCGTGCACCGACTCGGCTTTGGGGTGTACGGGTATGACCCGTTTGCCGTAACGCTGGAGAATCCCAGCGACCCCGTAGGCCGCGCGCTGCTGGTTGGAAGATAGGCCGACTACCGCCCATGTGTCTCCCAGCTCTGTGAGGATCTTGCGGACCGTCGCCGGGTCGCTGTACACGCGTGCCTCCTGTGGGTACGACAAACAACCTGTTTGCCACAACGGGCACCACATTCCAGGGATTCCCAAGCGCCGGGGTGATCGAAGAAAACGCCGTGGCCGGATCGCTCCGGCGTCGAGGGAGTGCATCTGCCTGGGCAGAACCCTGAGCCCCCCGGGCTGGGCTGGAAGGCCCACCGAGGGTGACGTCGGGGGCTTCGATGCCCTCATATGCAATTGGGTGAATAACGCCTCTCCAAGCGGCCACAACTCACGGGACCATCGTTCCACTCTGTCCGGGAGGGCGCCCCCGACTGCCAGTGACACGGAAGGGGAGACGTCGCTGTTCAAGCAGCGGGAACTTGCCCAACTGCGGTCAGCTCTGGCCATGTCCGGTGGGACTTTCTGATCTTTAATCTCGTGCCGGTCAAGGCCTGCTGAAAGCCGCTGAGCCTGAGACGTGGGGCCGCGTGGGTGCCGGAAACTATGTCGCAGTACGCGACCTGCTCGTATTCGTGGGTGAGCTCACCGAGCCGATTACGCCGGGAGACTGCTGTGTAGTCGCTGACCGACATCGGTTCAGGGATTTTTAGTGGGATCGGTGACCGTTGTCTGAGGGGTCGGCGTGGCCGGTGTTGGTTGCCCTGGGCGAGGGCACCGGCGAGGGTGCGCCGTCTGGCGTGCTTGTCGGGCTCGAAAAGTCATCGCTGCTGATCAGGCGGCATAGCGGTACTCGTTGATGACGCCGCCGAGGACGCGTGTACGCAGGAGTCCGCGTGCGTCGCGGTCGTGCGGGGTGGTGGGCTGTTGGTGGGCGTCAGGAGGTAGCCGCCTCGGCTTCGATGAGGACGGTGTGTGTTGTAGTGCCGTTGGTAGGCGGCAAGGACATGTCGGGCGTGTGACTCGTTCGTGATCAGGATGTGGTCGAGGGCCTCGTGCCGGATGCTGCCGATAACCCGTTCACAGTGGGCGTTCATCCTCGGCGCTCGTGGCGCGCTCTTGATCACGTCTATGCCGTCGGCCTCGAAGACGGCGTCGAAGGACTGGCCGTACTTGCCATCGCGGTCACGGAGCAGGAACCGCAGGGATTCCATACGTGTGTCCAAGTCGGCGGCTACGTTCCGGGCCTGCTGCACGGCCCAGTCCCGGGAGGGATGTGCCGTGACGCCTGAGATGTGGAGGCGCCGGGTGCCGTGTTCGAGGAAGGCCAGCGCGTAGAGTCTGCGTCCGACCACGGTGTCAAGATGAAAGAATTCTGCAGAGATGATGCCCTCGGCTTGGTTCGTGAGGAACTCGCGCCAGGTTGGGCCGGCGCGGCGAGGGGCCGGATCGATACCCGCAGCGTTCAGGATCTCCCATACGGTGGATGCGGCGATTGGATTCCCGAGGCCGATTAACTCGCCCTGGACCCGTCTGTGGCCCCACCCTGCGTTTTCCCGGGCGAGCCGCAGAATCAGCTCCCTGAGCGCCGCCCTGGTCGGTGGTCGCCCGGTCCGAGCGCGTCGCACGCTGTAGTCCCATTTCGCCGCGATGAACCTGCGATGCCAGGCCAGCAGGATGCTGGGCGTGACCGGGAAGACTTCACGCCACCGGTGGCGGGGTATCAGCCCCAACAGCGCAGCCAGCCAGAACCGATCAAAGGGCTCATGCCGGACCCGGCCGCTGATCTGGCGGCGTAGCACCGCGTTCTCGTGCCGCAGCACGAGCAACTCCGCGTTGGCGTCGGTTCACCGGACTGCATCGCCCGCAAGCCCACCCGGCCCGAGACCAGCCTTGCAGATGCAAGTCGGCGGTGGCTGAATCGGCTTCCGGTGGGCTGGTCACGCTTCTGCCGTGGCGAGGCCGTCGGCGGTGCCCCCGCACCACTCGACCAGGAAGAGAGTCGCGTCGTCCGTGGTGACCCCGCCGCGTTCCCGCAGCAGGGCATGGGAGAGGCCGCGTACCATTTCCTGCACACTTTCTCCCTCGCACCCCGCGCGGTCGACGAAGCCGAGCAGTCGCTCCTCGCCGAACTGTTCTTCGCCGGCGCGGTGCTCCTCGACGAGACCGTCGGTGAAGGAGAGGATCCGGTCGCCGGAGGACAGGGCCTGCTCGCTGATCTGCGGGATGGCGCCTCCGAATCCGACGGGCAGGGTACCCGGGCTCTCCAAGGTCTGAATGACGCGGTGCTCGCGGATCAGCAGGGGTGCCGGGTGGCCGGCGTTGACCCATTGCAGGTGGCCGGTTCGGATGTTCAGGCGCATCATCTGTGCCGTGACGAAGTGGTCGGGCCCGAACTGCTCGTCGATGGCCCTGTCCATGAACATGTACAGCTCATCGAGCCCGACGTCGGCGCGCCTGGCATGGCGATAGGCGCCGACGGCGACGGTCGCCAGTACGGCGGCGTCCAGCCCATGGCCCATGGCGTCGATGACGGCCGTGTGCAGGATGTCGTCATTGAGGGCGTAGTCGAAACTGTCCCCCGCGACGTCATAGGCCGGTTCGAGGATTCCGGCCACCGCGACCTGCGGTGTGATCATGGTCAGCGGGGGCAGCAGCGACCACTGGATTTCCGCGGCCAGGCTCATCGGCTGGCGGCGCCGGGCCTGGAAGAACTGGTCGGTATAGCTGTTCTTGGTGACCAGCATGTCGGCGACCAGGCCCGCGAGGCGCCGCAGCAGCCGCCGGTCGTCATCATCGACGCTGTTCAGGGTGACGGCCAGCACTCCCACCTCATCGCTGCCGTCCAGCAGCGGCAGGAACATCCGGATTCCGCTGGCCTGTGGGTGTTCCACCGTTGTCGCGCTGAGGAAAGCCCTGCCGGCCTGCGATTCGTCGATCCACTCGGGCTCTCCGATAACGAGTCCTCTGCCCGGCAGCGGTGCCAGTATCAGCTGGTCGTAGTCCTGTAGGAGGATCGAGACGTCACGCCCCCCGATCCTGCTCACTTCCTCCGCGACCAGCGGGGCGATCAGCTGGGGCGGCATCTCGTGAGCCCGGTCCAGCAGGATGCCCAGCAGCCGTTCACCGAATCCTTCCGACCGGTCCACGGCGACAATCCGGAAGCTCTGTTCACCCTCGGCCATGGCCACCTCTTTTCGCCATAACCACCCTCGCGCAGCGACACGCCCGCCGCACTTTGGTCCCGCTGCCCCTCCACCCCGGTATCGGGAGCTCCCCGGGACTCCCGCGACACACTCTGAAGATCGCCGTGAGATCGCTTCCAGGGCGCCGGTGGCGCGACCGGCGACGCTGCCGATCATGCTCTGCTCCCGGCCGTTCGCGCCGATGCGTCGGTACAACGGCTCCGGCGCAGAAACACCGGAGCCGCCCTTTCGGGTCGGTTGCACGTGAGAGTGAACCGGCCCACTCACCATGCTAAGCCTGGCGCGCTTTCCGGCATAAGGGACTTTTCGGGGCTCAGGAGTTCTTCCGCCGACGCGGACACGCGTCGCGGTGCCCTGCCCGCACCTCGCTGAGGGGCATCCCTTCAGACTTCGTCCGTCTGCGCGGGGTGCCCGGAGGACCGACTTGCTGCCAGCCAGGACCGCGCCGGTCCTGCCGTGTGCGTGGTGTCTACAGTGAGATGGAGGCGGGTTCCGCCTTCGGCGCCAGCGGGGTAGCTGCGCTGTTCGGTGGCGGCGAAGCAACGACGGAGTACCGCTGCGACCTGGCGGGCGGCCTCGGGGGACGCGGCGACAATACGCACCTCGGCGCGCCCTGCCGAGGGTGATTCCGGTGGCTGCATGGTGGCCTCGTTCATCAGGAAGACGTGGCGGTGAGTGTGGGGCCTCGCTGCGCGCCCACCGGCCCCGGTCAGGAGAGGGGGCGACGGGCGATCCGGCGGGCTTGCCGACTGCCGGCCCTTCCGGCTCCGCTGGCCGACTCCCGCCAGGGCATCGCTGTAGTGAAATGCTGCGATCCGCTCGTTGTGCCGTCCATTGAGCAGATGGATCAGCAGCACTCCGACCATGATCATGAAGATGATCACGGACACGGTGATGACGGTCTCCACTTCCTCACCTCCCTTGAAGCGGAGCAGGACCGCCATCGGTCTCCCACCGCTCCTCCTGGCTGAAATCTTCCCGGGCATCACGGGCGGCGGTCTCGTCCGCCATCAGCCTGCTGGCGGTGAGGAGGCTGCCGGGTGTCGCAGCGGCGGCCATCAGCCGGGAGGCGGCTGCCGCACCCGTCTCCGGTGGGATCACCAGAAGGTCCCAGCGGCCCGCGGTGTAGGAGAGCAGAATCAGCTTGTGCGGGTCCTGCTCGTCGGTGAACCAGCCGACGTCCATCGTGTGCCCGGCCGCAGGCACCTTGCGCGGGATCACGGGCCACTGGGCCGGGTTCACGGAGACCCGAGTGATCCGGCCCCAGCGCGCGTCCAGCACATCGGCCAGGGCGGGCAGCTCACGGAGGAGATCGCGGGAGCGGGGCCACCACGCACCGTCCAGAAGACCTGGAACCGGGCCGACCGGAGTTAGGGACAGGCGGGCCGGTGGCGGGGGCACGCGCTCATGGGTGGTCGTACGGTCGATGGTCACGCTCATGCCGCGGACCTGTCCCCGGGCGCGCTTTGCAGCGTCCCGGTGTTGTTGCTCGCCGAAAACGACACCCGCGTGGAGGCCGGTGTGCGAAGTGCTCCCGGTGTTTTCACTGTACTCCGGGGCGTTGCCCCGCTGAGCCCCCGTATGATCAGCCACTTCTTCAGAGCCGGGTCCGGGTCCGCAGGGCACCGATGGGCCTGGGCGTGGGCTCTCGGAGTACGGTGAAACCGGCGGGCCACCGAACCTCGTAAGAGGGCGAGCAGACCATGTCCGACGCCGACACCCCGCGTGAAGTGAAACTTCTGCCAGACGCGATCCACCATGCCGTGAAACCCGGCACAGCCCTGCTGCGGTTGGCGACGACACATACCCGCGAGGGCATTCTCGACGGTGCGTGGTGGCCGCGTTCCCGCGACATAGGCGCCGAACTTCCCGCCCTGATCACCGCCCTGACCGAGCACCTCGGACCCGTCACGCGCGTCGGCCTGGACGCCGACGCCTGGGAAGAACTGCCGACACGACTGATCATCGACGACCGCATCGTGCATATCGACTCGTTCCCTGTGGGCGACGGCACCATCCTCATCACCCGAGGCGATCGAGACCTCTTCTCCCTGTTGGTGGTCCCCCCGCACGCGACGCCCGACGCGGCACGCACCGCGATGGCCCGGGCCGTCCGCGTCGACAACCTCGCACCGGCCGAGCAGATCCTCATCGACACCGGCAGCGGCCGGGCCCGCCCGATCGCCGAGGAAGGCCCGCAGACAGGCCCGGAACGCGGCGCGTCCTGACGTGTTCGGGTCCAGGGACGACAGCGCGGTGTACTCCGAATCCTCCCACCCAGTCGAATAGACGAAGGTCCGACCCACGGCCCCAGCGCGCCCGCGGGCCCCGCAAAGCGCATGGCTTCCAAGCCGGTCACCAGGGAGCCGACTTGTTGCCGACCAGCGGCCTTCGCGAAGCACTGGCAGGCATCGCCACCCCACTGGCAAGCATCACGACCCCAACGGCCAGTCTCGCCCTGCCCGCACAGAAGGGGGAGACGTACCAGGCTGTGTCCGGAAGCTGACTGCCTGGCTTCCCGTTCTCGGTGCCCGGCCACGCGCAGTCCCGTCCGGTGTCCGAAGTTCGCGTAACGCATCAGGTGTCCATGCTCAAGAATCGACAGGGGAGTCGGGGAGCGCCTCAGGCCGCACTTGGCGAAGCGGCCAGGGTCTGCTTGACGTACCGGGTGGTCTCATCGGCGAGGATCTCGGGCAGACCCGTCTCGATGCCGTGCAGGGCCTGCGCGGCGACCTCGGCGAGGTCGGCCTTCTGATCGGCGGGAACCCCGGCGGCCATGTCGGTGTCCATCCATCCGACGTGCAGCCCGGAGACGGTGATGCCGCGGGGGGCCAGCTCCTCCCGGGTGGCGTCGGTCAGCGCCCATGCCGCGGCCTTGGTCGCGGCGTAGGACCCGAGGCCGGCGGGGTGCAGCCAGGACAGCACGGACAGGACGTTGAGCACGGCGCCGCCGCCGTTGCCCTCGATGACGGGGGTGAAAGCCCGTGTCACGGCGAGCGGACCGAAGAAGTTCGTCTCCATCTCCAGGCGCACCGCGTCCGGGCCGCCCGCGATCAGTGGCGTGGCGGTGGAGATTCCCGCGTTGTTCACCAGCAGTGTCGCGTCGGATGCGGTGCGGGCCGCGGCCCGGATCGATTCCTCGTCCGTCACGTCCAGCCGCAGCGGAGTCACACCCGGCAGGTCCACCGTCTCCGGGCGGCGGGCCGCCGCGTACACCTTCGCGCCGCGCTCCACGAGCTGTGCGGCCAGGTGGCGGCCCAGTCCTCGGTTGGCGCCGGTGACCACGGCGACAGCGTTCTTCAGTTCCATACGTGCTCCCAGCGGTGCGGGGCCGAGCGGCCCATACCAATTAGATTATGACCACAATCTAAAACCTCACCTAGGATAGATGTCAACCGGCATCCAATCGGGAGGTGGCTGATGGGCCGCGTATCGCAGGCGCAAGCGGAGGAGAACCGCAGGCGGGTCGTGGAAACCGCCTCCCGGCTGTTCCGGGAACAGGGAACCCACGTCAGCGTCACCGACCTCATGAAGGCCGCCGGCCTGACCCACGGCGGCTTCTACAAGCAGTTCGCCTCCAAAGAGGCACTCATCGACGAAGCCACCGCCCACGCGTTCGACGGACTCACCCGGCTCCGCGATGGCGGCCTCAAGCAGCACGGCGGGCAGCGCGACGCCGCCCAGCAGGAGCTGATCGACACCTACCTCTCCGTTGAGCACCGCGACAGCGCGGCAGATGGGTGTCCCGCCGCCGCGCTCGCCGCCGACATGGCGCGCGAACCGGGAGATCGCGAGGCCCGCCGCGTCTACACCGAGGGAGTGGGTGAGTTCGCCGAGTGGCTCGCCACCGAGGACCAGGACGGCATCACCCGGCTGTGCACGATGCTCGGTGCACTCGTCCTGGCCCGAGCCACCAAGGACTCCCCGCTCTCCGAGCAGATCCTCACCGCCGCGCACGCAGCCTTGACAACAACCAGCTGACCAGGGATCCGGTCGCGGGCGGCACGCCGCAGGGGAACACCGGCCTGTCCGGGTGCAAGGTCGCATGCTTGGCCGACGGTGAGGGCTCGCCATTGCCCCCTGGGGGCCCATGCGCCCAGGGGCTCTTGCGGAGTTGGGGACGCGGCGGGCGATGTAAGTACGAGCTCACCCCGTCTTGACCGCCACCTGGGACGCGAGCCGGCATCGAGTGCCGCGGCGCTTCCGTCTGCGGTACATCACCGCCGTGTACCCCGAACGCACCGCGAAGCTCCCACGGTGACGCGAGTGGCAGCGTGAAGGCGAGGTACCAGCGGCCCGCCCGGTGGTGTGCCGGGTCGGACCGCTGCTCGCTCACGGATGAACGGTGATCAGTCTGCTACGCCAGCAGGTCGATGACGTAGACGGCCGTGTTTGCGGTGTCCAGTCGCCAGCCGCTGCTGCCCGGTGCGCAGACCACGGTCCTGTCGGCGGTGTTCGAGACGTTGGTACCGGTGTTGAACGGCGTGTTCGCGGTATTGGGCAGCAGGTTCGTGTAGAGACTGGTGCCGCTGTTGTAGACGCACTGGTGCAGGTTCAGGTACCTGCCGCTGGCCCCCGTCAAGTCCGCGGTGTAGAGCGCGGAGTTTACGGAGTTGAGTGGCCAGCCGCTGGGCCGGCCGCATTCCAGGGCCATGTCTTTGGCGGTGGAGATGCTGGTGCCGGTGTTGAACGTTTCGTTCTTCGTGTTGGGCAGCAGATTCGTGTAGTGGGTGGAGCCGTTGCTGTACACGCACTGGTGCAGGTTGAGGTACTTGCGGCCGCTGCCGAACCGGTCGCCGTTGTACGCGGCGGAGTTCACGGAGCCGAGTGTCCAGCCGCCGGCCCCCGGGCCGCAGGTCACCGCCGACTCGTCATCCTTGGAGACCTTGGTACCGGTGTTGAACGGCGTGTTTGGGGTGTTGGGCAGCAAGTTCGTGTAGAGCATGCTTCCGTTGCCGTACACGCACTGGTGCAGGTTCAGATAGCCGCTCGATGCTGCGGCTACCCCGGGGGCCACCGCAGGTGCGGGCGTCGCCACCGATACCGACAGGGCACACGCACCGGCAAGAGCCAGCCCGACCGACTTCCACGCCCGGCCTACCATCAAACGATCCACTGTGCTCCTCTCGCCCCTCCCCACCGCTCCGGCGGCGCCGGGCAGCACAAGGAGACCGCCACAGAAAAACACGAACGCTTACACACTGTGATCATCCTTGTGTGTATTGCGCCTGAATGAGGTGGGTTCTCTCGCAAGGTTGACGCGTCCACTTGACCGCTCGGGTGGCGGGAGAATGCGGTACCCGTCCGGACCGCCTCTTCCTGCGGGCTGGCCGAGGCCCCGATCAACCAGCGGATGTTGGCTGGCGCCCGCGCGCTAGACGCGATCAGGCCGACGCCTCCCACCGCGTCTCTACATCTGAATCTGCACGGCGTTGGGTACAAACTGCGACTCGGCGTGCGGGTTCATACACCAGCGGGCCCAGGAGTCCGCGAACCCGCGCGCTTCTCGGCCGAGACCGTGCGGCACCTGCTCGCCGACTCCTCCATCCAGCTCGCCGCCACCGCCCGGGTCCACACCCACCTGGTCGTGCTCGCCGAGCGCCTGGCGACCGAGCGGCGCGAGCATGGATGCCGGGCTGCCGAGGGTGCTGTTCGTGTGCAGCCACAACGCCGGACGCGCCCCGGTCGTGCCTGGCCGCCGCTACCTGGACTGGCCCGTCGCAGACCCAGACGGCGCTCCAAGTGCTGCGGTCCGGGCCATCCGCGACGAGATCGACGCTCACATCTCCGACCTGTTCGCCACCCTCCCGGGTACCTGAACCCTTTCCCCGTCCGCATCACCTGCCTGCCAACCTGAGAAGGATGAACTGATGTCCTCCACCCCTGCCGCGTCCGTGCTGTTCGTGTGCGTCCACAACGCCGGGCGCTCGCAGATGGCGGCCGGATTCCTTGCTCACCTCGCGGGCGACCGCGTGGAGGTCCGCTCCGCCGGCTCTCTCCCGGCCGACCAGGTCAACCCAGCCGCGGTCGAGGCGATGAAGGAAGTCGGCATCGACATCTCCAGCCAGAAGCCAAAGGTCCTGACCACCGAGGCCGTCCAGGCGTCCGACTACGTCATCACGATGGGCTGCGGCGACGCCTGCCCGATCTTCTCCGGCAAGAAGTATCTCGACTGGGCCTTGGAAGACCCCGCCGGTAAGGGTGTGGAGTCCGTCCGCCCCATCCGTGACGAGATCAGGCGCCCTCGTGGGCCGGGCCGCTGCTGGAGTTGGCCACCGAGGGCACGCTGGTGGCGCTGGGGTTGCTGCTGCTGTGGACGGGGTGGGCGGCCTTCCGGCGCGGGGACGCCTCCGGCGTGGCCGGGGTCGTGCTCACCGGGATCGGCACCGTGGCCGGCTACGCGGCGAGCGAGGCGGTGAAGCTGGTGGTGGACGAGGAGCGGCCGTGCCGCGCGGTACGGGGAGTCGTGGCGGTGGCGGAGTGTCCCGAGCCGGGGGACTGGTCGTTTCCGAGCAACCACGCCACCCTCGCCACCGGGATCGCGGTCGGGCTGACGCTGCTCAGACCCCGTCTCGCCGCCGTGGCGCTGCCGTTGGCGGGGTTGGCGGCGCTGCTGCGGGTGGCGGTGGGGGTGCACTATCCGCACGATGTGGCCGCCGGTGCGCTGCTGGGCGCCGCCGTGGTGGCGGCGACGCTGGTCGTGGCGGGCGCTCCGGCCGTACGGGCGGCGTCAGCGCTGTTCGGGCGCGCGGGGCGGAAGGATTCCGGCCTCGTGGGCGACCACGGCGGCGGCCGCCCGGTTCTCCACGCCCAGCCGGGCCAGGATCGAGCTCACATGGGCCTTGACCGTCCCCTCGACGACATGCAGCCGACGGGCGATCCGACCGTTGGACAGCCCGCCGCCGAGCAGGGCCAGCACCTCCCCCTCCCGGGCGGTCAGGGCGTCGACCCGGGCGCGGGCGGCGGTGCGGCGGTCGGCCATGACCCCCGCGCCACCGGACGCCAGATGCGCCACGACGCGGGCCGCGACCTTCGGTGACAGATAGGCCGCGCCGTCGGCCACCGCGCGCACCCCCGCGATCAGCTCCTCCGGTTCACCGGACTTGATGAGGAAGCCCATGGCGCCGCCGCCCAGCGCCTGGAGGATGTAGTCGTCCTCGCCGAAGGTGGTCAGCATGATGACACCGGTGGCCGGGGCCGTCCGGTGGATCTCGCGGGCGGCCTCGATACCGCCGGTGTCGGGCATCCGGATGTCCAGCACCGCCACCCGGGGCCGGTGGCGGTGCACCAGCTCCACCGCCCGGTGGCCGTCGCCCGCCTCGGCGACCACGGCGATGTCCGGATCGGTGGCGAGCACGGCCCGGATCCCCGCGCGGATCATCGGCTCGTCGTCGGCGATCAGGACCCGGATCATCGGACGCCCTTTCCGGTGAAGGCGTCGGCGGACACCAGGGTGCCGTGGCGGAAGCACAGCCGGTAGACATCCCCGGAGCGGTCGTCGAAGGGGTCGGCCGTCATCGCGTAGTACTCGCAGACGATGTCCGTCCCCCTCGGTTCGGCGGCCGTCGGCCGGTGGTCGGTCCGGCAGATACCGCGCGATCCGGTCGCGGTCCTGTCCGGTGCGCAGCCGGGCGTAGTCGTCCGGGGCGAGCACCGACTCCCGGGCCCTCAGTGTGTCCCACACCCGCACCACCCCGATCAGCAGGGCCCCCGCTACCAGGGGCACCATCAGGGCCGCGAGCAGGGTGCGGCCGAGCCGGCGGCGGGCGCGCCGGTGGTCAGCCGCCACCGGTTCGTCCGGGGTGTCCGGGGCGTGGGGCGCCCCCGGCCGCCGGGTGGTGGTGCGGGGAAACGTGGCGCGGACGGCGAAACCGCCCGCCTCCGGGCCGTATCCGAAGGTCCCCCGGCCAGTCCGACGCGCTCGTCCAGGCCGATCAGGCCGAAGCCCTCGCCGCCGGAGCGGACGGGAGCGGCGGCGGACGCGGGGCCGTTCACCACCCGGACCTCGGTCTCCTCCGCCGTATGCCGGACGTGGACGGTCGCCTCCGCACCCGGCGCGTGTTTGGCCACGTTGGTCAGCGCCTCCCGCACCACACGGCGCACGGCGCGCTCCACGTCCGGCGGCGGTTCGCCGGGCTCGCCGTCGCTCCGCAGCCGGACCGCGAGACCCGACGCCGACGCCCGCTCGACCAGCTCCGCCACGTCCGCGCCCCCCGGCTCCGGCGGCGCCCCGTCCGGCTCCTGACGCAGGACGCCGATCACCTCGCCGAGGCGGTCCACGGCGGCCGCCGCCCTGGCCCTGATGTCCCGGGCTGCCTCCCGGTGGCCGTCCGCCAGCCCGGGCGCCAGCTTGAGGGCCCCGGCCGAGAGGGCGATCAGGCTGAGCTCATGGCCGAGCACATCGTGCATGTCCTGCGCGATACGGGCCCGCTCCCGCAGCCGGGCCTGCTCCGCGATCAGCCGCCGTTCGCGCTCCAGCCGCGCGGCCCGCTCCCACCCCGCCCGGACCAACTCCCGGTACTGACGGCAGAACCGCCCCACGAACCACGGCAGGACGACCGCCCCCGCCACCACCGCCACGAAGCGGTCGGCCCAGGTGATCCAGGACGGCACCGCGGCGACGGCCACCACAGCGCCCGCCACCGCCCCGATCAGCCCCACCGCCGTGGACCACGTCCGCCCGGGCCGCCATCCCGCCGCGAACGCGCACAGCGCCGTGGGCACCACCCACCACAGGCTGACCACGCTCAACCCGGCGGCGGCGATGGTGGCCGCCAGGGGCAGGTGTCCGGCCCAGGACGCCCACGGGCGGGCGCCGGATCCGGTCGTGTGTGTCCGTGTCGTCATGTCCCCCACCCGCGTGATCGGCCGACTCGCAGAGGTGACCTTACGAAGACGGGGAACGGGCGGACACTGCCGAAAGACCAATCCCGCGCATCGCGCACACCGCATGGCATCCGGTCGACGCCCAGGAGACGCATGCTGGTTATGGGGGAGCGAACGGGGGGAACCCGACTCATACGGTCGGCGATCACCAGCTGTCGGCCGCGACCGACCGAGGGGGCGGAAGGAGAGGAAGACACCATGCCCGCAGGATCCAGCCGTAAGCGTGAACGGCAGTACGAGCACATCAAGGAAGGCGCCGAACAGCGCGGCGCGTCCACCGGCCGGGCGAAGGAAATGGCCGCCCGTACGGTCAACAAGGAGCGCGCGCGCTCGGGCGAGTCCAGGTCCGCCAGCAAGACCTCGACCCGGGACCCGAAGTCCGCGCCGCAGCGCGGCGGCCAGCGCTCCGGCAGCCGGACGGGTCCCAAGGGCCCGACGCGGGACCAGCTGTACAACGAGGCCAAGCAGCGCGGTATCGAGGGCCGCTCCAACATGACCAAGGACCAGCTGGCCAAGGCCCTGGGCCGCTGACCCGGACGCCGCGGCACTTCCCTGGCGGGACGCCGCCCTCCCCGCCGAGCAGCGGGGCCGGGCGGCGTCCGTGTGATCGGGGGAGGGGTGGTGGATTGGCGGCGTCGGCCACGGGTACTCAAGGGCGATCATGGCAGGCACGACACTCCCCACCTACACCGCTCTGCACCAGCTCGTGGAGTTGATCGAGCAGGGGCCTCCGGTCTTCGTCCGCTGGTCCCGAGGGCCCGAGGCGGACCTGGAAGGCAGTGCGGTCAGCCGGGACGGGCTCACCGGCACGCAGATGCCGGGCCTGTCGGCCAACCCCCTGGTCTTCGAGGAGTGGGCGAAGGACCTGCCCACGACCGTCTGGGTCGCCCGCAGGCTGTGCGACTACATCCACCTCCGGGACGACGACCAGGGCTCCGCCGATGTCCGCCCCTGGGTGCTCAAGGGGGAGGAGACCGGCCGGGGGCCGGACAACGAACCCCTGGTCCGCGAGGTGGAGCCGGTCGCCTGGATCGCCGAGAGCGTGATCGCCGAAGCCGAGGACGTGGTGGCACGCCAGCGGGGCGCGTGGGGGCCCTTGTGCAGGCCGTCCCGGTTCGGCCGTGGCGGCAGCGGCGGAGAGGGATGAGCGGGCGCGTCCCCTCAACGCCGTGGGTTTCCGCCCAAGCGGCCGTCGCGTACGCGTGACCACCGCGGCCGCACGCGCGTGGCCACCTACGTCGCGTACGCGTGACCACCGCGCGAGAGCCGGGACATAAGGTGGCCTGATGCAGGAGCGGTACCGGACGGTCGCGCGCGAGGGCGTGCACGAGATCGAGATCAACAGATCGCGCTTCCTCTGCAGGCTCGCGCCCGCCGCGACCGAGCAGGAGGCGCAGGACGTCATCCAGCGGGTCAGGAAGGAGCACTCCACCGCCACCCACAACTGCTTCGCCTATGTCATCGGCGCGGACGGCGGTGTGCAGAAGGCGAGCGACGACGGGGAGCCGGGCGGCACGGCCGGGGTGCCGATGCTGCAGATGCTGCTGCGCCGCGAGATCCGGTACGCGGTGGCCGTCGTCACCCGCTACTACGGGGGCGTGAAGCTCGGCGCGGGCGGTCTGATCCGGGCCTACGGCGGCGCGGTCGGCGAGGCGCTCGACGCGCTGGGCACCGTCACCCGGCAGCGGTTCCGGCTGGTGACCGTCACCGTGGACCACCAGCGGGCCGGAAAGCTGGAGAACGACCTGCGGGCGACGGGCCGGGCGGTCCGCGAGGTGCGCTACGCCGAGGCCGTGACGATCGAACTCGGGCTGCCCGACGCGGACGTGGACGCCTTCCGCGAGTGGCTGGCGGACACCACCGCGGGCACCGCCGCGCTGGAGCTGGGCGGCGAGGCGTACCAGGACGCGTAGGGACGGCCCGTCCTTACCCGTCACCAAGTCGCGTGAGGACGGCCCGGGCCTACGCCGGTGAGCGCACCGAGGGCGGGGCCGGAGCGGACTCCGGTGTGCTCCGGTCGCTCCGGACTCTCCGGGGCAGGCCGAGTCTGGCCGGGCGGCCCTGGGTCGCGCGGGGCGCGGGCCGCAGCCGGATCGCGGCGTCGAGGCCGCCGCCGGGCGCCCGGGCCAGGATGGCCTCCCCTCCGCTCGCATGGGCGAGCCGCTGCACCAGCGACAGACCCAGACCGGTGCCGCCCTTCGGGGCGTCGGGGGCGCGCCAGAAGCGGTCGAAGGCGCGGCGCCGCTGATCGGCGGTCATGCCGGGACCCTCGTCGATGACATGCAGCTCGATCCAGGCGGGCCGCGCGGGGAGATGGCGGCGGTCGGCGGCCGAACAGCGCAGCACCATGGTGACGGTGGAGCCCGGGGGCGTGGCGCGCAGCGCGTTGGAGAGCAGATTGTCCAGGATCTGCTCGATGGCTCCGGGCACCGCGAGCGCCTGGCCGACCCGGTCGCCGAGCAGAGCGAGCTGGGCCTCGTGCCGGTCGAAGAGCGGGCTCCAGGTGAGCAGCCGCTCGGCGCACACCCGGTCCAGGTCGACCGGTTCGGGGGTGACGGCGCTCTCCTCCAGCCGCGCCATCGCCAGTAGTCCCTCGACCATCCGGGCCAGCCGGTCGGTCTCGGTTATCGCCGCGCCGAGACTGTCCCGGGCGTGCCCCGTCATCTCCGCCTCCAGGTTGTCCAGCCGCAGCCGCAGCGCCGCCAGCGGCGTCTTGAGCTGGTGGGACGCCTCGGCGGCGAACGCGCGCTGGGAGGCCAGCAGATGCTCCAGCCGGGCGGCGGTCTGGTTGAAGGTGGCGGCGAGGCTGCGCACCTCGGGCGGCCCGTAGGTCACGGGCGCGGGCGTGGTGAACCGGCCGTCGGCCAGGCGGTGCGCGAACCGCTCCAGCTCCAGAATGGGACGGCTGGCCCAGCGGGCGAAGACCAGCCCCACGGCGGCGACGGCCGTGAGGATCGCGAGCCCGCCCACGGCCAGCAGCAGCCAGATCCGGTGGACCCGGGCCTCCACCGCGTCGGTGGGCACGGTGAGCCGCACCGCGCCCTGCAGCTCGTCGCCGTGGACCACGGGTGCGGCGACCGAGAGATAGCGGACGCCGCCGATGGTGGAGGTCCGGACGTCGATCGCGTCCCGGCCGCGCAGCGCGGCGGCGATCTCGGGGCGCGACACCAGGTTCCGGGACTCCGTGGCGGACAGCCGATGCGAGGTCGCCAGCAGCCGGCCGTCGTCGCCGACGATGACCACCCTGCCCCGGATGCGCTCGGCACAGTGCCGCGCCCGGTGCGGCAGCTCGCGCTGCTCCCGTCCCGCCATGATGGACAGCGAGGCGAACGCGGACACCGACTCGGCCTCGTCCTCCGCCGCGGAGATGATCTGCTCCCGCTCGGCTCTGCCGTAGACATAGCCGAGCGGTATGCCGAGGCTCAGCAGGGTCAGTACGGCGAGGCTCAGATACCCCAGCAGCAGACGTCGGGTCACGGCCGGGCGGCCTCCGGGATTCCCGAAGGGGCCCCCGACGGGGCCCCCGACGGGACCCCCGAGTGGACGGCGAGACGGAAGCCGACCCCGCGCAGGGTCTGGATCCAGGCCGGATCGCCCAGTTTGCGGCGCAGGGTGGCGATGTGCACGTCCAGGGTCTTGGTCGGCCCGTGGAAGTGGGGGTCCCAGACGCGGTCGAGGATCTGCTGGCGCGAGTAGACGGCGCCGGGGTCCTCGGTGAGCAGGGCCAGCAGCTCGAACTCCTTGGGAGTGAGGCTGACGGGCACGCCGCCCACCCACACCTGACGCGTCCGGCGGTCCACGACCAGCGGCGCCTGCTCCCGGGGCGGCGGCTGCGCGGCGGCCGGTGGGGTGACGGCGGGAACCGGGGCGGCGGCGGGGGCGGCCGTCACGGTGGGCCCCGTGGCGGTGGCGGCGGGGGCGGCCGGAGCGGTGGGCCCCGTGGCGGTGGCGGTGCGTTGAGAACGCCTTGTCACCGCGCGGATCCGGGCGATCAGCTCCCGCATGCTGAACGGCTTCGCCAAGTAGTCGTCCGCGCCCAGCTCCAGCCCCAGGACCCGGTCGGCCTCCTCGCCCCGCGCGGTGAGCATGATGATCGGCACATCGGACACCTGCCGGATACCTCGGCAGACGTCGATGCCGTCCATGTCCGGCAGTCCCAGATCGAGCAGAACGATGTCCCCGTACGGCCCCTCCAGCCCGGCTGTCCCCGTGCTGACATGACCTACCGTCAGTCCATACCGCCCCAGTCCCTCGACGAGGGGTTCGGCGATCGTCTCGTCATCCTCGATGAGCAGCGCTCGTACGGTCATGGGGACCTGTGTACCGCAGTACCGGAATGGCTTCCTGGTTTTTGTAATGTTGCGAGCGCGGAACCGAATATTGGAGAAGAACTTGTCATGCTCTAGTGTTCGTTTAGCCTTCGCCTGGTACGGCCCTCCCTACGGTGATTCGCATCTGGTCCAACCACCCGTCAGGGAGGCATGATGAGGACTCCATGCGAATACCGGAAACTGGCCGACGGGAAATTTACCGAATTCCAGCCGTGCGACACGGGCGAGGAACTCGATCTCGATAGCGACGGTGACGTCCGGGCGTACTCATGACGAGCGGACGACATGCCCGTGGCCGGATTCAGCCGGTTTCATCGCCGTCGTACGACATCGACGAGGTGTTCCCGCCGGAAGATGCGCGCGACGCCCGGTCGACGCAGCCGATGCCCGCATATGCGCCCGCCGCTGGAACCGTAAGAGAAACAGCCGAGGCCCCTGGCCTCCATAAGGCCGGCAGAAAGGCCAAGGCCGGCGGAAAGCTCGGCGGGACCGTCCAGGGGGCCGACCTCGGTACCGAGATCACCGCCTCCCTGGTCGTCTTCCTCGTGGCCCTGCCCCTGTGCATCGGTGTCGCCGTAGCCTCCGGCACCCCGGCCGAACTCGGCATCATCACCGGTGTCGTCGGCGGGTTGGTGGTCGGTATGACCCGGGGCAGCACCCTCCAGGTCAGCGGGCCCGCCGCCGGGCTCACCGCACTTGTCGCGGAGACCGTCGAGGCCCATGGCATCGCCATGCTCGGGGTCATCGTGCTGATGTCCGGGCTGCTCCAGATCGGCCTGGGGATGATCCGGCTGGGCCGTATGTTCCAGGCCATTTCCATCGCTGTCGTCCAGGGCATGCTCGCCGGGATCGGGCTGCCGCTGATGTTCAGCCAGTCCTATCCGCTGGCCGATGCCACGGCCCCCGGTACGGCCGTCGAGAATATCCTCGGCTTCCCCGCGCATGTCCTCGACACCTTCGCGGACGCGCAGACGGCCATCGCCGCGCTGCTCGGCATCGCCACGGTCGTCCTGAGCTTCGTCTGGAAGAAGATGCCGGGGCCGGTCAGCAAGGTCCCCGCCGCGCTGGTCGCCGTCGCCATCGGCGTCGGGATCGCCGCGCTGCCCGGTGTGGAGGTGAAGACCCTTCAGGTCGGCGATCTGCTGTCGGCCGTCCAGGTGCCCGGGCCGGAGCAGTTCGCGGGGCTGGCCGATCCGGCGGTGCTCACCGCCGTCGTCACCTTCACCGTCATCGCCTCGGCGGAGAGCCTGTTCACGGCCGCCGCGGTGGACCGGATGCACGACGGCCCGCGCACCCGCTACAACACCGAGCTGATCGCCCAGGGCGCGGGCAACACCGTCTGCGGCATCCTCGGCGCGCTGCCCATGACCGCCGTCGTCGCCCGCAGCTCGGCCAATGTGCAGGCCGGGGCCAGGACCCGGCTCTCCCGCACCCTGCACGGCCTGTGGCTGCTGGCCTTCGCGCTGCTGCTGCCGAGCGTCCTCGCCCTGATCCCGATCTCGGTGCTGGCGGGTGTGCTGGTGCACAGCGGCTGGAAGCTGCTCGCGCCCGAGCAGTTCCCGAAGATGTGGCGCCAGGACCGCGGCGAGTCCGTGGTGATGGCCATCACCACGGGCACGATCGTCGCCACCGCGCTGCTGGAGGGGGTGCTGGTCGGGCTCGCGGCCGGGATCGTACTGGCGGCGCTGCGGATGTCGCGGACCTCCGTCGAGCACCGGGTGGAGGGCGACACCGCCAAGCTGGTCATGACCGGCAACGCCACGTTTCTGCGGCTGCCCAAGGTGATCGACGCACTGGAGGCCGTGGGGTCGGCGGGGACGCCGCGGATCCGGCTGGACCTGATGGGGGTGACCCATCTGGACCACGCCTGCCGCAGCCAGATCGAGGAGTTCGTGGAGCAGAAGCGGGCGTCGGGCACCGTACGGGTGGAATTGCTGCTGCCCGACCTTCCGGGGCCGGGGCCCGGGCCGGGGCTGAGGCCGAGGCCCAAGCCCAAGCCGAAGCGAAAGTACGGCCCCGAGTCCTCGCCCGAATCCCCGCCGGTGTCCGCGGCCTCGCCCTCGCCCGTGTCCCCGTCGTGGCCGCCGCCACAGCCGCATGAGCGGTCGTCGTCCGGTGCGCTGTACGACGCGTTCTACGGCCCGTCACAGCCGGGTCCGTCCGCGGAGTGGTACTACCTCGACACCCGCCCCTTCGAAGGTCTCCAGGACTCCGAGGACGCGCGGTGGAGGGACCAGCACGGCTAGGCGGGGAATCGGGCCGCCGCACGGGCGACACGGGCGGGAAATACGAGGTCCGTGAGAGACCGGGCACCGACCGCGGCTAACGTGGTCGGTGCCCGCACCGCGTACAGGCCGCGGGCGTGATGCTGGCCACTGGGGTGGGAGGAAGGACAGAAGTGCAGGTCGGAGAATACTTGTGAGAATTCTGCACACCTCCGACTGGCACCTCGGGCGGTCCTTTCACCGGGTCAGCCTCCTTGCCGCGCAGCGGGAGTTCATCGACCACCTCGTCACCACCGTGCGCGAGCGGCACATCGACGCGGTGGTCGTCGCGGGTGACATCTACGACCGCGCCGTGCCACCGCTCGCCGCCGTCGAGCTCTTCGACGACGCCCTGCACCGGCTCGCGGACCTCGGGGTGCCGACGGTCATGATCTCCGGCAACCATGACTCGGCCCGCCGTCTGGGCGTCGGCGCCGGGCTGATCGACCGGGCCGGAATCCATCTGCGTACCGACCCCGCCGGATGCGCCACGCCCGTCGTCCTCTCCGACGACCACGGCGAGGTGGCCTTCTACGGTCTGCCGTATCTCGAACCGGGTCTGGTGCGGGAGGAGCTGGGCGCCTCGGCGGCCGGTCATACGGCGGTGCTGGGCGCCGCCATGGACCGGGTGCGCGCCGACCTCGCCACCCGGCCGTCCGGCACCCGGTCCGTCGTCCTCGCGCACGCCTTCGTCACCGGTGGCGCGGTCAGCGACAGCGAGCGGGACATCACGGTCGGCGGGGTCGCCTCCGTACCCGCCGAGGTCTTCGACGGCGTCGACTACGCCGCACTCGGCCATCTGCACGGCTGTCAGACCATCACCGAGCGCGTCCGCTACTCGGGCTCCCCGCTCGCGTACTCCTTCTCCGAGGCGGCGCACCGCAAGTCCATGTGGGTGGTCGAGCCGGCGGCGGCGGGTGAGGCACCGTCGTGCGAACGGGTGGAGTGCCCGGTGCCGCGTCCGCTGGCCCGGATCCGTGGCCGGATCGAGGAGTTGCTGGCCGATCCGGACCTCGAGCGCCATGAGGAGGCGTGGGTCGAGGCCACACTGACCGACGCGGTGCGGCCGCATGAGCCGATGGCCCGGCTGGCGCGGCGCTTCCCCCATGTGCTCACGCTGGTCTTCGACCCCGAGCGGCCCCCCGAGGATCCGCTCGCCTCGTACGCACAGCGGCTGCGCGGCCGCTCGGACCGGCAGATCGCCGAGGACTTCGTGGCCCATGTGCGGGGCGGCCGCGGCCCGGACGAGGCGGAGCGCGCGCTGCTCGGCGACGCGCTGGAGACGGTACGGAGCGAGGCGCACGAGAACGGCGCGGGGGCGACGACGGCGACCGTGGGGGCCACTGCCGGAGAGGCGGCACGATGAGGCTGCACCGGCTCGCCGTCACGGCCTTCGGCCCGTTCGGCGCCACCCAGGAGATCGACTTCGATGAGCTGTCCGCGGCCGGACTCTTCCTGCTGCACGGGCCGACCGGCGCCGGTAAGACGTCCGTCCTGGACGCGGTCTGCTACGCGCTGTACGGCCAGGTGCCCGGCGCCCGCCAGGGGAGCGGCCTCTCGCTGCGCAGCGACCACGCCGAGCCGCTGACCCCGACCGAGGTCGTGCTCGAATTCACCGTCGGGGAGCGGCGCCTGGAGATCACCCGGCGCCCCGAGCAGCCGCGCCCCAAGAAGCGGGGCACGGGGATGACGCGCGAGAAGGCGCAGACCCTGCTCCGCGAGTACGCCCCGCCGGAATCCTCGGCCGGCGCGGGGGCGGGGAAGTGGAAGGCCCTCAGCCGTTCGCACCAGGAGATCGGCGAGGAGCTGGCGCAGCTGCTCGGCATGAGCCGGGAGCAGTTCTGCCAGGTGGTGCTGTTGCCGCAGGGCGACTTCGCCCGCTTTCTGCGCGCCGATGAACTGGCGCGCGGCAAGCTGCTGGGCAAGCTGTTCGACACCGGCCGCTTCGCCGCCGTCGAGGAACGGCTGGCGGAGCAGCGGCGGGCCGCGGAGAAGCGGGTCGCGGCCGGGGACGAGCGGCTGCTCGCGCTCGCCCACCGCATGGCGCAGGCGGCGGGCCGCACCACGGAGCCGGACAGGCATCCGCTGCCCGGGCTGACGCCCGGTGAGCCGGGGCTGGCCGACGCCGTCCTGGAGTGGGCCGCCATCGCGCGCGCGGGCGCGCGCGAGCGGCAGGACATCGCGCTGTCCGCCGTACGGGCCGCGGAGGCGGCCCACGACGGTGCCCAGCGGACCGCCGACGCGACCCGCGAACGAGCGGAACTCCAGCGCCGCCACGCCGAGGCCCGCCGCCGGGCGGACGACCTCGAACGGCGACGGCCCGACCACGACCGCCTGCGCGAACTGCTGGAACGCGCCCGCGCCGCCGACGCGGTGGTCCCCGCACTCGACCTCCGCACCGCCGCCGCCCGCGACCACCACACCGCGGAAACCACCGAACGCCAGGCCCGCACCCGCCTGTCCGCCGAGCCCGACCTGGCGGCCGTGACCCGCGCGCCGATCCCGGACATCCCCGACCCACGCACACCTCCCGGCCCGGGTACCTCACCCGTCGCTTCCCTGCCCGCGCAGGGTCTCGCGTCCCCGGACGAGACCACCCCGCCCACGGGCGCCGCCATCATGATGGACGCCACGGTCGAGCGTGGCGGACACGGCCAGGGCGGGCCGCACCCGGATGCGGTGGGGGAGGGCGGCGGTGCGTTGTCCGACGCCGCGTACGGCGTGCCGGGCCGTGGGGCCGGTTCGCGGGGCGCGGGTGTGGCCGTGGTGCTGGCCGAGGCCGATGCCGAGTGGCTGGGACAGGTTGAGCGGCGGCTGCGCGAGGAGCTCGGGGCGTTGGGGGCCGCGCGGCGGGGGGAGGCCCGTGCGGAGGCCGTCGTCCGCGAGATCGCCGCGCTCGAACGGGAGGCTCGCGCCGACGACGAGGCGGTCGAGGAGGCCACCGAGTGGCTCGCCGGGTGGGAGGAGACCCACCGGGCGCATCAGCGTCGGGTCGAGGCGGCGCAGGAGGCTGTCACCCGGGCCGAGCAGCTCGGCGGGCGGATCGAGCCCGCCGAGCGGCGGCTGGCGGCCGCCCGGCGGCGGGACCGGCTCGCCGGGCAGGAGGAGCAGGCGCGGGAAGAGCTGTTGCGGGCGCGGGAAGGGACCGCCGCCGCGCGGCAGAACTGGCTCGACCTCAAAGAGGCCCGGCTGCGCGGTATCGCCGCCGAGCTCGCGGCCGGGCTGCGCGCCGGAGACCCCTGCGCGGTGTGCGGGGCGACCGAGCACCCGAGCCCGGCCCGGCCCGGCGCCGGGCATGTGGACCGTACGGCGGAGGAGGCCGCGCTGGCGGACCACCAGCGGGCCGAGGAGGCCCGCGAGGAGGCCGAGCGGGCGCGGAACGCGCTGCGGGAGGCCCGCGCGGGCGCCGAGGCCACGGCGGAGGGCGAGGACGCGGCCGAACTCGACCGGGCCCTGGCCGAGTTGCGCACCGCGTACGCCGAGGCCCGAAGCGCGGCGGCCGACGCGCACGCCGCCCGCGAGGCCCTGGACCGGGCCCAGGGCGAGCACACCCGCCGTACGGAACAGCGGCAGGCGGCCGAGCGGCGGGCGGCCGCCCGCACCTCGCACCGCGAGGCCCTGGCCCGGGAGCGGGCCGCGCTGCTGGCCGAGCTGGAGCAGGCGCGCGGCGCGGACGCCACCGTCGCGCGGCGCGCGGCGCGGCTCGAGCGGCAGGCGGGGCTGCTGGCCCACGCCGCCGAGGCGGCGCGGGCCGCCGACGCGGCCGCGAACCGGCTGAAGGAGGCCGACGCCCGGCTCGCCGACGCCGCCTACCGGGCCGGGTTCGAGACCCCGGAGCGGGCCGCCGAGGCCGTGCTGCACCCGGACCGGCAGCGCGAGGCGCGCCGCCGTCTCGACGCCTTGCAGTCGGAGTCGGCGGCGGTCGCGGCCGAGCTGTCCGACGCCAGGGTGCTCGCGGCCGCCCAAGCGCCGCCCGCCGACCCCGCGACGGCGCAGTCGGCGGCCGACGCGGCCACCCGCGCGCTGCGCGAGGTCTCAGCAGCCGACGCCGCGGCCCGCACCCGCTGCGCGGAGCTCGACGCGCTCTCCGCCCAGGCGGTCGCCGACGCCCGCCGACTCGCCCCGCTGCGCGCGGAGCACGACCGGATCGCCCGGCTCGCCTCGCTCGCGGCGGGCACCTCCGCGGACAACGAGCGCAGGATGCGGCTGGAGGCGTATGTGCTGGCGGCCCGCCTGGAGCAGGTCGCGGCGGCGGCGAGCGTACGGCTGCGCCACATGTCCTCCGGGCGCTACACCCTGGTGCACTCCGACGCCCGCTCCGGCGGGCGCGGCCGCTCCGGTCTCGGACTGCATGTCGTCGACGCCTGGACGGGCAGCGAACGCGACACCGCCACCCTCTCCGGCGGCGAGACCTTCTCCGCCTCGCTCGCCCTCGCCCTGGGCCTGGCCGATGTGGTCACCGACGAGGCGGGCGGGGTCCGCCTGGACACCCTCTTCATCGACGAGGGGTTCGGCAGCCTCGACGAGCAGACGCTGGACGAGGTCATGGACGTACTGGACTCGCTGCGCGAACGCGACCGTACGGTCGGCATCGTCAGCCATGTCGCCGATCTGCGCCGGCGGATCCCGGCCCAGCTGGAGGTCGTCAAGGGCCGCCAGGGCTCGGCCGTACGGCATCGGATGGCCGCCGCGCACTAGGGGGTCCGGCGGTACGCGCACGCCTGCGGCGGGCTGTTCCCCTCCCCGCCCCTTCCCGGCACCTGACGATATGCGGCTCCGCCGTGGGGGGGCTTCGCCCCAGACCCGGGACCGGGGCTGTGCCCCAGGCCCCAGGCCCCGGGGTCCAGGGGCGAGGCCCCCGCGCGGTCCGCCGTACACCCTGTAGCGGACGAGCTCAGGGAGTGCACCGAGCTCAGAGCGCCGACAGCTCCTCCACCAGGTCATCAAGGCCCAGCGACCCCTGCGACAGCGCCGCCATGTGCCACTTCTTGGCGTCGAAGGCGTCGCCGTGCGCCTTACGGGCCGCCTCCCGCCCCGTCAGCCAGGCCCGCTCGCCCAGCTTGTAGCCGATGGCCTGGCCCGGCATGCCCAGATAGCGCACCAGCTCACTGTCGAGGAACTCCGCCGGACGGCCGCAGTGCAGCCCGAAGAACTCGCGCGCCAGCTCCGGAGTCCACCGCTCGCCGGGGTGGAAGGGCGAATCGGCGGGGATCTCCAGCTCCAGGTGCATCCCGATGTCCACGATCACCCGCAGCGCCCGCATCATCTGCGCGTCCAGATAGCCCAGCCGCCGCTCCGGGTCCGACAGATACCCCAGCTCGTCCATGAGCCGCTCCGCGTACAGCGCCCAGCCCTCCGCGTTGGCGCTGACCATGCCGACCGTGGCCTGGTAGCGGGAGAGCTGGTCGGAGACGTGCGCCCACTGGGCGAGCTGCAGATGGTGGCCGGGTACGCCCTCGTGGTACCAGGTGGAGACCAGGTCGTAGACGGGGAAGCGGGTCTCGCCCATCGTGGGCAGCCAGGTCCGGCCGGGGCGGGAGAAGTCCACCGACGGCTGGGTGTAGTACGGCGCCGCCGCGCTGCCCGGCGGGGCGATCATCGACTCGACCCGCTTGACCCGTTCGGCCAGGTCGAAATGGGTGCCGTCCAGCTGCTCGATGGCCTCGTCCATCAGCTTCTGCAGCCACACCCGGGTCTCCTCGACCCCCTCGATATGGGCGCCGTGGGCGTCGAGGTGGCGCAGCGCCTCCCACGGGCCGGCCCCGGGCAGGATCTTCTCGGCCTCGGTGCGCATCTCGGCGTGGATCCGGTGGAATTCCGACCAGCCGTACGCGTACGCCTCGTCCAGGTCGAGGTCCGTGCCGTTCCACATCCGGGCCCAGCGGCGGTAGCGCTCACGCCCCACCACATCGGGCGCGCCCTCGATGGCCGGGGCGTAGGTGTCGTGCAGCCAGTCGCGGAGCGCGGCCAGCGCGCCCGTGGCCGCCGCGGCCGCCTCGTCCAGCTCACCGCGCAGCGCGTCGGGGCCCTCGGCGGTGAAGTCCGCGAACCAGCCGCCGTCCGTGCCGATCCACTCCGTCAGCTGCTCGAGGACCGTGGCCACCTGGCGGGGCCCGGCCGGCAGGTTCCGCCGCAGCCCCTCGGCGAGCGAGGCGCGGTACCCCTCCAGCGCGGCCGGTACGGCGCGCAGCCGGGCCGCGACCGCCGACCAGTCCTCCTCGGTCTCGGTGGGCATCACGGTGAAGATGCCGCGCACCGAGTGCAGCGGGGAGCTCAGATTGCTGACCGCGCGCAGGTGCTCATCGGCCTCGTGCACATCGAGTTCGGCGGTCAGCCGCTCCCGCAGCAGCCGGGCGCAGCGGCGTTCGGCGTCACTGTCCGCGCCGGGGCGCGCCTCGGCCTCGGCCAGCCGGTCCAAGGTGGTGCGGTCCAGGTCGGCGATGGCCTTCGCCCCCTCGGGGGAGAAGTCCGGCAGACGCCGGGAGCTCTCGGGAACGCCCAGGTAGGTGCCGGTGATCGGGTCGAGTTCGATGAGGGCGTCGACATAGCTGTCGGCGACCTGCCGGGGCAGCGGAGCGTTCTTGGTATCGGACATGCGGCCCATCCTCGTACGTTCCGGGGTGCGGCGTCAGCACCACGGTGGTGTGACGCATGGGAACAGGGGTGTGCTACGAGGCCGCCGAGCCGTCCCGGGCGGGCGGCAGCAGCGGGCCGCAGCTCCACTGCTGGAAGATCAGCCGGGTCTCGACCCGGGCCACCTCACGGCGCGAGGTGAACTCGTCCAGCACCAGCCGCTGGAGATCGGCGGTGTCGGCCACCGCCACATGCACCAGATAGTCGTCCGGCCCGGCCAGGTGGAACAGCGCCCGGGACTCGGACAGCGCCCGGATCCGCTCCACGAACGGGCCGACCAGCTCCCGGCGGTGGGGCCGCAGCTGCACCGAGAGCAGGGCCTCGAGACCGCGCCCCAGCTTGGCGGGGTCCAGACGGAGTTCACGGCCGAGAATCACCCCGGAGCGGCGCAGCCGGGCCACCCGGTCCAGACAGGTCGAGGGCGCCACGCCGACCTGGGCGGCCAGATCGCGGTAGGTGGTCCGGGCGTCGTTCTGCAGCAGCCGCAGAATCTGAAGATCTACCGGATCGAAAGCGACGGTTTCGGCCATCGGCCGAACGTAGCACGGACATCGACCGCGAGAGTCCGGTGGTTGTTCACCCTTCACGCATGGACATCAGGCAGAGCACGGAGAGCACAGGGAGCACGGGGACCATACGGAGCACGGGGCCCGCGCCGGGCGCACCGGGCCCGCACGGCGACGCCACCGCACGGCACGCCTTCGCCACCGAGGCCGTCCACGCCGGGCGCGAGGATCTCCCGGCCATGGGTCTGCACGCCGTACCCCTGGACCTGTCGACGACGTACCCCTCGTACGACAGCAGGCAGGAGGCCGCCAGGATCGACGCGTTCGCCGCCACCGGCGCACGGCCGGACGGCCCGCCGGTCTACGCCCGCCTGGACAACCCCACCGTGGCCCGCTTCGAGACCGCCCTGGCCCGGCTGGAGGGCACCGAGAGCGCGGTCGCGTTCGCCAGTGGCATGGCGGCGCTCAGCGCGTGTCTGCTGGCGCGCGGGGCCCAAGGGCTGCGGCATGTGGTGGCGGTCCGCCCGCTGTACGGATGCAGCGACCATCTGTTGGACACCGGGCTGCTGGGCACCGAGGTCACCTGGGTGGACCCGGCGGGGATCGCGGACGCGATCCGCCCCGACACCGGGCTGGTCATGGTGGAGACCCCGGCCAATCCGACGCTCGCCGAACTCGATCTGCGGGCCGTCGCCCACTCCTGCGGCACGGTCCCGCTGCTCGCGGACAACACCTTCGCCACCCCGGTGCTGCAGCGCCCGGCCGAGCGGGGCGCGCGCCTCGTCCTGCACAGCGCCACCAAGTACCTCGGCGGCCACGGCGATGTGATGGGCGGCGTCGTCGCCTGCGACGAGGAGTTCGCCCGGGTGCTGCGCCAGGTGCGGTTCGCCACCGGCGGGGTGCTGCATCCGCTCGCCGGGTATCTGCTGCTGCGCGGGCTGGCCACGCTGCCGGTACGGATGCGGGCCGCGTCGGCGACCGCTGCCGAGCTGGCCCGGCGGCTGGCCGGCGACCCACGGGTGGCCCGCGTCCACTATCCCCGGATCGGCGGGGCGATGGTGGCCTTCGAACCCCACGGCGATCCGCACGCGGTGATCGGCGGGGTGCGGCTGATCACCCCGGCGGTGAGCCTGGGCAGTGTGGACACCCTCATCCAGCACCCGGCCTCCATCAGCCACCGGATCGTGGCCGAGGGGGACCGCCGCTCCTCGGGGATCGGCGACCGGCTGCTGCGGATGTCGATCGGGCTCGAGGACGTGACGGACCTCTGGCGCGATCTGGACCGGGCGCTGGGGCCCTTCTGACGGCGGCCCGGGGTCCGGCGGCCCGGCGGGGCGCGACGCCCGCCGGGCGGGGCACGCGGCCCCGGCCGGGCTCAGCGCGCGTGCGGCGGGACCGGCAGCGGAAGGGCCGGTTCGGGTGCCGGTGCCGGGTCGAGGCGGGCGCTGATCACCAGCGTGCCCTGCTCGATCTGGTAGTCCAGCGGCAGTTCGAGGGCGCGCATCGCGGCGACCATGCCGGTGTTGGCCGACTGGGTGACGGCGTAGACGCATCCGCAGCCGGTCTCGGCGGCCATCGCCACCAGCCGCCGCAGCAGCTCCCCGCCGACGCCGCGGCGCTGCCACTCGTCCTCGACGATCAGCGCGACCTCGGTCTCGTCCCCGTCCCACAGCAGATGGCCGAGGGCCACCAGCCGCCCGGAGGCGGTGTACGCGGCCAGGGTGCGGCCGAAGCGGGGGCTCAGCAGATGGGCGAGGTAGCGGTCGGCGTCGCCGACCGGCCCGTGGTAGCGCTGTCCGAGCGTGGTGGAGGAGCAGCGGGCGTGCATCTCGCGGGCGGCGGCCAGGTCGCCGGTGTCGGCGCGGCGCACGGTGATGGCGTTGCCCTCGGGCAGCGTCAGCACATCGCCGTCGTGCGGGATCCGCGGGCCGAGCCGGGCGTCCAGCTCGACCAGCGCGCGGGCCCGGGCGAACTCGGTGGGGGTGAACGGCAGATACGGCCGCTCGATGATGATCGCGCCGCCGGACGGGTCGCGCAGCCGCATCACGGTCTCCTCCAGGACACCTTCGGCGGGCGGAGTGCTGTCCAGCGACCGCCCGCTGAGGGACTTGGCGGGTACCGAGTGGATGGTGCAGCGGCCGAACAACTGGCGCAGGGCGAGCGGGAGTTCGGCGGCGTCCAGGGCGGTGCGGGTGGCCAGGGTCACCGCCCGGGTCGGCGCGTCCACCAGGTCGTGGGTGTCGGCCCGCTCGACCCAGGTGTCACTGCCGCCCGCGGCGGCGACGGCGTCGGTCAGCCCGTCGGACGGCAGGGCCTCGGGCGCGCGCAGCAGGAACTCGTCCACCGTGCCGTCCGTCAGCGGATGCGTCTGCAGGGCCAGGATGTCGACCCGGTGCCCGGCCAGTGCCGCGCACAGCGCGGCGAGGGTGCCCGGCTCGTCCCGTACGGTCGTGCGCATCCGCCACAGCGTGGTGGCCTCGGGGGCCGTGGTCTCCGGGGCGCCCGCGGCGTGGGCGGGGCGGGCGTCGGCCGCGGGCGAGCGTGAGCTGTCCGGCGGCGCGTGGCCCTGGCGCCGTGACCACCATGCGACCAGATCGTGCCGCCAGCGGGGGCGGTGCCGGTGAGGGGGCTCGGGGGTCGCTCGAAATGTCATGCAAACACCCTTGCGCAAAGGTGTTGCGTGATCACGAACAGACTGTGACCTAAGGGTTAAGGGCGCATCTGGTAATAGAAGCTTATTTTGTCCGAAATCAAAAGGTTGAAGTCTGAGGTTCCGTCACCCTACCGCCCACCTGCGCAGTACTCTGCCGCACCGCCGTGCGTACGCCCGCTGGAAGAGCGGCACCAGCGGCCCTGCGGCCCGGCCGAACCAGGACATCGAACGGCTGAACGCCGTCACCGTCAGTACCACCGAGCCATCCGGCTCCAGCTCCACCACGAACGCCTCCTCGCCCCGCTCCGGATGGCCGGGCAGCGTGCCGTAAGCGAAGCCGGTCCGCGGCCCCTCCGCGACCGTCCACACCACCTCGCACGGCGCGCGCAGCCGCAGCCGCCCGACCCCCAGGCCCACCACGACCGGCCGCCCCGGGGTGGCGACCGGATCCGCGGCGCGGATCGACACCCCCACCGCGCGGAGCATCCGCCAGTCCATGACCGCCCGACCGGCCGCCTCGAACGCGGCCCGCCCCTGGCCGACACGGGTCCGCACCCGCAGATGGCGATAGCCGGACGGCAGCGGCCACCGCCGGGTGGCGCCCACCTCCGGATAGGTGAGCCGGGAGGCCGGGCCGGGGGCGTCGCTGGATCCCATGCCCGTACGGTACGCGGCGGCCCTACGGCGCGCGGCACGGGAACGCGGCGGCCTTACGGGCGGCCCCGTCGGCGTACCGTACGGGGCCGCGTACCGCACAGCGCGGCTACTGGCCGACCAGACCCGGCCGCAGCACCTTGGTGAACAGCACCTTGCCGCCGTCCTCGCGCAGTCGGACCGTCATCTCGGCGCTGTCGCCGTCGATGTCCACCTCGCCGTAGAACTGGAAGCCCTCGGCGGGCGAGACGTTCGCCACCGTCGGCGCCTTGACGAAGGGCTGCTCGGGGCCGAACGTGCCGTCCAGCTTGACCGCCGGGAAGGCCCCCGCGTTCAGCGGACCGGAGACGAACTCCCAGAACGGCGCGAAGTCCTTGAACGCCGCCCGCGACGGGTCGTAGTGCTGCGCCGAGGTGTAGTGGACGTCCGCCGTCAGCCACACCGTGCCGGTGATCTTCCGGTGCTTGATGTGCCGCAGCAGCTCGGCCATCTGGAGCTCACGGCCGAGCGGGGCGCCCGGGTCGCCCTGCGCGACGGCCTCGAAGTCGGTGTTCCCGTCCGGGACCACCAGGCCCAGCGGCATGTCGCAGGCGATGACCTTCCACACCGCGCGCGACCGCGACAGCTCGCGCTTGAGCCACGCCAGCTGCTCCGCGCCGAGGATGCCCTGGGCGTCCTCCGGCTGGCGGTTCGGCGAGTTGGGGTCGCGGTACGTACGGCAGTCCAGCACGAAGACGTCCAGCAGCGGGCCCTGGTGCTGGACCCGGTAGACCCGGCCGCTCGCGTCCGGGCGCAGCGTGCTGATCGGGAAGTACTCGGCGAACGCCCGGCGCGCGCGGGCCGCCAGCACGTTGACGTTCTTCTCGGTGTAGCGGTCGTCGACCAGGATCTCGCCCGGGTACCAGTTGTTGAGCACCTCGTGGTCGTCCCACTGGGTGATGGTCGGCACCTCGGCGTGGAACCGGCGCAGGGCGGGGTCGAGCAGGTTGTACCGGAAGTTGCCGCGGTACTCGTCCAGCGTCTCGGCGACCTTGGTCTTCGCCGGGGTGATGAGGTTGCGCCAGGTGGAGCCGTCGGGCAGCTTGACGCTCTCCGTCATCGGGCCGTCCGCGTAGATGTTGTCGCCGCTGCACAGGAAGAAGTCCGGCTCGCGGCGGCGCATCTCCTCGAAGACGCGGTAGCCGCCGTGGTCCGGGTTGATGCCCCAGCCCTGGCCCGCCAGATCGCCCGACCAGACGAAACGCACGCCCTTACGGCGCTCGGGAACCGTGCGGAACGTGCCGTGCACCGGTTCACCGGTGCGGCGCGGGTCCTCCGGGTCGGCCAGCAGCACCCGGTAGTGCACCTGGCTCCCGGCGGGCAGGCCGTGCAGCGCGGTGCGCCCGGTGAAGTCGGTGCCGGGGCCGACCAGCGGGCCGTGCCAGCGCTTGGCCCGCGCGAAGGACTCCGTCGCGGACGTCTCCACGATCATCCGGGCCGGACGGTCGGAGCGGACCCACACCAGCCCCGACGACGTCGTCACATCGCCCACCTGAACGCCCCACTGGGCGCTCGGACGCCCCGACAGCGCCTGAGCGGGCGCGCCGCCGGACGCGGCCGACGCGGCGGCCGATGCCACGGTGGGCACCGTGAGTGCCGCCGAGGCGGCCGCCGATCCCTGCAGTACCGTGCGCCGTCCGATCCCTCTGCCCGATTCCCGCCCCATGATGCCCTCCGTCGCTCGTAGAACCGCTGTGCTCCTGTGTTTGCTATCGGTGCAAGATGCCGCTCTTACGAACGCCCAGTGAACAACGGCGCGACCACCCGGAGTAAAGACCCCGGCGGTGTGCGGTACGGAGGGTGATGTACGGAGTCGGGCGGGGCGGTCAGCGGCTGCCGTCCAGGATGACGCGGGCGACCAGCGCGGGATCGTCGTTCATGGGCACGTGGCCGCAGCCGGGGAGGCGGACCAGCCGGGCGCCGGGGATCACCCGCTTGGCACGGACGCCCTGGCGGCGCGGCATCACCCGGTCGCGCGAGCCCCAGGCGATGGTGACCGGGACATCGGGGATGTCGTGTGTGAACAGCCCGGAGCTTCCGGCGGCCAGCGTGGCGCCGAAGCCGACCGCCTCGCGCATCGCCCGCGTCTCGGCGACGACGGCGTCCGGTGAACGCCGCGCGGGCCGGGCGTAGATGGCGCCGGTCAGCGCGGCCCGTCCGGCGGCGCCGCGGGCCAGCCACGCCACCATGGGCGGCGGCAGCGCCCGCGCCCCGGCCCGCATCGCGGCCAGCACGCCGAAGGCGTAGCGGCGCTCGGCCTCGGTCCAGAACCGGGCGGGGGACAGCGCGGTGACGGACCGTACGAGTCCGAGCCGGCCCAGCTCCAGGGCGATCAGCCCGCCGAGCGAGTTCCCGGCCACGTCGGGGCGCTTGACGCCGAGGCCCTCGAAGAGCGCGCCGAGTACGGGTATGACGCCGTCGAGGTCGTACGGGATGCCGTCGGGCAGCCCGTCCGACGCCCCGAAGCCGGGCAGGTCCACGGCGATCACATCGCGGTCGACGGCGAGGATGTCCAGCACCGGCTCCCATGCCTGCCAGTGGTGGCCGATGCCGTGCAGCAGCACCAACGGCCGTCCCGCGCCGCGCCGTTCGTGGACGACCCGGGCGGTGCGGGGGCCGCCGGGGGTGGCGACGGAGAAGGAGAGGGACGCGGGCATCGGGTGGCTCCTCACGATCGGCGTTCCAGCAGGCGCACGCGGCGTATGAGACAGCATGTCAGCAAGAGTTACCGGAGGGTAGACCCGATGGCCGATACCGGTAATGGCCGATACCGGTAACCGACGGCCCGGACCCCGCACGCCGCCGACCGTGAGTGAGCGCGGCCGCCGTTACAGCCCGCCCGCGACCCGCAGCACCGCCCCCGTCGTGTACGACGCCTCCGGCGACAGCAGCCACGCCACCGCGCCCGCGATCTCCTCCGGCTCGCCCGGGCGTCCCATCGGCACCCGCCCCTGGAAGCGCCACGGCCGCTCGGGGTCGCCCATCCGCTCGTGGATGTCGGTCAGCGTCATCCCTGGCTGGACCGAGTTGACCCGGATACCCTCCGCCGCCAGCTCCTTCGACAGCCCGACGGTCATCGCGTCGACCGCCGCCTTGCTGGCCGCGTAGTGCACATACTCCCCGGGGCTGCCGGTCGTCGCCGCGCCCGAGGAGATGTTGACGATGGCGCCGCCCTGCCCGCCGTGGCGCGTGGACATCTCGCGCGCCGCGCGCCGGGCACACAGCAGGGCCCCGGTCACATTGACGTCCACGACGCGCCGCATCACCTCAGGTGAGGTCTCGGTGAAACGCCCCAACGGCCCCGTGATCCCGGCGTTGTTGACCAGGCCGGTGATCGGGCCCAGCTCCTCCCGCACCCGGTCGAACATCGCCTCGACCTGCTCCGCGTCGCTGGTGTCGGCCTGGACGGTCATCGACCGCACACCCTCCGCGCGCACCGCCGCCGCCCACCGCTCCGCCGCGTCCCGGGCCTGCTCGTAGCCGATCGCGACGCCGTGCCCGGCGCGCGCGAGCCGCACCGCCACCGCCGCGCCGATGCCGCGACTGCCCCCCGTGACCAACGTGACCTGGTCTATGCCCATCAGCCTGCTCAGCTCCCGCCCCGTGACGCATCCTGCTCCGACGGTCACCGACGATAACCGGTCAGGGATTGGTCTTGACCAAGTACGCACACCGCCTTATGGTCGCATTGATACTGCAACAACCTTTAATAAAGAAGCGCGCATAACTGTGAAGGCGCGCGGGACCGTCGGCCATCGGAATCAAGGGGGACAGGGTGGGGACCACGCAGCTGGAATCGGTGCCAGAGCCCAAGTACTGGCATCTGAAGACCGTGCTCAGCGACGCACTCGACTCGGAGTTCGCGGTCGGCGAGATCCTGCCCAACGAGCGCGAGCTGGCCGCCCGCTTCGGCGTCGCCCGCGCCACCCTCCGACAGGCCCTCGAGCAGCTCGAGCTGGAGGGCAGGCTGCAGCGCCGCCGCGGCGTCGGCACCACCGTCGCCCCGCCCCGCGTCGGCGTGGCCGTCGGGGACTACGCCCACGGCTGGACCGACACCTCCGGCGAGAACACCTGGCAGACCGTCGACAGCACCGAGGCCGCCCCGCCCGCCGAGGTCGCCCGGCTGCTGGAGATCGACCCCGACACCCCGGTCCACCGGGTGCGCCGCACCCGGATGAGCCACGGCCAGCCGCTCGCCGCCGAGCTGCTGTACGTACCGTCCGAGTCGGTCCCCGGCCTCGCCGCCATCGACACCCCCAGCGGGCTGGCCCGCGCCCGCGCCGTGCTGCGCGAGCTGCGCCGGCTGGAGCTGGAGGGCCGTGAGCAGACCGTGGAGCTCGGCTCGGCCCGCGCGGACGACGCCAAGGAGCTCGACCGGCTGCCCGGTGCCCCCGTCCTCCTCGTGACCACCCGCTATGCGGCCGAGGGCCGCACCGCGGCCGTCGCCGTGGCCACCTACCGGGCCGACACCTGCCGGCTCACCTTCGGCGACGCGGGCGAGGAGCTGCTGGCGGGCTGATCCGGGCCCGCCCCGCGTCGTGGGCCCGGCGCATGTCGTGGGCCCGGCCCGCGTCGCCTCGCCGCCGCGTGTCGTAGGCCCGTCCCATGTCGTGGGCCCGGCCGCGACGCGGGTTCGGCCTATGCCGTAGGTCCGGCCCGTGTCGCCTCGCCGCCGCGTACGCACGCCGAAACCCGAGATGCCCGCCCCGCCCCGCCTCCCGCGTCAGCGGCTCGCGCGGCGGGTCGTCACCGTGCTGTCGACCGCGAAGAGCTCCTGCTCCACATGGTCCAGGGCCAGCCGCAGCGCCCCCGTGGTCACCGCCGCCTCGCCGAGCAGCGAGAGCGCGACCTGCGGGGGCCGCAGACAGTAGCGCGACAGCTCATCGCGCAGCGGGGCCAGCACCCCGTCGAGACCGGCGGCCCAGCCGCCCACCACCACGACCTCGGGGTCCAGCGCCAGCACCAGGGCCGCCGTGTCGTGCACCAGCCTGCGGACGAAGCGGTCCACGGCCGCGCGCGCCCGTACGTCGCCGTCCCGGGCCAGCGCGAAGACATGCGCCACCTGCGCCTCGTCCAGCGGGTTCAGCGGCTCCCCGGTCGTGGAGAGCACCTCTTCAGGGGCGGCCTCCCGGCCCAGCAGATGCAGCGCCCCGATCTCCCCGGCGGCGCCGCCGAAGCCCCGGTGCAGCCGCCCGCCGATCAACGACCCGGCCCCCGGGCTCAATCCGGCCAGCACGAAGACCACATCGTCCGACCCGGCCGCCGCGCCCTTCCAGTGCTCGGCCACCGCGGCCGTGTTCGCGTCGTTCTCCACCAGCACCGGACAGCGGAAGGACCGCCGCAGCCGCTCGCCCAGGGGCAGTCCGGTCCAGCCGGGGAGCGCGGTGCACAGATGGACGGTGCCGTCGGCCTCGACGACGCCGGGGCTGCCCACCCCGACCGCGCGCAGCGAGAACCGGGCCACCCCGGCGCGCCGCAGCAGATCCGCGACGGTGGTGCGCACCCGCTCCAGCCGCTCGTCCGCGGACGCCTTCTCCGACACCTCGCGCACGATCGAGCCGAGCGCGTGTCCGTCGAGGTCCGACAGGAGCGCGGCCACCCGGTGCGGCCCTATCTCTATGCCCAGCAGATGCCCGGCCTCGGCCCGGAAGCGGAAGCGGCGCGCGGGGCGTCCCTGGCGGCGTACGCCGCCCTCCTCGGCGGGCACCTCGACCACCAGACCGCTGTCGGCCAGCCCGTCGATCACCCCCTCGACGGTGGGCCGCGACAGCCCGGTCACCCGGGTCAGATCGGTGAGGCTCGCGCTCCCGGCGCAGCCGCCCGCGTCGTCCTGGCCACCCCCGGTGGCGGTGTCGGACGCGGTCGCCGCGCGCAGCGCGTGCAGGACCACGGCGGAGTTGATGCGTCGCAGCAGAGACGGATCCCCGCCGGTGAGCCGCCCCAACGTCGGCCTCCCTCCCAGTGCGTATCTGCCGGATCGTATCCGCTGGGCGCGGAGGCGGCGAGTGCCTCCTGCCTGCTCGGGCCGCTCGGCCGTCGCGCGGCTCACCTGACGGGCGGCCAGATGTCCGACCTACACGGTTTACTGACCCCATGACCAGTACGGCGGACCATCTGACCACGATCGATCAGCTGTGCGTGCGGGACTTCCCCGCGCAGCGGACCGCCGACGGACGGGTGGAGAGCGGCCCCGGCTTCCATGTCGCCGGCCTCCGCGTCAGCGAGGACTTCTGGGACGCGGATCTGAGCCGGGTCGAGGAGGTGCTGGAGGAGTTCGAGGCCGAGCTGGGCGCGCTGGGCCAGGTGCTGACCTTACGGTGGGGCGTCCCCGACATCCTCGACCTCACCGACTCCCTGGAGCGCTCGGCGATGGGCGAGCCGGTCCCGCCCCCGCTGGACACCCTGTGCGGTTACGTACCCGAGCTGCGCGTCTGGCGCGTCGACGGCCGCTGGGTCGGGCTGGGGATCGGACAGGGCGACCGCGAGCTGCCGTTCCAGCTGCTGGTGGCGATAGGGGAGGAGGGCACGATATGACATCGTCGGGCTCGGCCGCGTCCGGGGCACGAAACGGCCGGGGTGTCCTGATCGCATAGGCTCGGTGGATGGCGAAGTATTTCGATGTGCACCCCGAGAACCCACAGCAGCGCACCATCAGCAATGTGGCTGACATGATCCGCTCCGGCGCGCTCATCGCCTACCCGACGGACTCCTGCTTCGCATTGGGATGCCGACTGGGCAATCGTGACGGCATCGGCAGGATCCGGTCGATCCGGAACCTCGACGAGCGTCACCATTTCACGCTGGTGTGCCAGAACTTCGCGCAGCTGGGCCAGTTCGTGCACGTAGACAAAGACGTGTTCCGCTTGATCAAGGCAGCGACGCCCGGCAGTTACACCTTCATCCTCCCGGCGACGAAGGAGGTGCCGCGGCAGCTGCTGCACCCGAAGAAAAAGACGGTCGGAGTCCGGATTCCTGACCATACCGCCACTCAGGCCTTGCTGGCCGACCTCGGTGAGCCGCTGCTCTCCAGCACCCTGCTCCTGCCCGGTGAGGACGAGCCGATGACACAGGGCTGGGAGATCAAAGAACGGCTCGACCACGTGGTGGACGCCGTGGTGGACTCGGGTGACTGCGGCACCGAGCCGACCACGGTCATCGACTTGTCCGGCGGCGAAGCCGAGATCGTACGTCGCGGGGCGGGCGACACGGCACGGTTCGAGGCCGGCCCGGCGTCCGCCTAGCCGCCGGCCTCGGCGGCGGCGCGCAGCCGGCCGTACTCCTCCGCCATGGCGGGCAGCGTCCAGTGCGCGTTGAGGCCGCTCGGATTCGGCAGGGCCCAGATCCGGGTCGCGCCCATGGTCCTCGGCTGCGGCCCGATCTTCGCCTTCTTGTCGCCGAACGCCACCCGGTAGGCGGTGACCCCCGCCACCGCCAGCCAGCGCGGCCGCAGCCGGAGCACCTTCTCCTCCAGGATCCGGCCGCCCTCCCGGTACTCCTCGTCGCTCAGCTCATCGGCCCGGGCGCTGGCGCGCGCCACCACATTGGTGATGCCCAGCCCATAGCGCACCAGCTCCGACTGCTCGGACGGATCGAGCCGTCGCGGGGTGAACCCCGAGGCGTGCAGGGCGGGCCAGAACCGGTTACCGGGGCGGGCGAAGTGGTGGCCGGTGGCGGCCGTCATCAGCCCCGGGTTGATACCGCAGAAGAGGACGCGCAGACCGTCCGCGACCACGTCGGGGACGAGGCGGTCGCGGGCGGCCTCCAGTTCGGCGGGGGTCATCGCCCGCGTCAGAGGATCGAGCCGGGAGCGTACGCGGCGGCCTCCGGCCGCTCCTTGACGATCTCCTCGATCCGGGCGACCACCGCGCCCACCTGGTCCGCGGCCGCGCCCGTGAAGGAGAGCTTGTCGTCCATCAGCGCGCCCAACGCGGCCCGGTCCAGCGGGATCCGCTCATCGGAGGCGAGCGAGTCGAGCAGCTCATTGCGCTCGGCGCCCCGCTCGCGCATCGCCAGCGCCGCGCCCACCGCGTGCTCCTTGATCGCCTCATGGGCGACCTCGCGGCCCACCCCGGCCCGTACGGCGCCCATCAGCACCTTCGTGGTGGCGAGGAAGGGGAGGTAGCGGTCCAGCTCACGGGCGATGACGGCGGGGAAGGCGCCGAACTCGTCCAGCACGGTCAGGAAGGTCTCCAGCAGCCCGTCGAAGGCGAAGAACGCGTCCGGCAGCGCGACCCGGCGCACCACCGAGCAGGAGACATCGCCCTCGTTCCACTGGTCGCCCGCCAGCTCGCCGGTCATCGAGGCGTAGCCGCGCAGGATCACCGCGAGGCCGTTCACGCGCTCGCAGGAGCGGGTGTTCATCTTGTGCGGCATCGCGGACGAGCCGACCTGGCCGGGCTTGAAGCCCTCGGTCACCAGCTCGTGTCCGGCCATCAGCCGGATGGTCTTGGCCAGTGAGGACGGGGCCGCGGCCAGCTGCACCAGCGCGGTGACGACGTCGTAGTCCAGCGAGCGCGGATAGACCTGGCCGACGGAGGTGAACGCCTGCCCGAAGCCGAGGTGGGTGGCGATCCGCCGCTCCAGCTCGGCCAGCTTCGCCGCGTCGCCGCCGAGCAGGTCCAGCATGTCCTGCGCGGTGCCGACCGGGCCCTTGATGCCCCGCAGCGGATAGCGGCCCAGCAGGTTCTCCAGCCGCTCGTACGCCACCAGCAGCTCGTCCGCCGCGGTGGCGAACCGCTTGCCGAGCGTGGTGGCCTGCGCCGCGACATTGTGCGACCGGCCCGCCATCACCAGCTCGGCGTGGTCGGCGGCCAGCTTGCCGAGCCGGGCCAGCGCCGCGACCGTACGGTCCCGCACCAGCTCCAGGGAGAGCCGGATCTGGAGCTGCTCCACGTTCTCGGTGAGGTCGCGGGAGGTCATGCCCTTGTGGACGTGCTCATGCCCGGCGAGGGCGTTGAACTCCTCGATGCGGGCCTTCACATCGTGGCGGGTGACCTTCTCGCGCTCGGCGATCGAGGCCAGGTCGACGGTCTCCAGGACCCGCTCGTAATCGGCGAGGGCGGCGTCCGGCACCTCGATTCCGAGGTCCTTCTGGGCGCGGAGCACGGCGAGCCACAGCCGCCGCTCCAGCGTCACCTTGTACTCGGGGGACCACAGGACGGCCAGCTCCGTGGAGGCGTAGCGGTTGGCCAGGACGTTCGGAATGCGCGGCTTACCAGTCACGTGCACAGAGTCTACTGGCCGTCCTCGCAGGCCAGACCGGTGGCCGAGGGACCCTGCCGCAGGGCACGGAAGCCGGCCTTACGGATCAGCCCTCGTACGGCAGCAGTTCGGCGCGCTTGGGGGCCCGCCCGTCGCCCGAGGAGCGGCCGGTCAGCCGCCTGCCGATCCACGGTCCGAGGTGCTGGCGGGCGAACCGCACATCCGAGGTGCGGCGGGCCAGCCACCCGACGGGCACCGCGGGCGGCAGGGGCGCGTTCCAGTCGTCCTCCGGCTCGAGGCCCAGCGCCTGCCATACGGCCTCGGCGACCCGCCGGTGCCCCTCGGCGTTCAGATGCAGCCGGTCCTCGTGCCACATCCGGGGGTCCCCGACGGTCTCGGAGGCGTACAGGTCCACGACGGTCGCGTCATGCCGTGCGCCGAGTTCGTCGATGAACGCGAACAGCCGCTCCATCCGGGGCAGGAACCGCTCCAGCACCGGTCCGCGCCGCCCCGGGCTGCGCATCAGCACCAGCCGCTTGCAGCTGGGCGCCAGCCGTTCGACGGCCTCCTCCAGCAGTCCGCACACCTGGTCCACGTCGCATTTCGGCCGCAGTACGTCGTTCAGCCCGCCGACCAGGGTCACCAGGTCGGCGCCCATGGCCGCCGCCGGGCCCGTCTGCTCCTCGACGATCTGCCCGATGAGCTTCCCGCGCACCGCGAGGTTGGCGTAGCGGAACCCGGGGCCGCGGGCCGCGAGCCGCCCGGCGAGCAGATCCGCCCAGCCTCGGTAGGTGCCGTCGGGCAGCGCGTCCGACATGCCCTCGGTGAAGGAGTCGCCGACCGCGACAAAGCTGCTGTAGGTGATGTTCGTCTGCATGGCTCGGGCGATTCTATCCGGGTGAGTGGGCTGCGTGGACCGCCGAGCGCGAGCATGATGAGCCGCATGGCGATGACCCACATCTACTTCGAGGGCGGGGCGCGGAACGGGACGACCGCCAGCTGGAATGTGGAGCCCGGCGCGGACATCTACGACGACAACATCTTCCGGCCGCCGGAGCTGTACCGGCGGACGAACCGCACCAAGGTCATCGGACGCGTCGAGTACGTGATCTTCCGCTACGACCCGATGGGCACCCGTCCCGGCCCCGGTCCCGGCCCCCGCCGCTGAGCCTCGCGCGGCCGTCCCCGGCCGGAGCCGCGGTTGGACCGGTTGGACCGGTTGGACCGCCCGGGGTTCCGCGCGCCGTGCGGCGGGGCAGTCTGGTCGGCGTGGATGCCTTCGAATGCGACCGTACGACCATGGCCATCGTCGCCGCCGCGCTCGCCGACGACGGGGAGGGCGCCGCCGCCCTCCTGGAGCCGCTGGAGACGCGCGATGTGTGCCGGGTCGCGGTGCGGCTCGCCGCGATGGCCGCCCACGCGCTGGTGGCGGTGGCCGAGGAGGGCGGCGGCGGCCGGGAGGAGGCGCTGGCCCACTGGCAGGCGTGCATCATCGCCCATGAGTCCAGACAGCCCGAGGAATGACCGGACACGGGCGGACGGGAGCCCTCAGGCGACCAGTTCGCGCAGCACGTCCTCCATGGTCACCAGCCCCTCCAGCCGTCCGTCCGCGGCGATGACCGCCGCGAGATGCGTACGGCTGTCGCGCATCGCGGTGAGCACGTCGTCCAGCGGCGTGAGGGACCGCACCCGGGGGATCGGGCGCAGCTGATCGGGGCGGAACGGCACATCCCGGGGCCGTGCGTCCAGCGCGTCCTTCACATGCAGATAGCCCAGGATCCGCCCGGAGGCGTCCACCACCGGGAACCGTGAGAAGCCGGTCCGCGCCGACAGCCGTTCCAGCTCATCGGGGGTCACCCCGAGCCGCGCCCTGACCACCCGGCGCATGGGCAGCACCACGTCCCGCACCCGTCGCCGACTCAGCTCCAGCGCGTCCCGCAGCCGCTCGGTGGCGCGGTCGTCCAGCAGCCCGGCCTCGCTCGAGTCCGAGACCATCCGGGCCAGCTCATCGTCGGAGAAGGTGGCCGAGACCTCGCCCTTGGGCTCCACGCGCAACAGCTTCAGCACCCCGTTCGCCAGGGCGTTCACGCCGAAGATCACCGGGCGCAGGGCGCGGGCGAGGGCGACCAGGGGCGGGCCGAGCACCAGCACGGTGCGCACCGGCTCGGCCAACGCCACGTTCTTCGGCACCATCTCGCCGAACAGCATGTGCAGATACGTGGCCAGGCTCAGCGCGATCACGAACGAGATCGGGTGCACCAGACCCAGCGGCAGACCCACCACATGGAAGAAGGGCTCCAGCAGATGCGCGATGGCCGGTTCCGCCACGGCGCCCAGCACCAGCGTGCACAGGGTGATCCCGAGCTGGGCGGCGGCCAGCAGCGCGGAGAGGTGCTCCAGGCCCCACAGCACGGCCCGGGCCCGCCGGTCGCCCTGCTGGGCATGCGGTTCGATCTGGCTGCGGCGCACCGAGATCAGGGCGAACTCCGCGCCCACGAAGAAGGCGTTGAGGACCAGCGTCAACAGGCCGATCAGCAGCTGGAGAACGGTCATCGGCCCGTCGCCCCCTCGGCCCCCCGCACTCCGCCGGTCCCGTCGCCCCCGGCGCCGCGCAGCGGCGCCCGCAGCCGGACCCGGGCCGCCCGGTGGCTCGTCACCTTCCGCACCTCCACCGACCAGCCCGCCGGCTCGACGGTGTCGCCGACGGCCGGGATCCGGCCCAGCTCGGTGGCGATCAGCCCGGCCAGCGTCTCGTACGGGCCCGGGGGCACCCGCAGCCCGATGCGCTCCAGCTGGTCGACGCGGGCCGCGCCGTCAGCGTCGTACAGCGTATGGCCCTCCGGGTCCCGGCCCATCGGGATCAGCTGGGCGGTCTCATGCGGATCGTGCTCGTCGCGGACCTCGCCGACCACCTCCTCGACGATGTCCTCCAGGGTGACGACCCCGGCCGTACCGCCGTACTCGTCGATCACCACGGCCATGCTGCGCTGGGCCGAGAGCCGGTCCAGCAGCCGGTCCACGGTGAGCGGCTCCGGGACGAACACCGCGTCGCGCATCACCTCCGACACCGGGCGGCGGGGCCGCTCCTCGGCTGGGACCGCCAGCACGTCCTTGATGTGGACGAGCCCGGCGACGGTGTCCAGGCTGCCCCGGTAGACGGGGAAGCGGGACAGCCCGGTGGCCCGGGTCGCGTTGGCCACGTCCTCGGCGGTGGCCCGTACGTCCAGCGCCACCACCCGCACCCTCGGGGTCATCACGTTCTCCGCGGTGAGCCCGGCGAGGTTGAGGGTGCGGACGAACAGTTCGGCGGTGCCCTTCTCCAGCGCGCCCTCCTTGGCCGAGTGCCGGGCGAGGGCGATCAGCTCCTGGGGACCGCGCGCGGAGGCCAGCTCCTCGGCGGGCTCCAGGCCCATCCGGCGCACGGTGCGGTTGGCGGTGTTGTTGAGATGGCTGATCAGCGGGCGGAAGACGGAGCTGAAGACGCGCTGCGGGGTGGCCACGGCCTTGGCGACCGGCAGCGGCCGGGAGATCGCCCAGTTCTTGGGCACCAGCTCGCCGACGACCATCAGCACGACGGTCGACAGGAAGGTGCCGAGCACCAGCGCGGTCGAGGGGACGGCCGACTGGGGTACGCCGATCGCGGTGAGCGGCCCGGCCAGCAGGGCCGCGACGGACGGTTCGGCCAGCATGCCGACGACCAGGTTGGTCACGGTGATGCCCAGCTGCGCGCCGGAGAGCTGGTAGGTGAGGCTCCGTACGGCCTTCAGCGCCCCGGCCGCACCGCGCTCCCGGCGCCCGGCCGCGAGCTCCAGCTCGCTGCGCTCGACCGTGGTCAGCGAGAACTCCGCCGCGACGAAGGCGCCACAGGCCACCGCCAGGAGGAGCGCCACGGCCAGGAGGAGGACTTCGGTCATCGGTTCACCTCCGTCCGTCCCCATGCTGAAAGGCACCCCCCATGCTAAAAGGCACCGCACGGCGGCGCCGCGCCCGGGACGGCCACCGGGGTCGGGGCGCGGCGGGCCGCCGGGGTCAGGGGCGCAGCGGCTTGACCCAGCGGCTCCACTGCGGCTGCGGCGCATAGCCCGCCGCGCTCCACGCGTGGTGGGCGAGCTCGTTCTCCTTGAGCACCATCGCGTCGCCGCGCCGTCCGCCCAGGGCCGCGAACCGCTCCTCGGCCGCCGCCAGGAGGGCCGTCGCCACGCCGCGGCGGCGGTGCCCGGGGTGGACGGCCAGCCGGTACAGATGGCAGCGCCAGCCGTCGAAACCGGCGATCACGGTCCCGGCGAGCTCACCGTCCCGCTCGGCCAGCAGCAGCGACTCCGGGTCGCGGTCGAGCAGCCGGGCCACCCCGTCCCGGTCGTCGCTGATGCTGGTGCCCTCCGCCGCCTCCTTCCAGAAGGTGAGCACGGTGTCGAGGTCGGCGGGGGCCGCGGTCCGTATCCGGAGATCGTTCATGCCCGTATCCCACCATCGGGCGGACCGCGGCGTCGACGGATTTCCGCCGGGTCAGCTGCCCCGCAGCTCCTCGATCACTGGCGCGAACGCCTCCATGTTGTGCTCCAGCACGCTGAAGTACGAGAAGCCGAACCGCTCGCGGTGGGCCCGCAGCTGCTCCGCCATCTCCTTGGCGCCGCCCAGCAGCAGCGCCGGGTGCGCCAGCAGCTGGTCCACGGTGAGGTCCGGTGCGTACGGGCCCAGCTCGCGCGCCTTGGCGCGCCGGTCGTCGGTGGGGCCGACCATCTGGATGAGGTAGTTCAGCTCGATGGTGTCATCGTTCTCATCGGCCCCCTTGGTCCTCCCCGCCTCGGCGGCGAAGCGGCGGAAGGTGGCGATCCGGCCCTCCAGCGCCTCGGGGCTGATCAGCTGCAGGGTGCCCTGGGGCTTGCCAGCGGGCTGCACTGCGCCGGTGAAGGCCGCGATGTCCGCGTGGCGCGCGGCCAGCCGCAGCAGTCGGTCGCCGTTGCCGCCGAGCAGCAGCGGCGGGCGCGGGGACTGGGTGGACCGCGGCCGGTGCTCGGAATCGGTCAGCAGCCGCTCCAACTCGGCCACGGTGTGCACCAGATGGTCGACCCGCTCCCGTGGCGAACCGAACGGCAGCCCGGCGCTGTCGTGCTCGGCCTTGACATAGCCGGCGCCCAGACCGAGCTCCAGCCGGCCGTCGGTGAGCGCGTCGCAGGTGGCCACCTCCCGGGCGAGCAGCGCGGGGTTCCAGAAGCCGGCGTTGAGCACGAAGGTGCCCAGCCGGGGGCGCTCGGTCGCCTCGGCGGCGGTGGCCAGTGCCGGGAACGGGGCGGGGTTGCCGAGGTGGTCGGGGGCCAGCAGCACGTCATAGCCGAGCTGCTCGGCGTGGCGGCACTTGGCCCGCCATGCCTCGGCCGATTCAAGGGTGAGCAGATTGACTCCGAAACGGAACGGCCTTGCCATGAGCCCTCCTTGATCGCGGATACCGCGAACGTATCCGAGATCGGCTCCGTTCGGGGCGGCTCGCCCTCATTAGGCGGCCGCGCCGATCGGGCACCGGGCCGGGGCCCGGCGCTCAGTTCAGCGGATCGGGGTCCGGGGCGGCCCCGGGCGGCGCGGCGGCGGCCGCGAAGATGTGCATCCGCTCCAGCACCGCCTCGGCCGTGGGCCGTTCCATCCGGTCCACGATCCGGCCGTCGGCGAGGAAGAGCACCAGATCGGAGTGGGCGGCGGCGGTCGGGTCGTGGGTGACCATGACGACCGTCTGGCCCAGTTCGTCCACGGCCTCCCGAAGGAAGCGCAGCACCTCGAGGCCCGACCGTGAGTCCAGGTTGCCGGTGGGCTCGTCCGCGAAGATCAGCTCGGGGCGGGAGGCGAGCGCCCGCGCGCACGCCACCCGCTGCTGCTGCCCGCCGGACAGCTGGGCGGGCCGGTGCCGCAGCCGGTCCCGCAGCCCGAGGGTGTCGATGACCCGGTCCACCCACTCCTGGTCGGGTTTGTGGCCCGCGATGTCCATGGGCAGGGTGATGTTCTCGGCCGCGTTGAGCGTGGGCAGCAGATTGAACGACTGGAACATAAAGCCGATCCGGTCGCGGCGGAGCTGGGTCAGCTCCTTGTCGCCCAGGCCGGTGATCTCGGTGTCGCCCAGCCAGGCCCGGCCCGACGAGACCGTGTCGAGACCCGCCAGACAGTGCATCAGGGTGGACTTCCCGGAGCCGGACGGGCCCATCACCGCGGTGAACCTGCCCCGTTCGATCTCCACGTCCACCGCGTCCAGCGCGAGCACGGCCGTCTCGCCGCTGCCGTACGCCTTGGTCAGGGACCGGGCCCGGGCCGCCGCACGGGCGCCGCCGTCCGCGAACCCGTCCGTCTTCGTTGCCGCCGGTGTGGACATGATGCCTCCCCGTATCGGAACGTCGTGCCCTCGATGGTAGGGACCCGGCCGCCGGTTCGCGCGCCTGCGGACGCGGGTGTACGGGAACGCGAACGCCGACCCGGAAGGCGATCAGGGGCCGGAGGGCGCCGACGGGCGGCGGGCGGCGCCGAGCACGCACGGGGACGTCGGCAGCGTCGGGCCCCGGTCGGGGATGCGCAGCCGGCGGTGGCCGAGCGGCTCGAAGCCGGCGGCCGCGATCTCCGACCGCGCCTCGCGCGCCGTATGGCAGCCGCCGAACATCAGCGGCCACACCGTGCGGTCCAGTGCCCACTGGGTCGTCGCCAGGACCCGCCCCTCGGCGCGGCCGTGCTCGAGGAAGCGCAGCTCACCGCCGGGCCGCAGGACCCGCAGCAGCTCGGCGAGCGCGCGCCGCACATCGCGTACCGAACACAGCACCAGACAGGCCACCGCCGCGTCGAACCCCTCGCTCTTGACCGGCAGCGCCTCGGCGACGCCCGGCACCACGTCCACCGGCACCCCGGCGCGCAGCCCCGCCCGGGTGGCCAGCCGCCGCAGATGGCGCTCGGGCTCGATGGCGACGACCTCGGAGACGGTCTCGGGGTAGTGCGGGAAGTTCAGCCCGTTGCCCGCGCCGATCTCGATGACCCGGCCGGAGAGCCCGGCCAGCAGTTCGCCGCGCAGCTCACCCAGCCCGGCCCGCTCGTCGGCCAGTGGGCTCAGCCTGGCGTAGCAGCGGGCGAAGAGCGGATGGTGGACGGCGTCACGCGGGGGTGTGCGACGGCATACGGGCATGGGAGCTCCCCCTTGTCCCAGGTGCGGACGATTTGTCCGGGTGTCCCAGGGATGGACGATGCCCGGTACCGGGATTCTGCCCAGGCGGGGGGTGTCGCTACGCGGCCAGCCGCGCCGGGTCCCAGGTGCCGTCCAGCCGGGGCGCCAGCCAATCGGGGGCCTGGGCGCGGAATTCGGCGGGCGGCAGGGCGGGGGCGCCCTGCGGGACGGCGCCCAGCAGCGGGACGCCGGAGGACTCCGGCAGATCGGCCACATTGCAGCGGGAGGCGAGATCCGCGGCGGCGGGCCAGCTGCCGATGACGACGCCGGGGCACTCCAGCCCGCGGGCGCGCAGCGCCTCGGTGGTCAGGGTGGTCGCGTTGAGCGTGCCGAGGCCCGCGTGGGCGACGACGAGGACGGGCGCGCCGAGCAGCCGGGCCGCGTCGGCGAGCGTCGCCCCTGTCTCGTCGAACCGTACGAGCAGCCCGCCCGCGCCCTCGACCAGCACCAGATCGTGCTCGGTGGCCAGCTTCTCGGCCGCCTCGGCCACCTCGTGCGGCCGCACCGGAGGCCGTCCGGCGCGGCGGGCGGCGGTGGCGGGGGCCAGCGGCTCGGGGTAGCGGGCGAGTTCGAGCAGGGTCACCCGCCCGGCGAGGCGGGCCACCTCCGCGGCGTCACCCGGCTCGCCCTCCGCGACACCGGTCTGGGCGGGCTTGAGCACCGCCACCGAGCGGCCCTGCGCGAGCGCCGCGGCGGCGACGGCCGCCGTGCTGACGGTCTTTCCGATCTCGGTGCCCGTACCGGTGACGACCAGGACTGTCATCTTTGCTTCCGTTGCCTTTCGCTTTCGTTCGTGCTCCCGGGGCGTGCCCCGGACTGCCCTCGCGCGCCCCGGGCTGCGGCCGGTCTCCTTCTCCCCGGGGAGAGCCGACCGCGAGCGGGACGGGCGGGTCAGACGGCCGCGGCGGCGGCCGCCCGGACCGCCGCGCAGATCCGGGCCAGATCGTGGTCGCCGGTGATGTACGGCGGCATGGTGTACAGCAGATCGCGGAACGGGCGCAGCCATACGCCCTCGCGCACCGCGGCCCGCGTCGCCGCCGCCATCGCCGCGTCGTCCATCGGACGGTCCAGCTGGACGACGCCGATCGCGCCGAGCACCCGTACGTCCCGGACGCCCGGCACGGCGGCGGCCTCCGCGAGACCGTCCCGCAGTCCGGTCTCGATCCGCTTGACCTCCTGCCGCCAGTCGTAGGAGAGCAGCAGGTCGATCGAGGCGCAGGCGACGGCGGTGGCCAGCGGATTGCCCATGAAGGTCGGGCCGTGGGCGAGCACAGGCACTTCGCCGCGCGAGATGCCCTCCGCCACCCGCGGGGTGCACAAGGTGGCGGCGAGGGTCAGATAACCCCCGGTCAGCGCCTTGCCCAGACACATCACATCGGGGCACACCCCCGCGTGCCCGGCCGCGAAGAGCGTGCCCGAGCGGCCGAAGCCCGTGGCGATCTCGTCGAACACCAGCAGCACATCGTGCTCGTCGCACGCCTCGCGCAGCATCCGCAGCAGCGCGGGGGAGTGGAAGCGCATCCCGCCCGCGCCCTGCACCACCGGCTCCACGATCACCGCGGCCAGCTCATGGGCGTGCCGGGCCACCAGCTCACGGACGTGGCGCTGGTACGCCGGGTCGGGGTCCGCGTCGAAGCCGGGCGGCGGCGCGTCCGCGAAGATCTGCTCGGGCAGCACCCCGGACCACAGCCGGTGCATACCGCCCTCCGGGTCGCACACCGCCATCGGCTGCCAGGTGTCGCCGTGGTAACCGCCGCGCCAGGTCAGCAGCCGCCGCTTGGCGGGGCGGCCGAGGGAGCGCCAGTACTGGAGGCACATCTTCACCGCCACCTCGACCGACACCGAACCGGAGTCGGCGAGGAAGACGTGCTGGAGCGGCTCGGGCGTGATCTCCACCAGCCGGGTGGCCAGCCGGACGGCGGGCTCATGGGTGAGCCCGCCGAACATCACATGGCTCATCCGGTCCAGCTGACCGCGCGCGGCGTCGTTGAGCGCGGGGTGGTTGTAGCCGTGGATGGCGGACCACCACGACGACATACCGTCCACCAGCTCGCGGACGCCCTCCACCGGCTCGGCCAGCCGCAGCCTGACCCCGGCCGCCGACTCCACGACCAGCGGGTCCTGGCGGCCGGGCATCGGGCCGTACGGATGCCAGACGTGCTGCCGGTCCAGCTCCCGCAGCTCGGCCGGGGTCAGCGGCTCAGGCATTGGGCGGCAGATCCGTGCCCGCGCCGCGGCGGCGCACCGCGACCAGGTCGGCGTGGGACCCCCGCGTGCCCGCCGGGGCGGCCACCGTCGCACCGGCCGCCGCCCGGGCCGGTACGGCATCGGCGGGCGCGGCGTCGGCGGATGCCTCGTCGGCGGGCGCCGCGTCACCGCACGGGCCGCAGCCGCCGCCCTCCGCGCCGTGACCGCCGCAGCCGGAACCGGCGGCGGCAGCCGCGTCCGCGCGGTGCGCGGGCAGCGTCGTGGTGTCGGTGCCCTCCACCTCGAAGCCCGCGTCGGCGATCATCGCCAGATCGTCCTTGCCCGCCTGGCCCTCGGTGGTCAGATAGTCGCCGAGGAAGATCGAGTTCGCCAGGTTCAGGGCCAGCGGCTGGAGCGTCCGCAGATGGATCTCGCGGCCGCCCGCCAGCCGCACCTCGACGTCCGGGCAGACGAACCGCACCATGGCCAGGATCCGCAAGCACCGCTGCGGGGTGAGGTTCCAGTCCCCGGCCAGCGGAGTGCCCTCGATCGGGATGAGGAAGTTGACCGGCACCGAGTCCGGGTCCAGCTCGCGCAGCGAGAAGACCACGTCCACCAGGTCCGCATCGGACTCGCCCATGCCCGCGATCAGCCCGGAGCAGGCGGACATCCCCGCCGCCTGGGCCTGCTGCACGGTCGAGACCCGGTCGGCGTAGGTGTGGGTGGTGGTGATGTCGCCGTACGTCGCCTCGGAGGTGTTGAGGTTGTGGTTGTACGCGTTCGCCCCCGCGTCCTTCAGCCGCTCCGCCTGGCCGTCGGACAGCAGCCCCAGACAGGCGCAGATCTCGACGTCCTGGTGCTCGTCCTTGATGGCGGCGATGGTCTGGGAGACCCGGTCCACATCGCGGTCGGTCGGGCCGCGCCCGCTGGCGACCAGGCACACCCGCTTGGCGCCGCCCGCGACCCCGGCGCCCGCCGCGGCGGCCGCCTGCTCCGGCTTGAGCCAGGTGTACTTGAGGATCTCCGACTTCGAGCCCAGCCGCTGCGAGCAGTACGAACAGTCCTCGGGGCACAGCCCCGACTTGAGGTTCACCAGATAATTGAGCTTCACCCGCCGCCCGAACCAGGCGCGGCGCACCTTGCCCGCCGCGGCCACCACATCGAGCAGTTCGTCATCGGAGGTCGCCAGGACGGCGAGCGCCTCTTCGCGGGTGGGCGTCTCGCGCCGCAGCCCCTTCTCCACCAGCGTGTTCAGCAGGTCCATGGCGACGATCCTTTCCTACCCCACCGCCCGCGGCCAAGGAGAGACCGTACAAGACGCGCTGATCGGGGTGTGTGTATTGCCACACCATGACCGGGCATGGACGAGGCTACGTTCTATCCGGACCCGACAGTCGGTGCCCGAGACGAGGCCACGGAAGGCGAGGCAGCCGATGCCCCAGGACCGCCACGACGCGTTCGCATGGATCGACGCACAGCGGGAGCGGCGCGACCGGGCGGGGCTGGTGCGACGGCTCAGCCCCCGCCCCGCCGACTCCCCGCTGCTCGACCTGGCGAGCAATGACTATCTGGGGCTGGCCCGGCACCCGGAGGTGACGGCCGCCGCGGCCGTGGCGGCGCACCGCTGGGGCGCGGGGTCGACCGGTTCGCGCCTGGTCACCGGCTCCACCGAGCTGCACACCACGCTGGAGCGGGAACTCGCCGAGTTCTGCGGATTCGAGGCGGCCCTGGTGTTCTCCTCCGGCTACGCGGCCAATCTGGCCGCCGTCTCCGCGCTGAGCGGCCGGGACGCCCTGGTCGTCTCCGACGCGGACAACCACGCCTCGCTCATCGACGGCTGCCGGCTCTCCCGCGCCGAGATCGCCGTCGTCCCGCACGCCGACCCGGACGCCGTGCGCAAGGCGCTGGACGCGGCCGAGGGGGCCGAAGCGGACGCGGGAGAGGCGGGGGAGGCGCGGCGGCGGGCCCTCGTCGTCAGCGACGCGGTCTTCTCCGTCGACGGCGACGCCGCCCCGCTGGCCGCCCTCGCCGGTGCCGCCCGGCCGTACGGCGCGGCGCTGGTGGTGGACGAGGCGCACGGCCTGGGGGTGCTCGGCGAGGGCGGGCGCGGCGCGGTGCACGAGGCCGGGCTCGCGGGCGCGCCGGACGTGGTGGTCACGGCCACCCTCTCCAAGTCGCTGGGCAGCCAGGGCGGGGCGGTGCTGGGGCCCGCCCGGGTCATCGACCATCTGGTGAACTCCGCACGGACGTTCATCTTCGACACCGGGCTCAACCCGGCGGCCGTGGGCGCCGCCCTGGCGAGCCTGCGGCTGCTGCGGCGGGAGCCGGAGCGCGCCGCCCGCGTCCGTACGGTCGCCATGGGGCTGTACGGGCGGCTGACCGCCGCCGGGCTGGCCGCGGTGCGGCCGGACGCGTCGGTGGTTTCGGTGCGGGCCCCGTCGCCGGAGGAGGCGGTGCGCTGGGCCGCGGACTGCCGCGCGGCCGGGCTGATGGTGGGGTGCTTCCGCCCGCCGTCCGTCCCGGACGGCGTCTCCCGGCTGCGGCTGACCTCGCGCGGGGATCTGACGGAGGAGCAGGTCGAGGGGGCGGTCGACGTGATCGTGAGGACCGCGCCGACCGCCTGATGGCTCACTGACGGGAGGGTGAGCGGATCAGCTCACCAGCGGAAGAGGTACTTCACTGACGGATCAGCTTCCGGTTCCGGTCGAGCGGTAGGTGCCGGAGCCGGGGCCGTCGCCCTTGATTCCGTCGAGGAAGGAGACCCAGGTCGACGGGGTGAACAGCAGGACGGGGCCCGCCGTGTTCTTCGAATCGCGCACGCCGAGCCGGTCGGGCCCCAGCAGGGCCGTCTCGACGCAGTTGTTCATTCCGACGCTGTAGCTGCTGCGCAGCCAGTCGACGGAGTTGGCGGACATTTTGGACATGGTGCCCCCTCAGGCGCCGCCCCCGATTTTGTTGATGAAGGACAACGATTCCTCAGGTGTCAGGGCGTGAGCGCGCAGTACTTCGAACGCGGCGCTGTACGCCCGGAGGTCTTCTTTCCGCTCCAGATAGAGGCTACTCGTCAAGTGGTCGAGAACTACGACGTCCAGGTCACTAATGTGCGGAAAAGAGAAAATAATGAAAGGACCTGTCATACCAATGGGCATTCCGATAGAGAAAGGCAGCACCTGTAGCTGCACCTGAGGCAATGCGCAGAGTTCGGCCAGATGGCGCAATTGCGCCGTCATCACTCCGGGCCCGCCCACCTCGCGCCGCAGCGCCGCCTCGTCGAGCACCGCGTGCAGCCGCAGCGGCCGCTCCCCGTGCAGCACCGACTGGCGCGCGATCCGCACCTCCACCAGCGAGTCCACCTGCGGCCCCGGCAGATCCGGGAGCGCCGCGAGGGTCACCGCCCGGGCGTAGTCCGGGGTCTGCAGCAGGCCCGGCACCACCGTGGTCTCCAGGGTGTAAGCGTCCGACGCCTCCGCCTCCAGGCTGATGAAATCCCGGTAGGCGGGCGGCAGCAGATCGCGGTACGCGTACCACCAGCCGCGCCGCGACCCCTCCGGATCCGAGGCGCCCCCACGGCACAGCGCCTCCAGCAGGGCGCGCAGCTCAGGGTCGGCGACCTGGTAGACCTCCAGCAGCCGTGCCACATCCGAGGGCTTGGCGCCGCTCCGCCCGGTCTCGATCCGGCTCACCTTCGACTGGTGCCAGCCCAGCTGGTTGGCGACCTCACCGCTGGTGAGCCCGGCCAGATCGCGCTGGCGGCGCAGTTCCGCACCGAGCTTTCGGCGACGCACCGCCGGGCCGTATCGCATCAGTTCTCCCTCCCGCCTTCCTTTTGGCGCGTCACCCGCAGCGCGTGTCGCACCAGTGGCCCAGTGTGCCTTCCAAATCCGGTCTTCCGTAGCAGAGTTCACCGCTTTGGGCGACAGATATATGCATAACTCGGTGGATCGCCCCCGTTGGACGGGCCATTGGTGGCAGTCTGACGCGTAGAGCCGTCGGGGCAGCCCACGACCACCGGCTTCGCAGTACCCCCTCGAAACGCGTCCGCAGCCGCGCCCCGGCCGGAAAGGGACAGGCCGTCATGGCAGACCATCAGGAAGCATCCGTCACTCTGCCGAGCGCACCGGCGTCGGTTCCCGCGGCACGCGCCTATGTCACGGACGTGCTCGCCGAATGGGGGCTCGGGGCGGGTGCGGAGGCCGCCGACACCGTGCGGCTGATCGTCTCCGAGCTCGCCACCAACGCCGTGGAGCACACCGTGGGCCAGTCGCCCACCTTCACCGTGGACCTGCGGCTCGACCGCGAGCAGCGGCTGGAGATCGGGGTCACCGACAGCCATCCGAAGTGGCCCAGGTGGCTGCCGCTGGCCACCCAGCAGGACAGCGGGCGCGGAATGGTGATCGTCCGCTGTCTGGCCGCGGAGTCGGGCGGCGAGGTGTTCGTCACCCCGACCGCCGACGGCGGCAAGACCGTCTGGATCGCCCTGCCGTGGATCGTCCCGGTCCGCTGAGCGGATGGACCGCCTCCGCCCCGTCCCCGCCCCCCCCCCGTCCCCGTTCGCTGAGCCCGGCCGGACCGCCCCGATCCGCCCGAACCGCTCACAGCACGCGATGGGCCCGCCCCTCCGAGACCCGCGCCTCGGCCAGCTGGCGGATCCGGGTGTGGACCCGCCCGGCGGCCGGGCCGATCAGATAGTGCGGCATGTCGCCGCGCTCGATCACCCCGTACCGGCTCGTGCCCATCAGATACGAGGAGTACAGGATCAGCCCGCTCGGGCCGCGCATATCGATGGTCAGCGCCGAGAAGCCGGGAAACTCCTCCGTCTGATAGACCCGCAGGCCGTCGGCCTCCGCCCCGTAGCGCTCCTTGAAACGGCCGAACCGCTCCAGCGAATCCTTGATCTTCCGCGTCATGTCCTCCTGGTACTGGCGGGAGAGCGTGGCCGCCGCGTCCGAGGACGGGTCCAGCAGATAGCAGTGGTACGTGCCGCCCCGGCGCAGCAGCCCGAGGACCGAGTCGCGGAAGCGGGCCGGGCGCTCGGTGGTGACCAGCCGGCCGGAGGTGGTGCGCAGCGCCGTCCCCATGTCCAGGACCTCCTCGGCCGCCGCGTCCAGCAGCCGCGCCTTCTCCTGCGGGCTCGGCCGCTCCGGATACGCGTGCACCGGGGAGCCGTCCGCCAGCCCACGGCCCGCCAGCCAGGCCTTGGCCGCCCCGTCCGGGCCGCCGTCGCCCGCCATCAGATAGACGTCCTTGCCCTCATGGCTTCCCACATGGGCGAACAGCTCCGCGTACGGCCCCGCGGTGCGGTACACATCTTCCGAGACCGCCAGGCAGTCCGGCGGAGTGGCCTTCTCCAGATGCGCGGCCAGATTGATGTCGGGGGAGTGGATGGTGCCGGTCCGGCCCTCGCCGGTGTGCCGTATCGCCCCCTTGTGCAGCGCCATCCGCACATGCAGTTCGCCGTCCACCCCCGCCTGGGCGAACTCGTCCCGCAGATGGCGCAGATCGAGGGTGAGGAAGGTGCGGGCCGCCTCCAGCGCGACATCGCGGGCCACGCTCTCGCGGTCGTCGTGGACCGCGAAGAAGCCGCCGTCGCCGCGCCAGCTCCATAAGTCGCCGCGGGCACAGCGGTGCTGGGCCGAGAACTGCTCGATCCGCGCGCGCATTCGCTCGCGCAGCAGATCGAAGGCGTGGGCGGCGCGGTCCCTGGGGTTCGAGCGGACGATCGTCGAATACCCGGAGGTGTCGACGAAGAGCAGATACACCTGGTCGTAGGTCCGGTCCGCCTGGAAGGGCTCGCTCATGCCGGCACCACACCGCGCTCGACGGCGCCGCGCTCCACGCAGAACTCATTGCCCTCGATGTCGGACAGCACCACCCACCCCAGCCCGTCCTCCGTGCGCCGGTCGTCCACCACGCGCGCGCCGAGCCCGGTCAGCCGCTCCACCTCGGCGTCCCGGGTGCCCGACGGCGGCTGGATGTCCAGGTGCACGCGGTTCTTGACGGTCTTGGCGTCCGGGACCCGCAGGAACAGCAGCCCCGGCACCCCGGGTTGCCCCGGGCTGATCAGCGCCCATTCGCCGTCCGGATCGGAGTCCTCCAGGGGGTAGCCGGTCAGCCGGGACCAGAACCGCGCGAGGGCGTGGGGATCACGGGCGTCGAAGGTGATGTGCCGGACCGGGTTCAGATACGCCATGCGAAGCCTCCGGTGATCGACGGGGCCGGTCCACGGCGGTGTCCCGGCCCCGTCAACCTACCCACGGCCACTGACGGCTACGGCGGGTCAGCGCACATGTCCGTACCAGACCTTCTTGGTCCAGATCCGCTCCAGCCGCACCACCTCGCCGGTCTTGGGGGCGTGCCAGAGGCGGCCGCCGCCCGCGTACACCCCGACGTGGTACACCCCGCTGCCGGAGTGGAAGAACACCAGGTCACCGCCCTTGCGGGAGGTGGCCTTGATATGGCGGGTCCGGTTGTACTGGGCGGCCGCGGTGCGCGGCAGCCGCTTTCCGGCCCGCTTGTAGGCGTACTGCGTCAGCCCGGAGCAGTCGAAGCGCTTCGGACCCGCCGCGCCGTACTTGTACGGTGCGCCCTTCTTGGCGGCCGCGATCCGCAGCGCCTTGGCGGCGACGGTCGCGGCCTCGGCCTCCGGTGGACAGCCCGGCGTCGCCACGGTGCCGCCCACGGCGGCGACGGTGAGGGCGGAGACGGCGCTCGCTCGGGAGAACATCCTGGGGATACGTATGTGCGCAGACATCACACGGAACCCTTCGTGAGCCGACCCCGCCCCGGTGTGGTGACGGGGTCCTGTCGTCTCCAGGGATGGTCACGCAGGCACGGCGCCGGGACCGACCCGAGAGGGTGCGGTGTGACGGTGGTCACTGGGGGCCGTTCGGGTGGTGGAGACCGCTCCGTCCCACGGCGATGACCTGCCCGAACGGCCGTGCTACGGCGTGGTGGGGCGGGCGGTGGCACGGACCCGGGGCGGCCGCTGGACGCAAGCCGGTCCCGCCCGGAGCGCCGGAATCCCGCTCCGCCGTTCGGGCGACGGGTCCGGCCGCCCCGCGCCCCTGACGAGCGCGGCCATCAGGCCCGCAGCGCCGGGGGCAGCGTGACGCGCTCCGCGCGCCGCTCACCGTCCAGCACCCGCAGCGCCCGGGCCAGGGTCGCGGTGTGGAGTTCGCTCTCCCCGCGCTCATGCATCAGCGTCAGCGCGTCCCGCAGCGCGGTGGCCTTCCCCACCAGCGCCTGGGCGGCCCGCAGACTGCCGTAGGTGTCACGGCCGCGCGCCGGATTGATCCGGCCCAGCAGATCGACCACCTCCAGATAGCCGTCGATCACGTTTCCCTCCGCGCGGGTGAGCGCGGGCAGCGGGGGCAGCTCCGGTGGCAGCATCGCGCTCACCTCGTCCGCGGCGGCGGGCCCGGCCGCTTACGGCTCTGGGTGACCTCGTCCACCAGTCCGTAGTCCCTCGCGCCCGCGGCGTCGAAGATCTTGTCGCGGTCGATGTCGGCCCGGATCCGCTCGGCGCTCCGACCGGTGTGCCGCACCAGCATCTCCTCGAGCAGCTGCTGGGTGCGCCGCAGCTCATTGGCCTGGATCTGCAGATCCGAGGTGGTGCCCTCGACCGGTTCGCTGAACGCGGCCTGGTGGATGAGGATCCGCGCGCCCGGCAGGGCCAGGCGCTTGCCCGGGGTGCCGGCGGCCAGCAGTACGGCGGCCGCCGAGGCGGCCTGGCCCAGGCAGACCGTCTCGATGTCGCAGGAGACGAAGTGCATGGTGTCGTAGACCGCCGTCATCGCCCCGAACGAGCCGCCGGGCGAGTTGATGTAGAGCGAGATGTCCTGGTCGGGCGCGGCGTGCTCCAGATGGATCAGCTGCGCGATCACATCGTTGGCCGCGGTGTCGTCGATCGGGGTGCCGAGGAAGACGATGCGCTCGGAGAGCAGCTTGGAGTACGGGTCCATGGTGTGCGTCCCCGAGCTGGTGCGCTCGGTGAACTCGGGCAGGACATAGCGCGCGGTCGGTCGTTCCATCGCGTCACCTCTCGGCGTCGTCGTTCGCGGTGTCGTTGGCTCCGTAAAAAATGTACAGGATGTACATCCAGATATGATGGGAGCATGGCTTACGAGATTCCGGTGACGCAAGCCCGTGCAGAGCTCGCGGAGCTGATCAACCGCGTGGTGTACGGCGGCGAGAGGGTGGTCGTCACGCGCCACGGGAAGCCGCTTGTCGCCCTGGTGTCCGCCGCGGACCTGCGGCGACTCGAGGAGATCGAGACGGGCGGGGAGGAACAGGTGATCAGCACCGTGTCGTCGATGCGCCCCACCTCGTCCGCTCCGGGCGAACGGCGGCGCTTCGGCATCGCGGCGGAACACAGCGGCCCGGACGCCGGGGATCGGCGTCCGGGCCGCGAGGAGTGACGGACGTGACCGCACCGGACCGGCTCAGCGCCGGTCCGGTGCGGGGGTGCTGATCAGGAGCTGAGCGTCCAGATCGCGTTGGCGATGGCGTCGGTGTTCAGGTCCAGCGCCTTGTCGTCGATGTTCGACGTCTTGTCGCATGCGGAGTGGTAGCACGGGTCGAACGCCTCGCCCGCCTTGCCGCCCCACTGGTCGGCCTGCTCCTGGCTCATGGTGGCCTCGGCGCCGGTGAACAGACCGCCGACCCGCACGCCCGCGTCCTTGAACGGGGCGTGGTCCGAGCGGCCGTCGCCCTCGGTCTCCTTCTCGGTCGTGATGTCCTTCGCCGCGTACCAGTCCTTGAAGACCTTCTCCAGCTCCGGGTCGTCGTCATAGACGAAGTAGCCCGGGTTGGGAGAGCCGAGCATGTCGAAGTTGAGGTAGGAGTCGATCTTCGACTGCTCGTCGGCCGCCAGGCTGTCGACGTAGTGCGTCGACCCGACCATGCCGTCCTCCTCGTCGCCCCACCAGGCGAACCGCAGGTGCTTGGCGGGCTGGAGGTCGGCCTTGGCCACGGCCAGCGCTACCTCGAGGATCGCGGCCGAGCCGGAACCGTTGTCGTTGATGCCGGGGCCGGCCTCGACCGAGTCGAGATGGGAACCGGCCATCACGACCTTGTCGTCGGCGCCGCCCTTCCAGTCGGCGATGAGGTTGTAGCCCTTCTTGCCGCCGGAGGTGAACTCCTGGACGGAGGTGGTGAATCCGGCCTCGTCCAGCTTGCCCTTGATGAAGTCCAGGGACTTCTGGTAGCCGGGCTCGCCATGGGCGCGGTTGCCGCCGTTGGCGTCCGCGATGGACTGCAGCTCGCCCAGATCGGCCTTGACGGCCGCGACGTCCACGTCGGGGGCGGCGGCCTTGGTGTTGACGGTGGCCTCGGCGCCGGAGGCGCCGCTCAGCAGGGCCGCGGCGAGCGCGGCACCGGTTGCCGCCGCGAGGCTTCCGCGGCGAATTGACGCTATTCGCTTCACAGTTGGGCTCCGTTGTGATGTGGGGGGTTGGAGCGGAGCAGGTGAATCATGGTGTTGCGGTGATGAGAATCGGGGCTATGCGGTGGGGCCGTCAAGTGCGATAGCCGGACGTACGGGTCCGCCGAGCGGATGCCGGGCGGTGGCCGAGGGGGGGTGCGAAGACGTGACGGTGGCTCATAAGACCGTCTTGACCAGCATCGATCGAATTGATCAGGGTTGCTCGGTCAATGGCTCAGTTAACGCCGACGAAATGCCGCGGAACTAGCCTGCGAAGGCCGGACGCAAGTCGCCCCGGACCGCATGGAGCGGGTGGTTTCCACCGGGTCGGGGCTTTTGCGGAATGGGCGCGAGAATGAGGTGGTAAGCGTGCACTTGACCCCACATGAGCAGGAGCGTCTGCTCATCCATGTGGCCGCCGACGTGGCCGAGAAACGACGGGCCCGGGGCGTGCTCCTCAACCACCCCGAGGCGACGGCGCTGATCACCGCCCACATCCTGGAGGGCGCCCGCGACGGCCGCGGCGTCGCCGAGCTGATGGCCTCCGGCCGCCGGGTGCTCACCCGCGACGAGGTCATGGAGGGCGTACCCGAGATGCTCCAGGACGTGCAGGTCGAGGCCACCTTCCCCGACGGCACCAAGCTGGTCACCGTCCACCAGCCGATAGCCTGACGGGGGCGCTTCCATGGTCCCCGGAGAGATCCTTTACGCCGATGAGCCGGTGCTCCTCAACGAGGGGCGGCCGGTCACCCGTCTCACCGTGCTCAACGCCGCCGACCGGCCCGTCCAGGTCGCCTCCCACTATCACTTCGCCGAGGTCAACCCCGGCCTCGACTTCGACCGCGCCGCCGCCCGCGGCAAGCGGCTGAACATCGCCGCCGGCACCGCCGTGCGCTTCGAACCCGGCATCCCCGTCGAGGTCGACCTGATCCCGATCGCGGGGGAGCGGATCGTGCCGGGGCTGCGCGGGGAGACGGGAGGAGGGCTCGATGACCGCTGAGCTGAACCGCGCCGCGTACGCCGACCTCTTCGGCCCCACCACCGGGGACCGCATCCGGCTCGCCGACACCGACCTCTTCATCGAGATCGAGGAGGACCGCGGCGGCGGGCCCGGCCGGGCCGGGGACGAGGCGGTCTTCGGCGGCGGCAAGGTGATCCGCGAATCCATGGGCCAGTCCCGCGCCACCCGCGCCGAGGGCGCCCCCGACACCGTGATCACCGGGGCCGTCGTGCTCGACCACTGGGGCGTCGTCAAGGCGGATATCGGCCTGCGTGACGGCCGTATCGCCGGAATCGGCAAGGCCGGGAACCCCGACACCATGGACGGCGTCCACCCCGACCTCGTCATCGGGCCCGAGACCGAGGTCATCGCGGGCAACGGCAGGATCCTCACCGCGGGCGCCATCGACGCCCATGTCCACTTCATCTCCCCGACCCTCGTCGACCAGGCGCTCTGCTCCGGGATCACCACCCTGGTCGGTGGCGGCACGGGACCGGCCGAGGGCACCACGGCCACCACCATCACCCCCGGACCCTGGCACCTCGCCCGGATGTTCGAGGCGCTGGAGGGGTATTCGGTCAACATCGGCCTGCTCGGCAAGGGCAACACCGTCTCCCGCGAGGCGATGTGGTCCCAACTGCGCGGCGGAGCACTCGGATTCAAGATCCATGAGGACTGGGGGGCGACCCCCGCCGCCATCGACGCCTGCCTCGGCGTCTGCGAGGAGAGCGGCGCCCAGCTCGCCATCCACACCGACACCCTCAACGAGGCGGGCTTCGTCGGCGACACCCTCGCCGCGATCGCCGGGCGCACCCTCCACGCGTATCACACCGAGGGCGCGGGCGGCGGGCACGCGCCCGACATCATCACCGTGGTCTCCCAGCCGAACGTGCTCCCCAGCTCCACCAATCCGACCCGCCCGCACACCGTCAACACCGTCGAGGAACACCTCGACATGCTGATGGTCTGCCACCACCTCAACCCGGCCGTCCCCGAAGACCTCGCCTTCGCCGAGTCCCGCATCCGGCCCAGCACCATCGCCGCCGAGGACGTGCTGCACGACCTCGGCGCGATCTCGATCATCTCCTCCGACTCCCAGGCCATGGGGCGGATCGGCGAGGTGGTGCTGCGCACCTGGCAGACCGCGCATGTGATGAAGCGACGGCGCGGGGCGTTGGCCGGGGACGGCCGCGCCGACAACCACCGGGCGCGTCGCTATGTCGCCAAATACACCATCAACCCGGCGGTGGCCCAGGGCCTCGACGGGGAGATCGGCTCGGTGGAGCCCGGAAAGCTGGCCGACCTGGTGCTCTGGGAGCCCGCCTTCTTCGGTGTCAAACCACAGCTGGTGATCAAGGGCGGCCAGATCGCGTATGCGCAGATGGGCGACGCCAACGCCTCCATCCCGACCCCGCAGCCGGTCCTGCCGCGCCCCATGTTCGGCGCGCTCGGCCGCGCGGCGGCCAGGGGCTCGGTCAACTTCGTGACCCAGGCCGCCCTGGACGACGGCCTGGCGGACCGGCTGGACCTCCACAAGCGGTTCGCCCCGATCCGCGGCACGCGGGGGGTCACCAAGGCGGACATGCGGGAGAACGACGCCCTGCCGCGGGTCGAGGTCGACCCCGATACGTTCACCGTGACGATCGACGGCGAACCCGTCGAACCGGCCCCGGCGACGGAACTTCCCATGGCCCAGCGGTACTTCCTCTTCTGACCGGACCGGACCCGTCATGCCCACGAACGAGACCCCGCCCACTCCCCGGGACGCCCGCGGTCCTGCCGCGGGTCGCCTGCCGCGGGACCTTTCCCCACCCCGCCCCTCCCCACAACCAGGGGACTCCGCCCCCTGGACCCCCGGTGCCCCGCCACCGGGCGGGCCGGATCGGGCCCTTCAGCGGTCGCCCGCGGGCGAGGTCCCTGGTGGGGGTGTCGCTCCTGGCTCCTGGGGGCTGGGTGGGGGCGCCGCTCCCGTCCCCCGGGCCTCGGGTGGGGCGTCATCGGGTGGGCCGGATCGGGCCGGTTCGGTGGCGGCGGAGACGCCTTCCGGCGGGGTCCGGGGGGACGGCGCCCCCGGTGAGGTCGCCGCTGCGGTCCCCTGGATCCCCGGTGTCCCGCCACCGGGCGGGCCGGATCGGGCCCGTTCGGGTGCGGAGGGCGTCGTCGTGGGGCGTGCGGCGGGGGCCGTGGGACGGGGGGCCGGTGGGATCGGTGCGTTGCTCGTGCTTGCCGATGGGCGGTTTCCCGCCGGAGGCCATGCGCATTCCGGGGGTGCCGAGGCCGCCGTCGCGGCGGGTCGGATCCATGACGCGGCCTCCCTGGAGGCGTTCTGCCGGGGCCGGTTGCACACCGCTGGGCTCACCGCGGCGGGGCTCGCCGCCGCGGCCGCCGCCGGGCTCGATCCGCTCGTGCTGGACGACGCGGCGGACGCCCGTACGCCCAGCTCCGCGCTGCGGGCCACCGCCCGGCGGCTCGGGCGCCAGCTGATGCGCGCCGCCCGAGCCACCTGGCCCTCGCCCGAGCTGGACGGCCTGGCCGCCGCCCGGCCGCGCGGCGCGCATCAGCCCGTGGTGCTCGGACTCACTGCGCGCGCCGCCGCGCTGGGGCCGCCGGACGCCGCGTACGCCGCCGGGTACGAGGCGGTGAGCGGGCCCGCGACCGCCGCCGTACGGCTGTTGAGCCTCGACCCCTTCGAGGCCACCGCCGTCCTCGCCCGCCTCGCCCCCGAGCTGGACCAGGTCGTGGCGCGGGCCGCCGAGACGGCGCGGCGGGCCCTCGACGAGGGCGCGGGCGCGCTGCCCGCCGCCTCCGCGCCACTGCTCGACATCGCCGCCGAACACCACGCCACCTGGTCCGTACGCCTCTTCGCCTCGTAACCGGGCCCGCCCCGCCCTCGCCCCCGCCTGTTGGAACATCGGAGCCGTTCATGCACCTCGACCACGCGGACACCTACCCCCCGCGCCACACCTACGGCGCCTCCGGCCCCCACCGCGCCGACGGCACCCGCCGGGCGCTGCGCATCGGCCTCGGCGGGCCGGTGGGTTCGGGCAAGACCGCGACCGTCGCCGCGCTGTGCCGGGCGCTGCGCGACCAGCTCTCCCTCGCCGTCGTCACCAATGACATCTACACCCGCGAGGACGCCGAGTACCTGCTGCGCGAGGCCGTGCTGCCGCCCGAGCGGATCACCGCGGTGGAGACCGGCGCGTGCCCGCACACCGCGATCCGCGACGACATCTCCGCCAATCTGGAGGCGGTCGAGGAGCTCGAGGAGACCGTGGGCCCGCTCGATCTGATCCTGGTCGAGTCCGGTGGCGACAACCTCACCGCCACCTTCTCCAAGGGCCTCGTCGATGTGCAGATCTTCGTCATCGACGTCTCCAGCGGCGACGACATCCCCCGCAAGGGCGGCCCCGGCATCACCATCGCCGACCTCCTCGTGGTCAACAAGACCGATCTGGCCCCCTATGTCGGCTCGGACCTGGCACGCATGGCCCGCGACGCCGAGGCCCAGCGCGGTGAACTGCCCGTCGCCTTCACCTCCCTGGTCGCCGAGGACGGCGTCCGCCCCATCGCCGACTGGGTCCGAACCCGCCTGGCCGCCTGGACAGCGGCCCCGGCATGACCCCCGCCCCGGACGCCGCGCCCGGGCCGGAGCGACCGCGGGCGGCCGCTCCGGCTGGCGTACCGCCACACCCCGCGCCGCGGATGCCGGGGAGCGCTCGGGAGCGGGAAGCCCCGGACACGCGGCGCGCCCCGGCCGCCTCGGTTATGACGGCTGCCTCGGCTACGACGGCTGCCTCGGGTGCGGCGGGCACCTCGGCTACGACTTGCGCCTCGGGCGCGACACGCGTCTCGGGTGCGGCGGCAGCTGCCTCGGGTGCGGCGGGCACCTCACCGACAACGGGCATCTCCGGCCCGGTCGTACGGGCCACCGCCCGTCTCGTCGCCGAGGCGGACGGGCGCGGGGGCACCGCGTTGCCCGTGCTCGCCGGGGACGGGCCGCTCGCGTTGCGGCGGACCCGGGGCGTGGGCGGGGAGGCGTGTGTCACCGTGGTCGGGGCCATGAGCGCGCCCCTCGGCGGCGATCGGATCGCCCTGGAGGCGACCGCCGGGCCGGGTGCCCGGCTGCGCATCGGTTCCGCCGCGGCCACCATCGCCCTGCCGGGGCGGGCGGCCGGGCCGGCGTACTACGAGATCCGGCTGACCGTCGCCGACGGCGCGACCCTGCACTGGCTGCCCGAGCCCCTGATCTCCGCCCACGGCAGCGAACTGCTGATGACCACCCGTGTCGAACTCGCGCCCACCGCCCGCCTCGTGCTCCGCGAGGAGCAGATCCTGGGCCGTACCGGCGAATCCCCGGGCCATCTGACCAGTCGTCTCACCGTTCACCGCGCCGGGCGTCCGCTTCTCGACCAGGAGTTCGCGCACGGCCCCGGCGCCCCCGGCTGGGACGGCGGCGCGGTCCTCGGCGGCCATCGGGCGGTGGGCCAGCTGCTCGTGGTCGACCCGGCCTACGACGCTCGTCCCATCGTGTCCCGCCGCCTCGCCGAGTCCGCCGTCCTCACGCCGCTGACCGGCCCCGCCGCCCTCGCCACCGCCGTGGCCCCGGACGCCCTGCACCTCCGCCGGGCCCTCGACGCGGCGGTCGCGGCCGTGGGCTGATGTTCACGTCTTGATAAAGAAACGGCGGTTTGCCCTGTACTCGGCGGTAAGCAAGACAGAAGAATCCCCCTGACACTCTGTGATCATCGCCGCTCCTGGCGGCGCAACAAAGCAGGGGGATGACTAAGTGAGACGCACAGCACTCTTCGGCGCGACCGGCGGTGTGATCGCCGGTGCGCTGATAACCGGTGCGCTGGCCGCCCCCACGGCCGGGGCCTCTGAGCGGACGCCCGGCGGGGCCGCCGAGGCCCGTGGTGTGGCGGTGGCCGCGGCCAAGGCCGCGAAGAAGGGCATCGACTGGACGGACTGCCCGGCCGACTGGGGGCTGGCCAAGCCCATCCAGTGCGGCTACGTCACCGTGCCGCTCGACTACGCCAAGCCGAACGGCCGCACCATCAAGCTCGCCGTGGACCGGATCGCCAGCACCGGCTCCGCCTCCGAGCGGCAGGGCTCGCTGATCTACAACCCGGGCGGGCCCGGCGGCTCCGGGCTGCGCTTCCCGACCCGGGTCACCACCAAGAACCCGCTGTGGACGAAGGCGTCGAAGGCGTACGACTTCGTCGGCTTCGACCCGCGCGGGGTGGGCCACTCCACGGCGATCTCGTGCGTGGATCCCCAGGAGTACGTCAAGGCCCCGAAGCTGGACCCGGTGCCCGACAGCGAGGCGGACAAGCGCGTTCAGCGCAAGCTGGCCCGTGAGTACGCGTCTGGGTGCAAGGAGCGCAGCGGCTGGATGCTGCCGCAGATGACGACGCCCAACACCGCCCGGGACATCGACGTCATCCGGGCCGCGCTCGGCGACAAGAAGCTCAACTACCTGGGCGTGTCCTACGGAACGTACATCGGCGGGGTCTACGCGACGCTCTTCCCGACCCATGTGCGCCGGCTGATCGTGGACAGCGTGGTCAACCCCTCGCGGGAGAAGATCTGGTACCAGGCCAACCTGGACCAGGACGTCGCCTTCGAGACGCGCTGGGACGACTGGAAGGCGTGGGTGGCGAAGAACGACGCCGCCTACCACATCGGCGACACCCCGGGAGCAGTCCAGAAGCAGTGGGAGAAGCTGCGCGCGGCCGCCAAGAAGAGCCCCATCGGCGGGGTCGTGGGCCCGGCCGAACTGCTCGGGCTCTTCCAGAGCGCTCCGTACTACGACTCGTCGTGGGCCACGGTCGCCCAGGTGTGGAGCGACTACCTCGGCGGCGATGAGAAGGCGCTGGTCGAGGCCGCGGGCCCGGACATGTCCGACACCGCGGGCAACATCGCCTCGGAGAACGGCAACGCCGTCTACACCGCCGTCGAGTGCGCCGACGCCAAGTGGCCGGCCAGCTGGGCGAAGTGGGACCGGGACAACACCCGGCTCCACCGCGACTACCCCTTCCTGACCTGGTCCAACGCCTGGATGAACCTGCCGTGCGCCACCTGGGGGGCCAAGCAGGGGACCCCGCTGGAGGTGGGGGCCGCCAAGGGGCTGCCCAAGACGCTGATCGTGCAGAGCACCCGTGACGCCGCGACCCCGTACGAGGGCGCGGTGGAGCTGCACAAGCGGCTCAAGGGCTCGCGTCTGGTGACCGAGAAGGACGCCGGTTCGCACGGGGTCACCGGTCTGGTGAACCCGTGTGTCAACGACCGGGTGGACGCCTACCTGCTCAAGGGCACGGTGGACGCCAAGGACGTGACCTGCGCCCCGCACGCCACGCCGGTGCCCGCGAAGGCGGGCGCGTCCGCGAAGGCGGCCGAGGCCGCGAAGGAGGCGGCCGCCGTCGTCAAGTAGTCGGCTGGCCGACGGTATGCGGTGCTGCGCCGGGCCCGTGCGTTCCCCGCACGGGCCCGGTTCCGTTTCTCCGCCGCGCGCCCGCGTCGATCAGGGCGCGGGGGAATTCCCGCCGCCCCGCAGCCACGCGTCCTCGGCCGCGTAGTCGAACAGATCGGTCTTCGGGCCGTAGGCGGCGGCCATGTCGGGGAAGGCCGTGCGCCAGTCCGGGTCGGCCGTCAGCCGGTCCGTCAGCCAGGCGACGGTCGCCGGGAGCGATTCCGCATAGCCGGTCACCGGGCGGTAGCCCAACTCCCGTTCGGCCGCGGACATGTCGTAGACGAGGGGGTGGGCCAGGCTCCAGGGCGTGCTGCCGACATGCGGATGCGGCGGCTCCCCGTCGATCAGCACCAGTTCGCCGCGCACCTCCAGCACCGCGTCCACGGCGGCGGCGATGTCGGCGACGGTCGGCGCCTGCGGGTCGCCCGCGTTGAGCACCCGTGAACCGGGCCGGTGGGCGGCCAGCCGCACCAGCTCCGCGATGTTGTCGACATGCACCGGATGGAACCGGCTGCGGCCGCCGTACGCCAGGATCCGCACCGGCCGCCCGTCCAGCGCCCGTTTGACGAAGTACAGCTCGCGCGGGGTGCGGCAGTGCGGGCCGTGGATCGCCCCGGCGCGCAGCAGGGTGGTCGGCAGCCGGTCCCCGGCGGCCAGCAACTCCCGCTCCAGCGCCACCTTCCGGCTGCCGTAGCCGTCGCCGGGCGGGACGGTCCGCTGGGACTCGGGGAGCGGCACCGGATACCGCGGGGCGCCGTCCGGCCGGTCCTGGGTCCCGAAGCCCCGGCCCTGGTCGTCCTCGTACACCGCTCCGGTGGAGATCACCACCGCCGATCCGACGCGGTCGGCGAGGTCCAGCAACTGCCGTGCGTGCGCCGTGCCGTAGGCGACGCAGTCCAGCACCACATCGCAGCCGTCGCCGATCAGCGCGGCCACCGCGGCGTCGTCGTCCCGGTCCACGGCCACGCTCTCCACCGACCCGGGCCAGCTCTCGTCGCGGCCCCCGCCGCGCGAGGCGGCCCGCACCCGCCATCCCTCCTCGGCGAGCGCGCGCACCGCCGCCCGGCCGATCTGCCCCGTCGCCCCGATCACACATGCGCTCCCAGTGCTCATGCCGGGACGCTAAGCCTTGATCCACCGGGCAACGGTCGGTCCATGGCCAGGACATGATGAAGCGGATGCCCTCTGAGCTGGGATGATGAGACTTCCTACGGTTCCATATCCACAGAGCAAGAGAACACCCGCGAGATGCAATCTTCCCATGCCGCTGCGGCGGTGTCGGCCGCGTTCGATGACGCGAATCTGGTCGCGCATGCTGGGCTGGTCCCGGTCATGCGACTGGCTGAGCGGTGCGGGCTTGCCCGTCTGACGGCGGAGAAGGTGAAACTGTCCGGCGCCAGGAACAGCGCGGGTGCGGCGGCGGACGCCAAGGTGACCAGCATCGTGGCCGGCATGGCCGCAGGCGCGGACAGCATCGACGACCTCGATGTCCTGCGCCATGGTGCCATGCCGACCCTGTTTGGCGGGATCCGTGCCCCGTCCACACTCGGCACGTTCCTGCGCGCGTTCACTCACGGTCATGCACTCCAGCTCCACGCCGTGCACCGCCGATTCCTGACCTCACTGGCTGCGCATGCCCCGCTGCTGCCCGGCTCGCGCGAGAAGGCGTTCATCGATGTCGACTCCACCCACAAACGCGTCTACGGCCGCACCAAGCAGGGCGCCGAGTACGGCCGGTTCAAGGGCATCCGCACCCTGCATCCCCTGCTCGCCACGGTCTGCACCCCCACCTCCCGGCCGGTGATCGCCACCGTGCGGATGCGCCGCGGCAAGGCAGCCGACTCCCGTGGCGCCCCGAAGCTGGTCAGCGAGGCACTGGCCACCGCGCGCGGCATCGGCTGCACCGGCATGCGCATTCTGCGGGCGGACTCGCAGTTCTACAACGCCGGTGTGATCGCTGCGTGCCGCCGGGCCGGGGCCCGCTTCTCGATCACCTGCGGCATGAACCCCTCCGTCAGACGGGTCGTCCTCGCCATCCCCGACACCGCATGGCAGCAGATCACCTACCCCACCGCGGTGCCCGATCCCGACACCGGCGAACTCATCTCAGGCGCCCAGGTCGCCGAGATCCCCGCCTACACCGCGTTCACCGGCCGCAGGAAGAGCGAGCAGGTCACCGCCCGCCTCATCGTGCGCCGCGTCCGTGACCTGGCCAAACCCGCCACCGTCGGCGAGCAGGGCGAGTTGTTCCCTGCCTGGCGCTACCACCCGTTCTTCACCGACAACCCCGCCGACACCCTCCAGGCCGAACGGGAACACCGTCACCATGCCGTCGTCGAGCAGGTCATCGCCGACGGCAAAGCCTCCGCCCTGGCCCACCTGCCCTCGGGGAAGTTCAACGCCAACGCGGCCTGGCTGACCCTGTGGGCCATGGCCTACAACCTCCTGCGAGCCGCAGGCGCCCTGGCCTCCGCCTTCCACGCCAAGGCCACCACCGCAACCTTGCGCACCCACCTCGTCCGTGTCCCGGCCAGAATCGCCCGCACCGCCCGGCGCCTCATCCTGCACCTACCGCAGCGATGGCCCTGGCAAGACGCGTGGACACAACTGTTCGCCACCGTCCACGCCCCACCCGAGGCGCCCTGACGTCACTGACCACCCCGCCCACCAGGGCCCGACCGAAACCGAATCGTGGAAGAGCTGGGCAGACCAGCGGATACACCCTGCCCGCACTCAGCTGACAGCCCGGGGAAACCCCCGGAGATCATTTCGAACCGCGTCGGTGGATCAAGGCTAAGGGCCCGAGTGCCACGCTGCCCAGACTCCTTCGCCATGAGCAGATTCGCCCTCAGCCGATCATCCACGGTCAAAGAATGAGTGCAGATGATCGCTTTTTCACGCTCTTTGAATTCACCGTGATGCATTCCGAAGAAAAAAGCATCTTCGATTCATGTGACGGTGAAACCGCTATGCTCCAGGGCCCATGGCGGGCTGGCTCATCGCCCGCATTTCGCACTCATTTTCTCTTCGCTGTTTTTAAGGATGCCCATGGTTTTCGCCGGTACCTCATCCGGAGGCGGCACCTCACCCGGAGGCCGACGGCCCGCCTCCACGCTCGTATGGGTCATCCCTCCCGCCGCGATGGCGTTCTGCGCGGCGCTGGCCGTCGCCGTGGTCCCGTCCGGGGCGCGGGCCACGGTCGCCTGGTGCGGAGTGGCGGCGACGCTCGCGGTGGCCCTCGCGGCGGCCGAGGCGATGCGCCGCGGCCGGCTGATCACCACGCTGCGCACCCGGCTCTCCGCCCAGGAGGCCGGGTTCCGGCAGCGCCTGACGGCCCAGGAGGCGGAGATCCGGCGGCTGACCCGGGAGGTGCTCCCCGCGACGGTGGCCCGGCTGCGGCGCGGCGCCATGGTGCACGAGGCGATGAAGGACGTCGACTACGCGCCCCGTCTCGACCCGGACTTCGACGCCGCCCACGAGCAGCTGCTGCGGTGGGTGCTGGACACCGTGCGGACCGAGGAGGACCTGAGGGACGCGGCCCAGCGGGCGTTCGTCAACATCGCCCGCCGGGTGCAGGCCATCGTCCACCAACAGGCCCAGGACATGCGGGAGATGGAGGACAAGCACGGCGCCGACCCGGACGTCTTCGAGGATCTGCTCCACCTGGACCACGGCAACGCCCTCATCGGCCGGCTGGCGGACTCCATCGCGGTCCTGGGCGGCTCCCGCCCGGGCCGCCAGTGGCAGAAGGAGGTGCCGCTGTTCAACGTCTGCCGCGGCGCCATGTCCCGCATCCTCGAGTACGAGCGGGTGGATCTGCACTCGGTCGCGGACGTCGCCATCGTCGGCCCCTCGGTGGAGCCCCTGATCCACGCCCTCGCCGAACTGCTGGACAACGCCACCCGCTACTCGCCGCCCAAGACCCGGGTCCACCTGACCGCGATCGAGGTCCAGTCCGGGGTCGCGATCGAGATCGAGGACGCCGGGGTGGGCCTGTCCGAGGAGGCGCGCCGGCGCACCGACGCGGTGCTGCTCCAGGCGGCCACCGGATTCGACCTCAACGACCTCGGCGAGACACCGCGGCTCGGCCTGGCCGTGGTCGGCAGGCTCGCCGTGCGGTACCGGTTCCAGATCTCGCTGCGGCCCTCGGCGTACGGCGGGGTGCGCGCGGTGCTGGTCGTACCGCAGGACATCATCTGCCCCACCCCCGCGCCCGGCGGCGCGATCGCCCGCGCGGCCAAACTCCCCCCGCCCAAGCCCATCAAGCGGGCCACGCCGCTGCCGTCGCCCACCCGCACCGGCCCGGTGGCGCAGGGCCGCCCCGGCCCCGGCTTCCGGCAGAACGGCGCCGGACTCCCGCAGCGCCGCCGCCGGATGCCGATGGTCGCCCCGGCCCCCTCGTCCTTCCGGGGCGACTCCGCGTCCCCCGCGGCGCCCGCCCCGCCCCGCGAACCGGCCCGGCAGCCGGTACAGCCGGGGATCTGGCTGGACGCCTTCACCAAGGGGCTCAACGGTGAGCCGATCCCGGCCGCGGACGCCGCCACGGAGGAGCCGGGCCCCCGGAAGTCCCCCCACACCCCGGACAACTCAAGCACCCCGAACACGTCGGACAAGGATGAGTAGGCAAGTGACGCAACCGCGGTTCAACATGGACTGGATGCTCCGGGACCTGGCGTCCAGCGTTCCGGAGACCCGGCACGTGGTCCTGCTGTCCTCGGACGGCCTGTGCATGGCCCAGGTCGGCGCGGACAAGGACACCGCCGATCGCCTGGCCGCCGCCTGCGCCGGGCTGCAGAGCCTCTCCGGCGCGATCGCCGCCGAGTTCCCCGAGGGGGACGGGCGGATGCGGCTGGTCGTCATCGAGGTCGACGGCGGGTTCTTCTATCTGATGGCGGCCGGGACCAGCTCGTATCTGGCGGTGCTCGCCGAGGACAGCGTGGACGCCGGGCTGATGGGCCAGTGCATGAGAGATCTCGTCGCCCGGCTCGGGGAGCACCTCAGCAGCCCGCCGCGGGTCGACGGACGGGTGACATGAGCGAGCCCGGCAAGCCGTGGGACGAGGGCGGCCCCGAGCGGCTCTACACGGTCAGCCGCGGCCGCGCCCCGCAGGAACCCCGGCACCGGCCCGTCGAACTCGTCAGCCTCATCGTGGCGCGCGCCGAACCGGAGCCGGGGACGGCCCCCGAGGCCGCCGCCGTGCTGAGGATGTGCCAGTTCCCGCTCTCGGTGGCCGAGATCTCCGCGTATCTGGTCCTGCCCGTCTCCACCGTCACGGTGCTCCTCGCGGGGCTGCTGCGGGACGACCGGGTGGAGGTCAGGGCGCCGGTCCCGGCCGCCGTGCTGCCCGACCCCGAACTGCTGCAGGCGGTGATGCATGGACTACAGAACCTCTGAGGGAATCGCCGGCCCGCGCAGCGAGGACACCCTCCCGGCCTCCGCGGCCGCCGCCGTCAAGGTGGTGATCGTCGGCGGCTTCGGCGTCGGCAAGACCACCATGGTCGGCGCGGTGAGCGAGATCCGCCCGCTGACCACCGAGGAGACCATGACCCAGGCCGGGGTCGGCGTCGACGACATCGCCGGGATCGAGCGCAAGACCGAGACCACCGTCGCGATGGACTTCGGCCGGATCAGCCTCAACGAACAACTGGTGCTCTATCTGTTCGGCACCCCCGGCCAGGAGCGGTTCTGGTTCCTGTGGAACGGCCTCTTCGAGGGCGCCCTGGGCGCCGTGGTCCTGATCGACACCCGCCGTCTGGAGGTCAGCTTCGACGCGGTCGGGCGGCTCGAGGAGCGCGGGGTGCCCTTCGTGGTCGCGGTCAACGCGTTCCCCGAGGCCCCCGTCCACCCCATGGCGGAGCTGCGCGCGGCCATGGACCTGCCCGACTCCGTACCGATGATCGACTGCGACGCCCGCGACCGGGCCTCCAGCCGCGACACCCTCCTCGCCCTCGTGCGCCATCTGCAATCCCTCCACACCGTGACCCCGGAGACACCGTGACTCCTCACCTCGACGACACCGGCACCGGGCCCGCCGATCCGCCGCCCGCCCGGTGCCCCGTCCACACCGCGCTCCCCGACGGGGACGGCGGTCTCGTGGACCTCCTCGGGCCCGAGAACGAGAAGGACCCGATGGGGCTGTACGAGCGGCTGCGCACCGAGCACGGCCCGGTGGCCCCGATCGTGCTCGACGGTGGCATACCGGCCTGGCTGCTGCTGGGCTACCGCGAGAACCTGGAGGTCTCCCGCACCCCCTCCCGCTTCTCCCGCGACTCCCGCCACTGGCACGCCTGGAAGGACGGCAGGATCGCCGCCGACTCGCCCCTGCTGCCGGTGGTCGGCTGGCAGCCCATGTGCACCTTCGCCGACGGCGACGAGCACGAACGGCTGCGGGCCGCGCTCACCGAGTCCATGGGGCGCTTCGACCGCCGTGGGATCCGCCGCCATGTCACCCGCTTCACCCACCAGCTGGTGAACGACTTCTGCGCCGACGGAGGCGCGGAAATGGTCACCGCCTTCGCCCAGCAGCTGCCCATGCTCGTCCTCACCCAACTGCTGGGCATGCCCGACGAGTACGGCCCACGGCTGGTCGAGGCCACCCGGGACCTGATGAAGGGCACCGAGACGGCCCTGCGCAGCGACGCGTACGTCACCGACACCCTCAAGGGCCTGGTGGACCGCAGGCGCGCCGAACCCGGCGAGGACCTGGCGTCCTGGCTGCTGGCCCACCCCTCCGGCCTCACCGAGGAGGAGGTGGTCCAGCATCTGCGGCTGGTGCTGCTCACCGGCAACGAGACCACCACCAATCTGATGGCCAACACGCTGCGCATGGTCCTCACCGACCCGCGCTTCCGCGCGTCCCTGGCCGGTGGCCATATGACGCTGCCGGACGCCATCGAGCACGTGCTGTGGAACGAGCCCCCGCTCACCGTCGTCCCCGGCCGCTGGGCCACCGGGGACACCGAACTGGGCGGTCAGCGGATCAAGGCCGGGGACATGCTGCTGCTGGGGCTGGCCGCCGGGAACGTCGACCCGGCCATCCGCCCCGACATCGCCGCGCCCATGTACGGCAACCGGTCCCATCTCGCGTTCAGCGGCGGTCCCCACGAATGCCCGGGGCAGGACATCGGCCGGGCCATCACGGACACCGCCATCGACACCCTGCTGCTGCGCCTGCCCGATCTGCGGCTGGCCGTGGACGAGTCCGAGCTGACCTGGCTCTCGTCCTGGATCTCCCGCCATCTCGTTGAGCTGCCGGTGGAGTTCATGCCCCGGCGCCCCGAGCCGGACATCATGGACCTCCCCGTCGAGGTGCTCCTGCCGCCTCGGCAGCGGATGCCGCCGATGCCCGAGGCGACGGCGGCCCCGGTACGGTCCGGCACCGAGGGGCCCGGGGCGGCGGCCCCCGGGCGCGTCCCGTGGTGGGCGGCGTTATGGCGGTGGCTGCTGGGCAGGCCCTCGGGATCCGCTCCGAAGGGACCCTCCGCCCGGTAGAGATCAGCCCCTGGCCACCACGACCCCCACGGTCAGCAGTCCGAGCACCACCCAGCTGAACCAGAGCCAGCCGTTGCTCCCCAGAGCCACGGTGTAGGCCGTCACCAGCACCAGACCCCCTACCGTGGCCACCGTCATCGCCTTCGCGGAACCGGGCATCCCCGACCTCCTCACGGCGGTCCCGACGCCCCTTCGCCAGGACCCGGGCCACCCAGGGCCCGGGTCCATGGTCTCGCGGTCCGGGCCCCGGCCGCTACGGGGTGTCCGGCGGGTCTTTCCCCTCCCCGCCCCTTCCCGAACCATGGGGCTTCGCCCCTGGACCCCGGACGCCCTTCGGGCGTGTCCTCGATCTCCCCCAGCTACCGCTGGGAGGTGCCCCCTGACGGGCTGAAATCAGCCCCTCCGGCGATTGAGGAGCGGGGTCTGGGGCGGAGCCCCCACGCGGCGGAGCCGCAAATCGACGCTGCGTGGGAAGGGGCGGGTAGGGGAACAGCCCGCCGCGCAGGCGGCAAGACCCGGCGGACGCCTCTCAGCAGGCTGCCGGGACCGGACTCAGCGGCTCCGGGACTGGAGCGAGGTCATTGGCTCCGGGACTGGAGCGACGCCAGATAGGCGTTGTACGCCGCGAGCTCCTGGTCGCCGTCCCGGTCCGCGGTGCGGTCGATGCGCCGCGCCTGGCGCTGCTCGGACTTGTACCACTGGTAGACCAGCGCCACCAGCACGATCACCGACGGGATCTCGCTGAAGGCCCAGGCGATACCGCCCGCCCAGGTCTGGTCCGACAGCGCGTCGATGCCCAGCGAGGCGGGCGGATGCTGGTACGTGCCGACCATGGGCTCGGACGCCATCATCAGCGCGATGCCGAAGAACGCGTGGAACGGCATGCCCGAGAACAGCTCCAGCATCCGCATCACATAGCCGGGCCGGTGCGGCCCCGGGTCCACGCCCATGATCGGCCAGAAGAAGACCAGGCCCACCGCGAGGAAGTGGACCATCATCGCGATATGCCCGGCCTTGCTCTCCATCAGGAAGTCGAAGAGCGGGGTGAAGTACAGCGCGTACAGGCTCGCGATGAACAGCGGGATGGTGAACGCCGGGTGGGTGATGATCCGCATATAGCGGCTGTGCAACAGCGCGACCAGCAGCTCCCGGGGCCCCTTGCGGCCGCGCCCGGCCGCCGGGAGGGCCCGCAGGGTCAGCGTGACCGGCGCGCCCAGCAGCAGCAGGATCGGCGAGACCATGCTGATGATCATGTGCTGCACCATATGGACGCTGAACATGACCATGCCGTAGTCGTTCAGCTTGGTGCACATCGCGACCGCGATGGTCAGCACCCCGAGCACGAAGGAGACCACGCGCCCCACCGGCCAGGCGTCGCCGCGCCGCCGCAGCCGCGCGACGCCCCAGCCGTAAAGACCGAGCGCCAGCACACAGCCGACCAGGAAGAACGGATCGCCGCCGAACTCCAGCCCGCGCGACAGCGTGAACGGCGGCAGATCCATCATCATGCCGTGCCCGCCGTGATCCATCCGGTACACCTCCCAGTGCGCACGAAATGTGCTCGCACCAGCCTAGAACCGCATCGATCACAGCACGCACTCGGCCTCGGCGTACCGCTCGGCGGGGACCGTCTTCAGCCGCTCCACGGCCGACGCCAGCGGCACCAGGGTGATGTCCGTGCCGCGCAGCGCCGTGATCGTGCCGAATTCGCCGCGGTGGGCCGCCTCGACCGCGTGCCAGCCGAAGCGGGTGGCCAGCACCCTGTCGTACGCCGTCGGGGTGCCACCGCGCTGCACATGGCCCAGGATGACCGCCCGCGCCTCCTTGCCGAGCCGCCGCTCGAGCTCCACGGAGAGGTGGCGGGCGATGCCCGCGAAGCGCTCGTGGCCGTAGACGTCCCTGCCGCCGGCCTCGTAGTCCATCGTGCCCTCGCGCGGCTTGGCGCCCTCCGCCACCACCACGATCGCGAACTTCTTGCCCGCCTCGAACCGCGCCCCGACGGTCCCGGCCAGCTCCTCGATGTCGAACGGGCGCTCCGGGACGACGATGGCGTGGGCGCCCGCGGCCATGCCCGAGTGCAGCGCGATCCAGCCGGTGTTCCGCCCCATGACCTCGACGATCAGCACTCGCTGATGGGACTCCGCGGTGGTCTTGAGCCGGTCCAGGGCCTCGGTGGCGACCCCGACCGCGGTGTCGAAGCCGAAGGTCACATCGGTCGAGGCGATGTCGTTGTCGATGGTCTTGGGCACGCCGACGATCGGCAGCCCGGCGTCCGAGAGCAGCCGGGCGGCCTTCAGCGTGCCCTCCCCGCCGATGGGGATGACCGCGTCCAGGCCGAGCTCCGCCACATGGCCCTTGGCCCGCTCCACCCCGTCCCGCAGATGCTCCGGGCGCACCCGGGTGGAGCCGAGGATGGTGCCGCCGAGGGCCAGGATGCCGCTCACGGCGTCCAGGTCCAGCTTGCGGTAGTCGCACTCCAGCAGGCCCTTCCAGCCGTCCTGGAAACCGATCACCTCATCGCCGTGGTCGACGGTGGCGCGGTGGACGACTGACCTGATGACCGCGTTCAGGCCGGGGCAGTCGCCGCCGGACGTGAGCACACCAATGCGCATGGCACGCATACCTCTGTCTGAGATGGGGGCCGACGGCCGGACCGCGTCGTCCGGCGGGACCCCGCCACCCTACAAGCGGGCGGGTGGCGGGGGCGCGCTCGACGGCCGGATGTCCGCCATGCGGTCACTGTGCGCTCGAACGCCGTCTGAGCTGCGCTCGAGCGAGCGGGGCGCGGCTCAGGCGGGCTGGGTCGCCGCCGCGATCCGCTCGTTGCGCAGCGCCTCGTACCACTGGTCGTTGACCGGCGGCAGCGCGTTCACATCGAGGGCCAGCTTCAGCAGGTGGTCCGCGATGTGCGGGTTGCGGGCCATCACCGGGCCGTGCATGTACGTCCCGAAGACGGTGTCGCTGTACGCGCCCTCGAAACCGTCCCCGGCGCCGTTTCCGTTGCCGAACCGGACCCGGGCGAAGGGCCGGGCGGTCGGGCCCAGGTGGGTGACGCCCTGGTGGTTCTCGAAGCCGGTCAGCGGGGGCAGCGCCAGCCGCTCGTCGATGTCGGCCAGCACGTCCCCGACGCAGCGGGCGCCCTCGCCGCGGGTGCTGACCACGTCCAGCAGGCCCAGGCCCTGCTGGCGCTGCCCGAGGTCGTTGACGAACTCATGGCCGAGGATCTGGTACCCGGCGCACACCGAGAAGACGATCGCCCCGTTGGCGACGGCCCGGTTCAGCCCGCCGTCCCGGATCAGCCGCTCGGCGGCCAGCCGCTGCGGGCGGTCCTCGCCACCGCCGATCAGATAGATGTCCCCGGAGGTGGGGATCTGCTGGTCGGAGCGGACGTCCAGGCGGGAGACCTCCAGCCCGCGCTGCCGCGCCCGGCGCTCCACCACCAGGGTGTTGCCCTGGTCGCCGTACGTGCTCAGCAGGTCGGGGTAGACCCACACCAGACGCAGGCCGTTCTGGCTCGTGCTACGCATCTTCGTGCCTCTCGTACGGGGGTCAGTTGCCGACCCGGCGGCGCAGGTCCTGGAACGCGGTGTAGTTGGCGATCACCTCGATGCGGCCGGGCGGGGAGATCCGTACCGCCTCGTCCACGTCCGCGCAGACCCGGAAGTCCAGCCCGGCGACCTCCAGGCGCACCGCGAGGTCCAGCTTGCGGTCGCCGATCACGCAGATCGGGTGCCCGGCGAGCCGGGTGTAGTCCACGTCCCACAGCCAGGAGGTGTCGGTGCCGTCGGCGCCGCGCGCGTTCACCGAGAGGATCACCGGGGTGGGCGGCGGGTCGATCAGCGAGAAGGTCTCCAGCCAGCCGGCCGGGTTCTTCGCCAGCAGCAGCCGCAGCTGGCGCTCCTGGAAGGTGACCACGTCATACCGGCCGGCCACGGCCTGGACCTGGTACATCCGCTCCAGCGCGACCTGCGGGGGCACCCCGAAGGTGGCGGCGACGGCGGCCGAGGTGGCCGCGTTGGCCTTGTTGGCGCGGCCGGGGAGCTGGAGCTGGATGGGCCAGGCGGCGCCGTGCGGGTCCAGGACGTAGTCGCCGTTCAGCGCCCAGCTGGGCACCGGGCGGCGGAAGCCGCACTCCCCGCAGACCCAGTCGTCGCCCGGGCGCTGCAGCACACCGCCGCAGGACGGGCAGGACCAGGCGTCGTCCTTCCACTCCTGCCCGGCCGCGACCCACACCACATTGGGGCTGGAGGAGGCGGCCCAGACGATCAGCGGGTCGTCGGCGTTGGCGATCACGACCGCCTTGGAGCCGGTCAGGCCCTCGCGCCACTTCTCGGCGAGCATCCGGGTCTCGGCGGCGCGGTCGAGCTGGTCACGGGAGAGGTTGAGGAGCGCGATGGCCTTGGGCTCGGTGTCGCGCGCCACCCCGGCGAGGTACTTCTCGTCGACCTCGATGACGCCGTAGCGGGCATCGGAGCCGCCCGCCAGGGCGGAGGTGATACCGGCCGGCATATTGGCGCCCAGCGCGTTGGAGACGACCGGGCCGGCCGCCCGCAGCGCCTCGGCGATGAGCCGGGTGGTCGTGGTCTTGCCGTTGGTCGCCGACACCAGGATGACGTCCAGGTGCTGCGCCAGCCTGCTGAGCAGATCGGGGTCGAGGCGCAGGGCCACCTTGCCGCCGATCACCGATCCGCTGCCGCGGCCCGCGGCCTTCGACACCGCCGCCGCGGCCCTGCCCGCCGTCACGGCCAGCTTGGCCCGCGGTGACAGCGGCTCCGAGTTGCCTGCCATCGTCTTCTCGATCCTCCTCGCATACCGGCGCCGCTCCTGCCCCCCGAGGCGCCGGTGGTATGCCCCCTCCGCGCCGCGTCGCCGGCCGGGAGGCCACGGTCGGAGAGCAGCCTATCGAGATCCGGCGGCGGTCCCGAATTCCGGCCGCGCGCGGGGCCCGCCTCACCGGCGCCGTAGGCTTGGCTGCCATGCGACATGGCGTGATCCCGGGCAGCCGCGGAGCGGTGCGGCCCCTGCGGCTCTTCGGCGATCCGGCGCTGCGCGCGCCGTGCGAGGAGGTCACCGCGTTCGACGCCGAGCTGGCCCTGTTGATCGAGGACATGTACGCCACGATGTACGCGGCCCACGGGGTGGGCCTCGCGGCCAATCAGATCGGTGTGGGGCTGCGGGTCTTCGTCTTCGACTGCCCGGACGACGAGGACCACCGCCATCTGGGGCATGTCGTCAACCCCCGGCCGGTCGCGGCCGACGGGGTGACGGTGCGCGGGCCGGAGGGCTGTCTGTCGCTGCCGGGCCTCGAGGCGGGCACCCCGCGCTACGACCATGTGGCGATCGAGGGCGTGACGATGACCGGGGAGCCGGTGCGGATCGAGGGCACGGGCTTCTTCGCGCGCTGTCTCCAGCATGAGTCCGACCATCTGGACGGCGGGCTGTTCATCGACCGGCTCACCGGGCTGCGGCGGCGCAGGGCGCTGCGGGCGGTCCGCCGCGCCCCCTGGGCGCCGTCGGCAGGCGCCGGAGAGTAGGGGGCCGACGGATCGTGAGCCGCTGCTCGGGAGCTGCCGGGGCCTCAGAAGCCCGGTGCGCCGCCCCGGTCGTCCGCCAGCGACAGCCGCCCCCACAGCAGATCGGTGAGATGGTGCACCAACTGGCCGCGTGCGCAGGGCCGGTCGCGCAGCCACCAGTCACCGGCCGCGTGCATCATGCCGACGATCCCATGGCCCCAGACCCGGGCCACCTCGTCGCCGCCGGGGCCCAGCTCCACCCGTTCGGCGATCACCGTGGCCAGCTCCTCGCCGAGCCGCCGCAGCAGCGGCGCGGAGTGGTGGCCGACGTCGAAGCTCTGCTCCGCCTCCTGCTGGCCGTGGTCGGCCGGGTGCATCAGGAAGCGGTACACCTGGGGCCGGGCCTCGATCGCGGCCAGGTAGGTGTCCAGCGTGGCCTCCACGCGCTGCCTGCGGTCGTCGGCGGGTGCGTCCAGGGCCGCGCGCAGCGAGGCGAGCAGGGCGTCGGTGTGGCGCTTGGCGAGGGCGCGGTACAGTCCGCCCTTGTCGCCGAAGTGGCGGTACAGAATGGGCTTGGTGATGCCCGCTTCGGCGGCGATGGCGTTCATCGAGGCCTCTGGTCCGTCGCGCAGCACCACCCGGTCCGCGGCCTCCAGCAGCTCCTTGCGCCTCTGCTGGGCCGTCTGCCGCTGGTCGTCCCGCTGGCTGGTCCCGGTCCGCATGCGTTGCCTCCCCGCCCCCGATGTCGTACTCGCGCCTTACGCACCTCGCGCTTCCCGGCGCGATCGCGCTTCGCGCTGAAGCGCAACGTAACACCCGAAGGGGGAGCGGGGCCCGCGTGCCCGGGGGAGTTGACATCGCCTACTGGGCGGTAACAGACTGCCGTTACCGCAGGTAACAAGCACGTGGAGGGGTCATGGCGGAGTTCTCGTTCGAGCTCGACGACGATCAGAAGGCGGTGCGCGACTGGATCCACGGCTTCGCCGCGGACGTCATGCGCCCGGCCGCCGCCGAATGGGACGAGCGCGAGGAGACCCCCTGGCCGATTATCCAGGAGGCCGCCAAGATCGGCCTCTACTCCCTGGACTTCTACGCCCAGCAGTACTTCGACCCCACGGGCCTCGGCATCCCCATGACCATGGAGGAGCTGTTCTGGGGCGACGCGGGCATCGCCCTGTCCATCGTCGGCACCGGCCTCGCCGCCGTCGGCGTCCTCGCCAACGGCACCGAGGAGCAGATCGGCACCTGGATCCCGCAGATGTACGGCGACGCCGACGATGTGAAGGTCGCAGCCTTCTGCTCCTCCGAGCCCGACGCGGGCTCCGACGTCGGCTCGATGCGCACCCGCGCCGTCTACGACGAGGCCAAGGACGAATGGGTGCTGAACGGCACCAAGACCTGGGCCACCAACGGCGGTATCGCAGGCGTCCATGTGGTGGTCGCGGTCGTCGACCCCGACCTCGGCTCCAAGGGCCACGCCTCGTTCATCATCCCGCCCGGCACCCCCGGTCTCTCCCAGGGCCAGAAGTTCAAGAAGCACGGCATCCGCGCCTCGCACACCGCCGAAGTGGTCCTCGACCAGGTGCGGGTGCCCGGCAGCTGCCTGCTCGGCGGCAAGGAGAAGCTGGACGAACGCCTCGCGCGCGCCCGGGAGCGGGCCAAGTCGGGCGGGGAGCGGCTGAAGAACGCCGCCATGGCCACCTTCGAGGCGTCCCGTCCGGCCGTCGGCGCCATGGCGGTCGGCACCGCCCGCGCCGCGTACGAGGTCGCGCTCGACTACGCCAGGACCCGGGAGCAGTTCGGCCGCCCCATCATCGACAACCAGGGCGTCGCCTTCCAGCTCGCCGACATGCGCACCCGGATCGACGCCGCGCGGCTGATGGTGTGGCGCGCGTCGTGGATGGCCGTGAGCGGCCGGCCCTTCGAGTCGGCCGAGGGCTCCATGTCCAAGCTGTTCGCCAGTGAGACCGCCAAGCAGGTCACCGCCCAGGCGGTGCAGATCCTCGGCGGCAACGGCTTCACCCGCGAGTACCCGGTCGAGCGGATGCACCGCGACGCCGCGATCTATACGATCTTCGAGGGCACCAGCGAGATCCAGCGCCTGGTCATCGCCCGCACCCTCTCCGGCGTCCAGATCCGCTAGGGGAGACGGGCGCGTCAGGCGGGGCCGACCCCCGCACCGAAGCGCCGCTTCCGGGAGGCGAACGCGGCCAGCAGCGCGCGGAGCTCCTCACCGGTGAAGTCGGGCCACAGGGTGTCCACGAAGAAGAGCTCCGCGTAGGCCGCCCGCCAGAGCATGAAGTTGGAGATGCGCTGCTCCCCGGAGGTGCGCACCAGCATGTCGATGTCCGGCAGATCGGCGTGCGGCAGATGGCGGGTGAACAGCGCCTCGTCGATGAGCCCGGGGTCCAGCGCGCCGTCCGCCGAGGCCCGGGCCAGCGAGGTGGCGGCGCGGGCGATCTCCTCCCGGCCGCCGTGGTTGAAGCAGAAGGCCAGCGTCATGGCGCGGTTGTCGCGGGTGTCGTCCTCCGCGCGGCGGAGTGCGGTCAGCGTGGCCCGGGGGAGCCGGGCCTCCGAGCCCAGCCAGCGCAGCCGCACCCCCCGTTCGCCGTAGCCGCGGAAGACATCCGCCAGCTGGGCGGTGAGCCGCATCAGGGCGGCCACCTCGCCGCGCGGCCGGTTCCAGTTCTCGGTGGAGAAGAAGAACAGCGACAGGTGTTCGATGCCCTCTTCCAGGGCCGTGTCCACCACCCGTGGCAGCGCGAGCACCCCCGCCTGATGGCCGCGGGTGCGGGAGAGGCCGCGCAGGGCGGCCCAGCGGCCGTTGCCGTCCATGATGATGGCCAGGTGCCGCGGCCGCCCCGGCGCCTCGTCCTGGGGGCCGCGGCGCTGCCGTACGACGGCGGGGGCACCGGCGACCGACGCCCGCAGCAGCCGCTTGAAGGTGGGCACTCTCCAGGCCCCGACCTCGAACACCCGCGCGTCCCTCCGCCTCGCTTCCCGGCGCCGTGTCTGACGACGCGACGGGGGCGGGGGTTACCTCCCCGGTGGCCGAACCATTCGTTTGGTCGTCACCGCCGTCACGGCTTGCGCGCCACGCCCCCGTGGACATCGGTGGTCTCGATGTCCGTCTCGGAGGGGGCCGGACGCCACAGCGGACACGACACGATACCGGGCTCGATCAGCTCCAGGCCCTCGTAGAAGCGGCTGATCTGCTCGACGCTGCGCAGCACGTACGGCACGGCGCCGGTGTCGTCGTAGCCCTGCTGGGCCTGCTTGAGCGCCTGGTCGGTGTCGGTGCTGTCGTAGTGCACGAAGTAGCTGCCGGACGGTAAGGCGGCCTGGAGCCGCCGCACGATCGACACCGACTCGTCGTAGTTCTGGATGTGACCGAGGATGCCCATCAGCATCAGGGCGATGGGCCGGCCGAAGTCGAGCGTCTTCGACGCGGCCTGAAGGATCCGCTCGGGCTCGTGCAGATCGGCGTCGATGTAGTCGGTCACCCCCTCGCGGGTGCTGGTGAGCAGTGCCTGGGCGTGCCGGAGCACCAGGGGGTCGTTGTCCACGTAGACGATGCGGGCCTCTGGCGCCACCCGCTGGGCCACCTGGTGGGTGTTGTCGTAGGTGGGCAGCCCGGTGCCGATGTCCAGGAACTGCCGGATCCCGCATTCGCCCGCCACATGGGTGACGGTGCGGATGAGGTACGCGCGCGAGGCACGGGCCATGGTCTCGATGTTCGGGGCGACCTCCCGGTACTCGTCACCGGCGATCCGGTCGACCTCGTAGTTGTCCTTGCCGCCCATCCAGTAGTTCCAGATCCGGGCCGAATGCGGCACCGTGGTGTCGATCTTGGTGAGGGCCTGCTGGTCGGGGGTGGACGAGCCGTCTGTCATAGCGCCAGTCTCCTGCCGTGCGGATGCGATGCGGATGCGATTCGCGGGGCACCAACTTAGGGCCGGTGCCGGGGAGTTCAGCTCTGCTCGGCGAACGGCACGGGGGAACGGATGCGCGGGAAGGGCCGGGCGAACGAGGCCACCGGGGGCTCCGGCGCCGCCTCGCCGTGGCCCGGATCCGGGTCCGGACCGCCGCCGGAGACCGGCCGCTCCTCGACGGTGAGGACCGGGGCGTGCTCGGCGAGGGTGGAAAAGGCGTGGTCATAGCCGGTGACCGCGGCGTCGATCTCCGCGAGGGCCGCCGCCGAGGCGCCGCGGGCGGCCAGCCGGTCCTCCAGTACGCGCACCGGGGCGGTCACATGGACGAAGGCGCCGTGGCGCTCGGCCACCGCCTCGGCGAGGTCGAACGCCTGAATCCATGTCACCCTGGAGTGGCCACGGCGCAGCGGTCCGTAGACGAGCTCGCCGACCAGTCCGGCGTCGACCGCGAGGGCCCCGTCGTGCTGGAGGAGTTCGCGGTACGGCCGGACCGGGTCGACATGGGGAAGGTCGCGGGAGGCGCGGGTGACGGTGTAGCCGTGGCGGCGGGCGAGACCGGTCAGCAGCGCGTCCCTGCCGACTCCGTCGCAGCCCTCGACGATCAGGGTGCGGTGCTGTGTCACCGCGTGGTCGAGGTTCATTACGGCATCCTGTCGGTCCCATGGGCTCTGCACATCTGCAAGGGGGGACGACACCGCCGCCCGCCACGGCGTCTTCAGTGTGCGTGGCGGGACGGCGGGGACGGGAGTGCGGTGCGGGGTTGTGCGGTTGTGCGGGCGTAGTGGTTTTCGGGGAGTTTCGGGAAACCGATGGTGGGCGGCCCGCTCTAGGAGATGAGGAAGTCCGCCTCGCCGGCCTTCGCCGCCTCCAGGAAGGACGCCACCTCCGAGCGGGTGTAGATCAGCGCGGGCCCGGCCGGGTCGGTGGATTGGCGCAGCGCGATCCGCCCGTCCGGCAGCCGCTTGGCCTCGATGCAGGTGCCGCCGTTGGACCCGCTCCAGGGCTTCTCCCAGCCCTCCGTGCCCAGGTCCGTGGCCGGCATTCCGGTGTAGACGGGGTCATGCATCTCAGTGCTCCTTACGCAGTTCGGCCAGGATGGTGCTGCTGTCGCCGATCGGCTCGGCCTGGACCGCCATCCGGTCCAGGACCTCGAGATAGGCGACGACTTCGGCCGGCTTGTCCACATAGACCGCCCCGGTGAGGCTCTCGGTGTAGACGACGTCCGGCAGTTCGGAGAATCCGAAGCGGAAGTAGTGGAAGGGGCCGAAGGCCCCGGGGTGCGGCCCCGCCGCGAACCGCATGATCTGCAGCCTGACCTTGGGGATGTCCAAGGTGTCGATGAGGTGGTCGATCTGGTCGCGCATCACCCGCGAGCCGCCGACCGGGCGGTGCAGCACCGTCTCGTCGAGGATGGCCCAGATGGTCGGCGCGTCCGGCTTGGTGAGCAGGCCCTGGCGCTTGACCCGCAGGGCGATCCGGCGCTCCAGCTCCTCCTCGGTGTCGCGCGGGAAGCCCATGCGTAACACCGCTCGTGCGTAGTCCTCCGTCTGGAGCAGCCCGGGGACGTAGTGGGGCTCGTACGCGCGAATGACGGTGGCCTCACTTTCGAGGCTTACGTAAACACTGAACCAGTCCGGAAGCACATCGCGGAACTGATGCCACCAGCCCGGCTGGTTGGCCTCGCGTGCCAGAGCGAGGAAATCCTCCATCTCCGGACCGCGGACGCCGTAGTTCCGCAGCAGCTCCTTCAGATACGGGATCTTGAGGCCGACTTCCGCCTTTTCCATCCTGCGCACGGTCAACGGGGTGACCTCGATGGCCTTCGCGGCTTCCTCGAACGACACCTTCGCCCGCTCGCGCAGATGCCGCAGACGCTTGCCCAGGACTCTCCGCAAGACGGTGGGGGCGGCGCCGGCCGGCCGTGCCTCGCTCACGTCCGCCTCCCGTAGGAATGGCTGTCATATGCCTGCACAGTGTGCCACGCGATGGATGACACAGACAGAGCGAGCGGAGCGCTTTGAAATTATCAGAACGAAGGTTGCGGGGTGACGGCTTCACCACTCATAGTGAGCACGTGACCCATCTCACCCTCCATGGCGAGGGCTCCCAACCACCTATGTCCACAACGTCGTTGAGGCCCCCGGCTGACCGGTGGGCGGCGAGCGACGGGGATCCCGAAGACCGCCGTGGCCCGAAACTGGGACGGTCGCGGTGACGCATCACGCACAGCCGGTGAGCGGGCGCCAATGCGCCGTGACCAACGGCGCGTTGGCCGCCGCTCTGAAGGAATCCGGGTGCTCCTACGCCTCATTGGCCCTGCGGGTCAATGAACTGGGCCGTAGGCAGGGGCGCGAGTCGAACTACGACAAGGCGTCCGTCACCCGCTGGCTGCAAGGCGGACAGCCGCGCGGCACCACGCCGGAGCTGATCGCCGCCGTGCTCTCCCACCGGCTCGGCAGGCCCGTGGGCCCCGCCGAGCTGGGGTTCATCTCCGACCGACAGCGCCCGGTCGTGGCCCGGGCGCTGGCCTACCGGGAGGACGTAAGCGAAACCTTGCACACGCTCGCCGAACTCGGCTCCACCGACATATCCCGCCGCAGCCTGCTGGGTGCGGTGCCCTTCGTCGCCGGCGCGCTGGTGACCCCACAGCGCGAATGGCTGCTGTGGCTGGTCGAGAACCAGGACACCGCCCGGCTCGCACCCGCGGCCGAAGGCGGCCGCGTCGAACAGGTCCACGCGGCGATCAACATGTTCGACGAGATGGACAATCGCTTCGGCGGCGGCCAGGTCCGCGCCAGCATCGTGCTCTATCTGTCGACCGAGGTCGTCCCCATGCTCCAGCAGCGCGGCGCGCCGCCGCAGGAGCGGCGCCAGCTGTTCACCGCGGCCGCCAAGCTGGCCGCGATGGCCGGCTGGAGCAGCTATGACAACGCCGAATACGGCTTGGCCCAGCGCTATATGACCCAGGCGCTGCGGCTGTGCGCCGAGGGCGGCGACCGGGTCCTGGGCGGTCAGATCCTGGCCGGCCTGTCCCATCTGGCGACCAACCTGGGCCAGCCCGAGGCGGGGGTCGAGTTGGCCCGGGTCGGTGTCGCCACCGCCAAGCACGCCGGAAGCCCGCTCGGGCTGATGCGGCTGCACGCCATGGCCGCCCGTGGTTACGCCGCACTGAACCAGCCCCGGGAGGCGTCCAAGTCGCTGCGCGCGGCCGACGCCCAGCTGGAGGCCAGCCAGGGCCCCGAGCAGGAGTCGCCCTGGGTGCGCTTCCTCGACCACCACTATCTGGCCGCCGAGGCGGCACTGTGCTTCCGCGACCTGGGCAATGCCACGGACGCCGAGCACGCCGCCGCCGAATCCGTGCGCGCCAACGCCGAGCGGCGCCGGCGCCAGGCCATCAGCAGATCCGTGCTGGCCACGGCCTATCTCCAGCAGAGCCGGCTGGACGAGGCCGTGGGCACCGCGGGCGAGGCACTCGACACGCTCAGCGGGGTGCACAGCGAGCGCTCGATCCAGGCGCTGCGCGACTTCCGCACCCGGCTGCGGCCGCACCGCGCGGAGCCCATGGTCAGGGAGTTCGAGCAGCGCTCCCGGACCGTGCTCGGCGTGGCCGCCTGAGGCATCCGGCCCCGGGGCCCCGCCCCGCCGGTGCCTTGAGTCAAGCTCCGGCCGCTCCATGTGGGCGGCCGGTGGCGTGTCCGGAGCGCCTCCGCTCGGGGGAGCGCCGGGGGGTCAGTAGCCTCCCGGCGTGGGGGCGTTCTGGGCTCGGTCCACGGGCAGATGCGCACCGGAGACCCCGCTCGAGGCGTCCGAGAGCAGGAACGCGACGACCTGGGCGACCTCCCGCGGGGTGACCAGTTCACCGCGTGGCAGCTCGGCCGTGAACCGGGCGTAGGCCTCGGGCTCTTCGGTGCGCATCCGGTCCCACCGCTTCCCCGGGATCAGCATGGACCCCGGGGAGACGGCGTTCACCCGGATCCCGTCCGGGCCCAGCTCACGGGCGAGTGAGGCCGCCAGATGGATCTGGGCGGCCTTGGCCGCCCCGTACTGCGCCTGCGGCCCCGGCTTCCAGCCGGAGATGGAGGCGATCACCACCACGGAGCCGCCGCCCGCCCGGCGCAGATGCGGCACCGCGGCCTTCACCAGCCGGGCCGTATGACCGACGTTCATCTCCCAGGTCAGCGACCAGTCCTGGGGACCGGCGTCCTCGATGCCGCGGCCGCGGGCGCCACCGGCGCAGGCCACCACGCCGTCAAGACCGCTGAAACGTTCCGCCGCCGCCTCCACGAACCGCTCCAGCAGCTCCGGCTCGGTGACGTCCAGCGCGCGGGTGAACGGCTCCCCGTGCCCCTCGGCGCTCAGGGACGCCGTGAGGGACCGCAGATGCTCCGGGGTCCGCGCGCACGTGGCCAACCGCGCCCCGCCGGCGGCCAGGAGCCGTACGATCTGTTCACCCAGCCCCCGGGAGCCCCCGGTCACCAGGACGCGCTTGCCGTCCACACCGGACCGTCCCCCCGGGCCGGGCCGCCCCTCGCGGCCCCCGCTCACGCTTGCCACGTCCGGACCGTACAGCCCGAACCACTACGCCCGTACAACCGGACAACCCCCATGCCCTCTCGCCCACCGGCCGGTCCAACCGTTTGTCTACATGAACGGCGACCGATGGCGCTTTGCGCTGCCTTCGAAGGAGGAACCATGCCGGTAACCGGCACTCACCGCGACCGGGCCGTCTCCGTCCGTGGCAGCTGGTCCAGGCGGGTCGGGTGGGGCGTGCGCACCACCTGTCACCAGCCCAGATGCCACGCCGTCGGTCGCCAGAATGCGCTTACCCGCTCACCCGAACATCAATCACCCCATGTGCCCGTATGCCACCAGAGTCCACAGACCGATGAGGACCGTGAGGACCGACACCGTGAGCCGATCCTGTCCAGGACTGTCGCACCGGCCGGCGTCGGCCGATGAGGAGGGCGAGAAGATGGCCACGAGCCGTGGCGTCGCGGTCTCCGCGGACCGCCCGCGAACCGATCCGGTTACCGGGCGGGCCGCCGCGCCGAGACCCGCGCCGGTCGACGGCCCGGCCGCCGCGGCGATTCCCGTCCCCGGCCCCGGAGGGGAGAGGCCGGTGATCCCGCTGGACACCCGCCGGCTCTTCCGGGCGGAGTTCCCCGCCCTCCCCGACCGCGCCGCCGCGGTGCGCCGGATGGTCGCCGGGCATCTGCGCGACTGGCGGCTCGGCGCGATCGTGGACCATGTCGTCCTCGCCACCAACGAACTGTTCGCCAACGCCGTGGAGCACGGCAGCTCCGGCCCCGCCGACACCGTCACCATCACCGTCTCGCTGGAGCGCTTCGGCCGTGAGCTGCGGGTGGAGGTGGCCGACGGCTCGCCGGTGATCCCGGTCGCCCGCAGGCCGGAGCCCACCGAGGAGTCCGGACGGGGGCTGGCCATCGTCGACGACCTGGCGGCCGACTGGGGCACCGAGCCGCCCGATCCCGGAGTCCGGGGGAAGAAGGTGTGGTTCACCCTGCCGCTGGTGGCCACTTCATGAACGCGGGGGCGCGGGGGGAGCGTCGGATGCGGGTCACCGTGGAGACCGACGCGGCCGAATGGCTGCTGGCCGCGAGCGACGACCCCGGCCGGGTGCGGCTCCAGTGGGCGAGCGGCACCGGCCTCGCCGATCTGCCGGTGGGCCCGGTCTTCGACCTGGTGCGGATGTGCGACGACATCGGGACCGCGGTGATCCAGGCGCTGCAGCGGCGCGACGCGGCGGGGCCGGTGATGCTGGCCACCGCCAGCCATGTGCTCTCCTTCCTCGTGCCGCCCGGATCCGCGGCCGAGTGGAAGGTCTGGCTGGCCGGGACGGCCTACGCCCGCCGCCGCACGGTGGCCGCCGCGGGCCCGGGCCGGGTGCTGCGCTGCCCCAGGCCCGGCTGCGTACGGCAGGGCCATGTCTGGCTGATCCGGCCCGGCGGCCCCCTCACCGGCAGCCACACCCTGCGCGCCGCCCTCCAGGAGGCCATCGACCGCCCCGGCCTCCCGGGTGTGCTGTTCCGCTAGGCGGTCCGCGGGAAGTGCCGCGAGGTGCCGTCGATCGTCTGCGGCGCCGTCGTGGCTGGTCCCACGCGGCGGAGCCGCGTATCGACACAGCCGCGCGGCGGAGCCGCACTTCGACACAGCCCCCGCGCCCCTTCGGGGCGCACCGCGGCCCGCCGGAGCCGAGTGGCTTTTCGCTCGCCTCACGGTGATCGTTCGTCACAGGCCAATTCGGTGGTGCGCAGCGCGGTAATCGTGGCGCCGAGTGCGCAAGCCGCCGCCGCGAGGGCGAGGGTCGGCCAGGCGCCTGCCTGCTGGGCCAGGGCTCCGGTGGCCATGGTCCCGGCGGCGATGCCGAGTTCCTCGCCCGCGACCATCCACATCATGGACGCGACGGCCGTGCCACGGGGCGCGTGTGCGTCCAGCAGCTCGAACAGGCAGACCGTCATGGGCGCGAACGCCGCCCCGGCGAGGGTGAGGAGGATCGCCATGAGCGGGGGTTCCGATATGGCGGCCAGGAGGGCCAGGAGCAGTGCGAGCCAGGTGAGGGCGGTGAGATAGCCGGTGGCGGGCGGGGCCGCGCGGTCGCGGGTGCCGAAGCGCGCGCCGGCGAGTGCGCTGCCCAGGCCCAGGCAGGCGAACATCCAGCCCGCGCCCGCCGCCGAACCACTTTCGGCGGCCCGGGCGGGAAGGCCGATCGTCAGTGCCCCGAGGCAGATTCCGGCGCAGACGTTGGTGAGGAGCAGCAGCCGCAGCGCGGGCGAGCCCAGGACGCCGCGGCTGCCGGTGCCCTGGGCGGAGGCGGCGCGGGCGGAGAGGGCCGGAGGGTGTGCCATCACCAGGCACGAGCCCGCCACCAGGAGCGCCCCGGCGACGATCACGGCGAGCCGAGGGGACCGTACGGCCACCGCTGCCGCGACGAGCGGGCCACAGATCTTGGTCACCTCGGTGAGGACTGCTTCGAGCGCGTAGGCGCCGCGCAGCAGGTCATGGGGGACGGCCCGCGCCCACAGGGAGCGTGTGCTCGCCACGATGGGCGGCGCGCTCGCCCCGGCGAGGGCGCCGGAGAGCACCAGCTGTGTGGTCGCCGTGGCCGTCACCAGACCGGCCACGGCGAGCGCGGTGAGCACGGCCATCGCCCCCATGGGCCACTGTTGCCCATGACGGTCCACCAGCCTGCCCCGGAGCGGCGCCGTCACGGTGCCGCCCACGCTCCAGGCCCCGGCCACGATCCCCGCGTCCAGGAACGAGCCCGACGAGCCGTGCCCGAGCAGGACGGTCGCCAGGGGGAAGACCGCGAAGCCCAGCTTTCCGGTGGTGGAGGCGAGCATCAGCCGCCGAGCCGATCCATGACGCATCAGTTCCGCATAGGCGCGCATCGCCGTACGTTCGCGCGTCGCGGCCGAGGCGGTCCAGGGGGCCGTGAGATCTGCGGCATGTCCTGGAGTGAGCGTCGGGGCCGTTTGTCGCTTGTCGTTGGTTGTCTGCGGCGCCGTTTCGCGCCTTCGGCGCATTTGAGCATGGGGGCGGCAGGTGGGGGGCGGGGGCCGCGTCGCCGGCCGCCGGGTCGGTGGGAGGTCGGGCCCGGTGGCGGCTTCCGCACTCGGGGGCTTGGGCCGATGCCGGACGACTCTGCCGGGGGTGGGTTACCCCTCTGGAAATTGCTTGGCTTACTAGTTGCGCCAGATCAAGTGTTTTTGAGAGAGGTACCCGGAGGGGCCACATCGTCCGGCCCGCAGTCCGGATCGACCCGACCCGCGAGCCTGGATGCCGCCACTCGCCCCGCCCCCACTTGCCCGGCGGCCGGCGACGTGGCCCCCGCCCCGGCACCCCCAACCCATGCTCAATTGCGCCGAAGGCGCGAGACGGCGCCGCGCCCAACCGGCGACCGCTACGCGCGGATTCGGGCCCAGCCCGTTTTGCCGACGATGCGCTCCCGGACGCCCGACCAGGGCCGCCGAGCTCTGCTTCCAGCCATGGAGCGGGTTTACGTCGTGACTTTCCGCGTTCATGCTCCCACTGTCAGTGCAGGCGGCTACCTTCACCAGTAACAGAGCGTCAACTGCGGCGACCGGCAACTCTGGTCGAACGCGGGTTGATTGGCGTTGGGAGCTGTTGAGGGGGTGGCCCGCGTGGCCCAGTCGAAGAAGAAGGACTCCGCTCCGCCGACCGTGCAGTACTTCGCCGCTGTCCTGCGGCTTCTGCGCGAGCGGGCGGGGTTCACCCAGGACGAGTTGGGTGCGCTGATGAACTACACCGGGTCGGCGGTGAGCGCCGTGGAGACATGCGCGAAGCCGCCGACGGACGAGTTCATCGACGCGGCCGAGAAGGCACTGGACGCGGGCGGGTTGCTTCGTTCTGCGATCAAGTACTTGCGGCTTGAGCGCTACCCGGTGTACTTCCAGGGCTTCGTTCAGCTTGAGCAGGAAGCCCTGAGCATCGCGTCGTACTGCACCCAGGTGATCCATGGACTTCTGCAGACAGAGGGCTACATCCGGGCGCTCCTCGCGTGCAACTACCCGCCTTTCGAAGATGCAGAGTTCGAACAGCTCGTGCAAGGTCGCCTAGACCGCAAGGCGATCTTCGAGCGAAAGCCGAGGGCACTGATCCACGTCATCCTCGAAGAGGCTGCGCTACGGCGGCAAATTGGCGGCCCGGAAGTCATGAGCCGCCAGTACGAGCACCTCGTCGAGTGCGCAGCCCGCCCCGGTGTGAGTATCCAGGTCATGCCAATGAATCAGGCCGAGCATGCCGGTCTGCGCGGTCCGTTCACGGTGATCGAGACTCCTGAGGACACTTCCCTGGTCTACACGGAAAGCCACGGCGAGAGCATCTTGGTATCCAGGCCGGACAAGGTGGCTGCACTCACTCGCCGCTATGCGATGATCCGGACTCAGGCACTCAGGCCAGACGAATCCGTGAGCTTCATCGAGCAGTTGATGGGTGAGAGATGAGCGACGACCTGTTGTGGTTCAAGAGCAGCTACAGCGACTCGGGCGGCGGCGAGTGCGTCGAGATCGCTCTCGACTGGCACAAGTCCCGCCACAGCGACGCGGGCGGCGGCGACTGCGTCGAGGTCGCCACCACCCCCACCGCCGTCCACATACGGGACTCCAAGAACCCCGACGGCCCCCGCCTCCACATAGCCGCCACCGCCTGGGCGGACTTCCTGGCCTTCGCCGCCCGCTGAGCCCGGCCGCTCCAGGGCGTCCGGCGGATTTTTCCCCTACCCGGACCGGGGTCTAGGCCGCCGACGGCGGGGCGAACGCGGCGCGGTGCGCCTCGGCGAAGGCGCGGAAGGAGCGGGGAGCGCGCCCGGTGACCCGCTCGACGGTGTCCGTCGTACGGTCCTCCGCGCCGTGCCGGATGTCCTCGTCGAGCCCGGCGAGGAACGCGGCGTACTCCGGCGGCAGCCCTGTCGCCTTCAGCCTCTCGGTCAACTCCCCGGCCCCCACCGCGACATGGCGGACCGGCCGTCCGGAGACCTCCGCCACGATGCGCGCCGCCTCCGGGTAACCGAGCGCCTCCGGGCCGGTGATGACGTGGTCCGTGTTGTGCGGACGGTCGTCCAGCAGGGCCCGGGTGGCGACGGCGGCGATGTCCGTCGCGTCGACGAAGGCCACCCTGCCGTTCCCGGTGGCGGTGACGATCTCGCCGTCGCCGCGGATGGCCTGGGCCGCCGGAAGGTCACCGGTGAAGTTCTGCATGAACCACGAGGGCCGCAGTACCGCCCACTCGGGCACGGTCCGCCGCACCAGCGTGTGCAGCGCGCCGAGTCCGGTGTCCGCCTCGTCGACCGCGGACGAGCTCAGCAGCACCGCCCGCCGTACGCCCTGGGCGACCGCGGTCTTCAGGAACGGCTCGACCACGGGCAGCGGCTCGGCCACCCCCAGGGGTGCGACGAGATAGAGCCGGTCCACGCCGCGCAGCGCCGCCGGGTGGCCGTCGGGGTCGTGCCAGTCGAACCGTACGGCGCCGGCCACGCCCGCCGCGGCCGCGGCCTCGGGCCGCCGGGTGGCGGCCAGCGCCCGCGCGCCCTCCGCGCGCACCATCCGCAGCACCTTGGAGCCGGTGTTCCCGGTGGCGCCGAGGACCAGAACGGTGGGTTCAGCCATGGGTCCGGCCCTCCTCGGAACCGAAGCTCATCTCGTCGAGCATCAGAGGATTCCAGTAGTCGCGGTACGAGGCGATCTCACCGTCGCGGACGGTGATGACGGCGACGTAGCCGGGGCGGAGCGGGCGGCCGGTTCCGACGGCCACGGCGTCCATCGAGAACTCCACGATCAGCACGCCGGGGTCCTCGGTGAGATGGACGACCTCGTGTGCGACGGCACGCAGGTCGATGTGGTCGGTGTAGTCCCGCACGTATTCGCGCACGGCCTCGCGCCCCTCCAACAGGCGCGGCCGGCCGGGCGGGGCGAAGGGGAACACCATGGTGCCGTCGACGGCCCACAGATCCGCGAATCCCATCATGTCGTGGCCGAGCAGCAGCTCCTTCGCCCGCTCGAACACCTTGACGCGGTCGTCCATGACGTACCTCTCCTCAATCAACGGGAATCAGCAGGACGGGACGGTACCGTCCCGTCCGTACAGCATAGGACGAGACGGTACCGTCCTGTCCATCTGCTAACCTCGGGGTCATGCCGGAGCCCACCCGGCGCCCCCCGAGCGGCGCCGCCACCCTGCGCGCGGACAAGACCGCGGCCATCTCCGAAGCCGTCCTCGACGAGCTCGCCGAGCAGGGCTACGGCCGGTTGTCGATGGAGGCGGTGGCCAAACGGGCCGGGGTGGGCAAGAGCGCCCTGTACCGGCGGTGGCCGTCGAAGCAGCGGATGGTCATCGCGGTCGTGTCCGAGCTGAGCGTCGCCCTGGTCGAACTGCCCGACACCGGGTCCCTGCGCGGCGATGTGCTGGCCGGGCTGCGCGCGGTGGCCGACTGGCTGACCCATCCGCGGTTCTCCCGCATCCTGCCGGATCTGATCGCCGAGGCCCAGCGCGACCAGGAGCTGAGTCAGGCCCTCGCCCGCTGCATCGGCGAGCCGCGGCGCGCCCGGATGACCGATGCGCTGGACCGGGCGGTGGAGCGCGGTGAGCTGTCGCCGGACCTCGACCGCGAGCTGGCGCTCGATCTGCTCGGCGGGCTGGTCTACTGGCGGGTCTCGGCCCGTGGCGCGCCCCTGGAGCCCGGCTACTTCGAGCGCGCCGCCGATATGGCGCTGCGGGCCCTGGGCGCCCGGCCGCGCGGGGCCTGACGGCCGGACCGCCCGCCGAGTGCGTGCGGGGTGCCTCCTCCGGATGGGGCCGGAGAACAGGGCATGGCGGGTCGCGGGCCCGCATCATCGCTTAGGACGAGCGATGGTGAGCCGCCGCACGTCCTCGACCCAAGGAGCCCCCATGTCCATCGGCCTCTCCGTCCACATCGGACTCAATCAGGTCGACCCCGCCGCGTACGACGGCTGGAGCGGTGAGCTGGGCGCCTGTGAGCAGGACGCCGTGGACATGGCCGGGCTCGCCGACGCCGCGGGGTTCGATGTGACCGGCCCGCTGCTGAGCCAGGCCGCCACCGCGGAGACCGTCACCGCCACCCTGGAGGCCGCGGCCGGGCGGCTGGCCGAGGGGGACATCCTCTTCCTCACCTACTCGGGCCACGGCGGCCAGGTGCCCGACCTCAACCACGACGAGACCGGCGACCGCCTCGACGAGACCTGGGTGCTGTACGACCGGCAGTTGGTCGACGACGAGCTCTTCGAGCTGTTCGGGAAGTTCGCCAAGGGGGTGCGGATCTGGCTGCTCTCCGACAGCTGCCACAGCGGCACCGTCGCCCGGCGGCTGCCCGAGATGCTCAGTCCCCAGGAGCTCGACCGGCGCTTCAGCACCGCCGACCCCCAGGAGGTCGGCCGCAGGATCCGGGCCATGCCCCAGTCCGTGCAGGCCGCCGTCTACCGGCGTGACCGCGACGCCTACGACCGGATCCAGAACACCCGTACCGCCAAGGACCTCGCCAAGATCGACGCCAGTGTGCTGCAGATCTCCGGCTGCCAGGACAATCAGACCTCGGCCGACGGGATCGTCAACGGGCTGTTCACCGGTACCCTGCTGGAGGTCTGGCGGGGCGGTGCCTTCGCGGGCAACTACCGCGGGCTGCACCGGGAGATCGTCAAGCGGATGCCGCCCGACCAGACGCCCAACCTCTTCCAGGCGGGTGCGCTGAACTCCGCTTTCGCCCGGCAGCGGCCCTTCACCATCTGAACCGGGATCTGAGACCGTGCCCATGTCATATCCGTGTGCGGCGGCCCGCCGGGCGAGGTATGACAGTAGGAGGGCACGGCGAGCCGGTGAGGTGCCGGTATGACGACGCATGACCGTGTGGACCAGGAGGAAGAGGCGGCGATCAGCAGCATGGCGACCGGCCCGGGAGGGGTGCTCGACCTGCTGCGGGTCGCCGCCGTGGCCCTGGACGTCGAGGGGCGGATCGCCCTCTGGAGCCCCGAGGCTGAACAACTGTTCGGTTACCGGGCGGCCGAGGCGCTGGGCCGCCGCGCGGACAAGCTGCTGGTCCACCCGAAGGACCGCCGGGCGGCCGTGGAGCTCTTCGCACGGGTACGGGCGGGCGACACCTGGGCCGGTGTCTTCCCGGTCCGCCGCCCGGACGGCTCCACCCTCGAGGTGGAGTTCCGCACCATGGGCCTGCGCGACGCCCACGGCGAGGGCTACGCCCTCGGCCTGGCCGCCGACGAGGGGACCGTACGGCGGCTGGAGACCGACCTGGCCGTCTCCGGCTTCCTGATCAAACAGTCGCCCGTGGGACTCGCGGTGTTCGACACCGAGTTGCGCTGGCTGCTCGCCAACCCGGCCCTCCAGCAGATGAACTCGATCACCGAGTCCCGGGTGCGCGGCCACCGCCTCGGGGAGGTGCTGCCGGGGCTCGACGTCGAGGGCATAGAGGGCGCGATGCGGCAGGTGCTGGAGTCCGGTGAACCGCTGCTGGACCAGCAGAGCGTCGGCCGGACCCCCGCCGACCCCGACCATGACCACGCCTGGTCGGAGTCGTACTACCGGCTGGAGGACCCCAGCGGCCGGATCCTGGGCATCGCCGTCTCCATCATGGACATCTCCCGGCGCCACCGGGAGACCAGCGAGATCGCCGAGGCGCGGGAGCGGCTGGCCATGATCGCCGACGCGAGCGTCCGCATCGGCACCACGCTGGACCTGCGCCAGACCGCCCAGGAACTCGCCGATGTGACCGTGCCCCGGCTCGCCGACCTCGCGGCCGTCGACGTCCTGGACTCCGTGGTGCACCGCGAGGCGACGCCCCGGGTGTGGGCCGACGGCTCCGCCCGCTTCCGGGCGCTCGCAGTCGCCGCCGGGTATCCCACCGACGCCGTCCACGCCGCGGACCCGGTCGGCGAGATCGCCCGCTACGAACCCACCCGGCTGATCACCCAGTGCGTCCGCGAGGCCCGGCCGCTGCTGGTGCCGCACGTGACGGAGAAGGACGTACGGCGGATCGCCCGGGACGACGCCGCCGCCAGGGTGCTGCTGCGCGAGGGAGTGCACTCGTACATCGCCGCCCCGCTGATCGCCCGCGGCAGTGTACTCGGCACCCTCAGCCTGCACCGCACCATCAACCCCAGGCCGTTCGACGAGGAGGACCTCACCCTCGCCTGCGAACTGGCCATCCGCGCCGCCCTGTGCATCGACAACGCCCGGCTCTACGCCCGCGAACGCGACGCCGCGCTCACCCTCCAGCGCAGCCTGCTCTCCCAGCAGCCGCGCGACCTGGACGGACTGGAGATCGCCTCCCGGTACCTGCCCGCGGTCAGCGCCGCCGGGGGCGACTGGTTCGATGTGCTGCCCCTCCCGGACGGCAACGTCGGGCTGGTGGTCGGCGATGTCATGGGCAAGGGCATCCACGCCGCGGCGATCATGGGCCAGCTGCGCACCGCCACCCGGGCCTTCTCCCGGCTCGGACTGCCCCCGGCCCAGGTGCTGTGCCATCTCGACGAGATCACGCCCAGCCTGGGGGAGTCCATCGCCACCTGTCTCTACGCGGTCTGCGATCCGCGCACCGGGCGGTGCGAGATGTCCACCGCCGGCCATCTGCCGCCGGTGCTGGTGCACCCCGGCGGCGACGCCGAACTCATCGACATCCCCACCGGCGCCCCGCTCGGCGTCGGCGGCGTCCCCTTCGCCTCGGTGGAGCGGGAACTGGCCGAGGGGGCGCTGCTGGCCCTGTTCACCGACGGCCTGGTGGAGAAGCGCCACCAGTCCCTCGACGTGGGGCTGCACACCCTGGTCCAGCTGCTGCGCCGCCACCAGGGCCCGCTGGAGCGGATCTGCGACCAGGTGCTGGCCGCGCTGCACGGGGCGCCGGACGACGACGTGGCCCTGCTGCTGGCCCGGCTGCGCCGCCCGCGCCTGCCGGAGGAGTCCGTGGTTACCGTGGAAAGTGGCTGAAGAACTGTGGAAAGTGGCTGAAGAAGGGCCGACCCGTCACGCACTCCATCGATGAGATGACGTCCCCATGGCTCAGCTCGCCCGCCGCTCCGGCGTATTGATCACTCTGATGGCCCTCGCCCTGGGGACCACGACCACCCTCGCCGGTGCCGCGGAGCCGATCCCCAGGCCCACCCCCAAGGTCGCCGTCATCGGCACCGGGGGCACCATCGCCGGCGTCAGCAGGACCAAGGTGTCCTTCGACGACTACCAGGCGGGCAAGCTCCCCGTCTCCCGGCTGGTGAACGACCTCGGACCCGAGGTGAACCGGATCGCCGACGTGACCACCCAGCAGTTCGGCAACAAGGACTCCAACAACTACACGATCCCCGAATACCGCCGCCTCACCGCCGCCGTCGACCACGCCCTGAAGTTCAACGACGGGGTCGTGGTCACCACCGGCACCGACACCATGGAGGAGTTCGCGTACTGGCTGGACCTGACCGTCCGCAGCGACAAGCCGGTGGTGCTCACGGGCGCCATGCGGCCCTGGACGGTGATCGGCTCCGACGCCCCGGCCAACCTCTACAACGCCATCCACCTCGCCGCCAGCGGCCGGACCACCTGCTTCGGCACGGTGGTGATGCTCAACGACCAGATCCACGCCGCCCGCGAGGTGCGCAAGTCCGACACCCTGCGGCTGAACGCCTTCAGCAGCGGCAGCAGCGGAGAGCTCGGCGTCATCGACCAGAACCACATCCGCGTCAACCGCGCGCCCGCCCGCGTCGAGCAGTGCGGCAAGCCCGGCTGGAAGACCCCGTTCAACCTCGACCGGATCGCCCGGCGGCCACTGCCGAAGGTCGACATCGCCTACAGCTACCAGGGCGCCGGACCCCAGGCCATCAAGGCGTTCGCCGACGCCGGGGCGGCCGGGATCGTCACGGCGGGCACCGGGGCCGGCGGTCTCTCCCCGGCCATGACCGAGGCCCGGGACGACGCCGTCAAGAACGGGGTGGTCATGGTCTCCGCCTCCCGCACCGGCTCCGGCGCGGTCTACGACCCCGATGTGCGCGGCGTCATCGGCGCCCAGGATCTGACCCCGCAGAAGGCCCGGCTGCTGCTGCTCCTCTCGCTCGCCACCAGCCACAACGAGCACCGGATCCAGAGCTGGTTCCACACCTTCGGCACCGGCGAGTTCACGGCCCGCCGTTAGGGGGTGTCCGCCCGGTTCTGACGCCTGCGGCGGATCAGTCCCCTACCCGCCCCTTCCCGTTACCAGAGGCTCCGTTCCTGGACCCCGGACGGGCTGAAATCAGCCCCTCCGGCGCTTGAGGAGCGGGGTCTGGGGCGGAGCCCCAGTTGAGGGAAGGGGCGGGGAGGGGACTGATCCGCCGGACGCCGCCTGGTGGCGGGTGGCGGTGCCGCGGAACGTGGCGCGGTAGGCGCTCGGTGACACCCCGAGGGCGGTGTGCAGATGCTGCCGCAGCGAGGCGGCGGTGCCGAACCCCGCGTCCGCCGCGATCCGGTCCACCGGCAGATCGCTCTCCTCCAGCAGCTGCCGGGCGCGCTCGAGGCGCCGTTGGGTCAGCCACTGCACCGGGGTCATCCCCACCTCGTCCCGGAACCGCCGGGAGAAGGTCCGTACGCTCATCGACTCCCGTTCGGCCAGCTCCCGCAGGGTCAGCGGACGGTCGAGCCTGGTCAGCGCCCAGGCGCGGGCCGCTCCCGTGGAGCCGCCGCGCCGCTCCGGCACCGGCCGCCGGATGAACTGCGCCTGGCCGCCGTCGCGATGGGGCGCCACCACCGAGGCGCGGGCCACCTCGCCCGCCACCGCCGCGCCGTGGTCGCGCCGGATGATGTGCAGGATCAGATCGATACCGGCGGCGTCCCCGGCCGAGGTCAGCACCTCGCCCTCGTCCGCGTAGAGGACGTCCGGGTCGAGCGCGACGGCCGGGAACAGCTCCCGGAACCGGTCGGCCTCCTGCCAGTGGGTGGTCGCCCGGCGGCCGTCCAGCAGCCCCGCGGCCGCCAGGACGAACGCCCCCGTGCAGATCGAGGCGATCCGGGCGCCGGGGCGGATCCGGGCGAAGGCGCCGGTGAGCTCGGCGCCCAGCCTGCCCTCGGTCTGTGGCGCGTCCGGTTCGTTGGCGGCCGGGACGAGCACGGTGTCGGCCTCGGCCAGCGCCTCCGGGCCATGTGCGACGTTCATCGTGACGTCGGAGTCCGTACGCACCTCACCGGGGACCAGCGCGCAGGTCACCACCTCGTACAGCGGGTCGCCCGCGGCCGATACGGCCCGGCCGAACAGCCGGTGCGCGATGCCCAGCTCGAACGGCAGCAGGCCGTGGCGGACCAGCACCGCCACCCGATGGCGGCCGGGGTGAGTGAAGACGGACATGGCGCGATTCTCGCAGCCGCCAAGGATCCGGCCATCACTTCTTGGCGCGGCTCGGCTGCACCCGCTTCGGTTCGCCCTTCACCTTCGGATGCTCCGGCGGATACGGGAGGTCGCCCAGACCGTGCTCCCGCTCGTCCCGCGCGGCCAGCTCCAGCACGGCCTCCAGGCGGAAGGTGTGCTCGTCCATGTCCGCGTGCACATCGCCCAGCTCGCGGTAGCGCACCGGCATGGTGGCCAGGTCGAAGTCGCGCGGCCGGGCGTCGGGGACCTCCTCCCAGCGCAGCGGCGCGGAGACCGGGGCGTGGGGGCGGGGGCGCACCGAATAGGCGCTGGCGATGGTGCGGTCGCGGGCCGTCTGGTTGTAGTCCACGAAGATCTTCTCGCCGCGCTCCTCCTTCCACCACTTGGTGGTCACCCGCTCCGGAGCCCGCCGCTCCAGCTCCCGCGCGATCGCGATCGCGGACCGCCGCACCTGGGTGAAGGTCCACTCCGGCGCGATCGGGACGAAGACGTGCAGCCCCCGGCCGCCCGAGGTCTTGGGCCATCCGCGCAGCCCCAGCTCGTCCAGCACCTCGCGCAGTTCCCCCGCCGCCCGCACCGCGTCCTGGTAGTCGGTGCCCGGCTGCGGGTCGAGGTCGATCCGCAGCTCATCGGGGTGTTCGGTGTCCCCGCGCCGCACCGGCCACGGATGGAAGGTCAGGCTGCCCAGGTTCGCCGCCCACACCACGGCGGCCGTCTCGGTGGGGCAGATCTCGTCCGCGTGCCGCCCGCTGGGGAAGGAGATCCGGCCGGTCGGAATCCACTCCGGGAGGTTCTTCGGGGCCCGCTTCTGGAAGAACGACTCCCCGTCCACCCCGTCCGGATAGCGCTCCAGCGTCGTCGGCCGGTCCCGCAGCGCCCGCAGCGCGCCCTCGCCGACCGCCAGGTAGTAGCGGGCGAGGTCCAGCTTGGTGAACCCGCGCTCCGGGAAGTACACCTTCCCGGGGTTGGTCACCCGCACCGTGCGACCGCCGACCGTGAGCTCCACCGACTCTCCCATACGGACACGCTAGGCCCGCCCGCCCGGGGCCGCCTCCCGGCGGGCGCCCGGCCCGCCACAGGAGCACAATCGGACGTCATGGACCTTCCGGTGATGCCTCCCGTCGAGCCGATGCTGGCCAAGGCCGTGGCCACCATCCCGCCCGGGATGGTCTACGAGGGCAAATGGGACGGCTTCCGGGCCGTCGTCTTCCGCGACGGGGACGAGATCGAGATCGGCAGCCGCACCACCAAGCCGCTCACCCGCTACTTCCCCGAACTGGCCGAGGCGCTGCTCGCCAACCTCCCGCCGCGCTGCGTCCTGGACGGCGAGATCGTCATCGTGCGGGAGGGGCGGCTGGACTTCGACGCCCTGCTGGAGCGGATCCACCCCGCCGACTCCCGGGTGCGGATGCTGGCGGAGCACACCCCGGCCAGCTTTGTCGCCTTCGACCTCCTCGCCCTCGGCGACGCCTCGCTGCTGGACACCCCGCAGCGCGAGCGCCGCGCGGCCCTCACCGAGGCGCTGCGCCACGCCGAGGACCCGGTGCACCTGGCCCCCTGCACCGACGATCTCGAGGTGGCCAGGCAGTGGTTCGAGAGCTACGAGGGGGCGGGGCTCGACGGCGTCGTGGCCAAGAGCCCCGAGCTCCGCTACCGCCCCGGTGAACGCGTGATGGTCAAGGTCAAGCACGAGCGCACGGCGGACTGTGTGGTGGCCGGCTACCGCGTCCACAAGTCCGGCCAGGGCATCGGCTCCCTGCTGCTCGGCCTGTACGACGACACCGGCCGCCTCCAGCACGTGGGCGTCAGCGCCGCCTTCACCGCACGCCGCCGCCAGGAGCTGATGGCCGAGCTGGAGCCGCTGCGCATGGCGACCGTCGAGGGCCACCCATGGGCCGACTGGGCGCGCGAGGAGGCCCATGCCCAGGGCCGGATGCCGGGCGCGCCCAGCCGCTGGACCGGGGTCAAGGACCTGTCGTGGGTGCCGCTGCGCCCGGAGCGGGTGTGCGAGGTGGCCTACGACCACATGCAGAGCCGCCGCTTCCGGCACACCGCCCGATTCCGGCGCTGGCGGCCGGACCGGGAGCCGGTGCAGTGCACCTACGACCAGCTGGAGGAGCCGGTCTCCTACGATCTGCGGCAGGTGCTGGGGCTCGCCCCGGATCCGTAGCCGCGCTTGACGCCTGCCGGTGGGCTGTTCCCCTACCCGCCCCTTCCCGTTACCAGAGGCTCCGTTCCTGGACCCCGGAGGGGCTGAAATCAGCCCCTCCGGCGCTTGAGGAGCGGGGTCTGGGGCGGAGCCCCAGTTGCGGGAAGGGGCGGGTAGGGGAACAGCCCGCCGCAGGCGTCCCCCCAGCCGCGCCACGCGCGTCAGCGCTTGCCGCCCCGGGCCGGGCGCTTGGCCATCCGTGCGAACCAGTCGCGCGCCGCCTCGGCGGCCTGCTCCAGGGTGCCGGGCTCCTCGAACAGATGGCTCGCCCCGGGCACCACATGCATCTCCTGCGGGGCGGCGAGCATGGCGGCCGCCTGCTGATTGAGCCGCAGCACCTCGTGGTCGTCACCGCCCACGATGAGCAGTACCGGCGCCCGCACCCGGTTCAGCGCGCCGCCCGCGAGATCGGGCCGCCCGCCGCGGGAGACCACGGCCGCCACCCGCTCCGGCCGCTCCGCGGCGGCCGTCAGTGCCGCCGCCGCGCCCGTACTGGCGCCGAACAGCCCCACCGGCAGCCCGGAGGTGGCCGGGTGCCCGTCGAGCCAGTTCACCGCGGCCCCCAGCCGGCGGCCCAGCAGCGGGATGTCGAAGCGCAGTTCGGCGGTGATCGCGTCCACCCGCTCCTCGGCCTCGGTGAGCAGATCGAACAGCAGGGTGGCCAGATCCGCGTCCTGCAGCACCCGGGCCACCGCGCGGTTGCGCGGGCTGTGCCGGGAGCTGCCGCTGCCGTGGGCGAACGCGACGACGCCGATGGGCTGCTCGGGAAGGGCCAGATCGCCCACGAGCATGGCGTCGTCCGCGGCGATACGGGCGGTCTCGGAGCGCATCGGCCACCTCCTGCCGGGGGTTGCGCGGGCTGGTGCCGCGGCTGGGCGGACGGGCCGCCGCCGGGCGGCGGGCTGTCGCTGCCGCCGTCGCTAGGCGTAGGCCATGAGCCCTTGCCGCAGCTCGCTGTAGAGCCGGGAGAGCCTGCGGGATATGTGCATTTGGGAGAAGCCCAGGATCTCACCGATCTGGCTCTGCGAAAGCCCCGCGAAGAACCTCAGATAGAGCACGTAACGGTCCTGCTCCGACAGTTCGGCGATCAGCACCCGCAGCGCCTCGCGGTTGACGACGCGTTCGATCGCGGCGTCGTCCGCGCCCACCGTCTCGGCGAGCAGCCGCTCCTCGGCGCCCTGTACGGCGGCGTTGAGGGAGAGCGGGGTGCACGAGGCGCTGGCCTCCAGGCCGGCCTTCACATCCTCCTGGGGCATACCGGTGCGCAGGCAGATCTCGTGGATGGTGGGGGTGCGCCCGCCGAGCTCCTGCTCCAGCGCGTCGCGCGCGGAGCGGGTGCGGGAGCGGACCTCCTGGATGTTGCGGGGGATGTGCAGGGTCCACAGATAGTCGCGGAAGTGGCGCTTGAGCTCGCCCGTGATGACGGGGATCGCATAGGAGGGGAAGGCGTGGCCGAGGTCGGGGTCGTAGCGGTCGACGGCCTTCACCAGGGCCAGCGACGCGACCTGGGTGAGATCCTCCATGTTCTCGCCCTTGTTGCGGAAGCGCAGCGCCAGGCGTTTGGCGACGGGCAGCCAGGCGCAGATGATCGCCTCGCGCAGCGCGTCGCGTTCGGGCCCGGACGGGAGCCGGGACAGACGCAGGAAGGCACCGCCGGTGTCGGGAGTGTCGTCATGGCGTCGTTGGCGAGTCGCGGTTGCTGACATGGTCACTCGCCTCCGTGGTCCGATGTCACGGCGGTCGCCACCAGATTCGCATGGGCCCTAACACCTCGCAATTCGACCAAATTGGTGATGGTGTGAGCGCCTTTGGGTGGTATGCGGTTTTCAGCTGCTTCGTTCGGGTCGTGGCGGGGTATCCACACGGGATGAACGCACGCCTTCGTCTCGCCCAGCAGCCCGAGGCGGACGCCCTGCTCGAGCGCGACCCGCTGGCCCTGATGATCGGGATGCTGCTCGATCAGCAGGTGCCCATGGAATGGGCGTTCTCCGGTCCGTACACCATCGCGCGGCGCCTGGGCAGGGACGACCTGGACGCCCAGGAGATCGCCGCCCACGACCCCGAGGGGTTCGCCGCGCTGCTGTCGGAGAAGCCCGCCGTGCATCGCTACCCGGGCTCGATGGCGGGGCGCGTCCAGCTGCTGTGCCGGTATCTGGCCGAGCACTACGGGGGCGATCCGACCGCCCTGTGGCGCGATGCCCCCTCCGGCCAGGAGCTGCTCCGGCGGCTGAACGAGCTGCCCGGCTTCGGCAAGCAGAAGGCGCAGATCTTCCTGGCGCTGCTGGGCAAGCGGATGGGGGTGCGGCCGGAGGGCTGGCGCGAGGCGGCCGGGGCGTACGGCGAGGAGGGCGCGTATCGCTCGGTGGCCGACATCACCGGGCCCGAGTCGCTGGACAAGGTCCGCGCCCACAAGCAGGAGCTCAAGCGGCAGGCGAAGAAGTCAGGCGGTGCCCAGTGAGTCCCGCAGGGTGTCCACGGCAAGGGTGAGCGCCGCCCGTGCGGCCCGGGTGTCGCGCAGCGCGTCCAGCATCAGGAAGTCATGGATGATCCCCTGCATCCGCAGGGCGGTGACCGGCACCCCGGCCTCCCGCAGTCTGGCCGCGTACGCCTCGCCCTCGTCGCGCAGCACATCCGCCTCGCCGGTGATGACCAGGGCGGGCGGCAGCCCGGCGAGCTGGTCGGGGGTGGCGCGCAGCGGGGAGGCGGTGATCTCGGAGCGCCGCACCGGGTCGGTGGTGTACTGGTCCCAGAACCACTTCATCGCCTCACGGGTGAGGAAGTAACCCTCGGCGAACTGCTCGTAGGAGCCGGTGTCGAAGGCGGCGTCGGTCACCGGGTAGAAGAGCACCTGCCGCACCAGCGGCAGATCGCCGCGCTCCTTGGCGAGCAGGGTGAGGGCGATGGCCATGTTGCCGCCCACCGAGTCCCCGGCCACCGCGATCCGGGAGGTGTCGAGCCCCGCGCCCTCGCCGTGGGCCACGATCCACTGGCCCACCGCGTAACTCTGCTCCACCGCCACCGGGTAGTGGGCCTCGGGGGAGAGGTCGTACTCGGGGAAGACGACCGCGGCGCCCACCCGGACCGCCAGCTCCCGGACCAGCCGGTCATGGGTGTGGGCGTTGCCGAACACCCAGCCCGCGCCGTGGATGTAGAGGATCGCCGGGAGGGTGCCGACGGCCTTCGGAGGGCGCACGATCCGCGCCCTGACACCGCCCGCCGGGACGCCCCCGACGCTGATCCACTCCTCGTCCACCTCGGGTTTGGGCACCTCGCCCGACTGCACCTCGTCGAGCGTGCGACGGCCCTCGGCGGGCGTCATCTGGTACGGATACGGCGGTTTGGCGGTGGCCTCGGCGAACGCCGCGGCGGCGGGTTCGAGGACGGGGCGGGCCGGAGCGGTGGTGGCCATCTGCTTCTCCTTTGCCGGTCCGGTTCCGTCCGACGATCTCACCCCGGCCGCCGCGGCACCCACCGCTGTTACGCCACCCGGGCGCTCACCGAGCCGGTGAGTTCACCGGGTCAACGGGCTTACCGGGTCAACGGGCTTACCGGGTCAACGGGGTCACCCGGTCAACGGGGTCACCCGGTCAACCGGCTCACCGGGTCAAGGGGCCGGGCGCCGGTGAGGGGTCCGGGACCGGATCCGGGCCCGGCGGCTTGGGCACCGGGTCGGGGGACGGGTCCGGTGGCGGGCCGGGCGTGGGATTCGGCGGCGGCTCGGGCGGAGGGGAGGGAATCGGATCGGGCGGCGGACCCGGGGGCGGTCCGGGCACGGGGCCCGGCGCGGGACCCGGTTCGGGTCCGCCCGGACCGGGCGACGGGGTCGGAGACGGCGGCCCGGGATCTCGCAGCGTCGGGTGGATGGGGGTCGGGTCGGTCTGCCGTGCCACGGTGTCCTCCAAAGCTCTTGGGCTGGTGGCCACGTCACTCCGGGGGCGGGTGCCCCGGTCCCCCGGGATATACGCATGGTCTCGGCGGTCGCTGTCGGCATGCGACGTCTGCCTGATCCGGATCGCGAAAATCCGGACCATCGCTCACCCACATCGTACGTACGACGGGTGCGCGGATCGCGCATGATGTGCGCGGCTCACGCGCGATGGGTACGCGGCCCGGGCAGGCGGCGGCTACTCGTCCCCGACGATCGTGACCTCGACCCCCTGGGCGCGCAGTGCCCGGATCTCCCCGGGGTCCGCGTCGGCGTCGGTCACCAGTGTCCAGCCGGGCGGCAGCCGCACCCAGGTGTGGAAGGGGCGGCGGCCGATCTTCGCCGAATGGGCCAGGACGTACACCGCCTCCGCTCGGCGGGCCATCAGCTCCTTCAGACGGGTCTGGCGCAGATCCGCCTCGCAGATGCCGTGTTCGGCCGTCACCCCGTCGGCGCCCAGGAAGACCCGGTCGAAGGTCATGCGCTCCAGGGCGGCCTCGGCGAGCGGGCCGAGGAAGCTCTGGCTCAGCGGACGGAGCGTACCGCCGATACATTCCACCTGCACGGTCTCCACATCGGCGAGCTCCTGCAGCGCGGTGAGCCCGGTCGTGGCGACCGTGAGCCCCTCGGCGGTGCGCAGTTCATGCGCGAGGGCGCCGACGGTCGAACCGGCGTCGAGCAGCACCGTCTCCCCGGCGCGCACCGTCGACGCCGCCCAGAGCGCGATGGCCCGCTTGGCCTCGAACGCCTCGCCCGTGCGCTGGCGCAGTGACGCCTCCGGGTGGGCCACCAGGGCCATCGCCCCGCCGTACGTCCGCGCCAGCCGACCGTCCGCGGTGAGCTGGGCGAGGTCGCGGCGGATGGTGGAGGCGGTGACCCCGAAGGTGCGGGACAGCTCCTCCACGCTGGTCAGGCCCGTGGTCGTGGCCAGGTGGACGATCCGGTCGCGCCGGGCCCGCGCTCCGTTCACCGGCATGTCTTTCGCGTTCTTCACCGTGGACTCGGCCTCGCGTTCCTCAACGTGGCTCCCCGCGTCAGCGGGCGGGGGACGGCGACATCTCGGCGGCCTGCCGCAGCGCCTCGATCATGCTACCGGCGTCGGCCGTGCCCGTACCCGCGATGTCGAAGGCGGTGCCGTGGTCGACGGAGGTGCGGATGACGGGCAGACCGACGGTCAGGTTGACCCCGGCCTCCAGGCCCAGCACCTTGACCGGGCCGTGCCCCTGGTCGTGATACATCGCCACGATCAGGTCGTAGTCCCCGCGCCCGGCCAGGAAGAAGGCGGTGTCGGCGGGGAGTGGGCCGCGGGCGTCGATGCCGTCCGCGCGCAGCACCTCCAGCGCGGGCACGATCTTCTCCTCCTCCTCGCCGTAGCCGAACAGCCCGTTCTCACCGGCGTGCGGATTGATCCCGCACACCCCGATGACCGGCTCCGGGGTGCCGGCGCGGACCATCGCCTCATGGCCGCGGCGCACGGTGCGCTCGACCAGGCCGGGCTCGATCCTCCGCACCGCGTCGATGAGCCCGATGTGGGTGGTGACGTGGATGACTTTCACCGTGGGGGTGGCCAGCATCATCGACACCTCCTCGACCCCGGTGAGATGGGCCAGCAGCTCGGTGTGGCCGGGGAAGACATGGCCGCCCGCGTGCAGCGCCTTCTTGTTGAGCGGCGCGGTGCAGATGCCTTGCACCTCACCGTTCATGGCCAGTTCGGCGGCGGTCCGTATGTACTGGTACGCCGCGTCCCCGGCGATGGGGGAGAGTCGGCCCCAGGGCAGATCGGCGGGGAGCAGCCCGAGGTCGATGACGTTGATCCGGCCCGGGCTGAACACCGCCTCGCCGGGCGCGGCCACGGTGACGACCTCGCACGCGATGTCGCGCAGCCGGGCGGCCTCCCGCAGCCGCTCCGCGTCCCCGACGACCACCGGACGGCAGCGCCGCAGGGTGTCCGGGTCGAGCAGCGCGGGGACGACCACCTCGGGTCCGATGCCGGAGCCGTCGCCCATGGTGACCGCGATCAGCGGGAGCGGGGCGGGACCGGTGTCCGCACCAGCGGCCCCGGTGGGGGCGAGGTGGGGGGAGGAGTTCATGAGGTGACCTTCCGTTCGGTCGAGTGGGGGCGCAGTGCCCGGACGATGTGGCGCAGGGAGTCGGGATCGCCGAAGCTGCCCGGTCGGGTAACGACGGATCGCCCGTCGGGCGTGCGGAGATGGACGGCGCCGTGGTGCACCTGGCCGACCGGGTCGAGCTCGGCCACCGCCAGGGCGTCCAGCACCCGGCGCGCCGTCTCACCGCCGGTCAGCACGAGGTCGACGGCCCCGTCGTGCGCGGCGACGGCCGCGCCGACGGCCCGGGCAAGCCCGAGCACCAGCCGCCGCCCGGAGACCGGCTCGGCTCCGCCGACGGAGGATGGCGCCGGTCGGGGGGAGGGGAGGGCCACCGCCTCGTACGCGGGTGCCGGGCCCGGAGATTCGGGCGAGGCGCTGAGGGAGACGACGGTGACGGCGGCGGTCAGCGCGGGCAGCCGTACCGGGGACCCGTCCGCCAACAGCGCCGCAAGCGGAAGCGGGTGGTGGCTGGCCCCGTCCTCGACCAGCCGCCGCACCTGTTCAACGGCGGCAGGCTCGGCCGTACCCACGACGACCAGCACCGGCCGCCCGGTCTGCGCCGAGGACGCGGCCGTTCCGGCCGCCGACGCGAGGACCGCAGCCCGGGTGGCGTCGGCGGCGCCCCGGCCCCAGCTGTCCGAGACGGCCGGGCCCCCGACGGCGGTGGCAACCGAGCCCGTGGCGCCAGGGACGGCCGAGCCCGTGGCGCCAGGGGCGGCCGGGCCCGCGGCGGCCGGGCTCCCAGTGCCCGGTGCGGCCCGCGCCCCCGTGGCCGGGGAGGCCGTCGTCAGGTGGCGGCCCAGGGCCAGGGCCAGGCCGCCCGAGCCGACCAGTCGCATTCCGGGGCCGTCCGCGAGTGATGCCTCGACGATCGCGTCGAGATCCGCGTCCGTCTCCGCGTCGCAGATGGCCACCCGTCCCGCCGTCGCGGCCGCGCGCAGGGCGGTGAGCAGGGTGGGGCGGGAGGACCGTACGGTCGCGAGCGGGATCGGGGCGGTGGGCAGGCCGCCCAGCGCCTGGGCCACCGAGGCGGGCGGGGGGACGGCCTCGGCGCGCCATGCGTCGCCCTCGTGGAGCGGCACTCCGCCGATGTGGACCACCCCCGAGCGCACCACGCGCCCGGCGATCGGCAGTGCCGGGGCGAGCACCACCCCCGCACCGCCCTCCGCGAGTGCGGCGATCTCGGCGGCGACATTGCCCCGCAGCAGCGAGTCGATCTTCTTCAGGACGAAGGTGTCCAGCGCTTCCAGGGTGTCCGAGGGGCCCGGGGCGGCCACGGCGTCCTGGCCGCCCCCGTCCGGCCAGGACATCCGCAGCGCCCCGCGGACCGCCTCCGCCGCCTCCGCCGCCGGGCGGTAGCGGGAGTCCAGGTCCAGGACGGTCGCCTCGCCGGCATGGCGGGGGCGAAGGGCCGTTGCCATGCCGACGGCGCCCGGCCCCCCGAAGAGCAGTACCCGACTGCGTGTTGTGCGCGAGCAAACCGCGGCCGCCACCTCCGCGGCGCCCGACAGGTCATCCGCGATGGCCAGCAGTCTCCGGCTGGGTGTCATGTCCACCGGTACCTCCTCGAATGACCATGACAGGCGGAGCGGCCCCACGCCGTGGGCATCGTCTCCGTGGCCCCGATGATGACATACGTTGCGCGAACTGCGCGAGAAGTATTGCGTAAAGCGCGCAGCCATGTCACGGTGACCGCCGCGACACTTCGACCCGTACGGCCCCCATCCGGGCGCCGCACGAGTCGAACGAGCCGGTAGCTCGCACAGAACGTCGCTCGCCTCAGGAACGCCGAGAGGTCAACGATGACCCGTATCCCCTACGCTCCGGCCCTCAGCCGCCGGTCCGTGCTGCGCCTCGGAGCAGGCGCCTCAGCAGGTATGGCCCTCGCCCCGCTCACCGGGTGCGCGGGGCCCACCGGCGCCCCCGGGCCCGGCGCCATCAGTCTCGGGCTGAACCGCTCGCTGGTCAGCCTGGACAACAAGCTCAACCAGTTCGACGCGGCGGTGACGGTGCAGCGCGCGGTGCGCCAGGCGCTGACCCGGATCGGCAAGGGGCTCCGCCCCGAACTCGTGCTCGCCGACCGCTTCGAGATGACCGAGCCCACCGCCTGGACGGTGCGGCTCCGTGAGGGGGTCCGCTACTCCGACGGAACTCCGGTCACCGTCAAGGACGTCTCGACCGCGCTGAAGATGTACGCGGGCGTCAACGGCTCGTTCATCGTCGGCCTCTTCCCCGAGATGCCCACCGTCGAGCCGGTCGACGAGCGCACCTTCCGGCTGCACACCAAGCGCCCGGTGCCCATCCTCGACCAGCTGATGGCCAACATCCTGATCAGCCCGGCCGCCGGGAACCGGCCCGAGGAGCTGTCCGGCGGGGCGGGCTCCGGCCCGTACGTGGTCACCTCGGCCAACTCCGGCACCGGCGAGTACACCCTCGCCGTCAACCCCCGGTACTGGGGCCGCCGCCCCACCGTGGACCGGGTCCGGGTGCGCTTCGTGCCCGAGGAGTCCAGCCGTGTCGTCGCCGTGCGCAGCGGTGAGCTGGACGTCATCGACACGATCACCCCCGACTCCGCCGAGCAGCTCAAGGGCCTGCCGGGGGTGCGCCTGGACCGCACCTCGGGCACCCGCGTCAACCAGCTGTTCTTCAACTTCCGCAAGCCACGCGGACATCCGCTGGCCGACGCCCGGGTGCGCGAGGCGCTCAGCTACGCCATCGACGGCGAGGCCCTGGTGCGCGATGTGCTCACCGACTCGGCCCAGCAGGCCGAGGGCGTCGTCCCGCTCGCCCTCAAGGGGGCCGTACGCACCGGGCGTTACGTCCACGACCCCGGCGAGGCCCGCAAGCGCCTCGCCGCGCTGGGCGCGAGCGATCTCAAGGTGAAGATCATCTGGGAGTCGGGCGAGTTCCCCGCGGACACCTCGGTGATGGAGGCCGTGCTGGAGATGCTGCGCGGGGCCGGCGTCCGCGCCAGCCTCCAGCAGTTCGAACCGGGCGGCGACATCCAGCAGTGGCGGCAGGGCCGCCGCGGCGACTGGGACGTCCTCGGCAACGGCTTCTCCGTCCCCACCGGCCACGCCTCCACCAGCCTCCAGGGCATGTACGGCGGCACGCCGGAGAAGGAGCGGAGCCGGGACACCTACCAGGGCTATGTCTTCCCCCGGATCGCCACCCGGCTGGCCGACGCCTCCGCCGAGACCGACGAGAAGACGCGGAACGAGCGGCTCGCCGCCGTCCAGAAGCAGATTTGGGACACCCGCCCCTGCCTGTGGGCGTTCGTCCCCGATGTGGTGCTGGCCCGCCGCACCCGGGTGCGCGATGTGGGCCTGCTCCAGCTCAACTCCTACGACCTCGCCGCCGTGCGTCTGGAGGGCTGAGCCGTGCCGCGCTATCTGATACGCCGCCTGGGCCAGAGCGTCCTGACCGTCTTCCTGACCCTCTCCACCGTCTTCGTCCTGGTCCGCATGGCCCCGGGCGACCCCGCCGCCGCCCTGGCCGGGCCCAACCCCTCCAGCGCGGACCTCGCCCGGATCCGGGAGCAGTTCGGCCTGGACCGCGGACTGCTCACCCAGTACGGGCTCTTCCTGCGCGATCTGTTCACCGGCGACCTCGGCACCAGCTACTCCTTCCACGCGCCCGCCCTGGACGTGGTGCTGGACCGGGTGCCGTACACCATCACCCTCTCCCTCTCCGCGATCGCCCTCACCACCGTGGTGGCCGTGCCGCTCGGCGTGTGGATGGCCCGCCGCGCCGACACCAAGCGGGAGCTGGGCGCCAATGTGCTGACCATCGCCGGGCAGTCCATGCCGGACTTCTGGATCGGCGTGATGCTGCTGACCCTCTTCGCCGTGGCCGTCCCGGTGCTGCCCGCATCCGGCTTCACCACCTGGGGCGGACTGATCCTGCCCACCGTCACCGTGGCGATCCTCCAGATGGCGCTGATCTCCCGGCTGGTCCGCCGGGAGATGGTGGCGGCCCTCGCCTCGCCGTACGTCACCGTCGCCCGTTCCCGCGGGGTCTCGAACCGCGTACTGACCTGGCGCTACGCCATGGGCAACTCCGCCATCCCGGTGCTCACCGCGCTCGGCACCCGGTTCGCCGCGATGCTCAACGGTGTCGTGGTGGTCGAGGTGGTGTTCGGCTGGCCCGGGGTCGGCTCGCTGGTCGTCCGCGCCCTGGAGACCCGCGACTATCCGCTGATCCAGGCGACCGTGCTGGTCACCGCCGCGCTGGCGGTCCTCGTCCAACTCCTCATCGACCTGGCGTACCCGCTGCTCGACCCGCGGGTACGCCTGGGAAAGGCGGCCTGAGATGCAAGGCGCCCTCGAACCCCCGGCCCCCGCGAAGGCCGGCCCCGGGACCCGCCCCAGCGCGGTCACCGCCAGGGATCTGGCCCGCGCCACCGCCACCCGGCGCCGCCGCAGCGCGAGCCTCAAGCTGTGGACGGGCGCGGTGTGCACCCTGCTGGTCGTGGTGCCGGTGGCACTCGCCCAGGTGCTGCCCCTGCCCGGCGCGGGCGACCAGGACCTCTCCCGGCGCCGGCTCGCCCCGCTGACCGACGGCCATCTCTTCGGCACCGACCAGCTCGGCCGCGATGTGCTCTCCCGGGTGCTGCACGGCGGCCAGGTGTCCCTGACGGTCGGGGTGCTCGCCGTCGTCGTCTCCGGTCTCATCGGCATCGTCGCGGGCGCGGCCGCCGGGTACTACGGCCGCTGGGTGGACGCCGTCGTCTCCCGGCTGCTGGAGGCCCAGATGTCGCTGCCGCTGCTGATGATGCTGCTGCTCGTCGTGGCCCTCTTCGGCCCCTCCGTCACCGTCATCACCTGCGTCATCGCCATCGCCCAGTGGCCCGAGGTGGCCCGGCTGACCCGGTCCCTGGTGCTGGTCGAGCGGGAGAAGCCGTATGTGGCCGCCGCGCAGGTGCTGGGGCTGCCCCGGATCGCCATCCTGGCCCGCCATGTCATCCCCAACATCGTCCGCCAGGCATCGCTCGTGGTCCTGCTGCTGCTCGCCCAGGCGGTGCTGCTGGAGAGCGCGCTCAGCTACCTCGGCGCGGGCCCCCAGCGGCCGTTCGCCACCTGGGGCCGGATCATCTCCGACGGCCAGGACTACATCACCACCTCCTGGTGGCTGGTGACCCTGCCCGGCCTCGTCATCGTGCTGCTGGTGGTCGGGGTCAACCTGCTGGGCGACGGACTGCGCGACCGCACCCGACGGCGTACGACGGAGGGCTCCCGATGAGCGACACCACGAGCGATCCGACGAACACCCCGCTGCTGGAGGTCGAGGACCTGCAGATCGAGCTGATCACCGACCGCGGTGTGGTGCGCGCGGTCGACGGGGTCGGCTTCACCATCGGCCCCGGCGAGACGGTCACCATCATCGGCGAGTCCGGCTCCGGCAAGTCCACCACCGCGATGGGGCTGCTGCGGCTGCTGCCCGAAGGGCTCGCCGTCCTCTCCGGAACGGCCCGGATCTTCGGCGCCGACGTCATCGCCGACGCCACCGCCGCCGGGCGGATCCGCGGCCGCGGGGTGTCCCTGATCCCCCAGGACCCGATGACCGCGCTCAGCCCGGTGCACACCATCGGCCGACAGCTGGGCGAGGCACTCCGGCTGCGCCACCCGGGGATGTCCCGCGCCGACGCCCGTGCCAAGGGCGTCGAACTGCTCGGCCGGGTGCGGATCCCCCGCCCCGAGACCCGCTGGGGCGCCTACCCGCACCAGTTCTCCGGCGGCATGCTCCAGCGCGTCCTCATCGCCATCGCCCTGGCCGCCGAGCCCCGGCTGCTGGTGGCCGACGAGCCGACCTCGGCGCTCGACGTCACCGTCCAGGCGGGCGTCCTGGACCTGCTGATGGAGCTGCAGGAGCGCACCGGCATCGGCATCCTGATGATCACCCACGACCTGGGGGTGGCCCGGCTGGTCTCCGACCGCATCCACGTCATGCGCGACGGCCGTTTCGTGGAGTCGGGGCCGGTGGAACAGATCGTGGACCACCCCCGCGAGCGGTACACCCGCGATCTGCTCGCCGCCGTGCCCACCCTGGGCCCCTGGGACGAGACCCCCGCGGCCGCCGTCACCGAGGAGGCGCTGTGACCCCCACACCCCTGCTGGCCGTCGAGGACCTGGTGGTCGAATACCCGGTCGCCGGCGGTGTCTTCCGCGCGGTGGACGGCGTCAGCTTCGCCGTCCCGCCCGGCGGCGCGCTCGGCGTCGTCGGCGAGTCCGGCTGCGGCAAGTCCACCATCGCACGCTCCATCGTCCGGCTGCTGCGCCCCACCCGGGGCCGGATCCTGCTCGACGGAACCGACATCGCGGGCCTGCCCGAACGGCGGCTGCGTCCGCTGCGCAAGCGGGTGCAGATGGTCTTCCAGGATCCGTACGGCTCCCTGGACCCGCATCTGACGGCCGAGGAGATCGTGGCCGAACCGCTGCGGCTGAACGGCATGCGCTCCGGGGCCGAACGCGCCCGCCGCGCCGCCGCCCTCATCGACCAGGTCGGGCTGCCCGCCGGTGCGCTCCAGCGCCGCCCGGCCGAGTTCTCCGGCGGCCAGCGGCAGCGGATCGGCATCGCCCGCGCCCTGGCCAGCGGCCCCGAGCTGCTGGTGTGCGACGAGGCCACCTCCGCGCTGGACGTCTCCGTACAGGCCCAGGTGCTCCAGCTGCTGCGGGAGCTCCAGACCGAACGGGGGCTCGCCTACATCGTCATCTCCCACAACCTCGGCGTGGTCCGCGAGATCAGCTCCGAGGTGGTGGTGATGCGCGCCGGGCGGATCATCGAATCCGGGCCCACCGGAACGGTGCTCTCCGCGCCCGTCGAGCCCTACACCCGGGCGCTGCGACGGGCGGCGCTCGACCCGACGACCATGCGGGGACGCAAACCGCGCGCCCTCGTGTCCGCGATCGCGGCCGACCAGGCACCCGTCGCGGCCGACCAGGCACCCGTCGCGGCCGACCAGGCACCCGTCGCGGCCGACCAGGCACCCGTCGGGGCCGGCCAGGAACCAGGAGCGACGCAGTGAACGCGCATGCGCACACCCACACCACCAGCCAGGCGTCTCCCGGAGGGGTCGCCCTGCCGGGCGTCCCGGTGCGGCTCTCGCGGCTGGTGCTCGGCACCATGACCTTCGGTGACACGGTGGACCGGGCGGGCGCCGCCGCGATGCTGGACACCGCGCTGGACGCCGGGGTGACGGGGGTGGACACCGCGAACGCCTACGCGGGCGGCACCACCGAGACGATCCTGGCCGAGCTGCTGCCCGGCCGCCGCGACCGGATAGTGCTCGCCACCAAGGCCGGTATGCCGCACCCCGACGCCGGCGGCCACTCACCGCTGTCCGCGCGCGGGATGCGCGCGGCCCTCGAGGGCAGCCTGCGCCGCCTGGGCACCGACCGTGTCGACCTGTTCTATCTGCACCAGCCCGACCGGGCGACGCCGCTGGAGGAGACCCTCGGCACGGTCGCCGAGTTCGTCACCGAGGGCAAGATCCTCGCACTCGGCGTCTCCAACTACGCCGCCTGGCAGATCGCCGAGGTCACCCACACCGCCGACCGGGTCGGCGCGCCGCGCCCGGTGGTGGCCCAGCAGCTGTACAACCTGCTGGCACGGCGGATCGAGGAGGAGTACCGGGAGTACGCGGCCACCAGCGGGCTGCGCACCATGGTCTACAACCCGCTGGGCGGCGGCCTGCTGACGGGCCGTCATGCCTTTGAGGAGCAGCCGGAGTCGGGGCGCTTCGGCGACTCGCGGGTGGCGGAGATGTACCGGCGGCGCTACTGGGACGCCGGGCTCTTCGAGGGCGTACGGAGCCTGTCGCGGATCGCCGAGGAGGCGGGCATCCCGCTGGTCGACCTCTCGCTGCGCTGGCTGCTCGGGCGGGACGGGGTGGACGCGCTGCTGCTCGGCGGCTCCCGTGTGGAGCACCTCCGCGCCAACCTGGCCGCCGCGGCGGCGGGGCCGCTCCCGGCGGAGGTGGCGGCGGCGTGCGACGAGGTGGGGGCGCGGCTACGGGGGCCGATGCCCGCGTACAACCGGTAGGTCCGTGGGTTCTTCCGCACCCCCCGAACCCGTATCACCACAACCTTGAGGAGCCCGGCGAACATGACCGCCGACGATGACACCGCGATACCGCTGACGGACGGGCGGCTTCGGGCGCGCCCGGGGGACCCGGGGCTGCGGGAGGCGTTCTTGCCCGCGCCCGCCGTGCAGAACCATGCCGCCAACCTCACCGTGCTGCCCGGAGGGGACCTCGGATGTGTGTGGTTCGGGGGCACGCAGGAGGGCGTGCCGGACATCTCCGTGTGGTTCTCGCGGCTCGCCCCGGGGGCCGGCACCTGGACCGAGCCGGTCCGGCTCTCGGACGACGACACCCGCTCGGAGCAGAACCCGCTGCTGTTCCCGACCCCCGACGGGGAGCTGTGGTTGCTGTACACCGCCCAGCGGGCGGGCGATCAGGACACCGCCGAGGTCCGGCTGCGGGTGTCCGCCGACGCGGGTGTCACCTGGGGCGCGCCGCGTACGCTGTTCCCGGCCACGGAGGCGGGCGGGGTGTTCATCCGTCAGCCGGTGGCCGTCCTGGACTCCGGGCGGTGGCTGTTGCCGGTGTTCCACTGCGTGGCCACACCCGGTGTCAAATGGGTCGGCGACCGCGACACCAGCGCGGTGATGATCAGTGACGACCAGGGGCGCACCTGGCGCGAGCGGCCGGTGCCGGGCTCGACCGGCTGTGTGCACATGAACGTCCACCAACTGCCGGACACCACCCTGCTGGCCCTCTTCCGCAGCCGCTGGGCGGACGCGGTGTACCGCTCGCACAGCACCGACGGCGGGGAGACCTGGAGCGAGCCGGTCCGCACCGAACTGCCCAACAACAACTCCTCCGTGCAGTACGTCCCGCTCGCCGACGGACGGCTCGCGCTGGTCTACAACCACAGCAGCCGCGCGGACGCCACGGCCCGCCGGGTGTCCCTCTACGACGAGATCGACGATGAGGGGCAGACCGGAGAGACACCGGCCCCGGCCGCCACGCCGGACGACTCCGCGCCCGGCGCCTTCTGGGGCGCGCCCCGCGCCCCGATGACCCTCGCGCTGTCCTCCGACCACGGCCTGACCTGGCCGGTACGGCGCGATCTGGACACCGGCGACGGCCACTGCCTGACCAACAACTCACGCGACCGGCTCAACCGCGAGCTGTCCTACCCCACCATCCGGCAGGGCCCCGACGGCACGTTGCACATCGCGTACACCTACCACCGCCAGGCCATCAAGTACGTCCGCGTCACACCGGATTGGGCGGCCGATGGCTGAGTCCCGGCACGCCGTGGTCACCGGTGTCAGCTCCGGTATCGGCGCCGCGATCGCCGCCCGGCTGCTGGACGAGGGGTGGCGGATCACCGGGCTCAGCCGTACGGCCCCCGCGCACGCGGTGACGCGGCTGCACTGGATTCCGGCCGATCTGTCCCGGCCGGAGGGCCTCCCCGAGGTGCTGGCCCCGGTGTCCGGGGTGGACGCGATCGTGCACGCGGCGGGCGTTCAGCGCTCGGCGCGGCTGGGGGAGCTCGACCCCGAGGACGGATCCCTCATGTGGCGGATCCATGTGCAGGCGGCGGGCGTCCTGGTGGACACGCTGGTGGACCGGGTCGCGGACGGTGGCCGGGTGGTGCTGGTGGGCAGCCGGACGATGACGGGTGTCCCCGGCAAGAGCCAGTACGCGGCCACCAAGGCGGCGCTGCCCGCGCTGGCCCGGTCCTGGGCGGCCGAGCTGGCGCCAAGGGCGGTCACGGTCAACGTGGTGGCGCCCGGGCCGACGGACACCCCCATGCTGCGGGACCCCGGCCGCAGCCGCACCCCGCCCGTGATGCCACCGCTGGGGCGGCTGGTCCGCGCGGAGGAGGTGGCGGGGCTGACCTCGTTCCTGCTGGGCCCGGAGGGCGGCGCGGTCACCGGCCAGACGCTGGTGATGTGCGCGGGCGCCTCACTCTGACGGCGGCGCGGCGTCGCCACGGGCGAGCGCCAGCAGCCCCGGCGTGTCCCCGGGCCGGGCCTGGAGCGAGGGCAGCAGCAGGGTCCACAGATCGGCCAGCCGGTCCTCGACCAGCCGCCGCCCGTCGAGCGCCTCGGAGACGGTGTGCAGCCCGAAGAAGGCGCACACGACGGTCCGGGCGGCGGGCAGCGGGTCGACATGCGTGGCCAGATCGCCCTCGGCGCGCGCCTTCTCCATCAGCTCCCCCACCGCGTCGATCCACCCCACGAAGGGCGGCGGCATGGGTGCCTCGATCAGGGTGCGCTCGGCCCACAGCCGGGCTCCGGCCCGCACCACGATGTCGTCGCGGAAGGCGCGGGCCACCGCGAAGCTGAGCCGGACGAGTTGCTCCAGGGGCGGCGTGTCGAGGGTGGCGAAGCGTTCGATCAGCGGGGGCCAGGTGGCGAAGTGCTCCTCCACCACGGCGAGGGCGAGCCGTTCCTTGCTCGTGTAGTGGAAATAGATCGCGCCGCTGGTGTGGCCGGACCGGGAGGTGATGTCGCTGATGCTCGTTCCCGCGTATCCCCGCTCGTCGAAAAGGAACGCTGCGGCCTCCAGAAGGGATCGGCGTGTTTGTTCGGCCCGTTCTTGCACGTGTTCGCCGTCCTTCCCCGTCGGATGTGACGGGGAGAACTTAGCGGACTTTCGGCCTGAGATGGTGATGAGGCGAGACAGGTCAAACATTATTAGTATTTTAAGGTGATCGTTCGTGAGGCTCATGGCCTTTCGGAGCCGTCCGGTCCCGCCGGGCGGCCGCTCAGCTGGTCCCGCACGGTGGCGCGGGAGGCGGTGCACCGGGTCTCGGTGGCCGAGGTGCTGCTCACCGATGTGCGTACGCACGGTGACAACCGGTTCGAGGCCGCGGCCCAGTGGCCGAGGTCCCACCCCACCTTCCCGCACGGCGGAGACGGCCGCCATCATCCGCTGATGATCGCGGAAACCCTGCGCGAGCTGGGGATCTACATCCCCACGCGGTACTACGCGGTGCCCGCGGGGGCGCACTTCCTGATCCGGGACATCTCCTACCGGCTGGACCCCGAGACCGAGCCCCGGGCGCCGTACGGGGCCTCCGACATCACCTGCCTGGCCGCCGTCACCGACGTCCGCACCAGCCCCTGCGGACGCTTCGTCACCGGGATGCGGCTGGATGTGGTGCTGTCGGCGGGCGGCAAGCTCTTCGCATGGGCCGGGGGCACCGCGCGCTTCCTCGACGGCACGACCTACGCGGAGACCCGGGCCGCCGTCCACGGGCACACCGCGCGCCGCAGATTGCGTGCCGCCGTACGGCCCTCACCTGCGCAACTGGCCGTTCCGGCGGCCCGGGACGTCCTGGTGGTGCGGGACGGGGGAGTGGTCTACCTCGACCCCGCCGACCCCCGCCATCCGTTCTTCTTCGACCACTGGAGCGACCATATGCCGGGCCTGGTGCTGCTGGAGGGCGCCCGGCAGGCCGCGGCGCTGGCCACCGGCGGGGCGCTGACCCGGCCCGTCGCCTGCCGGATGAAGGCGATCCGCTTCACCGAGTCGTATCCGCCGGCCGTGGTCGAGTGCACCTCCCACGGCCGGACGTGTGTCTTCCGGCTGCGCCAGGCCGGTATCTGCACGGCGGTCGGCGTGCTCCAGTACCTCTGAGCGGCGAACACGCCGTGCGACGAACAATATGACGACGAACAGGCTGAACGACGAACAAAACGCCGACACTGAGTAGCCTCTTGCTTACTGCAGGTCATCAAACTAACGTAGTGATCGTTATGTTTCGGGCAGGCGAACCCCACGGCCTGTACGACGACAGCGGTCGGCGCCCAGCGCCCTCACGAGCCGCCAGGACGTTTTCCACCGCGCGGCTCCCGCAGGTACAGGCATCCCCTGCGCCGATTCCTCCACCTCCCATGGAACGGCAGACAGATGACAGCCGAAAAGTTTCTCGGATGGACCCCAGCCGCCATCGTCTTCGACTGTGACGGCACCCTGATGGATTCCGAACGACACTGGGTGGAGGCGCGCGAAGTGGTCCTCAGAAGCCATGGAACCGCCCCCGACGAGGAGTTCGCACGGCGCACGAAGGGGCTCCACTACACCGAATGCGGCCGAATGCTGGCCGAATTCGCCGGTCGCCCCGAACTCGCCGACGAAATGACCGGGCAACTCCTGGACGCCTTCCGCCGGCTGGTGGCCGACGACCCGGTCACCATGCCGGGGGCGCCCCAACTGGTCGCGAAGGCGGCCGCCTTCGCACCGCTGGCCGTGGCCAGCAACTGCCCGCGGGACGTCGTCGAGGACGGGCTCGCCAAGGCCGGGCTGCTGCGGTACTTCGGCCATGTGCTGGTCCCCGAGGGGGACGTGCGGCCCAAACCGTACCCCGACGTCTACCTGGAGGCCGCCCGGCTGTGCGGGGCGGCTCCCGAGGACGCCCTCGCGGTGGAGGACTCCCACTGCGGGTTTCTGTCCGCCTCGCGCGCCGGGCTGAGAGTGCTCGGCGTGGGCCCGCGGAAGCCCGTGGACGAGCCCCCGCCGGTCGATGTGTGGGTCTCCACCCTCGCCGACCCGGACCTGGTCAAGTGGGCGGACTCCCGGGCGGCCTGAGGGGCGCAAACCACGCTCACCGCCCTGGCCGGCGGGCGCCGCGGGTCACTTCTTCCCGTCGTGACCCGCATGGCTCGCCGAGCCGTCCATGCCCTCCATGCCGTCCATCCCGTCCATGCCGCCCCCGGTCTTGGTCCCGCCCCGGGACCCGCCGTGGGACATGGACATCCCCTTCTCGAGCGATCCGCCGATCTTCTCGCGCAGGGGCTCCAGTGAGCCCATGGACAGGCCGGTGACCGACCAGCGCTTGCCGACCAGGTACATGCCTCCGTAGTCCTTCGACGTGGTCAGCCAGTCGTGCTGGCCCTTGTCGGTGGCGAAGGTGACCATCGTGAACCGCTTCTGACCGGACCCGCAGGAGCCCTGACGCAGCTCCTCCGCCTCGGTGATGATCGTGGCCTTGCACCCGATGGCGTCGGCGATCTTCGTCAGCGGCGCGGGCTTCCCGGGCTGGGCGAACTCCTTGGTGGCGGGGGACACCTTCTTCTGCTCGTGGCCGGAGCCATGTGCCCGATCGCCTCCACCGCAGCCGGCCAGGAACAGCAGGGCCGCGCCGACCGCGGTGGCACGGAGAGCGAGTGACACAACAACCTCCCGTAGAAAATCCGGCGGGGCGGCCCGGGCTCTGACGCCTCGGGCCACCCGCCGCGGTGGACCAAAAGTAGTGGTTGTCTCCCTTACTGGCCCGCCTTCTTGCCCTTGTCGGTGACCGCGAACCAGGTGCCCTTCACGCCCTGGCCGTTGATGTCACCGGGCTTCTTGTCCCCGGTGAAGGTGTACAGCAGCCAGCAGTCGAACGCCGCCTGCTTGGTGCCGTCGGGGCGCTTGAAGGAGGTGACCTTCGCCGCGTCGAGCCCGGCGACCTTGGTGGTGTCCACGGCCTTGACGGGCTTCCAGGTGTCCAGGCAGGCACCGAGGCAGCCGGTCTTCATCGGCCAGGCGCTGTCCTTGTTGAACCGGTAGACGGTCATGCCCTTGCCGTCCACGATGATCTTGCCCAGCTCGGCGTTGTTGTTGACCATCAGCTGGAGGCTGTCGTCCGCGGCCGCCGTCTTGCCGGCCGGCTTGCCGTCGGGCGCCAGCGCGTTCCAGGTGCCGCCCACGCCCTGGCCCTTGGTGTCACCGGGCTTGTTGTCGCCCGCGAAGCGGTAGACCGGCCAGCCCGCCAGCGTCAGCTGCTTGGTGCCGTCGGCGCGGGTGACCGAGCCCAGCTTGCCGGACTCGATACCGGTGGTGGCCGCGGCGTCGTCAGCGGGCACCGCGGGCCACTTGGTGGCGCAGTCGTCGTTGCAGTTGGACTTGGCCGGCTTGGGGGTGTCCTCGTCGAACCGGTAGAGCGTCCAGCCCTTGCTGTCGGTGACGAACTTGCCCAGCTTGGCGTCCTCCTTGACCGCCAGCTGCTTCGCCGGACCGGTGCGCTCGGCCTCGCCGCCCGCGCCGGCCCCGGTGTCACCGCCCGCCTCGTACCCGCCGCCGGTACCGGCCGCGGCCCCCGCGCCCGCCGACGCGGAGGCCCCCGCACCCACGGTCTGGCTGCCACCCGCCGGCTGCACATTGGCGCTGCCCGCGCTGTTGTCCTTGCTGCTGCCGCAAGCCGCCGTCAGCAGAACCATCGCTACCGACACCCCGGCGAATGCGATGTGACGCCGCTTCTCCATGGCCATTCCTCTGCAATCTCGATCGGTCCGGCGGTGATTGCGCCGACGCCGGTCCATACGGAGCCCGTGCGGACCGGCGTTCAGCGGCTTGCGAATTTGTCACCGGACGCAAAATTCGCCGGATCGCTGAGCACACAGCAGTCGACGGCCGTTCCTCACGGCCGTCGCGGTGTCGGTGGTGCGGCTGGATCGTCCCCCTACTCCTCGATGCGCAGCGCCAGGGCGGGGCAGCGGCGGACCGCGCGGACCGCCTGCGCCCGCAGTTGCCGGGGCACTTCCATGGTGGCCGAGGACGGATAGCCGTCGATCCCGAGCGTCAGCACCTCGGGCGGCAGGATGTCCGCGCACAGCCCATGGCCCTGGCACAGCGACCAGTCCACCAGGAGCTTCTCCGTCGGCCCTCGCTGGCGGCGCTCGTCGCGCACCGCGGGGTTCAGCGGGGCGGGCGGCAGGGCGAGCGGCAGGGCGTCCTCCGGCAGCGGCAGCACCCCCATCGTGGGCCGTCCGCAGCCGGCCCCGAGCGCATGCGCCTCGAACTCCTCGGGGAACGCGTCCAGCGCGGTGGTCACGAAACCGGCGGTGCCATCGGGATGGCTGCAGGCCCCGCGCTTCTTCACCGAGTTGACGTAGGCGCGCACATTGTCGATCGAGGACCGGCCGCCGCCGCGCTCCACCTGGCCGATGGCGTCCGCGAGCGCGGGCAGCCCGATGAAGCAGGGCCCGCACTGACCGGCCGTCTCGGCGGCCAGCCAGCGCGCGATCCGCGCGGTCTCGCCGAGCGGGCAGGTGTTCTCGGGGATGGGCAGCACCGCACCCGCGCCCAGCCGGGCGCCGTACTTCTTCATGGACTCCCGGGAGATGGTGGCGGCGTTGATGCTCTTGGGGTCCAGCCACTTGCCGTGGTAGCCGCCCACCAGCACCGCCTGTCCGGGGGTGAGGCCGCACAGCTCCAGGACGTAGGTCAGCGGCACCCCGGTGGGTGTCTCCATCACGTACTTGCCACCGACCGTGAGCAGCGTGGTGCCCGGTTCGGTGGGCAGCCCCACCGAGCGGTACGGCAGGGCGCCCATCCGCGCGGCCACCGCGAGCTGGGCGAAGGTCTCGGTGTTGGACAGCAGGGTGGGCAGCCCGCTGAGCCCGCTGTCGCTGGTCCGGATCTTCCGGCCGTTGGGGATGGCCGGGGCGCCGCTGATGCCGTTGATGACCGCGCCGCCCTCACCGGCCACGAACCGGTCCGGGGTGCGGCTCACCCCCACCGGGACGCCACTGGGGCCGCGTTCGGCGATCGCGGCGGCCACGGACTCCTCGACGTCCTGGCGGTGCACCGCGATGGCCACCTCCTCGGCGCCGAGTGCCTCGGCGGCCAGCACGGCGCCGTCGATCACCAGATGCGGGGTGTGCAGCAGCAGCGCGGTGTCCTTGAGGCAACTGGGCTCGCCCTCACTGCCGTTGACCACCACGGTGCAGCGGCCCTCGCGCCGGCCGGCCGACTCCACGACGGCCTGGACCTTCTTGGCGAAGGGGAAACCGGCGCCGCCGCGCCCGCGCAGATCGATGTTCTCCGCGAGCGCCACGAGTTCGTCCGCCCGGAGGGCCGGCATGGTGCCATGGACGGTCAGATGGCCGACGCGGTCGAGCCGGTACACCTCGTCGAGCCCGGCCAGCAGCCGGGGCGGATCGACACAGGCGAGCCTGGGTTTGGTCGTGATCACCGGTCCCACCCACGAGAGGCACCGAGCGGCTGGCTGTCATACCGGCCGGGCTCGGCCGAACGGGGGCGCGGCACGGTGGGATCGGACCGTCCGGTCCGGCCCTCCTGCATGCTGCGGGCCGGAGGGTTCCTGACCTCGATGCCGTCCGCCCGGTCGATGTCCTGGCGCCGCCGCTGCACCAGCCGCAGCCACAGCGCGATGGCCACCCCGGCGAGCGCCGCGATGTAACCGTAGGTCGCCCAGATCTTGGCGGCGCGTCCCGCCTTCAGACCGTGGATCAGCGCGGCGCACCACGCGGGGTAGGCACCCACATGCAGCGCCCGCCACCAGCGGTAGCGCCAGCGGGAGTTGCCCCTGGAGGCGAACGAGCTGCGGGCCGCACCGGTCACCGCGGCGATCACGAAGAGATAGCCGGCGATGGTGCCGAGCCCGATCAGCACCGGCTGATTTGCGTCAGCGAACGGTATCGCGATGGACGCGGTGTTGGTGTGGCTCTCCGCGACCTTGACCCAGATGTGAACGGCCAGGAAGAGCAGTCCGGCTACCGCGGCCGCCCGGTGGATGGCCTGGGCCAGCAGCCGCTGCTTGGTGTGCAGGATCATCTGGTCGGTCGCGGCGAGCCCCCACAGCACCGCCGAAGTGAGACAGACCAGCGCGAGCACACCCGCGCCGAAGTCGAGGAACACGAACATCTTCGAGAACGCGCCGGCGCTCCATGTCACGTACAAGGACAGTGCGATGGAGCCGACGACGGCATAGATCCGGATATGGCGTGGCCATCCCAGTCCGGATGGATCACGCTGCTGGGTCCGGCGAGCGGCTCGTCGTCCGCCACGAGCTCGGCGTCCCCCGTGACGCCCCTGCGAGGAGGGGAGCGGCGTTTGGGACATGGACATTGGAGCCTCCCGATCGCGCGGATTCGCGCGGGTGACGAGATACGTCAAAGTCGTCTTGGGGGCAGCAGCTTCTCGGAAGTACACCTGATCTCCATAAGATTTGTCGTAACGTGACAACTTCTAGTGGACGAACCGTGCCCACACCGTTCCCGGCTGATCCACTGTCGTCTCAATGGCAAAGAACCGGCAAAGTGCCGGGACCGGGAGGGGGCGGGGTCCTCTATGACGTAGCGGAGGACCCTCGACTCCCTGACCGGTACTGGACGAACCGGTGACGGAGGCAACCTCCACGGACCTGACCGACCCCCCAACGGCCAGGTCTCCCCCCGGCAAGAACGAGGTAATGATGGGCGAACTCGTGAACCGCATCTGGTCCCGCCCCCGTGGCGAGTGGACCCGCGTGCTGCGCAATGAACTCCCGTCCCTGGCCGACGAGGTGGTTGAGAACCTTCGGCACAGAATCCCGGGATTCGCCGAACTCCTGGAGGACTCTGAGCGAGACAAGGTCCGATGGGGAGTCGAGCAGGCTCTCCTGACCGCACTCGGCCACCGCAAGGCGGGCGAGGACGGCGCGGGCGAACCGGGCGCCGCCTCCGGTGAGGAGGCACTGGCCGAGGTGCCGCCCGAGCGGGCCCGGCGCGATCTGTTCGAGGCCCTCATCGGCGAGGTGGCGGTCTCCGAGCGCACCCTGGTGGAGCTCTCCCGGGCCGCCCGCTGGCCGCTTCCCGAGACGGTGCAGGCCATCGCCCTGCCCACCCCGGGCGAGGCCCCGCAGCTGGCCGCCGTGTTGGGAGACACCCTCATCGGCGCGGTCGGCGACGAGCTGTGCCTGCTGATCCCCGACCCGGACGCGGACCCGGGGCCCACCCCGGACACCGGCACCGCCGCTGCCCAGGAGGGCGAGAAGGACCCGGAGCGGGAACCCACTCCGGCCGAGCCCGGCACCCGGGCGGCGCTGGAGACCGCGCTGCGCGGCCGTACCGCGGCCGTGGGCCATGTGGTGCCGCTCAACGACGCCTCCTCCTCGGTGCGTTGGGCCCGGCGCCTGCTGACCCTGGCGCCCGCCCGCTCCGGCCCCGAGGCCCGGGTGCTCTTCGTCGACGACCATCTGTCGATGCTGCTGCTCCTTCAGGACGAGTCGCTGGTCCGGGCGCTGGCCGCCCGGTGGCTCAAGCCGCTGGTCGGGCTGACCCCCCGGCAGAGCGAGCGCCTGCAGATGACGCTGCTGGCCTGGCTCGAGGGCGGTGGCGCGCCCGAGGCGGCCAAGGCCCTCAAGGTGCATCCGCAGACCGTGCGCTACCGGCTGCGCCAGATCGAGAAGCTCTTCGGGCCCGGCCTCCGGGACCCCCGAATACGCTTCGAGCTGGAGATGGCGCTGCGCGGCCGCAGGCTGATGGCGCAGGTTGACCGGATACGGCGGCACGCGTCCCGGGTGAGCCGCCGGACCCGTACCGGCGCACCCCCCGGTGTCCGGCCACTGGGCATCGCCAGGGAGGCGCGCGTCAACGGACTCTGACCAGAACTCATGCCGACAGGAGGCGAACCGCCGGCCGCACCCACGCGGTCGGCGGTTTTCGCTGCCCCCGGCGGCTCGGGGAGCCCGCCGGGGCCGCCGGAGCGGGGTGGTTCAGCCCCTGGCCCCGGCGGGCGCCGCCGTACGCGGGGCCGTGCGCATCGCGGCGTTGAGACCGAGGAGTTCGCGGTAGGCGTGGGAGCAGAAGGCGCATTCGGCGAGATGGCGCGCCAGCGCCCGGCCGCGCCCCCCGCCGCGGCGCACCGAGGCGCCGAGCTGGCCGCTGTAGTGCCGGCACCGGTCGTCGCGCGCCGACTCCAGATGGGCCCGCAGATATGACTCCCGCAGCCCTTCCCGGGCCCGGAAGGCCAGCGAGGTCACCCCGCTGGGGGAGATGCCCAGGACCATGGCCGCCCGGTGCGGGGGTTCCTCCTCGACGAGGGTCAGCCACAGCACGGTCTGCCAGCGCTCGGGGAGTCCCCGGAAGCTGCGGATGAGCAGCCGGCGGTCCTCCCGGGCCACCAGATGCTGCTGGGGGTCGGCCGTGGGCGCGTGCTGCCGCCAGGACTCGAAGTCGGCGGTGAGCAGCACCCGGCGCTCCCCGGCGCTCCACTCCATCGCCGTATGGCGTACCACGGTGAGCAGATACGGCCGCCAGGGACCCCGCGGACCGCCCCCGGCGCGAACGGCCTGGAAGGTGCGGAAGAACGCCTCGGAGGCCAGGTCCTCGGCGTCATGGGGGTCACGGCAGCAGGTCCGGGCGTAGCGAAGGGTCGCCGGGTGGTGGCGGCGGTAGAGCAGGTCGGCCGCGGCCGGGCTGCTGCTGCCCGACCGGTAGCCCTCGACCAGCCGCCGGGTGAGCTCGTGGTCCGAGGGGGGACGGACCGGTCGGTCGGTATGTTCCGGTCCCGGGAACCCCTCGGTGTCCGGATGCTCCACCGCCGGAGGTTCGGCGGCCGCCTCGTCGTCCGCGGCCTGGCGTAAGTGTCCGGTGACAGCGCGGCGCGCGCCGGCCTTCCGGCCGACGCGCGCCTGGTGAGTGTGTTCCATCAGCCGCACTGCTTGCCGCTGTTGATGCAGTCCACCGCCTCGTTCATCAGGTCCTCCGACATCACGTTGATGAAGTCGTCGTGGTCCGTGATGGGCTTGTGCAACTGCTCGGGGAAGCCGTCGACGGCGAACGGGGTGTTGGCCGGCACGTCGTAGGTGATGGTGTTCACCAGCTGGGGGATGGCCTTGAAGCCGTTGGGGCAGGAGCCGTCCTCGCCCGCGAACGCCACGTGGTCACGGTGGTTGGCGCTGTCGATGTTCTGGCCGTCCCAGCAGCTCTGGAAGTCGAAGGTCCGGGTGACCGAGCTGCCCTCGGGGCAGAGCGGGTACTTGTCGGTCAGCTGACGGTCCTCGAAGCCGGTGCAGCTCCAGGAGGCGTTGGCGTTCTTGTCGCCGTTGGTGAACGCCTTGGCGTCACCGGTGATGATGCGCAGGAACTTCGGCATCGCCGTGACCTTGCTCTGTGCGTTGCCCTTGAACTCGATCTTGGAGCTCTTGGGGGTCAGGATCGTGCCGACGTTGCCCTCCTGGCCGCCGCCGAGCTCGTTGGCGTCCGCCTCGTCCTTGCCGTCCTGGGCACGGACCACGGGCCAGTAGTAGGTCGACTTGTCGTCCTGGTTCTCGCAGGAGGTGCCGCCCTGCTCGAAGGTCTGGTTGTTGGCGAAGGCGTCGTTCTTGTCGTTGCCCACGTAGTCGTGGGTGTGGTGGGCGCCGTTGCCGACACCGGGCGCGACGATGACGTTGTCACTGTTGCGCAGCTGGGGGTCGCCGACGCCGCACTCCGAGGAGAAGGTGCCGCTGGAGCCGTTCCCCTGGGCCTCCGGCGGCTGCTGGACGTTCGGCTGCACCTTGGTGATGTCGACGAAGTCGTCCTGCGACGGGCCGTTGCCGGCCTGGCCGCCGGCGTTGCCGGGCACCTCGTTGGCGCCCTCGCCGCCCTGCTGGTCGCCACCTTGCTGGTCGCCGCCCTGCTGACCACCTTGCTGGTCGCCGCCTTGCTGCTGACCACCTTGCTGGTCGCCGCCCTGCTGTTGGCCGCCCTGCTGTTGACCGTCCTGGCCCTGGCCGGCCTGGTTGGCGACCTCCTGCCACTTGCAGTTGGCCATGCCCTGCAGCTGGGAGTTGTCGCCGCCCATGGCCGAGCCGATGTTGTTCAGCGTCTGGGAGCGGTCGTCGTTGAGCTTGGAGAGCACGGCGTCGTTCGAACCCTGCTGCTGGTTCATCTGCTGGTACGCCTTGGCCACCTGGTTGTCCAGCTCGGCCAGGTTCTTGTCGACCTCGGGCTGGGCCTTCGACGGCACGTCACTCAGCTGCTGCCCCACGTCGGGGCACTGGATCGTCCCCGCCTTCGCGGCCACGGTGTTGTTCTGCTCTGAGCCGCTCTTGTCGCCGTGGGCGGACGCGTTGGCGGCGATGATCGCGGCCCCACCGCCGCCGAGCGCCAGCGCGGCGACGATGGCGACGGTCTTGTTAGTGAACCGCCCGCGTTTGTGGGTCTGTTGCCTCATGAGATCACTTCACTTAGTCGTTAGAGGGCGTCGAAGTCGACGAGCCCGGTGTCCTCGAGGACCGTGATGTGGTCGAGAACGATGGCATTGGCCCTGGTGGCCAGAGATCTGACCATGGAGTTGCGGCTCTCGGCTCGCACTTGCGCAATAAGGTTGAACACCTTGCCGTGGGCGGCGCGCAACCGGTTCGCGAACACTCGCTCAAACTCCGCGCTGCTACCGGCGTTGGTCATCTCGTTGAGCCAGCCCTGCTGCTGTGCGTTGGGCTGATTGGGCACCTGGATTCCGAGTGCCCGCCCGACCTCCTCGGACCGGCGGTTGAGCTCGGTGTGTCCTTCGAGGAGGTGCTCACCGGCGGTCTTCACGGCCTCCCGGCTGCCGCGCTCCTCGGCTAGCTGCCCGGCGGGAAGCTCCCACGTTCCGGCGAGCCTGACTTTGCGGACAAAGTCCCGGTCAGTGGCCGTGAGCGGCCCGTACTGGGTGCTGACCGTCCCACCGCCGTCGTCCGTGACGCCATTGCGCGGCAGGGCCACGCTGCTCTCACCGAACAACGACACCGGAATGAGGATCGCCGCCAGGGTGACGGCGAGCGCCCCGATGATGAGACCGGTGCCGATGGTACGGCTGGAGGCGATGGATCTGGTGAGGTTTGCTGATGGCACAGCGCCCTCCTTGGTTCGGAGTGACACCGGACGCTAGTACCTCGTGTGGCTCGGTCGTGGAGACCTCATCACTAGTGAATAAAGCCGGGACAGAGATCATTACCTGCTGGTACCCTGCGCGACCCGCCTCCGGAGGGCGCTCACAAAGATTTTTCCCACCCGGTTGAGCAACTCACCGGGCCCGTACGTACGGCAGGGAGAACCCGGTGCACGGCCGCGCCCTGGCGGCCCGGCCGCACACCGTCCCGACGACCCGGAGGCGCCCCGCCGTGAATGCGACAGCGCGGAAGACCACGCCCACCAGGCCCCGTCATCCGCTCAGAGCCGAGGCCGGATGCGGCGACTGCCGGTACTGCCCCAGTTTGCCGTCGAGGACCCGGGCATCGGGGTGGTTCAGCTCCTGGAGGATTTCCAGGGCCCGCCGCCAGTCGGTGAGGGCGGTGGCCACATCGCCCTGGGCCAACCGGGTGTCCCCCTGGTGGTGCAGGGTGTCGGCCTCCAGATACCGGTCGCTGATCTCGCGGTAGACGGCGAGCGCCCGGCCGTACGAGGTGAGGGCCTGCTCGTACCGTCCGAGGTGGTGGTACGCGTACCCCAGGCTGTCCAGCGCGGCGGCCTCGCCGGACGCGTCGCCGATCCGCCGGTGCAGTTCGACGGCCTCCCGGCAACGGGCCAGGGCGTGTTCGTACTCACCGAGCAGGATATGGGTCCAGCCGATCTCGTTGAGCACGCTGGCCTGTCCGCTGATGTGGTCCAGGGCGACATAGTGGCCGAGCGCGGGCCGGTAGTGGTCCAGCGCCTCCTGGTAGCGGCCCTGACAGTTGGCCAGGAAGGCCAGGGCGCGCAGGGTGCGGGACTGCCCGGCCCGCTCGCCGAGCTCCGTGAACAGCTCCAGCGCCCGCTCCAGATGGCCGTACGCCTCCTCGTACCGGCCCAGCCGTCCCTCGGCGAAGCCCAGGGTGCGGTGGCCGTGCGCCTGACCGAGCCGGTCGGACAGAGCGCGGGCCGCCCCCAGCGCGGTGCGCTGGACGGCGGTCTGCTCCTGCCAGTGGCCGCACCGGTCCAGGAAGAGCTCCAGTGTCACGGCCAACTGCCAGGCGTGGGCCGGGAATCCGTGGTCCCGCGCGTGCTCGACGACCGACAGCAGTACGCGGCGCTCGGCCGAGAGCCATGCCTCGGCGCGCTCCTGGCCGCCGAGGTGCTCGGGCGCCGCGTCGGGCCGGGCCGGGGACACCGGCAGCGGTTCGGTCCGGTGCGGGGCGAGCCGCGTGGCGGCGGTGCGCGCGGTGTGCAGATAGTGGTCGAACATCCGGTGCCGGGCGTCCTGGCGGATCTCCTCCGCCTCATGGTCCTGGACCAGCTCCATGGCGTACGCCCGCAGCAGATCGTGGAAGGTGTAGCGGCCCGGGTCGGGCTCCATCAGCAGATGGGCTCGGGTGAGCGCGGCCAGCAGGGCCCGGGTGACCCGGAGCGGCAGCCCGGCCAGGCTCGCGGCCGCCGCGGTGGAGACCTCGGGCCCGGGGTGCAGGGCGAGCAGCCGGAACAGCCGGGCGGCCTCCGGCTCCAGCGCCCGGTAGGACCAGGAGAAGACGCTCCGCGCGTCGGTGCTCGGATCGGCGCCCGCGAACGCGTCGAGGTTGCCCTGGCTCTCGCGCAACTCGGCGGCGACAGAAGAAAGGGGAAAGGAGGGACGGGTCGCGGCGCGGGCGGCCACCACCGCCAGCGCGAGCGGCAGCCGCCCGCACAGCCGGATGATGGTCGCCACCGCCTGCGGCTCCGCGGCGACCCGGTCCGTACCCAGCCGCCGGACGAGCGCCTCATGGGACTCGGCCGGGGACAGCGGCCCCAGAGTAAGAGGACGGGCCCCCTCGCTCGCTATCAGACCGTGCAGCTGATTGCGGCTGGTGACGATGGTCAGACAGCCGGGGGAGCCGGGCAGCAGCGGGCGTACGTGCTGCGAGTCCACCACATTGTCCAGCAGGACCAGCATCCGCCGCCCCGCCAGCAGACTGCGGTACAGCGCGGTCTTGGCGTCCAGACCCGTGGGCACCCGGCTCGGCGGGGTCCCCAGAGCGTGGAGGAATCCGCGCAGCGCCTCGTTCGGCGACATCATCGAACCGGTCGGATCGAAGCCGCGCAGATTGGCGTAGAGCTGTCCGTCCGGGAAGCGGTGGGCGATCCGGTGCGCCCAGTGCACGGCCAGCGCGGTCTTGCCGATCCCGGCCATCCCGTCGATCGCGCTGATCACCAGCGGGGCCGGTGGGGCGATCCCGGCGCCCTCGGGCAGCAGCGCGTGGATACCGGCGAGTTCGCCGTGGCGTCCGCTGAACGCGGGCAGATCGGGCGGCAGTTGGGCCGGGCGGACCGCCGGGGCGGGCGGCGTCGCCGGAGGGGTGGGCTGGACCGGCTCGGCGGGGGCCGGGGTCGACCGGGGCACCACCTCGCGGTGGGCGGCGCGCAACTCCGGGCCCGGCGCCACACCGAGCTGGTCCGCCAGCCGGTCCCGCGCCGAGGAGAAGACCTCCAGCGCCTCGGCCCGCCGCCCGGTGGTGGCGAGCACCCGGATCAGCTGGGCCTGGAGGGTCTCGTCCAGCGCGTGGTGGGCGGCGAACTGCTGCAGCACGGTGGGCAGTTGCTCCGGGACCCCGGAGGCGAGCGCCGTGGTGGCGGCCTCCTTCGCGATGGCCAGAAGTTCACGGTCGACACCGGAGAAGACAGGATGGGTCTGGATGTCTGAGGGGACTCCGGTGGCGGTCGGCCCCTGCCATAGGGCGAGCGCCCGGGCGAAGAGCTCGGCCCCCCGCTCCGGCTCCCCCTCGGCGGCGGTGCGCCGGGCCGATTCGCTCAGGTGCCGGAAGCGCAGCAGATCCAGCGCGTCCGGGTCGGCGTTCAGCCGGTAGCCGCCGGAGCTGCGCACCAGCCGGCTGCCCTCCGCCCGCGCCGCCAGGCCCGGTTCCAGCAGCCGGCGCACCGAGCCCACATGGCGGTGCACCACATTCACCGCGGTGCTCGGCGGATCCTGTGCCCACAGGACGTCGACGATCTCGCTGAGCGCCACCGGCTGCCCCGCCCGCACCAACAACAGCGCCAGCAGCGCTCGCTGTTTGGGCGGGCCCAGCTCCAATTCGGCGTCCTCGCGCCACGCCCTGACCGGGCCTAACACCGTAAATCGCACAACTAGGGATCTTAGTCGAGCCCGTTTCGGGCACCGTGCTCTTCCGGCCGTGGTGTGTCGTCAGACTTTCGTCACTCAATCGGCGCCCCCTTCTCTTACGCTCCCGCCATCAACACATTCGCCTCGGGGGGAACGGGACGATGGACATCAACGCGGCGGCCGTCATGACCGACGCCGACACTTTCTTAACGACGCTGTACCGGCGCCACGGTTCGGCGCTGCTCCGGCTGGCGGCCCGGCTGCTGGGCGGGGACTGGCACCGGGCCCAGGACATCGTGCAGGAGGTGGCGATCCGGGCCTGGCAGCGGCCGATGGACGTCGGCCCCATGGACGCCACCGTCCGTCACCGGCTGTTCACGGTGGTGGACGATCTGGTCGGCGATCTGGTCCGCGACGCCCACCAGGACCAGGTGGAGCCGCGGATGGAGATGGCCGGTGAGGCCGATCTGGCGATGCCGGCCGCGCCGGACACGGTCGATCAGACGCTCACCGCCCGGGTGGTGTGGGACGCCCTGGCGGACCTGGCGCCCCCGCAGCGGGAGGTGCTGCTGCAGCTGCACTATCTGGACCGCAGTGTGAGCCAGGCGGCCCGGGCGCTCGGGGTGCCTCCCGGAACCGTCAAGTCGCGGACGTACTACGCGACTCGGGCGCTGCGGTCGGCCCTGCGGGCGAGGGGGATCACCGACTGCTGACCACCCAGGCCGCTCGCCGACTGTTTTCTGATCGAATGATCGCTACTATGGCGGTGTTTCGATATGAAGACGAAAGCCGATCGCGTCGGAGGTGGGAACATGCGGGAGCCGGCGCAGAAGCGGCAGGCACGGATCGCGGCCCTCGTGGAGGCCCGGGGCAGCGCCCGGATCACCGATCTAGCGGATGAGCTGGCGGTGTCCGTCGTCACCGTACGGCGGGACGTGGAGGAGCTGGCCCAGCGCGGGGAACTGCGCCGCGGCCACGGGGTGGCGCGCTCGCTGCGGCCGATGCCCACGGAGTCCACCGCCACCGGCGACACCATCGGCATGGTGGTCCCGGAGCGCAACACCTACCTCACCGAGGTCGTCCAGGCGGCGCGCGAGGCCGCCGAGAAGGCCGGGCTGCGGCTCGCGCTGCACATCGCCGCGGACGAGCGCGGGACCGAGCGCGCGGTCCGCCAGGCGCTGGACGCGGGCGCGCGCGGGCTGCTGCTCGCCCCGCGCTGGCGCACCGAGGCGGAGGCGCGGGCGGACCACGCCTGGCTCGCCGCCCTGGAGGTCCCCGTGGTGCTGGTGGAGCGCCGGCCCCACCGGGGCAGCGCGATCTACGGGCTGGACTGTGTGCGCTCCGACCACGCCTACGGGGTGCATCTGGCGCTGGAGCACCTGATCTCGCTGGGGCACCTGCGGATCGTGCTGGCGGCGCGCGACGACAGCCCCACCGCACGGGTGATCCGGTCGGAGTTCGCCGCGCAGACCGCGGCCCGCGCCATCAGCGAGGGGTGCCCGGTGATGCTCAGCTCGCGCACCGCGGGGCCCGATCCCCGCCCGCGCGACGAGCGGGAGGCCGACCTGGCCGCCGCGGTGCGCCGCGCCGGGGCCACCGCCGCGCTGATCCACGGCGACATGGACGCGCTGGTGCTGGTCCAGCGGCTGCGCGAGGCGGGTATCGAGGTGCCGCGCGACTGCTCGGTGGTGGCCTACAACGACGTGGTCGCCGACATGGGGCAGATCGCGCTGACGGCGGTGGCCCCGCCCAAGGGGGAGGTCGGGCAGGCGGCGCTGGAGCTGCTGACCCGCCAGCTGGAGCGGACCCGGGCCGGGCGGTGGGCCGGTGCCGCCCGCCATCTGGAGCTGCTGCCGGACCTGGTGGTCCGGGATTCCACCGCCCAGCTCCTCTGAGCGTTTGACCGCTTTAGTTTCTACTGTTCGATGTATTGACGGAATTTCAGTCAAGCGCTCAGGATTCCCTCTGACTCCACCGTTGAATCAGGGGAGGGTCCATGCCTGGTCATAGACGCCCAGGACGCCCGATGCCCGGACACCGGGCTACGGCGGGCACCACCGCACTGCTCACGCTGCTCGTCCTCGTCCTGGCGGGCTGCTCCACAAGCCGCGGGTCCGACACCGCCGGTGACGGCCCCGTGCGCCTCACCTTCTGGTCGGCGCTGCGCGGCAGTCAGGAGGTCGTCGACGAGTTCAACCGCACCCACACCGACATCAAGGTGAACTTCCAGCAGGTCCCCTCCGGGGAACAGGGCGGCTGGGCCAAGCTCAGCAACGCCGCCCGCGCGGGCAACGCCCCCGATGTCGCCACCATCGAATACCCCCAGCTGCCCAGCTTCACCATCGACGGCGTACCCCGGGACATCTCCAAGCTGCTGCCCGACTCGGTGCGCCGCAAGATCCTGCCGCAGGCGCTGGACCTCACCACCTTCGACGGGCGCACCTACGCCGTACCGGTGGACATCGAGCCGATGGTCTTCCTGTACCGCAAGGACATCTTCACCAAGAACCACATCCCGGTCCCCAAGACCTGGGCGGAGTTCGAGAGTTCGGCCCGCAAGCTCAAGAAGGAACAGCCCCGGTCGCGGATCGCCAGCCTCTTCACCACCGGCGGCACCCTCTACATGGCCGGGTACGCCTGGCAGGCCGGGGCCCAGTGGTACCAGACCTCCAACGACACCTGGCGCGTCTCCATGGACGACGCCCCCACCCGCAAGGTCGCCGGCTACTGGCAGCGGCTGAAGGACGACGACCTGGTGCGCGTCGAACCCGGCTCCAGCCAGCAGTGGCGGGCCCATCTGCGCAGCGGTGAGACGGCCGGTTATCTGGCGGGCGCCTGGGCCGCGGGCTCCATGATGGCGTCCACCCCCGACGGCAAGGGCAAATGGGCCATCGCGCCCATGCCGCAGTGGGATCCGGCGAAGCCCAAGGTGAGCACGCAGGGCGGGTCGACCTTCATGGTCACCAAGGACAGCCGGCACCCCAAGGAGGCCATGGAGTTCATCTCCTGGATGGTGACCAGCCCCGACGCCCTGCGCGCCAAGCTCGCCAGCGGTGTCAGCAGCGCCTTCCCGTCCGTGCCAAGCCTGGTCCCGGTGGCCCGCAAGGAGATGGACACCAGCTACTACTCCGGACAGGACATCTTCGACCTCTTCGGGAAGCAGGCCGAGATGATCACGTCCAGCTGGAAGTGGGGACCGCGGATGGTCTCGACCACCACCTCCGGCGACGACGGGCTCGCCCGGGCCGGAGCCGGCAGCGGCACCGTCCTGGGGGCCCTGCGCGAAGCCCAGAGCAGAACCATGCCCGACCTGAAGAGCCTCGGCCTGTCGGTCACCACCGACTGAGCCCGCCCCGCCACCTCCCACCGCACCTTCAAAAGCCGTACTCACCACGCCTGAGCCGAGGTACCCCGTGAGCACAGTCACGTCCTCAAGACGGACGGCGCCGCCAAAGGCGGCCGCCGCCGACCCGCCCCGCAGAACCGGACGGCGCCAGCAGCGGATCGCCGCCACCGTCCTGCTGACTCCCTTCACGGCACTGCTCATCGCCGTGTTCCTCGTCCCCGTCGGCTACGCCATCTACCTCAGCCTCTTCGGCGAGGACCACAGCGGGCTCGGCTTCGGCGGCGGGGAGACCGTCTTCACCGGACTGCGCAGCTATCTCGCGGTGCTGCAGGACCCCAGCTTCCTCTCCGGGTTCGGCACCATCGCCCTCTACTGCGTGATCTTCGTTCCCACCGTGGTCGTCAGCGCACTCGCGCTCGCCCTGCTGCTCGACTCGGGCCTCATCCGGCTGCGCCGGACCTCGCAGATGCTGCTCTACCTGCCGCACGCCGTCCCCGGCATCATCGCGGCCGTCATCTGGCTGTACCTCTACACCCCGGGGCTCAGCCCGGTGATCAAGCTGTTCGCGCAGGCCGACATCACCGTCGACTTCCTCGGCCTGCACACCGTGCTCCCGTCGATCGTCAACATCGCCCTGTGGAGCGGCCTCGGCTACAACATGATCATCTTCTATGCCGCGCTCCAGGCGCTGCCGCGCGAGGTGATCGAGGCGGCGACCATCGACGGCGCCGGCGGCATCCGCACCGCGCTCCAGGTCAAGGTGCCCATCATCAGGGGCTCCGTGGTGATGGTGTGCATGTTCTCCCTGATCGGCGCGCTGCAACTGTTCACCGAGCCCATGCTGATGAACCAGGCCACCCCGATGGTCAACTCCCGCTTCACCCCGAACATGTACATCTACGACGCGGCCTTCCGCCGCAACAACTACGGACTCGCCTCCGCGGCCTCCGTCATCCTCCTGATCGTCACCTGCGTCCTGTCGTACGCCGTGACGCGCTGGTCGGGCCGCCGGGAACGGAGAGCGTGATGACCACGACCACACCCACCACCCCCGTGAACCCCTCCCGGGGACCGTCCAGGCCGCTCGGCAAGCCCTTCGGCGGCTCCAAGCTGACCAGCCGCGGCATCGCCAACGCCGTGGTCCTGATCGCCGCCCTCTACACCATGCTGCCCGCGCTGTGGCTGGTACTGGCGTCCACCAAGAACGCCGACGCCCTCTTCGGCAGCGACATCTTCTCGCTCGGCGACTTCTCCTTCGCCCGCAACCTCTCCGACCTGTTCTCCATGGACGGCGGCCTCTACGGCGAGTGGTACGTCAACAGCCTGCTGTACGCCGTCGTCGGGGCCCTGGTCGGCTCGCTCATCAGCGTCGCCGCGGGCTACGCCTTCGACAAGTACGAGTTCCGGCACAAGGAGAAGTTCTTCGGGCTCGTCCTCACCGGCGTCATGGTGCCGCCGACCGTGCTGGCCCTTCCGCTCTATCTGGTGGCCTCCGAGATCGGGATGGTCAACACCTTCTGGGCGGTCTTCATCCCGGTGCTCTTCAACCCCTTCGGCGTCTATCTCGCCCGCCTGCTCAGCAGCGGCTATGTGCCCAACGAGGTGCTGGAGGCGTCCCGGGTCGACGGCGCGGGCGAACTGCAGACCTATGTGCGGGTCAGCCTGCGGATGCTCGGCCCCGGATTCGTGACCGTCTTCCTCTTTCAGCTCACGGCCATCTGGAACAACTTCTTCCTTCCGATGGTGATGCTCTCCGACCAGCACCTGTACCCGCTCAGCCTCGGCCTCTACACCTGGAACAGCGCCGCCACCGTCTCGCCCGAGTACTACCCCCTCGTGGTCATCGGCTCACTGCTCGCCGTCGTGCCGCTGATCCTGGCGTTCGTCCTGTTGCAGCGCTACTGGAAGTCCGGACTGACCGCAGGGAGCGTCAAGTGACCCCACCGCACCTCTCCGCCCGCCGCCGCCCCCGCGCCGCCCTGGCCATGGCCGAGCGGTCCGCCCGGCAGGTGCTCGGGCCCGGAAGCCTGGACCGGCTCATCGACCTCCTCGACCTCGAGCCCGGCCTCGTCCTCGACGACTTCACCACCCCGGCCGCCCGCCGCGCACTCGCCGACACCGAACTGCTGGTCACCGGCTGGGGCTGCCCGCCCCTGGACCGCCGCACGCTCGACGCCGCGCCCCGGCTGCGCGCCGTGGTGCACACCGCGGGCACCGTGCGCCACCACATCACCGACGCCTGCTGGGAGCGCGGCATCGCGGTCTCCTCGGCGGCCGCGGCCAACGCCGTGCCCGTCGCCGAGTACACCGTCGCCATGATCCTGCTGTCCAACAAGCGCGTCCTGGACATCGCCCGGGACTACCGCGCCGAGCGGCGCACGATCGACTGGAACGAGCGCTATCCGGACGCGGGCAACTACCGCCGGACGGTGGGCATCCTCAGCGCCTCCGCCATCGGCCGCCGGGTGATGGAGCTGCTGCGCCCCTACGACCTCGACCTCCTGCTGTACGACCCGTACGTCACCGCTCAGGAGGCGAAGGAACTCGGGGCGCGCCAGGTGCCCCTGCGGGAACTCTTCGCCGGCAGCGACGTCATCAGCGTCCACACCCCCCTGCTGCCCGCCACCCAGGGCCTGGTCAGCCGGGAGCTGCTGGCCGCCATGCCGGACGGCGCCACGCTCATCAACACCGCGCGCGGGGCGGTGGTGGACCAGGAGGCGCTGACCGAGGAGGTGGTGGCCGGGCGGATCCGCGCCGTCCTCGACGTCACCGTGCCGGAGCTGCTGCCCGCCGACTCCCCGCTGTACGACTGCGACAACGCGCTCATCACCCCGCATATCGCCGGATCCAAGAGCGGTGAGCTGCGGCGCCTGGCCGACCTCGCCATCGGCGAGATCGAGCACTACGTCACCGGCCGCCCCTTCGCCCACCCCGTACGACCGGAGATCCTCGACCGCTCGGCATAAGAGGGCGCGCGGCCGTCCGCGCGCCCTCCAACGTCCCGCGACCCCCAGGAGGCCCACCCCACCATGCCCGAGCTCCCCTTCCTCCTCCCCGCCGACGACCGCACCCTCAGCCCCCACACCGGCTACACCCGCGCCCACTGGGAGGCCGCCGCGGACGGCATGCTGCACGCCGCCCTCCGCTACGCCACCCCCGGCCAGGCCCTGATCGACCTGCCAGGTCCGCCGTCCAGGTCCGGGGTGCGCTCCGACGGGCTCGAAGGGTTCGCCCGCACCTTCCTCCTCGCCGCCTTTCGCGCCGCCGGGGCCTCGGGCAAGGACCAGCACGGCATCCTGGAGCGCTACACCGAGGGAATCGCCCGCGGCACCCTCACCCCCGGGCGCGGGGACGCCGAGTCCTGGCCGGTGATCGGCCATCACGGGGCCCAGGGCCAGCCCATGGTGGAGTCCGCGTCCGTCGCCCTGGGCCTGCGGCTGACCGCGCCGTGGACCTGGGAGGCCCTGCCGTCCGACGCCCAGGACCGCACCGAGGAGTGGCTGCGCGGGGCGCTGCGCCACCAGCCCGCCCCCAACAACTGGTACCTCTTCCCCCTCACCGTGGCCGGATTCCTTGACGACGTCGGACGCGGCGACGCCGAGACGGCCCGCGCCATCGAGCGGGGGCTCGGCCTGCTGGAGGGCTGGTACCAGGGTCAGGGCTGGTACTCCGACGGCGACGGGCGGTCGTTCGACCACTACAACGGCTGGGCGCTGCACATGTACCCGCTGCTCCACGCCCATCTCGCGGGCGACGGGGAGCTCCTGGACCGGCTCGGCCCCCGGCTGCGCACCTTCCTCGAAGGCTTCTCGCTGCTCTTCGACGCCGACGGCGCGCCCATCCACCACGGCCGCTCCCTCACCTACCGCTTCGCCGCCGGAGCCTCGGTGGCACTCGGCGCCCTCACCGGCCACACCCCCCTCGTCCCCGGCGCCACCCGCCGCCTCCTCAGCGGAGCGCTGCGCCACTTCCTGGACCGCGGCGCGCTGACCGAGGACGGGGTGCTGAGCCTGGGCTGGTACGGGCCGCACGCCGCCACCCTCCAGCGCTACTCCGGGCCCGGCTCGCCCTACTGGGCCTCCAAGGGGTTCCTCGCCCTGCTGCTCCCGCCCGACCACCCGGTGTGGACCGCGACCGAGGAGGCCGCGCCCGTCGAGGGGCCCGACCGGGCGCTGGCGCTGCCCGCCGCCGGGTTCCTCGTCCAGACCACGGGCCGGGACGGGCTGGTGCGGCTGCACAACCACGGCAGCTACAAGCTCCGCCCCTGGGAGGCCGAACACGCGCCCGCCGATCCGCTCTACGCCCGGCTCGCCTACTCCACCCGCACCGGCCCCACCAGCGCGGACAACGCCCCCGACAACCACATCGCCCTCGAAGACCGCGGCGTGCGCACCGCCCGGCTGCGCATCCACCCGCTGGCCGCGGGCCCCGACTGGCTCGCCTCCTCCCACACCCCCGCCTTCCCCGACGGCGGCCCCAAGGTGCCCTCGATCCGCATCGACAGCCTGACCCTCGTCCGCGGCCGCCTCGAAGTGCGCGTCCACCGCGCCGTGGGCGTCCCCGCCGGGACCCGGATCCACCACAGCGGCTGGGCCGTCGCGCTGCCCCCGGGAACCCCCGCGGAGACCGAGGAGGGCGCCGAGATACGGCTGGACGGGGGAGAGGTCACCGGTCAGCTCCTCGGACTGCACGGCTGGGAGACCGCCACCGCGGTCCGGGCGCCGCAGGGCACCGCGTACGGCCCGTGGGCCCTGGTCCCCGAACTCACCGGCACCGTCGGCGAGGACCCGTCCGGCACCCTCTTCGTCGCGCTGGCCTCGCTCACCGGGGAACGCGACCCGGCCCCGCTCGCCGACCTCGCCACCGCCGAGGTGAACGGGCTCGCGGTCACCGTACGGCCGGCGGACGGCGGGGCCTTCGTGGTGGACTTCGGCGCGGGCGACGCGCCCACCGTCACGGAGGTGGGGGCGTGACACGGCTCGGCATCTGCTCGGTGACCCTGCGCCGGCTCGACCCGGACCGGGTGATCGCCGCCGTGGCCGGAGCGGGCCTGGAGTGCGTCGAATGGGGCGGTGACGTCCATGTGCCGCCCGGCGACGAGGCCACCGCCCGGCGGGTCCGCGACGCCACCCTGGACGCCGGGCTCGCCGTCGCCTCGTACGGCTCCTACTACCGTGCCGGGCACAGTGATCCGGAGGAGTTCGACGCCGTGCTCCGCTCCGCCGTGGCGCTCGGCGCCCCGCGCGTCCGGATCTGGGCGGGCACCACCGGCACGGAGGAAACCTCGCCCGAGGGGCGCCGCGCGGTGGTCGAGGCTACCCGGCGCGCCGCCGCGCTCGCCGCGGACGCGGGGGTGGAACTCGCCTATGAGTTCCACCGCAACACCCTTACCGACGGCGCGGACCACACCCTCCGGCTGCTGGACGAGGTGGACCGCGCCGACGTCGCCACCTACTGGCAGCCGCCCGTCGACATGCCCGACGCCGAGGCGCTGAAGGGGCTGGACGCGCTGGGGGACCGGATCGCCGCGGTGCACGCCTTCTCCTGGTGGCCCGGGACCACCCGGCTGCCGCTCACCGCCCGCGCGCCGCTGTGGCGCAGCGCCTTCGAGCGGCTGCTCGCCCACCGCGCCGAGATGTCCGCCGACGGCCCGCCGCTGGATGTCCTGCTGGAGTTCGTACCCGAGGACGACGAACGGCTGCTGCCCCGTGAGGCCGCCACGCTGCGGGCGCTCGCCGACGTCTAGCGCCTACGGCGGGCTGCTCCCCTCCCCGCCCCTTCCCGAAACTGGGGCTCCGCCCCAGACCCCGGGTCGGGGTTGGGCTCCGGGCCTCGAGTCGGGGTTGCGCCCCAGACCCCGGCCGGGGCTTCGCCCCAGACCTCGGACTGGGGTTCCGCCTCTTCCCGCCGGATCGATATGCGGCTCCGCCGCGTGCTGGGGCTCCGCCGCTTAACCCGGGGTCCAGGGGCGAAGCCCCTGGTTCGGGAAGGGGCGGGGAGGGGAGAGAGCCGCCGGACACGGGATCGGCGGCGAGTAATGGACGGGTGATCACTTGGGGGTGCCGGAGGCACCCCCGTAGGAGGTGCCCTCCTCGATGGTGCCGCCGAACCGCTCCCGGAACTTCTCCATGTTCTTCCGCGGCGAGGACGACAGCACCCAGCGGTTGCCGACCAGATAGACCCCGCCGTACATCTGCGCCGTCTCCAGCCAGTCGCGCTGGTTCTTGGCGGTGACGAAGTCGAGGAAGAGGAACTTGCCCTTGGAGTTCTTGCAGACGGCCTGGCGGTAGTCGTCCACCTTGGTGGTGAACTCGGGCTTGCAGCCGGCGGCCGAGGCGAGTTGCTCCACTCGCGCGGCCTTGGGCGTGGGGTCGGCGCTCGCGCTCGGCCGGGTGGCGTTCCCCCCGGTCTCCGCCTTGGCGTCCGCCTTACCGCCCCCGTCCCCGCCGCCGCATCCCGCGATGGCGAGCAGCGCGCCCACGGCCGCCACGACCGCCACCGCGCGCGGGCCGTGGCGGCGCGGGGTCCGGACGGGGTGCGGAGCGTCGGCGGCGTCGGCATCGGCGGCGTCGTACATGAAAGGCCCTCTCGCATCGTCGGATCCGGGGTGCGGCTGTGTTCCTCGTGCCTACGGGTACGGATGGAGGGCGCCGACCGTTCACCGCCCTCGTGCCGTTCCGCGCCGTGCCGCGCCGTTCTCTGCCGGGCCGGGCGCGTACGGGGGTGGCCGAACCCTTGACAGCCAGGTCGGATGCTGGATTACTGGACCGCGCCCGAACGGTAACCGAATGTTCGGTCGGCAACCGGAGGTGGTGGACGGCCCATGGTGGAATCGCTGAGCGCGGCTCCGCTCGACGACGCCGAGCGGATGAGCCCCGAGGAGCTGAGGGCGCTTCAGCTCACCCGGCTGCGCGCCACCTTGCGCCATGCGTACGACCATGTCGAGGTGTACCGCAAGAAGTTCCGTGCGGCCGGGGTCGGCCCCGAGGACTGCCGCACCCTGGAGGACCTGGCCCGGTTCCCCTTCACCACCAAGGCCGATCTGCGTGACAGCTACCCCTTCGGGATGTTCGCCGTCGAGCAGAGCGAGGTGCGGCGGCTCCACGCCTCCAGTGGCACCACCGGCCGCCCCACGCTCGTCGGCTACACCGAGCACGACCTGTCGGTCTGGGCGGAGGTGATCGCCCGCTCGATCCGCGCGGCCGGCGGCCGCCCCGGCCACAAGGTGCACATCTCCTACGGCTACGGCCTGTTCACCGGCGGCCTCGGCGCCCACTACGGCGCCGAGCGGCTCGGCTGCACCGTCATCCCCGCCTCCGGGGGGATGACCGCCCGCCAGGTGCGGCTCATCCAGGACCTCAGGCCCGAGATCATCATGATCACGCCCTCCTATCTGCTGGCGCTCCTGGACGAGTTCGAGCGGCAGGGCGTGGATCCCCGTTCCACCTCCCTCCAGGTCGGCATCTTCGGTGCCGAGCCCTGGACGGAGGAGATGCGCCGGGAGATAGAGGAGCGCATGGACATCCACGCGGTGGACATCTACGGGCTCTCGGAGGTGGTGGGCCCGGGGGTGGCCCAGGAGTGCGTGGAGACCAAGGACGGGCTGCACGTCTGGGAGGACCACTTCTATCCCGAGATCGTGGACCCGCTCACCGACGAGGTGCTGCCCGGCGGCGAGGAGGGCGAGCTGACCTTCACCACCCTCACCAAGGAGGCGCTCCCCGTCATCCGCTACCGCACCCGGGATCTGACCCGGCTGCTGCCCGGCACCGCCCGCCCCGCCTTCCGGCGCATCCAGAAGATCACCGGCCGTTGTGACGACATGCTCATCGTGCGCGGGGTCAATGTCTTCCCCAGCCAGATCGAGGAGATCGTGCTGCGGGTCCCGTCGGTGGCGCCGCACTTCCAGCTGGAGCTGACCCGGCGCGGCCGGATGGACCATATGGCGGTGCGGATCGAGGCACGCCCCGGGGCCGGCCCCGAGCGGCGCGCGGACGCCGCCACGGCGATCGCCCGGGGGGTCAAGGACGGGGTGGGGCTCACGGTCGAGGTGGAGGTCGTGGACCCGGAGACGCTTGAGCGCTCCGTGGGCAAGATCCGCCGGGTCAAGGACCTGCGGACGGAGGGCTGAGCGGACGCGAGGGCGGGCTGGGCGGAGGCAAGAGAGGGCTGGGCGGACGCCAGGCCGAGCCGCCCCGGGCGCCAGCAGTGGACCGGACGGGACCCGGGGCGCATGGGCTCGGCGTGTCGGCCCGAGGGCTTCTCAGCGTGCCGGCCCGAGGGCGGCGACCTCGTGATGGAGGGGCAGCCGCGCCCCGCACACGGTCGCCTGGGCCTGCGCCGCGACCCGGCGCCGGGTGTCGACGTCCCGCAGCGGCCGCAGCGGCCGGTGCACGTTCACCCGTACCGTGAGCCCGTCGGCGCGGATCACCCGGCGCAGCGAGTGGCCGAAGTCGTCCTCGCCGACGAAGGCGGCCACCGTGGTCGGGGCGCCGTGCTGGACGTAGTCCAGGGTCACCGGGCGCACCGGCGCGCCCGCGTCCAGCGCGGCCTGGAAAGTGGCCCGGCGGAAGCTGCCGCCGGTGCCCGCACACCAGGTGATGCCCTGCGGGAAGGCCATCACCGACTGGCCGTCGCGCAGCCGGGCCGCCATCTCCCGTACGGTCGCGGGGAGTTCGCGCAGCGAGTCGCGGTCGATGTACAGCGTCCCCGCGCGGGTGACCATCGGGCCGATCAGCGGCCAGCCCGCGATCTCCCGCTTGGCCAGCATCACGACGGGTTCCATCGACAGCAGCGCGATGCTGTCGATCCAGGAGATGTGGTTCGCCACGATCAGCGTGCCGGTGGTCCCCGGGGCGCTGAGCGCGCTGTCGCCCGCGACCTCCAGCCGGATGCCCAGGGAGTCCAGCAGTGTCGCGGCCCGCGCCCGCAGCGTCTCGGGCTCGGCGATCCGCCGGCCGGACACCAGCGCGCCCAGTACCGCCCGGCCGAAGACCGCGGCCCGCCGGGCGACCCGGGTGGCCGGGACGCGGTCGGCGGCGTGGGCGACACAGCCGGTGGTGCACGGCGACCAGGCCGCCCAGGCGTGTGCGGGCAGACTCATCGCGGCCGGGACGGTCACTGGGATTCACCCAGGAAGTAGCGGCGGTAGCGGTCGTTCATCCGCTCGGTGTCCAGCAGCACGAAGAAGTCGGCGTCGTTGAAGGCCCGGTCGTGCTGCGGGGAGCCGCACATCCAGGCGCCGACCCGCAGATATCCGCGCAGCAGCGGCGGCAGATCGGCGTAAGCGGGCTCGCCGTCCAGCGGCCGCGAGGGTATCCAGGGGTCGAGCGGGTGGACCCGCATCTCCGGCGGGGCGGCGTGTTTGGTGGTGCCGAGCAGCCAGGCGTTGGCGGCGGCCTGCTCGCCCTCGGCCAGCGGCACCGAGGCGCAGCCCGCGAGATAGCGGTGGCCGGACAGCAGTACGTAGCGGGCCAGACCGGCCCACATCAGGTTGATGACGGCACCCGAGCGGTGGTCGGCGTGCACGCAGGCGCGGCCGGCCTCGACCATGGACGAGCGGACCTCGGCCGGAAGCCCGTGCAGATTGAACTCGGTGTCCGAGTAGAGCCGCTCACTGCGTCCCGGGGGAAGCAGCCGGTAGGTGCCGACCACGGTGTCCGTCGCCGTGTCCGTGACGATCAGGTGGTCCATGACCGCGTCGAACTCGTCCACGTCGCGGCCGTCGACCGCCGCGTCCAGCCGGCCGCCCCTCTCCTCGCCGAACACCTGGTAGCGCAGCCGCTGCGCGGCGTGGATCTGCTCCCGGGTGTGGGCGATCGAGGTGACGTACGAGCTGGTGGGCGCCGTCGTGGACGTCGTGAGCACGGGCATTCCTGTTCTCCGTTCGAGGGAAGTCAGGAGCGGTGGGGACTGGGGAAGAGCGGAAGAAACGCCTCACTCGCCGCGCGGTACGCGGAGGCGGCGCGTACCGGGGCGGTCACCAGTCTTGCCGTGGCGACGTACGTCACAGTGTCCGTGCGGTGATTCGGCGACTGCCAGTCGATGACGAAAACATGCCGCAGGTCGGCCGTGGTTACGGAGCGGTAGCGCCGGTGCCGCCGCCGTCATCCCCGGCGCCGGTGGCGCTCGGGAGCGGGAACCCCAGCGAATGGGCCGCGGTGGCGGGGGTGGGCTGGGACCAGTAGTCGTTTACCGCCTCGGCCGAGGACAGGGAGCGGGTTTCGGCCAGATCCAGATAGAGGACGCCGTCGAGGTGGTCGGTCTCGTGCTGGACGATCCGCGCGGGCCAGCCGGTGAACTCCTCGTCCAGCTCCCGCCCCGTCTCGTCCTGCCCGCGCAGCCGGATCCGGTCCGGTCGGCCGACCACGGCCTGCCAGCCGGGGATGCTCAGACATCCCTCGAAGAACGCCGCCCGGCCGTCGCCGACCGGTTCGTAGCGGGGGTTGACCAGCACCCGGTACGGCTGCGGCACCCGGCCGCGCGCCTCGCGCACCTCGGCCGTCACCTCCGCCGGGTCCTCGATCACCGCCAGCCGCAGCGGCACACCGATCTGCGGGGCCGCGAGCCCCACTCCGGGCGCGGAGTGCATGGCTTCCCGCATCGCCGTCAGCAGCCGGTCCAGCTGGTCCGCGGCCAGCTGGCCCTCGTACGGCAGGGCCGGTCGCCGGAGTACGGGGATGCCCGCGGAGAGGATCGGCAGCGGGCGGGTCCCGGAGAGCAGTTCGTCGACGAGCTCGGACAGGGTGGTGGTCGGCATGGGGGACAGCCTGGCAAGACGATCACGCCACGGCAATTCGGGGGCGGGGCCGGGGCGGGGGCCGGGGTTCGGGCACCCTCGGGTACGGGTGCTCCGGGTGCTCACCATCGGACAAAGGTGAACAGGGCATCGATGGGGTCCGTAGACGCTGAGGAGCCGCCGGGGAACATCCCACGCCCCCGCGGCTCGGCCGAGTCTCCCGGCTCGGCCGCTGCCGCTCCGCGGTGCTCTCCCCGTTGTGCACGCGGGGCGGCAGCCTTCCCGGTCCCGCGCGGTGGGGCGGCGACGCTCCCGGCCGCGGGGAGTGTCCGGCGGAGCCCGGCGCAGGCGTCAAGATCCGTCGGACTCCCCTGGCCCTACTCGGGCGGCGCGCTCTGCTCGGCCCGTGACTCCGGCAGCAGTTCCCGGATGTCGTTCGGCAGCACCCCGTACAGCTTCTCCATCAGCTCCGGGTCCACGGCCGAGTCCAGCACCTCGAAGAAGGCGGCCGCCTCGCGCAGCGCCTCCTCCTCGGTGTGCTCGGTGCGCCAGGCGATCCGGCCCGCGAAACCGGTGAGGTCGAACCGCTCGCCGTGGTCCCGCCGGTACGCCCGCTCCTCGGGCGAGCCCTCATGGGAGGCGGCGACGCGCCGCAGCGGCTCCGCCGCCTCGTGCGGCAGCTGGGCCGCCATATGGTCCGCCAGCCCGTCCGGGATGCGCTCGGCGAGCGTTTCGAGCGTCGCCCGTACCGCCCGTTCGGCGGACTGCCGGTCGGGGAGCTGGGCCCGGGCCTGGACCAGGCCCGTCATTTCTTCGTAGCGCATGGTCGGCGCTCCTCGTGGTCGGGTGCCCGGCTTGCTGTGCCGAGTGCCCCGTGCCGTTGGCTCAAACCGCCACCGGGCGCCAGCGCCCCGTGCCGTTGGCTCAAACCGCCGCCGGGCGCCCGGCCTCCGGGGTGTCCTCCCGCCTGTCTCCCCGCCTGTCTCCCCGCCCGTCCTCACGCGCGGCGAGCAGCGGGCCCAGCACCCGGGTGCCGGGGCCGGTGCGCCCGCCGGGGCCCGGGAGCTGGGTGGTGTTGCCGACCGTCAGGGGCTCTCCGCAGTGGGCGCACGCGGACACCGGCGTGGTGTCCCGCCCGCAGCCCAGATGGCGGATCCGGGCCGGGGGCCCGGTGGGGCCCGCGTACCAGCGGTCGCCCCACTCCATCAGCGCGAGCAGCACCGGGTAGAGCTCCTCGCCCTTGGGAGTGGCGCGATAGTGCTCACGCGGCGGCCGCTCCTGGTAACGCTCCCGGATCAGCACCCCCTCCTCGACCAGCCGGGACAGCCGGGCGGCCAGGACCTTACGCGATATGCCCAGGTCATGGGCGAGATCGTCGAAGCGGGTGACCCCGGTGAGCACATCCCGCATGATCAGTGCCGTCCAGGCGTCGCCGAACAGATCGGTGGCGCGGGCGATCGAACAGGCCACGTCGGCGAGCGGAGTACGGGTCATGACCCGACCCTACCCGAGTTCCCCGAGGGAACTTAAGGGTGTTAGGTTTCTTCGGGGAACCCGGCGACCCGTCCGGGCGCCCCAGGCACCGGTGAATCCGCGAATCCGCGCACCCGTGAGGGAGAAGACGATGGCCGCCGCCCCGCACATCGAACTGGACTCACGGTCGCCCGAGGCCGTCGACGGCCGTCAGATCAGGGCCGTCACCTTCCAGGACAGCCGTCTGGAGTACATCCGCACCACGCTCAAGAGCGTGGACCTCCCCGCGTCCGGAAGCCGCGCCGTGGTCGTGGGCAGCGGCCGCGGGCTGCTGGCCCGCGGGGTGGCCGGTCTCGGCTTCGACGTCGTCGCCGTCGACCCCTCCGCCACCGCGACCGAGATGGCGCGCGAGGCGGGCGGGCGCGAGCACCCCGGGATCGACTACCGCACCGCGCCCGCCGAGCGACTCGGCCTCGCCGACGGCGCGTTCGACCTCGCCTACTACGCGGACACCTTCGAGATCACCCCGGATCTCGACCGGGTGCTGGCGGAGGCCGCCCGGGTGCTGCGGCCCGGCGGAGTGCTGATCTACGACACCGTCAACCGCACCCTGCTCTCCCGGCTGATCTACCTCGGCGCGTTCCAGCGCGTCCCGATGACCCGGATCATGCCCGCCGGCCGCTACACGGCGGCCCGGCTGCGCACCCCCGCCGAGCTGACCGCCGCCCTGGAGCGGCAGGGGCTGTGCAACGAGGACATCTGCGACTTCAAGCCCAAGGATCCGCGCAGCCTGGTCAAGGCCACCATGGCGCGCCGCCGGGGGCGGATCACCGATGAGCAGATCCCGCCGATCGTCGACTTCGTTCTCGCCCCGGACGCCCGGCCGCTGGTCACCTACCTCGGCCACGCCCGTAAGGGCTGAGCGGTGAGCCCGCTGCCCCGCCCCGGCCGCCTGGGCGCACACTGGGCACCGTGACTCGTAAGCGCAGCGCCGGACTCCTGCTGTACCGGGACGCGGGCCCGGCCGTTGAGGTTCTGCTCGCCCATATGGGAGGCCCGTTCTGGGCCACCAGGGACGAGGGCGCCTGGACGGTGCCCAAGGGCGAGTACGACGAGGACGAGACCCCGGAGGCCGCCGCGCGCCGGGAGTTCCAGGAGGAGCTCGGAGTGGCCCCGCCCGGCGGGGAGCCGGTTCCGCTGGGCTCGGTGACCCAGACCGGGGGCAAGGTGGTCATCGCCTGGGCGCTGCGGGGGGAACTGGATCCGGCGGGCATCACCCCCGGCACGTTCGCCATGGAGTGGCCGAAGGGCTCCGGCCGGATGCGGGAGTTCCCCGAGATCGACCGGGTCGGCTGGTTCGGCCTGGACGAGGCCCGCCGGAAGCTGGTGACGAAGCAGCGGGTGTTCCTGGACCGGCTGGAGGAGCGGCTCCGGAGTGCGCAGGACGCGGAGGACGCCGAGGGCGCGGGCCCCGGCGGGGAATGACCGGGACCCGCGCCTGCCGGACGTCATGTCATCGCGTTCCGCAGTGCACCGTGGCCGCTCCCCAGTCGGCGTGGTCATGCGCGTCGCCGTCGCCGCCGTCGGTGACCCGCAGCCGGAGCCGCTGCGCCCCCCCGACCCGCGCCTCCACTGGCACGGCCGCGTCCGAGCCGCGCACCGTCTCGCCCCGGTACACCCGCTCGCCGTCGGCGTAGACCTCGAAGACGACACTGCCGTCGGCCCCCACCTCGTCGTCCACGCCCGTCTTCGCGGTGAACGTCGAGCAGTTGCCGCCCAGGAAGACCTCGACCGTGGAGTCGGCGTGGGTGCCGAGACCGCGCTCGTAGGACGTGCCGTCGATGGTGAGGGTCTTGCCGTCGCCCGGCGCGGACTCGCCGTTGCTGCGGTCGCGTTCGACCGGGCCCCAGCCGTTGTCCGCGGTGATGAAGTCGAGCGTGGACACCGCCGCCTCGCCGCGTGGCGGGGGAGGTGTGCCGTCGATCTCGGCCGACGCCGAGCCGCTGACCCGCGCGCCACCGGCCGAGGTCGCGCGGACATCGGCCACGGCGGGCCGCAAACCGTCCGGGCTGCCCTCACCACGGCCGATCGTGGTCCGTACGGTCGCGGTCCGGCCCGCCGCGAGATCGCCGAGGTCGAAGGTGCCGGGCTCGGCGGTCCACCCCTCGGCCAGGCCGAAGGCGGCGGTGACATCGCGCAGCGGGGTGTCGCAGGGGTTGGTGACGGTCAGCTCGGCCGAGGTGGAGCCGCCCGCCGGGACCGTGGTGTCGGCGGCGGTGAGCTTCGCCTCGGGGGCGCAGACCACCGGGCCGCGCGGAGCACCGGTACGGGCCTCGGCGCCGCTCAGCGGGCGCAGCCGCAGGGTGTAGGCGTACTCCCTGGCGGGCCGCACCTGGTACTCGGGCAGCACGGTGTGGAACGTCTCGCTCACCCCGCTCACCGCGTGGTCCAGGTGCAGGGTGTTGCCTCCCGGGTCCTCGCGGAGGGCGAACGGGTAGGCGGCGCGGTCGATCCCGGTGTAGGGGGTCACCCCGGCCGAGAAGTCCCCGGACACCAGGAGCCCGCCGCTGCCGTCGGACAGCGAGGCCCAGCGGACGTCCTCGTGGTTCCCGTAGTCCTGCGGCTTGGTGTATCCGGCGAACTGCTCGGCCACGTCCGTGGAGTACACCCCCACCGGGGCGCCGTCCTTACGGTCGTCGTAGTTCTCCTGCGGCCCGCGCCCGTACCAGCTGAACCGGTCGTAGCGGTCGGGTATGCGCAGCGAGAGCCCGATCCGGGGCAGATAGGGCACCTTGCGCGCCGCGCCCCGGGCCTCCACCCGGTGGTCGAGGCGCAGCTCCCCGGAGCCGCTGACGGTGTACCGCAGGGTCTGGGCGAACGAGGAGTCCTTGACGCCGGGCGCGGCGGCGGAGGAGGGCACGGTGACGACGACCTCGCCGTTCCGCTCGTCCACCGTGACCTTGCCCGGCCTCGTGCGCAGCCGGTCAAGACCCGCCTCGCGCCAGGGCCCCTCCTCGGAGCCGATCTCATTGCTGACCGGGGCGCGCCAGGCGTCCAGTTCGGGGCCGGAGCCGAGCAGCTCCCGGCCACCGGACTTCATGGAGACGAGCTCGCCACCGGCCCGGTCGAAGCCGTACGAGAAGCCGTCGCCGGTGACGGTGAGGCGGTCGCCGGAGGTGGTGGCCCGCACCTTCCCCGGTGCCCGCGCGGGTGTCGTGCCCGCGAGCTGTCGGCCGCCGATGTCGAACTGCTCGACCGCCACCCGGTGTCCGGCCTTCGCCCAGGCCGTGTCCGCCGCCTGGACCGCCTCCACGGTCAGCTGCCGGTCGGCGTCCCTGGGGTTGGCGGGCGGTTTGGGCAGCTGGAGGGTGCTCCGCTCACCGGGGGCGAGGCCGAGGCCGCGGCTGCCCTGGGCGAGGGTGCGGGCGCCCTCGGTGACGCGCCAGCGCAGCCGGAGGTCGCCGGTGCCGGTGAAGGACCGCTCGTTGCGCACCTCGACCCGCCCCGCGCGGGCCTCGTCGCCCGAGATCCGGATCGGGGCGTGGACGGCCGCCATGGTGCGGGCCTCGGGCTGGACGGTGCGGTCGGAGGAGACCACCCCGTCGACCCCGCCGGTTCCGGCGCCGTAGGACAGGAAGTCCCCCTTACGGTCGAACCGGTCGAAGTCGAGCGCGAGCACCGCGTCCCCGCTGGGGTTGGCGGCCAGCTGATCGGGGCTCAGCGCCTGGTGGTAGACGCGGACCTGGTCGATGGTGCCGTGTGCCATCCGGGTGCGGATGTTCTCCTGGTCGGTCTCCGGGTTGCGGCCGACGTTCACCGGCTGCGCGGAGTAGCCCACGCTGCCGGTCCAGTCGGCCGACGCGGTCTGCTCGCCGTCGACGAGCAGCCGGAGCGTCCGGCCGTCGAAGGTGGCGGAGACGCGATGCCATGAGCCGTACCAGCCCTCTGGGACCTCCGCCGACACGGTGTGCCAGTCCCCGTCGCCGTAGACGGAGAACTCCAGGGTGTCCTTGTCGCGCATCTTCAGCGCATAGCTGTGGTCGCCCTTGGCGATCACGGTGAAGGAGCCGGTCCAGTCGGCGGGCTTCACCCAGGCGTCCAGGGTGAGCGCGTCCGACACCGCGTCCAGCTTCGGGTCGCGGTAGACCTCCACGAAGTCGTCAAGACCGGACAGCTCCAGCGCCTTGCCCTGGTGGCCCGCCACCAGACCGGGTTTTCCGGAGGCGTACGACAGGATGTCGTTGCCGGAGGTGTCGGGGGTGGTCAGCAGCGGCTGGGTGATGTTCTGCTCCGCCCAGTCCCAGATGTAGCCGCCCTGGACCTGGGGGTACTTCCGCACCACATCCCAGAACTCCCGGAAGTTGCCGAGCGAGTTGCCCATGGCGTGGGCGTACTCGCCCATGATGATCGGCTTGGTGGTGGCCTTCGCCTTCTCCTCGAGCCCCGAGGGGGAGGGGTAGCGCGGGCCCCAGACATCGGCGAACGGGGCGTCGCCGTCGGGGCTGTTGGGCTGGTGGTAGACCGGCCGGGCCGGGTCCTCGCGGTCCAGGAAGTCGGCCATCGCGTAGTGGGCCTTGCCCAGTCCGGCCTCGTTGCCGGTGTCCCACATCAGCACGCTGGGATGGTTCTTGTCCCGTTCGTACATCGCGGTGAGGCGGTCCATGAACGCCGCCTGCCACTCGGGCCGTTCCGCCAGGCAGTCGTCCGGGCAGGCGTCGTGGTGATGGGTCTCGATGTCCACCTCGTCGTCGATCCACAGGCCACGGGCGTCGGCCAGCTCGTAGAGGTAAGGATCCGAGGGGTAGTGCGAGGTGCGCACGGAGTTGATGTTGAGCTGCTTCATCAGCGAGACGTCCGAGGCGGTGCGCTCCCGGGTGGCGTGGCGGCCGGTGTCGGGGTCGGTCTCGGAGCGGTTGACGCCCTTGACGAGGATGCGTTTCCCGTTGACGAGGAGCTGTCTGTCCTTGATCTCGATCTCGCGGAACCCCACGGGCTGGGCGGTGGTGTGGGTGACCGAGCCGTCGGCGCCGGTGAGCCGGACGACGAGGGAGTAGAGGTGGGGCGTCTCGTCGGTCCACTTGGCCGGGTTGGCCACATCGGCGGTGAGGGTGGTGGAGCCACCGTCGCCGCCCACCGTCCCCGACATCGTTGTCACCTTGCGTCCGCGCTCGTCGTAGAGGGTGCCGAGGACCTTGCGGTCGTCCGCGGCGCGCTCCGGGCCCTTGGCGGCCACCTCGACCTCGGCGGTCAGCCGGGCGTCGCGGTACTGGCTGTCCAGATCGGTCTTGACGGTGATGTCCCGCAGATATTCGGCCGGGGTGGAGTACAGCCCGACCGAGCGGAAGATGCCCGAGAACCGCCACTGGTCGTAGTCCTCCAGATGCGACCCCGAACCCCAGCGGTGGACCTGCACCGCGATGGTGTTGCGGCCCGGGTGCAGCCGGTCGCTGATGTCGAACTCGGCGGGGGTGTAGCCGCCCTGGTCATAGCCCGCGTAGGAGCCGTTGACCCACACCGGATAGCCGCTGGTGACACCCTCGAAGCGGAGGAACGTCCGCCGCTTCTCCCAGCTCTTCGGCAGCTCGAAGGTCTTGACGTAGGCACCGGTCGGATTGACGTCGTGCGGGACCTTCGGGGGGTCGTCCGGATACATCTCGGTGGGGATGTTCCGGAACACCGGATGGTCCAGGCCGTCCGTCTGCCAGGTGTGCGGCACGCTCACGCTGCGCCAGCCGCCCTTGGAGGTGTCGTAGCCCTCGGTGAAGAAGTCCTTCGGCACCTCCTCGGGGCGGTCGGACATGTGGAGCTTCCAGGTGCCGTCCAGCGAGGCGGTCCAGCGGCTCCTGGTACCGCCTCCGAGGGCCTCGGCGGTGTCGGCGTACGGGGTCAGCCGGGCGTGCGCGGGCTCCTGCCCGACCGCGGTGACCTCGGGGTCCTCCAGCAGCTTGTACACATCCGCGGGGGGATCGGGGGTATCCGCCGCTGTCGCCGGGGCGGCGGGGACGGCGAGCGCGAGGGCCAGGGCGACGGCGGCGAGCCGGGGGAGCCGGGAGAGCCGGGGGAGCCGGGAGAACGAGGGGAAACGGGGGAGGGGGAGGCGACGTCGGGGGCGTCGGGGCATCTGGTGGTCCACCCTTCTGTGGGGTGTGGAAACGCTCCAGAATGAACAGGCCCGAACATTAGCCAACGCGCCCCCTCGCGCCAAGATGTCCCGCAGCACTCACCGTCGGCCCGGCGCGGCTACCGTGAAAGGAGTGAGGGCCGTGCGGAATGCCGTGCCGAGCGCGGTGGGGCCGACGGAGGCACCGTGGGTATGGAGAGCGCGAGGAGTACGGAGTACCTGCCCCGGCTGCGGCTGGACGAGTTGCTGGAAGAGCTGCAGGTGCGCATCGACGGGGTGCGTGGCACCCAGGACCGGGTGCACAGCCTGCTGGAAGCGGTGCTCTCGGTCGGCCGTGAGCTGGATCTGTCGCATGTGCTGCGGAGGATCGTCGAGGCCGCGGTGGTACTGGTGGACGCCGAATACGGGGCGCTGGGCGTCATCGGCGAGGACCAGCGGCTGGCCGAATTCCTCCCGGTGGGCATCGGCAAGGAGCGGGCCGAGGCGATCGGGCGGCTGCCGTCGGGCCACGGGCTGCTCGGCGAGCTGATCCGCCACCCCCAGCCGCTGCGGCTGGCTGAGCTCTCCGAGCATCCGGCCTCCTACGGCTTTCCGCCGAACCACTCGCCGATGCGCTCCTTCCTCGGAGTGCCCATCCGGGTGCGCGACGAGGTCTTCGGCAACCTCTACCTCACCGAGAAGCGCGGCGGTAAGGAGTTCGACGGCGAGGACGAGACGGTGCTGTCCACCCTCGCCGTGGCCGCCGGGGTGGCCATCGAGAACGCCCGGCTGTACGAGGAGGCCCGGCACCGCCAGCGCTGGCTGGAGGCGAACGCCGAGGTCACCCAAAGCCTGCTGTCCGGAGTGGACGAGACCAGGGTCCTGGAGCTGATCGTCGAGCACGCCCGCCGGATCCTCTCCGCCGACCTCGGTGTGCTGATGCTGCCGGTGGCCGGCACCGACGAACTTCAGGTCGCGCTGGCGGCGGGCACCGACGCCGAGGCCCACCGCGGTCTGGTGCTGCCCCGCCGGGGCACCTTCGGCGGCGCGGCCTTCACCGCCTCCGAGCCGGTCACCAGCACCGATGTCCAGAACGACCCGCGGATCACGGTCGGCCCGCAGCGCTGGGACGGGCTCGGCCCGGCCGTCGCGGTGCCGATGCGGACGAGGGACGGGGTGGGCGGGGTGCTCTCGCTGGCCCGGGTGGCGGACAGCCCCGTCTTCACCCAGTTCGAGACCGACACCCTGCTGGGCTTCGCGGGCCAGGCGGCGATCGCGATGAAACTGGCCGAGCGGCGGCGCGACGCCGAGCAGCTCGCCCTGCTCGAGGACCGCGACCGGATCGCCCGCGATCTGCACGACCTGGCCATCCAGCGGCTCTTCGCCGCCGGGATGACGCTGCAGTCCACCTTGCGGTTCGTCCAGCACCCGGAGGGCTCCGAACGGCTGCTGCGGGTGGTGGACGACCTGGACGACACCATCAAGATCATCCGCTCGACGATCTTCGGGCTGCGCTCGCACGAGGCGGGCCCCGCCGTCCAGGGGCTGCGGGTCCGTACCGCCAAGACCATCGAGGAGGCCGTGCCCGCGCTCGGCTTCACCCCCTCGCTGCGCACCGAGGGCCTGGTCGACACCGATGTGCCCCGCTCGGTCGCGGACGACATGGTCGCCGTGCTGGCCGAGGCGCTGTCGAACATCGCCCGGCACGCGGAGGCCGACGCCGCCGAGATCTCCCTGATCGTGGCGTCCGGGCGGCTGACCCTCACGGTCACGGACGACGGGGTGGGCATCCCCGAGGGCGGCCGGCGCAGCGGGCTGCGGAACATGGCCGAGCGCGCCGAGAAGCTCGGCGGTGAGCTGGAACTCGGCGAGCCACCGGGTGGCGGCACCCGCCTGGTGTGGGCGGTGCCGCTGCCGGAGCGGTAGGCGGTGGCCGGGCCGCGGTGATGGGCGGTGGCCCGTGGTGCGTCAGCCGTGCCGGTCCAGCGCCTCGGCCGCTTCGTTGCGCGGCGTGGCCGGGCCCACCGGCCCGTAACCCAGCCGGATCAGCATCTGCACATGGCCGGCCGCCGGATTGGCGTCGCTCAGCGACCACCGCAGGTCCGACCACTCCAGCGCCTGGTGCAGCAGGGAGGCCCGGACCGCGTGCGAGGTCGCCAGCAGCAGGACGTGTTCCAGCGCCTGCCCGGACCCCAGCCAGTCGGTGCGCCGGTCCTGGTCCGTGGTCAGCACGGCGATGGTCGGATGGGGCTCGAACGGGGCGGCGGGCCGATCGTCGCCCCGGCGGCCGTCGGGCCGCGGGCCGAGGTAGTCGCGCATCGGCAGCCGTCCGGTGGCGTCCCGTGAGCCGAGGGCGTCCGGGGGGATTCCGTACGACCCGGTGTCGCGGATCCAGGTACGGCTCTCGGCGAGCCGGCGCGGGTCCCCGGAGACGCGCCGCTCCGCCTCGGCGGTCAGCCGCAGCAGCCACGCGGTCTCCTCGGGGTCCGCCAGCCGCAGCGTGGCCCCGTCTTGGCGGGCGGCCTCCGTCAGGTCGCACAGCACCCGCGCGGGCAGCCGACGGGCGGAGTACGGGGAGCGGCTGCTGTGCCGCCGCCAGATGACGTCGTACAGGTCGTCGTGCCCGTCGTCATGGCGCCCGGCGCGGTCGGCGGGCGACGCGGCCAGGCGCACCGTGGCCAGCAGATCGGGCTGCGACCGGTACGGCAGCAGCCGGACCACCGGGTCCCAGCCGAAGTGGGCCACGGCGACCCGAAGGTTGAACACGGCGGCCCCGGCGGAGACGCTCAGCGCCCGGCCCATCGGATCGGCGTACCGCAGCGCCCGCTCGGGGGCGGCCCGGACCTCCAGGGTGACGGTGTCGGGGTTCAGCCGGTAGCGCCAGGGCTGGGTGTTGTGGATCGAGGGAGCGGCCACGGCCGCGGAGATGAGCTTCTCCAGGATCGCCGCGTCGAGCATTGCGGGCTGCATGGGGTCCTCTCCTCGCCGGTGGGCCGTCAGTGGTGGCGGGCCGTCAATCAGGGTGGCCGAGCCGTCAGCGGTACGGGCAGGGCCGTACGGCCCCGGCCCCGGGCCGTCCCGGGCCATTCGGGGTTATCCCGGATGGCCGTCGTCGGGGCGCGGGGACGAGTGGGTCGCCAGCACCGCCGCCTGGATGCGGCGCTCCACGCCCAGCTTGGCCAGCAGCCGGGAGATGTGGTTCTTGACCGTCTTCTCGGACAGGAAGAGCCGCTTGCCGATCTGCCGGTTGGTGAGCCCGTCCCCGATCAGCACCAGGATCTCCCGCTCGCGCGGGGACAGCCCGGCCAGCACCTCGTCCCTGGGCTCCTGCGGGGCGGTGTCGCCCCGCAGGGTGCTCATCAGCCGGGCGGTGGTGGCCGGGTCCAGCATCGACTGGCCGGACGCCACGGTGCGCACCGCCGAGACCAGGTCCGACCCCTTGATCTGCTTGAGCACATAGCCCGCCGCCCCGGCCATGATCGCGTCCAGCAGGGCATCGTCGTCGTCGAACGAGGTCAGCATCAGACAGGCCAGACCCGGCATACGGGAGCGCAGCTCACGGCAGACCGTGATGCCGTCCCCGTCCGGCAGCCGGACGTCGAGGATGGCCACGTCGGGCCGCAGCGCCGGGCCCCGGGCCAACGCGTGGTCCACGGTCCCGGCGTCGCCGACCACCTCGATGTCCGGTTCGGCGTCCAGCAGATCGTGCAGTCCGCGCCGGACGACCTCATGGTCGTCGAGGACGAACACCCTGATGGGCGTCGCCGGTGTCGCTCGTGTCGCTTCGGTCTCCGTCATGGGCTCTCGCACCGTTCGTCCGCCGTCCGCCGTCCGCCCGGCCCCCGGTGGGAATCCTGGCGCAGCAGGTCAGCGCGGTACCAGGGCCGAACGGGCCCCCAAGGGGGCTGCCCGGCCCTCGTCCCGCCCTCCCCGCGCGTGCGACGGTCACGGCATGGGCACGCAAGTGCGGGGGCGGCGGATGTGGCGGTGGCGGCACAATCCGCTCAGACGCCGCTCGGACGTGATCGAGGCGTGGGTCGTGCTGGTGACCGGCCTGGTGATGGCGGTCGGCGGCCCGGTGGCCGGAGTGGCCGCGGGCACCGCCGTGGACGCGTCGCTGCGGCAGGAGCGGGCGGACCGGCACCGGGTGCCCGCGGTGCTCAAGGAGGACGCGCCCGTCGCACAGCCCGCCGCCGACGGCTCCGCCACCGGCCAGGTGCGCGCGATCGTCCGCTGGACCGGCCCGGACGGCGCCGTCCACACCGGTACGGCACGGGTCCACGACGGGAGCAAGGCGGGCACCGCCACCGAGATCTGGACCGACGACCGGGGCCGCATGGTCCAGCGGCCGCCCACCCCCGAGCAGATCGCCACCCGCGCGGTGCTCGCCGGGACGTCCGCCGCGGCGGGCGTGGGCGCGGTGTCGCTGGCCGGACGCGGCGTGGCGCGCTGGCGCCTGGACCGCGCCCGCACCCGGGAGTGGGGCCGCGCCTGGGCCGAGGTCGGCCCCCGCTGGAGCCGCCACATCCGATGACGCAGGGCCGGGCCCGGCGGCCCAGGACCCCGGCGCGGTGCCGTTTGTTCGGCCTCTCGCCGGGCCCGCCGGACAGCGGCGCTCCTACCGCCGCTGTCGTACGCCGTTCCTACCGCCGCTGGGTCGTATGGGGCGCCGCCGTGAGCTGGTTGTCGAAGTCGACCACGCCCTCGATCGCGCGGATGAGCCGGGCCGCCGCCGGGATGAGGACGGCCTCCTTGACCCGTCCGGTCAGGGTGACCACGCCCTCGTTCACGCTCACCCGGACGGTTTCGCCCTGGGCCGGGAAGAGATGGGTCACCACCTCGCGGCGTACCTCGTCCTCGATGTCCTCGTCCGGCCGCAGGAACACCTTCAGCAGGTCGGCGCGGCTGACGATGCCCTCCAGGCGGCCCTCCTCGTCCACCACCGGGAGCCGCTTGACCCGCTTGTGGGTCATGATCCGCGCGGCCTCGGCGAGGGTGGCGCGCGCGTGCACGGTGATGGCGGGGGACGTCATCAGCTCATCGGCCGTCACCGCGCCCGCCTTGGCGACGCCGGGGAGGTCGCGCAGTTGCGCCACCCGGGCGGGATCGCTGTCCCGGAACTCCTCTTTGGGCAGCAGGTCCGCCTCGGAGACGACGCCGATGACACGGCCCTCGCCCTCCAGCACCGGCATGGCACTCACCCTCCACTGCTCCAGGGTTCTGACGATCTCCTTGAACGGCGCTTCGCGGCCGACGGCGACGACGGTATGGGTCATCACATCGCTCACGATGTGCGCACTCCGGGGCACGGCATCCTCCTTCGTCACGCTGCCTGTCTTCCACCCGCCTCGTCCCCGGCCGCCAGCCGGACCTCGATCCGGCGGCGCACCTGACCCGCCAGCCGGGCCAGTCCGGCTGAGGTGGCGGGCCGGGGCGGGGCCGGGTGGCGGATCCGCCGGGCGTGCGGCGGCAGCCCGGCGAGATCGGTGTCGAACCGCCGCCGGGCGCGGTCGAGGGTGTCGGGGGCCGCGGTCCGTACGCCCTCCCGCATCACGGTCTCCAGCAGCGGCGCGCCGCCGTGGGGCGGGAGTTCGTCGCGCTCGCCGATCACATCGGCGAAGCCGGGGCGCCGCCACACCTGCTTGCTGCCCGGGGCCGTGGCCTTGGCCGAGGACAGTTTCATCACCGGCCGCCCGTCGTAGGCGACCAGCTTGTACGCGGTGTCGAGGGAGGCGGCGTCGGCCGACACGCCCATCCGGGTGCCCACGGCGTAGACGTCGATCGGCGCGCCCGAGTGGATCAGCTCCTCGACGGCGTACTCGTCGAGCCCGCCGCTCGCCACGATCCGCACCTCCGGCAGCCCCGCCGCGTCGAGGATCTCCCGGGCCCGTGCCGCCTCTTCGCCCAGGTCGCCGCTGTCCAGCCGGATCGCGCCGAGCGGCCCGGACGCCAGCTCGCGCAGCACCCGCGCCGCGGTGGCCACGCCGGTCGCCGTGTCATAGGTGTCCACCAGGAAGGTGACCGGGTTGGGATGGGTACGGGCGAACGCGCGGAACGCGGTCTCCTCGTCCGGGAACGCCTCGATGTACGAGTGCGCCATCGTCCCGGTGGCCTCGATCCCGTAGGCCGTGGCCGCCGCCACGTTGCTGGTCGCCGTGAAACCGGTCATCGCGGCCAGCCGCGCCGACTGGAGCCCGGACCACGGGCCGTGGGTGCGGCGCAGCGAGAAGTCCACCACCGGGCGCCCTTCCGCGGCCACCACACACCGGGCCGCCTTGGAGGCGATGGTGGTCTGGTGGCTCAGCTGCCCCAGCAGATACGTCTCGACCAGCTGGGCCTGCGGCAGCGGCGCGGTCAGCTCCAGCAGCGGCTCCCCGGCGAGGGCGATCCGCCCCTCGGGCACCGCCCGCACCTCGCCGTCGAAGCCGAGCCCCAGCAGCGGTTCGAGGTCCTCGTACGGACGGCCCATCGCCGCGGCGTACGCCGCCACGTCCTCGTGCTCCACGCGGAAGCCGGACAGGAAGTCCAGCGCGGGCTCCAGGCCCGCGGCGACCAGGAAGCCCCGCTCGGGCGGCAGATCGCGGACGTAGAGGTCGAAGGTGGCCGGGGCGGTCATGCCCTCGCGCACATACGACAGGGCCATCGTCACCTCGTAGAGGTCGGTGGTCATCGCCTCCGACACGTCACTCTCGCCTCCCTCCGGGCATCACTCGTCTCCCTCCGGGCATCAGCCGCGCGGGACGACCGCCACCGGGCACGGCGCGTGGTGCACCGCCGCGTGGATCACCGAACCGAGATGGGGGACGGGGCCCGGCTCCGTCTCGTCGCGGCCCAGCACGAGCAGCCCCGAGCCCGGCGCGGTGTGCACCACGCCGAGCGCCGGGCGCTCCGCGGTGAACGCCTCCGCCACCGGCACTCCGGGGTACTGCTCCCGCCAGGGGCGCAGCGCCGCGTCCAGCGCGCCCTCCGCCCCCGGCTCCTCCTCGTCCCCCGCAGCCTCCTCGTCCTCCGGGCGGTTCGTGCCCGCGTGCACGGCCCGCAGCACACCGCCGCGCCGGGCGGCGGCGTCGAAGGCGAACCGCAGCGCCTCCTCGTTCGGCCGTCGCAGGGACACTCCGACGGCCACATCGGCGGTCAGCGGTTTGTCGTCGGCGTGCACCATGATCACCGGGTGTACCCCGTGCGCGAGGATCTGCCGGCCGGTCGATCCGAGGAGGAAGCCGCCGGGGGTGCCGCGCCCGCGCGAGCCCAGCACCAGCATCTCCGCGTCCCGGGCCGCGTCCAGCAGGGCCGGCACGGTCTCGCGCGGCACCAGCTCGGCCGAGACCCGCAGCCCCGGATGGGTGTCGCGCAACTCGCCCACCAGGTCGGTCAGCAGCCGCTGCGACCAGTAGCTCTGGTCGTCCTCGTGGGGGAGGGCCGGGGCTGGGGGCGACGGCGGGTTCCAGGCGTGGATCAGACGCACCCGCAGATCGCGCAGCAGCGCCTCGCGCGCCGCCCAGTGTGCGGCGGGCGGGCTCTCGGCGAAACCGTCGACCCCGACGGTGATGGGTGCTCCCATGCGCATCGCCTCTCCGCTCACGTCCCCCGGGCCACCAGCGGACGGGCGGCCTCGCCGAGCGCGATCTTGATCGCGCCGGTGTCGGCGGCGTGGGCGAAGACGTCGTACGCCTCCTCCATCTGGTCCAGTTCGAACAGATGGGTGATCAGCGTGGACGTGGGCAGCCGCCCGGCGCACAGCAGGGAGAGCAGGGTGGGGGTCGAGTAGGTGTCGACCAGCCCGGTGGTGATCGTCACGTTCTTGATCCACAGCTCTTCGAGATGCAGCGTCGCGGGCTGGGCGTGCACACCCACGTTGGCGATCCGGCCGCCCGGCCGCACCATCCGGGTGCAGGTCTCGAAGGACCGCGGGCTCCCCACGGCCTCGATCACCACATCGGCGCCGAGCCCCTCGGTGAGATCGTCGACCAGCCGCTCCGGATCCTCGGCGGAGTCCGCCACCGCGTCGGCGCCGACCCGCTTGGCGGCGTCCAGCCGGGCCGTGTCCGGATCGACGGCGATGGTCCGGCCGGGGGAGAAGAACTGCGCCGCGGCGATCGAGGCCAGCCCGACCGGCCCGGCGCCCACCACCGCGACCGTATCGCCCGGCCCCACCCGGCCGTTGAGGACGCCCACCTCGTACGCGGTGGGGAAGACATCCGCCAGCAGCACGGCGTCATGGCCCTCGGCGGACCCCGTCAGCGGATGCGTGGACAGATCGGCGAACGGCACCCGCACATACTCGGCCTGGGTGCCGTCGACCGTACGGCCCAGGATCCAGCCACCGCCGTCACGGCACTGCCCGTAGCCGCGCTCCCGGCAGAAGCGGCAGTGGCCGCAGGCCGAGATACAGGAGATCAGCACCCGGTCGCCGGGACGGATCCCGCGGACGTCGGCACCGGTCTCGACGACCTCGCCGACCCCCTCGTGACCGAGCACCCGGCCGGGCTCGACGTCCGGCACCTCGCCGCGGAGGATGTGCAGATCGGTGCCGCAGATGGTCGTGGTGTCGATCCGGACGATCGCGTCGGTGGCGGCCTCGAGTTCGGGGTCGGGCACCTCCTGCCAGGAGGACCGTTCCGGCCCGTGGAAGACGAGTGCTTTCATGGCCGTTTCCCTTTCCTCCGGTTTCCTCCGATTAACGGGGGCTCATCGCTGGGGCACGACCGCGACCGGGCAGGCGGCGTGGTGTGCCACCGCCTGGGTGACCGGCCCCAGCCGGGGGCCGAACCCCACCCGGCGCGGACCGCGGCCCACGACCATCAGCGCCGTCCCCGCCGCCGCGGCCACCAGCCGCCGGGCCGGGCTGTCGGACGCGACCTCCTCGAAGATCCGCACCTCGGGGAACTTGTCCCGCCACGGCGCCAGCACCTCGCCCAGCGCGTGCTCCGCCTCCTTGCGCGCGTCGCTCAGCCCCACGTCCACCACCCAGGGGGCGTCGCCCCGGATGGCGGGGACCCGGTTGGTGTAGACGGCCCGCAGCACACCGTCGCGCCGGGCCGCGGCGTCGAAGGCGAACTCCAGGATGTCGTCGCACGGCTCGCGCGGCTCCACGCCGACCACCACATCGCCGTGCCGCTCCTCGTGCCCGTCCGCCCGCACCAGGACCACGGGGGTCATGGAGCGCGCGGCGAGCTCCAGGCCGACCGAGCCCAGGAAGAAGCCCGCGACCACGCCGATCGAACGGGACCCCACCACCAGCAGCTGGGCCCGCTCCGCCTCGGCCAGCAGGACGGGCGCGGGCCGGCCGGAGATCTGGGCGGTGAGGATCGTCGTCTCCGGGTCGTCCAGCTCGGCGTGTGCCGAGCGCAGGGCGCGCTCGGACCAGTACTGCCAGGCGGCCTCCCGGCCCGGGGTCAGATCCTTCTGCTCGGGCCCGGGCCACGCGTTCACCAGCCGCAGCGGCGCGCCGCGCGAACGGGCCTCATGGGCCGCCCAGCCGGCGGCGGCCAGACTCTCGTCGGAACCGTCCAGTCCGACGGTGACGGGGCGCGCCATCGCTGCCTCCTTCCCGGCGCACGTGCGCGGCGCCGGGGGCGCCCACTTCTCGCGGGCCCTGATTGCGCGGTGCGCGGTAGTGGGACATCCGCTTCTCCGCGTCTGCTGATTGCCCCCGGTGCCAACTCCAGCGGACCATGACCGGGCGCCCGCCGACAGGGCCGACCGGTCCCGGGGTGGTCCCGGCGACCAGGTCTTACGGCCCTTTCCCGGCGTCCCCTGGAGATCGCTTGATGAACTAGTTGCGCCAGATCAAGCATTTTTCGGAGAGGGTGCCGGACCCCGCCGACCCGCAGTCCGGAGAGGCTTCTGGCCACCGAGCACGGAAGCCGCCGCCGGCCCTCGCCCCCACCGGCCCGGCGGCCGGCGGCGAGGCCCGCGCGCCCCGCCCCCTGCCCCGCTGCTCAATGGCGCCGAAGGCGCGAAACGAAACCCGCCCCCCAAGGCCTGTCCGTGCCTACTCGACCGGCACCAGCACCACCGGACAGTGCGCATGATGCAGTGCCGCATGCGTGACGGGACCGAGCTGCATGCCGAGCCGGGGCGTCCGCCGGTGCACGGCCAGCACCAGGACGTCCGCCGCCCGCGACGCCTCCACCAGGGCCTGCGCGGGGGCGCTGTGAGTGGTGTGCTCCCGCACCCGGATGTGCCCGAACTCCTCGCGCAGCCCGGCCACCATTCCGTGCGCCACCGTCTGCTCCCGCTCGGCGCGCAGCGCCACCACCTCCCGTGCGGGCAGGGCGTGATCGCCCGCGAAGACCCGCGACTTGGGCCAGGCGTAGAGCACCCGCAGCCGGGCCCGGCGCCGGGCGGCCTCCTCGAAGGCGAAGCGGGCCGCCGCCGCGTCCGCGCCGCTCTCCACCCCGACCAGCACCTTGCCGTGGCCCTCGGGCCCGTACGCCCTCGTGGACCCGCCGCGCACCACCAGCAGCGGGCGCCTGGTATGCGTGGCCAGCCGCAGCCCGACCGAACCGAGCAGCAGCCCGGTGAAACCGCCGAGCCCCCGGGTGCCGATGACGATCAGCGAGGCGTCCTCGCCGATCCGCAGCAGTTCGGGCACCGCGTCCTGGGCCGTCAGGGTGGGCACGATGCGCAGATGCGGATCCTGCTCCTGGGCCCGCGACATGGCCAGCCGCAGCACGGTCCTGGCGATCTCCACCCCGGGCCGCCGCGGCTCGCTGTCCGGGTCGAAGGCGAGCGGGTCGGTCCGGGCCCACGGCCAGGCGTGCACGATCTCCAGCGTGGCGTCACGCCGCCGCGCCTCGGCGACCGCCCGGTCCAGCGCGGCCCAGGCGCTGTCGGAGCCGTCCAGGCCCACCACCACCCGGCCGTCCCGCAGCGGCTTGCCGGCCGGGCGGGTCATCGCCGCGCACCTCCCCGGCCCGCGGAGTCGTCGACCCGGTAGCTGAGCCGGTCGACCACGGCCACCACGCCGTCCACCTGCCCGGTCATCCGGACCGCGATGGGGATCTCGCTGTGCCGGTCCAGCCGCCCCTCCAGCCGTACGACCCCGTCGGTCACGGTGACCGCGACCGACTGCGGGCCGAGCCACAGCGACCGGACCAGCACCTCGTCGATCACCTCGGTGCGGATCTCGTCGTCCGGGCGGAGGAAGACCCGCAGCAGGTCCCGGCGGGTGACGATGCCGATCAACCGGTCCTCCTCGTCGACGACGGGCAGCCGCTCGACGCGATGGCGGTCCATCGCGCGGGCCGCGTCCACGATGCTGTCCTGGGGGCGCACGGTGACCGCGGGGCGCGACATCAGCTCTCCGGCCGTCCGGGCGGGTTCGCTGAGATCGGTCCCGGTGATCATGCCGACCACCTTGTCGTCCTCGTCCACCACGGGCAGCCCGTTGAAGCGGTGCCGGGAGAGCAGCGCACCGACCTCGTCGAACGACGTCTTGGAACTCACCCGGACGACGTCGTCGGTCATCACATTGCCGATCTTGCGGTGCTTCATCCGTGCCTCCCCGGTCCGCTCCCAGCGTGGGACGGCGCTCCGGCCCCCTTCTTGGGCTGCCCGGGGTGCGCTCGGGTCCGTTCGGCCCGCACGGGCGCCCTGGGCCGAACGACCCCTGACAGGGCCGAAACGCCCCTCGCGCGAAATCCCGCACGGACGCGAGGGTGAAGGCGTCAGGCCACAGGGGGGGCGAAGGCGTTCGGCACGAGCGCGGGGCCGCCGCGCGGAAGGTGGTGGGAATGGTGGAGCTCCCCCTCGTGGTGGGCGTCGACGGCTCGCACCACAGCCTCCAGGCGGTGGACTGGGCGGTGGACGCCGCCGCCCGGCACGCGGTGCCGCTGCGGCTGGTGCACGCCTCGCTGTGGGAGCGGTACGAGGGCATCGCGCCCGCCGCCGACCCCGAGCGCCCCTGGGAGCAGATCAGGGACGAGGAGATCGCCGCGTCCGCCGCGGAGCGCGCCCGCCGCCGCGGCCCCGATGTGAAGGTCGCCGCCGAAATCCTGCCGGAGGACCCGGTGGACGCGCTGCTGCGCGCCGGGCGGGACGCCTCGGGCGTGGTCGTCGGCTCCCGCGGCCGCGGTGAACTCGCCGGGCTGCTGCTCGGCTCGGTGAGCCTCGCGGTCGCCGCCCGCGCCAGCTGCCCGGTGACCGTCGTACGGGGCGGCGAGCCCAACCGGGGCGGCGCCTTCGGCCGGATCGTGCTCGGCGTGGGCGAGCCCGGCGAGGCGGGCGGTCCGTCGGCCGCGGCCCGGTTCGCCTTCCACGAGGCCGGGGCGGGCGGCCGCACGCTGGAGGCCGTACGGGCCTGGCGCGCGCCCGCCGGCGAGGTGACGGATGATCTGCTGCTGGAGGGGGACCCGGTGCGTGCCCACTGGGCACGGGCGGAGCGGATGCTGGAGGACGCCCTGCGGACCGCCCGACGGGACCACCCCGAGGTCACCGTGCACCGCGCGACGGTCGAGGGCACGGCCCGCAAGGCGCTCCTCCACGCGGCCGCCACCGCCGATCTGCTGGTCCTCGGCGCCCGCCGCGGCCATGGTCACATCGCCGGGCTGCAACTCGGCCGCATCGCCCACGCGGCCCTGCACCACGCGCCCTGCCCGGTGGTGATCGTGCCGGAGCGGGACTGAACGGCAGGCGGCACGGCGGACGGCGCGGCCGACGGGTACACAACTGGACACCACGAGACGGGCACGTCACCGCAGACCACGAGGGAGAGGTCCATGCCAGACGCACCGACCACGACGGGCTCGCCGGGCGGCGGGCTCGCCGACGACCGGATCCGCGCCCTGGACGCCCACTGGCGCGCCGCCAACTACCTGGCGGCGGGCCAGATCTATCTGCTGGCCAACCCGCTGCTGACCGAGCCGCTGCGCCCGGACCACATCAAGCCCCGGCTGCTGGGCCACTGGGGCACCTCACCCGGACTCAACCTCGTCCACACCCATCTCAACCGCGTCATCAAGGACCGCGACCTTGACGCCATCTGCGTCTGGGGCCCCGGTCACGGCGGCCCCGCGGTGCTCGCCGGCTCCTGGCTGGACGGCAGCTACTCCGAGGTCTACCCGGACGTCAGCCGGGACGCGGCGGGCATGGCCCGGCTCTTCCGGCAGTTCTCCTTCCCCGGCGGGGTGCCCAGCCATGTGGCCCCCGAGACCCCCGGCTCGATCCACGAGGGCGGTGAGCTCGGCTACTCGCTCGCCCACGCCTACGGGGCCGCGCTGGACAACCCCGGGCTGCTGGTCGCCTGCGTCATCGGCGACGGCGAGGCCGAGACCGGCCCGCTGGCCGGCTCCTGGCACGCCAACAAGTTCCTGGACCCGGTCCACGACGGCGCCGTGCTGCCGATCCTCCACCTCAACGGATACAAGATCGCCAACCCCACGGTGCTCGCCCGGCTCCCGGAGCCCGAACTCGACGACCTGCTGCGGGGGTACGGTCACGAGCCGATCCACGTCGCCGGGGACGAACCGCTTCAGGTGCACCGGTCCATGGCGCACGCCCTGGACGAGGCGCTGGACCGGATCGCCCTGCTCCAGCGCACCGCCCGCGAGGAGGGCATCACCGAGCGGCCCCGCTGGCCCGTCATCGTGCTCCGCACGCCCAAGGGCTGGACCGGTCCCGAGGAGGTCGACGGGCTCCCGGTGGAGGGCACCTGGCGCGCCCACCAGGTCCCCCTGCCGGGCGTCCGGGAGAACCCGGAGCATCTGCGGCAGCTGGAGCGCTGGCTGCGTTCGTACCGCCCCGAGGAGCTCTTCGACGCCGACGGGCGGCCCCGGGCGGACCTCCTGGCCGAGGTCCCGGAGGGCGACCGCCGCCTGGGCGCCAATCCGCACGCCAACGGCGGACTGCTGCTGCGCTCGCTGCCCGTGCCCGACCTGGAGCGGTACGCGGTCCCCGTGGACAAGCCCGGCGCGACCCTGCACGAGCCGACCCGGGTCCTCGGCGGGCTGCTGGAGAAGGTCATGGAGGACACCGCCGACCGCCGCGACTTCAGGGTGGTCGGCCCCGACGAGACCGCCTCCAACCGGCTGGAGGCCCTCTACCGCGCCACCGGCAAGGCGTGGCAGGAGTCCATCGTGCCCACCGACGAGCACCTCAGCCGCAACGGCCGGGTCATGGAGATCCTCTCCGAGCACCTCTGCCAGGGCTGGCTGGAGGGCTATCTGCTGACCGGGCGGCACGGCCTCTTCTCCTGCTACGAGGCGTTCGTGCACATCGTGGACTCCATGGTCAACCAGCACATCAAATGGCTGAAGGTGTCCCGCTCACTGCCCTGGCGGCGCCCGGTGGCCTCCCTCAACTACCTGCTGACCTCCCATGTGTGGCGCCAGGACCACAACGGCTTCTCGCACCAGGACCCCGGCTTCGTCGACCATGTGCTCAACAAGAGCCCGGAGGTGGTGCGCGTCTATCTGCCGCCGGACACCAACACCCTGCTCAGCGTGGCCGACCACGTCCTGCGCAGCCGCGACTACGTGAATGTGGTCGTCGCGGGCAAACAGCCCTGCTTCGACTGGCTCGATCTCGACCAGGCGCGCGCCCACTGTGCCCGCGGCGCCGGGACCTGGGACTGGGCCGGTACCGAGAACGGCGCGGGGGAGCCGGACGTGGTGCTGGCCGCCGCGGGCGACGTGCCCACCCAGGAGGTCATCGCGGCCGCCGGGATCCTCCGCCGCCATCTGCCCGATGTGGCCGTGCGGGTGGTCAATGTCGTCGACATGACCCGGCTGCTGCCGAAGGAGGAGCATCCGCACGGGATGACGGACCACGAGTTCGACGCCCTGTTCACCCGCGACCGGCCGGTCATCTTCGCGTACCACGGCTATCCGTGGCTGGTGCACCGGCTGTCCTACCGCCGGGCCGTCCACCCCAACCTCCATGTGCGCGGCTACCTGGAGATGGGCACCACCACCACGCCGTTCGACATGGTGGTCCGCAACGACCTGGACCGCTACCGGCTGGTGATGGACGTCATCGACCGGACCCCCGGGCTCGCGGTGCGCGCCACGGCCGTACGGCAGCGGATGCAGGACGCCCGCAGCCGCCACCAGGCCTGGATCCGCGAGCACGGCACCGATATGCCCGAGGTCGCCGAATGGTCCTGGACCGGCTGAACAGAGGCCGGTGCCGCTCGCAGAGCCTGTGTCATATCCCCGGCCGGGCGTGCGACGTCTGGCACGCTCCCCCAGCTACCGCTGGGAGGTGCCCCCTCTCGCCGCGTTGCCGAAACGCCCAAGTGGCTCCGCCACGAGGGCGCTCCGGCGCCTTGCGATCGCACGCTCCCCCAGCTACCGCTGGGAGGTGCCCCCTGACGCCGCACGCTGATCCGGCCGGGGATATGACACAGGCTCTCACCCGGTGGGGAAGTAGCCCTCCAGATAGGCGTTGCGGAACTTCCCCGCCGGGTCGTGCTCGGCCAGCAGCCGCGCGAAGTCGCCGGCCCGGTCGTACGAGGAGAGGATCCGCTCCGGCGCGGCCGTGGTCAGTTTGGACCAGTGCGGCCGCGCCCCCAGCGGCAGCAGCGCCTCCTCCATCGCGGCCACCACCTCGATCACCGCGTCGTGATCGGGGACCCAGGTGAAGTGGAAGGCCACGCTGTCCCGGCCGTACGCGGGGCTCAGCCACAGCTCGTCCGCCGCGATCGTACGGACCTCGGACACCTGCACCACGGGCGCGATCCGGTCCCCGAGGCCGCGCAGCGCGGCGAACGCCGCCGAGGCCGCCTCGCGCGGCAGCAGCAGCTCCGACTGCAGCTCATCGCCGTTGCTGGGAGTGAAGTCCGGGCGGAAGTGCGGCAGCCGCTCATGCCACGGCCCCGGCGCGCCCAGCTGCTCGGTGCAGTGCAGCGGCGGCATCGCGGGCACCGGGTGGTGGTGGCGGTCGGCCGGATGGGCCCCCAGCCACGGCTGCCCGGGGTCGGGGGGATCGGGCAGGTCGGTGCGGCACTTCAGCCACACCACGCCCTCGCCCGAGCGCCAGTCGGTGAAGACGCTGACGCTGTAGGCGGCGCCGAAGATCTCCTCGAAGCTGTCGTCCAGCCGGTCCAGCGGCAGCCCGGTCCACACCCACTGGGCCACGTCGAAGGTGGGCTCGATGTCCAGCGTCATGGCGGTGACCACGCCAAGACCGCCGAGCCCGACCACGGCCCCGTTCAGCCGGTCCGGGTCCTCGTCCCGGCCGATCCGGGTCACCTCGCCGCCGGGGCCGACGATCTCAAGACCCGCGACCGCCGCCGCCAGACAGCGCTGGTCGCTCCCCGAGCCATGGGTGGCGGTGGTGCAGGCCCCCGCGACCGTGATGTGCGGCAGCGAGGCGAGGTTGGCCAGCGCGAAGCCCTCCGCGTGCAGGGCCTGGGCCACATGTGCGTACCGCATGCCCGCCGCGATGGTCGCGGTGCCCTTCCCGGGGTCCACCTCCACCCGGTGCGGTAGCCGGTCCAGGTTCACCAGATCGCCCTCGGTGTCGGCGATGCGGTTGAAGGAGTGGCCCGTGCCCAGTACCCGTACCCGGTCGGCGGAGCTGACGATCCGCCGCAGCTCGTCGACGCTGTCCGGGTGGTGCAGCCGGGCGGCGGAGAAGGTGATGTTCCCGGCCCAGTTCGTCGGGGCTTGGGTGGTCGGCATCCGTGTCGTCCTGTTTCGGCTGGAGGGCGAGGGGCGGGGGCGAGGGGCGATGGGAGGGCGATGGGCGATGTTGTCAGCACCTTCGTACAGGTCCGCACCCTGATCCGTACAGACCCGGTTTCGCCGTCCATGACCCGGACGGCCCAGCAGGACGGGCCGCCGTGCCGGAGCGCCCCGACGATGGGCCCATGACTGCCCCGAAACCACAACGCCCGAGGTCGGCACTGCTCGGCGAGCTCTGTGCGGAGTTCGCGGGCACCATGGTGCTGATCCTCTTCGGCTGCGGTGTGGTGGCGCAGGTCGTGGCGGGCGGTGACCTCACCAAGCCCCCGGGCGCACTCGGCGATCACGACTCCATCGCCTGGGCCTGGGGGCTGGGCGTCACCCTCGGTGTGTATGTGGCGGCGCGGCTCAGCGGGGCCCACATCAACCCGGCGGTCACCCTCTCCCTGGCGGCCTTCAAGGGCTTCCCCTGGAGCAAGGTCCTGCCGTACGCCGTGGCGCAGACGGTCGGCGCGTTCGTCGGGGCCCTGCTGGTGCGCTGGAACTACACCGAGGCGCTGGGCCACGCCGACCCGGGGCACACCTTCAAGACCCAGTTCGTCTTCTCCACCCTCCCCGGCAACGGAGTCCTTCCGGTCAGCGAATGGGGCGCGCTGCGCGACCAGATCATCGGCACCGCGATCCTGGTGCTGCTCATCTTCGCCGTCACCGATGTGCTGAACTCGGCCCCGAAGGCCAATCTGGGGCCCTTCGTCATCGGGCTGATCGTGGTCGCGATCGGCATGGCGTGGGGGGCCGACGCGGGGTACGCCATCAACCCGGCCCGTGACTTGGGCCCCCGGCTGGCCAGCTATCTCACCGGATACCGCAGCGCGTGGCGGGACCAGTACGGGGATCTGTACTTCTGGGTGCCGATCGTGGGCCCGCTGCTCGGCGGACTTGTCGGCGCCGCCCTCTACAAGGTGCTGATCAGCCGCTTCCTCCCGGCGGCCGAAACGGAGGTGGGCCGCACCCCGACCCCCGAGTAGCCGATCCGGGCCGTACCCCACCCACGAGAGGCGGCAGCATGCCGGAATTCATCGGTGCGGTGGACCAGGGAACCACCAGCACCCGTTTCATGATCTTCAACCACGACGGTGACGAGGTGGCGCGGTACCAGCTGGAGCACCGCCAGATCCTGCCGCGCGCGGGGTGGGTCGAGCACGACCCGGTGGAGATCTACGAGCGCACCAACTCGGTGATGCAGAACGCCCTCCGCGCGGGCGGGCTGTCCCCCGCCGACCTGGCCGCGATCGGCATCACCAATCAGCGCGAGACCACGGTGATCTGGGATCCGCGCAACGGCCGCCCGTACTACAACGCCATCGTCTGGCAGGACACCCGCACCGACACCATCGCGGCCGCGCTGGAACGGAACGGCAAGGGCGAGGTGATCCGCCGCAAGGCGGGGCTGCCGCCCGCCACCTACTTCTCCGGCGGCAAGATCAAGTGGATCCTGGACAACGTCGAGGGCGTCCGCGAGGCCGCGGAGGCCGGCCATGCCCTCTTCGGCAACACCGACGCCTGGGTGCTGTGGAACCTCACCGGCGGTCCCGGTGCCGGCATCCACGCCACCGATGTCACCAACGCCAGCCGCACCATGCTGATGGACCTGGAGACGCTGGACTGGGACGACGAACTGCTGGAGATCTTCGGCATTCCGCGGGCCATGCTGCCGACGATCAACCCCTCCTCCCACCCCGAGGCGTACGGCCAGGCCCGCACCTCCCGCCCGCTGCGCACCGCGACGCCCATCACCGGCGTCCTCGGCGACCAGCAGGCGGCCACGGTCGGCCAGGTCTGCTTCGCCCCCGGCGAGGCCAAGAACACCTATGGCACCGGCAACTTCCTGCTGCTCAACACCGGAGCGGAGCTGATCCGCTCGGCCAGCGGGCTGCTCACCACCGTGGCGTACCAGTTCGGCGACAGCCCTCCCGTCTACGCCCTGGAGGGCTCGATCGCCGTCACCGGCTCGGCCGTCCAGTGGCTGCGCGACCAGATGAAGATGATCGACGACGCCCCGGGCAGCGAGCGGCTCGCCCGCACCGTCGAGGACAACGGCGGGGTGTACTTCGTGCCCGCCTTCTCCGGGCTCTTCGCCCCGTACTGGCGCTCCGACGCCCGCGGCGCGATCGTCGGCCTCACCCGCTTCAACACCAACGGCCATATCGCGCGCGCCACCCTGGAGGCCATCTGCTACCAGAGCCGGGACGTGGTCGAGGCCATGGAGCGGGACGCCGACATCCACATGGACGTTCTGCGGGTGGACGGCGGGGTCACCGACAACGATCTGTGCATGCAGATCCAGGCCGATGTGCTGGGCGTACCGGTCAGCCGCCCGGTTATCGCCGAGACCACCGCGCTGGGCGCCGCCTACGCCGCGGGGCTGGCCACGGGGTACTGGCGGGACACCGATGAGCTGCGCTCCCACTGGAGCGAGTCCAGACGGTGGGAGCCCCAGTGGGACGAGAGGACCAGGAAGGAGGGGTACACGGGCTGGAAGAAGGCCGTCCAGCGCACCCTGGACTGGGTCACCGTCGAGTAGGCCCGGCGGGGCGCGGGGCGAGACGGCCGCGCCGGACCCGGTTGCGCCGGGCGTCCCATGGCGGTTCGCTGGAAGTACCCGGTGGTGGCCGAGACACCCTGGGAACGTTCCGTGTCCGCCACCACCGCCGCCTGTCAGCGATCGACGCGGAGGTGATCCAGGTGAAAGCCGTCGTCTATGAGAAGCCCTACTCGGTGGCGGTGAGGGACGTCGACGATCCTCGGATCGAGCATCCGAACGATGTAATCGTGCGCGTCACCTCCAGCGCGATCTGCGGCTCCGATCTGCATATGTACGAGGGCCGGACGGCGGCCGAGCCCGGCATCGTCTTCGGGCACGAGAACCTCGGTGTGGTCGAGGAGACCGGTTCCGGCGTCGTCTCGCTCTCCAAGGGCGACCGCGTGGTCATGCCGTTCAACGTGGCCTGCGGATTCTGCAAGAACTGCCTCGCGGGCGACACCGGCTTCTGTCTCACCGTCAACCCGGGCTTCGCGGGCGGCGCCTACGGCTATGTGGCGATGGGCCCGTACAAGGGCGGCCAGGCCGATCGGCTGCGGGTGCCCTTCGCCGACTTCAACTGCCTGAAGCTGCCCCAGGGCGATGAGCTCGAGACCGACTTCATCCTGCTCGCCGACATCTTCCCGACCGGCTACCACGGCTGTGAGCTGGCCCAGGTCTCCCCGGGCGAGAGCGTGGCCGTCTACGGCGCCGGCCCGGTGGGGCTGATGGCCGCCTACTCCGCGCTGCTGCGCGGCGCCGCCACGGTGTTCGTGGTCGACCGGGTCCCCGAGCGGCTGGCGAAGGCCACGGAGATCGGCGCCGTCCCCATCGACTTCAGCAAGGGCGACCCGGTGCCGCAGATCGTGGACCGCACCGGCGGCGAGGGCACCGACAAGGGCATCGACGCGGTGGGCTACCAGGCCCAGGCGCACGACGCCAGCCATGAGGAGCCCGCGTCGGTGCTCAACTCGCTGGTCGACACCGTGCGGCCGACCGGTCGGCTCGGCGTGCCGGGGCTGTACGTCCCGTCCGACCCCGGCGGCCCCGATGAGCACGCCAAACGCGGTCAGCTGCTGGTCTCCATCGGCCGGATGTTCGAGAAGGGCCAGCGCATGGGCACGGGCCAGTGCAACGTCAAGCGCTACAACCGCCAGCTGCGCGACATGATCATCGCTGGGCGCGCCCGGCCCAGCTTCGTGGTCTCGCACGAACTGCCGCTGGACCAGGCCCCGCAGGCGTACGAGAAGTTCGACAAGCGGGTCGAGGGCTACACCAAAGTGGTGTTGCATCCGGCGCTCGCTGCCTGACACATCACTGAATAGGGTGATATGCACCATAATTGGTTCTGTGCACCCGAACGGCTGTCTCGTTCAGCTCCGGGAGGAGGAGCGATCATGAAGAACTCCCGGGTGGCACTGGCCTTCGTCAGTGGCTATCTCTTCGGGCGCGGCCACAGGGGGACCTTGGTCCTCGGCCTCGCCGGTCTCGCCGCGGGCAAGCGCATCAGCTCCGGTATCAGCCCACCGGGCGCCCAGCAACTGAAGTCCTCCGAGCTCGGCAGGCTCGGCCAGGAGATCGGGAGCCGCCTGGTCTCCGCGGGCCGGGAAGCGGCCATGTCGGCGGTCAGTAACCGCATGGACGCCCTGAGTGACCGGCTGGAGCAGCGCGCCGCGACCCTGCGCACCGGTGGCGCGGGGGACCGGGAGCCGGAGGCCGGGGAGCACGGGGAACCGGAGGAGAACGGGGAGCGCGGCGAGCGCGAGCGCACCGGCAGACAGCGCAAACCGGCCGACCGTCCGGCGCAGACCAGGAAGCGGACCGGCTCCGAAAATCCCGCGCGGCGAAGCCAGAGGTGAGGGCCATGGCTGAGGAAACCAAGGGGCGGGCCGGAGAGTTCGCCCAGGATCTGCCCACCGACCGCCTGCTGAAGGAGGCGCAGGGCCTGCTGGCGGCGCTGGGCGAACGGGCCCTGGAATCGGTCACCCACCTGGGCAACCCAGTGGGCAACCCCGGCACGGGCGCGCTGAAGGGCGGTCTGGAGCAGGTGAAGGACAAGGTCGTCGACACGGCCAAGGAACAGATGAAGGACCAGGTCAAGGGGAAGATCAAGGAGCAGGTCAAGGAGAAGGTCGTCGACAAGGCCAAGAGCATCATCCCGGGCCTCGGCGGCGGCGGTGACGGCGGCGGCAAGGGCGGCAAGAAGCTCAAGGTCACCAACATCGTGGAGCAGATGGACGTCGGCGCGCCCCTCTCCCTCACCTACAACCTCTGGACGGAGTGGGAGAACTTCCCCTCGTACATGAAGAAGGTCGAGGACGTCCAGAACGAGGCCGACGAGGACCGCGAGGACGAGGCCGGGACGGAATCCGAGTGGAAGGCCCAGGTCTTCTGGTCGCACCGCAAGTGGCGCGCCGAGGTCATCGAGCAGGTGCCGGACAAGCGCATCATCTGGAAGTCGCGGGCCGACAAGGGCCATGTCGACGGCACGATCACCTTCCACGAGCTGGCCCCCGACCTCACCCGCATCCTGTTCGTCCTGGAGTACTGGCCGCAGGGCTTCATGGAGCGCACCGGCAATCTCTGGCGCGCCCAGGGCCGCCGGGTGCGCCTGGAGATGAAGCACTTCCGCCGTCACCTCATGCGCGAGGTGCTGCTCGATCCCGACGAGGTCGTGGGCTGGCGCGGCGTGGTGCGCGACGGCGAGATCGTGGAGGACGACGAGCGAGAGGGGCGGGAGGAAGAGGAGGAAGAGCCCGAGGAGCGCGAGGAGCCCGAGGAGGACGACGAGCGCCACGGCGAATACGAGGACGAGGAGCCCGAGGAGTACGAGGACGAAGAGCCCCGGGACGAAGACGAAGAGGAGTACGAGGAGGAGCCCGCACGGCGCCGCGCGCGCCGCTGACGGACCCCGCCCGCGGAACGGGTGAGCGCGGTGACCGTTGCACGGCAGCAGCAGAGTCAGTATCTGGACCGGGCGAGTTCCAGCGCCCTGGTCGACGTGGTCGACCTCATCCTGGACAAGGGCCTGGTCATCGATGTGTATGTGCGGGTGTCCCTGGTGGGCATCGAGATCCTGACCATCGACGCCCGTATCGTCGTCGCCAGCGTGGACACGTATCTGCGGTTCGCGGAGGCGACCAACCGGCTCGACCTCGCCCGCAGCGGCACCGAAACCCATGGTCTGCCCGGCCTCATGGACGAGATCCAGGAGAGCGGCGGCAAGAAGAAGACCAAGGGCGCGCTGGAGGGCGTCAAGGAATCGGTCTCGGACCTGCTGCGGGACGATGACGACGAGGACCGGGAACCCGAGGCCGAGGAGCGCGAGCGGCCCCGGCGCACCAGGGGTTCCCACAGCCACAGGGAGCGCGAGCGGTGATGGCCGAGGACGAACGTGCCTGCTACGTCTACGGGGTCGTCACGGACGACCGGCCCGATGAGTCGGTCAAGGACCTGCCCGCCGTCGGGGACCCGGAGGCCCCGGTGACCCTGGTCCGCCACGGCGGCCAGGCCGCCGTGGTCAGCGAGGTGCCCGTCGACAAGCCGCTGGGCACCCCCGAGGACCTGCGCACCCACGCCAGGGTGCTGGACCACCTGGCCGCGCAGGGCTCACCGGTGCTGCCGTTCCGCTTCGGCACCGTGGTGCGCGACACCGCGGCGGTGGCGGACGAGCTGCTGGCCGAGGGGCACGACGACTTCGCCCGCGGCCTCGACCGGCTCCGCGGCCGTACGCAGCTCACCGTGCGGGCCCGCTATGACCAGGACGCCGTGCTGCGCGAGGTGGTGACCGAACAGCCGGAGGCCAGACGGCTCCGCGACGAGCTGCGGGGGCTGCCCGAGGAGGCCGGCTACGAGCAGCGGGTCGAGCTCGGCCAGCTCGTCATGGACAGCATCGCCGCGAAGCGGAGCGTGGACGCGCTGGAGCTCGACCGGCGGCTCGCGCCGTACGCGCTGGGCTCGGTGTCGGAGGAGCCGGCGTCCTCCGAAGGGCTGGTCAACGCCTCGTTCCTGGTGGAGGACGCGAAACGGCAGGCGTTCGAGGAGGCGGCGGAGGAGCTCGCCGCGCACTGGCACGGCCGGGTCCGGATGCGACTGCTCGGCCCGCTGGCGCCGTACGACTTCGTGGCCGACGCGACGCTCGAAGGGAAGGAAGGCGACGAGTAGCCATGGGACTGTTCACCGGCCTGGCCACGATGCCGCTGGCCCCGGTGCGGGGAGTCGTCTGGATCGCCGAGCGGATCCATGACGAGGCCCATCGGCAGCTGTACGACCCCGAGGTGATCAAGCAGCGGCTGGAGGAGGTCGCGGAGGCCCGGGAGAACGGGGAGCTCACCGAGGAGGAGGCGGCCCGGGAGGAGGACGAGTTGGTCCGCAGACTGATGTCCCAGGGGCCGCCCGGCGGGGGCCTGGAGGTATGAGCCGTGCCCCGCGAACGTCCCCGCGAGGAACGCCACCGCGAGGAGAGGCCGCGCCCCCGGTCCCGTGAGGAACGGTCCCGTGAGGAACGGCCGCGCGAGGAACGGTCCCGCGAGGAGCGCGCCCGGCGCGAGCATGAGCCCGAGCGGGACCGGCGCGAGGGCGAGCCGGAACGGGAGCGGCGCGAGCCCGAGCGGGAGCGCCCCCGCGCCCGGCGTCCCGCCCTCGTGGCCCGCGACGCCGCGCGCAGCGCGGCCCGCCATGTGCAGGGGCTGACCGGGCGGACCCCGGAGGGCGTCACCTCGCTGGAGCGCACGGAGGACGGCTGGACCATCGGTATCGAGGTCGTCGAGACCCACCGGATCCCGGACTCCACCGACCTCCTCGCCGAGTACCAGGTCGAGCTGGACGACCGCGGCGAACTCGTCTCCTACCGCCGCACCGAGCGCTACTACCGGGGCAGGGCGGAGACATGAACCAGAGCTCCGACTGGAACCCACCGGTCCGGCGCACCGGCGCCGCACGCGAACCCGACCGCCGGGGCGCCGAGCCGTCCAGCCTGGCCGACATCCTGGAGCGGGTGCTCGACAAGGGCATCGTCATCGCGGGCGACATCCAGATCAATCTGCTGGACATCGAACTGCTGACGATCAAGATCCGGCTGCTGGTCGCCTCCGTCGACCGGGCCAAGGAGATGGGCATCGACTGGTGGGAGCACGACCCCTCGCTGTCCTCCGGCGCCCGGGACGTCCTGGAGGAGAACGAGCGGCTGCGGCGGCGCGTCGGCGAGCTGGAGGACGGCCGCGGCGCGCGCCGGGAGGACGACGACCACGAGGACCACGGCGTGGAGCGGGAGGACGAACGGTGAACGGTTCCCTCGCCACCTGGCTGTACGCGGTGACGGCCGTCCCGGAGGACGGCACCCCGCCACGGGAGCTCACCGGAGTGGCGGACGAGCCGGTGCGCCTGGTGGAGGCCGCCGGGCTGGCCGCCGTCGTGGGCTCCGTACCGCTGGAGGACTTCGGCGAGGACGCGCTGCGCGACCATCTGGAGGACCTGGAGTGGCTGGAGCGCACCGCCCGCGCCCACCACCGGGTGATCAACGGCGCGGCCCGCCACGGCCAGGTCATCCCGCTGCGCTTCGCCACGCTCTACCACGACGACGACCGGGTCCGCGCGATGCTCCAGGAGCGCCGGGACGACTTCACGGCCACGCTGCGGCGGGTGGCGGGCCGCACCGAGTGGGGCGTCAAGGGGTATGTCGACCCCAGGTCCTTCCTGCCCGACCCGGACGAGCCCACCGACGCCGGGGAGAGCCCCGGAACCGCCTATCTGCTGCGGCGGCGGGCCCAGCGGCAGGACCAGGAGACCGCGCATCTGCGCGCGACCGAGCGGGCGGAGGAGGTCCACGCCTCGCTCGCCGCGCTGGCGGTGGCCACGGCCGCCCATCCACCGCAGGACACCGCGCTGGCCGCGTACGAGGGGTGGATGGTGCTGAACAACTCCTATCTGGTGCCCGACGCCCTCGGTGCGGAGTTCACCGCCCTGGTGACCGACCTGGGGGAGCGCTACCCCGCCATCACCCTGGAGGTCAGCGGCCCCTGGCCGCCGTACTCCTTCACCGCCCCGCCGAACCGGGTGGAAGAGGCCCAGCCGGAGGAGACGCCGTCGTGACCCGGGCGATCGAGCGGCGGGAGGTGGCCCTGGTCGACCTGCTCGACCGGGTGCTCGCCGGAGGCGTGGTGATCGCGGGGGAGATCACCCTGAGCATCGCCGACATCGACCTGGTGCGGATCTCGCTGCGCGCCCTGATCGCCTCCGTACGGGTGGAGAACGAGGAGGGGCGGGAGGGAGACCGCCATGACCGCCGTGAACGCCGTGAAGGGGGGCCGCCATGACCGATGACCGCGCTCCCCGGCGGCCCGGGCGGCGGATCGAGGTGGACGAGGAGTCGGTCCGCAGGAGCCTGGCCGGTCTGGTGCTCACCATCGTCGAACTGCTGCGGCAGCTCATGGAGCGGCAGGCGCTGCGCCGCGTCGAGCAGGGCGGCATCAGCGATGAGCAGATCGAGGAGCTCGGGCTGACGCTGATGGCCCTGGAGCGGAACATGGCCGAGCTGCGGGAGCACTTCGGGCTGACCGAGGACGACCTCAACCTGGACCTGGGCCCGCTGGGCCCCCTGCTGCCCCGCGACCGCTGACCGGCCCAGAAACCCCCGGCCAGTCCCGAACACAGCCCCTGACCCGCCGCTGACCAGGCAGTCCGATGCCGATTCGCGAGACACCCGGGCCGGGTCCGGCAGCCGCCGAGTAATGTGCGGGTGTGGGGATCACGCTCAACCTCCAGCGCGCCCAACCGGCCGACGTGCACGTCGGCCGGTCACCGCTGGCCGAGCTCATGTCAACGCTGCACATCATGGCCGAGCCCGACCACCACCCCGAGGCCCAGCGCTGGACGCGGCGGCTCGGGACGGCGCTCGCCCCCTCCCTCGCCCATGAGATGAGCGCCCTGTCCCCGCTGTGGGCCCGGCTCCGCTGCCGGCTGCTGTTCCCGCTGGAGCTCCCGCTGGACCAGCCCTTCGAGGACGAGCTGCGCCATCTGGAGAAGCTGCCGCTCGAGGAGTTCGTGGGCCTGTGCTCCCAAGGGGTGCTCGGCTTCCGTGAGGCCGTGCCCCCGGCCAGAAGGCTGCTCACCGACCCGGAGGCCGCCGAGCGCTATGTGGAGCAGTGCGAGCGGCGCTCCTTCCGGCGGGGCGAGCTGGCCCACGACCTGGTGGGCTCGCCCGAGGGGCTGCGCGACCGGCTCCTGAGCTTCCTGGACTCCTGCGCCGAGGCGTTCTTCGCCTCCGAGTGGCGCACGGTCCGCGACCGGCTGGAGTCGGCCGCCGCCCGGGTCCGTGCCGACATCCGGCGGCGCGGTCTGGCCGAGGTGCTGGCCGGGCTCAGCCCGACCGCGGTGGTCTCCCGGGGCGGCTCGCGGGTGCGCTACGACAAGCTGGCCGTCGCCGAGATCGAGATCGGCCCGCGCCCGCTCTTCCTGCTCCCCTCCGTCCATGTCTGGCCGCATCTGACCGTCAAGGACGAGGAGTGCCACCCCGTGGTGCTCCAGTTCGCCGCCCAGGAGGGCGGCACAACCGATCAGCTGACCCAGGCCGAGCTGCGGGCCCGGATGTCCGCGCTGGCGTCCCTGGGCCGGATGGAGCTGTGCCGCCATCTGCTGGGCGAGCCCATCACCACCTCGGAGCTGGCCCAGCGGCTGGGGCTCGCCGATACCCAGGTCTCCCGCACCCTGCGCCAGCTCAGGGACGCCGGGCTCATCGAGTCCGAGCGCGAGGGCAAGTACGTCTACCACCGGCTGGCCACCAGCACCCTGCTCCGGCTGGGGCAGGACGTGCTGACGACCATCATGCGGTGACGGCCGTACGCCGACCGCCGATCAGCCCGGCTGGGTCCACAGCAGCACCGCCGAGGGGTGGTCCGCGTCCATGTGGACGCGGTTGGTCGCCACCACCTTGCGGCGGCTCACCGCCTCCGGCACCCCCGTGTTGGAATTGACGTCGAACCGGGGGAAGTCGCTCGAGGAGATGTCCACCCGCAGCCGGTGACCGGCCTCGAAGCGGTTGGCCGTGTCCGGCGCCGGGATCTCGATCTCGTAGACCTCACCCGGCTCCAGCGGCTCCGGGCGCTCGAAGGACTTGTGGAAGCGGCAGCGGAAGATGCCCTCGGTGAGGTTCATCGCGAAGCCGTGCGGATAGTCCTCGTTCGGCGGATGCACATCGACCAGCTTCACCGTGAAGTCGGTGTCCGGCGCGGACGAGGAGATGAACAGGCGCGCGGTGACCGGCCCGGCCACCACCAGCGGCTCCTCCAGCGGCGGGGTGGCCAGCGAGATCACATCGGGCCGGGAGTTCAGCGGCAGATACGGCGGGCGGGCACCGTAGAACCGCTCGTCCGGCACCTGGTCGAAGGCGCCGCCGACCATCACCGGCTCACCCGAGGTGACCTGGCCGCCGAGCGTGGGCACCGGGTCGTTCGGGTCGAAGTCGTACTCCACCCAGGCCCGTGCCGCCGTCGGCCGCTCCCGGCTCAGCTCGCCCGATGGGTGGCAGTAGTACGCGGTCTCCCGGGTCCCGGCCGGGGGCCACTGGGTGTCGGTGTGCCAGCGGCCGCCGTGCCGCATCCGCCCGGCCCCGTCCCGCCGGCCGTCCCCGCCGCCCATCAGGAAGTACTGGACCCGCGGGATCGAGTCCGGGTCGCCGCCCCCCAGCACCGCGTCGAACCACCGCTGCCGGAACGACAGATACGAGGTGTCCACATTGCCACTGAGGGTGGCGGCGGGCCCGAAGTCCACATCACCGGCGAAGGTGACACAGCGCAGCCCGTGTTTCCACGGCCCCATCACCAGATACGCCGGGGACCGCTTGAGCCGGCCCATGGCGGTGAAGTTCTCGATGGTGGAGCGGACATACGGGTCGTACCAGCTCGACATGTGCAGCGTCGGCACGTCCGGGAAGCGGTCGTAGTGGCCGCGCCCGTAGATGGCCGGCTGGCGCCAGTACGCCCCGAAGGCGTCATGGCGCCACTGGTCCAGCAGATAGCGCTCGTAACTGTCCACCTGGCGCAGCGGTGAGACGCCGGTCCGCCACGGCAGCACGGTGAACCAGTCGCGCAGATCCGTCCCCGCGAACGCCTTGCGCACCAGCGGGTCCCGCTCCGCCTCCGGGCTCTCCTCACCGTGCCGGAAGGCCCAGGTGATCTGCTTGAGCTCGAAGGCGCCGCCCATCCGCATCCCGGCCTCGTAGGCGCTGGCGAAGCCGCCGGAGTCCATGAACATCGCGGACAGCCCGGCGGGGGACTCGGCCGCGGCGGCCGTCTGGGCGTGGGCCGAGTAGGACACGCCCATCATGGCCACCCGGCCGTCGCACCAGGGCTGAGCGGCGATCCAGTCGATGGTGTCCGCCCCGTCCGGCCCCTCGCCGAGGTACTTCACGAAGGTGCCCTCGGAGTCCCCGCGGCCCCGGCAGTCCTGCCGCACCACGTGGTACCCCGCGCGGACGAAGAACGCCGAGGTCTCCTCGGGCGTCGGTACCGGCTCGTCGTGGCGGCTGCGGTCGGAGTCGCGCATCTGCCGGCGGCCGTAGGGGGTCCGCTCCAGGATTACCGGGCGGGGCCCCGGCCGCTCCCGGTCGGTGAAGAGATCGGCGGCCAGGACGATCCCGTCCCGCATCGGGACGCGCAGAGTGCGTCGCCACACCCGCTCGTCCAGCCGGCGGGCGGACTCCTCGCGGGCCGCCCGCCCTCTGTCGCCGGTCGTTTCGGTCTGACTGGTTCGTGCCATGGAAGATCTCACTGGGTCTGGGATTGCTTGGAGCCGTTGAGGGCGATCTGGTCCCGGGTGACGGTGGACAGCGGCAGCCCCCACTGGCCGAAGAGCTTGGCGTAGGTGCCCGATTCGTACAGCTTCCGCAGCCCCTTGACGATCACGGGCGCGAGCCCGGAGTCCTTCTTGGCCTGGATGCCGTAGATGGCCGTCGCCGCGGGCAGGTCCAGCATGTCCTTCAGCTCGAGCGTCTCGAAGCGGTCGTGCGAGTTCTGGCTCACCGAGGTGTTGGAGGCGCTGGGCGCGGCCACCGCCTCCACCCGCTTGCTCTGCAGCGCCAGCGAGGCGGCGGGCAGATCGGTGTAGAGCTTCACGTCCACCGACGGCTTGCCCTTCGCGGCACAGCGCTTGTTCTGCGCCGCGAGCACGTTCTGCGTTCCGGCGCCCTTCTCGACGCCGACCTTGTGGCCGCAGACCTCGAGGCCGTTCTTGGGGCGGAAGGAGCCGTCCGAGAGCACCATCATCGTCACACTGCTCTGCGCGAAGTCGGCGAAGTCCACCTCCTTCTGGCGCTCGGTGAAGTCACCGGAGGGCGCGCTGAGGTCGATCCGGCCGGACTTCAGCCCCGGGATGACCGCGTCGAAGTTGGTCCGCTCCACCTTGATCTTTATGTCGAGCAACGAGGAGAGCTGCGCGGCCAGTTCGGGGACCAGCCCGGTGATCTTCCCGTCGGACTCGAAGGTGACATACGGCGCGTACTCGCTGACGCCCATGACCAGCGTCTTCTTGGTGTAGGCCCGGGGCACCTCGGCGGCCAGCGCGCTGTCCTTGGGCTCAGGGGCGAGCGTGACCGCCGGACGGCTCTTGCTGTCCTTGCCGTCCTCGGGGGTGTCGTCCACCGAACAGGCCGACAGGCCGAGGGTCAGACAGGCCAGCAGGGCGCATGCGGCGACATGGGGACGGTTGCGCATGGGTGCTCCATTCCGGGAGGTGGGGGGTGGCGGATGCGGAAGTACGGGACCGGTCAGCGGCCCCAGACGGTCTCGGCGACGCGCCGTACGTTACCCCCGGCCAGCTTGGCCACGTCCGCTTCGGAGTAGCCGCGGTCGAACAGCCACCGGATCATGTTGCCGACGGCCTCCGCGGGGTTCTCACAGCCCCGTACGTACTCGACCTCCTCGTGCGGCGGCAGTTCGGGGGCCTTGCCGTCGTGCGCGTCGTCCTTGCCGAAGAGCGGGGCGAACGTCCGGTGCCAGGCCGTGTGATCGCCGAAGTTGGTGTCCGGCCCGAAGGCCACGTGGTCGATGCCGACCAGATCGATGCACCGCTCGATGTGCTCCATCACCGAGTCCAGATCGTGCCGGGGGTGCCGGGCGGTGATGGTCGTATGCGGCGCCGCCTCGACGCCGATGAACCCGCCGGATCCGGCGCAGGCCCGGATCACGTCGTCGGGCTTCATCCTCGGGGTCGGCCACAGCGCCCGGGATCCGGCATGGGTGATCACCACGGGGGCGGTGGAGCGGCGCACGGCGTCCAGGGCCGTCGCGTCCCCGCTGTGCGAGACATCGACGATGATCCCGAGGTCGGTCATCCGGCGCAGCGCCCGGCGGCCGAGCAGGGTCAGACCGGTGTCCCCGGCGTCGGCGAGCCCCGAACCCAGCTGGTTGCTCTCGCTGTAGACCAGGCCGAGCAGCCGTACGCCCAGACCGTAGAGCAGATCGAGCCGGTCGATGTCATTGCCGATGGGGGAGGCGGACTCCAGGGTCAGCACCACCCCCACCTGGTCGCCGGCCCGGGCCCGGTCGGCGTCCTCGAGGGTGCGGACGGGCGCCACCAGCCGCTGATGGGCGAGGTCCGCCTGGCGCATGGCCAGATCGCTGACCGCGTCGTCCCAGTCCCAGGGGGCATGGGAGCGGATCATGCTCACCGCGGCCGGGCCGCCGTCGAAGAACAGGTCCACCCCCGAGTGGGCGATGCCCTCGTAGGGGATCGACTCCCGGCCCTGGCGGCGGTATGCGGCGAAGTCGCCCGGATCGGCTGGGCGCAGCGAGAGGTGGTCATGGGCGGAGACCACCAGATGGCGCTCCTCGAAGTCCCGCGCGCGGACCTCGACGTCCTCGCTCCACTCCAGCGCGGCCCCGGGGACCCGTCCGCGCGCGGGCGCCAGCTCGAAGGCGCGGTAGTCCGCCCCGGCCGCCAGGTACTGGTACGAGCGGTAGGAGTCCCACAGCTTCAGGCGCCGGGCGGTCTTGGCGGGCAGGGGCAGTTCGGTGCTCATGGGCTGACCTTCGACAGGAACATGCGGGTGCGGTCGTGTGAGGGAGCGCGCAGCAGCGCGTCCGGGGTGCCCTCCTCGACGATCCGGCCGTCGTCCATGAAGACGATCCGGTCGGCCACATCGGCGGCGAAGCGCATCTCATGGGTGACGACGACCAGCGTCATGCCGTCGCGGGCCAGATCCTTGATGACGCTGAGGACCTCCTGCACCATCTCGGGGTCCAGGGCGGAGGTGGGCTCGTCGAAGAGCATCACCTTGGGGCGCATCGCCAGGGCGCGGGCGATGGCCACCCGCTGCTGCTGGCCGCCGGAGAGCTTGTCCGGATAGCTGTCCAGCTTGTGGGCGAGCCCCACCCGGGTCATCAGCTCCACGGCCCGTGCGTCGGCCGCGGCCTTGGAGAGCCCGAGCACCCGGCGCGGGGCCTCCACGATGTTCTCGCGGGCGGTGAGGTGCGGGAACAGATTGAAGCTCTGGAACACCATGCCCATCGCCGAGCGCTGGGCGGCCAGCTCCCGGGCGCCGAGGTCATGCAGGGTGCGCCCGCGCAGCTGATAGCCGATCACGCTGCCGTCGACCACCACCACGCCCTGGTCGGGCACTTCGAGGTGGTTGACACAGCGCAGGAGTGTGCTCTTCCCGGATCCCGAGGGGCCGATCAGGCAGACCGTCTCACCTCGGTGGATATCCAGGGAGATGCCGTGCAGCACCTCGGTGCCGCGGAACGACTTACGGATCCCGCGCAGGGAGACGATGGCCTGCGATTCCATTTGCGATGCCGCGGTCATACCGAGTGCTCGATCCTCTTCACTTTCCCGGCCTTGTCGGCCGAAATCAGGGTGTGTCGTCCCAGACGTCGCTCCAGGCGCTGCTGAAGAAGAGTAATGACGCCAGTGATGATCATGTACCAAATGGCGGCCACGATCAACAGTGGAACGGTCTGGAAGTTCTTGGCGTAAATCAGCTGGACCGAGTAGAGCAGGTCGGCCAGGGTGATCACGCTGACCAGGGAGGTGGCCTTGAGGAGAGATATCAGCTCATTTCCCATCGGAGGGACGATCACCCGCAGGGCCTGGGGGAGGGTGATGCGGAAGAAGATCTGAGCCGGCGTCAAACCCAGTGCGGACGCCGCCTGACGCTGGCCATCGGGCACGGCCAGCAGCCCGGACCGGATCAACTCCGCGATGTAGGCGGTCTCGTGGAGGGTCAGGCCGATGATCGCGGCGGTCAGCGGGCCGATGACGCTGTTCGAATCGAAGGTGACGAAACGCGGCCCCCAGGGAATGCCGAGGGACAGCGTCGGAAAGAGGGCCGCGAGATTGTACCAGAAAAGCAGCTGCACCAGCATCGGAATGGAGCGGAAAACCCAGATGAAGGCGGCCGCGACCGTGGACATGAGCCGGGAACCGCCCATGCGCATCAAGGCGACCAAAGTGCCGCACACCAAAGAGAGCACCATGGTCGCCGCGGTCATTCCAATACTGACCCCGATGCCCTTCATCACCCGGATCTCGAAGAAGTATTTGCCGACGGTTTCCCACTCGAAACGAGGGTTGGTGAATATTGTGGTCACCGCCATCGCGGCCAGTACCAGCACGATCGCATTGGCCACCAGAAGTCCGGGACGCCGTCGCTTCGCGCGTTTGAGCACGGATGGCTCGGGTAGTGCATCGACGTTCAGGACTTTGGTCATGGCATGCCTTCGGACGGTCGGGTCGCGGCAGAATTACCGCATCCTAAAACCGCACCCACGGGAGCCCGGCAACAGTTGACACAGAACAGTCAACCGTAAACGGGGGAATGCGTCCGTCCGCCCGGAGCGGCCGGGCGGACGGAGACGGACACGCGTTGGCGGAGGGCGCTGCGCCGCGCCTAAAGCCCCTTTTCGAACGGGAGCGGACCGATGCTCTCCGGATCGGCCGAGACATCGAACAGCGGGGTGTAGCCGGTGGCCAGATACAGTCCGCGCGCCTCCGGCTGGCGGGGCCCGGTGGTGAGGTAGATCCGGCGGTAGCCGCGCTCGGCGGCCGACCGCTCCAGCTCCGCCACCACCCGGCGGGCCAGCCCGCGCCGCCGGTGGCCCGAGTGCGTCCAGATCCGCTTGAGCTCGGCCGTCCGCTCGTCGTACCGCCGGTACGCGCCCCCGGCGACCGGCTCACCGCCGTCCAGCAGCAGGAGCAGCTCCCCGCGCGGCGGGGCGAACTCCTCGGCCGGATAGCGGTTCAGCTCACGGTCGGCCGCCCTGCCGTAGCGGGTGGAGTACTCATGCGCCAGCTCACGCAGCAGCGGTTCGACCCGCGGGTCGTCCACGGCCACCCGGACCACCGTCAGCTGTGGCTGTGGCTGTGACTTCTGTGGCTGTGGATGTGGCTGTGGCTCGGCCACGGAGGTCATCAGCGCACCGCCGCGAGGGTCTGCGGGCCCCGGGCCGCGCGCTCGGCGTCCCGCTTGGCGACCTCTTCGCGGACGATCGGGATGACATGGCGGCCGAAGTCGATCGCGTCGCCCAGCAGGTCGTACCCGCGTGCGGAGAGGATGTCCACGCCCAGGTCGTAGTAGTCCAGCAGCGCCTGCGCCACCGTCTCCGGCGTGCCCACCAGGGCGTTGGAGTTGCCCGCGCCACCGGTGGCGGCGGCGGTCGGGGTCCACAGCGCCCGGTCGTAGCGCTCGCCCGCCTCGGCGATGGAGATCAGCCGCTTTGAGCCGACGTTTTGAGGAGACGCGGCTTCTGGGACGCCCCTGGGGTGGTGGCGCACGTTCGTCGCCTCGCCCCGCTCCTTGCGGGCGCGGATGGCGTCCACCGTGCGGTGCGCCTTCTCCCAGGCCAGCTCCTCGGTCGGGGCGATGATCGGCCGGAACGCCACCTGGATCCTCGGTACGTCGCTCCGCCCGGCCGCGGCGGCGGCCGCCCTCACCGCCGCGATCTGCTCGGCGGTCCGCTCCAGCGGCTCGCCCCACAGGCAGTAGACGTCGGCCTCGGCCCCGCCGGCCGCGTAGGCCGCGGGGGAGGAGCCGCCGAAGGAGACGCCCGGGCGCGGCTGCTGGACCGGGAAGACATCGCTGACGAAGTCATGGAAGCGGTAGTGCTCGCCCTCGTGGTCGAAGGGCTCCTGGGTGGTCCAGATCTTCTTGACGATCCGTATGTACTCGCGGGTGCGCGCGTAGCGCTCGTCCTTGGAGAGGGTGTCGCCCTCACGCCGCTGCTCGTGGTCGTTGCCGCCGGTGATGAAGTGCACCGTCAGCCGTCCGTCGCTGATCTGGTCGAGCGTGGCGAACGTCTTCGCGGCGTACGTCGGATAGGAGACGTTGGGCCGGTGGGCCAGCAGGAGCCGGAGCCGGTCCAGCCGGGCGGCGATGTACGCGGCGGCGGGCGCGGGATCGGGCGAGCCGGAGCCGTAGGCGAACAGCACCCGGTCCCAGCCGTGGTCCTCATGGGCCCGGGCGAGCCGCAGGGTGTACTCCTTGTCGAAGGCCGCGCCGGAGCGCGGCCCGGTCTCGGAGCCGTCGTTGGTGGCGGCGATGCCGAGGAACTCCACGGGCATGGGGTGACCTTTCGGAAGGCGGAGAAGCCGAGGAAGGTGAGAAAGCGGGAAGCGCCACGGACCCGGAAGGCGGCGTTGGCCTACCGGGGGTGATGGCGCGTCAGGCGCGGGAAGCGGCGGGCGAGGGCCCGGGATGGATCAGAGGAGGGCGGCGGCCGGTCGGGCGGCCCGCTGCCGGGTCAGCCGGAACAGGAGGCGGACCACACCCGACCGAAGTCGATGTGGTCGCGGGTGACCAGGGGCAGCTCAGTCCTCACTCGCATCATTCAGCACCTCAGGGGCGTGTTCCGTCAACCGCTGTCCACATGATGGCCCGTATGCGCCCTGTCGCGGCAAAGCCGCCCGTATCCCCCTCGCCGTGGTGGAGGCGGGCGGGGGATACGTCCCTCAACTGGGGCTCCGCCCCAGACCCCGCTCCTCAATCGCCGGAGGGGCTGATTTCAGCCCGTCAGGGGGCACCTCCCAGCGGTAGCTGGGGGAGATTGCGGACACGCCCGAAGGGCGTCCGGGGTCCAGGGGCGAAGCCCCCCACGCGGCGGAGCCGCATATCGTCAGGTGTCGGGAAGGGGCGGGGAGGGGAAAGTACCGACCTGCGGCTCCGCCGCGTGGTGCGCGGACACCCCTAGGCCCTCGTTCAGCGGCCCCCCACCGGCTCCGGGGTGCCGGGTCGTTCCGAACTGGTCGTGAGCCGGTCCGGACCGCGGCCCGGCAGCAGTGAGGCGACCGCGAGCGCCACCAGCGCGGCGCCGCCGCCGATCGCGAAGGCGGTGCGGAAGCCGTCCAGGGACGGGAGCGCGACGGGCCCGAACGCGGTGGTCATATGGGCGAGGACGACGCCGACCACCGCACTGGCGGTCGAGGTGCCGATGGACCGCATCAGGGTGTTGAGCCCGTTGGCCGCGCCCGTCTCGGACACCGGCACCGCCGACATGATCAGCGCGGGCATGGCGGAGTACGCGAGGCCGATCCCGGCGCCGATCACACACGAGATGACCACGATCTGCCATACGGCGTCCATCAGGAAGATGCCCATGCCGTAGCCGACGGCGATCACCCCGGCGCCGAGCATCAGCGAGGTCTTGGGGCCCGAGGTGGCCGTGATCCGCGCGGACAGCGGGGAGATCGCCATCATCACCAGACCGGACGGGCCCAGGCAGAGACCGGCGGTCATCATCGACTGGCCCAGTCCGTACCCCGTGGCCTCGGGCATCTGCAGCAGCTGCGGCAGCACCAGCGACATCCCGAACATCGCGAAGCCGATGACGATGGAGGCCAGGTTGGTCAGCAACACCTGACGGCGCACAGTGGTGCGCAGATCCACCAGCGGCCCGCGCACCCGCAGCTCCCACCGGCTCCACAGCAGCAGTACGGCCACCGCCGCGGCGAACAGCCCGGTGGTGACACCGCTGGCCCAGCCCCAGTCGGCGCCCTTGGAGATGGCCAGCAGCAGGCAGAGCAGTCCGGCCGACAGCCCGACGGCGCCCACCAGGTCGAACCGCCCGCCGCCGCGCACCGGGGACTCCGGTACGAGCGCCAGCACCAGCGCGATCACCACCACGCCCAGGCTCGCCGAGACCCAGAACAGCACGTGCCAGTCGGCGTGTTCGGCCAGCGCCGCGGCGCCGGGCAGGCCGAGGGCGCCGCCGACGCCCAGCGAGGAGCTCATCAGGGCCATCGCCGAGCCGAGCCGTTCGGCGGGCAGTTCATCGCGCATGATGCTGATGCCCAGCGGGATCACGCCCGCGGAGAAGCCCTGGAGCGCACGGCCGACGATCATCGGCGCGAGCGTGTCGGAGAGCGCGCACACCACCGATCCGACCACCAGCATCGACAGGCTGAGCAGCAGCGTCCGCCGCTTGCCGTACATGTCGCCGAGCCGGCCCAGTACCGGAGTGGCCACGGCACCGGCGAGCAGGGTGGCGGTGATCGCCCAGGAGGCGTCCGAGGCCGAGGTGTGCAGCAGTTCCGGAAGGTCCGGGACCAGCGGCACCACCAGGGTCTGCATCAGGGAGACGACGATCCCGCCGAACGCCAGGACGGCGACCACCGGGCCGGAGCGCGGCGGGTGGGCGGTCGTCGCCGCTTCGGGGGCATCGGGGGTCGGAGGTGAGGAAGTCACGGTGGTCCTTCGTCGGGGCATGGCCGATTCACATCAGTGCCGCAGCAGTGTCGCACAATTTTGTGTAACGGGTACGTCAAATATGGCCGCCCCGGTCGCCGCTCGGCTCCTCGGCCATGTCGCGGTAGATCTCGCGCAGTTCACGCTTGAGGATCTTGCCGCTGGGATTCTTCGGCAGCGCCTCGGTGAGCCGGACGAACTTGGGCACCTTGAACCCCGCGAGCCGCGCCCGGCAGTGCGTGAGGATCTGCTCCGCCGTCACCTCATGGCCCGGTTTGGCCACCACCACCGCGGTCACCGCCTCGATCCAGTACGGATGCGGCACCCCGAACACCGCGACCTCCGCGACCGCCGGATGGGCGTGGACGGCCTCCTCCACCTCGCGCCCCGAGACGTTCTCCCCACCGCTGTTGACCATGTCCTTCTTGCGGTCGACGATCGTCAGGCACCCCTCCTCGTCCAGCACCCCCAGATCACCGCTGTGGAACCAGCCGCCGCGGAACGCCGCCGCGGTGCGCTCCGGGTCCCGCCAGTAGCCGAGCATGGTGTGCGGGCCCCGGTGGACGATCTCGCCGACCGTGCCCGGCTCCACCGGCCGGTCCGCCTCGTCCACCACCCGCGTCTCGACGTTCAGCGCGGCCCGCCCCGCGGAACCGGCCTTGCGCTCCTGGTCGGCCGGGCCCAGTACGGTCGCGATCGGGGACATCTCGGTCTGCCCGTAGAAGTTGTACAGCGCCAGCCCCGGCAGCCGCCGGCGCAGTTCGGCCAGCACCGCGACCGGCATCGGCGCCGCCCCGTAGTACCCCTTCCGCAGCGACGACAGATCGCGGGTCTCGAACTCCGGATGGCGCAGCAGCGCGATCCACACCGTGGGCGGGGCGAACAGCTTGGTCACCCGCTCGGCCTCGATCGTGGCCAGCAGCGTCGCCGGGTCCGGACCCGGCAGCACCAGACAGGTGGCGCCCAGTTGGATGTCGGGGGTGAGGAAGGCGTGCAACTGGGCGCAGTGGTAGAGCGGCAGCGCATGGATCTCGACATCGTCGGCCGACATCCCGCCGTCCACGATCGCCGTCTGATACTGCGCGATCAGATTGCGGCTCGTCATGATCGCGCCCTTGGGCCGCGACTCGGTCCCCGAGGTGTACATCAGCTGCACCGGATCGTCGTCCTCCAGGGCGGGATCGGGCACCGGATGCCCCCGCTCCGCGCCCAGCGCGGCGAAGTCCTCCCACCCCTCGCGCTGCCCCTCTCCCAGCGCCGCGCGCAGCGCGACCCGGGGCGGTGCGGCCTCGGCCAGCGCGCCCTCGGCGACATCCAGCAGATCCGTGCCCGCGATGATCCCGACCGCTCCCGAATGATCCAGGACATACGCCACTTCGGACGTGGTCAGCATGAAGTTGACCGGTACCGACACCGCGCCCAGCCGGGCCAGTGCGAAGTACGCCACCACGAAGCCGTGGGAGTTGCGGGCGAAGAGCACCACCCGATCGCCCTGGGCGACGCCCCGCGCCGCCAGGGCCCCGGCCGTCCGGCTCACCAGCGCGTCCAGCTCGGCGTAGGTCTGGCGCAGCGGTCCTTCGACGACCGCCGTCCTGGCGGGCAGCCGGGCCGCGGTGCGGGCCAGCAGATCGGCGATGCCGTGGCGGCGGGCGCGCACGATGTCCTCGGGCAGGTCGGATGCGGTCATCGTCAGGTCTCCCGGGGGCTCGGACGGGCCGGACAGGGCGTCACGCTGGCACGGCGTGGGGCGGCGTTCAAGGCCTGGGACGGCCATGGGGCTCGAGGCGTCGGCGGCCACGAGGTGCACGGCGTCGGACGGCCACGAGGTGCACGGCGTCGGCGGCCACGAGCGGCGCCCGAGCGACCTTGCGTAGCCTTGGGGCCTGGTACGACGGGGGCGAGCGAAAGGACACCGGATGGCCGGGACCGCGGAGGGGACCGTCCGCAGAGGACGTGGGCGCCCGCCCCGTCTGTCGCGCGAGCAGATCGTCCGCAGCGCCGCGGAGCTCGCGGTCCGCGAGCCGGAGACCGCGCTGACCGTCAAGAGGGTCGCCGAGGCGGTCGGCTCCGCCCCCATGGCGCTCTACCGCTACTTCCCCGACCGCGACGACCTCCTCCAGGCCGTGGCCGACCGCGTCCTGGCCGAGGCCCAGCACAAAAACCCGCCGGGGGACACCTGGCAGGAGCGGCTGCGCGCCTGGATGCACGACAGCCGCGACTATCTGCTGCCCTACCGCCAGCTGCTCCCCTATATGGCCGCCACCCAGCAGCCCGCCCGGATCTCCTCCCTGGTGACCCTCACCCGGATGCTGCGCCCCTTGAAGCTGACCGAGGACGATCTCGCGCTGGCCGTGACCCTCATCGGCTCCACCGTCATCGGCCACGCGGTCTACGAGACCCACCGCGGCCCGGTCTCCGCCCGCAAGCTGGACGCCCTGAGCGAGGCGCTGGCCCTCTACCCCCCGGATGAGCGGGCGGCGGTGGCCCCGCTGCTGGCGCGGCTGCCGCGGGCCCACAGCAGGCTGTACGACGTGGTGGTGGACCGTACGGTGGCCGTCGTGGAGGCGCTGGCGGCGGAATGACCCGCCCCGGGGCCGCGCGCCCCGGAACGGGTCAGCACCGATGGCCGGGCCGTGCGGCTAGCCGGTGCACTCCATGGACGCCGGGTCCGCCGCGTCGCGGATCAGCGCCTGATGGGCCTGGCGCAGCCGCTTCACATCGGGCTTGATCTCCTTGCGGTCATAGGTGAGCAGCCCGTTGAGCTCGCCCTCCACATCCGTGATCTGGGTGTAGACGGCTCCGCTGCTGCCGTTGCACGCGACCAGCCCGCGCACCTTGTCCAGCAGCTTCAGGTACTCGTCGGTGTACTGGTCCTTGTCCACGCCGACATAGGTGTGCTGCACGGGCCAGGCGTGCCCCGGGACGGCCAGGCCAAGACCGCCGTACTCGCCGGTGACCCCCGCCCGTGAGGCGTCCGGGCGCGGATCGCCCGGGCCGGGGTAGGCGTGGATGTCGGCGAGGTCGCCGTTGCCGGTGTCGTTCCAGCCGCTGGCGCCGTTGATGAGCCGGCTGGGGTCCCAGCCCTTCGCGAGCGCCGGTACCTTCGGGCCGCCGTACTGGCCCCAGCCCTCGTTGAAGGTCACCCAGATGACGATCGACGGACTGCTGACGTGCTGGTCGATCATCCGCTTCATCTCGTGCTCGTACTGCGCCTGCGCCTTCTCGGACGGGGTGACCGTGTTCATGGCGGGCATGTCCTGCCACACCATCAGGCCCAGCCGGTCGGCCCAGTAGTACCAGCGGTCGGGCTCGACCTTGATGTGCTTGCGCACCGAGTTGAAGCCCATGCTCTTGTGCATCTTCAGGTCGTACGCGAGGGCCTCGTCGGTCGGCGCGGTGTGCAGTCCGTCGGGCCAGAACCCCTGGTCGAGGGTGGCCATCGAGAAGATCGGCTTTCCGTTGAGCACGGTGCGCCGCTTGCCGTCCACCTCCTTGACGGCGATGCTCCGCATGCCGAAGTAGCTCTCCACCCGGTCCGCCGAGGCGCCCCGCCCGACCGTCACCTTCAGCTGGTAGAGATGCGGATCGTCGGGGGACCACAGGTGCGGGGAGGGCACGGGGACGGTCAGCGGCTTCCCGGTGTGCCCGGTGGCGGTGCCGACCACGCGCCGTCCGTCGTAGGCGGTCGCGGTGACCGGGACGCCGTCCCGCACCCCGCGGACCTCGGCGGTGAGGGCCTTACCGGGGACGTCCGGGGTGAGCTTGAGGGTGTCCACGTGGTCGGTGGCGACCGGCTCCATCCAGACGGTCTGCCAGATCCCGGAGGAGGGGGTGTAGAAGATGCCGCTCGGGTCGAGGCGTTGCTTGCCCATCGGCGGGTTCTCGCCGTCGGCCGCGTCCGTCGGGTCGTAGACGCCGACGATCAGCTCCTGGGTGCGGCCCGGCCGCAGGGCGTCGGTGACATCGGCGCTGAACCGGTCGTAGCCGCCGCGGTGGTCGGCCACCCGGGTGCCGTTCACATACACCTCGGCCTGCCAGTCGACGGCGTCGAAGTTCAGCCGCAACCGCTTGTCCTGGCCGACCTTCCAGTCGGCCGGGACGGTGAAGGTCCGCCGGTACCACATGCGGTCCTCATGGCGCTCCACACCGGAGAGCTTCGACTCCACCGGGTACGGCACCAGGATCCGCTCCTTGAGCTTCTGCCCGACCGGGGGCTTCTGGCCCTCCTTGGCGGCGGCGAACTCCCAGCTGCCGTTGAGGTTGCGCCACTGATCGCGGGTCAGCTGGGGGCGCGGGTACTCGGGGTGGGCGTTGTCCGGGCCGACGTCCTTGGCCCAGGGCGTGCTCAGCTGATACGTCGACTTGTTGCCACCGAAGGAGACATACGGGTCGATGGCGCCGTCGCCGTCCTCGAGACCGCCCTCGCCGTCGTAGCGCACGACGGCCTCGCCGCCGCGGCCGACCACCGGCTCCTTCAGGGAGAGCAGCAGCCGGGACGGATCGGCCGCGTCCAGCCGGGCGCGCCCGAGCGGCCACTGCGCGCCGCCGATGACGGCGGACAGATGCGACGTCAGATCGGCCGGGGGAGTGGTCAGGGGCCGGGCGAAGTCCAGCAGCAGCGTCCGGCCGTCGGGCTGGACGGCGCTGGCCACCGGGCCGTCGTAGTCGAAGTCGGCGGGCAGCTGGAAGGCGGACGCGGGCACGGGCGCCTTGGCCGCGCCCGGCGGGGTCCAGGACAGGTGGAAGTTGGAGCCGCCGTAGTGCTCGAAGTACTCGACCTTGATGTCGTAGGCCTTGCCCGCGGTGAGCTCGACGGGCTGGGAGGTCTGCTCCTTGTCCCAGTCGTCCACCCAGTGGTCGATGACCGGTTTGCCGTCGATCCACAGCCGGAAGCCGTTGTCGGCGGTGATCGAGAAGGTGTGCGCACCGGAGCGCTCCGGTGTGATCTGGCCGGTCCAGCGGACGCTGACGTCGTCGGCCCGTCCGGTGGTGGCCTGCAGCCGCGGCTCGAGATTGCCGAAGTCGAGGGCGGGGTCGAGGCTGGTGGCCTTCAGCTCGTGGAAGTCGAAGGCCCCCGGGGCGGACTGCAGGTAGTAGTCGCCGCGGAGGCCATGGACGATCGAGGGGTCGTCGGAGCGGGTGTCGGCCGCGGCCGGACCGGGAGCGGTCAGCAGACCGAGCGCGCCAAGCGCCAAGGTCACGGTCGCGACCACGGATCTGGCGAAAGATGAACGAAAACGCACATGTCCTCCTTGCTGGAGCAGCCTTTGTGGCTGCTGCTGGGACAAGTGGGGCGCCGCCATTGCGCCATCTCCAACAGAACCTGTCAATAGTGAACGCAAGGCAACAGCCCGGGTGTTGGGTGCTGAGCCTTGACGGGAATGCGCTTTCTTCCTAGCGTGCTTGTTCATAGATGTGACCGATATTCAACAAGCTGCACTGAGGAGGCCCGTAATGGGGCGACGGATCGTGGTGTCGGGCGGCGGTACCGGCATAGGACTGGCGACCGCGGAGACCTTCGCCGCCGAAGGCGACCGGGTGGTCATCCTCGGGCGCCGCGCCGAGGTGCTGCGCGCCGCGGCGGACAAGCTCAACGCCGCCCACGGCGCCGACCTGGTCACCTGGACCAGCGCGGACCTCAGCGACCCGGAGCAGACCCGGCGCGCCGCCGAGTTCATCACCGCGGACGGTGGGGTTGACGTCGTCGTCACCAACGCCGGCGGCAATGTCGCGCCCGCCAACGACGGCTCCCTCGAAGGCATCGCCGGTCAGTACCAGCGGAACTTCGAGGCCAACGTGCTGACCGCCGTGCTGCTCACCGAGGCGCTGCTGCCCCACCTCACCCGGCCCGGCGGCCGTATCGTCCACCTGTCCTCGGTCGCGTCGCTGCGCGGCCCCGGATCGTACGGCGGCACCAAGGCCGCGCTGCACACCTACACCTTCGAGCTGGCCAGGCGGCTCGGCCCGGAGGGTGTCACCGCCAACGCGGTGGCGCCCGGCTATGTCGAGGACACCGAGTTCTTCGGCGAGCGCGGCACCCCCGAGTTCATCGCCCAGCAGATCGGGCAGACGCTCACCGGCCAGCCCGGGACGCCCACCGAGATCGCGGCCGCCATCCGCTATCTGGCCTCCCCCGAGGCCGCGTACGTCACCGGCCAGGTGCTGCACATCAACGGCGGGGCGCAGTACGGCCGCTGACCCCGCCACACCCCCGGCCGGGGGCGGGGAACCGGGTCCGCGCTAGGGCCGTACGGCCCTGGAGCAAGGGCCGCGCAGCCCTGCCGCCGCGTTCCGGCCATGGTCCACTCTGGTCCTCCACACAGGTGGGGGGAAGACGGACGGACGGCCGCACCGAAGGAGTCAGCTCGCTGACTCCAAACCATCTTCGGACGCGGCCGCCCGTCCGTCCTGCGTTACCGCTGCTTCACGCACCAACGCTGCTTCACCACGCACCAACGCAAGGGGGGACTCATGTCCGCACACACCGTCCGCATCGGCGCGGCGCTCGCCGCCGGCTGCGCGCTCGCCCTGCTGTACCCGGCCACACCCGCCGGGGCCGCGGGCTCCGTACACCTTTCCAAGATCTACTACGACTCGCCCGGCACGGACAACCGGAGCAACTCCAGCCTCAACGGCGAGTACGTCCAGATCAAGAACTCCACCTCGCGCGGGGTCAGCCTCAAGGGCTGGGTGCTCGTCGACGCGAGCAACCACAAGTACACCTTCCCCGGCTACACCCTCGGCGCGGGCAAGACGGTGACCGTCCGGACCGGCTCCGGCTCCGACACCTCGGCCACCAAGTACCAGGACCGCCGGGCGTACGTCTGGAACAACGACCGCGACAAGGCCACCCTCCGCAAGACCGGCGGCTCCACGGTCGACACCTGCTCGTACAACAACAGCCGGGTCGACTACACGAACTGCTGAGCGCGCGCCGCGCGGGGGCGCGGCGCAGCCGGTGAAGTCCTCCGGCCCGGACCACAATGGGGGTGTCGAGGAGGAGAGCCGGTGGTCGGCCGTGTCGGACTGGGTGTGGGAGTACGAGGGCTACGAGCCCGGCCAGGAGCGGTTGCGGGAGTCGCTGTGCACGCTCGGCAACGGCTATGCCGCCACTCGGGGCGCGGCCCCCGAGACCGCCGCCGATGACGCCCACTACCCCGGCACCTATGTGGCGGGCTGCTACAACCGGCTGACCTCGGTGGCCGGCGGACGCCAGGTCGAGAACGAGGACATGGTCAACCTGCCGAACTGGCTGCCGCTGCGCTACCGCGTCCGCGACCCGGACCGGTCCGCGGGCCCCGGCGGCTGGCTCACCCCCGACGGGGACGAGCTCACCGGCTACCGGCAGACCCTCGACCTCCGGCACGGCACCCTCATGCGGCGGCTGCGGTTCACCTGCGGCCGCGGCCGGGTGCTCCACGTCGAGCAGCAGCGCCTCGTCCACATGGGGGATCCGCATCTGGCGGCCCTGCGCACCACCTTCCGGGCCGAGGGCTGGTCCGGCACCGTCGAGCTGGAGTCGGGGCTCGACGGTGCCGTGGCCAACACCGGCGTGGCCCGCTACGACGCGCTGGCCGGCCGCCACCTCGTCGACCACCGCACCGGCGCCGCGGGCCCCGACACCGTATGGCTGAGCTGCCGCACCACCAGCTCCGAGGTGCGGGTGGCCATGGCCGCGCGCACCCTCGCCGTGCGCGGCGGGACGCCCACCGGCACCGGGCAGCGGCTCACCCACGGCGCGGCGATGCGCACCCTGGGCGTGCCGCTCGCGCCGGACACCCCCGTCACCGTCGAGAAGACCGTGGCGCTGTACACCTCCAAGGACCCCGCGGTCAGCGATCCGGCCCAGGCCGCCCTGGACGGGGTGGCCCGGGCGCCGGAGTTCGGGAAACTGCTCGCCTCCCACCGCACCGCATGGGAACACCTGTGGCGCGAGGCGGCGTTGGAGGTCTCCGGCGAGCCGGGCCGCATCCTGCGGCTGCACCTGTTCCACATCCTCCAGACGCTCTCCCCGCACACCGCGGAGCTGGACGTGGGCGTCCCCGCCCGGGGCCTGCACGGCGAGGCATACCGCGGCCATGTCTTCTGGGACGAGCTGTTCGTGCTGCCGTATCTGAACCTCCACTTCCCCGAGGTGTCCCGGGCCCTGCTGCACTACCGCCACCGGCGGCTGCCCCAGGCGTGCCGCGCCGCCGCGGACGCCGGGCGCGTCGGGGCGATGTACCCCTGGCAGAGCGGCAGCGACGGGCGCGAGGAGACCCAGACCCTGCATCTGAACCCGCGCTCCGGCCGCTGGCTGCCGGACAACTCCCGGCTGCAGCACCATGTGGGCTCGGCGGTGGCGTACAACGTGTGGCAGTACTGCCAGGCCAGCGGCGACACCGAGTTCCTGCACACCAAGGGCGCGGAGATGCTGCTGCAGATCGCCCGCTTCTGGGCGGACACCGCCGTGTCCGATCCGGAGCGGGGTCGGTACCGCATCCGCGGGGTGGTCGGGCCCGACGAGTACCACGACGGCTACCCCGGCGCCGGCCGCCCCGGGATCGACGACAACGCGTACACCAACGTCACCGCCGCCTGGGTGCTCGACCGGGCCCTGGAGCTCGCCCGCACCCTGCCCGAGCCGCGCCGCCGCGAACTGTTCGAGCGGGTGGGCCTGGACCGCGCGGAGCCGGAGCGCTGGGAGGACGTCTCACGGCGGCTGCTGGTCCCCTTCCACCAGGGCGTCATCAGCCAGTTCGACGGCTACGGGGAGCTGGCCGAGCTGGACTGGGACGGCTACCGCGCCCGCTACGGCGACATCCGCCGGATGGACCGGATCCTGGAGTCCGAGGGCGACTCCGTCAACCGCTACCAGGTCTCCAAGCAGGCCGACGCGCTGATGCTCGGCTATCTCTTCGGCCCCGCCGAACTGTCCGGCCTCTTCCGGCGGCTCGGCTACGCCCTGGACGACGACATCTGGCGGGCCACCGTGGAGTACTACCTCTCCCGGACCAGCCACGGCTCGACCCTCAGCGAGCTGGTGCACGGCTGGGTGCTGGCGCGGGCGCGCCGGACCGAGGCGTGGCGGCACTGCCAGGAGGCGCTGCTCGGCGATGTGGCGGACGTCCAGGGCGGCACCACCGGCGAGGGCATCCACCTCGGCGCCATGGGCGGCACCCTCGATCTGGTGCAGCGCGGGCTGACCGGTCTCGAGACCCGCGAGGACGCCCTGTGGCTGGACCCGGTGCCGCTGCCCGAGCCGGCCGGGCTGCCAGGGTTGTCGGAGTACCGGTTCTCGATGCGCTATCGCGGCCACTGGGGCGTCGCCCTGCGGGTGCGGGCCGGGCGGCTGTGGATCAGCGTGCCGGACTCGGAGGAGTGCCCGATCGAGGTACGGCTCGCCGACCGTTCGCTGACCGTGGCCCCGGGCGAATCCCACTGGGTTCCGCTGCCACCGGGCTGAACTCGCCTTGCCGCCCGGCCGGGGATATGACACAGGCTCTCAGCCCAGGCCGGGGACCACCATCGCCAGCCAGACGACCGGCGGCACCGCCACCACCATGATCCCGCCGTAGATCATCAGCTGCCGGAAGAACCGGTCCCGGTCCACGTCCGGCGCGTTGGCCAGCACCAGCGCCCCGTTGGTCGAGAAGGGGCTGACGTCGACGACGGTCGCCGACACCGCGAGGGCCGCGATCATGCCCACCGCGCCGATGTCGCCCTGGGCGAGGAAGGGAACGGCGAGCGGGATCAGCGCGCCCATGATGCCCACCGAGGAGGCGAAGGCGGAGACGATCGCGCCGATGTAGCAGAGCAGCAGGGCGGCGAGCAGCGGAATCCCGATGTCGCTGACCGCCTTGCCCGCGTAGTCGATGGTGCCCATCTCGTCCAGCACCCCGACATAGGTGAGCACACCGCAGATCAGCAGCACGGTGGGCCAGGTGACCTCGTTCACCGCCTTCTTGCCGTGGTCCGGCCAGAAGACGCTCAGGGCCACGGCGAGGCTGATCGAGGTGAGCCCGGCGTCCAGGTCGAAGGCGAGCACCGCGACCACCAGCGCCACCAGCGCGGCCAGGGTGGCGATACGGGCGGGGGTGAGACGGCCCTCCGCGTCGGCCGGTGCCTCCTCCGCCCCGGCTTCCCGCTCCTCCCCAGCGGCGGCGACGGCGGTCCTGGGGAGCTTCAGCCCGCCGCAGACGACGAAGACGACGGCGGCGATGATCAGGTTGACCACCAGGCTCGCGAGGAACAGCGTGATCTCGTTGCCGGGGAGCTTCTCCCGGTCCACGATGCCGTTGACGATCGATCCGTAGATGCTGATGGGGGAGAAGCCACCGCCCTGGGAGCCGTGCACCACCATGGCACCCATCAGCAGCGGGCTGATCTGGTACCGCGCGGCGAAGGAGAGCGCGAGCGGGGCGACGATCGCCACCGCCGCCGGGCTCACCGCCCCGATCGCGGTCAGCGCCCCGCTGATCGCGAACATCACCCACGGGATCAGTGCGACCCGCCCGCCCACCAGCCGGATCGAGGCGTGCACCAGCCAGTCCGTGGTGCCGTTGGCCCGGGCGAGGGCGAACAGATACGTCACCCCCACCAGCACCACGAACAGATCGCCCGGGAACCCGGCGAAGATGTGGTCCGCGCTGAAGTCGGCGACCAGCTCGCCCACGCCGAAGGCGGCGGCGAAGGACAGGGCGCCCATGTTGATCGACCGGGTGGTGGCGATGACGAAGACCACCACCAGCACGAGTATCGAGATCAATTCGTCGGACATCGAGCGCTCCCGTCACGGGGACCCGGTCGGCGGACCGGGGACGGTCGGGCCAAGTGGCCTGCTGGCTGACTCACGTTGAGGGCCGGGCGGTTCGGCCGTCAAGACATCGGTGGCAGATTGGCTCAGCCAATTGACCAATGCTCCACCGGACCGCACAACCACCACACCGTCCGGCCACCCGGTGCTACGCTGCGAATCGGGGCCATCACAAACCGCGATGGGGGGAGCCCGTATGGTCGAGGACGCGCTGCGCCCGATGAACCGTCAGCGCCTGTACGAGCAGGTGCTGGAGAGGCTGCGCGCCTACGTCGAGGAGGGCGGGCTGAAGGCGGGCGACCGGCTGCCCACCGAGCGCGAGCTGGCCCAGCGCCTCGGCATCAGCCGCGCCTCCGTCAAACAGGCCATCGTCGTCCTCGAGGTACAGGGGCTCGTCGAGGTGCGCCAGGGCGGCGGGATGTGCCTGTTGCGCGACAGCCTCGACACCGAGCCCGTCGAGCGGCTGGTGGAGCGCCGCCGCCGGCTGCCCGATGTGCTCGACGCCCGCGAGGCGTTGGAGACCAAACTGGCCGAACTCGCCGCCGAGCGCCGCACCGACGACGATCTCTTCGCCCTCCAGCAGGCCCTGCACTGGATGGAGGACGAGATCGAGTCCGACCGCCACGGCGTCGAGGGTGACCGCCGCTTCCACGCGGCCGTCACCGCCGCCGCGCACAGCCCGCTGCTCGCCGAGTTCATGCGCTCGATCGCCGACCAGATCGCCGAGAGCCGCGAGGAGTCGCTGCGCCAGCCCGACCGCCCCAGGCGCTCGCTCGCCCAGCACCAGCACATCCTGGACGCCATCGCCGAGCGCCGTCCCAAGGCCGCCGCCGCGGCCATGCGCCGCCATGTCCGCACGGTCGCCCAGGTGCGGCTGCTCAACTGGAATCCGGACGAGGCCCCTTGATTCCGCGGCGGCATCCTGCCCGACCTCCTGCCCGACCGTGACCGATCATGGCTTTGGTCTGGACTTTCCCCGGTGGCTCGCTAGGCTCTGCGCGATCGACACGTGAAAGCGCTCTCACCTGCTGAGCAGAAGGGGAACTTCCATGAGACGGAAGCCCGTTGTCCGTGCCGGACTGTCCGCACTCCTCGTCCTCGGCGCCCTCTCGGGCGCCGGCGGGGCCTTCTCGACCGCCGCCGCGGCATCCGGGGCCGACGCCCCCGCGGCGAAGCCCGCCGCCGCGCCGGCGCCATCCGCCACCCTCGTCCGCGCGCTCGGCCGGGACCTCGGCCTGACCGCGGACCAGGCGCGGGAACGGCTGGGCCAGGAGGCCGCCGCCATGCGGCTGGAGCCCAAGGCCAAGCGCGCCGCGGGCGCCTCCTACGGCGGCTCGTGGTTCGACACGGGCAGCGGGAAGCTGGTCGTCGGCGTCACCAGCGCCGAGCGGGCCGCGTCGGTACGGGCCACGGGCGCCACCACCCGGATCGTCGAGCACAGCGCCGACGCGCTCGACGCGGCCAAGACGCGCCTCGATGAGAAGGCCCGGAAGCAGTCCGCCCCGGCCGGGGTGAGCAGCTGGAGCACCGACCCCCGCGCGGGCGCCGTCGTGGTCCGGGTCCGGCAGGGCAGCGAAGGCGACGCCGCCGTGCGCGCGTTCCTCCGCGAGGCGAAGCGCTCGGCCGCCGTCCCGGTCACCGTCGAGAAGGCCCCGGCCCAGGCGCCGACGACCTTCGCCGCGGGCACGGTCGGCGGCGACCCGTACTACACCGGCAACGTCCGCTGTTCCATAGGCTTCTCGGTCCAGGGCGGCTTCGTCACGGCCGGGCACTGCGGCCAGGCGGGGGGCTCCGTCAGCGGCTGGGACGGCTCGTACATCGGCAACTTCCAGGGCTCCTCCTTCCCCGGCAACGACTACGCCTACGTCAGCGTCGGCAGCGGCTGGTGGACCGTGCCGGTGGTGCTCGGCTGGGGCACCGTTCCCGACCAGCTGGTCCGCGGCTCCGCCGAGGCCCCGGTCGGCGCCTCCATCTGCCGGTCCGGCTCCACCACCCACTGGCACTGCGGCACGGTCCTGGCCAAGAACGAGACGGTGAACTACAGCCAGGGCGCGGTGTACCAGATGACCAAGACCAGTGTGTGCGCCGAGGGCGGCGACTCCGGCGGCTCGTTCATCAGCGGCGACCAGGCCCAGGGTGTGACCTCGGGCGGTTGGGGCAACTGCTCCAGCGGCGGCGAGACCTGGTACCAGCCGGTCAACGAGATCCTCTCGGTGTACGGCCTGCGGCTGCACACCGCCTGACGGGCGATACGGCGACAAGGCGACGGGGCGGGCCCGGCGGCCCGCCCCGTCGTATCGCTCCGGCGGCTACCCCGGGCGGTGCGCCGACAGCCGGTGCGGGTCGTAGCCGGGGATGGTGCCATCGGCCTTGGCGACCAGGAACAGCCCGGCCATGCCCATGTCGGAGTGGCTCTGGACGTGGCAGTGGTACATCCAGGCGCCCGCGCCGACGTTCTCCCCGGCGATCACCTGGAAGCCGAAGGAGTCGGCGGGCCCGGTGATCTTGTTGTCGATGACCCGGCTCACATCGTCCGGGCCCTCCAGCAGCCCGGTGCGGTTGTCCGCCCACCGGTGCCCGTGCATATGGAAGGTGTGGTAGTACTCGCCGTGGGTGATCATGATGATCTCGACGCGATCGCCCACCGTGGCCCGGAACTCGGGGGCGTCATGCCCCGCCTTGTTGTTGATCGTCATGTCGTTGAAGACGATCGTGAACTGCTTGTCCGGCAGGATATCGCCCGCCCGCCGCACCACCACCGGTCCGTACAGCCCCTTCCGCAGGCCACCGGTGCCGTGCGGGGTGCCCACCGCGTGGTCGTGGTAGTGCCAGTAGCCCGCGCTGCCCGGCCGCCAGGTGCCGTCGGCGCGCTTGCCCGGGGCGTGGGTGCGCCAGGTGTAGGTGCGGGTGCCGCCCGGTTCCACGGCGCTGCGGTTGAGCTGGGTGCCGTCGCTGGCGACGTCGTAGTCCAGGCCGTGCACATGGAGGCTGGCCGTGACGTCCATGGTGTTCTCGAACTCGATGTGCAGGGTGTCGCCCTCGGTCAGCTCGATCAGCGGACCGGGGATGCTGGCCTTGCCCTTCTCGAGTCCGTACCCCATCGATCCGTCCGGCAGCTTCTCCGCGTAGAGCTTGAGACGGCGGACCGTACCGCCCGCGGCCGCCGTGTCGACTCCGCCGGACCCGGCCGCCGGGGCCTTCGGCGCCTTCGCGGCGGCGGGGGAGGTGAGGGCCAGCGGTCCGACGGCCGCGGCGGCCGCGCCGCCGGTGAAGAGCCGTCTGCTGAGACCGCGTCTGGAGGTGAAGCCGGGTGCGTCGCTCATCGTTCTCCCAAATCGCTGTGGATCCCCTGCCGTTGACGATGCGCAGATGCCCCGGGGTGCTTTCACGGTAGCCGGGGGATGCTCGTTCATCCACACTCAGGACAAAGTTCGTTGAGTTGCGGTCATAGCTATTGGCGACTTGCGAAAAGCCGTCTAGCTTCCTTCAGCGGTGTTATCGGTACGTGAGAGGGATGGGTGACCAATGCGGGACATACCGTACCAAATGCCCTCAAAGAGGAGAGGACTGACAGTCGGTCGGCTGCGAAGGAGACGCGCGGGGATGGCGGCACTGCTCTTCGGCGCCCTCACCGCGACCCTGCTCGGCGGGACCCCCGCCAGCGCCCGGCCCGAGGATCGTGCGCCACTCACGCTGCCGTCGCCGCCCGGCGGTGACAACGTCCGGGTCCTGGTGTTCCACGGTTCGGCCGGGGACGAGCCGGCCACGGTGAACGCGGGCATCGAGGCCATCGAGCGGATCGGCAACCAGGGCCCCGCGGCGACCCGGTTCACCGTCGACGCCACCGCCGACGCCTCGGTCTTCACCAAGCCCCGGCTCGGCAAGTACAACGCCGTGGTCTTCCTGACCGGTTCCGGCGATGTGCTCGACCCCGAGCAGGAGGCGGGGCTCGAGTCGTACATGGAGGCGGGCGGTGGGTTCCTCGGCATCCATGACGCGGCCCGCAACGAGCCGTACTCCGACTGGTACAGCGGGCTGATCGGCGCCCGCCCGGCCACCACCAGCCCGGCCACCGCCCAGCGGGCCGTGGTGGAGGTCGGCGACCGCGTCCACCCGGCCACCAAGGAGCTGCCGCTGGAGTGGAAGCGCACCGACACCTGGACCAACTGGAAGGACAATCCCTCCGGCACCGTGCACACCGTGGCCCGGGTCCGCGAGTCCAGCTACCAGCCGGGCGCCGGCGCCAACGGCGCGGACCACCCGATCTCCTGGTGCCGTGACTACGACGGCGGCCGCTCCTTCTACACCGGCATGGGCGGCACGGTGTCCACCTTCCAGGAGACCGACTTCCGCGCCCATCTGCGCGGCGCGCTGCTGTGGACCACCCGGCTCTCCCGCGCCGACTGCAAGGCCACCATCAACGCGAACTACAAGGCCGAGCGCGTCACCAAGCCCAATCAGCCGGGCCAGTCCGACCAGATCGGCGAGCCGCACGGCCTCGTCGTCGCCAAGGACGGCCGGGTGCTGTACATCGGCCGGGGCGGCGGCGACAACAGCGCGCCCGTGGTCACCGACTGGAACGACCCGGACATCGGCAAGGGCCAGGGCCAGATCCATGTCTACGACCCGGCCACCGGCAAGGTGACGCTCGCGGGCGCCCTGACCGTCTTCGGCAACAAGGGCGGCGGCGATGAGCTGATCAAGGTCGAGGAGGGGCTGCTCGGCATCGAGCTGGACCCGGACTTCCTCACCAACGGCTGGGTGTATCTGCACTACACCCCGCACTCGCGGATCAACCGGGACACCCAGATGGCCGAGCGCCGCGTCTCCCGGTTCACCCTGGACCTGAAGACCGACAAGCTGGACCTGGGCTCGGAGAAGGTCCTGCTCTCCTGGCCGGTCCAGATCCACAGCTGCTGCCACGCGGGTGGCGGGATGAGCTGGGACTCCAAGGGCAATCTCTACATCGCCACCGGGGACAACAACTCCTCCCAGTTCAGCGACGGCTACTCCGGCAACAATCCGCAGCCGAACTACAAGGGCGTCTCCTTCGCCGACGCCCGCCGCACCGCGGGCAACACCCACAACCTCAACGGCAAGATCCTGCGGATCCACCCCGAGGACGACGGCACCTACACCCTCCCCGAGGGCAATCTCTTCACCGGCAAGGAGCCCGACGAGGGCGGCGGCAAGACCCGTGGCGAGATCTATGTGATGGGGGTGCGCAACCCGGCCCGGATCTTCGTGGACCAGAAGACCGACATCCTCTACGCGGGCTGGGTCGGCCCGGACGCGGGCGAGCCCAGCACCACCTGGGGCCCGGCCAAGTACGACACCTTCGCCGCCATCACCAAGGCGGGCAACCACGGCTGGCCGTTCTGCATGGGCAACAAGCAGCCGTACCGGGACCGCAATCTGCCCGACCCGAGCAAGCCCCTGGGCTGGTACGACTGCGACCACCCCAAGAACGAGTCGCCCAACAACGACGGCCTGGTGAACCTGCCGCCCATCACCGGGAACACCATCTGGTACTCGCCCCAGGGCGGCGCCCCCGACTATCCGCGGGACGCGAACGGCATCCCCAGCTACAAGACGTCGGAGGCCAAGTACCTGCTGCCGTGGCTCAAGGGCGGCGGCCAGGCCACCATGAACGGCCCGGTCTACCGGTACGACGCCACCAGTGACAGCACCACCAAATGGCCCCAGTACTGGGACGGCAAGTGGTTCGTCGGCGACTTCTACGACGCCGACCAGCCGCGCCACGCGGTGCTGACCGACCCCAAGACCGTCGGCAAGGGCGGGCTGCCGGTGCACGCCGAATCCCTCAAGAAGATCATCCCGGTGGGCGCCGACGGCATCCGCAACCTCATGGACTGGAAGTTCGCCCCGGACGGCTCGCTCTACGTCCTCGACTACGGGCGCGGCTTCTTCACCTCCGACTCCAAGTCGGCGCTGTGGCACATCACGTACAACGGCGGCGAGCCCACTCCGCTCGCCCAGGATCTGGCCAGGAAGGCGGAGTGACCGTGAAACGAAGGCGCCCCAAACCCATCAGACCCTGGCTGCCGCTGCTCGCCGCGCTGCTCATGGTCCTCGGGCTGAGCTCGGGGACGGCGACGGTGGCCTACGGGCAGGACGACACCCGGCAGGCCGCCCAGCAGACCCTCACCTGGACCGCGGGTGACGACATCACCAAGTACGCCTCGGCGCCCACCACCGCGGTCGCCGGCAAGGCCACCATCGTCTTCGAGAACAGCACGGCCACCGGCAACACCATGGGGATGCCGCACACCCTGACGTTCGATGTCTCCGACCCCGAGTACAACAACGACGTCCCGCTGAACATCCTCGCCAACCCCTCGGACGACAGCGGCGGCAAGCACACCGCCGAGGTCACCCTCAGCCCCGGCCGCTACCGCTACCACTGCACCATCCCCGGCCACGGCCAGATGCAGGGCATCCTGGTGGTCACCGACGGCGGCGGGGGCGAGGACACCACCGGGCCCGAGACCACTGCGAAGGTCGAGGGCGAGAAGAACGCGGACGGCGCCTACATCGGGATGGCCACCGTCACCGTGTCCGCCACCGACGAGGGCTCCGGCGTGGACCGGATCGAGTTCGCCGAGGGCGACGGCGCGTTCCAGCCGTACACCGCCCCGGTGATGGTCCACCAGGTCGGGCAGCACACCATCCGTTACCGGGCCGTGGACAAGGCGGGGAACGTGTCGGAGGTGAAGTCGGTGGACTTCACCGTGGTGGCGCCGCCGACGGACGACTCCACACCGCCGGAGACCTCCGCCACCGTCTCCGGTGAGAAGGACCCGTCCGGCGCGTACATCGGGATGGCCACCGTGACCGTCACCGCCTCCGACACCGGCTCCGGGGTCAACCGGATCGACTACGCCCTGGGCCAGGGGGAGTTCCAGCCCTACACCGGTCCGGTGATGGTCCATGACGCGGGCGCGCACACGGTGCGCTTCCGGGCGGCGGACAAGGCGGGGAACGTGTCGGAGGTGAAGTCGGTGGACTTCACGGTGGTGGTACCGCCGGCCGAGGACACCATCCCGCCGGTGACCTCCGCGCAGGTCGACGGCACCAAGAACTCCGACGGCGCCTATGTGGGCAGCGCCAAGGTCACGCTCACCGCCGCGGACGACGACTCCGGGGTGGAGAAGGTCGAGTACTCCCTGGACAGCGGTCCGTATCTCGCCTACGCCACCCCCGTGGTGGTGGACCGGGTGGGCCGTCACACCGTGGCGTACCGCGCCACCGACAAGGCGGGGAACACCTCGGAGGCGCAGGCGATCGCCTTCACCGTGGCCGAGGGCGGCGGGGTGCCCGCACCCGCGTGTCCGGAGTGGGACGAGCGCCTCACGGTGATCGTCGGCACGGTGGACACCGGCGTCCCCAACCGCATCACCCGCAGCCGCTGCACCATCAATGAGCTGATCGAGGACGAGAAGGACTGGTCCTCCCACGCCCTCTTCCTCAAGCACGTCACCGCCGTCACCGACAAGCTGCTCGCCGACGGCGTCGTCGACCAGCGCGAGTACCGGTTGATCAACAAGGCGGCCAAGCAGTCCGGGATCGGCAAGCCCGGTCAGGACGAGGGCTACCGCCCGCTGTTCGACGGCACCAGGAAGTCCTTCGACAAGTGGCAGCATGTGGGTGGCGGGGCCTTCGGTCTCAATGACGACGGCAGCATGACCAGCGACACCTCGGTCGAGGGCATGGGCATGCTGTGGTTCCCGCAGCGGACGTACGACGACTTCTCGCTGAAGCTGCAGTTCCGCGATGACGCACCCGGGACGGGCAACGCCAACGGAGGTGTCTTCGTGCGCTTCCCGTACGTCCATGACCACCCCGAGGAGTCCCGTCCGGAGTGGGTCGCCATCAAGTACGGGCACGAGGTGCAGATCCTCGACCGTCCGGACGGCGATATGTACAAGACCGGATCGATCTACGGATTCGACCGGGTCGGGCTGGCCGGGGCGGGGGTCACCCCCAAGGGCAGCTGGAACGACTACGAGATCCGGGTGGTGGGTCAGCACTACTCGATCTACCGCAACGGTGTGCTGCTCAATGAGTTCGAGAACACCGGCGGCCAGGAGTTCACCCCGCCGCGCTCGGACGACCCCGGCACGGACGGCCGTCGGTACTCCTCCGGGTACATCGGTCTCCAGGTCCACAGCACCGACGATGTGATCTCGTACCGCGACATCCGCATCAAGGAGCTGTAGGAACCGCCGCGTACGGCATGAGGAACGGCGCGAGGGTGAGTGGCCGCCGGAGCACCCCAGTCCCCGGCGGCCACGGACCATGGGGCACGGGCCCTGACGTTACCTCAGGTAACACTCATCGGTAACCCCTGTGCTCCAGACCTGCCAAACCCCCGCTTCCGGCTTGCGGAAGCGGGGGTTTGACGTACCGTCAGTAGGTTGCGGAGAGCGCGGTCAGGACGCCAGGGTGTCCAGAATCCCCTGCCCGTACTTCACCAGCTTGTTCTCGCCGACCCCGCTCACCGTGCCGAGCTCCTCGAGCGTGGCCGGGGCGCGGGTCGCGATCTCGCGCAGGGTGGCGTCGTGGAAGACCACATACGCGGGGACGCCCTGCTCCTTCGCGGTCGCCGCCCGCCAGGCGCGCAGCCGCTCGAAGACCGGCACGGCCTCCTCGGGCAGATCCACCGGGGCCTTCTTGGCCTTCCCCGAGCCCCCCGTCTTCGCCTTCGCGGTGCGCGAGGCCTTCTCCGGCTCGCGCCGCAGCCTGACCTCGCGCTGCCGGTTCAGCACCTCCGAGCTCGCGTCGGTGAGCACCAGCGTGCCGTAGTCCCCCTCGACGCCGAGCACGCCCTGGGCCAGCAACTGCCGTGCCACCCCTCGCCATTCGGCCTCGCGCAGCTCGGTCCCGATGCCGAACACCGACAGCGCGTCATGGTCGAACTGGATGACCTTGGCCGTCTTCTTGCCGAGCAGGATGTCGATGATCTGCCCCGCGCCGAACTTCTGGTTGCGCTCCCGCTTGAGCCGCACCACCGTGGACAGCAGCTTCTGCGCGGGGATGGTGCCGTCCCAGGACTCCGGGGGCGTGAGGCAGGTGTCGCAGTTGCCACAGGGGGTGGACTGCTGGCCGAAGTACGCCAGCAGCCCCACCCGGCGGCACTCCACCGTCTCGCACAGCGCCAGCATCGCGTCGAGATGGGCGCCGAGGCGGCGCCGATGGGTGTCGTCGCCCTCGGAGGTGTCGATCATCTTCCGCTGCTGGACCACGTCCTGGAGCCCGTACGCCAGCCATGCGGTGGAGGGCTGTCCATCACGCCCGGCCCGGCCGGTCTCCTGGTAGTAGCCCTCCACGGACTTGGGCAGGTCCAGATGGGCCACGAACCGCACATCGGGCTTGTCGATCCCCATGCCGAACGCGATCGTGGCCACCACGACCAGACCGTCCTCGCGCAGGAAGCGCGCCTGGTGCTCGGCGCGGGTCCGCGCGTCCAGCCCCGCGTGGTACGGCACCGCGTCGATGCCCTGGGCCACCAGGAACTCGGCCGTCTTCTCGACCGAGGAGCGGGACAGGCAGTAGACGATCCCCGCCTCGCCCGGGTGCTCGGTGCGCAACAGCTCCAGCAGCTGCTTCTTCGGCTCGTTCTTGGGAGCGATCCGGTACTGGATGTTCGGGCGGTCGAAGCTGGCCACGAAGTGCAGTGCGTCCTGGAGCTTCAGCCGGGACGCGATCTCGGTGTGGGTGGCCTCGGTGGCGGTCGCGGTCAGCGCGATCCGGGGCACGGTGGGCCAGCGCTCGTGCAGCTCGGACAGGGCCAGATAGTCGGGCCGGAAATCGTGCCCCCACTGGGCCACGCAGTGCGCCTCGTCGATGGCGAACAGCGAGATCTGGCCCCGGTCCAGCAGCCGCAGCGTGTGCTCGACCCGCAGCCGCTCCGGGGCGAGATAGAGCAGGTCCAGCTCGCCCGCGAGGAACTCGGCCTCGACCATCCGCCGCTCGTCCAAGTCCTGGGTGGAGTTGAGGAACCCGGCCCGCACCCCGAGGTTCCGCAACGCGTCGACCTGGTCCTGCATCAGCGCGATCAGGGGGGAGACGACGACGCCGACGCCCTTCCGCACCAGCGCCGGGATCTGGTAGCACAGCGATTTGCCACCGCCGGTCGGCATGAGGACGAGCGCGTCACCACCGGCCACCACATGGTCGATGATCTCCTGCTGCCCTCCCCGGAACGAGTCGTAACCGAAGACGCGGTGCAGAACGCCGAGCGCCTCGCTCGTCTCGGGGCCGGGCGCGTCGTCGCTCGTGTCGGGGCCGGTGCCGGTGTCGGGGAGAGCCATCCGGCGATTCTAGGGTGCCGGGAGGTACTCGCGGTGACCGCCTGTGGACAACCGGCCGGATGAGAGAAGGTGGGTGGGCACAGTGGCCGATGAGACGGCGACATGCCATGCTCATGCCCACTTGCTCCGTCCATCCTTCCCCCACGAGGAGGCCGATCGTGAGATCCAGCAAGTTCATACGTGCCTTACCCGCCGCGGTGACAGCGGTGCTCGCCCTGACGGCCGGACAGGCCGTGGCCGCCCCCGCCGCCCCGGCGGAGCACACCGCCGCCGCGCGGACGGTGACGTACGACGCCAGCGGGGCCGCCGAGTTCAAGGACGCCGTGGCCAAGGGCGCGGCGGTCTGGAACGAGAGCGTGGTCAACGTCCAGCTGAAGCCGGTCGCGTCCGGACAGCGGGCCAACGTCCGCATCATCGCGGACAACGGCTGGCCCCGTACCCTCTCGACCGGTCTGGGCAGCGGCACGATCTACTTCGGCCGCGAGGCCGTCGACGAGGGCTACAACACGGTGCGGATCTCCTCGCACGAGCTGGGCCACATCCTCGGTCTGCCGGACATGAAGCCGGGGCCGTGCTCGAGCCTGATGTCCGGCTCCACCGCCGGGGTCTCCTGCACCAACCCCAACCCGAACGCCGCCGAGAAGGCCGAGGTCGAGGACAGCTTCGGCCTCGTGGGCGCGGGCGCGACGGCCGCCGCGACGCCGCGGATGTACCGGGACTGACCGGAGCGGGCCGGGGCTGACCCGCATCGGGCCGGGACTGACCCGACGCACCGGGGCGGAGCGGGCCGGGAGCCAGGCTCCCGGCCCGCTCCGCCCGTCACTCACCCCGTCACCCTCACCGCCACCGTGGTGGTGCGCCGTCAGACGGTGATCACTTCGGTGTCGGGCAGCGCCCGGAACGGACCGAGCTGGTCATCGGTGGCCCCGCTGTCGGTGACCAGCGTCCACGGCCGGTCCAGCGGGGCCCAGGCGGTGAACGGGGACTGGCCCAGCTTGCTGCTGTCGGCGAGGACGTACACCTCCTTGCCGCGGTCGGCCATCATCTCCTTGAGCGAGGTCTGCTGGAGGCTCGCCTCGCATATCCCCAGCCGCGCGTCCAGCCCGTCGGCGCCGAGGAACACCTTGTCCGCGGTCAGCCGGGACAGGGCCAGCTCGGCGAGCGGCCCGACGAACCCCTGGCTGACATGGCGCAGGGTCCCGCCGAGGGTGATCAGCTCGATGCCGTCCGACTCGGCCAGCTCGCGCAGCGCGGTGAGCCCGCAGGTGATCACGGTCAGTTCGGCGCGGGCGCGCAGATGGTGGGCGAGCCGTCCGGTGGTGGTGCCGGCGTCCAGGACGACGGTGTCGCCCGGTCCGATCCGCGCGGCCGCCCAGCGTCCTATGCGGTCCTTCTCGGCGACCGCGAGTCCGCTGCGCTGTCCCAGGGTGGGCTCGGCGGTGTGACCCGCGCTCATCGCACCGCCGTAGGTCCGGGCGATGGTGCCCTGTTCGGTGAGGAGCGCGAGATCCCGGCGGATGGTGGAGGGCGTCACCTCCAGCGAGCGGGCCAGCTCCTCCACGACGACCGTGCCATCGGTCTGGATCATCCGGGCGATCAGTTCCCGGCGGTCCCCGGCGCGCAGCCGCCTGCGCTCCTCCGCTCCGACCTCCTGACGCATCGCGGCCCCCATCCCTTCCGTAACTCTGCGCGACTCTGCGCAGCCCTGAGCAACCCTATCAGTCTGCGCATTTCGCGCTGTTTCACCGCAAGCGCGGGGGAGAGTATTGCGCGTTACGTGCAATCATGCGAACGTGCCGCTCACAACGCGCATGGAGCGAAAAGGTCGCGCAACTCGCCGAACGCAACTCGCCGAAGGAGAGAAGCTGACAGCATGAACACTTCCCCCGCCGACTTCGCGGCCCGGCTGCGCGCCCGCAGGCGGATCATCGGCTACTGGGTCGTCCTCGACAATCCCGTCGGCACCGAGCGCCTGGCCGGGCTCGGCTACGACTACATCTGCGTCGACGCCCAGCACGGCCTCCTCGACTACAAGGGCACCCTCGGCGCGATGACCGCAATCGACGCCCGTGGCACCGCCGCCGGGATGGTGCGCGTCCCGGGCAACGACGGCTTCTGGATCGGCCAGGCCCTCGACGCCGGCGCCCGCGGGGTGATCGTCCCGCTGGTCAACACCGCCGAGGAGGCGGCCGCCGCGGTGAGCTACTGCCGCTACCCCCCGCTCGGAGTGCGCTCCTACGGCCCGATGCGCTCGGGTCTGCGCGTCGGCCCCGCCCCGGCCGAGTCCAACCGGCAAGTGGCCTGCGTCGTGATGATCGAGACGGCCCAGGGGCTGGCCAACGCCGCGGAGATCTGCGCCACGGACGGGCTCGACGGCGTCTACATCGGCCCCTCCGACCTCACCATCGCGCTCGGCGGCCGCACTTCGACGGACACGTCGGTGGCGGAGGAGTTCGAGGCGGCGCTGGCGAAGGTCGCCGAGGAGGCAAGGACCGCGGGCATCGCCGCCGGTATCCACTGCCCCGACGGGGCCACCGCCGCGGGGCGCCTGGCCCAGGGCTTCACCTTCGCCACGGTCAGCAGCGACCTGGCCCACCTGGAGCAGGCGGCGGCCGCGCATCTGCGTGACGCGAACGGCTGAGCACATCCTCCCGGGCGCCGTCCCGGGTCAGCTCTCCACCCGCAGGGGCGGGTCCGTCAGGCCCCGGGCCCTCGGCAGCAGCACCGTTCGCAGGGTGACCGAAGGGGACAGCAGCCGGGACGGGCCCGCCGCGAGATAGGTGACATCGCGGAACGCCGCGCCGACCACCGGGTCGATCGCCGCCCGGTCCGCGAGCCGCCCGAAGTACCAGCTCCGCAGCCGCTCGGCCGCCCCCGGCGGCGTGGCGTCCGCGTCCGTGGCGTACGGGCGGTCCGCGCCGACGGCGGTCAGCCAGGCGGTGTCGCTCGCCCTGGCCACGGCGCGCTGCGCCGCGGCCGCGAAACCGGGCCGCAGGCCCCCCTCGGCCAGGCAGCCGCGCAGGGCCAGCCCGCTGAGGGCGGCCACCGCCATGCCCTGACCGTAGATCGGGTTGAAGGTGCAGGCGGCGTCCGAGAGCGCGAGAAACCCCTCGGGCACCCCGCCCGGGGCGTCGTAGTGGCGGCGGCGGTTGGAGGTGTCGCGGAACCCGTACGGCGGGGACACCGGCTCACAGGTCAGCAGATGCTGGTACAGCGCGGGCTCGCCCAGGGACTTGACGAAGCCGGGCACCTCCGAGCCCTCGGTCGGCGGATGCTGACCGCGCACCCCCGACAGCGTCAGCAGCCAGTGGCCGCCCTCGACCGGGGACCAGGCCGCGCCACGCGGACAGTCCGGGCGCGGCTGGATGACCATCACCATGTCCAGCGGCTCGGCGGGCCGGAACTCTTGCGTGCAGTAGCCGATCCCGGCGTCGACGACCTCCTCGCGCGGCACCGGAGCGCCCAGCTCCGCCAGCCACTTGGGGGCGCGCGAGCCGCGCCCCGAGGCGTCGACGACCAGATCGGCCGGTAACTCCCGCTCGGCGCGCCCGGCGTCCCGCGCCCGCACCCGTACGCCGGTGACCCGGTCCGCGCCGCCGAGCAGCCCGGTGGCCTCGGTGCCCTGGAGCACCTCCACCCGGGTCCCGGACCCCTCGGCCTCGGCGAGCACCCGCGCCCGTACGGTGGCGTCGAACAGCGCCCGGGTGCAGCTGGTGGTGGCGTGTCTGCCCTCGTGGAAGCGGCGCTGCCAGCCGTTGCCGCCCTTGGTGATCACATCGCGCGGCGCCTCCAGACGGTGCGCGCCCGCCGCCTCCAACTCGCCGTTCAGCCCGGGGAACAGCTCCTCCAGGGCGCGCCGCCCGCCGCTGAGGAAGACATGCAGATGGCGGCCCTGGGGCACGCCCTTGCGGAAGGCGGGCCGGTCCGGGTAGCGGTCGCGCTCCACCAGGGTGACCGTGTCGACGTGGCCGAGGAGCGCGCCCGCCGCCAGCGTGCCCGCGAGGCCCCCACCCACCACCACCGCGTCGCCCTTGCCCATATGCCCGCCCCTCCCGCCGACCGTGATCGATAACGGCCCAAGCCTGGTACCCCGGGCTTGGGCCGTCAACCACACACGGTTACGGGACGACCACGATCTTCCGGCCCACACCCGCCTTGAACTGTTCGAGCGCCTTGGGGTACTCGTCCAGCGGCATCCGGTGGCTGATGAAGATCTTCGGGTCCAGCACCCCGCTCGCGAACAGCCCGGCGGCACGCTCATAGCTGTGCAGCACGGCCATCGAGCCGGTGATGGTGATCTCCTGGTTGTAGATCTTGTACGGCTCGATGGTGGCCCGCGTCGCGTAGTCGGAGACACCGAACTGCAGGAACGTTCCGGCCTTGGCCACCCGGCCCAGGCCGTCCTGAATGGCGGCCTGGTTGCCGGTGGCGTCGATGACCACGTCCCAGCCCCGCGGCTGGTCCAGCTCGTCCGCCGAGGCGGCGGACCGGGAGCAGCCGAGGGTGGTGGCGGTGGACAGCCGCTCGGCGTTGACATCGAGCATGTCCACGCTGGTGGCGCCGGTCCGCTTGGCCAGCTCCAGCATCATCAGCCCCATGGTGCCGGAGCCGTAGATGAGCACCTCGGCGCCCAGGTTGCCGTTGAGCACGTCATAGCCGCGCACCGCGCAGGACAGCGGCTCGATGAGGGCCGCGTCGGCCACGTCCACCTGCTCGGGCAGCTTGACGCAGTTGGCCACCGGGGCCACCGCGAACTCGGCGGCCCCGCCGGGGACGCTGACCCCGATCGCGTTCCAGTTGTCGCACAGGTTGCCCCGGCCGATCCGGCAGTAGCGGCACTCGTGGCAGTGCAGGGACGGGTCCACGGCGACCCGGTCGCCCACCGCCAACTCGGTGACATCGCTGCCCAGACCGACGACCTCACCGGCGAACTCATGCCCGGGGACGATCGGCAGCGTGGGCGCGAACTCCCCTTGCAGGATGTGCAGATCGGTGCCGCACAGCCCGCAGGCCGCCACATCCACCACGACCTCACGGGGGCCCGGGGTGGGGTCCGCGACAGTGGCGACGGTGACCTTCCCCGGGGCTTCGATGACTGCGGCCCTCATTTGACGGCTCCTAGCGACAGGCCCTGGACCAGCTTGTCCTGGGCGGCGAAACCGGCGGCGAGCACCGGCAGGGAAATGACCATCGACGCGGCGCACACCTTGGCCAGGAACAGCCCCTGGCTGGTGACGAAGGTGGTCAGGAACGCCGGGGCGGTCTGGGCGACCACACCGGTGAGCACTTGGGCGAAGAGCATCTCGTTCCAGCTGAAGATGAAACAGATCAGCGAGGTGGCGGCGATGCCCGGGCCCGCGATCGGGGCCACGACCCGCCACAGGATGGTGGGCAGCCGAGCCCCGTCCATCTGCGCGGCCTCGATGATCGACACCGGGATGTCGGCGAGGAAGGACTGCATCATCCACACCGCGATCGGCAGGTTCATCGAGGTGTAGAGGATGACCAGCAGCCAGACGTTGTCCAGGAAGTTGATGTCCCTGGCGAACAGGAACACCGGCAGCAGTCCGGCCACCACCGGCAGCATCTTCGTGGACAGGAAGAAGAACATCACATCCGTCCACTTGCGCACCGGCCGGATCGACAGCGCGAACGCCGCCGGAAGCGCCAGCAGCAGCACGAAGCAGGTGGAGAAGAGGGATGTGCCCACCGAGTTGAGCAGCGCGGGCCAGGGGCTCGCCCCGCCGCCCACACCGAAGAAGTCCTTGTACCCGTCGAGGGTCAGCGGAGCGGCCAGCGACGGCGGGTTGGTGGCGGCGTCGGCCTCGGAGTGGAACGAGGTCAGCAGCATCCACAGCACGGGCAGTACGAAGACGATGCCGACGAACCAGGCCAGCACGCCGAGCGCGGCACCGCGCCGCTTGGCCCGGCGGGTGGCTTCCGGAACGGATGTGATGGGCACCGGGGTGCTCACGGCGGTCATGCGCGGGACGCCTCCTCACGGAAGAGGGACGACACCACACGCAGCGCGAAGGTGGCGATGATGATCGTGCCGATCACCACCACGACTCCCGCCGCCGATGCCAGCCCGTACTCGTGGGCGTTGTAGAAGGTTTCGTAGATGGTGTAAGGGAGGTTCGCGGTGTCCAGGCCACCGCGGGTCATGGTGAAGACGGCGTCGAAGTTCTGCACGATGTAGATGGACCCCAGCAGGGTGCCGAGCTCCAGATAGCGGCGCAGATGCGGAAGCGTCAGAAAGCGGAAGATCTGCCAGCTGCCGGCCCCGTCCAGCCGGGCCGCCTCGACCATGTCCAGCGGCTTGCTCTGCAGCCCGGCCAGCAGGATGAGCATCATGAACGGCGTCCACTGCCAGATCAGCGACGCCTCCACCGCGATCAGCGGCGTATCGGTGAGCCACTCCGGCTGGGGCCCGCCCAGCCAGTTGAGCACGCCGTTGAACAGGCCGTACTCGGGGTTGTACAGCGCGTGCTTCCACAGCAGCGCCGAGGCCACCGGCACCAGCAGGAACGGCGCGATGAGCATGGTGCGGACCAGGCCCCGGCCGCGGAACTTGCGGTCCAGCAGCAGCGCCAGCAGCAGCCCCAGCACCACACTGACGATCACCACGGAGGCGGTCAGCAGCACGGTGGTGACGATGGACTCGCGCAGCGACTCGTCGCTGAGCACCGTCTTGTAGTTCTCCAGCCCCGCGAACGCACGGCGGTCGGGCCGGAAGGAGTTCCAGTCGAAGAGCGAGATCACCAGCGTGGCCACGAACGGCAGCTGGGTGACCACGATCAGGAAGATCAGCGCGGGCAGCAGCGGTGCCCGGGTGGCCCACTCCCGGGCCCGGTTCCGGGTCGCCTTGGGGCGCCCCGCGGAGGTGGGGGTCGCGCTCGGTGGCCGCTGGCCACTCACGGGTACTGCCGTCGTCGGATTACTCATCGGTACTCCTCGCCGACCTTCTCGGCCAGCTTCTGCGAATTCTTCAATGCCGTCTCGACGGACTGCTTTCCGGCGATGGCGGCGCTGATCTCCTGGGCGACCTTGGTGCCGAGATCGGCGAATTCGGGAATGTCGACGAACTGGATGCCGATGGTCGGCCGCGGCTGCACTCCCGGATCACGCGGCTTGGCGCTGAGGATCGCCTTGCGGGTCTCCTCGGAAAAGCTGCCGGCGGTCTCGCGGTACTCCGGAGTGGTGTACGTCGACGACCGCTTTCCCGCGGGTACGTTGGACCAGCCGAAGGTCTTGCCGACCAGGGCCTCGTACTTCTTGCTGGATGCCCAGGAGATGAACTTCCACGCGTTGTCGGGGTGGCGCGATGCCTTCTGGACGCCCCACGCCCAGGTGTAGAGCCAGCCCGAGCTCTGGGTCTTCACCACCGGTGCCTGGACATATCCGATCTTGCCCTTGACCGGGGACTTGCTCGCCTCCAGCGACCCGGCGGCCGAGGTGGCGTCGTACCACATGGCGCTCTTGCCCTGGGTGAGGTTGTTCAGGCACTCGGCGAAGCCCGACTGGGCCGCACCGGCCTCACCGTGCTTGCGCACCAGGTCGACATAGAACTTGGTCGCCTTGGTGAATTCCGGCGAGTCCAGCCGCGCCTTCCAGTCCTTGGTGAACCAGGTGCCGCCGAAGGTGTTGACCACCGTGGTCAGCGGGGCCATGAGCTCACCCCAGCCGGGCAGTCCGCGCAGGCAGATGCCGTTCATCCCCTTGCGGGAGCCGTCCACCTTGGCCGCGATGTCCGCGACCTGCTGCCAGGTGGGCCGCTCGGGCATCTTCAGATGCTTCTCGGCCAGGACGTCCTTGCGGTACATCAGGAACGACGACTCACCGTAGAAGGGCTCGGCGTAGAGCTTGCCGTCCTCGGCGGTCAGCGACTGCCGCATCGAGGGGAGGACGTCCTTCTGGTCGAATGCCTTGTCCTTGGCGGCGTAGCCGTCGAGCGGCATCAGCCAGTCGTTCTTCGCGTAGAACGGCACCTCGAAATTGCTGATGGTGGCCACGTCGTACTGGCGCGCCTGATTGGCGAAGTCCTGACTGATCTTGTCGCGGACCTCGTTCTCGGGCATCATCGTGAATTTGACCGTGATGCCCGTTTCCTTGGTGAAGTATTTCTTGGTGAGCTTCTGCAGGTCCACCATCTGGGGGTTGTTCACCATCAGGACATTGATGGTCTTGTCGCCTGAGCTGCCGCCCCCCATACCGGCGCAACCGGTCAGGAGCGCGCCCGCGGTCAGGGCCACCACCGGTATCCGGGCAGCACGAAGAGTCAGGACTGGCATAACGGGTCCAATCGAAGGGACGTGGGGAAGGAAAAACAGCGGGGGGAAGGGCGTCAGACCCTGACGATCTGGGGGCCCAGCAGCGAATAGCGGTGTGCCTCGGTCAGCGGTAGACCCGTATCGGTCACGATCGTTTCGAAGTCCGAGACATCTGCGAACCGGCAGAAGCTGACGGCTCCGAATTTGGTGTGCACCCCGGAGAAGATCTTCCGCCGGGACACCCGCACCACCTGCGCCTTGACCTCGCTGACCGCCGGATCCGGGGTGGTCAGGCCGTACTGGCGGGAGATGCCGTTGGCGCCGATGAACGCCAGGTCGATGACGAAGCCCGAGAGCATATGCGTCGCCCAGTGGTCGACGGTGGCCATCGTGCCCCCGCGGACCCGTCCGCCGAGGAGCAGCACGGTGGTGTTGTCACGGGTGGCGAGGCCGGTGGCGGTCGTGAGGGAGGCGGTGATCACGGTGAGCGGCCGGTCCCTGGGCAGGGCCTCCGCGATCAGCTGCGGGGTGAATCCCTCGTCGATGAAGACCGTCTCGGCATCGCCCAGCAGATCGGCCGCCGCGGTCGCGATCCGCGACTTCTCCGGCACGTGCATGGTGGTGCGGAAGGCGAGGGTGGTCTCGAAACCGGCGCTCTCCACGGGGTAGGCGCCGCCGTGGGTGCGCCGCACCAGTCCGTGCTGTTCCAGGACCCGCAGGTCGCGACGGACCGTCTCCTTGGACACCCCGAGGTCGGCGGCGAGCTTGCCGACGTCGACGACGCCGGCACGGCGAGCCGTGTCGAGGATCTCCCGACGGCGTTCCTCCGCGTCCACGCCGCACCTCCTGCCTAGGTCTTTCGGCTTGCGTGGCAGTTTTACAAGCGTGCAACAGGGGAAGCCAGTCTTGGCACCACAGAGATCGTGACCGTATGCGCCCGTTTCACAAACGTTACAAGAGCAGGTCATGGCGGATGGCGCAACGGACGGTGAGGAACCCGGCTGCCTGATTGTCCACCCGGCGGGCCCGTTTCTCGCCCGTTCTCCGAAAAAGGGCGTGAACGGAGCCCGTCCGGGCGGGTTCAGATACTGGGGAATGCCCGAACGGACATGTGCTAAGAGGAGGTCAGCGCCCCGGAGGCGTCGAGAATCCGGCCCGCGACCTTGACCGAGTCCACCAGCGGGTGGAGCGCCAGGGCCCGCAGGGCCGCATTGCGGGCGATGCCCGAATCGCTGCCCGCTTCGGTCGTGGCCGCCTCGATGGCCGAGCGCTCCACCGCCTTGATCGACAGCATCAGGCCGAGCTGGTCCGGCGCCACCGCGCCGGTCGCCAGCGGCCGCGCCCCGCCCGCGTCCACCAGACAGGGCACCTCCACCACGGCGTCCTCGTCAAGACCGGGGACGGCCGTCCGGTTGCGCACATTGAGGATCAGCGTGGCGCGCTCGTCGCGTGCGATGGCCCGCATGATGGCCAGCGCGATCCGGTCGTAGCCGCCGCCGTCCAGATCGCAGGAGTCGCGCTCCCAGCCGCCGGTGGCCTCGCGGCTCTCCGCCATGTACGTGGCCTCGCGCTCCAGCCGGGTGCGCTCCCACTCCCTGAGCGCCCCGGGCGCGCCCGAGCCCGCCGTCTCGTAGAACCGGGCCTGCTGGTCGCGGAGGAACTCGCCACGGGTGGCCGGGGCCTGCCGGATCGAGGCCACCGCCTCCCGGTTGAAGTAGTAGTAGTGCAGATACTCGTTGGGCAGCGCGCCCAGCGCCCGCAGCCACTCGGCGCCGAAGAGCTTGCCCTCCTCGAACGACTCCAGGGCGCCGGTGTCGCCGAGCAGCTCCGGCAGCCGGTCCCGGCCGTCCACCACCACCCGGCGCAGCCAGCCCAGATGGTTCAGGCCCACATAGTCGTACGTGGCCCGGTCCGGATCGGCGCCGACCGCCCGCGCGGCGCGGCGGCACAGGCCGACCGGGGAGTCGCAGATGCCGATCACCCGGTCGCCGAGCACCCGCTGCATCGCCTCGGTGACCATGCCCGCCGGGTTGGTGAAGTTGATGACCCAGGCGTCCGGGGCCACGGCGGCGATCCGCTCGGCGATCCGCAGCGCCACCGGCAGGGTGCGCAGCCCGTAGAGCACCCCGCCCGCGCCGACGGTCTCCTGCCCCAGCACCCCCTCGCCGAGCGGGATCCGCTCGTCGTTCGCCCGGCCCTCCAGACCGCCGACGCGGATGGCCGAGAAGACGAAGTCGGCGCCGCGCAGCGCCTGGTCGAGATCGGTGGTGGCCCGGACCGCGGGGGCGGTGGGGCGGCCCGTGGCCTGTTCGGCCAGGACCGCGCGGATCGCGTCCAGCCGACGCTGGTCGGTGTCGTACAGCACCAGTTCGGTGCAGCGTCCCGCCGCGTCCCCGGTGTCATCGAGCAGCGCCCGGTACACCAGGGGCATACGGAACCCTCCGCCGCCCAGCACGGTCAGCCTCATACGGTCACTACCTCCACATCGCCCTCGCGGAACACGGCGAGCGTCGCCGGGTCGGAGGTCTTGTTGGTGATCAGGGTGTCGATGCCCTCCGGTCCGCAGATCCGGGCGAGGCCCGTGTCACCGGGGAACTTCCCCGCGGTGACCAGCAGCACCACCTCCCGGGCCGCGCCGAGCATGGCCCGTTTGACCGGCACCTCCACATGGGTGCTGTCCAGCACGCTGCCGTCGGGGAGCACTCCGCTCGCGCCGAGGAAGAGCCGGCCGACCCGCAGCTGGCGGATGTTGGACTCGGTGAGGAAGCCGACCACGGAGCGGTAGTTGGCGCGCACCTGCCCGCCCAAAAGGATCAGGGTCACCTCTGGGTCGTCGCGCAGCTCGTCGTAGACCGCGAGATTGCTGGTCACCACGGTGACCGGGCGGCCGCGCAGCAGCTTGGCGAGCTGGAGGGTGGTGGTGCCGATGTCCAGCAGCAGCACATCGCCGTCCGCGACCAGTTCGGCGGCGGCGCGGGCCACGGCCTCCTTGTCCGCCAGGTCGTCGACCACCACCTCGCTGAACGGGCGCTCCTCGTCCTGAGTGGGCGCCGCCACCGCGCCGCCGTAGACCCGGGTGAGCCGCCCCGCCCGGCCCAGTTCGGTGATGTCCCGCCGGGCCGTGGCCCCGCTGACGCCGAGACGCGTGGCGATCTCCCCGATGGGCAGCACGCCCTCCTCACCGAGGATGCTCAGCAGCTTCTCGTGGCGGCTCTCTCGCAGCATGGTGGCAACGTACTGCAGATGAGCGAGTGTGCGCGACTCTGATCGACCTCTTGCATTCATCCCGGGTGAGGTGCAAGGTTTCGCTCACGCCACATCAGGCCCTGCCGCACAAGGAAAGGCACGTCGGTGAGCACCACGGCCGGAACCCCCGATCCGATCCACCCGATCGACCCGCTCGCGGCGCTGCGCGCCTCCACGGACCCCGAGCACGACGTCTACCTCACCGGCACCGTGTTCCTGGACATCATCTTCACCGGGCTCGACCACGCCCCCGTCCGCGGCACCGAGTCCTGGGCGCGCGGTATGGGATCGAGCCCCGGCGGCATCGCCAACATGGCCACCGCCCTGGCCCGGCTGGGCCTGCACACCACGCTCGCCGCCGCCTTCGGCACCGATGTCTACGGCGACTACTGCTGGGAGAGTCTGGCCCTCGGCGAGGGCGTGGACCTCACCCCCTCCCGCCGCGTCCCCGGCTGGCACTCCCCGGTCACCGTCTCCATGGCGTACGAGGGCGAGCGCACCATGGTCACCCATGAGCACCCGGCGCCGCCGCCCGCCGTCCGGGGCGCGCCGCCCCGCTCCCGCGCCTGTGTGGCCACCTTCGAACCGGGGCGCCAGGAGGACTGGGTGCGCCGGGCGCACGCCCGGGGCAGCAAGATCTTCGCCGATGTCGGCTGGGACGAAACCGGCCGCTGGGACCCCGCCGCGCTCCCCGATCTGCCCTACGCCCACGCCTTCCTGCCCAATGCCGCAGAGGCCCAGCGCTACACCCGCACCGACAGCCCCGAGCGGGCGGTGCGCGCGCTGGCGGAGCTGGTGCCGATCGCCGTCGTCACCCGGGGCGCCGAGGGCGCCGTGGCCATCGACTCGCTCACCGGGGAGCGCGCCGAGGTGCCCGGGTTGCCCGTGGACGCGCTGGACCCGACCGGGGCGGGCGATGTCTTCGTGGCCGGATTCATGACCGGCACGCTCGCGGGCTGGCCGCTCGCCGACCGGCTCGCCTTCGCCAACCTCACCGCCGCCCTTTCCGTCCAGCACTTCGGCGGCTCCCTGGCCGCGCCCGGCTGGCCGGAGGTGGCCGCCTGGTGGAACCGTGCGCGCGGGGCGGCCGGTGGCGGGGCGGACGCGGCCGGACTCGCCCGCCGCTACGCCTTCCTGGGCGATCTGATCCCGGACCGGGTGCGCGGCTGCCCACGGCTGCGGGCCCTGCCCACCATCGGTTTCCGGGTGCATGACAGTGCCCAACGGTCCTGACGGTCCTGATCACCGCATCGAGGAGAAACCCCATGGAGAACCCCATGGAACTGGCCCGTACCGGGGCGCGCCGGACACGCGGCAGAGTCGTCCCGGCCGCGCTCGCCATCGGCGTCGTCCTGCTCGCCGCGGGGTGTGTCCCCGGCACCGACGGCTCGGGGGCCGCCGGTGCCGGGACCGGCGCGGCCACCGCCATACCCGATCCGGCGAAGGCCGGAAAGACCACGCTGACCGTGTGGGACCAGGAGATACGCGGCGGGACCAACGGCGAGATACAGCAGCTGAACCGGGAGTTCGAGCGGAAGTACCCCAATGTGCGGATCAAGCGGGTCGCCCGGAGCTTCACCGATCTGAAGACCACCCTGAAGCTGGCCGTCTCCGGCAACCATCCGCCCGATGTCATCCAGGCCAATCAGGGCTACCCCGACATGGTGGCCTTCGTCCGGGCCGGGCTGCTCGCCCCGCTGGACAACTACGCCGGGATCTACGACTGGAACACCCGCTACCCCGCCACCCTGCTGGGCCTCAACCGGGTCTCAGCCGACGGCAACGACTTCGGCAGGGGGCGGCTGTACGGCATCTCCCAGACCGGCGAGTACATCGGCCTCTACTACAACAAGGACGTGCTGCAGAAGGCGGGGCTCCAGCCGCCGCGCACCTGGGGTGAGTTCACCGACGGCCTGGCCCGGCTCAAGGACCGCGGCGAGCTGCCGATCCAGTTCGGCAACCTCGACAAGTACCCCGCCATCCACACCTTCGGGGTGCTGCAGGACCAGCTCGGCGCCGCCGACGCCCGCGACACCGTCCTCGGCCGCGGCGACGGCTTCGACAACGCCGCCACCAAGAACGCCGCGGCCACCCTCGCCGACTGGGCGAAGCGCGGCTATCTGCCCGGCGGCGCCAACGGCCTCGGCTACGACGACGCGGCCAAGAAGTTCGCCTCCGGCGACGGCGCGTATCTGCTGACCGGCACCTGGCAGCTGGCCGACCTGAAGAAGCCCATGGGGGACAAGCTGGGCATCGTGCCGCCCCCGCCCGCCAAGGCCGGCGGCGACCCCGTCACCACCGGCGGCCAGGGCCTGGCCTGGTCCATCACCTCCCGCTCCCGCCACCCGGAGGTGGCCGCCGCCTATCTGGACTTCCTCACCGACGCGCACGCCGCGGACGTGATGACCCGGCACGGAGTGCTGCCCGCCGTCCCCGCGAAGGCCGCGGCGGGCGTGAGCCCGGACAGCGCCGACGGCCAGATGATCGCCGGGTGGAAGCGGCTGAGCGCCGCCGATGGACTCGTCCCGTACCTGGACTACTCCACCCCCACCTTCTACGACACCCTCTCGGCCGCCCTCCAGGGCGTGGTCAGCGGCAAGACCTCCCCGGACAGCTTCGCCGCGACCCTTCAGAAGGACTACGGCGCGTATCGGAAGAAGCAGCGCGAGCAGCACGCCTCGGCGGGGCCCCGATGAGGCTCGCCGCCCTGACCAGGGCATACCGCCGCCGCGCACCCGGTGAGCCGCGCGCCATCGGCTACCTCTACATCCTGCCCGCGCTGATCGTGTACGCCGTCTTCCTGCTCTACCCCTTCGGGCAGTCGGTGTGGCTGTCCTTCGTGCACTGGGACGGGCTGACGGTCGCCACCCCCGCCGGATTCGACAACTACCGCGCGCTGTTCACCGATCCGAGCCTGCGCGCTCCCTTCCTCCACGCGCTGCTGCTGCTCGTCTTCTACGCGGCCCTGCCGGTGGCCATCGGGCTGCTGCTGGCCGCCGTGATGACCCGGGCCCGGGTCCGGGGGATGACCTTCTTCCGTACGGTCCTGTTCCTGCCGCAGGTCCTGGCGCTGATCGTGGTCGGCGTGGCCTGGCGCTCGATCCTCGCCCCCGACGGGCTGCTCAACGACGTCCTCCGCGCCGTCGGCCTCGGCGGCCTCGCCCGCCCCTGGCTCGGCGACTACACCTGGGCGCTGCCCGCCGTCGGCGTCGTCGGCACCTGGGTCGGCACCGGGCTGTGCATGGTCCTCTTCCTCGCCGGAGCCCAGCGCATCCCGCGCGAGCTGTACGAGGCCGCGCGGATGGACGGCGCCGGACCGCTGCGCGAGTTCCGCACCGTCACCCTGCCCGGTCTGCGGCCACAGATCGCGGTGGCGCTGACCCTGACCATCGTGGCGGGGCTGCGCAACTTCGATCTGATCTACATCACCACCAGCGGCGGCCCCGGAAACGCCACCTCCGTCCCCGCCTACGAGGTCTACCACCGGGCCTTCGAGAGCAACCAGGTCGGCTCGGCCGCCGCCGTCGGCGTGGCCCTCACGGTCCTGATCTTCGTCCTGACCGTCACGGTCTCCCGGCTCGTGGAAGGGCGGCGGGCATGACCACACGCCTGGAACGCAACGTCACCTACGGCATCCTCGCCCTCTTCACCGTCATCGCCCTCACCCCCGTGATCGGCATCCTCTCCACGGCCTTCGGCTCACAGAGCTCCCTGGACACCGGCTTCTCAACTCCCAAGGACGGTCTGCACTGGAGCAACTTCACCGACGCCTGGAGCCGTGGCCACTTCGGCACCTATCTGGGGAACTCGGTGCTGGTCACGGCGGTCGTGGTGGCCGCCACCACCGTGCTGGCCATCCTCGCCGCGTACGCCTTCGGGGTGATGCGCTTCCCCGGCTCCACGGTGCTGTTCCACCTCTTCGTGATCGGGCTGACGCTGCCCCAGGAGGCGCTGATCGTCCCGCTCTACTTCGATCTGCGCTACGCCGAACTCACCGACAGCTACTGGGCGTTGATCCTGCCGCAGACCGCGCAGTCCCTGGCCTTCGGGGTCTTCTGGATGCGCACGTACTTCCGCGGCAGCGCCCGGGCGGTCATCGAGGCGGCCCGGATCGACGGGGCGAACACCTGGACCACGCTGTGGCGCGTGCTGGTCCCGATGGGCCGCCCGGCGATCTCCACCATGGTCGTGATCACCTTCATGTGGACCTGGAACGAGTTCCTGATGGCCCTGGTGATGGTCAGCGACGAGGCCCATCGCACGGTCCCCCTCGGCCTCGCCTTCTTCCAGGGCCAGCACAGCTCCGACGCGGCGCTGCTCGCGGCGGCCTCGGTGCTCATCGCCCTGCCGGTGGTCGTGGTCTATGTGGCACTGCAGCGCCGGTTCATCGAGGGCATGCTGGGCGGGGCGGTGAAGGAGTGAGCCCGGCGGGCACCGGGCTCAGGGTCCTTCTTCCACGGAGATCCGCCAGAAGGACCCTAAGCCGAGGGGGTGCGGCTGACCGGGCGGCCGAGGCGGGCCACGGCGCGGGCGAAGACGGCCGCGTCGTGCACCGCCGCCCCGCCCGTGTCGTTGTTGAAGTACGCGTAGACCTCCGCGTCGGCCGGCCAGGTGTCCCCGATCCGCCGTGCCCAGGTGGTCAGCGCCTGGCGCCCGTAGCGCGGGGCCGGGCGGGCGAGACCGCCGTGGAAGCGCAGATACCCCCAGCCGGTGGTCCGCCACAGCGGGGTGACCGGTCGGGAGCCGGAGTCGGCCCAGCACAGTGCGGCCGAGCGGCGTTCCAGCACCGCGCGGATCTCCTCGGTCCACCAGGAGGCGTGCCGCGGTTCGACGGCCACCCGCGTCCCGGAGGGGAAGCAGCCCAGACAGCGGTCCAGTAGCTCGCCGTCGGCCCGCAGGGTGGGCGGCAGCTGCACCAGCACCGGGCCCAGCCGGTCGCCGAGCCCGGCAGCATGGGACATCAGCCGCTCCACCGGCTCCTCGGGATCGCGCAGCCGCTTGATGTGGGTGAGGTAGCGGCTCGCCTTGAGCGCCATCACAAAGCCCTCCGGCAGCCGCTCCCGCCAGGTGGCGAACTGGTCGTACGAGGGCAGCCGGTAGAAGGCGTTGTTGCTCTCCACCGTGGCGAAGGCGCGGGTGTACTCCTCCAGCCACAGCCGCTGCGGACAGCCTTCGGGGTAGAGCCGGCCGCGCCAGTCCCGGTACTGCCACCCCGAGGTGCCGATCAGGACGGTCATGCCTCGCCCGGATGCCAGGGCGGCCACTGCCCGGGCCGGTCCTCCCAGTGCACCTGGGCCGGGTCGTCGAGGTCGATGCCGGGGAAGACCTGCCGGACGCGCGGCTCGAACTCCTCCCGTTCCAGCGGTTCGCACCCCAGGCCACGCAGCCGCACCAGCCGGTAGCGGCCGTCGGCCTCGATTGACTCGACGAAGACGGGGTAACCGGACTCGTCCGGGCCTGTGGCGTTCTCCATACCTCCAGGGTGCCGGGTCTCCGGTATCCGCGCGCCCCGGCCACCGGCCGTACGAATCCTCCAGAAGCGGGGGCGAGCCATGATCTTCACCGACCGGACGGACGCCGGGCGGCGCCTCGGCGAGGCGCTGCGCCCCTTGGCGGATGAGAAACCGGTCGTGCTCGGGCTGCCGCGGGGCGGGGTGCCGGTGGCCTTCGAGGTGGCCCGGGCGCTTCATGCGCCCCTGGATGTGATCATCGTCCGTAAGCTCGGCGTCCCCTACCACCGGGAGCTGGGGTTCGGCGCCATCGGCGAGGGCGACGTACGGGTCATCCATGAGGCGATCGTCCGGATGAGCAGGGCCGATGAGGAGGACCTCGCCGAGGTGGAGCGGACCGAGCGGGAGGAGCTGGCCCGTAAGGCGCGCCGGTTCCGGCAGGGCCGCTCGCGGATCGCGGCCGAGGGCCACACCGTGATCATCGTGGACGACGGCATCGCGACCGGCGCCACGGCCCAGGCCGCCTGCCGGGTGGCACGGGCCCAGGGCGCCGCGCGAGTGGTCCTCGCCGTGCCGGTGGCGCCGCCGGACGCGGTCGCCGCGCTGCGCGCGGACGCGGACGAGGTGGTGGCACTCTCCACCCCCTCGGACTTCGCGGCGGTGGGGGAGTGGTACGAGGACTTCTCGCAGACCGCGGACGACGAGGTGGTGGAGTTGCTGTCCCGGTCGACCGGAGAGACCGGTGAGGCGCATCCTGGAAGGTGATGCAGGAGGTGAGCGCGATGGAGACGATCGTGGGATGCGACATTCAGATGGAGTTCCGTGAGATCGGTCCGCTGACCGAAGCGGTCGTCCGGCTGAGGATGCACGACGGCACGGAGATGCTGGCCCAGGGCCGTGCCAACCGCAACCCCGACGACCCGGCACAGCCGAGGGTCGGCGAGGAGATCGCGGCGGCGCGGGCACTGACCAATCTGGCGCACCGGCTGATCGGCAAGGCGGGCGGCGACATTGAGGAAGTCACCCATTCCAAGGCGCATTTGGTGATGTAAGGCCGCCCCGGCGAAGGAGCGTCCGCCGCGGTGGCCCACCGCGGGCGGAGGCTCCTGTGCGTATGCGCTGCCCGGGGTGCGGGGTCGTTCAGCGGTGGCCGAGGGTGAGCTGCTGGCCGGGCCGGATCAGATCCGGGTCGGCGCCGATGACCTGGCGGTTGATCTCGTAGAGCTGTTCCCAGCCGCCCGCCACTCTCTCCCGGTCCGCGATCCGGGAGAGGGTGTCGCCGCGGACGACGGTGTACGACCCGGCCCGGGGCTGCGCCTTGGACGGTGGTTCGGGCACGGCCTTCGGGACGATGAGCAGCGGTTCGGCCCTCGTGGTCGTGACCGCCGAGACGGTGGTGGCGGTCGGGGTGGGCGAGGTGGGCGTGGGGGCTGAGGCGGCGTTCGCCTGGCCGATGCCGATGAGCGGCAGGGCGACGCCGGCGCCGCCCGCCGTGATCGCGAGCGAGGTGCGGGAGACACGGTGGGGCCGGGGCCGGCGATGACGTCCGCGTGCGGCCATGGAGTCCTTCTTCCTGTCCTGGTGCGGCAGTTGGCGAGTGCGATGGCTGCCGAACAGTAATCCCAGGGTTCTGGCTTGGACAAGGTGTTCGGATGTTTGCGGTAGAGAATCCAATGTGAGGAATTTGAGCGCCGACGCGATCAATGTGCCCCGTACATAAGAGCCCGCGCGCGGGGAAGGGAGTCCCAGGGGGGATGCACGGGAGGCATCGGGGCACCCGCCCTCGATGCCGGTGGCACCCGGCAGACGGCTGACCTCGGGAGGTCGCTCATGAGTCACATGAGTCAACGGAACGGTTCGGCTCCTCGGCGGACGACTCGGCGCACGGCGGCGGCGCGGTCCCGGCCACCCGTCTTATGCGCCCTGCTGCTCGGCGCGCTGGCCACGGTCACCGCGTGCGGCAGCGACACCGGGGACGGGGACTCCGCGCGGCGCGCCTCGTCCGTCACCTCCGCCTCCTCCGCCGCGCCACCCTCCTCCCCTTCGGCCGCCTCCTCGGCCTCCGCCGGGAGCGGCTCCTCCCGGAACGAACGGCCCACCTCGCGGACCGCGCAGTCCCCTCCGCCCTCGGCGGGGCCCTCGCGCCCGTCCTCCTCACGTCCCGCCGCCGCGTCCGGGGTGCGCCGTGTCTGCTCCAAGGCGCAGCTGACGCTGGCGGCCGGCCGGATGGACACAGGTGCCGGGAATGTGTACCTGCCCCTGGTGTTCACCAACAAGTCCGCCACGACCTGCACCCTCACCGGATACCCCGGTGTCTCGCTGCTCGACTCCACCGGTGCGGTGATCGGCGATCCCGCCACCCGGCGCGGACCCACCCGCTCCCCGGTCTCCCTGCCGCCCGGCGGCAGCGCCTCGAGCAGTCTGCACACGCTCAACGAGGGCATGAACGACACCCCGTGCCGGCGCACCGCGGCCCGGATCCGGGTCTACCCGCCGGATTCCTTCGACGCGATGAACGTCTCGGCCCGGTCGTTCCGGGTGTGCGGAGGCGTGTTCGAGGTCGAGACGACGCGATCCGGAACGGGTGGATGACACCGGCATATCGGGGGGCTCCCGGGCGCGCGAAAGTGTCCGAAAATCTTGACAACGCAGGCGTCGACTGGCCGTGTTCACCCTTTCGCAATCATTAGGGGTAGGCCACCATAGGGATGCCTCATATGAGCCGTTAGGGAGCGTCCGGAGGGGGACGGTGTCATGGAGCGAGTCGCGACCGAGGTCGAGACGGAGCTACTGGACCTTTCGGGGGCGACACTCGAAGACCTCGAGCGGCACGAAGGGATTTCCGCGGTGACGGAGCGGCTGCTCGACATCGTCCAGCGCCCGCCGACGATCGGCAACTCGTCGACGTCGGAACCCTGTGTGAGTTAGGCGGCTATGACGTCCTCCGCCACGCGGGGCCTCAACCATCGTTTATCGGCGGAGGGTTTCGCCGAGTTGGCGCGGGGTTCCGGCGGCCCCGCGGCCATCGCCGAACTGAGGTCGGGGCAGCGCAGCCGGGCCATGCTCCTGCTGCGCGCCCTGGTGGACATCGCCTCCGCGCACCCCGCCCTGCCCGGCCCCCTTCCCCCGCCCCGGGACGCCTGGCACCTGCTGATCAGGGCCGAGCACCGCTCCCCGGCCGCCACGGAGACGCTGCTGCTGCACCCTTCCGTGGGGGTGTGGCTCAACCGCTGTCTGCGCAGGCTGCGCGGTCTGGAATCGGGGGACGGGCCACTGTGGAGCGCGGTGGGTCATCTGCATGCCATAGCCGCCTCGGCCGCTCTTCTCGCCGGAATCGACTTTCGCGGCACCGTTCCGGTGCGCGAGGGCGGGGTGATATTGCCGGCCCTGGGATTCGCCCGCATTCCGGACACCACCGATGTCGCCGAGGTCGTCGTGAACGGCCGTAAGGCGGCGGTGTTATCCGGCCCGTATTCGGTGATACTGCCCGCCGACTTCTCCGAGGACGCTCCCAGTTGGCACGGACTGCGGCGGCTGCGCGGAGAACACGAGGGGATTGTGTGCGCCCCCCTTGTCGACGACCTCGACCCCTATCGCGACTTTCTCCGGATCCGGGAGCCCGAGCGGCTCGGCGACGAAGAGTGGCGGGGCTGGCAGGAGAGCTTCGGCAATGCGTGGCGGCTGGTCTCGGAGCAGCGTCAGGTGGACCCGCGGGGAATCGCCGCCTGCCTGTCCTCCGTCGTGCCCGTGCCGTACGCCGCCTGGCCCGAACCGTTCAGCGCCTCATCGCCGGAGGCGTACGGCTGCGTGCTGCTCAGCGGGGCCACGGACCCGCTGACCCTCGCCGCCGCGCTGGTGCACGAGGCCCAGCACATCAAACTCAGCGCCCTGATGGACCTGGTGCCCCTGATCGAAGGGGGCCTGGAGGAGATCCACTACGCGCCCTGGCGGCTGGATCCGCGACCGCTGCGCGGGCTCCTCCAGGGGGTGTACGCGTTCCTGGGCGTGACCGGATTCTGGTGGGACCGGCTGCGGCGCGCCGAGCCCGGCCCGGCCCGGGACACCGCCGCGTTCGAGTTCGCCCTGCGCCGGGCACAGACCGCGGCGGGGCTGCGCACGCTCCTCACCCACGCCGAACTGCCGCGCAGGGGCGAGGAGTTCCTCCGCCGGCTGGAGGAGCGGCTGACCCTGTGGCTCGCGCAGCGGGTGCCCTCCGTACCGGCGCGCCTGGCGGCGGATCTGATCCACGACCACCGGCTCGTCCACCGCATGCGCCACCTGGCGGCGGACCCGGAGCCGACCGCCGCTTGGGCGCGGGCCTGGCGGGAGCGGACCGACCCTCCCGGGGAGCCGCCCGGGACCTCGGTCCGGCCGACCCGCCCCGAGGCGCCGGCGCGCCCCGCGCTCGCCCGGCTCCGGCTCGCGGACCCGGCGGGCTTCGACCGGCTGTGCGAGAGCGGGGGAGCGGAGTTGTCCGGGGGGCTGTCCGGGGGAGCGGGGCTGCCCGGGGGCGGTGACGCCATCGACCGGGCCGACCTCCAGTGGGCCGCGGGGGACACCACGGCCGCGCTGTGCGGCTACCGGGCCCGCCTGGAAGCGGACCCGGACGACATCGCGGCATGGGCGGGGCTCGCGCTCGCCCTGCCGGACGGCGCGGCCAGGACGACCCTGCTCAACCACCCCGAACTGGCCCTGGCCGTCCACCGTGAGCTGCGCACCGCGCCGGGCACGGGTCCCGATCCGGTGGCGCTGGCGCGGTGGATCGGGACCCGTACACGCGGGTGAACGGCGCGCGGTACGGGGCCCCGCGAACGGCGCGCGGCACGGGCCCCGCGACGGCGACGCGGACGCCGGTTCAGCTGGAGGACGCCGGTTCAGATGGAGATCGACTCGGCATCGCAGTCCGCCCGGATGCCCCGGGCCGCCGCGACCGTCGCCGGGTGGTTGGCCGTCAGCACCCGGCGCAGCCGGCCGAGCGCGTCCTGGTGCAGCTCCTCCGCCCGCCTGCCCTCGCCCAGCGCGCGCAGATCCCCCGACAGATTGACCGCACACGCGAGCGTGGTGGGGTGGTCCTCACCGAGCCCGGACCGGCAGGCCGCCAGGGTCTCGGAGTCCAGGTCGTGGGCCTCCTGGTAGTCCGCGAGGGTGTAGTGGTCGCTGGCCATGTTGATGGCACAGGCCAGCGCCGTGGGATGGTCGGCCGACAGCCGCTCGACGAGCACCGGCAGCGTCTCCTTGTTCAGCGCCAGAGCCTCGTCCGTCTCGCCCAGCAGCCGCAGCGTCACGGCGAGGTCGATCGCCGCGCCCAGGGCCGCCGGATGCCGTTCCCCCAGCAGGACGCGCATATCGTCGAGACATTTCCGGCCGAGCTCACGGGCACCCTCCAGATCGGCGGTCTGCCGCAGATCCATCGAGAGGGCCAAGGCCGTGGTGGTGATGTGGAGGTTGGGCTCGGTGTAGCGCAGCCGGTAGCGCTCCAGCACCTCCCGGCTGAGGTCCAGCGCGCCCTCGTGGTCGCCCGCCTTACGCCGCGCCACGGCGAGGTTGCGCAGGGCGTAGACCACGGTGGGCGTGTTCGGCGGGAACAATTGGCGGGCGCGGGCGCAGGTCTGCTCCAGCATGTCGCGGGCGGCCAGGTAGTCCCCGCCCTCGCGGACGTCGACGCTGAGGTTGGCCTCCACCAGGATGGTGAGCAGGGCGTCCTCGCCGAGCACCAGACCAGCGGTGCGCCGGGCGCTCTCGTCCAGCTGCCGGGCGCGCTCGTAGTCCCCCGCCGCGCGCAGCGCCACGGCGTAGTCGTTCGTCGCGGCGATGGAGTACGGGTCCTCGTCCCCGGCGAGCCGCAGGGTCCTGGTCCAGCGGTCCTTCTCCAGCTCCACATAGCGCGCGTAGTCACCCTGGTAGCGGGTGTCGACGGCGACCGCTCCCTGAGTCACCAGGGTGTTCTCGTGGTCGTCGCCGTCTTTGGCGCGCTGGAGCTCCAGCGTCCGGCGGTTGAGCTCCCAGGCCTCGTCGAAGTGGCCGAGCACGGTCAGGACGTGGCCCAGGGTCCGGGAGATGGCCAGCGTCTCCGCGCTGTCCTCGCCGAGCCTCTCCACCCACTGCCGGCGCACCTGGGTGGCGAGCTCCAGCGCGCCCTCGTGGTCGCCCCAGACATGGAGGAAGCGGGCCAGGTTCCGGACCATCTGCCGCACCCATTTGTCATCGCACTCCATCGCGCGCGACGCCCGGACATGGGAGAGGAGGTCGGCGTACCGCCCCCAGTTCGGGGGTGCCACGTCGTTGGGGTCGCCGAAGGCCAGCAGCACATGGGCGCTGTGCCGCATGTCCGCCTGCTGCTGGGTGGACATCTGGCCGATCAGCACGGCCTGCACCAGCCGGTGCATCTCGATCGTGTTGCTGCGGTGATTGATCTTGATCAGGGCGTAGCGGTTGATCTCACGGATCGCGTGACCGAGCTTGATCGGATCCTGCAGCACCTCCGAGAGCTCGGGGGAGAGGGACACCCCGCGCACGCCCGAGAAGAGCCGGCGGGAGACCGGCTCGGGCGCGAAGAACGAGCACATCTGGAGGAGTTGGAGCGCACCCGGATGGGTTTCGGCCAGCCGCCGCAGCGACATGTTCCAGGCGGCGGCGACCGGTTCGGGGTAGTCCACCGGAACGCCCGCCGCCAGCAGTTCATTGCGGCGGGTGGAGACATCGGCCCGCTCGTCCTCGAAGACCTGGAGATACTCGTCGACCGGCATTCCCGTCTCGGTGAGCCACGCGGCCGCCTGCTCGATGGCCAGCGGAAGGTCCCCCAGGGCGTCGGCGACCCGGTCCGCCTGTTCGCGCGGCAGCTCCGGCCCCCGGCGGCGCAGCAGCTCGATGCTCTCCTCCCGCTCGAAGACGTCCACTTCGACGGTGCGGGCGGCGCGCGACCACTGGGCGTTCCTCGACGTGACCAGGATCCGGCCCGGCCCGCCCGCGGGGAAGAACGGCCGGACCGTCTCCAGCTCCTCGGCGTTGTCGAAGACCAGCAGCCAGTTGCGGCACGGGCGCCCGGTGCGCAGCGCGTCGAGCACGCTGGGCACGGCCGTGTTGGCCTCCATGCCCGCGTGCAGCCCGAGCCGGTCGGCCAGCTGGACCAGCGCCTGGCGGATCTGCTCGGGGCGCTCGGCCGGGATCCACCACACCGCGTCGTAGTCGGCGGCGTGCTGATGGACGTACTCCAGGGCGATCTGTGACTTGCCCACCCCGCCCAGCCCGTGCAGGGCCTCGGGCAGCACGGCGGCGGTGCCCTCGCTCTTCAGCCGTTCGTGGAGAGTGTCGAGCAACGTCTGCCGCCCGGTGAAGTTGTTGTTCCGGGGCGGTACATTTCCCCAAATGGACGGGGGTTCCCCGGGCTGGCGCTCCTCCACGGTGGGCAGGGTCCGGGCAGCGGTCACGGACACAAATGTTCCTCTCAGATGCTCCCCCGCCGGGCCCGGCGAGCCGTGCGCCGGCGGGGATGGTGAATCGTCGGCCTGGGACAGCGGGTCTGGTCGGGGAGTCGTGGAGTCAGTCATGGCCGCAACCGCCTCGGAGACCACATATTTTCCCCTGTGTGATGCGTCTTCAACTGGATCGGGCGGGCTTTCCCCCGAGCGGGCGAGCGCCTGATGGGCCAGGACAAGGGCGCGAAAGGAGCGCGCACCCTCCAGGTACGGCCCCGAAAGAGCCTGGTAGACCTGCTCCTGCAGGCGGATGTACGGCAGCAGCCGCTCCGTCCTGGGAAGGTCCCCCACCGAGCCCGAGGGGTGGTTGAGCAGATCCCGCAGCATCAGCAGCGGCTTCCAGCGGCGGCCCAGCCGGTCCAGGACGCTGCCGAGGATGTACAGCGACTCGTCCCGCATCCCGGCCGACAGCAGCAGTTCGCGCACCCCGTCGTGGAACTCGTAGCCGATGCCCGTCTCGTCCAGCGGGTCGGCGGTCCCCACCTTGCGCAGCAGCCCGCCCAGCAGAACCTCGGCCAGATCGCCCGGACTGCCCTCCGGCTGGTGGATGCCCTGCACGAACTCCATCACGGGAATGTTCAACGGGGCCGCGGCCAGCCGGGACGCCAGCCGGAAGGCGCTCGGGGAGGCGGTGGCGCGGAACCGGAAGACGCGGTCCCAGGCGCTCGGCTCAGGTTCGGGATCCCAGCGCTCGGCGGGCGCCCCGGGCAGCAGCGCCATCGTGTCCTGGCCGCGCGCCGGCGGGCGGGCCACCAGCCGCGCCCAGTTGGCCATCCACCGCGCGTCCAGCTCCAGCACCGGGACCGGCGGTGCGCCGCCCGGCCAGGAGCCGCCGTCCGCCCGCCGCCAGGTGCCGTTGGGGGCGCCCGGTTCCGGGATCCGCACCCGCACCCGCTCCGGCGCCACCCCGGTGTGGTGCCAGCGGCCCTGCCGTAAGACGTGCAGAACCGCGACCGACGCGTGCCGCGCCCAGCCGGCCAGCGCGCGCTGGGCGCTCTCATCGCCCCAGGCCGCGCCGATGCCGTCGGTCAGCACCAGCACCGTCCGCTTGCCGCGCGGCGCCATCCCCGCCACCGGCGACCGGTCCTCCTCGGGTAACGGATGGTCGGTGTTCACCCGGTGCACCCGCACATCCCGGAAGGCGCCGGTGCGTCGCAACACGGTGACCAGATGCGCGGCCGTCCGCCGCCACACCACCATCGAACTGCCGCCGTCCACCACCAGGACGGCGTCCATCCAGCGCTCGCGCACGGGCACCAGGTCGGGCACCCACAGCCCATCGCGCGCCGCGCGCTCGGCCGTGGCCTCCTCGTCGACCTCCGTCTCGACCGGCGAGGGCGCGGTGCGCTTGAGCGGCCGCAGCGCCCGGGACAGGGCGCGCTCGGGCAGCGGCGGCCCGTCGGCGGACGGCCGGCGCGCGGGCACGAAGGCCTCCGCGACGGTCGTCGGCTCCGCCTCGCCGGGCGGCGCGGAGACGCCGACCAGCTCCGCGGGGAGCGGCGGCTCCGGCACCGGGGGCGCCGCCTCGGGTCCGGACGAGGGGCGCTCCCCCCGCCGGTCCTGCCGCGGCTCGTCCGACGGCTCGTCACCGGGCGGCGGGGCGTCCGCCTCCGGTGTCCCGGGGAGGGGGCCGGGGTCCGGCGGTCCGGGGCCACGGTCCGTCTCGGCCTTGCAGACCGCCAGCCACAGGGCGTCGGCGAGCTGCCGCCAGTCGAGGTCCCGTGGGCCCGGCCCGGTGGACCTGCCGCCTGGGTCGTGTGTCATGTCGAGCCCGCTGCGCTGTCCAGCCGATGCCAGACGGCCTGCAGTAGCTCCTCCCACTCGGGCCCCGGAACATGTGACTGGGACGTCACCAGATACACCGCGTTGAGCAACTGGTCGGCGGCGAGGCCACCTTCGCGCTCGCTGCGCTCGAGGAACATCTGGATCAGCTCCCGCGCACGCGGATCGTCGGCCCGCCCCAGATGCGCGGCCACGATCGCGGCGAGCCGGTCCGCGTCCGGGTCGGGCAGCCGCAGCTGGAGACAGCGCCGCAGGAACGCGGGCGGGAACTCCCGCTCGCCGTTGCTGGTGATGACGACGACGGGGAAGGCGCGGCAGCGCACCCGCCCCGAGGCGATGACGGTACTGCGCTCCGGGTCGTCGGTGAGGACCGATACGGCTGGGCGGCGCCTGCGGACGCGCACCAGCTCGGGGATGGCGTACTCGCCGGCCTCGAAGATGTCGAGGAGGTCATTGGGCAGATCGATATCGCTCTTGTCGAATTCGTCGATGAGCAGGACGCGCGGCAGGCGGTGCGGGAGCATCGCCGTGCCCAGCGGCCCGAGTTGGAGGAAGTCGCCGATGTCCTCCGGTCCGGGTTCGTGCGTGTCCCCCTCCGAAGCCTGGCCGGCCGCGGCGGCGTGCACACGGCCGACGGCATCGTAGCCGTAAAGCCCGGACCGCAGGGTCGAACGCGTGGTGATCGGCCAGCGCAGCACCCGGCCCAGGCCCAACTCCCGGCTGATGCGGTACGCCAGCGTGGACTTGCCGGTGCCCGGGCGGCCGGTCACCAGAAGGGGACGCCTGAGGATCAGCGCCGCGTTGACGAGGTCGGCCTCCTCCGGGTCGGAGCGCACCCCGAGGGGAGCCGCGCCCAGCCGCCGGGCGGCGTCGTGCTCGTCCTCCGGCGGCGCCGGGGGCTCGGTCGGGGCGTCGTCCGCGTCCGATAACGCGCCGGACCGGCCGTTGCCCTCGACCGGGCAGGCCGAGACCCCGCCGAAGGCGCGCCACGGGGGCGGCGGCGGAAGGATTTCCTCCAGGCTCACATCGTGCAGCGGGCGCCCGGTGCCCTGGTAGATCCACCAGGGGCGCGGTATCCCGGACGGCAGGGCGGCCGAGGCGGAACCGGAATCCTGGTGGATCCGTCCGTTGTGGCGTCGCGCAGGCTCTTCGTCGCTCATCGACCACCCACCCCCTCGTCCGGCCCCGTAATGCGCCCTTGCGGTTCCACGGGACGGGTCGGGTCGTCCCAAACGAGCACCACGTGCTGCCCCAGGTGATGCTCCCGCTCCGCGGAGTCGATCGTATGGGCGTCCAGACGTAACTCTGTCACGGCTTCGCGGAGCCGTGCCAGGTTCCCGCTGGCGTCGGCCTGATTTTGTCTCAGCTGCTGGACGAAGCCGGGGGCTCGGGTCGCCCGGCCGTCCCAGGCGACCAGCGGAATCCCGGCCCGCCAGGCGGTCAGCGCCTCCGAGGTGCCCTCGGGCGTGACGCCCGGGGGCGAGGTCAGGACCAGGGCGACCACCTGCGGATCGGCCTTGAGCCGGGCCAGCAGGGCGGTGGGGTCGCCGGAGCGCGGGCTGTCCGGGTCCTCGCCGTCCACGACGAGCTGCTTGGCGCGCTCGGGCTGCTGGTCGAGGAGGTTCCAGCGGTGCTTCCACTCCCGGTGCCAGCGCTTGGTCCGGCTGCGCTCCAGGCTCCGTACGACCACCGGGTAGTGCATGTACAGCGGGATGGGCAGCTCGCTGTCGAGCTCCAGACGCCAGCGGTGGACCGGCAGATTCAGGTCATCCGGGCCGAGCATGAACTCGATGTGGACCGCGCGGGCGTCTTCCCAGTCCTCGGCCGCCTGGTACACCAGCGTCTGGACCGCCCGCTCCGCGGTCTCCGCGGTGACCCGGGTGACCGGGCCGCGGACCGGATGCCAGCCGGTGGGGTCGTACTGGTGCCAGGACGAGAGCTCGTAGGCCCCGGCCTCCTCCTGCGGCAGCAGCCGGATCACCAGATAGGCGTCCACCGGACCGGCCGGGGCGGCATGCCCCACCTGCTGCCGCAGCGACCGCAGCTGGGGCGTCAGGCCCAGCTCGCGCGCCCGCTCATCGGCCCAGTCGCGCAGCGCGTCGGCCCTCTGCAGCGGACGCGCCGCCGCCGCGAGGTACTCCACGAGGGCGAGCCCCGGCGGCAGCCCGCCCGGCTGCGCGTTCATCCGGCTGAGCACCTCGAAGGCGTGCCAGGGGCCGGTGACCGCGGGAACGTCCTGCAGCGGGCCCGCCGCCGTACGGCACAACTGGCCCAGCTGCTCGATCTCCAGCTCCTCCAGCAGCGACCGCAGTTTCGCGATGGCGGTCTCGGGCAGCGCCGGACGGGCCGTCATCTGCTCCATGACCGAGTCGAGCCGCTTGATCGCGTCCTCGTCCGCCGCCGCCATCACCGCGAGGGACGCGCGTAGCGCGTGCATGATCCGCACGTTTTCCAGGCATTCGCGGGCCAGCTCCACCAGGAAGTAGTCGGTCACCCGGTGGGCCCGCACGGGGACGCTGGTCATCTCCAGCTCCATGGCGACCAGATCCAGACACAGCGTGCGCAGATCCGGATCCGTCAGACAGCGGAACTCCTTCAACGCCGTGACGAGGTTGCCGACCGATTTCAGGCCACCTTCCCCCATGGCCGCCATGCCGTGCCCTCCCCCGAGGCCGCATCATCGGTCCCCGCCGCCGATGATCCCGCCGGAGACCCTGCCACACACGGGTGCCACCCGCCGGGACTCCGGGACAACTTGTATGCCCCGCAAGCCTCTCGTGACACCCCTGGCGAGTATGTCCGTGGCACCGTCCCCCGCGCCCGGGGCGGGCCCCGCCGCCGCCGGGACACCTCCCGGCGGCGGAGCGGGGAGCCCGCGCCCGCGGCGACCGCGAGGCGGAGGGCCGTCCTCCTCAGGGGCCCACCTGGACGGTTGTGGTGAGCTCGCGCGGGGGACGCCGCCCCTGGGCGGCTCGGGGAGGGTGCGGGGGACGGTGGCCCGGGGCCCTCGCCCGCCGGGACGGCAGGGTGAGGAGGGTCACTCCAATCCGAGTTCCTCGACACGCCGGGCGAGTTCGGCGGCCGCCGGGTCGTCCGGCGCGAGCACCGCGACCACCTCCACCAGTTCGCCCATCGCCCGCCGCGCCTCACAGACGCGCAGCAGGGACAGGGCCTCCGCGCGGCTCGCCGACTGACGGCCCACCGCGGTGCCGACGGTGGGCAGTTCGTCGAGCAGCTGCTGCCAGCGCGCGGGGGAGGTCATCCCGTCCACGGCCAGCAGGGTGTCCGCGAGTACGCCGAGGTCACGGATGGTCAGCCTGCGCCGCCGGGAGCCCGCGGGCGTTGTACCGGTGGCGAGGGGCCGCGTGCCGGCGGCGAGGGATCGCGTGCCGGCGGCGAGGGATCGCGTACCGGCGGCGAGTGGCCGGGACGCCACAGGGTCTGCCGCCGGGATGCGGCCGATCAGTTCGAAGGCGAAGGCGGCCGCGTTGCGGGAGGCCACCGGCTGCCAGCGCTCGTCGTGTGCCTCGCCCTTGTCCCCGAGCAGATCCGAGATGCCGCGGATCACCAGGGCGTCCAGCTGCTGATTGGCATACGCGCCGGCGAGGAAGCCGAAGCCCTCCATGTCCACCGCGAGCGCGTCACCCGCACCGGCCGCGAGCCTGAGCCCGACGTCCGAGCGGTGGTGCGCCACCACCCGGCCGCCCGCCGCGAGGGGCTTCACATGGGCCCGGGGGCGCGGCGCGTCGTCCCCCGGGCGGATCCGGCGCTGCCACGCGTCGGCCGCCGCCACCAGCCGGGCCAGCTGCACCAGCCCGTACGTCGACTGATAGGTCTTCTGCCGGGGCAGGAACCCCGCCTCGGTGTCCTTGCCGGTCTCGTAGTCGTACACCGCGTCCGCGGCCACCACATCGCCCAGCACGACATCCTTGCGGCCGCCCGCCACCCCCACGAACAGTACCGCCCGGGGCGCGAAGAGCGCCGCCGCCCGCTCGACCGAGACCCCGGCACCCGGATTCCCCGGACCCGTCATATGGATGGCGACCGTCCGCTCCGTGCACTCCTCGCGGAACACCCCCAGCTCGAACACGGCGCCTCGCTCCGCCTGGACCGGACGCGGATCCTCCAGATGGGCGCGCACCGCCCGGTACTCGACCTCCAGCGCGGTCAGGACCACCACATCGGCCCGCCCCGCACCCCCATTGCCCCCAGCGCCCACGGATACCCCCTAGGACTGCCCTTGCCGACACCTTACGGAGCCCGACGAGCTCCCACGGGTCATCCCACATCACGGCCGGTGCAGATCCGCGTACAGCACGATCTGCACCGCCAGCACGACGACCAGCGCCACCTCCGCCACCGACACCCCCAGCAGCACCGCCCGCACCGGCTCCGACGTCCAGTACACGATGAGCGCGGCGATCGGCGCCACCGTGAACAGCAGCAGATCCGCCGCGAGCTGCAGCCGCTTGCGGGAGACCCGGCGGCCGTCGTCGCGGTGCGCCCGCTCCCAGCCGAACACCGGTGGCCGACCCGGGGCGAGCGCCGTCAGCCGGGGCCCCAGATCCTGCCGGACATACCGTCCGATGGCCGATATCTTCTCGTCGTTGACCAGATACGCCCAGCCCAGCAGCGCCGACGCCGGGGGCAGCAGCAACAGCAGCTCCGGGCGCCCATGGCTCTGCAGGGAGAAGGTGATGATGGCGGCCATCGCGGCCAGCGTCGCGTAGAGCAGATTGTCGCGGAACCCGATCCGTGCCCGCTGCTCCTCCTTCACCTGCTCGTACTCCAGGATCAGCAGCCTGCCCGTGACCGCCTCGCTCTCGGTGCTGTTGTCTCGCGTCACCGTGCCCCCTCCGTGGCCCATGACCGGCTGCGGTGTGACCGGCCCCCCTGGTGACTGTTTCCGCCGCTACGCCTGGTCCATTCCGTACGCCCGCAACTTCCGGTACAACGTGGCCCGGCCGATGCCCAGGGACTCGGCGGCCCGCGCCTTGTTGTCACCGTGCCGGCGCAGTGCCTCCAGGATCGCGGTGCGCTCCGCCCGTTCGATACCGCTCAGCCGGCGGGTGGCCGGTGGCACCCGCAGTCCGTACGGCAGCTCCTCGCGCCGCACCGGCCCGGTGGCGCGGCGGCGCTCGGTCACCTCCCGTACGACATGGGCGAGTTCGGCCACATTGCCCGGCCAGGTGTGCTGCTCCAGCGCCCGGCGGGCGTCCAGGCTCCACGTCAGCGGCGGACGTCCGGGGGAGGGGCGCCGGGCGAGGCCCGCCAGCAGCGCCGGGATGTCCTCCACCCGTTCCCGCAGCGGCGGCAGCGTCACCGACCGGGCCGCGAGGATGCCCAGCAGCCGGCTCAGACACGGACCGGTGGGCGCGCCCGGGGTGTGCGTCGCCACCAGCGGCACCGCGGGCCGCTCCGCCAGCAGCGACAGCAGCGCCGCCACATCGGACTGGCCCAGCCGCTCGGCGTGGCGCAGGAGCAGCGGCGGCGCGCCGCCGTCCCCCTCCGGCTCCGGGAGTTCCGCGAGCGCGTGACACCAGCGCGGGACCTCGCCGGGCACCTGCTCGGCGGCGTCGACGATCCGCGGCGCGGCCGTGCCCCGCGGGCCGAGCAGGGCGCGGGCCAGCGCGGTCTTGCCCACGCCCGGCTCGCCGATGAGCAGCAGCGGCTCCACGGCCCGTGCCAGCTCCGTCGCCCGGGAGACGGTCAGCCGCCAGGGCCGGGACGTGCCCACGAGCCCCGGGAGCCGGTCATGACCCCGCCGCCGCTCCGCCGACCGCGCCCGCCGGGCCGCCGTGCACACCGTGGCCACGGCCCCGATGACCTCGTCTCCGTGCACCAGGCGCGTCATCCTTACGGTGAGCCCGGCGCCGTCCGGCACGGGGATCTCGTCGCCCGGTAGGGGGATCCCGCCGTCCGGTACGGGGATCTCCTCCGGTGCGTGCTCCTCCGGCCCCGTGGCCGGTCCCGTATCCGGCCCCGCCGCCGGTCCCGTATCCGCGTCCCTGCGGAGGGCCGTGGCATGCCGCTCCAGCCATGCCAGCGTCTCGTGCGACAGCAGCCGCGCGGCCTCCGGGCTGACGAGGCGGCTGCTGCCGTCGAGCGCCACCACCGCCGCCCCCTCGGCCCGCTGCCGCAGATACGCGTCGAGCAGCACCCGCTCCGGCGGGCGTGCCCGGCCCCGTAGCTCAGTCTCGACCGCGTACGCGGTGGCCTCGGCGAGCGCCGCGCCCGGGTGGGCGGTGCGGCCCTCGCCCAACGGTGCCACCACGGTGACGGTGCCGGCCGGGCGGCCCGCCGCCGGCTCGTACAGCGGAACGCTGACCGCCGACACCTCCTGCCACAGGTCGAGGAAGTGCTCGGGGCCGTGGACCTCGGCCCGGCGTCCCGTACGCAGCGCGAGCGCGGCGCTGTTGTGCCCGACCGCCTTCTCCGACAGATCAAGACCGGCCATCAGTTCGAGACCGGCCATCCCGTCGGGCGCGGGCGTACCGGCGTAACGGCCGCCGCCCGACCACAGCGCCCGGCCGCGGGAGTCGACCAGCACCAGCCCCATCGCACCGCTCAGCGTGGGCGCCACCCGGTCCAGCACGGGGCGCGCCGCGGCCAGCAGCGGTGAGTCCACCGGCGGCCGGACCCTGGGCGGGGCCGCCAGATCGCGCGGTACGCCGAAGAACCGCGCCCGCCGCCAGGCTTGGGCGAGATCCTCGGGGATCCCGTCGCCCGGTGGCCGTCCGCTGAGGAACCGGTCGCGCGCCCGGCGCAGCGACGAGAGGGCCGGGTCGGCGGGGGTGTCGTCGGTGGTCGTCACAACGCCTCCACCGTATACGTCGCCACTGTTTCGAAATGAGACACCTCGGGGTCCAGGTTCTGGAACAAGATCATCAATGGCCGGCCGTCGATCACCGATCGGGCCGCGCGACCGGCCATCGCGGGGGAGAGGACGGGGAGAGGACCGAGAGGAGCCCTTAAGCAGTGGATACAGTCGAGGACCAGGTCACCGCCCTGGCCACCCCGCGGCCGCTGATGGGAACACCGCCTTCTGCACCAGCCTCGCGGGCGAGGAACCGGTGCCGGCCCCGGCCAGTTGCTGCTCGGCGCGCTACGGAAGATCCTCGGCCACGGCTGACACCCACCCCCCAGGCGTCCGGAGCCCGACCTGGGGCTTCATCATGGACACGCCCCCATCCCCAGAGAAACCGTTAGTGAGATGACTGCAATGCCCCTCGCACTGCTCCGGCGCATGCGCACCAAGCGTCCGGACCGCGGATCAGGACTCAGGATCCACCTGCCCGTGGGTGCCGGAGCCTTCAGCTGCGAGGTCCTGGACCCCGTCGGCCAGGCCCTGGGCGGCGTGGAGGTCACCGTCACCGAGACGCGTGGCGCCGCCCGTACGGTGGCCAGAGCGACCACCGATCCGCATGGACTGTTCCTCGCCACGCTCGAGCCCGGGCAGTACACGGTGCTGCTCACCGGAAGCGGTCTGCAGCCCAACCGCCTCACCGTCGACATCGTCCCCGGCCAGAGCGAACCTCCCCGCCGGGTGCAGATGGAACCCTCCCAGCAGCTCGAACTCCCCCCGCCCGGCACCTGGCTCTTCGACCCGCCGCACACCGCGATCCGCTTCATCGCCCGCCACGTCGGCATGGCCAATGTGCACGGCCGCTTCACCCGCTTCCGGGGCGGTATCCACATCGCCGAGCGGATGGAGGACTCCCGCGTCGAGGTCGTCATCGACGCCTCCAGCATCAACACCGGCAACAACACGCGCGACGCCCACCTGCGCTCGGCCGACTTCCTCGACGTCGACAACTTCCCGGAGATCCACTTCGCCAGCAACCGCTTCACCTGGCGCAGCGGCCCCAAGTGGACCCTCCAGGGCCCCCTCACGATGCACGGCGTGAGCCGCTCGGTGACCCTGGACACCACGTACCTCGGCGCCGTCAACGGCGGTTACGAACAGGAACTGCGCTGCGCCGCCCTCGCCACGGCCGAACTCCACCGCGAGGACTACACCCTGAACTGGCGCAATATGCTCGCCCGCGGCATCGCGGTGGTCGGCCCCACGGTCAAGCTGGAGCTCGACATCCAGGCGATGTACCGCAACCACGACACGCCGACGCCGCCGGAGTAGACGGCCACTCGGTAACCGATGGGGGCGGGGCCCGCGGCCCCGCCCCCATCGCCGTGTCAGATCACCGGTAGAAGACGGCGACACCGCCGTGATGCGAGCACGCGCCCTGGTGGTGGGCGGCGTAGGAGTAGGTGCCGTCGTTGCAGCGCGCCGTGGCCCCGCTGCTCGATCCACCCGTGCTGCTGGACGACGATCCGCCGGAAGTCCCACCGGATGACGATCCGCCGGAAGTCCCACCGGATGACGATCCGCCGGAAGACGATCCGCCACCGCTGGCGGAGGAGGACAAGCCGTCTGCGCCATCGGTGCCGCCTGTCGAGGCGCCGGCCCGATAGGAGCACGATTCGTCGTTCTTCACCACGTTGAAGGTGATCGTGCTGTCCTCGTCAACGCGGCCGGGGCTGGGGTCCTGTGAGCACACTCGCCAGTTGCGGTCCCAGACCTGAAATCGGCCGCGCCCGGTCAGGTCGTGGCTGCGCAGACGGTATAGCCCCAGCTCCTGCGCCGCGTCCTGGGCGTCCTGCAGGCCCCGGCCGGTGAAGTCGGGCAGCTTCACCTTCACCACGGTCGGAGCGGAGGTCTTCCGCGCGGCCGGGGACGCGGTGGTGTGCACCGGGGTGGGGGAGGGGCTGGGGGATGTCGACGGTGAGCCGCTCTTGGCGACGACGGTGGTCGGCTTGTCGTCCTTCTTCGACGAGTCGCCGTCGTCGAACGCCGCTCCGATCCCTCCGATTACGAGCAGTCCCAGCAGACTGAGACATCCACAGCCAAGTGCCGTCTTCTTCTTGTTTCGACCCTCACCGGGTGATGGGTGGTTATTCCGAGACATGATCCCCCCTTGAGTGATACACGGAACGTTGACCGTAACCGTGCTCGTTGAAAGCTGAAGAGTCTGTGTGGGAGATGTGGTCAAGTTGTGATGAAGTGAGGGGCGGTGGGCAGCGCATAGATTGGGCTCACCCATCGAACGACGAAGGCGGTAGATCCCATGAGCCTGTACGACATCCCCCTGCGCACCCTCACCGGCGAGCCGACCTCGCTCGGTGAGCATCGGGGTGCGGCGCTGCTGGTGGTCAATGTGGCGTCCAAGTGCGGGCTGACCCCGCAGTACGAGGGGCTGGAGCGGCTGCAGCAGCGCTATGCCGGGCGCGGGTTCACCGTGCTGGGGGTTCCGTGCAACCAGTTCGCGGGGCAGGAGCCGGGGACGAGCGAGGAGATCCAGACGTTCTGCTCGACGACCTACGGGGTGTCCTTCCCGCTGCTGGAGAAGGTCGATGTCAACGGCGAGCAGCGGCATCCGCTCTACGCCGAGCTGACGGGGACGCCGGACGCGCAGGGCGAGGCGGGGGATGTGCAGTGGAACTTCGAGAAGTTCCTGATCTCGCCGGACGGGGAGGTCGTGGGCCGGTTCCGGCCGCGGACCGAGCCGGAGGCGGACGATGTCGTCGCGGCGATCGAGGCGCAGCTGCCCCGGTGACGTAACGGGAAGCGGGTGGGCGAGGGGCCGGAGGAGGCCAATGCAGTTGCGTTAGGGCGGTGACGGGGTCGGGGACGGCTTGAGCACTGGTCTCCCCGCCCGTCGATTGCTCTTGTGCTTCTTCGTCTGGTTGAAGGCCCAGCGGCCCGGCTCGACCGCCCCTCGTTTGGCGCGGGTCCGCAGCACGGGCCACCGGTTGGGCTTCTTGATCGCTCGTGGGCAGTTCCGGTTCCGGCGGACCGGGAGTAAGCGGCTGCGTGCCTCCTGCCCAGCCTCGGTGAGGGAACGCGTGAGCTTGGCGGTGGTGGCTCCGAGCTGGGAAGGAACGCTTCGGCGGATGATGCGGACGCACTTGAGGTAGGAGACGCGGTCCGCGTCGACGGCGGGGCCGGCGAGTGCTGCGGCGTGAGCGAACTGGCGGATCGCGTGGTGGACGGCGAGGTAGGCCCACAGCTCCTGCCGGACGCCTTCCGGCGTACGGGACCGGATCGGCCCGCCGGGGCCGAGATGGTTCTTGATCTCGTCGAAGGCCAGCTCGATCTCCCAGCGTTCTCGGTAGAGCGCGATCAGCTCGGCTGCCGGGTACTGCGCGGGGTCCAGCAGTGTCGTGCCGAGGAAGGCGACCTTGTCGTCCTTCGTGAAGGTGATGACGCGGTAGATCGTGTGCTTGGGCAAGGTCCGGCCTTCCCGCGCGGCTCGGAGCCGGACGTCCTTGCCCGGGCGCGCTATCGACAAGTACGAGCCGTCGGGAAGCTCTTCCTGGAGGGTGCCGAGGTGGTTGGACTGGAGCCTGACCAGCAGGTCCGCGCCGGTCACGGTGAAAGCGTGGGCGAACTCGACCGACCAGAAGCCGCGGTCGGCGATCACCAGGTCCCCAGAACCGGTGGAGCCGGCCAGCGGGTAAGCGAGGCTGCGTTCGCCGTCTCGATAGCCGCCGAGGCGGACGTCGAGCACTCCGTGTGTCCCGATCTCCGCGAGAACCACAGCCCTCACCTGCGGAAAGCCGAAGGGGAGGCCGCCCGTGGTCGAAGGGCCGTCGAAGGTGTCGCCGTTACTCACTGAGTCGGGAAGGTCGAACTGGGTGCCGTCCAGAGCAAGCAGCCGTAGCCCGCGCCACCATGCCCCGGGCGTGTCCGGCGTGGCGAGCCGACCGGCTACCTCTCTGAACACGCTCTCCAGCACGTCCTCACCGAGCCGGGACCGCGCTCGGCATAACGAGGACCGGTTCACCCTGGCCAGGGCACGGCTGCCCGGTATGCCGCTGGTCAGCACGCGCAGCACCTCTTCGTACGACTCTCGGGCGAACAGGCACAAGGCCAGGACGAAGTACACGACAAGCCGGGCCGGTAGCAGGCGGCGCCGTCGTTCCACTCGGTCATGCTTGGCTATCGCCGCGTCGACCAGCTCGGCGGTGAACACCTTCGTCAGGATGCCGATTCGTACTCGCTGCCCAGCGCTGCTCTGCCCCTCCACTCAAGGTCAACGCCGTTTGACGCTCTCCGGGCACGGGTGCACCGAGTCGGTAGCTCCTCAGCCCTGGCTTGCGGTGCCCCGGCGGAGTGGCTGGGTACCGCACGGCAGAGGGCCCCAGTGTCAACCGGGGCCCTGCCGTGCGCGCAGTTCAGTCGCAGCAGTCGCATCCGGGCCGGCAACCGCATGCGTCGGTCTCGGCACCGGCGGCCGGGACCGCGCAGCAGCCCTTACCCTGCCAGGCGTCGCGGCCCTCCTTCACCGCGATGGCGGCGATGACCAGGGCGGCGAGTGGGTCGGCCCAGGACCAGCCGAGCGTGGCGTTGAGGACCAAGCCCACGAGCAGCACGGCGGACAGGTACGTGCACAGCAGCGTCTGCTTGGAGTCGGCGACCGCGCTGGCGGAGCCGAGTTCGCGGCCGGCGTGGCGCTGGGCGGCGGACAGGAACGGCATCACGGCCAGGGACAGGGCGGCGATGATGATGCCAGGGATGGAGCGTTCGGCCTCGCCGGTGCCGGTCAGCGCCCGTACGGCGTCGACGGTGACGTACGCGGCGAGCGCGAAGAACGAGATGGCGATGATCCGCAGGGTGCGCTGCTCGCGGGCCTCGCGCACGGAGTGGTCACGGGCGGAGAACTGCCAGGCAACCGCGGTCGCGGAGGACACCTCGATGGCCGAGTCCAGGCCGAAGCCGATCAGCGCGGTGGAGGAAGCGAGGGCGCCGGCGGTGGTGGCGACGATCCCCTCGATGACGTTGTACGTGATCGTGGCGGCGACCAGCAGCCGTATCCGCTTGGCGAGCGCGTCGCGGCGGGCCGGGCCGGGGCCGAGGGATATGGATATCTCCGCGGTCATGTCAGCAGCACCCCTTCTCGTCGGCATCGACGCACGTGCGGTCGGTCTCCACCGCCACCACGGCGGTGCGCAGGTCGTCCAGCGCGTGGCCGAGGCGTTTGTCGGCCAGCTCGTAACGGGTGCGGCGCCCGTCGGGGAGGGTGACGACTAGCCCGCAGTCGCGCAGGCACGCCAGGTGGTTCGACAGACGGGTGCGGGAGACGCCGAGGGCGTCGGCGAGATCGGCCGGATAGGCAGGGGCGTCGTGTAGGGCGAGCAGGATGCGGCAGCGGATCGGGTCCGCGAGCGCGCGGCCGAACCGGGCCAGCACCTCGATGTCGGAGGCAACAGTCAACACACCGAGACAGTACACGGATTCATGAATTCAGGGAAACGTGAACTCCGGGTTGGTGGGGCCCTGCGGACGCCTTAACGCAACTGCATTGGCCGGAGGAGGCCCCTCGCCCACCCGGTCAGCCGCGTTCCGCGGCGAACGCGGCCAGCCACGCCAGCGGCGCGTTCCAGTTGATCGCCACCTCGTTCGTGGAGTACGAGCCGATGTCGTCGATGTAGCAGGCCGCGGGCGCGCAGCCCGGGAGCTTCTCCTGCGCCACCGGATCCTGCAGCCCCGAGTTCGCGCCGCCCGCGATCGAACCGGCGGGCGGGTTCGGCAGCGAGGCGTCGTACTGGTGCGCCCAGAAGCGGTGGTGCTGGTTCTGGGCGGCGTGCTCGCCGTAGCCGGTGACATACGACTGGCCGAGCGCGTTCCGGCCGAGCAGATAGTCCAGTGTCTCCAGCGCCCCGGTGCGGTACCGCCGTTGCTTGGTGAGCTCGTAGGCGACGGCCATGACGGTGCCGTTGTTGGCCACCTGGCCGTTGGAGCCCCATACGTAGCCGTCCGTCGGCAGCGGCACCGCGTAGCCCTGGCCGGCCATCGTGCTCAAGCGGGCGTCGGCCGCGGACACCACGGAGGCGCGGACGCGGGCGAGGTCGGCGGCGGGCAGGCCGTTGGGGACGGTGGCCAGGACGAGCCGCCCGAGCGGCCCGGTGTCCTGCCAGCTGAAGCCGTGCGGGGTGAACACATCGCTCGCGGTGTGGTATGGCGAGGAGGTGACCGCGTCCCGGTACGGCGCCTCCCCGGTGGTCGCGTACAGCTCAGCCGCCGCCCAGTAGAACTCGTCGCCCACCTCGCTGTCGTCGTACGCCCCGCCGCCGGTGGAGTCGGAGGCCGGTGCGAGCACATCGGGGTTCGCCCGTGCGGCGGCCCAGGCGCGGCGCGCGGAGTCCAGGCAGCGGGCGGCGAAGGCGGCGTCGTACGGCGCGTAGACCCGGGCGCACTGGGCCGCCGCGGCGGCCAGGTTGAGGGTGGCGGCGGTGGACGGCGCGTGCAGCTCACGCGGCTCGGCGTCCTGCTCCGGCCGGGTGGGCAGTCCGGTCCAGGCGGCGTCATGGACCTTGTGGAAGGCCATGCCCGCCCGCGGCTTGCCCTCCGGGATCTGCATGCGCATCAGGAATTCGAGCTCCCAGCGCGCCTCGTCGAGCACATCGGGGATCCGGTTGCCGCGCTCGGGGACGCGCAGCGTGGAATCCCCGAGGGCGGCCGCGTGCCCCGTACGCTTCGCGCGCTCGAAGGAGTTGACCAGCTGCCAGACCGCGAGTCCGCCGTTGACCACGTATTTGCCCTGGTCACCGGCGTCGTACCAGCCGCCACGCACATCCCGGGCATAGTCGCACACCCCGCTGGCGCAGGGCACGGCGGTGTCGCCCCGGGTGGGGGCGACACCCAGATGGCCCGCCGGGCGCGCGTAGGGGGAACCGGCGAGTGACGCCTCGATGGGGATACCGCTGCGCTGCTGGTAGAAGAAGGACATCGCGTCGGCGCGCAGCCCGTCGTAGAGGTTCGCGCGGATGTCGAAGGGGTGGCTGGTCCGCCCGTCCACGGTGAGGGTGTAGCCGGTGCCCGTCCCCGGGTACGAGGAGAAGTCCACCAGATGGGCCGACTGCCCGGAGGCGGCGTCCGCGCCCCGTACGGCGGTGGTGCCCGAGGCGGCCGTCCGCCCCGCGGCGTCGCGCAGCTGCCAGGGCAGGGCGGTGGTGCTCGCGCTGACGACGGTGGCCCGTTTGGGGCCGTCCGGCAGATATCCCAGCTGATTGACCTGGACGGTGGAGGGCGCGGCGGAGGCCGCGGGCGCGGCGGGGGAGTCCGCCCCGGCGGGCGCGGACTGGGCGGCGATCAGCAGCAGCGCACCGGTGAGCAGCGCGGTGGCGGCCCGCGCACCGCGCGGACGGCCTAACAGGGGCAGGGACATGAGGGACCCTCCTGGGGAGTGGGAGGCATGGGAGCGCTCCCAACTTGTGTAATGATGTGATCGCAGTGCGTCAAGGGACTGGACGGGTGCACGGTCCATCCCGCCCCCTCTGTCACATCGCGCCCGGCCCATCCGTCAGCACGGTGTGGCCTGCGACGGTGCGGTCCGGACAAGGGGATGTGAACGATGGACGAGAACCACCTTCTGGCGGAGGGCTTCGAGGCCCACCGCGGCCATCTGCGCGCGGTTGCCTACCGCATGCTCGGCTCACTGAGCGAGGCGGACGACGCCGTCCAGGAGGCATGGCTGCGGCTCAGCCGCTCCGACACCGGCGCGGTGGAGAACCTGGGCGGCTGGCTGACCACCGTCGTCGGCCGGGTCTGCCTGGACATGCTGCGCTCGCGCACCGCCCGGCGCGAGGAGCCCCTGGGGGTGCGCCTCCCCGACCCGGTCATCAGCCGTGCGAGCGGGCCCGGCCCCGAGGACCAGGCGCTGCTCGCCGACTCGGTCGGCCTCGCCCTGCTGGTCGTCCTGGAGACGCTGGCCCCCGCCGAACGGCTGGCCTTCGTACTGCACGATCTGTTCGCCGTGCCGTTCGACGAGATCGCCCCCATCGTCGACCGCACCCCGGCCGCCGCCCGTCAGCTCGCCAGCCGCGCCCGCCGCCGGGTGCGGGGAGCGGCCCCGGTCCCCGACGCGGACCTCGCCCGGCAGCGCGAGGTCGTGGGCGCCTTCCTCGCCGCCGCGCGCGACGGCGATTTGGAGGGGCTGATCGCCGTGCTCGACCCGGATGTCGTGCTGCGCGCCGACTACGGCCCCGCGCCCGCCCCCGCCCCGCGCGAGGTGCGTGGCGCCGCGGCCGTGGCGGACCAGGCGCTCACCTTCTCCCGCCTCAGCGGCCCGGGGCTGCACGCCCGGCCCGCGCTCGTCAACGGGGCCGTGGGCGTGGTCAGTTCGCGGGAGGGGCGGCCGTACTCGGTGCTGGCCTTCACGGTCGCGGACGGCAGGATCGTGGCGATCGACATCCTGGCCGACCCCGAGCGGCTGAGCGGGCTCGATCTGGCGGACCTGGACTGACCGGACATGGAGTGACCGGACCTGGGCTGACGGGCCCGCACTGACCGGACCCGGGCTGACGGGCCTGCCCCGAGGGGCCTGGGCCGACGACACAGCAAAGGCAGGGAATTACTCTCCCTGCCACTATCAACCTATAGCGCACCGGGGGGCTTGCGGCAAGACCCGGGGTGTGCCTCAGGATGGGCGGCCGATGCCAGTACCTGGGGAAACGGGGAGTTTGCGATATGCGTGTGGTGTTGTCGACATGGGGGTCGCGCGGGGATGTCGAACCGCTGGCGGGACTCGCGGTGCGGCTGCGGGAGCTCGGTGCGGAGGCGCGGGTGTGCGCCCCGCCGGACGAGGAGTTCGCGGCGCTGCTCGCCGGTGTCGGCGTGGAACTGGTGCCGCTCGGCCCGACGGTGCGCTCGGTGGTGACCGGTGAGCGGCCGCCGTCGGCGCAGGCCGCGTTCCGGCTCGCGCCCGAGCTGGTCGCCGCGCGGTTCGACACGCTCACCACGGCGGCCGAGGGAAGCGACGTACTCCTCGCGACCGGCCTGATGCCGGCCGGCGCCCGCTCGGTGGCCGAGAAGCTGGGCATCCGCTATGTGTTCGCGTGCTTCCATCCGTTCGGGCTGCCCTCGCGGCACTTCCGTCCGGGACGGCGGCCCGGCACGCCGTCCCCGCAGGAGGAGACGGACCTCAAGGTGCTGTGGGAGCAGGACGCCCAGCGCGTGAACGAGCTGTACGGCGAGGCGGAGAACCGCCACCGGGCGGCGATCGGCCTGCCGCCGGTGGACAACGTCCGCGACTACGTCTTCACCGACCGGGCGTTGCTGGCGGCGGACCCGGTCCTGGGCCCGTGGCAGGACCTGACGGAACTCGACCTCGTCCAGACCGGCGCGTGGATCCTGCCGGACGAACGTCCGCTCCCGGCCGAGCTGGAGGCGTTCCTGGAGGCGGGCGCACCGCCGGTGTACGTGGGCTTCGGCAGCATGGCCATGCACACCTCGACCGACCTCGCCCGGGTGGCCGTCGAGGCGGTCCGCGCGCAGGGCCACCGGGTGCTCCTCGCCCGCGGCTGGGCCGATCTGGCCCCGATCGACGACCGGGACGACTGCCTCGCCGTGGGCGAGGTCAACCATCAGTCGCTGTTCGGCCGGGTGGCGGCCGTCGTCCACCACGGTGGCGCGGGCACCACGACGACGGCCGCGCGGGCCGGCGCGCCTCAGGTGGTGGTCCCCCAGATCGCGGACCAGCCGCACTGGGCCGCCCGGGTGGCCGAGCTGGGCATCGGCACGGCACACGACGGTCCGGCCCCGACCCTCGACTCCCTGTCGGCCGCGCTGAAAGCGGCCCTGACCCCCGAGAGCCGGGCACGGGCGAGGGCCGTGGCGGGCATGATGCCCACCGACGGGACGACGGTGGCCGCGAAGCTGCTCCTCGACGCCGGGGCGTAGGACGGTCAGGCGCGCAGATAGGTGAGCACCGCGAGGACGCGCCGGTGTCCGTGGCCGTCCAGGCGGAGGTCGAGCTTCTGGAGGATGGAGCTGACATGCTTGTTGACCGCGGCCTCGGTGACATAGAGGTCGCGGGCGATCTCGGCATTGGACCGTCCCTCGGCCATGAGCGAGAGGACCTCGCGCTCCCGGGGCGTGAGCCGCCGCAGGGGGTCCTGCCGCCGTCGCAGGAGCTGGCGCACCACCTCGGGGTCCATGACCGTCGCCCCGGCGGCCACCTGCTCGACCGCGCCCGCGAAGTGGGTGACGGCGCTGACCCGGTCCTTGAGCAGATAGCCGATGCCGCTCTCGCTGCCCAGGTCGAGCAGGTGGGTGGCGTAGGACTGCTCGATGTACTGGCTGAGCACCAGAATGGGCAGACCGGCGCGGTGGCCGCGCAGCGCGACCGCGGCGCGGAGGCCGTCGTCGGCGTTGCCCGGTGGCATCCGCACATCGGTGATGACGATGTCGGGGTCGTGCTCATGGGCCGCGGCGATCAGCGCGTCGGCGTCGCCGACGGCCGCCGACACCCGGTGGCCGAAGCGGGTGAGCACGCTGACCAGGCCGTCCCGCAACAGCGGTGAGTCTTCGGCGAGCACGATGTTCAGCGGCACGGGAGCTCCACGCGCAGCAGTGTAGGGCCGCCCGCCGGGCTGGATATCCGCAGTCTGCCGTCCGCCGCGGCGACGCGGTCGGCCAGGCCGACAAGACCGGTGCCCGCGGCCGGGTCCGCCCCGCCGACGCCGTCGTCCCGGACCGACAGGGTCAGGACATCCGCGTCCAGCCGGGCGTGGACCTCGGCCCGGGTGGCCCGGCTGTGCTTGGTGGCGTTGGCCAGGGACTCGGCGACGACGAAGTACCCCGTGCTCTCCACGGTGGCGGGCAGCCGGTACGGGAGCCGGATGTCGACGGTGACGGGGAGGGCGGAGCGGGTGGTGAGGTTGCCGACGGCCGCGGCGAGGCCATGGTCGGTGAGGGCCTTGGGGTGCACACCCCGGCTGAGCTCGCGCAACTCGTCCACGGCGAGGGTGACTTCGCCCTGGGCCAGCGCGAGCTGCCGGGCCACCGGCGAGCCCGGCTCCGCGTCCAGACCGGCCAGGCCGAGCATGACATTGATGGAGACCAGCCGCTGCTGGGCGCCGTCGTGCAGGTCCCGTTCGATCCGTCGGCGCTCCGCGTCGAAGGCGTCCACCAGACGTGCCCGGGAGGCCCGGACCTCGGTGAGCTCCCGGCCCAGTTCACCGTCGCGCGGCGCCAGGATCAGACGGGTCAGCGCGGCGCGGGCGCCGGCCCAGGCGGTGATGGTGTACGGCGCCGCCGGCAGCAGACACAGGCCGATGACCACCCACGGCCAGGCGCTGGGGTCATCCATCGGCGACGTCATGAGCAGGACGGGCAGGGCGAGGGCGAAAGCCAGGACGAGCAGGTCCATCCACCACAGGGCGGTCATCGACACCGCCGTGAAGCTCAGCTCCCGCCAGGTCGCGGGCTCCCGCAGCCGGGTCTCCAGCCAGCCCCGCGGCCCGGGGCGCTCAGGGGCCCGGTGCGGATCCGGCGCCGGGTCCGGGTCCACCAGCCGCAGCCGCCGGCGTTCGATCCGGGTGACGACGATGCCGGACAGCGCCACGGCGAGGAGGAGGACGGCGCCCACCCCCACGATCAGCGACACCAGCCCGGCCAGGGCCATGGTCAGCAGCGTGACCATGGCGATCGCGCCGAAGACGACCCCGGACAGCAGATAGGCCAACGCCCGCCAGGGCCAGGCCGAGGCCAGGAACCCCAACGGATGCTGAGCGAGAGCCTGCCAGGCTGTTCGAGAAGACACCCGCAGAAGATATGCGAGCCGTCCGTCCCCGGTCGGTAGTGCGCGCACTACCTCTGAACTCGTACGCACACCAATGCGGCGCCCACCCCGCCCCGGTGGGATGAGCGCCATGCCGATCCATGGATACAGACGTCTCTTCCGCCTGGCGATCGCCCTGCTCATCGCCTCGACGGCGGTGGGTCGTCCGACGACCGCGCACGCCGCCACCCCCTCCCACCCCACGCTGAACGCCGCCTCGATCGACGCCTACGTCAAGGCCTATATGGAGCGGACCGATCTGCCGGGCGCCGTGGTGGCGGTCACCCGGGGCGACCGGGTCGTCCACGCGGCCGGATACGGGCACACCGCGGCCGGGAAGGCCATGACCGCGCGGACACCGGTGCCCGTGGCCTCGCTCTCCAAGTCCATGACCGCGCTGGCCGTCATGCGGCTGGTCGAGGCGGGCCGAGTCGACCTGGACCAGCCGGTCCATCGCTATCTGCCCGAGTTCACGATGGCCGACCGGCGGGCCGGGAAGATCACCGTACGGCAGCTGCTGAACCAGACATCGGGCATGGCCGACTCCGCCTACCCCGACCTCACCCGGCCCCAGGCACGTACGCTCACCGAGGCGGTCGCGGACATGCGCGGCGCCCGGCTCGCCGCGCGGCCGGGCACCGAGTGGAACTACCACAACCCCAACTACTTCGTCGCCGCACGGCTGGTCGAGGTCGTCAGCGGACGGCCCTTCGCGGACTACCTGGCCGGCCAGGTGTTCCGGCCCGTGGGCATGACCCACACCGAGTCGGTCGACTCCACCGATGACATGCCCGATCACGCCCGGGGCTACGTCCGCGCCTACGGCATGCTGTTCCCGCGCTCCCACCCCCGCTGGTTCACGGCCGGCGGCCACGGCGTCGTGACCACGGCGGACGACCTCTCCCAGTGGCTGATCGCCCAGAACAACCAGGGCGTGTCCGCGGCGGGGCGGCGCGTCGTCTCCGCGCGGAGCGTCGACGTCATGCACACCCCGCCGAAGGGCGGCGAGTACGCGATGGGCTGGTCGCTCAGCCCGTCCGGGGAGGAGCCCCGGCAGATCCGGCACACCGGGCAACTCCTGACCCACAACGCCATCCAGACGCTGCTGCCCGACAGCCGGACCGGCATCGCGATCGTGGCCAACACCGGCATGATCTCCGGGGACGACGCCGCCGTCATGCTCGGCGGACTGGTCGACCTGGCCCAGGGCAAGTCTCCGACGGTGCGCACTCCGTTCACGATGAAGGCCGATTACGTCCTCGCGGCGCTGACCCTGCTGGCGATCGCCTTGGGCGTGCTCGGGGCCGTTCGGGCACGCCGCTGGGCGCGGCGCACCGCGGACCGGCCACTGTGGCGAGTGGGATTGCGCATGCTGCCCTGTGCCGTACCGATCGTCCTGTTCGCCCAACTCACCGATCTGGCAGCTCTGTTCATGAACCGCGAGGGAACCCTGGCCCAGCTCGGCTACGTCTGGCCCGCCCTCGTCATCTGGTCGGCCGTGGCCGCCCTGGCCTCGACCGTGGTGATCACCGCACGGTCGCTCGCCGTGCTCCTGACCCGGAGGAGCCGTGTTCTGACGGCGCCCGGCGTCCCGGACGAGCGGACGGACGCAGAGCAGGTATTCGTCGGTCGGGCAACTGATCGATGAAGCCCTTGAGGGCGAAGAGCACGATCTGAGCCCCACCCCAATTGTGAACGGGGTGGGGCTCAGGCGCTGGTCAGGCGGAGTCCGGTTTTCCCAGGAGGAGTTCGTCACCAGCGGGAAAGCGCGCCGCGCCCCCTTCCTCCCAGATGACCACGACGGCTAACCCGCCCATCGGCCCTTGGGCGGTCGATGCCTCCTTGACCGTGCGCCACTCGCCGTCGTAGCCGATCACGTCACCCGGGCCGATCAGGGCAGCGCACTTGGTGGGCAGGCTTAACCGTTCTTGTCGTCGGTGGGCTTGATGCGGTCCAAAGGGGCTTCCCACTCAAAGCCACCTCCCCTCGGCCGCATGTACGCGTTTGGCTGAAAAGCTTTCCGGTGCCCTTGACGCGCTCCTCGATCACGCCTTGCAGCTCGCCCGTATGACCGGTCTCGGCGTCTTCGACGAGTGTGCCTTTTGGATACGGCAGATCGCCGTGGCTGAGCACCGTCGGCGGCTTCTGTTCTGTCTGTGTCAGAACTGCCGCTGTGCAAAGGGAACTTGCACACCTCTTGCACAAGGCGCAAGCGCGTGAGTGCTGAGAGTGCGACGATGGATCAGAGATAACGCCAGTCGAGTGGGGAAGACGCACACCATGAGCGTGACCAAGATTCCCGGACCAGGTGCGAATGTGGCCGTTTGCCGCAAGGCGCGCGGCTTCAGTCAGGTTGCCCTTGCCCGACGTGCGGGCATGTCGGTTTCGCTGCTCAGCAAGATTGAGGTGGGCGACCGCGCGCTGACCCAGGGCATTGCTGCCGCTCTCGCTCAGGCAATGGGGCTGACGCTGGATGAGCTGCTGGGCACGGCCCCCGTCGAGCGCACCGACGAGAAGAGTCTTGCTGCCCTCAATTACGCCATTCGGCGGTTCGACATTCCCGACACGCCGCCGTCACACCCTGAGGACCTTCCTCGCGAGCTGGCCGAGCTGAACGAGCACCGGTACCGGACCGAGCTGTCGGCGGTGTTGCAGAAGCTCCCGGGCGTGCTGGCAGACGCGACGAACTACGCGCACGCCACCCAGTCGCCCGATGCCTGGACCCGTGTCGCCGATACATACTCGGTGGTCTACTGGCTGGCCGCCCGACACCGCTGGATGCACCTCGCCGAGCTGGCCGTCATGAAACAGCGGCTGGCCGCCGAGCGTGCGCACCCCATCGCGGCCACGGTGGCCGCCCGGGACGAGGCCGGAGCCTTCCTGAACTTTGGAGACTTCGCGGGCGGGTTGGCGATTGTGGACCGTGCCGTTGTTGAGGCCGAGTCGACCTTGCGAGGCCATGACCGCGCCTATGGTCTGGGCATCCTGCACCTGCGCGGGCTGACGCTGGCTGGTCGGATCAAGGACAAGGCAACCGCCCAACGGCACATCGCGGCAGCGTGGCAGGTGGCCGAGGAGTTCCCTGAGGACGTCGAAGACCATGGCATCCACTTCGGGCCCGAGAACACCGCTGTGCATGCCATTTCGACGGCCTCTGACATGGAGGACTACCGCGAGTCTCTCAATACGGCGGACGATCTGATCCGGGGCGGGGTGACGCTTCCGGCCACGCGCGTTGGCCCGCTGCACATGAACATCAGCCGGTCAAAGCTCGCCCTGGGGGACCGTGACGGGGCTCTCGAATCGCTCGAAGCGGCTTGGGACGTCGCACCGGAGATGGCCCGTGTCCATCCGACCAGCCAAGAGCTGATGCGTGTGCTCACGTCGCTGCACCGACGCAGCAACCCGAGGCTTACGCGGCTGGCCAAGCGCGCTGGCGTGCCCTTCTGAGGTCAGCCGTCATCGAGAGCAGGCACCCACTCCGGTGACTCCCGTTATGCTGGTGTGAGTTGGCTTTACGTCAGCTGTTGTGAACGGGGGCTGAAGATGGCGGACACCACAGACGACGATGACAGCATCCCTGAGTCCGAGATCTCTGGTGGGATGATGCACGGTTCGGTGGTGCAGTCGGGCGTCATCAGCAACATCCACATCAATGGAAGTGTCAATAGCGGGCGTGTTTATCAGGCTTCTCGCGGTCTAAGCCTTCCCGAACGGCGACAGAAGTTCCACTTCGACTTCCTGAACCACACGCTGAAGCAGGCAGAGTGGACGTTCCGCCTGAGCGTGTTGTTCATGACCGGCGGCTCCCTAATCATCCTTGCGGGGGGAGTGCTGGCGCTGGTTCACGCCGGTAATCCTGACCTCAGCTACCTGCCGTTGATGACGAGCCTGACGGGTGCATTGATCACGATCGGCGGTGGTGCGCTGGCGCTCCACTCGAAGCGGACCATGGCCAATCTGACGAAGGCGGCCGAGGACAACGAGAAGAAGATCGACATCGATCACAAGCTCGAAATCGCGACGACGTTCATCGAGCGGGTTGCAGACTCGAAGCAGAGGGACGATCTCAACTCTGCTGCCGCCATGAAAGCACTCGGCATGGACGCGGCCCCGGAAATGATGGTCAACCGGCTGCTTCCGGAGCAGCCTAAGGAGATAGAGCCGGGCGGTTCGACGAACTGAAGGCCCGGGACTGCGCCTCCGGGGGCCTCGTGCTGGCGGGTACGGCCGGACGCCCCGGGCGGGTACGAGAGTCCGCCGGAGACCCCACCGGAGACCCGGGCGATGTATGCCCGTGCCCGCTGGCCGGAGCGCCGGATTGCCGGGCGTCATGTTGAGGCCCCGGGGCTCGCTGGCCTTACTTCCCGTGATCGGCCTCAATACTTCTCGTGACAGCCGCGGAGAGTCGGCGGCCTCCACGGACCTTGCGCCAGACGCAAATTGTGTAGTGCTCGACCTGGGCGCTCTCCTGGAAGTAGCCGAGTGGCACAGCCCTCGGCCAGGGCCCCGCTTCGGCGGTGCGGCCCCAAGGGCCCGGGCGAGGTCCGTGGCGGCCAGAATGCGCACCGACGGGACGACGGTGGCCGCGAAGCTGCTCCTCGACCCGGGGCATCGGACGGTCAGGCGCGCAGGTAGGTGAGCACCGCGAGGACGCGCCGGTGTCCGTGGCCGTCCAGGCGGAGGTCGAGCTTCCGTGGCCGCCCTGGCCTCCACCGTGGTGATCACAGCGCGGTCGCTCGCTGTGCTCCTGACTCGGAGGACCCGCGTTCTACCCTGCGAGGGGCCGATAGGTGGCGATGATGACGCCGGTGGCCGTCGGGGTCGCGTCGGCGAGACCGAACGCGATGGGACCGAAGCCGTCGGCGAACAGGCGGCGCCCGGTGCCCAGGACGAGCGGGTGGACGCAGAGCAGGTATTCGTCGATGAGGCCCAGCGGGGAAAGTGACTGGATCAGCGCGCCGCTGCCCATGATGTGCAGGTCGTCGCCGGGGGTCTGCTTGAGCTCGGCGACCGCCGCGGGGATGTCGCCACTGAGCAGTGTGGAGTTGGGCCACGGCAGGGGCTCGGCCAGGGTGTTGGACGCGACGTACTTGGGGGCGTTGTTGAGGGCGTCGCGGAACGGGCCGCCTTGGGTATTCCAGTGGCCCAGAACCTCCTGGTACGTGCGGCGCCCCAGCAGATACCCACTGCTGGCGGCCAGCCGCCGCCCCCACTCCCGCCCGACGGCCTCGTCCCCGCCCCGCTCGGCGGCCCAGCCGCCCTGGGCGAACCCCTCGCGAGTGTCCTCATCGGCCCGGCCGGGCCCTTGTGTGACACCGTCCAGGGTGACGTGGTTGATGACGACGATCCTCATGGCACTCCCGTCCGGCGGCATCGCTTCTTACCTCTCTGCCTATGACTCCGGACCACGGCGAAACTCATCGGCTCCGGCCGGGGCGCATGGGGGGCGGCGGCCCTCAGCCCCGGTCGTGGCGGGCCAGGGTCCGGCGGGCCGTGGCCGCCATCGCCTCGTCCACCATCCGCCCCTCGAAGCGCACCGCCCCGGTCCCTTCCGCCTGCGCCCGCTCCACCGCCGCGATCAGCCGCCGGCAGCGGGCCAGCTCCTCCGCGTCCGGCGAGAACACCTCGTTGACCACCGGCACATGCGACGGGTGGATCACCGCCATCCCCTCGTACCCCAGCGCACGGTTCTGCTCCGCGAAGCGCCGTAGTCCCGCGAGGTCCGCCACGTCCGTCCACAGCCCGGCCACCGGATGGGGGCGGTCCGCGGCGCGGGCGTCGAGCAGCACCCGGGCCCGTAGCTCGCGGGTCTCCTCGCCCCCCGGGCTCCAGCGGTAGCCGACCGCGCGTTCCACATCCCCGTCAGGCGCGGCCACCGCGCCCAGATGGGCGATCCGGGCGGCGGCCCGGCCGATGGCGTACGCCTCGCGCAGCCCGCGTGCCGTCTCCAGCAGCGGCAGCAGGGCGAAATGGCCCTCGGGCAGGCCGTGTTCGCGCTCGCACCAGGCCAGCAGCCGGTCGGCGGTGGTCACGTCCTCGGGGCCGCTCACCTTGGGCAGCACGATGCCGTAGAGCCCGGGCCGGGCGACCGCCCGCAGCTCGTCGGCGCCCTGCCAGCCCGCCGCGCGGTCCAGCGCGTTGATCCGTACCAGCAGCCGCATCGGACCGGGGGGCGCCCCGGCCGCCCGGTCGACGGCCGCGGCCACCGCCTCGCGCGCCGCCGCCTTGCCGTCCTCCGGGACGGCGTCCTCCAGGTCGAGGATGGCCGCGTCGGCGCCCGCCGCCTCCGCCTTGGGCAGCCAGCCGGTGCGGCTGCCGGGCACGAAGAGCAGGGAGCGCAGGGGGATACGGGGAGTCGTCGCGCCGTCAGATGACACCCTCTGCCTCCAGCTTCGCCAGCCGTCCGCCGTCGATGCCCAGCCACTCCCCGTAGACCAGCGCGTTGTCCGCGCCGAGCGCGGGGCCGGTCCGCCACACCGCGCCGGGGGAGCGGTGGAAGCGCGGGATCACTGCCTGCATCCGCACCGGGCCGAGGTCGGGGTCGTCCACCGTGATGATGTCCTCGCGTTCGGCGTAGACCGGGTCGGCGACGATGTCGGCGGCGGTGAACACGCGTGAGGCCACCACCTCGGCCCGCTCGAACGCCGCCAGGCACTCGGCCGCCGGGCGCGCCGCCACCCACTCCCGCAGCGCCGCGTCGAGCCGCTCGCGTCCCGCGTGCTGCTGCTCCACGGTGGTGAACTCCTCGTCGGGCAGGCCCAGCAGCCGCACCACATTGCGCACCGAGCGGGTGGTGGCGGAGGTGACGGTGAGCCAGTCGCCGTCGGCGCTGCGGTAGGTGTTGATGACGGCGGCCGGGGCGACGGCCAACTGGTTGCCGGCCCGCTCGGGGGCCGTACCGAGCTGGTCGTACGCGATGATCTGCCACTCCACCAGGCGGTACAGCGGCTCGAACAGCGCCAGGTCGATCCACTCGCCGTCGAAGGAGTCCGGATCGGTGTCACGGCGGTGCAGCGCGGCCAGGACCGCGAACGCGCCCATCAGCCCGGTGACCGCGTCGCCGTGCGAGAAGCCGGTGTGCACGGGCGGGCCTTCGGGGAAGCCGGTCAGATGCACCACCCCGCTGCGGGCCTCGCCCATCTTCCCGAAGCCCGGGGCGTCGGCCCGCGAGGAGGTGGCGCCGAAACCGGAGATCTGGAGCAGGATCGCGGTGGGGTTGAGCGCGTGGACGGCCTCCCAGTCCAGTCCCCAGGCGCGCAGCCGGCCCGCCCGCAGCGTCACGATCACCACATCCGCCCAGGCGATCAGCTCCCGGGCGACCTCCCGGCCCTCCTCGTGGTGCAGATCCAGGGTCACCGAGCGCTTGTTGCGGCCCGCAACCTTGAACCAGAGCGGTACGCCGTCACGTCGCGGGCCCATCGCCCGCGCCGCGTCACCGGAACCCGGCGGCTCCACGTGGACGACGTCCGCGCCCTGGTCGGCGAGCATCCCCCCGGCGAGGGGGCCCGCCACCACATGAGCGAACTCCACCACCTTCAGCCCTGTGAGCTGTCCCTGCCCTGTGCTGGTCTGGTCCTCCATGCGGCCAGGCTGCGGGGCGGGGCGTATGCACGTCCAGCAATGAAAGGGGATCAATTCATGCGGATCTCGCAAGGGTCGCCGCCATCGCCGCCATCGCCGCCCGGCGGTGTGCCCCCGGCGCCCTCACCGGTCCTCGCCCGCCTCCTCCCACACCACCCCCGTCGGCAAGGCGTCCGCCGCGGAGCGGAACTCCTCCAGCTGCTCCAGGAAGCGACGCGCCCCCGGCGGAAGCGTGCGGCGCGTCGGCAGGACGACGTACAGCCGGCGCTCCACCACCGGCTCCACCAGTGGGCGCCGCACCAGTCGGCCCGGCCCCACCAGCGGATGGACCAGGGCGGGCAGCGCGGAGACGCCGAGCCCGGCCGCCACCAGACCGCCCACCGTGGCCACGTTCGACGCCTCGGCCGCCGGGGTCGCCTCCATCCCCGTCTGGGCGAAGGCCGCGTCGGTCATCCGGCGCACGCTGGAGTCGGTGCCCACCGCGAGGAACGGCTCCCGGCCCAGCTCCTCCCAGGTCACGTCCGCCCGCTCGGCCAGCGGATGGTGCTCCGGGAGCACCGCGTCGAAGCGGTCCCGCACCAGCGGCCGCAGTGTGATGCCCGGGGCGCGCCGGGCCACCGTGCTGACCGCGAAGTCGGCGTCCCCGTCGATCACCCGGTCCAGCACCGAGCGCTCCAGCCCGTCCAGCAGCCGTACGGTCATCTCCGGGCGCCGGGCGCGGAAGGCGGAGATCACCGGCGGCAGCAGCACGGCCGCGACCGAGGGCAGGGTCGCCAGGGCCACCGCGCCGCGCTCACCGGCGCCGTAGCGACCCAGCTGGGCCAGGCCCGCGCGGTGCGCGGAGAGGATCTGGTCGGCGATGCGCAGCGCCTCGGCGCCCGCCGGGGTGAGCCGCACATTGCGGGTGTCCCGTTCCAGCAGCCGCATCCCCAGCGTCCGTTCCAGATCGGCGACCGCACGGCTCAGCGACGACTGGGACACATGCAGTTCGGCGGCGGCCGCGGTGAAGCTCACGGCGCGCGCGACCGCGGCGTACGCGGTCAGCTGGCGCAGGGTGACGTCCATGGTCCGTGAGCGTAGGCGCGGCGGCCGGGCGGGGGAACTGTTGCGCGAAACGCATGGATAGATCTGTGTTCGATGCTGGACGCGGATCTTTCCCCGCTCGGAAACTCTTCGGCAGCACCCGACCGGACGAGGAAGCGAGCGGCCATGCTGGCAGCACTGGGGTTCTGCACGATCGGCGGCTTCCTGCTGCTCACCATGTTCAAACGGGTCTCGGTGCTGGTGGCCCTCGTCCTCACGCCCGTGGCCACCGCGGTCATCGGCGGATACGGCGACGACTTGGGCCCGATGGCGCTCGACGGGCTGTCCAAGGTCGCCCCGACCGGCATCATGATCGCCTTCGCGGTGCTCTATTTCAGCCTGATGATCGACGCGGGCCTCTTCGAACCACTGATCCGCGGCATCCTCCGCGCCACCAGGAACGACCCGGTGCGGATCACGGTCGGCACCGCCGTGCTGACCGTATGCGTCGGGCTCGACGGCGACGGCGCCTCCACCTTCCTCATCACCATCTCCGCGCTGCTCCCCGTCTATCAGCGGCTGGGCATGAGCCGGTTGGTGCTCGCCGGGGTGGTCGGCCTGGGCGCGGGCGTGATGAACATGATCCCGTGGGGCGGGCCGACGGCCCGCGCCGCCGCGGCCCTGAAGATCGACACCTCCGACATCATCACACCGCTGCTGCCCGCCCTCGCCGCCGGTATCGCCTGGGTGCTGCTCGCCGCGTATCTCATCGGACGCCGTGAGCGGCGGCGGCTCGGCGACCTCGGGCCCGCCCCGCGCGCCGAGGTGGCGGCCGGGGACGGCCCCGGCACACCGCGGGTCGCCGCCCGCCCCGGTCTCGCGCTCACCCTCTTCAATCTGCTGCTCACCGTGGCCCTGCTGGTCTGCCTGGTGCTGGAGGCCATGCCGCTGCCCGTGCTCTTCGTCTTCGCCTTCGTCCTCGCGCTGCTGGTCAACCACCCCCGCTGGGAGGAGCAGCAGGAGCTGCTGGAGAAGCACGGCAAGAGCGTGGTGCTCGTCATCACCATGATCTTCGCGGCCGGGGTGTTCACCGGCATCCTCGGCGGCACGGGGATGATCGGGAAGATGGCCGAGGCGCTGGTCGACATCATCCCCGACGGGCTCGGCGGCCATCTGCCGGTGCTCGTGGCCATCACCAGCATGCCGCTGAGCCTCGTCCTCACCCCGGACGCCTACTACTTCGGGGTGCTGCCGGTGCTCGCCGGGACCGCCGACGCCTTCGGCACCGACCACGCCGAGATCGCCCGCGCCGCCGTCCTCGGCCAGATGACCACCGGCTTCCCGCTGAGCCCGCTCACCGCCGCGACCTTCATCCTCCTGAGCATGAGCGGCGTACAGCTCGGGGAGCACCAGCGCTTCCTCTTCCGCTGGGCATTCGGGACGACGCTCGTGATGACCGCCGCGGCTCTGGCGACGGGCGCCGTGCCGCTCTGACCCGGAAGGAACATCGATCCCACCGACGACCTCGCCGACGTTGTCCTACAGCAGCGATCGGAGTCGCATCTCCCAATTGGCGGTCGAGTCGTCGCGGGGCTCCGGGCGGCCAAGTTCCTTGAGCCATCGAACGGTCTCCACCATGCCAGCCATACCCAGAACCCCTGGGCCCTCCGATCTTACGAACGACCAGGTCAGACCCACATCTGAAAGGTAGGACCGCCCATGCCATCCGCCGGCCGCCTGCCCGCCCTGTCCCTGGCCCTCGCCCTCACCGCGGCCCTCGTCTCCCCGCTCGCCCATGCCGCCGACCGGACCGGGTCCGCCCGCTCCGCGCTTCCCTCGTTCATCAGCGAGCTGACCGAGCGGCGGTACGACGGGCGGAGCGACGATCTGCTCACCGCCGGGCTCGGCTTCGCGGGGCTGCGCGGGCCCATGCCACGGGCCGCCGACCCCGACCGGCCCACCGCCGCCGAGTTGCGCCGCCAGGCCGTCTGGGCCTCGGCCGGGCTGTCCGCCGGATCCGGCGGCGGCCTCGGGAGGCTGTACGGACCCGATGTGGACCGGGGCCGCCCCGTGCCCGGCGACGGGAAGATCGCGGGGGTGGAGTACCGGGCCGTGGCGGGCCGCGGGGCCCGCAGCGTCAGCTTCGTGGTGCAGGTACCGGACGGCTTCGACCGTGCCCGGCCGTGTGTCGTCGCCGCGCCCGCCACCGGACTCGGCGGGGTCTACAGCATGGTCGGCACCGCCGGGGCCTGGGGTCTGCACCACCGCTGCGCGGTCGCCTACACCGACAAGGGGATGGGCCCGGCCTTCGACGATCCGCACTCGGGCACCGTCATGGGCTACGACGGAACGACCGGTCCGCGCGCCGAACTCCACGGCCGCACCGCCTTCGACGCCGGGCTGAGCGACGCCGAGCGCGCCCGCTTCGACGCGGAGCACCCGTACCGCGTCGCCTACAAGATGGCCCACTCGGGGATGAACCCGCAGGCCACCTGGGGGCGCGATGGGCTGCGCTCGATACGGCTCGCCCTCGCCGTGCTGAACCGCGACTGGCGAGCCGGAGCCCCCGGGGGCGGCTACACCCCGGCCTCCACCACGGTCCTGGCCACCGGTGTCTCCAATGGCGGGGGTGCGGCCATCGCCGCGGGCGAGGACGACCGCGGCGGGCTCGTCGACGCCGTCGTGGCCTCCGAACCGCAGCTGAACCTGGCCCCGCTGAACGGCGTCCGGGTCCGCCAGGGCGGGCGGTTGGTGCCCGCCGCGGGGCTGCCGCTGATCCGCTACAACGCGCTGGCCTCGCTGCTCCAGCCGTGTGCCGCGCTCACCGAGCCCACCGCCCCCGGCTACGCCGCCCTGGACGTGCCGGCCGCCCGCCGCCGCTGTGCCGCCCTCGTCGGGGACGACCTCCGGCTGATCCCGCGCCGGGACGCCGAACGGGCGGGTCCGGACGGGCTGCCGCGCCTCGCCCAACAGGCCCTGGTACGCGCCGGATTCCAGCCCCAGTCGGGGTATCTGCAGATCTCCCACTACGACCCGCAGACGCCCGCCTCCTACGCGATGAGCCTCGCCCGCGCCTCGGTCGCCGACGGGCTGTGCGGTTACGGCTGGGCCCGCACCGACTCCTCCGGTTCCCCCGCGCCGTACCGCACGGCGGAGCTGGCCGGGGCCTTCGGCACCAGCTCCGGCCGGGCGCCCGCCCCGGGCGTGCTGATCGACGAGAACTCGCCCGGCGGGCCCGTGGCCGACGCCCGCTCCGTCGGACCCGGCGGCGGGCACGACTACAACCTGCGGGGTGAGGCTTGCGTCTACCGGCTCGCCTTCCCCCGGCCCGGGGCGCCGCGCGCCGAGCGGGACTGGGCCGCCCGGCTCGCCGAGGGCCTGGACGCCACCCGGCGCGACGGCGATCTGCACGGCAAGCCCGCGCTGATCGTGCAGGGCCGCGACGACACCAGGGTGCCGGTCAACCACAGCTCGCGGCCGTATCTGGGGCTCACCTCGCGCGCGGACCACGGGCCGGGCTCCGTCAGCTACGCCGAGATCACCCACGCCCACCACAGCGACTCCCAGGCCGCCGGGTTCGACAACCGGTACGTCCCGCTCGGCTACTACTACCAGCAGGCCCTCGACCTGATGTGGGAGCGGCTCCAAGGGCGGGGCGAACTGCCGCCCAGTCAGGTCGTGCGCACGGTGCCGCGCGGTGGTGAGCCGGGGCACGCCCCCGAGCTGACCCCGGCCAATGTGCCCCCCATCGCGGCCGACCCGGCGGCGGGGGACCGGATCCGGGTGACGGGCGGGACGGTGCGGGTGCCCTGACCGGATCTTTCACGGACTACGGCCGTGTGCTGCGACGATGCGTGCGGGCCACACCGCGCGCCATCGTGGTCGCGCTCCCCAGGTATCGGGCGGGATCGCACAGCTCGCTGATCCGTTCGGCGCCGAGTCGCTTCACCAGCTCGGCGTGGCGGTGGAGTTCCGCTTCCAACGTGGTGCCGGTCTCGATGGCGGCGCGGCAGGCTTCATGGACGACGTCGTGGGCCCGCTGGCGGCCCAGGACGGGTGCGATGTCCATCATGACGGCTTCGGCGACGATGAGACCTCCGGTGATGTGGGTGTTCTGGCGCTCCTGGCCAGCCCCGGGCTTCCCGGCTCCACCCCGAGGTGCGTCGCCGCCTCCACGGGCACGCCCACCGCCCGCACCTGCTGCACCACCCGCTTCACGGCACGCCCCGTGCGGGCTTCGATCGAGTCGGCGATCAGCCGGCGGCTCTCCTCCAGATCCCCGGCAACCGCCTTGGCGTCTCCCGGCTCCAGGTACACCCGCGCCCAGGACACGACCTCATCGGGACTCCCGGGGTCCCGCCGGGTGGAGGTGATGCACACCTGCCTGGCCCCTCGGCCAGGCCGGTGACGGCGGAGAGCGCGGCGTCCACCGTCACGGGCTCCACCGACAGGACGCTCCGCACGGCGGCCTCGCCGTACTGCGTCAGATCCCCGACGGTCCCGAGCTGTGCGGTGAACGCGGCGACCGGCGTCGAGCGTTCCACCCGGGTACCGGTCCCGGGATGCCGGGAGATGAGACCGGCCACTTCCAGACGCCGCAGCGACCGCCGCAGTGTCGCGAGACGCCGTACTCGGCGGCCAGCTCCGGCTCGGTGGGCAGCAGCTCGCCCACACCCCACCGACCGGCGGCGATCTTCTTCAGGAGGTCGCCGGTGATCACCACGTACCGCGGTTCACCCACGACGAACTCCTTGCCTGCTCCCGGCCCCGCCCCTCGGAAATCCCAGTACTCCGGTCAGAGGTCGTGGCGCGGACCCGCGGTGCGGACGCGGGGGCGCGGGGTCAGCTCCCCGCCAGGGGCGGGCGGTGCGGTTCGATGACCGTGACCCCGCCCCTGCCCCCGGAGGCCATCGTGGACAGCGCCTCCGGGACCGCGTCCAGCCCGATCACATCGGTGACCAGCAGATCCGGCCGCAGCGAACCGGCCTCGACCATCTCCATCATCGGACCGTAGTCGTGGGCGGCCATGCCATGGCTGCCCAGCAGCCGCAGCTCCAGCGCGATGACCCGGTCCATCGGGATCATCGGGGTACCGGCGGCCGGGGGCAGCAGCCCGACCTGGACATGGCGGCCGTGGCGGCGCAGGCTCTGGATGGACGCCGCGCAGGTCCGCGGGGAGCCCAGTGCGTCGAGCGAGACATGGGCGCCGCCGCCCGTCGCGTCCGCGACCGCCTCCGCCACCGAGCCCAGGGTGGACGCCACGTCCACGCACACCGCCGCGCCGAACCGGGCGGCGAGGGCGAGCGCCTGCGGCGAGATGTCCACCGCCACCACCCGGGCCCCGGCCGCGGCGGCGATCATCACCGCGGAGAGCCCCACCCCACCGCAGCCGTGCACCGCGACCCATTCGCCCGGCGCCACCCGGCCCTGGGCGACGACGGCGCGGAAGGCGGTCGCGAAGCGGCAGCCCAGACCGGCGGCGGTGGCGAACGACAGCTCGTTGCGTATCCCGACCAGGTTCACATCGGCGTGTCCGATCCCCACGTACTCGGCGAACGAGCCCCAGTGGGTGAACCCCGGCTGCGTCTGCCGCTCGCACACCTGCTGGGCGCCCTCCGCACAGGCGGCACAGCGCCCGCAGGCGCATACGAACGGCACGGTGACCCGCTGCCCCGGGCGCCAGTTGAGGACGTCGGGGCCGACCTCCTCTATCACCCCCGCCAGCTCATGGCCGGGGACGTGCGGCAGCCGGATGTCCGGGTCGTGCCCCATCCAGCCGTGCCAGTCGCTGCGGCACAGTCCGGTGGCCTCGACGCGGATCACCGCACCGCGCGGGGAGGGAGCGGGGTCCTCGACGCTCCGGACCTCGGGCCGGCGCCCGAACTCGTCGAACACCACAGCACGCATGGACACCGCTCCCTCGCTCGACCACATCCCCCATGGCCCGTGTGTCCAGGCGGGCCATAGAACCTACACCACAACCGGCCGGTATCAGCCCTTGCGGGTGGCGCCCACCGACGGCGGTTCCGCGCCCCGGCCGGTGCCCCAGGACGACGGCTCGGTGGACAGCCGGTGGACCAGCTTCCCGCCGTGGGCCACCTGGCCCCAGTCCAGCCAAGTCCGCGCCATGTTCCGGCCGTTCAGTGACACACTCCGGACATAGCGCTTGGCGTCGCTCGCGCCCGGCGCGGTGACCGTGAGCGTGCCGCCCTGCCGGGTGCCGTAGTGCCCGACGCGGACCACGGCCGAGGAGAACTGCGGGCTGGACAGGGCGAGGAAGTCCCCGCCGCTCATCGTCGGGTACAGGCCCAGCGAGGAGAAGACGTACCAGGCCGACATGGTGCCGAGGTCGTCATTGCCGGTCATCCCGTCCGGCCCGGTGGTGAACAGGGTCATCGCCGCCCGCACCACGGTCGTCGCCTTCGCGGGCGCGCCCGCCCACAGATACATGTACGGGGCGTGCAGATCGGGCTCGTTGTTGGGGTTGTAGGTGGGCTTGCCGTAGTAGTCGTACGGGGCGGAGATCCAGTCCTTACGGGCGGTGCCCGCCGGGTCGGTGAGCAGCTTGCCGTAGGCGAAGAAGTCGTCGAGCCGCTTCTCGGTCGCGCTCCTGCCGCCCATCAGCCCCACGAGTCCGGCCGGGTCCTGCGGCACCAGCCACTGGTACTGGTAGGCGCCGCCCTCGTGGAACTGCCGGCCCGCCTCCACCGGGTCGTACGGGGTCACCCACGCGCCGTCGGCCGTACGCGGCCGGAACTGCCCGATCGAGGCGTCCCACAGAGTGCGGTAGGTCTGGCCGCGCTCGGCGAACATCCGGGCGTCGGCGCGGTGTCCGAGCCCGCGCGCCATCAGGGCGAGCGCGGCGTCCGCTGCCGAGTACTCCAGGGTGGCCGAGGCGGGGTGGACGCAGTCGTTGTCGCCGCCCTTGTCGGCGCAGTCGGTGCCGAGCTCCAGCCCCGAGGGGACGTAGCCCAGCTCGCGGTAATAGTCCACTCCGGAGCGGCCGTTGTAGGGCGAGTCGGCGGGCGGGGTGCTGGTGGCGTTCTTCTTCAGCAGCGCGTACGCCTCGTCCTCGTGCCCGGCCAGCAGGCCCTTGGACCACGCCTCGACGAGGAAGGGGGTCACCGGGTCACCGGTCATGATGTTGGTCTCGCTGTTGGCCAGCGCCCAGCGCGGCAGCCAGCCGCCGTCCCGGCCGATGGCGACCACCGACAGCGCGACATCGCGGGCCACCCCCGGCTCGACCATCTCCAGCAGCTGGTTCTGCGGCCGGTAGGTGTCCCACAGCGAGAAGTTCTGGTACGGGGTGTAGCCGGAGGCGGTGTGGGTCGCGCCGTCGAAGCCGGTGTAGCGGCCGTCCACGTCGCCCGCCACATTGGGGTGCAACTGGGCGTGGTACAGCGCGGTGTAGAAGGCGCGCTGCCGCTCCTCGGTGCCGCCGCCGACCCGGATCGCGTCGAGCTTCTTCCGCCAGGTGTCGTGCAGCGCGGCGCGGGTGGCGTCGAAGTCGTAGGAGTCGCCGGTCTCGGCCGTGAGGTTCTTCCGCGCGCCCTCGGGGCCGGTGTACGACAGCCCGACCTTGACCACCACATCCCGGTCCTGGGCCGCGTCGAAGGTGGCCCAGGCGCCGTTGCCGCCCTCTCCCGCCGCCTCGCGGGAGCCGGGGGTGGGGGTGGTGCCGCGCCAGGTGCCGTAGGCGGCGAAGGGGCGGTCGAAGGTGGCGGTGAAGTAGACGGTGTGGCGGTCCTTCCCGGCGCAGAAGTTCCCGGCCTCCACCCGGCCCTCGACGGTCCGGTCGCCGACCACGCGGACCTCGGAGCCGAAGACCTTCTGATTGGCCTTGCCGGTGTTGAACAGCACATTGGCCGCGCCGGTGGCGGGGAAGGTGTAGCGCTGCCACCCGGTGCGCTGGGTGGCGGTCAGCTCGGCGTCGATGCCGTACGACTTCAGGCCCACCCGGTAGTAGCCCGGGGCGGCCTCCTCGTCGTCATGGCTGTAGGTGGAGCGGTAGTGCTCCGGGTCGACGTCGCTGACCGCGCCGGTCGTCGGCATGATGGGCAGCTCGCCCGCCACCCCGCAGCCGACCCCGGACAGATGGGTCTGGCTGAAGCCGTGGATGGCGTTCTGGTCGTAGTCGTAGCCGCCCTGGCCGCCGGTGTCCGGGCTGACCTGGACCATGCCGAACGGGGCGCTCGCCCCGGGGAAGGTGTTGCCGAAGTTCTCGGTGCCCACGAACGGATGGACCAGCGAGGTGGGGTCGGCCGGAGGGGGCGCGGCCGAGGCGGCGGCCGCGGCGCCCGGTGGTCCCAGCAGACCGCCGCCCAGCAGCGCCGCCGTCATCACGCCCGCGACCGTGCCCGCAGCGCGCGCACGGATTCCACCGATCAGCGACCGCATGGGACGCACCTCCGTCTGACAACGTTGTCGACCAGGGTCGCGAAACTTTGACACGGAGGCTGGGCGGTGTCAATGACCCGTGCGCGGGCGGGCCATTGACGGACAGGCCGATGACACCGCGATGTCCGCTGGGTGCGGCCGAACCGCGCCGGACGGATCGGGGGTGCGGGTCGAGGGCGCGCCGGCCTTCTGGTTCACCGCGCGCGCCGCTGGGCCACCGAGCAGCTCGGCGCCGCCGAGCACACACCGGATCTCGAGCCGTCGAACGAGATGGTGTGGGTGAACCTGGGACCACGGACAGCAGGGGGCGGGGGCGAAGCCCCGGCCCGCACACGGGGCCGTGGCGTCCGGGCACGGGCCCGTGGCGTCCGGGCACGCGGGTGGCGCTATCGCTTGTCGCGCTGCCCGTCGGCGAGCTGACGGGACGTCTCACCGGCGCCCGAGCCCCGCTGGGCCCGCTCGGCGATGCTCGGGAACAGCCCGCCGATGGCGCTGCCCAGTCGCAGCTCCAGCGGCGCCACGTTCACCTCCGCCCGGTTCCGCTCGATCGCCCGGATCGTCGCGGCCGCCACCCGCCGGGAGGAAATCGTACGGACCCCGGTGGGCAGGGACGTGCCCGCGTCGGCGAACATCCCGGCGTCGCCCACGAATCCGGGCTGCACCAGCGAGACCCCGACCCCCGTGCCGTGCAGGTCCTGCCGCAGCCCGAGGGCGAAACCGCGCAGCCCGAACTTGGCCGCGTTGTAGAGCGCCGCGCCGGGGGAGGCCGTACGGCCCGACAGCGAGCCGATCATCACCAGGTGGCCGGAGCCCGCCTCCACCATGCGCGGCGCCATCAGCCGGGACAGCAGGATCGGCGCGCGCAGATTGACATCGAGGGCGCGGTCCAGCTCCTCGGGCCGGTAGTCCAGGACCGGGCCGCTGGAGGGCAGCGCGGCGTTGGCGATGAGGATCCGGGCGTTCGCCGCCTCCTCGACGAGCCGCTCCACATCGGACCGTTCGGCCAGATCGGCGACGATCACCCGGCCGCCCAGCCGCTCGGCCAGCGGCCGCAGCACCTCCTCACGGCGCCCGGTGAGCAGCAGCTTGGCGCCCTTGGCCGCGAACGCGCGGGCCAGTGTCTGGCCGATGCCGCCGGTGGCCCCGGTGAGCAGGACGGTCGTGCCGGCGATCCGCATGCGATCTCCTCCGGTTACGGTCGAGTACGTTCCGGGCACGGTACTGCGTATGCGCTCCGCGCATGGCATGGGCCCCGCCCTGGGCCCCGGACGCCCTTCGGGCGTGTCCTCAATCTCCCCCAGCTACCGCTGGGAGGTGCCCCCTGACGGGCTGAAATCAGCCCCTCCGGCGCTTGAGGAGCGGGGTCTGGGGCGGAGCCCCCCACGCGGCGGAGCCGCATATCGATGCCGCGAAGGAAGGGGCGGGAGGGGAACGGCCCGCCGCAGGCGTCAGGATCCTTGAGCGTCGCGGGGGGCCGGGGTGCCCAGGCCGTAGACGCGGCGGGCGTTGTCCGCGCCCAGCAGCGCGGCCACCCGGCGGGCGTCGCGGCGCGACCAGGCGCCCTCCGCCACCCAGTGGGTCAGCAGCCCGGTCAGCGCCTCCCGGAAGAGCCGCGCCCCCACCACATACAGTTCGGGCAGCCCGTAGGCGTCGGTCGAGAAGAGCACCTTGCCGAACGGGGCGAGCTCCAGCATCTCGGCGAGCACCGCCCCGGCCCGCGCCCCGGTGTGCGACAGGGCCAGCCCCACGTCGGCGTACACATGCGGGAAGACGGCGGCCAGATAGGCGGCGCCGCGGTGGTACGGATAGCCGTGCAGCAGGATCAGCGTGCAGCCCGTGGGGCGCACGGCGCGGATGAAGTCGGTGAGGGCGAGCGGATCGCAGCGGTCCAGCCGCAGATCGGGATCGCCGAACCCGGTGTGCAGTTGCAGCGGCAGCCCGGTGTACGCCGCCGACCACAGCAGATGGCGCAGCAGCACGGGGTCGGTGACCCGGGCGGCGGCGGTGCCGCCCTGGGCGCGCCGGGCGAGCCAGTGTTCGGCGGCGGTGTGGACGGCGCCGGGGCCCGGCGGATCGGGCTCGAAGTCCAGGCCGTAGCGGTAGGCGGCCACCGACTTGAAACCGGTCGCCGTACGGGCCGCCTCCCGGATTCCGTCCGCCATCCCCGTCAGGAAGTCATCGGCGGTCAGCGAGGTGTCCGCGATCCGCTCCGCCAGCTGCTCCAGCCGGACGATCTCATGGGCGGTGCCGCCCGCCGCGAGGGCCAGCTCCTGAGGGGTGGTCAGATTGCCCGGCAGCCCGGTGTCCACCAGGAACTCGCTGATCCCGGCGGCGCTCAGCAGCCGCCGGGTCACCTCCCGCGCGCCCAGTTCGCGCCGCCGGGCGAGGTAGGGGGCGGGCGGGCAGTGCGGTTCGAGGTCCAGCAGCGGCGGACACCAGCGGCGCACCGCGAACCCCAGCTGGCTGTCGAAGAAGGTGGTGCCGAGCGCGGCGGGCGCGTCGGATTCGGTCAGGAACGCCTCGAATTCGGCCGAGCCCAGCTCGGAGCGGGCCACCCCATGGCAGTGGTGGTCCACCAGGGGCGGCAGCGGCGGCTCGGTCGGATCCGTCTGCTCGGCGGCCTCCATCGGTCAGTACCGCCTCCGGGTCGCGATGGCGATCTCACGCGGGGACGACTTCTCGAACAGGGCGGACTCCGCCCGGCGCACCGCGGCGATGGACTCGAAGAGCGGATCGCCCAGCGCCTCGCGCAGCACGGTCGAGTCCTCGAAGTGCTCCAGCGCCGTCAGCAGCGAGGTGGGCAGCCGCCGCTCGCGCCCCTCGACGGCCGGGTCCCCGGAGACGGGTGGGGGCAGGGAGAGCCCGGAGTCCATCCCGCCGAGGCCCGCGGCGATGACCGCGCCCACCACCAGGTAGGGGTTGGCCGCCGGGTCGAAGGACTTGATCTCGGCGTTGGATGCGCCCGGGTCGTCCGGTGCGCCGGTGATGAAGCGCACCGCGGCCTCCCGGTTCTCCAGGCCCCAGCACTGGTACGCCCCGGCCCAGCGGGAGGGTTCGAGCCGGAGGTAGCTCGCGGGGGTGGGGGCGCCGATGGCGAGCAGGGCGGGGAGCTCGCGCAGCACCCCGGCGAGGAACGCCTCGGCCGTCGCGGTCATGCCGTTGGGCCCGTCGCCGTCCCGGCACAGATTGCGGTCCCCCTGCCACAGGCTCAGATGGAGATGGGCGCCGTTGCCGACCCCGCCCGGGTCCACCACCGGGCCGAACATCGGGTTGAGCCCGGCGCGCCCGGAGCACGCCCGGATCGTCTCCCGTACCAGTACGGCCAGATCGGCGGCGCCGACCGGATCGGCGGGCGCCAGGGACACCTCGAACTGCCCGGGGGAGTACTCGGGGTGGAGCTGGTGCACCTCGGCCTGCTGCGCGTCCAGCGCGCCGAGCAGATCGGCGAGGTAGTCGGCGAGGTCGACCACCCGCGCCATGCCGTAGGCGGGGCCCGCGGTGGGGTACCGCGGCGGGTCCTGGTCCGGGTCGCCCGTGGTGACGACCCACTCGGTCTCGAACCCCATGCGCACGGTCAGTCCCCGCTCCCGCGCCCGCTCGGCCATCCGCCGGGCGAACAGCCGCTGGCAGACGGGGTGCGCCCGGCCCCCCTGGTCGTACCGGTCGACCGGGGCCCAGGCCCAGCCGGGCTGCGCGGCCAGCGGGGTGAGCCGGTCCAGGTCGGGGAGGAGCCGCAGATCCCCGTCCGGGCCGCCGACATGGCGGCTGGTGGTCATGGAGTCGTCCACGAGATAGACGTCGAAGACGGGGGACATCCCGACCCCGCGCCGCGCCGCATGGGGCAGCCGCGCGGCGGGCACGGACTTCACCCGGGTCAGACCCGCGTTGTCCACCCAGGTCAGCGCGATCGCCTGGATGCCGTTCGCGGTGAGCCGCTCGGCCTCCTGCCGTGCCCGTGCGTATGCCTGCTCGCGTTCCCCGGTCCCCATGGGCGCCTCCTCAGCCACGTCCTGTACGCCGAGACTATTGCCTGCGGACGGTTTGGTGGTGACGCATTGTCCCGATCGCATACGGGGTGTGACGGTGGCTTATGCCGGTCGGTGGTTGACACGACCGGCCGGGGCGTCGAGGGGGTCGGCCCGCCCGCCGAGGCGTCCGGTTTCGGCCACGTAGCGGAGACGGCCTACGTCACCTGACCCCCTCCCGGAGGGTGTCGGTGAGGGAGGCGAGATACATCTCGATGGCCTGACCGGGCTCGCGCACCCGGCGGCCCGACAACTTCCCGATCTTCTCCAGCCGGTACAGCAGGGTGTTCCGGTGGATGTGCAGCCGCTCGGCGACCCGGACCAGCGACAGGCCGCCTTCCGCCCAGCCGATCAGCGTCTCCCGCAGCGTCGGCCAGTCCGGCTGCTCGCGCAGCCGCCCCAGCACCGCCTCGGTGAACCGGGCCCGGTCGTGGGGCGGTATCGAGCCGAGCAGCTGCGGCACCCGCAGCTCCGAGGCGATGAAGACCCGCTCGCCGGGGAAGACCGCCGGTCCGGTGCGCAGCGCCGTCGCCGCGTCGCGATAGGAGTCGTGCATCCCGGTCGCCCCGGCCGCCGGCTCGCCGACGGCCATCCGGCCGTCCAGACCATGGCGCTCCGCGAGCAGCGCCAGCAGGTGCTCACACCGTTCGGGAAGCCGCTCCGGGGCCGCGCGCCCCTCGTGCGCGGCGGCCAGCACCGCGTACCGTCCCGCGGTCTGTTCGCCCGCCACGTCCTGGCGGTCGCGGAACACCTCCCGCACCGTCCGCAGCACCGTCAGCCGGGACACCGGCGCGGGGCCCTCGTCCGCCAGGTCCGGTGCGCCCGCCGAACGCACCTCCAGCAGTACCGCGCTCCGGGCCACCCCGGGGATAAGCCCCAGCTCGACCGCGCGGGCGGCCACCGCCTCCGGGCCGACCACCTCGGGGTCGTAGAGCGCGATGTCCCGGACGAAGTCGTCGACCGCCCGCTCATGGAGCATCCGCGAGCGCAGCAGCGCCGCCTCCTCCAGCAGGATCTCGGTCTGCCGCCGCACCACCAGGCCGAAGCGGTGCACCTCCTCGGGCACCCCGGTCAGACAGACGGTGCCGATCACCTCCTCCCCGACGGTGATCGGCAGGCTCATCCCGGGCCGTACGCCCCGCATCCGGCCCGCCTGCTCGGCGCTGTGGGTGGCGGGCCGCCCGGTGCGCACCACCTCAAGGGACGCCTCGTGGACGGTGCCGACGCGCGCGAGGTCGCCACAGCCGATGACGACCGCCCCGGGATCGGTGATCAGTACATTGAAACCGGTGATCCGCCCGATGTCGCGGGCGATCTCCTGCGCCAGCTCCGGCGTCAGTACGGGAGGGCTGCCGAGCGGGCCGCCAAGGTGGTCCATGGGCGGATCGTACAGACGTGACCGTTCTCGGGTCGATGTCTTCGTACGTTTCGAACGATGACCGGGAGCTCGTCGCTGCCTACCGTCTTCCGTCAACACCACCGGGCGCCCCGCACCGCCCGGCCATCCGTCCCCTCCTCCCCAGGAGCCCTCCTCAGGAGACGGCCATGAGCACAGCATCCCTGGAGAAGTCCCGTCCCACCCGCACTCACTGGCTCATCACGCTGTACGCAGGCGGCGGCGAGTTCTGCGACGGCTACATCCTCAGCATCGTCGGCGTCGCGCTTCCGCTCCTCACCGCCGACTACCACCTCAACTCCTTCGACGCCGGAGTGGTCGGCTCGGCCTCCCTGGTCGGCATGTTCGCCGGTGGCTTGGTCTTCGGCTATGTCACCGACCGGGTCGGGCGGCAGAAGGTCTATCTCTTCGACATCGCCGCCTTCATCCTGCTCTCCGCGGCCCAGTTCTTCGTCACCGATCCCTGGCAGCTCACCGTGTTGCGCTTCCTCATGGGCATCGCCATCGGTGCCGACTTCGCGATCGCGGGCACCATCGCCTCCGAGTTCGCGCCGCGCGACTCCCGGGGACCGCTGCTGGTCATCATGGTCACCATGTGGTCGGTCGGCGCCGCCGTCGCGTACGTCGTCGGCTGGGCGATGCTGTCCTCCGGCCACGACGACTGGCGCTGGATGCTCGCGAGCAGTGCGATACCCGCCGTCCTCATCCTCCTGCTGCGCTTCGGCACCCCCGAGTCCCCGCGCTGGCTGCTCAGCAAGGGCCGCGGCCAGGAGGCGGAGGCCGTGCTGAAGCAGATGCTCGGCCCGGACGCGAGCCTGGACGACCTGGAGGCCGACACCGCCTCGCGCACCCGCTACGGCGACATCTTCCGCGGCGCCTATCTGCGGCGGACCGTTTTCGTCAGCGTCTTCTGGGCGTGTCAGCTGCTGCCGATCTACGCCATCACCACCTACGAACCCACCATCCTGTCCTCCTTCGGACTGGCCGACGGTAACGACTCCTACCTCGGCTCGGTCGTGGTGCAGATCTTCTTCGTGGTCGGTTCGCTCTCGGGGATCCTGGTCATCAACAAGGGGCGGCGCACCCTGCTCCTGTGGAGCTTCGGCCTCTCCGCGATCCCCCTGCTCGGCCTCGCCGCCCTCGCCCACCCCTCACCGGCCGTCGTGATCGTCCTCTTCGCGGCCTTCGGGGTGGCGTGCTTCTCCAGCCAGTGCCTCCAGGCCGTCTACCCCTCCGAGCTGTTCCCGACCGGGGTCCGGGCCACCGCCAACGGCTTCGCCACCGGCATCAGCCGGGTCGGCGCCGCCATCGGCACCTGGGGAGCGCCCGTCGTCCTCGACCACAGCACCCGGCTGGCCATGCTCCTCGGCGCGGTGATCTGCGCCATCGGCTGGGGAACGTCGTACGTCCTCGCCCCGGAGACCAGCGGGCTCACCCTCGCCGACGCCAGCGCGGCGGATACGGACCACAGCCCCCGCGGGGGGCCGCGTGCCCGCCGTGACACCTCTTCGACCCCACCGTCCCCCGCGGTGAAGGAGCCCTCATGACCTTTCCGGACACCCCGCCCGCCACGGTCACGATCGTCGGCGGCGGAGTAGTCGGCCTGGCCTGTGCCCACTACCTCAGTGGCGCCGGGCTGCGGGTGACCGTCATCGAGCGCGACCGGCTGGGCAGCGGCGCGTCCCGCGGCAACGCCGGGGAGGTCTGCCCCGACCTGGTCGAACCGCTGGCCGCGCCCGGTGTCATCGGTACGGCGCTGCGCGGGCTGCACCGCCGGGACGGCGCGCTGGCGATCCACCCCCCGGCCGGTGCCGAACTGCTGCGGTTCCTGGTCCGGTTCGGGATGCGGGCCACTTCGCGCCAGTATGCGCGGGGGGCCGCCGCCCTCGGCGCCCTCGCGAGGGGCACCTTCGGGCTCTTCGAGGAACTGGAGGCGGCCGGTGTGGACGGGGCGGCGCACAAGGACGGCTTCCTGTTCGCCTTCCCCTCCCGGGAGTACGCCGCCGAGGCGCTCGCCGCCTTCCGCCGGCTGGACGCGCCCATCGCGCCCGGTGGTGTGCTGGAGGGAGCCCGCCTCGCGGCGGCGGAGCCGTCGCTCACCGAGGGCGCGCGGGCGGGGTTCGTGGTGGAGCGTCAGTGGTCCCTGGACCCCTCGCTCTTCGTGGACCGGCTCGCCGAGCGGCTGCGGAGCGACGGGGTGGAGCTGGTCGAGGGCGCGCGTGTCTCATCCATCGTGGACCGCTCCGGCCGGACCGAGGTCCGGACCTCGGCGGGCACCTTCCGCGCCGACACGGTGGTCATCGCGGCGGGCATCGGCTCGCGGGAGCTGGTGCGGGGGCTCGGCAAGGACGTCGACCTGGTGGCGGGCAAGGGCTACAGCTTCTCGGTGGCGGCCGAACCGCCGCCCTCCCGCCTGGTCCACCTCGGCGCGGCCAAGGTGGTGCTCACGCCGATGGGCAAGCGGGTCCGGGTCGCCGGGACGATGGAGTTCGAGCGCGACGCCGACCGGTTCCGGCAGCGGCGCATCGAGGCCATCGTGGCCGCCGCGCGCCCGTATCTGCGCCATGCGGACTGGGACGACCGCCAGGAGGAGTGGGTGGGGCCGCGGCCCATGACCCCCGACGGGCTGCCGCTGATCGGCCCGGTGCCGGGCCACCCCCGGGTGCTGCTGGCCACCGGCCACAACATGCTCGGGCTGATGCTCGCGCCCGCCACCGGCCGGCTGGTGGCCGGACTGCTGACGGGGACGGCGGATCCTGGGCTTTCCTCCACTTTCGCCCCGGTACGGAGCATTCGTCGGTACTCTTGGTGTGTACATGGCGCTCATTGAAGCGCCCTGACACCCAAGGAGCTTGCAGTGGTCAGTCGCAGAACCCTGCTCACGAGCACACTGGGCATCACCGGCGGCCTTCTCCTCCCGACGGCGGGCGCCGGCGCGGCGCCCGCCGACTGGTCCCGGGCGGTGGTGGACTCCACCATCGCCCGCAAACCGGACCCCAAGACCCTCGGCGGCTGGGGCTACACCCAAGGTCTCTTCCTGCTCGGCGCCTACCGCGTCTACCAGCGGGTCAAGGAGCCCTCGTACCTGGCGTACATCAAGGGGTGGGTGGACAACTTCGTCGACGCCGACGGCCATATGAGCCGGACCTTCGACAACCTGGACGCGATGCAGTCCGGCAATCTGCTGCTGATCCTCCACCAGGAGACCGGCGATCCGCGCTACCGGACCGCCGCCGACCAGATCCGGGACCGGATCACCACCTATCCGCGCACCGCCGACGGCGGGATGTGGCACGCCACCGGCAAGACCAACGAACTGTGGGGCGACGGGGTCTTCATGGCCCAGCCGTTCCTGCTGCGCTACGGCATCGCCTACGGCGACGAGACGTTCGCGTACGAGGAGGTCACCAGGAACCTCTCGGTGTACTTCCGCCACCTCAAGGCGGCCAACGGGCTGATCTACCACGCCTACGACGCCGACGGCGACGCCCCCTGGAAGCCCGACCCCACCACCGGCACCTCCGCCCACTTCTGGGCACGGGCCATCGGCTGGACCGCGATGACCCACATCGAGGTGCTGGAACTGCTCCCCGCGAAACACCCGCGCCGCGCCGAACTGATCGGCAACATAAGGCACTTGGCGAAGGGCTTCACGCGCTACCAGGACCCGGCCACCGGCCGCTGGTTCCAGGTCGTCGACAAGTCGAGCGACCCCGGCAACTGGACCGAGACCTCCGCCTCCAGCATGTACACCCTGATGCTGCACGCCGCCCTGGAACACGGCTGGATCAGCGGCGGCGGCTACGCCTCGGCGGTCCGCAGGGGCTATCAGGGCGTGCTGAAGAAGGTGTCGGTCGGCTCCGACGGGCTGACGAACATCACCGACATCAGCGAGGGCACCAACGTCGGGGACCTGGCCTACTACCTCGGCCGCAAGCGCAATACGAACGACCTCCACGGTCTGGGCGCCTTCCTGCTGATGAACGAGCGGCTCGCGCACTGACACGGGCGTACGGTCGCGGTCCGGCGGACCGCGACCGTACCCACCCGCGAAGGCGCTACTTCAACTCGACCTGGAAGACCTTGTCCGCGCCGTCCGGCTCCCCGCCGTTGTTGTCCGCGTTCGTCGTGGACAGCCACAGGGTGTTCTTGCCCGGCACGGTCTCCACGGTGCGCAGCCGCCCGTAGGAGCTGGTGTAGTACGCCTTCGGGGTGCCCGCGCTCGTGCCGTCCACCGGGATCCGCCACAGCCGCTCCCCGCGCAGCGCGGCCAGGTACATCGCGCCGTCGGCGTAGGTGACCCCGCTGGGCGAGGCGTCGCCGGTCGCCCACTGGCGCTTGGGGCTGGTCATCCCCGAGGTGGAGCACTCGCCCTCGCAGATCGGCCAGCCGTAGTTCTTGCCCGCTTCGATGAGGTTGAGCTCGTCGTACTTGCTGTTGCCGAACTCGGCCTCCCACAGTCGGCCCTGCGGGTCCCAGGTGATGCCCTGCGGATTGCGGTGGCCGTAGGAGTAGACGAGCGTGCCGAACGGATTGCCCGGGGCGGGTTTGCCGTCCGTGGTCATCCGCAGGATCTTCCCGTTGAGGGAGTTCTTGTCCTGGGCGAGGTCGGGTGTCTGCGCCTCGCCGGTGGTGGCGTAGAGATAGCCGTCCGGGCCGAACTTGAGGCGTCCGCCGTTGTGGTACTTGTTCTTCTTGATGCCGGTGACGATCGCCTTGTAGCCGCCGAGCGAGGAGCCGTCGTAGGTCATCCGGGCGATGCGGTTGCCGTCGGACGCGGTGTGCATCAGGTAGATGGCGTGGTCGGTGTTCCAGTTCGGGGAGACCGCGATGCCCAGCAGCCCGCCCTCACCGTCCGTGGTCACCACATTGGGCACCGTGCCGACCTGCGTCCTGGTGCCCGACTGGGTGAGCTTGTAGAGCTTGAACGAGTCGCGCTCGGTGATCAGCGCCGAGCCGTCGGGCAGCCAGCTGAGCCCCCAGGGGATGCTCCAGCCGGATGAGACGGTCTTGATGTCCGAGGGAGCCGAATCGGCCCGCGCCGGTGCGGCGTTGCCCGCGCCGGTCTGGGTGAGCAGCAGCCCGGCCGCGAGTGCGGTGGTCGCGGCCGCGGCCACGAGGGTGTTCCGGTGACTCTTCATCGCGCGCCCTCCTACTGGAGCTTGTACGCCTTGAAGTTTCGGGTGAGCAGATACGTGTTCTGGAGGCCGCTGCTGTTCAGGCTCCGGTAGATGCCCCACTTGGGCCGCAGGTAGTTCTTGCCGCGCCACAGGTCCAGGCCGGTGCGCTTGTACGAGGCGACTTCTCTGCCGTCGGTGGTCACCGACCAGTCGGCGTACGCACCCGAGTCGGCCGCCTTGACCTCGACCGATACATCGCTCCATTTGCCCTGGACCGGCGCCATGTTCGCGGCGCCGGCCTCGGTGAGATTGTCGTCGTCGTCCGACGTCCGCATCTCGACCTTCGGGCCGTCGCTGTGCTGGTGCAGCGACATGGTGAACAGCGGGGCGGCCACGTCCCCCACCTTGATCTGCATGATGTGGGTGAAGCCGGTGGTCGCGTCGAGGGTGTCCGGCACATACATCTGGTACTGGATCCGCCAGGTCTCGTTCTTGAGGATCTTGACGGCGGATCCGTCCTGCTTCATGCCCCTGACCTCTTGGCGCTGGCGGTCGGTGCTGGTGTCGACGTCCTTGGGGTAGTGGATGTCAGTGCGGAAACCATCCTGGTAGGGATAGATGTGGGTGACGCCGGGATGGGAGTCGGCGCGGTCGTCCTCGGCACCCTCGAACGCGGAAGCGACGCTCGCCCCCGACGCGGGGTTCCACTTGAGGCTCCAGGACGCGGCCGGCGCCTGCGGGGACCGCTCGGCGCCGTAGACGACCGCGGCCGGGGCGATCAGCGCGGCCGTGGCCGCGAGGGTCAGGACGGTGCGCGGTAAGAGCGGTGGGCGCTCCATCAAGGATTCTCCTGTCTGATCCTTGTTCACATCGAGGGACAGTAAGGAAAGGTTCCTAACGCGTCAACAGTTCAGCCGCGGGTGACGCGGAGGACGACCGTGCCGTGCGCGGGCACCGAGGCGCTGATCGAGCCGCTCGTGGTGGAGGTGGCCTTCGACCACAGGTCCTTCAGGCGGTACGAGGAGGAGCCGCCGAGACCGATCGCGCTCGCCGTCGTCGAGATCGTCTTGCTGGATGAGTTCTCGTTGAGCAGCGCCACGGCGCGGTCACCGTTCGCCAGTTGCTTGGCGTACACGGTCTTTCCGCCGCTGGAGGAAACGATGGTGGCCTGCTTGCCCAGGGTGTCCTGGTCGAGCGCGATGATGTCGGTGTTCTTCAGGATGGACTGGGTGGTGGCGGAGGCGTTGCGGATGTCGCTGCCGATCAGCAGCGGCGCCGCCATCATCGCCCACAGGCTGAAGTGGGTGCGGTACTCGGTGGTGGTCATCCCGCCGTTGCCGACCTCCAGCATGTCGGGGTCGTTCCAGTGGCCGGGGCCCGCGTACTGTGCGAGGTCGTCGTTGATGTGCAGCTTGTCGATCATGCTGGACCACTTGTCGCTGATGTCGCCGGTGGTCCGCCAGGAGTTGCCGACCGGCTCGCCCCAGGTCCATACCTTGGGGTTGGTCTGACCCCATTCGCACAGCGAGTAGACGATCGGGCGGCCGGTGGCGGCGAGCGCGTCGCGCATGGCCTTGTAGCGCTGCTGGGCGTCGACGCCCTGGTTGTTGCAGTTGTCGTACTTGAGGTAATCCACACCCCAGGAGGCGAACAGTTTGGCGTCCTGCTTCTCGTGGTTCAGTCCGCCCGGGAAGCCGCCGGCCGCGTTGCAGGTCTTGGTGCCGGCGCTGGTGTAGATCCCGAACTTCAGCCCCTTGGCGTGCACATAGTCCGCTACGGCCTTGATGCCGTTGGGGAAGCGGGTGCGGTTGGGCACCAGATCGCCGTCCGGGTCCCGGGTGGGCTCGGCCCAGCAGTCGTCGATGTTGACGTACGTGTAGCCGGCGTCCTTGAGGCCGAGCCTGATGAACGCGTCGGCGATGCCCTTGACCATGGACTCGTTGAAGGAGGCGTCGCAGTGCGTGGCGTTCCAGTTGTTGAAGCCCATCGGGGGCGTACGGGCCACGCCGTTGTCGAGTGCGACGGCCTGTGGCGCCGCGGTGGTGAGACTCACGGTGAGGGCGCCGGTGGCGACCGTGGTGGCCGCGGTGACGGCCGCGAGGCAGGAGCGAAGACTGCGTAATCGTGTGGATCTTTGCATGATCATCTCCCTTGAGCGCGGACAGTGCTTCGCGGAAGGTAGGAGGTGTGACGCGATGAGTCAAGGAATGGTGTGGACCAAGACGGTGGCGGTGTGGGTGACGATCGGCGGAAATTAGCCAACTGCCAGCGGATTCCGCTTGCTTCTTGGTAGTACACAGCGAATGTACAGCTGGAGAGATCGGAGGATTTTTGACGCACGCTTATTGACCGGACCCCAACAGCCGGTGACGCTGCAACAGAACGGCACATGACCGTACTCCCCCCCCCGAGAAGGAGCCCTCATGGGCCGCAGATCGCGCCGCCGCCCCGGCGCCTGGCTGGCCGCCGTGCTGTCGGCCGTCGTCACCCTCACCCTCACCGGCCCCACCCCGGCACGGGCCGAGGTCACCAACCCCCGGCAGCAGTGGCTGCGCCAGTCCCAGGCGGGGCTCTTCCTGCACTGGGGCATGCGCACCTCGCCCGGCTACACCAGCTGCTCCGCCTGGGAGAAGGCGGTCACCGACGGCGGCTGGGACGCCGGCTACTGGGTGGCCGAGGCCAAGAAGCTGCACGCCTCCTATCTGGTGCTCGCCTCCTTCCACAGCCGTCTGGGCTATGCGCGGGCCTGGCCGTCCGCCATCCCCGGAAGCTGCTCCACCAAGCGGGACTTCCTCGGCGAGCTGATCGACGCGGCGAGCGCCCAGGGGCTGAAGGTCATGCTCTATATGACCGACGATCCGCAGTGGCACGCCGAGGGCGGCCACGAATGGCTCGACTCGGCGGCCTACTCGGCCTACAAGGGCCATGACGTCGACCTGACCACACGCGACGGCTTCGGCGAGTACTCCTACGACAACTTCGTGGAAGTGCTGCGGAAGTACCCCGAGCTGTCCGGGTTCTGGATCGACAACGACAACGACTACTGGCTCGACCACGGGCTCTACGAGAAGATCCGAGCCGACCGTCCCGGCTGGCTGCTGAGCAACAACAACGAAGACACGCCGATCATGGACACGGTCAGCAATGAGCAGAAGACCGGGATGACCCCGGCCTATGACTACCCCCAGGCCATCTGGACCCCACAGCCCCGGCTCACCGAGGCCTGCTTCAAGCTGCCCAGCAGCGGGGCCTGGTGGTACAGCGGCACCGATTCGGCGGTGGACCAGGGACTCACCCTCGGCCGGCTGATCAGCGACTCCGGATCCTCCGTCAAATCCCTCATGGCCGAGACCGCCCAGGTGAACGGGCGGTTCCCCAGCAAGCAGGAGGCGTTCAACAACTACGCCAAGACCTATCTCGACAAAATCTGGGGATCGCTGGGCGGCACCGAGGGCGGTGGCTACTCCTACGGCGGGCTCCAGCCCGGCACCTGGAACGACGGCGCCCACGGGGTGACCACGGTGAGCACGGCCGACCCCGACCGCCACTTCGTCCACGTCCTCACCCGGCCCTCGGGCTCCACGCTGACGTTGCGGGACAACGGCTACCAGGCGACCGGCGTCACCGACTACCGCACCGGGAAGAAGCTCAGCTTCCGCCAGAGCGACGGCCGGATCACCATCTCCGGCATCACCGACTGGGATCCGTACGACACCGTCCTCGCCGTCCGCACCGACGGCCGTCAGGGCATCGTCCCGCCCGGTTCGCTCACCGCGAGCGCCAGCGTCTCCGCGAACGGACACCCCGCCTCCGCCGTACTCGACGGCGATCCGCGGACGTACTGGGACAACGACACCACCCTGCCCGCCTCGGTCACCCTCGATCTGCGCTCCGCCAAGAGCGTCCGCTATCTGGCCGTGAACCAGCGGGAGTGGTCGGTCTCCTACGCCCGCTCCGACACCGAGCAGTCCGCCCGCATCCGCGACTACCAGGTGCACGTCTCCGACAACGGCCGCGACTGGGGCGGCCCGGTGGCGTCCGGAACGCTGCCCAGCGCCCGCGGTGTGCGGTTTATCGACATCCCCGCCACCACCAAGCGCTATCTCCGGCTCACGGTGAACAGCACCTGGGCCGCGGCCACCGACACCAAGCACCATCGCAAGCTGCTGCTGGACGAGGTGCGCATCGGATCCGCCTACCCCGGGAGCGGCCGCACCACCACCGACGGCGGGGCACCGCGGATCCGGACCGCCCGCTGACGGCCCGTCCGCCCCGTCCCGTTGATTCATCCCCCACCGAGATGGAAGGCAGGTCGAAGCCATGAACGAGACCACACCGCGCACGGCACCCGAGGCGGCGGACCGCACCCGTACGGAGGCCGGCGAGACTGCCTGGCAGACGCCCGACTACGTGGTCGTGGAGACCGCGCTGGAGGTCACCGCCTACTCGCTGAACGCCCGCTGAGCTCCCCGCCATGCGCGTGCGCGTGCTCGGCACCGCGGCGGGTGGCGGCGTACCCCAGTGGAACTGCGCGTGCCCCGGATGCTCCGGGGCACGCGCCCACCCGGGGTGGCGCCGCCGCCATGCCTCGCTCGCCGTCCAGGCCGGTGAAGGTCACTGGTATCTGGTCAACGCCACCCCCGACCTCGGCGACCAGGTCGAGGACTGCCCCGAACTCCACCCCGGGCCCGAACCGCGCCGGACCCCGCTGGCCGGGGTGATCCTCACCGACGCCGAACTCGACCACACCCTCGGCATCGCCCGGCTGCGCGAGGCGGACGCCATCGAGATCGTGGCCACCGCCCCGGTGCGGCACGCCCTGCTGACCGGGCTCCACCTGGGCGAGATCCTCACCCCCTACGCCCGGCTGGACTGGCGCCCCCTCGGCCCCGGGGACCGGCCGCTCGACGAGGGCTCGTCCATCGCCGTCGGCGCCGTCCCCGTCTCCGCCAAACGCCCCCGCTACGCGGCCGGACGGGGCGCCCCGGACGACGACGCCTGGGTGGTCGCCCTGCGGCTGACCGACCGCGCCACCGGCCGCTCCCTCCTCTACGCCCCCGCGCTCGCCGCCTGGCCCGACGCCTTCCAGCGCGCCGCCGAAGAAGCCGACTGTGTGATCGTCGACGGCACCTTCTGGTCCGATGACGAGCCCCTCACCTGCGGCTTCGGCTCGCGTACCGCCACCGCCATGGGCCATCTGCCGATCGATGGACCGGACGGCACGGCGCACCGGCTCGCCGCACTCGGAGCGCGCACCCTGTACACCCACCTCAACAACACCAACCCCCTCAACGACCCGGCCGCGCCCCAGCACTCGGGCTTGGCGAGGCTGGGCGTCGAGGTGGCCGCCGACGGGATGGTGATCGACCTGTGAGCACCCCACGGACACGGCTCGAGGAGCGGCTGCGCGCGGTCGCGCAGGAGCGCTACCACGACCGCCACCCCTTCAACGTACGGATGCACGCGGGCGAGCTCACCCCCGCCGAACTGCGCCGCTGGATCCTCAACCGCTTCCACTACCAGCGCCACATCCCCGTCAAGGACGCGCTGATCACCGCCAAGCTCGACACCTCACGGCTGCGCCGGATGTGGCTGCGGCGCATCCAGGACCACGACGGCGCCACCGACGGCGAGGGCGGGATCGAGCGATGGCTGCGGCTCGGCGAGGCCGCGGGGCTGGACCGGGACCGGCTGCTGTCGGGTGATGAGGTGGTGCCCGGGGTGCGGCTCGCGGTCGACGGCTATGTCAACTTCTGCCGGCTGCGCGACCCGCTGGAAGCCGTCGCCGCCTCGCTCACCGAACTGTCCGCGCCCGGCATCATGCTCACCCGGATCGACGCCTTCGAGCGGTACTACCCCTGGATCGAGCGCGCGGGCCTGGCCTACTTCCGCAACCGGGTCGGCCAGGGGCGCCGGGACAGCACCGAGGCCCTCGACCTGGTCCTGACCTGGGCGCGGACCCCCGAGGACGAGGACCGCGCGGTGGCGGCGCTCGCCTTCAAATGCGATGTGCTGTGGTCGCTGCTGGACGCGGTCGACCACGCCGACACCAAGGACGGCCCGGAGGCCGACACCAAGGACGGCCCGGGGGAGGGGACATGACGACCGGACCCGGCACCGGGCCCGCCCCGGCCGGATGGCGGCCCGCGCTGTCCCCCGCCGTGAGCCTGCGCCACGACCGGGTGCGGGACGCCGACCTGCTGCTGCTGCCCGAGCGGGTGGTGGTGCTGCGCGGCAGCGCCGCGAAGATCCTTCGGCTGTGCGACGGCGACCGCGACCTCGACGCCATCGTGGCGGAACTTCGGAGCCGCTTCCCCGGCGCGCCCGTCGCCGAGGACGTGCCCGCCTTCCTCGACCGGATGCGTGGGGAGGGCTGGGTCCGATGACCGCCGTGCCCCGCCCCTGGGCCCTGCTCGCCGAGCTCACCCACGGCTGCCCGCTGCACTGCCCCTACTGCTCCAACCCCCTGGAGCTGGTCCGCCGCTCCCGTGAGCTGTCCACCGCCGAGTGGACCGAAGTGCTGCGCCAGGCGGGAGAGCTGGGCGTGGTGCACACCCATCTCTCCGGCGGGGAACCGCTGTTGCGCGGCGATCTCGCCGAGATCGTCACCGCCGCCGAGTCCGCCGGGATCTACACCCAGCTCGTCACCAGCGGAGTGGGCCTGGACGGCGCCCGGCTGGCCACGCTGACCGCCGCCGGGCTGCGCAGTGTCCAGCTGTCCCTGCAACACGCCGACCCGGCCGCCTCCGACCGGATCGCCGGACACCGCTCGTACGCCGCCAAGGAACGGGCCGCCGCCCTGGTGCGCGCGGCCGGGCTGCCGCTCGGGATCAACGTCGTCCTGCACCGCGACAACCTCGACGCGCTCGACGCCATCATCCGCCGCGGCCTGGACTGGGGCGCCGACCGGATCGAGCTGGCCAACACCCAGTTCTACGGCTGGGCGCTGCGCAACCGCGACGCCCTGCTGCCCACCCGCTACCAGCTCGCCCGGGCGCGGGACACGGTCCAGCGGTGGCGGGACCGGCTGGGCGGCGCAACCGATCTGGTGTGGGTGGTGCCCGACTACTTCGACGGCGTGGCCAAGCCCTGTATGGGCGGGTGGGGCGCGGTCTCGCTGGCCGTCGCTCCCGACGGCACCGTGCTGCCCTGCCCCGCCGCCGCGAGCCTGCCGGACCTGGACCCGCCCAACGTCCGCGACCATCCCCTGGAGTGGATCTGGGACCACTCGGGCGCCTTCAACCGCTACCGGGGCGAGGACTGGATGCGCGAGCCGTGCCGCACCTGCTCCCGCCGAGCGGAGGACTTCGGCGGCTGCCGCTGCCAGGCGTACGCCCTCACCGGCGACGCCGCCCGCACCGACCCGGCCTGTGCGCTCTCCCCGGACCACGGTGTGATCCGCGCGCTGACGACGGACCAAGGGCACCCGGCCGGAGCGGGGGCCCCGGCGCCGACCGGCGGCTATGCGTACCGCAAGCCCGGAGGGTGAGGCCGGGCGCGGTTTGGCGCATACGCCCCCGCTTCCGTAAAGTTTCGCCGTTGTCCAGGGGAACAGGCGAACCAGAAAGCGGCAGCGGCGATGACGGTGATTGACGAAGGCCGGGCCGAGCGTGCCCCGGCCGAGGGGCCGGGCATCGACCCGGAGCGGCTGGCGACCTGTCTGAGCGTCCTCGCGGAACTCGACCGGCTGCCGGTCGACCACCCCGACGCGGTCATGGTGCGCCGGGCCACCTCCGGGATCTACCGCAGTGTGAAGCAGCGCAGGCGCCAGGAGCGGCGGGCCGCGAAGACCGCGAACGACAAGGCCGTGACCGAGGCCACCGCCACCGGCGCCGCCGACCGGATCGACGACGAGACGCTGGGCCGCGCGCTCACCAGCTCCGTCACCACGGAGATCGCGGGCATCCTGGAGCGCCCCCGCTCCTGCTACGTCTGCAAGACCCGGTATGTCGAGGTCGACGCCTTCTACCACCAGCTGTGCCGCGACTGCGCCGCCGAGAACCGGGCCCGCCGCGACGCCCGCACCGATCTCACCGGGCGCCGTGCCCTGCTCACCGGCGGCCGGGCGAAGATCGGCATGTACATCGCGCTGCGGCTGCTGCGCGACGGCGCGCACACCACCGTCACCACCCGCTTCCCGGTCGACGCCATCCGCCGCTTCAAGGCCATGCCGGACAGCGGGGAGTGGCTGCACCGGCTCAAGGTCGTCGGCATCGACCTGCGCGACCCGGCCCAGGTGATCGCGCTGGCCGACGCGGTGAGCGCCGCGGGCCCGCTGGACATACTGATCAACAACGCCGCCCAGACCGTCCGCCGCACCCCGCAGGCGTACGCGGAGCTGATAGCGGGCGAGTCGGCGCCGCTCCCCGCCGGGGAGCTCCCCGAGTCCGTGGTCCTCGGCGCCTTCGGCAGCGGCGCCCAGGCGGCCCTGCCGGCGCCCCGCGCGCCCCGGGACGGCGCCCTCACCCCGCAGGACCTCACCGCCCTCGCCCTCACCAGCGGCTCCGCCTCACCGGCCCGGATCGAGGCCGGGACCGCGATCGACGCGGGCGGTCTGGTGCCGGACCTGGACCCGAGCAACACCTGGGTGCAGCGGATCAACGAGGTGGACCCGGTCGAGATGCTCGAGGTCCAGCTGTGCAATGAGACGGCGCCGTTCATCCTGGTGAGCCGGTTGCGCCCGGCGATGGCCGCCTCGCCCGCCCGGCGCAAGTACGTGGTCAACGTCTCCGCGATGGAGGGCAAGTTCGGCCGGGGCTACAAGGGCGCGGGCCATCCGCACACCAATATGGCCAAGGCCGCGCTGAACATGCTGACCCGCACCAGCGCACGCGAGATGTTCGAGTCCGACGCCATCCTGATGACGAGCGTCGACACCGGATGGATCACCGACGAGCGCCCGCACCCGGAGAAGATGCGGCTGGCGGCCGAGGGCTTCCACGCCCCCCTCGACCTGGTGGACGGCGCGGCCCGGGTCTACGACCCGATCGTCCGGGGCGAGCACGGCGAGGACCTCTTCGGCTGCTTCCTGAAGGACTACGCCCCGACGTCCTGGTGACGGCGGGGCGCCGCGGTCCGGCGTCGGGTCACGCGCTCGCCTTGTGGCCCGCCGCCGGGGCACGGCGGCCGGGGGAGAAGCCGAAGCGCCGGGCCAGCCGCCGCAGGCGGGCGCGGGTGGCGGTCCGGTAGCGCTCCCAGAGGCGGGTGAACCGGCTCGCGCGCAGCTCCTCGAAGAGCTGGTCGTAGCGCCGGGCGATCGGCTCCGGGTCATAGACCCGGGAGCTCTCCAGGGCGGCCGCGCCCATCGCCCGCCGGGCCGGGGCATCGCCCATCAGCTCCATCAGGGCACTCGCCAGCGCGTGCTTGTCCCCGGTGGGGACGAGCCGTCCGGTGAGCCCGTCCTTGATGATCTCGGCGGGGCCGAGCGGGCAGTCGGTGCTCACCACCGGCACCCCGCAGCGCATGGCCTCCACGATCGTCATCCCGAACGATTCGGCGTCCGAGGCGACCGCGACCAGCGACGCCTTGGCGAACTCCGCCTCGATGGGGGAGCGGGACCCCATCAGCTCCGCGCTCCCGGACAGGCCCAGCCGCTCGATGTGCTCCGCGAGCCGCTCCTTCTCCGCGCCCCCGCCGTAGATCCGCAGCCGCCAGGCCGGGAACTTCACCGAGATCTCCGCGAAGGCGTCGATCAGCAGGTCGAAGCGCTTGCCGCGGACCAGCCGCCCGGCCGCCGCGATCACCGGCTCGGTGCCCTCGGAGGGTGCCACGTCGGGCTCGGGGACGCTGTTGGGTATCGCCAGGGTCCGCACCCCCGGCATCGGCATCTTCTTGCGGTAGACCGCGGCGTCCGCCTCCGTCGTGGTGACCACGGCGTCCAGCGCCCGGTAGAACGGGGCCAGCTCCGCCCGCAGCTTCTTGCTGTGCGCCTCGTACCGCAGATGCTCCTGGGCGATGCGCAGGGCACGACGCGGGGCGAAGCGGGAGATGTAGACGTTCACCCCCGGCCGGGTGCCGACGATCACATCGGCGTCGCAGCCGCGCAGATACTCCGCGGCCCGCGTGTCCATCAGCCGGTTGTACTGCTTGATCCGCTTCTCGGCGGCCGGAAAGTCCCGGCTGGCCTCGAAGAACAGCGGGTCCTTCGCGTCCGCGCCCTCCGGACGCGTGTCCACCAGGGGGACCAGCCGCACCTGCGGGTCGAGGGCGAAACGCGGCGTCTCGCGGTGCCGCATCATCGAGACGATCTCGACCTCATGGCGGTCGGCGAGCGCCGTCGCGAGGTTCATGGTCGTCCGGATCGTTCCGCCGATCCCGTAGGCGTTGTGCAGCAGGAATGCGATCTTCATGCGGTATTTTCTCCGGCCGGGTGCGTCCCCGGGGCGAGTTCCCCCGGAAGCTGGTCGACACCTTGTCGAGGCCCGGTAAGTCCACCGCGTGAAGAAGGTGAGAGCGGGGTAAGAAGCCCCGCTCAGGACCCCCGCCCGCCGCGGGCACCGCTGTGGCCTTGGCAGACTCGGGGTGTGACCAACACCGTGCTGCTCGCCGAGGACGACCGTGCCATCCGCCAGGCCCTGGAACGCGCCCTGACCCTGGAGGGGTACCGCGTCACCGCCGTGCCCGACGGGATAGAGGCGCTGGCGGCCATCCACCGCGAGCGCCCGGACGTGGTCGTGCTGGACGTGATGATGCCGGGCGTGGACGGGCTCCAGGTGTGCCGGGTGCTGCGCGCCGAGGGGGACCGCACCCCCGTCCTCATGCTCACCGCGCGGGTCGAGACCGCCGACCGGATCGAGGGTCTTGACGCCGGCGCGGACGACTATGTGGCCAAGCCCTTCGAGATCGAGGAGGTCTTCGCCCGGCTGCGCGCGCTGCTGCGCCGCGCCGCCCCCGCCGAACCGGCCGCGCCGGAGGACACCGCCATCGACGGGGTGCTGGAGGTCGCCGATCTGCGCCTGGACTCCTCGGCCCGGCGGGTCTGGCGCGGCGGTACGGAGCTGGAGCTGACCCGCACCGAATTCGACCTGCTGGAGCTGCTGGCCCGCAACGCGGGCATCGTCCTGGACCACACCACCATCTACGCCCGCATCTGGGGCTACGACTTCGGCCCCGGCTCGAAGAACCTCGCCGTCTACATCGGCTATCTGCGCCGCAAGGTCGATCCGGAGGGGCGCGCCCCGCTGATCCACACCGTGCGCGGGGTCGGATACTCCCTGCGGGAGGAGTGATGGTGCGGCTCCCCCTGCTCCGCCGTGGCCGGCCCAGCCTGCGGACCACCTTCGCGCTCTCGTTCTCGGCGGCCGCCACCGTGGTCACCCTCCTGGTCGGCGGGCTCAGCTATGACGCGGCGGCCGGGCTGGTGCGGGTGGACCAGCAGTCGGCGTTCGACGACATCATCCGCGATCTGCGCGGCGAGGTCCGCGGCGACAAGGTGATCCTGCGGCAGTACCCCTCGGAGTCCGCCGTGCCCGTCCCGTACGACCTGCGGGACGATCTGCGCCGGATCAGCCGGATGGACGTCCAGGTGATCAACGGCCGGGGTACGGTCTACGACGCGGGCAAGCCCCCGCTGCCGGTGGCCGACGACGACCGGACGACCGCCGCCTCCGCCACCCCGGGCACCGTCGTACGGCGCGAGATCGGCATCGGCGGGGAGCAGTACCGGATGGCCACGGTCGCCGTGGGCGACGGCACCGGCGCGATCCAGGTGGCCCAGCAGATCAGCGACACCGAGGATCTGCTGCGCGAGCTCCAGAAGCGCACCGCGCTGTTCGTGGTCGCCGTCATCCTGGCCGCCGGACTGGCCGGCTGGTGGCTGGCCGGGCGGATCACCCGGCGGCTGGTGCGACTGACCCGGGTCGCCGAGAGCGTGGCCGCCACCGGCCGGATGGAGGTGGCGGTGCCGGTCGCCGGGGACGACGAGGTGGGCCGCCTCGGCCGGGCCTTCGACGGCATGCTCGGACAGCTCGCGCGCTCCAAGGACGACCAGCGGCGGCTGGTCCAGGACGCCGGGCACGAACTGCGCACCCCGCTCACCTCGCTGCGCACCAACATCTCCCTGCTGCGCCGCTTCGAGGAGCTGCCGGGGCCCGCGCGCGAGGATCTGCTGGCCGATCTGGCGGGGGAGACCCGGGAGCTGACCGACCTCGTCAACGAGCTGGTGGACCTGGCGGCCGGGCAGCGGGACGACGAACCCCGCACCGAGGTCTCGCTGGAGGAGGCGGCCACCACCGCCGTGACCCTCGCCCGGCGCCGGACGGGCCGCGAGATCACCGTACGGGCCGAGGGCGACACCCGGCTGACGGGTCACCCGGCCACCCTGCAGCGCGCGGTCTCCAATCTGGTGGAGAACGCCGCCAAGTTCGACCAGGGCGGCACCGAACCCGTCGAGGTGGTGATCAGCGGCCGCCGGGTGGAGGTCCTCGACCGGGGCCCGGGCATCGCCGAGGAGGACCGCGAACGGGTCTTCGACCGCTTCTACCGCGCGCCCGGCGCCCGCAGCCTGCCCGGTTCGGGGCTGGGCCTGGCCATCGTGCGCGAGGTCGCCCTCGCCCACGGGGGCACCGTCTTCGCCCGGCCGCGCCCGGGCGGGGGCGCGATACTGGGCTTCACGGTCGGCGACGCCACCGAGGCCCCGTAACACGGCGCCGCGAAGTCCCCGGCCGCCACGCGTGGCCCGCCGCAGGCGTCACGGCTTGCGGGCCACTCCCGCCCACATGTTGATGTCCGCGCTGCGGATGTCCTCCGGCCGGTCCTCGGGGTCCGGATTCCAGTGGTGGGGCTCCGACACCCCCGGGTCGATCAGCTCCAGACCGTCGAAGAAGGCCCCGACCTCGCTCTGGGAGCGGGTGATGAAGGAGATACCGCTCTCCTTGTAGACCCGGATGACGTTCCGCCAGGTCTCCTCGGAGAAGTCATGCGTGGAATGGGTCAGCATCAGAAAGCTGCCCGGGGCCAGCGGCGCCATCAGCTCGCGGATGATCTCGTACGGCTTGTCCTCCTCCGGAATGAAGTGGAAGAGCGCGTTCACGGAGACCGCCACCGGCTGGTCCAGGTCCAGCGTCTCATGCAGTTCGGGGGCGCTCATGATCCGCTGGGGATCGCGCACATCCGACTGCACATAGGCCGTACGGCCCTCGGGGGTGCCGACGAGCAGCGCTTGGGCGTAGGCCAGCACGATCGGGTCGTAGTCGGTGTAGACCACCCGGGCATCCGGGGTGACCGACTGGGCCACCTGGTGGAGGTTGGGCTCGGTGGGTATGCCGGTGCCTATGTCGAGGAACTGCCGGACCCCGGCCTCCCGGGCCAGCCAGCGGGTGGCGCGGTGGATGAAGGCCCGGTTGACGGTGGCGTTGAGCCGGACGGTCGGATAGACCTCCAGCACCCGCCCGGCGGCCTCCGCGTCGACCTCGTAGTGGTCCTTGCCGTTGAGGTAGAAGTCGTACATCCGAGCCGGGTGCGGCTTGGTGGTGTCGATCTGGTCAGGGGCGAGCCCGTTGTCGGTCACGCGGCCCTCCGTTCCGGTGCGGTACCCGCCGAGGTGGTCAGGTTTTCTGGGCGTGTGAGCAGGAAGTCCGCGGCGCCGGCCTTGGCGCCCTGGATGAACTTCTCGATTTCGTGATGGGTGTAGATCAGGGCGGGGCCGTCCGGATCGGTCGACTGACGCAGGGCCACCCGCCCGTCGTTCAGCCGCATGACCTCCACGCAGGCACCGCCGTTGGGGCCGCTCCAGGGCTTGGCCCAGCCTTCGGTTCCCAGATGTTTGGCGGGCATGCCGTTGTACACATGTACCTGATCCACAGTCAGAGCTCCTTGCGAATCCCACGGAGAAAGTTCTCCGTCCGCCGCGCCGGTGTGGCCTGGGTGCCCATGCGGTCCAGGGCTTCCAGATAGGCGACCACATCGGAACGTTGGTCGAGATAGCCGGCGCCGGTCAGGCCCTCGGCGTAGACGATGTCCGGCAGTTCCGGGATCTGGAACCGGAAGAGCTGGAAGGGTCCGCCCATGCCCGGGTGGGGGCCGGCGGAGAACGGCACCACCTGAAGGGTGATGTTCGGTCTTTGCACCGTTTCGATCAGACGGTCGACCTGGGCGCGCATCACCGAGGGACCGCCGATGGACAGACGGAGCACCGTCTCGTCCATCACGACCCACAGATGCGGTGCGTCCGGGCGGCTGAGCAGCTCCTGGCGCTCCATCCGCAGCGCCACACGGCGCTCGAGCTCCTGGTCGGACCCGTGCGGGAAGCCGATGGAGAGCAGCGCGCGGGCGTAGTCCTCGGTCTGCAGCAGTCCGGGTATGAAGTGCGGCTCATAGGCGCGGATCCGGCTCGCGGCGCCCTCGAGGCTCACATAGAGGCTGAACCAGTCCGGCAGCACATCGCGGAACCGGTGCCACCAGCCGGGCCGGTTGGCCTCCTCGGCGAGTGCGAGGAAGGAGTCGATCTCCTGCTGCTCGGCGCCGTAGGTCTGCAACAGCTTCTCTACGTAGGGCAGTTTCAGGCCGACTTCGGCCTTCTCCATCCTGCGCACCGTGGTCTGGTTGACGTGCAGCGCCCTGGCAGCCACGTCGTAACTGACGCCGGCTTTTTCGCGAAGGTCCCTCAGCCGCATGCCGAGGACCATCTGCCCGACGGTCGGGGCAGACCGCGCTTCACCCACGTCGTACCTCCTGGGACGGTCTTGTCAGGATCAGTGTGCCACGTACGAGGTGGGGGCAACAGAGTGCGCTGGCTATTCTGCATTTTGCAGATCGCGCCTTGCCAACTGATGCTCGCAGCAACGATAGTGACGGGTGTGACCAGTCCAACGTGGCTGCTGTGTCGTGCACTTGCGGCATTCACGTACGGCATTCACGCCCCCACAGGTAGGACGGACGGAAGGCACATGGCCGTGGCATTGCGTCAGCGCTCGACGATGGCCCACCACCCGAGCTCCGGGAGCGTTGACTCCGCCCTCCGTCAGGAGAGGTTCCAGCTGCCCGCCAGAGGCGCCTCGGTCGCGATCGCCCGGCACCGGGTGCGGTCCCGGGCGCCGGAGTGGGGCTTCGCGGAGGACCTCTGCGAGGCCGCCGAGCTGGTGATGTCCGAGCTGTTCACCAATGCCCTGGTACACACCGGGAGCGAGCAGATCCTCTGTGTACTGCGCGCCCATGAGCGGCGGATGCTCTATGTCGAGGTCGCCGACCAGGGCGGCGGACCGGCCGTCCCCACACCGCGGGAGGCCGGCCTGGAGGATGAGTGCGGGCGCGGACTCGCGCTGGTCCGCGCCCTGGCCGACGCGTGGGGGGACCGGCCGGGCGTGAACGGCGGACGGGTGGTCTGGGCCCAGATGAGCGTGACCACCGGCCGCTGACGCCGGGACCGGCCCCTCGGCCGGTCACACCGCCGTCGTCCGCTGCTTCCCGGGGGCGGCCGGGTCGTCGGCGCGGCCCCGGGAGAGGGCGGCGTCGCGGGTCTCCCGCATGGTCAGGTAGACGACGAGCGAGACCGCGGCACATGCCGAGACGTACCAGTAGTAGCCGGACTCCACGCCGCCCTTCTTGAACCACAGCGCCACATACTCGGCGGTGCCGCCGAACAGCGCGTTGGCCAGCGCGTACGGCAGGGCCACCCCGAGCGCCCGGACATGGGTGGGGAACAGCTCGGCCTTCACCACGGCGTTGATCGAGGTGTAGCCGGTGACGATGACCAGCGCCGCGAGCGAGAGCAGCAGCGCCCCGGCGAAGCTGTCGGCGTGCGAGAGCGCGGTCATGATGGGGACGGTGCAGAGCATCGAGCCGATACCGAAGGTGATCAGCAGCGGGCGGCGCCCGATCCGGTCCGAGAGCGATCCGGCCAGCGGCTGCAACAGCATGAACAGGAACAGGGCGCAGAAGCTCACCAGCGAGGCGTCGGACTTGCTCATCCCGGCCGTGTTCGACAGGTACTTGGTGAGATAGGTGGTGTACGTGTAGTACGCGACCGTGCCGCCCATGGTCAGCGCGATGACCAGCGCCGCCTCCTTGCGGTGGCGCAGCAGCTCGGCGATCGTCCCCCGCTCCTGGCCCTGGTGGTCCTCCTCCTCGGTGTAGACCTCGGTCTCCAGCAGATTGCGCCGCAGCCAGAAGACCACGGCCGCGCCCACGGCGCCGACGACGAACGGAATGCGCCAGCCGTAGGAGTGCAGCGCGTCGTCGGACATGGTGTGCTGCAGCAGGATCTGCAAGCCCAGGCCGATCAGCTGACCCGCCGTCATCGACACGTACTGGAAGCTGGAGACGAAGCCGCGGCCGCCGGGCCGGGACGCCTCGGTGAGATAGGTGGCGCTGGCCGCGTACTCACCGCCCACCGACAGGCCCTGCAGCAGCCGCGCCACCAGCAGCACGAACGCGCCGAAGTAGCCGACCTGGTCATAGGTCGGGGCGATGGCGATGAGCAGCGCGCTGGCCGACATCAGCGTCACCGTCAGGGTGAGCGCCGCCTTGCGGCCGCGCCGGTCGGCGAACCGGCCCAGCAGCCAGCCGCCGACGGGACGCATGAAGAAGCCCACCGCGAAGATCCCGGCGGTGTTGAGGAGCTGCGCCGTGTCGTTGCCCTTGGGGAAGAAGGCTCCGGCGAAGTAGGTGGCGAAACTGGCGTAGACGAACCAGTCGTACCACTCGACGAGATTTCCGATCGAGCCGCCGAACACGGCTCGCCAGGGAGTGCGTGGTTGGCTCCGGGGAGCGCTGTCGGTCACGGGGCCTCCAAGTGAGCGGGGTGAACTCCACACCCCTACCCCGCGGAGGGCAGGTTGGAAAAGACTTTCCGCGGCGGGGTGCCCATCCGGCCCGGAAGTCAGCCCTGCCCCGCCTCCTCCAGCGCCGCCATCCGTCGCTTGCCCCACGCGCCCAGCGGGCCCAGCGCCGTATTCAGCTCGTCGCCCAGCCCGGTCAGCGAATACTCCACCTTCGGCGGCTTCATGTCGTAGCTCTCCCGGTGGACGATTCCGTCCGCCTCCAACTCCCTGAGCTGCTGCGTCAGCACCTTCTCGGTCACACCCGGAACCAGCCGCCGTAACTCCCCGAAACGGCACCGTTGGTGATTGAGCGCCCAGATGATCAGGACTTTCCACTTTCCGTCGATCACATCCACGGCCGCGTCCAGACCACAGACATAAGGCTGCTTTCCCAAAGCCCCGCCCGCCCCCACTGACCTCAAGGTAAGTACGCACTATTTAGTGCGTACTTGCCCACACTACCGCCGGGGAACGAGCCTGTGATCGGCGCGCCGGACCCCTGAGACCAAGCGGTATCGAAACCCTGGAGCATCCGAAATGAGCGATTTCCCCGTGACGGTGCTGGGCCTCGGCGACATGGGCACCGCCCTGGCCCGCGCCCTTCTGCGGGCCGGGCACCGGACGACGGTGTGGAACCGTACGGCGGCCAAGGCCGAGGCGCTCGCCGCCGAGGGCGCGCTGACGGCCGCCACGGCCGGTGCGGCCGTCGCGGCGAGCCCCCTGGTGGTGGTCTGTCTGCTCGACTACGACTCCGTACGGCAGGTGCTGGCCCCCCTCGGGGACGCCCTGTTCGGCAAGGCCGTCGTCAACCTCACCAACGGCACTCCGCGGCAGGCCCGCGAGCTGGCCGCGTGGGCGGCCGGACACGGTGCCCAGTACCTCGACGGCGGCATCATGGCCGTCCCGCCGATGATCGGGTCACCCGCCGCCTTCCTCCTCTACAGCGGCTCGCCCGCCGCCTTCGCGGACCACCGGCCCGTGCTGGACCTCTTCGGCGAGAGCCACCACCTCGGCGAGGACCCCGGCCGTGCCCCGCTGTACGACATCGCCCTGCTCAGCGCGATGTACGGGATGTTCTCCGGCGTGCTGCACGCCTACGCCCTCGTACGGTCGGACGGCGTCGCGGCGGCCGATGTCGCCCCGCTGGTGGGGCGCTGGCTGACCGCCATGTCCGGGGCGGTGGACGGCTACGCGCGGCAGATCGACTCCGGTGACCACGCCACGGGGGTGGTCTCCAACCTCGCCATGCAGTCGGCCGCGTATGCCAACTTCACCAGCTCCGCACGGGACCAGGGCATCAGCCCCGAACTGATCGCCCCGATCGGCCACCTCATGGCCCGCCGGGTGGCCGGCGGCCATGGCCATGAGGGCCTCTCGGGGCTGGTGGAGCTGCTCGGCCAGGGGCGGCCCGGCGCACCCCGGTGACCGGGGTCATCGACCGCTCGGTGCCGGTGACCCCGCCGGGGGCGAGGCGGCGCTCAGACGGCGTGCGGCCGGCTCGGCGGCCGCCTGTGCCGGGGTCTGGCCGAGGCGCCGCGCCGTCTCCAGCAGGTCGTTGACGGTTCGCCGGTCCGGCCACGGCCCGGCAGCGTAGCTCCGCGACGTTCTGCCCGGTCAGGACGGAGCCGAGCGCCGAAGGGACGAGGATGTCCACGTCCGCGGTGAGGATCTCGTCGGGCGCCCGCCACACAGCGCCGAGCTCATCGCCGATCCTCCGCTTCTCCGGGTCGATGTCGGTGACCCTCAGGGCGGCGCCTTCAGCGGCCAGGAGGCGGGCGAGGCCGGCGCCGACGCGGCCCAGACCCATCACGGCGAGACCGCGGCCCTTCGGACTCGCGGTGTCGTACAGCCGTCGGCTGACGGCCCGCAGCGCGGCGAGCGTCCCCCACGCGGTGTGCGGGGACGAGTCGCCGCTGCCGCCCAGATGCGTCGGCCGGCAGAACACGTGGGGGGCGGTTTCGCCGATCAGCGCCATGTCGGCGGGGCCGGTCCGGACATCCGGTCCGGTGGCGTACGCCCCGCCGAACGAGTCGATGACGTCTGCCACGTCGCGCAGCACCTCGCGACGTCGGCCGGCATCGAGTGCCGTCCCCTCCGGCAGGGCCACGACGGCCTTCCCTCCGCCGCTGGGCAGCCCGCCACGGCGAACTTGGAGGTCATGGCGGCGGACAGGCGAAGGGCGTCGGTGAGGCCGTCCCGCCAGTCCGGGTAGTGCGACGTGCCTGGAGCGGGTTCGGGCGCTCCATCGACGGGGCGTCATCCGCGGCTACCACGCCGATATCGACCCCGCGGCCCTCAACCGCGGGGTTCAGGCGCTCGTGTCAGTTCAGGTACGTCCCCTCAGCCGCGTGGTCATCGATGCCTTCAAGGGCTTCGCCAGCGGCCTGCCGGAAGTCCACCATGTGTTCGTCCTCCCCGGAGGCGACGACTTCCCGCTGCACGTGGCGGTGCAGGACCTCGACCACCTGCATGCCTTCCTGACCGACCGGCTCAGCAAGCGCGGTGAAATCACCGGCTTCCGCACGTCGGTCATCTTTCAGCAGGTGAGCAACACCGCCCCCGCACGCCTTGGCACGCCCGGCTGACGCCGTGACCGCATGATCCCCCTATGCGGTCACGGCACTAGGCGTGGTGCTGCAGGACGGCCTCGCCGCAGTCGGGCAGGCGCGGGTCGGGCAGGCGCGGGTCGGACAGGTGGGGGTCGGGCTCCTCGTCGCCGGTGGGCTGGCGGGGGATCGGGTGGGGGAGACGGAGCGAGGGGCCGGGCTCGGCGGGCACGTCGGGGCCGACCGGCACCTCGTGCGGGCCGGGTCCGCCGGGCCCCTCCGGAACCCCCGGCCCGCCGGCTCCACCGGCTCCACCGGCTCCGTCCGCGGCGTCGCGACCGTTGTGGCCGGGGGCGCCCGGCTCCTCGACGACCGTGACCTCGGCGTCCTCGGCGTCCTTGGCGGCCGCTTCCGATTCGGCCTCCGCCTCGGCGTTGTGCACCGTCAGCATCACCAGGCCGGTGCTCGCGACGAGGGCCGCCACCAGGGCCAGCAGCGTGCCGGGCGCGCCGTGCCGGAAGTGCTCGCCCAGCGCGGCGATGCCGACGGCGGTGGCCACCACGGGGTTGACCACGGTCGCCGTCGCCAGCGGCGAGGCCAGCCCGGCGCCCCGGTACGACGCCTGGGACAGCAGCACCCCGCCCGAGGCCAGCAGCCCGATCGTGACCAGGCCGGGCAGGGCGTCCTGCCAGGCGTCCCAGGTCCATTCCACGGCCACGTTCTTGGTGACCACCGACGAGACGCCGAAGGCCGTCCCCGCGGCCGCCGCCAGCAGCACGCTGCGGATCCCGGGCGACCGCATCAGACGAGCCGCCCCGATGAGCACGGCGATGACGGAGACCGTGATCACGATCAGCCAGAAGCCGTCCCGCTCGGCCAGCGCCTGGGCCCGCGAGGAGCCGGTCAGCGAGAGCAGCCCGGCGAGCCCCGCGGTCGCCAGCAGCGCGCCCCGCCAGCCGGCCGCGCCGACCCGGCGGCGGACGAACAAGGCCGCCATCGGGAGGGCGAAGACGATCGTGAGAGCCCCTAGGGGTTGCACCACGCTCAGCGGGCCGTAGGCCAGGGCGATCACATGGAGGACCGCGCCCGTCCCGTTGAGGGTCACCGCGGTCCACCAACTCCCGCGCCGCAGCGGAGCGGACGCGAGGCGCGGCGTCGTGGCCGCGACATGCTCCTGGAGTATGGCTCCGGCGGCGTAGCAGACCGCCGAGGCCAGGGCCAGCAGCACAGACAGCGCGAGGGAGGTCACGTCGCGGCCCCCTGGGCCGATCGGTCTTCGTCCATGCCCTCATCCTTGACGGTGGGGTGTGCCCCCGTCGTCGTCCTTGAGCACAGACTTGTGCGTACTACTTGCGTAGTAGGGCCCTCCACCGATGGGGTGCCTTCGCGGCCGCCGTACGGGCCCTTTGGAGCAGCTCGTTCTGCGGCTCGGCGGGGCGGTAGACGGTGAGCGCCCCCGGCCACTTGTCGATGAGCAGCTGCTCCGCGGGGTCGGCGGCCACCTCTCCGTCGTAGGCACGGCTGTCCACGCCGTGGAGGCCCGACAGGCGCAGTTGGCGCATTCGCCGCGTCGTATAGACGTGTGACCGGCCGAGCGTGCCGGTGAGCGCCGCGAACAGCAGCCGGGTGCGGGCCAGCCGCTCCTCGCCGTCGATCGCCCGCACGTCGAGCAGCCCGTCGTCGAGCTGCTGACGGTAGGTGGGCGCGAAACCCTCCGGGGAGTAGACGCCGTTGCCGGCGAACAGCATCCACAGCCGCCGCGGCCGCCCGTTGACCTCGACCGCCATGGGGCGCGCGGTGCGCAGCACCCGGGTGAGCGCGACGGTGGCCGCGGGCCACTTGCCGAGCCGGCCTTGCAGGCTCTCCCGGATCCGCACCAGTTCCGGGTAGAAGCCGAGGCTGAAGGTGTTGACGAAGTGGCTGGTCTCGCCGCCGCCGGCGAGGGGCGTGGCGCGGCCGAGGTCCACGGCCACCGCGTCGCCCTCGGCCACGGCGTGCGCGGTGTCCTCGAAGGCCGGTACGCCGAGGTCCAGCGCGAAGTGGTCGAGGGTGCCGCCGGGGAACACGGCGAGCGGCAGCCCGCGTTCGGCCGCGATCGTGGCGGCCGCGTTGACGCTGCCGTCCCCGCCGCAGATGCCCAGCGCCCCGGCCCGCTCGGCGGCGCGCTGGGCGGCCTGCCGGAGCAGGCCCATGAAGTCGTCGTCGGGCCCGCACTCCACGATGTCCGCGGCGGGCAGCAGCACCCGCAGCTGTTCGGCGACCGTGAACGCGCCGGTGGGGGTTCCCGTACCGGCCCGCTGGTTGACCATGACGACCAGACCGTCGCCCTTGGGCAGCGCGGGTGCCGAGATCCGCGGCCGGGCCTGCGCCGGGACCTCGGGGCGCGGCGGCCAGTAGCGGCAGGTCAGCGCGGCGGCCCCGGCGCCGAGGGCGATACCGGCCAGCACATCGCTGGGGTAGTGGACGCCCACGTACACCCGGGAGGCGGCGACGGCGGCGGCGAGCGGGGCGACCAGCAGGCCGTACCGCGAGGACTCCAGGGCCACTCCGGTGGCGAAGGCGGCGGCGGAGGCCGAGTGCCCGGAGGGGAAGGAGCTGGTCCATGGCTGCCGGCGCAGCCGGCGCACCAGGGGCACCGAGTCGAGGACCGGACGCTTGCGTTCCACGGTCCACTTGACCACGACGTTCGACACGAGCGAGGCGGCGGCGAGCGAGCCCACACCGCGCAGCGCGGCCCGCCGCGCGGTGCGGCCGCCGACCGTGGCGAGCACTCCGGCCGTGCCGAACCACAGCCGGCCGTGGTCGGCGGCCCGGCTGAGCCGGGGCAGCAGCGGATGGGCGCCGCGGAGCCGGCTGTCCGCGACCCGCGCGAACAGCCGGCGGTCGAAGTCACTGATGCGTCTCATGCGTGATGGGTATCCCGGAACGGCGGTCGGCACGCGTCATCCGTGGGCGGCCGGGGCCCAGGCCGGGAGACCGTGGGCGCGTTTCGGGACGCGTTTCGGCACGCGGTTCGGCACTCGGTTCAGGACGCGGGGAGGCCCCAGGGCGGCGCGGGCTCGCCCGCCTCGACCGGGCGGACCGTCAGGTCCGGGCGGTCGCCGCGGGCGGTGATGATCGCCTCCTGGCCCCTGGTGAGCGCGATCCGGATCGTGCCCGCGCCCACGGTCTCGTACGGCAGCCGCCGCCCGCGCCCGTCCCGCACCTCGATGGGTCCGTCCAGGGAGTGCCGTACGACACAGGGCGCGCCCGCCTCGCTGCGCAGCCGCACCCAACGGGTCCGGCCGCCCTCGCGGGCGGCGCTCAGCAGGAAGGCGCCCTGGGTGCGGAAGTCGTGGACCATCAGCTCATCCCAGGCGGCGGGCAGCGCGGGGAAGACCCGGATCACCCCGCCCCAGCTCTGGCACACCATGTCGTGCAGCGACTGCGCGGCGGACAGCGGCGTCTCGATGACCGGGCCGGACTCCTTGTACATGGTGTTCGGCTGGATGAAGCGGCGCATCAGCTCGCCCAGGTACTTCAGCGCGTCCTCACCGCGCCCCATCTGCGCGGACATCGAGGCGGCGCCGGTGAAGGTGTAACCCTGGAGCGCGCCCTCGAAGCCGACCCAGTGGTTGAGGGAGGTCTCGATCAGCTCGCGCTTGGCCGGGTCCTCCCAGGTGACCTCGTACAGCGGATAGACGGCGAGCATATGGGAGTAGTGGCGGTGGGACTTGGCGAAGGGCACCCCCGCGCCGATCATGAAGCCGTTCTCGTCGACGGGGTACGGCGTGAGCTTGGCCAGCACCTCCCGCCAGCGCGGCGCGGAGGGGTCCTTGACGCCGAGGATCCGGGCCGAGTCCAGGAGGGTGGCGCAGCCCCAGCGCAGCAGCATCAGGTCGTAGTTGCAGTCGGGCGCGTTGACGCCGTACTCGGGCGAGAAGGTGGCGGGCAGATGCAGCTTGCCGTCGCTGCCGGGGGTGAGGAAGTGGAGGTAGTAGGCGATGGCCTTGCGCAGCAGCGGATAGACCACCTCGCGCAGCACCGACTCGTCCATGGTGTGGCGGTACGTCAGCCATACGTTGTGCAGCGCCCAGGTGAGGTTGCCGACCTCGGGGGTGGGCGGGTCCTGGCCGGGGATGCCGACCGCGAAGCCGCCGTTGGCCACCGCGCCGCCGTTGATCAGATGGATGTCGGTGGTGCGGGGGATGCCCGCCGAGTCCTTGCGGTACGGGGCGTCGAGCTGGTTGGAGAGGTTGTCGCGGAATTCGCCGAGCGCCCGTGTCACCGCGTCGAGTTCGAGGTGGTTGGAGCCGTGGATCAGCCAGTACTCCAGCTGCACATTGAGGTTCCACCAGGTGGCGGGCCACGGGGTGGACTCCAGCCAGGGCCCCGAGGTGGCCATCACGGGGGCGTCGGCGCGCGCGGCCGCGGCCACCTTGTACAGCTGGATCCAGTAGAAGCGCTGGAGCCGGGCGTCGGGTAGGGAGAGGAAGCTCTTCCGGTAGTAGGCGTGCCACCAGGCGCGATGGGTGGGGGCGAGGGCGTCGTAGGGGAGCGCCGAGGCGGACCCGATGTCCTTGAGCGCGCGGTCGCGCGCGGTGCGCCTGGGGTGGGAGTGGGCCACGGTGACGTACAGCGTCCGCCGCCCGGCGCGGGTCCGCTCCCGCCAGGCCGTCACATGCTGTCCGCCGGCGAGCAGCGGCTGCACGGCGGCCTGGACGCCGTGGTGGTCCTCGACGACGGCCGGGGGGTTGCCGGTGTAGCCGTCGGGCACGGGTTTGAAGTCGACCCGCGGGCTGATGGCCTCGGCGGGGTGGAACACCCAGCGGAACGCGGCCTCACCGGCGCTCGGGGTCACCTCGACGGCCATGACGGAGCGTGAGTTGTGCACCAGGGCGCGGAGGCTGAGCGTGCCCTTGTCGGTGGTGATGGTCCCGGTCAGCTCGGCGTCGCGCAGCCGCAGCCGCCAGTCGACGGCGGTGATGGCGCCGACCGGCTCCAGGGTGAAGTACCCGATGGGCAGCCGCGCGAGCCCGAAGAGGGAGCCGAACTCCGGCCGGTGGTCCTGGACCTCGCTGTGCTGCACATTGAAGCGCACCGCGTGTCCGTCGCCCGGCTCGGCGTAAATGCCCGAGCCGAGCAGGGCGTTTCCGAGGAAGGGGCCCTCGTACCAGGTCTGCGGCATCTTCTGCCACACCATGTCGGCGTCGGCGAGGACCGTGGCCCAGGGGTCCCCCGCGGGGTGGGCGGCCGCGGCGGGGGTCTGCGGCCCGTCGGCGTACGCGGTGGCCGGGCCGGCGAGTCCGGCGGCGGCGCCCGCGGCCATGGCGGTGCCGACGACGGTCCTTCTGGTGGGTGCGGATGACATGACGCTCCAGGGGTGTGAACCGGGGTGCGGGTGTTCTTCGGCGGGGGCGGCGGGGCGCGGCGGCGGTCACGTACATGCCTGAGGTTCCTCGATCTGAACCCCTCGGGCATGATGCAGCCCCTGTGGCGGAACCGGAACCCCTCGGGAGTCATAAACATCGGATGGACGACGGGGGTGGCAGGCGAAAATGGCGCCCGCACGCGGGCGGGCGCGGCAAGACCTCGGATCTCCTGGTCCGGAGGCGGGCGGGTTACGCGCTCGCTTCCCGGCCCCTGACGATCAGCCCGACGCCATGCCGGAAGCGGTGCTCGAAGTCGCCGAAGTGTTCCGTGACCGCGGCGAGGGAGGGGAAGCGCTCGGCGGCGGCCGCCCGCAGCAGCGACTCCATGCCGCCGATGCCCTGGGCGGCCTGCTCCTCCTGGGTCAGGCCGAGCGTGAAGTACACCAGCGACCAGGTCCGCCAGCCCGCCTCGGCGGGGCCGTGGCCACCGCTGAGGAACGCGCCCGCCATGGCGTCCGCGAAGCGCAGGGTGTGCTCCTCGGCGACATACGTCCCGGCCACGACCCGGGCGCCGTCGCGGCGGGAGAGCAGCGCGGCGCGATAGCGGTGGGCGAGCGTCTGCGCCCGTTCGTCCCAGGGCTCCGGGAGCGGCGCGGCGGCGCATCCCTCGAGCATCGCGTCGGCCATCAGCTCCAGCAGCCGGGGCTTGCTGGAGGCGTGCCAGTAGACGGTGTTGAGCTGCACGCCCAGCCGCTCGGCGACCTTGCGCATCGTGAGCTTGTCCAGCCCCGCCTCGTCGAGCAGTTCCAGCGCCGCCGTCACCACGGCCGTGCGGTCCAGGCCCATGCCGTCGCTCTCCCTCCGCTTGCGTCTTGATCCGGGATCAAGTCTACTGGGGCCGGATCATTGATCCTGGATCAAGAGGCCGGGATCGGAAAAGAAGAGCGAGGGAGATGGTGTGGTGAACGACGTCGTCGTGGTGGGGGCCGGACCCGTGGGGCTGCTGCTCGCCGCCGAGCTGCGGCTGGTGGGCGTGGACGTCACCGTGATCGAGCGCGCGGCCGCCCGCAGCCCGCACTCCAAGGCGCTGACCCTGCATCCGCGCAGCCTGGAGGTGCTGGCGATGCGCGGTCTCGCCGAGCCGTTCGTCCGCGAGGGCGCGCCCGTACCCACCGGGCACTACGGCGGGCTGCCGGTCCGGCTGGACTTCTCCGTACTGGACACCCGCTTCCCGTACACGCTGGTCCTGCCGCAGCTCCGCACCGAGCAACTGCTGGAGGAGCGGCTGCGGGCGCTGGGCGGGGAGATCCGCTGGCGGCACCGGGCGCTGGAGGTGCGCCAGGACGCGGACGGCGCCGAGGTGGACGTGGCGGGCCCGGACGGGACGTACACCCTGCGCACGGCGTGGGTGGTGGGCTGCGACGGGGCCGGGAGCGCCGTACGGACCTCCGCCGGGATCGACTTCCCCGGCACCGGGACCACGGTCACCGGTTTCCTCGGCGATGTGGTGCTCGACGCGCCACCGTCGGTCCCCTCGGTCGACAGCGAGTACGGGGGCTTCCTGATCGTCCCGCTGGCCGACGGGCACCACCGCATCGCGGGCTCCACCAGGGACTCCCTCACCATCCCCGCCGACCGGCCGCTCACCTTCGAGGAACTGCGCGGATATGTGCGCCAGGTCGCGGGCACGGACTTCGGGATGCGGGCACCCCGCTGGCTGTCCCGGTTCGGCAACGCCGCCCGGCAGGCCGCCCGCTACCGCGACGGCCGCGTCCTGCTCGCCGGGGACGCGGCGCATATGCACATGCCCATGGGCGGCCAGGGCCTCAATGTGGGGCTCCAGGACGCCTTCAACCTCGGGTGGAAGCTGGCCGCGGTGTGCCAGGGCCGCGCGCCCGACGGGCTCCTGGACACCTACCACGCCGAGCGCCACCCCGTGGGGACCGCGCTGCTGGAGAACACCCAGGCCCAGACCGTGCTCGGCGCCACGCGCACGCCCGACGTACAGGCCCTGCGCTCGGTGTTCGGCCGGCTCCTGGCCGCCCATCCGGCGGTGAACCGGCAGTTCGCCGGGGAGCTCTCCGCGCTGGACGTGGCCTACCCGGCGGACCCGGCGGCCGGCCGGCTCAGAGCCTGTGTCATATCCCCGGCCGGGCGTGCGACGCCTGGCACGCACGCTCGCCGCGTTGCCGAAACGCCCACGTGGCTCCGCCACGAGGACGCTCCGGCGCCTTGCGATCGCACGCACCAGACGCCGCACGCTGATCCGACCGGGGATATGACACAGGCTCTCACCGGCACCCGCGCCCCCGACCTCGGGCTGGACGGGGCGCCCGGGCCCAGCCTGTATCCGCTCCTGGCCGACGGGCGCTTCGTACTGCTCCACCTCGGCTCCGGCGGCGACGGCCCCGATGCCGCCGCCGCCCGCGCCGCCGCCGGGGCGATCGCCGGGAGCCCGGACCGGATACGGGCCGTGACCGCGCGCCCCACCACCACCCACGACGGCTGGGCGGGGCGGCGTACGGTCCTGGTGCGCCCCGACGGCCATGTCGCCTGGGATACCGCGCTGTCCACCAAGTGAGACGTGTTCGGTGGGTCTCGTACGTACCAGCTCACCACGGATGGCCCCCCGCGGCCACCGGGCGCGGGACGCGGTCCCGGCGGCGGCTCGTTGTCCACACCCTGAGAATCGACGCGCGGAGCGTTCAGGCGCTGGTTAATCTGACGACAGATCCGGTTCGGCCGACACGAGGGAGTGTGCGGTGACCCCCGAACAAACGCAGAGCGACGACGCACGCGCCGATAACAGCGGGCGGTTCGTGCAGGCCGCCGAGGTGGGCAGTCTGGAGGTATGGGCGCGTTCCGCGCCCATCCGGCTCGCCGGTTACGAGGACGACCTCGCCGAGCCGCACATCCTCCAGAGCGTGGACTGATGGCCCGGCGCACGCGCTGAGAGCGAGGGAGGACACCGGTCGCCGGCCGCGGCCGCTGGCAACAAGCGGACATCGCGGCCGTCGGCCGGTCGCCTCCCTCGCCCGACGGATCACCCTTCCGGCTCAGCTACCAACTGGTAGTTAAGTCCTCCACCCCCGCGATGCGGCGCCGGGCTGGTGTGCCCCGCGCGGCACATGGCAGGATGCATCGGGCGGCGTCGTACGCCTTAACCAACCGTGAGGGTGTGCGAGCCCGGGAGCAGCCGTGAGGGGGCGCAGATGGCAGCGGGTGGAGACAGGTCACCGGACGCGGCCGGCAGCCCGCTGGCGGACCGGCTCAACTACCTGTTCACCACCATGCACCCGCCGGGCGCGCCGTACACCAACGCGTATGTCGCCGAGGAGATCAGCGGCGGCGAGGAGTACGGCGGGGTGAGCCTGACCGAGCAGTATCTGTCGATGCTGCGCAACGGCAGGCGCACCAACCCCAGCCCGGATGTGCTGCGGGCGCTCGCCAAGTTCTTCGCCGTGCCCGTCGGTTATCTGCTGGGCGATCTGTCGCCTTCGCAGGCGGAGCGGGTCGAGGAGGAGGTACGGTTCCTCGTCGCCATGCGCGACAAGCGGGTCCGCAGCATCGCGCTGCGCTCCGTGGGCCTCCCGCCAGAGGTCCAGGACAGTCTCACCACGATCATCTCCCAGTTCCGGCAGCAGATGAACCTTCCGCCCGAGCCGCCCGGTACGAACGGCGTTGGAGAGGCGGACGGTTCGGGCGGTCCGGACGGCGGGGCGACGAATGGCCGCCGATGACCCGGAACTGTTCTCCTCCTGGCAGCGGACCGGAAACGAGGGTGGTACAGGCATGCGAGTGGGCCGGATACGGCGGCGGTGCAAGCAGCTCATCAAGGAGCTCGGGCTGCCCGCCTCGACCGACCTGCCCGGTCTGTGCGACCTCGTGGCCCGCCGCGTCGGACGCCCCGTCCATCTGGTGCCGATGAGCCTGGGTGGTGTGGTCTCGGGCATGACCGCCTCCACCGACGAGGACTACTGGATCTTCTACGAGCTCAGGACGTCCCCCTGGCACCAGATCCATATCGTGCTGCATGAAATCGGCCATCTGCTGCTCGGACACGAGCAGGACCCGGCGGTCACCGAGGACGCGCTGCGGATGTGGACGCCGTCGGTCGACGTGACCACCGCGATGCGCCGGCTGGGGATGACCCCGGACTTCGCCCGCCACCACTGCTACGACAACCTCACCGAGCGCGAGACCGAGGTGCTCGGCACCCTCCTGATGGAGCGTGTGGTGCCGACCTCGCCGGACCACGGGCTGCCGCTCGAGGGCCGGGCGGCCGAACTCGCCGCGGCGCTGGGCCCGGCGCTGCGCCATGTGCGCACCGACGGGGCCGACCGTACCGATGGCGTACGCGGTGAACCGGGCGGTGACGCCGGTGTTTGACCTCGTCTATCTGTGCTTCGGCGCCGCCGCCTGGGCAATGGCCGGTTACAAGGCCCGCGCCTGGTTCCGCGACCGTGCCAACGCCGATCTCGGCCTGGCGTGTGTGATGACCGCGGCCGTGGCGAACGTGTTCCTGCTCTCCGCGCCCAGCGTCTACCGCTGGTTCGACGGGCTGGTGGGCGTCGCCAATCTCGCCATGGTCTTCCTCTACTCCTCCGTCGTGGTGTTCGCCACCGGCGCCTTGGTGCTGCTGCTGCGCTGGACGGGCTCCGCGGTGCCGCCCCGCGCGGTGGTCGCCGCCGTGGCGGTGGCGTGGACGGTGGCCGTCGTCGGCTTCGCGGTGGGCCGCCCGGACGCCGTGGAGCACCCCCGCGACTTCAGCACCGCCTACGCCGACGCCCCCGGAGTGGTCCTCTTCCTGGCGCTGTATCTGGCCATTTTCGGAGCCGGTCTGGCGGGGCTCGGCATCCTGTGCCCGCGCTACGCCGCCAGCCTGCGCGGCTCATGGCTGGCCCGGGGGCTGCGGGTGCTGGCCGCCGGATGCTGGCTGGGACTGGCGTACTGCGCCTGCAAGCTGATCGGTTTCGTCTTCTCCTGGGCGGGCCACGAGCTGTACTGGCTCTCCAACGGAGTGGCCCCGCTGACCGCGTCGGTCGCCGCGCTCCTGGTGCTGGCCGGTTTCGCCATCCCCGCCGTGGGCCCGCGGGCCTCCGCGTGGCGCCGCTTCCGGAGGCTGCGGCCACTGTGGCGGGAGGTCACCGAACAGGCCCCCGAGGTGTCCATGGGGCAGGCCCGCTGGACCGGCTGGTGGCCGTTCGCGGATCTGGAGTGGCGGGCCAACCGTCAGATGGCGGAGATCCGGGACGTCCAGCGCGGCGTACGGCGTCATGTGGAGGCCCGCGCGCTGGAGATCGCGCATGTCAAGGGCGGCGCGGCGCGACTCGACGATTGGCAACTTGCTGCCGTAGTGGAAGCAGCGGCGCTCAGACGCGGTTTGCTGAATCAAGCGGCAGGACATGTGCCGGAGTCCGCGGCGGACAGCGTGGTGGTGACGACAGGGGCCGAACTGGTGGAGGAGCACGAGCATCTGGCCCGCGTCGCCGACGTCTACCACCTGCCGCTGGTGGACGAGGTGCTCGCGGAACTGAGAGAGGGGACCGCCGCCCAGCGGCGGTGAACGGGGGGATCACAGACGAGGTGGCCCTGGACGGGGGTCGGGGCCGCCCGTGGCACAGGCGGCGCCGGGGAGATTCAGCCCCGGCGCCGCCTCCCGGCCACCACCATTCACCACCGGCGTGCACATCGCCTGGACGGGCTGGAATGGCCCACCCGTCCAGGCACCGGGGACGCCACGGCCTAGAGTCGGGATCCATGCAGAACACCGCGAACGCCGCCGGAACGGACGGCCCGGAGCTCGTTGACACCGCCCCGCTGATCGAGGACCTCTACCCGGCCCTGGCCAAGCTGCGCGAGGCCGGCCCGGTCCACCGGATCGCCGGCACCGACGGACGCCCCGCCTGGCTGGTGACCCGTTACGAGGATGTGCGGCGGCTGTTCGCCGATCCGCGCCTCGCCCTGGACAAGCGCCACGCCGCACCGGGGAACTACAGCGGCTTCTCCCTGCCGCCCGCCCTCGACGCCAATCTGCTCAACATGGACCCGCCGGACCACACCCGGGTGCGCCGGCTGGTGGTCAAGGCGTTCACCCCCGGCCGCGTGGAGAAGATGCGCGAACCGGTCCGGCGGGTCGCCGAGGAACTGCTCGACGCGATCGAGCCCGAGGGCCGCGCGGATCTCCTGGCCGTCTACGCCGGGCAGTTGCCCATCATCGTCATCTGCGATCTGCTCGGCGTCCCGCAGCGCGACCGGCGCGACTTCCGGGCCTGGAGCGACGCCCTGATCACGCCCGATCCGGCGCGGCCGCGGGCGGCGAAGGAAGCGGTCGGCAGCATGCTGCGCTTCTACACCGAGCTGATCGCGAAGAAGCGCGCCGAACCCGCGGACGATCTGCTCTCTGATCTGATCCGGGTCCGTGACGACGAGGCGGGGGACGGGGACGGCGACGGCAGGCTCAGCGAGGACGAACTGACCTCGCTCGCCTTCCTCATCCTCCTCGCGGGCTACGAGAACACCGTCCATCTCATCGCCAATTCGGTGCTCACCCTGCTCGACCACCCCACGGTCCTCCAGGAGCTGCGCGATGATCCGAGCGGTCTCGCGGCCGCCTTCGACGAGCTGGCACGGTGCGAGGGCCCGGTGTCGCTGGGGATCCGCCGCTTCCCGCTGGAGGACATCGAGATCGGCGGTGTGACCATCCCCGCCGGGGAGACCGTGCTGCTGTCGGTGGCCTCGGCCCACCGTGACCCGGCCCAGTTCAAGGATCCGGACGAGTTCAATCCACATCTTGGCCGGTCCGGTCACCTTGCGCTCGGCCATGGCATCCACTACTGCCTCGGCGCGCCGCTGGCCCGAATGGAGATGGAAACCGCTCTGGCCGCGCTGCTTCGCCGTTTCCCGGCGCTGCGGCTGGACGTCCCGAGGGAGCGGCTCCAGTGGCGGCCGACGATCCGCGCGCGTGGCCTGATCTCGCTGCCTGTCGCATGGTGATCGGGGGAAGCGAACAGGTTTTTGATGCATAACCCCCCGCCGATGCGGTAAAAAGGTCTTCGAGCCCGCCCGGTGTGCATCCCCCGTCGCACCGGGCGGGCCTCTGTGTGCCCGGGGTGCCATGCGGCGCTACCCCTGAAATCCCTAGGACTCACCTCATAGATCACTAGAGAGTAAGCTCACAGCCCAAACCACTGCTCCGGCTTTAGCGGACCGCATTAGCCTCCTCCTATGACGGTCCTGCCCGACGGGCTTCCCCTAGCCGACGATTTCCCGGAAGTGACGCGAGACCAATGGCGCCACCTCGTCGAAGGCGTGCTGCGTAAAACCGGCACTTCGGACGCTGTGGGCGCCGAGGCCGAAGAGGCCCTCGCGACCGCACTCGAGGACGGAATCACCGTCCAGCCCCTCTACACCGCCGACGACGCCCCCGAGGACGCCGGATTCCCCGGCTTCGCGCCCTTCGTGCGCGGCGGCCGGGCCGAGGGCTCCGCCGTATCCGGCTGGGACGTGCGCCAGCGCCACGCCCACCCCGATCCGGCGCGCACCAACCAGGCGATCCTCGCCGACCTGGAGAACGGCGCCGGTTCGGTCTGGCTCGCCGTCGGCGCGGCCGGGGTGCCCGTGGACGCCCTGCCCGAGGCGCTGAAGGGGGTCTATCTCGACCTCGCCACCGTCGCCCTCGACGCGGGCGCGGACTTCGAGGAGGCCGCCCGCGCCCTGCTGCGGCTCTACGCCGGCCGTGAGGTGCCGCCCGGTGCCGCGCTCGGCAACCTCGGCGCGGACCCGCTGGGCCTCGCGGCCCGTACCGGACGCGACGAGGGCCTGGCCGGGCAGCTGGCCGCCGCCGCCGACCTCGCGCTGACCTGCGACCGTGACCACCCGGGGGTGCGGGCCTTCGCCGTGGACGCGCTGCCGTACCACGAGGCGGGCGCCGGAGCCGCCGAGGAGCTCGGCTGCTCCCTCGCCGCCGCCGTGGCGTATCTGCGCACCCTCACCGGGGAGGGGCTGAGCGTCGAAGCCGCCTGCGCGCAACTGGAGTTCCGCTACGCGGCCACCGCCGACCAGTTCCTCACCATCGCCAAGCTCCGGGCCGCCCGGCGCCTGTGGGCGCGTGTGGCGCAGGCGTGCGGCGCGCCCGCCGAGGCGCGCGCCCAGCGCCAGCACGCGGTGACCTCGCCGGTGATGATGACCCGGCGCGACCCCTGGGTGAACATGCTGCGCACCACCGTGGCCACCCTCGCCGCGGGCGTCGGCGGCGCGGACGCGGTCACCGTGCTGCCCTTCGACAGCGCGATCGGCCTCCCCGACGACTTCGCCCGGCGCATCGCCCGCAACACCTCCACGATCCTGCTGGAGGAGTCGCATCTGGCCCGGGTGATCGACCCGGCCGGCGGCTCCTGGTACGTCGAGAAGCTCACCGACGACGTCGCCCGCGCAGCCTGGGCCTGGTTCCAGGAGATCGAGCGCGCCGGGGGCATGGCCGAGGCCCTCGCCTCCGGGCTGGTCCGCGACCGGCTCGCGGAGACCTGGGCCCGCCGCGGCCGCGCCCTCGCCCGCCGCAAGGAGCCGATCACCGGCGTCAGCGAGTTCCCGGACCTCGCCGAGCGGCCCGTCGAACGCGAGCCCGCGCCCGAGCAGCCCGGCGGCGGACTGCCGAGGGTGCGCCGCGACGAGGCGTACGAGGCGCTGCGCACCCGCTCCGACGCCCATCTGGCAGCCGAGGGCGGCCGGCCCAGGATCTTCCTGGCCGCGCTGGGCCCCGCCGCCGCGCACACCGCCCGCGCCTCCTTCACCGCCAACCTCTTCCAGGCGGGCGGCATCGAGGCGGTTCACGAGCCGGTCACCGTGACCGCTGAGACGGTCGCCGAGGCGTTCACCGCCAGCGGCGCCCGCGTGGCCTGCCTGTGCTCCAGCGACAAGCTGTACGCGGAGGAGGCGGCCGCCGTGGCCGAGCGGCTGAAGGCGGCCGGGGCGGTCCGGGTCTACCTGGCCGGCCGGCCGGGGGCACAACAGGACGAGTACGAGCGGGCCGGAGTGGACGGATACGTCTTCGCGGGCTGCGACGCGGTCGAGGTGCTCACCTCGGCTCTGGACACCATGGGGGTGGCGCGATGACGGGCTCTCCGGTGGAGCCCGGGAAGATCCCGGACTTCTCGGCGGTCGATCTGGACGGACCGGCCGAAGGCCCGGTGCCCAGCACCGGTGACTGGGCCGCCGCGTTCCAGAACGGCGCGGGCAAGGGCGTGGAGGACCTGGTGTGGGACACCCCCGAGGGCATCGGGGTCAAACCGCTCTACACCACCGAGGACCTCGAGGGCGTCGACTTCCTGGGCACCTACCCCGGCGCCGCGCCCTATCTGCGCGGCCCGTACCCGACGATGTACGTCAACCAGCCCTGGACCATCCGGCAGTACGCGGGCTTCTCCACCGCCGAGGAGTCCAACGCCTTCTACCGCCGCAACCTCGCGGCCGGTCAGAAGGGCCTGTCGGTCGCCTTCGACCTGCCCACCCACCGGGGCTACGACAGCGACCACCCCCGGGTGACCGGTGACGTCGGCATGGCGGGTGTGGCCATCGACTCCATCTACGACATGCGGCAGCTCTTCGACGGCATCCCGCTGGACCGGATGAGCGTGTCGATGACGATGAACGGCGCGGTGCTGCCCGTGCTCGCGCTCTACATCGTGGCCGCCGAGGAACAGGGCGTACTGCCCGAGAAGCTGGCCGGGACCATTCAGAACGACATCCTCAAGGAGTTCATGGTCCGCAACACCTACATCTATCCGCCGCAGCCGTCGATGCGGATCATCTCCGACATCTTCGCCTTCACCTCGCAGCGGATGCCGCGCTACAACTCCATCTCCATCTCCGGCTACCACATCCAGGAGGCCGGGGCCACGGCCGATCTGGAGCTGGCGTACACCCTCGCCGACGGTGTGGAGTACCTGCGGGCCGGTATGGACGCCGGGATGGACGTGGACGCCTTCGCTCCCCGGCTGTCGTTCTTCTGGGCCATCGGCATGAACTTCTTCATGGAGGTCGCCAAGCTGCGGGCGGCGCGGCTGCTGTGGGCCAAGCTGGTCAAGCAGTTCGACCCGAAGAACCCCAAGTCGCTCAGCCTGCGCACCCATTCGCAGACCTCCGGCTGGTCGCTGACCGCCCAGGACGTCTACAACAACGTGGCGCGCACCTGTGTGGAGGCCATGGCCGCCACCCAGGGCCACACCCAGTCGCTGCACACCAACGCCCTGGACGAGGCGCTCGCGCTGCCCACCGACTTCTCCGCGCGCATCGCCCGCAACACCCAGATCCTGCTCCAGCAGGAGTCGGGCACCACCCGGGTCATCGACCCGTGGGGCGGCAGCGCGTACGTCGAGAAGCTGACGTACGACCTGGCGCGGCGGGCCTGGCAGCACATCGAGGAGGTCGAGGCGGCCGGTGGCATGGCCAAGGCCATCGACGCGGGCATCCCCAAGCTGCGCGTCGAGGAGGCCGCGGCCCGCACCCAGGCGCGCATCGACTCCGGCCGCCAGCCGGTGATCGGCGTCAACAAGTACCGGGTGGACAGCGATGAGACGATCGAGGTCCGCGCGGTCGACAACTCCGTGGTGCGCGCGCAGCAGATCGAGAAGCTGCGGCGGCTGCGCGCCGAGCGCGACGAGGCCGTCTGCCAGGACGCGCTGCGCGCCCTGACCGCGGCCGCCGAATCCGGTCCCGGCACCGGTCTGGAGGGCAATCTGCTGGCGCTGGCCGTGGACGCCGCGCGCGCCAAGGCCACCGTCGGCGAGATCTCCGACGCGCTGGAGAAGGTCTATGGCCGCCACTCCGGCCAGATCCGTACGATCTCCGGTGTGTACCGAGACGAGGCCGGACCGTCGTCCGGCGTGGACCGCACCCGCACGCTGGTCGAGGCGTTCGAGCGCGAGGAGGGTCGCCGCCCGCGCATCCTGGTCGCCAAGATGGGCCAGGACGGGCATGACCGCGGCCAGAAGGTGATCGCCACCGCCTTCGCCGACCTGGGCTTCGACGTGGACGTCGGCCCGCTGTTCCAGACCCCCGAGGAGGTCGCGCGGCAGGCGGTGGAGGCCGATGTGCACATCGTCGGCGTGTCGTCGCTCGCGGCCGGCCACCTCACGCTGGTGCCCGCGCTGCGCGAGCAGCTGGCCGAGGCGGGGCGCGAGGACATCACGATCGTGGTCGGCGGAGTCATCCCGCCGCAGGACGTCCAGACCCTGCACGAGGCCGGTGCGGCCGCCGTCTTCCTGCCGGGCACGGTCATCCCCGACGCCGCCCACGACCTGGTGCGGAAGCTGGCCGCCGACCTCGGCCACGAGCTGTAATGCCACGGACGATCGACATCGAGGAGTATGCCAAGGGCGTACTCGACGGCAAGCGCGCGTACATCGCGCGTGCCATCACGCTTGTCGAGTCCACCCGCCCCGACCACCACGACCTCGCACAGCGGCTGCTGGTCGAGCTGCTTCCGCACACCGGCGGGGCCCGTCGGATCGGCATCAGCGGGGTGCCCGGTGTCGGCAAGTCCACCTTCATCGACGCCCTGGGCACCATGCTCACCGGGGCCGGCCACAAGGTCGCGGTGCTGGCCGTCGACCCCTCGTCGACCCGCACCGGCGGCTCCATCCTGGGCGACAAGACCCGGATGGAGCGGCTGGCGGTGGACCCCGACGCCTTCGTACGGCCCTCGCCCAGCGCCGGGACGCTGGGCGGGGTCGCCCGCGCCACCCGCGAGTCCATGGTCGTCATGGAGGCCGCGGGCTATGACGTGGTGCTGGTGGAGACCGTGGGCGTGGGCCAGTCCGAGACCGCGGTGGCCAACATGGTCGACTCCTTCCTGCTGCTCTCCCTGGCCCGCACCGGCGATCAGCTCCAGGGCATCAAGAAGGGCGTCCTGGAACTGGCCGACGTGGTCGCCATCAACAAGGCCGACGGACCGCACGCTCGGGACGCCAAGTCGGCGGCCCGTGAACTGGCGGGCGCGCTACGGCTGTTGCAGCCGCCGGACGCGCCCTGGAACCCGCCCGTGCTCACCTGCAGCGCCCGCGAGTCCACCGGGCTCGACGTGGTGTGGGAGCGCCTGGAGCAGCACCGCCGGGTGCTGGAGGCCACGGGCGCGCTGCACGCCAAGCGGCGCGACCAGCAGGTGGACTGGACCTGGTCCATGGTGCGCGACCAGCTGCTCGCGCGGCTGCACGCCCACCCCGAGGTGCGGCGGCTCGGGCCCGAGCTGGAGCAGCGGGTCCGCGAGGGCACGCTGACGGCCACGCTGGCGGCGGACCGGCTGCTGGCGGCGTTCCAGCCCCCGGCTGACGGTGGATGAGGCGCCGCTGCCGGACGCGGCACGGGCCGGGCCGTTCTTCGCGCTGCGCACCGGCAGCGGCGATCCGAGCGCGGAGGGGTACGCGCGGATCGGCGAGGCGTACCGGCTGACCGGCACGGGCGCCGCCGGACCGGTGCTGCGCGCCCGTGTCGAGGCGGTCGCCGCGAGCCTGCGCACCGATGAGCCGAGGGTCGCGGCGTCGCTCGTCTTCCAGGGGCTCGCCGCCCGGGTGTGGTCGCTCGCGCTCGGCCCGGCGGCCCTCTCCGGCGCGGTGCCCCACCTCCGGCCCGACCGGCTGTGGTGGAACCCCGGGTGTGTCGCCCCCGACGACCTGTGGTGGCCCGGCGCGCCGTCCGTGATGGGCGAACCGGGAGGACTCGCCGGTCAGCTGGGCACCGCGGCGTTCGTCCATCTGATGCCGCTGCACCACGCCATCGAGCGGGCGTACCGGGTCTCGGGGCGGCTGCTGTGGGGCAACGCGGCCTCGGCGCTGACCGGTTCGCTGCGGGTGCTGCACGACTGGTGCCGGGCGCGCGGCCTCGCCGAGGCGGCGGACCGGGCCGTCGAGCTGGCGCGCGCCCAACTCGACCACCCGCCGCTGAGTGACGCGGGCACCCTGAGCACCGCGCCCCTCGGCTATCGGCGCCGCACCTGCTGTCTCTACTACCGGGTGCCGGGTGGCGGGTTGTGCGGCGACTGCGTCTTGCGCGAGGCGCCGGGGCGGGGGAGTGGGCGCGGCACGCCGGGGTGAGGCGGACGACCTCCCAGGGGACGGCCTTCCGAGGCAGGCGGCCTCCCGAGGCGGACGGTCTCCCGAGGGGACGGTCTCCCGAGGGGGACGGTCTCCCGGTGGAGACGCTCCCCCGATGGGTCGATACGGTGGGCGGATGCCGAAGAACGAGAACGTGTTCTCATCCTGGCGGGGCTGGTGCGGACGTGTCACTTCCCGTCTGGTCCACCGTGGATGGCGCGCCGTACAGCGGGCCGGCGCGGTGACCGCGGAGCGCCCCGGCCCGTACCGCTTCGGCCGCATCGGCGTCGGCACCCGGCTGGCGTTCCCCCAGGGCACCCTCTTCGGCGAACCGTGGATCGAGCTCGGCGAGCACTGCGTCATCGGCGAGCAGGTGACCCTCACCGCCGGCATGATGCCCGATGTGGACCTCGGCCCCGAACCGGTGCTGCGCATCGGCAACGGCGTGGTGCTGGGCCGGGGCAGCCATGTGATCGCCTCCGTCAGTGTGGAGTTCGGCGACGATGTCTTCTGCGCTCCGTACGTCTATGTGACCAGCGACAACCACTCCTACGACGATCCGGACCAGCCCATCGGCCGCCAGTGGCCACGCTCCGCGCCCGTCCGCATCGGCCCCGGCAGCTGGCTGGGCGCGGGCGCGGTGATCCTGCCGGGGGCGCGGCTGGGCCGCAATGTCGTGGTCGCGGCGGGCGCGGTCGTACGGGGCGAGGTGCCCGACCACGCCGTGGTGGCCGGGGCGCCGGCCCGGGTCATACGGCGCTGGGCCCCGGACGAGGGCTGGCAGCCGCCGCTGCGCACCCCGGCGCCGGTGCCGATCCCCGAGGACATGACCGTCCAGCAACTGCTCGCGCTGGCGGAGCTGGAGCGCGAACGGGAACAGGCACGGGAACAGACGGGGGAGCGGAACCTGGAGCATGAGGAGCGCGGGCTGGAGCGGGAGCCGGGGGCCGGGGCGTCGTAGCAGGTCAGTAGAGTTTCGTGGACCGTCCCCGACCCCGAAGCCGTCCCCGCCCCTGAAGCTGTCCCCGACCCCGAAGGTGACCACCGTGAGCCCGCCGCCTCCCCCCGTGACCGTCATCGGCATCGGCGCCGACGGCTGGGAGGGGCTCGGCCCCGCCGCCCGCGAGGCGCTGCGCACGGCCGAGGTGGTCATCGGCGGACGGCGTCATCTGGGCCTGCTGCCGCCGGAGTGCCCCGGCGAACGGGTGCCCTGGCCGTCCCCGCTGCGCCCCGCCGTCCCCGGGCTGTTCGCCGCGCACACCGGGCGGCGGATCTCGGTGCTGGCCAGCGGCGACCCCATGTTCTTCGGCATCGGCCGCACCCTGGCCGAGCTGCTGGGCGCCGAGCGGCTGCGGGTGCTGCCCCATCCGTCGTCCGTCTCCCTGGCCTGCGCGCGGCTCGGCTGGGCGCTGGAGGAGACCGAGGTGGTCAGCCTCGTCGGCCGCCCCCTGACCACGCTGAACCGTGAGCTGTACGCCGGCCGGCGGCTCCTCGTGCTCAGCGCGGGCGCGGACACCCCCGCCGAGGTGGCCGGGCTGCTCGGGGAGCGTGGCTTCGGCCCGAGTCGGCTGCGGGTGCTGGAGCGACTGGGGAGCGCGGGGGAGCGGTGCGCGGAGGGCACGGCCGAGGCGTGGCCCCATCCGCCCGGCGACCCCCTCAACGTCATCGCCGTCGACTGCGCCCCGGCGGACGGCGCCCGGCCGCTGTCGCTCACGCCGGGGCTGCCCGACGCGGCGTACGACCACGACGGCCAGCTGACCAAGCGCCATGTGCGGGCCGCCACCCTCGCCGCGCTCGCGCCCGCCCCCGGGGAACTGCTGTGGGACGTCGGCGGCGGCTCGGGCTCCATCGCCGTGGAGTGGATGCGTGCCCACCGCACCTGCCGGGCGGTCTCGGTCGAACGCGACGCGGTGCGCGCCGAGCGCATCGGCCGCAACGCCGCCGCGCTCGGTGTGCCCGCGCTGACCGTCGTCACCGGCGCCGCCCCGGCCGCGCTGGCCGGACTGCCCACCCCCGACGCGGTGTTCATCGGCGGCGGGCTGACCGCCCCCGGCGTGCTGGCGGCGTGCTGGGCGGCCCTGCCGCCGGGCGGCCGGATCGTGGCCAACACCGTGACCCTGGAGTCCGAGGCGCTGCTCGCCGACTGGTACCGCCGCCACGGCGGCGAACTCGTCCGCCTCGCCGTCTCCCACGCCACCCCGGTCGGGGCGTTCACCGGCTGGCGGCAGGCGATGCCGGTCACCCAGTGGTCCGCCACCAAAACGCTCGCTTCCCGAGGCCCTGGCGGGGACGCCGCCGATCCCGAGGGATCCGTCGAAGCCGCACAAGGAGAAACACGATGACGGTGTACTTCATCGGCGCGGGCCCCGGCGCCGCCGACCTGATCACGGTGCGCGGCGCCCGGACCCTGGCCCGCTGCCAGGTGTGTCTGTACGCGGGCAGCCTGGTGCCCCGTGAACTCCTCGCCGAATGCCCGCCGGACGCCCGCCTCGTCGACACCGCCCAGCTCGACCTGGACCAGATCACCGCCGAGCTGGTCGCCGCCCATGAGGCGGGCCACGATGTGGCCCGGCTCCACTCCGGCGATCCGTCGGTCTTCAGCGCCGTCGCCGAGCAGATGCGCCGCCTCGACGCGGCCGGCGTTCCGTACGACGTGGTTCCGGGCGTCCCCGCGTTCGCCGCCGCGGCCGCCGCGCTGAAGCGCGAACTGACGATCCCGACCGTCGGCCAGACCGTCATCCTCACCCGCATCGCCCAGCAGGCCACCCCCATGCCGGACGGCGAGGATCTCGCCACCCTCGGCCGCAGCGGCGCCCTGCTTGTCCTGCACCTCGCCGCCCGCTATGTGGACCGCGTCGTCGCCGAGCTCCTCCCGCACTACGGAGCCGCCTGCCCGGCCGCCGTCGTCGCCATGGCCAGCCGCCCCGACGAACTGGTCCTGCGCGGCACCCTGGACGACATCGCGACCCGGGTGAAGGCGGCAGGCGTGGTCCGCACAGCGGTCATCATCGTCGGCCGAACCCTGGCCGCCGCCCAGTTCCCCGACAGCCACCTCTACTCCCCGGACAGGACCCGCCTCGGCGCCCCCGGCTCCCCGCCCACGATCTGAGGCCCTCGCCCCGGCGGGTGTCCGTGCGTGGTTTCGCGTGTGTCGTGCCGCGCACGGCGCGCCATGTCCGTGGTGGCGATGGCGTCGACGCCACGCGCGGCGTACGGCGGGCTCGCGGGTGGCATCACCCGGGCAGTGTCGCGCGGGCCGCCGAGGCTGTCGGCACCGGCGGATGCCGCACGGGGACGGGGGTCAGCCACCGCCGGGACCGCGGGGGTCGGCGCGGCCCACGATCGTCCCGGCGCGGTCGATGCAGATGACGTCCACCGCCACCGGCGCCCCGCGCAGCACCCCGAGGGCCGTGTCGCGGGCCGCCGCCGCGACCAGGTCGCCGAGGGGGACGCCGCGGGCGGTGCACAGCTGTACGGTCTCCAGGCCCGTGTTGGCCGTGGCCACCGCCTCCGCCAGTTCCTCGTCGGCCCCTCCCCGGAGGGCCAGTTCCGCGAGGAAGCCCTTGTCCACCTGGGACCGGGAGGAGTGCAGGTCCAGATGGCCCGCGGCCAGTTTGGAGAGCTTGGCGAAGCCGCCGGCGACCGTCAGCCGGTCGACCGGGTGGCGGCGCAGATACTTCAGGACCGCGCCCGCGAAGTCGCCCATGTCCAGGAGCGCGTCCTGCGGCAGCCCGTGCACGGCCACCGCCACCTTCTCGGACGTCGAGCCCGTACAGCCCGCGACATGCGTGCGCCCCGCCGCGCGGGCGACGTCCACCCCGCGCCGGATGCTGTCGATCCAGGCCGAGCAGGAGTAGGGCACCACGATGCCCGTCGTGCCGAGGATGGACAGCCCGCCGAGGATGCCCAGACGGGGATTCCAGGTGGAGCGGGCGATCTCCTCGCCGTGGTCCACCGAGATCTCGATCTCGACGTCGCCGGTTCCGCCGTACCGGGCCGCGACCGAGGCGATGTGGTCGCGCATCATCTGGCGCGGCACGGGGTTGATGGCCGGTTCGCCCACGTCGAGCGGCAGCCCGGGCCGGGTCACCGTGCCGACGCCCGGACCGGCCCGGAAGACCACTCCGCTGCCGGGCGGCAGAACCCGTACCGTGGCCCTGACCAGCGCGCCGTGGGTCACATCCGGATCGTCCCCCGCGTCCTTGACGACCGCGGCCATGGCGCGGTCCGCCGTCAGTTCCTCGGCGGCGAGCGCGAACGCGGGCCGCTGCCCCTTGGGCAGTTCGATGGTCACCGGGTCGGGGAACTCCGCGCCCAGCAGCGCGGTGTACGCGGCCGTGGTCGCGGCGGTGGCACACGCCCCGGTGGTCCAGCCGTGCCGCAGCCCCGACCGCTCCAGCTGCGCGCCCCGCCCCCCGGTCGCCTCGGCCGTCGTCTCCGCCTCAGCCATGGGCGGGCCGCCGTGCGTACGATGACGGGCGCACGGACGACGAAAGGCACCCGATCCCGATGAACAGCGCACCGGCGCGCCATGTGCTCATCCTCGGCGGCACCACCGAGGCGCGCCGCCTCGCCGAGGAGCTCGCCGACACGCCCGCGCTGCGCGTCACCAGCTCCCTCGCGGGCCGGGTCGCCGCGCCGCGGCTGCCGGTGGGGCAGGTGCGGATCGGCGGGTTCGGCGGTGCCGAGGGCATGGCCAGCTGGCTCCGCGAGCACCAGGTGGACGCGCTCATCGACGCCACCCATCCTTTCGCCGACACGATCAGTTCCCACGCGGCCCGGGCGGCCGCCGACGTCCATGTTCCCCTGCTCGCCCTGCGCCGCCCCGGCTGGGTACCCGGTCCGGGCGACCGCTGGCACCCGGCCGGCTCTCTGGCCGAGGCCGCGCGGCTGCTGCCGGGCCTGGGGGAGCGGGTCTTCCTCACCACGGGTCGGATGGGCCTGGCCGCCTTCGCCCATCTGACCGGGCAGTGGTTCCTGGTCCGCTCGGTCGACGCGCCCGAGCCGCCGGTACCGCCCCGGATGGAGGTGATCCTCGACCGCGGCCCGTTCACCTTCGAGGGCGAGGCGGAGCTGCTGCGCCGCCATCGCGTCGAGGTGCTGGTCACCAAGGACAGCGGCGCCCACGCCACCGCCGCCAAACTCGCCGCGGCCCGCGCCGCCGCCCTCCCGGTCGTCGTCATCCGCCGCCCACCCGCCCCCCAGGGCATCCCGGTGGCCGAAACCCCGGCCGAAGCCGCCGCCTGGCTGCGGACGGCCCTGGCCTGAGCCGGGGCGCTCCGCGCCGGGAGCCCTCCGGGCTTAAGCCTCCGGATAGCGGCGCGGGGTCCAGACGACGTCGGTGCCGTCGCCGCGGCGGACCGTGCGGGTCTGGGTGGAGCCGACCAGGAGGATCGTGCGCATGTCGACCTGGGCCGGGTCGAGGTCGGCCAGCCGGACGATTCGCACGCGTTCCCCGGGGCCGCCGATGTCGCGGCCCAGCACCACGGGCGTGTCCGGGGCGCGGTGCTCCAGCAGGAGTTCGCGGGCCTTGCCCACCTGCCAGACACGGCTGCGGGAGCCGGGGTTGTAGAGGGCGAGCACCAGGTCGGCCGCCGCTGCGGCGCGCAGCCGCTCGGCGATGACCTCCCAGGGCTTGAGCCGGTCGGAGAGGGAGATCACCGCGTAGTCGTGGCCGAGCGGGGCACCGGCCCGGGCGGCGGCCGCGTGGGCCGCCGTCATACCGGGGACGATCCGCACCGGGACCTCGCGATAGGGGTCCTCGCAGGCGGCCTCCAGGACGGCGGTGGCCATCGCGAACACGCCCGGGTCGCCCGAGGAGACCACGGCGACACGCCGGCCCCGCCGGGCGAGGTCGAGGGCGAACTCGGCGCGTACGGCCTCGACCTTGTTGTCGGAGGCGTGGCGCCGCTGGCCCGGCCGTACGGGCACCCGGTCCAGGTACGTGGTGTAGCCGACGAGGTCCCCGGCGGCGGCCAGCTCGCCGCGCGCCTCGGGGGTGAGCCACAGCGGACCGGCCGGGCCGAGGCCGACGACCACGACTTCGCCCAGGCCGCCGGACGCACCGCGCGGCGCGTCCGCGTGGTCACCGCGCGGCGCGTCCACGCGGTCGCCGTGCGGTGCGTCGCCGCGGTCGCCGTGCGGCGCGTCACCGCCGTCACCGCGCGTCGCGTCCACGCGGCTCGGCAGCACCGCCATCGAGAAGTACGGCACCGACTCCGGGTCGACCTCGGCCAGCGGGGCGGTCCGCTCCGCGTTCATCGTGGCGCGCTCCACATAGCGCGCGTCCGCGAGCCGTCCCGACCGCTCCAGCGCCCGGCGCACCGTCGGGAAGGTCCGGCCGAGCTTCATCACGGCCGCCGCGTCCGCCGTGGCCAGCCGGGCCGTCAACTCCTCCTCCGGCAGGGTGCCGGGGAGGACCGTCAGCACCTCCTCGCCCTCCACCAGCGGTGTGCCGAGCCGGGCGGCCGCGGCGCTGACCGAGGTGACACCGGGGATGACCTCGGTGGGGTAGCGGTCGGCGAGCCGCTTGTGCATGTGCATGTACGAGCCGTAGAAGAGCGGATCGCCCTCCGCGAGCACCGCGACCGTGCGCCCCGCGTCCAGATGCGCGGCGAGCCGGGCGGCCGCGTCCGCGTAGAACTCCTCCATCGCGCCGCGATAGCCGCCCGGGTGGTCGGTGGTCTCCGTGGTGACCGGGTAGACCAGCCGCTCCTCGATGTGGTCGGGCCGCAGATGGCGCTCGGCGATGGAGCGCGCGATGCTGCGCCCGTGCCGGGCGCTGTGGTAAGCGATGACGTCGGCCGCGGCGATGACCTCCACCGCGCGTACGGTCATCAGGGAGGGGTCGCCGGGGCCGAGCCCCACACCGTAGAGCCGGCCCGTCTGCTGCTCGCTCACTCTTCCTCGCTCGCTATCGCGTTGATCGCGGCCGCGGCGATGGCGCTGCCGCCGCGCCGGCCGTGCACCACCAGGTGGTCGAGCGCCGCCGGATGCCCGGCCAGCGCCTCCTTGGACTCGGCCGCGCCGATGAAGCCCACCGGCACGCCGATCACGGCGGCCGGGCGCGGCGCGCCCGCCCCGCCTTCTTCGATCATCTCCAGCAGCCGGAACAGCGCCGTGGGCGCGTTGCCGACCGCCACCACCGCCCCCTCCAGCCGGTCCCGCCACAGCTCCAGCGCGGCGGCGCTGCGCGTGGTGCCCATGCGCCGCGCCAACTCCGGTACGGCGGGGTCCGCGAGGGTGCAGATCACCTCGTTGTCGGCGGGCAGCCGCTTGCGGGTGACCCCGCTGGCCACCATGCGCGCGTCGCAGAGCACGGGCGCGCCGGACCGCAGCGCGGCGCGGGCGCGGGAGACCACCTCGGGGGTGTACGCGAGGTCCTTGACCAGGTCGACCATGCCGCAGGCGTGGATCATCCGCACCGCCACCTGGCTGACGTCGGCGGGGAGCCCGCCGAGGTCGGCCTCGGCGCGGATGGTGGCAAAGGACGCGCGGTAGATGGCCGCCCCGTCCTTCTCGTAGTCGAACACGGTGTCCTCGATCATGTCGTTCCACGGGCCGCCGCAACGGCGCCGGCCAACTGCTCTGCTGTCACTTCCACGCCGTCCTCCGCCACGCCGTCCTCCGCCTCCGGCGGGTCGCCCTTCGCGCCGCCCCGCACGGTGACCCGGTAGCCCGTGTCGCCGGTCGCCAGCGCGTCCACCCAGCGGCCCCCGGGGTGGCCGCAGCGCCGTTCACAGCCGGAGACGTACACCGGCGGCGGATCGGGCGCGCCCCGGCGGCCGCCGCCGGACGCGGTGCCGCTCATCGGCCGCGGCTCCGAACCGCCCGCGACCGCTCGTCCGGTGTCCGTTACCGCTTCAGCCGTGTCCGCTTCAGCCGTGTCCGCTTCCGCTGTCTCCGCGGCCCCGCGCGCCGTGTCCGCGACCATGCGCGTCGCGTGGGCCCGCACATCCGCCAGGGACTTGGCGCAGCCGGGCCGTCCCGTACACGCGCCGACCCCGAGCCACGGCGAGTCCGGCGTGGTCACCAGTCCCGCGCCGGACAGTTCCGACAAGGCGCCGCGCGTGTCGTCCGGGGCGAACCCGGGGAGCACCACGCCGCGCCAGGGTGTCATACGCAGCTCATCCGCCCCGCTCCGGGAGGCGAGCCCGGTGAGCAGCCGCCACTGCGCCGCGCTCACCCGGCCCAGGGGGAGGGCGACGGACAGCGCGTGGCGCCCGTCCGGGCCGCGGACCACCCCGGGGGCCGGCGGCGGCTGCGGCGGGCGCGGGCCCGGCGCGCCCGGGTGCGGCCCGGTGCCGATGCCCGCGTCGGCGAGCCGGGCCGCCAAGCGATCGGCGGTCACCGCGTGTTGCGCGGGGAGTTCACGTACCCGCCACGCCCGGGTCCCGCTCTCCCGCGCCCTCGCCAGGAACTCCACCGCGGCCAGCGCGGCCGCCCGCGCCGCGTCCTCGCTCCGCATCCACAGATCACCAGCCCCGGCCGCCCCGCCCGGGCCGGCGCTCGCCACGCCCGCACCCGCCGGCGGCCCCCCGACCCGCAGCACCGCTCCACCACCGGGCGTTGCGATCAATGTCACATCCGCGCCCAACGCGGCCACGTCGCCACGCCCGTCGTCCAGCGCGAACAGAAACCTGCCCGACAAGCCCGACAATTCCCCGCGTGCCGCCAACGTGCCGACGCATGCCTCGTCGCACAGCGCGGCGTCCAACTCCCGTACCCACGCCACCACATCGGCGTACCCCGCGCCGTCCAGGCCGGACAGCGGCGACGCCACGATGTTGCGCACCCGGTCATGGCGGTCCGAGGGAAGCAGCCCGGCCGCCCGCAGCCGGGCCGCCAGCTCCGCGCCGCACCCCGCCGCGAGGCCCCGCACCTGCGCATTGCCCCGTGAGGTGATGTCCAGCCGCCCGTCGCCCAGCTCCTCGGCCACCCGCCCCAGCGCCTGCGCCTGACGAGCCGTCAGCAGCCCGCCCGGCACCCGGATCCGGGCCAGCGAACCGTCGTCCGCCGGGTGCAGCCGCAGCGCGCCCGGACAGGCGTCATCGCGACCGCGCACGGGGGTTTCATCCCCGGATGGGGTGGTTGTCGGGGGGAGGGGCATGGCGGCGAGCATACCGACGATCCGCTCCGGCCCACCGCCCCGGCCAGACTCCACGGAGACCGGAACGCACCGCCCCGTGGCAGGTCAGCAACGCTTACTATGCTCAGCGGCGGGTCGGTCCCGGCCCGCCGAAACGCACAAGACGGCACTCACGGTAGGAAGCCGGTGGAAATCCGGCGCGGTCCCGCCACTGTGAGCGCGGCGGCTGCCGAAACGGCAGCGGGCGCGCGAGCCAGGAACTGCCGCCGTCTTCAACCCGCCCGGGGCGCGGACCCCGAGGAAGGCATGCGCCGCATGATTCTGCTGCTGTCGACGTCCGACACCGACCTGCTCAGCGCCCGTGCCGCCACGGGCCCGGTGCCGTACCGCCTCGCCAACCCGGCCCGCCTCGCCCTCGAGGACCTCCCCGCCCTGCTCGACGGCGCCGAACTCGTCGTCGTACGGCTCCTCGGCGGCATCCGCGCCTGGCAGGAGGGACTCGACACGCTGCTCGCGGGCGATCTGCCCGTCGTGGTCCTCAGCGGTGAACAGGCGCCCGACGCCCAGCTCATGGAGGCGTCCACGGTCCCGGTCGGCATCGCCGCCGAGGCCCACGCCTACCTCGCCCACGGCGGACCCGCCAACCTGGACCAACTGGCCCGGTTCCTCTCCGACACCGTGCTCCTCACCGGCCATGGCTTCGAACCGCCCGCGCCCGCGCCCACCTGGGGTCCGCTGGAGCGCACCGGCCACGCGGCCGCCCCGGGCGACACCGCCGCCCCGACCATCGCGGTGCTCTATTACCGCGCCCACCACATGAGCGGCAATACCGCCTTCGTGGAGGCCCTGTGCCGCGCCGTGGAGGACGCCGGGGGCCGCCCGCTGCCGCTGTTCGTCGCCTCGCTGCGGGCCCCCGAACCCGAGCTGGTCGAGGCCCTCGGCGCGGCCGACGCCATCGTCACCACCGTTCTCGCGGCCGGTGGCACCCGCCCCGCCGAGGCGTCCGCGGGCGGCGACGACGAGGCCTGGGACGCGGGCGCGCTCACCGCGCTCGACGTGCCCGTACTCCAGGCGCTGTGCCTGACCTCGCCGCGCGCCGCCTGGGAGGAGAACGACGAGGGTCTTTCGCCGCTGGACGCCGCGACCCAGGTCGCCGTCCCCGAGTTCGACGGGCGGCTCATCACCGTGCCGTTCTCGTTCAAGGAGGTGGACGAGGACGGTCTGCCGGTCTATGCCGCCGACGCCGAGCGCGCCGCGCGTGTCGCCGGGATCGCGGTACGACACGCCCGGCTCCGCCATATCCCCGCCGCCGACAAGCGCCTCGCGCTCGTCCTCTCCGCCTACCCCACCAAGCACTCCCGGATCGGCAACGCCGTCGGCCTCGACACGCCCGCGAGCGCCGTCGCACTGCTGCGCCGGCTGCGCGCCGAAGGCTACGACCTCGGTCCCGAGGACGGACCGGACGCGCTGCCGGGCCTGGTCTCCGGCGAGGGCGACGAGCTGATCTACGCCCTCATCGAGGCGGGCGGCCACGATCAGGAGTGGCTCACCGAGGAGCAGCTCGCCCGCAACCCCGTCCGCATCCCGGCCGCCGACTACCGCCGCTGGTACGCCACGCTCCCGCGGGAGCTCCGGGACGCGGTCGAGGAGCACTGGGGCCCGCCGCCCGGCGAGATGTTCGTGGACACCAGCCGCGACCCCGAGGGCGAGATCGTGCTGGCCGCGCTGCGCCGCGGCAACCTCCTGGTCGTCATCCAGCCGCCGCGCGGCTTCGGCGAGAACCCCATCGCCATCTACCACGACCCCGATCTGCCGCCCTCGCACCACTATCTGGCCGCCTACCGCTGGATGGCCACCGCGCGGACGGACGGCGGCTTCGGCGCCGACGCCATGGTCCACCTGGGCAAACACGGCAACCTGGAGTGGCTGCCGGGTAAGAACGCGGGGCTGTCCGCCGCCTGCGGCCCCGACGCCGCGCTCGGCGATCTGCCGCTGGTCTACCCCTTCCTGGTCAACGACCCGGGCGAGGGCACCCAGGCCAAGCGCCGAGTCCACGCCACCCTGGTCGACCACCTCGTGCCGCCGATGGCCCGCGCCGACTCCTACGGCGACATCGCCCGGCTGGAGCAGCTGCTGGACGAGTACGCGGCCATCTCCGCGATGGACCCGGCCAAGCTCCCCGCCATCCGCGCCCAGATCTGGACCCTCATCCAGGCCGCCCGGCTCGACCACGACCTGGGCCTGGAGCAGCGGCCGGACGACGACGGCTTCGACGATTTCCTGCTGCACGTCGACGGCTGGCTGTGCGAGGTCAAGGACGCCCAGATCCGCGACGGACTGCATGTCCTGGGCGGCGCGCCGACCGGCCCCGAGCGCGTCAACCTCGTACTGGCCATCCTCCGCGCCCGCCAGATCTGGGGCGGTACGTCCGCGCTCCCCGGTCTGCGCGAGGCGCTCGGCCTGGACGAGTCGGCCGCCACCCGCACCGGTGCCGACGAGGCCGAGGAGCGGGCCCGTGCGCTGGTCCAGGCGATGGAGGACGCCGGATGGGCCCCGGAGGCCGTCGAGAAGGCGGTCCTCACCCTGCCCGATGAGCAGCGCCCCGCGGTCTCCGCGGTCCTCGACTTCGCCGCCCGCGAGGTCGTACCCCGGCTGGCCGCCACGACGGACGAGATCGACCACGCCGTGCACGCGCTGAACGGCGGCTTCGTCCCGGCCGGCCCGTCGGGCTCGCCGCTGCGCGGACTGGTCAACGTCCTGCCGACCGGCCGCAACTTCTACTCCGTCGACCCCAAGGCCGTGCCCAGCAGGCTGGCCTGGGAGACCGGCCAGGCGCTCGCCGATTCGCTGCTGGAGCGCTACCGCGCCGACAACGACGGTCAGTGGCCGAAGTCCGTCGGCCTCTCGCTGTGGGGGACGAGCGCGATGCGCACCTCCGGCGACGATGTGGCCGAGGCGCTGGCGCTGCTGGGCATCCGACCGGTGTGGGACGACGCCTCGCGGCGGGTGACGGGGCTCGAACCGGTACCCCTCGACCAGCTGGGCCGCCCGCGTGTCGATGTCACCCTGCGCATCAGCGGCTTCTTCCGGGACGCCTTCCCGCATGTCGTCGGGCTGCTGGACGACGCCGTACGGCTCGCCGCCACCCTCGACGAGAGCGACGACGACAACTACGTACGGGCGCACACCCGCGCCGACCTCGCCGCACACGGTGACGAGCGCCGCGCCACCACCCGGATCTTCGGCTCCCGCCCCGGCACCTACGGCGCCGGACTGCTCCAGCTCATCGACAGCCGCGACTGGCGCACCGACGCCGACCTCGCCGAGGTCTACACGGTCTGGGGCGGCTACGCCTACGGCCGCGGCCTCGAGGGGCGCCCGGCGCGCGCGGAGATGGAGAGCGCCTACCGCCGGATCGCGGTCGCGGCCAAGAACACCGACACCCGCGAACACGACATCGCCGACTCCGACGACTACTTCCAGTACCACGGCGGCATGGTGGCCACCGTGCGCGCCCTGAAGGGCACCGCGCCCGCCGCGTACATCGGCGACTCCACCCGCCCCGAGACGGTCCGCACCCGCACCCTCCACGAGGAGACCTCACGGGTCTTCCGGGCCCGGGTGGTCAACCCGCGCTGGATCGAGGCGATGCGCCGCCACGGCTACAAGGGCGCGTTCGAGCTCGCCGCGACGGTCGACTACCTCTTCGGCTACGACGCGACCACGGGCGTGGTCGCCGACTGGATGTACGACAAGCTCGCCCAGACCTATCTGCTCGACCCGGAGAACCGCGCCTTCCTGGAGGAGGCCAACCCCTGGGCGCTGCACGGCATGGCCGAGCGGCTGCTGGAGGCCGAGAGCCGCGGGCTGTGGGACGAGCCCGACCCGGAGGTGCTGGAGCGGGTGCGGGAGCTGTACCTGGAGACGGAGGGCGGCCTGGAGGGCGGGGACGACGAGTAGGCGCGTCCGCGCTTCCCGGTGCGTCCGGCGGTGGCTCAGTCGGCGGACGAGCGTGCCGCCGGGCGGGTCGCCGCCCGGATCCGGTCCGGCCAGGGCGGACAGTTGACCAGTTCGGTCCACTCGCGGTCGTAGCGCCCGGGCACCGCGCGTCCCGCGGAGGCCCAGCGCTCGACCAGCGCCGCGTAGATCGGTACGGACGTGGACGTGTGAACGGTCTGATGTACCGTTCCGTCGCCTTCGGTGCTCCGGTCCAGCGCTCTGCTCGGCTGCGAGAGAGAACGGCGTCGCATCGTCGTCGTCATATTCGGACAACGCGCCCCGCCCCGCCGGGTCACCTTCCACACGCCGGTCTCACCCGCATCGGCGTGGTGTCGCACATGTCAGCGACTGCCTGGCGGCCCGATCCGGCGGTGCCACGGTGACCCGCCCGGCGACCGGGGCCGCTCCCCTTTTCGCACCGTGAAATGAAAAGCGTTGCCGCATTCATAAAGCCCATTCGCCGCGGGGGTCAGAGTTTATTGATAACCGTGTCCATTGCAGCCTTTGGTGAATTCCCCTCGGGCCTGTTTCAATTGCGCTGTTCCGAAGACGATCCGAGGAGGAGCCGGTGGGAGCTCATGCGCACGGACCCGACGAGGGGCACGGCGGGCACGGCCACGGCGGCCACACCCACGGGGTGGCGGAGAACGCCGACCGCCGGTGGCTGACCCTCGCCCTCGCGCTGATCAGCGGCTTCATGGCGGTGGAGGTCATCGCCGGGATTGTCGCCGGCTCCGTGGCGCTGCTGTCCGACGCGGCCCATATGCTCACCGACGCCGCCTCGATCGTTCTCGCGCTCATCGCGATCCGGCTCTCGGCGCGCCCCGCACGTGGCGGATACACCTATGGGCTCAAGCGGTCGGAAATCCTTTCCGCCCAGGCCAATGGGCTTTCCCTGCTGCTGCTCGGCGCCTATCTCGGCTATGAGGGTGTGGGGCGGCTGATCGATCCGCCCGAGGTGACCGGTGGTCTGGTGCTGGTCACCGCGCTGGCCGGTGTGGTCGTGAATCTCGCGGCCGCGTGGTGCATGTCGAAGGCGAACCGCTCCTCGCTCAATGTCGAGGGCGCCTTCCAGCATGTGCTCAACGATCTCTACGCCTTCATCGCCACCGCCATCGCGGGGCTGGTGGTGGTGACGACGGGCTTCGCCCGGGCCGACGCGATCGCCGGTCTGCTGGTGGTGCTCCTCATGATCAAGGCGGGCGTGGAACTGCTGCGGGCCTCCGGGCGGGTGCTGCTGGAGGCCGCCCCCACCGGCGTCGAGCCCGATGAGGTGGGCGCCCGGCTGGTCGCCCATGGGCAGGTGGCCGAGGTGCACGATCTGCATGTCTGGCAGATCACCTCGGGCGAGGTCTCGCTCTCCGCCCATGTCCTGGTGGCGGCGGGCGGCGACTGCCACGCCGTCCGGGAGGACCTGGAGGCGGTGCTGAGCGGCGAGTACGGGATCACCCACACCACGCTGCAGGTGGACCATCTGGACGAGCCCGCCGAGCGGGGACGTGTCGACGGGGAGCACTGTCCGACCGCCCACGGCCCGGTGCACAGGGCCGCGTCGTACGGCCACTGAGCGGGGGCGGTCCGGGCACGGTCGGCGGGGTCCGGGAACCCGCGGGTCGGCCGTGTCAGGCCGCGGCCGGGGCGGCGGTCGGCCTGAGGGCGGCGGTCAGAAGCGTCTTCGCGAGCTGGGCGACCAACGCCTCCAGCGCGAGCTGGGCCAGCTTGACCAGGACGGTCGTGAGAATGTCGGCCATGAGTACCTCACTGGATGGGACACGATCGGAAGCGAGGCTTCCGCTTCCAGTTCCATAGCCTGACCGGGGCCGGAAAGCGGGCGGCGCACATCGGGTGAGCGGTGGGTTAACGGACGGAAAGATCTGGGTGGGAAACGCCCTGGATGTTCCGTTCTGAGGTGGAATCCTCGTGTTCTGTTCCGGGGTGGAATCCTCGGAATCAGACCGCGAGCGGCACCCGCCGGGGGAAGAGCAGTCGCGGCGCGACGGCCGCCCCCACGGTGGCGGCCGAGCAGCCACCGACGATCGACCAGGCCATCGGGCCCAGCGGCGTACAGACGCAGGTCTCCACCGGCCCGGAAGGCAGCGGCGCGGGCCGGGAGGTGGGCGGGTGCGAGCACGCCGGGAGCCCAGCGCCGTCCGCCACCAACTCGGGCTCCCGGCGCTGCCATACGGCCTGCCGGCCGCGGATCTCGGCGAGTTGCAGCACCCGCTGCAGCGCGTCCAGGGCGAGCGGGGCCTCACCCCTGGTCAGGGGCGTGCACCAGGGCGTTCGACACGCCGATCAGGGCGTCGGCGTGGGCACGGCCCAGCCGGGACTCCAGCAGACCGCGCACCCGTGGCTGGAGCTCCGCCATCACGGCCGGGGTCCGCAGCGCGGGGGAGAGGGCGGGCCGTATCGCCACCCGCCGGAACGTGGCCGTCAGCAGGCCCAGGCAGTCGGCGGCGAGCGCGGTCGCGGCCAGCGTCGCCGGAGCGGAGGCGAACGGCGGTTGCGGACGGCTCGCCGGGAAGGCGTCCGCGTCCGTCCCATGGGCCTCCTCGACGCGCTCGACCACCTCCAGCACATCGTTGGGACCGAGTCGGTCCTCGTCGAAGTCGACCAGGACCTGGCCCAGCGCCGCGTTCACCCCGGCCCAGTTGACGCCCGCCACCCGCCGCAGCGCGTCCTCCAGCTCCTTGACCAGCCGCTCGTGGCCCTCGCCGTGGCCGGTCAGCCCGCGTGCCTCCACATGAGCCCGGCCCGCCCGCGCCCACACCGTCCGGCCGGTGCGCCGGTCGCCGGTGTCCCGCAGGACGTCGGCGATGTCCGCGAGCCGCAGCCGCAGGCCGTTCATCGCGCGGGACGGTGCGGAGACGAGGCCGGTGAGCGTCGTGATGGGCGGCACGGGCTGCTCTCCCCTCGGCCCTGGTGTGCCAGGGTCATAAAATCGGTCTATATTGATCTAATTTCGGTATAAAGTAACCAAAAGGGCGTCCGGTAGGAGGAAGGCGTGAGCGCAGCGACCACATGGGCCTCGCCGGAGTCCTGGAATGGCCGATCGCGCTGGGCGTCGGCGTCGGCTACGCCGTGCTGCGCAACCCCCCGCCCGGCGCCGAGACCCCGAACGCGAAGGGCGCCACGCCTGAGCCGAGTGAGCCTGAGCCGAGTGAGCCTCGGCCCGGCAGCCGTCCGAGCCCGGGCGGACAGCCGCCTCAGCCTCACCCTGGGCCCGTGTCACCCCCGTGACGAGCCGTGATCCTCCAGCCTGACCGGCGGCAGGAACTCGCTCAGCAGGGTGCGGTGCCACCAGGCCCCGGTGGCCCGCCGCTCCGCCCGGGTGGTGAAGCGGTAGAGATACAGCCGCGCCCGCAGATGGGTGGGCGGCGTCCCCGGGAACGGATTGGCGCGCAGCAGCCTCACCGTCGCCCGGTCGTTGACCAGCAGCTTGCCGATCAGCGGGGTGAACCAGGACCCGGCGTAGCCCGGTGAGAGCCCCGCGAACCACATCATCCAGTCCAGCCGCAGATGGTACGGGGCGTACTGGCGCGGCAACCGGCGCACATCGCCCGGCTTGCCCCGGAACTCGTAGTCCTGCCAGACCGTGTCCGGGGTCAGGACCGCCTCGTCGGTGCCCTGGATCACCACCTCCTGCCGGCTGCGGTTGACGCTCCCGAACGCCCCGTAGGTGTTGACCAGGTGCACCGGATTGAACGAGAGGTTCATCAGCTGACGCCCCGACAGCAGATTGCGGGCCGGCCAGTAGCTGAGCACCAGCACCAGAGCGGTGGCGGCCAGCACCACCGCCTCGTACCAGACCGGGGGAGCGGCGAGGTCCGGCGGCCCGGGCAGCCCCAGCGCCTCGGCGGCCCGGCGGCCGTCGACCGCCGGGAGCGCCAGCAGGATCGTCAGCCAGTTGAGCCAGGAGAAGTTCCCCGAGGCCACCAGCCACAGCTGGGTGACCACGACGATGCCCGCGGCCACGCTCGCGACCGGCTGCGGGGTGAACAGCACCACGGGCACGATCAGCTGCGCCACATGGTTGGCCGCCACCTCCACGCGGTGCAGCGGTTTCGGCAGATGGTGGAAGTACCAGCTCAGCGGCCCCGGCATCGGCTGGGTCTCATGGTGGTAGTACAGACAGGTCAGGTCCCGCCAGCAGCGGTCCCCACGGATCTTGATCAGCCCGGCGCCGAACTCCACCCGGAACAGCAGCCAGCGCGTCAGCCACAGGATGAGCACGGGCGGCGCGGTGTGCTCATTGCCCAGGAACACGGCGAGGAACCCCGACTCCAGCAGCAGGGACTCCCACCCGAAGCCGTACCACACCTGCCCCACGTTGACGATCGACAGATACAGCAGCCACAGCACCAGCCACGCCGCCATCGCGACCGCCAGCGGCGCCCGGTCCGCCGCCCCCACCAGCAGCGCGGCCGACAGCACGGCCCCCAGCCAGGCACAGCAGACGAAGAACCGGTCGGAGTAGTGCAGCTGGAACAGGCTGGGCGAGCGGCGGAACGGCACCCGGTCCAGGAAGCGCGGCACCGGCGTCAGCCCCCGCTCGCCGAGCAGCGCCCGCCCCTGCCGGGCCGCCACCAGAAAGGCGATCAGATAGACGGCGGCCAGCCCCCGTTGGAAGACCAGCCGGCTCAGCCAGTAGTCGGATGAGGTGAACCACTCCATGGGGACCGCTCCCTGGGCCGGTGCGCCTTCGGCCTGCATATATCCGGTACCACCTCCGACGGGTGCCCGTCATGCGCCGGGTCATACGGCGGACCGGGTTCATTCGGTAGGGGGCCTAGGGGGGTGACGGGTTAGGGGTTATCCGTGCCGTGCCCGGTCCGTAGCGTCGAAGCCCGGCATGGACCCGGAGGGAACCACCCAATGCTTCTTCTCGAGCACCGCCGCACCCCGCGAACAGCGACGACAGCGATGGCACCGGCGACGGCGGCGGTGGCCGCGCGGGCCGGGAGAACCAGATGACCGAGCAGCCGGTCCGGACATCCGGCGGGCGGCCCATCGGGATCCTCGGCACCGGCTCGTATCTGCCCGCCGAGACCGTGTCCGACGCGGTCTGCGGCGGCTTCGTCTTCGCCCTGGTGACGGCGGCCGGGCTGCTGTCCGCCGGGTCCGGCGCCGCCGCCGCGTACGCCCTGGTGATCGGCGCCGATGTCTACTCCCGCATCATCGACCGCACCGACCGGCGCACCGCCGTGCTCTTCGGCGACGGGGCCGGGGCGGTGGTGCTCGGACCCGTGCGACCCGGCTACGGCCTCAGCGGATCGCTGCTCACCAGCGGCGGCGCGCTCCACGAGCTGATCGAGGTGACGGCGGGTGGCAGCCGCTCCCCGGCGTCGGAGAAGACCCTCGCCGACGGGGGCCACTTCTTCCGGATGCGGGGCCGCGCGGTCAGCGAATACGTCCTGGCCGAGCTGGGGCGCGCGATAGGGCGCCTGCTGGCCGCACACCGCACGGACCCCGCGCGCGTCGACCACTTCATCCCCCATCAGGGCAATGGCGTGCTGCTGGCCAAGGCGCTTCCGGATCTCGGACTGCCGCGGGCGCGCACTCATCTGACGGTGGCCGGGCACGGCAACACCAGCGCCGCCTCCATCCCGCTGGCGCTCGACGACGCCCGGCGGCAGGGGGTCTTCGGCGACGGGGAGTCGCTGCTGCTGACCGGTTTCGGCGGCGGGATGTCGCTCGGCGCCGCGCTGCTCACATGGCAGGACGGCCACCGCGGTCCGTGACCAACCCGGGTCACACGGCAGGACGGCCACCGCGGCCCGTGTCCAACCCAAGGTCCAAGCCAGCGAAAGGACTCATCGGCATGGCACAGCGCTTCCCCACCGTCGCGGTGTTCGGGCTCGGCACCACCGGTCGCCACCTCGTGGACGCCCTGGTCCGCGGCGGCCGGCGGGTGATCGCCGTGGAGCGGGACGAACCGGCCCTGCGGCGCGGCCGGGCGGGGGTGGCCGCGCCGGATTCCGCCGTCGAGTTCACCACCGACCCGGCGGCCGCCGCCCGGGCCGATCTGGTGGTCGAGGCGGTCCCGGAACGGCTGGAGACCAAGCGCGGGCTGCTCGCCCGCGCCCACGCCGACTGCCCGCCGGAGACGGTGTTCGCCACCACGACCACCGGACTCCCGGTGACCGAGATCGCCGTCGGCTCCGGGCGGACCGACCGCACGGTGGGGCTGCACCTCTTCCCGCTCGGCCCCGACCGCGAGCAGCCGGCGGTGGAGGTGGTGGGCACCCCGCTCACCGCGGACGCGGTCCTGGCCGACGTCCGGGAGCTGGTCCGCGACCTGGGCCGGATCCCGGTGCGGGTGGCCGACCGGCCGGGCTTCGTCGGGGGCGCGCTCACCATGGCGTACCTCAACAACGCGGTGGCCATGTACGAGCGGCGCTACGCCTCGCGCGACAGCATCGACACCGCCATGACCCTGGGCTGCGGACTGCCGATGGGGCCGCTGGCCCAGCTGGACGCCATGGGCCTGGACACCGCGCGGGACTCTCTGGAGGCGCTGTACGAGCGCACCGGCGATCCGCGGTACGCGCCCGCGCCCACCCTGGCCCATATGGTGTCCGCCGGTCTGCTCGGAGTGAAGGCGGGCCGCGGCTTCTACGAGTACGAGGCCGGGGGCGCGGCGCGGGGCGGGGAGACGGACGGTCTGGGTGAGCCGGTACCGGCCCGTGCGGTGCGGCGGATCGGGGTGGTGGGCTCGGGCACGATGGCCGTCGGGATCGCGGAGGTGTGCGCGCGCTCCGGCTATCCGACGGTGCTGGTGGCCCGGAGCGAGACGCGGGCGGAGGAGGCCACGGCCGCCGTGGAGCGCTCGCTGGAGCGCGGGGTGCGGCGCGGCAAGCTGGCGCCCGAACTGCTCACCGAGGCGATGGGCCGGCTGACCGCCGGCTGTGAACTCCAGGCGCTCGGCGCCTGCGATCTGGTGATCGAGGCCGTGGCGGAGGACATCGACGTCAAGCGGGCCGTCTTCGCCGATCTGGACCGGGTGTGCGCACCGGGCGCGGTGCTCGCCACCTCCACCTCCAGCCTGCCCGTGATCGAGTGCGCGATGGCGACGCGGCGGCCCGAGGACGTCATCGGGATGCACTTCTTCAACCCCGCCCCGGTGATGCGGCTGGTCGAGGTGGTGCACACCGTGCTGACCTCCAAGGAAGCGCTCGGCACGGCGCACGCGGTGGCCGCGGCGCTCGGCAAGCGTGCGGTGGACTGCCCGGACCGGGCCGGTTTCATCGTCAACGCCCTGCTCTTCCCCTATCTGAACAGCGCGGTGACGATGCTCGAGGAGGGCTGGGCCACCGCCGATGACATCGACACGGTGATGGCGGCCGGGCAGGGCTATCCGATGGGCCCGCTGCGCCTGCTGGATGTGATCGGCCTGGATGTCTCGCTCGCCATCCAGCGCACCCTGCACGGCACCTTCCGGGATCCGGCCCTGACCCCGGCCCGTCATCTTCGGCGGCTGGTCGAGGCGGGTCACCTGGGCCGCAAGGGCGGGCGGGGGCTGCACCGCCACGAGCGATGACAATGGGTGTGCGGACGCAGATGCCATTGGAATAGTCCAGCGGCGAGGTGTGTGGCTCCGGAATTCATCGGTACCGGAATAGGTACGCCGGCCCTCTGTCCGCTTTATGGCATGAGAATTCCCGGCGAATCACTTGCGGTTACCAGCGGCAACAGACATAAGAACCGCATTGACGATCAAAACGGGCAAATAAATGTTCGAAGCGATCCCCGGAGTCCTCTCCGTATGACCACTTCGTGCCGGAGTCAAGGATGTCGGAAGCTTTCCCGGGTGCGGCTAGGGGGTCTCGTGTATGCTGGCCCTTCCGAAACAAATGCCCACGTGAACGGGGGTGGCGCAGGTTGTCAGGGTGTCGGTGTACTTCGGCTTCAACGTGCAGCCCCATGTAGGGGCGTCCCGCTCGCATCGCTTTTGCCGGGCGTCGGGCAGTCCGCTCAGAATTGGTAATTCGTTAACGATGATTTTACGTGCGGCGATGGTGGCGTGACCGGTGGGCGTATAGCTTGCTGGGAGGCGTTCGGGCTGCCGTGAGCAGTGCTTCGCGTCGCATTCGGGGGTGCGAGCAATGGTGTTTTCATCGGCCAGAGCCAGACAATTCGACGCGCAATTCGAGAGACTTCGGCGAGCGTTTTCCAGATGTCTGTCCGGAGAGGCGGGCATCGTACTCGTCGAGGGTGCGGTCGGTTGTGGCAAGACCCATACGCTCGAAGCCGTCACGGCCCATGCGGCGAAGGCCGGAGCCCTCGTCCTCAAGGCATACGGAACCTCGGCCGACCGGGCCCCGCTCGGCACACTGCGCCAGCTCCTGGACTCGCCCCGGCTGCCCAAGGCGACCGCCGACCATTTGCGCCGGGCACTCGACCACGGCGCCCTCGACGCCGCACCGCCCCGGGAAACCCCTGGTGGCGACCCCGTCGGCGCGAATCCCACCCATGTCCAGGGAGCCCGGGAGTTCCGCGCCGCCCTCCATGAACTCGCCTCCCGTGAACCGGTGGTGGTCTGCGTCGACGAACTCCAACTCGTCGACGCGGCGTCACTTCAGTACCTGCTGTACCTGGCGACCCGTTCACGCTCCGCCAAACTCCTCATGGTGTTCGCACAGGCGACGGACAGCGAACGACAAGACGCCGTCTTCAATACCGAACTGCTGCGCCAGCCCAATTTCCAGCGGCTGCGACTGGAGCGGCTGTCCTGGGATGAGACGGCACATCTGCTCACCACTCGGCTGGGACTTCCGGATTCCACCGATGTCGCCTACACCTGGTATGAGGTGAGTGGCGGTAATCCGTTGTTGCTACGCGCGGTGATAGACGATTACCGCACCGCGGGAGCGCCGCCACGGCGCAGCCGCGCAGTGGAACCCGTGGTGGGCGACATGTTTGTGCAGGCCGTACTCACCTGCGTCTACCGCAGCGGGCGCACCGTCTCCCGGCTGGCCGAGGGCATCGCGGTGCTCGGGGCGTCCGCCTCCCTCGAACTCCTCGGCCGGCTGCTGCGCGTCGGCCCCGCCGGAACCCGCCGCGGAGTCGCCGCGCTGGACGCGGCGGGCCTCGTCGCCGGTCTGGCCTTCCGCCACCCGTATGTCGAGGCCGCGGTGCTGGAGGACATGGACCCCGAGATCCGGCTGGACATGAACCGGCGCGCCGCCGTCCTCCTGCACCAGGGCGGTGGGGCGACCCTCGCCGTGGCCCGCCATCTGCTCGCCGCGCAGGCCGCCGACGAGCCCTGGGCGGTGCCGCTGCTGCGGGACGCCGCGCAACAGGCGCTCGCCGAGGACGACGCCAAGCTCGCGGTGGCCTGCCTGGAGCTGGCGTACGCGGCCTGCGCGGACGAGGAGCTGCGGGCCGGGATCAGGATCGGCACCGCCGGGATCATGTGGCGGCTCAACCCCTCGGCGTCCGAGCGGATGCTGGAGGAGCCGCTGGCCGCGCTGTACGCCGACCGGCTGCCCGCCTCCCATATCGGGCGGCTGATCGAGCTGTTGCTCGCCCACGGCCGGATCGAGGAGGCGCGCGGCGCCATCGGCCGGCTCAACGCCGTCATGAGCAACGCGGGACCCACGTCGATGTCCCAGTTCCGGCTGACCGCCCGCTGGGCCCAGGAGTCCGGCGCGCAGGACCGGGCCCCCGGAGCCGCGGCGCGCCAGGGCGAGGACGGCGGTGCCTCCCGTACCCAGCTCAGGTCCCGCAGGCCCTCCGCGCTGTCGACGATCACCGCGGCGTTCAGCGGCTTCTTCGGCCGCGGCGGGAGTGAGGAGTCCCCGGTGGCCGCGGCGGAGAAGGTGCTCGAGGTCTCGCCGCTCACCGATGCCACCTTCGAGCCCATCGTCAACTCGGTGAACGCGTTGGTGTACGCGGGCCGCCCGGACAAGGCGGCGCCGTGGTGCGACGCGCTGATGGAGGAGGCCGAGCGGCGCCGGGCGCCGGGCTGGCGGGCCATCTTCGCCTCGATCCGCGCGGAAATCGCCCTGCGGCAGGGCAATCTCGTGGAGTCGGCGGCCTATGCGACCACTGCCCTGGAGATCGTGCCCGGCCGCGACGGAAGCGTCTTCATCGGCGGCCCCCTGGCCAGCCAGATCCTTGCGTACACGGAGATGGGCAAGCACGACGCGGCGGCGCGGCATCTGAGCCGCCCGGTCCCCGAGGCGCTGTTCAAGAGCATCTACGGACTGGGCTACACCCGCGCCCGCGGCCGCTACTACCTGGCCACCAACCGCATCAACGCGGCGCTCGGCGAATTCCTGATGGCCGGCCGGCTCGCCCAGCTGTGGGAGCTCGACCAGCCGGCGCTGCTGCCCTGGCGGTCGGACGCCGCCGAGGCATGGCTGGAGCTCGGCGACCGGGAGAAGGCCGCCAACCTGGTCTCCGAGCAACTGGCCAGGAACGGCGCCGGGGACTCCCGGGTCCGCGGCGTCTCCCTGCGGTTACTGGCCGCGGCGGGAGACATCGAGAACCGCTCCCGGCTGCTCGGCCAGGCCGTCGAGGAGCTGCAGTGCTCCGGCGACCGCCTGGAGCTGGCCCGGGCGCTGGACGATCTGGGACGTACGCTGCGCGGATCCGGGGAGCTGGGGCGGGCCGACGCCATCATGGGCCGGGCCTGGCGGATGGCCAAGGAGTGCGGCGCCGAGGAGCTGTGTGCCCGGATCCGCCTCGACTCCGGTCTGGAGGCCCGCGATCCACGGCCGGTGGTGCGGCCGGTGTCCGGACCGCTCGGCCCGAAACCGGCGGTGCCGCCATCCCTGGGCACCAAGCTCAGTGAATCCGAGGCCCGGGTGGCCGCCCTGGCGGTGGACGGTTATACGAACCGGGAAATAGCCGCCAGCCTGTTCATCACCATCAGTACGGTGGAACAGCATTTGACGCGGGTGTACCGCAAGCTGAATATCAGGAGTCGGCAGCAGCTGCCGACCGCGCTCCGGGCCCAGGTGGACGAAATCGCCTGAGCGAGGACGGGGGGCGATGTCCCGCGGAAGGGGTGGCCGCACGCGGCCACCCCTGTTCCATGCCCACCCCTGATTACCCCCCTATCGCAGCGGCAGACCTGGAGCGCGGGCTGACCGCGTTGATAGCTTCTGGCCGCATGAAGGGCATAGTCCTCGCCGGAGGAAGCGGTACCCGACTGCATCCTTTGACACATGCCGTGTCGAAGCAGATCCTTCCTGTCTACAACAAGCCGATGATCTATTACCCGCTGTCGGTGCTCATGCTCGGCGGCGTCAGGGAAATCCAGATCATCTCGACCCCGCTCCATGTGGAGCTGTTCCGCGCGCTTCTCGGCGACGGCGGCCGACTGGGTCTTTCGATCGAGTACGCCGAGCAGCCCGAGGCCAATGGAATCGCCGAGGCATTCATCATCGGAGCCGAGTTCATCGGCGACGACCAGGTGGCACTGGTCCTCGGCGACAATATCTTCCACGGACCCGGGTTTTCGAAGATGCTGCACCATGAGGCAAGTCATGTCGACGGCTGTGTGCTCTTCGGCTACGGAGTCAAGGACCCCGAGCGCTACGGCGTCGGGGAAATGGATGAGCAGGGCCGGTTGATCTCCCTCGAGGAGAAGCCGGCCGCCCCCAAATCCAATCTGGCCATCACCGGTCTGTATCTCTACGACAACGACGTCGTGGACATCGCCAAGAACGTACGGCCCTCCGCACGCGGCGAACTGGAGATCACCGACGTCAACCGCGTCTATCTGGAACGCGGAAAAGCCAGATTGGTGGGGCTCGGCCGCGGATTCGCCTGGCTGGACACCGGAACCCATGACTCGCTGCTCCAGGCGGGCCAGTATGTGCAGCTTCTGGAACAGCGCCAGGGCGTGCGGATCGCCTGTCTCGAGGAGATAGCCTTCCGCATGGGGTTCATCGACGCCGCCGCCTGCTATGAGCTCGGTGCGGAGCTCAGCAAGACGGACTACGGACAATATCTGATGGATATCGCGGCCAATAACCGCTGAAGGGTTGTCTCCAGTGCGCATAGTTGTGACCGGCGGCGCGGGCTTCATCGGCTCCCACTTCGTCCGGCAGACCTTGACAGGGGCGTACCCGGCCTGGGCGGACGCCCAGGTCGTGGTGGTCGACAAGCTCACCTACGCGGGCAACGAGGCCAACCTGGCCGAGGTCGCCGACAGCCCCCGGCTGCGCTTCGTGCGCGGTGACATCTGCGACGGCGAGCTCGTCGGCGAACTGCTGCGGGACACCGATCTGGTGGTCCACTTCGCCGCGGAATCGCATGTCGACCGCTCGATATCCGGCGCCGAGGAATTCGTGCGCACCAATGTGCTGGGTACCCACACCCTCCTCAACGCGGCCGCGAACGCGGAGGTCGGAAAGTTCGTCCACATCTCCACGGACGAGGTCTACGGCTCCATCGAAAGCGGCTCCTGGAGCGAGGAGGACCCCCTCGAACCCAACTCCCCGTATTCCGCCTCCAAAGCGTCCTCCGATCTCCTGGCCCGGGCCTTCCACCGCACCCATGGACTGCCCGTCTGTGTGACCCGCTGCTCCAACAACTACGGCCCTTACCAGCACCCCGAGAAGGTCATTCCGCTCTTTGTCACCAACCTCATGGACGGAAAACCGGTGCCGCTCTACGGCGACGGCGGGAACGTCCGGGACTGGCTGCACGTGGACGACCACTGCCGCGGTATCGCCCTGGTCGCCGGGAATGGCCGCCCGGGAGAGGTCTACAACATCGGCGGCGGCACCGAGCTGACCAATCTGGAGCTCACGGAACGGCTGCTCGAACTGCTCGGCGCCGACCGGTCCCTGATCGAGCGGGTGCCCGACCGAAAGGGCCATGACCGCCGTTACTCGGTGGACATCGCGAAAATCTCCGCGGAACTCGGCTACCGCCCCGGGATGTCGTTCGAGAACGGCCTCGCGGAAACCGCCAAGTGGTACATGACACACCGCGGTTGGTGGGAACCGCTCAAGAAGATATGACCACCCCTACACCCAGGGTTAGGGGTGGATGCGGTTAGGGGTGGTTGAGTCGACTCCCGCCCCATACCGTCGACTTCCGGATCATGGTCAGTCCAGTCGCGTCGGAATCTCAACTGAGAGAAGAGTCTGAGGTCGTGATGTCGGAGAACTCCCTGGTGCGTGACGGGCACATCGCGGTCGTCGGTATGGCATGTCGCGTACCGGGAGCGGCGACCCCGGATGAGTTCCGGCAGTTGCTGCGCAATGGAGAGAGCGCCATCACACAGATCCCGGCGGACCGGTATGCCGATGAGCTCCGGGACGCCGGTATTCGATTCGGCGGGTTCGTCGAAAGGGCAGCCGAGTTCGATCCGGAGTTCTTCGGGATTTCACCCCGAGAGGCACGGTCGATGGACCCCCAGCAGCGGCTCGCGCTGGAACTGTGCTGGGAGGCCCTGGAAAACGCCGGACTCGTCCCGGCACGACTCGAAAGCAGCCGCACCGGTGTCTTCATCGGCGCCATCGCCGACGACTACGCGGCCCTGGTCCACCGCGGCGAACCCGCCGCCATCACCCAGCACACCCTCACCGGGCTGAACCGCGGCATCATCGCCAACCGGGTCTCCTACGCCCTCGGGCTGCGCGGCCCGAGCGTGGCCGTGGACACCGGGCAGTCCTCCTCCCTGGCCGCCGTGCACCTGGCTTGCGAGAGCCTGCGGCGCGGCGAGACCGAGACCGCCGTCGCGGGCGGTGTCCAGCTCAACCTCGCCCCCGACGGCTTCATCGCCGCCTCCCGGTTCGGCGCGCTCTCCCCGGACGGCCGCTGCTTCACCTTCGACGCCCGCGCCAACGGCTATGTGCGCGGCGAGGGCGGCGGCCTCGTCGTGCTCAAGCGGCTCCCGGACGCGCTGCGCGACGGCGACCCGGTGCTGTGTGTGATCCGCGGCTCCGACGCCAACAACGACGGCGGCGGCGACAGCCTCACCACCCCCGCCATCCACGGGCAGGAGGCCATGCTGCGCGCCGCCTACGAGCGCGCCGGGGTCGACCCCGCCCGGGTCCAGTACGTCGAACTGCACGGCACCGGCACCAAGGTCGGCGACCCGGTCGAGGCCGCGGCGCTGGGCGCGGTGCTCGGCGCCGGCCGGGCGGACGGCGCGCCGCTGCGGGTCGGCTCCGCCAAGACGAACGTGGGCCACCTCGAAGGCGCGGCCGGGATCACCGGCCTCATCAAGACGGTGCTCTCGCTCGTCCACCGCGAGCTGTTCCCGAGCCTCAACCACGAGACTCCGAACCCCGCGATCCCCCTGGACACCCTGGGCCTCACGGTCCAGACCGCATTCGACGCGTGGGCCCCGGAGGCGGACGCCCCACGGCTCGCGGGCGTCAGCTCGTTCGGCATGGGCGGCACCAATGTGCACATGGTGCTGGAGGAGGCACCCGCCGACGACCCCGCCGAGGAACGGCCGACGGCCCTCGACACGGTGCCGTGGGTGGTGTCCGGCCGTACCGAGGGTGCGTTGCGGGCCCAGGCGGAGCGGCTGCGGTCGTATGTGGTGGCGCGGCCGGAGCTGGATCCGGTGGACGTGGGTTATTCGCTGGCGTTGACCCGGTCCGCCTTCGGCCACCGCGCGGCGATCGTCGGCCGCGACCGTGAGGAGCTGTTGAGCGGGCTGGAGCAGCTCGCGACGGGCATGGTCCCGGGCGCGGTGTCCGACGACGAGGGCAGGACGGGGTTCCTGTTCACCGGGCAGGGCGCTCAACGGCTCGATATGGGGCGGGGGTTGTACGCGGAGTTCCCGGTGTTCGCGGCGGTGTTCGACGAGGTGTGTGCCGGGCTGGACCGTCATCTGGGCGGTTCGGTGCGGGAGGTGGTGTTCGGGGAGGATGCCGAGGCGCTGGACCGGACGGTGTTCACCCAGACGGGGTTGTTCGCTTTGGAGGTGGCGCTGTTCCGGCTGGTGGAGTCCTGGGGTCTGGTGCCGGACTTTCTGGTGGGGCATTCGGTGGGGGAGCTCGCGGCCGCTCATGTGGCGGGGGTGTTCTCGCTGGAGGACGGCTGTGCGCTGGTGGCGGCCCGGGGTCGGCTGATGCAGGCGTTGCCCGGTGGCGGTGCGATGGTGTCGCTGAAGGCTCCGGAGGCGGAGGTGCTGCCGTATCTGGCGGGTTATGAGGACCGGGTGAGTGTGGCGGCGGTCAATGGCCCGGGGGCGACTGTGATCTCCGGTGAGGAGTCGGCGGTGCTGGCGGTGGCGGAGGCGGTGGGGGTCAAGTACCGGCGGCTGAGTGTTTCGCATGCGTTCCACTCGCCGTTGATGGAGGGGATGCTGGCTGAGTTCGCCGAGGTGGCGGGTCGGATCAGCTATGCCGCACCGCGTTTGGCGGTCGTCTCGAACGTCACGGGCGAGTTGGCGGGCGGGGAGGTGTGCTCGGGGGAGTACTGGGTGCGCCATGTGCGTCAGGCGGTGCGCTTCGGGGAGGGCATACGGTTCCTCGAGACCCAGGGTGTGACCCGCTTTGTGGAGCTCGGCCCGGCCGGTGTGCTCGCCGCCATGGGCCGCGAATGTGTCTCCGGCCCGGCGGCGTTCGTCCCCCTGCTGCGCAAGGACCGCGACGAGACCGAGGCGCTGCTGTCCGGCGTCGGTCAGGTGCACGCTCACGGTGGCGAGGTCGATTGGGAGGCGGTGTTCGCCGGGCGCGGTGCGCATCGGGTGGAGCTGCCCACGTACGCCTTCCAGCGGCAGCGCTACTGGCTGGACACCGACCTCCCCGGCACTGAGGACGCCGCCACCGATGAACCCCTCTCCTGGCGCGAGGAGTTCGTGGCCCTGACCGACGCCGCCGAGCGCGAGCGTGTGGCGCTGGAGCTGGTCCGTACGCATACCGCCTGGGTGCTGGGCTCCCCGGGCCCCGACGCCGTCGACCCCGAGAAGATCTTCAAGGATCTCGGCTTCGACTCGCTGATGTCCGTGGAGCTGTGCAACCTCCTCGGCACCGCCACCGGAACACGGCTCGCCGGGACCGTCCTCTTCGACCACCCCACCCCGCTGGCCCTCTCCCACCACCTCCGGGACGTGGCGGCGGGCTCCCCGGCGGCCGTGGCCCCGCGCCCGGCCGCCACCCGGGCCGTCACCACCGGCGACGACGATCCGATCGCCATCGTGGCGATGAGCTGCCGCCTCCCCGGCGGGGTGCGCACCCCCGAGCAGCTGTGGCAGCTGGTCAGCGAGGGCCGGGACGCCATCGCGGGCTTCCCCGCCAACCGGGGCTGGGACCTGGAGGGGCTCTACGACCCGGACCCGGCCCGCCACGGCACCAGCTATGTGCGCGAGGGCGGATTCCTCCACGAGGCCGACCAGTTCGACCCGGCCTTCTTCGGCATCAGCCCCCGCGAGGCCCAGGCGATGGATCCCCAGCAGCGGTTGCTGATGGAGACCGCGTGGGAGGCGTTCGAGCGCGCCGGGATCGACCCCACCACGCTCAAGGGCAGCGACGCCGGTGTCTTCGTCGGCGCCATGCCGCAGGACTACGGGCCGCGGATGGACGAGGCGTCGGAAGGGTTCGAGGGCTATCTGCTGACCGGTGGCACCACCAGCGTCGCCTCCGGCCGGATCGCCTACACCTGGGGTCTCGAGGGCCCGGCGGTCACCGTCGACACGGCCTGCTCGTCCTCCCTGGTGGCCCTGCACATGGCCGTACGGTCGCTGCGCCAGGGCGAGTGCTCGCTGGCGCTGGCCGGCGGTGCCACCGTGATGTCCAGCCCCGGGATCTTCGTGGAGCTGAGCCGCCAGAAGGCGCTGTCACCCGACGGCCGCTGCAAGGCGTTCTCGTCCGGCGCGGACGGCACCGGCTGGGGCGAGGGCGTGGGCATGGTGCTGCTGGAGCGGCTGTCGGACGCGCGGCGCAACGGCCACCAGGTGCTGGCGCTGGTCCGTGGCTCCGCCACCAACCAGGACGGCGCGAGCAACGGCCTCACCGCCCCGAGCGGCCCGGCCCAGCAGCGGGTCATCCGGCAGGCGCTGGCGGACGCGGGGCTGACCCCGGCCGATGTGGACGCGGTCGAGGCACACGGCACCGGCACCTCGCTCGGCGACCCCATCGAGGCGGGTGCGCTGCTGGCCACGTACGGTCAGGACCGCGCCGAGGACCGGCCGCTGTGGCTGGGCTCGCTGAAGTCCAACGTCGGCCACCCCCAGGCGGCGGCGGGCGTGGCCGGTGTCATCAAGATGGTGCTGGCGCTGCGCCACGGCGTCCTGCCCCGGACCCTGCACGTACACGAGCCCTCGCCGCATGTGGACTGGTCGTCCGGGGCCGTGGAGCTGCTGACCGAGGCCCGGCGGTGGCCGGAGCCGGAGAGCGCGCGGCCGCGCCGCGCGGCCGTGTCGTCCTTCGGCATCAGCGGCACCAACGCACACGCCATCCTGGAGCAGGCCCCGGCCGAACCGGCCGCCAGCCACGACGAGCCGCGCCCGGCGGCCCCGGGGCTTCCCGTGCTGCCCTGGGTGCTGTCCGGGCGCACCGAACAGGCCCTGCGCACCCGGGCCGAGCAGCTGCGGGACCACCTGGCCGACCACCCCGGCACGGATCTCGCCGCACTCGGCCACGCCCTCGCCACCACCCGCACGGCCTTCGGCCACCGGGCCGTGATCGTCGGCCGGGACCGGGAGCGGCTCCTGGACGGCCTCGGCGCCCTCGCGCGGGGCGCCCCGGCGCCCCATGTGGTCCAGGGCACGGCGGGCGGCCGGCGGAAGACCGTGTTCGTCTTCCCCGGGCAGGGCTCGCAGTGGATCGGGATGGCACTCCCGCTGTGGGACGCCTCGCCGGTCTTCGCGGAGCGGCTGGAGGAGTGTGCCGACGCCCTGGAGCCGTTCCTGGACTGGTCGTTGCGCGATGTGCTGCGCGGTGAGCCGGGCGCCCCGTCGCTGTCCCGCATCGACGTGGTGCAGCCCGCGCTGTTCGCGGTGATGGTGTCGCTGGCGGCGCTGTGGCGCAGTCACGGCGTCGAACCGGCCGCGGTGGTCGGCCATTCGCAGGGCGAGATCGCCGCCGCGTACGTGGCCGGAGGGCTCTCGCTCCAGGACGCCGCGAAGGTGGTGGCCCGGCGCAGCCAGGCGTGGGCCGAGCTGAGCGGCAAGGGCGGCATGCTCTCGGTGCTCGCGTCGGCCGGGGCGGTCGCCGATCGGCTGCGGCCGTGGAGCGAACGGCTCGGCATCGCCGCCGTCAACAGCCCCGCCACCGTGACCGTCTCCGGCGACCCGGAGGCCCTGGACGCCTTCATGGCCGAACTCGCCGCCGACGGGGTGAAGTCCCGCCGGGTGCCGGGCGTGGACACCGCCGGACACTCCCCGCAGGTCGACGGGTTGCGCGAGCGGCTGCTGCGCGAGGTGGCGGGGGTGCGGCCGCGCGCCTCGCGGATCGCGTACTACTCCACGGTGACCGGCGGGCCGCTGGACACCACCGAGCTGGACACCGACTACTGGTACCGGAACATGCGCGAGCCGGTGGACTTCGAGCGGGCCACCCGGGCGCTGCTGGCCGACGGCCACACGGCGTTCATCGAATGCGCCCCGCACCCCATGCTCGCCATGTCGCTCCAGCAGACCATCGAGGACGCGGGTGGAAACGCCGCCGTCGTCGGCACGCTGCGCCGGGACGAGGGCGACCCGGAGCGCTTCGCCGGCTCGTTCGCCGAGGCGTACGTCCAGGGTGTCGAACCGGCGTGGGACGTGGCGTTCGGGGGTGCGCCGGGGCGTGGTGAGCGTGCCCTGGAGCTGCCGACGTATCCGTTCCAGCGGCAGCGGTACTGGCTGGACAAGCCGGTCGGGGCGAGCGATGTGGCGGCGGCCGGGCTCGACGCCGCCGGGCATCCGCTGCTCGGTGCTGCGGTCCCGCTGGCGGGCGCGGACGACCACCTGTTCACCGGCCGGATCTCCGCCCAGGACCACCCCTGGCTGACCGAGCGCACCGGCCCCGACGCGGCCGTGCTCCCCGGCAGCGCCCTCGCCGAACTGGCGATCCGGGCGGGCGACCAGGTCGGCTGCCACCGGATCGAGGAACTGTCCCTGGACGCGCCGCTCGTGCTGCCCGAGAAGGGCGCCGTGGTGATCCAGGTGCGCGTCGGCGCCCCGGACGGCTGGGGCTCGCGCGCCCTCAGCGTCCACGCGCGCGCCGAGGGCGCGGACTCCGACGAGCCGTGGACGCGGTACGCCACGGCGGTCCTCGGCACCGGTGGCCAGGCCGCCGACATCGGCCTCGCCGCGTGGCCCCCGGCCGACGCCGTCCCGGTGGAGGTGGCGGGAGGCGCCGTCGCCGCCTGGCGGCTCGGTGCGGACCGCTACGTCGAGGTCGGGCTGACCGAGGCCGAGGAGGCCGACGCCGGACGCTACGGACTGCACCCGGTGCTGCTGGAGTCGGCGCTCGACGCGGTGGAAGCCCCGGGCGGCGACGGGGACGACGGCGGCGATGGCGGCGATGGCGGCGGAGCGCGGCTGGCCGCCGCATGGAGCGGTGTCGCCCTGCACGCCACCGGCGCCACGGCGCTGCGGGTGCGGCTGACGCCGACGGGTCCCGATACGTACGCGGTCGTCGCGGCCGACCTGAGCGGCGCCCCGGTGGCCTCGGTGGACCGGCTCGTGCTGCGGGCGGTGGCCACGCCCGAACCGATCGGCGGCCACTCCGCCCTCCACCCTTCGCTGTTCCGCGTGGAATGGCCCGGGGTGTCCGCCGCGGACACCACCGCGACCGGGACTCCGGCGAACTGGGCGGTGCTCGGCGACGATCCGCTCGGGCTCTCCGCGGCAATGGACGCGGTGCCCTACGACGAGACGGCGGATGCGCCGGACGCGGTGCTGGTGCCGTGCGTCGCCGAGGGCGACGGCGATGTGGCGGAGGCGGCCCACGCGGCCACCCACCGAGCGCTGGCGCTGGTCCAGCGCTGGATCTCCGATGACCGCCTCGCCTCCTCCCGGCTGGTGTTCGTCACCCGCGGCGCGGTCGCGGTCGCCCCCGGCGAAGAGGTCCCGGACGTGGCCCACGGCGCCGTATGGGGCCTGGTGCGCTCGGCCCAGTCGGAACACCCCGGCCGCTTCGTCCTCGTCGACCTCGACGCCGATCCGGAGTCGGTGACCGCTCTCCCGGCCGCGATGGCTTCTGGCGAACCCCAGTGCGCGGTACGAGAGGGACTGGTGAGGGCGCCCCGGCTGGGGCGGGTGGCGAGGGAGACGGCGGCGGCCGAGGCCACCGCCGCCGGGTGTACCGGGGCCGCCGCCACCGTCACCCGGGCCGCCGGGCTCGCCGACAGCCGTCGACCGCTCGACCCCGAAGGCACCGTTCTCATCACCGGCGCCACCGGGACCCTCGGGGGGCTCGTCGCCCGCCATCTGGTGGGCGAGCACGGCGTACGGCATCTGCTGCTGGTCAGCCGGCGTGGGCCCGCGGCCGACGGTATGGGCGAACTCCGCTCCGAACTGGGCAAGTTGGGGGCCACCGTCACCGTCACCGTCGCCGCCTGCGACGCCGCCGACCGGGAAGCGCTCGCCGGGCTGCTCGGCGCGATACCCGCCGCGCATCCGCTGACGGCCGTGATCCACGCGGCGGGTGTGCTCGACGACGGCGTCGTGGACGCGCTGAACCCCGAGCGGCTCGACCGGGTGCTGCGGCCCAAGGTGGACGCCGCGTGGAATCTGCACGAGCTCACCGCGGACCACGACCTGGCCGCGTTCGTGCTCTACTCCTCCGTCGTCGCCACCATCGGCAACGCCGGACAGGCCAACTACGCCGCCGCCAACGCCTTCCTGGACTCCCTCGCCCAGCACCGCAGGGCCCGTGGCCTGGCCGCCCAGTCCCTCGCCTGGGGCCTGTGGGAGCAGCGCAGCGGCATGAGCGGGCATCTGGACGACACCGACGTGCGGCGCATGGCGCGCTCCGGCATCCGCCCGCTGCCCAGCGCGGAGGGCATGGAGCTCTTCGACGCGGCGCGGGCGGCGGGCGATGCCACGCTCGTGCCCGTCCGGCTCGACCTGGCCGATCTGCGCAAGCGCGCCGCGAACGCCGCCGACACCCCCGGCCAGGACGCCGTACCGGCCTATCTGCGCGGCCTGGTCAGGACGCCGGTCCGCCGCGTCGTACGGGCCGGTGGCGGAGGCGGGGCGGCGGAGAGCGACGAGAGCTCGTTCGGGCGGCGGCTGGCCGACCTGCCGGCGGCCGAGCGGGACCCGTTCCTGCTGGACCTGGTGCGGGAACACGCGGCGGGCGTGCTGGGGCTAGCCGCCCCGGACGACATCGAGGCCACCCGCGCCTTCCGGGAGGTCGGCTTCGACTCCCTGACCGCCGTGGAGTTGCGCAACCGGCTGGCCGCCGCCACCGGGCTGCGGCTGCCGACCACCCTCCTCTTCGACTACCCGACCCCCGCCGTGCTGGTGGACCACTTGCGGCGCGAGGCACTGGGCGAGCAGGCGGAAGTGGCGGCCGTGGTGGCCGCCGTCCGCCCCGCCGACGACGATCCGATCGCCATCGTGGCCATGAGCTGCCGACTGCCCGGCGGGGTCCGCGGCCCCGAGGACCTGTGGGAGCTGGTGGCGGACGGCCGCGATGTGATCTCCACTTTCCCGACCGACCGCGGCTGGAACGTCGAGGAGCTCTACGACCCCAACCCCGATACTCCGGGCAGGAGTTACGCCAAGGAAGGCGGCTTCCTCTACGACGCCTACGACTTCGACCCCGAGTTCTTCGGGATCTCCCCGCGCGAGGCGCTCGCCATGGATCCCCAGCAGCGGCTGCTGCTGGAGACCTCCTGGGAGGCGCTGGAGCGCGCCGGGATCGACCCGCACTCCACGAAGGGCAGCACGGCGGGCGTGTTCATCGGCTCCACCGGCCAGGACTACGCCTCGCGGCTGGGCGAGATCCCCGAGGGCATGGAGGGGTATCTGCTGACCGGCAAGGCCGCCAGCGTGGTCTCCGGCCGCATCGCCTACTCCCTCGGCTGGGAGGGCCCGGCGCTCACCATCGACACCGCGTGCTCCTCCTCCCTGGTCGCCATCCACCAGGCGGCGCAGGCGCTGCGCCAGGGCGAATGCACCATGGCACTGGCGGGCGGCACGACCATGATGTCGACGCCGAGCCTGTTCATCGAGTTCAGCAGGCAGCGCGGGCTCGCCCCCGACGGCAGGTCGAAGGCGTTCTCCTCCGACACCGACGGCACCAGCTGGGGCGAGGGTGTCAGCATGGTGCTCCTGGAGCGGCTGTCCGACGCGCGGAGATACGGCCATGAGGTGCTGGCGCTGGTGCGCGGCTCGGCCGTCAACCAGGACGGCGCCAGCAACGGCCTCACCGCCCCGAACGGCCCCTCGCAGCAGCGGGTGATCCGGCAGGCGCTGGCGAACGCCGGGCTGTCGGCCGCCGAGGTGGACGCCGTCGAAGCACACGGCACCGGCACCACGCTCGGCGACCCGATCGAGGCCCAGGCCATCCTCGCCACGTACGGCCAGGGCCGGGAGGCCGAACGGCCGCTGAGACTGGGCGCGTTGAAGTCCAACATCGGCCACACCCAGGGCGCGGCCGGTGGCGCCGGTGTCATCAAGATGGTCATGGCGATGCGCCACGGCCTGCTGCCCAGGACGCTCCATGTCAAGGAGCCCACTCCGCATGTGGACTGGACGGCCGGGGCGGTCGAGCTGCTGACCGAGGCCAGGGAGTGGCCCGCGGGTGAGCGGGTGCGGCGCGCCGGGGTGTCCGCCTTCGGCATCAGCGGCACCAACGCCCACCTCATCCTGGAGGAGCCGCCCGCCGCCTCGGCCGCCACCCCGCCCGCCGAACCGGAGCCGGAGCCGTCGGTGCGCACCGATGTGGTGCCGTGGGTGCTCTCGGCCCGTACCGAGGGTGCGTTGCGGGCCCAGGCGGAGCGGCTGCGGTCGTATGTGGTGGCGCGGCCGGAGCTGGATCCGGTGGACGTGGGTTATTCGCTGGCGTTGACCCGGTCCGCCTTCGGCCACCGCGCGGCGATCGTCGGCCGCGACCGTGAGGAGCTGTTGAGCGGGCTGGAGCAGCTCGCGACGGGCATGGTCCCGGGCGCGGTGTCCGACGACGAGGGCAGGACGGGGTTCCTGTTCACCGGGCAGGGCGCTCAACGGCTTGGTATGGGGCGGGGGTTGTACGCGGAGTTCCCGGTGTTCGCGGCGGTGTTCGACGAGGTGTGTGCCGGGCTGGACCGTCATCTGGGCGGTTCGGTGCGGGAGGTGGTGTTCGGGGAGGATGCCGAGGCGCTGGACCGGACGGTGTTCACCCAGACGGGGTTGTTCGCTTTGGAGGTGGCGCTGTTCCGGCTGGTGGAGTCCTGGGGTCTGGTGCCGGACTTTCTGGTGGGGCATTCGGTGGGGGAGCTCGCGGCCGCTCATGTGGCGGGGGTGTTCTCGCTGGAGGACGGCTGTGCGCTGGTGGCGGCCCGGGGTCGGCTGATGCAGGCGTTGCCCGGTGGCGGTGCGATGGTGTCGCTGAAGGCTCCGGAGGCGGAGGTGCTGCCGTATCTGGCGGGTTATGAGGACCGGGTGAGTGTGGCGGCGGTCAATGGCCCGGGGGCGACTGTGATCTCCGGTGAGGAGTCGGCGGTGCTGGCGGTGGCGGAGGCGGTGGGGGTCAAGTACCGGCGGCTGAGTGTTTCGCATGCGTTCCACTCGCCGTTGATGGAGGGGATGCTGGCTGAGTTCGCCGAGGTGGCGGGTCGGATCAGCTATGCCGCACCGCGTTTGGCGGTCGTCTCGAACGTCACGGGCGAGTTGGCGGGCGGGGAGGTGTGCTCGGGGGAGTACTGGGTGCGCCATGTGCGTCAGGCGGTGCGCTTCGGGGAGGGCATACGGTTCCTCGAGACCCAGGGTGTGACCCGCTTTGTGGAGCTCGGCCCGGCCGGTGTGCTCGCCGCCATGGGCCGCGAATGTGTCTCCGGCCCGGCGGCGTTCGTCCCCCTGCTGCGCAAGGACCGCGACGAGACCGAGGCGCTGCTGTCCGGCGTCGGTCAGGTGCACGCTCACGGTGGCGAGGTCGATTGGGAGGCGGTGTTCGCCGGGCGCGGTGCGCATCGGGTGGAGCTGCCCACGTACGCCTTCCAGCGGCAGCGCTACTGGTTCGACCCCGCCACGCCGGGTACGCCGACCGTCGCCGCCACCACGGACGCGTCGTCCGTGGAGGCCCGCTTCTGGGAGGCGGTCGAGCGTGAGGACCTGGAAGCGCTGACCACCGCCCTGGAGATCGACCAGCAGGCGCGGCTCGGTGAGCTGCTGCCCGCGCTCTCCTCCTGGCGCCGGGGCCAGAGCGAACGCGCCACCGTGGACTCCTGGCGCTACCGGATCACCTGGTCCCCGGTGGCCGTCGAGGAGCGTACGGCGCCGCTGTCCGGCACCTGGTGGGTGGCCGTGCCCGAGGGCCGGGCGGGCGGTGCGCGGGTCGCCGCCGTGGCGGCCGCCCTCGACCGGCGCGGGGCGCGCGTGGTGCCCCTCACCGTGGCCACGACCGGCCGTGACGATCTCGCCGCGCGGCTGCGCCACGAGGCGGACACCGGTGGCACACCGGCAGGTGTGCTCTCCCTGCTCGCCCTTGACGACGATCCGCACCCCGGACACACCGCGCTCACCACCGGTCTGGCTCTCAACGTCGGTCTGATCCAGGCGCTGGGCGACGCGGGGATCGCCGCCCCGCTGTGGCTCGCCACCACCGGGGCCGTCTCGGTGAGCGGGTCCGATCCGCTCGGCAGCCCCGCGCAGGCCGCCAGCTGGGGTCTCGGCCGGGTGGTGGCTCTGGAGCACCCCCAGCGGTGGGGCGGTCTGGTCGACCTCCCCGGCGACCTCGACGAGCGCTCGGCGGACCGGCTGTGCGCCGCGCTCTCCGGCATCGCCGGCGGCAGTGGCCCGGAGGACCAACTCGCCCTCCGCGACGCCGGGGTGTTCGTCCGGCGGCTGGTCCGGGCGCCGCTGCGCACACCGGGCCGGGAGAGCTGGAAGCCGCAGGGCACTGTGCTGATCACCGGGGGCACCGGCGGGCTCGGCGCCCAGGTGGCCCGTTGGCTGGCCCGCTCCGGTGCCGAACACCTCGTGCTGACCAGCCGCCGTGGCATGGCGGCGCCCGGAGCCGCCGAGCTGCGCGACGAGCTGGTCGCGCTGGGCGAGGGCGGTGTCCGGGTGACGGTGGCGGCGTGCGACGTCCGCGACCGCGAGGAGGTGGCGGCGCTGCTGCGCCGGATCACCACCGGGGGCGACCCGGTGCACGCCGTCTTCCACGCAGCGGGCGTCGTGGAGTTCTCGCAGCTCGCCGACAGTACGGTGGCCGACTTCGCGGAGATGGCCGACGGCAAGGTGCTGGGCGCCGCCCATCTGGACGCGTTGCTGGACCAGGACCACCTCGAGGCGTTCGTGCTCTTCTCGTCCATCGCCGCCACCTGGGGGAGCGGCGGGCAGAGCGCCTACGCGGCCGCCAACTCCTATCTGGACGCCCTCGCCGAGCACCGTGAGGCACGCGGTCTCCCCGCCACTTCGGTGGCCTGGGGGCCCTGGGCCGACCACGGCATGATCGAGCACGGCGAGGTGGCGGAGCACCTCAGCCGCCGTGGACTGCCCGCGATGGCACCGGAGTTGGCGGTGGCCGCGCTGAGCGAGGCGCTGCACACCGGCGAGACCTCCCTCGTCCTCGCCGATGTGCGCTGGGACCGCTTCGTGCCCGGCTTCACCGCCGCGCGCCCCCGGCCGCTGATCGGCGAGCTGCCTGAGGTGCGCGAGGCCCTCGCCACCACCGCGGCCCCCGACACCACCGGGCCGGATGACGTGGCGGACACCTTCCTGGCGAGCCTCGCGGGCCTGACGGGCGATGACCTGGACCGGGCGCTGCGCGACCTGGTGCACGCCCAGGCAGCGGCCGTGCTCGGCCACTCCTCGTCCGACGCGGTCGCGGGCGGCCGCCCCTTCAAGGAGCTGGGCTTCGACTCGCTCACCGCCGTCGAACTGCGCAACCGGCTGGCCGCGGTCACCGGACTGGACCTGCCCGCCACCCTCGTCTTCGACTATCCGGCGCCCGCGCCACTGGCCGAATACCTCCGCGGCGAGCTGCCGTCGGCCCGCCCGGCGGACGCGCGCGCCCTCCTCGACGACCTGGACCGGTGGGAGTCCGCGCTGCCGGAGCTGATGGCCGACGACGGGGTGCGGGAGCGGCTGACGGGGCGTCTGAACGACCTCATGGCGAAGTTGGGCGGCACGCCCGGGGAACACACCGGCGGCCCGTCCCCCGACACCGGCTTCCTCTCCGCTACCGCCGACGAGGTCTTCGACTTCATCGACAACGAATTCGGGGCTTCCTGATGGCGAACGAGAACGAAGAGAAACTCCTCACCTACCTCAAGCGGGTCTCCTCCGACCTCAAGCAGGCCCGTGACCGGCTGGAACGGATCGAGGCCGACGAGCGGGAGCCGATCGCCATCGTCTCGATGGGCTGTCGCTTCCCCGGCGGGGTCCGCTCGCCGGAGGATCTGTGGCGGCTGGTGGCCGAGGGCCGCGACGCGGTCTCGGAGTTCCCCGCCAACCGGGGCTGGGACGTCGAGGGACTCTACGACCCCGACCCGGGCCGGTCCGGCACCTGCAACACCCGCGAAGGCGGATTCGTCCACGACGCCGACCAGTTCGACCCGGCCTTCTTCGGCATCTCCCCGCGCGAGGCGCTGGCCATGGACCCGCAGCAGCGGCTGCTGCTGGAGGTGTCCTGGGAGGCGATCGAACGCGCGGGCATCGACCCGCTCTCGCTGAAGGGCACCAGGGCCGGGGTCTACGTGGGGCTCGCCTCGTTCCAGTACGGCGGGGACCCGCAGTACGCCCCGCAGAGCGTCGAGGGCCATCTGCTCATCGGCAACGTCTCCAGCGTGGCCTCCGGCCGGATCTCCTACACCCTCGGCCTCGAGGGACCGGCCATCACCCTGGACACCGCGTGCTCCTCGTCGTTGGTGACCACGCATCTGGCGGCCCAGGCGCTGCGCCGCGGCGAATGCTCGCTGGCGCTGGCGGGAGGGGTGGCGGTCATGGCCACCCCCGGTGTCTTCGTCGAGTTCAGCCATCAGCGCGGGCTGGCCGCCAACGGCCGCTGCAAGTCCTTCGCCGCGGGCGCCGACGGCACCGGCTGGGGCGAGGGCGCGGGCATGGTGCTGCTGGAGCGGCTGTCCGACGCCCGCCGCAACGGCCACCCCGTCCTCGCCGTGCTGCGCTCCAGCGCCATGAACCAGGACGGTGCCAGCAACGGCCTCGCCGCGCCCAACGGCCCCGCCCAGCGCCGGGTCATCGAGGCGGCGCTGACCGCCGCCGGACTCACCGTGGACGACGTCGACGCCGTCGAGGCCCACGGCACGGGCACCGCGCTCGGCGATCCCATCGAGGCGGGCGCGCTGCTCGCCACGTACGGCAAGGGCCGCACCTCGGGTCAGCCGCTGTGGCTCGGCTCGCTCAAGTCCAACATCGGTCACACCCAGGCGGCGGCCGGGGTCGGCGGCGTCATCAAGACGGTTATGGCGCTCCGCCACGGCACGCTGCCGAAGACACTCCATGTCGAGCAGGCGTCCCCGGCCGTCAACTGGTCCTCCGGCGCGGTCGAGCTGCTGACCGAGGCACGGGAGTGGCCCGAGCGTGGCCGTCCGCGCCGCGCCGGGGTGTCCGCGTTCGGCGTGAGCGGCACCAACGCCCATGTCATCCTCGAACAGGCCCCGGCTGAGGGGGAGGACCACGAAGAAGGCGCCCCCGCTCTCGACGGGACCGCGCTCGGTGGCTCCGCCGTCCCCTGGGTGCTCTCCGGCCGGAGCGAAGCGGCCCTGCGGGCGCAGGCGGAGCGGCTGCTGGCCCATCTGCACGAGCGCCCCGAGGTGTCCCCGGCCGATGTCGGCCACTCGCTCGCCACCGGACGGTCGGCCTTCGAATACCGCGCCACGGCGGTGGGCGCGGACCGCTCCCAACTGCTGGGCCACCTGGAGGCGTTGACCTCCGGCGGGGTGTCGGCGGGCGTCGTGCGAGGCGAGGGCGCGGCGGTTCCGGAGGCCCGTCCGGTGTTCGTGTTTCCGGGGCAGGGGTCGCAGTGGGTGGGGATGGCGGTGGAGCTGCTGGATTCGTCGCCGGTGTTCGCGGGTCGGATCGCGGAGTGTGAGGCGGGGCTGGCGCCGTTTGTGGACTGGTCGCTGACTGAGGTGTTGCGGGGTGAGGGTCCGGGGTTGGAGCGGGTGGATGTGGTGCAGCCGGGGTTGTGGGCGGTGATGGTGTCGTTGGCGGAGGTGTGGCGGGCGTGTGGGGTGGCTCCGGCCGCTGTGGTGGGGCATTCGCAGGGGGAGATCGCGGCTGCGGTGGTGGCGGGTGCGCTGTCGCTGGAGGACGGGGCGCGGGTCGTCGCGCTTCGCTCGCAGGCCATCGCCCGTGGGCTGGCCGGACACGGCGGCATGATGTCCGTGTCGCTCCCGGTCGAGGAGGCGCGGGAACGGATCGCCGCCTGGGACGGCCGTATCTCCGTGGCGGCCGTCAACGGCCCCGGCGCGGTGGTGGTCTCCGGTGAACCGGACGCGCTGCGCGAACTGCTGGCCCAATGCGAGGCCGAGGATGTCCGGGCGAAGCTGATCCCGGTGGACTACGCCTCGCACTCGGCCCAGGTGGAGAAGATCCACGACGAGCTGTTGCGGATCCTCGCCCCCATCCGCCCCCGCACCTCGCGGATCGTCTTCCACTCGACCGTCACGGGTGAACCCCTCGACACGGCTGCGCTGGACGCCGCCTACTGGGCGCGCAACCTGAGGGAGACCGTACGGCTCGAAGCGGCCACCCGGGCGCTGCTCACCAGCGGCCACCGGCTGTTCGTGGAGGTGAGTCCGCACCCCGTACTTGCCGCCGCCATCGAGGCCACCGTCGAGGCCGCCGAGGGTTCGGCCGCCGTCATCGGCACCCTGCGACGCGAGGAGGGCGGCCCCGAGCGGATGCTGCTCTCGCTCGCCCAGGGCTACGTCCACGGCGCGGAGGTGGACTGGCGGGGTCTGTTCGCCGGGCGGGGAGCGAGGCGTCTCGACCTTCCCACGTACGCGTTCCAGCGCACCCGCTACTGGGTCGAGCCCCAGACCGGGCCCGCCAGCGAGGCGGCCACCGGCCCGGCGGAGACGGAATTCTGGACCGCGGTCGAGAAGGCCGACCTGGACGCGCTGACGGCGACGCTGGGCGCGGCTGCCGACGCACCGCTCAGCGAGGTGCTTCCGCTGCTGTCGTCCTGGCGGTCCCGGCTGACCGACCAGGCGGCGCTCGACGCCTGGCGCTACCGCATCGGGTGGCGACCGGTCGACAGCCAGCGGGCCCTCGCGCTCCCGGGCCGCCTACTGGTGGCCGTGCCCGCCGAAGCTCGCGCCACCGACGCCGAGGCCGCCGCCGGGGTCGCCGACGCCGAGGCCGCCGCCGGGGCCGCCGAGGCCGGACCCGCTGACTCCGGGGCCACCGACACCGGCATCGAGGCCCCAGCCGCCGGTCCCGCCTCCGAGGCCATCACCGCCGGGCTGGCCGCGCTCGGCGTCGAGGTCGTCCCCGTACGCGTCGGCCCGGACGACACCGACCGCGCCCGGCTCGCCGCCCGTATCACCGAGGCCCTCGGGGAGGCCGGGGCGCCCGGCGGTGTGGTGTCCCTGCTCGCTCTCGACCAGGCTCCGCACCCGGAACACCCCGACGTCCCCACCGGATTCGCCACCACCCTCGACCTGGTGCGGGCGCTGGGCGAGGCGGGTGTCGACGCGCCCTTGTGGTGTGTCACCCGCGGCGCCGTCTCGACCAGCGGCGCCGACCGCCTCGAAGCCCCGGCGCAAGCCCTCGTCTGGGGCCTGGGCGGCGCGGTCGCCCTGGAGCATCCGCAGCGCTGGGGCGGTCTGATCGATCTGCCCGGCAAGCTCGACGAGGGCGCCTTCCGGGCCCTCGCCCGTGCCCTGACCGGCCAGGACGGCGAGGACCAACTGGCCATCCGCGCTTCGGGCACCCTCGCCCGGCGGCTCAGGCGAGCCGGGGCCACCCGCTCCGGTGACCGCTGGCAGCCCCGCGGCACCGTCCTGATCACCGGTGGCACCGGAGGCGTCGGCGCCCAGATCGCCCGCGGACTGGTCGCCGAGGGTGCCGAACACGTGGTGCTCGTCAGCCGTCGCGGGCCCCAGGCCCCGGGCGCGGCCGAGCTCGAGGCCGAACTGACCGAGCGCGGCGCCCGGGTGACCGTCGCCGCGTGCGATGTGGCCGACCGGGCCGCGCTGGCACACCTGCTGGACCAGGTCGTGGGCGACGGCGCGGACCACCCGCTGACCGCCGTGGTGCACGCCGCGGGCGCGCTGGACGACGCCACCGTCGACGCGCTCACCCCCGAGCGGATCGAGGCCGTACTGCGCCCCAAGGTGGCGGGCGCGCGCCATCTGCACGAGCTCACCCGGGGCCGGGGCCGGGGCCGGGACCGGGACCTGGACCTCGACGCGTTCGTCCTGATCTCCTCGATCGCCGGCACCGTGGGCGCCGCCGGGCAAGGCAACTACGCGGCGGCCAGCGCGTATCTCGACGCGCTCGCCCAGCTGCGCCGCGCGGACGGCCTGCCCGCCACCTCGGTGGCCTGGAGCGCCTGGGCGGGCGGCGGAATGGTCGACGGCGAGGTGGCGGACCAGCTGCGACGCCGTGGCGCGCCGCCCATCGACGGCGCACGGGCCCTGGAGCTGCTGCGGCAGACGGTCGCGCGGGGCGATGGCTTCCTCGTCGCGGCCGACATCGACTGGGGCCGTTTCGCCCCCGCCCTGTCCGCCACCCGCCCGCTGCCGCTGCTCGCCGAACTCCCCGAGGCGGGTGGCACCGGGCAGGATCCGGCCGGAGCGGATGGGGAGGCGGCCGGTGGCGCCGCCGCGCTGCGCACGCGGCTCGCGGAGCTCAGCCCGGCCGACCGCCACACCGCCCTCGTGGAGCTGGTGAGCGAGCAGGCGGCCGCGGCCCTCGGCTACGCAGACGCGGGCGCGGTCGAGACCGGACGTGCCTTCAAGGAGCTCGGCTTCGACTCGCTCACCGCCGTCGACCTGCGCAACCGGCTGAACGCCGCCACCGGGCTGCGGCTGCCGGTCACCCTCGTCTTCGACTACCCGACCGCCGACGACCTCGCTGTGCTGCTGCGGGAGGAACTCCTGCCATCGGGCTCGGAGCCCGTGGACACGATGGCGCTCGCCGAACTCGACCGCGTCCAGTCCACCCTCGCCGCCCTGGAGCTGGACGACATCGAATCGGCCACCGACGACGAGATGTTCGAGCTGCTCGACGGGATGTTCGAGCTGCTGGGCCGGGATCTGACGGCCTGATGAAACGCCGCCCCACCGCCCCGGCCGCCACCGACGTTCCGGCCCTCTTGAGGAGCTGACGACCATGGACAACGAGAAGAAGCTGCGCGACTACCTCAAGCGGGCCACCGGCCACCTCCGGGCCGCACACCGCCGGATCCAGGAGCTGCAGGCCCCCGAGCCCATCGCCATCGTGGCGATGAACTGCCGCTACGCGGGCGACATCCGCTCCCCCGAGGACCTGTGGCAGGCCGTGGCCGAAGGTCGCGACGGCATGGGCGACTTCCCGGCCGACCGGGGCTGGGACCTGCCGAACCTCTTCGACCCGGACCCCGACCGCGAGGGCCGCACCTACGCCCGCCAGGGCGGATTCCTCCAGGACGTGGACCAGTTCGACCCGGTGTTCTTCGGCATCTCGCCGCGCGAGGCCCTCACCATGGACCCGCAGCAGCGGCTGCTGCTCGAAGTGGTCTGGGAGACCTTCGAACGGGCCGGAATCGACCCGGGCACCCTGCGCGGCAGCGACACCGGCATCTTCATGGGCGCCACCGACTTCGACTACGCCCGCGATCTGACCGAGCTCCCCGAGGGGCTCGAAGGCCAGATGTCCATAGGTGCCTCGGGTGCCATCCTCTCCGGCCGGGTCGCCTACACCCTGGGCCTGGAGGGCCCGGCCGTCACGGTCGACACCATGTGCTCGTCCTCGCTGGTGGCGCTGCACATGGCGTGCCAGGCGCTGCGCCAGGGCGACTGCTCGATGGCGCTCACCGGCGGCACCACCGTGATGTCCACGCCGAGCGGCTTCATCGAGTTCAGCCGCCAGCGGGCGCTGTCCACCTCCTCCCGCTGCCAGGCGTTCTCCTCGACGGCCGACGGCACCGCCTGGGGCGAGGGCGTCGGAGTGCTGCTGCTGGAACGGCTCTCGGACGCCCGCCGCGACGGCCACACCGTGCTCGCGGTCGTACGAGGCTCCGCCATCAACCAGGACGGCGCCAGCAACGGCCTCACCGCGCCCAACGGCCGTGCCCAGCAGCGGGTGATCCGCCAGGCGCTGGCCAACGCCACCCTCTCCGGGACCGATGTGGACGTGGTCGAGGCACACGGCACGGGAACGTCGCTGGGCGACCCCATCGAGGCGAACGCCCTGCTCGCCACGTACGGCAGGAACCGCCCGGCCGACCGGCCGCTGTGGCTCGGCTCGCTGAAGTCCAACATCGGCCACACGGCCGCCGCCGCGGGGGTCGGCGGCGTGATCAAGATGGTGCAGGCGATCCGCCACGGGGTGCTGCCCAGCACCCTGCACGTCCAGGAGCCGTCGCCCAACGTGGACTGGTCCTCGGGCGCCGTCGAACTGCTCACCGAGGCCCGGCCGTGGCCGGAGACCGGGCGGGTCCGCCGCGCCGGGGTGTCCGCCTTCGGCGCCAGCGGTACCAACGCCCACGCCATCATCGAGCAGGCCCCCGAGGCCCCCGAGGCCCCCGAGGCCCCCGGGCCCGCTGATACCTCGGCGGCGGGCGTGGCACCCGTGGGCGGCGCGGCGGTGCCGTGGGTGCTGTCGGCCAAGACCGAGTCGGGTCTGCGGGGCCAGGCGGAGCGGCTGCTGGCGCGTCTCGCGGAGGGTCCGGAGCCGTCCCCGGCGGATGTGGGCTTCTCGCTGGCTACCACCCGCGCCCGCTTCGACCACCGCGCGGTGGTGGTCGGTGGCGGCGCCGAGGACTTCCGCGCCGGGCTGACGGCGCTCACCCGGGCCGAGCCCGGTGGCCTCGTGGCCCAGGGCGTGGCGGGCCACGCCGGGAAGCCGGTGTTCGTGTTTCCGGGGCAGGGGTCGCAGTGGGTGGGGATGGCGGTGGAGTTGCTGGATTCGTCGCCGGTGTTCGCGGGTCGGATCGCGGAGTGTGAGGCGGGGCTGGCGCCGTTTGTGGACTGGTCGTTGACCGGGGTGTTGCGGGGTGAGGGTCCGGGGTTGGAGCGGGTGGATGTGGTGCAGCCGGCGTTGTGGGCGGTGATGGTGTCGTTGGCGGAGGTGTGGCGGGCGTGTGGGGTGGCTCCGGCCGCTGTGGTGGGGCATTCGCAGGGGGAGATCGCGGCTGCGGTGGTGGCGGGTGCGCTGTCGTTGGAGGACGGGGCGCGGGTGGTGGCGCTTCGGTCGCAGGCCATTGGGCGCGGGTTGGCGGGGCGTGGCGGGATGATGTCCGTCTCGGAGGGTGCCGATCGGGTGCGGGAGCGGATCACCGCCTGGGACGGCCGTATCTCTGTGGCGGCGGTCAATGGTCCCGGTTCGATCGTGGTGTCCGGTGCCCCGGAGGCACTGCGTGAACTCCAGGCGGAGTGCGAGGCCGAGGATGTACGGGCGAAGCTGATCCCGGTCGACTACGCGTCCCACTCGGCCCATGTGGAGGCGCTCCGCGAGGAGTTGCTCGACCTGCTCGCCCCGATCCGCCCGCGCACCTCGGACATCACCTTCCACTCCACCGTCACGGGCACACCCTTGGACACCGCCGGTCTGGACGCCGGGTACTGGTACACCAATCTGCGGGAGACGGTCGAGCTGGAGTCGGCGGTGCGGGCCCTGTCGGCTGCCGGGTTCGGGACGTTCCTGGAGATGTCGCCGCATCCGGTGCTGACGATGCCGCTTCAGGCGACCGCCGAGGATGCCGTGGTCGTGGGGTCGCTGCGGCGCGACGAGGGTGGTCCGGAGCGGTTCCTGGCCTCGCTGGGCGAGGCGTTCGTCCGTGGCGTGGCGGTCGACTGGGCCGCGGTGTTCGCCGGGCTGGGCGCGTCCGTGGTGGAACTGCCCACGTACGCCTTCCAGCGGCAGCGCTACTGGTTGGAGCGGCCCACGGGGCAGACGGCCGCCACCGGGGGCGACCCGGTGGACGCCGAGTTCTGGGACGCCGTCGAGCGCGAGGATCTGGCCGCGCTGACCGCCGCGCTGGAGGTGGACGCCGACGAGGAGCGCTCGTCGCTGCGGACCGTGCTCCCGGCGCTGTCCTCCTGGCGACGTGGCCGCCGCGAACGGTCCGTACTCGACTCCTGGCGCTACCACGTGACCTGGAACCGGGTGCCGGACCCGGCCTCGGCGGCCCTGACCGGCACCTGGCTGCTCGCGGTCCCGGCCGGAAACCTCATCGGACACCCCGTCGGAAACCTCACCGGACACCCCGTCGGAAACCTCGTCGGAAACCCCGGCACCGAGCTCATCGACGCCGTACGCGACGGTCTGGAGACCCACGGCGCCACGGTCGTCACCGTCGAGGTGGCCGAGGCCGACCGCGCCGCGGTCGCCGCGCGGCTCGCCGAGGCCACCGCCGGGGCCGCCCCGGCCGGAGTGCTCTCGCTGCTCGGGTTCCCCGGCGCACCGCACCCCGCACACGCGGGCGTGCCCATGGGCCTCGCGCTCACCCTCGCCCTCGTCCAGGCCCTCGGCGACACCGGGGTGGCCGCCCCGCTGTGGCTGGCCACCCGTGGCGGCGTGTCCGTCGGCGGCACCGACGCCCTCGACAGCCCCGCCCAGGCGGCCGTATGGGGACTTGGCCGGGTCGCCGCCCTCGAACACCCCCAGCGCTGGGGCGGCATGGTCGACCTGCCGGACACCGTCGACGGCCGGGTGACCACCCGGTTGTGCGGTGCGCTCGCGGGCCGCCTCGACGACGAGGACCAGCTCGCCCTGCGGCCCTCCGGGGTGTTCGTCCGGCGGCTCGTACGGGCCGCGGAGCACCGGGGGAGCGGCCCCGCGTGGACCCCCGGGGGCACCGTGCTGCTCACCGGTGGCACGGGCGGCGTCGGAGCCCAGATCGCCCGCCGGCTGGCCCAGGCCGGTGCCGAACACCTCGTGCTCACCAGCCGCCGTGGCCCCGAGGCGCCCGGCGCCGACAAGCTCAAGGCCGAACTGACCGAGCTCGGCGCCAAGGTCACCGTGGCCGCGTGCGACGTGGCCGACCGTGCCGCGCTGGAGTCCCTCGTACGGCAGGTGGAGGCCGAGGGCCCGCCGATCCGTTCCGTACTGCACATCGCCGGTGCCGGTGTGCTCGTCCCGCTCGCCGACACCGATCTGGACGAGTTCGCGGACACGGCGGAGGCCAAGGTCGCGGGCGCCGCGAACCTGGACGCGCTCTTCGACCGGGACACGCTCGACTCCTTCGTGCTCTTCTCCTCCATCTCGGCCGTCTGGGGCAGTGGCGAACACGGCGCGTACGCCGCCGCCAACGCCTATCTCGACGGGCTGGCCGAGCACCGCCGGGCCCGCGGCCTCACCGCCACCTCGGTGGTGTGGGGCATCTGGAGCCCCGAGGAGGGCGGGATGGCCGCCAACCTCGCCGAGGAGCAACTGCGCGGCCGGGGCATCCCGTTCATGTCCCCCCGGCTCGCCATCGACGCGTTCTGGCAGGTGATGGAGCGGGACGAGACCGTGGTGGTGGTCGCCGACGTGGACTGGGAGCGGTTCGTCCCCGTCTTCACCTCGGCCCGGCCCAGCCCGCTCATCGGCCAGGTGCCCGACGTGGCGCGGATCCTCGCCGCCGACGCCGACACCCGGGCGGACGCGACCGGCGAGTCCTCATCGCTGCGCGACCGGCTGGCCGAGTTGGCCCCGGCGGACCGGCGGGCGGCCGTGCTGTCGCTGGTACGCTCGCAGATCGCCACCGTCCTCGGCTACCCCGGCCCCGAGGCCGTCGACGCCGCGCGCGCCTTCCGCGAGCTGGGCTTCGATTCCCTGAGCGCCGTCGACCTGCGCAATCGCCTTAGCGCCGCCACCGGGCTCCGCTTCCCCGTCACCGTCGTCTTCGACTACCCGAGCGCGGAGGAGCTCGCCGGACACATCGGCACCGAACTCTTCCCCGATGACACCGACGCCGCCGCCACCGCCCTCGACCCCGAAGAGGCCGACGTCCGCAGGGCGCTGACCTCCATCCCCGTGCTCCGGCTCCGCGAATCCGGACTGCTGGACGAGCTGTTGCGGCTGGCCGGTTCCCTCGACCCCGCCACCGCACCGGCGGACGAGGAGCCCGCCGAGTCCATCGACGACCTGGACGTGGACGACCTCGTGCGCATGGCCTACGACAAGAACGACCTCTGACGAGACTCGACTGCGGAGCTGACAATGGCAAACCCAACCGACAAGATCGTTGGCGCGCTGCGGGAGTCTCTGAAGGAGACCGAACGGCTGCGCCGGGTCAATCAGCAACTCACCGCCGCCTCCCGGGAACCCATCGCCATCGTGGCGATGAGCTGCCGCTACCCCGGCGATGTGCGCGGCCCCGAGGATCTGTGGGAGCTGGTCACCGGCGGGCGCGACGCCATCTCCGGATTCCCCGGCAACCGCGGCTGGGACCTGGAGAACCTCTACGACCCGGATCCCGACCGGCAGGGCACCGTCTACGCCACCGAGGGCGGATTCCTCCACGACGCCGACCAGTTCGACCCCGCGTTCTTCGGTATCTCCCCCCGTGAGGCCACCGTGCTGGACCCGCAGCAGCGGCTGCTGCTGGAGACCTCCTGGGAGGCGTTCGAGCGCGCCGGAATCGATCCGGCGGCGCTGCGCGGCAGCAAGACCGGCGTCTTCGTGGGCGCCGCCTACCAGGGCTACATCCCCGACTGGCCCCATATGCCCGAGGGCCTTGAGGGCCACCTGGTCACGGGCATCTCCGCGAGCATCATGTCCGGCCGCGTCGCCTACACCCTGGGTCTGGAGGGCCCGGCCGTCACCATCGACACCGCCTGCTCGTCCTCGTTGGTCGCCCTCCACCTGGCCTGCCAGTCGCTGCGCCAGGGCGACTGCTCGCTCGCCCTCGCGGGCGGCGCCGCCGTGATGGGCGCCCCGATGGGGCTCATCGGCTTCGCCCGGCAGCGCGGGCTGGCGCAGGACGGCCGCTGCAAGGCGTTCGCCGAGGGAGCCGACGGCATGGGCCTCGGCGAGGGCGTCGGCATGCTGCTGCTGGAACGCCTTTCGGACGCGCGGCGCAACGGCCACAAAGTGCTGGCCGTCGTGCGCGGCTCGGCCGTCAACCAGGACGGCGCCAGCAATGGCCTCACCGCGCCCAACGGCCGTGCCCAGCAGCGGGTGATCCGCCAGGCGCTCGCCAACGCCGCACTCACGGCGGAGCAGATCGACGCGATCGAGGCCCATGGCACCGGCACCCCGCTGGGCGACCCGATCGAGGCGGGCGCGCTGCTCGCCACGTACGGGAAGGACCGCGCGGCGGACCGCCCCGTGCTGATCGGCTCGCTGAAGTCCAACATCGGCCATCCGCAGGCCGCCGGTGGTGTCGGCGGTGTCATCAAGATGGTGCAGGCCATGCGCCACGGCCTGCTGCCCAGGACGCTCCACGCCGAGGAGCGCTCCTCGCGGATCGACTGGTCGGCGGGGGCGGTGGAGCTGCTGACCGAGGCCAGGGAGTGGCCGCGCGGCGAGGAGCCCCGCCGGGCCGCCGTCTCGGCCTTCGGGGCCAGTGGCACCAATGTGCACACCATCCTCGAGGAGGCTCCCGAGGAGGAGCGTGCGGAGACCGCGGCCGAGGGGGACACCCCGGTGGGCCGGGGAGTGCTGCCGTGGGTGCTGTCGGCGAAGAGCGCGACGGGCCTGCGGGCGCAGGCCGAACGGCTGCTGACGCATGTGACCGCGCGCCCCGGGCTTTCCCCGGCCGACGTCGGCCACTCGCTCGCCACCACCCGTGGCCGCTTCGACCACCGAGCGATGGTCCTCGGCGGCGACCGCGACGAACTGATCGACGCACTTGGCGCGTTGGCGTCGGGCGGCGAGTCCCCGCGTGTGGTGCGTGGCGACGGAGCGACGGCCACCGACACCCGTCCGGTGTTCGTGTTTCCGGGGCAGGGGTCGCAGTGGGTGGGGATGGCGGTGGAGTTGCTGGATTCGTCGCCGGTGTTCGCGGGTCGGATCGCGGAGTGTGAGGCGGGGCTGGCGCCGTTTGTGGACTGGTCGCTGACTGAGGTGTTGCGGGGTGAGGGTCCGGGGTTGGAGCGGGTGGATGTGGTGCAGCCGGGGTTGTGGGCGGTGATGGTGTCGTTGGCGGAGGTGTGGCGGGCGTGTGGGGTGGCTCCGGCCGCTGTGGTGGGGCATTCGCAGGGGGAGATCGCGGCCGCGGTGGTGGCGGGTGCGCTGTCGTTGGAGGACGGGGCGCGGGTGGTGGCGCTTCGGTCGCAGGCCATTGGGCGTGGGCTGGCGGGGCGTGGCGGGATGATGTCCGTCTCGGAGGGCGCTGATCGGGTGCGGGAGCGGATCACCGCCTGGGACGGCCGTATCTCTGTGGCGGCGGTCAATGGTCCCGGTTCGATCGTGGTGTCCGGTGCCCCGGAGGCACTGCGTGAACTCCAGGCGGAGTGCGAGGCCGAGGGCGTACGGGCGAAGCTGATCCCGGTCGACTACGCGTCCCACTCGGCCCATGTCGAGGAGTTGCGCGATGAACTCCTCGACGTCCTGGCCCCGATCGTCCCGCGCCGGACCGAGGTGCCGTTCTGCTCGACGGTCACCGGCGACACCATCGACACCACCTGCCTGGACGCCGGGTACTGGTACACAAATCTGCGGGAGACCGTCGAGCTGGAGTCGGCGGTACGAGCCCTCTCCGCCGCCGGGTTCGGGACGTTCCTGGAGATGTCCCCCCATCCGGTGCTGACGATGCCGCTTCAGGCGACCGCCGAGGATGCCGTGGTCGTGGGGTCGCTGCGGCGCGACGAGGGTGGTCCGGAGCGGTTCCTGGCCTCGCTGGGCGAGGCGTTCGTCCGTGGCGTGGCGGTTGACTGGGGCGCGGTGCTGGCCGGGCTGGGCGCGTCCGTGGTGGAACTGCCCACGTACGCCTTCCAGCGGCAGCGCTACTGGCTCGAAGGCTCCTCCTCATCCGCCTCCGCACCCACCGATGGCGAGGCGGTGGACGCGGACTTCTGGGACGCCGTGGAGCGCGAGGATCTGGCCGCGCTGACCGCCGCGCTGGAGGTGGACGCCGACGAGTCGTCCCTGGCCATGGTGGTTCCGGCGCTGGCCGCCTGGCGCCGGGCGCGCCGCGAGCGGTCCGTGCTCGACTCCTGGCGCTACCACGTCACCTGGAAGCCCCTGGGCGACGCTCTCACCTCCCCCCACGACCGCTCGGCCGCCGGTGCCACCTGGCTGATCGCCGCGCCCGCCGGAGCGCCGGAGGGCCCGCGCGTCGCGGAGGCGCTGCGGGAACGCGGCGCCCAGGTGCGGCTGGTGGAGCTGACCGAGGCCGACGCCGTACGCGAGGCGCTCGCCCGCAGGCTCGGCGAGGCCACGGCGGATACGCCGCCGACCGCGGTGCTCTCGCTCCTCGCGCTCGTCGAGGACCCGTACCGCGCGGGCACGGCGCAGCCGCTCGGCCTGGCCCTCAACCTCGCCCTGCTGCAGGCGCTCGGCGACACCGGGGCCGATGTCCCGGTGTGGTACGCCACGCGCGGGGCGGTGTCCGTGGGCCGCGCGGACGCGCTGGACCACCCGCTGCAGGCGCTCAGCTGGGGCCTGGGCCGGATCGCGGCCGTGGAGTACCCGCGGCGCCGGGGCGGTCTGGTGGATCTGCCCGGCACCCTCGACGACCGCGCCGTCGCGCGGCTGTGCGGTGTGCTCGCGGGCCGGCTGACGGACGAGGACCAGGTCGCGGTGCGCGCCTCCGGGGTCCACGGGCGCAGGCTGGTCAGGGCCCCGGCGGCACCGACCGACCCCACCGCACCGTGGCAACCGGGCGGCACCGTGCTGGTCACCGGCGGCACCGGCGGCCTGGGCGCCCATGTGGCGCGCTGGCTGGCCCGGGGCGGCGCCGAACACCTGGTGCTCACCAGCCGCCGGGGCCCCGAAGCGCCCGGAGCGGAAGAACTCGCCGCCGAGCTACGGGAGTCGGGGGCCCGGGTGACCGTGGCCGCGTGCGACGCGGCCGACCGCGACGCGCTGGCCGACCTCCTCGCCACGCTGGACGCGGACGAGGCACCGCTCGACGCCGTCGTCCACACCGCGGGCGTCCTGGACGACGGGGTGCTCGACACCCTCACCCCCGAGCGCGCCGACGGGGTGCTGCGCCCGAAGGTGGACGCGGCGCTCCATCTGCACGAGCTCACCCGTGACCGCGAGCTGTCCGCCTTCGTGCTCTTCTCCTCCTTCGCGGGCACGCTCGGCGGCCCCGGCCAGGGCAGCTACGCGGCCGCCAACGCCTTCCTCGACGCGCTCGCACACGCCCGCCGCGCCCAGGGCCTCCCCGCCACCTCCGTGGCCTGGGGCGCGTGGTCCGGCGGCGGGCTGGTGGACGAGGCCGTCCAGGCGCGGCTGCGCGCCACCGGTATGCCCGCCATGGCGCCCGACCTGGCGATCGCCGCCCTGCAGCGCGCCCTGGACGTGGCCGACACCCATGTGGCCGTGGCCGACGTCGAGTGGAACCGGCTCATCGCCGCCACCCCCTCGCTGGACGGGGCCGCCGTGCTCGGCGAACTCCCCGACGCCCGGCGGGCGGAGGAGGCGGCCGCCACCACGGGCGAGCAGGACACGCCCCTGGCCCAGCGGCTGGCCGGGCTGTCGCCGCAGGAGGCCGAGGACGCGCTGGCCGACCTCGTCAGCACCGAAGTGGCCGCCGCTCTCGGCTACGCCGACACCGCGGCGGTCGAGGCCGGGCGTGCCTTCCGCGAACTGGGCTTCGACTCACTGACCGCCGTCGACCTGCGGAACCGGCTGAACGCGGCCACCGGGCTGCGGCTGCCGGTCACCCTCGTCTTCGACTACCCGACCGTCACCGCGCTGGCCCGCTTCCTGCTCGCCGAGAGCGGCGCCGGTGAAACCGCGGCCACCGCCCCGGCGGGGCCGGTGCCCGCCGCCGTCGCGGTGGACGGTGACCCGATCGCCATCGTGGCCATGAGCTGCCGCCTCCCCGGCGGGGTGACCACCCCCGAGGAGCTGTGGCGGCTGCTGATGGACGGCCGGGACGCCATCTCGGACTTCCCCACCGACCGCGGCTGGGACATCGACGGCCACTACGACCCCGACCCCGACAAGCCGGGCACCTTCTACGCCACCGGTGGTGGCTTCCTCCACCAGGCCGACCACTTCGACCCCGAGTTCTTCGGGATCTCACCGCGCGAGGCGCTCGCCATCGACCCCCAGCAGCGGCTGCTGCTGGAGACCAGCTGGGAGGCGTTCGAGCGGGCCGGGATCGACCCGGCCTCGGTGAAGGGCACCCAGGCCGGAGTCTTCATCGGCGCCAGCTACAACGACTACGGCTCCCGCTTCACCCGCGCGCCCGAGGAGTTCGAGGGCTATCTGGCCACCGGCAGCGCGAGCAGCGTGGCGTCCGGGCGCATCTCGTACACCTTCGGCCTCGAAGGGCCCGCGGTCACCGTGGACACCGCCTGCTCGTCCTCGCTGGTCGCCCTCCACCAGGCGGCCCAGGCGCTGCGCCAGGGGGAGTGCTCGCTGGCGCTCGCGGGCGGTGTCGTGGTGATGTCCACGCTGGACACATTCATCGAGTTCAGCCGGCAGCGGGCCATGGCCCCCGACGGCCGCTGCAAGGCGTTCTCGGCGGACGCCGACGGCGCCGGGTGGGCCGAGGGCGTCGGCATGCTGCTGCTGGAGCGGCTCTCCGACGCGCGGAGATACGGCCACGAGGTGCTGGCGCTGGTGCGCGGCTCGGCCGTCAACCAGGACGGCGCCAGCAACGGCCTCACCGCCCCCAACGGCCCCTCCCAGCAGCGGGTGATCCGCCAGGCGCTGGCCGGGGCTGGCCTGTCGGCCACCGATGTGGACGCGGTCGAGACCCACGGCACCGGCACCCGGCTCGGCGACCCCATCGAGGCACAGGCCCTGATGGCCACCTACGGCCAGGGGCGGGACGCCGACCGGCCGCTGTGGCTGGGGGCGCTGAAGTCCAACATCGGCCACACCCAGGCCGCTTCGGGCGTCGCCGGGATCATCAAGACGGTGCTGGCGCTGCGCCACGGCGTGCTGCCCAAGACCCTCCACGCCGATGAACTCTCGCCCGACGTGGACTGGTCGGCCGGTGCGGTGGAGCTGCTGACCGAGGCCCGGGAGTGGCCCGAGACGGGGCGGCCGCGGCGCGCGGGCGTGTCCGCCTTCGGCGTCAGCGGCACGAACGTCCATGTGGTGCTGGAGCAGGGCCCCGAGCACACCCCGCCGGTGGCCGAGCGGACGGTCGACTCGGACGTGGTGCCGTGGGTGCTCTCCGCGCGCGGCGAGACGGCCCTGCGGGCGCAGGCCGGGCGGCTGCGCGCCCATCTGGAGGAGCGGCCGGAGCTGCGCCCGGTGGATGTCGGCTACGCGCTGGCGACGGGCCGCGCGGCCTTCGGCCACCGCGCCGTGGTCGTCGGCGCCGAGCGGGAGGAACTGCTGCGGGGCCTGGCGGAGCTGGCCTCGGGGGCGGCGCGGGAGACGGTGGCCGACACCGGTAGGACGGCCTTCCTGTTCACCGGTCAGGGCGCCCAACGGACGGGCATGGGGCGGGAGTTGTACGACGTCTTTCCGGTGTTCACGGCGGCGTTCGACGCGGTGTGCGCGGAGCTGGACCGCCATCTGGACGGTTCGGTGCGGGAGGTGGTGTTCGGCGAGGACGCGGAGCGGCTGAACCGGACCGTGTTCACCCAGACCGCGCTGTTCGCCCTCGAAGTGGCGCTGTACCGGCTGGTCGAGTCCTGGGATCTGCGACCGGACTTCCTGGTCGGCCACTCGGTGGGCGAGCTGGCGGCCGCCCATGTGGCCGGGGTGTTCTCGCTGGAGGACGCCTGTGCGCTGGTGGCGGCCCGGGGCCGGCTGATGCAGGCGCTGCCGGAGGGCGGTGCGATGGTGTCGCTCCAGGCGGCCGAGGCCGAGGTGCTGCCGCATCTCGAAGGCCACGAGGACCGGGTGAGCGTGGCGGCGGTCAACGGGCCGCGGGCGACCGTCATCTCCGGTGACGAGGGCACCGTCCTGCGGATCGCGGAAGCGACCGGGGCCAAGAGCAAGCGGCTCACCGTCTCCCACGCCTTCCACTCGCCGCTGATGGACGCGATGCTCGCCGAGTTCGCCACGGTGGCCGCCGGGATCGGCTACTCCGCGCCGCGCATCGCGGTGGTCTCCAACGTCACCGGTGAGGCGGCGGGCGAGGAGCTGTGCACGCCGGAGTACTGGGTGCGCCACGTCCGCCGGGCGGTGCGCTTCGGGGACGGCATCCGCTTCCTCGCCGAGCGAAATGTGACCCGCTTCGTCGAGCTCGGCCCCGCGGGCGTGCTCTCCGCCATGGGCCAGGAGTGCCTGGCCGAGGCCGACACCGAGACCGACGCCGACACCGCGGCCGCGTTCGTCCCCCTGCTGCGCAAGGACCGCGGCGAGGCCGAGTCGCTGCTGGCCGGGGTGGGCCGGGTGCACGCCCACGGTGGCGCGGTGGACTGGGAGCAGGTGTTCGCGGGCCGTGGCGCCCGCCGGGTGGCGCTGCCCACGTACGCCTTCCAGCGGCAGCGCTACTGGCTGGACGCGCCCGCCACCGTGGGCGATGTGGCCTCGGCCGGTCTCGGCGCCGGCGGGCACCCCCTGCTGGGCGCGGCCGTCGAACTCGCCGACAGCGACGGCCTGGTGCTCACCGGGCGGCTGTCCACGCGCGGCCAGCCCTGGCTGGCCGACCACGCGGTCTCCGGTGTGGTCCTCTTCCCCGGCACCGCGTTCCTGGAACTCGCGGTCCAGGCCGGGGACCGGGTGGGCTGCGGCCGGGTCGACGAGCTGACCCTTCAGGCGCCGCTCATCCTGCCCGAGCGTGGCGCCGTCACCCTGCAACTGGTGGTGGACCCGCCCGAGGAAGACGGCCGGCGCGCCCTGAACGTCTACTCCCGCCCCGAGGACGCGGACCGTGAGCCGCCGTGGACCCGGCACGCCACGGGTGTGCTGGCGGACGGTGCCGCCGAGGGTTCGTACGACCTGGGCGGGACGTGGCCGCCGCCGGGCGCCGAGCCGATCGAGGTCGAGGACCTGTACGAGCGGTTCGCCGCGGGCGGCTTCGGCTACGGCCCGGCGTTCCAGGGGCTGCGCGCGGCCTGGCTGCGCGGCGACGAGGTGTTCGCCGAGGTACGGCTGGCGCAGGAGCAGCAGTCCGCCGCCACCGGCTACGGACTGCACCCCGCCCTGCTGGACGCCGCGCTGCACACCATCGCGCTCGGCCCGATGCTCAAGGCGGACGAGGGCCGGTTGCCGTTCTCCTGGACCGGGGTGACACTGCACGCCTCCGGGGCCGGTGAGATACGGGTGCGGCTCACGCCGAGCGGCACCGACACGGTGGCCCTGACCGTGGCGGACACCATCGGGCGGCCGGTGGCCACCGTCGAATCGCTGGTGCTGCGCAAGCGGCCCGAACGGCTCGGCGACGCCGCCACCGGCGGTGACTCGCTCTACCGGCTCGACTGGGTGGCCGCCGACACCTCCGCCACCACGCCCGAACAACCCTCCGGGCACTGGGTCCTGCTCGGCGACGACGACTTCAAGCTGGTCGGACTCGATGTGCGCACATACCCGAACCTGGAGGCGCTGCCCGCCGACCCGGCCGCCGTGCCCGCCACCGTACTGGTGCCCTGCGCACCGGACCCCCAGGGCGTGGCCGACGCCGTTCGGGCCGCGACCCACCGGGCGCTGGCGCTGCTCCGGGCCTGGCTGACCGAGGAGCGGTTCGCCGCCTCCCGCCTGGTGTTCATCACCCGGGGCGCGGTGGCCGCCACGCCCGGCGCGGACGTGCCCGATCTGGCGCACGCCGCCGTCTGGGGCCTGGTGCGCTCCGCGCAGTCGGAGAACCCCGGCCGGTTCGTGCTCGTCGACCTCGACGAGCACGAGGAGTCGGCGCTCGCCCTGCCGGCCGCGCTCGCCCTGGACGAGCCACAACTCGCCGTGCGCCAGGGCGACATCGCGGTGGCCAGGCTCACCACCACCCCCGTCCCCGACACCGCCCCGCCCGCCTGGGACCCCGAGGGCACGGTGCTGGTCACCGGGGCCACCGGCACCATCGGCGGGGTCATCGCCCGCCATCTGGTGGCCGAGGGCGGAGTGCGGCATCTGCTGCTCACGAGCCGCCGTGGCCCGGACGCCGAGGGCGTGGCCGCACTCCGTGCGGAGCTGGCGGAGTTGGGCGCCGGGGTCACCCTCGCCGCCTGCGATGTGGCCGACCGGGAGGCGCTGGCGGCGCTGCTGGCCACCGTCCCCGCCGCACATCCGCTGACGGCCGTCGTGCACACGGCGGGCGTCCTGGACGACGGTGTGGTCTCCTCGCTCACCCCCGAGCGGCTGGACACGGTGCTGCGGCCCAAGGTCGACGCCGCGCTCACTCTGCACGAGCTGACCCGCGATCTGGACCTGTCCGCGCTCGTCCTGTTCTCCTCCATCGCCGGCACCTTCGGCGGAATGGGCCAGGGCAACTACGCGGCGGCCAACGCCTTCCTCGACGCCTTCGCCCAGCACTGCCGCGCCCAGGGCCGGCCCGTCCAGTCACACGCGTGGGGGCTGTGGGCCCAGCGCAGCGAGATGACCGGCAAGCTGGCGGGCGCCGATCTGAACCGGCTGGCGCGCGGTGGCATCGTCCCGTTCTCCTCCGAGGACGGCGCCGGGCTGTTCGACGCCGCACGCGCCGTGGACACCGCCGTCGTGCTGCCGATGCGGCTGGACGCCGCGGGGCTCGGGGCACGGCCCGGTGACGTACCGGCGCTGCTGCGCGGGCTGGTGAGGGCCGCGCCCGCCACCAGGCCCGCCCGGCGGACGGCCGCCGGAGCCGGGGCCGCGCCCGCGCGGCCCGAGGGGCTCAAGCAGCATCTGACGAGCCTGCCGGACGCCGAGCGTGGCCGGTTCCTGCTGGACCTGGTCCGCACCACCGTGGCCGGGGTGCTGGGCTTCGAGTCGGTGGCGGCCGTCGAGGCGGAGCGCGGACTGCTGGACCTCGGCTTCGACTCGCTCACCGCGGTCGAACTCCGCAACCAGCTCGGCAAGGCCACCGGCCGGCGCCTGCCGGTGACCCTGCTCTTCGACTACCCCACCTCCACGGCGATCGCCGCGTACCTGGAAGCGGAGATCGCCCCGGAGGCATTCACCGCCGCGTCGATGACCTTCCCGGAACTCGACGCCCTGGAAAGCAACCTGGCCGAGGTCGCCGCCGACGACGAGGCGCGCACCACGCTCGCCTCGCGTCTGCAGGACCTGCTGGAACGGCTCGGCCAGGGCCCGGAGGACGCGGAGGACGCGGTCGCCGGCCGCATCGACGCCGCCTCGGACGACGAGATCTTCGACTTCATCGAGAACGAACTCGGCCTGTAGTACACGGAGTTGGAATTCACAGAGATGGGCGGTAAACGGTGAGCGAGGCAAAGCTCCGCGACTACCTCAAGCGAGTGACCACGGATCTGCACCGCACTCGCCAGCGCCTCCAGGAGGCCGAGGCAAAGGACCACGAGCCCATCGCCATCGTCGGGATGGCCTGCCGCTACCCCGGTGGCGTGGCCTCGCCGGAGGACCTGTGGGAACTGGTGGCGAACGGCCGTGACGCGGTCACCGGGTTCCCCGCCGACCGGGGCTGGGACCTGGAGGCCCTGTACGACCCGGACCCGGACAAGCCGGGGACGAGCTACGCGCGCGAAGGCGGCTTCGTCACCGACGCCGACCACTTCGACCCCGCGTTCTTCGGCATCTCCCCGCGCGAGGCCCTCGCCATGGACCCGCAGCAGCGGCTGCTGCTGGAGACCGCGTGGGAGGCCATGGAGCGCGCGGGGGTCGACCCGGCCACGCTCCGCGGCAGCCGCACCGGCGTCTTCGCGGGCGTGATGTACCAGGACTACGCGACCCGGCTGCGCCAGGTGCCCGACGATGTCGAGGGGTACGTCGGCAGCGGTGGCTCCGGCAGCATCGCCTCCGGCCGTATCGCCTACACCTTCGGTCTCGAAGGACCCGCGGTCACCGTGGACACCGCCTGCTCGTCCTCGCTGGTGGCCCTGCACCTCGCCGCGCAGGCGCTGCGCCGGCAGGAGTGCTCCCTGGCCCTGGTCGGCGGGTCGATGGTGATGTCCACACCGGTGGCCTTCGTGGACTTCAGCCGCCAGCGCGGGCTCGCCTCCGACGGCCGCTGCAAGGCGTTCGCCGCGTCCGCCGACGGCACCGGCTGGGGCGAGGGCGTGGGCATGCTGCTCGTGGAGCGGCTGTCGGACGCGCGGCGCAACGGCCACCAGGTGCTCGCCGTCGTCACGGGCTCCGCCACCAACCAGGATGGCGCCAGCAGCGGGCTCACCGCCCCCAACGGCCCCTCCCAGCAGCGCGTCATCCGGCAGGCGCTGGCCGACGCCGGGCTGACCCCGGCCGATGTGGACGCGGTCGAGGCACATGGCACCGGCACTCCGCTCGGCGACCCCATCGAGGCGGGCGCGCTGCTCGCCACCTACGGCCGGAACCGCCCCGAGGACCGGCCGCTGTGGCTCGGCTCGCTGAAGTCCAACATCGGCCACACCCAGGCCGCCGCGGGCGTCGGCGGGGTCATCAAGACGGTGCTGGCGCTGCGCCACGGCGTGCTGCCCAAGACCCTGCACGCCGAGGAGCCGACGCCCAACGTGGAGTGGGAGTCGGGCGCGGTACGGCTGCTGGCCGAGGCCCGGCCATGGCCCGAGCCGGAGGCAGAACGGCCGCGCCGCGCCGCCGTGTCCGCCTTCGGATTCAGCGGCACCAACGCCCATGTGATCCTGGAACAGGCCCCCGCCGAGGAGGCCGCGGACGAAATATCCGCCGACGAAACACCCGCTGACGAGACACCCACGGACACCGCGCCCGCCGCCGCCCCCGCCGCCGTGTCGTCCGACCTGGTGCCGTGGCCGCTGTCGGGGCGGACCGAGGAGGCCCTGCGGGCCCAGGCCGCGCGGCTGCGGTCCTACGTGGCGGGCGCGTCCGGGCCGTCCGCCGCGGACATCGGCTACTCGTTGGCGCTCACCCGCTCCGCCTTCGCCCACCGCGCCGTGGTCGTGGGATCGAACCGTACCGAACTGCTGGGCGAACTCGACCAGTTGGCCTCCGGCGTCACCCCCGGGGCGGTGGCCGGTGCGGGCAAGACGGCGTTCCTGTTCACCGGGCAGGGCGCACAGCGGCTCGGCATGGGACGCGCCCTGCACACCGCCTTCCCGGTCTTCGCCGCCGCTTTCGACGCCGTCTGCGCCGAGCTCGACCGCCACCTGGACGGCCATGTCGGGCACGCGGTGCGCGACGTGGTCTTCGGCGAGGACGCCGAACTGCTCGACCGGACCCTCTACACCCAGACCGGTCTCTTCGCCGTCGAGGTGGCGCTGTACCGGCTGCTGGAGTCCTGGGGCGTGACCGCGGACTTCCTGGTCGGCCACTCGGTGGGCGAACTGGCGGCCGCCCATGTGGCGGGCGTGTTCTCGCTGGAGGACGCGTGTGCGCTGGTCGCGGCCCGGGGCCGGCTGATGGACGCGCTGCCCGCCGGAGGCGCGATGGTCTCGCTGCGGACCGCCGAGGCCGAGGTGCTGCCCCATCTGGCGGGCGAGGAGGACCAGGTGTCCCTGGGCGCGGTCAACGGCCCGGCCGCCACGGTGATCTCCGGTGAGGAGAAGGCCGTCCTGCGGATCGCGGACGCGGTCGGCGGCAAGAGCAAGCGGCTGCGGGTCGGCGTCGCCGCCCACTCGCCGCTGATGGACCCCATGCTGGAGGAGTTCGCCAAGGTCGCCGGTGAGCTGACCTACGCCACCCCCCGGATCGCGGTGGTGTCCAATGTGACCGGCGAGGCGGTCGCCGAGGAGCTGAGCTCGCCCGAGTACTGGGTGCGCCATGTGCGGCGGCCGGTGCGGTTCCGGGACGGGGTGCGGTTCCTGGAGGACCAGGGCGTGACCCGCTATGTCGAGGTCGGCCCGTCCGGTGTGCTGTCCGTGATGGGGCAGGAGTGCGTCGCCGATCCCGACGCCGCCGCGTTCGTCCCGCTGCTGCGCAAGGACCGTGGCGAGGCCGAGTCGCTGCTGGCCGGGGTGGGCCGGGTGCACGCCCACGGTGGCGCGGTGGACTGGGAGCAGGTGTTCGCGGGCCGTGGCGCCCGCCGGGTCGAGCTGCCCACGTACGCCTTCCAGCGGCAGCGCTACTGGCTGGACGGCTCGGATCGGGCGGGCGATGTCACCTCGGCGGGTCTTGGCCCGGCCGGGCATCCGCTGCTGGGCGCCGCCGTGGAACTCGCCGACAGCGACGGCCTGGTGCTCACCGGGCGGCTGTCCCTGGCCGCCCAGCCCTGGCTGGCCGACCACGCCGTCTCCGGCACGGTCCTCTTCCCCGGCACCGCCTTCCTCGAGCTCGCCATCCAGGCCGGTGACCAGGTCGGCTGCGACCAGGTCGAGGAGCTGACCCTCCAGGCGCCGCTGATCCTCCCCGCGCGCGGCGCGCTCACCCTCCGGGTGACGGTCGGCGAACCCGACGAGAGCGGACGGCGCCCGCTGAACGTCCACTCCCGCCCCGAGGGCGCCGGGTTCGGCGAGCCGTGGACCCCGCACGCCACCGGCGCGCTCGCCACCGCCACACCGGGCGCCCCCGCCGAGCTGACCGCGTGGCCTCCGGCGGACGCCACCGAACTCGACGTCGGCGACATGTACGAGCGGTACGCGGCGGGCGGCTTCGGCTACGGCCCGGCGTTCCAGGGGCTGCGCGCGGCCTGGCTGCGCGGCGACGAGGTGTTCGCCGAGGTGCGGCTGGCCCAGGAGCAGCGGCCGGCCGCCGCCGGGTACGGGATCCACCCGGCGCTGCTCGACGCCTCCCTGCACGGCATCGCGCTCGGCACCCTCTTCGCCGGGGAGGACCCCGGGACGGCGCAGGGGCGGCTGCCGTTCTCCTGGACCGGGGTGTCGCTGCACGCCGCCGGGGCCGACGAGGTGCGGGTGCGGATCTCCCCGGCCGGGGAGGACACCGTGGCGCTCGCGGTGGCCGACCCCACCGGCCGTCCGGTGGCCACCGTCGAGGGCCTGCTGCTGCGCAAGATGACCGGCGATCAGCTCAGCGGCGCCCGCGCCGCGAGCAGCGAGTCGCTGTTCCAGCTCGACTGGCCCGCGCTCACGGGCGCAGGCCGGCCCGCCCCGCTGACCCGGGCCGCGCTGGTCGGCGACGACGGGCTGGACGTCACCGAGAGTCTCTTCGCGGCCGGGGTCCACCTGGAGTCGTATGTGGACCTGGAGTCGCTGGGCGCGGCCGTCGACGCCGGTACGGCCGCCCCCGCGGCGGTCCTGGTGTCCTGCGCCGCCGGGCCCGGCGCACCGGCCGACGCGGTGCGGGACTCCCTGCGCACCGCCCTGGAGCTGGCCCAGAACTGGTCGGCCGACGAGCGGTTCGCCGACTCCCGGCTGGTGTTCGTCACCCGGGGCGCGGTGGCGACCGAGCCCGGCGCGGAGGTCGCCGATCTGCCGGGCGCCGCCGTCTGGGGCCTGGTGCGCTCGGCGCAGTCGGAGAACCCCGACCGGTTCACCCTCGTCGACCTCGACGAGCACGAGGAGTCCGTACGGGCCCTCCCGGCGGTCCTCCCCTCCGGGGAGCCGCAGCTCGCGCTGCGCGCCGGACAGGCGCACACCCCGCGGCTCGCCCGCGCCCAGGGCGCGACCGGCACCACCGGCGCCACCCGTGCGCTGGACCCCGAGGGCACCGTGCTGATCACCGGCGCCACCGGTACCCTCGGCGGGCTGCTCGCCCGCCACTTGGTGACCCGCCACGGGGTCCGCCATCTGCTGCTGACCAGCCGTCGGGGACCGGCCGCCGAGGGGGCCGGGCGGCTGCGCGAGGAGCTGACCGAGCTCGGCGCGACCGTGACCGTGGCGGCGTGCGACACCGCCGACCGGGACGCCGTGGCCGCCCTGGTGGCCCAGGTGCCCGCCGGCCATCCGCTGACCGGGGTGTTCCACACCGCCGGAGTGCTGGACGACGGAGTGATCTCCTCGCTCACCCCCGAGCGTATGGACACGGTGCTGCGGCCCAAGGTCGACGCCGCGCTCCACCTCCACGAGGCCACCCGGGAGCTGGATCTGGCCGCGTTCGTGCTCTTCTCCTCGGCGGCCGGTGTACTCGGCGGCGCGGGCCAGGGCAACTACGCGGCCGCCAACGGCTTCCTCGACGCCTTCGCACAGGCCCGCCGGGCGCAAGGGCTGCCCGCCCACTCCCTCGCCTGGGGGCTGTGGGCGCAGGCCGGCGCGATGACCGCGACGGCGGACACGGCCGGGGCCGCCCGCTCGGGCGTGGCCGCGCTCTCCTCGGAACAGGGCATGGAACTGCTCGACACCGCCCTCGCCCTGGACACCCCACTGCTGATCCCGATGCGGATCGACCTCGCGGCGCTGCGAGCGGGCGCCGGATCCGGCTCGGTGCCGCTGCTGCTGCGCGGGCTGGTGCGGACACCGGCACGCCGGGCGGGCGCGACCACACGCGGTGGCTCGCCGGGCGGCGGCTCCGCGCTGCGGGAACGGCTCGCCGCGCTGCCCGAGGCCGAACAGGACGCCGTGCTGGTGGAGTTGGTGTGCGCGCAGGTGGCCACCGTGCTCGGCCACCCGGACCCGTCCGCCATCGGCCCGGCCCATGAGTTCGTGGACTCCGGCTTCGACTCGCTCACCGCGGTCGAGCTGCGCAACCGGCTGAACGCGGCCACCGGGCTGAGGCTGCCCGCCACCCTCGCCTTCGACCACGAGACGCCCACCGATCTGGCCGCCCGGCTCCGCTCCGAACTGGCCGCGGCCCGGCAGCCGGACCCGTCCGAGCAGACGCCCGCGGGCGCGGCGCCCGCCGCGGCGGGGGAGTCCACCACGCTGAGCACGCTGTACACCGAGGCGTTCGAGACCGGGAAATGGAAGGAAATCTTCGACCTGCTGCACGCCACGGCGGCGCTGCGGCCCCGGTTCAGCGCCACCTCCGAGCTGGCGAAGCTGCCGATGCCGGTCCGGCTCAGCAAGGGCCCGGCCGAGCAGCACATGTTCTGCTTCTCCTCGTGCCTGGCGGTCGCGGGCATCCACCAGTACGCGCGGTTCGCGGCCTCACTGCGGGGCCGGCGCGATGTGTCGGCGCTCGCGCTGCCGGGCTTCGGCCGCGGTGAACCCCTCCCGGAGACGGCGGACGCGGTGGTCGCCGCGCAGGCCGAGGCGGTGGCGAAGGCCGCCGACGGGCAGCCCGTCGTGCTCCTGGGCTCCTCGGCGGGCGGCTGGTTCGCCCACGCGGCGGCGGGACACCTGGAGCGGATGGGCATCCGGCCGACCGCGGTGGTCCTGGTGGACACCTACGTGCCCAAGAGCAGCATCCTCAACCAGTTCGGGCTCTCGCTCATGGACGGGATGACCGAGCGCGAGGGCGTGTTCGTCACCATGGACGACGCCCGGCTGTCGGCCATGGGCTGGTACCTCAACCTCTTCGGCGGCTGGGACCCCGAGCCGATCGAGACCCCCACCCTCCTGGTGCGCGCGCTGGAGCCGCTGTCCACCGGATCGCTGAAGCTGGAGGAACTGCCCGACTGGCGGTCCTTCTGGGAGCTGCCGCACGACATCGTCGATGTGCGCGGCAACCACTTCACCATGATGGAGGACCACTCCCTCCCCACCGCCCAGGCGATCGAGGACTGGCTGGAGCGACTGCCGGCGACGGCGTCTGACCCGAGCCCGTACAAGCCCGTACACCCCGCTTCAGGCGCCCTCCCCGCATCAGAGTAAGGAACGATGACCATGGCGTTGCCCGTCACCGATGAGAGCCTGTGGTTCCGCAGGTTCCATCCGCGCCCGGAGGCCGAGGTCGGCCTGGTCTGCCTGCCGCACGCGGGAGGAGCCGCCAGCTTCTACTTCCCGATCTCCGAGCTGCTGCCGCCGACCGTGGAGGCGCTGGCCGTCCAGTACCCGGGGCGGCAGGACCGCCGCCATGACGCGCCCATCGAGGACATCCACGAGCTGGCGCGCGAGATCTACCAGGCGCTGCGGCCGCTCGCCGCACACCGGCCGATCGCGCTGTTCGGCCACAGCATGGGCGCGAGCATCGGGTTCGAGCTGGCCCGGCTGCTCGAAGGAGAGCTGGGGACCGTGCCCGTGGCGCTCTTCGCCTCGGGCCGGCCCGCGCCCTCCCACCACCGGAGCCTCGGCATCCACCGGCGCGACGACGCCGGGCTCATCGCCGAGCTCCAGCTGGTCAGCGGGACCGACTCCCGGATCCTCGGCGACGCCGAACTGCTGCGGCTGGCCCTGCCCGCCATCCGCAGCGACTACAAGGCGGCCGAGACCTATGAATACCGGCCCGGCGCCAGGCTGGCCTGCGACATCGCGGGGCTCACCGGTGACAGCGACATCCGCGTCACCGTCTCGGAGGTGGCGGGCTGGCGGGAGCACACCTCGGGCTCCTTCCGGCTGGAGGTCTTCTCCGGCGGCCACTTCTACCTGGGTGAGCAGAAGGCGGCGGTGGCCGGAGTCATCACGGACACCCTGCGGGCGGCCACCGCCCGCCCCCGACAACCCATCGACTGAGAGAGAAACCGACGATGCGTATCCTTTTCGCGACGGTGTCCGAGAAATCGCACCTGTTCACCATGGTCCCGCTCGCCTGGTCGCTGGCCGCGGCCGGCCACGAGGTGCATGTCGCCAGCAACCCCGCGCTGACCGAGTCCATCAAGAGCACCGGGCTGACGGCCGTCTCGGTCGGCAAGGACCACAATCTCCACGAGATGCTGACGCAGAACCGCGAGTCGCTGGAGAACCCGCTCTCCGACTGGTCCACCCCCGAGCTCGATCAGCACACCTGGGAACAGGTGCTGATGAAGTTCAAGATCAGCGTGATGTTCGCGTACCAGACCTACAACGACTGCATGGTGCACGAGCTGGTGGACTACGCCCGCCACTGGCAGCCCGACCTGGTCATCTGGGACCCGGTCACCTACGCGGGCCCGGTGGCCGCCCGCGTCGTGGGCGCCGCCCACGCCCGGCTGCTGTGGTGCGTCGACATCTACGCGAAGATGCGCGAGGTGTTCCTGGCCCGCCTCGCCGAACAGCCCGAGGAGCGCCGCGAGGACCCGATGGCCGACTGGCTCGGCGGTATCCTCGCCCGCTACGACCGCACCTTCGACGAGGAGGTCGTGGTCGGCCAGTGGACCATCGACCAGATCCCCACCAGCCTTCAGCTCCCGCTGTCGCTCCGGCGGGTCCCGGTCCGCTATCTGCCCTACAACGGCCCCTCCGACATCCCCGACTGGCTGCGCGAGACCCCCGGGCGGCCGCGGGTCGTGCTGACCTCCGGGGTCTCCGCGCGGGCGGCCCTGGGCGGCACCTTCATGCCGGTGGCCGACATGATCGACACCCTGGGGAGCATGGACATCGACGTGGTGGCGGCGCTGCCGCCCGAGGAGGTCGAGGCGCTGGAGAAGGTCCCCGACAACACCCGTATCGTCGACTTCGTTCCGCTGCACGCCCTGCTGCCCGGCGCCTCGGTCCTCATCCACCACGGCGGCTTCGGCTCCTGGGGCACCGCACTGGCGCGCGGCGTACCGCAGTTCATCCCCACCATCCGCTACGCCGACTGGTGGAACAAGGGGACCACGCTGCACGAGGCCGGTGCCGGACTCGTCGTCCACGCCTCGGAGCTGACCGCCGAGGTGCTGCGGGAGAGCGTCGAACGGCTGCTGAAGGACGCGTCGTACAAGGAGACGGCCGAGCGGCTGCGCGAGGAGAACCTGCGCACCCCCACCCCGCACGATGTGGTGCCGGTGCTGGAGGAGCTCACCGCGGAGCACGGCCGGTGAAGGTGCGCGAGCTGGCGGTGTCCGGCGCCTACGAGTTCAGCCCGGACGTCCACCGCGACGAACGCGGCGCGTTCGTCGCCCACTACACCGAATCGGCCTTCTCCGCGGCCGTCGGCCATCCGCTGCGCCTGGGCCAGAACCACCACAGCGTCTCCCGGCGCGGCGCCGTCCGCGGGGTGCACTACGCGGACGTCCCCCCGGGCCAGGCCAAGATGGTGACCTGTGTCAGCGGCGAACTCATCGATGTGGTGGTCGACTTGCGGGTGGGCTCGCCCACCTTCGGCCGCTGGGACAGTGTGCGTCTCGACCCCGTGTCGTACCGGGCGGTGTATCTGGCGGAGGGCCTCGGCCACGCGTTCATCGCGCTGCGGGACGACACCGTGGCGGCCTACCTCAACTCGGAGGAGTACAACCCGGGCGCCGAGCACGAGATCGACCCCTTCGACCCCGCGCTCGGCCTGCCCTGGCCCAGGGACCTGGAATACCTGGTCTCCGAGCGCGACCGGAACGCCCCCGGGCTGGCCGAGGCCGAACGGGCCGGTCTGCTGCCGTCCTACGAGGTCTGCCGGGCGCCGCACGCCCGGCGCGGCTGACCCGGCCCGGCGTACTCCCATCCACCGATCGGTTGATGCGCCCGATCGGCCGGTCGGTGGAGGGAGGATCAGCCCGGTGGGCGGCCGATGGGCCGATCCCCCGGGGATATCCGCTCCCTACGGTGGAAGAGTGAAGGAACAAAAGCGAGGAGGACCCGGGCCGATGCCGCTGATCGAGGTCAGTAACCTGCGCAAGGAGTACCGCAATCACGTGGCGGTACAGGACGTGTCCTTCTCCGTGGAGGAGGGCGAGATCTTCGGCATCCTCGGCCCCAACGGCGCGGGCAAGACCACCGCTGTGGAGTGCATCGAGGGCATGCGCAAGCGCGACGGCGGCGAGATCTCCGTGATGGGTCTCGACCCGCTGAAGGACAAGGACCTCGCCGAACTGCGCGAGTCCATCGGCATCCAGCTCCAGCAGAGCGAACTGCCCCCCAAGATGAAGGTGTGGGAGGCGCTCGAGCTCTACAGCACCTTCTACCGCGACCCCGTCGACTGGCGCGAGCTCATCAAGGACTGGGGCCTGTCCGGCAAGGCCGACACGGCGTACGGATCGCTGTCCGGCGGCCAGCAGCAGCGGCTGTCCATCGCGCTCGCCCTCGTCGGCAAGCCCAGGATCGCCGTCTTCGACGAGCTGACCACCGCGCTCGACCCGCACGCCCGGCGTGAGACCTGGAAGCTGATCGAGAAGGTCCGGGAGCAGGATGTGACCGTACTGCTGGTCACCCACTTCATGGAGGAGGCCGAGCGGCTCTGCGACCGGATCGCCATCATCGAATCCGGCCGGGTCGTCGCCCTCGACACCCCGTCCGGCCTGGTCTCCCGGGTCGACGAGCAGCAGATCATCCGCTTCAAACCGTCCGTCCCGATGGACGACGAACTGCTCACCTCGCTGCCCGAGGTGAGCAGTGTGACCCGGTCCAAGTCCCAGGTGACGGTGGTCGGCAAGGGCAATGTCGTCTACGCCGTGATCTCCGTCCTGGCCCGCAATCAGATCGTGGCGAACGAACTCCGCCTGGAGCAGGCGAGTCTCGATGACGCCTTCGTGGCCCTGACCGGCTCCAAGCCCGCCAACTAAAGCCGCCGAGGAGACTTCTGCCATGTCCGGGCGCACCAAGCTCACCTACGTCGAGAGCAAGCTGTTCCTGCGCGATCCCACCGCGGTGTTCTTCGTCATCGCGCTGCCGATCATGCTGCTGGCCATCTTCCACTTCGTCACCACCAAGTCCGACGACGACGCCGCCACCAAGGCGTCGATGGCCGCGTTCGTCCCCGCGATGGCCATGTCGCTGTGTCTGACGATGCTGGCCCTCAACCTGCTGCCCACGACCCTCGCGACCTACCGGGAGAAGGGCATCCTGCGGCGCATGGCCGCGAGCCCCATCCACCCGGGGAACCTGCTGCTCGCCCAGCTCTTCATCAACCTGGTCACCGCGGCGGTCTCCGCGGTGCTGGTGCTCATCGTCGGCAAGACCGCCTTCGACACCAAACTGCCCGGCGACGTCCCCGCCTTCCTGGCGAGCTTCGTCCTGGGCACCTGGGCGCTGTTCTCCATCGGCCTGGTGATCGCGGCCGTGGCGCCGAGCAGCAAGTCCGCCACCGCGATGGGCCTGTCCCTGCTCTTCCCCAGCCTCTTCTTCGGCGGCGCCTTCCTCCCCAAGGAGGATCTGCCGGAGACGGTGTCCACCATCGGCGACTACACCCCGCTGGGCGCCGCGCTCCAGGCGCTGCGCGACTCCTGGGAGAACCAGTGGCCGCAGACGCTGCACCTGACCGTCCTCGGAGTGATCGCGGTGGCCGCCACCGCGGCCGCGGCCAAGCTGTTCCGCTGGGAGTGAGGTGAGCGCGTCCAAGGACGACGGCGGACGGTGGGAGCGGCACTCCGACATCCTGTTCGGAGGGCTGCCCTACCTTCTGCTGTTTCTGTCCACGGCCCTGAGCCTGGTGCACGGCCCGCCCCCGGCCCGGCGGCTGCTCACCACGCTCGGCCTCGCGGTCCTGGCCGCCGCCTGGATCCTGGGCACCTACACCCTGCCCACGGGCCGCCGCAGCAGACAGCCGTACGGCATGGTGCGCACCGCCGTCTACTTCGCCGGGCTGCTCGCCCTCTCCGCCGCGCTGATGGCGCGGGACCAGGTGTTCATGCTGTTCGCCGCCACCGGGTTCCTCCAGGCGCTGGTGCTGCTGCCGACCGTCTGGGCGCTGGTGTCCGTGGCGGCCACCTCGTTCGTCGTCAACACCGTGCCGGACGGCTTCCCCGGGCCCACGACCGGCGCGGTGGTCGGCTATCTCGCCGCCATCGCCTTCCAGACCGTGGTGATCGGCTGGATCAACCTGCTGTCGAGCCGGCTCAACGAACAGCACCAGCGGCGCAAACGGACCGTGGCCGAACTCCGCTCCGCGCTCACCGAGAACGCCGGACTCCACGCCCAGCTGATCACCCAGGCGCGGGAGGCCGGAGTGCTCGACGAGCGCCAGCGGATGGCGGGGGAGATCCACGACACCCTCGCCCAGGGGCTGGCCGGCATCATCCGGCAGTTGGAGGCCGCCGAACACGCCGGGGGCGACCGCGAGGTGTGGCGCCGCCATCTCGTCACCGCCAAGAACCTGGCCCGGGACAGCCTCGCCGAGGCGCGCCGCTCGGTCCAGGCGCTCCGCCCCGAGCAACTGGAGTCCCGGACCCTGCCGGACGCCCTGGAGTCGCTGGTCGAGGGGTGGTCGCAGGAGCGGGAGCCGAAGGTCGCGTTCGCGACGACCGGGACCGCCATCCCGCTCCACGCCGAACTGGAGGCCACGCTCTACCGGGTGGCGCAGGAGGCCCTCGCCAACATCGCCAAGCACGCCCGGGCGTCGAAGGTGGGCATCACCCTGTCGTACATGGAGGACGTGGTGGTCCTCGACGTACTCGACGACGGCGTCGGATTCGACCCCGCGGCCGCGGAGGCCGAGGCCGGTACCTCCGGTGGCCACGGCCTCGGGCTGGTGGCGATGCGGCGCCGGCTGGGCCGGGTCGCCGGTACGTTGGACATCGAAAGCGCCCGTGGCGAGGGCACCGCCATCAGCGCGGCCGTCCCCGTGATCCCCCAGGAAGCCGGTGCATGAGCGGAAACACCCATGGCGGCGACACCCCCGGCCCCAGCCCCATCCGTATCCTGATCGTCGACGACCACCCCGTGGTCCGCGACGGGCTGCGCGGGGTGCTGGAGCGGGACCCCGACTTCACGGTGACCGGCGAGGCCGGTGACGGTGCCGAGGCCGTCGAACTGTACGAGCGGCAGCCGGCCGATGTGGTCCTGATGGATCTGCGCATGCCCCGGATGGGCGGGGTGGAGGCCATCAAACGGCTGCTGCGCCGCGACCCGGAGGCCCGGATCCTGGTGCTGACCACCTACGACACCGACGGCGACGTCATGGGCGCCCTGGCCGCCGGGGCGACCGGCTACCTCCTCAAGGACACCCCGCGCGAGGAGCTGACCCGCGCCGTGCGGTCCGCCTCCTCGGGCCAGTCCGTCCTCTCGCCCGCGGTCACCGGACGCGTTCTCGGCCAGGTCCGCAAACCGACCCAGGGCCCGCTGAGTGACCGTGAACTCCAAGTGCTCCGGCTTATCGCGGACGGGGCCACGAATCGACAGGCCGCGGCGGCATTGTTCATCAGCCAGGCGACCGTCAAGACGCATCTTCTGCATGTCTACGAGAAACTCGGGGTGAAGGATCGCGCGGCAGCGGTCAGCGAGGCCCATAAACGACATCTATTCGAATGACACCGCAGGTCGCGGCCGTGATAGGGGTGCCCGATAGGGGTGGACGAGGGTAGGGGTTGTTCCGCTCGAAGCGGCGCCAATACGGTGGCGATATGGGCCACATCCGAGATCGGCAGGCCGTTGTCATCGGCGGCACCGGATTCATCGGGCGACATATCTGCAGAGCTCTCGCCAAGCGCGGATATGAAGTCCTGGCAATCGCGAGAAAACCCGCCGAACCCATTCCCGGAGTCGTCTTTTCGGCACTTGACGCGGTATCCGCGCCGAGCGAGGACATCGTCCGGGCAGCACAGTCCGCCGATCTCGTCGTCAACGCCGCGGGCGACAGCTGGGAGGGCGACGAGGCGAGCATGACGGCCTCGCACATCCCGCTCGTGGACCGGCTGGTGGACGCCGTCGCGGCCCTCCCCGGACGGCCGCGCCTGGTCCATCTGGGCTCGGTGCACGAGTACGGCCCCGTCCCCGACGGCACGGCCATCGCCGAGGACCACCCCACCGCCCCCCGCACCCCCTACGCCCGCACCAAGCTCGTCGGCAGCCGGATCGTCCTCGGCGCCGCCGACGCGGGCCGTATCGACGGCTGCGTGCTGCGCGTCACCAACGTGTGCGGACCCGGCACCCCACGGGGCAGCTTCCTCGGCGGGCTCGCCCACCGGCTGCGCCACACCACCGAGGACGCTCCGCTCGCCGTCACCCTCGTCGACGACCGGCGCGACTTCGTCGACGTCCGCGATGTCGCCGAGGCCGTGGTGCTGGCCGCGAGCAGCCCGGTGACCGGCCGGGTGCTCAACATCGGGCAGGGCGACGCCCTCAGCATGCGCGAACTGGCCTGGCTGCTGATCGCCGCCTCCCAGGTCCCCGCCGGCCTGGTGCGCGAGGAGAGCGGCGCCGTGCTCAGCAAGGGCGGCAGCTGGACCCAGGCCGACATCCGCCTCGCCCGGCGGCTCATGGGCTGGTCGCCGAAGGTGGCCCTCAAGGAATCCCTCCACGACCTGTGGGCCGCCTCCGCCACCTCGAGCCGACCGGCTGCCGCGGCGGCCCGTACCGAAGGACACTGATGCAGTACACCTATCTCGGCCGCACCGCCCTCAAGGTGAGCCGACTGTGCCTGGGCACCCTGAACCTCGGGGTCAGGGCGAGCGACGAGGAGAGCCACGCGATCCTGGACACCGCCCTGGACCGCGGGGTCAACTTCATCGACACCGCCAACCAGTACGGCTGGCAGAAACACAAGGGCTACACCGAGGAGTTCCTCGGCGGCTGGTTCGCCCAAGGCGGCGGCCGGCGCGAGAAGGTCGTACTGGGCACCAAGGTCTTCAACCCGATGACCGACTGGCCCAATGACTCGGGGCTGTCCGCCCGGCACATCATCGCCTCCTGCGAGGACTCGCTGCGCCGGATGGGCACCGACTGGATCGACCTGTTCCAGATGCACCACATCGACCGCCACGCCCCGTGGGAGGAGGTGTGGCAGGCGATGGAGACACTGACCCGGCAGGGCAAGGTGCGCTACGTCGGCTCGTCCAACTTCGCCGGCTGGCACATCGCCGAGGCCCAGGAGGCCGCGGCCCGCCGCCACTTCCTCGGCATCGTCTCCGAGCAGAGCGTGTACAACCTCGTCACCCGCCATGTCGAACTGGAGCTGATCCCCGCCGCCCAGCGGTACGGGGTCGGGGTGCTCGCCTGGTCGCCGCTGCACGGCGGGCTGCTCAGCGGGGCGCTGCGCAAGCTGGCCGAGGGCACCGCGATGAAGACCGCGCAGGGCCGGGCCGCCCAGGCGCTGGAGGTCCACCGGGACGCCGTCGCCGCGTACGAGAAGCTGTGCGACGGCCTCGGCGCCGACCCGGCCGAGGTGGGTCTTGCCTGGGTGATGGGGCGCCCCGGCATCACCGCGCCGGTCATCGGGCCGCGCAGCCTGGACCAGCTGACGGGGGCCTTCAAGGCCATGGAGCTGACGCTGTCCGACGAGGTGCTGGCCGAACTGGACGGGCTGTTCCCGCCGATCGGCAACGGCGGCCCCGGACCGGAGGCGTGGGCGTGGTGAGCACGCTCCAGCAGCGGCTGGTCCGCTCCGCCGCCACCGTCGACAGCTCGGTGACCCTGCTCGCCGACTTCCAGCGCTGGTTCCGCGAGCGCGTCGACGCCGACGAGTCCCGGATCGAGATCATCCCGTTCGAGGCTATGCGCGGCTGGGACTTCGCGCCGGACACCCACAACCTCGTCCATGAGACCGGCCGGTTCTTCACCGTCGAGGGCATCCGGGTGCGGATGCCGGGGGCGCCCGTGGAGGAGTGGCGCCAGCCGATCCTCCACCAGCCGGAGATCGGCATCCTGGGCATCCTGGTCAAGGACTTCGACGGCGTACCGCACTTCCTGATGCAGGCCAAGATGGAGCCGGGCAATCACGGCGGGCTCCAGCTGTCGCCCACCGTCCAGGCCACCCGCAGCAACTACACCCGGGTGCACAAGGGCCGGGCGGTGCCGTATCTGGAGTACTTCCAGCGGACGGAACGGCACCGGGTGCTCGCCGACGTCCGCCAGTCGGAGCAGGGCAGCTGGTTCTTCCGCAAGCGCAACCGCAACATACTGGTCGAGGTGGCGCCGGAGACGGACGTCGAGGTGCGCGACGGGTTCCGCTGGCTGACGCTGGGCCAGCTGCACCATCTGCTGGCCGTGGAGGACCTGGTGAACATGGACGCGCGCAGCGTCCTGGCCTGCCTGCCGCACTCCCCGCTGGACCCCGGGGAGACCTTCCCGGCCGCCGGATCACCCGGGACGGCGGAGCCGGAGCGGCAGCGGCGGCACACGCTCCACCGCGACGCCGACATCCTCAGCTGGATCACCGGACTGCGCACCGAGCGCGAGGTGTCCACCGAGCGGATACCGCTGCGGGAGGCCACCGGCTGGCACCGCAACGCCCACCGCATCTCCCATGAGAGCGGACGCTTCTTCAGCGTGATGGCCGTGGACGTGACGGCGGGCGGCCGTGAGGTCGGCGGCTGGACCCAGCCCATGATCGAGCCCCATGGACCGGGCGTGGCGGCCTTTCTGCTGGCCCACGCCGACAAGGTGCCGCATGTGCTGGTCCAGGCCCGCGCCGAACCCGGCTACACGGACGTGGTGGAGCTGGCCCCCACCGTGCAGTGCACCCCGCGCAACTACACCCACCTGCCCGAGGGTGCCACGCCGCCGTTCCTCAAGGAGGTGGTGGAGGCACCGGCCGAGCGGGTGCGGTTCGACACCGTGCTCTCCGAGGAGGGCGGCCGCTTCTTCCACGCCTTCAACCGCTATCTGGTCGTGGAGACGGAGATGAGCGCCGTCCCCGAGGAGCCGCCGCACTACCGCTGGATGGCCGTGCGCCAGCTGCTCGACCTGATCCGCCACAGCCATTACGTCAACATCGAGGCCCGCACGCTCATCGCCTGTCTGCACTCCCTGGCCGTATAGGGGGGCACCTAGGGGGGCCGACCCGGGCGGAGCTAGGGGTTATTCGGATCGTGGCCGCTGCCATAGCCTCCGGGACACAGAGTGCCCGGAGCGGTACATCGGAGGACATGTCATGCAGGACATCATCAGCGCCGTGCTGGCAGAAAACGCGGTGGCCGCGGACTTCGCCGCCTTGGACCTTCCCGAGTCCTATCGGGGCGCGGTGATCCTCAAAGAGGAATCCGAGATGTTCGAGGGCATGGCCACCAAGGACAAGGACCCCCAGAAGTCGCTCCACATCCGCGAAGTGCCCACACCCGAACCGGGCCCGGGCGAGGCGGTGATCGCGGTCATGGCCAGCGCGATCAACTACAACACCGTCTGGAGCGCCATCTTCGAGCCGCTGCCGACCTTCGGCTTCCTGGAGCGCTACGCACGCACCGACGACCCCGGAGCGGCCCGCCACGACCAGCCCTACCACGTGCTCGGCTCCGACCTGGCCGGTGTGGTGCTGCGCACCGGACCCGGGGTGCGCCACTGGAAGCCGGGCGACCGGGTGGTGGCCCACTGCCTGTCCATCGAACTGCGCTCACCGGACGGCCATGACGACTCCATGCTCGACCCCGAGCAGCGCATCTGGGGCTTCGAGACCAACTACGGCGGGCTCGCCGAGCTCTCGCTGGTCAAGGCCAACCAGCTGATGCCGATGCCCGCCCACCTGACCTGGGAGGAGGCCGCGTCCTCCGGCCTGGTCAACTCCACCGCGTACCGGCAGCTCGTCTCCCGCAACGGCGCCCAGATGAAGCAGGGCGATGTGACCCTCATCTGGGGCGCGGCCGGTGGCCTCGGCTCGTACGCGACCCAGCTGGCCGTCAACGGCGGGGCGATCCCGGTGTGCGTGGTCTCCGGACGGCGCAAGGCCGAACTCGTCCGCTCCATGGGGGCCGAGCTGGTCATCGACCGGGCCGAGGAGGGCTATCGCTTCTGGAAGGACGCGACCACGCCCGACCCCAAGGAGTGGAAGCGCTTCGGGTCCCGGATCCGCGAACTCACCGGCGGCGACGACCCGGACATCGTCGTCGAGCACCCCGGCCGGGAGACCTTCGGCGCCAGTGTGTACGTGGCGCGGCGCGGCGGAACGATCGTCACCTGCGCCTCGACGTCCGGCTACCGCCATGAGTACGACAACCGCTATCTGTGGATGGCGCTCAAGCGCATCATCGGCACCCACTTCGCCAACTACCGGGAGGCATGGGCGGCCAACCGGCTGATCGAGAAGGGGATGGTGCACCCCACGCTCTCCAGGGTCTATCCGCTCGAGGCGGTCGGCACGGCCACCCAGGACGTCCACCGCAACCGCCACTCCGGGAAGGTCGGCGTGCTGTGCCTGGCCCCGGAGGCGGGGCTGGGGGTACGCGACCCGGAGCTGCGCGAGCGCCATCTCCCGGCCATCAACCGCTTTCGGCAGGACTGAACCGGTTCACCGGGTCGGTGCACAGGCCGTCGTTCACGGGTCGTGGTTCGGGCCGTCGTTCACGGGTCGTGGTTCGGGCCGTGGCCAACGGGCGTCACGGCTCGCGCCGACGCGGCGGGGCCGTGCTGCCCCGCGGAGTGAGCGCCGGGGTGGGGGCCTGATGGGCGCGGGGGGCCGCCTGGTCCAGGACCTCGAAGAGGCGGTGCGCCACCTGGGCCCCGTAGCCGAAGTGGGCCGGTCCGCCGAGGCCAGCAGGGCGCGGGTGGCCCGCGCCCCCTCCTCGCCCGAGAAGTCCGTGGCCACCGTGCGGCCCCCGCCCGGCCCCGCCTCCCGTATGGCGGCCTCGAACGCGGCCTTGCGGATCGTGGTGTGCCCGAGCCCGGGGGCGCCGCCCACCCGGGCGATCCGGCGGTGGCCCAGCGCCACCAGATAGCGCACCGCGTGGTCGCCGTCCCGCAGATCGGCCAGGATGGACCCGCCGATCTGCCGCCCCCGCCACCACGCCTCCTGGACCGCGATCTCCTCGCGCACATCCCGGACCAGCCGCAGCAGCAGCGAGCAGGACCGCTCGACCAGCACGCTCTCGATGCCCGAGACGAACTCCATGGACCACGGCTCGAGGCCCAGTGTCCGGGCCGGGCGGGCGATGGCCAGACCGACCGTGTCCACGCGGGAGCTGGACAGCGACCGGGCGGAGAGATGGGGGGACCAGCCGAGTTCCCGGGCGGCGGCGAAGATGCGGTCCCGGGTGGCGCGGGAGACCCCGGGCCGGTCGTTGAAGGTCAGCGAGACCGCGCCCTTGGACACCCCGGCCCGTGCCGCCACATCCCGGATGGTGACGCGCCGCGGCGGCTCCGTCCCGGCCTCGCTGCCCATGCCACCGCTCCCCGCCGTGTCCGTCCCCTGTGGACCGCCACACGATAGCGCGTCGGTAAACCGGTCCAGTCGGGTGCGGTCCGCGCCAAGAGCCCGGGTGCGGCGGTCAGGGCAGGGACGGCGCCACCGGCCGCCAGGGCGCGAACGGACCCGCCCCGCGCGGCAGCACCCCGGCCAGCTCCGGGCAGTGCCGCAGGATCACCGAGGTCATGCTGGACTTCGCCACCCAGTCCAGCCCCAGCCGCGTATACACCTCGGGCCGGAAGTCCACGGTCAGGAGGCGGTCGTTCTGGATCCGCCGGGTGGCCATGAGCAGCAGCACACGGAACGCCGTCTCGCTGAAGCCGGACCTCTCGGGTTCGTTCTCCGCGTACAGCCCCACCGTGGTGTCGATCTGACTGACCGAGCCATAGACCGCTTCGAGCCGCGCGACCGTGTCCGGATCGGGGGACACCTCCTCGAAGGAGCGGATCCGGGGGGTGCCCAGCCGGGCCCGGAAGTCGTTGTACCGGGGCACGCCCCGCCGCCGGGCCCGCGTCAGGTCCACCACCGGCAGATCGACGAGCTCGCCGTCCCGCTCGAAGCGCCGCAGTGCGTACGGGTAGTTGTTGAGGGTGATCGCGCCCGGATGGGCGATGCCGAAGGAGTACAGGGTGTCGGCGAGCCCCGTCTTGCGCAGCACCGCCTCGGCCGCCGGGCCCCGCACCTCGTCGAACCCGAGCGCCCGGGTCCGCCGCCCGAGGCGGTGGTCGCACAGCTCGACGTCGTCCGGGAGCAGCGGATGCGTCCGGTAGACCGCCAGGAACTCCTCGGCGAGCGCGAACGGCATCTCGGGGCGGTCCGGTACGCCACGGGGTAGACCCGCCGACGCGCTCGCCTCGAACAGCCACAGGCCGAGCCGGGACAGCCAATGGGCGGGCGGTCCCTGCCAGTTGGTCTTCGAGCCGATGTCGCTCATCCCGGTGGCGAGGATCGCCGGGATCCACTCCACCGTATGGATCTTGGTGATCAGCGCGGAGACCACCAGCCGGGCCGTGTGGTGCGCCGACTCCCCGCTCATCGAGGGGTGGGTACGGCGCAGCGCCTCGCGGACCGCGTCATGCTCACGGGCGAAGAGCGTGTGCATGGCGCCGAGCCCCAGCCACCAGCCGCCGGGCGCACCGATCGGCGGCACCCCGCCCGGGCCCAGCGGCAGATGGCCGTCCTCCAGGCGCGGCCCGCCGCCGTACGTCCGCGAGCCGTCCCACCGGTGGCAGGCGCCGTCCACCCAGTCGGGGGACTGGAAGTGGAGCCAGGCGGCGGACAGGACATTGAGTGAGGTGGCGGGCCGGAAGCGGTCCCGGTGCAGCAGCTCTCCGGCGACCGTGGCGGGGTGCGGCACATGGATCAGATCGGGCCGGTGGAACGGCGCGGGACCACGGCCGGAGGCGGCCCCGGCCACGTCCCTCCGCGCCACGCCGGGATCGCCCGTCGGGCCGTCGTACGAGCGCGCCACCGTCGGTCTCTCCCCGGCCGCGGCGGGGCGTTGCGGCGCCCCGGGTGCGTCGTCCCTCTCGACGAGGCCGAACCGGCGCAGTGTCCGGCCCAGCGCGGCCGGGTTGAGCAGCCCCAGCGGCGCCGGCAGCCGATGCCAGGGCACACAGCGGTCGACCAGGCCGAAGGCCGCCCGCACCGGCAGGTCGAAGGCGGCGCGCACCGGGACGGGCAGCAGCGCGGTGGGACGCCGCTCGGCGGCGGGGGCGCGCACGCCGAGCCGGTGCGCCGCGGCGGCCTCGTACGCGGCCTTGCGGGCCCGGTTGAGGTTGCCGAGCGGACGGAACTCCTCGGTGGTGTGCCAGGGGTTGAACGCCAGCTGTTCGACCCGGCGGGCCGCCGACCGGGCCCGGGCGCTGTCCAGGTCCTGGCACGGCACGGTGAGCACCGCGACCGGGACGACCGGCGCGTCGCTCTCCCGCCACTCCACCGAACCGTCCTCGACGGGGGTCCGGCGGTCGTCCAGATAGCGCTGTACGCACAGCTCGAAGGCGATGTCGCCGGTGGACAGCCGCATCGCCAGCTCTCGGTGGAGATATTCGGGGTCGCCGCCGTCGGGCGGGGGCGCGGGGGTGCCGCCGGGCGCCGGACGCAGCTGGTAGCGCACCGGACCGGCCGGGCCCCACAGGATCGCGCCCCGGCTCCAGAAGGTCTCGCGGGCCAGCGAACCCACCGTGTGGCGGGTGGCGATCCGCATATTGCGGCGCATCCGGTCGGCGGTGGCCCAGCCGACGGCCAGCGGCAGCCGGACGAAGAGCCCGAACGCCTTCTCCACGGTGCTCCCGGCGCCCGCCGTGGCCTTGGCGAAGGCGACGAACTCATGCGCGTCGGCGGCGTGGGACACCGGGAAGCTGGTGGCCAGCAGATCGTGGGTCTCCTCCGGACCGGCCTGGACCCGCACCGCCAGCCGGCGCAGATCGGGCGTGGCGCCGTACCCCTCGGAGCCGCTCGCGCTGGCCAGCCGCACCACGGCCGGGTACTCGGCGCCCGGCCGGGCGTACCCCACGCACAGCTCCGGTGGAAGGTCGTCACGGAACCGCAGCCGGGCGTTCTCCACGCCCAGCGCGGCCTCGCCGCGGAAGGCGAGCGGCGGCCGCGGGGCGCCCGAGCCGTCCGTGCCGTCGGAGTACCGCCGCATCCGCATCAGCTCGTGTGTCAGCTTCTGGAAGCGCAGCCACTCGGCCTCGGGGCTGCCGCCCTCGTATGCCTCATAGCCCTCGTACGCCGCGTCTCCGGCCTCGCCCGCCACCTCGTGCCGTGCCGTCCCGCCCAGGCGCGCAGTCTCGTCCACGCGCGCCGCCTCGCCCAGGCGTACCTCACCGCCGCGTGCCGCCTCGCTGCGTACGGACTGCTGTCCGGTGTCGACCATGGGGAACGCTCCGTACGGGGCAGGCAGGGACGATAAGGAACAAATGAGACGCTAAGTGAGGGTGTGCGGGGCCGCAGCCCGGAGCGGTGCACCGGGGGGAATCGGTCACCCGGTGCACCGCTCCGGGTGGTTCCGCTCCGGCCTGCGGCACACTGGTGGCATGCCGGAGCTGCCCGAGGTGGAGGCCCTCAGCGCGATCCTGGCCGAGCGTGCCGCCGGCCGGGAGGTCGCCCGCGTCCTCCCCGTCGCGGTGAGCGTCCTGAAGACCTACGCCCCGCCGCTGAGCGCGCTGGAGGGCCGCACCGTCACGGCCGCGTCCCGCCACGGCAAGTTCCTCGACCTGGCAACCGACGGCCCCCATCTGGTGGTCCACCTCGCCAAGGCGGGCTGGCTGCGCTGGCGGGACGGGCTCCCCGAGGCCCCGCCCCGGCCCGGCAGGGGCCCGCTCGCGCTGCGGCTGCTCCTGGCCGGTCCTGAGCGCTCCGGCTTCGACCTCACCGAGGCCGGGACGCGCAAGGGGCTCGCGGTGTACGTGGTCGGTGACCCGCGGGAGGTCCCCGGGATCGCCCGGCTGGGCCCGGACCCGCTGGACGACTCCTTCACCCTGGAGGCGTTCGCCGGGCTGCTGCGCGGTGTGCGCCACCGGATCAAGGGGGTGCTGCGCGACCAGAGCGTCATCGCCGGGATCGGCAACGCCTACTCCGACGAGATCCTGCACGCCGCCCGGATGTCGCCCTACCGGCTCGCCTCGGACCTCACCGAAGCGGAGATCGCCGGGGTGTACGAGGCGATGGGCACCACGCTGCGCTCCGCCGTCGAGCGCTCCCGCGGCCTGGCCGCCACCGACCTCAAGGGGGAGAAGCGCGGCGGTATGCGGGTGCACGGCCGCGCCGGGCAGCCGTGCCCGGTGTGCGGGGACACCGTCCGCGAGGTGTCCTTCCGCGACTCCGCGCTGCAGTACTGCCCCACCTGCCAGACCGGCGGCAAGCCGCTCGCCGACCGGCGGCTGTCCCGGCTGCTCAAGTAGCTTAGCTGCCGGGTTCAGCCCCAAATGCCGCCCGGCGCCCGTTAGTTGAAGTGCCGCTCTTGACCCGGGGAGCTCCGGGCCGCCATATGGTGCTGTCGCAACCCCACGACACGACACCTCACGCCACGTCACGGAGCACCATGACCACAGCCCTGATCATCGGTGGCGGCATCGCCGGCACGGTGACCGCGATGGCCCTGCGGAAAGCCGGCATCGAAGCGGTCGTCTACGAGACGTACCCCACGGACGCCGTCGACGCCGGTGCGTTCCTCGTCGTCGCAGCCAACGGCCTGGAGGCACTGCGCACCATCGACGCCCATGAACCCGTGCTGAAGAACTCCTTCCCGGCCGGCCGCGTCGACTTCATCAGCAACACCGGCAAGCGGCTCGGCAACCGCCCCATGTCCGGATCGCAGGACGGTGGCCTCGGCTCCGTGACACTCAAACGCGCCACCCTGGCCCGGGTGCTGCGCGAGGAGGCGGTGCGCCGCGGAGTCCGCGTCGAGGGCGGCAAGCGGCTGCTCGCCGCCCACACCAGCCCCGACGGCCGGATCGTCGGCTCCTTCGCGGACGGCGGCCGCGCCGTCGGCGACATGCTGATCGGCGCCGACGGCATCCACTCGCTCGTCCGCAGGCTCATCGACGCGGCCGCGCCCCGGCCCCGCTACACCGGACAGCACACCGTCTGCGGCTACACCCGCGACGCCGACTCGCCCCCGGACCCCGACGCCTACACGATGATCTTCGGCAAGCAGGCGTTCTTCGGCTGCACCACCGCCCCGGACGGCGAGGTCTGGTGGTTCTGCAACGCCCCGGCCGAGGAGATGTCCAAGGCCGAGCTCGCCGCCGTCACCTCCGAGCAGTGGCGGGAGCGGCTGCTGACGCTCTTCGCCGAGGACAACACCCCCGCGGCCGACCTGGTGCGCGCCACCGGCGACACCATCGTGGCCACCGCCGCCTACGACATCGTCTCCACCCCCACCTGGTCCGAGGAGGCCATGGTCATCGTCGGCGACGCCGCGCACGCCTGCGCGCCCAACGCCGCACAGGGCGCCTCGATGGCCATCGAGGACGGTGTCGTACTCGCCAAATGCCTGCGCGATCTGCGCACGCCCCAGTCGGCCTTCGCCGCGTACGAGGCGCTGCGCCGGGAGCGGGTCGAGAAGGTCGCGGCGGCCGGCGCGGGCATGGCCCGCCGCACGGCGCCGGGGCCCGTGGCACGCGCCCTGCGCGATGTCACCATGCCGCGCAAGCTGGACCGGGCGGGCAACGGCTCCTCGGACTGGCTGACCGGCTACCGCATCGACTGGGACGAGCGGATCGACGCGCAGACGGCCCGCCGGCGCCGCTGACGCACCCGCGCCACTGGGGCCCACGCGCCCCGACGCCCCGGGAACCGCCGCCGGGAACCGCCCCCGGAACACGGCCCCGGGGGCGGGGCCGGCCGGGCCCCACGTTTGGTCCGGACTCTCACGGGCACTTGGAGCTCCCTGGCCCCGTATGCCCGGGAGATTCGTGTGAGCCCAGTACGCATAGTGATCGTCGGTGCCGGATTCGCCGGTTATCAGGCAGCCCGTACGCTCTCCCGCACCCTGCGCGGCGCGGCGGACATCGTCCTGATCAATCCCAATGACTACTTCCTGTATCTGCCCCTGCTGCCCGAAGTGGCGGCCGGGATCCTGGAACCCCGGCGTGTCTCGGTCTCCCTCACCGGCACCCTGCCGCACGTCCGGCTGGTGCTGGGCGAGGTGCACGGCGTCGACCTGGACGCCCGCAAGATCGCCTGGCGGGACCCGGACGGACGGTCCGGCGAGATGGATTACGACCGGCTCGTCCTCTCCGTGGGCAGCGTCAACAAACTGCTGCCGATTCCCGGAGTGGCCGAGCACGCCCACGGCTTCCGCGGCATGCCCGAGGCGCTCTACCTGCGCGACCACATGACCCGGCAGATCGAGATGTCCGGCACCGCCGCCGACCCCCGGGAGCGGGCGGCCCGCCGCACCTTCGTGGTGGTCGGCGCCGGTTACACCGGCACCGAGGTGGCCGCCCACGGGGTGCTCTTCACCGACTCGCTCGCGCGGAAGAACACCTCGCTGCGCGATGCGCCGCGGCCCCGCTGGATGCTGCTCGACATCGCCCCCCGGGTCCTTCCCGAGCTGGACGAGAAGCTGTCCCGCACGGCCGACCGGGTGCTGCGCAAACGGGGTGTGGAGGTCCGCACCCGCACCTCGGTCAAGGAGGCCACTTCGGAGGGGGTGCTGCTGGACGACGGCGAGTTCGTCGACACCCGGTCGCTGATCTGGTGTGTCGGGGTGCGCCCCGACCCGCTGGTGGAGCAGCTCGGGGTGCCGACCGAACGCGGCCGGCTGAGGGCCGACCAGTATCTGGCCGTGCCCGGCTATCCCGACGTGCTGGCCTGCGGGGACGCCGCCGCGGTGCCCGATCTGACCCGGCCGGGCCAGTTCACCCCGATGACCGCGCAGCACGCCCAGCGGCAGGGGAAGGTCGCCGGCCACAACGTCCTGGCGTCCCTCGGGCGCGGCACCGCCAAGCCGTACAAACACCACGACCTCGGGTTCACCGTCGACCTCGGCGGGGTGCAGGCGGCCGCGGACCCGCTGCACATCCCGCTGTCCGGGCCGGTCGCCAACGCGGTCACCCGCGGCTACCACCTGATGGCGATGCCGGGGAACCGGGTCCGGGTCGCCGCCGACTGGCTGCTCGACGCGGTGCTGCCACGCCAGGGGGTACAGCTCGGGATGGTCCCGCCCTGGGCGGTGCCGCTGGACACCGAGTCGCCCGAAGTCGCGCAGACCGCCCGGGCGGCGGCCGACCGCCGGTAGAACCTGGAAGGAGAACAATGCGACACGAACAGCTCAGCGAGCTCGGGCAGCAGCTCCGTGTGGACTCGGTGCGCGCCGCCGCGGCCGCCGGGTCCGGCCATCCCACGTCGTCGATGTCGGCGGCGGACCTGTTGGCCGTCCTGATGGGAAACCATCTGCGCTATGACTTCGAGCAGCCCGAACACCCGGGCAATGACCACCTGATCTTCTCCAAGGGCCATGCCTCCCCGCTGCTGTACTCGGTGTACAAGGCGGCCGGGGCGCTCCGCGACGAGGAGTTCATCACCTTCCGCAAGCGCGGCAGCAGGCTGGAGGGCCACCCCACCCCCCGGCTGCCGTGGGTGGACGTGGCCACCGGATCGCTCGGACAGGGCCTGCCGTACGGCGTGGGCACGGCGATGAGCGGCAAGCGGCTGGACCATGTGCCCTACCGCGTCTGGGTGCTGTGCGGCGACAGCGAGATGGCCGAGGGCTCGATGTGGGAGGCGTTCGAGCACGCGGGCTACGAGCGGCTGGACAACCTCACCGCCATCATCGATGTGAACCGGCTCGGCCAGCGCGGGCCCACCCGCCACGAATGGGACCTGGACGCCTACGCCCGGCGCATCCGCGCCTTCGACTGGCACACCATCGAGATCGACGGCCATGACATCGAGGCCATCGACCGCGCCTACGCCGAGGCGCTGTCCACCGTCGGCCGCCCCACCGCCATCATCGCCCGCACTATGAAGGGCCGTGGCGTGGCCTCGGTGGAGAACCGCGAGGGCATGCACGGCAAGCCGCTGAAGAACGCGGACGAGGCCATCGCCGAGCTCGGCGGCGTACGCAACATGGCCGTACCGGTGCTCGGCCCGCCCTCGGTGACCCCCACCCGGCCCGCGTCCGAGGGCCCGCTGGCGCTGCCGCGCTACAACACCGGCGACTCGGTGCCCAGCCGTGACGCGTTCGGCGAGGCGGTGGCCGCCGTCGGCACCGCCCGCGGCGATGTGGTGGCGCTCGACGGCGAGGTGGGCGACTCCACCCGGCTGGAGTACTTCCACAAGGAGCACCCCGAGCGGTACTTCGAGTTCTTCATCGCCGAGCAGCAACTGGTGGCCGCGGCCGTCGGCATGCAGACCCGCGGCTGGAACCCGTACGTCTCCACCTTCGCGGCCTTCTTCGCCCGGGCCTACGACTTCATCCGGATGGCCTCCATCAGCGACGCCGACCTCAACCTCATCGGCTCCCACGCCGGGGTGGCCATCGGTGAGGACGGACCCTCGCAGATGGGCCTGGAGGACCTGGCCGCCATGCGGGCGGTGCACGGCAGCACGGTGCTCTACCCGTGTGACGCCAACCAGACCGCCCAGCTGACCGCGGCCATGGCGGAGCAGTCCGGCATCCGCTATCTGCGCACCACCCGCGGCGGAACGCCGGTCATCTACCCGCCCACCGAGAGCTTCCCCATCGGCGGCTCCAAGGTGGTGCGCGCCGGCGACGACGACCGGGTCACCCTGGTCGGCGCCGGGGTCACCCTGCACGAGGCCGTCGAGGCCGCCGACCGGCTGGCCCAGGAGGGCATCCCGGCCCGCGTCATCGACCTGTACTCGCTCAAGCCGGTGGACGCCGAGACGCTGCGCGCCGCCGCCGAGGCGACGGGCCGGCTGGTCACCGTGGAGGACCACCACCCCGAGGGCGGACTGGGCGACGCGGTGCTCGAGGCGTTTGGCGACGGCCGTCCGGTGCCCCGGATGATCCGGCTCGCGGTGCGCATGATGCCGGCCTCCTCGACCCCCGAGGAGCAGTTGAGCGACGCGGGAATCGACGCGGACGCGATCGTCACGGCCGCGCGGCAGCTGATCGGCAAGGGCTGAAACCAGGACCGGGACCAGGACCGGGACCGGAACCAGGGCCGGACCAGGGCTGAGACCGGGACGGCTGAGGACACGACACTGCCGGAAGGAGCGGACTCATGGGTGTCAAGCACGGAATGCGCGTGGTGGTGGTCGGGGCCACCGGCAACGCCGGTACGAGCGTCGTCCGCGCGCTCGGCGAGGCCCCGGACATCGAGTCCATCGTGGGCGTCGCCCGCAGGGTGCCCAGCTGGTCGCCGCCGAAGACCACCTGGGTACGGGCGGACATCGGGCGGGACGCGGGTGAGGAGGCCGACCTCGTACGGCACTTCGAGGGCGCCGACGCGGTCATCCACCTCGCCTGGCTGATCCAGCCCAGCCACCGGCCCGCCGTCACCTGGGACACCAATGTCCTCGGCAGCAAGCGGGTCTTCGAGGCGGTGGCACGGGCCGAGGTGCCGGTACTGGTGTACGCCTCCTCGGTGGGCGCCTACTCGCCCGGCCCCGAGGACGGCCGCCCGGTGGACGAGTCCTGGCCCACCGACGGCTGGCCGGAGGCCGCGTACTGCCGTGAGAAGGCGTATGTGGAGCGGATGCTGGACGCCTTCGAACGGGAGCATCCGCAGGTCCGGGTGGTACGGATGCGGCCCGGCTTCCTCTTCAAGGAGGAGGCGGCGGCCGAGCAGCGCCGGCTGTTCATGGGCCCGTTCGTGCCCCGGCGGCTGGTCCGCTCCACCTTCCTGCCCGCCGTCTTCGACCTGCCCGGACTGCGGCTCCAGGTGCTGCACACCGACGACGCCGCCGAGGCGTACCGGCTGGCGCTCGGCCGTCAGGTGCGCGGCGCCTTCAACCTCGCGGCCGAACCGCCGGTGGACGGCGAGACGCTGGCCGGGCTGCTCGACGCGCGGACGATGCGGATCCCGCGCTTCGCCGCCCGCTCGGCCATGGCCACGGCCTGGCATCTGCATCTGCTGCCGCCCTCGCCCCAGCTGTTCGACGCCGCCCTGCGGCTCCCGCTGATGGACACCACCCGCGCCCAGGAGGAACTGGGCTGGCGGCCCCGGCACACCGCCGTCGAGACGCTCCACGAGTTCCTCACCGGGCTGCGGCGCGGCACCGGGATGGACCAGACCGCGCCGCTGGCCCCCAAGCTGCCCGGCGGACGGGCGCGCGAGGCCGCGACGACCGGCGTGGGGGAGCGGCCCTGACGGGGCCCGCCCCTTGCCCCCGAACGACCTCGGACGCCCAGCCGTGTGAGACGCGGCACATGAGACGGGCCCAGCGGCAGCACGCCGCCGGGCCCGTACCGCTGTGACCCATGTCCGCTCGTAACCCATGACGCGACTCCCGTACGCTTCTGCCCAGTTGGCCGGGACATCGACGAGGGTGGGGACACATGGGCAGGGTGGGGAGTCCGGCGCGCGGTCATGCCCGGCGCACGGGAACGGTGGCGGTCGCCGCGGCGGCCGCCGCACTGTGTCTGACGGCACCGGCCGAGGCCCGGCCCGCCACCACGGACGATCCGTCCTACTCCGCCACCACCTCGGTGGGCGTGCACAACGCCTACGAGAAGGCCAAGTACCCCTACCTCGCCGACGCGCTGGACTCCGGAGCCTCGCTCCTGGAACTCGATGTGTGGACCAACGCCTTCGGCGCCGGCTGGCGGGTCTCGCACTCCAACCCGCTCGGCAACGACAACAACTGCGAGAACGCCGCGGGCCCGGACGAGCTGCGCACCAAGCCCCGCGACCAGAGCCTGGCCGGCTGCCTCGCCGACATGCGGGCCTGGCACCAGGCCCATCCGGGGCACCGTCCCATCCTCGTCAAGGTGGAGATGAAGGACGGCTTCAACGGCAAGAAGGCGCGCGGCCCGGCCGACCTCGACGCCCTCCTCGGCGCCACCCTGGGCGACGCGGTGCTGCGCCCGGCGGATGTGGTGGGCGGCCACGCCACCCTCGACGAGGCGGTCCGGGCGGGCGGCTGGCCGTCCCGCTCGGCGCTCGCGGGCAAGTTCATCGTCGAGCTGATACCCGGCACGGTCGAGGAGAACAACCCCCTCGACACGCTGTGGACCGACCGCGAATACGCCACCCATCTGCGGGACCTGTCCGCCGCCGGGAAGCTCGGCCAGGCCGCCGCCTTCCCCGCCGTCCACGGCGCCGCCCCGGGCGACCCGCGCACCCGCTACACCGACGCCGCCCTCCGGCCGTGGTTCGCGCTCTTCGACGGTGACGCGTCCACGTATGTCGCCAGCGGTATCGACACCGCCTGGTACGACGACCGCCACTACCTGCTGATCATGACGGACGCGCACAACGTGGCGCCCCCGATCGACGGCACCAACCCCACCGAGACCCAGGCACGGGACCGGGTGTCCGAACTCGCCGCCCGGCACGCCAGCTTCGCGACCGCCGACTGGTATCCGCTGCCGTCCGTGCTGTCCACCGTCGTGCCCCGTGGCTGAGCCGGGGTCAGCCGGTCCGGTCCCCGGAGCCGGCGTCGGGGTCCTCGAGCCGGAATCCGACCTTCAGCCCGACCTGGTAGTGCGCGATCCGGCCGTTCTCGATATGCCCGCGCACCTGGCCGACCTCGAACCAATCAAGATTCCGGAGCGTCTTCGAGGCACGGCCGATGGCGCAGCGGATCGCGTCGTCGACGCTCTCGGAGGACGAGCCGACGATCTCGGTCACCCGGTAGGTGTGGGCCATCGCAGTCTCCCCGGTCCGTGGGGTGGTCCGTTCGCTTCTCCCACGGTGCCTCACCGCGCCGGGCTCCGCGAGCCGGACGGGCGGCCCCTACGGCACCACGGTGACCGGCCAGCGCCCGGCCTTGACCAGCCGTACGGCCACCGAGCCGACGAAACGGTGCCCGGCCTGCTCGGACGCGCCCACCACCACGGCGTCGGCCTTCAGCTCATCGGCCGCCTGGGCCAGGCCGTTGTACGGATCGCCCCGGAAGGTGTGGAACTCCCAGCGCACCTCGAAGACCCCGCGCAGCCGCTCGGTGGCCTCCCGCATCTCCCGCATCAGCTCCTCGGCCACCTCACCTGTGGTGTCGGCCACCGAGGCACCGAGCGCCGCCCCCGCGGCCAGCACCGGCTGGATGTAGACCACGACCAGCAGCGCCTTCTGGCGTCTGGCCAGCCCGGCGGCGTAGGCCGTGGCGCGCCAGGAGGATTCGGAACCGTCCAGTCCGGCCACGATGACCTTCGGTCCGTCGGTTCCCCGTTCAAAAGACGGAGGGAGTTTGTCCACCACATCTGCGAGGCTAGCGCCAGGGACGGTCCGGTGATCACCCGGCCCGTACCGCGGTGCCAGGACACCGCGACCGCGACATGAGCGCCACCGTACGACAGGAGAGACAATGAGCGGCACCCACGGGGGCGAACTCCTCGCCATCAGCGACCTTCATGTGGCCTATCCGGAGAACCGGGCGATCGTGGAGCGGCTGCGGCCCGGCTCCGACGACGACTGGCTGATCGTCGCGGGGGACGTCGGCGAGGTTTTCTCCGAGATCGAGGAGGTCCTCGGCCTGCTGAGCGAGCGCTTCGCCAAAGTCATCTGGTCACCCGGGAACCACGAGCTGTGGACCCATCCCAAGGACCCATTGGAAGTCAGGGGGGTGGCGCGCTACGAGGCGCTGGTGGAGATGTGCCGGGCGAAGGGCATCGTCACGCCCGAGGACCCCTACCCGCTCTGGGAGGGCATCGGCGGGCCGCTGGTCATCGCCCCGCTGTTCCTGCTCTACGACTACACCTTCCGCCTCGACGGCCTGGCCACCAAGGAGGCCGCGCTGGCCCACGCCCATGAGGCGGGGGTGGTCTGCACCGACGAGCACTTCCTGCACCCCGACCCCTACCCCACCCGGGACGCGTGGTGCCGGGCCCGGGTCGCCGAGACCGAGGCGCGGCTGGCGGCCGTCGACCCGGAGCTGCGGACCGTGCTCATCAACCACTGGCCGATGACCCGGCTGCCCACCCGGGTGCTGCGCTACCCCGACTTCGCGCTGTGGTGCGGCACCGAGCTGACCGCCGACTGGCATGTGCGGTTCCGGGCCGAGACGGTCGTCTACGGCCATCTGCACATCCCCCGGACGACGGTGGAGGACGGGGTGAAGTTCCAGGAGGTCTCGGTCGGCTACCCCCGGGAGTGGAAGGCCCACGGCCGGCTGCCCGAGGACCCGCTGCGCCGGATCCTCCCGGTGCCGGTGGCGTAGGGGTGCCGGTGGCAAAGGGGCGGCGCGGGGTGTCTTGACGGGGCCGGAGGGCGGCGCCGTACGGTCTCGGCTGTGAACCCTGTCGAGGCGTTCCTCCCCGAGACCTACACCGCCGGTGTCCCGTACGCCCTGTTCGGCGAATTGCGGGCCACCCGCCCCGTCTGCCGGATCGACGAGCCCGCGGTCGGGGCCTGGCCGGCCGGCCCCGGCTTCTGGGCGGTGTTCCGGCACGCCGACGTCAAACACGTCCTGCGCACCCCCGAGGTCTTCTCCTCCCACCTCGGGGCCACCCAGATCCGCGACCCCGACACGCCCGCCGACCTGGAGTTCGTGCGGGCGATGATGCTCAACCAGGACCCGCCCGACCACTCCCGCAGCCGCCGTATCGTCGCCGCGGCCTTCACCCCGCGCGCCGTACGGGAGCTGGAGGCGGCCATCGAGGAGCGCGCGGTGGCGCTCGTGGACTCCGTGGCCGGGCGCGGTGAGGCCGACTTCGTGGAGCTCGCCGCCGATCTGCCGGTCTGGACCCTCGCCCAGGTGATGGGCGTCCCCGAGGGCGACCGGCGGCTGCTGTTCGACTGGGCCGGCAGGGTCATCGGCTACCAGGACGCCGACTACGCCGGACTGTCCACCGCGGCCCGCGAGGAGCTGAGCCCCATCGGGCGCGCCGCCCTCGCCCACCGGCCGTCCTCGGCGCCGCGCCGCCCGGACGGCCGGCCGATGAACCCGCGCTCCCGCGAGGCCCTGGCCGATATGTTCGCGTACGCCCACGCACTCGCCGAGCGGCCCCGGCCGGGCAGTGTGATGGCGCGGATGCGGGAGGGCGGGCTGAGCCGGGACGAGTTCGAGAACATGTTCTTCCTCTTCGCCGTGGCGGGCAACGAGACGCTGCGCAACGGCATCCCGGGCGGGCTGCTCACCCTGCTCGACCACCCCGAGAGCCTGCGGCTGCTGCTCGACCGGCCCGAGCTGACCGGCTCCGCGGTGGAGGAGATGCTGCGCTACTGGCCGCCCGTCATCGACTTCCGGCGCACCGCCACCCGCGATGTGGAGCTCGGCGGACAGCTCATCCGGCGCGGTGCGAAGGTCGTGGTCTTCCACGCCTCGGCCAACCGCGACGAGACGGTCTTCACCGACCCCGACCGGTTCGACGTCACCCGCGCCCCCAACGACCATCTGAGTTTCGGCTTCGGGCCGCATGTCTGCCTGGGCGCGCATCTGGCCCGGGTCCAGATGCGGGCCATGCTGCGCGCCGCCCTGGACCGGCTGCCGGGGCTGCGCCGGGCCGGTGAACCGGTGCGGCTCACCTCCAACTTCCAGAACGGGCTCAAGACTCTCCCCGTGCGCTGGGGAACAGATCGGTGAAGGCCGTCGTCGAGTCGCCGACCGACCGTCCGAAGGGCTCGTCGAAGTCCCACACCAGGAAGAGCAGGAAGACGATGAGCGCGGTGAACATCACCGCGAGCATCAGCTCCCGGGGCGAGCGGCGGATCTGCAGGGTGAAGACCAGCCCGATCACCAGCGCCGCGCCGAGCACCAGGCCGAACCAGACCAGCGGGGGCATGGTGGACCCCGCGCTCTGCTGCCGGGCGCCGCGCGCGTCGTCCACGGCGGCCACCTGATCCACCATCGGCTGATACGCCTGCGACTGGAGGTCGTTGTGCGGGGCCGCGAGGGTGACATCGCGGCGCAGGGTGGTCAGCAGCTCGGTGCCGCGGTCGGTGAGCTCGCCCTTGTCGAGCATCACCTTCCACTCGGTGTGCACCACATGGTCCACATACGTGTCCACGTCGTCGCGGATGCGGTCGCGCACCGGGCGGGGGTAGACGCTCGCCCGCTCGGCCACCTCGTGCAGCGCCTGCGCCTCGGTACGGACCCCGTCCTGCGCGGCGGAGCGCGCCTCCCAGACACCGGCGATGGCCAGGCCCAGCACGATCGCGTAGACCACGCCGATCATCATGATCATGTAGTCGAGGACATCGGGGGTCTCGTCCGGATCGTCATCCTCCCCGAGTCTGCGGGAGTTGAGGACCGCCCCGGTCACCACGACCGCGCAAGTCCCGGCCATCACCAGGGTCATAATCAGCCATTCGGGCATGGGTGAACCTCCCAAGCGGTTCGGCGGTGGGCCGTCAGCCGCGCCGCCCGCCGCGCGCGCCGGAGCGCGAACGCGGACGGAGAGCGGCGGCCGCGAGGACCGCGGGCGCGGTGAGCAGCAGAGTGAAGGTGACCAAGGAGGTCCCGTCGTCGGGCTTCTTGCGCGCGGGCTTCTCATACGCGTGCATCTCGACGGCACGGGTCCTGGTCGGTGCGGGAACCGGCGCGGGGGGTGAGGCCGGAGGCTGGGTGCGCGAGGGCGGGGGCGGCGGCAGCGCGGGCGCGCGGGTGGGCCCCGGCGCGGGGAGCCGCGGAGCGGGCGTGGGGGAGGGGGCCCGCGGCGTGGGGGTGGGGGTCGGTGTGGGCGTACGGCTCGGCGTGGCGGACGGACTGGGGGCGGGCGTCGAGGACGGCGTCGGCGTCGGGGTGGGCGTAGGAGTCGGCGACGGCGTGGGTGTGGGCGTAGGGGTGGTCGGTGTGGGCGTGGGCGTGGGGGTCGGCGTCGGAGTCGGCTTGGGGGGTTTGGGACACCAGCCGTATCGGGCGACGAGGCCGACCGGGCCCGCCGAGGCGGCGACGCACACACACAGGCCGGGACCGATCCGGATCCGCACCCAGGCGAGCGGTCCGTCGTCCGGGCCCCCGGCCCGGGACCGGGTGTCGGCCGTCGGCCGAGGGGAGGCGGGCGCTGTCGCCGGACCGTCACCGTCCTCGTCGGCCAGGGCTGTCGCCCCCGCCGAGGTGAGGACAAGGGCAGTGGCCAGGACCCCCGCACGCCATACGCGCTGCCATCGCTTCACGAGGAGATATTCGGCCGAACGGGCGCCCGCCAGCCGTGTGACTACCGGAATTCCCTCGAATAGGGGAATGGGCAGTGCTGACATTGGCGCATCGAGATTTAGCCGAGGACATTCCCCTCAAGCGCGCTCGGCTGACCGGGCGCGGCCCGCCCCGGTCAGCCGAGCACCCCGGTCACGGCCCGCCGAAGCTCCCATGCCGTCCCGCGCCCGCGGCGAACCGCGCCGCGCCGTCCAGCCCCTCGGCCAGCGCCGCCTGACCGTGGCGCAGCTCCCGCGCCATGGCCTCGTCCTCCGGCAGCCCCTCCTGCTCCAGCAGCGAGGCCCGGTCCGAGCGCAGACACGTCTGCGGGAAGCGGGCGATCCCGGCCGCCAGCCGCTCTGCCTCCGCGCGCGCCCGCCCCGGGGGTACGACGCGGTTGGCGAGCCCGATGGCGTATGCCTCGTCGGCCGGCACCGGCCGTCCCGTCAGCACCAGGTCCATCGCCCGGCCGGCGCCGATCAGCCGTGGCAGCCTTACTGTTCCACCGTCGATCAGCGGGACGCCCCAGCGGCGGCAGAACACCCCGAAGACCGCGTCCTCCTCGGCGACGCGCAGATCGCACCAGAGCGCCAACTCCAGCCCGCCCGCCACCGCGTGGCCACTGACCGCCGCGATCACCGGCTTGGCCAGCCGCAGCCGGGTGGGCCCCATCGGGCCGTCGCCGTCCTCGGCCACCCGGTTGCCGCGCGGTGTGCCGACCGCCTTCAGATCGGCCCCGGAGCAGAAGGTGCCGCCCTCGCCCCACAACACCGCGACCCGCGCCTCGGGATCGGCGTCGAAGGCGCGGAAGGCGTCGGCCAGCGCCCGGGCGGTCGTGCCGTCGACGGCGTTGCGCGCCTCGGGGCGGGAGAGCACGACCGTGGTGACCGGGCCCGCCCGCTCCGTGCGAACCGTAAGGCGCGCACCGGCCGCGTCCTCCGCTTCCTCTCGTGGACCGGCCGGGCCGTCCGCGGGCGTCACCGCGCGTCCTTCGGGCGGGCCCGCTCCAGGATCGGGCCGGTGTCGGTGCCGGGCGGCAGGGTGCCGAAGGCGTGCCCCCAGTCCCCGTCGAGCCGCGAGGCGCAGAACGCGTCGGCGACCGCCGGATGGCTGTACCGCACCAGCAGGCTGCCCTGCAGCACCAGCGTCATCTGCTCGGCCAGCCGGCGCGCCAGCAGCTGCGCCCGCTCGGGGTCGGTGAGCTGCGGCAGCAGCCCGCGCAGCCGGTCCACGGCCGCGTCCAGCCGGGCGTCCGCCCCGGCCGCGGCGTCGACCTCGGCCAGGAACGCCTCCAGGGCGCCGTTCTCCCGGCCCAGCGCGCGCAGCACGTCGAGCGCGGCGACGTTCCCCGAGCCCTCCCAGATCGACAGCAGGGGCGCCTCTCGATACAGGCGGGGCATCCCGGACTCCTCCACGTAGCCGTTGCCGCCCAGGCACTCCAGGGCCTCGGCGGCGTGGGTGGCGCCGCGCTTGCACACCCAGTACTTGCTCACCGCGAGCCCCAGCCTGCGCAGCGCCGCCTCACTCTCGTCCCCGTCCTCGGCGCGGTCCAGAGCGGACGCGAGCCGCATCGCGAGCGTGGTGGCCGCCTCCGACTCGACCGCCAGATCGGCGAGCACATTGCGCATCAGCGGCTGGTCGACCAGCTCGGCGCCGAACGCCCGGCGGTGCTCGGCGTGGTGCAGCGCCTGCCGCAGCCCGGCCCGCATGCCCGCCGCCGAGCCGATGACGCAGTCCAGCCGGGTGACGTTGACCATCTCCACGATGGTCCGCACCCCGCGGCCCGGTTCGCCGACCCGCCAGGCCAGGGCGGACTCGTACTCGATCTCGGCCGACGCGTTGGACCGGTTGCCCAGCTTGTTCTTGAGCCGCATCAGCCGCAGCGGGTTGCGGCTGCCGTCCGGCAGCACCCGGGGCACCAGGAAGCAGGTGACCCCCTCCTCCGTCCGGGCCAGCGTCAGGAAGACATCGCTCATCGGCGCGGAGGTGAACCACTTGTGGCCGGTGAGCACGTATCGGCCCTCGCCGTCCGGGACGGCCCGGGTGGTGTTGGCGCGGACGTCCGAGCCGCCCTGCTTCTCCGTCATCGACATTCCCGCGATCAGGCCCCGCTTGCCGAGCGGCGGGCGCAGCCCGAAGTCGTAGGTGCGGGCGGTCAGCAGCGGTTCGTACCCGGCGGCGAGCTCCGGCTCGGCGCGCAGCGCCGGGACCGCCGCGTACGTCATGGAGATCGGGCAGCCATGGCCGGGCTCGGCCTGTGCGAAGGCGTAGAACTTGGCCGCGCGCACCAGATGGGCGCCGGGGCGGGTCTCGCTCCACGCCGCCGCGTGCTGGCCGCTCTCCACGGCGACGCCCATCAGCTGGTGGTAGGCGGGGTGGTACTCGACCTCGTCGACGCGGTGGCCGAAGCGGTCGTGGGTGTGCAGCACCGGGGGGTGCTCCTCGGCCATCCGCGCCCAGTCCTGCACCTCGGCGGAACCTGCCCGCGCGCCCAGGTCCCGCACCTCCTGTTCGCCCCAGCCGCCGCCGTGCCGCCGCAGGGCCTCCAGCAGGGCGGGGTCGTCCGCGGTGCTGAAGCCGATGAGCGGCGGGGCCTGGTTGAGGACCTCGTGCGTAGCGCTCATGGCAGACATCTCCTCGTTCGCGGTGGTCTCCCGGGCCCGACCGGGGCTCACATCCCCAGGGCCTTACACTTCTATTATGCGCGACGAAGAACTGTAATGGATAGGGTTTCGCGTAACCATGGACGACACCGGAACCCTCACCCTGCGGCCGCTGACCGCGCGCTCGGTCGTGCTCAGCACCCTGCTGGGCCTGCACCCGCCCCAGCTGCCCGCCCGCGCCCTGGTGCGCGTCGGCGCGCTCTTCGGCACCGCCGAGGGCACCATCCGGGTCGCGCTCACCCGCATGGTCGCCGCCGGTGACCTGGAGCAGAGCGGCGGCACCTACCGGCTCACCGACCGGCTGCTGGCCCGCCAGGCGCGACAGGACGAGAGCCGCGCCCCCCGCACCCGCCGCTGGGACGGCGCCTGGGAGATCGCGATCGTCACCTCCGACCGGCGCGAGGCGGCCGAGCGCGCCGCCCTCCGCCAGGCCATGGCCACCCTGCGCCTGGCCGAGCTGCGCGAGGGCACCTGGATGCGCCCCGCCAATCTCGTCCACCCGCGCCCGGACGTCGCCGCCGGGCAGTGCGGCTGGTTCACCGGCGCGCCGGAGGGCGATCCGGCCGAGCTCGCCGCGCGCCTGTGGGACCTGGACGGCTGGGCACACCAGGCCCGGCTGCTCGGCGCGGCGCTGGACGGCGCGGCGGAACCGGCCGACCGCTTCACCGTCGCGGCCGCCGCCCTCCGCCACCTCCTCGCCGACCCCGTCCTCCCCGGCCGGCTCCTGCCGGAGGGCTGGCCGGGTGCGGAGCTGCGCCGCCGCTACGACGCCTTCGAACGCGACTTCCGGGCGTGGCTGCCGCGGTACGCGGGCGGCGGCTGACCCCGGCGGCGTCCCTCAGCCGGAGACGCCGCCCCGCGCCCGGCTACGCCGATTCGCGGATCACCAGCTCCGTGGGGAGGACCAGCGCCGGTTCGATGCTCTCTCCAGCGGTCAGGCGCAGCAGTTGGCGGGCCAGCCGACGGCCGATGCCGCCTATCGGCTGGCGCACGGTGGTCAGCGGGGGTTCGGTGTAGCGCGCGGGCTCTATGTCGTCGAAGCCGACCACCGCCACGTCGTCCGGCACCCGCCGGCCCGCCAGGCGCAGCGCCCGCAGCACCCCGATCGCCATCAGGTCGGAGGCCACGAACACCCCGTCCAGCCGGGGCTCCCGGTCCAGCAGCTCCCGCATCGCGACCGCCCCCGACTCCTGGGTGAAGTCCCCGACCGCGACATGCGCCGCCAGCCGCGCCCCGTCCAGCGCCGCCCGGTAGCCCGACAGCCGGTCCATCCCGGCCACCATGTCCTGCGGGCCCGCGACCGTGGCGACGCGGGTGCGCCCGGAGCGGATCAGATGCTCAACGGCCAGCGCCGCGCCCGCCGCGTTGTCCACCCCCACGTACGGCGGCGACGCCGGGCCCGGCACCCGTTCGTTGCAGACCACCGGGATGCCCATCCGGGCCAGCGCGGCGGGCAGCGGATCGGCGCCGTGCATCGACGCGACCATGACCCCGTCCACATGGCGGGCCAGCGCGAAGCGCTCGATGCGGTCGCGGCTGGCGGCGGAGCGGGCCATCATCAGCACCAGCTGCTTGTCCGCGGCCTCCAGTTCCTGGCTCACCCCGCGCACCACGCCCGGGAAGAACCGGTCGTCGGAGAAGACCCGGCCCGGCTCCTCGGGGAGCACCAGCGCGAAGGAGTCGGTGCGCTGGGTGACCAGGCTGCGGGCCGCCTGGTTGGGGATGTAGCCCAGCTCCTGGATGGCGCTCAGGACCGCCTCACGGCTGTCCTCACCGACCTTGGTCGAGCCGTTGACGACACGGGAGACGGTGGCGCGCGAGACACCCGCGCGCCGCGCCACGCTCTCCAGGGTGGGCCGGGGCCGGTGCATCCGCGCATACCTCGCTGTTCGCTCACTGACGGGTCGATACAGCATGGATCAAGACCGGTCAGGGCGCGAGGACGCGGGCGCGGCAAACCGACGGGGAGCCCCAGGCGGAGCGCAGGGCGCGGGCCCTGCGGATCCACAGCGAGAGGTCGTACTCGTCGGTGCAGCCGAGCGCGCCGTGCAGTTGGAGGGCGGTGCGCGCCGCCGCGTACGCGGCGGCGCCGGTGGCCACCTTCGCCGCGGCGACCTCCGCCCGGGCGTCGCTCGTGGACCCTGACGCGAGCGCGCCGCCCGCGGGTCCCGACACGAGCGCGCCGCCCGTGGACCCCGACGCGAGCGCCACCGCGGCCCCGTACAGCAGCGGCCGGGCGAACTCCAGGCCGATGAGCGCGTCCGCCAGCCGGTGCTTCACCGCCTGGAACGAGCCGATCGGGCGGCCGAACTGGATGCGCTGCCCGACGTACGCCGCGGTGCGCTCCACCAGCGCGAGCCCGGTGCCGAGCGACAGCGCGGCCGTGGCGAAGGCGGCCCAGTCCGCGGCGCGCGCGGCGGCCGCGGCCACGGCCGGGCCCCGGGCGAGCAACTCACCGCCGGGCAGCGGCCGGGCCAGCCGGCGGGCCGGGTCGAACGAGGGCTGGACCGGCCCGTGCCCCGGGGCCAGCCACAGCTCCTCGCCCGCGACGGCGAAGACGGCGTCGGCGGCGTCCGCGTCCAGCGCGTACGGCCCGCCGTCGGCCGCCGCGAGCGTCACCGGCGCCCGCCCGTCGGCGATCCGGGGCAGCCAGCCCTCGGCCACCTGACCGGTCCGCGCCGTGCCGCCCTCGGCGAGCGCGGCCAGCAGCACCGCGGCGGCGGCCGTCTCGGCCAGGGGCCCCGGCACGGCGTGCCGCCCCGCCGCGACATACGCCACGCCCAGCTCGACGGGCAGTGGCCCGACGCCCTCGTACGCCTCCGGTACGGCCAGCCCGGTCACCCCGGTGTTGGCGAGCCGCCCCCACACCGCGCGCCCCGGCGCGTGCTCGCCGCGCCCCCAGGCCCGGATGGCGTGCGGCGTGTCGGCGCCGCCGAGCATCCGGTCCACGGTGCGGCCGAAGTCCGTCTGCGCCTGATCCAGCATGAACCTCATCCGAGCGCCCTCTCGTCGGCCAATGGGCTCGTCACCCGCCACGGGGCGCACCGCCTCGGCCGCGGCCACGGACCCGTCACCCTCACCGGCGCCCCTTCGGCAGGCCCAGCAGCCGCTCGGCGATGATGCCGCGCTGGATCTCGTTCGTGCCCGCGGAGATCGGGCCCGCCAGGGCGAAGGTGTAGCCGTCGGACCACGGGCCGGGCGCGTCCGGGTCGTCGGCGGCATCGGACAGTTCGCCGTGGGGGCCCAGCAGGTCCAGGGCCGTCGCGCGGCCGCCTCGATCCCCGGCTCGCTCCCGGCCTCGTCCGCCCGTTCCCGCCACAGCGCCACCAGGCGCCGCGCCGCCGCGGTGAACCGGCCGGGGCTGCGCAGGGTCAGCCCGCGCTCGTTGCCCGCCGTGCCCATCGCGATGCGCCAGCCCTGCCCCGGCTCGCCGATGACGTCCTCGTCGGGGACGAACACCTCGTCCAGGAAGAGCTCCGCGAAGGCGGGCTTGCCGTCGAGGCGGCCGATGGGGCGCACGGTCACACCGGGCGCGTCCAGGGCGAACATCAGATACGTCAGCCCCCGGTGCGGTGCGTCCGCCGCCGGGTCGCTGCGGAACAGGCCGAAGGCCCGGTCCGCGAAGGCCGCCCGGGACGACCAGGTCTTCTGTCCGCTCAGGCGCCAGCCGCCGTCGGCGCGGCGGGCGGTGGAGCGCAGCGAGGCGAGGTCGGAGCCCGACTCGGGTTCGGACCACGCCTGGGCCCAGATCGTCTCGCCGCGCGCCATCGGCGGCAGGATCCGGGCGCGCTGCTCGGCGCTGCCGTGCTCGAAGAGGGTGGGGGCGAGCAGGCTGATCCCGTTCTGGCTCACCCGGCCGGGCGCGCCCGCCGCGTAGTACTCCTCCTCGAACAGCAGCCTCTCGATCACCGACGCGCCCCGGCCGCCGTACTCCTCGAGCCAGGTCACCGCCGACCAGCGGCCGGCCGCGAGGGCGCGCTCCCAGGCGCGGTGCGCCGCGAAACCCTCGGCGGTCTCCAGGGAGGGGAGGGGCGCGGCGGGTGTGTGCGCGGCCAGCCACCGTCGCCACGGACGGCTGGACGCGGTGGTCAACAACGCCGGGCTCGGTGGCACCGCCCTGCTGACGGAGATGACCGACGAACAGTGGGACAAGGTCATCGACGTCACCCTGAACGGCACCTTCCGCTGCGCCCGCGCCGCGCTGCGCCGGATGAAGGCCGACGGCCACGGCGGGGTCGTGGTCAACAACGCCTCGGTCGTCGGCTGGCGCGCCCAGGCCGGTCAGGCCCACTACGCGGCGGCCAAGGCGGGCGTCATGGCGCTCACCCGCTGCGCCGCGGTCGAGGCCGCCGCGTACCGGGTGTGGGTCAACGCGGTCTCGCCGAGCCTGGCCATGCATCCGCATCTGGTGAAGGTCACCACCCCCGAACTGCTGGCCGAGCTCACCGAGCGCGAGGCCTTCGGCCGGTACGCCGAGCCCTGGGAGGTGGCCAACGTCATCGTCTTCCTGGCCAGCGGCTACTCGTCGTACATGACGGGCGGGACGGTGTCCGTGAGCAGCCAGCACCCATGAGGCGAGAATGGGAACGTGCCGAATTCCACCAGGAACCGCGCTTCCACCGGAAACAGTGCGAAGAACAGCGAGAAGAAGACGACCGTGACCCCGTCCCCCGAGCGACGGCGCGAACTGCTCTCGACCGCGGCGGAGGTCTTCGCCGCCCAGGGGTACAACGCGACCACCGTCCGCCGGATCGCGGACGAGGCGGGCATGCTCGCGGGCAGCCTCTACTACCACTTCGACTCCAAGGAGTCGATGGTCGACGAGATCCTCTCCACCTTCCTGAACGAGCTCTGGACCGGGTACGACGAGGTGCTCGGCGCCGGACTCGGCCCCCGGGAGACCGTCGAGGCACTCGTCACCGAGTCCTTCCGGGAGATCGACCGGCACCGCGCCGCCGTCGAGATCTACCAGAAGGAGTCCAAACACCTGTCCACTCAGCCGCGCTTCCGCTATCTCGCCGACTCGCAGGGGAGATTCGAGCGGGCATGGCTGGGCGCGCTCGAGCGCGGGGTGGCCGAGGGGGCCTTCCGCGCCGACCTCGACGTCCGGCTGGCGTACCGGTTCCTGCGCGACACGGTGTGGGTCGCCGCCTCCTGGTACCGGCCGGGCGGCCGGCACAGCCCCGAGGAGATCGCCCGCCAGTATCTGTCGATGGTCCTGGACGGCATCACTCCGCGAGAAGGACAGAACAGACACGTCGAGACCGCACAACGAAAGACACAAAGGCCGTAAGACCGTCATGACCTGAGGGACCTCAAGGAGCTGCCATGCCCGAGGCATACATCGTGGAAGCGGTAAGGACGCCGGTGGGGCGGCGGAAGGGCGGGTTCGCCTCCGTCCACCCCGCCGATCTCGGCGCCCATGTCCTGCGCACGCTGATGGAGCGCTCGGGCGCCGACCCGGCCGCCGTCGAGGACGTCGTCTTCGGCTGTCTGGACACCGTGGGCCCACAGGCCGGGGACATCGCGCGCACCTGCTGGCTGGCCGCCGGGCTCCCGGAGGAGGTCCCGGGCGTGACCGTCGACCGGCAGTGCGGCTCCTCGCAGCAGGCCCTGCACTTCGCCGCCCAGGCGGTGCTCTCCGGCACCCAGGACCTGGTGGTCGCGGGCGGCGTGCAGAACATGTCGATGGTGCCCATCGGCTTCGCCAGCGGCAAGGCCAGCGCGCCCCTGGGGCTGACCGAAGGACCCTTCGCGGGCTCGGAGGGATGGCGGGCGCGCTACGGCGACCGGCCGGTCAGCCAGTTCTACGGCGCCGAGCTGATCGCCGAGAAGTGGGGCATCAGCCGCGAGGCCATGGAGGAGTTCGCGCTGGCCTCGCACCAGCGGGCGCTGCGCGCCATCGACGAGGGCCGCTTCGACCGCGAGACCGTCCCGTTCCGGGACGTCGCGGTGGACGAGGGACCGCGCCGGGACACCAGCCTGGAGAAGATGGCCGCGCTCAAGCCGCTCATCGAGGGCGGGCGGCTCACCGCCGCGCTCTCCTCCCAGGTCTCCGACGGCGCCGCGGCCCTGCTGCTCGCCTCCGAACAGGCCGTACGGGAGCACGGCTTGACCCCGCGCGCCCGGGTGCACCATCTGTCGGTGCGCGGCGAGGACCCGATCCGGATGCTGTCCGCGCCCATACCGGCGACCGCGCACGCGCTGAAGAAGACCGGGCTGACCATCGGCGACATCGACCTGGTCGAGATCAACGAGGCGTTCGCCCCCGTCGTCCTGGCCTGGCTGAAGGAGACCGGAGCCGACCCCGGGCGGGTCAACGTCAACGGCGGCGCCATCGCCCTGGGCCACCCGCTCGGCGCCACCGGCGCCAAGCTGATGACGACCCTCCTGCACGAACTGGAGCGCACCGGAGGCCGCTACGGCCTGCAGACGATGTGTGAGGGGGGCGGTCAGGCGAACGTCACGATCGTCGAGCGGTTGTGAGGACCGCGACGGTCGCCTCGACGGACGGAGTCCGGCGCATCGCCGAGCGGTTGTGAGGACTCCGACCGGACGCCTTCCCGTGGCGACCGCGCCCGGCCCCGCGGATGATGGTGCTGCTCCGAGGGCGGGACCGAGGCCGGGAGGACAGTGCCATGGCGTGCGGATCGACCAAGCTCTGGAACGGCGAGGCCACCTGGTTCTGTTGTGGCAGCGCCTGGGGTCCGTGCGCCTCCGCGGGCGGCGGCGCGTGCGGCACCTGCCGGTCCAGCGCCCTTCAGGCCGCCTGGCCCAACGCCTCCAAGGCGTGCTGGGACATCACCCGGCCGGACCTGTGCGGCGAGGACATACCCCGGCGCGGCTGCGGCTCGGTGATGAAGGTGCGCCATGACTGCTCGGGCGCGAGCGTCTGTGTCACCGTCAGCGACTGCGGCCCCCGCACCCGAGGCTTCTGCTCCGAGTCCACCTGCTGCGACGGGGTCTGCCGCACCAACCGGGTCATCGACCTCACCCCCGCCGCCTTCTCCGCCATCGGCAGCCTGAGCTCCGGCACCCTGCCGGTCTCCATCTTCGAATGAGGCGGGCCCGGCCATGAGCGCGTACCGAACCGGCGATCCCCTCGACCGCCGTCGCTTCCTCACCACCGCCGCCCTCCACGGCGCCACCGTCGTCGGGGCGACCGCCCTGGGCGCCGTGGACGCCGACGCCGCCTTCGCCGCGCCCATACGCCCCCTGGACCCCGCGGTCGCCGAGAGCGCCTTCGCCGAGGGGCGGATCACCGCGATCAACGACGATGTCCTGGCGGTCGCGGGCTCCTACGGCGACCACTCCCGGGTGCGGGTCACGGGCGCCACCAGTGTCTGGAAGGCCCGGGCCACCACCGCGGCCGACATCGAGACCGGCGACGGCCTCTACGCCCGCGGCGTCCCCCTGCCCGACGGCACCCTCGCCGCCGACGCGGTGTGGGTCAACATCGTGAACCTCCACGCCACCATCCGCGGCATCGAGAAGACCCGGCTGCACCTCGCCCACGGGCAGCACGAGATCGTCGGCAACCTCATGGCGGAGACCACCAGCGCCGCGTACGGCACCGCCTCGCCCACCGCCGATCTGTCCCGGCTCACCATCGGGCAGAGCGCCCAGGTGCTGGGCGCGTGGCGGCCGTCCGACGGCTCCGTGGACCTGGTCCGGGTCGCGGTCGCCCCCGGCGCCGGGAGGCGGCGGTGAGCGCCCTGGTCCGCGACCTCGCCCCGCTGGTGCTCGCCGGGGTGCTCGGGCCGGCCGGTGCGAGCAAGCTGTTCGGCCGGGGCGCCGCCCGGCAGGCGCCGCGTACCGCGCTCGCGCGGCTGCTGCGTGACGGCGGCCGGGCCGCGCTCGCCCTCCGCGTCCTCGGCGCGGTCGAACTCCTCCTCGCCGCCGCGCTGCTGGCACCGCCCCTCACCTGGCTCCCGGGGGCGGCGGCCACCCTCCTCGGCGCGGGCTTCCTCGGCTACCTCGGCTACGCCCGCGCCGCCGCGCCCGGCTCCTCCTGCGGCTGTACGGCGCGGCCGGACGCCCCCCTCACCTGGCGCGCCTTCGTCCGGGCCGCCGCGGTCCTCGCGGGCGGGGTCGCGGCGGCCCTGGCCCAGCAGCCCTGGTGGACCGCGGCGGGCCGCCGTCCGGCCGCGGCGCTGTGCCTGGTCCTGGCCGCGGCGGCGGCCCTGACGGCCCTCTCCGCCGATCCCGACCGCCGCTGGCGGATGCCGCTGCGCCGGCTGCGGCTGCGGTTCACCGGGCATCCGCTCGCCGCGACCGGAGCGCGGACGGCGGTCCCGGTCGCCGCGACGGTCGAACTGCTGGAGCGTTCGCGCGCCTGGCAGAGCGTCTCCCGTGTGGTGCGCTCCGCGCTGCTGGACCACTGGGACGACGGCGGCTGGCGCATCCTGCAGTTCGCCGGGGTGTACGGGGGCGGCCCGGCCGCGCGGCCGGTGCTGGTGCTCTTCGCGGTGGACGCCGGGGCCAGCCTGGACACGGTGCCTGAGCCCGCCGTCCGGGTCAGCGTCATCGACGCGGACAGCGGGGCCCCGGTCATGGCCACGGCGTGAGGCCCGCCGAGCGGGCACCGGCGGCGGCCCCGGCGCCGCACACCCGTTCCGGGGGGAGTCCCGGCGGAACGTCACCACCCCGAGTAGCCTGGACGGCACTGCCCAGGTCGAGCCGGTGGCGCGAGTAGGGGAGTGGGTATGTCCGAGAATCGGACCGCGTCCGGCTCCCGAGGGCCCAGGTCCTGGTCCTGGTGGCAGCGGCTGGAGGACGCCTTCGACCGGTCCGCGATCGGACGCGGATGGCGCCGGGGCAGCGAATTCGAGCTGCTGCACCGCGCGATGGGCTTCGCCGCCCTGGGCTTTCTCACCCTGGTGCCCCTGCTGATCGTGGTCGCCGCGGCCGATCCGGTGAACCGGCTCGGCTTCGCCCAGTGGCTGGCCGAGGGCCTCGGGCTCACCTCGACCTCGCGGGACGAGGTGCAGCGGCTGTTCGCCCCGCCCAAGCAGGCGCTGGAGTCCACCACCGCCTTCGGTCTGGCCACGCTCGCCATCTTCGGACTGCGCTTCGGCACGGTGCTCCAGGTCGGCTACGAGAAGGTGTGGGAGCTGCCGGCCGGCCGCTGGCACACCGTCTGGCGCCATCTGGTGTGGCTCGTGGTGCTGATCTGCTATCTGCTGCTCTCCGCCCATCTGGAGCCCGGCGTCTCCCGGGTGCTCGTGGCGGTGCTGGGCACGGTGCTGTTCTTCTGGTGGTCGCAGCGGCTGCTGCTCGGCGGGCGGATCAGCTGGGGCGCCCTGCTGCCCGGCGCGCTGGCCACCAGCATCGGGCTGCTGGGGCTGCGGGTCTTCTCCCAGCTGGTGTTCTCCCCGCTGATCGCCTCCAGCACGGTCTCCTACGGCCCGGTCGGTACCGTCCTGGTCGTCCAGTCCTGGCTGGTCGGCGTCGGCTTCGTGGTCTTCGGCGGTGCGCTCGTCGGGCGGGTGCTGCACGAGGACTATCTGCGGATGGTGGCCTGGCGCCGCAAGCGGCACCGCGACCGGGCGAAGGCGGCCGAACCGCAGGAGTGACGCCCCGGCCCGCCCGCCCGCTCCTTCCCGAGCCGGCCACGTGGTCCCGAATGGCCGTCGCCCCGGGCCGGGGCCGCCTGGCATGCTGGCGGTGTGAATGGACCCGAGATCCATCTCAGCCTCGCCCCCGAACTGCGATTCTTCGCCGTTCCCGAGCGGCGCCGCCCCCGGACGGCCGTCGCCACCGACGGCGTCTCCACCCTCGGCCATGTGGTCGAGTCGCTGGGGGTGCCGCTCACCGAGGTGGGCAGGCTGCTGGTGAACGGCGAGGAGACGGCCGTCTCGCATGTGCCGGGCGCGGGGGAGACCGTGGAGGTCCAGCCGGTCGTCCGCCCGCAGCGGGTGCCGGGCGCGCCGCTGCGCTTCCTGCTCGATGTGCACCTGGGCACGCTCGCGCGGCGGCTGCGGCTGCTGGGCGTGGACGCCGCGTACGAGAGCGAGGACATCGGCGACCCCGAGCTGGCCGCGCGCTCCGCCGCCCAGCACCGGGTGCTGCTCTCCCGCGACCGGGGGCTGCTGCGCCGCCGCGAGCTGTGGGCCGGGGCGTATGTCTACAGCGACCGCCCGGATGAACAACTGCGCGACGTCCTCGGCCGGTTCACCCCCAGCCTGGCTCCCTGGACCCGCTGCACCGCCTGCAACGGCCCGCTGGAGGACGCCGACAAGGAGTCGGTCCGGGAGGAGCTGCGGCACGGCACCCGGCGTACGTACGACGTCTTCGCTCGCTGCACGGTCTGTGAGCGGGTCTACTGGCGCGGTGCCCACCACGCCCGCCTGGAGGCCATCGTGGCCGGGGCGATGGGCGAGTTCGGCGACGCGCGGGCCGCGCTCTCCTGAGCGCCGGGCCGCGCCACCGCGGCGCCGAGCGGCGCTAACGGCCGCAGCGGGGGCACTGGAAGTCATGTCCGCCCGCGGCGATTCCCTTGCCGCCGGTGCCGTAGGGGACCAGGACCATCTGGAGCCGTCCGCAGGCGCAGCGGCTCCAGACCACGATGCCCTCGCTGGTGGTGTGCCGGGAAACGATGGTGTGCGTGTCGGTGTTCATGGCAGCAGGATGACGCCGGACGACCGTTGAGGTCTATTGCACGTTTTCCGGGTCATGTGTGCAAAATAATTTCATGATTGACCTGCGCCGGCTTCATATGCTCCGGGTGGTGCGCCAACAGGGCACGGTCACCGCGGCCGCCGAGGCCCTGCACCTCACCCCGTCCGCGGTCTCCCACCACATGCGCGAACTCGCGCGCGAGCTCAGGGTCCCGCTCCTGGAGCCGCACGGCCGCGGCGTCCGGCTGACCCCGGCCGGGCGCCTGCTCATCGAGCACGCCGACGCGCTGCTGGCCCGGTGGGAGGAGGCGCAGGCGGAGCTGGAGTCCTACCGGGCGGGCATGACCGGACCGCTGCGCATCGCGGGCTTCACCACCGCGATCAGCGGCCTGATCGCCCCGGCGGCCGGGCGGCTGCGGCGCAGCCACCCCGACCTGCTGGTGCAGGTGCGCGAGTGCGACACCGAGGAGAGCATGGACCTGCTGGTGGCGGGCGAGGTGGATCTCGCGGTCGTGGAACCCATCGAGGGTGGGCCGCCGCCGGATGACGCGCGGTTCGAGCAGACCCCCCTGCTGGAGGAGCCGCACATCATGCTCGTGCCCGCCGACCACCGGCTGGCGGGGGCGGTGTCGGTGCGGCTGGAGGACGCGGCGGCCGAGGACTGGATCGTCGCCGACCCGGGCACCTGCGACCACGCCCAGCGGGTGCGGATGCTGTGCGCGGCGGCCGGGTTCTCACCGCGGATCGTGCACGCCGCCACCCACTGGTCGGCGGTCTGGTCGCTGGTCGGGAACGGGCTGGGCGTGTCGCTCATCCCACGGCTGGCCGAGGGCCCGGCGGGCCAGGAGGTGGCGCGGGTGCCGGTGGCGGGCGAGAACATGCCGACGCGGCGGATCCTCACCTGCGTACGCCGGGGCAGCCTGCGGAACCCGCTGATCGACCTCGGGATGGGGGCGCTGGCAGAGGCGGTGCGCCACCACCAGAGCCTGGACGACTGGCCCCGAGCCGCCGCCTGACGGCTCGCCATGACGTCCTCTCAGGACACCTGGACGTCCTCTCCGGGCACCTCGGCGCCCGCTCAGGACATCTCGTCCTGGAGGGCCTCCGGAAGCGTGGTGTGGAAGGCCGGGTGGGCGTGCAGCCGCCGTACATAGGCGCGCAGCTGCCCATGGCGGGAGACCCGGTCGGCCGCGTCGGCGTCCAGGAGGAGCCGGTGCTCGGTGTCCAGCTGTACCAGGGCCACCCACAGGTCCACATCGGCGGCGGTCAGCTCCTCGCCCAGGGCGTACGGCGCGGCCGTCAGCCCGCGGTCGAACCGGCCGAGGGCGGTCAGCAGCCGCTCCAGCGCCGCCTCCCGGCACTCCACCCCGGCTGCCGTCCCCGCCTGCCGGGCGGCGTGGATGATGTCCGCGTCGATGAGGTCCCGGAGGGCGTCGATGTCGGTAGCGAGGGCCGCCGGGCGCAGCGCGGGGCCTCCGGTTCCGTGGTCGTCGCTCAGATGGCCGGCGAGGTCGCGCAGGATGTCGGGCGTGTGATTGCTGACGACACGTCCGGTCCAGCGGTCGCACAGCGCGGGCGCGTCCACCGGTCCGCCGTAGCGGTGCCAGGTGGCCTCGTAGGCCCCGCGCAGCGCGGCGTACGCCTCGGGGGTGTCGTCCGGGAGCCCGACGAGGGTGGTGGCCACGGTGTCCCGCAGCCCGAGCAGATCGAGGGTGATGGAGACGCGCAGTGAGAGCGGACAGCTCGCGGAGAGATAGAGCCGATAGCGATGCGGCACCGGATAGAAGCCACCGGCGAGGTCGACGCCGATGCGGCTGCGGAAGCGGTGCGGTGGCGCGGGCGGGGCGAGTAGGGGTCGGGGCGAGCAGGGGTCGGGGTCGAGAAGAGCGGCAGGACCTGAACTGACCGGAAACGTCTCGGACATGGCTCTCCAAGGCAGTGACGAAAAGCCCCGGCCACCGCCGGTCGGGGCGGCGCCGATGGCGCGACGGAAGGGAAGCCCGCGCGGGGCGCCAGCCGGGACGGTGCCGGGACACACCCGGCCCCCGGCGGCGCGGGACCGCGCTCGGTGACCGTGTCGACTCGAGCCGACTCAGAGAGCTGGACTGGAGGCGCTGCAGATGCGCAGCAGATCGATGTGCAGCCGTCTGGTCAGGAGGTGGAGCCGGCGGAGCGGGGACAACGGACGGGGACGCCGGAGGGCGCCGTCCCCGTGGCTGTCGGTCCTGGGCATCTCCACCGATCCCATCATCGGGGGCTCGCGAGGCAGCGAGACCGCGCTTGTCCCGTCCACGCCGACGGAACCTGGTCGTCACCCGGGGGCACCCCGTCGCGGGAGAAGGGTTGCCTGTCAACGAGCCGGGGCCGATGACCCATCTGAGCGGGGGTTCCGCACGGTGGGCGCTGACAATCGTGACCGTCCCTGACAGTCTCGTCGCGCTCCGCGAGGGCGTCAACCCATGCCGAAGCGGCCAACACCGGCGGACGGTACGGCGGATGTACGGCGCCCTGGCACGACCGGCTCGGCGGGTGGCGCGACCGGCTCAGCGGAACGGCCGGTCCGGGCCGCCGACGTCCCGCTCGATGAGGACCATGGCCGCGTCGTCCGCCAGCCGTCCCTCGGTGTGCTGGACCAGGGCGTGGCGCAGCCCGTCCAGGTACTCGGACGGGGTGGCGCAGTCCAGCGACTCCATGGTCCGGTGCAGCGGAAAGAACTCGTTGTCGTTGTTGCGGGCCTCGACCACCCCGTCGGTGTGCAGCAACAGCCGGTCACCGGGCAGGAACGGAAAGGCCTCGACGCCGATCGCGGGCGGGCGGAGGAACTCCTCGAGGCCGAGCGGCGGCAGCGGGCGCGCCGGGTCCAGGGAGCGCACCTCGCGCCCGCGCATCACCAGGGGCGGCGGATGGCCGCGGTTGATCAGCTGGATCAGCGACTCGTCCGTCACCTGGGCGAGGAGCACGGTGACGAACTGCTCCTCGAGCTCCTGCGGATCCTGCAGCTGGGAGCGGTCAAGCAACTCGTACTCGCGCGCCAGCGCGGCCGCACAGCGGTGCATCACCTCGGCGAGGTCCCGCTCGTAGTGCACCGCCTCCCGGAAGGCGCCCACGACGGCCGCGGCGGACCGCACCGCGGCCAGCCCCTTTCCCCGCACATCGCCGACGATCAGCCGCACTCCGTAGCGGGTGCACATCGCCTCGTAGAGGTCCCCGCCGATCTGCGCACCGCGCTCGGCCGCCAGATAGACGCTGGCGGTGTTGACCACGCCCATCCGGGCGGGCAGCGGCCGCAGCACCACGTTCTGGGACACCTCGGCGATCCGGCGGATATGGGCCAGCTCGCGGTCCCGGCGCACCCGCACCGCGCTGGTCGCCACGCTCGCCACCGCCACCACCAGCAGGGCCAGCAGATTCGTGTACACCTGCGGGGTGTCCCAGGCGTCGTTGTGGATGGCGGTGATCGCGCTGACCACGCCCGCCAGCACCGCCACCCCGACGGTGCCGACCGGCCCCATGGTCACCGCCGCCAGCGCCGGCGCCGGGGAGAGCAGCGGGCCGGTGTAGAGGGTGTGCGCGGGGGAGAGCTCGATGCTGAGTACCGCGGCCAGGACCAGGAACGGCAGACACCGTGTGATCGCGAACAGCGTCTGGCTGCGACCGCTCACCCCCGGGGCGGCGCGCATGAATCGCATAATTGGGTACTTTATCCGATGAAGACCCCCGAACGGGGGTGGTCTCCACAACGCGCTACGGAAGCCCCGGGCGTAGCCTGACGCTATGCCCGAGCTTCCGGACGTCGAGGGGTTCCGGCGGACGCTCGCCTCCTGCGCCCAGGGCCACCGCGTAGAGCGGGCGGAGGTGGCCGATCCGGGGGTGCTGCACGGGGTGACCGCGCAGCGGCTGAAGCGCGACCTCAAGGGCCGCCGCTTCGCGGCACCGCGCCGCCACGGCAAGTGGCTGATCGCCCCCACCGACGGGCCCACCGTCGTGCTCCACTTCGGGATGACCGGGCGGCTGGTCTGCGGGGCGGACTCCGAACCGGCCGGCCGGTTCCAGCGCGTCGCCTTCGACCTCGACGACGGCCACCGCCTCGGCTACGAGGACCAGCGCAAACTCCAGGGCATCTGGCTCGCCGCCACCGACGACGACATCGACCGGATCATCGGCGACCAGGGCCCGGACGCGCTCTCGCTGAGCCGGGCCGATCTGGACCGGCTGCTGGAAGGGCGGCGCGGACGCGTCAAGGCCACCCTGACCGACCAGGCCGTGATCGCCGGACTCGGCAATCTGCTCGGCGACGAGATCCTGTGGCACGCCCGGATCCATCCGCGGCGGCCGGTGAACGCGCTGACCGACGACGAGCGCGATGAGCTGCACAGCGCGCTGCGCGAGGTGCTGCGCGCCTCGGTACGGGCGGGGCGGGTGCCGGACGACCCGGACTGGCTCACCGGGCGGCGCGACGATCCGGATCCGCACTGCCCCCGCTGCGGCAATCCGCTGCGCCGCGGCCGGATCTCCGGGCGGACCAGCCTGTGGTGCCCCCACTGCCAGCGTGAGGACCCCTGACGGCCGACCGGGCCACCGGTACCCCGGCCGCGTCCCTCCTGCCCGCGTCCCTCCTGCCCGTCCCTCCCGCCGTGGCCGGTGGTCAGGAGATGTAGGCCGTGTAGGACATCACGTCGCCCGCTTTCACCCGGTACTCGGGATCGTCCTGGGAGAAGGTCTCCTCGATGTCCAGCACCCCGCCGTCGTCCGGGTCGAGGACGATCAGGTAGCGGGCCCCGGGGGTGCTGGTGAACCGGAACCCCTGCCCCTCCCGGCCGAGCCGGTCGGTGACCCTGCCCGCCGGGCGAAGCCCCTCGATCCCGGAGAGCAGCGTGACGATGTCCGCCCTGTGGCGCGGACCCGGGGTCCACACCGAGCGGAAGGACCCGATGGCCGAGAGCAGCTCTTCCGGGTCACGGTCGGCGCCCGGGGACCAGACGGCGAGATACTCGCGCAGTGCGGAGGCACCGGCCGGGGGATCCTCGAAGTAGCTCTGGTTGGCGCCGTTGATACCGGGGGGATAGCGCACCTCGCTCAGCACCTTGCCCTCGTGGACGGTGCGCGGCGGCGGACCGTCCTCGATCACCGGGCGGCCCGGATGGCGCGGATCGGTGGCCACCTCCAGCGTGAAACCGCTGCCGTCCGCGTTCCACTTGGTCAGCGACTCCCGGGGCAGCGTCACCGGGTCCTCGCCCGACTTCATGCTCAGCGCCCAGCTCTGGACATGGCTGCCCCGCTCGCTCTTCCCCGGGGACTCCGCGGCCGCCGTCCGCGCCCGTCGGACGATCTCGGCGAGCGATACGTCCGCCCGGGAGGCGTGCGCCACCAGCGGCACTGGTCTGGACGCGGCCACCGCGGAGGAAGGGGTGCCCGAGACGGTCAGCGCGAGGGCGAGGACCGTCGCGGCCGCCACGGCCTCCAGGCTCCAGATCACGCGTCGGACGGTCCGGCGCCCCCGGTCCCGGGACGGCAGCCGCCGCAGCAGCAGCTCGGCGCGCGCGTCCAGCGGCCGGTCCCGCCAGGGGCCGGTGCCGGCGGACACGGGGTTGGCCTCGCGGAGCAGATCCAGTTCGTCGGTCATGCGTGTCCATCCTCGTGGGCCTTGCCGGCCCCGTCAGCGCTACGGGCCTTGTCGCCCTTGCCGCTCGTGCACCCCGCTGAGACCCGGTCGTCCCGGCGCAGGGTCTCTATCTGCTCCCGAAGCCGCCGCCGTGCCCGGTGCAGCCGCATCGCCGCGGCGGACCGGCCGCACCCCAGCACGGTGCCGAGCTCTTCGACGGTCAGCTCCTCCCATGTCGTCAGCCGCAGCACCTCCTGGTCGGCCTCGGCGAGCCGGGACAGCGCCTCCAGCACCCAGGAGCCCGGCCGCTCCGCGTCCGGGCTCGCCACGGTGCGCCCATCGCGCGTCACCTCGTGATGGCCCAGCTTGGCCAGCAGTCTGCGGTAACGGCCCTTGCCGCGCACGGCGTTGGCCAGACAGTGCCGGGCCACCCCGTACAGCCACGGCAGGGGTGACTCGGGCAGTTCGGCCCGGCGCCGCCAGGCCACCGAGAACACCTCGGCGACCACTTCCTCGACCTCCCATGCCTGGCCGTCCAGCCGCCGTGCCACGAAACGGCTGACCGCCCAGTAATGCTCACGGTAGGCGTCGTCGAAGGCGTCGTCGGTGCTCATGATCCGAAGGTGTCCGGCACGCCTCAGATCATCACACCCCGGAGCGGGAAATCTTGACCGGCCGTCGGAGTGACGATCCACGGGGTGCCGGACACCTTTGGATCATGAGGAACAACACCGTTGTCGCGGCGGCGCCTGCCGCCCCGCCGTCGCGCCGCCCCGGGCCGGGGGCCACGGCCGTGAAATGGCTGACCACCACCGATCACAAGACGATCGGCACGCTCTACCTGATCACCTCGTTCGCCTTCTTCTGCATCGGCGGGGTGATGGCGCTGCTGATGCGCGCCGAACTGGCCCGGCCGGGCATCCAGATCATGTCGAACGAGCAGTTCAACCAGGCGTTCACCATGCATGGCACGATCATGCTGCTGATGTTCGCCACCCCGCTGTTCGCCGGGTTCGCCAACTGGATCATGCCGCTGCAGATCGGTGCGCCCGATGTGGCGTTCCCGCGGCTGAACATGCTGGCGTACTGGCTGTATCTCTTCGGTTCGCTGATCGCGGTGGGCGGGTTCCTGACTCCGCAGGGCGCGGCCGACTTCGGCTGGTTCGCCTACTCACCGCTGTCGGACGCGGTCCGCTCGCCGGGTGTCGGCGCGGACATGTGGATCATGGGTCTGGCCCTGTCCGGCTTCGGCACCATCCTCGGCTCGGTCAACTTCATCACCACGATCATCTGTATGCGCGCCCCGGGCATGACGATGTTCCGCATGCCCATCTTCACCTGGAATGTGCTGCTGACCGGTGTGCTGGTGCTGCTGGCCTTTCCGGTGCTCGCGGCGGCACTGTTCGCCCTGGAGGCGGACCGCCAATTCGGGGCGCATGTCTTCGACGCGGCCAATGGCGGGGCGCTGCTCTGGCAGCATCTCTTCTGGTTCTTCGGCCATCCGGAGGTCTATATCATCGCGCTGCCGTTCTTCGGCATCATCTCCGAGGTCATTCCGGTGTTCTCCCGGAAGCCGATGTTCGGCTATATCTCGCTCATCGCCGCGACGATTTCCATCGCGGGCCTTTCGGTCACCGTCTGGGCGCACCACATGTATGTCACCGGCGGCGTGCTGCTGCCGTTCTTCTCCTTCATGACGTTCCTGATCGCCGTGCCGACCGGCATCAAGTTCTTCAACTGGATCGGCACGATGTGGAAGGGGTCGCTGAGCTTCGAGACCCCGATGCTCTGGGCGGTCGGCTTCCTGATCACCTTTGTCTTCGGCGGTCTGACCGGCGTGATCCTGGCCTCGCCGCCGATGGACTTCCATGTCTCGGACACCTACTTCGTGGTCGCCCACTTCCACTACGTCATCTTCGGCACCGTGGTCTTCGCCATGTTCGCCGGATTCCACTTCTGGTGGCCCAAGTTCACCGGCAAGATGCTCGACGAACGGCTGGGAAAGATCACCTTCTGGACCCTCTTCCTCGGCTTCCACGGCACGTTCCTGGTGCAACACTGGCTCGGCGCCGAGGGAATGCTCCGCAGAATTCCCGACTACCTGGCGGCCGACGGCTTCACCACCCTGAACACCATCTCGACCATCAGCTCCTTCGTTCTCGGCCTGTCGTTCCTGCCGTTCCTCTACAACGTCTGGAAGACTGCCAAGTACGGCGAGAAGGTCGTCACCGACGATCCCTGGGGCTATGGACGTTCGCTGGAATGGGCGACCTCCTGCCCGCCGCCGCGCCATAACTTCGTCAGCCTGCCGAAGATCCGTTCCGAATCCCCCGCGTTCGATCTGCACCATCCCGATGTCGGCCAGAAGGAGAGTGTGGCGTGAGTATGGCCAGAGCCGCCGAGCCCCCCGGTATCGCCGCCGGAATCAACCAGATCGAGGGCTATCTGCTGCTGCAGGGCGAGCGGGACGCGGCCCGGGAGCGGGCCCGCCGCCTCACCGGGCGGCTCGACTGGCTGACCTCCGCCCAGCGGGCGGAGGTCGAGCGGGTCTACCTCCAGGACCAGCTGGCCGTCACCGAGCAGACCCTGCGCACGGTGGTGCGGCGCTGCGAGCAGCTGCGGGCCGAGTACCAGGAGGTCTACCGGACGCTGCGCCGCCGGCTGCTGCTGACCTGCCTCCTCGGGGCCGCGGCCCTCTCCGGCGGCCTCGCCGCCGCCCTCACCGTCCGGTAGGCCCCGTCTGCCTCGGGACCGGAACCGCCCCCGGCCCGGGGCCGAAGTCGAACCAGGCCGGGGGCGCGTCGCCCAGCGCCTGGCCGGTGTAGTGGCTCCAGAGTTCGGCGACCCGCTGGACACGGGCGTCCGTCAAGGGGATCTGCTTCCGCTTCTTGGCGTCCTCGCCGAAGAGGGCGACCGCGGTGACCAGATCCGGGGTGTAACCGACGTACCAGGCCGCCCTCTTGTCGTCGGAGATCCCGCCCTTGCCCGCCGAGGGCCGTTTGACGGCGCGTACCGCGGTCGCTCCGCCGTCCTCGATGAGGCTCCGGGTGATCAGCTGGGCGGCCGCGGGGGCGATCGCCCGGTCGCCCACCGCCTTCGGCGGCCCGGCCGTCTCGTCGCCGCGCCGCGCGGACTTCACGATGCTCGGGGTGACCCGCTTGCCCTCGTGGTCGAACGAGGCGTAGACACCGGCCATCCTCAGCGGGCTCGAACCCATCAGCCCGAGCCCCACCGACTCCTTGGTGGCGAAGCCGCCGCCGTCGGTCTCCATGCCCAGCGCCCCGGCGGTGCGCTTGACCTCCGGCAGCCCCCCGGCGGTGGCCCCGTCCCGCATCTTGGCGTCCAGGGACGCGGCGGTGGAGACCGGTTCGAAGACGGGGCCCACCTGGTAGTCGCCGCGGGTCGCGTTGGACAGATAGTGCCGGGTGTAGTCACGGCCGCCGTAGAGCGCGACGATCCGCCCGTTCCTCGGGTCCACCGACACCGCGCCGCCCTGGGTGGCGGCCGCGTCCGCACGGGCCCGCTTGCCCTTGGCGGAGCCGTCGAGGCCCTGGTGCATCGTCTCCTCCAGCGCCCGCTGTTTGGCCGGATCGACATTGAGGGTGATGGTCCAGCCGCCCGCGGCGAGCTCCTGCTCGCTGACGCCCGAGGCGATCAGCTCGTTGCGGGCCGCGTCCACGAGATACCCGGCCTGTCCGCCGAGACCGGGGGCGGGCTCGGGGGCCACCGGCACGGGGAAGCGCATCCGCTTCCGCTCCGCGGGGTCCAGCCAGTGCATGTCCACCATGTTGTCCAGGACGTAGTTCCAGCGCCGGGTGACCAGGCGCTTCGCCTTGGGGCTCGCGACGGCCCAGTCGTACTGGCTGGGGGCCTGCACCAGCGCCGCGAGGTACGCGCCCTCCTCGACGGTGAGGTCGTCCACGTCCTTGTCGTAGTACGCGCGGGCGGCGGCCTGGACGCCGTAGGCGACGCGGCCGAAGTAGCTGGTGTTCAGATACCCCGCGAGGATGTCCTCCTTGGAGTTGCGCTGGTCGACCTTGAGGGAGATCACCAGCTCCTTGATCTTGCGCGTGGCGGTCTGCTCCTGGCTCAGGTAGTAGTTCTTGACGTACTGCTGGGTGATGGTCGAGCCGCCCTGAGTGCCCTTGCCCGTCGCGGTGTTGACCAGCCCCCGCAGGATGCCCATCGGGTCCACGCCGGAGTCCTTGTAGAAGGACTTGTTCTCGGCCGCCACGAACGCGTGCTGCACACCGGTGGGCACCCGGTCGAGGGTGACCATCTCTCGGTTGATCTCGCCGGTGCGGGCGAGGATCTTGCCGTCGCTGAACTTGTAGACGTTGCTCTGCGCCTTCGCCTGGGCGTTGGCCTTGGGGATGTCGATCGAGTAGTAGAGCACCGTGAACGCCCCGGTCAGCAGCGCGCACAGGCCGGCCACATAGGCGAGCAGCTTCCGCCAGGTGAAGAACCGCCGGATGCCGGTGCGCTTCCGCTTGCCGCGTCCCCTCGCTCCGCGCCGCCGGCCCGGGGGTCTGGTGTCCCGCGGCGTCTGCTCCGAGTCCGGTGTGAACCGTACGCGTAGTGCCGTCAGGGGACCTGCCATGCCGATTGCTCCTCCGTCGATCCCGTCCGCGAGGTTTCGCGCGGGTCGGCGCCATCCTCCTCAGCGAAGATCTTCGGAACCGCAACGGGCGGTCTCGGCGGGGACTCGGCCGGGTCTCGACTTCCGCTCGACGGTGTATCAGCCGTGTATCGGTCCGGGCTCCGGCGGTTCGGGCCGCTCGGGCCGCTCGGGCAGGCGCAGTGTGGCGACCGCCCCGCCGTCCGGCGCGTTGCCGAACTCCAGCGTGGCGCCGATGACCTGAGCCTGGCCGGCCGCGATGGTCAGCCCGAGGCCGTGGCCCCGGCCCCGCTCCCGGACCCCGGTGCGGAACCGCTGCGGGCCCTTCTCCAGCAGATCGTCCGGAAAGCCGGTGCCGTGGTCGTGGACCGTCACGGTACGGCCGTCCGCCGCCACCGTCACCTCGACCGGTTCGCGGCCGTGGCGATGGGCGTTGACCACGAGATTGGCGACGATACGGGTCAGCCTGCGGGGGTCCGTCCACACCTTCGGGCCGTCCGCGACGTCCCGCTGCCCGGTGTCCTCGCAGTCCCGCTGCCCGGTGTCCTCCGCCGCGCCCGTCCGCAGCCGCGCCGGCAGCCCGGTGCCCGCGATGGCCTCCTCGAGCACCGGCCCCAGTGGGCAGGGAGACAGATCGGCCTCCTCCGCCCCCGCGTCCAGCCGGGAGATCTCCAGCAGATCCTCGACCAGCGTGCTCAGCACCCGCACGCGGTCGCGCACATACCCGGCCGCCTCGCCCGGTGGGAGCAACTCGGCGGCGGTGACCAGACCCATCAGCGGAGTACGCAGCTCATGCGCCACATCGGCGGTGAACCGCTGCTCGTCGAGCAGCCGCTCCTGCAGCGCGGCGGCCATCGAGTCCACGGCCCCGGAGATCTCGGCGATCTCGTCGTGCGGGCGGGTGGCGGGGGAGATCCGGGCGTCCAGGTCCCCGGCCGCGATCCGCCGCGCGGTGGCCGCCGCCAGCCGCAGCCGCCGGCTCATCCGCTCGGCGGTCAGCACCCCCAGCGGCAGCACCACGGCGGTGGTCATCAGCCCGGCCAGGATGATGTTGGTGTCCAGCGCGCCGATGTCGCGCATCGTGGTGCTCATGTCGAGGCGTACGGACAGGACTTGGTCATCGGCGGGCCGGGCCGCCCACATCGCGGGCCCGCCCGGGCCGGTGGTGAACTCGGTGCCCTGGTGGCCCTTTTCCACCAGGCGCCGCAGATCCCCGGGGAGCCCGGGCGCGTCCAGCACCGCCCCGGAGCCCTGGACGGCGCCGGTGCGGGCGTAGATGACCGCGGCGCGGTCGAGCGTGGTCCGCGCCCCGTCACGCGCCTGGGACAGTTCGCGGTCGCGCGAGGCGTGGTGCACCAGCACGCCCACCGCGGCCGCGGCGGCACAGGTCGCCGCCGCGACCAGGGCGACTATCCGCCATCTCAGCGTCATCGTCAGCGCCGCAGCTTGTAGCCGAAGCCGCGGACCGTCTCGATCCGTTCGGCGCCTATCTTGGCCCGCAGCCGCTGCACATGGAGGTCGACCACACGGGTGTCGCCCTGCCACGCGTGGTCCCAGACCCGGCTGAGCAGCGTACGGCGCTCCAGCACCACACCGGGCGAGCCGGCGAACTCCAGCAGCATCCGCAGTTCGGTGGGGGTCAGGGCCAGCGGCTCTCCGGCGCGGCGCACCTCCATCCCGCGGGTGTCGATGGTCAGATCGCCGAAGACGAGGGTGTCGGGACCGGCCGCGCCATCCGCCTCCGGAGCCCCGCCGCGCGCCTCGGCGCGCGAGGCGCGGGCCACGGGGGTGAAGGAGGCGCGGCGCAGCAGCGAGCGGATACGGGCCACCAGGACCGCGCTCTCGCACGGCTTGATCACATAATCGTCGGCGCCCGCCTCGAGACCGGAGACCACGTCCAGGGAGTCACCGCGCGCGGACATCATCAGGATCGGCGCCAGGCTGAACTCGCGGACCCGGCGGCACAGTCCGATGCCGTCCAGTTCGGGCAGCATCACATCCAGCAGCAGCAGATCGGGCTGCCTCTCCCGGAAGATCTCCAGCCCGGTGAGGCCGTCGCCCGCGGTGGACACGGTGAAGCCGTACCGCTCCAGGGCCATCCGCACCGTATTGCGGATCACCTCGTCGTCCTCGACGAGCAGCAGATGCGCCTCGGTCGGGGAGCCCGGGCCGGGCGGGGTGAAGGCGGTGGTCATCGCGTCGTCCTCGTCTCCGTACGGGTACCCGTGTCCGCGGCTGCGCCGGTGCTGCTCGGCACGGCCTCCGGTGCGGCGCCGGGGTCGGCGGTCCGGGCGGCCGCGCCCTCACCCGGGACGGGGGGCCCGGTGGCCGCGCCGTCCGGGAGCGGGGTCCGGGTGGCCGTGCCGTCCTCGGGTGTCACGGCCGCCATGACGGTGCCGTTCCAGCGGAAGCGGGTGGTGACCCGGCCGTCTCCGCCGATCGCGGAGATCAGCAGATCACGGCCGAAGGTTTCGCCGGTGAGCCCGGGCGGGCCCCAGTAGATCAGCACGGGACGGACCGTGCGGCCCGGGGCGGTGTAGACCTGAAGCAGCGTCCGCTCGAACGCCGGCAGATCGGCCGCCACCACCAGTTCGTCCCGGCCGTCACCGGTCAGATCGCGGTGGACGGTGTCCCGCAGCGGGCAGTAGCCGCCGTCCGGGCACAGCGAGACCTCCTTCTGCACCACCGCAGGCACATTGGGGTCGTGGAGCAGCAGGTTCTTCGCGGACAGGGCGGCCAGTCCGCCCGAGGGCACCTTGACCTTGTCCACCGGAAGGTAGCGGGCGAAGTCGGGCTTCTCGCGGGGCGTGGTCACGGCCGAGGGGGTGTACCGGGGCCACAGCGGAACCGCGCTGGCCGGTGCCGAGAGCGAGGGCGCCGCGCCGTCGTCCCGCACCCCCGCCTGGGCCGCGCACCCCGCGGCGGTCACGGCGGCGCAGGCGGCCACCACGGCGGGCAGGAGGGCGCGGGGCAGCCCGGGGCGGGGGCGTCGTCGCGCGGTGCGCGATCCGGTGGGGAGTGAACGCATGGCCGTCTCAGCCTACTGAGCGACGGAGGCGTGCCACGCGGGACCCGTGAGGTATCGGCCGGGCCGCGGGAATCGTCAGGTACCGGCCGGGCCGCGGGAGTCATGACGTATCGGCCGGGCCGCCGAAGACGACAGGCCCGGGGCGGCACTGCCCCGGGCCTGTTCCGTATGACGCGGCGTCACATGATTTGCGTCACTTGATGAATTCCGGGCGAACGCGGGCCGGCCAGGTGCCGACGGTCAGCATGCCCGCCGCGTAGGCGCGCGAGACCAAGGCCGCCCGGTTGGGTGCCTTCATCTTCCGCAACATGGATCCCACGTGGTATTCGACGCCCTGTCTGCTGAGATAGAGCTTGGCGGCCATCTGTACGGTCGACGCGCCGGTGGCCACGCCCTCGAGTATCCGGGCCTCCAGCGGCGACAGCAGCTTCTGGCTGGTGGGGGTCGGTTCCTCCTCTGGTCGTTCGTCATCCGGTTTGACCATCACGACGATGGCCGCGAGTCGGTCGGACCGGCCCTGGATGGCCGTGCCGGTGAGCTTGCCCGAGAACACCTTGCCCCGTGAGTGGTAGCCGAGGACGCGCTCGGTGAAGCGGGTGCGCCGCCCGTCGTGCAGCCGCGAGAAGTGTTCCCGCAGGACGGAGGGGGTGCTGGGGTGCAGCAGGTCGAACAGGCTGCGGCCGCACAACTCGGCGGACGAGGCGCCGAAGTGTCGGAAGAAGTCCTCGTCCCCGGCCACCACATGGAGGTCAGGGGCGAGCGTGGCCATTCCGGTGGCGTGCCGCGAGGCGGCGGACACTGCCTGTCCGGGCACTCGAGGGGCACTCTGAGCGCTGTGGGGGAGGGCCAAGAGGAGTCACCGCTTTCGGTCGGTTCGTGACGGAGTGGTCAGTCCGTCTCGGGTGAACCCCCAGGTGACGGAGGGTCGGCGCATCGCGGCCACGCAATGCGCCGGACCCCAGGGGGAATTCAGTGACGGGTGTTAGGCCCGCTTCCTGGTGTATACCAACGCTACGGTGACTGTGGGGTGCCCGTTTCCAACAGAGTTGTGCCCGTTTTTTGACCGCTTTGCGGACGGAGTTGATGCGGCGCGAAGCCGCTGGTCGAAGCGTTACGCCGCGGCCTTCGCGGACCTACGCGTTTGCGAACGGCTCCCGGAACGGGCGCTCTTCGAACTCGAGCGGCCCGCCGTACGGCCCCCGCCGCGGGCCGTGCCGCGCCGCTCGGACGGCTCGGCCATGATGCCGCCCTTGCGCAGCACCGCGTAACCGACCCCGATGCCGAGGGCCACCGGCCATTCGATGACCTCCACGGCGCCCAGCGCCCCGAGCCCCACGTACAGCGGGAGCCCGCCCTTGGCGGGCAGCACCCGGCGGGCCATCTCGATCGGCATCATCGCCACCTTGGCCGCACCACCGGTCGCACGGGTGGTGGCGTGGCCGACCGTCCCGAAGGTCTCCATCGTGGCGTGGCCCACGGTGTCGAGGGTTTCCCTGGTGGCGTGGCCGACGGTGTCGAACCCCTCCTTCGTGGCATGGCCCATGGCATCGAACGTGGGCACCGTGACGGTCAGACGGCGCCTGCCGTCGCTGCGCGATGTCTCCATGGGGCCCTTCGCGGCCTTCGCCGTCCGCTGCCGCTGGGTGGTCTTCGACGGCCTGGTGGACTTCGTCGTCCTCTTGGCCTGCGAGGGCTTCGAGGTGGTCGGCGTGGTCTGGGACTTCGTCGTCGACTTGCCGCCGCGTGCCGGTGATGCCGTCTTCTTCGCGGCGGTCGAGGAACTGCGCTTGCGTGAAGTAGCGGGAGTGGTCACTGGTCTCACGTCCACACGGTGATCGGAATCTTCTTCCCCTTTCAGGGTAATCGGGATGAACCGGGCAGGCCGCCCGGAGAGCGGAGGTCCCTCGATGTCACCGCTGCCGTCGCTGTCAGCACTGCGCCTGCCCCTGCCGCCCTCGCTGCTGCTCGCGCCCATCAAGAGCGGCGTGGCCGCGGGCGTGCGGGATGCCGCCGGAGCCGTCGGACGGCTGGTCCGGCCCTCCGAGCGCGGGATCTGGTCCTACCCGGGGCGGTACTACATCGAGGTCCGCGGGGTGCACGGCATCGGCGGCGAGCAGGTGGCCCGCCGGGTGGAGCGGGCGCTCGAGGAGCATCCGCGGGTGCGGTGGGCCCGTGTGAACGCGCCCTCCGAGCGGGTCGTGGTGGCCGTGGGCAAGCCGCCCCCGTCCGAACTCGACCTGATCGCCCGGATCGAGCGCGCGGAGATCCAGGAGCCCGCCGGGCCCGCCGAGGAGTTCGACGAATGGGCCCCCGAACCACGCCACCCCTCCGGCGGTGCCAGGGAGGCCCAGTCGCTGGCCGTCATGGCCGCGGACGTCGTGGGCCTGAGCGTGGCCACCGCCCTGCGCCTGGTCCCCTGGCTGAAGCTGCCCACCGAGGTGGCCGCCGCCATGTCCGTCATCCAGAACCACCCCCGCCTGCGGCGCCTCGCCCTGGCCATCACCCGGGGCCGGCCGACCGAATCGACGCTGCCGGTGCTGAGCGCGCTGACCCAGGGCGTGGCCACCCGGGGCGGGGGGCTCGCGCTCGACCTCATCCAGCGGATGGCCCTGTGGCGGGAGGCGGAGGCGGAGGGCCGGGCCTGGGCCGCGATGGAGCCGCAACTGGTGCACGGCCCCCAGGACGTGGTGGCCGAGCCCATCGTGGTCGAACGGCCCGGGCCGCCCCCCAAGGACGCCGTGGAGCGCTTCGCGGAGCGCTCCATGGCCGCCGGGGCCGTGGCCGGCGTCCTCACCGCCCCCTTCGCCGGCCCGCGCCGCGGGTTCGCCGTCGGGTTCTCCTCCGTACCCAAGGCGCCGGGGGCGGGCCGGGAGGGGTTCGCGACCAGCCTCGGCCGGTTCCTGGCGCTGCGCGGCGTCCTGGCCATGGACCGCAGCTCGCTGCGGCGGCTGGGCCAGGTCGACACCGTTGTGCTGGACGAGGCGGCGCTGCGCGGCGACCGCTACGAGCCCATCGACCTGGAACTCCTCGGCGGCGCCGACCCCGAGCGGACCGCCGAGCGGCTCTTCGACCTCTTCGACTCCGATGAGCCCCTGGAGACCCGCCGCGCAGGCGGATGGGTGCTCGGCGCCCTGGACACGCTGGAGCTGACGGGCCGCACCGGGCAGCAGACCGCGGCGAGGCTCCGCCGCAGGGGCAGCGAGCGGGTGCTCGGCCTGGCCCGGGGAAGCAAGCTCCAGGCGGTGGTGGGCCTCGCCCCGCAGGCCGTGCCCGGCGCCGAGGCCGTGGCGGCCGCCGCCCGGCGGGCGGGGTCCCGCATCGTCCTGGCCACCGACCGGCAGCAGCCCGCGGACATCACCTTCGCCGACGCGGTGGTGCCCTCCGGCGGCCGCCTGGTGGCCTCCGTACGCTCCCTCCAGGCCGACGGCGCCGTGGTGCTGCTGCTCTCCGGCAACCGCCGGGCCCTGGGCGCCGCCGACTGCGGCATCGGGGTGCACCGCGACGGTGAGCCCCCCGCCTGGGGCGCCCATCTGCTCGTCGGCGCCGACCTGGAGTCGGCCGGGCTGATCGTGGACGCCGTCGGCGTGGCCGCGCGGGTCGACCGGGAGAGCGCCCTGCTGTCGGCCGGCGGCAGCGCCATCGGCGCGGTGGCCGCCCTCCAGGCGCCCCCGGACCAGGCCACCGCGCGCGGCGCGGCGTCGGGCACCACCGCGGGGACCCTGGCCTTCGCCCTGGGCAACTGGCGGGCCCGCCAGCTCCTCGCCCGCCCCATGGACCCGCCGGTGACCACCACCCCCTGGTATCTGATGCCCGTCCCCCGGGTGCTGGAGCGGCTGCGCACCGGGCCCGGCGGGCTGACCCCGGAGGAGGCGGCGTCCCGCACCGCGCAGGGGCCGCGCCGGGGCGAGCCCACCGGCACCACCCTGCCCGCCGCGTTCATCGAGGAGCTCGCCAACCCGCTCACCCCGGTCCTGGCCGCCGGGGCCGCCCTGGCCGCCGCCGTGGGCTCGCGCACCGACGCCGCGCTGGTGGCCGCCATCACCGGCATCTCCGCGCTCGTCGGCGGATTCCAGCGGGTCAGGACCGAGCGGGCGCTGTCCGAGCTGTTCGCCCGCTCGGCGATCGGCGCCCGGGTCCGCAGGGGCGGTACGGAACGCCTGGTGACCGCCGGGGACCTGGTCCCCGGCGACATCGTCGTGCTCGGCCCGGAGGACGTGGTGCCCGCCGACTGCCGGGTGCTGGAGGCCGAGGGGCTCGAGGTCGACGAGTCCTCGCTGACCGGCGAGTCCCTCCCCGTGCACAAGTCCCCGGCGCCGGTCGTCGGCGCCCACATCACCCAGCGCCGGTCGATGCTCTACGAGGGCACCACGGTCTCCGCGGGGCGGGCGGAGGCCGTCGTCGTGGCCACCGGACCGGCCACCGAGGTCGGCCGCAGCCTGGCCACCGCCCGCCAGGCCGCCCCCGTCACCGGTGTCGAGGCCCGGCTGACCGCGCTCACCCGCTCCAGCGTGCCCATCGCGGTCGGGTCCGCCGCCGCGGTCGCCGGCGCCGGACTGCTGCACGGCCTGCCGCCCACCGAAAACCTCGCCTCCGCCGTCAACCTCGCCGTGGCGTCCGTCCCCGAGGGGCTCCCGTTCCTGGTCAACGCCGCCCAGCTGGCCGCCGCCCGGCGGCTGGCCGACCTCGGCGCCCTGGTCCGCAACCCCCGCACCATCGAGGCGCTCGGCCGCGCCGACGTGCTGTGCTTCGACAAGACCGGGACCCTCACCGAGGGCACCCTCCAGCTCGCGGCCGTCAGCGACGGCGGCGGCCCGCTCCCCGCCGACCGGCTCGACGCGCCCCGTAAGGCCGTGCTCGCCGCCGCCCTGCGCGCGACCCCGCCGGCCCGCCAGGCCGAGCCCATGGCGCACCGGACCGACCGCGCGGTGAGCGTCGGGGCGCGCCGGGCCGGGGTCGGGGTGCGGCGCGGTGCGCCCCGCTGGCGCCGTACCGACTCGCTGCCCTTCGAACCCTCCCGCGCCTACCACGCCACCGCCGGGCGCACCCCGCACGGCGCGCTCCTCAGCGTCAAGGGAGCGCCCGAGGGCGTCCTGGAGCGGGTCGCCCGGCGGCGCACACCGGGCACCGGCCGGGCCACCCCACTGGACGCGGAGGACATCAAGAAGCTGGCCGACGCCGCCGAGGAGCTGGCCGGAGCGGGGCGGCGGGTGCTGGCGGTGGCCGAGCGCCCGATGCGGGCGGGCGAGGACCTTACCGACGGCACCGTGCGGGACCTGGACTTCCTCGGCTTCATCGCGCTCGCCGACCCCGTCCGCACCAGCGCCGGCCCGGCCACCGAGCGGCTTCGCGAGGCCGGGGTGCAGACGGTGATGCTCACCGGCGACCACCCCGCCACCGCGGACGCCATCGCGGCCACCGTCATGGATGTCTCCGAGCCCAAGGTGAGCACCGGTCCGGAGCTGGACGAGATGGACGACGAGCGGCTGGACGAGCTGCTGCCCACGGTGGACGTGATCGCCCGGTGCAGCCCGCACCACAAGGTCCGCATCGTCCAGGCGTATCAGCGCCTCGGCCGGGTGGTGGCCATGACCGGCGACGGCGCCAACGACGCCCCCGCGATCCGGCTCGCGGACGTCGGGATCGCCCTCGGCCGGCGGGGCACCCCCGCCGCGACCGCCGCGGCGGACCTGGTCGTCACCGACGACCGCCTGGAGACCATCGTCTCGGCCCTGATGGAGGGGCGGGCCATGTGGGCCTCGGTCCGGGCCGCCCTGGCCATCCTCATCGGCGGCAACTTCGGCGAGGTCACCTTCAGCGTGGCGGCCTCCGCCCTGACCGGCACCACGCCCCTGAGCGCGCGTCAGATCATGCTGGTCAACCTGCTGACCGACCTCGCGCCCGCGCTCGCCATCGCGGTGCGCGAGCCCACCGGGCACACCGGCGAACGGCTGCTCAAGGAGGGCCCCAGCCGCTCGCTGGGCGTGGCGCTCACCAAGGAGATGCTGCTGCGGGGCGTCATCACGGCCGCCGGGGCCGGACTGGCGTGGACCGGCGCCCGGCTCACCGGCCGGGGCCGCCGGGCCAGTACGGTGGCGCTCGCCGCCCTGGTCGGCACCCAGCTGGCGCAGACGCTGACGACGGGCGGCCTGGACCGGCACGTCCTGATCGCCGGCCTGGGCTCCGCCGCGGTGCTCGCCGCCATCATCCAGACCCCGGGCGTCAGCCAGTTCTTCGACTGCGCCCCGCTCGGCCCGTTCGCCTGGGCCATCACCCTGGGCTCGATCACCGTGGCCACCCTGTTCGGCCCCGTCCTCGCGCCGATGCTGCACCTCGACACGACGCCGCCCGGGGAGGCGGCGGCGGAGGAGCGCACGGACGCCGAGGACGGGCCGGCGGCCGCCGCACCGCGGTGAGCACCGAACCTCTTGCGCCGCCCGGCCCGAGCGATAGTGTTGAATGTCCCGGTTTGAGATGGCGGGGGCGGGTCGGTGCGGAGGAGGGCGTGATGCGGAGCCGAGAGAGGTATGAGCTGGTCTTCCTGGATACGACCGCCCCGGACCCGGGAGCCGAGGACGTCGTGGTGGTGCACCGTACGGAGAGCAGCGGTCCGGGCGGTCACCCCGTGTACGTGGACGACACCGGCATCGTGCGGGCGGAGATCAGCGACCGCGCGGAGGTACGGATGATGGCCAGCGGCGGTCATCAGGTGCACGCCGCCGCGGTCAGTGCCCGCCCGGTGTCCTGAGTCACCCGTCCGGCGCCCCGAGCCGTCTGTCGTTTGCGCAGGTCGGCGCCGTTGTCAGTGGGGCCCGCTAGGTTTGGCGCCGATGGGAGTCCGAAGAGCGATCGAAGCGATCGAGGTGCGGCGATGAGTGATGTGGCGGCGGTGGACGGCGCGACCGGTGTCGAGCTCCAGTTGGAGCCGTACCGCACGCAGCTGACCGGTTACTGCTATCGGATGCTGGGCTCGGCCTTCGAGGCCGAGGACGCCGTCCAGGAGACGATGGTGCGCGCCTGGCGGGGCCTGGACCGCTTCGAGGGCCGGTCCGCGCTGCGGTCGTGGCTCTACCGCATCGCCACCAATGTCTGCCTGGACATGCTCAGCGGGAGCAAGCGGCGGGCCCGGCCCATGGATCTGACCTCCGCGGCCACCCCCTTCCCGGCCACGCTCGCCGAGCAGCCGGAGGCCACCTGGATCGGGCCGGTCCCGGACGGCCAGGTGCTGCCGGACGGGGGAGACCCCGCCGAGGTCGCGGCCCAGCGGGACGCGGTGCGGCTCGCGTTCATCGCCGCGCTCCAGCATCTGGCGCCCCGCCAGCGGGCGGTGCTGATCCTGCGCGAGGTGCTGGCCTGGAAGGCGAGCGAGGTCGCCGAGCTGCTGGGCACCACCGTCGCGTCGGTCAACAGCGCGCTGCAGCGCGCCCGGGCCACCCTCGCCGCGAGCCAGATCAGCGACTCCGATCCGGTCAAGCCGCTGGACGAGGAGCAGCGCGCGCTGCTGGCCCGCTATGTGGACGCCTTCGAGCGCTATGACCTGGACTCCCTCACCGCCCTGCTGCACGAGGACGCCACGCTCTCCATGCCGCCGTACGAGCTGTGGCTGCGCGGCCACGAGGACATCCGCCAGTGGCTGCTGGGCCATGGCATCGGCTGCCGCGGCTCCCGTCTGGTGCCGACCGTGGCCAACGGCATGCCCGCCTTCGGCCAGTACCGCCCGGGTGGCGCCGACGGCCGCCATGAGCCCTGGGCGCTCCAGGTCCTGGAGATATCAGGGGGCCGGATCACCGGGCTCAACTCCTTCCTGGACACCGAGCGCCTGTTCCCGCTGTTCGGCCTCCCCGCCTGGCTCGGGCCCGAGGGCATGGCCTAACGGCGCGGGGGCCGGCAGGGCCTCGTCCAGCCCCGTCCAGGCGAGCAGGCGTCGCAGCTCGCCGCGGGCGTTGCGGAGCTGGATCCCGCGCCCCAGCCGGCCGGCGGTCAGCCGCAGCCGGGCCAGGGCCTCGACCACGGCCAGGTCCGGCCGTCCCACCCCGCCCACGTCCACGGTGACCGGCCCCGGTCCGGCCCGGCGCGCCAGCGCGGTCAGCCGTTCGCACAGCCGTGTCACCTCGGTGCGGGTGACCGGCTGGACCAGCACCAGCACGGCTGGGGACGGCATGGGCGGCTTCTCGGGCTCGGGACCGGTCAACGTCCACCTCCTGTCGCGGCGTTCACCGGTGCAGACCGCCCGGCCCGGGAAAAATCATCGGGGAACGCGCGGCGGTGCCGCACGTTCCCCGACGATGGCGGGTCAGTTGTTCTGGACGAACTGCTTCGCCAGGCCGTCGCCGACCGACACGGCCTTGTCGTGGTTCTCGATGGGGGAGACGGAGGAGTTCTTGAAGAGGATGTACGTCACCCCCGACTCGGCGCCGCCGGTCTCCGGGTCGGGGTCGATGCCGAGCGCGTTGGCCGTGGCATAGGACGCCTCACCGATGATCTTGTTCGGCCCGGTGTCGCCCACCACCGCGTACTCGACCTTGTTGTTGTAGATGACCGCGACCACACCGCCGCCCTTGATGCCGGCCTGCCGGTAGTCCCAGGTGGAGCTCGGGCTCGGCACCACGACATACGGCAGCTTGTCGGCGACGAGGGGCTTGCCGTCCGACTGGTGGAAGGCGGTGTCGTCCTGGAACCACGGGTCGGTGTCCTCGTTGCACCGGGAGGTCACCTGGCCATCGCAGTCGACGTCCATGTCGGCCTTCCAGAAGACCGCCCCATTGGCACCGCAGACCGGGACGGTGGCCGATGTCTCCTCGTCGGTGCGGTACTTGCCACTGGATATCTGGGAACAGCTCTGCACCTTGGCGAGCAGCTGCGCAGCGGTGACCGTGCCCTCCTTGGTGGACGCGGGGGCCGGTGCGGGGCCCCGGGTGTTGGCGTGGGCGCCGGCGGTGACGGAGCCGGCCAGCAGACCGGCCGTGGCGATCACGAACGCGAAACGCTTGCGCATAGGACACCCCTTTGTTAGGAACCTTTCCTAACCTCGACTGGGGCATCTTGGGCGAGTTGATAAGCTCATGTCAATACGTTGGCGCCGCGGAAGCCGATGCGTATTGCCGCGCGAATCGGCGGCGTTCGCAGCAGCTTCTCGCAGGCGCTCTCGGCGTGTGATCCGCGGGCGCGCAATGCCCGGCGCGTGGCTCCCCCGCGTGCCCCTCAGGGCGTGGCCCGCACCAGCTTCAGCAGCCGCGTCACCTCGCGCGCCACCGCGTCCCGCGCGGCCGCGACATACCTGCGCGGGTCGACCACCTCGGGGTGACCGGCCAGATGGTCGCGGATCGCCCGGGTGTAGGCCACGTTCAGATGGGTGGCGATGTTCACCTTCGTCAGCCCCGCCTCCACCGCCCGGGTCAGATCCGCCTCGGGCACCCCGGAGGAGCCGTGCAGCACCAGCGGTACCGGCACGGCCGCGCGCAGCGCCGCCACCAGCGGCAGATCCACCACCGCGGCCTTGACGACCATCGCGTGCGAGGTGCCCACCGCGACCGCGAGCGCGTCCACTCCCGTGGCCGACACATAGGCGGCGGCCTCGGCCGGTTCGGTCCTGGCGCCCGGCGCGTGGACGCCGTCCTTGCCGCCCACCTCGCCCAACTCGGCCTCCACCCACACCCCGTGGGCATGGCAGTCGGCCGCCACCTCGGCGGTCGCCGCCACATTGCCGTCGTAAGGCAGGGCCGAGGCGTCGAACATCACCGAGCCGAAGCCGAGGCCCACCGCCTCCCGCACCAGCTCCGGCCCGGTGGCGTGGTCCAGATGCACGGCCACCGGCACCCGCGCCGCGCGGGCCACCTCCACGGTCGCCCGCCCGATGGCGGCCAGGGCGCCGTGATACCGCACCGCGTTCTCGCTGATCTGGAGGATCACCGGCGCGCCCGCCGCCTCAGCCCCGGCCACGATGGCCTGGGCGTGCTCGATCTGGATGACATTGAACGCACCCGCGCCGAGCCCGGCCCGCGCGGCCGCCCCGACGATCTCTCCGGTGGCCACCAGGGGCATCTACCGGCTCCTTCCACCCGTTCCCGTGTTCCGGTCCTGTCCCGTATCCCGCGATCCGCTCATACCCGCGCGGACCGCTCGGCCTCGCGGCCGCGCCCGTCCCCGCTCAGCCGAGGATCACCGAGCGGGTGAGATGGCGCGGCTCGTCGGGGTCGAGCCCGCGCGCCGCCGCGATCGCGACCGCGAGCCGCTGCACCACCACCAGTTCGGCCAGCGGGTCGCGGCCGTGGCCGGCGACCCGGCCACCGGTGCGGGTGATCTCCTCGTCCGCCACATCCGACGCGCCCTCGCCCAGCCACCACACCACGCTCCGCGGGCCGGTCACGCTGATCGGGCCGTGCCGGTACTCCTTGGCCGGATACGCCTCGGTCCACGCCCCCGCCGCCTCGCGCATCTTGAGCGCGGCCTCCTGCGCGACCCCGTAGGTCCAGCCCCGCCCGAGGAAGGTGAACTGTCCGGCGTCCACGAGCGGCCCGGGCAGCGGCTCGGCGAGCGCCGCCTCCCCGTCCGCCTCCAGGTGGTCCAGGGAGGCTCCCAAGTGGGCGCGGAGCAGGGCGAGTTCGGTGGTGGCCCAGCGGGTCTGCACCACCGACCGCTCATCGGCGAAGTCGAGCACCACCGCGGCGTCCGCGGCGCCCACGACGGGTGAGTCGGGGACCGCCGTGACGACGGTGGTGGGCACCCGGCCGCGCACCGCGCCGAGCAGCTCCAGCACCTCGGTCGTGGTGCCGGACCGGGACAGCGCGACCACCCGGTCGTAGGCGCGGCCGAGCGGCGTCTCCGACGCCGCGAACGCGTCCGTCTCGCCCTGGCCCGCCGCCTCGCGCAGCGCCGCGTACGACTGGGCGATGAACCACGAGGTGCCGCAGCCGACGACGGCGACCCGCTCACCCGCCCGGGGCAGCGCCGCCCGTACGGGCCCTTCCGGATCCCGGGCCAGGGCGATGGCACGCCGCCAGCAGTCGGGCTGACTCGCGATCTCGGCCTCGGTGTGGCTCATGGGACTCCCCTCGTCGCACGGATGACCCGAGCGCTATGGATGCGCGGAGTTGTTTCGTACGGGCTGATAATGCGCAGAATCACGCACGGAAGTCCAGAGCCGATGCATGCGGGGAGCGGGGTAGGGTGATCGGCGTGAAACGGCCCGAGCGGTGGAACGCCCTGCTGGATCTGCTGGCCAGGGACGGCAGAGTCGATGTCGAAGAGGCGGCCGCCGAGCTGGCGGTGTCCGCCGCGACCATCCGGCGCGACCTGGATGAACTCGCCCAGCAGCAGATGCTGACGCGCACCCGCGGCGGCGCGGTCGCGCACAACCTCTCGTACGACCTACCGCTGCGCTACAAGACCGCCCGGCGCGCCTCGGAGAAGCAGCGCATCGCCGCGGCCGCGGCCCGGATGGCCGAACCGGGCTCGATCGTGGGGCTCAACGGCGGGACGACCACCACCGAGGTGGCCCGCGCCCTCTCCACGCGCGGTGACCTCTCCACATCGGGCGGCGGCCCGGCCGTCACGGTCGTCACCAACGCCCTGAACATCGCCAATGAGCTGGCGGTGCGCCCCCAGGTGAAGATCGTGCTCACCGGTGGGGTGGCCCGTCCGCAGTCCTTCGAGCTGATGGGGCCGCTGGCCACCGGAGTGCTGGACCAGGTGTCGCTGGATCTGGCGATCCTCGGTGTGGACGCGCTGGACACGGTCCAGGGCGCGACCGCCCACCATGAGGGCGAGGCCAGCATCAACCACCTCATGGCCGGCCGGGCCACCCGGGTGGTGGTCGTGGCCGACAGCTCCAAGCTGGGACGCCGGGCGTTCGCCCGGATCTGCGCACTGGACGAGATCGATGTGCTGATCACGGACACCGGCGCCGATGAGGAACTGGTCGCTCCGTACACCGAGGCCGGTGTCCGTGTGATCAGGGCCTGAGGTCTGATCAGGGCCTGCGGTGTCGCACGCCTGCGCCTACGCCCTGGCGGCGGCCAGCAGGGCCGCCACCCGCTCGACGGCGAACGCGTATCCCTGCACACCGCATCCGGCGATCACCCCGCTGGCCAGCGCGGAGACATAGGAGTGGTGCCGGAAGGTCTCCCGCTGGTGGATGTTGGAGATGTGCACCTCCACGATCGGCAGACCGTCGCAGGTGGCCAGGGCGTCGCGCAGGGCGACGGAGGTGTGGGAGTACCCCGCGGGGTTGATGATGACCGCCGCGTGGCGCTCCCGGGCCTCATGGATCCAGTCGATCAGCTGGCCCTCGTGGTTGCTCTGCCGGCAGTCGGTCGTCAGACCGTGCGGCGCGGCGGTCTCGGCCACCAGCTTCTCGATGTCGGCCAGGGTGTCGGTGCCGTAGATCTCGGGTTGCCGGCGGCCCAGGAGGTTCAGGTTCGGTCCGTTGAGCACCATGATCGTGGAGCGGTCGCGCACGGGGGTGATGGTCATGGCGTGTGGTCCTTCCTGGGCGGTCGGCACTTCGAGGGGCGGTTCACCGGGGGCACCGACCCGCGAGGCATCGTAGATCAGGGATATGACACCACGGTGGACGGCACGGTGGAGGTGCCCGAGGTGGGAGATCCGGTGTCATTGATGACGCGCTCGTACTGGCCTTGCCCGCCGAGCGAGACGACCAGCAGATTGTGGAACTTCACCCCCGACGCGTTCGGCGCGGCGAAGCCGTGGTGCTGCACGATGCTCGGGTCGACGTTGTAGTAGCAGTAGCTGCCGAGCCCCCATCCCTCGTGCGTGGTCACCGAATCGGCCACCTTGTAGGCGGCGTAGCCCTTGATGGAGCCGTTCTGGATGGCCGCCTGGTTCGGGGCGTCGTACGCCTTCTCGTTCTGGAAGAAGATGGTCCGGCCCCGCTGCCCGAACCACTGTACGTCGTACTTGTTGAAGTGCTCCACGAAGAGCCCCGTGGCCAGCACGTCGTCGCCGTTGACCCGGACGCCGTAGTCGGCGCGGTTGGTCTCCCAGCCCACCCCGTCACCGTGGTCGGCGCGCCAGACCCAGGTGTGGTCGACGATGGTGTGCCGGCTGTTGATCACCATGCTGGTAGTGGCCTTGCCGGGGCCCGCGCCACCGATGCGGATGAACACGTCCTGGACGGTGGTGGGGTTGGCCGAGTGGTCGGCGGAGGCACCTTGTGGACCGACTTCCAGCAGCGTGGCTGAGTTCACCGGTCCGGCGTCGATGAGGAAACCGGCCAGCCGCACCCCGTCGACATCGGCGACCTTCAGCGCGGTGACGCCGTTGTCGGGGATGAGCGTGGCGTAGCCGAGCCCCAGGACGACGGTGTTGGCGCGGTTCACCTGGACCGGCCGGTCGAGGTGGTAGATCCCCGGGGTGAGCAGCAGATGCAGCCCCTGGGTGAGCGCCTCGTTGAGGGTGGCCGCGGTGACGCCGGGCTTGGCCACGTAGAACTGCGACAGCGGCAGCGAGGTGCCCCTGGGGGTGCCGTTGCCCCAGGTGACCCCGCGGGCGTTGGTGCGCTTCTCGGGCAGGAAGACCCGGTACTCGCTGCCGTCGAGGTACAGGAAGGGCTTCTCCCGGGAGACCGGGGTGGTGTTGAGCGTGGTGTACGGCGGGTTGGGGAAGCTCTGCCCGGGCGCGCCCTCCACACCGGAGAACACCATGTTCCACACGCCGTTGAGCCAGCCGCCGATCGCGCTGTCGCGGGTGTACCACTGCTGCTGGGAGTACGGTCCGACCTGGCCGTCGATGCGGCTGTCCGCGATGTAGCCGCCACTCGCCCAGCCGTAGCCGTCGGGGGCGAGGTTGAGCCCGCCGCGGACGTGCATCCGCCGGAAGGGGGCCGCCTGTGCCACGGCCCAGCGGTTGGTGCCGTTGACCGGTACGACCGCGAGGTTCTCCGCCGAACGCCAGAAGTTCTGGGTGGCATTGCCGTTGAACCACCCGGCGTCCACCGTGATGTCGCCGTTGATGGTCGTGTCGTCGGGGGACAGCCCCAGCCCGGCGATGGAGGTGTAGAAGCCGATCTGCGCGTTGAGCCCGCTGTAGCTGCCGGGCTTGAACAGCAGGGCGTAGCGCCCGGTGCCGAACTGCGCCGACTCCTGCTTCTTGAACACCTCGTCCAGCTTGCCCTGGATGCCGGGCGTGGCCGGATCGAAGACGATCACGTTCGGGCCGAGGTCGCCGCCGCCGGGCAGGGCCTTGGGGCTTCTGCCCCGGCCCGAGGGGGCGGCGGCCGCGGAAGTGGCCAGGCCGCCGAGGGCGGGGACCGATGCCACGGCGGCCGCGGCGCCGAGTACCGCCCGGCGGCCGACCGCGGAGCGGCCGGAGGAGGAAGACGTGGGGGAAGGCGTCATGGGGGCGTCTCTCCTGGTTCAGTAAATGAACGGGATGGGGGGTGAGGGAGCGCTCTCTTGCCGTCGCATGCTTCATCCATGTGAATGACTCGTCAAGAGTTGTGACCGCAGTCCTTACATGTTGTTGCTTTTTGAACGTCAACTGCCCTGGTGGATCCCCTGCTTCGGGCGAACTTGGGGAGATTTGTGGTCGGCGCGGCTCTGGCCGTTGTGTTCAAGAGGGAAAGGAGGACCGGCGTCTGATCCTTTCCGCTCGACGCCTTGACACCTTCGCACTCCCGCCCGGACACTCCCATATCGGAGAGCGCTCTCCCATTGTTGTCGCGGGCCGGTGACGGCCCGTCATGCGGACGGCTCGGTCCGCACCCACGGCGTCGCGAGTCCTCGCCGTGCGAGGGCCGCCCGGCCACCCTCACCCTCTCTCCATGTGGCAGGAGTCCCCATGGCACGGAGATCGAAGATCGTTTCATCCACCCTGATCGCGGGCGCGCTGCTGCTGACCACCCTCGGGCTCGGCGGTATCGCGATGAGCGCCGAGACGCCCGCGGCGAAGTCCGCAGGCGGCGGTGTCACGGCGGCCCACGCGGCCCATGCGGGGCAGGTGGCCCACACGGGGCACACCATGGCGGCGTCGTCCGCCTCCTCGCCCGAGGACCCGGACGGCGACGGCTACATTCCCGCGAACCCGCCGGTCACCGGCGTCACCCCGTCCACGAAGGAACCGCCTCACCGCTACTTCCACGAGTTCCAGGCCAACTGCTCGGTGAGCCACACCAGGCCGGACGACCCCATCGTGTATCCGCAGCAGCCGGGCGCGTCCCATGACCACACCTTCATGGGCAACACCACGACCGACGCGGCCAGCACCACGGCCTCCCTCGACGCCGGCCGCACCACCTGCAAGGCACCGGGGGACAAGTCGGGCTACTGGATGCCCACGCTGTTCAACGGCGACAAGCCGGTGCTGCCCACCGGCCCGCAGACCATCTACTACAAGGCGGGCGTGACCGACTACACCAGTGTGCGGCCGTTCCCCAAGGGGCTGCGGTTCGTGGTGGGCGACCCGATGCAGACCGCCGAGGAGTTCCGCCGTCACCCCGGCTTCGTGGAGGGCTGGGAATGCGGTGACAGCTTCTTCAACGTCGAATTCCCCAAGGACTGCCCGAGCCGTCCCGAGGTCCAGCTCAACATCCGCTTCCAGGCGTCCAGTTGCTGGGACGGGAAGTACCTGGACACCCCCGGCCACCGCAGCCACATGGCCTACCCGGTGGTCAACCCCGGCACGAACAACAACGTGTGCCCCGCCGACCACCCGGTGGCGCTGCCGATGATCGAGTTCAAGATGGCCTTCCCGGTCAACGGCGACCTCTCCCGGGCGAGGCTGGCCAGCGGTCCGAGCTGGTCGTTCCACTACGACTTCTTCAACGCCTGGGACGCGCCCACGCTCAAGGCGCTGGTCGACCACTGTGTGGTCGGGGCGCTGCAGTGCGACGCCCGCGGCTATGACCAGACCCACCCCGAGGCCGGAGCGGCCCTCGACGAGAACTACGAGCTGCCGTAGCCGTCGTGGCACAGCGACCGCCGTAGCCGCCGTAGCACAGCGACCGCCGTAGCCGCCGTGGCCTCGCGGCCCGGCCGCTCGCGGGGCACCCCGTCGCGGCCGGGCCGTCCGCACTCGACTTCCCCTCCGACACTCGCCCCCTTCCGACACACCGAAAGACATCACCATGACCCGGATCCGTACCGCACCACGCCGTATCGCGGCGCCCCTCGCCGCCGGTCTGCTGGCCGCCGGTGCCCTCGCGCTGCCCGGCCAGCGGGCACACGCCGCCGGAAGCGTCGTCGAGGTCGCCGGCACCCAGGGCGACTGGCGGCTGACCGTGGACGGCCAGCCGTATCAGATCAAGGGCCTGACCTGGGGCCCCGCCATCGCGGACGCCGAACGCTACCTCCCCGATCTGCGGTCGATGGGCGTGAACACCATCCGCACCTGGGGAACCGACGCCACCAGCGAACCCCTCTTCGACTCCGCGGCCGCCCACGGCATCAAGGTGATCGCCGGATTCTGGCTGCAGCCCGGTGGCGGACCGGGCAGCGGCGGTTGCGTGAACTACCGGACGGACACCGCCTACAAGGATCAGATGGCCGCCGAGTTCACCAAGTGGGTCTCCGCCTACAAGGACCACCCGGGCGTGCTGATGTGGAACGTGGGCAACGAGTCGGTGCTCGGCCTCCAGAACTGCTACAGCGGCGATGAGCTGGAGCGGCAGCGGGACGCCTACACCACGTTCGTCAACGACATCGCCAAGAAGGTCCATGCCATCGACCCCGGCCATCCGGTGACCTCCACGGATGCCTGGACCGGCGCGTGGCCGTACTACCGGAGGAACGCCCCCGACCTCGATCTGTACGCCGTCAACTCCTACAACGCCGTGTGCGATATCAAGGCCACCTGGGAGCAGGGCGGTTACACCAAGCCGTACATCGTCACCGAGACCGGCCCGGCGGGGGAGTGGGAGGTGCCCGACGACTCCAACGGGGTGCCGGAGGAGCCCACCGACCAGGCCAAGGCCGCGGGCTACGCCAAGGCGTGGAACTGCGTCACCGGCCACGAGGGCGTCGCGCTCGGCGCCACGATGTTCCACTACGGCACCGAGGACGACTTCGGTGGTGTCTGGTTCAATCTGCTGCCCGGCGGACAGAAGCGGCTGTCGTACTACGCGGTGAAGAAGGCCTACGGCGCGGACACCTCGCGCGACAACTCACCGCCGGTCGTCTCCTCGCTGGCCGTGGAGGGCGATGCCGCCAAGGTGGAGGCGGGCCGCGACCTGACCCTCGCGGTCAGGGCCACCGACCCCGACGGCGATGCCATTTCCTACCAGGTGCTGGGCGGCACGATGTACCTCGACAAGGACAAGAGGCTCATCCCGCTGCCCGCCACCGACCTCGGCGGCGGCCGGCTGAGGGTCACCGCGCCGGACCGCCCCGGCGTGTGGAAGGTGTACGTCAAGGCCACCGACGGCAAGGGCAACGTCGGCATCGAGACCCGTTCCGTACGGGTCGTCCCGCCCGCCGTGAACGGCACCAACGCGGCCCTCGGCAGGCCCGCCACCGCCTCCTCGTACCAGACCGGTGGCGGCGACTGCCCCTGCACCCCGGCCAACGCCGTGGACGGCAGGGCGGACACCCGCTGGGCCACCGACTGGAGCGATCCGCAGTGGCTCCAGGTGGACCTCGGCGCGTCCACCTCCTTCACCCACGTCCAGCTGGTGTGGGAGTCGGCCTACGCCAAGGCGTACACCATCCAGACCTCCGACGACGGCAACAGCTGGCGCACCGTCCGAGAGGTGACCGACGGCAACGGCGGTGTGGACGACTTCGACGTCTCCGGTACCGGGCGCTACGTCCGCGTCCACGGCACGGCCCGTGGCACCGGCTACGGCTACTCCCTCTACGAGTTCGGCGTCTACCGCTGAGCGACGGGAGAGCGCTCTATGCCCCCGGGACACGCTGCCACTAGGGTGCGGACATGAACCGACAGGCCCCGACCTTGGAGGATGTCGCCCGGGAGGCCGGTGTCTCCCGGGCGACCGTGTCCCGGGTCGTCAATGGCGTCCGCAATGTGGATCCGGCCATCCAGGACCTGGTCCGGCTGGCGATCGAGAGGACCGGCTACGCGCCCAACCGGGCGGCGAGATCGCTGGTGACCCGGCGCACCGGCACCGTGGCGCTCGTCGTCTCCGGGGCCGGGGACACCTCGGAGGAGGAGCAGAACGCCTTCGCCGCCCGGGTGTTCTCGGACCCGTTCTTCGGCCGGGTGGTCGGTGGCGTGGTGGGATTCCTGCGGCCGCGCTCGACGCACCCGGTGCTGATGTTCGCCGAGTCCCCCGGGGCCCGGCAGGAGGTGGTGAGGTACCTGCGGCAGGGGAACGCCGACGGGGCCCTCGTGGTGTCCACCCACCCCGACGATCCACTGCCCGCGCTGCTCGCCGAGGCAGGACTGCCCGCCGTGCTGTTCGCCCGGCCCGTGCGGCCGGTGGCGCTCAGCCATGTCGACCTGGCGCACTGGGACGGTGGCCGCATCGCCGCCGAGCGCCTGCTGGCCCGGGGGTGCCGGAAGGTGGCCACCGTGTCGGGGCCGTGGGCGGTGGCGGCGAGCCAGGAGCGGCTCGCCGGGTTCCGCGACACCATGGCCCGCGGCGGCCACCCGTACGTTCCGGTGGCCGAGGGCGGCTTCACGCTGGACAGCGGGGTGGCCGCGATGACCACGCTGCTCGCCGAACACCCCGATGTGGAAGGGGTGTTCGCGGCCAACGACCTGATGGCCCGGGGGGTCTGCCAGGTGTTGAGGGAGCGCGGCCGGCGGGTGCCCGACGATGTCGCGGTCGTCGGCTTCGACGACTCCAGCGTGGCCGCCACCTGTCGCCCGCCGCTGACCACGGTGCGCCAGCCGGTGGAGGACATGGCGGCGGCGATGGCCCGGCTGCTCGACGAGCACGTCCGGGGGCTGCGCACCGATCCGGTCGCGGTCCTCTTCGAACCTGAGCTGGTGGTACGGGAGTCGGCGTAGCGGCACGGGAGTCGGCGCAGCCCCGCGCCGGACGTGGGCGCAGCGTGTGCGCGCGATCCCCGCGCCAGGTGCGCAGCGCCCGCCCCGCCCCTACGCGATTCCCGCGCCAGGTGCGCAGCGCCCGCCCCGCCCCTACGCCAGCCGCGTGCCCAGGGTGGTGCGCCACGCGGGGGACGGCTCCGGTGAGGGCCCGGCGGGCAGGCGGCGCCCGCCGCGGGCGAAGAAGTCGGCGAGCGGCAGGATCGCGGCGCCCACCGTCACCGCGTCCGGCCCCAGCGCCCCCAGGTCGATGCCGACGCGTCCGGACGGGTACGGCAGCGCGTACGAGAGCGCGTGGCGGCGCACCGAGTCCAGGAAGCGCGCGCCGAGCTGGAGCCCGGCCCAGCCGCCGACCAGGATGCGCTCGGGCTGGAAGAGGTTGATCAGGTCGGAAAGACCCGCGCCCAGGTACTCCGCCGTCTCGGCGAGGACGCCGGCCGCCACCGGGTCCGGGTCGCCACCGTCCTCGGGGTAGGCGGCGGCCAGCATCGCCGTCAGGGCGGTCTCCTCGTCGGTGTCGGACGGCGGTTGCCCGCCAGCCTCCTGCCAGCGCTCCAGCAGCGCTTCCGCACCCGCGTACGCCTCCAGGCAGCCCAGCGCCCCGCAGCGGCACCGGCGGCCCCGCACCCGTACCGTGAGATGGCCCCACTCCACCGCCCGGCCGTGCTCGACGTCCTCGGTGACGACACAGGCGCCGACGCCCGATCCGAAGAGCACGACCACCGCGTTGCGCGCACCGCGCCCGGCGCCGAACCACATCTCGGCCTGCCCCAGCGTCTTGGCGCCGTTCTCGATGAAGTACGGGACCTCCTGGGGGAGATGGTCCGGTCCGCGCAGCATCCGCTCCAGCGGGACCGCCTCCCAGCCGATCGGCTGGCAGTGCACCACCGCACCGCGCTCCTCGGAGTGTTCCACGATGCCGGGGACGCCGATGCCGACGCCGAGGAGCCGATCGGGGGCGAGCCCGGCCGCCGCCAGGACCTCGGCGATGCCGTCGCGGATATGGCCCGCGATCAGCTCGCTGTCGTAGCGGTCCTGGTGCCCGGGGCCGCGCGTGGGCAACGGCCGGTCCGCATGGGCCCGTTCGGCCAGCGCGAGGTCGAACAGCTCGACGCGGACCCGGGTCTCGCCGACGTCCACCCCGATCATGTGGCCGCTGTGCGGGGCGATCCGCAGCAGGGTGCGGGGGCGGCCGCCGTCGGAGTCCACGCTCCCGGCCTCCTCCACCAGCTCCTCGGCGAGCAGTTCGGCGACCACATTGCTGATGGAACCTGAACTCAGCCCGGTCGCGGGGGCCAGCGAATAGCGGCTCATCGGCCCGTCGAAGTACAACCGGCGCAGCACGGCGGCACGGTTCTCCCGCCGCAGGTCACGAACCGTACGGCCGTTGTTCGCCGTCACCTGGCCTCCTCAACTCCGGACTACGCGCCGCAAGATACCTCCGCCGGATCTCTTGACGCGACCTTCTCTTGAGGTTTAACTCACGTCCTAAATTAAGCCGTGAGAGGCTTCGGGAGTTGAACGCGGTGGCGTACCCGGGCCCTTCTTGGCATTGACCACTCCCGGAAGGGACACCAGGAGCCATGCGCAGCATCCGAGTCGCGGCCATAGGCGCCGTCACCTTGTCACTCGCCCTCGCCGTCTCGGCCTGCGGAGGCGGTTCCTCGACGGCCGGCGGCGAAGGATCCAACGACTCGCCCAAGACGCTCACGTACTGGGCCTCGAACCAGGGCGCCAGCATCGCGGTGGACAAGAAGGTCCTGAAGCCCGAGCTCGACAAGTTCGAGAAACAGACCGGGATCAGAGTGAAACTCGAGGTCATCCCCTGGTCCGAGCTGCTGAACCGGATCCTCACCGCCACCACCTCCGGCCAGGGCCCCGACGTGCTGAACATCGGCAACACCTGGAGCGCCTCACTCCAGGCGTCCGGGGCGCTGCTGTCGTGGGACGACAAGAACTTCGGCGGCATCGGCGGCAAGGACCGCTTCGTGGACTCCGCCCTCGGCTCTACCGGGGTGAAGGGCGAGGACCCGGCCGCGGTGCCGCTGTACTCGATGGCGTACGCGCTCTACTACAACAAGAAGATGTTCGCCGACGCGGGCATCTCCAAGCCGCCCGCCACCTGGGACGACATCGTCGCCGACGGCAAGAAGCTCTCCAAGGACGGCAAGTGGGGCCTCGGCGCCGAGGGCGCGAACCTCTCGGAGAACATCCACCAGGTGTTCGTCTTCGCCAAGCAGCATGGCGCGGACTTCTTCACCGCCGCCGGCAAGCCCGACTTCACCTCGGACGGCGCGGTCTCCGCGATCAAGCAGTATGTCGACCTGATGGCGAAGGACAAGATCATCGCCCCGGGCAACGCCGAATACGCGCAGAACCAGTCCCTCAGCGACTTCGCCAAGGGCAAGACGGCCATGGTCCTGTGGCAGACCGCCTCCGCCACCTTCGCCTCCCTGGGCATGAAGGACGACGAGTGGGGCGTGGCCCCGGCGCCCGTACGCTCCGGCACCCCCGGCACCGGCACCGCCGTCAACTCGATGGTCGCCGGCATCAACCTGGCCGTCTTCAAGAACACCGACAACCACGACGGCGCCCTGAAGTTCGTGAAGTTCATGACCAGCGACCCGGAGCAGAAGATCCTCAACAAGGCGTACGGCTCCATCCCGCCGGTCAAGGCCGCCCAGTCCGACCCCGCGTTCAACACCCAGGCGACGGCCGCCCTGCGGGACACCCTCGCCAAGAGCGCGGAGGCGCTGCCGCAGGTGGCGGACGAGTCGCAGTTCGAGACGTCCGTGGGCACGGCCGTCAAGGAACTGTTCGCGGACGCCGCCGCCGGACGCCCGGTGACCACCGCATCGGTGACGGCCAAGCTGGAGAAGGCCCAGCAGCAGATGCCGGCGAAGTGAGCGCGGACACCTCATGACCACCACGACCGCCACCGCCGAGGCAGACCGGCGGACCGTGTCGGGGAGCACCCCCGGGGCGGCGCGAGGCCCGCGCCGCCCCGGGCGGATCCGCCGCATCGGACTGCCGTATCTGCTGCTCCTGCCCGCCCTGGTCCTCGAGCTCCTGGTCCATCTGGTGCCGATGGTGATGGGCATCCTGATGAGCTTCAAGGCGCTCACCCGGTTCTCCATCCGGGACTGGAGCGCCGCCCCCTGGTCCGGCTTCGACAACTACAAGATCTCGGTCGACATCAACGCGCCGGCCGGTGAGGCGCTGCTCCACTCGTTCTGGGTCACCTGCGGCTTCACCGTGCTGTCGGTCGGGCTGTGCTGGCTGCTGGGCACCGCCACCGCCATCTTCCTCCAGGACACCTTCCGCGGCCGGGGCGTGCTGCGCACCCTGTTCCTGGTCCCGTACGCGCTGCCCGTCTACACGGCCGTCATCACCTGGGCGTTCATGTTCCAGCACGACAACGGGCTGGTGAACCACGTCCTCCACGATCAGCTGGGCCTCACCGACAAGCCCTCGTTCTGGCTCATCGGCGACAACAGCTTCATCGCCCTGCTCACCGTCTCGGTGTGGAAGGGCTGGCCGTTCGCGTTCCTCATCGTCATGGCGGGTCTCCAGAACATCCCCAAGGAGCTCTACGAGGCGGCCGCCCTCGACGGCGCCGGGATGTGGCAGCAGATCCGCCGCATCACCCTGCCCTCGCTGCGCCCGGTCAACCAGGTGCTGGTGCTGGTGCTGTTCCTGTGGACGTTCAACGACTTCAACACCCCGTATGTGCTGTTCGGCAAGGCAGCGCCGGAGGCCGCGGACCTCATCTCGATCCACGTCTACCAGACGACGTTCGCCACCTGGAACTTCGGCACCGGGTCCGCCATGTCCGTCCTGCTGCTGCTCTTCCTGCTCGTGGTGACGGGCCTGTACCTGCTGCTGACCTCCCGACGAAGGAAGACGGCCGATGTCTAGCACCTCCCCGGGCACCTCCCCGGCGCGGCCCCGCTCACCGATGGCCGCCCCCCGGTCCTTCCTCTGGGCCCGCCGGATCTTCCTCACCCTGCTCACCGGGTTCGTCCTGCTGCCGGTGTACGTCATGGTCTCCAGCTCCCTGAAGCCACTGGAGGACGTCTCGGGGACGTTCCGCTGGCTGCCGAGCGGACTGACCATCCGCCCCTACATCGACATCTGGTCGACCGTGCCGCTCGCCGAGTACTTCATGAACTCGGCCATCGTGGCGGGCGCGGCGACCGTCTGCTCGGTGGTGATCGCCGTGTTCGCCGCGTACGCGGTCAGCCGGTACCGGTTCCGGGGCAAGCGGGTGTTCACCGTCACCGTCCTGTCCACCCAGATGTTCCCCGGGATCCTCTTCCTGCTGCCGCTGTTCCTCATCTACGTGAACATCGGCAACGCCACCGGCATCGCCCTCTTCGGCTCCCGGGGCGGGCTCATCCTCACCTATCTCACCTTCTCGCTGCCGTTCTCGATCTGGATGCTCATCGGGTACTTCGACTCGGTGCCACGCGATCTGGACGAGGCGGCGCTGGTGGACGGCTGCGGACCGCTGGGCGCGCTGTTCCGGGTCGTCGTCCCGGCCGCGATTCCCGGCATCGTCGCCGTCGCCGTCTACGCGTTCATGACCGCCTGGGGCGAGGTGCTCTTCGCGTCGGTGATGACCAACGACACCACCCGCACCCTCGCCGTGGGCCTCCAGGGCTACGCCACCCAGACCGAGGTGTACTGGAACCAGGTCATGGCCGCCTCGCTCGTCGTCAGCGTCCCCGTGGTCGCGGGCTTCCTGCTGCTGCAGCGCTATCTCGTGGCCGGACTCACCGCCGGAGCCGTGAAGTGACCGGCCTTCCCACGTCTGACCTTCCCACGTCTGACCTTCCCACGTCTGACCTTCCCGCCTCTGACCTTCCCGCCTCTGAAAGGACGTACGTGTCCGAGCTCCTGGACCTCACAGCCTTCCCGCACGACTTCCTGTGGGGCACGGCCACCTCCGCCTACCAGGTCGAGGGAGCCGTCGCCGAGGACGGACGGTCGCCCTCGATCTGGGACACCTTCTCGCACACCCCCGGCAAGGTGGCGGGCGACGACCACGGCGACGTGGCCTGCGACCACTACCACCGCTGGCGCCAGGACATCGGGCTGATGAAGCGGCTGGGCACCAACGCCTACCGGCTGTCCATCGCCTGGCCACGCGTGATGCCGGGCGGCGACGGCCCGGTCAACGCCAAGGGCCTGGCCTTCTACGACGAGCTGATCGACGGCCTGCTGGAGGCGGGCATCACCCCGTCCGTCACCCTGTACCACTGGGACCTGCCCCAGGTGCTCCAGGACCGGGGCGGCTGGCCCGAGCGCGACACCGCGGAGCACTTCGCCGCGTACGCCTCGGTGGTGGCCGACCGCCTCGGCGACCGGGTGCACCACTGGACCACCCTCAACGAGCCGCTGTGCTCGGCCTGGATCGGCCACCTCGAGGGCGTGATGGCGCCCGGGCTCACCGATCTGACCGCGGCGGTCCGCGCCTCGTACCACCTGCTGCTCGGCCACGGCCTCGCCGCCCAGGCGATCCGGGCCGCCGCGCCACGCGCCGAGGTCGGCATCGTCAACAACCTCAACACCGTGCAGGCGGCCACCGACCGGCCGGAGGACCAGGCCGCCGCGCGGCGCATGGACGGCCACACCAACCGCTGGTGGCTGGACCCGGTGCACGGCCGTGGCTTCCCCGCCGACATGCGCGAGGTGTACGGGGTCGAACTGCCGGAGCGCCCCGGCGACCTGGACACCATCGCCGCACCCCTGGACTGGCTGGGCCTGAACTACTACTTCCCGGCCACCGTCACCGACGACCCCACCGGCCCGGCCCCCCACGCCCGCGCCGTCCGCCGCCCGGACGTCCCCCGCACGGGCATGGACTGGGAGGTCGACGCCGATGGTATCGAAAGCCTGCTGCTGCGCCTGACCGGCGAATACGGCGCCCGCAAGCTGTACGTCACCGAGAACGGCTCCGCCTACCCCGATGTCGTACGGCCGGACGGGACCGTGGACGACCCCGAGCGCCAGGACTACCTCGTCCAGCACCTCGCGGCCTGCGCCTCGGCGGTCCGCAAGGGCGCCCCGCTGGCCGGGTACTTCGCCTGGTCGCTGCTGGACAACTTCGAGTGGGCCTACGGCTACGACAAGCGCTTCGGCCTCGTCCACGTCGACTACCGCACCCAGGTCCGCACCATCAAGGGAACCGGCCACCGCTACGCGGAGATCATCCGTGACCAGCGGGGCCGGGCCCGCCGCGCCGCCTAGGGGTGTGCGAGGGGGCTTGACGCCTGCGGCGGGCTTGTTCCCCTCCCCGCCCCTTCCCGAACCGGGGCTCCGCCCCAGACCCCGGACCAGGGGCTCCGCCCCAGACCCCGGTTTGGGGGTTCCGCTCCAGATTCCGGTCCGGGGGCTCGGTCCCAGGCCCCGGTTTGGGGGTTCCATCCCGGATTCTGGTTCGGGGGTTCGGCCTCGGATTCCGGTGCGGGGGCTCGGTCCCAGGCCCCGGTTTGGGGGTTCCATCCCGGATTCTGGTTCGGGGGTTCGGCCTCGGATTCCGGTGCGGGGGCTCGGTCCCAGGCCCCGGTTTGGGGGTTCCATCCCGGATTCTGGTTCGGGGGTTCGGCCTCGGATTCCGGTCCGGGGGCTCGGTCCCAGGCCCCGGTTTGGGGGTTCCATCCCGGATTCCGGTTCGGGGGTTCGGCCTCGGATTCCGGTTTGGGGGTTCCGCTCCAGACCCCGGTCCAGGGGCTCGGTCCCAGACCCCGGTCCGGGGGCTCGGTCTCGGATTCCGGTTCGAGGGTTCCGCTCCAGATCCGGGCCTGGGGCTGCGCCCCAGGCACCGGTCCGGGGGCTCCGTCCCAGACCCTGGGCCAGGGGCTTCGCTCCAGACCCTGGGCCAGGGGGTTCCGCCCCGGATCCCGGGCCAGGGGCTCTGTCCCAGGCCCCGGGCCGGGGGCTTCGCCCCTTCCCACAGCATCGGTACGCGGCTCCGCCGCGTGGCGGGGCTCTGCCCCAGACCTCGGGGTCCAGGGGCGGAGCCCCTGGTATCGGGAAGGGGCGGGGAGGGGAAGATCCGCCCCCGGCACACAGCCACGACGCACAGCACCTCGGCACGACGGCACATCGGCACATCGGCACATCGGTACGAACACCCATCGGCATCACACGTGCACCCCCACGACCCCATCGAGGAGAGCCGCATGCCATCCCGTACCCCCCGCATTCTGCTGAGCGCCCTCGCCACCCTGGCCACGGTGGCGGTGCTGACCACGGGCCCGGCCCTCGCCACACCCACCTCGCACTCCACCGCGACCGCCGCCCAGGCGACGTGGGACACCGACCGGGCGGCGGCCGCGTACGCCGCGGACCACGGCGCCGTCACCGCGTCCGGCAGCGAGAACGACGGCACCGCGCCCGGCCTGGCCTTCGACGGCAACGGGTCGACGCGCTGGTCCAGCCCGTTCACCGACAACGCGTGGATACGCGTCGACCTCGGCGCCACCATCCGGATCGACCGGGTCGTCCTGGACTGGGAGGCCGCCTACGGCAAGAAGTACGTCCTGGAGGTGTCCAAGAACGGCACCGACTGGACCCCCTTCTACACCGAGGACGCCGGTACCGGAGGATCCATCACCGCCCACACCCATCCGCAGGACGTCGTCGGCCGCTACGTACGGATGCGTGGCATCGAGCGCGGCACACCGCACGGCTATTCGCTGTACTCGTTCAAGGTGTACGGCGGTGAGCCCGCCCCGGCGTCCACGACCCGCACCAATCTCGCCCTGAACCACCCCGCCTACTCCAACTACTACCAGCACGCGGGCAACTCGCCCGCCTTCGTGACCGACGGCGGCTGGCCCGCCAACCTCAAGGACGACCAGACCCGCTGGTCCAGCGACTGGAACGCCGACCGCTGGGTCTCGGTGGACCTCGGCGCGACCTCCACGATCGACACCGTCGACCTCTACTGGGAGGCCGCCTACGCCGTCGACTACCAGGTGCAGGTATCCGACGACAACCGCACATGGCGCACGGTCCACCAGCCCTCCGCCGCCGAGGTGGCCGCCCGCCGCGCGGATGTGAAGTCCCCCGCGGACGCGGTGGGCCGCCATGACACCGTGAGGCTGTCGCAGCCCGCCACGGGCCGCTATGTGCGGATGCTGGGGAAGGAGCGCCGCTCCTTCTACAACCCGGCCCCGGCCACCGCCCAATTCGGCTACTCCCTCTACGAGTTCCAGGTCTGGGGCACGGGTGGGAGCGCCTCCGCCGCGTACCCGGCCCTCCCCGGTGAACAGTCCGGGGCGTACAAGACGACGTTCTTCGACGACTTCACCGGCGCCTCCCTCGACCGCTCGAAGTGGCGTGTGGTGCGGACCGGCCAGGAGATGGGATCGGTCAACGGCGAGTCTCAGGCGTATGCCGACTCCTCCGACAACATCCGCACCGAGAACGGCAATCTCGTCCTCAGGGCGAAGTACTGCAAGGGCTGCACCCAGGCGGGCGGCGGCACGTACGACTTCACCTCTGGACGCATCGACACCCACATCAAGCTGGACTTCACCTACGGGCGGGTCAGCGCCCGGATGAAGCTGCCGGTCGGCGACGGCTACTGGCCCGCGTTCTGGCTGCTGGGCAGCGATGTGGACGATCCCTCGGTGTCCTGGCCCTCCTCCGGTGAGACCGACATCATGGAGAACATCGGCTACGCCGACTGGACCAGCACCGCCCTGCACGGCCCCGGCTATTCGGCGGACGGCAACATCGGCGCCCGCCAGACCTACCCGGGCGGCGGCCGCGCCGACCAGTGGCACACCTACGCGGTGGAGTGGACACCCACCGGGATGCGCTTCCTCGTCGACGACCGGGTGGTCCAGGAGACGAGCCGCAACAAGCTCGAGTCCACCCGTGGCCAGTGGGTCTTCGGCCACAACCAGTACGTGATCCTCAATCTCGCCCTGGGCGGGGCGTACCCGGCCGGGTGGAACAAGGTCACCACCCCCTACTGGGGCCTGCCGCAGTCCAGCGTCGACCGGATCGCGTCCGGGGGAGTGCAGGCGGAGGTGGACTGGGTGCGCGTCGAACAGAAAGGGTGAGCGCTGCATCATGGATCGTTGCCGGGCGGCCGCCGTGGCCGCCCGGCTTTGGGAAGCAGCGGAAGAAGAAGAAGAAGGAGGAGCGCCGATGCGGGTGGCGTTGCACTCGGTTCTCAAGGAGGGCCAGGAGTCCGGTTATGAGCGGGAGCACGCCACGGTCCCGGAGGACCTGCTGGCGGCGCTGCGCCGGGCCGGGATCACCAACTGGCGGATCTGGCGCAGTGGACGCCATCTCTTCCACCTCGTGGACTGCGAGGACTTCGCGGCCGCGATGGCGGCGCTGGACGAGGACCCGGCCAACCAGCGCTGGCAGGAGTTCATCGGCGCGTACGTCGACCACTTCGAGGACACCGGCGGTTCCCCCGCCGAGGCGGAGCGGATGTCGCTCGGCGAGGTGTGGGAGCTGCGGGCCCAGGCCGAGGCCGCCGAGCGCGGTCAAGGGGTGTCCGGCGGATCGTGACGCCTGCGGCGGGCTGTTCCCCGCCCCTTCCCTCAACTGGGGCTCCGCCCCAGACCCGGGGTCTGGGTCCAGGGGCGAAGCCCCTGGTAACGGGAAGGGGCGGGTAGGGGAAAGAACCGCCGGGCGGAACAGCCGGGACGATCGGCCGAACCGGCGGAGCTTACCGATCCGGATCGTTCGGCGCAGCCATTCATCAGACCTTGAGTACGGGTGAGAGCGGGGCGAACGCGTCCACGTACGACGTGGTGGCCCCGCGCGGGGGCGTGGTGGAACGCGGCAAGCGTTCCGCACACGCCTGCCGCGCATCCCCGACTGGAGGTCAGTGAGTTGAGCCACCGACGTGTGAACAAGCGGACCCTCGCCATTTCCGGAGCCGCCATCACCGCGCTCGGGGCAGCCGCCATTCTGCTGCCCAACGCGAACGCGAACCCGGACGAGACGTCGGGCGCCAAGACCTTCTCGTCCCCGGCCGCGGTGAAGCTCGCGAGGAGTCTCGCCTCGGACCTCGGTGACAACGGCGCGGGCTGGTACTACGACAACGGCAACCGCCAGCTGGTCATGAACGTGGTGGACGAGGACTCCGCCGAGTCCGTGCGGGCCAAGGGCGCCGTGGCGAAGGTCGTCCAGAACAGCATGGCCGATCTGAAGGCCGCCACCCAGACGCTGAGCAGCGACGCGTCGGTGCCCGGCACCGCCTGGTCGATCGACCCGGTCACCAACAAGGTCCAGGTGACGGCCGACCGGACGGTGACCGGTACGAAGTGGGACACGCTGACCAAGTCCACGGGCCAGATGGCGGACACGGTCAGCGTCAAGCGCAGCCAGGGTGAGTTCAAGAAGTTCGACGGCGAGGAGGCGGCCCAGCCCGGCGACAACGGCGGCGCGGGCGCCGGGGACGCGGCGGGTGACGCGGGTGACGCGGGTGCCGGGGACGCCGCCGGAACGGCGGGTGGTGCGGGCGACGCGGGCGCCGGTGGTGCGGATGACGCCGGCGCGGGTGGCGCCGGGGACGCCGCGGGTGGTGCGGGCGATGCCGCTGGTGGCGCCGGTGATGCCGCTGGTGGTGCGGGTGACGCCGGGGGCGGTGGGGACGCCGCGGCCGGTGGGCTCGACGGCGGCGATGCCATCTTCGGCGGTGGCGCCCGCTGTTCCCTCGGCTTCAACGTCAGCGTCGACGGCGCGCCGGGCTTCCTGACCGCGGGCCACTGCGGCAACGAATCCCAGACCTGGACCTCGGACGAGGCCGGGGCCCAGCAGGTGGGCACGGTGCAGGACTCCAAGTTCCCCGAGAACGACTTCGCGCTAGTGATGTACGACGACGCCACCACCCAGCCGTCCAGCACGGTCGACCTCCAGAACGGCAACACCCAGGAGATCGGGCGCGCCGTCGAGGCGAGCGTAGGCCTGAAGGTGCAGCGCTCCGGCTCCACGACCGGGGTCACCGACGGCACGGTCACCGGCCTCAACGCCACGGTGAACTACGGCAACGGCGATATCGTCAACGGCCTCATCCAGACCGATGTGTGCGCCGAGCCCGGCGACAGCGGTGGCGCGATGTTCGCCGAGGACGCGGCGGTCGGGCTGACGTCCGGCGGCAGCGGCGACTGCACCCAGGGCGGCGAGACGTTCTTCCAGCCGGTGACCGCCGCGCTGGAGGCCACCGGAGCGGTCATCGGCGCGGACGGCGGCGGCGCCGGTGACGCGGCTGGTGGTGCTGGTGACGCGGCGGGCGGTGCCGGTGATGCGGCCGGTGGTGCCGGTGATGCGGCGGGCGGCGCCGGTGACGCCGCAGGCGCGGGCAACGCCGGAGCCGGTGACGCGGCCGGTGGTGCCGATGACGCAGGCGCGGGCAACGCGGGTGCCGGTGACGCGGGCGCGGCCGCCGGGGCCGGTGACACCGGCAGCGTCGCGGGCCAGGGTCTCAACTGATCCGGCCCACCCCATGAACGAGGTCCCGGGCGCCCTCCTGCCCCAGTGCCCGGGGCCTCCCCTTCTCCACGACTGCCCTCCCGGCCCTAGCCGGAGACCGGAAGCCCCGCCGCCCCCGCCGCCGCGCCGAGCACCTCGCGCAGCATGGCCGGGGTGAGCCGCCCGGTGAAGGTGTTCTGCTGGCTCACGTGGTAGCAGCCGAAGAGGGTGAGCGGCGGCCCGCCGTCGGCCGCCCGCAGTGTGGCCCGCGCGCCGTGTCCGAATACCGGCCGGGGCCGGGGCACGGTCCATCCGGCGGCCTCCAGGGCGGGCATCACGGCCTGCCAGCCGAACGCTCCGAGCACCACCGCGGTCCGCAGCGTCGGCCGCAGCAGCCGCAGCTCCCGGGCCAGCCACGAGCGGCAGGTGTCCCGCTCCTCGGGGGTGGGCCGGTTGGCGGGCGGGGCGCAGTGCACCGGCGAGGTGATCCTGACCCCGTACAGCTCCAGGCCGTCGCCGCGGTGGGTGGCGGTCGGCCGGCTGGCCAGCCCCAGGTCGTACAGCGCCGCGTACAGGAAGTCGCCGGCGCGGTCGCCGGTGAACATCCGGCCCGTGCGGTTTCCACCGTGGGCGGCCGGTGCGAGCCCCACGATCGCCACCCCGGCGTCCGGTGGTCCGAACCCGGGCACCGGTCGCCCCCAGTACTCCCAGTCGGCGTAGGCCCGGCGCTTGGTGCGGGCGGCCTCCTCCCGCCACTGGACCAGCCGGGGGCAGGCACGGCAGTCGACGACCCGTGCGTCCAGCTCGGCGAGGGTTTCGGCGCCGGGGGCCTGACGGGCGGGGTAGGAGCGGTCGGATCCGGAAGTGGTCATGTTGGGGGCTGGTGCCCCGTGTCCTTGCGCAGGAAACGCCGCAGCCGGGTGAGCGACCAGGTGTTGATGACATCGTCCGGGGTCAGCCAGCCCCGCTGGGCCATGCCCACCCCGTACCGCATATTGTCCAGATCCCGGGTCGAGTGGGCGTCGCTGTCCAGGGCGAACATCACCCCGTGCGACTTGGCCCGCAGGATGTTCTCGTCCGACAGATCGAGCCGGTCCGGATGTGCGTTGATCTCCAGCGCGGTGCCGGTACGGGCGCAGGCGGCGAACACCTCGTCCAAGTCGGCGTCGATACCGGGCCGTTTGCCGATCAGCCGGGTGGTCGGATGGCCGATGATATGCACATGCGGGTTCTCGCAGGCCCTCACCAGCCGCCGGGTCATGGCCTTGCGGTCCAGGCCGAACTGGGTGTGCACCGAGGCCACGCACAGATCGAAGTCCTCGAGGAACTCGGGCGGCCAGTCCACGTCACCGTCGACGTCGATGTTCAGCTCCACACCGTGCAGCAGCCGGGTGTCCCCACGGCCGCGCCCCCGGTCGAGTGCGCGCACCCGCTCCCGCTGGGCCAGCATCTTCTCCTCGGTCATCTGCTGCATGTACAGCTTGGGCGCGTGATCGGTGATGGCGTAGTACGCGTAGCCGCGCCGCTCCGCCTTGGCGATCATGTCCGCCAGCGGTTCCAGCCCGTCGGTGAGGTTGGTGTGGGTGTGCAGATCGCCCCGGAGGTCGGACTCCTCGACCAGCCGGGGGAGTTGGCCTTCGAGGGCCGCCTTGACCTCGCCCCGGTCCTCGCGCAGCGCCGGCGGGATCCAGTCCATGCCGAGCCGGGCGTAGACGTCCTCCTCGCTCCGTGAGGCGATGGTCTTGCCGCTCTTGGTCTCGAAGAGGCCGTACTCGGAGAGCTTGAGGCCATGGCGCACCGCGATCGCGCGGATGCGGATGTTGTGCGCCTTGGAGCCGGTGAAGTAGAGCAGTCCCGCGCCCCAGGAGTCCAGCGGCAGTACTCGCAGATCCACCTGGAGCCCCTTCGTGGTGCGGATCGAGGTCTTCTTCTGGCCGTGGGCGATCACCTCGGAGGTGAGCGGCAGCCGGGTGAACGCCTCCATGAACGGGCAGGATTCCTCCGCCGCCACCAGGATGTCCACATCGCCCACGGTCTCCCTCATCCGGCGCAGCGACCCGGCGTACGCACACCGCCGGCAGCCGGGCACCTTGGACAGGGCGGAGACGATGTCATCGGCCACGTCCATGGCCTCGTCGAGCGGGATGCGGTTGCCCGCGGCACGCATCAGCCCGATGCCGTGCAGGATGTTCTCCTCGGACTTTGGCCCGAAGCCCTTGAGGTCGCGCAGCTGGTGGTCCTCGATGGCCTGGGCCAGCTGGTCGATCGAGGAGATCTCCAGCTCCTCGTAGAGGATCATGGCCTTCTTCGGCCCGAGCGCCGGGATGGCGGTCAGCTCCCGCACCCCGGCCGGGATGGCGGCGCGCGCCTCCTCGACGGCGGGCATGGTCCCGGTGTGCAGATACTCGACCACCTTGTCGGCGATCGACCGGCCCACATTGGGGATGTCCCGCAGCGCCTTCGCGTCGAACTGCGAGATGTCGGCCGCGTGGCCGCCGATCGCCCGGGCGGCCTTCTCGTACGCACGCGCCCGGAACGCGTCCCCGCCCGTGATCAGGAGCAGATCGGCGTATTCGCGCAGGAGGGCTTCGACCTCCTCGTTGGAGCGAGCCATGAGAGCGATTTTAGTCGGCTCTGGCGATCCCGGTGAGGTGGAGGGATGCTGGTGTCAGGAGCGAAACGGCGATCCGCGCGAGTCGGGTCGACCGGTTTCTTCCGTATGTTTCCCCGGGTTTGGGGGAGGTCATGGACGTTGGATTCCTGAAGCCGTTGTTCGATCGCCCCGGTCCATGGGCGGGCGTGTACATGGACACTTCCCGCAGCACGGAGGACGCGCCCAGGCGGCGCAGGCTGCGGGAGCGGTTCGTGGCGGATCAGCTGACCGGCCAGGGCGCCGACCGCGCCACCTGTGACGCGGTGATCGAGCGGCTGGCCGGTGAGCAATGGGCCAGGGTGTCCGCGGGGCGGGCGCTGTTCGCCGCGGACGGCGAAGTGGTGCTCGACCTGCCGCTGGCCACGTCCCCGATCGACGTGGTGACGTCCTGGTCGATGCTGCCGCGAGTGGCGCCGCTGGCCGCGTTCCGCGGTGAGTGGCCGGCCTGTCTGGTGGCCTTCGTCGACCAGGCGGGGGCCGATCTGGAACTGCGGGACGACACCGGCGCCCGCCCGGCGGGGCGCGCCGGGGGCCGAAGAGCGCATGGCCGGGGCCATCGGTCGGTGCCCGCCGACCGCTTCGAGTGGCACTACCGCAACCGGGTCGGGAACAGCTGGGAGCAGACCGCCGACCGCGTGGCCGACGAGCTGATGCGGCAGTGGACGGACACCGACGCCGACCTGCTGATCCTGTCCGGCGATCCGCGCGAGCGCCGGGCCGTACGCGACCGGCTGCCCGAGCCGCTGCGGGCCAAGACGGAGGAGACCCGCCACGGCAGCAGGGCCGCCGGCTGCTCCGAGCAGCTGAACGCGGAGATCGACCACGCCCGGGCGGAGTACGCCCGCGCCCATCTGGAGACGGTCCTCGACCTCTTCCGCGCCGGGCGCGGCCGCCCCGGCGGACCGGCCCTGGCCGGCCACGACGGCACCGGGCCGCCGAGCAGCGGGGCGGCGGAGGGCGTACCGGCGGTGGTGGAGGCCATGCGCCGCCACCAGGCGGCCACGCTGCTGCTGGGGCACGCGGGGGGCGATATGCGCCACGAGGTGTGGATCGGGCCGGACGCCGATCAGGTGGCCGTGCAGCGCTCCCAGGCGCGCGCCATGGGCGTCAGAGCACCCGAGCCCGCCCGCGCGGACGACGCGCTGATGCGGTCCGCGACGGTGGCCGACACCGAGGTGCTGGTGGTACCCGAGGGACTCCGGGGACCGGCCGGAGGCCTGGGTGCGGTGCTGCGCTGGCACGCCTGAACGATGGCACTGCGCTGGCACGTCTGAACGAGGGCACGGCGGTCAGGCGCGGAGCGCCAGCGCTCCGCGCCTGACCGTGCCGCGCCTGGCTGCGACGACCGTGCCGCGCTTGGCCGCGCCGTGTCGGCTGCTCCGTGCCTGGCCGCGCCGTCGGTGCCGCGCGTGTCCTGGCCCCGCCCGGCCGCGCCGCCGCGCCTGGCCAGGCCGACCGCCCCGCGCGTGCGCCGCGCCTGTCCTGGGCTGACCGCCCCGCGCGTGACCGCGCGTGCCCGTGGCTCCGGCCTCACTCGGGCTATCCGCCGGAAGGGCATTCTCGGCGGGGCTGGTTGACATGGCTCGCTCAGCTCTCTACGGTCCGTTGGTTGTTAGGAAACCTACTTAACCAATGTGCTGCCTGCCCTCAGGGAGACATCCGTGGTCCTCCGTCCGGCACCATTCCGGCGGCGGGCGCGAGCCCGCGTCCGGCGCGTTCTGACCGCCTCGCTCGCGGTCGGCGGCCTGCTCCTCACCGTCTCCCTCACCACCGGCGCCGCGCCCCCGCGCAGCGGACCGGTGGCGGGCGGTCCGACCCCGGTGACCCGGGTGGGCGCGGCTCCCGGCACCGCGACCCCGCTCGCGGGTTTCGCCACGCAGTCCTCGGCCAAGGTGTCCGACACCCCCGCGGCCATCTCCACCCCCGGCTACCCCGCGTCCGGCTGGCACTCGGTGGGGCCCCGGTCGACGGTGCTCGCCGGGCTGCTCGCGGCCGGTGCGTACCCGGATCCGTTCTACTCGACCAACCTCGACAAGATTCCCGCGGCCGACTTCGCCGTCCCCTGGTGGTACCGCGGCGACTTCACCGTGGCCGACCCCTCCCGCCGCACCTATCTGGACGTCAGCGGTGTGGTGTCCGCCGCCGATGTGTACGTCAACGGCGTCCAGGTGGCCACCAAGGACCGGATCGCCGGTGCGTACACCCAGCATGAGCTGGACGTCACCGACCTGGTCAGGGCGGGGACCAATACGGTGGCGTTCCGCGTCCAGCCCAACGATCCGCGCAAGAACCTCACGATGGGCTGGATCGACTGGCTGCAGCCCCCGCCCGACGAGAACATGGGCATCGTCCGCGATGTGCTGGTCCGCCGCGGCGGCCCGGTGGCCCTGCGCGACGCACATGTGACGACCCGGCTGGACACCGAATCGCTCGCCTCCGCCGAGCTCACCGTCAAGGCGCGGGTCCGCAACGACTCCGCCTCGGCGGTCACCGCCACGGTCTCCGGCACGGCCGGCCCCGCGGCCGTCAGCCGCGCGGTTTCGCTCGCCCCGCACGAGTCCAAGGCCGTCACCTTCACCCCCGCCGACTTCCCCCAACTGCGCCTGGACCGGCCCAAGGTGTGGTGGCCCGCCGGGATGGGCGACCAGCCGCTGTACGACCTCGACCTCACCGCCACCGTCTCGGGCACCCCCTCCGACACCGCCCACCACAGCTTCGGCATCCGCGATGTCAAGGCGCCGCTCAACGCCGACGGTGCCCGCCAGTACCGCATCAACGGGCGCCCGCTGCTGATCAAGGCGGGCGGCTGGTCCCCCGATGTGTTTCTGCGCTGGGACGCCCGCTCGGTGGAGGACCGGCTGAAGTACACCCTCGACCTGGGGCTGAACACCGTCCGCCTCGAAGGCCATGTCGAGCCGGACGAGTTCTTCGACCTCGCCGACCGCTACGGCATCCTGACCCTCCCCGGCTGGGAGTGCTGTGACAAGTGGGAGGGCCAGGTCAACGGCGATGAGACGGGGGAGAAGTGGACCCCGGCCGACTACCCGGTCGCCAAGGATTCGATGGCCGCCGAGGCCGCGCGGCTGCGCGACCACCCCAGCGTCATCTCCTTCCTCATCGGCAGCGACTTCGCGCCCGACGCCACCATCGAGAAGAACTACCTGGACGCCCTCGAGGCCGCCGACTGGCCGAACCCGGTGATCCCCGCCGCCTCCGCCAAGTCCTCACCGCGACTGGGGAAGTCCGGCATGAAGATGACCGGCCCCTACGACTGGGTGCCGCCGGACTACTGGTACGCCAAGCGCGAGGGCGGCGCCACCGGCTTCAACTCCGAGACCAGCGCCGGACCCGACATCCCCACCCTGGACACGCTCCGCCGCATGATGTCCCCGAGCGAACTGGAAACCCTGTGGCGGAACCCGTCGGCCAAGCAGTACCACCGTTCCCCGTCTGCCACCTTCGGTGACCTCAAGCTGTTCGACAACGCGTTGATCGGCCGCTACGGAAAGCCGACCGGGCTGACGGACTACGTGCGCAAGGCCGGGCTGGCGCGGTACGAGGCGGTGCGCGCCCAGTTCGAGGCGTACGCGCGCAACTTCTCCGACACCTCCCGGCCCGCCACCGGCGTCGTCCACTGGATGCTCAACAGCGGCTGGACCTCGCTCCACTGGCAGCTCTTCGACCGCTTTTCGGACCAGGGCGGGGCATACTACGGCGCCAAGAAGGCCAATGAGCCGCTGCACATCCAGTACTCCTACGACTCCCGCTCGGTGGTCGTGGTCAACAGCGAGCACACCGCCGCCACCGGTCTCACCGCCCGGGTCAGCCTCTACACCCCCGACGGCACCCGGAAGTTCGACAAGAGCGCCACCGGGCTCCGGGTGCCGGGCGACGGTGGCAAGGCCACCGCGCTCACCGTCCCGGCCGATGTGAGCGGGCTGTCCGGCGCGTATCTGGTCAAGCTCCAGCTCACCGATGGCGCGGGCAAGGAGGTCAGCCGCAATGTGTACTGGCTCTCCACCGACAAGGACGTGCTCGACTGGGACAACACCGACTGGTACTACACCCCCACCACCTCGTACGCGGATCTGACCGGGCTCGACGACATGGCCGAGGCGCCGGTGTCCGCCACCGCCACCACGACCGGCGGACCGGACTCCACCGCCACCACGACCGTCACCCTGCGCAACACCGGGAGCGGACGCACACCGGCACTGCTCGTGGACGCCCATCTGGTGAACGGCTCGGGCAAGCCGGTCCTGCCCGTTCGCTGGTCGGACAACGAGGTGAGCCTGTGGCCGGGTGAGTCGGTGACGCTCAGCGCCACCTATCGCACGGCGGATCTGGGCGGTTCGGCTCCCTCGGTGCGGATCTCGGGCTGGAACACCGCCACCCGCACCGTCCCCGCGACCGCCAAGGCCCGCTGACCGCCCATGTCCTGAAATCGTGTCGAAAGGAATTTTTTCGGCGAGTCCGATGCATGGAGCAAGTTCACACTTTTGTATGCTTTCTCCAGCGCGTCGTTCCCTCGTGTCGGACAGTCACTGTCCGTACGCTCACGAAAGGGGCTCCATATGCACACCATGGAGGTTCGCCCGCCGGTACCCAGCCGTTCCAGCAGCAGATGGCGTCGATACGGCCGACTCGCCGCCGCCAACTTCGTCCGGGGTGCCTCGTACGCGTGCGGCACCGCGGCCATCGGTCTGATGGCGTGGTGGGTGCAGACCCGCTGACGGTGCGGACCCGCTGACACACCCCGCCCCGCCATCCCGTCCGGAGCCGGAGCCCCTGACCCTGATCGTCCGCGGTCCGCCGCGACGGCCACTCACGGCCGTCGCGGCGGCCGGGCTACGCCTGAGGATGCGGCTGCGAGCGGAAGCGGGGGAAGTGCGCCCCCCGGTGCTCGGCGCGCGGGGCGCCGGGTCCGCCGAGACTGGTGCGCAGCTGGATGCCGTGCATGATCTCGATGATGCCCAGCGCGAGCAGCCAGATACCGGCCACCACGGTGAGCGCGGTGATCGAGCCGAAGGGCGCCACGATCAGGATGATCCCGCCCAGGATGGTGAGCAGGCCGAGGAACACCTGCCAGCCCCGGGCGGGCATGCCCTCACCGGAGATCGCCATGGCGGTCATCATCACGCCCCGGATCAGCCAGGCGAAGCCGATCCACAGCGCGAGCAGCAGGATCGACTGGGCCGGACCCCGGAAGCAGAGCAGTCCCAGCAGCACACTCAGCGCGCCGGTGACGAAACTCAGCACCCGCAGAGTCCTCGGGACATGCGAACCGAAGGCCCCGGCCAGTTGGAAGATCCCGCTGATCAGCAGATACGCGCCGAACAGGACGCCGATCACCACCAGGGAGGGACCCGGCCACGCCAGCACCATGATACCGAGCGCGATCGCCACCAGACCCGCGGTCACCATGACCTGCCAGGTGGTGTTGGACAGCATGTTCTGCATCGTGGCGTAGGGGTTGCCTTCATCGGCGGGCCGCTCTCCCGGCCGGCCGTAGGGTTCCTCTCTCGGCTGCCCGGCACCATGCGGACTGTCGGAGGAGTAAGTCATGGTCGTCCACCTCCTCGGGGGGACACGATGGCCGTAGCCCACAGATCCATCGTCCCTCCGCGCCGGTTCCAGCGCCTCGCGGGCGGTGGACCCGCGTGGCAAGGTGGTGGTGAGGCCGTGTCCTGGTGCGCGTCATAGGGAGGCCCGCATGGACGACCGGGAGTTCTTCCAGACGGTGGCGGAGCGCACTCAGCTGTCACGGCAGGAGGCGGCCGACGTCACCCGCGCCACGCTCGAGACCCTGGCGGCCCGCCTGAGCGCGGGCGAGGCCCGCGACCTCGCCCAGGAGCTGCCCGGACACCTCCGGGAGTCCCTTCGGCGCGGGCCGGAGGAGATGGAGATCTTCGACCCCGAGGAGTCGGTCCGCAGGGTGCACCTGCGCACCGGGCTGTCCGAGCCGGAGGCCGACCGGGGTGTCCGGGCGGTCCTCGCCACGCTCCGGGAGGCCGTCTCCGCCGAGGAGTACGGCCACGCCATGTCCCAGCTGGGCGGCGAGTTCGCGAGGATGGCGGAGTCCGTGCGCTGACCCGCCCACGGACGGTGGGCTCAGTCGGCCCGCCAGCCGCTCCACCGGTCGACGGTGATCTCCACGACCGGCCCGCGCGGCGGCCGGTCCCGGTACTGGGCCGGGTAGGTGTCCACGAGTAGCCGGACGTGGTCCGCGGCCACCGGCGACTCGTCGGCCGGTGGCAGGACGCGGGCCGTGCCGTCGGCGCGCGCCCACCACAGGTGGTCCCAGTTCTCGTCGTAGTCGTCGACCAGGAGGCACACGGCGGGGTGGGCGCGGATGTTGTCCAGGCGTTTCAGCCGTGTCGTCCGCTTCGGCTTGTGGTCGACGGCCGTCACCACCGTGTCACCGGTCAGCGCGAAGACCACCGGCACCAGATGCGGGCGGTCCTCGGCGCCGACGGTGGCCAGCCGGGCCAGCCTGGCCCGTGCGAAGCGCTCCCGCGCCTGCGCGCCCGTCAGCTGCGGCATCGAGACCCCCGGCACCTCACTGGAACCGGGCGGCGATCCGGGCCATCGAGTCCAGCCGTGCGATCGTCTCCGCCTCCGGCATCGTCGGCAGATAGAACAGCGCCCGCTCCACACCGATGCGCTGATACCCCTCGGTCACGTCGGCGTCCTCGGGCATCGCGTACAGCGTCACCGGCACCTCGCGGCCGGCCACCTCGCGCATCCGCTCGATCTGCGGGCGCAGTTCCTCGGGGGATCCGCTGTTGGCCAGCCAGGCGTCGCCGACGGCGGCGATCCGCCGGAACGCGGCGTCGCCGGCACCGCCCACATAGATCGGCGGATGCGGTCGCTGGACCGGCTTGGGCCACTGGAAGACGGGGTCGAAGTTCACGAACTCCCCGTGGAACTCGGCCTTCTCCTTCGTCCACAGCTCGCGGATGGCCCGCAGCCGCTCGTCCATCAGCCGGCCCCGGGTGGACGGATCGGTGCCGTGGTTCTCCATCTCCTCGCGGTTCCAGCCCGCGCCGACCCCGAACGCGGCCCGTCCCTCCGAGATCAGGTCGAGGGAGGCCACTTCGTTGGCGGTGGTGATCGGATCCCGCTGCACCACCAGGGCGATACCGGTCCCCAGCAGCAGACGCCGGGTGACCGTGGCGACCGCGGCCAGCGTCACGAACGGGTCCAGGGTGCGGTAGTAGACCTCCGGCAGGTCCCCGCCACCCGGATAGGGGGTACGGCGGTCCACCGGGATATGGCTGTGCTCCGCGATGAAGAGCGCGTCGAAACCGCGCTCCTCCAGAGCCCGCCCCAAGGGGGCGGGCCGGATGCCCTGGTCGGTGACGAACGTGGATACGCCGAACTTCACTGCGGCTCCCTGGGACGGTGCGTGGATGATCTACGGGAACCACATGGGTACCCGGCCGCGCGGAAACCACAACGGTGCGCACGAGTGAGACGGCCGGGTGGCGGGCGGGCCGGGCGGCGCGAGCCCTACGACCGGGGCTCGCCCGGACCGAGCAGGACACCACGCCCCGCGTAGAACCGCCCGAGGTCGTCCCAGGGGACCTCGGCGAAGCGCTGGGAGCCGTCCGGGAAGCCCGATGGATTGTGTACGAGGAGATGGTCCGGGGTGGCGCCGACGGCCAGCACCAGATGGCCGCCCCGGTGCGGCGGCCGCGGGTCCAGGGTGCGGAGGGAGGGGTGGACGGACAGCATCGCGAGCCGCCCGGCCGCGAGATGTCCCGGCAGCTCCTCGGCCGGAAGCCGCGGCCGGGACTCGGCGAACAGCTCCCAGCGCCGCCGCGCGTAGTCGGCGAACGGGGCGTAGACGAGCCCGTCCACCCGGTCCGGGTGGCGCACATACGCCCCCGCCTCGACACACTCCTCGGCGAGTGTCACCGCGGGTGGCGCGGTGCCGCGCCAGTGGTCCAGCGCCATGCGCAGACATGCCATCCCGCACAGCCGCCACGACCAGAACGCGTACTCCTCCGGGCTCGCGGCCCCGGACTTCTGCCACAGCGGATCGTCGGCCGCCGACAGGGTGCCCGCGATGATGTCGGGCACCAGGGCGGGCGACTCCCACTGGGCGTAGTAGGGCACGGGGTGGATGAGGGAAACCGGGGCCTCGGGCATGCGTGCCAGTCTTCCCGAATTCCGCCCGCCGAGCCCCGGCCCCCGCTCAGCCACCCGTGGCGAAGCCCGGGAAGAGGGTCATGCCGCCGTCGACGTAGAGGGTGGTGCCCACCACGTAGTCGCACAGGTCGGAGGCCAGGACGACGGCGGCGTTGGCGATGTCCAGGGTGTCGCCCACGCGGCCGTACGGGATGAGCCGCAGGAGGGAGTCGCGTGCCTCGGGGGTCTGCCAGGCGCCGCGGTTGATCGGGGTCTTGACGGCGCCCGGCGCGATCGCGTTCACCCGGATCTTATGGGGTGCGAACTCCTGGGCCAGGGTCTGCGTCAGCATCGCCACGCCGCCCTTGGACGACGCGTAGTTCACATGGCCGGCCCAGGGGATGGTCTGGTGCACCGAGCTCATGCAGATGACCTTCCCGGCCGCCCGCGACACCTCCGGGACCACACCGCGCCGCAGGAACTCCTTGATGGCCTCCCGGGCGCACAGGAACTGGCCGGTGAGGTTGACGGAGATGACCTTCTGCCACTGTTCGAGCGTCATCTCGGTGGTGGGCGCGTCCCGCTGGAGCCCCGCGTTGGCGACGAGGATGTCGATGGTGCCCAGACGGTCGACCATGGTGGACACCAGGTCGACGACCTGGTCCTCCTGGGACACATCCGCCTGATGGGCGTAGGCCCGCACACCGTGGCTCTGGATCTCGGCGACGACGGCCTCGGCGGCCGGCCGGTCACTGGCGTAGTTGACCACCACATCGGCGCCGGAGCGCCCCAGCGCGATCGCGGTGGCCTTTCCGATCCCCGAGTTCGCCCCGGTGACCAGCGCCTTCTGCCCCTTGAGGAGTTCCGGGACGTGCACCGGAGGAGGACGATCGGGATTGCTGTTCACTGGCTCGGTCTCCTTCGTTGGTCCGTCACCCGCCGCCCCGACCCTCGCAGCCCGCCGGGGGAGCCGTAGCCCCCCACGGCGCCACGGTCACCCGCTAAGGCGATGCACATCGTTCCAGCGGCGCAACGTGGCGACCGGCTCAGTTGGCCTCGGCGAGCGCCTGTGCGCGCAGGGTGGAGCAGGTGCGGTTGATGAGCCGTGAGACGTGCATCTGGGAGATGCCCAGCTGCTCGGCGATCCGGCTCTGTGTCATATCGCAGAAGAAACGCATGTAAAGGATCTGCCGCTCCCGGTCGGGGAGCCGGCTGAGACCGGGGCGCACTGCCTCGCGGTCCACCACCCGATCGTACGCGGGCTCCTGGGCGCCGAGCGTGTCGGCCAGCGAGTAGCCGTCGTCTGCGCCGGTCGGCTGGGCGTCCAGGGAGAGCGGGGTGTAGCTGCCCATGGCCTCCATGCCGGCGCGCACCTCCTTCTCGGTCAGCCCGGTGCGCTCGGCGATCTCCTGGGCCCGCGGCGGCCGGTCGTCCACCCCGTGGGACAGCTCGCGGTGGGCGGCCCGCACCCGGTTGCGCAGATCCTGGACCCGGCGGGGGACATGCAGCACCCACAGATGGTCCCGGAAGTGGCGCTTGATCTCGCCGACGATCGTGGGCACCGCGAACCCGGCGAAGGCGGTGCCGTGTTCCGGGTCGTACCGCTTGACGGCCTTCACCAGGCCGAGCGCGGCCACCTGCTGCAGATCCTCCAGGGATTCGCCGCGGTTGCGGTACTGCCGGGCCAGCCGTTCGGCCATCGGCATCCACGCCTCCACGACCCGGCGGCACAGCGCCTCCTTCTCCGGGCCGTCGGGGAGCCGGGCCATTTCCGCGAACTCGGTGCTGGTGTCCGGCGCGTCGTCGTGCGGGTGCTTCGTGGGGCCGGTCCGGGGCCGTGTCATGTCCTGCGTCGCGGTCGTCATGGAACACACCTCCTGCGATGGGCTGACGGGTCACCTGGGACCGGGAGTGCATCGCGGGAGGTTCACGGGGACGTGCGGACCGGCGCGCCGCCGCGGTCTGGAGCATTGCAGACTGCTCCCGCGGTGCGTGCCTACGGTCCGAAGCACGAATATCCGCCTGCCCTGGGCCTCCAGGGGCAAACAAAGTTCTTCAGCCGAGCAGCGCGGCCACCGTCATCAGCACCGGCGGTGCGAGCAGCGTGGACAGCAGGATCGACTCACGGGCCAGGACGGTGGCGGTCTGATACCGGGTGGCGTACGTGAACAGGTTCTGAGCCGCCGGTAGCGCGGAGGTGACGACGGCGGCGAACAGCGCCGGGCCGCTCAGCCGGAACACACCCGCCGCGATGGCCCACGCCACCACCGGCTGGGCGAAGGACTTCAGCGCCACCGACAGCAGCACCGGCCCGCGCTCCTCGCCGCGCCCGGGGAGCTGACTGCCCGGCAGCGAGATCCCGAAGGCCAGCAGCACGGCGGGCACGGCCATGCCGCCCAGCAGCGAGAGCGGTTCCACGACGGGCCCGGGGACCCGCCAGCCGGTGGCGGACACCAGGACGCCCGACAGCGAGCCGATCACGATGGGGTTCCGGAACGGGCTGGTCAGCCTGCGGATCAGCGAGGGGCGCGTATCGGGGCGGGAGAGGTCGATGACCGTCAGGGCGATCGGGGTCATGACGAGCTGCTGGAAGAGCAGCACCGGCGCGATCAGGCTCGCGTCGCCCAGGACGTACATCGCGATGGGGATGCCGAGGTTGCCCGCGTTCACGTAGCTCGCGCACAGCGCGCCGATCGTCGTCCGGCCGACGCTCCACCGCCGTACGGCGCCGACGGCCACGAACGTGCCCGCGACCACGAAGGTGGACAGGGCCGTCACCAGCAGCGGTGTGGAGACGACGACGGAGAGGTCGGCCTTGGAGAGCGTGGTGAACAGCAGCGCGGGGGAGGCCACATCGAAGGAGAGCTTGGTGAGCACGTCGCGGCCGTGGGCGCCCAAGGAGCGGCGGCGCCCGATGACATAGCCGGTGACGATGATGGTCGCGATGACACCGAAGCCGGTGATCACACCGCCCACTGGGCCTCCACCCCACCGTGGCCGGAGCCGGGTGTGCGGGGTGCCACGGGGTCTCGTCCGCTCGTCGTGGTGGTCGAGGGCCAGGGCGCGGCGGTCATCAAGGGCGTCTTCCGGGTGCGTAGGGTCAGCATGCACCCTACAAGTAATTCGGCCGCGGCGCTGTGACGTCGCTGACGGGCGGGGGTATCCGGGCTCAGGTGATGGTGAGGGTGCGGCCCCGCTCGGCCAGGGAGCTGTTGCCCGCGAAGACCCGGATCTCGCCCTTCTGGAGCAGGAACCGGCCGTGCGGATCCTGGGTCCAGAAACCCAGCTCCTCGGCGCTCAGCCGGAACCTGACCGTGGTGGCCCTGCCGGGGCCGAGGCTGACCCGGCGGAAGCCACTGAGCCTGCGCACCGGTTGCACGATGCTCGCCACCGGATCGCGGATGTACAGCTGCACCACCTCATCGCCCTTGCGCCGCCCGGTGTTGCGCACCGCCACCGCGACCTCGACGGTGTCGCCCTTGCGCAGCGCCTCGGCCCGGACGCGGCTGACGCTGAGCCGGGGTTCGCCGATGTCGAAGGTGGTGTAGCTGAGGCCGTGGCCGAAGGGGAACTGGGGCCCGTTGGCCAGGTCGAGGTACTTGGAGGTGTAGTGGTTGGCCCGGTCGTAGGGGCGTCCGGTGTTCTCGTGGTTGTAGTAGACGGGGATCTGCCCGACCGTGCGCGGGAAGGTCACGGGCAGCTTGCCACCGGGGTTCACGGTGCCGAAGAGCACATCCGCGACGGCGTTGCCGCCCTCGATCCCCGGATGCCACGCCTGCAGCACGGCGGGTGTGCGGTCCAGCCAGCCCGCCATCGTCAGCGGACGTCCGCTGAGCAGCACCACCACGAACGGCGCGCCGGTGTCCGCGATCGCGGAGATCAGTCGCTCCTGACGGCCGGGCAGCCCCAGGTCGCTGCGTACGGACGCCTCCCCGCTGAGCGTCGCCGCCTCCCCGACCACCACCACGGTCACATCGGTCGCTCTCGCCGCCGAGGCCGCCCGCGCGATGCCCCGGGTGTTCCGGCCGGACGCGTCCACGCCCTCGACATGGCTGATCCGGGCCTTCGGCGCCGCGTCCTTCACCGCGTCCAGCACGGTGACCGGGCGGAACTTCTCGGCCCAGGTCCCGGCCCAGGAGCCGCGCAGATCGGTGGAGTCGGCGAAGGGGCCGACGACGGCGATGGAGCCCGATCTGTCCAGCGGGAGCGTGGACTTCTCGTTCTTGAGCAGCACCATGGTGCGGCCGGCCGCCTCGCGGGCCGCCGCCCGGGACGCCTTCGTGGGCCCGGCGATCGCCGTGTCCTCGTCCGCGTAGGGGTGCTCGAAGAGCCCGAGCCGGAACTTCAGCCGCAGGATGCGGGCCACCGCGTCGTCCAGCCGCTCGGTGGTGATCTCACCTCTGCGCAGCAGCCGCTTGCCGTACTCGTTGATGGTGGTGCTGGCCATCTCCATGTCGATCCCGGCGTTGAAGGCCAGCCGGGCGGCGTCGGAGCGGTCGGCGGCGTAGCCGTGGACGATCATTTCCTGAACGCCGTTGTAGTCGCTGACGACGAAGCCGCCGAAGTCCCACTCCTCCTTGAGGATCTCGGTCAGCGCATGCCGGTAGCCGTGGGCGGGGACCCCGCTGACGGTGTTGAAGCTCGCCATGACCGTGGCCACCCCGGCGTCCAGGGCCGCCCGGAACGGGGGGAGGTAGAAGTTGCGCAGCCGGGCCTCGGAGACATCCACCGTGTTGTAGTCGCGGCCGCCCTCGACGCCCCCGTAGGCGATCATGTGCTTGGCGCAGGTCGCGAGGTGGCGCCGGGAGCGCAGGTCGTCGCCCTGGTAGGCGCGGGTCTTGGCGGCCGCGAGCCGCGCCGCCAGATACGGGTCCTCGCCGTCCCCCTCGGCGATCCGCCCCCAGCGCGGTTCATGGGTGACGTCCATCATCGGCGAGAACGCCCAGTGCACCCCGTTGGAGCGGGCCTCCCGCGCCGACACCTCCGCGTCCCACTCGGCCACCGCGGGATCGAAGGCGGCGGCCTGGGCGAGGGGGATGGGAAAGGTGGTCCACATGCCGTGGATGACATCGAGCCCGAAGATCAGCGGAATGCCCAGCCGGGACTCCTCGACGGCCATCCGCTGCAGCGTGTTGGTGGTACGGGCCCCGTAGATGTTGAGCACGGAGCCGAGCCTGCCCCTGCGGGCAGCCTTCTCCGCGGCGGCGGTCTGCCCGCCACCCGGCCCGGTGGCGCCGGTCCAGGCGAGCTGCTGGAGCTGGCCGAGCTTCTCGTCGACGGACATCCGCGCCATCAGGGCCTGGATCCTGGTCTCGTACGGGCCGGGCTCCCGCCCCGGCCGGGCCCGGTCGGCGGAGGGGGCGGGCGGGGCATGGGCATGGGCGGCCGCGGCCTTGCCCGCGATGGCCGTCCCCCCGGCGGCGGCGAGCACCGTACGTCTGCGCACATCGTTCATGGTCTTCGTCCTGGTCTTCGGCGATCGGTTCTCCCCGAGCCCGGTTTCCTCAAGACCATGCCGGTCACGACCCCGCGCGGGATGTGGGCCGCCATCTGGGTCTTCTGCCAACGTACGACAGGATCGCCGTCCGGGCCCCCGGTAGGTCCCGGGGCCGTGTGTGCTCAGTGTGTCCGGACGGCTGCGCTCCGGCACCCACGAGTGAACCGCCCTGTCAGGCCCGGCGCTCGTCCATGCCCGCCATCAGGGCCTGGTGGCTCATCCGCACATGCTCCCGCATCACCCGCTCCGCGCCGTCGCCGTCCTTGGCCTGGATCAGATTGAGGACGCGATGGTGCTCGTCGTCGGACTCGTCCAGCCGACCGGGCCGGGACAGCGAGGTGCGCACCAGCCGGGCGTAGGCCAGCTGGTTCATCAGGGTGCGGTAGTGCGCCTCCAGCTTGCTGTTGTCCGCGCCCACCACGATCAGATCGTGGAACTCGTGGACCAGCGCCGCGTACTGCTCGGCGTCGCCGTCCCGGACGGACGCGTCGGCCGCCTTCATATTGGCCTCGAGCCGCTCCACTTCCGGTACGTTCCCGCGGAAGGCGAGCAGCCGGGCGGCGGCGCCCTCCAGCAGCTCCTTCATCTGGAACAGCTCGGTGAGCTCGCGCCGGGACGGTACGGCGACGAATGTGCCGACCCGTGGCCGCACCTCGACCAAGCCCTCGATCTGGAGCTGTTTGAGGGCCTCGCGGATGGGCGTCCGGCTGACGCCGAAGGTCTCGGACAGCGCCATCTCGGAGAGGCTGGAGCGGGGCGGCAGCTCACCACTGATGATCATCTGCCGCAGCTCTTCGGCGACCCTCGCCTGCATGCTGGTCTGCTGAAGCCGCTTCCCTGTGGGTCGTTGCATGGCACGGGACCCTAGGTGTGGCCATTGCCTCCCGTCAACTGCGGGAACGCAGATATGTTGTGCCATACAACAACCCTTCCTCGGTCCAGGGGCCGGGGATCTCAGGAGCTCAGGAGTTCAGGACCTCAGGATGAACGGATCCCCGGCGGGCTCCTCGCTGGTGTTGATCCAGACGCTCTTCAGCCGGGTGTACTCCCGGATGACCTCCGTGCCGTGCTCGGTCCCCATCCCGCTGGTCTTGAACCCGGCCCGGGGCGACATCGGCGACATCGAGCGATAGGTGTTGGCCCACACCGTCCCGGCCTCCAGCCGCGCGGCCATCCGGTGCACCCGGTTCACATCGCGGGTCCACACGCCCGCCGCCAGGCCGTACGCGGAGTCGTTGGCGATGGCCAGCGCCTCCTCCTCGGAGCCGAAGGGCATGACGGTCGCGACCGGCCCGAAGATCTCCTCCTGGCAGATCCGCATCCCGTTGTCGGTGCCGGTGAAGACGGTGGGGGAGTAGAAGTACCCGTCGAGACCGGTCTCGGGACGCCTGCCGCCGCAGACCACCTTTCCGCCCTCGGCCTGCCCCAGCTCGACGTACGACTCGACCTTCTCCAGCTGTTCGGCGATGGCGAGCGGGCCGAGCTCGGTGGTCTCCGCCAGCGGATCGCCGATGCGGATCGTGGCCGCCCGCGCCGTCACCCGCTCCAGGATCTCGTCGTACACCTCCCGGTGCACCAGCACCCGGCTGCCCGCCACACAGGTCTGGCCCGCGGCCGCGAAGATGCCCGCGATCACGCCCATGGCGGCCGAGCCCAGGTCGGCGTCCGGGAAGATGATGTTGGGCGACTTCCCGCCGAGCTCCAGGGTGCAGCCGATCAGCCGGTCGGCGCAGATGCGGGCGATCCGGCGGCCGGTCCCGCTGGAGCCGGTGAAGGTCACCTTGGACACGCCGTCGTGCTCGGTCAGCGGCCCGCCCGCCTCCGGCCCGTACCCGGTGACCACATTGACCACTCCCGGCGGGAACCCCGCCTCCTCGAAGAGCGGCGCGAGCGCCAGCAGCGAGGCCGAGGTGTGCTCCGAGGGCTTGACCACCACCGTGTTCCCCGCGGCCAGGGCCGGGGCCAGCTTGGTGGTGGTGAGCAGCAGCGGGGAGTTCCAGGGGGTGATGGCGCCGACCACGCCCACCGGTTCGCGCAGGGTGTAGTTGAGCAGCTCGCGGCCGGCCCCGGGGATCACCTCGCCCTGGATCTTGTCGGCGAGTCCCGCGTAGTAGTGGAAGTACTCGGGCAGCCCGGCGAGTTGGGCCCGCATCTCGCGCAGCAGCTTGCCGTTGTCGAGGGTTTCGGTACGGGCCAGCCGCTCCGCGTGCTCACCGATCAGATCGCCCAGGTTCCGCAGCAGCCGGCCGCGCCGGGTCTGGCTCAGATCGCGCCAGCGCGGATCCTCGAAGGCGGTGCGGGCGGCGCCCACCGCACGGTCCACATCGGCGGCGGTGCCGCGCGCCGCCTCGTACCAGGGCTCGGCGGTGGCCGGGTTGACGCTCGCGAAGTAGCCGCCTTCGGCGGGGGCGGTCCACTCGCCCGCGATGTAGTGGTCATGGCGCGGCAGGGGGTTCATGAGCGGTGGGACTCCTGTCCGGTGGGGGTTCCGGGGTGGGTTCCGGTATGGCTTCCGTGGGTTCCGATGTGGTTTCCGGCGTGGCTTCCGGTCCGGTTTCCGGCGTGGTTTTCCGCGTGGCCTCCGGTCTGGGCGAGGATCACGTCGGCGAGTTCCCGGGGGCATTCCAGCGGCAGCAGATGGCGGGCGCCGGGCACGATCACCGCCCGGGCGCCCGGGATCCGCTCGGCCAGCCGGTGCGACATGGCCGGGGTCGAGCCGGGATCCCGCTCACCGGTCACCGCCACGGTGGGCGCGGCGATCCGGGGCAGCCACCGCCACAGCGCGGTGTCGGCGGTCGCGAAGATCCGGTAACAGGCCAGGTAGGAGGCCCGGTCGTTGGCCAGCAGCGTATCGAGCACCTGCCGCGCCGGCTCGGGGTCCTGGGCCCGCCAGGCGGGCGAGAACCAGCGGTCGACCGCCGCCCACGCGGCCGCCCCGAAGTCCTGGGCGGCCAGCTCCTGGCGGCGGGCCACCGCCGCCCGTTCCTCCTCCGACCGGCCCGCGACCGAGCTGACCAGGGTGAGCGAGGCGGTGAGCTCCGGCCGGTCGAGACCCAGCCGCTGGGCGACCAGGGCGCCGAGCGAGAAGCCGACCACATGTGTGGGGCCGCTCAGCAGCGCCCCGACATCGGCGGCCAGCTCGGCGAGCGACACCCCGGCCGCCGCGGCCGGGGAGGCGCCGTGGCCGCGCAGATCGACCAGCGTCACCCGGTGCCGGGCGGCGAGGGCCGGGAGGCACCGGTCCCACATCCGGCGGTCGAGGCCGACGCCGTGCAGCAACACCAGCTCCGGGCCGTCGCCGTGCGCTTCGTGGCTCAGCGCCACCGGGGCCCCGGCCCGGGAGGCCGGGACGCGCGCCGGGGCACCCGCCTCGGACCTGCCCATGTCACTCACCGCCTGCTCACCGCTCCGTCGACAGTGGCGCCAGCCGGGCCTGCGGGCGGCCCTGGGCGGCCGCCGCCAGCCCGACGACGATCTCGTCGGCGCGCGGCCCGTCCGCCACCCGCACCTCGATGCTCTGGTGGTGCGAGCGGATGGTGGCGTCGGTGATGTGCTTGAGCGGGATGTCGAAGACCGTGCCCGCGGCGGCCCGCTTCTCCACGGCCGGGAGCAGCGTGGTGGCGTTCGCCGCGCGGCGGAAGTGGTCGCCGAACTTGAGGGTGTGGATCAGCGCGGAGCCATGCTCGACCTCCCCGTCGAGACCCACGATCGCGGCCTTCCCGTACGCCTCCACCGGCGCGCCCAGGGCCTCGACCACGCGGGGCGCCAGCAGCTCGCCCAGCTTCGGCGCCACCTCGTCGATCCCGGGCAGCAGATCCGCCACGAAGCCCTGACCGGCCCAGGGGTTCTCGATGACGGCGAGCACCACGGCCGTACGGGCGGGCGGGTCCACCGGGCGGCCGCCCTCGCTGTGGATGTCCTCGGTGAAGGTGATGATCTTGCGGATGTTCATGTCACGGTCTCCAGGTCGTCCAGATCGGCGAGGCGGATGAGGGGGTCGGTGGCGCGGTCCCCGATTCGGGCGTTCGGGCGGGGGCCGGACGCCCCCGCCGCGATGACGACGATCTCGTCCGGGCGGGGCGCGTCGGGGATACGGATCTGGCAGGTCTGGTAGTGCGAGCGGGTCGCGGCCGCGGTCTTGTGCCACAGCGGCACGGTCAGCGGTTCACCGGCCGGAAGCCGGTCGTCGCTGAAGACGATGATCGAGGTGCCCTCGGTCAGCTCGCGGAAGACATTGCCGAAGAACGGGGTGTGGATCAGCGCGCCGCCGTGCTCGATCTCCCCGTCCAGACCGACGATCGCGGCCTTGCCGAAGGACTCGATCCGGTCGACCCCGCCCAGCGCCTCGCTGATCCGGTCGGTGAGCAGCCGGGCCAGCCCCGGTGCGATCCGCTCGACCTCGGGCCCCAGGTCGGCGACGAAGCCGCCGCCGGCCCAGGGGTTGCTGATCACCGCGGCCGCCGCGACCCGGCGCACCGGCGCCGCGACCGGGCGGCCGAGCTCCAGCAGCAGCTCATCGGCGACGGTGACGACCTTGCGCAGCTGTGCCTCAGCCATGACCGCCACCGGTGGTGAACTGCGGCATGACCTTCTCGGCGAACAGCTCCAGGCTGCGCATGGCGTTGCGGTGCGGCAGACCGGGGTGGGTGGTCCACAGCAGCAGATGTTCCAGGCCCACCTCGTCGCGCAGCTCGGCGATCTTCTCCGAGACATACTCGGGGGTGCCGACCAGCAGATTGCGCCCCTGGAGGAAGTCGAAGGACAGCTCATGGGCGTCGGTGAGCTCCTCGCCCGCCTCCATGAGGTTGGACAGCCCCCGCCAGTGCATGATCCACCGGTAGGTGGTCATCACCGCCTCTTCGAATTCGGCGCGTGCCTGCTCCATGGTGTCGGCGACATACACATCGCGCACCAGGCCGATGCCCTCGCCCAGCGCGTACTCGCGCCCGGACGCCTGGCTCGCGGTGTCCCGGTAGAGCTCGAACCGTTCCTTGAGCGCGGAGACCGGAGGGAGCCAGAAGAGCCCCTGGACACCGTCGGCCGCGGCGGACTTGATCGAGCGGGGGCTGTCGATCACCTGCCACAGCGGAGGGTGCGGCCGCTGCAAAGGAAACGGCGTGACCTGCATCTTCGTGATGACACCCGCGTCGGTGTACTCCGGGGTGGCGGGGGAGAGGGGGTGGTTCCACTTCACCCCGGGGGAGGGGAACTCGTAGAACCGGCCCTGGTGCGAGAAGAACTCGCCGCTCCACGCCTTGCGCAGGACCTCCACGGTCTCGTCGTACAGGGCGCGGTTCTGCTCCTGGTCGCGCGGATCGGCCAGGGCGTTGAGGTTGAGCGCCTCACGGCCGTACAGCCCCCGGCCGAGGCCGACCTCGACCCGGCCCCCCGAGAGCTGGTCGAGCATCGCGATGTCCTCGGCGAGCCGCAGCGGATGCCAGAAGGTGGCGATCGAGGCCGCCTGGCCGATCCGGATGTGTTCGGTACGGGCGGCGATGTCCGCCCCCATCAGCACCGGGTTCGGGGTGATCTCGATCGCCTCGTGCCCGAAGTGGTGTTCGGTGTACCAGGTGGACCAGAAGCCCGCCCGGTCCGCGGTGACCGCGAACTCGCGGGCTTCGTCCATGACTTCGGCGTACTCACCGAGACGGCCCGGGGCACCGAGGTTGTGGAATATCGAAAAGCGCATGCAGCGTCCGTCCTGTTCTTCCGGCTCACGCTGTGCCATGGCAGGGAGGCTAGGAGTCCATATCGGGCCCGTCAAGGGCCGGCCTCAGGAAAACAACCTTGACCTGTGGCTTTAGTGGGCACCCGGAACTTTCTCGGCTCATCTGTCCCAGGGTGTTGACAGTCGTCGATGGCCTTTCTACGGTCCTCTGCCATACAAGAGCTGACTGAGGGAAGACGTCATGACGCACACTCTTGACCGCACCGCCCGCCTCCGCTCCACCTGGCAGGCGGTCTGGGACCGGGGCGAGGTCGACGCGCTCGACCAGCTGCTCGGCCCCGCCTATGTACGCCGCCGCGGGCCCGCCGCGGCCCCCCAGGACCGGGAGCAGTTCAAGGAGTCCATCCGCGCCATCCGCCGGGCGTTTCCCGATCTCCGCACCGAGATCGAGGAGATCGTCGAGGACGGCGAATCGCTGGCGATCCGCTGGCGCAGCACCGGCAGCCACACCGGTGACTTCCTCGGGGTCCCGGCCACCGGCAGGCCGGTCGAGGTCTCCGGCGCCACCTTCACCCGCTTCGACCACGGTGTGGTCAGCGAGGAGTGGGTGACCTGGGACCCGCGCCAGCTGCTGGAGGCGCTCGGGATCATCACCACCACCCAGCAGGCGGCCGTGGACGCCGATGTGGTCCGTGGCGTGCACCGCAAGTTCATCACCGGAGTCACCGTCGTGACCTGCGACGACGACGGCAAACCCCGGGGGCTGGCGGTGAACGCGTTCGCCAGCATCTCGCTGGATCCACCGATGGTGCTGGTCTGCGTGCAGCGCAGCTCCACGACCCATCCCGCGCTGCACCGGGCGAGCCATCTGGGGATCAACATCCTCGCCGCCGGCCAGCTCGATGTGGCCAAGACCTTCGCCTCCAAGGCGGACGACAAGTTCGCCGGGCTGTCCTGGACCCCCGGCGAGTTCGGCGTCCCGCTGCTCGACCGGTCCTGCGCCCAGCTCGAGGTGGAGATCGGCGAGCGGCTGGAGGCCGGCAGCCACACCGTCTTCACCGGCCGGGTGGTGTCCGCCCGCCATGAGGAGCTGGCCCCGCTGGTCTACAGCGGCGGTGGCTTCTTCGACATCTCCCAGACCGCGCCGCTGCCGTGGTGAGACACCGCCGCCCCGATCCGCGGCGCCACCGGCCCCCCGTCACCCCCTGACGCCCACTCCTCCCGTCCCAGGAGCACGCCCATGACCCACGATGACACGGCGCCGGTGTACGGCAGCGCGGTCACCAAGGTGGAGCCCTTCGGGGTCGACCACATCCCCGACAACGAGCGGCACGGCAAGCCCAGTTCGCAGTTCTTCGTCTGGTTCGCCGCCGGTCTCAACTTCCCCATCATCCTGCTCGGGTTCAGCGCGGTCGGGCTGGGCCTGAGCTTCGGCGCCGCCGTCGCCGCCATCGTGGTCGGCGCGGGTCTCGGCTCGCTGCTGATGGCCGTGATGTCCCGGATGGGCGTACGGCTGGGGGTGCCCCAGCAGATCCAGGCGCGGGGCCCGCTCGGCTTCTTCGGCAACTTCCTGCCGGTGGCGTACATCAACGTGTTCGCCGGGGTCGGCTGGGCCGCCGTGACCGTGATCCTCGGCGGCAAGGCCATCGCCGAGCTGACCCATCTGCCCTTCTGGGTCTGCGGACTGGCACTCACCCTGGTCGAGCTGGTGGTGTCCATCTACGGCTACAACATGATCAATTTCCTGCAGCGGGTGCTGACCTACGTCCTCACCCCGCTGTTCGTGATGATCACGGTGGTGGCCCTGGTACGGGGCGCGGGCACCTTCGACGCCGATCCGAAGGCGGCGGACTTCGTCGGCTCCACCGGCGGCTGGATCACCTTCGGCGGCTGGTTCCTCTCCTTCCTCGTCGCCTGGGCCCCGTTCGCCTCGGACTACTCGCGCTATCTGCCCGACTCGCCGAGCGTGGTGAAGCGCACCGCCTGGTTCACCAGGCTCGGCAACTTCGTCACCATCTGCTGGCTCGGCATCCTCGGTGTGCTGCTCGGCTCCAACGCCACCAGCACCGACTCCATCACCGCCCTGCACCAGCTGACCGGGCCGTTCGCCATCCCCGCGCTGATCGCCATCGGGCTCTCCGCGCTCGCGCAGAACTTCCTCAACGTCTACGGCGGCGCGATCTCCGTCCAGACGCTGAAGGTGCCGGTCACCCGGACCCAGGCCGTCACGCTCATCTGCGCGCTGGCGTATGGGATCAGCCTGTGGGGACACTCCGGGGTCGAGGACAAGTTCTCGGTGTTCCTCAACCTCACCGCGTACTTCATCGCGCCGTTCGCCACCGTGCTGCTGCTCGACTACCACCTGGGCGGCCGCTCCGACCGCAGCCGGATCGCCGAGCTGTACGACCGCGGGCGGGTGCTCTCCTGGGGCTTCGTCGCCTGGGTCGGCGGGGTGCTGGCCTCGGTGCCGTTTTGGCAGTCCGACCTCTACACCGGGGCGTTCGCCTCGGCGTATCCGCACGCGGGCGATCTGAGCATGTTCGTCGCGGCGGGCGCCTCGGCGGTGCTGTATCTGCTGACCTACCGGCTGCGGCCGCTGTGGGCGCGGGACACCCCCGGCACGGCCGAGCCCCAGCAGGAGAAGACGGCGGCGGTGGCGGGCTCCTGACACCGCGTCGATGAACCGGGGCGGGCGGTGTCGCGAACGGCGACGCCGCCCGCCCTTCGGCGCGCCTGGCCCTTTCCCCGTCATCGCCTCCGTCGGGAGGACGCGGGGCGCTCGGCGGGGGCGGGGTCGATACAGCGCGGCTGGGCGTGTTCGTACACCATCGTGCTCTGCACGTCCGCCACCTCACGGCGCTCGGTGAGGCGGTCGATGACGAACGCGTAGAGTCCGTTGGTGTCCGGCACCGCCACATGGATGAGGAAGTCATGGGGGCCGGAGGTGACGAACAGCCCGATGGTCTCCGGCAGCTGGGCGGCCCATTCCCGGAACCCCTCGATGACCGGCCGGGACGGCGGGCGGATCCGCACCGAGATCAGCGCCTGCACGGGGCGGCCGACCGCCTCCAGGTCGACGGCGGCGTGATAGCCGCTGATGATGCCGCGCTCCCGCAGCGCCCGGACCCGCTCCAGGGAGGTCGACGGCGAGACCCCCGTGCGCAGGGCCAGCTCGCGATTGGTCTGCCGTGCATCGTTCTGCAGCTCCCGCAGAAGAGCACGGTCGAGTGCATCAAGTTCCACGAAAGCGCTCCCTTGCCTGAGGAAATTCGGCTAGCCGTGCTCCGGCTCGGATGGATGGGTACCGTCCACCACATTAGCCATCGACAAGGAGTACCGCTCGTGTCCGTTCCCCAGCTGTCCGACGAGGACGTACGCACCGATCAGTCCACCCGGCAGGCGAAGCTCAAGTGGGTGATCGTCGTGAACGAGGAGCTGCCCGCGGGCCGGGCGGTGAACGCCGCGGCCTGCATGGCCGCCGCCGTCGGCCGGGCGATGCCGGAGCTGCTGGGGCCGGACGGCACGGACGGCTCCGGCGCCGGCCACCCGGGGCTGCCGTGGGCCGGCTGCTCGATCCTGGCGGCCGAGCCGGCGGCGCTGCGCGAGCTGCGGGCCAAGGCCGCCGAGAAGGACGACCTGTTCCTCGTCGACATGCCCGGACAGGCCCAGACCTCACGGGTCTACGACGAGTACCTCGACAGCCTGGCAGGCACCAAGACCGAGGATCTCGACTGTCTCGCGGTCAGCATCGTCGGCCCGCGGAACAAGGTGAGCAGGCTCATCGGGAAGCTCCCCCTGCTGCGCTGAGAGCCTGTGTCATATCCCCGGCTGGGGATATGACACAGGCTCTGAGCTACGCGCCGCCCGTCTCGGCCGGATCGCCCAGCGCGTAGGGGGCGAGGATGTCGGCGATGGCCCGGTTGCGCGGGGTGGCGACCCCCAGTTCGGCGCCGAGACCGGCCACGGCCCCGCTGAGCCAGCTCAGTTCCAGGCGGTTGCCGCGCAGGAGGTCGTTGTGCATCGAGGACGTCATCGTGGCGGGCAGCGTGTCGCAGAAGGCGAGCCGGTCATCGGCGAAACCGGGGTCCAGGTCCACCCCCTTGGCCCGTCCCACGGCGACCACCTCGCGCATCACATCGCGCAGCAGATCCCGTGACCCCGGATTCCCGCGGACCACGCCGATCGGCTGCCGCACCGCCGACGTCGTCCCGGAAAGGCCCACCAGGAAGACGAACTTCTCCCAGATGGTGCGCTCGATGTCCCCGCTGATCTCCGCGTCGACACCGGCCGCGAGACAGCGGTCGAGGAACTGGCGGGCGCGCGGGGACTCCTTGCGGTCGTACTCCCCGAACACCAGCCGCTGCAGAGTGCCGTTGTGCACCACCACCCCCGGCTCCTCGATGAACGCCGAGATATAGCCGACCCCGCCGAGGACCGACCCCGCGGGCAGATGGCGCCGCAGCTCCGTGTCCTTCTGGACTCCGTTCTGGAACGACACGACCGCGGCGCCGCCCTCGGCGAGGGGCGCCAGCTGCCGGGCGACGTCCTCGGTGTCCCACAGCTTCACCGCCACCATGACCAGGTCCGGGGCCTCGAGGTCGGAAACCGTCGGAACGACCGCCTCGGACGGCACCCGCAGATCCCCCAGCGGGCTGCGCACCGTCAGCCCCCTCTCCCGGATCGCCGCGAGGTGGCGGCCCCGGGCCACGAAGGTGACCTCGTCCCCCGCGGCGGCGAGCCGCGCGCCGAAGTATCCGCCGACGCCGCCCGCGCCGATGATCGCGATCCGCATGATGTCCCCTCGTCCTCAGCCGCTTAGTAACCCTTCAGGCGGTTACTATATTCACATGGACTCCTCGACGGAGCAGCTCCCGCGGCCGCGGGTCAGCGCTCGGCTGCGGGCACTGCGCTTCGACGCCGGAAGCCTCGCCCTGAACCTCGTCGCCTCCCTCGGGCGGCGCGGCAGCACCCCGATCGAGCGCCTCGGCACCCTCGACCGGCTGCGGGAGTGGTGCGACGGCGTCGGGCTGCGGCTCCACGGCGAGGCCGTCACCGAGGAGCTCCTCACCGAACTGCGGACGCTGCGCGAGGCGGCGTACGACGTGGTGGCGGCGGCCGTCCACGGCCGGGCCCCGGCCGCCGCGTCCGTCGCGCTGCTCAACGACCGGGCGCGCCCGGCCCCACCGCAGCCGCTGCTGAGGGCCACCGGCACCGGGGTCGAGGTGGACGGCGCCGATCGTCCGCTGTCCGGGCGGGAGCTGCAGTCGGCCGTCGTCCGCGACCTCATAGCGGTGCTCGGAGACCCGGAGCGGCGCGAGGCGCTGCGGGCGTGCGACTCCTCGCTGTGCACGATGATCTACCTCGACCCCACACCGGGCAGAAGGCGCCGGTGGTGCTCCATGCGGCTGTGCGGCAACAGCGCCAAGGCCGCGAAACACCGGCGGCGGCAGGCGTCCGCCGCCCCGGCCGGGTCCTGACGCCCCGGCGTGCCGGGCGGGTGCCGAGGAGGCCCCGGCGCTCCCCGGCCGCTGTTTCCGGTGGGCCGCCCGGGGCACCCGAGGTGGCCGGAGGGTTGCCGATGGCCGAAGAGAGCGACACCGACCCCGCACCGAAAGCACGGCCCCCCGGCCGGGCCTGCGCTTCCGGGGGAGCGGTGGCCGCCGTCGCGCTGACCGTGGCGACCGGGGCGATGGACGCGATGAGCTTTCTGGCCCTGGGCGGCGTCTTCACCAGCGTCATGACCGCCAATCTCTCCCTGCTCGGCATGTCCACCGCGTCCCTGGACGCGACGCTCGCCCGGGACTCCGCGGTCGCCATGGGCGGATACATCGTGGGCGCGCTGGTCAGCGGCCGGATCGTGCGCGGCTCCCGGCCCGCCCTGCGCGGCCGGTGCGCGCTCACGGTGGAACTGCTCGCGCTCGGCGGGCTCTGGGCGGTGTGGGCGTCCGCCGACGGCCACCCCTCCGGTGGCCGGCAGCTCGGGCTGCTGGCGGTGGCCGCGCTCGCCATGGGAGGCCAGAGCGGTCTGGTGCGGGCCGTCGGGCCGCCCGGCTTCTCCACCACGTATCTCACCGGCGCCCTGACCGGGGTGCTGGTCGACGCGGTGCGCAGCGGAACGGTGCGCCGGCTCAGCATCGCGCTGTTGGCGGGCCTGGTGGTGGGCGCCGCGGCCGGCGGGCTGCTGGTGGCCCACGCCGCGCGGGCCGCGCCCGCCCTGCCGACCGGGCTGGTCGGTCTCGTTCTGCTGGCGTCCCTGACCTCCCTGGCTCGGGATGCCCAGGGCCATCTCTGGCCCCACGCCGAGCAGTCCGCCCCAAGCCCGCCCGCTCCGGGGCGGGTTGACCGGTGATTCACTCTTCCAGCGAGGCGTCATCCGATGTCAGACTCGGGCCGTGACCGACTTTGACATGCTTGTGATCGGGTCCGGGCCGGGCGGCCAGAAGGCTGCCATCGCAGCCGCGAAGCTCGGTCGCCGGGTAGCCGTCGTCGACCGTAAGGAGATGGTGGGCGGGGTCTCCCTGCATACCGGAACCGTTCCGTCCAAGACCCTGCGTGAGGCGGTGCTCTATCTCACCGGACTGACCCAGCGGGATCTCTACGGCCAGAGCTACCGGCTCAAGGAGGAGATCACCGTCGCCGACCTGACGGCCCGCACCCAGCATGTGGTCGGCCGTGAGGTGGACGTCGTCCGCAATCAGCTGTCCCGCAACCGGGTCGCGATGTTCTCCGGCACCGGGCGGTTCGTGGACGGCCACACCGTGGCCGTCACGGACGCCACCGGCCAGGAGCAGCTGCTCACCGCCCAGCACATCGTGATCGCCACCGGCACCCGGCCGGCCCGCCCGGCGAGCGTGGAGTTCGACGAGCGGACGATCATGGACTCCGACAGCGTCCTCAACATGGAGCGGGTGCCGCGCTCCATGGTCATCGTGGGCGCCGGGGTGATCGGCATCGAGTACGCCTCGATGTTCGCCGCCCTGGGCAGCAAGGTCACCGTGGTCGAGCAGCGCGAGGGGATGCTGGACTTCTGCGATGTCGAGATCGTCGAGGCGCTGAAGTACCGGCTGCGCGACCTGGCCGTCACCTTCCGCTTCGGCGAGACCGTGGCGGCCGTCGAGCGCCATCCGAAGGGCGCCCTGACCATCCTGGAGAGCGGTAAGAAGATCCCCGCCGACACGGTGATGTACTCCGCGGGGCGCCAGGGGCTCACCGACGCGCTGGACCTCGCCAAGGCGGGGCTCACCGCCGACCGGCGGGGCCGGATCGCGGTGGACGAGCACTACCGCACCGCCGTGCCGCACATCTACGCCGTCGGCGATGTCATCGGCTTCCCGGCCCTGGCCGCGACCTCCATGGAGCAGGGGCGCAGCGCGGCGTACCACGCGTGCGAGGAGCCGGTGAACCCGATCCACCGCCTCCAGCCGATCGGGATCTACAGCATCCCCGAGATCAGCTTCATCGGCCGCACCGAGGACCAGCTCACGGACGAGAAGGTGCCCTTCGAGGTCGGGGTCTCCCGCTATCGCGAGCTCGCCCGGGGCCAGATCGTCGGCGACGCCCACGGCATGCTGAAGCTGCTGGTCTCCCCGGAGGACCGGCGGCTGCTCGGGGTGCACTGCTTCGGCACCGGCGCCACCGAGCTGATCCACATCGGCCAGGCCGTGATGGGCTGCGGCGGCACCGTCGACTATCTGGTGGACGCGGTGTTCAACTATCCGACCTTCGCCGAGTCCTACAAGGTCGCCGCGCTCGACGCCACCAACAAGATGCGCGAGGTGGACCACCTGCGGGACTGACCCCCGGCCCCGGCCCTCCTCCGCGCCCCACTTCCGAATATCCCTTTTGGGATACTGGGAGACAGACTGGGAGGAGGGTTGAGATGACTCGCGCAGTCGGTATTGACCTGGGTACGACGAACTCGGTCGTATCGGTCCTGGAGGGCGGCGAGCCGACCGTCATCACCAACACCGAGGGCACCCGGACCACCCCCTCGGTGGTGGCCTTCGCCAAGAACGGCGAGGTGCTGGTGGGGGAGGTCGCCAAGCGCCAGGCGGTGACGAACGTGGAGCGCACCGCGCGATCGGTCAAGCGCCACATGGGCGAGGACCGGTGGCGGTTCCCGGCCACCGGCGATGTGGACGGCAAGCGCTACACCGCGCAGGAGATCTCCGCGCGGGTGCTGCAGAAGCTCAAGCGCGACGGTGAGGCGTACCTCGGCGAGGACGTGACGGACGCCGTGATCACCGTCCCCGCGTACTTCAACGACTCCCAGCGCACCGCCACCAAGGAGGCGGGCGAGATCGCCGGGCTGAAGGTGCTGCGGATCATCAACGAGCCGACGGCCGCCGCCCTGGCGTACGGGCTGGACAAGGAGAACGACCAGACCATCCTGGTCTTCGACCTCGGCGGCGGCACCTTCGACGTCTCGCTGCTGGAGATCGGCGAGGGGGTGGTGGAGGTCAAGGCCACCAACGGCGACACCCACCTCGGCGGCGACGACTGGGACCAGCGGATCGTGGACCATCTGGTCTCCCGCTTCGGACACGGCTACGGCGTCGATCTGGCCCAGGACAAGATGGCGGTCCAGCGGCTGCGCGAGGCATCCGAGAAGGCCAAGATCGAGCTCTCCGCGGCCAGCGAGACCACGATCAACCTGCCCTACATCACCGCCTCCGACCAGGGCCCGCTGCACCTGGACGAGAAGCTCACCCGCTCGCAGTTCCAGCAGCTGACCGAGGACCTCCTGGAGCGCTGCAAGGCCCCCTTCCACCAGGCGATCAAGGACGCCGGGATCAAGACCGCCGACATCGACCATGTGATCCTGGTCGGCGGCTCCACCCGGATGCCCGCCGTGACCGGCCTGGTCAAGGAGCTGACCGGCAAGGAGCCGCACAAGGGCGTCAACCCGGACGAGGTCGTCGCCATCGGCGCCTCCCTGCAGGCCGGTGTCCTCAAGGGCGAGGTCAAGGACGTCCTGCTGCTGGACGTCACCCCGCTGTCCCTCGGCATCGAGACCAAGGGCGGCATCATGACCAAGCTGATCGAGCGCAACACCACGATCCCGACCAAGCGCTCGGAGGTCTTCACCACGGCCGAGGACAACCAGCCGTCGGTGCAGATCCAGGTGTTCCAGGGCGAGCGCGAGATGGCCGCGTACAACAAGAAGCTCGGGATGTTCGAGCTGACCGGGCTGCCGCCCGCGCCGCGCGGGGTGCCGCAGATCGAGGTGGCCTTCGACATCGACGCCAACGGCATCATGCATGTCTCCGCCAAGGACCTCGGCACCGGCCGGGAGCAGCGGATGACCGTCACCGGCGGCTCCGCGCTGCCGAAGGACGACATCGACCGCATGATGCGCGAGGCCGAGAGTTACGCGGAGGAGGACCACCGCCGCCGCGAGGCCGCCGAGACCCGCAACCAGGCCGAGTCGCTCGTCTACCAGACCGAGAGGCTGCTGCGGGACCAGGCCGACAAGGTGCCCGGGGACGTCCGGCAGGAGGCCGAGGCGGCGGTCGCGGATCTGAAGAAGGCGCTCGAGGGCGAGGACACCAACGCGATCCGCGAGGCCACCGAGCGGACCGCCGCCATCGGGCAGAGGATCGGCACCGCGATCTACGCCCAGGCCCAGCAGTCCGGCCCGTCCCAGGGCGGCGGCGGATCGAGTGGCCCCGCCGGTGACGCGGAGGGCCAGGCCCACGCCGCCGAGGAGGAGGTCGTGGACGCGGAGATCGTCGACGACGAGAAGACCGGGGACGAGCCCAAGGGCGGCGCCGGCTGACCGTCACTGCTTCCTGGCCGGCTCGCCCCGCCGTGCCGATACCTCCACGAGTTCCGAGCGCCCCTTCGCGTTGAGATGCAGGATCGGAATGGCCTTGTTGCGCGGATTGCCATTGTTCTGGAACGAGATGAACCCGCTCGCCCCCGGCACCTGCTGACGGCTGTTCATCTGGTGGAACATCCGCGCCACCGATTCCCCGGTCACGTCGCCCAGCGCCGCCATCTGGATGCCCTGGGCGGCGGTGAGCACCGCGTCATGCGCCATGATGGCCTGGCCGTCCTGGTGCTGGTCGTCGGGGAACCACTTGGCCATCAGCCCGCCCGGCTGGAAGTGCCGGGCCGACGGGCGGGAGACGGAGTCGGGGTCCTGCTGCCACATATCGGGGTGCGCCAGGCCCGTGTAGAGCACCCGCACCTTGCTCTCGGCGGCGTGGGCCAGGTCGTCGGCGGTGAGGTTGGTGGTGTCGTCGCCGGTGATCACCATGAACTCCCGGTCCTGGCACGGACGGTTGGCGATCGCGTCCAGGAACCGGGTGAGGTGCTTGCCGCGGCCCGCGAAGAAGACCGCCTCCGGCTTCTGGTCGCACAGCTGCCCCGGCATGTAGCGCAGTTCGTTCTCCCAGGCGCCGCGCACCGAGGAGTCATAGGTCATCCTGTCCGCCACCAGCTCGTGGCCCTCGATGTCCTGGAAGACCTTGGTGAAGGCGTCACCCAGCGTCTTGGCGTAGTAGTTGTCCCGCGCGTCGTCCTGGACCACCACCGCCCGGCGGACCTTCTCCTTCTTGAGATACGCGGAGGCGGCGTACGCCTCGTCCACATTGGTCGGGGAGACCCGGACCAGCCCCTTGATGCCCTCTATGTTGGTGGCCGTCATGGTGCTGGCGACCAGGGCGAGACCGTTGTCGGACAGCCGCCTCAGCGCGTCGAGGTTCTGGGTGTCGCTGGGGCCGAGCCCGGTGACCGCGACCAGCTTGTCGGCAGAGCTCTTCCGGTCGATCAGCTCATCGACGGTGTGCTCCCAATGAGCCGCGCTGCTGCCCATGTTGGCGATCAGCAGCTTGATCTTGGGGGAGGAGGAGAGATCGCCGCGGTTGTGCCGGTACTGGGCCAGATACGCGCCCTCGAGCTCATGCCGGACCGATTCCTCGGAGTTGCTGTCGTCTTCGGTCAGCGTGAACGAGGTCATGTAGGCGACGCTGACGTACTTGTCACCGTGCTTGTCCACCAGGTCGTTCTCCGCCTTGATCTTCTTCTCCACGGGCTCCAGATGGTCGGCGAAGGTGTACGAGCCGTCGGTGACGCCCACGCACTCGCGGTCGTCGCCCATCTTGACGACGCCGTCACCGCACCGGGCCCGCCGCTCCCCGATCCAGTTCACGGTGAGCGGGATCGCCACCGCGAGCACGGCCAGGACGATCACGCCGATCACCACTCGGCGCACGATGTGCAGCGGCCATTCCAGTCTCGGCACCGGTCTCACCCCTCGTCCGCGCGCGTCAGCGGATGGCGCCAGTGGCGGTACCGCTCCGCCTCGTTGAACAGGGCCACGATGTCGTTCCTCCGCAGTCGTGAGAGCTGGTTGAAGCCGTCGGCGATCATGTCGTTCAGCCGCATCCCGGGGTCGGCGAGCGGATCGCTCCACACCCAGCGCACCGTGATCAGCTCCCGGATCACCGAGGCCGTGGTGACCGCCTCCGGGGGCTCGTCCGGGGCGAGGCCGGCGAGCAGCTCCAGCGGTCCGCCGGCCTGGCCCAGCCGGTTGGGGGCGGCCGTGATGGTGTTGAACTCAGCTATCCACTGCGCCGCGGGCACCGCCGGGAAGCGCTCCACCAGATACCCGGTCACCTCGTCGATCCGCTCCGCCGCCAGCCGGTGGTACATCTCCGGGACCGGGCGGCCCTCGGATCTGAAGTGCTCGGCCAGCAACTCGTGCACCGCGTCCCAGTCGTCCGGACGCCCGGCCAGCCGCCACAGCAACAGCCGCCGCAGCCAGGGGTGCAGGGCCGGGGTCACGGCGCCCGGGCTGTGCAGCAGCCAGCGGCCGCGGACCTCGCCGAACAGCGAGTCGCCCGAGCCCAGCAGCCGGGTGCCGATGGACAGGTCGCGCGCCGCCGCGCACTCCTCGAGCGCCATCCGCCGCGCGGGGTCGAAATCGCGCAGGAGATGGTCCAGGGCGGCCTCCGCCAGCGTCCGGGTGTCCTCGCCCTCCCGCGGTGTGCGGTCCGGCAGGGTGCGCAGCCAGCGGTCCTGCTCGGCGCCGTCCTCGACCGGCACGGACGAGTGCCGGAGCAGCTCCAGAACCAGGCTGACCGCCCGGGGGAGCCCCGCGGTCAGCCGGTGGACGAAGGGCGCGAGCCGGGTGAACGGCGCGAGGTCGGGGTGGTGGCGCAGCTCCAGCTCGATCCGGATGCGCACCTCGTCCAGATTGAGGTCGCGCAGCCGCAGCGGATACCACCAGGTGTCATCGCTGTCCCGGCCCGGCCGGTGCTCGCTCCAGTCCGCCAGGGAGGCCCGGTCCGGGCCCCGCAGCCGCCACGGCCACTGATCGCCGGTGGCCGGGCCCCAGCGGGGCAGCCACCGGTTGGAGCTCGCCACGACGGTGAGCGGATCGCAGTCGGCGCCCGCCACCACGGCGTCGTCATGGCGGGCCCGGATCAGCAGATCGAGGAAGCGACGGCCGTACTCCGTATGGGAGTTGTCGAGCAGCAGCAGATACGAACGGGGCATGAACGAGTGGCGCACATTGCCGCGCATGTCCTCCAGCAGGGCCGAGAACAGCACCCGGTCCAGCCGCTCCTGATCGTCCTCGTCCCCGTCGTGGCGCCACAGGTTGAGCTCGACCAGCGCCTCCCACGGATCCCGGCTCCGCAGCAGCGGATGGCCGCCGTACCAGGCCGCGCTGCTGGTGAACTTGCGGCCCGGCAGCCGCCTCCGGCCGCGCCGCAGCGCGTCCCGCAGCAGCGCGAGCGCGGCCGTGGAGGCGCCGTCGGGAGCGCCCACGGCGCCCCCGGCCACCTCGAAGAAGGCGGCGAGATAGTCGCCGTAGCGCGCCTCCGCCCGCTCCTGGAACGCGTCCAGCTCCCGCCGGATGTTGCGCCGCCCCTCCGCCAGGCTCGTCATCCGCAGCTGGTGGTCGGAGGCGAGCAGACCGAGCGTCAGTCGTGGGAAGTGCGAGCGGCGGTAGCGCGGCAGCTTGCGCTCCAGCTGGCGCGCGAGCAGCGCCAGGGCGTACCGCGGCAGCAGGGACTGCTCACCGCCGACATTGACATACGCGAACGGCGTCTCGGGGCCGAACTTCTCCATCAGCGCGCCATGAGCGTCGCTGGCCCCACTGCCGCGCGGCCCCACCAGCATGATCACCGGCCGCTCGTCCGTCGGCTCCAGCCTGAGACACTCCCCGACCAGACTGATGATCCCGCTGCGGCCTCTTAAGCCCACGCCCATTCCGGATTCCGCCACGTGCCCCCGTCCCCCCGTTCAGGCCCCCCGTCGGCTAGGGGTCCTTTACCCACATTCACCCCTTCGATAGCGGGCCGTTCCCAAACGTACTCCCGCTAGGGCCGGTGCCGACATCCCCTTTCCCGCAGCGGGGCTCCACCGGCCGCGAGACGCCGCCCCCCGCTCAGCGGCGGAAGACCTCCAGCCGGGTGGGCGCGGACCGCCCCGGCGCGGGCAGGCCGAAGCCGCGCCGCCCCGGGGTGATCGACCCCAGCACGCCGGCATGGCGGGCGCCGGTGCAGCTCGGCACCGTACCGGCCAGCCCGTGGGCGGTCAGGAAGGCGAGGACGGCGAAGGCGTACGCCTCCTTCGCCGCCGCCGGAAGGCCGAGGTCGTCGGAGGTCCGCAGCCCGATGGGGCCCAGCTCCCGGCGCAACGCCCCCATCAGGGTGGGGTTGCGGGTGCCGCCGCCCGAGGCGATCACCTCGGTGGCGTGCACCTTCCGTACGGCGTCGGCCACGGTGCGGGCCGTCAGCCCGGTGACGGTGGCGACCACGTCATCGTCGGGCACCTGGCCCGTGGCGGCCAGGGCAGCGCGCAGATAGGACGCGTGGAACAGCTCCTTGCCCGTCGTCTTGGGCGCGGGCAGCGCGTAGTACGGCTCGGCCAGCAGCCGCTCCAGCAGCGGCCCGTGGACGGTACCGCGCGCCGCCATGGCGCCGTCCGCGTCATGGTCCAGCCGGCCGCCCGTCAGATCGCAGACCGCCGCGTCGATGAGCGCGTTCGCCGGACCGGTGTCGAAGGCCAGCGGATCCCGGGCGCTGGAGACCACCGTGATGTTGGCGATCCCGCCCAGGTTCAGGGCGGCGCACACACCGGGCCGCCCGCGCAGCCACAGGGCGTCCACCAGGCTGACCAGGGGAGCGCCCTGGCCGCCCGCGGCCACATCGCGGGTGCGCAGATCGGAGACCACGGGGCAGCCGGTGGCCTCGGCGATCCAGGCGGGCTGGCCGAGCTGGAGCGTGCCGTGCACCCGCCCGCCCTCGGCCCAGTGGTACACCGTCTGGCCGTGGGAGCCGATGAGGTCCGTACGCCCCTCGCACAGCTCCCGGTCGGCGCGGACCGCGAGCGCGGCGAACGCCTGGCCGATCCGGGTGTCGAGCGCGCACACGTCCCGCATGGTGGTGGCCGCCGGGGGCAGCGCGGCGCTCAGCGCCGACCGCAGCGCCTCCGGATACGCCTCGCTGACCAGCCCCAGCGGGGCGAGCACCACGGTGTCGCCGTCGAGCACCAGGTCGGCCGCCGCGGCGTCCACCGCGTCATGGGACGTGCCCGACATCAGTCCGATCACCCGCATGGTGTCTCCTCCTCCCGCTCGGCCCCCGTCGTGGGCCGCGCCGCGCCGGGCAGCGCGCCGCGGTGGTGCTCCCCGCGCAGAGTGGCCAGGGCGGCCACGCTGATGGCGCAGGTCACCGTCACGTAGTAGGCCGGGGTGTCCACCTCGCCGGTGTGCTTGATCACCTCGGTGATGATGAGCCCGGCGCATCCGGAGAACACCGCGTTGGACAGCGCGTACGCCAGCCCAAGGCCCGTGTAGCGGACCCGGGTCGGGAACATCTCGGCGAGCATGGCCGGACCGGGCCCGGCCATCAGGCCCACCACCACGCCCGCCACGAAGACCGCCGCCCCCTGGACCCATGCCGAACTGTCCGGCTCCTGTAGGACATTGAGCAGCGGGAAGGCCAGCACCGCCACCAGCGCGGCCCCGGTCAGCATCACCGGCCGCCGCCCGATCCGGTCGCTGAGCAGCCCCGCCGGGAGGATGGCGAGCGCGAAGCCCGCGTTGGCCACGACGGTGGCGACCAGCGCCTGCTGGAAGGTGGCGTTCAAGGTGGCCTGGAGATACGAGGGCATGACGACCAGGAAGGTGTAACCGGCCGCCGCCCAGCCCATGATGCGCGCGGCCCCCATGACGATGGCCCCGGCCACCTCGCGGGGGTCCGCCACCCGCTCCGGCCCGGCGGCCGACGCCGTGCCGGTGGACCCGTCCGCCGTCGCGCGGAAGAAGGGGGTCTCCTCCAGCCTCAGCCGCAGCCACAGGGCCACCAGCCCGATCGGCAGGGTCAGCAGGAACGGCAGCCGCCAGCCCCAGTCGCCCAGTGACTCCTCGCTCATCACGGTGGCCAGCACCGCCGCCACCCCGGCCCCGGCCAGCAGCCCCAGCGCCACGGTGAACGACTGCCACGCCCCGTACAGCCCGCGGCGGCCCGGTGGAGCGAACTCCGTCATGATCGACACCGCACCGCCGAACTCCCCGCCCGCGGAGAGACCCTGGAGGATCCGCAACAGGGTGAGCAGCCAGGGCGCGGCCGCGCCCAGCGTGTCGTACGTGGGCAGCGCTCCGATGAGCGTCGTGGCGCCGGTCATCAGCAGCAGCACCAGGATCAGCGTGGGCCGGCGGCCGATCCGGTCGCCGATCCGGCCGAAGACGGCGGCGCCGATGGGGCGGAAGAAGAACGCGATCCCGAAGGAGGCGTAGGTCTTGACCAGGCCCTCGAGCTCGTTGCCGCCGTCCGGGGTGAAGAAGTTCGCGGCGATGATCGTCGCGAAGAAACCGTAGACACCGAACTCGTACCACTCGATGAAGTTGCCGACCGAACCGGCCACCAGCGCACGGCGCGGGGCCCGCCCGGCAGCACGTTCGCTGGGATCCGCTGGGGACGTCGTCACATCCGGGCCCTTTCAGCCGTCACCGCCAAGGGGATGTGATGTCCGTACCCGTAAGGGAGCGCGGCTACCGGTACGAGCGCGGCTCCAGCGGCGCTCGAGGTCCGAGCGGATCCCGTACGGCCCCGGGGCGCGGGCCAACGCGGTGCCGTACGGGCCCGTCCTCAGCCGCGCAGCACCGCGTTGCACTCCCGCTGCAGCGCGATGTCCTGCCACATCGGGTGCTGGGGCGCCGCGTTGGAGCACACCACCGCGCCCCACGCGCCCACCCGTGCCGACTCCTCGACGGCGCGGCGGCAGAACGCGGCCCCTACCGGGCCCTCCTCGAAGGTCCCGTGCAGCGGGGTGTAGCCGATCCAGCCCTCGCCGAAGACCAGTGGGACCCCGCTCGCGGCGGCCCAGTCCGCGGCCGCCTCGATCCAGGTGACCAGCAGCTGGTCCATCGCCAGCCGGTGCACGGCGTAGCGGTCGTACAGCCAGGCGTCCCAGCGGTCGGGGTCGCACCAGTCGTGGACGTAGATCTCCCGGGAGCCGACCGTGGTGGCCTCCAGCCGCCATCGGTCGCCGGGCGGCGGGGCCCAGTCGGCCAGATCGGGGGCGCCGGGGCGCAGCAGCTCCCGGCGGACCGCCTCCTGGGGGAAGGGGCGGGTCCGGTCGCGGACGGCGAAGGTGGTCAGCAGCTCGTCCAGCACCCCGTAGACATAGGGGTGGAAGACCGCGACATCCACCTCGCGGGGGACCCCGCGCAGCGAACCGACCGGCACCTTGGCGTAGTTGACCGTGACCGGCCGGTTGGGGTGGCGCTCCTTGAACCGGGCGATGCCCCGCTCCAGCCGTGGCCGCAGGGCGACGACCTTGTCCTGGCCGTCCAGCCCTTCGGTGAGCCGGCTGCCCTGGACCTCGTTGTGCAGCTCGGTGAAGGCGATCCGGTCGTCCAGACCGTGGATCACCAGGAAGTCGATCAGATCGGCCAGCGCGTCCGCGAGCGCCTCGGCGCGCCGCTCGGGATCGACGGCCATCAGCGCGTCGAACCAGGCGCGGTCCTCGCCGAACGACGGGCTCTGCTGGTACTCCCAGCTGGAGAGGATGACGAAGCAGTCATGGCGCAGGGCCGCCTCGAACAGCTCGCGCAGCCGGGCCCGTCCGTCGATCTCGCCCCCGCCGCCCAGGTCGTACCAGCGCATCCGCTGTCCGTACGCGCCGCCCAGCGCCGACGGCCGCAGCTTGGTCGTGTCCAGCCGGGAGCCGAAGAGCAGGAACGGCATGGCGCAGACGCGCACCGTGTTGTAGCCGCGGGCCACGGCGTCCTCGAAGGCGCGGTCGAGATCGGCGAAGGGCTCATCCGGGCCGGTGCGGGTGTACCAGCTGAAGTCCCAGAGTGAGATGGTCAGTTTGTCCGGCAGATGCGGCGACAGCGTCACAGGGGCTCCCCGCGGTCGGCGGCTCGGCGATGACAGAGACGGGAGATCGGTTCATCGTCCGGGGGCGCCAACGGGCTGTCAAGATGTATTCATAAATAATGGCCAGTGCGGTACGGCGGAGCCGGCCGGCGGCCGATGCACGACCTCCCTCAGGCGATCCAGCCGTAGCCGGGCCGTGGTCTGCGCGAGGCCGGGGGCGCGCCCGCGCTCTCCAGGTCGTGCTCGGCGGCCTGCGCCAGCTGCTGCGCCAGATCGCTGAGCGCCCGCCCGGCGGCGAGCTCATCGCCGATCACGGGCACGTCCTCGTCGTCCGGGTTGCACCGGGCCAGCCCCCGGCCGGTGAGCGCCGTGGACCCGGTGTCCAGCTCCACCCGCGCCCTGGTCCGCCCCTCGTCCTCGGAGAGATAGAGATGGACCTTCCACTCCACTGTGTGCGACATGGTCTGCTCCTCACCTTCGGGAGGCACCTTCGGAAGGCACCTCCTGGCGGCACCTTCAGGCGGCCGCTTCTGGCGTCGGAAGCGGCCGGAACCCGTGGCGGCGGCCGGAGCCCCGCTCAGCGGCGGTTCCTGCCGGACCACGCGGGTTCCACCACCTTCCACTCTGCCTCCCAGCGCGCGTAACTTCTGCGGTCCAGGGCCCGCCGGACCCGGGCCCGCCCCGTGAACGCGAGCGCGGCCACCGTCGCCGCGGTGATACAGCCGGTGAACCAGCCCATAGTCCGCGCGGTCGACGGGGAGGAGGGCGGCTGCGCCAGGGCGCCCTCGCGGTTCACCCAGACCCGTACCGCGTCCCCCGAGTCGCCGTCGCCCGCCACCGTGGCGGTGCCCGTATGGCGCTCACCGTCATCCGCGACCCAGCGCACCCGCGCCTGCCGCGGCTCCCGTACATCGCTGTGGGCCGGGCCGGGGGTGGCATCGGCGAGCCGTGCGGTGATCTGGTGCCGGGCCGAGGTCTCGGCGGCCACGACGCGCATCTGGGAGGCGTGTGCCGCGTACCCCGCGCTGATCGCGGCGGCCGGCAGCCCGACCACGAGGACCAGCGCGAACAGCACGGTGCACCAGGTCTGGATCCGGTCCGTCCGGCGGCGCAGCGGGTTGGGCCCCCTGGCCGGACGCTTGAGCAGGGGCGGACGCGGCCCGAATACGCGTCGCGGTCCGTGGGTGTTCATGGTCTGGCCTCCAGCGGGTGCTGACGCCGGCGCGCGGTCGCGCGGGCGTCGGGGTCAGGTGCGCGGGGCGGGCTGATAGGCGCCGGGCACCATCCGCGCGCTGATCGCCGTGCGGTTGTAGGCGTTGATCACGACGGCGGCCCAGATCACGGCCGCCACCTGCGGTTCGTCGAAGACCTCACGGACGGCCGCGTAGACCTCGTCCGGCACATGGCCGTCCTGGACCGAGGTCACCGCCTCGGTCAGCGCGAGCGCGGCCCGCTCCCGCTCGGTGAAGAACGGGGTCTCCCGCCAGGCGGCGAGGGTGTGGATCCGCTGCTCGGTCTCGCCCTGGGCGCGGGCGTCCTTGGTGTGCATGTCCAGGCAGAACGCGCAGCCGTTGAGCTGCGAGGCACGGATCCTGACCAGCTCGAGCAGCTCGGGCTCGACCCCCGCCGCCCGGGCGGCCCGCACCGCCGCCCGGTGCAGCTCGCCCATCGCGGCGGACACCTCGGGGGCGAGGCCCTTCAGATCCAGCCGGGCGGTGGTGCGGGCCGGGGTGGTCGTCGTCATCGGTGAACTCCGTTCGTCGCGGTCAGTCGCGGTCAGTCGCGGTCACTTATGGTCAAGTCGTGGTCGGGGGATCGGGGGGAACTGGGTGATCAGGGGGTCGGGAACGCCGTTGAGCCAGGTCTGCCAGGGGGCGGCGCGCAGCGCCGGGCCCGCCCGCAGCGGGCGGCCCAGCCACGCGGTCACCGGGCGGATCCCGTGCACCGCGTTGACCAGCCACACCTCACGGCCGTCCAGCTCCTGCACGGTGCGGCGGCGGTGCTCGGTGCGGACGCCCAGCTCGGCAGCCCGGTCCTGGATCAGGGTCGAGGTCACGCCCGCCAGCAGCGGAAGCTCCGGGGGCGGCAGACACAGCACGTCGTCCTCCCACCACAGGACGCTCGCCGCGGTGCCCTCGAGCACCAGCCCGGAGGGGGTGGTGAGCAGCAGTTCCTGCGCGCCGCGGGCGGCCGCCCGGTCCCGCAGATGCGCGAGGAGGGAGAGGTCGGGGCCGGTGCGGCGGGGATGCGACCGCGGATCGAACTCCTCGGTCAGGCATACGGTCACATTGACGGTCCGCGGCGGCGCGGGCCGGACCCGCAGGAACAGCCGGGCCGGTTCGGGACCGGCCAGCTCGACCCGGGGGAACCAGCGCTCGGTGCGGGGCAGGGCGGCGATCGCGTCGCGCCAGAAGCTCTCGATCCGGGCGGGGGAGTCGCCGCTCGCCTCGACGCACGCGGCGACGAACCGGCGGCGGTGGTGGTCGAGCCCGCGCACCCGCCCGTCGTCGATCAGCCAGGAGTCGGCGGCCAGCAGCGCGCTGTCCGGCACCGCCCGGGAGGGCATCAGCCCGCCGTCCTCGCGCCACATCAGCGTCCACTGCTTCTGGTCCGACGCATCGGCGTGACCGATGTTCTGTGTGGCGACCATGTCCGCTTCCACGTCTCCGTCCCGATGTGCTCGACGTTCCAGATGTGCTCGATGTGCTCGACGTTCTCGATGTCCGATGCCGTGCTGCCCCGATGCCCTACGTCCGCGTTCCGTTGTTCCGTTGTCCGGCCGGGTTCCTAGCCGCGCTCACTGGATTGCCGGTCAATAGCCGTGCGCCGGGCCGCCCCGGGGCCCGTAGGGGGCGCGTTCCAGCCACTCCCCGCAGCGGGGGACCACCGGGGACAGCGCGGCCGCCGCGCGCTGGGTCGCCCGCTTCCACGGCCGGGGCCGCAGATGGTCCAGGGCCGCCCCGGCGGCCTCGCTGTTGTAGAGAGCAGCGCTCCGGCGGGCGGAGGCGTACCCGGCCACCGTCGCGGGTCCCCGCGATGGCTCGGAGCATGCCGCCGACACCGCCTCCGCCGCCGCGACCGCGTCCGCGATCCCGCTGTTCATGCCGCGGGCCCCGAAGGGCGGGAAGAGATGCGCCGCCTCGCCCGCCAGCAGCACCCGGCCGGACGGATCCGCGAACGACGCGGCGACCTTGCGCAGGAAGTGGTAGCGCGACACCCACAGCACCCGGTGGGCGCAGTCCTCGCCCACCAGCCGGGGCAGCCAGCGGCGCAGCGCCTTCTCGGTGCCGAAGGACTCCGGCGGATCGTCCGCGCGGCACTGCAGATCGATCTGGAAGCCCCCGGTGAACGGCACCCGCAGCACGGTGCGGCCGCCGGTACCGGGGTGCTCGTAGTGGAAGACCCGCTCGACCGGCAGGTCCCCGCCGGGCGGATCCGCCACGTCCACGACCACGTGATAGCCGTCGGACCGGGTGCCCTCCAGCGGGATGCCCAGCGCCTTGCGCACCCCCGAACGGGCCCCGTCGGCGGCGATGACATGGCCGGCCGTCCAGCTCCCGCCGGCCTTGTCGGTCACCGTCACCCCGTCGCCGTCCGCGCGCACCTCGTCCACCTCGGCGTCGAATCGGAACTCCACGCCCGCCTCCGCACACGCCTCGTGGAGGAACCGCTCGGTGTCCACCTGGCGCAGGCTGGTGAACGCGGGCAGGGCCGCGGCCCCGTCCCCGGAGGCCCGCGGAAAGGTCTGCGCGAACACCTCGCGGCCCCGGTAGAGGGTGCGCCGGGTGCGCCAGGTGGTCCCGTACGCCGCGATCCGCGCGCCCAGCCCCGGGCGGGCCCGCTCCAGCAGCCGCAGCGACCGCCGGTGGACGAACAGCGCGCGGCTGCCGGGGCGCACCCGGTCCCGCGCCCCGGCCTCCAGCACCAGGACCGGCAGCCCGGCGGCGCGCAGGGTGAGCGCCGCCGTCATCCCGACCGGCCCGGCGCCCACCACCAGAACCGGCCCGCCGCCCTTGGCCGCCGCCACGTCAGCCACCGGCCGGTGCGGTGGACAGGGTGGGCAGCTCACCCGCGGCGAGCTGCCGGGCGATCTCCAGCCGCTTGATCTTCCAGGTGGCGGTGCGCGGCAGATCCTCGAAGCGGCACTGCACCGGCTCGGCCAGCGCCGGGAGATCCTCGGTCGCCCGCCGCCAGCTGTCGGGGTCCAGTGGCTCGTTCCCCCGGGTGCACACCACCGGTACCGGCTCGCGCCCCGGACCGTGGACGATGATCACTTCCCGGAGGTCGGCGAACCGCGACAGCAACTCGTCCTCCACCTCCAGCGTGCTGTCCACGGTGGAGATCTGGTCCACCTCGCGGTCCAGCAGATACAGCGCGCCCCACCGGTCGCGGTAGCCCATGTCGCCCATCCGCCACCAGCCCCGGTCCACCTGCCGGGCGTAACTCTCCGGCGCGCCGAGATAGGTGAGGATCCGGCCGCGGGTGCGGGCCTCGATGGCTCCCGTCGCGCCCGGCGGGCACTTGCGGCCCCGCTCGTCCACCACCCGGATCCTGGTGAACCCGGGGATGCCGGTGCCCACCCGCCGTGCCTCCACCCGGTCCGCGCCCCGCCGGGTGCACCAGCCGAAGGCGATGGGCCCGGTCTCGCTCTGCCCGTACAGCTGCATCAGCCGGGGGTCGCGGCGCCGGGACGCGGCGAGCAGCCGCCGCACCGTACGGGGGTGGATGGCGTCGAACGTGGAGCCGTACGCCCGGACGTTGGACAGCGGGCCGTTCGGCGCGTCGGCCAGGTCCTCCCACAGCACATAGGTGTTGGGATGCGTCTCCACGATGCCGGGGCGGTGCGCCGCCAGCAGCGGGCCGGCGTGGGCCGGGTCGGGATCGACGAGGAGCAGCAGCGGGCTGCCGAAGTGCAGCAGTACGCCCAGCAGGTGGTAGAAGCGGGAGTGGACGAACGACATGTGCAGCGCGGCCGCCTCCCCGCGAGTGGCCCGGCCCAGCGCCTGCTGGGGCACCAGCCGGTGCCACATGGTGTGCGGGCAGTGCACGGCCAGCTTCGGTATCCCGGTGGTCCCCGAACTGTGGGTGATCAGCGAGGGCTCCCGGGGGTGGAGCCGGATGGCCGGGCGGCGCGGCACCCCGGCGAGCGCGGCCAGCGCGATGGTGTTCCCGGGCGCCTCGTCCACCGTCAGCACGCCCCGGGCCAGGGTGGTGTCCACCGTGCTCAGCGTGGACTCCAGGGTCGCCCGGTCAGTGATCAGCCAGGGGGCGTGCAGCCGGTCCAGCAGCACCGCGGCCACGTGTCCGTCCAGCGAGGGCGACAGCAGCGCCGGGACCGCGCCGATCCTGGAGACGGCACAGGTCAGCAGCACGATGTCGACGTTGTCGCCCTTGAGGATCGCCACATGCTCACTCGGGCGCACCCCCGCCGACCACAGCCGGGCGGCCAGGTCGTCGACCAGATCGGCCAGTTCGGTGTAGCCGAGGTCGGTACCGGCGCCGGGGGCGACGTCCAGTGGCCGGTCCAGGGTCACCCTGACCCTGCCGTGCCGGGCCGCGGCCTCCTGGAACATCAGCCCCAGATAGAACCCGCGCTCGGGGAGAAGCCGCTGCAACATATCGAGGTCCTCTTCGTTCGAAGTCGGTCAGGGGGCGGCGCGCTCCGGCGCGGCCGGCAAGCCGGGCCGACCCGTCACCAGCGGCCCGTACGGACGACATGGCGCCGCAGCTTCCCCGTCGGAGTGCGCGGCAGCGAGGCCACCAGGCGTACGGTGCGCGGCGCCTTGTAGGCGGCGAGACGCCGCCGGGCCAGCGCGATCAGATCGGCCGTCAGCGTCTCCTCGTCCACCGCCGGGCCGCCCGGGCCGCGCGGATTGCCCGAGCCGTCCCGGCCGTCCGTCCGGCCGCTCGCGTCGGCCGCCGGTACGACATAGGCGCGCAGCCGGGTCGCGCCCCGCTCGTCGGGGACGGCCGCCACCGCCACCTCCCGTACCGACGGGTGCTGCCGCAGCACCTCCTCGACCTCCAGCGGCGACACGGTGATCCCGCCGACCATCTCCAGGTCGTCCACCCGGCCCAGATGGCGATAGGTCCCGTCGCGCCCGCGCCGGGCCCGGTCCCGGGTGGCGAGCCAACCGCCGTCCTCCGGGCGGCCGGTGACCACCGTCGGGCCCCGCACCCACAGCTCGCCCTCGGCCGAGCCGTCGGCGCCGTCCGCCACCACGGCGCCCTCGCCGTCCCGTAGCTCCAGCTCGAAGCGGGGCACCGGACGGCCGAGGGTGCCGGGGACGTTGTCCCACACCGTGTTGGCGCAGAAGGCGTGGCCCGCCTCGGTGGAGCCGATCTGCTCCAGCACCGGCGCGCCGAGCAGTTCACCGACCCGCTCACCGAGGGCGGGCGGCAGCCCCTCGCCCGCGCTGATTGCGGCGCGGACGGAGGTGAAGCAGGCCGTGTGGCCGGTGCCGCGCTCGTCCACCAGGGTGGCGTACGAGGACGGCACCGAGTACAGCAGGGTCACCCGGTGCCGGGCCACGAGGTCGTCGACGAGGGCAGGTCCGGGGTGGTCCGCGGTGAGCACCGCGGCCGACCCCGAGAAGAGGGGGAAGGCGAAGGCGTTCCCGAAGCCGTAGGCGTAGAACAGCTTGGACACCGAGAACGACACGTCCGCCGGGCCGATGTCCAGCACCTCCTGCCCGACCAGGTCGTGATAGGCGGCCACATCGCCGTGGCTGTGGACCACCGCCTTGGGGCGGCCGGTGGTCCCGGAGGTGTACTGGACGTAGAGCGGGGTGGCGGCCGTCACCGGCTCCGCCGCCGGGGCCGGGGCCACCGAGCCCAGCGTGGCGGGCGGGCCGGTCAGGGCCGACAGCTGATCGGCGCCGAGCCAGGGGACGCCGTCGAAGTGGTCCTGGAGCCCGGGGCCGGAGACGGCCAGCGCGGTGCGCGAGTCCTCGGCCATGAAGCGGTGGTCGTCGGCGGTGAGCGCGGGGTTGACCAGCACCGCCACGGCGCCCAGCCGGGCGGCGGCCAGGAACGTGGTCACCCACATGATGCCGTCGGGTAATGCCAGCAGCACCCGGTCACCGGCCGCCACCCCCCGGCCCGCCAGCACGGTGGCCGCGCGCTCGGCGCGGTCGTGGACCTCGCCGTGGGCCCAGACCCGGTGGCCCTCCAGGAAGGCGGCCCGGCCGGACCAGCCGCGGCGGTCCGCGAGCGCCGCGAGGTGCGCGGCCACATTGGCCGAGACGGTGGGCCCGACGGGCATGGGCGGGGCGGACACCGATACGGCGGTCACCGGCCGAGCTCCTTCGCCGTGCGGGCGGGCGGCCCCGCGGCGGCGGCCACCAGCAGATCGTCGATCTCCCCGGCGGACGCGGGCTCGCCTCCGGACGCGGGCTCCACGGCCTGGTAGGCGCGCATGGTGGCGGCGGTCTTCAGCAGCATCTCCTCGTACTCCTCGGCCGGATCGGAATCGAGCACGATGGCGCCGCCCGCGCCGATGTGCATCCGGCCACCGGTGAACACGGCCGTGCGGATGACGATGTTGAGGTCGGCCGCGCCGTTGCAGCTGAGGTAGCCGAGCGCGCCGGAGTACACACCGCGGGCCTCGGTCTCCAGCGAGTCGATGATCTCCAGCGTGCGCAGCTTGGGCGCGCCGGTCATGGAGCCGCCCGGGAAACAGGCCCGGACGCAGTCGACGGAGGTGGTCTCCGGGCGCAGCCGGCCGCGTACCGTGGAGACCAGCTGGTGGACGGTGGCGTAGGTCTCGGTGTTCATCAGCCGCGGGACGTACACACTGCCCGACGCGCACACCCGCCCCAGGTCGTTGCGGAGCAGGTCCACGATCATCAGGTTCTCGGCGCGGGCCTTGGGGCTGGAGGCGAGGGCGGCCAGCGCCCGCGCGTCCTTCTCCGGGCTCTGGCCGCGCGGGGCGGTGCCCTTGATCGGCTTGGCCTCGGCGGTGCCGTCGGGGGTGATGCGCAGAAAGCGCTCGGGGGAGGCGCAGGCCACATCGGTGCCGTCGAACCGCAGATAGGCGGCGTACGGCGCCGGGTTGAACCGCCGCAGGGCCCGGTAGAAGGCGTAAGAGTCGCCGGGGGCGGGCAGCCAGGCGGAGTTGGTCAGGCAGATCTCATAGCTCACCCCGGCGCGCAGCTCCCGCAGACACGCCTCGATCGAGGCCAGGTACCGCTCCCGGTCCCGCACCAGCCAGGGCTCCACGGCGGCCGTGGTGGCGAGGGCGGGCGGTTGCGGGACGGGCTCGGTGAGCGTCGGCACCCCGCTGAGCACGGTCACGGTGGTGTCCAGCCAGTCCTTCGCCTCCCGGTGGCCGTCGGGGGTGTCCTCGGCGAGGCAGCAGATGTAGGTGACGCCCTCCTGGTGGTCGACGGCGACGAACCGGTCGGCGAAGAGCCAGCAGGCGTCCGGGGTGGTGGCCCGGTGGCGGTTGGGGGAGCCGCAGTCGGCCTTGAGTTCGTAGCCGAAGTAGCCCACATAGCCGCCGGTGAAGTCGAAGGGCAGTTCGGGGGCCTTGACCCGGCGGCGGGTCAGCTCCCGCTTGAGGTAGTCGAAGACGCCGCCCTCGACCCGGACGGCGGGCCGTCCCGCCCGCTCGACCTCGCACCCGCCGGTGCCGGTGTCGTAGCGGACGAACTCGGCGAGCGGGCCCGTGCCGTCCCCGAGGAAGGAGAAGCGGGCCTCGTCGGATTCGGCGCGCGAACTGTCGAGCCAGAACGCGTGCGGCGCCTCGGCGTACAGCCGGGTGAAGGCCGCTTCGGTGTCGGTGGCGTCGGCCAGCCACCGGGCGTGCAGCCGGTAGCCGGGGCCTTCCGGGGGTGGCTCCGCCGGAGCCTCGTTCCTGGGAGCGGGCCGGGCCAGTTCGGTCCGCGGGTCCGCCTCGGGGGCGGGCGGGGAGTCCGGCGCGGTGGCCGCCCTGGCCGCTTTCGCCGCTTTGGAGGCCGTACGGGCGCGGCGCGGCTCCTCGGCGGGGGCGGGGGCCACGGTGGAGGTCACCGACTCGCCGTTGGCGTGCTCAATGGTCAGATCGCGGAAGTTGCCGAGCATGCGGTGGCCGTATCCGGTCAGCACCGACTCCGGGTGGAACTGGACGCCCCACAGTGGCCGGGCCCGGTGCCGCAGCGCCATAAGCACACCGTCCTCGGACCAGGCGATGCCCTGGAGCCCCAGCGGCAGCGGCTCGGCCACGCACAGCGAGTGATAGCGCACGGCCGTGAAGTCCTGCGGAAGGCCGCGGAACAGGCCGCGCCCGCCGTGTTTGATCCGGGACAGATGCCCGTGCTTGGGCTCGGGCGCGGACACCACCCGCGCCTGGGCGCCGAGCGCGATCCCCTGGTGCCCCAGGCACACCCCCAGCACGGGGATGGGCGACCGCTCGATCAGCCGGGCGGTGGCACCGAAGTCCCGGGGGTCCGCCGGATGGCCGGGGCCGGGCGAGAGCACGATGTTGTCGAACGCGGAGAGGTCGATGTCCGCGCACTCCGGCGCGTCATGCAGAAGCACCTCCGGTTCCTCGCCGTTGACCTCGGTCAGCAAATGAAAGAGGTTGTACGTGTACGAGTCGTAATGATCGACGAGGAGTGTCCTCAGCGATTCCATCCGGATTTGCCTCCTTGCGATGAGAAAACCGACCGGGTATCACCCGCCCCGGTCCTCGGGCCGCGACGCCCCGCTCACCTACCGGCGAGCGCGTGGGCCGTCGGCCGCCATCCGCCTGTGACGTCCTCGTATCGACTGAAGCGGTGGGTAGAGCCACTTCTTCAGAAGCCGCTGCAGCCGCGGCATGACCAGCCAGGTCACCATCGCGGTCACACCGAGGCACAAGGCCAGGGTCCGCAGCAGGAAATTGGCGTCCTTGATGAACGGGATCACCAGCACGTTGAAGATGAGAACCGGAGGGAAGACCGCGCTCAGATTCACCAGCCACAGCTTCCATTTGGGCGGTGGCGGCAGTGGCCGCACCGGCCCTTTGAACCAGTTCTCCAGTCCCGAGGTGCGCTGTGTTCCCTTTTCCTCGACGAAGGGCCCGGTACGGGACGCCAATCGCGCGCGCTCCAGCGAGGAATCCCATGCCCGAGCCGGGCCTTCCGCCTCGAACCGGTAGAGGACGTGCCACTCCGAGGAGGCCGAACCGGATCCCATCACCCCGCCTCCGAGATATCCCGGAAGGCTTGCCGCGGCATTGAGCATCTCGATCGCCCAGGCATAGAACTCGCTTTCGCGGCCGGGGTCCACCCGGTATGCGGCAGTCACCGTGACCGGTTCACTGTCCACTCCAGCCGCAACTCCTTTCCGCGCCGTTACCTTCGCCTGTTGTGCCCGGCGAGATGACACGAAGTGTTCCACACCGTGCGATCGGGAACAGTGGAATGCTCAACAACGTACATAAAAACCCGGATAGGCCGCCGTGACCTGGGCGTTACCTACGGTTCGAGGTTCTGATGGGCTCCTGGCGGGGTCGCCGATAAAGAATCTCCGAACGGGATTGAACATGACGAAGCGCCGGGCCGTATGAAACATAATGCGGCCCGGCGCCTCGTGGTTTCGATCAATCGGTCGGCTCGATCGGCCGCGTCTCCGCGATCAGCCGAGTACCTTCTCCAGTGCCGCCAGCGCCCCCTCCAGCTCCGCCCGGGTGATGGTCAGCGGCGGTGCCAGACGGATCGTCGAACCATGGGTGTCCTTGACCAGGATCCCCTCGGCCATCAGCCGCTCGCTCACCTCACGGCCGGTGCCGAGCGCGGGGTCCACATCGACGCCCGCCCACAGCCCGCGGCAGCGGTAGCCCACGACGCCCTTGCCGCTCAGCGCGGCCAGCCCGTCCCCCAGCACCTCGCCCAACTCCCGTGCCCGGCGCTGGAATTCGCCGGTGCGCAGCAGATCGACCACGGCCGAGCCGACCGCCGCGGCCAGCGGATTGCCGCCGAAGGTGGAGCCGTGCTCGCCGGGGCGCAGCACCCCGAGCACCGCACGGTCGGCCACCACCGCCGACACCGGCACGATGCCGCCGCCCAGCGCCTTGCCGAGCAGCAGCACATCCGGCATCACCGACTCGTGCTCGACGGCCAGCGTGGTGCCGGTGCGGCCCAGGCCGGACTGGATCTCATCGGCGATGAACAGCGTCCCGGTGCGCCGGGTGAGCTCGCGCACCCCGCGCAGATAGCCGTCATCGGGGATGACCACGCCCGCCTCGCCCTGGATCGGCTCGATGAGGACCGCCGCCGTGGTCTCGTCGACGGCGGCCTCCAGCGCCGCGAGGTCGTTGTACGGCACGACGCGGAAGCCCGGGGCGAACGGGCCGAAGCCGTCGCGGGCCACGGGGTCAGTGGAGAACCCGACGATCGTCGTCGTGCGGCCGTGGAAGTTGTCGGCCGCCACCACGATGGTGGCCTGGTCCGGGGCGACGCCCTTCACCTCGTACGCCCACTTGCGGGCGACCTTGATGGCGCTCTCCACCGCCTCCGCGCCGGTGTTCATCGGCAGCACCATGGAGAGCCCGGTGAGCTCCGCAACCCCCTCGGCGAACCCGGCCAGCCGGTCGTTGTGGAAGGCCCGGGAGGTCAGCGTGAGCTGGTCGAGCTGGCGGTGGGCGGCCTCGATCAGCGCCGGGTGGCGGTGGCCGAAGTTGAGGGCGGAGTACCCGGCCAGCATGTCCAGATAGCGGCGCCCCTCGACGTCCCGGACCCAAGCGCCCTCGGCGCCGGCGACGACCACGGGCAGCGGGTGGTAGTTGTGCGCGAGCGAGGTCTCCTCGGCGCGGATCAGCTCCTGCGAGGAGCGAGCCGCGCCGTTCGCCACGGCCGCGCCGGAACCGGAGGTGGTGGAGTCGGAGGCGATGGGGGTGGTGGCGGTCATCAGCGGATCTCCTGTGTGCAGCACTTGATGCCCCCGCCGGCCTTGTGCAGTTCCGACAGGTCGACGGGGACGGGGACGTAACCGCGGTCGGTGAGCTGGTCGATGAGCCCGGTGGCCTGGGGCGCGACGAAGACATGGCGGCCGTCGGAGACCGAGTTGAGCCCGAAGGCCATGGCGTCGTCGCGGGTGGCGATCAGCGCGTCGGGGTAGAGCCGCCCCAGCACCTCACGGCTGCCGGGGGAGAACGCCTCCGGGTAGTAGGCGATGTTCCGGTCGTCGAGGACGAACAGCGCGGTGTCCAGGTGGTAGAAGTACGGGTCCACCAGCAGCAGGCTGATGGTCGGCACCCCGAAGAACTCCTGCACCTCCTGATGGGCCGCCCGGGTGGTGCGGAAGCCGGTGCCCGCCAGGACGTAGGGCCCGGCCGGGACCAGGTCGCCCTCGCCCTCGCACACCGATTCCGGCGGATGGACGTCGAATCCCGCCGCCTTGAACCACCGTTCGTAGGCGAGCTGTTCCGGCCGACGCTGCGGTGCGTGGAATCGCGAGCCGAAGACCCGGCCCTCCAGGACGAGGGCCGAGTTCGCCGCGAACACCATGTCCGGCAGCCCCGCCACCGGTTCGATGAATTCGACCCGATGACCGTGGTCGCGGTAGGCGCGGATCAGCGTCTCCCATTGCGTCTGGGCGAGGTCGGTGTCGACCTCGGTGTCCTCACGCATCCAGGGATTGATGGCATACCGCACATCGAAATATCTGGGGGCACAGGTCAGGAAGCGCCTGGGGCGCGGCACACGCGTAAGGGGCAACGGAGGATTCCTCTCGCTTCCGCGGGCGACCGGGGGGATGAATCAACGGTAGAAAGCGGAGGAGAGGGGAGACAAGAAAAGAAAACTGCGCGTCGGCGCACCGATGCTGCGTGCGGATGCCAGTTCGCGGCGGTTCATTGCGTCGCGGTCGCGGGAGGGGCCGCGCCGGCCTCCGCACTGCCCGTGAGCAGGTGTGACAGCACCATGTAGCTGATCGTCTGGCGGACGAAGGGCTCGGCCCGGATGCGCTCCAGCACCTCCTCGAAATGCTCCACATCGGTGGCCATGACATGCAGCAGGGCGTCCGCGCCGCCGGTCACCGTCATGGCCGCGATGATCTCCGGATAGTTGCGCACGACCTCCGCGAGGCGCCGGGGCGGCGCGGCGCTGTCGCAGTACACCTCGACATATGCCTCGGTCCGCCAGCCGAGGGCGGCCGGGCGCACGGTGGTGGTGAAGCCGGTGATCACATCGGTCTCCCGCATCCGGTCGACACGGCGCTTGACCGCGGAGGCCGAGAGCCCGATCGCGGCGCCGATCTCCGTGAAGCTGGTCCTGGCGTTGGCGACCAGGGCCGCAACGATTTTGCGGTCCAGATCGTCGAACGGTACGGACTGATGTGTCATCGTCTATCATCCTTTGCGTCTTTCGTCCCCTGTGTGCGGGGGCCTCTTGCCTGTGCTCAAAACCGCCCCATACTCAGTGAGTGCCTGAGGCGTCCTTTTCTCTACGCTCTTTCAGAAAGATTCCACAAGAGGGGGCGTGAACCGGGGCACGAGCCCCCTTTTCCCCGGGGTCGCGCGGTATGGGCTCCGGGGGTACAAGGGCGGTGCGCCGGAACGGCCGAATCCACCGCGGTGATACGACACCACCTACCGGCCCCTGTCCGTCCAGGCGTAGCGTCAGCTATTCCACCTGTCCTTTCCGGACGATGAGCGGCTCTCCCGACGGAGACGACTCACCATCCAACGGGGGAAGGCCTGAGTACGTCCAACGCCGCGCCGCACGTGCCGAATTCACACATGAACCGATTCCGGAACACCGGAGGTCTCACCGTGCATTCGGCGACTCGCCGTACCGGCGGCCCCGTACTCCGGTGTGAGCGAAAGGGACCACCGTCATGACCCTCCTCAGATCCGGCAGGGCGTCGTGAGCCCGCGCCGGCACCCACTCCGGCCGGCCTCCGGGGGCCCCGGAAACCCACGGGACACCGTCGTCACCGGCCTGGGTTTCTGCCTCCCGGGCGGCGCCGAACCCGTCTTCACCGCGGCCCAGGTGTGGGACATCGCCTCCCACGGCCGCACCGTCCTCGGCCGGCCCGGCATCCACTACGGCTCGGTGCACCTCAGTGCCGAGCAGTTCGCCGAACGCCTCCCCGACATCCCCGAATTCTTCTCCCGCCACTACACCAACGCCCACCGCTACGGCCTGGTCTCCCTCGTCGAGGCGAGTGCCGACGCCGAACTCGACCTGGCCGCCGGTGAGCTGGGCGAGGCGGCCCTGCTGGTCGGCCGCGGCAGCGTGGACGCCAATGTGGACAGCTATCTCACCCTGCTCGGCATCGACCCCGACTCGGCCACCACTCTCGACGCCCTGGAGATGTTCGTCGCCGCCGAACAGGCCGTGTCCCCATCCGACGTGGCCGTCGTCCAGGGCGCGCTGACCCGGACCGTCGGCCCCTGTTTCACCGTCTCCTGCGGCTGCTCCTCCGCCGCCGTGCAGATCGGCAACGCCCGCCGCCTCATCGCGACCGGTGAGACCGACCTCGCGGTGGTGACCGGCGTCGACGTCTTCAACGTCGACCTGATCCGGAAGGGCCAGCGGCTGCTGCACGGCGCCCAGCACGCCTACGACGGCATGGACGCCGCCGGAATGCCCGATCTGCTGCCGTCCTTCGACTCCCTGATGCGCCCCTACGACCGGCGCGCGGACTGCATCAACCACGGTGAGGGATCCGCCACCGTGGTCCTGGAGAGCAGGGAGCACGCCGCGCGCCGCGGCGCCCACCTCTACGGCCAGGTGCTCGCCGCCGCCATGACCCGCGACGGCCTGGCCAACCCGCTCGCCGCCGATGACTCCGGCGCCCAGCTCGCCAGGGCCGTACGCCTCTGTCTGGGCGACCGTCGGCGGATCGAGCAGGTGCCGTACATCAACGGCGCCAGCGACGGCGGCGCGGCCGTCACCGCCCTGGAGGCCAACACCATCAGGGAGCTCTACGGCCCCGACCCCACCGTGCTGATGTCCTCCCAGGAGGGATGCTTCGGCCACCACGGCTCACCCGCCGGCTGCCTCGGCCTCGCCCTGACCCTGATGATGATGGAGTTCGGCGAGGTGTGCCCCACCGCCAACTGCGAGCAGCCCGCGGACGGGCTCCCCTTCGACCCCGTTCCCGGCACCCGCACCCGTCCCCTCGACTTCGACCACGCGCTCAGCTTCAACTACCAGATCGGTGGCGTGAAGCACGCGATGCTGCTGGGCGGCCCGGACGCCACCTGAGTCCGTTCAACCCCCGCGGCGATCTCCACCCCACGGCCCCTCACGGCCCCCACCCCGGGCCGAGCACACCCACGGAGACCCCGATGCGTCAGCACACTCCTGCCCCCGGCCGTTCCCCCGGCCGCATCGCCATCGTCGGCATGGGCTGCCGGCTCCCCGGTGACACCGACTCGCCCGCCGCCCTGTGGCGGCTGCTGGCCGACGGACGCGACGCCGTCGGCGAACCGCCCGCCGAGCGCGCCGCGCTCTGGGCGGCAGACCCCGCCACGACCGCCCGGCCCGCGCCCGCACCGCCCGTACGCGGCGGATATCTGCGCGACGTGGCCGGCTTCGACGCCGACTTCTTCGGCGTCTCCGGACGCGAGGCCGACATCCTCGACCCCCAGCACCGACTGCTGCTGGAAGTGGCCTGGGAGGCCCTGGAACACGCCGGAATGCCACCCGACAAGCTCGGCTCCACCGCCACCGGCGTCTTCGCCGGGCTCAGCTACAACGACTACATGAACCGGCTCGACCGGCACCCCCGCGAGCTGGAGGGCTCCGCCCTGGCCAACGGGCACTGCGTGGCCACCGGCCGGATCTCCTACCTCCTCGGCCTCCACGGCCCGTCGGTGGCATTGGACACCGCGTGCTCGTCCTCCCTGGTCGCCGTCCACCTGGCCGTCCAGGCGCTGCGCGCGGGGGAGTGCGATCTGGCCCTGGCCGGCGGGGTCACCCTGATGTTCGAGCCGCGGATCACCCGCTCGTTCGACCGGATGGGCATGCTCTCGCACACCGGCCACTGCCACGCCTTCGACGCCGCCGCAGACGGCTTCGTCCGCGGCGAGGGCTGCGGCATCGTCGTCCTCAAACGCCTCACCGACGCGCTGCGCGACGGGGACCGGATCCTGGCCGTGCTGCGCGGCTCGGCCGTCAACCAGGACGGCCACTCCGACGGGCTCGCCGCGCCCTCGGCCGCCGCCCAGCGCGCCCTGTACGAGAAGGCGCTCGGCCGCGCCGGGGTGGACCCCGCCGACGTCGGCATGGTCGAGGCCCACGGCACCGGCACCCCCGTCGGCGACCCGGTCGAATTCACCAGCCTCGCGCAGGTCTACGGGACCGGCCGCGACCGCTGCGCCCTGGCCTCGGTCAAGACCAACCTGGGCCATCTGGAGCCCGCCGCCGGAGTCACCGGACTGATCAAGGCCGTGCTGTGCCTGGGCCGTGCCCAGATCCCGCCCAATCTGCACTTCACCCGGTGGAATCCCGACATCGCCGCCGAGGGAACCCGCTTCTTCATTCCCCGCGAGCTCACCCACTGGCCGGTGCGGACCGGCCCCCGGCTGGCCGCGGTGTCCTCCTTCGGCTTCTCCGGGACCAACGCCCACGTGGTCCTGGAACAACCGCCCGCCCCCGCGTCCCGCCCCACATCGCCACGGCCCCGGCCCGCCACCCGCGCCGTTCCGCAGGTGTTCCTCGTCCCCGCGGGCTCCCCGGCCGTGCTGCCCGGCGCCGCCCGCCGGATGGCGGACTGGCTGGAGGGCGGCGGCGCCGACACCCCGCTGCGCGACATCGCCCACACCCTGGCGCTGCGCCGTGGCGCCGGCCGCGGACGGCTCGGCGTCATCACCGCCTCGCGCGCCGAACTCGTGGGCTCCTTGAGGGCGTTCGCCGACGGGCAGGCCCACCCCGCCGTGGTGAGCGGCGCCGTGGGCGCCGCGGTCTCCCGCCGGCCGATCTGGGTGTTCTCCGGACAGGGCTCCCAGTGGCCCGGCATGGGACGGCGGCTGCTGGAGACCGAACCGGTCTTCGCCGAGGCGCTCGCCGAGGCCGACGCCCTCATCGCCGCCGAATCCGGCTTCTCGGTGCTCGACATCGTCCGCCGCGGTGCGCCGGTGACCGGCTGCGGCCGGGTGCAGCCCGTGCTGTTCGCCCTCCAGACCGCGCTCGCCGCCACCTGGCGCGCCCACGGCGTGGAGCCCGCCGGGGTCATCGGCCACTCCATGGGCGAGGTCGCCGCCGCCGTGGTGGCCGGGGCGCTCTCCCTCGCCGACGGGGCCAAGGTGATCTGCCGCCGCTCCGCGCTGCTCACCCGCGTCGCCGGAAGGGGCGCCATGGCCACGGTGGGCCTCGGCGCCGACGAGGTGCAGGCCGAACTCGACAGCGGCGGCGCCGCCGAAGCCGTCACCGTGGCCGTCATGGCCGCGCCCGGCTCCACCGTGGTGGCCGGGGACACCGCACACATCGAACGGCTCGTCGCCGGCTGGCAGGCCCGCTCCGTCCCCGCCGCGCCGATCGCCGTGGACGTCGCCTCGCACTCGCCCCAGGTGGACCCGCTCCTGGCCGATCTGCGCACAGCCCTCGCCGACCTCGACCCCCGCCGCCCGGAGGTGCCCTTCTACACCACCGTCCTGGACGATCCGCACACCCCGCCCGCCTTCGACGCCGACTACTGGTGCGCCAATCTGCGCCACCCGGTCCGGTTCTCCGCGGCCGTCGCCGCCGCCGCGGCCGACCGCCACCTGGTGTACGTCGAGATCTCCCCCCACCCGGTCATCACCCACCCCGTCCTGGTCGGCCTCGCCGGGCTGGTGGAGGACCCCGTCGTCCTGCCCACACTCCGCCGCGAGGCGGACGAGCCGACCACCTTCCGGACCCATCTGGCCGCGCTGCACTGCGCGGGCGTCCCCGTCGACTGGTCCGTGCTGTACGCGGACGCGGCACTCGCCGACGTACCGCCCATCACCTTCGACCGCACCCGCCACTGGGCCGACGCCCCGCTCCCCGCCCCCGCCCCCGCTGACACCACCTCGGCCGGTGCGCTGCCCGGCGCGCACCTCGAAGTGCCCGGCGAACCCGTCCGCCACTCCTGGCGCGCCCGCACCGGCACCGCGGCCCTGCCCTGGCTCGACGACCACCGGGTGCACGGCGCCCCCGTCCTGCCCGGCGCGGTCTCCTACGCCCTCGCGCTCACCGCCGCCTGCGAGGTGTTCGGCGCCGGGCCCGAGGAGGCCGAGGTGACCGATCTGCACTTCCGCGAACTGCTGCGGCTCGCCGACCACACCGACCTGTCCACCACGGTGACCCTCGCCGCCACCGACCGCGCCGAATGCGAGATCTTCGGACGCGACGAGGACGGCGCCTGGGTGCGGCAGGCCACCGCCGTGCTCCGCGGACTCGCCGTACCACCCCGTTCCCGCGCCGCCTCCGTCCGTACGCTCGCCCTGCGCCATCCCGTACCCATCGAGGCCGAGGCGCTGTACGCCAATCTGCGGGCCCGGGGCGTGGCACACGGACCGGCGTTCCAGGGCATAACCGAGGTGTCCGCCTCCCGCCAGGGCAACAGCTTCTGGGCCCGGGTGCGGATCCCCGAGGCCGCCCGGGAACCCGGACACGGGCTGCGTGTCCACCCCGTCCTGGTCGACCTGTGCGCGCAACTCCTCATCGCCGGACTGCTCGACGAGGGCGACCGGCGGCTGCTGCTGCCCGCGCGGATGCGATGCGTACGCGTCCTCGGCGACCCCGAGACCGCCGTGTACGGCCACGCCCGGCTCGCCGAGACCACCCCCGGAGCCATCATCGGCCACGTCCGCCTGCTCGACGCGGACGGGCGGCCGGTCCTGGCCGTCGACGGGCTGCGCATCGTCCACCGGGCCGTGGAGCGTGCGGCCGAGGTCGACCAGTGGTTCCTCGAGGTCGGCTGGCGGCGCGCCGCTCGGCCCCCGGCCACCCGGCCCCCGGGGCGGTGGCTGATCGTCGGCGAGGCGGACGGCACCGCCCGCCCGGTGGCCGCCGCCCTGCGCGCCGCCGGAGCCACCGCCCGGGTGTGGGAGGCGCCCCTGACCGACGAGGGGCTCGACGTGTTCCGCGACGCCCTCACCAACCGGCTCACCCGCCCCGGGGAACGGCCACGCGCCGTGGTGTTCGTATGCGGCCCGCACCCCGCTGAGGGCGGCCCGCACCTCGGCGGGGACGGCGCGCGCCCCGGCGAGGGTGGCGCGCATCCCGCCGGGGGCGGCGCACACCCCGCCGTGTGTGGCCCGCACTCCGCCGGGGGTGGCGCGTACCCCGCCGTGTGTGGCCCGCACTCCGCCGGGGGTGGCGCGTACCCCGGCGGGGACGGCGCGCGCCCCGGCGAGGGCGGCCCGCATTCCGCCGGGGACGGCCCGCACTCCGCTGAGGGTGGCGCGCACCTCGCCGTGTGTGGCCCGCGCCCCGGCGAGGGCGGCCCGCATCCCGCCGGGGGCGGCGCGCACTCCGCTGAGGGTGGCGCGTACTCCGCCGAGGGCGGTCCGTACCCCGCCGGGGGCGGCGCGGAGGATGGGCTGCGGCGTACCCGGCGGCTGCTGGCCGCCGCCCAGGCGCTTACCGCCCGCTTCCCCGAACCGCCCCGCCTCTACGCCGCCACCTCGGGCGCCCGCACCGTGACCCCAGGCGACCTGGGCGACCCCGGACAGAGCGCGCTCCGCGGAGTCCTGCGGGTGCTCGCCCTGGAACACCCCGAGCTGCGGGCCACCTCGGTGGACACCGATCCGGCCGCCCCCGACCAGCTCGCGGACACCCTCGCCGCCGAACTCCTCGCCGACGGCCCCGAGGACGAGATCGCGCTGCGCGACGGAGCCCGCTACACCGCCGAACTGGACCACGCGCCCCTCACCGACACCGAACGCACCACCGCCGCCGCCCGCACCGTGCGCTGCGGCACCGACGGCTTCCGGCTGCGCGCCGGCCGCCTCGGCGACCTCGGCAGCCTGGAGCTCACCACCACCCCCCGCCGCCCGGCCGGACCCGGTGAGGTGGAACTGCGGGTGCTCGCCGCGGGCCTGAACTTCCGTGACGTCCTCACCGCCATGGGCCTGCTCCCAGGCGACGAGGACATCCGCTACCGGCTCGGCTTCGAATGCGCGGGCGAGGTGAGCGCGGTGGGGCCCGGTGTCGACCATCTCCGCGCCGGTGACCGGGTGGTGGCGGCCGATGTGCACGGCGGCGCCTTCGGCTCGTACACCGTCGTCCCCGCCGACCGCACCGTGCCCCTCCCCGAGGGCCTCGACCCGCACACCGCCGCCGGACTGCCGATCGCGTTCCTCACCGCCTGGTACGCGCTGCGCCACATCGGCCGGGTGAGCGCGGGGGAGCGGGTGCTGATCCACTCGGCCACCGGCGGCACCGGGCTGGCCGCCATCGCGGTGGCCCGGCTGCTGGGTGCCGAGGTGCTGGCCACGGCGGGCAGCGAGGAGAAGCGGCGCTTCCTGCGGGGGATGGGCGTCGCCCGGGTGATGGACTCCCGGTCGCTGGACTTCCGCGACGAGATCATGGAGGCCACCGGAGGCGAGGGGGTCGACGTGGTGCTCAACTCCCTGTCCGGGGCGGCCATCCGGGCCGGTCTCGAATGTCTGCGTCCCTTCGGCCGCTTCGTCGAACTGGGCGTCCGCGACATCCTCTCCGACGCCCCGCTAGGACTGGCCCCGCTGCGTCACAACATCACCTTCTCCACCGTGGACCTCAGGGAGCTCCAGCTGGACCGCCCGCGGGAGTACGCGGCGATGCTGCGCGAGGTGCTCACCGCGATCGGCGAGGGCCGCCTCAAACCACTGCGCTGCACCACCTATCCGCTCGCGGCGGTCACCGACGCGTTCCGGCAGATGGCCGGCGCCCGCCACATCGGCAAACTGGTGCTGAGCATCCCACAGGAGGGCCGGGTCGACGCGGTGCTGCCCGACGGACCCCGCACGGTGCGGGACGGCGGGACGTACATCGTCACCGGCGGTCTGCGCGGCCTCGGACTCGCCACCGCCCGCTGGCTGGCCCGGCAGGGCGCGGGCCACCTGGTGCTCAACGGACGGACCGCACCGGTAGGCGCCGCCGCACGGACACTCGCCGAGCTCTCCGCCGCCGGCACCAGGATCACCGTCGTCACCGGCGACATCGCCCGCCCGGACACGGCCGAGCGGCTGGTGGCCGCCGCCACCTCCGGCGAGGGGGCGTCCCTGCACGGCGTCGTCCACTCCGCGATGGTTCTCGACGACGCGGCCGTGGCCAACATCCGCGAGGACCAGCTGCGCCGCGTATGGGCGCCGAAGGCCACTGGGGCGTGGCGGCTGCACCGGGCCACCGAGGGGCACCGGCTGGACTGGTTCGCGGTGTACTCCTCGATGGCCTCCCTGCTCGGCAACGCCGGACAGGGTGCCTACGCGGCCGCCAACGCCTGGCTGGACGGCTTCGCCGCCTGGCGCTCGGCACGCGGCCTGCCCACCCTCGCGGTCAACTGGGGCCCGTGGGGCGAGACCGGAGTGGCCACCGGCTTCGCCGACCGCGGCTACCAGACGATCCCCACGGACGAGGGGCTGCGCGCGCTCGGCGCCCTGCTGGCCCATCGGCGGGTGCAGACCGGGGTGATCCCCGGCGAACCGGCCACCTGGATCCCTGCCACCGGCCGCCGGTCCTCGCTGTTCGCCCCGCTGCTCCCCGGTGACGACGCCCCGGCGGCCACCCGGGAGAGCACCGGCGACATCCGCGCCCGGCTGGCCGCCCTCCCGGCCGGTCCGGCCCGCCGCACCGCGCTGGAGTCCTATCTGACCGAGCACATCCGAGCCGTGCTGCGGCTCAGCAGCACCACCCTCGATCCGCGGACCCCGCTCAAGTCGCTGGGCTTCGACTCGCTGCTCGCCATGGAGCTGCGGGTGCGGCTGGAGACGGGGCTGAGCATCAAGCTCGCGGGCAACTTCGTCTGGCGGCATCCGACCGTGGAGGCCCTGGCCGCCGGGCTCGCCCAGCAGCTGGAGCTCGACCCGGCCGACCGGCCGGAGGAGCGGCTGGGCGCTCCGGGCTGACGGGAGCACGGGACCTCGTCGGCGCCACCGGCGGGCTACGGACGGGCGTCCGGGCGCTCCGGGGAACCCGGGGCATCCGGGGCCGGGCGGGCCCAGGCGCTCACGCCCAGCTTGCCGGTGGTGCCCAGGTCGACATGGTCGGGCACGGTCTGCGCGTCCTCACCCCCGCCGTTCGGCGCGACCTTCAGATAGCGCCCGTCGGCGGCGGGGCGCGTCACGTCCGTCACCAGATTCCGCCACGCCAGCCGCGCCACCGCCCGTTCACCGGGCTTCAGCCGCACCGGCCCGGTGGCCGTCTCGAAGCCGTCGAGGGTGGCGATGGCCGAGGCCCCGTGGCTGACCGTGACCTCCAGCGGCTCCAGGTCCTCGTCCAGCACCTGGACGGACGGATGGCCGCTCACCGTATAGGCGCGCGTGCCGCAGTTCACCAGCTCGATCTGCTGCACCCGCAGCCCCATCGCCGCGTCGGCCTCCGCGGCCCGCAGCAGCACCCCCGAGTCGGGGCAGGCCGCGGGAGCGGTGGGCGCGGTGGTGTCCGGGACGGCCGTGGGGCCCGCCGGGCGGGACGTGGCCTCGTCGGGCACCGCGGCCACTCCCGACGAGGACTGCGTACCGCACGCGGTGAGCAGACCGGCCGCCGCGAGCGAGCCGAGCAGCCGTCTTCGGCGGTGCCGGGCGGCGCTCCGGAAGAGGGGCGCCCGGGGTGTGGTGATCGCATCCGTGTCCATGCGGCTCATCCTGCCCCAACGCCGGGCGGGATGAGCCGCGTTGGACCGAACGCCCCGGTTACGGCGTCACGACGTCCGCCGTGGCCACCGGCCTTCCGCTGACGAACGACTGGTTGGCCGCGAGCCCGGTGACCAGCGCGAGCGCCCCGTCCTCCTCGGTGGCCCGCCGGCGGGAGGCGTCCGAGGCGTCCACGGCCGCGGCTCCGATGGCCGCCGCCGGATCCCCCGGGCCGTCCGCCGGATCCACCGGCCCGTAGAGCACATCGAGCATCCGCTCGTCCCCGCCGCCGTGTCCCGCGTGGTCGAACGCCGGCAGCTCCACCTCCCGCGGCGGCTCCCACAGCGGCCGCAGCACCAGCCGCGGTCCGCCCGCGTTGGCCAGGGCCTGGTCGCCGTGGATGGTGCCGCGCCCGGAGGCGGTGCCCAGCAGCGGCGGCTGCCACGCGCTCTCCTCGACCTCCAGCTCCAGCCGGCCCCGGGTGCCGTTGAACATCACCCGGTAGCCCTCCCAGGGGGAGTAGGCGGTCAGGTGGTACGTCATGGTGGCGCCGGTGTCGTAGCGGACCAGCAGCGCCATGTCGTCCTCGATGGTGATGTCGTCGCCGAACACATTGCGGTCGCGGTGGTAGCCGTCCGCGCCCTCGGCGTCCAGGTACAGCGAGCGCATCGCGTCGTTCTCGGCGAGTTCCAGCGCGAACGGGTCGTCCCGCGCGGCGGCGGCGCCGTGGGCCCGCTCGTACTCGCGCCGGTAGCCGCTGCGCTCGCCCGCCGCACGGCCGTAGAAGCCGAGCCGGCCGTAGCCGAACACCTCCTCCGGCCGCGCCCCCAGCCACCAGTTGACCAGGTCGAAGTGGTGGCTGGACTTGTGCACCATCAGCCCGCCGCTGTGTTCCTTCTCGCGGTGCCAGCGGCGGAAGTAGTCGGCGCCGTGCCGGGTGTCCAGCAGCCACTCGAAGTGCACCGACAGCACCTCGCCGATGGCGCCGCCGGACAGCTGCCGGTGGACCTCCTCGTGCACCGGGTTGAAGCGGTAGTTGAAGGCGACCGCCAGATGGTTGCCGGTCTCCCGGACCGTCTCCAGGATGCGGCGGCACTTGGCCGCGTCGGTGGTCATCGGCTTCTCGGTGACCACCCGGCAGCCGGCCCGCAGCGCGGGCACGATGTACGCGTCATGCAGCGCGTCCACGCAGGTCACCACCACCTCCTGGATATCGTCCGCGCGCAGCCGCCGCTCGAACTCCTCCGGGCTCCAGGCGGCGGCCTCCGGCTCGCCCGCCTCCTTCAGCAGCCGCTGGTGGTGGGCGATGCGCACCGGGTTCGGATCGCACAGCGCGGCGACCCTCAGCCGTGGGCGGCGGGCCAGCGCCTCGGTGAACATCTGGGCCCGGGAGCCGGTGCCCACCACCACGGCCCGGGACGGGGTGCTGCCGACGGTCATGCGTCCTCCAGCGGAAGCAAACGATTCAATCCGAAGTCGATCAACGCCTGCGCAGGATAGGACGATCGGCGGCCCGCCACCACGGGGAGTGCCGCACGGGCCGGGTCGGCCGTGCGGGGGGGGGTGCACGGGCGGACCCTGTGCAAGGATGAAATGAGTGGACATGACCTCCAGGGTCCCGGCGCGGTGGACGTGTCGGGCCGCTGTCGGCGCCCCTCACAGCTCCCGGGAGGGTGACGGGCCATGACCGATATCCAGGAGTCGCTGCGCGAGATGATGGAGTGCGAGGGCGCACTCGCGGCCTCGGTCGTCGACTATCTGAGCCGGATCACCCTGGGCGCCGTCCAGACCTCGCAGGGACCGAACCTGGAGAAGGTGGCCTACGGGGACACTGATGTGCTGCGGGCCAAGCTGTCCACTCTGGAGTTTCTCGGCTACAGCCCGGAGCGGCTCGAGGACATCGTCGTCACGCTGGACACCGAGTACCACCTGATCCGTCCGCTCAGTCAGCGGGCCAGCCAGGGGGTCTTCCTCTATCTGGTGGCCGACCGGACGCGGGTGGATCTGGACGCCGCGAGGGCGACGATGCGCGATGTGGCCCTCCGGCTCGATGTGTGACCGTGCCCCCTCGCCCCGACGGGGCCGGTGACGCCCGTCGAGGGGCCATGGTGAGCGTTGTGTGGGCGCGGCGCCACGTATCGTGCCAATGTGTATCACGCACCGGGACGGCCATGGATCGTGCGCGACGAGGCTTCCCGATCGGAGGGGGATAAATGGTAGGAAGGGTGCGTGGTCGGAGTTTTCGGTCGATCAAGGCTTGCCCCACACACCCCCTCCCGGACGCGTCTCCGCTCGCTCCTGAGCCTGCACAGCTTGAGCGTGCGCAGCATCGCCGGGCAGGTTTTCGCTGTCCAAGTGCTGCTCGTGTGCCTGCTCATCGTGGCGGCCACGACGGCGCTCATCCTCCAGGCCCGGATCGACAGCGAGCAGGAGGCCCTCAACCGCGCCACCGCCGTCGCCCAGACCTTCGCCACCTCCCCGGGCACCGCGTCCGCGATGTACGCCGAGAATCCGACCACCCTGCTCCAGCCCCGGGCGGAGAAGACCCGCCAGCGGGCGCATCTGGACTTCGTGGTCGTGGCGAACACCCACGGCATCCGCTATACCCACCCCAAGCCGCAGTACATCGGCAAGACGCTGGTGGCCGACTGGAAGCCCGTGGTGAAGGGCAAGATCGTCACCGAGTCGGTGCGGGGCCCCCTCGGCCGGGAGGTCCAGGCCACCGTCCCGATCCCCAGGGGCGACGGCACCGTGGCCGGTGTGGTGTGCGCCGGGATGACCGCCGCCGATGTGAGCGGCCGGGTCGAGCGCCAGCTGCCGCTGGTCTTCGGCTCCGCCGCCGGTGCGCTCGCGCTCGCCACCGGCGGGACCGCGCTGGTCGGCGGGCGGCTGCGGCGCCAGACGCGAGGGCTCGGCCCCGCCCAGATGACCCGCATGTACGAGCACCACGACGCCGTTCTGCACTCCGTGAAGGAAGGCGTGCTCATCGTCGACAGCCACGGCCGCCTGGTCCTCGCCAACGACGAGGCCGGCCGGCTGCTCGACCTGCCCCCGGACGCCGAGGGCCGCCTCGTCACCGAGCTCGGCATCGAGCCGCGCACCGCCGAACTGCTCGCCTCGGGCCGGGTCGTCACCGACGAGGTGCATCTGGCCGGGGAGCGGCTGCTGGCCGTCAACCAGCGCTCCACCCGATGGGACGGCGGGATGTCCGGAAGCGTCGCCACGCTCCGCGACTCCACCGAACTGCGCGCGCTGTCCGGGAAGGCCGAAGTGGCGGAGCGGCGGCTGAGGCTGCTCTACGAGGCCGGCGCGAAGGTCGGCACCACCCTCGATGTCGTACGGACCGCCGAGGAGCTGACCCGCTTCGCCGTCCCGTGGTTCGCCGACTTCGCCACCGTCGACCTCGTGGACCCCGTGCTGCGCGGCGACGAGCCCGTGGGCAGCGCCATGCGCCGCACCGCCACCTGTGGCGTCCGGTCCGACCATCCGCTGTGGCGGGTCGGCAAGATGATCACCTACAGCGGCACCGTGCCCCAGGCGCTGGGCTTCGGCGCGGGCCGGCCGGTGCTCGAGGCGGATCTGCGGACCTACGAGGGATGGCAGGAGCAGGATCCCGAGCAGGCGACCAAGATCGTCAAGTATGGCATCCACTCGATGATCACCATCCCGCTGCGGGCACGGGACGTCACCCTGGGCATCGCCACCTTCTGGCGCTCGGAGAAGTCCGAGCCGTTCGACGAGGACGACGTGGCGCTCACCGAGGAACTGGTCGCGCGCGCCGCGGTCGCCATCGACAACGCCCGCCGCTACACCCGCGAACACGCGATGGCGGCCACCCTCCAGCGCAGCCTGCTGCCCCAGGGCCTGCCCGAACAGGACGCCATGGAGGTGGCCCACCGCTATCTGCCCGCCCGGGCCGGAGTCGGCGGCGACTGGTTCGACGTCATCCCCCTGCCCGGCGCCCGGGTCGCCCTCGTCGTCGGCGATGTCGTCGGCCACGGACTGCACGCCGCCGCCACCATGGGCCGGCTGCGCACCGCCGTGCACAACTTCTCCGCGCTCGACCTGCCGCCCGATGAACTCCTGGCCCATCTCGACGAACTGGTCAGCCGGTTCGACCAGGACCAGGCCGCCGCGGGCACCGACGCCCCGGGGATCAGCGGCGCCAGCTGCCTGTACGCCATCTACGACCCGGTCTCCGGCCGCTGCACGATGGCGGGCGCCGGCCACCCGGGCCCTGCGGTGGTCCGCCCCGACTCCACCGTGACCTTCCCCGACGTCCCCCTCGGCCCCCCGCTGGGCCTGGGCGGTGAGCCCATCGAGACCGTCGAGCTGGAGCTGCCCGAGGGCAGCCGGCTGGCCCTGTTCACCGATGGGCTGATCCGGGACGGCGGCCGGGACTTCGACGAGGGGCTCGGCGTGCTGCGCACCACGCTCGCCGGACTGCCCGAGCGCACTCCGGAGGAGACCTGCCAGGCCGTCTTCGACACCATGGCGTCCTCCCACCCCGGCGACGACATCGCCCTCCTGGTGGCCCGCACCCATCTGCTGGACCCCGGGCACGTCGCCGAATGGGAGCTGCCCTCCGACCCCGCCGCGGTGGCCCGCATCCGCAACGAGGCGGCCCGGCAACTGAGTGCATGGGGTCTTGAGGAGGTCGGCTTCACCACCGAACTCATCCTCAGCGAGCTGATGACCAACGCCATCCGCTACGGATGCAGCCCCAGCCGCGTCCGGTTGCTGCGCGCCCGTACCCTCATCTGCGAGGTGGCGGACGGCTCCAGCACCTCCCCGCATCTGCGCCGCGCCGCCACCACCGACGAAGGGGGCCGAGGGCTCTTCCTCGTGGCCCAGTACGCCCAGCGCTGGGGGACCCGCTACACCCCCAACGGCAAGATCATCTGGGCCGAGCAGCCCCTGACCGCCCCGGTGGCACGGCTGGGCGAACGCAGCGGCGACGACCTCCTCGATCAGTGGGCCGACATCTCCGGCTGACCCCGATTGGCGCCGAAGCCCCGTCAGACGACACCCTCATGGCGTAAAGCGCCGCTCACCACGGGCCGTTGGGCCCGGTGGCGCGATGGGCTATGGAGGAATGCGGCATGCGCAAGAGGCTGCGGGAGCGGCTGCGGTACTGGTTCGACGGGACGATGGACCGTGGCACCCCGGCGCTGATCGGATGGCTGGGGCTGGCCTCATTGGCGTTGATCACCCTGGTCTCCGGGGTGGCGGTCGCCTTCGCCCACCACGACACGAAGGAGAACGGCGGCTGGCCGGGCATCGTCTGGATGAGCCTGCTGCGCACCCTCGACCCGGGCACGATGGGCGGGGACAGCGGCCGGCCGCTGTTCCTCGTCCTCATGCTCACGGTGACCATCGGCGGCATCTTCATCGTCAGCGCGCTGATCGGTGTGCTGACCACCGGTCTGGAGGCCCGGATCCAGCAGCTGCGCAAGGGCACCTCACGGCTGATCGAGCACCACCACACCATCGTGCTGGGCTGGTCGGAGCAGGTGTTCACGGTGATAGCGGAGCTGGTGGAGGCCAATCAGAGCGAGCGGCGCTCCTGTGTGGTGGTCCTCGCCGACCGGGACAAGGTCGACATGGAGGACGAGATCCGGCGCCGCATCCCGGACACCGGGAAGACCCGGGTGGTCTGCCGTTCCGGCAATCCGCTTCAGCGCGGCGACCTGGAGCTGGTGAGCCCGGACAGCGCCAAGGCCATCATGGTGCTCTCGCCCGTCGGGGACGACAGCGACATCGACGTCATCAAGTCGCTGTTGCTGCTGAACAGCCGCACCTGGACCGGGACCCGGCCCAATGTGGTGGCCGCCGTGCAGAGTTCCGCGAACCTGGCGGCCGCCCGGCTCGCCGCGGGGGACACCGCGCTGGTGATCGACGCTGATGACATCGCGGTCGGGCTGATCGTGCAGTCCCACCGCCAGTCCGGTCTCTCCACCGTCTTCAACGAACTGCTCAGCTTCGTCGGCAACGAGATCTACCCCTGGGACGAGCCCGCGCTGACCGGCGCCACCTACGGGGAGTCGCTGAACGCCTTTGAGCTCGGTGCGCCCATCGGCGTGCACCGCGCCGACGGTGAGGTGCTGGTCAACCCGCCCATGGACACCGTGATCGGGCGCGGGGACCGGCTGCTGACGGTCGCGGAGGACGATCTGCTCATCAAGACGGCGGTCACCCGGCCCCCGATCGCGCGCCCGGCGATGGCCATGGCCGAGTTCCGGCCACCGGTGCCGGACCGGACGCTGCTGATCGGCTGGAACTCCCGCGCGGAGAAGATCATCGCGCAGCTCGACCTGCTGGTGAAACCCGGCTCGGTGGTGGACATCGCGGCCGCGCGCCAGCCCCGGGAGGAGGGGAACCGGGAGCTGAAGAACCTCACGGTCGGCTTCAAGTACTGCGAACCCACCCGCCGTCCGTCGCTGGAGGCACTCGGGCTGGACGGCTACCGCCACATCGTGGTGCTGGCGGACGACGGGATCGACCCCGGACGCGCCGACGACCGTACCCTGGTCACCCTGCTCCACCTGCGCGACATCGAGATCCAGCTCGGCGACGATCCGTACTCCATCGTCACCGAGATGCACGACGACGCCAACCGCGAGGTCGCGCAGGTCACCAAGGCCGACGACTTCATCGTCTCCACCAAGGTGATCAGCCTGCTGCTGACCCAGCTCACCGAGAACCGCCATCTGTACGCGGTCTTCGCCGACCTCTTCGACCCACAGGGCTCCGAGATCTACCTCAAACCGGCGCCCAGCTATCTGATACCCGGCGCGGAGGCCAACTTCGCCACCGTCATCGAGGCCGCCCGCCAGCGCGGTGAGACGGCCATCGGCTACCGGCTGGCCCGGCAGAGCGACGAACCACCGCTCTACGGAGTCCACCTCAACCCGTCCAAGACCGCGCCGCTGACCCTGGAGGAGGGCGATACGGTCGTGGTGCTGGCCGAGGACTGAACGCGGCCGCGGGCGTCAGCCGAGCGCGCGATGGGCGCCGGGGGTGTGGCCGAAGGCCCGGCGGAAGACATCGATGAAGGCGCTGCTGGACGCCCAGCCGCAGCGATGCGCCACGGCCGTGACCGGGACGCCGTCGGCCAGCAGCCGCAGGGCGTGGTGCAGCCGCAGCTGGGTGCGCCACTGCGGGAAGGTCATCCCCAGCTCCGCCCCGCACAGCCGGGTCAGGGTGCGCTCGCCGACCCCGGCCGCGGCGCCGAGCTGTCGCAGGGTCCGGTTGTCCGCCGGGTCGCCGTGGAGCATGGAACACACCGCCGCCAGGCGCGGATCCCTGGCGGCGGGCACATGCACCGGCTGCTCGGCACACCGGCGGAGCTGATCGAGCAGTACGGCCCGCAGCCGGCGGCGCTCCGCGCCGAGGTCCGCCGGCCGCGCGGTGTACTCGATGATCAGCTCGCGCAGCAGCGGGCCGACGCCGAGGACCGCGGGCTGCTCCAGCCGCAGCGGGTTGTCCGCCACCGCCAGCCCCACCAGATGGAGGTCGGTGGCGCCGTACGCGCGGTGCTCATGGACGGTCCCGGCCGGGATCCAGAGCGCCCGGTTGGCGGGCGCGATCCAGCTGCCCGCGTCGGTGGTGACCGCCAGCACCCCGCGCCCGGCGTAGACGATCTGGTGCTCGTCATGCCGGTGCGCGTCGATGCCACTACCGGCGGGCAGCGGGCGCTGGCCCGTCGTCGCCTGGGGAGCGTGGCGGATTCTCTCCATCGCGACCTCATGGTATCGGCCATCGGAGCCGGTGGCCGGGGCGTGGATCCCGCCGCGGCCGTCAGCGGACGGCCAGGGCACCGTCCACATCGGCGCCGTCCACGTTCATGATGGTGCCGGTGGTCCACCCGGCCCGGGGGGAGGCGAGGAAGGCCGCGGCGGCGGCCACTTCATGGGGCTCGCTGGCCCGACCCGGCGGATGGCCGTCCGGGGCGTGACCGGCTCCGTACGGCTCCCCGGCGCTCATCGCGACGAGGCGGTCCCGTTCACACGCCGGGGCGGGTACGGCGCCGGGGGCGATGCCGACCACCCGGACCCCGGACGGGCCCAGTTCATTGGCGAGCGCCCGGGTCATCGCGTTGATGGCGCCACGCGTGGCGGAGTAGGCCGCGGACGGCCGGCCGGCGGATGCCGTGTGGGCCCAGTAGCTGCTGATGTTGATGATGCTGCCACGCCCCTCGATGAGCGCGGGCAGCAGCGCCTGGGCGAGCAGGAAGGGCACCCGGACATTGTGGTGCAGCATGGCGTCGAAGGAGTCGGCCGAGGTCTGGGCGAGCGGGCTGAAGTGTGCCGTGCCCGCGTTGTTGACCAGGGTGTCCACCCGCTCGGTGAGCGCGAGCACCTGACGCGCGGCGGCGGTGGCGGCGCCGGGGTCGGCCAGGTCCACGCGGAGTCCGCGTACGGTGGTGCCGTGTCCGGCCAGGGTGTGGCGGGCCCGCTCCAGCTTGTCCCCGTCATGGGCGAGCAGCACCAAGTCGGCGCCCGCCACCGCGAAGGCGTCCGCGATGGCGTAGCCGAGGCCCTCGTCGGCTCCTGTGATCACCGCGGTGGTGCCGGCGAGATGGCTCATGCACGGGCTCCCTTCGAGGTGTCGGTCTGCCGCGGCGGCCTCCCTGAGCGGGACAGATCTTGTCCGATTGGATCTTCAGCGTATGTATCCGGACAGATTCTGTCCATTTGATCGTGCGTCGGGCCGCCGTACGACCGGCTCCGATGACACTTCCGTACCGCACACTGGGGCGTCATGGAGCTGCAGATCACCGCCACATCGCCCGAGCATCCGGCGTCCCTGCTCGACCTGCCGTGGAACATCCCACTGGCGGAGTGGCCGGAGGAGCACCTGGTCTCGCTGCCCCGGGGCATCTCCCGCCATGTCGTCCGGTTCGCGCAGGCGGGCGGCGAGATCGTGGCGGTCAAGGAGGTCGGCGAGTGGGCGGCGGTGCGGGAGTACGGACTGCTGCGCGATCTGGACCGGCTCGCGGTGCCCGCGGTGGACGCGCTCGCGGTGGTGACCGGGCGCACCGACGGGCACGGCGATCCGCTGGAACCGGCGCTGATCACCCGCCATCTGGTGGGGTCGCAGCCGTACCGGTCGATGTTCCAGACGACCATGCGGCCCAGCACCATCAGACGGCTGCTCGACGCGCTCGCCGTGCTGCTGGTGCGGTTGCATCTAGCCGGGTTCGCCTGGGGCGACTGCTCGCTGTCCAACACCCTTTTCCGGCGCGACGCGGGCGCGTACGCCGCCTATCTGGTGGACGCCGAGACCGGGCAGATCCAGCCGAGGCTCACCAGCGGACAGCGGGAGTACGACGTCGAGGTGGCGCGGGTGAACATCGCGGGTGAGCTGATGGACCTGGAGGCGAGCGGCTCCCTGCACCCCTCGGTCGACCCGGTGCTCTTCGGCCAGGCCATCGTCGACCGCTACTGCGATCTGTGGCATGAGCTGACCCGTCAGTCGGTCTATCCGCTCGACCGGCGCCACGCCATCGACCAGCGCGTCCGCCGCCTGAACGACCTCGGGTTCGACGTGGCGGAGATGCAGATCGAGCGCTCGCCCGACGGCGACACCGTCACCTTCGTGCCCAAGGTGGTGGACGCGGGCCACCATCAGCGGCAGCTGCTGCGGCTTACCGGGCTCGACGCGGAGGAGAACCAGGCCCGCAGCCTCCTGAACGACCTGGAGACCTGGATGGCCACCCAGGACGACTACGCGCCCGGCGATCCGCTCGGCGCCCGCCCGGAGGTGCTCGCCCACCGGTGGGTCCGCGATGTTTTCCGGCCCACCGTGCGGACCGTGCCGAAAGAGCTGCGCGGTGCCACCGACACCGCGCAGATCTACTACGAACTGCTGGAACACCGCTGGCTGTTGTCCGAGCGGGCCGGCCGGGACGTGGGCCTGGACACCACCGTGGAGGACTACATACGGACCGTCCTGGCCCACCGACCAGGCGGCTGAACGCCCCGTGGCCGGGCGGGCGTTCAGGACTTCGAGGTCAGCACGTCCCGGATCGACGCGATCACCCGCGGCGCCTGGTCGTTGAGGTAGAAGTGGCCGCCGGAGTAGACCTGGAGGTCGAAGCCACCGGTGGTGTGCTCGCCCCAGGCGCGGGCCTCTTCGACGGTCGCTTTGGGGTCGTCGTCCCCCACATGCGCGTGGATGGGCGCCGCCAGCCGCGGGCCGGGGGTGTAGCGATAGGTCTCGGCCGCCTTGTAGTCGCTGCGGATCGCGGGGAGCACCATCCGGAGGATCTCGTCGTCGCCGAGGAGCTGGGTGTCGGTGCCGCTCAGGCCCTTCACCTCGGCGATCAGCCCGTCGTCGTCGCGGAGGTGGACGGACTCGTCACGGTGGCAGGACGGGGCGCGCCGTCCCGACGCGAAAAGCGCCACCGGCATGACGCCCTTCTGCTCCAGGCGCAGGGCGACCTCGAAGCTCAGCGTGGCGCCCATGCTGTGGCCGAAAAGCGCCACCGGCTTGTCCGTGTAGGGCAGCAGCTCGGGCACCAGAGCGTCGGCCAGTTCGGCGATGCTGTCGATGCACTTCTCGTTGCGCCGGTCCTGGCGTCCCGGGTACTGCACGGCGAGCACGTCGACCGTGGGCGAGAGGGCCTTGGAGACGGGGAAGTAGTAGGAGGCGGACCCTCCGGCGTGGGGCAGGCAGACGAGTCGCGTCGCCGCTGCCGGCGCGGGGTGGAACTGCCTGATCCACAGGCTTGTGCCGGTGGGGTTTGCGGTCACGTGATGTCCTTTCGCGCCGCTCGCTCTGCGGCGGCTGTCGGGTGGCTGTCGCGCGCGCGCCTCGGATTCGCGCGCAGACCAGTAGACCACCCTGCCCGTCCCATCCGACCTGCGGCCACCCCTATTTCGGCCGGGAGTCCCCTAGTATTTCCCTCGTGTCGGTCATGTGCGGGAGACGGTGAGTCCGCCCCGTTCGGCCGTCCGCAGCGCCAGGGCCGCCAGCGCCTCGGGAGCCCCGGCCTGACCGCGGATTCCGGGGAAGGCGTTGATGTCCACGATCAGTGGCGCGCCGCCGCCCGAGTCGATCAGATCCACGCCGTAGACGTCCAGCGAGAACACCGAACCGACCCGGAGCACCGGATCCAGCCAGCCCGGTGGCAGTGCGTCCAGGGCCAGCGGCAGGTTCGGACCGCGGCCGCCGGCCGCCAGCTCCGACCGGCGCAGCGCGGCGAACACCCGGCCCGCGACCACCCACAGCTTGTGGTCCCAGCCGTCGTTCGGGACGAAGTCCTGCACCACCACGGGTTCATCCGCCCAGTCGGCGGTGAGGGCACGCAGCCGCGCGGCGTCGTCCACGCGGGCCACCAGGTCATGGCGGCGGCTGTGACGGCTCTTGACGACGGCGGGACGACGCGGCGGCTCCGCCGCCAGCCCGGCGAGCGAGGCCACGGTACGGGTGGGGGCGAACGGCAGACCGGCGCGGAGCGCCCGATCGGCCATCTCCGTCCGGTCCTGGCACCGCGCGGTGGCGGCGGCGGAGTTCACCACCGGGGCGCCACGCCGCTCCAGGGACCGGGCGAGTGCCAGCGCGGGCGGTGTCCGGGCCTTCAGCAGATACACATCGGCGAGCTCCCCGGCGGAGGCCGGACCCCGCGTCTCCGTCCCGTCGTGGTCACGCGGGTCCAGCGCCACCACCTCATGGCGAGGGGTGAGCAGGGCCGTGGCGTCGGCGAGGAGTTGATGGCCGGGGTCGGCGGTGATCAGGCCGATCCTCATCGGCCGCCACTCACCGCGGCGGTGGCCGGGACCGGCTCGGGAGCATGTACCGGCGGCTCGGCTCCGGTGAGGGCGCCGACGAGCCCGGGCCCGGACCGGCCACCGCCGCCGCGCGCCAACTCCAGTACCGCGCGCCCCACCCGGGCCGCCGCGTCCGGCACCTCCTTGAAGCTGGGGAAGTCGTTCACATCGACCACCACCGGCCCGTCCGGGCCCAGCAGCACATCCACCCCGTACAGATCGAGGCCGTAGACCGCGCCGACCTCGGCCGCGATGGCCGCCACTTCGGCGGACAGCGGTACCCGCCGGCCGTGTGCGCCCCCGTCGGGGCCGAGCGGCGACCCCCGCTCGGTGGCGTACAACTCCCCGCCTACGCAGTACACCTTGAGGTCCAGCCCTGAGTTCGGCACGTACGGCTGGGCGATGAGCATGCCCTCCGCCGCCAGCTCGGCGCGCAGCGCCCTGAGCCGGTCCGGGGTCGGCACCAGCCGCACGGCCCGTCCCGAGCTGCCGTCCGCGGGCTTGACCACCAGCGGGAACTCGGCCTCCGGTATCTCCTCCAGCGCCTCGGGCCGGGCCGCCGCGTAGGTGGGCGGCATCGGCAGGCCACGGCTGCGCCCGATGGCGGCCGCCAGGGCCTTGTCCCGTACGCCGCGGATGGAGCGGGCGTCGTTGACGGTGGTCAGCCCGACCGCCGCCGCGGCCTCCAGCAGCATCAGCCCGGGACCTCCGGACACCGTCTTGAGCACCCAGGCGTCATGGCTGCCCGCCCGCACCGCGTCGGACATCCGCAGCAGTGAACGGCCCGGCCGGACCACATCCACCTGGTGACCCCAGGCGGAGAGCTGACGGATCACCTCACGCGGCATGCCGTCATGGCGATAGCGCTCCTCCACCAGAAAGCAGAGTCTCATCGGCCTTCTTCCTCGTCACCGGACAGGTTCCCGGGCCGCTGCCGAGAGTGTCCGGCGCGCCATGGCTCCTCAGGATGTCATCCGCCGTTCTTTTGCGATCTCCTGGGCCAACCCATGGCCGTCAGTGGCCTGTTCACCGGCCCCTGATGGGGCCTGTTTATCGGGCTAAGTTTGCTTTAGTCTGCTGAACATGACGCTGACGCGCAGGGAGCGGGAGATACTCGCGCTGTTGCGGCGGGACCCGCTGGCCGGCGCCCAGTCCATCGCCGACGCCCTCGGGACCACACGGGCCGCGGTCAATGTGCACCTGTCCAACCTGGGCAAGAAGGGCGCCATCCTGGGGCGCGGCTACATCCTGCGCCAGGAGCACGCGGTGGTGGTCATCGGCGGGGCCAATGTGGACATCAAGGTGCGCAGCCTCGCCCCCGTGGCGTACCGCACCAGCAACCCGGGGCGGTCCCACACCAGCCCAGGCGGGGTGGCCCGCAACATCGCCGAGAACCTCGCCCGGCTGGGCACCCCCACCCATCTCATCGCCGCCGTGGGGCAGGACGCGGCGGGGGAGCGGCTGCTGAGCGAGACCCAGGCCGCCGGGGTGCGCATCGAACATGTGCACCGCGGCCCGCATCCCACCGGCACCTATACGGCGGTGCTGGACGCCGACGGCGATCTGGTCGTGGCCATCGCCGACATGGCCGCCACCGACGCGCTGGCCCCCGAGCACCTCCACACCGCGCGGGAACTCATCGGCAACGCCGGTCTGCTGGTGCTGGACGGGAACCTCTCCACGCGGGTGCTCTCCTACGTCCTGGACATCGCCTCCGCCGCCGGTGTCCAGACGCTGATCGACCCGGTGAGCGTCCCCAAGGCGGCGCTGCTGGCCCCGCTGTTCGCCGCCGGGCGGCCGGTCCTCGCCGTCACGCCGAACGTGGCGGAGCTGGGCGCGCTCGCCGGGCGGGACCTCGACGGGGTCGCGGACGCGGACGACCCGGGGCTGCTCCGGGCCGTGGCCGTCCTCCACGAGCGCGGGGTGCGGCATGTGTGGGTGCGGCTCGGTGCGCGCGGCTCCCTGCTGAGCACCGTCGACGAGGGCCGGGTGCCACTGGAGGCGCCACCGGCCGAGGTGCGGGACGTCACCGGGGCCGGTGACGCGATGCTCGGCGCGTTCGCCCACGCCCTGCTCGGCGGCGCCGACCCGGTGGACGCCGCGCGCTACGGCCACGCCGCCGCCGCGCTGACCGTGGCCACCCCCGCCACCGTACGACCCGACCTGACCCCGCGTCTGATCGAGGACGCGCTCGACGCCCCGCTGCGGAGGACCACATGACCACCCCCCACCCCCGGCTGACCCTCACCGAGGAGGTCGCGGAGGCCCTGCTCGACGGCCGTCCCGTGGTCGCGCTGGAGTCCACGATCATCAGCCACGGCATGCCGTATCCGCAGAACATCGAGATGGCCACCGAGGTCGAGGAGATCATCCGCGCCCAGGGCGCGGTCCCCGCCACCATCGCCGTCCTCCACGGCAGGCCGCGCGCCGGTCTGGACCGGGCCGATCTGGAACTGCTCGCCACCAGCCCCCAGGTGGGCAAGGTCAGCGTGCGCGACCTCGCCCATGTCATCGCGCGCGGCGGCCATGGCGCGACCACCGTGGCGTCCACCATGCGGCTCGCCGCGCTCGCCGGGATCCGGGTCTTCGTCACCGGTGGCATCGGCGGAGTGCACCGGGGAGCGGAGCGGTCCTTCGACATCAGCGCCGACCTCACCGAGCTCGCCACCACCCCGGTGGCCGTCATCAGCGCCGGGGTCAAGAGCATCCTCGACATCGGGCTGACCCTGGAGAAGCTGGAGACCCTGGGCGTTCCGGTGCTCACCTACGGCACCGACGACTTCCCCGCCTTCTACTCCCGGGTGAGCGGCTTCCGCTCCCCGCTGCGCGTCGACTCGCCCGAGGAGATCGCCGCCACCATGCGGGCCCAGTGGGAGCTGGGCATGACGGCGGGGCTGAGCATCGCCAACCCGGTTCCCGAGGCCGAGGAGATCCCCGCGGACCGGATGGACGGCATCATCGAGCGGGCCCTCGCCGAGATGACGGACGCGGGGATCGGCGGCAAGGACGCGACCCCGTATCTGCTGGGCCGGATCGTGGAGTTGACGGAGGGCGAGAGCCTGCGGACCAATATCGCCCTGGTCAAGAACAACGCGCGGCTCGGGGCACGGATCGCGATCCACTACGCCGCCGGGGCGAAGGGCGGGTCGTGACGCGCCGGCCTCGAGGGCCCGATAATCGATTGCCGCCGGAGGGCCCCGGTGCTGGGGTGGGCGCATGGACCATGATGTGGTGCGTGAGCTGTACGACCGGGAGATGAGACAGGGTGCGCGGGCCGACGGCCCCGGCGTCCGGGTCGAGCGTGTGGGCGCGGTGGTGCGGCAGACCGGCGGCCGCGACGACTGGAACGGCGTTCTGTGGTCGGATCTGGACGACGCCACCGCCGATGCGGCGATCGCCGCGCAGATACGGCACTTCGGGGGCGTGGACCGCGCGTTCGAGTGGAAGCTGTACGCGCACGACCGCCCCGGTGACCTCGGCGAGCGGCTCCGGGCCGCCGGACTCGTCCCCGAGCCCGAGGAGACGCTGATGGTCGCCCACGTGGCGGACCTGGACACCGCCGTCGAACCGCCCCAGGGCGTCCGGCTGCTCCCGGTGGCCGACGCGGCCGGGGTGGAGCGGGTGGTGGACGTCCATCAGCGGGCGTTCGGCGACGACGGCGCCGCGCTCCGGCACCGGCTCCTCGCCCAGCTCGCCGAGGAGCCGGACGCGGTCGTCGCGGTGGTTGCCATGGACGGCGACCGGCCGGTCAGCGCGGCGCGGATGGAGCTGCCGCCGGGAGTGCCGTTCGCCGGGCTCTGGGGCGGGGGCACCGTGCCGGAGTGGCGCGGCCGGGGCGTCTACCGCGCCCTGGTCGCGTTCCGGGCCCGGATCGCCGCCGACCGCGGCTATCGCTATCTCCAGGTGGACGCGTCCAGCCTGAGCCGCCCGATCCTGCGCCGGCTCGGCTTCGTGCCCCTGACCACCACCACGCCGTACGTGTACGGGGCGTGCCGACGGCCGGGGCCGGAGTGGACGTGACCAGGGGCCATGTCGGTGGGGTGTTCTACGGTCGGGCCATGACGACCTCCGATGATGTCCGTGCCATCGCCCTGTCGCTGCCGGAGACCACAGAGAAGATCGCCTGGTCGATGCCCACCTTCAGGGTCGCCGGGAAGATGTTCGCCACCCTGCCCGAGGACGAGACCTCGATGGCCGTCAGATGTCCCAAGGTGGAGCGGGAGGAGCTGGTGCTGGCGGAGCCGGAGAAGTTCTGGGTCGCCGCCCATGAGGCGAGTTCGGCCTGGGTGCGGGTGCGGCTCGGCGCGCTGGACGACCTCGATGAACTGCGGGACATCCTGCTCGACTCCTGGCGGCAGGCCGCACCGGCCGCATTGCTCGAATGATCACATCATGCGGCCGGTCACTCCTCGAAATGTGGCGCTATGGGCGTTCGAGCGGATAACCGACACGGGTGAAAGTCTGGACTTTTCCCGGTAATCGGAGTGCCGTCTTCCGCTGTGCGGGGTTCCCTGGAGGGGGATCAGCGAGGGAGGCCGCATGGTGCACGGCGGCAGGACGAACCGCCCCGCGGTGTGCGGCGGCCCGTGCGCGGCCGCCGTCCTTCTGCTGCTGGCGGCCACGCTGCTGCACGCCGTGCTGGCCCTTGGGGTCGTCCGCGCCTCGCCGTCCACCGGCCCGGAGCGGTGCGCGACCGGGAAGGCCGGGGCTGCCGGGGTGCCGAACCGGGCCCCGGCCACGTCCGTGCCCGGTGGCGCGGGTGCTCCCGTCTCGGCCCGGGCCCTCGCCGCGTCCGCCCCCGCTCCCGCTCCCGTCATCCCTGTTCCGGTGGCGCCGGAGGCCGAGGACGAGCGCTCCGCCTCCTCGGCGCCGGCCGTGTTCTCCGCCCGGGACGGTGCCGGGCATCCGGCCCGGCACCGTCCCGGGCGGGCGGCTCACGGGGCCTCGTGCGGCGCCCACCGGTCCCTCTCGACGTCCCTCGGCCCCTTCGTGCTCGGCGCGGTCCGCGGTCGCCCCGCGGACCCGGCGCCGGGCGAAGGCGCGTTCGGCGCCGGGGGCGACGTCCCGGCCGGCCGGCTCTCCTCGCGGTCCGTCGTTCTGCGCTGCTGACCGGGCCCGGGCCGTCCGTCATCCCGTTTCCGCGCCCTCGCGGATCCCGGATGCGGTACGCCCTGCCCGCCCAGCCGTAGGACGTCCGAGACCGCAGGAGTATCCGCATGCCCATCGATGTCTATGCCGCCATGCGCGCGATGCTGCGCGCGGAAGCCACCCGGCGCCCCGTCACCCCGCGGACCGGCACCGCCGATCCGTCGCCGCCCGCGGTGGATCCGGCCGCTCCCGCCCAGGTGGCCGCCACCGTTCGGGACACATCCGCCGAGGGGGCCGTACCGGCTCCGTCGACCGTACCGGCTCCATCCGACGCACCGCGCCCCGTCGGCCGGGCCCGCCCGTCCCGTTACCTGTCGCGCTGCCGTGCCGTGCTGCGTGCCGTACGCCAGGCCGTGTCGTCCTGCTTCGCCGGACGCGCGTCACGACAGGGCCGGTGACGCGCAGGGCCGGTGGCGCAGGGCCGGTGACGCACGAGGCCAGTCACACGAGGTCAGTCGCACAAGGCCAGTTGCACAAGGCCGGTGCCACAAGGCCGTTGACGCGTGGCCGTTGACCGGCCACCGGGGGAGGGGAGCGGGAAGCACGGGTACCGGGAGGTCACACCGGCCCGTCGTTCCGTCCGCCCTCCGGTGAATCCCCGCTCGAGAGCAACCGCTCGCGCTGCGCCACGGCCCAGGCGTAGCCGGGATTCAGCGCCACCGCACGCTCCAGATCCGCCAGCGCGTCCGCGCGTCTGCCCAGGGCCTCGTTGGCCATCGCGCGGCTCCCCAGGGCCCAGGCGTAGCCGGGGTCGAGGGCCAGCGCCCGGTCGTACACCGCGATGGCCTCCTCGTAGTGGCCCGCGAAGCGGTGGACGTCGCCGCGTTCGCCGAGCGCTCCCGGGATGCCCGGCTCCAGCGCCTCCACCCGGTCCAGGTCCTCAAGCGCACCCGCCGCGTCCCCCAGGGTGCTGCGGACCCGGGCCCGCCGGAGCAGTGCCCAGGTGTAGTCGCAGTTCAGCTCGATGGCCCGGTCCAGGTCCGCCAGGGCCTCCTGGATCCGGCCGAGCGCCATGTTGGTCTGGCCGCGGCTGCCCAGGGCCACATGGTCCGCCGGATCGGCCTCGATCACCGGGTCGAGCCGGGCCAGCGCCTCCTCGTACCGGCCCGCCCGGCGGCAGGTCTCCCCGCGCTCCCGCTGGACCCAGGTCGAGCCCGGCTCCAGCGCGTCCACCCGGTCCAGCGCGTCCATCGCCGCGGTGAACTCCCCGGTCGCCCGGTGGACCACGGCACGCCCGAAGTGCGCGCGCACATTCCCGGGGTCCAGCTCGATCGCCCGGTGGAAGTCCCCCAGCGCCCCGTCGAACTCCTCGACCGACCGGCGGTGCCAGCCCCGTACGACGAGGGCCGCGACCCGGGCGGCGGCGTCCAGCCCGGCCCGGGCCAGCAGCAGCCCCATCGCCTCGATACCGCGCCGCCGTTCGTCCGCCAGCGCCTCCACCAGGTGCCGCCCCCAGGCGCGCACCGCGTCCGAGTCGGCGTCCTCGCCCGCCTCGACCAGGGTGGTCGCCCAGCGCCTGGCCACCGCGGGGCCCGCGTCGCAGGCGCCGATCCCGTCCCGCAGCGCTCCGGGCAGCGCCGCCGACGGCCGTGCGCACAGCAGGTGGTACCACTCCTCCAGACGCGGTCCGCTCCAGGTGCCCAGCCGCCATCCGTCGTGCGGGTCGAGCTCCCCGGCGGCCACCTCCCGCCACCCGGCGAAGGTCTCCGCCAGCCGGGTGTGCGCCGCGGCCCACCGCTGCGGCGAGGTGGTCCGCTGCAGCCGCAGCATGGGGGCGCGGACCACATCGTGGTAGCGGGCCGCGCCATCGCGGTCGCCGATGAACGGCAGTGACCGCAGCCAGCCGAACAGCCCGGCCCCCTCGTCGTCCGCCGCCGCCCGGAAGACGTCCTCGTTGAGCCGCCGGGGCAGCGCGCCCGCGAGGGCGGCGGAGCGGCGCACCGGATCGCGCTCCCACTTCAGGAACCGTTCGACGGCGGTGGCGCTGGGGTCGTCCAGGTCTCCGCCGGTCCCGGGGTTCTCGGCGAGGGTGGACACCAGGACCGGCAGCCGGCCGGAGAGCCGCAGCACCTCCCGTACCACCGGCTCCTCGGTGATCCCCTTGGCGGTCAGCAGCTGCCGGGCCTCCGCGTCGGTGAACGGCTCCAGCGGCAGCTCCGCGACCACATCGGCCAGATCGCCCCAGCAGCCGGGTTCCAGCCGGGTCTGCCCGGACAGCACCAGCACGGTGTTGGCGGGGAAGGTGCCGAGGCGTTCGCTGGTCAGCAGGGTGCGCAGCCAGGGGTCGAGCAGCGGGCCGAGGCGCTCATAGGTGTCGAAGAGCAGCACCAGCCACGGTGCCGCCTCGGCGGCCTCCGACAACTCCCTGACCAGCAGCGGGGACAGCGTCTCCACCGGGTCCAGCACCAGCTGGACGTCCTTGTGGTCGCGGAACCGCGAGCTGAGCGCCGCCCGCAGCCGGTCGGTGCCCGCGGCCAGCGGCACCGGATCGACGGCGCCCGCCAGCGCCCCGACACCCGGCACCAGGCCGAGCCCCGCGAGACCCGCCCGCGCGGCGGCCATACTGCCGGTGCTGGGTCCCTGCCGCTCGCCCTCCGCCGGTACCGACTCCGCCTCGTGGCGGCGCTGCCGGTAGGTGGCGAGCCGCCGGTCGAAGGACGTCAACTCCCGTCCCTGACGGGCGAATTGCTCGCTGATGGCGGCCATCGCCTCGGGTACGGAACTCGCCGTCTCGTCGACGCGGGCGGTCAGCGCGCCGTACTCCTGACGGGCGGTCTGCTCCATCCGGCGCGTCAGCCAGGTCTTGCCCACGCCCGCGTGGCCGTGCACATGGAAGACGAAGCGATGCCGCGCGTCCTCCGGCGACAGCCCGAAATTATCCCTGAACGCGTCGACTTCCCGGCGCCGGCCCACGAATCCGGCGTTCCTGCGCCGCTGGATCAGCTCCTGCATCGACGGCCGTGCCCGCCCCATCGGCCCCTCCTCCCCTCGGGATCCAGTCTGCCAGTACGATCGGCGGACGGACTTATTGCGTACGATGCGCAGGTGCCCAGCTACCGCATCAGGACCGCGACCCCCGACGACCTCGACGCCGCCCGCGGTGTGATGCTCGACACCGTCTACCGCGACTTCGGAACCGGCTATGTGCCGCGCTGGCACGCCGACATCATCGATCCCGCCGCCGCGTATCTGGACAATGCGCGCCACACCCTGCTGGTCGCGGTGGACGACGGCGACGGGGCGGTCGTGGCGACCGCCGCGCTCGACTCCCGGGGCCCGGCCCATCCGCCCAACCCCCCGTGGCTGGCCGCGCGTTACCCGTCGGGCGAGACCGCCCAGCTGCGCCGGGTCTATGTGTGCCCCGAGTGCCGGCGCCACGGGCTGGCCCGGCGGCTGGTGGGTGCGCTGCTCGACTTCGCCGCGGCGGACGGCGGCTATCGCGCGGTCTATCTGCACACCGATCCGGCGGTGCCGGGCGCCGAGCCGTTCTGGCGGTCCCTGGCGAAGGTCGTCTGCGATGAGCGGGAGGCCCCCGGGGGCGGTCAGGGCATCGTCCACTTCGAGGTGCCCATGACCTCCGGGGCATCCCGAGGTTCATGGAAATGATCATCATCTAGCGTTCGTGTTCGGCCGTCCCCGCGCAGCCAGCCCCTGGAGAACCACGCCCATGCACTCTGTCCGCCGCAGGTGGGCCGCCGCGCCGCTCCTCCTCCCGCTGCTCGCCGGGTGTTTCGCGGCCCGCGAAGGTTCCCCTTACGACGCCGGGGCCGAGGCGGGCGGCGGGCGCCTCCGGGTCGCGATGGCCTTCCCGCCCGCCGAGCGGTTCTCCCCGTACGGCGCCGACGCCACCCTGCTCAGCAGGCTCGGCGTCACCGAGGGGCTGACCCGGCTGGACGGCAACGGCGGCGCGGTGCCCGCCCTCGCCGAGTCCTGGACCCGGGAGAGCGGCCGGGGCTGGGTGTTCACCCTGCGCGAGGCGCGGTTCCAGGACGGCACCGAGGTCACCCCGGCGGCGGTGGCGGGCGCCCTCGCACATGCCACCCGCGCCGATCCGGCGCCCGCCGCGCTCAGAGCCTGTGTCATATCCCCGGCCGGGCGTGCGGCGTCTGGCACGCTCCCCCCAGCTACCGCCGGGAGGTGCCCCCTGACGCCGCACGCTGATCCGACCGGGGATATGACACCGGCTCTCACCGGGGTCACGCTCACCGCGGAGGCGGTGGGGGAGCGGCGGGTCCGGGTCACCACCGCGACCGCCGACTCCGCCCTGCCGCTGCGGCTGTCCAGCCCGAGCCTGGCCGTCCTCTCGCCCAAGGCGTACCGCACGAGGGCCGGTACGCGGCAAGGGAGGACGGCGGACGGGACGGCGGCGGTCGATCCGGCCGGCACCGCCACCGGCCCCTTCACCCTGACCAGGACCACCGGCACCACCCGCGCCACCCTCCACCGCTTCGACGAGTACTGGGGCGGTCTGGCCCACGCCTCCGGCCTCGACGTCCGCTTCATCGCCGACGGCACGGCCCGCACCAACGCGCTGCGCAGCGGCGAGGTGGACATGGCCGAGGCGGTCCCGGTCTCCCAGGCGGCCACCCTCGACAAGGCCACACTGCGCGAGGTGCCCACCGCCCGCACCACCGCCCTCTTCCTCAACACCCGCTCCGGGCCCTTCGCCGACCCCGCCGTCCGTGCCGCCGCCCGCGAGGCCGTCGACGCCTCCGCCCTCGCCGAGGACGTCTACGAGGGCCATGCCGACACCGGCCGCGGGCTGTTCGGCCCGGCCCTCACCTGGGCCGCGGGCGAGCGGCCCCGGCCGTCCGGTCGCCCCGCCGCCGCGCGGGTCCGGAACACCGCGGTCACCCTCGCCACCTACGACAACCGGCCCGAGCTGCCCGAGGTCGCGCAGGTGCTGCAACAACAGCTGCGCAAGGCCGGGTTCGGCGTGAAGCTGGAGGTGCGGGAGTACTCCCGGCTCGAGAGCGACGCCCTGGCCGGGAAGTTCGACGCCGTGGTGGCCGCCCGCAACACCATGCTCGACACCGGCGACCCGGTGTCCTACCTCGCCGACGACTTCACCTGCGACGGTGGCTACAACCTGGCACGGGTGTGCGACAAGCCCGTGGACCGCGCGGTCGCGGAGGCGGGCTCCCGCGCCGACGGCGCCGCGCGCCACCGCGCCGCCCTGGCCGCGCAGACGGCCGTCCTGCGCACGGACGGAGTCGTCCCGCTGGTCCACCAGCGGATCCTCCATGGCGTCGGCGCCTCGGTGCGCGGTGTGATCCTCGACCCGTACGAGCGCACGCTCGTCGGCACCGGTACGCGACGTTGAGCGGCGCACGGACACGGTCAACCGGGCGGAAGGCGGACGCGGTGCCGCTGAGCACCGGACGGTCCACCGAACCGGGCGCGGGGCGGACCACCGGGACCGGTGCGGGACGGCCCGCCCGGCCGAGCGCGGGCCCGTCTACGGGAACGAGCGGCCCGGGTCGGTCGACGGGACCGAGCGGCGCGGGCCGGTCCACGCGACCGAGCGGCGCGGGCCGGTCCGCCGGGCTGGTCGCGCTCTGGCGCGTCGCGCTCGCCGGGGTGTTGCTGTGCGGCATCGGTCTGCTGCCCTGGCTGTCCCGTACCGACCCCGCCCGCACCGTCCTCAAGGCGCGCGCGGCCGACCGCGACCCCAGCCCCGAGCTCCTGGAGTCCCTGCGCGCCCAACTCGGCCTCGACGCCGGACCGTTGCGGCTGCTCGGCCGGTGGCTCGCCGGCCTGCCGCACGGCGACGCGGGCGCGTCCTGGATCTCAGGGACGGCCGTGGCCCCCTCGGTGGCCGCGGCGCTCGGCGTGTCGCTGCTGCTCATGGGCGGGGCGCTGGTGGTCGCGGCGGCCACCGCGGGCGCGGTGTGCGGGCGCACGCTGTGGCTCGGGCCGCGGCGGCGGGCCGCCCGGCGCGGGGCCGGTGCGGGGAGCGGTGGCGCGCTGCTCGCCGCGCTGCCCGAGTTCCTGCTGGCGTCCGTGCTGGCCGCCGTGGTCGGGGTGCGGCTCGGCTGGCTGCCCGCGGTCGGCTGGTACGGGCCGCGGTGGATGGTGCTGCCCTCGCTCGCCCTCGGTCTGCCCGCGGGCGCCCTGCTGGGCCGGGTCCTGGACGACGCGCTGCCCGGGGCGTTCGCCGAACCCTGGGCGCGGGCCGCCGCCGCGCGCGGTCTGCCCGCCCGGCGGATCGCCCGCCAGGCGCTGCGGCGTGCCGTGCCCGGAGTGCTGCCGAACACCGGGCTGTTCGTGGTCGGGCTCACCGGAGGCGCGGTCGCCGTCGAGCAGGTCTTCGACATCCCCGGGCTCGGCAGGCTCTCGCTCCAGGCGGCCATCGCCCAGGACCTGCCGATGCTCCAGGCGTGTGCCCTCGTCCTGATCCTGCTCGCGGCCGCCGCCGGAGGTCTCGCCCGGCTCGCGGCCCGGCTGTTGCTCGGGCCCGCGCTGCGCGACGGGGCGCTGCCCTCGCTCGACCGGCCCACCGCCCCGTCCACCCGCGCGATTCCACTGCTCTACGGCGCGCTCCTGCTCGCCGTCGTGGTGCTCGGCGGTCTCCGGGACCCACTGGTGGTGGACACCGCCGCCCGGCTCACCGCCCCGTCCTGGGCGCATCCGTTCGGCACCGACGCGCTGGGCCGTGATCTGCTGGCCCGGGTGGGACACGGCGCGCTGTCCACACTCGCGCTCGCGGTGGCGGTGAGCGCCGCCGCGCTGGTGGCGGGGGTGCTGCTCGGGCTGGTGCCCCGGCTGTCCGGCGGACTCGCCGAGACGGTGAACGCGGTGCCGCCCGTGCTCGCCGGGCTGCTGGTCGCCGGGGCGGCGGGCCGCGGCCCGTACATCCCCGCGCTCGCCGTGGCCGCCGTCGCCTGGGCCCCGCTGGCCACGCACACCTCCGCCCTGCTGCGGCAGCAGCGCGCCGCCAGGCATCTCGCCGCCACCCGCGCGCTGGGCGCCTCCCGCCGCCATCTGCTGCGCCGCCACGTCCTGCCCGCGGTCCTGCCCCCGGTCGTCCGCCACGCGTTGCTGCGGCTGCCGTCGGTGGCGCTCGCCCTGGCCGCGCTGGGCTTCCTCGGCCTGGGCGCCCAGCCGCCGTCTCCGGAGTGGGGCCGGCTGCTGGCGGAGAACCACCCCTACGCCGAGCGCGCCCCGTGGGCGGTGCTCGCCCCCGCCGCCGCGCTGGTCCTTCTGGGCCTCCTGGCGGTGACGGCGTCCGGCGGGGTGCGGTGGCCCCGCCGGCGCCCTCCGCATTGACGACGGCCCCGCCGGCGCCCTCCGCATTGACGACGGCCCCGCCGGCGCCCTCCGCATTGACGACTGCCCGGGGTGCGTCGGAGACTGACGGTCCGCGCGTAGTGAACCGAAGTTCACTCTGCGAACACGCCCTTTGGGGCGAGGGACCGCAAAGGACATCCGATATGACCCTCCACCGCGATCTGTTGATCGATGGCAAGGACACCCCGGCTGTCTCGGGGCGCACCGCCGACGACCTCAACCCCTACACCGGGGAGGTGTTCGCCACCGTCGCGGCCGCCGGGGCCGAGGACGTGGCGCGTGCGGTGGCCGCCGCCGACGCCGCCTTCCCGGCCTGGGCGGAGCTGGCCCCGTTCGAGCGCCGTACGATCTTCCTGACCGCGGCGGACCTGCTGGAGTCGCGCGCCGCCCGGGCCGCCGAGATCATGGCCCAGGAGACCGGGGGCACCGCGCCCTGGGCGGGTTTCAACGTGGGCCTGGCCGCGAACATCCTCCGCGAGGCCGCAGCCGCGATCACCGCCCCGCGCGGTGAGGTGCTCAGCGCCCAGGAGCCGGGCGCGCTCGGTCTCGCCGTCCGCGAACCGGCCGGTGTCGTCGCGGCCTTCGCCCCCTGGAACGCGCCGGTCATCCTCGGTGTCCGCTCCGTCGCGGCGCCCTTGGCGGCGGGCAATACGGTGGTGCTGAAGCCCAGCGAGGACGCGCCGCTCGCCTGCGGGCTCTTCATCGCCGATGTGCTGCGCGACGCCGGGCTGCCCGACGGGGTGCTCAACGTGGTCACCAACGCCCGTGCGGACGCCGCCGAGGTGGCCGAGGCGCTCATCGCCGACCCCCGCGTACGGATCGTCAACTTCACCGGCTCCACGGGAGTCGGCAGGACCATCGGCTCACTCGCCGCGCGGCACCTCAAGCCGGCCGTGCTGGAGCTGGGCGGCAAGAACGCCATCATCGTCCTGGACGACGCCGATGTGGACCACGCGGTGAACGCCGCCACCTTCGGCGTGTTCATGAACTCCGGTCAGATCTGCATGTCGGGCGACCGGATACTCGTCCATGAAAGCCTCGCCGAGGAGTTCACCGCGAAGTTCTCCGCCAAGGTGGCCGCCCTGCCGTGCGGCGACCCCGCCGTACCGGCCACCGTGGTCGGCCCGCTGATCACGGCCGACTCGGCGCGCCGGGTGGCGGCCCTGGTGAAGGACGCGGTGGACAAGGGCGCCACGGTGCTGACCGGCGGTGGCGAACCCGACGGCGCGGTCCACCCGGCGACGGTGCTGAGCGATGTCACCCCGGACATGGACATCCACCACGCCGAGGCCTTCGGACCGGTCTGTGTGGTGGACACCTTCGCCGACGACGATCGGGCCGTGGCCCTGGCCAACGCCACCGACCACGGCCTGACCTGCGGCATCATCACCGAGAACGGGACCCATGGGCTCAAGGTCGCCCGCCGTGTCCGGACCGGCATCGTGCACGTCAACGACCAGTCGGTGGCGGACGAGCCACAGGCCCCGTTCGGTGGCGTCAAGCACTCGGGGTACGGGCGGTTCGGCGGCCGCTGGGGCATCGAGGCGTTCAGCGACACCCGGTGGGTCACCCTCGCCACCCAGCACGCGCACTACCCGTTCTAGGGGGGGCCGACGGATCCTGCCGCCCGCGGGGGCCGCTCCCCGACACCTCGGCCCCTCCCGGGGGCCTCAGCCGACCCCGGGAATGAGGGGCACGGCCCCGGGGCGGCGCGCCGCCAGCCGCAGCACCCTGACCGTGGAGCGCACCACCTGCTCCTTGGCGCGCGCGGCCGTGCCACCGCGCAGCACCGTCTCGCGCGGGGAGTCGTCCGCCCGCACCAGCTGGATCAGCCCGTCCCGGCGGCCCAGGCTCACGCACTGCGCCACGAAGCGGAAGCGCAACGGCTTCGGCTCCCGCCCCCGGGTCTCGGCGATGATCGAGGAGGCGGCGTGCGAACCGGACGGGAGCGCGGTGGCGCAGGCCATGCGCAGGGCACCGGCGGCCGGGGTGGCCATGGCCGCCGCGTCGCCCACCGCGTAGATCTCCGGATGGGACACCGAGCGCAGGGTGGCGTCGACGCGGACGCGGCCGCCCGGGTCGAGGGCGATCCCGGCGGCCCCGGCCAGCGCGGTGTTCGCGGTCATCGCGGTGGCCCAGACCACCGCGTCGGAGCCGATGTCCTCCGGGCGGGCCACCCGACGGCCCTCCTCGATCCGGACACCGAGCCCGGTGAGCGTCGTACGGACATGGGCGCGGCCCTTCGCCGAGAGCCCCGTGCCGACCTCCTCGCCCGTGACCAGCCGGACCTTCCAGGCGTCGTGGGACTCGGCGATCTCGGCGGCGAGCTCGATGCCGGTGAGTCCCCCGCCGACCACCGTCAGCTCACCCGGGCCGTCCAGCAGCCGCTTGTACAGCTCGGCCGCCGTCTCCGGGGTGTAGGCGCGCTCACCGGGGTCGGCGGTGCGGCTGCCGAGCGCGTACACCAGCCGGTCGTACGGGAGCCGACGGCCGTCGTCGGTGGTGATCAGCCGGGCGGCCGGTTCGATCCCGGTGGCGCGGGCGGCCACGTGGACGATCCCGGCCCGCCGGGTCAGCGCGTCGAGCGGATGCGTGATGTCGGGCCGTCCGACGGCCCGCTCGTGCAGCCGCACGCGCTCGGTGAAGGCGGGGCTCGGATCGATCAGGGTGACGTGGGTGTGCGGGGCCAGCCGCAGGGCGGCAATCAGCCCCGCATAGCCCGCGCCGAGCACTAGGACCTGCTGCTTCTCCATGTGGGCGGCCTCCTTGCCGGTCGGTGTTCACGAGGAGGACGACACGGCGGCCCGAGATGTGACGGTGACGCCGGTCACAGGTTCGGCAGGTCGAGGTGGCGGAGCTTGTCGGGGTTGATGATCGCGTCGATCTCGGTGATCAGACCCTGGTGTACGGAGAACGCGAAGACCACGGCCTGCTCGCTCGCGGTGTCGACCATGACCAGGCCCGGGGCGCCGTTGACGTCGCGGTGGTGCACCAGCATCGTGGCCGGGTCGAAGCCCCGGGCCAGCCGCTGGGCGAAGCGGGCCACCTTCTCGTTCCCCAGTACCGGGAGCCGGGCCGCCGCCACCTTGCCGCCGCCGTCCGAACGCCAGACGACCTCCGGATCCAGGATCTCCAGCAGCCCGTCCAGGTCGCCGCCCATGACCGCCCGGAGGAACGCGTCCACGGCCCGCCGGTGCTCCGCGCGGTCCACCGAGCGCCGCGGCGCCTCCGCCCGGACCCGCTTGCGCGCGCGGGAGGCCAACTGCCGTACGGACTCCGGGCTCCGGCCCACCACCTCGGCGATCTCCGGGAACGGCACCGAGAAGACATCGTGCAGGATGAAGGCGGTCCGCTCCGCCGGAGTCAGCCGCTCCAGCACGGTGAGCAGCGCAAGCCCCACCGACTCGTCCAGCGTCACCCGGTCCTCCGGACCGCCGGCCGCCACCACCGGCTCGGGCAGCCAGGGACCGACGTAACGCTCGCGCCGCACCCGCGCCGACCCCAGCAGGTCGTAGCAGATGCGGCTGATGACGGTGGTCAGATACGCGCGGGGGTCGGCCACCTCGTCCGCGGGCAGCGCCTGCCAGCGCAGCCAGGTCTCCTGCACCGCGTCATCGGCGTCGGCGACCGAGCCGGTGATGCGATACGCGACGGCCCACAGCCGGTCGCGCTGCTCTTCGAATGCGGTCAGCTCTGCCATGTCCCGATCCTCTCCTCGGCCTGAGAAGGAGGACGAGACAGCGGCCGGAAGTGTGACAGCCGCCTCCCCGGAGCGCGGTCGTGCCCCGGGCCGACGGGTTGGCGCGGGGGCCACGGCAGGCGTAAGCAGTAGATGTGCACACGCGGCAAGGTCCCTCGGATCTGCGCCGGCCAAGGTGGCGGACCCGCTTCCTGGTCGTGATCCCCCTTCTGGCCATCGGGCTGATCACGCTCGGCGATGTGCTGACCCCGGCAAGTATCCGGCTCAGCCCGCTGCTGATCGCGGCGCCTGCCATGACAGCCTCGTTCGCCGGCCCCCTGCTCACCGCGTGTGTCGGGCTCCTGGCCGTGGTCGCCCAGATCGCGGCCAACGCCTCCGAGGGGTTTCTCGGCCAGCCCGGCCGTCTGGCCGAGGTGGTCACCTTGGTTCTGGTCTCCGCGATGATCGTGCTGTTCCGCGCGGTCCTCGACCGGCACATGCGCGAGCTGAACCGGGTGCGGGCGGTGGCCGATGTGGCGCAGCGGGTGCTGCTGCGCCCGCTCCCCGTCAGGGTCGGCCCGCTGCTGATCGCCTCGGTCTACCTCGCGGCCGAGCCGGGGGCTGAGATCGGCGGCGATCTGTACGCGGCGGCGCGCACCTCGAACGCCACCCGGCTGATCATCGGCGATGTCCGGGGCAGCGGGCTGACCGCCGTCGCGGACGCCTCCCTGGTGCTCGGCGCCTTCCGCGCGATCGCCCACTGGCCCGTACCGCTGACCGATCTGGCGTCCCACCTGGACACCGCGCTGTCCGCGGAGCGGACCGAACCCCGCGACAAGGCGCCCGGGGCGGGGGAGTCGTTCGTCACCGCCGCCGTGCTGGAGATCCCCGACGACCGGCCGGTGGTCCGCCTCGTCAACTGCGGGCATCCGCCGCCGCTCCTGCTGTGCGACTCCGGGGTCAAGGCCCTGGAGGGCCAGGCGCCCGCACTGCCGCTGGGCCTCGGCCACCTGGCGGCCGGCCGCTACCACACCGAGGACTTCCCGTTCGACGAGGGCGATCAGTTGCTGCTCTACACCGACGGGGTCATCGAGGCGCGGAACAGCGAGGGCACTTTCTTCCCGCTCGCCGAGCACCTCCCCGGAGCGGACGGCGGCGGCCCCCAGTACCTCATCGACCGTCTGCGCCGCGATCTGCTCAGCCACACCGGCGGCCACCAGGGCGACGACGCCGCCCTGGTCGTCCTCGAACGCCAGCGGGTGGAGCGCTGACGCACCCGGTGGCGCCGGACGCCGCCCGGACGCCGCAGCCGGACCGCGGTGCCCGCTCGCGGAACCGCCCAGGAACGGACATCGGCCTCGATCGCTCGTAAACTGGTCGTATGGGCAGCGGGAACGAGGGCCCGAATCAGGGCCCCGAGGACTTCGGGCCGGATCCACTCGGCGACTTCCTCGCACGCTTCCTCGGGACCGGGCCGGCCGGGCAGCGGCCCGATTCACGCCATGTCGACTTCGGGCGGCTGATGAGCGAGAACGCACGCCATCTCGTCTCGGCCGCCGCCTCCTACGCCGCCGAACACGGCAGCACCGACCTCGACACCGAACATCTGCTGCGGGCGGCGCTCTCCGCCGAGCCCACCCGCACCATGGTCTCGCGCGCCGGAGCCGACCCCGACCGGATCGCCGCGGAGATCGACCGGGAGGCGGGGGGCGGGCCGCCGCGCAACTCGGTCGCCGTCACCCCGGCCGTCAAACGGGCGTTGCTCGACGCCCATGAGATAGCCCGCTCGCGCGGCTCCTCGTACATCGGCCCCGAACACGTACTGATCGCGCTCGCCGCCAACCGCGAGTCCACCGCCGGGCAGATCCTGGGCGCCGCCCGCTTCGAACCCCGGGCCCCCGGCCCGCCGACCGGCGGTCTCACCCCGAGTGCCCCCACGGCAGACCAGAGGCCCGTCATGGACCAGCGGAAGACCCCGAACCTCGACCGGTTCGGCCGCGACCTGACCGAACTGGCCCGCGAGGGGCGGATCGACCCGGTGATCGGCCGCGACGAGGAGATCGAGCAGAGCATCGAGGTGCTCGCCCGGCGCGGCAAGAACAACCCCGTCCTCATCGGCGAGGCCGGAGTAGGCAAGACGGCCGTCGTCGAAGGGCTCGCCCAGCGGATCACCGACGCCGATGTGCCGGACATCCTGCTCGGCCGCCGGGTCGTCCAGCTCGACATCGCGAGCGTCGTGGCCGGCACCCGCTTCCGCGGTGACTTCGAACAGCGCGTCACCAGCATTGTCGACGAGATCCGCACCAACTCCGACGAATTGATCATCTTCATCGATGAGCTGCACACGGTGGTCGGCGCCGGCGGCGGTGGCTCCGAGGGCGGCCAGATGGACGCCAGCAACCTCCTCAAGCCCGCGCTGGCCCGCGGCGAACTGCATGTGATGGGCGCGACCACGCTCCGGGAGTACCGCCAGTACATCGAGAAGGACGCCGCGCTCGCCCGCCGCTTCCAGCCCATCATGGTCCCCGAGCCCACCTCCGTGGACGCCGTCGCCATCCTGCACGGCCTCCGTGACCGCTACGAGGCCCATCACCAGGTCCGCTACACCGACGAGGCGCTGCTCGCCGCCGTCGAGCTCTCCGACCGCTATCTGACCGACCGTTTCCTGCCCGACAAGGCCATCGACCTCATGGACCAGGCGGGGGCACGGGTACGGCTGCGCTCCAGCGCCCGCGGCACCGATCTGCGCGCCCTGGAGCGGGAGGTCGAGCAGCTCACCCGGGACAAGGACCAGGCCGTCGCGTCCGAGAGCTATGAACGCGCCACCTCCCTGCGGGACCGGATCGCCGAGCTGAACAACCGGATCGCGCAGGCATCCGGAACGCAGTACCACGGCGGGCGCGTCGCCGAGGTCACCGTCGAGGACATCGCCGAGATCGTCTCCCGGCAGACCGGGATCCCCGTCTCCAGCCTCACCCAGGAGGAGCGCGAACGGCTGCTGAGCCTGGAGGAGCACCTCCACCGTCGGGTCGTCGGGCAGGAGGAGGCCGTGTCCGCCGTGGCCGACGCGGTCCTGCGCGCCCGCGCCGGACTCGCCGACCCCAACCGCCCCAGCGGCAGCTTCCTCTTCCTCGGCCCCACCGGCGTCGGCAAGACCGAACTCGCCCGCGCACTGGCCGAGGCGCTCTTCGGCAGCGAGGACCGCATGGTCCGCCTCGACATGAGCGAGTACCAGGAGAAGCACACCGTCAGCCGACTGGTCGGCGCGCCACCCGGATACGTCGGCCACGAGGAGGCCGGACAGCTCACCGAGGCGGTGCGCCGCCAGCCCTACTCGCTGCTGCTCATGGACGAGGTGGAGAAGGCCCACCCCGATGTCTTCAACATCCTGCTCCAGGTGCTCGACGACGGCAGGCTGACGGACGCCCAGGGCCGCACCATCGATTTCAAGAACACCGTCATCGTGATGACCAGCAACCTCGGCTCGGAGGCCATCACCGGACGCGGTGGCCCCCTGGGCTTCGGCGGCGGCGGTGGCGAGGAGGCCGACGACGCCGCGCGCCGGGAACGGGTGCTGCGCCCGCTGCGGGAGCACTTCCGGCCGGAGTTCCTCAACCGCATCGACGAGATCATCATCTTCCGCCGGCTCGCCGACGACCAGCTGCGGCAGATCGCCGATGTGCTGCTGGAGGAGACCCGGCGCCGGCTGCACGCCCAGGACGTCGGCGTGGAGTTCACCCTGGCCGCCGTCGACTGGCTGGCCACCCACGGCCACCAGCCGGAGTACGGCGCCCGGCCGCTGCGCCGCACCATCCAGCGCGAGGTCGACAATCCGCTCTCCCGGATGCTGCTCGGCGGCGAGCTGCCCGCGCACAGCCGGGTCCTGGTCGATGTGCACGACGACCGGCTGGCCTTCCACACACAGGAGGCCGCCGAGCGGACGGGTCAGCCCGGCCCACCGGGTCATACGGAGCAGCCGGGCGGGACGGACCAGCCGGAGCGGTAGCGCCACCCGGAGCGAGCCCGGTCAGCGCCCCATGGCCAGACCGTCCTTCTTGCCGCCCCGGCTGAGCACCGCCTCCTGGATGGTGCTCAGGGCACTGGCGTAACCCGGGTTGCCGGGGCTCTTCTCCAGCGCCCGGGGAAGGTTCACCAGGGTGATCGGGTCGTTGTCCACGGCGTGCGGGATGTACTCCGCCTTCCTCACCTGCCACGCCCTGCCCGGCGCGGAGGGCGGGGTGAAGGTGAAGCGCGCCGCCGAGCCCAGCTGGCCCCGCTTGTCGGGCATGACCCCCGCGATCTGGTCGCCCATGCCGTAGACCACCCAGGTGCCGTTGACCTTCTCGTACGCCTGGGGGATATGGGCGTGGGTGCCGATGATCAGGTCAATGTCGCGGCGGCCGCCGTCCTTGGCGGCGGTGAGCTTCTTGGCGAGCGAGAGCTGGAGCTTGTCCGGCGCCTGCTGCCACTCGGTGCCCCAGTGCACGCTGACGACGACCACATCGGCCCCGGCGCGCCGCGCGGCCCGCGCGTCCTTGATGATCCGCGCCGGATTGATGAGGTTGACCAGCCACGGTTTGCCCTTGGGGACCGGGATGCCGTTGGTGCCGTAGGCGTAGGCGAGATGGGCCACCTTGGCGCCACCGGCCTCCATGATCGTGGGACGGACGCTCTCCGCGGCGGAACGGGCCGATCCGGCGTGCTTGAGCCCGGCCTTGTCCATGGCGTCGAGGGTGCGGACCACCCCCTCCGGACCGGCGTCGAGAGTGTGGTTGGAGGCGGTGGAGCAGGAGTCGTAGCCGATGTCCTTCACGGCCGAGGCGAGCTGCGGAGGCGTCTTGAAGGTCGGATAGCCGGTGAACGGCCCGTGGGTGGCCCCGTAGACGGTCTCCATGTGGCAGATGGCCAGGTCGGCCTGGGCGACGATGGGCGCGGCCGCCCGGATCATGCGCCGGAAGTCATAGCTCTCGCCGCCCGAGTCCGCCTTCGCCTGCCGGATGACCGAGGCGTGCACCAGCAGATCGCCGGTGGCCACGAGGGTGAAGTTCTTCATGGACCCGCTTCTGGCCACCGCCGAGGTCTTCGAGGGCTTCTCCTCGGCCTCCGGGGCGGCCGGTGTCCCGCTGCCGCACGCGGTGGCGGCGCCGAGCAGGGCGACGGCGAGAAGCGCCGTCCGATGGCGTGGGTGATGGGACACGGTGCACTCCGCACTGGTCCGGCCATGCCGGACCCTTTTGTTCTGATTGTCGGATTGTCATATTTATTGCACGACAGCAGAGGGGCTTGCGGAGTGGTGGGGAGCTTCACCGGTTCGGCCGACCGATTGCACCCGATGGGCCCGGTCAACCCCTGTCCGGAGGCCATCGGTGGGACAATGCGCGCCCGCCGCGCGACGCCACGGCCGGGGCGGTCCCCGGGTCGTCGTCCACCGGGTAACTCCCTTGTAAACAAGGGCCGTCAGCGGTGTGCGCGGGGTGCGGAGCTGACACCATGGGGGTGTCGCTCGCGGCATCCGCGGTGGGACCTCGGGGGAGGACGTTCCATGCAGATCGGCCGGCCCAGCGTCACCGCCCGCGGCGCGGCCGCGTTCCGCGCGGCCCACCAGGAGCTGGAGGGCGGCCGGGTGTTTTACGACCCGCTGGCGCTCCGCGTCCTCGCCGCCGACGCGGACGACCCAGTCCTCGAGGCGGCCTTCCACCCCGAGCGCGAGGATGTGCGGCTGTCCGTGGCCGCCCGTGCGCGGTTCGCCGAGGACGCCGTCGCGGCGGCCGTGGCACGCGGGGTACGGCAGGCGGTGGCACTCGGGGCCGGGCTGGACACCTTCGGCTGCCGCAATCCGTACGAGGCGCAGGGCCTGCGGGTGTTCGAGGTGGACCATCCCGCGACCCAGGAGTGGAAGCGCGACCGGTTGGCCGCCGGGGAGATCCCCGTACCGCCGTCACTGACCTTCGCACCGGTGGACTTCGAGCGGCAGAGCCTGGCCGACGGGCTGACGGCGGCGGGCTTCGACCCGGCCCGCCCGGCGTTCTTCTTCTGGCTCGGGGTGGTGCCGTATCTGACGCACACCGCCGTACTGGACACGCTCGGCTTCATCGCGGCCCTGCCGGACGGCTCGGGCGTGGTCTTCGACTACGGCGAGCCACCGGACGCGCTGCCACCGGAGCAACGTGCCGTGCACGAGGCGCGCGCGGCGTGGGCCGCCGAGGCCGGTGAGCCGTTCCTCAGCTTCTTCACCCCGGACGAGCTCGCGGACGAACTGCGCCGGCTGGGCTTCTCCGCGCGGGAGGACATCCGCTACCGGGACCTCACGGCCCGGTACGAGAGCGGCCACGGCATGGCCGGAGGGCACGCGGACCTCGGCGCCCATGTGATCCACGCCTGGTCTCAGGGCTGAGCGCGCGGACACGGGGCTGAGCGCGCGGACATGTGACTGAGCGCGCGGACATGTGGCTGAGCCCGGACCGCCGGTGGTGGCGGACCGGGCTCGATCAACGCACATACTGGCGAAGGGAGTTGCGGAGCCCTTGGGCGGCGGTCACCGGTACGGTCACCCGGCTGCCACCCAGGTCCACCGTCGCCTTCGCCCCGGTCGCGTCCTCGAAGTAGAGGAAGTCGGCGTCGGTGCCGCCGAGGACCAGCCCCAGCCGGTGGCCCGGCTTGATCTCGTAGTCGCCCGGCAGGGTCTTCCAGGCGATCCGGTAGGACCGGCCGGGGGAGAGTGGCTCGGGGGTGGTGAGCGAGTGGCGGTTCTGGGCGTCCATCCAGCCCCGGGCGATCACCTCGGAGGATCTGCGCGCCGTCACATTGGCGGTCCGCTGGTAGCAGGCGTCGTCCTGGGCGGTGCTCTCCCCGTGGCAGGACTCCTCGTCCAGCCCCCGCAGACCGTCGTGGATCCGGTTCTGGGGTTCGTTGCGGTTCCAGTCGATCCGCTCGTCCTCGCCGTAGTCCACGAGCAGCGCGGTGAGGTTCGACGTCGGTTTGTCGAGCGTGACCCGCAGATCGGCGGTGGGTGTGCCGGAGAGCCGTACCCCGGTGCGCAGCGGCGGGGTGAGGAAGGCCAGCCGGCCGGGGCGGTTCGCCGACGGGTCGGCGGTGAGATCCGCCTCGCTCAGCTTGGTGTCGGTGAAGGCCCCGGTGCCGCTCGCGGGGCTCAGCGACAGCGAGCCGTCCGGCCCGGGGCGCAGGGGCACCGAGGAGGTGCCCGCGGGCCAGTCGGCCTGGGTGGTCCAGGTGTCCGGGCCGGTCTGCAGATCGACGCGGGGCTCGTCCATGATTCCGTTCTGGATGCCGTACAGCCAGTGGTCGAACCATCGGTGCACGGTGTCGACCCACTGCGCGCGCCGACCGGGCCAGTCGAATGGATCGGTGTGGCCGTAGCGGCCCAGCCACAGCTTGCGTGGCACCCCGCGCTCGGCCAGCGCACCCCACCAGTTCGCGAGCTGGTCGATCCGGATGTTGTAGTCGTTGATGTCATGTGCGGCGAGGACGCTCGCGCGCACCTTGTTCACCTCGGGCGCGGGCTGTGCGATGTAATCGCGCTCTTGCCAGTGGGCGTTGTAGTTGCCGGTGGCGTCGTCCTCACCGGCCTGCAGCCGCTCGCGCACCGCCTGGCACTTCTGGGGCGGGTCGGTGTCCAGCGCGGTGGTCAGATACGAGGCGAAGCCGTTCCAGTGCTTGGCGCCGTTGGTGCGGGCGAACTCGTACCAGGAGCTGACTCCGGAGATCGGGACGATGGTCTCCAGCCCCTCCACCCCGGTGCCCGCCACCGCGTTGGCCAGCATGCCCTCGTACGAGTGGCCGATCATGCCCACCTTGCCGGTGGACCAGGAGGCCTTCACCTCGCTGCCGTCGGCCGCGTAGGCGGTGGCGCGGCCGCCGAACCAGTCGACGGTGGCCTTGGCGGCCGCCACATCGGCGGCGCCGCCGACGGTCAGACAGCCGTCGGATCTGCCGGTGCCGGTCACATCGACATCGACCACGGCATAGCCGCGCGGTACGAAGTAATTGTCGTAGAAGAGCGGGAACTTGGCCGGGTCGCCCTGGGCGTCGTAGGCCTTGCGCTCCGACTCGAAGCCACGGCCCACGGTGTCGTTGTAGGGGCTGGACGACATGATGACCGGCACCTTGAGACCCTGCTGGGTCTCCATGGGGCGGATGATGTCCACCGCGACCCGGTCCTTGTGGCCATCGCCGTCACTGTCGACCGGCGTTTGGACCATCAGATGCTCACGTACGGCGTCCGCGTAGGAGAACACCGGCTGAGTACGGCCGTCCACCACCTTGGTGGCGGGTCCGGCGGATGTCCGGGCCGACGCGGGCCCGGCGGGCAGTGCGGCAAGGGCTGTCGACATCGTGAGCGCGGCGATCACGACCCCGCTCCACCGTGAAGTGCGCATAGGGACCTCCTGGCCACGACCCCCGCCCCGGGACCGCCGGCCGGCGGTGGCCGGTCGGCGATCCCGGGGTTCCGGAGCCATGGAGGCTACTCGGCGATTTTCGTACGCATGGTCCAGCGAAAGATCGCTGTGGTGATGTCGGCGGAATCGTTGACGAGTTCGAAGTGCTCGTATCCATTCCGGTGCTGGATTTTGAGCTTCTTGCTGGTGAGGGTCGACCGCCCGGTCCTGAATGCCCGGGGCAGATCGTCCGGTCCGCCTTCGAGGACGACCTCGATCGGACTGCCCTCGGACAGATAACTGATGTGTTCGCTCAATATCTCCACCTCCTTACGCGGTCCTCCTCAAGCGGGAACATGCAGTTCCAGTCGGTCATCCGAGGTGAGGATGGCCCGCTGCATGTCCTGTAGGGCCCGGCACGGTTCGAGCCCGAGTTCCTCATTGAGCGTCTTGCGGGCCGCTTGATACACATGCAAGGCGTCCGCCCGGCGACCGCAGCGGTAGAGCGCCAGCATCAACTGACGGTGCAGTGCCTCCCGTAAGGGATGCTCGGTGGTCAGCTGATACAGATCGCTCACCAGCTCGCGATGGCGGCCGAGCATGAGCCGGGAATCCGTCAGCATCTCGATGCATTCCAGCCGGGCTTCCTTCAGCCAGGTCTGAAAGCCCTCGAGGATCGGCCCATGGCATACGTCGTCCAGCAATGGATCGCGCCAGAGGTCGAGCGCGCTTTCGAAAGTCGCCGTGGCCTGCTGGTAACGCCGCTCCCGCAGATGGTCCCGGCCCTCGCACACCAGCCGCTCGAAGCAGTGGAAGTCGAGGCGGTCGTGGCCCAGCCGCAGGACATATCCCGGCGGGCGGGTGATAACGGGACTTTCGTTCTGGTCGGGCCGGCGCAGGAACTTACGGATCTGGGAGACATACACATGAAGCCCGGCGATCGCCCGGCGCGGCGGGTCCTCTCCCCAGATCTCCGTGATGAGCTGGTCGATCGGGACCACTTGATCGGCGCGGACGAGGAGGACGGTCAACAGGACCTCGATCTTCCGCGCCCTGATAGTTAATTTCCTCTCCTCTTCCACTACGCGGAGAGGTCCCATGATCTCATATCGCACGTTGTGCCCCATCCGAGTCGCCGACGAGTGCGGTCATGGGACAGTCGGCGTCTTTGCCGGAATTGCCCGCGGGGTTGTCTGTGTGTTCTCTCGATTTCGAGGGCGGTCTGCTTCCGGAGGCGAACGCGTGTGCGGGTCTGGTTCTGGCGGTCCATGCGGATCGTCGACCCCTGCCGTCCGGGTGGCGCGCTGGAAGTGTCACGTCCCCGGAGTCCGGCGACCCCGAAGGGGATGGGAAGTGGGCGCTTGCCGAGCCGCTTGCGTGTGGAAAGTGGTCCGACCGCGCCGCACCGGACGGGGACGGGCGGTGCCGCCGGATCCACTGACGCACGCCGTTCGCGACTGCCATTACTCACCCCTCTTTTATCGCGGGCCCGCCGAGGAATCAGAGGATGGACGAGATCGACGCCTTCGGCAGGTGCCCCACATCGTAAGCGAGTCCTATGACTACCCACCTCACCTAGAATCCGGATATACGCGCCCTCGAGGCGGCGTCCTCGACGGTGCGGAGCGGGTATTCGCAATACCGTCCGGAAGATCGGAGTCCGGATATCCCGCACTTGCGGTGTTGCAGTCCGCGAATGAGAATACGCGGATCACATCGGCCGGGACAAGCGCATCTTGCGAGATCATGGGCCCCTTGGCGCCGCTTTGATGAGGAGTGGAGAATTCCGTCTGCGCGGGACCCATGAAGGATTCTCGAATAACCGTCAGGTTTGTCGCCGATTCAGGGCTTGTGGGCCACCACGATGGCGCAGCCGGCGCTGGGTACGGTGGGCAGCGCCGACTTGGCGGCGTCCAGCACCTCCTGCACGCTGACCCCGTGGCGCGCCTCGAACTCCCGGCGACAGCGCAGGATGCCGTCGATCATGCGGTTCGCGGTGTCCTTGGTGTTCTCGGTGACATCGGTCAGCTCATCGAGCACCAGCCCGGCGTCACCGACCAGACCGGGCCAGTCCTCCAGCCGGGTCAGCGAGGTGACCACGGCGGGATCGTCGTCCGGCTGATAACTCCCGTCGCTCGGCGGGGTGACATCCGTGAGCACCACCCGGCCTCCCGGCCGCAGCACACGGGCCATCTCCCGCAGCGCCGTCGGACGGTCCATGTGATTGATCGATTCGAATGCGAGTACGGCGTCGAATGCGGCGTCGCCGAAAGGCATCGCCATGGCGTCGGCGTATTGGAATGCCACCCGGTCGGACAGCTCGGCCAGCCGGGCGGATTCGGTCGCCTGTTTGACCTGGAGCTCGCTGATCGTGACGCCCAGGACATTGGCGCCGGTGGCGGACGCCACCCGCATCGCCGGTTTCCCGATACCACAGCCGGCATCCAGCACCCGGTCTCCCGGACCCACCCGCAGCCGTTCGATCAGCAGATCCGTGAAGCGATCGGTGGCCTCTTGCACCGAACGGGTATCGGACGGGCCGTCCCAGTAGCCGAAGTGGAAGTTGTCGTCCCACGCCATCTGCAGAAGCGGGCCCAGCGAGCTGTAGTAGTCCGACACCGTACCGCCAGGCGGCACGGCCGAGGGAGAGGTCATGGCACTCCTCCTGTGTGCTCGAAAGATCGGGTCGGCCCAGGGCACATAAAGGCTCACCCGCTCAAGCGATCGTCCGGGGTTCCGGTAACGCGTCTCTAAAGTCACCGGCCGTGGCCTATTTGGTCTTGCTTTAGAACCGCGCCCCACGATGGGCCACGTGCTCGCACCGATCATCAATCCGGAGCGGAAGTGCCGCCCATGACCACGAACACGCAGCCGTTCTCCGAGCGCCGGATGGGGTGCGATGGATAGCGACGAGCCCACTCGCACACCTCAGCACGCGGAGCCCATCGCCGTGGTGGGAATGGCCTGCCGCCTGCCGCACGCACCCAGCCCGTCGGCCTTCTGGCGGCTGCTGCGGCAGGGCGGGAACGCCATCACCGCCATGCCGGACGACCGCCACCGGACCGGCGCCGCCACCACTGATGGCCCCGTTACGGATGGCCCCGCTACGGATGGCGCCGCCGCCGACGGTCCCGCTACGGATGGCGGCGCCACCGGTGGCGCTGCCGCCGACGGTCCCGTCAGCGACGGCTCCGGCCGGTCGGCGCCGACCTGGTACGGCGGCTTCCTGGACCGCGTCGACACCTTCGACGCCGCCTTCTTCGGCGTCTCGCCCCGCGAGGCGGCGGCCATGGACCCGCAGCAGCGGCTGATGCTCGAACTCGCCTGGGAGGCGTTCGAGGACGCGGGAATCCGGCCCGGAACGCTGAAGGACAGCCCGACCGGTGTGTTCGTCGGCGCCATCTGGGACGAGTACGCCGCCCTCCTGCGCCGGGACACCACCGCGGCCACCCGGCACGCCATGACCGGTGTCCACCGCAGCATCATCGCCAACCGGGTCTCCTACGGCTACGGTCTGCGGGGCCCGAGCCTCACCGTCGACACCGCACAGTCCTCCTCGCTGGTGGCCGTGCACACCGCCTGCGAGAGCCTGCGCCGCCAGGAGTGCACCCTGGCCCTGGCCGGAGGCGTCAACCTCATCCTCACCGAGGACAGCATGGCGGCGGCAGCCGCCCAGTTCGGCGGGCTCTCCCCGGACGGGCGCTGCCACACCTTCGACGCCCGCGCCAACGGCTTCGTCCGTGGCGAGGGCGGCGCGGCGGTCCTCCTCAAACCACTCGCCGCGGCGGTACGCGACGGCGACCCGGTGTACTGCGTCATCCACGCGAGCGCCGTCAACAACGACGGCGCCACCGCCGGGCTGACGTCCCCCAGTCCGGCGGCCCAGGAAGACGTGGTGCGCACCGCCCACCGGCGGGCCGGAGTCTCATCCGACGAGGTCCAGTACGTCGAACTGCACGGCACCGGAACCCCCGTCGGCGACCCCGTCGAGGCGGCGGCGCTCGGCGCCGCGCTCGGGACCGTACGGACCGACGGCACACCGCTGCTCGTCGGCTCCGCCAAGACCAACGTGGGCCACCTCGAAGGCGCCGCGGGCATCGTCGGACTGCTCAAGACCGCCCTCGGCATCACCCACCGCCTGCTCCCGGCCAGCCTCCACTTCACCACCCCGAACCCGCGGATCCCGCTGGCCGAACTCGGACTGCGGGTCCAGGACCGGCTCAGCGAGTGGCCCCGCCCGGACCGGCCGCTGCTCGCCGGGGTCAGCTCCTTCGGCATGGGCGGCACCAACTGCCATCTCGTCCTCGGCGAAGCACCCGCGTCGGCGCCCGTCCCCGTACCCGCGCCCGTGTCCGTAACCACGTCCGTAACCGCCGACACCCCTGCGCCCCCGGTTGTGGCCTGGCCGATCTCCGCGAAGACCCCCGCGGCGCTGCGCGCCCAGGCCGAGCGGCTGCGGGACCATGTGACCGGCCACGACGGCCTCTCCCCGGCCGACATCGGACACTCTCTGGCCACCACCCGTACCGTCTTCGCCCACCGCGCCGTGATCCTCGGGGCGGGCGCCGACGAGCTGCTGAGCGGGCTGGACGCGCTGGCCAACGGCACGGAGGCCGCCGGAGTGGTGCGAGGCAGCACCACGGACGGCGGTCTCGCCGTCCTCTTCAGCGGCCAGGGCAGCCAGCGAGCGGCCATGGGCCGTGAACTGTACGCCGCCCACCCGGTCTTCGCAGCGGCACTGGACGAGGTGTGCGACTGTCTGGACGGGCAGTTGGCAGAGCCGTTGCGCGAGGTGATGTTCGCCCGACTACCGTCCCCGCAAGCGGCGTTGCTCGACCGCACCTCGTACACCCAGCCCGCGCTGTTCGCCATCGAGGTGGCCCTCTACCGGCTGGCCGAATCCTGGGGGCTCACCCCCGGCCATCTGATGGGCCACTCGGTCGGCGAGATCGCCGCGGCCCATGTGGCCGGTGTCCTCACCCTGCCCGACGCCTGCGCCCTGGTGGCCGCCCGCGGCCGGTTGATGCAGTCGATCACGGCGACGGGTGCCATGGCCGCCCTCCAGGCCGACCCGGACGAGGCCGCCGGACTGCTCGCCGGGTGGGAGGACCGGCTGGACCTCGCCGCCGTCAACGGCCCGTCATCCGTGGTGATTTCGGGTGACTACGACGCCGTCCACGCGACCGCCGCCGCGTGGCGCGAGCGCGGCCGCAAGGCCCGGCCGCTGAAGGTCAGCCACGCCTTCCACTCGCCGCACATGGACTCCATGCTCGACGAACTGCGCGCCGTCGCCTCCGGACTGACCTTCTCCGCACCGGCCATCCCCCTCGTCTCCAATGTGACGGGACGGCTCGCCACCGCCCCGGAGCTCGCCGCACCGGACTACTGGGCCCGCCACGCCCGACACGCGGTGCGCTTCATGGACGGTGTGCACACCCTCCTGGACGCCGGTGTCACGACCTTCCTCGAACTCGGACCGGACGCCCCGCTCACCGCCATGGCCCGCGAATGCCTCGCCGCACGGCCCGGACCGGCCCCCGGGCGGCCACGCCCGGCGGCGGTGGCGGCGATGCGCCGCGACCGCCCCGAGGTGCGCACCCTCGCCGCCGCCATGGCCCAGGCGTATGTCCGCGGCGCCGAAGTGGCCTGGGACCGGGCCTGCGGCGGGCAGCCCCGGCGGCGGGTCCCCCTGCCGACGTACGCCTTCCAGCGGGACCGCTACTGGCCCGGCACCACACCCGAATCCACCACACGGGGCACTCACACCACAGGGACGGACGACGCCCCGGACCCGGTGCCGCCCGCAGGAGAGACGGCCGGGCCCGGCGACCCGGGGCCGGACCGGGACCCGCTGCAGGTCGTCCGGACCCAAGTGGCCCTCGTTCTCGGACACTCCGAGCCGAACGCCATCGATCCCGGTCTGACCTTCAAGGAACTGGGCTTCGACTCGCTCGCGGCGACCGAACTGAGCGAGCGGCTCGGCGCCGTCACGGGGCTGCCCCTCACCGCCACACTCACCTTCGACCACCCCACGCCCCTGGCCGTCGCCGACCATCTGCGCGCCCACACCACCCCTGCCGCCATCCCGGCCGCGTCAACGGCCCCCGTACCGCGCGACGCCGACGAGCCGATCGCGGTGGTGGCCATGGGCTGCCGCTTCCCCGGCGGCGTCGACTCGCCCGAGGCGCTGTGGCGGCTGGTGGCCGAAGGCGTCGACGCGATCGGGGAGTTTCCCCGGGACCGCGGCTGGGACCTGGCCGGACTCTTCGACCCCGACCAGGACCGCCCCGGCACCAGCTACGCCCACGAGGGCGGCTTCCTCCACGACGCACCGGAATTCGACGCGGAGTTCTTCGGGATCAGCCCCCGGGAGGCGCTCGCCACCGACCCACAGCAGCGGCTGCTGCTGGAAACCGCGTGGCAGACCTTCGAACGGGCGGGCATCCGCTCCACCGCCCTCCAGTCCAGCCCCACCGGCGTGTTCGTCGGAGTGATGCCCCAGGACTACGGCCCCCGGCTGCACGAGGCGCCCAAAGGGCTCGACGGCCATCTGCTCACCGGCGGCACCCCGAGCGTGGTGTCCGGCCGGGTGGCGTTCACCTTCGGCCTGGAGGGGCCCGCGGTGTCGGTGGACACGGCGTGTTCGTCGTCGCTCGTGGCCATCCATCTCGCGGTGCGGGCACTGCGGCAGGGCGAGTGCGCGCTCGCCCTGGCCGGAGGGGTGACGGTGATGGCCGCACCCGGTATGTTCACCGGCTTCTCCCGCCAGCGCGGCCTGGCCCCCGACGGGCGCTGCAAGCCGTTCGCGGCCGCCGCCGACGGCACCGGATGGGGCGAGGGCGTCGGCCTGCTGCTCCTGGAGCCGCTGTCCGACGCCCGGCGGAACGGCCACCGGGTGCTCGCGGTGATCCGGGGCTCGGCCGTCAACCAGGACGGCGCGTCCAACGGCCTGACCGCGCCCAACGGCCCTTCCCAGCAGCGGGTTATCCGCCAGGCCCTCGCCGATGCCCGGCTGTCCCCGTCCGAGGTGGACGCCGTCGAGGCGCATGGCACCGGAACCACCCTGGGGGACCCGATCGAGGCCCAGGCACTGCTCGCCACCTACGGGTGGGAGCGGCCGGAAGAGCGGCCCCTGTGGCTGGGCTCGCTGAAGTCCAACATCGGCCACACCCAGGCCGCGGCCGGCGTGGCGGGCGTCATCAAGATGGTGATGGCCATGCGGCACGGGCTGCTGCCCGCCACCTTGCACATCGACGCGCCCAGCCCCCACGTCAACTGGGGCAGCGGGGCGGTGCGGCTGCTGACCGAGCAGGTGGAGTGGGTGCGCGGCGAACACCCCCGCCGCGCGGGGGTGTCCTCCTTCGGTATCAGCGGCACCAACGCACATCTGATCGTGGAGCAGGTCCCCGAGCCGGAACCCGTCCCCAGCGGCCCGCGGACGGACGACGACGACCGGCCGGTGCCCTGGGTGCTGTCCGCCCGCAGCGCAGAAGCCCTCCGGGGGCAGGCCCGGGAACTGGCCGCCCATACGGCCGCCTATGCGGCCGCCCATACGGCCCCCGACGGCACACCGTCGCCCCGGGACGTGGGCTGGTCACTGATCACCACCCGGACGGCGTTCGACCACCGCGCGGTGGTGGTCGGCGGGAGCGGCGACGAACTCACCGCCGCCCTGCAGGCGTTGGCGGCCGACGAGACGCATCCGGGTGTGGTGGGCCCGGCTGCCATCCGCTCCGGCGCGGCGGTAGACGCGGGCCCGGTGCTGGTGTTCCCCGGGCAGGGTTCGCAGTGGGCCGGGATGGGCGCCGGGCTGCTGGACGCCGCACCGGTGTTCGCCGCCCGCGTGGCGGAGTGCGAACGAGCGCTCGCGCCCCACGTCGACTGGTCGCTCACCGATGTCCTGCGGGGAGCCGAAGGCGCCGCCGATCTGAGCCGAGTGGATGTGGTGCAGCCGGTGCTCTGGGCGGCGATGGTGTCCCTGGCCGCCGTATGGGCCGAGTACGGTGTGCGCCCCGCCGCCGTGGTGGGCCACAGCCAGGGTGAGATCGCGGCGGCCGTGGTGGCCGGAGCGCTGTCCCTGGAGGACGGCGCGAAGGTCGTGGCGCTGCGCAGCCGGGCCCTGCGGCGGCTCGCCGGAGGCGGGGCCATGGCCTCGCTGGCACTCGGCGACGAGCAGGCCGAGGAGTTGCTGACCGGGCTCGGCGACCGGGCCGCCGCGGTCGTGGTGGCGGTGGTGAACGGGCCCGAGTCCACGGTGGTGTCCGGCCCGCCGGAGCAGGTGGCCACTGTGGTGGCCGCGTGCCAGGACGCGGGGGAGCGGGCGCGGCTGATCGAGGTGGACTACGCCTCGCACAGCCCCCAGGTCGACGAGATCGCCGAGGAACTCAACCAACTGCTCAGGGGAGTTGAGCCGGTCGAGGCGCCCGGAGCCGCCGGGGTGGTGTTCTACTCCACCGTGACCGGTGGCCGGGCCGATGTATCCACCCTGGACACGGACTACTGGGTGCGGAATCTGCGGGAGCGGGTGCGGTTCGCCGATGCCGTCGAGGAGTTGCTGGCGGCTGGTCATCGGGTGTTCATCGAGGCCAGCACCCATCCCGTCCTCACCATGGCGATGCGGGAGAGCTTCGAGCACGCCGAGATCGCGGCCGCCGCGGTGCCCACCCTGCGGCGGGACCACGGGGACCGGACCCAGCTGACGAAGTCGGTCGCGCAGGCGTTCATCGCCGGGGCCGAGGTGGACTGGTCGGCCGCCTTCCCGGCCGACCCCACACCCCGTACGGTCGATCTGCCCACGTACGCCTTCCAGCGCCGGCGCTACTGGCTGGACGCCCCCGGCGGGCGCGCAGGGGACCCCGCCGCCCTCGGCCTGGTGGCCGCGGACCATCCGCTGCTGGGCGCCGCGGTGCGGCTCGCCGACGGCGGCGGCCACGTGCTGACCGGACGCATCTCCCCGCTGACGCACGGCTGGCTCGCCGACCATGTGGTGGCGGGCGTGTCCCTGGTGCCCGGAGCCGTGCTGGTGGAGTGGGCGCTGCGGGCGGCCGACGAGGCAGGCTGTGGTGCGGTGCAGGAGCTCGCGCTGCGGCTGCCGCTGGCGATGCCCGCGACGGGCGGCCGGTGTGTCCAGGTGGTGGTGGGGCCGCCCGCCGACGAAGGACGCCGCGACATCGCGATCTACTCCCTCCCCGAGGACGGCCTTCGCGCGGGTGGCGACACCGACTGGATGTGCCATGCCGTGGGCGTCCTCGGCCCCGCCGTACCGGAAAGCCGCTCGGGGGAGTCGCCCGGGACCTGGCCGCCGCCCGGGGCGCGGCCGGTGGACACCGACGGGTTCTACGAACGGATCGCCACATCCGGATACGCCTACGGAGCCGCGTTCCAGGGGCTGCGCGCGGTGTGGCGGGACGGCGCGGACCTGCTGGCCGAGGTGGAACTGCCCAAGGCCGCAGGAGGGCCTGGTGGGTTCGGCATTCACCCCGCCCTGCTGGACGCGGTGCTGCATCCGACGCTGCTGATGGACGCGATGGACCGGATGGGCCGGACTCAGGGGGAGGACCACAGGGGCCGGATGTGGCTGCCGTTCACCATCGGCGGTGTGTCCCTGTGGGCGGCCGAGGCCACCGCCGTACGCGTCCGACTCACCCCGCGTCCCCGGACCGTCGAGGCCGGGGCCGAGGCCGAGGCCGAGGGCGGGCGTGAACTGCGGGTCGTCGTCGCGGACGCCGTAGGCGCCCCGGTGCTGACGATCGACGCGCTGGCGCTGCGCCACGCCGACCCCGATCAGCTGCGGTCCCTGAACACCGGCCGAGTGACGACTGAGAGTGCCGGTGGCGGAGGCGTACGGCGGCGCGCCGCCGCTGCCGCGGCTGGAGCGTCGTCCGTCGACTGGGCCGCCCGGCTGGCACGGCTGTCGGCCGTGGAGCGGTATCGCACCCTCCTCGGCCTGGTGCGCGACCACGCCGCCACCGTGCTGGGGCACACCGATGCCGAGGCGGTGCACGCCGACGCCAGTTTCAAGGAGCTGGGCTTCGAGTCCCTGACCGCCGTCGAACTGCGCGATCGCCTCGCGGCCGCCACGGGTCTGCGGCTGCCCGCGGCCCTGATCTTCAGACATCCGACCCCGGAAGGCATCGCGCACCATCTTGTGCGACGGCTGACCTCGGACGGTGCCGACGCCACCCCCACTGTGATCGTCCCTCCGAGTACGCAATTGCCACGGCAGCCGACGGATGAAATGAGCGCGGCCCAAAGGCTGGAGTCCGCCTCCGCGGATCAGGTCCTTGAGTTTATTGACAACGAGCTTGGTGTGTCCTGAATGTGCCGGGCGCGACGATCGCTGAAGGCCGGGTGACCCTCATGGCGAACGAAGAGAAGCTGGTCGAGTACCTCAAGCGCGTTTCCGCCGATCTGCACGATACGCGTCTGCGCTTGCGCGAGGTGGAGGAGCGTTCCCATGAGCCGGTGGCCGTGGTCGGCATGGCCTGCCGCTTTCCCGGCGGGGTCACCTCCCCGGAGGAGCTGTGGGAACTGCTCGTCTCGGGTGTCGACGCGATCGGGGACTTCCCGACGGACCGTGGCTGGGACCTGGAGAACCTCTACCACCCCGATCCGGAGCACTACGGCACCAGCTGTGTCCGCCAGGGCGGATTCGTCGAGGCGGACCGGTTCGACGCGGCGTTCTTCGGCATCAGCCCCAGGGAAGCGCTCGCCATGGACCCCCAGCAGCGGCTGGTGCTGGAGATGGCCTGGGAATCCCTGGAGCGGGCCGGTATCGATCCGGCGTCGCTGAAGGGAACCCGTACCGGTGTCTACGCCGGTGTGTCCAGCCAGGACTATCTGTCCAGGGCCCCGCGCATCCCCGAGGGATTCGAGGGCTACGCCACCACGGGCGGGCTCACCAGTGTGATCTCGGGTCGCGTGGCCTACACCTTCGGTCTGGAGGGGCCGGCGGTGACGGTGGACACCGCGTGCTCGGCCTCGCTCGTGGCCATGCACCTGGCGGTGCAGGCACTGCGGCAGGGGGAGTGCACCCTGGCCCTGGCGGGCGGTGTCACCTCGCTCGCCACCCCCATCATGTTCACCGAGTTCTCCCGGCAGCGCGCACTGGCCCCGGACGGCCGGTGCAAGTCCTTCGCCGCCGACGCGGACGGCACCGGCTTCTCCGAAGGCGTCGGGCTGGTGGTGCTGGAGCGGCTGTCGGACGCGCGGCACAACGGCCATCGGGTGCTGGCCGTGATCCGGGGCTCTGCCATCAACCAGGACGGTGCCAGCAACGGCCTCACCGCGCCCAACGACGTGGCCCAGGAACGCGTCATCGGCCAGGCGCTGGCCAACGCCCAGCTGGGGCCGGGCGATGTGGACGCCCTGGAGGCACACGGCACCGGCACCAAACTCGGCGACCCGATCGAGGCCGAGGCCCTGATCGCCACGTACGGCCGGAACCGCCCCGCCGACCGGCCACTGCTGTTGGGCTCGCTGAAGTCCAACATCGGCCATACGCATGCGGCGGCGGGCGTGGCGGGTGTGATCAAGATGGTGATGGCACTCCGGCACCCTGGACTGCCCGCGAACCTGCATCTCGACCAGCCGACCCCGCATGTGGAGTGGGCGGGCAGTGGGCTGCGGCTGCTGACCGAGCCGGTGGAGTGGCCCCACTTGGAGCGGCCCCGTCGAGCGGCGGTGTCGTCGTTCGGCATCTCGGGGACGAACGCCCATCTGATCGTGGAGCAGGCTCCTGAGGAGGAGCGACCGACCGAGCCGGTCTCCTCGGGCCTGGGCGCGGTTCCGTGGGTGCTCTCGGGGCGGAGTGTGGGGGCGTTGCGGGGGCAGGCTGGGGCGTTGGCTGAGCGGGTGGGTGGGGGTTCGGGGTTGTCGGCGGCGGATGTGGGGTGGTCGTTGGTTACGGCGCGGTCGGTGTTTGAGCATCGGGCGGTGGTGGTGGGGGGTGACCGGGCTGGATTGTTGGCGGGTGTGGAGGCGTTGGCGGGGGGTGTGTCGCATCCGGGTGTGGTGGAGTCGGGTGCGGCGGTGCTGACGGGTGATGTGGGTCCGGTGCTGGTTTTCCCCGGTCAGGGTTCGCAGTGGGCCGGTATGGGCGCCGAGCTGCTGGAGGTGTCGCCCGTGTTCGCGGTTCGGGTGGCGGAGTGCGAGCGGGGGCTTGCGCCGTATGTGGACTGGTCGCTCACGGATGTACTGCGTGGCGCTGAGGGTGCGGCGGATCTGGGGCGGGTGGATGTGGTTCAGCCGGTGTTGTGGGCGGTGATGGTGTCGTTGGCGGCGGTGTGGGCTGGATATGGCGTACGTCCTGCGGCGGTGGTGGGTCATAGCCAGGGTGAGATCGCGGCGGCTGTGGTCGCGGGGGCGATGTCGCTGGAGGACGGTGCCAAGGTCGTGGCGTTGCGGAGCAAGGCGTTGCGGCGGCTGGCCGGTGGCGGGGCGATGGCATCGCTCGGGGTGGGGCATGAGCAGGCGGGGCAGCTGTTGTCCGACCTGGGGGACCAGGCCGCCGGAGTGGGTGTGGCAGCCGTCAACGGGCCCTCGTCCACGGTGGTTTCGGGTCCGCCGGAGCAGGTGGCCGCTGTCGTGGCCGCGTGTCAGGAGGTGGGGGAGCGGGCGCGGCTGATCGAGGTGGATTATGCGTCGCACGGCCCTCAGGTGGATGAGATTCGCGAGGAGTTGAACGACATCCTGGCCGGTGTCCGCCCGGTCGTCGGTGGCGGGGGTGAGGTGGCGTTCTATTCGACGGTGACCGGTGGCCGGGTCGATGTGGCTGGCCTGGACACGGACTATTGGGTGCGGAATCTGCGGGAGCGGGTGCGGTTTGCCGATGCCGTCGAGGCGTTGTTGGCCGATGGGCATCGGGTGTTCATCGAGGCCAGTACTCACCCTGTGCTGACCATCGGGATGCAGGAGACGTTCGAGCAGGTGGGTGTGGAGGCGGTCGCCGTACCGACCCTGCGTCGCGACCACGGTGGTCAGGTTCAGCTCCTCCACTCCCTCGGCCAGGCGTTCATCGCCGGGGCCGAGGTCGACTGGAAGGCGGCGTTCCCGGCCGACCCCACCCCCCGTACGGTCGATCTGCCCACGTACGCCTTCCAGCACCAGCGCTACTGGCTCGACGGCCTCAGTGGCCGGGGTGCCGATCCCACCGATCTCGGACTGGTCGCAGCGGGCCATCCGCTGCTGAGCGCCGCCGTTGAGCTCGCCGACGGGCAGGGCCATCTGCTGACGGGACGCCTCTCGGCGCGGTCCCATGGCTGGCTCGCCGACCATGTGGTGGCGGGCGCGGCCCTGGTGCCCGGGACGGCCTTGGTCGAGTGGGCGTTGCGGGCCGCCGACGAGGTCGGCTGCGGTGGTGTGGAGGAGCTGGCGCTCCAGGTACCGCTCGTGCTGCCGCCCAGCGGCGGGGTGCGTCTTCAGGTGGTCGTCGGCGGGCCGGGCGTCGATGGCCGACGTGATGTGCGGATGTACTCGCGCCGCGACGACGGCGCCGACACGGCGGCCGGGTGGGTATGCCATGCGGAGGGCGTGCTGAGCCCGCCCCCCGACGGCTCCACGCCAGCGGAGGAGTTGGGCGGGACCTGGCCACCGGCGGATGCGAAGCCGGTCGATCCCGTGGACTTCTACGCACACATCGCGGCATCGGGCTACGCGTACGGCCCCGCCTTCCAGGGGCTGCGCGCCGTGTGGCGGGACGGTGCGGACCTGCTGGCCGAGGTGTCGTTGCCCGAGGCCGCGGGGGAGCGGACCGGGTTCGGCATCCACCCGGCACTGCTCGACGCCGCCCTGCACCCCGTTCTGCTGACCGATGGCTCACCGAGCGACGCCGAGTCGGCCGATGGCCGGGTGTGGCTGCCGTTCACCTGGAACGGGGTGTCGCTGTGGGCGGCCGGGGCGAGCACGGTACGGGTGCGGATCTCGCCGTACGAGCCGAGCGCCGAGCGGGAACGTACGCTGCGGGTGACCGTGGCGGACGCCCTGGGCGCCCCGGTGCTGAGCGCCGATGCGGTGGTGCTGCGTTCCGCCGACGCCGATCAGCTCCGTACGGCTCAACGGCCGGGCGTGGATGGACTGTTCGTCATGGACTGGGCACCCTTGCCGGTCCCCGCACCGCCCAACGGCGACGGGTGGTCCGCGCATCACCCGGCCGTTGACGCCGACTGGGTGATCCTGGGGCCCGAGGACCGGGCTCCGGCCGGGTCCGCCGCCGTATGCCATCCGGATCCGCAGGCGTTGTTCGGCGCGCTCGACACTGGCGCCCCCGCCCCCGCCGTCGTACTTGCCCTCGAGCCCGCCGAGGCGGTCCGTGCCCGGGATGGCGGGATGGCGGCCCACGGGCTGGCGGCCGACGGGCTGGCCTCGGCGGAACGCGTCCTGGAGCTGTTGCAGGGCTGGCTGGCCGAGCCGCGCCTGGCCGAGGCCCGGTTGGTGGTGATGACGCGTGGCGCCGTCGCGACCGGCGGCCCGGGCGGCGTTGACCCCGCAGCCGAGAGGGTGGACGTGGCGGGCGCCGCGGTCTGGGGTCTGGTGCGCAGCGCGCAGGCCGAGAACCCGGGTCGCTTCCTGCTGCTCGATCTCGACCCTCAGGCCGAGGTGTCCGCCGACCTCGTGACCAACGCCGTGGCGCGCGCCATCGAGATGGACGAGTCACAGCTGGCCCTGCGTGCGGGGCGGGCGCTGATGCCCCGGCTGGTGCCCGCCGCGCCGAGCGCGGGCCTGGCGGCCCCGGTGGGGCAGTCCGCGTGGCGGCTCGGGCTCGACGGCGCCGGGACGGTGGACAGCGTACGGCCGGTGGTGTGCCCGGAAGTGCTGGGTCCTCTGCGGGAGGGCCAGGTGCGCATCGATGTCCATGCTGCGGGTGTCAACTTCCGTGATGCGCTGATGGTGTTGGGGATGTATCCCGGGGACGCGGTGTTCGGTGGCAGCGAGGGCGCCGGTGTGGTGCGGGAGGTCGGCCCCGGCGTGACCGGTCTCGCCGTGGGCGACCGGGTGATGGGCCTGTTCGAGGGCGCGTTCGGCCCGCTGGCCGTGGCGGACGCCCGTACGGTCGTGCCCATCCCCGAAGGCTGGACCTTCCGGCAGGCGGCCGCGGCCCCCGTCGTGTTCCTCACCGCCTGGTACGGGCTGGTGGAGCTGGGCGGTCTCCAGGCGGGTGAACGCGTCCTGATCCATGCGGCGACCGGTGGCGTGGGGACGGCCGCGGTGCGGATCGCCCGGCATCTCGGCGCGGAGGTCTATGCGACGGCGAGTCCGGCGAAGCACGGGGTGCTGGAGGAGATGGGCATTGATGCGGCTCACCGGGCTTCGTCGCGTGATCTGGCCTTTGAGGAGGTGTTCCGTGAGGCCACCGGTGGCCGGGGCGTGGATGTGGTGCTCAACAGTCTCGCCGGGCCCTTCGTCGATGCCTCGCTCCGTCTTCTCCGTGAGGGTGGGCGGTTGCTGGAGATGGGCAAGACCGATATCCGTGACCCGGAGCTGATCGCGGTCGAGCACTCCGGGGTGACGTACCACGCGTACGACCTGATCGCCGACGCCGGTCCTGACCGTATCGGTGAAATGCTGGGTGAACTGGGCGAGTTGTTCGGTTCCGGTGTGCTGGAGCCGCCTCCGGTACGGGCGTGGCCGCTCAGCCGGGCGCGTGAGGCGTTGCGGTGTCTCAGTCAGGCCAGGCACACCGGCAAGCTGGTCCTGGACGTTCCCGCCCCGGTGGACCCGGATGGCACCGTGCTCATCACCGGTGGCACCGGCACCCTCGGCGCACTGGTCGCCGAGCACCTCGTCCGCACTTGGAACGTCCGCCATCTGCTGCTGGTCAGCCGCAGCGGCCCCGAAGCGCCCGGGGCGAAGGAGCTGGTGGCCCGGGCCGCCGACCTGGGGGCCGACGTACGCATCGCCGCCTGCGACATCGGCGACGCCGCCCAGGTGGCGGAAGTCCTCGCGGGCATCGCCCCGGCACACCCGCTGACCGGAGTCGTGCACGCGGCGGGGGCGCTGGACGACGCGATGCTGCCCTCGCAGGATCCGAAGCGGCTGGCGCGGGCCTGGGCGGCGAAGGCCGCGGCGGCGGCCCATCTGCACACCGCCACCGCGCGTCTGCGGCTGGGCATGTTCGTGCTGTTCTCCTCCTTCGCCTCCGACCTCGGTACGCCCGGCCAGGCCAACTACGCGGCGGCCAACGCCTTTTGCGACGCCCTGGCCACCCGACGCCAGACGGCCGGGCTCCCCGGGCTCTCGGTGGCCTGGGGACTCTGGGCGGCCACCAGCGGCCTGACCGCACGGCTGGCCGACGCCGATCTGGCCAGGATGGCCCGGCTGGGCATCAAGGCCAACAGCACCGAGGAGGGGCTGGCGCTGCTGGACGCGGCCTGCCACCACGGCCATCCGCATCTGCTGGCGCTCCACCTGGACACCGGCTCCCTCGCCGCTCAGGTCCCGAGCACCCTCCCCACCCCTCTGCGGGCCCTCGCCACCGTCGGTGGCAGCGGGCGGGCCCGGCCCACGGCGGCCGCCGGTGGACAGAACACCGACTGGGCGGCCCGGCTCAGGGGACTGCCGCCCACCGAACAGCACCGGCTGCTGCTCAACCTGGTGCGCACCCAGGCGGCCACCGTGCTCGGCCATGCCGATCCGGGTGTGGTGCAGCCGGACGCGTCGTTCAAGGAGCTCGGCTTCGATTCGCTGACCGCCGTGGAACTGCGCAACCGGCTGGCCGCGGCCACCGGACTGCGGCTGCCCGCGGCCCTCGTCTTCGACCACCCGGAGGCGGCGGTGCTGGCCGAGCATCTGCGCCGCGAGCTCTCACCGGACGGTGAGCCGGGTGTCCCGGGCCCAGACGTAGCCCAGCCCCACCCCGTCCTCAACGAACTGGTCAGGCTGGAGAACAGCCTGTCGGCCGTCGGTGTCGAGGACGTGGACTCCGGGGCGGTCACCGCCCGGCTGGAGACCTTGCTGTCCAAGTGGAAGGCGATGTGCTCGTCGGCGCGGGCGGACGACGGCAATGCCGTGGGGCGGTTGCAGGTGGCGACCGCCGATCAGGTTCTGGAATTCATCGACAACGAACTTGGCCTGTCATGAACAACGTGGCGCGCCCTTCGCTGAAGGCCGGGTGATCCTCCGTGACGCACGCTAATGAAGAGAAGCTGGTCGACTATCTGAGGCGAGTGGCAGGCGATCTGCACGAAACGCGTCAGCGGCTGCGCGAGCTGGAGGACCGCTCCCAGGAGCCGGTGGCCGTGGTCGGCATGGCCTGCCGCTACCCCGGCGGCGCCGACTCGCCCGAGGCGCTGTGGCGGCTCCTCGCCTCCGGCGCGCACGCCATGGGGGAGTTCCCCGACGACCGCGGCTGGGACCTGGAGGGGCTGTTCCACCCGGACCCGGACCACCCCGGCACCAGCCATGCGCGCGAGGGCGGCTTCCTCTACGACGCCGACCGCTTCGACCCCGAGTTCTTCGGGATCAGTCCGCGCGAGGCGCTGGTCATCGACCCGCAGCAGCGGCTGCTGCTGGAGGTGGCCTGGGAGCTCCTCGAACGCGCCGGAATCGACCCGGTCTCGCTGAAGGGCACCTCGACGGGCGTGTACGCCGGGACCGCCCTGCCCGGCTTCGGCACCCCGCACATCGAGAAGAGCGCCGAGGGCTATCTGGTGACGGGCAACGCGCCCAGTGTGCTCTCCGGCCGGGTGGCGTACACCCTCGGCCTGGAGGGGCCCGCCGTCACGGTGGACACGGCGTGCTCGTCCTCGCTGGTCTCGATGCACCTGGCCGGTCAGGCGCTGCGGCAGGGCGAGTGCACCCTGGCCCTGGCCGGCGGGGTGACGGTGATGGCCATCCCGAACGTCTTCACCGAGTTCTCCCGGCAGCGCGGACTGGCCCCCGACGGCCGGTGCAAGGCGTTCTCCGCCGACGCCGACGGCACCGCCTTCTCCGAGGGCGTCGGCCTGGTGCTGCTGGAGCGGCTGTCCGACGCCCGGCGCAACGGCCACCGGGTGCTGGCCGTGATCCGGGGTTCGGCCATCAACCAGGACGGCGCCTCCAACGGGCTGACCGCGCCCAACGGACCCTCCCAACAGCGCGTCATCCTCCAGGCGTTGGCGAACGCACGGCTGTCCCCGGCCGAGGTGGACGCGGTGGAGGCGCACGGCACCGGAACCCGCCTCGGCGATCCCATCGAGGCCCATGCGCTGCTCGCCACCTACGGACGGGACCGGACCGAGGACCGGCCGCTGTGGCTGGGGTCGGTCAAGTCCAATCTCGGACACACCCAGGGCGCCGCGGGCGTGGCCGGTGTCATCAAGATGATCATGGCGATGCGGCATGAGACGCTGCCCGCCACCTTGAACGTCGACGAGCCCACGCCCCACGTGGCATGGGACACCGGCGCCGTACGCCTGCTCACCGAAGCCGTCGGATGGCCGCGTGGCGAGCGGCCCCGCCGGGCCGCGGTGTCCTCCTTCGGCATCTCCGGGACCAACGCCCATCTGCTGCTCGAACAGCCCCCCGCCGACGAGCCCTTCACGCCGGACGGGACCCCCGAGCCGACCGCCACGGAGGCGGCGCCACTGGACCGCCGCGTGGTGCCCTGGGCGGTGTCCGCCCGTACCGGCCAGGCGTTACGGGACCAGGCCGAGGCGCTCGTCGACCACCTCACCGCCCACCCCGCACTGCCCGTGGCCGATGTGGGCTGGTCGCTGGCCCGGACCCGCTCGGCCTTCGAACACCGGGCCGTGGCCATCGGCGAGGACCGTGACGAACTGCTGGCAGCCGTACGGGCGTTGGCCGACGATCGGAGCCACCCCGGGCTCATCCGGGCCACTGCGGCGACCCGCTCCGGTGGCACCGCCTTCATGTTCACCGGGCAGGGCAGCCAGCGGCCCGGTATGGGCCGTGAGCTGTACCGGACGTTCGAGGTGTTCGCCGCCACTCTGGACGAGGTCTGCGCCCATCTCGATCCGTTGCCCGGCCGGCCGCTCCGCGAGATCCTGTTCGCGGCGGAGGACACCGACCAGGCGCGGGCCCTGCACGGCACCGGTGTGACCCAGGCGGCCCTCTTCGCGCTGGAGACGGCGCTCTTCCGGCTCGTGGAGTCGTTCGGACTCACCCCCTCGTTCCTGACCGGACACTCCGTCGGCGAACTGGTGGCGGCGCATGCGGCGGGCGTGCTGTCCCTGCCGGAGGCCTGTGAACTGGTGGCGGCTCGTGGCCGGTTGATGCAGGCGCTGCCCTCCGGCGGCGCGATGGCCGCCGTCGAAGCCACCGAGGAGCAGGTCCTCCCCCTGCTCGCGGGCCATGAGGACCGCGTGGCGCTCGCCGCGGTCAACGGCCCGACCTCGGTGGTCGTGTCCGGAGCCGCCGAAACCGTCGATGACATCGCCCGCACCCTGAAGGAGCGAGGGCACCGCACCAAGCGGCTCCGGGTCAGCCACGCCTTCCACTCGCCCCTCCTGGCCCCCATGCTCGACGACTTCCGCGAGGTGGCGCGGCGGCTCACCTACCACGCCCCGCGCATCCCGGTGATCTCCAACGTCACCGGTCGGCAGGCCGACCCCGAGCAGCTCCGCGACCCCGAGTACTGGGTGCGCCACGTGATCGAGCCCGTACGGTTCCACGACGGACTGCGCACCCTGCACCGCGAAGGCGTGACGCGCTACCTCGAACTCGGCCCGGACGCCGTCCTCACCACCATGGCCCAGGACGCCTTGGCCGTCGGCACCTCCGGCACCTCCGGCACCCCAGACGTCGCGCCCGTGTTCGCCACCGCCCTGCGCCCGGGCCGCGACGAGCCCCGTACGCTGCTGACCGCGCTCGCCATGACACACATCGACGGCGGCACGGTCGACTTCGCCGCCGCCGTCCCCGATGACGCGGGCCATGTGGACCTGCCCACCTACCGGTTCCAGCGGCAGCGGTACTGGCGGCCCGCCCCGGACGCCACCGCCGACGTACGCGCCGTCGGCCTCGGCGCCACCGGCCATCCCCTGCTCCAGGCCGCCGTGGAAACGCCCGACGGCGGGCTGCTGCTCACCGGACGGCTGTCCGCGCGCACCCACGCCTGGCTCGCCGACCACACCATCGCGGACAGCGTCCCCCTGCCCGGTACGGCCCTGCTGGAGCTGGCCCTCCTCGCCGCCGCGCACACCGGCTGCGAGCTGATCGACGACCTCACCCTGGAGAGCCCGCTGATCCTGCCCGCCTCCGGCGCGGTACGGATCCAGCTCGCCGTCACCCCGCCCGACGAGACCGGACGACGGACCGTCACCATCGCCTCGCGCCCCGCCGACGAGGGCGGCGACATCCTGGACGCCCCGGCCGCCTGGCGCCACCACGCCACCGGCCTGCTGTCCGACGCGGCCACGACACCGCCCGACGAGGAGCCGCCGGCCACGGCCTGGCCACCCGCCGGGGCCGTCCCGGTGGAGGTGGCGGACCTGTACGAGCGCCTGGCCGCGCAGGGGTACGCCTACGGGCCCGCCTTCCGCGGACTGCACACCGCATGGCGGCTCGGCGACGAGATGTTCGCCGAGGTACGTCTGGCCCCCGAACAGCGCGGCGAGGCCGACGGCTACGGGCTGCACCCCGCCCTGCTCGACAGCGCCCTGCACCCGGTGGAGGAACTCTTCGGCGGCCCAGGCGGCTCCAGTGACCCCGGCGGCTCCGGCGGCTCCGGCGGCTCCGGCGGCTCCGGCGGCTCCGGCGGCCCCGGCGGTTCCAGTCGCTCCGGCGGCTTGGGCCGCTCCGGCGGCGACCACGTACCGGACCGCGCCGAGGGGACCGTCCGGCTGCCGTTCTCCTTCGGGGGGGTGCGGCTCTTCGCCACCGGCACCACCCGGCTGCGCGTACGCATCACCGCCACCGCCCCGGACACCATCACCCTGAGGCTGACCGACGACCACGGCGCGCCCGTGGCCACCATCGGCGCCCTCGGTCTGCGTGAGGTCTCCGCGGACCGCTGGCGCTCGGCCCGCGCCGCCACGGCCGACGCCCCGCTGTACCGCCTGGACTGGCAGCCGTATCCGGTCTCCGCCGACACCGTCCAGCCCTCGGCGAGTTGGGCGCTCGTCGGATCCCAGGACCCGGACCCGGCCCTCCCGGCACACCCGGACCTGGCCGCCCTGCAGACCACCCTCGACGGCGGACAGCCCGCCCCCGACATCGTCATCCTCGAATGCCCCGGCGCGCCGGACACCTCATCACACCCCGACGAAACACCCGCCCGCGTACGCGCGGCGGTCCATCACGTCCTCGACGCGCTGCGCACCTGGCTGAAGGACGAGCGGTTCAGCGGGGCCCGGCTGGTCATCGCCACCCGTGGCGCCGTCGCCACCGGCCCCGGGGACGGGCCCGCCGACCTGGCCACCGCGCCCGTATGGGGCCTGGTCCGCGCCGCCCAGGCCGAACACCCCGAGCGCATCCTGCTGATCGACCTGGACGACGCCCCCGCCTCGCGCGATGCCCTGCGCACCGTCCTTCCGGCCGCCGTCGCCGGTGCCGAATCCGAGGTGGCGGTGCGGGCGGGAACGGCCCATGTGCCGCGTCTGGTCACCGTCCGCCCTGACCAAGACACCCCGCCCCGCACTCTCGACCCGGACGGCACCGCACTGATCACCGGTGGCACCGGAGCGCTCGGCAGGCTGGTCGCCCGCCATCTGGTCGCCGCACACGGCGTGCGCCATCTGCTGCTGGTCAGCCGGCGCGGTGGCATCACGGAGGACATCGACGCGTTCGCGGACGAACTGACCGCGCTGGGCGCGGCGGACGTACGCGTCGCCGCGTGCGACGCCGCTGACCCCGAGGCGCTGGCCGCCCTGCTCGCCTCGCTCCCCGAGGCCCATCCGCTGACGGCGGTCATCCACGCCGCGGGGGTGCTCGACGACGGTGTGGTCACCGCCATGACCCCCGGGCAACTCGACGCCGTCCTCGCGCCGAAGCTGGATGCCGCATGGCATCTGCACCGGCTGACCCGGGACATGGACCCGGCCGCGTTCGTGATGTTCTCCTCCGCCGCCTCCATCATGGGCAACGGCGGACAGGCCAACTACGCCGCGGCCAACATGTTCCTCAACGCCCTCGCCGAACACCGCCGCGCCGAGGGCCGGACGGCCCACACACTGGCCTGGGGGCTGCTGGCGTCCGCCGGTGGCATGACCGGCCACCTGGACGACGCGGACCTGGCCCGGATGGCCCGCTCCGGCATCGCCCCGGTCTCCAACGAGCAGGCGCTGGCGCTGCTCGACGCGGCACTCACCACCGGCCACCCCACGCTCGTCCCCGCGCGCTTCGACCTGGCGGCGCTGCGCACCCGGGCCGCCGCCGGGCCGCTTCCGCCCGTGCTGCGGCGGCTGGTGCAGGCCCCCACGCGGGCCGCCCGGAACACCGGTTCGGGCTCCTTGTCCGGGCGGCTCGCCGGGCTGTCCACCGAGGAGCAGGACCGGCTCATCGGAGAGCTGGTGCGCGATCAGGTGGCCACCGTGCTCGCCCATCCCGCACCGGAGGCCATCGACCTGGGCAGGGCCTTCCAGGACCTCGGCTTCGACTCGCTCACGGCACTCGACCTGCGCAACCGGCTCAACGCCGCCACCGGCACCCGGATCCCGGCCACCGTCATCTTCGACTATCCGACCCCCGACGCCCTGGTGCGCTTCCTGCGGGAGCGGCTGGTCGGCGCACCGGCCGGGACACCGCTCCCGACGACGCCGGCCGTCGTGGCCACGGACGACGACCCGATCGCCATCGTCGGCATGGCCTGCCACTATCCGGGCGGCGTCGGCTCCCCCGAGGAGCTGTGGCGGCTGATGGCCGAGGGCGTGGACGCGATCGGGGAGTTCCCAGCGGACCGCGGGTGGGACCTCGGGGGCCTCTTCGACCCCGACCCGGACCACACGGGCACCAGCTACGCACGCGAGGGCGGGTTCCTCTACGGGGCGCCGCGGTTCGACGCGGAGTTCTTCGGGATCTCACCCCGCGAGGCACTGGCCACCGACCCCCAGCAGCGGCTGCTGCTGGAGACCGCGTGGCAGGCGTTCGAGAGCGCGGGCATCGACCCGGTGAGCCTGCGCGGCAGCCGCAGCGCGGTGATCACGGGGGTGATGTACGACGACTACGGGAGCCGCTTCCTGGGCCGTACCCCCGAGGGCGTCGAGGGCCGGCTGATGACCGGCAGCACACCGAGCATCGCCTCCGGCCGGGTGGCGTTCACCTTCGGCCTGGAGGGGCCCGCGGTGACGGTGGACACGGCGTGTTCGTCGTCGCTGGTGGCGATGCATCTCGCGGCGCAGGCCCTGCGGCAGGGCGAGTGCACCCTGGCTCTGGCGGGTGGTGTCACGGTGATGGCCACACCGAACACCTTCGTGGAGTTCTCGCGGCAGCGCGGACTGGCCCCGGACGGCCGCTGCAAGCCGTTCGCCGCGGCCGCCGACGGCACCGGCTGGGGCGAGGGCATCGGGCTGCTCGTCCTGGAGCGGCTGTCGGAGGCGCGCCGCAACGGCCGTGAGGTGCTGGCGGTGATCCGTGGGTCGGCGGTCAACCAGGACGGCGCGTCCAACGGTCTGACCGCGCCGAACGGGCCCTCCCAGCAGCGGGTGATCCGCCAGGCCCTGGCCACCGCACGGCTCTCCCCGGCGGACGTCGACGTGGTCGAGGCCCACGGCACGGGCACCACGCTCGGCGACCCCATCGAGGCCCAGGCCCTGCTGGCCACGTACGGGCAGGAGCGGCCGGAGGGCCGTCCGCTGTGGCTCGGCTCCATCAAATCCAACATCGGTCATACACAGGCCGCCGCGGGCGTGGCGGGCGTGATCAAGATGGTGCTGGCGATGCGCCATGGCCTGCTGCCCGCCTCGCTGCACATCGATGAGCCGAGCCCGCATGTGGAGTGGGACGACGACGGAGTGCGGCTGCTGACCGAGGCGGTCGAGTGGCCGGCGGACGAGCGTCCGCGCCGAGCCGGTGTGTCCTCCTTCGGCATCAGCGGCACCAACGCCCATGTGATCCTGGAGCAGGCCCCCGACCAGGCCGAACGCGCCGAGCACGAGCCCGAGCCCGAGGGGCCCCGGGTGGTGCCCTGGGTGCTGTCCGCGCGGGGCCCGGACGCGCTGCGGGACCAGGCACGGGCACTGGCCGCGCGGCTCGCCACCGGCCCCACGGCCTCGACCGTCGAGGTGGGCTGGTCCCTCATCCGCTCCCGTACCCTGTTCGACCATCGCGCCGTGGTGGTCGGCGAGAGCCGCGCCGAACTGACGGCGGCCATCGAGGCGCTGGCGGCCGACGAGACACACCCGGGTGTGGTGCACACGGGCACGGCCGCCACCACGGGCGGCGCGGGCCCGGTACTGGTGTTCCCCGGGCAGGGTTCGCAGTGGATCGGGATGGGCGCCGGACTGCTGGACGCCGCACCGGTGTTCGCCGCCCGGGTGGCCGAATGCGAACGAGCGCTCGCGCCCCACGTCGACTGGTCGCTCACCGATGTGCTGCGCGGCGTGGACGGCGCGGGCGATCTGAGCCGGGTGGACGTGGTGCAGCCGGTCCTCTGGGCGGTGATGGTGTCCCTGGCCGCCGTATGGGCGGGCCACGGGGTGCGCCCCGCCGCCGTCGTGGGCCACAGCCAGGGCGAGATCGCCGCCGCCTGTGTGGCCGGGGCGCTGACCTTGGACGACGGCGCCCGGATCGTGGCCCTGCGCAGCCGGGCGCTGCGCCAACTGGCCGGTGGCGGGGCCATGGCCTCCCTCGGCGTGCGCCAGGAACAGGTCGCGGATCTGCTGTCCGGTCTCGGCGATCGCGCCACCGCCGTGGTCGTGGCCGCCGTGAACGGCCCCGCCTCCACGGTGGTGTCCGGCCCGCCGGAGCAGGTGGCCGCGGCCGTGGCCGCCTGCCGTGACACCGGGGAGCGGGCCCGGATGATCGAGGTGGACTACGCCTCGCACAGTCCCCAGGTCGATGAGATCGCCGCCGAACTCACCCAGCTGCTCAGGGGAGTTGAGCCGGTCGGGGCGCCCGCGTCCGGGGTGGTGTTCTACTCCACCGTGACGGGCGCCCGCGCCGACGGCTCCGTCCTGGACACGGCCTACTGGGTACGGAACCTGCGGGAGCGGGTACGGTTCGCCGAGGCGATCCAGGCGCCGCTGGCCGATGGCCACCGGGTGTTCATCGAGGCCAGTACCCACCCCGTCCTCACGGTGGGCATGCAGGAGAGCTTCGAGGAGGCGGGCCTCCCCGCCGCCACCGTCCCCACTCTGCGCCGGGACCACGGCGATCTCGCCCAGTTGGTGCGATCGCTGGCCCAGGCGTTCACCGCGGGGGTCGACGTCGACTGGACCACCCTGTTCCCCACCGACCCCGCGCCCCGCACCGTGCCGCTGCCCACCTACGCCTTCCAGCGCGAGCGCTACTGGCTCGAGGGCACCGCGGGCCGGGGCGGCGACCCCACCGACCTCGGCCTGGTCTCCGCCGAACACCCGCTGCTCGGCGCGGCCGTGGAGCTCGCCGACGGCAGTACCCATCTGCTCACCGGACGGCTGACGGCCGGTGTGGGCGAGGGCTGGCTCGGCGAACACGTGGTGGCGGGCGCCCGGCTGGTGCCGGGCGCGGCTCAGGTCGAATGGGCGCTGCGGGCCGCCGACGAGGCGGGCTGCGGCACGGTGGAGGAACTCGCCCTGCAAGTCCCGCTCGTCCTCCCCGACACCGGTGGGCTGCGCGTCCAGGTGGTGGTGGGCGAGACCGCCGACGACGGACGCCGCGACGTACGGGTGTACTCCCGGCCCGACCGCGACGCCGAAACGACCGAGGACCCGGTCTGGGTGTGCCATGCGGTCGGCGTACTCGGCCCCCAGGGCGAACCGGCACCCCGGCCCGCCGGGGCCTGGCCTCCGGAGAGCGCGGAAGCACTGGACACGGACGGCTTCTACGAGCGTGCCGAGGCCGCCGGATATGGATACGGCCCCGCGTTCCAGGGCGTCCGGAAGCTGTGGCGCGACGGCGCGGATGTGCTCGCCGAGGTGGCGCTGCCCGAAGCCGCGGGCGGCCAGGCCGGATTCGGCATCCACCCGGCGCTGCTGGACGCCGCGCTGCACCCGGCGTCCCTCCTCGACCGGACCGACCAACCCGACCATCCCGACCAACCCGAGGAGCAGCACGACGACGGCCAGGTGTGGCTGCCGTTCGCCTGGCACGGCGTGTCCCTGTGGGCCGCCGGAGCGACCACCGTACGCGTCCGGCTGTCCCCGCGTGAGCGGGGCGCGGACGGCGAACGGGCGCTGCGGATCGCCGTGGCCGACGCCGTGGGCGACCCGGTCCTGACGGTCGACTCGCTGGTGCTGCGCCCGGCCCGTATGGATCAGCTGCGGACCGCCGGACGAGGCGCCGTGGACGGGCTGTTCACCCTGGACTGGATCCCGCTCCCCGAGCCGGCACCCGGCGCGGACACGGGCCTGCCCCAACCGGTGGCCGGGGACGGCGGCTGGGTGGCGCTGGGCTCCGAGATCCTGGACTGGGCTCCCTCGGGCGTGGTCCGCCACCCGGACCTGGAGTCGCTGGTCGCGGCGATCGACGCCGGAACCCCCGTGCCCTCGGTGGCGCTGACCGCCGTAACGGCCTCGACGACGGCCGTGGACATCGGGGCCGCCGAGGCCGATGCCCTGGCGGTCGTACGGCGGACCCTGGAACTGCTGCGGGGCTGGCTGGCCGAACCCCGGCTGACCGACAGCCGCTTGGTGGTGGTGACACACGGCGCGGCCGCGGCCGGTGGCCCGGTGGCGGACGACCCCGGCTCCGGGGCCGTGGACACGGCCGGTGCCGCCGTATGGGGGCTGCTGCGCAGCGCACAGGCGGAGAATCCGGACCGGTTCATCCTGCTCGACCGCGATCCGCACGGCGCGCCCGACCCCGATGAGATCGGCGCGGCGGTGCTGGACGGTGTACTGAGGGCCGTCGCCCTGGACGAACCGCAGGTGGCGGTGGGCTCCGGCCGGGTGCGGGCACCCCGCCTGACGCGTGCGGGCGGCCCCGGCAGCGGTGGTCTGGTGGGCCCGGTGGCACAGTCCGCGTGGCGGCTCGCCGTGGCGGGCGCGTCCACCGTGGACCATGTGACGCCCGTGCCGTGTCCCGAGGTGCTGGAGCCACTGGGGCCGGGAGAGGTCCGGATCGCGGTGCACGTGGCGGGCATGAACTTCCGCGATGCGCTCATCGTCGTCGGGATGTACCCCGGGGGCGGGGTGTTCCGCGGCAGCGAGGGCGCCGGAGTGGTCGTGGACATCGGTCCGGAGGTGACCGGGCTCGCGGTGGGCGACCGGGTCATGGGCCTGTTCGAGGGCGCGTTCGGCCCCTGGGCGGTGGCGGACGCGCGCATGGTCGTGCCGATCCCCGACGGCTGGAGCTTCCGGAAGGCGGCCGCCGTACCGGTGGTGTTCCTCACCGCCTGGTACGGGCTGGTGGACCTGGCCGGGCTGCGCAACGGCGAAACGGTGCTGATCCACGCCGCCACCGGCGGCGTCGGCATGGCGGCGGTGCAGATCGCCCGCCACTTGGGGGCGGAGGTCTACGCGACGGCGAGCCCCGGCAAGCACGTTGTGCTGGAGGAGATGGGTATCGATGCGGCGCATCGGGCCTCGTCGCGCGATCTGGACTTCGAGGAGGTGTTCCGCGAGGCCACCGGCGGACGTGGCGTCGATGTGGTGCTCAACAGCCTCGCCGGGCCGTTCGTGGACGCGTCCCTGCGGCTGCTGGCCGAGGGTGGACGGCTCTCCGAGATGGGCAAGACCGACATCCGCGACCCGGAACGCCTCGCCGACGTGCGTACGGGCATCCGCTATCGCGCCTTCGACCTGGTCCCCGACGCCGGGCCGGACCGCGTCGGGGAGATGCTGCGCGAGTTGAGCGAGCTGTTCACCGCCGGAGTGCTGCGGCCCGCGCCCGTACGGCCCTGGCCGCTCAGCCGGGCACGGGACGCGCTACGGCAGCTGAGCCAGGCCAAGCACACCGGCAAGCTGGTGCTCGACGTACCCGCGGCGGTCGACCCGGACGGCACGGTCCTCATCACCGGTGGCACCGGCACTCTGGGCGCCTACATCGCAGAACACCTCGTCCGCGGCTGGGGGATCGGCCATCTGCTGCTGGTGAGCAGGCGCGGGCCGGACGCTCCGGGCGCCCGCGACCTGGCCGCCCGGCTGGAGGAGCTGGGCGCGCGGGTGCGCGTCGCGGCGGTGGATGTCACCGACGCCTCGGCGGTGGCGGAGCTGGTGGCGGGGGTCGCCCCGGAGCATCCGCTGACCGGAGTCATCCACGCCACCGGTGTGCTGGACGACGCCGTGGTGACCTCACAGACCCCCGAACGGCTGGCGCGGGTCTGGACGGCCAAGGCCACGGCCGCGGCCCATCTGCACACGGCGACGGCGCATCTGAGGCTCGGCATGTTCGTCCTCTTCTCCTCCGCCTCGGGCACACTCGGCAGCCCGGGACAGGGCAACTACGCCGCCGCCAACGCCTTTTGTGACGCGCTCGCCGCCCACCGCCGGGCCGTCGGACTGCCGGGCGTCTCGATCGCCTGGGGCCTGTGGGCAGACGCCAGCGGCATGACCGGACACCTCGCCGAGGCGGATCTGGCCCGGATGTCCCGTACCGGCGTGGCCGCCCTGAGCACCCGGCACGGTCTGGCCCTGCTCGACGCCGCCGTTCAGCACGGCGGTGCCCATCTGGTCGCCGCCCAGGTGGACCCCCGCACCCTCGCCGGACTCCCCGCCGACAGTCTGCCCGCCACGCTGCGCGCCCTGGCCGCCACCGGTGGCGGTGGCGGCGCGCGGCGCACCGCGGCGGCGGCCGGGGAGGGCCGACAGGTCGACTGGGGCGCCCGGCTCGCTGGCCTGTCCACGGCCGAACGCCACCGACTCGTCCTCAACCTGGTCCGTGGACACGCCGCCACGGTGCTCGGACACGCCGACGTGGACGCAGTGCAGGCCGAGGCCAGCTTCAAGGAGCTGGGCTTCGACTCCCTGACCGCAGTCGAACTGCGCAACCGCCTCGCCGCCGCCACCGGACTGCGTCTGCCCGCCGGAATGGTCTTCGACTACCCGGAAGCGGCCGTACTCGCCGACTACCTGCTGGAACGGCTGGCCTCCGGCGACGGGGCCACGCCGGGGCGGGACGCCGTCGACCCGGTCCTGGGCCAGCTGGCCAGGCTGGACACCACCCTGGCCACCCTCGACACGGACGACGAAGGCCGGCAGCGGATCGCCCAACGGCTGGGCGCCCTGCTGGCGAAGTGGAACGGCGGCGGGTCCGGCGACCCGGCCGCCACGACCGACTTCGACGCCCTCGAAGCCGCCTCGGACGACGAGATGTTCGAGCTCATTGACCGTGAACTGCCCTGATGGAGGCGCGGAACTGATGTCGGGAACCGAAGAGAAGCTCCGCCAGTACCTCAAGAAGGTCACGGCCGATCTGGGGCAGACGCGTCGGCGACTTCGCGAGATGGAGGAGCGTTCCCAGGAGCCGGTGGCCATCGTCAGCATGGCCTGCCGGTTTCCCGGCGGAATCACCTCGCCCGAAGACCTGTGGCAACTGGTCGCCTCGCGCGGGGACGCGATCGGCGAGTTTCCCACCGACCGCGGCTGGGACCTGAACGGGCTGTTCCACCCGGACCCCGACCACTCCGGCACCAGCTACGTCCGCCACGGCGGATTCCTGGACCGGGCCGACGGCTTCGACGCCACCTTCTTCGGCATCAGCCCGCGCGAGGCCCTGGCGGCCGAGCCCCAGCAGCGCCAACTACTGGAAGTCTCCTGGGAATTGATCGAACGCGCCGGAATCGACCCCGCTTCGTTGAAGGGCACCCCCACCGGGGTCTACGCGGGCGCCGGCATCCTCGGCTTCGGCACTCCGCAGATCGAAAAGAGCGCGGAAGGGTATCTGCTCACCGGAAACACCCTGAGCGTTGTCTCGGGCCGGGTGGCCTTCACCCTCGGCCTGGAGGGGCCCGCGGTGACGGTGGATACCGCGTGTTCATCGTCGCTGGTCGCGATGCATCTGGCCTGCCAGGCGCTGCGGCAGGGCGAGTGCACCCTGGCCCTGGCCGGTGGCGTGACCGTGATGACCACCCCGAACACCTTTGTGGAGTTCTCGCGCCAGCGCGGTCTCGCCCCCGACGGCCGCTGCAAGCCCTTCGCGGCCGCCGCGGACGGCACGGGCTTCTCGGAGGGCGTGGGACTCCTGCTGCTGGAACGGCTGTCCGACGCGCGGCGCAACGGCCACCAGGTGCTGGCGGTGCTCCGGGGCTCGGCCATCAACCAGGACGGCGCGTCGAACGGGCTCACCGCGCCGAACGGCCCCTCGCAGCGGCGGGTGATCCGCCAGGCGCTGATCAACGCACAGCTGTCGTCCGCCGAGGTGGACGCGGTGGAGGCCCATGGCACGGGCACCACGCTCGGCGACCCGATCGAGGCAGAGGCGCTGCTCGCCGCGTACGGGCAGGACCGGCCGGAGGACCGGCCACTGCTGTTGGGCTCGCTGAAGTCCAACATCGGCCATACGCAGGGCGCGGCGGGCGTGGCCGGTGTCATCAAGATGGTGCTGGCCCTCCGCCATCAACTGCTGCCCGCCACACTGCACGTCGATGAGCCCACCCCGCAGGCGGACTGGTCCGGAGGGGCGGTGCGGCTGCTCACGGACCCGGTGGAGTGGCCGAGGAACGAGCGGCCACGCCGGGCCGGGGTGTCCGCGTTCGGGATCAGCGGCACCAATGCGCATGTGATCGTGGAGCAGGCTCCTGAGGAGGATGTGCCGAAGGATCCGGCCTGCTCGGGGGTGGGCCCGGTTCCGTGGGTGCTCTCGGGGCGGAGTGTGGAGGCGTTGCGGGGGCAGGCTGGGGCGTTGGCTGAGTGGGCGGGGGATGTGTTCGAGCCTTCGTTGGTCGATGTGGGGTGGTCGTTGGTCACTGCGCGGTCGGTGTTTGAGCATCGGGCGGTGGTGGTGGGTGGCGACCGGGCCGGGTTGTTGGCGGGTATGGAGGCGTTGGCGGGGGGTGTCTCGCATCCGGGTGTGGTGGAGTCGGGTGCGTCGGTGCTGACGGGTGCTGTGGGTCCGGTGTTGGTGTTTCCGGGGCAGGGTTCGCAGTGGGTAGGGATGGGTGCGGAGCTGCTTGGGGTGTCCCCGGTGTTCGCGGCTCGGGTGGCGGAGTGCGAGCGGGTGCTGGCGTCGTATGTGGATTGGTCGCTCATGGATGTGTTGTGTGGGGTGGAGGGTGCGGCGGATCTGGGGCGGGTGGATGTGGTTCAGCCGGTGTTGTGGGCGGTGATGGTGTCGTTGGCGGCGGTGTGGGCCGGGTATGGCGTACGTCCTGCGGCGGTGGTGGGTCATAGCCAGGGTGAGATCGCGGCGGCTGTTGTCGCGGGGGCGCTGTCGCTGGAGGATGGCGCCAAGGTCGTGGCGTTGCGGAGCAAGGCGTTGCGGCGGCTGGCCGGGGGCGGGGCGATGGCGTCGCTCGGGGCGGGCCAGGAGCGGGCGGGGCAGCTGTTGTCCGACCTGGGGGACCAGGCCGCCGGAGTGGGTGTGGCAGCCGTCAATGGCCCCTCGTCCACGGTGGTTTCGGGTCCGCCGGGGCGGGTGGCCGCCGTCGTGGCCGCGTGTCAGGAGGTGGGGGAGCGGGCGCGGCTGATCGAGGTGGATTATGCCTCGCACGGCCCTCAGGTGGATGAGATCCGTGCGGAGTTGAATGAGGTTCTGGCGGGTGTCCGCCCGGTCGTCGGTGGCGCGGGTGGGGTGGCGTTCTATTCGACGGTGACCGGTGGCCGGGTCGATGCGGCTGGCCTGGACACGGACTACTGGGTGCGGAATCTGCGGGAGCGGGTGCGGTTCGCCGATGCCGTCGAGGCGTTGTTGGCCGATGGGCATCGGGTGTTCATCGAGGCCAGTACCCACCCCGTGCTGACCATCGGGATGCAGGAGACGTTCGAGCAGGCGGGTGTGGACGCGGTCGCCGTACCGACCCTGCGTCGCGACCACGGTGGTCAGGCTCAGCTCCTCCACTCCCTCGGCCAGGCGTTCATCGCCGGGGCCGAGGTGGATTGGAAGGCGGCGTTTCCGGCCGACCCCACCCCTCGTACCGTGGACCTGCCCACGTACGCCTTCCAGCACCAGCGTTACTGGATGAACGCCTCAGGTGCGACCGGTGACCCCAGCGGGCTCGGCCTGGTCGCCGCGAACCATCCGTTGCTGGGCGCCGCCGTGGAGCTGGCCGACGGCAGCACCCATCTGCTCACCGGGCGCATCGCGGCCGGTGGCGGTGATGGCTGGCTCGGCGAGCACATCGTGGCGGACGCCGTCCTGGCCCCGGGCGCGGCCCTGGTGGAGTGGGCGTTGCGAGCGGCCGACGAGGTCGGGTGCGGCGGGGTCGAGGAGCTGGCGCTGCAGGTCCCGTTGGTGCTGCCCGAGTCGGGCGGGCTGCGTGTCCAGGTGGTGTTGGGCGCGGCGGCGGCGGACGGGCGGCGCGATGTGCGGATCTACTCCCGTCCGGATGGCGAGGCCGACCCGGGCGCCGACGCGGGCTGGGTGTGTCACGCCGAGGGGGTGCTGAGTCCGGCGGAGGAAGGCGCGGACCAGACGGCCGAGGGGCTGGGCGGCACATGGCCTCCGGCGGGTGCGCAACCGGTTGATCTGGAGGGGTTCTACGAGCGCTCCGCGGCGGCGGGTTATGCGTACGGGCCGTCGTTCCAGGGGGTGCGCGCGGTGTGGCGGGACGGTGCGGACCTGCTGGCCGAGGTGGCGCTGCCCGAGGTGGCGGGCGACGCGGACGGGTTCGGCATCCACCCGGCGCTGCTCGACGCGGCCCTGCACCCGGCCCTCCTGCTCGACACCGGTCCTGACCAGGGGCGGGACGGCGGCCAGGTGTGGTTGCCGTTCGCCTGGAACGGGGTGTCGCTGTGGGCCGCCGGAGCCAGCACCGTACGCGTTCGGCTGTCCCCGTATCGGGACGGTGCCGAGGGCGAGCGCGCGGTGCGGCTGGTGGTGGCCGATGCCGTGGGCGACCCCGTTCTGACGGTCGACTCCCTGGTGACGCGGCAGGCTGCCGTGGAACAGTTGCGGGCTGGGGCAACGCGTGGTGTGGACGGTCTGTTCGTCCTGGACTGGACCCCACTGCCGCAGCCGACTCGGACCGATGAGCCCGTGGCCGGTCGCGACAGCTGGGCGGTGCTGGCGGCCGAGGGCGCTGGCCCGGATCTGGAGGCGTTGCTCGCGAGGCTTGATGACACGAAGCCGGTCCCGGCCGTGGTGCTCGCCGAGTTCCCGCGCCCGGATGCCGATGCCGATGCCGATGCCGTGGCCGACCTGGCCACCGCTGGCCTGGCGACGGTGCAACGGGCTCTGGCGCTGGTGCGGCAGTGGCTTGCCGAGCCCCGGCTTGCCGATGCCCGCTTGGTCATGGTGACGCGTGGCGCGGTCACTGTAGCCGACGCCGAGGGCGGTACGGATGTGGCCGCCGCCGCGCTCTGGGGGCTTCTGCGGAGCGCTCAGGCGGAGAACCCGGGGCGTTTCCTGCTGCTCGACCTCGACCTCGGCCTAGACCCGGTGGCCGATGCCAGCGCGGACAACGTACGGGACGTCGTCGCGCGAGCGGTGGACCTGGACGAACCGCAGTTGGCCGTGCGGGATGGGCAGGTGTGGGTGCCACGGCTGATCCGTGCCTCCGTCGACAGCGATCTGGAGGACCGGGACGCCCCGGTGGCGCTCGATCCCGACGGCACCGTGCTGGTGACGGGCGGCACCGGCACCCTCGGCGGCCTGGTGGCCGAACATCTGGTGCGCACCTGGCAGGTCGGCCATCTGCTCCTCGTGAGCCGTCGCGGGCCGGACGCCCCGGGAGCCGACGAGCTGGGAGCGCGGCTGGAGGAGTTGGGCGCGCGGGTGCGGATCGCCGCCGTGGACGTCACGGACGGGTCGGCGGTGGCCGAGCTCGTGGCGGGGATCGACGCCGACCATCCGCTGACCGGTGTCATCCATGCCACGGGGCTGCTCGACGACGCGGTGGTGACCTCCCAGACGCCCGAACGGCTTGCCAGGGTGTGGGCGGCCAAGGCGATGGGGGCGGCGCATCTGCACACCGCCACTGCCGGTCTTCCGCTGTCTCTGTTCGCGATGTTCTCGTCGGCCGCCGGTGTCCTGGGCAGCCCGGGCCAGTCCAACTACGCGGCGGCGAACGCCTTTTGTGACGCCCTCGCCGCCCACCGTCAGGCCCGTGGCCTCCCTGGATTGTCGGTGGCCTGGGGCCTGTGGGCCCAGTCGAGCGAGCTGACCGGAAACCTCGCCGCGACGGACCGGGCCCGGATGTCCCGATCGGGCATCACCGCGATGTCCAGCGAGAAGGCACTGGGTCTGCTCGATGCCGCCTGTGCGCAGGGCGGCTCCCTCTGTGTCGCCGCCGCCCTCGACACGGTCGGGGTGGGTCGTCAGGAGCTTCCGGCGGTGCTGCGAGGGTTGGTGTCCGGCCGGACCGCCCGTCGGATGGCGGCCGGTGGTCCGTCGGCCTCGGGGTTGGCGGCTGAGTTGGTGGGGTTGGATGCGGTTGGTCGGTTGGGTGTGGTGGTGGATGTGGTGCGGGGTGGTGTGGCGGTGGTGTTGGGGTTTGGTTCGTTGGGTGAGGTGCGGGTGGATGTGGCGTTCAAGGAGTTGGGTTTTGATTCGTTGACGGCGGTGGAGTTGCGTAATCGGTTGTCGGTGGTGACGGGGTTGCGGTTGCCGGCGACGTTGGTGTTCGACTATCCGACGCCTCGGGTGCTTGCGGAGTATCTGTGCACCCGGCTGACCGGCGAGACCGTCGGGACCGTCGGGACCCGTGCCCCCCTCGCCGCGAGGGCCGACGGGGACGAGCCGATCGCGATCGTCGCGATGACCTGCCGCTTCCCGGGCGGGGTCAGTTCCCCGGAGGAGCTCTGGGATCTGGTCGCCTCGGGCCGTGACGCCATCGGCGAGTTTCCGACCGGCCGGGGCTGGGACCTGGACGGGCTCTTCCACCCCGACCCCGATCACCCCGGCACCTCTTACGCGCGCAAAGGCGGGTTCCTGTACGACGCCGACGCGTTCGACGCGGCGTTCTTCGGGATCAATCCGAGGGAGGCGCTGGCGACGGATCCGCAGCAGCGGTTGCTGTTGGAGGCGTCGTGGGAGGTGCTGGAGCGGGCGGGGATCGACCCGGTGTCGTTGAAGGGCAGCCCGACCGGGGTCTACGCGGGCGTGATGTACCACGACTACGCCGCCGGGCTCAGCGGCGGTGACGCCCGGCTGGAGGGTTACGCCATGCTGGCCAGTTCGGGCAGTGTGGTCTCGGGTCGGGTGGCGTACACGCTGGGCTTCGAGGGTCCGGCGGTGACGGTGGACACCGCGTGTTCGTCGTCGCTGGTGGCGATGCATCTGGCGAGCCAGGCGCTGCGGCAGGGGGAGTGCACCCTGGCATTGGCCGGTGGGGTGACGGTGATGGCCACCCCGGATGTGTTCACCGGCTTCTCCCGCCAGCGCGGCCTGGCCCCCGACGGCCGCTGCAAGCCCTTCGCCGCCGCGGCCGATGGCACCGGTTGGAGTGAAGGCGTGGGCGTTCTGCTGCTGGAACGGCTGTCGGACGCTCGCCGCAACGGCCATGACGTCCTGGCTGTGATCCGTGGCTCCGCCGTCAATCAGGACGGCGCGTCCAACGGGCTCACCGCCCCCAACGGCCCCTCACAGCAGCGGGTGATCCGCCAGGCCCTGGCGAGCGGCGGTCTGTCGCCGTCCGACGTCGACGCGGTGGAGGCACACGGTACGGGTACGACGCTGGGGGATCCGATCGAGGCGCAGGCGCTGCTGGCCACCTACGGTCAGGATCGCGCCGCCGAGCGGCCGCTGCTGCTCGGCTCGATCAAGTCCAACATCGGCCACGCCCAGGCGGCGGCGGGTGTCGCGGGTGTCATCAAGATGGTGCAGGCGATCCGGCACGGAACGCTGCCCGCCTCCCTGCACATTGACGAACCCACTCCCCATGTGGACTGGGAGAGCGGTGCGGTGCGGCTGCTGACCGAGCCGGTGGAGTGGCCGAACGGTGAGCGGCCGCGCCGGGCCGGGGTGTCCTCGTTCGGCGCCTCCGGCACCAACGCCCATCTCCTTCTTGAGCAGGCCTCCGAGCCGGTCGAGCGCGCCACGACCGAGCCCGTGACCTCTCCCGACCACCTACGGCCCGTCCCGTGGCCGCTGTCCGCGCGGAGCGCGGAGGCGCTGCGTGGCCAGGCCGCCGCGCTGGCCGAACGGGTGGCCGGGCACCCGGAGATGTCGGTGGCCGATGTGGGCTGGTCGCTCGCGACCAGCCGGTCGCTCTTCGAGCACCGGGCGGTGGCGTTGGCCGATGACCGCGCCGAACTGGTGGCCGCCATGGAGGCGCTGGCCACCGGCGAACTCCATCCGGGTGTGGTGCTCCCCGGTAGTGGAGCGGCGGCGGGCAAGACCGTGTGGCTCTTCAGCGGTCAGGGCAGCCAACGCCAGGGGATGGGGGCCGGGCTGTACGACGGGTTCCCGGTGTTCGCCACCGCGTTCGACGAGGTCTGCGGGCTGCTCGACCCCCATCTGGAACATCCCCTCGGCGATGTGGTCTTCCACGGTGTGGCCGAGCGGCCGGGGCTGTTGGACCACACCACTTACGCCCAGGCGGGGCTGTTCGCGTTGCACATCGCCCTCGCGCGGCTGCTCGACTCGTTCGGCGTACGCCCCGACGCCGTCATCGGCCACTCCATCGGAGAGATCGCCGCAGCCCATGTCGCCGGGGTCTTCGACCTCCCCGACGCCTGCCGACTCGTGGCCGCCCGCGCCACACTCATGGGCCAACTCCCCAGCGGCGGAGGCATGGCCACCATCGCCGCAACGGCCGACGAACTCGCCGCGGATCTGGCGGCATACGACGGGCAAGTGAGCATCGCCGCCCTGAACACCCCCGGCAACACCGTGGTCTCCGGTCCGATCGAGCTGGTCGCCGACATCCGCGCCACCTGGGCGGCGAGGGGCCGCAAGACCAGGACGCTGACGGTCAGCCACGCCTTCCACTCCCCGCTGATGGACCCCATCCTGGAGCCGTTCGCGCAGTCCATCGGCGGCCTGGCCTTCCACCGGCCCACCCTTCCGGTGCTCAGCAACCTCACCGGTGAACCGGCCGACGAGGAGATGGCCACACCGGATTACTGGGTGCGGCACATCCGCCAACCCGTGCGATTCCATCCCGCGATCACCCATATCGCTCCCGAAACGGGCGTCTTCCTCGAACTCGGCCCCGACCCGGTCCTGGCCACCGCGACCCAGCACACCCTTCAGCACCTCGCCACCGACGAGGCGACGACGGACACCGACGAGGGCGGGAGCGAAGGCGTGGCCGGGCGGCCGAGCCCGCTGGTGGCGGCCACCCTGAGCCGTAAACGCCCCGATGCCCACGCACTCGGCCACGCCCTCGCCCAACTGCACACCAATGGCGCGGACGTCGACTGGGCCCACTGGTTCCCGGCCGATCCGGCGCCCCGGACGGTGGATCTGCCGACGTACGCCTTCCAGCGCGAGCGCTACTGGCTGGCGGCGGGCGGTGGCGTCGGGGACGTGGGGGCCGCCGGGCTACAGCGCGTTGAGCACGCACATCTGCCGGCGGCCGTCGGGCTCGCCGATGGCGGGCTGGTGCTGACCGGCCGGATCTCAGCCGGTGGCGCCGGTGGCCGGCTGGCCGAGCATGTGATGGCGGGTGCCGTACTGGTGCCGGGCGCGGCGCTGGTGGAGTGGGCACTGCGGGCGGCCGACGAGGCGGGTTGCGGCGGGGTGGAGGAGCTGGCGCTCCAGGTACCGCTCGTCCTGCCCGCGTCGGGTGGGCTGCGCGTTCAGGTGGTGGTCGGCGTGGCCACCGAGGACGGGCGGCGCGATGTGCGGGTGTACTCCCGGCCCGACCGCGATGTGGAGCCGGGCGCCGACCCGGGCTGGGTATGCCATGCCGAGGGCGTCCTGGGCCCGTCGTCGCCACAGAGCCCCGCGCGGGGCCCGGTGGACGAACCGGGTCCGGCGTGGCCTCCGGTGGGCGCGGAGCCCGTACGGCTGGACGGGTTCTACGAGCGCGCCGAGGCGTCCGGGTACGCGTACGGGCCGTCGTTCCGTGGACTGCGGGCGGTATGGCGGGACGGCGCCGATCTGTTCGCCGAAGTGGCGCTGCCCGAGGCCGCCGGAGACCCGGAGGGGTTCGGGATCCACCCGGCGCTGCTGGATGCCGCGCTGCATCCGGCGTTCCTCCTCGACCGGCCCGAGGAGGACCACGACGACGGCCGGGTGTGGCTGCCGTTCGCCTGGAACGGCGTATCGCTGTGGGCGGGCGGCGCCACGACCGTACGGGTCCGGCTCTCACCCCAGCGGCAGGAGTCGGGTGGCGCCGAGGGCGAGCGCGGGCTGCGGGTCGAGGCGGCCGACGCCGTCGGCGCTCCGGTGCTGACCGTCGACTCGCTGGTGATGCGACCGGCCGCCGTCGACCAACTGCGGGCCTCGGGTGGGCCGCGGGTGGACGGGCTGTTCACCTTGGAGTGGACGTCCCTGCCCGCTCCCGCACAGGACACCGATACCGAAGGCCAGGAGCCGGATCCGGCGGACGGCGGCGGTTGGGCGGTTCTGGGGCCGGACGAGTGCGGGCCGATCGCGCCGGGCGCGGTACACCATCCGCGTCTGGAGGCGTTGGTGTCCGCGCTCGACGGTGACGGCCCCGTTCCCTCGGTGGCCATCGCGTATCTGCTCGCCCTTGGCGACACGTCCGAGAGGCACATCGGCACAGACCTGGCGGCCGACGGTCTGGCGGCCTCGGAGTGGGTGCTGGAGCTCGTGCGGGGCTGGCTGGCCGAACCTCGGCTGGCCGACGCCCGGCTGGTGGTGGTCACGCGGGGGGCCGTCGCGATCGACGCCCCCGAGGCGGAGTCCCCCGGAGACGGCGGCGTGGACGTGGCCGGGGCCGCCGTGTGCGGGCTGGTGCGCAGTGCGCAGGCGGAGAATCCGGGGCGGTTCCTTCTGGTCGATCTCGACCCGCGCACCGAGCCGCTCGCGGAGGATGTGCGCGGCGCGGTGGCATGGGCGGCGCACCTGGACGAGCCGCAGGTCGCACTGCGGGCGGGGCGGCTTCGGGTGCCCCGGCTGATGCGCGCCGGTGGCATGAGCAGTGGCGGTGTGGCGGCACTGGTGGGACAGCCCGCATGGCGGCTGGAGCTGACCGGCGCGGCCACGGTGGAGAACGTGAAGCCGGTGCCGTGCCCGGAGGTGCTCGAGCCCCTCGGACCGCGGCAGGTGCGGGTGGCGGTGCACGCGGCCGGTATCAACTTCCGCGACGCACTCATCAGTCTGGGCATGGTCCCGGGCCAGACGGGGCTCGGTGGCGAGGGCGCCGGCGTGGTGCTGGGCCACGGCTCCGAGGTGACCGGGCTCGCGGTGGGCGACCGGGTCATGGGGGTCTTCGACCGCGCGTTCGGCCCGACGGCGGTGACCGACGGCCGCATGGTGGCGCCCATTCCCGTCGGGTGGACCTATCCGCAGGCGGCCTCGGTGCCGGTGGCATACCTGACCGCCTGGTACGGGCTCGTGGAGCTGGCCGGGCTCCGGGCCGGGGAGTCGGTCCTGATCCATGCCGCGACCGGCGGTGTGGGCACGGCGGCCGTACGGATCGCCCGCCATCTGGGGGCGGAGGTCTACGCGACGGCGAGCCCCGGCAAGCACGTTGTGCTGGAGGAGATGGGTATCGATGCGGCGCATCGGGCCTCGTCGCGCGATCTGGACTTCGAGGAGGTGTTCCGCGAGGCCACCGGCGGACGTGGCGTCGATGTGGTGCTCAACAGCCTCGCCGGGCCGTTCGTGGACGCGTCCTTGCGGCTGCTGGCCGAGGGCGGACGGCTGATGGAGATGGGCAAGACCGACCTCCGTGACCCAGAGCGCGTCGCGGAGGAGCACCCGGGGGTGACGTACCAGGTCTACGACCTGATCACCGGTGCCGGACCCGAACGCATCGGCCGGATGCTGGGCGAACTGGGCGAGCTGTTCACCACCGGAGCCGGCGAGTCCATCGGAGTCACCGAGGCCACCGGGGCCGCCGAGGCCACCGGGGCCGCCGAGGCCGCCGAGGCCGCCGAGGCCACCGGAGCCACCGGAGCCACCGGAGCCACCGGAGCCACCGGAGCCACCGGAGCCACCGGAGCCACCGGAGCCACCGGAGCCACCGGAGCCACCGGAGCTACCGGGTCCACCGGAGCCGCCGATGCTGCCGGGGCCGCCGATGCTGCCGGGGCCGCCGGGGCCGCCGATGCTGCCGGGGCCGCCGGGGCCACTGGAGCTACCGGGTCCACCGGAGCCGCCGGGGCCGCCGGGGCCGCCGGGGCCGCCGATGCTGCCGGGGCCGCCGATGCTGCCGGGGCCGCCGATGCTGCCGGGGCCGCCGGGGCCGCCGATGCTGCCGGGGCCGCCGGGGCCACTGGAGCTACCGGGTCCACCGGAGCCGCCGGGGCTACCGAAGCCACCGAAGTCACCGGGTCCACACGTGCGCCCGGGGCCACCCCACCCCTGTCGCCGCTGCCGGTTCGGACCTGGCCGCTGAGCCGGACACGTGAGGCGCTGCGCCACCTCAGCCAGGCCAAGCACACCGGCAAGCTGGTTCTGGACGTCCCCGCCCCGGTCGACCCGGACGGCACCGTCCTCATCACCGGTGGCACCGGCACACTGGGCGCGCTGGTCGCCGAACACCTCGTACGCGTATGGCGGATCGGGCATCTGCTGCTGGTGAGCCGCCGGGGCCCGGACGCGCCGGGCGCCCAGGATCTCGTCGCCCGGCTGACCGCCCTGGGCGCGCGAGTACGCATTGTCGCGGCCGATGTCACCGACGCGGCAGCCGTGGCCGATCTGGTGGCGGGGGTCGATCCCGCGCATCCGCTGACCGCGGTCGTCCATGCCGCGGGTGTGCTGGACGACGCCGTCGTCACCGCGCAGACTCCCGAGCGGCTGGCGCGGGTCTGGGCGGCGAAGGCCGCCGCCGCGGCGCATCTGCACACCGCGACGGCGCATCTGCGCCTGGGCGCGTTCGTGCTGTTCTCGTCGGCCGCCGGGGTCATGGGCAGCCCGGGACAGGCCAACTACGCGGCGGCCAACGCCTTCTGCGACGCGCTGGCGGCCCACCGCCAGGCGCTGGGCCTGCCGACGGTCTCGGTGGCGTGGGGCCTGTGGGCCGAGGCCAGTGAGATGACAGGCGGCCTCGCCGACGCGGACCTGGCCCGGATGTCCCGCTCGGGCGTCACCGCGATGGCCGCGGACCACGCCCTCCGGCTGCTCGACGCGGCGTGCGAGCACGGCGGCCACCAGCTGATCGCGGCGGATATGAACCCCCGCGTCCTCGCCGCCCAGCCCGCCGACAGCCTCCCCGCCACGCTCCGCGCCCTCGCCACCTCCGGTGCCGGTGCCGGAGGCACGGTGGCGCGGCGTACGGCGGCGGCAGCGGGCGCGCGGCCGGACGACTGGGCCGATCGGCTGGCGGGCCTGCCCGCCGCGGAACAGCGCCGCGCCGTCCTCCAGTTGGTCCGTGGCCATGTGGCCACCGTGCTCGGACACGTGGACGCCGAAGGGGTGCAGGCGGACACCAACTTCAAGGAGCTGGGCTTCGACTCGCTGACCGGCGTAGAACTGCGCAACCGGCTCACCGCCGCCACCGGTCTGCGCCTGCCCGCCGCCCTCGTCTTCGACTATCCGGACGCGGCGGTGCTCGCCGAATACCTGCTGGAGCGCATCGCCCCGGCGGTCGGCGCCAGACCGGGCCGGGGAGGCGCCGATCCGGTCCTCAACGAACTGGCCAGGCTCGAAGCCACCCTGATCGGTCTCGAGATGGAAGACGGCGATTCGGGGGCGGTCACGGCGCGGCTCGAAGGCCTGCTGGCCAAGTGGAAGGCGACACGAAAGTCGGCGGAGCAAGAGATGACCGCCGCGGAGAGGCTGGAGTCCGCGTCCGCGGCCCAGGTTCTCGACTTCATCGACAACGAACTGGGCGTGTCCTGAATGTGCCGGGCGCGACGACCGCCGAGGGCCGGGTGAAACCTCATGGTGAACGTGAATGAAGAGAAGCTGGTCGAGTATCTCAAGCGCGTTTCCGCGGATCTGCACGATACGCGCCTGCGTTTGCGTGAGGTGGAGGAGCGATACCAGGAGCCGATCGCGGTCGTGAGCATCGCCTGCCGGTTCCCGGGCGGGGTGAACACGCCCGAGGACCTGTGGCGGCTGGTCGCGGGCGGTGTGGACGCCATCGGGGATTTCCCCACCGACCGCGGCTGGGACCTCGACAGCCTCTATCACCCGGACCCGGACCACCCCGGCACCACGTACGTCCGCCGGGGCGGATTCCTTCACGACGCCGACCGGTTCGACCCGCGGTTCTTCGGCATCAGCCCGCGCGAGGCGCTCGCCACCAGCCCCCAGCAGCGACTGTTGCTGGAAACCGCCTGGGAGGCATGCGAACGGGCGGGAATCGACCCGGTGTCCCTCAAGGGCTCCCGGACGGGCGTCTACGCCGGTACGGCCACCACCGGCGGCACCACATCGGGTGACCTTCCGCAGAAGGGCTCCGAGGGATACGCGGGCAACGCACCGAGCCTGCTCTCGGGCCGGGTGTCCTACACCCTCGGCCTGGAGGGACCGGCCGTCACGGTGGAGACGGCATGTTCGTCGTCGCTGGTCGCGATCCATCTGGCCGGCCAGGCACTGCGGCAGGAGGAGTGCGCCCTGGCCCTGGCCGGCGGGGTGACGGTGATGACCACCCCCGAGGTGTTCACCGGCTTCTCCCGGCAGCGCGGGCTGTCCCCGGACGGGCGGTGCAAGGCGTTCTCGGCGGACGCCGACGGCACGGGATGGGGCGAAGGCGTCGGCCTGGTGCTGCTGGAGCGGCTGTCCGACGCCCGGCGCAACGGTCATCGGGTACTGGCGGTCATCCGTGGTTCGGCCATCAACCAGGACGGCGCCAGCAACGGCTTCACCGCCCCGAACGGCCCCTCCCAGCAGCGGGTCATCCGCCAGGCCCTCGCCAGCGCCCGGCTGGCCCCGTCCGAGGTGGACGCGGTGGAGGCCCATGGCACGGGCACCAAGCTGGGTGACCCGATCGAGGCCGACGCGCTGATCGCCACGTACGGCCGGGACCGGCCGGAGGACCGGCCGCTGTGGCTCGGCTCGCTGAAGTCCAACATCGGCCATACGCAGGGTGCGGCGGGTGTGGCCGGTGTCATCAAGATGGTGATGGCGCTGCGGCACGACGTACTCCCGGCCACCCTCCATGCCGAGGAACTGACGCCCCATGTGGAGTGGGACGGCGGCGGTGTGCGGCTGCTGACCGAGCCGGTGGAGTGGCCGAGCGGTGAGCGCCCGCGCCGGGCCGGTGTGTCGTCCTTCGGGATCAGCGGCACCAATGCGCATGTGATCGTGGAGCAGGCTCCTGAGGAGGATGCGTCGGCGCCGTCCTCCGAGCTGGGTGGGGTGGTGCCGTGGGTGGTGTCGGGGCGGAGTGCGGAGGCGTTGCGGGGGCAGGCTGGGGCGTTGGCTGAGTGGGCGGGGGATGTGTTCGAGCCTTCGTTGGCCGATGTGGGGTGGTCGTTGGTTACGGCGCGGTCGGTGTTTGAGCATCGGGCGGTGGTGGTGGCTGGTGACCGGGCCGGGTTGTTGGCGGGTGTGGAGGCGCTGGCGGGGGGTGTCTCGCATCCGGGTGTGGTGCAGTCGGGTGCGGCGGCCTTGGCGAGTGGTGCGGGTCCCGTGCTGGTCTTTCCCGGTCAGGGTTCGCAGTGGGTGGGAATGGGCGCTGAGTTGCTGGAAGTGTCCCCGGTGTTCGCGGCTCGGGTGGCGGAGTGTGAGTGGGTGCTGGCGTCGTATGTGGATTGGTCGCTCACGGATGTGTTGCGTGGGGTGGAGGGTGCGGCGGATCTGGGGCGGGTGGATGTGGTCCAGCCGGTGTTGTGGGCGGTGATGGTGTCGTTGGCGGCGGTGTGGGCCGGGTATGGCGTACGTCCTGCGGCGGTGGTGGGTCATAGCCAGGGTGAGATCGCGGCGGCTGTTGTCGCGGGGGCGCTGTCGCTGGAGGACGGTGCGAAGGTCGTGGCGTTGCGGAGCAAGGCGTTGCGGCGGTTGGCCGGGGGCGGGGCGATGGCGTCGCTCGGTGTGGGGCAGGAGCGGGCGGGGCAGCTGTTGTCCGACCTGGGGGACCAGGCCGCCGGAGTGGGTGTGGCAGCCGTCAATGGCCCCTCGTCCACGGTGGTTTCGGGTCCGCCGGGGCGGGTGGCCGCCGTCGTGGCCGCGTGTCAGGAGGTGGGGGAGCGGGCGCGGCTGATCGAGGTGGATTATGCCTCGCACGGCCCTCAGGTGGAGGAGATCCGCGACGAGTTGACGCGGGTGCTGGAGGGTGTCCGTCCGCTCGATACGTCCGGTTCGGATACGGCGTTCTACTCGACCGTGACTGGCGGCCGTGCCGCCACCACCGACTTGGACGCCGCCTACTGGGTGACCAATCTCCGTGAGCGGGTGCGGTTCGCCGATGCCGTCGAGGCGTTGTTGGCCGATGGGCATCGGGTGTTCATCGAGGCCAGCACCCACCCCGTGCTCACCCTCGGTCTGCAGGAGACCTTCGAGGAAGCCGAGATCCCGGCGGTCACCGTGCCGACCCTGCGCCGCGAGCACGGCGGCCGGGCCCAGCTCCTCCACTCGCTCGCCCAGGCGTTCACCGCCGGGGTCGACGTCGACTGGAAGGCCGCGTTTCCGGGTGATCCCACCCCTCGTACGGTCGATCTGCCCACGTATGCCTTCCAGCGCCGGCGCTACTGGGCCACCGCCGCCGGCGGGGTCGGTGATGTGGGTGCCGCGGGGCTCCAGCGGGTGGAGCACCCGTTGTTGCGGGCGGCGGTGGGCCTTGCCGATGGCGGGCTGGTGCTGACCGGGCGGGTGTCGGCCACCGGCGGCGACGGCTGGCTCGGTGACCATGTGGTCGCGGGAGCGTCGCTGGTGCCGGGCGCGGCGCTGGTGGAGTGGGCGTTGCGGGCGGCCGATGAGGCGGGCTGTGGCGGCGTCGAGGAGCTCGCGCTGCAGGTGCCGTTGGTGCTGCCGGAGTCCGGCGGGCTGCGCGTGCAGATCGTGGTGGGCGAGGCCACCGAGGGCGGGCGGCGCGATGTGCGGATGTACTCCCGGCCCGACCGCGATGCCGAGCCGGGCGCGGATCCCGACTGGGTGTCCCATGCCGAGGGCGTCCTGAGCCCGTCGGCCACGCCGAGCGCGGCCGAGGAACTGGCGGGAGTCTGGCCTCCCGAGGGCGCGAAGCCGATGGATGTCGAGGACTTCTACGAGCATGCCGCGGCGGCGGGCTATGCCTACGGGCCGTCGTTCCACGGGGTGCGCGCGGTGTGGCGGGACGGTGCGGACCTGCTGGCCGAGGTGGCATTGCCCGAGGCGGCCGGGGACGCGGATGGATTCGGCATCCACCCGGCACTGCTCGACGCCGCCCTGCACCCCATGCTGCTCGCCGCCGACATCGAGTCGGCCGACGATGGGGGGCTGCGGCTGCCGTTCGCCTGGAACGGCGTGTCCTTGTGGGCCACGGAGGCGACCACGGTCCGGGTCCGGCTCGCGCCCCATCAGGACGGTGCGGCGGGTGAGCGCGGGTTGCGGGTGGTCGTGTCCGATGGCATGGGCGCCCCGGTGCTCACGGTCGAGTCCCTGACGATGCGCCCCGCCGACCCGCGTCAACTGAGGTCCGTGGGCGGACGTGGCGTCGATGGGCTGTTCACGCTGGACTGGATCCCGATGCCCGACGTGGCGGCCGCGGCCGCCTCCGAGGCCATGGGCTGGGTCGTACTGGGCGAGGACGCGCTACACCTGTCCGAGGAGCCCGGACTCGGCGGCGGGGGAGCGGTGTGCCATCCGGGTCTCGAAGCGTTGGTAGCCGCGCTCGACGACGGTACGCCACCTCCCGCGTTCGCCGTGACTTGCCTGCCCGCCGACGGTGGCCCGTCGGACGCCGGAGTCGCGGCCCGTGGCTTGGCCGCCGTCGGCCAAGCGCTGGAGCTGGTGCGGGGGTGGCTGGCCGAACCACGGCTGGCCGACGCCCGGTTGGTGGTGGTGACACGCGGCGCGGTGTCGATCGGGAACCCTGAAGGCGGAGCCGACGACGGAGAGCTGAACGTAGCCGCCGCGGGGCCGTGGGGGCTGCTGCGGAGTGCGCAGGCGGAGCATCCGGACCGGTTCGTCCTCCTCGATCTCCACCGGGCCATCGATCCGGCCGCGGGTGAGGTGGCGGATGCCGTGGTCCGTGTCGTACGGGCGGATGAGCCACAGGCGGCGCTGCGCACCGAGGGGCCGATGGTGCCCCGACTGATGCGCGCACATGACACCGGCCCTGACACCGGCGGTGCCGACGAGGCGGAATCCGGCGGGCCGACCCCTGGTGGACTCGACCCGGACGGCACGGTGCTGATCACCGGTGGCACGGGTCTGCTGGGCGGTCTGGTGGCCGAGCATCTCGTACGCACGTGGCAGGTCTACCATCTGGTCCTGGTCAGCCGACGTGGCTCGGACGCGCCCGGCGCACCGGAGTTGGCCGGGCGGCTGAGCGACCTCGGTGCGCGGGTGCGGATCGCCGCGGTGGATGTCGCGGACGCGGAGGCGGTGGCCGAGGCGGTGGCCGGTATCGACCCGGCGCATCCGCTGACCGGTGTCATCCATGCGGCGGGGCTGCTGGATGACGCGATGGTCACCTCGCAGACGCGGGAACAGGTGGCGCGGGTGTGGGCGGCGAAGGCCACGGCGGCCGCCCATCTGCACACCGCCACGGCGGATCTTCCGCTCCGCATGTTTGTGATGTTCTCCTCGGCCGCCGGAGTCGTGGGCAACGCGGGTCAGGCCGGATACGCGGCGGCGAACGCGTTTGTCGACGCGCTGGTGGCCCATCGGCGGGCGCTCGGGATGCCCGGGCTTTCCCTGGCATGGGGCCTGTGGGCGCGGGCCAGCGAGATGACCGGGCATATGGGCCGGGCGGATCTGACGCGACTGCGCGGAATGAGGCCGTTGGCGTCCGAGCGCGGGCTGGCCCTGCTGGACGCCGCATGCCGGTTCGCGGACCCGCTGATGGTGGCCGTGGACTTCGACCCGGCCGGAGTGGCCGGTGAGGAGCTTCCGGCGGTGCTGCGGGGGTTGGCGTCCGGCCGTACCCGGCGGCGGGTCGCTGAGGGTGGTCCGTCGGCCTCGGGGTTGGCGGCTGAGTTGGTGGGGTTGGATGCGGTTGGTCGGTTGGGTGTGGTGGTGGATGTGGTGCGGGGTGGTGTGGCGGTGGTGTTGGGGTTTGGTTCGTTGGGTGAGGTGCGGGTGGATGTGGCGTTCAAGGAGTTGGGTTTTGATTCGTTGACGGCGGTGGAGTTGCGTAATCGGTTGTCGGTGGTGACGGGGTTGCGGTTGCCGGCGACGTTGGTGTTCGACTATCCGACGCCTCGGGTGCTTGCGGAGTATCTGTGCACCCGGCTGACCGGCGAGACCGCAGGCTCCCGCGCTCCCCTCGCGGTGCGGGCCGACGTGGACGATCCCGTGGCGATCATCGGCATGACCTGCCGTTTCCCAGGAGGCGCGAACTCCCCAGAAACGCTGTGGGACCTGGTCGCCTCGGGGAAGGACGTGATCGGGGAGTTTCCGACCGGCCGGGGCTGGGATCTGGACGGGCTGTTCCACCCGGACCCCGATCACCCGGGCACCAGCTACGCGAACGAGGGTGCCTTCCTCCATGACGCCGACGCGTTCGACGCGGCGTTCTTCGGGATCAATCCGAGGGAGGCGCTGGCGACGGATCCGCAGCAGCGGTTGCTGTTGGAGGCGTCGTGGGAGGTGCTGGAGCGGGCGGGGATCGACCCGGTGTCGTTGAAGGGCAGCCCGACGGGTGTCTACGCGGGCGTGATGTACCACGACTACGCCGCCGGGCTCAGCGGCGGCGGCGCGGATGTGAGGCTCGAGGGCTATGCGATGCTCGCGGGTTCGGGCAGTGTGGTCTCGGGCCGGGTGGCGTACACGCTGGGCTTCGAGGGTCCGGCGGTGACGGTGGACACCGCGTGTTCGTCGTCGCTGGTGGCGATGCATCTGGCGAGCCAGGCGCTGCGGCAGGGGGAGTGCACGCTGGCCCTGGCCGGTGGGGTGACGGTGATGGCCACCCCGGATGTGTTCACCGGCTTCTCCCGTCAGCGCGGCCTGGCCCCCGATGGCCGCTGCAAGCCCTTCGCGGCGGCCGCTGACGGGACGGGCTGGGGCGAGGGTGTGGGCGTTCTGCTGCTGGAACGGCTGTCGGACGCCCGGCGCAACGGCCATGAGGTGCTGGCGGTGATCCGTGGGTCGGCGGTCAACCAGGACGGCGCGTCCAATGGGCTGACGGCACCGAACGGTCCGTCGCAGCAGCGGGTGATCCGGCAGGCGCTGGCGAGCGCCGGACTGTCGGCATCGGATGTCGACGCGGTGGAGGCGCACGGTACGGGTACGACGTTGGGGGATCCGATCGAGGCGCAGGCGCTGCTGGCCACGTACGGTCAGGGACGCCCGGCCGAGCGGCCGCTGTTGCTCGGCTCGATCAAGTCCAACATCGGGCATACGCAGGCGGCGGCGGGTGTCGCGGGTGTCATCAAGATGGTGCAGGCCATGCGCCATGGAACGCTGCCCGCCTCGCTGCATATCGATGAGCCGAGCCCGCATGTGGACTGGGAGAGCGGTGCGGTGCGGCTGCTGACCGAGGCGGCGGAGTGGCCGAGCGGTGAGTGGCCGCGCCGGGCCGGTGTGTCCTCGTTCGGCGCCTCCGGAACCAACGCCCATGTGATCCTGGAGCAGGTTCCTGAGGAGCGCGGGCCGGAGTCGGGGGCAGTCTCCTCCGGCATGGGCACGGTCCCGTGGGTGCTCTCGGCGCGGAGCGCGGAGGCACTGCGCGGCCAGGCCACCGCTCTGGCTGACCGAGTGGGTGGCCCGTCCGAGCTCTCGCCCGTCGATGTGGGGTGGTCGTTGGTCACCACGCGATCGGTGTTCGAGCATCGAGCCGTGGTGGTGGGTGATGACCGCGCGGAGTTGTTGGCCGCCGTGGAGGCGTTGGCGGCGGATGTGTCGCATCCGGGTGTGGTGCAGTCGGGTGCGGCGGCGCTGACGGGAGACGTAGGCCCGGTGCTGGTCTTCCCCGGTCAGGGTTCGCAGTGGGCGGGAATGGGCGCAGAGCTGCTGGAAGCGTCGCCCGTGTTCGCGGCTCGGGTGGCGGAGTGTGAGCGGGTGCTGGCGTCGTATGTGGATTGGTCGCTCACGGATGTGTTGCGTGGCGCGGAGGGTGCGGCGGATCTGGGGCGGGTGGATGTGGTCCAGCCGGTGTTGTGGGCGGTGATGGTGTCGTTGGCGGCGGTGTGGGCCGGACACGGCGTACGTCCTGCGGCGGTGGTGGGCCACAGCCAGGGTGAGATCGCGGCGGCTGTGGTCGCGGGGGCGCTGTCCCTGGAGGACGGTGCCAAGGTCGTGGCGTTGCGGAGCAAGGCGCTGCGGCGGCTGGCAGGTGGCGGGGCGATGGCCTCCCTCGGCGTTGGCCAGGAGCGGGCGGGCCAATTGCTCTCCGGCCTGGGAGATCAGGCCGGGGGCGTGGGCGTCGCGGCCGTCAACGGCCCCTCGTCCACGGTGGTTTCGGGTCCGCCGGAGAAGGTGGCCGCTGTCGTGGCCGCGTGTCAGGAGGCGGGGGAGCGGGCGCGGCTGATCGAGGTGGATTATGCCTCGCACGGCCCTCAAGTGGACGAGATCCGTGCGGAGTTGAACGAGCTCCTGGCCGGTGTCCGTCCGCTCGATACGTCCGGTTCGGGCACGGCGTTCTACTCGACCGTGACCGGTGGCCGGATCGACGGCTCGGCCCTGGACACGGACTACTGGGTGCGGAATCTCCGTGAGCGGGTCCGGTTCACCGATGCCGTTCAGGCCCTGCTGTCCGATGGCCATCGGGTGTTCATCGAGGCCAGCACCCACCCCGTGCTCACCCTCGGTTTGCAGGAGACCTTCGAGGAAGCCGAGATCCCGGCGGTCACCGTGCCGACCCTGCGCCGCGAGCACGGCGGCCGGGCCCAGCTCCTCCACTCGCTCGCCCAGGCGTTCACCGCCGGGGTCGACGTCGACTGGACCACCCTGTACCCGAGCTCCCCGGCACCCCGCGTGGTCCCTCTGCCCACCTACGCGTTCCAGCGCGAGCGCTACTGGCTCGACGGCCACGGTGGACGCGCCGGCGACCCGGCCGGTCTCGGGCTGGTCTCCGCCGGACATCCGCTGCTGGGCGCCGCTGTGGAACTCGCCGATGGCCGTGGCCATGTGCTGACGGGCCGGATCTCGGCCCGTACGCACACATGGCTCGGTGAGCATGTGGTGGCGGACGCGGTGCTGGTCCCGGGGGCGGCACTGGCCGAGTGGGTGCTGCGGGCGGCCGATGAGGTCGGCTGTGGCGGAGTGGATGAGCTGGCGCTGCGCGTGCCACTCGTCTTGCCGCCGTCGGGCGGGCTGCGGGTGCAGATCGTCGTGGGCGAGGCCGCCGAGGACGGGCGACGCGAGGCGCGGGTGTACTCCCGGCCCGCCGCCGGTGAAGGAGACTCCGGCACGGGCTGGGCGTGTCATGCGGAGGGTGTGCTGAGCCCGCCCCCGGACCGTTCCGGCGAGGCGCCGGGACTGGGCGGGGCGTGGCCTCCGGCCGGTGCGGCACCGCTCGGCGTCGACGGGTTCTACGACCGGGTCGCGGCCTCGGGCTATGCCTACGGGCCGTCCTTCCAGGGGTTGCGGGCCGTGTGGCGGGACGGGGCCGACGTATGCGCGGAGGTGGTCCTGCCCGAGGCCGCCGGGGAGCAGACCGGATTCGGCATCCATCCGGCGCTGCTGGACGCCGCGCTGCATCCCGCACTGCTGATCGGCCAGCTCGACACGCACGATGCCCCCGAGACTGCCGGTGACGGACCCACCGATGGCCGGGTCTGGCTGCCATTCGCGTGGAACGGCGTGACGTTGTGGGCGGCCGGGGCGACCACGGTCCGGGTACGTCTCTCTCCGCACCAGGAGGCCGCCGAGGGCGAGCGCGCACTGCGGCTGACCGTGGCCGACGCCGTCGGCGCACCGGTGCTGACCGTCGACTCCGTGGCGATGCGGCCCGCGAGCGTCGATCAGCTGCGGGCGGCGGTGGCCCCCGGCAGCCATGCCACGGACAGTCTGTTCACCGTGGAGTGGACTCCCCTGCCGCTCGCGGCCGGGGCCAGGGCCAGGGAGGCGGTGAACGGGGCCGGGGAGGCGGTGGCCGGGGACGATGGCTGGGCGGTCCTGGGCGTCGGCGGCCACCCGGATCCGGCCGCGCTCGTCGCGGCACTCGATGACGACGAGCCCGCACCGCCCGTCGTTCTCGCCGACCTGACCGACCTGACCGACCTGACCGACCTGACCGACCTGACTGACCTGACTGACCTGACTGACCTGACCGACCTGACCGACCTGACCGGGCCCACCGGTGAGGGCGATGAGGAGGCGTCGGCCGAGGCGCTGTCGGCGACCGAACGGGCGCTGGAGCTGGTACGGGGCTGGCTGGCCGAACCACGCCTGGCGGACGCCCGGTTGGTGGTGGCCACACGAGGCGCGGTCGCGGTGGACGGCCCCGAGAACACCGCCCGGGTGGACCTGGCCGCGGCCGCCGTATGGGGCCTGGTACGCAGCGCACAGTCGGAGCACCCCGGCCGCTTCGTCCTCCTCGACCGCGACGATGAGCCCGACTCCCAAGCGGCCCCGTACACCGACGCCGTACGCATCGCCGTGGCGCGCGCCGTGGAGATGGACGAACCCCAACTGGCCCTGCGCGCCGGTCGGGCCCTCGTGCCCCGTCTGGTCCATGCCGGTACCGGTGGCGCGGGGCTGGTGGGCCCCGTGGCGCAGCCCGAGGCGTGGCGGCTGGACACGGCGGGCACGGCGACCCTGGAGAACGTCGTACCGGTGCCCTGCCCCGAGGTGCTGGAGCCCCTGGGCGCGGGCCAGGTACGGATCGCCGTACGCGCCGCCGGTGTCAACTTCCGTGATGTCATGGTCGGTTTGGGCATGGTGCCCGGCCAGACCGGACTCGGCGGTGAGGGCGCCGGAGTCGTCGTGGACATCGGCCCCGAGGTGGCTCAGGTGTCCGTGGGCGACCGTGTCATGGGCGTCCTCGACCAGTCGTTCGGACCGCTCGCGGTCACCGACGCGCGGTTGCTGGCGCCGATCCCGGACGGCTGGAGCTTCCGGCAGGCGGCGGGCGTACCGGTGGCCTATCTGACCGCCTGGTACGGACTGACGGATCTCGCCGGGCTGCGCCCCGGGGAGTCGGTGCTGATCCACGCCGCGACCGGTGGCGTGGGTACGGCCGCCGTGCGGATGGCACGGCATCTTGGCGCGGAGGTCTATGCGACGGCGAGTCCGGCGAAGCATGGGGTGCTGGAGGAGATGGGCATTGATGCGGCGCACCGGGCCTCGTCGCGCGATCTGGGCTTCGAGGAGGCGTTCGGTGAGGCCACCGGTGGCCGGGGCGTGGACGTGGTGCTCAACAGTCTCGCCGGTGAGTTCGTGGACGCCTCGCTCCGTCTTCTCCGTGCGGGCGGGCGGTTGCTGGAGATGGGCAAGACCGATATCCGTGACCCGGAGCTGATCGCGGCCGAGCACCCCGGGGTGACCTATCGGGCCTACGACCTGATCGCCGACGCCGGTCCTGACCGTATCGGTGAAATGCTGTGTGAACTGGGTGAGTTGTTCGGCTCCGGTGTGCTGGCGCCGCCTCCGGTACGGGCGTGGCCGCTCAGCCGGGCGCGTGAGGCGTTGCGGTGTCTCAGTCAGGCCAGGCACACCGGCAAGCTGGTCCTGGACGTCCCCGCCCCGGTGGACCCGGATGGCACCGTGCTCGTCACCGGTGGCACCGGCACCCTCGGCGCACTGGTCGCCGAGCACCTCGTCCGCACTTGGAACGTCCGCCATCTGCTGCTGGTCAGCCGCAGCGGCCCCGAAGCGCCCGGGGCGAAGGAGCTGGTGGCCCGGCTCGCCGACCTGGGGGCCGAGGCCCGGATCGAGGCGGTGGACGTCACCGACGGCGCCGCGGTGCGCGACCTCGTCGCGGGCATCGACCCGGCACACCCACTGACCGGTGTCGTCCACGCGGCGGGTGTGCTGGACGACGCGGTGGTCACCTCCCAGACCCCGGAGCGTCTGGCGCGGGTGTGGGGGCCCAAGGCCACGGCCGCGGCCCATCTCCACGCCGCCACCGCGCATCTGCGGCTCGGCATGTTCGTGATGTTCTCATCGGCCGCGGGCGTGATGGGCAGCCCGGGCCAGGCCAACTACGCGGCGGCCAACGCCTATTGCGACGCCCTGGCCGTCCACCGCCAGGCCATGGGCCTCCCGGCCGTCTCGGTGGCCTGGGGGCTGTGGGCCGATGCCAGCGGTATGACCGGGCATCTGGACGAGGCGGACCTGGCCAGGATGTCCCGCTCCGGCATCGGCGCCATGTCCGGTGTGCAGGCGCTGGGGCTGATGGACGCCGCATGCTGGCACGGCGCCCCGCAACCCGCGGCCGTACAGCTCGACCTGCGGACCCTGGCCGCCCAGCCCGCGGACACCCTGCCCGCACTGCTGCGCACGCTCCTCGACAGCGGCACGACCACCCGTCGTACCGCAGCCACCGGGGCGCCCGCAGCCGGTCTGGTCGCCCAGCTCACGGCGGTGCCCGCGGAGGAGCGGCACCGGATCCTGCTCACGCTGGTGCGCACGCAGGCCGCGGCGGTCCTGGGCCACACCGACCCCGGGGCGGTGTCCGGTGACACCCCGTTCAAGGATCTGGGCTTCGATTCGCTGACCGGTGTCGAACTGCGCAACCGGCTGGCCGCCGCCACCGGGCTGCGGCTGCCCGCCACCGTCGTCTTCAGGCATCCGACACCCTCGGCCATCGCCGCCGAACTGTGCGAGCGGCTGTGCCCCGCACAGGCGGACACCCCGGCGCCCGTCTTCGGCGAGCTGGAGCGGCTGGAGGCGGCGATGGCGGGGCTCGGTGCCGACGACGAGGCCCGCGGCCGGCTGGCGAAGCGCCTGGAGTCGCTGCTGTGGCGGCTCACCGACGACACACCGGCCGAGGCCACCGGCGAGCACCGCCCCGCCGCGGACGACGGCGCCCTCGACTCCGCGTCGGACGACGAGTTGTTCGAGTTCATCGACAGGGAACTGCCCTCTTGACCGTGAGTGAGGACTGATGTCGGGTACGGAAGAGAAACTCCGCCAGTATCTGAAGCGGGTCACGGTGGATCTCGGGCAGGCCCGTCAGCGGCTGCGCGAGATGGAGGAGCGGTCCCAGGAGCCGGTGGCCATCGTGAGCATGGCCTGCCGCTACCCGGGTGGGGTCGGCTGCCCCGAGGAGCTGTGGGAGCTGGTGGCCTCCGGTGGCGACGGCATCACCGCGTTCCCCACCGACCGCGGCTGGGATCTGGACGGCCTCTACCACCCGGACCCCGACCACCCCGGCACCAGCTATGTCCGGCACGGCGGGTTCCTGGACGGCGCCGACCGCTTCGACGCGGAGTTCTTCGGGATCAGCCCGCGCGAGGCCCTGGCGATGGATCCGCAGCAGCGGCTGCTGCTCGAGGTGGCCTGGGAGCTGTTCGAGCGCGCGGGTGTCGACCCGGCGACGATGAAGGGCAGCCGGACCGGTGTGTACGCGGGCGTGTCCAGCCAGGACTACCTGTCCCGGATGCCCCAGGTGCCCGAGGGCTTCGAGGGCTATGCCACGACCGGCAGCCTCACCAGTGTGGTTTCCGGACGGGTGGCGTACACCTTCGGTCTTGAGGGCCCGGCGGTGACGGTGGACACGGCGTGTTCGTCGTCGCTGGTGGCCATGCATCTGGCGGGCCAGGCGCTGCGCCAGGGCGAATGCGATCTGGCACTCGCGGGCGGGGTCACCGCGCTCACCACACCCACCGCCTTCGCCGAGTTCTCCCGGCAGCGCGGCCTGGCCCCGGACGGCCGCTGCAAGTCCTTCGCGGCCGCCGCGGACGGCACGGGCTTCTCCGAGGGCGTCGGCCTGGTCCTGCTGGAGCGGCTGTCGGACGCGCGGCGCAACGGGCATCGGGTGCTGGCCCTGATCCGGGGCTCGGCCGTCAACCAGGACGGTGCCAGCAACGGCCTGACCGCGCCCAACGACGTATCGCAGGAACGGGTGATCCGCCAGGCGCTGGCCAACGCCCGCCTCGCCGCCGATCAGGTCGACGCGGTGGAGGCCCATGGCACGGGCACCTCCCTCGGCGACCCGATCGAGGCACACGCGCTGCTGGCCACCTACGGCCGGGACCGGCCCGGTGAACGGCCCCTGTGGCTGGGGTCGCTGAAGTCGAACATCGGCCATGCCCAGGCGGCCGCCGGGGTGGCCGGTGTGATCAAGATGGTGATGGCGCTCCGCCACGAGACGCTGCCGGTGACCCTGCACATCGATGAGCCGACCTCGCATGTGGAGTGGGAAGGCGGCGGGGTACGGCTGCTGACGGAACCGGTGGCGTGGCCGAGGGGCGAGCGCCCCCGCAGGGCCGGGGTGTCCTCGTTCGGGATCAGCGGCACCAATGCCCATCTGATCCTGGAGCAGTCCCCCGAGCCGAGCCCCCCTGCCGGGCAGGAGGAGCCCGAGCCGGCGGAGCCCGCCGACCACGAGTCCGAGGCGGTGGCGACGGCGGTGGCGACGGCGGTGGTGCCCTGGGTGCTGTCCGCCCGTAGCGGCCGGGCCCTGCGGGGGCAGGCCGCCGCGCTCGTCCGGCGGATGGCCGCCGGCTCAGGGCCGTCCGCCGCCGAGGTGAGCTGGTCGCTGGTCACCACCCGCTCGGTGTTCGACCACCGGGCGGTGGCCGTGGGCGAGACCCGCGAGGAGCTGCTGGCGGCCGTGGAGGCGCTGGCCACCGGCGGGACGCACCCGGCTCTGGTGCACCCCGGTGGCGCCGCCGTGGCCGGGGACCTGGGCCCGGTGCTGGTGTTCCCCGGACAGGGATCGCAGTGGGCGGGCATGGGCGCCGAACTGCTCAATGCCTCACCGGTGTTCGCCGCCCGTGTGGCGGAGTGTGAGCGTGCCCTTGCGCCCCACGTCGACTGGTCCCTCACCGATGTGTTGCGCGGCGCCGACGGGGCGGGCCATCTGGGCCGTGTCGACGTCGTACAACCCGTCCTGTGGGCCGTGATGGTGTCGCTCGCCGCGGTGTGGGCAGGCCATGGCGTACGTCCGGCGGCGGTGATCGGGCACAGTCAGGGCGAGATCGCGGCGGCCGTGGTGGCCGGGGCCCTGTCGCTGGAGGACGGTGCCAAGGTTGTGGCGCTGCGCAGCAAGGCGTTGCGGCGGCTGGCCGGTGGCGGGGCGATGGCCTCCCTGGGAGTGAGCCGTGAGCGGGCCGAGAAGCTGCTGGCCGGGCTGGGCGACCAGACGGCGGCCGTGGGGGTGGCGGCCGTCAACGGCCCCTCGTCCATGGTGATTTCCGGGCCGCCCGAGCAGGTGGCGCACGCCGTGGCGGCGTGTCAGGAGGCGGGTGACCGGGCGCGGCCGATCGAGGTGGACTACGCCTCGCACAGCCCCCAGGTGGACGAGATCGCCGACGAGCTGACGGAGGCCCTGGCCGGTGTCCGGCCGGTCGCGTCCACGGTGGCGTTCTACTCCACGGTCACCGCGGGCCGGATCGACACCACCGCGCTGGACACCGGGTACTGGGTGGCCAACCTCCGTGAACCGGTGCGGTTCGCCGACACCGTCCGGGCCCTGCTGGCCGATGGCCACCGCGTGTTCATCGAGAGCAGCACCCACCCCGTACTGACCGTCGGCATGCAGGAGAGCTTCGAGGAAGCCGGGGCCGAGGCGGTCACCGTGCCCACGCTCCGGCGTGACCACGGCGGCCCGGCGCGGCTGATCGGGTCCCTCGCGCTGGCCTTCACGGCGGGCGTCGCGGTCGACTGGACCACTCTCCACCCCACCGGCCCCGCCGCCCCACGCACCGTCGAACTGCCCACCTACGCCTTCCAGCGGGAGCGGTACTGGCTGGCCGACTCGGTGTCCTTCGACCCCCGGCCCGCGGCGGACGAGGAGGAGTCCCGGTTCTGGACCGCCGTGGAGGACGAAGACCTCGGTGCGCTCTCCGAGACGCTGAGCCTCCCGGACGACACCGGCCACCGGACCTCGCTGGGCACCGTGCTCCCCGCGTTCTCGACATGGCGCCGCGCCCGGCGTGAGCGCTCCGCCGTGGACACCTGGCGCTACCGCGCCGAGTGGCGGCCCGTCGCCGACGACAGGCGGCCCGGCACCGATGCCGCTCCCGCTGCCGGGGGCTCCTGGCTCGTGGTCCACCCCAAGGGCACCTCCGACGGCTGGACCGACGCCTGCGTACGGGCGCTGGGCGCGGACGGCGGCCGGGTGCGGCGGCTGGAGGTGGCCGAGGACACCGACCGCGAGGGGCTCGCCGAGTCGCTGCGCTCCCGGTGCGCCGAGGAGCCGCCGCCGACGGGCGTCCTGTCGCTGCTGGCCCTGGACGACGACGCGCCGCCGCTGCCCGGCGCGGCCCCCGGCCTCACCGGCACGCTCACCCTGCTCCAGGCGCTGGTGGACGCCGCCGTCACCGCGCCCCTGTGGTGTGCCACCCGCGGCGCGGTCGCCATCGACGACTCCGACCCCCTGGACGCGCCCCACCAGGCCCAGCTGTGGGGGCTCGGGAGGGTGGCCGCCCTCGAACACCCGGAGCGATGGGGCGGGTTGGTGGACCTGCCCACGAGCCCCGGCACCCTCGACGCGGAGCGGCTGCGCGCCCTGCTCACCGGTGCCTCGGGCGAGGACGAAGTGGCGCTGCGCCAGGCCGGTGCGTACGGCCGCCGGCTGGTCCCCGACCCGATCGGCGGCCGTGCCCCGAAGCGCACCTGGAAGCCCCGGGGCACCGTGCTCATCACCGGAACCGCCGACGGGCCCGCCGCCCAGGTCGCCCGCCACCTGGCCGCAGACGGGGCGGAACACATCGTGATGCTGTGCCCGGGAGGTGGCGACGCCCCCGGTGCCGTTGAGCTGAAGGCCGAACTGGACGCGCTCGGCACCGGACTCACCGTGGCCGACCACGTGCCCGCCGACCGGGAAGGCACCGCACGCTTCGTCGAGCGCGTGGCGGAGGCGAGCGGACGGATCGGGACCATCATCCACACCTCGGCCTCCGGCGAGCTGGCCCCGCTGATGGAGCTCACCCCGCGGCGGCTGACCGAGGAGATCCGCGCCCATCTGGACGACACCGGGCGCCACCTGGACGAACTCTGCGGCATGGGCCCCGAGGACACCGTGGTCTACTTCTCCACCGTCGCCGCGTCCTGGGGCAGCAAGGACCACGGCTCCTACGCGGCCGCCACCGCCTGCCTCGACGCGCTGGCCCGGCACGACCGGGCCGACGGACGGCCCACCGTCTCGATCGCGTGGGGGCTGTGGGACCTGCCGTACGGCGGTGAGGCGGCGGACGCGACGACGGCCTCGCACACCGAGCGCTCCCGGCGGCAGGGCCTGTCCCCGCTGGACCCCCGGCCGGCGCTGACCGCACTGCGCCAGGTGCTCGACCACGACGATCCGGGCGTCACCATCGCCGATGTGTCATGGGAGCGCTTCGCGCCGCTGTTCACCCTCGCCCGTCCCAGCAGGCTCTTCGACGGTGTCCCGGCCGCCCGCCAGGCCATCGAGGCGGCGCGGGGGCCCGCGGCGGACACCGGCACCGACGAGGTGTCGGCGCTGCGGCGGGAGCTGGCCGCCCTGCCCGGGGACGAGCGGGTCGAGCGGCTGCTGGCGCTGGTACGCGCCCATGTGGCGGCCGTACTGCACTATCCGGCGCCGGAGGCGGTCGAGCCGGACCGCCCGTTCAAGGAGCTGGGGTTCGACTCCATCGCGGCCGTGGAGCTCAGGAACCGGCTGCGCGCCGCCACGGGGCTCAGCCTGCCGACCACGGTGGTCTTCGACTATCCGACGCCTCGCACGCTGGCGGGCCGGCTGCTGACCGAGGTGGACCCGGGGGAGGCCGACGTGGCACATCCGGTGTCCGGACACCTCGACGAGCTCGATGCCGCACTGGCCGGGCTGCCGACCGGCGACCCGCGCCGCGCCGGTCTGGTGAACCGGTTGCAGGCACTGGTGTGGAAGTACACCGCCACCGCCGAGGAGGCCGATGAGCCCGCGGGCGAGCAGGACCTGGCGGCGGCCACCGCCGATGAGGTGTTCGCCCTCATCGACCGCGAGCTCGGGGTCTGACCGGCGGTCGCGGGCCCCGGGCCCGCGACCACCGGTGCGTCAACCGCTGTGCTCCCGGCGTCGGCTGCTGATCGAGTCGGGGTCCCAGCCCGGTCGGGGAACGGACGCCAGCAGGAGCTGTGTGTAGGGGTGTCCGGGGTCGGCGAGGAGGTCCGCGACGGGGCGGTGTTCCATCGTGCGGCCCCGGTACAGAACCAGCGCCTCGTCGCACACGTATCGCACGACGGCCAGGTCGTGGCTGACGAAGACCAGGCCGATGCCGGTGCCGCGGCGGATGTCCCAGAGGAGGTTGAGCACCTGGGCCTGTACGGATACGTCGAGGGCCGACACCGCCTCGTCGAGTACGAGCACGGCGGGTTCGACGGCCAACGCCCGTGCGATCGCGGCGCGTTGGCGCTGCCCGCCGGAGAGCTTGCGGGGGAGCGCGGCCGCCTCGCGCTCGCCGAGGCCGACCTGGGCGAGCAGCTCCCTGGTGCGGATGGCCCGGTCCGCCCGGTCCGTCAGGCCGTGCAGGCGCAGCACCCCGTCGAGGGTCGCGCCGATGCTGATGCGCGCGTCCAGCGAGAGGTACGGGCCCTGGAAGACGATCTGGACCGCCTTGGCTCGGGCGAGGCGGGCCGCCTTGCCGCGTACGGTCGCGGTCAGCGGCTCGCCCTGGACCAGGATCCGTCCCGCGTCGGGGCGTTCGAGGCCGATCAGCATCCGGGCCGTGGTCGTCTTGCCGGAGCCCGACTCTCCTACGATGCCGAGCGCGCCGCCGGCCCGTACGGAGAACGACAGGTCGTCCACCGCGACGACCTCCGCCTTTCCCGTCCGGTAGGTCTTGCGCAGACCGCTCACTTGGAGCAGCGTGTCCGTCTCGCTGGTCAACCGTCCTCCAGCTGGGGTGAGTTGGGAGCGGTCACCGTCGTGGCGAGCGCGTCGGGTACGACGGTGAGGTCGTCGGCGCGGTGGCAGGCGACCAGGCCCGTGCCGTGCCGCTCCAGGGGCGGTGGTGACTGGTCGCAGACGCCGGGCCGGGCGAAGCGGCAGCGGGCCGCGAAAGAGCAGCCGGGGGCGGAGTCGAGCAGGCCCATCGGGGCCCCGGGGATCGGGGTCAGCCGGGCGGGCGGGCCGTTCGGCGCCGACAGGGGAGGGGACGAGCCGAGCAGGCCCGCGGTGTAGGGGTGGCGAGGCGCGGCGAAGAGTTCGGCGGTGGGCGCCGTCTCCACGATCCGCCCGGCGTACATCACATACACGCGGTCGCAGGCGGCGGCCGCGAGTTCGATGTCGTGGGTGATGAGGAGCAGGCCCAGGTCGCGTTCGCGTTGCAGCCGTCCCAGGATGGCCATGATCTCGGCCTGGGTGCTGACGTCGAGGGCGGTGGTCGGTTCGTCGCACAGCAGCAGCCGGGGTTCGGTGGTGAGCGCTCCGGCGATCATGACGCGCTGGAGCATGCCGCCGGAGAGCTCGTGCGGATACTGCCTCAGGTGCCGGGCGGGGTCCGGGAGGCCGACCGCGGCGAGCAGTTCGGCGGCCCGGGTGTTGGCTCGGTCCTTGGCCCAGCCGTGGCTGACGCGCAGCGATTCGGTGAGGAAGTCCCCGATGCGGCGCACCGGGTTGATGCCCGCCCGGGGGTCCTGGAAGATCATCGACGCCCTGGCCGTACGGATGGTCCGCAGGCCGGTGGCGTCGGCACTCACCAGGTCCGTTCCATCGACCCGGACCTGGCCCGCGACGTCGGCCCCGGCCGGGAACAGGCCGAGGGCGGCGCGGGCGGTGACCGACTTCCCGGAGCCGGATTCACCGACCAGGGCGACGACCTCACCGGCGGCCACGGTCAGATCGATGCCGTCGAGGACCGGGCGGGCCATACCGGGCAGGGTGATGCCCAGGGTCTCGTACTCGAGCAGTGCCATCAGGAATCCCTCCCCGCGAGCCGGTCGCCGAAGTTCTCTCCGACCACGTTGAAGGCCACGACGACCAGTACGACCGCGACCGCGGGCACGATCGACGACAGCGGCTGCCCCTGCAGCACCGCGGCCTGACTCTGGTTGATCATCGCGCCCCAGTCGGGTGTCGGCGGCTGAACGCCGAGGCCCAGGAAGGACAGGGCGGCGAGGTCGAGCAGTGCGTAGCCGAAGTTGACGGTCGACTGGGCGAGCACGGTCGGGCCGATGTTCGGCAGCAGCCGGCGGACCGCGACGAACATCCCGGAGTGCCCTTGCACACGGTAGGCGGCGATATAGGGCCTGGCCTGCTCCTGCAAGGCGAGGCCGCGGACCAGCCGGGCGGTGTACGGCATGTACGCGAGGGACATGGCGATCACCGGTGCCGTCATCCCCTTGCCGAAGACCGCCACCGCGAGGATCGCGACGAGCAGCGCGGGGAAGGCGAACAGGACGTCGATCAGCCGCCCGACCACGGTGTCGGCCCAGCCGCCCCGCCAGGCCGTGAACAACCCGACGGCGATGCCCGTGACGGTGGAGAACAGCACCACCGCGAGCGGCCCGACCAGGCTCGTACGACTCCCTTCGACGAGGGCCGAGAACGTGTCGTGCCCACCCTGGTCCGTGCCCAGCCAATGCTCGCCGCTCGGGCCCACGAGCCCCGAGCCGAGATCGCCGTACGTCGGATCCTGCGGCGCGAGCCACGGCGCGAACACCGAGACCAGGACGAACAGGACCAGAAAAAGCAGGCACAGGTTCTGCAGCCTCCCGCCGCCCAAGGACCGCAGCCGGGCGACCGGACCGCGCATCACACCTGGGATCTGTACGCTCATCGTGCGCTCCCCGCTGCCGCCACCCGCGGATCGATCAGCGGATGTGCCACGTCCACCAGGGCGTTGACCACGACGAACGCGGCCACCACGAGCAGCACGATCGCCTGCACCACCTGGAAGTCCATCTGGTTGACCGACTGCACGAGCAGCGATCCCACGCCCGACATCCCGAACGCGGTCTCCACGATCGAGGTGCTCACCAGCATTCCCGAGATCAGCAGCGCGGAGACGGTGACGATCGGCCCGAGCGCGTTGCGCAGCACATGACACCGGATCACGGTCCACCGCGGTGTGCCACGGCTCACCGAGACCTCGACGTGCTCACGGCCCAGCTCCTCCAGCATCGCCGAGCGGGTCACCCGGGTCACCAGCGCCATGAACGTCACCGACAGGGCCACCGCCGGAAGCACGACATGGTGCAGTCGGTCGAGTACACCGGTGCCGTTGCCGATGGTCGGGAACCAGCCGAGCCGCACCCCCAACTGCGACCTCAGCAGCACCGCGACGACGAACGCGGGGGCGGCGGCCCCCACCGTCACCAGAAGCATCAGCACGGAGTCGGTCCGCGTACCGCGGCGCAGCGCGCCGACCATGCCCGCCGCGATGCCGATTACCGCGATCAGCAGTGCCGACACCCCGACCAACAGCAGCGTGGCCGGCAGGCGCGACCAGATGACCGAGCTGACGTCCTGGTGGAAGATGTAGGACCGGCCGAAGTCGCCGTGCAGCACCTGGTCCAGCCAGTGCCCGTACCGGACCAGGAACGGCTGGTCGAACCCGTACTGGCGCCGGATCTCGGCGAGTTCCTGCGGGCTCGCGCTGCGGCCGCGCACCAGGAAGCTCGCCGGGTCCCCGGGCGCCAGGTACAGCGAGGAGAACACCAGGAACGAGGTGACCAGGAGGGTCGTGGCCATCCCGGCCAGTCTGCGCAGACCACCGAGCGCCCGAGTCGCCGTACGCTTCATCGCTTGGCCCCGATCTCGGCTGCCCACGGGTAGTAGAGGTAGGCGATCGACGGCCGGACGCCGGTGATCCGGTTGCCGAGGAAGACGCTCACGGGCTGCGTGTGCAGGGGCAGCCAGGGCAGTTCCCGCAGGGCGATCCGCTGCGCCCTCGCGTTGGCCTCCGCGTGCGCGGCCGGTTCGTAGGTGCCGATGGCCTGCTCGACGGCCTTGTCGAAGTCCTTGTTCGACCAGCCCCCGTAGTTGGTGGAAGCGCCGGTCTCCAGGGAGGTGTACATGTCCAGCGGGTCGGTGATCGACGTGTACCAGAAGGTGAGGAAGAGGTCGATGCCCTTGCGCGCGGCGGGGTCGGTGAAGAGCGTCGAGTACTTCTCCGGCGGGAGCGTGTCGATCTTGGGGTCGAGCCCGATGTCCTTGGCCGCCTGGGCGACAGCCTGTGTGGTGATCGTCGACTGCGAGTCGAGCGGGCTGGTCGCGATGGTGATCCGCTGGCCCCGCACTCCGGCCTGCTTCGCGAGCTTCTCGGCCTTGGCCGGGTCGTACGGATAGCGCGGCAGGTCCTCGAGGAGGGCCTTGCGGGTGGCGGCGGGCGCGCTGTTCCACACGTTGTCGGTGACCAGCGAGCCGGCGACCTCACCGACTCCGCCGGCGCCCGCCTTGACGATGCCCTCGCGGTCGATGGCCATGAGCAGGGCCCTGCGCACCCGGGTGTCGCCCAGCGGGCCCTTGAGATCGCCGACCACCTCGTCGGCGACCGTGGTGTTGCGGCCGAAGTAGAGCTTTCCCGCCTGGGAGGAGCGGAGTTGGGCGTAGGAATCGGTGGGGACCATCCAGCCGCCGTCCACCTCACCGCTCTGGAAGGCGCTGACGCGGGTCGTCGCATCGCTCAGGAACACGAACTTGACCCGGCCCGCCTTCGCCTCGAGCTTGGGATTCCAGTAGCCGTCGAACTTCTTGAGCACGAGCGACTGGCCCGGGTTCCAGGACCCGAACGAGAACGGCCCGGTGCAGTTCACGCCGCCCTTGGGGCTGCCGTAGTCCTTGCCCTGCTCGGCGAGGGTGGTGGCGGACTCGACGGTGCCGGGGCCGGCCGCCATCTCCTGGTTGAAGGTCGAGTCCGGCTTCTTCAGCCTGACGGTGACTTCCAGCGCACCGGACTGGTCGATCGACTTCACATTGCGGAACGAGTTGGCCCAGGCGCTGCCCACGGCGGGGTCGAGGTGGCGGCGCAGCGAGGCGACGACGTCGTGCGCGGTGAGCACCGTCCCGTCGTGGAAACGCACATGGGGGCGGATCTTGTAGACCCAGGTGGTGGGGGTCGGATTGCGGTACGAGGACGCGAGGTTCGGCGACGTCGTCAGATCCGGGTTCCAGCGCAGCAGGCTCTCGCAGACGTTGGAGAGGATCTGGTTGGGCGGGTAGTCGAAGGCGTAGGCGTAGTCGATCGAGGTGGGCTCGGCGTAGATCGACCAGCTGAAGGAGTCAAGGGCTCCTGCGGCGGCGGGAGTCCGGTCCGTGAGTTGGTACGCGGCACTCGTGCTGCCGCCCTTGTCCGAGTGCGCGGTGCCGCTGCACGCACCGGTGGTGAACACCGCGGCCACGGTGAGGAAGGTCCCCGCGGTGCGCCGCAATGGTCGTGTCCGTCGTCTCGTTCCTGCGCTCCCTATGGGCATCGGCTGGCTCCGTCCGGGGTGGGCTCGGTGAGGTGGAGGGGATACGTCAGTCGGTCGCGGCGAAGACGAGCCGACCGTCGATATAGGTCCGGCGCACCCGGGCGTCGGCGATCTCCCGGGAGGGGCCCGCGAACGGGTCGCGGTCGAGTACCACGAGATCCGCGTACTTGCCCTCCTCGACCGTGCCGGTCACGTCGTCGAGGTGGTTCACCCAGGCGCTGCCCGCGGTGTACGCGGTGAGCGCCTCGGCCAGGGACAGGGCCTGCTCGGGGTGGAACGGCGGGTACGGCGCGCCGGGGGTCTCCTCCGGCGGTACCGTGCGGTTGACCGCGACATGGATGCCCCACAGCGGGTTGGGGCTGCTCACCGACCAGTCGCTGCCCGCGACCAGGCGGGCCCCGGCGCGCCGCAGATCCCCGAACGGGTACTGCAGGGCGGCCCGTTCGGGTCCCAGGAACGGGATCGTCAACTCGTCCATCTGGGGTTCGTGCGCTGCCCACAGCGCCTGGATGTTCGCGGCCACGTTCAGGCTCGCGAAGCGTCCGATGTCATCGGGGTGCACGACCTGGAGGTGGGCCATGTGGTGCCGGTTGTCATTGACGCCATTGGCGGCGCGGGCCGCGGCGAGCGCGTCGAGGGCCTCACGGACGGCGCGGTCGCCGAGCGCGTGGAAGTGCACTTGGAAGCCGGAGCGGTCGAGCGCGCACACCGCCTCGACGAGCAGGGCGGGGTCGACGAAACTGAGCCCGGAGTTGGCGGTGGGGCAGCCACAGCCGTCGAGGTAGGGCTCCAGCATTCCCGCGGTGAAGTTCTCCGCCACGCCGTCCTGCATGATCTTCACGCTGGTGGCGTCGAAGCGCCCCACCCGTCCGGTGCGGCGACGCTCCGCCAGCTCGGGGAGTTGTTCCAGCCCGCGTTCGCGGTCCCACCACAGGGCGCCCACGACGCGGGCGAGCAGCGAGCCTTCACGGGCCGCGCGCAGATAGACGTCGAAGTTGTCGGGGTTGCCGGGGAAAGCGCCGATCATGGCGTCCTGCCAGCCGGTCACTCCCAGCGAGAAGAGGTACTCCTGCGCGGCGAGCAGACCGGCGTACGCCTCGTCCGGTGTCGCGATCGGCATATGGCGGGCCACCAGTTCCACGGCGCCCTCGTGCAGGGTGCCCGCCGGGGTCCCGTCCGGCTCCCGCTCGATCCGGCCGTCCGCCGGGTCGGGGGTGTGCCGGTCGACCCCCGCGAGGCCGAGTGCGCGGGTGTTGGCCCAGGCGCCGTGGCCGTCGCGGTTGGTGAGCAGGACGGGCCGGTCCGGCACCACCGCGTCGAGCATGCCGCGCGTCGGCGTACCCCCGGGGAAGCTGTCCATGGACCAGCCGCCGCCGCGGATCCAGGCCGCGTCCGGATGGTCCCCGGCGTACTGGCCCACCACCGCGAGACAGCCCTCGGCGGTGCTCCGCCCACCCAGGTCGCAGCCGAGCATCAAGGCTCCGCCCACCACGGGATGGACGTGGGCGTCCTGGAACCCGGGGACGAGCAGTCCGCCCTCCAGGTCGACGACTTCCGTGGCGGCGCCGGCGAGCGACCACACCGCGCTCGCGTCGGCGACGGCAAGGATCCGGCCTCCCCCCACGGCGACGGCGGCGTCCACCGGGGTGGGCCTTGTTCCGGCTCCGGTGAAGACCCGGCCACCGACGAAAACGGTGTCGGCCTGTTGGCTGCGGTGTGCCATCGAAGCAACCTCCGGCTCGGCGGGCTGACCCGCTGGCTTGTCGTTGTGGAGGAGTGAACGGCAGCGCAACGTTGTTGTCAACGATATTGCGCTGATCGTTTCCTGGATCGATACACTGGCCGCACCATGCCGAAGTCACCCGCCAACACGGCCCGGAGCAAGCGCGCAGGCAGTCAGCTGACGCCCGACGCGATCATCGACGCGAGCCTGCGCATCGCGGCTCGCGGCAGCGAGGACGCCTTCACCGTCCGGCGCCTGGGCGAGGAGCTCGGTGCCGACCCGACCGCGATCTACCGGCACTTTCGCGACAAGGACGAGCTGCTGCTGTCCGTCGCGGACCGCACGCTCGGCGAGGTGCTCGACAGCATCCCCGAGGGCCTCGACTGGAAGGGGCGCATCCGGGCGCTCGCCGACGGCTCGCTGGCGGTCGCCCTCAAATACCCGGTGGTGGGCTCGGCCATGGCAAGCCGGACCACCCGGCGGCCCAACGAGTTCCGGGTCGTCGAACTCATCCTCGGCGCCGTCATGGAGGCCGGACTCGAAGGCGCCGAGGCGGCCCTCCACTACCGTATGGTCGCCGACTCACTCCTCGCCTATGTCGGTCAGCAGGCCGCCTATTTCCTGTTCGACGCCGAGGTCCGCGCGGCCGACGAGTCCGCCTGGACCCGCGAGTACCGGCTGGTCGACCCGCGGGCACTCCCGAACATCACCCGGCTGAGCGCCGAACTCGCCGAGGTGACGGACGAGCAGATCTTCGAGGCCACGGTCGGGGCGCTGATCTCGGCGATCGAGAAGCGGGCCCAGACCCTGCGGGGGGTCTAGCCGCCGGTGGCGGGGGTGCCGTGCCGGTCAGCCATGCGTTGCCGACCGGCCGGAGGCTTCGCGGGCCAGGCCGAGCAGATCGGCGGCCACCCGCCGGGGGTGCTGGGCGTGCAGATCGTGCTCGGAGTCGAGATATTCGCGCATCGTCGCATGGCGCAGATCGGCCGTCGTCTCCCTGATGCGGGAGCGGATGCGGTCCGCCCACTTCGCGTCCGCGCCCTTGGGGATGGCGGGCATCAGCAGAGTGGGCACGCCGATCGCCGCGTACCACGGCCGCGGCGGCTCGTTCCAGATGCTGTGCAGGATCGACATGTGCTGCTCGGTGGACATGCGCCGGGACAGCGACCCGTCCGGGTTCTCCCGCATCGTGGCCACCGCGGCCTCGATCGCCGCCGGTGACCAGTCCGGGTGGATGGCACGGAAGTAGTCGCTCACACTCCGGACGGTGGCGCCCTCCAAGGACGCCGGCCGCAGCGCCCCGACGAACGCGTCCCAGGAGGAGAACGCCTTGGCCGGCTCCAGCCAGCCGCCGTCCACCAGGGCCAGCGCGGCGACCAGGCCGGGGTGCTCGGCGGTCAGCCGCACCGAGATATTGCCGCCCCAGGAGTGACCGGCCACCACCACCCGGTCCAACCCGAGGGCGGCGGACGCCGCCACCAGATCCGCGACCGCGGTCGGGATGTCGTATCCGGTCTCCGGGGCGTCGGAGTCCCCGTGGCCGCGCAGATCCACCGCGTACACCGCATGGCCCGCGGCGGCCAGATGGTCGGCGACCTCGTCCCACAGCCGGGCGCTCGACGCCATGCCATGGACCAGGAGAAAGGGAAGCGACGCCGTTCCCGGCCGGTGCCGGAAATGCAATTTCACATCGTCGGTTACGGGGACGGAAAGATCCATGGCGGAATTCTAGCCGGACCGCCCAATCCGATTCGACCGCTGGGGATGTGAGGTCTGTGTGAATTAGCGGCGCTTTAGCGGGGGGCGAGATGCTGGATGGCCGGGCGATTCATACTCTCATGCCGACCCACCTCCCTTGCCGACCGTAGACTCCGAACCGAAGTGAGGCGCCGTGTATCCCCCGGAATCCAGGTTCGCCCATATCGACAACATCGACCTCACCGACTTGTCCTTCTGGGCACAGCCCTACGGCGACCGCGATGCCGCCTTCGCGGCGCTGCGCCGACGGCCGGCGCCCGTTCTCTTCCGCGAGCCGGTCATGCCCGGGTTCGGGCAGGGGTCCGGCTATTACGCGATGGTCCGGCACGCCGATATCGCCGAGGTGAGCCGACGCCCGCAGGACTTCGGCTCCGTGCCCACCGCGATCAGCATCATCGATCTGCCGGAGGAGTTCAACAACTTCTTCGGATCGATGATCAATATGGACAATCCGCAGCACGCCCGGATGCGCCGGCTGGTCTCCCGCGCGTTCGGCCGGGGAATGGCTGCCGAGTTCGAGGTGGCCTCCCACAAGGCGGCCCGGAAGATTGTCGACGACCTCATCGCGGAAGGGCCGGGAGACTTCGTCCGGAAGGTCGCGGCGATCATGCCGATCGCGGTGCTCAGCGGCATGATGGGGATTCCCGACGACGACTACGAGTTCATTTACGACCGGTCCAATATCATCGTCGGCACCTTCGACCCCGAATATGTTCCCCGGGCCGATCAGGCCACCGCCGCCCTGCTGAAGACCTCCCATGAACTCGCCGACTACATCGCACGGCTCGCCGCCGACCGCACCCGTAACCCCACGGGGGACCTGATCACCCGGCTGGTGCAGGCGCAGATCGACGGTGAGCGGCTCAGCCCCGAAGAGCTCTCGTCCTTCTTCATCCTGCTCGTCGTCGCCGGAATGGAGACGACCCGCAACGCCATCTCGCGCGGTCTGGTGCTGCTCAGCGACCACCCGGAGCAGCGGAAGCTGCTGCTCTCCGACTTCGAGGTCTACGCGCCGGGCGCGGTCGAGGAGATCCTGCGGGTCGCGACCCCCATCAACTGGATGCGGCGCACCGTCCGGCGCGACTGCGAGGTGAACGGCCACCGCTTCGAGGAGGGCGACAAACTGCTGCTCTTCTACTGGTCGGCCAACCGGGACGAGGACGTCTTCCCCGACCCCTACGAGTTCGACATCACCCGGGACCCCAATCCGCATATGACCTTCGGGTCGGTCGGACCACACTTCTGCCTGGGTGCCCATCTCGCCCGGATGGAGGTCACGGTGCTCTTCCGCGAGCTGTTCAGCCGGCTGCCGGAGATCCGCACGGTGGGGAGGCCCCGGCGGCTGGTGGCCAGCTTCGTCGAGGCCATCAAGCATGTGGAGTGCGCCTTCTGACGCACTCGCCCCGCAGCACCGAAAACGCCGCGCGGGAGGGGCTGATCCCCTCCCGCGCGGCGTTGTGCGCCGCGGGCCGGACTAGGCCGTGGCGCCGTCACCGGAGTTCACCGCGGCGTACGCCTCGGCCAGGTAGTGGCCGAGCTGGACGGGGGTGGGGTACTCCAGGATGGCGACGAGGGGGATCTCCACGTCGGTGAGCGTCATCAGATTGCGGGTGAGTTCGAGCGCGGTCAGCGAAGTGAGCCCGTTCTCCAGGAAGTTGCTCTCGTCGTCCACCACGGTGGGTGCCAGGATGCCGGCCAGCTGCGTCCGTACGGTCTCCCGCATGATGTCCTCGCGCTCCTCGGCCGTGGCGATGGCGAGCGCCTGGTGCAGCGCCGCCCCGTCGAGTGCGGTCTCACTCTTCTCCGTCTGCATCGCGGATCCGTCTCCTTGAGCTTCGGTGGCGTCGCCGGGGGTGTGGTTGTTGACTTTGGTGTGTGCGTTCATGGGTACTCCCGCCTGGTTGGACCGGTCGGCGTCGGTCACCGACCGCGGTGCGTATGCGGCGTGCTCGAAGGGCCGGAGACGTCATCGAAGAGCCGATGTGTTCCCAGCTCGGAGGCGTGTGCGCGCATCCAGGCCCAGTCGATGTCCGCGATGACCACGGACGCCGCGTCCGCCATGACCGCCTGCCGCAGCAGGGCGGCGGCCGAGCGCTGGGGCAGCGCGGGCAGCCCGTTGGCGCGCAGTTGCTTGGCGGCGCCGACGGCCGTGTCGGGGTCGTCGACCGAACCCCAGCACACCGAGGTCGCCGGAACGCCCCGCGCCCGGCACTCCTGGGCGAGCGCGTCCAGATAGGCGTGCGCCGGCGCCTGGTTGCCCAGACCCGGGCTGGGCAGGACGCCCACGACCGAGCACCCGAGCACCACAGCCGACAGCTCATGGTCGCTGCCGAGGGCGCAGAGGTTCACCGCGCCCGCCACCGTGGCCGCCCACTCGCGCTCGATCCGCGCCACCTCCAGCTGCCCCGCCTCCGGGGCCAGGGGCGCCGCGAGATACAGGACGGCCGTCAGCGGGAACTCCGCGGGAATGCCCGCCACGGCCGTGGTCAGCGCCGCCGGGTCCGCCACATCGACGGTGGCCACGGACGTCCGTACGCCGGTGGCGCCGAGCTCGGCCACCAGATCGGCGGCCGGTGGCGCGGTGTCGATGAGCAGCAGGTGTTCGGCGCCGTCCCCGGCCGCCCAGCGGGCGGTGTGGGCGCCCAGGGCGGTGGCGGCACCCGTGATGAGGACCGTTCCCCGGAGCGGTCGGGCGGGGGTGGTGAGGGCCGTGGGGACATCGCGCACCAGACGCCGGGCGAAGCAGCTGTCGCCTCGTACGGCCACCTCCACCTCGCCGTACGCCCCGGACAGCACGCCCGCGAGCCGCCGCCCCGCGCGGTCGTCGAACCTGTCCGGCAGGTCGACCAGCCCGCCCCACCAGCGCGGACGCTCCATCGCCAGCGCGCCGCCCAGGCCCCGGAATCCGGCCTGCTCCGGACGGGACATCGGATCGCCCACGTCGACACTGACGCCACCGCGGGTGACCAGCCACACCGGAGCCTCGACCCCGGCCCGCCGCAGCGTCTCGAACAACTCGACGGTCGGGGCGAGCGCCGGGCTCCGCCCGTCGTCGCCCGGTGGCGCGCCTTCCAGCGCCAGCAGGGAGAGCACCCCCGCGACCGGCCGCCCGGCGAGGGACGGCGCGGTGTTCGGAGCGAACATGACGGTCTCCGCGCCATGGTCGCGCAGCGCGGTGGTCACGGCGGCCACCGTGGCGTCGTCCCCGCCGTCGCCTGACGCCACCACCAGCCAGATGCCGGTCAGCCGTGGTGCCGGCGGGTCGGGGAGGGGCTTCCAGGCGATGCGGTAGCGCCACTCCCGCTGCCGCCGCCAAGTGGCCAGGGCGGGCAGGATCTCCGCCAGCACCTCCCGCCGGTCGGCGGGGACCTCGAGCGCCCGGGTCAGGGCCACCGCGTCCGTACGTTCCACGGCATCCCAGAACTCGGCGTCCGCCCAGGTCTCCACCGTGGGCACGGCGTCCGACGGCGCCTCGTTCTCCAGCCAGAAGCGCTGTCGCTGAAAGGCGTAGGTGGGCAGTGGGACGGTACGCGGAGCGGGGGCGCCGTCGAACAGGGCCGCCCAGTCCACGGTGGCGCCCATGGTGTGCGTACGGGCCAGGCCGCACATCAGCGCCCGCACCTCGGCCCCCTCGCCACGGAAGGGCGCCAGCACCAGCGCCGCCGGGGCGGAAGGCAGCATCGCCCCGGGCCCCAGTTCCCACACCGCACCGGCCCCGTCGAGCGAGGGCATGGGCGGCCGCTCGTACTCCACCGGGCCCGGATCGGCGCCGGCGGCAACCAGCCGGCAGGCGGCGGCGAGGTCCAGAGCAGCGGTGATGTGCGCCGCGGCGATCTCACCGACCCCACAGCCCACCACCGCGTCCGGCCGTACCCCCACCGAGGCCAGCAGCCGGGCCAGCGCGATGTAGAGGGCGAACAGCCCGGCCCGGGAGGACGTGTCGTGCTCCCCCTTCGTCCCGAGCAGCTCACCGACCTCGTCGAAGGCCGTGGCGAAGACGGGGAACCGGTCGTACAGCTCGCGGCCCGTCCCCGGCGGATGACCGCCCTCCCCACCGAAGGCGAACACCGTCCCGCCCGCCGAGGCCGCCGCGCCGGTACGGGCCACTTCGGGTCCCACCACCGAGGGGTGCGGCTCACCGGCCGCCAGCGCGGCCAGCCCCGCCCTCAGCTCGTCCGGCCCCCGGCCGACCACGACCGCCCGGTGGTCGAACACCGAACGCGTGGTCGCCAGCGACCAACCGACGTCTGTGGGGGACAGCCCGGGAGCGGCCACATGTGCGGCCAGCGCACGGGCCTGGCCGCGCAGCGCCGCGGTCCCCCGCGCGGACAGCACCCACGGCACCACCCCCGGGTCGCGGGCACCATCCTCGTCGGCGGATCCCTCCACCGATTCGGTGAACTCCTCCAGAATCACATGGGCGTTGGTGCCGCTGGCGCTGAACGAGGACACACCGGCCCGACGCGGCCGGTCCACCCGCGGCCAGTCCATCCGCTCGGTCAGCAGCCGCACCGCGCCCTTGCGCCAGTGCACCAGCCGGGTCGGCCGGTCGATGTGGAGCGAACGTGGCAGCACGCCCCGGCGCATCGCCATCACCATCTTGATCACACCGGCCATTCCGGCGGCGGCCTGCGTATGACCGATGTTCGACTTGATGGATCCCAGCAGCAGCGGCCGGTCGTCCGGACGGTCCTGTCCGTACGTGGCGAGCAGCGCCTGGAGCTCGATGGTGTCCCCGAACGCGGTACCCGTGCCATGCGCCTCCACCGCGTCCACGTCACCCGTGGACAGCAGGGCGTTCGCCAGGGCGTCGCGGATCAGCTGCTGCTGGGCGGGGCCGTTGGGCGCGGCCATGCCCGTACTGGCACCGTCCTGGTTGATGGCCGAGCCGCGGATCACGGACAGCACCGGATGGCCGTTGCGCCGTGCGTCCGACAGCCGCTCCAGCAGCAGCAGACCGGCGCCCTCCCCGTACACCATGCCGTCGGCGGCGTCCGCGAACGACCGGCACCGGACATCGGGCGACAACTGGCGCTGACTGGAGGCCACTTGGAACACGCTCGCGGTGTACATGATGGCGGCGCCACCGGCCAGCGCCAGCGTGCACTCGCGCCGCCTCAGCGCCCCGGCCGCCAGATGCATCGCCACCAGCGACGACGAACACGCGGTGTCCAGACTGACCGCCGCGCCCTGCAGACCGAGCGTGAACGCCACCCGGCCCGAGGACACACTGCCCGCGTTGCCGTTGCCCACATGGCCCAGCAGACCCTCGGGGATCTCGTCCAGACGCGAGGCGTAGTCGTGGTACATCACCCCCGTGTAGACACTGGTCCGGCTGCCCCGCAGGGTGTGCGGATCGATGCCCGCGCTTTCCGTCGCCTCCCACGCCAGCTCCAGCAGCATCCGCTGCTGCGGTTCGATGGCCGCCGCCTCCCGGGCGCCGATGTCGAAGAACTCCGCGTCGAAGTCGGCCGCGTCATAGATGAAACCGCCGGCCCGTACGTACGAGGTGCCGTGGTTCTCCGGATCGGGGTGGTAGAGGTTCTCCAGGTCCCAGCCCCGGTCGGTGGGGAAGCTGGAGACGGCGTCCCGCCCGTCGGCCACCAGGTCCCACAGCTGGGCCGGGGTGCGCACACCGCCGGGGAAGCGGCAGGCCATGCCCACGATGGCGATTGGCTCCTCCAGCTCCTCCTGGATCTCCCGCAGCCGCTGCCGGGTCTCATGGAGCTCGGACGTGGTCCACTTGAGATAGTCGACGAGCTTTTCCTCGTTGCTCATGAGCCGCCCGCACCCACTGCGCTGCGCGGGCTCAGATCCACCAGCGCGAGCTCATCGGCGGTCAGCGGCGGCTCGGTGAGCTCCGGGAGGACCCGGTCCTTCTGCATCAGCGACAGAAAGCCGTTGGACGCCAGCTCGGACTGCGGGGCGGTGAGGCTGATGACGTCGGTCACCACATCACACACCGCCGAGGAGCGAATCGACCGGTCGGCGATCAGATCGGAGAAGCGCTGCCGCGCCACGGACCCGCCCGTCAGCCGTGGGTCCGTCGTGTTCATCCGGCAGTTGACGTACTCCACGTCCTTGGACGCGGCCATGATCCACGGGTCGTCCACGGTGGCGCTGATCGCCTGCTGGGCCCGGTGCGTCGTTCCTCCGGCGATCCCGGACCGCTGGAGCTCGGTGTCCAGTGCGGCGGCCGCGCGAGCCGCCGAGCTCATGCCATGGCCGTAGATCGGGTTGAACGCGGCCAGCGCGTCCCCGAGCACCAGCAGCCCCTCCGGCCAGATGTCAAGACGCTCCGGATACAGCCGCCGGTTGGCGCCGACCCGCGAGACGGCCACCGGGGTCAGTGGCTTCGCGAGCGCGATGAGATCGGCGACCAGCGGATGGCGCAGCGTCCGCGCGTAGGGCAGGAACTCGTCGTCGCGGGTGGGCAGTCCGGCGCCCCGGGTGCACGACAGGGTCACCATCCAGGTGTCGTCCTCCTGCGGATACACCACCCCGAACCGGCCCGGCTCGCGCAGCCGGTGGTCGGCGGCCACGTTGACGGCGGGGAACCCGGCCGCGGCGCCCGGCGGGCCCTGGTACACGCGGGTGGCGTAGGCGATGCCCGCGTCGACGATGTCCTCCTCCAGCGGCGGCACCTCCAGCGCCGACAGCCAGTGCCGGAGCCGGGAACCGCGCCCGGAGGCGTCGACCACCAGATCGGCCTCCAGGGTTTCGCCCGCCCCGGAGCCCACGTCGCGCACCCGGACCCCGGTGACCCGTTTGGCCTCGCCGGCCAGATCGAGGATCTCGGTGCGCTGGCGCACGGTGATCCGCCCGGTGGCGAGTACGCGGTCGCGTACCTTCCAGTCCAGGAACGGACGGGTGCACATCAGGGCGTACTGCCGGGCCGGGAAGCGGTGCTGCCAGCCGTGGGACGTCAAGGTCACCAGGTCCTGGTGGAAGCCGATCCGGCGGGCGCCCGCGTCGAGCAGTTGGTCGAGCATGCCCGGCAGCAGCGTGTCCACGATGCGCGCACCGCTGGACCACAGCACATGGACATGGCGCCCCTGCGGCGATCCCTTGCGGTGCCGGGGGCCGTCCGGCAGCACATCGCGCTCCACGACGGTGACACGCTCCAGATGGCGGGCAAGCACATGGGCGGCCAGCATTCCCGCCCAGCCTCCGCCCAGAACGATTCCGTGTGTGGGTTCGGTCATGATTTTCGCTCTCCTCCCTTCACCGCTTACGGCTTTCCCGTCGGGCTGGGACTGGGGCTGCCCTTGGCCTGGACCATCTTGGCGAGGTTCTGGGTGACCGCCATGAAATGCGCAACGCCGGTGAGTTCGGGGCCATCGCCCACTTTCGTATCCGTGATGCCCCAGAAAGCCTGGGCGTGATGGACCAGACCGTCATCCCCGAGTTCGATCACGCCGATGATGCTGAAGGTGAGCTTGGCCGGCGCGTACACCGTGACCGTGGTCGGCACCGCCACCCTGCGGCCGTCCATGGAAGTGACCGGACGGCCCGGGGTCTCGTGCACCTGGCACTCGATGGACCAGGCGATGTGTTCGCGAAGCGCGTCCTTTCCGATGAGCGGGGGCGCGCCGACCGGGTCCTCGAAGACGATGTCGTCCGAGAACAGCTCCAATACGGCCTCCACATCACCCTCGTTCATGCGCCGCGCGTATTCCAGAGCCATCCTCTTGAGGGTCGCCTCATCGGCCATGAACGCCTCCTGTGCGGTGCCGGGGTCGTGGGGGATCAGCCGGCGATACCAATGTCCGACCTCCCCCAGAACATCTGCAGTTCCTGAATGAGGCCACCGGCCCCCGCGCGCATCATCAGGACGTAGTCCCAGGTGATGCGGGAGTTCTCCGGGGCGTCCGGGGTCGTCAGCCAGCCGCGCTCGGCGAATCCGGGGCCTTTGGGCAGATAGTCCATGGTGGCCGTCACCGGCACCAGGACATGTACCCCGTCCTGCCCCGCGACCGGCTCACCGGGAATCTCGGTGATACCCGCCGCGGCGAGCTCCTCGAAATGCGCACGAAGGGCGTCCCGCCCGGTCCTGCGCCCCGATCCGACCGGATCCTCGAACGTGACCTCGTCCGCGTAGAGTTCGAGAAGCCCGTCGATGTCCGCGGCGTTCATCCGGCGGCTGTGCTCGAGAATGAGCTTCTTCCGGCTTCGCTCATCAATCACCGTGTGCCCCCATGTGCATGCTCTCCGTCGCTTTCGCTTCGGCCCAGGTCCTGGTCGATGAACTGGAAGATCTCGTCGGCCGTGGCGTCCTGAATACGGCCGACCGCTTCGCCTTCCTCCGTCCCGCCGCCGTGCAGGGCCCCCAGTTTCGACAGCGTGGACTGAAGGCGCTTCAACAGCGCCTCATGCGCCGTCTCGTCCCGGGCCACGGAAAGCAGCGCGCTTTCCAGCCTGTCGATTTCACCCAGCATGGGGGCGAGCGGATCCACCTCCCCGGGCGCCAATTCCGCATGCAGATGGTCGGCGAGCGCGGCCGGATTCGGGTGGTCGAAAATGAGGGTGGTGGCCAGCCGCAGCCCGGTCACGGCCGTCAGCCTGTTGCGCAGTTCGATCGCGGTGAGCGAGTCGAAGCCGAGCTCCAGGAAGCCGCGTTCGGTCTGGATCCGCCCCGGGTCGGAGTGGCCCAGCGCCGCCGCGGCATGGGTGAGGACCAGATTGAGCAGCGTACGGCGCTGCTCCTCCACCGGCAGCGCGGCCAGATGACCGGCCCAGTCGGTGTGCGGCCGGGCCGTGGCCGCGGTGCGCCGGGCCGTACCGCCACCGGTGAGCGCCCGCAGGGGAGCGGGCAGGGTGAGCGTCGGCCGGCCCGCCAGGGCCCGTACGTCCAGGTCGATGGCGATCAGATGGTGGTGGCCGTGGCGCACGGCGGCGTCCAGCAGCCCCAGCGCCCGCTCGCTGGACATCGCCCCGATGCCCGACCGGCTCATCCTGGCCCGGTCCGTCTCCCCCAGGTGCCCGGTCATCCCGCTGGCGTCCGCCCACAGGCCCCACGCCACCGAAAGCCCCGGCAGGCCGAGGGCGCGGCGCCGGGCGGCCAGGACGTCGCAATAGGCGTTCGCCGCTGCGTAGTTGGACTGCCCGGAGGCGCCCAGCGTGCCCGCCGTGGAGGAGAACATCACAAACAGGGACAGCGGCAGCCCCGCGGTCGCGGCGTGCAGATGGGCCGCGGCCGTGGCCTTCGGACGCCACACCCGCGCCAGCCGCTCCGGGGTCTGGGTGGTGAGGACGGCGTCGTCCAGCACCCCGGCCGCGTGGACCACACCGGTCAGCGGATGTGCGGGATCGACCCCGGCCACCAGATCGGCCACCGCGTCCGGGTCGGTGACATCGGCTGCGGCGATGTGTACCCGCGCCCCCAACTCGGCGAGTCGGTAGGTGAGTTCATCTGCGCCGGCGGCCTCCGGACCGCTCCGGCTCACCAGCAGCAGATGCCTGACGCCCCATGTGCGCACCAGGTGTTCGGCGACCAGAGCGCCCAGGGTGCCGGTGCCACCCGTGATCAGCACGGTGCCGTCGGTGTCGAGCCCGGCGGTCTCCTCCGCGTCCTGGCCATCGATGGCCGGGCCGGTCGCGGCCGTCGCGCGCACCATCCGGGGCACCAGCACCCGTCCGCCCCGCACCGCCACCTGGGGCTCATGCGCCTCGATCGCGCGCACCACGGCCTGCACGAGGCTCTCGTGGTCCGTGTGGCTCTCGTGGTCCGTGTGGACCTCGCGGTCCGTGTGGCCCTCGTGGCTCTCAGCGAGGTCGAGCAGTACAAACCGGCCTGGGTTCTCCGACTGGGCGCTGCGGATCAGCCCCCATGCCCCGGCACCGCACGGATCCAGTGCGGTGTCATCGGTGTCCTTGTCGGGACGGGCCGCTGCCACCGCGCCCCGCGTGACGACCACCAGCCGCGTGTCGGCCAGCGCCGGGCGCCGCAGCCAGGACTGCACCAGCCCCAGCAGCTCCTCGGTCGCCTCCAGTCCGTCCCCGTGGCCGTTCTCGGCGGCGTACGGATGGGCCAGGACGACGGCAGGCGCGGGCTCGCCCGCGTCGACGGCCGCGATCAGCGCCTCCAGGTCCGGATGGCCCACCACGGCATCGCTCGTGCCCGCCCGGACCGGCTCCGCCAGCCCCAGCCGGTCCTCGCCCAGCACCACCCAACCGCCGTCGCCGACCACCGAGGTGGGGGACGGCGCGGTGGCCGGAGCGGGCAGGGGCGTCCAGTCCAGGGTGAACAGCCCGTCCACGGGGCGGGCGGCCGTGCGCAACCGGTCCGTCGCCGCTGGACGTGTCACCAACGAGTCGACGGTCAGCACCGGCGTGCCCACCGTGTCCGCCACGGTCAGCCGCAACGACTGCCGCTCCTCGTCCCGCGACAGCCGGACCCGTACCGTGGCCGCCTCGGTGGCCCACAGTGACACGCCGTTCCAGGCGAACGGCAACCACACCTGGCCGTCCTCCTCCTGGCCCTCGGGCCGGTCCATCAGCAGCGACGGATGCAGCGCCGCGTCCAGCAACACCGGATGGATGCCGAATCCGTCCCGCCCTCCCGCGGCATCGGGCAGCGCCACCTCGGCGAGGACATCCCCGCCCTGACGCCACGCGGCCGTCAGGCCCTGGTAGGCCGGGCCATAGCCGTACCCCGCCGCCATCACCTGCTCGTAGAAGGCGCCGACGTCCAGCGGTTCCGCGCCCGGCGGCGGCCATGCCCCGCCCAGACCCTCCACCGGTGCGGGTGCGTCGGCGGCGGGCGCGAGCACGCCCACCGCATGACACACCCACCCCCTGTCCGGGCCGGAATCGAGGGCGGGGGCGTGGTCGACGCCGTTGGAGCCGTCGGGTCGGTCGGGCCGGTCGGCGCGGTCGGGACGCGAGTACATCCGCACCTCACGCCGCCCGTCCTCGGCCGCGGCACCCACCACCACCTGCACCCGCAGCCCACCGGACTCGGGCAGCGCCAGCGGCACCTGCAGCGCCAGCTCCTCCACCCCGCCGCAGCCGACGTCGTCTGCCGCTCGCAGCGCCCACTCCACCAACATCGCGCCCGGCGCCAGCACCGTACCCGCCACCACATGCTCGGCGAGCCATGGATGGGACCGCGTGGAGATCCGGCCGGTGAGCACGTGAGTGGTGCCGTCGGCGAGTTCCACGGCGGCGCCGAGCAGTGGATGCCCGGCGGCCGTCAGCCCCAGATCGGCCGGATCGCCACCCGGCCCGCCCTCTCCGTCCAGCCAGTACCGCTCACGCTGGAAGGCGTAGGTGGGCAGGTCGATGACACGGGGCGCGGGGTCGGTTGGGAACCAGCGGGTCCAGTCGACCGTGACTCCGGCGGTGAACGCCTGCGCCACCGACCGCGCCAGCTGGGCCGCGCCACCGTGGTCGCGTCGCAGGGTCGGGATGGTGACCGCGTCGACCCCCGCCTCCTCGATGGTCTCCTGCATGCCGATGGTGAGGACGGGGTGGGTGCTGGCTTCGATGAACACGCGGTGGCCGTCGTCGAGGAGTGCTCGTACGGCGTCGGCGAAGCGCACTCGTTCGCGGAGGTTCTTGACCCAGTACGCGGTGTCGAGTCCGCTGGTGTCCATGCGGGTGCCGGTGACGGTGGAGTAGAACGCCACCTGGCCCGGCACCGGCTTGACCCCGGCGAGTAGTTCGTTCAACTCATGGGCGATTTCGTCTACTTGGACGCTGTGGGAGGCGTAGTCGACGTCGATGAGCCGGGCGCGGCGGCCTGCTTGTTGGCAGGCGGTGACCGCGTGGGCGACCTGGTCCGGGGGCCCTGAGACCACCACGGAACCGGGTCCGTTGACGGCGGCCACGCCCACCCCCGCGGCACCTTTACCGAGTTCGGTGAGGAACTCCTCTGCCTGGTTTTGGCTGAGGGTGAGGGAGGCCATGGTGCCGTGGCCGGTGAGGTGGCGGAGGGCGTGGGCGCGGAGGGCGACGATGCGGGCGCCTTCGTCGAGGGAGAGGGCTCCGGCGACGCAGGCGGCGGCGATTTCGCCTTGGCTGTGGCCGACGACGGCGGCGGGGGTGACGCCGTGGTGGTCCCATACGGCGGCCAGGGAGACCATGATGGCCCACAGGAGGGGCTGGACGACGTCGACGCGGGCGAGGTCGGCGGTGTTGATTCCGCCGCGGAGGGCTTCGGTGAGGGACCAGTTGATGTGGGGGGTGAGGGCTTGTTCGCATTCGGCCACGCGGGTGGCGAAGACGGGTGAGGCGTCCAGGAGTCCGGCGCCCATGCCGAGCCATTGGGAGCCCTGGCCGGGGAAGACCAGGACTGGGCCCATACCGAGGCTGGTGGTGGTGCTCGGTTCGATGATGGTGGGGTGGGTGTTGCCGGTGGCCAGGGCGTTGAGTCCGGTCAGGAGTTCGTCGCGGTGTTGGCCGACGATGACGGCGCGGTGGTCGAAGACGGACCGGGTGGTGATGAGTGACCAGCCGACGTCCTCCGCTGACGCCTCCGGGTCGGTGGCCACCCGTTCGGCCAGTGCCCGGGCCTGGCCGCGCAACGCCTCGGCGCCACGCCCGGACACCACCCACGGCACCACACCACCCGCCGAAATCCCGCCCCCCGAGGTGTCCGATGCGGTGGCGACCTCGGCCGGTTCGGGGGCCTGCTCCAGGATCAGATGGGCGTTCGTACCGCTGATGCCGAACGACGACACACCCACACGGCGTGGCCGTCCGTTCGCCGCCCACTCGACGGGTTCGGTCAGCAGCCGCACCTCGCCCGCGCCCCAGTCCACATGCGGTGTCGGCTCGTCGATGTGCAGGGAGACGGGGAGCACCTCATGCCGCAGGGCCTGCACCATCTTGATGACGCTCGCCACCCCGGCGGCGGCCTGGGTGTGCCCGATGTTGGACTTGATGGAGCCCAGCCACAGCGGCCGGTCCTCCGGCCTGCCCTGTCCGTAGGTGGCCAGCAGCGCCTGCGCCTCGATCGGATCGCCCAGCGTGGTGCCCGTACCGTGCGCCTCCACCGCGTCCACCTCGGACGGCGCCAGCCCCGCGTTGGCCAGGGCCTGCCGGATCACCCGCTGCTGCGAGGGCCCGTTCGGCGCCGTCAGACCATTCGACGCACCGTCCTGGTTGACCGCCGAGCCCCGGATCACGGCCAGCACCCGGTGCCCGTCGCGCCGCGCGTCCGACAGCCGCTCCAGCAACACCAGGCCGACGCCCTCGGAGAAGCCCGTGCCATCGGCCGCCGCGGCGAACGCCTTGCACCGCCCGTCCGGGGACAGCGCGCGCTGACGCGAGAACTCGGTGAACCCACCGGGCGTGGCCATCACCGTCACCCCGCCCGCGAGGGCCAGCGAGCACTCGTCCTGCCGCAGCGCCTGCACCGCCAGATGCATGGCCACCAGCGACGACGAGCAGGCCGTGTCCACCGTGACCGCGGGCCCCTCCAGGCCGAACGAGTACGACACCCGGCCCGAGACCACGCTGCCGAGGTTTCCGGTGGCCACATAGCCCGCCGAGTCGCTCGTCGTCTGCCCGATGAGCGACAGATAGTGGTACGAGTCCACCCCGGCGAACACCCCGGTGGCGCTGCCGCTCAGCGCCTCCCGCGTGAGCCCCGCGCGTTCGAACGCCTCCCACGCCGTCTCCAGCAGCAGCCGCTGCTGCGGATCCATCGCCGCGGCCTCACGCGGGCTGATCCCGAAGAACTCGGCGTCGAAGTCGGCCACCTCGCGGAGGAATCCGCCCTCGCGGGCGCTGCTGGTGCCGGCGTGCTCCGGATCCGGGTCGTAGAGGCTCTCCAGGTCCCAGCCTCGGTCCTCGGGAAACGAGGAGATGACGTCCACGCCCTCGTCCACCACCCGCCACAGGTCCTCGGGGGTCGCCACATCGCCGGGGAAGTGGCAGGCCATCCCGACGATGGCGATGGGCTCCCGGGCGCGGTCCTCGACCTCGCGCAACTGCCGCCTGGCCAGACGCAGATCGGCGGTCGCCCGCTTGAGATAGCTGCGGAGCTTCTCGTCATCCGTCATATCGCATCAACCCGATCGTCACGGCTGTCCTGATTGAGCGGTCCTGGTCCAGTCGTCCTGGTCCAGTGGTGCTGATTCATCGGTCCTGATTCATCGGAGACCGTCGTCGGAGGGGACGGTCAGCTCGTTGTCGAGCGCCCGGAACAAGTCCTCGTCGCTGGCCGACGCCAGATCCTCCTCGGCGCTGTCGTCGCCGTCCGCGTCCTGCCACGGGCCGTCCGCCTTGCGCAGCAGCTCCCGCAACCGCGCCGCGATCCGGGCCCGCTGCTCCCGGTCGGCGATCCCCCCGGCCAAGGCGGCGTCGAGGGAGTCGAGGCCGGTGAGGAGCGACTCCGTCGACGCCGCCCCGGCCGGAACCAGGCGTTCCTCCAACAGCCGCACCACCGCGGTGGGCGTGGGGTGGTCGAAGACCAGCGTGGCGGGCAGCCGCAGACCGGTGGCGGCGCCCAGCCGGTTGCGCAGCTCCACGGCGGTCAGCGAGTCGAAGCCCAGTTCCCGGAAGTTCTGGGCGGGGTGGATGGCATCCGCGGTGTCATGGCCCAGCACCGTCGCCGTGGCGTTGCGCACCAGCTTGAGGAGCGCCTGCTGCCGGTCCTCCCCGGACATGGCGGCGAACGCCTCGGCCGGTGCCGCCCCGCCCGAGGCGACGGCTGCGGTGGCCGCTTGCGGGGCGGCGCCGCGCACCAGGCTCCTGAAGAGGGGCGGCAGATCGTCGGCGTGGGCCTCACGCCGCATGGTGGCCAGGTCGAGCCGGATGGGCGCCAGGTTCGGCAGGCCGCTGTCGAGCGCGATGTCGAGCAGTGCGAGGCCCTGTTCGGTCTCCAGCCCCATCATCCCGGCCCGCGCCAGCCGTGCCCGGTCGGTGTCCGTCATGCCACCGGTCATGCCGGTGGCCTGGGCCCAGTACCCCCAGGCCAGGGAGGTGGCGGGCAGGCCCTGGGCATGACGGTGCACGGCGAGCGCGTCCAGGAAGGCGTTGGCCGCCGCGTAGTTGCCCTGGCCCGCGGCGCCCAGCAGCCCGGCCGCCGCGGAGAACAACACGAACGCCGACAGCCCGGCGTCGCGGGTGAGTTCATGCAGATTCCACGCCGCGTCGGCCTTCGCCCGCAGCACCTCATCGAGCTGATCGGGCGTGAGCGCCTCGACCGTGGCATCGCGCAGCAGCCCGGCGGCGTGGACGACGGCGGTGAGCGGATGGTGGTCGGGCACGGTCTCCAGCAGCTTGGCCAGGGCGGCCCGGTCGGCCGCGTCACACGCCACGATGGAGACGCACGCGCCGAGCTCGGTCAGTTCGGCCGCCAGCTCCGTGGCCGCCGGAGCGTCGGGGCCCCGGCGGCTGATGAGCAGCAGCCGCCGTACGTCGTGGTGGACCACCAGATGGCGGGCGGTGGCGGCGCCGAGGGCGCCCGTACCACCGGTGATGAGGACCGTGCCCTCCGGGTCGAGGGCGGTCGGGAGCGTCAGCACGATCTTGCCGATGTGGCGGGCCTGGCTGAAGTAGCGGAACGCCTCGGGGGCCCGGCGGATGTCCCACAGCGTGGTCGGCAGCGGTTGCAGTGCCCCGTTCTCGAACAGTGTCGACAACTCGGCCAGCAACTGCTGAATGCGGTCCGGACCCGCCCCGCCGACCAGGTCGAACGCGCGATAGACGACCCCCGGATACTGGCCGCCGACCTGCTCGGGATCGCGGACGTCGGTCCGGCCCATGTCGATGAAACGACCGCGGGGCGCCAGCAGCCGCAACGACGCGTCCATGAAGTCACCGGCCAGGGAGTTGAGCACCACGTCGACCGATCCGGCGGCGGCGCGGAACCGCTCCTCGAAGTCGAGGGTGCGCGAGGAGGCGATATGGCGGTCGTCGAAACCGCGCTCCCGCAGGGCGTGCCACTTCGCGGGTCCCGCCGTGGCGTACACCTCGGCCTGCCAGTGGTGGGCCAGCTGCACGGCCGCCAGGCCCACTCCGCCGGTGGCCGCGTGCAGCAGCAGCTTCTCCCCGGCCCGCAGCCCAGCGAGATCGGCGAGACCGTAGTAGGCCGTGAGAAAGGCCGACGGTGTGGTGGCCGCCTGCGCGTAGGACCACCCCTCGGGGATCCTGGTGATCATCCGGACGTCGGTGACGACCGGCGACCCGGTGCCGTTGAACAGGCCCATGACCCGGTCGCCCTCCGCGAACTCCGCGGTGCCGGGCCCCACTTCGACGACCACACCGGCCCCGTCGCCGCCCAGTGGCCTGGGGTCCTCCACCATGCCCAGCGCCACCACGACGTCATGGAAGTTCACCCCGCCCGCCCGAAGCGCCACCCGGACCTCGCCCCGGCCCAGCGGGCGGGCGTTGTCCGGGCAGTCGACCAGCGCCAGCTGGTCCAGGCTGCCGTGGCCGGTCAGCCCCAGACGCCACGTGGCCGACCCCTCCGGCGGGGTGAGCCGCTTGGCCGCGTCGTCGTGGACCAGCCGTGGTACGTACGCCACCCCGTCCCGCAGCGCCAGCTGGGGCTCGCCCGATGCCACGGCGTCGGCCAGGGCCCGCGGTGAGGCGTCCCGACCGTCGAGGTCGAGCAGCAGGACCCGGCCGGGGTTCTCCGACTGGGCGCTGCGCACCAGACCCCATACGGCGGAGGCGGGCAGATCGTGGACATCGTCATGGCTCTGCGGGGCGGCCGCCCCACGGGTGACCACCGCCAACCGGGCGTCGGTGAATTCAGGGGCGGCGAGGAACTCCCGCAACACCCCGAGGGCCGCCCTGCCCAGGTCATGGGCGCGCTCCGCCGGATCGCCCCGGCCATCCGCGGAAGAGCCGAAGAAGGCGAACACCACGTCGGGGGCCGGTGCTTGATCCGCCACGGCCGCCCGCACGGCGGCGAGGTCCGGCAGGTGGGAGGCATCGGGCAGCGCGTCGGTGAGGGGACCGCCGCTCGGACCGATCACGGCAGAACGGCAGGCGGGGGCGGTCTCGGCCGGTGTCATCCGCGTCCAGGCCGGCTGGAACAGCGAATTCCTGCCCGCCGCACGGGCCCGGCCCAACTGCCCTTCCGGCACCGGGCGCAGGATCAGATCGTCCACGACGGCCACTGCCGCGCCGGTCGGATCGGCCGCGAGCAGGCTGAGCCGGTCCGATGCCGTCGGGGTGATGCGGATCCGCAGGGTGTCCGCGCCGGTGGCACGCAGCCGCAGACCGCTCCAGGTGAACGGGAGCAGGATCCGGTGCGCGTCCTCGGAACCGGGGGCGACGTCCAGGGCACGGGCGTGCAGCGCGGCGTCGAACAGGGCGGGATGGATGCCGTACGCGGCCGCGCCCTCGCGCTCCCCTTCGGGCAGGGACACCTCGGCGTAGACGTCGCCGTCCAGCCGCCACGCGGCGGTGAGGCCCTGGAAGGACGGTCCGTAGTGGTATCCGTGGTCGGCGAGCTGCCCGTAGAAGTCCTCGACGGGCAGCGCTGTCGCCCCAGGTGGCGGCCAGACGCCCTCCAGGGCACGGGAGTTGGGCGCGGCGGAAGTGGCGAGTGCACCGGTGGCATGCCGGGTCCAAGCAGTGTCGCCGGTATCGGCCGCCGGCCGTGAATGCACCGTGATCGGACGCTCACCGGTGTGATCGGGAGCGGCCACGGCGATCTGCACATCGACCGCCTCGCCCTGCGGAATCACCAGTGGCGCGTGCAGGGTCAGCTCCGCCACATGGTCACAGCCGGTGCGCGCGGCCGCGTGCAGGGCGAGCTCGGCGAACGCGGTGCCCGGCAGCAGGACGGTGTCCAGCACCCGGTGGTCGTTCAGCCACGGATGGCTCCGTGGCGACAGGCGGCCGGTCAGCAGATGGGCGCCGCCCTCCGCGAGTTCCACGGCGGCGCCGAGCAGCGGATGCTCCGCGGACCCCAGCCCGAGGTCGCCCGGGTCGCCACTGTGGCCACCCCGCCCGTCCAGCCAGTACCGCCGCCGCTGGAAGGCGTAGGTGGGCAGGTCGAGGACGCGGGGCGCGGGGTCGGTTGGGAACCAGCGGGTCCAGTCGACGCTGACTCCGGCGGTGAACGCCTGCGCCACCGACCGCATCAACTGGGCGTGGTCGCCATGGTCCCGGCGCAGGGTCGGCACCGCGGCCGCGGGCACACCGGCTTCCTCGAAGGTCTCCTGCATGCCGATGGTGAGGACGGGGTGGGTGCTGGCTTCGATGAACACGCGGTGGCCGTCGTCGAGGAGTGCTCGTACGGCGTCGGCGAAGCGCACTCGTTCGCGGAGGTTCTTGACCCAGTACGCGGTGTCGAGTCCGCCGGTGTCCATGCGGGTGCCGGTGACGGTCGAATAGAACTCCACTTCCGCCTGGACGGGTTCGATCCCCGACAGCACCGCCCTCAACTCATCGGTGATTCCGTCGACTTGGGTGCTGTGGGAGGCGTAGTCGACGTCGATGAGGCGGGCGCGGTGGCCTGTTTGTTCGCAGGTGGTGACGGTGTGGGTGACTTGTTCGGGTGGTCCGGAGATGACGACGGAGTTGGGTCCGTTGATGGCGGCGATGGCGACGTTGTGGGCGTCTTTGCCGAGTTCGGTGAGGAACTCCTCTGCCTGGTTTTGGCTGAGGGTGAGGGAGGCCATGGTGCCGTGGCCGGTGAGGTGGCGGAGGGCGTGGGCGCGGAGGGCGACGATGCGGGCGCCTTCGTCGAGGGAGAGGGCTCCGGCGACGCAGGCGGCGGCGATTTCGCCTTGGCTGTGGCCGACGACGGCGGCGGGGGTGACGCCGTGGTGGTCCCATACGGCGGCCAGGGAGACCATGATGGCCCACAGGAGGGGCTGGACGACGTCGACGCGGGCGAGGTCGGCGGTGTTGATTCCGCCGCGGAGGGCTTCGGTGAGGGACCAGTTGATGTGGGGGGTGAGGGCTTGTTCGCATTCGGCCACGCGGGTGGCGAAGACGGGTGAGGCGTCCAGGAGTCCGGCGCCCATGCCGAGCCATTGGGAGCCCTGGCCGGGGAAGACCAGGACTGGGCCCATACCGAGGCTGGTGGTGGTGCTCGGTTCGATGATGGTGGGGTGGGTGTTGCCGGTGGCCAGGGCGTTGAGTCCGGTCAGGAGTTCGTCGCGGTGTTGGCCGACGATGACGGCGCGGTGGTCGAAGACGGACCGGGTGGTGATGAGTGACCAGCCGACGTCCTCCGCTGACGCCTCCGGGTCGGTGGCCACCCGTTCGGCCAGTGCCCGGGCCTGACCGCGCAACGCCTCGGCGCCACGCCCGGACACCACCCACGGCACCACACCACCCGCCGAAATCCCGCCCCCCGAGGTGTCCGATGCGGTGGCGACCTCGGCCGGTTCGGGGGCCTGCTCCAGGATCAGATGGGCGTTCGTACCGGAGATCCCGAACGCGGACACACCGGCCCGGCGCGGACGCTCCCCACGCGGCCACGCGACCGGCTCGGCCAGCAGCCGCACCGCACCCGACGCCCAGTCTGCGTGCGGCGTCGGCTCGTCGATGTGGAGCGAGGCGGGCAGCAGCTCATGTCGCATCGCCATCACCATCTTGATCACACTGGCCGCACCGGCCGCGGCCTGGGTGTGCCCCAGGTTGGACTTGATCGAGCCCAGCCACAGCGGCCGGTCCTCCGGCCTGCCCTGTCCGTAGGTGGCCAGCAGCGCCTGCGCCTCGATCGGATCGCCGAGGGTGGTCCCGGTGCCATGTCCGTCGACCGCGTCCACCTCGGCGGTGGACAGCTGCGCGTTGGCCAGGGCCTGCCGGATCACCCGCTGCTGCGAGGGCCCGTTCGGCGCCGTCAGACCATTCGACGCACCGTCCTGGTTGACCGCCGAGCCCCGGATCACCCCGAGGACACGGCGGTTGCGGCGCCGCGCCTCACACAGGCGCTCCAGGACGATCAACCCGGCGCCCTCGCCCCATCCGGTGCCGTCGGCGGCCGCCGCGAACGGTTTGCAGCGGCCGTCCGGGGCCATGCCGCGCTGGCGGGAGAACTCGATGAACGCGCCGGGTGTGGCCATCACGGCCACACCACCGGCCAGGGCCAGATCGCATTCGCCGCTGCGCAGCGCCTGACACGCCAGATGGATGGCGACCAGCGACGAGGAACACGCGGTGTCCACCGTGACCGCGGGCCCCTCGAGGCCGAGCGTGTACGCCACCCGCCCTGACACCACACTGCCGAGGTTCCCGGGGCCGACGTAGCCCTCCACCTCGCTGGTGATGTCGCCGATGACCGACAGATAGTCATGCGAGCCCACCCCGGCGAACACGCCGGTGTTGCTGCCGCCCAGCGACGCCCGGTTGAGCCCGGCGCGTTCGAACGCCTCCCACGCGGTCTCCAGCAGCAGCCGCTGCTGGGGGTCCATGGCCTGGGCCTCGCGGGGGCTGATGTCGAAGAAGGCCGCGTCGAACTCGGCCGCGTCGTAACAGAATCCGCCCTGGTCCACATAGGACTTCCCATAGCTTTCGGGATCCGGGTCGAACAGCTCCTCAACGCCCCAACCCCGGTCCGCGGGAAAGCCGGAGACGGCGTCCTCGCCGTCCCGCACCAGCCGCCACAGCTCCTCCGGCGACCGCACCCCGCCCGGATAGCGGCAGGCCATGCCCACGATCGCGATGGGCTCCGGCTCGGCGGACTCGGCCTCCCGCAGACGCTCACGGGTCTGGCGCAACTCGGCCGTGACCCACTTGAGGTGGTCGAGCAGCTTCTCTTCGTTCGACATCTAGCGGAGGCTCCTTGGCGCGTCGCGGAGGATGGGGGTCATCGGGCTCACGACTTTCCGAGCTCGTCGGACTTTCCGAACTCGTCCGAGATGAGGTCGAAAATGTCTTCTGCCGTCGCCGTCTCGAGCTCGCTGTGGGCCGCGGAACGCTCCGTTTCCCGCTCCGTGTCGCTCCACTTGGCCAGCAGCAGCCGCAGTCGCCCGGTGATCCGGCGACGGGCCGCCTCGTCCACCGCCGATGCCTCCGAGACCGAGTCCCACCGGTCGAGCTCCGACAGCAGATGTCCCTCGGAGGTCAGCTGCCCCTCGACCAGCCGCTCGCGCAGACAGTCGGCCAGCTCCTTGGGGGTGGGATGGTCGAAGACCAGAGTGGGCGGAAGGTCGAGACCGGTGGCGGCGGAGAGCCGGTGGCCGAATTCGACGGCCGTGAGGGAGTCGAACCCCAGCTCCTGGAACGGCTGGGCGGGTGGGATCGCGTCGATGGTGGGATGGCCGAGGATCGCGGCGGCGTGCGTCTGGATGTGATGGAGCAGGAGCTGATGCTGCTGGGCGGGGGAGCCGGTGGCCAGCTGCCGCTGAAGCGAGTTGCTCAACGCCGCGTCGGCGTCCGGGGTGACATCGACGCCCGGCGACGCGGCGACGGCCAGGTCGGACAGCAGCGGGCTGGGCCGCTGTGCGGTGAAACCGGCCGGGAACCTCTCCCAGTCGATGTCCGCGATGGTGATCGTGGTGTCGCCGTGGTCCAGGGAGTGCTGGAGCGAGGCGATGGCGAGATCGGTGTCCAGGGGACGCATTCCGCGCCGGCGGTAGTAGTCGATTACGGCCACGTCGGCGGCCATGCCAGCATCGCTCCATGGTGCCCAGGCGAGGCTGGTGGCGGGCAGACCACGGGCGCGGCGGTGCTCGGCGAGGGCGTCGAGATAGGCGTTGGCGGCGGCGTACGAGGGCTGTCGACTACCGCCCCATGCGGCCGCGCCGGACGAGAAGAGCACAAAGGCGCTGAGGTCGAGATCCTCGGTGAGCTCATGCAGATGGGCGGCCGCGAGGGCCTTGGGCCGCAGCACCGCCTCGATCCCCGGAAGGTCCAGCTCGGCGAGCGGGGTGTTCTCCGCGAGCCCCGCGGCGTGGACGACGGTGGTGAGTGGGTGTTCGGCGGGGATGGTGCCGAGGAGGTGCTGGAGTGCGGCGCGGTCGGAGGCGTCGCAGGCGGTGACGGTGACGGCCGCGCCCAACGCGCGGAGGTCTTCGGTGAGTTGGTCGACGCCGGGGGCGTCGGGGCCGGAGCGGCTGATGAGGTGGAGATGGGGTGCGCCGTGGCGGGCGAGCCAGCGGGCCACATGGGCGCCGAGGCCGCCGGTGCCGCCGGTGATCAGGGTCGTACCGGCGGGGCGCCACGCGATGGGCGCGGTGTCCGGGCAGGCGGCCCGCTCCAGACGGCGGGCCAGGGCGGTGGCGCGGATCGCCACCTGGTCCTCGGGCTGGCCGGGCGTCAGCACGGCAGCGATACGGGCGGGGGTACGGGCGTCCACGTCGGCCGGGAGGTCGATCAGACCGCCCCAGAGGTGAGGGTGCTCCAGCGCCGCGACCCGGCCCATACCCCAGATCTGGGCCTGGTGCGGGTGGGGGACCGGATCGGTGACGGTGGCGGCCACCGCACCCTGGGTGACGCACCACAGCGGCGCGATGAGCGGCGCCTGACCGAGGGCCTGGACAACGGCGGCCGTCGCGGCCAGCCCGGTAAGAACGGCCGGGTGGTCGGGGTGAGGCGTCTGATCGAGCGCGAGCAGACTCAGAATGCCCTCGGGTGTGCTGCCGTCGGGGAGGTGCGAGAGCAGTGGGGCGAGGGCGTCGCGTCGGGCGTCCGCGCCGTCGAGCGACAGGACTTCATGGGCCGCGCCATGGGCGTCCAGCGCCTGGACGGTGGCATGGACGGCCGGGTGCTCCTCCTGCCCGGAGGGCACGAGCAGCAGCCAGGTCCCGCTGAGCGTCGGCGTTGTGGCGGGGTCCGGCAGCTGCTTCCACGCGACGCGATAACGCCAGGAGTCGATGGTGGACCGCTCGCGGTGCCGACGCCGCCAGGTCGACAGTACGGGGAGCGCGGGCAGCAGGGCGTCGATGCCGGGGCTGTCCTTGTCCAGCTGGAGTGTGCTGGTGAGGGCGTCGACGTCGAGCTCCTCGATGGCGTCCCAGAGCCTGGCCTCGGCCGGGTGGTGGCCGTTGACACGACCGTCGGCGCGCGGAGCGGGCGGGGCGAGCCAGTAGTGCTGGTGGTGGAAGGCGTAGGTGGGGAGGTCGATGGTGCGGGGGGTGGGGGTGGTGGGGTACCAGCTGGTCCAGTCGACATTGATGCCGGTGGTGTGGAGTTGGGCGAGGGTGTGGGTGAGGGCGTGTGTGTCGGGTTGTTTGTGGGTGAGGGTGGAGGTGATGAGTGGGGTTGGTCGGTTGGTGGGGTTTTGGGTGGTGTGGTGGTGGAGGGTGTGGTGGGTTGCGGTGGTGAGGATGGGGTTGGGGCCGAGTTCGAGGTAGATGCTGGTGTGGGGTGTGGTGTGGGTGATGGCGGGGTGGAAGTGGACGGGTTGGCGGATGTGTTGGGTCCAGTAGTCGGGGGTGGTGATGTGTTCGTCGGCTGGTTGTCCGGTGAGGTTGCTGATGAGGGGGATGGTGGGTGGGTGGTAGGTGAGCTCGCTGATGGCCTGCTTGAAGGGCTGCAGGATGGGGTCCATCAGGGGGGAGTGGAAGGCGTGGCTGACCGTGAGGGCGCGGGTCTTACGGCCACGTTCGGCCCAGGTGGTGCTGATCGCGGTGACGAGGTCGATGGGTCCGGAGATGACGGTGTTGGTGGGGGTGTTGAGGGCGGCGATGCTTACCTGGTTGTTGTGTGTGGCGAGGTCGTCGGCGAGTTCGTCGGGGGTGGCGGTGATGGTGGCCATGCCTCCGCCGTGGGGGAGTTGGCCCATGAGGGTGGCGCGGGTGGCGACGAGGTGGCAGGCGTCGGGGAGGTCGAAGACTCCGGCGATGTGGGCTGCGGCGATTTCGCCGATGGAGTGGCCGATGACGGCGTCGGGTCGTACGCCGAGGGAGTCGAGGAGTCGTGCCAGGGCGATGTGCAGGGCGAAGAGTCCGGCTTGGGCGTAGGTGGTGTGGTCCAGTAGCGCTGTCTGTTCGGGGTCGCGGCTGAAGACCAGCTCCCGTAGCGGGTGTTCGAGATGCGGGTCGAGGAGGGCGCACACCTCGTCGAAGGCTTCGGTGAAGACGGGGAAGCGGTCGTAGAGTTCGGCGCCCATGCCGGGGCGTTGGCTGCCCTGTCCGCTGAACAGGAACACCGTCTGACCGGTGGCCTCGGCGGTGCCGCCGGGGTGCACCAGGCCCGGATGTGGCTTTCCGGTGGCCAGTGCCTCCAGTCCCGCCACCAGCTCTTCGCGGTCCTGGCCGATGACCACCGCCCGGTGGTCGAAGAGCGTCCTGGACCGCAGCAGGGACCACCCCACCTCAGCGGCGCTCACCTCGGGCTCGTCGATGATGTGCCCGGTCAGGGCCCGTGCCTGACCCCGTAGCGCCGCGTCGCTCTGCGCGGAGATCACCCAGGGCACCACACCAGTGGCGGCGTCCGATACGGGGGCGTGCTCGATCGGCTCGGGGGCCTGCTCAAGGATGAGATGGGCGTTCGTACCGGAGATGCCGAAGGAGGAGATTCCCGCCCGGCGGGGCCGTTCGCCCTGGGGCCAGGGGACGGGTTCGGTGAGCAGGCTCAGGTCGCCCGCGCTCCAGTCGACATTCGGGGTCGGTTCGTCGATGTGCAGTGAGGCGGGCAGCACCCCGTGGCGCATCGCCATCACCATCTTGATGACCCCGGCCACTCCGGCGGCGGCCTGCGTGTGGCCGATGTTGGACTTGATGGAACCCAGCCACAGCGGCTGGTCCTCCGGCCTGTCCTGCCCGTACGTGGCCAGCAGCGCCTGCGCCTCGATCGGGTCGCCGAGCGTGGTCCCGGTGCCATGTGCCTCGACGGCGTCCACCTCGGCGGTGGACAGCCGGGCGTTGGCGAGCGCCTGCCGGATCACCCGCTGCTGGGAGGGCCCGTTCGGCGCGGTCAGGCCGTTGCTCGTGCCGTCCTGGTTGACGGCGGAGCCACGGACGACGGCCAGCACCCGGTGGCCGTTGCGCCGCGCGTCCGACAGCCGTTCCAGCAGGACGAGGCCGACGCCCTCGCCCCACACCATGCCGTCCGCCGCGGCCGCGAACGGCTTGCACCGCGCGTCGGGCGCCAGACCGCGCTGGCGGGAGAACTCGATGAACGCGCCCGGGGTGGCCATCACCGTCACCCCGCCGGCCAGGGCCATCGTGCATTCGCCCTGCCGTAGGGCCTGGGCGGCCAGATGCATGGCCACCAGCGAGGACGAGCACGCCGTGTCCACCGTGACCGCCGGGCCTTCGAGGCCGAAGGAGTAGGCCACCCGGCCGGACACCACACTGCCGATATTGCCCGTGGCGACATAGCCTTCGACGTCGCTCGCCGTATCGCCGGTGAGGGAGATGTAGTCCTGGGACGTCACTCCCGCGAACACGCCCGTGTTGCTGCCCGCGAGCGTGTCCCGGTCCAGGCCCGCGCTCTCGAAGGTTTCCCAGGCGGTTTCCAGCAGCAGCCGCTGCTGGGGGTCCATGGCGACCGCCTCGCGCGGGCTGATGCCGAAGAACCCGGGATCGAACTCGGCCGCCTGGTGGAGGAATCCGCCCTCGCGGACGTAGCTCGTCCCCGTGCGGTCGGGATCGGGGTCGTAGAGCGTGTCCAGATCCCAGTTGCGGTCGGTGGGCATCTCCGCGATGGCATCGCGGTGTGCCATCACCAGGTCCCACAGCTCCTTCGGGGAGTGTGCGTCGCCGGGGTAGCGGCAGGCCATGCCGACGATCGCGATCGGCTCGTCCTGGGTGGCCGTGGTGGGGGTGTGAGCGGCGACGGCGATCTGCTGACCCGTGAGTTCGGCGCGCAGATATGTGGCGAGGGCGTTGGGCGTGGGGTGGTCGAAGACCAGCGCGGGTGCGAGGTCGATTCCGGTGGCCGTGGCGAGCTGGTTGCGCAGCTCCACGGCGGTGAGGGAGTCGAACCCGAGCTCCTGGAACGGCTGGGCGGGCGGAATGGCGTCCGGCCCGGAATGCCCCAGGATCGAGGCCGCGAGGGACTGGATCCGCTCGAGGAGGAGCTGGTGCTGCTGCTCGGGGGCGGCGGCGGAGAGCCGCTGCTGGAGCGAGGTGCCTGCGGACGTGCTGACGGTCCGCCCGGTGGAGTGGTCGGCGGCCGTGACCAAGTCGTCGAGTAGCGGGCTGGGGCGCTGGGCGGTGAACGCCGTCGGGAACTTCTCCCAGTCGATGTCCGCCACGGTGACCGTGGTGTCACGGTGGTCCAGGGCGTGCTGGAGCGATGCCACGGCCAGCTCCGGGCTGAGCGGAGACAGGCCGCGCCGCCCGTAGAACGCGAGCGCGGTCTCGTCGGCGGCCATGCCCGCATCGCCCCAGGGGCCCCAGGCGATGCTGGTGGCGGGGAGTCCCCGGGCGCGGCGGTGCTCGGCGAGGGCGTCGAGATAGGTGTTCGCGGCGGCGTAGGCGCCTTGCCGACTGCCGCCCCACGCGGCCGCGCCGGACGAGAAGAGCACGAAGGCGCTGAGGTCGAGCCCCTGGGTCAGCTCATGCAGATGGGTGGCGGCCAGGGCCTTGGGCCCGAGCACATGCCGCAGCCGCTCCGGCCCGAGGTCGGCGATGAGCTCGGTGTCCGACGTTCCGGCGGCGTGGATGACGGTGGTGAGTGGGTGTTCGGCGGGGATGGTGCCGAGGAGGTGCTGGAGTGCGGCGCGGTCGGAGGCGTCGCAGGCGGTGACGGTGACGGCTGCGCCCAACGCGCGGAGGTCTTCGGTGAGTTGGGCGGCGCCGGGGGCGTCGGGGCCGGAGCGGCTGATGAGGTGGAGATGGGGTGCGCCGTGGCGGGCGAGCCAGCGGGCCACATGGGCGCCGAGGCCACCGGTGCCGCCGGTGATGAGCGTGGTGCCCGTGGGCTGCCATGACTTGGGGGCAGTGGTGGGCGCACCGGCCCTACGGAGGCGCCGGGCGTAGCTGCCGGTGGCGCGGATCGCGGTCTGGTCCTCGGGCCCACCGGGGGCGAGCAGGGCGGCCAGACGGTCCGCGGTGTGGTGGTCGATGACGGTCGGAAGGTCGACCAGGCCGCCCCAGCGGCGAGGGTGTTCCAGGGCCGCGGCGCGGCCAAGTCCCCAGATCTGCGCCTGCCGAGGGCTGGGGAGCGGATCGCCGGGGCCGGTGGCGACGGCGCCTTGGGTGAGGCACCACAGGGGCGCCGGGATCTCGGCGTAGCCGAGGGCCTGCACGAGCACGGTGGTCGCGGTCAGCCCGGAGGGCACGGCGGCGTATTGGGGGTGCGGCTCCTCATCGAGGGCGAGCAGGCTCAGGACTCCGGTGGGTTCGCCCTCCGTGGCCAGACGGGTGAGGTGGTCCGCCAAGGCGTCACGATCGACGGTACGGGTGTCGAGCACATGGCGGAGTGGAGTGGCGCCGTGGGCGGTCAGGGCCTGCGTGACGGTTGCCACAGCGGGGTGGTCGGACTGACCGGCGGGGATGATCAGCAGCCAGGTGCCGGAGAGGTCCGGACGCGTGGAAGGAGTGGGGATTGCCTTCCAAGTGGTCTGATACCGCCAGGAATTGATGACCGACCGCTCCCGGTGCCGCCGCCGCCATGCGGACAGCGTCGGAAGAACAGCGCCCAGCATGGGCTGCTGGTCCGCCGGTGAGTCGATGGTCGCCGCCAGGGCTTCCAGATCCTCACGCTCCACCGCCTCCCAGAACTCCCTGTCGACCAGAGCCGTCTCCGTGGGCGCCGGGTCCGAGGAGGAGCCGGACGACAGCCAGTAGTGCTGGTGGTGGAAGGCGTAGGTGGGGAGGTCGATGGTGCGGGGGGTGGGGGTGGCGGGGTACCAGCTGGTCCAGTCGACATCGGCACCGGTGGTGTGGAGTTGGGCGAGGGTGTGGGTGAGGGCGTGTGTGTCGGGTTGTTTGTGGGTGAGGGTGGAGGTGATGAGTGGGGTTGGTCGGTTGGTGGGGTTTTGGGTGGTGTGGTGGTGGAGGGTGTGGTGGGTTGCGGTGGTGAGGATGGGGTTGGGGCCGAGTTCGAGGTAGATGCTGGTGTGGGGTGTGGTGTGGGTGATGGCGGGGTGGAAGTGGACGGGTTGGCGGATGTGTTGGGTCCAGTAGTCGGGGGTGGTGATGTGTTCGTCGGCTGGTTGTCCGGTGAGGTTGCTGATGAGGGGGATGGTGGGTGGGTGGTAGGTGAGCCCGTTGATGGCCTGCTTGAAGGGCTGCAGGATGGGGTCCATCAGGGGGGAGTGGAAGGCGTGGCTGACCGTGAGGGCGCGGGTTTTACGGCCACGTTCGGCCCAGGTGGTGCTGATCGCGGTGACGAGGTCGATGGGTCCGGAGATGACGGTGTTGGTGGGGGTGTTGAGGGCGGCGATGCTTACTCGGTTGTTGTGTGTGGCGAGGTCGTCGGCGAGTTCGTCGGGGGTGGCGGTGATGGTGGCCATGCCTCCGCCGTGGGGGAGTTGGCCCATGAGGGTGGCGCGGGTGGCGACGAGGTGGCAGGCGTCGGGTAGGTCGAAGACTCCGGCGATGTGGGCTGCGGCGATTTCGCCGATGGAGTGGCCGATGACGGCGTCGGGTCGTACGCCGAGGGAGTCGAGGAGTCGTGCCAGGGCGATGTGCAGCGCGAAGAGCCCGGCCTGGGCGTAGGTCGTATGGTCCAGCAGCCCGGTACGCTCCGGGCCGGTGCCGAAGACCACCTGTCGTAGCGGGTGTTCGAGATGCGGGTCGAGGAGGGCGCAGACCTCGTCGAAGGCTTCGGTGAAGACGGGGAAGCGGTCGTAGAGTTCGGCGCCCATGCCGGGGCGCTGGCTGCCCTGTCCGCTGAACAGGAACACCGTCTGACCAGTAGCCTCGGCCGTCTCCCCGCGCTCCACCAGGCCTGGATGTGGCTCTCCGGTGGCCAGTGCCTCCAGCCCCGCCACCAGCTCTTCGCGGTCCTGGCCGATGACCACCGCCCGGTGGTCGAAGAGCGTCCTGGACCGCAGCAGGGACCAGCCGACCTCGGCAGTACTCACCTCGGGGTCGGCGTTCACCCGTTCGGCCAGCGCCCGCGCCTGGCCCCGTAGCGCCTCCGTACCGCGCGCGGACACCACCCACGGCACGGGCCCACCCAGCAGCTCCGCCGAGTCCGCCGAGTCCACTGGTACTGGTCCCACCTCGACGGCTCCGGCCGCCGCCACCAGCTCCTCGGGCGCCTGCTCCACGATGACATGCGCATTGGTCCCGCTGATGCCGAAGGACGAGACACCCGCCCGGCGTGGACGCTCGCCCCGTGGCCACTCCCGCGCCTCGGTCAGCAGGCGGACATCGCCCGCGTTCCAGTCCACATGGGGTGTCGGTTCGTCGATGTGCAGTGACGTGGGCAGCACCGCATGGCGCATCGCCATCACCATCTTGATGACCCCGGCCACTCCGGCGGCGGCCTGCGTGTGGCCGATGTTGGACTTGATGGAACCCAGCCACAGCGGCTGGTCCTCCGGCCTGTCCTGCCCGTACGTGGCCAGCAGCGCCTGCGCCTCGATCGGATCCCCGAGCGTGGTTCCGGTGCCGTGTCCCTCCACCACATCGATCTCCGATGGCGACAGCCGGGCGTTGGCGAGCGCCTGGCCGATCACCCGCTGCTGCGAGGGCCCGTTCGGTGCGGTCAGGCCGTTGCTCGTACCGTCCTGGTTGACCGCGGAGCCCCGGATCACGGCCAGCACCCGATGGCCCTTGCGCCGCGCGTCCGACAGCCGTTCCAACAGCAGAAGCCCGGCGCCCTCGCCCCAGCCGGTGCCGTCGGCCGCCGACGCGAACGGCTTGCACCGGCCGTCGGCCGCCAGACCGCGCTGGCGGGAGAACTCGATGAAGGTGGTCGGCGTGGCCATCACCGTCACGCCACCCGCCAGCGCCATCGTGCATTCGCCCTGCCGCAGCGCCTGGGCCGCCAGATGCATGGCCACCAGCGAGGACGAGCACGCCGTGTCCACCGTCACCGCGGGGCCCTCGAGACCGAACGCATACGCCACCCGGCCGGACATGACACTCGGCGTACCGCCCGCGAGCAGATACCCCTCGACCTCCCGCGCCGAGGAGCTGCCGGAGGCGCCGTAGCCCTGATAGGTGCCGCCGGCGAAGACGCCGGTGTTGCTCCCGGCGAGCGTGTCCCGGTCCAGGCCCGCGCTTTCGAAGGTCTCCCAGGCGGTTTCCAGGAGCAGCCGCTGCTGGGGGTCCATGGCGAGCGCCTCACGCGGGCTGATGCCGAAGAACGTCGCGTCGAACCCGGACGCGTCGTGGAGGAATCCGCCCTCGCGCGCATAGCTGGTACCCAGACGCTCGGGGTCGGGATCGAAGAGGGTGTCCAGATCCCAGCCGCGGTCGGCGGGCATCTCCCCGATGGCGTCCCGGCCCGCGACGACCAGCTGCCACAGCTCCTGCGGCGAGCGCACACCGCCCGGGTACCGGCAGGCCATGCCGACGATCGCGATCGGTTCGTCGTCGGCGGCCACGGACGACGTGTGAGTGGTGACGGCGGCCTTCTGCCCCGTGAGTTGGGCGCCCAGATACGTGGCGAGAGCGTTCGGCGTCGGATGGTCGAAGACCAGCGCCGGAGCGAGGGTGAGCCCGGTCGTGGCGGCGAGCTGGTTGCGCAGCTCGACCGCGGTGAGGGAGTCGAAGCCGAGCTCCTGGAAGGGCTGCCCCGGGGGAACCGCGTCCAGGCCGGAGTGGCCGAGGATCGTCGCGGCCAGGGTCTGGACATGGCGGACCAGGATCTGATGGCGCTGCGTGGCGGGCACCGCGCTGAGCTGTTGCCGCAGCGGATTGTCGTCGGCGGTGGCCGTGGGCGCGGTGGGCTCCGCGCTCGACGGCATCAGACGGGTGAGGAACGGACTCGGGCGCTGCGCGGTGAACGTACGGCCGAACTTCTCCCAGTCGACATCCGCGATCGTGACGCTGGTGTCGTCGTGTGTGAGGGCGTGATGCAGGGACGCGATGGCGAGGCCGGTCGGGAGAGGGGAGAGGCCCCGCCGTTTGAGGTGGGAGAGTGTGTGCTGGTCGGCGGCCATGCCCGCCTCACCCCACGGCCCCCAGGCGAGGCTGGTGGCGGGCAGACCCCGGGCCCGGCGGTGTTCGGCGAGCGCGTCCAGGTAGGTGTTCGCGGCGGCGTAGGCGGCCTGTTGTCCGCTGCCCCATGTCGCGGCGTTCGACGAGAAGAGAACGAAGGCCGTGAGCTCCAGATCCTGGGTGAGGTCGTGCAGATGAGCGGCGGCCAGGGCCTTGGACCGCAGAACGGGCTGTAACCGCCCGGGGTCCAGCTCGCCGATCTGACCCAGTTCCATCGTGCCGGCGGTGTGGACGACCGCGGTGAGGGGGTGTTCGGCGGGGACGCCGTCGATGAGCCGCCGGAGCGCGGCGTGGTCGGAGACATCGCAGGCGGAGATGGTGACCTCTGCCCCCAGCGCGGTGAGCTCCTCGCCGAGCTCGGACGCGCCGGGCGCGTCGGGACCGGAACGGCTGACGAGGTGGAGACGGGGTGCGCCCCGGTCGGCCAGCCAGCGGGCGACCTGGGCGCCGAGACCGCCGGTGCCACCGGTGATGAGCGTGGTGCCCGACGGCTCCCAGGGAGCGGGGGCGGGGGCGGTGTCGGCGACGGGCACACGGGTGAGGCGGCGTGCGTACGTACCGGTGGTGCGGATGGCGACCTGGTCCTCGGGCTGCCCGGGGACGAGCAGGGCCGCCAGCCGACCCGCGGTGTGGTGGGTCATGGCGCCGGGCAGATCGATGAGACCGCCCCAGCGCTGCGGATGCTCCAGCGCGGCCACCCGGCCGAAACCCCAGATCTGCGACTGCTCGGGGTGGGGGAGGAAGTCGCTGCGGCCGGTGGCGACAGCGCCCTGCGTGACGCACCACAGGGGCGCGCTGATTCCGGCGTCATCGAGAGCCTGGAGGAGGGCTGTGGTGGCGCCGAGCCCGGCGGACACCGCGGAGTGGCCGGCGAGCGGTTTCTGGTCGAGGGCGAGCAGGCTGATGGCTCCGGCGGGTTGCGACTCATCGGTCAGCCGGTCGAGGCGTTCGCGGAGCCTGGCGCGATCGATGTCATGAGCGTCGACCGCGTACGGGAGCGCCGTGGCGCCGTGCGCCCGCAGCGCCTGGAGGGTGACCTGGACCGTGGCGTGCTCCTCCTGCCCGGCCGGGAGGACCACCAGCCAGCTGCCCGTCAAGGCCGGGGCGGCCGGGTCGGGGAGCTGCTGCCACGTGACCCGGTAGCGCCAGGAGTCGATGGTGGAGCGTTCACGGTGTTGTCGCCGCCAGGCGGACAGTACGGGGAGCGCGGGCAGCAGGGCGTCGATGCCGGGGCTGTCCTTGTCCAGCTGGAGTGTGCTGGTGAGGGCGTCGACGTCGAGCTCCTCGATGGCATGCCAGAGCTGCGCCTCGGCCGGGTCCCCGGCAGCCCCCTCGAAGCTCGTACGGGCGGTGGGCGGGGCCAGCCAGAAGCGCTGGTGCTGGAAGGCATACGTCGGCAACCCGACGACCTGAGGGGCCGGGTCGGTGGGGTACCAGCTGGTCCAGTCGACATTGATGCCGGTGGTGTGGAGTTGGGCGAGGGTGTGGGTGAGGGCGTGTGTGTCGGGTTGTTTGTGGGTGAGGGTGGAGGTGATGAGTGGGGTTGGTCGGTTGGTGGGGTTTTGGGTGGTGTGGTGGTGGAGGGTGTGGTGGGTTGCGGTGGTGAGGATGGGGTTGGGGCCGAGTTCGAGGTAGATGCTGGTGTGGGGTGTGGTGTGGGTGATGGCGGGGTGGAAGTGGACGGGTTGGCGGATGTGTTGGGTCCAGTAGTCGGGGGTGGTGATGTGTTCGTCGGCTGGTTGTCCGGTGAGGTTGCTGATGAGGGGGATGGTGGGTGGGTGGTAGGTGAGCCCGTTGATGGCCTGCTTGAAGGGCTGCAGGATGGGGTCCATCAGGGGGGAGTGGAAGGCGTGGCTGACGGTCAGTGTCCTGGTCTTGCGGCCTTTGGCTGCCCAGGTGGTGCTGATGTCGGTGACGAGGTCGATGGGTCCGGAGATGACGGTGTTGGTGGGGGTGTTGAGGGCGGCGATGCTTACCTGGTTGTTGTGTGTGGCGAGGTCGTCGGCGAGTTCGTCGGGGGTGGCGGTGATGGTGGCCATGCCTCCGCCGTGGGGGAGTTGGCCCATGAGGGTGGCGCGGGTGGCGACGAGGTGGCAGGCGTCGGGGAGGTCGAAGACTCCGGCGATGTGGGCTGCGGCGATTTCGCCGATGGAGTGGCCGATGACGGCGTCGGGTCGTACGCCGAGGGAGTCGAGGAGTCGTGCCAGGGCGATGTGCAGGGCGAAGAGTCCGGCTTGGGCGTAGGTGGTGTGGTCCAGTAACGCCGCCTGGTCGGGGTCGCGGCTGAAGACCAGCTCCCGTAGCGGGTGTTCCAGATGCGGGTCGAGGAGGGCGCACACCTCGTCGAAGGCTTCGGCGAAGACGGGGAAGCGGTCGTAGAGTTCGGCGCCCATGCCGGGGCGTTGGCTGCCCTGTCCGCTGAACAGGAACACCGTCTGACCGGTGGCCTCGGCGGTGCCGCCGGGGTGCACCAGACCCGGATGTGGCTTTCCGGTGGCCAGTGCCTCCAGTCCCGCCACCAGCTCTTCGCGGTCCTGGCCGATGACCACCGCCCGGTGGTCGAAGAGCGTCCTGGACCGCAGCAGGGACCACCCCACCCCCGAGGCGCTCGCCCCCGGGTCGGCGTTCACCCGTGCCACCAGCGCCCGCGCCTGGCCCCGTAGCGCCTCCGTACCGCGCGCGGACACCACCCACGGCACCGGCCCGCTTACCGGCCAACCCACAGGCCCACCCATCGGCCCATCCACCGGCTTCACCGACTCCACGGGCCCCGCCTCGACGGCTCCAACCTCCGCCTCGCCGTCCCCCTCCGGAGCCTGCTCCAGGATCAGATGGGCGTTCGTCCCGCTGATGCCGAACGACGAGACCCCCGCCCGCCGCGGATGCTCGCCCCGCGGCCACTCCCGGGCCTCGGTCAGCAGATGGACATCGCCCGCGTTCCAGTCCACATGGGGTGTCGGCTCGTCGATGTGCAGCGAGGCGGGGAGCACCTCGTGGCGCATCGCCATCACCATCTTGATGACTCCGGCCGCACCCGCGGCCATCTGTGCGTGGCCGATGTTGGACTTGATGGAACCCAGCCACAGCGGGCGCCCCTCGGGCCGCTCCTGGCCGTACGTGGCCAGCAGCGCCTGCGCCTCGATCGGATCGCCCAGCGACGTACCCGTACCGTGCGCCTCCACCGCGTCCACCTCGGACGGTGACAGCCGGGCGTTGGCGAGCGCCTGCCGGATGACTCGTTGCTGTGAGGGTCCGTTCGGCGCGGTCAGGCCGTTGCTGGCGCCGTCCTGGTTGACCGCCGTGCCCCGGATCACGGCCAACACCTGGTGGCCGTTGCGCCGCGCGTCCGACAGCCGTTCCAGCAGCAGGACACCCACGCCCTCGGCCAGGGTCATGCCGTCGCTGTTGGCCGAGAATGCCTTGGACCTGCCGTCCGGCGCGAGCCCCCGCAACTCGCTGAAGCCGATGAACGGTGCCGTCGAGGACATCACGGCCACGCCCCCGGCGAGCGCCATATCGCATTCGCCCTGCCGGATCGCCTGACAGGCCAGATGCATGGCGACCAGGGAGGAGGAGCACGCGGTGTCCACCGTCACCGCGGCCCCCTCCAGACCGAGGGTGTACGCCACCCGGCCGGACACCACGCTGGCGGAGTTGCCGATGGTGAAGTAGCCGGCCGAGCCCTCGGGCACCTGGGAGGCGTCGGAGCAGTAGTCGAGGTGATCGCAGCCGATGAAGGTGCCGGTCCGGCTGCCCCGCAGCGATTCCGGGTCGACCCCGGCGTGCTCGATGGCCTCCCAGGACGCCTCAAGTGCCAGCCGCTGCTGTGGCGCCATTCCGAGCGCCTCGCGGGGGCTGATACCGAAGAACGTGGCGTCGAATCCCGCGGGGTCGTCGATGAAGCCGCCCTCGCGCGTATAACTCGTCCCCGGGTGCTCCGGATCGGGGTGGAAGAGATTCTCCAGATCCCAATTGCGGTCGGTGGGGAGTTCCGAAATGGCGTCCCGCTCCGTGGCGACGAGTTGCCACAGCTCTTCGGGGGACCGCACACCGCCGGGGAAGCGGCAGGACATCCCCACGATGGCGACAGGCTCATGCCCCGCGGACTCGACATCCCTCAGACGGCGCTGCGTCTGCCGGAGATCCGCCGTCACCCGCTTCAGATAGTCGAGCAGCTTCTCTTCGTTGCTCGCCATGGTCGGCCACCCCCACTTCCCTCGGTCCGGAACGCTGAACGCTATTGGCGGCGGCAGTCGTAACTGCCGTGCAAAGTACTTCCGTCGGGGAAGGTGAAGCTCGTGGTGTCCTTGAAATGCCCCGGTCCGAGGACCTGGTAGTCATCCTTGAGGTCCAGCTGCACGCCCGTTGTCTGCCCCGAGGCATTCGGTGTGATCACCTGGGTGAGGGGGCCCTTGAATATCAGATGGCCGTCGTTCCAGCCGGACGAGGTGTAGTTTCCGGAGGAACCCCAGTTGTCGTGGTACTGGGTGATGAATTTCCCGTCCACGGGATTCCAGCCGAACGACGAACGGCCGACCACGCTTCCGGGTTCGAGCGTGGCGTCCGTGTAGAGGTAATGCCCGCCCATGGCCCGCCTGGTGTTCAGCTTCAGCACTGCCGGCTTTCCGCCCGGCGGTGGGGTGTAGTCGCAGGTGTAGGAGCCGAGCAGAAAGTCCAGATCGCGGACCTGCGGCGGAGCGGGGAGCGGACTCCTGCCGCGCGGCGGTTTGGCTCTGGTATCGGGCTCGGCGTTCACCGGGGAGACCGTGAGCGCGATCAGGCTCACCGCGGCCACACCCACGACACCGGCCGGGACCTGCCGGGTCCACCTCCTCCGCCGGGCCGTGCCCCGCGGTTCCCGGTTCCGGTTCCGTTCCTCCGAGCTTTCGGTACGCACACTCGACTCCCAACCGTCAATCGGGCGCTGACCTGCGGCTGAGCCGCCTGTTCTGCGGCTTGTCCGGATACGGCGACCATCATTTGTGCCGTCGCCAAAGTGGGGCTAACGCCCGGCTTGGCCTCCTCCCGGACGAGGCGTGGCCGCCTCCCGAACGAGAAAAAGAAGAGCGCTGGCCTCGCATTAGCCCAGCTTTAGCCCGCCCACCGACCATGAATGCCGACCATGGCGATGCGGAGGATGACGATGAGCGGCTGGCCGGAGCTGGAGAAGTACATCGATCGTGCCCCCACCTCGAAGGAGATGATGGCCTGGATCGAACTGATCGTCAGCCAGGGCATTCGCCGGGCGGGCTATCCGGCCGACGGCTGGACCGAGGAGTGGGCCGCCGAACAATTCCGGGAGACGGGCCTGGAGGACGTACGGCTCGAGCCGCTGGACACGCCCATCTGGCGGCCGCGGTCCGCCGCCTTCGAGATCTGGCCCACCGGCCGGCCCGACGAGGTCATCCGCTTCGAGGGACTCGCCCTTCCGTACACCACCCCGACCGAGGGCACCGAGGGCCCGCTGGTGCGGATGGAGGACGGGGAGGTGCGGGGCTCCATCGCGGTCCAGGAGATCGGCTTCACCCGGCTGCCGCAGACCGAGGTGCAGGCCCGGGCCACCGGCTCCTACGACCCCGAGGGCGTCTTCCCCGACCTCGTCCAGACCGTGCCCTTCGACCTCCCCCATGTGCTGGACTTCGACATCGCCGTCAAGGACGGCGCCACGGCCTACGTCGGCCTGCTCACCGGGCTGCCCTGGGAGACCAGCGACTTCTACTGGCCCTATGACGCCGAGCGGCGCTCCATCCCCGGCATCTGGCTGAGCGGCAAGGACGGGCAGCGGGTCCGCGAGCTGATGGCGTCGGGGGAGTGCGAGGGCCGGATCGTCTCCGATGCCACCATCACCGAGGAGACCACCCACAATGTGGTGGGCACCCTGCCCGGCGCCTCCGACCACTGGGTGATCGTCGGTTCACACCACGACGGTCCCTGGGCATCCGCCGTGGAGGACGCCTCCGGGGTGGCGCTAGTCCTGGCGCAGGCGAAGTTCTGGGCGTCGGTGCCCGAGGAACTGCGCCCGCACAACATGCTGTTCGTACTGACGTCCGGCCATATGGCGGGCGCCGCGGGCACCCAGGCGTTCATCGCGGCGCACCCCGAGCTGTTCCCCCAGGTCGTCCTCGAAATGCATCTGGAGCACGCCGCACGCCAGGCCGAGGTGGTCGACGGGGAGGTCGTGCCCACCGACGACCCCGAGGTGCGCTGGTGGTTCACCACCCAGGCGCCCCAGCTGGAAGAGCTGGTGGCCGAGTCGCTGGCGGCGGAGGACCTGCGCCGCTCGTGGATCCTGTCGCCGACCGCCTTCGCGCCGAACCCGGCCACCGACGGCGCCTACTTCTACTACACGGGTGTGCCGCTGGTGCAGCTGATCACCACGCCCATGTACATCTTCGATCCGCGGGACACCCCGGACAAGGTGGACGAGCAGAGCCTGGTGCCACTCACCAAGGGAGCGGCGCGGATCATCGCCGGTACGGCGGGCTGTGAGCCCGACACCCTCCGGGTGCCGATCCAGACCGCGGCCGACGAGACGGAGTAGGACCGCCGGCGGAAGACCGTCGGTGGAGTAGGGCCGTCGGCGGAAGACAGTCGGCGGACTGGGCCCGCCGAACGGGGACGGCCCGCCGAGTTCCGGCGGGCCGTCACCCGTCGCCCTACCGGCGACCCGACAGCCGGCACAGCGCCTTGGCGGTTCGATGCGGATCGCTCTCGGAGCGGGCGGTGAGGACGACCGCGCCCCGCCGGTCGGCGCCCTTCTTCGCGGCCACGGCGACCTCCACATCCACCGATTCACCGGCCCTGGCGGTGGCGAGATGGTTGGGTAGCCAGGCGGACCAGCCCCGGCCGACCGTCCTCGCCGACAGCCGGTAGACATCCGAATCCATCGACGTGGCCGGAGCCGTCGCCCGGGCCCCGGTGGCGCGTCCGGTGTTGTCGAGGCCGAAGGTGCACATGGCCCGGGAGCGGGAGGGATCCCCCTTGGCCTCGCCGCGGTGCAGGGCCACTCCGCGGCGCGGCGGTCCGGCGCCGTCGAGGGACTTCACGGCGATGGTGTACGAGAGCACTCCGGACCTGTCGCGCTTGAGGCCGAGCACGTAGAAGTGCAGCCGGTTCGCCCGGTCGATGTACTCGTACTGGCTGCCGGAGTCGGCTCCGGCGTGGAAGAGCGCATCGCTGAGCTGCCGGTAGTCGCCCATGGTGATCTTCTGGTCGGTGCCGTCGGGACGCCGGAAGTCCACCAGGCCGATGTCCTCGGGGTGGGCGTCGACCACCCAGGCGAACGGCGCCCGGTCCTTGTTCTTGGTCTTGGCCAGCAGCACCCCGTGATCCGGGGTGAACGAATCCATCCCCATGCGGTCGACGACCTCGACGGTGTAGTTGTCGTAGCCGCCGCCGTCGCACAGCGGGTCGGTGCCGTTGTCGCAGGGCTCCGACAGATCGCCGCCCATGGCGATGTTGACCCCGGAGAGTCCCTTCTCGCCCGGTGGCGCCGAGCGTGCCGTGACCCTGGCGACGACGAGGCCGGAGCTCTTGAGCGCGTCGCGGTCCAGCCGCAGTACGTTCTTCTCGTCCACGATGCCGAGCTTCAGCTTGTCACGCAGCACATGCTGGGAGCCCATCGAGCCCCCGGCCGTGGCGGGGATCTGCCAGCGGGTGTGCGGTCCGCCGGGGCCGTTGAAGGAGCCGCGCGAGAGCATGCTCCAGATACCGGTGTACGAACGGCTGAGGGGGGTGCCGTACGGGTTGTTGTAGTTGTCCCCGATGCCCAGGATGTGGCTGAGCTCATGGGCGTACACGGCCATGCCGGAGCTCTCGGCCTGCACCGACGACCCGTCGGCGGCGTTGGGCCAGATACGGGCGGCGGCCTGCCAGGACGTCCACGGCACATAGCGGGTCCGGGCGGAGTTGTCGTCCGCGGCGGCCGGTGGCCCCCAGGCGGCGGGTATGTCCGGTGCGCCCGGGAACTTCATCGGGCCGAACTCCTGCCAGGTGGACGACTCGTCCTGTCCGGCGGTGAGATAGAAGACGAAGTCGAACGAGTCCGCCTTGTCGGCGCCGACATCGGCCACCCAGGCGGCCTTGCCGTCCTCGCGGATGTCCTTGCCGCAGGTGTCCCCGGCCGGGCAGGCGCCCGGGTTCATCGAGTCCTCGACGCCGTACTGATAGGACTTGCCCGGCATGCGGTACACACCGAAGGCGGTCAGATCGACCCCGATGCGGCCCCCGGAGTCCTCCATCCAGTACTCGTTGATGGTGTGACCGTTGTTCAGCGGCCCCGGTGTGTTGAGGAAGTCCTGGTAGAAGCGCGGGAGGCGGTCGCGCGGGATACCGGAGGCGCTCGGCTGCGGATTGCCGAACAGGGTGGACCCGGCCGGCCGGCTGACCGTGAACTCCTCGTCCGGATAGTCCAGCAGCACCAGCGCGCCCTTGAAGGTGCGCTGGGTGGGTTTGACGGCGGGGTCCGCCCAGTGGGTACCGGGGACCGCACGGTAGTCGGCCCAGGTCATGTCGTCGGGGTTGCGCCACTGCTGCGGATCGATCGGCCGCACCAGCGACGGCCGGGCGGGGCCTGCCGACGGTGTGCCGTCGGGGGTGGCCCGCGCGGGTCCGGCGGCGATGGCCGCCGCGGTGGCGAGGACGGTGGCGACGACGGTCAACCGGCCGACGGGTCTTCGGGGGAGGATCAAGGCTCACCTCGTGTCGGGCGTCTCGGAGCTCAGACATGACAAGCCGTGCGAGCGGTATGCCTACCGCTGCCCAAAGGTAGGACGGGGAAAGGGGGGACGCCAGAGTGCCTCGGGACGTAAGAGTGCGTTGGGACCGCCGAAGTGCGTCGGGACGTCCGGGGCCTTCGCCTCCGCCCGTCGCCCGCCACCCCCCGCTCCGGCCCACGGACGCCGTCCCGGTCCCGGTACCGGAGGACGGCTGACGGGCCGGTTGGAAAGCGCGATAGCGTGTACCGGCCAACGGGAGCTGCCGCCGCCTGGGACTTCGTCAGCACAACCCGGGAACAGCCCACCCCGGAAGGCGAGGTGCGCCCGCGCCCCCGAGGTGCGTCCGCGCTCGCCCGAAGCAGGGCACCGGCCCCCTCCCGTCCGGCGCGACTCGTGGATACCAGCACTAGGAGCCCTCTTGACCAGCCCGGAACAGCGCATGGCTGACCTGCTCAAGACCTTCGGTGAGCAGGCGGCGAATACCGCGTACCTGCTGTGCGACAGGCACCCGGACGACGCCGTCGCGTTCACTGTGGTGGGCAAGGACATGACCGGCCATGACATGACGTACGGGGAGCTTCGTGACCGTTCCTCGCGCATGGCCGGTGCCCTGGCCGCCCTGGGAGTCGGAGTGGGCGACCGCGTCGCCACCTTGATGGGCAAATCCGCCGAACTGCTGGTCGCGAGCCTTGCGATCTGGCGGCTCGGGGCCGTCCAGGTGCCGTTGTTCACCGCGTTCGCCCCGCCGGCCATCGCGCTGCGGATCACGGGCAATGACACCAAGGTCGTGATCACCGACGCCGACCAACGTCCCAAGCTGGACCCGGAGTCGGGCTTCCCCGGCGAGCGCCCCTGGCGGATCGTCACCACCGGACCGGTCACCGGGGCCGATCTGTCCTTCGCGGAGCTGGCCGAGGGGCACGACCCGCTGTCCGAGCCGGCGGCCGTGGGTGGCGACGGCCTCATCGTGGAGCTGTTCACCTCGGGCACCGGGGGCACGCCGAAGGCCGTCCCGATCCCGCTGCGGGCGGTCGCGGGCTTCGCCACGTACCAGCGGTTCGGTCTGGACCACCGGCCCGCCGACGTCTTCTGGAACGCCGCCGACCCGGGCTGGGCGTACGGCCTGTACTACGCGCTCATCGGGCCCCTCGCCCTCGGCCAGCGCGGACTGCTGCTGAACGGCCTGTTCTCCGCGGAGTCCACCTGGGAGGTGCTCTCCCGCTTCGGGGTCACCAACTTCGCCGCCGGGCCCACCGTCTACCGCAAGCTGCGCGCCTCCGGCATCCCCGCCCCCGCCGGGCTGCGGCTGCGCTGCTGCTCCGCGGCGGGCGAACCGCTGCCCCCGGACGTCGTCGACTGGGCGCTCGAGACGCTCGGCGTCCCCGTGCGCGACCACTACGGCTCGACCGAGCTGGGCATGGTGGTCGCCCATGCCTGGCACCCGGACCTGCGCGAAGAGATCAAGCCCGGCTCCATGGGCCGTCCGCTGCCCGGCTGGAGCGTGAAGGTGCTGCGCGAGGACACCAACTCCGCGCTGGCCCGCGCGGACATCCCCGGACGGGTCGTGGTGGACATCGCCGACAGCCCGCTGATGTGGTTCAAGGGCTACCGTGACGCCCCCGAGCAGACCGCCGAGAAGTTCAGCCCCGACGGGCGCTGGTTCTACACCGGTGACACCGCCGCCCGCGACGAGGAGGGCCATCTGTTCTTCTCCGGGCGCGGCGACGACATCATCCTGATGGCGGGTTACCGCATCGGCCCCTTCGAGGTGGAGACCGTGCTGCTGGAGCACGCCTCGGTGGCGGAGGCCGCCGTGGTCGGCGTACCGGATGACGAATACGGCGAGGTCGTGGAGGCGTTCGTCGTGCCGCGCCCGGGGATCGAGACGGGCGACGAGCTCGCGGCCGAGCTGCAGCAGCTGGTCAGGGAGCGGTACGCCAAGCACGCCTATCCGCGGCAGGTGCACTTCGTGGCCGAGCTGCCGAAGACCTCCAGCGGTAAGACGCAGCGGTTCCTGCTGCGCCCGCAGCAGGACGCACCGCGGATCCGCTGAGTCGGCCCGGTCCGAGGCGCCGAGCACCACGTACGACACGGCGCCTCGTGTACGCCCCGGCGCCCCGTGTACGACACGGGGCGCCGGGGCGTTTCAGCGGCCCTGTGGCGTGCTCCCGCGGCCTGGCCCCGAGGTCAGCCGCGGGACCGGGACAGCGCCTCCCGCACCGCCTCCTCGGTGCGCCCCACCACGGCCGAACCGTCGTCCGCCGTGATGATGGGCCGCTGGATCAGCTTGGGGTGCTCGGCGAGCGCCGCGATCCAGCGGTCCCGTGCGCCCTCCTCACGCGGCCAGTCCTTCAGGCCCAGCTCCTTCGCGGCCGCCTCCTGGGTCCGGGTGATGTCCCACGGCTCCAGCCCGAGCCGGTCGAGCGCCGCGCGGATCTCGTCCTGGCTCGGTACGTCCTCGAGATAGCGGCGCACGGTGTAACCGGCGCCCTCCGCGTCGAGCAGGGTGAGCGCGCTACGGCACTTCGAGCATGCCGGATTGATCCAGATCTCCATGCCGCACACGGTATCGCGAAATCGCCTTGGAACGGGGTCTGACCAGGGGCCTTTGTCAGTACCCGGCGGTAGAATGGAGGGAGTTGAAGGGAAGGTTTCCCGACCAACTCAGGAGGTTGCCGATGGCCGTTGCCGGACCCCCTCTTCAGGATCTTCCGACCTTTCCGACCCTGCCGAAGAAGCGGATGCCGGCCGGGCGCCCGCGTGAGTGGTACGAGTCCCACAACCGCCGTCTGAAGGCCATGCGCCTGGCCATCGCGCTGCTCAACTCCGGTGTCTACCGCCCCGAGCAGGCGTCCAACCGCAAGATACGCACCACGGCCGCCCGGATCGGGGTGCACCCGCCGTCCGACACCACCTGCCGGATGGTGCGCTCCCTCATCCGGACCGACCGCACCGACCGCACCGACCGCGCCGCCTGCGGCTGATACCCGTAAGGTCCGTCGCGCCTCCGGTTCCTTTCCGCTCCGCTCGGCGGAAAGGAACCGGAGGCTTCCGGGAATCGCGATGCCGGACCGGGTGGGAATTGACGGGCGAAGAGTGCCGGGGAAATGTTCCACGGAGAGCCGCGGTGGCCGTTCCGGATATCCGGCAGCGCGGGCCCTCGGCGGGTTTCTCCGCCCTTCTCCCGCGCCTCTCCCGTTGCGAGGGGGCAGGCGCGGGCGCACGCTCTCCTTGACGGAGGGAGTCAGCGATGACCCAGCAGCCGCCGTCGGAGGTGGTCGACCGCACGGTCGTCGGCTCGTACCCGACCTATGCCGGCGCCCAGCGCGCGGTGGATTTCCTGGCCGACAACAAGTTCCCGGTGGAACATACGGCGATCATCGGCTCGGACCTCCGGATGGTCGAGACCGTGCTCGGGCGGCTGACCAGGGGCCGCGCGGCGCTCGCGGGTGCCGGTACGGGGGCGTGGTTCGGGCTGCTGATCGGGCTGCTGCTGTCGGTGTTCGCGGCGGGCGCCCACAACGTGATCGTGCTGCTGGTGAGCGGTCTGGTCTACGGCGCGGTGTTCGGGGCGATTTTCGGCTTCGTCGGGCACGCCATGACCGGAGGGCGGCGCGATTTCTCTTCCCGGAGCCAGATCGTGGCCGCGCGCTATGAGGTGGTCGCGGACGCCCAGGTCGTCGACGACGCGAAGAACATGCTGGCCAGGCTGGCGATGCGGGAGGGCTGAGCGCCTCCGGGGGCTTTCGGAGGGGGTCGCGCACGTACTAATGACATTAGGAGTAGGGTGTGGTTCCGAGAGAGATCACACCGACCCCGAGGAGCGACGGTGGCCACCGACGGGAGCATGCGCGCGGACGGAGTCCTTCCGCGGCTTCTGCTCGTCGTCGTGCTCGCGCTCGGGGCCTTCGTCATGCACACCCTGGGCCACCCCGACGGCGGCTCCGGCTCGGGCATGACGCACTCGGCGCGCCATGCGCCCGGTGAGATGCGCCCCGCGGCGTACAACGGCGACCCCGCGGCGTACAACGGCGACCCGAGGGTGTACAGCGGCGACCCCGGGCCGTACGGCGGCGGTACGGCCGCCACCGGCACCGGGCCGCAGTGGGCCGCTCCCGCCCCGCCCGCCGGGGCCGCGCACGCCCCGGCCGCGCCCGAGACCAAGCCGTGCGAACCCATGACCGGTATGGACATGGCCTCGCTGTGCGTCGCGGTGCTCGGCGTCTGGGTGCTCGGGGCGCTTCTGCGCGCAGTGCTCACCCGCCGGAGCGGTCCGCCGCTGAGAATCCCCGTGGTGGCGCCCGTCGTCGCGCGGCCCGATCCTCCCTCGCCCGGCCCCGACCTCACTGCCCTGTCTGTCCTGCGGATATAGGCCGAACCGCGCGTAAAGCGCCGGTACGCCCCATGGGACAGTCAACACTCGGCAAAAAGAGGTATATCGACATGACCGCATTCACGCGTGTGCCGCACTGGCCGCTCCACCGCCGTCTCGCGCTCGTGGGCGCCGTCGCCGCCGGAGGGCTGCTGCTCGCCGGCTGTGGCGGGAACGACGACATGAAGGGCATGGACCACACGGGCGCGAAGGAGTCCGCCACGTCCAAGGCGACCGCGGGCTCCGCCGCGGGCGCGTTCAACGACGCGGACGTCAGCTTCGCGCAGATGATGATCCCGCATCATGAGCAGGCCCTGGAGATGGCCGGACTGGCCGACGACCGGGCGTCGAACGCGCGGATCAAGAGCCTGGCGGGGCAGATCGAGAAGGCTCAGGACCCGGAGATCGTCACCCTGAAGTCCTGGCTCAAGGGCTGGGGCGAACCGGAGAAGGCGTTCTCGGACGAGATGCCCGGAATGAACCATGGTGCGAACGGTAAGAGCGCCATGGGCGGAATGATGTCCGAGGAGGACATGCGGAAGCTCGAGGCCGCCAAGGGGCCCGCCTTCGACCGGGCCTTCGCGAGCATGATGATCGACCATCACAAGGGCGCGATCGCCATGGCGAAGGACGAGAAGAAGAACGGCCGTAACGCCAAGGCCAAGAAGCTCGCCGACGACGTCGTGAAGAACCAGTCCACCGAGGTCGCCACCCTGCGGACCCTGCTCGACCGGCTCTGAGTCGCGTCACAACCCGCCCCGGGCCCCGCGGTCGCCCCGTACGGCCCGGGGCGGGCCGCATGGTCCGGGGCGGGGCCCTGAGGCGTGCCTGGGGCGCTACATCCCGGGGGCGCAGCCCAGCAGGGGTGGCAGCAGCGGTAAACCCACCGCGACCGCCGCCGCCAGGCCGCACAGCGCCGGGTGCGGGCGCCGCCGGGCGTCCAGCATCCGCCGCAGCCGGACCACGGCGCCCGGTCCGCCGACGGTGAAGGCTCCGCCGGGGGCGTGGGGGGCGTGGCCCGCCGCCATCGTGTAGAGGGCGGAGACGAGCGCCTGGCGCGGATGGCGGCGCAGCGCGCGGTCGTCCGCGGCCATCTCCAGCAGGAGCGCCGTCTGTGCCCTGGCCTCGCGCGCCAGTGGCAGCCACCGGAAGGTCCGGGCGAACGCCTCCGTGGCCGCCAGCGCCAGATGGTGGCGGCCCGCGATATGCGCGCGCTCATGCTCCAGTACGGACTCCAGTTGCGCGGGGGAGAGCAGCCGCAGCGCGCCCGCGCTCACCACGATCCGCGGCCTGCGGCCGGGCAGGCAGTACGCCGCGGGCATGTCATGGTCCAGCACGGTGGCGCGCAGCCGGGCCGAACGCCGGCCGACCATGTCCAGAACGCCCCGGTGGCGGGCGCGGGCGCGCCGGGCCCGCAGCACCTCGTGGCCGAAGCAGACGAGCGGAACCAGCGCCACCGAGGCCGGTAGGGCGATGGCCGGAACGCCGATCGGGTCCGTGCCGGGGATTCGGGCGTTCAGTGTCAATCCGCAGAACCGGAGCAAGCCGGACATTCCATTATGAAGATGCCAAGTTGGGGTGACGAGGTGATAAGTGGTCAGAGCGAGCGCGATGGTGAACGACAGGACCAACCCATGCCAAACGGCAACCGCCAAGGCGGGTGCGCGATGCGGCCAGGCGCTGCGCGCCAGCGCCTTCGGGGCCGCCGAGCCGACCACGGCGGCGTAGCAGGCCAGGGCGAGGGCGGCCGTCACGCCTTGGTCCGCCGCCCCGCGGTCCGCAGGGCCTTGCGCAGCGCGCTGACCTCCTCGGGACCCATCTGCTCGACGAAGTGGGTGAGGGCGGCGGAGCGGTCCTCGCTGGTGCCGAGGGCGTCCTCCATCAGCGCCGCGGTGTACTCCTCGCGGCTGCGGACCGGTGAGTACACCCATGCGCGGCCCTCCTTGGCGCGCAGCAGCCAGCCCTTGTTGTAGAGGATGGAGGCGACGGTCATCACCGTGGTATACGCGACCGGGCGGTGCTCGTTGATGTCGTCCACGATCTCCCGCACCGTCGTGGGACGCCGCCAAGCCCAGAGGCGGTCCATGATCTCCGCCTCGAGCTCCCCCAACCGTCGCATGGACGCTTCCTTCCGCCGTTAGTACGGAGGCCCATAGTAGAGACCCCTCGGCGGGGCTCCGCACGCGGCTGTGGAAAAATCCTCAACTCGCCCTGCCCGCGATAGGCTTGACGCCACGCGCATTCAAATCCGCACGGTTCGAGGGAAGGGAAGTCCGGGTGACTGGTCTCAACAAGGGGCTTCAGAAAGCCGAGGTGGCACTCAAGTGGGATCCGAGTCCGCTCGGTGAGCCGCCCCATGATCTCGACATCGTGGCCGGGACGTACCGCGCCGCCGATCCGTACGGTGCGCCCGCGTACCTCGTCCACTTCGACAGCCGCTCACCGGACGGCACCATCAACCTCAACAGGGACAGCCGCACCGGTCAGGGCCTCGGCACCGACGAGTCCATGACCCTCGAGCTCGAACGGCTGTCGTCCGAATACACGCGGGTGGTCGTCGGGATAACCATCCAGCAGGGTTCGGGGCGGAAGACGTTCGGGCATGTCCCGAACACCAGCGTCCGGATTCTCAACGGATACACCGAACTCATGGCGAGTGACTTCACCGGTGTCTCAGAAGCCACTTCCGCCACGGTCGCTGTATTCACCCGGGACGACGCGGGGGAATGGGGAATTCAGAGCGCTATTCGTGGATTCGACGCGGATCCCGAAGGCTTTGGACAGCTCATGGGCAAGGACTATTCCTGAGCGTCCGGGCGGCTTCCCGGGAGCTTCCTGAGGGGCCGGGCCGCCGGGGCCCGATGCGGCGCGGGGCCCGCACGACCGTCGTGCGGACCCCGCGCCGATTCCGGACATCGGGTCAGATGTCGGATCCGGGTCCGATCGGCGGGCGGCCCGGAGAGCGCGGCCCGCGGGTGAGGGTGTAGCCGCCCACCCCGGCGAGCGCCGCCAGCGCCGCACCGATCACGGTCCACACCCACCGGTCCGACCACCATCCGGAGCCCCAGCCGTCCTCCGGCTCGGCGACCGCGTGCGGAATGTCCCCGCCCTTGTCGTCCGGGGAATCCGAGGCCGTGTCGTCGTCCGGCGGCTCGGAATCCGTCCCCGGGGCCGTTCCGGCCCGCAGCACCGGATTGAGCGGCGTCAGGTCCCCGCCGTCGGCACGCGCCCCGCCCGCGTCCCGTACGGACGCCTCGACCTCGGTGTCGATCGGCAGCCCGAGGTCCTGGGCGGGCAGATCGACGACGGTGAGCCGCACGTAATACGCGCCCTGCAGAGGGTCGTTGGCCCAGCGCTCGGACCAGGACCGCACCTGGCGCAGGGTGCAGCTCACGGTGACCGTCTGGTCCTGCTGGCCCGCCCGGCGCGCCGGAGTGCCCGAGGCGCACGGCTGATGGCGGCGCAGACCGTCGTAGACATCCAGCTGCCAGGTGGCGCTGCCATGGCGGCTCGAGGCGTCGGGCAGCTTCAGCTCCGCCTCCACCTCGGGGACCTGCCCGGCGGCGGCCGGGAACACCCAGTACAGATAGTCGCCGGTGGAGGCCGCCGCGGTGGCCTGCTGACCGGGCTCGAGTTCGGTGGCGGTACGGAAGCTCGTCCCCGCCTCGGTGGGCGCCTCCGTGCCGCTCTTGCCGTCCGTGCCGTCCTTACCGTCCGCGACGGCCGGTGCGGCGGCGGTCAGCCAGGCGGCGGCGCACAGGGTGAGCGCGGTGCCCAGGGTACGCAGGGCTCGCATCAGTTGGACCTCCAGACGGTGACACGCCAGCGGGCCAGCCAGCCCCACAGCAACCCCACGAGCAGCCCGCCCACGGTGAGCACGCCCAGCAGCACCCAGCCGCGGCCCAGGCCGAAGGCGGCCACGTCGGCGGGCGGATCGTCGTTGCCCACCACGTCGACGGCGAGCTCCACCGGAAGGCCCGGAGCGCGCTTGACGGAGGCGGGCGCGGAGAACGACTGGCTCAGCTCCAGGCACACCGTCCGCGCCGTCCCGTCCTCGTCGTCGTCCACATCCGCGACCGGATAGCGCAGCCCGCTGGAGATGACGTCCGTACGGCCGCTGCCCGCCTCGCTGCCGCGCACCAGCTCCCGGCCGCCCGGGGTCACCGCCCGCACCAGCACGCCGTAGTCCCGGTCGACGGCACGGTCCACGGCCACGCTCGCCGAGGCCCGCAGCTCCTGACCGGGCGCCACCCGCATCCGGTACCAGCGGTGTTCCCCGAAGCTCTCCCGGTCGCTGTAGAGGCCGGAGCCCAGGTACGGGGCCTTCGCGCACTGCGCGGCGCCCCGCACCGGCGTGGGCGTCTCCACGGGCGTGTCGGCGGAGCGCCGGACCAGCTGCTTGATACGGCTGGAGAGCTGGTCCCGGTGCTGGATCGCGGTATACGTACCGCCGGTGGCCTCGGCGATGCAGCTGAGCTGCTCGCGGACCTTGCGGTCCAGCGTCAGCCCGAGCGTGTCGACGACCAGGTGGGTACCCTGGGCGGCGAGTTCCCGGGCCACGTCACACGGGTCCGGCAGACCGCAGGAGTCCTCGCCGTCCGTGATCAGCACGATCCGGCGGGTCCCCTCGCCGTCGGAGAGGTCCTTGGACGCGCCGCGCAGCGCGAGCCCGATGGGCGTCCAGCCGGTGGGGCGCAGCGTGGCGACGGCCGCCTTGGCCTCGGTGCGGTCCACCTGGCCCACCGGGTAGAGCCGCTCGCTGTCCTGGCAGCCGGCCTTACGGTCCTTGCCGGGGTAATTGGCGCCGAGGGTGCGGATACCCAGCCGCACCTCTTCGGGTGTGGCGTCCAGCACCTCGTTGAACGCCTGCTTCGCTGCCGCCATCCGGGTGTCGCCGTCGACGTCGCGGGCCCGCATGGAGCCGCTGACATCGAGTACCAGCTCGACCTTGGGGGAGTCGGGAGCCGGTTCGCCGGCCATGGCGGCGGGAGGGGATATCAGGCCGCAGGCGAGGGCCGCGAGCAGCCCCAACGCGCCTGTCGCCAGACGTTTCTTTATGATCACCGGCGCATCCTATGGAGCATCATCCGACTGATCCAAAAGCCCGGGCGCCACGGCCGGGGGCATACCGCGCCGGGTGTACGGACGGTGTCCGGGTACTCCCAGGGGAGTGGACGAGAATCCGTCTGGTGTCAGCCGCGGCGTTTGACTCCTCCTCTTAGGGTTTCAGACATGGATCTCCGAAAGACCCGGCCGAGGGGCCGGCGCCTGGTCGCCGCCGTGGCCGCCGCGGTCCTCCTCGCGGGGGCGGGCACCTGGGCGGTGGCCGCCTCCGGCGACCGGCCGGCCGTGCACCGCCAGGACCGCGTGCTGGACATGCCGGGGGCGCACATCGACACCTCGTACTTCACCGCGGGCACCGGCCGAAGGCCCGCGGTCCTGCTCGGCCACGGCTTCGGCGGCAGCAAGGAGGACGTACGCGACCACGCCGAGGAACTGGCCCGCGACGGATACGCCGTGCTGACCTGGTCGGCGCGTGGCTTCGGCGGATCCACGGGGAAGATCGGGCTCAATGACCCGGACCACGAGGTGGCCGATGTCCGGCGGCTGATCGACTGGCTGGCCAAACGTCCCGAGGTGCGGCTCGACCGGCAGGGCGACCCCCGGGTGGGTGTCGCCGGCGCCTCCTACGGAGGGGCGATCTCCCTGCTCGCCGCCGGATACGACCGCAGGGTGGACGCCATCGCGCCCGAGATGACCTACTGGAACCTCGCCGACGCGCTCTTCCCGAACGGCGTCTACAAGAAGCTCTGGGCCGGGCTGTTCTTCACCACCGGCGCGGCCCCCTTCGGCGGTGCTCAGGGCGGCCAGGGCGACACCAGCGGCGCGGGCGGCGGCAGCGGGGGGATGGGCCCGGGAGGCCAGGGCGGCCAGTCGGGCGCGAACGGCGGGGCGGGCCAAGGAGCCCGGACGGACCCCGGAGCCACGGACGGCGGGGGAGCGGCCAGGACGGACCGGGGCCAGGGCTGCGGCCGCTTCGAGAAACAGCTCTGCGAGATGTACGAGCGGGTCGCGGTCGCCGGGAAGCCCGACGCCGCCGCCCGCCGGCTGCTCGAGGCCCGCAGCCCGTCCGCCGTCGCCGACCGGATCAAGGTCCCGACGCTGATCCTCCAGGGGCAGGCCGACTCGCTCTTCCCGCTCGGCCACGCCGACGACATGGCGAAGGCGATCCGGGCCGCCGGGGCGCCGGTCGCCGTCGACTGGACGGCCGGCGGACATGACGGCGGCGACCGCGAGACCTCGCGGGTGGCGGCACGCACCGACGCCTGGTTCGACCGCTACCTCAAGGGCGACAAGGGCACCGACACCGGACCCGCCTTCCGGGTCAGCCGCACCGGCGGCATCGACACCACCAACGGCGCCGTCCAGCTGCGCGGCGCCACCGGCGACCGCTACCCCGGCCTCGGCGACGGCGGCCGGAAGGTGGCGCTGCGCGGACGCGAGCAGTCGTTCGCCAACCCGCCCGGGGCGGGGCCGCCGTCCATCTCCACCGTGCCGGGCATCGCCGGGCTGTCCCAGGCGTCCTCGCTCGGCGTCGGCCTCTCCCTCGACATTCCCGGCCAGTTCGCCCGGTTCGACTCGGAGCCGCTGGACCGCCCCCTGCGGATCACCGGATCGCCCGAGGTGAAGGTGCGGGTCAAGGCCGACACGGACGACGCCGTGCTCTTCGCCAAGGTCTACGACGTGGGGCCGGACGGACAGCAGGTGCTGCCCGAGCAGCTGGTCGCGCCGCTGCGCGTCAACGGCGCCAAGCAGGGCCGTACCGTCACCGTGCGGCTGCCCGCCGTGGACCACGAGCTCATCGCGGGTCACCGGCTGCGGCTCGTGCTCGCCTCCACCGACCTCGGCTACGCCTCCCCGGACGAGCCAGCCACCTACACGGTCGGGCTCGCGGACGGCGGTCTGACGGTGCCCACCGCACCCGGGGTGCACACCCAGCCCGCCCCGCTGCCCGCATGGGTGTGGGGGCTGCCGCTCGGCGCGGCCGTGGTGGCGCTCGCGCTGCTGCTGACCGGCAGGCGGCGTACGGCCACTCCGCCGCCCGACCCCGAACTGGCCGACGTGCCCCTGCAGATCACCGGTCTGAGCAAGCGCTACGCCAAGTCCACCGACCGCTACGCGGTGCGCGAGCTGTCCTTCCGCGTCGAGAAGGGGCAGGTGCTCGGGCTCCTCGGGCCCAACGGCGCGGGCAAGACCACCACCTTGCGGATGCTGATGGGGCTCATCGCCCCCGACGACGGTGAGATCCGGGTCTTCGGCCAGGCCATCAGGCCGGGCGCGCCCGTGCTCTCCCGCGTCGGCGCCTTCGTCGAGGGAGCGGGCTTCCTGCCGCATCTGACCGGCAGCGCCAACCTCGAGCTGTACTGGCGGGCCACCGGCCGCCCCGCCGCCGACGCCCATATCGAGGAGGCCCTGGAGATCGCGGGCCTGGGCAGCGCGCTGGAGCGTGCCGTACGCACCTACTCCCAGGGCATGCGGCAGCGGCTGGCCATCGCCCAGGCCATGCTGGGCCTGCCCGATCTGCTGATCCTCGATGAACCGACCAACGGCCTCGACCCCCCGCAGATCCGTGAGATGCGCGAGGTGATGATCCGGTACGCCGCCGCGGGGCGTACGGTGATCGTTTCCAGCCATCTCCTGGCGGAGGTCGAGCAGTCCTGCACCCATCTGGTCGTGATGGACCGCGGCCGGCTGATCCAGGCGGGTCCGGTCGGCGAGATCACCGGTAACGGCGGCAGTGTGCTGGTGGGCCACGACGGCGAGCTGAGCGATGCCCTGGTGGGCAAGGTGGGCGCGCTGCCCGGGGTCCTCTCCGCCCGCCGCACCACCGACGGACTGCTCGTCCAGCTCGACGGGACCACCCCGGCGCGGCTGCTCGCCGAGCTGGTGCGGCTGGAGATCCCGGTGACCGCCTTCGGGCCCAACCGGCGCCTCGAAGACGCCTTCTTGACGCTGATCGGAGGAGGATCCGCGTGAACTCCCTGTCGCAGGTCACCGAGGTCGCGCCCGGCTACCGGGCCGGCCACACCCTGCCGCTGCGGGTCGAGGCCGTACGGCAGCTGCGCCGTCGCCGGACCCTGGTGATGGGCCTGGTGCTGGCCCTGCTGCCGATCGTCCTCGTGATCGCGTTCGCCATCGGCGGCACCCCCGAGGGACGGGAGAACCGGGTCACCCTGATGACCACGGCCACCGCCTCCGGCGCCAACCTCGCCGCCACCGCGCTGTTCGTCTCGGCCGCCTTTCTGCTGGTGGTGCCGGTCGCGCTGTTCTGCGGCGACACCGTCGCCTCCGAGGCCAGCTGGTCCTCGCTGCGCTATCTGCTGGCCGCGCCCGTGCCCCGGGCCCGGCTGCTGGTGAGCAAGCTGACGGTGGCCCTGGTGTTCAGCGCGGCCGCCATGGTGCTGCTGCCGCTGGTCGCGCTCGTGGTGGGCACCGTGGCGTACGGCTGGGGGCCGCTGCGGATGCCCACGGGCGGTGAACTGCCGGTCGGGGACGCCCTCGTCCGGCTGGCCCTGGTGGTGCTGTACATCTTCCTGTCCCAGCTGGTCACGGCCGCCCTGGCGTTCTGGCTCTCGACGGTCACGGACGCGCCGCTGGGCGCGGTGGGCGGCGCGGTGGGGCTCACGATCGTGGGCAATGTGCTGGACGCGGTCACCGCGCTCGGCTCATGGCGCGACTTCCTGCCCGCGCACTGGCAGTTCGCGTGGGCGGACGCACTCCAGCCCCACATGGAGTGGGGCGGAATGCTGAAGGGCGTCTCGGTGTCCGTCGCGTACGCCCTGGTGCTCATCGCGTTCGCCTTCCGCGGCTTCGGCCGCAAGGACGTGGTGTCCTAGCCCGGTCCTGGCCCGGTCACGGCTTCTGCTCCTGGCCCGGCCACGGCTGCTGTCCCGGCCAGGGCCGCCGGGCCGGGTCAGTAGTCCTTGAGGGGGTAGGAGTTGACCACCTCGTAGAAGCTGTCGTCGATATTGGTCGGGTTGGTGTCGGGCTCCTGCCCGGCCGACGACTCCCGCGCCTCCTTCCGGGCCATGTTGTCGAGCGCGAGCTGCTGATTGGCCGCCACATAGCCCCGCAGCTCGCGCTCGTAGGCGGCGAAGGCCGCGGTGTGGTCGCCGCCCGCGGCCTTGAGCTCGCCCGCCAGGACATAGGCGCCGACCATGGCCACGCTGGTGCTCTGTCCGGACGCCGGTGAGCCGCAGTAGCCGGCGTCGCCGACCAGAGCCACCCGGCCACGGGACCAGGAGTCCATGTGGATCTGGGCCGTCGCGTCGAAGTGGAAGTCCGGCGCGCCCCACATGTACTCCAGCAGCCGTGGCATCTCCCAGCGTGCGTCCTTGTACCGCTCGGCGACCAGCTGCTTCTGCTCCGAGACGGACCGGGAGCCGAGGAGCGTGGCGGGCGGCTCCTGGGAGTCGAGGCCGATGTAGACCCGGGCCTCGGTGTTGTCGCGGACACTCATCATCATGCCGCCCCAGACGTCCCCGGCCATCTGGTAGATGACCTCCCAGCGGTCGAGGCCCAGATAGTTCGGCACCGTCCACACGCCCAGATAGCCCCCCAGATGGCGGAGGAAGTCCTCCTCCGGGCCGAAGACCAGCGCCCGGGTGGAGGAGTGCACCCCGTCGGCCGCCATCACGATGTCGAAGGCGCGTGCACCGCCCCGGTGGAAGGTGACCGCCACCTCGTCGGGCCCCTGGACGAGCGAGGCGATCGAATCGTTGAAGAGATACTCGATCCCGTCGCCGCCCGCGGCCATCAGCACCGAGGACAGATCGTCCCGCAGGATCTCGATGTCGGAGCTGTTGAGATCCCCGCCACTCGCGGTCCGCTCGGTGGTGCTGAACAGCTCCTTTCCGTCGTCGTCGACCATCGACATGCCGCGCAGCCCGGTGCGGTGCGCCCGGACCTCCTCCAGTACGCCCATCCGCTCGCACACCTCGAGCGCCGGGCCCCGTACGTCGATCGCCTGCCCGCCCGGACGCGGGCGCGCGGCGCGCTCCACGACGGTGACCTGGAAACCATGACGATCCAGCCAGTAGGCGAGCGCGGGCCCGGCGATACTGGCCCCGGAAATCAGAACCCGTGCATTCCGCATGGTGTTGTCCCTTCCGAATTCAACCACCGAATGTGGTGCCTCGGAAAAGACTGGCCGGAGCCACCGACACCGCACCGACGCGGCGCCGACGCCGGGTCGATGACGCGCCGACGAGCCGCCGACGCGGTACCGACAGGGCGCCGACGCCTCGGTGTCGCGGGGGAGTTGGGCGTGGCCGGGGTCGATCGGTGGGCGAACGGAACTCTCTCATCGGTTAATGAGAGTGTTACTTCGATGTGTTGTGTGGTTCCGTAGTGATCGATGAGACTGGGGATTCCGACCGGTCAGCCCAAAAGATCGGTCGTCCCGCACTGGTGATGTTCGGTCCGCCCCCCACGATCCGAACAGGATGGGACCTAATGCGCAATTCGCTGGAGCACGTCCGCGTGATCCCCGCCGCCGTCGTGCCCGTCTGTCCGAGACCCCGCCGGAGATCTCACCTCTCCCCGCGCGGATCGGTCACGGTCGCGGCGTAGCCGCCTCTCACCACTCACCGAACGGCGGATCGCCCAGGCTTTCCCGGCGACGCCGTCCTCCGGCCTGCCCGTAGGCGCCTGCACCTGTGCATGGGCCTGCGGGCCACGTGGTCTGCCATGGCCACGCGGTCTGTCATGACCACGTGGTCCGTCCGGCCATGTGGTCTCTCGTGACCCCGGCCGGAACGTCCGCGTGCCCACGGCCCGTTCGGTGACGCACCCCCCACGAAAGGAACCCCTCAGGTGCTTACTTCGCACCACCCACGATCACGCGAACCCCAGCAACCCGTGCCCGCCGCCCGCGGCGGCGTGGCGGGACAGAGCGGGCATGTGCTGGCGGTTGGCGAACCGGGCCCCAGGCTCGACCGGCTGACCCGGACACTCGTCTCGACCGGGCATGAGGTGAGCCATGCGGAGCCCGGCGATGTCAGCCGGCAGATGCGGCACTCCCCGCCGGACGCGATCGTCGCCCTGGACGACGTCGACGACGGACTGGACGTGATACGCGAGGTCCGCGCCGTCCCGGCGGGACGGGCCCTCCCCCTGCTGATGGTCACCTCCGACCCCGGCCCCACCGGCGTCGCCGACATGCTGCGCGGCGGCGCCGACGACTGCGTGGCGGAGACCTCCGACCCCGTCGAGCTCTCCGCCCGGATCGAGGCCAAGCTGCGCCGGGTCCCGGTCCCCGTCGAGAACCTGCTGCTCGACCCGCGCACCGGCCTGTACTCCCAGCCCCACTTCCTGGGCGAGCTCGACCGGGAGCTCAAGCGGGTCGACGACAGCCGTACCGGTGGCGTCGTCGGCATGGTGGGCGTGGCCGAGATCGCCGCCCTCGAGGCCCGGCTGGGGCCGCGGGTGCGCCGTGAGGTCGCCGAACGTCTCGCGGGAGTGGCCGAGAAGCTGGGCGGCGTCTGCGACCGGCTCGGCTGGGACGACGAAGGCCATCTGCTGATGCTGATGCCCGGTGTGGACGAGGACACCGCGCGCCGCGAACTGCAGAACTTCGCCAACGCCGTGGCCGGGACCCGCTTCGTGGTGGCCGATGAGAACGTGCGGCTGACCCCGGCGATCGGATGGACCCCGCTGGCCGACTGCGCGGACCGCGCCCAGGCCGTCGCCAACGCCCGGAACGCGGTCGAGGAGTCGATCCGCCACCGGGATCTGCGGCCGGTCAAGTACGCGGCGTGGATGCGCGGCACCCACCGGCGCAGCCGCCGTACCCTCGCCACCGCGCTCCGCACCCTGCTGTCGGCGCTCTCGCCCGTCCTGGTGCTCCTCTTCGGGGTGGGCATCCCGTTCGTCTTCTACCAGCAGATGTACGAACTGGGCTGGGACGTCGGCTCGGCCGCGTACTGGGTCGTGGTGTCCGGCCTGGTGCTCTCCGCCGCGCTGATCGTGCTGGAGTGCCTCTTCTCGCTCGACGCCAAACCCCGGCCCGAACGGCCCGCGCAGCCGTATCCACCGGCCAGCGCCGTCATCGCCGCGTATCTGCCCAATGAGGCCGCGACCATCGTCGACACCATCGAGTCCTTCCTGCGCCTGGAGTACCCCAACGAGCTGGAGATCGTGCTCGCGTACAACACGCCGCACCCCATGCCCGTCGAGGAGACCCTGCGCGAGATGGCCCGCCGCGACCCGCGGCTGGTGCTGATGCCGGTGGCGGGCAGCACCTCCAAGGCACAGAACGTCAACGCGGCGGTCACCCGGGTGCGCGGTGAGTTCGTCGGCATCTTCGACGCGGACCACCACCCGGTGCCCGACGCCTTCCAGCACGCTTGGCACTGGCTGTCGAACGGCTATGACGTGGTCCAGGGCCACTGCGTGATCCGCAACGGCGAGAGCTCCTGGGTCTCCAAGCTGGTGGGCGTGGAGTTCGAGGCCATCTACGCCGTCAGCCACCCCGGCCGGACCCGGCTCTACACCTTCGGTGTCTTCGGCGGCTCCAACGGCTTCTGGCGCACCGATCTTCTCGCCCGGACCCGGATGCACGGCACGATGCTCACCGAGGACATCGACTCCACGATGCGCGCCCTGCACGAGCGCGCCCGGATCGCCACCGACCGCACGCTCATCTCGCGCGAACTTGCGCCCACCACCCTCAAGGCGCTGTGGAACCAGCGGTCGCGCTGGGCCCAGGGCTGGCTCCAGGTGTCGCTGAAGTACCTGTGGCGGGGCTTGCGCTCCCCGGCCTTCACCACCCGCCAGAAGGCGGGGCTGCTGGTGCTGCTGGGGTGGCGGGAGATCCAGCCGTGGCTGACCCTGCAGATCCTGCCCGTACTGCTGTACTCGGCGTGGCGGGCCGGGGGAGTGGACCATCTCGACTGGGCGGTGCCGGTCTGCCTGCTGGCCACCCTGTTCACGCTCTCCGCCGGGCTGGTGCAGGCGCTGTTCGCGTGGCGGCTCGCGGTGCCCGAACTGCGCCGCCGCAAGGCGTGGTTCTGGCGGTATCTGGTGGTGTCCACCGTCTTCTACAGCCACTTCAAGAACATCGTGGCCCGGCAGTCGCTCCTCAAGGAGGTGCTGCGGGACCGCCAGTGGCGGGTCACCCCGCGCCCCGGTGACAAGGCGGTGAAGCGGACATGAGCACGGTGTCCACGACCATCGCGTCCACCACCGCGCCCCGGGCGGTCAACGGCACGCCCGCCAGGAGCGCGCCCGCGCGGAACCGGATGAGCCAGGAGATCCAGGGCCTGCGGGGAATGGCGGCGCTTCTCACCGTCGTCTTCCACGTCTGGCAGCAGTACTTCGTCTACGACCGGGACGGCGCCCACTCACCGGTGCCCAACCGGTACGCGAACGCGCTGGTGTCGCTGGAGGTCATCGACCTCTTCTTCGTGCTGTCCGCGTATCTGCTGACGCTGTCCTACGCACGGGCGGCGATCGAGGGGGGCTCGACCCGGCCCGGCCGGGTCTTCCTCTTCCGGCGGGCCATCCGGATCGTCCCGCTGTACTTCCTGGCGGTGACGTTCATCTGGGCCACCCGCAATCCCACCCTGCCCGGCGAGTGGTCCGATCTGGTGCACCATCTCACCTTCACCCAGGTCTTCGACCAGGAGCAGATCTTCTACACCATCGGCCCCACCTGGTCGTTGTCGCTGGAAATCATGTTCTATGTGGCACTGGTTGGACTCGGCCCGCTGGCCGTCCGCGCCTGCCGTCCGCTGCGCCGGAGGGCCTCCCGGGTGGCGGTGTGCGCCGTGGGATGCGCCCTGCTGTACATCGGGCCGTTCATCTGGATCGCGGTCGCCCGGTACGGGCTGGACATCCCGCACACCGAATGGCCGGTGTACTTCGGACCGCAGGCCCGCTTCGGCGGGTTCGCCACGGGCATGGGCCTCGCCGTGGCGATGGTCGCCCTCGGCGACCGCGGACGGCTGGACGCGAAGGTGGCGATCCCGCTGCGGGCGGCCGCCCTCGTGGGGCTGTATGTGCTGTCCTTCTCCGGTACGGAGGCGGAGGACTTCCCCACCACCTTCTACCATCCGCTGTCCGCCCTGCTGTGGATGCTGCTGCTGTACAGCACCATCCATGTGCGGCGGCAGGGGCGGTGGCACTCATGGCTCACGCCTCGCTGGCTCACCGGTGTCGGCCTCGCCAGCTACAGCCTCTTCGTCTGGCATGAGCCGATCATGCTGGGCCTGTACAACGCGGGGCTGCTGCCGCCCGACGGCCAGTCGGGCTTCCCGCTGGCCGTGGTCATCGTGCTGGTGGTGGCCGTGGCCGCCGCCGCGGTGAGCTATTGGGCCATCGAGTACCCGGCGAGCCTGCTCGGGAAGCTCAAGGACGGCAAGGGCCGTCCGCGCGACTTCTATCCTTAAGGCCGCGCGCTAGCCAGGAACACACGTTCCCCGGTGCACGGATGGCCGTACACCGGGGGACGGTGGTTATCATCTGGCTCGTTCTTTACTCTGTAACACGTGTGCGTCGGACATCAGTTCCGCTGGGAATCGGGCTTCCGGGGCACCCCACCCAACCCATGCCATAACGGGGAGACCAGCGAAATGGGTCGACACAGCCGACCGACTGCCGCACAGCAGGCGCGCACCACGACGCTCAAGGCGGCCACTGCCCTCGGAGTGGCCGGAACCATAGCCTTCGGCCTCCACTCGACGCTCGGCGGTGACAAGTCCGTCGAGGCCCGCTCCGATGTGAGCGCACAGCAGGCGGAGGCGCCGGACGACGTCGAGCCCACCGCCGATCACTCGCCCTCGCAGAGCCATGTCTCGCCCAGCGAGTCCACGAAGCCGAAGCTGATCTCCGACCACCCCGACGCCGCCACCCCCGCCGGGGGCGGCGGTTCGGACCGGAGCGCCGGCACGCCGCGGCACGCCGCCCCGGACACCCCGGACGCGGCCCCCTCCAAGGCCGCGCCCACCATGGCGCCCACCGCCCCCGCGCAGCGGAACGACCAGGTGCCCTCCTCGCCCTCTTCGCCGAGCGAGACGACCCCGAGCGCAGATCCGACCACCCCGTCGCAGCAGCCCAGCCAGCCGTCGCAGAGCCCCGGCCAGGGCGGCCACCAGGGCAAGGGCCTGGTGGGCGGACTGGTGGACGGTGTCGGCGACACCCTGGACGGGGTGCTCGGCGGGGTCGGCGGTGTGCTCGGCGGCTGAGCGCCGCCGCCTCACCCCGTGGCCAGCGCCTTGAGGCCCGCCAGGCTTCCGTTGAACCGGTTGTGGTCACCCACCAGCGGCCCGCTCGAGGTGTACTGCCACAGGGTGTGGGTCTTCCAGCCGGCCGGCAGCGGCCCGGGGGTGGTGGCGTACCGCGCCAGCCACAGCGGGTTGCGGTCGGCGAAGGTGGCGCTGTCGCCGGTGCACGTCTGCCACCAGCCGGTGGTCGTGTAGATCACCGGCTGGCGTCCGGTGCGCTGCTCGACCCGCGCGGTGAAATCGCCGATCCAGTTCACGATCTGGGAGGCGGTCAGGCCGTAGCAGGTTGCTCCGTACGGGTTGTACTCGAGGTCCAGGACGGGCGGCAGCGTCTTGCCGTCGTCCGACCAGTCGCCGCCGCCTGCGACGAAGAAGTCCGCCTGACGGGTGCCACTGGAACGGTCCGGCAGGGCGAAGTGGTATGCACCGCGGATCATGCCCTGCTGGAAGGAGCCGTTGTACTGCGAGGCGAACGAGGGGTTCTTGTACGTCGTGCTCTCGGTGGCCTTCACATAGGCGAATCGGACGTTGTCGTCCCACAGGGCCGCCCAGTCGACCGAACCCTGGTGGTCGCTGACGTCCACGCCCTCCACCGAGGCCGCTCTGGTGGCCCGGGGCGTGGCCCCGGGGTCGGTCTTCTCGTGGCGGGCGATGGTCGAGCCCATCCAGTCCCGCTCGGGGTGCGGGACGGACGCCGCGGGGGCCGGGCCGGTGCCGGCGTCGGGGGCGGGGTCGGTCGTGGAGGCCGTGGCCGGTACGAGGGTGGCGAGGACGGCGGCGGTGACCGCCACTCCCAGTCCGCCGATGGCGTAGGGCGAGCGCAGACGCGAAGGCGCCCGGTGGGCGCCTTTACCGGATTTCAGGGACATCTGTTCCTCCGATCCGTTCCGCATCGACGGTATGCGCGCCGAACGAAGAACGTGAAGCGGAACGGGAAATTCTGTCCCTCCGTCAGCGGTCCCGGCTCTCCTCGCAGACCGGCCCGGACGACACGCCGTAGCCCGCCACCAGCGCCCTCGCGGCCCGGGTCGCCCGGATGGCGACCTCCTCGACCACGTCATCCGGATCGCCGAACTTCCCTTCCAGCAATTGGGCGACATAGCCGCGGGCGAGCGCGTGCAGGGCGTCGAGCAACGCCACGGCCGTCACCGCGGCCTCGCCCGGGGCGACCACCTCGAAGGCGCTGGGCAGCAGCAGGTCCACGAACTCCCTGCTGCTGTCCCGTAGCTCCGGATGGGTGGCCCGCAGCCCCGGCGCGAAGAGGATGTCCAGCCCGCCGCGGTAGCGGGCCGCCGTGCGTACGAAGGTGCCCGCCACCGTCGCCAGCCGCTCCTGGGCGGACCCGACGTCGGCCACCGTGTCCAGGTAGATGGCCCGCAGCCGCCGCGAGACCTCCAGGGCGGCGGCCGCGAGCAGCGCGTCACGGTCGCTGAAGTGGCGGTACGGCGCACCGGGACTCACACAGGTGCGGCGCGCGGCCTCCGCCACGGAGAAGCCGCGCACTCCGACCTCATCGATGATCTCCAGGGTCGTCTGCACCAGCGCGGCGGCCAGGTCACCGTGGTGGTAGGTGGCGCGTCCCTTCGGGGTGGGTGCCATTCGGGTGACCCTACCCGACCCGTGATTCCGGCTCACCCGCCCCTGGCCTGCGCCTTTCGGCACCCCGGGCGGCCCGCAGCGCGTCCCGCGAGCGTTCGATGCGGATCGGCAGATCCCGCACCCGCTCCCCGGTGGCATGGTGGAAGGCGTTGCCGATGGCCGCCGCCGCGCCCACGATGCCCAGTTCGCCGATGCCCTTGGCACCCACCGGGTTGGTGGTGTTGTCGTCCTCCTCCATCAGCACCACGTCCAGTTGCGGAACGTCGGCGTGGGCGGCGATGTGATAGCCCGCGAAGTCATGGTTGGCGAAGTCGCCGAAGACCGCGTCGACCTCGCCGATCTCCAGCAGCGCCATCGACAGGCCCATCGTCATGGCCCCGAGGAACTGCGAGCGCGCGGTGTGCGGATTGACGATCCGCCCGGCCGCGAACACGCCCAGCATCCGGTCCACCCGGATCTCACCGGTGTCGCCATCCACCCGCACCTGGGCGAACTGCGCCCCGAAGGTGTGCCGCGACAGATCCGCCCGCTGCTCCAGATCCTCGGCGGTGTCGGCCGCCACCTCCAGACCCCCGTCCGGGACCACACCCCCGTACGTGTCCAGCTCCTTCAGCAGCGCACGGCACGCCTTGTCCACCGCCCAGCCCCATGAGGCGGTGCCGAGCGAACCGCCCGCGAACGGCGCCATGCCCAGCGACGCACGCCCGATCTCCAGCCGCAACCGCGACAGCGGAATGCCGAGCGCGTCCGCCGCCACCTGGGTGAGGGCGGTACGGGCACCCGTGCCGAGGTCGGCCGCGCCGATGCGCACCCGGTACGTCCCGTCCTCCTCGGCGCGCGCCACCGCGGAGGAGGGGAAGGTGTAGTCCGGGTGGTGCGAGGCGGCCACACCGGTGCCCAGCAGCCAGCGCCCCTCGCGCCGGATCCCCGGCGCCGGATCGCGGCGCTCCCAGCCGAAGCGGGCCGCGCCCTCGCGCAGACAGGCGACCAGGTTGCGGCTGCTGAACGGCTTGCCGCTCTCCGGGTCGGTCTCCGGCTCGTTGCGGATCCGCAGTTCCACCGGGTCCATGCCCAGCGCCCCGGCCAGCTCGTCCACGGCCGACTCCAGCGCGAACATCCCCGGGGTGTGGCCGGGGGCGCGGAACCAGGCGGGCGTCATCACATCGAGCGGCGCCACCCGCACCGTCGTACGGGCGTGGGGCGCCGCGTACATCATCCGCGTCGAGGACACGGTCTGGTCGGCGAACGGCACCTGGGCCGAGCGCTGCTGCACCGACTCGTGCTGGATCACCGTCAGCCGGCCGTCGCGCCCGGCGCCCAGCCGCACCCGCTGGATCGTGGGGGAGCGGTAGGGAATCAGCTGGAACATCTGCTGCCGGGTCAGAGCGATCTTCACCGGCCGCTCGACGGCCCGCGCGGCGAGCGCCGCCAGCACCGTCGGCGAGCGCGGAATGCCCTTGGACCCGAAGCCCCCGCCGATGTACTCGGCCACGACCTCCACCGCGCTCAGCTCGATCCCGAACAGCGCGGACATCAGCTGCGCGCTCATATAGGGACCCTGGTCGGAGTTGAACAGCGTCAGCCGGTCCTCGTCCCACACCGCGATGGTGGCATGCGGTTCCATCGGGCTCGGATGCTCCACCGGAGTGGTGTACGTGGCGTCCACCCGCACCGGGGCAGTGGCCCAGGCGCCATCGGCGTCACCGCGCTCCACCAGGCCCGGGCTGCCGTCGGTCACCGTCTCGGCGATCTCCAGGCGTTCGTCGTCGGCGCGCAGCACCACATCGTGCGGCTCCCGCTCATAGCCCACCCGGACCGCCGCCGCGCCCTCGCGCGCCGCCTCCAGCGAGGTGGCCACCACGGCGGCCACGATCTGGCCGTGGTACGCCACCTGGGGGGACTGCAGCACGAAGAGGTCAGCGCTCGCCTGCGCCTCCGCGTTCAGCCGCGGGGCGTTGGTGTGGTCGAGCACCGTCAGCACACCGGGCAGGGCCAGCGCCGGGGCCGGGTCCAGCTCCGTCACCCGGCCGCGGGCGATGGTGGCCTGCACCGGCCATACGTAACTGACGTCCCGGGTGGGGAACTCATAGGCGTAGCGCGCCGCGCCGGTCACCTTGTCCAGGCCGTCGACCCGGGTCACCGGGGCGCCGACGCTCTGTTCTACGGTGGTCATGCGCGATCCCTCCTCGCGACGAGGTCGCGGACGCCCGCGACGATCAGATCAGTGGCCAGGTCGACCTTGAACGCGTTGTCGGGCAGTGGCCGCGCCTCGGCCAGCTCGGCCCGCGCCGCCTCCCGCAGCGTCTCCTCGTCCGGCCGGGCGCCGCGCAGCCGCTCCTCCGCGATCCGGGCGCGCCACGGCCGCGGCGCCACCCCGCCGAGCGCGATCCGTACGTCCCGCAGCGAACCGTCCTCGGCCACGGACACCGCGGCGGCGACGCTCACCAGCGCGAAGGCGTACGACCAGCGGTCGCGCACCTTGCGGTAGCGCATCCGGGCACCGCGCGGCGGCGGGGGCAGCTCCACGGCGGTGATGAGGTCGCCGTGGTCCAGGACGGTCTCCCGGTGCGGTGTGTCACCGGGCAGCAGATACAGCTCTGCCACCGGAACGGTGCGCGAGCCGCCGTCCACCGACCGCACGTGTGCCACCGCGTCGAGCGCCACCAGCGCCACCGCCATGTCGGAGGGGTGGGAGGCCACACAGTGGTCGGAGGTGCCCAGCACGGCCAGATCGCGGTGCGCGCCCTCGATCGCCGGACACCCGGTGCCCGGCTCGCGCTTGTTGCACGGCTTGGTCACGTCCTGGAAGTACCCGCAGCGGGTGCGCTGCAGCAGATTGCCGCCCACCGTGGCGACCGTGCGCAGCTGCCCGGAGGCCCCCGCCAGCAGCGCCTGGGACAGCAGCGGGAAGCGCTCGCGGATGCCCGGATCGCCCGCCGATGCGCCGTTGCGCACGGTGGCGCCGATGAGCACGGAGCCGTCCTCGCGGTGTTCGATCCGGTCGTACGGCAGCCGGGAGACGTCGATGAGCAAACCCGGGTCGGTGACGCCGAGCTTCATCAGGTCCACCAGATTGGTGCCACCGCCGAGGTAGGTGGCATCGGGACGCTGGGCGATCAGCGTGGCCGCCTCGGCGGCGTCGCCCGCCCGGGCGTAGGCGAACTCCTTCATCGGGCGCCTCCGACAGTGGTCGCTTCCTGGGCACCTTGGGCGCCCGCGGCCTCCAGCACGGCCTCGACGATCCCGTTGTACGCGCCGCAGCGGCACAGGTTGCCGCTCATGCGCTCGCGCACCTCCCGCGCGTCCAGCGCCGACACATCGGCCACCCCCGTGGCGGTGTCCTCGGTGACATGGCTGGGCCAGCCGCGCCCTGCCTCGCCCAGCGCCCCGATGGCGGAGCAGATCTGGCCCGGGGTGCAATAGCCGCACTGGAGCCCGTCGTGGTCGAGGAAGGCGCGCTGCACCGGGTGCAGTTCCCCGCCGTCCGACAGCGCCGCCACGCCCTCGATGGAGACGATCTCGCGCTCCTCGGCGGTCACCGCGAACATCAGGCAGCTGTTCACCCGCTCACCGTCCACCAGCACCGTGCAGGCCCCGCACTGACCGTGGTCACAGCCCTTCTTGGTGCCCGTGAGCCCCAGCCGCTCGCGCAGCACATCGAGCAGGGTCGTCCGGTTGTCGATGGTCAGGGAGTGGGACGTGCCGTTGATCCGCAAGGTGATGTCGCTACTCGGTGAGTGATGTGAGAGGCTCATACATTGAATGTATCAACCTCTTACATCCGTGGCGAGGAGATATGAATTCCATGCGGGACGTCGTAGCGCAGATGCACCGATGGTGGGGCGATGGTGAGCCCTTCGCCCGTGCCACGGTGGTGGCGACCTGGCACTCCTCGCCGCTGCCGCCCGGGACGTCCATGCTGGTCGGGCCCGATGGCGCGGCGATCGGCAGCGTCTCCGGCGGCTGTGTCGAGGGCGCCGTCTATGAACTGGCCCAGGAGGTCACCGACAGCGGCAGACCCGCGCTGGAGCGCTATGGCGTCAGCGACGACGACGCCTTCGCGGTCGGGCTGACCTGCGGCGGGATCATCGATGTCTATGTGGAGCGGATCGACCCCGCGGGCTTCCCCGAGCTGGGCGAGGTGGCCGAGGCGGTGGCCGCCGGGGAGCCGGTGGCCGAGGTGATCTGCGTGGCCGTCGACGGGCCCGACCCCGAGGGGCGGCTGGGCCGCCGGCTGGTCGTACGGCCCGATGGCACCTCCGGATCTCTCGGCTCCGGGCGGCTGGACGCGGCCGTCGCCGAGGACGCGCGCGGGCTGCTGGCCGGCGGGCGCACCGAGACCCTGGCCTACGGCTACGACGGCGTCCGCATGGACGAGGAACTCACCCTGTTCGTCTCGGTCCACGCCACCCCGCCGCGGATGCTGGTCTTCGGCGCCGTGGACTTCGCGGCGGCCATGGCCCGGATCGGGGCGTACCTCGGCTACCACGTCACCGTGTGCGACGCCCGGCCGGTCTTCGCCACTCCGCGGCGCTTCCCCGAGGCGCACGAGGTGGTGACCGACTGGCCGCACCGCTATCTGCGCACCGAGGCGGAGGCGGGCCGGATCGACGAACGCACAGTGGTCTGTGTGCTCACCCACGACCCCAAGTTCGATGTGCCGCTGCTGGAGGTCGCCCTGCGCCTGCCGCTGGCCTACGTCGGCGCCATGGGCTCCCGCCGCACCCACGACGACCGGCTCCGCCGGCTGCGCGCCACCGGTCTCGGCGAGGAGGCGCTGGCCAAGCTCGCCTCGCCGATCGGCCTGGACCTCGGCGCCCGTACCCCGGAGGAGACCGCCGTCAGCATCGCGGCCGAGATCATCGCCGACCGCTGGGGCGGCAGCGGCACCCGGCTGACCTCCCTCAGCGGCAGCATCCACGGTCAGGAGCCGATGCGGCACGCGGCCGGAGGCTGAGACGGGGCCACGGCCCGGGCCGGGGATCGTCACAATGGTTCCCGGCCCGAATGGATGTAGGAGGAATCGAACCAGCCGTGGAGACCGCTCGAAGCAGCGACGACGACATAGAACCCACCGCAGCCGACGATGACGCCGTCCCCGGCGCCGGGGACGGCGACCCCGCCCCGCCGCCGAGACCCGGCTGGCGCCGCTGGGTGATGGACACCCGGCCGCTGCGCCACCGCCCCTTCCGACGGCTGTGGAGTTCCACCACCGTCACCGCCATCGGCAGCCAGCTGACCGCCGTCGCCGTGCCCAAGCAGATCTACGACATCACCGGCTCATCGGCGTGGGTCGGCTACGCCAGCTTCGCCGGGCTCCTCCCGCTGGTGGTCTTCGCGCTGTGGGGCGGGGTGGTCGCCGACCGGATGGACCGGCGCACCCTGATGCTCGTCACCAACGTCGGCATCGCCGTCACCTCGGTGCTGTTCTGGGCCCAGTCCTTCGCCGGGCTGGACTCGGTGGCGCTGCTCATGGTGCTGCTCGCCGCCCAGCAGGGCTTCTTCGGCATGAACTCCCCGGCCCGCAGCGCCTCCGTCGCCCGACTCGTCCCCGCCGACGAACTGCCCGCCGCGGGCGCCCTGCAGTCCACCGTCGCCCAGACCGGCATGATCCTCGGCCCGCTGCTCGCGGGCGCCCTCATCCCCGTCCTCGGCCTGCCCGCGCTCTACCTCATCGACGCCGTGGCGCTGTGCGTCACCCTGTGGGCCGTCTGGCGGCTGCCCGCCCTGCCGCCCCTCACCGAGGGCGCCACGGGCGGCGCGCGGCGTGGCGGATGGCGCGATGTGGCCGACGGCTTCCGGTACATCGCCGCCCACCGCATCCTGCTGATGTCCTTCCTCGCGGACATCATCGCCATGGTCTTCGGCATGCCCCGCGCGCTCTTCCCCCAACTCGCCTCGCACACCTACGCACCCTGGGGCGAGGGCTTCGCGCTCGGCCTGCTCTTCGCGGCGATCCCGCTCGGCGCGGTGGCCGGCGGTCTGCTGTCCGGCACCTTCTCCCGCGCCCGCCGCCACGGCCTGATGGTCATCGCCGCCGTGATGGCCTGGGGCGTGGCCATCACCGGATTCGGGCTCAGCCTCAACCTGTGGTGGGCGGTGGCCTTCCTCGCCCTCGCGGGCGTGGCCGACATGGTCTCGATGGTCTTCCGAGGGACGATCCTCCAGGCGGCCGCCACCGACGACATGCGCGGCCGGATGCAGGGCGTGTTCACCGTGGTGGTGGCGGGCGGCCCGCGCATCGCCGATCTGCTGCACGGCACCGCGGGCTCCCTCCTCGGGGCCCGCGCGGCGGTCGCCGCGGGCGGGCTGCTGGTGGCCGTCAGCACCCTCGGGCTCGCCGTCGCGGTGCCCGCCTTCCGCCGCTACAAGCCCTGACGACGCGTCCGCGCACGGACGAGCGAACGCACGACGGCCGTGCCCCCGCCGGAAGGAACCCGGGGCGGGGGCACGGCCGTCGCGGCCCTCAGGCCGTACGCTCGTCGCGGTCGCCGCCCCACATCGTGTGGAACGAACCCTCCCGGTCCACCCGCCGGTAGGTGTGCGCGCCGAAGAAGTCCCGCTGCCCCTGGACCAGCGCGGCGGGCAGCCGCTCCGAGCGCAGCGCGTCGTAGTACGCCAGCGCCGCCGAGAAGCCCGGTGCCGGCACGCCCAGCTCGACCGAGGTGGCCACCACCCGGCGCCAGGCGTCCTGCGCCGCGCCCAGCGCCTCGGCGAAGTGGCCGTCGGTCAGCAGCGTGACGGGCTTGCGCTCCTTGGCGTACGCCTCGGTGATCCGGTTCAGGAACCGCGCCCGGATGATGCAGCCGCCGCGCCAGATCCGCGCCACCGCCCCGGGGTCGATGTCCCAGCCGTACTCCTGGCTGCCCGCCTCGATCTGGTGGATGCCCTGCGCGTACGCCACGATCTTCGAGGCGTACAGCGCCTGCTCGACATCGTCGGCGAACCGCTCCGCGGCGGCCCCCGTGAGCCCCTTCCCGGACGGCCCCGGCAGCCCCTGCGAGGCGTCCCGCAGATCCGCGTGACCGGACAGCGAACGGGCGAACACCGCCTCGGCGATCCCGCTCACCGGCACGCCCAGGTCCAGCGCGGTCTGCACGGTCCAGCGGCCGGTGCCCTTCTGCTCGGCCTGGTCCTGCACCACGTCCACGAACGGCTTGCCGGTGGCGGCGTCGGTGTGCCCGAGCACCTCGGCGGTGATCTCGATCAGATACGACTCCAGCCGACCGCCGTTCCAGGTGCGGAACACCTCCGCGATCTCACCCGGCGACATGCCGAGCGCCCGCCGCAGCAGGTCGTACGACTCGGCGATGAGCTGCATGTCCGCGTACTCGATGCCGTTGTGCACCATCTTCACGAAGTGGCCGGCGCCGTCCGGGCCGATGTGGGTGCAGCACGGGGTGCCGTCCACCTTGGCGGAGATGGACTCCAGCAGCGGGCCGAGCGACTTGTAGGATTCCACCGATCCGCCGGGCATGATGCTGGGCCCGTTGAGGGCGCCCTCCTCACCGCCGGAGATGCCGGTGCCCACGAAGTGCAGCCCGCGCTCGCGCAGGGACTTCTCCCGGCGCCGGGTGTCCTCGAAGTGGGCGTTGCCCCCGTCGATGATCACGTCGCCCTCTTCGAGGAGCGGTGCGAACTCCTCGATGACGGCGTCGGTGGGTGCACCCGCCTTGACCATGATGATCAGCCGCCGGGGCCGCTGCAAGGAGGCGACGAACTCCTCGGCGCTCTCGGCCGGCACGAAGTTCCCCTCGTGGCCGTGCTCCTCCATCAGCGCCTTGGTCTTGGCGAACGTGCGGTTGTGGAGAGCGACGGTGTGCCCGTGCCGGGCGAAGTTACGGGCGAGGTTGCTACCCATGACGGCGAGCCCGGTGACACCGATCTGGGCGGTCGGCTGGGCGGCGGAAGGGCTGGGCATACGGTGTTCCACTCCTGTCACGCGCATCGAATCCTTATGCGAGGCAGCAACGCCGAGGGGAGCGGGGATCTTCCCCCTCGATCGGCCGGATATCGCCCGGCCATAGTTGCACGATGTGCGCGACGGCGGACGAGTGTCCGAGGAAAGCGGCTGAGGTGTGTCACTTTTCGTACGCCCGGGCGGTGCGCCGGATTGTGGGGTGTCGACAAGGGCAGATGGTGGACAGCCAAGCAGGACCACGTGCTCGTCCGCGACCGACTCGGGGGCATGACCGCGGCCCAGGTGCTGTGGAGCGGACCGAGACTGATCTGCGTCGCCGGCGACTTCACCCGTTACGACGTACACGCCGTACGCGAGCACCAGTGCAGCATCGACCCGGTCCGCTACCGCCTCTTCGACACCACGGCACCTTGAGAAGCCACCGACAGACAGTTACTGCCGACTGCTTCGTAGGTGGCTGACACCGAGTGCTGTGCTGCCGAACACCGTCGCGGTTCCGCACGCTATGAGCACCCACATGGGCGCTTCGCTGGAGGAGGCCACCATGTTGGTGAGTGTGCTGGCCACGACGATGCCCCACAGGACCGCCCGTAGAAGGCCTTTGCGAGCGGGACCGGTCACGGGAGCTGTGCCGGCACTGGGGATGAGGGAGGAATCCGTGGGCGTCATGGGGCTGTCCTCCGTCGCGCGCCGACCTCGGTGGAACTGTCGGTATCGACGCTATCGACCTGTCGTCTTCGGCTCGATCCCGTAGATGCCCTGGTTTGGGGTACAGCAGGCTGTACTTCTGGAGTGTGGAAGTGACGTGGCATCGGCCGTCGATCTACGGTGTGCGCTGTGCGGAGCGGAAGGACGGTGGATGGCCACCCAGCACGGACACGCGGCCGAGAAGGGGGGCGTGGGTACCAAGGACGCTGCTCAGCGGGTGATCACTTCGGCCAGCGGCGCTTTGGGGCAGCTCACCTCCGGGCTCAGCACTACCGTGCCCGGTCTGTTTCTGCTGTTGTGGGCACTGGTCACGGCTGTGACGAGTCTGCTGGGGGTGGGACTGCTCATGGTCCCCGGCCTGGTGCGTGCGGTGCACGTCCTGGCCACGGCAGAGCGTGCCCGTCTTCTCCGGTATGGCATGGAAATCGTTCCTCCGCTGCCGCCGCCGTCGAAGCTCCGCCTCGCCCTTGTCAGCTCCACGGTATGGAGAGAACTGCGCTGGCTGGTGTTGCACAGCACCCTGGGCCTCGTTCTGAGCTCGCTGGGGGTGGCGCTGCCGGTCTTCTTCCTGCGCGACGCCACGTTCCCTCTGTGGTGGCGGTTCATCCCCGACGATGCGACCAGTACCTCGCTGGGCCTGGGCGCGGCACATTCCTGGCCTCAGGCATTCGCCGTGCTCTTTCTGGCCCTGGGATGGATCACCATGATCCTGGGGCTCGCTCCGGCTCTGGCGCGCCTGCAGTCCTGGTCCGCGCATCGGTTTCTCACTCCCGGGGCCGATGAAGACCTGTCGCTGCGCGTCGCGGAGCTGACAGCCACCCGGGCCGCAGCCTTGGACGCGCACGCCGTTGAGCTGCGCCGTATCGAACGCTCCCTCCACGACGGGGCGCAGAACCGGTTCGTAGGCGTCACGGTTCTGCTGGGCGCCGCCCGCCGCATGGTGGCCCGCGATCCGGCCGGCGCCGAGGAACTGCTCGAACGCGCCCAGTTGGCTTCGGAGCAGGCTCTCGCCGAGCTGCGCGCCGTCGCGCGCAGCATTCTGCCTCCAGTGCTGGCCGACCGAGGGCTGGCCGGTGCGTTGTCCGGGCTGGCCGCGGATAGCCCGGTACCGTGCCGGGTCGACATCGACATCCACGTCTCTCACCGGTGCGCCGCCGCCGTCGAGGCCACCGCCTACTTCATCGTGGCCGAAGCCCTGACCAATATCGCCAAGCACAGCGGCGCCTCACACACGGGCGTCTCGGTCCGCATCCGCGGCGACCGCCTGATCGTGCGCATCGAGGACGACGGTCAAGGCGGCGCCGACCAGGCCGGCGGCTCAGGACTCCTCGGCATCCACCGACGCATCGCGGCTCTCGACGGCACCATGTCCCTCAGCAGCCCGCCGGGCGGCCCGACCACACTAGAGGTGGATCTTCCATGCGGATCGTGATCGCGGAGGACGACCCTCTGCTGCGCCAGGGCCTGGCTCTGCTGCTGCGAGCCGAGTCCCTCGACGTGGTGGCCACCACCGACACCCCGGACGGTGTGCTGCAGGCCGTCAGCTCATACGAACCGGACGTCGCCATCGTCGACGTCCGCATGCCGCCCACGCACACCGACGAAGGCATCGTCGCCGCGGTCGAGGCCCGGCGACGTCGGCCCGGCCTGGCCGTGCTCGTGCTGTCCGCCTATGTCGAGCAGAGCTTTGCCACCGAGCTGCTCAGCAATGGAGTGAATGGGCTCGGCTATCTGCTCAAAGAACGGGTCGGCCGCGTGGAGGAGTTCCTCGACGCCCTGCACAGGGTCGCCGCCGGGGGCACCGCCGTCGATCCCGAGGTCGTCTCACAGCTCTTCACCCGGACACGCCTTAACACCCGCCTAGACCGGCTCAGCACCCGAGAACGCGAGGTACTGGCACTGATGGCACAGGGACTGGGCAACAGCGCGATCGCAGAGCGGCTCGTCGTCACCGACGGCGCCATTCACAAGCACATCCGCAGCATCTTCGCCAAACTCGACCTGGCACCCACGGACAGAGTGGACCGACGTGTCGCGGCCGTTCTGCGGTACCTGGAAGACGCCCGCAACACCTGAAACGGCTGTCCGCCCGGCCCGCCCCGGGAAGGCGCTCGCAGGTGGACGAGGACACCACGGGGACGGTGGCGTCGTCCAGGCCGAGATGGACTTCAAGCAGCCCGCGCTGGTGCTGCGCTGGTTCGTCGACGGCACGCGCCTGGTCCAACTCGCCCGGGACGACGGCATCTCGCTGCCCACGGCATACCGCTACCCGCACGAAGGACTGACCGTGCTCGCGTTGAGTAGACGCACCGCCTGACGAAGATCACGAACGTCGGGGTCGACCACGACTATGCCGGAGTGGATGGGCTCCTGGCAGGACGGCTCGGACTCGACACGCACCCGTCCAACAGGAGCTTCTCCACGCCCGGACCCCGCCCTCACCCCCAGTGGCCCTGCTCCGCACGCAGGTTGAGGAAACCTCAGTGGGTGTTGGCGTGAGGGAGCGTGCGGAAGAGCTCGGCGCCGATCACGAGCGCGGGACGGTGGTCGAAGCGACACCGATCCATTCGTGTCCGCGTCGTGCTCGGCCACCTGCGAGCCGGGCGCGAGCTGGATCCGGTCGAGCTCGCGGCTCAGGGCCGGCTCGGACTCCTTCCGGTGTGCTCAGCTGTGTTCAGCGAGAAGCGGTACCGCCCGGGGACTCTGCGCCCAGGAGCGTGAGCAGCCCGGGGAATCTCTTCTCGATGTCCGCGCGTCGTAGTCGGATGCCCTTGCGGTTGCCGTAGTCGATCTCGTCAATGAGACCTGCCTCGCGCAGGACCCGGAAGTGGTGGGTCTGGGTCTGCTTCGAGATCGGAAGGTTGAACGAGTTGCAGCCCCGCTCGCTGTCGCTGCGGTCGGCGGCCAACTCCGTCATCACCGAGCGACGGTGCTCGTCGGCGAGGGCGCGAAATACGGCCCCCAGATCGAGCGCATCGGCCTCGGGGCCGACCAGGTTCATCCCGGCCACGCGGCACCCCCTTCAGGTACGACTTGCATCGTACCTCAAGGATGTGCTCCACTGAGGTACGAAATTGATCGTACCTTGACCCGATTGCGTTGCCCGGTGCCGCCGCCCCTGAGACCCGGCCCGGCACTCGCCGGGGACCTGGTCATCGACACTCCGCGAGGTCATCGTCATGAAGAAGCCCGAGGTGCTGATAGTCGGTGCCGGAATCGCAGGGCCCGCACTCGCATACTGGCTCTCCCGGAATGGCTACCGGCCGACGGTCGTCGAACACGCCCGGCAGCTGCGCTCCGGTGGTAGCGCGATCGTCGTGAAGGGGCCCGCGATCCCGGTCGCCGACCGCATGGGCATCCTTCCGCAGCTCCGCGGGCTCGCCACCCGCAATCGGTCACTGACCCTGCTCGACCCCGGCGGCAGGCGGATCCTGCAACTCCCGCTCACCTCGGACAAGGCTCCGACTGTCGAGGTGACCCGAGCCGACCTGTCCGAGGTGCTCCACCGGTCGGCGCAGACCGAGGCCGAGTTCTTGTTCGACGACACGGTCACCGCTCTCGACCAGGATGAAGGCGGGGTGGACGTCACCTTCCGGCGGTCCGCGCCACGGCGCTTCGACTTGGTAGTCGGTGCCGACGGGATGCACTCCGCCGTACGGCGCCTGGTATTCGGACCCGAGCGGCAGTTCGCGAGCGACCTGGGCCTGTACGGCGCGACCGTCCCGTTGGAACCCGACGCCATCGAGGACCCGAACGAGATGACGATGCTGACCGTGCCGAACCGGATGCTGGTCCTCCACCCCTCGCGGACCACTCCGCTCGCGATCTTCACCTTCCGGGCCGCACAGCCAGCACCCCACGACCGCAAGAACATCGCCCTTCACAAACAGACCGTGGCCGACGCCTACGCCGACGTGCGGTGGCGGGCACCGGAACTCGTGGCGGCGTTCCTCGACCACCCGGCTCCGTTCTTCGACCCCCTGACCACCGTCCGGATGCCCTCGTGGTCCCGCGGACGGGTCGTACTGCTCGGGGACGCGGCGGCGGCGACAGCCCTGCTGGGCGACGGGTCCAGCATGGCGATGGCGGGCGCGTACGCCCTCGCGGAAGAGCTCGCCGCCCACCCCGGTGATCACGCCCGCGCCTTCGCCGCCTACGAGTCGCGGCTCCGCCGTGAGGTAGGTCCGCGGCAGCGACGCGTCGGTCTGCTCTCCAGGCTCATGGTGCCCCGCACCCGGCCGGGCCTCGCGGTGCGCAACGCCGTGGGCCGCGCGGTCGGTCGCACGAACCGGATCGCCTCTCGCGAAGCCGCGAACCGGTAGACCGGGCCCGCACCGACCGGTCACCGGTCGGTGCGCAGCTCCGCTGCGGCACCAACCGGGCCACCGCCATCGTGAAGACCATCCCCGCCCTTCGTCACACCTCAGCCTGAGGTTGGAAAAAGCTCACTGCTCCAGCCGCCCCAGACCCTCGAGCAGCAGTTCCGCATCACGTCGGACCTCGTCGTCCGGATCGTTGTCGCACAGTCCTTCCGCGATGTGCCGCAACCGCACATCCGGACCCACATAGCCGATTCCGACCAGCAGGGCATGACGGATGTCCGCGTCCGAGTCACCGGCGAGCCGCTGGAACGTCGATACCAAACGGTCCCGCTCCGCCGCGGACGCGCTTAGAGCACCGATGTAGATCCCGCGGATCTTCGCATCGCGGTCCGGAGATCCGGTCGCCTGCGATACCGCTTCCTCGAACGTCCAGCAGTCGAGAGCCGATCGGATGTCTTCGGCGACGGGATCGACCGAGTCTCCTGTGATCACCGCATAGTTGACGCCGATATAGGGGTCTTCGAGGTACACGATGCCCGTCCCTCCGCCAATCGTCACCCAGGAAAACCTGGTGGGCGACTCGTCCTCCCGCGTGGCACCCGTAATGTCCCAGTTCCGATCCCACGCGAATGTTTGCATTCTCGCCAGCTGCACGCTCGGCTTGATGCCCACGGCCCGCGCCGACCGCGCCTCACCCTCGACACCCTGTGATGAGCGGGCTGTCCATCCAGCTGGCTACCGGAAGTCCTGGCAGTCAGCGGGTTAGTAGTCCGTTCCCGGGATTTCTACGGTCAGTGCATGCGATCGAAAAACTCTTCCCGCTCTGGCGGGCGCTACTCCCGTCGCGCGCGGACGATAGCCGTCGTTGCCGCTATGGGGACGCTCGGCGTCGTCGCCACCACCGTGCTCGAGCCAGCCAAGGCCACGACACCTCGCCCGCTCGGCCTCAAGTGGGGCGAGTGTCCGACCGATGCCCCGGCGCCTCAGCAGTGCGCCACACTCCAGATGCCACTCGACCACCGTGCCCCGGAAGGACGCACCATCGAGGTCGAGGTGTCCCGGATTCCGGCGGCCAAGCCGGAGAAGCGCAAGGGCGTCCTGATGCTCAATGGCGGAGGTCCAGGCCCGAGCCTGGACGTACCCACCGCTATGGGCAGCCTCTTGCCGGCCGATGTGCGTGACAGCTACGACCTGGTCGCCTTCGATCCGCGTGGCATCGGATACAGCACCCCGATGAACTGCGGCCGAGACGCCGATGAGCTGGTCCGTGACGAGCAGATGGAGGTGCTGTCCTTCCCGTCCGGCGACGGTTCGATCGACGGGAACGTGGCTTACGCCAAGCGGATGGCCAAGCAGTGCGCGGACAACTCCGGCAACCTGCTGCCGTACCTGACCACTGCGAACGTCGCCCGGGACATGGACCGGATCCGTCGCGCGCTCGGCGAGCGCACTGTCTCCTACTACGGCATTTCCTGGGGCACCTATCTCGGCTCGCTCTACCGGGAGCTCTTCCCGAAGACCGTCGACCGCATGGTGATCGATAGTTCGGTCGACCCGAACGAGCGCGGTTACGACGACTTCCGGACGTTCAGCGTCGCCATGGAGGACCGCTGGCCCGACCTGGCCCGGTTCGCGGTCGCGCACAAGGACACCGTCGGCCTGGGCAGCACCGAGCGCGAGGTCCGTCAGAACTACCTGGCCCTGACGGCCAAGCTCGACCGTGAACCGGTCTCGCTGCCGGGTACCAAGGCACCGATCAACGGCAATCTCGTACGGTTCTTCACGTGGCAGCTCGCGTACAGCGACGCCAGCATGATCGCGACGAAGGAGTCGCCGGTGCCGCAGCTGGCCCAGTTGTGGCAGGCCGCGGCCGACGTCGCGGCGGACAAGGCCACAGATGCCGACCGCAAATTCCTCGAGGGGCTGACCAAGGACTTGATTGCCAGGGGCACGCTGCCGGGGGTGCCGCAGGACAACCTGCTCTCGGCAGGCTGGGCAATCAGCTGCGGAGACGAGGCATGGCCCCGGGATGTCGAGACCTATGCCCGCAACACGGCCGTCGACCGGGCGAAGTTCCCGCTGACGGCAGGTGCTCCTGCGAACATCGCGCCGTGCGCGGCCTGGGCCGTGAATCCGATCAGCCCGGAGCCGAAGGTCAAGCCCCTCGGCAAGCGCAATGTGCTCATCCTGCAGAACCGTCGCGACCCGGCCACTCCGTTGAGTACCGCTCGGGGCATGCGGAGGGCAATGGGCTCCGACTCGGTGTTGGTCGACGTCGACGCAGGCGGTCACGGCGTGCTCACTCACCCTGAGCCGAACGCCTGCGCCATTGACGCTCTGGATGCGTTCTTCACCTCCGGTGAGCTGCCCGCCGGAGACAAAACCTGCAAGTGACCCAGCCCCTGCCCGGTCCGGTCCGGTCCGGTTCCGAGAATCCATTCGGGCCGCCATCGCCCATCTCCACGGACTATGCCGGCTTCGGCTGCCAGACCTTCCTCCGACGATGACGGTCTGTGTCGCTGTCCCGTGGATTCCCGAGCGCCGGTCTACGACGCTTGGGCGCCGCGCCGCGCCGACCGCCCGGCACGGTCGGCACGGCGATGAGAGCCCGGCGATCGGTATAGCTCACTGCACCAACAGTGGGCAGCTGACTGGATCGAATCCGCTCACCCATGAAAATAGCGTCCTTCTCATGATGACCAAGAGGAATCGGAATTTGGCGGTCGCCCTCGCCGCCGCGGTGCTCGCCGCGTGTGTCGGTATCGCCGACGCGGCAATACCGGAGAGCCGCGGCCTGACAGCGACCGCCGCGAAGTCGAAGCAGGCCGACTGGGACGGCATCACTCGCGAGGCGGTCCAGATCGACTTCGGCAAGGGCTGGGTCACGAAGGGTGAACTCACCTACCCGCGCGACACCAGGGGCCCTTTGCCAATCATTGTGATGCTGCACGGCAGCGGGCTCAACGACATGAACCAGACCGTGGCGAAGGGCAAGTCGACCTTCGTCCCGCTCGCCCAGGCCGCCGGCAGCGAGGGCTACGCGACGCTGCGCTTCAACAAGCGCGGGGTGACCGACATCGGTCCGGTGGAGAGTACCGACCCCGCCCAGCGGGCGCCCAAGGAACCCTACAACCAGATCCAGCAGGACGCGGCCACGGCGATCCGGTTCGCTGCGAAGTCGCCGAAGGTCGACCCGTCGAGGATCTTCCTGCTCGGGCACAGCGAGGGCACCAACGTGGCCGCCAACCTCGCCGCCGACCCGGACAAGTACCGCATCCCGAAGCCCGCCGGTGTCATCGGGATGGGTGTCGTCGGCGTGAAATTCAGGCAGCTGATCACCCTGCAAATCTACGGCCGCCTGCTGTTGCAGTTGCACGATGAGCTCGACGTGGACGGTGACGGCCAACTGACCGCCATCGAGGCCGTCAACGGCCTGGCGGCTCAGCCGAAGGAGACCGCCGACCAGTTCCGCTCCGTCCTGCTCGACGGCGACAAGGTGCTGTCGAGCACCGACACCAACCACGACGGCCAGGTGGCCATCGACGCGGAGGCCGGCCCCGTGCTGCGCAAGTCCACCGGCATCGACGACTATCCGAACGTTCCGGGCCTGGACCAGTCGCTGATCGACTACATCAACGACATCTCCCGCTTCCCGGTGGTGTCCGAGGCCCTGCCGAAGTTCTCTGGCCCGACGTTGCTGCTCAACGGTGAGAACGACACTCAGACCCCGGCCCGTGGTGCTCTGGTCGCCGACGCCGCCGTCGCCGCGGCCGGCAACAAGGACCACAAGAGCATCATCTACCCGGGTATGGCACACCTCATGAACATCACCTCGAAGTTCTCCCCGGAACCCGGCGAGCCCGACCAGAGGGTCATCGCCGATATCGGTAGCTGGCTCGAGTCGCACCGCTGAACCGTCGGACATCGGACACCCGGGGCGGTGTCGGGGCTCTCGTGCCGTCATTGATGAGGCGCATCGCACATCCTGCGCCCCGCACAGTCGGCGTCGAGCGTGCTCTCAGAGACGATGGGTGATCTTCAGAACATGGGCGAAGGCGTATGACGCGTAGGCGAGCAACGGATCCCGATCGCTGGTCCAGGCTTCACCGCAACCGGGTGACAGAGGCGTTTTTCCGTCATTGTGGAAGCGCTTGTTCCTCTCTCCGGCCAGGCGTGTACGTTTGTACAAGTCATACGGGGCTGCCAATGCCCGGCCTCTGGTCGTTCCTGCTCCCGCGGAGTCCTGTCTTCATGGATCAGGTCATGCGTCGGCGCCGTGAGGCGTTATTCCTGTTCTTCCTCCTGCCGGGCATCGCGATGTCGTCGTGGGTGACCCGCACCCCCGATATCCGGGACCAGCTGGAGGTGTCCACCGGTCAGATGGGGCTGGTGCTCTTCGGACTGTCGCTCGGCTCGATGACCGGAATTCTGTGTGCGGGGCCGCTGGTGTCCCGCTTCGGTACGCGGCCGGTGATCGCCTGGGGCACGGGGCTGGTCATCGTGGGTATGTTCACGATCAGCGCGGGCAGTCTGGCGACGTCGGTGCCGGTGGTCATGGCGGGACTCTACCTCTTCGGCGGGGGCATGGGGTCAGGGGATGTGGCCGTCAATGTCGATGCTGCCGATGTGGAGCGGATCACCGGTGTGACGACGATGCCCACCCTGCACGGCTGCTTCAGTCTGGGCACGGTGATCGGCGCCGGTGCGGGTATGGCGGTCACGGCCATCGGCGTGCCAGTGCACTGGCATCTGGCGGTGGTCACGCTCATATCAGTCGTGATCTTCTGGTACGCCGTCCGCTCCGTCCCCTCGGGTACTGGTCTTGGCCCGCCGACCCAGGCGGAGGAAGGCGCCGCCCGTTCCAGGCCCAAGGTCTGGAAGGATCGCAAGCTCGTCCTGATCGGTGCGATCGTGCTGGCCATGGCTTTGGCCGAAGGGTCCGCCAACGACTGGCTCCCCCTACTCATGGTGGACGGGCACGACCTGGACGCCGCACTGGGATCTCTGGTCTATGCCGGGTTCGCCGCCGCCATGACCCTCGGCCGCTTCACAGGCTCGTTCTTCCTCGGACATTTCGGGCGGACGTCGGTCATGCGGGCCAGCGCCGTCTCGGGGGCGCTGGGCCTGCTCCTCGTGATTTTCTCGGACAACGTCGTGCTGGCGGGAGCGGCGGTGCTGTTCTGGGGGCTCGGGGCATCGCTGGGCTTCCCCGTCGCGCTGTCCGCCGCGGGCGATTCCGGCCCTGACGAGACCGTTCGTATCAGCCTGGTGGCCACGATCGGCTATGTCGCCTTCCTCGTCGGGCCACCTGGCCTCGGCTTCCTCGGCGACCACTTTGGGCTCCGCTCGGCCATGCTGGTGGTACTCCTTTTCGTCGGCTCCGCCGTCTTGCTGGCGCCCGCGGTCGACACCCAACGCCGCTCCACGGTGGCGAGGTCCGTGAGCGAGAACGAGTCGGAACGCACCCGCAACTCATAACTGTGGAGCCAGGCCTGTGCGGTCTCTGCGGCTCGGTGCAGTTGGGCCGCAGCCGACTGATCAACGTGCGGCTCGTGCAGGCCTTCGCGTGCGACGGCGAGCGGGAGCCTCGGTCGGCGAACGCCATGTCAGCGGAATGGGCCCAACCCGCTGTGCGGACCGCTACGCGCCGTTCCCGGGCTTGGTGATGAGCTCCGTGGCGACTTTGAGTGTGACCTCGACGCGCTGCTCGGGTGCGATGCGGACGCCTTCCGGCATCGCGTCCTCACTCAGCAGGGACAGTGCGTCGTTGTTGCTCAGCAGGATCGCGAGCACGGCCAGCTGGGCTCTGAGCTGGTCCGCGAAGTCGGCTTGTGGATCGATGACGAGGGCGAACATCGACTGCACCCCCTGCTGGAGACGCCGGCCGGCCGGGTGTTCCCGCAGGGCCGCCTGATTCTCCTGTGAGAACAGCATCAGGTTGCGCATCTTGCCGCTGCTGACGAGCTGCGACAGCCGCTCGAGCAGTCCCTTGCGCATGTCGAGCGTCGTCGGCTGAGCCTGTCCCCACCTGGCGACCTCCTCGACCGATGACGCCAAGTCGTCCACCACGCTGGAAAGAATGTCCGCCTTGGTCTTGAAGTGGTAGTAGAGCGCGGCCGTGCTGACGTTCAGTCGGTCGGCGATCTCGCGCAGCGATGTCTTCTCGTAGCCGTGTTGGGTGAACAGCTCCAAGGCGACCTGCTGGATCCGTTCGCGCGTGTCACCTCGGGTTTCGGCCATGGCCGTCACCCTACCCGAACGGAAGCAACTTAACGGACGACAAGTAAGTGGTAACTTACTGGACGTCCGACAAGTAGCCCCGTGGTGCGGTTCGGAGGAGGTATCGGATGACGGCGATCCCTGTCGTCCGCGGTCATGACCCGGAGACATCCGCCGGTCGTGGCCGCTGGTTCGGCCTGGCGGTGATCGTGCTGGCACAGCTGCTGGTCGTGCTGGACTCGACCGTGCTGGCCGTGGCCCTCCCCTCGGCACAACAGGACCTCGGGTTCTCCGACGCCGGCAGACAGTGGGTGCTGACCGCTTACACCCTCGCCTTCGGGGGGCTGCTGCTGCTCGGCGGCAGGATCGCGGACCGGATCGGCCTCAAGAGGTGTTTGGCGCTGGGCGTGACCGGGTTCGGGGTCGTGTCGGCCATCGGTGGCGCCGCGAACAGCGGTGGGATGCTGATCGCCTGCCGTGCCGCCCAGGGAATGTTCGCCGCACTGCTGGCGCCGTGCACGCTGGCCCTCATCAATGTGATCTTTCCGGACAAGGGGGAACGCGGCAAGGCGTTCGGCATCTACAGCGGCGTGCTCGTGGCCGGCGGCGCACTCGGCCTGCTGGTCGGCGGGAGCCTCACCGAGTACTTCTCGTGGCGCTGGTGCATGTACGTCAATGTGCCGGTGACCGCCGTGGCCCTGCTGGGCGCGTTGACGGTGCTGCCGCTCTTACCGGGACACCACATCAAGCTGGACCTCTTCGGCGGGCTGGTCGGCTGCTCCGGACTGGTGGCCATGGTCTACGGCTTCGGCCACGTGGCCGAGCGGGGGTGGGGCTCCGGCCCGGTGATAGGGCTGCTGATCGCCTCGGTGCTTCTGCTGGGGCTGTTCACCGTCATCCAGTCCAAGCGGAGCAGTCCGCTGTTGCCGCTGCGCATCGTGACGGACCGCAATCGTGCCGGGGCCTTCGCCACCATGGTCTTCGCCGGCATCGGCCTGTTCGGCATGCTGCTCTTCCTGACGTATCAGCTTCAGGAGGTCATGGGCTACTCGCCGTTGCGCACCGGCTTCGCCTTCCTGCCGCTGCTGGCCGCGAACGTGAGCGTCTCGGCGATGAGCGCCACGTTGCTGCTGCCCCGGGTACGGCCGCGCTATCTGCTGGCGACGGGACTGACGGTTGCCGCGTTCGGCCTGTTCCTGCTGACCCGGATGACGCCGGAGAGCTCGTACTGGGACGGCATTCTGCCCGGCGAGGTGGTTCTGGGGCTCGGGCTGGGCACTGTGATGGCGCCCTGTGCCGCCACCGCCACCAATGAAGTCGCCAAGAGCGACAGCGGTGTCGCCTCGGCCTTCTTCAACACGTCCACTCAGATCGGCGCGTCGATCGGCACGGCGCTGCTCAACACCATCGCCGCCAACGCCACCAAGGTCTACCAGGGCGCTCACCCCGGGATTCGTGCCGTGCGGGCCACTGTGCACGGTTACGTGGTCGCCGGGAGATGGGCCGCGGGTCTGCTGCTGATGGCGGCCCTGATGGCGGTGGCGCTCATCACCGCCCCGCCGTTCCGGCCCTCGGAGGACGACGGGTGGACCGACACCGGAGCCGCGGGGGCGCCCGGATGACGTACGCGTAGGCGGAGGGCATCGGGAACCGCGCCCGCACCCGGACCAGGTCCGCGCCGCCGCGGGGTCTGCCGCACACAGCGATATGGGGAGAGGATCGACAGTGATCGAGGCCAGGCAGCTGACCAAGCGCTACGGCGACAAACTGGCCGTCGACGAGCTGACGTTCAGTGTGAATCCCGGGGTGGTGACGGGATTCCTGGGGCCGAACGGCGCCGGCAAGTCGACGACCATGCGGATGATTCTGGGGCTGGACCGGCCCGACGGCGGTGAGTCCTGATCGACGGCAAGCGCTACCACGATCTCGGTCGGCCGTTACGGACGGTGGGAGCTCTCCTCGATGCGAAGTGGGCACATCCGAATCGCTCGGCGCACGCGCACTTGCGATGGCTGGCGAAGTCGAACGGGCTGCCCGCCCGCCGTGCGGACGAAGTGCTGGAGACGGTCGGGCTGGCCGAGGTGGCGCGGCGCCGCGCGGGCGGCTTCTCCCTCGGGATGTTCCAAAGGCTCGGCATCGCGGCGGCCCTGTTGGGCGACCCGCAGTTGCTGGTGTTCGACGAGCCGGTCAACGGACTCGATCCGGAAGGCATCCTGTGGATCCGGCGGTTCATGCGGAAGCTGGCGGCCGAGGGGCGCACCGTGTTCGTCTCCAGCCATCTGCTGTCCGAGATGGCGCTGACGGCCGGGGAACTGGTGGTCATCGGGCGCGGCAAGCTCATCGCCCAGTGCAGTACCGCGCACTTCGTCAGCCGGGCAAGTCGCGGCGCGGTCGTGGTGCGCAGCCCCGAAGCCGGGGTCCTGATGCCGGTCATCGAGGCCGCCGGGTACCGCGTCGAGTGCGGCGAGGACCCTACCCGGCTGGTGGTGGCGGGGGCGTCCACCGAGGAGATCGGCGAGATCGCCGCCGCGCATCGGATCACGCTGCACCAGCTGATGGAGCAGAACGGGTCGCTCGAAGAGGCGTTCATGGAGATCACCGGTGACGCGGTCGAGTATCACGCGAACACTCAGGGGTCCGTCGGGCAGCGGTCCCTGCAGGCTTCGATCGGAGATGACGGTTGACACTGCTGGCAGTCGAGCGGATCAAACTCTTCAGTACCCGCTCGCCGATGTTCTCCATCCCGTTGGCCCTGGGCTTCGCGGCAGGGCTCGGGGCCATGTTCACATCGCAGTCGGATGACGAGAACCCCGCGACGGTGGGCGTCACGCAGATGGGATACAGCTCCGGCCTGATCGTCATGATGGCGATGGCGACGCTGTCGGTGACCACCGAGTACCGCTACAGCACCATCAGGCTCACGTTCCAGGCCGTCCCCCACCGCACCGCGGTTCTGCTGGCCAAGACCGGTGTGGTGGTGCTCGTCTCCGCGGTGACGGGCCTCGTCGGTGGATTCGCGGCCTGGGGCCTCGGGCGGTGGGTGAAGCCGGACGCGGACCTCGCCCTCGACAGCGGCGGCGACTGGCGCGCCGTGGCCGGTGTGGGCCCGGTGTACGCGGCGGCCGCCGTACTGGCGGTGGCTGTCGGACTGCTGGTCCGGCACAGCGCCGCCGCCATCGCGGTCGTTCTGGTCTATACGCTTCTGCTGGAAACGGTCGTCACGTCGATCCCGGCGCTGGGCGAGCAGGTGCAACCCTGGCTGCCGTTCAAGGCGGCGAACTACTTCCTGACCGAGGGCCAGCCCGACCGGGTCACCGAGGGGGTGTCCGGGAATACCGCCGACTATCCCTATGGGCCGCGGATCGGTCTCCTCCTTTTTGTGGGAATCACCGCGGTGATCTATGCCGTCTCCTTGATCACAACGCAGAGGCGTGACGCGTGAGGCGACGGTTCGATCAGGGCGGTCACTTCGATCAGGGCGGTCACGCTGATGCGGAATCCTTAGGCCTGGAGCGTCGCTTGGCATGGCGGGGTATCAGAAGGGAGACGCGGGTTCCCTCACCGGGGGTGGAATCAACGGTGAGGTGTCCGTCCAGCAGGTGGCCGCGCTCGCGCATGGCCGACAGGCCGGTGCCCGTGGAGACCACCGTGCCGAGCGCGGATCGGCCGACCGGTGTGGAGGGTTGATGGGCCATTCCGCGGCCGTTGTCCCTGACCGCCACCTTGATCGCGTGATCGTCGCTGTGGAGTTCCACGAGAAGGCGGCTCGCCTGGGCGTGCTTGACCGCGTTGTTCACCGCTTCCTGCACGATGCGGTAGATGTGGGCCTGGGCTTCTGGCGACAGTTCGTCCCCGAGCCGGCTCCATTCCGCACCGACGCGCAGTTCCGCCTCCAGCCCGAAGGTTTCCCCGGTGCGCCGGCACAGCGTCTCGAGGGCGGGCGCGAGGCCGAGCTGGTCGAGGGCGAAGGGCCGCATTTCCACGATCAGGTGCCGTAGCGATGTGATCTGGTTCGCGACCAGGCCACGCGCCTGGTTGATGGCCTCCTTCATGGCGGCGGGCTCGCCACCGCCGGCGACGGTGGACAGAACGATCTGGACCGCGACCAGTTCCTGAAGCGTCTCATCGTGCAACTCACGTGCCCAGCGCCGCCGTAGCTACGTGGAGGTCGCGCCCCTGCTGGCGGCCCGGGGCTACCGGGTCATCGTCCCCCATCTGCGCGGCCACGGCACCACGGGCTTCCTCTCGCCCGGGACCTTCCGCAACGCGCAGCAGTCGGTGATCGCCCTCGACATCATCGCCCTGCTGAACGCCCTGAAGATCGAGAAGGCCGTGTTCGGAGGCTTCGACTGGGGGTCCCGGACCGCCGACATCATCGCCGCGCTCTGGCCGGAGCGGTGCAAGGCCCTGGTCTCCGTGACCGGTTACCTGATCACCAACCGGGAGAAGAACAAGCTGCCGCTGCCGCCGTCGGCCGAGTGGGCATGGTGGTACCAGTACTACTTCGCGACCGAACGTGGTGCGCAGGGCTTCGAGGAGTACCGACACGATTTCGCGAAGCTCATCTGGCGCAATGTCTCCCCGACGTGGAACTTCGACGACGCCACCTTCGACCGCACGGCGGCGGCATTCGACAACCCCGACGACGTCCCCATCGTGGTGCACAACTACCGCTGGCGGCTGGGCCTGGCCAAGGGCGACCCCCGCTACGACAGGCTCGAGGCACGTCTGGCGGCCGCGCCCGGCATCGCGGTCCCCACGATCACCCTCGACGGCGAGCTGGACCCCTTCACCCCGGCCGGTGACGGCGCGGCGTACCGGGACAAGTTCACCGGCCCCTATGACCACCGAACGCTGAAGGGCATCGGCCACAACGTGCCCCAGGAAGCGCCCGAGGCGTTCGCCGAAGCCGTCCTCGACGTCGACCGATTCTGAGGAGGATGACATGACATCCGAAAAGCCCGGGCCCTCCGATGCCGACGGGGCCAGGCGGCGTGCCAGGTTCGGCACGCTGCCGGAGCGCGTTCGTGTGGCGGACATGGTCGAGGAAAGGCCGGTCACGGTACCGGATTCGGCGCGAGACGCGTACAACTCCGACGAATGGCTCGTTCGTACGTGTCTGTGAAGGGCGCCGCATATACGAGGGTGCCGCGCATACGAGGGTGCCGTCCGGATGGGGACGGCACCCTCGTATCCGCGGCCTTTCCGGCCGTTTCCCCGTGCCGGGGTCCGGTGTTATCTCGGCATCTCCGTCGCCGTGCCGTTCACCGTTCCGGTGGCACGCGTCGGGCGCTCCAGGATGCCCCGGGCATCGGGCGGGGCCGGATCCGGCGCGCTGGTGGTGTGCTGCGGGGCCGTGGACTCGGCGGAGCCGTTCGCGGCGCCGTTGTGCGGATGCGCCGAGCCGTTGATCTTCTCGATCGCCTGCCGGGCCTGCTCACCGGGGGAGCGGGCCGCCAGCGGGGGCGAGGTGTGGGGCGCGGGGGGCGCGGGCTGGTTCCGCTCCCGCTCCCGCTCCCGCTCCGGTTTGGCGTGGACGCCGATGGTCTGGGTCTGGGCCGTCCCGTGGCGCAGCCGATGGCTGACCGCCTCGTCGAGGCTCACCGGCCGCTGTGCCTGGGCCGCCAGCCGGCCGGCCTCCTGGCCCAGCGCGGCGACCACGTCCCAGGGCAGATGGAGCACCAGGCGGACTTCGGCGTCGCCATCCGGCAGCGCCTGGATGGGAGGGATGAACCGGTCATTCATGGAACGGGGCCTCCGGTCTCGGTTTCGGCCTGTGCGGGCGGCGCGCGTCCCGATGGGCAGGACCCGCACAGAGCCATACGGAGAACCGGCGCCGCGTGTTCACCTGGAGGCCGGAGGGCTGTCAGTTCTTGCTGAGCAAGATCGTCACCGTTGCCAGGATCGCCGCCAGCACCAGCAGGGCGATGCCGTAGATCAGCCGTTGCGACCGCAGGACCGGGAGGAACGCGTCGAGGGAGATCCGGCCGGCGCCGGACAGCGCGAGCCCGGCCGCGCCGACGCCCAAGAGCAGCGGAAATTCGAAGCCGCCGAAATAGCCGAGCGGTGTGGAGGCGGCCACCGCGTTGGCCATCGTGCCCGCGACGGCCGCACCGGCGAGCGGGGTGAGCAGCCCCACGGCGAGTGCGAGGCCCCCGAAGGTCTCGGCGATCCCGGCGATCACGGCCATGGCCTTGGGCGCCGGATAGCCGAACTGCGCGAACGCCACCGCCGTCTTGTCGATGCCCAGGCCACCCCACCAGCCGAAGAGGTGCTGTGCGCCGCGCCCGGCGACGACCAGCCCGACGCCGAGCCGGAGGACCAGCAGACCGACGTCATGGGCGAGGAGTACGTGCGCCGCGGACCTGGGCGAGTGCGGGGCGGGTGCGGAGGAGTTCTCCGGGCCGTTGTCGTAGGGGGAGTGAGACATGGCGCCCTCGTCTGGTCGGGCTCGGCGCGGATCGCCGAGCCGATATCCGATATGCACCTTAAGTACTCTTTATTCCATCGGGGTGCCGGGTTCAATCCGGATGCCTGTCGGCGGCGGACCGGCCTCCGTGGGAGCCACCGGGCCGTGTCCGCGTCAGCAGCGTGCTGACCAGGAGCACGGCCCCGGCCAGACAGCAGCCCCCGGCCGCCGTCAGGGCCGCGTCGACGGCGGCGCCGCTCCGTGCCTCGGCGGCATCCCCGGACAGGGCCACCCCCAACCCCGCCGCGGTGGTGATGACCGTCTTGGTCACCCCCGACGCCTCCCCGGCGCGCTCGGGCCGCACCACCGTCTGGGTGGCGATGAGCGTCAGGGCGCCCGCGACCCCGAGCGCCGCCCCGCACCCCGTGATCGCCAGAAGGAAGACCGGCAGGGCCGTCGCCATGGCGGCGGCGCCCAGCGACGCCGCCCCCAGCCCCAGGGCCCCGGCCATCACCCGCACCGCGTCCGCCGCGCGGATCCGCCCCGCCACCGGCCCGGCCAGCGCCATCGCCGCCGCCGGGGCCAGGAAGGCCGCCCCCGCGCCCGTGGCCGACAGCCCCCACGGCCCCTGGAGCGCCAGAGGCACGACGAACAGCACGATCACGGTCGCGGCATTGGCCGCCGCCCCGGCCACCGTGAGAGCCACAAACGGCCGGTTGCCGAACAGGGCGAGATCCACCAGCGGATTCGCCACCTCCCGCGCATGCCGTACGAAGACGTATCCGAGCGCGACGGCCAGCGCCAGGGCCGCCGCCGAGCGGCCCGACACCCAGCCCCACAGCGGCCCCCGGTCGACCAGGACGGCGAGCGCCGCGAGCGTGCCGGTGGCCGTGACCAGCCCCGCCACGTCCACGGAGGGCGGCGCGGTGGTGTCCCGCGACTCCCCGGCCCGTACCGCGCACACCCCGGCGACCAGCGCGACCGGTGCGTTCAGCCAGAACACCGCCCGCCAGGACACCGCGTCGGTGAGGACCCCGCCCACGTAAGGCCCGCATAGGGTGGCCACGCCCCCGATCCCCAGCGCCCGCCCCATGACCCGCGACCGCGAACCGGGCGGGCAGGCGTTCGTCAGCAGGGCGAGCCCGGCCGGCATGGCCACCGCACCACCCGCGCCCTGCACCACCCGCCCGGCCACCAGCACCGGAAGCGACGGGGCCAGCGCACACACCAGCGACGCGCCGCCGAACACCGCCAGGCCCGCCATCAGCGACCGGCGGCGGCCGTACAGATCGCATAGCCGCCCCGCGCCCGCCATCAGCGAGCCGGCCGCGAGCAGATACCCGCTCACCACCCACCCGAGGCCGCCTCCCGCCGCCCCCAGATCGCGCCCGATCCCGGGCAGGGCCAGGTTCAGCGCGAAGGCGTCCAACTGCACGCAGAACACGGTCGCGGCCACCGCCGCCAGCGCCCAGCGCCATGCGGATCCACCGCTTGCCGTCGTCATCACTCACTCCTCGGCACCCCAAAAGGACAGGTCGGATACCGGGGCTGAAGAGTGAGACGAGCGATTTGAAGAGGGAAACGGCGATCGGTCAGCGGCGGGGCGGCAGCCGGTGCAGCTCCACGGCGGTCAGCCGCCCGGCCTCGATCGCGGCCGTCAGATACGTACAGTACGGCTGTCGGCGCCGGTCGGTGGGGGAGCCGGGGTTGAGCAGCCGCAGCCGCCCCTCGGCCGTGGTGTCCCACGGGATGTGGCTGTGGCCGAACACCAGCACATCGAGGTCGGGGAACCGCTCGGCGCAGCGCCGCTCCCGCCCCTTCGACTGGCCGGTCTCGTGCACCACGCCCAGGCGCACCCCCGCCAGCTCGGCCTGGGCGACCTCGGGCAGCCGCGCCCGCAGCTCGGGCCCGTCGTTGTTGCCGTACACCCCGATCAACCGCCGCGAGCGCTCCTCGAGCAGATCGAGGGTGGCGAGATCGACCCAGTCGCCCGCGTGGATCACCACATCGGCGTCCGGCAGCCGCTCCAGCAGCTCCCCGGGAAGCGCCTTGGCACGCCGGGGGAGATGGGTGTCGGACATCAGCAGAAGGCGCACACGGACGACCGTACCGCCGCGCATCCCTTGACGAGGGCATCGAGGGAAGAAATAGTGTGCCAAGCGGCTCAGTCGGAAGGTTTCCAGGGGGTAGAGGTGGCGGCGCGGACGGCGAAGGAGACGGCGGCGCAGGACCGCTATCCGCGGCCGGTGGTCACGACGGCGGAGGCGGAGTGGATCTGGCGCCGGCTGTCGGTGGAGGCGATGGAGGACGGCGCGAAGCCGGAGACCGTACGGCTCGCCGTGGTGGTGGGTCTGGCGCGGGCCGGCGGCGCCCGGTACGGCGGGCTGCTGCGCTGCACCCTGTCGGCGCTGGACCTGGACTCAGGGTGGGTGACCATCGAGCACGGCAAACACCGCGTTCCGCGCCGGCACGGACTGGACCGCGGCACCGTGCTGGTGCTGCGCCGCTGGCTGCGGGTGCGTCAGGAGCTCTGCGCCGAGCTGGAGGGGTCGGTGCCGGACGCGCTGCTGCTGACGGTGCACCACACCCATGACAACGGCGTGACCGTGGCCGCCGGGCTGCCGATCACCCGGCAGGGGCTGGTGCTCTCCTGGCGCCGGTTCGTCCACCGTACGAACGCCCGGTACGCCGGTCGCCGCCCTCCGCTGCCCACCCGCTTCGAGCAGGTGCGCCGGGTCTGGGACACCTGAGCCTGGCGGGACGGCCGGACCCGGTGGGACGGCCGGACCCGGCGGGGGCGAGGGCGACTGGGCCCGGTGGGGGCGGGGCGCTCAGGCCGCCCCGCCTCACCGGCCCGGCTAGGCCGCGGGTGCCGCGGCCGCCGCGGTGACGGTGAACCGCGCCTGTGCGATGGCACCGTTCACGCTCACCGCGAGGGTGGCCGCTCCCGGGCGCAGCGCGGTCAGCCTGCCGGTCGCCGGGTCGTACGCCGCCACGTCGCGGCGTCCGGCGTCGTCCGGATCGCCGATGTGGAGGTTGGGCGAGCCGGTCCAGTCCGCGCTGAGGGGGAAGCCGACCGGCACCCGGCGGGCAGCGGTCCCCTCGCCCTGGAGGACGGTCGCGGTGACCTCCGCGTCCTGCCCGGTGCGCAGTTCGGCCGGGGCGGTGACGGTCAGCCCGTCCACATGGGCGCGGGTCTGCACGGACACCCAGTCCGGGCCGCCCTGCCACGGTGCGTGGCGCGCGGCCGCCTGATCCCGCGCCGAGACGTGGTCCACGCCGACCATCGACCAGCCGGTGAAACCGCCCTGGCCGGGCGGGGTGGCGGGGTTCTTGCCCGAGTTGCCGTTGATCAGGTACGGGACGCCGTCCACCCGCGATGCGTGGAAGGTGCCGACGTGGCTGCCGATGAGGCCCGCGCCCTTGCCCGTGGTGCGGCGGAAGTCGGCCAGCCAGCCCTCCAGCAGCGCCGCCTCCTTGCGGTCGCCGAGCTGGCTGCCCTGTTGCGGGGTGGGGTCACGCGGCGGCACATGCTCGATCACCATGACCGAGCCGATGCCCGGGTCCTTGGCGGCCGCGTCCAGTTGGGCGCGCAACTCCTTGATCTGGTCGAAGCCACCGGCGCGCAGCCCCAGGCGTGCGGTGTCCAGGGTGAGGAAGCGGGTGCCCCGGTGGTCGAACGTGCGGTGGGCGGGCCCGAATTCGGCGGTGAAGTTGTCGATGGAGCCGCCCATCACCTCGTGGTTGCCGGGGACGTAGGTCCAGGGCAGTTCATCGCCCAGCTCCTCCTTCAGCACGGTGCGGGCGAAGGAGAGATCCGCGGGGGAGCCCTCGTCCACCAAGTCCCCGTTGATCACGAGGAAGTCGGGCTCGGCCTCTTTGATCTCGCGGAGGGTGCGGCGGGCCCGGGCGACGATCGGGCTGTTCGGATCGCGGGCCACGAACTGCGCGTCGGACATCACCGCGAACCGCCAGTCGCGTCCCCGTGTCCGGGCGGCGGTGGAGATCAGTGGATCGGCGCGGACGCTCTCCGTGGGCAGTTCGACGGAGGGCGGCACCCGTGCGGTGAGGTCGTCGATGACCACGCTGCCGGTGTACTGGCGGGTGGCGGAGGTCTCGGCGAGGTAGAAGCGGTTGACCTCCAGTGGGTAGGCGACCCCGGCCGGTACGGCGAAGTCGACATGTCGCCATCCGGTCCAGGTCACATACGGCCCGCGCAGCAACTGGTCCGAGCCCGCCGCGTCCTTGAGGTGCAGGGTGGGCCATGCCCCCTTGCCATCACCCTTGATCCACAGACCGAAGGACTGCGGCTGCCCGTCCACCGCGATCTGCTGGGGCGGGGTGACATAGGCGGCGCGGGTGGCCGTGGACTGGGTGAAGTCGTAGTCCAGCTCGAGCCCGGTGCCGGTGTGGCCGTCGGGCGTGGCCTCGGCGGAGCCGGAGGCGCGGGCCTGGCTGAAGGTCCAGCGGTCGGCGTCGTCGAAGGACGCCTCCTGCCGCTCGGTCAGGCCGACGGTTACGGCGAGCACCGTAGTGGTGCCGCCGACGGCGACCTTGACCTGCCCCGCGGCCTGGTCGTGGCGCGCCTTGACGGTGAAGGTGCCGGTCCGGGGGTCCGGGGCGATGTCGAACAGCGCGTGGTCGTACGACAGTCGCACATCGGACGGTTCGACGGGGGCGCTGGTGCCGTGCGCGTCCAGGCCGACGATGCCGAACCGGCCCGTGGCCCCGGCGTCGGCCAGGCCGACCAGCCGGCTGGTGGGCTGGATCCGGTCCAGCCGGTCCAGGACGGTGAGGCCGAGGGCGCCATGGGCGGCGCCGCGCCGGGCGGTGACGGTGGTGTCGCCGCCGTGGCGGGCGGTGAAGGTGCCGTCGGCGCCGACCCGGCCGATGTGGGAATCGTCCGTCCGCCACTGCGGCGCGCCCTCGGCGGGGCCGTACGTCTCGTCGTAACCGGCGGCGGTGAGGCGGCGGGTGAGCCCGGGGAAGACCCGCTCGGGGTGACCGCCCCGGACCGGGTCGGCGGTGGGAGCGGACGCGCGGTCCATCGCGGTGTCCACCCAGAAGTCCTTGAGGCGGCCGCTGCCGTCGGGGGCGGTGAGGGCCAAGCCGTTGGGTACGGTGCGCTCGGCCCCGTCGGACGGGCTGTTCTCCACCTTGGCGGTGTCGCTGCCGGGCTCGCGGGCGACGAGGGTGGAGGAGCCGCCGCCGTCGAGGTTGAGGGCGCTGTAGGCGCCCGCGTCCTTCATCATCAGGCCCAGCTCGGTGAGGGTGACGCCGCCGCTGTCGGCCTGCCGCCCGTCCACGGTGAGGATCCGCATGGTGCGGCCGTCGCGCGAGAAGCCGACCGCGGTGCGCGGCGCGGTGGCGTTGTTGCCCTCGCCCTCGTGGCCGACCGCCTCGCCGTCCACGACCAGCAGCTCCCGGCCGCCGACGGCGGTGCGGGGCAGCTCGCCGCCGTAGGTGCGGGGCCGGTACTCCATCGACACCGCGTCACCGACGGCCAGTTCGGACAGCGTGTCGGTCCCGGCGTCCCGGCCGACCAGCACGGTGGCACCGTCCGGGATCGGGCCCTTGCCGGGCGCGCCGGCCGCCTGGGTGACCTTGCCGTCCACGACCGTGACCTCGGCGGTGCGCCGTGCGCCGTCCACGGTCTGGGCGCGGTCCGCCTCGCCCCACTGGGCGGTGTACGCCGCGATCCCGGCGGCCGGGACGTTGGCGGCGTTGAGCGCCGCGAGCGGGTGGGGGCCGTCGGGGAGGGTCAGGGTGCCGTCGAAGTAGAGCTGGAGGACGCGGCCCGCGTCGGCCGGGCCGATGCCGACGGCCCGGGCGGGCCCGGCGGCGGAGGCGGAGTTGACGAGGTGGCCGTCGCCGATGCCGTTGCCCTCGGGGGCGCCGGTCTGGTTGATGTCGAAGAAGTCACCGTTGATGGCCGCGACCGTGCGGCGGCCAGGCCCGGGGTCGTGCTCGGCGGCCAGTTGGGAGACGGTCCGGCGCTTGGCGACCTTGTCGGGGTGGAGATAGTCGACTCTGGTGCCGCCGGCCAGGTCCACCGACAGCGAGTCGACCCGCAGCCATTTGTCCGACTCCAGCCGGTCGTACGAGGTCAGCCGAACCCCCGGGGCGACCGGCCGGGAGGAGCGGGCGGTCTGCACCCCGTCCCCGTCGGCCACTGACCGGGTGCCGGGCGCACCGCTGGCGGCCGGGGGCGCGACCGGGCGCAGCATCTCCGAGGACGACCTGGGGACGGGTTCGGGTGCCGGGGCGGGGGTGTTGTCGGCGGTGGCCTGGCCGGCGGCGCCCAGCACGAGGGCGGACACCGCGGCCAGGGCCGCCAGTGGTCTGGGACACGCGACAGGAGGCACGGCAACTCCATGGGGCCAGGGGACACGCGTGGTTCACACGCACAGCGCCCCAGCATCGCCCCGGAGTTGACCGGGCACCAGAAGGCGTCGGCGACGACACGGGAAACAAATGACCAAGTCGGCGCGGACCGTGATCGCTGACGCGGGGTTGGGTCAGTCCTCGGTCACACCGTCGAGATAGACCCAGGCGCCCTCGTGGCGTACGAAGCGGCTGTTCTCGTGGAGCGAGCCCGCGCGGCCGCCCTGGGTGTAGTGGGCGCGGAACTCGACGGTGCCGGTGGTGTGGAACGCGCTGCCCTCGGTGGTGCCCAGGATCTCCAGGCGCACCCAGCGCAGCCCCGGGTCGAGGTCCGCGCCGGGCGGCCGGGTGGTGGGGTGCCGGCTGCGCAGCAGATACGCCTCGTCCCCGACGGCGAAGGCGCTGTAGCGCGAGCGCATCAGCTGCTCGGCGGTGGTCGCCGGGGCCTGGCCGCGGTGCAGTCGGCCGCAGCAGTCGGCGTAGGCCTCGGGCAGCCCGCAGGGGCAGGCGGCCGGGGTGGTGCTGGTCGGCCGCGGGCGTCGGGTACGTCGGGACATGATCCCCATTGTGACGGGTGGGGCGGACGAGATGTGGATGGGATGCGGACGGGATGCCGCCCAACCCCGCCCAGGCCACGGCCGCTCAGGGCCCGATGCGCCCGTCGAGCTCGTTGGGCCCGTCGAGCTCGTTGGGCCCGTTGGGCTCGATCGGTTCGATGACGACCTTGAGCTGTGCCGGGTCGGTGAGCGCCGTCTGGAGCGCGTCCGCCGAGCGTTCCAGCGGGAAGCGCGCGGTGATCAGCGACTCCAGGTCGACCCGTCCGGTGGCGGCCAGGGACACCGCCGCGGGGAACTCCCCGGCGTAGCGGAAGGCGGTGACCAGGCTGAGCTCCTGGCGCTGCATCCAGGCCAGCGGGAGTGTGGTCCGGGGCTGCGGCGGGTTGCCGACGGCGACCAGGGTGCCGCCGGGGCGTACCGCGTGGGCGGCGGTGGTCAGGGCGGCCTCGATGCCGGAGCAGTCGAGCGCGATGTCGAACAGCGGCTCCTGGGGGAGGGGTTCGCGGGAGGTGTCCAGGGTCCGGTCGGCGCCCAGGCGGCGGGCGTGCGCCAGCCGGCCGGGGTTGACGTCGGTCACCACGGTCTCGCCCGCTCCCACCGCGCGGGCGGCCTGGAGGACCAGTAGGCCGATCGGCCCGGCGCCGGTGACCAGCACCCGGTCCCCGGCGGCGACGCCGCCGCGGCGCACCGCGTGCAGGGCCACCGCGAGGGGTTCGATGAGCGCACCGGAGGTGAGGGGGAAGTCGTCGGGGAGGGGGTGGGCGAATTCCTGGGGCACGGCCAGGTGTCCGGTGAGGGCGCCGTGGGTGGGCGGGGAGCCGAAGCAGCGCCCGTGTGGGCACTGGTTGTAGCGGCCCGCGCGGCAGGCGCGGCAGCGTCCGCAGGGGATGGCGGGCTCGATCGCGACCCGGGTGCCCGCGGGTAGCGTGCCGTCGCCCGCCACGACCGTTCCGGCCGCCTCGTGGCCGAGCGCGGTGGGGGTGCGGAGCACATTGGGGCCGTTCTCGCCGTGGGCGTAGTAGTGCAGGTCGGAGCCGCACAGCCCGACCGCGCCGATCTCCACGAGGACCTCGCCGGGGGCGGGCAGGGGAATCGGGCGCCGCTCGATGCGTACATCCTTCGGGCCGTGCAGGATCGCGGCGGTGGCGTCGTTCATGGGGTGGTTCTCCTGGTACGCGAAGACGTGAGGGGGGCTCAGGCGGCGGTCAGCCGCAGTGGTTCGACGCGCTTGACGACCAGGCCGTAGGTGAGGGCGCCGACGATGCACAGTGCGCCGGACAGCATCAGCGGGGCGACGAAGGAGTGGTGGAAGAAGCCCAGCAGCAGACCGGTGGTGGTCGAGCCGAGCACCCCGGCGAGGTTGGAGGCGAAGTTCTGGATGCCGCCGAGCGAGGCGACATGGCGCGGGGTGGGCGCGACGTCGGCGGGCAGGCTGGCCACCGAGGCGGCGGAGAAGGCCAGGCTGGCGTAGCTGACGGACAGCAGGGCCAGGGCCCACATGGCGCTGGGGACGAGCACGGCGAAGGCGATGACGGAGGAGAAGAGCATCCCGCACACCAGACAGGTCTTGCGGGCCCGGGTCACCGACCAGCCGCGGCGCAGCAGGGTGTCGCTGGTCCAGCCGCCGAGCAGGCTGCCGCCGATGGCGACGATGCCGGGCAGGGCGCCGTAGAAGCCCAGTTTGAGCAGGTCGAAGCCGCGGGCGTCGACGAGGTAGCTGGGGAACCAGGTGATGAAGAAGTAGATGACGTAGTTGAGGCAGAAGAAGCCGATCATCATGCCCCAGACCGTGCGGTGGCGGAACAGGTCGCGCCAGCGGACGGCGGGCTCCTCCGGCGCCGTCGTCTTCTCGGCGGGGTTCTCCTCCAGCCGGGCGCCGCCCGCGGTGACGTAGGCGCGCTCCTCGGCGCTGAGTCCGCCGCGCGCCGAGGGCTCGCGGTACGTCTTGAGCCACAGCGCCACCCACAGCAGGGCCACGGCGCCGGTGACCCAGAACGCCATCCGCCAGCCCTGCCAGGCGATCAGGGCGGTCACCACGGGGGCGGCGACGGCGGTGCCGGCGCGGGCGCCGTTGTCCCAGACGCTGTTGGCCAGGGCACGTTCGCGGACCGGGAACCAGCGGGAGACGGACTTGGCGCACGAGGGGTACGCGGGGGCCTCGCCCGCGCCGAGGGCGAGGCGGGCGAAGAGCAGGGTGCCGATGCCCCGGACGAATCCGGTGCCCACGGTGACCAGTGACCAGATCAGCCCGCCGATGGCGAACATGCGCTTCTCGCCGTAGCGGTCGATGAGCGCTCCGGCGGGCAGTTGGCCCAGCGCGTAGGTCACGAAGAACATGCTGAGGATGACGCCCTGCCACTCGGGGCCGATGTGCAGGTCATCGGTCATATAGGGCAGGGAGATGGAGATGGTGGCGCGGTCGACGTAGTTGACGGTCATGCCCAGGAAGCAGAGGAAGACCATCAGCCAGCGGGTGTTGTGGCGCAGCCCGCGGGGGCGCGGTGGTCCGGTGGTGGCCTCGTCCTGGGTCGGGGAGGGCTGGTCGGTGGCGGGGACGGTTCTGGGGGTCTTCAAGGCGGCTCTCCTTTGACGGGGCGGTGCTTGGGGTCAGCGCGGTGGCCGGGCGCCGGGGTCCAGCTCCGCCCGTACGGACGCGACGAGGGCGGTGTCGTCGGCGAGGTCCTCGGCGCCCAGCAGCCGCAGCAGCCGGCGCGGGGCCTCGGTGTGCGGGCCGTCCCAGGCGCGGCGCAGCTCCTCGGCCCGGGGATCGTCCAGGGGGCGGTCGCGGGTGAGGCGGGCCCAGGCGGCGAGGGCGGTGGCCAGGAGCGGGGTGTCCCGTCCGGCGGCGCGCAGTTCGCGCAGCGGGGCGAGCCAGCGTTCGGGGATCTTCTGGGATCCGTCCATGGCGATCTGCTGGATGCGGTGGTGCATCGCGGGGTTGGCGAAGCGGTCCACCAGGCTGTCGATGTAGGCGGGGAGGTCAAGGCCCTCGGTGGGCGGGAGGCTCTGCGCGGCCTCGGCGCAGTAGGCGCGTACGGTTTCCTCGCCCCAGGGGGTGGCCAGGACGTCGGCGACGGTCTCGCATCCGTGTCCGAGTCCGAGATACGCGATGAGCGAGTGGGAGCCGTTGAGCAGCCGGAGTTTGGCGAGCTGGTAGGGGCTCACATCGGGGACGAAGCGCACCCCGGCCGTCTCCCAGTGCGGGCGGTCGGCGGCGAAGATGTCCTGGAGCACCCACTGGGTGAACGGTTCGCCGGTGACGGCGCCCGCGTCGTCCACGGTCAGGGCGCGGGCGGCGGTCCGCCGGTCGGCGTCGGTGGTGGCGGGGACGATGCGGTCGACGACGGTGGCGGGGAAGGCGACCGAGCCGGTGATCCAGTCCAGCAGGCGGTCGCGGTCGTCCCATGGGGTGGCGGCGATGAAGTCCCGTACCAGGCGCCGCAGTACCGCGCCGTTGTCGGCCATGTTGTCGCAGGAGACCAGCGACACCGGGGCGCCGCCGGCCCGCAGCCGGGCGCGCAGCCCCGCGGCGAGCTGCCCGGCCACGCTCGCGGGCGCGGGCCGTCCCGCCAGGTCGTCCCGGATCAGCGGGTCGTGCAGGGCGAGTCCGCCGGTGGCGGCGTCGCGCCGGTAGCCCTTCTCGGTGACGGTGAGGGTGACGACGGTGATCTCGGCGGAGGCGAGGAGCGCGCCGAGCCGGGTGCCGTCGTCGGTGGCGTGCAGCACCTCGGTCACGGTGCCGACCACGCGGGTGGCCGGGCCGTCGGGGCGCCGTTCGGTGAACGAGTACAGCCCGTCCTGTGGGCGGAGCGCGTCCACGACGGACCGGCTGCGCTGGGTGACACCGGCGATGCCCCAGCCGCCGCCGTGCGCGGCCTCGGCGGCTTCGGTGTAGAGGGCCTGGTGGGCGCGGTGGAAGGCACCGATGCCCAGGTGCACGATCCGGGGGCGCAGCTCCCGCGGGTCGACGGGCGGGCGGCTCTCGGCGGGGACGCGGGGCAGGGCGGCCAGCGACAGGCGCCGCGGGGAGTCGGCGGTCACCAGTCGTGCACCGACCCGTCGGTACGGCGGCTCACCGGGAGGTACTTGGGGTCGTAGGGGAAGCGGGCGGCCGCCTCCTCGTCGAGCTCGATGCCGAGGCCGGGCGCGGCCGAGGGGTGCAGGGCGCCGTCGATCAGCTCGTAGCCGGGCCGGAACACCTCGTGGGTGAGCGGGTCGTGCGCCATGTACTCCTGGATGCCGAAGTTGGGCACGGTGACATCGAGGTGGACGGCCGCCGACATGCTCACCGGGGACAGGTCGGTGGCGCCGTGCGAACCGGTGCGCACCTGGTACAGCTCGGCGAGGTGGAAGATCCGCCGCAGATGGGTGATGCCGCCGGCGTGCACCACCGAGGCGCGGATGTAGTCGATGAGCCGCTCGGTGATGAGCTGCTGGCAGTCCCAGATGGAGTTGAAGACCTCGCCGACCGCGACCGGGGTGGTGGTGGACTGGCGGATCTGGCGGAAGGACTCCTGGAGTTCGGCCGGGGTGGGGTCCTCCATCCAGAACAGCCGCACCTCCTCCAGGCTGCGGCCGAGCCGTCCCGCCTCGGTGGGGGTGAGCCGGTGGTGGACGTCGTGCAGCAGGTGGAAGCCGAAGCCGAACCGCTCGCGGACCGCCTCCAGATAGCGCGGTGCGAAGTCCAGATACGCCTCGGTGGACCACGGCTGCTCCTCGGGCAGCGCACCGGTGGCCGGCTCGTAGACGGTGGCGACCGTGCCGTGGCGGATGCCGTAGGTGCCCGGTGAGCCGGGGACCGCGGCCTGGGCGCGGATCGCGCGGTAGCCCAGCTCCTGGAAGCGGGCCACGTCGTCCAGCAGCTCGGGGACGTCGCCGCCGCTGGCGTGGCCGTAGACCAGGGCGCCCTCGCGGGCCTTGCCGCCCAGCAGCTCGTACACCGGGAGGCCCGCGACCTTGCCCTTGATGTCCCACAGCGCGGTGTCCACGGCCGAGATGGCGGTCATGGTCACCGGGCCGCGGCGCCAGTAGGCCCCCTTGTAGAGGTAGTGCCAGGTGTCCTCGATACGGGCGGGGTCGCGCCCGATCAGCAGTGGTACGAGGTGGTCCTCCAGATACGAGGCGACCGCGAGCTCGCGGCCGTTCAGGGTCGCGTCACCGAGACCGGTCACGCCGTCGGAGGTGGTCACCTTCAGGGTCACGAAATTGCGCCCCGGCGAGGTGACGATGACCTCGGCCTCCGTGATCGTGGCCATGCGTGCGTGCTCCTCACTGAGTGGGCTCCCGGGGTGGAGTCCGGGCTGTCGGTCGGCTACCATACAAGTACGTCAGCAAGCGGAGTCAAGGGTTCGGAAGGGGCCAGATGGCATCGGCGGAGGGACTGCACGCGGCACGCTCCCGGGGGCGTAACACCCGGCAACTGGTCCATGAGGTGCTGCGTTCGCGCATCGTCGGCCTGGAGCTGGAGCCCGGCTCCGCCGTCTCGGAGAACGATCTGGCGGCCGAGCTCGGGGTGAGCCGCACCCCCGTCCGCGAGTCCCTGATCCTGCTCGCCGACGAGGGGCTGGTGGACATCTACCCCCAGATGGGCACGTTCGTCTCGCGCATCCGGGAGCGCGATGTGGCCTCCGCCCAGTTCATCCGGGAGGCGCTGGAGTGCGCCGCGCTGCGGGAGGCCGTCGGCAAGGCCGGCGCGCGGGACGTGGCGGAGCTGCGGGTGCTGCTCATCGCGCAGGAGGAGGCCGACCGCCAGTCCGACATGGAGGGCTTCTTCCAGCTGGACGAGGAGTTCCACGCCCGGCTGATGGCGGTCAGCGGACACGACTCGGCCTGGCCGGTCGTCAGCCAGGCCAAGGCCCAGCTGGACCGGGCCCGCAGGCTGTCACTGCCGATGACCCAGCAGATGTCGCTGCTCATCGGCCAGCACCGCGAGGTGGTCGACCTGCTGGAGGCGGGCGATCTGGACCGCGCCGACGAATCGCTCCGCTCCCATCTGCGACTGGTCTTCAGCGATGTGGAGAAGATCCGCACCAGGCATCCGGAGCTCTTCAGCGACGAGGACGCCCCCCTGCGGCCGCGCCGCGACAGCGCCCGGCGCACCGCCGCCCGGGGGGACCGCTGACCCGGCCGCCGCGGGCCGGGCGGGCCAGGTGGCGCCCATGACCGGCCGTCAGGGAGGCGCACCGCGTCACTGAGGGGCGCACCGCGTCACTGACGGCCGAAGAACTCCACCTCGGCGATGGCCGACCGCCGGTCCGACCGGGCGCCGTACGCCGCGTCGACCGTCAGCCGGATCCGCACCACGTCCGAGCCGTGCACATCGAAGCTCTGCTGACCGGCCCGGTCCTGGAGGTTGACGCCCTTCGTGGTGCGCTCGCCCTCGGAGTCGACCAGTGTGAGGGTGAGTTCCGAGGGCCGCGCCTGGGTCAGGAACTCATCCGCCTTCGCCGAGCGCCCCGAGGTGATCAGCAGCTTCCGCAGCCGCACCGGCCGGTCGAAGTCGGCCTCCAGATACTCGCCCGTACCAGGGCCCGCGGTGGCCGGTGCCCAGTAGCGGTTGTTGTAGCCGTCGAAGGCCGCCTGGGCCCGGTGGCCCGGCGCCTGGCTGGAGCCGCGCACGGTCGAGGGGTGCAGCGCCTGCGGATCGCCGGTCTGGTCCTGGGTGAAGGTGAAGACGTCGGACAGCTGCGACCGGGCGAACCACGCCGCCGCGGCCAGCACCAGCACCAGGACCGGAAGGGTCAGCCGGGGACGCGGCCAGGTCCGGCGCCTGGGCCTGCTGCCCGCGGCCAGCGGGCGCTGGGCGTCACGCCGGAACAACCGGCGCCACCAGGGCAGCGGGCGCGGCGGACCGGGCACCGGAGGTCCGGAGTCGAGCAGGGCGCCACAGCGCACACAGAGCCTGCGGCCCGGCGGATTGTCCGCACGGCACCGGGGACACGGGCGGCCGGGGCGGTGCGGCGGGGCGTCCGGCCTCGGGGGCGTCGCCGGGGGCACGTCCGGTGCGTCCGGCCGGTGGTCCGGACCGGTACCGGGGTCGTCCAGCGGGTCCCCGGGCCGCCGGGGTGCCGCCGCGGGCTCCTCCGGCCGGGCGGTGGGCGGGCGCACGGGGGCCGGAGCGGTGGGCGGGGTGGCGGCCGGGGTGGCGGCCCGGGGCGCATCCGGGAGGCGCGGCCCATCGCCCGTACCGGAGGCGGGCGGGGTGGGCGGCGGAGTGCCGGGCGGGGTGGTCGGCGGAGTGCCGGGCGGGGTGGTCGGTGGAGTGCCGGGCGGGGTGGTCGGTGGAGTGCCGGGCGGAGTGGGCGGCGGAGCGCCGGGCGGAGTGGGTGACGGAGTACCGGGCGGGGTGGTCGGTGGCGGAGTGCCGGGCGGCGCCGCGGGCCCCGGCCGCCGGTCCGGCTCCTCGTCCCAGGCCAGGAACGCCTCACAGGAAGCGCAGAAGTGCGCCCCCGCCGCGTTGCGGTGTCCGCAGTCCGGGCAGATCATGACGTCTCCGTCCCCTCGGCCGTGACCTCCGCCCGGTGGACGACATGCGCCGGTACCTCCGCCGCGAGCAGCTTCTCCAGCCGCAGCCGGATCGGTGTCACCGCGTCCGCGTCCGGAACCGTGAGCCGCACCGTCACCCACGGCCGCGCCGAACCGGGCAGCGGCGAGCCCGGTTCGGTGGACCAGCCCGTGGCACCGCTCTCGGTGATCTCCGGTTCCAGCCCGGTCTCCACGCGCACGGCCGCCGCCAGCCCCTCCCGGGTGCCCCGCTGACGGTGGCGGGTGACGGCGCTCGCCACCACCGCGCGCCGCTGGGTCACCGGGCGCTCCGCGTCCACCTCCACCGCCACCCATCCGGCCAGCCACGCGAGCAGATCCTCGGGCGCGGTGCGCGGATGCAGATGCGCGGGCAGATTGTCCAGGGTGAGCAGCACCGGTGCCAGCACCTCGTCCAGCGCGCTCAGGAACCGCTCCAGGAACGGATGGTCGAGATAGACGGCGGGAAGCTGATGGAGCAGGGGATGGGCCGTGGGCAGCCCGGGAAGTGTTCCGCGCACCTCATGCCTCCCGTACCCGCAGCTGGTGCTCATAGCTGAACACCAGCGCGTGCCGGTCCAGTTCGATCTTCGTGGTGGCCTCCGCCCGCCGCCCCGTCACCGGGTCCGCCGGGAACAGCCGTACGTCCTCGACGAGGTCCACCCCCGGCACCCGCTGGAGCACCGCGAACACCTCACCGGAGTGCACCGGCCGCCCGAACGGCCAGCCCTGCCCGTCCGGTCCGCCGGTCAGCGGGTTGAAGTAGCCGTACAGCGCGGTCAGCGCGGCCTCCCGCAGCCGTTCGGCGGCCACCCCGCGCCCCGCCTGCACCGAGGCGACCACGGTCACGCCCTGGTAGTACGGCGGCCCCACCGACAGCCGGGTACCGATCGGGCGCCGCTCGTCCAGATAGGCCGCGATCATGGCGAGGGTGTCCGGCGGCGGGATCAGCTCCTCGAACCGGATCCGTCCCCGTTCGTCATCGCGCCCGGCCGGGACGACCAGCAGCCGCACCCCGCCCGCCGGGTCCTCCGCCCCGTCGCCGCCACCGCCGTCCGCCTCGCCCGCCGGTACGCACGCCACCCGGGCGGCGTCGGGCGCCACCTCGCGGGCCAGTTGCTCGTAGTCGTGCGGCACCACCGCCCGGTGCAGGGTGCGCAGCGTCAACGGGCCCCGCACCCGTGCGTTCTCCACCGTCTCGCCGTCCACCCCGCCCAGCGCCGGGCGCCGGTTCTCCACCCGCGCCACATACGGCAGCGAACTGCGCAGCACCCGCAGCGCGCCCCGCGCCACGTTGCCCCGGTGCCCACCGCCCGTACGGTAGGCGCGCACCCGCACCGGGGAGCCCTTCGGCGGCACCGCCCCGAACAGCCGCAGGGTGCCGTCGCGCTCCCGCACCGCCGGACCGAAGTCCACCTGCCCGGAGTTGGGGTCCAGGGTGATGTGCCGGTCGTACGGGGAGGAGTGCGCGAAGTTGTCCACCCGCGTCCACTCCACCCAGCCGTGCCCCTCGGCCACCTCCACCACGAACGGCTCCTCGCCCGCCACCACCGGGGGCCGCGCCACCCGGAAATCCTGTCCCGGCACCCCCTCCGACAGGCCCAGGACCTCCTCGACGACGTTCTCGGCGTGCGCGGCCTCCACCGTGCCGCCGATGGTGAACGCACTGGCCTGACGCACCGTCGGGGACGCCACATAGGTGGGCTGGTCCGCCGCCGCCTCCAGCAGCCGGCAGCGCAGCCACCCCCCGGACTCGCGCACCAGCACCGAGGCGGTGTGGGTGGCCGGTACATGCAGGATGACCTCGCCCGCCCTGTTGAACCCGCCAGTGTCGTCCTTCTCCACCTCGCAGGAGACCCAGGCGCTGCCGTCCCACGCCTCCCACAGCAGCGGCGGGCGGCGCGGATCCACGCCCACGCCGTCCACCCGGCAGTCCAGCCGCAGCACCACCGCGCACCCCGGCACCGGCTGGGAGAGGCCGAGGTGGAGACAGTCCCCGGGGGTGGGCGTACGGCCGAAACAGGGCACGTCACGGCCCAGCCCCAGCTCCTCGGAGCGGTTGGTGGCATCGCCGGTGGCGGGCCAGGTGGCCAGGTGGTTCAGCTCGCACGGCACCACCGACAGATCCCGGCCGGTGGTGAAGACCACCGCCTCCTCGGTCTCGGTGCGCACCGTGGCCACCTCCGTGCCCGCCTGGATCCGCACCGGCTCCGGCTGCGGCGCCGACAGCCAGAACGTGGCCTCGGTGCGCGCCGCCGTCGGCGGATACAGCCGCACCCCGATCAGGTCGAGGAAGGCCAGGTAGTTCTTGTCCGGCACCCGGTTGAGCCGGTAGACGAGCTGGTCGACCATGGTGGCGAACGCCTCGATGAGCGTGACGCCCGGATCGGAGACATTGTGGTCGGTCCACTCCGGACAGCGCTGCTGCACCAGCCGCTTGGCCTCGTCCACCAATCCCTGGAACCTCCGGTCGTCCAGGTTGGGGCTGGGGAGCGTCATCCGCCCTCCTCGCTGTGCGGGATCACATAGAACGGGAACACGAGGTTGCGCGGGTCGTTGGAGCCGCGCACCGCGTAGCTGATGTCGATGTAGAGCACCCCGTTGTCCGCCTCGTCGAAGCGCACGGCGACGTCCGCCACCTCGATCCGCGGCTCCCACCGCTCCAGGGCCAGCCGCACCTCGTAGGCCAGCTGCCCGGCCGTACCGGCGTCCGCGGGCGCGAACACGTAGTCGCCGAGAGCGCAGCCGAACTCGGGGCGCATCGGACGCTCACCGGGCGAGGTGGCCAGGATCAGCCGGATCGACTCCTCGATCTCCCGCTCCTCCCGGACCAGCGCGATCGATCCGGTGGCGTCCGTACGGGGCGGGAACGCCCAGCCCGCGCCGATGAACTGCCGACCCATCCCTCACCCTCCGATCAGCACGCTCGGACAACCGGACGTGATCGGCGAGCCGCATCCCGCCGTGTCGCCCACCCGCGCCGCCGGCCGGCCGCCGATGAGCACCGTGGAGCTGCCGGGCGGGCCGATCGGCGACGGGCCGTGCGCGGCGGGCGAACTACATTGGTGTGCGGTGCCCACGGTGGCCGCGGGCCGCCCGCCGATCAGCACGGTGGGCTCCCCGGGCGGGCCGATCGCCCCCGGGTGGCCGGTGGGATCGCCGACGCGTGCGGCTGCTGGCATGTGCTGTGCCCCCTGTCCGGTAGCTGTCTCTCCGCTGTCTCTGTGCCGCGTCGTGCGGTGTCAGTTGATGCGCACCATGGGCGCGTTGACGGAGAGCGAGTCCCCGCCCTTGAGTTCGGTGCGGGTGGTGCCGGCGACCGCCACCTGGTTGCCCCGCACCTCCACGGCACCCCCGGTGGACAGCTTCAGCTGCCCGTTGCCGCCGTCCACCTGCACACCGCCGCGGGCGGTCAGCTTCACCGTGGCGCCGCCCAGCTCCAGCGTGCCGTCGCCCGCGTCCAGGGACACTCCGCTGCCCGCCTTGATGGACACCCGCTCCTCGGCCTGGATCTCCACCGTGCCGTCGCTGTGCACCACGATGGCCGTGCCCTTGCGGTCGAGGTTGATCCTGAGCTTCCCGTCGCCGGTGACCAGCCGTACGCCCTGCGGGCCGTTGGCCGCGTCGAGCAGCTCCAGCTTGTTGCCGCCACGGGAGCCGAACGCACGCTTGTTGACCGCGCCGCTGGTGGGGTCGACCGCCTCCGCGTCCTGGCCGTCGCCCTGACCCCGCCGCGGGCCGAGCCCCTGCCCCTGCCCCGGTGCGCCCCCACCCCCCGGCTTGTCCTCGCCGTTGTAGAGACCGGCGAGCACATACGGGCGGTCCAGATGGCCCTGCTCGAAACCGATCAGCACCTCGTCGCCCACCTCGGGGATGAACGCCTCCCCGCCACCGGTCCCACCCGCCTGGGCGGTGCGTGCCCAGTCGCTCGCGTACTCGTCGGACAGCCAGGGGAACCGCACCTTGACCCGGCCGAGCCCGTCGGGGTCCTTGGTGTCGGTGACCGTGCCATTGGCCAGCCCCGAACACCGGGAGCCGGTCTCCGCGCCGCCACCGGACCCGCCGCCGGTCAGCCCGAACAGCGAACGCTCCTGCTGCCCCGACACCGTCACCCAGGTCTCATAGCCGCGCACCGGGTCGAACACATGCCGCGAGGAGGTGACGGTGTAGCGCCCCTCGAAGGGTTTGCCCACCCCGGCCAGGGTGACCGCGCCACCCGCTCGAACCTCCGGATTGCCCCGGATCACCGCCTCCAGCTCGGCGAACGACCCCGCGATCCGCGCCGCGAGGGCCTTCGCGGCCTGGTCCACCTGCGCCTGCTGCCCGTACGGCGCGTCGGACACCACAAAGCTCGCCTCGCCGAACGGCCGCGCCACCTCCGCCGCCGTCACCCCCAGGTCCAGCGTCGCGGCCCGGCCCGCGTCCGCGCGGCCCACCAGCGGCCGCTTGGTCTTCATGTCCCAGCCCCGCACCTCGACCGTGGACACCTGCTCGGCCGCCGACACCCCGGCCCGGCAGCGCAGCAGATTGTCCCCCATCTCCAGCACCAGGGGATCGCGGGCGGCGCGCGCCGAGGTGTCCGGGGCGCCGCCCGCCTCGGTCGGCTTGGCCACATGCAGCCGTCCGTCCGTCACGTACACCTGCGCGCCCGCCTCCTCGGCGAGCCCGCGGAGGAACTCCCAGTCGCTGATGTTCGGCTGCGCCACGTGCTCCAGCACCGGGCCCGCCACATCGACCTTCCCCGGCTTCAGCCCCGCCCGCCGGGCCACCCGGACACAGATGTCGGCCAGGGTCATGTTCTGGTAGCTGGCCACCTGACGGCCCCGGAAGAGCCGGTGGGACTCGTCCAGACCGCGCACCACCGTGAAGGTGCCGGTGTCGTCGATCTCCACCTCCAGCGCGGTGACGCTCCCGGTCAGCAGGGGGCGCGGCGAAGGCCCGCCGCCCGCGCCGGCCAGCAGCCGCACCTCGGTGCCGATCTCCACCCCCGCCTGCTCCAGCAGCACCCGGCCGGGGTCGCGAAAGCGCAGTACGAACAGGTCGGGCAGCGTACGGCTGTCGTCCACGTACCCCTCGACCAGCGTGTTCACCAGTGTGGGGGAGAGCGGACGGCCGCCGAACTCCACCACCAGCGCCTTGGCGACGCTCTGCCCCGCCATCGCTCACCACCCCCCGCCGTGGCCGTCACCAGGGGCTCCGGGCCGCTCGTCGCGGTCCAGCTCGTCCAGCGCCGGAAGCAGCAGCTCCAAGCCGCCCGGCAGCCGCATCGGATCGTCGATCCCATTGGCCTCCGCGATGACGCGCCAGGCCGCCGGATCGCCGTACTCGCGCCAGGCCAGCAGCGGCAGCGTGTCGCCGGTGCGCACCCGGTGCACCCGGCGTGCGTGCAGCGCGCCCGACGTCGGGTTCTGCCCCGGAGTCTCCCCGGTGATCTCCTCCATCGTCACCTGGCACACCGCGCGGATCGGCACACCGGAGGTGGTGAACAGGGTGTATTTCGCCTGTACTTGGCTGACATAGCCGGGGAACCCGGTGAGCCCGCCCCAGTGGAACACCACCCAGGGCGGCGAGGCCCGCTGCCGCTGCCGGGTCTCGCTGGTCGGCACACAGCAGGTGAACAGCCGCTCCACCGAGGTCACCACGCTGGTGTCCTGGGTGTCGCTCGCGTCGAAGAACATCTCGACGGTCAGCTTGCTGGGCTGCGGCCCCTGGTACTCGGGCGGCCCCGCGCTCTTCGCCCCCTTGGCCGGAGTGCGCTTCCAGGCCGCCGCCTTGGTCAGACTCAGCTCCTTGGGGTTGAACTGGAAGTCGATCCGCCCGCACGGCCCGCCCGGTGTCAGACCGCCCCCCGGCGGAGGGGTGCGCAGCTCCAGATAGGCGTGCTCCAGCTTGGGCCGGGCCCCGCCGCCCGCCCTGCCCGCGGCGGCCCCGCCGCCCGCCGCGCTGAACGCCACGGGTGAGCTCATGGGTCAGCCCTCCATCACATAGCCGTGGTGGGCGATCTCGATCGTCTCCATGGCCACCTTGGGCGACTCCGGATTGAACGACGGCCCGGTCCAGCGCACCGGAACCACCTCGAGCAGACCCCACTGGGCCACCCTGTGCCCGTCGCCCGTCCGCGCCTCGATATGCGCGGTGCGGCGGGCGATCCCGGTGGTCATGGACGCGAACCACTTGGCCACCTTCTCGGTGTCGCGGGTCAGCGGCCGGGACAGCTTGATGTTGGGGTACTTCAGCCGGGTGGGCAGCTGCCACAGATGGCCGTTGTTGCCGCCTTCCTCCCGCTGTTCGAGCACCACCTCGCAGCCCAGGCCCTCACAGGTGTTGAACGAGCCGAGCTCGATGCCGTCGACCGTGACGACGAAGCAGACGCTGACCGCCGGGTCATCGGTAACGGGCATGCCGTGTCCCTTCTCTCCGCACTTGTCAGTGCCTGGTGTTGATCAGATGTCCGGCCCGTTCGCGCTCCAGCCGCAGCTCCGCCTTCAGCAGCCGGCTGAGCGGTGCGTACAGCGCGCGGACCAGTTCGTCGTCCACCTTGGGCGACGCGCCGCCCTTGCCGCCGTGGTGCCCGCCGGGCTGCCCGGGCGGGCCGTCCTGGGATGCCGAGCCGTCAGGAGACGGCTCGGGGGCGGCCTCGGCTGGCGGGCCGTTCGACGGTGGCTCGGCGGGTGGCGGGGCGGACGGTGGGTCGGGCGGGCCGGGGGCGGGCGCGGCGGGTGGCTCAGGGTCCCCCGCCTCGCGCTGTGCGGAGGGGGCGGCCCACGCTCGGCGGACGGAGGCGGCAGGCGGTACGTACCGGGTGTGCGGCTGCTGGAAGACCACGGAGCCGTCGGCCAGGCGCTGGGCCACCCCGGCGGCCACCGCGACCGAACCGGCGTCGGCCGGCGGCCGGGCCCGACCCGTCGGCGCGGTGGCCGGTGCCGTTGTGCGGGCGCGGTGGTGCCGGGTGGTGGGGGGCGGGGGAGCGGCCGGGGGAGCGGTGTCCCCCGGCGCCACCGACCGCTGAGCCGTGGGTGTCGCCGGGTGATGCGCGGTCGGTGCCCCGCCGGTGGCGGTCATCTCCGGCCCCGGACCGGCCGGGCCACCGGCGGCGGACCACCGCACCGGCCCGACCGGCGGCTCGTCGGCGGGCGGCGGGCCGGCGCGCCCCGGCCGGCCGGACACGTCGTACGGGCCCGAGAACAGCGGCACCGACCGCTGTGCCACCAGCGGCACCACCGGCTCCGCCGCCTGGGCGGGTTCGGCCGCGATCGGTGTCCCGGTGGCGGTGGCCCGTTGCAGCGGGACGGGTGGCGAGGCGGGCGCGGGCGCGGCGGCTGCCGGTCCGGGTGCCGGAGCGGTGTCCGCCGTACGCACCACGAGCGGATCGTCGGCGAGCGGCGGCCTGGGCGGCGCGTCGCCATGCGACGGCTCCGGCCGCACGGCCTCCGGCCCGTCGGGCGTCAGCGCTCCGGTGCTCGCCGCGGGCTTGCGCTGGGCGGTTGGGGGCAGTTCGGCCAGGGGCTCGCCCAGTCCGAAGGCGGCGGAGCGCTGGAGCGATGGCGGAGGCGGCGCCGTCGGCGGCACATCGCCCGCTTCCGCGGGGGGCCGTGGCGTGGCGAGGGGCAGCGTGGTGAGTCGACGGCTCGGCTCGTCCGGAGGGCGGGCCCGGATCAACGGCCCGGCCACCTCCGGCGCGTCCGGGGTGGCGGGGTCCTCCGCCACCCGCTGTACGGGCGCACTCCGAGGCGTGGCGAACTCCCGTGCCGCGACGGGACCGGCCTCGCGGCTCACCGTCGGCGGTGTGCGGGCCGCGTTCGGCGTATCGGCGGGGGGCGGCGGCGTGGCGAGACCGTGCCCCACCCCCGACGGCGCCTGCGGGCTCACCAGGTGGCCGAGCGTCCCGAGGAACGACGCGTCCTGCCATGTCCCCAGCCCCGCGCGGAACCCCGAGGGATCGGTCACCAGCTCGGGCGCCGCCACCGTCCGCTGCAACGGCGGCAACTCCCGCCACCCCGGTACCGGCGGCGACACCGGGCGACTCGTCTCCGATCCGCCGGACCCCGGGTTCCCCGCCGCCGCGCCAGTATCGCTCCGCCGGTGTCCGGCCAGCCAGGACAGCAATCCCATATCGCGTCACCGCTCGTTCAGCCGGGCGATGTGGTCCACGTACCGCAACCGGTCGGTGTGTTCCAGGTCGAGGATCTGGTCGAGGGACCAGTGGAAGTGATAGGCGAGGTACGCGACCTCCTCGTGGATCCGGTCGGTCGCGTACGTCACGATTCCCCCAGGCGACCACCACCGGACAGGTCCACCGCGAAGTTCTCCTGGCACGAGGGGCAGGTGACCGCGGCCCGGGTGTGCCCCTCCGCGTTGATCCTGCGGTAGAAGTCCTGCAGAAAGGCGAGGTCGGAGGCGAACAGGTCCTCGACGACGCCTGGATGGATGTCCTCGATCGAACCGAGCCGGGTGATCACCCGGGAGATCAGCACCACCGAGAGGTAGGCGGAGTTCTCCCGTACCCGGTCGTCCCGCAGCGGGACCAGCTCATCGCGGGCGGTGGCCAGCCGCATGACGCCGTCGCGGTGCACCGTTCCGGACTCGTCCACGTATCCGCGCGGCAATTCGAAGGGGAACTCGGTGCGCAGGGTCTCGGTCCGCCGGTCCGGGTCGGCCCGCTCGGGGGATGCCGCGATGGCGCGCCGCATCAGTCGACTTCCACGCTCTCGTAGGTGATGGCCAGCTTCTCGGTGAGTACGGAGGTGTCACCGGCCTTGAGCGTGCTGATCTCCAGGGACTTGGGCCAGGCGTTGATGAGCTTGTACCGCTTGATCGGAATGCCCTCGTAGTCGTAGACGATGATGGAGCCGTTGCGCCGGGCGTTGGTCATCTTCCCGAACCGGGAATCCCTGATCCACTGCTCGAAGCTGTTGTCCTCGGTCAGACCGCGGGTGACCGTGACCTCACCGGCCTTGGGACGGCCCGGCAGCTTCTTGATCGCGTACTTTCCGTCGGCGGTGTTCTGCTTCAGCTCGATCACGTCCTGCTCCATCTTCAGACCACTGACCTCGGTGATCTGCCTGATGAGCACGCTGTCGAATTCCAGCCCGAAGGAATGCCCTACGGAACTGTCGAGTTCGGGGAGCGGCATACCAGCCTCCTAGGGTCGCTCGGTCGTGGTGGTCATCACTCGTCGACCGCTCCCGTGCCCGCGGAGAGCTGGGCGAGCCGGAACACCACGAACTCCGCGGGCTTCACCGGGGCCACCCCGACCTCGCAGATGACCTGCCCGGCGTCGATGGACTCCGGCGGATTGGTCTCGCGGTCGCATTTCACATAGAAGGCTTCGTCCGGGGTCAGCCCGAAGAGCGCGCCCTTGCGCCACTCATTGACCAGGAACGCCGAGATGGTGCGCCGGATACGGGCCCACAGGGCGTCGTCATTGGGCTCGAAGACCACCCACTGGGTGCCCGCCAGAATCGACTCCTCCAGGTAGTTGAAGAGCCGCCGCACATTGAGATAGCGCCAGGACGCGTCATCGGCGAGGGTGCGCGCGCCCCATACCCGGATGCCGCGGCCGGGGAAGGCGCGGATGCAGTTGAGCCCGATGGGGTTGAGCAAATCGTGCTCGCCCTTGGTGATCTGCGTCTGGAGGGCGACGGCGCCCCGTACCACCTCGTTCGCCGGGGCCTTGTGGACCCCGCGCGTCTCGTCGTTCCGCGCCCACACGCCCGCGATATGCCCGCTGGGCGGCACGAACGCGTCCCGGCCCACGGCCGGGTCGAACACCTTGATCCACGGGTAGTAGAGGGTCGCGTACCGGGAGTCGAACCCAGTGGTCTCCTCGCGCCAGGTCTTGACCTGCCGCGGGCTCAGGGCGGGCGGCGGATCGAGGATGGCGATCCGGTCGCCCATCGCCTCGCAGTGGGTGATCAGCCCGCGTTGTACCGTGATCACCGTCTCCAGGTCCAGCGCGCCCCGCTGATACGCGCTCATCAGGTCCGGCGCGGCCACCATGGTGACCTCCTCGACCGCCTCCAGCCCGCCGAATCCGGTCCGCCGGTCGGGATCCCCCACGTACGAATCCGCCGACAGCGTGTCCGGCACCACCGCCGCCCCGGCCCCCGGGCCGGCCCCGGGGGAGGCGGCGAGCGTCACCACTTGTGCCTCGGGCCTCGCGGGCGCCGCGCCCTTACCGGGCTCCTCCAGCCCGATCAGCTGGGACCGGGCCCTGACCTGGGTGGCCACGTTCTCCTTGCTGCGCTTGGTGGTCACGGCCGGGTAGGTCTCCGCGACCACTCCATCGTGCTTGACCACCAGCGCGAAGACGTCCTGCGGCGGGTCGTCGCCCTCGGGGTCGGCCACCTCGACGGTGACTTCCCCGGTGACACCGGGCAGGGTGCGGACGACATACGGCCCGAGCTGGGCCGAAGGCCCCGAGGCGATCTCCTTCGCCGTGCCCGCGCGCTCACCGCCCGGCTCCGCCTCCTCCGCGTCGCCGATGCGCACGACGTAGCAGATGCCACCACCGTTGGCGAAGAAACCGTAGACGGAGGAGGCGAGGTAGGTGCCCTCGACGAAGTCCCCGAAAACGGTGGTGAACTGCGTCCAGTTGGTGATGAGCGTCGGCTCGTCGAACGGCCCCTTCTGCGCGAACCCGATGAAGGCGGCGACCGAGGTCCCGACCCCCTCGATCGGCCGCGACCCGGATTCCACCTCTTCGACGTAGACACCCGGGGACAAGTACGACGGCATGCCACTCTCCTCGACCGGGGAAACGAGAGCGATTGTTCCCGGGAAAAGGATCAACGGGAACGGGCATTCGGCCGCCCCCGCGTACAGACCGCCCTGCCCGAGAGGCGGCGGATTTCCCTTCCCCATCGGGCAGAAATTCTTGCCCCCATCACTACCCGGGCTTCCACCGGCTCAGAGCGGGCCGACCCAGCACCCTGACAGACATGTCGCGGACGTATCGCCGGCCGCCCGGTGACCGGATGATGCGATGAAGTCTGCCTCGGAGAGGTCAGGGAAGCCGACCGCGTCCGCGAGGGCCGGGCCGAAGGAACGCCCGGTGCCGCCCCCGGGCGTGGCCCCGGTCGCGGACCCGGCCCCGGCCCTGGAGCAGACGGCTGCTCCCACCACCCCCACCCCCGCCCCGGTTTCTCCGTCCGCCGCTCCCGGCCTGGCCCCGCGTCACCTCCAGCGCCTACAGACCGCGGCCGGGAACGCGGCGGTCTCACGTCTGGTCGCCCAGCGCTACGCGGCGCCGGTGAAGCCCCCGCCGTCGCAGGCCCCCGGCTTCCGCAAGGTCCAGTCGGACGTCGCGGCGAAGAAGCGGAAATTGGCCCAGCACAGCCCCGCGACCACGGAGTCCCGGTCCGCCCAGGACGCGGCGGTGGCCCCGCCGGACGACAAGGAGGCGCAGGGCAAGGCGGCCAACGCGGAGAAGATGAACGCCGCCAAGCCGGGGGAGTTCGACAAGGCGGGCTTCATCGCGGCGGTGAACGAGGCGATCGCCGCGCAGGCCCCCAAGAACCTCGACGAGGCCGACAAGTTCGCCGACTCCGGCAAGGCCGACAAGATCAAGGGCGAGGTCGACGGCAAGGTCACCGACGGCAAGAAGGCGTCCTCGAAGGACATCGAAACGACCACGAAAGCCGCTCCGGACACCTCGAAGGCCAAGGAGAAGCAGGTCACCCCGATGAAGCCGGACCAGCCTCCGGCCAACCCGGGCGCACCGAGCGCGGCGGACGCGACCCCGCAGCAACAGCCGCCCGAGGTCACGGACTTCTCCGAGGGCCCGAAGAAGACCGACAAGCAGATGGCGGACGCGGACGTCACCGAGGAGCAACTGGCCAAGAGCAACGAACCGGAGTTCAACGCCGCCCTGGGCGAGAAGAAGAAGGCGGAACAGCACTCCGCGAAGGCACCGGCGCAGGCCCGCGGGGCGGAGAAGCAGCAACTGGCCACCGCGAAATCACAGGCGGCCGCGTCCGGTACCCAGGCCATGTCCGCCCTGACCGCCACCCGCGCGGGCGCGGGCAAACAGGTGGATGGCGGCAAGGGCGAGGCGAAGTCGAAGGACGAGCAGAAGCGGGAGGAGGTCACCGCAAAGCTCCAGAAGGTCTTCGACGCGGCGAAGAAGGACGTCGAAGGCATCCTCGAAGGCCTCGACGGCAAGGTGGACAAACAATTCGAGGAGGGCGAGAAGAAGGCCCGGGACGCCTTCAACAAAGATCAGAAGCGCCGGATGAAGGAGTACAAGGACAAGCGCTACGGCGGCTTCTGGGGCCCGGCCAAATGGGCCAAGGACAAGATCGCCGGTATGCCGGAGGAGGCAAACCGGCTCTTCCAGGAGTCCCGCAAGCTCTACGTCAAGCAGATGCAGGGCGTCATCTCCTCCATCGCCGACACGATCGGCACCGAACTGGGCAAGGCCAAGGCCCGTATCGCCAAGGGCCGCGGCGAACTGAAGGCGGAGGTCGACAAGCTGCCCGCCGATCTGAAGAAGTACGGCCAGGACGCGGCGAAGGACTTCGCCGGAAAGTTCGACGACCTCGAGTCGGAGGTCAACGACAAATCGAAGCAACTGGTCCAGACCCTGGCCCAGAAGTACACCCAGGCGCTCAACGCGGTCGACGAGGAGATCAAGAAACTCCAGGAGGCGAACAAGGGCCTCGTCCAGAAGGCCGTGGACGCCGTCGTCGGAGTCATCAAAACCATCAAGGAGCTCAAAAATCTCCTGATGGGCATCCTGGCCAAGGCCGCCGGCGCCATCATGAAGATCATCAAGGACCCGATCGGCTTCCTGGGCAACCTGGTCCGCGCGGTGGGCGCGGGCCTCCAGCAGTTCATCTCCAACATCGCCACCCACCTCCAGACGGGTCTGGTCTCCTGGCTGCTGGGCACGAGCGCCAAGGCCGGAATCGAGATCCCCGCAAAGTTCGACCTCAAGGGCATAATCCAGCTGATCGCCTCCCTACTGGGCCTGACCTGGGCGAACATCCGCTCCCGCATCACCCGCAAGGGCGTCCCCGACCAGGCCATGAGCGCGGCCGAACAATCCGTCCCGGTGGCGAAAGCCCTCGCCACCGAGGGCCCGGCAGGCGCCGCCAAGGAAATCACCGGCGAGACCGGCGACCTGAAGTCCACCATCCTCGAAGAGCTCAAGTCCTACCTGATCCCCACGGTCATCATCGCGGGCATCACCTGGATCCTCTCCCTCCTCAACCCCGCCTCCGCCTTCGTCCGAGCGGTCAAGGGCATCATCGACATCGTCACGTTCGTCGTAAACCAGGGCGCCCAGATCGTCGAGTTCGTCAACGCGGTCCTGGACGCGGTCGTAGCGATAGCCAACGGCGGCGCGGCCGGCGTCCCAAAGATGGTCGAAACAGCCCTGGCCGCCAGCCTCCCCCTCCTCATCGGCCTCCTCGCGTCGCTGCTGGGTATCGGGGGCCTGGCCAACAAGATCAAGCAGGTCTTCCAAAAAGTCTCCCGCCCGGTCAACCGCGCCATAGACAAAATCGCCGCCAAAATCGCCCGGGCCGCCAAGAAGCTCTGGTCCAAGCGCAAGAAGAATGACCCATCAGCGGGAAAGGGGCGAGGCGCGAATGGCGGTGCCGACTCCGAGAAGGCGGGAAAGGTGGCCGATGGTCTTGCCCGGCTTCGCAGGGAGCAAGCTGCCCGCCTTCAATCCGGAAGGATTTCGCAAGAAGATGCTCATGAAGTAGCCGCTGTGACGAAGCAGAGTAATCCGGTTTTTAGGTCCATAAAGGTCATGGATGGTGGCCAGACCTGGAATTACGTCTATGTCGCGTCTCCGCCACGGACGGTTGAGGGCGCACCTCAAGCCGAGCGGCTGACCGCAAAGCAGGCGCATGACCAGGTGATGGAGGAGATGGACGACCTGGCCAAGTCTCTCCTCAAGGGGCATGGCTCATGGGTGGCTGGGCATGAGGGAAGGAATTTTGCCACCTCCATGCGTGACAAGCTGGACGATATCGGGTACAAGACCTTCGATCATAGTGATCCATCCATAGAGGAACCCGGTACGACCCCCAATAAGAAGCAGAAGTGGGGTAAGCAGGGCAAGGGTAGTTGGATTCCTGATCACCAGCCTCCCAATGCTCTTGTGGCCGGAGGCGCGACGATTACATTCAGATTCTATCCGCACTCGCTCACCTCCGCCAATCAGCAGAAGTACAAGGTCATTTCCTACAAGAGCAAGATGAAGAAGGCGCGCAATAGGAATAACGGCAACTGGGCGGAGGGGATCGAGAGTGCATGGTTCTGGTGACATGAGTCCAGGAGGAGCCGCAGACGTGGTCTCGCTGCTGCGACGTTTGAATCTCTGCATTGGAGCGCAAGCAGGAGATATATCTGTATTCGATACTGGCTGCACGGAAGGTGAAGTCGAGCAGGTGGAGCAGGCGCTTCGAGTGGACCTGCCGGATGACTACAAGGCGCTGCTCGGGTGTGCGAATGGGCAGCCCGATGATTGTGAGTTGCGGTTTCCGCCGGATCAATTGAGATTTCTGGCCGCCGAAGGTGTTCTCTCGCTTTGGCGGAATCATCTTCAATTCCAGGACGATGAGTTCTTCGATGAACTCACCTCGGATGAGAAGGTGCGGGTCATACCATTTCATCCTGGGCGAATCCCCATAGCAGAATATGAGGACGGCGGCGCCTATCTATGGATTGACTACATCCCTGGTCCAGCCGGTCGGATGGGTCAGATAATATTCAACTTTAATGAGATCGATTTCGCTGTCCTGGAGGACACCGTAACCGATCTGTTCGGGCGTTACGTAACAATTCTCGAAACGGGTGCAGCTTCGCTGACTGAGGCGCCACCGGACTATGGCGGTGGTTATCGATTCACAGCTTCGGGTCGGTACATGGATTTTGCCGCCTACTGCGATCTCAGAATGTAGTGTTCTGCTCGCTCAGCTGTTTTGGTGGCCTCCGTGGCGGACTTCCCGTTGCCAGGCATCGCGGGGCTGGGTGAGGTTGTCCATGATCAGGCCGAGGATGAACTCGAACCGGTCGTGTCCGGTGCCGGAGGTCAGCTCAGCGGCATAGCGTCGGGTCTGCGGAAACGTGTCGGCCGGTAGCGCGGTGAACCGGCGGATCAGTTCCTCGCGGCCAAGGACCCATTCCTGGTCCGGATGTTTGCGTCGTTGCTGGACCAGCGACTGTTCCAAGGCGTAGGCGCTGACGTAGAGGGACAGGGCATCGAGCGCCCAGGCGGCGCTCTGCGGTTTGATTCCGCCGGCGAGCAGGATCGCCAAAAGCCCTTCCCTGACCCGCAGCGTGGAGAGGTTGGTGGGGACTACGCCCAGCGCGGCACGGGAGACTCCGGGATATTTCAGGTACTGGTCGCGGATCTGCGCGTACACGTCGAGGATCTGCTTGCGCCACGTGGCCGGGTCCGGTTCGGGCAGTACGACCTCGGAGCAGAGCCGGCCGACGAGCAGATCGTCGATGTCCTCTTTGCTGACGATGTGCGCGTAGAGCGACGACGGCCCGGTGCCGAGCACCGCGGCGACTCGACGGATGGTCAGCGCGTCGTAGCCCTCGCCGGCCACGACCTGCAAGGCGGCGTCGGTGATCCGGTCGACAGTGATGGGCTTCTTGCGTGGAGACGCCGCCGCGGGCTCTCCAGCGGGCTGGGCGTGACGAGCTGCTCGGCGTTGCCGGGGATCGGAGGGCATACCGGTCACTATAGCTTGACACGATCTAAGTTCTGCGAGTAGATCTTAGATCGTTCCGTCGAACTAAGTTCGTCTCTGCGTGGTCCGCGTATGCCCTGCTCAGGTACCTGAGCAGCGTTCGGAGAGTCTGTTCAGGAGGGTGTGTGATGCGAGTTTCCGTGGTCGGAGCCGGTCTCGGAGGTCTGTGCTTGGCGCAGGGTCTGCGCGGTGCCGGGATCGAGGCCGACGTGTACGAGCGGGACCCGGCGATCACCGCGCGGTTCCAGGGCTACCGGCTCATGCTGAGCCCGGTGGGGTTCGAGGCGCTGCGCGGCTGTCTGCCGCCGCGCTGGCACCCGCTGCTGGACGCGATCGTCGGTGACGCCCATGCCGAGCGGCTGATCCTGGACCCGCGGCTGAACCGGATCGGCGAGCTCGGCCCCGGCAGGACCGGGATCGTGATCGACCGGCATGTGCTGCGGCACCTGCTGCTGACCGGACTCACCGTGCGCACCGGGGCCGCCCTGACCGGCTACGACGTGCTGGACGACGGCAAGGTCGAAGCCCGGTTCGCGCACGGCGACCCGGCCACCGCCGACCTGCTCGTGGGGGCGGACGGGGTCGGCTCCGCCGTCCGCGCGGTGCTCTCGCCGCAGACCACCGCGACCGACACCGGCGCCCGGTTCGTCATCGGCCGCACGCCGCTGACCGAGCGCTTTGCCGCGCTGGCGCCGGCCTTCGGCTCGAAGATCGCCGGGGACGGGGTGAGCCTGATGCTCGGAGCGATGCGTTTCCGTACCCCGCCGAAGCAGGCGGCCGAGGAACTGGCACCCGAGGTGACCCTCCCCGATATCCGCGACTACGTGCGCTGGGCCATGCTCCTGCCACCGAACGGCTCCCTCGGCGCCCCGACCGCGCAGGAGGCCGTGCTGTCCAGGATTGAGGGCTGGCATCCGGACCTGCGGGCGCTCATCGAGCAGGCCGACCCGGACAACAGCACCCTGCTGTCCATCCGGGTGGTCGAGCCCCGCGAGCGCTGGGCGCCCGGTCCGGTCACGCTGCTCGGAGACGCCATCCACGCCACCTCCCCGACCGGCGGCAACGGCGCGAACACCGCCCTGCGCGATGCCGACCTGCTGCGCCGCTGCCTGATCGAGGCCGTCGAGCGCCGCCAAGACCTCCTCGGCGCGGTCGGCGACTACGAGCGGCAGATGTTCGAGTACGGCGGCGAGGCCGTGCGCCACAGCCTCGCCGCGCTACCCGCCTTCGTCCCGAACCCGGAACGACCCGAGCCGACATAGGTTCAGAACCTCCCGGCCACGCCGTCGAGGCCGAACGGCACGGACTTGCCGCACCGGAGAACTGCTGGCCCGATCGGGGTTCAGATCGCGTCCCACTCCACCGCCTCGTACGCCGCGCTCACCCGCCCCATCAGCTCTTCGTCCACCGTGTACTCGACCTTGTCGATCCGCCGCACCGGTGCGAACCCCTGCGAGTTGGTGAGGAACGCCGAGCGGTAGGAGGGGAGGTCGGCGAGGGCTACGGGACGGCGGGCCGAGGGGAGGCGGGGTTCGAGGAGGGCCATGGTGATGCCCAGCAGGGAGGGGGCGTCCGGCCAGATCACGGATGTGCCGTCCCAGAAGGCGATATTGGTGATCGCGCCCTCGGCCACCACGCCCTGGGGGTCGGTCAGGAGGGCCTCGTCGTGGCCGGCGCGGTGTGCGGCGGTGAGGTAATGGTTCTGGCCGAAGCCGCCCAAGTGCTTGATGTGGGGGAGCTCGCGGACAAACGGGACCGGCATCACGGACTTCGGCCCTGTCGGCATCGTCTGCGGGGGACGCACCGTGACCATCAAGGTGGCCCGCTCGTCGCCCTCGGGCCAGTAGACATACACCCGGAGCGAGGCGTCGCGGACGTCGGCGGCGTCCAGGGCGTGCCGGATGTCCGCCCGTACGCGCTCGTCGTCGAGGTCGCCGTCGAACAGTTCCCGGGTCGCGGAGCGCAGCCGCTCCAGGTGGAGATCGAGGCCGCGGACCCGCGCGTCCCTGATCTGCATCGCCGTGAAGTGCCCATAGCTGGTGAGCGCCGGCAGCCGCAGGGTGTCCGCGGTGGCGGGCGAGCCGTTGATCTCGATGTATGTCACCCGGCCACCGTAGCGAGGCGTCAGTAGTAGCCCTTCTCGCCGTCGATGAGTTCCCGGATGGTGTCCATATGGCCTGCGTGGCGGGCGGTTTCCTCGATCATGTGGAAGAGGATCCACCGCAGGCTGGTGGAGGTGGCGTCGAAGGCCGGGTGGCGGCCGGTGTCGTCCAGGGCGTGGGCCGCGATGATCTCGTTGGACTCCTGGCACTGCTGGGCGTAGTCCTTGAGGAGCCGGGCGAGCGGGATGCCCTCGACCCTCATACCGGCGTCCTCGAAGTCTTCGTTGAACTGGGGGCCCCGTGCCGGGCGGCCGAGCAGGACGATCTCGAACCACAGCTGCTCCACCCAGCGCATATGGGAGACGACCCCGGCCAGGGTCATCAGGGGCGAGGTCGGGAGGAGGGAGCGGTGGGCGTCCGCCTCGGACAGGCCCTCGCATTTCCACGCGATGATGGCGCGCTGCATATCGAGCCAGCCCAGCAGCTGGGTGCGCTCATCGGCGGACCGGTGCGGGCGGATGCGCGGTGGCGTCGTCATGAGGAGTAACGCTAGCGCGGTGTGCGTACGGCACACCCCGGGTTATCGGCGGTGGCTCAGCACATTGATCACGCGGCCGTTGGGGTCGCGGACGAAGAAGCGGCGGACACCCCACTCCTCGTCCCGCAGGGAGTGGACGATCTCGGCACCGCTGTCGCACATCGCCGCGTAGGCCGCGTCCACGTCGTCCACCTCGACGCTCACATCGGGGACCACCGGTCCGGTCTCGTCATGGGTCAGCACGCTGATCTGGGCCGTGGGGTTGGCGGCGGAGGCGAGCGTCATGATCCAGCCCTGGTTCATCACCTCCTCGAAGCCCAGGAGACCGTAGAACTCCCGGTTCTCGCGCATCGCTTCGGACCGGACGTTGGGTACGACACGGCGGACGGTCATCGCGGGCTCCCCGGGTGAGTCAGCTGGTGGTGTGGTTGCCGAGCACGGCGTCAAGATACTGGGAGATCGCGTCCCGGTTGCGGGTCAGGCAGTCGATGCGCTGAGTCATGCGGTCCCGCTCGTTCTCCAGCGTGGCGACCATCTCCGCTGTGGCATCGGAGAAGTGGATGAGCCGGGGCTTGTCGAGGCACGGCAGGATCTGCTTGATGATGCGGGTGGGGAGCCCGGCGTCCAGCAGGCCCCTGATCTGCAGCACCCGGTCGACGAGCCGCTCGTCGTACGCGCGGTAGCCGTTCGCGCAGCGGTCGGGCAGGAGCAGCCCCTGCTCCTCGTAGTAGCGCAGCAGCCGACGTGGTGTGCCGGTGCGCTCCGACAGCTCTCCGATGCGCATGTGCCCCGTCCTCCCACCCTCGCATCCTTCACATCCATGTGAAGGATTCAGCGTATCGTGGGGTGGGCGCGCTCGCGAGGGGCGGAAGGCGCCGGGAAAAGTGCCAGGTGATTGAACACGGACCCCTGGCACGCCGTACGGATAACGACGGGCCCAGCCACCCGAGCCGGGTCCGCCGTGCCACCACCGGGCTTCGCAGGGAAGGACCTTCGGGTTGTCGCGCCAATCGAGCTCTCGTCAGCGGTCGGAAACGGACAAGGGAACCACGGGGGAGGGCCTCACGGAGGGCCCGCCACCGGAGGACCCACCTGAGCGCACGCCGGATGTCCCCGCCCAGGGGCGGGATGACGCCGGAGAGCGGGGTACGGCCTCCGCCCGGACGGCGGATGCCGCCGCGGACGCGGATGCCGTCGCGGACGCGGATGCCGTCGCGGACGCGGACACCGCTGCGGAAGCCCAGGACACGGACACCGTCCACGACACGGACACCGTCCAGGACCCGGTCGCGGACACGGACGCCTCCGCCGGATACGACAAGCCCCCCGAGCCGCCCGGCGATGCGGAGGAGGCGGAGGAGGTCGACCCGGAGGAGACCACCGTGACCGGCCCGCTGGTCGGCACCGCCCCCGCCCGCAAGGGCTGGCGGGTCAAGTACCCCGTCGCGGCACGGACGGTGGCGTGGACGGTCACGGGGCTGTCGCTCGCCCTCGTGTTCATCGCCCTCCTCCTGCCGACCAAACTCGCCCTCGTCGAACCCAGTGCCTTCATGCGCATCCCGGTGGAGGGGATCTTCGGCGCCACGCTGCTGCTCATGCTGCCGACGATGGCGCGGCGGGTGGTGGCGGTGCTCGCCGGGGCGGCTCTCGGGGCGCTGACCATCCTGAACCTCCTGGACATCGGCTTCAACGAGTTCCTCGGCCGTGGGTTCAACGTGGTGCTCGACTGGATACTGCTGGACGACGCCGAGTCGTACCTCAAGGACTCGGTCGGCGGGACGGCCGCCACCATTGCCGTGATCGGGGTCGTGGTCCTCGCCGTCGCACTGCTCGTCCTGATGGCGCTCGCCGTCCTGCGGGTCAGCAATGTCATGGCGCGGAACACCGCCGTGGCCACCCGTACCACTCTGGTGCTCGGCACCGTCTGGGTGATGTGCGCGGCGCTCGGGGTGCAGGTGGCCGGGGTGCCGTTCGCGTCCAGGAGTACCACCGCTCTGGTCCAGGACCGGGCGGAGCGGGTGCGCAAGACCCTCAGGGATGAGCGGGAGTTCGCCAAGGTGGCCGCCGTGGACACCTACGGCGACACACCCGGCGATCAGCTGCTGACCGGGCTGCGCGGCAAGGACATGATCTTCACCTTCATCGAGAGCTACGGCCGCTCGGCCATCGAGGACCCGGCGATCGCTCCCGGAGTCGACAAGACGCTCAAGAACGCCACCAAGCGGCTGGGCAAGGCCGGGTTCGCGGCCAAGAGCGGCTGGCTCACCTCGGCCACGTACGGCGGCAGCAGCTGGCTGGGCCACTCCACCTTCCTCACCGGCCTGTGGATCGACAACCAGAACCGCTACCGCACCGTCACCGCGGGCGACCACATGTCCATCACCCGCGCCTTCCAGCGCACCGGTGCCTGGCGGACCGTCGGCATCATGCCGGGGGTGCAGAAGGCGTGGCCGGAGGGCAAGTTCTACGGCCTCGACCACGTCTACGACTCCCGCGAACTCGGCTACAAGGGACCGAGGTTCAGCTGGTCGACCATGCCCGACCAGTATGCCCTGAAGGCGTTCGAGCGCCTGGAGCACGGCAAGAAGCACGACAAGCCGCTGATGTCGCAGATCATCCTGACCTCCAGCCACCAGCCCTGGGCGCCGATCCCCAAGACGATCCCCTGGAGCCAGGTCGGCAATGGCTCGGTCTACAAGGCGATTCAGAAGGCGGGCAAGAAGCCCGCGGACGTGTTCACCGATTCCACGAAGGTGAAGACCGAGTACGGAAGGTCCATCCAGTACTCGGTCAACAGCCTCATCGACTACGTGCTGAAGTACGGCAACAAGAACACGGTGCTGGTCTTCCTCGGCGACCACCAGCCGCTCGCCCGGGTCAGCGGCGACAACGCCAGCCGGGACGTGCCGGTGGCGATCGTCGCGCACGACAAGGCGGTACTGGACCGGATCTCCCACTGGAACTGGGACGACGGTCTGATGCCGGGCGCGAAGGCCCCGGTGTGGAAGATGAGCTCCTTCCGCGACCGTTTCCTGGACGCCTACGGTCCGAACCCCGGCGGGGGGACCGCCCCCGCTTCGCCCTCGGCCAAGTCGTCTGCCAAGCCGTCGACCTCACCGTCGGCTTCGGCTGAGCGATAGCCCTCGTCGGCCCGTCAGTCCGCCAGCAGCGACATGTACGGGCCGAACTCCGAGGCCAGGGTCAGTCGGCCCAGCTTCTGGTACTCCCGCTGCAGGGCGTGGATGAGGCCGGGCATCGTCACCGGACCGCCGGATTCGGCCGCGAGATAGGCGGCGGTGACGGCCACCGACCGGATGTTGCCGCCGGCCAGCTCGAAGGACTCGGCGCAGAAGTCCAGGTCCAGATCGGTGGAGCGGGGGAGGGCGGTGCCCAGGGAGCGGTCCCACAGCAGACGGCGGTGGTCGGCGTCGGGCAGGGGGAAATCTACGACGAGATCGAGTCGGCGGGTGAAGGCGTCGTCCAGGTTGGCGCGGAGGTTGGTGGCGAGGATGGCCAGGCCGTCGAACGTCTCCATGCGCTGGAGGAGATACGCGCTCTCTACGTTCGCATAGCGGTCATGCGCGTCCTTGACCTCCGAGCGTTTGCCGAAGATGGCGTCCGCCTCGTCGAAGAGCAGAACGCCGTTGATACCGGCGGCCTCCGTGAAGATGCGCTCCAGGTTCTTCTCGGTCTCGCCCACGTACTTGTCGATGACGGTGGCCAGATCGACCGTGTAGAGGTCCAGGCCCAGGTCGGCGGCGATCACCTCGGCCGACATCGTCTTGCCCGTGCCGGAGTCCCCCGCGAAGAGGGCGGTGACGCCGCGCCCCCGGCCGCCGCCCGGCCGCATGCCCCATTCGCCCAGGACCCGGTCCCGGTGGCGGGCGCGGGCGGTGAGTTCACGGAGCTGGGCGCGGGGGCCCGGAGGAAGTACGAGGTCGGACCAGCCCACGGCCGGTTCGATCCGGCGGGCGAGCCGGTCGAGCCCCGCCGCGTTCTGAGCCCGTGCCCCGGCGCGGATGTGGCCCGGACGCAGGGTGCCGCCGTCCAGCGCGGCGCTCTGGGCGGCGCCCCGGGCGGCCCGGGTGATCTGGTCCGGGGTGAGGAGGAACGGGGCGAGGAGGCGGGTGAGGTCCAGGTCAGCGGGGACCGGGGCGCCGTAGGCGTCCGACCAGAGTGCCGCCCGTGCCGTCGGTTCCACGCGCGGGGCGTGCAGCAGCAACGGCGGACGGGAGGACCACGCGGCGTCCCAGGGGACGCGGCCGACCAGGACGACGGGGAGCGGGACGTCGGTCACCAGCCGGATGACCTCGGGCCGCTCCCGCACGAGGGTGTCGATCGGACCGCACACCAGACCGGAGGAGGTGAGCCGGGCCTCGCGGGCGAGGATCCGTACCGCCTCGGCCGGATGGGGGTCCCGCGTGAGGCGTTCGAGGTCGAGACCGAGGACGGCGTGGCCCGACCGGGCGAGGGCGCGGGCCCCGAGCGCCGTGCCCGCGCCGCCCTGGTCCTCCCGGAGGTACGCCAGGGGCTCCTCGGCGGCGAGGGCACGGGCGAGCGGGACCGGATCGCCGACGCCGGACACGTCCTGCCACGGGGCGAGCACATCGACGATGCGTGGATCGGGTGTGTCATCGCCGAGGAGATGCGCCGTGACCCGGTCGGGGACCCGGAGCGCGCGGGCCAGGAACGGGCGGTCCGGCTCCTCGACCAGCAGCAGACCACCCGCGCGGAGCGGGGCTTGCGGGGACAGCCTGGACCGGGCGGCCGCGTCGGCGGCGGAGAGCCCGCAGAGGCCGAGGGCGAGCCCGATGGACGGCCGGCGGCGGGTGACATCGTCGTTGAGGTAGCCGTAGAACTGCTCGAAACGATCGTCCAGATCAGGGACGAGAGCGATCAGCAGGATCTCCACATCGAGCGCGGAGAGGCCGAAGTCATGGATGAGGGAGCGCAGCCGGGTCGGGTGACCCACCCGGGCCGCGGCGTCGGCGCGCGCCTCGGCCTCGGCCAGGAGGGTGGCATCGGCCTCGTCGGGGGCGGTGGCGTCGAGGGAGCGCCCGGAGTCGAGAAGCCGGTGGATGGTCTCGTCGCTGAGGTAGAGACCGCGGAAGGCGTCGTCGGGGTTGGGGTCGGTGAGCTGACGGGCCTGGACGGCGCGCCGTACCCGCTGTTCGACGAGGATGGCGCGGTCGACGAGATGGCGCAGGCTCGGGTCCGGTACTTCGGTTTCCGTGTCCGTCGTGCTCGTCATTCGGCCCGCTCTTCCGCCACGCGGGAGGCGATGCCGGTGCGTCGGGTGCCGTACAGCGGCAGGTTGGCGCCACCCGGCATCGGCTGGGTGGGCGCCGGGGGCCCGGGGACCTCCGTTGAGGAGTCGGAGAAGCCCAGGCGCACCCCCTCCTCGCCCACCTGCGGACCCGCCGGATAGACCGGCGATTCGGTGACCGGCACGCTCACCACCAGGTCGAGCGAGGGCTTGAGTTCGCCCCCGAGCGCGCTCCACACATCGGCGAACGACCGGTCCTCGGGGGGTGGGAGCGCGACCGTCATGGGTACGGACACGCCGAGTTCGGCGAGCGTGCCGGAGAGCCGTTCGGCGGGCAGGGCCTCGTACCGCAGCAGACAGGACAGCAGCGAGGACAACAGCCGGTGCTCGTCCTCGGGACGCTTGGTCCACGCGGTGATGAGGTACGAGAGCTTGAAGTAGCGGGGCGGGCGGCGCCGGGCCACGATGGTGCCCTGCTCGTCGTACTCATTGAGCAGACCGCGTTCCCGGCGCCGCATGTCCTCGCGGATGTCGTACAGATAGAGATTGACGGTGGGGGCGTTGACCTTGGCGGCCCAGTCACGGGTGGGGGCGTCGAAGACCACGGCCACCTGGCCGCCCGTCAGGGCGTCGCTCCGGAACATGGCGCGCAGCGCCTCGTCGACCTCGTGGATCACGGAGTCTCACCCCCGGCCGGCGAAGTCGGGCGGTTGCAGATTGCGCCGTACGACGAGCACGGGCTTCTCCAGCCGCTCCAGTCCCCGCACCGTGGCGCGGAGCTCGCGGGGGCCGAGCCGGTCCTTGCGCAACACCAGAACCTGGGCCTCGAAGGTGCCGCCACGACCCACCCGTACGGTCGACCGGGTCGCGGTGACGCCCGGCTGCCACCTGAGTGCGACCGTGGCGCCGGGCGGGAAGTCCTCGCCGCGGGCGACCGTCACATCGCCGGAGCGGGCGACCTTGGGGGTGACGGTGAGCTTGGGCTGAAGGACACGGACGCGGGCCGTGTCCGTGTTGTCGGCACGATGGGGATCGCGGGGCGAACCGCTGACGGAGACCTTCAGCTCACCGCTGATCGCCGTGCGGTAGACGGCCGACTGGGCCACCGTGATCCGTCCGCCCGGCGCGATGGTGCACGGGGCGGCACGGGTGCACCGCGACACCTTGGAGAGGTCGCGGTCGCCCGCGTCCTCGGTGCGGGGCCAGCCGGTGGTGACCACGACGTTCCTGGCCGTCTTGGGGCCGGAGTTGGTGAGGGTGAGTCGCGCCCCGGTCCTCAGCCCGGTGTAGGCGGGTGTGGGGCCGACGGTCGTGGTGACGGCGAGATCCGCCTCGTCCGGTACGGGGGCCGGGAGCACGGTGAAGGTCGCCGTATCGGTACCGGTGTTGCCGGAGGAGTCGGTGGCGGTGCAGCTGACCCGGGTCCGGCCGACGGGGAAGCGCGATCCGGGGGCCGGGGCGCAGCTGACGGGCAGTTCGCCGTCGACCGCGTCCCGGGCCGTGGCGGTGAAGTCGACCTCGGTGCCGTTGTCGTCGGTGGCCTCGATGGTGCGGTCGTCCACGGTGACGACGGGGGCGGTCACATCGTTGACGGTGATGCTGATGCGCTGCTGGTAGTCCTCGGGGGCGGGGTCGTCGCCACCGTCTCCGCCACCGTCTTCACCGCCGGGGCCGCCGTTCTGGCCGCCGTTCTGCTGTCCTCCGTTTTGATTCCCGCCGTTCTGGTCCCCGCCGTTCTGCTGGCCGCCGACCTGTCCGCCGTTCTGGTCGCCCCCGTTCTCGCCGCCGCTCCCGCTCGTGGCTCCGCCGAGCAGCCCGCCGATGGCACCGGCGTTCTGGCCGCCGTCGGCTCCGCCGACCACCCCGCCGATGGCACCGGCCACGGAACCGCCGTCCGAGCCGTTGCCTTCGGTACCGGAACCGCCGTTCGCTTCTCCGCCGCAGCCGTCGCCGTCGCCGGAGCCTCCGATGACTCCGCCCAGCACTCCGGCGATCACGCCGCCGTCGCCTCCGCTGTCCGAGCCTCCGGCACCGCCCACCGCGAGGCCCGCGATCGAGCCGCCGCCGCAGCCGTCGGATCCGCTCGACACCCCACCGACCGCGCCGCCGATGAGTCCGCCGTTCCCGCCGCCGTCGGTGCCGCCCACGGCACCCCCGACGGCCCCGGCGATGGATCCGTCGGTGCCGTCGGAACCCGTGCCGGAGCCCGTGTCGGAGCCCGTTCCGGAGTCCGTGCCGGAGCCGGGGCTCCCGGTCCGACCGTGGAGCTCCCGGGCGGGTACCACATCGTCCGGCATTCGCCCGCTCGGCGGCTTGCCGTCGAGCAGGAACTGCACAGCGCAGTGGACCGTGGCCCCCTCCGGCGCGTCGTCCGCCACCGTGATGGTTTCGGTGAACGTGGCCACTTCCCCGCTGGTCACCTGCCGGGTGGCGGGATCCAGGGTGACGGAGAGGGCGGCGTCGCAGCCGAAGGTCTGATAGCTGACGGTGGTCGGCAGATTGGTCAGCCCCTCCGCCACCGTGGCGGCCACCTCGTCGGCGTCGATGTTCCGGAAGAGCCTGCCGCCCGTGGCCCGGACGACCTCGGTGGCCTGATCGGGATCGTGTGTCGGCTCCTGGTTCTGGCCCGGGCCGTTGCCGTTGTCGCCGTTGCCGTTCAGGCCGTCGCCGAGTTCGGTCGCCACGTCCACGGCGAGAACGCGGACACCCCCGTCCTTGAGCGCGTTGATGCCATCGGTGAGCGAATGTCCCTTGCTGGGGTCGTGGCTGGAGGCGTCGCCGACGAGGACGACGACGGGGCTCGCGCTCTCACGGAAGGTTCCGCTCGCCCCGTTGGAGATCTGCCACAGAGCGTTGATCCAGTCCTCGGCGGGCCCGGGGCTGTACGAGCCGCGGTCGTCGGTGAGCTGATCGACGCCCCTCCGTACGGCGTCGAGGTCGTCCGTCAGCGGCTGGAGAGTCGTGAACACCCTTTCGCCGTCCACCTGTTGATCGCCGTAGGTGGCGACGGCGAAGCGGGAGTCGGGCTGCTGTTCGCGCACCCTGGTGGTGATCTGCTCCAGGTTGGCCTGGACGTTGTCGATGGTGGGCTGCATGCTGCCGGTGCCGTCGACCAGCAGCACCACGTCCGGTCGGGGCGGGACCACGGGGGTGCGCACCTTCTTGTCCACGGTCAGCGCGTCACCCGGGTCGAGCGGCTCGTCCACCACGGCCGGGGTGACCGCCGGATCCTGGGCCGCCGCGCGCTTGCCCGCGGCCGCGCCCGGTACGGCGCTGATCACCAGAAGCAGAACGGCGGTCAGCGTGCCCACGCGGAAGGCGCGAGCACGCGCCTCACCAGGTGCACCGGCCAGCGGTCGGAAGGACTGGAACCCCCGCGCAGAACGCCGCGCAGAACGCACAGAACGCACAGAACACCCCACTCGATATCGGCGCGCCGGGCTCCACGATCGCGGTTCATCGGGGAGCGGCGCACCGGGGTGCGAGCCAGCCCTTGGGGAAGGGCCGGCTGCCCCTTGAGGCAATGCTCAAATCAATCCCTGTCGGAGCGCGTATGCCACGGCATGGGAGCGGTTACGGAGATTCAGCCGCGTCATGACCGCGTGCAGAACGTTTTTGATGGTGCGTTCGGAGTAGGAGAGTTTCATCGCGATATCCGCGGTGTCATAGCCCTCGGCGACCAGCCGCAGCACTTCGATCTCCCGGGCGGCCAGACCGGTGAAATTGAGCCCGTTCGGCGCCAGTACTTGACCTTGGAGCCGGCCCACCTGCTCGAGCAGGCTGCCCAGCAGATCCGGTGGGACCCGGCCCTCGCCCTTCGCCACCGCGCCGATCACTTGGACCAGCCGCTCCGGCGTGGCCTCGGCACGGCGGACGACTCCCACGAAACCGCACTCGGCGGCGTTGACCAGTTGCTGTTCGTCGATATGGGTGGTGACCAGCACCCCCCGCGCGGCGCTGGTCCGCTGAACCTGGCGCAACACGCGTAGAGCGCCGTCGTCGAGGACGTCCAGGACGACGACCACCACCTGTGGCGCGTCTGGTTCGTCCCAGTCGATGACCTTGACCTCGGGCCGGGTGCGCAGTTGGCTGGCCACTCCGGCCTGTGACACCGGGTCCCCGGCGCGCAGTGCCACCGTAACGCGATCTCCCGTCTTCTGGTGCACGTCGCTCTCTCCCCTCGGGCGACTGAGGGAGGGGCCTGATGAAGTGCGCATGTCGTGTCCATGTCATCCACACATTTCATTCACGCTCGCCTCCCTGTAACGGGAAACCACAGTAAACCCCCTAGTTCCCCAAGGGAATTGCGCGTGGCTCACCGGGCACCGTAATTGCCCGAAAGTGTGACTGCGCGGCCGCTGCCGACGCCGTGGACCGGAGAATACGGTGCGCGGCATGAGTGTTTCGGCGAGCCTGGACGAGTCCTCCGTCGTCGTCGAGCCCGGCGGCGAGGCCGAACTCCCCGTACAGGTGCTCAATTCGGGAACCACCGTGGAGGAGTGCCGATTCGAGGTGGTCGGGCCCTGTGCCGCCTGGACCACCGTGGAACCGGAGACCCTCTCGCTCTACCCGGGGGCGACGGGCACCGCCACCTTGAGGCTGCGTCCGCCCCGCGGCCCCGCGACGGCTCCCGGGGAGATACCGCTCGGGCTGCGGGTGGTGCCGACCAGCGAACACAGCGAGACCACCGTCCTCGAACGCGGTGTGACGGTGCTGCCCTTCACCGAGGTCACCTCGGAACTGGTGCCCCGCGGCTCCAACAGCGCCTGGCGCGGCCGTCACAAGGTGGCGGTGGACAATCGCGGCAACACACCCCTCACGGTGGGGCTCGGCGCACGCGGGGCCACCGAACGGGCCAAGACGGCCTTCCAGCCTGCCGAGCTGACCGTACCGCCCGGCGAGGCCAAGTTCGCCGCGCTCACGGTGCGCCCCGCCCAGCGGCTGTGGCGCGGCACCCCGATCACCCATCCGTTCCAGGCGGTGGTGACACCGCGGATGGGCGATGGCCAGGACCCGTACGAGCCGGTGGTCCTGGACGGCTCCTACGAGCAGCAGGCCATCCTGCCCCGCTGGCTGCCCCGGGCCCTCGCCGCCGCCGTCCTGGTGGCCGCGCTCCTGGTCGGCTTCTGGTACGCGCTGCTGCGCCCCACCGTACGGTCGGCCGCCCGGGAGGCGATCACCCCGCAGGCGGTCGAATCCGCCGTGAAGCAAGGGGACAAGGAGAGCGGCGGCGGTCAGGACGGGAAGCAGGACGGCCGTCAGGGGGCGTCGGGCGGCGGCGGTCAGGACGGGGGTCAGGACGGGGGATCGACCGGCCCCGGCGGCGACAAGTCCCGTGGCCCGTCGGACGGTTCGAGCGCCGGACCGGGTGAGCCGGGCGGGCCCGCGGCCCCGACCAGCGCGCGGGTGCAGGTGCGTGACGCGGTGGGCGGCGGGGCCGCCGAGCGCACCGCGTACACGGTTCCCGAGGGGAAGAGCCTCGAGCTCACCGACATCGTGGTGCAGAATCCGCAGGGCGACGCGGGGACGCTGGTCATCTCCAGCGAGGACGGACAACTGCTCAATCTGGCGCTGGAGAACTTCCGCGACTCCGACTACCACTTCGTGACCCCCATCCAGGTGGCGGCCAAGGGCAAGGTCACGATCTCGGTGAGCTGCCGCGAGGTGGGGCGGCCGGTGAAGGCACCGGCACCGTCCAGGTGCTCGGAGTCGCTGTTCCTGGGCGGCAAGATCTCGGCGGCGAAGGCCGACGACTGACCGGGCCGGGCTACCCCTCGGGCGGAGCCTCCTCCTCTTCCTCCGCCCCGCCCTCGGCGGCCCGCTGGACGAAGGCCCCCTGGACGTCCGCCGGCTCCTCGTCCTCGTCCGCCTCCTGGCGCTGCACCGGGGCCGCGGTGGACGGCGCGGCGGACTCGGGGCCGGTCGCCGGAGCCGGGGCGGGGGACGGCTCCGCCATCACCCGTTCGGCGTTGGCCGACGCCTCCTGCTCGAAGCGGTCGGACGGATCGCTCACCCGGATTCCGCCCGGGGCCTCCGTACCGTCGACCGGGCCGCCGCGCTGCTGGATGACGTGGGTCAGCTCATGGGCGAGCGTGGTGCGGCCCTGATGCGAGGACGGGTCGTAGCTGTCCCGCTGGAAGACCACGTCGTTGCCGACCGTGTAGGCGTGGGCCCCGACCTCCTTCGCCGACTCGTGCGCGGCGGAGCCGGTGTGCACCCGTACGTTCCCGAAATCGGCGCCGAGCCGGGACTCCATGTCGCCGCGGGTGTCGGTGTCCAGGGGCTCCCCGCCGCCGGACGAGACGACGTCATGGACGCTCGACCGTCGCTCGCCCTCCTCGCCCTGTTCGGCGTCCCGCTGGAGCGCCGCGCCGACGGCCGAGTTGCCGACCGCGCGCTGCAGGGTGTTCATCCCGGACGGGCCGAGCACCTCCGTACGGCCGGTGGCGGCGGCCCTCAGCAGATGCGGAAACTCCGCCCGCTCATGAGGGTCCGTCCGCTTCGACGAGGCGAGGGACTCATCGTGCTCATGTCCGTGGTCATGCTCATGTGCGCGCATCTGCCGCTCCCCGGGGACTGCCTCCCCACACCGGATGTCCGCCTCCAGCCAGCGTCGCGGGGCGGACGCCGCCCCGTCCAGGCCCGGGCCCGCCGGGAGAGGGCAGTGGGGACTGCCCTTTCGGGCAGCGCGGTACGACCACGGCCGGTGGCGGCCGTAGGGCGACGGCGGGTGCGGTCGTACGGCGACGGCGAGGGACGGGCCGTACGGCGCGGCGGGCTCAGTCGTCCTCCGGCCGCTCCCGCCGCGCGTCGAGCCGCTCCCGCTGGGGCAGGACCGTGTACTTCGGGTCCTCCGCCGACCGCATCCCGGCGTGGAACACCCCGAAACGCGTGCACGCGGAGGCCGCCAGCAGGGCGGCGCCGCTGAGGGCCGCGGCGGCGCGGCCGCGGCGGCCGAGGAGGGCGCCGCCGAGCGCGCCCGCCACCGACAGCGCCTCGGCGGCGCGCATCAACTTGCCCGCCCGGCCCTCGCGGTAGGTCTCGGCGACCACTCCGAGCCGCCGTTCCATGGCCTTGACGGCGGCGGTCTCCACCGCCGTGCCGAGCAGCGCCACGCCCCGCGCGGGGGCGTTCTCGGCGACCGGCGAGGCCAACAGGGCCATACCGCCCGCCGCCATGGCGGCCGAGCCGGCGAAGAGATACGGCAGTTCGCGATAGCCGTCGTGCCATGCGGGGACGGCGGTGTCGGCGGCCAGCACCGCCGTGTACGAGGCCACCGCCGGGCCCAGCAGCGCCGCCCCCACCGTGGCCGCCCGGCCGGTGCGCGGCAGCCGCCCGGCCAGGTCCGAGGCGGCGGCCGCCCCGGCCATCGGGCCGTAGGCCGCCAGCAGCCATGAGCCGACGCTCATCGGCGAGGTGGGCTTGAAGACCCGCAGCATATTGGCGAACCGCCCGGGGCGCCCGAGGTCGTGGATCAGGGCGGCGGTGGAGCCGCTCAGGGCGGCGATCGAGGACACCTTGAGCGCGCGGGCCATGGCCGGACGGCCGGTCAGCTCGGCGCCCGCCGCGAGCACCGACCCGGCGCCCGCGAGCCCGCCGAGGAAGAAGTAGCCCGCGATGTCCAGGGGGCGCCAGGTGGGCGGGTTGAGCACCGGCCGCCCGTAGTAGGAGGTGAACTCCGGCCGGGGGACCATCGACGGCTCGCCCCTGCGGCCCTTCCCGCCCTTGCGGCCACGCCGCCTGCCGTCCCCCGTCCCCTTGCCGACCTGCGCGTCCCGGCCCGGCCGGGCACCCCGGATGCCGTCACGGGTGACGTCCGACTCGCTCATCAGCGCCTCCTTCCGGTACGGCGCCCGCTCGCGCCGGCCTGGGCCGCGAACACGGCGGCCACGCCGCCGAGCAGGGTCAGGGCCGCGGCACCCGCGTGCCGCCACATCGAGGGCAGATCGCGGGTGGTGACGACCGGGTCCGGCGGCAGCCCGTACACCTCCGGCTCGTCCAGCAGCAGGAAGAAGGCGCCGTCGCCGCCGACACCGTCCTCCGGGTCGTGTCCGTACAGCCGCGCGTCCTCGACCCCCACCCGGTGCAGCTCCTCGACCCGGGCGGCGGCGCGCTCGCGCAGCTCGTCCAGGGGGCCGAACTGGATGGAGTCGGTGGGGCACGCCTTGGCGCACGCGGGCTCCTGGCCGGCGCCCAGCCGGTCGTAGCACAGGGTGCACTTGTGGGCCCCGCCGTCCTCGGGCCGTACGTCGATGACCCCGTACGGGCAGGCGGGCACGCAGTAGCCGCAGCCGTTGCAGACGTCGTCCTGGACCACCACGGTCCCGAACTCGGTGCGGAACAGCGCACCGGTCGGACACACGTCCAGGCACGCGGCGTGGGTGCAGTGCTTGCACACGTCCGAGGACATCAGCCACCGCAGCCCGTGCTGCCCGCCGTCGGACGGGGACGCCGGGGAGGTGGGGGTGATCGCCGCCTCCTCGACCGGGGTCCCGGAGCCCCGCGCCGCGAGGGCCAGCACATCGACACCGCTGTGGTCGACGCCCGTCTCGGCCCGGCCCAGCGGCTTGTTCTGCTCGATGAAGGCCACATGGCGCCAGGTGGAGGCGGAGAGGCCCTGGGTGTTGTCGAAGGACATGCCGGTGAAGTCCAGCCCGTCCTCCGGGACGGCGTTCCACTCCTTGCACGCCACCTCGCACGCCTTGCAGCCGATGCACACCGAGGTGTCGGTGAAGAAGCCGACGCGGGGCGGATGGTCCTCGTGCCCGGCGTCCCCGGCGACGTCCGGTTCGGCTCCGGCGAGCAGATTGCGGCCGATCAGCGATGAGCGGTTCGAGGTGTTCGAGGTGTCGGTCATCCCCGCACCTCCGTTCCGGTCCGCACCGTGATGCCGGCGCGCCGCCGGTACTCTTCGAGCAGGGCCGTCAGCTCCGGGCCGCGGGGGCGGCGGCCGGGACGGATGTCGGCGCTCAGCGCCTTCACCTCCTGGATGTGGACATTCGGGTCGAGGGCGATGGCGGACAGTTCATTGGCGGCGTCCCCGCGGGTGTAGCCATTGGGACCCCAGTGGTACGGCAGCCCGATCTGATGCACCGTGCGGCCCCCGGCCCTGATCGGGGACATCCGCTCGGTGACCATCACCCGGGCCTCGATCACTCCCCGCGCGCTGATCAGCGTCGCCCAGCCGGTGTGCTCCAGACGCCGCTCACCGGCCAGCTCGGGGGAGACCTCGCAGAAGAACTCCGGCTGCAGCTCGGCCAGATACGGCGTCCAGCGGCTCATCCCGCCCGCCGTGAAGTGCTCGGTGAGCCGATAGGTGGTGATCATGTACGGGAACACCTCGCTGCCCGGTTCGCCCCCGCTGGGGTGGAAGGCGTTGTGCTCATCGGAGATCACCTCGCGGACCGGGTTGCGCTGCTGCTCCGGGTGGACGGGATTGCGCACTGGCGAGTCCTGCGGCTCGTAGTGCGTCGGCATCGGGCCGTCCACCAGCCCGGCCGGGGCGTACAGCCACCCCTTGCCGTCGGCCTGCATGATGAACGGATCCACTCCGCTGAGCGCGTCCGGGCCCCGGGCGTCCTGGGGCGGCCGGTAGGACGGCGCCCGGTCGGGGATGAAGTCCGGGATGTCATGGCCGGTCCACCGCTCCCGCTCCTCGTCCCACCACACCAGGGCCTTGCGCTCGCTCCACGGCTTGCCGTGGGGGTCGGCCGAGGCGCGGTTGTAGAGGATGCGGCGGTTGGCGGGCCAGGCCCAGGCCCATTCGGCGGCGATCCAGTCCTGTTCGGTGTGCGGTTTGCGGCGGGCGGCCTGGTTGACGCCGTCGGCGTACACCCCGCAGTAGATCCAGCAGCCGCAGGAGGTGGAGCCGTCGTCCTTCAGCTGGGTGTACGCGCTGAGCGGCTCGCCGTGCGCGTCATGGCCGTTGATCTCGGCCAGGACCGCCTCGGCGCTGGGCTCGTCCAGCGGACCCTCGGTGGGGTAGGACCAGGCCAGATCCTGGACGGCCCGGTCCATCGGGTCGGTGGACTCCTTCAGCCGCTCCTTGATCCGCCGCCCCAGGTGGTACATGAACCACAGATCGCTGCGCGCCTCGCCGTCCGGCTCCTTGGCGGCGAAATGCCACTGCAGCATCCGGTTGGTGTTGGTGAAGGAGCCGGACTTCTCGGTGTGGGCGGCGGCGGGGAAGAAGAACACCTCGGTGGCGATGTCCTCGGTGCGCAGCTCGCCGGTCTCGATCTCCGGGCCGTCCTTCCACCAGGTGGCGGACTCGATGAGGGAGAAGTCCCGGACGACGAGCCAGTCCAGGTTGGCCATGGCCAGGCGCTGCATCTTGGTGTTGGCCGAGCCCACGGCGGGGTTCTCGCCCATCAGGAAGTAGCCCTTGCAGACTCCGTCCAGCATCTCCTTCACGGTGTGGTAGGTGCTGTGGGAGCCGGTCAGCCGGGGCAGATGGCCGAAGCAGTAGTCGTTGTCGGCGTGTGCGGCGTCGCCGAAGTACGCCTTGAGCAGGCTGACGACGTAGGAGCGCATCTCGCCCCAGAAGCCCTTCTCGGTCTTCACGGCCTCGACGAAGGTGTCCAGATCCTCGTGGGCGTGGGCGTGCGGCATCGGGATGTAGCCGGGGAGCACGTTGAACAGGGTGGGGATGTCGCTGGAGCCCTGGATGCTGGCGTGGCCGCGCAGCGCCTGGATGCCGCCGCCGGGACGGCCGATGTTGCCGAGCAGCAACTGGAGGATGCTGGCGGTGCGGATGTACTGGGCGCCCACGGTGTGCTGGGTCCAGCCGACGGCGTACACGAACTCCGAGGTGCGGTCCGGGCCGGAGTTCTCCACCAGCGCGCGGCACACCTCCAGGAAGGTGTCCTGGGGGATTCCGCAGGTCTCCTCGACCATCTCGGGTGTGTAGCGGGAGAAGTGGCGCTTGAGGACCTGATAGACGCAGCGCGGATGTCGCAGGGTCCGGTCGGTGGGGACATCGGCGGAGGTGGGCGCGCCGCCGGAGCCGTGGGATTCGGAGAAGGCGGCGGTCGACAGGGACGCGCCACGCCGGGTGCGGTCCTCGTACAGCTCGTCGGGCGCGCCCTGCGGGGCCTGGACCTCGGCGCCCTCGTACGCCCAGGTGGAGATGTCGTAGTGGCCGGTCTCCGGGTCGAGACCGGAGAAGATCCCGGCCAGGTCCTCGGTGTCCTCGAACTCCTCGCCGACGATGCTGGCCGCGTTGGTGTACTCCAGGACGTAGTCGCGGAAGTCGTGGCCGCCGGTGAGGACGTGGTTGATGATGCCGCCGAGGAAGGCGATGTCGGTGCCGGCCCGGATCGGTACGTACAGATCGGCCAGCGCGCTGGTGCGGCTGAAGCGCGGATCGACATGGATGACCTTCGCGCCGCGCGCCTTGGCCTCCATCACCCACTGGAAGCCCACGGGATGGGCCTCGGCGAAGTTGGAGCCCTCGATCACGATGCAGTCCGCGTTCTGCAGATCCTGCAGAAAGGTGGTGGCGCCACCGCGGCCGAAGGAGGTGCCGAGCCCGGCCACGGTCGAGGAGTGGCAGACCCGGGCCTGGTTCTCCACCTGGATCACCCCGAGCCCGGTCAGCAACTTCTTGATGAGGTAGTTCTCCTCGTTGTCCAGAGTGGCGCCGCCGAGGCTGGCGATCCCCATGGTGCGGTTGACGCCGGCCCCGTCCCGTTCCCACTGCCAGCCCTCGCGACGGGTACGGATCACCCGCTCGACGACCATGTCCATCGCGGTGTCCAGGTCCAGCCGCTCCCAATCGGTGCCGTACGGGCGGCGGTAGAGCACCTCGTGGCGCCGGGACTCGCCGGTGGTCAGCTGGAGGGACGCCGAGCCCTTGGGGCACAGCCGGCCGCGGCTGACCGGTGAGTCGGGGTCGCCCTCGATCTGCACCACCCGGTCGTCCTTCACATAGACGTTCTGGGCGCACCCCACCGCGCAGTAGGGGCACACCGACTTGACCACCTTGTCGGCCGTGACGGTGCGGGGGCGCAGCTCACGGGTGGCGGCCGAGGTGGTGGCGGCGCCGCGGCCGAGCGGGTCGCTTCCGGTCAGCTGGCGGTAGACAGGCCAATCCTGGATCCATGTACGTACGCCCATCGCCGTCCTTTCCTGCCGTTCGGCCCCGCACCGGCTCATCCGCGTGGTCGGATACGGCGCATGGGTTCCCGTCGCGATGCTTTTCACACTCCGCCCGCACCCGGATGCGCCGAATCGCCCGTCGTGGGGGTGGATGCCTGCCGCACCGGCTGGGTGGCCGTGACCCTGGACGGGGAGGGCCGCTTCGCGGGGGCCGACACCGCCGGGGCGCTGAGCGAGCTGCTCGGCCGGGTTCCGGACGCCGCCGTGGTGGCGGTCGACATGCCGCTGGGGCTGCTGGCGGAGGGATGGCGGGAGGCGGAGGCCCTGGCCCGCGCGAAGGTGGCCCCGCACGGCTCCCGGGTTTTCCCCGTGCCGCCGCGCGAGGTCTGGGAGGCGGACGACCACGACGACGCCAATCGGATCTCCCAGCGGCTGACCGGTCAGAAGGTGAACAGCCAGACCTGGGGGCTGGCGGCGAAGCTGCGCGAGGCCAACGCCTGCCGGGACGGGGGCGACCACCGGCTGTACGAGGTCCATCCCGAGGTCTCCTTCGCCGCCCTCGACGAGGGCCGGCCCGTGTCCTGGAGCAAGAAGAGCTGGAACGGCCAGGCCGTGCGCCGCCGGCTGCTGGAGGCCCGGGGCATCGTCCTGCCCGACGACCTCGGAGCGGCCGGGCGGGTGCCGCCCGACGACGTCCTGGACGCCGCGGCGGCGGCCTGGAGCGCGCGGCGCGTCGCGCTCCGGGCCGCCCGGAGCCTTCCCGACCCGCCTCAGGTGACGGAGACCGGGCTGCCCGTCGCGATCTGGTACTGACCGGTCCCCGCGCGGATGGCGGGAGGCCGCCCGAGCCGTGCCTCGGGCGGCCTCCCCTTCCCCCACCCCTCGGAGATGGACCGTGTGGACGCGATGCGTCCGGTGTGCGGCGTCAGACGCTGACGCCGTGGGAGCGCAGATAGGCCAGCGGGTCGATGTCGGAGCCGTAGCGCGGGCCGGTGCGGACCTCGAAGTGGAGATGCGGTCCGGTGGCGTTCCCGGTGCTGCCGGACCGGGCGATCCGGTGGCCCGCCTCGACCGACTGCCCGGTGCGTACCGCCAGCGCCGACAGATGCGCGTAGTGGGTGTAGAGCCCGTCGGCGTGACGGATGATCACCTGGTAGCCGAAGGCGCCGCCCCACCCGGCCGCCACTACGGTGCCCGGGGCGGCCGCGCGCACGGAGGTGCCCGTGGGCACCGCGAAGTCCACACCGGTGTGATGGCCGCTGGCCCACCGCGGGCCGCGGACGCCGTACCCCGCGCTGACCGGCCCGCTGACCGGGGCCGTATGCGGGCGGGCCGCCGTCTTGCGGACCACCGTGTGGCTCGAGACCGTCGAGGCGCGGCGCCGGGGTGCCGCCTTGTGCGGATGCCGGGAGCCCGCGGGCAGGGTCAGCCGCTGCCCCGGGTGGATCAGATCCGGGTTCGGGCCGACGGTCCCGCGGTTGGCGTGGTACAGCGCCTTCCAGCCACCCCTGACCGACGCACGCGTGGCGATGCGGGACAGCGTGTCGCCGCGGACGACCGCGTACGAGCCGGACGCCGCCGCGCGCCGTGCGGTGTGCTGCCGGGCCCGGGACTTCGCGGCGGACTTGGCCGGCTTCTTGGGCTTGGCCGGGTGCTGGGCGCGGGGGTGGGCGTTCTGGCTCGTCACTCCGGCGGGTGGACCGGACCGGGTCAGCCGGCTGCGGACGGAGCACACCGGCCACGCGCCGGGGCCCTGTTTGCGCAGCACCGCCTCCGCCACGGTGATCTGCTGGGCCCTGGAGGCCAGATCGGCCCGCGCGGCGTAGGTGGTGCCGCCGAACGCCTCCCAGGTGTGCTGGGAGAACTGCAGTCCGCCGTAGTAGCCGTTGCCGGTGTTGATGTGCCAGTTGCCCCCGCTCTCGCACTTGGCGACCCGGTTCCAGGTGTCGACCGAGGCCGCGTGGGCGGCGCCGGTGCCGAGGAACGGCAGGACGATGCCGACACCGCCCGCGGTGAGCGCCGCACACAGCGGCGAGACCCGGCTGGGCGATGCGGGGCGTCGGTGACTTCCTCGTACGGCCATGAGGCTGGTTCCTCTCCACAACGGCTCTCGACGTCGCCCTCCGGAGGACCCGGCGGGCTGTACGAGTACCGCAGCCCGGCCCCGCCGGTCACAAGGCGCAGGGGGCCTCATGGACCGCCGCGCGCCGCCCGGTGCCACCCCGGAATCGGCTGACGCCCCCTCAGCTGCGCGGCGGGAGGCGCATGGAGGGCCGGGGGCGCACGGCCGTCGGCGGGGCGGAGCGGCGGGCCGGGGGCGGGCGCGGGCGATCACGCGCCGCCGGACGCCCTCGTACGGCGGGAAATGATTCTCCGGGGCGCCGGACGGGGCGGCCGCTATTCCGCCGGATTGGTTTCCGGGTGATCGATGACCGATCTCGGACTGCGGCCCGGGTGAATTGCCGCCGGGGCGCGAGAGGTTGAAGACCGGACGAGCGGCGGGCGGCTCAATACGGCGTCCGGTGCGGGCCGGGCGCGCGGCACGGGATCCTCCCCGGCGCTATTGCGTCACCGCGCGGTCAAGATCGGCCGCTTGGCGGCCGGGCCCGAGGAGGCCGCCGTAACCGCGCGGCACCGCGCTGGAACCAGCTGTTCCGGCCCCCTCCCCGGCATCCGGGGAATGCCGGGGAGGGGAGGAGAGGAAGAGAAGAGCGGAGACGGCGGGAGGGGCGGGAAATAGGACGGCCTTGCGGTGGGGCGGGGAAGAGGGGGACGCATGAGCGAACGCGCCCGGGGGCACCCGGCGGAGTTTCCCAGGGAGCGGCGGGAGACTGAAACGTATCGACGGGGCCCGCCGCCGACCGTGGCGTTCGGGGCCGGGGCCGGCCGGGAGCGGACGCGGCCCCGGGCGACGGCATGGCGGGGAGACGACGCGGAGACGGTGAGGCGAACGCCTCTTCTTGGGCCGCTCGCCTCCGGGCGCTCTGATCCGGTGCCGACACTCCTCGTCGACGGTCGCTCGTTCCTCGCTCCCTGCTCCTCGTCGCTTTCGGCAGCGGCGGGCCCTACGTCTCGCTCCCGAGGGCACCGGGCGCGGAACCAGGGCCCCGGCTCGTATGCCCGCTCGCCTCCGCTATGGCCCGCGGAACAGGGGCAGCCGCTCGACACCCGGCCAACTCGTGGGCCACAAAGCGGACTTGACTCGGCGTTTACCGTATCTCTTGTCGGGCATCGCCTCGCCGACCGCCCGTACGCCGCGGCAGTTCTCCGAAAAGGCCCGGTCGTCATGGCGGCGGGGAACTGGCGGAGAATCACGCCGCCCGTGTATAGCGGGAACCGCGCCGCCGCGCATATCATTGCCTCACATCGACTTCCTCCCTTCCGGCCGCTCGCAGGAGCGGCCCCGGAATAATCACCCTTCACCCGCCTGTCCGGGACCCCGGGCGGCGCCGGGGGCCGCGCTTTTCCCGCGACCTCGTCCGTCGCTCCCTGGAAACGGTTCGTTTTGGGTTCCCGCCGACGGGAGGCGCAGCGCGCCTACGGCGTATGCCGGTGGTCACCGGCCGTGCGCGGTGGATCATTCGGCGTACTCGCCGCTACGCCCTGCCGCTGGACGCCGGGCCGGGGGCGCATGGCGGAACCGGGCCGTGCCATGAAACGCCGGTCGGGCACCGGGCGATGGGGGATGAGCGCCCCGACCGGCCGCTCGGAGGCGTCACCACCCCTGGGGTAGGGTGCCCGCGTGGCCACCGTTGTCGAGCTGACCTGCTATCCCATCAAGGGCTGCGCGGGCGTTCCGCTGTCCGAGGCGCTGCTGACGGAGGCGGGTCTGGAACACGACCGCGACTTCATGGTCATCGGCGAGGACGGAGAGTGCCGCACTCAGCGTCGGGATCCCCGGCTCGCCGTCATCCGCCCCGCCATCGACGCGCACGGCACCCGGCTCACCCTGTCCGCCCCCGGCGAGGACGAGGTGGCCCTCGACATCGACACCACCTCCGCCCGGCGCGAGGTCACCGTGTTCGACACGCCCTATCTCGGCATCGACCAGGGCGAGGACGCCGCCACGTGGCTTTCCCGGTTCCTGGGCGCGCCGAGCAGGCTGGTGCGGGTGCCCCCGGAGCACGACCGGGTGACCGACGGATGGACCCCCGGCACCTGCGGCTACGCCGACAGCGCCGCGGTGCACATCGTCTCCCGGGCCAGCCTGGACGGGCTGAACGAGCGGATCGCCGAGGCGGGCGGCGCTCCACTGCCGATGAACCGCTTCCGCCCCGGCATCGTGATCGGCGGATGGGACGAACCCCATCGGGAGGACCGGGTCCGCAGGATCGCCATCGGCGGAGCCGAGCTGGGCTTCGCCAAGCACACCGCCCGGTGCGTCGTGACGACGGTCGATCAGAGCGCGGGCGTCAAGGCGGGCCCGGAACCGCTGCGCACCATGGCCGGCTACCGGCGCGGCCCCGGCGGCGCCACCCTGTTCGGCTGCCAGTTCTCCGTGATCCGCGCCGGAAAACTGGCCGTGGGTGACGGGGTGGACGTCATCGAGTGGGACGGGCCGCCGCCGGGGGAGTGACCGGGATCGCTCAGACCGACGCGAGCACCTTGGCGAAGGCGTCCAGCAGCTGGGCCGCGCCCTCCTCGGCCTGGGCACACTGCTCCTGCGGCGGAGCCGGCTGCCGGAGCACCACCCGGGTCCGGCCGCCGTCCAGATCGGCGAAGGTGGCGGTCATCTCCATGGCGCCCTGCGGCAGATCCAGCGTCCACACCAGCCGCTCCCGGCCGACCACCTCGCGGTAGACACCGCGCATCGGCATTTCGCCCGCGGGAGTGGCGACGGTCGCACTCCAGGCGCCACCCGGCCGGACGTCGAGGTCGACGGACTCGGGCGCGGCGCCGAACCAGCGGGCGAAGTACTCCGGCTCGGTCCACACCCGCCACACCGTCTCGCGCGGTGCGTCCAGGTCCCGGCTGATGGTGATCTCGTCGCTGCTCATGGTGTCTCCTCGGTGAGCGGGGGCGGGAAGGCGCCGCCCCCTGTTTCACCTCTCAGACCGGCGCGCCGCACGGAACTCATCGGTCCTGGCCCAGCAGTCTTCCGTCCTCGCGGCCGATCCAGTACCGGCGCAGCACATCGAGGACCACCGACACCTCGCAGGCGGTGATGCCGGGAAGCGTCGCCAGATCGCGGGTGAGCAGCTCGGCCAGGCCGTCCTCGTCCCGGAACACCCCGTGGTGGATCACCGAGGAGGTGCCCGCCACGATCGAGACATAGCGCGCCGAGGGATGCCGGGCCAGCGCGTCGGCCACTTCCTGGATGGCCCCGGGCGCGGCATGCAGCTCGATCACGACCTCCAGCGGATGGCCGAGCAGCGCCGGTTCGATCTCCACACGGGGCCGCACCAGCCCGCGCTGGAGGAGCGACTGGGTCAGCCGGTAGGCGGTGGACCGGCTGATGCCGAGCCCGCGCGCCACATCGGCGGCGCTCGCCCGGCCGTCCTGGCGCAGCAGCTCCATGGCCCGCAGCTCGTCGTCGCCGAACCCGGTGACGGATGCGGGCTCCTCCACCGGATCGGCCACCTCCCGCAACGCCCCCACCTGGGCGTGGTCCAGCCGCCGCAGCCGCCAGGAGTCGGACTTCGCCGTCGCCCGCAGCACCAGCTCGGTATGGGCCGACCGCACACCGGGGACGGACGGGATCCGTGTCATCAGCAGCTCACGCGCCCGGTCGCGCCGGGTGGCGTGCAGGGAGCAGTAGACATCCGCGCGGCCCGTGGTCGTGGCGACGAACGGGATCTCGGGCAGCTCGGACAGCTGCCGGGCCACCTCCCACGCCTGCCCCGGGGCCGTGGCCACCCAGATGTGCAGGGGGTTGCCCTCGGCCAGCATCGGCCACTCCACCTGCCCGATCACCCGCAGCAGCCGCTCCTCCGCGAGCCGGGCCAGCCGGCGGCCGACGGTGCTGGCGGAGCTGCCGAGCACCTCGGCCAGCGCGCTCAGCGGCGCCCTCGGCGCCACTTGCAGGGCGGCCACCAGATCGAGGTCGGCGTCGTCGAGCACCGGTGGGGTGGGGGGAACGGCTGCCATGGATAAGAATCTATCGTGCGATTGGTGCTCCATGCGTGAATCATTCTTGCGTAATGAGTCTTTCACTTGCCTCATTCCGTCATGCCTTCTCTAATGGACGTCCACTACTGCGTCGTCGACGAAGGAGTGCGGACGGTGAGTTCCAACGACACCACGACCACACCCGACAACCCGCCCGGCAAACCGCCTCCCGACGCGCCCGGGGAGTCCTCGGCGGCGCTGTCCGCACTGCTCCGGGTGCTCGGGGCCGTCGAGCGCGCGGGCAACAAGCTTCCCCATCCCTTCTGGCTGTTCGCCATCCTCAGCGCCTTCCTCGCGCTGATCAGCTGGGGGCTCGCCACCGCCGACGTCTCCGCGGTCGACCCGGCGGGCGGCAAGACCGTGGCGGTGCGCAGCCTGATCTCGGTCGACGGCGTGCGGTCGATGATCAACGACGCGATCACCAACTACGCCACCTTCCCACCGCTCGGCACCATCCTGGTCGTCATGCTCGGCGTCGCCGTCGCCGACCGGTCGGGGCTGCTCGCGGCCATGCTGCGGGCGGGTGTCGCCAAGGTCCCGGCGCGCTGGATGACCTTCGCCCTGGCCTTCACCGCGATGGTCGCCCACATCGCGTCCGACGCCGCCTATGTGGCGCTGGTCCCCCTGGGCGGGCTGGCCTTCCGGGCCGTCGGGCGCAGTCCGCTGCTGGGGATCGTCGTGGCGTTCGTCGGCGTATCGGCGGGCTATGACGCCAGCCCGCTGATCACCCCGATGGACGCGGTGCTGTCCGGGCTGACCACGGCCGCCGCGCACACCGTGGACCCCGGCTATGTCGTCACCCCGCTGTCCAACTACTTCTTCTCCCTCGCCTCCTCGGTGGTGCTGGCCGCCGTGATCACCTTCGTCACCGAGAAGGTGCTGGTGAAGCGGGTGGCGGCACTTCCGCCCGAGCCCGAGGAGGCGGACGGCGAAGCCACCGGGAAAGCCACCGGGGATGTCGAACTCGCCCTGGCGCCCGAGGAGCGCCGCGGGCTGCGCCGCGCCACCGTCGCCCTCGTCGGCTACCTCGCGGTGATCGTGGTGGCGATGATCCCCACCGGGTCACCGCTGCGCGGCGAGGGCGGCAGCATCGTCGAATCGCCCGTACTCTCCGGAATCGCCGTGGTGCTCGGACTGCTCTTCGCCCTCCTCGGCGCGGTCTACGGGCGTGCGGCCGGTACCGTCCGGGGCGGCCGTGACATCCCGGACTTCATGGCGCAGGGCATGCGGGAGATGGCCCCCATCCTGGTCCTGTTCTTCGCCATCTCCCAGTTCCTCGCGTACTTCAAGTGGACCGGCGTCGGCCAGGTGCTCGCCATCCGCGGCGCCGATCTGCTGAAGGACCTCGGGGTCACCGGCCCGGTCGCCTTCGTCGGCATCGTGGTGGTGTGCACGGTGATCAATCTGGCGATGACCAGCGGTTCGGCCATGTGGGCGCTGGTGGCCCCGGTCTTCGTGCCGATGCTGATGCTGCTGCACATCCCCCCGGAGGCCACCCAGGCCGTCTACCGCATCGCCGACTCCTGCACCAACGCCATCACCCCGATGAGCGCCTACTTCGTCATGGCGCTCGGCTTCCTCCAGCGCTACCGGCGCTCCGCCGGAATCGGCACCCTCGCCTCGCTGACCCTGCCGCTGTCCGTGGCCATGCTGGTGGCCTGGACCCTGCTGTTCTACGTCTGGTGGGCACTGGGCATTCCGCTCGGCCCCGGCGCGCCCGTCCGCTGATCACCAGCCGCTCCCTCACCCCCGCCACCCCCGGGAAGGATCCTCATCGCATGACCCCCTCCGACCTCGCCGCCGCCACCGCCCAGGCGCTGCCCGAGATGATCGAAGACCTACGGACGCTGGTGGAACTGGAGACGCCGAGCAACGACAAGCGACTGCTGGACGCGGGGCTCGCCACGATCAGCGGCTGGGTCGTCGACCGGCTCGGCGAGCCGGACGGAACCGAGCGCCACGACTGCGGACCGCACGGCGATGTGCTCGTCCTGACCTATCGCGGCACGGCGCCCGGCACCGTGCTGATGCTGTGCCACTACGACACGGTGTGGCCGGCCGGAACGCTCGCCGAATGGCCCTTCGAGGTCGAGGACGGCCGGGTGAGCGGCCCCGGTGTCTTCGACATGAAGACGGGCCTGGTGCAGGCGGTGTGGACCCTGCGGCTGCTGCGCGAACTGGGGCTCCCTCATCCCTCGGTGCGGCTGCTGCTCAACGGCGACGAGGAGATCGGCAGCCCCGCCTCCCGCCGCCATATCGAGCGGCTGAGCGAGGACGTCCTGGCCACGCTGGTCTTCGAGGCGTCGCTGGACGGGGCGCTCAAGACCTCCCGCAAGGGCGTCGGGCTGTTCGATGTGACGGCCCACGGCATCGAATCGCATGCGGGTCTCGATCCGTTCGCGGGCGCGAGCGCCATCCACGCGCTGGCCGAGGTGGTCCCGCGGATCGCCGCGCTCAGCGCCCCGGAGCGGGGGACCACGGTGAACGTGGGGCTGATCAGCGGCGGTACGGGGCGCAATGTGATCGCCGCACAGGCGAGTTGCGGCATCGACATCCGGATCGCCGAACCGGAGGAGATGAAGCGGATCGACGCCGCGCTGCACGCCCTCGCCCCCTCCGACCAGCGGGTGCGGCTGACCGTCACCGGTGAGTGGAACCGTCCGCCGATGGTCCCGTCCGACCCGTCCCGCCGGCTGTTCGAGCGGGCCCACGCGATCGCCGCGGAACACGGCTGGGAGCTGGCGGAGACCGCGGTCGGCGGTGCCAGCGACGGCAACTTCGTCTCCGCGCTCGGCCGTCCGGTCCTCGACGGGCTCGGTGCCCTCGGCTCCGGCGCCCACGCCCGCCATGAACACACCGTGCTCGCCCCGATCCCGGCCCGTACCGCGCTGACCATCGGCCTGCTGCGGGCACTGGCGGCGGACGCCACGTAACGGTACGCCGACGCCGCGCCGGCGCCGACGGGCCACCGGCCGTCGGCGTCGGCGCGCGGGGCCGCGTCAGCAGACGAGGAAGTCCGCCTCGCCCGCCTTGGCGCCCTGGATGAACGCGATGATCTCGCTGCGGGTGTAGATCAGCGCCGGACCGTCCGGATCGGTTGACTGACGGATCGCGACCCGGCCGTCGTCCAGCTTCATGGCTTCGACGCAGTTGCCGCCGTTGCCACCGCTCCACGGCTTGTGCCAGCCCTCACTGCCGAGGTCACTCGCGCGCATGCCGTTGTGAATGCGATCCATTCCGATCAGAGCTCCTTGCGGAAATCCCGGAGGATCTCCTTTGTGCGTCGTGCGGTTGCCGCCTGGGCCGCCATGCGGTCCATGGCCTCCAGATGGGAGGCCACCTCGATGCGCTCATCCAGGTAGACGGCGCCGGTCAGGTACTCGACGTAGACCATGTCCGGCAGTTCGGGTACAGCGAAGCGGAAGAGGACGAAGGGCCCATAGGTGCCCGGATGGTGCCCGGAGGAGAACTCCGAGATCTGCAGCGTGATGTGCGGCATCTCCACGGCCTCCAGCAGCCGGTCGACCTGGTGGCGCATCACCTCCGCCGAACCCACCTGCCGGCGCAGCACCGTCTCGTCCATCACCACCCACAGCCGGGGCGGATCCCGCCGGGTGAGCAGGCCCTGCCGCTCCATGCGCAGCGCCACATGGCGCTCCGCCTGCCGGGAGTCGGCCTGGCCGACGGCGCCGGTCTGCATGACCGCGCGGGCGTAGTCCTCGGTCTGGAGCAGTCCGGGCACGAAGTGCGGCTCGTACGCCCGGATCATCTCGGCCGCGCCCTCCAGGCTGACGTGGACGCTGAACCAGTCCGGCAGGATGTCGTGGAACCGCTGCCACCAGCCGGGCTTGTTGGCCTCCTCGGTCAGGGTGATGAACGAGTCGAGCTCGTCACCGGTGATCCCGTAGGCGTCCAGCAGCAGCTGCACATACGGGACCTTCAGCGCGACCTCGGCGGTCTCCATGCGGCGGATGGTGGCGGGCGCCACCCGCAGCACTTTGGACGCCTCGTCCCGCTTGAACCCCGCCTTCTCCCGCAGATCCTGCAGCCTCTTGCCGAGGACGACCTGACCCACGGTCGGCGCCGACCGCGGTTCGCTCACCTGAATCCCTCCCTGACCTCCCCAACGCTGATGTTCGCAGTGTGCCATGGCCAGTGCGGAACGGACACATTGCACTGACGACTCTGCACAATTCAGAGTGACGCTTGCCAAGTGTCCCCGGCGATGCGCATAGTTGCCGCATGATCCCGTTACCGCGCCCCGACGCGGCGACCGCAGGCACCATCGGCCCGACCTCTGTGAAGTGCCCCTAGATGACGTACGCGTTCGCCGGTGCGCTGACCGGCCTCGTCCGCGGCCGGTTCGGCCGGCGGGGATTCCGTGCGGTGTCCGGCCGCAACCGCCTTCAACTGCCCGCAACGCTGCGGACGGACCGGGCCTACGACGCGGTGGGGATCGCCGAGCGGCACGGCCCCGGGGTGATGGCCCTGCTGCCCCGGGCGGGATGTGTGCTCACCGGCGCCGGGTGCTGGTGGTGGATCGTGCCGCCCCATTCGGACGTCGGGGTCGACTGGCCCCCACCGGCCGTCTACGCGCCCGGCGCCATGGTGACCGGCCCGCCCGGGCGGCGGACCGGCCCCACGGGCGGTCCCACGGGCAGTGAGGAGCCCGGTGTGGTGCACTGGCCGGGCGACGGGGAGCCGTACACCCATCCGCTGCTGCTGCACATAGCGGTCTGCGCGGCGGCCGGGGTCTCCCCGGCCTGGCCGTGCGACGACCGGCTGCGTCGGCCATGACCTCGGCACCGGGGCCCGGTCATGCCGTCGAGCCGTCCTGGAGGTACGCCGCGGGGCGCGGATAGCGCTGCAGCGCCGGGGTCTGGCCGGTCGGGTCGTCGTCCTGCTCGCTGAGGGGGACGACCGGGGCCGCTGCCGCCGCCGCGGCCTTCAGCTCGGCGGGGTCGTAGGTCATGGCCTGGGTGCGCTCCATCGGCGACGGCTCGGGTATTCCCGTCTCCTGCTGCCCGTAGACCGGGATCTGGTCGACCGTCGTCTCCTCGGGCCGGGTCTGGACGTACGCCGCCGTACCCTGCCCCTGGGCACCCTGGACCTGGGCCATCGGCATCTGGGAGGTCTGTGCCTGGGCGCCCTGGTACGGCGTGCCCTGCGGCTGGGGCGCCATCTGCATGAACGGCGTCTGGCCCTGCGGCGCCTGGCTCTGGACCGGCTGCAACTGCGGGGCCTGGAACTGCTGCGCGGGCACCTGCTGCGGAATCTGCGGCTGCGGGGCCTGGACCATCTGGGGCTGCGGCAGCGCGGCCGGGGCCTGGTACAGGGGCGGCTGGACCGGGGGAGTGGCGACATAGGCGGGCGACAGCTCCGGGAGCGGCTGCTGCTGGACGTACCCCGGCGAGGCGCCCGTCCCCGCGCCCGCGAAGGACGCCTGCCCGTACGGGTCGCCGGCGACGCCCTGCGGGGCCGGGAGTGCCGCCGCGGAGTACATCGGCTGGGGCTCCTGCGCCATCGGCGCCGCGGGCAGCTGGGGCGGCTGCTGGTAGGAGTAGTCCAGGGACTGGGCCTGCCAGGAGGTGGCTCCCAGGGCCCCCATGGACCCCGAGGACCCCGGGTATCCCGAGGACCCCGGGTAGGGCAGCGACGACTGCTGGTCCCAGCCGACCTGCGGAGCGTAGAAGGACGTCCCGTACAGCACCGTGCTCAGCCCGGCCAGCAGCCGCTGCACATCCGGCTGGGAGCGCACCACCAAGCGCATGAACTGGCTGCTGCTGCCCAGCTTGTTGCCGCATTCGCGCACCAGCACACCGTGCTGGGACAGCAGTTGGTCGCGGACCCAGCCGCCGTCCGTCCCGGCCGGCAGCTTGACGAAGACGAAGTTGCCCTGGGAGGGGTAGACCGTCATCCCGGGCAGCCCGGTCAGCTGGGTGGTCATCTGCTGCCGGTCGCGGCTGAGCATGCGCAGGCTCTCCACGTACTCCTGCCGGTACCGCTTCAGCATGAAGACGATGACCTCGGCGAAGGAGTTGAGGTTCCACTTCGGCAGCCGGGAGCGGATCTGCACGGCGAGCGACGGATTGGCCACCAGATAGCCGAAGCGCACCCCGTGCAGCCCGAAGTTCTTGCCGAGGCTGCGCAGCACGATCACATTAGGGCGCAGGATGGCCTCGTCCACGACGCTCGGATACGCCTCGGCGTCCGCGAACTCCAGGAAGGACTCGTCGATCACGATCAGGTCGAGGTCGGCCAGGGCGTCCATGATGCCGATGAGGGCCTGGCGGGACACCAGCCCGCCGTCGGGGTTGTTGGGATTGCAGATCACGGCGACCCGGGAGCCCCGGGAGCGTACGAAGTTGACGAAGGCGTTGGGGTCGAGTGCGAATCCGCTCATTTCCGGGAGCTGGAACATATCGACCCGTTTGCCGGTCTCCATCGGCTGGTCGGTCCAGCGGCCGAAGGTGGGAATCGGCACCGCCAGGCTCTCCTTCACCAGCAGATGGTCGATCCAGGTGATGAGCTCGGTCGAGCCGTTGCCCATCGCCATGGTCTGCGGCTGCAGCCCGAGCACATCGGCCAGTTCGGCGGTGATGGTCTCCGCGGAGCTCGGGTAGTAGGTGAGGATGTCCCGCAGCCTGACCGCCATCACGGCGAACATCGCGGGGGTGGGGAAGTACGGATTGCAGGGGATGCAGAAGTCCACGAGCTCCTGTCCGCCACCCGTGACCCCGGCGCGGTTGAGCGCGAAGAACGACGGGCTGTGGGCGGTGCCACGGAAAAGCTCCATGGCATCACCGGTATTGCCGACTGCGGCAACAGTCACGGCGGGACCTCCTCGGTCGCATGAGCCGCGTCGACGCACTGACACGGCCGTTGCGGCTCGTCCCTCGAGCCTGACGCATGATCTCTCGAAGCCGGGGCGGGCGAGGATTTTCGTGGGGGTTGTGAAAACTTCCGGGACACCTGCTCCGGTCTCGAATAGAATTCCGCCCCTTGCCCCTTGAGAATGTCGGCGCGGTCTTCAGACCGTATCCTCCGGCGGGCGTTCGCCATCGGCCTCGGTGGTGCGGTGCTGTTCCGCTACCCAGACCGCCACCTGCGCACGCGAGGTGAAACCCAGCTTGCTCAAAATGTGCTCAATATGGCCCTCGGCCGTGCGCTGGGCGATGACCAGGGACGAGGCGATGTCCTTGTTGCTGAGCCCCTGCGCGACCAGCCGCGCGATTTCGGACTCCCGGGGGGTCAGCGGCGACGGCCGCCCGCCCGCCGACGCCTCCCCGCCGGGCAGTTCGTCCTCCAGCGCATACCCCAGCGCCTCGGCGTAGGACAGCCGGGCGCCCTGTTTGCACGCCGCGTTGAAGGCCGGTTTGCCCAGGGCCCGCCGCACCGCGGCCTCGCACTCCTCGTGGTAGTGGACCAGGTGCCCGTAGCCGGAGTGCGGGGCGCCGATGGCGTGCCAGAGGGTCCCCAGGGCGCCGAGCAGCCTGGCCGCCCGATGGTGGTCCTGTTCGGTGGCCGCGATCCAGGCCAGCACCTCCAGGTTGACCCCGACGCCCAGCGGGTCGTCCAGCGAGCGGTTGAACGCGAGGCTCTCCTTCTCCAGGGCGGCGGCTCTCGCGGTGTCGCCCTGGCGCCAGACGTCCACGCCGAGCGCCATCATCGTGTAGGCCCGGTGCCAGCCCTCCCCGTACGCGTCGCACACCTCCAGCGACTCCTCGCCCAGGGCGATCGCGCGCGACGAGTCGCCGATGAAGGAGTGGGCGAGCGAGAGCCGGATGAGCGCCAGGGCCAGCCCCACCGGATCGCCGGTCGCGCGATGGCGGGCCACGGCCTCCTCGTAGAGCGCGATCGCGGACCGGGTCTCGCCCCGGTACATGGAGACCATGCCGGAGTAGAGCGCGGCGTAGGCGAGCACCGGCTCCAGGCCCAGCCGGGTGCCGATGGACCGGCTCTCCTCGAGCAGGGCCGCGGCGGCGTCGATGTCGGACTGGATGACGGCCAGCCAGCTGTTGGTCCACAGGGCCCGCGCCCGCGACCCGTCGGGTTCGGTGCACAGCGCCAGCGCCTGGTCCAGCCAGCGGCGGCCTTCACCGAGGTAGTAGCTGGTGATCCAGTGGTAGAGCAGATCGGCGGCCATGTCGAGTCCGCATACGGTCTGCTCGGGCTCGGCCAGGCAGCCCTCCAGGGCGGTGCGCAGATTGGCGTGCTCCAGGTGGAGCCTGGTGAACCACTGCACCTGGGCCGGTCCGAAGAGCGCCGCCCGCGCGTCCGCGGCGAGCCCGCGGTAGTAGTCGCGGTGGCGCCGCAGCCGCACGGCCTCCTCCCCGGAGGCGGCCAGCCGCTCACGGCCGTACTCGCGCAGCGTGTCCAGCATCCGGTAGCGCACCGACGTCCGGTGCTCCTCCCTGAGCAGCACCGACTTGTCCACCAGCTCGGCCACCAGGTCCAGGACCTCCTCGCGGTCGATGCCCTCGCCCGAGCAGACCGCCTCGGCCGCGTCCAGGTCCAGGCTTCCGGCGAACACCGAGACCCGGGCCCACAGCAGCCGCTCCCGCTCGGTGCACAGCTCATAGCTCCAGTCGATCAGCGCCCGCAGCGTCTGATGGCGGGGGAGGACCGTCCGGGAGCCGGTGGTGAGCAGCCGGAACCGGTCGTCCAGCCGGTCCAGCAGCTGCCGTACGGACAGGACGCGCAGCCGTACGACCGCGAGCTCGATGCCCAGCGGGATGCCGTCCAGCCGGCGGCAGATCAGCTCGACCGCGTCCCGGTTGTCCTCGTCGAGCTGGAACCCGGGCACGATGGCCGCGGCCCGCTCGACGAACAGCCGTATCGCGTCGCATCGCGCGAGCGTCGCGAGGGAGGGCCGTGGACCCTCGGGGTCCGGCAGCCCCAGGGCGGGGACGGCCAGGCTCTGCTCACCGGCGGTGCCCAGCGCCTGACGGCTGGTGGTCAGAAGCCGCAGCCGGGGGGCCGCGCGCAGCAGCCGGTCGGCGAGCCTGGCGCACTCCTCCAGCAGGTGTTCGCAGTTGTCGAGAACGATCAGGGCCTGCCGGTCCCGCAGATGGTCGACGAGGATGTCCATCGCCGGGCGGGAGGAGCGGTCGCGTATCTCCAGCGCCTCGGTGACGCCCTGGGCGAGCAGTGTGGGGTTGTCCAGCTCGGCGAGTTCGGCCAGCCAGACCCCGTCGGGGAAGGCCCGGCGCGCCTCGTCCGCGACCCGCAGCGCCAGCCGGGTCTTGCCGACCCCGCCGGCCCCGGTCAGGGTGACCAGGCGGGACGCGGACAGCATCCGCTTGACCTCGGCCGCCTCCTGCCGACGTCCCACGAAACTCGTCACCTCGGCCGGCAGCCTGACTGTCTGCCGCCCGGTCGGGGTGCCTGTCGCCAACGCACCCATCGATGCCTCGCACCGGCCTCGGGAGGGCGGGACCCTGTGCCCGCACGGACCCGAAGCCCTGTTTCCAGGCTATGCCCGGGCCGGGGGCCGCCGCACCCACCCCGGGCGGGCGCCGGGCGGGTTCACCTAGGGTGAACGGCCGCCGCCCGTCCGTGACCGCCCCGGCGGGGGGAGGGGAGCGGGACGGGTACCGATGCGGGGATATCTCCCCTCGCCGCGTCCGGCCGCGCCGGGCCAGGATGGTGGTCTCGGTGAGTTCCGCCGACCCCTATGGCGGAAGATCGAAGGTTCGGACCATGTGCCTCCACCAACCCCAATGTCCTCCCGCCGACGCACCGGATCACGATTCGGCGCGCCCGGTGGCCTCCCACCCCGAGCAGGGATGGAGCCTGCTCTGCAACGGAGTGGTGATCTTCGCGGACACGGGTGAAATCCTTCCCGACGGGCGCGCCATCCCCGCCCCCCGGACCAGCCCAGACCCCTCAGCATGAACGCTGCCACTTTCACCCTCACGCCCGGCTCCCCGATGTGCACCGCGCGCCGCCCCGACACGGCACCCCCCGCCACCAGCGGCGGGACGTCCTGGCTGCTCCCCTCCGAGCCGTCCTCGGTGCCGACGGCCCGGCGGCTGGCGCTCGCCCAGCTGTCGGCGTGGACGCTGCACGACTTCGCCGATGACGCCGAACTGCTCGTCAGCGAACTGGTCACCAATGCTCTGCGGCACGCGGGCGGACCGATCCGCCTGACGCTCTCCCTGTGCTCCGTCGACCGCGCCTTCCGCTGCGAGGTGGCGGACGAGGACCCCGGGCAGCCCCGGGTCCGCCGGGCGTGCGGCGATGACGAGGGCGGGCGCGGACTCCATCTGCTGGATCTGCTCTCCCGCTGCTGGGGATCCACCCGCACGGCGGCGGGCAAGGTCGTCTGGTTCGAGCTCCACCCGCCCGCCATCGTCCTGGAGGCCGCCCTGGAAGAGGGCCGAACGACCCCGTGATCGTTTGCCGACGAAGGGAGATGCCATAGACGACTTCACGCCTCGTACCCACACAGTGATACCGAACGGCCCGGAGACGGAATGGTGAACGCCCTCACCACGCCTTCCGTCTCCGGGCCCGGCTGGTCGCTTTACGGGGCCGATTGATCGGGATCCGGACTTCACCGATCGGGCTCCGGGCGGATGACCGCTCGGGAATGACTGATCGGGATTGGCTGACTACTGATCGGGATTGATCGTCGTCATTGCGCTCGTGTAGCCTGCTGACCGCGTCAGCAGCACACTTTTCCGAAATTCTTCGTATTTTGTGGCTCGAGGAGGCTGCGTGGTGGACCGGAAAACGGATTCCGGTTTACCCGGCGCGCTGGTCGGACGCGCCGCCGAACTCGCCGCGCTGACCGCCCACGCGGAGGCCGCCCACGGTGCCCGCTCCGGTCTGGTGGTCCTGTCCGGTCCGGCCGGAATCGGCAAGACCAGCCTGCTGCGCGCCTTTCTCGACAGCGACGCCTGCCGGAAGATGACGGTATTGCACGGCGCCTGCGGCGAAGTGGTGGCCGGTGCCGGATACGGCGGCGTACGCGCCCTCTTCGGAAGCCTCGGGCTCTCGGCCGAGGACGCCCAGGACTCCCCGCTGCTGCGCGGCAGCGCCCGCCGCGCCCTCCCCGCGCTCAGCCCCCGCCCCGGCGAGGAGGGGCCGCCCACGGCCGCCAGCGTCTACCCGGTGCTGCACGGCCTGTACTGGCTCGCCGCCAACCTGATGACCCAGGGCCCCCTCGTGCTCGTCCTGGACGATGTGCACTGGTGCGACGAGCGCTCCCTGCGCTGGATCGACTTCCTGCTGCGCCGGGCCGACCAGCTGCCGCTGCTGGTGGTGCTCGCCCAGCGCAGCGAGGCGGAACCGGTCGCCCCGGCGGCCCTGGCGGACATCCTCGCCCAGCCGCGCTCCGCGGTGATCCGCCTCGATCCGCTGACCGACGGCGAAGTGGCCGAAATGGCCCACCAGGTCTTCGCCGCCCCCGTCGCGCGCTCCTTCGCCAAACGCGCCGCCGCCGTCTGCGGCGGCAACCCGCTGACCGTCACCCGGCTGCTGCGCGAGCTGCGGGCCAAGGGCGTGGCGCCCGACGAGACCGGCATCCGCGAGATCGCCGAGGTCGGGAGTTACGTGGTCGCCCTGTCCGTGCGCGCGCTCTTCGACGCCCGGCCCGACTGGGTCCGGGACGTGGCCACCGCCATCGCGGTGCTCGGCGAGGAGGACGCGGAGCACATCGGCGCGCTGGCCGGAGTGCCCGCCGCCCGCGTCGCGGAGGCCGTGGAGCAGCTGCGCGAGGCCGAGGTGATGGCGCCGGACCGGGCGGACCTGGCCCATGACGTGGTGCGCTCGGCGATGCTGGAGGCCGCCGGGGCGGAGCGGCTGGCCGAACTGCGCGCCAGGGCGGCCCTGCTGCTGAGCGACGCCGGACGGCCCGCCGAGGAGGTCGCCAACCAGGTGCTGCTGGTGCCCGGCACCCCCCAGCCGTGGATGGGCTGGGTGCTCCGGGAGGCCGCCGCCCAGGCCGAGCACCGCGGTGCCCCGGAGGCCGCCGCGCGCTATCTCTACCGGGTCCTGGAGGCGGAGCCGGACAGCCTGTCGGCGCATGTCCCGCTCGCCAAGGCGCTCGCGGAGATCAATCCCGCCGAGGCCATCCGGCTGCTCAAGCGGGCGCTCACGCTGGCCACCGACATCCGCACCAAGGCGCCCATCGCCGTGCAGTTCGGCCTCACCTGCCTCACCGTCCAGCAGTCACCGGCCGCCGTACGGGTGCTCAGCGAGGTGCTCGACGAACTCGAGGCAGAGCTGGGGCCCGACCCCGATCCGCGCGACCACGAGCTGCGCACCCTCGTCCAATCGACGCTGCTGATCAGCGGATCCGACGAGAAGGCCACGATCCACACGGTCCGGGAGCGCTTCACGCGCATCCCCGAACCCGCCGGTGACACCCCCGCCCAGCGCCAGATGCTCGCCATGATGACGGTCCTCTCCGCGATGGAGGGCCGCTCGGTGCGGCGGGCGGTGGGGCAGGCCCGCCGCGCGCTGAGCTCCGCGGACCGGCTCGACAACTGGTCACTGCTCTTCTCCGCGTTCACCCTCGGCCTGGCCGACGAGATCGAGGAGGCGATGGAGACCCTGGAGCACGCGCTGCGCCACGGCCAGGACAACGCCGCGGTCTGGTCGTATGTGATCACCCTGTCCTACCGCGCCCTGCTGCTGCACGGCGTCGGCGCCATCCCCGACGCCCTCGCCGACGCCCAGACCGCCGTCGAGATCATCGGCGAGGAGCGCTGGAGCGCCAATGTGACCATGCCGCAGACCGCGCTCGCGACGATCCTGATCGACCGGGGCGAACCGGAGCGGGCCGAGGAGCTGCTGGCCGCCGTCACCCGGCCGAACCTGGACGGGTTCGTCATGGAGTACCACTCGTACCTCATGGCCCGCGCCCGGGCCCGCTGGGCGCTCGGCGACAGCGCCACCGCGCTGCGGCTGCTGCTCGACTGCGGCGCCTCCCTGGAGGAGTCCGGTTTCGCCAACCCGGTGTTCCTGCCCTGGTGGACCGAGGCGGCCTGTCTGCTCGCGGCGGAGAAGCGGGCGGACGAGGCGCGGGACCTGGTCGAGCACGGCGCCGAACTGGCCCGCCGCTGGAGCACCCCGCGCGCCTTCGGGCTCGCCGCCCTCGCCCGCGGGGTGACCACCCCGGGCGAGGAGGGCATCGCCCAACTCACCGAGGCGGTCGAGCACTTCTCCGGGTCGCCCGCCCGCTCCGAGCACGCCCGGGCCGAGTTCCTGCTCGGCGGGGCGCTGCTGGACGCGGGGCGGCCGCGCGAGGCCCGGGAGCGGCTGCGCTCGGCCGTCGACCTGGCGCAGGGCTGCGGCGCGCTCGCGCTCGCCAGGGACGCCCGCAACCGGCTGGTGGCCGCGGGCGGCCGGATGCGTGAGATCACCGCCTCACCGGTCGACCTGCTCACCGGTACCGAGCGCAAGGTGGCCCAGATGGCCTCGCGCGGGGCGGGCAACCGCGAGATCGCCGAGTCGCTGTTCGTCACCGTACGGACCGTTGAGACCCATCTCACCAGCGTCTACCGGAAGCTGAGTGTCAGTCAGCGCGGGGAGCTGGCCTCGGTGCTGAACACCCCGAGCCTGCCCGATCCACAGGCCCCCGCGTGGGTCTTCGCCTCGCGCGGCCGACGCTGACGCGGGCACGGCGGTTCGCTGACAGGTTCACGACCCACCCCAGGCATATAGTCACACCATGCTGCTCAACGGGCTCCCGTTCCCCGGCCGTGAACGAGAGCAGGCCATGCTTGCCCAGACCGTCACCGACCTCGGCCGGGGACGCTCCTCGGTGGTGACACTGATCGGCAGGCCCGGTTACGGACAGAGCCGCCTGCTGAACCTCGCCGCCCGGCTGGCCGAGGACCAGGGCTTCCGCGTGCTGCGCGCCAAGGCCACCCCCGGCGAGCGCGATGTGCGCTACGGCGTGGTGGGACAGCTGCTCGCCCCGATGGACGGACTCACCGGAGGCTCGATGAAGGCCCTGACCGGACAGGGGCCCGATAGCCGCTTACCGGGCCTGACCGAGCTGCTGCGGACCGCCCGGGAGCGGCCCACACTGCTGGTCGTCGACGATGTGGAATGTCTGGACCCCGCCTCGCTGCGCTGGTTCGGGGCGCTCATACGGCGGCTGCCCGACGCCCTGATCGCCCTCCTGCTGAGCGGCACCGGCCGGCTCCGCCCCGGCGCGTGCCCGCTGTCCACCGCGCCGCGGCAGGTGATCACCCTCGAATGCGAACTGGCCCCGCTCGCCCCGCGCGACGTGGCCGCCACGGTCGCGCTGATCTGCGGCCGCCCCGGCGACAACGCCTTCATCTCCGCGGCCCTGGAGGCGAGCGCGGGCAACCCCGAGGTGCTGTCCGAGGCACTGCGCCGCTTCACCAGACACGGCTACGCGCCGGTCGCCGGGCGAGTGCCGGAACTGTCCACCCTCAGCGAGGCCGTGGGCGGTGAACACACCGTCCGTGTGCTCGGAGGGCTGTCAGACACGGCCGTCGCGCTCGTCCGCGCGCTCGCCGTCTGCGGCGATCTGCTGGATCTGTCCCTGCTCTACGCGCTCGCCGGCCCCCGCGCCGCGAGCGAGCCCGGACTGCCCGAAGTGCTCCGGGAGAGCGGGCTCGCCATCGCCTCCGGGACCGGGCTCCGGCTGAGCCGGCCCGAGGCGCGCGGCTGGATCCTCGCCGAGATGCCCGGTGACGAGCGGGCCGAACTCCACGCCCGTGCCGCCGAGTTGGCCTATCGGGCGGCCGTGGCCGACGAGGACATCGCCCGGCTGCTGCTCGCCGCCCGCCCGGTCGACGAGCCCTGGGTGATCCCCGTGCTGCGCCGCACCTGCGCCGCCGCGCTGCGCGCGGGCCGGACCGCCCAGGCGATCGCCTGTCTGTCCCGGGCGCTGGAGGAGCCGCTGGACCCGGCGCCACGCGCGCGGCTGGGCCTCGAACTCGCCGCCATCGAAGTGCTCGCCGCCCCCGAGGCCGCGGGCCGCCGGCTGGCGGAGATCATCCGTACCGGCGACGGCGGACCCGGCCGGATCCGGGTGCGCGCCGCCGACCTCGGACTCTCCCGCGGCGACGACAAGGCGCTGCGCCGCGCGATCGTCGACGTGCTGCCCTCGACCGACGCCGAGGAACAGGGAGCGCTCGCGGGGCTGTTCTGGCTCACCGAGTCCGACGGGCAGGACGACACCGACCTGGTCCCGGACGGGATCCCGCCGCTGCCCGACGACCCCACCTGCCCGGTGCAGGCCGCGGCGCGCGCCTGGCGACTGGCCCTGCACGGCGCGGACCTGCCCACCGCCCGGACGCTGGCCCATCGGGTCTTCACCCTGGACGGCGGTGCGGGCGCCCTGATCCTGCCCCGGCTCACCGCAGCCCGGACCCTGCTGCTGACCGACGACCTGGACGAGGCCGAGGTCCGGCTGGACATCCTCCACACCGACCTGCGCCGGCGGCACGCCCGCGCGGCCGCCGCCCAGGTCCTGGCCGTCCGCGGCGAGCTGAACCTGCGGCGCGGCCGGCTCGACATGGCCGAACGGGACGTGGCCGCCGCCGAGCGATCGCTGCCCCGCCCCCTCTGGCACCGCTACACCGTCCCGTATCTGCTGGCCGTCCGGATCCTCATCGCCCTGGAGAACGGCGACCTCGGCCAGGCCGGTGTGCTCGCGGCCGCCTCCGCCCCCGCCGAGTCGCGCGAGGGCGCCTCCTGGGGCTATCTGCTCTTCGCCCGGGCGCTGGTGGCCGTCAAGGACGACCGGCTGCCCGAGGCGGCGGAGCTGTTCCGGGCCACCGGCAGATGGCAGTTGGGCCGGGGGCGGATCAACCCCGCCCTGATGCCGTGGCGTTCGATGGCCGCCCGGGTCCACGACGCGCTCGGCGACCACGAGGAGGCACGGCGGCTCACCGACGAGGAGCTCGCGCTGGCCCGGTTGTGGGGCGCACCCAACACGCTCGGCTGGGCCCAGCTCGGCGCCGGACGGGTGGCCCGCGAGGGGCGGGTCGAGCGGCTCCGCGAGGCGGTGGCCACCCTGCGCGGCACCCCGGCCCGGCTCGCCTACGCGGGCGCCCTGATGGAGCTGGCCACGGCCGAACTCGACGCCGGGAGCCCGCGCGCCGCGGCCCCCCTGGTGGCCGAGCTGTTCACCTTCGTCATCGCCCACCGGCCCTCCAGCAAGCTGGTCGCGAAGGTGCGCGAGCTGTCCGAGCGGACGGGGCCCTCCGCCGTCCGCGGACGTGTCCCGCATCCGGCGTGGGCGACGCTGACCGAACCCGAGCAGCGCACCGCCTCCCTCGTCGGACTCGGCCATGGCAACCGGGAGATAGCCGAGACCCTCTCCGTCAGCAGACGCACCGTGGAGCTGAGGCTCAGCGGTGCGTACCGAAAACTGGGGATCGGCGGTCGCGCGGAGCTGATCGCGTTGTTGCGGGCGGCGCAGGGAGGCGGAATCGATGTTGCTTGAACGGGAGGCCGAGCTGGCGCAGGTCGCGGAGGCCCTGCGGGCCGCGGCGGCGGGAGACTCGTCACTGCTGTTGCTCACCGGCCCCCTGGGCACCGGCCGGACCGCGCTGCTGCACCAGCTGCCGATGCTCGCCGAGGGCGAGAAGATCAGGGTCCTGCGCGCCAACGCCGCGCCGATGGAGCAGGACTTCGACCTCGGTGTGGTCCGCCAGCTCTTCGACAGCCTGCTCACCGGCGCCCCGGAAGAACTCCGCGGGCAGCGCATCGAGACAGAGGTCGACCTCTGCCGGACGGTCTTCTCCGACGACGACCCGCCGATCGACGAGGACGGAGCCGTCACCATCCCCGAGGAAGCGCTGTACGGCCTGCGTTCGGTACTGGCCACCGCCGGCGCCGAACGCCCGCTGCTCATCCTCGTGGACGATCTGCAGTGGGTCGACACCCCCTCGCTGCGCTGGCTCGCCTTCCTCGTCAAGCGGCTGCACGGGCTGCGCGCCGTGGTCGTCTGCGCGCTGCGGGACGGCTACCGGCGCCCCGGGGACCCACTGCTGCCGGAGATCGTCGAGGCGGCGCGGCGGGTGCTGCGCCCCGCGCCGCTTTCGCTGGGCGCCACCAAGGAAGTGATCCTCGAGCAGTTCGGCGTGCCGGGCGACGAGGAGTTCGCCCGTGCCTGCCACGAGAGCTCCGCGGGGAACCCGCTGTTCCTGAAGTCGGTGCTGGCGGACCTGGCCATGCGCGGCCACCGGCCCACCGCCGAGCATGTCGAATCGGCCCGCTCCTTGCGCCCCGCCCAGCTGCGCGAGCGGCTGGCCAGCTCCCTGCGCGCCCAGCCCCGGCCCCCGCGTGACCTGGCCGCGGCCATCGCGGTCCTCGGCGACCAGGCCGAACCGGAGCTGCTGGGGCGGCTGGCCAGGCTGGACCCGATCGGCTACCTGGCCGCGCTGCGCGACCTCCACCAGCTGGGGCTGCTCGCCGCCGAGCAGGAGCCGCGCTTCCTCCACCGGGTGGTGCAGGACGCCGTCGAGTCCTCGATGACCGTGGCCGAACGGGAGCGGCTGCACGACGCCGCGGCGGCCCTGATGTACCACAACGGACGCCCCGCCGAACTCGTCGCCGCCCAGCTCTTGGCCGTCACCAGCTCCGACCACCCCTGGGCGGTGGAGGTGCTGCGCGCCGCGGCGGACACCGCGCTGCGCCGCGGCGCGCCCCGCACCGCCGCCCGCTTTCTGCGCCGCGCCCTCCTGGACGGCTCGCTGACCGGGGAGGGCCGGGCCCGGCTGCTGATCGACCTGGCCACCGCGGAGCGCGGCTTCGACCCGGCCGCCTGTGAACGCCACATCTCCCAGGCGATACCCCTGCTGACCACGGCCAGGCTCCGGGCCGCCGCGGCCCTGCGGATCTCGCCCACCATCGTGGGCCTGGGGCCCCCGTCGGTCATCGATCTGCTGCACCAGGTCGCCGAGGACCTGGGGCCCGCCGCCTCGCTGGAGGGCACGGCGCGCGATGTGGCGCTGCGGCTCGAGGCGCGGCTGCGGCACGCCGGACACGAGGACCCGGCTGAGCTGGCCGCGGCGGTCGAGCGGCTGTCCGCGCTGGGGGAGGAGCCGCCGCTGATGACCTCCGCCGAGCGCGAGCTGACGGCGGTGCTGCTCAACGCGGCGGTGCTCACCGCCCGATGGCCCGCGGCCGAGGTCTCCCGGCTGGCCAACCGCATCCTGGAGCGCGAACCGGCCACCTCCGACCAGGTCCACACCCCGCTGCCGCTGGTGGTGATCGGGCTGGTGGCGGCCGATTCGGTACGGGGGATCAGCTCCTGGCTGGCGATGGAGCAGCAGACGCGTCGGCAGGGCGGCACGGTCGTGGACGCGCTCGTCAACGTCCAGCAGGCCATGGTGCTCGGCGCCCGCGGCCGCGTCGCCCAGGCCCGTGAGTACGCCGAGCGCGCCGTGCGGCTGGCCGAGGTGCACTGGCAGGAGGCCGGGGTCGTCTCCACCCTCGCCCTCACCCGCGTCGCCCTGGACCTCCAGGACTCAGCGCTGATCGAGCGGATTCTGGACGGCCCCGGCCGGCGCCGCTCCTCGAGCCTGGCCCTGACCGCGGCGCTGCAGTTCGTCAAGGCGGCGCAGGACGCCGAGCAGGGCCGCTGGACCAGCGCCCTGGAAACCCTCCTGGCCTGCGGCCGGCAGCTGGAGGCGTCGGGCTGGCGCAATCCCGTGCTCTTCTCCTGGCGGCCCTGGGCGGCCGACCTCCACCGGCGGGTCGGCGACCCCCACGCGGCCGGGGCGCTGGCCGAGGAGGAGCTGCTGCGGGCGACGGAATGGGGCGCCCCGGTGGCGCTCGGCCGCGCGCTGCGGGCGAAGGCCCGGCTGAGCGACGGTGACCAGGGGCTGCGGCTGCTGCACGAATCCGTCGATGTGCTGCGCGCCTCTGCCAATGAGCTGGAACTCGCCCGCACGCTCCTGCTGCTGGGCAAGCGGCTGCGGCCGGGAGGCGGCGAGGCGGCGGCGGTACTCCGGGAGGCCGCGGCGCTGGCCTCGGCGTGCGGGGTGCCACGGCTGGTCGAGCGGATCCGCGCGGCGGACGGCAGCGGTGCGGCGGCCGCCCCGCCGGAGGCGACCCTCACCCGTACCGAACGCACCGTGACCTCCCTCGTCGGACGCGGCCTGACCAACCAGGAGGTCGCGGCCGAGCTGGGGGTGAGCTCCCGCGCCATCGAGAAGCATCTGACGAGTTCCTATCGCAAGCTGGGCGTCTCCGGGCGGCGCGAGCTCATCGAGCTGCTGCCTCGCATGCATTCGTGAACGGAGCGTTAACGGCGATAATTGGACGCTGTTTGACGAGGATTCGTGAACCGACCGTACCGGCCCACCGAAGGGGTGGGGTGCGGACCGAACCTTCGGGACACCCCACCACGGGATTGGGTGGCTACACCCCTGTTGACGTTGACTTCCGTACCCGTAGATCCCTAGTCTCAATTCTGAAATGAACATTTGGAATTGAATATCGATATTCAATTCCGAATACTGAGAATTAGGAAGGGATGGCAGTCCCTTGGCATTGCCTTTACTAGCGGATTCGGCTCGGCCAACCCCCCACGAGCTTGGACACGAGCAGACCGAGTACACGGATCTATTGCGCCAGTTCGATCAGCCAGGGGCGTGTGTCGTCTGTCTCGACCCGTCGCTCATCGTCCAACAGGCGAACCGGGAATTCTTCCGGCAGTTCGACGACGCCTCCTCGGACGTGTGCGGCCGCGACTTCAGTGACCTTGTCCACCCCAGCGTCCGACAGGCGCTGAAGCGGCAGTTCACCCGGCTCCTCGACGGCTCCCGTCACCGGTTCACCACGCATGTGGTGGCCATCGGGGCCGAGGGGGCCGCCTTCACCAGCGGGCTCACCGCCGTGGCGGTGCGCGAGGGCACCGCCCATGTGGCGTCGATCCTCGTGGTGATGCGTCCCACGGCGGGTGGCGAGGAGGTGGACATGGTCACCAACCGTAAGAAGCTCCTCACCGAGACCGAGGCGCGCATCCTGGAGGGCATCGCCGCCGGGCTCTCCACCATCCCGCTGGCCTCCCGGCTCTACCTCAGCCGGCAGGGTGTCGAGTACCACGTGACTCGGCTGCTGCGGAAGCTGCGGGTGCCCAACCGCGCGGCCCTCGTCTCCCGCGCCTACTCCATCGGCGTACTCAACGTCGGCTGCTGGCCGCCAAAGGTCGTCGACGACTTCGTCAAATGACCCCCGCGCCGCGGAGGTCCACGAACGCGCCACGGCCGGCCCGGATTCGCTCCGGGCCGGCCGTGGCGCGTCGCCGTCTCAGAGCCTGTGTCATATCCCCGGTCGGATCAGCGTGCGGCGTCTGGTGCGTGCGATCGCAAGGCGCCGGAGCGTCCTCGTGGCGGAGCCACGCGGGCGTTTCGGCAACGCCGCGAGCGTGCGTGCCAGACGCCGCACGCCCGGCCGGGGATATGACACAGGCTCTCAGGACGGGGCCGGGCCCCGGGACAGCCGCAGCAGACGGAAGGCGGTGAGCGCCACATGGAGCTGGGTGCGCTGTTCACCCGACTCCAGATCGCAGCCCAGCACCCGCTCCACCGAGTGCAGCCGCTGGTAGAACGCCTGCCGGGACAGATTCGCGCGCTTGGCGGCCACAGTCTTGTTGCCCGCCGCGTCCAGGAAGGTGTGCAGCACCGGCAGCAGATCGGTGCCGTGCCGCTCGTCGTAGTCCACCAGCCGTCCCAACTGCCGCTCCACGAACTCCTGGAGCCGCACATCGCCGCGCAGCGCGTACAGCAACTGCCGCAGCCCGATGTCGGACAGCTCGTGGAACGCCTTGTCCGGGGTCCCCGGAACGGCGGCGTCCGCGACCCGCGCCGCCTGCTGGAACGACCGGGCGGTCTGCGACAGGTCCGACACCTCCGAGCCGACGCTGATCACGGCGTCCGGCCGGGACTCCCGCACCGAGCGGCTCAGCCGCTCCACCAGCGGCCGCCACGGCGCGGCGGCGGGCAGGGCCAGCAGCACCCCTATGTGGTCACCGGGCACCGCGCCGACCAGTACGGCGGCCCCGGCCGCCCCCAGCTCGTCCGTCAGCCGGTCCTCCAGCTCGGTCGTCTCCCCGGCGCCGGGCCCGGGGCTGACCAGCACCACCATCAGCCGGCGGCCCGCGACCGGCACGCCCAGCGCCTCGGCCCTGGCCCGGGCCTCGCCCCTGGACCGGCAGCGCTGTTCCACCAGGTCCAGCAGCAGCGTGCGCTGGGCCCGCCGCTCCCAGCGGGTGTGATGGGTGAGCCTGGCGATGGTCAGGGCCGTGGCGGTGCGCTCCAGGACCATCGCGTCCTCGGGGCCGACCGCCGGGTCCCGGGCCCCGTCCGGGAGCATCAGCAGCCGCCCCCACCGCTCGCCCCGGTACTCCACCGCGGTCACCAGCCAGTCCTCCGGACCGCTCAGCCCGGTCCGGTCGGGCGAGGGCGTGGCGCGCGAGCGCCGCTCCCAGCCGGTCAGCGCCCCCTCCACCCCGCGCCCCGGTGAACCGCAGATGACGGCCTGGTGCACCAGGTTCTCCAGCACCACGGGGTGTCCGCTCATCTCGGCCGCCATGTCCACCACCTCCTCGGGCCCGGCCCCCCGCAGGGTCAGCGCGGTGAAGGTGTCATGGACGTCCTGGGCCCGGCGCAGGCTCTCCACCTGACTGCCGACGATCAGGGAGTGGAGCACCTGGGTGACCTCCACGAAGTTCACCGTCCGCGAGAGCAGGACGAGCGGGAAGTCCCGCGCCAGACAGGCCCGTACCAGCTCCGAGGGCGGCCGGTGGTAGCGCCGCACCAGCTCGATGACCAGCCCGGCGGCGCCGACGTCCGCGAGTTCGTCGACATACCGGCGGACCAGCGCCGGGTCCTCGGGCAGCGGCATCCCGGTGGTCAGCACCAGCTCCCCGCCCTTGAGGAAGGACGCGGGGTCCAGCAGCTCGGTGATGTGGACCCAGCGGACCGGCCGGGCCAGCTGCCCATGGCCGGAGACCACCTCCGGCGCCCCGGCGGCCAGCACCGGAAGCCGCAGCACCTCGGCGAGGCTGAGCGGCGGGCGCCCCGGGATCCGCGGGGGCTCCGAGGGGCGGGTCAGCGGCCGTCCGGCAGCGTCGTACGCGGTGCCGCCGAAGCCGTTCATGCCGCTCACTCTGGCAAGCCCGCACGCCGAGCGCAACCACGATCCCGGCCGACCTCTTGACAGGACCGGTATCCGGGGTCGTTGACAGATCGTCCATAGCGATCACCACCCCGCGACACAGTGATCATTGTCCTGACCGGGTCCGCCCCCTCACCCTCGAAGTGTCCGAGCACATCGTCGACCCGTGGGTGTGGGAGAGAACATGACCAATCTGTCGCCGCAGCTCCGTCAAGCCACTCCGGTGGTCGCCGTCCGGGGAGAGGGCGCCTACGTCGACGGCGAGGACGGGCGGCGATACCTCGACTTCACCGCGGGCATCGGCGTCACCAGCACCGGGCACTGCCATCCGCGGGTCGTCGCCGCCGCCCAGGAGCAGGTGGGCACCCTCATCCACGGCCAGTACACGACCGTGATGCACCCGCCGCTGCGGCGGCTGGTCGAGAAGCTGGGCGAGGTGCTCCCCACGGGCCTCGACAGTCTGTTCTTCAGCAACTCCGGCAGCGAGGCCGTGGAGTCGGCCCTGCGCCTGGCCCGCCAGGCCACCGGCCGGCCCAACGTCCTGGTCTGCCACGGCGGATTCCACGGCCGCACTGTGGCCGCCGCCTCCATGACCACCTCCGGAACCCGCTTCCGGTCCGGTTTCTCGCCGCTGATGAGCGGTGTCGTGGTGACCCCGTTCCCCACGGCCTACCGGTACGGCTGGGACGAGGAGACCGCGACCCGGTTCGCCCTGCGGGAGCTGGACTACGTCCTGCAGACCATCTCCCCGCCCGACGACACCGCCGCGATCATCGTCGAACCGGTGCTCGGCGAGGGCGGCTACGTGCCCGCGACCGAGGGCTTCCTGCAGGGCCTGCGGGAGCGGGCCGACCGCCATGGCTTCCTGCTGATCCTGGACGAGGTGCAGACCGGGGTGGGCCGCACCGGACGGTTCTGGGGCCATGACCACTTCGGCATCCGTCCCGACATCCTGGTCACCGCCAAGGGGCTGGCCAGCGGCTTCCCGCTGTCCGGCATCGCGGCCTCCGAGGAGCTGATGAGCAAGGCCTGGCCCGGCTCCCAGGGCGGCACCTACGGCGCCAACGCCGTGGCCTGCGCGGCCGCCGCCGCCACCCTCGACGTGGTCCGCGAGGAGAACCTCGTGGCCAACGCCGAGGCCATGGGGGCGCGGCTGCGCAGCGGTCTGGAGGACGTGGCCGCCAAGACCCCCGCCATCGGCGACGTGCGCGGCCTCGGCCTCATGCTGGCCAGCGAGTTCGTCACCGCCGACGGCGAGCCGGACCCGGCGACCGCGGCCCGGGTGCAGCGCGCCGCCGTGGACGAAGGGCTGTTGCTGCTCCTGTGCGGCGCCTGGAACCATGTGGTCCGGATGATCCCCGCCCTCGTCGTCGACGAAGCGGCGATCGACGAGGGTCTGCGCGCCTGGTCCGCCGCCGTCCAAGCCGGAACAGCGGACTCCTGACGCGCACCGCACATCACTCACGGGAGCCCGATCCGCCCGCCGCTCCGAACCCCTCGGACCGGCGGCGGTCCGATAGGAGATTGCCCCTATGTCCACCCCCTCGTACCCCTCGGCCGCCGAGGTCCTCGCCGCGGTGCCCAAGCAGCTCTACATCGCCGGATCGTGGTCCGACGCGGCGGGCGGCCGGACCATGCCGGTCGACGACCCGGCCACCGGTGAGGTGCTGTGCGACGTCGCCGACGCCGCCCCCGCCGACGGGCAGCGCGCCCTGGCCGCGGCCGTGGAGGCCCAGGAGAAGTGGGCGGCCACCGCGCCCCGCGCGCGCAGCGAGATCCTGCGCCGCGCCTATGAGCTGATCGTGGAGCGGGCGGACGCGCTCGCCGCGCTGATGACGGCCGAGATGGGCAAGCCGCTGGCCGAGGCGCGCGGAGAGGCGGCCTACGCCGCGGAGTTCTTCCGCTGGTTCTCCGAGGAGGCCGTGCGCGTCGAGGGCGGGTTCTCCACGATGCCGGACGGCAAGAACCGCATGCTGCTGATGCGCCGTCCGGTCGGCCCCTGTCTGCTCATCACGCCGTGGAACTTCCCGCTGGCCATGGGCACCCGCAAGATCGGCCCGGCGATCGCCGCGGGCTGCACCATGGTGCTCAAGCCCGCCCCGCAGACCCCGCTGTCCAGCCTGGCGCTCGCCGGGATCCTGGCGGAGGCGGGGCTTCCGGCCGGGGTGCTCAACGTGGTCACCACCTCCCGCGCGGGAGAGGTCGTGGAGCCGCTGCTGACCGGCGGGCACATCCGCAAGCTCTCCTTCACCGGCTCCACCCAGGTCGGCCGCACCCTGCTCGCCCAGAGCGCGCCCGCGGTGGTCCGCACCTCCATGGAGCTCGGCGGCAACGCCCCCTTCATCGTCTTCGAGGACGCCGACCTCGATGTCGCGGTCGAGGGCGCCATGACCGCCAAGATGCGCAACATGGGCGAGGCGTGCACGGCGGCCAACCGCTTCTTCGTCCACTCCTCCGTGGCGGCGGAGTTCGCCGACCGGCTGGCCCGCCGCATGGGCGCGCTGGAGGTCGGCCCCGGCAGCCGCGCCGGTGTCCAGGTCGGGCCGCTCATCGACCGGGCGGGCCGTACCAAGGTCGAGGAGCTGGTCGCGGACGCCGTGGCACGCGGCGCCGAGGTCCTGGTCGGCGGCAGCACCCCCGAGGGCCCCGGCTGCTTCTACCCGCCCACGGTGCTCACCGGCGTCTCCCCGGCCAGCCGGCTGATGGAGACCGAGATCTTCGGACCGGTCGCGGCCGTGCTCACCTTCGACGACGAGGACGAGGTCCTCGCCACCGCCAACGACACCGAATGGGGTCTGGTGGGCTATGTGTTCACCCAGGACCTCAACCGCTCGCTGCGGGTGAGCGAGCGGCTCGAGGTCGGCATGGTCGGCCTCAACACCGGACTGGTCTCCAACCCCGCGGCCCCCTTCGGGGGCGTCAAACAGTCCGGGCTCGGACGCGAGGGCGGCCGCGTCGGCATCGACGAGTTCCTGGAGTACAAGTACGTGGCGGTGCCGGTCTGACCGCTGTCACAGCGCCGGGGCGCCCGCCGGAACCGCCGGTGGCGCCCGGGCGTTGCCCTCATTGACGCGTTGCTTCCAGACACGCGGCGGTGAGGAGCGGACATGGGCGAGTTGGTGCCCGGCGGGAACCAGGCGCTGCCCGACGGCTCGCTGACCATCCGGGTGCCGGGCCCGTTCGACCTGTCCGCGCTGATCAGCGGCGAGGACGGAAAGGTCGCGGGCGACGGTGACTTCGTCTTCTTCAACCAGCCCACCGCGCCCGGCGCCCGGCTGGACGGCGACACCGTCACCCTGCGGCCGCGGGCGCTGCGGCCCGGCGCCGCCCGGGTCACCCTCGTCATCAGCCCCGCCGACCCGGGCACCCCGCTGGGGCGGCTCCCGGCGCCCGTGCTGAGCGTCCTGGACGAGCGGGGAGCACCGCTGGCCCGGTTCGCCCCGCCGCGCCCCGAGCGGGAGACGGTGCTGCTGCTCGCCGAGATCTACCGCCGCGGCGGCGGCTGGAAGGTGCGGGCGATCGGCCAGGGGTACGCCGACGGACTGGCCGGTGTGGCCCGGGACTTCGGCGTCGACGTCGCCGACGACGGAACCGCCGCCGCGCCCGCGTCTCCCGCACCGGTGCCTCCCGCGCCACCCGCGCCAGTGCCTCCCATGCCTCTCGCGCCTCCCGCCCCTGTGCCCACCGCCCCCGCCACCGCCCCCGCGCCCGCCGACGGGGCCTCGCGGCAGGCCCTCGACGTGGTGAACGCGGCCCGGGCCCGGGCCGGGGCGGCGCCCGTGGCCCTCGACGGACGGCTGACCGCGGCGGCCGGGGCGCACGCCCGGGCCATGGCCGCCCACGGCGCGCTGGCTCTGGAGAGCCCGGACGGCACCTCGCTCTTCCACCGGATCGCCGCGCACGGATACCGCCCGCTGACCATCGCCGAGCACATCGTCTCCGGGCCGCGCACCCCACGCGAGTTCGTGGCCTACTGCCTCGAAGGCGCCGAGCGCCGGGGCCCGTTCCACGACCCGGCCATCGTCCACCTGGGCATCGGCCGGGCCGACGGGCCCACCACGGACGTCTACTGGACGGCGGTATGGGCCCGGCCGTTCACCCCGGACGGGCTGCTGCGGCTGGCCTCCGAGGTCATCTCCCTCACCAACGCGGAGCGCGCCGCAGCCCGGCTCGCGCCCCTCGCCCCGGACCCGCGGCTGACGGCGGCCGCGCAGGCACACAGCGACGACATGGTGGCCCGCGACTTCTACTCCCACACCGGCCCCGAGGGGCATCAGCCCTGGGACCGGGCCCGGGCCGCCGGGGCCGCCCACCGCGGCATCGGCGAGAACATCGCGTGCGGCCAGCGCTCCCCGGAGGAGGTGGTGCGGGGCTGGATGAACAGCCCGGGTCACCGCGCCAACATCCTGAAGCCCGACTTCACCCACATCGGCGTCGGCCATGCCACCGGCAGCCGCGCGGGCACGTACTGGACCCAGGTCTTCGGCGCCGCCTGAGGGCGTCCCGCCCCTGTCCGCCTCCGGCCGTGGCGTCAGGTGCGCGACTCCAGACCGCGCCGTGTGGCGCTCCCGTACACCCCGTTCGCGTCGCCCCGGATCCCGTACCACACCTGGAACCGGGAGACGGCCTGTGCCAGCGTCTGGTCGTACTCGCCGTTGACCGGCCCGTCCTGATACACGTTAGGGATCCGCAGCAGCCGCTTCTGGAGCTCGGTGACCTCCGGGCCGGTGCTCCCGAGGGTCAGCACATCGCCCGGGTCGCCCGGCGGCGGCAATTGGTCGTCCGGGTCCTGCGAGGCGGGGGCGCTCGGCGTCTGCGGCGCGCCGGAGGTCGCGGGCGCGGTGGACGCGGTCGGTGTGGCCGACGCGCCGCCCTCGGCCGCGCCGGACGCCGAGTCCCGGTCCACCATCACCACCAGCGAGAGAACGACCCCCGCGCCGAGTCCGGCCAGCACCAGCAGGGCGGCGCTGGGGCGCCGCCCGGCCGGTGCGGGCGGTGCGGGCGGTTGCTGGGGCGCGGCCGGTGCCTCCTGCGGGGGCCAGGCGTCGGCGGCGGAGGGGCCGCCCGTCATCTCCTGGGTGTCGTCGTCCGCCATGGTCGGCGCCTCGGGCGGCAGCTCGGTGCCCGGCGGCCGGAAGAGGTCGAGCTCCTCCATCCACCCCTCGACCGGCCCATCCGGGGCGTCGTCGTACTCCGGCGTCGCGGGGAAGATGGCGGTCGGCTCGATCACCTGACGCCCGGCTGGTCGGTCCGGATCGGATTCGGCTGCCATACAGACCTCCTTATGCGCCCCACAACCATCACGCGGGGATACGGACGCGGGCGCGGGAAGATTCAAGCCGATCGTGAACCGGCGGCGCCGGAGCCCCCGCGGCGCCGGTGTGGCGCGGCGCCGCCGGGTAACCCGTCCTGAGAGGGTGCCCATGGCCTCGGGGACGTCGAAGGGAGCCATGAGATGGAGCGGACCACATGCTGTGTGGTGGGCGGCGGGCCCGCCGGGATGGTCCTCGGCCTGCTGCTGGCCCGGGCCGGGGTGGAGGTCACCGTCCTGGAGAAGCACGGGGACTTCCTGCGCGACTTCCGCGGCGACACGGTGCACCCCAGTACGCTGAGGCTCCTGGACGACCTGGGCCTCGCCGACCGGTTCGCGGCCCTGCCGCAGCGGCATGTGCACTCCATCCAGCTGCCCATAGGGCGGGGCGGCGAACTGTTCACGGTCGGCGAGATCGGCTCACTGCCGGGGAAGTACAACTACGTGGCGATGGTGCCGCAGTGGGATCTGCTCGATCTGCTGGCGGACGAGGCCGAGCGGGAACCCGCCTTCCGACTGCGGACGAACACCGAGGTGACCTCCTTCCTCATGGAGCGCGGACGGGTCGCCGGGGTGCGCTACCGCGACCGCGCGAGCGGCTCCACCGGCGAGCTGCGCGCCACCCTCACCGTGGCCTGCGACGGCCGGGGATCGCTCGCCCGCGACCTGCCCGAGCTCGGACTCCAGGAGTTCGCCTGCCCGATGGACGTCTGGTGGTTCCGGCTGCCGCGCGCGGAGAGCGACCCCCAGGGGCTGGTGGGCAATGTCGGTGAACGCTTTCTCACCGCGATGATCGACCGTGGTGACTACTGGCAGTGCGCCGCCCTGATCCCCAAGGGGGCCGACGCCAAATGCCGCGCCGAAGGTCTCGACCGGTTCCTCACCGCGTTCACCGAGGCCACCCCGTGGATGCGGCGGGGGCCGGCCGACCGTGGGCCGGGCCCGCGGTCCTGGGACGAGGTGAAGCTGCTGAACGTACGGATGGACCGGCTCCGCCGCTGGCACCGCCCCGGACTGCTGTGCATCGGGGACGCGGCCCACGCGATGTCGCCCGTGTTCGGGATCGGCATCAACCTCGCCGTGGAGGACGCGGTCGCCGCCGCCCGCCATCTGGTCCGGCCGCTGCGCGAGGGCACCGTGGGCCTGGCCGACGTACGCGCCGTCCAGCGCCGCCGGTGGCCGACCACCGTCGCGACGCAGGGGCTGCAGCGGATCGCCCACGCCCGGGTCATCGGGCCGCTGCTCCGGGGACGTTCACCGGTCGCCGGAGGGGAGCCGCTGCGGCTGGCCCAGGTGCTGACCAAGGCGCCCTGGCTGAAGCGGGCGCCCGCGTACTTCCTCGCCTACGGCGCGGGCCGCGAGCGGCCCCCGGCCGAGTCGCTGCGCCGCTCCGGATGAGCCGTTGAAGCCGGGTGCGAAAACCTCCCGCACCCGGCTTCACCCATACGACGAACCTTCAGACGATGCCTTCGGCGATCTCCGCCTGCTCGCGCGCCGAGCCGTACGCGGACGGCGTGTTGTACGAGCGACGGGCCACGAACCACCAGATCGTGGCCAGCAGCAGCACCACGGCCAGCGCGATCGAGGCGTAGTTCATCGAGTCCACCGTCACCGGACTGGACTGCGGCAGACAGAACAGCACCGTCACGACCGCCACCCACACCACCGCGATCCAGCCCACCGGCTTGCTCCAGCGGCCCAGGTTCCACGGGCCCGGCTGGAACCGGTCCCCGGCGCGCAGCCGCAGGAAGACGGGGATGGCGTAGGCGGGGGTGATCCCGATGACGTTGATGGCGGTCACCGCGCCGTAGGCGGTCTCGGAGTACAGGGACGGCAGGGCCAGCACACACGCCACCGCCACCGACAGCCAGACCGCGTGCACCGGCGTCTGGGTACGGGAGCTGACCCGCTGCCACAGCCGTGAACCCGGCAGCGCGCCGTCCCGGCTGAAGGCGAACACCATCCGGCTGGCCGCCGCCACCTCGGCGTTCCCGCAGAACAGCTGCGCCACGATGACGATGAGCAGCATCGCGGTGGCGCCGCCCGTGCCCAGGGCGTCGATCAGGATCTGCGCCGGCGGCACTCCGGTGGCGCTTCCCTGGGTGCCGGTGTAGTCCTGGATGGCGAAGGTGAGCCCGGCCAGCAGTACGAACCCGGCCACCCAGGAGACCCAGATGGCGCGGACGATCCCCCGGGCGGCGTAGACGGAGGCGTTGGAGGTCTCCTCGGACAGATGCGCGGAGGCGTCGTAGCCGGAGAAGGTGTACTGGGCGAGCAGCAGTCCGATCGCGGTCACATACAGCGGGTTCGACCAGCCGGTGTCATTGACGAACTCGGTGAAGACGAATTCGGGCGACTGGTGGTGGGAGGGCACGATCGCCAGCGCGCCGACGATGATGGCGACGCCCGCCAGATGCCACCACACACTGACCGAGTTGAGCACGCTCACCAGCCGCACTCCGAACAGATTCAGCGCCGCGTGCAGCAGCAGAATGCAGACGAAGATGAGCATGGTCGATTCCGGTGTGGGATCGAATCCCCACTGGAGGTTGAAGAGCGCGCCGGTGAACAGGGCGGCGCCGTAGTCGATTCCGGCGATGGCCCCGAGCAGCCCCAGCAGATTGAGCCAGCCGGTGTACCAGCCCCAGGTGCGCCCGCCCAGCCGGTCGGCCATGTAGTACAGCGCTCCCGAGGTGGGATACGCGCTGGTCACCTCGGCCAGGGCGAGTCCGACGCACAGTACGAAGAGCCCCACTCCGACCCAGCCCCACATCATCACCGCGGGACCGCCGGTGTCCAGCCCGAAGCCGTACAGCGTCATACATCCGGAGAGAATGGAGATGACCGAGAAACTGATGGCGAAATTGCCGAAGCCGCCCATGCGGCGGGCCAGGACGGGTTGATAGCCGAGCTCACGCAGCCGCTGTTCATCGTCCCGGTGGGGGGCGGGACTCGAACTCGACCATGCCGTGGACATGAATGTACCTCCGAATGCTGGGGCGGGCGAGGGGTGGTACAGGTGTGGGGGAGATCGGCTCAGCCGCCGGTCCCGGGTCTTGGCCCACGGGCGCCGGCCAGTGAGCGGACCCGGGCGCGAAGAAACATTTCTTCAGCCAGCGCGCGGTCGGCGGCGTCGCGGGTGCGGTAGGCCCAGGGGAGCGGGGTGAAGTACGGCCCCAGCGTCTCGAAGACGCGGGCCGCGTCGGGGAACAGCAGCGCGCCCCACAGGGCGTGTGCCAGATGGTTGAGATCGAGCAGGGAACTCGTCGTGACATCCGCGTGGTCGAACCAGCCGAGCAGCGCCTTCCGCGCGTCCCGGGTGGCGTCCTCGGTGGCCCAGTGAAGGTCGAGCGCCTTCTCGTAGCCCCGCTCCTCGCGGTACCGCTCGACATGGACGTACAGCGGCAGCACCTGCAGCGCGGACCCCTCGGGCGCACCCGAGACCACCCACTGCACGAAGTTGACCGCCTCGGCCAGCGAACCCCCGGCCCGCCGGGCGTACACGAACTGCAGCATCCGGTGGTACGCCTCGCGGTTGTACGGATCGCGCCGGTCGGCCTCCGCCAGCAGCCCCCAGGGGCCGGGGAACAGCAGCGGACCCGGCGGGGCCACCCGGTGTTCCTCCTGCCGCTGCTCCTTGTCCAGCTGGGCCAGGGCCAGCAGACACACCCAGGGCACCGGATCCGCCGGGGAGTGGTGCGCGGCCAGCTGGCAGGACTGCCACGCCTCGCGCCACAGCTCCCGGGTGCGGGGGTGTCCCTCGCGGTGTGCGCGCACCGCGCGCTCCACCCCGACCCGCGTGTGCATCACCAGCGCCGCCACGCTCTGCGGCTCCTCGGTCCGCCAGGCGTCCACCACATTGGAGCCCGCCGCGGCCGTGGCCAGCACCTGGGTGCGCTGGGTCCACAGCGACCAGGTGGGGGTCTCCGCGAGCAGATTGCGCATCGATATCCAGCGTCCGGTGCGCAGATCCTGCAGCGCCACGCGCAGCCCGCCGTCATAGCCCGCGGGGTGGTACACGGGGCGGAACTCTTCCTCGGGCATCGGATGACTTTCGTACGGAGCTGACGTACCGGACGCGGGAAAACAAGGTGCCTGGGGGATGGTTGCAGGGATCTTATAGTCCCGGCGCAACGATTCGGGAACGGGGGACTCCGGTCCGTGCCCGAACGGGCCGTCTTGACGCCCGCCCCGCGCCTGCACCAGGCTTTCCGGCAAGATCCGCGCCCCGTCCCGCGAGCGCGCCGTCCCCCGAACCCGAAGCGATCCGCCCGTCCCGAGCGAAGAACCGGACATGCTGCCTGCAGAGCGTCGCCACCGCACCCCGGCCGGCCCCGCGACCGGCCCGGTCCTCGCCATCGACCAGGGCACTTCGGGCACCAAGGCGCTGGTGCTCTGCCCGGAGCGCGGGGTGGTCGGCTCCGCCGAGGCGCCCGTACGGCCCCGTTATCTGCCCGGCGGACTGGTCGAGGTCGATCCGGCCGCGCTGCTCACCTCGGTCATCGAGGCCGGGCGGCAGGCGCTCGCCGCCGCGGGGGAGCCGGTCGTGGCGGTCGGTCTTGCCAACCAGGGCGAGACCGTACTGGCCTGGGACCCCGTCACCGGAGAGCCGCTGACCGACGCCCTGGTCTGGCAGGACCGGCGGGCCCGCACGGTGTGCGAGCAACTCGCGCCGCACGCCGAGACGCTGCGCGAACTCACCGGCCTGCCCCTCGATCCGTACTTCGCGGCGCCCAAGATGGCGTGGATCCGGCGCCATCTGACCGGCGAGGGCGTGGTCACCACCAGCGATGTCTGGCTGATCCACCGGCTCACCGGCGCGTTCGTCACCGATGCCGCCACCGCCGGTCGCACCGGGCTGCTCGACCTCGACCGCGTCGCCTGGTCCCCGAAGGCGCTGGACCTCTACGGGCTGACCGCCGAACGGCTGCCGCGCGTCGTCGACGCCGCGGGGCCGGTCGGCACCACCACCGCCTTCGGCGGCGAGGTCCCGCTCACCGGGCTCCTCGTCGACCAGCAGGCCGCCCTGCTGGCGCAGCGGGTGACCGAGCCGTCCACCGCGAAGTGCACCTACGGCACCGGCGCCTTCCTCCTCGCCCAGACCGGCGACCGGCCCCTGCGCGGCCCCCACGGCCTGGTCTCCTGTGTGGCCTGGCGGTTCGGCGGACGCACCAGCTACTGCCTGGACGGGCAGGTGTACACCGCCGCCTCCGCGGTGCGCTGGCTCAGCGACCTGGGGGTGATCCAGGGACCCCAGGACCTCGACCCGGTCGGGGGGACCGTGCCCGACGCCGGGGGAGTCACCTTCGTACCGGCGCTCGCCGGGCTCGCCGCTCCGTGGTGGCGCGGCGACCTCAAGGGCTCGCTGACCGGGCTCGGCCTCGACACCACCGCCGGACATCTGGTGCGCGCCCTGTGCGAGGGCATCGCCGCCCAGGTCGTGGAGATCGCCGAGGCGGCCGCCTCCGACCTCGGCGCGCCGCTGACCGTCCTGCGGGTCGACGGAGGACTGACCCGCTCGGCGCTGCTGATGCAGACCCAGGCCGATCTGCTGCAGCGGCCGGTGGAGGTGTCGGCGCTGCCGGACGCCACGGCGCTGGGGGTGGGCGCCGCCGCGCGGATGGGGCTGGACCCGGGCCTGCCGGTCGAGGATGCGGTCCCCGCGTGGGAGCCCGCCGCCGTCTACGAGCCGCGGATCAGCGCGGAGCGGGCCGCCGAGCGGCTGGCCGCCTTCCGCTCGGCCGTGGCCGCGCTGCTGGACCAGGCGCCGACGGCCGCCGCCCACGACTGAGGACCCCGCGCACCAGGAGCCGTGCCCACCACCGAGCAAGGGACCAGCATGACCGTTACGACCACGGGTGACCTCCCCGACGAGGTCTACGACGTGGCCATCATCGGTGCCGGGGTGGTCGGCACCGCCATCGCCCGCGAACTGGCCCGGTACCGCTTGCGGATCGCCCTGGTCGAGGCGTCGGACGACGTCGGCAACGGTACGTCCAAGGCCAACACCGCGATCCTGCACACCGGCTTCGACGCCACCCCGGGCACCCTGGAGGCCCGCCTGGTGCGCGAGGGCTACCAGCGGCTGACCGCCTACGCCGCCGAGACCGGCATCCCGCTCGAACCACTCGGCGCGCTGCTCGTCGCCTGGGACGGGGAGCAGCTCGCCGCGCTGCCGTCACTCGCCGAGAAGGCCGTCCGCAACGGCTACCACGAGACGGCCGTCCTCGGTACCGAGGCGGTCTACGCCCGCGAACCCCACCTGGGCCCCGGCGCCCTCGGCGCGCTCGAGGTCCCCGGCGAGAGCGTCATCTGCCCCTGGACGACGACGCTCGCCTACGCCACCCAGGCGGTCCGCGCGGGCGTCGCCCTGCATCTGAACTGCCCGGCCGGGGCCATCACCACCGGGGTGGACCACCACGAGATCGCCACCCCGCGCGGGGTGCTGCGCACCCGTCACCTGGTGAACGCCGCGGGGCTGTACTCGGACGAGATCAACCGGCGGCTCGGCCACGAGGAGTTCACCGTGACCCCGCGCCGCGGCCAGCTCATCGTCTTCGACAAGTTCGCCCGCGGCCTGGTCGACCACATCCTGCTGCCGGTGCCCACCGCGCTCGGCAAGGGCGTACTGGTGGCGCCGACCGTGTACGGCAATGTGCTGCTCGGCCCCACCGCCGAGGACCTCGACGACAAGACCGCCACCGGATCGTCGGCCGGCGGACTGGCCTCGCTCCGCGAGAAGGGCGCGCGGATCCTGCCGGAGCTGCTGGAGGAGGAGGTCACCGCCGTCTACGCCGGGCTGCGCGCCGCCACCGAGCACGGCGACTTCCAGATCCGTGCCGACCCCGGGCGGCGGTACGTCGCCGTGGGCGGCATCCGCTCCACCGGACTCACCGCCTCCATGGCGATCGCCGCGCATGTGGCGCAGCTGCTCGTCGACTGCGGTCTTGACCCCGGGCCGGAGCGGGAGATCGAGTCCGTGCGGATGCCCACCATCGGCGAGGCGTTTCCGCGCCCCTACCAGCGCGCCGACCTCATCGCCGCCGACCCCGCGTACGGCACCGTGGTCTGCCACTGCGAACGCGTCACCCGGGGCGAGATCCGCGACGCGCTGACCGCCACCGTGCCACCGGCCTCGCTGGACGGCCTCCGGCGCCGCACCCGGGCCCTGGCCGGGCGCTGCCAGGGATTCTTCTGCGGCGCCGCGGTGCGTGCCCAGTTCGAGGCGGCCACCGCGGCCCAGGACCGGACGGAGGCCCGGCGATGACCCCCACCGACCGTACCCACCGCACCGTCGACGTCCTGGTCGTCGGGGCCGGACCGGCCGGACTCGCGGTCGCCGCCCGGCTGGCCGCCGCCGGGGTGGACCGGGTCGAGGTCCTCGACCGCGAACAGCGCGCCGGCGGCATCCCCCGCCACTGCGACCACACCGGATTCGGACTGCGCGATCTGCGCCGGGTGATGACCGGACCGGACTACGCCCGCCACCACATCGCCGCCGCCATCCGCGCCGGGGCCGTGCTGCGCACGGGGGTCACGGCCACCGGCTGGGCGGCGCCGCGGACCGTGGACGTCACCGGCCCGACCGGCCTGGAGCGGATCACCGCCACCGCCGTCGTCCTGGCCACCGGCGCCCGGGAACGCCCGCGCAGCGCCCGGCTGGTGCCCGGCACCCGGCCGGCCGGTGTCTTCACCACCGGGCAGTTGCAGCAGGCCGTCCATGTGCACCACCAGAGCGTCGGCCGCCGCGCCGTCATCGTCGGCGCGGAACGGGTCAGCTACTCCGCGGTGGCCACCCTGCGCCGGGCCGGGGCCGAGGTCGCCGCCATGGTCACCGACCAGCCCCGCCACCAGACCCACCCGGCGCGCCACCTCGGCACCCGGCTGCGCCACGGCGTTCCGCTGGTCACCGGCGCCACCGTGGCCGAACTGACCGGCCGGGTGCGGCTGGAGAGCGTACGGCTGCGGCACCGGGACGGCAGGACCGCGGCCATCGGCTGCGACACAGTGGTGTTCACCGGCGACTGGATCCCCGACCACGAACTCGCCAGAAGCGCCGGGATCGCCCTCGACCCCGGCACCCGGGGCCCGGCCACCGACGCCGAGTTCCGCACCGGTGAGCCCGGGGTCTTCGCCGTGGGCAATCTGCTGCACCCGGTCGAGACCGCCGATATCGCCGCCCTCGACGGCCGGTTCGCCGCCGCGCCCGTACTGCGCCATCTCACGGGCGTGCCATGGACCCCGGGGCCGCTGCCGGTGCGGGTCGAGGCGCCGCTGCTGTGGATCTCACCCAACCGGCTCACCCCGGACGGGCCCCGTCCGCCGCACGGCCGGTTCACCCTGCGCACCGAGCGGTTCCTGACCCGGCCGGTACTCACCGTCAGCCAGGACGGCCGGACGCTGCACCGCGGGCGCCTTCCTCACACGGCGGCGCCCAACCGGCCGTTCCACCTGCCCGCCGACTGGATCGCCGGGGCCGACGCACACGGCGGCCCCGTGCGTATCACCGCGGACTGACCGGGCTCACCGCGGACTGACCCTGCCTCAGCCCAGGCCCCCGGGCGTACCGCGCAGCCGCTCCATATCGCGCCGGTCGCGCTTGGTCGGGCGGCCCGTCCCGCGGTCGCGCAGCCCGATCGGCACGGTGTGCTCGCGCGGAGGCGGCGGCGGGCTGTTGTCGACGTAGCACTCCACCGCCACCGGCGCCCCGACCCGCTTGCGCACGATGCGCGAGACGACCACGATCCGGTCGCGCCCCGCATGACGCAGCCGCACCTCGTCTCCGGACCGCACCGTGTGCGCGGGCTTGACGCGCTCGCCGTTGACCCGGACGTGCCCCGCGCGGCAGGCCGAGGACGCCATGGAGCGCGTCTTCGTCAGCCGCACGGACCAGATCCAGCTGTCCACCCGTACGGACCCCTCGTCTGAAGCCATACCCCGACTCTAATGTCTAAGGTGCGACGCATGAGCGCACATTTCGACGTGGTGGTCCTGGGAGCCGGACCGGGTGGCTATGTCGCGGCGATCCGCGCCGCCCAGCTGGGCCTGACCACGGCCGTGGTCGAGGAACGCTACTGGGGCGGCGTCTGCCTGAACGTGGGCTGCATCCCGTCCAAGGCCCTGCTGCGCAACGCCGAGCTGGCCCATCTGTTCATCCACGAGGCCAAGGACTTCGGCATCCGGGTGAACGGCGATGTCACCGTGGACTACCGCGACGCGTTCGAGCGCAGCCGCAAGGTGGCCGACGGACGGGTCAAGGGCGTCCACTATCTGATGAAGAAGAACAAGATCACCCAGTTCGAGGGCCGGGGCGCCTTCACCGGACCCCACGACATGCTGGTCACCCGCTCCGGCGGCGGCACGGAGACGCTCACCTTCGACCACTGCGTCATCGCCGCGGGCTCGATCACCAATCTGCTGCCCGGCACCTCCCTCAGCGAGCGGGTGGTGACCTACGAGGAGCAGATCCTCTCGCCCGCCCTGCCCGGCAGCGTACTGATCGCGGGCGCGGGAGCCATCGGCGTGGAGTTCGCGTACATCATGCACAGCTACGGGGTGCAGGTGACGCTGGTGGAGTTCATGGACCGGATCGTGCCCCTGGAGGACGAGGAGGTCTCCGCCGAGCTCACCCGGCGCTTCCGCAGGCTCGGCATGAACATCCTGACCTCCACCCGGGTGGAGGCGATCAACGACACGGGTCCCGCGGTCAAGGTCATGGTCACCACGGGCGGCCAGCGGCAGACCCTCCAGGCCGCCCGGGTGCTCCAGGCCATCGGGTTCCGGCCGCGGGTGGACGGATACGGGCTGGAACACACCGGCGTCCGGCTGACCGAGCGGGGCGCCATCGGCATCGACGGCCGGTGCCGCACCAATGTGCCGCACATCTTCGCCATCGGCGACGTCACCGCCAAGCTGATGCTGGCGCACGCCGCCGAGGCCATGGGCATCGTCGCGGCGGAGACCATCGCCGGGGCGGAGTCCATGGAGCTGGACTATGTGATGATCCCGCGCGCCACCTTCTGCCAGCCGCAGATCGCCAGCTTCGGCTGGACCGAGGCCCAGGCGCGGGAGCGCGGCTTCGACGTCCGGGTGGCGAAGTTCCCGTTCACCGCCAATGGGAAGGCCCAGGGGCTCGGCGACCCCGTCGGCTTCGTGAAGCTCATCGGCGACGGCCGCCACGGCGAGCTGCTGGGCGGCCATCTCATCGGCCCCGAGGTCACCGAGCTGCTGCCCGAGCTCACCCTCGCCCAGCAGTGGGATCTCACCGTGCACGAGGTGGCCCGCAACGTCCACGCCCATCCGACCCTCAGCGAGGCGGTGAAGGAGGCCGTCCACGGGCTCGCCGGACACATGATCAATTTCTGACCGCGGATGCCCCCACCCCGGCCGCCACCAGGTGTGCGACCCGCGGATGTGCGTTAGACAGAGCATGTGAAAGTGCGCTCGGCGCTGGGCTCGCGCAGTGTCGGCGGGCAGGTGTTCGCCCTGATGCTGATCATCGTGACGCTCCTGGTGCTCGCCGCGGGGGCCACGCTGTCCCTCCAGGCGCGCGGCAGCCGGGACAGCCAGGCCCGGGGCCGTGCGCTGACCGTCGCACGGACCCTCGCCCTCGCCCCCGGCGTCCAGCGGGCGCTGGAGTCCCGCGACCCCTCCAGGACCCTCCAGCCCTACGCCGAGACGGTCCGGCGGCGGAGCGGTGTCGACTACATCGTGGTGACTTCCCCCGATGGCATCCGCTGGACCCATCCCGATCCGAAGCTGCTCGGCAAGCACATCGGCCGCAGCCTCTACCCGGCCACGGCGGGCCGGACCTTCACCGACAGGCTCCCGGGCATCACCCACTCGGCCCCCTCGATCCGTGCCGCCGTGCCGGTCACCGACGCCCGGGGCCGGGTGATCGGCATCGTCAACGCCGGGGTCTCCATCCCCTCCGTGGCCCGGACGGTCGGCCGCCAACTGCCGATGATCTACGGATCCACGGCGCTGGCCCTCGTCCTGGGCGGGGGCGGTGCGGCGCTCGTGGCCCGGCGGCTGCGGCGCCAGACCCACCGGCTCGGCCCCGCCGAGATCACGAGGATGTACGAACACCACGACGCCGTGCTGCGCTCGGTCCGGGAGGGGGTGCTGATCGTCGATGACGAGGGGCTGCTGCTGCTCGCCAACGACGAGGCGCTGCTCCTGCTGGGCCTCGCACGCGACGCGCACGGACGGCAGATCACCGACGTCGGCCTGCCCCCGGAGATCGCCGGGCTGCTCGCCTCCGGCCGCGCGGCCACCGACGAGGTGTACGAGGTCGGGAACCGGCTGCTGGCGGTCAACCAGCGCCCGGCGGAACGGGGCGGACAGCCCTGGGGGAGCGTCGCCACCCTGCGGGACACCACCGAGCTGCGCGCCCTGACGGACAAGGCCGACCGGGCCTACGCACGCCTCCAGCTGCTGTACGAGGCGGGTGTCCGCGTGGGCAGCAGCCTCGACATGGAAGGCACCGCCGAGGAACTGACCCGGGTCGCCGTGCCGCGCTTCGCCGACTACGCCACCGTCGATCTGCACGAGGACGTCCTGCGCGGCGAGGAACCGGGCGACCGGGACTCGCCGCTGCGCCGGGCCGCCTTCAGCGGCATCCGGCAGGACCCCCCGCTGCGCCGGGTCGGTGAGCGCGTCTCGTCCTTCCCCGTCACCCAGCGGGCCGGTGGCACCGGCCAGGCGCGCGTGTTCGCCGTCGGCGAGCTGCCGTCCTACCCCGACTGGACACCCCAGGACCCGGAGCGGCTGGGGTGGGTGCGGGAGTACGGCATCCACTCGCTGCTGACCGTGCCGCTCAGCGGGCGCGGCGTCCGGCTGGGCCAGGCGGCGTTCTGGCGCTCGGGGGACACCCCGCCGTTCGACGAGGAGGACCGGACCTTCGCCGAGGAGCTGGCCGGTCAGGCGGCCGTCGCCATCGACAACGCCCGCCGCTACGCGCGGGAGCACGCCACCACCCTGGCCCTCCAGGAGAGCCTGCTGCCGCGCGGCCGCCCCGAGCAGCAGGCCGTCGTGGCCGCCCAGCGCTATCTGCCCGCGCCCGGCGGGGTGCGGGGGGACTGGTTCGACGTCATCCCGCTGTCCGGGGCCCGGGTCGCCCTCGTGGTCGGCGATGTCGTCGGCCACGGACTGCACGCCGCCGCGACCATGGGCCGGCTGCGCACCGCCGTGCGCAACTTCTCCGTCGTGGACCTTCCCCCCGATGAGCTGCTCGCCCGGCTCGACGACGTGGTCGACCAGCTCGACCGGGAGGAGACCGCCACGGGCCCCGGCGCCGGGGCCGCCGGGGCCACCTGTCTGTACGCGGTCTACGACCCGGTCTCCCGGCACTGCACCCTGGCACGGGCCGGGCATCCGCCCCCGGCCCTGGTCCACCCCGACGGCTCGGCGACCTTCCTCGACCTGCCCGCGGGCCCGCCGCTGGGGCTCGGCGGACGGCTCTACGAGGCGGCCGAGACGCGGCTGCCCGAGGGCAGCCGCCTCGTCCTCTACACCGACGGGCTGGTCCGGGACCGCGAACGGGACATCGAGACCGGACTCGACCAGCTGCGGGACGCCCTCACCGATGCCGACCCCGACCCGGAGCGGGCCTGCGACACCGTGATGGCCGCCCTGCTCTCACCGCGCCGCACCGACGACGTCTGCCTGCTCATCGCCCGTACCACCGCGCTGGACCCGCGCCGGGTGGCCTCGTGGGACCTCCCGGCGGACCCGGAGGTGGTGGCCCGGATGCGGGCGGCGGTCGCGCGCACCCTGGCCGAGTGGAACCTGGAGGAGGCCGCCTTCACCACCGAGCTGGTGGTCAGCGAGCTGCTCGGCAACGCCATCCGGCACGCCGTGGGCCCCGTACGGCTGCGACTGCTGCGCAACCGGGCGCTGATCTGCGAGGTCGCCGACGGCAGCACCACCGCGCCCCATCTGCGCCGGGCGGCCATCACCGACGAGGGAGGACGCGGACTGTTCCTCGTTGCCCAGATGGTCCAGCGCTGGGGCACCCGCTACACCAGCCAGGGCAAGATCATCTGGACCGAGCAGGACCTCCCGGCCGCGGAGCGGGCCCTGCGGTGACCGGGCGGTCAGGCCGAGGCCGCCGGCGCGCCGTCGCGCCGCTCCCATGCCACCTGGGCCAGATCGGCCATGGTGGCCACGAGGTCCGCCGCCTCCTCGGTGCCGTTCAGGTGCCGGTACTCCGAGCCCACCGTGATCACCAGCCGCTCGGGCAGGCCCAGCGACGGATAGGTGTTCTCGGCGATCAGGGCGCGGGCGGCCTCCAGGGCCGGCACCCCGGCCGTGTGCAGCTGCCGGGTGCGGTCCCGCAGATGCTCCAGATAGCCGATGTGGCCGCGCACCCCCTCCCGGTCGAGGACCGGGCCATGACCGGGGACGATCACCTCGGCCCCGGTCTCGAGCACCCGTTCGCACGCGGCGATCACATTGTCCAGCGGGCCCGCCCAGTGCACCGCGTGGTCGCCGGGGTCCCGCGGGTCGGAGGCGAAGATGACGTCGCCGGTGAACGCCACCTTCTGCCGCGGCAGATACGCCACCAGATCGCCCGCGGTGTGCGCGGACTCCAGGCTGAACAGCCGCACCGCCACCTGGCCCACGCGCAGGTCGAGTTCGCCCACGAAGGTGAGCGTCGGCTCGACCACCTCGGTGGCGGACCAGTCGAACCGCCCGAAGTGCCGCTTGAGGTACCAGCCGAGCGGAGTCGCCGGATCGCTGCCGTGCACCAGGCCGTGCAACTGCTGCGGCGAGGGCTCGTACTCGATGTGGCCGAGCGCCTCGCGGGTGGCCACGATCTCCGCGTCCGGTACGACCTCCGCGCCCCACAGGTGGTCGCCGTTGGCATGGGTGACGATCACCCGCTCGATCCGGGCCCCGCCGGGCAGCAGGGCATGGCTGTGTTCGAGGAACTCACCGGCCATCCGGCGGTCGTAGGGGCTGTCGATCCACGCGGCGTGGCCGTCGGGCGAGACGATCAGACCGCAGTTGGCCAGACCCCAGCCGGCGCTCGGGGTCGGGGACCAGATGTGCACACCGTCGGCCACGGTGAGGAGGGGGGATTGCGAGATCATGGACGCACACTATGCCCGCGCCGCACATCCGCGGCAGGTGGCCCGCCCCGCCCGCGCGGGTTCCCGGCCACCCGGCCACCGCCGCGTCAGGCCGTCAATCCGCAGGTCGGTCGTCAGGCCGTCATCGGCAGGTCGGCCGGTCCGACCGGCGCCGGGAGCGTCGTGGAGCCCGCGAGATAGCGATCCACGGCTGCCGCGGCCGAGCGGCCCTCGGCGATCGCCCAGACGATCAGCGACTGGCCACGGCCCGCGTCGCCCGCCACGAACACCCCGTCCGCGCCGCTGGCGAACGACGCGTCACGGGCGATGGTGCCGCGCCCGTCGAGCTCGAGACCGAGCTGGTCCAGCAGCCCGCCGCCGTCCCGCTCCGGGCCGCGGAAGCCGAGGGCCAGCAGCACCAGATCCGCCCGCAGCACCCGCTCCGTGCCCGGCCCGGACTCTCCATCGGCACGGGCCCCGATCAGACGCAGCGCCCGGACGCCGCCGTGCGGCCGCTCCGCGTCCGGTGCGGTCCCCTCGAAGCGGACCGTGGTCGCGGCGAAGACCCGTGCGTCCACGTCCGCCTCCGGAGCGGCCGCCAGCTCCCGCGCCTCCTCATGGGCGGCGGACATCCGGTAGATCTTGGGGTAGGTGGGCCAGGGCTCGCCCTCGGTCCGCTCGTCACCGGGCCGGGGATGGATGTCCAGCTGGGTCACGGAGGCGGCGCCCTGCCGCAGCACCGTGCCCAGACAGTCCGCGCCGGTGTCCCCGCCGCCGACGATGACCACATGTTTGCCCTCGGCCGTGATCGGCGGCCGGGCGTAGTCGCCCTCCAGTACCCGGTTGGCCATCGGCAGATACTCCATCGCCTGATGGATCCCGGCCAACTCCCTTCCCGGGACGGGGAGTTCGCGCCAGGCTCGGGCGCCCACGGCTATCACCACCGCGTCGTAGCGCGCCCGGAGTCCGGCGGCGTCCATATCGGTGCCGACGTCCACGCCGGTACGGAACTTGGTGCCCTCGGCGCGCATCTGCTCCAGCCGCCGGTCCAGGTGGCGCTTCTCCATCTTGAACCCGGGGATGCCGTAGCGGAGCAGTCCGCCCGCCCGGTCGTCGCGCTCGTACACCGCCACGGTGTGCCCCGCGCGGGTGAGCTGCTGGGCCGCTGCCAGGCCCGCGGGCCCCGAGCCGATGACGGCGACGGTCCGGCCGCTCAGCCGGTCCGGTGGCTTGGGGGTCACATGGCCGCTCTCCCAGGCCCGGTCGGCGATGGCCACCTCGACGTTCTTGATGGTGACCGCCGGCTGGTTGATGGCCAGCACACAGGCGCTCTCGCAGGGGGCCGGGCACAGCCGGCCGGTGAACTCGGGAAAGTTGTTGGTGGCGTGCAGCCGCTCGCTCGCGCGCAGCCAGTCGTCACGGGAGACCAGGTCGTTCCACTCCGGGATGAGGTTCCCCAGCGGGCAGCCCTCATGGCAGAACGGGATGCCGCAGTCCATGCAGCGGCCCGCCTGGGCGCCGATGATCGGCAGCAGTCCGCCGGGCGCGGAAACCTCGTCCCAGTCCCGCACCCGCTCGTCCACCGGACGCCGGGGCGGAAGACGACGGGGTGTGGTGAGGAAACCCTTGGGATCGGCCATGACGACCTCCCATTACCCGTGTCATGGTCTGGCCGCTTTCACCCCACTGTACGACCGCCGGTCAGCCGGTCCAGGGTCGCCGCGGCCTCGGCCATGATCCGGTCCACCAGCTCCGCGCAGGAGGGCAGATCCCCGATCACCCCGGCCACCTGACCTGAGGCCATCACCCCCGTGTCGGTGCGGCCGTCCACCATCGACGCCTTCAGCAGCATCGGGGTGGTGGCGGCCAGCAGGACCTGGCTCCAGGTGAGGGCCTTGCCTTGCCGCATCGCCAGCCCGTCGCGCACCATCCGCGGCCAGCTCAGCCCGGCCAGCCGCCGGAACGCGGCGGCGTGGCGGACGGCGCGCAGGAGCGCGACGGCGCGGCCGGAGCGCTCCAGGGAGTCGACCAGCTCGCTGCGGAGCATCCGGTGGGGGAGTCCGTCGACCGCCGTGGTGACGGTGACATCGGTGACCGCCGCCGCCAGACAGCGCGCCTTCACCGCGTCCGGGACCGTGCTGTCGGAGGTGAGCAGGAAGTGGGTGCCCATGGCGATCCCCGCCGCCCCGTAGGCGAGCGCGGCCGTCAGCCCCGTCCGTCGTGGAAGCCGCCCGCGGCCACGACCGGGATGTCCACCGCGTCCACGACCTGGGGGAGCAGCACGGTGGTGGCCACCTGACCGGTGTGGCCACCGCCCTCGGCACCCTGCACCACCACCGCGTCCGCGCCCCAGCCCGCCACCTTCTCCGCGTGGCGCCGGGCGCCCACGGACGGGATGACCACCACGCCCGCGTCCTTCAGCCGGTCGATCAGCTCACGCCTGGGAGCCAGCGCGAACGAGACGACCCGTACCCCCTCCTCGACGATGATCCGCACCCGCTCCCCGGCGTCCCCGGCGTCGGCGCGCAGATTGACGCCGAAGGGCGCGTCGGTGCGGGCGGCGACCTCGCGCACGGCCGAGCGCAGCCGCTCGGGCGACATGGTCGCGGAGGCCAGGATGCCCAGCGCGCCGGCGTTCGCCACGGCGGACACCAGCCGGGGCCCGGCCACCCACCCCATGCCCGTCTGGACGATCGGATGGCGCACCCCGACGAGCCGGGTCAGCGGGGTTTCCATCAGGACGGCACCTCCCGCTCGCGGGCCCCCTCCGGGTCGATGACCTCCCGGATCAGCCGCAGCTCGGCGGGGGTCGGCTCGCGCGTGCACGGGACGTCGTCGGCGATGTCGAGGGGGAAGCCGGTGGCCTCCCGAACCGCCTCGGTGGTCACCCCGGGATGCAGGGAGCGCACCCGCAGGGTGCGGCCGGGCGTGGCGAAGTCGAGGACCGCCAGATCGGTCACCACACACCGGAGGTCATGGAAGCGGGCCGCGGCCGGTCCCGCGGCCGCCGCCCGGTCGTAACCCACCCCGCACACCATGTCGACACGTTCGACGAAGACCCGCCGGGAGTGCCGGGGCACCCAGTAACTCGTGGGGTTGTTCAGGGTGTTGACCGGCGCTCCCCGCACCCCCAGCAGCTGCCGTTTGGGCCGTTTCCAATCACCGACGCAGCTGATGTTCTGGTTGCCGTGGCGGTCGATCTGGCTCGCGCCCATCATCACATGGCGCCGACCGCCGGTGACCAGGGCCGGATGCGCCCGGTACGGCAGCCACCCCTCCACCACCTCCGGATCGCCGCCCACGATCATCGCCTCGCCATCCGTCAGCAGCAGTTCGGGCGCGAAGGTGAGTTTGGCCAGCCGGGCGCCGACCCTGGGCACCGCGCCCATCGGGGCGGCCAGGATCTCCCCGTCGCCCCGCCATGCCTCGGCACAGGCCACCACGCAGTACTCGGCCCGGGTCACCCCACCGGTCATATGCCCTCCCTCCCGAACGCCGCCACCGCGGCGTCAATGGCCTGGTGGCCGCCGCGGAGCTGGCCCTGGCCGGATGGTCCGTCATCCTGGTGGAGCGCGAACCGGACATCGGCGGGTTCATCGTCACCGAGGAGCGCACCCTGCCGGGCTACCTCCACGACACCTACTCCTCCTGGCATCCGCTGTTCGTCTCCGGCCCGGCGTTCGCGCGTCTGGGGGAGCCCTTGCGGCGGCATGGGCTGGAGTACCGCAACGCCGATGAGTGGGCCATCGCCAGCGCGGCCGACGACGGCAGGGTCACGCTTGCGCACCGCGATCCGGAGCGCACCGCCGAGGGTTTCGCGCACGAAGCGGACCGGGCCGCGTATCTGTCCGCGCTCGGCCGGCTGGGCGCCGGCATGGGGGCGATCGGCGGCCTGATGGGCGGCGAACTCCGCTCACCGGCCGCCCTGCGCCACGCGGTCGCCCTGCTGCGCGGCGGCGGGCGGCAGGGGGCGGAGCGATGGCTGCGCTCGGTGGCTACCAGCGGCCGTGGATACCTGCGCGCGGAGTTCCGCGGGGACGAGGTGGACCACCTCTTCGCCCCGTGGCTGCTGCACGCGGGGCTGTCGCTGGACCACGCGTCGGGCGGATTCCTGGTGACGCTGTTCGCCGCCACTCTGCACGGCGCCGGGGTGCCGGTGGTGGCCGGGGGCGCGGGCCGGTTCCTCGACGCCTTCAGATCGCTGCTGACGACGACGGGCGTACGGATGGAGACCGGCACCCGGGTCGACCGCATCCTCGTCGAGCATGGGCGCGCCGTGGGAGTGGCGGCGGGGGGCAGGGTCTTCCGTGCCCGCCGCGCGGTCCTCGCCTCGGTGACGCCCACCGCCCTGTACGGCACCCTCCTGCCGGAGGGCTCGGTGCGCCGTGAACTGCGCGACGAGGCGCGGCGATTCCGCTACGGCCGCGCCGCGATGCAGATCCATGTCGCGCTGTCCGGGCCGCTCGGCTGGCGCGACGCACGGCTGAACACGATCCCGCTGGTGCATCTGACCGACGGTTCGGGCAGTACCGGTATCGCCTGCGCCGAGGCCGAGGCGGGCCTGCTGCCCCGGCGGCCCACGGTGGTCGTCGGGCAGCAGTACGTCCTGGACCCCGGCCGGGTGCCGCCCGGGGCCGCCGCGCTGTGGCTGCAGTTGCAGGAGGTGCCGTCCACGCCGCGCGGCGACGCGGCCGGTGAACTGGACACCGCTCAGGGCTGGACCCCGGAGCTGGCCCGGGGCTACGCCGACCGGGTGCTGAACCGGATCGCCGGGCACGCACCCGATCTGCCCGGAAAGGTGCTCGCCGTCGATGTCATCGCGCCCCCGGACCTCGCCCGCCGGAATCCCAACGCGGTCGATGGCGACCCGTACGGCGGCTCCCTCGAACTCGACCAGAGCTTTCTCTGGCGCCCCCTGCCCGCCTCCGGACGGCATGCGACCGATATTGACGGGCTCTGGCACATCGGCGCGTCCACTCACCCGGGGGCCGGGCTGGGCGGTGTCTCCGGGCACATGGTCGCCACCACACTCACCAGGGGGCCGCGATTGGCCCGTCTGCCCCGGCTCTCACCAGGGCGACGGGTGAGACGCTGACGCCTCAGAGGCTGACGCCGTGTGACCGCAGATAGGCGAGCGGGTTGATGTCCGAGCCGTAGCCGGGGCCGGTGCGGATCTCGAAGTGGAGATGCGGTCCGGTGGCATTGCCCGTCGAGCCGGAACGGCCGATCTGCTGGCCGCCGTTGACGTTCTGCCCGGCCCGCACCGACAGCTGCGAGAGATGGCCGTACTGGCTGTACTTGCCGTCCGGATGCCGGATGACCACCTGATAGCCGTACGCGCCGCCCCAGCCCGCCGAGACCACATGGCCCGAGCCCACGGCCTTCACCGAGGTGCCGATGCCCACGGGGAAGTCCACACCCGTGTGATGGCCGCTCGACCAGCTGGAGCCGGCCGCCCGGTAGGCGGTGCTCGGACTGACCCCGCTGACGGGGGCGGTGAAGCCCGAGGAGACCACGGGCTTGGTGGCCCGCTCCCGGCTGGTGTGCTTCTCGGCCTTCGGGTGCGGCGCGGGCTTCGGCTTCGCCTTGTGGTGGGGCTCGGGTTCCGCCTTGGGCTTGGCGGTGGCCTTACCGCCCTTGAGGGAGAGCTTCTGACCGGGGTAGATCAGATCGGGATCGCCGCCGATCGTCTCGCGATTGGTCTCGTAGAGCGCCTCCCAGCCGCCGTTGACGTCGTGGGAGCCGGCGATACGGGACAGCGAGTCGCCGCTGACGACCACATAGCGGCCGGACTTCGTGGCGGCGCCCCCCGGGAGGCTGGTGGGCGTGGGCTTGCTCGCCGCCTGCTGGGCCTTCTCCGGCCGATGGGTCTGCTTGACCGGGGCGGCGGCCGTCCTGACGACCTTCTGGGCGCTCTGCTGCGGCGCCGCGTCGTCCCGCGTCAGACCGGCCTTGTCCGAGCACACCGGCCATGCGCCGGGGCCCTGGCCGTCGAGCACCTTCTCCGCGATCGCGATCTGCTGGTCCTTGGTGGCCAGATCGGCCCGTGCCGCGTACGCCGTGCCGCCGTACGCCTCCCATGTGCTCTGCGTGAACTGCAGCCCGCCGTAGAAGCCGTTGCCGGTGTTGATGTCCCAGTTGTGGGTGGACTCGCACTGGGCCACCTTGTCCCAGGTTTCGCCCGAGGCCGCGGACGCGCCCGCGGCGCCGACGAGTGGAAGGGCGATTCCGGCGCCGCCCGCCGTGACGCTCAGTGAGGCACGGGAGATGCGGTTGGGCTTGTAGCGGCGGTGGCGTCCCCGTAAGGGCATGGACGGCTCCTTCTCGTGCTGCCGGGTGCGGCGAGCTGCCGGGCGGGCCAAAGATAAGGGGACCGATTTGGGCACAACAAGAGGGAGTTCACCTGGAAAGAGGGCCACAGCGCGCTGTGCTGCGGCCCTCTTCCGCTTATGTGATGTGCATCACACGAACTCGGTCGGTGGTTCGGGCGGGACGCAGGGTGACCGGCAAGCCTCGGCCACCGGGCGGACGGCCGCGGTTCCCCCGGGGAAGCGGCGGCCCCCCGCCACACCGCCTCGCCCCGCGAAGCGAGCCGCCGCCCGCGACCGATGGTCCCGGGCGGCGGCGTGCCGCGAACTGTCGAGGAGTTACCGGCGCACGGCGAGCGACACCGCGAAGCGGCCCTTCGCGTCGGTCCACCAGCGCCGCGACTCCATCCCCGCGGCGGCCAGTTCGGCCCGCACCTTCTCCTCCCGGAACTTGGCGGACACCTCGGTGCGGACCTCCTCCCCGGCCGTGAAGTGCACCGCGAGATCCATGGCGGGGATCTTCGCGGTGAGCTCCTTACGGGCCCTCAGCCGCATCTCGATCCACTCCTCCTCGGCGTTCCACACCGCCACGTGATCGAAGTCGGAGGGGTCGAGGTCGGCGCCCAGCTCGCGGTCGAGCACCGTCAGCACGTTCTTGTTGAACGCCGCGGTGACCCCCTGGGCGTCGTCGTAGGCGGCGACGAGCGTGGCCTCGTCCTTGACCAGGTCGGTGCCGAGCAGCAGCGCGTCGCCGGGCGCGAGCAGCTCGCTCACCGAGGCGAAGAAGGCCGCCCGCTCCGCCGGCAGCAGATTGCCGATGGTGCCCCCGAGGAAGGCCAGCAGCCTCGGCCCCGGAGTGTCGTCGGGCAGCGCGAGCCCGTTCATGAAGTCGGCCACCAGCGCGTGCACCATCAGCCGTGGATGCTCGGCCAGCAGGGCCTCCCCGGCCAGTTCCAGCGCGCTCTCGCTCACGTCGACGGGGACGTAGACGCGCAGGTCCGGCAGCGCCCGGATCAGGTGGTGGGTCTTCTCGGAGGAGCCGGAGCCCAGTTCGACGAGGGTGCGGGCCCCGGTGGCGTCGGCGATCTCCGCCGCGCGGGCGACGAGGATCTCCCGCTCGGCGCGGGTCGGGTAGTACTCGGGCAGCCGGGTGATCTCTTCGAAGAGCGCGCTTCCCCGGGCGTCGTAGAACCACTTGGGCGGAAGCTGTTTGGGGGTGCTGGTCAGCCCGGCGGCCACATCGGCGCGCAGCGCGGCCGTGGTGGCGTCGGCGGGCAGGGTGCGGGTGACGGTGAAGGGGCTCAACGGGAAGCCTCCTTGAGTGCGGTGAGCAGTACATCGGTGCGGGTGGCGGTGAGCAGGGTGCGGTCGGGGACCTCGGTCCAGCCGGGGTCCTGGTCGTACGGCTCGGAGGCCACCACCACGCCCCGGTCCGGATCGGCCAGGTACCACAGCGTGTCGCCCCAGGCGGTGGCGGCGATGGTCTCGCCGTCCATGAGCAGCAGGTTGAGCCGTGAGCCGGGGGAAGCGCCGGCGAGCTGCTCGACGGTCTCGGCCAGCGCCTCCGGCGGCGCGTGGCCCAGCCGCAGCCGGTGCAGCACCAGCGCCCAGACGAACGCCGAGTCGCACCGCGCCTCCAGGCCGAGCAGATCCGCCGGCGGCAGTTCGGCGGCGAGGTCCGCGACCGCGTGCGGCCAGTCGCGGAGCGCGCCGTTGTGGCTGAACAGCCAGGTCCCCGAGGCGAACGGCGAGGCACCCGCCTCGCCGTCCGCGCTCGCCTCGGTGGCGTCCCTTACGGCGGCCATCAGCGCCTCCGTGCGCACCACGCGGGCCAGGTCGGCGAACGACAGATCACCCCAGATGGGCCCGGCGCGGCGGTAGCGGGCGGGCACCGGGTCGCCCGACGCGTACCAGCCGACGCCGAACCCGTCGGCGTTGACCGTGCCGTGCGCCTGCCGCCGCGGCGCCCACGACTGCCGGAACAGGCTGCTCGCGGGCGCCACGACCATCTCGCCGATGGAGGCCCGCGGCCCGAGGTAGGCCAGATGCCGGCACATCAGGACGCGTCCCGCGCGGTGCGGAAGCCGGAGAAGATCTGGCGGCGGACCGGCAGGTCCCAGTTGCGGAACGTGCCCCGGCAGGCGACCTCGTCCACCGCGAAGGAACCGCCGCGCAGCACCTTGTGCGACGGGCCGAAGAACACTTCCGAGTACTCGCGGTAGGGGAAGGCGCGGAACCCCGGGTAGGGCAGGAAGTCGCTCGAGGTCCACTCCCACACATCGCCGATCAGCTGCCGCACCCCCAGCGGGGAGGCGCCCCGCGGATAGCTGCCGGCCGCCGCGGGCCGCAGATGCCGCTGGCCCAGGTTGGCGTGCTCGGGCGTGGGATCCTCGTCGCCCCACGGATAGCGCCGGGAGCGGCCGCTCTCCGGGTCGTGGCGGGCGGCCTTCTCCCACTCCTGCTCGGTCGGCAGCCGCCGCCCCGCCCAGCGGGCGTAGGCGTCCGCCTCGTACCAGCTCACATGCACCACCGGCTCCTCCGGGGGCACCGGCTCCGTCACCCCGAACCGCCGGCGCAGCCACTGCCCGCCCTCACGGCGCCAGAACAGCGGGGCGGCGAGGCCGTGTTCCTGGATGTACGCCCAGCCGTCGGCCGTCCACCAGCGCCGCTCGGTGTAGCCGCCGTCCGCGATGAACCGCTCGTACGCGCCGTTGGTCACCGGAGTGGTGTCGATGTGGAAGGCCGGGACCAGCCGGTGGTGCGCGGGCCGCTCGTTGTCCAGGGCCCAGGGCTCGGCCGAGGTGCCCATGGTGAACGGGCCGCCCGGGATCAGCACCTCCTCCGGCAGCGCCTCGCCGTCCGCCGCGCCGGGCGGCGGCGGGGCGGTGAGCGCGGCGGGGCCGCGCCGCAGCTGGTGGGTGATGAGCATCGTCTCGTCGTGCTGCTGCTCATGCTGCGCGATCATGCCGAAGGCGAAGCCCGCGTCGACCAGCGGGGCGCCGCGCAGCTCGATCCGCTCCAGGATGTCCAGCACCCGGCCGCGCACCTCGTGGACATAGCCGCGGGCCTCGGCGGGTGCCAGCAGCGGCAGGGCGGGCCGCTCGGCGCGCGGATGCTCGAAGGCGTCGTATATCGAGTCGATCTCGGGGCGCAGGGCGTCACGTCCGCCGACCGCGCGCAGCAGCCACTGCTCCTCCTGGTTGCCGATGTGCGCCAGATCCCACACCAGCGGGGACATCAAGGGGGAGTGCTGGGCGGTGAGGTCGGGCTCGTCCACGCAGGTGGTCAGGGTGTGGGTGCGGTCGCGCGCGGTGCGCAGCGCCTTCTCGGCGCGCCGGCGCAGCGCCTCGGGATCGATGGTGAGATCGGAATCGGGGGCGGTCATGACCGTCCCTCCTTACCGGTGAGGGGAGCGAGCAGATCGTCGGCGGGACATCGGCCGCGGACCACATAGCGGTCGGTGAAGGCGGCGACGGCGGCGGTGATGGCGGGGGAGGCGCCGATACGCGGCAGCGCGTCCAGCGCCGTGGTGAAGCAGCTGACGGCGGCGGTGCGCAGCTCGGGGTCGGCCAGACCGTGGCGGGCCGCGGCGCGCCACAGCGGATTGCCCGGTGCGGGGCGGGCGCCCGCCGTCTCGGCGAGCGGTTTCACCACCCGGTAAACCGTTTCAGCAGCCTCGGGATCGTCGAAGAGCGCGACCGTGACGGCAAGGGGGACGATCCAGCCGTCCGCACCGCTCTGCGCGTCGATCATGCGCAGTTCCAGATGGCCGCGCGGGCGGACGGGGGGAAAGAGCGTCGAGATGTGGAAGTCGAGGTCGTCGTGGGTGGGTGGCCGGGGCAGCCCCGTCCGGGCCCACTGGCGGAAGGTCACCCCGGACGGCACCGTCCAGGGCGCCCGCTCGTCCCGGATGGCCATCACGGGCGCGTCCAGCACGTAGTGGGCCCAGGCCGTGCGGGGATCCCGGCCGTCGGCCGGGGCGTGGGTGCGTCCGGGTTCCATCGCCGTCCACAGCGCCTGCCGGGTGGAGCGGTAGCCCGTGGGGCGGCCCTGGCGCAGCGGCGAGTTGGCGAACGAGGCGGTGAGCACCGCGCCCAGCAGATGGGCGAGCCGCCAGCGCCGTGCCATGCCGAGCGGTCCGGGCTCCTCGTGTCCGGCGTCCACGCAGACCTGCACGGAGGCGGTGTTGCACATCATGGAGCGCCCGGCCGGACCCCGGCGGTCGAAGTAGGTCTCCATGCAGTCGTACCGGGGCGTGGTGAGGAAGCGTCTGGGTGGGCGCCAGGGGTCATGTCCGTGACCGGCGAGCCCGAGGCCGAGGCCGGTGAGTACGGAACGTACGAGGACCAGATCGGCGGTCGCGGACTCCACACACGCGGTGAGGGAGTCGGCCGGGAGGGAGCTGAGCTCCACCTGACCGCCGGGTTCGAAGGTGATGGCGGACCGCAGCGGCAGTCCGCGCAGGGCGGTGACCGCGGCTTCGAGCCGGTCCGCCTCGATGGGTCGTGCGGGGTCGTGCGGGTCGTACATGAGCCATTCGAGTTCGACTCCGATGCGGCGCGGCGGCCCGGTCTTGAAACAGATGCCGTGCAGCCTGGCCTCCATCTCGGCCTCGCTGATCGCCTTGTCATCGGGCACAGTCGTCTCTCCCGTCCCGTTCCGGCAACGGCTCGCTGGGAAACGAGCCGATTTGTCGCCGTCCACTCTTAACTGCCGAGGCGCCGGGCTCAAGGGTGCCTCCAGAGTTGCACAAGAGTTCATCCGCCGCCGGGTGGGCAGGTGAGGATGGCTGACGGTGGTGGCGGTTCCGCTCCTCGTACCGACTGGTTAGTATGTTCGACCCGGCGCGGTACCGCGTTCCGACGATCCGTTTGTGGAGGCCACCGGATGCAGGCATGGCGAGTGCACGACAATGGCGAGCCCGGTGAGGTCATGCGCCTCGACGAGGTGCCGGACCCCCAGGCGGGACCGGGACAGCTGCTGCTGCGGGTCCGGGCCGTCAACGTCAACTTCCCCGACGCCCTGCTGTGCCGCGGCCAGTACCAGGTGCGGCCGCCCCTGCCGTTCACGCCCGGCGTCGAGGTGTGCGGCGAGGTCGTCGCCGTCGGCGAGGGCGCCGAGGGCGTGGTGGGCTCCCGCGTCCTGGCCACGCCCACGCTCCCCGCGGGCGGCTTCGCCGAACTGGTGGCCGTGGAGGCGACGGCCACGCTGCCCGCGCCCGACGCCCTGGACGACGCCGAGGCCGCGGCGCTGCACATCGGCTACCAGACCGGCTGGTTCGGCCTGCACCGCAGGGCCCGCATCCAGTCCGGCGAGACGCTCCTGGTGCACGCCGCCGCGGGCGGGGTCGGCAGCGCCGCCGTCCAGCTCGGCAAGGCGGCCGGGGCCACTGTGATCGGCGTCGTCGGCGGCGAGGACAAGGCCCAGGTCGCCCGCGAGCTCGGCTGCGACCTCGTCCTCGACCGGCGCGCCGACGACATCGTGGCGGCCGTCAAGGAGGCCACCGGCGGACGCGGCGCGGACGTCGTCTACGACCCGGTCGGCGGCGACGCCTTCGTCAAGTCCGTCAAGTGCGTCGCCTTCGAGGGCCGCATCGTGGTCGTCGGCTTCGCCAGCGGTGTCGTCCCCCAGGCCGCCCTCAACCACGCCCTGGTCAAGAACTACGCCATCCTCGGCCTCCACTGGGGCCTGTACAACACCCACGACCCGGCCGCGGTCCGTGCCTGCCACGAGGAGCTGACCAAGCTCGCCGCACAGGGCACCGTCAAACCGCTGGTCAGCGAGCGCGTACCGCTGAAGGACGCGGCCGACGCCGTCCAGCGCGTCGCCGACGGCGTGACCACCGGCCGCGTGGTCGTCGTCCCCGGACAGACCGCCGGAGGGGACCGATGACCACCACCCGGCACCGCCCCGCCGTGGACGCCGGCGAACTGCGCCGCCGCGTCCGGGAACTCCTGGACGCCCATCCGCCCGCCACCACCGACCGCCTGGACTTCCTGCGCGCCCGCTTCGACGCCGGGCTCGCCTGGGTGCACTACCCGGCCGGACTCGGCGGCCTGGACGCCCCGCGCTCCCTTCAGGCCGTCGTCGACGCCGAGCTGGAGGCCGCGGGGGCGCCCGGCAACGACCCCCGCCGCATCGGCATCGGCCTCGGCATGGCCGCCCCCACCATCCTCGGCTTCGGCACCGACGAGCAGCGGGAGCGGCTGCTGCGCCCGCTGTGGACCGGCGAGGAGGTGTGGTGCCAGCTGTTCAGCGAACCCGGCGCCGGATCCGACCTCGCGGCGCTCGCCACCCGGGCGGTGCGCGACGGCGACCACTGGGTGGTCGACGGACAGAAGGTCTGGACCTCCAGCGCCCATCTCGCCCGCTGGGCCATCCTCATCGCCCGCACCGACCCCGACCAGCCCAAACACCGCGGCATCAGCTACTTCATCTGCGATATGACCGATCCCGGAGTCGAGGTCCGGCCACTGCGCCAGATCACCGGCGAGGCGGAGTTCAACGAGGTCTTCCTCACCGGTGTGCGGATCCCCGACAGCCGGCGGCTCGGCGAGATCGGCGAGGGCTGGCGGGTCGCCCAGACCACCCTGATGAACGAGCGGGTCGCCATCGGCGGCGGCCGCGTCCCCCGCGAGGGCGGCATGATCGGCCTCGTCTCCGACACCTGGCGCGAGCGGCCCGAACTGCGCACCCACGACCTCCACCAGCGGCTCCTGCGGCTGTGGACGGAGTCCGAGGCCGCCCGGCTCGCGGGCGAGCGGCTGCGCCAGCAGCTCGCGGTCGGCCAGCCCGGCCCCGAGGGCTCGGCCATGAAGCTCGCCTTCGCCCGCCTCAACCAGCGGATCAGCGCGCTGGAGGTCGAGCTGCTGGGGGAGGAGGGGCTGCTCTACGACGACTGGACGCTGCGCCGCCCCGAACTCGTGGACTTCACCGGGCGCGAGGCCGGCTATCGCTATCTGCGCGCCAAGGGCAACTCCATCGAGGGCGGCACCTCGGAGGTGCTGCTCAACATCATCGCCGAACGCGTCCTGGGCCTGCCGCCCGAGCCGCGGACCGACAAGGACGTCCCGTGGAAGGACCTGCCCCGATGAGCACCGCCGACCTGCTCTACTCCGAGGCGGAGGACGATCTGCGCGCGGCCGTACGGTCGCTGCTCACCGACCGCTGCCCGCCCGCCACGGTGATGTCCGAGGCCGAGAGCGGCCGGGCGTACGACGTGGCGCTGTGGCGCGCGCTGGGCGCCGAGATGGGCACCGCGGGGCTCCTGGTGCCGGACAAGCTCGGCGGCCAGGGCGCCACCGCGCGGGAGGCGGCGGTGGTGATGGAGGAGCTCGGCCGCGCCGTCGCCTCCGTGCCCTACCTCACCAGCGCCGTCCTCGCCGCCGTCGCCCTGCTCGGCTGCGACACCGGCCAGGAGGCCGTGGCCCGGCTGCTCGGCGCGGTCGCCGAGGGCCGTACGGTCGGCGCGCTCGCGGTGCCGCTTTCCACCGTGGCCGTGGTGCCCGGCGGCGGGTCCGGCGCGCCCGCCGCGACCGTACGGGCCGACGGCGACTCCACGCTCAGCGGCCAGGTCTCCGGTGTCGCGGGCGCCGCGGGTGCCGATGTGCTGCTCGTCCCCGCCACCGGCGCGGACGGCTACGGGCTGTACGCCGTGGAGACCGCCGAGACCAGTGTCACCGTCGAACCCCTCACCTCGCTCGACCTCACCCGCCCGCTCGCCGCGGTGACCGTCACCGGCGCCCCGGCCCGCAGGCTGGCCGGGCCCGACCGGGCCGAGGCGGCCATCGGGCGGGCGCTGCTGACCGGGGCCGGGCTGCTCGCCTCCGAGCAGCTGGGCGTGGCCGAATGGTGTCTGACCGAGACCGTCCGCCACACCAAGGAGCGCCATCAGTTCGGGCGCCCCATCGGCTCGTTCCAGGCGCTCAAGCACCGCATGGCCGCGCTGTGGCTGGAGCTGGTCTCGGCGCGCGCCACCGCGCGGTACGCCGCCGACGCACTGGCCACCGACAGCCCGGACGCACCGGTCGCGGTGGCCGTGGCCCAGGCGCACTGCGCCGAGGTGGCGGTGCACGCGGCCGAGGAGTGCGTCCAGCTGCACGGCGGCATCGGCATGACCTGGGAGCACCCGGCGCATCTGTATCTCAAGCGGGCCAAGAGCGACGAGATCGCGTTGGGCGCCCCCGGCCGCCACCGGCAGGCGCTCGCCGCGCTGGTGGATCTGCCGGCCCCCACCGGCTGACCGGCCGGATCCGGCGAACCCGCCCCCGCTCCGCGATCACGCCACTAGAGTGCCGAACAGCTGTGCGGCACATCGGGTGGGTCCGGAACGGGGGCACATGATGAGCGACTACGACTACATCGTGGTGGGGGCGGGCTCGGCGGGCGCCGTGGTGGCGGCCCGGCTGACGGAAGCCCCGGACGTACGGGTGCTGCTGCTGGAGGCCGGGAAGGACGACGCGGCCGCGCAGATCCACGACCCCACCGCGTGGTTCACCCTCATCGGCGGTGAGCACGACTGGGGCTACACCACCGTCCCGCAGCCGGGCCTGGCCGGGCATCCGCAGTCCGCCGCGCGCGGCAAGGTGCTCGGCGGTTCCAGCAGCATCAATGTGATGACCTACGTCCGCGGCCACCTCGGCACCTTCGACGCCTGGGCCGCCGACGGCTGCACCGGCTGGGACGCCGCCTCGGTGCTGGAGACCTTCCGCGCCCTCGAACACGCCGAGGGCCGCGACCCGCGCTTCCGGGGCACCGGCGGGCCGCTGCGACTCGGCCGGGCCGAGACGCCCAACCCGCTGAGCACCGCCTTCCTCGACGCCGCCAAGGAACTCGGGCACCCCTACAACGACGACTTCAACGGCGCGGAGAGCGAAGGCGCCGGGCGTCATGAGTGGACCGTCCACGAGGGGCGCCGCCAGAGCACGGCGGTCGCCTATCTCGATCCGGCGATGGACCGCCCCAACCTCACCGTGCGCACCGAGGCCCGGGCACACCGGCTGCTCTTCGAGGGCACCCGCTGCGTCGGCGTCGAATACGCGGGCTCCGGCGGTGCGGCACGTCGGGTGCGCGCGGCGCGTGAGGTCATCGTGTGCGCGGGCTCGGTGGACTCGCCCAAGCTGCTGATGCTCTCCGGAATCGGCCCGGCCGGGCATCTGCGCGACGTGGGCGTCCCGGTGCTGGTGGACGTCCCCGAGGTGGGGGCCAATCTGCAGGACCACCCCCTGGTCGGGCTGGTCCACGAGGCGGGCGTACCGCTGCCGCCGCCCCCGCTGACCACCGCCGAGGCGGCCCTGTTCACCCGGACCGACCCCCGGCTGCCCCGCCCCGACCTCGAGGTGTTCCTCTTTCACATCCCGTTCCACCCGAGACTGCTGCCGTTCCCGCCGAACAGCTTCACCCTGACGGCCGCCGCGCTGCAGCCCCACAGCCGGGGCACGGTCCGGCTCTCCGGCGCGGACCCCGAGGACCGGCCGCTGATCGACCCCGGCTATCTCAGCGACGGAAGGGACCTCGCCACCCTGGTCCAAGGCGTCGAACTGGCCCGGTCGCTGGCCGCCGCCGACGCGTTCGAGGCGTGGCAGCCGCGCGAACTGCTGCCCGGCCCCGGGGTGAGCGGCCGGGACGGGCTGGCCGACTTCGTCCGCGAGAACACCGGCACCTACTTCCACCACGTCGGCACCTGCCGGATGGGCGGGGACGAGCAATCGGTGGTGGACCCCCGGCTGCGCGTCCGGGGCGTCGAGGGGCTGCGGATCGCCGATGGATCGATCATGCCGTCGATCGTCTCGGCCAACACCAACGCGACCTGCGTCATGATCGGCGAGATGGCCGCCGAGCTGATCCGCGCCGACGCCTGAAGGGGCTCGCCTCGCCCGCTCACCGCACGGGAGTGACCGCCGGGGAGTAACCGAACAGCAGATCGGCACCCGTATGGAGCACCAGGTGACGGCGGTCCAGCGGCGATTCTGGGCCACACTGACGGCCGGATTCCGATGCTCCGTAGTGGCCGAGGAGGCTCCCCATGGCCATTTCCATCTCCGTGGTCCTGCTGCTTCTGATCCTCACAGTGGTGTTTCTCCGCAGCGGCGGACTGCGCATCTCGCATGCGCTGGTCTGTGTGACGCTGGGCTTCTACCTGGCGAGCAGCAGCGTGGCGCCCACCATCTCCGAGGGGCTGGCAGCCACCGCGGACGTGGTCAGCAGCGTCCGTCCCTGATCCACGCCCGCGGTGACCGGTCTCTGACGGCCGGGCTCAGCGGCCGATCTCGACGTCCTCCAGCACACCGACCGCATCGGGCACCAGAATCGCCGCCGAGTAGTAGGCGGAGACCAGATAGGACGTCACGGCCTGCTCGCTGATGCCCATGAACCGCACGTTCAGACTGGGCTCGTACTCATCCGGAATACCGGTCTGATGCAGTCCGATGACCCCCTGGCTCTCCTCCCCGGTGCGCATCGCCAGGATCGAGCTGGTGCCGGACTCGCTGATCGGGATCTTGTTGCAGGGCAGCAGCGGAACCCCGCGCCACGCCCGCACCGCGATCCCCGCCACTTCGACGCCCTGCGGATACAGACCACGGTTGCTGCACTCCCGCCCGAAGGCGGCGATGGTGCGCGGATGCGCCAGCAGATACTGCGTCTTGCGGCGCCGGGCCAGCAGTTCGTCGAGGTCGTCGGGGGTGGGCGGGCCGCTGCGGGTGTGGATGCGCTGGGAGAGGTCGGCGTTGTGCAGCAGGCCGATCTCGGGGTTGTTGACGAGTTCGTGTTCCTGGCGTTCGCGCAGGGCCTCGATGGTGAGGCGGAGCTGCTGCTCGACCTGGTTCATGGGCTCGTTGTAGAGGTCGGCGACGCGGGTGTGGACGCGCAGCACGGTCTGGGCCACGCTCAGCTCGTACTCCCGGGGCTCCAGCTCGTATTCCACGAAGGTGCCCGGCAGGGCCGGCTCGCCCGAGTGGCCGGACGCGATGGCGATATCGGCCTCACCGCGCCGGTTCTGGGCGGGCGCGGTCCGCTCGGCGAGCCCCTGGAGATGGTCGCGCAGCGCCGCGGAGCGGTCGGCGGCCTCCTCGACGACGCGGCGGGGGAGGGTGAGCACCGTGGTCCGGGTGACGGCCCGGGCGGTGAACTCCCAGGTGTGCTCCGGACCGGTCAGGACCGCGTCGCCGAAGTACTCCCCGTCGGCCAGCACCGCCAGCGTGCTGCCCTCGTCATACGCGCCGGGGGCGATCTGGCGGACCTTGCCATGGGCGATCAGGAACACCTGGTCGGCCGGGCGGCCCGCCTCCACCAGCACATCCCCGGGCGCGTACTCGCGCTGGACACAGCCGTCGGCCAGCGACTCCAGGACGGAGGTGACCCCGAAGCCGCGCAGCGTCGGCAGCTCGCCCAGCTCCGGCGGGATGACCCGCACCTGTGATCCGGTGGTGATGAACTCCACCCGCCCGTCCCCGACCGTGTAGGTCAGCCGGCGGTTCACCCGGTACGTACCGGCCGACACCTGGACCCAGGGGAGGACGCGCAGCAGCCACCGGGAGGAGATGGCCTGCATCTGCGGAACTGACTTGGTGGTGGTCGCCAGATTCCGCGCGGCGGCCGTGCCCAGACTCAGCGGCTGCTCACCGGACTCCACGGAGGTGGTCATAAGTGCTCATCACCCATTTCGGTAGATCTTCGGGAAGGTATGCGAAGGCCACAGGCCCGGTCGGGCGGATGTCAGGGTCCGTCGGGCCGATTCAGAGCCCGACCTCCACGTTCTCCAGAATTCCGAGCGCGTCCGGGACGAGCACGGCCGCGGAATAGTAGGCGCTGACGAGATACGAGATGATGGCCTGCTCGCTGATTCCCATGAACCGCACCGAGAGGCTCGGCTGGTATTCGTCGGGAATTCCGGTGCGGTGCAGTCCGATGACCCCCTGGTTCTCCTCCCCGGTGCGCAGAACGAGAATGGAGCTCACCCCGCTCCCGGAGACCGGAATCTTGTTGCACGGGAGGATGGGCACGCCCCGCCAGGCCGGCAGAGCGTGCCCGTTCACCTCCGTGGGCTGCGGGGAGATGCCATGGCTGTTGAACTGCCGGCCGATCGCCGCGATGGCGCGCGGATGCGCCAGGATCAGCCCCGGGTCCTTCCAGACGGTGGCCAGCAGTTCGTCGAGGTCGTCGGGGGTGGGCGGGCCGCTGCGGGTGTGGATGCGCTGGGAGAGGTCGGCGTTGTGCAGCAGGCCGATCTCGGGGTTGTTGACGAGTTCGTGTTCCTGGCGTTCGCGCAGGGCCTCGATGGTGAGGCGGAGCTGCTGCTCGACCTGGTTCATGGGCTCGTTGTAGAGGTCGGCGACGCGGGTGTGGACGCGCAGCACGGTCTGGGCCACGCTCAGCTCGTACTCGCGCGGCTCCAGCTCGTACTCCGCGAAGGTGCCCGGCAGGACCGGCTCGCCGGAGTGGCCCGAGGCCAGCGCGATGGCCGCCTCCCCGTGCTCGTTCCGCTCGGTCTCCGGCGCCGAGCGCACCCCCTCCACATGCGCGCGCAGCTCAGGTGAGCGGTCCAGCTGCTCCTCGAACTCCTGTCGGGGCAGGGCCAGCACCGTGCAGGACGTCACGGCCTTCACGGTGATTCCCCAGGTGCCCGCCTCGGCGGCGGTCAGCTCCGGCTCCCCGATGTGGTCGCCACCGGCGGCCGAGCCGACCACCGAGGGCTCGTCGAACGCGCCCTCGGTCAATTTGTCGACCTTGCCGTGGGCGATGAGGAGGAGCTCATCGGCCGGGCGCCCGGCCTCCACCAGCACATCGCCGGGCGCGAACTCCCGCTGGGTGAAGCGGTCCGCCAGGGCCTCGAGCACCGCGGCGTCCTCGAACCGGCGCAGCAGCGGCAGCTCGCGCAGCTCGACCGGGATGACCCGCACCTGTGATCCGGTGGTGGTGAACTCCACCCGGCCGTCCCCGAGCGTATGGGACGCCCGGCGGTTCACCCGGTAGGAACCACCCGGAACCTGCACCCACGGCAGCATGCGCAGCAGCCACCGCGAGGTGAGGCCCTGCATTTGCGGAACGGATTTGGTCGTCGTCGCCAGATTCCGTGCGGCCGCCGTGCCGAGGCTCAACTGCGGCTGCGAAATGTCGGTACCGGAACCCGGTTCAACGGACGTCGTCATCGTGAATGCTCACCCATCCCTGTACGGACCTTGAAGAGAAATTCCGCTCGAGCAACTGCCAAGCTATCAGCGGACTTTGGGCTTTTGCATTCACTCAAAAGAGTGCCCGGGCGCGGGTTATGACGGCGGTCGCCGACGGGTAAACATTCCGAATGCGTCGTGGGCCGACGGCCGCCGCGCCCCCGTCCGTTCACCCGGCGCGCGCAGCCGCCCCGCGTCCCCACGGGCACCGCCGCGACCGCCCCGGCACCTCGGGAACGGCGAGGAAATGGCCGGGGACCACCCGTGGAACTCTTCGCCCAGTACTGCCCTTTGGGCGTACGGCCGCCCGATACTCACTGGCGTCGAGCCTGCGTATCCGGCACCGCGCCGGGACGAGAGCCGGGAGGCCCCATGGACCGCCGTACACGCCGTGCCTTTGTCGTCACCCTCGGAGCCGCGCTGGCGGGCGGCGCGGCCGCGCCCGCGTTCGCGGGCACCTCCGCCTCGCTCGGCGACACCGACGTCGCGAAGGACAACCCGAAGGACGGCTCAAGGGACCGCGCCAAGGGCAAGCGGCCGCTGGCCAGAGCCCACGCCCACAACGACTACGAGCACCCGCGTCCGCTCCTCGACGCGCTCTCGCACGGCTTCGGCAGCGTCGAGGCCGACATCTGGCTGGTCGACGGCCGGCTGCTGGTCGCGCACGACGCCACGGACCTCGACCCCACCCGCACCCTGGAGTCGCTCTACCTCGACCCGCTGGCCCGGCGGGTGAAGGCCAACGGCGGCCGGGTCTACCGCGGTTACGACCTGTCGCTGCAGCTGCTGATCGACCTCAAGACCGCGGGGGAGCCCACCTACCTGGAGCTGGCCAAGCGGCTGCGCCGCTACGGCCACCTGTTCAGCGCCGCCTACGGCGGGGTCGGCGGCCGGGTGCGCCGCGGCGCGGTGACGGCCGTCATCTCCGGCGACCGCGGCGCCCGCGCCCCCATGGAGGCCGAGAAGGTGCGCCACGCCTTCTACGACGGACGGCTGGAGGACCTCGGCTCGGGCGTGCCCGCCTCCTTCATCCCGTTGATCAGCGCCGACTGGACCAAGACCTTCACCTGGACGGGAGCCGGTCCGATACCGGCGGCGGAGCGCGAGACGCTGCGCCGCCTCGCGGCTTCCGCGCACGACGCCCGGCAGACCGTGCGCTTCTGGGCCACCCCGGACGTGGCGGGTCCGGAGCGCGACGCCCTGTGGCGTGAGCTCCTGGCCGCCGACGTGGACTACCTCAACACCGACGACCTGGCGGGCCTGGAGGCGTTCCTGCGCGCGACCCGCTGACGCCTCGTCGGGCGGCGGCCGGGGAGGGCGGCGGCCGGAGAGAAAATCACTCGCGTGCCGCCGCCCGCACGGCCATGCTGGCCCCCATGCTCATCAGGACCGCCACCGCCGAGGACTGGCCCGCCATCTGGGCCTTCCTGCGCCGCATCGTCGCCGCGGGGGAGACCTACACCTACCCCCGCGACCTGGACGAGGACCGGGCCCGCGAGATCTGGATGCTGGAGCCCCCGAGCCGTACCGTCGTCGCCACCGACCCCGACGGCACGGTCCTCGGCTCGGCCAAGATGAACCCCAACCACATGGGGCCCGGAGCGCATATCGCGGGGGCCAGTTTCATGGTGGCCCCCGAGCACGGCGGACGCGGTGTGGGCCGCGCCCTGGGCGAGCATGTCCTGGACTGGGCGCGCGCCGAGGGCTACAAGGCGATGCAGTTCAACGCCGTGGTGGAGAGCAACACCCGGGCGGTGGCGCTGTGGCGCTCACTCGGCTTCGAGGTCATCGGCACCGTCCCCAAGGCGTTCGCCCACCCCGCGAACGGCTATGTGGGGCTGCACATCATGCATCGCTTCCTCTGATTCCGGCCGGCTCAGCGGCCCCGGCGGGGTCCCTGAACCCCGCCGGATCGTCGAGGACCGCCTGCACCACCGAACTGGCCGCCCCCAGCAGCGGACCGTCCGGACCGAGCCGGGAGACGGTCACCGCCCCGCTGCCCGGACGGGCCGGGTCGGTGAGCCGCCGGCCCAGCTCCCGCTCCAGGGCGGGCAGCAGCCAGGGCGCCAGCGGCGTCAGCGCGCCGCCGAGCACCACCTTCTCCGGGTCCAGGAGGTTCACCGCGCCCGCGAGCGCGATCCCGAGCGCCGAGCCCGCGCCGCGCAGCGCCCGCCGTGCCCGCTGGTCGCCGCTGGCCGCCCGCACGGCCAGCACGGCGATACGGCCGCCGGGACCCGGATGCTGGGCCGCGGCCTCCTCGGGGGACAGGCCGCTCGCCCGCAGCACCGCCTCCTCGCCCGCGTACTGCTCCAGACAGCCGCGCCCGCCGCAGGCGCACTCGGGCCCCTCGGGACGCACCGGCACATGGCCCAGCTCGCCCGCGAAACCGTGGGTGCCGCGCAGCAGTTGCCCGTCCAGCACGACCGCCGCGCCGATGCCGATCTCGGCCGAGACATGGACGAAGTCCCGGGGCGCCGGGTCATGGCCGCCCCGCCACAGCTCGGCGAGCGCGCCCAGGTTCGCCTCGTTGTCCACGGTCACCGGCAGACCGGGCAGCGCCGCGCGCAGCTCGGGGCCGATGTCCACCCCCTCCCAGCCCAGGTTGGGGGCGCGGACGACCAGCGACGAGTCCCGCGCCACCAGACCGGGCACCGCAACCGCGAGCCCCACCGGCCGCAGTCCGCCCAGCTCCGCCTCCGCCGCGACCTGCCGGACCAGCCCGGCGAGCTGGGCGAGCGCCGGGGCCGGTGAGCGGTCGCGGTTCGCCGAGGCGAGCTCCGTACGGGCCCGTATCCGCCCGGCGAGGTCCATCGCGCACACCGCGAGGTGGTCCACCCCGATCTCCGCGCCAAGACCGGCCGGACCGCGCTCGTTGAGCTGGAGGGCGCTGCCGGGGCGGCCGACCGTGCCGGGCCGGGAGGGGCCCAGCTCGACCAGCAGCCCGTCCCGGATCAGCTCGTCGACGAGAGTGGAGACGGCGGCCCGGGTGAGCCCCACCCGGGCCGCCACCGCGGCACGGGACAGCGGGCCGTGGGCGGCCACGGCGTGCAGCACGAGGGAGAGATTGCGCCGGCGCATCGCCTGCTGGGTGTTGGGCAGTGGCGCTGCCACCTGAATCCGTCTCCTCTCGGCCGATCCGCTCATTGTGCCGGGCCGGTACGACAACCGGGGTCGCTCGGCCACCGTCGTACGGCGTTCCCGCGTGGCGCGGCGCGCTCAGAGCCTGTGTCATATCCCCGGCCGGGCGTGCGGCGTCTGGCACGCTCCCCCAGCTACCGCCGGGAGGTGCCCCCTGACGCCGCACGCTGATCCGACCGGGGATAACACAGGCTCTCACGCGTGGCGCAGCAGGCCGTCGGCGTCCGCCAGCACCCGGGAGAGCCGCTCCAGCGCCGCCTCGTCGCGGGGCACCGGACCGTAGGACGGCCCCTCGGCGGTCGCCCAGCGCCGCGCCACCGCCGCCGGGTCCTCGCCCAGCACCAGCCCCGCGGCCTGCGCAGCGGCCCCGAGGGCGACCAGTTCCTCGGCCCGGGGCACCTGGACCGGGCGTCCGCTCAGCCGCCGGACCGTCTCCCGCCACGCGGTGCCCTTGGCGCCGCCGCCGATGAGCAGCAGCGGGGCGTCGGGTGCCGCGTCCGCGTCCAGCACCTGGTCCAGCGCGGTGAGCAGGGCGAAGACGGCGCCGTCGTAGGCGGCCTGGAGCACCTGCCCGGGTGTGGTGTCGTGGCGCAGTCCGTGCAGCAGCCCCGAGGCGTGCGGCAGATGGGGGGTGCGCTCGCCGTCGAGGAACGGCAGCAGCACGGCCGAGCCGCCCGGCTCCACCGCCTCCCGGTCACGGCCCAGCAGCGCCGCGATCCGGTCGACCGCGAGCGTGCAGTTGAGCGTGCACGCCAGCGGGAGCCAGGCGTCACGCGTGTCGGCGAAGCCCGCGACCACTCCGGTGGGGTCGGTGGGCCGGTGGGCCGAGACCGCGTACACGGTGCCGGAGGTGCCCAGGCTCAGCACTGGCTGCCCCGGACGCAGACCGAGCCCCAGGGCGGCCGCCATGTTGTCGCCGGTGCCGGTGGCCACCAGGGCGCCGGTGGGCAGCGGCAGATCGGGCAGCTCCCGTACGGTCCCGGCGGCCTCGCCGTGGCGCAGCACGCGCGGCAGCAATTCAGGGGTGAGCCCGACCCGGCCCAGGATCTCCTCGTCGTAGGACTCGGTGCCCGAGGCCCACCAGCCGGTGCCCGAGGCGTCGCCGCGGTCGGTGGTGCCGTAGCCGGTGAGCCGCTCGGTGAGGTAGTCGTGGGGGAGCCGGACGGCCGCGGTGGCGCGGGCCACCTCCGGTTCGTTCTCCATGAGCCAGGCCCACTTGGTGACGGTGAAGGCGGGCGCGGGCACGCTGCCCACCCGCTCCGCCCATGCCTTGGGGCCGCCCAGCTCCTCGATGAGCCGGTCGCGCTGCGGTGCGGAGCGCACATCGTTCCACAGCAGTGCGGGCCGCACCGAGCGGCCCGAGGCGTCCAGGGTGACCAGGCCGTGCTGCTGGCCGCCCACGGAGACCGCGGCCGCCTCCCGGGCCGGGGTCCCGCACTGGCGCAGCGCCTCGGTGAGCGCATCCCACCACTGCTCGGGGACGGACTCCTTACCGGTGCCGTCGCTGCCGCCGCCGACGGTGTGCGGGGCCTGTCCTCGGGCGACGACCGCACCGGTCGCGGAGTCGACGACGAGCGCCTTGGTCGACTGCGTGGAGCTGTCCACGCCGACGACGAGCGGTCCTTGCGGCACGGGCACGGCTGCTGCTGCCATCTCGCGCTCTCCCTTGCGTTCATGGGGCGTGCGGTGTGCGGGTTGTACGGGGCTTCCCCGGAATGCTCGCGCATACTAATTTGTAAAGCGCCATGACGAAATAGGCGAGGGAGCCGCGATGAGCTACAACCCCACCCCCGAGGACAGGTTCACCTTCGGACTGTGGACGGTCGGCTGGCAGGGCCGGGACCCGTTCGGGGACGCCACCCGCCCGGCGCTCGACCCCGTGGAGTCCGTGACCCGGCTCGCCGAACTCGGCGCGTACGGCGTCACCTTCCACGACGACGACCTCATCCCGTTCGGCGCCTCGGAGACCGAGCGCGAATCGCACATCAAGCGCTTCCGGCAGGCCCTGGACGCCACCGGGATGACCGTGCCCATGGCCACCACCAACCTCTTCACCCATCCGGTCTTCAAGGACGGCGCTCTCACCGCCAACGACCGCGATGTGCGCCGCTACGCGCTGCGCAAGACCATGCGCAACATCGACCTCGCCGCCGAGCTGGGCGCGAAGACCTATGTGGCCTGGGGCGGCCGCGAGGGCGCCGAGTCCGGCGGCGCCAAGGACGTACGCGCCGCGCTCGACCGGATGAAGGAGGCGTTCGACCTGCTCGGCGCGTATGTCACCGGGCAGGGCTACGATCTGCGCTTCGCCATCGAGCCCAAGCCCAACGAGCCGCGCGGCGACATCCTGCTGCCCACCGTCGGCCACGCCCTGGCCTTCATCGAGCGGCTGGAGCGGCCCGAGCTGTACGGGGTCAACCCGGAGGTCGGCCACGAGCAGATGGCCGGGCTGAACTTCCCGCACGGCATCGCGCAGGCGCTGTGGGCGGGCAAGCTCTTCCACATCGACCTCAACGGCCAGAACGGCATCAAGTACGACCAGGACCTGCGGTTCGGCGCGGGCGATCTCCGGGCCGCCTTCTGGCTGGTCGACCTGCTGGAGACCGGCGGCTACGAGGGCCCGCGCCACTTCGACTTCAAGCCCCCGCGCACCGAGGACGTCTCGGGCGTCTGGGCCTCGGCCGCGGGCTGCATGCGCAACTACCTCATCCTCAAGGAGCGCGCGGCCGCCTTCCGCGCCGACCCCGAGGTCCAGGAGGCGCTGCGCGCCTCGCGCCTGGACCAGCTGGGCCTGCCGACCCTCGACGAGGGCGAGACCCCGGCGGCGCTGCTCGCGGACCGCACCGCCTTCGAGGACTTCGACGTCGAGGCGGCCGCCGAGCGCGGTATGGCCTTCGAGCGCCTCGACCAGCTGGCCATGGACCATCTGCTGGCCGCGCGCGGCTGACCGCGTCCGGCTGACCGCGTCCGGCCGCCGGTCCCGCCCCCCGACGGGACCGGCGGCCGGGGCTCTCACCGGCTCAGGACTCCGGCCGGCGGCCGCTCAGGACGACGGCTGCCAGCCGCCGAGCCAGTCGGCGACCTCGTAGTCCGCGGCCTGGGCGTCGGTCAGCTGCGGACGGTCCGTGCTCGCCGCACCGGAACCGGCGCCGGTGTTCTTGTACTCCGCGAAGCGGTCGTCCTTCCAGGAGAAGCCGCTCATGTCCGTCCACGGTGTGGTCTTGACCGCCGCTGACAGATCCGTATTGCGAACGACCGCCTGCGGATCGAGACTGGCGTCGCCGCCCGCGTGCCAGGGACGGCCGAGATAGAACGACCGGCTGCCGACATCCCCGGTGATGTTGCTGTTGATGAACAGGAAGCCCTTCTTCCCGGCCGCCGTCGAGGGCGCCGCGACATAGCCACCGGAGCTGCCGTCGTAGCGCTTGACGAGCCGGATCGCCGACTTGTTGATCACGGCGGAGGCCCGGCCGAAGACGAAGTCGACATTCCCCTGGATCCAGGCGTTGTTGACATACACCCGGCCGACCTTGTCCTTGCTCGCCGAGTCCAGCAGCAGGGTGTCCTGGTCCCCGACCGCGCCGACGTTGTCCAGGACGATCCGGTCGCCCGCGGTGCGCAGCGCGACCGCCTGCTTGTCGGTGATGCTGGTGTTGCCCTCGTTGAAGTCGTTCACGAACTGCAGATTGCGGGCCTGGAAGTCATCGGCCTCGACGGCCACGGTCGCGCTGCCGCTGGTGCCGTAGGTGCCTCCGCCGGGCTTGGGGGTGCCGGAGGCGTTGTTGTAGACGATCGTCACGTCGTTCTTGCTGCTCGTGGTCCCCACCAGCCGGATGTGCGGCTTGTTGGCGGGGACCTTCACCGTCTCGCGGTACGTACCGGGCTTTATGGAGATGGTGACGGCGGACGGGTTGTTCGCCGGTACCGCGTCGACGGCCGCCTGGACGGTGGTGTAGGTGCCGCTGCCGTCCTTGGCCACCACGATGGTGGCCGCCGCGGCTATGGGCGTGGCGGCGTGGGCCGGGGCGACGGCGAGCCCGACGCCGGTGGCCAGGGCCAGGGAGCCGATGAGCGGAGCGGGGCGGCGGCGCCGGGGGCGCCGTGGACTGAGGGTCATGGTCGGTGACTCCGTCCCGTGGAGGCGTGCCGAGGGGGTTGACGCCTTACGGTCTCCACGGCGCATCCAAAGGTTGCCGCCCGGCTGCCTTCGGCGTGGCTGGTTCTTCGGCCCGCACACGTCTTCGGGCCGCATGGGCCTTCCGCCCGCATGGGCCTTCGGGCCGCCTGGACCTACCGCCCGTACGGGTCTTCGGGCCGCCTGGACCCTCCGCCCGTCTCGTCTGCGGGCACCGCGGCGCCGTCGGGATGGGGCGACCTCCCTGGCCCTGGCCCGAGGCCGATGGCGGACGAGATGCCGCCACCGGCCGTGTCGCCGCGTCAGCCGTCGGAGCCGGGCATCGCCAGCGCCGCCGCCGGGTCGGGTCCGGCCGGACCCGCGGGCCACCAGCGGCCGCGTTCCCTGCGGTACGGCCACCAGCGGCCGTCGTGGCCGTAGCGCACCTGGAGATCGGCGCCCACCACCGTCCAGCGGTTCGCCGTGGCGCGCAGCCGGGGTGCTCGCTCGTCCCCCTCCCAGGCGGCCGCGAGCTGGGCGCGGGCCCGCGCGAGGGCTTCCGGGCCCGGCGTCCACTCCTCCTCCAGCACGGTGAGCGCGGCGGCCCCGCCGTGCTCCCAGGCGCGGACGGCCCGCGCCAGATCGGTGCGGTCGCGCCCGCAGCCCGTCGCGAGCCGGGCGGCGATCGGAGCCGGGGGACCGGCGGCGGTCAACCGCACCGTGTCCTGCCACACCGTCAGCGCGGCCGGGACCGGGGTGGTGGCGTGGCCGGGGGCGAGCGCCTCGGCCAGCAGCCGCTGGGCGCGTACGGCGGCGTCCGCCGCCAGGAACTCCAGCGCGGCCACGTCCAGCCCCTCGGCCGGGTCCGTGCCGCCCGCCAGCGCCGGAGGACGGCCGGGCGCGGCGACGGCGGGCGGGGGTGCGGGCAACGGCGGCGGACCGGGCGCGGCGAACGCCTCCCGGGCCGGTACGCCCTCCGGGGCCGGGGGAGCGGCGTCCTCCGCCGTTCGCGGAAGGTGGGCGGCCCGTGCCGCGCTGCGCACCTGGAGCTCGTCCAGCAGCTCCCGCTCCCCGCGTCCGCGCATCAGGAGCAGTACGTACGGATCCTCGTCCAGCAGCCGGGCGAGCTGGTAGCAGAGCGCGGCGGTGTGCGGGCAGTGGTCCCACGCCTCGCAGCCGCACTCCGGCTCCAGATCGCCTATCCCCGGCAGCAGTTCGACGCCGACGACCGCCGCGTCCTCGGCCAGCTGCGGGGGCATGTCGCGGTCCAGCAGGGCGGCGATATGGCCGGAGCGGTCCGCGACCACCTCCAGCAGCCGGTCCCATTCCGCGTCCCTGAACTCCCGCAGCAGCACGTCGGACCGGTAAGGCGTGTGGTCGCGGTCCCGCACCACGGCGGTGACCCGGCCGGGGCGTACGCACACCGCGCCCACCGCTCCGTCGCGCGCCTGCTTGCGGCCGCGCCTCAGCTGCTCGCCGTCCAGCGCCGTGTCCTCCAGGGCCTTCAGCCACGCCTGGCCCCACCAGGTGCGGGCGAAGCCGCGGCCACGGGCGGGCGGCAGCGCGGCGAAGGTGCGCTCGGACTCGGTACGGCTCATCGTTCGGTCCCCCTCAGCTCCACGAGCTCCGCCAGCTCGGAGTCGGTCAGTTCGGTCAGCGCGCCCTCACCGGAGCCGAGCACGGCGTCCGCCAGCTCCCGCTTGCGCGTCAGCATCGCGGCGATGCGGTCCTCCACGGTCCCCTCCGCGATGATGCGGTGGACCTGCACCGGCTGGGTCTGGCCGATGCGGTACGCGCGGTCGGTGGCCTGCGCCTCGACGGCCGGGTTCCACCAGCGGTCGTAGTGCACGACATGTCCGGCCCGGGTGAGGTTGAGCCCGGTGCCCGCCGCCTTCAGCGACAGCAGGAACACCGGGACCTCGCCGTCCTGGAAGCGCCGCACCATCTCCTCGCGCCGCGCCACCGGCGTACCGCCGTGCAGCAGCTGGGCCGGCACCCCGCGCGCGGCCAGGTGGCCCTCGAGGATGCGCGCCATCCGGACGTACTGGGTGAAGACCAGGACGCTCGCGCCCTCGGCCAGGATGGTGTCCAGCAGCTCGTCGAGCAGCTCCAGCTTGCCGGAGCGCCCGGGGACCACCGGCCGGTCCTCCTTCAGATACTGCGCCGGGTGATTGCAGATCTGCTTCAGACCGGTGAGGAGCTTGACGATGAGTCCGCGCCGGACGAGACCGCCGGTGCCGGAGATCTCGGCGAGGATCTCGCGCACCACCGCCTCGTAGAGCCCGGCCTGCTCCTTGGTGAGCGCGACGGCCCGGTCCGTCTCGGTCTTGGGCGGCAGCTCGGGGGCGATACCGGGGTCGGACTTGCGGCGTCGGAGCAGGAAGGGGCGGACCAGTTTCGCCAGCCGCGCGGCGGCCTCGGGGTCGCTTCCGCTCTCCACGGCCTGGGCGTAGCGCCTGCGGAACGCCCCATGGGTGCCCAGCACCCCCGGCGTGGTCCAGTCGAGGATCGCCCACAGCTCGGAGAGGTTGTTCTCGATGGGGGTTCCGGAGAGCGCCACGCGGGCCTTCGCGCCGATGGTGCGCAGTTGCCGCGCCGTCGCCGAGAACGGGTTCTTCACATGTTGCGCCTCGTCCGCGACCACCATGCCCCACGGCCCGGCCTCGGCCAGCCGCTGCGCGTCGAGCCGCATCGTGCCGTAGGTGGTGAGGACGAACTCGCCGTCGTCAAGGCCGTCCAGGCTGCGTGCGGAGCCGTGGTAGCGGCGTACCGGGGTGCCCGGCGCGAACCGCTCGATCTCCCGCCGCCAGTTGCCCATCAGCGAGGTGGGGCAGACCACCAGAGTGGGCCCGGCGGCCTCGGGGATGCCCATACGGTGCAGATGGAGGGCGATCAAGGTGATGGTCTTGCCGAGCCCCATGTCGTCGGCGAGACAGCCGCCGAGGCCGATCGAGGTCATCCGGACCAGCCAGTCCAGGCCGCGCAGCTGATAGTCGCGCAGGGTGGCGGCCAGGGCGGAGGGCTGGGGCACGGGCGCCCGCTGGGCACCGGCGGTCCCCTCGGGGTCGGCGAGGTGGTCCCGCAGGGCCTCCAGCCAGCCGGTGGCCCGCACCTCCACATCGGTGCCTTCGGCCTCCGTGCGACCCGTAAGGACGGCACCGAGGGCGTCGGCGGGGGTGAGTTTGCGGTCCTGCCGGTCCCGGACGCGGCGCGCCGCGTCGGGGTCGAGGAGGACCCATTGGTCGCGCAGCCGTACCACCGGCCGGCTGGCCTCGGCGAGCCCGTCGAGCTCGGCTCGGGTGAGCTCCTGGTCGCCCACGGCGAACCGCCAGCTGAACCGCAGCAGCGCGTCGGCGGAGAGGAAGGCGGGGAACCGGGGCCCGGTGTCGTCCTGAGCCTCGTCCTCGCCGTCCGGGCCGATGACCGCGCGGGCGGTGAGCCCGCGGGCCAGTTCCCTGGGCCAGTGCACCTGGACCCCGGCGGCGTCCAGCGCCCCGGCGGCCGGACCGAGCAGCTCGGTGACCTCCTCGTCGGCGAGGTCGAGGGCGTCGGGCACGGCGGCCGACAGCAGCGGGGTGAGCGGTGCCCAGGCGCGGGCCGCGCGCCGCAGGGTCAGCAGGGCGTCCATACGGGCGCGCGGACCGAGGGCCGGGGTGATGGGCGAGGTGCCCGCCCAGACCTCGGCGGCGTCCGCGACCAGCGCCGGATCGGTGAGGCTGTGCAACTGGAGGACGGCACGGAAGCGCGGCCCGTCCGCCTTACCGTTCCCACCGCCGCCGTGCAGCAGCTCGATACGGATCGAGAGCCGCACCCCCGCGTCGTGCCCGGCGGCCACGTCGGCGGCCCAGGAGCGCTGTTCGGGCAGCCGCCGTGGCGCCGGGGCGGCGAAGGAGGGGCCGCCCGAGGCCAGCGCCGCCGCGGGCGAGCGCGGCAGCCCGTCCGCCACCGCGTCCAGGAACGCCCGCAGATGCCGCTCGGGCTCGGGCAGCAGCACCGGGCCGGAGACGGGCAGCGGCGTCGCGTGCGCCGTGGGCGGCATGGCGGCGGCCAGCTCGCGCACCCGCGTCAGATCGTCGGGGGTGAGCGGACCGACGCGCCAGGCGTCGTGGTCGGTGGCGCTGAGTCCGGGCAGCAGCCTTCCGCGGGCCGCGAGTTGGAGGGCGAGCACGGCGGCGGCGCCCCAGAAGGCCGTGGCGGGGTCGCACTGTCCCGGACCGGTCTGTGCGGCCCGCGCCCGGGCCCGGGTGAGCACCGGCAGCGCCTCGCCCAGGGGCAGCAGGAGCGCCCTTACGGTGTGCGTTTCGACGGCGAGGCCGGTGGGGCTGGGGCCGGTGGGGTCGTCATGGGGACCGTCATCGGTGCCGTCCACCGGGACGACGACCGTCAGCTCCTCGGCGGAGCCGGTGGCGGGGCCGGACGGAGGCACGCCGTCCGGCCGCCAGAAGGCGACCCGGCCGGTGCGTGCCGGGTCACCGGGAAGGAAGACCGCGGTGCAGCGGGAGAGTTCTGCGATGTCGGAGGGTGTTGCCGCGGAGGGTGGTGTCACAGCGCTGAGCGTTCCTCAAATTTGACTAGTCGAGCCCGGGCCGCCCGAGGGTACAGGATCACGGCGCGGGGAGGAACCGGGTGCCGTCGGTGTCCGTTGTGTGGAGTGAGTGCGGCTATGGGCCGTGAAGGAGGCGGGTGAGATGTCCACACGCGCGAAGGTCGCCACCGGTGGTGTGGTGGCAGGTGTGATCCTGCTCTGGGTGTTGCCCTTCTGGGCTGCGCTGCTGGTGATCGTGGGAGTGCCGGCGGCGGCCTATCTGCTGCTGGATTCCTCCCAGCGCCGCAGGCTGAGCAGGGTCACCCGTAAGCAGCTGGGACGCTGAAGCGGCCGGCCGCCGAGCGCGGCCGGCTGGGCCAGGGGCCACGGGCGGAGCGCACCCGGGAGTGACCGTGCAGTACCGATCGCGGACCGCCCGCGACCCCGTTCCGGGCCCGGCCGGATGGGAGCGGTCATGCTTCGCCGAGGTCCGGGGCGGCGTCCGGGACCGGACGGAGAGGGCCGCGGGCGACCGTACGGGCGGCTGGTCATGCGCGTCGGCGTGTTCCACTTGCTGGTCGGCGTCGTGACCAGCCCGTACGGCGTCCTTGGCCGACTCCGTACGGGACAGGGCGGGACGTCGGGTCTCAGTGGGGCCGTACGGCCGTCTCAGTGGGGCCGTACGGCCAGCTTGTCCAGAGCCGTCAGCAGCCCCGGCAGTTCGGGGCCGCGGCCGACCGGCAGCACCTCGCCCGGTGCGTCGTCCAGCAGCACGAACGCGATGTCGTCGGTCCGGGCCACCATGCTCCAGCCCGGCCCGTCGGCCCGGAGCGTCCGCGCGTCACCGGAGGCGAACGCCGAGCGGATCCGCCCCAGCGGCGGGGGTGAGTCCAGATAGTCGCGCGCCTCTTCGAGCACCCGCCGCACGCCCCCGTGCGGCTTCTCGCCCGGGGACACGAACGTCACATCGCTGTCGACCTGCTCACGCCAGATCGCCCACTGGAGCGCGATCTCATCGGCGCCGAGCCGTCGCTGGGCCGGGCCCCACCGCTCCGAGTCCGGCGGCGCCAGCGGCGCCCGGGAGGCGTCTCCCCCCGGCTCGGGGTCGGGCGCGGGATCATGGGGAGCCGGTACGCCCGGGGCGGCCACGGCCACCGCGAGCGGCCAGCCGGGAAGCGAGGCGACCACCGTACGGTCTTCGATGGCCAGGGCGTACTCCATGCCGCAGTCCCAGGTCGCGATGGCGATGGCCACGAGCGACACATCGTCGGTGACCACCGTCCAGCGGGCGCCGCCGCCGTCCTGTCCCAGCACCAGCCCGTAGCCGGTGTCGTACGGCTCCAGCCCGAGCGCGGCACATGCCTCGGGATAGTCGTCGCCGAGCACGCTCGGGAATTGAGCGGGTGTCAGCAGCACCGCGGTCAGCACATACAGCGCCTCGTCGCGTGACTCCTCCGTGGCGGGCACGACAGCCTCCTATTGCGCACGCGGATCCGATGAGCGATCCGTCGTCGCGCACCTTAACCACCCAGTAGCCACGGAGTCGAGACATCGGGAGGCGGTCGGCCCTCAGTCGTCGGTCGCCGCCCGGAGCGTGTCCAGTGTGCGCCGCAGCCAGGACAGTTCGGCCTGGCTGGTGGCCCGGGCGATGGTGAGGATGCCGCGCCGGAAGGGATCCTCGACCTCTTCGGCCCGCAACGGGCGGTCGCCCTCGTAGAAGAAGCTCGACGGCTGCCGCAGAAAGGCCATCCGGCGCTCCAGCACCTCCGCCTGTGCCGACGCGTCGTCGAGGTGGCGCAGGAACGCCAGCACGGTGAACCAGCGGTTCTCGTCGGTGATGTCGGCGTCCGCCGGACGCGCGAGACGGCGGCGCAGCTCCGCCTGCCCCTCGGCGGTCAGCGTGAGCACGTGCCGGGGTGCGGCCCCCGCGCCCGGCTGGGTCCGGCGGGCCAGCAGACCGGCCTTCTCCAGCCGTTTGATCGCCGGGTAGAGGGTGGACTCGGCCACGGGTTTCACATGTCCGGTCAGCGCGGCGATGCGCTTGCGCAACTCATAGCCGTGCAGTGGGGCGTCGTGGAGGAAGCCCAGGATGGCGAGTTCGAGCATGGTCGCATTGTGCCGCAAGACCGCTGTACCTCGTAGACGCAATACATCGTCCTCGATGTATTGTCGGTGCCCGACGCGATCACTCAAGGCGGGAACGGCGGGAGGAAGGCCATGGAGCACGCCTCATTCGGCCCGGAGGGGGCCCACATCAGATGGACCGGCACGGCCGGGGGCGGGGACGGCGGCCCGCCGCGGGTGTATGTCCATGGGCTCGGCGCGACATCGGCCGTCCATCACGCCCATATCGCCGCCGTCCCGGCCCTCGCGGGCCGCCGGTCGCTCTTCGTGGACCTGCCCGGCCACGGGATCAGCGACCGCCCCGCCGGCTTCGGCTACACGCTGGAGGACCACGCCGACGCGCTGGCCTCGGCCCTCGAGGCGGCCGGGGCGCGGGGTGCCGAGCTCATCGGGCACAGCATGGGCGGATCGGTCGCCATCGTGCTGGCGGTGCGCCGCCCGGAACTGGTGTCCCGTCTGGTGCTGACCGAGGCCAACCTGGATCCCGATCCGCCGCTGTCGGCGGGCAGCAGCCGGATCGCGACCTACACGGAGGACGCGTTCGTGCGCGGCGGCGGATTCGAGGAGACCCTGGAGCGGATCGGGCCGGTGTGGCGGGCGACGATGCGGCTCGCCGACCCGACGGCCCTGCACCGCAGCGCGTGCGCACTGGTCCGCGGCACCCGGCCGACCATGCGGAAGATGCTCCTGGGCCTGGAGATTCCCCGCACCTTCCTCGTCGGCGGGCACGGCGAGGAGCTCACCGGGCGCGAGGAGCTGACGGCGGCCGGGGTGACGGTCCGCACCGTGCCCGGAGCGGGGCACAACGTGATGTTCGACAACGCCCCCGGCTTCGCGGCGGCGGTCGCGGGGCAGCCCTGAGGGTCTGCTCGGGCCGTTTCGGTCCGGCGCCCCCTTCCGGTCCTCAGCGGGCTTCGCGGACGGCGAGCGCCAGGAAGCGCGTGTCCTCGTCGGTGTACGACTCCAGCCGCCAGCCGGCGTCCGCCAGCAACGGCCGCAGCTGGGCCTCCGCCCGCAGGTCGTCGGGGGTGAGGGCACGGCCGTGGCGGGCGGCGAGAGCGGCCCGCCCCACCGGATGGAACAGCGCGAGCCGCCCGCCGGGGCGTACCACCCGGGCCAGTTCGCACAGGTTCTCGCGGGGGTCGGAGAGATGGGAGATCAGCCCGGCGGCGAACACCGCGTCGAGGCAGCCGTCGCGCAGCGGCAGCCGCGCCACATCGGCGAGGGCGAGGCCCGCGAAGCCGTCCCGGCTCTCACGCAGGGCGGCGTCCAGCATGGCGGGCGTGAGGTCCACTCCGAGGACCGTCCCCTCGGGGCCGGCCGCGGCGCGCAGTGCGGGCAGCGCACGCCCCGTTCCGCACCCCGCGTCGAGCACCGCGTCCCCGGGGCGGAGCCCGAGGTCGGCGACGGCGGCGGCGTAGGCGGGGCCGTCGTCCGGGAAGCGGCGGTCCCACTCGGCCGCCCTGGGGGTGAAGAAGTCCCGTACGTCGGCCGCGCTGTTTCCACGGGAGGGCTCATGTGGCACGGAAACTCCTCGGGACACCTTGGACACGACGGTGAAGCGCTGCGCTGAGCAAGCAGCCTACGCCCGCTTTGAGTGCAGATTCGGACGCTCATCGATCGCTCTGGCATCTGACTCTGTCAATTTTCAACAGGTTCCGTAATGCGCCCTCAATGTGCGCCCCCACCGGGGCTAGCGTCCCTGGCCCAGGGGGGGACACCTGGAGCGCCGCCCGGCGCGGCGCGTCCCGACCGAGGGAGACCGCCCATGACCAAGCCGCGCAGCACCGCCGCACGCCCCATGGCCGATCTCGACCGGATCCTGGACGATCTGGTGGCCGGGACCGCAGGCGTGCGCCATGCCGTGGTGCTCTCCCGGGACGGGGCCACCGTCAGCGCGTCCGCCGGGCTCTCCCGTCATGAGGCGGAGCACCTGGCCGCCGTCGCCTCCGGATTCCACGGCATCGCCGCGAGCGCCGGACGCCGGGGGCGCGGCGGCCCGTCCCGGCGGACGATGATCGAGATGACGGCGGGCACCCTCTTCGTCGTGGCGCTGGCCGACGGCGCCTGCCTGGCCGTGCTGGGCGCCGCGGGCGCCGATCCGGCCGTGATCGCCGAGGAGACGGCCCGGCTCGTGGACCTGGTGGACCGGGGGCGCGGCTCATGGTCCCGCCGCCGGTTCGGCCGGATGCGCCGGGGTACCCGAAGCCCTCGGAAGATCGTTCCGACGACTACGGCGAAGGGATGCGGTGATGCGAGCGGTGACCTGGCAGGGCCGACATGATGTGCGGGTCGAGACGGTGCCCGACCCCATCATCAAGGAGCCGACGGACGCGATCGTACGGATCACCACCACGGGGCTGTGCGGGTCCGATCTGCACCTGTACGAGGTGCTCACGCCCTTCATGACCCCCGGCGACATCCTCGGCCACGAACCGATGGGCATCGTGGAGGAGACCGGCCCGGAGGTGACGCACATCAAGCCCGGCGACCGCGTGGTGGTCCCGTTCCAGATCGCCTGCGGACACTGCTGGACGTGCCGCTCCGGTCTGCCGACGCAGTGCGAGACCACCCAGGTCACCGAGCACGGCATGGGGGCGGAACTCTTCGGCTACACCAAGCTCTACGGCGCGGTGGCCGGCGGCCAGGCGGAATACCTGAGGGTGCCGCAGGCCCAGTACGGCCCGATCAAGGTGCCCGAAGGAGTCCACGACGACCGCTACGTCTATCTGTCCGACGTACTGCCCACGGCATGGCAGGCGGTCGAGTACGCGGAGGTGCCGCGCGGCGGCACGCTCGCGGTCCTGGGGCTGGGGCCCATCGGGAACATGGCCTGCCGGGTGGCGAAGGTCCAGGGCCTGGCCGACCGGGTCATCGGCGTGGACCTCGTCCCCGAGCGGCTGCGCCGGGCGCGCGCCGACGGCGTCGAGGTCCATGACCTCAATGACTTCTCCCGCCAGGAGGACCTGGTCGAGGCCATCCTCTCGACCACCGGCGGCCGAGGACCGGACGCGGTCATCGACGCGGTGGGCACGGAGGCCCACGGCAGCCCGCTGGGCCGGACCGCTCAGCGGGCCACGGGTCTCCTGCCGCGGGAATGGGCCGCCAAGCTCACGGAGAAGGCCGGGGTCGACCGGCTGGCGGCGCTGCGGCTGGCCATCGCGCTGGTGCGGCGCGGCGGAACGATCTCCCTCAGCGGGATCTACGGCGGGATGGCCGATCCGCTGCCGCTGATGACCATGTTCGACAAGCAGATCCAGCTGCGGATGGGCCAGGCGAACGTGCGGCGCTGGGCCGACGACATCTTCCCGCTGCTGACGGACGACGACCCGCTGGGCGTCGACGGGTTCGCCACCCATCGCGTCCCGCTGGAGGAGGCACCCCGCGCCTATGAGATGTTCCAGCGCAAGGAGGACGGTGCGATAAAGATCCTCATGCGCCCGTAAACGTCGGATGGGCATGGGTGCGTCATGAAGGGATGGATTTCGGTCGAATCTCGCTACTCGGCGATCCCGGAGAGCGCGAGCACCTTGTCGATGCGCACCCTGACCAGCAGCTCGCCCGGCACGCCGTTGCGGGCGCCGTACTCCTCGGCCCGGTCCTCGCCCATGTAACGGGCGGCGATCCGGGTGGCCCAGTCGCGGACCTGCCCCAGATCGTCGATCAGCTCGGCGCGCCCCCGCAGGGTGACGAAGGCGAACGGCGGCCTGTCGTCGTCCACACAGACGGTGAGCCGGCCGTCCCGGGCCAAGTTGCGTCCCTTGACCGTCTCCTGACCTGTGTTGAAGACGAGGTCGTCACCGTCGAGCAGGAACCACACGGGGGCGAGGTGCGGACTTCCGTCGGCCCGCACGGTCGCCAGCTTCGCGGTGCGGGTGCCCTCCGTGACGAACTTCTGCCACTGATCCTTGGTCATGTTCTGTGCCATGTCCCCATCCTGCGTCAATCAGCGCACAAGCGTGGGGTGCCGGGCGGGGCGGGTTGCCCAGACGGCGGCAGTGAGAAAGGCTGGCACGCAGCTGAAGGGAAATCGGGGAGGAATCGGATATGGCAGTGAACAAGGGGCTCGACTGGTTACTGGACGACCTGACCGAGCGGATCGCGGAGATACGGCACGCACTGGTGCTGTCCAACGACGGGCTGGTGACGGGGGCGAGTTCCACACTGGTGCGCCAGGACGCCGAGCACCTGGCCGCGGTGGCCTCCGGGCTGCACAGCCTCGCCAAGGGGTCCGGGCACCACTTCCGCACGGGCCGGGTGCGGCAGACGATGGTCGAATTCGACGAGGGCGTCCTCTTCGTCACGGCGGCGGGGGACGGCAGTTGTCTGTGCGTGCTCACCGGGCCGGACGCGGATGTGGGGCAGGTCGCCTACGAGATGGCGCTGCTGGTCAACCGGGTGGGGGAGCACCTGGGAGTCGAGGCCAGACAGGAGAGCGGCGCACCCAGCTGATGCCGCGCGGAAGTTATCCACAGGCCTGACCGAGCCTCTTGCTTCGCGGCTATCGTCGTCACTGTCAGTGATTGAGGCAGTGCGGGGGAGGACGTCGCATGGCAGTGCGGGTGGATCAGGAGCTGCGGGAGAGCCAGGGGCCGTGGAGCCCGGAGCGGCTCGGTGAGCCGAGCGTACCGGGACGGGCGAGCGGGCCGGGAGACCCTGGCGGGCCGGCGGGGCCGGGCGGATCGGGCGGGAGCGTCGCGTTCGGCGCGGCGGCCCGGGCGCTGGGGCTCGACACGCGGGAGTTCGAGCTGGCCGTTCAGTTGGGGGAAGTGCGCACCGTCACCACCGGTCTGGGCCGGCGGGTGGCGTGCGAGGAGCTGAGGCGCGTGACCGCCGCCGAGGGCTTCCCGGAGGCGCTCATCGCCCGTCTCCGCGTGGTCGGCACGGCGGAGGGCGCGGAGCTGCTCGGCATCACTCAGGGGCGGCTGACCCGCCTCGCGCGCGGGGGCTTCTTCGCCCCCGTCCGGTTCTATGTCAATCGCTATCGGGCCGTCGTATGGCTCTATCTGGCCTCGGATCTGACCGAGTTCGCCGTCAGGCAGCCGGAGTTGCTGAGCGGCCGCACCCCGCCGGGGCTGAGCGCGGCACTGGCCGCCGGGGAGGACTGGCGGGCCGCCAAATGGCGCAGCCGAAGGATCGTCCAGTTGCTCGCCCAGACCGAGGACCCCTGGGAGCGGGCCGCGGTGCCGGCCTCGGTGCTGGGCTCCGTCGAGCTGGCCTCGGCCGTGGCCGATCCTTATGAGCGGGCCCATCTGCGGGAGCTCCGTCCCGCGCTCGTGCGGATGCGTCCCGAGGCGGGCACGATCCGGGATGTCATCGCCACGGTGGTCACGGCGGACGACCCACGGGAGATCCGGCGCTATCGGGCCGCCCTCGCCTCGTCGTTGGACGACGCCCGCCGGGCCCGGCCCGCGCCGCGCCCGGACGCCGGACCGGCGTCGGTGCCCGATGACCGCATCCCGGTTCCGGGCCGCCCGCGGAGCCTGTGGCGGAAGCTGATCGGCAGGCGATGAGCCACGGCACGGCACGTCCCTGTGGGGCACACCACGGTGCGGCACACACCACCATGCGGCACACAACGGTGGGGCTCAGCCGCCGTCCGCGGCACCTTCGGCGGGCGGCAGCGGGCGGAACAACCCCTCTTGCACCACGGATACGAGGAGCCGTCCCGCACGGTCGTAGATCCGGCCGCGCGCCAGACCCCGGCCGCCCGTGGCCACGGGCGACTCCTGCTCGTAGAGAAACCACTCATCGGTGCGGAACGGCCGGTGGAACCACATGGCGTGATCCAGCGAGGCCATGTCGAAGCCCCGTGGCCCCCACAGCGGTTCGACCGGCACCCGCACCGCGTCCAGCAGCATCATGTCGCTCGCATAGGTGAGCGCACAGGTGTGCACCAGCGGGTCGTCCCCGAGCGGCCCCACCGCGCGCATCCATACGGCGCTGCGCGGTTCCGCGCCCTCGAGCTCCTCGTCCGTCCAGCGCAGCCGCTCCACATAGCGGATGTCGAAGGGCTGCCGGCGCTCCATGCGGGCGAACGCCTCGGGGAGCGTGCCCAGATGGGCGCGGACCTCGTCGGCGAGGGTCGGCAGACCCTCCGGCCCGGGCACGTCCGGCATCGGCAGTTGCTGCTCGATACCCGACTCAGGAGAATGGAAGGAGGCCGTCAGATTGAAGATCGTCCGACCCTGCTGGATGGCGACGACCCGGCGGGTGGTGAAGGAGCGCCCGTCCCGGACCCGTTCCACCTGGTACACGATGGGTACGCCCGGCCGACCCGGCCGCAGGAAGTACGCGTGCAGCGAGTGCACCGGACGCTGCCCGTCGGTGGTCCGCCCGGCGGCCACCAGAGCCTGGCCCGCCACCTGTCCGCCGAACACCCGCTGCAGTGACTCATCGGGGCTGCGGCCGCGGAAGATGTCCAGCTCGATCCGTTCCAGATCGAGCAGATCGACCAGGCGCTCGGCGGGATTGGTCATCACTGGTGCTCCTTCACTGAGGGGGCCGGTCCGGCACCCGGTGTGGACCGCGTCCAGGAAGTTACAGTTGGCCCACGTCGGTGACCCGGACCACCGCCCGGCCCTCCTCGTCGGAGGCGGCGAGATCGACCTCCGCCGAGATGCCCCAGTCGTGGTCGCCGTTCGGGTCGTCGAAGGTCTGCCGCACCCGCCACAGACCGTGCTCGGGGTCCTCCTCGATCAGCAGCAGCTTCGGCCCGCGGGCCTGCGCTCCGGTGCCGAGCTCCTCGTACTCCTCCCAGTACCCGTCCAGCGCCTCGGCCCAGGCGTCCTCGTCCCAGCCGGAGTCGGAGTCCATCTCCCCGAGCTCGGCGACCTTGTCCAGCGCGGCCAGCTCCACCCGGCGGAACATGGCGTTGCGCACCAGCACGCGGAAGGCGCGGGCGTTGGCGGTGACCGGCCGGACCTGGTCGGCGCGCTCCTGCGCCTCCTCCGCCGACTCCTCCTCCGGGTTGGCCAGCTGCTCCCACTCGTCGAGGAGGCTGGAGTCGACCTGCCGCACCATCTCGCCGAGCCAGGCGATGATGTCCTGGAAGTCATCGGACTTCAGATCGTCCGGCACGGTGTGGTCCAGCGCCTTGAAGGCGCCGGCCAGGTAGCGCAGCACAATGCCCTCGGTCCGCGCCAGGTCGTAGAACGAGGTGAACTCGGTGAAGGTCATCGCCCGCTCGTACATGTCGCGGATCACCGACTTGGGCGAGAGCGGATGGTCGCCGACCCATGGATGGCTCTTGCGGTAGAGCCCGTACGCGTGGAAGAGCAGTTCCTCCAGCGGCTTGGGGTAGGAGATGTCCTGGAGCCGCTCCATGCGCTCCTCGTATTCGACGCCGTCGGCCTTCATCGCGGCCACCGCCTCACCGCGCGCCTTGTTCTGCTGCGCCGCCAGGATCTGCCGGGGGTCGTCCAGCGTCGACTCCACGACCGAGACCATGTCCAGGGCGTAGGAGGGCGATTCGGGGTCCAGCAGCTCGAAGGCGGCCAGCGCGAAGGTGGACAGCGGCTGGTTGAGCGCGAAGTCCTGCTGCAGATCCACCGTCAGCCGGACGACCGGGGCGCCCCCGTCCTCGCCGTTGGCGCCCTGCGGCTTCACCTGCTCGACCACCCCGCCGTCCAGCAGCGAGCGGTAGATCGCGATCGCCCGGCGGATGTGCCGCAGCTGGTTCTTGCGCGGCTCGTGATTGTCCTCCAGCAGGTGGCGCATCCCCTGGAAGGCGTTCCCGGGACGGGCGATCACCGAGAGCAGCATCGCGTGGGTCACCCGGAACCGGGAGGTGAGCGGCTCGGGTTCGGAGGCGATGAGCTTCTCGAAGGTGTTCTGGCCCCAGCTGACGAAGCCCTCCGGCGCCTTCTTGCGGACCACCTTGCGGCGCTTCTTCGGATCGTCCCCGGCCTTCGCGAGCGCCTTCTCGTTCTCGATGACGTGCTCGGGCGCCTGGGCCACCACAAAGCCCGCCGTGTCGAAGCCGGCGCGTCCGGCCCGGCCCGCGATCTGGTGGAACTCCCGGGCCCGCAGCGTCCGCACCCGCTGACCGTCGTACTTGGTCAGCGCGGTGAACAGGACGGTGCGGATGGGCACGTTGACGCCCACGCCCAGGGTGTCCGTACCGCAGATGACCTTGAGCAGCCCGGCCTGCGCCAGCTTCTCCACCAGCCGCCGGTACTTGGGCAGCATGCCCGCGTGGTGCACGCCGATCCCGTGCCGGACGTAACGGGACAGGTTGCGGCCGAACTTGGTGGTGAACCGGAAATTGCCGATCAGCGAGGCGATCTCGTCCTTCTCGGCGCGCGAGCACATATTGATGCTCATCAGCGCCTGGGCCCGCTCGACCGCCGCCGCCTGGGTGAAGTGCACGATGTAGACGGGCGCCTGCTGGGTCTCCAGCAGCTCGGTCAGCGTCTCGGTCAGCGGCGTCGTCCGGTACTCGTAGCTGAGCGGCACCGGCCGGGTCGCGGACCGCACGACGGCGGTGGGCCGCCCGGTGCGCCGGGTCAGATCCTCCTCGAACCGGCTCACATCGCCGAGCGTCGCCGACATCAGGATGAACTGCGCCTTGGGCAGCTCCAGCAGCGGGATCTGCCACGCCCAGCCCCGGTCCGGTTCCGCGTAGAAGTGGAACTCGTCCATCACCACCTGGCCGATATCGGCGTCCTTGCCGTCCCGCAGGGCGATGGACGCCAGCACCTCGGCCGTACAGCAGATGACCGGCGCGTCCGCGTTGACCGACGCGTCGCCGGTGAGCATCCCGACGTTCTCGGTGCCGAAGAGCTTGCACAGCTCGAAGAACTTCTCCGAGACCAGGGCCTTGATCGGCGCGGTGTAGAAGGTGACCTCGTCCCGGGCGAGCGCGGCGAAGTGGGCGCCCGCCGCCACCAGGCTCTTGCCCGAGCCGGTGGGGGTGGAGAGGATCACGTTCGCCCCGGACACCACCTCGATCAGCGCTTCCTCCTGGGCGGGGTACAGCGAGATGCCCCGTTCCTCGACCCAGGTGGAGAACGCCTCGAAAAGTGCGTCGGGGTCGGCGTCGCTCGGCAGCTGATCGATAAGAGTCACGCACCTATACTGCCTGGTTTCCCCGCCGGGACGGGAACCGGCTGTACGTGCGAAGATCGTCCGCCGCTAGGCTGTGCCGGGCCGAAGCAGTCAACTCCCGCTCGGAAGCGGGAAAGAACAGGGGCGGGGTACGACCATGATGGGACCGGCGCATTCGCTGTCCGGGGCGGCGGCCTGGCTGGGGGTGGGGGCGGCGGCCGCGGCGGCCGGCCACGCGATGCCCTGGCCGGTGCTGGTCGCCGGCGCGCTGATCTGCGCGGGAGCGGCGCTCGCCCCCGACCTCGACCACAAGGCGGCGACCATATCGCGCGCCTTCGGGCCCATATCACGGGCGCTGTGCGAGGTGATCGACAAGATCTCGTACTCCGTCTACAAGTCGACCAGGAAGGCGGGCGACCCGCGCCGCTCCGGCGGCCACCGAACCCTGACCCACACCTGGGTATGGGCGGTGATGATCGGTGCCGGAGCCTCGGCGCTCGCGATGGTCGGCGGGCGCTGGGCGGTGCTGGGCATCCTCTTCGTACATATGGTGCTGGCCGTCGAGGGCCTGCTGTGGCGGGCGGCGCGGGTCTCCAGCGATGTCCTGGTGTGGCTGCTCGGGGCGGCCAGTGCCTGGATCCTCGCCGATGTGCTGCACAAGCCCGGCAATGGTTCGGACTGGCTGTTCAGCGCACCGGACCAGGAGTACCTCTGGCTCGGGCTGCCGATCGTGCTCGGCGCCCTGGTCCACGACATCGGGGACGCGCTCACCGTCTCCGGCTGCCCGATTCTGTGGCCCATCCCGATCGGCCGCAAGCGCTGGTACCCGATCGGTCCGCCGAAGGGGATGCGGTTCCGGGCCGGCAGCTGGGTCGAGCTGAAGGTGCTGATGCCGGTCTTCATGCTGCTCGGTGGCATGGGCGGACTGGCCGCCCTCGGCGTGATCTGAACCCCGGACGGGACCGGGGTGGCCCCGGCCTGGAACGGGGTGGCCCCGGACTGGACCAGGGCGCCCCCGGAGGGCAGCGGGGTGGCCACGCCGGGGCACGGCCACCCCTCCTGCTACTGGTGCCAGGAGCGCCACAGCGCGGCGTACGCCCCGTCCGCCGCGACGAGTTCGTCATGGCTGCCCAGTTCGGTGATCCGGCCGCTCTCCACCACGGCGATCACATCCGCGTCATGCGCGGTGTGCAGCCGGTGGGCGATCGCGACCACGGTCCTGCCCTCCAGCACCCGGCCCAGCGACCGCTCCAGATGGCGCGCCGCCCGTGGGTCCAGCAGCGAGGTGGCCTCGTCCAGCACCAGCGTATGCGGATCGGCCAGCACCAGCCGGGCCAGCGCGATCTGCTGCGCCTGTGCGGGGGTGAGCGCGAGACCGCCCGAGCCGACCTCGGTGTCCAGGCCCTCGTCCAGCGCGCGGGCCCAGCCATCGGCGTCGACGGCGCCCAGCGCCGCCCACAGCTCGGCGTCCTCGGCGAAGGCGCGGGCCAGCAGCAGATTGTCCCGCAGCGAGCCCACGAAGACATGGTGTTCCTGGTTGACCAGGGCCACATGTTCCCGGACCCGCTCGGCCGGCATCCGCGACAGCTCCGCCCCGCCCAGGGTCACCCGGCCGGTGCGCGGGGAGTAGATTCCGGCCAGCAGCCGCCCCAGGGTGGACTTCCCCGCCCCGGACGGGCCCACCAGCGCCAGCCGCGTCCCCGGGGCCACCTTCATGGACACCTCGTGCAGCACATCGCTGCCCTCGTGGTAGCCGAACCGCACCTCGTCCGCCCGCACCTCCCGGCCACCGGGGACCACCCCCTCGTCGGCGGGGCCCTCCTCGATCTCCCGCACCCCCACCAGCCGGGCCAGCGACACCTGCGCCACCTGCAGCTCGTCGTACCAGCGCAGGATCAGCCCGATCGGCTCCACCAGCATCTGCGACAGCAGCGCCCCGGTGGTCAGCTCGCCGATCGACATCCAGCCCCGCATCACACACAGGCCGCCGATCATCAGCACCGAACCGGTGATCAGCGTGTAGCTCACATTGATCACCGGGAAGAGTACCGAGCGCAGCCAGAGCGTATAGCGCTCCCACGCCGTCCACTGCCGGATGCGCAGCTCGGACTGGGCGATCCGCCGGTCGCCCAGCCGGTGGGCCTCGATGGTCCGCCCGGCGTCCACGCTCTCGGTGAGGGACGCGGACACCGCCGCGTACCCCGCGGCCTCCGAGCGGTAGGCGCTCGGCGCGCGGCGGAAGTACCACCGACAGCCGACCACCAGGACCGGGAGCGCCACCAGCACCGCGAGACCCAGTGGGGGAGCGGTCAGGGTCAGCGCGCCGAGCAGCAGCCCGGTCCACAGCACGCCGATGGCGAGCTGGGGCACGGCCTCCCGCATCGCGTTCGCCAGCCGGTCGATATCGGTGGTGATCCGGGACAGCAGATCCCCGGTCCCGGCCCGCTCCAGCACCCCCGGGGGCAGACCCACCGACCGTACGAGAAAGTCCTCCCGCAGATCCGCCAGCATCTGCTCGCCCAGCACCGCCCCGCGCAGCCGCACCAGCCGGACGAAAACGGTCTGCACCACCAGCGCCACCGCGAACAGCGCCACGGTGCGCCCGAGGTGAAGGTCCTTCTCGCCCTGGGAGAGATCCTCGACCACGCCACCCAGCAGCTGCGGGCCGACCATGGAGGCGAGCACCGCGGTCGCGTTCACGACCATCAGCACGGTGAAGGCGGCCCGGTGCCGCCGGAGCAGCTCACGCACATAGGCCCGCACGGTGGTGGGTGTGCCGACCGGCAGCGTCGTCGCCGACTCCGGTGCGGCCGGGTCATAGGCGGGCGGTGCCACGCCGATCATGCCGACTCCTCGATCTGTTCCTCGATCCGCCCGATGTCTTCCCGCGCGATGTCCTCTCGCGCGATGTCCTTCCGCGTGATGTCCTCCAGACCGTGCCCGGTCGGCCCGGTGGGCCGACCGGCCCCCCGCACGGCGGTCTCGCCGTCCGTCTCGCGGGTGACGACCGCGCGATACGCGGGATCGGCACCCAGCAGCTCGCGGTGGGTGCCCACCCCCGCCGCCTCGCCGTCGGCCACGAACACCACCCGGTCGGCCCGGTCCAGCACCAGCGGGCTGGAGGTGAACACGACGGTGGTCCGGCCCGTCCGCAGCCGCCGCACCCCGTCGGCGATCCGCGCCTCGGTGTGCGAGTCCACCGCGGAGGTCGGCTCGTCCAGCACCAGCACCTCCGGATCGGTCACCAGCGAGCGGGCCAGGGCCAGCCGCTGCCGCTGGCCACCCGACAGCGAGCGACCGCGCTCGGTGATCCGGGTGCGCATGGGGTCGGGGTCGCCCTCGTCGGCCGCCGACGCCTGCGCCAGGGCCTCCAGCACATCGCCGCACTGGGCCGCCTCGAGCGCCTCCTCCGCCGAGACCTCCCCGGACCTCGGCACATCCAGCAGCTCGGCGAGCGTTCCCGACAGCAGCACCGGGTCCTTGTCCTGCACCAGCACCGCCGTGCGCGCCGAGGCCAGCGCCACCTCGTCCAGGGCGACGCCGCCGAGCAGCGCCGACGGCGCTCCGTCGCGGTCCCCGTCGCCCGGGCCGCCGCGCAGGGGATGTCCGCCGAGCCGGTCCGCCAGCCGACCGGCCGTGTCCGGGTCGCCGCACACCACCGCGGTCAGCACCCCGCTCGGCGCCCGCATCCCGCTCACCGGGTCGTACAGATCCCCGCCGAGCGATCCGGTGGCCTCCTGCGCTTCCGCGCGCTCGCCCCCGTCCACGGATGCGGTGGCGGCCGCGGTGCCCGCGGTGTCCGCGGTGGCCGCGCCCTCGCCGTCCGCGGGGGAGCGCCGCAGCGCCAGCACCCGGGCCGCGCGCCGCGCGGAGGGCCGGGAGAAGGAGTACGCCATGGCGATCTCCTCGAAGTGCCGGAGCGGGAAGAGCAGAAAGGTGACCGCGCTGTAGACGGTGACCAGCTCGCCCACCTCGATTCGCCCCTCGCGGGCCAGCGACGCCCCGTACCAGACCACACCGATCAACAGCAGCCCCGGCAGCGCCACCTGCACTGCCGCGATCAGCGCCCACATCCGCGCGCTGCGCACCGCCGCGACCCGCACCTCCTGAGAGGCGTTCCGGTAGCGGCCCAGGAACAGCTCCTCGCCGCCGATGCCCCGCAGCACCCGCAGCCCGGCCACGGTGTCCGAGGCCAGCTCGGTGGCCCGGCCCGCCTTCTCCCGCTGGTCGTCGGCCCGGCGCGCCGCGCGCGGCAGCAGCGGCAGCACGGCCAGTGCCAGCGCGGGCACACCAACCGCCACCACCACTCCCAGCGCCGGCTGGTAGAGCACCAGTGCCACACAGAGCGCGACGGTGGTGATCGCGGCCGCCGTGAAGCGGGACAGGGCCTCCACAAACCAGCCGATCTTCTCGACATCACCCGTGGAGACGGCGACGACCTCACCGGCCGCCACCTTCCGGGTGAGCGCGGACCCCAGCTCCACCGCCTTGCGGGCCAGTAGCTGCTGCACGCGTGCCGCCGCCGTGATCCAGTTGGTGACCGCCGCGCGGTGCAGCATGGCGTCACCCAGCGCGGTGAGCGCGGTGAGCCCCACCATCAGCGCCCCGGCCATCGCCAGCCGGGAGCCGGAGCGGTCCACCACCGCCTGCACACCAAAGCCGATGGCGAGCGGAAAGAACACCAGCGCGGCCATGTGCACCAGACCCCAGAGGGCCGCCTTGACCTGCCCGCCCAGCTGATTCCTGCCCAGCCAGTAGAGGAACCTCGGTCCTGACCGCACGTCGGGTCGGCCGGGATCGGGGTACGGAAGATCGCGAATGTGCATGACGTCCCAGGGTCGGGCAGGCGGCGGAGGGAGGGGAGGGCAGGAGACGTGCAAGGCTGGCGTTCTCGCGGTGCGGAATTCAACTGGTTTTCCCGGCACCGGCCGGAACACGCCAATCCCGCATGCCGCACTGTCCTATGCGGGTGGGACCATGGGGACATGCGAATTTCCGGCACGATGTCCTTCCGTGCGGCGGCCGCGGCCGCCGCGGCCCTCGTCCTCCTCACGGCCTGTGGCGACGGTGGTGGTGACAGCGGTGGTGACAAGGGCGCGGACCAGGGCAAACAGGCGCTGCGCAGTGGGGCGCCCACGCCGGATCCCACACGTATCCCGGAGGTGGGGGACAAGCTCCAGTCCCGGATCCCGGACCAGTCCCGTCAGGTCGTTGCGGTCTACGGCAAAGGGGTGAACTCCGGCGACGCGACCGTGGTCCTCTACACCAAGCAGGGCAAGGCATGGGAGCGGACCCGCAGTTGGACCGCGCACAACGGCAAGCGCGGCTGGACGACGAGCCATCACGAGGGCGACAAGCGCAGCCCGGTCGGGGTCTACACGCTCAGCGACGCGGGCGGTGTGCTGCCCGACCCCGGCGCCCGGCTGCCGTACACGTCGTCCGGTTCCTTCGCGGCGCCCCACTACTGGCCCAAGTCCCACTGGACGGACTTCAACTACGTCATCGCCATTGATTACAACCGCGTCAAGGGCACCTCACCGCTGGACCAGACCCGGCCCGAAGGACAGAGCAAGGGCGGCAGCATCTGGCTGCACATGGACCATGGCAGCGGCACCTCGGCCTGTGTCAGCCTCTCCAAGTCCGGTATGGAGTATCTGCTGAAGAACCTCGACCCCAAGCTGCACCCGGTGGTGGTCATGGGGGACAAGGCACACCTGGCCGCCTGAGCACGCCGCCAGGGATCTCCCGGCGGTCGCCCGGCTCCCGGCGGTGCGGTCACACGGATCCGGGCGGCCCGGTCACACGGATCTCAGCGGTGCGGTCACCCGGATCTCAGCAGCGGTGGTCCGGGGCGCCGGACAGGGTGTCCAGCAGCTCGCCCAGCGTCTCGCGCTGCTGATCGCTGAGCGGCGCGAGGATGTCCTCCGCGGCGGCCCGGCGCGCCTCGCGCAGCGCGCGCAGCGTCGAGCGCCCGGTGTCGGTGAGCTCGACGCGCACCACCCGGCGGTTGGTCGGATCCGGTATGCGGCGCACCGAGCCATGCGCCTCCAGGGCGTCCACCAGCGTCGTCACGGCGCGCGGGACCACCTCCAGGCGCTGGGCCAGGTCCGCCATCCGTGGCGGCTGGTCGTCATGGGCGACGGTGCGCAGCAGGCGGGACTGGGCGGGGGTGATGCCCAGCGGCTCCATATAGCGCTTCTGGGCGCGGTGCAGTCTGCGAGTCAGGCGCAGCAGCTGCTCCGCGACGAGGCGGGATGTCTCGGGCGTGGGCATGATCGCAGTTTATCAGGACCGGGTTCATTGTGAGTATAGGTAACAATGAGCTATGCTCTCAAAATCCGCGCCGACGCGGTCACGGCTCGACCATGCCGTCATCATCCGCGTCGGCTTCCCTGTCTCCAGAAGGAGCCCATGCGCCCCGACACATCTCCGTCATGGACACCGTCCACCCAGGAGCCCGAGCAGCCCGCCCAGGTGCGCCGCATCCTCCGGCTCTTCCGTCCCTACCGAGGCCGCCTCGCCGTGGTCGGTCTGCTGGTCGCCGCCTCCGCACTGGTCTCGGTCGCCTCGCCGTTCCTCCTCCGCGAGATCCTCGACACCGCCATCCCCGACGGCCGCACCGGACTGCTGACCCTGCTCGCCCTCGGCATGATCGCCGCGGCCGTCGTCAACAGCGTCTTCGGCGTTCTGCAGACCCTGATCTCCACCACCGTCGGCCAGCGCGTCATGCACGATCTGCGCACCGCGGTCTACGACCGGCTGCAGCGCATGCCGCTCGCCTTCTTCACCCGCACCCGCACCGGCGAGGTGCAGTCCCGTATCGCCAATGACATCGGCGGTATGCAGGCCACCGTCACCTCGACCGCGACCTCCCTGGTCTCCAACCTCACCAGCGTGGTCGCCAGCGTCGTCGCGATGCTCGCGCTCGACTGGCGGCTGACCGTGGTCTCCCTGCTCCTGCTGCCCGTCTTCGTCTGGATCAGCCGTCGCGTCGGCGCCGAGCGCAAGAAGATCACCTCGCAGCGCCAGAAGCAGATGGCGGCCATGTCCGCGATGGTCACCGAGTCCCTGTCGGTGAGCGGCATCCTGCTCGGCCGCAGCATGGGCCGGTCCGAGTCGCTCACCCAGCAGTTCGCCCAGGAGTCCGAGCGCCTGGTGGGCCTGGAAGTCCGCTCCAACATGGCCGGCCGCTGGCGGATGTCCACCATCGGCATCGTCATGGCCGCCATGCCCGCGCTCATCTACTGGGCCGCGGGCATCGCCCTCCAGGCCGGTGGCCCCGCCGTCTCCATCGGCACGCTCGTCGCCTTCGTCTCGCTCCAGCAGGGGCTGCTGCGGCCCACGGTGAGCCTGCTCTCCACCGGTGTGCAGGTGCAGACCTCCCTCGCCCTCTTCGCCCGCATCTTCGAATACCTCGATCTGCCGATCGACATCACCGAGCCCGCCGACCCGGTGCGGCTGGAGAAGGTGCGCGGCGAAGTCCGCTTCGACGGCGTCGACTTCGACTACGACAGCGCGGCTCCCGACCCCGCGAAGGGCCCCGCGAAGGGCGCCGCGAAGGCCCCCGCGAGGGCCCGTGCGAAGGGCGCGTCGAAGGGCACCCTGCGTGGCATCGATCTCACCGTCCCCGCGGGCGGCAGCCTGGCGGTCGTCGGACCGACCGGCTCCGGCAAGACGACCCTCAGCTATCTGGTGCCCCGGCTCTACGACGTGACCGGCGGCCGGCTGCTGATCGACGGTGTGGACGTGCGCGACCTCGACTTCGACTCCCTCGCCCGGGCCGTCGGCGTCGTCTCCCAGGAGACCTACCTCTTCCACGCCTCCGTCGCCGAGAATCTGCGCTTCGCGAAGCCCGACGCGACCGACGAGGAGATCGTGGCCGCCGCCGAGGCCGCCCAGATCCACGACCACATCGCCTCCCTCCCGGACGGCTATGACACCCTCGTGGGAGAGCGTGGCTACCGCTTCTCCGGTGGGGAGAAGCAGCGTCTGGCCATAGCCCGCACGATTCTGCGCGACCCGCCCGTCCTCATCCTCGACGAGGCCACCAGCGCCCTGGACACCCGCACCGAGCAGGCCGTCCAGGAGGCCATCGACGCCCTCTCGGCCGGCCGCACCACGATCACCATCGCCCACCGGCTCTCCACGGTGCGCGACGCCGACCAGATCGTCGTCCTCGACGGCGGCCGGATCGCCGAGCGGGGCACCCACGAGGAGCTGCTGGCCAAGGACGGGCGCTACGCCGCACTGGTGCGGCGCGACGCCCATCTCTCGCCGGTCGTCCCCGCTGTCTAGCGCTCTGTGGGACCTCCGGCAAGAGTCATGGGTCACGCGGGCACGGTGCCGGCCGGAGCCGAGGTGTCCGTGCCCTGCGCCGGGACCTCGCCCGCCGGATGGCAGACGATCCGACGTGTCGGGAGCGGCTCCGGAGCGGCGCTCCCGCCCCCGGGGTGCGCCGGTATGCCGGCGTCCCCGCCCCCGGAGTGCGCCGGCACCAGGTTCCTCAGCGTCTGGGAGGGCTCCAGGCCCAGCTCCTCGAGCAGCACCCGGCGGCATTGCTCGTACTGCCGCAGGGCCGCGCCCCTGTTGCCGGCGGCGAGATGCGCGTTCATGAGTACGCGATGAGCGCTCTCCCGCAGGGGTTCCGCGCGTACGGCGGCGAGTCCGGCGGCGACGGCCTCGCCATGGCGGCCCGCCGCCGTCAGCCGTTCGGTCATCGCCTCCAGGGCGTACAGCCGGAGTTCATGGTATTGCTCCTGCTCGACCAGCACCCACTCGTTCTCCGACCACTCCGGTAAGAGATCGGCCGAGAGATCCTCCCGCGTCCGCGCGGTGAGGATGTCATCGCACGGGCGCGACATATCGAGCAGCTGGTGCGCGCGCGTCGCCGCCACGTGGATATCCACGTCGATGTGTTTGCAGATCGCCAGTTCCTGCGTGGACGCGTCGATGACCTGATGCCCCGTGCGCGTGGCGCGCCATAACGACGACCGGAGATTGGCGTTGGCGCGGGAGGCCGTGACATCGGGCCACAGCATTCCGGCCACATAGGTGCGGCTGCGCGGCATGTTCTGGAGGGCGAGGAGGCGCTGGGCGCTGGAGGATATGGGAACGCGATTCTGATCGACCGACAACGCGAAACTCTTGAGCAGTCTCAACGTCATGACGTGGCCTTCTGCGCTCATCGGCCCCCCGGGGCGATATTGGCTCCAGTGACCCATCCCGTGCGTCCCGTCGGGATGCCCTAAAGCCATGTTACGAGCAGATCATGATCGTGTGTCCGGCCTTCCCGCCAAAGGACGCTATTTGGCCGGCCATCACCGGAACGTCGCGGCGACGTCACCCTTCCGGCTCGAGCAACTGGTCGAGCCAGGCGCGCACGGCGGTGAGTACGTCGTCGACCGCGCTCACCGCGCTGGGGGCCGGCTGATGCCCGCCCCCGGTCGGCACGATGCGCGCACGGAATCCATCCGGCCTGCCGCCTTCCACCCAGACCCGGAGGATCAGGACGCCGGTCCGTTCTGAGGGGATTTCCATGAAAGGACAATATGCTCGCCCGTGTCACCTCGGCGTTGTCGATGTGTGTCCGGGTTCGTCATCGCCGACCGCGAAAACGGACCGGTGACGTTCGTGTGATGTGCGTATCGCGGTCCGGCCACGCCGGTCCCGGCATCCTCTCGGAGCACGCTTCCGAGCGCGGAGAGGGGGAGCATTCGCATGGGCGACTTCGGCGTCATCGCCGACGTCTCCACGGTCATCGTGGACAGCCTGACCCAGGCCCTGCGCGGGCTGAGCCAGGTGGAACCGCCGATCGCGGAACTCAACGACCTCTCCGAGACGGTCCAGACACCACCGCCCAAACTCACGGTGTTCCTCTACGAGATCGCCGAGGACCCCACCTCGCGCAACCGGCCGCCGGTGCGCTCCCAGCCACCCGACCCACCGACCACCCGCAGGCCGCCGATGGCCCTGCTGCTGCGCTATCTGGTCACCCCGTGGGGCGGTGACCAGGCCACCCAGCACCGGATGCTCGGACGGGCCCTCCAGACGTTCTACGACGACGCGATCCTGGACGGCGCACAGCTGTCCGGCAGCCTGGCGGCGAGCACCGACGCGCTCCACCTCAGCCTGACCCCACTCACCTTGGACCAGAAGTCCTGGGTCTGGTACGCGATTCAGAAGCCGTACCGGCTGTCGCTCAACTACGAGGTCCGCGTGGTCAACCTGGACTCCGCCGTCGAGACGCCGGTCCACCCGGTGCACAGCCGGGTCATCAGCGGGGCGGGGCTGCCATGAGCCGCTTCCTGCCGCTGGAGCGGTCGACGCTCTACAGCCCGGCCTGGTTCATCCCCTTCGACGACTACGCCCGGCGGGTGCGCGCCGCAGGGGTCACCGTCCAGCTGGACCGCTACGACGACGGCGACTGGCTGCCGCTGGACGACACGGCGGTGCGCACTCCCAGCGCCGCCTTCGTCTATCCGGGTCTTGGCCGGTGCGCCGAGCCGTGGGCGGCCCGGCCACGGCGCCACCGGGCCCGCTTCACGGCCCCCGGCTACCAGCCGCTGTACCCGGCCGACGGTGGGCCGTTCTCGGCCGCCCTGGTGGGCGTCGAGTTCCTGGTGCACCCGTATGACGACGGCCACCCGCCGCCGGTGGTGACCGAGCCCCGGCTGGTCCGGCTGCTGCCGAGCGTCTCCTTCCCCTACCCGCCGGGGCTGCGCACGGTGCACGGCGTCGTGGTCGACGCGGCCACGCGGGCGCCGATCGCCAACGCGCTGGTCGAGGCCAGGGGGCAGACCAGCCGGGACCTGACGCCATGGCACGAGCGCACCCTGTCCGACGCCGCGGGCGCCTTCCGGCTGGCCCTGCGGTGGGAGGGCGAGAAGGCCGACGAGCACGCCGTCGAGGAGACATTCCGCGTGCAGGCCACCGAGCGGCCGGGCCGGTCCGGATCGCTGGTCGTGCGGCTGCCCCAGGACACCGAGCGCCGGCACGTCATAGAGATCCGCGAGAGTTAAGGAGCCGTCCATGGCGGAGTATCTGAGCCCCGGGGTCTACATCGAGGAGATCGATGCCGGCCCACGGCCGATCGCGGGGGTGAGCACCAGTACGGCAGGAATGGCCGGGGTCACCGTGCGCGGTCCGTACACCGGCAAGCCCAAACTGGTCACCAACTTCCTGGAGTTCCAGAACACCTTCGGCGGATTCCTCCGCGAGCCGGACCCGCTGATCCGGGACACCTGGGCGAACGACCCGGCGGAAGGCGGCCGTTGGTGGCTGTTCCCGCTGGCCGTCAAGGGGTTCTTCGACAACGGCGGCCAGCGGCTGTACATCAAGCGGGTGGCCAGCAAGCAGGCCGCCCCCTCCTCGGGGGTGCTGGGCCACGGCCTGGTGAGCCCGGTCACCGGCGACGCCGCCAAGGGCGCGACCCGCCTCGAACTCGGCCATCTGATCGGGTTCTCCGGCGTCGGCCAGCAGGTCCAGATCTTCCGCGGCGACGACCAGCAGTCGGTCCACACCGCCGGTGTCGCCGCCTATGACGCCACCAGCCACCGGATCGAGCTGGACGCCCCGCTGCCCGCCGAGGTCAGGACGGGCCGTGGCGACTACGTCCAGATCGGGACGCGCAGCGCGGAGCAGACACTGGAGTTCGCCGCCGTCAGCCCCGGGTCGTGGGGCGACGCGGTGCAGGTGCGGATCCAGCCGATGGCCTCGGCCGCGCTGCCGGTGCTGCCGGATCCGCAGGAGGGCGGGCTGTTCGTCACGCGGCTGGCCGCGGACGCCGCCGCCGACAGCGAGACGGTCGAGGTCGCCGCGGTGACCGGACTCGACCCCGACGAACTGCCGTCCGACGTATGGGTGCAGATCGGCTCCGGCCGCTTCAAGGTCCAGGTGAGCCAGCCGGCGGACGGGAAGGTCACGTTGACCCTGCCCTCCGGCGCGACCCATGAGGCATGGCGCGGTGGGCTGCTGGTGCGACGGGTGCGTCGCGGCAACATCTCGGCGGCGACAACGCTGCGGGTCGGCGGGGCGAGCCGGCTCTACGGAGGCGCCGTCGTGCAGCTCGACGACGGCACCCATCTGACCATCCGCACCGTCGAATCGGTCGCGGCGGACGTCGTCACCCTCGACGGAAACGTGCCCGGGACGCTGTTCGAGACCGATCGGGTGCATCTGATCGAGGCGCAGGTCGACGCCCGGTTCACCGACCCGTCCGGGGCCGTGGAGACCGAGACCCACCGCAACCTCCGGCTCACCGGCGACACACCGGCCAACCTGGTGACCACCCTGGCCGGCCGCTCCCGGCTGGTGCGGGCGACGGCGCTGGGCGCCCTGTCCACCGACCCGACGAAGTTCCCCCTGCCCGCCGTCGGATCCTGGCTGACCCTGCGGTACGGGGACGACGCCTACGCGAGCCTGAGCGTGGCCGACTTCGTCGGCGAGGGCGGTGGCAGCGGCAAGCGCACCGGGATCGCCGCGCTGGAGGACATCGACGAGGTGGCCGTCTGCGCCGTGCCGGGCATGTGGTCGGGGACGGTCGAATCGGCCCTGGTCACCCACTGCGAGCTGCTCAGGGACCGGTTCGCGATCCTCGATCCGCAGGACGGCCTGGACATCGAGGACGTCCAGGCGTTCCGCGAGCGGTTCGACACCAAGTACGCGGCGCTCTACCACCCGTGGCTGGTCACCCGCGACCTGTCGGCGGACCGCGATGTCGAGGTGCCGCCTTCGGGCCACATGGCCGGGATCTACGCGCGCGTGGATGTGGAGCGGGGGGTGCACAAGGCACCGGCCAACGCGGTCATCCGGGGCATCCGGCTGACCGACGGCATCGCCCAGGACATCACCAAGCGCCATCAGGACGTGCTCAACCCCAAGGGCATCAACGCGCTGCGGTTCTTCCCCGGGCTCGGCCACCGGGTCTGGGGCGCGCGCACGCTCTCCTCGGACAGCTCGTGGAAGTACGTCAACGTCCGGCGGCTGTTCCTCTATCTGGAGGAGTCGATCGAGGAGGGCACCCAGTGGGTGGTGTTCGAGCCGAACGCCGAGGCGCTGTGGTCCCTGGTCCGTCAGACGGTCACCAACTTCCTCACCACGGTCTGGCGGACCGGCGCGCTCGTCGGCACCACCGCCGACGAGGCGTTCTTCGTCGCCTGTGACCGCACCACGATGACCGAGGACGACCTCGCAGGCGGCCGGCTCATCTGTGTCGTCGGCGTCGCGCCGGTCTTCCCGGCGGAGTTCGTGATCTTCCGGATCCAGCAGAAGACCCGCGAGACCCAACTCGCCTGAGTGCCCGAGGGAGCCCACCATGCCACCCGTGACCAGGGACGATCCATACGCGTCCTATAACTTCGAGATCTTCGTGTTCAACGTCAGCGACGACGGGCTCGCGGTGAGCGGGTCCTTCACCGAGGCGAGCGGGCTGGAGCTGGAGATCCCGCCGATCGAGTACCGCAACGGGAGCGAGGACATCACCGTCCGCAAGATCCCGGGACTGAAGAAGGTCACCAACGTCACCTTCAAGCGCGGCATCACCGGCCACGCCGCCTTCTGGAAGTGGGTGGCCGACGCGCTCAACGGCACGGTGAAGCGCACTCACGGCTCGATCGTGCTGTGCGACGAGAACCGCAACCACGTGGTGCGCTGGAACTTCGACCGCGGCTGGCCCACCAAGTACACCGGCCCGACGCTGAGCGCCACCAAGAACGAGATCGCCATGGAGACGCTCGTCCTGGCGGTCGAGAAGCTGGAGATCGAAACCTGATATGGCAGGCGATGCGCTCCCCGGAGTATCCCTCGCGTGTCCGCCACGCGGCTCCGGCACCGAGCCGCTGCGCACCGACGTGGCGGCGTTCCTGGGCCGGCTCCGCCGCGGCCCGGTCGGCACTCCCGTGCGCGTGGAGAGCTGGAACGACGTCGTGGGCACCTTCGGGCCGCCGGAGGGCGCCTTCGCCACCCCGTACGCACTGCGCGGCTTCTTCGAGAACGGTGGCCGCACCGCCTGGGTGCTCCGCGTGTCCGGGCCGGCCACCACGGCCCGGACGGAGTGGAAGGTCGGGCCGCTGAGCGGATGGGACGCCACGAGCTACCAGGTGGTGGCCACCAGCCCCGGCGCCTGGGCCAACGGCGGGCGCGTCGCCATCCGCTACCAGGCCAGCACCGTCGCCGGACCGCCCACCGTGGGCGTACGGATCATGATGCCCGGTGAGCCGCCCGAGACCTTTCCCGGGCTGCCGCTCACCGGCCTGGCCGACCGGCTCACCGGATCCCGCTACCTCCGGCTGGTCCCGTACGGGCCGCCACCGCCACCGGGGCGGCCCGGCCCGATCTCGATGTCCTGGGACCTGACGCTCGCGGGCGGCGCCGACGCCGCACCCACCCGAGGGGCGTACTCGGACGCCGTGACCGTACAGGCCGAACTGCCCGAACCGGCGCTGGTGGCGCTGCCGGACCTGGGCACGGACCTGTCCGGCGCCGCGCACACCGACACGGTGCTCGAACTGCTGCGGAGCGTGGAGCCGTCGCACGACCGCCTCGCCGTTCTGGACGTACCGCCCGCGCTGTCCTCCGTGGACCAGGTGGTGGACTGGGTGGGCTCCCTGGAGGCCACCGGCGACAGCCAGTTGCTCGGCTGCGCCGCCGTCTACCATCCGCCGCTGCGCACCCCCGACGGGCAGGATCTGCGCACCGTCCCGGCGTCCGGGCACGTCCTGGGCGTCATCGCCCGCCTCGACGGCGAGCGCGGGGCACACCACACGCCCGCGAACGCCGTGATCCTGGAGGCGGTCGACCTCGCCACCGAATACCCCGAGCCGCAGCAGGTCCGGCTGTTCGACGCGGGGATCGACCTGATCCGGTGCACCCGGGGACGGGGGCTGATGGTGTGGGGCGGCCGCACCCTGTCCGCCGGCCCGGGCGCCCGCTACATCGCCCACCGACGGCTGGTGCATCTGCTGGTGCGCGCGATCCGGCGGGCGGCGAGCCCGCTGGTGTTCGACCTCAACTCGGCGGAGCTGCGGCTGACGTTGGTACGGGCGCTGACCTCCGTGCTCCTGTCGGCCTTCCGGGCCGGGGCGCTCGCCGGGGCCCGGCCCGAGCAGGCGTTCCGGGTGGTGTGCGACGACACCAACAACCCGCCCGAGCAGGACCCGGGGCAACTGGTCTGCGAGATCGAGGTGGCCCCGGCCGTCCCCATGGAGTTCATCCGGCTGCGTCTCGTACTCGGCCAGGACCGAGGTCTGGAGGTGATCGAGGCGTGAGCCTGGATCCGCTGCCCAAATACCGCTTCCTGGTCACCCTCGACCCCGGCGACGCGTACCTGCCCGCCGCGCAGGCACTGCTGCTGCCACTGGCCGCCTCCGGCGCGTTCCAGGAGGTCACCGGACTCGGCGCGCAGCTGGAAGTGACGAGCTACCCGGAGGGCGGGCGCAATGACTCGGTCCACCAGCTGCCACTGCGCCACTCATGGAACCGGATCACGCTCAAGCGCGGGGTGGTGCGCGACCCGGGGCTGTGGTCCTGGTACCAGGCCGGGCTCGCCGACTCGCTGGGCGCCCGCCGCGACGGCGCGGTGATCGTGCTCGGCCCGGACGGGGTGCCCGGTGCGGCCTGGGCCTTCCACGGCGGGCTCGCCGCCAAGTGGACCGGCCCGGACCTGCACGGGGAGCAGAACGCGATCGCCATCGAGTCGCTGGAGATCGCGCACGAGGGGCTGACGAAGGTCCTGCAGGACGCCGCGGCGAGCGCCTTGCCGCGCCAGATCCAAGGGAGGTGACCGAGGTGCCGAAGGTGACCATTCACCACCTCGAGGTCCGGTTCCAGGTGGACGGCGACGACGGCGCCGTGTTCACCCGCCTGTTCAACCAGCACATCCAGGCGTGGGCGAAGTTGTACGAGGACCAGTGCGCACGCGCCAAACACACCGAGGCGGAAAGGCGCTTCGGCGATGCGGAGGGCCGTTCATGAGCGTGACGCCCGTGTCCTTCGCCCGGCAGGGTGCCGCCCGGGCCCGGCTGGAGATCGTCCGGCCGGTGATCGCCGACGAGCGGCAGCGGCGGATCCCGCTGCGGTTCAACCCCACCGACTACAAGCTGAGCAAGAGCAACACATTCGCCGAGATCACCATCCCAGGCCTGGAGACACCGCCCCTGCAGTACGTCCGCGGCGGCACGGAGACCCTCAGCGTGCAGGCGCTGGTGGACACCTCCGACACCCTGGAGAATGTACGGAAGGCCTACGTCGACGCGGTGCGCAACCTGCTGCGGCCCGACAGCCGCGAACACGCGCCACCGGTCGTCCGGTTCGTCTGGGACGAGGAGGTCTTCACCGGCGTCGTGGAGAAGCTGGACGTCAACTACCAGCTGTTCCGGCCGGACGGCGTACCGCTGCGGGCCATGCTGGACCTCTCGCTCAAGGAGTTCCGCACCGCCGCCGCACAGGTCGCCGAGACGCCCCGCTCGTCGCCCACGGTGGAGAAGAGCTATGTGGTGCGCCGCGGCGACACCCTCAGCTCCATCTCCGCCGCGCTGTACCGGCGGCCCGACGCCTGGCGGGAGCTGGCGCGCGCCAATGGCATCAGCGACCCGCGGGACCTGCGGCCGGGCCGGGTGCTGACCGTGCCCCGGCTGGCGTGAGGAGCGCGCGATGAGCACCCCCACCCCCGAGGTCGCCTCGCCCGACCGCTACGCGCCCGAGTTCGACGTGCGCATCGAGGGCCTGGAGATGGACCCGTCCGCCAAGAACGACATCATCGACATCAAGGTGAACCGGGACATCGACGAGCTGTCCGGCTTCGACCTCACCCTGAACAACTGGGACGACGCCAATCTGCGGTTCAAGCACAGCGATTCGCCGCGCTTCCGGCTCGGCGGCCGGGTCTCGGTCCGGCTCGGCTACGCCGACAAGCTGCTCACCGTCGCCACCGGGACCATCGCCACGCTCAGTCCGAAGTTCACCGACGGCGCGTCGCCCACCGTCCAGGTCAGCGGCGTGGACGGGCTGCTGCGGCTCAAGGACCGCAAGCCCACCGAGAACGAGACCAAGATCTACCGCAATCTGCCGGACTGGCGCATCGCCGAGCAGATCGCCCAGCGCAACCACCTGCGCATCGAGGTCACCCGGGAAGGGCCCACCCACGACGTGGTGGTGCAGAAGAACCAGGACGACGCGACGTTCCTGCTGGAGCGGGCCAAGCGGCTCGACTTCGACTGCTACATCCTGCCGGACGCCAAGACCGGCGAGGACACGCTGTACTTCACCAAGCCGACCGACGGCCGCGACGGCCGCCCGATCCGGCTGTACCGGCTGGCGTACGCGCCCGGGCTGAGCACCGGCCCCACGGGTCAGCCCGAGGGGCTGGTCCCCAACCTGATGGAGTTCACCCCGACGCTGACCGTCTCCCAGCAGGTCAGCAAGGTCACCGTGCGCGGCTGGGACCCCCGTACCAAACAGCCCATCGCGTTCACCGCGACCGCCGAGAACCTCCCGGCCGGGCAGAACACGGCCGACGGGCAGAGCGGGCCGCAGGTCGCGGAGTCCACTCTGCAGGGCCGTCAGGAGGTCGTGGTGGACGCACCCGTGGGCAGCGACCAGGAGGCCCGCGAACTGGCGATCAGCCTGCTGCGCGAGCGGGCCTACGAGTTCATCACCGCGACCGGCAAGGTGGCGGGCCTGCCCGAACTGCGGCCCGGCGACAACCTGGAGATCTACGGCCTCGGCCACCGCTTCTCGGGCACCTACTTCGTCAAGCGCGTCGAGCACACCCTCAACACCAGTGGGTTCTTCACCCAGTTCACCGCACGGCGGATCCACCAGGGGGACCAGTGACGATGAGGGGCACGCCACGCGCCCGCTCCACCGACAAGCGCTACTACGGCGTGGTCGAGGCGCTCGTCGTGGAGAACGAGGGCGACGACGAGGGCCAGGTCAAGCTGAAGTTCCCGTGGTTCGACGACACCACGGTCACCGACTGGGTCCGGGTCAGCCAGCTCTACGCGGGAGGCGGCTACGGCTCGGTGTTCGTCCCCGAGAAGGGCGACGAGGTGCTGGTCGCCTTCGTCCACGGGGACATGCGGTACCCGATCGTGCTGGGCGGCCTCTACAACGGCGAGGACAAACCGCCGACCGCCCGCACCGAAGGCCGCGACCAGAAGATCGTCCGGACCCGCCACGGCCATGAGGTGCTTCTGGACGACACCCGGTCCAAGGCCGCCGTACGGATCACCTCCGCCGCCGGACACGTCGTGGAGCTGGACGACCAGGGCAAGGCGATCCGCATCACCGCGGCCGAGGGCGGCAGCGTCACCGTGACCGCGCAGGGCGAGATCACCCTCAAGGCGCCCAAGCTGACCGTCGATTCCCCCTCCATCGACCTCGGCGGCGGCGCCACCGAACCCCTCGTACTCGGCTACGCGCTGCTCCAGGCGTTCAACACCCACACCCACCCCTCCGCCGCCGGGCCCACCGGCCCGCCGGCTCCGCCGCTCACCCCCGCCGTGCTGGCCAAGAAGGCGAGGACGGCATGAGCGAGGAGTTCCTCGGAACCGGCTGGCGGTTCCCGATCCTGCCCGACGCGTCCGGGCGGCTCGGCTACGCCGTCGGCGAGGAGAGCATCGAGCACTGTCTGCGGGCGCTGCTCCTCACCGGCGCCGGCGAGCGCGTGATGCGTCCCGAACTGGGCACCCGGGCCCAGGAGTTGGTGTTCGCGCCCGGCAGTGTGCAGAACCTGCGCGACCTGGAGCAGTCGATCGCCGTCGCCGTGCGCGACCATGAGCCGCGGGTGGAACTGGAGGAGGTCCGCGCGGAGGCCGACCCGGCCGACGAGTCGCGGATCACCGTATCGATCGTCTACCGCATCCGGCGCAGCAACACCAAGGCGAACCTGGTGTTCCCGTTCTACACCGGGCTCACCGGACTCACGGGCCTCACCGGGGGCACACCGTGACCCTGCCCGCGCCGAAGCTGGACGACCTCACCTGGGCCGACATGATGGCGGCCATCCGCCGCCGGATCCCCGCCGAGTCCGACGGCACCTGGACGCTGCACGCGCCCGTCGACCCCGGCGTCACCCTCCTCGAACTCTTCGCCTACCTCCTCGAACAGCGGCTGTACTGGCTCGACCAGGTGCCGGACGCGCTCGTGGTCGCCATACTGCGGCTGCTCGGCCTCGAACCGCCGCGCCCGGCCCGCCCCGCCGCCACCGTGCTGCGCCTCGACGCCCGGCAGGAGGGCACCGCGGTCCCGCTCGTCCCCGCCGGAACGGCGCTGACCCGGGACCCCACCGGGCAGGTGGTCTTCACCCTCGACGACGACCTGGCCGTGCTGCCGCTCGCCGAGGGCGGTGAGGTCACCGTGTGGACCGACCGCGACCGCACGGCGGACCTGCGGGCCCGGCGCGGCATCGCGCTGCTGGCGAGCGACGGCGCCCCGGCGCGGGTCCGGTTCACCCTGCCGCTCACCGGGGACCACCCCGCGCCCGGCCCGATCGGGCTGCTCGTGGAGCTGGACGCGCCCACCGCGTCCGCGCCGTCGTGGCTGCCCGGGGCGGTCGCCGACGTACCACCGCCCGCCGAGCTGACCTGGTCGTGGTTCCGGCCGGGCACGGACATCTCCGGTGCGTATCAGAAGGTCGAGGACGGTACGGGCGGGCTCAGACGGTCCGGTGTGGTCCGGCTCCACCCCCCGGCCGACTGGTCCACGCGGGACACCGGACTCCTGGTCTCCACCCCGGCCGCCACCTACGCGGCCCCGCCCCGCCTGCTCCAACTGGCGGTCAACGCCTCCGCCGCACACCACTGCCGGCACCGCACCGTGAGCGGCGCCGACCTCCAGGACCAGATCGGCGCCTGGCTCCGGCTGCCCGGCCGGCATCTCGTCCTGCCGGACGCCGCCGACCGACTCCTGGAGGCGACGCTGCGCCTGGCGGGCCAGGAGTGGCGGTCGGCACCGGACTTCACCTTCGGCTCCCCGGCCGACCGGATCTTCGTGCTCGACCGGGCCGAGGGCGCGCTGGTGTTCGGCGACGGACTCACCGGCCGCATCCCCCACCCGGACCCGGACGCGCACGTCGACTACGTGACCGGCGGCGGCCGGATCGGCAACGGCGGCATGACCGGCAACTGGCTCCCCGCCCAGGACCTTCCGGAAGCGGTCTCGGCCGCCAATCTCGTACGGGCCGAAGGCGGCACCGACCCGGAGACCACCACCGAGGCGCGCCGCCGCGCCGCCGCGTCCCTGGGGGAGGTGACCCGCGCCGTCACCGCCGAGGACTACGTCACCCTGGCGCGTGCGACGCCCGGCGTCGCCATCGCCCGCGCCTACCCGGCCGTCGGCGCGCACCCCGGCTTCCCGTGCGCCACGGTGCCCGGCGCGGTGACCGTCCACATCGTCCCGGCCGCGCCCCGCGACGACCTCACCCGCGAGGACTTCGTGGCCGCGCCGCTCCCCGACCCCGGGATGCTGCGCGCGGCCGCCGTCCACCTCGAACAGGCGCGGCTGCTCACCTCCGAGGTCTTCGTCCGCGCGCCCCGCTACCGCGAGGTGGCCCTGCGCGTCACCCTGTCGGGCGACCCGGCGGACGTCACCCGCGTGTCCACCGCGCTCACCGCCGCGCTGCGCCGCTTCCTCGACCCGCTCGTGGGCGGTGAGGACCAGGACGGCTGGCCGTTCGGACAGCCGCTGCGGCCCTCGGCCCTGCTGCGGGCCGCACAGCGGGCGCTGGGCGACCTCGCGGACGTCGCCGCCGTGGCGATCGGCCTCGACGGGGCCGACGCGGCCGAGGAGTGCGACGAGGTGCCGCTCGGTGCCGGGGAGCTGCCCGTCCTGCGGACGGTCCACACCCGGACCGTGCCCGCCGTCGAACCGGGGGAGGGGCTGGTATGACCGGCGAGATGTGGTGGGAGCGGGACGCGCGGGAACGGGAGCGCGAGGACGGGCGGATCGTGCCCGGCCCCGGACCGGCGGGCGTTCAGCCCGAACTGGTCGACGCCACCCGCGAGGCCGTCCGCGCCGATGTCCGCGGCCGGATCGCGGGCTACACCCCGGACTGGACCGACCCCGACCGGCAGGACGCCGGTGTCGCCCTCGTCCGCCTCTTCGGCACCCAGACCGAACCCGTACTCGGCCGCGTCAACCGGCTGCCGGAGAAGGTGCTGGCCGAACACCTGGCGACGGCGGGCGTGCGGCGCCGCCCGGCCGGAGCGGCGGCCACGCTGCTGGAGTTCACCGTCAACCCGCCGGACGGCGCCTCGGTGCTCGTCCCCGCCGGGTTCCAGAGCGCCGCCTCGACCCCGGCGGGCCAGGTCGTCTACGAGACGGACCAGGACCTGTACGCCACCCCGGCCACCCTCGCCGATCTCGCCGTCCAGGAAGCCGGGACGATCCAGGCCCTGCCGCTGGGACCGGCCGGGCCCAGCCGTCCCTTCGAGCCCTTCGGCCGCGATCCGCGGCCCGGCAACGCGCTGTGGATCGGACTCGCCGGACCGGCCGCCCCCTATCCGCGGCTGTCGCTGGGCTTCGTGGTCGTCGCCGCTCCGCCCGCCCCCGCCGCCTCCGGCGGCACCGCGCCCCTGCCGCTGCCGCCCGCGCCGCTGCTGCGCTGGGACGTGCTGGACGGCACCCGGCTCGTCCCCGCCGAGCTGATGCGGGACTCCACGGCCGGGTTCGGCGCCAGTGGGACCGTCGAGCTGCGGGTCCCGCGGTCGTGGCGGCCGGGCAGTCCGTCCGGCACCCGGCCCCCGCTGCGCTGGCTGCGCCTGCGGATCGCGCACGGCGCCTTCGCCGGATCCGCGCCCGCGCTGTCCGGGCTGCGGCTGAACGTGGTCGCCGCCACCGCCGCCCGCACCATCCGGGACGAGCCGCTGCAGCCCGTCCAGGACCCGGCGGCGACCGGGCTGCGGCGCATGAAGCTCAGTCAGGTGCCCATCCTCTCCGGCTCGGTGGTCATCGAGGTGGACGACGACACGGGCGGCGACGTGTTCGGCACCACGGCGGGCACCTCGGCCGGAACCTCGTCCCGGTGGCGCGAGGTGGAGAGCCTGGCCGGGTACGGCGCCGATGACCGGGTGTTCACGATGGACCACGAGAGCGGCGAGGTGACCTTCGGGGACGGCGTCAGCGGCGCCGCCGTCCCGCCCGGCTTCCGCAATGTCCGCGCCGTGCGCTACCGCGTCGGCGGCGGCAGCGCCGGGGCCGTGGCGGCGGGCGCGGTCAACGGGGTGGTGACCGCGCTGCCGTTCGTCACCGGCGTGAGCAACCCCTTCCCGGCCTCCGGCGGAACGGACGCCGAGCCCGACGCCGACGCCATGCGCCGCGGCGCCGGTGAACTGCGCGCCCGCGGCCGGGCGGTGGCCCCGGCCGACTACGGGCAGCTCGCCACCCGCGCGCCCGGTGCCTCGGTGGCCCGCGCCCGGGGCGTGCCCGGTCTGCACCCCGACTTCGCCGGGGCACCGATCCCGGGCGTGGTGGGCGTCCTCGTCGTACCGCCCGTACCGCCGGGCGGTGATCCGGACGAACCGCCGGTCGCCACCGCCGCGACCCTCAAGGCAGTCGCCGACTACCTCTCGCGCGAGGCCGCCCCCGCCGGGGTCACGGTGGTCGCCGCCCCCGCGCCGTACCGCCGCGTCGGAGTGGAGTCCTGGGTGGCCCTCGACCCGGACCTCGACCGGGCCGCCGTCCTGGCCGGGGCCGGGGACGCGGTGCGCACCTATCTGGATCCGCTGCGCGGCGGGGAGGACGGCGCGGGCTGGCCCTTCGGCGGCGCGCTGCGCCACACGGCACTGGTCCGGCGGCTCCTGGCGGTCGAGGGCGTGCTGGCCGTCACCCGGCTCTCTGCGAGATCGACCTGTGGAAGGCGCTGCCGCCGCACGAGCGGGACACCGACACCGTCTGGATCGGCGTCGAGTACGCCGAGCGGCCCGTCGAACCCACCCGCGCCGTCTACAACGACGGCTGCGCGGACACTGGCGACTGCGAGTTCGGCTGGACCGAGGAGTGCTGCACGGTGCGGGTCACCGGCTGCGAACCGCCGGTGGACGAGCGCTGTGACACCTGCTGCGAGCCGTGCGAGCACACGGTGCTGTGGCTGGCCAGGATCGACTGCGTGGACTGGTACGAGCCGGTGCGCCGGAACCACGTCCACATGAACGTACGCCGCCCGTTCGGCCGCCATCTGCCCACGGTGATCACCGGCATCAACTGGATCCACGGCCACACCTACACCATCGACGAGGCCAAGGACCTCCTCGGCACCCTGGACCAGGACGGCGGGCTCGTGGTGCGGTTCTCCGCCGACGTGCGGTCCGACACGCTGCGGCCCGGTGTGGTGGAGCTCCAGGTGATCGAGGGCGGCAGCGGCCGCAACGCCTCCACCTGGTACATGGGCGGCAGCTTCGCCGAACCGGACCTGGAATCCGACGAGTCCGACGAGTGCGACGAGTTCACCCAGGAGTTCCGCTACCGCCAGACCACGCGCGAGACGCTGCAGGACGGCGACCGCGTACTGATCACCGTGCGCGCCGCGTTCCTCCTCGACCGCTGCTGCCGCCCGGTGGACGGCACCCATGTGGGCGGGCGCGTCCCGCTCATCCGCACCGGCTCGACGCTGACGGCCGAGCACGGCGGTGACGACTGCTGCGACCTCCCGCCCTCGGGCATCGGGCCCTGGACGTCCGGCACCGGCGCGGGCGGGGACGTCTTCGAGAGCTGGTTCTTCGTGAAGGAGCGCTGATCATGCGAACAGACTGCGGATGCGGCTGCGGTGGCGACGCCACCCGGACCTCCGCCTTCGTACGTCCTCGCTTCTTCGCAGGGCAACTGCTGACCGAGGACGACCTCAGCCTGCTGGTCGAGTACACGACGGCGAAGGCCAGACTGCACAACCGGTCCCTGTACGGGCCGGGAGTCATCTGCGGCCTCGGCGTCACCTGCGATCCGTGCGGCGGCGGAACCGTGGCGGTCCACCCCGGTCACGCGCTCGACCGCGCCGGGAACGACATCGTCGTGCCCTGCACCGAGCGGGTCGACGTCACCGCACTGGTACGGGAACGCCGCATCAACGCGCTGGGCGTGGATTGCGGGGAGGACTGCGACAACGACGGCGACGAGGGCGGGCGCCGCTACGGGCTCTATGTGCGCTACCGCGAGCTCCCCGTCGAACCGGTGACGCCGTACGCCACCGAGGAACCCTGCCCCTCGCCGGGATGCGTGCCCTCCAGGATCCAGGAGGGATACCAATTCGTCGTCAAGTGCGATGACTCCGAGGACCACCGCCACAACCCCGGCACCCGGCTCCTGATGACCCTCGGCGACCTCGCCCGAGCCGACCGGGCCCGCACCCGCGACCGGCGGCTCGGGTTCTACACCGACGCCCTGACCGTCGCGTCGCTCGGCACCGGCCGGGCCTTCCGCTTCGACGCCGCAGACGCCCAGCGGTACGCCACCTCCTTCGCATGGCTGCGCGACAACGCGGGTGGGGAGGGCCCGCCCGCCCCGCCGACGGCCCGCGAGCAGGACGGCGAGCAGGGAGTCGCCGCAGCGTTCGACCTCGTTGTGCGGATCGACGTCCTTCCAGATCCCGAATACGGTCGTCCGGCCCGCCCCGAGCTCGGCGAGGCGGTAGCAGTGCACCCGGCCGCCGTGCTCGAGGTTGACGTTGACGCCGAGGAACAGGGGGACCAGGTCCGGGTCGCGGGCGAAGACCCTGCGCGTGATGTCCGCCATCGGATCGGGCCGCTCCGGCAGGCCACCGCGCTCGGGGGGTACGGCCAGCCGCCAGGGCAGCAGGGGGAAGTCCACCATGAGGTCCAGGGAGTGGGGGCCCGCGTCGGCGAGCACGAAGAACTCCTCGGGGAAGCCGACGCCGTAGCACTCCCGTACCACCTCGCGGGGCCCGAGCCCCCGGGTGTAGAGGGCCCTGGCCAGGCTCGCCATCGACGCGTAGTCGTCGCGTGACGACTCGGCGCGCGGGCGCCGCGGCGCGTCCTCGGTCACTCCGGCCCCTCTCCGGTCCGTCCGGCCTCCATGATGCTCCTCAGCAGCGGGGAGAGCTCGCCCCAGACGTTCTTCAGCGCGTCGGCGGTCAGCGCGGTGATGATCCGGCGGGTCACCTTCTGCGCCTGCTCGACCACCTGCCCGGCCTGCGGTGTGCCCGCCTCCGCCAGGGTCTGGGCCAGACGCTTGGCGTCCTCTCTGAGCTTCTTGGCACGCGCTCTGATCACCACGCTGTGCACGGTCCGCCGGGGGTCGTCGGCCATCAGCTTGACGACCTCTTCGACATGGACGAAGACGACGTCCTGGAGCTGGGCCTGTAGCCTCGCCCACGCCTTCTTGCTCATGCCCTCCGGCTTCGGGCTGGACAGGGTGAACTCCTGGGCGAGCCGTGTGGCGCTGGCCATGGACTGCGACTGGAGCACCAGCGCGTTGGCCCGGTGGCTGCGGCGGGCGATCTCCTCCGCGCCCAGCCTCGGATCGAGACCTTCGCCGCGCTCGGCGCCGACGACCTTCCGCGGGGTCACGGAGAGACCGCGCTTGTCGTCGTCCGGGGCCGGGCTCGTGGTGGTGCCGGCCAGGGGCGCGTAGACGATGGAGAAGCCGTCGCCGAACAGCTCCATCAATTTGATCTTGAGTTTCCGGCCCTCGGCACCGCCGATGGGGTACAGCTCGCCCTGGGCCTCGAGCAGACCCTGGATCCGGGGATCCTGGAAGACGCCCGGGGAGCCTTCCTTGTCCCACGCCTTGATGAGCATGTTCGGCTCGGTCGGGTAGAGCATCTGCGTGTACCGCTTGTCGATGGCATCCCGGATCGCCCGGTCCACCTGGTTGGAGAGCGTCGTCAGCTGGACGGTGCGCGGGTCGGCGTCCTTCTTCCAGTCGAAGTTCTCGAAGGTGTAGCCCCCGATGGTGAGCAGCGGGTGCTCCCGCATCTCGCCCAGCACCTTGGTGTAGGCGGCCAGGACGCCCATCCCCTTGGTGGTCGAGACACTGGTATCGGCGTCCTGGCTGACGATGTGGACCTGCTTGTTGGCCTTGCTGAGGATGTCCACCGCCTTCTTGGTGTACGAGGAGGCGAGCACCTGCTGGCGGAAGACACCGTAGGGAAGGGCCTTCTTGTCGCGCAGGCCGGATTCGTTCTTCTCCGCGAGCGCCCGCTTGCCGTCCGTTTTGAGGTCCCGGTACTTCGCGCGCACCTCGGCCAGGGGGGCGTTGCCCTGCTCCTTCCCGTCCTTGACATGGACCCACCGGGGCGTCCAGACGAAGCCGAAGACGGCCGCGACGAGCTTGCTCGGCGGCTTGACCATGCCGATGGCCGCGCCCAACTCGCCCTTGTTCTTCTCGGGGTTGAGGCCCTCCAGGGCGTTGACGCCGATGACGACGGCGGTCCTGGCCGCGGCCATGTCCTCGGACCCGCCCCCGGGAACGTCCCACGCCGTACTCAGATACCGGGAGGCCACCGCGGGGTTGCCCTCGATCTCGGAGGGGAGGGCCGCCATGTTGACGACGAAGCCGATGAACGGGTCGTTGCTCTGCCCGGCGGGCCTGACCTCGTGCAACTGCGCGACCGTCGGTCCGTATCTGCTGACGTCCATGCGGCCCTGCGCTCTGGCGATCTTGTACGGGAACTCGTTCTCCGACAGGGTCTCCACCGGTGTGTCTTCGCTCGGGTTGATGGTCACTCTGATGCGGTACTTGCCCTCCGCGATCTTCTTGAGCTGGATCCGGGTGAGGCCGTGCCGCCGCTTGATCGGGCCGAGGCCGCGCCGCACCGTTTTGACCGTGGCCGCTTCCTCGTTGAGCAAGTTCGTCGCGTCGCGCACGGCGGCGTAGAGGGCGCGCTTCTTGTCCGCCTCGGTCCGCTTGTCCGGCTGTTTGTCCGGCCGTTTGTCAGGCCGCTTCTTCTTCGGGTCGCGACCGCGTTTGGGCCTGCGCCGGTCGGGGCGGCGGCGCTGGTCCGGACGCTTTCGGCGGCGCGGGCGGGCCGGGCGCTTCCGGTCCGGGCGGCGCTTCGGCCTCGGCTTGGGCTTCTTCTTCTCGAACTTCGGCTTGAGCTTGGACCAGAGCTTCTTCACCAGCCCCACGATCTTGTCGATCACCCAGTCCACCGCCCGGTTCACCGGCTTGGACATCGCCTGGACGATGCCCTTGACCCGGGAGGCGATGCCGCCGACGCCCAGGATCGCCGCCAGGGCGCCGAGGAGTACGGGGATGGAGCGGGCCAGGGCTTGCTCGATGAGGCCCGGTACGCCCCCGCTGCCGCCTCTCGCGATCGCGATGACCGAGTCCAGCACGGCGTTCACGAACTCGATGATCTGGCGCGCCTGGGTGACGATGAAGCGCACGATGTCGATGATCAGCTTCACCGCCCGGACGAACGCCGACGCCGGGTTGAGCAGCGAGATCACCCACATGATCCCGGCGACGACGATCGTCGGCGTGACATAGGCGATGACCTTGTCCAGCAGATCCTTGCGCAGGTCGCCCACGCGGGTCTTGAGGTCGTCCCACATCCCGGCGACGCCCCGTTTGCGGACCTCCGCGACCAGTGGCACCGCGGTCTCGGCCGCCGAGATCGCCGGTTCCATCTTCGGCACCTTGCGGACGATCCGGGCGCGGATCGACTGCCAGGTCAGCCCGAGCAGGGAGGCGAGCATCTTCAGCACGCCCTGGACATCGAACTTCGCCGGCATTTCGATGCCCGCCTCGGCCGTCTTGCCGAGCAGCCAGGACAGGATGCCCTGCTGCAGATGCCGGCCGATGTTCCGCAGGAACTGCCGCAATCCGGCGCCGACGGCCGAGACCAGGTTGCGCAGGAAGCCGATCGGGTCCTTGAGGATCAGCATGACCGCCTGCGCGGCCTTGGCCAGGACCGACAGCAGCAGCCGCTTCAGCTCCATGATGGTGTTGATCACGGCCTTGACCGCGTCCACGGCCTTGGCCACCAGGCCCTTGTTCTTCTCCTTCTCCGCCGCGATCTCGTCGTCGACGGACTTCAGCGCGTCGGTGTACTTGGTGGCCAGCGTGTCGACGAGCTGGGTGCCCTTGTCGTTCACGGACTGAGTGAGTTGATCGAACTTGTCGGCGAATTCGGCGGCCGCCTGCTGCCCGATGGACCGCAGATCGGCCGGAAGCTTGCGCACCGCGTCCCGCACCTCGCCCCGGCCCTGCGCGATACGGCGCTTGGCCCGGTTCAGCTCCGTGCCGATGGTGTCGGCGACGTCCGAGATCACCTGCCGCATCCGGCGGACGTAGTTGTCGCGGGCCTCCTCGAAGATCTTGTCGGCTTCGGCGGGCAGCCCGGCGAACTTGTCCCGCACCCAGCGGAGTTTGCCCGTCACACCGGAGTACCGGCGGTCCTTGTACTCGTCCATCTTCCGCTGGTGCTCGGCGGTGAACGCGTCCCGTGCCGCCTTCTCGCCCCTGCCGAACTGGTCGTCGACCAGCTTGTCGAGGCCGTTGAGAATGGTCTCGACATCCTTCTTCATCGTGTCGAAGACGCCTTGCAGGACCGCCGTGACCTGGGCCCGCTTCTCCTCGTCCCGCCCCTTGGCGCCGGACTTGCCCGCACCGACGTGCTGGCCGGTGCGCACCCGCTGGGCGTCCATCGCGCCCATGGCGACGGCACCGAGCCGCCTCGCCTGCGCGGTGGCCGCGTTGAGCTCCTTCTTCTCATGCCCCCGCATCCGGCCGGGAGCCGCCTCGGAATGCTGCTCGGCCGCCTTCTTCTCGCCCAGCGCCTTGGTGAACGAAGGCTCGTTGGACTTCTTCAACTGCGCCTCGGTGACCTGCGCGGTCCTCATCCGCTGATTGACCTTGGCGGGTCCCGAGGACAGGTCGGTGGCCGACGGCGGCAGCTTGTCCGGTACGGCGTTCGCCGGGTTGGGCGTGCCCGGGGTCCCGGGGGGCCGGTCCGGTGTCAGCGGTACGACCTTCTTGGGTACGGCGGCCGAGGTGTCCGGCGGGGCGGCGGTCGTCGTGGCGATCTGCTCGGCCGAGTCCGCCCTGCCCTCGCCGACCTTGCCCCGCACCTCCTGCCGCACCTCATCGGCCTTGCCGGAGTCGGCGAACTTGTCCGCCTCGTCGAGGTTCTTCGGCGCCTTCTCGGCGATCGCCTTCTCGACCGCCCTGATGAACGCGTCCTTGTCGAAGTCCTTCGGCTTGGCCTCGTTCATCTTCTCGGCGTTGGCGGTCTTGCCCTGCGCCTCTTCGTCGTCCTTGGGCGGCCGGGCGGCGTCCTGCGCGGCACCGGCCTCCGCCTTCGGTGGCGGATGCGAGGTCGCGACCGAGCGCTTCTTGCGTCGTACGTCCTTCTTGAGCGTCGCGAACTTCGGGTCCGCTGCCGGGCCGGGACGGGCCTTGACCTCGGGGGCGGCGGGGGAGGCCGCCTCCGCCGTGTCCGCCCGCGCCGCCTCCGCCGTGTCCGCCCGCGCCGTGTCGGGCGTGGGCGCCCGTGCCGGTTCGGCCGTGGGCGGCCGCTGCCGAGAGGCGGTCTCGGTACGGCGGGCCGCCGCGACCGCGCCATTGCCGACCGTGTCCTGCCCGGCGGGCCGCAACCGGGTGGAGGAGGGCGGGGGCGCCGCGGGTCCGCGTCCGCCGGACAAGGCCGCCGTCACCGCCGCGTTGGACAGGGGACCCTGGGGGTGACCGGGGTCGTGTACCCGGGGGTGACCGGGGTCGCGTACCTCTGGCCGATCTTGCGCGGGGGCCGGTAGCGTCTTCGACACCCTGGGCCGCAGCGCGAGAGCCTTCGGCGGTGGCATCGGACGAACCCCTCCCACGCATGTCGGTGCCGACAGGAACGTGGCGTCCCGCTGACACTTCCCGACGAAGGGTGGCAGCACGGGCGTGACGAGCCCGTCACCCCCATGTTCTCCCGGCGTCTCCACGGAGCGCCGGGGCCGGAGCCGGCGTCCGGTCAGACCCGGTGCCAACAGATGTGGTTGGAGACGGCGTACCCGGGGTAGGGGGAGCGGTGAGGCCGCCACGCGTTCAGACGTCGCGGCCGGCGCGGTGAGTGCACCCGCGCGCACGGGGTCAACAGCCCTCGCCTTTGTCTAAGGAAATTTGCAGAACTTGCCCGCAGGGGCCTTTTGGTGCGCTATCGGGCCGACGGCGAAGCTAGCATCGAGATCGAGCCAGCCGGTGTAGCCGCCGACGACCTCGATGCGTGGATTGTGAATCGATGGAGGAGTCTTGGTCGACGCCCCGCACCCCCCTGTGTCACTGCCTACCAAGCGGAGCTGCCCCTTCGATCCTCCGGATGGCTACACCCCCCTGCGGGAGCAGGAGCGGATAACGCGCATGAGTTATCAGGGCGGCACGCCCGGGTGGCTCATCACCCGCCATACCGAAGCGAAGGAACTGCTCACTCATAAGAGCTTCAGCGCGCGCCAGGAAGGGATAATCTCTCCCGTTCCCACGGAGCTGGCGTACGACGGCCCGGCCGATCCGGGCGCCTTTGCGAAGACGGACGACCCGGTCCACAGCAAGTATCGCAAGCTGGTCACCGGCTTTTTCACGGTCCGGCGCACGCGGCAACTCGCCCCCATGATCGAGCGAATCGTGCACGAACAGCTCGACGATCTGGAAAAGGCCGGGCCGGGCGCCGATCTGGTGGAGGTCTTCGCCGAATCCGTCCCCTCCCGGGTGATGTGCGAGATGATCGGCGTCCCCGAATCGGAGCGGAAGAGCCTCCAGCGTCATGTGGAGACACTCGGCCGGCTCTCCTCCACCGTTCCCGAGGCGCTTGCCGCCGTGTCCGGGATGAGTGGGTTCCTGACCCGCTTCGTCCCCAGCCGGATGGACGATCCCCGGGACGACATCCTCGGAGACCTCATCCGCGGCGGACAGCTCACCGAGCAAGAACTCATGGGCATGACCGCCACGTTGATCACCGGGGCCTTCGACACCACGGGCAACATGCTCGCCATGGGCGTCTACGCCCTGCTCGAGCACCCCGACCAACTGGCCAAGCTCCAGGAGGACCCGGAGCTCATGGGGGCCGCCGTCGAGGAGCTCCTCCGCTTCCTCACCATCTCCCACCTCGGGGCCAGCAGGTGGGCGCTCGAAGACGTCGAGTTCGCCGGTCAGACCATCAAGAAGGGCGAGGTGGTCACCGTCGCCCTCCCCGCCGTCAACCGCGACCCCGAGCGCTACGAGAACCCCGATCAGCTGGACATCGGCCGTACGGACCACGGGCACCTGGGGCTCGGCCACGGCGTCCACCAGTGTCTCGGCCAGCACCTCGCCCGCACGATCCTGCGCGTCGGCTACGAGGCCCTGTTCGACAGGTTCCCCACGCTGCGGCTGGCCGTGCCGAGCGATGAGATCCAGATGCGCGAGGACTTCGTGCACTACGGCCCCAGCGCGCTCCCCGTCACCTGGGACGACTGATCGAGATGTACAAGCGGTGAATGCGACGGGCGGTGGGGAGTTCTCCCACCGTCCGTCACCGTCGCGCAAGAGGGCCCACAGGACGTACACATGTCGGCCATCCCGAACAACGAGGTAGGACTGAGACCCGATGAGGATCACCGCCGACCGTGAGGTGTGCTGTGCGGCGGGCCAGTGCGCGCTGATCGCGCCTGACCTGTTCGACCAGAGCGACGAGGACGGCTCCGTCGTTCTGCTCGACGCACAGCCCGACACCGGACGGCTGGACGTTCTGCGTGAGGTCGTATCCCGCTGCCCGACCGGTGCGATCCGCCTCCAAGAAGAACCTGGCGCGTGAAAACAGCGCGTGAAATTTCGGGGGCGCGAATAGCGGCGGAGAACGCAACCGTGGCAAGGATCACACGGCTGGTGAAACGCTACTGAAACCAAAATCCCCCGGAACACCGTCCGGGGTTGTAACCATGCCTGGATGCGCTTCTAGGGTTTCCCTTACGGGACCGGGGCTAGTGTGGCCGGTGTCCGTCTGGCAATGCGTGTTTTCATAACTTTCAGGGCCGTTGCGCTCTTCCAGCGAACGACGCGTTAAGTGTGGAGTTTCTGATGCCTGATGCATCCAACCAGAACAAAGCCGTTGAAGCGCTGCGCAAGTCGTTCAAGGAAATCGAGCGGCTCCGGCGTCAGAACCGCCAGCTGATCAGCTCGGCCACCGAACCCATTGCCATCATCGGTATGGCCTGCCGATTTCCGGGTGGAGTGAATTCCCCCGAGGCGCTGTGGCGCCTGGTCGCCGATGGAGCGGACGCCATCTCGCCCTTCCCGACAAACCGCGGCTGGGATGTGGAGGGGATCTACAACCCGGATCCGGAGCACCCGGGTACCAGTTACGTTCGCGAAGGCGGCTTCCTTCACGACGCGGATCAATTCGACTCCGCGTTCTTCGGCATCTCGCCCCGCGAGGCCCTGGCCATGGACCCGCAGCAGCGGCTGCTGCTGGAGACGTCGTGGGAGGTCATGGAGCGGGCGGGCATCGACCCCGCGTCGCTGCGTGGCAGCCAGACCGGCGTCTTCACCGGCGCCATGCACACCACCTACGCGTCCGAGGCCGCGCACATCCCGGACGAGATCGAGCCGTATCTCCACAACGGCGCCACCACCAGCATCGCCTCGGGCCGCGTCTCCTACACCTTCGGCTTCGAAGGCCCCGCGCTGACCGTGGACACCGCCTGTTCCTCGGCGCTGGTCGCCCTGCACCTGGCCGCGCAGGCGCTGCGCCAGGGCGAGTGCTCCATGGCGCTGGTCGGCGGTGCGACGGTCATGGTGAGCCCCAAGGGCTTCGTCACCTTCAGCCGCCAGCGCGGCCTGGCCGCCGACGGCCGCTGCAAGGCGTTCGCCGACGGAGCCGACGGCACCACCTGGTCCGAGGGCATCGGTGTGCTGCTGGTGGAGCGGCTGTCCGACGCCCGGCGCAACGGGCACCAGATCCTGGCGGTGGTACGCGGCTCCGCCGTGAACCAGGACGGTGCGAGCAACGGTCTGACGGCCCCCAACGGCCCGTCACAGCGGCGCGTCATCCGGCAGGCCCTGGAGAACTGCGAGCTGACGCCCGGCCAGATCGACATGGTCGAGGCACACGGTACGGGTACCACACTGGGCGACCCGATCGAGGCCCAGGCGCTGCTGGCCACGTACGGGCGGGAGCGGCCGGAGGGGCGGCCGCTCTGGCTGGGCTCGCTGAAGTCGAACCTCGGCCACGCACAGGCGGCTGCCGGGGTCGCCGGCATCATCAAGATGGTCATGGCGATGCGGCACGGCGTTCTGCCGAAGACGCTGCACGTCGACACCCCGTCGAGCCACGTGGACTGGTCGGAGGGCGAGGTCGAGCTGCTGACCGAGGCGAGGCCGTGGCCGGAGACGGGTGAGCCGCGCAGGGCCGGTGTGTCGTCGTTCGGTGTGAGCGGGACGAACGCGCATGTGATCCTGGAGCAGGCTCCGGAGGCCGAGCCGGCCGAGGTTGAGGCCGAGGAGTCCGCTGACGGTGGTGGAGCGGGTATCGCGGGCCCGGTGGCGTGGGTGGTCTCGGGCAAGACCGACGCGGCGCTGCGGGCGCAGGCCGGACGGCTGCGGGAGTTCGTGGCCGAGCGTCCGGAGCTGGGCGCCGCCGATGTGGCGTTCTCGCTGGCCACGACCAGGTACGCGTTCGAGCAGCGCGCCGTCGTGACCGGGACCGGCCGTGAGGAACTCCTCGAGCGCCTGACGGCCGTGGCCGAGGGCGCCGAGCTTCCCGGTGTGGTGTGCGGGAAGGACGCCGAAACGCCTGGCCGTTCGGTGTTCGTGTTCCCGGGGCAGGGGGCGCAGTGGGTGGGTATGGCGGTGGGGTTGCTGGAGTCTTCGCCGGTGTTCGCGGAGGCGATCGGCGAGTGTGAGTCGGCTCTGTCGGCGTATGTGGACTGGTCGTTGACGGATGTGTTGTGTGGGGTTGAGGGTGCTCCGGGGTTTGACCGGGTGGATGTGGTGCAGCCGGTGTTGTTCGCGGTGATGGTGTCGTTGGCGAAGTTGTGGCGTTCGGTGGGTGTGGAGCCGGATGCGGTGATGGGTCACAGTCAGGGTGAGATCGCGGCTGCCTGTGTGGCGGGTGCGTTGTCGTTGGAGGACGCGGCGAAGGTGGTGGCGTTGCGGTCGCAGGCGATCGCGGTGGGGTTGGCCGGTCGTGGTGGCATGGTGTCGGTGGGGTTGCCGGTGGCGGGGGTGGAGGAGCGTCTTGCCCGGTGGGGTGGGGCGATTTCGGTGGCGGCGGTGAACGGTCCGGGTTCGGTCGTGGTGTCGGGTGATCCGGGTGCGCTGGACGAGATGGTGGCGGAGTTGGAGGGTGAGGAGGTGCGGGTTCGCCGGGTTCCGGTGGACTATGCCTCGCATTCGGCGCATGTGGAGGGGATCCGCGAGGAGTTGCTGAGGGTTCTGGCGGATATCGCACCGCGTTCGTCGGAGGTGCCGTTCTACTCGACGGTCTCCGGTGAGCTGGTGGACACGGCTGGGCTGGACGCGGAGTACTGGTACCGCAACCTGCGGCAGACGGTCGAGCTGGAGGCCACCACCCGCACCCTGCTCGACGATGGCCACACCGTGTTTGTCGAGGTGAGCCCGCACCCGGTGTTGACCCTGCCGGTGCAGCAGACCGTGGAGGCCGCCGAGCAGCGAGCCGTGATCGTCGGCACGCTGCGGCGCGACGAGGGCGGGCCTGAGCGATTCCTGACCTCCGCCGCCGAGCTTCATGTCAGCGGGGCCGGCGTCGACTGGCGGAAGGTGTTCGCCGGCCACGACGCCCGCCGCGTTGAGTTGCCGACGTATGCCTTCCAGCACGAGCGCTTCTGGCTTGACGCGCCCGCCGGTGTGGGCGATGTGGGTTCGGTCGGGCTGGGCTCGCTGGGACACCCGTTGCTGGGTGCCGTGGTGTCGATGGCGAGTGGCGGCGGGGTGCTGCTGAGCGGGCGGCTGTCGCTGGCCACGCATGGGTGGCTGGCGGATCACGCCGTGCATGGGATCGTGCTGCTGCCGGGGACGGCGTTCGTCGAGTTGGTGGTACGGGCGGGCGACCAGGTCGGCTGTGGCCGGGTTGAGGAACTGATCCTGGAGGCGCCGCTGATCCTGCCCGAGAAGGGCGGGGTGCACCTTCAGGTCGAGGTGGGCGAGGCGGACGCCTCCGGCCTCCGCGAGGTGAGCGTGTTCTCGCGGGAGGAAGCGGACGGCGAGGGCGCGGCATGGGTGCGCCACGCCCATGGCGTGCTCGGTTCGGCCGCGTCCGTCTCCGAGGCTCAGTTCGACTTCGGTGTGTGGCCTCCGGCGGGGGCTGAGCTGGTTGATGTGTCGGGTGAGTATGTGCGGGCCGCGGAGAACGGGTTGGAGTATGGCCCGGTTTTCCAGGGGCTGCGGCGTGCGTGGCGGCGTGAGGGTGAGGTGTTCGCCGAGGTTGAGCTTCCGGAGGAGGAGCGGGAGCGGGCGGGGCAGTTCGGTCTGCATCCCGCGTTGTTTGACGCCGCGTTGCATGCGATGGGTGTGAGTGAGGGGCTGGCGGGTGGTTCGGGGAGCCTGCTGCCGTTCTCCTGGCGTGGGTTCGCGCTGGACGCGGTGGGCGCGACCTCGCTCCGGGTGCGGTTGGCTCCGGCGGGTGCGGGGTCGGATGCGGTGTCGGTGTCGGTGGGGGACGAGTCGGGGCGTGGGGTGGCGTCGGTTGAGTCGCTGGTGCTGCGGCCGGTTGACGCGGATCAGCTGAACGCTGTGGGCGGGGCGGCGCGGGATGCGCTGTTCCGGCTGGAGTGGGTGGACACGCCGGGGATCGTGGCGGGTGGTGAGGTGGCGCCGGGGACTGAGGTCATGCGGGTGGTCTCCGCCGGCTCGGATGTGGTGGGTGAGGTGTATGGACGGGTTCTTGAGGTCTTGGAGCGGGTGCAGGCGTGGCTGGCGGATGCGGACCGCGAGGGTGAGCGGCTGGTGGTGGTGACCCGCGGTGCTGTTGACGCGGGCGATGGCGCGGCGGGTGTGGCGGATATGGCGGGGTCCGCGGTGTGGGGTCTGCTGCGGTCCGCCCAGTCCGAGAACCCTGGGCGTCTGGTGTTGGTGGACACCGATGACGTGGATGGTGTCGAGGGTGTGCTGCCCGGGGTGCTGACTCTGGGCGAGGAGCAGGTGGCGGTCCGCTCGGGTGCGGTGCGGGTGCCGCGTCTGGGCCGGGTGCCGTCACCGGGTACGGCGGAGTCGGGTGGGTTTGGCTCGGGTGCCGTGCTGGTGACGGGTGGCACGGGTGTGCTGGGCGGCGTGGTGTCCCGGCATCTGGTCTCGCGGCACGGGGTGGAGAAGCTGGTGCTGCTCTCCCGTCGTGGTGCGGAGGCTGAGGGCGCTGCGGAGTTGCGGGCCGAGTTGGAGGCGGCCGGTGCCCAGGTGCTGATCGCCGCGTGTGACGCTGCCGATCGTGAGGCTCTGGCCGGGGTGCTGTCGGGGCTGCCGGACGGCTTCGCTTTGAGTGGTGTGGTGCATGCGGCGGGTGTGCTCGATGACGGGTTGCTGACGTCGTTGACGCGTGAGCGGGTCGAGCCGGTGCTGCGGGCGAAGGTGGACGCTGCCTGGAACCTGCACGAGCTGACCGCGGGGCTGGATCTGTCGGCGTTCGTGCTGTTCTCCTCGGCCGCTGGTGTGCTGGGTGGTGCGGGGCAGAGCAACTATGCGGCGGCGAATGTGTTCCTGGACGGTCTGGCGTCGTGGCGCCGGGCTCAGGGGCTGCCGGGTGTGTCGATGGCGTGGGGGCTGTGGGCCGAGGCCAGCGGCATGACCGGACACCTCGGCGAGGACGACATCCAGCGAATATCCCGCTCGGGCGTGGTGCCACTGGCCACGGACGAGGGGCTTGAGCTGTTGGACGCCGCTCTGGTCTCGGACGCGGTGGTCCCCGTTCTCTTCCGGCTGGACATCCCGGCGCTGCGCGCGCAGGGTGCCGAACTCCCCGCCCTCTTCCGCAACGTCGTACCGGGGATGACGGTCCGGCGTGTCGCGGGCGCCGGAGACGCGGGCGGCGACGACATCGCCGCCCGGCTGCGGCGGCGACTGCTCAGCATGTCCGAGGCGGACCAGGAGCAGTTCCTGCTCGAAGAGCTGATCCGCGTCCAGGTGGCCGCCGCCCTGGGACACAGCAAGCCGGACAGCGTGGAGGTGGGGCGGCCCTTCAAGGAACTGGGCTTCGACTCGCTCACCGCCGTGGAGCTGCGGAACCGTCTGAGCTCGGAAACGGGTCTGCGCCTCCCGGCCACGCTCGTCTTCGACTACCCGAATCCGACCGTACTGGCGGGCCATCTGCGCTCGGAGATCCTCGGGGCGCGGGACACGGCCGTCGCGGCACCGGCGGTGGGCGGATCCTCCGGCGCCCCGGCACGCACGGACGACGACCCGATCGCGATCGTCGCCATGAGCTGCCGCTTCCCCGGTGATGTGCGGACGCCCGAGGAGCTGTGGCAGCTGGTGATGGCGGGCACCGATGCCACGTCGTCCCTCCCGTCCAACCGCGGCTGGGACCTGGAGTCGACGTACGACCCCGACCCCGCCCGCGAGGGCACGTACTACGCCCGCAACGGTGGCTTCCTCTACGAGGCGGACCAGTTCGACCCGGCGTTCTTCGGGATCTCGCCGCGCGAGGCGCTGTCGATGGACCCGCAGCAGCGGCTGCTGCTGGAGACGTCGTGGGAGGCGTTCGAGCGGGCCGGTATCGACCCCGAGACGGCGAAGGGAAGCCGGACCGGCGTCTTCGTCGGCGTCGTCTACAACGACTACGGTGCCCGTCTGCAGGGGAACGCCCCCGAGGGCTTCGAGGGCTACCTCGGCACCGGCAGCGCGGGCAGCGTGGCCTCCGGCCGGATCTCCTACACCCTGGGCCTCGAGGGCCCGGCCGTGACGGTGGACACCGCGTGCTCTTCGTCGCTGGTCGCGCTGCACCTGGCGGTCCAGGCGCTGCGCCAGGGTGAGTGCGACATGGCGCTGGCCGGTGGCGCGACGGTGATGTCGACACAGGCCGGGCTGGTGGACTTCAGCCGGCAGCGGGCGCTGTCCGCGGACGGCAAGTGCAAGGCGTTCAGCAATCGCGCAGACGGATTCGGATTCGCCGAGGGCGTCGGGCTGCTGCTGGTGGAGCGGCTGTCGGACGCCCGGCGCAAGGGCCACGAGGTGCTGGCCCTCGTCCGGGGTTCGGCGGTCAACCAGGACGGCGCGTCCAACGGTCTGACGGCGCCGAACGGCCCGTCGCAGCAGCGGGTGATCCGCGCGGCGCTCGAGACCGCCCGCCTGTCGGGCGCCGAGGTCGACGCGGTCGAAGCCCATGGCACGGGTACGTCGCTGGGTGACCCGATCGAGGCGCAGGCGCTGCTGGCCACGTACGGCCAGGGGCGGCCGGAGGACCAGCCGCTGTGGCTGGGCTCCATCAAGTCCAACATCGGCCACTCGCAGGCGGCCGCCGGTGTGGCCGGTGTCATCAAGATGGTGATGGCCATGCGCCACGGTGTGCTGCCGCAGACGCTGCACATCGATGAGCCGTCACAGCACGTGGACTGGACGGCGGGCGACATCGAGCTGCTCACCGAGGCCACGGCCTGGCCGGAGACGGGGCACCCGCGCCGCGCCGGCGTGTCGTCCTTCGGCGTGAGCGGGACGAACGCGCACGCCGTGCTGGAGCAGGCTCCGGAGGTCGAGGCGGCCGAGGTCGCTGAGGCCGAGGCCGCCGGCGGTCCGGTGGCGTGGCTGCTGTCCGGCCGTACCCCGGAGGGCCTGCGGGCGCAGGCCGGGCGGCTGCGGGAGTTCGTGGCCGGGCGTGCGGAGCTGAGCGCAGCCGATGTGGCGTTCTCGCTGGCGACGTCGCGGTCGGTGTTCGAGCACCGTGGGGTGGTGACGGGCGCCGATCGTGAGGAGCTTCTGGAGCGGTTGGGCGCGTTGGCCGGGGACGAGACCGCCACGGGTGTGACGCGTGGTGTGGCGGATGTCCGCGGCCGTTCGGTGTTCGTGTTCCCCGGCCAGGGGGCGCAGTGGGTTCGTATGGGTGTGGGGCTGCTGGAGTCCTCGCCGGTGTTCGCGGAGGCGATCGGCGAGTGTGAGACGGCTCTGTCGGCGTATGTGGACTGGTCGTTGACGGATGTGCTGCGTGGCGTGGAGGGCGCCCCGGGCTTTGACCGGGTGGATGTCGTTCAGCCGGTGCTGTTCGCGGTGATGGTGTCGCTGGCGAAGCTGTGGCGTTCGGTGGGCGTGGAGCCCGATGCGGTGATGGGTCACAGCCAGGGCGAGATCGCCGCGGCGTGTGTCGCGGGTGCGCTCTCGCTGCAGGACGCCGCGAAGGTGGTGGCCCTGCGGTCGCAGGCCATCGCCGCCGGTCTTGCCGGACGTGGCGGCATGGTGTCGGTCGGGCTGCCGGTCGAGCAGGTCAAGGACCGTATTGCCGCCTGGGACGGTGGAATATCCGTCGCGGCGGTCAACGGGCCCGGCTCGGTCGTGGTGTCCGGTGATCCGGGCGCGCTGGACGAGATGGTGTCGCAGCTGGAGGGCGAGGAGATCCGCGTCCGCCGGGTTCCGGTGGACTACGCCTCGCACTCGGCACATGTGGAGGCGATCCGGGAGGAGCTGCTGGAGGTCCTGGCGGACCTCGAGCCGCGCGTGCCGGAGGTGCCGTTCTACTCGACGGTGTCCGGCGAGCTGGTGGACACCGCCGGTCTGGACGCCGAGTACTGGTACCGCAACCTGCGCCAGACGGTTGAGCTGGAGGCCACCACCCGGACGCTGATCGGCACCGGGCACGGCGTGTTCATCGAGGTGAGCCCGCACCCCGTGCTCACCCTCCCCGTTCAGCAGACGGTGGAGGCCGCCGAGGCCCAGGCCGTGGTCATCGGCACGCTGCGCCGCGACGAGGGCGGCCCGGAGCGGTTCCTGACCTCCGCCGCCGAGCTTCACGTCAGCGGGGGCGGCGTCGACTGGCGGAAGGTGTTCGCCGGGCAGGGGACTCACCGTGTCGACCTGCCGACGTACGCCTTCCAGCGGCAGCGGTACTGGCTGGACGCCCTCTCGGCCGCCGAGGCGGCGGCCTCCGGTGACGGCTTGAGCGCGGACGCGGTGGACGCCCGGTTCTGGGAGGCCGTGGAGCGCGAGGACCTGGAGGCGCTGGCGCGGACGTTGGAGGTGGAGGACGAGGCGCAGCAGTCGTCGCTGACGGCGTTGCTCCCGGCCCTCTCGTCCTGGCGTCGTCAGCGGCGTGAGCAGAACACGGTGGACGGCTGGCGTTACAAGGCGGTCTGGAAGCCCCTGGCGTCCGCGTCCGAGACGACGCTCTCGGGCACCTGGCTCGTGGCCGTCCCGGAAGCCTGTGATGACGATGTCCTGGTTGCCGCCGTGCTGGATGGCCTGGCCGGGCGCGGTGCGCATGTGGTTCGCGTGGTTGTCGGAGCGGCGGATGGCCGTGAGGCGATCACGGAGCGGCTGCGTGCGGCGCTGGACGGCGTGGCGGTGGAGCCGTCGGGCGTGGCGGGTGTGCTCTCACTGCTGGGGCTGGACGAGTCGGCGCATGAGTCGTTCGAGGTCGTCCCGGCCGGGCTGGCGGCGACGGTGGGCCTGGTCCAGGGGCTGGGCGACGCGGGTGTGGTGGCTCCGCTGTGGTGCGGCACCCGGGGCGCGGTGTCGGTGGGGCGCTCCGACCGGCTGGTGAGCCCGGTGCAGACGATGGTGTGGGGCCTGGGCCGGATCGTGGGGGCGGAGTACCCCCAGCGCTGGGGCGGCGTCGTGGACCTGCCCGAGACGATGGACAGCCGGGCGATGGCCCGCGTGGCCGGAGTGCTGGCCGGTGCGGAGACCGAGGACCAGGTCGCGGTGCGTGGCTCGGGTGTGTTCGCCAAGCGGCTGGTGCGGGCCTCGGCGCCGGAGGCCACGGACGCCGATGGGTGGCGTGCGAGCGGTTCGGTGCTGGTGACCGGTGGTACGGGTGCGCTCGGTGGCCATGTGGCCCGGTGGCTGGCGCGTACGGGTGCTGAGCATCTGGTGCTGACGAGCCGTCGTGGCATGGAGGCCGAGGGCGCCGCCGAGCTGAAGGCGGAGCTGGAGGGGCTCGGCGCCCGGGTGACGGTGGCGGCGTGTGACGCGGCCGACCGGGATGCGCTGGCCGCGGTGCTGAATGGCATCCCGCGGGAGTTCCCGCTGACCGCCGTGGTGCACACGGCCGGTGTGCTCGACGACGGCGTCCTGGACGCCCTGACGGTGTCCCGGACGGCCGGTGTGTTGCGCCCGAAGGTGGGCGCGGTCCGCAATCTGCATGAGCTGACCGCCGGGATGGATCTGTCGGCCTTCGTACTGTTCTCCTCGGCTGCGGGCACCATCGGCGGTCCGGGCCAGGGCAGCTACGCGGCGGGCAACGCCTACCTCGACGCGCTGGCCTCGCAGCGGCGCGCGGACGGCCTTCCGGCCACCTCCGTCGCCTGGGGCGCCTGGGCCGGAGGCGGCCTGGTGACGGGCGAGGTCGGCGAGCAGATGACCCGATCGGGGATGCTGGCCATGTCCCCCGAGCTGGCGATTTCGGCGCTCCAGCAGGCGTTGGACCTCGACGAGACGTTCCTCGCGGTCGCGGACATCGACTGGACACGCTTCGAAGCGGACGCCGTCGACACTCCCCTCTTCCGCGAGTTGCGGAACGCGCGGAGCGTCACCACGGAGAAGCAGTCCACGGCGGGCAGCGCCGACCCCGGACGGGCGGAACTGCACGACCGGCTGGAAGCCATGCCCCGGGAGAAGCGCGAAGCGGCGCTGCGGGACCTGGTGCGTGCCCAGGCCGCCGACGTCCTCGCGCACGACAGCGCGGACGCGGTCGCCTCGGACCGTGCCTTCCGGGACCTCGGCTTCGACTCGCTGACCGCCGTCGAGCTGCGCAATCGGATCGGTGCGGCGACCGGGCTGCGGCTGCCGGTCAGCCTGGTCTTCGACTACCCGACGCCCATGGTCCTGGCGCGGTTCCTGCACGGCGAGATGTTCGGCACCGAGGAAGGCGGCGTCGCCGAGACCACCCCGACCCGCTCGGACTCGTTCGACGAGCCCATCGCGATCGTGGCGATGAGCTGCCGGTTCCCGGGCGGTGTGCGGACGCCCGAGCAGCTGTGGGACGTCGTGAACGCCGGAGTCGACACGATCTCCGGCTTCCCCGACGACCGTGGCTGGGACCTCGACGGGCTGTACGACCCCGACCCGGACAAGCCGGGCAAGACCTACGCCCGCACCGGCGGATTCCTGGACAACGTCTCCGACTTCGACCCGGACTTCTTCGGCATCTCGCGGCGCGAGGCCCTGGCCATGGACCCCCAGCAGCGGCTGCTGCTGGAGACGTCCTGGGAGGCGTTCGAGCGCGCCGGTATCGACCCGGCGGCGCTGCGCGGCAGCCAGGCGGGTGTCTTCATCGGCTCGAACTACCAGGACTACAGCGGGCGGGCCGTCAGCGCGCCGGACGGTGTGCAGGGCTATCTCGGACTCGGCAGCGCGTCGAGCGTCGCCTCCGGCCGCCTCTCCTACACCTTCGGCTTCGAGGGCCCGGCCGTGACGGTGGACACCGCGTGCTCGTCGTCGCTGGTCGCCCTCCACCTGGCCGCGCAGTCGCTGCGTCAGGGCGAGTGCGACATGGCGCTGGCCGGCGGTGTGACGATCATGGCCACGCCGGGCACGTTCGTCGAGTTCAGCGCCCAGCGCGTGCTCTCGCCGGACGGACGCTGCAAGGCGTTCTCCGCCGAGGCCGACGGCACGGGCTGGTCAGAGGGTGTGGGCCTGCTGCTGGTGGAGCGGCTGTCGGACGCCCGGCGCAAGGGCCACAAGGTGCTGGCCGTCGTCCGGGGTTCGGCGATCAACCAGGACGGCGCCTCCAACGGTCTGACGGCGCCCAATGGCCCGTCGCAGCAGCGCGTGATCGGCAAGGCCCTCGAAAACGCGGGTCTGTCCGCCGCCGACGTGGACGCGGTCGAAGCCCATGGCACGGGTACGTCGCTGGGTGACCCGATCGAGGCGCAGGCGCTGCTGGCCACGTACGGCCAGGGGCGGCCGGAGGACCAGCCGCTGTGGCTGGGCTCCATCAAGTCCAACATCGGCCATTCGCAGGCGGCCGCCGGTGTGGCGGGTGTCATCAAGATGGTGATGGCCATGCGCGAGGGCGTGCTGCCGAAGACGCTCTACGCGGACGAGCCCTCACCGCATATCGACTGGACCAGCGGCGCCGTGTCCCTGCTGCACGAGCCGACCCCGTGGCCGGAGACGGACCACCCGCGCCGGGCGGCCGTGTCGTCGTTCGGGATCAGCGGCACCAACGCGCACACCATCATCGAGGCGGCCGACCCCGTCGACTCGCCGTCGCCGGAAACGGATGGAGGGGCGACCGGCCCGGCGGCCGACGTCGCCGTGGTGCCCTGGCTGCTCTCCGGCGGCAGCGCCGACGCGCTGAGCGCCCAGGCCGCGCGACTGCGCGAGTTCGACAGCGTCCGTACCGCGCACGCCGGTGACGTCACCGACATCGGCTACTCGCTGGCGACGACCCGGTCCGCCCTGCCCTACCGGGCCGTTGTGGTCGCCGAGGAGCCGGCTCAGTTCCTGTCCGGACTCGGCGCGCTCGCGGAGGGCAGGAACGCGGCCACGCTGATCCAGGGCGTGGCGCGGGCCGAGCACAAGACGGCGTTCCTGTTCTCCGGCCAGGGTGCGCAGCGCCTGGGCATGGGCCGGGAGCTGTACGACGCCTTCCCGGTGTTCGCCCAGGCGCTGGACGAGGTGTGCGCGTATCTCGATATGCTGCTCGACCGTCCGCTGACCGAGGTGATCTTCGCGGCCGAGGGCAGTGCGGAGGCCGAACTGCTCGATCAGACGGCGTTCACCCAGCCCGCCCTCTTCGCCATCGAAGTGGCGCTGTTCCGGCTGCTGGAGCACTGGGGTGTCACCCCGGATGTGCTGATCGGCCACTCCATCGGCGAGGTCGCCGCCGCGCACGTGGCGGGCGTTTTCACCCTGGAGGACGCGTGCGCGCTGGTGGCCGCCCGTGGCCGGCTGATGCAGGCGCTGCCCGAGGGCGGCGCGATGGTGGCCGTCCAGGCGCCCGAGGAGGAGATCGCCGCGTCGCTGGCCGGGCGTGAGGCCGAGGTGAGCATCGCCGCGGTCAACGGCCCGACCGCCGTGGTCATCGCGGGCGACCGGGCCGCCGTGCTGGACATCGCCGGGCAGTGGGAGCGCGAGGGCCGCAAGACGCGCCGCCTGCGCGTCAGCCACGCCTTCCACTCCCCGCGCATGGACGGCGTGCTCGGAGACTTCCGGAAGGTCGTCGAGGGCCTGTCGTTCGCCCCGCCGGCCATCTCCCTCGTCTCCAACGTCACGGGTAAGCCGGCGGAGACGGACGATGTGTGCTCGCCCGAGTACTGGGTGCGCCATGTGCGGGAGGCCGTGCGGTTCGCGGACGGCGTACGGGCCCTGGAGAAGCTGGGCGTGACGTCGTTCGTGGAGGTGGGCCCGGACGGTGTGCTCACCGCGATGGCGCAGGACTGCCTGACGGCCGACGAGTCCGATGGCGTGCCCGCGCCCGCCCTCGTACCCGCTCTGCGCAAGGACCGCCCGGAGGTCCAGGCGCTGACCACGGCGCTGGCCGAACTCCACGTCCACGGCATCACGGTGGCGTGGGACGCGGTGTTCGCCGGGCGCGGCGCCCGGCCGGTGGAACTGCCCACCTACGCCTTCCAGCGGCAGCGCTACTGGCTCGAAGCGGCACCGGCCGCCGGCGGAGACGTGACCTCGGCCGGGCTGAACTCGCCCGACCACCCGCTCCTCGGCGCCGCCGTGGCCCTGGCCGACACCGACTCCTACCTGTTCACCGGCCGTCTGTCCGTCTCCTCCCAGCCGTGGCTGGCCGACCACGCCTTCGCGGACACCGTCCTCTTCCCCGGCACGGCCTTCGTGGAACTGGCCCTGCGCGCGGCCGAGCAGGTGGGCTACGAGCGGGTGGACGAGCTGACCATCGAGATGCCGCTGGTCCTGCCCGCACGGGGCGCGGTCCAGATCCAGCTCACCGTGGGCGAGCCGGACGAGTCCGGAGGCCGCTCGCTCAACCTGTACTCCAGGTCCGAGGACGCCCAGCCGGACGACCCCTGGACCCGTCACACGACCGGCCTGCTCACCAGCGACCCGGCCACCACGGCACCGGAGTCCGTGGCCGCCGACTTCGCCGTGTGGCCGCCCGAGGACGCCGAGCCGATCGACGTGGCCGACCTCTACGACCGGTTCACCGACGTCGGATTCGCCTACGGCCCGGCGTTCCAGGGGCTGCGGGCCGCCTGGCGCCGTGGCGACGAGATCTTCGCCGAGGTCGACCTGCCCGAGGCGCAGGAGGCCGACGCCGCCCGGTACGGTCTCCACCCGGCACTGCTCGACGCCTCGCTGCACACCGTGGCGTTCAAGCCGTCCGGCACCGACGGCAGCACCCTTCCGTTCTCCTGGAACGGGGTGACCCTCCACACCGCCGGCACCTCCGCGCTGCGCGTACGGCTCGGCAGCGTCGGCGAGGACACGGTCTCCCTGCACGCCACCGACGCCTCCGGTGCGCTCGTCGCCTCGGTGGACTCCCTCGTCCTGCGGCCCGTGGCCCCGGAGCAGGTGAACTCGGCCCAGCCGTACGAGTCGCTGTACCAGGTCGAGTGGGTGCCGACCGCCTCGGACACCTCCCGCGCCCCGGAGACGATCGGGGCCGGGCGCTGGGCGCTTGTCGGACCCGACCAGGCCGAGGTGGCGGGCGTCCTCGGGACGGCCGATGTCACCGTGGACACCTACCCGGACCTCGCGGCCCTGGCCGGGGCCATCGACGCGGGCGCCACCGCGCCCGACGTCGTCCTGGCCGCACAGGTGTCCCGTACCCGCCGGACGCGGGAGCTGGCGGACGCGGTACGGGAAGCCGGCCACCGCGCCCTCGACCTGCTGAAGGGCTGGCTGGCCGACGAGCGCTTCGGCGCCTCCCGGCTGGTGTTCCTCACCCGGGGAGCCATCGCCGCGGGTGACGACACCGATGTGGCCGACCCCGCCGCCGCGGCCATCTGGGGCCTGGTGCGCTCGGCCCAGTCCGAGAACCCCGGCCGGTTCGTCCTGGCCGACCTGGACGACCAGGACGGCTCGCGCCGGATCCTCCCGGTGGCGCTCACCGCCGACGAGCCGCAGATCGTGGTCCGCGACGGCGAGGCCCTGGCCGGCCGGCTGGCCCGGGTCCCGGCTCGCGGCGGGGCGACCGAGGAGACCACGGCCACCACCGGCATCACCCGGGACCCGCGGGGCACCGTCCTGGTCACCGGAGCCGCGTCCGGCCTCGGCGGCCTGGTCGCCCGGCACCTCGTCGCCGAGCACGGCGTCCGCCACCTCGTGCTGGTCAGCCGTCGCGGCCTCGCCGCGGACGGCGCGGCCGAACTGCGCAGGGAGCTGACGGACCTCGGCGCCGACGCCACGGTCGCCGCCTGCGACACCGCCGACCGCGACGCCCTCGCCGCGCTCCTGGCCGCCCTGCCGGACGAGCACCCGCTCACCGCCGTGGTCCACACCGCGGGCGTGCTGGACGACGGCGTCGTCGAGGCCCTCACCCCCGAGCGGGTCGACCGTGTGCTGCGGCCCAAGGTCGACGCGGTGCTCAACCTGCACGAGCTGACCGCCGGTCTCGACCTGTCCGCGTTCGTGCTCTTCTCCTCGCTCTCCGGGACCCTGGGCGGCACCGGCCAGGCCAACTACGCGGCCGCCAACGCCTTCCTGGACGCGTTCGCGCAGCGGCGCCGGGCCGAGGGCCTTCCCGCCCAGTCGCTGGCCTGGGGCCTGTGGGAGGAGCGCAGCGGAATGACCGGCAAGCTGGACGAGGCCCACATGCGGCGCCTCGTCCGCGAGGGCGTGACCCCGATGGCCTCCGAGGAGGCGCTGGCCCTGTTCGACACCGCGTGCGGCATCGACGCGGCCACCCTCGTCCCGGCACGGCTCAACGCCTCGGCGTGGCGAGCCCAGGACGGACCCATCCCGGCGCTCCTGCGGGGCATCATCCGGACCACGGCCCGGCGCGGCCCCGCGAAGACGTCCCCCAGCGACTCCGGCGCCGGCTCCGCCGGGCTGCGTCGCCGTATCGGCTCGATGAAGCCCGCCGCACGGCAGCAGGCGCTCCTGGAACTGGTGGCCGAGCACGCGGCCATGGCGCTCGGCCACGACAGCCCTCGCATGATCGCCCCCGACCGTGGATTCCTCGAGCTCGGCTTCGACTCGCTGACCGCTGTCGCACTGCGCAACCAGCTGGGCACGGTGACCGGCCTCCGGCTGCCCGCCACCCTGCTGTTCGACTACACCACGGCCAGGGCGCTGGCCGGGTACCTGGCGGAGGAACTCGTCACGGGAGAGCCGGACACATCGGTGGTGCTGCCGGTCCTGTCGGAGCTGGAGAAGCTGGAGAGCTCTTTCGCCGAGGTGGTGGCGGACGAAGCCGCAAGGGCGCGCCTCACCTCACGCCTGGAGCAGATACTCGCGAAGCTGACCGCCGGGCAGCAGAGGCAGACGACGAACAGCGAGGCCGCTGCCCCCGAGAAGTTCGAGTCGGCGACCGACGACGAGATCTTCGACTTCCTCGACGAGGAGCTCGGCATGTCGTGACCGGAACGCACCCCGTCTCTGGAAATTACCGGCCGAAGGCTTCAACCCCCTGTCCCGGGGTTCTCAAAAGGAGTGACAAGAGGCAGTGAGCGAGACCAAACTGCGCGATTACCTCAAGCGCGCGACGGCCAGTCTGCACGAGACTCGTCAAGAGCTGAGGGAACTCAAGGACAGGGACACGGAGCCCATCGCGATCGTCGGGATGGGGTGCAGGTATCCGGGCGGAGTGGAGTCGCCGGAAGACCTGTGGGAGCTGGTCGCCACGGGTACCGACGCCATCTCCACCTTCCCGGTGGACCGGGGCTGGGACGAGGACCTGTACGACCCCGACCCGGAGCGGGTGGGCAAGAGCTACACGCGTGAGGGCGGGTTCCTGCACGACGCGAACGGCTTCGACGCCTCGTTCTTCGGCATGAGCCCGCGCGAGGCGCTGGCGACCGACCCGCAGCAGCGGCTGCTGCTGGAGACCTCGTGGGAGGCGCTGGAGCGGGCGGGCATCGACCCGGCGTCCGCGCGCTCCAGCCGGACCGGCGTGTTCGTCGGCGTGATGTACAACGACTACGGCTCCCGCATCCAGTCGATCCCCGAGGGCCTGGAAGGCCACTTGGGCAACGGCAGCGCGGGAAGCATCGCGTCCGGCCGCATCTCGTACACCTTCGGCTTCGAAGGTCCCGCGGTGACCGTGGACACGGCGTGCTCCTCCTCGCTCGTGGCGCTGCAGCTGGCCGTGCAGGCGCTGCGCAAGGGCGACTGCTCGCTGGCACTCGCCGGCGGCGTGGCCATGATGGCGACACCGGGCGTGTTCATCGAGTTCAGCCGGCTGCGCGGACTCGCCGTGGACGGGCGCTGCAAGTCCTTCTCGAACGCGGCCGATGGGACCGGATGGTCCGAAGGCGCCGGTGTGGTGCTCCTGGAGCGGCTGTCCGACGCGCAGCGCAACGGACACCGGGTGCTGGCTGTGGTGCGGGGCGCCGCCGTCAACCAGGACGGGGCGAGCAGCCGGCTGACGGCGCCGAACGGCCCCTCGCAGCAGCGGGTCATCCGCGACGCACTGCGGAACGCGGGCCTGTCGGCGGCCGATGTGGACGCGGTGGAGGCGCACGGCACGGGGACGCCGCTGGGCGACCCGATCGAGGCGCAGGCGCTGCTGGCCACCTACGGCAAGGAGCGTCCCGGGGCGGACCGGCCGCTGTGGCTGGGGTCGTTCAAGTCGAACGTGGGCCACACGCAGGCGGCCGCGGGTGTGGCCGGGGTCATCAAGATGGTGATGGCGATGCGCCACGGCGTGCTGCCCAAGACCCTTCACGTGGCGGAGCCGTCGGAGCACGTGGACTGGTCGGCGGGGGCGGTGTCGCTGCTGACCGAGGCGAGGCCGTGGCCGGAGACGGGCGAGCCGCGCAGGGCCGGTGTGTCGTCGTTCGGTGTGAGCGGGACGAACGCGCATGTGCTCCTGGAGCAGGCCCCGGAGGTGGAGCCGACAGAGGTCGCCGAGGCCGAGGTGGCCGAGGGTCCGGTGGCGTGGGTGGTGTCCGGCCGTAGTGCGGCCGGTTTGCGGGCGCAGGCCGGGCGGCTGCGGGAGTTCGTGGCCGGGCGTCCGGAGCTGGGCGCCGCCGATGTGGCGTTCTCGCTGGTGGCGACGCGGTCGGTGTTCGAGCACCGCGGGGTGGTGACGGGCGCTGATCGTGAGGAGCTTCTGGAGCGGTTGGGCGCGTTGGCCGGGGACGAGGTCGCGTCGGGTGTGACGCGTGGTGTGGCGGATGTGCGTGGCCGTTCGGTGTTTGTGTTCCCGGGGCAGGGGGCGCAGTGGGTGGGTATGGCGGTGGGGTTGCTGGAGTCTTCGCCGGTGTTCGCGGAGGCGATCGGCGAGTGTGAGTCGGCTCTGTCGGCGTATGTGGACTGGTCGTTGACGGATGTGTTGTGTGGGGTTGAGGGTGCTCCGGGGTTTGACCGGGTGGATGTGGTGCAGCCGGTGTTGTTCGCGGTGATGGTGTCGTTGGCGAAGTTGTGGCGTTCGGTGGGTGTGGAGCCGGATGCGGTGATGGGTCACAGTCAGGGTGAGATCGCGGCTGCCTGTGTGGCGGGTGCGTTGTCGTTGGAGGACGCGGCGAAGGTGGTGGCGTTGCGGTCGCAGGCGATCGCGGTGGGGTTGGCCGGTCGTGGTGGCATGGTGTCGGTGGGGTTGCCGGTGGCGGGGGTGGAGGAGCGTCTTGCCCGGTGGGGTGGGGCGATTTCGGTGGCGGCGGTGAACGGTCCGGGTTCGGTCGTGGTGTCGGGTGATCCGGGTGCGCTGGACGAGATGGTGGCGGAGTTGGAGGGTGAGGAGGTGCGGGTTCGCCGGGTTCCGGTGGACTATGCCTCGCATTCGGCGCATGTGGAGGGGATCCGCGAGGAGTTGCTGAGGGTTCTGGCGGATATCGCGCCGCGTTCGTCGGAGGTGCCGTTCTACTCGACGGTCTCCGGTGAGCTGGTGGACACGGCTGGTCTGGACGCGGAGTACTGGTACCGCAACCTGCGGCAGACGGTCGAGCTGGAGTCCACCACCCGCACCCTGCTCGACAGTGGCCACGGCGTGTTCATCGAGGTGAGCCCGCACCCCGTGCTCACCCTGCCCGTTCAGCAGACGGTGGAGGCCGCTGAGGCTCAGGCGGTGGTTGTCGGCACGCTGCGGCGTGATGAGGGTGGTCTGGAGCGGTTCCTGGTCTCTGCCGCCGAGGTGTTCGCGTATGGCACCGAGGTCAATTGGATGACCACGTTGGAGGGCCGTGGCGCTCGTCGTGTCGAGCTGCCGACGTACGCCTTCCAGCGCGAGCGTTACTGGCTCGATGGATTCGACCTGCCGTCCGGGGGAGGCGCGGCCGATGGCACGGGTTCCGTCGATGCGCGGTTCTGGGACGTGGTGGAGCGCCAGGATCTGGAGTCGCTGGCGGGGACGTTGTCGGTCGACAGTGAGGCGCCGCTGAGTGCGGTGCTGCCCGCCCTGTCCGCGTATCACCGCAACAACCGCGACCGGTCCACGATTGATGGCTGGCGCTACCGGGTGGCGTGGAAGCCGGTTTCCGAGGTCGCTGAGGGGTCGTTGTCGGGGACGTGGCTGGTGGTGGTTCCGGCGTCCCGTGCCGAGGACGAGCTGGTGGGGGAGGTCGCCTCCGGGCTTGAGCGGCACGGCGCGGGTGTGGTGTCGCTGGTGGTGGATGAGCGGCACCTGGACGCCGGGGTGTTGGCGGAGCGGCTGCGTGAGGTGGTCGGGGAGACGCCGGAGCTGGGTGGTGTGTTGTCGCTGCTGGCGCTGGACGAGGAGCCCTGCCCGGGTTACTCGGCGCTGTCGGGTGGCTATGCGCTGACTCTGGTGCTGGTTCAGGCGATGGTGCGGGCCGACATTCCGGCCCGGTTGTGGTGCGGTACGCGTGGTGCTGTGTCGGTGGGGCGTTCGGACCGGCTCACCAGTCCGACGCAGTCGATGGTGTGGGCTCTGGGCCGGGTGGCCGGGTTGGAGTTGCCGCAGCTGTGGGGCGGTCTGGTCGATCTGCCGGAGTCCCTGGATGGGCGTGCGGTGGCGCGGCTGGCCGGTGTGCTGGCCGTCGAGGCCGCCGAGGGCGGCGAGGACCAGGTGGCGGTGCGCGGTTCCGGTGTCTTCGTACGTCGTCTGGTGCGGTCCGCTCCGGCCGTTGGTGAGGGGATGTCGTGGCGGGCGCGTGGCACGGTGCTGGTGACCGGTGGCACGGGTGGGCTCGGCGGTCAGGTGGCCCGTTGGCTGGTCCGGAGCGGTGCCGAACACCTGGTCCTGACCAGCCGCCGCGGTCTCGGGGCCGAAGGCGCCGCCGAGTTGAAGGCGGAGCTGGAGGGGATGGGTGCGGGGGTGACGGTGGCCGCGTGTGACGCGGCGGACCGTGACGCGCTGGCGGCCGTTCTGGCCGCCGTGCCGGAGGATCGGCCGCTGACCGGGGTGGTGCACGCGGCGGGCGTCACGGTCGCGGCCTCTCTGGTGGAGACGGAGCTTGCGGATGCGGCCCGGGTGGTGTCGGGCAAGGTGGCGGGTGCCGTCAATCTGGATGAGTTGCTGGGTGACCGTGAGTTGGACGCGTTCGTGGTCTTCTCGTCCATTTCCGGTGTGTGGGGTGGCGGCAGTCAGGGTGTTTACGGTTCCGGCAACGCGTTCCTGGATGCGCTGGTGGAGCGGCGTCGTGCGCGGGGACTGGCGGGCACCGCGGTTTCGTGGGGTCCGTGGGCCGAGGGTGGTATGGCGACTCGGGATGATGCGGGGGAGCAGCTGGCGCGGCGTGGGCTGCCCGCGATGGCGCCGGAGTTGGCGATCGCCGCTCTGGAGCGTGCGGTGGCCGGTGATGAGGGTGTGGTGACGGTCGTGGACGTGGACTGGGAGCGGTTCGCGCCCTCGTTCACCGCGGTCCGTCCCAGCCCGTTGCTGAGCGACCTTGATGAGGTCCGGGCGCTGGAGACCCAGGGTGAGGGTGGCGAGAGCGCCGACGCGGCCGGGGCGGAGCTGCGTGAGCGGTTGAAGCCGCTCACCGAGGGTGAGCGGGACCGGGCGCTGCTGGATCTGGTGCGCAAGCACGCCGCCGCCGTGCTCGGCTACGCCTCCGCGGAGATGGTGGAGCCGAACCGGGCCTTCCGTGATCTGGGCTTCGATTCGCTGACCGCTGTGGACCTGCGGAACCGGCTGGCCGCCGAGACCGGTCTCGGTCTTCCCGCCACGCTGGTCTTCGACTACCCCAGCGCCGGCACGCTCGCGGCACATCTGCGCACCGAGGTACTGGGCACTTCATCCCCGGCGCCTACCGTCGGGGATGGTGCGCCCGCTGGATCAGGTGGGGACGACGATCCCATCGCGATCGTCTCCATGAGCTGCCGCTTTCCCGGTGGGGTGCGGAGCCCGGAGGATCTGTGGCAGCTGGTCGAGAGTGGTGGTGACGCCATCTCGTCCTTCCCGTCGGACCGCGGCTGGGATGTATCGGGCATGTACGACCCGGACCGGAACCGGCCGGGCACGTTCTACGCCCGTGAAGGCGGGTTCCTCTACGACGCGGCCGAGTTCGACCCCGGCTTCTTCGGGATTTCGCCTCGTGAGGCCATGGCGACTGACCCCCAGCAGCGGCTGCTGCTGGAGACCTCGTGGGAGGCGTTCGAGCGGGCGGGCATCAACCCCGCGTCGGTGCGGGGCAGCCAGATCGGTGTGTTCGTCGGATTCCAGGGCTCGGGATACGGCACCAATTTGGAGACGGTGCCCGAGGACGTCGAGGGCCATCTGATGACGGGCAATGTCGGCAGCGTGGTCTCCGGCCGTCTTTCCTACACCTACGGCCTGGAGGGTCCCGCCGTTACGGTGGACACGGCCTGCTCGTCGTCGCTGGTGGCCCTGCATCTGGCCTGTCAGTCGCTGCGTCAGGGCGAGTGCTCCATGGCGCTGGTCGGCGGCGTGACCGTGATGGCCACTCCGACGGCGTTCGTCGAGTTCAGCCGGCAGGGCGGGCTCGCCCCGGACGGCCGGTGCAAGCCGTTCTCGGCCGCGGCGGACGGTACGGGCTGGAGCGAGGGTGCCGATGTGCTGCTGGTGGAGCGGCTGTCGGATGCCCGGCGCAACGGCCACCAGGTGCTGGCGGTGGTACGCGGCTCCGCCGTGAACCAGGACGGTGCGTCCAATGGTCTGACGGCGCCGAATGGTCCGGCGCAGCAGCGGGTGATCCGCCAGGCGTTGACGAACGCGGGTCTGTCGGCGTCCGAGGTGGACGCGGTGGAGGCGCACGGCACGGGTACGACGTTGGGTGACCCGATCGAGGCGCAGGCGCTGCTGGCGACGTACGGCAAGGAGCGGCCGGAGGGCCGCCCGCTGTGGCTGGGTGCGCTGAAGTCGAACATCGGGCACACCCAGGCCGCGTCCGGGCTCGCCGGTGTCATCAAGATGGTGATGGCGATGCGGCACGGTGTGCTGCCGAAGATGCTGCATGTGGATGAGCCGTCGCCGCAGGTGGACTGGTCGGCGGGCGAGGTGCGGCTGCTGACCGAGAACACCCAGTGGCCGGAGACGGATCGGCCGTGGCGAGCCGGTATCTCCTCGTTCGGGGTGAGCGGCACCAACGCGCACACCATCATCGAGCAGGCCCCGTCGGACGACCGGGACACCCGGCCGGCCGAGGTGGGGTCTCCCGACGAGCGTGGCGCGGCGCCTTGGACGCTCTCCGCCCGGAGTGCGGACGGGCTGCGTGCCCAGGCGCGGCGGCTGCGGGCCCAGCTGACCGCACAGCCGGAGCTGAGCCTGAAGGACGTCGGCTACTCCCTGGTCGCCACCCGTTCGGTGTTCGAACACCGTGCGGTGCTGACGGGGGCGGACCGTGCTGAGTTGTTGCACGGGCTTGAGGCCGTCGCCACCGGCGAGGAGGCTCCCGGGGTCGTGCGCTCGGTCGCCACTTCGACGGGAATCACCGCGTTCCTGTTCTCGGGCCAGGGTGCGCAGCGCCTGGGCATGGGGCGGGAGTTGTACGAGACGTTCCCGGTGTTCGCCGACGCGTGGGACGAGGTGTGCGCTCACCTGGACGGTCTGCTGGACCGTCCGTTGCGGGATGTGGTGTTCGCGGCGGAGGGTGGCGCGGACGCCGGGTTGCTGGACCAGACGGCGTTCACCCAGCCCGCGCTGTTCGCGGTCGAGGTGGCGCTGTTCCGGCTGCTGTCGGCGTGGGGCGTGGCACCGGATGTGGTGATCGGTCACTCCATCGGTGAGATCGCGGCCGCGCATGTGGCGGGGGTGTTCTCGCTGGAGGACGCGTGCACGCTGGTGGCCGCCCGTGGCCGTCTGATGCAGGCGCTGCCCGAGGGCGGCGCCATGGTGGCGGTGCAGGCGTCGGAGGAGGAGATCGCGCCGTCGCTGGCCGGTCGTGAGGCCGAGGTGAGCCTCGCCGCCGTCAACGGCCCCACCTCCGTGGTTGTCGCGGGCGACGAGGCACCGGCGCTGGAGATCGCCGCCGAGTGGGAGCGGCAGGGCCGTAAGACCCGTCGGCTGCGGGTCAGCCACGCGTTCCACTCGCCCCGTATGGACGCGATGCTGGACGACTTCCGGAAGGTGGTCGAGGGGCTGTCGTTCGCCCCGCCCGCCATCGCCCTGGTCTCCAATGTGACCGGCAAGTCGGCGGGTGCCGACGAGGTGTGCTCCCCGGAGTACTGGGTCCGCCACGTCCGCGAGGCGGTGCGCTTCGCGGACGGGATGCGCTCCCTGGAGAACGCGGGCGTGACCAGGTTCTTCGAGGTGGGCCCGGACGGCGTGCTCTCGGCGATGGTGAGCGAGTGCCTGACAGCGGAGGAGACTTCGGCTTCCGTCGCGGTGCCGGCGCTGCGCAAGGACCGTCCCGAACCGCAGGCGTTGACGACGGCTCTGGCGGAACTTCACGCCCACGGCGGCATGGTGGACTGGGAGGTGCTGTTCGCTGGTGAGGATGTCCGGCGGGTCGAGCTGCCGACGTACGCGTTCCAGCGGCAGCGCTACTGGCTGGACGCCCCCGAGAGCGATGAGGTCGCCACCTCGGCCTCGGTGGACTCGGTGGACGCTCAGTTCTGGGACGCGGTCGAGCGTGAGGATCTGGAGGCGCTGACGACCGCGCTGGACGTGGATGGGAACGCCTCGCTGACCGAGGTGCTCCCCGCCCTGTCGTCCTACCGCAAGAGTCACCGCGAGCGGTCCACGGTGGACGGCTGGCGCTACCAGATCGACTGGACCCCGGTGTCCGAGCTCGCGGAGCGGGCGCTCACCGGGACCTGGATGGTGATGGTCCCGGCCTCGTACACGGAGGACGAGCTGCCCGCCTCCGCGGTGGCCGTGCTGGAGCGGCGGGGCGCGGATGTGGTGCGGATCGTGCTCGACGGCGCGGTGGACACCGACCGCGCGGCGGTTGCGGAGCGGCTGCGCACGGTGGTCGGGGGTGCGTCCGGTGGCGCTGTCAGTGGGGTGCTCTCGCTGCTGGCCCTGGACGAGGACCCCTGCCCGGGGGAGGCGGTGGTGCCGCAGGGGCTGGCATTGAACCTTGTCGTGTTGCAGGCACTGGTGGATGCCGGTATCGAGGCTCCGTTGTGGATGGCGACGCGGGGTGCTGTGTCGGTGACCGGGTCGGACACTTTGCGCAGTGCGGTCCAGGCGCAGATGTGGGGCCTCGGCCGGGTCGCGGGTCTGGAGCACCCCCGGCTCTGGGGTGGTCTGGTGGATCTCCCGGAAAGGCTGGACGAGCGGGCCGCGAACCGGCTGTCCGGTGTGCTGGGTGGCGGCGCGGGGGAGTTCGAGGACCAGGTGGCGGTGCGTGCGTCGGGTGTGTTCACGCGGCGTTTGGTACGGGCCTCGGCGTCGCGGGCCACGGCTCGGTCGTGGGCTGCGCGCGGCTCGGTGCTGGTGACCGGTGGCACCGGGGGGTCGGCCGTCAGGTGGCCCGGTGGCTGGCGCGTGCTGGTGCCGAGCATCTGGTGCTGACCAGCCGCCGTGGCCTGGAGGCCGACGGTGCGGCCGAACTGCACGACGAGCTCATCGCGTTGGGTGCGGAGGTGACCATCGCGGCCTGTGACACCGCCGACCGCGAGGCCCTGGCCGCCGTACTGGCGGCCATCCCGGAGCGGTATCCGCTGAGCGCCGTCGTACACGCGGCGGGTGTCCTGGACGACGGTGTCCTGGACGCGATGTCGGTGGAGCGGGTCGCGGGTGTGCTGCGTCCCAAGGTGGACGGGGCCCGCAACCTGCACGAGCTGACCGAGGGCCTCGACCTCTCCGCGTTCGTACTGTTCTCCTCGGCGGCGGGACTTTGGGGGGCCGGGCAAGGCAGTTACGCGGCGGCCAACGTCTACCTCGACGCCCTGGCGCAGCAGCGCCGGGCCCAGGGCCTGGTGGCCACCTCGGTCGCCTGGGGCCCGTGGGCCGAGGGCGGTATGGCGGTGGACGGGGCGCTGGAGGACCGGCTGCGGCGCGGCGGCATGGCCGCGATGACCCCGGAGCTGGCGGTCAAGGCCCTCCAGCAGGCCCTCGACCTCCAGGAGACCCACCTGGCCATCGCCGACCCGACTGGGAGCGATTCGTACCCTCCTACGTCGCCGTTCGGGGCAGCCGGCTGCTGGACGAGGTGCCCGAGGCGCGCCGGATCCTGGAAGCCGCGATCGGCGGTGGCACCGCGGCGCAGCTCGAGACCGGTGGCTCCGAACTGCGTGAGCGGTGGCCGGAATGTCGGAGACGGAACAGGAACGAGCGCTGCTCGACCTGGTCACCACGCAGGTGGCGATGGTGCTGGGCTTCCCGTCGGTGGAGTTGGTCGAGTCCCAGCGGGCCTTCCGGGAACTCGGCTTCGACTCGCTGACCGCCGTCGAACTGCGCAACCGGCTGGACGCGGCGACGGGCCTGCGCCTGCCCGCGACGATCGTCTTCGACCACCCGACGCCCGTCGCGCTCGCCCGCCGACTGCGTACCGACGTCGTCCAGGACGGGGTCTCGGCGGCCGCACCGATCCTCGGCGAACTGGACCGGATCGAAGCGGCGATGGCCACGATCTCCGCCGACGACGTGGACCGGCCCAGGATCACGACGCGTCTGCAGACGCTCCTCCTCAAGTGGGGAGAAGCGGAACAGGATTCGGGCAACCCCGGCAAGAAGGCGGTTTCGGACAAGATTCAGTCGGCGACGTCGGACGAGATCTTCGACTTCATCGACAAGGAGCTTGGGATCTCCTGAGCTGGCGCGGTCGGTTCCCGAGCGTCGTTCCTAACTACTTCCATGGGTGACATAACAATGAACGAAGAGAAGCTTCTCGACTATCTCAAGCGGGTGACCGCGGATCTCCAGCAGACTCGCCAGCGCCTGCTCGAGGCCGAGTCAGCGGACCAGGAACCGATCGCGATCGTCGCCATGAGCTGCCGGTTCCCCGGAGGGGTGAACTCTCCGGAGGACCTGTGGCGCTTGGTGGCGGAGGGCACCGACGCGATTTCGGAATTCCCCATGGACCGTGGTTGGGACATCGACGCCCTCTACGACGAGGACCCGGACCGTCCCGGTACCAGCTATACGACCGAGGGCGGCTTCCTGGAGAACGCCGACCGGTTCGATCCGGCGTTCTTCGGGATCTCGCCGCGCGAGGCGCTGTCGATGGACCCGCAGCAGCGGCTGCTGCTGGAGACGTCGTGGGAGGCGTTCGAGCGGCGGGCATCGACCCGATGTCCCTGCGGGGCAGCAGAACCGGCGTGTTCGTCGGAACCAACGGCCAGGACTACTCCATGCTCATGCTCGGTGCCTCCGAGACCATGGAAGACGTCGAGGGCCACTCCGGCACGGGCAACGCGGCGAGCATCGTCTCCGGCCGGATCTCCTACACCATGGGCCTCGAGGGCCCGGCGCTCTCCGTGGACACGGCGTGCTCGTCGTCCCTCGTGACCCTGCACCTCGCCGTTCAGGCACTGCGCCAGCGCGAGTGCACGCTCGCGCTGGCCGGTGGCATCACGGTGATGTCCACCCCGTCGGCGTTCGTCCAGTTCAGCAGGCAGCGCGGGCTGGCGGCGGACGGCCGGTGCAAGCCGTTCGGCGCCGCGGCCGACGGCACCGGCTGGGGCGAGGGCGTCGGCATGCTGCTCGTGGAGCGGCTGTCGGACGCGCAGCGCAACGGCCACCAGGTGCTGGCCATCGTCCGGGGCTCGGCGATCAACCAGGACGGCGCGTCCAACGGCCTGACGGCGCCCAACGGCGTATCGCAGCAGCGGGTCATCCGGCAGGCGCTGACCAGCGCCCGGCTGTCGGCCGCCGAGGTGGACGCGGTCGAGGCGCACGGTACGGGCACCACACTGGGTGACCCCATCGAGGCGCAGGCGCTGATGGCCACGTACGGGCAGGACCGGCCCGTGGACGAGCCGCTCTGGCTGGGCGGCATCAAGTCCAACATCGGTCATACGCAGGCCGCCGCCGGTGTCGCGGGCGTCATCAAGATGGTGATGGCCATCCGTGAGGGCGTGCTGCCCAAGACGCTCCACGCGGACGAGCCCTCGCCGCACATCGACTGGACCGGCGGCGCCGTCTCCCTGCTGCACGACTCGACCCCGTGGCCGGACCGGGACCGCCCGCGCCGCGCCGCCGTGTCCTCGTTCGGCATGAGCGGCACCAACGCGCACACCATCCTGGAGCAGGCTCCGCAGGCCGAGCCGACCGAGGCCGCTGAGGCCGAGGCCGCCGACGGTCCGGTGGCGTGGGTGGTGTCGGGCCGTAGCGGCGAGGCGCTGCAGGCGCAGGCCGGACGACTGCGGGAGTTCCTCACGGAGCGCCCGGAGTTGAGCGTGGCGGACGTGGCCCTCTCGCTGGCCACGACCAGGTCCGCCTTCGAGCACCGGGCCGTGGTGACCGGGGCCGACCGCGAGGAACTCCTCCAGCGTCTGGAGGCGGTCGCCGAGGACGCCACCGCCTCGAACGGAGTGGTGCGGGGGAGGACCGGCGACGCCGGCCGCTCGGTGTTCGTGTTCCCGGGGCAGGGTGCGCAGTGGGTGGGCATGGCGGTGGGGCTGCTGGAGTCCTCGCCGGTGTTCGCGGAGGCGATCGGCGAGTGTGAGACGGCTCTGTCGGCTCATGTGGACTGGTCGCTGACGGATGTGCTGCGCGGTGCCGAGGGCGCTCCCGGTTTCGACCGGTGGACGTGGTGCAGCCGGTGTTGTTCGCGGTGATGGTGTCGCTGGCGAAGCTGTGGCGTTCGGCCGGCATCGAGCCGGCCGCCGTAATGGGTCACAGTCAGGGTGAGATCGCCGCGGCCTGCGTGGCGGGCGCGCTGTCGCTGGAGGACGCCGCGAAGGTGGTGACCTTGCGGTCGCAGGCGATCGCGGCCGGTCTCGCGGGCCGTGGTGGCATGGTGTCGGTCGGGCTGCCGGTCGACCGGGTCAAGGACCGTATCGCCGCCTGGGACGGCGCGATCTCGGTCGCCGCGGTCAACGGCCCGGGGTCCGTCGTGGTGTCCGGTGATCCGGGTGCGCTGGATGAGCTGGTCGCGCAGCTGGAGGGCGAGGAGATCCGCGTCCGCCGGGTCCCGGTGGACTACGCGTCGCACTCCGCACACGTGGAGGCGATCCACGAGGAGCTGCTGAAGGTCCTGGCGGACATCTCGCCGCGCTCCTCCGAGGTGCCGTTCTACTCGACGGTCCTCGGTGAGCTGGTGGACACGGCCGGTCTGGACGCGGAGTACTGGTACCGGAACCTGCGGCAGACCGTCGAACTGGAAGCCACCACCCGCAAGTTGCTGGATGACGGTCACACCGTGTTCATCGAGGCGAGCCCGCACCCGGTGCTCACGCTGCCGGTGCAGCAGACGGTGGAGGCCGCCGAGGCGCGGGCGGTGGTCGTCGGCACGCTGCGGCGTGACGATGGCGGCCTGGAGCGCTTCCTGGCCTCCGCCGCCGAGGTGTTCGTGGCGTGGCGTCACGGTGGACTGGACCGCCATGCTCGAGGGCCGTGGCGCCCGCCGTGTCGAGCTGCCGACCTACGCCTTCCGGCGCCAGCGGTACTGGCTGGAGGTGTCGGCCGCGGAGCTGCAGGCCACCGCCGACGGTCTCGCCGCGGACGCGGTGGACGCGCGCTTCTGGGAGGCCGTCGAGCGCGAGGACCTGGAGGCGCTGGTCCGCACCCTGGAGGTGGAGGACGAGGAGCAGCAGTCGTCGCTGACGGCGTTGCTTCCCGCGCTGTCGTCCTGGCGCCGTCAGCGCCGTGAGCAGAACACGGTGGACAGCTGGCGCTACAAGGTGGTCTGGAAGCCGCTGGCGGCCGCCACCGAGGCGGCCATCTCGGGCACCTGGCTCGTCGTCCTCCCCGCGTCGCACGCCGACGATGCCCTGGTGACCGCCACGGTGAACGGCCTGGAGACGAGCGGTGCCGACGTCGTCCGGGTGGTGCTCGACGGATCGGGCAACGACCGCTGGACCGTGGCGGAGCGGCTGCAGGCGGCGCTTGGCGAGGCCGGTGTGGAGCCCTCGGGCGTGACGGGCGTGTTCTCGCTGCTCGGGCTGGATGAGTCGGGGCATGCGACGTTCGGTGTGGTGCCCGCTGGGCTGGCGGCCATGGTCGGGCTGGTCCAGGGGCTGGGTGACGCCGGTGTGGTGGCCCCGCTGTGGTGCGGCACCCGCGGTGCCGTGTCGGTGGGGCGCTCCGACCGGCTGGTGAACCCGGTGCAGGCGATGGTGTGGGGCCTGGGGCGGATCGTGGGCGTCGAGTACCCCCAGCGCTGGGGTGGTGCCGTCGATCTGCCCGAGAGCATGGACGGCCGTGCGGTGGCCCGGCTGGCCGGAGTGCTGGCGGGCGCGGACGGCGAGGACCAGGTCGCGGTGCGCGGCTCCGGTGTGTTCGCCAAGCGCATGGTGCGGGCCACGGCGGCTGAGGACGCCGAGGGCCGGGGGGCCTGGCAGGGCCGCGGTTCGGCGCTGGTCACCGGTGGTACGGGTGCGCTGGGTGGTCATGTCGCCCGCTGGCTGGCGCGTACCGGTGTTGAGCATCTGGTGCTGACCAGCCGTAGTGGCATGGAGGCCGAGGGCGCCGCCGAGCTGAAGGCGGAGCTGGAAGGGCTCGGCGCCCGGGTGACGGTGGCGGCCTGTGACGCCGCGGACCGTGAGGCGCTGGCCGCCGTACTGGACGCGATCCCGCGGGAGTTCCCGCTGACGGCCGTGGTGCACACGGCCGGTGTGCTGGACGACGGTGTGGTGGACGCCCTCACGGTGCGCCGGGCGGCCGGGGTGCTGCGCCCGAAGGTGGACGCCACGCGGAATCTGCACGAACTGACCGCCGGGATGGATCTGTCCGCCTTCGTGCTGTTCTCCTCCGGGGCGGGCACGCTGGGCGGTCCTGGGCAGGGCAGCTACGCGGCGGGCAACGCCTACCTCGACGCGCTGGCGCTGCAGCGGCGCGCGGACGGCCTTCCGGCCACCTCCATCGCCTGGGGCGCCTGGGCCGGAGGCGGCCTCGGATCCGGCGAGGTCGGCGAGCGGATGGACCGTTCCGGCATGGTCGGAATGGTGCCCGACCTGGCGATCTCCGGTATGCAGCAGGCCCTTGAACTGGACGAGACGTTCGTGGTCATCGCCGAGATCGACTGGGATCGCTTCCAGCCGGAGTTCGTCGGTTCACGTCCCAGCGCGCTCTTCCGTGAGCTGCCCGAGCTGAACCGCCCGGCCGCCGCCAGTGGCGCGGACGCGGGCGACGGCGACGACGCGATTTCCGCGCTGCGCCGGGAGATGGCCGAACTGCCCGCCGCCGAGCAGCCCAAGCTGCTCCTGGAGCTGGTGCGCAACCAGGCCGCCGACGTCCTCGGCTACGACAGCGCGGACGCGGTGGAGGCCGACCGTGCCTTCCGCGACCTCGGCTTCGACTCGCTGACCGCCGTCGAGCTGCGCAACCGCCTCGGCGTGGTCACCGGCCTCCGACTGCCGGTCACTTGTGTCTTCGACTACCCGACCGCCACGGTTCTGGCCCGGTACCTGTACACCGAGATGTTCGGCGACCAGCCGGTCGCCTCGGTCGCCGCCGCCGCACCCCAGCGGCCGGAGGGGCTCGACAAGCCCCTGACCACCGACGAGCCGATCGCCATCATCGGCATGAGCTGCCGGTTCCCCGGCGGGGTGCGCAGCCCCGAGGAGCTGTGGAACCTGCTGATGGCCGAAGGGGACGTGATCTCCGCGTTCCCCGACGACCGCGGCTGGGACATCGACGGTCTCTACGACCCGGACCCCGAGAAGTCCGGCACCAGCTACGTCCAGGCGGGCGGCTTCCTCGACGAGGTGGGCCACTTCGACCCGGGCTTCTTCGGGATCTCGCCGCGTGAGGCGATGGCGATCGACCCGCAGCAGCGGCTGCTGCTGGAGACCTCCTGGGAGGCGTTCGAGCGCGCCGGGGTCGACCCCGTGGCGCTGCGCGGCAGCCAGACCGGCGTCTTCATCGGCTCCAACTACCACGACTACGGCTCGCGCATCCTGAGCGACGCCGAGGGAGTGGAGGGGTACCTCGGACTCGGCAGCGCCCCCAGCGTCTCGTCCGGCCGTATCTCCTACACCTTCGGCTTCGAGGGCCCGGCCGTCACGGTGGACACCGCGTGCTCGTCGTCGCTGGTCGCCCTCCACCTGGCCTGCCAGTCGCTGCGGCAGGGCGAGTCCTCGGTGGCGCTGGCCGGAGGTGTGACCATCATGGCCACGCCGGGCACGTTCATCGAGTTCAGCGCCCAGCGCGTGCTGTCGTTCGACGGCCGGTGCAAGGCGTTCTCGGCGGACGCCGACGGCACCGGCTGGTCCGAGGGCGTGGGCATGCTGCTCGTGGAGCGGCTGTCGGACGCGCAGCGCAACGGCCACAAGGTACTGGCCGTCATCCGGGGTTCGGCCATCAACCAGGACGGCGCGTCCAACGGTCTGACGGCGCCCAACGGCCCCTCGCAGCAGCGGCTGATCGAGCAGACGCTGGCCGGCGCCCGGCTGGTCTCCGCCGACGTGGACGTGGTCGAGGCCCATGGCACCGGCACTCCGCTCGGCGACCCGATCGAGGCGCAGGCACTGCTGGCCACCTACGGCCAGGGCCGCCCCGAGGGCCAGCCGGTGCTGCTGGGCGCCATCAAGTCCAACATCGGTCATACGCAGGCCGCCGCCGGTGTCGCGGGTGTCATCAAGATGGTGATGGCCATGCGCGAGGGCACCCTTCCCAAGACGCTGCACGCGGACGAGGCATCGCCACATGTGGACTGGTCGGCGGGCGACCTGGAGCTGCTGACCGAGGCCGTGCCCTGGCCGGAGCGGGACCACCCGCGCCGGGCGGCGGTGTCCGCCTTCGGCGTGAGCGGCACCAACGCGCACACCATCATCGAGCAGGCGCCGGTCTCCGACGAGCCGGAGGCGCCACGGGCCGAGGAGTCCCCGGACACCACCGCGGCCCCGGTGCCGTGGCTCCTGTCCGGCCGGACCGACGCCGCCCTCCGGGGTCAGGCCGAGCGGCTGCGGGACCAACTGACCAGCGCCACCGAAGAGTTCATGCCCACTGTGGACATCGGTTATTCCCTCGCGATGACCCGGTCGCTCTTCGACCACCGGGCCGCGCTCGTCGGTGAGGACCGCGCGGACCTGTTGCGTGGCCTCGATGCCATCGCGAAGGGCGAGACCGCGCCCGGCGTCGTACGCGGCGTGGCGGGAGCGGCCGGCAAGACCGCGTTCCTGTTCTCGGGCCAGGGTGCGCAGCGCCTGGGCATGGGGCGGGAGTTGTACGAGACGTTCCCGGTGTTCGCCGACGCGTGGGACGAGGTGTGCGCTCACCTGGACGGTCTGCTGGACCGTCCGTTGCGGGATGTGGTGTTCGCGGCGGAGGGTGGCGCGGACGCCGGGTTGCTGGACCGGACGGCGTTCACTCAGCCCGCGCTGTTCGCGGTCGAGGTGGCGCTGTTCCGGCTGCTGTCGGCGTGGGGCGTGGCGCCGGATGTGGTGATCGGTCACTCCATCGGTGAGATCGCGGCCGCGCATGTGGCGGGGGTGTTCTCGCTGGAGGACGCGTGCACGCTGGTGGCCGCTCGTGGTCGTCTGATGCAGGCGCTGCCCGAGGGCGGCGCCATGGTGGCGGTGCAGGCGTCGGAGGAGGAGATCGTGCCGTCGCTGGCCGGTCGTGAGGCCGAGGTGAGCCTCGCCGCCGTCAATGGCCCCACCTCCGTGGTTGTCGCGGGCGACGAGGCACCGGCGCTGGAGATCGCCGCCGAGTGGGAGCGGCAGGGCCGTAAGACCCGTCGGCTGCGGGTCAGCCACGCGTTCCACTCGCCCCGTATGGACGCGATGCTGGACGACTTCCGGAAGGTGGTCGAGGGGCTGTCGTTCGCCCCGCCCGCCATCGCCCTGGTCTCGAACGTGTCGGGCAAGTCGGCGTCCGCGGACGAGGTGTGCTCCGCGGAGTACTGGGTCCGCCATGTGCGGGAGGCCGTGCGGTTCGCCGATGGTGTCCGGGCGCTCGAAGCGCACGGCGTGTCCAGGTTCGTGGAGGTCGGCCCCGATGGCGTGCTCACCGCGATGGCGCGGGAGTGCCTGACGGCCGAGGAGCCTTCGGCTCCCGTCGTGGTGCCGGTGCTGCGCAAGGACCGTCCCGAGCCGCGGGCGCTGTCCACGGCGCTGGCCGAGCTCCATGTGAACGGTGTCGGAGTGGACTGGGAACCTGCCTTCACCGGACGTGACGCCCGGAAGGTCGAGCTGCCCACCTACGCCTTCCAGCGCGAGCGCTACTGGCTGGAGGCCCTGACGACGTTCGCCGGCGATGTCACCGCGGTGGGGCTCACCCCGCCGGCGCATCCGCTGCTGGGCGCCGCCGTCGAGCTGCCCGACGCGGACGGCTTCCTGTTCACGAGCCGCCTTTCGCCGCAGACCCACCCGTGGCTCGTCGACCACACCATCCAGAACACGATTCTCCTGCCCGGCACCGCCTTCCTCGAGCTGGCCCTGCACGCCGCCGACCAGGTGGGATGTGACCGGGTCGAGGAACTGACCCTCACGGCGCCGCTGGTGCTGCCCGAGCGGGGCGCGATCCACCTCCAGCTGGCCGTGAGCGGACCGGACGAGAACGGCGCGCGCTCGCTGAACGTGTACTCCCGGCTGGAAGACCCCAGCACGGAGCAGCCATGGACGCAGCACGCCTCCGGCCTGATCTCCCCGAGCGGCACGCCGGACCAGACCGGGCAGACCGATCTCGCCATATGGCCCCCGGAGGGCGCGGAGCAGATCGACACCGAGGACGTCTACGACCGGATGGCCGCGGGCGGCTTCGCCTACGGCCCGGTCTTCCGAGGGCTGCGGTCGGTGTGGATCCGTGGCGACGAGGTCTTCGCCGAGGTGCGCCTGCCGGAGGAGAACGCGTCGGACGCCGGGCAGTTCGGGCTGCACCCGGCCCTGCTGGACGCGGCGGTTCAGGCCGTCATGTTCGTACCCCAGGAGGAGGCGGGCCTCGCCAGGCTTCCGTTCTCCTGGACCGGCGTCTCGCTGCGGGCCACGGGCGCCTCGGAACTGAGGGTGCGCCTCAGCTCGCTCGGACCCGACTCGATCGGCCTCGCGGTGGCCGACACCAGCGGCCGCGCCGTGGCCACCATCGACTCCCTGGTGCTGCGGCTGGTCGCGGACGGGCAGATCCAAGCGGCCGGCTCCCCGGCGGCCGGGCATGACTCGCTCTTCCGGCTGGACTGGACCCCGGTCTCCGTCGGTGCGCCGGCCCCCGCCTCCGAAGGCACCTGGGCCGTGCTGGGCACGGACGCCCTCGGGGTGCGCTCCGGCCTGGAGGGCGCGGGTGCCGACGTGGCGTCGTACGCGGATCTGGCCGCGCTGCGCGCGGCGATCGATTCCGGGGCCACGTCGCCGGACGTCGTCATGGTGGCGGGCGCCGCGGAGGCGGTCGGCATCGACGCGGGCACGGACCTGGCGGGACGGGTCCGTGACGCCACCTACCGCGCGCTGGAGCTGGTGCGGTCGTGGGTCACCGACGAGCGGTTCGGCGACTCCTACCTGGTGTTCGTGACCCGCGGCGCGATGGGTGCCGGGTCCTCCGACGAGGTGCGTACCCCTGCCGAGGCCGCCGTATGGGGCCTGCTGCGCTCCGCGCAGACCGAGCACCCCGGGAAGTTCCTGCTGGTGGATCTGGACCCGGAGGAGGACGGCGACGTGTCCTCGGCGCTCCGGGCGGCGCTGACCGCCGAGGAACCGCAGGTGGCCGTGCGGAACGGACAGGTGCTCGCGGCGCGTCTCGCCCGGGTCTCCTCGGGTAGCGCGCTGGTGCCGCCCACGGGGGTGCGGGAGTGGCGGCTGGACATGCACGCCAAGGGGACTTTGGAGAACCTGGCGCTGCTGCCCTGCCCCGATGCCGCGGAGGAGCTGGGGGAGAACGAGGTCAGGCTGGCGATGCGCGCGGCGGGTATGAACTTCCGCGACGTGCTCAACGCCCTGGGGATGTACCCCGGAGAGGCCGGGCCGCTCGGTGGCGAGGGCGCCGGTGTGGTGACCGAGGTCGGCTCCGCGGTGACGGACCTGGTGCCCGGCGACGAGGTGATGGGCATCTTCAGCGGGTCGTTCGGGCCGGTCGCCATCACCGACCGGCGACTCGTCGCCCGGGTGCCGGAAGGCTGGACGTTCGAGCAGGCGGCGTCGACTCCGATCGTGTTCCTGACGTCCTATTACGCCATGGTGGATCTGGGGGGTCTGAAGGCCGGTCAGTCGGTGCTGGTGCATTCGGCGGCGGGTGGTGTGGGTATGGCCACGCTGCAGTTGGCGCGGCATCTTGGGGCGGAGGTGTTCGGTACGGCGAGTGAGGGCAAGTGGGACACTCTGCGGTCGCTGGGCTTGGATGATGAGCACATCGCGTCGTCGCGGACGCTGGACTTCGAGAAGCGCTTTTTCGATGTGACCGGCGGGCGCGGTATGGATGTGGTGCTGGATTCGCTGGCGCGGGAGTTCGTGGACGCGGGTCTGCGTCTGTTGCCGCGCGGTGGCCGGTTCCTGGAGATGGGCAAGACCGACATCAGGGTGCCGGAGGAGGTGGCCGCGGAATATGGCGGGGTCTCCTACCAGGCGTTCGATCTCATGGACGCGGGTCTCGATCGCGTCCATGAGATGTGGGGTGAGCTGATCTCGCTGTTCGAGAGTGGTGTGTTGCGGCCGTTGCCGGTGCGTACGTGGGATGTGCGCAGGGCGCCGGATGCTTTCCGTTTCATCGGGCAGGCGCGGCATACCGGGAAGGTTGCGCTGACCATTCCGAGGACGCTGGGTGGGCCGGGGACGGTGCTGGTCACGGGTGGTACGGGTGGTCTGGGTGCGTTGTTGGCGCGTCATCTGGTGGTGGAGCACGGGGTTGAGCGTCTGGTGCTGACGAGTCGTCGTGGTGTGGAGGCGCCGGGTGCGGCGGAGTTGGTGGCGGAGTTGGCGGGGCTGGGTGCCGAGGCTGAGGTGGTGGCGTGTGATGTCGCCGATCGTGCGTCGGTGGAGGGTCTGCTGGCGGGGATCGGGTCGGAGTATCCGTTGTCGGCCGTGGTGCATGCGGCGGGTGTGCTGGATGACGGTGTGGTGGAGTCGCTGACGCCGGAGCGGGTGGACAAGGTGCTGCGTCCGAAGGTGGACGCCGCGCTGCACCTCCACGAGCTCACCCGCGACCTCGACCTCACCGCCTTCGTGGTGTTCTCCTCGGCTTCCTCGAACTTCGGTGGCGGCGGCCAGGCCAACTACGCGGCGGCCAACGCCTTCCTGGACGCCCTGGCTCACCAGCGCCGCGCGCTCGGCCTCCCCGCGGTCTCCCTGGCATGGGGCATGTGGGAGCAGCGCAGCGAGATGACCGGGGACCTCGGCGAGGCGGACATCCAGCGCATGACGCGGGCCGGACTGAACGCGCTCAGTTCGGAAGAGGGCCTCGCGTTGTTCGACGACGCGCTCAGGACCGATGAGACCGTGCTCGTGCCGACCCATGTGGACCTCGCGGCCCTGCGCGCCCAGGCCCGCACCGGTGAGGTGCCCGCGCTCCTGCGCGGTCTGGTGCGTGTCTCCCGGCGCCGGGCCGTGGCGTCGGACACCGCGCACTCCGGCACCGGGTCGCTGCGCGATCGCCTGGCCGGTCTCTCCGCGGCCGACCAGTACCGGACTCTGCTGGACCTGGTGCGGGTGCAGGTGGCGACGGTCCTCGGCCTCGGCTCGTCGGAGGCGGTGGAGCCCGACATGGCCTTCAAGGACATGGGCTTCGACTCCCTGACCACGGTGGAACTGCGGAACCGGCTCAACGCGGAGACGGGGCTGCGGCTGTCGGCCGTGCTGGTCTTCGACCACCCGACACCCACCGCGCTCGTCAACCACCTGCGGGAGGAACTCCTGCCGGACGGTGGTACGGCGGAGCCGGTGGTCTTCGCCGAGCTCGACAAGCTGGAGCCCCTGCTCTCCAACGTGATGGACGACGCCGATACCCGCACGAAGGTGGCCGAGCGGCTGAAGGAGCTCCTGGAGAAGCTGGGCGAGGCTTCCGACGACGCCACTGCCGAGGTGGCCGAACGGATCGGGTCGTCCTCCAACGACGAGCTGTTCGCCTTCATCGACAACGAGCTCGGGCTGTCCTGAGCCGGTTGACCAGCGCCTTCTGACCCTGCTTGTAAAGAAAGTGACGGCAAAACAGTGAGCGAGACGAAGCTCCGCGACTATCTCAACAAGGTGACGACTGATCTGCACCGCACTCGTCTGCGCCTTCGGGAAGTAGAGGAGAAGAACCGGGAGCCGATCGCGATCGTCGCGATGAGCTGCCGCTTCCCCGGCGGGGTCAGCTCTCCGGAGGAGCTGTGGCGCATGGTCGCCGACGGCGCGGACGGGCTCTCACCGTTCCCGAAGGACCGGGGCTGGCACGAGGAGCTGTACGATCCGGACCCCGACAGCCAGGGCACGAGCTATGTGAACGAAGGCGGGTTCCTGCGCGACGCCGCGCTGTTCGACCCCGTGTTCTTCGGCATCTCCCCGCGTGAGGCGCTGGCGATGGACCCCCAGCAGCGGTTGCTGCTGGAGGCGTCCTGGGAGGTCCTGGAGCGGGCGGGGATCGACCCGCTGTCCGTGAAGGGCACCATCGGCGGCGTGTTCATGGGCGCCGGCTTCCAGGGGTACGGTGCGGCCGGCCCGCTCGAGGCCGAGGAGGTCGAAGGCCATCTGATGACGGGGCAGGCACCCGCCGTCACCTCCGGCCGGATCTCCTACGTCCTCGGCCTCGAAGGCCCCGCGGTGACGTTGGACACGGCCTGTTCGTCGTCCCTGGTGACGCTGCACATGGCCGCGCAGGCGCTGCGCCAGGGCGAGTGCGACTTCGCCCTGGCAGGCGGCATCACCGTGATGGCCGGCCCCGGAACGTTCACCGAGTTCAGCCGTCAGCGGGGACTCGCGTCCGACGGCCGCTGCAAGCCTTTCGCGGCGGCCGCGGACGGCACCAACTGGGCCGAGGGCGTCGGCGTGCTGCTCGTGGAGCGGCTGTCCGACGCCCGCCGCCACGGCCACCCGGTGCTGGCGGTGGTGCGCGGCTCCGCGGTGAACCAGGACGGCGCCAGCAACGGCCTCACGGCCCCCAACGGCCCGTCGCAGCGCAGGGTGATCCGTCAGGCGCTCGACAACGCGGGACTCACCCCGGGCGACGTCGACGTGGTGGAGGCGCACGGCACGGGCACGTCACTGGGCGACCCGATCGAGGCGGAGGCGCTGATCGCGTCCTACGGCCAGGACCGGCCGGAGGACCGCCCGCTGTGGCTGGGCTCCATCAAGTCCAACCTCGGCCACGCACAGGCGGCGGCGGGAGTCGCCGGGGTCATCAAGATGGTGATGGCCATGCGGCAAGGCATCCTGCCGCAGACGCTGCACGTGGATGAGCCGACCCCGCATGTGGATTGGTCGGCGGGGGCCGTGCGGCTGCTGACCGAGGCCCGGCCATGGCCGGAGACGGGGCGGCCCCGCCGGGCAGGGATCTCGTCCTTCGGGATCAGCGGAACCAACGCGCACACCATCATCGAGCAGGCCCCCGAAGCCGAGGAGCAGGAGCCGGCCGCCCCGCGGCCCGGGGCCGGGGCCGAGGCGCCCCGCCCAGTCGCCTCCGCCGTCGTGCCATGGCTGGTGTCCGGCAAGGGCGAGGCCGCACTCCGGGCGCAGGCCGAGCGGCTGCACGCGCGTCTGACGGCCCCGGACTCCGCTCAGGACGGCGATCCCGCGGTGGCGTCGGTGGCGGACGTCGGTTACTCCCTGGCGGTCTCCCGGTCGGCGTTCGAGCACCGTGCGGCAGTGATCGGCGAGGACCGCGAGAGCCTTCTGCGGGGCCTGCGGGCCCTTGCCCAGGGCGAGATCACTCCGGGGGTGGTCAGGGGACAGGCGGTGAAGGGACGAAGGACCGCCTTCGTGTTCCCGGGGCAGGGTGCGCAGTGGGTGGGCATGGCGGTGGGGCTGCTGGAGTCCTCGCCGGTGTTCGCGGAGGCGATCGGCGAGTGTGAGACGGCCTTGTCGGCGTACGTCGACTGGTCGCTGGCGGATGTGCTGCGCGGTGCCGAGGGCGCTCCCGGTTTCGACCGGGTGGACGTGGTGCAGCCGGTGCTGTTCGCGGTGATGGTGTCGCTGGCGAAGCTGTGGCGTTCGGTGGGCGTCGAGCCGGACGCGGTGATGGGTCACAGCCAGGGCGAGATCGCCGCGGCCTGCGTGGCGGGTGCGCTGTCGCTGGAGGACGCCGCGAAGGTGGTGGCCCTGCGGTCGCAGGCGATCGCGGCCGGCCTCGCCGGCCGTGGTGGCATGGTGTCGGTCGGGCTGCCGGTCGACCAGGTCAAGGACCGTATCGCCGCCTGGGAGGGTGGCATATCGGTCGCCGCGGTCAACGGCCCCGGCTCGGTCGTGGTCTCCGGTGACCCGAAGGCGCTGGACGAGATGGTCGCGCAGCTGGAGGGCGAGGAGGTACGGGTCCGCCGGGTCCCGGTGGACTACGCGTCGCACTCCGCACACGTGGAGACGATCCGAGAGGACCTGCTGAAGGTCCTGGCGGATATCGCGCCGCGCTCCTCCGAGGTGCCGTTCTATTCGACGGTGTCCGGTGAGGTGGTGGACACCGCCGGTCTGGACGCGGAGTACTGGTACCGCAACCTGCGGCAGACCGTCGAGCTGGAGGCCACCACCCGCACGCTGTTCGACGCCGGCCACACGGTGATTGTCGAGGTCAGTCCGCATCCGGTGCTGACCCTGCCGGTGCAGCAGACCGCGGAGGCCGCTTCGGCGCGTGCGGTGGTCGTGGGCACGCTGCGGCGGGACGAGGGCGGCATGGAGCGCTTCCTGACCTCCGTCGCCGAACTCCACGTCAGTGGCGTCAGCGCCGACTGGCGGAAGGTGTTCGAAGGACACGGCGCCCGCCGTGTCGAGTTGCCGACCTACGCCTTCCAGCGACAGCGCTACTGGCTGGACTCGACGGCGGCCATCGGCGACGTCGGCTCGGTGGGCCTCGGGCCGGTGTGGCATCCCCTGCTGGGCGCCGTGGTCTCACTGGCGGGCGGCGACGGAGTGCTGCTCAGCGGGCGGCTGTCGCTGGCCACCCACCCCTGGCTCGCCGACCACTCGGTGGACGGACTGGTGCTGGTGCCCGGGACGGCCTTCATGGAGATGGCCGTACAGGCGGGTGACCAGGTGGGGTGTGGCCGGGTCGAGGAGCTGGTGCTCGAGGCGCCCCTGGTGATGCCCGTGCGCGGAGGGGTGCAGATCCAGGTCGAGGTGGGGGAGGTCGACGCCTCGGGCCATCGTGAGGTGAGCGTGTACTCACGGATCGAGTCGGACGACGACAGGGCCGACCTCGGGCAGCCGTGGGTGCGGCACGCGCTCGGTGTGCTCACCCCGCCCGGACCGGCGGCCTCCTTCGACTTCACGAAGTGGCCGCCCTCCGGGTCCAAGCCCGTCGACACCTCCGGCGGTTACGAGCACGCCGCCGAGCACGGGTTGCGCTACGGCCCCGCGTTCCAAGGGCTGCGGCGTGCCTGGCGGCGCGGTGACGCCGTATTCGCCGACGTGGAGCTGCCCGAGGATCAGCTCGGCACCGCGAAGCACTTCGGGCTGCACCCGGCCCTGTTCGACGCGGCCCTCCACGCGATCGGCGTGGACAAGGCGCTGCACGGCGGCGACGACGCGCCGAGTGCGGGCACTCTGCTGCCGTTCTCGTGGCGAGGCTTCTCCCTGGAGGCCGTCGGCGCGGGAGCTTTGCGCGTCCGGGTGGTGCCGGACGGGCGGCAGGCGGTGTCGCTGGCGATAGCCGACGCCTCGGGCCGCCCGGTGGCCTCCGTCGAATCCCTCGTCCTGAGGCAGATGAAGGCCCAGACACTGCGGAACGCGGGCCGGACGAACGGTGACGCGCTGTTCCGCATGGAGTGGACCGCGGACACCGCACAGCCCGTCGAGGACGGGGCCTTGGCATCCGGCTGGTGGGCGGTGCTGGGCGACGACCGCCTCGGCGTGGGCGCCGCTCTGGAGGCATCGGGCGTCATCGTCGACACGTACCCGGACCCGGCGGCGCTCGGCGACGCCGTGGCGGCGGGCACGCTCGTCCCGGGCCTGGTGGTGCTGCCGGTGGCCGCGGCCGGTTCGGCCGTGGTCGAGGAGGTGCACGGGCGGGTCGGCGAGGTGCTGGAGGGCCTCCAGTCATGGCTGGCGGACGAACGGTTCACGGACACCCGGCTGGCGGTGGTGACACGGGGCGCCGTTGACATCGGTGACGGTGTGGCGGACCTGGCGGGTGCGGCCGTATGGGGACTGGTGCGGTCGGCGCAGTCGGAGAACCCGGGCCGTGTGGTGCTGGTCGACACGGACGATGTCGAGCGGGCGGCGGGGCTCCTCGCGGGGGTGGTGGCCTCCGGTGAGGAGCAGGTGGTGGTGCGCTCCGGTGAGGTCCGCGTGCCGCGTCTGGGCCGGTCGCCGCAAGCGGGTGACGCTCCGGAGCCGGGTGTCTTCGGCTCCGGAGCGGTGCTGGTGACGGGCGGCACCGGTCTGCTGGGCAGCCTGGTGGCCCGGCATCTGGTCACCCGGCATGGCGTCAGGAAGCTGGTGCTGATGTCCCGCCGCGGTGCTGAGGCGGAGGGCGCCGCCGGGACGCGGGCCGAACTGGAGGCCGCGGGCGCCGAGGTGATGATCGCGGCGTGTGACGCCGCGGACCGCGAGGCGCTCACCGCGGCGTTGTCGGGGCTGCCCGAGGGGTTCGCGCTGAGTGCCGTGGTCCATGCGGCCGGTGTGCTCGACGACGGGCTGTTCGCGTCGCTGACGCGTGAGCGGGTGAGCCCGGTGCTGCGGGCCAAGGTGGACGCGGCCTGGAACCTGCATGAGCTGACCGCGGGTATGGACCTGTCGGCGTTCGTGCTGTTCTCGTCGGCTGCCGGTGTGTTCGGCGCGGCCGGGCAGAGCAACTACGCCGCGGCGAACGTGTTCCTGGACGGCCTCGCGTCATGGCGCCGCGCTCGAGGACTGCCGGCTGTCTCGCTGGCGTGGGGCCTGTGGGAGCAGGCCAGCGGCATGACAGGCCACCTCGGGCAGGGGGAACTGCGCCGGGTGTCGCGCTCCGGCCTGGTGCCGCTCTCCTCCGAGGAGGGGCTGAAGCTCTTCGACGCGGGCGTCACCTCCGACCCGGCCGTGGTGATCCCGACCCGGCTGGACCTGGGCGCGCTGCGAGCCCAGGGCGCCGCGATGCCCGCCGTGTTCAGGGCCGTCGTCCCGGAATCTCCCGTCCGCCGCGCGGTCCGGGCGGCCGAGTCCGAGGCGGGCGACCAGCCCGCCCAGTTGCGTCAGCGGCTGGCCGGGCTGTCGGAAACCGAGACCGAGGAGGCGCTTCTCGAACTGGTGCGTACCCTCGCCGCCGCGGTGCTCGGTTTCGCGTCCCCCGCCGACGTCGACGCGGGCCACGAGTTCATGGAGATGGGCTTCAACTCCCTCACGGCGGTGGAGTTCCGTAATCAGCTCGCCACCGTCACCGGCCTCCGGCTGAACACCACGGTGGTCTTCGACCACCCGAGCCCCCGGGAGCTGGTCTCCCATCTGCGGCCCCGGCTCGCGGCCGCGATCGCGTCCGCTCCCGCCGGCCGTCAGGTCCACGAGCCGTCAGCTCCGGCCGCTACGGGCGCGGCTCCGGCGCCCGCGGCCGCGCCCCCGGCGCCGCAGGCGGACGCGCCCGACACCCTCGGCTCCCTGTTCCGGCAGGCGGCGGAGCAGGGCAAGACCAAGATCGGCATGGATCTGCTGATGAACGCCGCGCGGCTGCGTCCGACCTTCGAGGACCCGGCCGACTTCGACGGGCACATCAGGCCGGTCCGGCTCTCCCGGGGTACCGAGCGCACCCGGCTGATGTGCTGCTCCTCGTACATGGCGCTGGGCGGCGTCCACCAGTACGCGCAGCTCGCCGCCCCCTTCCGGGGCAGCCGGGACGTCGCCGCCCTTCCCGCCGTGGGGTTCGTTCAGGGCGAGAGCCTTCCGGCCACCCCGGAGGCGTTGTTCCGCCTCCAGGCGCGGACCGTCTCCGAGTACGCCGACGGTGCCCCGGTCGTACTGGTCGGCTCGTCGGCCGGAGGAATGGTCGCGTACTCGGTGGCCGCCGCTCTGGAGGAGCAGGGCACACCGCCCGCGGGAGTCGTCCTGCTGGACACCTACCTTCCGTACAGCTCGAGCATCGGCCAGTTCGAGAACGCGATGCTGGACGAGATGTACGAGCGGGAGGCCCTCGTTTCCATGGAGGGCGTCCGGATGTCCGCCATGGGCTGGTACATGCACCTGTTCGATGGGTGGAAGGTGCCGGAGAGCTCGGTCCCCAGCCTTCTTGTCCGTGCGTCCGAGCCGGTGGGGGAGGTGGATCCGGACGCGTCCGCGAGCTGGCAGTCGGACTGGCCCGCCGACTCCGTGATCGACGTACCCGGGAACCACTTCACCATGATGGAGAAGCAGGTGGGCACCACCGCACAGGCCATCGAGGACTGGGTGGCCGACCTCTAGCGAATCACGCGCCCGCCCGCACCCATGACCCGCGGGCGGGCGCCCACGCCGAAGCCGCGATCGGCGCGGCACACAGCTTTGACGCAGGGCATTTCCACAAGGCAGGAGTTAGGTGAGCACCATGTTGAACGGGTCCAGCGACTCGGAGGAGTCCATCGTGCAGGCTGGGCCGGATCGTGACGAGAGCCCCGGTGAACTGCCGTCACTCGGTCCGGACTTCCACGAACTGCCGGACCTCGAACAGCGCAGGGTCCTGTTCGACCTGGTACGCGCACACGTCGCCGCGGCGCTGCGGTCCGAGTCGCCGCGCGCGCTCGACGCGCGGAGCTCGTTCCTCGACCTGGGTCTCGACTCGCTCGCGGCGGTCAATCTGCACCGCGGACTGGTGGCCGCCACCGGCCTCCCGCTGGAGGTGTCGCTCGCCTACGACTACCCGACGCCCAGCGAACTGGCGGACCACCTCCACCGGCAGATCGTCCCCGTCGACAGCGACGACACCGCTCCCGCGCGTGCCGTCGTGGGCTCGGACGACCCCATCGCGATCGTCGGGATGAGCTGCCGCTTCCCCGGAGGCGTCAACAGCCCCGAGGACCTGTGGAAGGTCGTCGCCGAGGGCGTGGACGCCATCACCCCGTTCCCCACCGACCGGGGCTGGGACCTGGAGGCGCTCTACAGCCCCGACCCGGACCGGCCCGGCACCAGCTACGCGACCGAGGGCGGCTTCATCCACGACGTCCCCGAGTTCGACGCGGAGTTCTTCGGCATATCGCCGCGTGAGGCGCTGTCGATGGACCCGCAGCAGCGGCTGCTGCTGGAGACCAGCTGGGAGGTCTTCGAGCGGGCCGGTATCGACGTGACCAAGCTGAGGGGGAGCAGGACCGCCGTCTTCACCGGCGCGGAGCACCACGACTACGGGCCGCACCTCCAGAGCACCAAGAGCGGCCTCGAGGGCTACGCGCTGACCGGCATCGCGGGCAGCGTCGCCTCCGGGCGCATCTCCTACACCTTCGGCTTCGAGGGCCCGGCCGTGACCGTGGACACCGCGTGCTCCTCGTCGCTGGTCTCCCTCCACCAGGCGGCCCACTCGCTGCGCCAGGGCGAGTGCGACCTCGCGCTCGCCACCGGTGTCGCCACGATGCCCACCCCGGGCGACTTCATCCTCTTCAGCCGCCAGCGCGGACTCTCCTCCAACGGGCGCTGCAAGGCGTTCGGCGCCGAGGCCGACGGCACCTCATGGGCCGAGGGCGTCGGCGTCCTGCTGGTGGAGCGTCTCTCCGACGCCCGGCGCAACGGCCACGAGGTGCTGGCCATCGTGCGCGGCTCCGCCGTCAACCAGGACGGCGCCAGCAACGGTCTGACCGCCCCCAACGGGCGCTCCCAGCAGCGCGTCATCCGCCAGGCGCTGGCCAACGCCGAGCTGACCGCCGACCAGGTCGACGTGGTCGAGGCGCACGGCACCGGAACCTCGCTCGGCGACCCCATCGAGGCGCAGGCGCTGATCGCCACCTACGGCGAGAGCCGCCCGGAGGGGGAGCCGGTGTGGCTGGGGTCCCTCAAGTCGAACATCGGCCACACCCAGGCGGCGGCCGGTGCGGGTGCCGTCATCAAGATGGTGATGGCCATGCGCCACGGCGTCCTGCCCAAGACGCTGCACGTGGACGTGCCGACCCCGCACGTGGACTGGTCCTCGGGCGGCGTGGCACTGCTCGCCGAGCAGCGCTCCTGGCCCGAGACCGGGCAGCCGCGCCGCGCGGGTGTCTCCTCGTTCGGCATGAGCGGCACCAACGCGCACGCCATCATCGAGCAGGCCCCGCCGCTGGAGCCCGCCCCCGCCACGGACGACGACGACGACGCCGACGCGGACACGGCTTCCCAGCCCGTGTCGTGGCTGGTGTCCGCCAGGAGCGAGGAGGCGCTGCGGGCGCAGGCCGCGCGGCTGCGCGAGCACGTGGTGCGCCAGCCCGACGCGCGGCCGGTCGACGTCGGATGGTCGTCCGCCATGACGCGTGCCGCGCTCGAGCACCGTGCGGTGGTGGTGGCCTCCGACCGCGAGGGGCTGCTGCGGGGACTCGCGGCGCTCGCCGAGGACACCGCCGCGCCGGGCCTGGTGCTGGGCAGGTCCACGGCCCAGCGGGTGGCGTTCCTGTTCACCGGCCAGGGTGCCCAGCGGCTGGGCATGGGCCGCGAGCTCTACGAGACCTACCCGGTCTTCGCCGATGTCTTCGACGAGGCGTGTGACTACCTCGAGGTGCGCCTCGGGACCTCCGTGCTCGACGTGGTCTTCGGCCCCGAGGACGACGACGCGGCGGCGACCGGTGACGAGCTCAACCGGACGATGTTCACCCAGGCCGGGCTGTTCGCCTTCGAGGTGGCCCTGTTCCGCCTGCTGGAGTCCTGGGGCGTGCGCCCCGACTTCCTGATGGGGCATTCGGTGGGCGAGATCGCCGCGGCCCACGTCGCCGGGGTGCTGTCCCTGGAGGACGCGTGCGCCCTGGTGGCGGCCCGCGGACGGCTGATGCAGGAACTGCCCGAGGGCGGCGCGATGGTGGCCGTCCAGGCGTCGGAGCAGGAGGTGGCCGAGAGCCTGGAGGGCCGCGAGGACAAGGTGTCGCTGGCGGCGCTCAACGGCCCCACCTCGGTGGTGCTCTCAGGCGACGAGGACGCGGTGCTCGAACTCGCCGGTCACTGGGAGGCCCAGGGCCGCAAGACCAAGCGGCTGCGGGTGAGCCACGCGTTCCACTCCCCCCGGATGGACGCCATGCTGGAGGAGTTCGGCCAGATCGCCGCCTGCCTCGAGTACTCGGCCCCGGCGATCCCGGTCATCTCCAACGTCAGCGGCGAGGTCGCGGGCGCCGAACTGGCCACCTCCGAGTACTGGGTCCGCCACGTTCGGGAGGCGGTCCGCTTCGACGACGGTATGCGCCGCCTCGCCGACCAGGGCGTGACGACGTGCGTGGAGCTCGGCCCCGACGCCGTGCTGACCGCGATGGGCCAGGACTGCCTGGACGCCGTCGGCGCCGACGCGGCCTTCGTGCCACTGGCCCGCTCCGGGCGCGCCGAGGCCCAGACGCTGGCCGAGGCGGTCGCCACCCTGTACGCGAGCGGTGTCGCAGTGGACTGGGACGCGGTGTACTCCGGGCGCGGCGCCCGCCGGGTCACCCTGCCGACCTACGCCTTCCAGCACAAGCGGTACTGGCTGGAGTCGGGTGGCGCGGTGGCCGGCGACGCCCGGAGCGTCGGGCTCGGCAGGGTGGACCACCCGCTGCTCGGCGGCCTCAACGAACTGGCCGAGGGCGACCGTACGGTGCTGACCGGGCGTCTGTCGCTGCAGACCCACCCGTGGCTCGCCGACCACGCCGTGGCCGGCGGAGTGCTCTTCCCCGGCACCGGATTCGTGGAGCTCGGCCTGCTCGCGGGCACCGAGACCGGGGCGGGGCGGCTCGGCGAACTCACCCTCGAGACCCCACTGCTCCTGCCGGAGCAGGGCGGCGTCCGCGTCCAGCTCGTGGTCGGCCCCGCCGACGAGTCCGGCGTACGGCCCCTCGGCGTGTACTCGCGCTCCGACAGCGACGAGCCGGGGGAGGAGTGGGTGCGGCACGCCCAGGGCATCCTCGAGGCCGACAGCGGCGCCGCGGTCACCGACAGCCTGCTGCAGTGGCCCGTCCCGGGCGCCGAGCGGGTGCCGATGGAGGGCTTCTACGAGGGCCTGGCCCAGGTCGGTTACGGATACGGGCCGGTCTTCCAGGGGCTGGAGTCGGTCTGGCGGCTGGACGGCGACGTCTACGCCGAGGTGGCGCTGCCGGACTCGGCCGCCCAGGAGGCCGGACGGTTCGGCCTGCACCCCGCGCTGCTCGACGCCGCTCTGCACGCCATGGAGATGGGCGACTTCGGCGGTGAGAGCGGACGCGTGACGCTGCCGTTCTCCTTCACCGGGGTGACCCTGCACGCGGTGGGCGCCGGACGGGTGCGGGTGCGGCTGCGCCCGCAGGGCAAGGACACGGTCGCGCTGCTGGTGACCGATGCCACGGGCGCTCCCGTCGCCTCGGTGGAGTCGCTGGTGGTGCGCGAGGTGGCGGCTGAGCGGTTCGCCTCGGGGTCGCGTGCCACCAGCGGCGACGGAAGCCTGTTCCGGGCCGACTGGGACGTGTTCTCCGCCGCGCGGGGCGGCAACCCGACCGCGGACGGTGTGTCCACGGCGCTGATCGGCACCGACCGGGCGCGGGCTGCCGAGCTGCTCACTGCCTCCGGTGTCGAGTACGCCGAGTACACCGGCGTGGACGCGCTCATCGCCGCCGTCGACGAGGGTGTCGCGGTGCCGGACGTGGTCTGGGCCTGGTGCGGTGCCGACCCCGCCGGGCCGGACGCCGGGAACCTCGCCGACGCCGCTCACAAGGCGACCCACCGGGCGCTGGCCCTGGTGCAGTCCTGGCTCGCGGAGGACCGGTTCGACGGGGCCCGGCTGGTGGTCGTCACCAGCGACGCGGTCGCGACGGGCCCGGGCGAGAGCGTCGCCGGACTGTCCAACGCCGCCGTCTGGGGACTGCTGCGCTCGGCGGCCACGGAGAACCCGGGCCGGATCCAGCTGGTGGACATCGACCGTCACGCCGAATCGGCCACCGCGGCCGCCGGTGTGGTGACGGCCGCGATCGCGGCGGACGAGCGCGAGGTGGCGCTCCGCGTGGGCCAGGGGCTGGTTCCCCGGCTCGCCAGGAACGCCGCGGGCCGGGTGCTCGAGGCTCCCGCCGGGACCTCGGCGTGGAAGCTCGGCACCACGGGCGGGGGCACTCTGGACGGCCTCGCGCTGCTGCCCGACCCGGAGGCGGAGGCGCCGCTGGCCCCCGGACAGGTCCGGATCGCGGTCCGCGCCGCCGGTCTGAACTTCCGCGACGCGCTGATCGCCCTCGGCATGTACCCGGACGACCACGCCACGATGGGCGGCGAGGGCGCCGGTGTGGTGCTGGAGGTCGGCCCGGGAGTGACCGACCTGGCACCCGGTGACCGGGTCATGGGCATGATCAACGCATCGTTCGGGCCCATCGCGGTCGCCGAGCGGCGGCAGGTCGTCCCGCTGCCGCGGGGCTGGACGTTCGCCCAGGGCGCCTCGGTGCCGGTGGTCTTCCTGACGGCTTACCTCGGCCTGGTCGAGCTCGGCGGGCTGCGGGCGGGCGAGTCCATCCTCGTGCACGCCGCCACCGGTGGTGTGGGCATGGCGGCCGTGCAACTCGCACGCCACCTCGGCGCCGAGGTCTACGCCACGGCCAGCCGTGGCAAGTGGGACACCCTCCGGGCGATGGGATTCGACGAGAAGCACATCGCCTCGTCGCGTGACGTGGAGTTCGAGCGACGGTTCCTGGACGCCACCGACGGCCGGGGCGTGGACATGGTGCTGGACTCGCTCGCCCGCGAGTTCGTCGACGCCTCGCTGCGGCTGATGCCCAGGGGCGGGCGGTTCCTGGAGATGGGCAAGCTCGACGTGCGTGACCCCGAGGTCGTCGCCGCGGACCACCCCGGGGTGGAGTACCAGGCGTACGACCTGGTCATCACCGACTTCGACCGGATCCAGCGGATGCTGGTCGAACTGGTCGACCTCTTCGACCGCGGCGTGCTGAGCCCGCTTCCGGTGACCGCGTGGGACGTGCGCCGGGCCCCGGACGCGGTGCGGTACATCAGCCAGGCCCGGCACATCGGCAAGAACGTGTTCACCATGTCCCACGCCCTGAACCCCGAGGGTTCGGTGCTGGTGACCGGTGGCACCGGCGGCCTGGGCAGCGAGGTGGCCCGCCATCTGGTGGCCGAGTGCGGAGTGCGCAACCTGGTCCTGGTCTCCCGGCGCGGGCCGGACGCGGAGGGCGCGGCCGACCTCGAGGCCGAACTGACCGAGGCGGGCGCGTCGGTGACGCTGGCGGCCTGCGACGTGGCCGACCGCGCGTCCCTGGAGCGGGTGCTGTCCGGCATCCCCGCCGGCCGGCCGCTGACCGCCGTCGTCCACGCGGCGGGCGTGCTCGACGACGGTGTCATCGACACCCTGTCGCCGAAGCGGATCGACGCGGTCTTCGAGCCGAAGGTCGACGCGGCGTGGAACCTGCACGAGCTGACCCGCCATCTGGACCTGGCGGAGTTCGTGATGTTCTCGTCCGTCGCCGGTGTGTTCGGCAGCCCGGGACAGGGCAACTACGCCGCGGCCAACTCCTTCCTGGACGCGCTCGCCGCACACCGGCGCACCCTCGGCCTCCCCGCCGTATCCATGGCCTGGGGCCCGTGGGAGCAGGCGGGCGGCATGACCGGCACGCTCAGCCAGGCGGACATGGTGCGCATGGCGCGTGAGGGCATGGCGGCCCTGTCCATGGCGGGCGGTCTGCGTCTGCTGGACGCCGGCCGGACGAGCGAGGACGCCCTGCTCGTGCCGATGCGGCTGGAGACCTCGGCGCTCAGCGGGCAGACCGACATCCCCACCCTGCTGCGGGGTGTGGTCCGGGTGCGGAGCAAGGCGGCCGACGGTAAGGCGGCCACCGCCGGGTCGGCCAAGGTGCAGCTGGCCGGTCTGTCCGGAGCCGAACTCGACCGTGCGCTGCTCGACCTGGTGCGCGGCAGCGCGGCGATGGTGCTGGGGCACAGCGGCCCCCAGTCCATCGAGCCCGACCGCTCCTTCCAGAACCTCGGCTTCGACTCACTGGCGGGCGTGGAGTTCCGTAACCGGCTGAACTCGGCCACCGGACTCCGCCTCCCCTCCACGCTGATCTTCGACAACCCCACGCCCGCGGCGCTCGCCGAGTATCTGCGCGGCCGGGTGGCGACGGACAGCCCGGCCGAGCCGGACGTCGATCCGGAAGAGGTCAGGATCCGTGCCCTTCTGACGTCGATTCCGCTGGAGCGGCTGCGTCGCGCCGGTCTGCTCGACACGCTCACCGAGTTGGCGAGCGGCAAGGACCAGGCCGAGAAGGACACCGAGGAGAAGGAGACGGACTCCATCGACGCGATGGACGACGACGAGCTGATCGACATGATGCTCGGCGAACTCGACTCCTGACGGCCCGCGGGTCCCCCCGGAGACCTCCGGGGGGACCCGCGGACCCGGCCCACGTCTCGCAGAGCGTCGGCGTCGCGGGTGGCTCTCACCCCAAGAGACTTCAAGAAGAAGAAAGGCTCAGTGAAACCCGATGACCGCAAAGGTCTTTGCGACGGAAGCGGTGCATTCGCTTCCCGAGTTCGAACAGAGGGCCCTGGCCATCGCCGAAGCGCTCCGCGAGCGCGGAGTCAGCGACGGCACCCGGGTCATGCTGAAGGCGGGCAACTCCGCCGGCTATGTCGGGGCCCTCCTCGCCCTGATGCACACCGGCGCGTCGATCGTCATGGTCGACCACCAGGAGCGGGCGGAGGCCACCCAGCGCATCTGCGACCGGGCCGGGGTCAAGATCTGCGTGGTCGACGACGACACCCCGATGCCCGAGAGCGGCCCGGCCCGGGTCACCATTTACGAGCTGCTCGTGGCATCCATGGAGCAGACCCCCGCCGAGCGGCGGCTGTCCCTCGACACCTGGTGCGAGCTGCCCGACGGCCTGATCATGTGGTCCTCCGGATCCACCGGGGAGCCCAAGGGCGTCGTCAAGACCGGGGCGAAGTTCCTGAAGAACCTGGAGCGCAACGCCCAGCAGGTGGGCCACCGCCCCGATGACGTCCTGCTGCCGCTGCTGCCCTTCTCCCACCAGTACGGGCTGTCCATGGTGCTCATCGCCTGGCTGGTCAAGTGCTCGCTGGTCATCGCGCCCTACCGGCGGCTGGACCGGGCGATGGCCATGGCGGGCACGTGCGGGGCCACGGTGGTCGACGCCACCCCGGCCAGCTACCGCAGCATGCTCAACATGATCGGCCGCAAGCCCGCTCTGGCGGACGAACTGTCCGGTGTCCGGATGTTCTGCAGCGGGGCGGCCCCGCTGGACCCCGGCCTGGTCGCCGACTACGTCAGGCGGTTCGGACTGCCCCTGCTGGACAGCTACGGCAGCACCGAGGCCGGGAACGTGGCCTTCGCGACCGAGGACAACGTGGTCGCCTGCGGGCGGGCCGTCGAGGGCCTGAAGCTGCGGATCGTCGACGACGAGGGCGCCGTCCTCACCTCCGGCGAGGTCGGGGAGATCCAGGTCCACTCGCCCGACCTGATGGAGGGCTATCTGGCGGAGGACGGCACGGTCGCCCCCGTCGACCCGGCCAGGACCGACTGGTACCCCACCGGCGACTTCGGCTATCTGGACGGCGGGGACAACCTCTTCGTCCTCGGCAGGAAGGCCGCGGTGCACCGCAACGGCCACACGCTCTACCCCGAGATCATCGAGCACAAGCTGGCCGCGGGCGGCTGCCTCGTCAAGGTCGTCCCCGTCCCCGACGAACAGCGCGGCTGCCAGCTCCTGTTCTTCGTCGAGGACGAGCAGCAGCGCGAGCCGCGGCACTGGCGGGAGCCGATCACCTCGCTGCTGCCCGACTTCGAGCACCCCAACCGCATTCACGTCCTGGAGCGATTCCCCCTGAACCGCAACGGCAAGCCCGACAAGCGGCAGCTCGAGCAGCTGGCTCTCGACCTGGCGCCGGGAGCGAAGGCATGACGGACCCGCAGACCACCGAGCCACAGACCACCGAGCCCGGGACATCCGATCCGGAGACCAGCCGTACCGCGATGGTCTTCCCTGGGATGGGGCCCTTCCGCTTCACCGACGTGGGCGAGTTCCTGCTGACCAACCCCCATGCCCGGCGCCGGCTGGCGATCGCCGACGAGGTGGTGGGGTACTCCGTGTTCGACCGGTACCGCCAGTCGGACGCCGATGAGGAGGCGCAGTACGCCGCGCACACCCAGATCGCCTTCCTGACCGTCTGTCTCTCCCTCGCCGACTGGGCGGAGGAGACGCTGGGAGAGCGGCCCGAGCTGTGTGCCGGACCGAGCTTCGGCCAGCGGGCCGCGGTGACCTACGCGGGGTCCCTGCCGTTCGAGGAGACCGTGCGGCTCACCGCCGAACTGGCGCGCTGCGAGGAGGAGTACTTCCGGCAGGAGCACCGTGAGGCGGTCACGCACTGCGTGATCCACACCCCCGAGGAGCGGCTCCGGGAGGCGCTGGCCGAACTGGACGCCGAGGGGGAGTGGCACGACGTCTCCGGCTACATCGACCAGGGCTTCTACCTCGTGTCCCTGCGCGAGCCGGTGCTCGACCGGTTCAAGAAGCGGATCGGCGAGCTCGGCGGATACAACATGTACACCATGTGGCCGCCCGTGCACGCCCCGGCCTTCGGCGCCCTGCGCCGCAAGGCGGAGGAGGAGGTCCTCGGCACCTTCGAGGTGGCCGACCCCAAGCTGCCGGTCGTCGCCGACCAGAGCGGCGAGCTGCTGACCGGCGCGGACGGTGTGCGCACCATGCTGCTCGACACCTTCAACCGCCCGATCCGCTGGCCGGACATGGTGGACACGATGCTCGAGCACGGCATCACCAAGGTCTGCATCGCGGGTCCGGACAACCTGTTCGGCCGGGTGAACCGCACCGTGGACAACTTCGAGGTCGTGGCCATCGACGCCCGCAAGGCGATGCGCCCGCGGGTCCGGCAGAGGAGTGCCCGCCGGGCGAGGCGGTGATGGGGGCGCTGCCCCCGGGCAGCGCCCCCACGTAATTGACTGATCGATCTCAAAAGGGTTAGCGTGCCGGTATGGCACGGAGGAAGGAATTCGATCCGGAGGTCGCGCTGGACGCCGCGATGCGGCTGTTCTGGCGCAATGGCTACGAGGGGACGTCCACCAGCGACCTGGTGGACGAGCTGGGCATCGCGCGGGCAAGTCTGTACGGGACCTTCGGGTCCAAGCGCGGACTGTACCTGGCCGCGCTCGACCGCTTCCTCTCCGGCGGCGCGGGGCCGAGCCCGGCCGACATCCTGGCGGCGCGGACATCGGCCCTGGACGCCGTCCGGGATCTCCTGGAAACCAGCGCGGCGGCCCCGAAGCCGGACACGCCCCAGGGCTGCTTCGCGGTCAACGCCACGGTGGAGCACGGCGATTCCGACCCCGAGATCGCGCGGCGCCTCGAAGGTAATCGAAGCCGCCTCGAGACCGCGCTCTACGGCGCGCTGCTGAGGGCCCACGCGGAGGGCGAGCTGGCCCCCGGCGTCGATCCGCGATCGGCGGCGACCATGCTGGCCTCGCTCAACAGCGGACTGAAGGTGCTGTCGTGCGCGGGCGCGGACCAGCGCGACCGCATCACCACCTCCGTCGACGCCGTCATGGCGATGCTGACCCCGCCGGCGGCCGCCGCCACCGGCTGACGGCGGCGATCCACGGCCGCGCGAGCGCGGAAGACACCTGTGGCCGCCAGTGGTCCATGTCTGCGCTTATTCGAGACCACTCAGTCCCGAACCCTTGAGATCGATCATGGAGAAGCAATGATTTCCGACCATCGTGGAGCACCTCTCCGCACCGGCCGCGCCGCCGTCGACGGAACGAAGCTGCACTACCGAACGGCCGGCTCCGGCCCGGTGGTGGTACTGCTGCACGGCGTGCCCAAGACCGGCTATCACTGGCGGCACCTGGTCCCGAAGCTGACGGCGCGGCACACCGTCGTCGTACCGGACCTCCGTGGTCTGGGCGACTCCGCCCACCCCGCGGACGGCTTCGACTGCGCCACGATGAGCGACGACATCGCCGCGCTGATGGCACACCTCGGGCACGGTACCTACACCGTGATGGGCGAGGACTGGGGAGCGGTGGTCGGCTATCAGCTCGCCGCCCGGCACCGCGATCACGTCGAGGCCCTGGTGTTCGCCGAGGCGCTGCTGCCCGGGTTCGGCTTCGAGGACCACACCGCCCTGACCCACGAGAACGTCTTCGGCGGGATGTTCCTGTGGCATCTGGGCTTCTACTTCCAGCCGGACGTACCCGAGATGCTGATCGCCGGGCATGAGCGCGAGCTCATCACGTACATGCTGAAGGAAGAGCGCAGCTACCCCGACACCGCCACCGCGGACGCGATCGAGGAATATGTGCGCTGCTACTCCATGCCCGGCGGTATCCGCTCGATGCTGGCGATCTATCGGGCGATGCTCGTCGACGCCGGGCAGAACCGGGAGGCGGCGCGGACGAAGCTGGACATCCCGGTGCTGGCGCTCGGTGGCGACGCGTTCATCGGTGACCGGAACGAGGCCCAGATGCGGCTCCTCGCTCACGACGTCACCGGCCACGTCTTCCAGGCCGGACACGACCTCGCCGAGGAGGTGCCGGACGAGGTGGCCGACGTGCTGCTGACGTTCCTGAACGACCGGCTCACCTGAGCCGAGTCTGCCCCTCGCGTCCGTGCTCTCTTGTGGTGACTCGGGAACCGTAGGAGAGTGGCCTTATGGGGACCAAGCAGTACACGGGCTCGCCCGAGGACGCCGATCTGATGCGCGCGGACTCGCTGGCGCGGGAGATCTTCGCGGATGTCGCCAACAAGTGGGCGTTCCTGATCATCGAGTTCCTCGGTCAACGCACCCTGCGCTTCAGCGAGTTGCGGAACGAGGTCGAAGGCATCAGCCACAAGATGCTCACCCAGAACCTGCGCATGCTGGAGCGCAACGGCCTGGTCGAGCGGAAGGTGCACCCCACCGTGCCGCCACGGGTCGAGTACACCCTCACCGAAGCGGGCCGGGCACTGCGGGCGACGGTCGACGGAATGTGCGGCTGGACGCATGCGTACCTCGGTCATATCGAGGAATCCCGCCGCCGCTTCGACGCCTGAACGGGCGGAGTGCTCACCCGGGTCGCGCGGGGGCCCCCCGAGAGGCGGGGCCCCCGCGCGGCCGCGCTCAGTCCAGGACCGCGGTGGCCTCGATCTCGACCAGATGCTCGGGCACGTCCAGCGCCGCGACGCCCAGCAGTGTGCCCGGCGGGACCGGGGTGACCCCCAGCTTCGCGGCCGCCCGAGCGGCCCCCTCCAGGAACTGGGGCATCTTGTCGGGGGTCCAGTCGACGACGTAGACGGTCAGCTTCGCCACGTCGTCGAAGGAGCCACCGACCTCGGCCAGGGCGGTGGCGATGTTGAGGTAGCACCGCTCGACCTGAGCGGCGAGATCGCCTTCGCCGACCGTGACCCCATCGGCGTCCCAGGCCACCTGCCCGGCGATGTGGATCAGCCTCGACCCGGTCGCGATCGACACCTGTCGGTACGCGTCGATCTCCGGCAATCCGCTGGGGTTTACCAGGGTGATGGCCATACTGCCTGCTTTCTCGTCATGGGAGCCCACGGGCTCGCTCGCCGCCACGGATTCCAAGAGCCATCGCTCTCTCGCGGTTACTCGGAAACCGTAAGAGAGTGGTCTCTGGTATGGAAGAACGCACTTTTCGGTGACCGAGGAACCTTTTGGTGACCGACGGGGCGAAGCGGTCCGCGCACCGGTCGCGCGGACGTCCGGCCTTCCTGGTTTGTCATGTACGGGCTACAGTGCGGGTGATGCATGGGAGCGCTCCCAAGCTCCGGGCGCTCCCGATCCTCCCCACCAGCCGAAGGATCTCCCATGACCTCCACACCACACCGCGCCCTGGCCGTCGCCGCGGTGGCCGTGGCGGTGGCGCTGACCGCACCGGCCGCGCCACGGGCCTCGGCACAACCCGCGGCCTGCGCCGCCAACGGCTTCTGCGAGGACTTCGAGTCCCAGACCGGAACCACCCCCGGGGGCCGCTGGACCACGGCCGTGGCCAACTGCTCGGGCACCGGCACCGCCACCGTGGACACCACGACGGCGCACGGCGGCACCAAGTCGGTGCGGATCACCGGCAAGGCGGGTTACTGCAACCACGCCTTCGCCGGCACCTCGCTGTCCGGCCTGCCGTCCGGCGGCGACCTCTACGCCCGCTTCTGGGTCCGCCACACCACCGCGCTGCCCGCCCAGCACGTCACGTTCGCCGCCCTGCGCGACGCCAACGACAACGGCAAGGACCTGCGCATGGGCGGCCAGAACAAGGCGCTCCAGTGGAACCGCGAGTCGGACGACGCCACCCTCCCCGCCCAGAGCCCGGCGGGCGTCGCGCTCAGCACCCCGTTGCCCGTCAACACCTGGACCTGCCTGGAGTTCCGCCTCGACCGCACCGCGGGCCGCCTGGACACCTGGGTGAACGACGGGCTCGTCACCGGCCTGGTGGTCGACGGCACCCCGACCCAGGACGTCGACCAGCAGTGGCTGAACCGGGGCGGGTGGCGGCCCGCCCCGGCCGATCTGCGGCTGGGCTGGGAGAGCTACGGCGAGGGCGACGACACCCTCTGGTACGACGACGTGGCCGTCGGCACCTCCCGTATCGGCTGCTGACGAGCCGGAGGTTCTGGGGTTCAGGGGTTCAGGGGGAAGCTGACCGACCGGGACTTCTTCCACTCCGCGTGCTCCAGGTCCTTGGCCTCCGTGCCGTCCCCGTACAGGTCGGCCGAGCCCCCGTCGGTGATGACCTGGGCGCGGGCGCCGGGCGCCGCGAGGTCGGGCACGTCCACCACGATCTCCCAGCCGCCCGGGTCGGCCGTCGGCAGGTCGAGCCGCTTGACCGGCTGGTGTCCGGCGACGCCGTCCCAGGAGTAGAGCGCGTACGGGGCGCTGTTGTCCTCGGCGGCCCAGGAACCGGCCACGATCAGGTACTGGCCCTTGTCGCCGCGGCGGATGTCGCGGACGCTCAGGCCCCCGAGGTCGAGGGCGATCGGCTCGCCGAAGGTGGCGTGGGTGTCCTTGTCGCCCACGGACCGGGCCAGTTCGTCGGCGTTGGTGACCGGGACCAGCAGCGCCTTGCCGCCGTCGGCGGGCGGCACCAGCGGCGCCCGGAAGCCGATGTACGCGGTGGATCCTGACCCGGGCGCGAACTCCAGGCCCTCCACGTTGAATCCGTCGATCTGCTTGGGCACCTGGCCGTCCGCGGTGCCCTTGGCGAAGCCGAGCCGGTCGCCGTTGGCCTTGTCCCAGTCCACCAGGTCGTCGCGCAGGCCCTGGTACGAGCCGCCGACCTCGAGGTCGGTGTCGGCGCCCGAACCGGAGACGGTGGTGGTGAAGAGGGTGAAGCGGTCCTCCTTCGGCTCACCGTCCTTGTTGTTGCCCAGCGAGCCGGTCCAGTAGATGGTGTCGCCGACGCGGGCCGCGCCCTCGATGTCGATCTCCTTGTCGACGTCCAGGTCCGAGCTGACGTCCCAGGTGCGCACCGGGGCGCCGGACGCGTCGCGCCGGTACAGGCGCAGGACGTTGGACTCGTCGTCGGCGACGACCATATGGCCGCCGCCGACGTCCACGGCGGCGGAGGAGTCGCTGGAGCCGGTCAGGTAGCGGGTGTCGGCGGCGTTCCGCACGGCGCCGGAGGCCGCGTAGTGCAGGGTGGTGGTGGCGCTCTTGCCACCGAGGCCGGTCACCTTGAGCGTGAGGTCGGTGTAGCCCTTGCCGCGTGCCCGTACGGCTACCTCGCGGGTGGCGCCGGTGCCGGTCACGGTGACGTCCCCGGCCTGGGCGACCGAGCCGTGGGTGGTGGCGGTGGCGGACACGGTGAGCGCGCCCGTGTCGGCGCCGCTCTGGCCGACCTGCACGGTCACCGTCGGGTCGCCGGTGGCGCCGACGGCGCCGGACAGGTACGAGGTGGTGAGCTTGATGGTCGGCGTGCCGTAGCCCGTGCTCCCGGCCATCGCGGAGCCCGGGAGCGCGGACAGCGTCACGGCACCGGCCACGAGCGCCAGCGCGGCGGGGAGGACCCGGCGGGTACGGCGCGGGGGAGCGGCATGGGACGGGACCGGGACCATCGTGAGCACCCTTCGTCGGCTGCGGGGCCGGTCGGCGGACCGGCACACCGTCCTGACGATGGATCATCTACATGGCGTGAGCATGAACGATCATCGAACATGCACCCCTGATGACCTATGAACCGCTCATGACCCATGAACCGCTCACGACTCATGAGCCACTCGCGGTCCATGGACTCCCGGCTCCCTGGACCCCGTGGCCCCCACCCACGGGCCCGCCGCCGTCAGCAGACGCCGTCGCCCGGCTTCGGGTTCCCGAGCCCGAAGAACGGCCGCAGCTTCAGCCCGGCCCAGGTGCCGAGGAGGGCGAAGGCGCCCCAGACCCAGCCGTGCAGGCTGCCGGAGGCGATGCCCGCGAGATAGGCGCCGATGTTGCAGCCGCCCGCCAGCCGGGCACCGATGCCCATCAGCACGCCGCCGAGCACCGCCGCGGTCGCCGTACGCCACGGCACGCCGCGGTGCAGGGTCCAGGTGCCGCCGAGCGCCGCGGCGACCGCCGCGCCGATCATGATGCCGATGTCGGTGAGGCTGGTCTTGTCGGCGAGCACGGGCCCCGCGAGCATCTCCTTGTTCCCGGGCTGCTGCCACCAGCTCCAGCTCTCCGGGTGGCCGCCGAGCGCGCGTACCAGCTCCGAGCCCCACAGGCTGAAGGCGCTGGTGACGCCCCACGCGCCACCGGAGACGAGCAGTACGCCGGCGCCCAGCACGGCCAGCGCCAGCGCGCCGACCGCCAGCGGCCAGGAGCCGCGCAGCACACGGGCGGCGGCACCGCGCGCGGAGGGCACCGGGCCGATCGGCGGTGGGTTGCGGCGGGCCTGGATGCCACGGCTGACCAGGACGATGGCGGCGAGCACCAGGATCGTCACCGCCCAGGAGCCGAACCAGCCGATGTGGTCCGCCATGACGACCGGCTCCAGCGAGGGCAGGTCCTTCCACAGGTCGAACTGCCAGGCGGCCAGGGTGGCGCCGCCGATGAAGCCGCCGAGCGTGAGCACGATCGACGTCTGCCCCGAGCCGACCGCGAAGAGGGTGCCGGAGGCGCAGGCGCCACCGAGTTGCATGCCGACGGCGAAGAGGAACGAGCCGATCAGCAGCCCGAGCCCCAGCGGTCCGCCCGAGGGCGCCGGAACGGATCCGAACAGCCCGGTCTTCGTGCCGATGAGCAGGGCGAACAGCGTGGCCGTCGTGCCCAGCAGCAGGGCGTGGGCGCGCAGCCCGGTGCCGTTGCCGACGGCCACCAGCTGCCGCCAGGCGGAGGTGAAGCCGAAGCGGGAGTGGAAGAGGGCGACGCCCAGGGCGAGGCCGAGCAGCAGCAGGACGCCGGGCTTGGCCCCGTGGGCGGACCATACGTACGCCGTCAGCGCCGCGGCGAGCAGCCCGGACACGGCGAGCGGCACCGGCCGCACCGGCGGCGCGGCGGGCGCCTCCGGCCGCGGCGCGGAGGTGGGGGAGGGGGACAGCAGTGCGGCGGTCTTCGCCGCATCGGCGGGCGGGGCGGTGGTCACGTGCGGGCTCCGGAGATGAGGGAGAGGGGATGACGCTGGGCGGGAGGGCCCGGCCGGACGGCGGCGCCGAGGCGGCGGCGCGCGGTGGGGGCAACCGGCTGGTTCCGGCTCAGCGGCGACAGTGGCCGTCGTCGACGCACCACGCCGAGCTCGCGAACAGCGCGAGACAGAGCAGACGGGCGGGTGCGGACATGTACTCCAGGATATGGTCCGGGTTTCATGAATTGGACCCCGGTCTCACCATGCGATCTGTGGAGTCAGCCACAGACGGAACGGAGTCAGCCACAGACGGAACGGAGTCGGCCACAGACGGAATCGGCCATGGACGGAATCGGCCGCAGGCGCGGATGGCCCCGGGTCAGCCGTCCTCGCCCCGCTCGGCGGTGTCCGCGAGGCCGACGTACATCGAGTGGTGCAGCTCCGCCACATGGTCCCGGAGGAGGGCGGCCGCCGAGGCGGCGTCCCGCGCGGCGAGCGCGGCCCGGATGGCCTTGTGCTGCTCGTTGCTGCCGCGGAGGTAGTCCAGCGGATACGGCAGGAAGTACGCGTACAGCTCGCCGGTGACCCGCTCGTACATCCCCAGCGCGGAGGGCAGCCCGGCCCCCTCGGCGAGTGCCAGGTGGAACCGCTTGTCGCTGGCGTGGAACTCGGCCCAGCTCTCGGCCGCGTCCATCTCCCGGACGCACTCGTCGAGCCGGTCGAGCCCCGGCCGGCCGAGCCGCTCGGCGGCCAGCTGCGCGAAACCGGCCTCCAGCACGATGCGCTCGTCGATCAGCCGGTGCACCCGTTCGCTGTCCTCCCGGTACGCGGCGACCTGCGCCACGGTCCGGCGGCGCGGCCGCTCCGCGATGAAGGTGCCGCCCGTACGCCCCGGGCGCCGCTGGACGACGCCCTCGCGCTCCAGGGTGCCGAGGGCCCGGCGGACGGTGATCTCGCCGACCCCGAGCGCCGCCGCCGTGGCTTGGACATTGGGCAGCCGTTCGCCGGGCGCCAGCAGGCCCAGGTCCACCGCCAGCGAGATCCGGGCCCGTACGGTGTCGACGGCGCTGGTGCGGCGGATCGCGGCGAGGGCGCTGCTGGTCAGGGCGCTCGGTGCGCCGGACGGTTCCTGGGTCGCCATTCCCTCAGCGTAGGCATCCCGCCCCGTGGCCTCCCCACGGTCCTCGGATGGGGGCCGCCGCTTTGCGGAACCGTTACCTCCGGGGGTTTACCTGATCAAAGTGAGCATGTTTTCATGGCTCGCATTCACCCCTGGACGCCCACTGTCGAAGGCACTGATGAAGATCTCCGGACTGCAGACGGCGGGAACACCCGGCGACGTCGACGCCAACCTCCGCGAACTGGACGCGGCATGCCGCCGGGCCCGGGCCGAAGGCGCCGAACTCCTGATCACCACCGAGCTGTTCATCACCGGCTACGACATCGGCGACACCGTCCGGGACCTGGCCCGCACCGATCTGCTCTCCCCGGCCCAGGAGATCGCCGCCGCCCACGGCATCGCGCTCGTCCTCGGAGCCCCCGAGTACGACGACGGCGCCTACTACAACAGCGCCTTCCTCATCGACCCGGCCGGAGCGATCCTCGGCCGCCACCGCAAGACCCACCTCTTCGGTGAACTCGACCGCGAGTACTTCACACCGGGCGACCGGACCGCTCCCGTCATCGACTACGCGGGCGTCCGGATCGCGATGCTGATCTGCTACGACGTGGAGTTCCCCGAGAACGTACGGGCCGCTGCCCTCGCCGGCGCGGACCTCGTCGCGGTCCCGACCGCCCAGATGCAACCGTACGAGTTCATCGCCGAGCACCTGCTGAGGGTGCGCGCCTGGGAAAACCAGATCTACATCGCCTACGTCAACCATGACGGCGACGAGGGTTCACTGCGCTACGTCGGCCGCAGCTCCATCGTGAGCCCGTCGGCGACCGTGCTGGACAGCGTCGAACACGGCAACCGGCTGCTCTTCGCCACCGTGGAACCGCACACGGTCCGGACAGCGCGCAAGGCCAATCCGTATCTGGCCGACCTCCGGCCAGACCTCTTCACCCCGTCCGCCCGCGCCACCAAGGACCCGTCATGCTGACCGACCCCGAAGTGCACGCATCCACCCCGCAACAGGCCAAGACGAATCTCTCGGGGCGGCTCGGCACCGGTGCCATCGTCTTCATGGTGATCGCCGCCGCCGCGCCCCTCACGGTGGTCGGCGGCAACGTCCCGCTCGCCATCGCCGGCGGCCCCGGGGCCGGAGCCCCCGTCGGCTTCGCCCTCGCCTCGCTGGTCCTGCTGGTGTTCGCGGTCGGCTTCGTCACCATGACGCCCCACATTCCGCAGGCCGGAGCGTTCTACGCGTACGCCACCCGTGGCCTGGGGGACCGGGTCGGAGTGGGCACGGCCGCCGTCGCGCTCGTCGCGTACACGGCGATCCAGGTCGGCGTCTACGGCTATCTGGGATGGGCCGTGAACGACGTCCTCCACACCTTCGGCGGGCCGTCCCTGCCCTGGTGGGTGTGGGCGCTCGCGGCGCTCGGCATCGTGGCCCTCCTCGGCTACCGCCATATCGACCTCAGCTCCAAGGTCCTCGGGGTGGCACTCGTCCTGGAGATCGCGGTGGTGCTCGTCCTGGACGCCGGGATCTTCGCCCGGGGCGGCGCCCACGGTGTCAACGCCGAGTCGTTCACCCCGCATGCGGCGTTCTCCGGCCCGCTGGGTGTCGCCGTGCTCTTCGCCATCACCGGATTCATCGGCTTCGAGGCCACCGCCGTCTTCCGGGACGAGGCCCGCGACCCGGAGCGGACCATCCCCCGGGCCACCTACCTCGCCGTCCTGATCATCGGTGGGTTCTACACGCTGTCCTGCTGGGCGCTGGTCCTGGCGGCGGGCACCGATGACGCCCCGGCCGTGGCCCAGCAGACCCTGGACGGGCAGGGCAACATGCTCATGGACACCGCCCAGGCCTACGTCGGCACAGCGCTGCGGGACGTCATGCAGGTGCTGCTGCTCAGCAGCCTCTTCGCCTGTGTGCTCTCCTTCCACAACGTCATCGCCCGCTACACCTTCACCCTCGCCCGCAAGGACCTGCTCCCCGCACGGCTGGGCGCCGTCCATCCGCGCCACCACTCGCCGTCCGTCTCCTCGGTCGTCCAGACCGCCACCGCGCTGGTCCTGGTCGTCTGCTGCGCGGTCGCCGGACTCGATCCACTGGTGGGCGTCTTCGGCTCCATGGCGGGGGTGGCGACGGTCGGCATGATCCTGCTCATGCTCATCACGTCCATCGCCGTGGTCGCCTTCTTCGCGCGCGACGCCCGGCTCGCCTCGGGCAGGGCCTGGCAGACCCGGATCGCGCCGGTGCTGGCCGTGGCCGGACTGCTGACCGCGCTGTGGCTGGTGTTCTCCAACTTCACCCTCGTCACCGGCGTCGGTGTGGGCGCGAGCGTCGTCCTCGGCGTCATCCCCTTCCTCGCCCTCGTCGCGGGCCTGGTCCGAGGCCCCCGCGGCGCGCGGGAGCGGATGTGAGAACCGTCCGGTCCGGCCGCCCGGGCCAAGGCACGGGCGGCCGGACCGGCGCACGGTACGAAGGCGTCAGACCGCGGTCCGCTCCACGGGGATCCACAGCTCCGCGTCCGCCCGCGCCCCGTCCTGCGACAGCCGGGTGCGCAGGATCTCCGGACCCGGCCTGCTCTGGTACGGGTTGGACGGGAACCACTGCGTGAAGACGTCCCGCCACAGGTACTGGAGCGCTTGCGGGAACGGCCCGGAGTTCTCGAAGACGGCCCATGTCCCCGCCGGGACGGCCAGCGTGTCCAGGTCCTCCGGAGCGGCGGCCCCGGTCACCACCCCGTGGTAGTAGTCGAGTTCGGTTCCCTCGGCCCGGCTCGGGTCGAGGTTGTCGCTCACCCCCAGGATCCCCTCCGGCTCCTGATCGGACAGCGCGGCGATCCGCCGTATCGTCTCCTGGCCGATCCCCCGGATGAACTCCGCGATCCCCGGATTCACCCCCTCATGGACGAGCGGCACACGGACCTTCTTGCCGACCACCTGGAACCGGTCCTTCTCCACGACCCGGTATCGCATACTGCTGCTCCCTTCGACGATGAGACGGAAGGACATCCGCGGCTGGGAGCTCAGCGAGGCACCCGCCCGCCGGGCCTCGCCCGGGCCCACACCGTGCATGGCCCGGAACGCCCGTGCGAACGCCTCCCCCGAGCCGTAGCCGTAGCGCACCGCGATCTCCAGGAGCGTCCGCTCCCCGGCGAGCACCTCGGCCCCCGCGAGGGTGAGCCGTCTGCGCCGGACGTACTCCGACAGCGAGATCCCCGCCAGCGCGGAGAACAGCCGCCGGAAGTGGTACTCCGACGTCATCGCGATCCGCGCCAGTTCGGCCACCTCGATCCGCTGATCCAGACGCGACTCGATGTGGTCCAGGGCCTCGTTCAGCCGCTCCAGCACCTCGGTCTCCTTCCTTGACGCTCATCACGTTAGGAAGTCGGCACCCTGCCGGACCCGACATCCTGTGCCCGGTCCGGTCGGGTATGCCGGTCCGTCACGGGCCGCCCGGGCCGTCGCTTTGCCCGGATTCCGGCGGGGGTTCATCTGTACGCCCGTTCGGTCACCGTTTCATCACAAGGCATACATGGCCCTCCCACTTCGCCGCCGCCGAGCCGCATGATGCACCCCACCATCCACGCACCTGGGAGACTCATGGGCACCCGCACCGTCCAAGCCGCGGCAGTCCTCGCCATCACCCTGCTCCTGACCGGCTGTTCCACCGGCGGTGACGCGAGTGACAAGAGCACCCCGACCGGCACCCCGGCCGCCGCCGAGAAGGCCCGGGTCACCCGGGCCTGTGTCGATGCCATCGCCGACCGGGCCGCCGCCCACAAGGGCGGAGCGGTCCGTTCCCACCCCGTCCCCGCGCCCTGCGCCCGGCTGTCGGACGCCGACTATCTGGACGCCTATATGAAGGGTCTGGAGCAGGCGCACCGTGCCGCGAAGAAGACCTCTCAGGGGGAGACCGGCAAGGCGGCGGAAGGCGGGGAAAGCTGACCCGAGGCCCGGTTCGCCGCCCGGTCCAGATGGTCGGCGCAGGACACCCGTGCGCTCGACCGGGAGCCGTCCGGGCAGAGGACGTTCTCCCAACTCGTCGTCGAGATGTCCGCGTCCCGCAGCCGCGCGCCGCGGAGATCGGAGTCGGACACCGTGGCTCCGGACAGATCGGCGCCGCTCAGATCCGCTCCGTTGAGGCCGACATGGGTGAGGGACGCCGCCCGCAGATACACGTCGTCCAGCCGTGCGCCCTCGAAACTGACATCGGTGAGCAGAGCCCTGCCGAGCCTGGCGCCGCTCAGATCGGCGCCGCGCAGATCGACCTGCGAGAGGGTGGCGGAGGTGAGGTCCGCCCGCCGGAGGTCGGCGCCCCGCAGATCGACGTTCTCCAGCGACACCGCGGCCAGCCGTGCCGCGTAGAGGTTGCCGCGCCGCAGATTGGCCTCGGACACCAGCCCGGTCAGGGTGGACCGTTCGAGATTGACGCACCGCAGCTTCTTCTGCCACAGGTCGCCACCGGCCACGGCGCGGCTGGAGAGATCCTTGCCCGTACGGCCGGAACAGCTCCGGCCGTGGGCGTCGCCCTCCCCGCACCCGGCGAGCAGGGCCGAGGACAGGGCGGTCACGATGAGGCAGGAGAGCGGGCGGGGCCACCGCGTGGTCATGAGCCGACCCGTCACAGGCGTTCAGACGCCGATCAGATCCACCAGATCGTCGGCGTGCTCCTCCTCTTCCTCCAGGATCGACTCCATCAGCCGGCGGGTGGTCGGGTCGTGTTCGCCCAGCCAGCGGATGATCTCCTGATAGCTGGCGATCACGATGCGCTCGGCGAGCAGATTGTGCTCCAGCATCGCCTTCAGATCGTTGTCGGGCGGGGTGGTGTAGTCGGTGTGGGAGCGCTGGGGCAGCGAGGCGGGGTCGAAGTCGGGGTCGCCGCCGAGCTGGGAGACGCGTTCGGCGGCGCGCAGCGCGTGCTGCATCTCCTCCTTCGCGTGCTCGGTGAACTCCGAGGACACCTGGGCGCGGTCGATCCCGCTGGCCGAGATGGCGTGACGGGTGTAGCGCAGCCAGCACACCACCTCGGTCGCGATGACGTCATTGAGGATGCCGATGACCCGGTCCTTGTCCAGACCGTAGGTGTCCGTCACCGGGCCCGCCGCCATCTTCCGGCGGGCGTCGTCGCGGATCCTGGTCACGTCCAGTACGAAGTCGTCGCTCATCGGTGCCCTCTCTGCTCTCCTCGGCTCCGGCGAGTGTTCCCCGCCGGGGCCCGGAGGGAAGCGGGCGGAGCGGGAAGATGACTGGATCGCCGCACAGCGCCAGCCGATCGGCGGTATCCCGGGGCCGGTGCGGCCTCGACGCGGTGTCAGATGTGGCGGGTGGAGAGGTTCATGCGGCGTGCCCGGTACTGACGAGCTCGGCGCCCGCCGGGTGGGAAACCTGGCGGGCGCCGAGCACTCGACGGTGCGAGGGTCAGCCCGCGTGACCGGGCTCCGGCACGTTCGTCCCCGCCGACAGGACCCGGTCCGGGCGGATCGGCAGGTTGCGGTGGCGGACGCCGGTGGCGTGCCACACCGCGTTGGAGATCGCCGCCGCGGCCCCCACGATGCCGACCTCACCGACGCCCTTGATGCCGACCGGGTCGTCCGGGTCCGGGTCGTCCACCCAGTCCGCCTCGACGACCGGCACATCGGCGTTCGCGGCGAAGTGATAGCCCGCGAGGTCGGGCGAGACGAGGCCGCCCGAGGCCCGGTCCCTGACCGCCTCCTCGTGCAAGGCCATGGAAATGCCCCAGATCATTCCGCCGACGAGCTGGTTGCGCGCGGTCAGCGGGTTGACGATCCGGCCCGCCGCGAAGATGCCGAGCATCCGCCGCACCCGGACCTCTCCGCTGGTGACGTCCACGGCCACCTCGGCGAACTGCGCGCCGAAGGAGTGACGTTCCTTATTGGCCAGGGCACCGATGGCCTCGGTGGTGTCGGACCGCGCGGTGATCCCCTCGGGCGGGATGTCGCCGCCCAGGGCCAGCCGCTCGCGCAGTTCGCTCACCGCGATCGCCACCGCCCACGCCCAGGAGCGCGTGCCCATCGAGCCACCGGCGAGCATCGCCGGGCCGAGGTCGCTGTCCGCCATGACCACCCGGACCCGCTCCGGGTCCACCGCCAGCGCGTCCGCGGCGATCAGGTTGATCGCGGTCCGGGCGCCGGTGCCGATGTCCGCCGCGTTGATGCGCACGGTGAAGGTGGAGTCCGCCTCCGCCGTCACGGCCGCCGTGGACGGCCCGGCGCCGGAGTGGAAGCTGGCCGCCGCCATACCGGTCCCGAGCAGCCAGCGTCCCTCGCGGCGCACCCCCGGACGGGGGTCCCGGTCCGCCCAGCCGAACCTGCGGGCGCCCTCCTCGTAGCAGGCGACCAGATTGCGGCTGCTGAACGGCAGGCCCGAGACCGGGCCCCGGTCGGGCTCGTTGCGGACGCGCAGCTCGATCGGGTCGATGCCGGTCTTCTCGGCGAGCTCGTCCATGGCGCACTCCAGCGCGAACGAGCCCGGTGCCTCGCCGGGCGCGCGCATGAAGGTCGGGCTCGGCACATCGAGCCGTACGACCCGGTCGCTGGTGTAGTGCGCGTCCGCGTCGTACATCACGCGGCCCACCGTGGCGCTCCGCTCGATGAACTCGTGGACGGTCGACGTGACGCACTCGGACCGGTGGTCGAGCACCCGCAGCCGCCCCGACTCATCGGTGCCGAGCCTGACCCGCTGCGCGGTGGGGCTGCGGTAGCCGATCGTGGAGAACATCTGGCGGCGGGTCATGACGACGCGCACCGGGCGATGGAGGACGGTGGCGGCCATGGCGGCGGCCACCTGGTGCGGGCGGGTGGTCTTGGAACCGAAGCCGCCGCCGACGTGCTCGGACCGCACCCGTACCGACTCCGCGTCGAGCGAGAAGATCTGCGCGAGCTCGGCGGCCACCATCGTGCTGCCCTGGTTGGAGTCGAAGACCTCGAGCCGGCCGCCGTCCCAGTGGGCCGTCGCCGCGTGCGGCTCCATGGGGTTGTGGTGCTCTTCCGGAGTGGTGTACTCGGAGTCCACGACGAACGTGGACGCGGCGAGCTCGGCCTCGACGTCGCCCTTCGACGCCACCGCCGGTCCGAAGGGCGAGTCCGGAGGGGTGTACATATCCGGGTGGCCGGCCGTGAAGCCGATGTCGTGCGGCTCCTGGTCGTACCGGACGACCAGCGCTTCCGCGGCCTCCCTGGCCTGCTCGGGCCGCTCGGCGAGGACCAGCGCCACCGGCCAGCCCATGAAGGGGACGCGGTCGTTCTGGAAGACCGCGAGGATCGGGTCGGGCTTCCCGATCATGCCCATGTAGTCCAGGTTGACCCGTGGGGCGTTCTCGTGGTGGAGGACCGCGAGGACACCGGGCATGGCGAGCACCGGCTCGGACTCGACCGAGCTGACGCGGCCGCGGGCCACGGTGGACAGCACCATCCAGCCGTGGGCGAGGTCGGGCAGGGGGATGTCGCCCGAGTAGCGGGCCGCTCCGGTGACCTTCTCCCGGCCCTCCACGCGGGTGCGCGCGGTGCCGAAGGCGCCCGTCGTCGTGGTGGTTCCGGTCGTCGTGGTCATCGGGCGGCCTCCTCGGTGAGTTCGGTCAGCAGGGCCACGACGAGGTTGCGCATCAGCGGCACCTTGTATCCGTTGTGGGGCAGCGCCTCGGCGGCGGCCAGTTCCGCGTCCGCGGCGGCGGCGAACGCCTCCGCGGTCGCCGGGCCCCCGGTCAGCGCCCGCTCGGCCGCCAGCGCCCGCCACGGCCGGGAGGCGACCGCCCCGAACGCGAGGCGGACCTCGTGGACGACCCCGTCGCGGACGTCGAGGGCGGCGGCGATCGAACCGATCGCGAAGGCGTAGGACGCGCGCTCGCGGACCTTGCGGTAGCGGGAGTGGGCGGCCACCGGGGCCGGGGGCAGGGTGATACCGGTGATCAGCGCGCCGGACGGCAGCGCGGTCTCCAGGTGCGGGGTGTCGCCCACGGGCAGATAGAAGTCCGCGAGCGGCAACTCGCCCGGCCCGTCGGCGGTTTCGTACCGTACGACGGCGTCGAAGGCGGCGAGCGCGACCCCCATGTCCGAGGGGTGGGTGGCCACGCAGTGCCCGGAGGCGCCGAGGATCGCGTGGTTGTGGTGCTCACCCTCGATGGCCGGGCAGCCGCTGCCGGGGAGGCGCTTGTTGCAGGGGCCGGCCACATCGGTGAAGTAGCCGCAGCGGGTGCGCTGGAGGAGGTTGCCACCGACGGTGGCCATGTTGCGCAGCTGCCCGGACGCACCGGCCAGGACGGCCTGGGTGAGGGCCGGGTAGCGGCGCCGCACCTCGGGGTGGGCGGCGAGATCGCTGTTGGTCACGGTGGCCCCGATGCGCAAGGCCCCGTCCGGCGTCACCTCGACGTGGTCCAGGGGCAGTTCGCGCACGTCGACCAGGCGTCCCGGCCGCTCGACACCGGTCTTCATCAGATCGACCAGATTGGTGCCGCCGCCGAGGAAGCGCGCGTCGGGGTCGGCGCCGAGCACGGAGACCGCCTCGGAGACCTCGAGGACCCGCTGGTAGCCGAACTCCTTCATGCGAGGGCCTCCTCGGTCCCGGCCGTGCGCGCCTCGGCCGCCCGCGCGACCGCCTGCACGATCGACACATAGGCGCCGCAGCGGCACAGGTTGCCGCTCATCCGCTCCCGGATCTCGTCCGGGCTGAGGGGCGGGGGCCCCGCTTCGGGGCGGACATCGGCGGTGGCGGCGCTCGGCCAGCCCGCCGCGTGCTCCTCGATCACCGCGAGGGCGGAACAGATCTGCCCGGGGGTGCAGTAACCGCACTGGTAGCCGTCGAGGTCGAGGAAGGCCTGCTGCACCGGGTGCAGCTCGTCGCCCTCGGCCACGCCCTCGATCGTGGTCACCTCACGGCCCTCGGCCGCCACCGCGAGCTGGAGGCAGGAGACGGCCCGACGGCCGTCGATCAGCACCGTGCAGGCACCGCACTGGCCCTGGTCGCAGCCCTTCTTGGTGCCGGTGAGGTCGAGCTGCTCCCGCAGGGCGTCGAGCAGGGTGGTGCGGTGGTCGACGGGCAGCGTGTGTTTCTCGCCGTTGATGGTCAGCGTGATGACGCTGGACGTCGATGGGGCCATGATCAGCCTTCTTTCGCGGGTGTGGTGCGCGTTGAAGTCGTCCGATGGAGGGCGCCCGGGGCCTAGGGAGGGAGTCCCGAGGATATGGGATGCGGGACAATGCCGGTCGGCGCTCGGTTTCGGCCATCCACACTGGCCGTTTCAGCCGGTAAGGTGGACCTAAGCGGACAGCTGTCCGCTGTGTTTGAAACTTAGCGGACAGCTGTCCGGTGAGCAAGGTCGGCGCCACGGCGGGGTCCGGAAGGAGGACGAGTGCGGGCAGAGCGGGCAGCGCGGGAAGCGCGTCTGCGCTCGGACGCGGCTGCGAACCGCGAGCGCATCCTGGAAGTGGCGCTGGCGGAGCTGACGCGCTCGGCGGACGTCCCGCTGAGCGCCATCGCGAAGAAGGCGGGCGTCGGGCAGGGCACGCTGTACCGCAACTTCCCCAGCCGCGAGGCCCTCGTTCTGGAGATCTACCGCCATGAGATGCGGCAGGTGGCCGACACCGCGGCCGAACTGCTGCGCACCCGGGCCCCGGACCAGGCCCTGCGGGAGTGGATGGGGCACCTGGCCCGGTTCGCCATGGCCAAGGCCGGTCTCGCCGACGCGCTGCACAAGGCCATCAGCGCCTCCTGCGGCCAGGAGAAACCGGGGCACGGCCAGATGACCGAGGCCGTGGCGCTCCTGCTGCGGGCCAACGATGAGCTCGGCACCATCCGCCCGGGCGTCACCACCGACGACTTCCTGCTCGCCATCGCCGGACTGTGGCAGATCGGCCCCGACGAGAACGGGCAGGCGCGCGCCCGACGGCTGCTGGACCTGGTCATGGACGGGCTGCGCGCGGGCGCGCCCGGGGTGGCCGGGCCGGGGGCGGCGGCCGACGGGGCGAGCTGAGCCCGGCCGGGGGCGGCGGCCGACCCGGCGGGCCGAGCCCGGCCGGAGGCCCCCGCCCGGCCGCGGGCGGTGGCACTCCGTAGCGCGGGTTGTCTCACGGATCAGCCCGGGAGCGGGAGCGCGGTGCGCGGCCGGGGCGGGAAACCGGCGGCGCGGTAGCACGTGTCGATCAGGGACATGGTGGTCAGCGCGTCCTCCGCGTCCAGCGGAAGCGGTGTGCCGTGCCGCAGATGCGCGGCGTACGCGTCCAGTTGGTAGGTGTACGAGGACCGCCTGCCCAGCAGCTCCGTCCGCTCACCCGCGGGCGTACGCACCACGACCCGGTCGTCGAGGTGGGGCTGGACGAAGTTCATCGCCGTCGCCGCACCGCGCGAGCCGATGACCGTGAAGCTCATCCGCCACTCCTCATGTGCCATATGGCAGCGGGCGGATCCGGTGGCGCCGCCGGGGAAGACCAGGTCCGCGTCCAGCCACTCGTCAACCTCCGGTGCGCCGTGCCGGGCGCCGCCCCGGGCAGTGACCAGGCGCGGGGGACCACCGGCCCAGGGGGCGAGCGTGGCCTGCGCGTGCAGGCTGTAGCAGCCCAGGTCCATCAGGGCGCCCCCGGCCAGGGGCAGGGACCAGCGGGGGTCGGGCCCGGGCGGGGGCGGCATGGCCATCATCGTCTCGACGTGCCGCAGCTCTCCGAGTTCCCCGGAGTCGAGCAGTTCGTGGAGGCGGCGGGTCACGGGGTGGAAGAGGTAGTGGAAGCCCTCCATGAAGACGGTGCCCGCCTTGGCGGCCGCGTCGCGCACCTCGGCGGCCTCCTCGGCGTTGCTCGCCGAGGGCTTCTCGGTCAGCACGTGCTTGCCCGCGGCGAGCGCGGCGAGGTTCCACGGCCCGTGCAGGCTGTTGGCCAGCGGGTTGTAGACGACCTCCACATCGGGGTCGGCGATCACATCGGCGTAGGAGTCCAGGACGCGCTCGACGCCGTGCTCGGCGGCGAAGGCATCCGCCCGGCCCCGGGAGCGTGCGGCCACCGCGACGAGGCGGTGGCCGCCCGCACGGGCGGGTCCGACGAGGGAGAGCTCGGAGATCCGGGCGGCGCCCAGGACCCCGATGCGCAGCGGCTCGGCTGTCGTCATGCCTTGCGTACCTCTTCCATGGTCACGGGGCGGTGCTCGCGCAGCGAAAGCGTGCACGCCTCGGCGATCCAGCCGGCCTCGACGGCGTCGGCGACGGTGCAGGGGGAGGGCCGCAGACCCGCCGCGACCTCGGTGAAGGCGGTGAGCTCGGCCCGGTAGGCGGCGGCGAAGCGGTCCATGAAGAAGTGGTGCGGTGTGCCGCCGGGGAAGACGGCGCCCGGTTCGACCGAGCGCAGCGGCAGCCGGTCCTCCAGGCCCGCGGCCACGCTGTCCGTCATGCCGTGGAGTTCCAGGCGGGCGTCGTAACCGCGGGGGTTGTGGCGGGTGTTGGAGACCACGGCGAGGGTGCCGTCGTCCAGAGTGAGGAGGGCGGAGGCGGTGTCCACGTCTCCGGCGGCCGCGATGTACTCGGCGCCGCGGTTGGCGCCGGTCGCGTAGACCTCGGTGACCTCGTGGCCGGTGATCCAGCGGACGGTGTCGAAGTCGTGCACGGCGCAGTCGCGGAAGATGCCACCGGAGACGGCCACATAGGCGGCCGGGGGCGGCTCGGGGTCCAAGGTGGTGGACCGCACGGTGTGCAGCGGCCCGAGTTCACCGCTGACCACCGCCGCCCGCGCGGCCACGTAACCGGGGTCGAACCGCCGGTTGTAGCCGATCTGGACCTCCACCCCGCCGCCCTCCACCGCGCGGAGGACATCGAGACTCTCCTCGATCGTGCGCGCCACTGGCTTCTCGCAGAAGACCGGTACGCCCGCCCGTACGGCGGCGACGATGAGCTCGGGGTGGGCGTCGGTGGCCGCGGCGATCACGACGCCGTCCACACCGGCGGCGAGTACGGCCTCCGGCGAGTCGGCCGCGTGGGCGCCGAACCGCTCGGCGGCGGTGGCGGCGGCCGCGGCGACCGGGTCGGTGACCACGAGGGAGTCCACCGTGTCGAGCGTGGACAGGGTCTCGGCGTGGAAGGAGCCGATCCGGCCCAGGCCCATGATGCCGATACGCATGGGGAGTCGTGTCCCTTTCTGGTGGTGCGGGTGGTGACGGTGGGGTTCAGGGGTGGTGTTGCTTCTGGACGGAGTCGTCTCTGGCGATGCGGCGGGTCAGCCGAGTCCGCCGAGGACGTTCTGGTCCCAGTCGATGACCGAGCCGGTGACGACCCCGCTGCGGTCGGAGAGGAGGAGGACGACGAAATCGGCGATCTCGTCGACCTGGCCGAGCTTGCCCATCGGCTGGGCGCGGGCCGCCTCCTCGCGCCAGTCGTCGCCCGCGCCGTGGAAGGCGCGCTGGATGGCGTCCTCGCCCTCGGTGTCGGTCCAGCCCAGGTTGAGGCCGTTGACGCGGACGCGGTCCCAGCGGTGGGCGTGTGCGGCGTTGCGGGTCAGGCCCGCGAGCCCGGCCTTCGCGGCGGCGTACGGCGCCAGGAACGGATATCCGCCGTGTGCGCAGTTGGAGATGATGTTGACGATGGTGCCCGGGGCCTTCCTGGCCACCATGTCGGCGACGGCGGCCTGCATGGCGAAGAACGGGGCGCGCAGATTGATCGCGACATGCGCGTCGAAGAGCTCGGGCGTGGTGTCCAGCAGCGTCCCGCGCGAGGTGAGCCCGGCGGAGTTGACCAGGCAGTCGATCCTGCCGTGGGCCGCCACCACCTGCTCCACGCTGCCGCGTGCCTGCGCGGGATCGGCCAGGTCGGCGCGGACGAAGGAGCCCGTGGCTCCCCGGTCGGCGAGCTCCTCGGCCAGCCGCTCACCGGAGTCGGGGCGGCGTCCGGTGAAGGCCACCGTGGCCCCTTCGCGGGCGGCGGCGCGGACGATGCCCGCGCCGATTCCCTGGCTGCCCCCGTTGACCAGGACGATCTTGTCCTGCAACAGTCCCATCGGCGGTCCGTCTCCTTCAGCTCTGGCGGTTTCGGCTCTGGCGGCGCTCGGCGCCGGCCCGTAGCTCCGTACGCAGGGTGTCCGGGGTCCAGTCCCGCTCCAGGGCGCGCCGTAGGGTGTCGGCCTGGGAGTCCGGGGCGAGGCCGCCGACCGGCGGGTCGAGGTCGAGGTTGGTGGGGAAGGGGTAGCCCTCGGCGCAGGCCGCGACCACGTTGTGCAGCCAGTCCTCGGTGGCGCCTTCGGCCTTGCGCCGCCGCAGTACGGGGAAGACGGCGTTGGCCACCGCCTCGCGGTCGACGGTCTCCATGGCGCGGCCGAAGGCGGAGGAGATCTGCAGCAGGTTCGCCATCCGCCGGATGTCCGCCGAGCGATTGTGTCCGGCGGCGTGGAAGAGCGCGGGGTTGAAGAAGACCGCGTCGCCCGCCTCCAGCGGCAGCTGGACGTGGTGCTCGGCGAAGTAGGCCATGAACTCCGGGCGGCGCCAGGCCAGATAGCCGGGCTCGTACGCTTGCGAGTACGGCAGGTAGAGCGTCGGGCCGGACTCGACCGGCATGGCGCAGTGGGCGACCGCGCCCTGCAAGGTCAGCACGGGGGAGAGCCGGTGGACATGGGCGGGATAGGCCGCGGCCCGCGCCTCGGAGAGGAATCCCAGGTGGTAGTCGCGGTGCACGCTCTGGGCCGCGCCGCCCGGGTTGACCTGGTTGATCTGTGAGGTGACCTGGTAGCCGGGGCCGAGCCAGGCGGTGGCCACGAGGGCGATGAGGTCGTTGGCGTAGTAGTCGGCGAAGACCTCCGGTGCGCTCAGGGCCAGCTTGTCCAGCGCGTTCCACACCCGGTCGTTGGCGCCTGGCCTGGCGAAGTGGTCACCGCGGGCGGCGCCCGCCGCCCGTTCCCGCTCGATCAGCGCAGTGAACGCCTCGGTGGCCCGGTCCAGGACCGACGCGTCGGGGAACGCGCCCTTGAACACCACGATGCCGGGGCCGTCCAGCAGGGTGTGGACCAGTTCCGCCTGTGCCTCCCGGCGGCCGGGGGCCGTGGCGGCCCGGGCCCGCAGGCGGGCGCCGTCGTAGACGGGGACGTTGTGCTGTACGGCGTCGGCACCGGGGTGGTCGCCGGGGTCGGTGGTCCGCTCGACCAGGGCGCGGAAGGTCTCGAGGGAGCAGTCGGCCTCACTGAGCCGGCCATGAGACCTCGGAGCGATGAGGGGCATTGCCTTCCGATCCTTCCCGTGGGCTGCGGCTTTCTGTCAGTGTTGTGATCGGCCGAGCATCGGGCAATCCTCAGCAGCCCATCAAAAACCCTTCAGGGAGGCGCGCCGATGGCCCATCCGTATCCCATCCGGGAGATCGCCCGGCAGGCGGGGCTGAGCGAGGCCACCGTCGACCGGGTGCTGAACGACCGGGGCGGGGTGCGCGAGAGCACCACCCGGGAGGTCCACCAGGCGATCAAGGACCTGGACCGGCAGCGCACCCAGGTCCGCATCGGCGGCCGCACCTTCATGATCGACATCGTGATGCAGGCCCCCGAGCGCTTCTCCTCGGCGGTCCGCACCGCTCTGGAGGCGGAGCTGCCTTCGCTGCGCCCGGCGGTGATGCGGTCGCGCTTCCACTTCCGCGAGACCGGTCCGGTGGCGGAGCTGATCGCCACGCTGGACCGCATCGCCCAACGCGGCGGCTGCCAGGGGATCGTCCTGAAGGCGCCCGACATCCCGGAGGTCACCGCGGCCGTCGGCCGCCTGGCCGCCTTGGGGCTACCCGTGGTGACCCTGGTGACCGACCTGCCCAGCAGCGCACGCCGGGCCTACGTCGGCATCGACAACCGCGCCGCCGGAGCCACCGCCGCGTACCTCATGGGCCAGTGGCTCGGCGACCGCCCCGGCAATGTGCTCACCACCGTCAGCCGGGGCTCCTTCCGGGGTGAGGAGGAACGCGAGATGGGCTTCCGCAGCACCCTGCGCAACGCACACCCCGGGCGCACCCTCGTCGAGGTCACCGACAGCGACGGCCTGGACGCCACCCAGCGCGACCTGGTCCTGCGGGCGCTGCGCCGCGACCCGGACATCCGGGCGGTATACTCGATCGGCGGCGGCAACACCGCGACGATCCAGGCCTTCGAGGAACTCGGCCGCGGCTACGAGGTGTTCATCGCCCACGACCTCGACCACGACAACACCCGGCTGCTGCGCGAGCGCCGGCTGTCCGCGGTGCTCCACCACGACCTGCGCCAGGACATGCGCCGCGCCTGCCAGATCATCATGCGGGCCCACGGAGCCCTCCCCGACGACGGCCCCTCCCTGCCCTCGCCGATCCAGGTCGTCACGCCGTACAACATGCCGCCCGACGCGGTCTGAGACGCCTGCTCCGAGGCACCTCCCCGCACCCTCCAAGCCGCTTGGCGAGAACCCGTTGAACCATGTCACTCGTGCCACTGGGAGCCGTTTCCGCCCTCGCATAGCGTCGGAACAGGGCCAGACGGACTGGCCATCACCGCATGTGAGGGAACCTTTTCATGCTCGCCCAGATCGTCCTGTTCGACGGCTTCGACCTCCTCGATGTGCTCGCCCCCTACGAAGTGCTGTACGGCGGTGGCATGGCTTCCGGAGGAGCGCTGCGCGCGGAGCTGGTGTCCGCCGAGGGGCCGCGTGAGGTGGTGAGCGGGGTCGGCGGCGTAACGCTGCGCGCCACGGCCGCGCTCGATCCCGCGAGGGCGGACCTGGTGGTGGTCCCCGGTGCCGCCGGCCGTGTCGGAGAGCCCGGCGAGGTCCCGGACCACGACGCGGGCGCGGGCGAGTGGCGGGCGGACGAGTTCATCCCCGTCCTGCTGGGCCGCACCCTGAACACCGAGCTGCCGGGGCTGCTGAAGGCCGCCATGGACCGCCCGGAGGTGACCGTCGCCACGGTGTGCGGCGGCTCCCTCGTCCTGGCCATGGCCGGTCTGCTGGAGGGCCGCTACGCCACCACCCACCACATGGGCCTGGACATGCTGGACGCCACCGGCGTCAACGCGGTCAGGGCCCGCGTCGTCGACGACGGCGACCTCGTCACCGGCGCCGGTGTCACCTCCGGACTCGATCTGGGCCTGTACCTGCTGGAGCGCGAACTGGGGCCGCGGATCGCCCATGCCGTCGAGGAGCTGTTCGCCTACGAGCGCCGTGGCACCCCCTGGCGCCACCACGGGCCGGCGCCCGTCGCCCTGTGACCGCACCGCCCCACCGCCATCCGCCCCGACCCACCGTAAGGAAGCACACCACCATGTCCGTCGCAGACTCCGTCGAAGGCACCTGGGATCTGTCCATCTCCACACCCATCGGCCGGATCAAGGCCGTGATCGAACTCCGCGACGAGGGCGGCACCCTGAGCGGCACGGCCCACGGTGCGGGGGAGGAGGTCCCGCTGGCCGATCTGGCGCTCGACGGTGACCAGCTCGTCTGGCGTCAGGCCATCACCAAGCCGATGCGGCTGAACCTCGCGTTCACGATGACCGTCGAGGGCGAGACGATGACCGGCACCTCCAAGGCCGGGCGGCTGCCCTCCTCCAAGGTCACCGGAGAGCGCCGCGCCGTCCCCGCGGCGGCGGAGGGCTGACCCACGCGGCGAAAGGTGCCGCCCGGCTCAGACGAACTGCTGGACCACCAGCACGGTCGCGCTCGCCACCGCCAGCACCATGGCGACGGCCCTGGTGCGCCGCATGTCCAGCCTGCTCGACAGCGGGCGGGCCAGCAGCACCCCGATCGCCGCGGCCGGGGCCAGCAGGGCGGTGTGCCACAGGCTGTACGTGTGCACCGCCCCCGTCGCCGCCAGGGTGGCCAGGCTCATCACCGAACCGGCCAGGAAGAACCCGCTCATCGTGGCGCGCAGCCGCGGTCCGCTCAGGCGCTGCCAGACCATGGCCATCGGCGGCCCCCCGATGGCGGTAGCCGTGCCCATCAGCCCCGACATCAGACCGGCCAGCAGCACCGACCGCCGGCGCGGCGCGGGCACGAAGCCGCGCAGGCTCACCGCCACACCCGTGAGGACGACCACGGCCACCAGGAGGGCGAGGTACCGGGCGGGCAGCACGGCCACCAGCGCCGCGCCGCCCAGCACCCCCGGCACCCGGCCGGCCAGCGCCCACCCCGCGCCCCGCAGGTCCAGATGGCCGCCCTCCAGCACCAGCACCGCGGCCGTGACCCCGGTGGCGAGCAGCAGGACGGCCACGGGGGTGAGCGACGGGTCGAATATCGCGATCACCGGGGCGGCCAGCAGACCGAGCCCGAAGCCGATGGAGACCTGGAGCAGCGCCCCGGCCGCCACCGTGATGAAGAGCAGGGCGAACTCCGGCGAGCTCATGTTTCCATCGGCCCGGCGCCCAGCGGGAAGTGGCACAGGCCCTCGTGCGGCTCCCGCCCGGTGTCCGCCGTGCCGTCGCGGATCACGACAGGAGGAGCGAGTTCGGCACACCGGTCCTCGCTCTTCCAGCAGCGGGTGCGGAACCGGCAGCCCGACGGGATGTCGTACGGGGACGGGATCTCCCCGCGCAGCTGGATCTCGTCGTCCCGGGCCTGCCCGGACACGTCGAGGGTGGGCGCCGCGGACATCAGGGCGGCGGTGTAGGGATGCACGGGCCGGTCGAAGACGTCCTCGGTGGGGCCGTGCTCGATGACCTTGCCCAGGTACATCACCGTCACCCGGTCGGAGACATGCCGGACCACGGAGAGGTCATGCGAGATGAAGACGTAGGAGACACCGAGCCGCTCCCGCAACTCGGAGAGCACATTGAGCACTTGGGCCTGTACCGAGAGGTCGAGCGCGGACACCGGCTCGTCGCACACGATGAGGTCGGGGTCCAGCGCCAGCGCGCGGGCGATGCCGATGCGCTGCCGCTGCCCGCCGGAGAACTCGTTCGGGTAGCGGTGGGCGTCGCCGTCCCGCAGCCCGACGAGGGACAGCAGCTCACGGACCCGCCGCTCCCGCGCCTGTGCCGTGGGCACGATGTCGCGGTGGGTGCGCCACGGCTCGCCGATGAGGTCGGCCGCGGACATCCGGGCGTTGAGCGAGGCGAAGGGGTCCTGGAACACCATCTGCACCCGGCGCCGCCAGGCCAGCAGTTCCTTGCCTTTGAGGGTGAACGGATCGGTGCCGTCGAAGCGTACGGTGCCCGAGTCCGGGCGCTCCAGCCCGAGCACCACTCTGGCCAGGGTCGACTTGCCGCATCCGGACTCGCCCACCAGCCCGAGCGTCTGCCCGCGCTCGACCCGCACATCGACGCCGTCGAGCGCGGTCAGTCGCCGGCGGCCATGGCCGAACGACTTGGTCACGCCGCGGACCTCGAGCAGGGGCGGGGGAGCGGCGGAGCCATCGGTCCGGGGGCCGGCGGCCGTGGCGTCGGTGAGGGGCGTCTCAGACACGGTCGAGCTCCTCGGAGAAGTGGCAGGCGGCCGAACGCGAGGCCCCGACGGACATCAGACGGGGACGCTCCTGGGCGCAGCGCTCCTGGGCCAGCGGACATCTGGCCTGGAAGACACAGCCGGACGGGACCGAGCTGAGCTCGGGCGGGCTCCCCGGTACGGCGGGCAACGGGCAGCCCCTGACGGCGTGTTCGGGAACCGAGTCGAGCAAGCCCCTGGTGTAGGGGTGGCGGGGGCGGGAGAACACCTCCGCCACCGGGCCGGTCTCCACCACGTTGCCCGCGTACATCACCACGACATCGTCCGCGCGCTGGGCCACCACCGCCAGATCGTGGGTGATCAGCACCAGCGCCATGTCCCGCTCGGTCTGCAGATCCCGCAGCAGCCGCATGATCTGCGCCTGCACGGTGACATCGAGCGCGGTCGTGGGCTCGTCGGCGATGAGCACATCGGGGTCAAGCGCGACGGCCATCGCGATCAGCAGCCGCTGGCGCATACCGCCGGAGAACTGATGCGGATACGCGCGTGCCCGCAGCCGGGGCTCGGGGATCCCGACGCGGGTCATCAGCTCGACCGCCTTCTCCCGGGCATCGCGGCGCGACATCCCGCGATGGATGCGGAACGGCTCGGCGAGCTGCCTGCCGACCGGCTGTACGGGGTTGAGCGCGGTCAGCGCGTCCTGGAAGACGATCGACAGCACGGGACCGGCGAGCTTTCTGCGCCCCGCCTGGCCCAGCCGCAGCACATCGGTGCCGGACACCTTCACGGATCCGCCCGTCACCTCGGCCGTCGGGTCGAGCAGTCCGACGATGGACAGCGCGGTCATCGACTTCCCGCAGCCGGACTCGCCCAGCAGCGCCAGTGTGCGCCCCTTGCGCACCTGGAAGCCGACGCCGTTCACGGCGCGTACGGTCCCGGAGGGGGTGCGCAAGTCGACACACAGCCCCTCGACTTCGAGCGCGGGGCTGCCGGTTCCGGTGGGCCCGGGCAGGGTGGAGGACTTCACGCGATCATCTCCGAGGGAACAGCGGCCCGGTTGCCGCGCCGCTTCCTGGGCAACGTCAGACGCCAGCGCTGGGCCGGGTCGGTGGCCAGGCGGACCCAGGCGGCGAGCACCGTGGCCGACACCGTGGTGAGCACGATCGCGACACCCGGCAGCACGGCGATCCACCAGGCCGTCTGGAGGTACTGGCGCCCCTGCGCCACCATCAGCCCCCAGCTCACATCGGGGGGCTGGATGCCGATGCCGAGGAAGCTCAAGGACGACTCGGTCAGCATCACGAAACAGAAGTCGAGCGTGGCCACGGTCAGCAGCGTGGGCAGCGCGATCGGCAGAATGTGCCGGTAGATGATGTTCCGGCTCGGTGTGCCGAAGGTCCGGGCCGCGTCCACGAACAGACGGCTCCTCAGCTCGGCCGACTCGGCCCGGGCGGTGCGCAGATAGACCGGGACGCGCGCGATGGCGAGGATCAGCACGATGTTCATCGCGCTGGGCTCGAAGACGTACAGCACCACCACCGCGATCAGCAGCGACGGGAAGCTGAGGATGACATCGGCGACCCGCATCGCGACGTTCTCCCGCATGCCCCCGTGGTATCCGGCCCACAGCCCCAGCGCCGAGCCGATCAGCAGCGAGCACAGCACCGCGGGCACCGCGACGGACAGCGTCGTCCCGGCGGCGTCCACCAGCCGGGCCAGCACACTTCGGCCCAGCACATCGGTGCCGAGCAGCCCGTAGAAGCCGTGATCGAGGGAGGGCGGGCGCAGCGAGGCGCGCAGCTCCTGCCGTACGGCTCGGTCCCCGATGAACAGCCGGCCGAACAGCGCGACGAGGAACACCCCGGCGAGGATGACGGCCGCGACGGCCGCGGCCCGGTCCCGGCCGAGCAGCAGCCACCAGCGGGGCGGGCGCCGGGGCGACGGGACGGCCGCCGTGCCGGAGGGCCGGTCGGCGGAGCCGGTGGGGCCGGTGGGGTCGGCGGGGTCGGTCATGGTGGCTCCTTCGCTCACGCCGGCACCGCCTGGCGCACTCGGGGGTCGATCAGGGCGTGGCAGACGTCCACGAGGATGTTCAGCGCGAAGATCGTCACCGCCGTGAGCAGGACGGCGGCCTGCAACACCGCGAAGTCTCGCTGCAGAATCGAGTCGATCATGAGCTTGCCGATCCCGGGCCAGCCGAAGATCGTCTCCACCACCACCGCGCCGTTGACGAGACCGACGGTGAGGTCCCCGGCCACGGTCAGCACGGGCGTGATGGAGTTGCGCAGCGCGTGCCCGAACACCACACGCTTGGGGTCGGCCCCCTTGCTGCGCGCGACCTTCACATACGGCGCGGACAGCGCGCCGACCATGCTGCCGCGGACCACTTGCACCAGCACCCCGAACGGGCGGATCAGCAGGGTGGCGATGGGCAGCACCCAGATCTCCGGGCCGCCCAGGGTGCCGGAGGTCGGCAGCCAGTCCAGGCCCACGCCGAAGACCAGCACCCCCACGATCGCGAACCAGAAGTCGGGGATGCTGGCCGCCGTCATCGACAGCAGACCGGCGATCCGGTCGATGAGCGAGTTGGGCCGGTACGCGGCGAGGCTTCCGACCAGCAGCGCCCCGAGGATCGCCAGGAGCATCGTCATCCCGGCCAGTTGGAGGGTGACGGGAAACGCCTTGAGCACCATCGAACCGGCCGACTCCCCGGTGCGCAGCGAGGTCCCGAAGTCGAGTTGCGCGGCGTTGGTGAGGTAGTCCCACAGCTGTACCGGAATGGAGTCGTCGAAGCCGTGGGCGGCGGAGAACTCGGCGCGTTGCTGTGGGGTGGCGCTCAGCGGAAGGTAGAGATCGACGGGGCTGCCGGTCAGCCGGGCCAGGCAGAACACGCCGAGCACCACGAAGACCAGGGGGATCGCGCTGGAGATGATGCGCTTGCGCAGGAAGGACGTCATCTCAGTGCCTCCCCGCCTTCGCGGGGCTGACCTCGGCCAGCCGCATCTCGTCCCCGGTGGCGGAGTCCGGCCGGTACCGCACCTTCGGCGACAGTCCCAGCAGCCCGCGCATATGGGCCAGATAGGCGTACTGCGCGACCGTCTCGTTCTGGTAGCCGAGCACCTCGGCGAAGGCCTTCGCGCGGGCCTTGCCGGACAGCGCGTCCGCCGCGGCGATGCGCCGGTCGAGCTCCTTGGTGCCGAAGGTGGACTGCGGGCCGTCGCTCACCAGGTACTGACTGGTGGTGAACGCGGCGTCCCCGGCCTGGTTGCCGTGCATGATCAGCAGCGCCACCGGCCCGACGTCACGGGGCAGCGGGCGCAGTTGGTACTGGAGGTGGGTGGCGGTGTCCGCCATGCGAATCCTCACGTTCAGCCCCACCCGTGCCATCTCGTACTGCAGGGCCTCGGCCACTTCCGAGATCCCGGCGAACATGCCGTTGCGCGCCACGAGGGTGATCTGCCGGTGCACGGGGACACCGTCGGCGGCGGCCTGTTTCACCAGCGCGCGGGCGGCGGCCACCTTGTACGGGACCGGGGCGAGGTCGTCGTTGTGGCCCACCACACCGGGCGGGACGAGTTGTGCGGCGGGCTTGGCCAGTCCGCCGAGGAGGGCGTCGATGATGCCTTTGCGGTCGACGGCCATGCCGATCGCCTTGCGCACCCGGATGTCGTCGAGCGGCGCCTCGCGGCCGTCCAGACGCAGGGCGGTGGTCTCGTTGTTGGGGTAGGCCACGGTGTTGCCCTTGTCGGCGCTGGTGTGGTCCAGCGCCGTCGCGATGTCGGCCTCGCCCTTGTCGATCATCGCGGCGCGGACGCTGGCGTCGCTGCGCCAGACATACCGGGCCCGGGGGTAGGCGGGCGCCTTCCCCCAGTAGTCCTCGTTGCGGGCGAGGGAGATGGAGACACCGGTCTGCCATGACTTGACGGCGTAGGGGCCGGTCCCGATCGGTATCCGCACCTTGGCCTTGGTGCTGGTGGTGCGTGGCACGATCTCGACGAAGCTGAGCCGCAGGGGGAGGATGGGGTCGGTCTTCTCGGTGGTGACGGTCAGCCGGGTGGGGCTGACGGTGTGTACTTCGAGCTTCTCGTCGCCGAAGACGTAGCCGTCCACGTTGCAGGCGAGATCGGAGTTGACGGCGCGGTCGATGGAGAAGGCGGCGTCCTTCGCCGTGAACGGCTGCCCGTTCTGGAACTTCACACCGGGGCGGATGTCGAAGGTCCAGGTCGTGGGCTTCGTCTGCCGCCATCCGGTCGCCAGCAGCGGATCCAGCTTCCCCGAGGTGGGGTCGCGTTCCACCAGCGGCTCGGTGATGTTGGAGCGGACGACGACACCGGTCGCGGTCAGCGACGACTCGCAGGGCTCCAGCGTCGGGGGCTCCTGGGTGAGGACGAGCCGCAGGGTGCGGCCGTCCGCGCTGCCGGCGTCACCCGCCGCGTCACTGTTCGCCACGGCGCACGCGCTGGTCAGCAGCAGCGTGCCGGTCGTGAGGAGGGCGAGAACTGTATGGGCCCGGCCTCGTTCCCGGCGCGGGCCGGAGGGTACGGAGGACTTCATCGTCGGCGTATCTCCGAGGGTGCTGGCGGGTTGCCGCCCGAGAACGACAGTCGACATGGCTGTCTACACTTACGTACCCGGTCTGCATTTGTGGACGCCGAAGCTAAACCGGAGGTGCCGGGGCGTCAAGGGATCTGACAACAAGTGCAGGTAGGGCGGTCCCTGGCCGATGCTTCCCGATCATTGACAGTCCCATGGATCGCGTGCACAAATGAAGACAGCGCCTATATATGAGGATGGTGGTCATGGCCAGGATGGCTGCCCCCGGTGGTGACCGGGGGATGCGCATCGTGCTCGACCACCGGATTCTGAGCAGGTTCGGCGAGCGGTTGAAGGAGGAGACCGAGGACCGGCACGAGTGGCTGGACGTCTGCGACTGGGACGCGGCACGGATCGCCGACGCCATTGCCTCCGCCGATGTGTACGTGGGCTCACAGCTCGCCGAGGACCACGCGCGCCGGGCCCGGCGCCTCCGCCTCGTCCACGTGGTCGGCGCGGGCTACGACGGCATCCCCCTGGAGGCGCTGGGGCCCGATGTGACCGTGGCGAACACCTTTCACCACGGCGCGTCGATCGCCGAACACGTCCTGATGTGCGTACTGATGCTGTCCCGGCGGGTGCTCACCGCCGACCGGGAGCTGCGGGCCGGGCGGTGGCGGAACGTGGCCGTGGATGCCACGCTGCCCTTCGGGGACACCCTGCGGGGCCGCCGTGTCGGCGTCATCGGTTTCGGCGAGACGGGGCGGGAGATCAGCCGGCTGTGCCAGGCGGTCGGCCTGCGCGTACGGGCCGTGCGCCGCGATCCATCGGCCCCGCTGCCGGACGATCTGCGCCCCGACTGGGTCGGCGGCACGGACCGGCTCCCGGAACTGCTGGCGGACTCCGACATCGTCGTGGTGACCGTTCCACTGAGCCCCGCGACCCGCGGACTGATCGGCCCCGCCGAACTCGCCGCGATGGGCCCGCGGTCCCTCCTGGTCAACGTCGCCCGTGGCCCGGTCGTACAGGAGGAGGCGCTGTACGAGGCGCTGTCGGCCGGCACCATCGCCGGGGCCGCCCTCGATGTGTGGTGGGCCGGCCCACCACACGCGCCGAGCCGTCTGCCGTTCCACACGCTGTCCAACGTGGTGATGACACCGCACAACTCGGGCCACACGGAGGAGACGTTCGCCGCGCGCGCCACCGATATCGCGGCCAACATCAACCGCCTGGAGGCGGAGAGCCCGCTCAGCAACGTGGTGCGCCCCGGTCGGGTGCGGGCCGTGCCCGATGACCCCGCGGTGGAGAGCGTCTGAAGCGCCCCAGGGGGCGATGGTGAGGTGGCCGACCAGGCCCTGACGGAGCGTGAAGCGATGGCGGAGGTCGACGGTGGGGACGGTCCTCAGACGGCGGGTACGGTGCCGCCGTCGATGACGTGCTCGGCGCCGACGATGGCGGAGGCGCGGTCGGAGACGAGGAAGGCGACGAGTTCGGCGACTTCTCCGGGCCGGTTGGGGCGCCCGAGGGGGATGCCGCCGAGGGAGTCCATGAGCGATGCCAGGGCGGACTCCCGGTCGCCGGTCCGCTCGGCGATGCGGTCGATGAGCGCGTCGGCCGCGCTGGTCTGGATGAACCCGGGGGACACCGTGTTCACCCGCACCCCGAGCGGTGCCACCTGGTTCGCCAGGCCCTTGCTGTAGGTGGTGAGCGCGGCCTTGGCGGCGGCGTAGGCCAGCGTGCCGTTCCACAGTGGCATCCGCCGCTGGATCGAGGAGACGTGGACCACCGCGCCCCCGCCCCGTTCGATCATGCCCGGGATCAGGGCGCGGTCCAGGCGGACGGCGCCGAGCAGATTGTGGTTGAGCTCCTGCTGCCAGATCTCCTCGGACATCGCCTCGAAGCCACCGGCGGGCGCGGCCGAGCCGCCGAGCGTATGGACCAGGATGTCCGTGCCGCCCAGCCGACGCCGCACCTCCCGCGCGATGTGTTCCGCGCCTTCGGGTGTGGTCAGGTCGGCGCCCACGAAGGCGTCGTCGGGGACGTCCCCGGGCTGGGAGCGGGCGGTGACCAGTACGGTCGCACCGGCCGTCCGCAGCCGGGCCGCGATCGCCGCTCCGGTGCCCTTGGTGCCACCGGTGACGAGGGCGCGACGGCCGGAGAGGGAGTCATCGGGTGTGGGCAAGGCTGTCCGTTCCGGAGTGCGCGCAGGGCACACCCCTTGTGACTGCTAAAATAGAAGCAAGTAACTTTCACATTAGCAGTAACCCGGGAGGGTGTCGCAATGGCAAGCCGGATCAGGCTGGAGGACCGTGAGTGCCCGCTGTCGACCACGGTTCAGCACGTGGGGGAGTGGTGGACGCTGCTGATCCTCCATGACGCCTTCGACGGCTATACGCGCTTCGACCAGTTCCAGCAGAGCCTGAACATCTCCACCAGCATGCTCACCACCCGGCTGAAGACCCTGGTGGCGGACGGCCTGCTGGAGCGGCGCCCCTACCAGTCCAACCCGGTGCGCCATGAGTACGTGCTGACCGGGCGCGGTCGTTCGCTGCGGCCCGTGGTCGTCGCGCTGGCCGCCTGGGGCAACCAGCACCTCGCGCCGGAGGAGCGCGCCATGATCCTGGTCGACGCCCACACCGGCGAGGAGGCCGAACCCGTCGTGGTGGACGCGCGCACCGGCCGAAGCCTCGCCGACAGCGAGATGTACGTGTTCACCGCGGGTCCGGCCGCGAGTGAGGCGATGCGCGCCCGCTACACCGAACTCGAGCGGCGGCGACCCGCGCCCGGCTCCTCCGTAGCTGAGTAGGGAAACGGTACGTAGCGCCTATGCTCGCGGGCGGAGAGCTGGGCCGGATCGGATGTGGGGCGAAGGCGGCGATCGTGTCAGAAGAGCGTCAGGACACCACGCGGGCCGAGTTGATGAGCAGGCCCACACCGCTGGAGGCCGCGCCGCGCCTGGCCCGTGCCATCGGGCTGGAGCCCGATGATCTGTGGGTCAAGCGTGACGATCTGATCGGGCTGGGCGGCGGCGGCAACAAGGTCCGCAAGCTGGAGTGGACGGCCGGGGCCGCCCGCGCCGAGGGCGCCACCACGCTGGTGACCAGCGGGGCCGCGCAGAGCAACCACGCCCGGCTGACGGCCGCGGCCGGGGCCCGGCTGGGCATGGACGTGGTCCTGGTCCTCGCCGGTGCGCCGACCGAGGGCATGACCGGCAACATCGCGCTCGACGGTCTCTTCGGCGCCCGCGTCGTATGGGCGGGTGAGGTGAGCGAGGCGGAACTCGCGGCGGCCGTGGAGGACGTGGCCCGCGACCTGTGTGAGCGGGGCGCCCGGCCCGCGGTGATCCCCTTCGGCGGCTCCAGCGTGCTGGGCGCCCAGGGCTATGCCGCGGCGGGGACGGAACTCCTGGTGCAGGACCCGGACCTGGCCACGGTGGTGGTGGCGGTCGGATCGGGCGGCACCATGGCCGGGCTCGTGCACACCCTCGGAGCCGAGCGGGTGCTGGGGGTGCACTGCGGGGCCGTCCCCGACCCCGGGCGCACCGTCGGCCACCTGGTCGAGGGGCTGGCCGGACAGCCCGCGGCCACACCCCTGCGGCTGCGCCTGGATCAGGTCGGGCCCGGCTACTCCGCGCTCACCGAACCGGTCATGGACGCCATCACCACGGCGGCCCGCACCGAAGGCATCGTCCTCGACCCCATCTACACCGGCCGTGCCCTGGCCGGTCTCATCGCGGCCGTCCACGACGGCCAGGTGCGCCCCGGGCAGCGCACGGTCTTCGTGCACACCGGCGGGCTGCCGGGCCTGTTCGGGCACGCCGAGACACTGGAGCGGGCGCGTCGCGCCGTGGCCGACACCGCCGTACGGCGGCCCCGCGGCTGAGCGTCACACCGGTACGACCCCGGTGTGCTCGACCCATCCCGTGTCACTCCGCGCGGGACTCCGGTGCCTCTGCTCGCCGATGGCACGGCCCGCTTCACGGCGGGCCGTGCCATCGGCTTTCCCGCTGCCGTCGGTCCCCGCTGCCATCAGATCCCGCTGTCTGCGGCGTTCCCGGACCAAGAGTGATCAGTTCCCGATTCGAGTGCTTGCGACTCTAGACAGGACTGAACATGTATGGCTAACGTCCGGACATGCCTAAACAGGTCCTCAAGCATCAGCGCATCGCCCGCGTCCTGGCCCGTGAGATCCACAGCGGCGCCCTGGAGCCGGGCAGCAGGCTGCCCGGCGAACACGCGCTCACCCGGCGCTTCGCGGTCAGCAGGGCCACCGTCCGGCAGGCGCTGGACGAGCTCAGCAAGCAGGGGCTGATCTCCACCCACGCGGGCGTCGGCTCGTTCGTCACCTTCGACGGCGGCCTGCTGGACAACCGGCTGGGGTGGACCAGGGCGCTGGCCGACCAGGGAGCCCAGGTGACCACCGAGGTGCTCCGCCTCGAAGCGGTGCGCGATGCCCGGCTGGCCGGTGAACTCGACATCGAGGGCGTCGAGTTCATGGCGCTAGACCGGTTGCGGGTGCTGCCGGAGGGCACTCCGGTCGCGCTGGAGCGCAGCCGGGTTCCCATGGTCCCGGCCCTGGCCGATGTCCCGCTCGGCGGGCTCCTCGACGGCTCGCTGACCAAGACCCTCGCCGCGGTCGGCATCCGGGCCACGCACGGGGACGAGTGGGCGTCCGTGCGCCAACTGGCCACCGACGAGGCGACCCTGCTCCGCCGCCAGGTGGGAGAGGTCTGGCTCAACACCCGCCGGGTCAGCCGCGGGGCCGATGGCCGGATCGTCGAGCAGGTGACCAGCCTCCTGGACCCCGCCCGCTTCCAGCTGCACCTCGGCTTCGGCGAGAGCCCCGACGAGACGGCCCTGGGCAGCGGCGATGGGGCATCCGCGATGAAGCAGCCCCGATGAGCCCGCACACCGCGCCCGCCCACGCCCGACGTACCGCCTCCGCGCACTGACAGGAAGTCCCGATGAACCACCAGCACGACCGCGCGCTCGGCGCCCTCTACGGCCTGGCGATGGGCGACGCCCTCGGTATGCCCACCCAGATCATGTCCCGGCGGTCCATCGTCGCCCGGTTCGGCGACGTCACCGACTTCGAACCCGGTCCGGAGGACAACCCGGTGAGCGCCGGAATGCCCGCCGGTTCGGTCACGGACGACACCGACCAGGCCGTCATCGTCGGACGGCTGCTGACCGGGTCCGGCGGCCGGATCGACCCAATGCGGCTCGCGCACGAGCTCCTGGAGTGGGAGCGCGCCATGAAGGCCAAGGGCTCCTTCGACCTGCTCGGCCCCTCCACCAAGGCCGCACTGGAGGCCGTGTCCCGTGGCGTACCGCCGGAGGAGGCGGGCAAGTCCGGTGCCACCAACGGCGCGGCGATGCGGATCACCCCCGTCGGCGTGGCCTTCCCCGACACCCCCCTGGAGCCCTTCCTCGACCGGGTCGCGGAGGCGTGCCAGGTCACCCATGACACCTCCATCGGCATCGCCTCCGCGGCCGCCGTGGCCGCCGCGGTGAGCCGTGGCATCGGCGGCGGCGATCTGGAGGACGCCATCGGCGCGGCGATCACGGCGGCCGCGGCCGGCGCCGAGCGCGGCCACTGGGTCGCCGGGGCCGATATCGCCGCGCGCATCGGCTGGGCCGTGGAACTGGTGCGCGGACTGCCCGAGCGGCAGGCCCTGGACCGCGTCTGCGACCTGGTCGGCACCAGCGTCGCCAGCCAGGAGTCGGTCCCCGCGGCCTTCGCCGTGCTGGCCCTCGCCGAGGGCGAGCCATGGCGGGCCTGCCTGCTGGCCGCCAACCTCGGCGGCGACTGCGACACCATCGGTGCCATAGCCGGCGCGATAGCCGGTGCCGTCAGCGGGGCCTCCGCCCTGCCCGACGACGCCCTCGCCACCCTGCGCTCGGTCAACGACCTCGACCTGGAACCGCTGGCCAAGGCCCTGCTCGCGCTGCGCGCCGACACGGCCGAATGACACACACCTCCGCCCCCACATCCGCACCGGAGCGCCCCCGGACAGAAAGACAGGTACCACCATGGCGGCTTCAGAGAACGACCGCGTCGGCTCCGTGGAGACCAGAGGCATCGAGCCGGTTCCCGACGCCGAGCGCCACGGCCACGCGAGCCAGATGTTCTGGACCTGGTTCGCCGCGAACATCAGCATCCTCGGCCTGCCGCTCGGCGCGGCGCTGGTCAGCTTCCGCGGCCTGAACATCTGGCAGGCGGCCGTCGTGGCCATCCTCGGCTCCTTCGGCTCCTTCGCCCTGGTGGGCGCCCTCAGCATCGCCGGGAAGCGGGGCGGAGCGCCCGCCCTCACCCTCTCCCGCGCGGTGTTCGGGGTCCGTGGCAACGCGGGGCCCACACTGGTCACCTGGATGAGCCGGCTCGGCTGGGAGACCATCAACACCACCACGGCCGCCTTCGCCCTGCTGGCGCTGCTCGACGCCGCCTTCGGCATCCGGCGGAACACCGTCCTCACCGTGGTGTGCCTGCTGGTCTTCATCGGCTGCACCCTGCTGATCAGCGGCCTGGGCCACGCCACCATCATGTGGATCAACAGGTGGGCCAGCTATGTCTTCGGGCTGCTGAACCTGGTCGTGATCGGCTTTCTCGCCACCACCGTGGACTGGGGCAAGGTCTTCCACGCCCAGGTCGGGCCGGTGAGCTCGATGGTCGTGGGCGTCGGCATGATCGCCGCCGGTACCGGGATCGGCTGGGCCAACACCGGGGCCGACTACGCCCGTTACCTGCCCCGCCGGATTCCCGGCGGCAGGCTGGTGGCCGCTTCCGCCTTCGGTGCCGGTATCCCGCTGGTGGTGCTGATCTCGCTGGGCTCGCTCCTCGCGGCGGGTGAACCCGATCTGGCCTCTGCCTCCGACCCCGTCTCGGCGATCAACACGATGCTGCCGTCGTGGATGTCGATCCCGTATCTGATCGCCGCGTTCGGCGGACTGCTGCTCTCCAACCACCTGTCCGTCTACTCGGCGGGGCTCACCATGATCACCCTGGGGATACGGGTCCGGCGCACCCTCGCCGTCGGCCTGGACGTGGTCGTCACCTTCGCGGGCGGGATCTACTTCATCCTGATCGCCAAGGACTTCTACGGCCCGTTCATCACCTTCCTGACCCTCCTCGCCGTCCCCATCAACGCCTGGGTGGGCGTCTTCGCGGTCGACCTGATACTCCGCCGGTCCTACGACGGCGCGGCCCTGATGGACGTCGGCCGCTCCAGCCGCTACTGGTTCCGGGGTGGGGTCGCCTGGGCCGCGATGATCGCCTGGGCGGCGGCCATCGTGGTGGGCCTGCTGTTCACCGAGGCCAGCACCAGCGCCACCGATGTGTGGTTCTCCGGGCCGCTCGCCCACAGCTGGATCGGGTCCAACGGGCTGGGATGGGTGGTGACCCTGGTGCTCGCGGCCGGTGTCTACGCCCTGCTGCGCCGGTTCGACGGCACCGTCCGCGAGGAGGCGTCCGCGCAACCGCCCCAGCAGCAGGTGCTGCCCGCCCCGGCCGCGCGGGAGGTCTCATGACCGGCCACCACGGCGTCCCCGGGGCCTCCGGCGAGGCCACGGGCGGTCGGCTGGTGCTGCTCGGCAACGCCATCGTCGACCTGGTGATGCGGGTGCCCGCACTGCCCGAGCGCGGCGGCGACATCGTCTCGCGGGACACCACGCTCACCACGGGCGGCGGATTCAACGTCCTCACCGCCGCCCGCCGCCTGGGCCTGCCGGCCGTGTACGCGGGCGCCCACGGCACCGGGCCGTTCGGCGACCGGGTCCGGGCGGACCTCGCCCGGACAGGCATCGAGGTGCCGCTGGATCCGGTCACGGACGAGGACACCGGATTCTGCGTGGCCTTCGTCGACGGCGGTGGCGAACGCACCTTCGCCACCAGCCTCGGCGCCGAGGCGCGGCTGACCGAGGCCCACGCGACGGCCGTGCTCGCCGCGCTGCGCCCCGGCGACCTGGTGCAGATCTCCGGATACGGGCTCGCCTACCCGGTGAACGGCCCGGTCCTGGCCTCGCTCGTGGCACGGCTGCCGGAGCACACCCGGGTCTTCCTCGACCCGGGCCCGCTGGCCGACCAGATCCCGGAGGAGGTGCTGGAGCCCGTGCTGGCGCGCTGCGACTGGGTCAGCTGCAACCAGCGCGAGGGGCGGCTGCTGACCGGCCGGGACGACGCCCGGGAGGCCGCGGCGGCGCTCGCCGCCCGGCTGGGCCCGCGCACCGGTGTGCTGCTGCGGGCCGACGCGGACGGCTGCTGGCTGGTCCCGCCCGGCGGCGAGCCCGCGCACATCCCCGGCCGCCGGGTGACCGCGGTCGACAGCAACGGCGCGGGCGACGCCCATACGGGAGCGTTCCTGGCCCTCCTCGGCCACGGGCTGGACCTGAGCGGCGCCGTACGGGGTGCCAACGCGGCGGCCGCCTTCGCGGTCACCCGGCACGGCCCCGCCACCGGGCCGACCGTCGGCGAGCTGCTGGACTTCCTCGACGGCGAGCCGCTCGCGGCGCGGCTGTCCTCGGCGCTCGGACGGTAGCCCCCGCCCGTCGGAATGCGGGCACCAGGTGAGTGCGAACCCCTGACGCGAGCGCGTTTCATTCGGCGGTGCCGGACGCGTCCTTCCCGTCAGGGGTGTGCTCATACGCGCTGAGGACGTGGTCGCGCACCGCGGCCAGGACGCGGTCCGACAGATCGTCCCCCGCGCAGGCCCGTGCCAGCACCAACGCCCCGACCATGGTGGACAGTTCGACGAGAACGGACTCCTCGTCGGCCGCCGTGTCGCCGGACGTCCTCGCGTTGCGCTCCATCCCGCCGATCAGGTTGCGCACACCTTCGATGTACGCCCCCTTGAGCGGGTCACCGGGCTCCGCGTGTGCGGCGTCCACCGCCAGCGCCGCGGCGGCGCACCCCAGGCCGGGGTTGTCGCGGTGCCGGGCGGACAGATAGGTGGCCAGGAAGGCGGCCCGGGCGCCGCTCGTGTCCTCGCCCTCGGGGGGTTCCTCCATGGCGGCGAGACGTTCGGCGAACGCGGCCGAGCACGCCTGGGCGACCAGGTCGTCCTTCGAGGCGAAGTGGCGGTAGAAGCCGCCGTGGGTCAGACCTGCCGCCGCCATCGCCTGGGGCACGCTCACCTTGTCGGCGCCGTGGGTGCGCACCAGCTTCGCGGTGGCCGCGATCACCTGCTCGCGGTGGCGTTCGGCCTCGGCTCGGGATGCTCGGGGCATGGTCGGTACTTCCTTCTGCGTGTGGTGCCGGACTGGGGTACCGGATGCCGGTACCGCGTCGATGATATTTGCGGCCCATTTTAGATGATGCTAATAATCTATTTTGGCGCGCCGCCGTTGGGCCGCGGCCCCATGGGCCGCCGTCCCCGCCGGTTCGTGCGCGCGATTCGACACGTTCGACACGTTCGACAGGGAGGTCCGACATGGTTGCGATCGATGGTTCCGTGGTGCTGGTGACCGGAGGCCAACGTGGCATCGGCAAGGCGTATGTGGAGGCACTGCTCCGGCGTGGGGCGGCGAAGGTCTACGCGACGGCGCGGAAGCCCGCCCCCGGCGAGGACCCGCGGGTAGAGGCCGTTTCCCTCGACGTCAACGACGCGGACGCGGTCGCCGCGCTCGCCGGCCGGGCCACGGATGTGGACATCGTCATCAACAACGCGGGAGTGCTCCTGCCCGCGCCACTGCTGACGGCGGACATGGCCGACGTGGTGGCCACGTTCGAAACGAATGTCTTCGGGCCCCTCCGGGTGGCCCGAGCGTTCGCCCCGGTCCTCGCCGCGCGGGGTGGCGGCGCGTTGGTCGACATGCACTCCGTACTGTCCTGGGGCGCCGGCGCGGCCGCCTACGGCGCATCGAAGGCCGCCCTGTGGTCGATCACGAACTCCCTCCGCATCGAGCTGGCGGAGCAGGGGACCCAGGTGGTCGGGGTGCACCTCGGGCTCGCCGACACCGACATGGTCGCCGGGATACCGAGTCAGAAGATCTCCCCGGCCGAGGTCGTGGAGGCGGTCCTGGACGGCGTCGAGAGCGGCGGCAACGAGGTGCTCGTCGACGCCGTGACCCGGCAGATGAAGGCGGCGCTCGCCGGGCCGGTGGAGGGCCTCACCGTCCGTCTCGGAGGCTGACCGCCCGCCGCGGACGGCCGCTCGTCGCCACCGTTCGACCTCACTCGTCCTGAAGGAGAGAGCAATGCCCCTGTGGCACGTCTACCATCCGGTCGACGCCTACTCCGCGGAACAGAAGCGGCAGTTCGCCGCGGACGTCACGGAGTACTACACCCGGGTCGGTCTGCCGAAGTTCTACGTCGTCACCCTGTTCCACGAGGTCCCCGAGTCCTCGTTCCTGGTCGGCGGGGAGCCGTCGGACAACACCGTCCGGGTCGTGGTCGAGCACATCGCCCGCCACTTGACGGACCCCGAGGTGCGGAAGAAGGGCACCGAGGGGCTCAGCCGCCTGCTGGCCCCTCACACCCGGGACCGCGGGCTGCGCTGCGAGTTCCACGTCGACGAGACGCCCCGGGATCTCTGGATGATCGACGGGATGTGGCCCCCTCCCTCGCGCAGCGAAGCCGAGCAGCTCTGGGCGCGGGAGAACCGCCCGGTGGCGTACTGACCGCGACCGCGACTGCGGCTCTGACCCGGACCGCGACCACGTCGCGGCAGCGCGAGGCCGCCGGCATCGATCGGCGGCCTCGCCCCCTCCCCGTGAAATCCGTGGCCGGGCGGGGAAGGGTCTGATTGGATCGAGGTATGGCCCAGGAAGACACACGGAAGATCGGGATCCTGCTGTTCCCGGACGTGGAGGAGCTCGACGCCATCGGTCCTTGGGAGGTGCTGTCCTACTGGACGCGCAACTTCGCCGAGGACGGCTGGCAGGTGTTCTGCTTCTCCGTCGATGGAAACCCCGTGACCTGCGCGAAGGGGCTCACCGTCGCGGCCCATCACGCGATGGCCGACCTGCCCGCTCTGGATGTGCTGCTGCACCCCGGCGGCCAGGGCACCCGGCCCCAGCTCGGGGACGAGCGGCATCTGGACTGGGTCCGGGCCCAGCGGCGATCCGTACCCCTGATGACGAGCGTGTGCACGGGCTCGCTGGTCTACGCGGCGGCCGGACTGCTGACCGGGCGGCCCGCGACCACGCACTGGGCGTCGCTGGACCGGCTCGCCGAGCTCGACCCGACGATCGACGTACGGCCCGACGAGCGGTTCGTCGACGACGGCGACCTGATCACCTCCGCGGGGGTCTCGGCCGGTATCGACATGGCCCTTCATCTGGTCGCCAGGCTGGCGTCGCCGGAGCGCGCACGCCAGGTGCGGCGTGGCATCCAGTACGACCCGCGGCCACTGGTGTGAGCTCAGAGCCTGTGTCATATCCCCGGTCGGATCAGCGTGCGTGCCAGGCGTCGCACGCCCGGCCGGGGATATGACACAGGCTCTCAGCCGGGGCTGGAACGGCCGTGCCGCCAGTAGCCGAAGAACGCGATGTCCGGCTTCGGCACACCGCGGTCGCGCACCAAGTGGCGGCGCAGCCCGGTGGCCAGTCCGGCCTCCCCGGCGACCCAGGTGTAGAACCGGCCAGGGCGCAGCGACGACGCTCTGACCGCGTCGAGGGCCAGCTCGCCGGGCCGGGTGTCCGCGCCGTCCCGGGCCAGCCATCGCACCCGTACGCCCTCGGGAGCGCTGATGTCCGTACGGATGTCGGCGGTCCCGGGCACCTCCAGGAAGACGTCCGCCACCAGTGACGCCGGAGCGTCCTCGAGGATGGCGAGGATCGCGGGTACGGCGCTCTCGTCCCCGGCCAGCAGCTGCCATTCGGCATGGGCCGGTGGCAGATAGCTCATGCCCATGTCGAAGATGCCCGCCGGGTCGCCGGGCCGGGCGCGGCGGGCCCAGGTGGAGGCCGGGGTGTCGCCGTGCAGGGCGAACTCGATGTCCACCTCGCCGAGTTCGGGCCGGGCGCGCCGGATGGTGAAGTTGCGCACCCATGGGCGGCGTGACTTCGGCAGGAGGAGTATTTCCGCCATCCACGCCTCACTGGAGAGCCTCGGCATCCTCAGCCCGTCCTGCCCTTCGCGGGGGAAGAACAGCCGCACGGTCTGGTCGAAGCCCATGGGCTTGAGATGCTCCAGTTCGGGTCCGCCGAGGGTGATGGTCGAGAAGGCGGGTGTCAGCGATGTGTTCCGGCGCACCTCCAGCGTGATCATCTGCCGTGATTCGGGCGTGCGTGTCTTGGGCAACATGTCGTTCCTCGCGTTGAGTCGGGGCCGCTCGCCGGCTGGTCACAGATCCACGACGAGCCGCGGGGACAGGGCGCGGGACACACAGGCGTACATCCGGCCCGCGGGGGCGCCGATGTCGTCCCGGTGCTCCGGTTCGCCGTCGAGTACGGCCACTTCGCAACTGCCGCAGACGCCTTCGCGGCATCCGGACGCCACGGGGAATCCGGCGTGGGTCAGGGCGTCCAGCAGCGACTCGTCGCCGGGCACCTGAACCGTCCGCCCCGACCGGGCACACACCGCCTCGAACGCCGTGTTGGGCGCGAACGTCCTGGGCGCCGGGCGGAACCGCTCCGCGTACAGCCGCCCCGAGGGGAACACGTCCTCCGCCGCGGCGAGCATCGGTCCGGGGCCGCAGGCGTAGACCACGGCACCGGGGCTCAGCGCGGAGGCCAGAGCGGCGAAGTCCGGCCTGCCCTGCTGCCGCGTGGCGACGATCCGCACCTGGTCGCCGTAGGAGGCGCGCAGTTCGTCGACGAAGGGCATGGACGCCACCGACTGCCCCAGGTACACGAGCGACGCCGGGACGCCCGACGCGGCCGCCGCCCGCAGCATCGGCAGGATCGGGGTGATGCCGATCCCGCCGGCGAGGAAGAGGTACTCCGGCGCGGGGAGCAGCGGGAAGTGGTTCCGCGGCTGCGACACATCGAGGGCGCGGCCCCGGCGCAGGAACCGGTGGATGTACTCCGAACCGCCCCGGCTGAGGCGGTCGTGGCGTACCGCGACGCGATAGGACTCCCGGTCCGCCGGGTCTCCGCACAGCGAGTACTGGCGGGTCAGCCAGTTCGGCAGCGCCAGGTCGATATGGGCGCCCGGCTCCCAGGGCGCCAGCGGGCCGGTGGCGCCCCGCAGGACGAGGGAGACGACGTCTTCGGCGACCTGCTCGATGTGGTCGACGACGGTCTGTTGCATCGTTGATTCACCTTGTGCCGTGGTTTGTGCCGTGGTCAGTAGAGTTTCCGGTAGCCCTCTTCGAGAGCCTGTGTGAGCGCCATAGGGTCGATGTCCACCCCGAATTGGGAGCTGGCGATCTCGCCGACCGACGGAATCTCGTCGGCGAGGGCCTGGCTCGCGGGATCCCACAGCCGGGAGCGGATGAGCGCGCGGCCACAGTGGAAGTACGCCTCCGCCACTTCGACGACGATCGCCAGCACCGGATCCTTGGCCTCGGTGCGCATCCGGGCGAGCACGTCGGGGTCGTCGGTGGGGTAGGCGCGGCCGTTGACCCGCAAGGTCTCCCGGAGCCCGGGGATGAGGAAGAGCAGCCCGATCCCGTCGTTCTCGGCGAGGTTGCGGAAGGAGTCGGCGATCTTGTTGCCGGGGCGGTCGGGAATCGCGAGCGTGCGGTCGTCCAGGACCTTCACGAACCCCGGGTAGTCGCCACGGGGGGAGCAGTCGGCGCGCCCCTCCGCGTCCGCCGTGGCCATGGACAGGAAGGGGGAGTGCGCGATGAAGAGGCGGAAGTACTCGTCGATATGGTCCTGGATCTTGCCCTTGACCATGGCCTCGGGCTCCCCGAGCAGGGCGTGGACCTCGGTCGGCGACAACCGCCGGGGGCGTGTGCTGGTCTGCGTCATGAGGACTCCTTCCGGGAGGGGTGGAGCGGAGGGCGCGGGGCCCGTGCCGGTCGCCTCCCGCCTCCCTGCCGACGACGGTGGCTCACCGCTCCGCCGCAGTTCATGGCACTATTGTGAGCAATTACTCAGGTCTCGCGCCACTCGCTTTCGAGGCGCTGTGCAGGAGGTGTCATGACGACCGGCCGTCGTGGACTTCAGCCACGTAAACAGCCACGCCAGGCCCGGGCCGAGCTCACCCGGCAGCGCATCCTCACCGCCGCTGCTCACGTTTTCGCCGAGTACGGCTATGCCGCCGGGACCACCAATCGCATCGCCGAGCGCGCCCGGATCTCGATCGGCTCGCTGTATCAGTACTATCCGAACAAGGACGCGATCCTGGCCGAGCTGCTGACCCGTCACCTCGACGCCGGGGGAGACGCCATCAGGAGCCGTCAGAACGAGGAGCAGCCCGACTCCTTTGAAGAGATCATCCGCGGTTTCGTGCGCGCGGTGATCGAGAACCACCTCGATGACCCGCAGCTGCTCCGCGTCATGATGGAACACGGGCCACGGTCGCCCGAGTTGTTCGAGAAGATCACCCGGCACGAGCGGGATCGGGTCGTCTACACCCAGGAGCTGCTCGAGCGCCATCCCGAGGTCCGGGTCGAGGACACCCATGTCGCCGCCCGGCTGGTCGTCTCCACGGTCGAGCTCATCGTCCACCAGCTCATCGCGGCGCCCGGCTCCATCGACACCACCCGGCTGGAGAACGAACTCGTCGCGATGCTCACCCGCTATGTCACGGCCGCGCCGGGCGGGGCCGGCGGGGTTGAGCGGCCACGGGACGAGGGACGGGCACCCGGTGGCCCGGGTGCCCGTCCCTCGTGATGTGTGATGGGTGAATCAGTCGATCGTGATGATGGGCTTGCGCAGGTCGAACCATGCCGCCAGGTCGAGGGCGCGTTCGACGGTGGCGCGCTGCTGAGCGGTGATGACCTCCGCCGGTGCGTCGAGCGCCTCCCTCAGCGTCTCGATGCGGCACAGTTCGAGGGCCGGGTGTCCCGAGGTGATGAGGTCGCCCGCCTGCCGCCTGATGGCGGCGAGATACGCGGGGTCGAAGCTGCCCGGGTAACCGCTCTTCTTACGGTTGGCCACGGACTCGGGCAGCACATCGCGGGTGGCCTCGCGCAGGATGCTCTTCTCCCGTCCGTCGAATGTCTTCAGCGACCAGGGAGTGTTGAAGACATAGGAGACGAGGCGGTGGTCGCAGAACGGCACCCTGACCTCCAGGCCGACGGCCATGCTCATCCGGTCCTTGCGGTCCAGCAGGGTGTTGACCATGCGGGTGAGGTGCAGATAGCAGACCTGCCGCATGCGCTTCTCCAGACCGGTCTCGCCGTCCTTGAGCGGGACTTCGTCCAGGGCGCTGCGGTAGTGGTCGTGCAGGTAGGTGTCCAGGTCGAGCTTCTCGGTGAGGTCCTGGGACAGCAGGTCCTTGGTGTCGCCGAGCGTCAGCCCTCCGGCGAGCCACGGAAAGGTGTCGGCCTCGCGCCGCTCGTCGTGGAACCACGGGTAGCCGCCGAAGACCTCATCGGCCGACTCGCCCGACAGGGCCACGGTCGACTGTTCGCGAACGGCCTTGAACAGCAGATAGAGGGAGTTGTCCCGGTCGCCGAGCCCGATGGGCAGATCCCTCGCCGCGATGGCCGCCTGCCTGACGGCCGGGTCGGACAGGGCGGAGCCGTCGAGCACGATGTCCCGGTGGTCGCATTTCACATGCTCGGCCACGGCGTGCACATACGGGGTGTCGACGCTGGGCGCCACGTCGATCGCGCGGAAGTTCTCCGCCTGTCCGGGGAAGTCCACGGCGAAGCTGCGGACGGTCTCGCCGTGTTCGCCGAGTTTGCGGGCGGCGAGCGAGGTCATCGCCGAGGAGTCCAGCCCCCCGGAGAGCAAGGTGCAGCGGGGCACGTCGGCGACGAGCTGACGGGCGATGATGTCCTCCAGGAGCTCCCGCACATGGGCGACGGTCGTCTCCTGGTCATCGGTGTGCTCGGTAACCTCCAGACGCCAGTACGCCTGCTCACGAAGTCCATTGCGGTCGACGACGGCGATGTGGCCGGGGCGCAGCTCCTTCATGCCCTTCCAGATCGCATGGCCCGGGGTCTTGGCGAACGAGAAGATCTCCCGCAGTCCGTCCAGACCGACCTCGGGGGCGGCGAGCGGATTGGCGAGTATGGCCTTGGGCTCGGATCCGAAGAGGACGCCGTCGTCGGTCTCGTAGTAGTAGAACGGCTTGATGCCCATCCGGTCCCGGATCATCACCAGCTTCTCGGTACGGGAGTCCCAGATGGCGAAGGCGTACATGCCGTTCAGTTTCTCGGTGAGGGATTCGCCCCACTCGACGTAGCCGCGCAGTACGACCTCGGTGTCGGAGTCGGTGGTGAAGCCGTGACCCCTGCGGCGCAGTTCGTCGCGCAGCTCGGTGAAGTTGTACGCCTCACCGGAGTAGACCATGCTCACGGGGCCATCGGCCGTGTCGACGGCCATGGGCTGCGCCCCGCCGGGCAGGTCGATGACGGCCAGCCTGCGGTGCCCGAGCGCCGCCCTGCCGGTCACCCACGCTCCGGCCGCGTCCGGGCCCCGGCAGGCCATCGTCTCCGTCATGGTGTCGAGGACCTGGCGGTGGGAGGTCAGATCGCGACGGTAGGAGACCCAGCCGGTGATGCCGCACACAGTGATCATCCCTTTCACTCAGCGGGAGATGGTTGCCTGTGAAAACCATCTACCTCTCCGGAGGGGGATCGCTACCGGGAGCTGATCTCTGGGGGAGTGGTATTTCTCACTGGTAAATTCCTGTTAATGGTAAGTTTCGCCGTGAGTGCTGTCCGAAAAACGACGCCCACTAAGTCGCTATTTTACGGCTGATATCCGCGTCGTAATTCATCGGGGAATGACCGGCGGTATACGAAAGAGAAGGAACGGCGCCGTGTCGTTCGGCCGGGCATGCGGGGGCCGTGCCGGGGGTTCGCGTGGTGCGGCTGGCGGGGGGCGCCGACGCCGCCCATGACCTGGGGAGCTAGCATATGAGCGCCACCTAGCTCGAAAGATAAACTTGTGACTCTCAACGAGGACTCGTTCACCAACTGGAAGCACCGCGAGGAGATCGCGGAGTCGATGATCCCGCTCATCGGGAAGCTGCACCGGGAGCGGGACGTCACGGTCCTGCTGCACAGCCGCTCCTTGGTGAACAAGTCGGTCGTCAGCATCCTGAAGACCCACCGATTCGCCCGTCAGATCGCCGGTGCGGAGCTCTCGGTCACCGACACCCTGCCGTTCCTGGAGGCGCTCACCGCGCTGGATCTCGGCCCCTCCCAGATCGACATCGGCTTGCTCGCCGAGGCGTACCGGGCCGATGACCGCGGCCTCTCCGTGGAGGAGTTCACCGCCGGGGCCGTCGCCGGGGCCACCGGGGCCAACAAGATCGAGTGCCGTGAGGGACGCGATGTCGTCCTCTACGGGTTCGGACGGATCGGGCGGCTGGTCGCCCGTCTGCTCATCGAGAAGGCCGGGTCCGGCAACGGGCTGCGGCTGCGGGCCGTCGTCGTCCGCGGGAGCGGCGGGCGGGCCGGTGAGGATCTCGTCAAGCGGGCCTCGCTGCTGCGCCGCGACTCCATCCACGGCCAGTTCCAGGGCACGATCACCGTGGACGAGGCGAACAGCAAGATCATCGCCAATGGCAACGAGATCAAGGTGATCTACGCCGACGACCCGGCGTCGGTGGACTACACGGCGTACGGCATCAAGGACGCAATCCTCATCGACAACACCGGCAAGTGGCGCGACCGCGAAGGGCTGTCCAAGCATCTGCGCCCCGGTATCGACAAGGTGGTGCTGACCGCGCCGGGCAAGGGCGACGTCCCCAACGTCGTCCACGGTGTCAACCACGACACGGTCAAGCCGGACGAGCAGATCCTCTCCTGCGCCTCCTGCACCACCAACGCGATCGTCCCGCCGCTGAAGGCGATGGCGGACGAGTACGGCGTGCTGCGCGGCCATGTGGAGACCGTCCACTCGTTCACCAACGACCAGAACCTGCTGGACAACTACCACAAGTCCGACCGCCGTGGCCGCTCGGCGCCGCTCAACATGGTCATCACCGAGACCGGTGCCGCCTCCGCGGTGGCGAAGGCCCTGCCCGACCTCGATGCGAAGATCACCGGCAGCTCGATCCGCGTCCCGGTACCGGACGTCTCGATCGCGATCCTCAATCTGCAGCTCGCGCGGGAGACCACCCGCGAGGAGGTCCTGGACTATCTCCGCGATGTGTCCCTGACCTCGCCGCTCAAGCGCCAGATCGACTTCATCAGCGCCCCCGACGCGGTCTCCAATGACTTCATCGGCTCGCGCCACGCCTCGATCGTCGACGCGGGCGCCACCAAGGTCGAGGGCGACAACGCGATCCTCTACCTCTGGTACGACAACGAGTTCGGCTACTCCTGCCAGGTCATCCGCGTCGTCCAGTACGTCTCCGGGGTGGAGTACCCGACCTACCCGGCCGCGGTGGTCTGACGCTCGCCACGGCAACGGTCCCGCTTCCGGACCCGTCCGGAAGCGGTCCGCCTACTCACCCGTTCCGGACATGTCGGCCAGCAGCCGTACGATGCCCGCCGGCCCGAAGACGTCCTGGGTGGCGAGGGCGATGCCGCCGTGGAGCCCGGAACCGCCCTTGAACTGTGTCGCGGTGATGGTCAGTTTGCGGGTGGCCAGCGGGAGGGCGCGCTGGTACACGACGGCTCGTACGGCGGAGACCAGGTCGTCGCGGAGTTCGCTCAACGGACCGGCCAGGATGATGCTGCGCGGATTGAACATATGGACCAGCACGGCCACCACCTCGCCGATCTCCGTGGCCGCCTGACGTACCGCGTGCAGTGCGGCCGGGTCGCTGTCGGCGACCCGCTGGGCGAGCACACGGGTGCCGTGCAGCAGGTCGTCGTCGGTCGACTCGGGGATGCCGAGGCCGCGCAGGACGGCGCGGTGGGAGGCGATCGCCCCGACACAGCCGACGTTGCCGCAGACACACAGGACGTTGCTTCCGCCCACGGCGCGGGTGTGGCCGATGTCGCCCGCCGCGCCGTCGGCGCCGCGGTACACATCCCCGCCCGCGGTGATGAGGCCGGCCCCGATACCGCTTGCGATCTTGATGCAGAGCAGGGGTGTCTCCGCCCCGCCCTGCTCGGCCTCTCCCAGTGCCATCAGATTGACGTCGTTGTCCACCACGACCGGGGCGCGGAAGCGCTCCCGGAGGTGGTCGGCGACGGGATAGCCGTCCCAGCCGGGCATGCCGGTGGGCTGCACCGCGCAACCCTGCTGGAAGTCCACCGGCCCGGGGAGGCCGACGACCACCTCGCGCACCCGGCCGGGATCGCGGTCGTGCTCTTCCAGTAGCCGTCGCAGCCGTTCGGACACCGCGTCCAGCACGGTCCGCGGGCCCGCGTCGATCCGGACGTCGACCGTGTCCTGTGCGATCAGCCGTCTGCTGAGGTCGGCGATGGCCAGATGGGAGACGGCGGTGTCGATGTCCACGGCGAGGACGGTTCCGGCCCGCGGGCTGATCGTCAGCACCCGGGGCGGCCGGCCGCGGACGGACCGCCTGGACTCGACCTCCTGGAGGATGCCGTTGCCGACGAGGTTCTCCACCTGCTGGCCCACGGTCGACCGGGCCAGGCCGCTGCGCCGCGCGAGTTCCGCGCGGTTGGTAGCCGCCCCGGAGACCACGAGTCCCAGCACCCGGCGCAGTGCGAGGGGAACCGATGCGGTGGCGCTTGATTCCTCCGCGTAGCCGTCGTCTTTATGCATTCCTGGGACCGTAATGTTGCCCCCTTCGGTTCGTCAATGCTCCTCTCCTCGGGCACCGCCCATGGACCGTCTGGGCAGGTGATCACCGACACTGATCGGGCAGGCCCGTGGAAGTTTGGCCATTTTTAGGCCTTGAAAAAAATTAAATATGCCGCCTTGTGCTTGCTGGCTGAACTAAACCAGGGTGATGCGCAGCGCGGCGTCGGACCGCGATCGGCGGTTGGACGTCGGAGGTGCGTCAGATGAGTGGTTCGCTTCGAGCGGTGGTTTCCGGCGCCGGGATGATCGGTGCCGTGCACGCGGCCGCGATCCGTGCGAGCGGCGGAGAACTCGCGGGAGTGGTGGCCTCGACTCCCGAGCGCGGTGCGCTGGCCGCGGAGAAGTGGCGGGTGCCCGCCCGCTACCCGGACTTCGAGGCGGTGCTCGCCGACGACAGCGTGTCGGTCGTCCATGTGTGCACCCCGAACGCGCTGCACGTCGGCCAGGCGGAGGCGGCACTGCGCGCGGGCAAGCATGTGATCTGCGAGAAGCCGCTCGCCACCGCGACCGCCGACGCGCGGCGGCTGACCCGCCTGGCGGAGGAGGCGGGACTGGTCCTCGCGGTCCCCTTCGTCTACCGCTACCACCCGCTCGTCCGGGAGCTCCGGGAGCGACGGCTGCGTGGCGAGTTCGGCGCCTGGCAGCTGATCCACGGCAGCTATCTCCAGGACTGGATGCTCTCCGAGGACGCCATGTCCTGGCGGGTCGACCCGTCCGAGGGCGGCCCTTCCAGGGCGTTCGCGGACATCGGGTCCCACTGGTGCGACCTGGTCGAGTGGGTCGCCGGAATCCGCTTCACCGAACTCACCGCGAGGCTCGGCACCACGGTTCCCACCCGGCCCGCCGGTACGGGTGCCACCTTCTCCGCCACGGGGGAGGGCCGGCGGGTCCGGGTGCGCACCGAGGACGTGGCGACCGTACTGCTGCGCACCGACGGCGGGACCCTGGCCACGCTGACGGTCTCCCAGGTGTCGGCGGGCCGCAAGAACCGGCTGTGGTTCGAACTCGACGGCGCGCGGGGCAGCGCGGTCTTCGACCAGGAGAACCCCGAGACCGCGTGGCTCGGCGCACCGGACGGGGCGCGGGTGCTGTTCCGCGATCCCGGCCATGGATCGGCCGAGCAGCGACGGCTCTCCCGGCTGCCCGCCGGCCACGGCCAGGGCTATGCCGACTGCTTCCACTCCTTTGTCGACGACGCCTACGCGGCGATCCGCGGCGAACCGCGCGAGGGGCTGCCCACCGGAGCGGACGGCGTCCGCTCGGCACGGCTCACCGAGGCCGTGCTGACCTCCTCCGCCTCGCTGACCTGGGCCGATGTCGACCCCACTGCCATAGCCCTGGAGAACACCGCATGAAACTCGGCATGCTCACCGCCTGTCTGCCCCAGCTCTCCCTCGCCGAGATCGCCGCATGGGCGGGCAAGACGGGCTACGAGGCCCTGGAAGTCGCGGCCTGGCCGCGCACCGGAGGCCGGGACTTCGAGGCCGCGCATCTGCCCGTGGCCGGTTTCGGCGAACGCGAGGCCGACGAGACCCGGGCACTGTTCGAGCGCCACCGCCTCCACCTCTCGGCCCTGGCGTACTACGAGAACAACCTCCACCCCGACACCGCGCGCCGCGCGGAGGTCCACGCCCATCTCAGGGCGGTGATCGACGTCGCGGCGGCGCTGGAGGTCCCGTACGTGGGCACCTTCGTGGGCCGCGACTGGACCCGGCCGGTGGCGCGGAACCTGGCAGAGGCCGAGAAGGTCTTCCCCCAACTCGTCGAGTACGCCGGGGAGAAGGGCGTCCGCCTCATCATCGAGAACTGTGTGATGGAGGGCTGGCACCCGGACGGCTACCCGGGCAACCTGGCCTACTCGCCCGAGCTGTGGGAGTGGATGTTCTCCCTCGGGCTGTATCTGAACTGGGATCCGTCGCATCTGACGTGGATCGGCGTCGACCCGGTGAAGACCATCGCGCCGTATGCGGACAGGATCGTGCACGCCCAGGCCAAGGACCTCCAGATCCTGCCCGGAGCGATCGACCGCTACGGGGTCTTCGGCAAGGCGGTCCGGCGGGAGGACCCGTGGGACACCGGCTGGTGGCGCTACCGCGTACCCGGCCGGGGCCAGGTCGACTGGAACGCCGTGGTGGACGCCCTCTACGAGCATGGTTTCACCGGGACCCTCTCCGTCGAACACGAGGACCCGGTGTGGGGCGGCACCGAGGAGAAGGTCAAGACCGGCCTCGAGATCGCCCACGGCACACTGCGCCCGCTGATCGTCGCCTGACGGCCACTCATCCGCTCCACGCACACCCACCACGATCGCAGGTGATTCATGGCTCAGCACACCGCACGCCACCGCATCGGGATCCTGGGCGCGGGCAACATCTTCGGCCGCTATGCCGAAGGGCTGCGCACCTTTCCGGAACTCGACGTGATCCGCGTGGCCGACGTCGACACGGCCCGCGCTCGGCGGGCCGCGTCCGAGTACGCCATACCGGCCTGGGGCGACCCCGGCGAACTGCTCGACGACGACGCCGTCGAGATCGTCATCAACATCACCCCGCCGGCGTTCCACGCGAAGACCGTCATCGCCGCGCTGGAGGCGGGCAAGCACGTCTACGTCGAGAAGCCGCTCGCCGCCACCGTCGAGGAGGCCCGCGAGGTCCTCGACGCCGCCGAGCGCAGCGGGAGGCTGCTGGGCTCGGCCCCGGACACCTTCCTCGGCAGCGCCGTGCAGACCGCCCGGCACGCCGTCGACACCGGCCTGATCGGCGAACCCGTCGGTGCCACCGCCTTCGTGCGGTCCAGCAGGTCCGAGACCTGGCACCCGGACCCCCGGGCCTTCTACGGGCCGGGCGGCGGGCCCGTACTCGACATGGGCCCCTACTACCTGGCCGCGCTCGTCAACTGCCTCGGCCCGGTCCGGCAGGTGTCCGCCGCCACCCGCGTCGGCGCGAAGACCCGCGAGGTCACCAGCCCCGAGCGGGTGGTCGACGAGATCACCGTCGAGGTCCCCACCCATGCCTCGGCCGTGCTGACCTTCGCCTCCGGAGTCATCGGCACCACCCTGATGAGCTTCGACGTCTGGGACACCGAACTGCCCCGTATGGAGATCTACGGCACCGAGGGCACCGTCTCGCTGCCCAACCCCAACTGCTTCGACGGCGATGTCCGGGTCAGGCGCCACCACGACGACGACTGGGAGGTGCTCACCCCGGTCACCGAACTCTTCGGCGCCGTGAACACCCCCGAGCAGCACCGCCGGGGCCTCGGCGTACACGACCTCGCGGGCGCCGTCCACGGCGGCCCGCACCGCGCCAATCCGCGATTCGCCTTCCACACCCTCGAGGTGCTGGCCGCCTTCGAGACCGCGCAGCGGGAGAACCGGGTCGTCGCGATCGTGAGCGGCTGCGAACGCCCCCAGCCGCGCACCGCCCACTGACCCCGGCCCTCGACCGCGCCACCGAAAGGACCACCGACCATGAAGATCAGGCAGGACCGCCTCGCCATCAACCCCCTTCAGTGGGTCGCGAGCGCCGACGGCTGGATCGACCCCACCCTCGCCCCGTCGCTCGACCGGCAGCTCGAGGTCATCCGCGACGCGGGCATCACGGCCCTGCACAGCGCGGTGCCCGGCGACATGACCCCCGGGGCATACGCGGCCCGGCTCGCCGACCACGGCATCAGCCCGGCGCCCGGCTACATACCCGTCCGGCTCCCCGGGGACGAGGCCGAACTGCGCACGTTCCGCGACAACGCGGCGCGCGTCGCCGAACAGCACGCGGCGCTGGGCGTGCCCACCGTCTTCCTCGCCATGGGAATGGCGAAGGACGCCGAGCGGGTGGTCCGCCCCGCGGTCGGCCACCTCGCCGACCGGGACCGGCTGGAGCGGGTACGGGACCTGCTGGCCGAGATCGCCGGGGTCATCCGGACACACGGCATCACCCCCGCCTTCCACCCGCACGTGGGCACCTGGGCCGAGACCGAGGAGGAGACCCGCTTCGTCCTGGACACCGTCGACGCGTCCGTCCTCGGGTTCGGGCCCGACATGGGCCATCTGGCCTGGGCGGGCGGAGATGCCGCACAGCTGGTGCGCGACTACGCGGACCGGGTGGCGAGCGTCCACATCAAGGACCTGGACCTCGGCCTCGCGGCCCAGGCCAGGGAAGCGGGCTGGGACTACCGCAAAACGGTGCTCGCGGGGCTGTGGTCGGAGCCGGGCCACGGAAACGCCGACATCGAGGGCTTCGTCGGCGCGCTGCCGGACGACTTCGACGGCTGGCTGATCATCGAGGTCGACCGGGGGGCCCGGCCGAGCCCGGAGGAGAGCGTGCGGCTGTGCGGGGAGTGGGCCACCCGGCACGCGCGGCCATGACCGGGTTACGCGGAGCGGAACCGGCCGGTGCACGGCGCGGAGGCAGGACGACCCGGGGGGACATCGAGGTGATCCGACACATGAACCAGGTGGAGAGCAGACCATGCGCAAGACAGTGGCGTTCATCGGCGCCGCACTTCTGACAGCGACGGCGACGGCCTGTGGCGGCGGAGCGTCCGCCGGCGGCGACACGACCCTCACCCTCGCCGAGTCCGTCACGGCCACGCCGTGGGACCTGGCCAAGGCCAGCCTCGGCCCCGAGTCCCAGTACTACCAGCCGGTCTTCGACACGCTGGTCCGGCTCGACAGGAACGGCGAGCCCACCCCCAACCTGGCCACATCGTGGTCGTACGACAAGCCCCAGACGACGCTGACGCTCAAGCTGCGCACCGGGGTGAAGTTCACCGACGGCACGGCCCTCGACGCGGACGCCGTCAAGCGGAACCTGCTGCACACCAGGAGCGGCGCCGCCTCGGCGGCCGGTGAGATCCGCGACATCAGCGGCGTCGACGTCATCGACGCCCACACCGTGGCCATCCATCTGAGCCACCCCAGCGCGTCCCTGCTTCCGGCGCTGGGCCAGGTCTCCGGCATGATGGCCGGCCCCGAGTCGCTGGAGGACCCGAAGACCCCGGTGGGCTCGGGCCCGTACAAGCTGGACACGTCGGCCACCACCGCGGGCCAGACGTACACCTACACCCGCAACCCCGGCTACTGGAACAAGAAGGCCTACCCCTACGACAAGGTCGTCATCAAGTACCTGTCCGACCCGACCGCGCGCACCAACGCGCTGCTGTCCGGCCAGATCGACGGCGGCACGGTCAACCTCAATCGGGTGAAGACCGTGCAGGCCCGCGGCCTGAAGGTCGCCACCTACCAGCCCGGCGACGTCGAGGGGCTCTACATATGGGACCGGGCGGGAAAGAAGGTGCCCGCCCTGGGAAAGCGAGAGGTCCGGCAGGCACTCAACTACGCCTTCGACAAGAAGGCCATGCTCAAGTCGGCCAAGACCGGACTGGGCACGCCCACCGCGCAGCTGTTCGCGCCCGGTGAGGACGGCCATGACGCCCGGCTCGAGGACACCTACTCCTACGACCCGGCCAAGGCCAGGAGACTGCTGGCCGAGGCCGGCTATCCCAAGGGCTTCTCCGTCACCCTCCCGGACCTCTCCGCGGCCTTCCCCCGGGAGCAGGCCGCGCTCACCCAGGCCCTCAAGGACATCGGCGTCAAGGTGAAGCTGGACAATGTGCCCGGCGACCAGATCTTCAGCAGCATGCTGTCCGGCAAGTACGCGATGTCGTACTTCAAGCTCGGCGCGCCCACGGGATGGGACAAGGTCCAGCTGCAACTGACCGGGAAGTCGACCTGGAACCCGTTCAAGTACCACGACCCGAAGGCCGACCACCTCATCACCCGCATCGGCAAGGCCACCGGCCCGCGGCGCGACGCGCTGTTCAAGCAGCTCAACGCCTATGTCGTCGACCAGGCGTGGAACGCGCCCTGGAGCGTCGTGGCCAACGCCTACGCCACCGCGAAGGGCGTGACGACGACCCCGCAGGCCGGCCTCCAGTACCCGCCGCTGCACGCCTACGCGCCGGCGGCGAAGTAGCCACCGGCCCGATCCGACCGCGGAAGGAGGAAGACCGACCGTGCTCACCTTTCTGATCCGGCGCATCGCCGCCGGCGCGGCCCTGGTCGCCGTCGTGGCCACCGCCACGTTCCTGCTGCTGAACCTCACGGGGACCGACGTCGCCCGCAACATCCTGGGCGAGACCGCCACCCGGTCCGCCGTGGCCGCCAAGAGCCATGAACTCGGCCTGGACCAGCCCCTGGTGGAGCGCTACTGGCACTGGGCCGAGCAGGCCCTGCGGGGCGACCTGGGCACCTCGTGGTTCACCGGCGACCCGGTGAACCAGTCCCTGATGGACACCCTGCCGGTCACCCTCTCCATCGTGCTCGCCGGCCTGCTGATCGCCGCGGTCCTCAGCGTCGCCCTGGGCACGGCGGCGGCGCTGCGCGGCGGCTGGGTGGACCGCGTGGTGCAGTTCGCCGCGGTGCTGGGCACCGCGGTACCCAGCTTCCTGATCGCCCTGGTCCTCGCCGTCACCCTGGCGGTCCGGCTCGGATGGCTGCCGGCCACCGGCTATGTCGCCATCGACGCCTCCGTCGTCGACTGGCTCCGCTCGATCACCCTGCCCGCGGTGTCGCTGGCCGTCGCCGCGACCGCCGCCACCGCGATGCAGGTGCGGGGCGCGCTGATGGACGTGTTGCGCGCGGACTACGTGCGCACCCTGCGCAGCCGGGGCCTCAAGCCCCGCAGCATCGTGTTCCGGCATGCGCTGCGCAACGCCGCCCCGCCCGCCCTGACCGTGCTCGCCCTCCAGTTCATCGGGCTGATCAGCGGCGCCGTCGTGGTGGAGAAGGTGTTCGGCCTGCCGGGCATCGGCACCCTCGCCAACTCGGCCGCCGTACGCGGCGACGCGCCCGTGCTGCTCGGCACGGTCGTGGTGACCGTCGCCATCGTCGTCGCCGTCAATCTGCTGCTGGACATCGCGTACGGCTGGCTCAACCCCAAGGTGCGTGTCTCATGACCGCTGTGGAGTCCGCTCCGGTCCCCAAGCGGGACCACCTCCTGCGCCGGACGCTGCGCGACCCGCTGGCCGCCGCCTGCCTGGCCGTCCTGGTCCTGGTGGTCGTCGCGAGCCTGGCGGCGCCCCTGTTCACCGGCCATGCCCCCGACCGCAGCGTCATGGCGGACACCCTCGCGCCCGCCTCGGGCGCCCATCCGCTCGGCGCCGACGGTGTCGGCCGGGATGTGCTCTCGCGGCTGCTGTACGGGGGCCGCACCAGCCTCCTGGGCGGTGGCCTCGCCGTTCTCGTCGCCTTCGCCGTCGGCGGGCCGCTCGGTGTGATCAGCGGCTTCTTCCGCGGCTGGTTCGACGCCGTGGCCGGCTGGATCGTCAACGTCATCATGGCCGTGCCCGCCATCATCGTGATGCTCGTGGTGATGGCCGCCGTCTCGCAGGACCTCAACGTGGCCATGGTCGTCCTGGGCGTCATCATGGCCCCGATGGTCTTCCGGCTCATCCGGGCGTCCGTGGTCGCGGTCCGCGAGGAGCTGTACGTGGACGCCGCCCGCGTCTCGGGGCTCGGCGACGGGCGCGTCATGCGCCGCCATGTGCTGCCCGTGGTGGTCGCGCCGTCGGTCATCCAGGCGACCCAGGTGTTCGCCGTGGCGATCGGCATCCAGGCCGGGCTGGCCTTCCTCGGTCTGGGCAAGGCGTCCCAGGCCAGCTGGGGCGCGATGCTGGGCGACGCCTTCACCAACGTCTACGACGCGCCCGTGCTGCTGGTGTGGCCGGGCGCCGCGATGGGCCTGACCATCCTGGCGTCGAGTCTGCTGGGCAACGCGGTGCGCGACGCGCTGGGCACCACCGAGCGCCGGAGCCCGGCGAAGAAGCGCCACAAGCGCGTTGTGCGCGGCGGCGCACCGGCCGCCGACGTACCGGCCGACCGCCTCCTCACGGTGGAGGGACTGAGGGTCGGCTACCCGAGGCCCGGCGGTGACAGGACGGTGGTCGACGGGGTGAGCCTCACCGTGTCACGCGGAGAAGTCCTGGGCCTGGTGGGCGAGTCCGGATCGGGCAAGAGCCAGACGGCGTTCGCCGTCCTCGGACTGCTGCCGGACGACGCCGAGGTGGTGGCCGGGCGGCTGGCCTTCGACGGACAGGACCTGCTGGGCATGGACACCGCCGCCCTGAACCGGCTGCGTGGCCACGGGATCGGATACGTCCCCCAGGAGCCCATGTCCAACCTCGACCCCTGCTTCCGGATCGGCTTCCAGCTCGTGGAGCCCATGCGCACCCACCTCGGGCTGTCCCGCGCCGAGGCCCGCACCAGGGCGCTGGGGCTGCTGGAGCGGGTCGGCATCCCCGATCCGGAGCGGGTGTTCAGGGCGTATCCGCATCAGGTCTCGGGTGGTATGGCGCAGCGTGTGCTCATCGCCGGTGCCGTCTCCTGCGACCCCCGGCTGCTGATCGCCGACGAGCCGACCACGGCCCTGGACGTCACCGTCCAGGCCGAGGTGCTGGACCTGATGCGCTCCCTCCAGCAGGAGCACGCCATGGGGATGGTCCTGGTCACCCACGACTTCGGCGTGGTGGCCGACATCTGCGACCGGGTCGCGGTGATGCGGGGCGGGCGGATCGTGGAGACGGCGCCGATGCGGCAGATCTTCGCGGCGCCCGGGCACCCGTACACCCGGACGCTGCTGGCCTCGACGCTCGACGGCGGTCCGGTCCGGGGCGAACCGTCCGGCCCCCCGTGTGCCGATCAGCCTCTCAAGGGGGTGACGTCATGACCGCTCCGCTCCTCGAACTCGACGACGTCGTGGTGGAGTACCCCGGGAAGGGCCGTGGCGGGAAACCCTTCCGGGTCCTGCACGGCATCTCCCTGACCATCGCCCCCGGTGAGACCCTGGGCCTGGTCGGCGAGTCCGGCTCCGGCAAGACCACCCTGGGCCGGGCCGTCCTCGGCCTCGCGCCCGTCACCGGCGGTGAGGTCCGGTACGGCGGAAGGGCCATCTCCCGGCTCGGCAAGCGGGAGCGGCGCGCGCTCAGCAAGGACATCCAGGTGGTCTTCCAGGACCCGTTCACCTCGCTGAACCCGGCCATGACGGTCCTGGACATCCTCACCGAACCGCTGCTGGTGACCGGCGTCGCCCGGCGGGACGCGGAACAGCGGGTGCGGACCCTGCTCGACCGTGTGTACCTCCCGCACGACTCGGTGCGCCGGCTGCCCCGGGAGTTCTCCGGTGGCCAGCGCCAGCGGATCGCCATCGCGCGCGCCCTGTGCCGGGACCCCAGGCTCATCGTCTGCGATGAACCGGTCAGCGCCCTCGACCTGACGACGCAGGCCCGGGTGCTCGACCTGTTCACCGAGATCCAGGAGGCCACGGGCGTGGCGTACCTCTTCGTCACCCATGATCTGTCCGTGGTCCGGCACATCAGCCACCGGGTGGCCGTGCTGTACCGTGGCGACATCGTGGAGACGGGCGCCGCCGCCCAGGTCACCGAGGCACCGGAGCACGCCTACACGCGGCGGCTGTTGCTCGCGGCGCCGGTGCCGGACCCCGACCGCCAGGCGCGGCGCCGGGCCGAACGGCTGAAGGAGGCCGCCTCATGACCTTCCGCATCCGGGGGCTCGACCGGGTTCACCGGCGGGACGGCTGAGATGTCCCTCGTCTACATCCTGGACGACGACGAGGAGCTGAGCGAATCGCTCGCCTGGCTCCTCGAGTCGGTCGGCATCCGCTCGGAGCGCTTCCACGACGCCCGGGCCTTCCTGCGCTCCTACGACCGTGACCGGCCCGCCTGCCTGGTCCTGGACGTCCGCATGCCCGAGCTGAGCGGATTCGACGTACAGCAGTTGCTGAACGAGACGGGCGCGCCGATGCCCGTCGTCTTCGTCTCCGCGCACGGCGACATCCGAATGTCCGTGCGCGCCCTGCAGAACGGCGCGGTCGACTTCCTCGAGAAGCCCTACGACCCCCAGCACATGCTGGACGTCGTGCAGGCCGCGCGGCGCACCGCGCGGGAACGCTTCGAGCGGGTCGCCGTCCAGCGGGAACTGCGGGCCGGTCTGGACCGGCTGACCGCCCGTGAACGGGAGGTGCTCGCGCTGTCCGTCGACGGCGTGCCCAACAAGCGCATCGCCACCCGGCTCGGCATCAGCGCCAAGACCGTCGATGTGCACCGGGCCCGGATCCGGGAGAAGACCGGCGCCGAGTCCATCGCGGCCCTCGTGCACGACATCCTCCGGCTGGGGCTGCGGCCCCCGGCGGAACGATGAGGGACACCGCCGTGGGCCGTCTTCCCGCCGCGGGCTTCCGGACGTTGATGGAGGCCCTGAAGTACTGCGTCCTGCTGCACGACGCCCGGACGTACGAGATCCTCTGGGCCAACCGGGCGGCCTGCGAACTGCTCGGCTGGACCGTCGACGAGCTGAAGCCCCTCAAGGCGCCGGACATGAGCAAGAACGCCCGGCAGTACAGCCGTGAACTCGGGCACCGCTGGCTCGGGCAGGCGGCGCGGCACGGCATCAGCGCCACCGAGTGGTGCTATCGCTCCCGGAGCGGCGAGGAGATCCTCACCGAGGCGATCGCCATCCGCGTCGCCCTGCCGGCCCGGACGGTGGTGATGGTCCAGTTCCGGGACATCGCCGAGGAGAAGGCGGTCCGCCGCGATCTGTCCCGCACCGAGAGCAGGCTGCGGGCCTTTCTGAGCGGTCTGGCCGAAGGGATCGTCGTCCTCGACGACGCCGACCGGGTGGTCTTCGCCAGCGAATCCGCGGCCAGGCTGCTCGGCGGGGATCTCCACGGGGCGGACTTCACCGGCTACTGCCGCGACGGACCCGTACCCGACCGGGAGGGCCGCTACCGGTTCGCCGCACCCGGCGACGAGCCCCGCTGGTACGCGGCCACCTGCCAGTACATCGAGATCGAGAGCGATCTGCACGGCCGGATGCTGCTCTTCTACGACATCACCGACCGGGTCCGCGCCGAGGAGGAGCACCGCCGCGACACCCAGCGGCTGAACCATCTGGCCCGCAACAACGCCATGGGCGACATGGCGATGGCGATCGCGCACGAGGTCAGCCAGCCACTCGCGGCCGCGTACAACTTCGTTGAAGGGGCGCGCGGCCGGCTCGGAGGCGGCGACGAGGCCGTGGCCTGGGGGCTGGACAACGCCGTCCGGCAGATCGAGCGGGCCCGGCGGATCCTCGGCAGCCTGCGCGGTTATGTCGGCCGCCTGGAGCAGTCCGAGCAACTGGCCGACCTCAACGCGATCGTGCGCGACTGCGCGTACTTCATCGAGCTGAGGGCCCGGGAGCACGCGGTGGCCGTCGAGTACGGCCTCACCGGCGAGCCGCTGCCGGTGCTGTGCGAGAACGTGCTCATCGGGCAGGTCGTGATGAACCTCGCCTTCAACGCGGTGGACGAGATGGCCGGCTGGCCGGAGGCGGAACGAGAGGTGCGGGTCACCACCCGGCGCGGCGGCGACGGATCCGCCGTGCTCGAGGTCCGGGACCAGGGGAACGGACCGCCGCCCGGGGACCGGATCTTCGACGGTGTCTTCACCTCAAAGGAGAACGGCAGCGGCATCGGCCTCGCCCTCAGCCACCGCATCATCACCCGTCACGGCGGCCGGCTCGAGACCGGAGCGAACCAGCCGCGCGGCGCGGTCTTCCGTTTCACGCTGCCCATGGCCGTTCCCGGCCGGTAGCCGATGGTCGCGCGTAGGGGAAATCCCCTACGCGATGAATCCGACGCCCAATTGAGGCCCCCGCGCGGCCGCGCCTAGCGTGCTGACAAGGCGGGCGGGAGAACCGCCCGGCAATGCGAGGGGATTCGCTCATGACGCAGACGCTGGATGCCGCCAAGGCGGCGGCCGCGGGGCGGTCGGCCTCCGGAGCGGCCTTCGACCGGGTGCTGGACGTGGTCGAACGGCGGCGTGCCGAATTCGATGAGAAGAGGCATGTGCCGCGGGATGTGATCGAGGAATTCAAGAACGCGGGAATCTACCGGGCGAGCACCCCGAAGCAATTCGGCGGAGACGCCCTGCCGCCCGCCGAATTCCTCCGGCTCATCGAACGGATCGCGGTCGTCGACGGCTCGGCGGGCTGGGTCGCCAGCTTCGGCTCGTCCCTGATCTACCTGGCCGCGCTTCCGTCGCAGACCCAGGCCGAACTGTACGCAGACGGGCCCGATCTGGTCTTCGCCGGCGGACTGTTCCCGGTGCGGCCCGCCGAGCGGGTTCCGGGTGGCCACCGGGTCTCCGGCCGCTGGAAGTTCGCCAGCGGCTGCCTGGGCGCGGACGTGCTCGGCGTGGGCATCAAGGGCGGGGAGGCCAAGGGCGGCCGGCCGCTCACCGCCGTCCTGCGGCCGGAGCAGGTGGAGATCGTCGAGAACTGGAACGTCATCGGGATGCGAGGCACCGGAAGCCACGATCTGGTGGTGGACGGGGCCGTCGTCCCCGACGAGTGGACGTTCGTCCGCGGCGGCGAGCCCACCGTGGACGAACCGCTCTACCGCTACCCGTCCGTCCCCTACGCCGCCCAGGTGCTGGCCGTCGTCGGCCTCGGGGTGGCGCGGGCCGCGCTCGACCACGTCATCGCCCAGGGCGGACGCGCGAGCTACACGGGCGCCCCGGTCCCCGCCGAGCGCGCCACCTATCGCATCGCGGTCGGCCAGGCCGAGGCCCAACTCCGTTCCGCGCGGGCCTACTTCTACGAAACCACCGAGGAGGTGTGGGCCACCGTGACGGCGGGGGACCCCGCGAGCGCCCGGCAGACCAGCTCGCTGCGGCTCGCCTCCGCCCACCTCGCGAAGATCTCCTTCGAGGTCGTCCGAGCCGCCTACCAGCTCGGCGGCATCGCCGCCATCGCGGACGGCAATCCCATGGAGCGCTATCTGCGCGATGCCTCGGTCGTCCCGCAGCACGCCTTCCTCCAGGAGGGCATGTACGACGGCGCGGGCGCGGTCCTCATGGGCGTTCAGCCCTTCCCCGGCTACCTCTGACCCGGCCACTTCCGAAAGGCAGGAATCCGTCATGTCCGCTTCCCCCGAGGCGCCGCTGCGCGTGCTGTTCTGCATCGGCGTCAACCAGAACTTCTTCGACCTGCCCACGGGCCGGAGCAAGATCGTCTGGGATGGCTTCACATCCATGCTCGGCCAGCTGTACGAACTGCCCGGAGTGACCGTCCTGGGCACCATCGACGACGACCGGCACATGGTCGGCCCCTCCGACTCCTGGCCCTGGACCTGCTACCTCCTCGCCGACGTCGCCGACCAGCCGACGGTCGCCGCCGCCTGCGACCTCTTCCGCACCGTCCAGGTCGGCGAGCACGGCCTGTGGCGCTATATGAAGATCGAGGCGCGCGTCGGCCGTCCGCTGCCCGAGCCGGAGGCCACCCGATGACCGCGGAGAACCGCCGCGTCGCCCTCGTCACCGGGGCCGCCCGCGGTCTGGGCGCGTGCATCGCCCGGCGGCTGTACGGCCAGGGCTACCGCGTCGCCCTCACCGACCTGGACGAGGAGGGCGCGGTGAAGGTCGCGGCGGACCTCGACCCGGAGGGTCGCGCCACCGTCGGGCTGGCCCTGGACGTGCGCGACAAGAGCGCCTTCGCGGCCGTCCGCGATCGGCTCGTCGACCGCTGGGGCGCCGTCCATGTACTGGTCAACAACGCCGCACTGACCAAGGCCGAATCGGTGATGGACATCAGTCCCGAGAGCTTCGACCGGATCGTGTCCACCAACCTCAACGGCGCCTTCTTCGGCTGCCAGGTCTTCGGCGCCTACTTCGCCGAACAGGGCTACGGGCGCATCGTCAACATCGCCTCCCTCGCCGGTCAGAACGGCGGCACGGGGACCGGTGCGCACTACGCGGCGGCGAAGGGGGGAGTGGCCACCCTGACGAAGGTGTTCGCCCGCGAGCTCAGCTCGCACAGGGTGACGGTGAACGCCATCTCCCCGGGGCCCTTGGACCTGCCGGTGGTCCGCGACATCATCTCGCCGGACAAGATCGACGCCTTCGAACGCGCCATCCCCGTAGGACGGTTGGGACGCCCGGAGTTCATCGCCGACATGGCCGTGCTGCTCGCTGCCGACCACGCGGACGCGGTCACCGGCGCGTGCTGGGACGCCAACGGCGGCCTGTACCTGCGCTGACGCTTCCCCCGAGCACCGCGCCCACTTGAGTGAATCCGAACCGAGACAGCAGAGGAGGGCACGGCCGTGACCCCCGACCGGTCCCAGTTCCGAGAGGCGATGGCGCATCTCCCGGCAGCCGTCAACATCCTGACCACCGACGGCCCGAACGGCCGCTGTGGCATCACCGTCAGCGCGGTCTGCTCCGTGACCGACGCTCCGCCGACCGTTCTGGTCTGCGTCAACCGCGGCAGCGCCATGCACGATGTGTTCCGGGCCAACGGAAGGGTCTGCGTCAATGTGCTCGGCGGCGCCCAGCAGGAGCTGGCCCTGCACTTCGCCGGGGCCACGAAGGTGCCGATGGCCGAGCGCTTCACCTGGGACGTCTGGGACCGGGCCCACGATGTGCCGGTCCTCAAGGACGCCCTGGTGAGCGTCGTCGGCACGATCACGGACGCCGTTCCCATGGGCTCCCACAGCGTGCTGTTCGTCGACATCGAGCAGATCCGCACCCGCTCGGGCGGGCAGAGCCTGGTCTACTTCAACCGGGCGTTCCACCGCCTGGGCGCCACACCGCTGGTACCTGGGTGAGAACGTCATCGAGTCCTGGTACGCATCTCCAGCACCACCTTCCCCCACGGGTGGCCGGACTCGACCGCGCGGAGGGCGGCCGGGGCCTCGGCAAAGGGGAAGACCTCCCGGACGTGGGGGTCGAGCCGGCCGTCCCGGACCCGGCGGGCGAGTCCGGCGAGGGTTTCCGCCCGGTTGCCACGGGACAGCTGCCGGGCACCGAAGCGGGCCGCGGTCTTTGGGGCGGCGACCGTGAGGACCCGGCAGCCCGGGGACATCAGGCCGGAGACCGTGTCCAGGGCGTCGCCGCCCACCAGGTCCAGCACGGCGTCCGCACCGCTCGGGACGGCGGCGGCCAGCCGGTCCGCGGTGTCGTCACCGTCGTACGGAACGGCGGTGGCGCCCAGGGACGACACGAACTCCCGCTTCGCACCGGACGCGGTGCCGACCACCGACACCCCCTCCGACGCGGCGAGCTGGACCGCCGCCACCCCGACCCCGCCTCCGGCGCCCAGGATCAGCAGGGTCTCCCCGGCGGTCACCTCGAGTCCGCGCACGGAGTCGTACGCGGTCCCCGCCGCCACGGGGAGGGCCGCCGCGTCGGTGTACGACAGCCCATCCGGCTTGACGATCGTGAAGTCGGCGGTCAGGACGGCGTGGTGGGCATAGCCGCCGCAGCCACGCGCACTGCTGCCGAACACCGCGTCGCCCACGGCGAACCCCTCGACCCCGGGGCCGAGGTCCACCACCACCCCGGCCGCCTCGCGCCCGAACACCGCCGGGAGGCCGAGCGGCAGGAACGACCGGTGCATCCCCTCGCGCACCTTCCAGTCGACCGGATTGACCCCTGCCGCGTACACCTCGACGAGCAGTTCCCCCGGTCCGGGGGAGGGGAGCGGAAGGTCCAGGAAGCGCTCCACGTCCGGGCCGCCGTACTCCGTGAATCCGTATGCGTTGTCCATGCGGGTCATTCTGCCGCCGCGGGCATGAGGCTCCGACGCCGCTCACGGCGTTCCCGCTGGCGTTCCGGGTCCGGTACGGGGGCGGCGAGCATGAGCCGTCGCGTATAGGGGTCCCGCGGGTCGCCGGTCACGGCCGTCGCCTCGCCCGACTCCACGATCCGGCCACGGTGCATCACGGCCACGCGATGACTGACACACCGCACCACCGACAGATCGTGGGTGATGAACAGATAGGCGACACCCGTGCGCTCCTGGATCTCCACGAACAGCTCCAGCACCCGCGCCTGGGTGGACAGGTCCAGCGCGCTGACCGGTTCGTCGCACACGATCAGCCGTGGCTCGCGGCACAGGGCCCGCGCGATCGCCACGCGCTGGCGCTGACCGCCGGAGAACTCCCGTGGCAGCCGGTGTGCGGCGTCGGCCGGCAGGCGCACCTGGTCGAGCAGTCCGCGGACCCGCTCCTCGGCGGAGGCGCGGGCGGTGCCCGAGACCAGCAGGGGCTCGGTGAGGATGTCGCCCACCGTCATCGCCGGGTTCAGCGAGGTGTAGGGGTCCTGGAAGACGACCTGGATCTCGGCGCTGAGCGCGCGCCGCTCCCGCGCGCTCAGCCGTGAGATCACCCGGCCCGCATAGCGGATCTCGCCCTCGGTCACCGCGGCGAGCCCGAGCACCGCGCGTCCGAGCGTCGTCTTGCCCGAGCCGGATTCGCCGACCAGCCCCACCGTCTCGCCTGGCCGGATGTCCAGGGAGACTCCGTGCAGGGCGCGGAACGGCCGGGCGCGCCGCCCCTTGGCGGCGTACTCCACGACCACCTCGTCGACTTCCAGCACATGGGCCGGGGTGGTGTTCATACCTTCTCCTGGAGGGACGTGCCGGTCGCCGGGGCCTGCCGGAGTGGGGTGCGGGGCGGGGTGTTCTCCAGCGTCGAGTCCAGCAGCATGCGGGTGTACTCGTGGCGCGGTTCGGTGAACAGCCGCTCGGCCGGGGCGGTTTCGACCACCTGGCCGCTCCGCATGACGGCCACCCGGTCGCAGATGTCCGCGACCACGCCGAAGTTGTGTGTCACCAGGATGAGACCCATCCGCCGCTCCCGCTGCAACTCCCGCAGCAGATCGAGCACGTCCGCCTGGACGGTCACGTCCAGCGCGGTGGTGGGCTCGTCCGCGATCAGCAGATCGGGGTCGCAGGACACGGCGCCCGCGATGAGGACCCGCTGGGCCATGCCGCCGGAGATCTGGTGCGGATAGGCGTGGTAGACGCGTTCCGGCTCGGCGATGCCGACCCGCTCCAGCAGGGCCAGGGCCTTCTCCCGCGCCTCCCGGGCCGTCAGCTTCAGATGCCGCCGCATCGGGTCGATGAGCTGGGTGCCGATGCGGAAGGCCGGGTCCAGGTTGGACATCGGCTCCTGGGGGACGTAGGCGATGCGGCAGCCGCGCAGCGCGTTCCGCTCCTTGCGTCCGAGCGCCCGCAGATCGCGGCCGTCGAAGCTCAGCCGGTCGGCCTCGCTCCGCCCTTCCGGGGGCAGCAGTCCGAGGATCGCGAACGCCGTCTGGCTCTTGCCCGAGCCCGACTCGCCGACCAGACCGACCACTTCACCACGGCGTACGGTGAGCGACACCCCGTCCACCACGGTGCGCTCGCCGTCGCGGGCGGGGTAGGTCACCCGCAGGTTCTCGACCGCGAGGAGGCTGTCGTCCCCGCGCGCCGGGAGGGCGCTGGGCCGCGCCGCCCCGGGCCGTCCGGGCCGCCGCGCCGCCGGGGTGTCCGTCTCCAGGAGCGCGTCGCGCAGGGCGTTGGCCAGCAGGCCGAGCGCCGCCACGGTGATCACGATCGCCAGGCCCGGGGCCACCAGCAGGGAGGGCTTGGTGTACAGGTTGGCGAACGCGTCGTTGAGCATCGCGCCCCAGCTGGCCTGCCCGGCCGAGCCGAGGCCGAGGAACTCGATGCCCGCCTGGATGACCACGGCCACGCCGAACATCTGCGCCGACTGGACGATGGTGGGTGCCTGCACCACCGGCAGGATGTGCCGGCGCACGATACGGGTGTCGCCGAGTCCGGAGACCCGGGCGGCGTCGACGTACAGTTCCTCGCGGACCGAGGTGACCGAGGCCCGTACGAGGCGGAAGCCCCCGGGCGCGAGGATGATGCCGAGCACCGCCATCGTCGCGTTGGTGTCGGGGCCGATCGCCGCGATGGAGACCAGCAGCACCATGATGGCGGGCGCGGCCATGACGAGGCTCGCCAGCCAGCTGATGACGGCGTCGAGCCGGCCTCGGTAGTAGCCGGCGAGCAGCCCGGTCGGCACACCGATCAGCAGGGCGACCGCGACGGCGATGAACCCGCCGAGCAGGCTGACCCGTCCGCCGTACAGCAGCCGCGCGAGCACATCCCGTCCGACGCTGTCGGCGCCGAGCGGGTGGCCGCCGCCGGGTGGGGCGAAGGCGTCGGCCAGCGTGGCGCGGGTGGGACTGGCCGAGGTGAGCAGGGGCGCGCAGACACTCGCCGCCACGATGAGGGCCAGCAGCACCAGGCACACCACCGCCACCGGATGGCGGAGCGGCCGGCCCAGCGGACGGCCGCGGCGGCGGGCGGCGCCCGGCGCGGAACCGGGTGTGCCGGGGGTATCGCGGGTCGCGGAACGCTTCATCGGACACGCACCTTCGGGTTGAGCCAGCCGTAGGCGAGGTCCACCAGCAGATTGACCGCCACGACGATGAGGACGAGGTAGACCACGACGCCCATGACGAGGGGCGTGTCGCCGTTGATGGTCGCCGTCACCGCGGCGGAGCCCACTCCGGGGAGTCCGAAGACCTTCTCGATGACGACGGCGCCGCCGACCAGGGAGATGAACTGGAGGGAGAGCACGGTCAGCGCCGGGGGCGCCGCGTTGCGCAGCACATACCGGAAGAGCACCCTCCGCTCGCTCAGCCCCCGGCTGCGCAGCGTGCGCACGAAGTCCTGGCGCAGTACGTCGATGACCGACCCGCGTACCTGCTGGGCGGTGGCGGCGATGGCGCCGATGGCGAGCGAGACGGCGGGGAGGGTGATGGACCGGAGCCAGTCGGAGGGGGAGGAGGCGAGCGGCACATATCCGGTGGCGGGGAGCCAGCCGAGCTGGACGGCGAGGGTGGCGGAGAGCAACAGCGCCATCAGGAAGCTCGGCACCGCGTACCCGACGATGGCGGTCGCCTGGACCACCCGGTCGAGCCAGCCGCGCCGTACGGCGGCGGCGACGCCGAGCACCGCGCTGAGGACGGTGGCCAGCAGGAGCCCGCTGACCACGATGGACAGCGACACCGGCGCCTTGAGCACCAGGCTCTCGGAGACGGAGTCGCCGCCGAACCAGGAGGTCCCGAAGTCGCCCCGGACCGCGTGGGTCAGCCACTGCCCGTACTGGCCGATCCACGGCCGGTCCAGGCCCAGCTGATGTCGCTTGGCGGCGATTTGCTCCGATGTCGCCATCGTGCCGGCGATGTTGCGCGCGGCGTCGGCCCCGGTGAGGCTCATCATCGCGAACGCCGCCGTCGCGAGCACATAGAGGAGCACCAGACCGGCCGTGACGCGGCGTACGAGAAAGGTCAGCATCGCGTTCGTTCCTTCCGCGTCAGCCGGCGGGGGCCATGTTCGAGATCGGCACCGCGGAGACGAAGGCCCGGGGCGTCACCTTGATCCTCTTGGAGTTGCCCTGGACGGCGTCCAGCACATCCCAGGGCGCGTTGAAGGCGTTGTCCTGGAGGTAGGAGTTGATCGCGCGGAACGCCGCGGTCTGCGCCCCGCCCCGGGCCCTCTGCGCCTTGTCGATCATGCGGTTGAGCTTCGGGTCGAAGTCCTTGGCGGGATTCCAGGCGGCGCCTCTGGTCAGCTCGGACTGGATGAAGTCCCAGGGCTGGCCGGACTGGAGCTTGAACCATGACATCGGGTACTCGCCGGACTGGAGAGCCGTGAACAGCCGGGTGAACGGGATCTTGTCCACCTTGACCTTGATGCCGATGTCCTCCAGGGCCTGGACCATGACGACCTGCTGGCCCGGCGCGACGGAGGAGACATCGGGCATGGTGACGGTGAAGCCGTGCGGATAACCCGCCTCGGCGAGCAGCCTCCTGGCCTTGGCCGGGTCGTAGGCGTAGTTGCTCTCGAGGGACTTCTCGTACCAGGTGCTGCCCGCGGTCGCCAACTGCGAGGTGGCCGTGGCGTAGCCGAGGTTGAGCTTCTCGACGATGGTCTTCCGGTCGAAGGCGTGGTTCAGGGCCTGGCGCACCTTCACCTTGCCCAGGGCGGGCACGGTCCTGCCGGTGCGGTCCCAGATGTACAGGCCCTCGACGCTGTCGGCGTGCGCCCGCACCCCGAGGCCGTGGCCCTTGGCGTACCGGGCGGTCTGCGGGGTGATACGGGCCCAGTCGACCTGCCCGCTGAGCAGGGCGTTCAGCCGAGCGGTGGGATCGCTGACGTTCTTGATGACGATCTTGTCGAAGGGGTACGCCTTCGGGTTCCAGTAGTCCGGGTTGCGGGTGAAGGCGTAGGTGCTGCCGTTGGTCGTGGCCGCCTTGTCCAGGACGTAGGGGCCCGAGCCGACCGGACCGCCCTTCGCCGTGAGATCCCCGGGACTGGCGATCATGCCCGAGGGGTCGCCGAGGTTCGCCACGAGCTGGGGGTCGGGTGCCGACAGATGGAGGACCACGGTCCGGGGGTTCACGACCTCGACCGAGTCGATGGCGCGCAGTTTGCCGGCGGCCTCGTTGGTGCCTTCCTTGGTGTGGAGCAGGCTCTTCCGCACGGCGGTCGCGTCGAGCGCGGTGCCGTCGGTGAACCTCACGTCTTTTCTGAGCCTCATGGTCAGCGCGGTGCGGTCGCGGTCGTAGGACCAGGAGGTGGCGAGGTTCGGGTGCGGACGTGCCTCGGGGTCCAGCCGGACCAGGGAGTCGAAGACGGGCTCGTAGTACTGGATGTTGTCGCCCAGGGCGGCGGAGGCCAGGTCCCAGCCGGTATGGGCGTTGCCGATGGACAGCGTCAGCGTGTCGTCTCCGGTGGCGGACGCCGTGGCGCCGGAGCGGCCGCACGCCGACACGGCCACGAGGGTGAGGGCTGCCCCTGCCATGACCATTCTTCGCATGTCGTCCTTCTGTTCTCGGATGCCGTGCTCAGCGTTGGCGCCTGGCCCACTCGCCGCAGAGCCGGACACTCTCCTCGGGGGTGGCCTGGGCGCCGCGGTCGACCTCGATCACCAGCCAGCCGTCGAACGTGGCGGGCAGCGCGGCGAGGGTGGCGGGGATGTCGACCGAGGCGTGGCCGGGCTCGGCCCACAGGCCGGCCAGCACGGTCTGCTGATAGGTCCATGCCCCGGCGCGGCCCCGCTCGGCGACGTCGGCGTCGAAGTCCTTGATGTGCAGGGCGGCGACCCGGTCGGCGTAGTCGCGGATGAGGCCGATGACATCGGCACCGGCCCAGCCGAGGTGGCCGATGTCCGGGCCGAAGGAGAGGACGTCGGCGTCCACGCCGTCGAGGATGAAGCGGGTCTCCTCCTCGGTCTCCGCCCAGGTGCCGATGTGGGGGTGGAACGCGGCGGCTACACCGTTCGCCCTGGTGGTCTCGCCCATGCGGGCGAACACCTCGCGCACCCGCTCCAGCCGTTCGGGAGTCGCCTCCGCGCCCACCGCCGGGCGGTGCACACGGGGGGCCTGCTTGTTCATGCCGGTGGCCACGAAGACCGTGGGCAGCCCCAGTTCGGCCATCTGGGTGCTGACGCGGTCGGTCTTGTCGAGCAGTTCGCGCAGACCGCTCTCGTCCTCCGGGAGGGGGCCCGAGACATAGCCCGGGGCGGGCGCCAGACCGTGCTCGTCGAGCAGCCGGCCGTACTCGGCGGCCGTCATCCCGGCGGGCACGTCCGCGTGTACGGCGGCGATGCCGGCCTCGTGGATGACCTTGAGGCGCTCGGGCAGCGGCGGCGCCAGGGCGGGGTCGATCCAGCCGTCGTCGGTGGCGATCCACTGGAGGGGGTTGATCGCGATCCTGTCGTGGCGAATGGTCATGAGGGTCCTACCTTTCAAGGGTGGTTGCTCTGGTCATTCGTAAGATCGGAGGGCCCAGGGGTTCTGGGTATGGCTGGCATGTGGGCGCCGTTGGCAAGGCTCAAAGGACTTGGCCGCCCGGGACCCCGCGACGACTCGACCGCCAATTGGGAGACGCGACTCGATCGCTGCTGTAGGACAACGTCGGCGAGGTCGTCTGCGGGTGACATGTGAGACGGCGAGCTGGCGGAGGTGGCCGTGCCCGAGATCTGGGCCGGAGTGGACATCGGCAAGGAACACCACCACTGCGTGGTGATCAACGCGGACGGCGAACGGCTGCTGTCGCGCCGGGTCCTGAACGATGAGACCGAGTTGCTTCACCTCATCGGCGATGTCCTGGCGATATCCGCGGACGTGCTGTGGGCCGTCGATCTCAACCACGGCGGAGCTGCCCTGCTGATCTGCCTGCTCCTCAGCCACGATCAGCCGATGGCCTATCTGACCGGCCTGGCAGTCCACCGTGCCTCGGCCACCTACAAGGGCGAAGGCAAGACGGACGCGAAGGACGCCTTTGTCATCGCCGACCAGGCCCGCGTTCGCCGGGACCTCGGGCTGCTGAGGCCCGGTGACGAGATCGCTGTCGACCTGCGCACGCTGACCAACCGGCGCCTTGACGTGGTCTTCGACCGCACCCGGCAGATCAACCGGCTCCGCGCCCAACTGCTGGAGATCTTCCCCGCGTTGGAGCGGTCGCTGGACCTGGTCAATAAAGGCCCGGTGATGCTGCTGACCGGCTACCAGACCCCGGCCGCGATCCGCCGCGCCGGCGTCCAGCGGATCGAGACCTGGCTGAAGAACCGCAAGGTCCGCGGTGCCGCGGCGCTGGCGAAGACGGTTGTGGAGGCCGCCCGGGCCCAGATGACCGCACTGCCCGGCGAGAAGCTGGCGGCCGCCATGGTGGTCCGCCTCGCGAAGGGGGTGATGGCCCTTGATGAGGAGATCGTCGGGCTTGACGCCCTGATCGAGGCCACGTTTCGCGAGCATCCGCACGCCGAGGTGATCCGTAGCCTGCCCGGTATGGGCCCCAAGCTCGGCGCCGAATTCATCGCCGCGACCGGCGGTGACATGGACGCCTTCGGCAGCGCCGACCGCCTGGCCGGCTTCGCCGGCCTTGCCCCCAGGCCCCGTGACTCCGGCCGCGTCAGCGGCAACCTGCGCCGCCCCCGGCGCTACCACCGCGGACTGCTGCGGTCGATGTACCTCTCGGCGATGGTCAGCATCACGACATGCCCCGCGTCCAAGGCGTACTACCAGCGGAAGAGAAGCGAGGGTAAGGGCCACAAGCAGGCCCTGCTCGCGCTCGCCCGCCGCAGGCTCAACGTCCTGTGGGCGATGATCCGTGACGGACAGTGCTACCAAGGTTCACCTCCCGTCACGACTGCGGCTTGACATCACGATTGGGAAGTCCTTTCCCTGAGGGCGGGGCGGTGGACGGGCGGGTGTCAGACGGTGAAAAGGGGCTGGGGGCGCTCGCAGGAACTGTTCAATGCCACGGACCGGCCCTGCTGGGCGGAGCCCTCCAACGCGCAGAGCGCTTCGAGCACATGGAAGGCGAAGGCGGCGTCGGCGCGGTGCGGGCCGCCCTCGACGGCGTTCGCGAGGTCGCGGACGCCGAGCCCGCGGCGGGCCTGCTCGCGGGTGCCGACGGCGCCGAAGAGTTCGAGGGCCGGTGCCAGGACCGTCCAGTCGCCGTCCCCGTGCCGCCGGAGCCGCACATCGCCGTCGAAGTGGTTCGGGTTGGCCAGCGACAGGGTGCCCTCGCTGCCGTAGATCTCCAGGTACGGCAGGTCGCTGTCCCAGACGTCGAAACTCATCTGGGTGGTGGCGATGACACCGGAGGCGAAGGTGAGCACCGCACCGGTGTGGGTGGGGATGGTGACCTCGATGGTGTCCACGGTCCGTTCGGGCGCGGTGACGGTGCGCTCGGGCACGCCGATGCGGGCGGCCGCCGAGACGGTGGAGACGGGGCCGAGGCAGTTGACGAGGACGGCCAGGTAGTACGGACCCATGTCCATCACCGGGCCGCCTCCCGGCTGGAACAGGAAAGCCGGGTTCGGGTGCCAGGTCTCGGCCTTGCTGTGCCCGATGAAGGCGGAGGCGCCGATGGGCGTTCCGATCAGGCCCGAGTCGATCGCCTTGCGCGCCGTCTGGGCGGCGCTGCCGAGGAAGGTGTCCGGCGCGGATCCGAGGACACGCCCGGTGCGGGAGGCCGCCGCGAGGACCGCCTCGCCGTCGGTGACCGTGGTGGCCAGCGGTTTCTCGACGTAGACGTGTTTGCCCGCTTCCAGGGCCGTGATGATCGTACGGGCGTGGTGGACCGGCGGCGTCAGGTTGACCACGATGTCCACCGAGTCGTCGGCGTACAGCTCGCGGTCGTCACCCCAGGCCGGGATGGAGTGGTCGGCGGCGGCCCGCTTCGCCCGTGCCACATCGATGTCGGCCACCCGCACGATCTCCAGCTCCGGGTAGCGGGCGAGACCGGTGACATACCGGCCGGATATGTTGCCGCTGCCCAGGATGCCGATGCGGTGCGTCTGTTTGGCCATGGCCGTGGGTTCCTCTCCCGGGAGTGGTGCGGGGGATGGTCGGGTTTTGCCGGTGATCGGCGAACGTGTGCGGTGTGGTGGTGCCCTGCCGGGCCCCGCGGTGTCGCGTCGAGCGGTCCACCGCCCTTGACTTCGGGAACGGGGGCGCCAGCGGACCGCCCGCTTCCGGCGGTTGCGTAAGGCGTGTTCGCGTCGCCTAACACCTTCGTTTAGTTCGGTTACCCCGAACAAGAGGCGGTTGTTAATTTTTCTTGCAAACTAATAACGTCTTAAAGGAGGGCTGTTCCGGGGTGATCCACGGCGGCTAGGTTGGGGAAATGCGTGAAGGTGACGGTTATTCCGCCGATCAGACGCTGCTGCCGGCGGTTCCCGCCGGACTGCGCAGGGTGCTGGATCTCGTGCTGGCCGGTGAGGCGACCAACCGGGCCGAGATCGCGCGGCGCAGTGGTCTGGCCCGTTCCACCGTCGGCCAGCAGGTGGACCAACTCCTCGGCCGCGACATCCTGGAGGAGCTGGAGTCCGGCGAATCGGTGCGCGGGCGGCCGCCGCGGCTGCTGACCCTCAGCCCGCACGCGGGGACCATCGCCGTCGCCGACGTGGACACCCTGGACACCAGGATCGCGATCGCCGACCTCGGCGGGCGTCTCATCGCCCAGGACACGGTGACCGTGCGCATCGACACGGGGCCGGAAACGGTCCTGGAGGCGGTGTGCGACCGGCTGCACGCCCTGTTGGAGCGGTCGGGGCGTGATCCGGACCGGGTGCGTCAGGTGGTGATGGGGCTGCCGGCCCCCGTGGACCGGGAGCGCGGTTGCCCGCTCAGGCCCAACGGCATGCCGGGCTGGGACGGCTACCCGGTCGCCGAACGGCTGCGTGCACGGTTCCGGGCCCCCGCCCAGGTGGACAATGACGCCAACCTCATGGCCCTCGGCGAGGCCGTTCAGGCCCGGGCCGAAACCCCGGTGCTCTGCCTCAAGATCGCCAACGGGATCGGGGCGGGGCTCATCACCGCGGAGGGCCGGATCTACCGCGGCGCGGACGGCGCGGCCGGCGATGTCGGCCACATCCGGTCCCTCGGCGGCGGCACCGCCCTGTGCACCTGCGGCAACGTCGGCTGTGTGCGCGCCGTCGCCTCTCACCGCGCCGTCCTGCGGAGCCTGGACATCCCCGAGTCCACCGAGGAGGACCCGCTGTACGGGGTTCACGAACTCACGGAGCGTGTCGCGAACAACGACCCGCCCGCCGTCCGGGCCCTGCGGCAGGCGGCCACCGAGATCGGCGAACTCGCCGCCATGCTCGTCTACATGTACAACCCCCGCACCCTGATCCTCGGCGGCCCGCTCAGCGATCTGCGCGACGACCTGCTCTCCGGGGTACGCGCCGTGGTCTACCAGCGCGCCCTGCCGCTGGCCACCCGGAATCTGACCATCACCACGACACGGCTCGGCGCCGCCTCGCCCGTGCACGGAGCGGTGGCCCTCGCCACCGCGGACGTCTTCAGCGAACGCGGGATAGCCCGGCTGCTCGTCGACTGAGGGTTAGGGCTCGGCGCGGTACGCCTCGATGACCGCGAGACGGGTGGTGACGGCCTCCGAGGCGTTCCGCAGCGCCGCCAGCGTACGGGGGGCGTTGTGGCGAGCCGTGGCGGCGACGACCGACAGCGCGCCCAGATAGGCGCCGTCCCGTGGCCCGCGCACGGGCACGGCCACGGCGGAATAGCCGAGCCGGTGCTCCTCGGAGTCGGTGGCGTAGTCCTGTTCCTTGATCCGGGCGAGTTCGCCCGGGAGCCGGTCGGCGGAGAGGGTGCGGGCGGTCATCCGGCGCATATGGGGGGCCAGCCGCGCCAGCGGGTACTGGTCGGGCAGCAGGGCCAGGGTGAGCTTTCCCGGGGCCGTGCTGTGCAGCTGCAGCAGCCGTCCGCCGATCGAGGCGCCGGCCCGGTTGCGGTGGCGGCCGGCGTTGTCGATGCACAGCAGGTCGGTGCCGTTCGGCACGGACAGGCTGACGGGGCTGTCGAGGGCCTGCGCGAGGTTCTCCATCACCGGCCGCGCGGCGTGGCGCAGGGTGCGCTGCCGGGGCGCGCGCAGGCCGATCGCGTACAGCAGCAGGCCGAGCCGGTAGTGGGAGCCGTCCCGCTCCAGCATCTCGCTGGCGACGAGGTCCTGGCACAGCCGGTGCACCGTGGCCTTGGCGACCCCGGTGCGCGTCGTCAGCTCCGTGAGGCTGAGGGAGAGGTCGCCGTCGCCGAAGGCCGACAGGATCAGCCCGACCTTGCCGAGGACGGACTTGGGGGACCGCCCGTCCGGCTCGGCTTCCTCGCCGTTGCCACGAGGTACCGCCGCAGTCGTCACGACATGCCCTCCTCGCCTGCCGGTGTGCCTCGATCAAGGCCGCCATGTGTGCTGAGGATGGCCAATATAGATATCTTTTTGCCTGGTAGGAATGGTGGGAGGGGTCGGAATTCGGCGGGGGTCGACCCGATCTCGCGGCCGGTGATCCGCTCACCGGCCCGCCACCAGGGCCGTGTCGACCCCCAGCGGGCCGACCGCTCCGGCGCCACCGGGGGTGCCCAGCGGGGCGTCCCGGCCGGGCAGGGCCTCCTCGAAGAACCGCCGGTTGTCGGCGCGGTGCTCGGGGTCCGCCTTGCGGTCCACGGTGATCGCCTGCTCCGGGCAGGCGATCTCGCAGGCGCCGCAGTCGATGCACTCCACCGGGTTGATGTACAGCTTGCGCTCACCCTCGTAGATGCAGTCGACCGGGCACTCCTCCATGCAGGACCGGTCCATGATGTCCACGCAGGACGCGCCGATGACGTAGGCCATGTCAGTTCTCCTTCTCGGTGGAATGCCCGGGGAACAGCGCCGCCTCCGGGTCGATGACCGTCGCGGCGTTGTTGACGGCCGTGGCGGCCTCGCCGAAGCCGACGGAGATCAGGCGCACCTTGCCCGGGTAGTCGGTGATGTCGCCGGCCGCGAAGACACGGGGCAGGTTGGTGGCCATGCGGGTGTCCACGGCGATCCGGCGGGCCTGCAGGGTCAGGCCCCACTCCCGCAGCGGGCCGAGGTCCGCGAGGAAGCCGAGCGCCGCCACCACGGTCTGCGCCGGGAGGCGCGTGGTGTCCTTGGTGGGCCGGTGGCGGATCTCGACCTCCTCCAGGTGTGCGGCGCCGTACAGGCCGCTGACCTCGGAGTCGGTGAGCGTCTCGATGCCGAGCGCCTGGACCTTCTCCACCGACGCGCGGTGGGCGCGGAACCGGGCGGTGCGGTGCACCAGGCGGACCGAACGCGCCACGGGGGCCAGCAGGGCCGCCCAGTCGAAGGCGCTGTCGCCACCGCCGACGACCACCACGTCATGACCGGCGTGGGCGGACGGATCGGGCACGAAGTACACCTGGCCGCGGCCGAGGAAGTCCTCCCCGGCCGGGAGCGGGCGGGGTGTGAAGGTCCCCACGCCTCCGGTGATCACGACGGCCCCGGCCCGTACCGCCGTCCCCCGGTCGCTGCGGACCACGGGCAGGCCGTCACCGTCGTAGTCCAGCGCCACCGCGCGGTGGCCGAGGAGATAGCGGGCGCCGTGTGCCTCGGCCTGTGCCACCAGGCTGTCCACCAGGTCGCGGCCGCGCACCGAGGCGAATCCGGCGATGTCGAAGATGGGCTTCTCCGGATACATCGCGCTGATCTGGCCGCCCCGCTGGGGCAGCACATCCATCACGGCCACGCGCAAGCCCCGGAAGCCCGCGCAGTACGCGCCGTACAGACCCGACGGTCCGGCGCCGATGATCAGGATGTCCGTCTCGACCACCGCCGCGTCCTCCGCGGCGACCGGCTCATCGTTGAGAACGCTCATGGTCGAGGAGCCTAGGCAGGCCGCGATCACGGTCCAATGGAATCGGTCCGCCTGCCGGGACAGCGCCGCAGAACCCGTTCGGGCGCCGCGCACCGGACACGCGGAGGCCGCCCCGGACACGCGGAGGCCGCCCCGGACACGCGGAAGCGGCTCCGGACACGCCGAAGCGGTGGCACCCAAGGCCCCCGCAGCCCTGAGTGCCACCGCTCCCGCGCCCGGACGCGCCGGGCCGTCATCCGGCGCGCGTCACCTCCACCGTCCCCGTGACACACTCCGAGCCGTCGGCCTTGAGGATGCGGGCGTCGAGCCGGACCCGCGCGCCCTCGACCGAAGACACCGTCGCGGCCCAGGTCAGCCGCTCACCGGCCACCGCCGTGGCGACGTTGCGCCATGCCACCGACTCCAGCCGGGCGCCCGGCCCGGCCCACTCCAGGGCGTGCCGGGTGAGCATCTCGCCGTGCAGCGTGGACTGCACGACGGCGTCGGGAAATCCCTCGGTGGCCGCGTACGCGGCGTCGTAATGGATCCGGTGGGCGTTCCACGACACGGCGCTGAAGCGGAACAACTGCACACTGGTGTGGGCGTACCGGCGTGGCGGACACTCCGCCCCGGCAGCGAGAGCCGTCATCGGTCACCTCCGGTGGCGTCGAGCACCACGATCGTCTCGTCCACGGCCGTCAGCTCGTCCCCGTCCGGGGACAGGAACCGGGTGCGGACGCCCAGCAGGACGAACTCACCAGACCGCCCGTGCTTGTGCCGCGCGGAGACGACCGCACGGGTCGCCGTGATCCGCGTCCCGGCCACCGGGGGCCGGGCCAGGCGCACCGACTGGCCGCCGTGCACCTGGCGCACCGGGAGGCCCTCGGTGCACGGCGACTCCCGCAGCGCCAGGCCATCGGGCCGCAGTTCGTCCTCCGGGGGGCCGTCCTCCCAGCTCATGGTGGCCGCGAGGAACAGGGCGGGCGCCTCGACGGGCCGGCCGTCCGCCTCCAGGGCGCGGGCCCGGCTGATGTACCCGCCGTCGTTGAGGGCGGCCGCGTAACGGCAGAAGTCCTTGACCGTCGGGGTGCCGCAGTCCTCGTCCCGCCACTGGCCGATCAGCTCCCGCGCCCGGGCCAGCACCTCTTCCAGGGCGGGGGAGGACACGGCCGGGGCCGTCACAGCGCCGACCTCAGAGAGCGGCTGATGCCGAGACCCGCCGTACGCAGCGCGCTGGCGTGGGCGATCGCGTCCACACGGTAGGTCGGCGCCGTGATCGACAGCGCCCCGGCGAGGGTGTTCTGCCGCCCGAAGACCGGTACCGCCATGCTCATATAGCCCAGCCGCACCTCCTCCGCCTCCGTGGCGATGCCCTGCTCGCGGACGCGGTCCAGCTGGCCGCGCAGCCGGCCCGGCGAGGTGATGGTGTGGCGGGTGAACGGCTTGAGGCCGCTCCTGATCACCTCGCCGAACAGGGCTCCGGGGGAGTGGGCGAGGATCGCCTTGCCGGTGGCCGTGCAGTACAGCGGAAGCCGCCCCGCCACCCGGGACTCCTCGCTCAGCCCCCGGTGGGGCAGGATCTTCTCCAGGTACACCACGTCCAGTCCGTCGTGGATGGCGAAGTGGATGGTCTCCCGCGTGGCCAGCAGCAGATCCTCCATGTACGGCTGCGCCACCTCCCGCAGGATCCGCTGCCGGTGCACCCGCTGCCCGATCTCGAACAGCCGCAGCCCCAGCCGGTAGTTGCAGCCCGCCCGCTCCAGCAGCCCCCACGCGACCAGCTCCTGGGACAGCCGGTGGACGGTCGCCTTCGCCACGCCCGAGCGGCGCACCACATCGGCGAGCGACAGCGAGTCGTCGTCGGGTGTGAACGCCTCCAGGATGGACCGGACCTTGCCGAGGACGGAGTTCATCGAGTCGGGACAGGCTCTGGTGGCGTGGTCGACGGGGACGACGGTCATGGCAGGCACCTCACGATCAGGTGGTGGAGGACGCGGCGAGGAACTCCAGGCTGAGCGGGTTGTACAGATCCGCCTTCTCGTGCTGCGGCCAGTGGCCGCACTCGTTGAAGATCTCCAGACGGGCGCCGGGGATCGCGGTGGCGATGGCCTCGGCCTCGGGGACGTCCCCGAACGGGTTCTTGTTGCCCCAGACCACCAGCGTCGGTGCCTTGATCCGGGCCATGCGGTCGGGCCGCAGCAGATTGCGCTCGCGGGTGTCGGTCTCCTGGAGCGCCAGCAGATTGTGCAGGTTCCGCTGGAAGTCGGGGTGGTGGTAGATCTCGTAGCGGAGCCGGGTCAGCTCCTCGCCCAGCTCCTCGTCCCAGTCGGCCCACAGCAGCCGCAGCCGGTCCCGGGTGAAGGAGATGTCGTCCTCCAGGGAGGCGCTGCGGGTGGACTTCTTCAGCCGCTCCATCACCGCCGGATTGACCTTTGTGCCGCCCATGCAGAGCAGTTGGAGGGAGGCGACCCGGTCCGGGTGCTCGCTCGCGGCCCACGACGCCACCCAGCCGCCCAGCGACTCGCCGACCAGATGGGCGCGCTCGGCGCCGACCGCGTCCAGATAGGCCATCAGGTGCTCGACGTACGCCGGGATCTCGCCCGGGCGGTCGGGCTTGCCCGTGTAGCCGTGGCCCAGCATGTCGATGGAGTGGCAGCGGTAGCGTCCGGCGTGCGCCGGGATGTTCCGTACGAACGCCTCCAAGTGGCCGGTGGTGCCGTGCAGGAACACCACGTGCTCGCCGTCCTCCGGGCCGGCCTGCAGCGCGCGGGTCGTGATGTCGCCGGTCTTCACGTAGGCGTGCCGGTAGTCGATGCCCGACAGTTCGGTCCAGATGCTCATGACTGCCTTTCGCTGTTCTGTGTCTGCGCGGGGTCGAGCACGGCGACCCCCATGCCGGTGAGCCACTCGGGCATCGGCTCGTAGGCCAGACGCCGCCCCGGGGCGTGGTCGAGCAGCGCGGCCATCAGCAGCCAGGTGCGCAGCTCCTGCGCGCCGTTGCCGGCCACCTTCTCCAGTTCCGCGGTGGTGTACTCGGTGAGGCGGTGGGCCTGTCCGCGTTCCAGCCAGGACAGGAACTCCTCGTCGAACTCCGGGTTGAGCGCCGCCTCGGCGGCCCGGATGATCTCGCGCCGCCGGGCGTCGTAGTCCTGCCAGTTCTCCCGGCCGTTGAGCCAGGCGCCGACCATGAACTCCTCGTCCTCGCCCCGCGGGTCGCGCCAGTCCGGCCAGGGCAGCCGGTGCGACAGCCCGCCGGAGCCGATGACCGCCACCCGGCGGTCGCCGGGGAACGCCAGGACCGCCTCCCGGATCGCCCGGCCCAGCCGCTCGCAGCGGTCGAGGGTGGGCAGCGGGGGCGCGAAGACGTTCACCACGAGCGGTACGAGGTCGACGTCGAGCCCGTCGAGCAGATACTGCACGGCGTGCGACTGGCCGTGGTCGATCTGGAGCCGGGCGGAGAACGCCACATCGAAACCGGACCGCTCCACCAGCGCGCCGGCCAGGTACAGGGCCAGCTCCCGGTCCACCGGCTGCGGGCCCTTCGGGGTGCCGGACTCGCCGCTGGAGACGCACTCGTCCACCCCGAGGGTGAAGCTGGGGATCAGGTCGAGCCAGAATCCCCGGAAGTGGTTGGAGCCGATCAGAACCACCGTGTCGGGGCGGGCCGCGGCCAGCGCGTCGCGCGCCTCGCCCAGCGCGTCCCGGAACCGCTCGGCGCGGTCCTTGTGGTACGTCTCCTCCCAGTGGGTGTTCATCAGCGTGCTGTGCGACGCCCCGACCCCCAGCACGATCTCCGTCATGCCACAGCTCCTTCCTCCGCCTCGGCCACCTCGGCGCGGGTCCGGGTGACGGTGTCCACGGCCGTGCGGATCAGATGGCGGGTCAGCCTCTCCATGGCCCGGAGCGACACCGTGTTCATGCCGCGGGCGAAGTCGATCTCGAAGGGCGCCTCCGCCACCTTGGGCATGCCGACGCGCACCGTGGGGATGCCGCGGCCGCGCAGGATGTTGGCGTCGGTGGCGCCGCTGTTCCCGGCGATCACCTCGTGCGCACGCCCCTCCAGGGCCTCCCAGGCGGCCGTGGCGCTGCGCTGGATCCACGACCCGCGCGGGGTGCGGGTGCCGGGGATCGCCAGCACCATCTCCGCCCGGACGTCGAGACCGGGCGAGGCGGCCCGCAGCGCGGCCAGCGCGTCCATGAACTCCCGCTTGGCCCGCATCGGTGTGATGTCCGGGCTGATCCGCAGGTCCACCATCAAGGTGCACACGGCGGGGGTGACCGCCGCCATCCGCGGCCAGCCGCCGCGGATCGAGGAGACGATGCCCTGCGGCGCCACCGTGCCCGAGGTGTGCCGCTCGGCGTACTCCTCGAACCACCTCTCCAGATACGCGGCCACTTCCCCGGCGCGGGCGATGGCGTTGTCGTACGGGAGCCGGTGGCGGGAGCCCGCGTAGGTGTGGGTGCCGCCGACCGTCACCTCGAACCAGACCAGTCCGACCTCGTCCCACGAGACGGTCCAGCCGGGCTTGGCGATGACCGCGTAGTCGGTCCACACGCCCTGCTCCAGCAGGAACGAACACCCGGCGCCCTGGCCGGTGTTGCGGCGCGTCCCCACGGGCCGGGCGTTGGTGGGCATACCGCCCGCGCCGAAGGCCGCCACCAGGTCACCGGTGAGCGGGACACCGGCCCGGGAGATCGCCTCGGTGGCCATCATCACGCACGCCGCGTGCCCCTTGGGGTTGGAGGCGCCGAGCCCGGTCACCAGGTCGCCGTAGACGGTGGCCGCGGGCCGCATGTCCTCGCGCAGCTCCGGGCCGATCCACGGCACGTCCTCGCTCTCCTCGCCCACGGTCAGGGTGTCGATGGGGGCGTAGAGCATGAGGTCGGGGCCGGTGCCGTCACCGGTCAGCCGCCCCCAGGCGTTGGCCTGCCGGTCGTCGAGGGGCTGGGCCGCCGCGTGGCAGCCGGTGGCGCGCAGAGTGTCGGCGATATGGGTGGCCAGCGGGCCCTCGTCGCCGGTGGGGCTGGGAATGTCCACCAGGCCCGTGATCAGTTCGCGGAGCCGGTCGGCGCTGATGTGGCGGGCGGCGTCGAGCGCCCAGGAGCGCCGCCGCTCGTCCAGGCCCGCCAGGCCGTCGGCGCTCACTGGTTGATCCGGTGGACCTGGGTCATCGTGGTCCGCGCGACGCGCTTCGTGGCCAGCGGGATCCCGACCGCGATCGCCGCGCCCAGCAACAGGGTGAACAGGGTACGGAACATGTCATGCCTTCTCTTCGGATGCGGATGCGGATGCGGATGCGGACGCGCCGCCGACCGCGGCCAGCTTCTTGCCGTACTCCTCCTCGCTGAGGTTCCGCCAGGCGGTGAGCGAGACATCGGGCCGGTAGAGCTTCTCCGGCGGCGCGTCGGTGACATCGACCATCCAGGCGTCCTGGCCGGAGAACTGACCGTGGAACAGCCAGCGGATCGCCCCCAGGTACTTGGCGTAGAAGCGCAGGGTGTCCCAGCCCTCGGTGAAGTTGACCATCACCCCGACATAGCGGTGGTTGCCCTCGTCCACCGGGACGTAGAACTCGTAGTGGATGAACTTGGGGTAGGCGATGCGCAGCACACCCGGCATCGACAGCGAGGCGAAGCCGGGGAACTCCTGGGCCTCGATCGTCGGGTCGATCTGGTCGGCCTTGCCGGTGTTGCCGATGTTGAAGGTCTCCTTCGGCGGCTGCATCTTCCACCAGCGCTTGTTGGTCCAGCGGCCCACCCCGGGGTACTCCGCGTCCCAGTGCACCTCGTCCTGCACTCGGAAGATCCAGCGGCCACGCGGCACGATCCGGGTGATGTTCCAGGTCGGCATGGGCTTGAACAGCCGCCACAGGGCCGTGCGGTGCAGATACTTGGCGTGGCCCTCGTCGAAGCCGTTCTCGCAGGCGAACCGCCAGTTGCCGCCGCGCGGCTCGATCCGTCCGCCCATCACGAACGCGTTGCCGACCAGCTCCTCCGGAAGCTGGGAGTCGATCGGATGCGGCTCCTCGTCGGCGATCGGGATGTACACCCACACCATCCCGAGGCGCTCCTCGACCGGATAGGTGCGCACGCCCAGCTTCCCGGTCAGCCGGCACCCGGGGCCGTCGGTGATGACCGCGGACAGCCGCCCGGTGGGCAGATCGAAGGTCCAGCCGTGATACGGGCAGCTGACCGTGCCCGGAAACTGCTGATCGCCCTCCGACAGCGGCACACCGCGGTGCGGGCACCGGTTGTGCAGGGCGTACGCGGTGCCGTTGTCGCGGATCAGCGCGATCCGCTCGCCGCAGACCGTGAACGGCAGCGGCTTGCCGGTGATCTGGCTGGACCAGGTGACCGGGTACCAGTAGCCGCGGAAGCCCGCCGCCGCACCGTCGTAGTGGGGCCAGGACGACCAGTCCTGGCGGCCGGGTTCGGCCGGTTTTCCGCGGCGGCTCCGGACGGGGGTGGCCGTGTCGGGAGAGTCCTCGACCGTCATCGTGCGTGTCCTCCTGCTGCCGGTGTTCGGTGGACCCGAGCATCCGGCCCGGCGCGGATCCGCCCAAGGGATCCGGTCCGCTGAGCAGACCGCCTCTCCCCGGCGGGCGACCGGACGGCGGGGCGGCCGGACGCCGGCGGATGTCCGGGCGGCGTGGCGGCCGGACGGCGTGGCGGCGGGGCGTCCCGCTGAGCGGACCCCGCCCGGTGCGCGGACCGAGGGGCGCGGTCTAGCGTGCGCCGCGTCCGCCCCCTCACCGAACCGGGCCGCGAGCCCGTGGATACGGAGCGAAAACGTGAGCCACCCGACGTCACAGTCCCTGGTGCTGGAGGAGTTCGGCACCCTGCCGCGGCTCGTCGAACGGCCGGTGCCCGAGCCACGCCCCGGCCACACCCTGGTGCGGATGAAGGCGGCCGCCGTCAGCCACCTCGATCTGAACGTCGTCGACGGCAGGTTCGGCATCCTTCCCGACCTGCCGTCGGTGCCCGGGACCGAAGGCAGCGGCATCGTCGTCGCCTCCGGCACCCACCCCGAGGGGAGCCTCGTCCGCCTGCGCGGCAAGGCACTCGGACTGCGCCGCGACGGCACCTGGGGCGGCCACGCACTGGTCCCGGACGCCGCCGTGGAGGCCGTGCCCGACGGTACGGACCCCGCTCTGGCCTGCAGTTTCTTCTCCCCTGCCGGCACGGCCTGGGCCTCGGTGCACACCGTGGCGGGCGTCCGGCCCGGGGAGCGGGTCCTGGTGACCGGGGCGGCCGGTGCGGTCGGAGCGCTCGCCGTGCAGGTCGCGGCCCGGGCCGGGGCCGAGGTGATCGGCGTGGTGGGCCGCCCCGCCAAACTGCCGCACGTCCCGGCCCCCGCCAAGGCGCTGCTCGCCGCCGACCTGTCCGCCGACGCGATCGGCGGCCCGGTGGACGTCGTCGTCGACACCGTGGGCGGGCCGGTCCTGCGCGACTCCCTGCCGCTGGTGCGCCCCCGTGGCCGGGTCGCCCTCGTCGGCTACACCGCGGGCCGTGAGCTCACCGTGGACCTGGCCGACTTCCTCCTCGCCGATGTGTCGCTGCTGCCGGTGAACCTGATGACCCGCGGCCAGGAGGTGGCCGCCGACGCCCAGCGGCTGCTCGGCGACCTCACCTCCGGTGAGCTGACCCTGCCCGTCGAGCGCCATCGCATCGACGGCCTGGCGGAGGCCGTGGCACGACTGCGGTCCGGGGAGGCGGTGGGCAAGGTCGTCCTCGACCTCGGCTGAACGGTCCCGCGCCCGGGCGGGGCCGTTGAGAGCCTGTGTCATATCCCCGGCCGGGCGTGCGACGCCTGGCACTGCCCCCTCTCGCCGCGTTGCCGAAACGCCCATGTGGCTCCGCCACGAGGGCGCTCCGGCGCCTTGCGATCGCACGCTCCCCCAGCTACCGCTGGGAGGTGCCCCCGGACGCCGCACGCTGATCCGACGGGTGATACGACACAGGCCTCACCCCATCAGGACCACGGCCCGGCCCCGGCAGCACACCACATCGCCCCGCCCACCGTGCTCGACCAGATCCAGGGTGACCCGGCCCGACACCGGATCGACGGCGCCGACCGTGCCGCTCACCACGAGCCGCTCCCCGGCCAGGGCCGGTGCCCGGTTCTGCCATTCGACCTCCAGGACCTGTCCGTCCCGGCCCGCGAAGGACATGGCGGCGCGGTGCATCAGGCAGCCGTGCAACTGCGCCATGACGACCGGGCCGTCCAGCCCCTCGGACCGCGCGAACCCGGTGTCGTAGTGGATGCGATGGGCGTTGCGGGTGACCGCCCCGAACCGCAGCAGCGTGACGGTGTCCGGGGTGAACTCCACCGGCGGTACGGGCTGTCCCGTGTGCACCCTCATCGGACGATGAACCTCTCCCGCACCCGGACGAGCGTGGACCGCTCCGCCGTGTACGTCTTCTCGACGGTCAGCAGCAGGAACGGGGCATCGCTGCCCTTGCGGGCGACATCCGTGAGGACACGGCGGACCGCGATCCGGTCGCCCGCCCGCACCTCGCCGGTGAACCGGACCTCCTGGCCGCCCGCCATGAGCCGTACGTCCAGGCCGTCGGTGCCCGGGACCTCGTCGCGGTACATCCCGTCCGGCCGGAACTCGCCCTGGCCGGCGCCGCCCGCGCCGCGCAGCAGACTCACCACGTACAGCGGATGGACGGAGAATCCGGGGTGGCCGGGGTCGGTCAGCCGCGGGCTGGTCTCCCCGGCCGCGCGCGCGAACTCCGCCGCGTCCTCGGCCCGTACGACCCCCAGGTCCCGGTGGTCCGGGCGGCCGATCACCGCCCTGGCCCGTTCCTCGGCCACTTCCCACGCGGACATGTGCTGCCTTTCTGCGGACGCGAATCATCGGGGACACGAATCGTCGGGGACTCGATGAGCCGGGAGGCTAGTCACCGCCCGGAGGCCCTCACCACGGGACCGGCCCGCTCAGCGGACCGGTCCGCTTGGGCGGAGATCACCGGCGGCACACCATCGGGACATGGACCTCATGACCATCCAGAAGCCGCCGGAGGGCGCCCACGCGGAAGCGGACGGCGTCACGTACCACTACCTCGAACTGGGCACGACGGGCAGGCCGACGGTCTTCCTCCACGGCGGCGGCCCCGGGTGCACCGGCTGGTCCGACTTCGGGCAGGTGGCACCGCTGTTCGCCGAGGACCGCCACTGCTACCTCGTGGACATCCTCCAGTACGGCAAGTCCGCCAAGCCCGTCATCGAAGGCCCGATGTGGGACTACCACGCCGCCAAGACGGTCGCCCTGCTGGACACCCTGGGCATCGAGCGCGCCGACTTCGTGTGCAACTCATGGGGCGGGACCATCGCGCTGAACCTGGCCGCGAAGTACCCCGAGCGGACCCGGTCGCTGACCATCACCGGCAGCATGCCCGTGTTCCACGGGCCGCTGGCCCCGCTGCCGGAGGGCGGGCGGCGCGGCCGCAACGCCCGCGATGTGTACTACGGCGGCACCGGCCCCTCCTGGGAGAAGATGCGGGAGCTGATCGCCCGCCTGGAGTGGTACGACCCCGCCGCGATCCCCGATGACACCGTCACCCTGCGCTATGAGCAGAGCCTGGACCCGGAGGAGACCGCCCTCGCCGGCGCCTCCGACAACCCGCGCGGCGACTGGCAGGACCTCACCGCCGAACTCGGCGCCATCCAGGCCCCCACCCTCTTCGTCTGGGGCATGTACGACGCCTTCCTCACCCCCGACTATCCGCTGATGCTCGCCCGCATGGTCCCCAAGGGCAATCTGCACGTCATGCACCACGCCTCCCACCACCCCCAGGAGGAGCGGCCGCACGCCTACTACACCGCGGTCACCGGCTTCCTGAACCAGCAGCACGACTGAGCGTCCCGCGGAGGACAAGTGAGCAACCCGGCCGTACGCGTCGTCGAACTGTCCAGCCCCTTCACCCGGTTCGCGGGCCGGCTCCTGGTCGGCCTCGGACACGAGGTCGTCCTGGTCGAGCCCGAGGAGGGCGATCCGACACGGCGCGAACTCAACGGCGACGCCTTCGTCCACTGGCACGCCGGCAAGCGGTCCGTCACCCCCGCGTCCCTGGAGGAGCTGCGGCACCTGGTGGCGGGAGCCGACGTCCTCCTCGACGGGACACCGGACGGCGCGCCGGAGGCCGTCGCGGGACTCGGCCACCTGGTCCATGTGCGCGTCACCCCGTTCGGGACCGTGGGCCCCCGAAGCCACTGGCAGGGGACCGATCTGGTGGTCGCCGCGCTCGGCGGCATGCTCGCGCAGGTCGGCGACCCGGACGGCCCGCCCCTGCGCCTTCCGGAGAACCAGGCGGAGCAGCTCGCCGGGGTGCACGCCGCGATCGCCGCGCTGCTCGGGCTGCGGGCCAGGCGCACGGGGCCGGGCCAGCTCGCCGACGTGTCCGCCCAGGCGTGCGTGGCCGCCGCCCTGGAGGCGGGCGCCCTCGCCTATCTGCACGAGGACCGGGTGCCCGCGCGCCCGGGCCGGGTGCATCCGCTGGTGCCGCACGGGCTGTTCCGGGCCGCCGACGGCCACCTCGGCGGTGGCCTCGGCGGCAGCCCCCGCATGTGGGACGCGCTGCTCGTCTGGCTGCGCGAGGAGGGCGCCGAGGCCGACCTCGCCGAGCCGCGCTGGCAGGATCCGGTGGAGCGCAAGAAGCACCAGGAGCATGTCTTCGCGGTGGTGCAGGAGTTCGCGGGCCGCTGGCCGAAGGCCGAGTTCGCCGAGCTCGCCCAGTCCAGGAAGCTGCCGTGGGCGGCGGTCGACCTGCCGCACGAGCTGCCCGGCAACCCGCAGCTCGCCGCCCGCGACTTCTTCCTCCGCGCCGGGGACCGCACCGACCTGGGCTTCCCCTTCGCGTTCCCCGAAGGCCACCGGATCAAGGAGCTGGACGTCCCGGAAGGGGGCGCGGACCAGCGGCTGCTGCACGAGCACCGCCCGGCCCCGCGGGTGCCCGCGGCGTCCGCGGAACCCGCGCGGCCCGCCCTGCACGGCGTCCGCGTCCTGGATCTGACCTGGGTGCTCGCCGGGCCGTACTGCACCAAGGTGCTCGCCGACCACGGCGCCGATGTCATCAAGGTGGAGTCCCTGGGCCGTCCCGACCCCACCCGGTTCGCGCCCTTCATGCATCTCTCGCGCGGCCCGCACACCGATCCGAACACCAACGGATACTTCAACGAGGTCAACCGCAACAAGCGCAGCCTGGCCCTCGACACCCGCACCGAGGACGGCATCGCCGTACTGCGCGACCTCATCGCCTCCTGCGACGTCCTGGTGGAGAACTTCAGCGCCACCGTGATGACCAAACTCGGCCTGGGCTACGACACCCTCCGCGAGATCAATCCCCGGCTGGTGTACATCAGCATGTCCGGCATGGGGCACACCGGCCCGCGCAGCGGCTGGGTGTCGTACGCGGACACCGTGTCCGCCAGTTCGGGGCTCACCGGCCTGACCGGGTGGGGGCCGGACGACGTGGTCGGGGTGATCTACGGCCACGGCGACATCGTCGCCGGGCTGCAGGCCGCGCTCGCCACCGTGGCCGCCCTGGAGCACCGGGAGGAGACCGGGCGCGGACAGCACATCGACCTGTCCCAGCTCGAGGCGATCGCCTCGCATATGGGCACCAGCCTCCTCCACCCCATCGAGCCCGCCGGGAACACCGATCCGCGGTGGAGCCCACAGGGCGTGTACCGCTGCCTCGGCGCCGACAGCTGGCTGGCCGTCAGCGTCCGCGACGACACCGAATGGGCCGCGCTGTGCACGGTGATCGGCCGCCCCGGCCTCGCCACCGACGACCGCACCCGCACGGCGGAGAGGCGCGCACACCACACCGAACTGGTCGACGGCGCACTCGCCGGCTGGGCCAGGACCCTGCCGGCCGACACCGCCGCCGGACTCCTCCAGGAGCACGGCATACCCGCGGGCCCGGTACGGGACGGCCGCGACCTCGTGGAACACGATCCGCAGCTGCGGGCCAGGGGCTTCTACGTCCGCGCGGAACACCCGGTGGCGGGGGCCTTCCTGCACGAGGGGCCGCCCGTACGGCTCATCCGCACGCCCGGTGGCATCCGTAAGGCGGCCCCCGTGCTCGGCGCCGACACCGACGATGTGCTGCGCGAGGTCGCGGGCCTGTCACCGGAGCGGATCCGCGCACTGCGCGAGCGCGAGGTGCTGAGGTGACCACCCTGACGATTCCCGGGCTGCTCCAGGCCGCGGCCCGGGACCACGGGGACCGCCCCTTCCTGCGGATCGGGACCACGGTCCGCACCTACCGCGAGACGCGGGAGGCCGCCGCCACCATGGCGGGGGCCCTCGTGGTCCAGGGCTGCCGCCCGGGCGAGCGCATCGCGGCGATGACGGGCAACCGGATCGAACTCGTGGACCTGTTCCTCGGCGCCGCCTGGCTCGGCGCCGAGCTGGTCCCCCTGAACACGGGGCTGCGCGGCGGCGGGCTGCGACAGGCCCTGGACCAGGCCCGCGCCACCCATCTGCTCGCGGAGGACGAGACGGCCGACCGCGTGCGGGCGGCCGGGTACCGGGGCACGCTGTGGCGCGCGGGTGCGGCCGGCGCGCCCCGGCCCGGCGGCGGCCCGGCCTTCCCGGCGGCCCCCGTCCGCCCGGAGGACACCGCGTGTGTCCTGTTCACCTCCGGGACCACCGGCACCTCCCGCGGGGTGCGCTGCCCCCACGCCCAGTTCGTCTGGTGGGGGCGCAACGTCTCCGACGCGCTGCGCCTCACCGCGGACGACGTCCTCCACATCTGCCTCCCGCTGTTCCACACCAACGCGCTGAACGCGCTGGCGCAGGCGATGACCGTGGGGGCGTCGATCACCCTCGCGCCCCGCTTCTCGGCCTCCCGCTACTGGACCGAGGCGGCCGGGGCCGGGGCGACCGTGGTCTATCTGCTGGGCGCCATGGTGCCGATGCTGCTGGCCCAGCCCCCGGGCCCGTACGACCGTGCGCACCGGGCCGTCCGCGGCCTCTCCCCGGCGACACCGGCCCACGCCTGGGGGCCGTTCCGCGAGCGGTTCGGCGTCACGCTGGTCGACGGATTCGGCTCCACCGAGACCAACCTGGTCATCGGCACGACCGCCGAGGAGCAGCGGCCCGGCTACATGGGCACCCTGCGCGAGGGTTTCGACGCCCGCGTGGTGGACGAACTGCTCACGCCCGTCCCCGACGGCACCCCGGGTGAGCTGGTCGTGCGCAGCCACCGGCCGTACGCCTTCGCCACCGGCTACCTGGGCGAGTCGGCGGAGCCGGTGGACGCGTGGCGCCACACGGGGGACCGGGTGGTCCGCGAACCCGACGGCTGGTTCCGGTTCGTGGACCGCATCAAGGACGTGATCCGCCGCCGGGGGGAGAACATCTCCTCGTGCGAGGTCGAGACGGTCGTCCGTGGCCATCCCGAGGTGGCCGACGCGGCCGTCTTCCCCGTGCCGTCCGAGTTGGCGGAGGACGAGGTGATGGTCGCCGTGGTGCCCCACGCGGGCGGCACGCTCGACCTGGCCGATGTGATCCGCCACTGCGAGCGCGAGCTGCCACCCTTCGCCGTCCCCCGCTATGTGGACATCCTGGGCGAACTGCCGCTCACCGAGACCGGCAAGGTGCGCAAGGCGGCGCTGCGGAGGCGGGGTGTCACCGGGACGACGTGGGACCGGGTCACCGCCGATGCCGGTCCACCCACGCGGTGACGACACCGGCGAACTCCCCGGGCAGTTGCTCGGGCGCCGGTACGTGGCCGCCGGACAGGACCGCGGTCTCGCAGCCGAGCGCCGCCGCGAACCTCTCCAGCGCGGGCAGCGAATAGTGGTCCTCCGGCGCGCACACGGCCAGTACCGGGGCGGTGATGCGCGCCAGCCGCTCCTCCATCCGGTACCGGTACACCGCCTCGTGCCCCTCCTCCACCCGGTCCAGTACGGTCAGGGCGTCGATCACATAGCGGTGCAGCGCGGCCTCCTCGCCCGCCCGGTAGAAGGCGCGGCGCCGGTTCCACACCTCCACCAGGTGTGAGCCGTCCGGCTCGGGGTCGACATGGTCGACCGGCGGGCGCGCGGGAGCCGCCGCGCGCTTGGCCTCGTCCACGAACGCCGTGGCCGAGAGCAGCAGACTGCTGACGCGGTCGCCCAGCCGGGCGGCCACCTCCACGGCCACCACACCGCCCGTGTGATGGCCCACCAAATGGAACGCGGCCAGCCCGAGCGCGTCGGCCAGCGCATCCACCCCATCGGCGAACCGCTCGATCGAATGCGGCCCCTCGGGCTTGGCCGAGGCGCCGAACCCCACGGTGTCCATGGCGATCGCCCGGTGCGCCCGCCCCACCAGGGGCAGCACATCGGCGTACTCGGTCCAGGAACGTGGCGTCTGATGCAGCAGCAGCACCGCCTCGCCGGACCCGCACTCCGCATAGTGCAACTGCCCGAAGGGGCTGGGCGCATAGCCCCGCCGCACCGTGTCCGCCATCGCTGTGCCCCGCCTTCCGGTTGACATGAACCGCCCGCCCACTCTCGTCGCCACCGAGCGGGCGGGGCCAGGAGGACGGTCCGCTGTCCGGACCCCGGGCGGCCACGGCGTCCGACGGGCCGCCTACTTCGGTGCGGCGGCGAGCCGTACGGCCAGCCCGGTGAACACCGTCCCGCTGAAGACGTTGAGCCCCCGCGCCACCCGGCGGCTGCGGCTCAGCAGCCCGCCGAGCTTCCCCGAGAGCAAGCCGATGGACCCGTCCACGCAGAAGCCCATGACCACGAAGGTGATCCCCAGGATCATGAACTGGCCCGGCACATGGCCGAGTCCGGGGTTCACGAACTGCGGCAGAAAGGCGATGTTGAAGAGGATCACCTTGGGGTTGAGCAGGTTGATGAGAGCGCCCTGCCAGAACGCGCGCCGGTGCCCCGGGCCGACGTGTCCGCTCTCCTCGCCCGGCAGCGAGCGGTCACGGAACGCCTTGACGGCCAGGTACAGCAGATACGACACCCCCGCCCAGCGCAGTACGTGGTAGAGCGTCGGCAGCGCCGCGAACAGGGCCGACAGCCCCATCGTCGCGGCCACCGCGTGCACGAACATCGCGCACGCCACCCCGAACGCGGCCATGACCCCCGTGGCGGGGCCGCCCCGGCCGCCCATCGCCACGATGAACATCATGTCCGGGCCGGGGACGACGCAGAGGACGAAAGCGGCGAGGAGGAACGCCGCGTACAAGGATGTGTCAACCATGGGGCCATGGTTCGGGGCGGAGGCGGAGGTGGCGAGCGAATTTCGGAACGTGGGACGCCCGGTGGCTGAGGGCTCGCGGGACGGGACCCGCTAGTTCCGCCGCGCCCGGCGGCCCGACCGGCCGGTGGCCCGCGCGGGCGGCCCGGACTCCCGCCACCCGCCCGGGACCTCGGCCATGACGAGGCCGAGGACCAGCCAGAAGAGCATGGCGATCCGGTCCGGATTGGCCGGGTGGTCCACCGTGGCCGCGAGGAAGAACCCCGTCAGGGCGGCGAGCCCGACGACACCGGCCACGGACTTCTCCCGGGCGGCGCGGACCGCCGAGGCGACGGCGATCACGGTCACCAGCAGGATGCCGAGCAGACCGGCCACACCCGCTTCGGCCAGCCAGTTCAGCCACATGTTGTGCGCGTGGACGAACGTCCTGCCGCCGGGTACGGCGGCGGAGACGGCGTCGCCCGCCCGCCCGAGACCGACCCCGAGCGGATGGTCCGCGGCCAGGTCCACGGCCGCCTTCCACGCCTGCCCCCGGACCCCGAGCGCGTCACCGGCCCTCGACACCACCCACAGCGCCACCGTCACCGCCGCCAGCCCGGCCAGCCCCATGGTCGTCAGCGTCCGCACCCCCCACCGGCCGAGGCGGGGGGCGAGCCAGTACGCGCCACCGAGCACCAGCAGACCCGCCGCGGCCGCGACGCAGCCCGCCCGCGAGAAGGTGGTCAGCACCGCGCCGTACGCGAGGAGGCCCACGGCCACGACGGCGGCCCGGGCCGTGCGCTCGGCCACCGTCACCGCCGTCAGCAGGGCGATCGGGGTGAGCAGCACCAGGAACGCGGCGAGCAGGTTGGGGTTGGCGAAGGTGCCCGTGGCGCGGATCATCGCACCGGCCCCGCCGCTGTCGCAGTCGACGTCGGTGAAGAGACCGGTGCGGCAGAAGCCGGTCGGCACCTCATTGGTCACCTGGGTGAACGCCGAAGTGGCCGCGGCCGCCACGCCGACCAGCGCGAGCAGCGCCACCGCCCGCCACGATTCGGGCTGCGACCGCCGCACCCCGACCAGCAGATAGAAGGTGGCGAGAGCGGTCATCAGGGCGCGCAGCGGCGCGTCGGGGTGTCCGCCGACGTAGGTGGTGGCGATGGCACTGAGCAGGAGCAGCGCGATGGCGAGGTCGAGCCGGGTGCGGAACGTGGCGAGTCTCGGGGCCGTCACCACCGTCGCGGCCAGCCCCGCCAGCACGGCGAGGCGCACCGGTGTGATGACGCCGACCAGCGGGGCGTCCGGGAAGAAGTCGGTGGCCGCGTCGAGCATGACGATGGCCGTAGCCACCAGCGGAACGGCTTGGACTATCGCGCGCACAGGTGCCATGGCGCCCCAGCGTGTCCGGCGGCGGGTACCGGCAGATGGCACCCACACGAACACCGGACAGCGCCTTCACGTCCGGTCCGCCCGTTCGGCCATTTCGGACGAGGTGACCGCGATACCGGACCGTGCGCCCGCGCCTCAGGTGGCGGTGGCACTCCCGGCAGCGGGGGCGGCGAAGGGGCGCAGCGGGACGATGCCCACGCTGTGGCCGTCGCGGTCCAGCAGCCGGCCCATGTGCTTGACGGTGCGCAGCACCACCGAGCGGTCCTCGATGGTCAGCCGCGGCAGCCGCCTCGACAGATGTGCCTCGAAGGCGTGCACATCGCCGGACGCGCGCAGCCAGACGTCGATCACCAGGTTGTGCGGACCGGCCGTGATCGCACACGACCGCACCTCCCGCACCCCGGCCAGCGCCCGGCTGGTCTCCTCCAGACGCTCGGCCGGTACGGACGCGAAGTACACCGCGGACAGCGGCCACCCGGACAGCGGCCGGGCGAGGTCGCAGCGGAGTGACACCCGTGAACAGAGCAGCGTCCGCAGCCTTCGCCGGACCGTGGTCAGTGGCGCGTCGGCGTGCTCCGCCAGCTCGCTGATCGCCATGCGGCCGTCGATGCTCAACAGTTCCAGAAGCCGGACATCCAGGGGCTCCCAGCCGGTCGTCCCCGACGGGAGCGGCTCGGTCGGCGGGAGCGCCTCCTGGAGCCGAGCACACTGCGTGGCGTCCAGGGCGCGCAGTCGCCACCGGCTGCCCTCGAAGGGCAGGGCCGTCGTCACATGGGTACGTGTCGCCCGCACCCCCGGCGCGCCCCGGAAGAGGAGGGTGCTGAGCTGGGAGAGCTCACCCAGGTCGGAAGCCTGCAGCGCGATCACCAGATCCCGGCTTCCCGCCGTGACCTTGACGTTCGCCACCGAGGGGTCGGCCGCCAGGGCCTCGGCCACGTCCTCCCCGACCCCGGGCTCGGCGTCCACCTCGACGATGCCGGTCACCACGATCCGGGAGTCCGACAGCCGGGGGTAGGCGGTCACCCAAGCCAGCCCGGCCTCCTGGAGCCGGTGCCAGCGTCGCGCGGCCGTCACCGGGTTCACCCCGAGAACATCACCGACGAGAGTCCATGGGGCCCTGGGGTGGATCTGCAATGCGTGTATGAGGCCGCGATCCAGCTCGTCCAGGTCATGCGCGGCGAAATCCTGCGTGTGCATGGGCGGCGCTTTTCTGCGTATCGCATGTGAATCTCGATGGAATGCTGCATGATAACACCCGAAACACACGATGGACCGACACTCCTCCCCACCAGTTCTCTCAACGAGGAGTGAGATCGAGCTCATGACGGAACCCACCACGTCCGAGACCACCAGGACCGCTCTGCGCGTGGAGAACGCCACGTTGGTCGACGGTACCGGGGCGGCCCCGATCGCGGACGCCGTGGTCATCGCCGACGCCGAAGGAACCATCACCTATGCGGGCCCGGCGGCCACCGCGCCCCCGGCCTCCGGCACCGCCTTCACCGGCCGTGTCATCGACGCGGGCGGCCGCACCGTGCTGCCGGGTTTCTTCGACTGTCACACCCACCTCGCCTACGGCCATGCCACACCGCCCGGCCGCCGCGGTGAACTCGACCCGGTCCTGGTCACCTTCGACACCGCCACCCGCATGCGGCAGACCCTCGACGCGGGCATCACCACCGCCCGGGACCTGGGCGGCCTGTCCACCGGATACCGCACCGCCGTCGAGACCGGGCGGATCGAGGGCCCCCGGCTGCACACCGCCGTACGGATCATCAGCCACACCGGTGGCCACGCCGATGTGCGCCTGCCCGACGGCACCGACCTCAGCGGCGGTGAGATGTCCGAGCTCGCCGACACCGAGGACGAGGCGCGGCTGGCCGTGCGCAAGGTGCTGCGCGCGGGGGCCGACCTGGTCAAGATCTGCGCCACCGGTGGCATGGGCAGCCCCTACGACCAGCCGGACGACGAGGGGCTCCTGGAGGAGGAGATCCGCGCCGTGGTCGACGAGTGCCGGCGCCACGGCGGCAAGCCGGTGGCCGCCCACGCCCAGGGCAACGCGGGCATCCTCAACGCCATCCGCGGCGGGGTGACCAGCATCGAGCACGGCTACGGACTGGACGACCGGGCCCTGGAGATGGCGGGGGAGCGCGGCGTCTTCGTCGTCCCGACCCTCTCCACCGTCTACGCGGGCATCAACAAGGCCACGATGGAGCACTATCACTACGAGAAGAAGGTGCGCTGGTCCGGCATCACCAAGGAGAACATCTCCCGCGCCATCGAACAGGGCGCCAGGATCGCGCTCGGCACCGACGCCGCCGTCTGTCCGCACGGACAGAACCTGATGGAGCTCTCCTACCTCGTGGACCTGGGCATGGACCCCATGGACGCCATCGTGGCCGGCACCCGGACCGCCGCCGAACTCCTCGGCGTCGCCGACCGGCTCGGCACGCTGGCCCCCGGCCGCGTCGCCGACCTCGTCGTCTGCGAGGGCGATCCGCTCGCGGACATCGGTGTGCTCGGCGACCCCGCCAACGTGGTGTGCGTCGTGCAGGACGGACACGTCCGCAAGGACACCAAGGGCCTCCTGCCTTCGGCCACGCCAGCCGGAGGGCGGCCCTGATGCCCGCGGTGACCGGGCTCCCCGCCCCCGGGGGCACCTCGCCGGACAAGGAGCGGCGTGGCCGACTCGACCGTGTCCTCTCCTTCATCGAACGCGCCGGCAACGCCCTGCCCAATCCCATCGTCCTGTTCGCCGGGCTCTTCGCGCTGCTGGCGGTCGTCTCCACCGTCCTCGCCCTCGCCGGTGTCTCCGTCACCGTCCCCGGCACCGATGACACCAAGCCCATCGGCGGGCTGCTCAGCGGTGAGGGGCTGCGCTGGCTGCTGGAGAACCTGATCCCCAACTTCGCCACCTTCCCGCCGATCGGCGCCGTGCTGGTGCTGATGATGGTGGTCGGGCTCGCGGAGAAGACCGGTCTGCTGGAGACCGCGATGCGGGCCACGCTGGCCCGGGTGCCGCGCGCCGTGCTGCCGTACGCGGTGGCGATCATCGCCAGCCAGGCGCACATGATGAGCGACGTCGGCGCCATCGTGCTGCCACCCCTGGCGGGCCTGGTGTTCAAGAGCGCCGGACGCCATCCCGTCGCGGGTCTCATCGGTGGCTTCGCCTGTGTCACCGCGGGCTACGCCGCCGGGTTCACCATCGGCTCGTTGGACGCCCTGTACGTGGGCATCACCCAGCAGGCGGCCTCGGTGCTCCCGGCCGCCGAGGGCCTCCATATCCATGTGCTCATCAACTACTTCTTCACCGCCGCCAGCAGTGTCGTCCTGGGGCTGCTCGGTGGATTCCTCATCAGCCGCGTCCTCGAACCACGCCTGGGCACCTACCAGGCGGCCGACGGCGAGGCCACGGGGGAGGACCTGGCGCTCACCCCGGTACAGCGCAAGGGGCTCGCGGTCACCTGCGCGGTCGTCGGTGTGTATCTGGCGGCGGTCCTCGCGCTGTGGCTGCCGCCGGGCGCCCCGCTGCGCGGGGAGGGCGGCGCCTTCGTGCCCTCGCCGGTGCTGAACGGTGTCGTACCGGTGCTCTTCGGCGCCTTCCTGCTCGCCGGGCTCACCTACGGTTTCACGGTCAAGCGGCTCACCGGCACCGAGGACGTGGTCACCGCCATGACCGACTCGGTGAAGAACATGTCCGGCTACATCGTGATGATGTTCTTCGCCGCCCAGGTCATCGCGGTCTTCACCTGGTCCAACCTCGGGGTGCTGCTGGCGGTGAAGGCGGCCGCGCTGTTCAACTCCATCGGCGTGACCGGCTTCTGGGCGATCATCGCGTTCGTCCTGCTGGCCTCCTGCCTCAATCTGGTGATCCTCTCCGGATCCGCCCTGTGGTCCCTGGTCGGCCCCGTCTTCATCCCGGCGTTCATGCTCATGGACATGAGCCCGGCGCTCAGCCAGGCGGCCTTCCGCATCGGCGACTCGGCGACCGGCGCCATCACCCCGATGAACCCGTATCTCCTCCTGGTCCTGGCGATGGTCCGCGAATACGAACCGGAGGCCCGTCTCGGGACCCTCATCTCCCGGCTGGCCATCTTCGTGGTGCCGTTCCTGCTGGTGTGGCTGGCGATCCTCGGCATCTTCTACGGCCTGGACCTGCCGCTCGGCCCCGGAGCGCACATCGGCGTCAAATGACGCGTCCCGAGCACATGGTGGCCGCCATGTGCTCGGGACTCGGTCCCGGCGGTGCGCACGGCACCGTGCGGCACGAGCGGTGTGGCCCGCGGCGGTCAGTACGCGGTCGGCCAGCCGCCGGACCAGCTCAGCAGGTTGACGCCCAGCTTCGGGGTGCCGTTGTCCTGGCCGTCGTAGTAGTGGTAGACGAGCAGATCACCGTCGACGTCGCTCAGCACCGACTGCCCGCCGGGGCCGATGTAGCGGCCGTGGGACTCGAGGACCGGGGTGCCGCCGTTGTTCATCATGTTCACCCCGCTCTTGTCGTAGTACGGACCGGTGGGGCTGGTGGCGCGGCCGACCTTGATCTTGTACGTGGAGCTGGTGCCCGCGCAGCAGGTGTCGTACGACGCGAACAGGTAGTAGTAGCCGTTGCGCTTGACGACCGACGGGCCCTCGATCGCCTTGGTGCCGGTGGGCCGGGAGGCGATGGCGTAGACCGTCCGGTCGCCCGTGTACTGCTTGCCGGTGGCGGGGTCCAGACGGATCATCTTCAGCCCCGACCACCACGAGCCGAACGACAGCCACCACTTTCCGTCGCTGTCGACGAAGAGGCTGGGGTCGATGGCGTTGTAGTCGCTGGAGACGGTGGTGGAGTGCACGATGCCGCGGTCGGTCCAGGTCCCGGCCCGGCCGCTGGGGGAGGTGGCGAGGCCGATGGCGGAATTGCTGGCGCCGAAGGACGAGACGGCGTAGTACATCAGATAGCCGCCAGCCTGGTACGAGATGTCCGGCGCCCAGGGGTCGTTGTCGGCCGAGTACGTCCGCCACCAGGAGGGCGGGGTGGTGAAGGCGCTGCCCGAGCGGCTGAAGGCGATCCGGTCGGTGGAGGTGCGGGCCTCCAGACCGCCGTGGGTGGAGTAGAGCAGATAGGTGCCGTCGGCGGCGCGGACCATCGACGGGTCGTGGACGACGGTGTCGCCCGTCACCCGGCCGGGGTTGGGGTAGGCGGAGGCGCTGGTGGGGAGCAGGGCGAGCAGGAGTGCGGTGGGCAGCGGGAGCCACCTGGTGGCGCGGTGCGCTTTCATGGGCGGTTCTCCTCTCGTGGGCCTGGGGCGTGCGCGTTCCGTGACCGGAACTGACGGGTCGTCAATCCTAGCCGTGGGACACACGCCTGGGCCCCGGGCCGAGGCCCAGGGCCCTTCCGGGCGAGGAGGAGTTCTACGCCTGCCGGTGCTCCTTCTCCCAGCCCGCCCTGGAGACCGGGGCGGGCCGGGGAAGCGGCCGGCCGTCCAGGTAGAGGTCGACCTTCTCGTTGTAGAAGGCGACGAGCCCCGCGATGGGGGACACCTGACGGGTCGGGAAGTCATAGGTCCAGGCGAGGTCCGGATGGGTGGCGGTGCCGGTCCGGACCGACCAGTATCCGCTCGTCATGCCCTTGTACGGACAGCTGGTGACGGTCTCGGTGGGCTCCATGCGCGTCCAGTCCAGATACACCCGGTCCAGGTAGTAGCGCGTCGGGAGCCCCGTCTCCAGCACCATCACCGAGCCCGGGGCGTCGGCGATCACGGCGCCGTCCAGCTCGACGCGCACGGCGCGGCCCGACCGGAGCGCGTCGACGCGGGTGTACGGGCTCCTGGGGTGGACGAAGACCTGCTCGTCCTCCTCGAACCAGGCGTCGATGGCCTCCCACCGGAAGCTGACATGGCCCACGATGCCGGATGGCGCGTCCCCGCCCCACTCCCAGGCCGCGCCCGGGCGGGTGAGCGAGCCCAGCTGGAGGGTCCGGCGGTGCGCCCCGCCGACCTTGAGCGCCATGCTCCGGCCCTCGTCGACCAGCACCCCCTCGGCGATGTCGTCGCGGGGCACGCAGTACTGCGGATAGCCCGGCCAGAGCCACACATAGCGCGCCCGCACGGTGTCGAAGACGGGACGTCCGGCCACGAAGCCACGGATGCGGCGCGGCACGGGCTCCACGTGCCCGACCGGAACGATCATCGCGGGGTAGTCCGGCGTGTCCGGTGTTTCCGGCGTGTCCGGCGTCTGCTGTGTCATGCCTCTTCCAGAGCCTCTCCGAACTCGCGCAGCGCCTTGCCGTGCTGGCTGTGGGCCAGCCCGTGCCCGATCGCTATGGCCGCCGCCACCGGCCATTCGATGATCCCGACGGCGGCGAGGACGCCGAGCCCGGCGAGGAAGCAGAGCTGGTCCTCCGACGGCAACTCCACCCGCCGCCCGTCGAGCTGGACGGTCACCGAATGGCGCGCGCACACGTCCTCGGCCGCGGCGCGGGGGCCGCGGGTGCGTCTCCTCGCGGCCGGAGCCGATGCCTGTCCCCGTGAGGACGCGCTGGTACGAGGGGCTGTCTTGGTCGCTTCGGCCATTGTTTCGATCCGTTCGATCCGCTCATCGGCCTGTGGCGGACATCCGCGCGATGACCCTTCCACCGTAAGCCCGTTTCCCGGGCTCATGCAGGAGCTTGGACACATTGACTGTTTGCTATAGCAGAAGTACTCTCATCGACATGAGCGCTGACGCCCTGGGTTCCGTGGAGACCACGTCGTTGGCCGACCAGGCATACCGTCGGCTTCGCGACGCGATCCGTGGGGGTGTCCTGCGGCCGGGTGAGAAGATCACCGAGCGGGATCTGGCCGCCCGCCTCGGCGTCAGCCCGACCCCGGTCCGTGAGGCCCTGCGGCAGTTGGTGCACGAGAAGGTCGTCGAAAGGGCGGGGCCGCGCGCCCTGCGGATCGCCGACCACTCCTCGGCGGCCCGCTCCGAGATCGTGGAGGCCGAGGTCCGCCTGTCCGCCCTCATGGCGCGCCTCGCCGCCCGCAACGCCACCGCGGAGCAGCTCACCGGCCTGGTCTCACTGCTCGCCCAGGCCGACCGGATCGTCGCCGGGATCGAGAAGACCGTCGCCGGGCAGGGCGTGGAAGCCGATGTGGCCGACGGGCTCGCTGCCGTCTTCCAGGAGCTGCGCCTGTTTCACCGTCAGGTGGAGGCGTGCGCGGGCAACCCCGTCCTGGAGGGCCTGCTGGATCAGGCCCGGGCCTTCAGCGACGAGGAGCGGCTCGACTTGACGATGCGGCTCGCTCCCGAGCATGCCGAGGCGTTCCGCGCCCGCTATCACGAGCATCGCGAGCTGCTTGACGCTCTCCTCGAACGGGATGAGGACCGCGCCGAGGAGCTTGCCGTGCGGCATCACCGCGCCGCCCTCGCCCAGTTGTCCGGCGACTGACCCCCGATCCGCCTGCCTCCCCCGACGCGACGTGCGGGATGCGCCGAGGGGCTCTCCCCATAACACGCTTGCTATAGCATATGGCACAGGAGTCACTACCCCATGACCCTCGATTCCCCGCCCGCCTCCAACACGGCCACGACATCGCCCCGCCCGGCAGTGGGCGAGCGCATGAACCGCGGTGCGGTGCTCTGGGTGACCCTCGCGGTGTTCGCGCAGGAAGCGGTCTGGAACTTCTACGACGCCCAGGTGCCCGAGCAGTTGCGGCACTACTTCTCCTCCGCGGGCGTGATCGGGCTGATCATGGGCCTGGACCACTCCTGGGGCATCTTCACCCAGCCGTCCGTCGGGTTCCTCTCCGACAAGCTCGCCCGCCGCAGCACCGGCCGGTGGCCGATCGTCCTGGTCGGCGCCGCGCTCGCCACCGTGCCGTTCGTCCTCATCCCCTGGGCGACGAACCTGCCCGCGCTGATGGTGTGCGTGGTCGGCTTCGCCGCGGTCGCCAACGCCTTCAAGGGCGTCACCGAGACCCTGATCTCGGACTATGTCGCGCCGTCCGCCCGCGGCAAGGCCCAGGGCTTCATCAAGGCCGGTGTCAGCCTGACCATCGTCGTCTCCTCCCTGATCAGCCTCCTGGTCGTCGACCGGTCCCTTCGTCTCGCCTTCGCGATCCCCCCGTTGCTGATGCTGATCGTGCTCGCGCTGTCCTGGGCCTTCCTCGGCCGCCGCCACACCGACGTCCTCCTGCCCGGCGAGGAGACGGCGGACGGGGAGACTGCGGACGGGGCGCGGGAGTTCGGCTCTCCGTGGGCGGTGCTGAAGGACGCGCTCCGCTCCCCGTCCAGCCCGACGCCGCTGCTGATGATCGGCATCTTCTGCTTCGCCGGGATGTGGACCGCGCTGCGCTCGCTGATGACCCCGTACGGTACGCAGGTTCTCGGCCTGACCCGCGGTGAGGCCGGTGGCCTCGTGCTGCCCGGCGCGGTCGCGTTCCTGGTGTCCGTGCTGCCGATCGCCTACGCCTCGAACCGGCTCGGGCAGCTGCGCGCGGTGCGCTACGGCGTCGTTCTGTTCATCGCCGGAGTCCTGGTCGGCTTCACCGTCCCCACCGCCCCGGGCACGGTCGCGGCGATGGTGCTCTCCTCCCTCGGGTACGCGTCGTTCGCGGTCAACGCGCTGGTCGCGCTGTGGAACCTCGCGCCGACGCAGAAGGTGCTGGGCACCTACACCGCCCTCTACACCATCGCCTCCGCGTCCGGCATGGCGCTGGGCCCGGCCATCCTCGGCACCACGGTCGACCTGACCAGCTGGCGCTACATGTTCCTCAACGCCGCCGTCGCCGCCGGTGTCACCTTCCTCGTCTTCACCCGCCTGGCTCGACGCGCCCCTGACCGCGTCACCGCCTGAGGCGAAACGCGTCTCTCCCTCCAGACACGATGAAAGGCACCACCCTGATGGAACTCCGCATCCTGGCCCCCACCGGCGCGCTCGGCGCCGGGTTCGACGCCGACGCGCTCGCGCGCGGCCTCGCCGCCCGCCCTGACGTGATCGCCTGCGACGCCGGTTCGACCGATTCCGGCCCCGCCGCCCTCGGCTCGGGCACCCCGAAGCTGTCCGCGCGGGCGGTCACCCGCGATCTGCGGCTGCTCCTGAGGGGCCGTGACGAGCTCGGCGTGCCGCTGATCATCGGCTCCTGCGGTACCTCCGGCCGTGACGCAGGAGTCGACCAGGTCGCTTCCCTCTGCCGGACCATCGCCGCGGAAGAAGACCTGCACGTCAAGCTCGGCCTGATCTACTCCGACCAGCCCGCCCAGCGGCTGAAGGACCTCTACGACACGGGCCGGATCCAGCCCCTGGCGAACGCGCCGGAGATCGACCGGGAGTTGTTCGAGCGCGGTCACACCGTCGCGATGATGGGCGTAGAACCCCTCCGGGAAGCCCTCCGGAAGGGCTGCGACGTCATCCTCGCCGGTCGTGCCAGCGACACCGCCCTGTTCGCGGCACTGCCCCATATGCGAGGTGCCGACCCGGGCCTGACCTGGCACATGGCCAAGACCATCGAGTGCGGCGCCGCCTGTGCCGTCCCGCCATCCGCCAACGGCCTGCTCGCCACGTTGCGGGACGACCACTTCGACGTCACCACACTGGCCGCCGGCACCCGGCTGACCCCCCGGTCGGTCGCCGCGCACACCCTGTACGAGAACGCCGACCCCTATCACATCGCCGAACCGTCAGGCGTGCTGGACACCACCGAGGCGACCTACGAGCCGGTCGACGAACAGACCGTCCGTGTCCGCGGCGCCCGCTACCTCCCCGCCGACGGCTACACCAACAAGCTCGAAGGCGCCGAACTCGTCGGCTACCAGACCGTCATCATCGGCGGCGTACGCGACCGCGTCGTCATCGACGCCCTCCCCAAGCTCCTGCCGACGGCCGAGCGGTACTTCGACGCCAAGATCCTCGACATCTTCGACGGCGAGGTCGACCCCGCCGACATCGACATCGACTACCGCCTCTACGGCGCCGGAGCCGTCCTCACCGGCAGCGAACCCGATCCGCTCACCCCACGCGAACTCGGCGTCCTGATCACCGTCACCGCACCCGACCAGGAGACCGCCCACGCCATCGCCACGTTCGTCGCCCACGCCAGCAGCCACCTGCCCATCGCCGAGTACGACGGCCTGGTCTCCACCCTCGCCTACCCCTACTCCCCACCCGAGATGGACCGCGGAGCCCTGTACCGCTTCACCCTCAACCACGTCGCCACCGGCGTCACCCCCACCGAACTGTTCCGCACCGTCACCGAGGAGCTGTGACCCCGTGACCACCCTTCTCGACTACTGCTCCCTGATCCGCTCGAAGAACGCCGGCCCCTTCACCCTCACCTTCGACTTCATGTGCCACGACCAGACCGCCTACGACGCCCTCGTCGCCACCGGCTTCCTCAACAAGGAGCTCTTCGCCACCCTCTACGGCACCACCCCCGACCAGATCCTCCTCGTCCACCACCCCCTGGCCCTCGCCGTCAAGGTCTCCCTGCCCCGGCCCGCCGCCCAGGGCGGCCCGCACGACACCGACTGCTACGCCGGCCAGCAGTACGCCCCGCTCATGGACATGGAAATCGCCCAGACATAACGCGGAACGACCACTCCCCTGGCGGGGGTACCGGGAGGCTGGCCTCCCCACCCGGGGAACGTGTGCAATTCATTCCGGGGATGCCGGACCATGAGGAACCACTGAGGAAACGTGAGCAAAATGGGAATGACCAGGTCGAAGAGGAATGCTGTCGTCGGCTGGATCGTCGGCGTATGTGTGATGGCCACGGCGTCGGTCCTCGCGGGGTGTTCGGCGGACTCGACGAAGGCGGAGGACACGAAGGACGCGAAGGACCCGAAGGGCTCGGCCTCGACGGCCGGGGCCACTCCATCCCCGAAGGGGCAGCCCGGTGATCAGTCCACGGTGCAGGCGGTGGTGGCCAAGTGGGTGACCGCGGTCGTCGAGGACCGTCCCAAGGAGGCCTGCTCGGTCATGGCCACACCGGCCACCAACGGGTCTCCCGCGAAGCCCAGCACTGAGGCGATGTGCGGAGGCAAGGGGCCGGAAGCGCAACAGATGGCGGATCAAGTCCACCGTATGCACACCTCGTTCACGCCCGACCAGCCGAAGAATCCCCCGACGGTGAAGGTGGCCGCGGTCCCGGTCAAGGACAAGAAGGCGACGGTCGACGGTGAGCAGATCACCGTGGACGGTCAGACATTGAAGGCCATCGTCCTGTCGCACTCCACCGGAGCGGAGGAGGACCAGGTCGGTATCAGGATCGAGGCCGGCGTCGTGGAAGGCCGCTGGTATGTGACCGACCTGGGTCTCTCCATCGGCTGACTTCGCGGTTCCGCGGCCAACTGCCCGCCGCGCGCTGAACCGGGCCGGGGTGGTGTCGGATCTTGAAGCGTGTTTAACTACTCTGAAACAGAACTAGATACGAACCGCGACTAGTTGGATGAGGGGAGTAGCTCATGCCGACAGGAGAGCCCTCGTCCGGCTGGCTGCGAGGAATGCTGCCTCTGCTGCTGGTCGCTCTGCTCGCGCAGGGCGACCAGCACGGGTACGCACTGGTCCAGCAGTTGGCCGCGCAGGGGTTCGGCACGGTCCGTGGCGGTGCGCTCTACCCGGTGCTGGCCCGACTGGAGAACGACGGACTGGTCGAGGCCCGCTGGCAGGCGGGGGAGGGCGGCCCGGGACGCAAGGTCTACCGGCTGACCGACGCCGGGCGGGCGCGGCTGCGCGAGGAGCGGGTGGGCTGGGAGCACTTCTCCGGCTCCGTGGATCGTCTGCTGGCCAGAGTTGACGACGTCGACAGGGAGCGTACGTGAGTGACGAGACCGTCGAAGTCTGGTACGCCAGGGTTCGGCTGAGGCTTGCCGCCCTGTCGGTGCCGGGCGACACCGCCGACACGGTGCTGACCGAAGTGGGGCAGCACCGCGCGGAGAGCGGTGAGCATCCGCGGGAGGCCTTCGGCTCACCGGCGGAGTTCGCGGCGACGGTCGCCGCCGAACGGGTCCCGGATCAGGTCCGTGCCGCCCGCGACCGGGACGGCCTGACCCCGGCCGACCGCCGCTCCGGCGTGTTCGGTCTGCTGGGAATGAGTACGGTGGTGGCCGGCGTCCTGCTGTGGATCTCGACTGGTGGCAGTCTCCCGCTGACCCTGGCCGGCCTGGCGGGGACAGCCCTTACCGCGCTCGCTCTGGCGACCGCGTTGGTCGCGGCGCACGGGCCGCGGTCAGCATCCCGGCGCCGGGCTGTCGGGTGGTGGTCTGCCTCGGCCGCTACGACGATCCTGGCGGCCATCGCCTTCACCGCCCTGCCCAGGACGGGACTTGGCAGGCTTCCGACGCCGATCGTCTGCTTGGTGGGGATCGCCCTGATGGCGATCTGGTTCGCCGTACCCGGCAAGCCGACCAGCAAGGGTGGACTTGACGTAATCCCGGAGACCGTTCACTCGCCCGAGGAGTGGCTGAGGATCCTGCCGCGGCTGCTGGAAGAACGGCACGGCCTGTCTCGTGCCCGCGCGGCGGAGCTCACTGAAGAGGCGGCCCGGCACGTCATCGATGCTGAGCGGGCGCCCCGGGACGAATTCGGCCCGGTGGGGCTGTACGCACTCCGGTTGGCGGAACAGGAGCCCAGCCGGGTGCGCCGGCTGACGCGGGGCGATACCCGGGCGGCCATTTTCACCGTGTGCTCGGCCATGGGGCTCACGCTCAGCCTGGTCAATGACGAACCGCTCGGGTTGACCTTCGGATCGGGAGCCTTGTCGCTGGTCGGCGCCGGAATGTTCGTATCGCGGTTCCAGCGCTCGCGTATGCCTGGACCTCGGACATGACAAGACCAGTGATCCATATGGGAGGAACCGAGAAATGAGCAAGAGCCACAACGTCGTGCTGATCCGGGACGCGCATGTGGTCGCGGCGGCCCTGCGCCAGGCACTGGACGAGGCCACGGCCGAGACGCGCCCGGGCCTGGAACACGCGGTCGCGCTCGTCGAATCCACCACGGCCGCCACCGAGACCCAGGTGCGCGGTCATTGGGTCCGCTCCCGGCTGGCCGACGTCGGCTTCTCCGGGGACCTCACGTCGGTCGCGGCGATAAAGGCGCTGCGCGGGGCAGAGCCGGGGCTGAGTCTGCTGGCGGCGGTGCGGCTACGGGATGACGCGGTGGCCCATCCGGAGTGATCCCCTCGTATCCGGGTGCTGCGGCGGACGGCCCGGGCCGTCCGTCCAGCCGGGTTGAAGCCCGGGACCGGTGGCGTTGGTGAGTCAGGCGTCCGTGCCACCGCGCGGGGCCCAGCGGGTGATCACCGCCACGGCTTGCTCGATCTGCTCGTCGGTGAGGTCGCCGCGTGCGGTGAGTCTTAGCCGGGAGTGGTGGTCCGGTGTGGACGGCGGGCGGAAGCAGCCCACCGCCACGCCTGCCTCCCGGCACGCTTGCGCCCATGTCACGGCGGCTTCCGGCGAGGGTGCGCGGACGGATACCACGGCGGCGTCCGGCACGCTCGCCTCCAGCCCGGTGGACGCCAGGCCCGCCGACAGCCGCCGGGCCACCTCTCGGGCTCGTGCGGCGCGCTCCGGCTCCTCGCGCAACAGCCGCAGCGCGCCCAGGGCCGCGCCCACGCCGGCCGGGGCGAGCCCGGTGTCGAAGATGAAGGTGCGGGCCGTCTCCGTGAGGTGCCGGATGACCCTGCGGGGGCCCAGCACCGCCCCGCCCTGGGATCCCAGCGACTTCGACAGTGTCACGCTGGCCACCACGTCCGGGGATCCGGCCAGACCGGCGGCGGACAGCGCGCCGCTGCCTCCGTCGCCGACGACTCCGAGGCCGTGCGCGTCATCCACCAGCAGCGCGGCGCCATGCGCACGGCACGCCTCGGCCAACTCCGTCAGCGGCGCGGCGTCCCCGTCCACCGAGAAGACCGAGTCGGTCACCACCAGGGCGCGACCCCCGCGGTGCCGGGTGAGCGCGGTGCGCACCGCGTCCGGCTCGCGGTGCGGCACCTGTGCGACCTTCGCCCGGGAGAGTCGGCAGCCGTCGACCAGGGAGGCGTGGTTGCAGGCGTCGAAGACGATGAGTGTGCCCGGCCCCGTCAGAGCTGTGAGGGCGGCAAGGTTGGCCGTGTATCCGGAGGAGAAGACCAGCGCGGCTTCGAAGCCGCAGAAGTCCGCGAGTTCGTCCTCGAGTTCCTGGTGCAGTTGTGTGGTGCCCGTGACCAGGCGTGAACCGGTGGCACCGCCGCCCCAGCGGGCCACCGCTTCCGTGGCCGCCCGTACCACTCGCGGATGGCGGACCAGGCCCAGGTAGTCGTTGCCCGCCAGATCCAGTACGGGCTCGTCGGCCGGTCGTGGGCGCAGGTGACGGGTCAGCCCGGCGCGGCGGCGCAACTCGGTGCGCCGGTCGATCCAGTCGAAGACCGCCGCCGGGGCGGGGGCGGCATGTCCTGGGTGGGCGCGTTGTGGATCGGTCCGGCTCGCGGAAGGCGCGGTGGCATCCGGTGCGGGAAGCGACCGATCGCCCGAGGCCGGGGTGGGCGTGGTCGGCTGGACTGGGTGCTGGGCCATGAATCGGTACTCTGGCACGCGCCCGGTGACCGGTCGGCGGGTGGGGGAGGCTTGCGGTGCGGGCGACCGGTGCGGCCGCCGGGTGTCCGAGTGATACCGCGCACAGGGCGGCGGTGCCGGGGCGGCCACGTGTTAGCGTCCGTCCGTGCACCTCCCGGCCCTGGACACCTCCGCACCTGGTACGGAGGTCCGCGACGGCGGACCCGGCAGCGGGATGGCGGGACCGCTGCCGCCCGGCGCGGGCGGTCCGCTGGAGGGTCTGGACCTGTTCGGGGACGGCTTCGTTCGCGACCCCCACCCCTGGCTGGACCTGCTGCGCTCGCAGGCGCCTGTGCACCACGACGCGGGCACCGGTCTGTGGCTGGTCAGCCGCCACCGGGACATCCGCCGGGTGCTGCTCGACCCCGCCACCTTCCGACCGGACAACGCCCAGCACGCGGTCACCCCGCTGCCGGTGGCCGTGCTGCGGGTGCTCGCCCGGGCCGGCTTCCAGCTCCCGCCCGCGCTCGCCAACAACGGCACCGACAGCCACCCCGGCCTGCGCCGGGTGGTCACCCGGTTCTTCAACGCACGGCGCGTCGCGGCCGCCGTACCGGTGATCGAGCGCCTGGCCGCGGAACTGCTCGAGGCGGCGCGGGCGCGGACCGACGCCGACGGCGAATACGACCTGTTCACCGCTTTCGCCCAGGTCCTTCCCTGTCGGGTACTGATGGAGCTGCTGGGCATCCACGACATCGACCCGGCCACGCTGATCCGCTGGAGCGACGCCTCACTGGAGCTGTTCTGGGGCAGGCCCGCACCGGACCGACAGCTGGAACTGGCGGAACAGGCCGGTGAGTTCCACCAATGGCTGACCACGACCGTGCGCACCGGCAAGGCCACCGCCGACTCCTTCCTCGGAGCACTCGCCCGGCACCGGCTGCCCGACGGAACACCGCTGGACCCCCAGACGGCGGTCGCGGCCTGCTTCTTCGTCTTCATCGCCGGCCAGTCGACCACCGGACAGCTCATCGCCACCGTGCTGCGCCGAGCGCTTGCCGAGCCCGGGCTGTGGCCGCGCGCGGCACAGGAGACGGATACGGCCTGGGCCTGGGTGGAGGAGGTGCTGCGGCGCGAGCCACCGGTGACCACCTGGCGCAGGGTCGTGGCGCGGCCGGTGGAACTGGGCGGAGTGGAACTGCCGGCAGGAGCACCGATGCTGTTGATGCTCATGGGCAGCGGTTCGGACCCGGAGGTCTTCGCAGATCCGGAACGGATGTGCCCACACCGGCCGAACATCCGCCACCACCTGGCCTTCGGCACCGGGCGCCACCGCTGCCCGGGCGCATCGTTGGCCCGAACGGAGGCGGCGGTGGCCCTGCGGGCAGCGGCCCGCAGCCTGCCGAAGGCACGCCTCGTGGAAGGCGCGGAGGGCGCACCGATGCTCGGGCTGCTGTCGTTCCGGGCGCCTCTGCGCGTGGCCGTGGCCGACGGATGAGGACCGGGACCCGCAGCGATGCCGTCAATGCAGGTGCGGACCTGATCGCCGGGAGCGACCCGCTGGTGTCCTCGCTGCTCGCGCACACCCGGTGACCGGCCGAAGTATGCCGACTACCTGGTCGTCCCGAAGGGAGCGGGGCACGGGCCGGTGGGCTTGCGGTCGTGTCTGTGTGGCGGGCGTGTGGTCGTCGTGTGGTTGCGGCTTTCGGGTAGTGCGGTGGTGGTGATGACGAGTGCGATGGCCGCGAGGACTGTGATGTAGGTGCCGGGCGCCAGGTGTCCGAAGTGCTGGGTGAGGAGGGCTCCGAGGAGTGGGGCCGTGCCGCCGAATACGGCGTAGGCGGTGTTGTAGGCGAGTGCCGTGCTGGTGGTGCGGATGTGGGGTGGGACGAGTTCTACGGCCATGATTGTCGCCGGCATGCCGATGAGGGCGGCGGGAATGACGAGCAGGGTCTCCGCGGCCAGTGTGGTGAGGAGTGTTCCGCCGCCGGCAAGGATGTAAGCGGGTACGGAGCCCGTGACCGCGATGACCACTCCGGTGATCAGTAGTGGTTTGCGTCCGATGCGGTCGGTGAGGGCGCCGGTAAGGACGCACAGGCCTGTGCACAGCAGGAGGGCGATGCCGCCTGCGACGAGTGCGGTGGTCTGGGTGAGACCGCCGGTGGTCGTGAGGTAGGTGGGCAGGTAGCCCAGGAGGTTGTGGACGACGACGGCGAGGAGGGCGAAGATGGTGAACAGGAGGAGGAAGAGGCGCCAGTCGCGGAATGAGTCCCTGACGGGGCGGGCCGAGGTTTCGCCGTGGGCCTCCAGGTTCCGGAAAGTGCTGGTCTCCTCGAGGCTGAGGCGCATGTAGAGGCCGACCAGGGCCATGAGGCCTCCGATGAGGAAGGCGATCCGCCAGGTCCATTCCGTATAGGCGTGTGGCGACGCCGAGTGGAGGGCTAGGAGCGCGAAGGCGGCGAATGCGGAGCCGATGAAGGTGGCGCTGCCTACGGCGCTGATCCACAGTCCGCGCCTGTTCGGAGGGGCCTGTTCCATGACGTAGGACGCCGCGCTGGTGTATTCGGCTCCCATTGATATCCCTTGGGCGAGCCGACAGCACAGCAGCAGCAGCGGGGCGGCGATCCCGGCTGTGGTGTAACCGGGCAGCAGCGCGATCGCGGCGGTCGAGATCGCCATGATCAGGACCACGGTGGACAGCGCGATGCGCCGGCCGAGACGGTCGCCGATGCTGCCGAAGACGGCGGCACCGACGGGGCGGACCACGAAGGCGATGCCGTAGACGGCGAGGGTCGACAGGATCGCCAGGGTCGGGTTGTCCTCGGGGAAGAAGTGTCTGGCGATGATTGTCGCCGAGGAGCCGTAGATGACGAAGTCGTAGGACTCGACGGCGTGCCCGATCATAGCGGCGCCGAGAATTTTCTTTTGCACCACTGCTCCATGGGAGAAGGATTGGATGTTGTGAGGACGTTTCTCGCTTGCGCTGCCGCGCATGTCAGCGGTTCACCAGATCTTCTCGAGCACCCGTAGTGCGTTGCCGCCGATGACCGCGGAGATATCCTTGTCCGAGTACCCGTGCTTGACGAGCCAGCGGGTGATGTTGCGGAAACATTCGCCGGGGTTTTCCAACCCGGCTACGGATTCGATGGTTTCGAATTCGGGGCCGGACCGGATGGTGTCGGCGACCCCCCATTTCTTACTCATCACGTGGTGCAGGTCCAGGTGGTCCCCGAAGAAGGTGTCCGGACCGAATCCGACGTTTTCGATGCCGACCAGGTCGACGCAGTAGCGGAAGTGGTCCATTACGGACTCGATGGTGTGGCGGCGGTGCTGCGGGCTGACGGTGGTGTAGGGGGCCGCTTCGATGCCGATCATGCCGCCTGTTTCGGCGCAGGCGCGGATGACCTCGTCGGGCTTCATCCGCGCGGTCTTCCACAGTCCCCGGGCACCGGCGTGTGTGATCAGTACGGGCTTGTCGCTGGCCTCGATCACCTCGAGCGCGGTCCGGTCCCCGGCGTGCGAGAGGTCAATGGCGATGCCGAGCTGGTTCATCCGGCGGACCGCGCGCCGTCCGAGTGCGGTCAGGCCGCCGTCGGTCTGCTCTCGCAGTCCGCCGCCGAGGGAGTTCGCGTCGCTGTAGGCGATGCCGATCTGACGGACGCCCAGTCCGTGGAGCACGTCGAGCCGGTCGATCTCGTTCTCGATCAGTGCCGCTCCCTCGAGGCCGGCGACCACGGCGAGTCGGCCATCGGCGTGGGCGCGCCGGATGTCGGCGACCGACTCGGCACGGATGACGTAGTCCTGGTGGGCGAAGTCGCACAAGCGCATTCCCAGGTCGGTGATGACGTCGTCCCACTTCCACCCGTTCCGGGACTCGCAGGCGCCCCAGCCGAGGTTGTCGAACACGGCGTCCAGTCCGGACCGGCTCAGTCCTTCGTAGCCGTAGGCGAGGCGGGCCTCGCGGTTCCACTGGAGCAGTTCCGTCCTGGCCCGCTGGGGGAGGCGCACCGGGTGGTCGTGGAGCGATACCGCGATGTTGTCGGTCAGCAGGTGCTCGGCCCGGGCCTGTTCGTCGGCGGTCAATCCGAGGTCGTGCTCGGGCAGCCGGTCCACATCGGCGGAGGGCGTGAACTCGGTGTAGTCCGTTCCGGCTTCCAGATATGAGAAGGACCGGTAACCGGTATAGCGCTTGGTTGCCATCGCGACTTCGCCTCCATGTGAGTGTGGACGTACTGCTTGCGAAACGGCGTGCTGCCGGCGGGACCCGTATGAGGGGCCCGGGCCGAAGTGAGGGCGGGGAGGCCTGTGGTGTGCCCGGGCCGTGCGGCACCAAAGGCCCGGAGCGACGACATGACTCGGCCTTGCTGAGACCGCGGCGGTGGTGACGGTGACCCGCCGGGCGATGCCCGGCAAGGCCACGTGGCGCGGCTGGATTCGGTGGCGCCGGGACAGGTTCCGCGTGTGCGATGTGTCGCACAGGGGGCGCGTGGTCCAGGCAGCGCGCTCATGGCTCAACTGCTGTTGTGCTGAAATACGGAACGATGTGCTGCGTCCCGGAACGAATCTGAAGGGAGCGCGGCGGTTCTGTCAACCACCGCGCGGGACTCTCTGCCGGTCGGAGCGAAGGCGGTGAAGATCGTTGCCATGGGTGGCGCTGTCCTCGCTCGCGGGCGCGTGGACGGCCGGTTGCGGCTCGGGCCGTTGGGAGTTGACATGATCGATCTCGTGACCGGTGCGCTCGTTCCGGAGGCGTTCCGGGTTCGCCATCTCGATCAGGCGGTCCCGGAGTTGGTGGGCGCGGTGCTGGGGGGTGTTACGCTGACCAGGCCATGCGCACAGATCACTCCGCCGACGGCCCGGCCGCCCGGGGAGGCGCCGGCAGCAGCCCCCGCTCCTCGATGAACAGTGTGCTGAGCACCCTTCGCGTCTTTGAGGAAGTCGCCGTGCGCCAGCCGATCGGCGTGTCGGAACTGTCGCGAGCGATGCGCATTCCGAAGAGCTCTGCGCAGCGGTGCCTGGTGACGCTTCAGCAAGCCGGCTGGTTGAGGATCGTCGACCCGGAGCGCGTGCGGTGGGGGGTGACCACCAGGGCTCTCACGCTCGGGTTGCGCGGCGCCGGCGAGCATGATCTGCGGGAACTGGCCGGGCCGGTCATCAAGCGCCTCGCCGCCGAGACCGACGAGACCGTCCTCCTCGGCCTGCGTGACGGCGATGAGTACCTCATCGTCGCGCGGGAGGACAGCACGCAACTCATCCGCGTGTTCCTGGAAGTCGGTACGCGGGTGCCGCTTCGCGCCAGCTCGGCCGGTTGCGCGATCATGGCGCGCATGGAACCGGGCGAGGTGGACGAACTCCTGAAGTCCGAGCTGGAGGAGTTCGCGGACACGCCGGTGCTGACTTCCGGGGAACTCCGGAAGGAGATCGCCCGGACGGTCAAGCGGGGATACGCGTTGGACATGTCGTCGTGGTACCGCCCACACGTCTCCTCCATCGGAGCGGCGGTCATGAATGCCGCTGGACGGCCCATCGCGGCGGTCACGCTGGCGATTCCGCAGATGCGTTACGTCCGCTCGCGGGAGAAGGCGCTCGCGCGAATGGTGGTCGCGGCTGCGGACGAGATCAGCAAGTTGGTCTCGTCCGCCTGACCGGCAAGTCAGCCGTGCTCGTCCCCTATGTGCCCATATGTGCCCACGACGTCGACGGCCATCGCCCCGTCCACGGGGTGCCCCATGACCGCGCACGCGGCCCGGTGGCCGTACCTTCCGGGCGGGCCGACCCGGCGCTGCCGTCGGCCGAGATGGTCTTGACATGCGGATCGGCCCATCCCTAGCGTGTGCTGCATAAAGAGATGCCGTGCCATCATGCGGCACACCAACCGGTCCGAAGTGAAAGCTTCGCCTTCCGGAACGGCGATGATGGGGGTGTTCGTGACTACTTCAGCTGGCGCGACCGTCGGCACGTACGACCCGGTCGCGTTCGGAGGACTGCGGTTCCACACGGCGGTGGAGCAGTTCCGCAGCGGCGCTGACACGCCGCGGGATTACCTGGAGCGTTGCCTTTCGAGGATCGCCGAACTCGAGTCGACCGTGCGAGCCTGGGTCGTGATCGAGGAGTCGGGTGCGCGCGAGCAGGCTGACGCCAGTACCCGTCGCTACCGCCGGGGGGAGCCGCTCTCCCCCATCGACGGAATGCCCATCGGGATCAAGGACGTGCTCGAAACGAAGGACATGCCCACCGAGTACGGCTGCGCCGCGTACGCGGGCAACTTCCCGAAGCGGGACAACGCCGCGGTGTGGGCACTGCGGCAGGCGGGCGCCGTCCTGGTCGGGAAGACCGTCACCACGGAACTGGCGGGCCCGGAACCCGGGCCGACAACCAACCCGTTCAACCCGAAGCACACGCCGGGTGGATCGTCGTCCGGCTCGTCGGCGGCCGTCGGGGCGTCGATGGTGCCCGCGACGATCTCCACACAGTCCGGCGGATCGCTCATGCGGCCTGCGAGCTTTTGTGGGAACTGGGGTCTGAAGCCGTCACGCGGAGCCATCAACCGCGGTGAACGGCAGACCGCGAGCACGACGGCCCACGGCGTGGTGGCGGCGTGCCCCGAGGACATGTGGCAGGTGGCCATCGAGATCGCCAGTCGCGTGGGCGGCGATCCTGGCTGGCCGGCGTTGCGCGGGCCCTCCACGCCGCCACCGGCTCGAAAGCCCCTCACCCTCGCCGTCATGGAGACCGAAGGCTGGGACCGTCTGGACGATCGGAGCCGCGAAGCGTTCGACCGCGTGACTCGACAGATCGAGGCCCGCGGCGTGACCGTGCTCCGCCGAGGCGACGAACCACTGATCGAGCGGTTCGAGCGGGCACTGGTCGGTGCTACCGAGTTGACCAGCCTGATCCTCGCGCGCGAGCATCTGTGGGCCTTCCGCGACCTGGCGGAGGCGCACCCGGACCGCATCAGCGCGCGAAGCAAGCGCTTCTTCATCGACGCCGCGGAGAGGCTGGGTGCGGCAGGCTACGAACGGGCATTGCAGGACCGCGAAGTCGTGCAGGCGGCTTTCGCGGGTCTGGGCGGCGTCGTGGACGCCGTCGTCGCGCCGACATCCACCGGCTCGGCGCCGCAGTGGCTTGGCGATGTCGCCGGAGAGCCGCCGGCGCGGTGGCCGACCGGAGACCCGGTATTCAATACCCCGAGCTCGCTCCTGGGCGCTCCGGCCGTGAACGTTCCGCTCATGGCCGTCGGTGGGTTGCCCTTCGGCCTTCAGGTGATGGGACAACCGGGCACTGATGCCCGCGTGGTCGCCATCGCACGCTGGCTGGGTGAGGCCATCGCGCCGGTCATCGCCTGACGCGGGCGAACTCGCAGTCCCGGAACGTGGAGGGCCCGCAGTGGTGCCACGCTGATGCGCGTCGTCGACGCGGCGCCGCGCACCGCGTACCCGACGGCGACCGCACCGGCTCCACCAGCACTGTGCCGCTCCTCACTTCCCGGACTCATAGGCGCGCTGCGGGGTCCCGAAGCGCACGGCGACCCCGGGGGAGTAGAGCACGCTCACCGGCGGGCCCGCCATGGGCGGCAGGCCCGCGGTGGCGATCAGGCCGTCGTCGAGATCGAGCAGCTCGGCCCGGTGCAGCGGCCATGGTGCGTGGTCGTTCGGCAGGTGCACTGTGCGGCCGTGCCAGGAGACGTGCAGACCCCACCGGGCGGTGAGGAACCGTTCCAGCCGTGTGGGCTCCGCGATGGCCCCGCCTATCCTCACCACGGCCCGGCTCGTGCCACCCCGGGCCGCCGGGCGCCGTCGCGGGCCGCAGCTGTAGGTGATCACGTCGTTCTCACGGCGCAGCCGCATCGTGGACCACCGATAGGGCAGCCGGACGGTGAGCCGGCCCACCAGCACGGGGAGCAGCCGGGCCGCGTCCAGGGACCGGAACACCACACCGCGCCGGCCCTGCCCGTCCACCGAGTACAGCCGCACGTTCGTCTCGCAGAACGTGCCCAGATACGGCAGGCCGGGCCCCGGCCCGAAGCCCACACCGCGCATCAGGAACGGGACCAGCCCGACATAGGTGACGCCGTCGAGGGTGTCGGGACGCGTACCGGCGGGCAGCAGCGGGGCCACGCGCTCCGGCTCCACCGGCCAGTGCAGGAAGGTGAGTTCATCCCAGCGCTGGACCAGCGTCGGCCGTCGCACGGGCCGTGGCGTGGACAGGGTGATCGGCTCGATCTCCATGACCAGCGTCCTAGCACAGGAGGTCGAGCCGCCCGTCAGGCGGGTCCCGGATTCCCGGGGCGGGGGACCGGCTCGGAGAACTCGGCGCGCACCCCCTCCGTGTGCTCGCCGAGCCCCGGCACCGGCCGCATCGGGGCCCTGCGTCCCGCCACCTCCACCGGTGGCAGCAGACCGCGCAGCGGTCCCACCGGGGAGCCGAACTCGCCCCAGCGGTCGCGGGCGTCGAACTGGGGGTGGGCGGCGAACTCCGCGAGGTCGCGCAGCCGGGCATTGGCGATACCGGCCCCGTCCAGCAGCGCGATCAGCCCGTCGGCGGTGTGGCCCGCGAAACACGCCTCCAGCTCGGCCGTCAGCTCCTCGTCATGGGTGCGGCGCAGCGGATTGTCCGCGAAGCGGGGATCGCGGATCAGCTCCGGGCGGCGGAGCACCCGCTCGCACAGGGCCACCCATTCACGGTCGCTCTGCACACTCAGGAACACCTGACCGCTGTCCCCGCAGCGGTAGGCGCCGTACGGCGAGATGGACGGATGGCGGGCGCCGCTGCGGACGACTCCGGTGCCGCCGTACGCCTGGGCGAAGAAGGGGTGGCCCATCCACTCGCCCAGCGCGTCGAGCAGGCTCACGCTCAGATCGGTCCCCGTGCCGGTGCGCTCCCGCTCGTACAGCGCGGTGAGGATGCCGGTGTAGGCGTACATCCCGCCCGCGATATCGGCGATCGAGATTCCGGGGCGGGCCGGTGCCTCCGGGCTGCCGGTGATCGACAGCAGCCCCGCCTCGCACTGGATCAGCAGGTCGTAGGCCTTCTTCTCGCGGTACGGGCCGCTGTCCCCGTATCCGGAGATCGCGCAGGTGATCAGGCGGGGATGGGCGGCCCGCAGCGTCTGCGCCCCCAGGCCCAGCCGGTCCACGGCGCCGGGCGCCAGATTGTGCACGAAGACGTCGGCACGGGCGAGCATCGCGTCGAGCAGTGCCCGGTCGGTGGCGTCCTTGACGTCGAGGACGACGCTCTCCTTGCCGCGGTTGACCCAGACGAAGTAGGCCGACGCGCCCTTGACCTCGCGGTCGTACTCGCGGGCGAAGTCCCCGCGCCCCGGCCGCTCCACCTTGATGACCCTGGCCCCCAGATCGGCGAGCTGACGGGTGGCGAACGGGGCGGCGACGGCCTGCTCCAGGGCGACGACGGTGATGCCTTCCAGGGGCTGTGCGGGCACGGGCGGCTCCTTCGATGCGGGTAGCCCCTGTCTACCCCGTGCCGGGCGGCGATCGAACGCCGCCCGGCACGTCCGGCTCAGCCCAGCAGCCTCCGCAGATAGGCGATCTGCTCGGCCTGCTGATGGGTACCGCCGCCCTCGTGGCCGTTGAAGGACCACACCTTGAGGTCCTTCTCACCGGCGTAGTGGTGATAGGCGGCGAAGCCGCAGGAGGTCGGGGTGGTCTCATCGCGCAGGGCGGTCGAGAACAGCGCCGGCGCGTTGGCGCGGACCGCGAAGTTGAGCCCGTCGAAGTGGTCGAGCGTGGCGAAGACCCGCTCGGCCAGCTCGCGCTGTGTGGCACAGAACCGCGCCAGTTCACCATAGGGTTCCGCGTCCGTGATCTCGACCGCGCGCCGGATGTGGGTCATGAACGGCACATCCACCAGCGCCGCCGTCAGGTCCGGCACCAGCCCGGCCGCCGCCAGGGCCAGCGCACCGCCCTGACTGCCCCCGCTGACCACGATCCGCGCGGGGTCCACCAGCGGATGCTCACGGGCGGCCTCCACCGCCCGCACCGCGTCCGTGTACAGGCGGCGGTAATAGTAGTCGTCCGGGGAGAGGACGCCGTGGGTCATCTTGCCCGGTGTCTCGGGTCCGGTGCCGCCGACCGGATCGGGGGTGACGCCGGGGGAGTGCTGGACCCACCCCTGGCCCCGGCTGTCCATCACGAAGACCGCGTAGCCCACCGACGGCCACAGCAGCCAGTTGTGCGGCAGTCCCCGGCCGCCGCTGTAGCCGAGGTACTGCACCACGCACGGCAGCGGGCCCGCCACGTCCCGCGGGGCGAGCAGCCAGCCGCGTATCCGGTGCCCGCCGAAGCCGGAGAACTCCACGTCGTAGGTGTGCACTCGGGTCAGTCCGGTGTCCTCCTCGGTGAACACCGCGTTCAGCTCGCTGGTGCGGGCCTCGGCGAGCGTCCGCTTCCAGAAGGCGTCGAAGCCGTCCGGCTCGGGCAGCGGGGGCTGGTAGGTGCGCAGCTGCTCCAGGGGCAGGTCGATGAACACGGTGGGCGGACCTCCGTAGCGATCGGTGCGGTGAAGGGGTTACGGGTGAGGAGTGGGCTCGGGAGTCGGGTCGGGGGTGATGGAGGGGACGGGGGATATGGGATCGTCCGGTCATCCGTGCAGTGTTCGACTCCTCGGTCATAAGCGAGCGCGGAGTGGCGGAGCGGTACTTGACCGGATCATGAGCCGGGTGGACAGCTCGGTCCGGATGGCCTCCGGCACCTCGCCGGTCATCAGCCGCAGCAGTGTGCGCAGCGCCGCGCCCGCCATCTCCGACAGCGGCTGACGGACCGTCGTCAGCGCGGGCGTGATCCAGCGGGCCTGCGGAAGATCGTCGAAGCCCACGACGCTGATGTCCCGCGGCACCCTCAGGCCCCGCCCCCTGACCGCCTGGTACACACCCGGCACCATCTGATCGGAGCATACGAAGACGGCCGTGGGCGGCTCGGGCAGATCCAGCAGCTCACCCATCCGGTGGCGCGCTCCGGCCTCGCTGATCTCGCCGTAGCGCACATACGCGGACGGCACCGGCAACCCGGCCGCCGCCATCGCCGAACGGTATCCGGCGACCCGGCCGCCGTCGCGCACCGCCCGCCCCAGACCGCCGATCACCGCGATCCGGCGGTGCCCCAGCCCGATGAGGTGCTCGGTCGCGGCCATCCCGCCCTGCCAGTTGGCGGCCGCCACGGACGGCACCCCGGGCGGCGGGTCGTTCGCGGGGTCGATCAGCACAAACGGGATCCGCCGCTCGTCGAGCCAGGAATGCTGGGCGGGGGCGAGCTCGATGAGATGGAAGAGCACACCCGAGCTGCCCCGGGCGTACAGCTTCTCCGGCCAGCCGTACTCGAGCCGGCCGCCGCGACTTCGGGTGGCCGCGGCCGAGACCACCACCTCGAGGCCCGCCTCGTGCGCGGCCTCGGCAGCGCCGTGCAGTACCGCCCCCGACCAGGCGCTGTCGAGCGAGTGCACCACCAGATCGACGATCGCGGTCGGCTTGGGCGCCTCGCAGCGCTGCCTGCGGATGTACCCCAGGCGGTCCAGGACCTCGGTGACCCGGCGGCGGGTCTCGGGGGCGACGTCCTCCCGGCCGTTGACCACCTTCGACGCGGTCGGCACCGACACACCCGCCTCACGGGCGACGACCGCCAGCGTGGGGCCCGTCGATCCCGAGGAACGAGCCATTGAGACTCCCTTCCCTAACCGCCCACGTGGAACCCCTGACCGGGCAGCAATCGGTTACCAACCCTAAGGCCGCCTCAAGTCGCCGGGAAGACCCCGGTCGTCGAGGTGGGAGGCCCGCGACTCCTTGTCGCCGCCGCCCCCGATAAGGTTGCCCGCTTTTCGTGTGGTCCCGGGAGCCGTCGACGCGTCGACCACGCGGACCCCGCCCACCCGCGGCTCAGCGGTCGATCCGCGCTCCGTGCGGGCCCGTGTCCGGCACCTCCCCGACCCGCGCCGCGGCCGGGTTCAGCACCCGGGTGAGAAAGGCCCGGGTGCGGGGGTGGACCGGATCGGACACGACCTGCTCCGGTCCGCCCTCCTCCACGATCACCCCGTCGTCCATGAACACGACCCGGTCGGCGACCTCCCGCGCGAAGCTCATCTCATGGGTGACGACCAGCATCGTCATGCCCTCGTCGGCCAGGGCGCGCATCACCGCGAGCACATCGCCGACCAGCTCCGGATCGAGCGCCGAGGTCGGCTCGTCGAACAGCATCAGCTCCGGGTCCATCGACAGCGCCCGGGCGATGGCCACCCGCTGCTGCTGTCCGCCCGACAGCTGCGCCGGATAGACCGACTCCTTGTCGCTCAGGCCGACCCGCCGCAGGGTCTCCCGGCCGATCCGCGCCGCCTCCGCCTTGTCGCGGCGCAGCACCCGCCGCTGGGCGATGGTGAGGTTCTCCAGCGCCGTCAGATGCGGAAAGAGGTTGAACGCCTGGAAGACCATGCCGATCCGCCGCCGCACCCGGTCGATGTCCACATCCGGGTCGGTGACCTCGGTCCCCGCCACGGCGACCGAGCCCGAGGTCGGCTCCTCCAGGAGGTTCACACAGCGCAGCAGCGTCGACTTGCCGGATCCCGAGGGGCCGATGACACAGACCACCTCGCCCCGCCGGACGGTGAGATCGATGCCCTTGAGCACCTCCAGCTCACCGAAGGACTTGTGCAGACCCGCCACCCGGATGGCGATGCCGTCCGCCTCGCCGGTCCCCTTCGCCTCCGTCGTCTCCTTCATCCCGGTCACCTCGCCTTCGCCGAACGTGCCTCGAGCCGGCGCACCAGGTGGCCGAGCGGAACGGTGATGATCAGGTAGCACACCCCGGCGACCAGGATCGGGGTGAGGCTGCGGTGCTGATTGAGCGCGTCCCGGCCGAACTTGGACAGCTCGTACTGGTCCAGGGAGAGCCCCAGCAGATAGACCAGGGAGGAGTCCTTGGTCAGCAGCACCAGTTCATTGGTGAGCGGCGGCAGGACGATCCGGAACGCCTGCGGGATGATGATCGAGGCCATCGCCCTGCTGTGGGACATGCCCAGCGAACGCGCCGCCTCCATCTGCCCCTTGGGCACCGCCTGGATGCCCGCCCGCATCGTCTCCGCGATGTAGGCGGCGCCGACGAGCCCCAGCGCCAGCATGACCGTGACATACCGGTCCAGCGCCACCTGGAAGGCTAGCGGCACCCCGAAGCCGAGCGCGATGAACACCAGCAGCGCGGGCACTCCGCGGAAGAACTCGATGTAGGCCACCGCCAGCCAGCGGTACGGCGGCACCTGCGAGAGCCGCATCAGCGCCAGCACCACCCCGAGGACCAGGCCGAAGCCGAAGCCGAGCAGGGTGTAGACGACGGTGTTGACCAGGGCGGTGGTGATGATGTCGGGAAACAGGGACCGGGCGACCTCGGCGTCGAAGAACGCGCGCCGCAGTTCACCCCAGTCGGCGGCCAGGACGATGGCGAGCAGCAGGGCGACGAGCACGGCGTACTGCACCGCTCGTATCGCCCGCGCCCGCTGCCGGCGGGTCATTGCCATAAGTGTGCGGACTCCTCAGCTCCGATGGCCGTCGGCGGGCGTCACTTCTTGGGCGCGGTGCCGAACCACTTCTTGTAGATACGGTCGTAGGAGCCGTCCGCGCGCGCGTCCTTGAGCACCGCGTTGATCTTCTTGCGCAGTGCGTCATTGCCGGTCCGCACGGCGATGCCGTACTGCTCCCCGGTGTCGAACTCGGCCGCCACCGCGGTGTCGGGGTTGTCCTTGACGTAGTCGTAGAGCACACCGTTGTCATTGATGCCGGCGTCGGTCTGGCCGGTCTTGACGGCGGTCAGCAGCAGCGCGAGGTCTTCGAACTGGACCAGCTTCGCGCCCTTGGCGTGCTTCTGGGCGTAGGCCTCACCGGTGGTCCCCTGCTGGACCGCGAGCTTCTTGCCCTTGAGGTCGGCGAGGGACTTGAACGGCTTGCCCTTGGTGGTGAGCAGCGCCTGGGTGGCCTCGAAATAGGGGGCGGAGAAGTCCAGGTTCTTCTCGCGCACCTCGGTGATGGTCATCCCGGCGGCGGCCACGTCGCACTGGTTGGTGTTGAGGTCCTCCCCGGACTGGATGCCCTCGAAGGGCGTGTCCACGATCTCCTGCTTCACATGGAGCGCGGAGGCCACGAGATCGACCATGTCCACATCGAAGCCGACGATCTTCTTGCCCTGCTTGGACTGGAACGGCGGGTAGGGGAGGTGAGTGCAGGTCGTGAGCTTCCCGGAGTTCACCAGGCTGATGTCCTTGCCGCCGGACCCCGACGACTTGGTGCTGGTGCACCCGGCCAGCAGGGCGGATACGGCGGCGACGGCTATGACGGGCGGCAACGCGGAGCGAGCGAACACGGCACCTCCGGGGGCGGGGTCGGCGGACGACCACGGATCTCATGATCAGTGAGTCGGGCCGCATCCTCCCACCGGAAGTGGCGCGGTGTCTTTACGCGTGCAATTGCGACCGGATAACGGAGAGGCGAGGTCAGCGCCGCCGGCGCCGCCTGCGGCGCTTGCTCCAGAACCAGCCGGCCGGTGGCTCGTCCGCCCGCCACGGCTGGGGCTCGGGCGCGCGGCGCCGCCAGCGCGCGGTCAGCATCCGGGTGCGCGCGGCGGGCTCGGTGACCTCGGCGTCCCGTATGAAGTCCGCGTCGAGGACGACGTCGTCCCAGTCGTCGGCGTCGTCCCCTCGGGGTGTGGATCCGGTGCTCACGGGGCATCTCCCGTCGGCCGGTGCCGCTCGGGCACAGGAGCGTGTTCCTCGGGCGATGAACGCGTGGGGTGTCCGCCGAGTTCCGGCGGGCAATGGTGTTCCGTACGCCGGTGAGGACCAGCCGGGCGGTCCGGGCCGTCAGCCGGGCTGGTCCCGGACCGGGATCCACACCCGCATCGCGCCGGGCTCGCGGTTCGCCCACGCGTAGTACGGGATCGCGGTCACCGGGACCGGCTCGGGGGCCTTCGCGCCGCCCGCGGCGCCGCCGGGGCCCGCGCCGTCGCTCCGGTACGGCCACCAGCCGTCGCGCGCGGCGGTGTGGGGCAGGGCCAGGGCGGTGATCACGGTCACCCTGCCCAGCAGCTCCGGCCGGTGCTCGGTGATCAGCTCGGCATCCGGGTCGAGGCCGATGTCGTCCAGCCGCGGCCCGGCGGGCTGATCGGACTGCTCCAGGCAGTACACCAGCGGGCCGCACTCGATCGCGGCACAGCCGCGCACCCCGTCGATCCGCGGATCGGGCCGGGTGAGCCGGGGATCGAGGGGCAGGCTCAGCACGACCGTCTCACCGGGCCGCCAGCGCCGCCGCAGCCGCAGCCAGCCGTTCTCGGCCCGCTCGGCCACCGGCTCCCCGCCGACCGTCGCCTCGTACGTCCGCGCCCAGTGCGGGATGCGCAGCGACAGCGTCCAGTCCGCCTCCGGCGGGGCCGCGTCCACGACCACCGCGATCCGCCCCTCCCAGGGGTAGCCGGTCCCCACCCGTACCGCCCCGCCGCCCGCCTCGTACGAGCCGGACGCGTACTGGTGCAGCTGGAGCCCCTCGGCGTCGCCGCTCGCCATGTAGTGCGGCAGCGAGGCCAGCAGCCGCATCACATTGGGCGGGCAGCAGGCACACCGGAACCACGACGTCCGGTGGGCGCTCCGGTCCCCGGTGGCGGCCTTACGGTTCGCATCGTCCTTATGGTTCTCACCGTCGTGGCGGACCCGTAGCGGATTCACATAGAGCCAGCGCTCACCGTCGATCGACACCCCCGACGCGAAGCCGTTGAACAGGGTCCGCTCCACCAGATCGCCGTAGCGGGCCTCGCCGGTCAGCAGCGCCATCCGCCAGCCGAAGTGGATGGCGGCGACGGCCGCGCAGGTCTCGGCGTACGCCCGGTCCGGCGGCAGCTCGTACGCGTCCCCGAAGGACTCCAGCTCATGGCGGGAGCCCACCCCGCCGGTCAGATGGCTCTTTGTCGCGGCCATGTCCTCCCAGAGCCGCACCAGGGCGTCCCGCAGCCCCTCGTCGCCGGTCTCCGCCGCCACATCGGCGGCCCCGGCCAGGAGGTACAGCTGGCGCACCGCGTGACCGGCGACCGCCGTCGCCTCCCGCACCGGGACGTGGTCCTGCCAGTACGGCGCCCCGGGGCGTGGGCCGGGCGAGCCGTCCGGCGGACCCTCGCCGAGGCTGCCCCGCCCGCGCCGGTCCACGAAGTACCCGGCCAGATCGAGGTACCGCCGCTCACCGGTCTCCCGGTACAGCTCGACCAGCGCGGTCTCGATCTCCGGATGTCCGCACACCGTCTCGTCCTTGCCGGGCCCGAAGGTGGCGTCGATCAGATCGGCGTACCGCACCGCCACATCGAGCAGCCCGTCCCGGCCGGTGGCCCGGTGGTGGGCGACCGCGGCCTGGAGGAGATGGCCCGCGCAGTACAGCTCGTGCCCCCAGTGCGGATCCGCCCATCGCCGGGCGTCCGGGCCCAGCTGGTAGTACGTCTGCAGATAGCCGTCCTCGGCCTGGGCGGCCGCGACCAGCCCGGCCAGCCGCTCCACCTGCCGGGACAGCTCCTCCTCGGCCGGTCCCTCGGCGCCGTCCGCCAGCTGCCAGGACGCCGCCTCCAGCCACTTGTGCACATCGGAGTCCTGGAACGGGAAGTCGCCCCGGAAGCCGGACTCCTCCGGCGCCGCTCCCGCGGCGGCCCGGAGGTTGGCGAGATTGCCCGCCCGCTCCAGCCGGTCCGGCCCCTGGGGAACGCTCACCTCGGCGTTGACGCGGCGTCTGGCGGCCCAGAAGCCGCCGGTGATCCGCGCGGAGGTGGCCGGGCGGAGCGCGGTGTGCGCTTCCCGGGAGAGCCGGATCGGACCTGCGGACATCCGCCCACCCCTTACGCCGCGCCGCCGGTATGCCGTCTCCCGGTCACGCAGGAGTGGAAACCGGTTTCCGCCGCGAGCATATGGACGCGTTCTTCCGGCCGACAAGACCTTGCCCACACCATTCATCAACGTTCAACAACCGGAATCGGCGGGCGGGCGAGACGGCCGGAGCGGGGCTTACACCGAGGTCAGCGCCTTCTGTTCGGCCACATGGGCCACCACACAGGTGACGTTGTCGGGCCCGCCCGCGCGGTTGGCGAGGGCGACCAGCTCCCGTACGGCCCTGCCCGGGTCGTCCTCCGGGCCGAGCACGCGCTGGATCTCCCCGGTGGGCGCGACCCCCGTCAGCCCGTCCGGGCACAGCAGACAGCCGTCCTCGGCGCGGGCGTTCCGCAGGGCGAAGTCCGGCTCGAACGCCGAACCGGCGCCCACGGCGCGCAGGGGCGACGGGGCGACGGGTGCCGCCGGGCTTGCGATCAGTATCGCTCTTCTCGCAGGACGAATTCCAAAGCAAGCGAGCGCATTCAATCCGATAACAACCCCTCATGGCGATGAGTCGGTCATATCCATACATCTTGTCTTCTTCGGGTATCCGCCATGCTTGCCCCGGGAATTGACGGTGTATCCGCGACTCTCGTGGCCTCACGAGGTCTCACGAGAACAGGGAGGTCCTCCCATGACCGTTTCCACCACCCCGGGCACCGTCTGGGGCACCTGGATCAATCTCCAGGGCGGCATCCACTCCGAGCCCGCCCCGGTCGCCTTCGCCGACGACCGGGTGCAGGTCTTCATCCGGGGCGGGTCGAACGTCCTGTGGAGCAGGGTGGAGGCCCGCGACGGCACTTGGGGGCCGTGGCAGCAGTACCCGGGCCTGTCCGTCGACGGCATCCCGGCGCCGATCCGGGGCAAGGACGGCAAGATCCGGGTCTTCTACCGCACCCCGAGCAACAATCTGGAGGTCATCACCCAGACCGCCATCAACTCCGGGTACGGACCGCCCCAGACCCTGGTCACCGGCATCGGGGACGACCCGGCCGCGGCGCTCGGCGCCGACGGCCGCATCTACGTGTTCTTCCCCGGCACCGACAACGCCCTGTGGTACATCCGCAACCAGGATCTCCAGTACGAGACCTACACCTCCGCGACCTCGCTCGGAGGTGCCATCTTCGCCACGCCTTCGCCCATCCTCGACGGGGGAGGCCGGCTCGTGGTGGCGGTCAAGGGCTCGGGCGAGACCCTGTACACCATCCAGCAGCAGACCGCCAACTCCACCCTCTGGGAGGCGTTCTCCCTCAATGCCGCCAACGTGACGAGCCGTCCGTCGGTGTGCCTGGACGCGGCGGGACGGGTGCAGATCTTCTACCGGGGCTCCGACGGATCCGTACGGCGGGTCGGACAGAGCGACGACTACGACTCGTTCGGCGCCGCCGTGAGCCTCGGCGCGCAGATCGTCTGGCGGCCCACCTGCGCCCTGGCCCAGGACGGCCGGATCAACGTGTTCATCAAGGCCACCGACAACGCCCTGTGGGTCGCGGTGCAGAACACCGAGAACGGCACGGCGTACAGCGGCTTCCAGTCCCTGGGCGGGGTCGTCGGCTCCGCGGGCGTCGGCGTCCCCATCCTGAACGAGGAGAACCTGCTCTACGTCTTCATCCAGGGCAGCGGAACCGCCAGGGACCTCTGGCTGCAGCGCCAGACCTTCGTCTGACCCGCTCCCTCCCCTCCACCACTTCATCGCGCGTCCTCCAGGGCTCCAGGGTTTTCGAAACTTTCGCACCCTCTCCAGGGGCTGTCGGAAGTCATCAGAACCCTTAATCTCCGAACAAATTCGATCACTTCGGATCGCAGGAGCCCTCTGATGCCCCCGCACACCACCCGACCCTGGAGAGCGCCGGCGGTGCTGCTCGCGCTGTTGGCCGCCCTCGCCCTCGTGGTCCCCCTCACCGCGAACCGAGTGCACGCCGCGGAGCACCACCGGAGCGACGGGAGCGGACGCGCCGTGCAGCAGTCCACCACGGTCTCCCGCTATCTGTTCACGGCCTTCACGAACAGCGGCGAGAGCAATATGTACGTCTACGGGTCCGACGACGCGCGGAACTTCTGGTCGATCCAGGACAAGGCGTACACCCCGCCCTCCGGTCTCGTCCGCGACCCCAGCGTCATCCACCGCGGCGGCCGCTACTACGTCGCCTACACCACCGGATGGACCGGCACCACCTTCGGCCTCGCCGTGAGCGACGACCGCCGCACCTGGACCCATCTCGCCGACATCGACCACGGCGTGGCCGCCAACAACACCTGGGCACCGGAGTTCTTCACCGACGCGCCCGACGGCAAGGTCCGCGTCGTCGTCTCGCTGTCCACCGGGCCCACCGCCTACCGGCACTTCCAGCCCTACGTCCTCACCGCCCTCGACGACACCCTCACCAAGTGGAGCGAGCCCCGGCCGCTCGAGGGCATCGCGCCGAGCGAGAGCGACTACAACGGCTACATCGACACCTTCGTGGTCCGTAAGGGCGCCACGTACCACGCGTTCACCAAGAACGCCACGGGCGAACTCATCGAGCACGCCGTCGCCGACCGCGTCACCGGCCCGTACCGCTTCACCGGCAAGGGCGACTGGGCGGGATGGGGCAGCCTGCTGGAGGGCCAGACCGTCGTCGCCCTCCCCGGCGGCGGCTATCGCATGTTCATGGACGGGTACACCGTCAAGAAGTACTACTACAGCGACAGCCCCGACCTGGAGCACTGGACGCCCAAACGGGAGCTGCCCGGCCTGTCCGGGGTGGTACGCCACGGCACCGTCATCCGGGAGACCGCCACCGTACGGCCCGGCGATGCCAACCCCGCCCTGCCCGGCTACCACGCCGACCCCGATGTGATGTACGCCGAGGGCCGGTACTGGATCTACCCCACCGAGGACGGGCACCCCGGCTGGAGCGGCACCCGCTTCAACGGCTTCTCCTCGCCCGACCTCGTCCACTGGACCGACCACGGCCCCGCCCTCGACCTCGCCGATGTCTCCTGGTGCCACGAGAACGCCTGGGCCCCCTCGGTGGTGAAGAAGGGCGACACCTACTGGATGTACTTCAGCGCCTGCCAGTCCATCGGCGTCGCCAAGTCCTCCAGCCCCCAGGGGCCGTTCACCGATGCCCTCGGCAAACCGCTGGTCGCCAAGGGACAGTTCGGCCATCAGTCGATCGACCCGGACGCCTTCGTCGACGACGACGGCACCCCGTACCTCTACTTCGGGCAGGGCGCCTTCGAGGCGGCCCGGCTGAACGACGACATGGTCTCCTTCGCCACCCAGCCGGTGAAGATCACCCCGCCCGGCTACAACGAGGCCCCGACCGTCTTCAAGCGCGCGGGCCGCTACTACGCGATGTGGTCGGAGGACGACACCCGCAGCCCGGACTACCGGGTGGCCTACGGAGTCTCCGACTCACCGCTCGGCCCCTTCACCAAGGCGGCGGGCAACCCGGTCCTGGCCAAGGACCCAAGCGATCAGATCCTCGGCACCGGGCACAACTCCGTCATCCAGGTCCCGGGCCGCGACGAGTGGTACATCGTCTACCACCGCTTCGCCCGCCCCGGCGGCGACGGCACCCATCGCGAAGTCGCCATCGACCGGATGCGGTTCGACCCCGACGGCACCATCCAGAAGATCCGCCCGACACAGGCCGGTATCGACCCCGTCCCATAGACCGGCGTCACGCCCGTCCGATGTCAGGCGCGTCATCCGCCAGAGCAGGAGAGAACCGTATGAGCCGCAGCGAAGAGCACCAGCCCAGCCGCAGACGCGTGGTGATGGGCGCCCTCGTCCTGGGGGCGGCCGCCGGAACACCCGGCATCGCGCGGGCCGCCACCCCCGCCGCGCCGCAAGCGGCCGCCACCCCCGCGCCGCAAGTGGCCGCCAACGCACCCGCGTACGCCAATCCGCTGGTGCGCCGACGCGCCGATCCGCACATCCTCAAGCACACCGACGGCTACTACTACTTCACGGCCACCGTCCCCGAGTACGACCGCATCGTCCTGCGGCGCTCCAGGACCATCGGCGGGCTGGCCACCGCCGCCGAGTCGGTGATCTGGAAGAAGCACACCAGCGGCGACATGGGCGCCCACATCTGGGCCCCGGAGATCCACTTCATCGACGGCAAGTGGTACGTCTACTTCGCCTCGGCGCCCGCCAACGACGTCTGGAAGATCCGGATGTGGGTGCTGGAGAACGCGAGCGCCAACCCCATCGCCGGGACCTGGACCGAGAAGGGCCGCATCGTCACGCCCGTCGACTCCTTCTCCCTCGACGCCTCCACCTTCACCCACCGGGGCACCCGCTATCTCGTCTGGGCCCAGAGCAATCCGGACGTCGGCAACAACTCGAGCATCTACCTGGCCCGGATGGCCAATCCGTGGACCGTCACCGGGCCCCAGGTGGAGATCTCCCGGCCGACGTACGACTGGGAGACCCGCGGCTTCAAGGTCAACGAGGGCCCCTCGGTCCTCCAGCGGAACGGCCGGGTCTTCCTCACCTACTCCGCCAGCGCCACCGACGCCAACTACTGCATGGGGCTGCTGACCGCCTCCGCCGACAGTGACCTGCTCGCCGCCGGGTCCTGGAAGAAGAGCCCGCAGCCGGTCTTCACCAGCGATGACACCACCAAGCAGTACGGGCCCGGCCACAACTCCTTCACCGCCGCTGAGGACGGCCGCACCGATCTCCTCGTCTACCACGCCCGTCAGTACAAGGACATCACCGGCGACCCGCTGAACGACCCCAACCGGCACACCCGCGTCCAGGCGCTCGGCTGGAGGGCCGATGGCACCCCGGACTTCGGTGTGCCCGTGGCCGACGCGCCCGCGCGGGAGACCACGGCCGCCACCCGCTTCACCATGACGGCGTTCACCAACAGCAGCGAGTCGAACATGTACGTCTACCAGTCGTCCGACGCGACCACGTACACACTGCTGAAGGGACCCGCCTACACCCCGCCGTCCGGGCTGATCCGCGACCCCAGCCTCATCAAGCACACCGACGGCTACTACTACATCGTCCATACGACCGACTGGACCGGGAACACCATCGGCTTCGCGCGCAGCCGCGACCGCGTCAACTGGACCTTCGTCCGTAATCACACCCTCCCGGTGGCCGGGCTCGAGCGCACCTGGGCGCCGGAGTTCTTCGTGGACGACGGCGGTGGCGTCCACGTCGTCGTCTCGCTGGACACCACCTCCACACCCGACTACATCTTCCGGCCGCATCTGCTCACCGCCACCGACGCCTCGCTGTCGTCCTGGACCACGCCCACACCGCTGAAGGGCCTGGAAACCGCCAACTACATCGACACCTTCGTGGTCCGCCACGCCGGGCAGTACCACGCCTTCACCAAGCAGGAGACGACCAAGTACATCGAGCACGCCACGGCCGACAGCCTCGGCGGGCCGTACACCCTCCGCGGCACCGGCGACTGGGCGGGCTGGGGCAGTTGGCGCGAGGGCCCCGCACTGGTGCGCCTGGACAACGGCGGCTGGCGGATCTACTTCGACGGCTACACCGAGCAGAAGTACTACTACAGCGACAGCCTCGACGGCTTCCGGACCTGGACCCCGATCCGGGAACTGCCCGGGCTGACCGGATTCGCCCGCCACTTCACCGTCCTGAAGGAGACCGTGTGATGCGCGGACGTCCCGGAGCCCGTCTGTGGAGCCTCGTCGTGGCCGCCCTCCTCGGGCTGCTCGCCCCGCTGGCGGGAGCCGGCGCGGCGCAGGCCGCCCCCGTCACCGTCGCCAACGGCACACAGTTCACCACCACATCGGGCGAGGCGGTGCACGCCCACGGCGGGGGAGTCATCAAGTCCGGCGGCTACTACTACTGGTTCGGTGAGAACCGCAACGCCGACAACACCTTCCGCTATGTCTCCGCCTACCGCTCCACGGACCTGAAGACCTGGGAGTTCCGCCGCCATGTCCTCACTCAGGCCACCGATCCCGAGCTGGCCTCCGCCAACATCGAGCGGCCCAAGGTGCTCTACAACGAGCGGACCAGACAGTACGTGATGTGGATGCACAAGGAGAACGGCAGCGACTACGGCGAGGCGCGCGCGGCCGTCGCCACCTCCGCCACCATCGACGGCGACTACACCTGGCGGGGCAGCTTCCGCCCGCTGGGCCAGCACATGTCCCGGGACATCACCCTCTTCCAGGACAGTGACGGCACCGGATACATGGTCTCGGCCGCCCGGGACAACTACGACCTGCACATCTACCGGCTGACCGACGACTACACCGGAGTGGCGAGCCTGGTGGCCAACCCCTGGCCCGGCGGCCACCGCGAGGCACCGGCGCTCTTCAAGCGCGGAAACGTGTACTTCATGCTGACCTCCGGCGCCACCGGCTGGAACCCCAACCAGCAGCAGTACGCCACCGCCACCAGCCCGGCGGGCCCCTGGAGCGCGATGCGCAACGTGGGCGACGCCACCGCCTACGGTTCGCAGACCGCGTACGTCCTGCCGGTGCAGGGCAGCGGCGCCACCTCGTACCTCTATCTGGGCGACCGCTGGGGGAACTCCTTCGGCGGCACCGTCAACGACTCGCGCTACGTCTGGCTGCCGCTGGCCTTCCCCACCGCCACCACCCTCACCATGGACTGGTATCCGCAGCTCACCATCGACACGGCGGCGGGCACGGTGACCGGCTCCGGCGGTCCGTACACCACGCTCACGGCGCGGCACAGCGGCAAGTGCGCCGACATCGTCTCAGGCTCGCAGACCGATGGCACCGCGGCCGTCCAGTACACCTGCAACGGCGGTGGCAATCAGCTGTTCTGGTCCAAGGACGTGGGCGGTGGCCAGGTCCAGCTGGTCGCCCGGCACAGCTCCCAGTGTCTGACGGTGGCGGGCGGTTCCACCGCCGACGGCGCCGCCGTGGTCCAGTCGGCCTGTGGCACGGGGACGAACCAGCAGTGGCGGGCCACGGACACCGGTGACGGCTACGTCCGGTTCACCGCCCGTTCCAGCGGCAAGTGCCTGGATGTCGCGGACGAGTCCACGGCGGACAAGGCCGCGCTCGTCCAGTGGAGCTGCACCGGCGGCGCCAACCAGCAGTGGCGGCGCGGCTGACCGACCTCGCACCGCCGGTACCCGCCTGATTGGGAGCTGTTGACGTCCCCGGGAGGGCCGGTACCTTCACGGTGCACATGATGTCGGACATTGTTCGTAATTTCGAACCTCAGCGAGGGAAGTCATGAGCGAACCAGTCGACAGACGGCACTTCATCGCCGCCACGGCCTCCGGGGCCGCGGCCGTGGCGCTCTCCGTCACCGCCGGATCCACCGCCGAGGCGGCCGCCCCCGGCGCCACCCCGGCCGCGACCCACCGCGAACCCAAGGCGCTGACCAGTGCTCAGCCCTTTCCGCTCACCGCCGTGACCCTGCTCCCCGGCGCCTTCAAGGACAACCAGTCCCGCAACACCGCCTATCTGCGCTTCGTCGACATCGACCGGCTGCTGCACACCTTCCGCCTCAACGTCGGGCTCCCCAGCAGCGCCCAGCCCTGCGGCGGCTGGGAGAGCCCCAGCACGGAACTGCGCGGCCACAGCACCGGCCACCTCCTGTCCGGACTGGCCCTCAGCTACGCGGCCACCGGGGACACCGCCCTGCTCGACAAGGGCCGCAAGCTGGTCTCGGCGCTCGCCGCCTGCCAGGCCAAGTCCCCGGCCGCGGGCTACGGACGGGGCTATCTCTCGGCGTTCCCCGAGAGCTTCTTCGACCGGCTGGAGGCCGGTACCGGGGTGTGGGCGCCGTACTACACCATCCACAAGATCATGGCCGGGCTCGTCGACCAGTACCGGCTCGCGGGCAACGCCGAGGCGCTGGAGACCGTGGAGCGCCAGGCCGCCTGGGTCGACACCCGCACCGGGAAGCTCAGCTACGACCAGATGCAGCGGGTGCTGCAGACCGAGTTCGGCGGCATGAACGACGTCCTGGCCGATCTGCACGCCATCACCGGCGACAGCCGCTGGCTGAAGGTGGCCGAGCGCTTCACCCACGCCCGCGTCTTCGACCCGCTGGCCCGCAACGAGGACCGGCTCGCCGGGCTGCACGCCAACACCCAGATCCCCAAGATGGTCGGCGCCATGCGGCTGTGGGAGGAGGGGCTCGACAGCCGCTACCGCACCATCGGCGAGAACTTCTGGAAGATCGTCACCGATCACCACACCTATGTCATCGGCGGGAACAGCAACGGTGAGGCCTTCCACGAGCCCGACGCCATCGCCGCCCAGCTCTCCGACAACTGCTGCGAGAACTGCAACTCGTACAACATGCTCAAGCTCACCCGGCTGATCCACTTCCACGCACCGGAGCGCGTGGACCTGCTCGACTACTACGAGCGCACCCTGCTCAACCAGATGCTGGGGGAGCAGGACCCGGACTCGGCCCACGGCTTCAACATCTACTACACGGGCCTCGCCCCCGGCTCCTTCAAACAGCAGCCGTCCTTCATGGGCACCGACCCCAACCAGTACTCCACCGACTACGACAACTTCTCCTGCGACCACGGCAGCGGCATGGAGACCCAGGCCAAGTTCGCGGACACCATCTACACCCACGCCGACCGCAGCCTGCTGGTGAACCTCTTCATCCCCTCCGAGCTGCGCTGGCAGGACAAGGGCATCACCTGGCGTCAGACCACCGGCTTCCCCGACCAGCAGACCACCACCCTCACCGTCACCTCCGGCGCGGCCTCCCTCGAACTGCGCGTCCGCATCCCCTCCTGGGCGGCCGGGGCCCGCGCCACGCTCAACGGCACCACCCTCGCCGACCGGCCGGCCCCCGGCAGCCGGCTGATCATCGACCGCCAGTGGAAGACCGGCGACCGGGTCGAGGTGACCTTGCCGATGAAGCTGACGTTCGACCCCGCTCCCGATGACCCCGACGTCCAGGCAGTGCTCTACGGGCCGGTGGTGCTCGCCGGGGCGTACGGCGGCCGCACCGGAATGACCATGCCGCGACTGGACACCGGATCCGTGTCCCGGACGGCCACCGACCCACTGCGGTTCAGCGCCACGGCCAGTGCGGAGAGCGTGACCTTGCTGCCGGTCGCCCGCGTCCACCACCAGCACTACAACGTGTACTGGCTGACCGGGCAGCCGCCCACCCCGCCGCCCGCCTTCGCCGCCTGGCACCGCTTCGACGAGACCTCCGGCACCACCGCGGCCGACGCCACCGGCCGGGGGAAGGCCGCCCGGCTGGCCGGGGGCGCCTCCTGGACGGCGGGCAGGACCGGTGGCGCGGTCGCCCTGAACGGCACGGACGGCCATGTCGTCCTCGCCGACGACCTCCTGGCCGGCGCCCGTGCGTACACCCTGGCCACCTGGGTCCGACTGGACGGCACCCCCGCCGCCTGGACCCGGATCTTCGACATCGGTACCGGTGTCACCGCCAATATGTTCCTCACCCCCATGGCCGACTCCGGAAAGCTGCGGTTCGCCATCACCGCGGGCGGCGGCGGAGCCGAACAGCGCATCGAGGCCGCCCCGCTGCCCACCGGCCGGTGGGTCCATGTGGCGGTCGCCTACGGCAGCGGCACCGCCGTCCTCTACGTGGGCGGGCGCGAGGTGGGGCGCAACACCGCCGTCACCGTCGAGCCCGTCCACTTCGGCAACCACGTCCGCGCCGGCTATCTCGGCAAGTCGCAGTACCCGGACCCGTACCTCAAGGCCGCGTTCGACGACGTCCGTGTGTACGGCAGAACACTCAGCGGGAATGAGGTCGCCACTTTGGCCCAAAGCTGACAAGCTCGGGCGGGCGGGCCGTCCCCACGGCCCGTCCGCTCCCAATCGCACCGTACGGACAAGGACGACGCGCATGGTCCACCTCGCCGCCGAGAACCGCTACGACTCCATGCAGTACCAGCGCTGCGGCCGCAGCGGTGTGCTGCTTCCGAAGGTCTCGCTCGGCCTGTGGCACAACTTCGGCGATACCCACCCCCTGGAGACCCAGCGCGCGGTGCTGCGCCGCGCCTTCGACCTGGGCGTCACCCATATCGACCTGGCCAACAACTACGGCCCGCCGCCCGGCAGCGCCGAGACCAACTTCGGCTCGATCTTCGCCCAGGACTTCCGCCCCTACCGCGATGAGCTCTTCATCGCCAGCAAGGCCGGATACCTCATGTGGCCGGGGCCGTACGGCGAGTGGGGCTCGCGCAAGTACGTCCTGGCCAGCCTCGACCAGTCGCTGTCCCGGATGGGGCTGGACTACGTCGACGTCTTCTACTCCCACCGCTTCGACCCGGACACCCCGCTCGAGGAGACGATGGGCGCTCTCGACACCGCGGTGCGCCAGGGCAAGGCGCTCTACGCGGGCCTGTCCAACTACCCGCCGGAGGCGATCGCCGAGGCCGCCGCGATCCTGAAGGACCTGCGCACCCCGTACCTGATCAACCAGCATCCGTACTCGATCCTCCAGCGCGGGGTCGAGGGCGGGGTGCTCCAGGCGTCCGCCGAGGCGGGCGCCGGTGTCATCGCCTTCTCGCCGCTGGCGCAGGGGCAGCTCACCGACCGCTATCTGCACGGGGTGCCCGCCGATTCGCGCATGGCGCTCGGCCACTTCCTCAAGCGCGAGACGCTCACCGAGGAGCGGCTGGCCCTGCTGCACGCCCTCAACAAGCTCGCGGAGGGGCGCGGCCAGACCCTCGCCCAGCTGGCGCTCGCATGGGTGCTGCGGGACCCCCGGGTGGTCTCGGTGCTGATCGGCGCGAGCAGCGTCGCCCAGCTGGAGCAGAATGTCGCGGTGCTGGACTCGCCCGACTTCAGCGACGCCGAACTGGCCGAGATCGACCGGCTCTCGGCCGAGGCGGGGATCGAGATCCCCTGACGGGCCCCGCCCCGGGAGCACGAAGGACTCAAGGCCCCGCCGCGTCCGCCGCGTCCGCCGCGCCCGGCGCGGCGGGCCACGGTCACGTGCGCGACATGGTGATCGGCGGCCGGATAGCATGAGCGGTCCGCCCGAGATCACCACAGACCGCCGCACGGAGACACAGCCTTGGCCACACAACGGATTCCGGTCATTCTCGTCACGGGTTTTCTGGGCTCCGGCAAGACGACGATGCTCAACCATCTGATGCGGGACAGCGTGGACACCCGGATCGGCGTCATCGTCAATGACTTCGGATCGATCAACATCGACGCCCTGGCCGTCGCCGGGCAGGTCGATTCGATGATCCCGATCGAGAACGGCTGTCTGTGCTGTGCGGCGGACGCCTCCGAGATGGACGAGATGCTCGAGCGGCTCACCGATCCCGAGCGGCGCATCGATGTCGTGGTGATCGAGGCCAGCGGCCTCGCCGAGCCGCAGAGCATGATCCGCGCGCTGCTGTCCAGCAGCAATGAGCGGATCGTCTACGGCGGCCTGGTGGAGGTCGTGGACGCCGCGGAGTTCCCGGACACCCGCGTCCGCCACCCCGAGCTCGACCGCCATGTCCGCGCCGCGGACCTCGTCGTGCTCAACAAGACCGACCGTGTCGCCGAGGACGAGTGGCGGGGTCTGCTGGAGACCCTCCAGGAGATCGCCCCCGGCGTGCCGGTCGTGACCGCCGCGCACGGGCGGGTGGACCCCGCCCTCCTCTTCGACCACCGGCCCCGCGAGACCGCCGAGGAAGGCTTCCGGCAGCTCTCGTTCGCCGACGTATGGGCCGACGAGGCATCTGCCGACGGGTGCGGGGACGACGACTGCGGCCACGGCCATGACCACGGCGACCACCTCCACGCCGCCTACGAGAGCGTGGAGTTCTCCGCTGCCGAGCCGCTCCATCCGCGCCGGCTGATGGACTTCCTCGACAGCCGCCCGGTGGGCCTCTACCGGGCCAAGGGGTTCCTCCACTTCGCGGGCGCGGGCCGGGAGTGGAAGTTCGGGCTGCACGCGGTCGGCTCGTACCTCAGCTTCCAGCCCTCGCCCTGGGAGCGCGGTGAGCCCCGCACCACCCAGCTGGTGATGATCGGCACCGGAATCGACGCCGACACCCTCACCAAACGCCTGACCGAGTGCGTGGCGGCGTCCGAGGAGGAGATCGACGAGACGCACATGATGGGCGTGCTCCGCCATGTGAACGAGACGGATTAGGGAAATCCCTGGAATCGGCCGTGCAACCCTGAGGCGGCGTCACGGGTCCTGCTGGGTGTACATGAGGTAAACGCTCATCAACGAGCAGGAGGAAGTGTGCGCCCCCGTTCCCTCACCACCGTCGTGCGCTGCGCGACGGTGGCCGCACTTGTGACCACCCCCGCCTTACTCGCCGTACCCTCCGCGGGCGCCGCCGAGGGCCGCCCCGCCGCGGCCGCCGCCCCGAAGGTCGACTTCAACAAGGACGGACGCGCCGACCTCGCCGTCTCCGCACCCGCCGGCACGGTGGGCGGCAAGGCCGAGGCGGGCTATGTCGCCGTCGTCTACGGCTCCGCCTCCGGCGCGGACACCGCCCACCGCCAGGTCGTCAGCCAGGCCACCGAGGGCGTTCCCGGCGACCCCGCCGCGTCGGCGTTCTTCGGGGCCCACACCGTCGCCCGCGACCTGGACGGCGACGGCTACACCGATCTGGCGATCCAGACCGGCAAGTCCCCGGCCATCACGGTCCTGTGGGGCTCGCCGAACGGGCTGACCGGCGGCACCCAGCTGCCCGCCGGCAACGGCGACCACTGGGGCGACAGCGTCATCGCGGGCGGCGACTTCAACGGCGACGGCCACGCCGACCTGGCCGACGTGGTCACCACCGGCGAGGGCCCGGACGACGAGAAGACCGGAGTGCGCGTCCGCCTCGGCCCGTTCACCCGCGACGGCAAGGACGAGGGCAGTTCCTTCTCCGACACCGGCCGGTTCGACGCGCCGACCAGTCTGACCGCGGGCGACATCACCGGCGACGGCAAGGACGACCTCGTCTCCACCCACGCCTTCGAGGAGATGTCCCAGTCCAGCCTGTTTTTCAAGGGCGACGACAAGGGCCTGTCGCAGAAGGCCGCCGACCTCACCGACGCCGCCTCCGCGACCATCGGCGACGTCGACAAGGACGGCCACGGCGATCTGGTCCTGCGCACCGTCCCCGGCGACGTCATCGAGAACCTGCCGTACGACCACGGCACGCTCAAGGTCCTCTACGGCACCGCGTCGGGGCCGAGCACCACCCGCACCACGACCATCGACCAGAACACCGCGGGCGTCCCCGGCGTCAACGAGGACGGCGACCAGTTCGGCTACTCGCTCAGCTCCGGCGACGTCAACGGCGACGGCTACGCGGACATCGCCGTCGGCATCCCGTACGAGGGCCTGGACTCGGTCAAGGAGGCGGGCAGCGTCGTCCAGCTCTACGGCGGCCGGGGCGGGCTGTCCGGCACCGGCGCCCAGGCGTTCACCCAGGACACCGCCGGTGTCCCCGGTGCCGCGGAGGCGGGGGACCACTTCGCCATGGCGACCGGGCTCGCCGACACCGACGGCGACGGCAAGGACGACCTGGCCGTGGGCGCGCCCGACGAGGACGGCGCCCAGTCCACCAGCGGTGCGGCCTGGACGCTGCGCGGCCAGGCGAGCGGCCTGACCACGGACGGTGTCGTCTCCTTCGGGCCGGACTCCCTCGGGGCGCCGGAGGCCGGTGCGGCCCTGGGCCACGGTTTCCAGCGGTAGCCACATCGCCTCGGCGCCGAACTGCCCTTCGAGTGCGAGTAGTTGACGCGAGTAGTTGACGATCCCTCAGGTTTACTGGACGGTAGGTCCATGCCGACTCATGAGACACGAGGGATACGGATCGGCCGCCCCCGACCGGGTCGCACCCGGCTGCTCGGGGTGGCCGTCCTGCTGCTGGCGGCGGCCGCGGCCCCGGGCACTCCGGCGGCCGCGGCCGAGGCGCCCTGGTTCGACGGCCGGGCGGCGGACCAGGTGACCGTGGACGGCACCCGGTTCGCCGACGGCCACGGCCGCGAGGTCGTGCTGCGCGGCTTCAACGTGTCCGGCGAGACCAAACTGGAGGAGAACGGCGGGCTCCCGTTCGCCACCACCGCCGACGCGAGGAAATCCGCCGCCGCCATGCGCCACCTGACCGGCGCCAACGCGGTGCGGTACCTGCTCTCCTGGGCCCATGCCGAGCCCGAGCCGGGCCAGGTGGACACCGGCTATCTGGAGAAGGCCACCGCGCAGATGAAGGCGTTCCTCGACGCCGGAATCCGGGTCTTCCCCGACTTCCACCAGGACCTGTACTCCGGCCGTCTCTTCGACAAGGACAGCTGGTACAGCGGCGACGGCGCCCCGAAATGGGTCATCGACGCGGGCGGATACCCCAAGGAGTCCTGCGGCATCTGCTTCCACTGGGGCCAGAACATCACCCAGAACCAGGCGGTCAGAGACGCCACCCGCGACTTCTGGCGCAACCGCGCCCTGACCACCGGCGCGGGCACCGTCCGTGTCCAGGACGCCTTCCTGGCCACCGCCGAGAAGACCATGACCTACCTCGCCCGGGAGCTCACCGACGACCAGTTCACCCGCGTCGTCGGCTTCGACCCGCTCAACGAGCCGTACGCGGGCGCGTACGACGACGGCCAGAACAGCCGCACCTGGGAGAAGAGCGTGCTGTGGCCCTTCTACGAGAAGTTCCGCGCCCGTATGGACGCCGCGGGCTGGCAGGACAAGCCCGCGTTCGTGGAACCCAATATGTTCTGGAACTCCAACCTGGACTTCCAGCGCCAGGAGGGCGGACTCCTCGACGCCGGAAAACCCGGCCCCGACTACGTCTTCAACACCCACTACTACGATCAGAAGGCCATCTCCGGGATCTTCATGCCCGGCAAGGCGGCCGACGGCCAGTACGCGGGCGACTTCGGCGCCCTGCGCGACCGCTCCACCGCCCTAGGCCTGCCCGCCGTCATGAGCGAATTCGGCCATCCGCTGGCCGGCTTCACCTCCGACAAGGCCCCCACCGTCGTCAAGGGCATGTACCAGGCGCTGGACTCCCGCCTCCCCGGCGCCACCTGGTGGACCAAACCGGCCGCCTCCGGCGCCGTGCTCTCCTCCACCCAGTGGCAGTGGGACATCTACAACGGCCGCCACCACGAGGCCATGAACGGCAACACCGGGAAGGTACTCACCGAGGGTGACGCCTGGAACGACGAGGACCTCTCGGCCGTGCGCCTCGACGACTCCGGTGACGCCGCGCTGCGCCAGGACGCCCGGCTGCTCGACCGCATCTATCCGCGCGCCGTCGCGGGCCGCACCCTCGCCTTCACCTTCGAGGACCGTGCGCGTGACGGCTCCACCACGCTCAGCTGGGACCGCATCCCCGGCAGCCTGCGACACGTCGCCAAGGTCACCGGCTCAGGCCGCTACTCCATGCTGGTCTGGCGCTCAGACGGCGCCACCGACGCGCCCACCGAACTCCGGCTGCCCCGCGACTTCGACCCCGCACGGACCACCGTCGTCTCCGATCTGGGCACCCTCACCGGCCCGCCCGCGTACACCGCGCACGGCCACACCGCCGACCATCCCGTCGCCACCGCGGCGGAGCCCGGCGACGGCGAAGGCAACCGGCTGGTGCTGTCCGCCCCGGCCGGTGAGTCCACCGGCACCCTGCACTACGCGCTGATCGCCGACGGCACCGCCGCCCCTACGGCGGAGCAGCGCGCCGCCGCCCAGCGCGAGCTCGCGCAATGGACGGCGGACGCCGGTTTCTGAGCCCCGCGTGCCACCGTTACCAGCGATGGTGCACCTGGGCCCGGATCCGCCGGTCGTACAGGTCGCCGACGGCCTCCAGCGTGGCGCCCGGCAGCGGGGACAGCCCCGCCGCGGCCGCGTTCGCCCGAGCCTGCTCGGGCGAACGCGCCCCCGGGATGACCGAGGTCACGCCCGGCTGCTGGATGATCCACCGCAGCGCCGTCTGCGCGGGGGTGGCGCCCGGTGGGGTCAGTCCGGCGAACTCCACCGCCGCCTCGACGCCCTCCTCGAAGCCCACACCGGAGAACGTCTCGCCCTGGTCGAACATCTCGCCGTGCCGGTTGAAGGTGCGGTGGTCGTTCTCGGCGAAGACGGTGTCCTTGGTGTACTTCCCCGACAGCAGACCGGACGCCAGCGGCACCCGCGCGATGATCCCGACACCGGCCTCCCGCGCCGCCGGGACCACCTCCTCCAGCGGCTTGAGCCGGAACGGGTTGAGGATGATCTGCACGCTCGCCGTGCCCGGACGCGCGATCGCCGCCAGCGCCTCCGCACACGTCTCGACGCTCACCCCGTACGCCGCCACCCGCTCCTCGGCCACCAGCGTGTCCAGCGCGTCGAAGACCGCGGCCGAGGAGTGCACCGAGGACGGCGGGCAGTGCAGCTGGACCAGATCCAGGGTGTCCACGCCCAGATTGGCCCGCGAACGGTCGGTCCACGCGCGGAAGTTGTCCAGCGTGTAGTTCTCCGCGAGCTGCGGCAGCCGCCGCCCCATCTTGGTGGCCACGAAGATCCCGGCGTCCGGGCGCGCCTTCAGGTACCGCCCGATGAGCTGCTCGCTGCGCCCGTCCCCGTACACATCGGCGGTGTCGAAGAACGTCACACCCGCTTCGACGGCCGTGTCCAGCACGGTCAGGGCGTCGTTCTCGCCGACCTCGCCCCAGTCCGCGCCCAGCTGCCAGGTGCCCAGGCCCACGACCGACACCTTGCGGCCGAGCCGGCCGAACTCACGCTGCTCCATGCTCCCTCTTCTCTGCTACGGCGACGCGGCTCACCGTACCTCCGTTCACCAGTCGTGCACCGTGCCGTCCGCCAGCCGGTTCACCGGCAGATACGCGGGCTGGTACGGGAACCGACCGGCGGCCTCCGCGTCCAGCTCGACGCCCAGGCCCGGGGTGTCGGAGGGGTGCAGCAGCCCGTCCTCGAAGCGGAAGGAGGTGCGGAAGACCTCCAGCGTGTCGGCGGTGTGCGGCATGTACTCCTGTATGCCGAAGTTGTGGACGGCCAGATCCAGGTGGAGCGCCGCGGCCATGCCCACGGGGGAGATGTCGGTCGGGCCGTGCATCCCGGACTTGATCCCGTAGACCGCGGCCAGGTCCAGCAGTTTGCGCATGCCGGTGACCCCGCCGGTGTGGGTCACCGCCGAGCGCACGTAGTCGATCAGCCGCTCGCTCAGCAGCGTGGTGTAGTCGTGGACGTGGTTGAAGACCTCGCCGATGGCCAGCGGGGTGGTGGTGTGCTGCCGGATGAGCCGCAGCGCGGCCTGGTCCTCGCCGGGTGTGGCGTCCTCCAGCCAGAACAGGTCGTACGGCTCCAGCGCCTTGCCGAGCCGGGCCGCCTGGATCGGTGTCATCCGGTGGTGGCCGTCGTGCAGCAGCGGCAGCTCCGGGCCGAACTCCGCCCGGACGGCCTCGAACACGGTCGGCAGATGGCGCAGATAGGCCCGGGTGTCCCAGCTCTCCTCGGCGGGCAGGACCCGCGGCCCCGACCCCCGGCGCGCCGGTTCGTAGTCGTAGCGCTCCCCGCCGCCCGCGGTGGAGGAGGCCACTCCGTAGACCGAGGCCAGCCCCGGGATGCCGGTCTGGACGCGGATCGCGCGATAGCCCTGTGCCAGATGGGCGCGGATGGAGTCGAGCAGTTCGGGGACGTCCCGGCCGGAGGCGTGCCCGTAGGCCAGCGCCCCGCTGCGCGACGCCCCGCCCAGCAGCTGGTACAGCGGCATCCCGGCGGCCTTGGCCTTGATGTCCCACAGCGCGGTGTCGACGGCCGCGACGGCGGCCATGGTCACCGGCCCCCGCCGCCAGTACGCCCCGCGGTACAGATACTGCCAGGTGTCCTCGATGCGCGAGGCGTCCCGGTCGAGCAGCAGTGGCACCACGTGGTCCCGCAGATACGAGGCGACGGCCAGCTCACGGCCGTTGAGCGTGGCATCCCCCAGACCCGTGACACCGTCCTCGGTGACGATGCGCAGGGTGGTGAAATTGCGTCCCGGACTGGTGACGACGACCTCAGCCGACTCGATCCTCACCGCATACCCCATTCCTTGTGGCCGGTCCCTCCGGCGATCACGCCGTACGGGCAGCCCTACCCGCTTCCCGCCGCCGGGATCCGGAGACGACGGCCCCTCGCGAACCCACCTCGCGCCCGGGTAGCGTGGCGGCATGCTTTGACACCCGTCCCGCCCCAGAGGCCCACCGGGACACCTCCTTCGCATCGCCCGCACGCCATCAGGTACCGAAGGAGGCATCCACCGTGACCACCCTCACCGTCGCCCTGCTCCAACTCGCCCCGCCGGGGCCCGATCTGCCGGTGAACCTCGCCCTCGGCGAGGCGGCCTGCCGCCGGGCCCGGGCACTCGGCGCCGACATCGCGCTCTTCCCCGAGATGTGGAGCAACGGCTACAGCTGCGACATCCCCGAAGGCTCCGCCGACGGCGACGTCTACCGCCATCCGTCGCTGTGGGACGGTGCCCGCACCCCGGCCGGGCCATGGCCCGAGCCCGTCTGGCTCGGCGAGCCCATCACCCGCGACTCGCCCTTCGTCACCCGCTTCCGCGAGCTGGCCGCCGAGCTCGAGATGGCCATCGGGCTCACTTATCTGGAGCGCTGGGACGGACCGCCGCGCAACACCCTCTCCCTCATCGACCGGCACGGCCGCCTGGTGCTGACCTACGCCAAGGTGCACACCTGCGCCTTCGACCTGCCGGAGGCCGGTCTGACCCCGGGGGAGGGGTTCGAGGTGTGCGCCCTGGACACGGCGGTGGGCGAAGTGATGACCGGGGCGATGATCTGTTACGACCGGGAGTTCCCGGAGAGCGCCCGCGCCCTGATGCTCGCCGGGGCGGAGATCGTCCTCACTCCGAACGCCTGCGAGCTGGAGATCAACCGGCTCTCCCAGTTCCGCTCCCGCGCCGTGGAGAACATGACCGGCATGGCCATGGCCAACTACGCCGGTCCCGGCTGGGGCCACTCCGTCGCCCACGACGGCGTCGCCTTCGTGGACGGGCGGTCCCGGGACACCCTGGTGGTCGAGGCGGGCGAGGCCGAGGGGGTCTATCCGGCGGTCTTCGACCTCGACGCGCTGCGCGCCAACCGGCGCCGGGAGACCTGGGGAGACGCCTTCCGCCGCCCCGCCGCGTACCGGAGCCTGCTGGACCGGGAGGTGCGCGAGCCGTTCGTCAGGGTCGGGCCCGACGGCGGTCCCGTCCCCGGCCGCAGCCGTCCGTGATGGCTGGAAAGGTTTGTCAAGTACCTACAAAAACATGATCTGAGCTGCGGCGATTGCTGACGGGGTACCCGGTGAGTAGGGTGTCCCGCATGTCAGCACTCAACGTGGAATTCAGCGATCGGGAACTTGAGGACCTCCGCCAGATCGCCAAGGAGCGCGGTACCACCATGAAGGCCCTCGTCCGGGAGGCGACCGTGGCCGACATCGCGCGTCACCGCGCTCTGCAGGAGGGCGCCGAGGTCTTCCGGCGGTTCTTCGCCGACAACGCCGACGCCTTCGCGGACGCCTTCCCCGACGATGAGCACCGCCAGCCCGGGCAGGCCGCCTGACCATGGCCCCGCTGCTGCATATCGACGTCCCCTGGCTGCTGCAGCGCCATGAGGAGGTCATGCCGGAACAGCCGGCCATCTCGGACTTCTCGGGTCTGGTCGCGGCCGTCGCCCGCCACCGCGTCGACCCGCCCCGCCTGGGCGTCGACCCCGACCCCGCGTGGCGGGCCGCGGCCCTGCTGCACACCATCGCGCTGCTCAGACCGCTCCCGGCGAGCAACGCGCGGTTCGCCGCCGCGACCGCGGTCGCCTATATGCACGCCTCCGGCGAGGGCATCGACCCGCCGTACGGGGCGCTGATCGACCTGGTCCGCGACATCCTCTCCAGCAAGGCGGATGTCTTCGACGCGGCCAGCAACATCCGGTCCTGGCGGATCTGAGGTTCCTGGCTGATCCGACGGGGACGGGCGGGGCCCGCCGGGGCCCCGCGTCCCGCGTCAGCCCGCCGAGCCGAGCTCCTCGGCCAGCGCCTGCTTCTCCAGCGTCTCGCGCCGCTCCTCGGCCGGGGTGTGTCCGGCCGCCTCCGCCGCCTGGACGCGCTCGGCCTCGGCGAGCAGCGAGTGCCCGGTGGCCAGGACGCCGATCCCCAGCGCGACCGCCGCCGCCCCGATGTAGAAGGGCAGATGCACACCGCTGTGCTCGGCGATCTTCCCCGCCGCGTACGGGGCCAGACCACCGCCGATGAAGCGGACGAAACCGTAGGAGGCGGAGGCGACGGGCCGTTCGACGGGGGCGACGGTCATCACCGCCTGGGTGGTGATGGTGTTGTTGATCCCGATGAACGCGCCGGCCACGATCACCGCCACGATCAGCGTCGCCTTGGAGTCGGTGAACAGGCCGATGACGAGGATGTCGAGGGCGAACAGCGCCAGATTCAGATACAGGGAGCGGGCTATGCCGAGCCGCGCCTGGAGCCAGGGGGCGCCGAAGACCGAGAAGAGGGCGACGAGCACACCCCAGCCGGTGAAGACATAGCCGAGCTCATGGGTGCCCAGGTCCATCGGGAACGGGGCGTAGCCCAGCACGGTGAAGAAGCCCCAGTTGTAGCAGAGCGCGGTCAGCCCCATGATGAGCAGCCCGCGGTGGCGCAGCGCCTTGAGCGGGTCGGCGATCGAGGCCCGGCGCGCCGGGGTCGGGGTGGGCTGGACCAGCACGATGGTCGCGATCAGCGCGATGGCCATCAGGACCGCCACACCGAAGAACGGCCCGCGCCAGCTGATCGCGCCGAGCTCGCCGCCCAGCAGCGGCCCGATCGCGATGCCGATGCCCAGCGCGGTCTCGTAGAGGATGATCGCGCCGGCGAAGCCACCGCTGGCCGAGCCCACGATGACGGCCAGCGAGGTGGCGATGAAGAGGGCGTTGCCAAGCCCCCATCCGGCGCGGAAGCCGACGATCCCGTCGATGCTGCCGGAGGCCCCGGCCGCCGCGCTGAAGAGCACGATGAGCACCAGACCGGCCACCAGGGTGCGCTTGGCGCCGATACGGCTGGAGACGAACCCGGTGACCAGCATGGCGACGGCGGTGACCACCAGATAGCTGGTGAACAGCAGCGACACCTGACTCGGCGTGGCATGCAGCTTGGCGGAGAGGGAGGGCAGGATCGGATCCACGAGGCCGATGCCCATGAAGGAGATCACACAGGCGAAGGCGACCGCCCATACGGCCTTCGGCTGCTTGAAGGGGTTGGGGGCGCTGGGATGAGCGGACAAATGATGCTCCGTCGTTCAGGGCCCGAGCCGTGACGACATGGCGAGCCGTGGCGCGGCAGGGTGCCGGTTGATCAGGAAGCGGTGTTTCCCGGGGACTTCCGCGCCCGTGCCGCGTTCTCGACGAGCCGCTGGAAGGCGGGCGTGGCGGCGCGGACGGCGGTGGCAAGCGCCTGTTCGTCCTCGGGGGCAAGGGTGGCCAGCAGTTCGGCGAGCCGGTTCGTACGGCCGCGGCGCCGCTCGGCGAGCAGCTCCCGCCCGGCGTCGGTGATCGCCACCAGGACCACCCGGCCGTCGTGCGGATCGTCGACCCGGGTCACCAGACCCTGCCGCTCCAGGCGCTGGATGAGCTGGGTCATCGAGGGCTGGGTGACGCCCTCGTCGGCGGCCAGGGCCGTGAGGCGGGACGGGCCCTCCCGGCTGAGCCGGCCGAGGGTCGAGGCCGCCGTGAAGCTGATGTCCCGGTTGGTCAGATGGCGCACCGCGAGGAACGCCAGCTGCTCCAGCGCCTCCGCGACCTCCTCACGGGTGGCGGGGGCGCCGGGCTCCCGGGCGCCGGACTGCTGCGTGTATTCCACATCTAGTTTTATATCATGCCTCTATATAGGCAGGCTATGCAGATCCCCGGCGCACGCAGGCCGCGGGCCCGGGCCCGGCCCCGCGGGAATACCGCCTCAGCGGAAGATTCCGGTGTGGCCGAGGGAGTAGCGGCCGGGCTGGGGGTAGACCGCGAGCCCGTGCGGGCCGCCGCCGACCGGGATCCGGGCGAGCAGCCGGCCGGTGCGGGTGTCGATCGCGTAGACCTCGGCGTTGTAGCGGCCGGAGAGCCACAGCACCTTGCCGTCGGTGGACACCCCGCCCATGTCGGGGCTGCCGCCGCCGGGGAGCCGCCACCGACGCACCAGCTTGCCGCTCTTGAAGGACAGCACCGAGATGGTGCCCTCGCCGCGGTTGGAGATGTACATGGAGCGGGAGTCGCGGCTCACGTAGAGGCCGTGCGTGCCCTTCCCGGTGGGCAGCAGCCGCGGCTTGCCGAAGGTGTCGCCGTTGAGCACCCACAGGCCGTTCGCCACCATGTCGGCGATGTACCAGGTCTTGCCGTTGGGCGAGATCTTGACGTCCTGCGGCATCGCCCCGGCGATCGGCAGCCGCTGCTTGGCGATCACCTTCTTCTTCGCCGTGTCCACCTTCAGCAGCTCACCGGAGAACTCGCATGAGACGATGAAGTAGCGCCCGTCGGGTGAGAAGTCCGCGTGGTTCACGCCGTAGCAGTCCACCGGCACCGACTTGACCACCTTCATGGTGTGCGCGTCCCGGAAGACCAGCGCCCGGTCCATGGAGGCCATCACCACCGCGTACTTCCCGTCCGGGGTGAAGTAGAGGTTGTACGGGTCGTGGACGTCCACCGGGCGGCCCACCCGGCCGTTGGCGGGGTTGACGGGGGTGAGGGTGTTGCCCAGGTCGTTGTTGACCCACAGCGTCTTCAGATCCCACGAGGGCACCACGTGCTGCGGCTGGTGGCCCACCTGGATCGTGCGGACGACCTTGAACTTCTCCGGGTCGATGACGCTCACCGTGTCCGAGAGCGTGTTGGGTACGTACACCCGTGACGGATAGTCCTTCACCGTCCGGGACAGCTTCCCCGGCCGGTCGGCCGCGTAGAGGTCATGCGGGTCCAGCGGGGGCGGCATCCCCGGCAGCAGCCGGGCGAGCTCGGCCTTCTTCTCCGCCTTCTTCCTCGCCGCGGCCGACGCCTGGATCGCGCTCTGCCGCGCCGACGCCGACGCCGCCCGGTCCGGCCGGTGCTCGCTGGAGGAGGCGCAGGCCGGAACCGCTGCCCCGCACAGCAGCAGGGCCGCCGCGGCCCGGACCGCGGCACGCCGCCGGTGTGCGCGGGAGAGGGAGCGTGACGAGCCACGGGTCACGGGTTCCTCCAGCGGTGAGGGTGGGCTTCGGCCGTCACCCGCACCGTGGCCGGCCATGGCCTCACCCTGGCACCGCCCCCGGCCACCGGCATCCGCCCGCGGCCAAGCGGGGGAGCGGCGTACCGCCCTCGGCCGAAGCGGCCGGGCGGCGCGGGCGTAGGATCGCGGCCGACGCCCGGGGAGGACTCCGGGGGCCTCGCGCGGAGGGGGACGGACAGTGCGGTTCGGAGTGCTGGGCACCGGACACTGGGCGGCCGAGACCCACGCGGCGGCGCTCGCCGCACACCCCGAGGCAGAACTGGCCGGGATCTGGGGACGCGACCCGGCGAAGGCGAAGGCGCTGGCGGACCGCTGGGGCACCCGCGCCCACCCGGACGCCGACGCCCTGATCGCCGACGTGGACGCCGTGGCCATCGCCCTCCCGCCGGACATCCAGAGCGGCCTCGCCGAGCGGGCCGCGCTGGCCGGACGCCATCTGCTCCTGGACAAGCCGCTGGCCTTCGGCACGGAGGAGGCCGACCGGATCGTGCGCGCCGTGGACGAGCGCGGGCTGGCCTCGGTGGTCTTCTTCACCAACCGCTTCGCGGCGCCCGTCGAGACCTTCCTCCGGCAGGCCGCGGCCGACGGCGGCTGGGACGGCGGCCGTGCCACCGCCTTCGCCTCGATCTTCCAGCCCGGCGGCCACTACGGCGACTCCCACTGGCGGCGGGAGCGCGGCGGGCTGTGGGACGTCGGCCCGCACTCGCTGTCCGTCCTGCTGCCGGTCCTCGGCCCGGTGGCCGAGGTCACCGCCCTCGAGGGGCCGCGCGGCGCCGCGCATGTGCTGCTGCGCCACCACTCCGGCGCCATCGGCACCCTCGCGCTCACCCTGGACGCCCGGCCCGCCGCCCAGGGCTTCTCCTGCGACTTCTACGGCGAGCGGGGGATCGCCGTGGTGCCCGAGGCGGGGACCACCGCCCTGGACGCCTTCGCCACGGCCGTCGACCGGCTGCTGAGCGCCGCCCGCGACGGCGGGGCGGCCGATCCCTGCGACGTACGGTTCGGCCGGGAGGTCGTCGCCGTCCTGGAGGCCGCCGACCGCTCAGGCCGCGAGGGGCGCACCGTCGTGCCGCGTTGAGCGAGCGCTGTTGCACGGTGGACGAGCGCCGCCCCGCGCTGAGCGAGCGCCGCCCCGCGCCGAGTGCGCCCCGCCGAGTGCGCGCCGCGCTCCGCCGAGCGGGGGAAGGCTTCCCCCTCCCCGCATATTCCGGCGTTCCCGGGGGAACCGGGGGCCATGACCAAGCTCTGCCTGCCCGATGGCATCCGAGCCTGCCTGTTCGACCTCGACGGAGTGCTGACCCGGACCGCGGTGGTGCACGCGGCGGCGTGGAAGCAGATGTTCGACGAGTATCTGCGGCGGCGCGACGGCCCCTCGTTCCGCCCCTTCGACTCGGGCCGCGACTACGACGAGTACGTGGACGGCCGTCCACGCGCCGACGGGGTGCGCACCTTCCTGGCCTCCCGGGGCATCGAGCTCCCCGACGGCGAGCCGGACGACCCGCCCGACCGGGACACCGTGCACGGCCTGGGCAACCGCAAGAACATCCTCGTCCTGGAGAAGATCCGGAAGGAGGGAGTGGAGGCGTACCCGGGCTCGGTGCGCTTCGTGGAGGCCGTACGTGCCGAGGGCCTGCGGACCGCGGTCGTCTCCTCCAGCGCCAACTGCCGCGATGTGCTGATCGCCGCCGGTATCGAGCACCTCTTCGAGGTGCGGATCGACGGTGTGGTCGCCGCCGAGCGCAAGCTGCCCGGCAAACCGCACCCCGACACCTTCCTGGAGGCCGGACAGGAGCTGGCCGTCGGGCCCGAGGCGGCCGCCGTCTTCGAGGACGCCCTGGCGGGCATGGAGGCCGGGCGCTCCGGGCACTTCGGCTGTGTCGTCGGCGTGGACCGGGTGGGCCAGGCCGACGCGCTGCGCGCCCACGGCGCCGACATCGTGGTCAAGGATCTAGCCGAGCTGCTGGAGGACGACTCGTGATCACCGATTCCTCGTACGCCGTCGACCCCTGGGCGCTGCGGGAAACCGATCTGCGGCTCGATCTGCTGCCCCAGAGCGAATCGGTCTTCGCGCTCTCCAACGGCCATGTGGGCTGGCGCGCCAACCTCGACGAGGGGGAGCCCCACGGCCTCCCCGGCTCCTACCTCAACGGGGTGTACGAGCGGCGTCCCCTGCCCTACGCCGAGGCCGGATACGGCTATCCCGAGGCCGGCCAGACCATGATCAACGTCACCAACGGCAAGATCATCCGGCTGCTGGTGGACGACGAGCCCTTCGATCTGCGGTACGGGCGGCTGCGCTCCCACGAGCGGGTGCTCGATCTGCGCGGCGGGCTGCTCCACCGCACCTGCGAATGGACCTCCCCCTCCGGCATCAGCGTGCTGGTCCGCTCCACCCGGCTGGTCTCCCTCACCCAGCGGGCCATCGCCGCCGTCGCCTACGAGGTGGAGGCCGTCGACGCCCAGATCCGCGTCGTCGTCCAGTCCGAACTGGTCGCCAACGAGCAGCTTCCCGAGCGCGCCGGCGACCCCCGGGTGGCCGAGGCCCTGGAGTCCCCGCTCAAGCCCGAGGAGAACGCCGCCAACGACAAGCGGCTGCGGCTGATCCACTGCACCGAGGCCAGCGACCTGCGGATCGCGGCGGCCGCCGACCACCTGATCACCGGGCCGCCGCCCACCCGTCACGCCAGCGAGAGCGCCGACGACGTCGCCCGGCTGACCGTCACCTCGGTACTGGAGCCGGGCCAGGTGCTGCGGCTGGAGAAACTGGTGGCCTACGGCTGGTCCGGCGCCCGTTCGCTGCCCGCCGTACGGGACCAGGTCGAGGCCGCGCTGGCCGGGGCCGCCAGCACCGGCTGGCGCGGTCTGGTGGACCAGCAGCGCGGCTGGCTGGAGGACTTCTGGTCCCGCGCCGACGTCGAGGTCGAGGGCGATGCCGAGATCCAGCAGGCCGTGCGGTTCGCCCTCTTCCACGTACTGCAGGCCGGCGCCCGGGCCGAGGAACGGGCCATCCCCGCCAAGGGCCTCACCGGCTCCGGCTACGACGGCCACTCCTTCTGGGACACCGACACCTTCGTCCTGCCGCTGCTCACCTACACCTTCCCCGAGTCCGTGGCCGAGGCGCTGCGCTGGCGGCAGTCCATCCTGCCCGCCGCCCGGGACCGGGCCCGGCAGCTCGGCCACGAGGGCGCCGCCTTCCCCTGGCGCACCATCGACGGCTCCGAATGCTCCGCCTACTGGCCGGCCGGCACCGCGGCCTTCCACGTCAACGCCGATGTGGCGGACGCCGTGGTGCGCTATGTGGCGGCCACCGGCGACGACGAGTTCGAGCGCGAGACCGCGGTGGAACTGCTGGTGGAGACCGCCCGGCTGTGGCGCTCCCTCGGCCACCACGACCACCACGGCCGCTTCCACCTCGACGGGGTGACCGGCCCGGACGAGTACAGCGCCGTCGCGGACGACAACGTGTACACCAACCTCATGGCCCAGTCGAACCTGCGGGCCGCCGCGGACATCGTCGAACGCCACCCGGACAAGGGCGCCGAACTGGGCGTCGACGACGAGGAGGCCGCCGCGTGGCGGGACGCCGCCGAGTCCATGTCCGTCCCGTACAACAAGACCCTGGGCGTCCACGAGCAGTCCGCGGACTTCACCGGCCACCAGGAGTGGGACTTCCAGGGCACCCGGCCCGACCAGTACCCGCTGATGCTCCACTTCCCGTACTTCGACATGTACCGCAAGCAGGTGATCAAACAGGCCGACCTGGTGCTGGCGATGTATCTGCGCGGCGAGTGCTTCACCGAGGAGGAGAAAGCACGCAACTTCGACTACTACGAGCGGCTCACGGTCCGGGACTCCTCGCTTTCCGCGTGTGCCCAGGCCGTCATGGCCGCCGAGGTGGGCCATCTGCGGCTCGCCTACGACTACCTGGGCGAGGCGGCCCTGATGGACCTGAAGGACCTGGAGCACAACACCCGCGACGGTCTGCACATCGCCTCGCTCGCCGGCACCTGGATCGCCCTGGTCGCCGGGTTCGGCGGGATGCGGCACCGCGACGGCAGGCTGGAGTTCTCGCCCAAGCTGCCCGAGAAGCTGGCCCGGCTCGCCTTCACCATGCAGGTGCTGGGCCGGAAGCTGCGCGTGGAGATCACCAACCGCTCTGTCACCTACTCCCTGGCCGAGGGCGCGCCCCTGGAGATCCGGCACTACGGGCGGCCCATCACCGTCTCCGAGAAGACCCCCCGGACCTGCGACATCGACGAGCTGACCGCACGTCCCGAACCCCATCAGCCCCCCGGCCGCCGCCCGAACCGCCGCGCCTGAGGCGCGGACGCAGTACGCCACGACCCTCCGCACGCCACCACGACACCCCCGCAGGCCACGCCACCCACAGCGAGGAGCGCCCGATGGACCCCCTGGAGGCCCTGGACCGGATCGCGTTTCTCCTGGAGCGCGCGCAGGCGCCGACCTACCGGGTGCGTGCCTTCCGCACGGCCCAGTCGGTGCTCGCCGACCTGGACCCCCAGGAGGTGGAGCGGCGTGCCGCGAACGGCACCCTCCGGTCGCTCAAGGGCCTCGGCCCCAAGACCTCGCAGGTGGTCCAGGAGGCGCTGAAGGACCAGGTGCCCGGGTATCTGGCGAAGCTGGAGACCGAGGCCGCCGAGGCCGGGCGCGAGCCCGACGAGGACGCGGCGAAGCTGTGCGCCGCGCTGCGCGGGGACTGCCATATGCACTCGGACTGGTCCGACGGCGGTTCCCCGATCGAGCTGATGGCCCGTACGGCGGCGCGGCTGGGGCACAAGTGGGCGGTGCTCACCGACCATTCCCCACGGCTGACGGTGGCCCGCGGACTCTCGGCGGACCGGCTGCGCGCCCAGCTGGACGTGGTGGCGGAGCTGCGCGCGAAGCTCGCCCCGTTCCAGCTGCTCACCGGGATCGAGGTCGACATCCTCCCGGACGGCTCCCTGGACCAGGAGCCGGAGCTGCTGGACCAGCTGGACGTGGTGGTGGCCTCGGTCCACTCCAAACTGCGGATGGACGCCCGTCCCATGACCCGCCGGATGGTCGCCGCCGTCAGTGATCCGCTGGTCGATGTGCTGGGCCACTGCACCGGACGGCTGCTCGGCGGCAAGCGCCCCGAGTCGGCCTTCGACCATGAGGAGGTCTTCGGCGCCTGCGCGGAGGCGGGCACCGCCGTGGAGATCAACTGCCGTCCGGAGCGGCTGGATCCGCCGCGCAGACTGCTGCGGGAGGCCGTGCGGGCGGGGACGTTCTTCTCCATCGACACCGACGCCCACGCGCCGGGCCAGCTCGACTGGCAGCCGGGCGGATGCGCACGGGCTGTGGAATGCGGGGTGCCGGCGGAGCGCGTCATCACCACCTGGACGGCCCGGCAGTTGGTGGACTGGACCCGCACGCGCAGGCCCCCGCACCGTACGGGGCACGGGAGTTGACGGCGGTCTGAAGAGCCCGGCCGGTCCGGTCCTGCTCCGGCACGAGATCTCGCATCTGCGCCACGGCGATCCGATGAGACGGCGCTATCTGCGCCATGGGCCGGCGGCGGGGAAGGCCGCCGTGTGCTTCGACGGGGTGACGGCCCTCGCCATCACCCCCATCGAGCGCCCGGCGCAGACCCTCGTGTCGATGGCCCTTCGTCCTCACCCTGACCGGCGGCCTCTACGCCAACAGCCGCGCCCGCCGCGTCCTGGTCACGCTGATGGAGACGCGGGCGGACGCCGAGGCGGTCACGGACGCGGAGTCGGCGGACCGGCTGTCCGCCTTCCTCACCGCTCAGCAGCAGAAGAGCCCGACACGGCAGAAGGCCGACCGGCTGAGGGCCCTCTCCCGAGGGTGGACCGGCGGCCACCCCGCCCCCTACGCCCGTGCCGTCGCCGCCGCATGGGTCTTCGCGGCCGGCGTCTGCCTTCCGGCGCTCGGCATCTGGACGGGCGTCCTGGACGGGGTGTCCGCGTGACGGGTGGTCAGCCCGGGTCGTAGGGGGCGGTCAGGGGCGGTCGCAGGTCGACAGGCCGGGCCGCCAGCGGCAGGCGATGGCGGCGAACCCGCCGTCCGCCGCGACCGGCACGGACAGGGTCTGCCCGCCGCGCACCACCGTGGGCTTGCGCACCAGGCCGTCCGGGCCGTCCAGGATCAGATCGACCAGCCAGCGGCCCGGCTCCAGCCGCAGCGGCACCTCGGCGGTGTGCGCGGGACCGGTGAACGTACCGCCGATGAACCACCGCGAGCCGCTGGCCCGGGCGAGCACGGCGCTCTCACCCGGCCGCCCCGCCAGCAGCCGGGTGCGGTCCCAGGTGGCCGGGATCTGCTCCAGGAACCGGCGGGCGAGCGGACGGGCGTCATAGGACTCCGGGGTGCCCGCCAGGTTCTGGATACCGGACTCGTAGAGCACCGACAGCCCGACTTCGCCCGCGTCCGACACCGCGTTGGGGCGCTCGGGCCGGTGGAAGGCCCCGGGGGTGAAGTCCATGGAGCCGATGACATTGCGGGTGAACGGCAGCGTGGCCAGGTGCTGCGGGGTGTTGGTCCGCTTCTCCTCGCCGTTCACGCCCTCCATCGACATCACCTGCGGCCAGGTGCGCTGAATGCCCTTGGGGATCGTCGAGCCGTGGAAGTTGACGAGCAGATGGTGGGCCGCGGTGTCCTTGAGGATCTCGTCGTACCAGCGCAGTGTCTCCTGGGACTCGGAGTCCATGAAGTCGATCTTGACGCCCTTCACCCCCCACCGCTCCAGCGTGGGCAGCCACTGCTCGCGTTCCTCGGCGGTGTCGAGGTCACGGTGGTGGATCCAGACCTGGATGCCCACCTGCCGCTCGCGGGCGTAGTCCACGAGCTGCGGGATCCAGCTGTTCCGCTGCCAGTCGGGATCGGTGACGTCCCACTGGTCGGGGTCGAAGTACCAGCCCGCGTCCACCACGACATACGGCCAGCCGCGCTGGGCCGCGTAGTCCACGTACCCCTTCTGCATCGACAGGCTCTGCCCGGCCGGTTTGCCGCCCGCGAGCCAGGTCCACAGGGCGGGTCCGGGCCGGATCCACGAGGTGTCGGCGACCCGTGACGCCGGTGCCAGATCGTCGGTGAAGGTGGACTGGGTGACGGTCGGCAGATCGCCCACGATGAGGGCGCGCCAGGGTGTGCTGAGCGGCCCGTCGGACTCGACCCGCTCGTCCCACAGGCCGATGCGGTACGTGGGCATGCCCTGCTGGTGGGTCAGCCGGGCGGCGGAGTAGCGGCCGGTGAGATCCGACTCCGCGATCAGCGCGTAGCCGCCGCCCGTCTCGAAGAGCGCCTGCGCCATGTACTCACCGGTGGGCGCGGTCGCCGCGGTGTACTCCTTGAACAGGTTCTCGTTGTCCTTGCGGTAGTCGCCCAGCCACGCGGCCGCGTCCGGGGGCAGGGTGAAGGCCGAGGTCTCGCCGAGGACATCGCCGCTGCCGGAGGGCAGGTCGTAGCGATAGGCGACCCCGTCGTCCGAGACCCGCACCACGAGGTCCAGCCGGGCGTTCCCGCCGCCGCGGAACCGGAAGCGGGTCTCGGTCATCCGTGCCGTGCGCGAGCGCTGCTTGCCGACCGTCGACCGGTAGCGCTCCACGACGGTGCGGTCGTGGCGTCCCAGATAGCGCAGCCCGTGCGACAGATCCGCCCGCTCGGTGACGATGCCCACGGGCGAGGGCTCGATCACCGTACGTCCGCCCCGGGACACCTGGAGCGCCAGCGCTCCCGAGGCGCCGTCGAGCCGCAGTTGGGCGAGGGGACCGGAGTGGGGCGAGGGGCCGCGCACGGTCCAGGCGGAGTCCTTCGCCTGTGCGGGCCCGGTGACGAAGAGCGTCATGGCCAGGACGCCGCAGAGCAGAAATGCCACTGCGGAGCGTCGGTAAGATCTCGGCATCGTTGCCTCCCGAGGCGGATACGTTACCGAGTCATCCGATAACTGGGGAGGGGGCGGGCGATATTACGCCCCGTCAAGGGTCGTGGGCGCGTGAGAGATCGGATCTATAGCTTGGCTGCTTCCGGAGACGCCACCAGGGGTAGAGGGTCGGCTGACGGACCCGCGCACGGTCCGGATGAGGAGGCGCACACGATGAGCGGCACGGCTCGGCCCGGCGACCCGGACCCGGGGACGGCGGACCGGGAGGCGGTGGACCCGGAGACCGCGGACCGGGAGGCGGCGGACCCGGCGCCCGCCGAGCCCGAGGGCGGGGACCCCGCCTGCTGGCTGGAGCGGGTCTGCGCCGACTGCGGCGCGATCCAGGACACCGCCCACTTCGCTCGCTGTGCGCGCTGCGGAGCCCCGAGGGAGTGAGCGGGGCGCCCGGGATGCGATGATGCCGGGCGACAAGGGCGACGGCGGAACGAGGAAGCCGGTGAGAATCCGGCGCGGTACCGCCACTGTGATCGGCGAGCGGATCCCGGACAGGCCACTGCCCGCATGCGCGGGTGGGAAGGCCGGGACGAGCATCGACCCGAGAGCCAGGAGACTCACGCGGTCGCCTCCTCGATCGACACCGGGGCGGACTTCCCCGGAGGAGGGGTGGTGCGGCGTGCCCGTAGGGCCGGCCGATCCGCTGCCGTGCCGGGTGACCGTGTGCCGGGACTGCTGTTGCGGCAGTCCCAAGGTGACCGGCGTCGACCACGCCGCGCAGCTCGCGCGGCTCGGTGCGGAGGCGCCCGTACGCGTCTCCGAGTGTCTGGACGTCTGCGACCAGGCCAATGTGATCGTGGTGCAGCCGTCGGCCGCCGGACGGGCCGCCGGGGGCCGGCCGGTCTGGCTCGGCCTGGTCAACGACCCGGACGCGACGGAGGACATCGTGGCCTGGGTCCGGGCGGGCGGCCCCGGGGTGGTGCCGCTGCCCGACATCCTCGATCTGTACGCCTTCTCGCCGCGGGGGAGTGCCTCGGCCGAGCCGTCACCGGGCGGTCGCTGAACGCCCGAAGTCCCCTGCCACGTAGGGGAGTTGCTCCTGTGAGCAGAACTCTGGCGGCCTCGCACCCCGTGGGCTACCGTCGGTAACACGTTGTCGGCCGGTAACACGATTCCGTCGCGGCGGCCCCCTCCGTATCTCCCGCACCCTCCGAACCCCTCCCGGAAGGCAGCTCATGGAGAACTCCACAGAGAATTCCGCGTCGCCCGCCGGGATCAGCGGGATCAGCCGCCGCCGCGCCCTGACGGCGGCGGGCGGTGTGCTCGCCGGTGCCGCGCTCGCCCAGGCGGCGGTTCCGGCCTTCGCCGCCTCCGGGGCGTCCTCGGACGCGGACGCCATCGTGGTCGGCCACGGGCTCGCCGGGCTGGTGGCCACGGCGGAACTGGCCGCCGCGGGGCGCAAGGTGCTCCTCCTCGACCAGGAGCCCGAGAGCAACCTCGGCGGCCAGGCGTTCTGGTCCTTCGGCGGCCTGTTCTTCGTCGACTCCGAGGAACAGCGGCTGATGGGGATCAAGGACTCCCCCGAACTGGCCTGGCAGGACTGGCTCGGCACGGCCGGCTTCGACCGCGGTGTCACCGACCCCGGCGGCCAGGACCACTGGGCCCACAAGTGGGCGGAGGCGTATGTGGACTTCGCCTCCGGGGAGAAGCGGTCCTGGCTGCACGGGCTCGGTGTGCAGTGGTTCCCGATCGTCGGCTGGGCCGAGCGCGGCGGCGGCCTCGCGGACGGCCACGGCAACTCGGTGCCGCGTTTCCATGTCACCTGGGGCACCGGTCCGGCCGTGGTCGAGCCATTTGAGAAGAAGGTACGGGCCGCCGCGAAGGACGGCCGGGTGACCTTCAAGTTCCGGCACCGGGTGGACGAGCTGATCGTCACCGGTGGCACCGTCACCGGGGTGAGCGGCTCGATCCTGGAGCCGAGCGACGCCGCCCGCGGCAAGCAGACCTCGCGCACCGTCGTGGGCGACTTCGAGCTCAACGCCCCGGTGGTGATCGTCACCTCCGGCGGTATCGGCGCCAACCACGACCTCGTACGCCGGAACTGGCCCGACCGGCTCGGCTCACCGCCGAAGTTCATGGTCACCGGCGTCCCGGCGTATGTGGACGGCCGCATGCTGGCGATCACCGAGAAGGCGGGCGGACGGATCGTCAACCCCGACCGGATGTGGCACTACACCGAGGGCCTCAGGAACTACGACCCGATCTGGCCGGGCCATGGCATCCGCATTCTGCCCGGTCCGTCGTCGATGTGGTTCGACGCGAAGGGCAGACGGTTCTCCAGCCCCGACATCCCGGGCTACGACACCCTGCACACCCTCGCATCGATCACCGCCACCGGCTATGACTACTCGTGGTTCGTCACCACCCAGAAGATCATGGCCAAGGAGTTCGCGCTCTCGGGCTCGGAGCAGAACCCGGACCTGACCAACAAGGACATCCTGCAACTCCTCTCCCGCATCTGGCAGACCCCCGAGCCGATCCAGCGGTTCCGGGACAAGGGCGAGGACTTCGTCGTCGCCACTTCCCTGCCCCAACTGGTCGCGGGCATGAACAAGCTGACCGGCGACAACCTGATCGACCTGGCGGACCTCCAACGGCAGATCGAGGCCCGCGACCGCGAGATCGCGAACCCGTACACCAAGGACGTCCAGGTCATGGGCATCCGCAACGCGCTCGCCTACCCCGGGGACACCCTCAGCCGCACCGCCTCCGCGCACCGGATCCTGGACTCGGGCGCCGGACCGCTGATCGCCGTGCGCCTCAACATCCTCACCCGCAAGACCCTCGGCGGCCTCCAGACCGACCTCTCCGGCCGCGTCCTGGACGCCTCCGGCCACCCGGTCAGCGGCCTGTACGCGGCCGGTGAGGTGGCGGGCTTCGGCGGGGGAGGAGTGCACGGCTACCGCTCCCTGGAGGGCACCTTCCTCGGCGGCTGCCTCTTCTCGGGCCGCACCGCGGGCCGCGCGGCGGCGTCCGCGACCGCGACCTGACCCGGCGTCAGGATGGCTGGACCTCGTCGAAGAGGGCGATGGCTGCGGCGGGGTCCGGGCTCACAAGGCGTTCCAGACCGGCCGTCGTGATCTTCGCCCACCGGCCGGCCCGTGCCCACATCCGTTCCTCGAAGGCGCGGACGGCCTCGTCCAGATCTCCAGGGCCGGTGGCGATGGACTCGGCGAGTTCGGCGCCTTCCAGCATCGCGAGGTTCGCGCCCGCCCCCAACGGGGGCATCAGATGGGCGGCGTCACCCAGCAGCGTCACCCCGGGGACGTGGGGCCAGGTGTGGGACACGGGCAGGACGTGGAGGGGGCGGTGGACGAAAGCGGTGCCGTGGCGGAGGAGGTCGAGGACGGGAGCGGCCCAGCCGTCGAACAGCGCCAGCAGGCTCGATCGCACGGCTTCGACGTCGGCCAGGTCCAGGTCCGTGTGCCAGTCCAGCTCCGCGCGGAACTGGGCGTACACCTTGATGTGGCCGCCGCTGTTGCGCTGGGCGACGAGAGCTCGGTTGGCGCCGTACACCGCCACGGAACCGTCGCCGACCATCCGGGCGAGATCGGGGTGGCGGGTGTCGGCGTCGTCCAGGGAGGTCTCGACGGAGGTGACGCCGGTGTAGTGCGGCGTCGCCGACGAGACCGCCGGGCGGATCCGGGACCAGGCGCCGTCCGCGCCGACTACGAGGTCGAACGTCTCCTGTCGCCCGTCCGCGAAATGGACCAGTACGCCATCCGGGGTCCCCGGCACCACCTGTGTCACGCCCCGCCCCCACTGGACGTCGAGAGGGCCGAGCAGCAGGTCACGGAGTTGCCCGCGGTCGATCTCGGGATTGGCCCGGTCGTCCGGACGGGGTTGCCAGTCCCGGAGCACGGTCCCGTCCGGGTCCAGGATGCGCATGGCCTGCCCCTCGGGACGGGACAGCGCCTGGAACTCCGCCAGCAGCCCCGCCTTGTCCAGTGCCAGCTGGCCCAGCCCTTCGTGCAGGTCCAGCGTGCCGCCCGGGGGACGGGCGTCGGGGGCTGGGTCGCGTTCGAGCACGGCGACGGGGTGGTCATGGCGGTGCAGGACGCGGGCGAGGGTAAGGCCGGCGGGGCCGCCCCCGACCACAGCGATGCGGTGTCTCATGTCGATACACTGTATTGGCTCATTACGATGCATCGCAACAAGTACGGTGTGACCATGACTGTGTGGGACCGGCCGGAGCCGCCGACTCGCCCCGTACCGCTCGACCGGGAGCGGATCGTCGCCGCCGCCATCGCGCTGGCCGACGAGGGCGGGCTGGCGGCGGTGTCGTTGCGCAAGGTGGCCGCCCGGCTGGACGCCGGCCCGATGCGGCTGTACGGATACATCTCCACCAAGGAGGAGCTGTTCGACCTCATGGTGGACGAGGTCCAAGGCGAGATCCTCCCCGAGGAGCGGCCCGGTGACTGGCGGGAGGCGCTGCGCGTCCTCGCCCACCGCACCAGGCGGGCCGCCCTCCGTCACGAATGGCTGGCCGACCTGCTCGGCGGCCGACCGACCCTGGGCCCGAACGGCCTCGCCGTGACCGAGTCCACGTTGGCCGCCCTCGACGGCCTCGCCGACCTCGACACCGTCATGCGGGCCGTGGAGACCGTAAGCGCCTACTTCACCGGCGCGATCAGGCGCGAGATCGCGAACCTGCGGGCCGAGCGCGCCACGGGCCTGTCCAAGCGCGACTGGCAGCGCGCCTCCGGCCCGCATGTGACGAGGATGTTGGCCACGGGCCGCTTCCCGGCGCTGGCCAAGGCCGTGCACGACGGCACGGAGGTGGACGCCGAGGAGTCCTTCGCGACCGGCCTGGACTGGGTCCTCGACGCCGTGGCCGCCAAACTCGCCCGGCCGCCGGGGTGACCATCCCCGGCCATCCCGTCAGCCCCGTCGGCCCGCGCTCGGGCCATTGACGGCGTGGGAGACTCGTCCCGCACTCCCGCGGCCGTCCGCCGAGCATTCCCGGTCGGCCACGGTGCCGTGGCGAGGAGGACGCATTGGGCGGGGACGATCCGCACATCCATGTCGAGTCGAAGGTCGTCCGTGGCGTGGCCGCCGTCCGCGAAATGATGGCATCCACGTTCGGCCTGGCCGGTGACCTGCCGAGCCTCGTCGATACCGGATGCGGACTGCGGGCGCCGTACGCGATGACGTCGCCGCGCCCGGAGAACGTCACCTGCCTCGCCTGCCGTGAGCATGCGCGGCAGGAGCATCTGCGCTTCGCGGACGAGATCGAACGTCTGGGAGGGATGGCCGGATCGACCATCGGCACGGCCCGGGCGAAGCTGGCCGCCGACAGGCATCGCGGTCTCGCGGAGAGGTTTTCCGGCCCGCGGCGGGCTGAATGACAGCACCGCACGACGGACGCCCTGCCGTCGGACCGGACTTCCGCTACGGCGCCGGATCCGACTGGGCAAGGGTGTGCTCCGCCGCTGTGCGCCGCGGCGGCACGCCGTCCCGCCGCTGTCGGCGCCGCCCGGAGACGCCCGCCGGAGCGGTGAGGACGGCCAGACAGGCGAGGACGAGTGCGATACCGCCCCAGCCGAGGACCGGGAGGCGTTCGCCGATGATGAGCACGGCGAGGACGGCCGCGACGGCCGGTTCCAGCAGGGAGAGCGTGGTGGCCGTGCTGGCGGGCACATGCGCCAGCCCCCAGCCGAACAGGACGTAACCCGCGAACATGGGCACCAGCGCCATGTACGCCCCGACGGCCATGTTGGACCCGGAGTCGAGGAGCGGGGCGCCGGTGACCAGGAGGACCGGCACCAGCAGCAGTCCGCCCACGCCGAAGACCGAGCCCATCGCCGCGCGCGAGGCGACCCCCTGGGTGATCAGGCGGTGAGCCGCCCAGGAGTAGAGGGCGTAGGTCGTGGCCGCGATGAGGCCCAGCCCCACACCGGACACCGTGGCGGCCGTGGATGTCCGCTCCGTGCCGCCGGGGGCCCCGGCGGCTTGGCCCGCGCACAGCATGAGGGTGCCCAGCAGGCCCAGGGCGGCGCCGAGTTTCCAGCGGCGCGTCAGCCGCCGCCCGTCCATGACGCGTTCGATCACGGCCGAGGCCGGCGGGGCCATGCCGATGGACACCACTGTGCCCACGGCCACTCCGGCCAGGTGCATCGCGCTGTAGAACGCCAAGGGGTAGGCCGCCACCGCGACCGCGCCGAGCAGCACGGTGCCGCGCCGCGCACGCAGCCGCGCGGCCTGCCGGGCGATGCGGGGAGCGGCGACCAGGGCCTGGAGCAGTCCGCCGAGGCCCATGGCGACGGCGCCGATGGCGAGCGGGCCGACGTCCGGGGCGAAGGTGGCGGCCGTGCCGGTGGTACCCCACAGCACGGACGCGGCGAGCACGCACAACGATCCGGCGCCCGCTGAAGAGCGGGCGCCGTGTCCGGGGGCCGTCACGGCCGGTCCAGCAGGGCCGCCGCCATCGCGCGGGCGTGCCGCAGACGGCTGTCGTCCCCTTCCAGACCGGCGCGTGCCATCGCGCCCTCCAGCAGGAACGCCAGGTGCTCCGCCATCGTCCGGGCGTCGTCGGGGCGCTCGGGCAGCAGCTCTTCGAGGTGACCGGCGATCAGCCGCTCGACCTCCTCCTTGTGGCGGCGTACGACGGTCCGCCCCTCGTCCCCGGCGGGCAGTTCGGCGGCCGCGTTGAGCAGGCCGCACCCGCGAAAGCCGCGCTCGTAGGCGAACGCCGCGTGATCGGCGTAGGCGTCGAAGACCGCGAGGACGCCGTCGTGGGGGCTTTCGGCCCGCTCCAGCCGTGCCCGGTACATCGCCAGCCACTCCTCGTGGCGGGTGTCGAGATAGGCCCTGACGAGATCGGCCTTGGAGGAGAAGTTGTTGTACAGGCTCATCTTCGCCACGCCCGCCTCGGCGGTGATCGTGTCGATTCCGGTCGCCGTCACGCCGTCGGCGTAGAAGCGGCGCGCGGCGGCCGACAGCAGACGCTCCCGCGCAGGCCGCCGCCTCCCGGGCTCCGTCGTCCTCACACGGGTCTCACGCATCGCATACACCCTGGCAAATTAGGTAGGTAGGTCTACCTACTATAGAGGGTTCCGAGGGCAGCCCGGAAGTGAGTGGCTATGCCGTGCGGCGTTCGAACGGCGGCGGATGGGTATCCGGGGGAGCTCCTCACCGCGCTGCGAGGGGAGGGTCCGGGGGCGTAGGGGCCGTGTCACGGCATGGGGCCTGAGCCGGAACCGACAGGCTCCGCCGAGGCCGGCGGATGGCCGGCGGGTGGCGGACCAGGGCGAGGACGGTGAGAAGCGCGACGAGTGCGCACACGCCCCACCAGCCGGCCCGGCCCCAGGCGCGCACCCCGAGCCAGGAACCCGCGCTGCCGCCCAGATAGGCGCAGGTCATATAGGCGGTGTTGAGCCTGGAGCGGGCGTCCGGGCGCAGGGCGTAGACGCGCGCCTGGTTGGCCACCATGCCGCACTGCATCGCCACGTCCAGCAGCAGGGTGCCGACCGTCAGGGCGGCCAGGCCCGGCGTCCCGCCCAGGGCGCCCGCGGTGAGGATCGCGGCGGAGAGGAGTACCCCGAGCAGGCAGACGAGGTTCACCGGATCGGGCCCTCGGCGGTCCACCAGGCGCCCGGCGAGCGGAGTGCACAGCATGGTCGCCCCGCCGACCAGGGCGAGCATGCCGACGGCCTGGGCGCCGAGCCCGTAGGCGGGACTGGTCAGGAGCAGCGCCAGGCAGGTCCAGACGGCCGAGAATCCGGCGAAGACGGTCGCCTGGTACCAGCAGGAGCGGCGCAGTTCCGGCTCGGTGCGCAGCAGACGCAGCGGTTCGGCCAGGAGAGCGGGGTAGGACTGCCGGGAGGCAGGGGCCGTGGCGGGGACGGCGAACGCCAGGACGGTGGCGAGCAGCAGGGCCAGCACCGCGGCCACGAGATACGGGGCCCGCCAGCCCAGCCACTCGCCGAGGGTGCCGCTGAAGGTGCGGGCCAGCAGCATGCCGCCGGTCGATCCGCTCAGCAGGGTGCCGATCACCGCTCCCCGGCGGTCGGCGGCCACGAGACCGGCCGCAAGCGGGCCGACGATCTGCGCCGCCACGGTGGTCAGGCCGACGAGGGCGCTGGCGGCGACGAGGGGCCGCAGCGCCGGTGCGCAACCCGCGGCGAGCAGCGCCAGGCCGGTGAGGCCGAGCAGGGCGGCGAGGAACGTACGGTGTGGAATCCGGTCGCCGAGCGGCACCAGCAGGACGATTCCGGCCGTGTAGCCGACCTGGGTGGCGGTGACCACCACGGCGGCCGAGTCGGGGGACACCCGCAGCCCGTCGGCCACCAGTGGGCCGATGGCCTGCGGGAAGTAGATGTTGCCCACCGCCACCGCGCAGGTGATGGCGAGGAGCAGGACCATGCGGCGGCTCATCCGGCCGTGGTCCGCACACACAGGAGGTCTCTCACGGAATGTGTCGTGGGATGTGTCATGGGCCGAAGTCCACGGCACCGGAGCTCCGCTGCCAATCGATGTAGCGTATGGCTTAATGATCAGCTTTGTGCTCGATGTCGAGGACCTGGCGGACACACGGTTCGCCGTATCGCCCTTGAACGAGACGGTGTTCAGCCTGCGGGTGCTGCACGATCCGGGGCTGTCGGCGGTGCATCTGCCGTGGCGCAGATCCGTGCTGGGCGGACTCGGCGACCTGGACACCGACCTGCTGATGTCCTTGGTGGCGCGGCGGCGCACCCTTCCGGACTTCCTGACTCCACGGCCCGCGAGCTTCGCCCCTGCCTTCGAGGACGAACTGGCCGTCGTCCGTCGGACCCCTCCCGGCCTGGTACGCCGCGATCTGCTGGCCACACACGCGCCGGACCCGCTGCCCCCGGCGCTGCGCGATGCCACCGCCGCCGACGATGCGTCCGTCGCCGGACTCCGCGACACCATCTGCGCTCTCCTGCGCCAGTACTGGGAGATCGCCGTCAAGCCGATGTGGCCGCGGATGCGCCTCGTGGTGGAGGCGGACATGACCTACCGCGCGCGCCAACTGGCCATGGGAGGCGCCCGCTTGCTCTTCGCCGATATGCATCCCAATCTGCGCTGGCACCACGGGGTGCTGCACATCGCCAAAATGATCAGTCGGCACCGGGTCGTGGCATCCGGGCGGGGACTGCTCCTCCTGCCCTCCGTCTTCGCGCACAAGCCCGCGCCCCCGCTGAGCCCGGAAGAACCACCGTTGCTGGTCTACCCGAGCCGTGGCGTGGCGACGCTGTGGGCCTCGGCGCCCGCCCACGACGCGTCCGCGCTCGGGTCGCTCATCGGCGCGCCCCGGGCGAGGCTCCTCGGCCTCCTCGAGGAGCCCCTGCCCACGGTTGAGCTCGCCCGCCGCCTCAGGGTGACTCCGAGCGCCGTGTCCCAGCACCTGCGCGTCCTGCACGCCACGGGTCTGGTCACCCGGGCGCGCCACGGGCGGCAGGTGCTGTACCGGCGAAGTCCCCTCGGCGACCGACTCGCCGCCGCCCCGCGCGAGTGAGGGCCTATTCGGACGGTGCAGGGTGCACGGGGCACCTCGGCTCCTCGCTCAACGACGCGCGGTTCAGGGGCTGTTCGCGGGCCACCGCGACGGCGCGCTTGCCCGGGACCAGGGTGACGTGCCACATGCGCTGGGCCTCCGGTGCGGGGTCGGCGGCGGTCAGCTCCACCCTCCGCAGCACCTCCCGAATGATCACCTTCAGCTCCATCATGGCGAGTTGCGCGCCGACGCAGTAGCGTCGGCCGCCACCGAACGGCAGGAAGGACTTCTGTGCCGCCTGGGCGCCCTCGCCGAGGAACCGCTCAGGCCGGAACTCCTCGGGGTCCGGATACGCCTCGCTGTCCTGGTGGATGAGCGAGAACATGGGGATGGCCACCCACCCGGCCGGGATCTCGTAGCCGCCGAGCCGCAGCGGCTTGTCCAGCAGACGCCCCGAACCGGTGATCACCGGGCGCAGCCGCAGCACCTCCTTGACGACCGCTTCGAGGTAGCTGTCGTCCTCGCCCCGCTCCAACTCCTCCAGCAGCCGCCGCAGTACGTCCGGGGCGCGCATCAGCCGTTCGAAGGCCCAGGAGAGGCCGGTCGCCGTGGTCTCGAGTCCGGCCTCCAGCAGGGTGAGCAGCTCATCGCGGATCTCCTGGTCGCTCATCGAGCGGCCCTGGTCGTCCCGCGCCTGGAGCAACCGCCCCAGCACATCGGTGGCGCCGCTGTCCTCCTCGTCCCTGCGCCGGGCGAGCTCGGCGAAGAGGATCTCGTCCACCGCCGCGCTGGCCTTCATGGTGCGGGTCGTCGGCAGGACCGGTACGCGCATCGCCAGCGGTGACTTCTCCGCCCATGCCCGCAGTCGCGCGGGCATCAGGAACAGGAGCGGGGAGCCACTGGCCTTGGACAGGGTGAGGAGCAATGCCCGCAGCCGGGCCAGCTGGGTGACGTCGCGGATCCCGAAGACCAGCCGCAGGGTGACCTCCAGCGTGATGGCCTGCATATGCTCCTGGAGCGCGAACGGCCTGCCGAGCGGCCATGTCCGGATGTCCTCCGCGGCGATCTCGGCGATGAGGTCCGGGTAGTTCGCGATGGACCGGCCGTGCAGGGCCGGGCTGAGCAGCTTGCGGTGCCGCCACCACGGCTCGCCGTCGTTCGTGAACAGCGAATAGTCGCCGAGCCAGGGCACGTATCCCGCGCGCAGCGCCCCGGCGCGGTTGCCGTCGCCGTCCGTGCTGTAGATCTCCGCGGCGAGTTCCGCGGTGGACACCACCACCTGGGGCGGGAAGCCGATCAGCTGCATGCGGAACACCGGACCGTAGCGCCGCCGGAGTGACGCGAAGTAGTGGACCGGGTCGCGCATGCGCATGGTCTGCAGAAGGGCGGGCTGCCGGGAGCCGGGAGGAAGGAGGGACATCGGTTTTCTCCAGTTGTCCAGCGTCCGCTCAGTTCTCCGGCGTGCACGAGGCAGCGGCCACTAGTGGCCACTGTGCGGCCCACCAGGGATTCGCCACCGGCCGGGGAGAACAAGGGGCGTGGGGGGGGCAGGAAACGGGGCGGGAGCAATGGCAAGGATCCTAGCGTTGCCAGCTCACTGCTACCCCCCCAGCGAACGCCGGGCACCAGGGGCGGTTGGTCGGCAATCGCTAGGGAAATGCGTAGCAACCAGCCAAAGTGTCATGGCGTCTTGAATCAAGACGTCATGAAGTGGCCTTGTATAAAGAGGGGGGAACGATCGCAATCGCCAGACCCGTGGGGTACGGTGAAACTTCCTCGTGATCAAGCGGGGTGTGTTTCGCGACATGCGTGCCCGGAGGTCAAGGAAACCGATGCGAGCCATAGTCGACGACAGCTTCCCAGGTGAGGCTGCGGAGCTGGCGGGCGGGAAGGGGAAGAATCTCCATGAGCTCTCCAGGAACGGGCTCGCCGTCCCCCGGTGGGCAGTCGTCGGGCTCGATGTGTTCCAGGAATTCATCGCCGCACTTGACGAGGCGGGACGCATCGAGGATCTGCTGGGAGAGGTCACCCAGGACAATGTGAACCGAATCTCCCGGCAGTTGGCCGAAATCATCGAGTCGGGGGAGTTGAGCGACGAGGCCGCGTCGGTCGTTGAAGAAGCATATGCGCATGTGGGGCGCCCCCGGGTCGCGGTGCGCTCTTCCGGTGTCGAGGAGGACGGCTCGGACCTCTCCTTCGCCGGGCAGTTCGCCACCTTCCTCAATGTGTCCGGGCTCCCCGAAGTGATAGCGCACGTCAAGAAGTGCTGGGCCTCGGCGTTCTCCGAGCGGTCGCTGCACTACCGGCTGCGCCACGGGCTGCCGCCGCGCGACGCGGGCATCGCCGTCGTGGTGCAGGACATGGTGGACGCCGAGCGCAGCGGCGTCATGTTCACCGCCAACCCGGTGACCGGCAACCGGCGGCAGTATGTGATCAGTTCCGTGTACGGACTGGGCGAGGGCCTGGTCTCGGGCGCGGTGGACGCCGACACCGTCGTCCTCGACGGCGCCACGGGCACGGTGGACGACACCGTGCTCGGCGACAAGCAGGAGCGCTATCACCTGGATCCGGCGGGTTCCGGATATCTGGTCGCCGAAGTGGCGCAGGGCGACCGGGAGAAGTTGTCGCTGGAACCGAAGGACATAGCACGGCTGCACGAGGCCGGGGCACACATCGCGACGGTCTTCGACGCTCCGCAGGACATCGAGTGGGCGCTCGCGGACGACGCCCTGTGGATTTTGCAAGCCCGCCCGATCACCGCGCTGCCGGATGCGATCCAGCCATCGGGGGATGAGTTAGGGCCGAGCGAAGGCGAACTCCGGATCTGGGACAACGCCAACATCATCGAGAGCTTCTCCGGAATCGTTTCACCGCTGACCTACAGCTTCGCGGCCAATGTCTACGGCAGGGTCTACGAATACTACGCCCGAGGTCTCCGGGTCCCGCCCGCCGCACTGCGCGAGATCGAGGAATGGGCTCCCCATATGCTCGGCTATTTCCATGGCCGGGTGTACTACAACCTGCTCCACTGGTACCGGATGGTACGGATCGCGCCACTGTACAAACTCAACAGGAAAGTGCTGGAGGTCGCGATCGGCGTCGAGGAGCCACTCGACGACGAAATGGCCGAGACCATCTACCCGTACACCTTCTCTTCTTCCTTGCGCGGCCGGCTGTCCCGCGCCAGGACGGTGGCCGCTTTCATACGCCGCTTCCTCACCATGAACCGTTCTGTCGAACGATTCATGGCCTACTTCTACAAGGCGTACGAGGAGTTCGACAACGTCGACTACGACGCGATGGAGGGCCAGGACGTCTACCGGCGATTCCGCGCCCTGGAGAAGGACCTGCTGGAGAAGTGGGGTCCGATGCAGACCCTGGACGCGACGATTCTCTGGTCCATCGGCGCACTCGCCCTGCTGAACAGGGGCTGGCTGCCCGACGCCCCCGAGTGGCTCACCTGGAGCGCCGCCAGCCCCGGCTCCCGGGTGGAGTCCATCGAACCCGCCCGTGCGCTGTCGGCCCTCGCCGCCACCGTCCGTGACGACGCCGAACTGAACCGCCTCATCCAGGAGACCCCGGCCGCGGACACCTATCAGGCGCTGCGCGACGGCGGCCACACCGCGTTCCTCGCCTCGGTGGACGAGTACGTCGCCGCGTACGGCTACCGCAGCCTCGACGAACTCAAGCTCGAAGTGCCCGATCTGCGGGAGGACCCGGCCACCCTGTTCGCCATGGTGCGTGCCGCGCTGCCCGAGGTGGACACCAATTCCGGCGAGAAGGCCGACGCCTATCTGGACGAGCATCTGCGCGGGCCGCGCCGGATGCTCTACAACGTCGTCCGCCGCAAGGCACGGACCTCCCTCTACAACCGGGAGCGGCTGAGATTCTGCCGCACCCGCGCCTTCGGCTCGGCGAAGCGGATGCTGCGCGCCATGGGCCGCGATCTCGCCAGGATGCGGGCGATCGACCACTGGAACGATGTCTTCTTCCTGCGCCTCGAGGAGCTGCGCGGCGCCTACGAGGGCACGACGGCGCACACCGATCTGCGCGGCCTCGTGGAGCTGCGCAAGCGTCAGCAGGCCGAGGACGAGCAGCTGTCCGCGCCGTCCCGGTTCACCACCCGTGGGGCCGCCTACTGGCGGGGCAATCTGGAGCGGGCCGGCTTTGTGAAGGGCGGCGTGGCGCGCACCGGCGTCCGGGAGTTGCGCGGCACCCCGTCCTGCCCCGGTGTGGTCGAGGCGCGCGCCGTCGTCACGGACACTCCGGTGGATGTGAACGGCGGAGTCCTGGTGACCTACCGCACGGATCCGGGCTGGGTCGCCGCGCTGCCGTCCGCCTCGGCGCTCATCATCGAGCGGGGCAGCCCGCTGACGCATGTGGCGATCGTCGCCCGTGAGCTCGGCATTCCGACGGTCGTCCAGGTCAAGGGCGCGGTCAGGGAGATGGAGACCGGTATGCGGCTGAGGGTGGACGGAGGTACGGGGGCGATCACGTTCCTGGACGACGGCACCCCGGCCGTAACCGGCACCCCGGCCGTAACCGGCACCGAGGCCGGAATGGACAGCGGGGCCGGGGCCGAGAAGGCGAAGGACGCGACGAGTGAGTGACGCACTGCTCTCCTGGCTGACGGACCCCCCTCGGACGGCCGGAGACCTCCACGGCCGCGGCATCCACCTCGCCGACGACCGCGGCGGCTGGGAGTTCCACGGATACCCCGAACTCGCCGCCTCCGCACGTCGGGTGGCCGGATCACTGGCGGCCCGAGGGGTACGCCCCGGCGATGTGGTGTGTGTCCTCCTTCCCACCGGTTTCCCGTGTCTGTCCTCGCTCTTCGGCGTCTGGGCCGCGGGCGCCACGGTCTGCCTCATCCCCCCGCCGTCGTTCGCCGCCGAGGCCGAGTACGTGGAGCACGCGGCCGGGATCCTGCGGCAGACCGAGGCCGCCGTTACCATCACCGCCGAGGGCCTCGCCCCCCTGGCCGACCGGGTTCTGGCCGCCGCGGGCTCCGGCCGGGAGCCGTGGATCTGGCGCGATGACGGCGATGAGATCCAGCCCCGCGAACCCGGCGGACTCGCCCTCCTCCAGTTCACCTCGGGCTCCAGCAGCCGGCCCCGCGGGGTCCGGGTCACCTGGGCCAACCTCGAGGCCAACCTCGCGCTGATCCGGTCCACACTGGGCTGGCGCGCGGGCGACGCCGGGGCCTCCTGGCTGCCGCTCCACCACGACATGGGGCTCATCGGCTGTCTGCTCACCCCCGTGAGCGTGAGGGACGATCTGTGGCTCATGCGCCCCGAACAGTTCATCCGCGATCCGGCCCGCTGGCTGCGGTGCTTCGCCGTCGCCGCGCACACCGCCGCCCCGCCCTTCGCGTTCGAGTACGCGGCCCGGCGGCTCGGTGACCGGCTCGCGGACCTGGACCTGTCCGCGTGGCGCAACGTCATCGTCGGCGCCGAACCCATCAACCCCCGTGCGCTGGAGCACTTCGCCAGGCTCGCCGCACCCGCCGGATTCTCCCCCTCCGTCTACCTGCCGTCGTACGGGCTCGCCGAGGCGACGCTCGCGGTGACCGTCCGTATCTCCGGCGCCCCCGCGCCGACCGTGCGCGTGGACACCGGCACGCTGCGCTTCGGAGGCCCCGTCACCATCGACGAGGAGGGCGAGTTCGCGAACTCCGCGAAGACGCGCTCCGATGTCGAGGACGGCTGGCTGATCGGCTGCGGCGGCCCCGGTGACGGAGTGGGTGCCACGGTGGTCGACGACGGGGGACGGGCCCTGCCCGACGGCCATCTCGGCGAGATCGAGGTGACGGGCCCCTCGGTGACGAGCGGCTACCACGCCGGGCGCAGCGGCTCCACGCGGTTCGTCGACGGCCGTATCAGGACCGGGGACGCCGGGTTCTTCCACCGCGGCGAGCTGTTCGTGCTCGGCCGCATGGGTGACAGCCTCAAGGCGCGCGGACGCAGCGTCTACATGGAGGACCTGGAGGCGAAGGTGGTCTCCGCGACCGGGATCGCCCGGGAGAAGTGCGCGGTCGTCGGCGTCGAGGGCACCGACGGTGCCTCGGTGACGCTGTTCGTGGAGAAGGCCGAGGGCGCGTGGGTGGACGATGCCACGATCGTCCTGCGCGGCGCACTCGGCGACGACGTCGCCATCACCGTCGTCACCGGCCGCAGCGGGCTGATCAGAAAGACGTCCAGCGGCAAGCCGAGACGTCGCCACATGTGGGAAGAGCTGCGAGCGGGCCGCCTCAAGGACGCGCGCGTCCTGGAGACGGCCCATGCAGTCGCCACATGTGGGAAGAGCTGCGAGCGGGCCGCCTCAAGGACGCGCGCGTCCTGGAGACGGCCCATGCCACGACCGGGAGGCCCGTGTGATCCTCAGCGAGGACTATCTGCAGAACCTGCTCGACAAGACCATTCCGCAGATCCACTCCGCCGCCAACTGCGCCGTGGTCCTGGAGGGTTCGATCGCCGAGGGCTTCGGCAATTCCTCGTCGGACATCGACTTCCTGCTCATCGCCGACAGCGACGCCGACCTGCCCACGATGCCCTCGCTCCTGTTCCTGGACGGGCGGCGGGTCGAGGTCAGGACCCGCTCCGTGCGGCAGCTCGCCGAGCAGTTCTCCGCGATCACGACCGACACGCGCGACCACGTGGGCGCCGTCCCGGAGGATCTGCTGAACCGCTGTCAGCGTCTGCTGCGCAGCTTCCCACTGCGCAATCCGGACCTGGTGGCGACGGTCAAGGGGCTGATGTCCTTCGACGACTTCCAGGACACGATGCGGGAGTGGTGGGCACACCACGCACGCCAGTCGATCCGCTACGCGCTCGCCCTGCGGGAGCTCGGCCAGGAGGAAGAGGCCGCGGCATGGACCGAAGCCGGACTGCTCCAGGCGGTGAAGTCCTGGGCGGCGGGGCGGGGAGAGACCTACCTGGAGCCGAAGTGGCTGCCCATGCAGCTGGACCGCCTCGGCGACCAGCCGCTGTGCGACCGGTACCGGACGCTCGCCTCGCCGGACGCGTCGGGCCTCGACCCCGCCGAGTACATCACCGCGGGCGTCCGGCTCACGGCCGATCTGGGCGTGGCGGGCGCCGAACCCGACTCCGAGCGGATCACCGTGGCCAGGGCGACCGGGGTGACCACCTGGCAGACCGGCGACCGAGTGCATGTCGTACGCGACAAGCAGGACGTGTTCGTCCTCGGCGACCGCGCGGCGCGGGCCTGGCGTTCGGTCGTCTTCGGCCGGCCCCTGGGGAGCGTAGTGGCCGTGGCTGACGCGTCGGGAGCACCACAGGCGGGCCCGCAGATCGCCCAGTTCCTCCGCTTCGGCCTGGTGAAGGTGGCGTGGAAGGGCGACGGCCCGATCGTCCCCGCCATGCCGCTGGCCGCTCCGTCCGGCCCCGTCACACCGCCACCGAGCATCGCGCGGCCCATCGTCACCGTGGGCGGGGCGGCGGCCGGCGGTGAGGAGGGCATCGATCTCGTGCCCATGCCCGCCCGCCGGTTCAGCGCCGCCGCGATGACCCTCGTGTGGTCCAACGTACTGGTGGAGAACGCCCGCGAGGATCTCACCGGCGCCCTGGACCGCGAGCAGTGGAGCGTCGCCGAACTCAGCGCCCGGAGGATAGTGCGGGCCGCGCTGCGCGGCGTGCTCAGCGCCCACGGCGTCAACCCGCTGCCCCCGGACTCCGAGGTCGTCCGCAGGCTGTCCCTCCTCCCGGCGGGGGCGGACACCGACGAGATCCGGGCGAAGGCCCGGCACCTCGCGACGCTCACGATCGCGTCCACGGCCCAGGGCGGCGCGGCGCTCACCGCGCTGGACGACTTCGTCGCCCTGGTCCGGCACACGATCGGCGCGCACAGCTTCCCGTCCTCCTTCGACTCCTCGGACGGATGGCGGCAGACCCTGGAGATCGGCTACGACTGGCTGCGCCTCGGCGCCCACCTCGACGCGGACCTGCCCATCGACGAGGCGAGCGATCTGCTGTCCAGCGGTGGCGCGCAGCCGCATCTGGCCACCACCTGACGCTGAGGGAGGAACGTTGACGTCAAGCACCGGCACACCATCGCCGAACGAGGACGGGACGCGGAGCAAGGTGTACGCGATCGTCGGCGCGATGGCGCCCGCGGGGGGCGCCACCCTGGCCGACGACACCGCGCTCGTCGCGGATCTGGCCTATGACTCGCTCCGGCTCATCGAACTGACGCTGGCGCTGGAGGAGGGCTTCGGGCTCGGGGAGCTCGCTCAGGAGCGGACCGCCACGGTCACCACGCTCGGCGACATCGTCCGCCTGGTGACCGAAGCACGGCAAGAGACCGAAGCACGGCAAGAGACCGGGACACCGCGAGAGACCGAGGCACGGCAGGCGGAGGCGGGCCGATGACGGAGCGCTTGCGGATTCTGGTGACCGGCGCGGCCGGGCTGGTCGGCGCGGAGGTCACCGCCCGGCTGGTGGCGGCCGGGCACCGGGTCACCGCCCTGGTCCACAACCAGCCGGTGGTCATACGCAACGACGGCACCCCGCTGGAGCCGGACGCCGTCACCCGCCTGCCGGGCGATGTGACCAAGCCCCGGCTCGGCCTGCCCGAGGCCGCGTACCAGGCGCTGGTCGCCGACGGCCTCGACCGGATCGTGCACTGCGCGGCGATCACCGACTTCGGCCTCCCCGACGAGGTCTACCAGGCGGTCAACGTCGACGGCACCGTCCACGTCCTGGAGCTGGCCCGCGCCGGGGGCGTGCCTCTCGTACACGTGGGAACCGCCTATGTGTGCGGTGAGCGCGACGGGCTGATCCGCGAGACGGAGCTGGACGAGGGCCAGCGCCTCGCCAACGCCTACGAGGACAGCAAGTTCCGGGCCGAGACCCTCGTGCACAAGGCCCAGGCCGACGGGGTGCGGGCCGCGATCGTCCGCCCCAGCATCGTCGTCGGCGACGAGCGCACCGGCGTGGTGCGCGACTACAAGAACATCTATGTCGTGCTCAAGCTGGCCACCGAGGGCAAGGTGCGCTCCATCCCCGGCCAGTACGAGGCGCGCCTCGACCTGGTGCCCGTGGACTATGTGGCGGACATCATCACCGAGGTCACCCACCGGTTCGAGGAGGCGGCGGGCCGGACCTTCCACGCGGTGGGCGCACCGCTGACGCTGCGGGACTTCTCCGATGTGATGGCCGAGTACCCGCCGTTCCACGTGCCGAGGTTCGTCCCGCCGACGAGCTTCGACGCCCAGCGGCTGCCCCGGCGGGAGCGGGCGTACTACGAGCGTGTCATGACGCTCTACGAGAGCTACTTCCGGCGCCGGATGCGCTTCGACGACTCCCACACGGCGGGCCTGGCCACCCGCAGGCCACCGGCGGACGGGCAGGACTTCCTGCGCGCGCTGATCGACCACTGCCTGGAGACGGGCTACCTGGGCGCACCACCGGCCGACGCCACCGAGGTGCTCGCCCGGCTGAACACGACGGGCCCGGACGCGACCTCCGCGGCGGACGGGACCGGCCCGACCGCGAGCGATGTGAACGGAGCCGGCCGATGACCGACGACACGACGAACGGGCGGCCCTTCGGCGACGACATATCCCCGGCCCTCAGCTGCGATCCGCGCAAGCGCGTCCTCTTCGGCTCGGACACCTACTTCCTGGAGAGCGTCGAACAGCTCGCCACCCTCACCGCCGACGTCGACGGCTTCCTCCACCGGCACGCCGCACTGCTGCTCAAGCCCGACGCCGTGGTCAGCAGGCAGTTGCCCACGACCGTCGACTGGCTGGCCCGGGAGGGCTTCCGGATCGTGGCCGCGGAACGCACCCGGCTCACCCCCAACACCGTGCGGTCGCTGTGGTACTTCCAGTGGAACCTGGCCACACCGGAGCGCCGCCGGCTCGCCGATCTGTTCACCGACACCTGCGACGCGGTGGTGCTCGTGGTGCGCCGGGACGCCGAGGGGACCGAGGCGCCGCCGAGCGCACCCGCGTCGGTCGTCCTGACCGAGCGGAAGGGCCCGACCGACCCGGGGGCCCGGGTTCCCGGCCAGCTCCGCTACGCGACCGGCCGCTACAGTTATCTGCTCAACCTCGTCCACACCCCCGACGAACCCGCCGATGTGGCACGGGAGTTGGGCATCTACTTCGGCGCGGCACTCCGGCGGCGGGTCTACGCCTCCGCGCTCGCGGGCGAGGACCAGTCGGCCCGCGCGCGTGAGCTCGGCGAGCGGTTGCACGCCGAGGTGGCCGAGCGGGATCTCTCCTTCGAACCGGCCGCGGAACGGCTCGAGCGGGCCGTGCAGGAGGCGGAGGAATCCCTGGCCCCCGGCGCCGTCCGGGACGAGCTGCGCGCGGCCCGGCTCGCCGCCGGGGACCAGGAGGGCTACCGGCGGCTGATCGAAGCCGTCTGGCGGGCCGGACTGCCGCTCGACGCCTGGGACACGGTGATCGTCGGCTCCCATGTCCTGCCCATGAAGCGCAAGGGGCTGGCCCCCGTGCTCGGTGGAGTCAGCGTGTCCGACTGGCACCACCACCTGGCGCGGTCGGCGGTTCGGTAACACAGAGGGGGAAGCATGGACACGGTGGAATTCAGCCAGACGGTGCCGCGTGAGCTCGTCCACCGGCTGAGCCTGGCCGAGGTGTTCCTGACCGGCGTGCTCGCCCGGGACGAGGACACCCTCGACATCGGGGTGCAGATACCCCGTTCACACGCCTTCTACCGGGACACGGCGGGCTGCCGCCACGTCTACGACCCGATGGTCCTGGTGGAGGCCGTCCGGCAGTCGCTCCTCATGCTGGGCCACGATCTGTTCGAGAACCCGTTCGGCACCAAGTTCATCCTGCGGGACATCGCCCTGCGCGACGTGGACATCACCCCGCTCGCGGTGGGCGACGTACCCACCGAGGTGGTGCTGCGCTGCCGCATCGTGCGCCGCTTCCGTGGCCGCGAGGGGCTGAAGGGGGCGCGGCTGTCCTACACCGCGCTGATCGGTGATCGCGTGGTGGCGACGCTGGAGGGCTCCATGTCCTGGCTGGCGCCCGCCGAGTGGCGAGCGACGCGCGAGGAGGTGCGTGCCACGCTGGGGCTGCCCGTCCAGGCCACGTTCACGGCCGGTGAGCCGGGGGAGGGGATCGGGGAGGCCCTGGTCGACCGCAGGGACGCGACGAACGTGGTCATCTCGCCGCTGGAGCTCCAACTCCCGCCGGACGGCGAGGAGATGGGGACCGTGCGGTTGCTCGTGGACACCAGCCACCCGGTACTGTTCGACCACCCCCTGGACCATGTCCCTGGCATGCTGACCCTCGAGGCGTTCCGGCAGCTGAGCCTCGCCACCGCCGTGGAAACCGGGGCGCTGCCATCGGCGTCGGCCGTCCTCACGGGGCTGAAGGCGCGCTTCACCGGCTTCGGCGAGCTCGACCTGCCCATCACCTGCGAGAGCGTCCGGGTGGAGGGCGACGGGACGAGCGCCGTTCTGCGCTGCGTCATGAAGCAGGCCGGACACACCATCGCCGACGGCGAACTGCGCCTCACCCCGGCACCCACGGAAGCGCGGCCGATATGACCGCCGCTCCCGGCACGTTCGACGGTCCCATGTCCGGGAGACGGTGGCGGCGTTGAGCGATGTGCTGACCGCTTCCCGCGTGCCGGCCCGGCTGGGCCGTTTCGTCCTGCGGATGTTCCGCCCGCAGATCTACGTCACCTACGGCGTGCTGTGGACCCTGACCCTGGAAGGCTCGGCCGAGGCACTCTCCGGGCCCTCCTCGCACTGGACGCCCTCCGGGGCGACCGTGGTGCGCGCGGTGAGCGTGGTGCTGGCCCTGCTGTTCGCCCGCATGGTCGATGAGCAGAAGGACCTGGAGTACGACCGCCGGCACAACCCGGACCGGCCCCTGGTGACGGGAGCCATCACGGCGGCGGAGCTGCGCGGCGCGATGGCGCTGATCACGATGGCCGTCGTCGTGCTGAACGCGCTCGTCTCGGCCCTCTCCGTGCTGCTGATCCTGCTCGCCCTCGGATACACGCTGTTCCTGGTCGCGCTGGAGCGCTGGTCGCCGCGGATCGGCGAGGCCCTCATCGCCAATCTCCTCGTCAGCTACCCGGTGCAGCTGCTGCTCTCCGTCTACCTCTATGTCTCGCTGCTGACCGGCGACGCGATCGACGGTGACGGGCGGGCCGTCCCGCTGATGGCCATGTTCGCCTGCGCCTTCCTCCAGTTCGAGTTCGCCCGGAAGACCGAGTGGCGGCGGGATCCGGAGGCACGGCTGTACTCGGAGGTGCTCGGCCCGCGCGGCAGCGCGGCCGTGTGCCTCGCCCTCGCCGTGGGCGCGGTGGCACTCGGGCTCCTGCTCTTCGGGACGCGGGGCCTGCTGCCGGCGCTGAGCGTCGTCTTCCCCGCGCTCGGCGCCTGGCGCTTCCTCGTGCGCAGACAGCCATCCGGGCTGATGCTCCCGGCGATGGGCTTTGTGCTCTTCTTCAACCTGCTGTGTTTCTACGGGTCCACAGCGATCGCGATCGGACGGTGAGAGAGGTGCGGCCGGTGATCATCGACAAGGTGCGGATCTTCGACGGGACGGCGATGCTGGGCCCCGGGGCGGTGGAGTTCGCCGACGGGGTCATCACATGCGTCCTGACGGAGCCCGCCGCGGCTTCGGACGCGTCGGCGTCGGCCGATGTGATCGACGGAACGGGTCTGACGGTGCTGCCGGGGCTGATCGACGCGCATACGCATGTGTTCGGCGCCGAGAGCAATCTCGAACTGGCGCTGGCCTTCGGCGTGACGACCGAGCTGGATATGTTCATGGGCCCGCCGGAGCTCACCCAGGCCCTGTGCACGGCGGCCGGCGAGCGTGCCGACCTCGCCGATATGCGCAGCTCGGGCCTGGTGGCGAGCGCGCCCGGAGGGCACCCCGGACACGCCATGCCGCTGCTGCCGACGGTGGCCGGGCCGGACGAGGCCGACGCCTTCGTGGCCGCGCGGCAGGCGGAGGGCGCACACTTCATCAAGATCATTGTGGACGACGGCGCGCACCACGGGATGTCGCTGCCCGCCCTGGACCGGGCGACCGTGACGGCGCTCGCCGACGCCGCGCACCGCCGTGGCCTGCTCACCGTGGCCCATGTGTCCGCCGGGTGGTCCGCGCGACTCGCCCTGGCCGGCGGTGTGGACATGCTGACGCACCTTCCGCTGGAAGCGGCGCTGGACGACGCGTTCGTCGGCCGGACCGCGGACGGGAAGCGGGTCGCCATCCCCACCCTGGCCATGCTGGAGGCGTCCGCCCCGGAGACCTCCTCCCGGCCCCGTACGGGACGATCGCTGGCGGACGATCCGCGCATCGTCCCCTACCTGCCGGAGCATGCCCGTACCGCGATCGCGGAAGGCCACGAGGGCCTCTGTGTGGAGAAGGAGTCCCCCGAGCACCACTTCACCCACGCCCTGGCGAGCGTGGGCCGTCTGCACCGGGCGGGTGTGCCCGTGCTGGCGGGGACCGACACCAACTACCGGCCGGACCGCGCCTGCCCGGTCGTCCACGGCGCCAGTCTCCACACCGAGCTGGCCCTCCTCGTGGAGGCCGGACTGACGCCGGCGGAGGCGCTCACGGCGGCGACCTCGGCGCCCGCCGCGCACTTCGGCCTCTCCGACCGCGGAGTGATCGCGCCGGGGCGGCGCGCGGACCTCGTCCTCGTCGCGGGCGACCCCACACGGGACATCACTCGCACCCGGTCGATCGAGGCGATCTGGCGCGGCGGCATCCGCTTCGACCGCGAGGCGTACCGCGAGCGCATTGCCTCATGAGCGGGCGCGACACGCGCGTGAGCGGGAGCGACACGCTCATGAACGGGAGAGCGGACATGAGAGACAACCACACGAAGCGGAGGACCACGTGACCGACGGACACGAGCGCCTGGCGGGAGTCAGCAGCACCGCGCTGTTCGTGGGCATCACCCGCGCCGAGGAGAGCCGGCGCCCGGACCGGCTGTTCGAGGACACCCTGGCCACGCGTTTTGTCGACGCGGCGGGCGCCGAGCAGCGGGCGGTCTGGACCGAGGGGCAGGGAAAGCTGTTCACCGAGGCCATGGGCGACTACTTCGCCCTGCGCACCCGGTACTTCGACGACTACTTCATCCAGGCGTGCGCCGCGGGCTGCCGCCAGGCGGTCCTGCTCGCGGCGGGCCTGGACACCCGTGCCTTCCGTCTGCACTGGCCGGACGGGACACGCCTCTTCGAACTGGACCAGCCCGATGTGCTCGACTTCAAGGAACACGTCCTCCAGGGCGAGGAGCCGCGCTGTGAACGCGAGGTGATCGCGGCCGACCTGCGCGAGGACTGGCCCTCGCTGCTGGCGAAGCAGGGCTTCCGCGAGGACGTGCCGACGGCCTGGCTGGTCGAGGGGATACTCGTCTACCTGCCCGAGCGCGACGCGGACCGTCTGCTCGACCGGATCACCGCGCTGTCCGCGCCGGGCAGCCACCTCGGGGTGGAACATGTCACCCGGTCCATGGTGAACACCGACCAGGCCCAGGAGGCGGCGTCGGCCTCACCGGAGGGCATCATGGGCATGCTGTCCTCCCTGTGGAAGAACGAGATGACGCAGCCTCCCGCGAATTGGCTCGCGGACCATGGCTGGAGCGCCGCGGAAGAAGCCCTCACCGACCTGGCGGAGCGCCACGCCCGGCCCGTCCCTCCGGCGTTCGACCCGGCCCTGCCCGGCACGGGCCGCGTCCGCCTGCTGACGGCCGACCGCTGACCGACCGCAACCGCCAGGTGACGCCTTGACTTCAACCTTGGTTTAACTTCTACCGTCGATCCCATCGTCGATCGAGTTCACGCAACGACGGAGGGACCCGCCATGGAGTACTCCCACAGCGACGCCGAGCTGATCAAGCAGCCCATCGGTTACTGGAGTTGGGCGGCCTACAAGGCCGTGGTCAGCCGCATCCAGGCGGCTCTCGCCGGGGTCGGCGTCACCCAGCCGCAGTGGTGGGTCATCGCACAGGTCGCACGCGCCGACACCGTCAAGACCCGCGGCGAGGTGTCCGGCCTCCTCGGCAACTACCTCGACGCCGGTCCGGAGGTCATGGAGGCGGAGATGGACCGGGTCATCGCCCTGGGCTGGATCACCGAGGACGCCGGGGGACGCCTGGGCATCACGGAGGAGGGCCGGGCCTTGTACGACAAGGCCGCGGCCCTCCAGGACGAGCTGTGGGCGGAACGGCACGCGGGCATCTCCGACGAGGAGTACCTGACGACCGTCAAGGTGCTGCAGCGCTTCATCCACAACACGGGCGGGCACGGCTGGCACCACTGACGCGTTCCGCGTGGTCGTGGGTGTTCCGGGCGGTTCTCACCGCCCGGAACACCCACCGCGGCGGCCTGCCTGGCGTGGGCCGCTGATCAGTACGTGGTGGTGAGGATGTCCAGGACCCGCGCCGGATCGGGCGACAGCGGATTGTTCTTCGTCACCGGGTCCGCCACCGCCCCGGCGGCGATGGAGGGCAGCATGGCGCGGTCGGCGCCGAGCGTCCTCAGGGGGCGTTTCACCTCGACGGCGCCCGCGATCTCGCGCACCCCGTCGATGGCCGCCCGCGCCCAGTCCCCGTCGGCGGGCGGCGCCAGGCGCATGGCCCGCGCAACCTGTTCATAGGCGTCCTGTGCGGCGGGAGCGTTGAACTCCATCACCTCCTCGAGGACGGCGGCGAGTGCTACGCCGTGGGGCGTGCCGGTGTGCGCGGTCAGCACATGGCCGATGCCGTGGACGAGCCCGAGTCCGGAGAGGGTGAGCGCCTGGCCCGCGAGGTGGGCACCCAGCATCAGCTCGGCGCGGGCGTCGAGGTCCGAACCGTTCCGGTACGCGGCGGGCAGGGCGCGGCTGACCATGGCCACGGCCTGCGTGGCATAGGCGGTGGAGACCGGGTTCGCGCCGCGCGAGGCGAGCGACTCGACGCCGTGCACGAGGGCGTCGATGCCGGTGGCGGCGGTGGCGGGCGCGGGCAGGCCCAGGGTGAGCTCGGGGTCGAGCAGCGCGACGCGCGGCTTCACCGACGGGTGGCCGATGTACACCTTGCGGCAGGCGGCGGTGTCCTCGATGACCCCGAAGCCGTTGGTCTCGGCGCCGGTGCCGGAGGTGGTGGGGATCGCGACGAGCGGTAGCCCGTCGCCCGCCTCCCAGAGGTCGTCGGCGTCGGCGGCCGTGGCGCTCGGGTTGCCGACCAGCAGGGCGATGCCCTTCGCCGCGTCGAGTACGGAGCCACCGCCGAGGGCGACGACCGCGGCGGTCCCGAACGTACGGGCCCGTGCGGCACCCGCGTCGACGTTGGCGGTGGATGGGTTGGGCGCCACTTCGTCGTAGACGGCGTACTCAAGACCGGCGGCTCCGAGGGCCTTGAGGACCGGCTCGAGGACACCCGCGGCCCGCAGACCGCGGTCGGTGACGACGAAGGCGCGATCGTGGCCGGTTGCCGCGATCAGGGCGGGGAGCCGGCCGATGCGGCCGGGGCCGAACTCGATGCGGCAGGTGGGGTCGATGCTCAGCGGTGTGGGTCCGCCGGGCCCGGAAGAGGTCATGGGTGCGGCTCCTGACGTCGTGGTGCGGGGTGGCGTTCGCTCGTCGTCAGCCCGCGACGGTCGCGGCCACCGGTGCGGTGGCCTGGATGGCCAGCCGGAACTCCTGCCCGGCGAGGGCCTCGTAGAGGCGGACGGGGCTCATCTCGCCCGCGAGATCGCCGTGCTCGGTCCTGGAGCGGCGGAAGATCTGCTCGACCACCGCCGACAGCTCGGTGGGCACGCCGAGGTCGCGGCCGAGGTCGATGGCGAGGCCGAGGTCCTTGCAGGCGAGGACCATCGCGAAGGAGTCGTCGTAGTCGCCCTCGGTGAGGATGCGAATGAAGTCGTGCTCCAGGAAGTAGGACGCGGCGGAGCTCTTGAGCAGGGAATCACGCAGCAGCCCGAGGTCGACGCCCGCCTTGGCGCCCATCGCGAACACCTCCGAGGTGGCCACGAGCTTGCTGAACCACAGCAGGTTGAGCAGCAGCTTGACCGTGTAACCGGCGCCGAGCGGGCCGACGTGCAGGATGCGCTTCGGGTCGCCCATGGCCGCCAGCGCGGGCAGCGCGGCCCGGAAGTCGTCCTCGGCACCGCCGACGAAGATCTGCAGGGTGCCGGAGTCGGCGCCGTGCGACATCCCGCACACGGGCGCGTCGAGCCGGCGCACCTGCTGGGCGTCCAGCACCTCGGTGGCGATCCGCTCGGAGGCCGCCGGGGTCGAGGTCGACATGTCGACCCACAGGGCTCCCGGCGCCAGGGCCGCGGCGGCGCCGCCGCGCAGCAGGACGTCCTCGACGACACGCGGGGTCGGCAGACTGGTGATCAGGAGATCCGCGCCGTCCGCGCACGCGGCGGGCGTATCGGCCCATCCGGCGCCGAGCGCGAGATGCTCCGCGGCGGCCTCGTGGCGGATGTCGTGCACGGTGACCTGGTGACCCGCCTCGATCAGGTGGCGGGCCATGTGGCGGCCCATGTTGCCCAGGCCGATGAAACCGATCCTCATCGTTGTCCTCGCTGTGGTGAGAAGAGAAAGTAAGAGGGGAGAGGGGCGTTGTGGAGGTGGCCGGGAACCGTGTCCGGTTCAGGCCAGGTTGACCCAGGTGGTCTTCAGCGCGGTGTACGCGTCCCAAGCGTGCAGTGACTTGTCACGGCCCGCGCCGGTGGCCTTGAAGCCGCCGAACGGGGTGATGACATCACTGGCGTCGAAGGTGTTGATCCAGACCGTCCCGGCCCGCAGCCGCTTGGCGGCGCGGTGGGCGACGGCCACGTCACGGGTCCATACGGAGGCGACAAGCCCGTAGTCGCTCTCGTTGGCCAGCCGGATCCCCTCGTCGGCGTCGCCGTCGTAGGAGACGACGGCCAGGACCGGGCCGAAGATCTCCCGCTGGGCCACGGCGGAGGTGTTCACCACCCCGTCCAGGACGGTCGGTTCGACATAGCTGCCGCCCGACTCGGTGAGGGCGCGGCCACCGCCGAACACCACGGTCGCCCCGTCCGCCACGCCACGCTCGACATGGCCGAGGACCGAGGCCAGCTGGCTCTCGTCTACCAGGGGGCCCATGACGGTGGCCGGGTCGAGCGGGTCGCCCATCCGGAAGGTGTCGTCGGTGATCCGGCGCACGGCGTCCAGGAGCCGGTCCTTGACGGAGGAGTGGACCACGACACGGGAACCGGCGTTGCAGGTCTGCCCGGCGTTGTAGAAGATGCCCCAGGCCACCGCCGACGCGGCGGCCTCGATGTCGGCGTCCGCCAGTACGAGCTGGGGCGACTTGCCACCCGCCTCGACGGCCACCTGCTTGCCGTTGGACTCGCCCGCGTACACCTGGAAGAGCCGGGCCACCTCGACCGAGCCCGTGAAGGCGATCTTGTCGACCTCGGGGTGGCGGCCCAGCGCCTGTCCGGCGACCTCGCCGCGCCCGGGGACGACGTTGAACACCCCGTCCGGCAGACCCGCCTCGGTGGCGAGGGCGGCCAGCCGCAGGGCCGCCAGGGACGTCTGCTCGGCGGGCTTGAGCACGACGCTGTTGCCGGTGGCGAGCGCCGGGCCCAGCTTCCAACTGGCGATGAGCAGCGCGTAGTTCCACGGAATGACCGCGCCGACGACGCCCAGGGGCTCCCGGGTGATCAGGGCGATCGCGTCCCTGGGGGTCGGTGCCACCTCGTCGTAGGTCTTGTCGATGGCCTCGGCGTACCAGGCGATGGTCTCGGCGGCCTTGTCCACGTCGATCCGCACGGACTCGGTGATCGGCTTGCCCATCTCCAGGGTGTCGAGGAGGGCCAGCTCCGCCGCGTGTCCCCGGATCAGGTCGGCCCAGCGCAGCAGGACGCCCTTGCGCTCCCTGGGCGGGAGGTCACGCCAGCGTCCGTCCTCGAAGGCGGCGCGCGCGCTGCGTACGGCACGGTCCACGTCATCGGCGCCGGCGGCCTGCACCTTGGCGAGCACCGCGCCGTCGCGCGGCGAGTGGCTGGTGAAGGTGTCGCCGGAGAGGGCGTCGGTGAAGTGGCCGTCGATGAACGGCCTTGTCTCGAAGGTCAGTTGGTCGGCCGCGGCCAGCCACTGGTCGTGCGTACGGGCGAGCAGGGCGTCGATGCCATGCGTCATGTGATCCTCCACCGGTCGATCGCGTCTTCGTCCAGCTCGATGCCGAGGCCCGGCCTCGCGGGCACCTCGAGGTCGCCGTCGCCGCCCACCCGCACCGGGTCGGCGAGCATGAAGTCCCGGCGCTCGGGGGTCCACCCGGGCGGGTCGTAGGGGTACTCGAAGTACGGGCCGCCGCCGACTCCCGCCGCCACGTGCAGGTTGGCGAGCACACCGATGCCGTTGGTCCAGCTGTGCGGGGTGAAGTGGCGGTGCTTGAGCTGTGCCAGTTCCGCCAGGGTGCGGGCGCGGTGCATGCCGATCGCGAGCACCACGTCCATCTGGTAGATGTCGAGGGCGTCCTCTTCGAGGTAGCGCAGCAGCTCGGTGGGGGAGTGGTGCATCTCGCCCGCGGCGATCCGCACTCCGGGGTTCTCGGCCCGCAGGCGCTTGAAGCCCGCCACGTCGCAGTAGGGCAGCGGCTCCTCGACCCAGAACACATCGAGTTCGGCCAGCCGCGCGATGGTCTTGCGGGTCCGGGCGAGGTCGGTGGCGCCCGCGGTGTCGCCCGCCATGCGCCACGACTGGTTCAGATCCACCATGATCTCGAAGTCCGCGCCCAGCTCATCGCGCACCGCGCGGACCGCGGCGACCCCCTCGTCCACCCGGTTGCGGTCGATGCGGATCTTCATCGCGCGGAAGCCCGCTTCGCGGACCTTCAGCGCGGTGGCCACGCGCTCCCCGGGTGATTTGAGCTCACCGCAGGAGGCATAGGCGGGCAGCTTCTTGGCCGCGTTGCCGAACAGCTCCGCCACCGGGCGGCCGTGGACCTTGCCGATGATGTCCCACAGCGCCGCCTCCAGCGGCCAGTAGTGGGCGCCGTGGAAGTTCGCGGTCTCGATGGCTTTGACATGCCGGGTGATGTCGAGCGGGTCCTCGCCGACGAACAGGTGCTTATAGGTGTCGAAGCCGTCCATGAGGTCACCGGAGCCGATGCCGGTGATCCCCTCGTCGGTGTGGACGCGGACGATCGTCGCGTCGAAGTGGCGCCGCGGCTCGGGGTCCCAGGCGGCCCGGAACGGCGGGTCCAGCTCCAGCCGCAGCCGGTCCAGGGTGATGTCCGTGATCTTCATCGGGCGAGCGCCTCGGAGGTGGGGGCGTAGAACGGGTTGGCCGGGCCTTCCTCGGCGGTCGCGAGGACATCGGCCACGGTCGGGGTGGCGTTCACCGCGGCCCGCACCGCTCCGTACGCGGCGGAGCGCTGGTTGCGGAAGGACACGTCCAGGTCGTCGACGGCCGGGTTCACCCAGATCGCGGCGATGATCAGCAGGTCGTCGGCCTCCTCGGCGGGCAGCAGACCGTCCCGGACCGCGTCCGTGACGCCCTGCGCCAGACCGGCCTGGGCGGAGCCCCACGTGGCGCGCTGGTGCAGCTCACCGTCGGCGGCTGCCTTCGTCACGAACAGCGTCAGCGGCTTCACCGGGACCGAGGGCCGCACGATCGTCAGGAACGGGACGTGTCCGGCGCTGGGCGTGGCCAGCGCCGTGGCCCAGGCCGTCTCGACGGGCCCGCCCTTGCGTCCGATCACGACGTTCGTGTGCGCGGCGTTGGCACCCTCCCCGACGAAGGACTCGCCGATCAGGGCGGTCGGGGCAAAAGGCGATGGCATGGGATCTCCTGGATCTCCGGGAGCGGGGAATCGGCGGACCGACGGGATGAACCTCGCATTCACCGCAGTTCATCCGGTCCGATGCGGCGAATCTAGAACCGCCGCCACCCCCTCGCAAGGCACCAGCCGGAATCGAAATGCCGGTTGCTCTCCCGACAACCCGGCGGCTGACCTGGGGGTTCCCAGGGCCGCGCGCTTAGGATGGCGCGCGTGACGAACCTCCCCCCTCGCGGCGCCGACGGCCCCGAGGACCCCGCCGATCCGCATGGCGCGGGCCCCCGAGCCGACTCCTCCGGCCCCGGAGACACCACCGCCCCGCGCGGCCACGGGCTGCGCCGTGACATCGACCTGCTGGAGGCGCTCGCCTCCGACGAGGCGCAGAACGCCGGCGGGCTCGGTGTCGTACGGCTGGCGCAGCTGGTGGGCCGGGAGAAGACCCAGGTCTCGCGGGCCCTCAAGGCCCTGGCCGCCGCGGGGATCGTGGAGCGGGACCCCGACACCCTGGAGTACCGGCTGGGCTGGCGGCTCTTCTCACTGGTCGCGCGGACCTCGCAGAACCGGCTGGTGCGCATGGCCGAGCCGGTGATGCACGCGCTGTCGGCGGACGTGGAGGAGACCAGCCATCTGTGTGTCCTGAGCGACCGCGAGGTGCTCACCCTGCTCTCGGTCTCCGGACACTCCTTCCGCGTCCACGGCTGGGAGGGGCGCGGAGTGCCCGCGTGGCAGACCTCGGCCGGGCGGGTGCTGCTGGCCGATGCCACCCCCGACGAGCTGTACGTCCGCTTCGGCACCACCTCCACCCCGCCGATTCCCGAGCTGTGGGCGCTGATCCAGAAGGCGTCGCGCCAGGGCTACGCGAGGGTCAGCGAGGAGTTCGAGGCCGGTCTGGTCGGAGTCTCGGCGCCGGTGCGCGACTTCCGGGGACGGGTCGTGGCGGCGATCAACATCTCGGCGCCCAAGTCCCGGCTCGGCGACCGCCTGGACCAGGCGGGCCGCACCACCGCCAGGGCGGCGGCACGCGTCTCCGCGCTGCTGGGCTGGGAGCCGCGGCACACCCCGTTCCCCCGGGCACGGCTCACCTGAGGGCGCCCGCGCCGGGTGGCTCCGCCCCGTCCACTCCCTGTCGTATGCGGTGAGTTGCCCTGACAGCAACCACCATTGCGATCCGAGAAGTGGCCTTGTCGGCCGTATGACGCGCTCGTAAATTCACCGCGAACCGGACCAGCCCTCGTTCGGAACGGAGAAAAGAGCAGCTCATGAACCTCCCCGGCATAGAAACCCTCGTCAAGGCGCCCTTCGCCGAAGGCGATGTGTTCATCGCCGGCCGCTGGTGCGCGGCCGGGGACGGACGGACGTTTCCCGTGTACGACCCGGCCACCGCGGAGCTGATCCGCGAGGTGTCCGCTGCGGGCCCGGGCGACGCCATGGCGGCGGTCGACGCGGCCCAAGAGGCCGCCGCCGGATGGCGGTCGACGCCACCTCGCCGCCGCTCGGAGGTGCTGCACACCGCCTTCGCGCTGATGCGCGAGCACACCGACACGCTCGCCCGCCTGATCGTCCTGGAAAACGGCAAGGCGTACCGGGACGCGGTGGCCGAGGTCGGCTACGCGGCGGAGTTCTTCCGCTGGTTCGCCGAGGAGGCGGTGCGGATCGGCTCCTCGTTCGGCGACGCGCCCGGTGGCGGCTTCCGCCATGTCGTACGCAGGCATCCGGTGGGCGTCACCGCCTTCGTCACCCCCTGGAACTTCCCGGCCGCGATGGCCACCCGGAAGATCGCCCCGGCGCTCGCCGCCGGCTGCCCGGTGCTCCTCAAACCGGCCCCGGACACCCCGCTCACCGCCCTCGCGATCGCCGCCCTGATGAGCGAGGCGGGCCTGCCCGACGGGCTGCTGAACGTGCTGCCCACCGACCGCGCACCCGAGGTGGTCCCGGTCTGGCTCGGTGACGAACGGGTCCGCAAGTTCTCCTTCACCGGCTCCACCGCCACCGGCCGGAAACTCCTGGAGCAGGCGGCGGCGAACGTCGTCAACGTGACCATGGAACTGGGCGGCAACGCCCCCTTCATCGTCCTTGGGGACGCCGACGTCGACGCCGCGGTGCGCGGTGCGATGGACGCCAAGATGCGGGGCGGTGGCGAGGTGTGCATCGCCGCCAACCGGTTCTACGTCCATCAGTCGGTGGCCGCCGAGTTCACCGGGAAGTTCGCGGCGGCCATGACCGCGGCACGCGCCGGAGCGGGTCTGCAGGAGGGCGTCACCCTCGGCCCGATGATCAACCGGACCGCCGTGGAGTCCATCCGCTCCCTGGTCGACGACGCGGTCGGGCGTGGCGCGAAGGTCGCCGCGCGGGGCAGCGTGCCCGAGGGCCCCGGCTGCTACCATCCGGCGACCGTCCTGGTGGACGTCCCCGAGGACGCCCGGATCATGAACGAGGAGGTCTTCGGGCCGGTCGCGCCCCTCGCCACCTTCGCCGACGAGGACGAACTGGTGGCCCGCGCCAACGCGACGGTGCACGGTCTCGCCTCGTACGTCTACTCGCGCGACGTGGCCCGGGCCCTGCGCATCGCCGAACGCCTGGAGAGCGGCATGGTCGGCCTCAACCGTGGCCTGCTCTCCGACCCCGCGGCGCCCTTCGGCGGCGTCAAGCAGTCGGGTCTGGGCCGGGAGGGCGGCCGCGAGGGCATCGAGGCGTTCCTGGAAACGCAGTACATCGCCCTCGACTGGCCGACCGGCTGACGCCCTCTCCCTCCCCTCTAGGTAAGGACCCGCGCATGGCAACGACGCCTGTGACCGAGCACGACGAGCCCAGCACACCGCCGGGCGCACCCGCCACCGAACGGGAACGGAAGCGGCTGCACACCAAGCTGAAGCTGGCCACCCAGATCGGCCAGGGGATCGACGGCTACATCATCGGTGGCATCGGCCTGGCGATGGGGGCGATCACCGACGACCTCCATCTGACCTCAGTGGAACAGGGGCTGGTCGGTGCCGCACCGCTGATCGGCATCTTCGTCGGAGGGCCGCTCTTCGGCCGGCTGGCCGACCGGTTCGGACGCCGGCCGGTGTTCCTCATCGACATGCTGATCTTCCTGGTCGGCTCGGTGCTGCAGTTCTTCGTCGTGGACGGCACACAGCTCTTCCTCATCCGGCTGGTGATGGGCGTGGCGATCGGCGGTGAGTACGCGATCGGCGCGCCGTTGCTCTCGGAGTACGCGGGCCGACGCGGCCGCGGGCGGCTGCTGGCGAGCCTGGAGATCAGCTGGTACCTGGGGTACGCGCTGGCCACGGTCGTCGGCGCGCTGTTCACCTCCGTGGACGGCGGCTGGCGCTGGTCCCTGGCGAGCAGCGCGGTGATCGCGCTGGTGTGTGTGGCCCTGCGCGGTGGCATCCCGGAGTCCGCGCGCTGGCTGCTGAGCCAGGGGCGCCGGGACGAGGCGCAGGCGCTGATCGACAAGTACGGCATCGAGGTGGATGTCGCCGCGGAACTCGACGAGCGCGACGAAGTGCGGCGGGACGGGTTCCGTGCGCTTTTCAGCCGGCAGCACATCCGTTCCACGGTGTTCGCCAGCGTCTTCTGGGCCGCCCTCGTGCTGCCGTACTTCGCCATCGGCACCTTCTGGACGGACGTCTTCGAGGCTCTGCACATGGGGGACAACGCGGTGGCGGCGCTGCTCGTCTACTCCTTCACCGCCGTGGCCGGTGTCACCGCGGGGTGCCTGGTCGTGGAGCGGATCGGCCGCCGCAAGCTGCTGATCCCGCCGTTCTGGATCACGGCCGCGTGTCTCGCCCTGGTGGCGGTGTGGCCGTCCTCCACCCCCGTCATCGTCGTCGGCTTCCTGTTCTTCATCTTCCTCAACGCCGCCTCCTCCGCGCTGACCGCGGTCTATCCGCTGGAGGTGTTCCCCACGTCCCTGCGCACCACGGGCGTCGGCTTCGCCACGGCCATGAGCCGGGTGGGCGCCGCGATCGGTACGTTCCTGCTGCCGATGGGGCTCGACCGCTTCGGAGCGGAGTTCGTGCTGCTGGTCGGCGCCGGAGTGCTGGTGGTCGGCGCCGTCGTGTCACAGTTCCTGGCGCCGGAGACCACCGACCTGGACCTGGCCCGCGCGGCGCGCACGGCCCGCGAAGGGGCGTAGCGGCACCCGCCGGGCCCGCCCGGTGTGCGGATCGCGCACACCGGGCGGGCACTCTCATGGCGTGGGAGGACGGTGGTCCTCAGGCGGCGGCAGCCGGGGTGTAGTGGCCGGCCTCGTCCCCTTCGAGGACATGGCTTCGCTCGCCGTCCACACCGACCGGGGCATCGCCCGCCACGGTCACCCGGTGCAGCAGGCGCGGCAGATCGCCGTAGTCGTCCGGCGCGTAGTGCTGGGTGATGCGGTTGTCGAAGACCACCACATCACCCGGGGACCAGGCGATGCGCACGATGTTCTCCGGGCGGATGACATACGACTGGAAGATCCGCAGCAGATCGCGCGACTCGGACGGGTCGAGGCCGACGAAACTCTGGGCGAAACCACCGATGAACAGACCGCGTTCGCCGCTCTCGGGGTGGACGCGCACGACCGGGTGGGCGGTGCGGTACTTCCGGGAGACGAACCGCTTGCGGTGTTCGGCCGCCTTCTCGTTCCTCGGCGGCGCGGCGTAGTCGTAGTCGTTGGTGTGCACGGCCCACAGCGTGTCGGCCAGCTCGCGCAGCGGCCGGGGCAGGTCCCGGTAGGCGGCGCCCGTGTTGGCGATGAGGGTGTTGCCGCCGTAGGGCGGGACCACGATGCCGCGCAGGGTGGACAGCTTCGGGGGCGTACGGACGAAGGTGACGTCCGTGTGCCAGCGGTTGGCGCGGGTGCCCTCGGCGTCGACCGGCAGGATGCTGGGCTGCCCCTCGACGGACGGCACCGTGGGGTGCGCGGTGGTCAGCTCCCCGAAGAGGGAGGCGAAACGGAGCTGGGCGGCGTCGTCCAGGTGCTGGTCACGGAAGACGAGCGCTTTGTGCTCCAGGAGCGCGGAGTTGAGGTCGGAGACGAGCGCGGGATCGATGACGTCGGCGAGTGTGACACCGAGGACCTCGGCGCCGATCCGGCCGCCGATCCGCCGGATGTCGAATCCGGTGCTGGTGCTCATACGGGCTCTTTCCCTTCGGTGGCGTGTTCAGGATTCAGGAGGTGATGGGCGGTGCGGGCGGTCTGCCGCCCGGTGCGGGCAGCCGCGGGCCCACGGCCCGCAGTGCCCCGGGCGTCCGGCCGTGGCCCCAGCCGATGTGGCGGCGGTAGCTGCCGAGCAGGCCGGTGCGGTCCAGATGGCGCTCGTCGCGCACCGCGCGGTCGTCGGGCAGCGGATGGGTGACGGGCGCGACGAACAGCGCGTCGACCGGGCAGTTCGCCTCGCACTGGAAGCAGGTCTGGCAGTCTTCCTGGCGGCTGAGCAGCGGCACGCCGTCCGGGCCCCGGTCGAAGACGTTCGTCGGGCACACCCTCACGCATTTGTCGCAGGCGATACAGCGCTCGGCCGAGACCAGCTCGATCATCAGGCAACCTCCCGTGGTGCGGTGGTCAGGGGCTCCGGGCGGGTCCATACGCGGTCGAGACCGCCCGTCACGATGCGGTGGTGCTGTCCCGGGTCCTGGGCGGGGAAGTCGAGCCGCTTGGCCATGCCCCGGGTCTCGGTGCGGGCGAGCGCCGCGGTGTACATCCAGCGGGCGTGTGCCACCATCGCCGCGGCCTGCCGGGCCCGTACGGCATCCCCGTCACCGGCGTACAGCGTGGCGCGCAGCCGGTGCCAGGTGTCGTCCAGCGCCCGCAGGGAGGCCGCGAGGCCGTCTCCGTGGCGCAGGTAGTTCTTCCGGTACGGAAGGACCTCGCCCTGGACGGCGGCGACCACCTCGCGGAAGCCGTCGGCCGGTCCCGGCGTACCGGTCGGGCGCAGCCCGGCGCCACCCACCGGGACGGTCCACCGGGTGCGGGCGCCGCCGGAGAGCGAGCGCGCGTGGCGCGCCGCCGCCCGCCCCGCCCAGCCGCCGGAGGAGATGGCCCAGGCCGCGTTGTGGCTGCCGCCGCCGGTGAAGCCGCCGCAGATCAGCTCGCGGGTGGCGGCGTCACCCGCCGCGTAGAGCCCGGGCACGGTGGTGGCGCAGTCGTCACCGGTGAGGCGGATCCCGCCGGTGCCGCGCACGGTGCCCTCGGCGATCAGGGTGATGGCGAAGCGCTGGGTGAAGGGGTCGATGCCCAGCCGGTCGAAGGTGAGGAAGAAGTTGGGCTGGGCCAGGCGCATGGCCGCCCGCGCGGCCGCGTCGGCGCGGTCCAGGCGGCAGTACACCTTCTCCTCCAGCAGCGCCCGGGCGATGACCGAGCGTCCGCCCTGGCTCGCCGCACCCTCCAGCACCGTGCCGTCCTCGTGGAAGAAGGTGGCGAAGGTGTAGAAGGCGGCCTTGGTGACCGAGGTGTGCTCGGGCGCGATGGCGTACGCGTTGGAGAACTCCATCCCGGACAGCTCGGCTCCGGCCTCGGCGGCGAACAGGGCGCCGTCACCGGTGTTGACGTTGCATCCGAGGGCACCGCTGAGGAACGCGCAGCCGCCGGTGGCCAGGACCACTGCACCCGCGCGGACCCGGTACGGCTGCCGCGCCTGGCGCCGGTATCCGGTGGCGCCCGCCACCGCGCCCGAGGTGTCGGCGAGCAGTTCGCGGACCGGGCTGTGGTCCAGGACGCGTACGCCCGTGCGCCGGACGCGCACACGCATCCGCCGCATGTACTCGGGGCCTTGCAGACCGTTCCTGAGCGGCCGTCCGTCCGGACCGGTCGGGAAGGGGTAACGGGCCTCGTCCGCGAGCTCGTTGACGCTCTCGTACGTCTGGTCCAGGACGCGTGTCATCCAGCGCCGGTCGGCCAGGTGACCGCCGAGCGCCTCCCTGCTCGCCATGGCCGCCTCGCGTGCGGCGGGCTCCGGCGGGACGTACCACACGCCGGTGCCCGCGGAGGCGGTGGCGCCGCTGGTACCGCAGTACCCCTTGTCGGCGAGGACGACGTCGGCACCGGCGCGGGCCGCTTTCAGGGCGGCCCAGGTGGCGGCCGGGCCGCCACCGACGACGAGGACGTCAGTGGTCAGATCGAGCGTGGTCATACGACAGCACCTCTCGCTTTCGTCGGATCAGCTCCGCACCGGGACGCGCCAGGAGCTGAGCCGGCGCTCCACGGCCACGAGCAGCTGGTTGAAGGCCACGCCGATGACGGAGATGGTGAGGATCCCGGCGTACATCTGCGGAATGGCGAAGTTGTACTGGGACGTGTTGATCAGATAGCCGAGCCCCTCCTTGGCACCGACCATCTCCGCCGCCACCAGCACCAGGATGGAAGAGGCCCCGGCCAGCCGTATCCCCGTGAAGATCGTCGGTACGGAGGCGGGCAGGATCACCTTCTGGAACAGCCGGAGCGCGGGGAGGTCCATGGACTTCGCCAGCTTCAGCAGCGTGGGGTCCACGTTGCGCACCGCGCTGATGGTATTGAGCAGGATCGGCCAGGTGCAGGCGTAGAGCACGATCGAGATCTTGGACGTCTCACCGATGCCCAGCAGCAGGACGAACACCGGGAGCAGCGCCAACGCGGCGGTGTTGCGAAACACTTCGAGCAGCGGTCCCAGCAGGTCCGCGACCAGCCGGTAGCGGCCGATCAGCAACCCGAGTGGCACGCCGATGGCGACGGCCAGACCGAATCCGGCGAACGAACGCACCAGGCTGGCCTCGGCGTTGTCGGTGAGCTGCCCGTCGCCCAGCAGCCCCCACCAGGCGCGGGCGACCTCGCTGAAGGGCGGCAGGAAGGTGCGGTCCACCAGGCCCACGCGGGGCGCTGTCTCCCATACGGCCAGGAGGGCGGCGATCGCCGCCACTTTGGTGAGGGCGCGCAGCAGCAGGCCGGGCAGCCTGCGCCCGGCGGTCCGGGCCACGGCCGCCAGCGGTGCCGCCCGGCGTGGCGCCTCGCGCGGTGCCGTCGGGCCCGCGGTGGTACGTGGCTCGGAGGCGGCTTCGGCCGGGGTGCCGGGGGCGGTGTGGTCCGCTGTCGCGGTGGTCGTCCCGGTCACGGGGCTCATGCGGGAACACTCTCCTTCTCCAGCTGCTGGGCGCGGGCCACTTCGTCCTGAAGGAGGCTCCAGATCCGATGCCGGTGGCGCGCGAACTCCGGGCTCGAGCGCACGTCGTCCGCCGTGGTGCGGGCGTCCAGCGAGATCGGTACGACCTCTTTGACGACTCCGGGGCGGGAGGTGAGGACGGCCACCCGCTGTCCGAGGTAGACCGCTTCCTCGATGCCATGGGTGATGAAGACCACCGTCTTGCCGGTGCGTTCCCAGATCCGCAACAGCTCGTCCTGCAACAGCTCCCGGGTCTGGGCGTCCAGGGCGGCGAACGGCTCGTCCATGAGCAGCACATCCGGGTCGTAGGCGAGGCTGCGGGCGATCGCCACGCGCTGCCGCATCCCGCCGGATAGCTCATGCGGGTGCCGGTCCTCGAACCCGGACAGGCCCACCAGGTCCAGGTACTCCCTGGCGCGTTCGGCGCGCCGGCGCCGCGGCACTCCGGTGGCCTCCAGGCCGAACTCCACATTGCCCAGGGCCGTGCGCCAGGGAAGCAGGGCGTACTGCTGGAAGACGATGCCCCGGTCCAGGCCGGGGCCGGTGACCGGCTCTCCGTCCAGGAGGATCCGCCCGCTGGTGGGCCGGGCGAGGCCGCCGAGCAGGTCGAGCAGTGTGGACTTGCCGCATCCACTGGGCCCGACGACCACCATGAACTCACCGGCGGAGATCTCCAGGTCGATCCCGTCCAGGGCGGTGAACTCACCGGCCCGGCGGGAGCCGGCCGTCCCCTGCACCGGGAACACCTTGCGGACCTGCTCAAAGGCGATTTTGACGGTCATGGGATCAGCTCCGGTTCGTCGCGGGGGAGGGAGCGGGGGAGCCGGACGCGGCGCTCCCGGGGCTCCCGGGGCGGTAGTCGTTGTATTGGTTGGTGTAGAGGTCGGACGCCGTGACCTTGCCGCGCTTGATGTCGCCGCGCTCCTCCAGCCAGTCGATCCACAGCTGGAGCTGCTTGTCGGTGATCCGGCCGCCGGTCTCGGCGACTCCGAAGGATTTCCAGTACTTCAGTGGTGTGGCGTCCTCCTTCCGGTCGCGCTTCCGCACTATCCGCGTCATCCGTGCGATCACCTGCTCGCGCGGTGTCGCGCGGGCCCACTCGATGGCGCGGGCCACGCCGGTGACGAAGGTTGTGGCCGTGTCCGGGTTCTGCCGCAGAAAGCGATCGGTCATCACATACGTTCCGGCGCTGAATGCCCCGAGCAGCTGGACATCGGTGAACAGCGGGCGCATGCCGCCATGGGCCACGGCCTTGTCCCGCAGGATGTCCCCGAGCACGCCCACCTGGATCTGGTGCTGCCGCAGCGACTGTTCGGTATTGACCGGGGGCACCACCAGGGGCTGTACCTTGCCGATCTCCGCCTTGGACAGTCCATGGCGCTTGAGATAGATATCGAGCATCGCCTCGGAGTGGGCGCCGAGGGTGTTCATCCCGACTTTCTTCCCGATGAGGTCGCGGGCCGACCGGATGGGGCTGTCCGCCAGCACGAAAAAGCCGTTGTACGCATGGCGATCGGATCCGTAGTAGCTGATGACGGAGGTGATGGGGGCGCCGTTCGCGGCCAGTTTGACGACGGCGCCGTTGAAGGCCCCTCCGAAGTCGATCTGCCCGGTGGCCGCTGACTGGATGTCCTGCGGACCGCTGATGGTGTTGCCCACCCAGTCCAGCTTCACATCGCCCAGATATCCCAGGTCCTCGGCGAGCTCCGGCACGGTGACCTGGCCCGCCCACCCCTGGTACCGGAGCTTCTTGGTCTGCTTCCCGGAGGGGTTGCCCGTGGCCGTACCGCAGCTCACCGCCGCGACCGAGGCGCCGAGCAGGGTCATGAATTGTCGCCTGGAATTAGCTGTACGCATAACGAGGTCCTTGCGTAAGGGGACGCGGAGGGCAGGCCGAATCACCGCACGGCAGTTATCCGAAAAACCGCGCACGGAGTCCTGGGACGCGATGAAGACTTTCCCTGCGTTTCCGCCGTCACAAAGTGAGGGGGAATCAGCGGAAGGCAGGGGAGCGGACGCAGGCAGGACCGGCCGTGCTCAGAGGGCAGCGGATACCGTCAGATGCCGAGCGGAAAGAGGAGCGAAAGAGCGGAGCGCGAATGGCTCAACGGCCGGCGGCACAGATGGCGCTGGCTTGGCGTCGCAGATCGACGTGCAGACGCACGGCGAATTTCTCGGCTTGGCTCACATTCAGCAGGATGGCAGCGCCTTACAGTCCCCGTCAACGACTTCGGGATTCCGTCTCAGGACGTGGGCGCCCCGCGCGCACCCTGGTGGAGGTGGACCCTCCGCCTCGGGAGGAGCTACGGCGGGATGGTGCCCGGCGGGGCACCGGTCGCACCGATGGGGAGCCGGGCGGCAGATATATGCAATGTTTGTCGCTCGGAACGGATTCTTCCGCACTGATTCGTGCCACACTGAACGTAGGCCCTCGCCGTTCCCCCGTCGGTGAGGGCCGTTTGCTGTCGGCCCACCGTCGGCCGATGTCCCTCAGCGCGTCCGGTCGCCGAGAGTGCTGCGGAAGCGCGCGCGGTACACCGTCGGTGAGACCCCGAGGGTGTGCTGAAAGACCCGGCGCAGCGACTCCGAGGAGCCGAACCCCGCCTGCCGCGCCACCTCCTCGACCGTGCCGGTGCCATCGGCGAGCAGGGTCTGGGCGGCCTCCACACGGACCGATTCGACGTAACGGCCGGGGGTCATGCCGACCTCGGTGCGAAACAGCCGCTCAAGGTGACGGACGCTCACACCGCCCTCGTCGGCCAGCGTGGCGAGCGTATGGCCCCCCGCGGGGTCCGCGGTGACACGGTCCATCACCCGGCGCACCGCCGGATGCCGGGGTTCCCGCGGGGTCAGCCGCGCGCTGAACTGCGCCTGCCCGCCCGGGCGGGCCATGAAGACCACCAGCTGTCTGGCCACATCGCGTGCCACGTCCGCTCCCCAGTCCTCCTCGACCAGGGACAGCGAAAGGTCGATCCCCGCGGTGATACCGGCCGATGTGGCCACCTGACCGTCCCGGACGAAGACGGGATGGCCGTCCACCCGCACCTGCGGATAGGCGGCGGCCAGCTGGGAGGCCAGTTCCCAGTGCGTGGCGGCACGGCGGCCGTCCAGGATGCCGGCCTCGGCCAGGACGAAGGCCCCCGCGCACACGGACGCCACACGCTTCGCCCGCGTCGACAGGTCGGTCACCAGCCCGATCAGGCCGGTGTCGGCCACCGCCGAGCGCCAGTCCCTTCTGCCGGGGACCAGCAGGGTGCCCAGGCGTCGCGGCAGTGTGCCGGGCGCGCCATCGGCACTGATCACCAGCCCGGACGAGGTGGTGACGGCGTCACCGGCGAGGGAGACGACCCGTACGTCGTAGTCGGCACCGTAGTGATTGGCCGTGGTGAAGACCTCCACCGGGCCGGTGACATCCAGCAGCTGCACCCCGTCGAACGCGACGATCGCGACGGTGCGGACACCACCGGACGCCCGTGGTGTCCGCGATGGTCCCGCCGCCCGCCGGGCTATTCCGCCCACCGGGAATCCAGGATCGTCCGGACGAAGTCCCCCCGCTCGAAGCCGGGCACGAAGTGTTCCAGGACATCCGCCTTGACGTTGCCGAACGTCGTCTCCGGCTTGGAACGGACGCCGTCGGTGAACGCCCGCAGAATCCGGTTCTTGAAGTCGGGGCGCGGATGCAGCGCCACGACCGCCTCCCGGTCCTCGGCGGCGAGATCCCCATATCCGATGCCGAGCACGTCGTACTCGACACCGGCCGTCACCAGGGCCACTTCCGGTTCCATGAACTCGGGGACGCCGGGAGTGGTGTGCAGGGCGATCGCCGTCCAGACCCGGCGGACGCTGTCCTCGGGGACACCATGAGCCTGCAGGAACCGCTTCGCCTCGTTCGCGCTGTCCACCTCGAAACGGCGGCCGCTGGCATGGAACGCCTCGTTCAGGCCCACGTCGTGGAACATCGCCCCCAGATACAGCAGCTCCGGGTCGAAGCTCAGATCGCGCCCGCGGCCCCGCAGACTGCCGAAGAAGTACACCCGCCGTGAGTGGTGATAGATGAGCTCGTTCGTCGTGTCACGGATCAGCTCCGTCGCCTCGCGCGCCAGCGCCGTGGACGGCACCTTCACACCCGCCGCGATATCAAGGTCAGTCGTCATCTATCCGCTCTCCGTGTCCGTAGCAGTACGCCCCGGCGGTGGGACGCTGTCCACAGCCTCGCGCGGCGGCCGGACCGCTGCCATGACGATAGCGCCCTGTATCCCACGGATTGCGACAGGAAACGCCATGGCGTGAGCTGGTCTCTTGATCCGCCGAAAACGCGACGTGAGGTCGCGTGTCTACGACGGCTTGTTCTCCTCCATCCAGCGGAAGAAGGCGATCTGCCGGGACATGAGGGTGATCAGCTCATACGCGGTGTGCGAGGCGGCCACGGCGGTGATCTCGGCGTGGTCGTACGCCGGGGCGACCTCGACCAGGTCGGCGGAGACCACATAGCAGTCGGTGAGCCCGCGCACGATCTCCAGCAGTTCGCGTGAGGTGAGGCCGCCCGCCTCGGGGGTGCCGGTGCCGGGGGCGTGTGCGGGATCCAGCACATCGATGTCCACGGAGATGTACAGCGGCCGTTTGCCGATGCGCTCCTTGAGCTGCTGGACCACCTCGTCCACCCCGCGCCGCATCACATCGGCCGCGGTGACGATCCCGAAGCCCAGTTTGGTGTCCTCGTCCAGGTCTTCCTTGCTGTACAGCGAGCCGCGGGTGCCGACGTGGGAGAGTGCGGAGGTGTCGAGGATGCCCTCCTCGGCCGCGCGGCGGAACGGAGTCCCATGGGTGTACTGGGCGCCGAAGTGGGAGTCCCAGGTGTCCAGGTGCGCGTCGAAGTGCAGCAGTGCCACCGGGCCGTGGCGGCGGGCCACCGAGCGCAGGAGCGGGAGCGCGATGGTGTGGTCGCCGCCCAGTGTCATCAGCTGCGCGCCCGTGGACAGCAAAGCGTCCGCACCCGCCTCGATGCTCTCGACCGCCTCGTCGATGTTGTGCGGATTGGCGGTGATGTCACCGGCGTCGGCGACCTGGGCGTAGTGAAACGGATACACGTCCAGGGCCGGATTGTAGGGGCGCAGCTGGCGCGACGCCTCCCGGACGGCGTTCGCCCCGAAGCGGGCCCCGGGCCGGTAGGAGACACCGGCGTCGAACGGCACCCCGACCACGGCGATGTCCGCGGTGCCGACCTGGTCCAGGCGGGGGACGCGGCCGAATGTTGCTGGGCCCGTGAAGTGCAGGGTGGCGTCCGTCTCCTGGGGCGGGACGGGCCTGGGCGCGTCGGGACAGTTCGCGGTCATGGTCGGCGCTGGATCCTTCATCTGTGGGGGGCAGCTGTGTGGGGGTGTGCATCTGTGTGGGGGAGTGCCGGCCCGTGGGAGGCCGTGGTGCGTGGACGAGCAGGAGAGTTCCGTGCCCATGACACGTGGCGCATACGCCGGGAGCCAGCCATGCGGCCGGGGTTTCTCGGATCCGAGAAGCCCGTTCCGTGAACGCCTCGGTCAGCGGCCCTTCATCTTTCCGCCACGTGGCGAAGGCAGTTGCGACGGTCACTCACCGCGAGCCGCCCTGCGGGCCGCTCTGTGAGCCGCCCTGTGTGCCGTCCGTTCCGTGGGCATGGGGCGCGTGGCCGGCCACCGCAGCCGTCAGCCGCGCCGCGCCCTGTTGCAGGATGTCCCGCACATGGTCCGCTCCATGCCGGTGGTGGTGGCGGCGCCATGTGCTGCTGACGGCCGCTATGGGCCGCTCGTTGTGATCGAACGCCGGCACCCCTATCGACCGGAGCCCGTCGGAGACCAGCTCGACCTCCTCCGACCACCCGCGCTCACGGTCCCGCGCCAGCAGGTTCCGCAGCTCCGCCAGCGACCGGGGGCCTCTGCCGGTACGGGTGCAGAGATCCCCCGGCCGGGGGAAGACCGCCCGGAGGTGCGCCTCGCTGGAGTGGGCCAGGATCGCACGGCCGTTGGCCGTGAGGTGGGCCGGCAGCCGGACGCCGACGTCGGTGACGGGAGCGGCGTCGGTGTACCCCGAATGGCCGCTCGTCGGCCGCTCCTTGAGGAGGTAGACCGTCTCGGCGCCGTAGAGGATGCCCAGGTGCACCGACTGGCCGAGCCGGTTCGACAGGGTGCGCAGAATGGGGCGGGCGAGTCGCTTCAGGGGCTCGTGCCGCAAGTAGGCGGAGCCGATTTCGAAGGACGCGACGCCCAGACCGTATGCCTGCTCCTCCGGGACATAGGTGACAAACCCGCGATCAACCAGCACCGCGAGGATGTGGTAGAGCGATGAGCGGGGCATCTCCAGGTCTCTGGCCAGCGCCGATGCCCGAACTGGCCCCGAGCGGCCGGCGAGGTGCAGCAGGACGTCCAGCGCCCGCCCCACGGCCGGCGAGGCACTTGATGCCGTCCGGCGTTCACTCACGTCTCACATCCTTGTGGTCCCCCGCCGCCACAGGCGGCCGCCCTTCCTCACGGCACGACACGGTCGGCCGGGCAACCGCTGGCCCGTGCACGTACCTTGGTCGTCTCCGATCGTAGAACCGGGTACCGATCCCCTCCCACCCGGCCTCCGGGGAGTGCTCGGGCCGGGCGACGGGCCTGGTCGGACGGGTGATCCGGGTCAGGAGCGGGGAAGCCCTTCCGCGGTGGCACGGGCCTCCAGGCGGACCACGACCCCCTTCGACGTCGGCTGGTTGCTGATCTCGGCCACGCTGTCGAGCGGCACCAGGACGTTGGTCTCGGGGTAGTACGTGGCGGCGCAGCCGCGTGTGGTGGGGTACGGGACCACCTCGAAGTCCTCCGCGCGGCGCTCCACACCATTCCGGCCGGCCGCATATGGATCTTCACCGTCAATGAATGAGAATCTGCAATCAACCTATTGTTTGACTGTATGAATTCATGCATGCTGGGCCGTCCAAGCGGTGAACCGGTCGGTCGGGAGGCAAGGCGTGGCAGTGGACACGGAGGCGGCGGACGCACGGATGGCGGGGGAGCGGGAGGCGGCGCCGGGCTCCGCCTCGACCGAGCCACTCACCGGGTTCCACATCCGGGTGACGGCGACCACCTTCGGGGCGAACTTCTCCGACGGCTACGCCCTCGGTGTCATCGGCGCGGTGCTGCCCGCGCTCGGCGAGACCATGCACCTGTCCGGCGTCTGGCAGGGTCTGCTCGGCGCGTCCGCCCTGATCGGCCTGTTCTTCGGGAGCATCCTGCTGGGGCGGGTGGCGGACGTGATCGGACGCCAGAAGCTGTACCTCTACAACTTCGTACTCATCGCGGTCGCCTCCGCCGCCCAGTTCTGGGCCCACAGTCCGCTGGTCCTCTTCCTGCTCCGGCTGGCGATCGGCTTCGGTCTGGGCGCGGACTACGCCGTCGGCCCGACGCTGCTCTCCGAGTTCGTCCCCGGCCGGCTGCGCGGTGTCCTCCTGGGCTCGCTCACCGTGCTGTGGACCGTCGGCTACGTACTGGCCAACATCCTGGGCACCTACATCCCGATCAACGGCACCACCGCGTACTGGCTGCTGGCCAGCGGAGCCCTGCCCGCCCTGCTGGTGCTGCTGCTGCGGATCGGCATCCCCGAATCCCCGAGTTGGCTGGCCGCCCGCGGCCGCGCCACCGAGGCCGCCCGGATCCGCCGCACCTACCTGGGGCAGTCCGAGGCCACCGCCGCCGACGCGGAGGCCGCGGCCGCCGCGCAGCCACCCGCGGCGCGCTACCGCGAGCTCTTCGCCCGCGGCCAGGCCACCAAGACCTGGTTCGGTGTCATCTTCTACAGCGCCCAGGTGCTGCCCTACTTCGCCATCTACACCTTCATGCCGCAGATCCTGGCCACCCTGAACATCTCCGGGGCCGACATCCAGAACCTGGTGCTCAACCTGGCCCTGCTGCTGGGCGGGGTGATCGGGCTGTGGCCGGTGCAGCGCCTGGGCCGCAGGCCGTTCACCATCGGCACCTTCGCGATCCTCACGCTGTCTCTGGGGGCCATGGCCGTGCTCAGCGAAGGCTCCAGCGGGGCGCTGATGGTCCCCTTCCTGATCTATACCTTCGTCATGGCCGGTGCCTCCACCATCACCCAGGTCTATCCGGCGGAGCTCTTCCCCACCGCGCTGCGCGGCTCCGGGGTCGGCTTCCTCAACGGCACCAGCAGGGTCGCGTCCGCCATCGGCACCTTCGTCCTGCCGGTCAGCCTGAGCCACTTCGGCGCGGGCTGGTCGATGGGATGGATGGCGCTGGTGCTGCTGCTCGGTACGGCCGTCAGCCTGGCCTGGGCGCCGGAGACCCGGGACACCCTCACCGCCGAGGACCTGCACCACTGAACCGCGTCCGCCGGCGCGGAGGCTGCGGACACTTCACATCACCCACGGACACCGGCCCGCCCCGGGCCGGTGTCGCCCCTTGCACACGGAAGCCATTCATGTGCTCTTCCCCGTCCGTTGCCGGGCATCTTCCTGTGGCCGGGTTCCCGGGCTCCATAACGTGCGCTCCATCCCTTCCGTCCCACCGCGTGGAGCAGCGCCATGTGCGGTCCCCGTCGGACCGGTCGACCGGGCCTTCCGGCTCCTGGGCGAGCGGGAGGGCGCGCCCGTCGAGGACTCCGTCCGGATCAGCGACCACTCCGGCCGCGGCAACCACCTCACCAAGGTCACCATCCCCGGCGGCCCCGCCGACGCCCTCATCTGGTCCGATGAGCACCACCCGGTCCGGCCGGGACACGGCAGCCTCTCCTTCCACACCTGGTGGCGCGCGGCGGTGGTGAACGACGGACGGCACACCACGATGTATGTGGACGGCTGCCCGGTGGCGCGCAACCCCTCGGCCCCGGCCGGCGGCCTCACCACGCTCGGGCTGCCCTGGCTGCTGGGCGGCTATGAGTACGGCGGGAAGATCGACCAGATCATGTACGGCCGGATCGGCGATGTCCGTGTCGTGGACCGGGCGCTGCCGGTGTGCGACTTCATGTCCTCCTGACCGTACGGCACCGGCCGTTCCGGCGATGCGTAAGTGTCCATCAAGTGAACTATCGCATTGATCGGTTCTTGACGCATTTACCAGTCAATGCAAGGCTGTTGGGACGCTTTACGTAAAAGATCATAACCCAACCAGAACGGACGGGGGCGTTCCGTTGGTGGCACGTTCGCAAGAAGTCGTCGATGACGCGATCGACCTTCTGGATAATCGCCGATTATTCTTTTCCGGGCCGGACCGCACACTCCTCGGAATTGAACCCATCACACACCATCTGGTCGATTCCGGGGAAGACATAACCCAAGCGCTGGCGGCTGGCGGGGGAATCGGCTTCGTGGCCTTTCCGTTTCAGCGCCAAGAGCCCATCCGGCTCGCGGTTCCCGCCCGGACACTGAGCCTGGAGGGGACGCCCGACCACCGTCGCCTCCTCGCCTCGGTCCCGGCCCCTTCCGCCAAAGGCGGTGAACCCGGCGCATACGCGCTGCGGCCCAGCGAACCGCCGGAGCAGTGGTGCGGCAGCGTCGCCGACGCGGCGCGTGCGGTGCGCCGCGGAGAGCTGCGCAAGGCGGTGCTCGCCCGCCGCATCCAGATGGAGTGCGACACCGAGATCCAGCCGCCGGTGGTGCTGCGGCGGCTGGCCCACACCTTTCCCTCCGCCTATCTGTTCTCCGCCTTCGGCCTGGTGGGCGCCAGCCCGGAACTGCTGCTCGCCAAGCGCGGGCGGATGGTGGAGTCGCGTGCCCTGGCCGGCACCATCCGCCGTGGCGGCGACGCCGAGTCCGACCGCCGGCTCGCGTCCTGGCTCCAGGAGTCCCACAAGAACCAGGAGGAACACCGGGTCCTGCGGGAGGTGGTGCTGGACGCCCTGACGCCCAGCACCACCTGGATCAAAGCCAACGAGCGGCCCGAGATGCTGAAACTGGCGAACGTCCAGCATCTGATGACCCGGGTCCGGGCCGAGCTCAAAGCCGACCACCCGCCATTTCTCCAACTGGCGGCCATGCTTCATCCGACACCGGCCGTGTGCGGATGGCCCCGCGACAAGGCGTACGAAGTGATCGAGCGCCTGGAGGGCTGGGACAGAGGACTTTACGGAGGGGCGCTGGGCTGGGTGGACGCGGAGGGAAACGGCTGTCTCTGCGTGACCATTCGCTGCGCCGAGATACACGGCAGAAACGCCACCCTGTACGTCGGGAACGGCATTGTCGCCGACTCCGATCCGAAAGAGGAACTGGCCGAGACCCGCGCGAAGCTGGGCGCCATTCTGCCCGCGCTCATTGCGCCCTGAACAGGCGAGGGATCATCAATGGCAAGCGCACATCATGTTCCCGCGAGCACTGTGGACGCGCCGGGCGTCCCCTTCCCGTCGGACCGGCGCACCCCGCTGACATGGTCGACAGCGGCCATCGTCAGCGGCCGGACGCCCACAGTGCTGGGGTGGCACTCCACGGCACCCCTCTCCCCGGGGCGGCTCCGCCTGTTCGTCGCCTGCGACGTGCGGGACGTCCGCCGCGTCGAGGCCGTCTCGGCGGGCACCGGCCGGCCGCTCGGCGCGTTCGACATCCGGTACGCCGACTGCCACCAGCCCTACGATCTGCCGCTGGACACCGAGGCCGTACGGGCCGTGCTGGACGAGGGCGTACGGCTCACCCTCACCGCGGAACCGGCCACCGAGCCACTGTGGATCTTCTCCGGCCCGGAGGCCCCCGTCGAACGGCGGCCCGCGCTGTTGCTGGACGCCGCGGACCCACCGGCCCCGGCCGCCGCACTCCACCGCCACCTCACCGGCCTGGCCAGCGTGCAGTCGTTCGGATGGATGGAGGGATGTGTGCTGGACGCGCTGTACGACCTGCACACCACCTTCCCCGGCGACACCCGCGCCGAGACGGCGCTGCGCGACCACCTCGCCGTCTATGTCCACGGCACCCGGCTGCGCTACGAGGATCCGCGCGGCCGCCCCGCGAACGACCGGGTCTACGGGATCGAGGCCACGCTCCCCTTCGCGGTGGTCGCGAAGCGGGATCCGCGGCACCCCACGCTCCGGCTGGCCGTCGAGTCCTGGAACGCCCGGACCGATCCCCATGGATGCGTCAAGGACGACCCGACCACCGCCGAGGGGTGCTACACCGTCGCCTACCCCATGGCCGTCCTCGCGAAGGCCACCGGGGACACCCGGCTGCGCGAGGCGGCCGCCCGTCAGCTCCGCGTTCGGCGCAGGCGGCTGACGTGGGACGACGACCTCTACCTGAGGCTGCTGCCCGACGGCAGCCGTGTCTACCGCAACTGGGCCCGTGCGTATGCCTGGTATCTGCTCGGTCTGGTGCGCACCCTGACCGAACTCGGCGACCGGCCGGACACCGACGACCTGTGGGACGAGGCCGCGAGGGCCGCCCGGCTCGCAGTGTCCAGGCGCAACGCCGCGGGCATCTGGGACTGCTACCTGGCGGAGCCCGCCACCGGGGCGGAGACCTGCGGATCCGCCGGTATCGCCGCCGCCCTGGCGCTGGGTGTGGAGCGCGGCCGCTTCGCCGCCGATCGCGAGGGCGTGGTGGCACAGGAGGCATGGGAGGTGTTGTGCGACCGGCTGACACCGGACGGCTGGCTCGACGGCTCCTCCCCGTCGAACAAGGGCGGTGAGGAGCTCCAGCGCAGCGGCTACCGCATGCTCTCCGGCGTCGGCTCCGGACTGCTGGGCCAGCTCGGCGCGGCGCTGACCCGGCTCGGTGCGGTGAAGGATTGGACACGCTGATGGGGGGCCGTGAATCCATGGACGGATACGCAGCCGACACCGAGGGCGGCGCACAGGCGGCCTTCGCCGCCACCCTCGTCGACGAGTGGGTCCGTGCGGGGCTGAGCGAAGCCGTCATCGCGCCCGGCTCCCGCTCCACCCCGCTCGCGCTCGCCCTCGCCGAGGACGGCCGGATGCGGCTGCACATACGCCTCGACGAGCGCGCGGCGGGCTTCCTTGCCCTGGGGCTGAGCCGTGCCACCGGGCGCGCCACCGTCGTGGTCACCACCAGCGGTACGGCGTCGGCCGAACTCCATCCGGCGGTCGCCGAGGCCGATCTGGCGGGAGTGCCGATGGTGGTGTGCACCGCCGACCGCCCCCCGGAGCTCCAGGGAGTGGGCGCCCCGCAGACCATGGTCCAGACGGGCCTGTACGGATCGGCGGTGCGCTGGGCCGTGGCCGTGGCGGTTCCCGAGCGGGGCCAGGACGGCATGTGGCGCTCCCTGGCCGCGCGCGCCGTGGCGGAGGCCGGGGCCGGACCGTCCGGGCCCGGCCCCGTCCACCTCAACCTGGCCTTCCGCGACCCCTTGGTGGCGCGCCCCGGCCCCCTGCCCCCCGGTCGGCCGGACGGGCAGCCCTGGCACCACATCGGCCGCCCGGTCCTGACCGCCACCCCGGCGGACGTGGCCGCCGTCGCGGACGGGCACGAGCGGGGTGTCCTGCTCGTGGGCGCGGGTGCGGGCGATCCGGCCGCCGTGCACGAGGCCGCCGCGGCACTGGGCTGGCCGGTGCTGGCCGATCCGCGCTCCGGCGCCCGTACGCCGGGCCCCGGCACCGTGGCGGCGGCCGACGCCGTCCTGCGCGGCCCGCACGCCCGTGACCGGCTGTGTCCCGAGGTGGTCGTGCACCTCGGAGAGCGCTGGGCCTCCCGGGCAGTGGCCGACTGGCTGCGGCAGCCCGGCATCCGGCATGTGCTCGTCGACCCGGACTGGCGGTGGCGGGACCCGGACCGGCTGGCCGCCACCGTGCTGCGCACCGATCCCACGGCCTTGTGCCGCGCCGTGGCCGAGGCGGTGCCGGAGCCGTTGGCCGGGCCGGAGTGGCGCACCGCGTGGACATCGGCCGAAGCCACCGCGCAGGCGGCCATGGCAGATGCCCTGGACGGCCGAGCCGACCTCACCGAACCGCGCGTGGCCCGTACGCTCTTCGACGCCCTGCCCGCCGAGGCGACGCTGGTGGTCGGATCCTCGATGCCCGTACGGGACCTCGAGTGGTTCGCCGCGCCCCGCCACCGTCCCCCCGCCGTGCTGGCCAACCGCGGTGTCAACGGGATCGACGGCACGATCGCCACCGCGCTCGGCGTGGCCGCGGCCCGGGGTCCGGTGGCCGTGCTGCTGGGTGATCTGACCTTCCTCCATGACGCGGGCGCGCTGCTGGGCGCGGCCGAGGCACCGGATGTGAGCTGCACGCTCGTTGTGGTGGACAACCACGGGGGTGGGATCTTCTCGTTCCTGCCGCAGGCGTCACGCCTCCCGGAGGACACCTTCGAGCTGCTCTTCGGCACCCCGCAGGCCGCCGATGTGTGCGCGGTGGCCGCCGCCTATGGAGTCGGTGTCGTCCGCGTCGCGGACGAGGGGGAGTTGCGGTCCGCGCTGAAGGAAAGGGTGGGCTCCCCGGGCGTGTCGATGATCCATCTGTGCACCGACCGCGCGGCCAATGTCGCGGTGCACGACCGGGCCCACCGGACCGTGGCCCGCGCCCTCGAAGAGCTGTGGCCGGCCCGGTGATCGGCGTCGAGCGGGACCGCGCCACCGGAGTGGCACAGCTGCGGATCGACCGCCCCCGGGCGCGCAACGCGCTGACCACCGAGGCGGCCGCACGGTTGCTCCGGGCCGTGGAAGACGCGTTGGCCGATGACGCGGTGCGCGTGCTCGTCCTCAGCGGCAGCGGACCGGACTTCTGTGTCGGGGGCGACCGCGACGAGGAGCTGGGAGACGAGGGCAGCGCGGGCCGGCTGCGGGTCTTCGCGCGGTTGCAGCGCACGGTGGCCGCCGCGCCCAAGGCGACCGTGGCCGCGATCGAGGGACGCTGTGTCGCCGCCGGTGCGGAACTGGCCGCCGCCTGCGACATCCGGGTGGGCGCCGAGGATTCGGTGTACCGCTTCCCCGGCTCCCGCCTGGGAGTCCCCGTCGGGGCGGCGAAACTCATCGGGCTGGTCGGCCTGGGCGCCGCCAAGGACCTGCTCCTGACCTCCCGCTGGGTGACGGCACACGAGGCCTGCCGCCTGGGGCTGTTGCAGCGGCTCGTACCACCGGGCCGGGCGGGTGCGGAGGCCACCGCGTGTGCCGCCGAGATCTCCGCCAACGACCCGAGCACGACGGCGCTGCTCAAGCACCAGCTCCAGCGCTTCTCCGGGGTGCTGGAGCGGATCGACGCCGAGCTGCTGGCCGCGGAGTCCTTTACCGGCCCTGAGCCGGAAGCGCGGAGGGGCACGCGACGGGGCACGCGGCGCGAAACGGGGCGAGGAGCATGAGGCTGACCGGCATAGCCGAGGTCACGGCCCTGGTCACCGGCGCGGCAGGAGCCATCGGCGCCGCCACCGCCCGTCAGCTGGCCGCCGAGGGAGCGGTCGTGGCCGTGGCGGACGTCGACGAGGACGGGGCACACACCGTGGCCCGGCGGCTGGGCGGCACGGCACACCCCGTGCGCCTCGACGTCACCGACTCCGGCGAGGTGGAACGGACCGTCCAGGACGTGGAGGACCGGCTCGGCCCGATCGGCATCCTGGTCAACGCCGCCGGAGTGCTCGGCCGTACCGCCCCGCTGACCGAGCAGGAGGACGCCGAGTGGGAGCGGGTGTTCGGCGTCAACGTCCGGGGGACCTTCAACTGCGTCCGTGCGGTGGGCCGGCGGATGGCGCGGCGCGGACGCGGCTGCGTCATCACCGTGGCGTCGAACAGCGCCGGAATCGTCAAGTACGACCAGGGGCTGTACGGGGCCTCGAAGGCGGCCGCCCAGTACCTCACCAACTGCGCCGGACTGGAACTCGCCGGGCACGGCGTGCGATCCGTCGTCGTGGCGCCGGGGACCACCGAGTCCCCGATGTCCCGCGCCAACGCACATCTGCCCGGCCGCAGACAGGCGCTGCTGGAGGGAGATCCCGAACGCCATCGGGTGGGTATTCCCCGCGGCACCCTGGCCGAGCCCGAGGACATCGCCTCCGTCATCGGCTTCCTGGTGTCCGACCAGGCGGCCCACATGACGATCACCACCGTGACGGTGGACGGCGGCTCCACCCTCAGGCCCTAGAGAACACCACCACTTCATCTCTCGACGACGCCGTCTCCCGGCGAACGGGAAGGGGACCACCGTGCCGCGCATCGACCGGATCGACCTCTCCGTGGTGGAGCTGCGGCTCACCCACGGCTTCACCGCCAGCACCCACAGCGCCAAGACCCTGCTGCATGTGGTCGTCCGCGCCACCACCGCCGACGGCCTCACCGGATGGGGCGAGGCACCGGTGCCGGTGGACCCGTACTACCTGGGCGAGACGACCGACACGGTGTGGTCCGTGACCCGCGACTTCCTCGCCCCGGCGGTGCTGGGCCGCTCCTGGGACACCATCGAGGAGTTCACGGCCCTCTACGGCCGGGTCAAGGCCAACAACTTCGCCCGCTGCGGCCTGGAGATGGCCGCGTGGAACCTGCTGGCCGCCACCACCGGCCGGCCGCTGGCCACGCTGCTCGGCGGCGCGGCGCGCACCCGTGTCCCCGCCGGCGTGAGTGTGGGCATGGACAGTGACGACGACCGGCTGTGCGAAACCATCGGGCGCTACGTCCAGCAGGGCTACCAAAGGGTGAAGGTCAAGATCGGCCCAGGAGCCGATGTGAAGGTGCTCGAGGCGATCCGGAACCGGTTCCCTGAGCTGCCGCTGATGGCCGACGCCAACTGCGCCTACACCCTCGAGGACCTTCCACGGCTGCGCGATCTGGACGCGTTCGGCCTGATGATGATCGAGCAGCCGCTGGCAGTGGACGATCTGCTGGACCATGCCACGCTCCAGAAGGAGCTGGCCACACCGCTCTGCCTCGACGAGAGCCTCACCTCCGCCGGACGGGCCCGGGAGGCGCTGGCGCTGGGCAGTTGCCGCGTGGTCAACATCAAGCCCGCTCGGCTGGGCGGCCTCCTGGAGGCCGTCCGGGTCCATGACGCCTGCGTCGCGGCCGGGGTACCGGTGTGGTGCGGTGGCATGCACGACTTCGGCATCAGCCGAGCGGCCAACGTGACGCTCTCGGCACTGCCCGGTTTCACCTTGCCCGGTGACAACTCCGGCTCCGACAAGTACTTCGGCGAGGACATCGTCACACCGGAAACGCGGGCGGTGGACGGCCTGATCGAGGTTCCGGCCATGGCCGTGCCGTACGAGGTGAAGGAGGACTTCCTCAAGGCGCACACCCGGCGCCGCACCCAGGTCACGGCCTGAGAGCGGGGCCCGGCCGGTGAGGGCCGGGGGCCAGGCCGTAGGGCCGGGCCGTGGATGACGCCCGGGGCGTACGTCCCCGGCCTCACTCCGCCGTGAACAGGCGGCGCACGCCCGGCCGGTCCGGCTTCCCCACGCCACGCAGTGGCAGGGCCTCGACGACCCGGATGGCCTTGGGCGCGGCGGCGCGCCCGAGCCGCTCCCGGACCGCGCCCTTCAGCACGCCCACGGCCGTCTGCCCCAACGCCCCCGGTTCACGCGGAATGACGGCGGCCACGACGATCTGCCCCCACTCCGGGTCGTCCACCCCCACCACACACGCGTCCCCGACACCGGGCTGTTCCCGCAGGACCTGCTCCACCACGGACGGGGACACCTTCACACCGCCGGTGACGATCACGTCGTCCGCCCGGCCCAGCACCTGAAGACCGCCGTCCTCCCGCCGGCACCCGAGGTCGTCCGTGTGGAACCAGCCGTCGCCGAAGGAACGGGCCGTCAGCTCGGGCCGGTTGAGATAGCCGGACGCCAGGGTCGGTCCGCCGAGAGCTATCGGGCCACCCGCGGCGGGCCCGGCCGCCCCCTCGGGTGGCGGACCGATCCGCACCCGCACCCCTTCGAGCGGCACCCCGTCGTAGACGCAGCCGCCGGCGGTCTCGGTCATGCCGTACGTGGTCACCACCCTGACACCCGCCTCACGCGCCCGCGTCAGCAGCGGCTCGGGTGTGCCGGCGCCGCCCAGCAGTACGGCGTCGAACTCCCGTAACGCCACCAGGCCGGGGCCGCCCGCGTCCAGCAGCCGCCGGATCTGCGTGGGCACCAGCGCGGTGTAGCGGCAACCCGCGGCGCGGAACCGCTCGGGCCGGAAGCCCTGCCGCAGATCGTGGACCACTGCCTCCGCCCCGGCCAGCAGCGAGCGGACCAGGACCTGCACGCCCGCCACATGGTGTGCGGGCAGCGCCAGCAACCAGCGCCCGGGGCCTCCGAGCCTGGTGTGCGTGGCCTCGGCCGACGCGCGCAGCGCCCGGGCGGAGAGCAGCACCCCCTTGGGTTCGCTGGTGGATCCGGAGGTGCCGACCACCACCGCCGTTCCGGACGGCACGGGCCCGTGGGTGCCGAATCCCGGCGAGCCCCCAGTGGCCGCCACCGGCAGTACGGCTTCCCCGTTCCCCTCGACCGCCACGGCCAGCGCACGCGACAGCGCACCGACCGTCTCCACCGAACCGTCGCATGGCAGGATCAGCATCGCGGTCGCCCCCTCCGCGAAAAGATGTCCGTCATCACGCGAGCGATCGCCTCGGCACCGCGAGACCGCTCACCCCTCCGGCCACGCTACGGCCCGGTGGCGGGGCGTGCCGACGTCAGCCGAACGTTCTGTCAGGAAGCTGCCACGGCATCCGTTCCGCCGCGCGCTGTAGCTGGATCAACGATCCGGTTCCGCGTCGTCCGCCGCTTCGAGTTGTTCATCCGGGACGGTGTGCACGGCGGCTTCCTCGGCACCGGCGGCGCCCGCGTCGATGCCTTCGTCCCTGGCGATGGCTTCCTTGGTGGTGTCGGTGTGCGCTCCCTCGTCGGGGGCGACGAGTCGGCCCGCGCGGTCCGTTCCCGCCTCGGGGTCGATCGGTTCGCCCTCGCCCTCCTGCAGATCCCCCACCCCGTCGCCCGCTGGAGCCTCGACGTCGGGGGTCTCTTCGGCCAGCCGCTGGTCGAGCGTTTCGCGCTCGCGCTGTTCGGCCGCGGTGGTGCCGTGCTTGGTGACACCCAGTGGCTTCTCCGGTGGCGAGTAGCCCTCGTCGAGCATCTCGTCGTAGCCGCGCTCGTCCAGGGAGTCCTGGGCGTCCAGGGGGGCCGCGTCCTGCTGCTCCTCATTGGTGCCGGTCGGTTGGTAGACGTCGTCTGCCCTGTCGTCGCTCATCATCGCTGCCTCCCTCGCATGGTGCTTCGTCCGGCCTTCGACCGGTCTGGGCCGTCCGGCGCGAACTCATGCAGCCGGGTTTCCTGTCCTGCCTGTTCCTCACACCGTCGGCGGTTCTCCTTGACCGGTGAGTTGTTCGGCTTGTGCCGCCGCGTCCGTGGCCCGCCGCCTCGCCTCATGGACCGCCCGGTCCGCCTTCCGTGCCCGCGTGCGGGCCTCCCGGACCGCGTCATCGGCCTCCCGCTGCTCGCCCTCGGCCTCTTTCAGCCGCTTTCTCAGGTCCGCCAGACGCTGCTGCGCCTGGTGTCTTCGCTGGGCGGCCCGGCCTTGCTCCTCCTCGGCCGCGGTGAGTTCCGCCTCGCGGGCGCGCAGCCGGCGCTCGGCGTCCTCGGCCTCCCGGTGTGCGCGGGCCCGCCGCTCCCGCTGTTCGCGGCGCTTCTCCTGTTCCGCGCGGCGCCGCTCTCGCTCTTGTTCATGGCGCCGCTCCTGCTCCTGTCGTTCGCGGCGCCGCGAACGAGCGGCGTCCAGGTCGGCCACCCGGCTGCCGGCGGCCCGCTCGCCGTCGCGCGAGGTGGGTGGCGCGGACCGGGCGGCGCCGGCGACGAGCGGGAATCCGGTCGGCGCAGTGAGCGGTTTGGTCAGTCGCCCCCGCACCCATTCCCGGCCCGCTTCCGGGTCGGCCAGCACGGCGCGCAGTGTCTCCTCCACCTCGCGCCGGGCGCCCTCGCCGATCGGTTGCCCGGCCTGGGTGGTCAGATCCCTGGCCTGGCGGGCGAGCGCCGCGATGACCTGGCGCTGTTGTGCGGACAGCTTCCGCAGTCGCCCGCCGTCCAGATCCCGGTGTGCTTGCCGCAGGGCCTCTCCGAGCCGAAGGACCTGCTCGGCCTCGTCCGGCTGCCGCCGTACCAGCAGGTTGCTCGCCCACGCCGCCTTGGTGGGGCGGCGCAAGCGGCGGATCCGCTCGGCCAGCTTCCGGTCTCCCGCGGTTCGGGCGTCCTTGGCGCGCTTGTCGCGGGCGGCGGTGAAGTCCGCAGGTGGCAGGGCGTACAGCTCATCGGCGACGGCGTCCAGGTCCACCAGCCCTCCTGCCCGGCGTGGATCAACCTCCTGGGATTATTTTGTCACCTTTTGGATGGGCGGGCCCATGAGTGGCCCTGCCCGATGTCACAGCCATGCCGTCGCCGGCCAGATGGTCACGGCCGCGGCGAGAAGGAGCGTGATGTTGAGCGCCACCTGGCGGTCTCCCCGGCGCAGGTGCACCCTGGTGGCGCCGATCTGCAGGACCACGAACCCGATGGCCGCGGCCAGGGCCAGCCAGGGCGCGATGCCGGTCAGCGGCGGGAGGATCAGCCCGATCGCGCCGAGCACTTCGATCACGCCGATGGCCCTGACGGCCGCCATCGGCGTGGTGTCCACCCAGGCCATCATCGGCCGGAGCCGCTCACGGCTCCGGACCACCTTCACCCCGCCCCCGTAGAGGTAGAAGAGGGCGAGCAGACCGGCGACGATCCAATACGCCACGTTCACGATTTCTTCAGTCACACCGCGATTCCACTGCCGGGCCGCCGTGACCGTCCAAGACTTCTTCTGTGGTGCCGATACCGGATGGGTATCGTTGCACCATGGAGCTACGCACGCTGCGCTATTTCATGGCGGTCGCCGAGGAACTCCACTTCGGCCGGGCCGCCGTCCGGCTGCATATGAGCCAGCCGCCACTGAGCCGGGCGATCAAGCAGCTGGAGGCCGAGCTGGGCGCCGCGCTGTTCCGCCGCTCGTCCGCCGGTGTCACGCTCACTCCGGTGGGGGCCGTGCTGCTCGATGAGGCGCGCGCCCTGCTCGACCACGCCGACCGGGTACGCGTACGCGTGGCGGCGGCAACCGGCACCACGAGCCTCACCGTGGGCATCCTGGGGGACAGCACCGACCCGGACGCCACCCGGCTGGCCCGTGCCTACCACCGGCGGCACCCGGGCATCGAGGTCCACATCCGCGAGACCGACCTGACCGATCCCACCTGCGGGCTGCACGCCGGGCTGGTGGACATCGCCCTGACCCGCGGGCCGTTCGACGAGACCGGGCTGACCGTGCACGAGCTGCGCGCCGACCCGGTGGGCGCACTGCTGCGGGCCGACGATCCGCTGGCCCGCCGCGACGGCCTGAAACTGGCCGACCTGGCCGACCGCCGCTGGTTCCTGTTCCCGGAGGGCACCGACCCCGTCTGGCAGTCGTACTGGAACGGCGGGGAACCTCGCGAGGGCCCGGTGGTGCGTGGCGTCCAGGAATGCCGCCAAGCCGTGCTGTGGAACGGCACGGTCGGCATGACGCTCGTGGACCACGAGCCGCCGGACGGGCTCACCGTGGTGCCGCTGGCCGACATGGAGCCGAGCCGCGTGGTGGTGGCGTGGAACGAGGCCGACACGAACCCCCTGATCCGCTCGTTCGTCGAAATCGCCACCGCCGCCTACCGCGGCAGTGGCGGTGTCACGTCTCGTCCCGCCCCATCCTGACCAGGTGCACGGCCGTGCTCGCCCAGTCGCCGGACGGGAGGTCCGGGCGGAGTCCGTACTCGGCGAGCACGGTGGCGTGGTGCACCTCACCGGTGCGGGTGTCGCGGTAGCGGGCGCCGGGGGTGAGCCCGCGCAGCCGTACCGGCAGCCGCGGGACTCCGTGGCGCGGACCGCGCTGCCAGGCCAGCACCAGGGTCTCGGTGCCGTCCTCGGCGGCGTACTGCACCACGGTCGGCACCTCGCCGTGCGGCCCGGACAGCCGGTACAGGGCGCCGTGCTGGACGAGGTGGCGCACCCGTTTGTACTCGGCGACCAGCTCGGCGCCCTCGGCGAGTTCCGCCTCGGACCAGCGGGCGAGATCCCCGCCGATGCCCAGCAGCCCGCACATCGCCACATGGAAGCGGAACCTCAACGGCACGGTGCGGGAGGTGAGTTGATTGGGCACATCGGTCACCCACGCGGACATCGTGCGCGCCGGGTGGAGCTGACCGAAGCCGTGCTGGATGACCAGACGGTCGACGGCGTCGGTGTTGTCCGACACCCACGCCTGGTCCGTACGGGTGAGGATGCCCAGATCCACGCGTCCGCCACCGCCACTGCACGTCTCGATGCGCAGCCCGGCGTGGTCGGCCCGGAGCCGGTCGAGGACGCCGTACAGATTGGCCACGTAAGCCGTCCACAGCCGGTCGTGGCCGTCCGGGATGCCGGGCCACCCGGCCTCGCTGAAGGCGCGGTTCATGTCCCATTTGAGGAAGTCGATGCCGTGGTCCGTGACCAGCCGGGTCAGCCAGCCGTGGGCCCAGTCGGCCACGTCGTCGCGGGCGAAGTTCAGGACGAGTTGGTTGCGCAGCTCGCTGCGGGTCCGGCCGGGTGTGTGCAGGACCCAGTCGGGGTGCTCGCGGTAGAGGTCGCTGTCGGGGTTGACCATCTCCGGCTCCACCCAGATGCCGAAGCGCATGCCCAGGCGGTGCACCGTGTCCGCCAGCGGGCCGAGGCCCCGCGGGAAGCGCTCCCGGGCCGGGGTCCAGTCGCCCAGCCCCGCGTGGTCGCCGCGCCGGGCCCCGAACCAGCCGTCGTCGACCACGTACAGCTCCACGCCCAGGGCGGCGGCCCGCTCGGCAAGCGCCTTCTGGTTCGCCTCGGCCACGTCGAAGCCGGTGGCCTCCCAGGAGTTGTAGAGCACGGGCGCCACCTCCCGCCCGTGCGGCAGGACGTGGCGCAGCGTGTACGCGTGCCAGGCCCGGCTCGCCGCGCCGAACCCGCCGTCCGTGAACAGCCCGGCGAACACCGGGGTGGTGAACTCCTCGCCCGGCGCGAGCGGTACGCATATGCCCTCATGGCCGACGCCACCGGTGAAACCCGCGCGTCCGTCCGGTGTGCGCTGCGTGGTGATGCGCCAACTCCCGCTCCAGGCGAGGGCCGCGCCGAACACCCGGCCGTGCTCCTCGCCGGCGTCGCCCCCGTCCACCATCACCCAGGGACCGGCGTGGTGGCTGGGGATGCCACGCCTGCTGGTCAGCACGGTCTCCCCGTGCGGCAGGCGCTCGCGGCGCAGCTGACTCTCCGCGGACCACTGGCCGGTGACATGGCTGAGCCGGTAGTCGGCCAGCGGTGGCAGGGACCAGGCCGCCGAGTCGGCGCGCTCCAGGCTGACCCGTTGCTCACCGTCGTTGCGCAGCACCGTCCAGCGCTCGATGACATCCGTGTCGTCCCGCACCCGGTAGTGGAGCGCGACGTACAGCGGATAGTGGCGATCGCGGAATTCCAGACGGAGTTCGCCGACGCCGTCGGAGGGGGTGAGGACGCGGTGCCCGGTCGGCTGCCATTCGAAGCCGCGTGAGCCGTCCGCGTAGCGGACCTGGAGGGACGGCGTGCCGTAGCGCGTGCCGCCGTCGACCGGCAGTTCCTCGCCCACCGCGGGCCGCCCCTCGAAGCTGCTCGCCGCCTCCCCGGCGGGCACGACCAGCTCCGCCGCCTCCCGCGGCGTCAGCCGCGGCCCCCAGGCGAGGTGGCAGGGCGCGCCCGTCTCGTCGATGTGCACGGCGTACGAGGTACGGGGCGTGGTCAGCAGCCAGACCCCGGTGTCCGGGGCACGGGAGATCGTCGGCATCGGGCCTCACGTTCGAAGGGCGGCGGGGGAGCGGCGGGTGCGGCGTACGGATGCGGGGCGCTCGGCGAGTGGGAGAAGAGGGTCGCCCAGTAAGCCAACGAGACCTTCGAACGCATGTCAACACCCCGGCATGAGTCATGCTTTGGAATCGGAATCGGGGCTCACAGGCAATCCTCAGGAGATTCCTGCTTCTTTCATTGACAGCGGAAAATAAGGAGCCTAGGTTCCCGGCCATGTCCTCGCCCCCCGCTGTCGAGTCGTTCCCGGCGCACACGTCGGCCGCCTCGCAGATCTTCACCACGGTCCTGTCGCAGGGCCCCCTCACCCGCCTGGAAGTGGCGCGGCGGGCGGGGCTGTCGGCCGCGGCTGTCACCAAGGCGGTCCGTCCCCTGATCGAGGCCGGCTACCTGGTGGAGGACGTGGACGAGGGCGCGCGCCCGGCACTCGGGCGGCCCGCGAACCTGGTGCGGGTGGATGGCGGCCGCGCGCTGTTCATCGGGGTCAAGGCGACCGGGGACACGATCATCGGTGTGCTCACCGACCTGTGCTGCCGGATCCTCGTCGCCCGGCACATCCCGCTCCCCGCCCGGGACCCCAGGGCGGTGCTGGGGACGGCCGCGGAACTCGTCCGGGAGTTGCTCATCGAGGCGGACGGCCTCGGCGTGCGCGTCGCGGGCCTGGGCATGGCCGTCTCCGGCGATGTGGACCGGGCCGAGGGCGTGGTGCGCTACTCGCCCTTCCTGGAGTGGCGCGATGTGCCACTCGCCGAACTCGCCGCCATGACCACGGGTCTGCCGGTGACCGTCGACAACGACGTGCGCGCGCTGACCGTGGCCGAGCAGTGGTTCGGGGCGGGCGTGGGACTGTCCGGCTTCGCCGTCGTGACGGTCGGCGCGGGCATCGGCTGCGGTCTCGTGGTCCACGGCAGGGTGGTGGCCGGGGCCCACGGCGTGGCCGGCGAGATCGGACACGTCACCGTCGACCCGGCGGGCCCCCGCTGCCACTGCGGCAACCGCGGCTGTGTGGAGGCCATCGCGAGCGACGACGCCATCGTCCGCCAGGTCCGCGCGGCCACGGGGGTCCAGGTGGCCGACGCGGTCGAGGCCGCCGGACTGGCCCACGACGGCGTCGTCGGCGCACGGGAGGTCTACGCACGGGCAGGGGACGCCATCGGCCGCGGTATCGCCACCGTCACCAATCTGCTCGGCCCCGAACGCGTGATCATCTCCGGCGAGGGGCTGGCCGCCTACGACCTGTTCGCCGACCACATCCGTGCCGCCTTCGCCACGGCGGCCTTCGGCTCCGCGGCGCAGTGCGATGTACGGACCAGGCCACTGCCCTTCGACGAGTGGGCCCGTGGAGCCGCGGCCACCGCCATCCAGTCCTTCATCAGATCGGACGCGAACTAGCGCGGACGAGGAGGAGAGCAGCAGCCCCCTCGCCGTCGGCCGGGACAAGGGCAGCCTCCGCCGCCGCGCGCCCCGGATCCCGCCGCATCTCCCGCCACCCCGTTCCCCGAACCGCACCCCAGGAGGCAGACCCATGCGGTCACCCTCGTACCCCGTCATGCCCGTACGCGGGCTGAGATCCCTCGTCGTCCTGGCCCTCGCCGCGGGCCTCGGCACGGCCGCCCCGGCCGCGCGGGCACAGCCCGGCAACGGCAACGCCACCCCGGCATCCTCGGCCACCGTCGCCGCCAAGCCCTATATGGGCTGGTCCAGTTGGAGCATGCAGTCGTCGAAGTACCCGGGCCTCAACCCGAACGGCGACTACAGCTACCTCACCGAGGCGAACGTCCTCAAGCAGACCGACGCCCTCGCCACCAAGCTCAAGAAGTACGGATACGAGTACGTCAACATCGATGCCGGCTGGTGGCGCGACTACGCGTGGACACCCGAGTTCGACGAGTACGGCCGGCAGAAGGCCGACCCGGTGCGGTTCCCCAGCGGCATGAAGCCGGTCGCCGACCGCATCCACTCCAAGGGCCTCAAGGCGGGTATCTATCTGCCCGTCGGCCTGGAGAAGGAGGCGTACGGCGGGGGCAGGGTGCCGATCTGGAACGCCGAGGGCTGCACCACCGCCGACATCGTCTACGACGATCTGCGCACCACCAACGGCTGGGACAGCGCGTACAAGATCGACTTTTCGGATCCCTGCGCACAGAAGTACATCGACTCCCAGGCGCGGATGTTCGCCGACTGGGGCTATGACTTCCTCAAGCTCGACGGTGTGGGCCCCGGCTCCTTCAAGAGCGGCGACAACTACGACAACGTCGCCGACGTGGCCGCCTGGCAGAAGGCGATCTCCGCCACCGGCCGCCCCATCCACCTGGAGCTGTCCTGGTCCCTGGACATCGGGCACGCCGACGACTGGAAGAAGCACTCCAACGGCTGGCGCGTCGACACCGATGTCGAGTGCTACTGCAACACGCTCGTCAGCTGGGAGAACTCCGTCGACGACCGCTGGGACGACACCCCGGCCTGGACCCGGCACGCCGGCCCCGGCGGCTGGAACGACCTCGACTCCCTCGATGTGGGCAATGGCGAGATGGACGGCCTGACCAAGGCCGAGCGGCAGAGCTACGCCACGTTGTGGGCGATCGCCAAGTCCCCGCTCTACACCGGCGACGATGTGACCAAACTGGACGCCTACGGGCTGTCGCTGCTGACCAACCGTGAGGTCATCGCCGTCAACCAGGGCGACACCCCGCCCGCGCGGCCGGTCACACCGTCCGACCCCCAGCAGGTGTGGGCCGCGAAGAACCACGACGGCAGCTACACCGTCGCCCTGTTCAACCTCGCCGACAGGCCCGCCTCGGTGACCGCGGACTGGTCGGCGCTCGGCTTCACCGGCAAGGCCGCGGTCCGGGATCTGTGGAACCACGAGAACCTCGGCACCCACAAGAACCGGACCACCCAGGCCCTGCCCGCCCACGGCTCCCGCCTCTTCACGGTCACCCCGCGCGGTGACGCGCTCACGTGGACCGGTATCGAGGCCGAGTCCCCCGCGAACACCCTCGGCGGCAACGCTTCCGTGGCCGACTGCCCGGCCTGCTCCGAAGGCCACAAGGTCGGCAACCTCTACACCGGGTCCAAGCTGACCATCAACAACGTCGTCGCGGACAAGACCGGCACCTACCAGATCAAGGTCGGCTACGTCAGCGGTGACGCCCGCTCCGCCGAAGTCTCGGCCAACGGCGGCGGCGCCACCCGCCACAAGTTCCCCTCGACAGGCGACTGGTCCACCGTCAATAGTGTCTACGTTCCGGTGACGCTCAAGGCCGGCTCCAACACCATCACGTTCGACAGCGGTTCCGGCTACGCACCGGACATCGACCGGATCGACGTACCGAAGTCCTCCTGAACCCCAAGGGGCCCGGCCCCTCGGCCGGGCCCCTTGCCGATCTGCCGATCTCAGACGCCCGGAGCCGCCATGAACCCCCGCCCGACCGACACCGGCGGAGACCCCGACGGAGACCTCTGCGGAGGCTCCGGCACGGACCCCAGCAGACGAACCGCGCTGTCCCTCGTGGCGACGGCCGGACTCACCCTGACCCTCGGTGCCCTGCCCGCCTTCACCGCATCCGCCGCGCCCCGGCGCCCGGCCGACACCCCGCCGCTCGCCGGCACCTCACACGACGAGCTGTGGTGGCGGGCCCCCGGCGACGAGGGCTCGCTGATCGAGCAGGGCCTGCCGGTCGGCAACGGCCGCCTCGGCGCCCTCGCGAGCAACGACCCCGGCCACGAGCTGCTGCTGATCACCGACGCCACGATGTGGACCGGCGGCCTCAACGACACCCTCGACGCCGATGGCCAATTCCCCTACGGGCGCGGCGACTTCGGCTCGTTCACCCTGCTGGCCCGGCTCACCGTGGACATCCCCGACCACGACCTGTCCGGTGTCAACGGCTACCGCCGCAGCCTCGACCTCGCGCAAGGGCTGGTCACCAGCTCCTACGTCCGCTCCGGCGTCACCTACCGGCGGCAGATCTTCGCCAGCCACCCCGATGACGCGATCGTCCTGCACTTCACACAGAGCGGTGGCGGCCGCTACACCGGAAGCGTCATCCTGGAGGGCACCCACGGCGAAAAGCCCGCGAGCGCGGAGTCGTTCGGCGCGTCCTTCCCCAACGGCCTGCGATACGGCGCGGCGGTCACGGCGTACGGCAGCGGCGGCCGGGTCCGTGTCAACGGCACCCGCGTCGACTTCTCCGGCTGCGCGGACCTCACCGTTGTGGTCAGCGGCGGCACCAACTACGCGCCCGACGCCGACCGCGGCTACCGCGACCCCACCCTCGACCCCGAGAAGCTGGCCCGTACGAAGGTGCTCGCCGCCGCCCGGCACTCGGCGGACACTCTGCGGCGCACCCATGTCGCCGACTACCGCCGCCTGTACGAGCGGTTCACCCTTTCGCTCGGCACCTCCACGGACGCCCAGCGCTCCCTGGACACCTGGGCGCGCCTCGTCGCACGCGCCCGGGACGGTGTGCCCGACCCCGAACTGGAGGCGGCCTACCTCCAGTTCAGCCGCTATCTGATGATCTCCGGCTCGCGCGACGGCCTCCCCCTGAACCTCCAGGGCCTGTGGCTGGACGGCAACGACCCGGACTGGATGGGCGACTACCACACCGACATCAACATCCAGATGAACTACTGGATGGCCGACCGCGCGGGCCTGTCCCCGTGCTTCGACGCCTTCGCCGACTACTGCCTCGCCCAACTCCCGTCCTGGGCCGGGCTCACCCACGAACTCTTCAACGACCCGCGCAACCGCTACCGCAACTCCACCGGAAAGGTCGCCGGCTGGACCGTCGCCTTCTCCACCAACATCCACGGCGGAAGCGGCTGGTGGTGGCATCCGGCGAGCAACGCCTGGCTGAGCAACAGCCTGTACGAGCACTACGAGTACACCCAGTCGCGGGCGTATCTGGCGAAGATCTACCCGCTGCTCAAGGGCGCCTGCGAGTTCTGGGAGGCGCGGCTGCTCACCACCACCCTCCCCAACACCTCCAGGGAGGTGCTCATCGACGACAAGGACTGGTCGCCAGAACACGGCCCGCAGGACGCCAAGGGCATCACCTACGCCCAGGAGCTGGTGTGGGCGCTGTTCGGCAACTTCGCCGCCGCGGCCGCCGAGCTGAAGAAGGACACCGGCTACGCGGACACCATCGCCTCGCTGCGGAAGAAGCTGTACCTGCCGGAGGTGAGCCCGAAGACCGGCTGGCTCCAGGAGTGGATGTCCCCCGACAACCTCGGGGAGACCACCCACCGCCATCTGTCGCCGCTGATCGGCCTGTTCCCCGGCGACCGCATCCGCCCCGACGGCTCCACTCCCCAGGAGCTCGTGGACGGGGCCACCGCCCTGCTCACCGCGCGCGGCATGAACAGCTTCGGCTGGGCCAACGCCTGGCGGGCCGCGTGCTGGGCGCGGCTGAAGGACGCCGACACGGCATATCAGCTCGTGGCCAACAACCTCCGCCCCTCCACGGACGGCAGCAACGGCACCGCGTTCAACCTCTTCGACATCTACGAGGTGGAGAAGGGCCGTGGCATCTTCCAGATCGACGCCAACTTCGGCACCCCGGCCGCGATGAGCGAGATGCTGCTGTACTCCCGCCCCGGCCACCTGGAACTGCTCCCCGCCCTGCCCGACGCCTGGGCCGCGTCCGGCTCGGTCACGGGACTGGCCGCGCGGGGCGGCTTCGTCGTCGATCTGCGCTGGGAGCAGGGGGTGCCGACGTCGGTCACGATCCGCAGCGTCGGTGGCCGGACGACCACGGTGGCCCATGGCTCCACCTCCCGTACGGTCCGCCTGGCGCCCGGCGCGTCCGTCACGCTCAAGGGGCTCGCCCGATGACGGCTCGCCGCGCCGCCATCGGTGGCCTCGGCGCCGTACTGCTCGCGGCCGCCGCGCTGCACGCCACACCCGCCGCGGCGGCGGGCGGCCGGCATGACGTCGTCACCTGGGCGGCGAGCGCGGATCGCGCGGGAGGCGGGACACCGGACCGCGGCTACCGGATGGTCGTGCACACCAGTGTCGGCGGAAGCGATCCGCGCATCCGCCTCTCCAACGCCTTCGGCGACCGGCCGCTGACCCTCGACAGCGTCTATGCCGGGGTCCAGAAGTCGGGCGCCGAGCTGAGGCGGGGCAGCAACCGTCGGCTGACCTTCGGCGGCGGGCCCACCGTCACCATCCCGGCGGGCGAGGTGGCGCTCAGCGACGCCCTGCCCGGCAGCCTGCCCGCCGCCACCAACCTGGTCGTCAGCCTCCACACCCCCGACGCGGCCGGTCCGGCGACGGGGCACGGGATGGCGATGCAGACGTCGTACACGACCCAGGGCGACCACACGGAGGAGGAGAGCGCCGCGCACTGGACGGATACCACCGGCTCCTGGTTCTACCTCGACGCCGTCACCGTCCGCACGTCCGCCGCGACCGGTGCCGTGGCCGCGCTCGGCGACTCCATCACCGACGGCTGGCAGTCCACCACCGACCTCAACCGCCGCTGGCCCGACTACCTCGCACGCCGGTTGCGGCAGGCGGCCACCGACGTCGAGGGAGTGGCGAACGAGGGGATCTCCGGCAACAAGGTACTCGCCGACGGTGCCGGGCGGAGCGCCCTGAACCGGCTCGACCGTGATGTCCTGTCCCTCCCGGGCGTGCGGACGGTGTTCCTCTTCGAGGGGGTCAACGACATCAAGGCGCACACCGGTGTCACCGCCGCGGACATGATCGCCGGATACCGCCGGATCATCGAGCGGGCGCACGCGGCCGGCCGGTGCGTGGTCGGTGCCACCGTGGGGCCCTTCAAGGGCTGGAGCGAATGGGACGCCGCCGCGGAGGGGGTGCGCCAGGAGGTCAACGCCTTCGTCCGAAGCGGCGGTGAGTTCGACGCGGTGACCGACTTCGACCGCGCCCTGCGCAGCCCCTACGACCCCGAGCGCATCCTGCCGTTCTTCGACAACGGCGACCATCTGCACCCCAACGACAAGGGGATGCAGGCGCTGGCCGATGCCATCGACCTCACGGCACTCGACTGCGCCGACGGCCCCTGAGACCCTCTTGAAACGGGTCAGGCCTCCCACGGGCAGGACGCCAGCAGCTGCTCGTGGCCGCGCGAACCGCCCGGCGCGTCATCGTGTCCGCCTGGCGGGACGGCGGCCAGGCGCAGTTCATCGAGCACGTCAGCCCGGACGATGCCGGTGATTCGCTCCAGTCGACCATCGACTGGATGGCGGCCCGGAGCACAGCTCCGGGCGCCTGTCTCACTGTTCGCCCGGGCGGCGGGCCGGAGGCGGTGGGGGCAGGACCGCGCCCGAGGTGAAGCGGCCGGGCCGGAAGTCCTTCAGCAGGGGGGACTCATCGCCGTGGAGCTCCTCCGCGACCAGGCGGCCGAGCAGCGGGGCCAGGGTGATGCCGCTGTGGGTCGCCACCACATAGAACGGAACGCCGGTGGCGGGGAAGCCCGCCACCGTGAAGCCGTCGCCCGGCATGGCGCGCTGGCCGACCCGTACCTTCTCCACCACGGTGCCCTCGGCGCCGTTCAGCACCTCGGGCAGGCGGGCCAGCATGGCGGTGGCGATCTCACCGTCGGGCGCGTACGGCTTGCCGGGGTCCGCCGTCGCGTCCAGGTCCAGGGCCTGGAGCAGCAGGCGACCGCCGCCGTCCGGGCGGACGTTCAGCCGTGGGCCGGTCAGCACGCGCGACAGCCGCGCGGGCGCCGGTGCGGTGGTGGCGAGGAAGCCCACCGTGGCCGAGCCCGCCAGATCCGGATCCGCCATGGGGACGTGCGCACCGGCCAGTCGGGCCACCTCCTGTGTCCACCGGCCCGCGCAGCTCACCACCGTGTCCGCCGGGTGGCGGCCGCCGTCGGAGCAGATGACCGTGGCTCCGGTCGGGCCGTGTTCGATCGCGGTGACCCTGGCGCCGCCGGCCACCGTAGCGCCACGGTCCCTGGCGGCGCCCAGCAGCCGGGACAGCAGCGGCACGGGCAGGGTGTACGCCTCCTCGGGGAAGAAGGCGAACACGGCGTGGGACGGTGCGCCCGCGAGGTCCGGCTCCAGCTCCCGGGCCCGTTCAGCGGTGATCCACTCCACCGGGTAGTCCCTGGCCGTCAGCCGCGCCACCCGCCCGGCCAGCACCTCCTTGTGGCGGTCCGTCACCGCCCACTCCAGGTTTCCGGCGGGGAAGAACCATGGCGCCCCGTCCCCGGCCAACTCGTAGTGTGCGCGGATACCGGCGCGGTTGAGCGCGAAGTACGGCTCCGGCTCCTTGTTCGCGCTGTTGATCCAGGCGAACGAGTTCGCCGTGGTGCCCGCTCCGGGGTGCGCGGCCTCCAGCACGGTGACCCGGGCGCCACGCGCGGCCAGCTCCGCCGCCACCGCCGCGCCCACCACTCCGGCTCCGATGACCACAACTCGCACGGGAATCCTCCTTGGCACGAAGGTCACTGCTCGGGGTCGGCCCCGAACAGATGCGCGACGCCCACGACGCGCTCGATGATGACGACGGCCACCGCGGCGAAGAGCACCATCACGGTGCCGACGGCGGTCACGGTCGGGTCGTAGTTGTACTGGAGGTAGTTGAAGATCCGCACCGGCAGGGTCTGCATGTCCGTGGTCACCACGAACAACGCGATCGTCAGGTCGTCGAAGGACGTGATCAGGGCGAAGAACGCCCCCGCGATCAGCGGTCCGCGCACGGCGGGCAGCGTCACATGCCAGAACACCCGCGGCGCCTTCGCACCCAGCCCGGCGGCGGCCAGTTCCGCCGACCGGTCGAGCCCGGCGAGCCCGGCCAGCACCAGGCGCACGGTGTACGGCACGGTCAGCACCAGATGCGCCAGCAGCAGGGTGAGCGGGCTGGACGCCATGCCGAGCTGGGCGTACCACTGCAGCAGCCCGATGCCGAGCACGATCGTCGGCACGGCGAACGCACTCGAGAACAGCCTGTCCAGCACCGACTTCCCCGGGAACGGATAGCGGTGGATGGCCAGCCCCGCGGCGAGCCCGAGCGCCGTGGACACCACGGCCGCTCCCGCCGCCACGCCGATGCTGAGCAGGAACGAGTCCAGGAACTCGGGGCGGTTCAGCAGCTCCGCGTACCAGTGCAGGGTCAGCCCCTTGGGCGGGAAGGTGACGTAGCTGGTCGTGGTGAGCGAGGAGGCGATGGTCACCAGCACGGGCGCCAGCAGGAACAGGCCGACGAGCGCGGCGAACGCGGCGCCGAGCAGGCGCCGTGCGCGCCCGCCCGCGGCCGCGGCGATCGGCTTGCCCGCGGCCTTGCCCGTCGCCGTCGACCTTTCGGATTCCGTTGCCGTGGTCATGCGAACACCTCCTTGCCACCACGCCCGCGCAGCAGCCGGGCGTACACGGCCGTCAGAATCGTCGTCACCACGATCAGGACGAAGCCGATCGCCGCCGCATACGGCCAGTTCAGATTGGACGTGGCCTCGGTGTAGACGAAGTACGGCATCAGCTTCACCGTGGGCCCGCCCAGGATCGCCGGGGTGACGAAGCTGGAGACGGTCAGGCTGAACACGATCAGCGAACCGGCCAGCATCCCCGGTAGGGACAGCGGGACGGTGATCCGCCAGAAGCACGTCCAGCCGCTCGCCCCCAGGCCCTTGGCCGCGGGGGTGAGGGCCGGGTCGATCCGGTCCAGGCTGCCCATCAGCGGCAGCACCATGTACGCGAGCATCACATGCACCATGCCGACCACGACCGCGGTGTCGTTGTACAGCATCTTCGGCGCGTCCAGGCCCAGGGCGTGGAACCCGTCCGCGATCGGCCCCTTCGGCCCGAGCAGCACCAGCCATCCGTACGCCCTGGTCACCATGGAGATGAGCAGCGGCGACAGCAGTACGAGGGAGAGGTAGTTGCGCGCCCTGGGGGAGCGGCCGCGCAGATAGACGGCGAACGGGTAGCCCACCACGAGGCAGCCGAGGGTGGTCAGCGCGCCGATCCACAAGGTGTGCCACAGCACATCCCGGTAGAAGGAATCCCCTAGGAACCGCGTGTAGTTGTGCAGCGTGGGATCACCCGCCTGGGTGCGGAAGCTGTTGTACACCAGCATGAACAGCGGTGCGATGAAGAGCAGGGCGAGTACCGCGATGGCAGGGGAGGCCAGCAGCAGACCGGTGCGCCACGGGCCGCGCTTCCTGACCGGCTCGGGAACCCCCGGCGTCGGCGCCGAACCGTCGGACCTCAGGGCCGTGCCGTCAGCGACGCGTGCTGTGGTTGCCATGCGCAGATCACCTCCTCGCCCAGCCCGGGCACCTCGGAACCGAACGGCAGCGTGGCCTCGACACGTCCCGCGGCCGTGGCCACGACGCAGCGCACCCGGGTGCCGAGGAAGCGGGTGGCCTCGACGGTGCCGGGGAGCCCCGGCTCCGCCGCCGTACGGTCAGGTGTGCTCGCCGGGCGGCCCGTCCCGGACCCGGTCTGGGGTGTGGCCAGCACCCGTACGGCCTCCGGCCGCACATAGAGCCGTACCGCCTCGCCGTCGCCCGGCGCGGTGCCCACCGGTGTCGCCGTGACGAGGTGGGTGTCATCGATCCGGCAGCGGTGCCCTTCGGCGGCCGCCCCCGCCGCGATCCCGTCGAGCACATTGACCTCGCCGACGAACTGCGCCACGAAGTCCGTGGCCGGGCGCAGATACACGGTCTCGGGGACGTCCAGCTGATGGATCGCCCCCTCGGCCATCACCGCGATCCGGTCCGACACCGCGAGCGCCTCGTCCTGATCGTGGGTGACCAGGATCGTGGTGGTGCCCACCCGGCGCTGGAGGGCGGCGACCTCCTCGCGCAGACGCACCCTGAGCTGGGCGTCGAGATTGGAGAACGGCTCGTCGAGCAGCAGCAGATCGGGCTCCACGATCAGCGCCCTGGCCAGGGCCGTGCGCTGGCGCTGCCCGCCGGAGAGCTGGCGCGGATAGCGCTCGCCCATGCCGTCGAGGCCCACCAGCTCCAGGGCCTCGGCCGCCCTGCGCCTGCGCCGGGCCGCGCCGACCTTGCGCATCCGCAGGCCGAACGCGATGTTCTCCGCCACCGTCATATGGGGGAAGAGGGCGTAGGACTGGAACACCATGCCCATGGCCCGCCGGTTCGCCGGGAGCCGGGTGATGTCGCGGCCGTCCACCTCCACCACGCCGGAGTCGGGCAGCAGATGGCCCGCCACCATGTTCAGCGTGGTGCTCTTGCCGCACCCCGAAGGACCGAGCAGGGTGAGGAACTCCCCGGGCTCCATCGTCAGGTCGATGCCACGGACGACCTCCTTGCCGCCGAGGGCCTTGTGGATCCCCTTGAGGACCAGCCGTCCGCGGGTGCTCCCCGCCCGCGTGGCGGTGTCCGCCCCGGCCGGTGCGCTCTCCTCGCCCACGGTGTCCGTCCCCGCGGTCACTTGCTCTCCACCTGCTTGTTCCACTTGTCGGTCCAGGCGGAGCGGTTCTTGTTGATGGTCTTCCAGTCGAGCTTCAGCAGGGAGTCCACCTTGTCGGTGCTGACGACCTTGTTCTTCAGGACGGGGTCCTCCTTGACGCCCCGGACCACCGAGCCGTCGTACGTCGCCTTGGCCAGCGCCCGCTGGACGGACGGCTTCAGCAGATGCGCCACGAACTTCTGGGCCAGCTCCTCATGCGGTGCCTTCTTGACCACGTTCGCCGTGGTCACCAGGCCGATCGCACCGTCCTTGGGATAGACGAACTCGATCGGGAAGTCCTTCTCCGCCAGCGTCGAGGTGCGCGACACCCCCCACACCGAGGCGGCGGCCTGGCCCTGGAGGAAGTAGTTGGACACATCGGCGGTGGTGTCGAACGTCGCCGCGTTCTTGGCGATCTTCTTGATCGCCGTGAGACCGGGGTCGACATCCTTCTCCGAGCCGCCGTTCGCCTTGGACGCGCCGACCAGCAGCCCCACCCCGTAGGTGTTGGTGATCGAGGGGAGGACCACCTTGTCCTTCAGCTTGGGATTGGCCAGATCCTCCCAGGTGGTGGGCTTGGGGATGCCATGGTCCTCGAACCATTCGGGGTTGTAGGCGATGCCCGTGGCGGTCAGCCCGAACCCGACCCCCGAGTCGTTCTCCATCCGGGCGATCTTCACCACGTCGTCCACCGGCACCACCTCGGTGTCGATCGACGCGAGCAGCCCGGCCTCCAGCGCCTGCGCCTGGGGACCGTCGTCCACCAGCGCCACGTCGATCTGCGGATTGGCGCGCTGCGCCTTGAGCTTGGCGACGGTGTCGGTGGACGAGCCGGGGATGTAGGTGACCTTGCAGCCGCAGCTCTTCTCGAACGCGGGCAGGACCGAATCGCGGAACGCCGTCTCGAACGAGCCGCCGTAGCCCGCCACCACCAGGGCGCCTCCCTTGCCGCCACCGGCGGAGGGTTTGGGGGCGCCGCAGCCGGTGACGGCGACGGTGAGCGCGAGGGCACTGGTCACGGCACACAGGGCGGGCAGGGCTGATCGGGGGGATGGCATGGCTACCTCCTGCGATGAGGGATGGAAGTGCCGTTCCCGCGACCGGAGGAGGCGGGAGGGAGGGGGAAACGAGGGGTGACCGGGGGAGAGGACGCGGGAAACGGTTCGGCGGGGAGGCGAACGGGGGTCAGCGGCCTTGGAGAGAGGTCTCCACGTAGAAGCGGGATGTGTCGGTCGGCAGGATCATTTCGAGGTGTTCGACCACCTCGTCGTTCTCCGCCCAGGTAGTGCGCAGCCAGCGGAAGACCGCGGTACCCGGCTTCAGGCCGAAGAGCTCGGCGTGCTCCTCGTCCAGGGAGTACGGCTCCACGTAGAGCCGCGAGCGTTGCAGTGGCACGCCGCGGTCGCGGAGATACATATGGCTCGTGATGGTGACCAGATCCTGGTCGAGCAGGTCGGGGGCGAATCGGAAGGGCAGGACGGCGAGCTCCGTGCCGGTCACGCGGCTGCCGTCGGGGCTCAGCTTGTGGCGACGGAGCTGTACGACGGCGTCGTTGTCGTCCAGGCCGGGCAGCCGCAGGGCCGCCCCGCCCGCGGGCAGGACCTTGGCGCTGATCACCCGGTGGTCGCCGTGGGCCTCGGGCCCGCTGGTCAGCACGCCCGCGGAGCGGAGCAGATTCTCCTCATCGGTGGTCTGCGCCACGAACGTGCCGTGCCTGCGGTACCGGACGACCAGCCCGGCGTCCACGAGCTCGCGCAGCGCGCGCTGCACGGTGATCCGCGAGACACCGAACTGTTCTCCGAGCTCGGCCTCGGTGGGCACCCGGGTCCCGGGCTGCCACCGGCCGTCCCGGATGTTGCCCTCCAGCTCCCGGCGGATCTGCTCGTACAGCGGGAGGTCACGTTCGGCCATGCGAAGAGAGTGATCTCACCCAATTGATATGTCAATACGTTGGATGGATATGCCTCGCGGGCGCGGTCCTGTCACCTGTGGCTCAGCGCGCGGGAAGCCGCCTTCGGCAGGGGAATGCCCTGGAACACGCCGTCCGGGTCGACGGTTTCCTTGATCGCGAGCAGCCGGGCGGTGTTGCCGCCGTAGACATAGGGGATCTGGTCAGTGGCCTCGGGCCCCATCAAGTTGGCGTAGCCGCCGGCGAAGGCGTGCGGCTCCAGCGCCGCCGAGGCGGCATCGGCCCAGGCGGCGTGCCGGCCGCTGTCCTTCTCCGGCGTCCACACGGCGATGACCTCGGCCATCATATGCGGTTTGCGCAACGCGAAGGCCGTGTCCGACCACGGGACACGGGCGGCCGCCCCGTGGAAATGGTGCAGGGAGAAGGCCGACAGGGGCGATGTCATCGCCTTGGCCCCCTGCACCAGGGCGTCCACCGCCTCGGGGGTGTGGCGCGGCAGGGAACGCGTACGGATGGTGACGTACCGCCCGTCCGGGAACATGGTGTCCCGTGCCGCCGTCGCGGCCGCGTACGAACCGGTCTCGAACTCGGCCACCGCGGTGGTGCCCAGGCGCGTCAGCCGCCGTACCGGACCTGCCGGATCCGTGCCGACGACCGGATCGCCGGACCAGGTCGGCCACAGCATGGCCATGGGCTTCCCTTGAGGACCGTTGATGACTCCGGTCCGGACCGTCAACGCGTCCGGGCAGTCCGACAGGACGTCCTCCAGCCGGGCGAAGACCTTCGGGGCCTGCCGCAGCGAGTACAACACCTTCCCCGTGACCACGGTGGGCACCGCGTGCAGCCGGATCTCCATGGACGTCACCACGCCGAAGTTGCCACCTCCGCCACGCAGCGCCCAGAACAGGTCCGGCTCGTGCTCGGCGTCGGTCCAGACGACGGATCCGTCGGCCAGCACCACCTCGGCGCCCGCCAAGTTGTCGGCGGCGAGGCCGAATCGGCCGCCCAGCGGGCCGTATCCGCCGCCCAGGGTCAGCCCGGCCATGCCCACGGTGCCGATGGTGCCGGTGGCGGCGACCAATCCGTACCGGTCGGCGGCGGCGAGCACATGGTTCGCCCTGGCCCCTCCGCCGACGGTCGCCCGACCGGCCTCCACATCGATGTGCACCGAGCACATCGGGGTCAGATCCAGCGTCAGCCCATCGTCGCTGAGCGCACGCCCCGCCCAGTCGTGGCCTCCGCTCCGTACCGACAGCGGCAGACCGAACTCACGAGCCGTCCGGACTCCTGCCCGCACCTCGGCGGTCGATGTGCAGCGCAGCAGAATCGCGGGCCTGGCGGCCACCGCGCCGTTCCACAGCGCGGTGCCCGCCGCGTACTCGGGGCCCCCGGTGATGACCCGTTCGGCGGGCAGGAGCCTCTCGAGTTCCGCCACCGCTCTGCGCGGAGTCTGTGAGTCGACTGTCATGCCTTGCTCCATTGGTACATGTGGTGCCTGTGGAACTTCGATATGCGATCACAGGCGGAGAATGCCATCCGTGGCGAGTGACGCGTGATACGCGAATTCCCAGAAGTCCATATGTCCGATGGCCAGGTTCACGTGCACCAGATTGACTTCCGGGGGCAACAGACGGAAGTCGCGGGCGAGTTCCATGTCTCCGTCCTCCAGCTCCTGGCTTCTGGTCGACACCGCGAGCAGGGTGTGCTCGCCCGTCATGGTGGCGGCATCGGCCAGGAACACCACCTCGAGCGCTGGTTCGGCGGCGGCAGCGGAGAGCACGTCATCCGGACTCGCCCCGGTGAACGCACGGTTGTCGACCAGGTGGGTGCGCACCTCGAACCCGTTGCGGTCGGGCCGATTGAGCAGGTCGACGACGGCCCGCCATGCTTCGTCGTCCGAATGGTCCGTGCGTACGACAAGGGCTTCGGATTCGAAATCGTGATGCGTGAAATCGATGGCCGGGAGCATGGAGGGACTGGGCATGGGAAATCCTCTACTTACCTTGTGGTGGGAACCGCAGGAGCGTGACCGAGTGCGCCGGGAACGTCCAGTTCAGGGAGTCGTCCTCCGCCGTGGCGTGGGACTTTTTGATCGTGACGGCGTCGGGGTGTTCGGCGTTGTTGAAGTCGTCGTAGGACCTCCCCGCCACCACGGACACGTCGACCGTGCCGGCATGCCGAAACCCCCCTAGGTCAACCCGGGACTTGACGTCCTCGTCAGGTGAGCGGTTGACGACGAGGACGCTGAGCGTTCCATTCTTGTCGACGGTGGCATTCGTCACCAGCGCTTCGTAGGAGGAGCCCAGCGGCGTCTTCCGGGGGGAGACCTCGGCGTTGTTCTTCACTTCGCTGTCCACGACATGTCCGCCGCTGTGGAAGAAGCCGCTCGACTGCTCGCCTCGGCGCCCCGATTCTTCCCGAAGAAGAGCGCGCCGCCCTCGGATACGGCGACGTAGGCGCCTTCCTTGCCGTGTTCGTGTATCTGCGCGGTGAGGTCGCCGAAGTGGCTCGTGCCGCTGCGCGGGTCGAAGGCGTAGACGCGGTCGTCGGCCCCCGCTGAGGTGAGGTTGGCGACCTCGCGCCATGTGGTGTCACCAAGGCGGATGGTCATCCAGTAGCGCTGGTGCTTGCCGAACAACTCGTTGCCGATTTCCCAGTAGCGCACGCCGTAGGGCTCGGGGTGGCCGTTCTCCGCTCGCAGGTCTCCCCACTTGGTCCCTTGCGGGGCGTTCATGTACGCCACCCAGTCGGCGATCTCCTCCGGGGTCGAGTTGGCGAACGGCGCCATGATCTCCGGCGCGGCGCCGACCTGCCGGATGAAGGCCATGTACTCGTCCGGCCCGAACCGGCTGTCGACGGTGGCGCCCTGCTTTCCCTCGACCTGGCGGGTCCGGTCCTCTAGCGGACCTATGGCGCCCTTCCAGTTGAAGAGGTTGGAGGAGGTGCCGCCGGGATAGCGGATCATCCCGATCCCGGACTGCTTGATCTTTCCGACGATGCCCGGGGCGGGACGGTTGTGCTCCGAGTCCCACATTCCGTAGGCGTCGTCGTACCACTTGGCCCCGTTCACCCCGGTCATGTACGGACTCACCTTGAACGATCTGCGCTGGGGCCGATGGCGATGACCGGCACGCCACCCGGGTCGCTCGACTTCGTCAGACCCTCCGGGGTACATCCGGTGCCCATGACACCGGCGGCCACCGCGGCCGCGCCGTACAGGAAGTGACGCCGACCTATCGCGCCCATGTTCGCTCTCGCTCCTTACCGCGGGATGTGTGACGCAACCCCCTATGAGCTGTGGTGTCTCCGCCGATAGGAACTTAAAAGATGTCTTTGTGGGATTCTTGTGAGACGCCTGCCGGGCCTAGACGGTGTCCTCGGACACGGCCTTCGGGGCGGGCTCGTGCGCGGTGACCGTGGGGCGTGGCTCACCGGAGTCCACGATGCGCCGCACCAGTCGCCGCCTCAGCTCCTCCAGGACGTTCTCATAGGCCGGGTCGGCCACAAGGTTGATCAACTCGTCGGGGTCGGAGTGCAGGTCATAGAGGTAGGCGTCCTGATACCGCTCGGCCCGCGGGTCGTTCCAGGCGTCGGCGCCCGGCGCGGTCGCGGCGTACTTCCAGCGGTCCGTCCGCAGCCCTCGTCCGACTTCCGATTCGCTGATCTGGAAGAGCACTTCTTGTGGCCACTCGGCGTCGTCGCGGTCTCCGCCGTGCCCGTTGTGCCCGTCGTGCCCGCCGTCTCCGCCGTGCCCGCCGTGGAGCAACGGCAGCAGGGAACGCCCCTGCATCTCCGGTGGCACGGGCACCCCGGCCGCCCGCAACAGCGTGGGCGGCAGGTCGACATGGCTGACCAGCTCCGGCAGCCGCACACCACCCCACAGCCCAGGCCCCCGCAGCACGGTGGGCACGCGGAGGGAGGCGTCGTGCACACTGCGCTTGTACTCGTCGTTGCGGGTCTTGAAGTGGCAGCCGTGGTCGGAGGTGAAGAGGATGACGGTCTCGTCCAGCTCCCCACGCCGCTCCAGCGCGGAGACGACACGCCCGAGCACCTCGTCCAGGCGGCGCACCATCCCGTAGTAACCGGGCAGGTGCTCCGCCCAGTTGCCGCCGCCGAGGGCGGCGAGGTCGGATGGCACCCAGGGAGTGGCGTAGCGGTCGCGATAGCCCGTCGGGGCGGGGTAGTCGTCGCGGGAGTTCTGGTGGTGGGGCTCCAGGAAGGACAGGAAGAGGAAGAACGGCCGGTCCCGGTCGCGGTCGCGGTCGATGAAGTCGATCGCGGCGGTGCCGAGCGCGTCGGCACGGTAGCCCCCGAATCGGTGCGGTGCGCCGCTGCCGTCGTACAGCGTGGTCTCGTAGGCGTCCGAGGTGAATTCCAGCAGGTTGGCGGCGAGCCAGTGGTCGTATCCGGCCCGGTCCTCCTCCGGCACCGGCCCGGAGGTGTGGTCGCCCGCGAGATGCCACTTGCCGATGTAGCCGGTGGCGTAGCCCGCGTCCCGGAAGGAGCGGGCCAGGGACGGGGTGTCCCGCGGGAGGGGAAGACCGTTGCGGAAGACGCCGGTGGTGGTCGGGTACTGCCCGGTCTGGAGGCTGGCGCGGGAGGGCGCGCACACGGGCTGACAGGTGAAGGAGCGGTCCACGCTCACGCCCTCCGCGGCGAGGCGGTCGAGGACCGGGGTGAGTCCGAGGGGGTTCCCGTGCAGCCCGGTGGTGTCCCAGCGCTGTTGATCGGTGAAGAAGACGAGGACGTTCGGGCGCCGCGTAGAGGTGGCGGGGCCGGAGGGAGAAGCGCTGGGGGTCATGGGTGCGTGGCCCTCCTGTCGGTGGCGAGGTGGCCGACCGCTCTGCCGCGGTCGGCCGTCCTGAAGCGGCCGGGTTCACCGGATGCGCCGTATGGGTTGAGCGCCTGCGTCCGAGCTGCTGTATCTTTTTTATGAAAGAATTTTATTTAAGGCGTGCGCTAGACTTCCAGGCTGCGTGTGCCGAGGTCAAGATCCCGTGCTCGTCAAGGTCCCAGCGCGCAGCAGGAGAGGAGCGCCGCAGCAGATGCCGGGGGACATCGCCACATCCGCCCTGGCCCGGAGGGTCAACGCCGCCCGCATCCTGGCAAAGCTGCGAGAACGCCCCCCGGAGCGGGCGGAGATGTCCTCCGGAGACCTGGTGGACGCCACGGGCATGTCGCGGCCCACCGTGCACGCCGCCGCGCACCACCTCGTCGAGCTCGGCTGGGTCCGGGAGACCACCGATCGCGCCGACGGACGTCTCGCCGGGCGCGGTCGGCCGTCGAGGGTCTTCTCCTTCGTGGCGAACGCCGGCCATGTCCTGGGCATCGACATCGGCGCGCACAGCGTCCGCGTCGCCGTGGCCGATCTGCGTGGTGTCTTCGTCGCCGAGGCGCGGATCGCGTTCGGCGACCCCTCGGTCGGTCCGGAGCGGCGCATCACACAGGTGAGGAAGCTCGCCGTCGAGGTGGTGCGGACGGCCGGTCTGCGCGATGAGCAGGTGCTGGCGGTCTGCGTCGGCACCAGCGGTCCCGTCGACGCCGACGGTGTCGTACAGCAGCGCACCGGCATCCCCGGGTTCCTCGGGGTGGATCTGCGCGCCGCGCTGGCCAGGGACTTCTCCGCGCGGGTGTGCGTGGAGAACGACTGCAACCTGGCCCTCGTCGGCGAGCGCTGGCGGGGCCGCGCGGGCGCCTCCGAGGACATCGTGTGTCTGCTGGCGGGGGAGCGGCTGGGGGTGGGCATGTGCACCGGCGGCACCCTCGTACGCGGCCAGGCGAACAGCGCCCGGGACCTCGGTTTCCTCTCCCTGATGGGCGACTACTCCCGCGACGACGGCATCGCGGGGACGGTCCGGCGGCGCGGGGCGTCGCTGCTCGCCGAGGTGGCGGCCCGTGACACACCACCGCTCCCCGGGACGCCGGGCGCCGAGCTCCGCGCACTGACCGGCGGTGACCCGCGCCGCGTGAGCGCGAGCGAGGTCTTCGAGGCCGTCCGCCGGGGCGACCTCGGCGCCGCCGGGGCCCTGGAGGAGGGGCTGGAGGCGGCCGCCCGTGCGATCGCCACGCTGACCATGCTGCTCGCCCCCGAACTGGTGGTGATCACCGGTGCCGTCGCGGCGGCGGGGGACGTTCTGCTCCCGCCGCTGCGACGCCGGCTGACCGAGCTCGTCCCGCGCGTGCCCCGCGTCGAAGCCTCGCCCCTGCGCGAGCAAGCCGTGGTCACCGGTGCCGTACGCCTCGCCCTCGACACCGCCGAGACGGACTTCCTCGACCCACTCGCCCCCGCTCCTGCGGCCTGACTCCCTCCGGCCCCGGTCCCGCGCGTCCTGACCCTTGACCTCCCGGAGGTTTCGGTTGCAAGGTCAGCCCAGCGCAGTTAAATAAAGTACTCTGATTTAAATGGGCAACCGGGTAGGAGCCAGCGTGACCGGACAACGTGGTCAGCCAGCACGCCGCACCGTCCTGGCCGCGGGACTCTCACTCGGGGCGGGACTGCTGAACACCGCCTGCCGCAGTGCCGTCGCGGAACAGCAAGGATCCGGGGGCGGGCCGCGGCACGGTGGCACCCTGCGCATGGTCCAGGGCACGGACATCCTGCCCGCGTTCCTGCTGTCACAGATCAACCCCAACTTCTCGGTGAGCCGCACCGTCTTCAACACACTGACCGAGTTGGACCACAGGACTCTGCGGCCCGGGCCGTCGCTCGCCAAGAGCTGGCGGGTGTCGGACGGCGGACGGACCTACGTGTTCCAGCTGCGCGACGACGTGGCGTTCCACTCGGGCCGTCCCTTCGGCCCCGACGATGTCGTGTTCGTCCTGGACCATCTGACGAAGGACACCACCAGTTCCCAGGTCAAGGCCGTGGCCCAGCAGGTGACTTCGGCCGAGCGGACCGGCGATCACGAGGTCACGGTGGGTTTCGGCAAGGCCGTCAGCAATGTGTGGGACATGTTCGAGATGATGATCCTCATCGACCGGGAGTCGGTGACCGATCTCGCCTCGGGACGGGAGATCATCGGCACCGGGCCGTTCACCGTCGAGTCCTACAAGCCGGGCTCGTCCATCTCGCTGAAGCGCAACCGCCACTACTGGAAGCCCGGCCGTCCGTACCTCGACGGCATCGAGATCGCGATCGCCGCGCAGTCGTCGTCCGCGGTGGCCTCCCTGCGCTCCGGGCAGACACATCTGGCCCTCGACCTGTCGCCGCTCGACGCCGCCGGTATCCGCGACCGGCCCGGGTTCCGCCTCGTGCAGTCCGACGCCCACGACCTCACCTATTACATCGGGGCCAACGTGGAGGTCCCCCCGCTGGACAAGGTCGAGGTACGGCAGGCAGTGGCCTGGGCGATCGACCGGGAGCGGGTCCTCGCCCAGGCGCTGGGCGGGATCGGCCGCCCGAGCAGCCTGCCGTGGTCACCGGGAACGGCCGCGTGGGACCCCGGTCGGGCAGCGGCCTACACACTCGACCCGGACAAGGCGAAACGTCTGCTGCGACGGTCCGGCGCGGCCGGCGCCAAGGTTGACCTGTACTACAGCAACACACTGGCGACGAACGCCGCGATCGCCCAGATCGTGCAGTCGAACCTCGAGGACGTCGGCCTCACCTGCCGACTGCAGCCCAAGCAGGACGCCGAGTACCAGAAGATGTTCGTCAGCGGGAAGATCCCCGGCCTGTTCGTCAACGGCCACGGCTTCGGGCAGCTGACTCCGTCGACGCTCGTCAAGGGCTCCTGGCCGTTCAACGCCCAGCAGAACGCGTCCAACTTCCGCGATCCCGAGTACCGCCGCCTGGCCGATGAGATCTGGACAGGCAAGGGCGACGCCCTGACCACGGCCTACCGGGATCTCAACCAGCTGTTCCTCGAGCAGCAATTCGTCATCGACCTGATCAACAGCACCCATACGTATGCCATTCAGGCGTCGCTCAAAGGTCTGGCCTGGACCATGTACGACGGCATCGACCTCGACCATGCCTACCTGGCATGAGGAGGACCTCATGCTCCGCTACGCACTCCGGCGTGTCCCCTCGGCCCTCGCGGTGCTCGCCATCGCATCGGTCGTGGTCTTCAGCGTGCTGCACCTGGCGCCCGGCGACCCCGCCGTGCTCGCCGCTGGCCCGGACGCCTCCGCCAAGACCGTGTCCGCCGTCCGGCACCAGCTGGGGCTGGACGCCCCGTTGCCCCAGCAGTATCTGACCTGGCTCGGCGGTGTGCTCACGGGCGACCTCGGCGACTCCTACGTACGTGGCGTGCCGGTCGCCACCCTGATCGGCAACGGTCTCGGCAACACCCTCGAACTCACCCTCGGCGCCGTCGTCCTGGCGGTCCTGCTCGGTGGCCTGGCCGGGCTCGTCCTCGGCGTGGCCAAGGGCCGGCTCGTCCGTGGCGCGACCGCCGCGGCCACCGCACTGGCCTTCGCGATACCGCCGTACGTCAGCGGAGTGCTCCTGGTGATGGTGTTCGCCATCACCCATCGGATCCTGCCCGCGGGCGGCCATGTCTCCGTGTTCGCGGACCCGGAGATCGGGGCGCAGTACCTGATCATGCCGGCCCTGGCCCTGGCCCTCCCCGCCGCCGCCGTGCTCGCCCGCTTCCTGTCGACGTCGATCCGGCGGGTCTTCGGCGAGGACTACATCCGCATCGGCACGGCGAAGGGCCTGCGGCGGCGGCGGATCGTGCTGTGCCACGCGCTTCCGAACGCCCTGCCACCGGTGCTGACCGTTCTCGGCATCCAGATCGGCCAGATGCTCGGCGGGGCGATCGTGGTGGAGGCCATCTTCGCCTGGCCGGGGGTGGGCCAGCTCATCATCGACTCCCTCAAGAGCAGCGACTACTTCGTCGTCCAGAATCTGCTGCTCGTCACGGTCACGGTGTTCGTCGTCCTGCAGACCGTGACCGATCTGCTGCACGCGGCCGTCGACCCCCGACTCAGGATGGAGTGAGCATGACCGCCACCACCGCCACCACCGGGACACCGCCGACGGTCACCACCACCGCCGTCCGTGGCGGGGGCTGGTCGCGGCTGCTGCGCCGGCCGGTGCTGAGCATGGGCCTCGGGCTCGTCGTGGTGCTCGTCCTGGCCGGTGTGCTGGCCCCGCTGCTGGCACCCGCCTCGCCGACGCAACAGGGACCGCTCGCCCTCGCCCATCCGTCGGCCGCGCATCCACTCGGCACCGACGAGTACGGCCGCGACCTGTTCTCCCGGGTGCTGTACGGGCTGCGCCAGGACGTGTTCGCCACCGTCATCGCCGTCCCGATCGGTGCGATCGCCGGAATCCTCATCGGTCTCGCGAGCGGACTGGCCCGGTGGCTCGACACCGTCGTACAGAGGCTGTTCGACGTGATGCTGTCGTTCACCGCGCTCATCGCGGGCGTCACCGTCGCCATGATCATCGGCTCCGGGGGCACCGCGGTCATGGTGACCATCGCACTGGTCAACGTGCCGTTGTTCGGACGGCTCATCCGGTCGTCGGTCGTCGGCGAACGACAGCGCGACTACGTCGTCGCGGCCACGGCCATCGGCTCGGGCCGGGTGCGGATACTGGTGCGCCACATCCTGCCCAACGGCCTCGACCCGCTGATCGTCCAGTTCGCCCTGTCCATGTCGACCGCCGTCTTCATCGAGGGCGGCATGAGTTACGTCGGCCTCGGCATCCGGCCACCGGCCCCCTCCCTGGGCTCGCTCCTGCAAGGAAGCATGAACTTCCTCGCGCAGAACCCTTGGTACGCGATCGGTCCGATGGCCGCCGTCACCCTGCTGGTGCTGGGATTCCAGCTCGTGGCCGACGGGCTCACCGCGAGCCTGCTGCGCCGCTGAACCGAAGCCGCCCCGACGGGGTCCGCCCCCTCAGCTGGAGTCTGCTCGAGTCTGCTGGAGGCGGGCCCCGCCTCCAGGCCTCCGGCGGAGGGGGCGGACGGCTAGTGGGAAGTGGGCGGTGGGAAGCGCAGGAGCGTGACCGAGTGTGCCGCGAAGGTCCAGTTCAGGGAGTCGCCCTTCGCCGTGGCGTGGGACTTTTTGATCGTGACGGCGTCGGGGTGTTCGGCGTTGTTGAAGTCGTCGTAGGCCGTGCCCGCCACCACGGACACGTCGACCGTACCGGCATGCCGGAAACTCCCCAGATCGACCCGGGACTTGAGGTCCTTGTCCGGTGAGCGGTTGACGACGAGGACGCCGAGGGCTCCGTCCTTGTCGACGGCGGCCGTGGTGACCAGCGCTTCGTAGGAGGAGCCCAGCGGTGTCTCCCGGGTGGAGACCTCGGCGTTGCTCTTCACTTCGCTGTCCACGACGTGTCCACCGCCGTGGAAGAACCCGCTCAGCTGCTCGCGCACGATCGCGTCGGGGGTGCGCACGAAGCTGGGGGCGCCGCCGAAGAGTGTGCGTGACAGGCCCGGCTTCTCGCCGATCAGGTCGTTGCTTGCGGTCCAGCGGACGCCGAGGTCGGCGAACCGGGCCCACTGGGACGCCATGTAGAGCGCGTGCGACATGGCGAAGGAGAACTGGGGATAGGCGCCGGAGTCGCGTTCTCCTCCGAAGAAGAGGGCGCCGCACTCGGACACGGCGACGTAAGCCTCTTCCTTGCCGTGTTCGTGTATCTGCGTGGTGAGGTCGGAGACCATCTTGGCGGCGGCCGCGTCCCCGAGCATCTGGTAGTCGTGTCCGGACCGTTTGTCCGGGAAGCTGGTGGTTTTGAGGTCCCGCGAGAAGTTGGTGTAGGGGTGGATCGCCATGCCGTCGTACTTGTCGGCGTGGCCGTGCTGGGCGAGGAGTTCGGGGAAGCTCGTACCGCCCGCGAGTTTCCCGGCCTCGATGGGCGCCCAGACGGCGAGCACGTCGATCGAGGGGTCAACGGCTTTCATCTTGGTGTAGTAGTCGACGAATCCGGCGTGCGGACCGGAGTCGTAGTCGGCGGTGATCTTCGCCCCCTTCCGGGGGACCTCTCCGTGGCGGCCGTCGCCGAAGTGGATCGTGCCGCTGCGCGGGTCGAAGGCGTAGACGCGGTCGTCGGCCCCCGCTGAGGTGAGGTTGGCGACCTCGCGCCATGTGGTGTCACCGACGCGGATGGTCTGGCTTTTGGGGACGACGGGTGGGTACCGGACGGTGAAGGTCTGGTTCGGCCGGCCGTCGCTGACCGAGGCGGAGGGTCGGTGGTCGGTGGGTGTGCCCACGCGCTGGCGCTTTTGCCGCTGGGTGCCGCCGAAGGCGTACTGTCGCATGGCCTTGTCGTCGTCCGCGCTCATCCAGTAGCGCTGGTGCTTGCCGAACAACTCGTTGCCGATTTCCCAGTAGCGCACGCCGTAGGGCTCGGGGTGGCCGTTCCGCGCTCGCAGGTCTCCCCACTTGGTCCCTTGCGGGGCGTTCATGTACGCCACCCAGTCGGCGATCTCCTCCGGGGTCGAGTTGGCGAACGGCGCCATGATCTCCGGCGCGGCGCCGACCTGCCGGATGAAGGCCATGTACTCGTCCGGCCCGAACCGGCTGTCGACGGTGGCGCCCTGCTTTCCCTCGACCTGGCGGGTCCGGTCCTCTAGCGGACCTATGGCGCCCTTCCAGTTGAAGAGGTTGGAGGAGGTGCCGCCGGGATAGCGGATCATCCCGATCCCGGACTGCTTGATCTTTCCGACGATGCCCGGGGCGGGACGGTTGTGCTCCGAGTCCCACATTCCGTAGGCGTCGTCGTACCACTTGGCCCCGTTCACCCCGGTCATGTACGGACTCACCTCGAACGATCGCCGCTGGGCGTCGATGGCGATGACCGGCTCGCCATCCGAGCCGCTTGCCCCCTGCGCGTCGTCGGGGGTGCATCCGGTGCCCATGACACCGGCAGCCACCGCGGCCGCGCCGTACAGGAAGTGGCGTCGGCCTATCCCGTGCCGACGTGTCTCGCTCATATCGGTCCCTCTGTTCCCTGGACGATCTTTGCTTCCGTGGGCACGGGACGGTAGGGGATGGCCTTGTGTGGTTCTTGTGAGGTGATCTGCCGGACCTCGGCTGGTCCGGCTGCTTGAAAATTACCTCTCACTGAGAGGTAAAGTTGGAGACATGGCCACAGAGGAGTTCCCCGACTCGTTCGCCGACGTACTGGGCGGCGTCCAGCGGCTGATCCGGCGGCGGCTGCGCGCCGGGATGACGGAGCCGCGGCTGCGCGGTGCCCAGGTGGAGCTGTTGCGGCTGGTCATGGCCCACCCCGGGATCCGGGTGTCGGCCGCGGCCAAGGAGCTCTACCTCGCGGGCAACTCGGTCTCCACCCTGGTCAACCAGCTGGTGAAGGGGGGCTATCTGCACCGCGAGACCGACCCCGAGGACCGGCGCTCCGCCCGGCTGACGGCCACCCCCGCCGCCGGGGCCCGGCTGCGGGAGTGGCAGGCACGGCGCGGTGAGCTGGTCCGTGAGCAGGTGGCGAAGCTGTCCGAGAGCGACCGGGCGGCGCTGGCCGCGGCCGTTCCGGCGCTGCGCAAACTGGCCGAGAACCTTCATGAGGAGGTGGAAGGGATATGACCGGCATCCCGGAGAGCACCGCTTCCGTCGCGCTCGCCTGCGACGGCCTGCGATACGCGTTCGGGGAGACCAAGGCGGTCGACGACCTGGAGCTGACGGTCCGGGCGGGCGAGGTCTTCGGCCTGCTCGGACCCAACGGAGCGGGCAAGACCACCGCGATCCGCTGCATCACCACACTGCTGCCGGTCCCCGGCGGCATGGTGCGGGTGTTCGGGCACGACGCGGCGAAGGAGCGGATGGCGGTCCGCAGGCTGCTGGGCTACGTACCGCAGCAGCTGTCCGCCGACGCCGGGCTCACCGGCCGGGAGAACGTGGAGCTGTTCGCCCGCGTCTTCGACATCACCCGGCGGGAGCGGGCCGACCGCGTGGCGCGGGTGCTGGAGGCGGTCGACCTCACCGCGGCGGCCGACCGGCTCGCCAAGACGTACTCCGGCGGCATGATCCGCCGCCTCGAACTGGCCCAGGCGCTGGTCAGCGCGCCCCGGCTGCTGATGCTGGACGAGCCGACGATCGGCCTGGACCCGATCGCCCGGACCAGCGTGTGGGAGCACATCAACGCGGTACGGGCGGCCACCGGGATGACCGTGCTGGTCACCACGCACTACATGGACGAGGCCGATCAGTACTGCGACCGGGTCGCGCTGATGCACCGCGGCCGGATCCACGCCCTCGGAACGCCCCACGAACTCCGCTCCGAGCTGGCCGACCGCCGCCGGGCGGAGGGCGAGGCCGATCCCAAGCCGACCCTGGAGGACGTCTTCCGCGACGTCGCCGGCAGCGGCCTCGACGAGCAGGGAGGAGACTTCCGCGATGTCCGAAGCACCCGCCGCACCGCGTCCCGGGTCGGCTGACGACGCCGGGACCGGGCCGGACGGCCGCCCCGATCCCCTGCTGACCCCGCCGCGCGCCCGCACCGGCTGGCGGATGCTGCCCGCGCGGGTCGTCGCGATGTGCGTGGTCGAGCTGCAGAAGCTGCGGCACGACCGCACCGAGCTGTACACCCGGGCGGTCCAGCCCGCCCTATGGCTGCTGATCTTCGGTGAGACCTTCACCCGGCTCAAGGCCATACCGACCGGCGGCACGCCGTACATCGACTATCTCGCGCCCGGCATCATCGCCCAGTCCGCGATGTTCATCGCCATCTTCTACGGGATCCAGATCATCTGGGAGCGGGACGCCGGGATCCTCACCAAACTGCTGGTCACCCCGACCCCGCGAGCCGCCCTCATCACCGGCAAGGCATTCGCCTCCGGGGTCAAGGCGCTGATCCAGGCGGTCGTGGTGATCGCCATCGCGGCCGCACTCGGGGTGGCGCTGACCTGGAATCCGCTGCGGCTCCTCGGGGTGGCCGTCGCAGTGGTCCTCGGCTCGGCCTTCTTCTCCTGCCTGTCCATGACCATCGCGGGGATCGTGCTGACCCGCGACCGGCTCATGGGCATCGGACAGGCCATCACCATGCCCCTGTTCTTCGGCTCCAGCGCGCTGTACCCGGTGGCGCTGATGCCCGGCTGGCTCCAGGCCGTCAGCAAGGCCAATCCGCTGAGCTACCAGGTCGACGCGTTGCGTGGACTGCTGCTGGGCACCCCGCACCACCTCGCACTCGACTACGCCGTCCTGGTGCTGGCCGCGGCGGCCGGTATCACCGCGGCCTCCTCGCTGCTCGGGCGGCTGGCCCGGTGACCCGCTCGGTGTTCTGAGCGCGCCACACCGTACGGTCGCCGGGGCAGCGGCGATCAGCGATGCCCCACGAGTACGGGAGGAACACGCGGTGCGGTACGAGGACGGCTCCCCTTACGCCTACACCCCCGGCATCGGGGTGCCCCAGGGCGTCCAGGCGATCAATGTCGGATGGCTGGAGCGGCAGGAGGAGTTTCCCCGCGGTGAGGCGCCGACGGAGTTCGTCCACGCGCTCGCGGTCCTCTGCCGGGACAACTCCAGCAACCGTATGCGGGGTTGGCAGAGCTGCACCCTCCCGCACCCGGAGGGAATGCCGCCCTACCCCGTCGTGGCGAACGTGGACGGCACCGAGGTGGCCCTCGGCAGCGCCGAGATCAGACTCCTGGCCCGCGACGGCCGATGGCTCATCGCACCCAATCTCGTCCTCCACTACGTCACCGCCCACGGCTACCTCCCGCCAGGGGAGTTCATCGAGGCGGTGACGGCCAGGCGGGCGATCCCGGAACCGCCCTCCGGAATGCCGCGCTTCTAGCCATTGGCGGCCGCCGGGCCCGTCCGCGCGGCGCGTCACGGACGCAGTCGCGCCCGGGCGAGTTCGGTGGCGGCGTCCACGGTGGTCGCGCCCGTACGCCGTGAGCGGTCGATCCCTCGGCCACGCGGACACCGACTTGGCGGACGCGGGCCTCGGCGCGTGCGCTGTCGTGGCCGAGGAGCTGCTCCTCCAGGAAGATCAGGCCACCGGCGTTCACACAGAAATCGGGTGCGTAGAGAATTCCGCGCGCCTGAAGCATGGCGGCGTGAGCGGGCGTGGCCAGGACGTTGTTGGCGCCACCGGCGATGATGCGGCAGTCCAGCCGCGGCAGCGTCTCGTCGGTCACGACGCTGCCCAGCCCGCAGGGCGCCAGCACATCGCATGCCACGGTCGGCGCCGCCTCCGGTGCGACGACCCGGGCGCCGTGCCGCGCCGCGACGGCGTCCGCCCGCCCAGTCCCAGCCCGGCGGCCGCGGCCTTGAGCGTCATGGCCTCGGCCAGGCGCAGGCCGTCCACCACGGCGGCGTCTTCGTCGGGGTACGCATGCATCCGCACCCCGCCCAGGGCCGGTCCGAGCGTCGTGTCGTGGATCACGACGACCGACCGGAGCCCGGTTTCCTCATCGCGGCAGAGCGCGACCTGCTCGAAGCCGTCGGCGTGGAGCGGTGTCATCATGCCCGGCATTCTCACCGGCGGCACTGACAAGTGGCCGACGCCCCCGCTGCACCAGGACGTCCCGGCCGATACGCGACCGTCGGCGTCCCTCGCCCGTCGGCGTCTCCCGCCCGTCGGTGTCTACCCGCGGCCGTCGGCTTCGGCGGGGGCCGGGTGGTTGACGCGTCGCCGCATCGCGGGGAGGTGGCCGGCGAGCAGGGCGATGCCGAGCATGTTGGCTGCGGCGAGCGCTGCCATCGGGATCCAGGCGGCGGCCGGTCCGTGGGCGAGAAGCGTGGTCATGAGGGCGGGTGTGACGACGTCGCCGATGCTGAAGGCCATTTGGGAGAGCGAGTTGTATCGGCCACGACTCGTCGCGGTGGCACAGTCGTTGACGATGGGGGACACGATCAGGCTCTGGATGAGTTCGCCGAGGGTCACCAGGACGACCGCGGCGAGGGCGAGGCAGACGCCGAAAGCCGACGGCACGTAGCGCAGCACAGCACCGCCATGAACGCACAGCCGACGATGGCCTGCGAGGCCATGAGGCCGCCGCTTCGGCTGCGCCCCGTGATGGCGGCGCCGACGGGTGTGGCGCCCGCCGCGCCGAGTACGGCGTTGACCGCGAGGACGGTGCCGGGTATCCACGGCGGCAGGTGCACCGTGTCGACCAGGAAGACGGGAACGCCGAGGCCGAAGGCGAGCGAGAGCAGGGCGAGGCCGAAGTTGAGCACGACGAAGCCGAGGAAGGGCCGGTCCCGGAGGGTGCTCGCCCAGCCGCTCGTGGGCGCGGGTTCCGAGGGGGCGTCGTGTTCCGGTGTGGTGTCGGCGGAAACGGCGTGAGTGCTGCCCGAGGTGTCGAGCCGGGTCAGGACCGCCGCCACGGCGAACGACAGGGCGTTGACGGCGACGATCGCGGTGTATCCGGTCGACCCGCCGATCGCGACAGCGAGACTCGCGCCGAGAGCGCCGACGCCGAGTCCCGCATGGCGCAGCGAGGTGATCAGGGCGAACCAGGACTCCTGGCGCTTCCCCTCGGCGACGTCATGTACCAGCGCCGGATAGGCCACCCAGAACGCGGAGTTGCCAATCTGCACGACGACCGCGGCGATGAGCAGATGGCCGAAGGAGTCCACCAAGAGGTAGTTGACGAACCCGACCGCCTGGGTGAGGTTGGAGACCACCACCGTGTTCCGCGCGCCGAACCGGTCGCAGAACATCCCGGCACCCGGTGTCGCCGGAATGCGCACCAACGCCGCGATGGACAGGGCCAGTCCCACGCCGCCGAGGGTCAGGTCGGTCGTCGCGGTGAAGTAGAGGATGGAGAACGGCAGGAAGAGGCCGGTGCCCAGGGCATCGATGGACAGCGCGGAGAACAGGCGCCGGTGGCCACGAGCGTCGGGGAGCCATGCGCGCACCGCGGAACCCTTCGGGACGTCCCAGCCGCACCACGGTTCATGCGACCCCGCCCCGAAAAGGGCAAGATGAGCAACGTATGAAGGGCCCCGATCGGCTGTCAAGCCCCGTGAGACGTCAGGTGCCGATCGCCTGCGGGTAGCTGAAGAAGTTGGTCGGGTCGTACGTGCGGTTCACCCGGACCAGCCGGTCGTAGTTCGCACCGTAGTAAGCCCGCCGCCAGTCCTTCAGGGTCGGATCCGGGAAGTTCTGGTAGGAGTGCGGAGGAGGCGTACCGCCGAAAATGGCGTGGTAGAACTCGGGGAGCCAGTGAAGGTTCGCGGTGGCGACGCGGGGCGGGTCGTAGTCCGCCCATGAGGTCTCGGCGGCGAGGATGAACACGGCGTCGCGGTGGACGAACGCCGTCGCGTCCGGCGGCACTTGGTTGATCTCGCCACCGAGGGCGAACATGGCGAACCCGGCCCCGTCCTCGTTGTCGCTGCCAGGCCATTCCAGCAGGTGCTCGGCGGCGGCCGCGACCTGGTCATCGGTCAGGAGCGTCCGGGAGGTCAGCACCGCGGACTTGGCGGCGAACTGCTGCACCGGCGTCGTGGCGCTCAGCAGCACGCTCGCCTCACCGGGAGTGACCTCGCGGACCGACGCGTCGTTGGCGGCCCGCTCGTCGGCCGTGCCGATGGCGAGCAGCGGAGCCAGGATGTCGCGCAGCTCCGCCAGGTCGCCGTAGTACTGGCCGATGGCGTTGACGCCCGCGTTGGCGCGGATCTCGTCGCTGGTGTGCCCATGAGTGCCCATGCCGACGCGGAGATGGAACCGCTTGTCGTGCAGGGTGTCCACGGCGATCCGTTGCGCGGCGGCCATCACCGGGAGTGCCGAGTCCAGGCTCCAGTTCAGCCGGTAGAAGCCCACGTCGCCCTGGAACCGCTCGTACTGGAACGTAAAGGAGGTGTTGACGCCGAAGTTGTTCCCCGCGCCGCCGCGGCAGCCCCAGAACAGGTCGGAGTGCGAGTTCTGACTTGCCTCCACCACGTCGCCGTCGGCCAGTACCACGGTCGTCGAGACCAGCCGGTCGCAGGTCAGGCCGAACATCTTGTCGCTGAAGCCGATCCCGCCGCCGAGCACCAGCCCGGCCACCCCGACGGTGGGGCAGCGGCCGGTCGGCACGAACATGCCGCGGTCCTCCAGCAACGGGTGCAGATCGCCGTTGGTGACCCCGGCCCCGACGGTGACGGTGCCCGCATCATGAACGACCTTGATCCGCCCGTATGTCCGGGTCCGGGAGCGGGGACCCGGCACCGGCGTGGAGTCGATGCTCTTCATACGGGCCATGTTGAGCAGCAGACCGGTGGTGGCGGAGTACCCGGCGTAGTTGTGGCCCGGCCCGGAGCGGGGTACGGCGGGCAGCCCCACCGTACGGGCCCAGCGGACCACCGTACTCACGTCCCTGGTGGTGCCGCACGCCACGATTCCGGCCGGCCGGATCCCGGCGTACCGGTGGTTGAACGGAAGCGCCAGCGGCGGATAGCCGGAATCCCCCGGCCGGTAGAGCGTGGAACGCGACGACAGCGCCTGGTCCAGCAGCTCCCAGTCGCGCCGGCTGACCCGCTCCGCCACATCGGGTGGTGGCGTGGCAGCGGCGGGCGGTGACTGCGAAGCCACCATCTCCGCGCCCAGAGCTCCGGCCGTGCCTGCCCGCAGTACGTTCCGTCTGTTGATCAACGTGGCCGCCCTCACAAGACGTGCTCCGGAGACGCGTTCGCCTCCGCCCGCGCCAAGTCAACCGATCCTCGGTCCGCACAGCCGCAAATCGGCTGCCGCCGACGGGCCCGCAACCCGAAAGGATGCCGACCTGCCGCTGAATGCCCCGGCCGGTACGAAAAGCAGGCTCAGCCGCCCGGGAGCCGCTCGCCACGCGATCAGGGGCTCCACCAGACCCAGGACATCCCGGCCTTGCGATGGCACGCGCGGGCCCTGTCCGGCTGCCCCAGTCGCTCCAATGCCTGGCCCAGCACGCTCAGGATGGACCCGCGGCGCCACTTGTTGCCGATGGAGCCGAGCGCCAGTGCCTGCTCGGCATGTGTGGCCGCCTCGGCCGGTTGGTCCGACGCGAGGTACACCTCGGCCAGCCGGGCGTGGGTGGATCCCTCCCAGAGCCGCTGCCGGTTGTCGCGGAAGGTGCTGAGCGCCTCCAGCAGTTCGCTCACGGCCGCGGCATGCCGTCCTGCCCGGTGCAGAGCGATTCCCAGGGCGAGTTGGCCATTGGCGATGCGCCAGGTGCCGCCCAGGCTCCGCCGGAGGCCGACTCCCCGGGTGGCGAGGTCGACGGCGCTGTCGGCCCGGCCCGTGGCGGCGTGTACACGGGACAGGTTGGACAACACACCGGCCACGCAGGCGAGGTTGTCATCGGCCCGGAAGCCACTCAGTGCCTCGCGGAGGTATGCTTCCGCGTCGTCGTAGCGCTGCTGGTAGATCGCCACGACGCCGCGTATGTTCAACGCGTGGCAGGCGGCGGTCAGGTCTCCCGCGGCAGTCGCGAGCAAACCCGCGCGGCGGGCCTCGTCGTCGGCCTGCTGCTGGCCCCTGGTGACGGGGAACATCCCCGCCAGCGCCAGACGGGCCCGGCCCTCCGCGGCCGTGTCCCCGGCGATTTGGGCGGCATTGCCCACCGAACGGGCCGCCGCCTCGTACTGGAGATAGTGCGTACCGGACTCGACCAGGTCCCGGGTGACCAGGAGGAGGTCCGCCGCGCGGCGGACGGCGCCTCGCTCCGGGGACTTGGCGCCCTGCTGGGCGCAGGTGAGGAGGCAGTCCGCTTCGCTGAGGAGCCAGTCCAGCGCGGTGCGGGCGTCGGGGAAGGCCTGCCCGGGGTGGTCTGTGGAGATCAGGTGGTCGACGAGCCGGTCTCCCGGTCGTCCCATCGCGTACACGCGCGCCGCCGAGGCCACGTAGAAGTCCCGCATGCGCGACATCGCGGCCGCTCGGCCCGCCGGCGGTTCATCCCGCTCGGCGCGGTCGCGCGCGTAGATGCGAACGAGGTCGTGGTAGCGGTAGCGGCCGGGTTCGGGCGAATGCAGCAGGCTGGTATCGACGAGTGACTCCAGTAATCGCTCGGCCTCTTGCGTGGTGACGCCGAGGACGGCGGTGGCCGCGGCCAGGGAGATGTCCGGTCCATAGGTGAGCGCGAGTAGCCGGAAGGCCCGCGCCTGCGAGGGCCCCAACTGCGTGTATCCGAACTCGAAGCTCGTCGTGACGGCCAGGTCCCCGGCCCGCAGTTCGTGCAGGCGGCGGTGGGCGTCGGCCAGGCGGTCGGTCAGGTTGCGCACGGTCCAGGCGGGGCGGGTCGTCAGCCGGGCGGCGGCGATCCTGATGGCCAGGGGCAGATAGCCGCAGGCAGCGACGGCCGTGCGGCAGGCGTGGGGCTCGGCCGCGGCCCGCTCGTCGCCGATGATGCGGGTGAACAGGGCCAGCGCCTCGGGCCGGTCCATGATGCTGAGGTCGACCACACGGGCGCCGTCGAGCCCGGTCATGGGGGTGCGGCTGGTGATCAGCGCGGCGCAGTTCGGAGAGCCGGGCAGCAGCGGGCGCACCTGCGCCGTGTCGTGGGCGTTGTCCAGCAGGACCAGCACCCGGCGGTCGGCCAGGACCGAGCGGTACAACGCCGCCCGCTCGGGCAACCCCTCCGGGATCTCCGCCGGCAGGGTGCCCAGCGCACGGAGGAAGGTGCCCAGTACGGCCGCGGGGTCGGCGGGCTGGGCGTTGTGGCCGATGAGATCGACGAACAGCTGCCCGTCGGGGAACCGCTCCCGGACCGTCTGCGCGACGCACACGGCCAGGGCCGTCTTGCCCACCCCGCCGAGCCCCTGCACCACGGAGATCGTCATCGCCGTCCCCTGGGCGAGCCGCAGCCGCTTCCGCAAGGTGTCCATGACGGTGGTGCGTCCGGTGAAGTCGGCCAATTTCGCCGGAAGTTGTGCCGGACGTGGCGCGGGTGTGGCCGTGGGCGCGGCTTTGGCCCCGGCCGGGAGCCTTCGTGGCCCGGCGAGCGCTGGGTCCGCGCGCAGGATGCGCTGATGGAGCCGGGCGAGTTCCGCGCCGGGCGCCACGCCGAGTTCCTCGGACAGGAGGCGGCGGGTGTCGGTGTACACACCCAGCGCCTCCGCCTGCCGCCCGCTCCGGTAGAGCGCCGCCATCAGCAGCGTGCGCAACCGCTCCCGCAGCGGGTGCTCCGCGGTCAGCGCGGTCAGCTCCGACACCGCATCGGTGTGCAGGCCCAGTTCCAGGTCGAGATCGAGGCGCGCCTCCAGCAGGGACAGGCGCCACTGCTCCAGACGGGCGCGCTGGGCCTCGGCGTACGGGCCGGGAACTCCGGCCAGCGGCCGCCCCTCCCACAGCTCCACCGCCATGTGCAGCAGCTGCCGCGCGCCGGTCAACTCCCCTTCCGCCAGGGCACGTTCCGCTCGTGCCTCGTAGTCCTCGCACACCGCGAGGTCCAGCGTCCCGGGCCGTATCCGCAGCGCGTACCCACCTGCCTCCGACACCAGTACGCCGGGCCCCAGCGCTCGGCGAAGGCGGAAGGCGTGGGTGCGTAAGCTGGCGATCGCCTGAGGTGGCGGGGTCTCGCCCCACACCCCGTCGACCAGCTCGCTCGCGGTGGCGGTGCGTCCCCGCAGCAGGAGCACGCACAGCACGGCGCGCTCCAGCGGCCTGAGGACCGGGAGCCCCTGTTCGCCACGCCAGATGCGAACGGGCCCCAGTACGGCGAACCGCAACGCCGAGCCGGCGCCACCGGATGCCGATGGGCCGCGGTGCCGCTGGGGGAGGGGGAACCCGAGGTGTTCCAGCGACGCGCCGAACATGTCCTCCAGCACGCGTTGGCCCGACGGCCCCGGGTCCGGTGGATCAGGCTCACGCCATCGGTGGAATTGCCGGGCCGTCACCTGCTCCGGCTCTCCCAGACGGGCGGCGACATTGGCGTAGACCGCGAGGAACACCGCGGGGTGACTCCACTGGCGCTCCTCACACAGTCGTCCGAATACGGTTTGCCCCAATGCCGCCACGCCCCGGTGCCGCGATTTCCTTCTGCCGGACCCTCGAAAACACCGTAGTCCCAGGCCGAACCACTCGCAGCACACAACCGGCCGAAAGTCTGATGCAAAACTCCCGCTCACCCGGGGAATTTCGTAATCCGCTTGAACGTCTATTCGATCGACCGGCGGTTCCGTGCATTTTTCTGCCTAGACTTCCGCCGTGAACGACAACACACACACCATACGGATCAGACCGGGCGATCCGGCCGACGCGCCAGCGGTGCTGGACATGCTCGACGCCGCGGTGGTCTGGATGAACGATCGCGGCAACACCGAGCAGTGGGGGACGATGCCGTACTCGCGGCGGCCCGGGGGAGTGGCGCGGGTCGAGCGGTATCTGACCGAGAACGCCCCGTTCATCGCGGAGTTGGGCGGAGCTCCGGTCGGAGCCCTGGTGCTGGACTCCGGGCCCAGTGCGCAGATGCCGATCGCCCCGGCCGGCGAACCCGAGCGATACGTCCGGCTGCTGGTCTCCGACCGCCGGTGGGCCGGCCGGGGCATCGGGGCGGCGCTGCTGGCCCATGCCGCGGAGGAGGCCCGGCGGGCCGGGGTGGAGTTGCTGCGGGTGGATTGCTGGGCGGGCGGCGGGGGCGAACTGGTCGCGTTCTACGAGCGCAACGGTTTCACGCCCACCGAGCGCTTCCTGTCCGGGGCGTGGCCGGGGCAGGTGCTGGCACGGCGGGTCGACTGACGTGTGCGGGGCGCCGCCCCGTACGGCCGGCGCCCCGGGCCCCGTTACGCGTCGTCGGTTTCGGTGGCCGGGCGGGGGCCGCCGAAGCCGTGGGCGGAGAGGTCGAACCAGTTGCCCTCCGGGTCGATGGCCCGGTACTCGGCGAACGGGCGGTTGGTGAAGCGCTCGGCGGGCTCATCGGCGCCCGAGGCGACCAGAGCGGCGGATATCTCGGATGTGTCGGCGACATGGAAACCGAAGTGGTTCATGCCCAACGGGGTTTCGCCGTCGAGTTGATGTTTGATCAGCGCGAGGGTGAGATAGCCGTCGGAGAGGAAGCAACTGCCGTCGGGATCCCGGTGGAAGAGCTCCATCTCGAAGATTCCGCCGTAGAACTCGGCCAGCTTCTCGGGGTCACGGGCGATAATGGCCAGATGCCGCAGTTTGGGCCGATCCGGGGTGGACGCGTCGGACATGGGCAATTCCTCCAGCGGTTGGAAACCGGCGGGGTGGCCGGTCGGGGGCGGGAATCATGGTGTGGAACGGCGGGAATCATGGTGTGGAACGTGGTGGGAGCATCGACCTCACACCCCGACCACGGACCGGGTCCGTATCCGCAGCGGGAGTTCGGCGCACGGAAGGTGAGGGCTCTCGGGTGGGGGCGGCGCCCAGGCGGCGAGGGCGTGGTACATGACCTCGCCGCGACGCTCCAGGTAGCAGATGAGATTGACGGGCCAGCCGGTGTTGCCGAAGACGTGCTGATCCATCGGGGTCGGGCGCTCGCTGAGGACGAGCTGCCGCTCCTCCGGTGGGCCGATGCGATGCCAGTCGGGGTGCATATGGACGGACCCCAGGATTTCCAGACCATCGGCTTCGGCCTCGCGCGAGGCCCTCAACAGGTCGTGGGAGTCGATCCACCAGCCACGTGTCTCGTTCTCGTACGCCGGGCCGAAGAGCGGCACGATCGACTCGGTGAACTCACGGCGCGCGGCCGGGTCGGTGGTGCGGGCATTGCGGCCGAACGCGACGCGCTCGACGGTCATGGTCGCCTGGTCCGCCGAACCCACGAGGAGGGCGAAGCACGGCAGCGGTGCTTCGGAGGTGATGCGCTGGTACTCACCGACGGCCACCTCGAGGAATTCATCGAGCGCCTGATCCTCTACCAGGACCGTGCAACATTCGCCTAAGTGCGACGCGCGCATGTCAAACCACCTATGGGGGTGTGGATGTCGAATGCGGTGGGGGAGCGGAGCCGTCGTACTGTACCCCGGTATTCTTTTGGACTCAAACGGCATCCATGGACCTCTCCCCGCATGAGGGGGAGAGGCGCCTGATCAGAGGAAGCTGACGCCCTGGGCGAGGGAGAGCTCGCTGGAGTAGTTGATGGTGTTGGTGGCCGAGCGCATATACGCCTTCCAGGCGTCGGAGCCGGACTCCCGGCCGCCGCCGGTGTCCTTCTCGCCGCCGAAGGCACCGCCGATCTCGGCCCCGGAGGTGCCGATGTTGACGTTGGCGATGCCGCAGTCGGAGCCCGCGGCGGACAGGAAGATCTCGGCTTCCCGCTGGTCGCGGGTGAAGATGCTGGACGACAGGCCCTGGGGGACGTCGTTGTGCAGCGCGATCGCCTCTTCCAGGGTGTCGTACGTGAGGACGTACAGGATCGGGGCGAAGGTCTCCTCCCGTACGACGTCCGTCTGCGCGTCGACGCGGACGAGGACCGGCTCGACATAGGCGGCCGCGGGGGCGGCCTCGGCCAGGCGCCGGTTCCCGCCCGCCAGGATCTTGCCGCCCTGGGCCCGGACGCGGGTGAGGGCGCCGTTCATGGTGTCGAGAGCCGCGGCGGAGATGAGCGGGCCGACCAGCGTGGTGTCCGCGAACGGATCGCCGATGGGGAGCTTGCCGTAGGCGGCGGTCAGCCGCCCGACGAGGGTGTCGGCGATGTCGCGGTGGACGATGAGGCGGCGCAGCGTCGTACAGCGCTGGCCCGCGGTGCCGGCCGCGGCGAAGACGATGCCCTGGACGGCGAGGTCGAGATCGGCGGACGGGGCGACGATCGCCGCGTTGTTGCCGCCGAGTTCCAGCAGGCTGCGGCCGAACCGGGCGGCGACGCCGGGGCCGACCTCGCGGCCCATGCGGGTGGAGCCGGTGGCGCTGACGAGGGCGATGCGTGGATCGTCGGCGAGCTTTGCACCGACCGCGCGGTCACCGAGCAGGAGACGGTGTACGTCGCGGGGCGCGCCGACCTCACCGGCGGCCCGGCCGAGCAGATGGTCGCAGGCCAGGGAGATCAGCGGGGTGAGCTCCGAGGGCTTCCAGATCACGGTGTCGCCGCAGACGAGGGCGACGGCGGTGTTCCACGACCACACGGCGGCGGGGAAGTTGAAGGCGGAGATGACACCGACCACGCCGAGCGGGTGCCAGGTCTCGGCCAGCCGGTGGCCGGGACGCTCGGAGGCGATCGTACGGCCGTACAGCTGCCGGGACAGGCCGACCGCGAAGTCACAGATGTCGATCATCTCCTGGATCTCGCCGAGCGCCTCGGAGCGGATCTTGCCCGCCTCGATGGTGACGAGGTCGGCCAGGTCGCTCTTGTGCTCGCGCAGCAACTCACCGAGGCGGCGCACGAGTTCACCGCGGCGCGGCGCGGGCGTGGTGCGCCAGACGAGGAAGGCCGTACGGGACGCCGCGATGGCGTCTTCGGCGTCGGCGTCGGTGGCGGCCGTGAGCCCGAAGAGGTCCTCGCCGGTGAGCGGTGTGCGGGCGGAGAAGTCGCCGCCCTCGGCCACGTCGACGCCGATGTTGTCGAGGGCGGTACGGGCGCGGGTGCGCAGGTCGTCCGTGGTGGGCAGTGCGGTGCTGGTCATGGCGGTCCTCCGGGGGATGAGGGGTCAGCTGAGGGTGCCGGTGAGGCCCAGCTCATGGGCGACGTGTGCGAGGGAGGCGCTCTGCTGCCGCGCGTAGAGGGCGAAGGGGTCCAGGACGTCGCGACCGATGGCGCCGGAGAGCCAGTCCGCGTCGTACGCCGTGCCCTGCTGGTCGCTGTGGCGGGTGCCCTCGCCGCTGAGGTTGGACTGGAAGATCCCGGCGGCGGAGCGGGGCAGGAAGTCCTCGTAGACGATGGGCTCGGCGCGCACCCAGCCCTGCCGCAGCAGTTCGCCGACGCCGGTGGGCGGCCCGCCGCCGTCGCGGGGCCGGTCGGGGCGGAGGTGGTAGGTGAAGTAGGCCAGCCCCTCGGCGGCGAGTTCCTGTTCGCTGTCGGGCAGGTGTCGCTCCCATACGGCGCGGGCGATCTCGCCGCGGGCTGCCGAGGGGTTCTGGGACGTCTGCTCGTCCACGTGGCCGAGGAGTTCGTCGTAAAGGGCCCGGCCCTCGCGGGTGAGGGCGATGCCGCGGGCCTCGACCTCACCGAAGCGGACTCTGAGGGCGCCGCTGATGACCCTGCCGTCCGGGGTCCGCATCGCGCGGGGTTCGGCCAGGGCCCGGAAGGAGGTCTGCCGCAGCAGCACATCGGGGCCCTTCCAGGCCGGTGGGCCCTGGATGGTGTCGATCATCTCGATGCCGCGGTCGGTCATGCGCCGGTACAGCTCGTCGATGTCGAGGACGCGCGGGGTGAGGTGGTTGATGTGGGTGCTGCGCACACCGCCGATGTCAGCGGCCACGGCGGAGATCCGCTCCAGGGTCTCGTACCAGCGCTTGTCGACCGGCTCGGCGGACAGCTCGAATGCCCGCACGGCGAGGTGCAGGAAACGCTCGGCCTCCTCCTGGGGCAGCTCCCGCTCGGCGGCGGCACGGTCGGCCAGGGCGAGCAGTTCGGGGGGAAAGAGCTCGCGGTCCGCGAGGAAGGCCTCCAGGCGCGAGCGCAGTCCGGTGTCGAAGAAACGGGGGTCGGCCGGGGTGAGCATGGAGGTGAACACCCGGAAGGGATTGCGCGCCAGTTCCTCGCCGTCCACCGGCCGGAAGGCGGTGGATACGACGGGGACGGCGCTGGCCGCGGCCTCCCGCAGGTCGTAGAAGCCCACCGGGTGCATGCCGAGGGCGCCGAAGATCCGGGCCACTTGCCCCAACTCCCGTGGCGTGCCGACACGGATGGCCCCGTGCCGCTCGGCGGTCACCCGGCTGATGGACCCGAGACGTGTCGCATCGGCTCCCCGTGCGCGCAGGACGTCCTCGTTGACCTCGCGCGAGACGTCCACGAGCGTGGTGTAGGCGGGAACCTCCTGCCCGTACATCTCCGACAGCCGCGCCGCGAACGCGGCCCTCAGCTGCCACTGGCTGAGCGTTGACATGGTTCGGCCTTTCGATCGGGATTCACGGTTCACACCACGTGTGCTTCGGGGCGGGTCTCGGCGCCGTGGTGGAACCGGGCGGCGCTGAGCGGGGAGGTGTCGGTGAACGGCGCACGCTCCAGGTACAGATCGCGCACGACCTCGCCGACCGCGGGTGCCTGAAGGAAGCCGTGGCCGGAAAACCCGGCCGCGTAGAGGAAGTTGGGCAGCTCCGCGGAGCGGCCGATCAGCGCGTTGTGGTCCGGTGTGACCTCGTACAGACCGGCCCATCCACCGGCGGCCTCCAGGCCGGCCAGGGCCGGGGCGCGGTGGCGGGCGACGGTGCGGAACAGCTCCAGCCACTCCGGGGTCCAGGTGGTGTCGAAGCCTTCCTCCTGGCCGGGGTCGGCCAGCCCGAGCAGCAGACCGTCGTCACTGTTGTGGAAGTAGGCGGTCGAGGAGAAGTCGATGGTGAACGGGATGCGCGGGGCGGGCGGCGCGATCGGCGCGGTGAACGCCAGCTGCCGCTTCACCGGCCGGACCGGGAGTTTGACGCCCGCCATCTCCCCGATCCGCGCCGACCAGGCCCCCGCCGCGCAGATCACGGTGGAGCACGCGATGCGGCCGTGACTGGTGTGCACACCGACGACCCGGTCCCCGGCCGTGTCGAGACCGGATACCGCGGTGTGGGTGGCGATGGTGACGCCGGCCCGGGCCGCGGCCCGGGCGTACCCCTGGACGACCAGCGCGGGGCGGGCGTGTCCGTCGGTGGGGGAGTAGGCGGCGGCCACGAGGCCGTCGGTGCTGAGATAGGGACACAGACGCTGGGCCTCGTCGGGGGCGATCATGCGGCTCGGCACGCCCAGGCTGTTCTGGAGCCGGACCCCGGCCTCGAAGTCACTCGCCTGCTGTGCGCTGTCGAGCAGGAAGAGGTAGCCGACGGTGTCGAGCCGGATGTCGGCGCCGGGCCGGTGGCGGAACTCCTGGTAGGCACGCAGGCTGCGGCTGCCCAGCTCGATGTTGAGCGGATCGGAGAACTGGGTGCGTACGCCGCCGATCGGCTTGCCCGAACTGCCGCGGCCGAGGTCGCCGCGCTCCACGACGACGATGTTCGTCACCCCGGCCTCGGCGAGGTGAAACGCGGTGCTCGCACCCATCACGCCGCCACCGACGATCACAACGTCGGCGGAGGCGGGAACGGTGCGGAAGGCGGAGGAGGACAACAGGCCACTCCCTTCCAGAGGCCACCTCGCCGGACGAGGACGGGTCCACGTCCGGGGGCGGCGGGGCTGTCAGGACAGAGCGATGCCGATCAGCTATCTGTGCGTCATCGTGCAGCACACCAAACGTTGACGTCTATCAACGGTCCATGCTTCCGATCTTTTAGGATCCCTATATGGACTGGACGAGTGCGCAGCTGCGTTCGCTGGTGGAACTGACCAGACGCGGCACCATCACCGCCGTCGCCGAGGCCCTGGGATACACGCCCGGCGGGGTATCGCAGCAGATCACCGCGTTGGAGAAGGCCACCGGCAGGCAACTGCTGCGGCGGGTGGGACGCCGGGTGGAGCTCACCGACGCCGGGGCGACCCTGGCCCTGCACGCCGAGCGCATCCTCACCACGGAGGCCGAGGCCGTCGAAGCGCTGGAGCGCACCCGGAACGAAATCTCCGGAACGCTGCGGGTCGGGCTCTTCGCCACCGCCGCCGCCGAGATCCTGCCGCCCGCCCTGCGGCAGGTGCGCGAGACCCATCCCGGAGTGACCGTGCGCAGCCGGGACATGGACGTGGACGAGGTGTACGACGCGGTGGCCGGTGGAAGCGTGGACCTGGCGCTGGGGCTGGACTACCCGGACGTGCCCATCCCGCGGGATCCGTCCCTGCGGGTGCGGGAGCTGTCCAGGGAGCGCTTCTCGCTCGCGGTGCCCACCGGGGCCATGGCCGGCAGGTCCGGCAGGTCCGGCAGGTCCGGGCGGTCCGGTCAGTCCGGCGGGTCCGGTCGGCAGAAGGTCTCGCTCGCCGACACCAGGGACCTCGGATGGATCCTGCCGTCAGCCGGCAGCTACTACGGCCGCGCCGTGTTCACCGCCTGTCGCCGCGCCGGTTTCGAACCGCAGGTGCTGCACGAAGTGACGGACACGGCCGCCACCCTGGCCCTGGTCGAGGCTGGGGTCGGGGTCAGCGTGGTGACGGATCTGATGCTCCGGCTGCGCCCGTCCTGCCTCGACGTCCTGGAGCTGCACGAGACGATGGAACGCCACATCGTGGTGGTGTGCCGCTCCTTCGCCGAGCACCGGCCGACGGTGTCCGCGCTGGTGGATGTGTTGCGCACCTCGGCGGGGCGGCCGCCACCCGGCGGTCAGCGGCAAAGCGGGAACACGCTCCTCACCCGCTGACGAGGCCACGCGGAGGGCCCAGGTTTCCTTGGTCGCCCGCGGGCGAGCGCATGGTGCGCACCCTCGGGCTCACCCAGCTGACGATGATCGGCGTCGGCGCGATCATCGGGGCCGGTATCTTCAGCCTGGCAGCCGCCGTCGCCAGGGGCGTCGCCGGTCCCGCCGTACTGATCTCGTTCCTCGTCGCCGGAGCCGCTTCGCTGTGCGCGGCCTTCGCGTACGCGGAGTTCGCCGGCAGGTGCCGAAAGCGGGCTCCTCCTACACCTACTGCGCCGCGGTCCTCGGGGAGGTCGTGGGGTGGATCGTGGGATTTGACCTCCTCCTGGAGTCCACCGCCATCGTCGCGGTCGTCGCGGTCGTCGCGATCGGCATGTCCGGCTACCTCGGCTTCCTCCTGGACGCCGTCGGGATCCACCTGCCCACCTGGGCACTGGGCGCGCCCGGCACCGGCGCCGGTCACCGGATCGACCTGCTGGCCGTGGCGATCTGTCTGGCCGTCGCGTGGCTGCTGGCCCGTGGCACCCGTACCTCGGCCCGCGTCGAGACCGTGCTGACCATCGTCAAGATCGCCATCGTTCTCGTGGTGATCGTGGTGGGCTTCATCAAGGTCGACAGCGGGAATCTCACCCCGTTCGCGCCCTTCGGACTCGGCGGGGCCTTCACCTCCATGGTCCTGTACGTGCTGGTGTGCGTCGTGCTCACCGGCATCCAGCACTACAGCGAGCTCAACCCGAACAGCGGCATCTCCAGCGCCTTCGCCGACGTGGGCCTGAACGGACTGGCCAACGTCATCGCCGTCGGAGCGGTCATCGGCATCGTCACCGTGACGTTCTCCTTCATCATGATCTTCTCCGGCTGGCTGATGCCGTTCCTGCAGTGGGAGACCTGGGTGCGGGTGGGGGCATGGCTCGTTGCCGGGCTGGTCGTCTACGGAGCCTACGGCTACCGCCGCACCCGCCAGGTGATGCCCGGAGGGTCGGTGGACCTCGACACCCTGGACGACCTGGACGACACGGAGGGGGTCCTGGGGGCCTAGCCGGATGCCGGACTCCGGTACGCGGCCAGCAGATCGTCCGTCAGCCGGCCGACCACCTCGGCCACTTGGGTGCGCAGATAGTGGTGGCCACCGGGAAAGCGGTGGACCCGGGCGTCGGCCGTCGTACAGGCGCCCCACTCGTGCAGCGTCTCGGGGTCGACCATCGGGTCGTCCAGTCCGCCGAAGACGCTCAGCCGCGCGCCCAGCGGCGGCCATTCCCGCCGCGTATGCTGCAGCAGCGCCACCGCGTCCGCGAGGAACGGGGTGTAGACGGTCCGCGTGAGCGCGTCGTCGGCCGGCTGCTCCCAGCCCATGATCTCGGTGATGACGGCGATCCCGGCGCCGAGGTTGCGCGCGATGTGGTCGTCGAGTCCGTCGCGGCCCGGTGGTGGAACGGCGGACAGCGCGAGCAGGTTCGGTCCGGTGCGCGACTCCGACCGGAGCCGGTGGGTGGCCTCGAACGCGAGCAGCGCCCCGAAGCTGTGGCCGAAGACGGCGTAGAAGCCGTCGGCGGGCGGCCGGTGCCGCAGGTCCGCGGCGATGGCTTCCGCGATGCCGGTGGCGGACCAGCCGATGTCGGTGATCGACGGTTCCCCGGTGCGGGTGCCGCGGCCCGGCAGGTCGACGGCGACCAGGTCGAAGAGTTCGGAGAACGCGGCGACCCAGGGCAGGAAGAACTCCGATCCGGTGCCGGACGGCGGCACGCAGTAGAGCCGGATCCGCGCGGTCCGCCGGTCGGTGAGCCGATTGAGTTCCGGGGCGGGGATCGGCGCTCGCGGTGTCATGCGCCCCGCCTGACCCGCCCGAGGAGGCGTGGGGCGAGTTGCCGGACACCGGCCGCGGTGGCCAGTTCCATCGTCGGGACCACGCAGTCCAGCCTGCGTTGCAGTACGGAGCTCAGCTCGGCCGCCATCAGCGACTCCAGACCGAGCTGGTCCAGCCGGGTGTCCGGGTCGATCCGCTCCGGAGCGGTGTGCAATACCGCGGCCAGCGCCGAGACCAGCACCTCGGTGACGATGGCCAGCGCCTCCGGCTCGTCCGCCGAGCGCACCAGCCCCGGTATGTTCCGGTCGGCGTCATGGGGATCGGCGTCCGGGTCGGGCAGGATCTCGGCGAAGCGCGGTGCGGCGACGGCCGGGAGGAGCTTCGCGGTCTGCGCCCAGTCCGTGTTCCCCACCATGACGACGTCCGCGTGCGGCTGCCCCTCGGCGGCGCCCGGGTCGCCATTCAGGGGTTCGGTGCCGTCGGCCACGCCGCCGCCGTGCGGTTCGCCGAACTCGGTGCCACCGTCGTCGCCGTCTCCACCGCCAAGGGGACCCTCCACGATCCCGCCGGACTGGACGTCGCCGCGCTGCGCACCGCGCGGGAAGAACACGGTGACGACTTCGTCACCCGCCACCACCAGGGCATCGCCGGACGACCCGGCCAGGAACTCACCGTCGACTGCGACATCCTCGTCCCGGCGGCCCTGCAAGACGTCATCGACGAGACGACCGCCCACCAGATCAAGGCCAAACTGGTCGTGGAGGGCGCCAATCTGCCCACCTCGCCGCAGGCCCAGTCCATCCTCGCGGAACGTGGCATCTCCCTCCTGCCCGACTTCGTGGCCAACGCCGGTGGCGTCGCCGCCGCCTTCGCCATGGACGCCCGCTACTCCGGATTCCGGCCCGAGACCTCCACCATCTTCGAGACGATCTCCAAACGGCTGCGCACCAACGCCGTCACGGTTCTCGAAGCGGCCCAGCGCCGCGCCACCACACCGCATATCGCCGGGCGCGGGCTCGCCGAGGAACGCGTCCGCGCCGCCATGCGCAGCAAGGGCCGCATCGGCCCCTGATCGTTGTGTTACCTGCCAGGCAGGTGACGGCCGCAGGGACGGCAGGCCGAGGTCGATCACGGCGATTCCCATTCGGCCTGGTGGGGGAGGGAGGCCCCTGCGCAGGGGTGGGCGTCGACAACCAGGACGTTACCCGGCAATATGGTCACGTGGATGAGTTCGTCTTTGTGAGCGGTCGCCTCTGCCTCGACCTGGTGGGTACGAAGCTGTGGCGACGCAGCCTCCGTACGGAGCTGCTGACCTCCCCGAGCGACGTGAGCCACTGGATCCGCCAGGCCGGGCTGCTGGACGACCCCGGCCCGATGGACACCCGGGGATGGGAGCGGGTCCGCCGTCTGCGCGAGGCGATCTGCACACTGGTGCGTTCCTGGCCGCCGGGAGATCCCTCGGACGCCGGGCTCAGGGACGCCCTCGCCGAGGTGAACGAGGCGGCCCGGCTGCCGCTGCTCAGGCATCAGCTCGACGTATCGGGGCGGTTGACGCGGACCGGCGGCGTGGACGAGGTCCTCGGTGCGGTGGCCCGCGACGCCGTGGACCTGCTGAGCTCGGCCCAGCTCGGCAAGACCAAGGAGTGCGCGAACCCCGACTGCACCCGCCTCTTCGTGGACGTGTCGCGCTCCGGGGCCCGGCGGTGGTGCGGGATGGCGGAGTGCGGAAACAAGCACAAGGCCGCCAGCTACCGGATGCGGAAGAAGCAGCAGGCTGTCATGGAAACCTGAGCCTGAAACCTGCTGCCCCGAGTCCGAGCCGAGCGCGACTGGGGGCGTTCCTTTGACGGCCGATCAGCTCCGCGGACGGCTGGGCGGGTGCCGAGGGCCGGCCCGAGTGCGTGTTGCCGACCACAAAAAGAACAGCGATTCTGTTAGCGTACTCGCGCAAGCAGAACTGCCATTCTTTTTGTGGGGGGGTGTGTGGTGCCGCGGCTCACCGACGCGCGCAAGGAACTCCGGCGTGCCCAGATCGCCGAGGCCGCCGTGCGCTGCTTCGGCCGCAACGGCCTGGAGCGGACCTCGATCGCCGACATCACGGCCGAGTCCGGCCTCTCGGCCGGGTCGATTTATGCGCACTACCGCAACAAGGCCGACCTGGTCCGGGCCGCCGCCCGCGAGGTGCTCGTCAAGCGCGCCGAGGTCATCGGCGAGTACGCCGCGAGCGACACCCCGCCCGGCCCCGACGAACTCCTCGCCCGCCTGATCGCCGCGGTCGACCCCGCCGAGGCCCGGGTCGGCGTGCAGACCTGGGGGGAGGCGACCACCGACCCGGCCATCCGCGACATCGTCGTCGACATGACGGACCGGATGCGGGCGATGCTGCACGACTGCGTCACGGCGTGGCTGGTCAAGGTCGAGCGGCACGAGCCGGCCGGGGCCCGGGAGCGGGCCGCCCCGATCGCTCACCGGGTGATGGCGCTCTACCAGGCCGAACTGCTGTACACCGCCTTGCGATCACCGACCGAGGAGACAGCGCCATGACCACCCCGACCGCTTCGTTCGCCGGGCGTACCGTTACCCGGATCGGCTATGGCGCGCTGCAGCTCGAGCGACTGCGCGACCGCCGCGGCGAGGCCGTCGCGCTGCTGCGCCGCGCGGTCGAGCTGGGCGTCGACCATGTGGACACCGCCGAGTTCTACGGCTTCGGTTTCGCCAACGACGTGATCCGCGAGGCGCTGCGCCCCGAGGACGACGTCCTGGTCGTCACGAAGGTCGGCGCCGACCCCGACCCCGGCGGGCAGCTGCCGCTGCGTCTGGCACAGCGGCCCGAGCAACTGCGCGCCAGTGTCGAGGACAACCTGCGCGGCCTCGGCGTCGACCGGCTCCCGGTGGTCAACCTCCGCCGCCTGGACACCGGCCCCGGGCTGCGCCCCGAGGGCGACCAGGTCGTAGACCTCGACGACCAGCTCGCGACGATGACCGCCCTGCGCGACGAGGGCAAGATCGGCGCGATCGGCCTGAGCAGCGTCACCCTCGGCGGCCTGCGCCGCGCCCTGCCGGCCGGTATCGCCTGCGTGCAGAACGCGTACAGTCTCGCCTCCCGCGACGACGAGGACATGCTCGGACTGTGCGCGGCCGAGGGCATCGCCTGGGTGCCGTTCTTCCCGCTCGGCGGGGCCTTCCCCGGTCTGCCCAAGGCCACCGAGGAACCGGCCGTTCAGGCCGCGGCCGAGTCCCTGGGTGTCACGCCCTCCCAGGTCGGCCTCGCCTGGCTGCTGCACCACGCCCCGAACGTGCTGCTCATCCCCGGCACCGCCGACCCCGCCCACCTCGAGGCCAACATGGCGGTCAGCGGGATCACAATCGACGCCGCGACCCTCGCCGCCCTCGATGCCATCGAGTCCCGCTCCAACGAGGCCCCCATCGGCTGACCGGAACCAACACGACCAGGGTCGCGACCCTACGCCGGACGCCCTGACCGAACGTCGGGCCGCGCCGGTAAACCCCGCTCCACCAGGCTCTGAGGACGGATCATGAAGGCCATCATCTACCGCGACAACGGCGACCCCGACGTTCTTCGGCTCGTCGACCGCGACCTGCCCGCGCCCGGCCCGGGCGAGGTTCGTGTCCGGATCGCCGTGTCCGGGATCAACCCGACCGACTGGAAGGCCCGCTCCGGCGCCTCGGGCCCCAAGCAATTCCCCGAGGTCACCCCGCACCTCGATGGCGCCGGCACGATCGATGCCGTGGGTGAGGGGGTCGACCGGAGCCGGGTCGGTCAGCGGGTCTGGCTGTTCCTGGCCGCCGCCGGGCGGCCCACCGGCACCGCCGCCGAGTTCACCGTCGTGCCCGCCGAGCGGGCCGTGCCGCTGCCCGACGAGGCCGGTTTCGACGTCGGCGCCTCACTCGGCGTCCCCGCGCTCACCGCGCACCGCGCGCTCACCGTCGCCGAGGACGGGCCGCGCCGTCTGCGGCCCGGGGCGCTCGACGGGAAGGTGGTGCTCGCCGCGGGCGGGGCCGGGGCGGTCGGGCACGCGGTGATCCAGCTCGCCCGATGGGCCGGCGCCACCGTGATCAGCACGGTCAGCGGCCCGGAGAAGGCCCGGCTGGCCACCGCCGCCGGGGCCCACCACGTGATCAACTATCGCGAGGGCGACCCGGCCGCCGGGATCCGCGAGATCGCCCCGGACGGCGTCGACATCGTCGCCGAGGTGGCGCTGGGCGCGAACCTCGCACTGGACACGGCCGTGCTGCGGACCCGCGGCACGATCTCGACCTACGGCAACGACGGTGGCAAGCCGGTCGAGCTCGACGTGATGCGGAACATGGTGCTCAACACACGCTTCCAGTTCGTGGTGCTCTACACGGTCGGCTCAGGGCCGCTCGCCGCGGCCGTAGAGGACGTCGCCGCAGCGGTGCGCGGCGGCGCGCTGCCGGTCGGCGAGGAGCACGGCCTGCCGCTGGTCCGCTTTCCGCTCGACCGCACCGCCGACGCGCACCGAGCGGTGGAGAGCGGCGCGGTCGGCAAGGTCCTGGTGGACGTCACGACATGACGTACGGTCGGCCACGGCTTCCGGGGTCAGAGGCTGGTGAGCAGGGCGTCGAGTGGCGCGGGTACGCGGTCGTCGTCGAGGGCCGCGACGAGGACGCGGCCGTAGTGGATCTTCCGCCCCTTCTTCGTACCGAGGAAGCGCCGCAACTGCTGCTGTGAGGTGCGGCCCTGCTGTGCGGGCTGGCGCAGAAAGGTCTGCAGGGCGCGCAGATCGCCCTCCGCCCGGACGAGCTCCGCCACCCGTGTCACGCCCAGGGCGCGGATGAGCTCGTCCTCCAGATCCGCCGAGCAGACGAAGAACTCCTGCCGCGCCGCGCCGGCCCGCTCCAGACCGCGGGTGTAGAAGCGGCGCTCCGCCTCGTCGCACAGCCCGGTGAGGCGGAGGCCCAGGCCGGGTGGCCCGAGGAGATGGGCGAAGCGTCCGACGCTCATGGCGCCGCCCATCGGCAGGACGCAGACTCCTTCGGCGGCCAGGTCCCGGCCGTGGCGGGCGGCCAGCGTGCCGACCGCCGCGGCGTCGCTCGGCCCTTCGAGCAGGACGACCGCCCGGACGGGCAGCCGCGCGGCCAGCTCGTGCGCGGGGCCGCCGGGGCCACCGGCCGCCCACGCGGTGACCGCTTCCCGGAACGCCCCCATGTCAGCCATGGGATGAGTCTCCGGCCCTTCCGGCCGCCACGCCAGGGGATTTCACCTACCCGGATTCAGCCCCGGTCGCAGCGCTCGGACGAGTCCGTCCAGGATGTCCTCGAGGACGGCATGGGACGTGGCGAAGTTCAGCCGCAGGAAGCCGTCGGCGTCCGGGCCGAAGGGGCTGCCCCCGTCGAGCAGGACATCACCCTCCCTCAGCACTCTCTCCACGGGCGGTTCGCCGAGCCCCAGCGGCCGTGCGTCGAACCAGGCCAGATAGGTGGCCTCCGGCAGGTGGTGACGCAGCTGCGGGAGCTCGGTGCTCACCACCCGATGAACGCGTCGGCGGTTGCGGTCCAGCACGGTGAGCAGGTCGCGCTGCCAGGCGTCGCCCTCTCGCCACGCCGCCTCGGTGGCGATGACGCTGAGCGGAGATAGGGCGCCGTACAGGTCGGGCGGCTGCGCGTCGCGCAGCGCGAGCAGCCGGTCCGGGCCGTAGTGGGTGACCGCACAGCGAATGGCCGCGAGGTTGAACGCCTTGGTGGCGGAGGTGAGCGTGACGGTGCGGCCGGCGGCGTCCGCGGACAGGCTCGCGAACGGTATGTGGCGATGCGGCTCATGGACCAGTTCGGCGTGGATCTCGTCGCTGATGACCAGCAGATCGTGCCGACGCGCGATCGCGGCGATCTCCTCCAGCTCCGCACGGGTCAGCACGCGGCCCGTCGGATTGTGCGGGTTGACCAGCACCAGTGCCTTGCAGCCCGACTCTGCCACCGCGGCGTCGAGAGCGGCCGGATCCATGCGCCAGCCGTCGGCGGAGTCGTGCATCGGAATGGGCACGGCACGCCGGTTCATCGTCGCCAACGTGGCCAGGAACGGGGGGTAGTTGGGCGTCTGTACGGCCACCGCGTCACCCGCGCTCGTCGCGAGGTGCAGGACGAGCTGGAGGCACTGGATCAGGTCGGTCTGCTCGCGTACGCGGTCCGCGGGCGCCGTCCATGCGTAGCGGTCCATCATCCGCCGTGCGAAGGCGCGCCGGAGCGGACTGCCCTCCGGCCAGTCCGGATAGCCGAGATCGCGGCGGTCGATGGCCTCCCGTAGCGCGGCGACCACCACCGGAGGGGTGGGGAAGTCCATGTCCGCCACCCATGCGGGGAGCACCCGCGGTCCCGGACGGTGCCATTTGACGCTGCGGCGGGCGCGCAGCCAGTCGAGGCCGAGGTCATCGAAGCCGGGCACCGGCTCGGGCGGGGTGACACTCATGAACGCGCTCCCCGCGTGAGCAGATCACGGGTGATCTGTATGTGGCCGTGGTGCTGGGCGAGCTCTTCGAGTACGTGGAGTTGGACGCCCTGGACGCTCAGCGGGCGGTCCGGTCCCTCGAACTCGGCGGGCGGTGTGTTGCGCGGGAGCGCCGTCGGCGTCGCCGGTTCGAGGTCGGTGCCCAGCCGCTCGAAAAGCGCGTCGACGTTCCGCCGCAGCTCGTGTGCGCTGCCCGTGGCGGTGAACTCCGCGGCGCGGTCACGGTCGACCTCGCGCCCGGCGACGATGTGCCCGATCCAGTAGTCGGCGACCCCAACGCAGTGGTACGCGATCGCGTAGACGGAGTTGGCGCCCGGAAGCGGTGGGCGGACGTTTCCCACGTCATCGCCGAGGTCTTCCAGCGCGCCGAGCATGCCGTCGAAGGCGCGGCGCAAGAAGTACAGGTATTCGTTCTGGTCTCGCAAGGTGGGGTCCTCGTCGATGGGGGAGGCCGGGAGGAGGTCTGCGACCGTCACCGGTTTATCAGGTGACGCAATTAGGATGAGGTCGCTGAGCTGGCCTGTCAACGCCTCGACGCCCGCATGCAGAGGGGAAAGTCATCACCGTACTGACAGGTGACCCCTCCGGCGTGGCGGGGCACCTGGATCTAGCGGTACTGTCTAGAAGTAGAATTTCGGTCGATTGATGCGAGCGCGGGACGCGGCCCTACTCGAGAAGATGGACGTCACTCCATGACCACCACGCCCTCCACCACTGCCGGGACGCTGGCCGACCCCGACACCCCGTTCGCGGTGGTCGACGTGCACAAGGCGCTGCGCAACATCGACCGACTCGCCGCCAAGGCCGACCACCTCGGCGTCACTCTGCGGCCGCACGTCAAGACGGCCAAGAGCCTCGACGTCGCCGCCCTGATGCACGGTGCCGCCCCGAACCCCGTGACCGTCTCGACGCTCGCCGAAGCCGAGGCGTTCGCCGACGGCGGCTACGCCGACATCACCTACGCCGTCGGCATCGACCCGCACAAACTGCCCCGTGTGCTCGCCCTGTTGCGCCGCGGCGTCACCCTCCGCGTGCTGCTGGACAGCCCCGAGCAGGCCGCCTTCGTCGCGGAGGCCTCCCGCCGGTCCGGTATCGGCGTTCCCGCGCAGATCGAGATCGACTGCGACAGCCACCGCGGCGGCCTCAAGACCGACGCCCCCGCACTCCTCGACGTCGGCCGCACCCTGCACGACGCCGGATGTCTGGACGGTGTGCTGACCCACGCGGGCGAGTCCTACTTCGCCTACTCGGCGGATGAGCGGCGGCTGGCGGCGAAGAACGAACGCGACACCGCCGTCGCCGCCGCCGAGAGTTTGCGCGCCGCCGGTCTCCCCGTCGCGACCGTCAGCGTCGGCTCGACGCCCACCGCGCACGCCGCCGAGGACCTCACCGGCGTCACCGAACTGCGCGCCGGAAACTACGTGTTCTTCGACCTGGTGATGGCCGGTCTCGGGGTGTGCCGGATCGACGACCTCGCGCTGTCGGTCGTCGTCACCGTCATCGGACACCGCCCCGAGTACGGCTGGATCGTCACCGACGGCGGCTGGATGGCGATGTCCCGCGACCGCGGTACGGCGGCCCAGCCCAAGGACCAGGGGTACGGCCTGGTCACCGACCTCACGGGGCGCACGATCCCCGGCCTGGTCATGAGCGCCGCGAGCCAGGAGCACGGCACCATCACCGCCCGCGACGGCGCCGCCCTGCCCGACCTGCCCATCGGCACCCGCCTGCGCATCCTGCCCAACCACGCCTGCGCCACCGCCGCACAGCACCGTGGCTACCACGTCATCGACAGCAGCCGGACAGCGGCGGACGCACCCGCCGTCCAAGCCGTCTGGAATCGCGTCAGCGGCTGGTGAACCGGGCCTTACGCGTCGTGGTTCGTCAGCGGGGCTCTGGCGGGCAGGCGCTGCCTCAGCCGCTGATCGAGGTGGTCTGCGGAGTGGTCGGGCTGAGCCGCGTGGCGGCGTCCTGGGCCATGCGGCGTACGACGTCCCCGGCGGGCAGGATCTCGTGGATCAGGCCCACGCCCTCGCCGACGATCATGCTTGCGATGCCGAAGTCCTGCTTCGAGACGGTCAGATGTGTGCTGAGTTCCGATTCCTGGCCGTGTCACCGGTCGGTGAACTGGTTGCGCAGCAGGCGTCCGGTGAATTCGGTGGGCCAGTCGTACCGGCACACGATGTCGTAGACGCTGGTTCGCAGGGTGTCATCGCAGAACGTCGACCGGGTGCCGGCTCCGTGCCCGCCGGCCTCGCCACCTTGTGCGACGATGACGTCCGCTCCGGCGTCGAGGGCCTGGCAGCCCTGGTCGAGGGTGTGGACCTGGCACAGCAGTGGTACGGCTGCGGTGCGGATCCGGCCGGCGAACGGGGCCGGGTCGCCGAAGGAAAGCATCAGTGCGGCGGGTTCGTACTCCAGGGCGATGTCGAGCAGATCGGGGCGGCGGGCCAGGCTCCATGTGATGAAGCCGCATCCCACGCGGGCGTCGCCCGCGGCGGCGAGCTCCCGCCTCAGCCATTCGCTGTCGCCGTAGCCACCGCCGATCAGGCCGAGGCCGCCCGCGGCGGTGACCGCGGTGGCGAGGCGGGCTCCGGAGACGAGGTCCATGGGGGCGAGCACGATGGGGTGCTCGATACCGAAGGCGCGGGTGAGGCGCGTTGTCAACAAGGCGAAGTCCCCTTCGTCCGAGCATCCGCCTGTCAACTGGGCGACGGCGGCGTGGCTGTTATGGGGACCCTAGGATCGCCCAGGTTCCAGATCCAACGATTGGTTGCGATGGGAGCCATCGCTTTCCGAGAAGGCCCCTGGACAGTCGACATCCTCGACAACGCCCGGCCCGTGATGCCGTCCCAGGGCCTCCGCCCGGTGCGGGGTCCTGGTCGGCTCCAGGCGCTTCGGCATCGACCGTACGATCGCGAGCCGACACCGTCATGTGGGCAGGCGACGTCTGCGGGCCGGCCGTAGCACCCGGAGAAGCCACCGCCGTCACCACGATGCCCGCCGCCGGTCATCTGCGCGAATCGGCAGTGCGTGGGGAACGATCCTCGCCCCGCGAGCGTCTGCCAGTAACGTAGAGCACCTACACGCTTGTAGTAGAACGCGGGGTCGTGTGTCCGATCGTGCGTAGCGAAAGGACCCAGACCTATGACCACACCCGCTATACGCGAAAGCGGAGGAGGCCGGTAGATGACCTCGTCCTTCGACGGAGCGCCGATCGATGGCTTCGCGTCGGTGCTCATGGCGCGGCGGTGGCCGCAGGCGTCGGCCCGGTACCTGATCGCCATCCCACCGCGACCACGGCTGGTGGCCTTGTGAACCGCGGGGAGACCACCGGACTGGCCGGAAGCGTCGCTCTGGGCGCGTGGGCGGCGCTGGGGGTGCTGACCATGGTCGTCGTGGGCGGCGCCGGTGCTCCGTTGTGGCTGGACGACGGCCCCCTCGGATGGTCGGTCGGCCACCGCCCGGACGTGATGCGGACCTTCGCCCGTGGAGTGACTGACACCGGGACCGGCGCCATCCCGTACGTACTCGCCGCACTGGCCGGCTTCCTGGTGGCACGAGCCGTGCGGAACCGGCTGCTCGCCGCCGTGTTCTGCCTCGTCTGTCTCGGCGTGGGGCAGGCACTGCGGTACGGCGTGATGGAACTCGTCCACCGCTCCCGTCCCCCGCGGGGCGACTGGGCGGCGCACGCGAGCGGTTGGGCGTTCCCGTCGGGACACGCCACCACGGGAGCGCTGACCGCCGGGCTGCTCATGATCGCGCTGACCCTGCGCGCCCCGCGCGGAGCGACGTCGTTCAGGGTCGTCATCGGCTGCTGGGGTCTGCTGGTCGGGCTGACCCGTGTCTATCTCGGGGTGCACTGGTTCACGGACGTTCTCGGCGGCTGGTTGTTCGCCGTCGGCTGGCTGGGGGTGTGCCTGTACGCCGCGGGCCGGTGGCTGCCGGCCCTCTCCCTCACCCCCGCCGATACCGCCCCCACCGCCGAGAGAGCGCCGGAGGACCATGCGCCGCAAAATCCTGATCGTCGAGGATGATCACGCCCTGCGTGATGTGCTCCGTCGCGGTCTGTACGACGAGGACTTCGACCCCGTCCCGGCCACCGACGGCGCCACCGCCCTGCGCCTGGTCAGCGCCGACATCGCCGCGGTCGTCCTGGACATCGGCCTGCCCGACGCGGACGGACGGGACGTATGCCAGGCCATGCGCGCGGGCGGGTTCCACGCCCCGGTCGTCTTCCTGACCGCACGGCACCACCTCACCGACCGGCTGTCCGGCTTCTCGGCCGGGGGTGACGACTACCTGCCGAAGCCGTTCCACCTCGCCGAGCTCGCCGCCCGGCTGCGGGCGGCGCTCAAGCGGGCCGCGCCCCCGCCGGCCGCCTCGATCGGGGGCCTGGTCCTGGACGCGGTCCGGCACAGTGCGACGGTGCACGGCACCCGGGTCGCCCTGTCCCCGACGGAGTTCCGGCTGCTGGCCACGCTCGTCGCCGCGGACGGGGACCTGGTGCGCCGCCGTGATCTGGTCAGGGCGGGCTGGCCCGAAGGCGGACAGGTCAGTGACAACACCTTGGATCAGTATCTGAGCAGGCTGCGCCGCAAACTGCGCGAGACGGGCAGCGGCCTGACCATCGCCACCGCGCGCGGGATCGGGCACCGCCTGTCATGAGATCGGCCTGGCACCGACCGGTGCTCCGCGCGCTGGCGCCCCGTACCCTGCGCGGACGACTCTCGCTCGTCGCGCTGACCACCGCCGCGCTGCTGATCACGGCGCTGACGGTCGTGTTCAACACCGCGGTGGAACGACACCTGCGGCAGCAGGCGGACGACGAGCTGCGGGCCCGGGCGACCGCCGTCGCCGCGACCGTCGACACCAGCGGCCCACAGGTGCGCGTCCTGGAGACCGCCAACGATCAGCTGCTGGACACAAACGTGTGGATCTACGCCGGGAAGCGCCTGCTGGAAAGGCCGCCCGCCACCTCGGCGAGCAACCCCCTGACCCGGACCACCGACCGGCTCGCCGCACGGGGCGCGCCCGGCTGCGCGACCGTCCGCGCCGAGGGCCAACGGTCCGTCCGCCTGTGCGCCCGGCCCGTGTCCGGTGGAGATGCCACAGCCACCGTCGTCACAGCCCTCGACCTCGCCCCGTACCAGAGTTCGGCCGACACCCTGCTGTGGGGGTCGCTGATCCTGGACGCGGTCATGCTCGTCTGCGCCTACGTGCTGACACGTCTGGCGGTCGGCCGGGCCCTGCGCCCGGTGCGGACGATGACTGACCAGGCCACCCAGTGGAGTGCCGTGGCCTCCGACGAACGCTTCAGCACCGGGGGAGGCCCGGCCGAACTGGCCCGTCTGGGCACCTCGCTGGACGCGCTGCTGGACCGCATACGTGGCGTGCTGCGTCATGAGCGGCAACTGACGGGGGAACTGTCCCACGAGATGCGGACCCCACTCACCCGGATCATCGCCGAACTCGACTGGTGGCGATCCAGGCCCCGCTCGGCCGCGGAGACCCGCGCCACTCACGAGGTGATCGACGAGGCCGCCCAGTCCATGCGGACCATCTGCGACACGCTTCTGCGCGACGCCCGCGACACCGCAACCGACACCTCGACAGCCCCCGGCACGGCCGATGTCGTACCCGTCCTGCGCCGCATGGCCCAGCGCCTGGACACACCGGGCCGGGTGAAAGCCGTGGTGGCGGCCGAGGGCGGGCACCACGAGGCGGGAGTGGCACCCGCCTTCCTCGAACGCGTAGTCAGCCCGTTGCTCGCCAACGCCGTCCGTTACGCCCGTTCCACCGCCACCGTGTCCGTGCGGCACACACCCGGCGCCGTGGTCATCGACATCACCGACGACGGACCGGGCGTACCGGAGGCGTTCGTCGGCGAGCTCTTCCAACCGGGGCGGCGCGCCGACCCCGGCGACGGTCACCACGGAGCGGGCCTAGGACTGCCGCTCGCGCGACGTCTGGCCCGCTCCGCGGGCGGCGAGGTGACCTACGACGCCGGGCACGCGCCCGGGGCGCGATTCACCGTCACCCTGCCCGTTGGGTGACCGGCTCCCGCTCCTCGCTCCGCGGGCCCGGGACCCGGCGCTCTCGCACGTGGGCGTAGGCCATCAGGCCGATCAGGACGGCCAGCAGGACAGCCGACGAGCCCGCCGTGCCCAGGTCGAGGCCGCCCTTGGCGACCGGCTTGGTGAGGAAGTCGCCCGCGGTGGCGCCGAGCGGCCGGGTGAGGACGAAGGCGATCCAGAACAGCAGCACGTTCGGCACCACGGAGACCTTCATCATCGCGACGAGGACGGCCAGCACCCCGATGACCAGGAGCGCGCCACCCGCGTAGCCCAGGCCGGAGCTGTCGGACAGGAAGTCTCCCATCGATGTGCCGAGCGTGTTGGAGACGAGGATGGCCGACCAGAACAGGGCCTCACCCCGGAAGGTGACGATGTCGCGGATCTGGAACGTCATCCCGCTCGCCTTCCACGCCAGGAAGATCGCCAGCAGGATTGAGATCAGGATCGCCGCGCCCACCGGGTAGCCCAGACCGAGGCCCTGCGGGCCCCAGCCGAGCGACGTGGCGCCGCCTGAGAGGAACTTGGCGCTGGCGTCACGGTTCATGAAGTCGGACATGGTGGTGCCGGCCATGCTGGTCGACAGGATCACCAGTAGAAGAACGGGTTGTAGCGGCTGGACCCGAGCTGGACGACGAGGGTCACCACGAAGAGCAGGAACAGCGCGATCGTGGTGAGGAAGTAGCCGAGCTTCAGGGTCTGGGCGAAGAGGTCTCCGGCCGTCTCACCCAGCGTCGTCGCGGCGATCTTCATGATCCAGAAGGCCAGGGTGACCTCGGGCAGTTTCTTCATCACCGACGTGCTCGTACTCGCGACGTCGAGGTCGGTGAGGACTTCTGGCTTCCCCAATGTCATGTGCTCCCGTCCGATCGGGGATACGGCGCCCGCGCCGAAGGGGCCAGGCGCCCTTGGGCGATCTTGTGCGATGGGCCGACCGCGAACGGCGGCGGTGTACGACCCTGTCAGCCGCGGCCTGAACGGATCCTGAACGCCTGCCGTGGCTCAGGCCGTCTACTGGGCGACTCGCTCCGGTTCGGTGACGTCCTTGCGCGTCACCGAAAGGAACACCACCAGGCCGAGAATGACCGCGAGGAACAGGACGCTCGTCACGACCGTGCCCAGGCCGAGGCCGCCGTCGCCGGTCGGCTGGGAGAGGTAGTCGCCGACGGAGGCGCCGAGCGGGCGGGTGAGGATGTACGCGATCCAGAAGCTCCACACCGCGTCGAGACCGAGGGCGAAGTGAGCGACCGCGACGGCGGCGATGGCCAGGGCGAACAGCATCGCGGACAGCCAGTACCCGAGGTTCATCCGCTCCGAGAGCAGATCACCGGCCGCGGTGCCCAGGGCGAAGGTGAACAGCACCGCCAGCCAGTAGAAGGATTCGCGGCTCGTGGAGTCGATGTTGTGGATGGACAGTGTCCGCTCCCGCCGGTACCAGATGGCGAAGACCACCGCCAGGATGATCGCGAACACCGTCGTGCTCGTCTCCAGCGGTACGCCCATGTTGTCGGTCAGGTTGTCGCTGATCAGCGTGCCGACGACGCTGATCAGGGCGACGGCCGTCCAGTACACGCCCGCGCGATAGGCGCTGGTGCGGAACTGCACGACCAGCACCACGGCCAGCAGCGCGCTCATCAGGGCCGATACACCCGTCAGGCCGAGTCCCGCCTTCTCGCTCAACAGATCGGCCGCGGTCTCACCGACCGTCGTGCACAGCACCTTGATGATCCAGAAGTAGAGGATGACTTCGGGAACCTTGTTCCAGCGTCGCCGGTGACGCGACCGGGCGACCGGCCCGTCGGCCGCTGAGGTCGGCAGGGGCTCAGATGTCTCGTAGGTCATGGCGCCCGACTCTGACACCGGATACCTGAACGCATCCTGAGCAAGCCGCGAGCATCTGACCTCCCTCAAACGGGGAGCGGATAACGGCGTGCCGGGACCTCTGCCCGCGGCGCCACCTGTCTGCATTCGGTGGCGCGCCCGCCCTTGGTCGCACCGGGTGCCATCCGATGGCACGGCCGCCCTGTACTCATCCGTCCCGGCTTGGCACAACGTCGGCGGGAGCGGAGTCGAGCGCGTCGAGCACCGCGTCGCCGTTCGTCCTCGCCCACTCGGTGAGCATGTGGATCGGATCGATCAGCGTCGCCCCGAGCGGGGTGAGCTCGTACTCGACGCGGGGCGGCGCCTCGGCGTAGGCGTGGCGGCGGATGAGTCCGTGCGCCTCGAGCCGCCGGAGCGTCTGGGTGAGCATCTTGCGGGAGATGCCGCCGATCAGCTCGATCAGCTCGCCATGGCGCACCGGGCCCCTGCTGAGGCCGTAGAGCACGACCGCCGCCCACTTGTCGGCGAGCAGCTCGATCGCCATACGCCCCGGACAGTCGGCGAGAAAGGGACCACCAGGACCGAAACCGCTCATGGCGCCAAAGGTACCTGTGCCAGAGGTACCTGCTGGTTCCTATCGGAAACCTAGCCTGGTTTCTCTCCCCCTTCCAAAGCACAGGAGAGTCATGCGAGTCATCACCCAGCAGAGGCTCGGCGGTCCCGAGGTGCTCACCATCGTGGACGCGCCCGAGCCCCAGCCCCTCCCGACCGAGGTTCTCGTCCGCGTCAAGGCGATCGGGCTGAACCCGCTGGAGGCGCTCCTGCGTGCCGGCGAGTTTCCCCCGATGCTCGGCCGGCCGCCGTTCGTCCTCGGCTGGGACATCAGTGGCGTGGTCGAGGAGGGGTCGCTGACGTGGCGGTTCAGGCCCGGTGACGAGGTGTTCGGGATGCCGTTGTTCCCACGGGCGGCGAGCGCGTACGCCGAGTTCGTGTCGGCGCCGGCGTTGCACCTGGTACGCAAGCCCGCGTCGCTCTCGCACGTCGAGGCGTCGGCGCTGCCGGTCGTCGGGCTGACGGCGTGGCAGGGCCTCGTCGACCTCGGCGGTGTGAGTGAGGGCGACCGCGTCCTGGTCCACGGCGGTGGTGGCGGGGTCGGCCATGTCGCGATCCAGATCGCGAAAGCGCTCGGCGCGCATGTGATCGCGACGGCCAGCGGGAGCAAGCGGAAGTTCGTGGAGGGATTCGGCGCCGACGAGGTGATCGACTACACGGCGGTCGACTTCACCGGGGCGGTCCGCGACATCGACGTCGTGCTCGACACGATCGGGGGCGACACCGCCGAGCGGTCGCTCGACGTGCTCCGACCGGGCGGTCACCTGGTGACGGCGGTCGCCGAGGAGGATTCGGGGCTCGCCGCCAAGTACGAGGCGGCCGGTATGCGCTTCAGCGGCATCGCGGTCGATCCCGATCCGGTCGCCCTGCGAGGTCTCGTCGAACTCGTCGAACAGGGCAGGCTCCGGGTCCATGTGCGGGAGACGTTCCCGTTCGAGCGCGTCGCCGACGCGCACCGGCTGCTCGACGGCGGCCACCTCCGGGGCAAGCTCGTCCTCACCGTCTGAACCCGTCGTGGGGCCTGGCGTGCGCGAGGCCCCACTGATGAAGCCGCCTGGGCGGGCCGGTGAGAATCCAGCGACGACCCGGAAGCGGCTGAATTCGTAGCTGATCGTTCCCATCGACCTGTCGAGCGTTTTCCACCGGGTGGCACCGTTTCCCGGCGCCACCGGGGGGCAACCTGACCGTGGGCCGCTTCGACGCGGGGGATGACTCGCTTGCCGTCACACAACGCCGGATGTTCGTCTATGCGACCGACAAGTCATTCGTGAGGGTCCGCGGACGGAGTCGGTGGGCCCTTTCGCGGTCTGAGCTCCAGGGCCAGTGGTGGGCAAGGCGGAGAATCCCGCGCCGGCCGGTGGTGACGAACTGGGCGGCCGCGGAGAGCAGTCGGACACCCGCCGCGAGGCACACCAGCCCGGACTGGTGGCGCCGCGGGAGGAAGTCGCCGAGCCACCTCCACCAACGCGCTGGCCACGGCGTCAGTCAGCATGATTCGGGTCGGACCGGCACATGCCGCCTCCCGAGCCGGGGCTACACGCGTCCGCGCGGCGAACTGCTCATACTGGGAGGGAACGTGGCCGCCTCGACCGTATGGAAATCCTCAAGGAATCCGGCGTCGTTTACAGCGAGTACAGCGATACCTTCCGTTCATCGGCCTTGAGACCGCGGAGTGTCCAAAGTCCGTACAGGGCCAGCAGCGGTTTGACGGCCATCCACTCGCCGGGGCGGTAGTCATCCGCGCGCACCAGCCTCTCTGCGAGATCGGGGCGCTGCCGCCGCAAGTACGCACGGGCCTTGAGCGCATGAGCCGGCTGGGAGGCGATCTTGATGCGGTCCACGTTTTCGAGCAGTGGGATCACGTTCGTGATGTTCTCCCACGTCGTCGCGCTTTGGTCTTCGAGGAGCACCGTGCCGTCGAATTTGAGCACCGACTTCGCGTAGTCGGCCATCAGCTGGGCCTCCGCGGCGCCGCACCCGCCGACCGCACCGCCGCTGAAGATCACGCGGGTTCCATGCGCACCGTCAGCGGCGATGGAGCGAATTCCAGCACGGACTCGCCATCGGTTGATCAAGTTTGCCGTCGCTTGGGGGTTCCGGTACCCCAGCACCACCACGGCTTCGGAAGCGCCCACGCCGTTCCCCACCAGAACTCGAGACCAGCGCCAGTTCAACCACTCGCCCCAAGCCAAGGCCGCAACCCCAGCTAATGCCAATCCTGCCCGTCGCCGCATGCGGCGACTCTAGGGCACCATCGGCCCGGTTGCGGCAGGACAGGCGGGAGTGGTTGGAGTTACGTCGTGGTGAACCAGGACATGCGGTCGGCGGCCTGGCTTCGCATGGGTTCGGGCAATTCCAGCGGCTTGAAGGTGGCAGGCCAGTCGGTCGGCCGGTAGCCCGCGTTCAGGTCGACGTGATGCAGTTCGAGCTCGACAAGTTTACGAAGGACGACTTGGCCGGCTCGCACCGTTCTCGATCGATGTGTCGCGGGCTTCTTGACTCGCGTACGCGGGGATGCCGGACCCGGTGCGTACTGCCTCCAACAGGTTTCGGTGAGCCTCGGCGGCGCGGGCGATGTGGATGAGGACGTGGCCGCGGGTCCAGCCGGGCAGCAACGACGGTTCACCGACCTGTTCGTCGGTGAGCCCGCTGGCTGTCGCGATCAGACCGGGCCGGGTCCTTGTAGACCGGGCCGGGTCCTTACGATCCGGCTTTGCGGCGCGGCGCGGCTGAACGAGGTGGTGTGGAGCGCATGTGGTCGCGCACCGGCGCCAGCAGGCCGGCGAGAGCCTTGAGGTCATCGCGCGCAAGCGGCTCGAACAGGAGGCCGCTGACCACCTCGATGTGACCCGGCAGCACCTTCCCGAGCAGCGCGCGTCCGGCGTCGGTGATGGTGACCGTGACGCTCCGCTCGTCGTCCGCAGAGGGCGTGCGCACGACCAGGCCTGCCTTCTCGAGCAGGCCTGCCTGGTAGGTCAGGCCGCTGCGGCTGTAGACAACGCCGTCGGCGAGGTCGGTCATGCGGTGGCTGCCCGTCGGTGAGTCGCCGAGGCGGGCCAGCAGCTGGAATTGGATGTAGCTGAGGTCGCCGACTTCGCGCAGCTGTTGCTCGACGGCGTGCCGGAGCAGGCTGGCGACCTCCATGAGGTCGAAGTAGGCGCCGAGTTGCACGGGGTCGAGCGACGGCGGCGACTTGGGCATGACCCCAGTGTACTGCTTCGAATTCGAAGATTGGCGTGTGGTGCGGGTGGACAGTGTTGGGCCCGGCCGAGCACGGCAGGACGTGGAGTTCGGGCGGTGGCGCGGTGCAGGGTGGCGGGCAGGAGGACGGCGCCGCCGTCCGCGGATCCCGAGGATCGGCCATGAGCATCCCCCTCCCTCGCCCAGCGGGAAGATCAGCAGCAGCTGGAGTGGCGAGGGCGGAGTCTTCCTGCTCCTGTCCGGTTCCGCGCTGGTGTGGGCCCGCGATGAGGAACACGAGCTGCAAGAGGGTGGCGTCGGCTTCCTGCCCCGGCGCGTCCCGGACGGCTACCGCATCGCGCCAACACATCGACCGAGTCGCCGCGGAGCTCGCCGTGGAGCTCGTCGCGGCGACGGGCGCGGGCCTACGGCCTGAACGGTGTCACTTGCTTCGAATTCGAAGCAGCAGTAGCGTGTCCCGCAGTTGCTTCAAGTTCGAAGCAAGCAGACATGATGCGAAAGCGAGAACTCCGATGAAGGCAGTGCGTTTCCACGAGTACGGCGACCCCGAGGTCCTGCGCTACGAGGACCTGGAGCAGCCCGTCCCCGGACCCGGGCAGGTCCGGATCCGCGTCGCCGCGACGTCGTTCAACTCCGTCGACGGCAACATCCGCGGTGGCTTCATGCGCGGCCCGATCCCGGTGGAGTTGCCGCACACGCCCGGCCTCGATGTCGCCGGTACGGTCGACGCGCTGGGCGAAGGCGTGGACGGCCTCGTGGTCGGCGATGAGGTCATCGGGTTCCTGCCGATGGACAAGAGCGGCGCCGCAGCGGAGTACGTCCTCGCGCCGGCCGAGGTTCTGGCAACGGCACCCAAGGGAGTCCCGCTGCCGGACGCCGCGGCGTTGCCGGTGGTGGGGCTCACCGCGTACCAGGCGCTGTTCGACCACGGCAAGCTGACGGCCGGGCAACGCGTGCTGATCAACGGTGCCGGCGGAGCGGTCGGCGGCTACGCCGTGCAGCTGGCCAAGGGCGCCAAGGCCCACGTGATCGCCACGGCCGGCCCCCGCAGTGCGGAGGCGGTGAAGTCGGCCGGTGCCGACGAGGTCATCGACCACACGGCCACGAGCGTGCCCGACGCGGTGAGCGAGCCGGTCGACGTGGTGCTCAACCTCGCGCCGGTCGACCCGGCGCAGCTGGCCGCACTGGTCACCCTGGTCCGGCCGGGCGGTGTCGTGGTCAACACGACGGTGTGGATGCCCGCGCCCAGCGACGAAGAGCGCGGCGTGCGCGGCATCGACCTGTTCGTCCGCAGCGACGCCGAACAGCTGTCGCGGCTGGTGGCACTGGTGGACCGCGGTGAGCTGCGCGTCGCCGTCGCCGAGCGGGCGCCGCTGGCCGAACTGGCGGCGTTGCACGCCCGGGCCGCCGAGGGCGCGGTGCACGGCAAGGTCATCGTCGTCCCGTCCGCCGCCTGACCCCGGAGGGCGGGAACCGCGGCACTCGGCCTGGAACCCGAAATCGCCGCGGGGCCGGCTCCGGTGGCCGGTGCGATGGCGGACGCCCGCCACACCGCCGGCGGTGGGGGACGTCGTGGCGCTGCCCTGCACCCCGGCGCCCCGCACGAATTCGACTCGATCGCCTTCACCTCCGACGCCGCCCGGCGCGCCATCGCCGACCGCGTCCGGGTGCTCAAGTCGATCTGAGCCGCCCCCTCACTGAAAGATCGAGATCATGACGCTCAGCTTCGACCCCGAAGCAGCCGACGTCCTGGCCCAGCTGGGCGGGACCGACGCGTTCCAGCCGTCGCGCGACGACGTCGAAGGCCGTCGAACCTTCCGGGAGCCGATCCTCGTCGCCTCCTGTGCCGCCCAGCCCTTCCCTGAGAGCGTCCGTAGGGTGGATCTCGCCGACCGGCTGCTCTCCGAGTACGGGAGTACGGGCGGTGGAGCGTCCAAGTGGAGCCGGCGCCCGGTCTGACCCGGGGAGCGACACTGGCCGACCGGCGGCCGTTCGTCGCCAATAAGCCGGCGCCCCCGCACCCGCCGATCGAGGTCGCCACCCGGCTGGACCTGGACCGGCTGCTGGAATGTTTCGTGGCGGGGATCCGGGCCGCGGGCACCGCACCGGGATGGCGGACGCGGCCGATGGAGAAAGAGGTGTGTGGCGACTGACCTGGTCCCCTGCCCGGCGGCAAGACCCGCGCCGGCCACCCCGGGCCGGGGGCCGTTTGGAGGAACTCAGGCAGGTACGGCTCCTCCGGCCTGTGGGCCCTGGCTGTAAGCGGTCTCGGCCGCGCCGTGACGAAGGCCCTCCGAGCAGCGGGACGCTTTCCAGGGGTCGTTGCGACACCGCGGTGCGTCGATCGAACCGCGAGCAGTGCAGACAGACGCCCGGCTGGGGTGTTCCAGCCGAGCGTCTTGCGTGGGCGACTGCTGAGTTCGGTGGTGACAGCGTCGAGGTCGTTGCAGATGTGCCGGATCAAGTTGGCGGGGAACGTCGTCGGAAAGCGACGGCGAGCACCGAACGCACCCTCGGGAAAACCCCACACACGTCGGAGGGTTGGCCGGATGGTCGGCTGTGCCGGCGGATACGTACGGTCACGGCATGAAGCGAACGAGCAGGTTACTGATGGTCTCGGCGGTGTCGGTGGCGCTGACGGCGAGCGGCACGACGGCCGTGGTCGCACAGGGAGCGGGGGAACCCCGGGCCGCCGTTGTTGCGCCGGTCGCCACGGACTCGCCGCGGGGCACGCTCGTGTCGGTCGAGCACCTGCGCACGTTCACCGCCCGCGAGGTCGCGGCCGAGCTGGCGGGGGACAAGGCGGGTGCCTGGGACACCGGCGCCGTACGGTACGGTCTGGACACCTTCCGGATCGTGTACCGCACGGTTGACCCTCACGGCCGGCCCACGACCGCCAGCGGACTGCTGGCCCTGCCTCGAAGCGGTGAACGGCGGCTGCGGACCGTGTCCTTCACGCACGGCACGGAACTGTTCAAGGACGACGTCGCCTCGGTATCGACCAGCGTCTGGGACCAGGCCCCCGCCCTGACCTACGCCTCCGCCGGATTCGCCACGGTACTCCCCGACTACCTCGGACTGGGCCTGGGGCCAGGCCCGCACCCCTGGATGGACGTCCCCTCGGAGACGACGGCCGCCCTGGACCTGCTTCGGGCGTCCCGCGCCGTCGTGGCGGCGAAGGGCCGGGAACTGCGCCGCGAGGTACTGGTCACCGGCTTCTCACAGGGCGCCTCGGCGGCACTGGGACTGGCCCGGTCGCTGCGGGAAGGCACCGACGCATGGTTCGGGCTGCGCGCCGTTGCACCCATCAGCGGCGCGTACGCGTTCCGTGACGCGGAGCTGCCCGCGCTGCTGGCCGGGCGGACGGAGCCGAAGGCAAGCGTGATCTACTCGGCGCTGGCCCTCGTCGCCTTCAACCGCCTGCACCACCTGTACGACACGCCGGCCCAGGTGTTCCAGGCGCCGTATGACCAGACGATCGAGGGTCTGCTGGACGGCACACACACCGGTCAGGAGGCCGTGGCCGGCACCCCCGACTCCATCGACGCGCTCCTCACCCCCCGCGGCCGGGCGATGCTGGCCCACCCCACCGGAGGGCTTGCGGCGGCCCTGCGGATCGCCGACGGCGTGTGCGCCGACTGGACGCCGCGGGCTCCGATCCGGCTCTACTACGCCGATGGGGACGAGCAGGCCGTCACCGCGAACACCGACCACTGCCACGCCGCCCTGCGCTCCCGCGGCATCCATGCTCCGCTGATCGGCCTCGGCACTCCTGACTATGGCGGCTCGCGCCATCTGGGATCCCAGCAGGCGGGAACCGCCGCCGTGGTGCGGTGGTTCCGTTCCCTGCGGTAGGCAAGCCGGCTACCGGGTGTTCCGACCTCGGAGGCCGGTGCCCGCCCCTCGGGTGTGAGGGCGCCCAGGGAGCGTCGGAACACCTGGTCGTGTTGGTCAGGCAGCGAGCAGTTTGTGCAGGCGCTCGGGTTGATGCCGACGACCTGGCATGCCTTGCTGTTGCCCAGGCCCTGCTGCATGAGCTGGAAGTATGCCTCCCGCTCACGCAGCAGGCCGCTTGGGTCAGCCGGTTTCCTCTGTCCGGTCGCGCCGGTCCGTGGCCCGCAGGGCCAGGGCGATGAGGGCTGCGTCCTCGGGATGGCGGATGTCGTGACCGGTGAGCTCGCAGAAGCGGGCGAAGCGGTGCTGCACGGTGTTGCGGTGGCAGTAGACGGCCTTGGCCGTGTCCGCTATCGAGCCGTTCCCTGCCAGGTGGACGCGCACGGTGCGCAGCAGCCGGTCCTTCTCGGCGTCGGTGACGTCCGGTCGGTCGAGTCCGCCGAGCACGTCGTCTTCGCCATCGCCGGCAGCGGGCGCCCGGGACCGGTCGTCCTGGGCCTGCCGGAGGACATGCTCACCGACACCGTCCAGGTGCCCGACGCCACCCCGCTGCCCGTGCCCGCCGGAGCGGTCTCCGCCGCCGAGCGCGACCGGCTGGCCGCACTGCTGGGCGCCGCCGAGCGCCCGCTGCTGCTGCTCGGCGGCAGCCGCTGGACCGGCCGGGCCCGCGCCGACGTACGGGAGTGGGCCGAGGCGTGGTCGCTGCCCGTCACCGTCGACTTCCGCTGCCAGGACCTCGTCGTCAACGACAGCGAGAGTTACATCGGGGCGCTGGGCTACGGACGGGCCGACGCCGTCGCCGAGCGGGTACGCGTGGCCGACCTGCTGATCTGCGTCGGCACCGCGCCCGGCGACGTGTGCACCGACGGCTTCACCCTGCTCCCCACCGACGGGACCGGCCCGCGCCTGGTTCAGGCCCTGCCCGCACCGCAGCCGCCCGCCCCGCTCTATCCGGCCGACCTCGCACTGCTCGCCGTCCCCGAGGCCTTCGGCGTGGCGGTACGCGGTCTGCACCCAGACGCCGCGGTGCCCTGGGGCCCACGGACCGAGCAGGACCGCGCCGCGCACCTGGAGTTCCGTACCCCGGTGCCGGACGACGACCCGCTGAACCTCGGCGCCGTGTTCGCCCACCTGGACGCACGGTTGCCCCATGACACCGTGGTCACCTTCGGCGCCGGGAACCACGCGGTCTGGGCCCAGCGCTTTCTCACCTACCGCGACGGATGGCGCCAACTCGCCCCGCGCAACGGCTCCATGGGCTACGGCATCCCCGCCGCCGCCGTCGCCGCCGCGATCGCCGAACCCGGCCGGCAGGTGGTCTCGGTCGCCGGTGACGGCTGCTTCCTGATGAACGGCCAGGAGCTGGCCACCGCCGTCGCGGAGGGCGCGGCCCCGCTCGTCCTCGTCCTCAACAACTCGACCTACGGCACGATCCGCCAGCACCAGGAGCAGAGCTACCCGGGGCGGGTCAGCGGCACCGGCCTGGTCAACCCGGACTTCGCCGCCCTCGCCCGGGCCTTCGGCGCCCACGGCGAGACGGTCACCACCTTCGACGCGTTCCCGGCGGCCCTGGAGCGGTCGCTGGCCTCCGGCACCGCGGCGCTGATCGAACTGAAGGTCACCGACGGCCTCCTGGCTCCCGGTGTCACCGTCGACTCCCTCCGTGAGGAACACCAGCATGTCTGATCTGGCCCTGCACAACATCATCGACGGCGAACCGGCGATGGTGGCCGCGCGCATGGAGCTGACCGACCCCGCGACCGGCGAGGTCTACGGCACCGCGCCGCGCTCCTCCGCCGCCGACGTGGACACCGCCGTCGCCGCCGCCCGCCGGGCCTTCGCCTCGTGGCGCCGCTCCACCCCGGGCGAGCGTCAGGAGGCGCTGCTGCGCCTCGCCGATCTCGTGGCCGAGCACGCGGACCGGCTGCTGGACGCCGAGGTACGCGCCACCGGCAAGCCGCGCGAGACCACCCGGGCCCTCGAAATCCTCCGGGGCGCCGACCAGTTGCGCTTCTTCGCCGGAGCCGCCCGGGTCCTGGAGGGCGTGGCGGCGGGCGAGTACACCGAGGGCCACACCTCGTACGTCCGCCGCGAGCCGGTGGGAGTGGTCGCCCAGGTCACCCCCTGGAACTACCCCTTCATGATGGCCGTATGGAAGCTCGGACCGGCCCTCGCGGCGGGCAACACGGTCGTGCTGAAGCCCTCCGACACCACCCCGTGGTCCACGGTGCTGCTCGGCGAGCTCGCGGCCCGGGTCCTCCCTCCCGGCGTCGTCAACGTCGTCTGCGGCGACCGGGACACCGGGCGCGCCCTGGCCGGGCACGCGGGCGTCGACATGGTCGCCATCACCGGCTCGACCCGGGCCGGTTCCGAGGTGATGGCCGCGGCCTCCGCGGAGGTCAAGAACGTCCATCTGGAGCTGGGCGGCAAGGCCCCGGCCGTCGTCTTCGCCGACGTCGATCCGCGGCGCACGGCCCGCGCCCTCGCCGACGCGGCCTTCTTCAACGCGGGCCAGGACTGCACCGCCGTCACCCGGGTACTGGCCGAACGTCCTGCCTACGACGCGGTGCTCGCGGCGCTCGTCGAAGCGGCCCGGACCACCCGTACCGGGCCTCCGTCCGGGGAGGCGTTCTTCGGCCCCCTCAACAGTGCCGCCCAGGCCGACAGGGTGAGTTCCGTCCTGGCCGGGCTGCCGGACCACGCCGTGGTCGAGACCGGCGGCAAGCGGCTCGAGCCCCGGGCTACTTCTTCGAGCCCACCGCCATCTCCGGTGTGCGCCAGGACGACGCGGTGGTCCAGCAGGAGACCTTCGGCCCGGTGGTCACGGTGCAGCCGTTCGACACCGAGACGGAAGCCGTGGAGCTGGCCAACGGCGTCGACTTCGGGCTGGCCTCCAGTGTCTGGACCGCCGATCTGGGCCGCGCGACGCGGCTCAGCGCCGAACTGGACTTCGGCTGCGTCTGGCTCAACTGCCACCAGGTGATCCTCGCCGAACTGCCGCACGGTGGCTACAAGCAGTCCGGTGTCGGCCGCGATCTGGGCCGCTACGGATTCGACGACTACACCCGCGTCAAGCACGTCATGGCCGCGCACCGGAGCCCGCTCGGTCCCCCGGCCGGCACTGAGATCCGATAGCGCGGGGAGACGTCATGACGCGGGGCTGGTGCGGTTGGTGTCAGCGGCCAGGTTCGTAGGTGAGTTGCTTGACCTCGCGCACGGTGAGGGCTGTCTCGATGGAGTGGACTCCGTCGAGGGCTCCGATCTTGTTGCTCAGATAGGTGTACAGGCCGCCGGCGTCGGCGTGGAGCGTGGCGGCGACGATGTTGGCCTGGCCGGTGGTGGCTGCTGCGAAGCGCACTTCGGGATGGGTCGCGAGGGCGTGGCCGACGTCGGCGAGGGCGGCCGGGGCGACGGTGAGCCAGAGCATGGCGACGACGTCGTTGCCGAGGTGCTCGTGGTCGAACTGCACGTCCAGATAGAGGATTCCGGTGGAGCGCAGGCGGTCCAGGCGCCGTTTGACCGCGGATTCCGGCAGGCCGGTGCTCGCCTGGAGTTCGGTGAGCGGGGCCCGTCCGTCGCGACTGAGGATGGCGAGCAGCGCTTCGTCGGCGTCCTCCAGGACGACGGGGGTGGGGGCGGGTTCGGTGGGTGGCGGGCTGAGGGCGGTCCGTTCGCCGGGGCTGAGGGCGTTGATCTTGCTGAGCCAGCCGACGGGGCCTCCGTAGAAGTGGTGCAGCAGGCAGTGGGCGCTGACCGAGATGACGCGGGGGGTGCGCTGGAGGCGGTCGAGGAGGAGTTCGTCCCTGGCCTGCCGGGTGCGTGGCTTCATCGCGCACATCACTTCCGTGCCGCCCGAGATCACGCTGACGTAGGAGGTGTCCGGGCGCCGGGCGAGTGCGCCCGCCAGCTGTTCGGCGGCGTCCGGCGTGCAGCGCAGGCGGAGGAGCCAGGTGCTGCGGCCGAGTCGGCTTTCGTCGGTGATGCCGAGCACGCGCAGCTGCACAGTGGTGCGCAGCCGGCGGTAGCGGCGGGCGACGGTCTGATCGGAGACGCCCAGGGCGTGCGCGATCCGGTTGAACGGCGCCCGACCGTCGAGCTGCAGCGCCTGCAGCAGCTTCAGGTCGAGTGGGTCGGGCGCTTGGGACTGCACTGGCTTCTCCTGCTGTTGGGGCGGATGTCAGTGAAACGATCTGTCCAGCGGGTGCTCCTCCGTGAGCGGTGACCGGTGAGCGGTGACCGGTGACCGGTGACTGTGGGGGGTCTTCGGGGTGGACCTGGACCTCGACCGGGCGCGCTCCTGTCTCAAGTGTGGCGCCCTGTACCGCGCCCGGCCGTCGCATGCCCTGGTGTGACCGTATCCGGTAAGTGTGTGAGCGGCCGGTTGGGCCGTCGCTTCAGTTGTCCGGGTGAGCCAGCTCCAGGTGGACGTTGTCCATGCCCTGGCCGTGCAGGGTGACCGTGGTGGCCACCGGCGGGTATCCGGCGGTGATCAGCGAGTAGCTGCCCGCGTCCAGGTCGGTGAAGGAGTAGGCGCCGTCGGAGCCGGTGGTCGTGGTGCCCACCACGTTTCCGGCCGCGTCCACCAGCGTCACCCGCGCGTCGGTGAGGGCCAGGCGGCTGGCTCCCGCCCGCACGACGCCCCGCAGCCGCGAGCCCGGCCGCAGGGGCACTTCCAGCGCGGTGACTCCGGAGCCGGACAGCTGAACCGGGAGCGCGACGGGCCGGAACCCGGGGGCGTTCACCGTGATGGTGAGGTCGCCGGCCGGCAGCTCGTCGAAGCCGAACCCGCCGGAGGCCTCGGTCATGCCGCTGGCCAGTACGTCGCCGCGTACGTCCGTGACCATGACCATGGCGCCCTCCACAGGCACCCCGTCACCGGCCGAGACCACGTTGCCGGCGAGCCTGCCGGCCCCGGCCAGGACGACGTCGTGGGGCAGCGGCTCCTCGTGGAGCACCACCGTGGTCGCCTGGGGCTGGTGGCCATCCGCCGCCGCGATCAGCACGTACGACCCCACTGCCGGGGCGGTCAGCTCGTAGCGGCCGGCGCTGTGGGCCACCGTCCGGCCGACCTGGCGCCCGGTCGGCGAGATCAGCGTGAGTGTGGCGCCCGCCATGCCATCGCCGGCGGCGTCACGGACCCGGCCGTTCAGAAGTGGTCCGGGACGGGCCCCGGTCGAGACGCCGGCGGTGTCGCTCGCGGAGCCGCGTCCGCCCGGCTGAGGGAGTGGGGCCCGCGCCGCACCGTGCGCGGCGGCCGCGCCGGCCAACACCGGCTCCGGCTCCACCGCGGGCGAGGGTTTCGCCTCCTCGGGTGCCGCCGGGACCGGGGCCCGCGGGGTGCGCAGCAGCACCGCCCCGACGATGGCGGCGAGCAGCGCGAGGGCCGCGGCCACGATCAGGCACAGCTGGAGGCCGTCGAGGAAGGCCGCGGACAGGGCGCCCAGGGCGCGGCCGGTGTCCGCTCCCAGGTCCATCCGGGCCACTGTCCCCAGCCCGCCGGCGTCCACGGCCGCGGTGATGCGCCGCGCGGTCGCGCCGTCGACACCGGCGGCCGCGAGATGGCCGGGGAGGGTGTCGGTGGTCCTGGTGGTCAGCAGCACGCCCAGAACGGCCGGGCCGAGGGCGCCGCCGACCTGACGGAAGGCGTTGTTGCCCGCCGCCGCCATACCGGCCAGGCGGTGCGGCACGGAGGCGACGGCGGTGGCGGTCATGGGCGTGACGACCAGGCCCAGGCCGAGGCCCAGTAGAGCCAGTCGCCAGGCCAGCGCACCGAACACCGTGTGCGCGTCGAGCGCGGTCAGGGACACCAGGGCCCCCGAGGTGATCAACAGGCCGATGGTGATCAGGACGCGCGCCGAAATCCGGCGCATCAACGGCCCGACCACCACCCCGACGAGCAGGCACACCGCCGTCACCGCCAGCAGCCGGTACCCCGCGTCGAGGGTGTCGAGCCGCTGCACCATGCCGAAGTAGAGGCTGAGAACGAAGAAGAAACCGATCAGCCCCAGGAAGCTGATCATCGCGATCAGCGTGGTGGCGCTGAACGCCGGGCTGCGAAAGAGCGCCAGGTCCAGCATCGGGCTGGCACTGCGCCGCTCGGCCAGGACGAAGGCGAGGGCGCTGACGGCAGCGAGCGCCAGCGCGACGATCACCCGGGGCTCGGAGAAGGAGTCGGCGCCGCCCTCGATCACGCCGTAGACGAGCGAGGTGATCGCCAACGCGGCGGTGATCTGGCCGGGCCAGTCCAGCCGGCGGGAGCCGGGCGCCCGGGAGTCGGCCACCAGCGGCGCCGCGATCATCATGGTGAGGACGGCCACGGGTATGGTCGGCAGGTAGATCCAGCGCCAGGCGGCGTGGTCGAGGATGACCCCTGCCATCAGGGGGCCGACGGCCAGTGCCGTCATGAGGGCCGCCGCCCACAGCCCGACGAACTTCGCGCGCTGGTGCGGATCGGGCACCACGTGGCTGATCAGCGCCAGTGTGGTGGGCAGCAGCGCGGCCGCGCCCAGCCCGGCCAGAGCCTGCCCGGCCCACAGCACCTGGACCGACTGCGCGCTCAGGGCGACGGCCGCTCCGATGACGGCGAACGACAAGCCCGCCTGGAAGACCTTCTTGCGGCCGTGTACGTCTCCGAAGACACCGGCGCTCAGGATGAGGGCCGCCATGGGCAGGACGAACGCATCGGTGATCCACGACAGCTGGGATGTCGACGCGTGCAGGGCCCGTTGGATGGCGGGCAGGCTCACCGAGACGCTGGTGACCGGCAGATAGGCGACGAACACCCCGACGCAGGCCATGACGAGCGTGGCTTTCGGACTCTGCCGTGGCCCGGTCGCAGTTGCTCCGACGTTCACAAATCCTCCCTTTCGGTGCGGCCGGTCGCCGACACGGCGATCACTTTCCAGCCAGTCCCGTCCAGGAGCCAGCCACAGCCCGCGGAGCTCGGAGAACCGACATCGAGGCGGCTGTTTCGACGGTTTTCCGACACCCGCACGGTGCCGCGCGACTGCACCGTGCGGGTGCGCGGGAGATGACCGCGGTCTCACGGACTACCCGGCCGCGCGCTCCGCGATGGCCCGGGTGGCGGCGAGGAAGGCGTCGACCTCGGTGAGCGTGTGGCAGTGCAGGGGAGAGACGCGGACCACGCCCTCCAGGCCGAGTGAGCGCAGGATCCGCTCGGAGTAGTGGCTGGTGGCGACGCGCTCGTAAACGACGATGCCGCGCTCCTCGTACGCGCGGACGGCTTCGGCGCACTCGAGGTCGTCGAAGGTGAGCGCCACGATCAGATCGCGCGGCCGCGCGGTGACGGTCTGGTCCGCGAAGTGCACTCTCACTCCCGGTGTCGCCATGAGGCCCGACTGGTTGTCCGTGCCGCCGAGCAGGGCTCGCAGCAGGGTCTGCTCGTGCTGCTGGATTGCGCGCAGGCCATCGGTGATGGCGGTGCGCCGGTCGGATCCGGCGGGGGTACCGCCGATCGAGGCCAGGTAGTCCATGATCGCGCTGAAGCCCGCGTAGACGGCGGGCGCCGCGCTGCCAACAGCCCAGGTCCGCGCGCTTGTCCCGGCGAACTGTTCGTGGTCGAGCCGGGCGAGGCGGGGGGAGAGGTAGGTGAACGCGTTCCCGCGGTCCCCGAACATCTTGTACGGGGCGATATTGGCCGCGTCCACGCCCCAGGCCCGCACGTCCAGCACGCCGTGCGGCGCGTACTGCACCGTGTCCGTCACCACGTACGCCTGCGGGTTCTTGGCCCGGACCGCCTCAACCACGGCGGGGATGTCCGTGATGGCGCCGGTGATGTTCGAGGTCGCGATGACCGACACCAGACTGGTGCCGGCATCGACGAGCCCGGCTATCGCCCCGGGCGTGATGCCGCCGGTGTGCCGGTCGGGCTGGGCGACGCGCATCTCCTGACCGGTGCGCCGCGCGTAGCGGGCACACGCGTCGTAGGACGAGGGGTGCTCGAGCGCGGTGGTCACGATGTTGGTGCCGGTCACGTTCTCGGCGACGGTGCGTACCACGGCGAACATCGCCTGCGAGGCGGTGGCGGTGGGCAGCAGCGCGCCCTCGGGGTCGCCTCCGAAGAAGGCGAGCAGATCGGACAGCCCCCGCTCCTTGACGCGGTCGAGTTCCCGCGCCGCCTTGCTGGGACGCACCGAGCTCTCCGGGTACAGCGCCACCTCCAGCGCCCGTTCGGAAACCGGGCGCAGGCGCAGTGAACCGCCGGAGTTCTCGAAGAAGATGCGCTCATTGCCCAGCGCGTCGCGCTGGAGGTGTGCGAACTGTCCGCGTATGTACTCCAGAGTCTGATCGTCGAAGGGCTTGGGTTCGGCAATGGTGTGCGACAAGGTCTGCTCCATGGGCGGTGAGGGTGGCTCGCGGCGCGGCGGCGGTTCAGCCGACGCGGGCGAGGAAGCTGCGGGTGCGCTCGGCCCGGGGGTTGTCGATGACCTCCTGGGGCGTGCCCTGTTCGACGACGACCCCGCCGTCCACGAAGATGACGCGGTCGGCGACCTCGCGGGCGAAGCCCATCTCGTGGGTGACGACGATCATCGTCATGCCCTCCCGTGCGAGGTCTTTCATGACGCCCAGGACCTCACCGACCAGTTCCGGGTCGAGCGCGGAGGTGGGCTCGTCGAAGAGCATCAGCTTCGGGCGCATGGCCAGGGCGCGGGCGATGGCGACGCGCTGCTGCTGGCCGCCGGAGAGCTGGTTGGGGTACGCGTCGGCCTTGCCGGCCAGGCCGACCCGCTCCAGCAGTGCGCGGGCGTGTTCGAGCGCGGACTCGCGCGGTTCCTTCTTGACCACACGAGCCCCCTCGATCACGTTCTCCAGGATCGTGCGGTGCGGAAAGAGGTTGAAGCGCTGGAAGACCATCCCCATCCGGGCGCGTTGCCGGGCGACCTCGCGCTGGGGCAGCTCCTGCAGCACATCCCCGGCCCGGCGGTAGCCGATGATCTCTCCGTCCACCGCGATGACGCCCGCGTCCGCGGCTTCGAGGTGGTTGATGCAGCGCAGCAGCGTGCTCTTGCCCGAGCCCGAGGGACCGAGCAGGCAGACCACCTCGCCGCGCGCCACGTCGATGTCGAGCCCGTCCAGGACGGTGAGCGAACCGAAGGACTTCCGCAGCCCGCGGATCTGCACCATTGCCTTCGTCATCGTGCGGATCCCTTCGAAGTGACCTGCCCGTAGCCCTGGTTGAGGCGTTTCTCCAGCCCGCGCTGTCCCAGCGTCGCCAGCGAGACAAGGAGCAGATACCAGATGCTGGCCACGATCAGCAGCGGGATGACCTGGAAGTTCACCGCGTAGATGTGCTGCACGGAGGAGAGCAGGTCCTGACCGGAGATGAACGCGACGAGCGAGGTGGCTTTGAGGAGGTTGACGAACTGGTTCATCGACGGCGGCACGATCACCCGCAGCGCCTGAGGCAGCAGCACACGACGCAGCGACTGCGCTCCCGTCATCCCCAGCGCCTCCGCCGCCTCCGTCTGACCGCGGTCGACGGAGAGGAACCCGCCGCGCACGATCTCCGACATGTACGCGGACTCGTGCAGGGTGAAGCCGAGGACCGCGGCGGTGAACCAGTCGATCGCCAGATTGGTGTCGACGCCGCCCGCGCTCTCCCCGAGGAAGATCGCGGGCCCGAGCTTGGGGAAGACCAGCGCCAGGTTGAACCAGAAGACCAGCTGCACCAGCAGCGGTGTACCGCGGAAGAACCACAGATAGAGCGAGGCGGCGGTGGACAGCAGCCGGTTGTCCGAGGTGCGCATCACCGCGACGACGATGCCGAGGATTGTCGCCAGCACCATGCAGATGGTGCTGAGCAGCAGGGTCGTTCCCACTCCGCGCAGGATGTCCCCGCTGAAGAGGTGTTCCCCGACGGTGTCCCAGCCCATGTTGTCGTTGCGGGCCACCGAGAAGAGCAGCGAGAGCAGCAGCAGGACGATGACGGCGGTGGCGGCCCACTGACCCGGTTTGCGGACCCGGGCGGTGGGAAGTCCCGCGAGGTGTTCGATGTCCCCACTCGGCGTGGTGGCGGTGGGGGCGCTCATGAGGTGCTCGCATTGGTGATCGGCTGGGACATGGCGAGTCTCGCCGCCTTCCACTTCTTGAGGATCTTGTTGTAGGTGCCGTCGCGCATCAGCTGCCGGAAACCGGCGGCGAGTGCCTTGCGCAGTACCGTGTCGCCCTTGCGGACGGCGGCGCCGTGGAACTGCGGATGGAACGCCGTGCCGACGAGGTCCCCCTGGCCCTGGTCGGCGACGTACTTCCCGATCAGGTAGTCAATGAGCATCGCGTCCGCACGGCCGGTGTGGACCTGGGTCCAGGTGGCGGCGTTGTTGTCCATCCGCAGGACGCGCACGCCCTTCTTCCCCGCCGCCCGGCACGCCTTGTCCTGCTGGTCGGACAGCTGCTCGGTGACGCTGCCCACGGTCGCCGAGACACTCGAACCACACAGGTCCGAACGCCTCTCCAGGCCCTTGGGGTTGCCGTCGGCCACCAGCATCATCGAGTACGAGGTGGTGTAGTCGACGAAGTCGACGCTCTGCTGCCGCTCCGCGTTGTCGGTGAAGTCCCCCATCGCCACATCGATCCGTTTCGACTGCAGCGCCGGGACCAGTCCTGCGAAGCCGATGTCCGCGAGGTGGATCCGCACGCCCAGCACCCGGCTGAGCGCGTCCATCAGGTCCTTCTCCACCCCGACGGAGCCGCCGCCCTTGTAGTACAGGTAGGGCGCGACCGTGCTGCTGCCGCCGATCTTCAACACCCCGGCGCTGCGGATGTTGTCGGGGAGGGCCGCCCGCAACGCGGTTCCGTGGGTGGGCGGCTCACCGGACAAACCGGAACCGCACGCCGTGAGTACGAGCATGGCGGCAGCACCGCACACGCCCGGGGCCATGCGTCTCATCGTGGCCTTCCGTCGTTGAAGAGGAACGCTTTAACTGAGATTGGTATCTCAGTTCGCATAGAGTTCACGCGTCCTGCTCACGCCGTCAAGACCCCGGGATGGGCTTGACCGTTTGGTTACCTGCAAGGATCGGTGCCCGCGGCGTGAAGCCATGGGTTAGACTCAGATAAAACCAAGAGCGATCTCTCGCTTTGAAAGGTGATGGAGGGCCGCAGTGAGCACCGCAGACCGTCCGCTGAAGCGGTCTCGAAGCCCGCGCAACGATGCGATCCGCAACCGCGCCAAGCTGCTCGAGGCAGCCGGGGAGATGCTCAAATCCGAACCGGAGAAGGTCACGGTCCCCCTCGTCGCCGAGCGCGCCGGCCTCTCCCCGGCCACGGCCTACCGCTATTTCTCCTCCCGCGAGGACCTCATCCGCGGCTACGTCCACGGCACCATCGTGGAACTGCGCAATTTCAGCCACGACTGCCCGAAGACCGGGCTGGCCCTCTTCGAAGACGTCGTCACCGAACGCATCCGGCTGGTGCGCATCACCGGCGCCGCCACCATCCAGGTCCGCTCACGCAGAGGCTTCCTCACGCGCCTCCGCGACCAGGACGAGGTCATGCTCACCGTCCGCGACATATGGGAACGCCCCCTCCGCGCGGTAATGCGCCACTTCCGCGTCGACGACGCCCACTTCGATCACGCCCTCTTCCTCTACAACCTCATGTTCGACCCCCGTGAGATCCTCGATCTCATCGATTCCGGCCTTGCCGAGTCCGATGTCGCCGCCCGCCTCATCCCTGCCTACTACGGCGCTCTCCGCGGCTGGACGGGTGCGTAGAACCGCCCGGCCACGATCCGGCCTCGGCACATCTGCTCAGGACTTGGCCGCGCCCGGGACCGCGTCGAGCAGTGCGCGGGTGTAGGCGTGCCGCGGGCGCTCGTAGAGGTCCGCGGCCGTACCGTGTTCGACGATGTCGCCGCGGTACAACACCACGACCTCGTCACTGACGTGCCTGACGACGGCGAGGTTGTGCGAGATGAACACCATGGTCAGGCCGAGTTCTCGGCGCAGCCCCGCGATGAGGTTGAGGATCTCGGCCTGGACCGAGACATCCAGCGCGGAGGTGATCTCGTCCGCGATCACCACCTCGGGCCGGAGGATCAGCCCGCGCGCGATCGCGATCCGCTGGCGCTGCCCGCCCGAGCATTCGTGGGGATACTGGCGGATGCTGTCCGCCGGCATCCTGACGGTCTCGAGCCAGTGAACGATCTCGTCCTGATGCTTCTTCACCCTGGCGCGGCGCGGGTCCACCGCTTCGGCGAGCGCCTCGCCGATGGTTCGGCGGGGGTTGAGCGAGGAATAGGGGTCCTGCGGGATCATCTGGACCCGCCGCCGCATTCCCGTGCGATCCGCACCGCGGGTGCCGAACACGTCATGGCCGGCGATCCGGACGCTCCCCGCCGTCGGCCGGATCGCACCGGCCAGGGTCTTCGCCAGAGTGGACTTCCCCGATCCCGATTCCCCCACGATGCCGACGGTGTGTCCCCTGGTGACATCCAGCGTGATCCCGTGCAGGATCCGCGTCGCTCCCCTTCCCCAGCCGTAGCTCACCTCGAGGTCACGGACCTGGACGGCCGCCGTCCGTGCCGCCGTCCGTGCCGCGGCCCGTGCCGCTGTCTGTGCCGCCGTCTGCTCAGCCATGCGAGGGCTCCTTCGTCGCTTCCGGGGTCCACGCCATGCCGGGCAGCGTCTCCACCGGACCGTCGATGTCGGGTGTGGCCGCGAGGAGCGCCCTGGTGTAGGGATGCCGGGCGGATTCCACGGTGAGGTCCGCCGCGTCGATCTCCTCCACCACCTCGCCGCGGTACATGACGATCACGCGATGGCAGAGTGCCCGTACCACCCCGATGTCGTGCGAGATGAACATGATCGAGGTGCCGAGCCGGCCGTTGACGCGCTCCAGTTCGCGCAGGATCTCCGCCTGGACCGTCACATCCAGGGCCGTGGTCGGCTCGTCGGCGATGATCAGCCGCGGCTCGGTCGCCAGCGCCGTCGCGATCATCGCCCGCTGTCGCATGCCGCCCGAGAGTTCGTGCGGATACTGCTTCATGCGGCGCTCCGGATGCGTCAAGCGCACCGCCTGGAGTGCCTCCACCATGCGGTGTCCCGCAGCCCGCGCACCGATGTGCTTGTGGGTGCGCAGCATTTCGGTGAGCTGGGTTCCCATCCGCAGGGCCGGGTTGAACGTCGATGCCGGGTCCTGGTACACGAGGCTGAGCGCATCGGCCATGAGGCCCGGTGGGACCGGCCGGCGGAGATCGAGGTCGCCGATGGCCATGCGGGAGGAGCTGAGGGTGAGGCCGTCGGGCAGGAGCCGGGCGAGGGACATCGCGGTCAGGGTCTTGCCCGAACCGCTCTCGCCCACGACACCGACGATCTCACCCGGCCTGATGCCGAACGAGACGCCCTTGACCAGCGGCTTGTCCCCGCTGTGAATCCACAGGTCTTGTACGTCGACGAGATAATCCTCCCTTGGCACCGGCGTGTCCCGCTCGGTGTCCCGGGCGTCTCCTCGGCCCGCCGTCCTCCTGGCCGTTCGCGGGTTCGCCGCGGCCGCGAGACCGTCGCCGATCAGGATCGCTGCGAGCCCGGTCACGATGACGAGAGCTGCCGGGCCCACCATCTGGAATGGCCGGCCCGCCAGCAGCGACGGCAGCGCCTCGCTCAGTAGCTTCCCCCAGTCGTAGGAAGGCGACTGGACGCCGATCCCGACGAACGACAGGGCGGAGAGGGCCGTGAGCGTGCTGGCGAACGTCGACGCCGACAGCACCAGCAGAGGCTCGGCCATATTGGGCAGCATGTGCCTGACCGCGATCCGCGGATGGCTCACCCCGAGCAGGCGCGCGGTCCGGACGTACTCCTGCTGGGACACCTTCGCGGCGAGATTCGCGGTGAGGCGGGCGAAGTACGGTATCCCGGCCATGCCGATGGCGATCACCACCGAGGAACCGCCCGCGCCGAGCACCGCCGCCACGACGAGCGCGAGAAGGAGACCGGGGAAGGCGACCATCGCGTCGATGACGCGCAGACAGACCTCCCGGGCCCGGGGCCGCATGAGCCACACGCTGGTGCCCAGGAGGATGCCGAGGGCGACCGCGATCGCCGTCGCGCCCGCGGTCATCAGCAGGGTCAGTCGGGTGGCGACCAGGGCGCGGAGCAGCACATCGTGGCCGGCGGCGTCGGTGCCGAGCGGATGGCCGGACGAGGGCTGCGCGAACCGGCTGCCCAGCGCGTCCGCCTCGCCGCTGAAGAACACCGGGGCCAGTACGGCGATCAGGATGACGATGCCCAGCAGGGCCAGTCCGAGGACGAGTCCGGGGTTCCCGCGGCGTCGTCGGCTACGCGGAGACATGTGACCCCCCGAGGGTCCGTTGGTCGATCAGCCCCAGCAGGACGTCGACGAGGAGGTTGACGATGGCCGCGATCATGCCGATGACGATCACCATGCCCTGGATCACCGGGTAGTCGCGGTCGAGTATGGCCTTGATGATGCCGCTGCCGAGGCCGGGCAGCGCGAACACGGACTCGATGACGATGGCCCCACCGATCATCCCGGTCAGGATGAGCCCGCTCAGGGTGAGCGTGGTGGTGAGGAGGTTGGGCAGCGCCCACCTGACATAGCGCTTGTGGGCGGGCAGCCGCCAGCCGTGCGCGGTGCGCATGTAGTCGTTGTCGAGCACGACCGCCGTTTCGCGGCGGACGACCCGGGAGACGGTGCAGATCGGTCCGATCACGATCGACGCGATGGGCAGCACGAACGACTGGGCGGCGAAGCGGGGCGTGTACGCCGGAGGGTAGAGCGGCACCACTCCGATGCCGACGGCGAACGTCACGACGAGGAACGACGCCATGATGTAGCCGGGTACGGCGTCGAGGAAACCGGTGACCACCCCGAACGTGGTGTCCAGCCATGTGCGCCGGCCACCGCGGGTGAGCACACCGACGGTCATCCCCAGCGGAATCGAGACCAACAGGACGATGACGATTCCGACCAGCGCGATGGTCGCCGTGAAGGGGAGGCGGTTGAAGACGATCGTTTCCACGGGCTGCCGGTACATGAACGATGTGCCCAGGTGTCCGGAGAAGACATCCCCCGCGTAGTCGACGAACCGCTCCCAGACCGGCCGGTCGAGTCGGAGTTCGTGTCTGACGCGTGCGATGTCCTTGGGATCGGCGTTGGCGCCGGCGATGCCCGCCGCGGGGTCGCCGGGGATGAGCTGGACGATCAGGAACGACACGACGAGCAGCGCGAGGAAGATCGTGACCAGGCCGGTGAGCCGACGGAGGGCGAACCCGGGCCAGAGCGAGGAGGGGTGGCGGAGCCGTCGTGGACCTGCCGTGGAGCGGTCGCCCGCGGGGGCGGGTGGCGGGAGCCCTGGGATCTCCGTGGAGTCGGGAGGAGTCATGGTGTGTGCGGCCTTCCGGCTACTTGACGATGCGGAGGGTGGCGGGGTCGAGATAGTCGTCGAACGTGCGGATGCTGTATCCCTTGGCGACGACCGTGGTGGACGGCAGGGTCGACAGCGGGATCGCGTCGACCCGCTTCAGGAACGACTTCTGCGCGGAGCGGAGAGCGGCGCACCGAGCGGTGCGGTCCAGCTTGCTCATGGCACGGTCGACGGCCGCGTAACCCTCGTCGTTGACCAGTCCCATCTTGTTGCGCCCGCCCTTTTCGGTCGGCGGGCCCATGACGCGCAGGAGGGAGGAGGTGAGGGTGCCCATCATGTTGTTGTCGCCCTGGACGTTGATGTCCCAGTCCTTGCCCCCGGCGGAGGTCACGGTGGCCCAGTTGGCGTTGTCCAAGGAGTCGGCCTTCACCTTCGCCCCGGCCTTGCGCAGCGCTTCGGCGATGTAGTCGTTGCCGCCGCGGAGCAGGGTCGTGCCGACGATGCGGAAACGGACCCCCTTCAGCTTCCTGGCGGCGGCGGCGCGGTCGGTGGCGACCAGCGACGACCGGTCGGTGTTGACGCAGGGCACCTTGGCTGATCCGACTGAGCGGATCACGCTGCCCCGCTTGCCGCTGACGATGTCGCTGAAGGTCTGTGCGTCGATGGCCCGCGCCACCGCGGTGCGCAGGTCGGGCCGGTTCGCGAAGACCGTGCCCGGACGCTCGTTGAACAGCAGATAGGTCGTGGTGTTGGACGCGCTGGAGGTGGCGAACCGGGAGTCGCCGCCGAACCGGTTCACGTTCTCGTCGGCGACCACCCCCACGTCCAGGCTGTAGGACACCAGCTTGGTGGCGATGGTCGAGTAGTCGGTGATCGGTGTGAGGTCCAGATGCTTGGCGGGAACCCCCCGCAGTGGCTCGGCGAACCTCGGCCAGGCCGTGTAGCCGCTCCGCAGGGTGAGCCGGTACGACACGGCCGGCCGGGAGGAGGCCAAGGTGTAGGGCCCGGAGAACGCTCCCTTGACCTTGCCGGTCGCCAGCTGCTCGGCATGGTCCAATCCCGCCGGGCACACGATCCCGGCCGACGGCAGACTCAGCCCGGTGAGGAAGTCCGACCAGGGAGCGGACAGCCTGGCCTTCACCGTGCCCGCTCCATCATCGGCGGTGAACGTCGCCGTGGCAGAGCCCAGCGCCAGGGTCCGGCCCGGGGATCCAGTCTCCGGCGAGGCGAAACGGGTCAGCGACCGCGCCACCGTGGACGGTGTGATCGGACTCCCGTCGGAGCAGGTCAGCCCTTTGCGGATGGTGAACGTGTAGTGGGCGGCGTCCTCCGCCCTCCACGTGGACGCGATCCCGCCCACCAGGCGGTTGCCGGAGTCCTTGCGCACCACCGTGTCGTACAGCAGCCGCGCCACGGTGTAGTCGTCGCCGCCGCTGGCCAACGCCGGATCGAAGGTCGCCGGATCGGTGTTCAGCGACATGCTGATCGTGTCCGTCGACCCCCTCAGCGCGGCCTCATCCACTCCGCACCCGGTGGCGCTCAACCCCAGCGCGGCCACCACCGTCAGCACAGCACCCCGACGAAACACGACGCCTCCCACGCAACGGCCGAAAAGGTGCCCGGAGCCTAAGTCGCACACATCCGTCGCTGACCCACCGGGACGCACCACGCAAGAAATTCGGCAAAGGCACGACGCTGGTGCACGGTATTCCGCATGACCCACCGGTAGGTTCCGGCCAGGTTGCGGTTGCCCGCACGAAAGCACGGCGTACCAGGCCCCGCAGAGCCGCGTCAGCCCGGACGCGGCCGGGTGCGCGCATGGTTTTGGCCGGATCGGCGTCCTCGCCGCATGATGCTGTGCATGGTCGACGCGCTGGACTTCCAGATCATCAACGCACTGCAGATCCATCCCCGGGTCTCATGGGCCCAGCTCGGGAGGATCCTCCGGGTCGACCCCTCGACGATTTCCCGCCGGTGGTCGGCGCTCACCGGCCGGCGGCAGGTGTGGACGAGCTGTTCCGAGGGCGACGCCCCGCACCTCCGCGATCAGATGATCTCCGCCCTGGTCGAGATCAGCTGCGTCCCCGGCCGACGGGAACACGTACTCGCCGAACTCGGCCGGCAGGGTCCAATCTCCAGCGTGCACTGCACTTCCGGCCCGCGGGACCTGTACATCATGATCTCCACCGACAGCCTGCTCTCCATGGACCGGTACATAGACGAGCGGATCGCTGTGATCCCCGGCATCCTCGGCACCCGCACCCACTACCTGCGAAAGATCTTCTTCGAAGGGTCGAGCTGGCGGCTGAAGACGCTCTCCAAGGAACAGGTCAAGGCGCTTCACGACCTCCGGCCGGCCGATCCGCCCAAGCAGCGCAGACCCGCCCACCGGGCGGTCATCACCGCACTCGAGGCGGACGCCCGGCGCACCGCCGCGGACATGCAGCGGGAGCTGGGCCGGTCCCTTTCCATGATCTCGCGGGACATCGACGCGGTACTCGCCGCAAGCTGGGTCAGATGGCGGGTGGACTTCGCACACGCCCTCATGGGCTGGTCCGCCGCGGCGGCGCTGTGGCTGGACGTCGAGCCGTTGGAACTGGAGCGTGTCGTCGCCTCGCTCCGGCTGCTGAACCATGTGCGGCTGTGTGCCTCCGTGACCGGTGACGCCAACCTCGCGGTGTTCCTCTGGCTGCGCGACCTGCGGGAGCTGGACGAGATCGAGAACCGGCTGACCACGGTGTTCCCCAAGGTACTGGTCAAGGACCGGTGGATCGTCCCGAGGATCGCCAAGCGGGCGGGCCACATCCTCGACTTGGACAGCCGGCACCGTCGCTGGGTCCCCCTCGGCCATCACCCGGTGTTCGAGGACTGAGGGGAACGAGGGGCGAGGGGGCTGAGGGACCGAGGAGACGCGGGGGACTGCGGGCGCCGTCGCGAACCATGCGTATCCGGGCCCGGATTTCGCTGATCCGTGCCGATGAACCGGCATGCGGACCGGATTCGCGGCACTTCTCGTAGCCTCGGCGCCAGGCGGCCCGGACGGGCGCCCTTGCACCGAGAAAGGAGAGGGCGCTCGTGGATTTTGAGCAGCTCGTAGCGTTTCGCCGAGAACTGCATCGGAACCCGGAACCCGCATTCCTGGAGATCGGCACCGCGGCCCGGATCGAACAGGCCCTGGAGGGACTGGAGATACGCGTCCGCACGGGGAAGGCCGCTCAGGATCTCTCGGCCGTCGTCAACTTCCCGGCCCCGGAAACCCTGGACGAATGGGCGGCTCGCGCGGCGGATTCGGGTGTCCCGGAAGAGCGGGCCCGCTACTTCCGGGAGAACGGCACCGCGCTGGTCGTCGATGTCGTGGGCGCCCGTCCGGGGCCGCGCTGGGGGCTTCGCGTCGACATCGACGCGCTTCCGATGCGCGAATCGGCCGATGCCGCACATTTCCCGGTGGCAGGCGGGTTCGCCTCGACGAACGGCGCGATGCACGCGTGCGGCCACGACGCCCACGCGACCATCGGCGTCGGCCTGCTCCACCGTCTGTCGGACCATGACTTCGCGGGCACGCTCCGGGTCCTGTTCCAGCCTGCCGAGGAGGGGGTCAGGGGAGCGCAGACGATGATCGACGCCGGGGTGGCCGACGAGATCGACAACATGCTCGCGGTGCACATGGCCGGAGACATGGCCGTCGGCAGGGTCGTGGGGAGCTTCACCGGTGGCATGGCGACCCGCAAGCTGAAGGTCGACTTCGCGGGCAGGGCCGCTCACGCGGCCGGTACACCGGAGGCCGGCCGCAACGCGCTGCTCGCGGCATCGATGTCCGCACTGGGCATCATGGGGCTCCCGCGCTTCAGCTCCGCGGACACGCGGCTCAATGTCGGCACGCTCGTCGCCGGCGACGGGGTGAACATCGTGCCCTCCTCCGCGGTGATGACCTGCGAGGCGCGCGCGACCGACGACGAGGTCGTCGATGAACTGGTCGACCGGGTCCGATCGATGGTGGAAGGGGCGAGCCTGGCCCACGGGGTCCGGGCGAACGTCGCGGTGATGGGCCAATCCGCCACCGTCGCACCGGACGACGAACTGATCGACCGCATCGTCGACGTGGCCACCGCTCATGACGATGTCACCGAGGTCATCCGGACCCGGGCGTTCGCGGGAAGCGATGACGCCAACCTTCTCATCAGGCATGTCCAGCGGCACGGGGGCAAGGGCGCCTATCTGATGGTCGGGGCGGGCAGTCCGGGGCCTCATCACAGCGAGAACTTCGACATCGCGGAGGAATCGATTCCGACCGCGATCGGGATCCTCGAATCGCTGATCCGCGGGTGAGACGGCGGTGCCATCGCTTTCCGAGAGCCCTCCGTGCCCCGGGAGCGTCCAACTGGTGAACTAGCCGGCGGCTGTGGAGGAACCGCCGACCATCCGTAGCTCGGGAAGTTCCTGCTCCACGGCCCGTGCATGCGTGAGGAATCGCGTCAGCGCGGGCGCCGGCGGCGCGTCGACGCGCTGGACGAAGACCGTCTCCGCGCGTCCTTCGTCCTCTGGCAGGTCGTGCACCCATATGTGTTCGCGGGCGGCGTGCCGCTCGACCACGGCGGCGGGCAGCAGGCTGATGCCCATGCCCGCCCCGACACAGCCGAGGATGCCGTCCAGCGATCCGAACTCCACGCAGCGAACACCGACGGCGCCCCGGGCGTGCAGGATGCGCTCCAAGCGCATGCGGTAGGAGCAGCCCGAGCGGAAGACAAGGATCTTCGGATTCCGCAGCACGGTGCCCAGGTCGGAGACCCGGCGTGCCGTGATCGCGACAGCGAGGAAGATCCTCAGGTCTGACAGTTCCACGTCGACCTCGACTTGGGCCCGGGGTGGCCAGGAGCATACCTTCGGCCGGGTACGGGGCCGCTTGCGCCGCGTTGTGACCGGTCCTGTCGGCGGCGCCCGGATGGTGATCAGCCGTTCTCGCGTCGGTCCAGCGTGCTGCCCACCACCTTCGGAATGCCCTGCGTCCAGAGGCCGTTGACCCGGCGTCGGGTGGTGCGCCAGCCCTCGGGCGTCCGGGTGAGCCGGTCGTCGTACCTTCCCCCGATGAGGAACTGGTCGCCGCCTTCGGTGTTCGCGCGGACGTGCTGGGCCAGGAAGCAGGCCGTCGCTTCGGCGGTATCGCCGTTGATGACGGTCTCGACGTTGGTGACCAGGTGCTGGGTGGTGTCCAGTGGCGGCAGGAACGCCTTGTAGTCGAGGAGCAGGCTGTCCCCCTCCGACGGTTCGGCCGGTGGCGAAGTCGCCCACGGCCTCGGGAACGAAGCAGGTGGCGAGCAGGTCCCAGTCGCGGGTGTCCATCGCGCGGGCGAGCCGGTACAGAACCGTGTGCTGTCAGGTACCGGGCCGTGGGGCCGGTCGCTGTTTGCGGCGGTAGAGCAGGGCGGTGAGGAGTGCTCCCGCGGTGTAGGTGCCGGCGCCCCACCAGCCTGGAAGGACGAGGTGATGACGTTGCCGATGCCGAAGCCGATGAGCAGCAGGGCGGGCAGGACGCCGGTGGCGTAGGTGCTGTCCGGGCCCAGTCCGGTGAGCAGGACCATGCCGACGGCGCCCAGTGCCATGCCGGTGGGCACCACCCTCCGGTGTCCGAGACGGGGCAGGAGGACGTTGGTCGCCGGCTGGGAGCCGATGACGAGCAGGACGACCATGGGCACGAAGGCCAGGCCGGTCCGTATCGGTGAGTAGTGGAGCGAATTCTGCAGGTAGTAGTTGACGAAGAGCAGGACGCCGAACATTCCGACGCTGGCCAGCAGGATGCCGCTGTAGCCGGCCGCCCGGTCCCGGTCGAGCAGGACGCCCGGTGGCAGCAGGGGGTGCGCCGTACGCTGCTGCCAGGCGGCGAACACCACCAGCAGCAGCGCCGAGGCGGCGAGCGGTGCTCAGCTCAGGCCGCGGTGGAAACCAGCACCGCACCGGGGATGTCGAGGGCCGGCCGGGGGTTCTGACGCGGGGTACGGCCGATGGACACGGTGGCCGCGGCCGCGGCCACCACGGCGATGAACACGTTGATGCAGAGCGTCCAGCGCCAGTTCAGGCTCTCGGTCAGAAATCCGCCGATCAGCACACCGATCGCGCTGCCGGCGCCCGCGGCGGCACTGAACACGCCGAAGGCGCGGGCGCGTTCCTTCGGCGCGGTGAACGTCGTGGCCAGGACGGCCAGTGCCGTGGGGGCGAGCAGCGCGCCTGCCGCACCCTGGAGCACGCGGGCGGTCACCAGCACGCCGAATCCATCGGCCGCGCCGCCCAGCGCCGACGCGGCGGCGAAGCCCACGAGACCGGCCAGGAACACGCGCTTGCGGCCGATCATGTCCGACACCCGGCCGCCGAGCAGCAGCAGACTGCCGAAGGCCAGCGAGTAGCCGGTGATGATCCACTGGCGGTCGTCGTCGGAGAAGCCCAGGTCCGTCTGGGCCGAGGGAAGCGCGATGTTCACCACCGTGCCGTCCAGGACCACCATCAGCTGAGCCAGTACCACCGCGCCGAGCACCCACCAACGCCGCGCGGACGCGCCGTCGTCGGGCCGGGGCGGCGCTCCGCTTTGAAGCGCAGCTTTCATGCCCTGCCAGGGTCTTCGAAAGGAGGGTGTCACCCATGTCTGGAGCAGCAGCCCCAGCAAGCGGCGCCGGCGGGACCGCGTCGGAACAGCCCGCTCCGCGGCTCGGGCGCAAACGGGACCACACCCGCGATGCGGAGATCCTCGAGGCCACGCTCGACCTCCTCGCCGAGACCGGATACGAGGCCATGTCGGACACCGAGCTGTCCCCCGACCGGCTGCCGGACACAGGGTCGCTGCGCGGCGACATGATCGCGATGATCAACCCGCACTGGCTCGGCGCGAGCGAGCACCGCAGCAAAATCCTGTCGAGCCTGATGTCCTTGCTGTACCGCGCCCCCGAACTCGCCTCGGCTGTCGATGCCGCGATCGTCGAACCGTCCGCCGCCGCCTACCGGCAGCTCATGGCGCGCGCCGCCGAACGCGGCGAAATCCCCGCGAGCACGGACATCGACGCGCTCGCGCTGATCATCCCGTCCATGAGCGCGTACCGCGTGATGTTCATGCGCGGATGCGCGGACCGGGCATTCCACGAAGCCCTGGTCGACGAAGTAGTACTGCCCGCGCTCGGTGTCCGCACCTCACGGAGCGCCACGGATCAGCGGTTCTGACGCGGGTGGTCCCCATGGACGCGGCGGCGGCGCCGCTCTGCCGGACGGCGTCGACGACCGGAGCGTTCCAGGCGGAAATCCCCGCTCAGAACAAGCAGAAAGGGCCCGTCAGCAAGCTGACGAACCCTCATGCGGAAATCGAGGCTAGTTGGCCTTCGCGTATGCGTCACGGACGGTCGCCGGAACACGGCCGCGGTCGCTGACCTCGTAGCCGTTCTCCTTGGCCCAGGCCCGGATTTCGGCAGTGTCCTGACCTCCTGCCGGTGTTGCGGACCGCCGTTTCCCCTTGACGGCCGCGCCGTTTGTGACGCTCCCACGCACGCGACGAGCGCCCTTGGCGTTGAGGTAAGGACTCAAGGCCTCCAAGAGCTGGTCGTAGCTCTGGGATGACAGGTCAAGTTCAACCCCAGCCCCATCGATCAGGACGGTGTGGGTGCTGATCTCCTCTGATTCCTCACCAGTGAGATCATCTACGTACGTGGTGACTACTTTCTGGGCCATGCTCAGGATGATAAACCAACGAGACCTGGGCGTGAATGAAACCCCTTATGGACCAGAACCAGGGACTCCACCTGTACCTGCTGCCAAGTGGCCCAGATGCCCCATTTCGAGCTGTCGTTCTGTCAGAGGTGTCCGGTGCCGCACGCGGGTACGTCGATATACGGCGTATCGCGACTGATCCGACCGCATCACTGCGGAGATTGAGTCCGAGACATCGCCAAGTTCTCAGCGAACTCGACTGACGTGGTAATTGGGGGAGGGCGGGGCATAAGACATTGCGGCCTGGCGGCGTCCTCAGCTGGTCAGGTAGGGGTAGTCGAGGTATCCCTTGTCGGTGCCACCGTAATAGGTGGCCTGGTCGGGTGCGTTGTACGGCCCGCCGGCTCGCAGACGCGCCGGCAGGTCGGGGTTGGCGAGGAACAGCGCGCCGAAGGAAATCATGTCGGCCGTGCCGTCCTCGATGAGCGCCAGCTCCTCCGCGCTGGTGAACCCCTCCGTCGCGGGGTTGAGGATGAAGGTTCCGGGGAACTCCTTGCGGAGGATGCCGGTCAGATCGCGCGAGTTCTCGACGACGTGCAGATAGGCCAGGCCGATCTCGCCCAGCCGGCGGACGAGATGGACGTATGTGGGCTCGGGGTCGGGCTCCTCCACTCCGTTGTAGCCCGTTCCGGGCGATACGCGTATTCCCGTGCGCCGTGCTCCGATGGCATCGGACACGGCCGTGGCCACCTCCGCCGCGAACCGGACCCGGCCTTCCACGGAGCCGCCCCACTCATCGGTGCGCAGATTGGAGTTGGGGGCCAGGAACTGGTGGAGCAAGTAGCCGTAGGCGGCGTGCAGTTCGACCCCGTCGAACCCCGCCTCGATGGCGTTGCGCGCCGCCTGGGCGAAGTCCGCGATCGTCTCCCGCACTTCCTGGGAGGTCAGCTCGCGTGGGGTGGTGAAGTCCTTCATCCCGTCGACGGTGAACAGCCGGCCGGGTGCGGCGATCGCGGAGGGAGCGACCTGCACCAGTCCGTCGGCCAGGAGGCCGGGGTCGCCGACCCTGCCGACGTGCGAGATCTGGGCGAAGATCGTGCCGCCCTCGGCATGCACCGCGTCGGTGACCCGGTGCCAGGCGGCGATCTGCTCGGCGCTGTGCAGCCCCGGGGTGCTGGGGAAGCCCTGGCCGACGACCGACGGCTGGGACCCCTCCGTGATGATCAGACCCGCCGTGGCCCGCTGTGCGTAGTACGTGGCCATGGAGTCGGTGGCCGTATTGCCGGGCCCGAAGGCGCGGGCGCGCCCCATTCCGGGCATGACCACGCGGTTGCGCAGGCGCAGCCCGGAAAGGTCGATCGGATCGAATGCTGTGGCCACAACGGCTCCTGGGGATTGACGGGCACACTGACTGACGGATGAGTTCATTGGTCGACCAATGAACTCATCCGGGGCCACCATAACCCATTCGTTGGGCGACCAATGATTGGGCGCCCACGATAACCTTGTCCGTATGACCTCAGAGCCCACGCGGACCGAAGCGACGGAGGCCGGAGACGACGGCCCCGTCAGCCAGACCCTGGCCCGCGTTTCCCGCTTGCACCGCCTCTTCGGCGGCAGGCTGCTGCGCCCCACCGGCCTCTGTTCCGGCCAGGAATTCCTGATGATGACCTTGTGGAAGGAGGGATCGGTCCGCCAGTCGGAGTTGGCGAAGGCGCTCGACCTGGACCCGTCGACCGTGACTCTGATGCTGCGACGGTTGGAGCAGGGCGGACATGTCGTCCGTACGCGCGATCCGCAGGACCGGCGCGTCATGCTCGTCCGGGCCTCGGCGGAGAGCTACGTCCTGCGGCCCGAGGTGGCGCAGGTCTGGGCGCATCTGGAGGAGCACACCCTGGACGGGCTCGACGACGAAGAACGCGAGGCGTTCGCCAGGATCCTCTCGAAGATCGAAAAGAACCTCACTTCCGCTGACGACGGCTGAGGCGATTTCGCGTGTCCTCGGCCCCGCTCCGTCTCTCGTGGGCCGTGCACCGATCCGCGAGGCTAGTGGCCGATCTTGTCCAACTCGGCGAGTTCCCCGTCGGAGAGCGAGAGTCCCGCGCCGGTGACGTTCTCGCGCAGGTGCGCCACCGACGAGGTGCCGGGAATGAGCAGGAGGTTCGGCGACCGCCGCAGCAGCCAGGCCAGGGCGACCGACATCGGCGTCGCGTCCAGCCGGGTGGCCACGGTGGAAAGCGCCGTGGACTGCAGCGGGGTGAAGCCGCCGAGCGGGAAGAAGGGTACGTAGGCGATGCCCTTGTCGGCGAGCTCGTCGATCAGCTCGTCGTCCTGCCGGTGGGCGAGGTTGTACATGTTCTGCACGCATACGATCGGCGCGATCGCCTGGGCCTCGGCGACCTGTTCCGCCGTCGCGTTGCTCACTCCGAGGTGTCGGATCAGGCCCTGCCGCTGGAGTTCGACGAGGGTCTCGAAGGGCTCGGCGAGCGAGCCGGGCCGGGGGCCCTGGGCGTCGCCGAGCCGGAGGTTGACCACGTCGAGCGAATCGATGCCGAGGTCCTCAAGATTCTCGTGGACGGCGCGGCGCAGGTCATCGGGGCGCCGGGCCGGGGGCCAGCCGCCTTGCTGATCGCGGACCGCGCCGACCTTGGTCACGATGTGCAGCGATGCGGGATAGGGGTGCAGCGCTTCGCGGATCAGGTGGTTGGTGACGCGTGGTCCGTATGCGCCGGCGGTGTCGATGTGGGTGATCCCGAGGGTGGCGGCCTCGCGCAGGACGGCGAGCGCACCGTCGTGGTCGGCGGGCGGGCCCATGACCCCGGGCCCGGCGAGCTGCATGGCGCCGTAGCCGAACCGGGTGACGGTCAGATCGCCCAGGGTCCAGGTTCCGCCGGGCAGTGACGTGGAGGGTGTGTTCATGTCGGTGTCTTTCCTGCTGAGCCGGATGCTGTAGAGGGGCTGTCTGCTACGTGGTGTGCCGTACGTCAACGGCACCCCTTGTCCGCGCCGGCCACCGGCGCGGACTTCGTTTCGCCCGTACCGTCGATGTTCGCTCGCCGACGAGCGGCGCATCCAATACCGACCCGGTGCCCTGTCATACCCGGCGGGTATCACCGGGCTATGCTGCGGCCGTGGACACCTTGGAGACACGTGAGCTGAGGTACTTCGTAGCCGTCGCGGAGGAACTGCATTTCGGCCGCGCCGCCGAGCGCCTCGGCATGGCCCAGCCACCGCTGTCCCGGGCGATCCAGCAGCTGGAGCGGCGCCTCGGCGTCCGCCTGCTGGAACGCAACCGCCGCGGCGTCGCCCTGACCGGCGCCGGAGAGATGCTGCTGTACGAGGGCCGCGCGGCCCTCGACGCGACCACCGCCGCCGCTCGCCGCACCCGCCGCGCCGGTGGCGCCGACAGTCCGGGCGGCTCCCGCAACCGCCTGGTGCTGGCAGTGAAGGCCGCCGCGTCCCACGAGCTGCTGCACAAGCTCCTCGACGCCTACGCGGCCGAGCCCGGCGCCGCCGAGATCGAGGTGCTGCCGAGCGGCACATGCGAACAGGGGGAGATGCTGCGCGACGGCCGCGCCGATGTGGCGCTCATGCACGCGCCGTTCAACTCCCTGGCCGGGTTCGACAGCGAGGAACTGATGACCGAGGGGCAGATCGCCATCCTGCCCGCCGGGCACCCCCTCGCCGCGCACAGGACCCTGTCCCTGGCCGACGTCAGCGACGTGCCCGATCTTCCGCTCGCCCGTTGGTCCCGCGACGGCACGTCCCCACCCGGCCCGGGCCCCGAGATCCACGATCAGACGCAGCTGGCCCAGCTGATCGCCCTCGGCCGCACCGTGGCCGTCTTCCCCGACTCCGCCCGCGCGTGGCTATGGGCCGAGCACACCGCCGTCCCCCTGACCGACGCACCCCCCGTCGTCACCCACATCGCCTGGCCCGCGCACAGCCGCTCCCTCGCCCTCGCCGGGCTGATCCGCACGGCCACACGGCTATGACCCGCTCATGCCCTTCACGGCCCCGGCGGAAGGCGCGGTCGGCGCCGGTCCACGAGGCTCAACGGCGGCGAAGTGCCTCGTCACGCAGCCGGTGCCGGTAGCGCAGCGGTGACTCTCCCACCTCCCGTTTGAACGCGGAGCTGAAGGCGCTCACGGATGTGTAGCCGAGGGCGGACGCCAGCGACCCAATGGGGTCGTCGCCGTCGCGCAGGGCGCGCTGCGCCAGCAGCATCCGCCAGCGGTTGAGATAGGTGAGCGGCGGCATGCCCGCCACGGTCCGGAAGTGCGTGGCGAAGGACGTCCGTGACATCGCCGAGGCGCTCGCCAGCGCCTCCAGCCGCCAGGGCTTCGCCGGTTCGGCGTGCATGAGGCTGAGCGCCGGACGCAGACGGTCGTCGGTCAGCGCCCGTAGCCACCCCGTGGGGAGCTCGGCCTGGTCGACGTAGCCGCGCAACATGTCGAGCAGCAGGAGCTGGCCGTGCTGCCGGATGGCGAACGCGGAGCCGACCCGGCCGCCGGTCAGCTCGTCGAGGATCTGGTCCAGCCGGTCTCGCAGATGGGTCGCGGCGGGGGACGCCCGGACGTGCCCCACCGGCGGAAGCGCCTGGAGCAGCAGGGCCCGGCCCACCGAGTTGAGGGCGACGTGGCCGCCGAGGACCACGTCGGCCCCGGCGTGGTCGATGTCGTCCCCGCGGAGGGAGGCGTAGCTCGCCGTGGTCACATCGATGTCGCGGGGCGGCCCGTCACCGGCGCCTCCCCGGAGCTCCAGCCACGCCCGATTGTTGAGGATGGCGACGTCGCCCGTGTCGAGGGCGATGGGGCTCCCGGTGCTGTCGGTGGTCAGCCAGGCGCGGCCGCGCGCCACCGCGATGAACTTCAGGGGATGGTTGATGGCGCCGCGCGCCACCCACGGCTCCCGGGCCGCGAAGCCGCTCGACATCAGTCCCTGGATCTCGATGTGATCGAACACTTCGGACAGCTGGTCGTCGGCCATATCCGTACGATCGAGCAAGAACTCCGAACGTGCAAGTATTCAAAGTACGAGGGGCACGCCCGAGAGTGGCTCCATGCATCACACACAACATCCCCTCGGATCCGGCTTCACCGCGGCGTCGACGGCCGCCGAGGTGCTCGCGGACATCGACCTGTCCGGCACCCACGCCATCATCACCGGCGGACACACCGGACTGGGCCTGGAGACCACCCGGGCACTCGGCACGGCCGGCGCGTCCATCACCGTCGGCTCGCGCGACCCGGACCGCGCCGCGGCCGCGCTGACCGGGATCGAGGGTGTCGAGATCAGTCGGCTCGACCTGCTCGACCCCGCCTCGATCGACGCTTTCGCGGCCCGGTACCTCGGCTCCGGCCGCCCGCTCCACATCCTGGTCAACAACGCCGGTCTGCCGCTCCCCGAACGCCTGGTGCGCGACGCACGCGGCTACGAGCCGCAGTTCGCCACCAACCACCTGGGCCACTTCCAGCTGACCCTGGGCCTGCTGCCCGCGCTGCGCGCCGCCCACGGTGCCCGGGTCGTCAACGTGTCATCCGGTGGCCACCGGCTCTCCGACATCCGCTGGGACGATCCGCACTTCACCACGGGCTACGACGGCCACCTCGCCTACGGCCAGTCCAAGACGGCGAATGTGCTGTTCGCCGTCGAGCTGGACCGCCGCTGGTCCCGGGACGGTATCCGCGGCTACGCCGTGCACCCGGGCGTCGTCGTCGGCACGAAACTGAACGACTCGGTCGGCGAGGAGCAGCAGAGGGCGATGGGACTGCTCGACGAGTCCGGCCGGCCCGTCGTCGACCCCGACCGCGGGATCAAGAGCCCGCAACAGGGGGCGAGCACCATCGTGTTCGCGGCGGCCGGCCCACTGCTCGCCGGGATCGGCGGTGTGTACCTCAAGGACAACGACATCTCACCGCTGGACGAGGACCCGGCCCCCATCGACTTCGGCGTCGACCAGGACCCTCCCGCCGATGTCGTGCCGCACGCCATCGACCCGCGGTCCGCCCGGCGGCTCTGGGAGCTGAGCGAGGAACTGATCAAGGCATGAGTGGCGGCGGTCCGCCGCGTGGCGAGTCAGGTCACCAGACCCTGGCGGTAGGCGTAGACGACCGCCTGCACCCGGTCACGGAGTCCGAGTTTGGTGAGGATGCGTGACACGAAGGTCTTGACGGTCTCCTGGCTGATCACCAGAGTCGCGGCGATCTCGCTGTTGGACAGGCCGTTGGCGATGAGGCGCAGCACCTCCAGTTCGCGAGGGGTCAGCGGGATGTCGTGCGGGGCGCCCTCGGGAGGCCGGATCCGGGCGGCGTACCTGCCCACGAGCTGGCGTGTCACGTCGGGGTCCAGCAGGGCCGCGCCCGTGGCCACGGTCCGGATCCCGTGCAGCAGCTGGGACGGCGGCGCGTCCTTGAGCAGGAAGCCGCTCGCCCCCGCGCGCAGCGCCTCGTAGACGTAGGTGTCCAGGTTGAACGTGGTCACCACGAGCACCTTGACCGGGCGCCGCACCCCCGCACCGGCCAGCAGGCGGGTGGCCTCGATACCGTCGAGCACCGGCATGCGGACGTCCATCACCACGACGTCCGGGTGCAGCCGGCCGGCCAGGTCGACCGCGGTCCGGCCGTCCTCGCACTCGCCCACCACCTCGAGGTCGGGCTGGGCGTCGATGATCGTCACCAGCCCGGTGCGGACCAGCACCTGGTCGTCGCAGACCAGGACCCGGATCGACTCGCTCACGACGGGCTCCCCGCGGGTATCCGCGCCCGGACGACGAAGCCACCGTTCGTCCGGGCGTCCGCGCTGAAGTCGCCGCCCAGGACGCCGACCCGTTCGCGCAGACCGGCCAGCCCCCGCCCGCTGCCGCTGGGCGAGGCGGGGGCCCGCGAGCCGGAGCCGTCCGTGCTGACCTCCACTGTGATCTCCCGCTCCCCGTGGTGGACCCGGACCGAAGTGCGGCTGCCGTGGGCGTACTTGAGGGCGTTGGTCAGGGCCTCCTGTACGACCCGGTAGGCCACCAGGTCGGCGCTGCCGGTCGACTCCGCCGGTGTGCCCTCCTCGGTGAACTCCACCGGCTGCCCGGACCGGCGGGTCTGCTCCACGAGCGTGAGGAGTCTGCCTGCCGTCGGTGTGGTGGCCTCGGTGCCGTGGTCGGGGTTGATCAGGTCGAGCAGGTGCCGCAGATCGGTGGTGGCACGTCTGCCGGTCTCGGTGACCGCGGTCAGGGCCTGGTCGAGGCGCTCGGGCGCGGCGGTCAGATAGCGCGCCGCCTCGGCCTGTACGACCATCGCCGTCACATGGTGGGTCACCACGTCGTGGAGCTCACGGGCGATGCGGGCGCGTTCCGTGGCGCGGGTGTCCTCGGCGACGCGGTGGCGGCGCTCGGCCTCCGCGGCCCGGGTGGAGCGCAGCCACGACCCAATGCCCCAGGGGAGGGCCAGCGCCAGGTAGTACAGCACGAACTCGCTCGGCGCCTCGGCGCCAGAACCGAGCCGGTGGAGCGCGACCGCCAGTGGCACATACGCCACGGAGAACACGAGCGCGGTGGCGCGCCGGTACCGCTCCAGATGGGATCCCACGCTCAGCAGCGCGATGGGCATCGTGGTGCCCGCGAACGAGTGGTAGCCGCGCAGCTGGTCGACGGCGAAGCCGAGCGACACCAGGGCGAGACAGACCACCGGCCACCGCCGCCGCACGGCGAGCGGGAGGCACTGGAGGGCGATTGCCACGATGGCCAGCGCGTCGAAGGGGCGGGCGGGCAGGCCGCCCAGCTGCGTCCCGTGGTTGTGGAACTCCGGGATGAGCGACCCGGCGAGGATCAGCAGCCCGAGTGGGAGATCCCGGACCGTGACATCGAACCGGTGCCACATCTCGGGAACTTGTCGAACACTGATCACCGGGCGAGTGTAGCGGTGGTGTCGGCCGTGGTGGGGCTCGCGGATCGGGCTTCGGGGAAGAGCCGACGGTGGAAGAACGTCTCGCGGAAACCCTTCCCATGGTGCGTCGAGCTCCAGCGCAACGGCACCGCCGGACCGCCGTCCCGGTGCAGCCCGCCGGTGAGCGCGTAGTCGGGGTGTACGCCGTCGTCGCTGATCGTCGTGGTGAACTCGAAGGTGAACCGGTCGCCCGGCCGCACCGGCAGCCCCTCCTCCGACAGCGCCGCGTAGACGGGGGCCCAATTGCTCCATTCACACAGCGAGTCGATCGGTTCGCCGCCCTCGGCCACCCACAGGCGCACCCCGAGCGCGAGCCCGGAGAAGCGGCCCGGCCTGGTGAACGTCAGCTCGGCGCGGTCGACGCCCTCCGGCCGCAATTCGCCGTTGAACTCCAGCGGCTCCACCTCGACGGCGCCGGACAGGTACGACCGCTCCCGGACCTCCGGCACGTCCTGCAACCCCGCGAGACAGACCCGCAGGTCGAAGGGGTGGCCCACCGCGACGAATATCTCCTGCACGAAGCCGAAGGTGGCGGACGGGAAACCGGGCGATTCGCCCCCCGTCGCACTGCCCAGGTCCAGGGCGACGGCGGTGGTGGCACCGCGGTGCGTGCCGATGTCGAGCACCGTCCGGCCGGGAGCGCAGCGCCGGACGGCTTCGGCATACCGGCCCGTCCGGCGCTCGTCCTCAGTCCTTCGCCGGATCCGCGGCCGGAGCGCCGCGGCTGCTCCGAACGCCAGGGATGCGGCGGCCCGAGATCGTCACCAAGCGGTGGACACCTTCGTGTGGCTCGCAGGGGGACAGCCGTCATGGCCGGGGCTCGCGCTAGGCTATGGCGAGCTTCATGGCCGGACCGAAGCGGCGCACGAAACCGAGAGAGCACATCCCATGGCTGAACTCGCTCCTGAGGACCGCTATCGCGGATACCTCACCTGCCTGAACGAGCGGCGCTTCCACGACCTTCCCGAGTTCGTGCACGACCCCGTGGTGCACAACGACCGGACACTCACCATCGCCGAGTTCCAGGATCTGCTGCGCCGCGACGCGACGGAGATCCCCGACCTGCACTACGCGATCGAGCGGCTCGTGGTCCAGGGCGAGGAGGTGGCGTGCCGCATCCGGTTCGACTGCACCCCCACGGCGAGCTTCCGTGGCATACCGCCCACCGGCCGGTCGATCTCGTTCGTCGAGCATGTCTTCTACCGCTACCGGGACGGCAGGATCGCGGAGATCTGGTCGCTGATCGACCTGGAGGCGATCCGCGAACAGCTCACCGGCGGCGGCCCCGACGCGTAGCGTCCGGCAGCACACGGGGCTACTCCAGGGGACTACTCCAGGCGCCACAGATGGATCGTCTTGTCCTGGAAGCCAACGGTGGCCAGGGTGCGGCCGTCGGGGCTGAAGGCGAGTTGGGCGATGGAGGAGCCGGGGTTGCTGATGGCGGCTCGGTGTTTATGGCCGGCGGCATCCCACAGGTGCAGGCCGGTGTAGTCGGTGGTGAGGACGGTCTGGCCGTCCGTGCTGTAGGCCAGGCCGGTGACGGAGCCGGAGTGGCCGGCGAGCGGCTTGCCGCGCTCCTTGCCGCTGATCGCGTCGAAGAAGTGGACTTCCGTGGAGTCGTTGGCGACGGCCAGGGTTCCGCTGTCCGGGCTGAACACCATGTGGCCGGCGCCGCCGAAGGAGTCGTTCGACGGTTGAGGCCGTTGTTTCCGGGTGGCCACGTCCCACAGCCGTACGCCGTCCATGCCGGACTCGTCCGCGCCGGCCAGAGTCTTCCCGTTCGGGCTGAACACCAGCACGTGGGCGCCTGCCGACTCGAGTGGCGCGCCCTTCTGCCGATGTGTCGCCACGTCATAGAGCCGGATCTCCTGGTCGATGAAGCCGCTGGTGGCGAAGAGCCCGCCGTCCGGGCTGAAGGCGATCGTCTCGAAGGAGAGCAAGGGATCGTCGTGCTGGGCGATCTCCTTGCCGTGCGGGCGCAGGGTGGCCGCGTCCCAGAACTGGGCTCTGCTCTCGTGGCCGGTCGCCACCGTCCGGCCGTCCGGGCTGAAGGCCACTCCCTTGAAGATGACGAGCGAGGAGAGCAGGGCTTTGGCTCGCTGTTCGTGGGTGGCCACGTCCCACAGCCGCAGCACTCCGTCCTGGGCTTCGCTGGAGGCCAGGGTCTTCCCGTCCGGGCTGAAGCGCAGCGTGCCGATCTCGCCCTTGTGTCCCTCGAGGGTCGCCAGCGGGCGCAGCCTGGGACGGGCGGGGATGGCGATGGGCGGGGGTGTGCGCGGGGGAGCGGGGGAGGGGCTGCGGGTGTCCTTGCCGGGCTTGCCGTGCGCGGTGTCCTTCCCGCCGTCCGAGTCGCCGCCGAAGAGGGCGATGCCGGTGGGCACGGCCACGGCGGCGACCGCGACGGCCGCGCCCGCGCCGATGAGCAGACGGCGCCGCGAGGGCGGGAGGGGCTTCGCGGGTGTCCGCGGCAGGGGCTTCGCGGGTATCCGCGGCTGGGGCTCCGGGGGTATCCGCGGTGGGTGCGGGGGCGGTCCGCCCAGCTCGTGGCGGAGGCGTTCGCGTTCGGCCAGCAACCGGTCGCGCTCGGCGCGGAGTCGGCCGAGTTCTTCGACCCCGGCGTCCGCTTCCGTCGTCGGCTTCCCGTCGTCCGGCCCGGTGTGCCCCGCACCGGATGAGGCGTCGCGTACGTCCTCCGGCGAGGGTCCTCGCTCGTCCATACCCCGCTCCCGCCCTTCCCCTGTTCCACTTCGTGTGATGCGCCGACCGCGAGACCGGCCGGCCCGGCGGCTACTCGATCCGCCAGAGCCGTATGGCGTTGTCGTCGTAGCTGCCGGTCGCCAGCGTCAGCCCGTCCGCCGTGAAGGCCGTCGGCTGGGACAGGGAGGCGAGCTCCAAGGGCTTCGCGCGTTCCTTGTGCGTGGCCGCGTCCCAGAAGCGCAACACGAGCCCGCTGTAGAAGCCGAGCGTGACGATGGTCTTCCCGTCTCCGCTGTAGGCGAGCGCGCTGACGCCGACGGTACGGGCGCGCAACGGCTTGCCGCGCCGGGTGGCGGTGGCCGTGTCCCACAGCCGTACGAGGCCGTCGCCACCCACACTCGCGCTCACCGCCAGGGTCCTGCTGTCCGGGCTGAACGCCATGGCGCCGACACCGCCCTCGTGCCCGGTCAGTGGCTCGCCCCGCTGCCTGCGGGACGCCACGTCCCACAGCCGCACGACACCGTCGCCGACATGGCTGCTCACGGCCAGGGTCTTGCCGTCCGGACTGAACAGCAGCCCCTCGACACCGCCCTCGTGTCCGGTCAGCGGCTCGCCCCGCTGTCTGCGGGATCCGACGTCCCACAGCCGCACGGCGTCACCGCCCGGGTCGTTCGTGCCGCCCGCGGCCAGCGTCCTGCCGTCCGGGCTGAAGGCGACCACCTCGAACGGCCGCTGTGTGCGGTCCGGCAGACTCAGCGACCTGCCGGCGCGGCGGAGCGAGGGAAGCTGCCAGAACTGCGCCCTGTCCGCGCCACCGGTGGCGAGCGTCCTGCCGTCCGGACTGATCGCCACGGACTGGAAGACGACGAGAGCGGAGGTCAGCGGCGCGCCGATCCGCCGGTGCTCAGGGACGTCCCACAGCCGCAGGTTGCCCACCTCTGCCTCGGTGGAGACCAGCGTCCGCCCGTCCGGGCCGAACCACACCCCGCCGAGAGTGCCGGAGTGGCCCTTGAGAGTGGCGAGGCGGCGGATCGTGGGGTGTGCGGGAATGCTCGTCACGGGGCGCGGCCGCGACGGCCGGGGGCGAGGGGAGGAGGCCGAGCCGTCGTCCTGGGCGAGGACAGCGGCGGCGGCCCCGCCCCCGGCGACCACGACGGTGCCACCGGCGACGAGCAGGCCCCGGCGGGAGACCCCCGCCGCGCGCGGCCGGGCGAGGGAGGCGTCCGCACCCGTAGAGGCGTACGGATCGGGCGCGGGCGATGGCTCCTGGGGTGCGCGGGCGGCGGGCGCGCCATCCGCTCGTTTCCCGACGCCCCCGGCCGCCTCCTCAAACTCCGGGCCGGGCACATCGGTTGCGGAGACGGCGGCCCGTCGCCGCTCCACCTGGGACCTGAGCCGCCCGACCTCCTCCCGGAGGCGTTCACACTCGGCCCGTAGCCGCTCGCCCTCGTCGTCCATGTCGCCACTCTCCCCGTCAAGGCCCTCATCGTGCCGGCGGCCGGTGGGGTGTGCCGCGGCCACGGCATACCCCGCCCCTGCTCAGCCGAGCTGCTTCTCGATCTTCGAGAGCTGGAGTGCGGGCCACTTCTCCACCATCGCGTCCTCGTCCGCCTCGCTCACCTGGTCGCTCCCGTCCCAGACGATGGCCTCCACGACGACCGTCTCGATCCGGATCGCCAGGACCGTGACGCCCGGCGCCTCGAAGGACAGGGCCGCGTCCCCCAGATCGGACGAGCGCTCCTTGGCGCCCCGGATCTTGTGGATCTCGTCGCGGTTGTCCGCCACCAGCCCGTCCCAGGCCGCCTCCGCGGCGTCCTCGTCGTCGTAGGCGAGGACATCGGACTTGACCCGGAAGAACACGTTCTCCGACCGTTCGAGCACGACCATGCCCGCCCCACGCAGGTGTCGGCACGCCCAGCCGTCGCCCTCCTTGCGCCATTTCCGGCACTGCTTGTCCAGGCCGGCGCCGGCCAGCACGGATCTCCCCTCCTTGTTGCCGGCCGGCACCGACAGGGCACCGGTGAGCCCGTCGTACGGGACGAACCCGGGCAGGTCCCGCTCGGCCGGCAGTACCGCGCCCATGTCCGCGGCGTTCAGCGTGGGGGCGGGCCACAGCAGGTACGCGCCGAGCCCGGCCACCGCGAGCACCGCGGCCACCACCCCGACCAGCGCGCCGCGGCGCGTCATTCGAACCATGCCCGTCACCGTAAGGACGCCACGTCGGGACCGGTCCCCATCCTCAGGCGTTAGGCGGCCGGTCCCGGAATCACTCGTTTAAGCGATGCGCCTCGGTGCCGCGCTGATCCAGTGTGGCCAGGGAGGAACGCATAACGGCACATCTGCTGGGAGGACCCATGGATCCACGTCTCGACTACTTCGGCAATGCCCTCGCGGCCAAGGTGCTGAAGCACCTCTACTCGGCCGGCAAGGTGGTGGCGGACTCGACGCTGCCGGAATCCGTTCAGCGTCTGGTGGAGATCCGCGCCAGCCAGATCAACGGCTGCGGATTCTGCACCGACATGCACACCAAGGACGCGGCCCACGCCGGGGAGACCCCGGCACGGCTCAACCTGGTCGCGGCCTGGCGGGAGGCGACCGTCTTCACCGAGGCCGAGCGCGCCGCGCTGGAGCTGGCCGAGCAGGGCACCCGGGTCGCGGACGCGGCCGGTGGGGTCACGGACGAGGCCTGGGCGAACGCCGCCAAGCACTTCGATGACGATCAGCTCGTCGCCCTGATCTCCCTCATCGCCATCATCAACGGCTACAACCGCGTCAACATCATCAACCAGCAGCCGGCCGGTGGCTACCAGGTCGGCCAGTTCGGCTGAGCCAATCGCGTTTTCCCTGATGGCGCACGGCGTGTCACAGATGCGGGCCGTGCCTCTTCTTCCCTGTGATTCGAGATGTCCGAGCCCGGGATCCCCGACGCGGATCGTCCGCCCGTTCCGGGCCGGCCCACGGAGGTGTAGCACAGTGCACGAGATGGACTCAGTGGATGGGACCGGACCCAAGATGCTGGCGGACGTCAAGCCGCCCTTCATTCCCGAGGGTGCTTCGGGGATGACCGTCCTCGTCGAGTGGCCTCCCGGCGACCCGGGGACTCCTCCGCACCGCCATTCGGGACCGTGCTACGGCTATGTGACCGAGGGCGCGATCCGGTTCGAGCTCGAAGGCGAGCCGGAGCGCGTGATCAAGGCCGGTGAGACGCTGTTCGAGCCGGGCGGTGACGTGATCCATTACCAGAACGGCAACGCCCTGCCGGACGCCCCGAGCAAGTTCGTGGTGTTCATGCTGTGCGCGCCGGGCCAGCCGATGCTCACGCTGGTCGACGACGAGGAGCTGGAGAAGCGGGCCCATCTGCGCCACCCGCGGCCCACTGATTGACCTGCCGAGGCTGCCGAGGCTGGCACGGCGGAGCCGGACCTCTCCCGCACACGCACACCGCCATGGCCCCGGTCATGGCGGTGCCGGTCGCCTGAACACGGTATTTCCACGCCGATGCCCGTCATCGCGCGCCGATTCCGTTGACGGAGGTCACCCGAGTGCCAAAGCCTTCTTCCACGAACAGAGCACCGGCGGGACCGAGGACATTCTGATGAAGACATTCGTGCATCGGGGGCAGATCACCAAGGTGGTTTTCGGCAGCGGTACCCGCCGCTGTATACCCGAGGAGGCCGACGCTCTCGGATGCCGTCGGGTGCTCATCCTGTGCACCCCCGGCCAATGGGACCGGGCGGCGGAGATACGCGACCTGCTCGGAGCCACGGCAGTCGGCACGTTCGCCGAAGCCGCGCCGCACACCCCCGTCGAGGTCACGGAGAAGGCGGTCGCGTACGCCGGAAGCGTGGAAGCGGACTCCGTGCTCGCCATCGGCGGTGGATCGACCATCGGCCTCGGCAAGGCGATCGCCGTGCGCACCGGTCTTCCGCAGCTGGCGCTGCCCACCACCTACGCCGGTTCGGAGATGACGCCGATCCTCGGAGAGACCGAAGGCGGCAGGAAGACGACCCGCCGGCTGCCGGAAGCGCTGCTCAAGACGGTGGTGTACGACGTCGACCTGACGCTCACGCTTCCCGTGGGGATATCGGCGGTCAGCGGCGTCAACGCGATGGCGCACGCCGTGGAGGCCCTCTACGCACAGGACCGGGATCCGGTGGCCTTCCTGATGGCCGGTGAGGCGCTCGACTCCCTCACCCGGTCCCTTCCGGCCATCGCGCTCCACCCGGACGACGGCGAGGCGCGGGCCGACGCGCTGTACGGGGCGTGGCTGGCGGCCACCTGCCTCGGCACGGTCGGCATGGCCCTGCACCACAAGGTGTGCCATGTGCTCGGCGGTACCTTCGGGCTTCCGCACGCCGAGACCCACACGGCCGTGCTGCCGCATGTCGTCGCCTACAACGGGCCGGCCGCCCCAGAGGCCATGGCACGCATCGCGTACGCGCTGGCCCGGGACGACGCCGCGAGCGGTCTCTTCGACTTCGCCGGGAGGCTCGGCGCCCCCAGGGCACTGCGGGACCTCGGCATGCCGGAATCGGGCATCGAGCAGGCGGCCGAACTCATCGTGCGGGACGGCTACTGGAATCCGCGGCCAGTGGAACGGACCGCGGTGCGCGCCCTCTTGACCCGCGCCTGGGCCGGCGGGACACCGTGAATGTCATCCGGCGACGAACGTCCCCGGACCGACTCCGCCATCGACACCCAACCACCACGGGAGCGCGCCATGCGTGATCTGACCAGCGACACCATCACCGATGCCGTGATCTCCACCATGCGGGACACCAAGGACGCCCGCGTCGCGGAGATCCTGGAATCGCTGGTGCGGCACCTCCACGCCTTCGTTCGCGATGTCGAGCTGACGGAGGAGGAGTGGGCCCGGGGAGTGGACTTCCTGACGCGCACCGGGCAGATGTGCACATCGACGCGCCAGGAGTTCATCCTGCTGTCCGACGTGCTGGGCGTCACCATGCTGGTCGACTCCCTCAGCAACCGACGGCCCACGGAAACCACCCAGAACAGCGTCCTGGGCCCCTTCTTCAGGGAGGACAGGCCGCTCCACGCCGACGCCGCCGACATCTCCGGAGGTCTGCCCGGCACCCCGCTGTTCTTCGACGGACGGGTCGTGAACCGTGCGGGAGCGCCGGTGTCCGGCGCGGCGGTGGACGTCTGGCACAGTGACGGGGACGGCCACTACGACGTGGACGTGCCCGGCCAGGCCGACCCGGCCATGCGCGCGCTGTTCCGCACCGACGAGACGGGACACTTCGGCTTCCGTTCCATCCGCCCGGCCAGCTACCCGATCCCCGGCGACGGCCCGGTCGGCGAACTCTTGGGCGCCACCGGCAGGTCGCTCATGCGTCCCGCCCATGTACACCTGCTGATCGAGGCCGACGGATTCCAGCGCGTGACCACCATGCTGTTCCCGTCGGACGACTCGTACCTGGACTCGGATCCGGTGTTCGGGGTCAAGGAGTCGCTGATCACGTCCTATGACACCTACGAGGCCGGCACCGGGCCCTGCCGCGAGCTGACCGACGAGCCGTACACCGCGCTGCGGCACACCTTCGTCCTCGAACCCCGTCCCGCGGACTGATCCCGACGGCCGCACACCATCGAGAGGCGGTCATCCATGAGCAGTGGCGATCCGGGCCAGCGGGGTGGCGTCCCGCCTCGGTTGCCCGGCCATGTCATACCCCGGCCGAGGCTGGTCCGCAGGATCCATCGGCTGCTGGACCGGTACCCGGTGCTCGTCGTGGCCGCTTCGGCGGGGTCGGGCAAGACGACCGCCGTGGTCCAGGCCGCCCAGGCGCTGTCCGGACCCGTCGCCTGGGCATCGCTCGCCGGGATGCCCGGCGACGCCGGTCCCGGTGCCGGCGGACCGGCGCTGACGCGCCTTCTCGCGGCGGCCGTCGAGCCGCATGTGCCGGCCGCGGCGACCGCGCTGACGGGTGCGCCGGCGCGTGGGCTCTCGGCGTCGGAGGCCGGCGCCCTGCTCGCCGGGGCGCTCGCCGGTACGGACCTGGTGCTGGTGCTCGACCGCGTGGAGACGATCGGAGGGTGGGCCGGTGCGGAGGGGCTGCTCGACGCGCTCGTCGGGGGTCTGCCGGAAGGGCCCCGGCTGGTACTGGTCTCCCGTGTGGAACTGCCCCCGGGTCTCGGAGGCCTCGGCGACGTCCATCGCGTCGCCTTCATCGAGGACGGGGAACTGGCGTTCGACGCGGCCGAGGCCGCCGAGGCCCTGCGGGGCACCGACCGGGGTGACGACCGGGGCACCGACCGGGGTGACGACCCGTCCCGCCTGGTGGCGGCGACGGGCGGCTGGGTCACCGGAGTCCTGTACGACTGGTGGGGCGCCGACGCCGCCGCCTCCGCCGCACAGCACGAGTGTCTCGCGGCCGAGCTGATGACCCAGCTCACGCCCGCGGAGGCAGCACTGCTCGTCCGTACGAGCCTGCTCGACGACGGGGTGACGGCCGAGCGGGCCAACGCCCTCGGACTGGTGTCGCCGGACCGGACGATGGCCGCCCTCCGCGGCCGACGGCTGCCGCTCGACTGGTCCGCGGACGGCAGCCGGATGGTCGCCCTGCCACGGTTCCGCCACCATCTCCAGCGGGAGATCGAATGCCTGGACGCGGACACCCTGCGGGTGCTGCGCCGGGGGTACGCCACATTGCTCCAGGGCCGGGGGCGCCACGAGGACGCCGTGGCCGAACTGCTCATGAGCGGGGACACCACCGCCGCCCGACACGTCGCCGAACGCGCGCTGCCCGATGTACTCGGGCGGTTCGACCTGACGACCGCCGAGGGCTGGCTCGACCGGATGCGCCCGGCGCCCACCCCGAGCCTGGCCTCGGCGGCACTCCGCGTCGCCTTCGGGCTCGAACAGTGCTGGCGGGGCGTGCGGTTGGCCGACCACCACGGCCGTGCGTGGTGGAGCGGTCTCGCCGAACAGCCGGGCGGCGAGGAGGACTTGGCCCTGCTGGTGTGGTGTCTCTGGCACGCGGGGAGGATCGATGGGGCGCGCGAGATCCTGGGCGTGATGCCGCCCGGGCACCCCCGCGACATCGCGGCGGCCGTGCTGGCTCTGGCGGACGACAGCACACCCCGGCTCGCCCCTGACGTACTCGACCGGGTCGCGGGACCCCTCGAGGCCATGGTGATGCGCATCGCCTACCGGTCCGGCCATCTGCGCGAACTGCGGGACGGCACCTCCGGCACCTGGCGGAGAGTGGCGGGGACGCCCTGGAGGGTCGCGGCGCTGCGCGCGGAGGGATGTATTTCCCAGGCGGAGGAGGCGTACGCGGCGGTCGGAGACGGACCGGGGCCCGTCTGGCTTGCGGCCTTCGAGGCCGCGGAGCTGATGGCGGAGCTCGGACGCCGGGACGAGGCGTGGTCCGCGCTGCTGGCCGGCCGGCGGCGGATCGCGTCGACCGGCTCCCGCGTGTACGAGATCCTCAGCCTGCTCCTGGAGGCGAAACTGGCCCTGCGCCTGGACCGCGACCCGCCGCGAGCGGCTCGGGCGCTCGCCGAGGCGGAGCGCAGAGGGTGCGCGCGCTACGCCTTCACCGCCGAACTGGCGGACACCTGGCGGGGCCTGGAGCTGCTGCTGGCCGGTCGCGACCACGACGCCGTGCCCCACCTCACCACCGCGGTCTCCGCCATGCGAGCGGGTGACAGACATCTCGAACTCCCCACGGCCGCCGTCTACTTGAGTGAGGCGCTGTGGCGCACCGGAGACGAGGACGGTGCGGACGCCGCCGCCGATCTGGCCCTGGAGGTCGCGACCGCCCAGGGCCCCCGTAATCTGCTGTTGCAGGCCCTGGAGGACATGCCCTCCGTCGCGGTGCGCCGGGCCGACGCGGAACCCGCCCACTCCTCACGCTGGCACGAGCTCGTGTCCGCGCTCGCCACCGCGAGACCGGTGACCGGGTGCGCCGAACCCCGGCTGACGCTGGAGGACTTCGGCCCGGTGCGGTTGGCCGTCGACGGGCGAGAGGTCCACCCACGGCTGGCCAAGAGCGTGGAGTTGCTCGCCTATCTGCTGGACCGGCCCTCGGCGAGCGCCAGGCGCCGGGCCCTGTTGGATGCGCTGTTCCCCGGACGGAGCGACACCACGGCGCGCAGCTACCTTCGGCAGGCCGTCTACCGGCTGCGCGAGGTGCTGCCCGACGGGCTGTCGCTCCGCCAGGACGGCGATGTGTACCGGCTGACACCGGCGTCCGCCGTCGTGAGCGCCTCGGGGACCCTGCGGCGGCTGCTCGCGGAGGCCGCGCGGCAGGACGGCGAGCACCGGTGGGACACCCTGCGGCGCGCCCTGGCCATCGCCGAACGCGGCTCGTACTTCGACTCCCTCTCGACCCACTGGCTCGACACCAGGCGCGCCGAACTCGACTCCGCCCTCCTGCGGGCCCGCATGGACGCGGCGGCCGTGGCGCTGCGCCTCGGCCGCGTCCGGGAGACCCGCCGGCTCGCGCGTGCCGTACTGGACAGCGACCCCTACCGGGAGCGGGCGTGGCGGCTCGCCCTGTGCGCCGCGGAGGCGGCCGGTGCGGACGATGAACTGCTCGACCTGTACCGGGGCTATCTGGGCGTCATGAAGGAGCTGGGAGTGGGGCCGTCCGCGGACCTGAGACGTCTGGTCGACCGGCTGCGCCGATGACCGGACGGGCCGGGTGAACTCCGGGCGGTGTCGCGCCCGGGCCGTGATTTCTCCCGCGTTAACAGCCGGAGTCGCACGCTTCACACCAGCCACCAGGGTTCAGCCCCCCCTTTCACGGAGGTCCTCCGATGATGGAAACCGTTGACACGACACCCGACTTCCGAGGCGCGATGAGCCGGCTCGCCACGGGCGTCAGCGTGATCACCACCCGCTCCGGAGCCACGCCCATCGGCATGGCGGCGAGCGCCGTGTGCGCCCTGTCCATGGACCCGCTCCAGCTGATCGTGTGCGTCGGCAACCACCTGTACACGCGGACCGCGATCGCGGAGCACGGCCGCTTCGCGGTCAATGTCCTCGGCGAGGACGGTGAGCACCTGGCGCGGAACTTCGGCGCCTCCAAACCGGACAAGTTCGCGGGCGTCGAGACCGTCGACGACCACGGTGTGCCGGTGCTGAAGGACGCTATCGCGGCCGTCGTGTGCGATGTCGCCGAGGCGCTGCCCGGCGGCGACCACACCATCTTCGTGGGTGACGTCCGCCAATGCGCACACCGGGTGGACGGCCGGCCGCTGCTCTACTTCGCGGGAGGGTTCGGAGGGCTCAGGCCCTAGTCGCGGCGGCCCGAAGAAGGCCGCGTGACCGGCTCACCACCGCCCCGGATGCCGGTTCGCGCCAGGCGAGCCACGGTTGTCGGGGGCTCCGCCCGTCCCGACGACTCCATTGAAGGTGCCATGTCCCGTGCAGGTGCCGTGCCCCGCTCCGTGCCGGCCTTCAAGCTGCGTCCTCCGGCCCAGCCCCCGCACCTCCTGACCCGCCCGCGCCTGCTGCGCCGGCTCGACGCGGCGACCGAGCCCGTGGTGGTGGTCTCCGCACCGGCCGGTGCCGGGAAGACCGTGCTCCTGACCGAGTGGACGCAAGGCACGGCGGCCCGTGGAGAGTGCGCCTGGCTCAGCCTGGACGGGTACGACAACGCCCCCGGCCGGCTCTGGGCCGGCATCCTGCGGGCGTTGCGGCACGTACGGCCGGAACTGCCCGTCCGCCTCGACAGCGATGAGTGGACGCTCGACGCATGGCTCGAGGAGATCCTGCCGAGCCTGGTGACCGGCCTGGGCGGACAGCGGCCGCTCACACTGGTCCTCGACGGACTGGACTCGATCACGGACGCCGACGCGGTCCGCAGCCTGGCGGACTTCCTGACCCGGCTTCCCCGGGGCTTCCGCGCCGTCCTGTCGACCCGGCACGTCCCCGGAAGGCCCGTGCCGACCCTGCGCGCCCGGGGTCTGGTCGCCGAACTCGACCAGCACGACCTGGCCTTCACCCCTGAGGAGGCACAGGCCGTGCTCACCGATCTGCTCGGCGCCCCTCCGGCCGCGGACACTTCGAGTGCGCTGTACGAGGCCACCGAGGGATGGGCGGCGGGGCTGTGCGTCATGGGGCGCGCCCTCGCCCGCTCGGCCGGCCAGACGCACACCGAACGGGACGTGGCCCACGGCAGGCAGGCGGTCTCCGAGTATCTGGCCACGGAGGTGCTGTTCCGGCTCACCACGGAACAGCGCCGGTTCCTGCTGCGCACCAGTGTGCTCGACGAGCTGAGCACCGGGCCGTGCCAGGCCCTCGCCGGGGACCGGGCGGGCGTACTGCTGCGGGAGCTCGCGCGGACCGTAGGACTGCTCGTGCCCGTCGCCGCCGATCCGCCGGCGTACCGGCATCACCGGGCACTGGCCGCGCTGCTCTCCGACGTCCGCACCGCCGAGGGGCCGGACACCGTCGTGTCCCTGCACCGGGCCGCCGCTCAGTGGTACTCCCGGCAGGGCGAGACGACCGCCGCCGTACGGCACTGGATGCTCGGCGGCGACGCGGCGGCGGCCGTCGCCTCGATCCTCGGGGCCTGGGAGAAGGCGATCTCGGCGGGGCGTGGTGCGCTGGTCACGCGGTGGCTGGACCTGCTGCCGCGCCGCACGGTCGCCGCCGACGCGCGCTTGTGCGTCGTGGCGGCGATGGCGGCCCTCTCCGGCGGCGCCCCGGAGACGGCCCGGCGCTGGCTGGACGTGGCCCGGCTCAGACGGACGGGCCCCCAGACGGTCGGCGAGGGCAGCACGGTGTCCGATGCGGCAGCCGTCGCCCGGGCCGTGGCCTGCTGTCTGAAGGGGGAGGTCCTGACCGCCGGCCGGCTCGGCGCGTCCGCCGTCGGCGGCACCCTGCCGCTGACGTCCTGGCGCGCCCTGGCCTGTACGGCCCGCGGCGCCGCCGCGCTGTGGACCTCCCGGTACGAGGAGGCGGAGGCGCTGCTCGGCGAGGCGACCCGTGACGCACACGCCGCCGGGCACAGCCTGGCACTCGTCCGCGCCCTGGGCTTGCGGGCGCTGTGCGCGCTGCTGACCGGACGGCACGAGTCGGCGGGCATGCTGAGCGACGAGGCCCTCGACGTGGCCGCCGCGGCCGGCCTGAGCGGACACTTCGTCTCCGTGTCCGGCTACATCGCCCGGGCCGGTCTGCTCCTCGAAGAGGGCCGGGCCGATGCGGCCGCACGAGTTCTGGCCGAAGCGGAGGCGGCGCTGGCGGGCCCGCCCCGGGCGTCGCACGAACCCCACATCCGCGCCCTGTGCCACGCCACGCGCGCGCGACTGGAGAGCGCGCGGCGCAACGCGGACGCGGCGCGGGAGGCCCGCGCGGCGGCCGAGCGGGCGGCGTCCGGTTGCGAATCGCGCGGGGTACTGACGGACCTGCTCGGCCGGGCCGGTGAGGACACGGCCGTGGCGCCTTCCGTACCCGGGCCCCAGGACCTGTCGCTGGGGGAGCGCCGAGTGCTCCGCGCCCTGTGCGGCCCGCTGACCCTGCGTGAGATCGCCGCCGAGCTCTATGTGTCCCACAACACCGTCAAGACACAGGTACGGGCCGTCTTCCGCAAACTCGGCGCGCACGACAGAAGCGGCGCGGTGGCCAGGGCCCGGGAGCGCGGTGTGCTCTGACCCGGGCCCCGTATCGCGCTACGAGGCGTCCTGGCGCCGGGCGTAGTCCGCCTGGGCCGTGTACGCGGTCTGCTCCCGCTCGTCGACGCCCTCGATGCCGCAGACCTTGCGCGCGAGGTCTGCCATGCCGCCGCTCGGCGACAGCTCGGCGCGCTTCATGGTCAGGGTGCGGATGGCCAGCAGGGGCGTGCCGTTGAAGTTCTCGAAGGTGCTGATGCGGTCGCCCCAGCCGGACAGGAACAGATCGCGGATCACCCGGCTGATCTTCAGCCGGTCGTGCGGCCTCCCGACCGGTCCCGTCTGCAACGCCTCCAGCCAGGGCCGCAGTTCGGGCCGCTGCCACTGCCCCTCGGTGGGGAAGATGAGCGAGGCACGACCGGCGAGGTCGATCACCTCGTGGACCATCCCGGCGATGTTCTCGAGGTAGTACGCCCGCCCGAAGTCGAACATCAGGACGTTCGGCTTGTAGAGGCCGCCGGGGGTGGTGAACCCCTCGTCCTCCGAAGCGATCACATGTGCCTTGAGCGTCTGGTGGAAGCCCGCGAACCGGGCGATCCGGGTCTGCACCGGCGGCAGCTGGTAGGTGCCGATGTGCTCGGTGATCAGCAGGGCCAGGCCGAGCATCAGCTCGGCGCGCACCATCTGCCGGACCAGGGCCTGGTAGTGCAGCCAGTCGAAGACGCGCTGCGGGTACAGCGACGTGTGCTTCGGGTTGCCGATGTGGAACACCCGGTCCCAGGGGATGAGCACGTCCTCGAACACGATGACGCTGTCCAGTTCGTCACCCTGGGAGGCGAGCGGGTGCTCGACGTCCTCGCCGTCCCGGACGTCGCTCTCCCGGCAGATGATGGTGACTCCCGGGGTGCTGGGCTTCACCGCCCCGAAGATGATCTGCGCCGGCAGGATGCCGGGGCGGTAGAAGACGCCGATGTGGATCCAGTCCCCGAAGGCCGCGCCGGTGCTGATCGCCTTCACACCCCGTACGGTGATGCCCTCGTCCGAGGTGCCGACCACCTGAAGCGCGGGGGACTCGGCCTGTGCGGAATCGCGCGAGCGGTCCGTCTGCGGGTCGACGAACGCCGGTGTCGTGTTGAGGTCGCCCTCCCGTACCACGTTCCAGAAGTCGACGATGCCCTCGGTGAGGTCCCTCCCGTCGGTGCCGACGGACTGGCTGCTCCAGGGCTCGGGGTCGTCGACGTAGGTCAGCAGGACGTAGTTGTTGACATCCGGGGTGCGCGGGACCGCCCCGGCGCCGAGCTCCCGCAGCACCGTCTCCATGTAGCGCCGCTTGCGCCGCAGGTCGTCCTTGGAGCGGTGCTGGAACCACGTCATGGACCGCCGGACGCCCTCCTCGTCCACGAACGTCATGACGTCCTGGAGGTCCGGGCGGTGGTGCAGGTCGTAGAAGTCGGCGAGCCTGCGGGCGTACGCCCGGGTCGTGGGGTGTGTGGCCACGTTGCCGACGAGCTCGTCGCCCACCCACACCGTGCGGCCGTCGTTCAGCGCCGCCAGGTATTCCTTGCCTGTACGCACGTCGTGCTCCTCTCCGGGGACAAGAGATCTGGACGGCTCGGAGCATGTGCCGCGGCGGGGTGAGCGGACGGCGCGGCACCGGGATTCACCCGGGTGAAAGCGTCCGGCGCGGGGGAACCGGCGTTGAGGGCCATGTGGCCGTGCGGCATGCTGGCCCCATGCACAGCACAGACCCCGCGGGCGACCTGGTCCGGGGGCGCGGGGACCGGGCCGTCGCCGGGCTGCCCCTCAGAGGACGGGACCGCGAGATCGCCGCTGTCCGTGAGGATCTGGGAGCAGTGCTTGCCGGGCGGGGCGCCCGCGTCGTCGTGGAAGGCGCGCCCGGCGCCGGCAAGAGCCGGCTGCTCGCGGAGCTGGACGGGATGGCGCGGCGGTCCGGCTTCGATGTGGTGTCCGTACGGGCCGACGAGCTCGACCAGTACGCGGCGGGAGCGGCCCTGCAGTCCGCCCTGCGGTCCTCCGGCGGTCCCCACCGGGCCGCCGTGACCGCTGACGACCAGCGGCTCTGGCTGCTGGACGGCATCGCGGACGCCCTGGAGACGCGGGCCCAGCGCGCCCCGTTGGCCGTGCTGGTGGACGACGCGCAGTGGGCCGATCCGGCCACCCTCTTCGTGCTCCGCACCCTGCCCGGTCGGCTGGCCGGCTCGCGGATCCTGTGGGTGCTGGCCGTACGGCCGGACGCCGATCGGCCGACCGTGGCCATGGTGCGGGAGGACCTCGAACGCCTCGGAGCCCGATGGCTGACCCTCGGCCCCCTGCCGCAGCGGGAGCTGGGGCAGATCGCGGCCGATGTCCTCGGAGCGACGCCGTCACCCGGTCTGGCCCGGCAGCTGCGAGGCGTCGCGGGCAACCCGTTCCTGGCGATCGAATTGGTGCGCGCCTTCGCCGGCACGGACGCCGTCAAGGTGGAGGCGGGCGTGGCGAGCCTCGTGCACGACGGCATCCCCGCCGGATTCCGGCGGAGTGTCGCCGCACGGCTGGACCGGCTCCCGGAGGATGCCGCGCGGCTGCTCCAGATGGGGTCCGTCCTCGGCCGCGAATTCGACCTCGGCACGGCCGCCCGCATGCTCGGCAGACGGGTCGGCAGCCTGCTGTCGGGCGTCGAGGCCGCCCTGAACGCCGGTCTGCTCTCGGCCGACGGCCCGCGACTCGCCTTCCGCCACGACCTCATGCGGCAGGCCGTCCACGAGAACCTGCCGCGGGCCGTACGGACCGCTCTGCACCGGGAGGCGGCCGACAGTCTGCGGGGCACCGGGGCCCGGTCCGCCGAGGTGGCCTGGCACGTCGTCATGTCGGGCGGTCCGGTCGACGAGGCGGCCGTGACCACGCTGACCACCGCCGTACGGGAACTGTCGGCGTCGGCCCCCGGCGCCGCCGCGGACCTGGCTCAGCGGATCGCCGGACTGCTGCCCCCGCGGGACCGGCGTCGTATCACGCTGCTGACCGACGCCGCCGAGTACCTCGGCCGGACCCGCCGGGTGCACGAGGCGCTCGACCTGGTCGACGCCACCCTGTCGGACCGCCTCGAACCGCCGCGGGAGGCGGGTCTGCGCCTGGTGGCCGCCGAGATCCACCAGGCCGCGGGCGACGACGCCGCCGCGATGACACACCTCCAGCGGGCTCTGGACCTTCCCGCGCTGCCGCCCGAGGTGCGCGTCCGGCTGTTGAAGACCAAGGGGACGGGCCATGTGTACCTCGGGGACATCACCGCCGCCGAGCGAACCGACACCGGGCTGGTCGCGGCCGCCTACCGCGGCGACGATCCGGCCGTCCTCGTCAGCGCCATGGTGTTCCAGTCGCAGACGTCCTTCTACCGCGGGCGCCTCGCCCGCGCCGTCGAGCTCGCCGAGGAGGCCGCCGGGCGGGCCGGTACGGAGTCCGGCGCGCTCTATCTGCGGCCCCCGCGGATCCCGGCGCTGTGGCTGGCCATGGCGCTGCTCGCCACCGACCGGCTCGCGGACACCGAACGGATCCTGCGGGACGGACAGCGCGAGGCGGAGGCGCTGGGCCTCGGCTGGTCACTTCCCCACTGGCACGCCACCCGCGCCTGCGCCCTCCTCGAACAGGGAGCGCTGGACGACGCGGCCGTGGAGGCCGAGGCCAGTCTGACGGTGGCGGACGAACTCGAGATCACCCGACCGAACGCGCGGGCCCGGTCCGTGCTGGCACTGGTGGAGATCAGGCGCGGTGACCTCGCCAGGGCGAGGGACCACCTCCGCGCCGCCGAAGCCGGTCCCGACCCGACCACGCAGCGGTACGGCCGGTGGGTGACGCTCGCGCGCGCCTGTCTGGCGGACGCGGAGGGCGGCCTGGACGGCCCGGCGGTGGCACTCGCGGCCGGCTTCGGGGACCGCGAGCCGACGCGGCTGCTCGCGGTGACGCCGTCCCACTGGCCCGGGATCGTGCGCATCGCGCTCCGCGGCGGGGACCGGTCGGTCGCGGAGGCCGTGTCCGGCGCCCTGCGCGGCCTGACCGCGCGGGACGACAGCCAGCGGATCATCCGGGCGGTCCGCGTCCACGTGGACGGCCTGCTCCACGGCGACCCCCGTGGACTGGAGTCCGCGATCAGCGCCTACCGGAGCGGTGGCAGACCGCTGGCCCTGGCCGCGGCCTGCGAGGACCTCGGTGAACTCCTGGCCGCATCGGCCGATACGGCCCCGGCGATCCCGTACCTCCAAGAAGCGGGTGAGCTGGCGTCGGTCTCAGGAGCCCGGCGCGACCACGAACGGATCAGACGGCGCCTCCGGCGGCTCGGTGTGCGCACCGGCGCCCCACGGCACCACGCCACCGGCCCTCCGGGCTGGGGGAACCTCACCGAATCCGAGCGGAAGCTGATCCCGCTCGTGGTGGACGGACTCACCAACCGGGCCATCGCCGACCGGCTCTATGTGTCCATTCACACCGTCAACACCCATATGAAGCACATCTTCACCAAGCTCGGCATCAACACGCGCGTCGAACTCACCCGGCTGGCGCTCGAACGGGGTGGCGTCGCCGACGGGGCGAGCTGAGAGAGGCTCTGAACGCTCACTCCGCCGCGGCACGGCGCAGCAGCGGGGTGAGGCGGTGCGGCACCAGTTCGCGCATGGCCAGGGCGGTCGCCGTGCGCTCGATGCCGGGAACGGCGAGGATCTGCCCCGCGATCCGGTACAGGTCCTCCGCGTCCGCGGCGACCACCCGTACGAGCAGATCCGTCTCGCCGCTGAGGCCGAAGACCTCCACGACCTCGGCGATGCCCGCCAGCGCCTCGGACACCTCGGCCAGCCTTCGCTGATTCACCCGCGCGGTGACGAACGCGGTGAGCGGATGGCCCAGCGCGTTCGGGGCGATCCGGCGTTCGAAGGAGCCCAGCGCGCCGCCCTGCTCCATTCTGGCCACCCGCGCCTGGACGGTGTTGCGGGACAACCCCAGCTGCTCGGCCAGGGCGACGACGGTGGCCCGTGGCTGGGCGGCGAGGGCGAGCAGGATCCGCGCGTCGGTGGCGTCCACGCCTCGCTCACTGTTCATAGTGCTCAATCGATGTCCCTCATTCGACCCGGAGCCTGAGCAGAATGCTCAACGAAAGAGAAGCATCTTGTGCAGTTGAAGAGCTATCTGTCTACTGACGGAGCACAAAATCAGTTTTCCCACGGCGTGGTGCGGATAGCGGAGGCGGTCGGTGATGGTCCTGGACCCGGAGCTGAGAGCGATCGGCGGCAATGGCACGGGCGGTGCCCGGGCGGAGGAGCTCGCCGTGCTGGAGGCGGTCGGGCAGCGGGTGCTGTGGCTGTCCACCGCGATCATCGACCATGCCAACCGGGTGCGGCCGAACCCCTCGGGGCTGAAGGTCGGCGGTCACCAGGCGTCCAGCGCCTCGATGTCCTCGATCATGACGGCGCTGTGGTTCCACGCGCTCAACCCTGAGGACCGGGTGTCGGTCAAACCCCATGCCTCACCCGTGCTGCACGCCATCAACTACCTGCTGGGCGAGCTGGACGAGTCCTACCTGACCACCCTGCGCGCCTTCGGCGGTCTGCAGAGCTACCCCAGCCGGGCCAAGGACCCCGACCCCGTCGACTACTCCACGGGCTCGGTCGGCATCGGCGCCACCGCACCCCTGTGGGGCGCCCTCGCGCGGCGCTATGTGGAGGGCCGCTTCGGCGGTGCCGGGAAGGGACGGCAGTACTCCCTGCTGGGCGACGCGGAGCTGGACGAGGGCGCGATCTGGGAGGCGATCCAGGACCCGATGGTGCCCAGCCTGGGCGAGGCGGTATGGGTCGTCGACCTGAACCGGCAGTCCCTGGACCGGGTCGTCCCCGGCATCGCCGCGGACCGGCTGCAGGGCATGTTCGCCGCGGCCGGCTGGCAGGTCATCAGCCTCAAGTACGGGCATACGCTGCGGGAGTTGTTCGCGCGGCCGGGCGGCGAGGCCCTGCACGCCCGTATCGACGCCATGGACAACCCCGAATACCAGCGCCTGCTGCGCTGCTCCGCCGAGGAGCTGCGCGAGCGCCTGCCCGGCACCGGCTCGACCGCCGGGCCGATCGCGGACCTGATCGCCCCCCTGGACGACGCCTCGCTGCTGGCGGCGCTGCGCAACCTGGGAGGGCACGACATCGGCGCGCTGACGGACGCGTTCGACAGCGTCGACGACACCCGGCCGACCGTCATCTTCGCGTACACGGTGAAGGGCTACGGGCTGCCCACCGAGGGCCATCCGCAGAACCACTCCTCCCTGCTGACCTCAGACCAGATGAGGACCCTGGCCGACCGCCTGGGAACGGACCCCGACCGCCCGTGGGCGGCCTTCGCCGCCGGATCGCCGGAAGCGGCCCGGTGCGCGGCGGCCGCCGGGCGACTGCACCGCCCCGAGCACGCGCCCCAGCAGGTCCCCGAGGTCCCCGCCGACCTCGCCCGCCCGGCACCGACCGGCTCCGGCAACACTCAGCAGGCTCTCGGCCGCGTCCTGCTGGACCTCACCCGGCGGGCGCCGGAGGCGGCCGCCCGGATCGTGACCGTCAGCCCGGACGTCAGCTCCACCACCAACCTCGGCGGCTGGCTCAACAAGGTCGGTGTGTGGTCCCCGGCCGAGCGCCCCAACTGGTTCGCCGATGACGCCGAGACCATCCTGCACTGGCGGGAGCGGCCCACCGGCCAGCATGTGGAGCTGGGCATCGCGGAGACCAACCTGGTCGGCCTGCTCGGCGAGCTGGGTACCACCTGGAGCCGCTGGGGTCAGCCGCTGCTGCCCATCGGCGTCGTCTACGACCCCTTCGTCAACAGGGCCCTGGAGCCGTGGTCGTTCGGCATCTACGCGGGCGGCCAGTCGATCCTGGTCGGCACGCCGTCCGGTGTCACGCTCGCCCCGGAGGGCGGCGCCCACCAGTCGATCACCACACCCTCGCTGGGCATCGAACAGCCCGGCTGCGTCACCTTCGAGCCCGCGTTCGCGATCGACACCGAATGGTGTCTGCTGGCCGCACTGGGCAACCTCGGCCGGCCGGAGGGAAGTTCGGCCTACCTGCGGCTGTCCACCCGGCCCATCGACCAGTCCGCGGCCGACGTGCCCGGAGACCCGGCCGCCCGCGAGCGCCGCCGCCGGCAGGTGACCGCGGGGGCGTACCGGCTGCGCCGTCACGAGAGGCCCGTGGTGACCCTCGCCGCGATGGGCGCCCTGGTCCCGGAGGCCCTGGCCGCCGCCGACCGGCTCGCCGCCCTCGGCCACGGCGCCGACGTGGTCTGTGTGACCAGCCCGGACCTGCTCTTCCGCGCGCTGCAGGCCCGCCGCGGCCTGTCGCGGGACCCGAGCTGGATCCTGGACCAGGTCTTCCCCGCCGACCGGGCCACACCGCTGGTCACCGTGCTGGACGGCCATCCGCACACGCTGGCCTTCCTGAGCACGGTCCAGAACACGCCCGTCACCACCCTCGGCGTGACGCGGTTCGGCCAGTCCGGTTCGATCGAGGACGTCTACCGCTACCACGGCATCGACACGGACAGCATCGTCGCCGCCGCGCTGGACCTCGTCGACTGACGGCGAGGTCAGTCCGCCCGGGCCTCGGCGGCGCCGAGGCCCGTGGACTGCCGGTCGGGTGCGGGCTCCGCGCGGAGGACCGGGTGGCCGAGCGCGGGCACGTGGTGGGGGAACCCGATCCGGAGGAGGGCGGCCGCGACGGCGGACGCCAGCACGACCACGGCCGCGAGGAGCAGGGCCTGGTGGTACCCGTGGCGCAGCAGCGGGGTGGCGACCAGCGGGCCGAGGATCTGGCCCACCGAGTATCCGGCCGTCAGCAGCGCGACCGCGCGGGGGAAGCGCAGCTGCGCGCCGGTCGCGAGCGCGAGGGTGCTGACGCCGATGAACGTGGCGCCGAAGAGCACCGCGGAGATCAGCGCCGCGGCGACGCCCCCGATCAGCGCGGGCAGGGCGATGCCGACGGCCTGGACGCCCAGCGCGGCCAGCAGGAGGCTGGGGCGGGACCAGCGCCGCCCCAGCCCCGCCCACAGCGCGGAGGACGGAATGGCCGCGAGGCCCACCAGCACCCAGGCCCCGCTGCCGATCCAGCCGGGGGAACTCTGCTCGATCGCGGCCACCAGGAAGGTGCCCGCGATGATGTAGCCGACGCCCTCCAGCGTGTACGAGGCGAAGAGCGCGGTGAACCAGCGATGGGTGCGCGGGCCGCTCGCCCGCCGTTCCGCTCCGGGCCGGGACGTGGCGGGCACCGAAGCGGGCGCGGGTTCCGGCCGCAGAAACCATGCGGGAAGGGCGAGCAGCGCGCTCAGCGCGGCGGAGGCCCACCACGCGGCCTGCCAGTCCGCGATGGTGCGCAGGGCGAGGACGAGCGACCCGGACAGGGCGATACCGGCCCCGACTCCGCCGAAGGCCCACCCGGGCAAGTGGGCGGGATGGTCGCGCAGATGGCTGAGCAGCGAGCTGACGGCGATGACGAAGATCACCGCACTGACCACTCCCGCGCACAGCCGGAGCAGCAGCCATACACCGGTGGCGTGGGTCAGTGGCATCCCTGCGAGCGACACCGCCAGCACCACCAGACAACTCCGCAGTACGGCGGGGGAGCGCATCAGACGTGGCAGGAAGGTTCCGGCGAGCGCGCCGATCAGATAGCCGACGTAGTTGGCGGTGGCGAGGTTCGCACCCGTCGCCACGGACAGCCCGGCCTGAGTGTGCATCAGGGGAAGAATCGGCGTGTAGACGAAACGGCCGACACCCATGCCCGCCCCCAGCGCGGCGGCCGCCTGCGCGACATGGGTCCAGGGCGAGTGGCGGACGCTCCGGGAGCCGGTGGCGTGGGGGCGCGGAGCTGCTGCGGTCACGATGTGGTCCTCGACGGTTTCGCGGTACGGAAGCCTGGGTGGCGTTGCGCTCCCATGGCGTCAGACTGCGCCCGCCGCCAGGGCGAATGCCACGATCGGCTTCCTCCCTCCTGGTAGGCCCGGCCTCTTACGGGCACCACGCACGCGGAAGCGCGGACCCCCTCTCCGCGGCCTCGACGGCCCGGACGGACCGGCCTGACCAGGGCATCCCTGTGACCGGCTGCCTCCCGTCTGGTAGGCGCCGCCTCCCACCGCAGGTCACAGCCGTGCGGGGGAGGTGGGGCGCGCTCGCCGTTCCTGGCCGTTTGTCGACCGGTCGTCTATGTTCATGGAGGGCCGGTGATCAGCGCCGGTCCTGACACCCCACCCCACTCCACTGGAGACAGTCACCATGAGCACTTCCGGTCAGAAGGTCGCCGTCATCACCGGCGCGTCCCAGGGCATCGGCGCGGGTCTGGTCGAGGCGTACCGCAAGCTCGGCCATGCCGTCGTCGCCACCTCACGCGGGATCGCCCCCTCTTCCGACCCCGAGATCCTGACCGTCCAGGGCGACATCGCCGACCCCGCGACCGCCGAGCGCGTGGCCGGTGCCGCCATCGAGCGCTTCGGCCGCATCGACACCCTGGTCAACAACGCCGGCATCTTCGTCGCCAAGCCCTTCACCGAGTACACGCAGGCGGACTACGACGCGGTCACCGGCGTCAACCTCGGCGGTTTCTTCCGCATCGCCCAGCTCGCCACCGAGCAGATGCTCCACCAGGGCGGCGGACACATCGTCCAGATCACCACCAGCCTGGTCGACCACGCCCACTCCGCGGTCACCTCCGTACTGGCCTCCCTCACCAAGGGCGGACTCCAGTCGGCCACCAAGGCCCTGGCCATCGAATACGCCACCCGCGGCATACGCAGCAACGCCGTATCCCTCGGCATCATCCGGACGCCGATGCACCCGGCGGAATACCACGACACACTCGCCGCCCTCCACCCGGTGGGCCGGATGGGCGAGATCGGCGACATCGTCGACGCCGTCGTCTACCTGGAGAACGCCCCGTTCGTCACCGGCGAGATCCTCCACGTCGACGGCGGCCAGAGCGCCGGCCACTGACCCCGGACCGCCTGCGCGGGCGCCGGTACGGGGCGCCCGGGCACGCCACCGGCTGCTACGAGATCAAGCGCGGCCGCGGCCTCGGCCCGCTCCTCGACTGAGCCCCATCACCCGGCGTGCGGGTGCGCCGCTGTCGGGCGCATGATGGAGACATCGGGAGCGACGCAACTACCGCCTGAGCCGGAGAGAGCGGTGGCCGAATGAACACCGTGCAGAAGGTCGCCATCGTCACCGGGGCTTCCCGGGGAATCGGTGCCGCCCTGGTCTCCGCCTACCGCGAGCTCGGCTACGCGGTCACCGCGACCGCCCGCACCCTGGACGAGTCGAGCGATCCCGGCGTGCTGACCGTCAGCGGTGATGTGTCCGAGCCGGGCGTGGGCGCCCGTATCGTCGACGCGACCCTGGACCGGTTCGGGCGGATCGACACGCTCGTCAACAACGCCTGGGTCTTCGCCTCCAAGCCGTTCACCGACTTCACCGACTTCACCGACGAGGACTACGACCTCGTGACCGGGGTCAACCTGCGTGGCTTCTTCGAGACTTCCCGCGGCGCCGTCGCCGCGATGCTCTCCCGGGACGGTGGCGGCCACGTGGTGAACCTACGAGCCTGGTCGACCACGCCAACTCGCAGTCGCCCTCAGCCCTCGCCTCGCTGACCAAAGGCGGACTGAACGCGGTCACCAGGGCGCTGGCGATCGAGTACGCGGCCCGTGACATCCGGGTCAACACCGTCGCACTGGGCGTCATCCGCACCCCCATGCATGCAGCCGAGGCGCAGGAGGCCCTCGCCGCGATGCACCCGCTCGGCCGGATGGGGGAGGTCGACGATGTGGTCAACGCGATCATCTACCTGGAGAACGCCCCGTTCGTCACCGGGGAGATCGTGCACGTGGACGGTGGCCAGAACGCCGGACACTGAGTCAGACGTCCCTCAGTGAGCCGCCGGCCTCAGTGATCGGTGACGATCCGGGAGACGTGGTACTGGCGGATCCGCCAGCCGCCGCCCTCGTGCTGGAGGACCAGCGACAGGTGCACCGGGGCCTCCCAGCCCGTCGGATCCCGGAAGGTGACGTCGGCGAAGCCACCGGCCACGTGCTCGCCGATCCGGTAGCCGTGGACGTCCCCGAGATGCGCCCTGCGGTAGTCCGGAACGGCCTCGTAGTAGCCGCGCACCGCGTCCCGGCCGGAGATCGTCTCGGGGCCGAATCCCTGGAAGAGGGCGTCGGGTGTGAACAGGTCGGCCATGGCGTCGGCCTGGTGGCCGTCGAATGCGGTCTGCCAGCGCCTCAGCACCTCGTGCATCGGGTCGTTCACTGCCACTGCGTCGGTGCTCATGGTGTCGGCTCCTCCAACGGGAGAGTGCGGGGGCGTTCGTTCGCGGCTGGAGACCGATCAGTAGACGACCGGTCTATTAAAGAAGGTAGTCGATCGGTCGTATACTGACAACATGGGACGGACGAGTGATGCCCGGGAAAAGATCCTCAGCGCTGCGCGGTCGCTCATCGAGCTGCGCGGCTATTCGGCTCTGGGGGTGGCCGAGATCTGTAAGACGGCCGGAGTGCCCAAGGGCAGTTTCTACTACTTCTTCGAGTCCAAGGAGGCCCTCGCGCTGGCCGTGATCGACGAGCACTGGACCGCCCAGCGGCAGGACTGGACCCGCATCCTGAACAGCGGCGCGGGGCCGCTGCAACGGCTACGGCGGCTGTTCGAGGAGACGGAGGCCGCCCAGCGCGCGGGCCAGCGGAGCTGTGGGACCGTTTCGGGCTGCATGTTCGGGAACCTCACCCTCGAGATGAGCAATCAGACCGAAGCCGTCCGCAAGCGGCTTCAGGAGATCTTCGAGACCCAGGTCGAGATGGTCGACTCGGTCATCGCCGATGCCGTCGAGCGTGACGAGGTCACCGTCGCCGACACCCGCGAAGCCGCTCGGTCCGTGGTCGCGCAGCTCGAGGGCCAGGTCCTGTTCGCCAAGCTCTACAACAACGCTTCCCGGCTGAGCGCGGTGTGGCCGAACTGCCTGGCGCTGCTGGGCGCCCGCACACCTCTGGCGCCGGTCGGCGCCTGAGGTGAGGCGGCGGCCGCTGATCGGCTGATGGGTGCCGACTCCCATCATGGGTGCCGGCTCCACCGCGGGTAGCATGGCGATCGTGGAGCTGCGTCAGTTGCGGTATTTCGTCGCTGTGGCCGAGGAGCTGAACTTCGGCCGGGCCGCGGAGCGGCTCCTTATCGCCGGTCCCTCCCTGTCCCAGCAGATCAAGGCGCTGGAACGGGACCTCGGCGTCCGGCTCTTCGACCGCGACCGCCGTTCGGTGGCCCTCACTCCGGCCGGGGCGGCCCTGCTCCCGCACACCCGGGACCTGCTCGACCGCGCCGACGACCTCCGCAACCGTGCCGCGAGGATCGCGGGCTCGGAACCGGTCCGGCTCGGATACGTGAATTGGCTGCCCTCGGACCTGACCGCCCGCGCCTCGTCCGTGGCGCGCCTGCACATCGACGCATGGGTGGCGCCCTCCCACGCCCAGGCCGCCCGCGTCGCGGACGGCGGCCTCGACCTCGCGGTGTGCTGGATTCGTACGGACGATCTGGAGAAGCGCGGACTCAGCGCCCGGCTGATCGGCGCGGACCGGCTCTACGCCGTCTCGGCCGGGCAGGACACCGGCGAGGTCCGCGCCCGGGACACCGTCGTACTGCTGGACGACGACGCCACCACATGGGTGTCCTGGAACGACTACGCGGAGCGGCTGGCCGCCGACACCGGCGCCCCCGCCGTGCGCATCACGGACGGCGGTGTCACCGGCCCCGTGTTCTTCGACCACGTACGCCGCCGTGGGCGGCCCATCCTCAACTCGCCCAAGGGCCAGACCACTCCACTGCCGCCTGATCTGGTCGCCCGTCCCGTGGTCGAGCCGAAGGTCTATTGGACCTGGTCCCTCGTCTGGCGCCGGGAAGAGCTCCGCCCGGCCGTTCTGAGCACCGTGGACGCCCTGACCGAAGGCGTCGGCGACTTCGGCGTCCACGCGCCGGACGCATGGCTCCCGGACGGGGATCCGTACAAGCGGTAGTCCTCGTCTCGTCGGACCCCATGGGGCACGGTGTGGTCAGGCGGTGGCTGCGAGCATGTCGCGGGAGATCCGCCACAGGCGGGCCGCGCGGTGCGCGTCCAGCGCGTGGGCGGCCACTCCGCGCCGGACACCGGGCTGATGGGGTCCGGCCTCGGCACAGTCCTCGAAGTACCGGCCGGTCACGCCCTCGGTCAGCGGGGAGGCGGCGAGCAGTACGGAGGTCGCGGCCCCCTGCTCGATGTTCTTCCAGGACACATCGGTGCTGGAGGGGTCGAACGAGGCGGGGCTGTGGGAGATGTCCCCGATGTGGCGGCCGAGCCGGGTGCTCGTGATGCGGCCGGGGTTGAGGGCGTTGACGGCGATCAGGTCCGATGCCCAGCGGCGGCTCGCCTCGACGGCGAACAGCACATTGGCGGTCTTGGACTGGCTGTAGGCCGCCCATGGGTCGTAGGGGTGCCGCTCGAAGTTGATGTCGTCGAAGAGCACATCGCCGTTGACGTGGCCGACCGAGCTGACCGCGACCACACGTGCGCCACGGGCCGCCGCCAGGGCGCCGTGCAGACCGGTGGCGAGGGCGAAGTGGCCGAGGTGATTGGTGGCGAACTGCGTCTCCCAGCCCTCCTTCGTCCGCTGGAGTGGCGAGGCCATCACACCGGCGTTGAGGACCAGGATGTGCAACGGCCCACGCCAAGCGTCCACGAAGGCGCGCACCGAGCCCTGGTCGGCGAGGTCGAGCGGGGCGGCGCGCACCGTTCCCGGGCCGTTCGCCGGGGAGATCTCCTCGGCGGCCCGCCCACCCGCCGCCGGGCCGCGGACGCCGATGGTGACCTCGGCACCGGCGGCGGCCAGGACGCGTGCGGTTTCGCGTCCGATGCCGGAGGCCGCTCCGGTGACGAGGGCGCGCTCGCCGGTGAGGTCGACGCCGTCCAGGACCTCGGCGGCGGTCGTCCGGGCTCCGAAGGGGGTGGTGATGAGGTGGCCGGTCATGGCGCGCTCCAGGGAGGTGGTGGCAGGAGGGGTGCGAGCGCGCGGCCGGTGCGCGGTGGCCGCGGGCCGTCGTACGCTCGTATCCGGAACGGGTTCCGGTTCACTTCCCGACGGTAAGCGGAACTGGTTCCGGTTGCAAGTGATGGCGAGAGGGGACCCGGATTGACCGGCACCGAGGGGAACGCGGCGGGGCACCGCAGGCCGCTGCGCGCCGACGCGCAACGCAACGAGGACCGGCTGCTGGAGACGGCGGCGGCCGTGTTCGCCCGTGAGGGCGCGGGGGCCTCGGTCAAGGACATCGCCCGCGAGGCCGGTGTCGGCGTCGGCACGCTCTACCGCCGGTTCCCGTCCAAGGAACTCCTGGTCGAGGCGGTCTACCGGCAGGAAGTGCGGCGCCTGTGCGAGGCGGCGCCGCACCTGGCCGCCACACTGCCACCGGTGGACGCGCTGCGGACCTGGATGGAGCGCTTCATCGACTTCATGGCCGCCAAGGGCGGGATGGCCGACGCGCTGAGAGTGGTGCTGACCGACGACGGCGAGCGCCTGCAGACCAGGGCTCTGCTCGCCGGGGCGATCGACCACCTGCTGTCGTCCGGGGAGGGCCGGCCGGCGGCGCGGCCGGAAGCAGACGCCCAGGACGTGCTGATGGCCCTCGGCGGGATCAGCCTCATGGCCGCCGGTGAGGACCGGCGCGACCTGGCCACCCGGCTCATCGACCTGCTCCTGCGCGGCGTCGTGCGGAGCTGACACGGTCCGCGCTATCGGGACGATAGAGGTCCTTTGAACACTCGGTGGACCCACCCCGGATGGTCAAAGGAATGGCGCCATCGCGCGACGGTCCCGCGCCAGAGAGAAGTTGCGTATGTTTACCCAACAGTTTCTCCAGACCCAGCTCGCCTCCAGGATCCGCGTCGCACGCACGGGACGTGACACGGAGGCGCTGGACGCCCAGCCGCTCACCGCGGAACGGATGGCGGAGATCGCCGCGGAGGCCGCGTCGGCGACGACGACCGTGACCGTCGTACTGCGCCGGTTCGAACCCCGGATCTACGCGGAATCGGTGCTGGGCTACGCCCTGAGCCTTCCCGACACCCTGCGCGAGGAGTGGCTCCGGGCCTACACCAGGACCGTGTTCCTGACCGGAAACCCGGCGAACCTCGCCACCCGGTTCGGCTTCCACCACATCAGCCGGGACGGCTCCATGGCGTGGACGGCGCCCGATGACTCGGGGGAGCGGTCGCCACTTCGCCGGCTGCTCAGACTCTTCCCCACGGCGGAGCTGCCCGCCCTCCCCGCCCGGCTGGAGGTGCCCGCGGCGGCCCCCTCCCCGGAACGCGACGCCCACGCACCGGTCCGCCGGGCGCGGCTGTACGCCGTCACGACGCGGGTGTCCCTGGCCGCCTACCTCGTCCACGTTCACCATGTCCTCGCCGAGGCCGTCATCACGAAGCTGATCGACGAGCACACGCAACTGACGATCCACCACGTACCGCAACTCGACCCGTCGGACGGCCCCTTCGGCATGCTCCGGGTCGTCCCCGACGCGGACGCGGACACCTCCGGCGACGGTCCGGAGGCCACCGGCCCCGGCCGGCTGCGCGCCTGCGCGGGACTCTCCCTCGGCGGCGGGGGCCGGGTTTCCTGACGTACGCCCACGACCGGTGCGCCCGCCCCGTGACGTGTCGCCGCACATGGCGCTATCGAGGCGATACATCGCGCTCGGATACTCGGTAAATCCAAGTGAACGAGCGAAGGAAAAACTAATGCCTGAAACGCGTACGGCTCGCGCGCTGCCTCCCGAAGGGGGCCCGGAACCCGGCACCACCGCCGAGGGGAGGCCCGCCGGGTGAGGCCGCGATCAACGGTCCTGCTGGGGCCCGACTACTCCGGAAAGTCCTCGGTGCTGGAGCGTCTCGCCGAGCGGGGGACCTGGACGGTCGTCTCGTACGACGAGGCGCTGCTGGACCCGGTGTACTCGCTCATCGGCAGGGTGCGCGACGAATTCCTCACCGAGGCGCTGCGGGCGCCCGCGGGGCGCTACTCCCCGGATCTCTTTCTCACCCTGGTGCAGATCGCGGCGGTGCATCTGCGCGACCGGGTGGCGGACGCCCCGCCGGACCGGCCGGTGATCGTGGACTCCTACCACTACAAACTCCTGGCCAAGTGCTCCCTCCTCGGCTACGACAACCCGTCGCTGTTCTCCTGGTGGCGGTCCTTCCCGCCGCCCGACCAGGTCGTCTACCTCGATGTGGAGCCCGCCGTCGCCTGGGAGCGGAGCGGCTGGGGAGCGGACGCGAATCCGATGGAGCACTACGGCGAGAAGCCCACCGAGGAGTCGTTCACGCGCTTTCAGGCTGATCTGGGCGATGTGATGAGGAAGGAGCTGGCCGGGCTGAACGTCATCACCCTCGGCCAGTCCGATGGTGTCGAGGGGGCCGTGGATCTCGTGGAGAGGGCTGTGAGGAACGGTGCACATGGCTGAGGCGGCGGAGACGGCCGGCGCGGCGGGCGGAACGTTCTCCGCCTACCGGAGCAGGGTGCTGGGCGAGCGCGACCGGCTGTGGGCGGCGCTGGACGACGCGCGGGAATCCCAGGACGACGCGCTGCGCGGCATGCTGCGTGAGAACGCGGACACCGAATTCGGGAAGGCACACGGCTTCTCCCGCTGCGGCGGCGTGGACGAGTACCGCGCGGCGGTCCCCATCGCCGACTACGCCTCGCTCGCCCCCTGGATCGAGTCGGCCGCCGCCGGGCGACGACACGTACTCAGCGCGGATCCCGCCGTGGTCTTCTTCAAGAGCAGCGGCAGCACCGGGGACAGCAAACAGATCCCGATCACCCGGCAGTTCATGCGCACCTCCTTCTTCCCCTTCTACTACGCGGCATGGGCCAACTTCGTCGAGCACTTCCCCGAGGCCGTCCACCGGGCGGACGCCACGCTCAACCTCAAACACGACCCGGCCCCCGCCGTCGGCACCACCCGTTCCGGACAGCCGCATCTGGGCGCCAGCCAGGTCGACTTCGGCCAGGCGTTCGGCGAACCCCTCGCGGCTGAGCCCGGCAGCCGGGCCCCCTGGAGCACCCTGCCGGACTTCGTGGACCCCGCGGACCACCTGCAGCGCGGCTATGTGCGGCTGCGTGCCGCGATCGAGCATGATGTGCGGTGCGTCATCGGTATCAACCCGGCCATGGTCGCCGCGGTGCCGCACCAACTCGTCCAGTGGTGGCCCCGGTTGGTCAAGGATCTGTACGACGGCACGATCGACGGGCACCCCGGCGGCACCCCCGACCCCGGCCGCGCCCGCCTGCTGGAGAGGTCGGCGGAGCGCGCGGGAGGGCTGCTGCCGACACACGTCTGGCCCCGGATGGAACTGCTGTTCTGCTGGACCACCGGCCTGGCCTCGCTCTATCTGCCGCGGCTGCGGGAGGCGTTCGGGCCCCGGGTCACCGCGCTGCCCGCCCCGGTGGCGGCGTCGGAGGGCTTCGTGGCAGTCGCCCTCGACCGTCATCTGACGGCCGGATCACCGGCGATCACCGGCGGGCTGCTGGAGTTCGTCGACGCCGACGAGGATCTCCGGCCCGACTCCGCCACCCAGCTGTTCCACGAGCTGGAGACCGGTCGTGAGTACCACGCCGTCATCAGCCACGTCGGCGGCCTGTACCGGTACGCGCTCGGTGATGTGGTGCGGGTGGTCGACCGCGTCGGGGACATCCCGCGGGTCGAGTACGCCGGCCGGCGCACCCTCTCGGACGCCGTCGGCGAGCGGTTGCGCGAGTCCCATGTGGTGACCGCCCTGCGCTCGGCGCTCGCGGCCACCGGGCTCGAGGTGCGCAACGCCACCTGCCGGGTGGCCGACGCCCCGGCGGCCGGGACCGGCGGGGATCCCGCGGGCGCGGGACCGGCACAGGGCGTCGCGCGGCCGCGGTACGCCTTCGCGCTGGAGCCGTTCCTTCCCTGGTCGGACCGGGAGACCGCGGCCTTGGGACGTGCGGTCGACGCGGCGCTGAGCGCCGCCGCCCCCGGCTACCGGTCGGCGCGTGGCACGGGCCGGCTGGACGCCCCCGAGATCCACCGCGTGGCGCCGGACGCCTTCGCCCGCGACTGGCAGCACAGGGTCGCCGCCGGAACCCGTCCGGCCCAGGTCAAGGACCGGGTCTTCCAGCACGACGCCGCCGCCTGGCAGCGCCTGCTCGGCAGCTGAGGCGCCCCGCGGCCACTTGCCCGGCCCTCCTCCTCATCCCTCGTACAAGGAGCACGCACATGGCACCACTGGACGCGATCGCCCGGACGTCCCTGCTGACGGCGGCACTGCGCGCCAAGGAGACCGAGCGGCCGGACCGCCTCTACGAGGACCCATTGGCCGCCCGGCTCGTGGGCGCCCTCGGAGGCGACCTGCTCGGCCAGGTCGCCGATGCGAGCGGGCCCCGCCCCACCGGTCCCGGACAGGGCGCCCCCGGACGAGACGTCCCCGGGCAGAAGGTGCCGAGCACCGTCGACTTCAACGCGATCCGGACCCGGTACTTCGACGACTATCTGCTCACCCAGGTGAAGGACGGCGGATATCCCCAGGTGGTCATGGTGGCCGCGGGCATGGACACCCGCGCCTACCGGCTGCCCTGGCCCCGGGCGATCGAGCTCTTCGAACTGGACCGTCCGGGCGTCCTGGAGGCGAAGGAGTCGGCCCTCGGCGACGAGCCGGTGCACCAGCGGGTCACCAGACGTCCGATCGGCGTCGACCTGCTCGGCCCGGACTGGACGGACGCCCTCGTCACGGCCGGCTACCGTCCGGAACGGCCCTCCCTGTGGTTGCTCGAAGGACTGCTGTACTACCTCACCGACGCCGAGGCCCGGCGGCTTCTCTCCCGTGTCGCGGACCTGGCCGCCCCCGGCAGCCGGATAGCCGCGGACATGGTCAGCGCCACCACCCTCACCGCCCCCGCCGTCGCGCCGCTGCTCGAGGTCTTCGAGCGCCAGGGCTGCCCCTGGCTGTCCGGGCACGACGAGCCGGAAGCGCTCTTCGCCGAGTACGGCATCGAGGCGGAAGCGGTGCAGCCGGGCGAGGAATCCGCGCACTACGGACGGTGGCCCGACCCCGTCCACCCGCGCCATGTCCCGGACGTCGAGCGGGTGTTCCTCGTCCACGGCGTGCGGAAGTGAGCATGGCCGCGCCCCGACGACCCGCCGCCGGGCCGCACGGCGGCACGGGCCCGGTGGCGGTGGACGGTTCCCCGCGCCGCCCCAGGGTGCTGATCGCCCCGGTCACCGTGACCCCCACCAAGGCGCTGGGCCTCAGCCACCTCAAGGGCCTGCTGTGGGTGGACGTCATGTACCGCGCCACCCGATCGCTGACCGATGCCGACTACCTCTACAACCACACCGCCTTCAACATCACCCGGCAGACCGCGGGCTTCTGGGAGTACCTGGACCGCGCCTGCCCGGACATCGACCCGTCCCGGTGCACGGAGGACGATGTCGGCCGTCTCTACACCGCCTTTCAGGCGCAGCCGTCGCCGCCACCGGACGGGGCGCTCCAGCCGTACGTCCGCGCCGTCGAGGAGACCGGCTGGACGCATCCGGTGAGCCGGCGCGTGCTGGAGATCTGGCGCGGCCACTATGACTGGCTGGGGCTGTACGACCCGGGCATCACCCGGACCATGCCGCCCAGGGCGGGGCTCGAGGAGGTGGTCGAGTATCTCGCCAAGCGCGGTCTGTGCCTGGACGCCCGCCGCGACGGAGGCCCCGTCTATCTCGATGCCACCGCCCAGGGCCTGCCCCTGCGCGCCGTCACCTCGGCCACCGGGCACCCCAACTACCTGGGCTGCGCGCTGCGTGACCTGGTGCCGATGCTGGAGCGGTACGACGAGATCGTTCTCGTTCACGACCGCGAGCTGACCGAGGACTACATCCTCCTGCAGAAGATCTTCGGCGCGCTCGGCGCCGACACCCATCGCCTCGGTCTCAGCAGAGTGCCGCTCGACGGCGTCGTACGCTCCAGCCGTCATGGAGTCGACCACCGGCACACGGTCGCCGGGCTCGCGGACGAGTTCGGCACCCGCGGATCCACGGACGCCGTACGCCTCGGGATGCGCCTGTACTTCATCGCGGCTCTCGGCAAGGGCAGCGGTCAGTCGTTCCGCATGGACCTGCTGGGCGAATTCATCGACCGCGCCGGGAAACTGCTCGCCAGGGACGACGCTCCCGAAGCACCGGACGTGGCGGAGTTTCTGCGGCGGAACACCGGTGGCCGGGCCTTCGTCGACGCCTATCGCCTCACCTCCGCACTCCTCGGAAGACATCGTCGAGTTCCCCTGAAGGCCCTCACCTCCTCTCTCCACGGCTGAAATCCCTGACCCGGGACACTAGGTTTTCTGCCGGTGTTTTGGCTTGAGTCATGGTTTAGCCTCATTGAGGCCACGCTGCGAAGAGCGTGGTGAGGTCTACTCGACGTCCGAATGAGGTAGTTGTGGACTTCGCGCTTCTCGGTCCTCTCGTCATCAACGTCGAGGGCCGTCAGTTGACCGTTCCGGCGGCGCGGCAGCGCGTTCTCCTCGCCGCGCTGCTGCTCAACGGCAACCGTGTCGTGTCCACCGACCGCCTCTCGCACTTTCTGTGGGACGGATTTCCGCCATCCAGTGCCCCGGCCACCCTGCGCACCTATGTGATGCGGCTGAGACAGGTGCTCGGCCACCAGGTGGGCCGGCGGATCGTGACCCGCTCCCCGGGATATCTCATCGAACTGGACGAGTACGAAAGCGATCTCGGCCGGTTCGCCGCGCACCGCCGGGCCGGCGAATCCGCCATCTCCTCCGGCGACCTGTCCACCGGCGCCGATGAACTGAACCGGGCCCTGTCGCTGTGGCGGGACGAACCACTGCTGGACATCCCCTCGTCCACCCTGTGCGACGTCGAGGTGCGCCACCTTCAGGAGCTGCGCAGGCAGACCGTCGCCAAGCGGATCGACGTCGAGCTGGAACTCGGCCGGCACCACGGCATGCTTCCCGAACTGTGGCGGCTGGTCCTGCAGAACCCGCTGGACGAACCGATGGCGGCCCGCCTGATGCTGGCCCTGTCCCGCTCGGGGCAGCAGGCCGAGGCCCTCCAGGTCTTCCAGCGCAGCCGCGCCCTGCTGATCGACCAGTTGGGCGCCGAACCCGGGCCCGAGCTGAGACGCATGCAGCAGCGGGTGCTGAGCGACGACGAGCCGCGGCCCTCCACCGGGCACGAGAGGCGCCTGACCGTCGCCCGGCCCTCCCGGAACCGGCCGCGGCCGGCACAGCTGCCGGTGGCTCCCACGGCCTTCGCCGGACGGGCCGATGAGGCCGCGGCGCTCCGTTCCCTGGTGTGCTCCCCGGCGTCGGACCCCGGCAGCGCGGTGATCGTGGCCCTCACCGGCGGGCCCGGCGTCGGCAAGAGCGCCCTGGCCCTGCACCTGGCCCATGGCCTGCGCGACACATTCCAGGACGGCCAGCTCTTCGCCGAACTGCGGGACGCGGCCGGCCGGCCGGCCTCTCCCGCCGACGTACTGGCCCGGTTCCTGACGGATCTCGGGCTGCGCCGATCGGCCGTTCCCCAGGGCCTGGCCGAACGGGTTTATCTGTACCGGTCGTTGATCGCCGACCGCAGGATGCTCGTCGTCCTCGACGACGCCCATGACGCCGCCCAGGTCCGCAGCCTGATCCCGGGGAGCGGCGGCAGCCGGCTGATCATCACCAGCCGCGGCCATCTCGCGGATCTGGAGGGGGCGTACACCTTCACGGTGAGGCCGCTCCCCGAGGACGCGTCACTGGAGTTGCTGGGCGGCGTCGTCGGTCATCAGCGGGTGCGGGAGGAGCCGTTCGCGGCCCGGCGCATAGCCTCCGTCTGCGCCGGGCTGCCGCTGGCGCTCCGCATAGCCGGTGCGCGCTGTCTGACCCGGGAGCAGTGGTCGCTCGACGACATGGCCGAACGGCTCACCTCATCCGGCCGATTACTCGACGAGTTACGTGTCGGCGATCTCACCGTGGGCACCGGACTGCGCTCCCAGTACGCCGCGCTGCGCGCCCACTCCGCCCACCTCGGCCCTCCGTCGGGCCCGGCCCCGGACGCCGCCTTCCGCGCCCTGGGCGTCCTGGGCGCCGCCGATGTCGGCCCCGAGCCGGTGGCGGTCATGCTGAACTGCCGGGTCCAGCAGGCCCAGGACACCCTGGAACGGCTGGTCGACGCCCGGCTGCTGACCTCCCCGAGCCCCGGCCGGTACCACCTCAACGACCTGGTGCGGGCGCTGGCCCGGGAGGTGGCCGAGGCCGAGGAGCCGGTCGGCCGTGCCGTCCTCCGCGAGCTGCTGACCTGGTACGGCCGGGCCTGCGAACGGATCAGCCCCGGCCCGCGGCACGGCACCCGGATGCCGTCGTCGCACACCCGCTGCCCGCTCCCCGCCCTCGACGGCGACGAGTCCGCCGCGCGCTGGCTGGCCCGGCAGCGGGACTCCATCGTGGGCGCGGTGCTCGCGGGACGGCGCCGCGGGGCGGGTCACACGGCCGACCTGGTTGTCGCGGCCCTCGCCGATCTGAGGTCCGCCGAGGGTCTTCTCCCCGGTCTGGAAGCTGTTCTCGACAGCGTCCTGAGCCGCGTCGGCGCCCGGTCCGCACCCGCGGCGCGGGTACTGCCGGAGAGCCGTTTCCGGCGCCTTCACGACCCTGTTTCGCACCCCTGACGTCGTACCGACGCGGATTGGGTCAAGATGAGCGAATGATCTACCCAGCCGATATAGACCGGTCGACTGCGGATCAGACACGGCTGTTACTGGTCGAGGACGACCGGGAAACCGCAGACATGCTGGCCGAATTGTTCAATTCAGAGGGTTACGACGTCGATGTGGCATTCGATGGCCAACGGGGGCTTCATCTCGCTCTGGGACGACGACATCAGGTGATGGTCATCGACCGGATGCTTCCGGGCATCGAGGGACTGGACCTGGTGAAACGATTACGAAGGGTCGGTGTCACCACCCGGGTGCTGGTGCTGACCGCGCTGGGCGCACTCGACGAGCGTGTCACCGGCCTCGACTCCGGCGCGGACGACTATCTGGTCAAACCCTTCGAAGTGGACGAACTCCTGGCGCGGGTGCGGGCGCTGCACCGGCGCGACCTCGTCGACGCCGAAGTCCTTCCGCTCGGCGACGGGGAGCTGGACCTCCGGCGCCGCGAGGTGCGGCTGGCCGACGGTACGGGCGTCGAACTCTCCCTGCGGGAATTCGGCCTGCTCCACGCGCTCGCCGAAGGCCCCCGGACCGTGCACGAGCGGGCACACCTCCGCGAGCGTGTCTTCCCCGACACCTCGGCGGAGTCCATAGTCGACACCTATGTCTACTACCTGCGGCGGAAACTGGGCCGCGACGTCGTCCGCACCGTGCGGGGACGCGGCTACCAGTTGGGGGCCCTGTGAACGCGATGCCGATCCGTTTCCCGCGCCGCACGGCGCGGAGCCCGGAGCAGCGCAGGCTCGCCGCCGCCCAGTGGACGATCACCTGGCGGATCTCGCTGGTGATGTCGGTGATCATGCTGATCGTCGGCGGCATCGTCTACACCGTCGTGCTGTTCGCCCAGCGCGCCGACGCGGAGCGGGAAACCCAGTGGGGCATCGACCACAACACCGTCGAGAGCCCGCCGGTCTGTGTGTGGATGACCGTGGAGCGGGACGGAGTGGTCAGCAGCACCCCCGGCGCCCCCGCCGGACTGCCCGTGAGATCCAGCCTGGGCGCGGTCCGCGCGGGCGCTCCTCCGGTGCTGGAACGGGTGGAGCGAGGCGGTGAGCAGTACACGGTGCGCACCGCCCGGCGTGGCTCGGAGCTCGTCCAGGCGGCGTACGGGGAACGGTTCCAGCGCGCCGACCGCAACCATCTGCTGCTCGCCTTCGCGGCGGCCGAGGCGGTCGGTCTGCTGCTCGTCGCGGCCGCCAGCGGCATGCTCGCGCGACGGTCGATGGAGCCCCTCTCCGAGGCACTGGACCGGCAGCGGCGGTTCGTCGCGGACGCCAGCCATGAACTGCGCACCCCGCTGACCCAGCTGCACACCCGCGCCCAGCTGCTGGCCCGGCGCTCCGGCACGGAGACCCCGCAGCAGCTGGCCACCGACCTCCAGCGCCTGGTGACCGGGACCCGGCAGCTCGGCGACGTCATCGACGACCTGCTGCTGTCCGCGCGGCTGTCGCAGTCGCCGGGATCCCGCGATCCGGTCGACCTGACCGCGCTCGCCGAGGAGGCCGTCTCCGCCGAGGACGCCCGGGCCCAGGAGATGGGGCTGGCCGTGCGGCTGCGGCCCGGGCCGGGGCGGCATGTGGTGGTGGGCACCGCCCCCGCCCTGCGCCGGGTGATCGCCGCGCTGGTCGACAACGCGATGGGGCACACCCCGCCCGGCGGGGAGGTGACGGTGTCCGTGGACACCCCACTTCCCGGCATCGTGTCGCTGTCCGTACGCGACACCGGAGTGGGGTTCGCACCGGAGGAGGCCGCGCGCCTCTTCGAGCGGTTCGCCAGGGGTTCCGCCGGCCACGGCAGACGGTTCGGGCTCGGACTGGCGCTGGCCCGCGAGGTGGTCGAAAGCCATGGGGGGCGGATCACCGCCGAGGGACGGCCGGGGCACGGTGCGCTGTTCACCGTGGAGCTGCCGGCGGCGCGGGTGGGGGAGACGGTTCCGCGGCAGCGGACGATCGCGTCGTGTCTCTCCGTCGGAGGCAGACGGCCCGACGTTCCCGGGGGCTGAGCCCGTCGGGTCCGGTCCGCGGCCGGGCTCACGAGGCGTACGGCCGGCGCCAGTCGAGCGCGCCGCCGTCGAGGTCCTCGGCGAGCCCGGCAAGCGGCGACTCGGCGTCCCACACCAGCCGTGTCCGGCGCCACAGCCGGCCGTTCGCCAGCCGTTTCAACGAGACCCCCGGGCAGTGGTCGCCCGGTGCGAAGAAGGCCCCGATCGCGTTCCCCGCGCTCACGATGGCCGCCGCGGTCGTCTGGTCGGCGCCGAAGTAGCGGAACCGGGGGGTGAACCCCGCGCGCTCGCAGGCGATCCTCAGGCTCAGGCCGAGACCGTCGGAGCGGTCGCCGGGCGCGACCCAGGTGTCCTCGGCCAACTCCTCGAGGGCGATCAGCTGCCGGTGGGCCAGCCGGTGGCCGGGCGACAGCCCGATCAGCACCGGCTCGGTGTCGAGGTCGCGGACGGCGAACTCACGGACCGCGGGCGGCACGACGTCCGGGAACTCGCTGATGACCCCGAGCGCGATCTTCTCGGTGCGCAGCAGCTCCAGCACGGCCTGGGACGAGGGCTCCAGATAGGTCAGCTGCTCATGGTGCGGCAGCCGCTCCCGGACGAGCGCGGCGATCAGGGGCACCCAGGGGTTGTCCACTCCGCCCAGCCCGACGGCCCGCGGCGGCTCGGCCGGCTGGGCCAGTGCCCGCGCCGTGGAGAGCAGATCGCCGAACTCGTCGAGCAACTGCCGCGCCCTCCCCAGTACATGGACGCCGAGCTCGGTCGGCACCACGCCGTTCGGGCGGCGGCGGAACAGCGGCCCGCCGAATTCCTGCTCGATGCGTCTGAGCTGGGTGGACAGGCCGGATTGGGCGATCTTCAAGGTGGCGGCCGCATGGCTGATGCTGCCCGATTCAGCCACGGTGAGCACGATTCGAAGATGGCGCAGCCCCATATCCACTTCCTGCCTCCGTCGTTGATGGTCGCGGCCGGAAATATCCGATGACGAGGACGGCACCGGCCAGGGACAGCAGCGCCGTCCACGCGGCGGTGACGTACATGGCGTGCAGATAGGCCCGGTCCGCCGCGGCGAGGAGCCCGGGCCGGTCCAGCGACCTCGCCACCGCCCGGGCGGCCTCCGCGGAGTCCAGGGCCTTCTCCCGTGGCCCGGGAGGCAGATCGGTGAGCGCGGGCCGGACGGCCCCGCGATAGGCGGTGGCGAGGACCGAGCCGAGCACCGCGACCCCGAGCGTGCTGCCCACCGGCCGGGCCGCGGCGTTGATCGCCGCGCCGGCGCCGGTGAACCGCGGTGGCAGGGCGGCCATCATCTCCGCCGTCATCGGCGCGACCACCAGCCCGATACCGACGCCCTGCGCGAACAGCGTCCCGGCGATCCAGGCCACCGGGGTGTCCGCGTCGAAGAGCAGATAGCCGCCGAAGGTGGCGCTCGACAGGAGTATCCCGGCGACCGCGCACCAGCGGACGGTCAGCAGCCGGGACAGCGCGGGGGAGACCTGGTTGCCGAGGACGATGCCGCCCGCGGCGGCCGACATCACGGCCCCGGCGGCCAGCGTCGACAGTCCGTGCACCCCCTGCAGATAGAAGGCGCAGTAGAAGAGCTGCCCCGCCAGGCCGAAGAAGAGCAGCAGCAGGGTCACGCTGCCGCCCGCGAAGCGCGCCTCGGTGAACAGGCGCACATCGAAGCCCGGCACCGCCCGGCGGCTCTGCGACACCACGAACGCCGCCAGCAGGACGAGGCCGAGCGCCATGGGCAGCAGTGCGGCCGGGCTCGTCCAGCCGGACGGGCGGCCGCCCCGGATGACGCCGTACACCACAAGGCCCAGCCCCAGTACGGAGAGCGCCAGGCCCAGCGGGTCGAGCACCCTGCGCTCGGCGTACCGCAGCTCGGGTACCAGGAGAGCCGCGCCGGCCAGGCACACCGCCACCACCGGAAGGTTGACCAGGAACACCGAGCCCCACCAGAACCGGGTCAGCAGCGCACCGCCCACCACCGGTCCGAGCGCGACGGCGGCGCCGCCCGCGGAGGCCCAGACCGCGATCGCCCGGGTCCGGTCGGCCGGCGCGGTACCGCGGGTGACGATCGCCAGCGTCGCCGGTGTGATCAGCGCCCCGCCCGCGCCCATGAAGCCGCGGGTGACGATCAGCTCCGTGGCCCCGTCCGAGAACGCGGCCAGCGAGGAGGCACCGGCCAGCAGCACCAGCCCGGCGACCAGGGTGCGGCGCGGTCCGTAGCGGTCGGCGAGGGCGCCACCGGCGAAGCTGCCCGCGGCGAAGACCAGCGAGTACGAGGCGTTGGCCCACGCCAGATCCGCCGCGCTCGCCCCGAGCCCGTGGACCGGATCGGCGAGGGTCTCCAACGCCACGTTGAGGACCGTGTTGTCCAGCAGGACCAGCGTCTGCGCCAGGACCGCCACGGCCACGGTCCACCACTGCCGGGCGGGGGCCGCCACGGCACGGTCCTCGTCCCCGGCCGCGGTCGGCGCGGCGGGCCGGTGGCTCACGACTCCAGCGCTCGTCTGCCCGCGACGACGGTCCGGGTGAGCTCCGCGACCCGGTGCCCGAGGTGTTCCGCGGTGGCGAGGTCGGATTTGTGCACCGTCCCCGTTCTGTCGTCCACGGGGGACTGCGCGGCGGCGCCCTGGTGGAAACCGAGCCGGTTCAGGTCGAACTCGCTGCCGGAGGAGGAGTTCCAGCCGGGTGCCAGGCCGAGGCTGACCCAGAGCATGCCGTGCTGGGCGGCGAAGGTGGCGAAATAGCCCAGGGTGCCGGCCTTGTCCCCGGCCATCGAGCCGGAGTTGGTGAATCCGGCGGCCAGTTTGTCCTGCCAGCGGCGGGTGAGCCAGCGCCTGGCGCTCGCCTCCGCGAAGGTGTGGAAGGCCGATGAGGCCGTGCCCATATAGGTCGGGGCACCGAAGATGATCGCGTCGGCGTCGTCCAGCCGATGCCATTCCTGATCGGTGATCCGGTCGACCTGGACAGAGGTGACCTCGGTGTGCGGAACCCGGCTGGCGCCGGTCCGTACGGCCTCACCCAGCCTGGCGGTGTGACCACGTCCGCCGTGACAGGCGATCGAGATGCGAACCGGGTCGGTCAAGGCGGTCAAACCAGCCTCCTGGAAAACGCGGTTTCGGCTCCGGCGGAATAGCCGTCGGACAGCCTGTCAGAGCATTCTCAGAAATTCCTCAGAGCCGCATAACCGCAGAGTTATGGAGATTCGATATCCGCTCGCTATTGCATAGCCGTGCCATTCTGTCTCCGCAATCCTCTGCGTGGTTCGCCCCCTTGGGAGAGGTGTGCCTGGCACATGACCGATATTGGTAAATCATTCCGGATGCGGAGGCTCTCGGTCGCGGGGGACGGAAGATATCTTTTCGTCCCGCTCGACCACAGTGTGTCCGATGGGCCGGTGGTGTCCCAGGCCCGCTGGAACGGGCTGCTCCGGGCACTGGTGGACGGCGGCGCGGACGCGGTCGTCGTCCACAAGGGCCGGGCGCGGGCGATCGCGCCGGACATCCTGCGCCACTGCGCCCTGGTGGTTCACTTGAGCGCGGGCACCGTGCACGCGGCCGACACCGACGCCAAGGTGCTCGTCGGCGACGTGGAAGAGGCCGTACGGCTGGGCGCGGACGCGGTGAGCGTGCATGTGAACCTCGGCTCGGACACCGAGCACCGGCAACTGAAGGACCTCGGGACCGTCGCGGCCTCGTGCGACCTCTGGAACATGCCGCTGCTCGCGATGATCTACCCGAGGGGGCCGCGGATCGCCGATCCGCACGACCCGGCGCTGCTCGCCCATGCCGTCAACATCGCCGCGGATCTCGGCGCCGACCTCGTGAAGACCTCGGTCGCCCTGCCGATGGAGCGGATGGCCGAGGTGGTGAACAGCTGTCCGCTGCCGATCCTCGCCGCCGGTGGCCCGCCCGACGGCTCGGACCTGGTCAGCCATGGGACGTCATTGATGCTCGCGGGCTGCCGGGGCCTCGCGGTGGGCCGCCGGATCTTCTCCTCGCCCTCACCCTCCTCGCTGGTGGCACGGCTCGCCGCCGTGGTGCACGCCGCCGAAGCCGGAACGACCCCCCACCCCTCGACGATCGCGACAGGAGCCGCATGAAGTTCGCATGGATCGACCTCCGCACCGTTCCGCAGGCCCGGCTCGAGTCCGTCGTGGACGCCGCCATCCACACCCGGATGCAGGGCGTGCTCTGCGATGACGAATCCGTCCTCAAGGCGCTGCCCCCCACCGTCACCGCCGTCACCACCGCGGCGGTGACCGAGGAGAAGCAGCTGTACAACCTCGACGCCGACGCGGCCTGGGTCGATGTGCACGACGAACCGTCGCTGCGGCTGGCGTGCGCGGCGGCGGTCGCGCTGCCCCACACCGTGGTCCGCTTCGCCGACCCGACCAAGATCCCCCTGGAGATCGTGCTCGCCGCCGCGGACCGCTCCGCCGGAAAGCTGATCACCGTCTGCGCGGACCTGGACGAGGCCGCCACCGTGCTGGACGTGCTCGAACGCGGCTCGGACGGAGTCCTGTTGGCGCCCTCCGACGCCGGTGAGGTGTTCGCGCTGGCCCGGCTGCTGGAGGCCGGAACCTCCCCGCTGGAGCTGACCACGCTGACCGTCGACGGCATCGAGCACCACGGGCTCGGCGACCGGGTGTGCGTGGACACCTGCACCCACTTCGCCGAGGACGAGGGCATCCTGGTCGGCTCGTACTCGACCGGCTTCATCCTGTGCTGCAGCGAGACCCATCCGCTGCCGTACATGCCGACCCGCCCGTTCCGGGTCAACGCCGGCGCCCTGCACTCCTATGTGCTCGGCCCGGAGAACCGGACCAACTACCTGAGCGAGCTGGGCTCGGGCAGCACGACCCTGGCCGTCAACTCCGAGGGCCGGACCCGGCCGGTCACGGTCGGCCGGGCCAAGCTGGAGTCCCGTCCGCTGCTGACCATCACCGCGCGGGCCGCCGACGACACCGTGGTGAGCCTGACCGTCCAGGACGACTGGCATGTGCGGGTGCTCGGGCCCGGCGGCAAGGTCCACAACGTCACCGAGCTGCGCCGCGGCGACGAGCTGCTCGGCTACCTGGCCACGGACCAGCGTCATGTGGGCTTCCCCATCGGCGAGTTCTGCAAGGAACACTGATGAGCGCACGGATGCGGGAGCTCCTCGACACGCTGTTCGACGCCCATCCCGACGAGCTGCCCTACCTCGTCCACGGCGACCATCCGGTGAGCCGTGGCGAGGTCCGGGCCGCCGTGGACATGGAGGCGGCGGTCTTCGCCGGGCACGGCATCGGCGAGGGGCATACGGTGATGCTCCAGAGCCCGCCGAGCTGCACCCAGATAGAGGTGCTGCTCGCGCTGTGGCGGCTGGGCGCCCAGGTGATGCTGGTCGACCACCGGCTCAAACCGTCCGAAGTGGACGCCCTGCGCTCGCTGTGCCACCCGCAGTTCCTGGTCGCCGCGGGTACGGCGGGCCGCTCACCGCTCAAGTTCGAGCCCAGGTACGAGGTGGTCACCTCCCGGTACCCGGACGGCCGACCGGCGACGACCGGGCACCGGCTGGTGCAGTTCAGCTCGGGTTCCACCGGGCTGCCCAAGGTGATCGGGCGGACCGCGGCCTCCCTGTCGGCCGAGATCGAGCGGTTCACCCGGATCGAGGGGATGCCGGTCCTGGGCGAGCGGGTGCTGCTGCTGAGCTCGACCGCGCACAGTTTCGGCCTGATCGCCGGGGTGCTGCACTCCCTCGCCGCGGGCGTCTCGGCGGTCTTCGCGCCACGGGTGTCGGCCAAGGACATCCTCGGCGCCGCCGCGCGCCACGACGTCCACGTGATCTTCGGTACCCCGTTCCACTACGAACTCCTGAGCACCGCCCGGGACCTGCCCGCCCTGCCCGCGCTGCGCGCGGCGGTCTCCGGTGGGGAGATCATGCCGCCGCAGACCGCCGCGCGGTTTGCCGAACGGTTCGGCACCGGGGTCGGCGAGTCGTACGGGACCACCGAGACGGGCGTCATCGCGATGGAGGTGAGCGGCGCCTCGAGGCCCTCGGTCGGCCCGGCGGCGCCCGGTGTGCTCTTGAGGATCCACGAGGGCGAACTGGACGTCCGGCTGCCGGACGGCTCACCGTATCTGCACGCTTCCGGCGGCGACCGGTTCGCCGACGGCTGGCTGCGCACCCATGACCGGGCCGAGCTCGATCCCTCCGGCGCCGTACGGCTGCTGGGCCGTGGCGACTCCCTGGTGGTCATCGGCGGCCTCAAGGTCGACCTGACCGAGGTGGAGGCCGTACTGCGCCGCCACCCCGGGGTCAGCGGGGCCGTGGTCGTGCACGCCGGTGCCACCGAAGCCTATGTCTCGGCCGCGGCGGACGGCCCCTCGGCGGGGGAGTTGCTGCGCTGGTGCCGGGACCGGCTGGCCGACTACAAGGTGCCCCGCGTCGTGCACGTCCTGGCGGATCTGCCCCGCACCTCCAACGGCAAGCTGGTCAGGCGCCGCGAAGCCCTGCTCGCCCGCGCTCCCGACCGCTGACCCGGCTGACCGCCCCTTGCCGACCACCCCGCATCGACCCCCTGTGGCACAGAAAGGTTGCGCACCATGGAGACGCAGACGGCCTTGCAGAAGGAGATCCGCGATTTCGTGCTCAGCACGATCAGCGAGGAGATGAACCATCCGCTCGCCGCGGACGAGATCAGCGATGACAGCCCCATGGGCACCGGTGGAATCGACATCGACTCACTGGGCCTGATCGAACTGCTCCTGCGCCTGGAGCGCCGGTTCGATGTGAAGTTCCCCGACAGCGACATCGAGCAGGCCGGCGCGATGAACCTGGGCGACCTGATCAACGATGTCGTGGAGCGGGGCGCCACGGCATGACCGCGGAATCCGAAGCCCGGCCGAGGATCACCACCGACGCCGTCCGGGAACTGCTGTCCGACCCCAAGATCTTCGCCGATCTGCCACCCGGCCTGGACGACGACGCCGAACTCGCCCTGGACTCGTTGGGGCTGGTGTGGTTCCTGCACCAACTGGAGCTGCGCTACGGCCTGGAGATCGAGCCGGCCGACGCGTTCCTCGCCGAATTCACCTCGATCCGCCGGATCACCGACTACCTGGCGGGCGTTCATGGACCGTGAGGTGCTGCTGACCGGGTTCGGGGTGCGCACGGCCTTCGGCACCGGGGCGGACGCCGTGCGGGAGGGCGTGTTCGACGGGCGGCCCGCCTTCGCACCGATCACCCGCTTCGACACCGGCCCGTACCGAACGGGCCTGGCCGCCACCGGCGGCCCGGCCGCTCCGCTGCGGGAGGTGCTGGCCGAGGTCGCCGGGGCGGCGGTCGCCATGGCGGGGCTGCCGACGGGTGCCGAGGCCGCCGTCCTGGTGGGGACCGCGGGTGACTTCACCGGTCTGACCCGCTTCTGGCGCGCCGCGCACGCACCCGGCGCACCTGGCGCTGCCGGCTCTTCTGAGTCTTCCGGCTCTCCCGGGTCTTCCGGCTCTCCCGGCGCGGTGGACTCCGGCGGCGCCGCGGAGACCGTGCCCGCGTGGCAGGCCGAGACCCTCGCGGACACCCTCGGCCTGCGCGGCCCCCGGCTGGCGTTCACCAGCGCGTGCGTCGCCTCTGCCACCGCGATCACGCACGCCTGCCGGCTCATCGCCTCCGGCTGGGCCGACACCGCGATCTGCGCCGGGGCGTATCTGGTGGAGGAGGAGAACCTGGCCAAGTTCGACTCGGGATTCGCCCTTTCCCGGGACGGGATGGTGCGTCCGTTCTGCGCCGACCGCAGCGGTCTGCTACTCGGGGACGGAGCCGGCGCCGTCGTGCTCGAATCCGCCGAGAGCGCCCGGCGCCGGGGAGCGCGTGCGCTCGGCGCGCTGACCGGCTGGGGCGCCGCGGGCGACGCCCACCACGTCGCCCGGCCCCATCCGGAAGGCGCCGGGCTGGCCATGGCCGCCGGCCGGGCCCTGCGGCGTGCGGGCGGCCCGCGGATCGACTATGTGAACGCGCATGGCACCGCCACCCGGTACAACGACCCCGCCGAGACCCGGGGCTTGCGCACGCTCTTCGGCGCGGCGGCCGCCCGGACGCCGGTGAGCTCGACGAAGAGCACCACCGGACATCTGCTGGAGGCGTCCGGAGTCGTGGAACTCGTGATCACCCTGCTCGCGCTGCGGGACGGGGTGCTGCCGCCCACCGCCGGGTTCACCGAACCGGATCCGCACTGCGACCTCGACTATGTGCCCAACCGCCCCCACAAGGCCGAGCTCCGGCGTGCCCTCACCGTCAACGCCGCGTTCGGCGGCGCCAACACCGCGCTGGTACTGGAGCGAGCATGATCGCCGCGATGTCCGGCCCCTCCGCGCCGCCGGTCGCCGGTTTCGTGGAGTCCGCCTTCAACCCGATGGTGTACCAGGCCGTCGAGCGGTGCCTGACCGCCCGGCCGGGCGACGGCGCCCGTACCGCCATGGCCCTGGCCAGCACGATGGGGGACGCCGCCACCCTCGACCTCGGCAGCCGTCTGCTGGTGGCCGGGCAGGTGCACAATCCGCTGTTGTTCATGCAGTCCACCGCCAACGCGGTCCTGGGCCGGCTCAGCCGGGAGTTCGCCATCACCGGGCCGCTGCTCTGCCTGTCCACCGTGGCGGACCCGGCCGATGAGCTGCTGGCCGCCGCGGAACTGCTGCTGGAGGACGAGGAGCTGGACCGCGTCGTGCTGATCGGGGTCGAGCTGACCGGCTCCGAGCGCACCACGGCGGCGTACCGCGAGCTTCGTACCGGCCCGCCCGCCGCGGACCTGGCCGTGGCCCTCGTGCTGGACCGGGACGATCCCCTCCCGCGCCCGCCGTCCGACATCCCGCCCACCCCCTCGGGGGAGTACGGCACCCTTCGCGGCCTGGTCGAGCTGGCCGCCCGAATCCAAGGAACTTCCCAATCATGTTGTCAAGCTGCTCCCGTGACGGGAGGTGAAGCGTGAAAGCACTCTCCGTCACGGATCATCGCCCACAGAACGTTGAGGCGTCGGCGCGCGAGGGCCAGCAGCGCCTGCTTGTGCCCCTTGCCCTCGTTCCGCTTCCGGTCGTAGTACGCCTTGGAGGCGGGGCAGCATCGAAGGCTGACCATCGCGGACAGGTACATAGTTCTCAGCAGCCCGCGGTGATAGCGCCGGGGTCTGCGCATGTTGCCGCTGACGCGGCCGGAGTCGCGGGGCCTGGGGGCCAGGCCGGCGAAGCCGGCCAGGCGGTCGGAGCTGGCGAAGGCGTCCATGTCGCCGCCGGTCGCGGCGATGAACTCTGCGGCGAGCTTGGTCCCCATGCCGGGCAGGCTGCGGATCACCTCGGCGTGCGGATGCTCGCGAAACCGGCCCTCGATGAGGGCGTTGAGCTCGGAGATCTCCTCGTCGAGGGCCATCACCCCCTTCGCGAGGCGGACCACCATGGCAGCGGCCAGCTTCTCGCCGGGGAGCGCGGTGTGCTGAGCCTGGGCGGCCTCCACCACCGTCTTCGCCAGTGCGGCGGCACCTCGGACCCTGCGGTTCTTAAGCCACGTCTCGATCCGGTTCACGCCCGCACGACGGATCGCCGCCGGGGTCTGGAAGCCGGTCAGCAGCACCACCGGACCGTGGTTCGTCAGCTCCAAGGACCGCTCCAACGCAGGGAAGATCTCCAGGAGTTGGGCACGCAGGCGGTTGATCTGGCGAGTGCGGTCGAAGACTGCGTCCAGACGACGGGTAGTCAGGGTGCGCAGGTCGACGGCGATCTCGTCGCCGGGCCTCAGCAGGCCGAGGTCACGGCGAACGCGAGCCTGGTCGGCGATGACGAAGGCGTCCTTCGCGTCCGTCTTGCCCTCGCCGCGGTAGGTGGCGGAAGCACGGTGGACCGCCAGGCCGGTGAGGTAGGCGACCGGCTGGCCGTGGCTGATCAGCAGGCCGATCAGCAGCGCGGCACCACCATGGTTGAGATCCACCGCCCACAGCACATCCCGCGATATCTCCAGGACGTCGCCGATCAGAGCGAGGAGCTCGGTCTCGTCGTTCTGGACTCGGCGGGACAGCAGACGCTTGCCCTCCGCGTTGATCACCACCGCATGGTGATGGGTCTTGCCGATGTCCACTCCGGCCCAGATCTCGGGCACGTTCCCCTCCGCCAGCTCGTCGTACATCGATCCCACCGACGACCTCGCCGACGTTGTCCTACAGCAGCGATCGGAGTCGCATCTCCCAATTGGCGGTCGAGTCGTCGCGGGGCTCCGGGCGGCCAAGTTCCTCGAGCCATCGAACGGTCTCCACCATGCCAGCCATACCCAGAACCCCTGGGCCCTCCGATCTTACGAACGACCAGGTCAGACCCACATCTGAAAGGTAGGACCACACCATGATCACCAAGCAGGAACGCGCGCGGATCAGCGAGGACGCCGCCCTGGGGGCCGGGAACGTGATCCACCGGCTGAAGGCGTACGGCAGATCGTTCGACGAGCAGGTCCTGTGGACCGACGCCACCTGGCAGGCCCCGGACGGCGGCCACCCCGAGGTACTGACCCTGGGCGAGCTGCACGAGGCCGTGGAGATCTACGCGAGCTGGTACCACGCTCAGGGTGTCGGGCCCCGTGACCCGGTGGCAATCCAGACCTGGTCCAGCACCGAGTTCGCCATCAACTTCCTCGCCCTCACCTCCCTCGGCGCGATCCCCTCCTTCGTCAACGGCAACCTCCGCCCGGAGATCGCCCGCGAGTACGTACGGCGCCAGGGCGCGGTCGGCGCCATCACCGACCAGGCCCACCACGCGGTCCTGGCCCGCGACCGGGCCGAACTGGGCCTCGGCTTCTGCGTCACGGCGGCCGACATCCGCGCTGAGCACCGCGAAGCCCTCCCCACGGGCTACCCGTACGCCCACCACGCCACCGACCCGATCATCATCTCCCACTCCTCGGGCACCACCGGTATGCCCAAGGCCGTACCGCACACCCACGAAACCCTGCTGTACGCGCAGTTGCACCGGCTGAAGCTGTCCGTCGGCTCCGCGATGGGCAGGCTGCTGGTCGCGCTGCCCGGCTCGCACAACGCAGCCATCTCGGTCATGTTGTTCGGCTTCCTGCTGCGCTCGCCCGTCCGCATGCTGTCCAGCCAGCGAGGGGTCGACGTCCTGGACGCCATGGAGTCGTTCCGCCCCACCACGGTGTTCGCGTTCGCCGGAACCTACGGGGAGATGGCCGCCCAGGATCTCTCCGTGCGCGATCTGTCCAGCGTGGAGGCGTGGTACAACACCGGGGACGCGGCGCACGAGACCCATATCAGGGCGCTGATCGAGCAGGGCAGCCATGACACGGTCGGCCGGGACCTGAAGCGCCGCCGGGTCTCCGGATCCGTCTTCACCGACGGACTCGGCTCCTCCGAGACCGGCTACTCGCTCTTCCACAACGGACACCGGCCCGGCAAGTCGTCGTTCTCCCGCTGCGTCGGCAAACCGATGAGTTTCGCCGAGGCGGCGGTGCTCTCCGAGGACGGCACACCGCTGCCGCCCGGCGAGGTCGGCCGCCTCGGTGTGCGCTCACCCACGCTCACCCCCGGATACTGGAACGACTCGCTGACCTTCCACCGGCTGCGGCTCGGTGGCTACTGGCTCACCGGTGATCTGTCCTACCGGGACGAGGAGGGAAACTTCTACCACCTGGACCGCGTGCCGGACGCGATCCGCACCGCCGCGGGCATCGTGTTCAGCACCCGCACCGAGGAGTTGCTGCTGCGCGAGCTGCCCGGGCTCGAGGACTGCACGGTGGTGGCGGTCGCGCCCGAGGGCGTGAGCGCGGACTGGGACGGCGACGGGACCGCCGACGCCTACGCCCTGCTGCAGGTGCGCGCGGACGCGGCGGACGTGGGGGACGCGGACAGGGACGACGCCCGGTGGACGGCCGACGTCAACCGGGTGCTGGCCGCCGAAGGCTTCCCGCAGCTGACCGGTGCGCTCCGGATGGACGCGAGCGAGGTGGTGAAGGGAGCCACCGGCAAGGTGCTCAAGCGGGAGATGCGCGAGCGGTTCCGGGCCCGGGTGGCCGACGGCGAACTGGACGGGAAGGTGCGATGACCGCGCTCGACCATACGAGCCCCGGCACGAGCCCCGGCACGGGCTCCGGCACGGGCTCCGGCACGAGCCCTGGCACGAGCCCCGGCACGGGCCCCCGCCCGAGGACCATGGACGTGTACCGGCAGTGGTGGCTGCACGACGCGCGCTGGTACCAGGGCGTGGCGAAGAGGTTCGGACACGACGTGGCGAATGAGATCAACGCCGAGGCGCTGCGGTATGTGGCCGTCCAGGTGGGCAAGCGGATCCGCCGTCAGTTCGGCGGAAAACCGGCCGCCGACCTCGAGGAACTCCGCCGCCGGTACGACGCCTGCTCCGAGTGGATGTTCCCGAACGAACTGCGCGACGGGGGGACCGCGGTGCTCCCGGACGGCGATATCGAGCTGACCATGCGGCAGAACTTCGCCGTGACCATGGTCCGGATGGCCGGTTCGCTCGACGGCTACGAGTGCCCGTGCACCGACATCCACGCCGGCTGGTCGGAGGGGCTCGGGGTCGAACTCACCCGTAACTGTGCCACCGCGTGTCTGCGGGACGGCGATCCCGCCTGCCGACTGCTGATGCGAGCCGGGGGAGGTGCGGCATGACGGCACGGGTCCTCGTCGCCGGGGCCACCGGTGTGATCGGCCGGGCGCTGGTCCCGCTGCTCAGCGCCCGCGGCCACCATGTGACCGCGCTGGTACGTGAGGTGTCCGGGGCGGCCGGGCCGGGCCTGGACGGCGTCGTGGTGGCCGACGCACTGGACCCCGAGGCGGTGCGCGCGGCGGTGGTCTCGGCCCGGCCCGAGGTGGTGGTGCATCAGCTGACCGCGCTGCGCGGGCCCACCGCGGAGGGCCTGGAGCGCACCGCCCGGCTGCGCACCGAAGGCACCGCGCATCTGATCGCCGCCGCCGAGGCGGCGGGAGCACGACGGATGGTGGCCCAGAGCATCGCGTTCGCCACGGCCCCCCGCGGCGGGCCGGTGCTCACCGAGGACGCGCCGCTCCATGTCGACGCACCGGATCCGGGCTGGGCGCTCACCGCCCGCGCGATCAGCGAACTGGAGCGCCGGGTACTGGGCGCCGCGAACCTCTCCGGCATCGTGCTGCGCCACGGGACCCTGTACGGGCCGGGCACGCTCTACCACCGGGACGGCGCGATCCGCGGCGCGGTGGCGCGCGGCAGGCTGCCACTGCCCGAGTCCGCCACCGGCGTCACCTCGTTCCTCCATGTCGAGGACGCCGCACGGGCCGCGGTCCGTGCCGTCGAGGCGGATGCCGACGGTGTGTTCAACGTGGCCGACGACGACCCGGCGGAGGCCGCGGTCTGGCTGCCCGAGTACGCCCGGCTGCTCGGAGGGCTCCCGCCCCGTACGGTGCCGGCGCCACTGGCCGAGCGGCTGCTGGGCTGGCTCACCGCCCACCAGCTGACCGCCATGCGCGGCGCGTCCAACGACCGCATACGCCAGGCGCTCGACTGGAAGCCCTCGATACCCAGCTGGCGGACCGGACTGGCCGCCGACTGACCGGGCGCGGCCGGGCCACCCCGGGGCCCGGCCCCGCGACGGCGGAGGAGCCCCGGCCCGCGCGGCACCCGTGAGGTGGCCGCTCGTGGAGAGGAAGGTCCTGTCATGGCGACGCACACTGGCGGGCTGACGGCCACCGCCCCGGAGGCCGGGACGGCCGTCCGCATCGAAGGGCTCGTACTTGACTTCGGCGGGGCGCAAGGTGCTGGACGGGCTCGAACTGAGCCTGCGCGCCGGGGAGTTCGTGGCCATGCTCGGCCGCAGTGGCTCCGGCAAGAGCACCGTGCTGCGGGCGCTCGCCGGAGTCGACCACGACGCCGGTGGCGAAGGCGTACTGAGCGCGCCCGCCCATGTGTCGGTCGTCTTCCAGGACGCCAGGCTCCTGCCGTGGAAACGGGTGCTGGCCAATGTGGCACTGGGGCTCACGGGCGGGGACGCCGAGGAGCGGGCACGCACCGCGCTCGCCGAGGTGGGCCTGGCCGGGCGGGAGGACGCCCGGCCGGTGGAGCTGTCGGGCGGCGAACAGCAGCGGGTCTCGCTGGTCCGCTCCCTGGTGCGCGAGCCCGAACTGCTGCTCGCGGACGAGCCGTTCGGCGCGCTCGACGCGCTCACCAGGACCCGTATGCACGCACTTCTGGCCCGCCTGTACGAACGGCACCGTCCCGCCGTGCTGCCGGTCACGCACGACGTGGACGAGGCCATCGCGCTCGCCGACCGGATCGTGGTCCTGGACGGGGGCCGGATCGCCGCCGACCTCGCCGTGGAGGTTCCGGCGCCGCGCCGCCCCGCGGGTGCCGAGTACGCCGCGCTGCGCGAGCGACTGCTCGCCCGGCTGGGCGTGGACGTGGCCAACGAGCGCTAGGACACCGGCTGACGGCCGAGAACGTCGGCAAGGAGGTGGTCGCGTGCGCACCGCGCGCCTCCGGTCACCTCCTGAGCTCCTGAGCTGAGCCCTGGTCGGCGGTCCGCGTCAGTCGCGCACGGCCGGGCGGCGGCGGGCGGCCGGGTCGGTGAGCGACGGCGGCTGGTAGCCCTCGTCGGCCGGGCTGATCGTGGTGCCGGGCGGCACGATCTCGTCGATCCGGTCGAGCACGTCCCGCGAGAGACGGACGTCGACGGCGCCGAGCTGGCTCGTCAGGTGCTCCTGGGTGCGCGGGCCGATGATCACCGTCGAGACGGCCGGGTGCTCCAGCACGAACGCCAGCGACAGGTGGATCAGCGACAGGCCCGCCTCGTCGGCCAGCTCGGCGAGCTGCTCCGCCGCCTCCCGCTTGCGCTTGTTGGCGGCCAGCTCCGGGTCGTGCCGGTGCGGCTGGCGCTCCAGACGGCTGGACACGGGGTGTGCCGTGTCCCCCTTGCGGTAGCGACCGGACAGCCAGCCACCGGCCAGCGGGCTCCACGGCAGGACACCCAGTCCGTACCGCTCGGCGACGGGCAGCACCGCCCGCTCCGCCGCCCGGGCTGGCCGTGGAACTTGGTCGCGAGGAACACCTCGTTGCGGCGGCCGGCCGCCAGCGCCTTGCCGACGATCTCCTCGTTCTCGCCCTGGGAGTACACATCGGCGGTGTCGATGACGTTGATGCCCGCGTCGAGGGCCCGGTGAATGATCTGGACGGCGTCGTCGTGGTCACGGTTGGCCCAGGCGCCGAAGTTCATCGCGCCGAGCGTCAGGGGGCTGACCTTCACGCCGGTACGGCCGAGGGTGCGGTACGTGGTCATGTCTTCAGTGTCTTCCTTCTCTTGGACATCGTCAGAAGAACCCCGTCAGCGGCGGGGGTTCGGCGTTGAGGAGGTAGTCGCCCACCACACGTGCCTTGTGGGCGATCGGATTGTGGCTGACCAGGGTGCGCGCGTTGCGCCAGTGGCGGTCGAAGTTGAACTCGCGCCGGGTGGCCGAGGCCCCGCCCACGTCGTACAGCCGCTCCGCCGCCCGCAGGGCCGCCTGGGCGGCCACCACCTGCGCCTGCGCCACCTCGGTGGCCGCCTCGGCGAGCGCCGGTTCACCGCCCGCCACACCGTCCTCGCCGTGGGGCCGGCGAGAGCGCGGTCGATGGCCGCGGCCGCGCGCTCCACGGTGGCCTCGGCCCCGTACCCGAGCGCCGCCATCTCGCCCACGGTGTGCTGCACGAACGGGTCCTGGACCGCGTGGTCGACGCCGCTGTGGCGGACCGCGCGGACCCGGTCGCGGGCGTAGCCTACCGCGTCGCGCACCGCGTTCTTGGCGATGCCGGTCTCCACGGCGGCGAGGAAGAGCTGGTGGTACGCGCCGAGATGGGTCCGGCGCACCCCCACGGCCTCGTCCACGACCACCTCGTGCGGGTGCACCGCCACGTCGTCCAGCTCCGTGGTGCCGCTCGCCGTCATGCGCTGGCCCATGCCGTCCCAGTCGTCGATCAGCCGAAGCCCGGGGCGGCCGCGGGGGAGCACCACGCGGACCCGCCGGTCGAGGTGGTCCTTCGCGGCGATGACCACCCAGTCGGCGAACAGGCTGCCGGTGCTGTGGTACTTCGTGCCGCTCAGCCGGTAGCGGTCGCCGTCGGGCACCAGCGCGGTGTGGATGTCGCCGGGGTGCTTGGCGGTGGCCTCCCCGGTGGCGTTGCCGAAGAGCTCGCCCGCCAGCGCCGCCGCGAACCACCGCTCGCGGTCCTCCTTCCCACTGTCGCTGATGAGCTTCTCGACGAACCCGAAGTGCGGCCGGAGCGCCTGTGCCACATTGGACCCGTACGGCAGCTCCCGCTCGGCCTCGCGGCGCGCCGTGTCGGCGGGGAGGGAGGCGGTCAGCTCCGGTACGCGGTCGAGGACAATCCCGTACCGAGACGGCCCGACGGGCCGTGGTGGTGTTCATCGGGCCGTGGCCCCCTTCTGCCCGGAGGGCTCGTAGGACGACGCCGGTACGGGGAGCCCCAGGTGGTCGCGGAGGGTGGTGCCCGTGTAGCCGTGGCGGAAGACGCCGCGTTTCCGCAGGATCGGCACGACGTGGTCGACGAAGGTGTCCAGGCCGTCGGGCAGCGCGTCGGGCAGCAGGGTGAAGCCGTCCACCAGACCGGCCGACCACCAGCCGGTGATGTCGTCCGCGATCCGTTCCTGGGTGCCGACGACCGAGCGGTGGCCGCGGGCGGGCGCGCCGAAGGAAGGAGGCGGGCCGGCCCCGAGCGGGAATGAGGTCAGTGAGAGAAACAGGCGGCGCTGGTGATCACCATGTGATCGACCGTGCGGCGGCGCGTGCAGAGAAGAGTCCGCGACATGGGATGGGACGCTCACACGCCGTCCGCCGAGGTCAACAGCGGACCGCATGGTGAGATGCGCGGTGTGCCCGGCCGCCGGGTGCCGTTCCGTATGCTGGTCGCCGCTTGACCAGCACACGAACGCCGGTGTTGGGTGACGCCCATGGCCTCCACGCTTCTGGTGTCCCGCCACCACGTCGACCTCGGTCGAGTGGTGAGCGCGCAGTGTTGTTGAGGCATTGACGGCTGCCCGCCGGGGCGCCTTATCCCAGCTGTTTCTTCGCGTGTGATCCGTCTGCCCGTAAGAGGCCGCACTCCCGTGCGCCATGAGGCATGACGGCGCGTCAACTTGTCTGCGTCGGCTCCGAGGAGCCCCACGCCTCCCATGAGGAAACCACCGTGACCAACACGACGCACGTGACCGCATCCCCCACCGGGAATCCCGCCTCCCACCCGGCGCCCACTTCGCCCAACCGGGTCCGATGGGCGGCCGTGGGCTGGGACGACCCCGCCGCCGCCGAGCTGCGGGCACTGATGGACACGGAGATCAAGCCCCGCTACGCGGCCTTCGGGCCGCGTCCGCATCTGCCGCCTCCGCCCACCGCCGGCGAGATGGCCGTCACCTGGGTCGCCTTCACCGGCTCCGGCGAACCCGTCGCCACCGCCTCACTGCGCGCGCTGCCCGGCGACCGGTGGGAGATCAAGCGCGTCTTCGTCCGGGCCGGACACCGTGGCCGGGGGCTGGCCGCGGCGGCCCTGGCCGCCGTCGAGGCGTCCGCGGCCGAACGGGGCGTCGCGGAGCTGATGTTGCAGACGGGTGTCCGGCAGCCGGAGGCCGCCGCCCTCTACGCACGCGAGGGCTGGTACCGCATCCCTCCCTATCCGCCCTACTCCCGCGACCCGTACAGCGTCTGCTTCGCCAAGTGGCTGCCCGCCACCGGCCGTGCGGAGCGGGGCGGCCATGCCTGACCCCCGGCGTCTCGCCGCCGTCCTGACCGCCCCGCGGCTCCTGGCCCGATGTGCCCCCACCGGCTCGGGACCCCGCGCCTCGGCCTCGTCGGCACCGGCTCGTTCACCATCGACGGCCACGCCCGCGCCCGCCGCGCGCGCTCTCCGTCTCGTCATCACCGGGAGTCCGGCATGAGCGAACCCGCCAAGCAGGTACACCTCGGGGCGGCCTTCCCCGGGGTGAACAGCCACACCGTCTGGAGCGATCCACGCTCGGGCAGTCAGATCGACTTCTCCTCCTTCCGCCATCTCGCGCGGACCGCCGAGCGCGGAAAGTTCGACTTCTTCTTCCTCGCCGAGGGGCTCCGGCTGCGCGAGCACCGCGGGGAGATCTTCGATCTGGACGTGGTCGGCAGACCCGACACCCTGCCCGTGCTGAGCGCGCTGGCGGCCGTCACCGACCGCGTCGGCCTGGCCGGGACCGTCAACGCCACGTTCAACGAACCCTTTGAACTCGCCCGGCAGTTCGCGACGCTTGACCACCTCTCCGGCGGGCGCGCCGCATGGAACGTGGTCACCTCCTCGGACGCCTTCACCGGCGCGAACTTCCGCCGCGGCGGCTTCCTGGACCACGCCGACCGGTACACCCGCGCCGCGGAGTTCGTCGAGGTCGCCCGCGAGCTGTGGGACGCCTGGACCCCGGACGCGGTGGTCGCCGACCCCGCCGCCGGGCTCTTCGTCAAGGACGGGGCCATCGCCGAGGTTCGCCACCGGGGCCCGCAGTTCGACATCGCCGCGCGTCCGACGGTGCCGCACGGCCCCCAGCGCCACCCGGTGCTGATCCAGGCCGGAAACTCCGGCGACGGCCGGGAGTTCGCCGCCGCGACCGCCGACGCGATCTACACCATCCACGCCGAACTGGCGATGGGTCAGGCCTTCTACGCCGACGTCAAGGGCCGGCTCGCCGCGTACGGCCGTGCTCCCGGAGATCTGAAGATCCTGCCCCAGGCCACCTTCGTGCTGGGTGACACCCAGGAGGAGGCACGCGAGCGCGCCCGCCACATCCGCCTCCAGCAGGTTTCCCCGCAGGGAGCGATCGCGCAGCTCGAACAGGTATGGGGACGCGACCTGTCCGGCTACGACCCCGACGGACCGCTGCCCGACGTCGAACCACTGGCCGACGCCGCCGGTGTCACCCGCGGCCGGGCACGTCACCACCGCGACCCCCTCGCGGTGGCACGCCACTGGCGTCAGGTCGCCGTGGCGAAGCAGCTGAGCATCCGCGACCTGGTCATCGAGGTGACGGGCCGCCACGCCTTCGTCGGCACACCGGCGCAGGTGGCCGAAGAGATCAACACCCATGTGCAGAGCGACGCCTGCGACGGGTTCATCGTCTCCGGGCACCTCACCCCCACCGGACTGGACGAGTTCGTCGACACCGTGATTCCCGAACTCCAGGAACGCGGGGTGTTCCGCTCGGAGTACCACGGCACCACTCTGCGCGATCACCTCGGCCTCGGGCACGCCCAGGCCCCGGTCCGATGAGCGACATCCGCATCCGCACCGCCCGCGCCCATGAGCACGAACGGGTCGCGGCCGTCACCGTCGACGGCTTCCGCGGCCGCAACAGCGCACCCCGCCCCGAACGGCTGGCGCTGCTGCGCGACACACCCGGCCGCGCCGCCGCCGGAGACCTGCTGGTGGCCGTGGACGAACCGAACGGCACACTGATCGGCACCGCGAGTCCGCTGCGCCCCGGCACCGCGTACGCCCGCCTCGCCCTGCCCGGCGAGGCGGAACTGCGCCTGCTGGCCGTCCTGCCCGAACACCGTGGCCGCGGAGCCGGCGGTGCGCTTCTCCTCGAGGGCATCGGGCGCGCCCGATGCTGGGGCATGCGCGCCCTGGTCCTGGACACCGGCTGGGACAACGTCGTCTCCCAGCGCGTCTACCAGCGGCTCGGCTTCATCCGTCAGTACGCCCGTGAAGAGCGCGAGAACCGGCACCGGCATGACTCTCCAGGCGCGTGGCGGGGCCCCGGCGGCTCGAAGCCCGGTACCGGACGGTGGACGGGGCCCGTGGCTGAATGCGCCACGGGCCCCTGAGGCGATGGCCGCGCCCTCCGAACGGTGGCGATCAGAGGGTGCTCTGAAGGCCCGCTGGGCGGTAGGAACTGGAGATCCGCAGCAGGTCGATGTGCAGCCGCCTGGTCAGGGGGCGAGGCCGGAGCGGGTGCGTCGGGCGCGAATGCCGACGGGCCCGTGCCCACGTGCCGTCAGTCCGGGACATCTCCACCGATCCCGTCGTCGGGGTGGAGCGCGTCAGCGGGGTCGCCCGCACTTTTGTCGGGTTACCCATGGACGTCGGGGAATATGCCGCGACCCCGTCCGAGTTCACGATTGCGTGAGGTCACCGGCCTCACGTAGCGTTCCGAGATATCAGCCAGGGCCCGAAGGCCCGTCGGGAACGGGAACGGGAGGCGATGGTGTCGCGGCCGATGACCAGCCCGCCCGCGCCGACTCCGGCCCTGGGCCGGGGCGTCCACCTGTACTCCCGGCACCACATCGACCTGCTGCGCGTCGCGGGCGCGCTCTGTCGCCGCTGACCTGATCACCTCGAGGACACCGTGCCCTCCCGATGAGGCGCGGTGATCACCCATGGCCGACCAGGGAGGCACCCTTCGTGTCCGATTCCTCATCCACCCCCTTGCACCTCGCCGTCGCCCTCGACGGGGCGGGCTGGCATCCGGCCGCATGGCGCGAGCCGGAGGCCCGGCCCCGGGAGCTGTTCGACCCGGCGTACTGGACCGACGTCGTCACCGAGGCCGAACGCGGGCTGCTCGACTTCGTGACCTTCGAGGACGGGCTCTCGCTCCAGTCCTCGCACCGCACCGAGCCCGACGGCCGCACCGACCAGGTGCGCGGGCGGCTGGACGCGGTGCTCATCGCCTCCCGGGTCGCACCGCTGACCCGGCACATCGGGCTGGTGCCGACCGTCGTCGCCACCCACACCGAGCCGTTCCACATCTCCAAGGCGATCGCCACCCTGGACTACGTCAGCACCGGCCGCGCGGGGCTGCGGATCCGGGTGTCCAGGCGGCGCCACGAGGCGGAACACTTCGGCCGCCGCACCCTTCCGCGCTTCGGCCCCGGGGATCTGGACACCCCGGCGGTCCGGGAGCTGACCGCGGACCTCTTCGAGGAGGCCGCCGACTACATCGAGGTGGTACGCCGCCTCTGGGACAGCTGGGAGGACGACGCCGAGATCCGGGACGTCGCCACCGGACGCTTCATCGACCGCGACAAGCTGCACTACATCGACTTCGAGGGCAGGCACTTCAGCGTCAAGGGCCCCTCGATCACCCCCAGGCCACCCCAGGGACAGCCGGTCGTCAGCGCACTGGCCCATCAGAGCGTGCCCTACCGGCTGGTGGCCCGCTCCACCGACATCGGTTACATCACCCCGCACGACACGGACCAATCCCGCGCCACCGTCGCCGAGATCCGCGCCGCCCAGGCCGCGGCGGGCCGCGCGGCGGAGCCCCTGCACGTCTTCGGCGACCTGGTGGTGTTCCTCGACGACGAACCGGGTGCCGCGGCCGCCCGGCGGGAGCGCCTGGACGCCCTCGCGGGCCATCCGTACACCCCGTACACCAGCGACGCCAAGGTGTTCACCGGTACCCCCGCACAGCTCGCGGATCTGCTGCTGACCTGGCAGCGGACCGGACTGTCGGGCTTCCGGCTGCGCCCCGGTGTGATCGGCCACGACCTCGCGGCGATCACCCGCGGCGTGGTGCCCGAACTCCAGCGCCGCGGCGCCTTCCGCCGGTCCTACGAGGCCGACACCCTGCGCGGGCTGCTGGGCCTCGCCCACCCCGCCAACCGCTACGCCACCGCCTGAGCCGGAGGGACCACCGACCATGAGCACACCGCTCAAGCAGATCCACCTGGCGGCCCACTTCCCCGGCGTCAACAACACCACGGTGTGGAGTGATCCGGAGGCGGGCAGCCATATCGAGTTCAGCTCGTTCGCCCACTTCGCGCGCACCGCCGAGCGCGCCAAATTCGACTTCCTGTTCCTCGCCGAAGGGCTGCGGCTGCGCGAACAGGGCGGGGAGATCTACGACTTGGACGTGGTGGGGCGGCCGGACACCTTCACCGTCCTGTCCGCGCTCGCCGCCGTCACCGACCGCCTCGGCCTGACCGGCACCATCAACTCCACCTTCAACGAGCCCTACGAGGTGGCCCGCCAGTTCGCCAGCCTCGACCATCTGTCGGGCGGGCGCGCCGCGTGGAACGTCGTCACCTCGTGGGACGCCTTCACCGGGGAGAACTTCCGCCGCGGCGGCTTCCTCCCGCAGGACGAACGGTATTCCCGGGCCAAGGAGTTCCTGGCCACCGCCACCGAGCTGTTCGACTCCTGGCAGGGTGACGAGATCGTCGCCGACCAGGCATCCGGCACTTTCCTCGGCGACGCGCGGGCCGGCGCCTTCGCCCATCAGGGACAGCACTTCGACATCGCCGGGCAGTTCAACGTCCCGCGCAGCCCACAGGGCCGCCCCGTGATCTTCCAGGCCGGTGACTCCGAGGAAGGCAGGGAGTTCGCCGCGGCCGGCGCCGACGCCATCTTCAGCCGGTACAGCACCCTCGAGGAGGGGCAGGCGTTCTACACGGACGTCAAGGGCCGCCTCGCCCGTCATGGCCGCACCCACGACCAGCTGCTGATCCTGCCCGCCGCCACGTTCGTCCTCGGCGACACCGACGCCGAGGCGCGGGAGCTGGCCCACGACGTACGCCGCCAGCAGGTCAGCGGCGCCACCGCGATCAAACACCTGGAGTTCGTCTGGAACCGCGACCTGTCCGCGTACGACCCCGACGGCCCGCTCCCCGACATCGATCCGGACCCCGGTGAACACACCGTCGCCCGCGGCCGCGCCCAGGTGCGGATGTACCGCGATCCGCTGGCCGTCGCCCGGGAGTGGCGGGAGCTGGCGGCGGCGAACAAGTGGTCCATCCGTGACCTGGTCATCGAGACCGGCAACCGCCAGTCGTTCATCGGCTCCCCGGCCACGGTCGCCGAGACCATCAACTCCTTCGTCCAGGCCGATGCCGGCGACGGCTTCATCCTGGTACCGCACATCACCCCCGGCGGGCTGGACGTCTTCGCGGACACCGTCGTCCCGCTGCTGCAGGAGCGCGGTGTGTTCCGCACCGAGTACGAGGGCACGACCCTGCGCGACCACCTCGGCCTTGCCCACCCCGGCACCGAGACGCACCGGGAACGGGCCGCGTCATGAGGTTCCCGGCCGTCACCCTCCAGCGGCGACTCCTCCAGCAGCCGGGCGCGGAAGCGCGGGACTACGGCGAACAGATCGACGACATCTCCTACGAACTGCTCGCCGAGGAGTGGCAACGCCGCTGAGCCGGGGCGGAAGCGCCCAGCAGGGGAAGCAGTTGGTCGCCGATCCGGCTGATCTCCCGCTGGTAGGGCGTGTCGGACAGGACGAAGTGGGTGATGCCGAGCCTGCGGTAGCCGTGCAGCGCCCGGGCGACGTCGTCGGCGGAGCCGACCAGCCAGGTGGTCCCCGCTCCGCCACCGCCGAACGTGCCCGGGGTGGTGTACAGGCAGGTGTCGAGCACCTCTCCGCGCTGGGCGAGATCGAAGAGCCGCTGCTGCCCGACCGCCGTCCTGCGGTTCCCCGTCCATGTGGTGTCGCCCGCGGCGGATGCCATCTTCGCCACCTTCTCCTCGGCGGCACGCCATGCCTCCTCGGTGGTGTCGCGCACCAGCGTCGTGATCCGCAGCCCGAACTCCAGCGGCTTGTGCCGTCGGCCCACCTGCTCGCTCAGTGCCTTGAGCCGGTCGATGCGTTCGGCGAGCCCGTCGAGTGGTTCTCCCCAGAAGAGCTGCACATCGGCCTCGGCCGCCGACACCCGTTCGGCGGCCGAGGACGCGCCGCCGAAGTAGAGCGTCGGATGCGTCCGCCCGCCGGTGGGGTACGGGCGTGGAGCGACGGTTGAGCCGGTGACCTGGAACTGCTCGCCGCGGAAGGTGACGTCCTCCTCGGTCCACAGGCGCCGCAGGAGATGCAGGAACTCCTGCGTGCGGGCGTACCGTTGCGGGGGTTCGACATTGGTGTCGCCGTAGGCGGCCGGGTTGTCCAGCCCGCTGACGATGTTGACGAGGACGCGTCCCCGGCTGAGCTGGTCGAGCGTGGCCGCCGCACTGGCGAAGTTCGCCGGATGCCAGTAGCCGGGGCGGATCGCGATCAGGGGTTTGAACGTCGTGGTCCGGGCGGCCAGCGCCGTGGCGACGGTGAAGGTGTCCGGGCGCCCCCATCCGGTGCCGAGCAGGGCTCCGTTCCAGCCGTGGTCCTCTGCCGATCGGGCAAGCTCGGTCGAGTACTCGATGGACCCCCAGCCGGTTGTCGTGTCGTCGCCGCGGTGGCCCGGTTCGACGGTGTTGGGTATGTACCAGAGAAATTCCAGGCTCATGATGGTTCCGATCGCTGCGTGGCCGGTGTCGGCACGACATGAGCCGGGCCGGTCATGGAGGGTGGTGGAGACGGCGCCGCCGAACCGCCACCCGTCGCGGGAGCGCGTGGCCCGCACACAGCGGGCCGGACACGTCGCCGGCCGTCCGCGGCCTCTCATGCGCCCGGAGGTTATGGGTGCGACAACCGGACCGAGTGGCGACGTGCCGCTTCACGGAGCGGGGCGGGCGAAGGCCCTCGCAGGTCAAGGCGAACATCGTGGAACGCGACCGAGGCGTTGAATCGTGTCCGGATGACGGGGCGGCGCGGCGGATCCGAGTGGAGGATCAACACTGTGCGCTGGACACGCGAACGAGGTCGACGCAGCGCTCGCTGGTAAGGAGCGGGACCTCATACATGTGATCGAGTTTCTGCGTGAGCGTTGAGAATGTCAATCACGGCGGGGGAGTGGTGGCCCCGGTCGCCTCGCCGATGGCCGCCAGCACCTCCGCGCGCCGGGGCTGCCCGGATGCCCTGCCGACGACCCGGCCGGCCCGGTCGAGCACCAGCACGGTCGGCGTCCGCAGGATTCCCAGCCGCCTGACCAGCTCGAGCCGGTCCTCCGCGTCGATCTCCACATGCGCCGTACCCGGCATCGTCCCGGCGATCTCCGCCAGCAACCGCCGCGTCGCCCGGCAGGGTTGGCAGAAGGCGGTGGAGAACTGGACCAGTGTGGCCCGGTCCCCCAACTCGGCCCCGAGCTCCGCCGCCGACAGACGCACCGCGCCATCGCGCGGCCGCGCCCGGAGTCTTCCGCCGCGCGTCGCACGCACGACTCCGAAGGCGCTCGCCAGAAGGAGCGCCGCGGCACACACCACCAGACCGGTCACGCCACCAGTCTGCATCCACAGGGCCCCTTCCCGGGCAACCGGCCGTCGTCCGTCGACACCGCTGCACTAGCATGACCGCCATGGACTCCCCCCGTTCGCCGCGGCTGACCAGCCGCCGTGTGGTCGACCTCTGCCGGGCCACGGCCTCCCGCTGTCGCTGACACCCGCACCGGTCATCGCCCGCCCTCCCTCCTCCCGGAGTCCTGCTCATGCAGATCGACCCGCGCGGCCAGCGGTTCGCCGCCGTGCTCACCACACTCGTCCTTGCCGCGGTACTGATAGCCGACAGCGGTGCCCTGCTCGCCGTGCAGACCGTGGTCTTCGCCCTCGGCGCGTTCGCCGGCTTGCGGTACTCCCCGTACGGCCGGCTGTACCAAGTGGCCGTTCGGCCCAGGCTTTCTCCGCCCAGTGAGCTGGAGGACGCCCGGCCACCCCGCTTCGCGCAGGCCGTCGGCCTCGGCTTCGGCCTGGTCGGCACCGTCGGCTACCTCACCGGCGTCCACTGGCTGGGCCTGGCCGCGACCGCGCTCGCCCTCGCCGCGGCCTTCCTCAACGCGGCTTTCGGCTACTGCCTCGGTTGCGAGATGTACTTGCTCATCCGCCGCGTCCGAAGCGCCTGACGAAGCGCCTGACCACGCGTTCTCAGGTCGCCCGGCTCGCCGGTCCCGCGGCGCGGGCAGGGGGGACGTGGCCGGTGGTCCGCCGCAGTGCGTCGTGGGTGACGGTGCCGGACACACGGCCGTCGATGAGGACCCAGGCGGTGCCGGTGCCCGTGGCGAGCCGGGCGGCGGCCTCGTCGACGGGTTCGCCGATGCCCACGGCCGGGGGCGAGGGGAGGAGATGGTCGTGGAGCGGGGCGGCGGACGCCGAGGGATCCCTCGCCACCAGGGCGCGGAGCGCATCGGGCCGGACGGCGCCGATGACCTCGGAGACATCCGTCGTCGCGTTGTCTCCGGAGCGGGGGAGGCGCACCGGGACGAGCGCTCCGGCGGCGGTGAGCGCGTCGGCCACGGTGGCCGTGGAAGGAAGGGCGGTGAGGGGGGCCGGGCGGTCGCCGAGGGCGTCGGCGACGGTCGGCGTTCCCGGGAGGTCCTCCAGGAAGCCGAAGCGCCGCAGCCAGTCGTCGTCGAAGTACTTCGACAGATATCCCCGGCCCGAGTCCGGGAGCAGGACCACCACCAGGTCGTCCGGGGTGAGGGTGGCGGCCACCCGCAGCGCCGCGGCCACCGCCGTGCCCGCCGAGCCGCCCGCGAGGATGCCCTCCTCGCGGGCCAGTCTGCGCACCATCGTGATCGACTCACGGTCTCCGATCCGCTCGAACCGGTCCACCACGGACTGGTCGTACGACTCCGGGTACTCGTCCTCCGCGGTCTGCGGGTGGAGGTAGTGGCCGATGCTCTCCACGTAGTACGGACTTCCGTCGCCGCCGGAGTACGTGGACGTCAGCGGATCGGCGCCGATCACCCGGACCTGGCCGCCGCTGGCCTCCTTGAGGAAGCCGCCGGTCCCGGTGACCGTTCCGCCCGTGCCGACGCCGACGACGAAGTGGGTGATCCGGCCGCCGGTCGCGGCCCAGATCTCGGGGCCGGTCGTGGTCCGGTGGGCCTCCGGATTGGCCGGGTTGTCGTACTGGTTGGCGTACCAGGCACCAGGTGTCCGCGCGGCCAGGCGCGCGGCGACGTTGCGAACGTGTTCCGGATGCTCACGCGGGAGCGCCCCCGTGGTGACGACCACCTCGGCGCCGTATGCCTTGAGCGTCTTGATCTTCTCGGGGCTCGTACGGTCCGGGACGACGACGATCGACCGGTAGCCCCGCTGAGCGGCGATCATGGCCAGCGCCATCCCGGTGTTGCCGGAGGTCCCCTCGACGATGACACCGCCGGGCGCCAGTGCCCCGGACTTCTCCGCCGCCAGGACCATGCCCAGCGCCGCCCGGTCCTTGACGCTGCCGGCGGGGTTGAAGAACTCCACCTTGGCGTAGACGGGCGCGGGCACCCCGGAGGCGATCCTCGTGAGTCTGACCAGCGGGGTGTCGCCGACAGCGTCGAGCAGGGATTCGTGAAGAGTCATGGCTCCGCCTGAGTGAGGCCCGGTGCGGGCCGTGGATATCGGTCGGTTGACAGTCTGGTCCGTACAGCGGAGTGCCGCCCGCCGGGTGGGACCCGGCAGGCGGCGGGTGTGATCAGCGGAGGTCCGGTGCGCCGATCAGGGTGTCACTCCACGATCTTGAGCAGTTTGTTGGGCGAGCCCGAACCGATGCCGGAGAGCGCCCCCGACGTGGCCCCGTCCACCAGCGCGCTCCCCACCTCGGACGGGGAGGCGGCGGTGTGGCCGGAGAGGTAGATCGCCGCGGCGCCCGAGACGTGCGGGGCGGCGAAGGAGGTCCCGGAGCCCGTGTAGGTGGCGGTGTCGGAGGTGTTCCAGCCGGCCGTGATGTTCGAGCCCGGGGCGAAGAGGTCCACGGTCGAGCCGTAGTTGGAGTAGCTCGCCCGCGCGTCGGTGTTGGTGGTGGCGCCGACGGTGAGGGCGGTCGGCACCCGGGCGGGGGAGTAGTTCGCGGCGTTGGCGTTGGAATTGCCGGCCGCGATGGAGTAGGTCACCCCGGACGCGATCGACTTGGTCACCGCGTTGTCGAGGGAGGTACTGGCGCCGCCGCCGAGCGATACGTTGGCGACGGACGGGCCGGAGTGGTTGGCGGTGATCCAGTCCACGCCCGCGATGACACCGGCAGTGGTGCCGGACCCGTCATCGCCGAGCACCCGGACCGCCACGATCTTCGCCTTCTTGGCCACGCCGTAGGTGGTGCCGGCGACGGTCGTGGCGACGTGCGTGCCGTGGCCGTAGCCGTCCTGCGCCGTGGTGTCGTTGTCCACGAAGTCGACTCGGTCGCGGGCTCGGTGGCGAGGACCATTCCGCCGTTTACGAGGTTCTCTCACCGGGAGGAGGCGGTGAGCCACCGCCCGGGTGAACGGGGTGCGGGCCGCCACGACCGGGACCCCCGGCTGGTGGCCCGCCCGCGCCCGCCCGCGCCCCTGTTCCGCCGGCGGGCCACGAGGGGTACGTTCACCTGCGTGCCTCGTGCCCGTCGGCCGGTGCCGCCCCGGTTCAGGACCACGCCACCGCACGCAGCGGCGCCGGGCCGCCGGGACGACAACTCCGAGGAGGAGCGCGATGGACACCCGCAGGCTCGGTTACTTCGTCAGAGTGGTCGACGTCGGCAACATCACCAGGGCCGCGGACTCGCTGCACATCACGCAATCGGCGCTCAGCCAGCACATCTCCGCACTGGAACACGACGTCAAGACGCGTTTGCTGACACGCACCGGCCGCGGTGTGGTGGCCACGGCGTCCGGGCGCTCCCTCTACCGCTACGCACAGGGCATTCTCCGGCTGGAGAAGGCCGCCCGCATCGACCTGCGCGCCGGTGGCGACACTCCGGCCGGCCTGGTGACCGTCGGCCTCGCCTCGTACAGCATGGCGCCCGGCCTGGCCGTACCACTGCTGCGGGCGGTGCGGGAACGGTATCCGAACATCCAGCTGCAGCTGATCCAGAACCTGACGGTGGTGATGAGCCAGGCCGTGCTGCTCGGACAGGTGGACATGGCGCTCATCTACGATCCCGGCTATGTGAAGGGGGTCGTGTTCGAGCACGTCCTGGAAGAGGACTTCTGTCTGATCTCCAGTGCGAGGCTCCCGCCCGTCACCAACCGTGGCGACACCATCACGCTCAAGGAGGCGAGCCGGCTGGGCTTCATCCTGCCGAGCGAGGTGCACACCGTGCGGCGGATCACCGACGCCGCCTTCCACGCCGCGGGGCTGCACTGTTCGGTCGTCGCCGAGATCGAGCCGGGCATGGTGCTGCGGGACGCGGTGGTGAGCGGGCTCGGGGTGACCGTCCTGCCGCTCACGGCGACCCGAGCCCACTTCGCCCCCGACGAGGTCCGCGCCTACCGTTTCGCGGATGCCCAGCTCCACACCGCGATGTCCCTGTGCACCCCCGAGGTGCAGCCCCTTTCGGAGGCCGCGGCGTTGGTGGCGGACCTGCTGCGCACGCTCATCCGGGACCAGCCCGGCCCCGCCGGACGGCGCGAGCCGAGCGTCGCGGCGAACGCCGCTCATCCGTGAGTGCGTCCCGGCCGGGCGATCAGGGCGCGGTCAGGACGGTCTTGCCGGGCAGCCGCCCGGCGGCGGCGTCCTCGTGCACCGCGCGTGACTCGGCCACCGGGCGGCGGGCGGCGACGTGGATCCGGAGCCGGCCGCCATCGACCCTGGCGACCAGCTCGGTCAGCTGGGCGGCGTCGCCGCGGACGAACAGGTTCGCGGCACGCACCGACCGGGCGGGTTCCTCGGGAATCGGGCCGGCCGCGCTCGCGGCGACCCCGCCGTCGGCGACGTAGCGCGACAGCCGCGCGGCCTCGTCCGGTGTGACGCGCACCAGGTTCAGCAGGACATCGAACGGGCCACTCACGGCGGCCGGGCCCTCGGCGGGATCGAGGTGGCCGACGACCCGGGCCGCTCCGTAGCTCCGCAGGCGCTCGGCGTGGAGCGGACCGGCCGCCGCGGTCACCTGCGCCCCCGCGTCGACGGCGAGCTGGACCGCGAGGCCGCCCACCGCACCCCCCGCCCCGTTGACCAGGACGGTCTGTCCGGGCTTCAGCTCGGCGAGCTCGAACAACGCCTGCCAGGCGGCCAGACCGGTCAGGGGCAGCGCCGCGGCGTCGGCCAGCTCGATCGTCCGGGGCGCCGCGACCAGGGCCTCGGCCGGGGCGAGCACGTACTCGGCGGCCGCACCGGCGGCGTTGAGGGGCAGCATCGCCACGACCCGGTCACCGGCCTCCAGGCCCGTCACCTCCGCGCCGAGTTCGGCGACGGTGCCCGCCAGATCGATCCCGGGCACATACGGGAGCGCGACCGGGATCATCTCGGCCAGCACACCGGCGCGGATGTGATCGTCGACCGGGTTGAACGATGTGGCCGCCACCCGCACCAGTACCTGCCCGGTCCCGGGGACCGGACGCTCGATGTCCTCGTAACGCAGGACCTCGCTGCCGCCGAAGCCGTGGTAACGCACTGCCTTCATGGCACTTTCCTCCAGTGTGTATGCCCATTTTCACTTGCCTGGGCAACTCAGAAAGTAACCCTCAAGACTTGCCCAGGCAAGTCATTCGAGTTGCCCGGGCAAGTACGATGGGGCTCATGGACACTCCATCACCCTGGCTCGACGACGATCAGCAAGACGTGTGGCAGGCACTGCTCACCGTCGTCATCGCACTCCCGGCGGCCCTCGACCGCCAGCTGCAACGAGATGCCGGCATCTCCAACTTCGAGTACGGCGTTCTGGCCCGGCTGTCCATGACCGACGAGGCCACGATGCGACTCAGCGACCTGGCCCGGGAATGCGACAGCACCCAGCCTCGCCTGTCGAAGGTGATGGACCGCTTCGAGGCCCGCGACTGGGTCGTGCGACGGCCCGATCCCACTGACGGCCGGTACACCCTCGCCACCCTGACCGACACCGGGCGGCAGAAGGTCGTCGCGAGCGCACCGGAACACGTCGCGCAGGTGAGGCGACTCGTGTTCGACCCCCTCAGCGCCGCTCAACGCCGCCACCTCGGCGCCGCGCTCACCCGCATCGCGGCCACCGTGCGCCGGGAACTCGAAGGAGGGTGAGTGCCGATGGTTCGGTTCGGTCGACCGGTGCGCTCGGAAACTCGCGATTGTTCCCCGGCCGGGCCGGCGTGAAGCTCATGTCGTCCCCGCAGCGCATAGAGGAGAGGGCCGATGACCATCGCCGCAATCGCAGGAACCTCCGTCGTCGACGAGATCTCGGAGCGAGATCCGGACCTGGTCTCCGCCGGTGGCAGCCGGACCTGGTCGGTATGCGGCCGGAACTTCGTGGTGGCGATCACCGAGCTCGAAGCGGATGACCGCCTCACCGAGCACGACCTGCCCGACGAATACGTGCTGCTCGTGCAGGACGACGCGGTGGTGGGCGTGGAGCACGGCGGCCGGGCAGGTGTGTCCGTGTCCGAGCCCGCCCTCGTCGTCGTACCGGCCGGCACGAGCACTGTCCGTGCGGCGTCGCCGACGACGGTGGCGCGGGTGTTCACCGCCCGCTGCGACGAGCAGATGAGACGGGCCGTCAACCATGCCGCCGGGGCCGACCCGCGGACCGCACCGCTACCGGAACCCACCGAGACCGGCCGTGCCGGGATCCGGATACACCGGCTGCGTGACATACCCGAGGAGGATGGACGCCTCGGCCGGATCTTCCGGACGGCGTCGCTGATGGTGAACTGGTTTCCGGTGCACGAGGGGCCCCGCGACACCGAACGGCTCTCACCGCATTCCCACGAGGACTTCGAGCAGATGTCGGTGACCCTCGCCGGAAACTACGCCCATCACCTCCGGGTTCCGTGGACCGGCCGGATGAGTGAGTGGCGCGACGATGAGCACGTCCGGGTCGGCAGCCCCTCGATGACACTGATCCCGCCGACCGTCGTGCACACCACCCGGGCCGTGGGCGCGGGCCCGCATACGCTCATCGACGTCTTCGCCCCGCCGCGCGAGGACTTCCTCGCGAACGGCTGGGTGCTCAACGCCGGCGAATACCGGGGAGCCCAGCGGTGACGGGCGACGCGTTTCCCCGGCTCGGAGCCTGGGTCAAGCTCCCGGCCCCGGAGAGCGTCGAACTGCTCGCACTCGCCGGGTTCGACTTCGCCGTGATCGACGCCGAGCACGGCGCGATCGACAGCCGTACGGCATCGACCATGATCGGGCTGGCCCGTGGCTGCGGGATCGCGCCCTTCGTCCGGGTCGCCGGCACCGCACCACGCGACGTCCAGGTCCCGCTCGACGCGGGTGCGGCCGGGCTGTTCGTCCCGCAGGTCGACGACGCCGCCCGGGCGCGCGACGCCGTGCGGGCGACACGGTTCCCGCCGCTCGGCCGACGCGGGGCCAGCACCTCCGGACGAGCCGGCCGGTGGGGGCTGGCGGCCCTCGGCGACTATCTGCGCTCCGGCAATGACGAGGTCCGCCTCGTCGTCCAGGCCGAGAGCGTGGGAGCCCTCTCGGCGATCGTCGAGATCGGCGAAGTCACCGGTGTCGACGCGGTATTCATCGGCCCGACCGATCTCGCGGTCGCCGACCGGTTCCGCGAGGGTGACGGCAGACTGGCGGACCTCGTCGCCGCGGCCGAACGGCGCTGTGCCGACCACGGCATCACCCTCGGGGCCACGGCCGCGGGCAACGCGCCGGAACTGCTGGACCGCCGTGGGTACGACTTCCTCGTCCTGGGAGCCGACACCACGATGCTGCGCCAGGGCGCACACACGCTGGTGAGCGGTGCACGTCCCGCCGCGACGGAGGCCGGCCCATGACCGCCGGTGACACTCGGGGCGTCGGCGGTCCGGCCCTCGCCCTCGTGCACACCGATCTGTCGACGCTGGTGACGGCGCTGTGGTTCGAGATCGACCACGGCGATGGCTCGGCAGCCTCCGGCTTCTTCACCGCCGACGCCGAGTTGACGTTCTCGCGCCGGACCTTCCGCGGCACCGACGAGATCAACGGCGTGTACGGCGACCGCGCCGCGCGAGGACCACGGGTCTCGCGGCACCTGATGTCCAACTTCCATGTCCTCCGTCATGAGACCGACCTCGTCGAGGCCGTCTCCGCCCTGGTGCTCTACGCGCGGGACGGCGAGCCACCCATCCCGACGACCGTTCCGGTGCTGGTCGCCGACGTGTTCGACCGTTTCGTCCGGGTCGGCGAGCCGGACGGGGCGGCTCGCCGGTGGCTCATCGCCTCCCGGCGGATCGAGAACCGCTTCCTCATGCCGGGTGACGTCCTCGCCGTTCCCACCGAGTAAGGAGACCGATGTCCCACCAGCGGCACCCGGGAGATTTCCCCCTGCCGGCCACTCGAGGCCAGCTGCCGATCGTCGACTCCCACCTGTTCGACGACCTGCTCCCCCCGGAGGCGGCCTACGAGCTGACCGCCGGTCTGCGCCGTCATCGCGAGCCCTACGTCGGCATCACCGACGACGGCACGCCGCGCCGGGGCCTCTACCGCCTTGACGGTGCGGGCACCTCCCCGAGCGCCGCCGTCGCGGCGGCCCGGGCCTATCTCGAAGGGCTGGCGCCCCACCAGCGGGTGGTCGCGGCCCTGCCCATGGACGCCCCGGAGTGGCGGTTGTGGACGAACGCGATCCCGACCTGGCACCCGAAGGGCATGCGCCTGGAACGGCTCGCCGACGGCGACCGCGACCGCGCACTCGCCGTCATCGAGGCGAGTCTCAGCCCGGCCGGCTACGCCCAGGTACGAGCGGTGATGGCACTCAACGAGAACCTGGGCGAGCTCATCGACGACTACCGGGACACCCTCACGGAGTTCGCCTACTGGTTCACCGTCTTCGGGACTCCCTCCGGCGACTCCCCGTGGGGATGGCAGCTGATGGGCCATCATGTCGACCTGCACTGTGTCTTCGTCGGCGGGCAGGTGGTTCTCGCCCCCGTGTTCCTCGGCGCCGAACCGACGACCGGGACGGGGCGGTTCGAGGGCGTCCACGCCCTCGGCGACGAGACCGAGGTCGCCCTGGCGTTCCGCCGCACGCTGGACCCGGGCCGGGAGGACGAGTTCCTGATGGGGCCGTCGCTGCGCGCGGAGGACCTTCCGCCCGAGCTCGCCGGGCCATGGAACGGACGGCATCTCGCCGGTGCGGGCGGTGACAACCTCGTCCTGCCCCCGAGGGGATCGTCGCGGCGACCCTGCCGGCCGACCAGCGTGACGGTCTGGTGGAGCTGATCCGGATCTACCTCGACCGCCTCCCCCCGGCACAGGCCGAGCGCACCCTGGCACTCGTCCGCGAGCACTTCGACGAGACGCGGTTCGCCTGGCGCGGCGGCCACGACGACGAGTGCGCCTTCTACTACCGGATCCACTCACCCGTGCTGCTGGTGGAGTACGACAACCATCCGGGTGTCTTCCTCACCAATCCCGAGCCCGCCCGCTTCCACGTCCACACCATCGTGCGGGCGCCCAACGGCAACGACTACGGACGTGATCTCCTCGCCCAGCACTACCGGCTCCACCACGGAGGTCATGGAGCCGGCTGACCCGTCGTATGACGAGGCGGTGCCCCGGGGGCGGGGACGCTCCCGGGGCACCGCCTCGTGGCGGACGTGTCGCCCGCGGCCGCCGGCGTACTTCGTCCTACACCATCACGGACACCGTGCCCCGGATGCCGAACAGCGACTTCCCGTAGATCTCGGCGGCCACTTCGGGGTTGAGGACGGCGTGTCGGCTCCCGGTCTCGATGTCGCGCCAGACGCGCTGCAGCGGGTTGGACTCGCCGAAGCTCGAAGCACCCTGGGCCGAGCACACGATGCGGACCGCCTCACGCGCGTGGACCGCCGCCATTCCCGCGTCCATCCGCATCCGTGCCCGGGCGTCGTAATCGGGGAACACCCCGGCCCGTGCGGCCTCGTCGATGTCAGCGGCCGCACGGTAGGCGTGCAGCCGGGCGGAGTCGGCGAGCGACGCCGCGTGCGCGGCGGCGAGTTGGACGGTGGGTGCCTCGGCCTGGGAGGTGTAGCCCGTCAGGGCCAACGCTCGCCCCGGGGCCCTCTCCACCAGGAGATCGACAGCGGCCGCGGCCAGCCCCAGCTGGGGCCCGGTCAGCACCAGCGCGGCGGTCGGCACGAACGGCGCCCGGTAGAGCGCCTCGTCGGTGAAGGGTGTGGCGTAGCGGCCCTCGATGGCGTCTGGGACGGAGTGGAAGCGGTGTGCGGGCACGAAGAGGTCCTCGCCGACGAGGGTGTTCGACGCGGTCCCGCGCATGCCCGCCACGAACCAGGTGTCCTCGATGGTCAGCTCCGACATCGGCGCGAGCACGATGCCGACGGCGTCCGACGTGCCCTCGGCGTCCGGCCGGGTGACCCCGAGGACCGCCCAGTCGGCGTGAGCGCAACCGGACGCCGGGGTCCAGCGCCCGCTCACCCGGTACCCGCCCTCGACCACGCGCGCGGTACCCGAGGGGGTCACGACGCCCGCGACTCGGGCGTGCGGCGTGTGGGCCCAGACGTCGTCCTGGGCCCGGGCGGGGAAGAGCCCGACGAACCACGCGTTGGCGTTGAGCAGTGAGGTCACCCAGGCGGTGGAGCCACAGGCGCGCCCGACCTCGCGGCCGACCTCCAGCAGTGTGCGGTGGTCGGTCTGCAGACCGCCGTAACGGGCGGGCCGCATCAGCGAGAGCAGACCGGCCTCCGCCAGGGCGCCGATGTTCTCGGCGGGCACTCCGCGCTCGCGGTCGGCCGGATCGGCGTTGCCGGAGAGCAGCGGCCGCAGTGTGGCGGCGCGCTCGACGAGGTCGGCCCGCAACGTGCGCGCGGCGTCAGTTGTGCGGGGAACGTCCATGGTCATGTTCATCGTCGTCACTTCGGTGTCAGGGATCATCCGGGGTACGGGTCAGCTCGCGACCGCGAGCGGGGCGTGGGTGCCGAAGATCCGGCGCGCGTAGATCAACGGGGCCGCGGAGGTCGACTCGGCCTCCTCCAGGCACACGAGGAGCAGGACGTGGTCACCGCCGTCCACATGGCGTTCGACGCGTCCCGCCGTCCAGCCGGCGGACTCGGGCAGGTAGGGGAGTCCGGCGCGGACGGTCCAGGTGACGCCGTCGAACTTCGAGCCCGGTCCCCGGCGGCGGGCGAACGCCGACGCCACCTCCCGCTGGTGGGCGCCGAGGATGTTCACCCCCACCCGGTCACCCGGCTGGAGGTGGGCCAGCAGCCCCGAGGCGCGGTCAAGGGCGAAGCTCACCAGCGGCGGGTCGAGCGAGAGCGAGGCGAAGCTCGACACGGTACTGCCGTGCGGCCGCCCGTCGGCGGCAGTCGCCGTGACCACGGTGACCGGGGCACACACCCCGCTCATCAGCTCGGTAAAGGTCTTACGGTCGATCATCGCGGGCCTCCCGTTGGGCTGGAATCCGTCTGTCGGGATGCGCGGCCTGGTGGGTCACCGCGTCCGACATCAGGAAGTAGACTCCGGCTCCCGGGGCGGCCGCTTGGTCCGCCGGCTCAGGATTCCGGTCTCCCATTGGTCTGCCGGGCCGGGCCGTGTCCGGTACATCGGGCTCACCGCTCGACGTCGCGCGGCAGGAGCACCGCGTCCCCCAGTTCCTCGGCGAGTGCCAGGGCGGTGTGGAGGGCGAAGCGGCGGTCGTCGAGGTCGTGTCCCAGCACCTCCTGGGCCCGCTTCACGCGGTAGGTCACGGTCCCCCTGGCCACGTGCAGGCGCCGGGCGACATCCACGAGGCTGCGCTCGGCGCCGAGGTAGTGGTAGAGCGTGGTCCGCAGTGCCTCCATCGGCGCGCCGCGGGCGGCGAGCCCGCCGAGTTCACGTCGTACGAAGTCACCGGCCGCGTCGAGATCGGTGGCCAGCAGCGCGATGGCGGCGACGTCGGCGTAGCCGGTCGCGTACCTCGGAACGCGTCCCGCCGCGCGCCGCAGCCGCTCGATCCGCTCCCCGCGCTCGGCCTCGCGGTGGGAGCGGCGGAAGCCCGCGACGCCGGAACCCGGGGTCCCGAAGGCCGCCTGCATCCGCTGCCGGGACAGTGCCTCCGTGATGGTCTGCCATGAACCGGGTGGGCGCGCCCCGTCCGTCCCGTCCACCCCTTCCAACCCTTCCGTCCTGTCCGTCCCGTCCGGAGGTACGGTGCCCCACGCCCACAACCGGCCCGAGGCCACGGGGACGACCAGCGTCGTGGTGGCGCCACGGGCCCGCAGCACCTCGATCGCCGCCGCCTGCAGCGTGGCGCCGCCCTTCGGCGAGTCCGACCACACCACCACCGCCATGTGGGTCCGCCGCAGGTTGTAGCCGAGGACACCCGACGCCTCGTCGACATCCGCCGCCGCGGCATCCCTCAGCAGGGAACGTACGAGGTCGGCCCGTGCCGCGGCCGCGCTGGTGCTCCACACCTCGTGCTCCACGAGGTAGGTGCGGATCATGGTGTCGGAAAGCTCATCGACGTAGGAGAACAGCTCGCGGGAGATCGCCGTGACCTCGTCGACCGCCTCCTCCGGGTCGACCAGTTCGGCACAGGCCCGCAGGAACGCCTCGGTCGTCGCGGCGTGTCCGACCCGGACGCCGTGCAACACCCGCTCGAGCGGTATGGCCCGGTGCACGAACTCGCGGATGCCCTCCAGGATCGCCTCGCCGGTGGGCGGGGCGGCCGCCGGGCCCTCCACCAGGGTGAACAGCGCCCGCAGGGTGGTGGCTTCATTGCCCCGCCTGAGCATCTCGACCGCGGCCGGACTGCCGCCGAGGACCGGCACCTCGCCGACGATCCGCCGCAAGACCACGGAATTCAGCTCGATCGCCCAGCGCACGGGGTCCGCGCCGACGCGCGCCACGGCGTCCTCGACGATCGCGCGCGGGCTCGCCGCCTGGTCGAGGCCGACCTCGCCACGCGGGCCCAGCCGTGCGATCCAGGCCCGTCGCAGCCGCCCACCGGTCTCGCTCACCTTGCCATACTCGGTCCGATCCGAGGGGCTGATCAACTGGGGATTGCCGAAGCCATCGTTCGGCGAAACCGAACGATGTGGTAGAAGAGCCTGGCTGCTCGTCGTGGTTCTTACACTATGGAGTGACGGGAGAACGGCAGTGAACCTGCGCCAGATGGAGTGCTTCCTCGCCGTCGCGGACGAACTGCACTTCCGGCGGGCCGCCGACCGTCTGCGGCTGGCTCCGCCCAGTGTCAGCGAGGCCGTCGCCGGTCTGGAACGCAGCCTCGGCAGCCGACTGGTCGAGCGTACGAGCCGACGGGTGCGACTGACGCCCTTCGGCGCCGAGTTCGCCGCCGCGATCCGGCAGCCCATCGAGGCGCTGCACCAGGCCCACCGGGCCGCCCGCCTGCGCTCGGCGCGCCACCGTGACCTCGTCGTCGCCCACACCCCGGAGCTGGGGCAGCTGATCCTGCCGGGACTGGTCGACGCGTGGCCCGGCGCAGTCGCTGACGACGAGGCCCGGGGCCGCTGGCGTCCGGTCCCGATGCACACCCCCGAGCAGCTCGCCGCCGTGGCGGAGGGCGAGGTGGACGTGGGCCTGTGCTGGTCGGTTCCCGAGCAACCCGGGATCGCCAGTGCCGTACTCGGCTCGTTCCCGCTGGTCGCCGTGTTGCGGGCGGCGGACCCGCTGGCGAGCCGCCACGAGGTGGCGCTCACCGACCTCCGCACCCGTCAGATCCTGATCACGCCGCGTGCCGACAACCCCTATCTCGAAAGCCAGTTGCAGGCGGACATCATCCGGGCCGGCATCCCCCGTACACACATCGAGGAGGTGGGGCGCTACGACGAGCTGGCCGTGCACGTGGCCACGCGTGGCCACGTGGGTGTCCACGCCGGGCCGATCGCGTTGACCAGCTCCCTGCCCGCTGTCGTGTTCCGCCGGATCGCCGACGCCTCCGACGGTGTCCGGATCTGCGCGATCAGCCGCGCCGAGGCCCGCACCAGTTCCGTCGTGGCGCTCGTGGCGAGCCTGCGGTCGATCGTCGGCTCGCTCGACATCGACGACAAGCTCATCTGACTCACCTGGGGTGCCGCTGGGTGCGGGGCGCCGAGGGAAGCGGCGCCCCGCCGCCGTCGCTCAGCCGGAGGGAGGGACGAAGAGCGCGTCGAGTGCGGTGAGCAGCGGCTTCGGGTCCAGCGAGAAGTACATGATCCCACGACCTCGCGGACTCGCGCGAGGGATTCGTCGTCGGTCAGCGAGCCGCTTCCGGTGACCGGCCTGGGCAGCCAGGGTGCGGCCGCGCCGCTCACGATCACGCGTTCGGGCAGGCGCGGCCCTTCGGCGGCCAGGCGCTGTGCCGTCTCGTAGGTGACGAGCGCGCCGAAGCTGTGTCCGAAGAGGGCGAACGGCGCGTCCTGGGGCATCTTCCGGATCCGGTCGACGCACAGGTCGACGACCTCGGCCATGGTGGTGCGGGGTTCGGCGGCGAACAGTTCTTCCCGGCCGGGGAGTTGGACCGGATCCACTTCCAACTGCTGGAGGGGGTGACGTTTCCACCGGCGGAAGAGGCTGGCGCCGGCTCCGGCATAGGGAATGCACAAGAGTGCGACAGGCATGGGGGCTTACCTTTCCGAGGTGGGAGTGGGCGGGCCGCCGGCGACGCGGGTGAGGGTGACACGGTGGCGCAGGCGGGGGAGGCCCGGGTGGAGCGGTTCCTCATCGCGGACCAGGCTCCACGGGAGCGGGTCGTCGCGGTCGATGGAGCAGGGGAGTCCGGCCAGGGCGCTGCTGCGGCCGACACGTATGACCGTGGCGTCCGGCACGGGGGAGGGGTGTGCGGCGACGACATGGTGCGCGAGCTAGGCGATGGCTAGCCGCGCGCGGTCACGGCCTGGAGTTCGGCCAGCGATTCCCGCATCAACCGCGACATCTCACGCTCCTCCGGTGCCGTCAGCCAGAGTTCGAAGCCGACCTTGAAGACGGCGATCCCGGCCTCGGCGGTCAGGCTCGCGGCCGGGTCCGCGACACCGCGTCGGCGCAGGGCGTCGGCGAGCGCGGTCGACATCGAGGCGAGCTTGATCAGCTCGCGCTCCCGGAGTTCCGCGTTCGCCACGATGACGGCCTGGCGCTGCCGGGCGTGCTCGCGCCGACCCTCGAAGACCGCGGAGACCGCCTCGAGCCCCGCCGTTAGCGCGTCGATCGGTGCCGCGGACTCCGGCGCCTCGGCGACCGCGGTCACAAACAGCTCCTGCAGCGCGCTCGATCCGTCGAACAACACCTCGCGCTTGTCCGCGTAGTGCCGGAAGAAGGTCCGCTCGGTGAGGCCGGCCCGTTTGGCGATCTCCGCCACCGTGGTCTGTTCGTAGCCGAGCTCGCCGTAGAGCTCCAACGCCGCCTTCGCCAGCCGTCCCCGCGCGTTCGGCTCCCATCTGCCCATGCTCAGATCCTACGCGATGGCAGTGACTGACATCAGGTGCTAAAGTCTGATGACAGTCGCTGACATCGATGATTCTGGAGTATCTCTCATGCGCGTCTTCGTGACCGGTGCGTCCGGTTGGATCGGCTCCGCCGTCGTTCCCGAGCTCATCGGCTCGGGGCACCAGGTCGTCGGGCTCGCCCGCTCCGACGCCTCCGCCGCCGCCCTCACCGCCGCCGGGGTGGAAGTGGTCCGCGGCACCGTTGACGACCTCGACGTCCTGGGGAGCGCCGCCGCCGCGTCGGACGGTGTGATCCATCTCGCCTTCAAGCACGACATCGCCTTCACCGGCGACTTCCAGGGTGCTGCCGAGGCCGACCGCCGCGCCGTCGACACCTTCGGCGACGCGCTCTCCGGTACCGGTCGCCCCTTCGTCCTCGCCTCCGGTCTGGTCGGCCTCGCGCCCGGGCGTGTGGCGACCGAGCGGGACACGCCCACGATCGACGGTTCGCCGGTCTCGGTCCGCCCGGCCACCGCCCAGGCGGTGCTCGCACTCGCCTCGCGCGGCGTGCGCTCGTCCGTGGTGCGGCTGTCTCCGACCTGCCACGGTGACGGGGACAACGGCTTTATGGCGGCCCTGGTCGCCATCGCCCGGGAAAAGGGCGTCTCCGGCCACATCGGGGACGGCGCCAACCGCTGGCCGGCCGTCCACCGCCTCGACGCCGCACGGCTGTTCCGGCTGGCGGCCGAGAAGGCCCCGGCGGGATCCGTGCTGCACGGCGTCGCGGAGGAGGGCGTCCCGATCCGGGACATCGCCGAGGTGATCGGCCGTCACCTCGAGGTACCGGTGACCTCCGTGGCCACCGAGGACGCGGCCGGGCACTTCGCCTGGCTCGGCGGTTTCCTCGGCCAGGACCTCCCGGCGTCGAACGCCCTGACCCGCGAATGGCTGGATTGGCGGCCGACCCACCCCGGCCTCCTCGAAGACCTCGACAAGGGCCATTACTTCCGAGTCCCCGCCACCCCCGCCTGACCCACGTCCGCCACGCAGGGCTCAAGCGCATCGCCGGACGGGTCATCTCCCGTGCGTGCGGGCCGAATACGGCGTGCTAGGCTCCCAACCGGCTTCTCACCGTTGGGCATTCCGCCTCGCCAACCAGCTTCACCCGGGTCCCGATGACACGGGGAAGGTGGAAGTCACTCATCACATCCTGGAAAAGGGTGTTCTGTGATGGTGGCGACGCGTGTCGGCCCTTCTGGTTCCTTCCGAGCCCCGGGGGATCTGCCCGGGTCCGTGTTCCAGCCATATCGCCATTCCGGCATCGGCGGCCTGGTCCGTGTCACCGCCCCGCAGACGGTTCCCCTCAGGGAGGTCTCCGGAGTGCCGGAAGTCAAATCCCCCGAGCAACCCGCCACGCGGCGTCCGTGGCTGGTTCTCGCGATCATGTGCATCGGCTTCTTCATGTCGTTGCTCGACGGATCCATCGTCAACGTAGCCGTCCCCACACTGATCCACAGCATGGACGCCACCTACGACCAGGTGCTGTGGGTCATCGACGGCTATCTGCTCCTCTTCTCGGTACTGCTGATCACCACCGGGCGGCTGGGTGACATCTTCGGATACCGGCGGCTGTACGTGCTCGGCGTCATCGTCTTCACCATCGCCTCGGCGCTGTGCGGGCTGGCCGGTTCACCGCCCCAGCTGCTGGCCGCCCGGCTGGTGCAGGGAGTGGGCGGCGCGCTGCTGTTCCCGCAGGTCATCTCGTCGATCCTGACGATCTTTCCACCGCATCTGCGGGGCAGGGCGTTCGGCCTGTTCGGTGCGATCGTCGGCTTCGCGCCGATCGTCGGCCCGGTCCTCGGTGGCTTCCTGCTCGCCCACCTCAGCTGGCGCTGGATCTTCTTCACCAACGTTCCGATCGGGATCGCCACCGCCGTGCTGGCTTGGACGTTCGCCCCGCCCATGCGCTCGGAACGCCGCCACCGACTCGACCTGCTCGGCGTCGCGCTGGCCACCGCCGGGCTGAGCGGCATCGTGTTCGGCCTGATCGAGGGAGAACGCTACGACTGGGGCACCATCACCGGACCGATCAGCATCACCTCGGTCATCGTCGCCGGTGTCGCGCTGCTGGCGGTGTTCGTCCTGCGGCAGCACCGGCAGCGGGACGAGCCCCTGATGCCACTGGCCCTGTTCCGCGCGCGCAACTTCGCGGTCGGCAACTGGGTCGGGTTCGTCTTCCAACTGGGCATGATCGGCATCATGTTCGTGCTGGTGCTGTACCTGCAGATGGCACGCGGGTACTCGGCACTGGAGACCGGTCTGGTGGTTCTGCCGAACGCCGTGCTCACCGCCGCCGGCTCGATGTACGCCGGGCGGCTGTCGGACACGTTCGGCGGCAAGTACATCCTGCTGGCGGGGATGACACTGCTGGCCGTCGGCCTGCTGGTGCTGGTCGCCATGGTCGGCCCCGGCAGCGGCGCATGGAGCCTGCTGCCCGGTTTGACCATCATCGGGATCGCCGGCGGCGCCACGTTCGCACCACTGCAGCAGGCCACCATGGACGGTGTCGATCCCCGGCTGGCCGGAGCGGCCTCCGGAGTCTCCAGCACCACCCGGCAGATCGGCGGTGTCCTCGGCACCGCCGTGCTGGGCGCCCTGCTGTCGGCCCGCCTCTCCTCGACCCTGCGCGGCGAGGCCGAGAGGCGGGCCGGCCGGCTACCGGAGGATCTGCGCGCCCAGTTCATCGACCGCAGCACCGCCGCGGCACATGACTACCGTCCGCCCACGCCACCGGGTGGTCTGAACCCCGCCACGGCCGGCCTGTACGAACGCGTCACCGCTGACACGTTCGCCACCGGCTTCGTCAACGCCATGCAGACCGCCCTCGTGGCATGCGCCGTGGCCCTGGTGGCCGCCGCCCTGTGCTGCTTCCTGTTCAGCCCGCACAAGAAGCCGACGGCCATTCCCGCTCCCGGGCGGCGAGCCGAAACCACACCGCACGACTGACCCGGCGATGACAACGGTCGCGGCCCGGTGGCCGCGGCTGTTGTGGGCAGACCGCCACCGGCCCGGTCATCCGCCCTGCGGCTGGGGACGACCCGGCTTGGCCCACAGCGAGCGCACATGGCCGAGGTGGCGGGCCATGCACGCCTCGGCGCCCGTCACGTCACCCGCGGCCATCAGATCGAGGAGCTCGATGTGCTCTTCGGCGGACGGGATCAGCTGGTCGCGCTCGTCCAGTGTGGTCAGTCCGTACAGGCGTGAGCGTTTCCGCAGGTCGCCGACGGTTTCGACGAGCCGGTCGTTTCCGGCGAGCGCGAGCAGGGAGAGATGGAACTGACGGTCGGCCTCCAGATAGCCGATGAGGTCGTGCTCGCGCGCGGCGCGCACGATCTCCTCCGCCACCGGGCGCAGCGCTTCCAGGTCCTCGCGGGCGGCGCCGCGGGTGATCCGGCCGATCATGGGGACCTCGATCAGGGCGCGGATCTCGGTGTACTGGTCGAGGTCGCGTTCGTTGACCTCGGTGACGCGGAAGCCCTTGTTGCGTACCGGTTCGACGAGGCCCTCGCGGGTCAGGTCGAGCATCGCCTCGCGCACCGGCGTCGCGGAGATGCCGAAGTCCTCGGCCAGGCCGGGTGCCGAGTAGACCTCGCCGGGGCGCAGTTCGCCGGATATCAGCGCGGCGCGCAGGGCATGGGCCACCTGGTCGCGCAGCCGCTCCCTGGTGGTGATGAGGTTGCGCTGCCTGAGGTGGCCCATGACGGTTGGTGTTCCCTTCGTGCCCCGTGCCTTCACGGCCGAGAGGATCACCAGAGTACAATGTCATGTTGTTCTCGCGGGCCTTGTTCTCGCGGGTGCCCGTGTGCGGATGCGGCTGCCGCTGCCGATTCAGCGACTCTCGATCAGCTCTCCCATCCACGTCTCGATCGCGTCCGGGGTGCGTGGCAGGGCACCTGACATCAGCCGTGCTCCTCCGGCGGTGATGACCAGGTCGTCCTCGATGCGCACCCCGATGCCCCGCAGTTCGTCCGGGAGCGTCTCGTCGTCGGCCTGGAGGTAGAGTCCGGGCTCGACCGTCAGCACCTGACCCTCCGCCAGCACCCCGTCCAGATAGGTTTCCGCCCGTGCCTGCGCGCAGTCGTGGACGTCGAGTCCGAGCATATGTCCGCTGCTGCACAGGGTGTAGCGACGGTGGAAGTCGCCCTCGGGGCTTTTGAGCACACCCCAGTCCGTGAGCCCTTCCGCGATCACGCGCATCGCGGCCCGGTGGAAATCCCGGAAGCTCGCGCCCGGCCTGAGCGCCGCAATGCCCGCGTCCTGGGCGGCGAGCACGAGGTCGTACACCTGCCGCTGCACGGGGGAGAACCGACCGGAGAGCGGGAGGGTGCGGGTGATGTCGGCGGTGTAGAGGCTGTCCGTCTCCACGCCCGCATCCAGAAGCAGCAACCGCCGTGCGTCCAGGGGCCCGTCGTTCCGTATCCAGTGCAGGACGCAGGCGTGGGCACCGGACGCCACGATGGTCTCGTAGCCGGTGCCGTTGCCCTCCGCGCGGGCGCGCAGGCCGAAGACGCCCTCGATCCAGCGCTCGCCGCGTGGATGGGCGAGGGCGCGGGGCAGGGCGCGTACGACGTCTTCGAAACCGGCGGCCGTGTGGTCCACGGCGAGCTGCAGCTGCCCCACTTCCCAGGCATCCTTGATCAGCCTCAACTCGCTCAAGGCCGCGGACAGTTCGGCGTCGGCCGTGGCGTCGCGGCCCGGCGGCAGCCCCGCCCGGTCGCCGATGACGGCACAGCGGATGCCGGTCATGCGCGTGGTCTCGTCGAGGTCGGGGCGCCGGCCGACCCAGAACTCGCCGTAGCGCCGGTCCCGGTAGAAGCCGTCATCGGTGCGCGGCGAGCGGGGCCGCGCGTACAGGACCGCCTCGTGCCGGTGCGGCCCGTCCGGCTCCAGGACCAGGACGTGCCCGGCCTGCTCTTCGCCGGTCAGACCGGTGAGCCAGGCGTACCCGCTGTACGGCCGGAAGCGGTGGTCGCAGTCGTTCGAGCGGACCTTCAGCTCTCCCGCGGGGATGATCAGCCGCTCGCCCGGGAAGCGGGCGGACAGCCGGGCGCGGCGAGCGGCGGTGAAGTCGGCGGCGGCCGGCCGGATGTCCGCGGGCAGCGGGATCGGCGCCCAGCCGCCCGCCATGAAGACTTCGAACTCCGGTGAGACGGGGAGGTCATGGCCGGCCGTCCGAGGTGCGCCGGTCAGGGGATCATGCATCGGTCCTCCTTGATCCGTACGTTGACGAGCTCGCCGCGATCCGTCGCGTCGAGGGCCTTGCACTCTGTGCAATTTCACATTATTACGTTACGCATCACATGGCACCACGCGCTCTCATGTGCGGCCCCGCACAGGGCGATTCAGGCCCTGAAGCGGCGCTGCCCCAATAGCCCTTGCCGCCTCCCCCACAGGAGCCAACGGTGTTCCAGTTGAGAAACCTGCGCGGATCCACGCGCGGAAGTCTGCTCACGGCCTTGGCGGCGGTGACGCTCTGCGTGACGGCGACCCCGTCCGGACACGCGGCCGTCCCCGCTCCCGCGCGGCCTTCGGCGTTACGGCCGGCCGCCTCGCCCGACCCCTTCGACAGGGCCGACCGCCTGGCCAAGGCGCCCGGCCAGGTACGTAAGGTCCCCGCCCCCGGCGGCCTCACCGGTGGCGGTGTCCCCGGAACCCGGACGCCCGAGCCGAAGAGCCGGGGCAGCGCCGTCACTCCGCACGCCACACTCGGCAAGGCATCCGTGCCCTGCACGCTCGACGGCGTCACCGGCCTGCCCCCGGAGGGGTTCGCCGACTTCCTGGCCGACCCCGCCGTCACCGCCGACGGCTGTCTGCGCTCGATCCTTTGGACCTGGGACCAGCGGCTCGTCCCCGTCATGTCGGACGACCATGTCCAGGCCGTCTCCCGCCGCATCGGCCAACTCGCCGCCTCCCACGACGGCAAGGACGGCAGCCATCTGCTGGAGATGTTCACCTACCTGCACGCGGTGGCGTACCAGGACTTCTCGCACGACGAGATCGACATCACCGACGCGCCGACCGTCAACGCCATGCGCGGGGCCGTCGACGCCTTCGGCTCGGCCGCCCGTACCTTCGACGTCACCCGGCCCAACGCCGAGACCCTGCGCGAAGCCCTCGACGCGGCCTCCGCCCCCGGCCTGCGCCAGCACCAACTGCCCCTGATCAAGCGGGTGCTGGCCACCATGGACGCCCAGCACCCCGAAACCGCCCAGGACACCTCCTGGGCCGGTGCCGCCCTCGCGGCGCTCACCGTGAACTACCTCGGGGTGTACCCCGGCAACAAGGACGCCGACTTCCACGCCGCGGTGACCGCCGACCCCTCATACCGGGCCACCTTCAGCTCCTTCGCCGGCTACACCCACCTCAAGGACGGGCCCAACGCCTGGGTGATACGCGACGCCCTCAGCGAGTACGGCCGCTTCGGCCAGATCGAAGGGCTCCGCGACGAGATCGTCTCCGGCCTCGGCGACCTCCTGGACACCACCGCCCACAACTTCGGGGACAGCAGCGCCCCCTGGGCGAAGGTCGCCACCTGGCTGGGGGTGTTCGAAGCCTGCGCCCCGTACCACGTGTGCAAGGACGACATCGAGAAGCGTCTCTTCCCGTACACGTACGTCTACGGCGCCGACGGCACCGACGGCATCCAGGTCCGCACCGCCCTCGACCGGGACACGGTCGACCAGCTGTACTACGCGAGCAAGCAGGTCAAGGCGCAGTTCCACCGTGTGCTCGGCACGGATGCGCCCCTCGCGGGCGACACCAACACCACACTGCACGTCGTCCTGTACGGCTCCCGCGCCGACTACGAGAACTTCCACCCGCTGCTCACCGGCATGGACACCAACAACGGCGGCGTCTACATCGAGCGGGGGGCGACCTTCTACACGTACCAGCGCCGCGTCCCGCAGGACTCCTCACTGACCCTGGAGGAGCTGTTCCGCCACGAGTACACCCACTACCTCAACGGTCGCTGGGCGGTGCCCGGACTCTTCGGCGAGGGCCCCTGGTACGAGGGCGACCGGACCACCGCGATGGACGAGGGCACTGCCGAGTTCTTCGACGGCGCCACCCGCGGCGACGGCATCCGGGTCCGCAAGTCCCTGGTCCAGGGGATCATCGACGACACGGCAGGCGGCGGGCCGCGCATGACCGTGAACCAGCTCCTGCACGCGACGTACGACGGCGACGGCTTCCGCTTCTACGACTACGCGGGCACGTTCTTCGAGTTCCTGTGGACCGAACACCCCTCCCTCTTGCGGGAGATGTACCGCGACCTGCGCTCCGACGACCCGGCGGCCTTCGACGCCTGGCGCGGCCGGCTCGGCGGGGACGCGGGGCTGCAGAGCGCGTACGACCGCTTCCTCGACGAACAGATCGCCCACGTCGGCGACTTGTACGTGCCCCACACCACCTACACGCCCCCGGGCGAGCTCCGTGACACCTCGGCCGACCAGATCCGCTCCTCCTTCACCGCGACGACCGCGTCCGACCCGAACTGCCGTGCCACCGGAGCGCCGGAGCGTCCCCGGTTCGTCTGCACCGGCCGGATCACCGCGAACCTGACCGATGCCGGGGACACGGACGCGGTCTTCGAGGACATGTCCGGGACGGTCGACTACTTCATCCTCGACCGGGCCGCGGGCGGCGACAACAACTTGACCGATATGAACTGCTGGTTCGGTGAGGTGGACATCTGGTCCGACCAGCGCGCGGGCACGTCGGACTACACCTGCGAGGGCCCCCTCCGCGGCTGATCTGTCACCAGCACCGGCACCAGCATCGAGGCCGCGCCCCCGGCCCATCGTCAAGGCTTCCTGAGCCGGGGGCGCGGCTGCTGTCGGCCGCGGCTCAGGGGGACGTGGTCCAGCGTGGCGCGGTCTCGGCCCACTCGGTGTCCCACTCGGCGAGATTGCGACGGCGCAGGACCACGGCGGCGCAGCGGTAGGCGGCGGCACCGGCGAGGAGCACGGTCAGGAAGGCGACGAGCGCCCAGCCCATGGTGCGGCTGCGGATCTGTTCGGTGGTCATGGGCGGCTCGGCGACCGCTCCGTCCGCGTCGACCCACACGCGGACGGAGTTGCCCGCGTCCAGCCCGGGCAGGACGTCGGCCTCGGCGGTGCGGGTCCGTCCGTCCGGGTCGGTGAAGCGGACCGTGGCCGGGTAGCGGTTCTCCCTCGCCTCCGCAGAGCCGGGTTCCGGATGCCCCGGGGCGTCGTGGATGAGGACGGCGGTGGTGCGGTGCAGGGCCTGGCGCTGGTGCTCGGCGGCCGCGCGGTAGTGGCGGTGGGCGGCGTCACCGATGGCGAACGTGGCACCGAGCCCCAGGATCGGCACGAGCAGCAACAACGCCAGTGCGATCCGGCCCTGAAGACGGTCGGTGCACCGGTACAGCGGATTGTGCCGCCAGCGCCACAGCGACAGGGGATGCACGAGCCCGTGGTGCGGGGGGTCGGGAGGCGGCTGCGCGGGGGGTATCACGCCGGACACGGTGGTTCTCCTTCCAAGGTCGGGGGGATGGCGTACCGGAGACCCCGGCCGGTGGGGCGGCGGGGTCGGCGCAAGAGCGGGCCAGGTCAGGGCGGGGACGTACCACTGGCCGACGGATGTCCGTGCGCGGCCTGAAGGAACTTGACGGCGCCGCGGATCGCCGCGGTGTGCGGTGCGGGAACCGCCCGCAGCGGCGCGTGCGTACCGCCGATGAGCCGGCGAGTGAGGTCGGGGCGCAGGGCGCCGCCCCCGGCCAGCAGGGCTCCCCGGGTCAGGGCCTCGGCGGTGAGGGACGTGCGGTCCTGCCGGAGCATTGAGGTGATCATGGTGGTGATGGCTTCGCTGATCTCCGCCGTGGCGCCGGCACCGGCGAGGTCGGCGGTGCCCAGGGCGGTGCGGCGGGCGTCGAAGACGAGGCCGTCGAGGAGGAGGACCACTTCGGTGAGGTGGGCGCCGATGTCCACCACGAGCAGCGGCAGGGCGAGGTCGGCGCCCGCGGCCAGGGCGATGGCGCGTGCGGTGGGGACGGTCAGGACCGCACGCGGGCGCAGCACCTCCACGGCGGTGCGGGCCCGTTCCCGGTAGGCGGGGCCGTCCAGCACGGGCGCGGTGACCACCACCAGCGGGCGGGTGAGGCGGGGCAGGCGATGGCTGAGCAGCCGGTCGAGCATCCGGGCCGTTCCCGGAACGTCGACGATGGCGCCGCGCTGGATCGGGTACACCGCCCCGGCGCCGGGGAAGGTGACGGTGGGTACGTCGAGGATCAGGCCGCGGCCGGCGACCCAGGCGCGGGTGCGGGCGCTGCCCAGGTCGAGGGCGAGGCCGCAGCAGTGCCGGCACGACGGCCAGGGCCGGTGCCGGTGCCCGGCGGGGGAGCCGGTCCGGAAGCGGCGGAGGACGGTCATCGTCCGGCCTCCCGCACCTGCTGGCACCGTGCGCAGTAGCGGGCCTGCGGAACGATCATCAGTCGTTCGCGTTCGACCGGGCGATGGCACAGGTGGCAGCTGCCGTAGCGGCCCTCGGCCATGCGCCGCAGCGCCGCCTCCACGTCGGCGAGGACCATGCGCGCGGAGGCGGCGACTTTGACGTGCACTTCGGCCTGTGCCGCGGAGCGGCGCCGGAGCAGGTCCTCGGCGCGGGGCGGCGCGGCGATCTGCCGCAGTTGTTCCTGGCGGAACAGGCGCTGTTCATGGAGGCTCTCCCGCAGCGCGGCAAGATCCTCGGGCGACAGGTGCGTGGCAGAGCTGCCGATGGTCTGGTGGTTCACCACTTCACCCCTTTGAGCAGGGCGGAGACGAAGACGGGTCGGATGGGGCGGGTCAGGCGGTGGCGCGGCCCTGGCAGGCGACGCAGTACCGGGTGTAGGGGAGGATCTCCAGGCGTTCGGCGGGGACGGGCTTGGCGCAGCCCTGGCAGGTGCCGTAGACGCCGTCGTCGACGCGGGCGAATGCCTCGTCGATCTCGGTGAGGACCCGCTGGATCGCCTCCGTCTGTGCGGACACCAGATGCGCGTCCGTGCTCTGCACGCCCTCGTCGAGGGCGCGCAGCTGGGCCAGGCGGCTGTTGCGGGCGTGTTCCAGGCGCTGGCGGGCCTCATGAGAGGTCAGCCGGCCGGGGCGGGGACCGGTCTGGGCGGTGTCGAGCGGCACGGTGAGGTCCTTTCTCCAAAGCGCGCTACGCGCAGCAGCGGCCGCCCGGTTACGCCGGCCGCGGTCTCCACGACCGCGAGCACCGGCCGTACCGGACGGCTCGATCTTCTTCGACTCTGCTCGACTCGGCGTCGGAAGCCCATCGGGCGCGGACCCCATTTGCCCGGGACAGCGGTGACCACGGGGCTATGGCGGGGAACGGCGCATGGGTACCCGATGACCCCGGATATGGGGGACGGACCCCATCGACCGCGCGCGGTGCGGGAGGCAGGCTGTGTCAGGCTCGGTCGTGATCAGTCGTCGCGGCTCCGCCCGGGGATGATGAGCGACAGTAGAGATGATCACCCGCGGAGCGCGGAAGGAGGAGTTTCCCCGGTGTCGCTGTTCTGGCGGATCTTCGGACTCAACGCCCTGGTGCTGGGCACCGCCACGGCGCTGCTGCTGTGGGCGCCGGTGACCGTCTCCGTACCGGTGCTGCTGACCGAGGCGATCATCCTGGTCGGCGGTCTCGCCGTCATGCTGGTCGCGAACGGCACCCTGCTGCGCTGGGGCCTGGCCCCGCTGGACCGGCTGACCAGGCTGATGACCACCGTCGACCTGCTGCGCCCGGGCCAGCGGCTGCCCGTGCCCGGCGCCGGCGGCGGTAGCGAGGTGTCCGAGCTGATCCGCACCTTCAACGCCATGCTCGACCGGCTGGAGCACGAACGCGCCACGTCCAGCGCCCGGGCGCTGCTCGCTCAGGAGGCCGAGCGGCGCCGCATCGCCCAGGAACTGCACGACGAGGTCGGGCAGAGCATGACCGCGATCCTGCTGGTGCTCAAGCGTGCCGCGGACGACGCCCCCGAGCCGCTGCGCGAGGACCTCCAGCAGGCCCAGGAGATCACCCGGGAGAGCCTGGACGAGGTCCGCCGCCTGGTGCGCCGCCTGCGGCCCGGCGTCCTGGACGACCTGGGCCTGGTCAGCGCGCTGACCTCGCTCACGCAGGACTTCGCCACCCACACCGGGCTGCGTGTCGTGCGCCGCCTCGACGCCGACCTGCCCACCCTCGACCAGGAGAGCGAGCTCGTGCTGTACCGGGTGGCTCAGGAGAGCCTGACCAACGCGGCCCGCCATGCGGACGCGCGGCAGGTCGAGGTGAGCCTGCACCGCGTCGGCGAGGCGGTGGTGCTGGAGATCGCCGACGACGGCCGCGGTATCGAGGCCGCCTGCGAAGGCGCCGGGATCCGCGGCATGCGCGAACGGGCCCTGCTCGCCGGGGCCACCCTGGACATCACCTCGACGCCCGGCACCGGCACCCGGATCCGCCTCATCACACCCGCTCCCAGGAAGCAGCTCTGACCATGCCCGATCCGACCCCGCCCGGGCCCAGCACGGCCTCGACACCGTGTCCCACGGCCTCTCCCTTGGCCTCTCCCACGAACGCGACGCCGATCCGCATCCTGCTCGCCGACGACCACGCCCTCGTACGCCGCGGCGTACGCCTGATCCTCGACCGGGAACCCGATCTGGAGGTCGTCGCCGAGGCCGGGGACGGCGCCGAGGCCATCGAAGCGGCCCGGAACCAGGAGATCGACCTGGCCGTGCTCGACATCGCCATGCCGCGCCTGACCGGCCTCCAGGCCACCCGCGAGCTGGTGGCGCTCAAACCGGGCCTGCGCGTCCTGATGCTGACGATGCACGACAACGAGCAGTACCTGTTCCAGGCGCTCAAGGCCGGGGCCTGTGGCTATGTGCTGAAGTCGGTCGCCGACCGCGATCTGGTCGCCGCCTGCCGCGCCGCGATGCGCAACGAGCCGTTCCTCTACCCCGGCGCGGTCACCGCCCTCATCCGCAACTACCTGGACCGCGTCCGCCACGGCGAGGAAGACCCCGACCAGCTCCTCACCCCCCGCGAGGAGGAAGTCCTCAAACTCGTCGCCGAAGGGCACTCCTCCAAGGAGATCGCCGAGATCCTGTTCATCAGCGTCAAGACCGTGCACCGTCACCGGGCCAACCTCCTGCACAAACTCGGTCTGCACGACCGGCTGGAGCTGACCCGCTACGCCATCCGCGCCGGTCTCATCGAGCCCTGACGCCCGCCCGCCCCTGACCAGCCCGCGTCGAGCACCAGGCGGGAAACCGAGCACCCAGCAGGAAAGGGACGGTGCATGCGCCCAGCACCCCGCACCATCCCGGCCACCGGTCACCGGCTCGCGGGAACGCTCATCGCGCTCCTCGCCGTCCTGCTGGCGCTGGTTCCCGCCGATGCCCCGCTCGCCGCTTCCGGCCCGGTGCCCCATCCGGCCTCGGCGGCCAATCCTGCCCCGGCGGCCACGGGCGCCGAGCGCCCGGACACCGGTCCCCGCGCGGATGACCCGTGTGCCGCCGGGTGCGCGGCCCAGGCCAGGGTCCGCCACGACCACCTCGGTGAGCGCCCGTGCCCACCGGATCACCACGCCACCGACCCCCGCGACGCGGATGCCGACCCGGCTTTCGGCACCCGTGGTTCAGCGCCCTCCGCGTGCGTACCCGTCTCTCCCGGCCGATCGGCCCACGACCGCGGCCGGGCCCCTCCGGCGGCCGCAGGTACCTGACGCCACCCATCACCCTTTCTCCCGTCGCGGCCGCGCGTGCCGCCGCCGCGACGTGCCTGCCGGAGGCTCGTGTTGAAACGCCGCGATCAATGGAACAAGCGGAATAGCCGGAACCAGCGGAATAGCCGGAACCAGCGGAATGCGCATCGGAAATCCCTGCGTATGCGTGCGCTGCTCGCCCTCGCCGTGATCGCCGGATCGCTGGCCATCGCCCTCACCACACCGGTCCGTCTCGGCCTCGATCTGCGCGGCGGCACCCAGATCATGCTGGAAACCCGCTCCACCCCCACCGCCGACGCCGACTCCGCGGCCACCGACCGCACCGTGGAGGTGCTGCGTGGCCGCATCGACGCGCTCGGCGTCGCCGAACCGACCCTCGTCCGCTCCGGCGACCACCGCATCCTCGTCGAGCTGCCCGGCGTGTCCGACCCGAAGAAGGCCGCCGATGTGCTGGGCCGCACCGCGCAGCTCACCGTCCACGCGGTCCTCGGCCCGGCCGGGACCGCCGACGGCGCCACCTCCCCGCCGGCCGATCCGGCCGAAGGGCGCGTGCTGCCGGACGAGTCCGGACAGCCCCTGCGACTGCGTGCCGCCGATCTGACCGGACGGGACGTCGAGGGCGCCGACGCCCGCTTCGACCAGCAGGGCGGTGCCGGCTGGCATGTCACGGTCGACTTCTCCAAGACCGGTCAGGACCGATGGCGGCAGGTCACCGCACGGGCCGCCTGTCATCCGGCCGGCGATCCGCAGCGCCGGGTCGCCATCGTCCTCGACAACAAGATCATCTCCGCGCCGCAGGTCGACCCCTCCGTACCGTGCGGGACCGGCATCCCGGGCGGCACCACCCAGATCACCGGGTCCTTCGACGACACCGAAGCCCGCGAACTGGCCCTGCTCATCTCCGGCGGCGCCCTGCCCGTACCGGTCGAGACCGTCGAACAGCGCACCATCGGCGCCACGCTCGGCGACGCGGCGATCGAGGCCGCGGCCTGGCCGCCGTCATCGGCACCGCCCTGACCGCGCTGTTCATCATCGCCGTCTACCGGCTCCTGGGCCTGCTCGCGACCGCGGCCCTGGCCTGCTACGGCCTCATCTCCTACGCCGCCCTGGCCGCGCTCGGCGCCACATTGACCCTGCCGGGCCTCGCCGGATTCGTCCTGGCGATCGGCATGGCCGTGGACGCCAACGTCCTGGTCTTCGAACGGGCCCGCGAAGAGTACGCGGCCCGCAGCCGCCCCAGCCCCCGCTCGGCACTGACGGCCGGGTTCCGCGGTGCCCTCAGCGCGATCGCCGACTCCAACCTCACGACACTGATCGCCGCGGGCCTCATGTTCGCCTTCGCCTCCGGCCCGGTGCGCGGCTTCGGCATCACCCTGGCCATCGGCGTCCTCGCCTCGATGGTCAGCGCCCTGCTGATCAGCCGGGTGCTCGCCGAGTACGCGGTGGGCCGCCCCGCGGTCTTCCGCCGGCCCCGCGTCACCGGCATCGCGGGCACCGGCTGGGTCCGCGACCGGCTGTTGCGCCGCGACCCGTTCCTGATGCGCCATCCCCGCCGCTGGCTGGCCGCCTCCGCCGCACTCGCCGTCCTGGCCGCGTCGGGCATCCTCGTACGCGGCCTGGACTTCGGCATCGAGTTCACCGGCGGCCGCCTGATCGAGTACGCCACCAGCACCCCCGTCGACCCCGACCGGGCCCGCACCGCCCTCACCGACGCCGGGTTCCCCCGCGCGGTCGTGCAGTCCTCCGGCGACACCGGGCTCACGGTGCGCGCGGAGAACCTGACCAACTCCGACGAGGCCACCGTCACCGAAACCGTGAGCGCCCTCGGCGGCGAGACGAAGAAGGTCCGCGACGAGCTGATCGGCCCCAGTATGGGCGACGAACTGCGTCGCAACGCGCTCATCGCCCTCTCCCTCGCACTGGGCGCCCAACTGCTGTATCTCGCGGTCCGCTTCCGCTGGTTCTTCGGGACGGCGGCCGTCGTCGCGCTCGCCCATGACGCGGTGATCCTCATCGGCGCCTTCGCCTGGCTGGGCAAGCCCATCGACGGGGTCTTCCTGGCCGCCCTGCTGACCGTCATCGGCTACTCGGTCAATGACTCCGTCGTCCTCTTCGACCGCGTCCGCGAACTGCTCGGCCGCGACCGCACCACACCGTTTCCCCGCCTGACCAACCGGGCGATCCTGCAGACCCTGCCCCGTACCGTCAACACCGGCATGGGTGCGGCCTTCATCCTCACCGCCCTCGCCGTCCTCGCCGACGACACCCTCGCCGACTTCGCCCTCGCCCTGCTGATCGGCCTGGCGGTCGGCACCTACTCCTCCGTCTTCACCGCCGCCTCACTCACCATCGAACTGCACCCGCACCGGAAGGCGTCGCGGCCGTCGCGGTTCACCCGGCGCCGCTCCTCCCCGGGGCAGAACACGGTGTCGACTTCCGACGGAGCCGCTCGATAGGGTCGTCGTCTTGAACGCCGGGTCCCGGGCCGTCGACGTGGCCGGACCGGAAGCGCCCGCCGTTCGGCCGGCCCGGGGCGCCCGGCCCGCTCACGGCGTCACGAACGGGCCTTCAGACCGTCCAGGGTGAGGTCGAGCAGGCGTTCGGCCCGTTCCCGGTGTTCGGGCTTGGGTGAAGTGAGGGCGATGCCTTCGAGGGCGGCACCCATGTCGGTGGGGCTGATGTCGGTGCGAATCGTCCCGGCGGCCGCACACGCGTCCATCAGGACGGTGATGGCGGCCTGGATCATGTCCCGGCTCTGGCCATAGGGGTTGTTTCCCGCGGCGGCGATGGCACGCAGGGCGTCGGCCATGCCGAATTTCGCGGTGACGTAGTCCAGGAAGAGACGTGTCCAGGTGCGCAGGGCCTCGTAGGGCGGCCGCTCGTCGAGCAGATCGGGGACGGCGTCACACAGCTGAGCCACCTCGTTGCGGTAGACCGCCTCGATCAGCGCCTCACGGGTGGCGAAGTTCCGGTACAGCGTCGCGCTGCCCACGCCCGCCTCCTTGGCGATGCGTTCCAGGTGCGCGTCCAGCCCCTCTTCTGCGAACACGCGCACCGCGGCCGCGAGGATCTTGTCTCTGTTGCGCCGCGCGTCAGCTCGCAACGGGCGTTGTGCACTGTCGGCCATCAGCGGTCGCCATACCTCTCCGGATCCCGTCCGCCTTGCTAAACGGGGACGCGCCCACTTAGTCTGAGGTAATTGGTGGCGCCCCCAATTCACTGTAGGTCGTGGTCTGACCTGCGCATATCCCTTGGAAGGACATTGGTGATGTCAGGTGTCGAAGGCAAGGTCGTAGCGATCACAGGTGCCAGCAGCGGCATCGGAGCGGCGACGGCGACCCACCTCGCCGAGAGGGGCGCCCGGCTCGTGCTCGGGGCCCGGCGGGAGGACCGGTTGCACGCGGTGGTGGACCAGATCACGGCGGGGGGCGGCTCGGCCGTCGGGACCGTCATCGACGTGACGCGCCGCGAGGACCTCAAGCGGCTGACGGACGTGGCGGTCGACCGGTTCGGCCGACTCGATGTCCTGGTCTCCAACGCCGGCACGATGGCGGTGTCACCGTTCGACGAACTGCGCCAGGACGACTGGGACGCGATGGTCGCGACGCACATCACCGGCCTGCTGAACGGTATCGGGGCGGCACTTCCCGTCTTCCGGCGGCAGCGCTCCGGCCAGTTCGTCAACATCGCCTCCACCGCGGCCTACGTCGTGAAATCCCCGCAGGCCGTCTACGCGGCCACCAAGACGGCGGTGAAGGTGCTGACCGAGGGACTGCGGCAGGAGTCGGGACCCCATCTGCGCGTCACTCTGGTCTCGCCCGGGTTCACCAACACCGAGGGGGTGGGCAAGGGGGCGAGTCCCGAGGCAGCGGCGGCGGCTGCCCGGCAGCGCGACGAGATCGCCATCCCGCCCTCCGCCATCGCGTCCGCGATCGGCTACGCGATCGAGCAGCCCGTCGGCGTCGACATCAGCGAGGTCGTCGTCCGGCCCACCGTGCAAGCCTGACAACCGGGGGAGACAACCACGTCAGGCCGCCGGGGAGATCGGCACCGTGGCCATCCCGGCCGCCTGGCGCAGCGCCTCGACCATGCTGCCCGGTTCCGCCGTGCCCGTTCCGGCGATGTCGAAGGCGGTGCCGTGGTCGACGGAGGTACGGATGACGGGCAGGCCCACGGTGAGGTTGACACCCGCCTCGATGCCCAGGACCTTGACCGGGCCGTGGCCCTGATCGTGGTACATCGCCACGATCAGGTCGTAGTCGCCGCGTGACGCGAGGAAGAAGGCGGTGTCGGCGGGGAGCGGACCCCGGGCGTCGACGCCGTCGGCGCGCAGCTTCTCCAGGGCCGGAACGATCTTCTCGTCCTCCTCGCCGTAGCCGAACAGACCGTTCTCGCCCGCGTGCGGGTTGATGCCGCAGACACCGATGACGGGGTTCGGGGTGCCGGCGCGGACCATCGCCTCGTGGCCGCGGCGCACGGTGCGCTCGACGAGGCCCGGCTCGATGCGGTGGACGGCGTCGATCAGGCCGATGTGCGTGGTGACATGGATGACCTTCACCTTCTCGGTGGAGAGCATCATCGAGACCTCCTCGGTCCCGGTCAGATGGGCGAGGAGTTCGGTGTGGCCGGGATAGAGGTGGCCCGCGGCGTGCAGGGCCTCCTTGTTGAGCGGTGCGGTGCAGATGGCGTGCACCTCGCCCGCCACGGCGAGTTCGGCGGCGCGCCTGATGTACGCGTACGCGGCGTCTCCCGCGAATCGCGACAGCTTGCCCCAGGGCAGCTCGACGGGGAGCAGTCCGAGGTCGACCACGTTGACGCGGCCGGGGGTGAACTCCGCGTCGCGCGGATGGTCTACGGCGGCGATCTCGCAGTCCAGGCCGAGGACGCGGGCGGCCTCGCGCAGCCGCCGCGCGTCACCGATGACGACGGGGCGGCAGCGGGTCAGCACGGCGTCGTCGAGCAGGGCCGCGACGACGACCTCGGGGCCGATACCGGCACCGTCGCCCATGGTGACGGCGATGAGGGGGAGGGGGGTGGGCATGGGGACAACTCCTAGGCGGGAGGCGAGGCGGGGCCGGGCGGACGGGCCGGTGCGCGACGGCGATGCGCGGCGGCGAGTGCCCGGCCCCGTCGATGGACAACACGGTCGAGCCCAGTGAGGATCATGGCATAGGCTGCGTGAACTGCGCGATACATCTTGCGTGATTTACGCAACCGTGCGAGCGTTCCCATGGCGCCGACGGCCGTCACCCATGGACCGTGTCGCCGTCGTGGACGCGGGGCGGACCGGCTTACCCAGCAGATCGCATCGCACCGCACTCGGCCGTCGCGCGATGCGTCACCGGGAGCCACCGCGGCGACCGGTCGGGGCCGCGGAGCCACCCGGCGCCATGTGCGATGCGCACATCACGCATGTGATCGCCTATGAGTACGACCGCACCATCCGCACCACGCACCACCGACACCATCAGCAACACCCGCATCACCAGCACCACCCGCCTCGGAAGGAATCCGCCCGTGACCGTCGGCCTCGCACTCCCGCATGTGCCCGTCCCGTTGTCCCCGCTCGTCCTCGGGACGATGACCTTCGGCGACACCGCCGACCGCGCGACGGCCGCCGCGATGGTGGACGCCGCGCTCGACGCGGGCATCACCGGCGTGGACACCGCCAACGGCTACGCGGGCGGTGAGAGCGAGCGCATCCTCGCCGAGCTGCTGCCGGGCCGCCGCGACCGGATCGTCCTGGCCACCAAGGCCGGTATCCCGCACCCCGACCAGGGCGAGCACGCGCCGCTCTCACCCGAGGGTCTGCGGGCCGCGCTCGACGGGAGCCTCAAGCGCCTGGGCACCGACCACGTCGACCTCTTCTATCTGCACCAGCCGGACCGCCGGACACCGCTCTCCGCGACCCTTGCGACCGTCGCCGAGTTCGTACGGGCGGGCAAGGTCCGCGCCCTCGGCGTCTCCAACTTCGCCGCCTGGCAGATCGCCGAGCTGAACCGGGTGGCCGACGAGGCCGGTGCCCCCCGCCCCGTCGTCGCCCAGCAGCTCCACAACCTCCTCGCGCGCCGCGTCGAGGAGGAGTACGTCGAATTCGCCGCCAGTACAGGACTGCGCACAGTGGTCTACAACCCGCTCGGCGGCGGGCTGCTCACCGGCCGCCACCGCTTCGATCAGGTCCCGGACAGCGGGCGTTTCGGTGACTCCAAGGTGGCCGCGATGTACCGCGAGCGGTACTGGAACGAGGAGGTGTTCCACGCCGTCACCGACCTCACCCGCATCGCCTCCGAGGCGGGTCTGCCGCTGACCGACCTGGCCCTGCGCTGGCTGCTGTCCCGGCCCTCCACCGACGCGCTGCTGCTCGGCGGCTCCAAGGTCGAGCACCTGAAGGCCAACATCGCCGCCGCGTCCGCGGGCCCGCTGCCCGCGGACGTCCTGACCGCCTGCGACGAGGTCGGCGCCCGGCTGCGCGGGCCGATGCCCGCCTACAACCGCTGACCCCGCCCGCCCACCTCGCAACGTCGCAAGGGAGACACACATGGCCACCGGCCGCACCTCCGCCCAGTTCATCGCCGCACTGCGCGATCGTGAGCAGCTCATCGGCTACTGGTCCCTGCTCGATTCGCCGGTCGCCGCCGAGCGCCTCGCCCGCGTCGGCTACGACTACCTGGCCTTCGACGCCCAGCACGGCCTCTTCGGCTACCAGGGCATGCTGAACAACCTCCTCGCCACCGACACCAAGGGCAGCACCGCCGTCGGCATGGTGCGCGTCGAGGCCAATGACCTCACCTACATCGGCAAGGCGCTGGACGCGGGAGCGAGCGCCGTGATCGTCCCGATGATCGACAACGCCCAGGACGCCGCCGACGCCGTGGCCGCCGTCCGCTACCCGCCGCTGGGCCGGCGCTCGTACGGTCCGATGCGCGCCCAGCTCCGCATCGGCCCGAACCCGGCCGACGCGCACGACCAGACCGCCGTCCTCGCGATGATCGAGACGGCCGACGGCCTGGCCAACCTCGAGGAGATCTGCGCGACCCCCGGCCTGGACGGCGTCTACGTCGGCCCGTCCGATCTGCGCCTGGCCATCGGCGGCGCGACGTCCACCGACCCCGCCGTGCAGGACGAGTTCGAGCAGGCCCTCGCCCGCGTCCGCAAGGCGGCCGAGGCGGTGGGCATCGCGGCCGGCATCCACAACGCCGACGGCGAGAGCGCCGCCCGTCGCCTCGCCGAAGGCTTCACGTTCGCGACGGTCGCGGCCGACGTCGTGCACCTCCAGCAGATCGCGACGTCCCACCTCCGGGCGGCACGCGGCGAGGCCCGCTGATGCCGACCACGCTCATCACCACACCCACCTTCGCCCGGCATTCGGCGCGGCCCTGGCAGATCCTGGAGGAGGCCGGAGCGGGTCCCCTGCGCCCCCGCGAGGACACGGCGCTGCCCACCGCCGAACTCCTGTCGCACGCGGCCGAAGCGGATGCGCTGATCGTCGGCATGGACCCGATCACCGCCGAGGTGATGGACGCCGCACCCCGCCTCAAGGTGATCGCCAAGCACGGTGTCGGCGTCGACACCATCGACGTGGCCGCCGCCCACGCGCGCGCGATCCCGGTGGTGTGCGCGCCGGGCAGCAACTCGCGTGCGGTGGCGGAGTACACCTTCGGTCTGCTGCTGTCCGCGGCCCGCTCCCTGACCGCCTCGCACACCGCGGTGGCGGCGGGCGGCTGGCCGAAGCTGTTCGGCCCCGAACTGCACGGCAGGACGCTGGGCATCGTCGGCTTCGGCCGCATCGGCCGTCTGCTGGCCGGCTACGCCCGCGCCTTCGGGATGGACCTGCTCGCCCACGACCCGTACGTCCCCGAGGCCGACGTCCGCGCGCACGGTGCCGAACCGGCCGCGCTCGACGCCCTGCTGGCGCGTGCCGACGCAGTCAGCCTGCACACTCCGCCCGACCCGTCCGGCACTCCGCTGCTCGACCGCTCCCGCCTGGCGGCGATGAGGCCGGGCGCGATCGTGGTCAACGCCGCGCGCGGCGGCCTCGTCGACGAACGCGCGCTCGCCGACCTGCTCGGCTCCGGGCACCTCGGAGCCGCGGCCCTCGACGCGTTCAGCACCGAGCCGCTGCCCGAAGACCATCCGCTGCGCGAGGCCCCGCGCACCGTCCTCACCTCGCACATGGCCGCCTGCACGCCCGAGGCCAACCAGGCCATGGGCGCGATGGTGGCCGAGGACGTCGTCCGCGTACTGGCGGGTGCGGAGCCGCACCACCCGGCGCGCTGAGGCCCGGCGGCACACGGCGCCACGAAACGCCCCCACACCACCCTGTCCCCATTCCGGATACCGGCGACGGCGCCGGAAGATCCTCTAAGGACCCGCTATGTCCACCACGACCGACGGCGCCACGGCGGCGCCGCCACCCGCCGCGCAGACCGATCCGTACGCGCTGCGCGCCGAGGACGCCCGCCCGGCGCCCGAGGCCTTCCGCGGCCGGCTGCGCCACCTCGGCCCCGGGCTCGTGCTGTCCGCCGCCGTCGTCGGCTCCGGTGAGCTGATCACCACCACCTCGCTCGGCGCGAAGGCCGGGTTCGCCCTGCTGTGGCTGGTGATCGTCTCGACCGCGGTCAAGGTGTGGGTGCAGATGGAGCTGGCCCGCTGGACCATCCTCAACGGACGGCCCGCGCTCGACGGCTTCCGCGACGTCGGCCCCCGGATCGGCCGGCTGAGCTGGATCAACTGGCTCTGGATCGGCATGGACTTCGCCAAGATGTTCCAGCGCGGTGGCATCATCGGCGGCACCGCGGCCGCCTGCTCGATCCTGCTGCCGATCCACGGCGGGTCGCTGAGCACATCGTCGCTGACGATCTGGGCCCTCATCGTGACCGGCGCCGCCATCCTCATCCTGCAGACGGGCAAGTACCCCGTCGTCGAGCGGGTCGAGATCGTCGGCATCACGCTCAAGACGATCATCACCTTCGGCCTGGCCCTCGCCCTGCCGTTCACCGCCTTCGGATACGGCCCCGAGCAGTTCGCCGACGGACTGAGCTTCCAGATCCCCGCGGGCACGGTCGGCATCGCGCTCGCCATGTTCGGCATCACCGGTGTCGGCGCCGACGAGATGACGACGTACACCTACTGGTGTCTGGAGAAGGGCTACGCCCGCTGGACCGGCCCCGACGACGGCAGCGAGCAGCGCGCCCGGCGGGCCGAGGGCTGGCTCAAGGTCATGCGGCTCGACGTGGGCGTCTCCTGGGTCGTGTGCACCATCTGCACCCTGTCCTTCTACGTGATCGGCGCCTCGGTGCTCCATCCGCAGGGCCTGGTGCCCGAGGGCAACGAAATGATCACCACGCTGTCGCACATCTACACCGACACGCTCGGCCCCTGGGCGGAGTACCTGTTCCTGGGCGGCGCGATCGCCGTCCTCTTCTCGGTCACCGTCGCCTCGTCGGCCAGCGTTCCCCGCCTGTGGACCAACACCCTCGGGCTGCTCGGAGTGGTCGACTGGCACGACATGCGCGTCCGCACGCGCACCATCCGCATCCTCACCTGCTGTCTGCCCCCGGTGTGGATGTGCATCTTCCTGTGGGTCCAGTCCCCGGTCCTGATGGTGCAGATCGGCGGCATCGGCGGTGGCGTCTTCCTGCTCGCGGTCGTGGTCGCGGTCTGGCGCCTGCGCTACACCGGTGTCCCGCCCCGCTTCCGCGCCAACCCCTGGCTGACCGCCGCCCTCGTCCTCAGCAGTGTGGCGATCGCCTTCCTCGGGGTGTACGGAGTGCTCGACACCCTCGAGCTCACACCCGGGAGCTGAGCCGGCGGCGAGCCGCGCTCCTGCCGCCCCGGCACCGCACACCGCCCGACCCCCGCGCCCCGCCATGCCGGTGCCCGCCCGTCTTTCGAAGGCGGCGGTGCCGGGCGAACATGGCGGGGCGCTGGTGGTGAACTGCCGCTTTCCCGCACCGAGGCAAAAGGGCCCTGGGCGCCACGGTACGCTTCGGACCATGTCAGCATTCCGGCTCTCGACGACGTCGTACGTGGTTCTCGGGATGATCGCCATGCGTGGCCCGTCCACCCCCTACGACCTCAAGCGCGCGATCGGCCGGTCCGTGGGCTACTTCTGGAACTTCCCGCACGCTCAGCTGTACGCGGAGCCCAAAAGGCTTCAGGGGGCCGGGTTTCTGGACGTGCACGAGGAGGACACCGGGCGGCGGCGCAAGATCTACACGATCACCGAGGCGGGCGACGCCGCACTGCGGGCCTGGCTGGCCGAGCCGGTCAAGGAACACTTCGAACTGCGCGACATCGCGGAGATCAAGCTCTTCTTCAACGAGTTGGCGGAGCCGGACGACGTGGCGCGCCTCGCCCGCGACCAGATCGAGCAGCACGAGCGGCGCATCGCGGAGTACGAGGAGATGCGGCGCCGTTACGGCGGGATCGAGGAGGTCTCCAGCCGTATGGTCACCCTCGAACTGGGCCTGGGCATGGAATACGCCGCGCGCGAGTTCTGGCGCGGCGTCCAGGAACGCGTCGAGCGCGGTGAGTTCTCGTTCATGAAGAGGCGGCCGACGACCCGGTAGGACCGGCGCGCGGTGACACGCCGCCATGCCCCGCGGGGCATGGCGGCTTCTTGTGTGCGGCCATGCCCGGAAGCCCGGGCGGCGCGGTCGTCGTCTCCGGACCGTTGACACCTTCCTCAGGTCGGCGTAGCTTCCAACCCCACGATGGTCTGAATCATACGGTGCAGCTCGCACCATTCGGCCGGGAAGCTTCCGCCGGGCGCCGACAGGCGCATGTGGAATGGAGAGGACCGCGATGGACCTGAGCACGGTTCTGCGCTGGACAGCCGAGCGCCATCCGCGTCGCCGGGCGGTGGGTGGCAGGACCCCGATGACGTACGGACAGTGGGACGGCCACACCAATCAGCTGGCACGGGCGATGGCCGAGCTCGGTGTCCGTCCCCGGGAACGGGTGGTGCTGCTGAGCACCGGAGGCGAACCACTGGCCGGCCTCCATCTGGCGGCGCAGAAGCTGGGAGCCGTTTCCGTACCCCTGTCCTTCCGCCTCGGCCCCTCGGAACTCGCCTACTGCATATCCGACGCGAAGCCGGCGCTGGTGATCGCCGACGACTCCACCTCGGCTCTCGCGCAGGAGGCGCTCGCTTCCGTCGAGGCGGTTCCGTGGATCCGCTCGGGGGACCCGCTCGATGCGACCATCGAGCGCCTGGCGCGCGACCAGCCGGACGGACCGCTCGACGTCCGGGTGTCCGAACGGGACATCAGCGTCATGCTGTACACCTCGGGGACCACGGGCCGGCCCAAGGGTGTGCCGCGCACGCACAGCGCCGAGTTCCACGCCTCGGTCGCCCATCTGCTGCAGAGCGGACAGTCGCTTTTCGACACGACGCTCGGCGTGATGCCGCTGTTCCACACCATGGGACTGCGCACGCTCATCGCCACCGTCGTCGCCGCGGGCACCTGGGTTCCCCAGACGAAGTTCGACGCCGAGGAAATGCTCGACCTCATCGCCCAGGAGAAGATCAGTTCGCTCTACCTGGTGCCCACCGTCTACTGGTCGCTGCTGCGCACCGGCCGCCTGGGGGAGGCCACATCCGTGCGCAAGCTGGCCTACGCGGGCGCTTCGATGACTCCGACGCTGGTGAAGCGGTTGGTGGACACGCTGCGGCCGGAGTCCTTCGTCAACCACTTCGGATCCACCGAGATCTACACCTTCACCGTCGGGACCGACGTCATCGCGAAGCCGGGATGCGCGGGCCGGGCGGGGGTCTTCTCCCGGGTCCGCCTGGTGGAGCCGTTCCCGGACGCCCCGCCCGATGCCGAGGTGGCGCCGGGCGAGCAGGGGCAGATCGCCGTCTCCATGCGCAACCCGGACGCCTTCGCCGGCTACTGGCACCGGCCCGACGCCAACACCAAGTCGATCCGCGGTGGCTGGTACTTCCCCGGTGACCTCGCCGTCGCCGACGAGGACGGCGACCTGTGGGTCACCGGACGCATCGACGACATGATCAACTCCGGGGGCGAGAACATCTATCCGGACGAGATCGAGGACAAGCTGATCGGCTGTCCGGTGATCAGCGAGGTCGTGGTCGTCGGGCTCCCCGACGACCGCTGGGGGCAGGCCGCCACCGCCTTCTTCGTCCCCGAGAGCGGGACGGCCCCCGACCACGCGCTGACCGAGCTCCGCTCCTATGTGCGCGAGGGCTCCGGACTGCCGTCCCTCAAACGCCCCAAGCGGCTCATCGCCGTCGAGGAAATCCCGAAGTCGGGGGCGGGCAAGATCCTCCGCCGCCGGCTGAGCTCCGGCGACTACCACCCGCTGGCCGACAGCGACACCGCGACAGACAGGTGAACCACGTGACCGCGACCACGGAACGGCCGGGGCGGCCGACCGCACGGATCGAGGACCCCGCACTGCTCACCGGCCGGGGCCGCTTCCTCGACGATCTCGACCCGCTGCCGGGCACCCTGACCGCCGCGGTCGTCCGGAGCCCGCATCCGCACGCCCGCATCCGCGGCGTGTGCCTCGACCGGGCGCGGCGGCACCCCGGTGTCGCCGCCGTGATCGGTCCCGATGAGGTCGCCGCGACACTGCGGCCGTTCCCGCTCTCCCTCAAGACGCCCATGCCGTACTACCCGACGGGCACCGACAAGGTCCGGTTCGTCGGTGAACCGGTCGCCGTGGTGGTGGCCGCGGACCGCTACCTCGCGGAGGACGCCGCCGAACTCGTCGAGATCGACTACGATCCGCTGCCCCCGCTGGTCGACGTCGAGAAGGCCCTCCTGCCCGACGCCCCGCGACTGCACGAGGGCGCCGACAGCAATGTGGCGACCGATCGGACCTTCGAATTCGGCGACGTGGACGGCCACTTCGCCACCGCCGACCACGTGGTGAAGGGCAAGTACACCTTCCCGCGGTACTCCTCCACCCCGATGGAGTGCTACGCGGTCGTCGCCCACTGGCAGGACGAGGCCGACGGACCGGGCATTCAGGCGTGGGCGAACTTCCACGGGCCGTTCTCCATGGTCCCGGTCCTGGCCGGGGCGCTGGGCGTACCCGCCTCACGCGTCCGGCTGATGATCCCGGCCGACAACGGCGGCAGCTTCGGCATCAAGGCCGGCATCTACCCCTATGTGGCCCTGATGGCGCTGGCCAGCAAGCACGCCGGCCGCCCGGTGCGCTGGACCGAGGACCGTATCGAGCACATGCTCGCGAGCTCCGCCGGATCCGACCGCGTGATGTGGTTCGAGGCCGCGGTCTCCGCCGACGGCGAGGTGCGGGCACTCCGCGCGGATCTGGTGGACAACGTCGGCGCGTATCTCCGCCCGCCGGAGCCCAGCACGCTGTACCGCTGTTTCGGCAACATCACCGGCGCGTACACGATCGACGCCGTGCGGATCCGCTCCCGCGCGGTCGTGACCAACAAGACGCCCACCGGACTCAACCGCGGATTCGGCGGCCAGCAGCTGTACTTCGGCCTGGAGCGGCTGATGGACCAGATCGCCGGGGTGTGCGGCCTGGACCCGGTCGAACTGCGGCAGCGCAACCTCGTGGGCAGTGCGGACTTCCCGTACGCCACTCCGACCGGCGGCGTCTACGATTCGGGCGACTACCAGCGGGCGCTGGACATGCTGCTGAAGAACGCCGACTACCAGGCACTCCGGGAGGAGCAGCGCGCGGCGCGGGAGCGCGGTGAGTACTACGGCATCGGCGTCGCCACCATCGTCGACCCGTCGGCGACCAACATCGGCTATGTCAGCCTGGCCACCCCGGCCGAACAGCGCACGGCGGGGCGCGGCAAGTCCGGCTCCACCGAACACGTACGCGTCAGCGTCGACCTCAACGGCGTTGTGTCCGTCCTGCTGGGCACCGTGCCGCAGGGGCAGGGCCACGCCACGGTCGCCCAGGCCGTGGTCGCCGAACAGCTCGGGCTGCCGCTGGACCAGGTCCGTCCGGTGGTCGAGATGGACACCGCCACCACCCCCTGGACGGTGACCTCCGGCAGCTATTCGTCGCGGTTCGCCCCCCTGCTGACCAGCGCGCTGGTCGAGGCCGGTGAGAAGCTGGCCGAGACCGTCAAGGTCGCCGGTGCCACCTTGCTGGACGTCCGCCGGGACGAGGTGGAACTCGCCGACGGCAGGGTCCGGGTCCGGGCCGAGCCCGAGCGGTCGGTGCTGTTCCGGCACGCGGCCGGGCTGGTCCACTGGGATCCCGGAGCGCTGCCCGAGGGCACCACCGCGCGGCTGTACGAGGAGGCCGCCTTCACACCGCCTCAGGCGAAGGCCGCCCGCCGGAACGACCAGATCAACTCGAGCCTGTGCTACGGATTCGTCGCCGAGCTCGCCACCGTGACGATCGACGCCGAGACCCGGCAGCTCCGGCTCGAGAAGGTGGTGACCGTCCACGACCCGGGCACCATCCTCAACCCCACGCTCCTCGAAGGCCAGATCCACGGCGCGCTCGCGCACGCCATGGGCGGCGCGATGTTCGAGGAGATGCGCTACACCGACGCCGGACAACCGACGGCCACGTTCATGGACTACCTGTGTCCCACGACGGCCGAGACACGGTACGCGCTCAACAGCGACCACCTCGAGACCCCCTCACCCCTCACCCGCCTCGGCGCGAAGGGCTGCGGTGAGGGCAGCAGCATGAGCCTTCCCGTCGCGATCGCCAACGCGGTCGCCGACGCGCTCGCTCCCGCGGGCGTGGACATCACCACTCTGCCCCTCCACGGCAACGTGCTCAACGAGCTGCTCAACGGCACCGACAATGAAAGGGACCTGTGACATGGCACTGACCGGAGGCCGGATCGGGCTGGACCACGGCCACGACGGACGTGTCGCCTACCTGACCCTCGATCACGGCAAGTACAACATCGTCACCATGGAGACCCGCCAGGCGATGGCCGACCGCTTCGCCGAGCTCGACGCGGACGAGAACGTGCGGGTCGTGGTCGTCCGGGGCGAGGGCGAGCACTTCACCTCGGGCGGCGACATCCCCGGCTTCATGGAGATGGAGCCCGTCGGCTTCACCGATCTGGGCCAGAACATCACGGCACCGTCCCGCAGTCCGAAGCCGGTCATCGCCGCGGTCGACGGCTACTGCTTCGGCGTCGGCTTCGAGCTCGCGCTGTCCACGGACATCCGTATCGCCACCGAGCGCAGCGAGTTCGCCCTTCCGGAGATGCGCCTGGGCATGATCCCCGGCTCCGGCGGCACCCAGCGCCTCGCCCGGCTCATCGGTCTCTCCCGCGCCAAGTACCACGTCATGACCGCGACCCGCATCACGGCGCGGCAGGCAGGGGACTGGGGCCTGGTGTCGGCCGTGCTGCCCGATCGCGCGGCGCTGGACGCGGAGGTCGAACGGGTGGTGAAGACCATGCTGGGCTACTCGCCACTGGCCCTGCGCACCGCCAAGGAGGTGCTCGACAAGGGGATCGATGCACCGCTCTACTCGGGGATCGAGCTGGAGCGCAAGGCGTACGCGATGCTGCGGTCGAGCCATGACTTCGCCGAGGGCGTCGCCGCGTTCGGCGAGAAGCGGGCCCCGAAGTTCCAGGGCCGGTGATCTGATCCATGAAAGCCGCACCGTTCGCCTACGTTCGTCCCTCGCGCCTCTCCGACGCGATCGCCGAACTGGCGGAGACCCGCGGGGGCGGCAAGGTCATCGCGGGCGGGCAGTCGCTGACACCGGTGCTCGCCATGCGGCTCGCCCGCCCCGACACGCTGATCGACATCAACTCCGTCGAAGAGCTCGGCGCGCTGACCCGCTCCGGACCGGCCCTGCACATCGGCGCGACCGTACGGCAGCGCCGTGTGGAGCGGGATCCGCTCGGCGCGAGCGTTCCCCTGCTGCGCCTGGCGCTGCCCTGGGTGGGCCACCGCGAGCTGCGCAGCCGGGGGACGGTGTGCGGCAGCCTCGCCCATGCCGACCCGGCGGCCGAGCTTCCCGCCGTGGCCTGCTGCCTCGACGCGGAGCTGACGCTGTCCGGACCGAACGGCCACCGGCGCGTGTCCGCCCGGGAGTTCTTCCACGGTGCGATGACCACGGCGCTGACCCCCGACGAGATCCTCACCTCCGTACGGCTGCCCGTGGCCGCCGCGGGGGAGGGGTTCGGGTTCGCCGAAATCGCCCGTCGCCACGGCGACTTCGCGCTCGCGGGCGTCGCCGTGCGGGTACGTCTGCGCGCGGGCGGCCCGGAGGCGACGATGACCGCGTTCGGCGTGTCCGACCGGCCGGTCACCCGTGATCTCTCCGAGCGGCTCGCCGCCGCGGTCAACGACGGCGGCGACGGGCTCGCGGGTCGGCTCAAGGAACAACTCGTCGCCGTCGTCGAGGAGATCGTCGACACCGACGGCGACATCCACGCGTCCAGGGACTACCGGCGCCGGCTGCTGCTCGCCCTGGCCGGCCGGGAACTGTCCAAGGCTTACGAGCGCGCCCGCGATGGCGCCGAGGAGGTGACCACGTGACCGTCGGCGAAGCCGGGTCCCGCGAGGCGGGGCCCCGTACGCCGCGCCCGGTGAAGGCCGGCGCGGACGACCCGGTCGAGGTCAGGATGACCGTCAACGGGACGCCCACGGTGCTGAGCCTCCCGGCGCGGGTCACCCTGGCCGACGCGTTGCGTGACCACCTCGGCCTCACCGGTACGCATGTCGGCTGCGAGCACGGGGTCTGCGGTATGTGCACCGTGCTCGTCGACGGCGAGGCGGCCCGCGCCTGTCTGCTGTTCGCCGTGCAGCTGGACGGGACGGACATCGTCACCGTCGAGGGCCTCGGGCGGCCCGACTCCCTGCACCCGCTGCAGGAGTCGTTCGGGCGCCACCACGCCCTGCAGTGCGGCTTCTGCACCCCCGGCTTCCTGATGAGCTCCTACGACCTGCTGGTCAACAAGCCGGACGTCACCGAGGAGGAGCTGCCGGAGGAGCTGTCGGGCGTCATCTGCCGCTGCACCGGGTACCGGAACATCCTCACCGCGGTGGACCAGACCCGGCGCGCACACCCCGAGGGCATCCCCGGGCCGGGCAACTGCGTGCGCACGGCGCTGGTCGGCCGGGCCGGGCAGGGCACGGACGCGTCCGGCGGTCCGGATGAGGCCGGGGACACGGTGTCGCCGAGCGTCCAGGACATCGTGCTGCCCAGCGGCGATCCCACCATCGCGGTGCGGATCACCACGGAGATCGACCTGCCCGAGGACCGGGTCTGGGGCGTTCTCGACGACATCTACTTGCTCGCGCGCTGCCTGCCGGGCGCGGAGCTCACCGACGACTACGGCAATGGCCACTACGCGGGCAGGGCCCGGGTCTCCGTGGGGCCGATCAAACTGGCCTTCAACGGAGTGGCGCAGATCCTCGAACACGACCGCGAGGCCGGTCGGCTGCGGGCGATCGCGCAAGGCCAGGACACCGGCGGGGCGCAGACACAGGCGGACATCACACTGACCACCGAGGCCACCGGGACCGGCACCGCCATGCACGCCGACGCCAAGGTCTATCTCACCGGCCGCATCGCCCAGTTCGGTCGCGCTCTCGCCGGTGACGTCAGCCGCCGGATGTTCGAGCAGTTCGCCGACGCCGTCACCGAAGCGGCGACATCGGGGCAGGCGCCCTCCGGGCCGGTGAAGGCCCCCAGCGCCCTGAGCCTGGTGTTCGCGCCCTTGCTCGACCGCGTCAGGCGGCTGCTGCGCGGTGCCGGACCGCGTCGGCGGAGCGGCCGGGACAAGGAGCGTTAGCCGCAGGTGTTAGTGGTACCCCTCCCCGCCGACCGCGCCGCCCGTGGACTCCCGCCGAAGCCACGGGGCCCTCCCGTATGCCCACTCCGAGACGAGGAGAACACCATGAGTCCCGCCACCCGACAGCCCGCGAAGTCGCCAGGTGCCGCCGTTTTCGCCTCGGTCGCGGGGTGGTCGTTCGACCTTTTCGATCTGTTCCTGCTGCTCTACGTCGCGGGGCCGGTCAGCGAGAGCATCTTCCCGACATCCAATCCGACACTCGGGATGGCCGCGGTGTTCGGCTCGTTCGCCGTCACCGTGGTCATGCGTCCCGCCGGTGCCGCCCTCTTCGGCGAAGTGGCCGACCGCAGAGGCCGCAAAAAGGCCATGGTCGTGGTGATGAGCGGCGTGGGCCTGACCACGGCGGCCATGGGACTCGTGCCGGATTACGCCGCCGTCGGTGTGCTCGCTCCCATCCTCTTCCTGACCCTCCGGGTGGTGCAGGGCCTGTTCGTCGGCGGCGTCACCGCGACCACGCACACCTTGGGCACGGAGAGCATCGGCCCGCGGTGGCGGGGGCTGATGAGCGGACTGATCGGTGCCGGCGGGGCGGGCCTGGGCGGGGCGCTGGCCAGCGTGGCGTACATCGGTGTCTCCGCGGCGTTTCCCGGCCCGGCCTTCGACGCCTGGGGCTGGCGGGTGCTGTTCTTCTGCGGGCTCGGCGGCGCGCTGCTGAGCCTGTTCGTCGCCAGGAAGGTCGAGGAATCACCGGCCTGGGAGGGAAGTGATACCGACCGGGCCCCCGAGCCGGTGCCGTTCCGTGAACTACTCCGCGGCAACGGCAAGAAGATCCTCGCGCTGAACGTCGCCGTCGCGGCCGGTGGCGGGGCGCAGTACTACCTGACGTCGGGCTTCCTGCCCACCCTGCTCAGCGAGATCGTGCCCGTCACCGAAGGCATGCGAGGGTTCATCCTCCTGGTGTCCAGCCTGGCGGTGGTGGTCGCGGCGATCGGGGCGGGGGAGCTGAGCGAACGGATCGGCCGGCGCAGGACCATGCTGGGATTCGGGCTGTGCAACCTCCTCGCCCTGCCGGCCGTGGTGTGGGCCATCGCGGCGGCCGGGGGAGAGCGCGGCGCCGTGGTCGCGGTGCTGTGCGTGCTCATGGTGATGCTGTCCAACGCGGCCTACGCGCCACTGATGATCTTCCTGAACGAGCGGTATCCGACGGAGCTGCGGGCCAGGGGAACGGCGGTCAGCTGGAACCTGGGCTTCATGCTCGGCGGGCTCATGCCGACCTTCGTCAGCCTGCTCAGTCCCGATCTCACCGATGTGCCCTCGCGGCTGGTGTTCTTCCTGGCCGGGGCGAGCCTGGTGTTCGTCGTCACGCTCATCGCCGTTCCGGAAACCCGGGGCTCGGTGTCCTTCGGCCGGCGGCCGGAACGGGCCGAGCAGGTCGGCAGCGGTCTGTGACGGGGCCGCCGCATGCGCGAGCGTGGCGAGGAGGCGTTGACAGGAGGCGTTGACAGGATGCGTTGACAGGATCTGAAATCTCGCCTAGCTTCCGATATATTGATCAACCGTCTTAAACATATGGTCCATTGAGCATGGTTGCGCCGCTTGCGAAGAGGTCGACGATGACCGGAACTTTCCACGCACGAATTCCCTACGAGTCGCTGGACCCGCTGACCATCGGCGTCATGGACGACGAGAGCAACGTCCGCCGCGAGGAACTCGGCCTCGACATCCCCGAGCGGAACTTGCTCGCGGCGGTCTACCCCGACGAACCCCCCGCGGTGAAGAACACCACCGACGAGGCGCGGCGCGCACTGGCCAACCCGGTGGCCGGGCCGAGTCTCGCGCAGTTGCTCGAGGGCGGCCGGAGCATCACGGTCATCATCGACAACCAGTTCCGGCCCACCCCGGCCTCGAAGATCCTTCCGGCCGTACTCGACGAGATCGAGCGGGCCGGTACCACCAAGGCCACCGTCATCACCGGCAACGGCAAGGTCATATCGATGTCGCAGCGCGACATCGAGCAGAAGGTCGGCCGGGACAACCTCGCGCGCATGGCCCGGCTGGGCATCCCGCTGCTCCAGAACGACCCCCTCAACTACGACGTCTACACCCACCTCGGCGTCACCTCGCGCGGCACGCCCGCATGGGTGCATGAGTCCGTGACCGGCCACGACGTGGTGATCGCGATCGGACAGGCGCAGGCCAACCACTGGGGTTACGGCGGAGGCGGCAAGCTGGTCATGCCGGGGGTGTGCGCCGACATCACCATCGAGGCCAACCACGGCAACTTCGTGATGTCGCCCCAGACGCATTACGGAGCACTGGCCGGACCGATGCGCTCGGACATCGACGAGATCGCCACGATGGCCGGCCTCACCGCGACCCTGGACGTCCTGCTCGACACCCGCGGCAAGGTGATCGAGATGAACTTCGGGGCACATCCGGTGTCGCACCGCAGGACCATCGAGCGGTTCAACGAGATCTACACCTTCGACAGCCCGGTGGCCGAAAGCGGTCCGGCCGACATCGTCATCTGCGGGGTGTTCGCGCCCACCGACCACCTGTTCTTCCACACCGGCTGGGGCTGCATGTCCGCCGACTACGTGGTGCGCGACGGCGGCACCATCATCTACACCAGTCCCTCGCCCGGTGTGCGGACCGAGACGGGCTTCTTCCCCGGCCTGGCCCTGATGGACCTGATGAAGCCCTACATGCCACCCTCCGAGGCCGGATACCACCGGCTGCTGGGGGACATCCACGCCCGTGAGATCCAGATGTGGGCGGGCTGCATCTGGGCCCCGATCTACGAGGTCATGGTGCGCAAGCACCTGACGCTGGTCACCCTCGAAGAGAACCTCGCCATGGCGGACGACATCGGCATCGACGCCACCACCTCGCTGGACGCGGCGTTCGCCGCGGCGATGGAGCGCCACGGCCCCGACGCCAAGGTGGCGATCCTGCCCTTCGCCCGCTACCAGTTGCCCCGCGATCTGGTCCGGCTGGACGCCCAGCCCCTGCGTTTCCCGCAAGAGGCGCCGCGGTGAATCCGGACGGGCCACCCCGGTCACCGGTCCGGGGCTCGACCACCATCACGGAACTGATCAGGCGGCATCCTGACGGCTCCGCGATGCGCCTGCTGTCCGCGATAGGCGTGGGCTGTGTCTACTGCGGTGGAGCCCCACGGGAGCCGATCACCCTGGCCGCCCGCCGTCATGGCCGCGATCCGGGGGCGTTTCTGCGGGTGTGCCAGGCGCTCGACGACGGGTGGCCGCCGGACGAGCTGATCGCCGCCGCGAAGGCGAAGAAACCCAAGGAGGGCTGACCGTGCACACCACCACTCCGCTGGAGGCCCTGACCGCGCGCATCGGCGCCGTCGGCAGTGCCGTCGTCGCCTTCTCGGGCGGCGTCGACTCATCACTGGTGGCGGCGGTGGCGGCGCGGGCGCTCGGGCCACGGGCGCTGGCCGTGACGGCCGTGTCGTCCGCGCTCGCCACCGGTGAGCTCGAGGGGGCGCGCTCCGTGGCCGCCTCGGTCGGTATCGCCCATGAGGTCGTCGACACCGCCGAGCTGACCCGGGAGGGTTACCGCCGCAACGACCGTTTCCGTTGCTACCACTGCAAGTCCGAGCTCTACGACCGGCTGGACGAACTCGCCGCGCGGCGCGGCTACGCGGCGGTGCTGTCCGGCGCGAACGCCGACGACATGGGCGACTGGCGTCCGGGACTGCGCGCCGCGGCCGAGCACGGTGTACGCCATCCCCTGCTGGAGGCGGGTCTCGGCAAGGAAGCCGTCCGGGCGCTGGCCCGCGACCTGTCCGTGCCCTCCGCCGGGAAACCGGCCTCCCCGTGTCTGGCCTCCCGCCTTCCGTACGGCACGGCCGTCAGCGCTCCCGTCCTCGCGCAGGTCGACAGGGCGGAGCTGGCGCTGAAGCGGCTCGGCTACGAGGTTCTGCGGGTGCGGCACCACGGCCGGCTCGGCAGGGTCCAGCTGGCCGCCGAGGAGCTCGCCCGGGTGAGCGACCCCGGGGAGCGCGCCGCGGTGGTGGCGGCCGTGCGGGCCGCCGGTTACGACCAGGTGGAGATCGATGAACGGCCCTTCCGCTCCGGCTCGTTGAACCTGCCGATCACTCCGGTGGAGCGGAGCCGGTGAGCGGGGCGCTGGGAGTCGGTGATTACGCCCGGCTCGATGTGGACCGCAGGACGCGAACGGGCGTCCCCGAGGTGGTCTTCGGTACGGGCAAGCCGCCCGAGCGGACACTGCGGCTCCTGGCCGAGCTGCGGGCGCACGACCGCACCGGCCCGGCTCTGGCGACCCGCTGCCCCGAAGCGGTCCTCGACGCCGCGGCCGAGGCGTTTCCGGGCGAGGTGGTGAGCGTCGACCGGACGGCCGCGACGGTCACCGTAGGAGAGCCGCCACCACCGGCGGGACATGCCCTGGTCCTGACCGCGGGCACGACCGACCTGCCGGTGGCCCGTGAATGCCTGGCCACGCTGACGGCGCTGGGCGTGGGCGCCGAGGTGATGGCGGATGTCGGAGTGGCCGGACTGCACAGGCTGCTGGCGAAGCTGGACGACGTGCGCGCGGCGGACTGTCTCGTCGTCGTGGCCGGAATGGACGGAGCCCTGCCCAGCGTGGTCGCCGGCCTTGTCGCGGCCCCGGTCGTCGGTGTGCCGACCAGCGTCGGTTACGGCGTGGCCACCGGGGGCGTCGCCGCCGCCATGACCATGCTGTCGTCCTGCAGCCCCGGGCTGGCCGTGGTCAACATCGACAATGGCTTCGGTGCCGCCGTGCATGTCGCGAAGATACTCAACGTGGTGTGCCATGGCTGAGCGAGCCGTGGCCGAGCGGGTCGCCTGCTGGATCGACGCCACGTCCGGGCTGGCCGGCGACATGCTGATGGCCGCGCTCGTCGACACGGGCGCGGACCAGGAGCGGGTCGCCGCCGCGGTGGCGTCGCTCGGCCTCGGCGTCGCCGTACGCGTGGAACCCGGCCGACGCGGCGGATTCCGCTGTCTGCGCGCCCGGGTCCGCGTCCCCGCGGGACCTCCGGCGCACCGGCACCTGGACGACGTCCTCGCGCTGGTCGAGTCGGCGGAGCTGGCCCCGGGCGCCAGGAGCTACGCCAGGCGGGTGTTCGAGTTGCTCGCTCACGCCGAAGGCGGTGTGCACGGAATCGACCCCACAGCGGTGCATTTCCACGAGGTGGGGGCGCTCGACGCGCTGGCCGACGTCGTGGGCTGCGCGGCGGCGCTGGACGACCTCGGGCTGCTCAGCGGAGATCCCGTGGTGACGGCATCGCCACTGGCGGCCGGAAGGGGCACCGTGCGCGCCGAGCACGGCCGGCTGCCGGTGCCCACCCCGGCCGTGCTGGGCATCGCCGCGCGAGCGGGCCTGCCGCTGACCGAGGGGGACCTGGAGGGGGAGCGCACGACCCCCACCGGGGCGGCCCTGGTCGCCGCGCTCGCCCGGCCCGGGGCGTTCCCCGCCATGACGGTGCGCGGCGTCGGCATCGGTGGCGGTTCCCGGGACCCCGCCGACCGCCCCAACATCACCCGGGTCGTCGTCGGCACCCTCCAGGAGAACGCACGCAGACCGTCCGGCGATGTGCTCGTCGTCGAAGCCACCATCGACGACCTGGACCCGCAGCTGTGGCCGTCGGTGCTCGCCGCCGTCCGGGCCGCCGGCGCCTGGGACTGCTGGACGAGCGCCATCACCGCCCGGCACGGCCGGCAGGGACAGGTCCTCACCGCGCTGTGCGACGAAAGCCTGCGGGAGGCGATCGTCGACACGGTGTTCCGCCACACCACCACGGTGGGCGTGCGCTGGTCGTCCTGGCAACGGGCCACCCTGCCCCGCCGGTCGGTGACCGTGGCCATCGGACCCGAGGGGCGACGGCAGCACATCGGCGTCAAGGTGTCCGAGGTCGGGGACGGCAGCCGTACGGTCAAACCGGAGCTCTCCGACGTGGAATCGGCCGCCCGGGCCCTGGACCTGCCGCTGCGTGTGGTGGTGGATCGGCTGATGACCGAGTTCCAGCGCCGGGGCGGGTGAAACGAAGCCCGCTCAGGCGCCCCGCAGCGTCGCGGTGGCGATCTCCAGGAAGTCGCGCAGCAGTTGCTTCTCGCGCCGGTCGGCGGCGACGGCCAGGCAGGTCTCGGCCCCCGGGGCGTCCGCGACGGGGAGGTGGACGAGGTCGGGGCGGGAGTAGGAGCGCGCGGCGCTCATGGAGATGAGCGCGATACCGTGCCCGGCGGCGATGAGCTCGAACTTCTCCTCGATCGAGGACATCGGCCGGGTCGTCGCGTCGATCATCTTCTCGCCGTCGAGGTCGGCGCAGGTGAGCTTCTCGCGGCGCGCCAGCGGGTGCGTCACGGGCATGCAGGCGACTCTGGGCTCATGGCCGATGGGGATGGTGCGCAACCCCGAGGCGTCGAAAGGCTGTCGCAGGTATGCGACCTGGGCCCGGCCGTCCCGGAGCGGCGCGTCCGGTTGCCACCAGTGGGCCGGGACGACATCGGTCTCGACGTCCGGGTGGCGCGATGTGAAGGCCCGGATCGCGGCCGACACCCGCAGCCCGGGGGAGAAGGCGACCACGAGGCGCTGGGCGCCCCGTTCGGCGTCGTGTACGCGCCGCACCGCCGCGTCGACCGCCCCGAGGATCCGCCGCGCCTCCTCATGGAGCTGCTTCCCGGCGGGCGTCAGTTCCACGCTGCGGGTCGTCCGTATGAGCAGGGCGCACTCCAACTCCTGCTCGAACGCCTTGATTTGGCGGCTGAGGACCGGCTGGGCGATGAAGAGCTGCTCCGCGGCCCGGCCGAAGTGCCGGTGCTCGGCCACCGCGGCGAAATAGCGGAGCTTGCGCAGATCGAGATCCATGCCCTCAAGGTATCAATTGCCGGGGAAGGTATTGGACGCCACAGGGCGCCCGCCCCGAGACTCACAACATGATCGTTATTACCGCTCCCACCGGCCAGATCGGCGGCCGGGTCCTGGGAATCCTGCTCAACGAGGCCCCCGAGCACGGCGAAGAACTGCGGGTCATCGTGCGCGACCCGGGGAAGCTCTCCGACGCCGTCCGCGCCCGTGTCGACGTCGTCACCGGCTCGCACGGCGACGCCGAGGTCGTCGACCGGGCCTTCGCCGGCGCGGACGCCGTCTTCTGGCTGGCTCCGCCGCACCCGCGGGCACCGAGCCTGGACGCCGCCTACTCCGGGTTCACCCGCGCCGCCGCGAAGGCGTTCACGGTCCACGGGGTCGGACACGTCGTCGGTGTATCGGCGCTCGGCCGCGGCACTCCCGCCGCCGGCCGCGCCGGGCATGTGACGGCGTCGCTGGCCATGGACGACCTCATCGCGGGCACGGGCGTGGCCTACCGGGCGCTCGCCTGCCCCAGCTTCATGGACAACCTGCTGCGGCAGGTGGCCTCGATCCGCGACGACGGCGTGTTCACCGACACCGCCGCCGCCGACCGCACGGCACCGACGGCCACCACCGGAGACATCGCCGCGGCCGCCGCCGGTCTGCTGCTGGACCGCTCGTGGACGGGGACGGGCGAGGTCCCGGTGCTGGGCCCCGAGGACCTTTCGGCGAACGACATGGCGCACATCATGTCCGAGGTGCTCGGCCGTCCGATCCGCTACCAGCGGCAGTCGCTGGAGGACCTCCGCGCCGCATTCACCGGGCGCGGCGTCGGCGACGCCATCGTGCAGGGCTACGTCGACATGATGCGCTCCAAGGACGACGGTATCGACGAGGGCGTGCGGCGCACCCCCGAGACCGCCAGTCCGACGACCTTCCGCCAGTGGTGCGAAGAGGTCCTCAAGCCGGCGGTCCAGGCGTGAGCGCCCCCAGGACCGCGCTCATCATCGGCGCGTCCCGCGCCCTCGGACTCGGCCTCGCCACCGAGTACGCCCACCGCGGCTGGAACGTCATCGGCACCGTCCGGGGCGAGCGGCGCACCGGCCTCCACGACCTGGCCGAGGCGTCCGGGGGCCGGGTCACGGTCGAGTCGATGGACATGACGAAGCCGGACGAGGTCGCCGCGCTGCGCGAGCGCCTGGCGGAGCACACGCTCGACCTGCTGTTCGTCAATGCCGCCATCACCAGGGGTAACATTCCGATCGGCGACGTACCGACCGAGATGTTCACCGAGGTCATGGTCACGAACGCGCTCAGCCCGATGCGCGTGGTCGAGTCCCTCCGCTCGCTGGTCGCCCCGACCGGAACCATCGGCGTCATGTCCTCGCGCCAGGGCAGCCTCGGCCTGAACACCAAGGGCGGCCAGGATGTCTACCGCGCCAGCAAGTCCGCCCTGAACCAGCTGATGCGCAGCTACGCCGCCCGGTACGCCGAAGCCGCGCACACGCTGCTGCTCATGTGCCCCGGCCACGTACGCACCGGACTCGGCGGACCGGGCGCACCGCTGACCATCGACCAGTCCATCCCTGGCGTGGTGGACACGATCGACCGCCACAGCGGCGAACCGGGCCTGCGATTCCTCAACCACCAGGACCAGCTCGTGCCCTGGTAGCCGTGGTAAACCAGGTAGTCCCGGTGGCAGCCGTTCGGCCCGGGTGCGGTCGGCACCCGGGCTCTTCCCTCAACCGCCCCGCATCCGTTCGTACAGGGCCGGGTCATGGGCGCAGATGATCGCCAGGTCGGGTTCCGCGCGCCGGTGCAGCTCGCCGAGGCGGGCGTGGTTGGCGCGGACCTGTTTCAGGTCGTACGCGACGGCCGCTTCCATGGCGCGCAGGGCCGCGGGGACGGGGACGCGGCCGTCGAGGGTGCCGGGGTGGTAGAAGGCGTCCCCGGCGTGCAGGATCCAGCGGGTGCCGGTGTCGACCGCGACGCAGGCGTGGCCGCGGGTGTGGCCGGGGAGGGAGACCAGGACGATACCGGGCGCGACGGAGTCGAGCTCCTTGGCGGCGGCGAACCCGCGCCACGCCTCGCCGTCCGGGCTGTGTTCGACGATGCTCGGTGCGTGGGCCCACTGGGCGGGGCGGAAGCGGAGGCGTTCCCGCCAGGAGGGGGCGTGGATCGCGCCGTGTGCCTCGGCCGCGGTGACGTGGACGGTGGCGTGCGGAAAGTCGGCGAGGCCGCCGATGTGGTCGGCGTCGAAGTGGGTGAGGACGATGTGGCGGACGTCGTCGCGGTGGAAGCCGAGCCGTTCGACCTGCCGGGCGGCGGTTTCCTCGGGGTCCAGGGCCGGTCTGATGTAGTGGCGGGCCGGGCCCACACGGCGGCCATGGGTGGCGATGTCCATGAGGCCGAAGCCGGAGTCGACGAGCACGAGCCCCTGCGCGTCCGTTTCGAGGAGGAGGACGTGGCAGACCAGCCGCGGTCCGCCGCGCAGGTGCATGGTGCCGCAGTTGAGGTGGTGGACCTTCACGACAGGTCCGCCTTCGGCGTGTTGACGAGGGCGGGGTGCGGGGTGCCGCCGGCTTCCTTCAGGAGTCCGCGCAGGCAGCGGACGGCCAGGAGCCAGTTGCGCGGGTTGCGCAGGTTCAGGCCGCCGATCAGCTGCTTCAGCAGTGTGAGGCTGTCGAAGTAGATCCGCTCGCAGACGAGGTTCTCAGCCCCGTCTCCGTCGTCGCCGAAGATGAAGTACGCGGTCATGCGGACACGGAAGCGGTTTCCGGTGGGCGGGATGGCGCCCAGCGGGCCGAGGTGGGTGCCCAGCAGCCAGAACTCGACGATCACGGCGTCGCCGCTGTGGCGCAGGGCGATGATCTCGTGGTCCTGGTCGGGGAAGGCGCGGCGGCTGTCGCGGTAGTAGCCGCGTACGGCGGTACCGCCGTCGTGGACCGTCATGGTGGGGATCAGTTCGTAGCGCGGATGCGGGAAGGTGGCCAGGACGTCGTCCCACTCCTGGCGGACCTCGTCATGGAAGTGGTCCAGGACCAGCTTCTGGCGGGCCGCGAGGATTTCGTCGCTGATCACGGTGGTCATCGGTGGGTCACTGCCTTGTGGGTGAAGGTGGGGCCGGTGCCGGGGTTGGTCCAGGCGGCGGTCAGTTCGCTGGAGGGGAAGAACTGCGGGAAGCGGGGGTCGGCCTGGGCGCGGTCGACGAGCGTCTTCTCGACGATGAGCGAGTTGTACTGCTCGGCGGTCGTCTCGATGGTGTTGGCGTTCAGTACGACCTCCTGCTGCCAGGCGCGAGCCCAGCGGGCGATGCCGGGCATGCGGGAGTGCTCGGGGGCCAGGCACTCGGCGGCGATGGCGTTCTCGCTGGACGCCCAGATGCCGCTGGAGGTGTTCAGCAGGAGGGTCTGATTGCCCAGCACATGGCCGGGAGTGGAGATGACGGCGACACCGGGGCCGAGGAGCAGCGAGCCGTCGACGGCGTACAAGGCCTCGAGCCGCACGTCCCGATAGGCCTCGGGCTGGTACCAGGGCCGCTGGAGCGGGTGGAGCTCGGACATGGCCAGCAGTTCATCCCGCTGCACGATCACCTTGGCGCGGGGGAACACGGGCTCGACCGGACCGTCGCCGAAATCCGGCTGGGGTGTGCTGGTGCCGATCCACCGGCGCAGGTCCTGGGTGTGCAGATGGTCGAAGAGGAGATAGTCGACGTCCTCGGGCGCGATGCCGAGCCGGGCCAGATGCCCGAGGACGGTGCCGTGTTCGGTGACCATCAGGGAGCGCACCGGGCCGGGTGTGCGGCGGGCCAGCGCGGCGAAGTACGGGGTGTTGCGGCCGAGTTGGACATCGCTCGGCTCGAACAGGAGCACCCGCCGCCGCCCGTCGCTCTCGGTCCAGCGGATGACGAGCATGCGGTTGGTGATGGCGAGGAACGGGGCGATGGCCCGGGAGGCGCGGAAGAGGCCGAATCTCGTGGGATAGGGCAGGGTCACCAGGTCGCAGGTGGTGACGGTGTCCGGGGTACCGGTCGCCGCGAACTCGGTACGCAGCGCCTCCGCCCGCGTACGGGCCCGTACGAGCTGTGCGCCGTAGCCGCCGGGTATGTCCGCGAGGCCGTCGAGGGTGGTGATCGGGGTGCCGAGCGTGGGCGTGCCGAGGACGTCGGTGTCCTGCCAGGCGAGTTTCATCGATCGAGTCCTTCTTCCCTGGTCAGCTCGTGAACCCAGTGCGATCGCCCACAGTGACACTTGCACTGCAAGTCTTGTGGGCCGGAACGCTAGACTTGCGGCGTAAGTGATGTCAAGGGAAGGTGACGCATGACGGCGCGAGGAACCGGCCGTGGCAGGCGGGTCGGCCTGACCCGCGAAAAGGTGATCGCGGCAGCGGTGACGATGATCGACCGCGATGGCCACGACGCCTTCTCCCTGCGCAAACTGGCCACGGAGCTCGACATCGAGAACATGTCGCTCTACAACCACGTACCGAACAAGGAGGCCCTTCTCGACGGCGTCGCCGAAGCGCTGCTGGCCGGTATCGCCTTTCCCGAGGAGACGGGCGGAAGCTGGCAGAAGCGGATCCGGGCGCACGCCGCCGCCTTCCGCGCCGCCGCCAAGCGGCACCCGAAGGCGTTCCCGCTGGTGCTGACCCGGCCCACGCAGTCACCCGCCGCCCTGGAGGCCATGCGTTCCACGCTGTCCTGTCTCGACGAACTCCGCCTGGCCCCCGAGGAGATGGTCCACGTCCTGCGCGGCTACACCGCCTTCATGGTCGGCTCGATCATGCGCGAACTGGGTTACGCCATCTATCTGGGCGCCATGGACAGCGACCAGGTCCAGCAGCGCACCGAAGCCATCGCGGCCTCCGGCGACCCGATTCTGACCGCGACCGCGCCCTATCTGGCCGACAGCGATCACGACGCGGAGTTCCAGTACGGGCTGGAGCTGATGATCTCCGGCCTGGCCGCCAAGGCCGGTGTCCGCTACGAGGCTCCCCAGCCGCGCGTATCAGCTTGATCTGATGTGTCACGAGTGGGTATCCGTCTTGCGGTGGGGCGCCCACCTGGGGATGTGCGGCGACGCGGCTCGCCTAGAGTGCCGGTCATGTCCCAAACAAAGATCTTCAAGAACCATGCTCAGCAGCCCACCTCGACGCCATCCCGGCGGATGAAGAAGACCCTGATCGCGGCCGTCGGCATCGGCATGGCCGTCGCGTTGAGCGGATGCAACGAGGACACCAGCAGCGGCACGGACAAGGACACCGGCGCCGCGGAGTCGAAGGCGCCTTCCGCGGGGTCGTCCCAGTCCTCCGCCCCGGCGAGCCCCTCGGGCGATCAGCCGTTGTTCACGGGGTGGCAGACGCAGACCTCGCAGAAGCACCACTTCCGTTACGACGTGCCCGCCAAGGCCGAGAAGTGGAAGATCCTCGACGAGGAGACGGCCCTCTCCTACACGGACAAGAACGGCCAGCCGATCGTCGTCATGACCGCGGCCGGCAACTACCGTGAGGGCGGCTGCGCGTCGAGTCCCAATCCCAAGGCCTTCGGCGAGGCGGGGAAGGGGCAGCTCGCCACCGTCGGCACCACGGGCGGCGGCAAGGACGGCACGCTCCAGGAGAACGCCCGCAACTGGGCGGGCAACTGGGGCTTCGCCGCGTACGGCGGTGCGGACCACAAGCCCAAGATCAAGGTCAGCGAGGCCAAGCCGTGGAAGCAGGGGGGTATTGAGGGCTACACCGCGACCGCCCAGGTCACCGTCACCAACCGCCCGAGCTCCTGCGTTCCGCCGAAGGCCGTCGTGCACAGCGTCGCGCAGAAGCTCCCCGACGGGACGATGCACGGCTGGGTGATCTACGCGGACCAGGGAGTTCCGAAGGCGCTGACGGACGCCCAGCTCAAGAAGATCATGAGCACCGTCCGGTCCACCGGCAGCTGACCACCGGCCGGCTGCCGGGCAGGGCGAGAGTCGTCATGCCACGGAGCCGTACGGGGGTCACCGGATGTTCGGGTGCCGGACCCGGGAACGGGTCCGGCCGCATCCGAGGTGATTCAGCCTTCAGGTGCAGACGCGCAGCGGCGCCAGGGCCCCGCACCCGGCGGATGGTGCGCCCTCCGGCCGCTGGTGCGCCCTCCTCAGCGGTCAGTCCAGCTCCGCTTCCAGCCATCGCAGGACATCGGGGGTCACGGGGTCGGTGATGTCGGCGAACTCACCGTGCTTCTTTACGAACTTGGCCACGTACGAGCAGACGGGCACGATCCGCTTCCCGGAGCCGCGTACGTCGGCGAGTGCCCGCTGGACCAACAGCGCGGCCAGGCCCTGCCCGGCGAACGCGTCGCCGACCTCCGTGTGATGGAAGACGCGCTGCTCACCGCGGTCGCGGTAGGCGGTCAGGCCGGCGCGCTCACCGTCGACGAGGATCTCGTATCGATGCCGGGCATCCATCCGCTCGACGATCGGACCGGCGGAAGGCTGGCTCATGGGGTGCCTTTCGGAGGGTGATGCGGGCAATGGGGTCGGCGGCGCGGGGCGGACGCGGGGTGATGGTGGCATGTGGCAGGGCGGGCGCGGGAGGCGGTGCCGCGTGCCTCCCTCGACGCTGCCGCAGCCCAGGCTCACTCGGTAAAGCTACCAAGACCCTGGACATGGGCCCGGCACCTTGGGGGAAGCTCACGGCGCCGCCCGCGAGGTCGTACGCCAAATGCCACGCTGCCCCGCACCCAGCCGTTTCCGAGCATGCTGCCTCCGGTACGGCGGAGCGCGCACCCCTCGACAGACCGCCCGCCCCCGGGGACGGGTCCGCGAAAAGGCGGCCCCGTCCCCGTTCGACGCGTGGGCGGGAACCGATGCCGGATCCGCCACGACTACTGAACCGGGGCGACGTTCCCTCCCCGTGTACCAAGTGGATCCAGGAGTGTTTCGATGCGTTCTCGTGTGTGGTGGGGTACGACGGCCGTCGTGCTGGGCGGCCTCCTCGTGGCGGGCTGTGGCGACGGAGGCGGCAGCGGCAGTGGGGACGGCGACAAGGCGAGTGCCGGCGCCGAGAAGCCCACCACCGGCGACTACCCGGTCACCGTCACCGACTGCGCGGGCGCCGAGACCACGTTCTCGAAGGCCCCCGAGAAGATCGTCACCAGCAACGCCTCCAGCCTGGAGCTGCTGCTCCGCCTGGGCGCCGGCGACAAGGTGCTCGGCACCGGTTTCCCGCCCGGTGAGGGCACGCTGCCCGGTGAACTCGACGCGCGGGCGCGGAAGGTGAAGGTGCTCGCCCAATCCGTGATCCCGAAGGAGAAGCTCCTCGGCTCCGGGGCGGATGTGTACATCGACACCTTCGCCTCGATGAACATGGGCGGCGGCATGGGCGACGCTCCGACGGAGGAGGAGTACAAGGCGGCCGGGATCAAACACATCTACCTCAAGTCCACCGCCTGTGCGGCGCGGAACAAGCGCGCGCTGACCGAGTTGTCCGCGGTGGAGGCCGACATCACCTCCCTCGGCGCGGTCACCGGTACGAGCGCGAAGGCGAAGGAACTCGTCGGCGGCATGAAGGAGAAGGTGGACGCCGTCCGGAAAGCGGTCGGCAGGACGGCGGAGGACGAGCGGCCGACGTACTTCTTCTTCGACTACGACGCCGGTACCAAGCAGCCCACCGCCGTCTGCGAGAGGCAGGTCGCCAATGCGGTGATCACTCTGGCCGGTGCCCGCAATGTCTTCGCCGACTGCGACGGCGACTACAAGCAGGTCGGCTGGGAGGACGTCATTTCCAGGAACCCGGACTGGATCCAGCTGGGCGTCCGTAACCGGGGCAGCCGGGCGGCGAACGAGAAGGCGTTCGACGAGGCGCGGAAGTGGCTCGAGTCGAACTCCGCCACCAAGGGCCTGAAGGCCGTCAGGGAAGGCCACTTCCTGCGCATCGGTTCCGAGCAGACCACCATCGCCGGCGTCGAGAACGCCGACACCGTCCAGAAGATCGCCAAGACCCTCTACCCGGGCAAGGTCGGCTGACCGTGCTCGACACCACGGTGAGCAGGAAGGGCGCCACCGATGGCGCCACCGAGGCCCCCGCGCGCACGCGGCGTTCCGTGCCCGCCGGGCCGCTGGCGCTGCTCCTCGCGGTCGCGCTGCTCGCGGCCCTCACAGCGGCGGTCGCCTGGGGCTCCACGTCGATCCCGCCGGGTGAGGTGTGGAGCGTGGTGTGGCGCAGGCTGACCGGCCATGCCCCCAGGCCCGGCACGAACGATCTGATCGTCTGGCAACTGCGCCTGCCCCGCGCCCTGTTGGCCGCGCTGGTGGGTGCCGGGCTCGGTCTGGTCGGTACGGCGATGCAGGCCCTCGTCCGCAACCCACTGGCCGACCCGTACTTCCTGGGCGTCTCCAACGGCGCCTCCCTCGGCGCCGTAGCCGCCATCGTCCTCGGCCTCGGCACCGGGGGCGCTCTGGGCCTCGGCCTGTCCGGTGCCGCGTTCGCGGGAGCCCTGGCCACCTTCGCCCTCGTCTGGGTGGTGGCCCGGCGCGGCGGGGGATTCGCGCCGCTCAGACTGGTGCTCGCCGGGGTGGCCATCGGGCAGTTCCTGTCCGGCTTCACCAGCTACCTCGTCCTCCAGGCCGGGGACGAGCAGCAGACGCACAGTGTGCTGTTCTGGCTCATGGGCAGCCTGAGCGGCGCGAGCTGGCCCCTGCTGGCCGCCCCCGCGGTGGCGGTTCCGGCGGTCCTGCTGCTGCTCCAGGCCCGGGCCCGAGGGCTCAACGCGCTGCTGATGGGTGATGAGACGGCCGCCGGGCTCGGCATCGACGTCGTACGGCTGCGCCGTGAGCTGTTCGCGGTCACCAGCCTGCTCACCGGCGTCCTCGTCGCGGTCTCCGGGGCCATCGCCTTCGTCGCGCTCATGGTCCCCCACGTCTGCCGTCTGGTCGTCGGCGGTGACCACCGTCGCCTGCTGCCCCTGTCGGCGCTCTTCGGCGCGCTGCTGCTGGTGGTGGTCGACCTCGTGTGCCGCACGGCCATGGACACGCAGGAACTGCCGGTCGGGGTCGTCACCTCGCTGATCGGCGCTCCGGCGCTGCTGTATCTGCTGGACCGGCGGTTGGGGAGCGGGAGTTGAGGACCGGACGGAGGGCGGGAGACGCGGTCCTGCCCGGGGAAGTGGGAGCCGGGGACGGACCGGGGGAGCGCCGGTTGAGGATCGACATCGAGGGCCTGAGCGTCGCGTATGCTGGGCGCACGGTCGTGGCCGGTGCCCACCTCATCGCGGCCGCGGGCGAGATCACCGGCCTGGTCGGGCCCAACGGCAGCGGCAAGTCCACGATCCTGCGGACCGTGTACCGGCACCTGAAGCCCGCCGCCGGGCGCGTGCTGCTCCAGGGCACCGACATCCGCGAGCTGAGCCCCGCCCGGTCGGCCCGGCACATCGGGGCCCTCCCGCAGGAGCGCGGTGCGGACTTCGAGCTGACCGTGCGTGAGGTCGTCGCCATGGGGCGCACCCCCTACAAGCGGGCGTTCGCCGGGGACGACGCCGCCGACCGGGACATGGTCGCCCGTGCCCTCGCCGATGTCGGCATGGCGGACCACTCCGCCCGCCGCTACACCGAGCTGTCCGGCGGCGAACGCCAACGCGTGTTGCTGGCCCGCGCGTTCGCCCAGGCGACGGACGTCCTGGTCCTGGACGAGCCGACGAACCACCTCGACCTCCGCCACCAGGTCGAACTGCTCGCCCTGCTGCGCGGCCACCGTCGTACGACCCTGGTCTCGCTGCATGACCTCAACGCCGCCGCTTCCGTGTGCGACCGGCTCCACGTCCTGCACGAGGGCCGGGTGGTCGCCTCCGGCGCACCCCGCGACGTGCTGCGGCCGCCCCTGCTGGCCGAGGTGTTCGGCGTGCGCGCGGCCGTGATCGAGCACCCGCTGACCGGGGACCCGCTGATCGCCCTCGACCATCGCGAAAACGCGGTGGTTGGCCAGCGGGAGGGCGCATGACGGACGACACGTCCGGTGCGGAGCGGCCCGGGGACGTACCCGAAGTGCACGACCGCTGGCTCCTGGTGTCAGTTGCGGGCGTGCTGTCGTTCGTGGCGATGCTCGACATGAACATCGTGAACGTGGCGCTCGCGGACATCTCCGAGGGCCTGGGGGTGTCGGACGCGGCGGCGCAGTGGGTGGTCCTGGGCTATCAACTCCCGGTCGTCGCACTTCTGTTGCCCGTCGGCCGGTGGCTCGACGGCATGGGCGTCCGCCCCGCGCTGCTGGCCGCGACCGCCGGCTTCGGGCTGTGCAGCGCGCTCGCCGCCGCGTCCCCCTGGGCGTCGTGGCTGATCGCCGCCCGGATCGGACAGGGCGCGTGCGGCGCGGTGCTGTTCGTGCTGATGCCGGTGCTGGCGGTCCGCTCCGTGCGGCCGGAACTGCGCGGGCGCGCGATGAGCGTGCCGGCGACCCTCGGCCCCCTGGGCGCCGTCATCGGACCGGCGGCCGGAGGGCTGGTCCTGGACCATCTGGGCTGGCGCTGGATCTTCCTGGTCAAGATCCCGCTCTGCGCGGTGGCGCTGGCGGTGGTGTGGCGGGCGATGCCCCGGTCCGGGCGCCTGAGCCGCCCGGACCGGCGCTCCCTTGCCGATACGGCCCTGGTGGCCACAGGCGTAACGATCCTGCTGCTGTCCCTGACCCTGGTCTCCGACGCACCCGCCTGGCTCACTCTCGCCCTCGTCGCCGTACCGCCGCTGTGGTGGTGGCTGCGCGGCCCCGGCGGCCGTCCGGTGACCGATGTGCTGCGGGCCGCCGGGCTGCTGCGAGTGCACGGCGCGGTGCTGGCGCTGGCGGTGGGCTTCGCCGCCATGCACTACGTGGTCGCCCTGCACCTCCGGCACGACGAGGACGTCAGCGCCACCACCACGGGCCTGACCGTGCTCGCCTTCCCCCTCGGCATGGGGCTGGCGGGCCCCCTCGGCGGACGGCTCGCCGACCGCTACGGTGCCAGGCCCGTCGCGGTCACCGGTGCCGCCCTCACCGCCACCGGGCTGCTGCTGCTCGTCCTGCCGGGCGACGGCTGGTCCCCGCCCGAGGTGGCCTGGCGGCTGGTCCTGGCCGGACTCGGCATGGGGCTGACCGGCGGACCCACCCAGGCCCTGGTCATGGGCGCCGCTCCGCCGGGCCGCACCGCCACGGTCGGCTCCACGGTTCAGCTCGCCCGCAGCCTCGGCTTCACGCTCGGCCCGGCTCTTGCCACGGCGGTCTGGAGGCTGACGGGCCAGGACGGCGGCGCACGGACGGGCCTGGTGCTGGCCGCCACCGCCGCCTGCCTCGCCGTGCCGCTGCTCGCCCTGCCCGCCCGGGGCGCGGCGAACCTCCCAGAGAACGCCACCGACACGGCACCCGCCGCACCCCGCTGAGCCATCGATCGTTAAGCCCTCACCGAGGAGTCGTACCCATGTGCGGAATCACCGGCTGGGTGTCCTTCCACCAGGACGCCCGCACCCAGGCCCCGGTCATCGAGGCCATGACCGCCACTCTCACCCCGCGCGGGCCCGACGCGGGCGGAGTCTGGCTCGGCGAGCACGCCGCGATCGGCCACCGCCGCCTGGCCGTCATCGACATCGAAGGCGGCGCACAGCCGATGACCGACCGGCCGGATGTCCCGGCGAGCGTCCTCACCTACAGCGGTGAGATCTACAACCACCATGAGCTCCGCGCCCGACTGAGAAACCTGGGACACGAGTTCCGGACCCGCGGTGACACCGAGGTGGTGCTGCGCGCCTACGCCGAGTGGGGCGAGGCGGTGGCCGACCACCTGGACGGCATGTTCGCGTTCGCCGTGTGGGACGAGCGGAGGCGGCGGCTGCTCCTGGTCCGCGACCGGCTGGGTGTCAAACCCCTGTTCTGGGCCGCCATCGACGGCGGCCTGGCCTTCGCCTCCGAGCCCAAGGCGCTCTTCGCCCACCCGGAGATACGGCCGCGGGTGGACGCGGACGGGCTGCGCGAGGCGTACAGCCTGCTGTTCAACACCGGCCCGACGGTGTGGTCGGGCGTACGGGAGGTCGAGCCCGGCGGCCTGCTCCTGCTGAACCGGCACGGCATCCGCGAACGCCGCTACTGGCAACTGGAGGCCGGCGCCCACCCGGACGACCGGGACACGACCGTCGCCCGCGTGCACGACCTGGTGAGCACCGCGGCCCGCGCCCAGCTGGAGGCCGACGTCCCGCTGTGCTCCCTGATGTCCGGCGGCATCGACTCCACCGTCCTGACCGCCCTGCTCGCCGACGAACTGCGCCTGCGCGAGGGCCCGGACGCCCGCATCCGCTCCTACGCCGTCGACTACAGCGACCAGGCCGAAACCTTCACCGGCGACGTCCTGCGCACCGGCCACGACACCCCGTACGCCACGGAAGCGGCCGCGTTCATCGGCACCGATCACAGCACGGTCGTACTGGACCCGCGTGCTCTGCTCGACCCCGAGCACCGCAAGGCCGTGGTCGTGGCCCGCGACTCGCCGATCGGTGTCGGCGACATGGACACCTCCCTCTACCTCCTCTTCGGGGAGATCCGGAAACACTCCACCGTCGCGGTGTCCGGTGAGGCCGCCGACGAGGTCTTCGGCGGCTACCCCTGGTTCCACGACCCCAAGGCGCTCGCCGCGCCCACCTTCCCCTGGCTGCTGGTGACCGGCGACGAGGCCGCCATGCCGCTCAACCCCGAACTCGACCTGAGAATCGGCGAGTTCCGCGACGACACATACCAAGCCGCCCTGGCCGCCGTACCGCACCTCGAAGGCGAGTCGGAGACCGAGCACCGGCAACGCGAGATGCAGCACCTGTCGCTCACCCGCTGGCTGCGCCAGCTACTGCACCGCAAGGACCGGCTGAGCATGGCACAGGGCCTGGAAGTGCGCGTCCCCTACTGCGACCACCGGCTCGTCGAGTACGCCTTCACCTCCCCATGGGCGCTGAAGAGCTTCGACGGCCGGGAGAAGAGCCTGCTGCGCGCGGCGGGCACGGGGCTGGCGCCCGAGTCGGTGCTGCGCCGGCCCAAGAACCACTACCCGGCCACCCACCACCCCGACTACAACCGCGGCCTGCAGGACATGGCCCGCGACGCACTCGTCGATGACCGGGTCCGCTCCCTCGCCGACGAGACCCGTATCAAGCCCTGTCTCGACACCGCGCCCGATCAACTCCGCTGGGGCCACCGGCTCCGCCTCGAACGCGTCGTCGACCTCGCCCTCTGGCTCGACCACCACCAGCCCGACCTCGCCCTCTGAGGAGCGCCCCCCATGACCCTCCAGGAACCTCTGCCCGCCATGGACGCGGACCGCCCGGGCGAACCCCTGCCCGACCCGGTCCCGCTCATGGGCTGCCCGTACAAGGCCGACCCCTATCCGCTGTACCAGCGGATGCGTGAGAGCGGTCCGGTCCATCGCGTCCTGTTCCCCAGCGGTGTGCACGCCTGGCTCATCACCGGTTACGAGGCCGCCCACGCCGCGCTGAACGACGACCGCCTGGGCAAGAACCACGACCGCGGCAACGACCACTGGCGCGCCCGTGCCTCGATCATGCCCGAGCCACAACACTCCCAGCTCCAGGTCCACCTACTGCACCAGGACCCGCCCCACCACACCCGGATGCGGCGCTTCGTCACCGACGCCTTCACCCCGCGCCGCATCGAGCGGCTGAGGCCCCGTTTCCAGGAGCTGGCCGACGCCCTCGTCGACGCCCTCCCGGAAACCGGTCCCACGGACCTCGTCACCGGCTTCGCCGCCCACTTCCCGTTCCGGGTCCTCGCCGAAGTGATCGGCCTGTCACCCGAGTTGGCCGCCCGTTTCGACCGCGACTGGGGCAAGGTCGTCCAGCCGGTGGGCCCCACCGACCCCGGACGCCCGCTGTACGAGTCCCGTCTGCACGGACTGCAGGGCTATATCGCCGACGTCGTCGCCCACAAGCGCGAACACCGGGAGGACGACCTGCTCAGCAGCCTCGTCGCGGCCCGCGACCGACGAGAGCTGTCGCCGGAGGAACTGGACTCGATGATCTTCCAGCTCCTCGTGGCCGGACAGGAACCGGTCACCAACCAGATCACCACCGCCCTGATCGCCCTCTTCCGCCACCCCGCCGAGCTCGCCCGGCTGCGCGACGACCCCGGTCTGACGCCCCGCGCGGTCGACGAACTCCTCCGCCACGACAGCGCCTTCGAGCTGACCACCTGGCGCTTCCTCGACCAGGACGGCGACCTGCACGGTACGAGGATCCCGGCCGGTGACTCGGTGATCATCTCGCTGTGCGCCGCCAACCGTGACCCGCGCCGCTTCCCCGACCCCGACGCACTCGACCTCGACCGCTCGCCCAACCCCCACCTGGCCTTCGGCCACGGCATCCACTTCTGCCCCGGAGCCGCCCTCGCCCGAGCCGAGCTCCGGATCGCCCTGGACACCCTCCTGGCCCGCCTGCCCGGACTGCGCCTGGCCATCGACGACGAGGACCTCGAGTGGATCCCGGCGGTCCTCGGACGGGGCACCAGCCACCTGCTCGTCGGCTACGACCGGCGCATATGACGCGGCACGCCGAGGCGCCATACGGCCATGCCCGCATGCCCGCGTCGCACCCCTTCACGGAGGACCCCATCCATGCCGCCGACGACCACGCCGGACACCCGCTCCACGAGCGGCATCAGCGCCGCCATCCTCAACCTGCTCCTGCCGCACCACCGCACGGCCGCCGCCGTGCCCGGGGGAGTGATGGCGTTCCCGCACCAACTGCGCCAGATCGCCGGGTTCGTACGCGCCGGAGAACCCGTGGTCTTCACCCTGCCCGGCTTCCCGTGCAAGTCCCCCAACCCCGCCAAGGTCCTCGGCCACCTCCCCGACCAGGGCGAACGCCTGTCCCTCGGCTTCCTGAACACCCTGTGCGAGGAGATCGAGCGGATCCACCCGCCGGGCGCCCGCGTGATCATCTGCTCCGACGGCCATGTCTTCGGCGACCTCATCCGCGTCCCGGACGACCACATAGACGCCTACGCGGACGCGCTCGGACACCTCATACGGGAGGCGGACCTGCGCCGCCTCTCCGTCTTCGACCTGCGCGATGTGCTGGGTGACCTGCCCCACGGCGCCAAGCGCGCCCGGGTGCACCAGGGTTACGCCCCCACCCTGGAGGCGCTGCGGGCGGAGGTCCGCTCCGAGGGCGACACCCTGGCCCTGTACCGGGGCATCACCCGATTCCTCGTCGACGACACCGCGGACTTCACCGGCACCCGCTCCGCCCTCCAACGCGAATGCCGCGAACGCGCCTACGGCGTCATTCAGCGCAGCCGCGCCTGGGGCGACCTGATCGCCGAACACCACCCTCGCGCCATCCGGTTGTCCATCCACCCCCAGCCCATCGGCGCCCCGAAGTTCGGCATCCGCCTGCTCGACGTTCCCGACGTCTGGACCACCCCCTGGCACTCCGCCGCCCTGCACCGCACCGACGGCACCTGGACCCTCCTGCCCCGCACCCGCGCGGAACAGCTCGGCCGCCTCATCCACCGTCACGGCAGACCGAGCCATTACGAACAGGGCTGAACCCGCACGAACTGATCGGAGTCTCATCACATGGAGCAGAACCACCGGCCGGCCCGCCGCCGGGCGGCCGCGTCGCTGTCCGGAGCATTGCCCCCGCCCGCGCTGTGCGGCTTCCTCCTGCTGCTCGTGGTGGTGTTCGCCGCCTCCTACGCCGTCGGCACGGGCGCCGGGCCCGTCGCCCCCGGCATGCACGGCACCGGCACGACACAGGACGGCCCGGGAGGCGGCCACGGCGGTGGCGGCATGGACATGGGCGGCATGGGCACGGACCGCGGAAGCGGGCGCTGATGGCCGCCGAATCGACTTCCCAGGCGGTCGTGACCGACCTCTCCGTCGGCGGAATGACCTGTGCGGCCTGTGTGCGGCGCGTCGAGAAGAAGCTGGCCAGGCTGGACGGGGTCACGGCGAACGTGAACCTCGCCACCGGCCGGGCCCGGGTGAACCACCCCTCCGGGATCGGCCCGGACCAGCTGATCGCGGCCGTCGAGCAGGCCGGCTATTCCGCCGCGCTCCCCGAGCCGCCCGGACAGCGACGGCGCGAGGACGACGACGAAGCGGAGGACGCCCGGCAGGAGCGCGACCGGCTGGTGATCACGACTCTGCTCGCGGTGCCGGTGCTGATCCTGTCGATGGTTCCCGGTCTGCAGTTCCGCGACTGGCAGTGGCTGTGCTTCGTACTCGCCGCGCCCGTCGTCGTCTGGGGAGCCTGGCCCTTCCACCTGCGGGCGGCGCGCGGACTGCGGCACTCGGCGGCGACCATGGACACCCTCGTGTCGCTGGGAGTCGCGGCCTCCTTCGCCTGGTCCTCCTACGCGCTGTTCTTCGGCGGCGCCGGCGACCCCGGCATGCGGATGCCGTTCAGCCTGGTGCCCACCGCCCCGGACGGCGTCGCCCACATCTATCTGGAGGCCGCCGTCGGCGTACCGCTGTTCGTCCTGGCGGGCCGCCACCTGGAAGCACGGGCCCGGCGGGGAACCGGCGCGGCACTGCGCTCACTGGCCCGGCTGGCCGCCAAGGAAGTCTCGGTACGCGACGGCGACGGCGAGCGCCTGATCCCGATCGGACAACTGCGGGTCGGTCAGGTCTTCGCCGTCCGCCCCGGGGAGCGCCTGGCCACCGACGGCACCGTTGTGGAGGGCGGCTCGGCCGTCGATCTCTCCCTGGTGACCGGGGAGAGCGAGCCGGTGGAAGTCGGCCCCGGAGCGCCGGTGATCGGCGGTGCCGTCAACGCCGGAGGGCTGATTCTCGTACGGGCCACCGCGGTTGGGGCCGACACCCAACTGTCCCGTATCACCCGGCTGGTGACCGAGGCCCAGGCGGGCAAGGCACGGGCGCAGCGGCTCGCCGACAAGGTCGCGGGGGTCTTCGTCCCCGTCGTGCTGGCCCTTGCCGTCACGGTGCTCGGATTCTGGCTCGGGGCCGGAGCCGAGCCGCAGGCGGCGATCACCGCGTGCGTGGCCGTCCTGGTCGTGGCGTGCCCCTGTGCGCTGGGCCTGGCGACCCCCACCGCCCTGATGGCGGCGACCGGCCGGGGAGCCCAACTCGGCGTCCTGGTCAGCGGGGCGCGGGCGCTGGAGGGACTGCGGCACCTCGATGCCGTGGTGCTCGACAAGACCGGAACACTCACCTCCGGGCACATGAGCGTCGCCCGGGTCACCGCCGTGCCGGGCGGACTCGGCGAGGAGCGGGCGGTCCGGCTGGCGGGCGCGGTCGAACAAGGGTCGGAACATCCGCTGGGGCGTGCCATCGCCGCGTATGCCCGGCGAACCGTTCCCGGGGAGCCGCTTCCGGCCGTGGCCGACTTCCTCGCACTGCCGGGGAAGGGCGTCCGCGGGCGGGTGGCGGGCCGGTTGATCGAGGTCCTGGCCCCGGACGACACGTTGCCGCCCACCCTGGCCCGGGCGCTGTCGGCCGGCGAGACCGCCGCCCGCACACCGGTCGTGGTCCGCGTCGACGGCGAGACGGAGGCACTGATCGAGGTCGGGGACGTCCTGCGGCCGGGAAGCTACCGGGCCGTGGACCGGCTGCGCCGCCTGGGGGTGCGACCCGTGCTCGCCACCGGCGACCGGGAGGCGCCCGCCCGCGCCGTCGCCGCCGACCTCCGCATCGAGGAGGTGCACGCCCGATGTACCCCGGAGGACAAGGCAGCCCTCGTCCGCGGGCTGCGGGAGCGGGGCTACCGGGTCGCCGTCGTCGGCGACGGTGTCAACGACGCGGCCGCCCTGGCCGGCGCCGACCTCGGCATCGCCATGGGCACGGGCACGGACGTGGCGATCGGCGCGGCCGACGTGACCCTGGTACGCGGCGACATCGAGACCCTGGCGGACGCGGTCAGCCTCGCCCGCGGTGCGCTGGGCACGATCCGGGCCAACCTGGTCTGGGCGTTCGGCTACAACGTCGTGACCGTGCCGCTGGCCATGGTCGGCCTGCTCAGCCCCATGCCGGCCGCTGTCGCGATGTCGGCCAGCTCGCTGCTCGTGGTCGGCAACAGCCTGCGGCTGCGTGTCTGGCAGCCGTCACCGACCGGCGGCCGCCCCACCCGGCCCGCCGCCCGGACACCACTGTGACGCCCCTGTTCCCCGCTCGCGGGCGGACTGCCTGCCCGCGACCGCGGCCCGATACCGAGGTGGAGACCCGCCCGATGACAAAGCCCTCCTGGACGCCCAGCCACCGTCGCCTCACCGATTCCCTACGGGCCGCGGTCGCTCCGGCCTGCGCCTGTGTCCTGGCGCTGGGTGGTCTCGCCGTGTGGACCGCCTCGGGCAGCGCGGGCAGCCCCCCGCGTATCGACGTCACCGGCGCACGGCTCTTCCTTCCCGCCCCGGGCGTGCCCCGGACCGCCGCGTTCTTCCGGATCACCAACACCGGCGGGGCGCGGGACCGGTTGGTCGAGGTGACGTCCCCCGCGGTCACCGGGGGGATCTCGCTCAGCCGTCACCGGATGACCGGGCGGGGATCGGCCTACCCCCAGGCCGCGGAGTCCCTGCCGGTTCCGGCGGGCGGCACGCTCGACATGTCACCGTTCACCAGTGATGTGACCGTCCCGGCCACGGCCCGCTGGCGGCCCGGAGACCTGGTGCCCTTCACCCTCCGCTTCGAACACGGCGGACGTGTCGGGACCAACGCCGTCGTCGTGCGGCCGGGCGAGGGCTGAGTGAGCCTGTCCGAGCGCGGGCGTGGGAAGCGGCCGGTGCCCCGTACGGCGGGCCGAGACGGTAGAAAGGGCGTATGCCGCGCCGTTCTCCAGGCCCCGAGTCCGATGCCGAGGCGATGGTCTCCGCCCTGCTGACCGCGTCCCGTCTGCTGGTCGCCGTCTCAGTCCGGTCACTGGCCGAGGTGGAGGAGTCCCTGACACCGCCGCAGTTCCGGATGCTGGTGGTGCTCGACGGCCGGGGGCCGCTGAGCCTGTCCGGGCTGGCGGGGGAGTTGGGCGTACAGCCGTCGACCGCGATGCGCATGATCGACCGTCTGGTCGCGGCGGGAATGGCCGCGCGCGGCGTCTCGGCGGAGGACCGGCGCACCAGCGTGATCTCGCTCACCAAGGGCGGGCGGCGGATCGTGGCTGAGGCCACCGAACGGCGTCGGCAGGAGATCGCACGCATCGTCGACGCCATGCCGCCGGGCCGGCGTCGCTATCTGATCGACGCGTTGCAGGCGTTCACGGAGGCGGGCGGCGAGCCGGCGGTGCCGAACGGCTCCCAGGCGCACGCCAATTGGTGATGTCGGGCGACGGCCCCATTGGAACGGTGACTACACCGCCGCCGGGGCCGCCGCCAGCTGCTTCGGTCATGCAAATGTTGCACTGTCTCAAGACGCTCATCGTGCACCCACGCGGTCAAGGTGCCGGGGAGCGGGACCGTAGCGGACCTGCTCGTCGCCCTGGCCGTCATCGCCGGAGCCATCGTCTGGGCCACCCGAGGCGATGCGAACGCCACCGAGAACTCCTCGGCGAGCTTCCCCAGCGCCAAACCGGCCGCCCCCGGTGACGTCGTCACCACGGCCGGCCCGGTGAGCAAGCTGGACATGGAGTTCCTGGTGAAGGTGCGGCAGGCCAACCTGTGGGAGGCCCCGGCCGGCCGGCTCGCCCAGACCCATGCCACTCCTCCTGGCGTACCGCCAGGCGCCGCGCCCGCGGGCATGCTGCGCCGTCTCAGCGGTCCGCTCCCTGCGATCCGTGAATACCGGCGGGTGGGTGACCGGCGAGAAGTTCACCCAGGCCCTGGCGGGTGACGGCCAGCACCACGCGGTCCTGTGACCGCAGGACGTAGTCGGGGGGCGGTTCCCACACCAGGGCGGGTTGCCTGGTGGCTTCGCCGTAGCGGGGTGCCGCCGCGAGGTCGCGTTGCCGGTCCTCGGGTTCGGCCGTGTCCAGTGCGATCACCCGCCAGGCGCCCGGTGCGAACGCCTCGGCGACGGTACGCCCCTCCAGCCGCGGATGTCCGGCGACATGCAGTGCGGCGAAGATCAGTACCCGGCGCTCGACCGGTATGGCGCCCAGGATCTGGCGGCCCATCATCGCCCCGGCGAAGGCGGGCGCCGCCAGACTGGAGACGCTGCGGCTGCGGGTCAGCGCCTGCGGGTGGGCGGCGCGCAGGGTGCGGTAGACGGCGGTGGCGAAGTGGTCGTCGTACAGGCGCAGGGCCACCCGCAGCCGGGGTTTGACCGAGCGGGCGTACAGTGTCGCCTCCAGGTTGGTGGTGTCGACGCTGGTCAGGGCGAGCAGGGCGCGTGCGCGTTGGATTTTGGCGGCCTCCAGGACGCCCTCCTGGGTGACATCGCCGATGACGGTCGGCACCCCCAGCCTGCGGGCCAGCGGGATGCCGCGCGCCTGGGGGTCCTCTTCCACGCACACCAGGGGGATGTCCATCTCCCGGAGTCTGGCCAGGACCCGGGTGCCGACCTTGCCGAGCCCGAGCAGCACGACGTGGCCGGAGAGGCCGCGCGGCGGGCGGCGCAGCGCGGACGCGGTGCGGAAGGTGCCCAGCGCTTCCAGCGCGGCGGCCACCAGGACGGGCAGCAGGAGCAGTCCGGTCAGCCCGGACAGGAGCTGGAGGATCTTGCGTCCGGTCGGCTCGTCCAGCGCCGGGTCGTCGATCGCCAGGACGTCCAGCACCGTGAGGTAGGCCCCGTGGAGGAGACCGGCCCCGGTGAAGTACCAGGAGGCGACGGCGAGCGCGAGCACGGCGATCGCCATACCGGCGACGGACCAGCGCAGCCGGCGGGAGAAGAGTGAGGCGAGCGGCAGTCTGCGGCTGCCGAGCCGCCGCGGCGGCAGCGGTGTGCCGGTGGCGGAGACGGCTTCCAGTACCACCGTGCCGCGCCCGGTGGCGGCGGCGACCTCCTCGTCCCCCGGCAGCAGCCTGGGCCCCTCGTCCCCGCTGCCCTCGGAGCCCTCGCTGCCGGCCGGATCGCTGGTGGTGGACGAGAGCAGGGCGAGGGTGCACAGCCCCGGATCGGCGACCTCGTCGGAGCCGGACGGAATGCGCTCGGCCGCACGCAGCAGCAGCCCGTCGGCCTGTACCACCTTGCTGGTGCCCGCGACGGCGGTGGCCGCGAGTGCGGGGGCGACGGTGTCGGCGTCCGACAGCACGGTGGTGGACGCGTCCAGCTCGGCCGGGTCCATACCGGGGGCGGCCACCCACGCCGCCTGGTCGAGGAGTTCCTCCAGATGCTGGCCGAGTTTGCGGTTGTAGAGCCGGATGACCAGGCGCAGCCGGGGGTTGAGGCGGCGAGCGCGGAGCGCGGCGTGGATGTTGACCTCGTCGTCGTCATGGACCAGGGCGAGCGCTGTCGCATGCTCGATACCCGCCTCGGCCAGCACCTCGTCGTCCAGCGCCGGGGCTTCCATGACCTCCACTCCCCGGTCCGGGGCGGCGTCGTCCGGGGACCTCGGCGGCGGGACCCGTCCGACAGCGGTGCTCAACCGGCCGAAGAGTGCGGCGGCACGGCCTCCGGCCATCCTCCGCCCCGTGGGTTCCGCCAGGGAGACGCCGCCCGGGACGATGAGGGTCACCCGTGCCCGGTAGACGTAGTGGAGTTCCGCGGCCAGGCGGTGTGCGAGCGCGTCGTCACCGCAGACGACCATGTGCGGTGCGGTCGGGCCGGGTGGTGCGGCGGATGAGGAGAACACGACGTCGAAGCCCCCGTTCGGTCAATGGCTGTCGGCGGTCACCTCAGGGCGAAGTGCCGCGGCCACGGGCATCCGAGGCACAGTGGCACCGCCACGTTGGAGAGCCCGGTACGCGCCCGGGCGAAGTCCAGCACTTCAGCTACCGCGTCAACAGCCTTCATCGTATGGGCCCGTGCCGGTGTGGTCGCGCTGCGCTTCCGCAGCGCGTACCCGCGCCGCATCCTGGAGGTACATCGATGCGTCCAACCGAGCGGGTACGGGTCCGGCACGATCACTCACCCGACGGCCAGTGGCTCGTACCGGGCGTCGTGCTGATGCCGGGCTATCAAGGCACCCAGCAGAACCTGCGGTGGCTCGCGCCCCGCCTCGCTTCCTGGGGCTTCAAGAACACCCCCCTGGTCACGCGCTGGCAGGACACCTGTCCGTTCTGAGCGGATCCTCCGAGGGCTCCTACGGTCGGCCGCGGGAGCCCTTCGGATTGATGCGGATGACGCATCGACAGATCCCGGTTTCGACGCTGGACACCGTTCGAACACAGCTTGGAGACTCACGGTGATACGGCGATGCCCGCCGCCTGCCTCGCCCTCTGAACGGCGCACCCGGCCACGCACCGGCGCTCACCCCGCCGTACCGCTCATCCTCGGTTCCCCCGCACCAGGCCACCGGCTCCACGTCCGGCCCTCCCGGGCCGCCCGATACCTTACGGAGGACCCATGGGAAAGATGACCAGACGTACGGCGTTCGCCATGGCGGCGGGCACCGTCACCGGCTCGTTGGCGATCAACACGGCCACGGCGTCGGCCGATGCTCCGGCGCCGGGACGGCCGGTGGCGTCCGGAGCCAATCCCGTTCTGCGGACCGCCCTCATCACAGAGGTGACGCCCAGGGACAACTGGCGGGTGACCGCCGTCGCCATCCGCTACGCGGATCCCATCGACATACGTGGCGGTGTCATCCCACCCTCCGCGTTCCAGGTCACCGCCGGCCTCGGCGGACAGAGCGCGGCCCGAACGGTCACCCGGGCCTACCCGAACACCGTGGCCAGGACGGACGACCGCCCCAACGCCGGACGGCCGGGCAGATATCTCGTCATCGAGCTCGACCCGGACGACGCCAACGCACGGGCCTCCGGCACCGACCCTCTTCCGCTTCATCGCGCCTACACCGTCAGGCAGGTGGCCGATGTGCGGACCCCCGACGGTGACCTGGTGCTCGCGGCCGGTCCGTTGGCGATCCGGAACGACGACGTCATCACCCCGGTGGTCGACGACTTCACCGCGGGATCGTTCACCGACTCCACGGGATTCGAGCTGGCCTTCCGGCTGTACCAGCCGGAAGGGTTCGTACGGAGTCCGGGGGCGGCCGCGCGGTATCCGCTCGTCGTCACCCTGCACGGCGGTGGCGAGGTCGCGGACAACAACATGACCCAGCTCACCGCCAATCGCATCGCCGTCACCTTCGCCAAGCCGGAACGCCAGCGCCGGCACCCGGCGTTCGTGCTCGCCCCTCAGATCCCACTGCCCCGCCCCATGGACGGACCCGACGGTACGGACTGGACCGACCCCAAGGTCCGCGCGGCGCTGGTCGAACTCATCGACGCGTTCACGACGCAGCGCCCCGTCGACGCGGATCGGCTCTATCTCGTCGGTCTCTCATCAGGTGCTCGAGGCATCTTCAACCTGCTCCCGAGGCGCCCCCACACCTTCGCCGCGGCCCTGGCCACTTCCGGCTGGGGCGACCCGTCCACCATGGAAGGGATCACGCACATCCCGATGTGGACCGACCACTCCATTGACGACCCCGTGGTCCCCTACCGCGAGGGACGGTTCGGAAAGCCCGGCACCTGGACGCTGATGAACGCGCTGGAGAGCGCCGGTGCGCCGGTCACCCGCGGGGAGTGGGCCAACGACCTGCCGAAAGCGGAGTTCGAAGCCCGCTCCAGGGCCCTGCTGAACCGGGCCCGCCGGGCCGGCAGCCATGTGCTGTTCACGAGCTACACGCCCGGAACGACGCCGGTGAGTCCGCACTTCGCGTGGGCCCAGACATACGAGAACGACGTCGTCGTCGACTGGCTCTTCGATCAGTCCCGTTAGCCGCCCGGATGCGCCCGGTCCCGCCGCGCTGGTGGGACCGGGCGCTCTGCTACCAGGACGAATGTGCTGCGCGGTACTACTTGCTCACTTGCTCACCTTGACCGAGAACCAGTCCACGCTCATCCCCGCACCGGAGGTGGTGTCCGCCGCCGGTGAGGTGCAGCCGCAGACCTTGTTGGGATAAGAGCCGCCGACCGCGACGTTGAAGATGGCGAAGAACCCGTGGTCCACGGCCTTCTTCCAGGTCTCGGCGGACACCTGGTTCTGCTTCACCGTGAAGGTTTCCTTGCCGTCGCGGTAGAAGCGCAGCTGTTCCGCGGAGGTGTCGGTGCGATCCACGATCACGGAGTACGTGTGGTAGTCGGTCTGGCAGCCGTCACACGGCAGCAGATCGCTGGTGATCCCGTCCGGGTCGTGGCACTCGCCGGCCCACTCACCGCAGTGGAAGGTGTTCGAGTGCTTGCTGAGCCCGTTGACGTCCTCCATGATGTCCAGCTCGCCGATGCTCGGCCAGTTGGTGGCCCCGACCGGGCGGGCGTCGGCGCCCATGGCCCAGAAGGCGGGCCAAATGCCGAGGCCCTTCTCGGGGTTGGGCTGCTTGAGGGAGGCGCTGATCTCCAACTGCCCACCGGCGGGCGCCTCGAAGTCGGTGCGCTGGGTCTCCACACGGCCGGAGGTCCACTTCCCGGAACCGTCGCGGATCGGCTTGATCACCATGTGACCGTCACCGTCGTGGTAGACGTTGTCGGTGGAGTCCGTGACCGACTCGATCTCGCCGGTGCCCCAGTTCGCGGCGCCGCCCGGGTAGCCGGTGCCGATGTCGTACAGCCAGTCGTTCTTGTTCAGGCCGGTGCCCGCCGCGCCGTCGAAGTCGTCCTGGAAGACGGTGGTCCACTCGGCCTTGGCCGCGGGCTCACCCGCGGCGGCGGTGTTGGAGGACACCGTGAGAGCCAGCAGTCCGGTCACCGGAAGCGACAAGGCGGCAACGAAGGCCAGAACGCGTCGTCGTCGGCGGCGGGGTTTGGCCTCCGCCGTCGTACCTGAGGAAGTGATCCTGAACATGTGGGGGGCTGCTTTCGTTCGTAGCAACAGCGTTGATGAGGTGTGCGAGCCCCCGTAGCCCGCTCCCCGGCGTGGGGGTGATGGGAGATCGGGCTACGGGAACTCGGGCACAGTGGGCAGAGCGAGCGCCGATGGGGCCGAGAGAGCGCTCACACGGAACGACTGTCTTGGACCCTGCCCTTGCCGGTCAAGGGTCATGCTGAATTCACTAGTTGAACCAAAGCCCTTGGCTTGACCGCATCGCCGCGGAAGTATCGATCGCCCCACTTCAGAGTTGGAGGCATGGCTCGGGTGCCATCACTCCGGCTCGCCAACTCTTGACGGCGCGCCACGTCGTCATCGGGCGCGACCGCCGCACCGGCCGGCACGGCGTCATGCCTCACTCCGTACGCGAACCGTCACCGGTCGCCGCGATGTCGTCCGGACCGTAGCGATTACGAGGTCGCGCCGGTCAGGGCGAGGAATTCGGCGCGCGAGCGGGCGTCGGAACGCAGCAGTCCGAGCAGGGTGGAGGTCATGGTGCTCGATCCGGTGGCCTGGACCCCGCGCAGGGTCATACAGGAGTGCTCGGCCTCGATCACCACACCGACGCCCTTGGGCTCCAGATGGGTCTGGAGCCAGTCGGCGACCTGCTTGGTCAGGCGCTCCTGGACCTGCGGGCGGCAGGCGAAGTGCTCGACGACACGGGCCAGCTTGGACAGGCCCAGGATGCGGCCGCCGGGCAGGTAGCCGACGTGGGCGGTGCCGACGAACGGCAGCAGATGGTGTTCGCACACCGACCGGACGGGGATGCGCCGGGCCAGGACGAGCTCGTCGTAGCCCTCGTCGTTGGGGAAGGTGGTCAGGTCGAAGGGGCGCGGGCTGAACAGCTCGGCATACGCGCGGGCCATCCGGCCCGGTGTGCCGCGCAGGCTCTCCGACGAGGTGGAGATTCCCAGGGCGTTGAGGAACTGGCCGGCCGCGGCTTCCGCGGCCGCCAGGTCGATGTCGCCGGACTCATGGACCACCCGCAGAGCGGGGCCCGCGGGCGCCGGCTCCTCCGGGTCGTGCGGCCGTATCCGGGCGGTGGCGCGGGGCGCGAGCTCGGTCATGTCAGCTGCCACCGATGCCCGGAGCCGTGGGCAGGACGAGGACGTTGTCCATGGAGAACTCCCGAGATGAGCATGGCGAAGGCAGCCGGACACTCCTGGCTCCCAAACGAGTTTCGCCAATAAATCTTGGTCTTATTGCGGTGGCGCGTCAAGCCACGGAGTGCAGAGAGCCAAAAGGGCGCTTGTGCCCACGTGAGTGGGAGTTATCGTGCTCGGGTGGCTTCTGACTCGACTCCGCCGGCCGACACGGTCAACACCGCCATCGACTCCGTCAGCGTCCTGAGCGAGGACTCGCGGCGGCGCATGTTCGTCTTCATCCGGCGTGCCGGACGTCCGGTCACCCGTGACGAGGCCGCCGCGAGCGTCGGCATCTCCCGCAAGCTGGCCGCCTTCCACCTCGACAAGCTCGTCGACGCCGGTCTGCTGCGCGCCCGCTATGAAACGCCCGGCGGGATCCGGAAGGTCGGCAGACGGCCGAAGGTGTACGAACCCACCGACGCCCAGATCACGGTCAGCATTCCCGAGCGGCGCCATGAACTCCTGGCGGACCTCCTCCTGGATGCCGTCCTCACCGAGGAGGCCGACGAAAACGCCGCGCAGGCGGCGGTGCGGGCCGCCGAGCGGCGCGGCCGGCGGATGGGCGGGGCCGCGCGGGACGAGACCCGCCCCGGCCGCCTGGGCCCCGAGCGCGGGCTGACCGTCTGTGAGCGCCTGCTGGACGAGTACGGCTATGAACCCGTCCGGGAAGCCCCCACCGAACTCCGGCTGCGCAACTGCCCGTTCCACCCGCTGACCGCGAAGGCCCCCGACCTGGTGTGCGGCATGAACCACGCCTTCCTCGCCGGTTACGTCAACGGCCTCGAGGTCAACGGGGTCCGGGCCGTGCTGGCTCCCGAGGCCGGGAAATGCTGTGTGCGGCTGGGCCCGAGCGACCTCAATTCGCCCCGAGGAGTTCAAGAAGTTCCTCACCAAGCTGGAACGTGAGGTGCCGGCGGCCGTCTCATCTGCTCCCGCGGACTGCTCCATGTTCCCAGGCCCAGGCCGCAACCTCGACCCGGTTACGGGCGTTGAGCTTGGCCTGGATGCGTGCCAGGTACGTTTTCACCGTCGACAGCGACAGGAACAACTCATCGCCGATCTCCTGGTTCGTGCGCCCTACGGCCACCAGCCGGACGATGTCCCGCTCCCGTTCGCTGAGACCTGCGTCATCGGACCCCTCGGGTGCCTGTGCCGTCCCGCGTTCCGTCGCTTCCAGCCGCCGCAGGAGCCGCACGGTGACCGCTGGGGAGATGAGGGCGTCTCCCCGTGCTGCTGCCTGGACCGCCTCCACCAGAAGGTCGGGAGAGGCGTCCTTGAGCAGGAAACCGCATGCGCCGTTGCGCAGTGCGGTTCTTACGTAGTCGTCCTGGTCGAATGTGGTGATCACGACGACGTTCATCGGATCGGCCACGCCGGGACCGGCCAGCTGTCGCACGACTTCCAGCCCGTCCAGCCGCGGCATGCGAATGTCGGCCAGCACGACTCGGGGACGCAGACGACGCGCGAGTTCGACGCACTCCACACCGTCTGCCGCCTCACCGACCACGGTGATCCCTGGCTGCACACCGAGGATCAGGCTGAATCCCATCCGCACCAGTTCCTGGTCGTCGGCGATGACCACGTCAATCTGGGGTTCGGGCACCGACCGTTCCTATCATCACGGGGCAGGGCTGCGTCGAGATGGCCCGGGCCGCTTCGTCAGGGCCTGGCTCGGTTGGGGCTCGGCCCGGGGGCATGACGGTGCGAGCGGGAGGGCGGCGGAGACTTCCCATCCGCCGCCGGGCAGCGGCCCGGCGCGCAGGGTGCCGTCGAGGGCCTCGATGCGCTCTTGGAGCCCGAGCAGGCCGAAACCGCCCCGGCCCCCGGCCGGTTTGAGCGCCCTGCGGTGCGGTGGAGTGTTGGTGACGGTCACGCGCAGTCGCTCGGTGTCGGCGTCCAGGCGGACGATGGCGTGCGCGTCTGGTGCGTGGCGGCGTACGTTGGTCAGGGCTTCTTGGACCACGCGGTGGGTGGAGGTCTCCGCTTCGGGCCGCAGTCGGGCCGCCCGCGCTGCCGCTGTGGCTTCGAGGCGTGCGGTATCGGCTTCGGTGGGCCCGGAGCCGGGCGACGCGGCGGCGCAGTGGGCGGACACGAGTTCACCGAGATCGGTGAGCAAGTCGCCGGGCAGCAACGGCGTGTTGTTCTCCTCTCGCAGGACGTGGACCAGACGGCGTGTGGATTCCAGGGTCTCGGCACCGGCCTGGGCGATGTTGCGCGGGATGGGCCTGACCTTGTCCGGTGCGGCGGCCTGGATGGACAAGGCGGCGTTGGCCTGCACGATGATGCCGGTCATGTGATGGGCGATGAGATCGTGCAGATCGCGGGCCAGGGCGAGGCGCTCCCCGTATCGGACCTCGCGGGCTGTGCGCTCTCTCCGCGCTTCCAGGGCTCGGATGGTATAGCCGAGCGTGATGAAGATGGCGAGCGCGACGGTCAGCACATAGCCGCCGCCGGTGAACGCGTGCCACGACCCGGTACGCAGGGGCAGCAGAAGTACGGTCGCGCTGATCAGGACGGTTTCCGCCACCGCGGCGGCCGCCCGGCCGGGTCGGGCCGCGGTGCGCAGGAGCATGCACAGCAGGCCCAATGTCTCCAGTGCTCCCCACCAGGCCATGGTGCTCGGTGCGATCAGGCTCCAAGCGGTCAGTGCCAAGGACAGTGACACCACGGCGGCGACGCACTTACCCAGCGACGGTGACCAGGGGGTCTCGGTGACAGCCAGGGCGATCAGGGGGCCGGTAGCCACGACGGGCAGCCAGGCGGTTCCGAACGCTATGGAACCGCTCCTGACCACGGCGATGTCCGCCAGCCAGGTGAGAGCGAACACGAACAGGCCGCTGACGGTGATCAGCCGTCTGACGTGCGGAGTACGCGGGAGATGTCGATCCACGCTCCTCAGCGTAGGAGGGCGGGTGGGAGCGCGGCTGTCGGCCGAACGGCCGACAGCCGCGCGCCCACCCGGTACGTACGGCTGACGTGTCGCGCCGTGCCCCGGGCCGACGATGGTGATCGCGGGCGGTCGACGACATTCACCAAGGGTCGGCCTGTGACCAGCGCGCCGTCCCAGGAGGCGGCGTGTGCGGCCGGAGCGCGTGCCCGGTGCGGTGGAGGAACTTCCGCGCTACGGACCGGTCGTTCAGTTCCTCGGAGCTGAGCTCGTTGCCGTGGAATGAAGGTGGTGCCGGGAAACGGGCACCTTGAGATCCCGGGCCAGGGCGGCGTTGACGCGCTCGTCCGCGGGACGCAGCGCCGCGGATGCCACGGCGATGTTGGCCACGGCACCGCAGTGTGCGCGGGAGGTCCCGGTCAATCCATGCCCATCTGCCACTGGCGTGCAGCGCGGCGATCGGCGTAGCGGACCTTGCGGTTGGCAGCCCTCACCCACCCCTGCCATTCCTTATACGCTGAACGTTCCTGGGTGCGTGCGCAGCATGTCCATGGGGAGGCCATTCCGGTGACGGTGGCCCATCGGCAGCGGGTGCCGGTGTCCTGCCGGGGCGGGTGCGGCGGAAGGTCGCAGGGGCCGTGCCGGTGGTCGTGCAGGGGCAGGCCACCGTGCTCTCGGTGGCGTACCCACGATGGTTTCGTCTTGTCCGTGCGGGACATCTCGTTCCTCCGGAACCAGCCGCCCGGGGTCCCGGGCTCTCCGGGCGGGCGGCTAGTGCAACTGCGTCATCACCATCTCCTGCTCTGCGCCTGTGTTGCCTGTGCCTGTGCCTGTGCCGAGCAACGTATACGTCGTCCATGTACATCTTGCGGGCCGGAGGCTTCAGCACAGCGCTGTCGGCGGCGGCTCATTCTGCCGCGGACTGGTGACCGGCCGCACCGTCAGCCGGTGGGGCACGGGGGCGGTGATGATGCGGGTACGGTCGGCCAGCCCATGATCTTGCGAAGGATGCCGCCGTACGACCGACCCGTGGCCCGTACCGACCTTGGCGGAGACCAGGGCGAACCACGGGATAGGTCACATCCGCGCGGGCGTGGTGGGCGGTGTTCCTCTGCTCATGTGACGGCGCCGAGCCCCGGCCGGCGTGCCGTGCGCGGTGAGGGCCCGGCCTCTGCCGTCGGGGCGGGGCTTCCGAGCCCTCATATGTGACGGGGGTCACGCCCGGAGGAAAACCTGGCGTTCCTGCCTGACGTCTTGCGGGTGTGAGATCAGTCAGGAAGACAGCGGGCGAACTGGACGAGGAGCGTCTCGTCCGGCTGGTGGCCAGAGGCGACCGTGCCGCGTTCGAGGAGCTGTACCGGCGTACGTCGCCGTGGCTGGCGGTGCGGTTGCGCCGCAGATGTGCGGACGAGCAGATCGTCGCCGAGGTCATGCAGGAGACGTATCTGGCGGTGTGGCGCGCGGCGGGTGCGTTCCTCGGGGCCGCGGCTGGGGGGACCGCCGTCGGCTGGCTGTGGACGATCGCGGCGCGTCGGCTCGTCGACGCGTTCCGGCGCAGGGCCCACCACGCGGAGCCGCCGCCCGCGGCTGTCCCGCGGTCCCTGGCGCCCGCCGCCGAGGAGGAGGCGCTCGCGGCGACCGTCGGTGGTGAGGTCGGGGACGCGCTGCGGCGCCTCGCGCCGGAGCTCAGAGAGGTATTGCAGGCCATGGTGCTCGACGGGCTGTCCGTCCGGGAGACCTCTGTCTTGCTGGGATTGCCTGAGGGCACGGTCAAGACCCGTGCCCGCCGGGCCCGGATCGAGATGCGGAAGGCACTGGCATGAGTGTGGAACACGCGTCGATTCGGATCATCGACGCCTACGCGCGCGGCGAGACGGACCTCGCCGCCGACGAGGTGTGGGCCCTGGAGGCCCATCTGGAGGCGTGCCGGGTGTGCCGTGACCGGCTGTCGGCCTCCGTCACGGCGCAGGCGCCCGCCGTTGCGGCGCTGGTCGGCACGGTGTGGTCCGACATCGAACCCCAGCTCGCGGGCACCGCCCGGGTACCGCGTCGACGGCGCTGGTCGGCGCGGCTGTCGAGGTGGATGACGCCCGTGATGGTGCCGTGGCTGGCCATGGTCGTGGGTGTGACGCTGCTCGCGTTGCTGCTCGACCTGGCCGACACCGGCTCCGGCGAGGTGTCGCTGGTGATGCTGCTCGCCCCGGTCCTGCCCGTGCTCGGCGTCGCGGCGTCGTGGTCGCGCGGTCTGGACCCGGCGTACGAGCTGACGGCATCCGCGCCGAGGGCGGGACTGTACCTGGTGCTGCGGCGTACCGCGTCCGTGCTCGCCGTGGTCGTCCCCGCGTTGCTGCTGGCCGGATGGGTGACGGGGGTGACGGCCGCGCAATGGCTGCTGCCCTGTCTGGCCTTCACCTCGACGACCCTGGCGCTCGGCGGTGTCGTCGGTGTGACCCGTGCCGCCGCCTGGCTGGTGGCCGGGTGGGTCGCCGTGGTCGTGGGACCGGCCCTGGCCGCCGGCCATACGACCTTCGCCCTGCGGACGGACGGTCTGCCCGTGTGGGGGCTGATCCTCGCGCTCGGCATCGGTGTCGTGATCGCCCGCAGGGGCGCGTACTCCGTGCTGGGAGCCCATCGTTGACCATCGGAAAGGACTTCCCAATCGTGATGTCAAGCCGCAGTCGTGACGGGAGGTGAACCTTGGTAGCACTGTCCGTCACGGATCATCGCCCACAGGACGTTGAGCCTGCGGCGGGCGAGCGCGAGCAGGGCCTGCTTGTGGCCCTTACCCTCGCTTCTCTTCCGCTGGTAGTACGCCTTGGACGCGGGGCATTTCGTGATGCTGACCATCGCCGAGAGGTACATCGACCGCAGCAGTCCGCGGTGGTAGCGCCGGGGGCGGCGCAGGTTGCCGCTGACGCGGCCGGAGTCACGGGGCCTGGGGGCAAGGCCGGCGAAGCCGGCCAGGCGGTCGGCGCTGCCGAAGGCGTCCATGTCACCGCCGGTCGCGGCGATGAATTCGGCGCCGAGCTTGGGGCCCATACCGGGCAGGCTACGGATCACCTCGGCGTGCGGATGCTCGCGAAACGTGGCCTCGATCAGGGCGTCAAGCTCGACGATCTCCTCATCAAGGGCCATCACCCCCTTCGCGAGGCGGACCACCATGGCGGCCGCCAGCTTCTCGCCGGGCAGTGCGGTCATCTGGGCCCGGGCGGCCTCCACAACCGTCTTCGCCAGCGCCGCGGCACCGCGGACCTTGCGGTTCTTCAGCCAGGTCTCGATCCGCTGGACGCCGGCGCGGCGGATCGCGGCCGGGGTCTGGTAGCCGGTCAGCAGCATCACCGGGCCTTTATTGACCAGGTCCAGCGACCGCTCCAACGCGGGGAAGATCTCCAGCAGTTGGGCGCGGAGCCGGTTGATCTGCCGGGTGCGGTCGAAGACCACGTCAAGGCGCCGGTTGGTCAGCGTGCGCAGGTCGACAGCGATCTCGTCACCGGGCCTCAGCAGCCCGAGGTCCCGGCGAACGCGGGCCTGGTCGGCGATGACAAAGGCGTCCTTCGCGTCCGTCTTGCCTTCGCCCTTGTAGGTGGCCGAGGCACGGTGGACTGCCAGGCCGGTCAGATAGGCCATCGGCTGATCGTGGCTGAGGAGCAGGCAGATCAGCAGGGCAGCTCCGCCGTGGTTGAGATCGACGGCCCACAGCACGTCCGCGGATATCGCCAGGACATCGCCGATGAGGTGAAGCAACTCGGTCTCATCGTTCAGGACCCGGCGCGACAGCAGCCGTTCGCCGTCCGCGTTGATCACCACGCAGTGGTGGTGTTCCTTGCCGATGTCCACTCCGGCCCAGATCTCGGGCACGGCCACCTCCGCCAGCTCGCCGTCTCACATGTCACCCGCAGACGACCTCGCCGACGTTGTCCTACAGCAGCGATCGAGTCGCGTCTCCCAATTGGCGGTCGAGTCGTCGCGGGGTCCCGGGCGGCCAAGTCCTTTGAGCCTTGCCAACGGCGCCCACATGCCAGCCATACCCAGAACCCCTGGGCCCTCCGATCTTACGAATGACCAGAGCAACCACCCTTGAAAGGTAGGACACCACATGATGCCCGCGGTGAGCGCGGCCGACATCGCACCGACGCCCTACGCCTGGGAGATCCGGGCCACCGGGCTGAAGGTCAGGGTCGGCAGAAACCGGATGGCCGTCGACGGGCTCGACCTGTCGCTGGGCACCGGTGTACACGGCCTCCTCGGCCCCAACGGGGCGGGCAAGAGCACCCTCATCCGGGCTCTGGCCACCGTACTGCGCCCCGCCGAGGGCACCCTGGAACTGCTCGGCGAGTCCGCGGGCGGCATGGGCGAGCACCGTGCGCTGCGCCGGCGGATCGGCTACCTGCCGCAGGAGTTCGGCTACTACAAGCGCTTCACGGTCCGCGAGTTCGTCGAGTACATGGCGTGGCTGAAGGAGGTACCCAAGGCGGACATCCCCGCGGCGGTGCAGCACGCCGTGGAGCGGGTGGGCCTGGCCGACCGTGCCGACAAGCGGATGAAGACTCTGTCCGGCGGCATGGTGCGGCGGGTGGGCATCGCCCAGGCCATCGTCAATGACCCGTCGATCCTGCTGCTGGACGAGCCCACGGCCGGCCTGGACCCGGCGCAACGGCTGCGCTTTCGCGAGCTGCTGCAGGAACTGGGCAAGGACACCTGTGTGGTCGTCTCGACCCACCTCGTGGAGGACGTGGCCGCCGCCTGCACCGACGTGGTGCTCTTCGCCGAGGGCCGACTGGTCTTCCAGGGCACCCCGGACGACCTGGCCGCGGCGGGCGGCCCCGAGCACGTGGGCGACAGCCCGCTGGAACGCGGCTACTCGGCACTGCTGTTGACCCCCGGCCAGGGAAGGGGCGCCTGGTGAATACGCGTGTCCTGCGAACCGAGCTGAAGCGCTCCGTCGCCCTCTGGGCAGGAGCCGTGGTTCTGACGAGCGCGCTGGCGTTCCTGTACCTGGTGGACGCCGCATGGTGGAGGGGCACTACGGCGTGGACGGCTCAGTGGACGTCCCTGGCCCTGTGGACCCGCTCCCTGCTGTTCTACCTGTGGCCGCTGACCGTGGGGCTCGGTGCGTTGCAGGGCCTGCGTGACCACCGCTCGAAGATGTCCGAGCTGCTGACGACCACATCGCGTCCCGCCTGGCACCGCGCCGCCACGCTGGCGGGCACGATGGCGCTCAGCCTGGCCTCGGCCTTCGCGCTGCTCGTCCTCGTGGGCGCGGTCCAGGTGTTCGCCAACACCGAGTACACGCACCTCGGATGGCTGCCGATCTCGCTGGTGGGGGCACTCTCACTGGTCGCGGGAGCCGTGCTGGGCATGGGGGCCGGGCGCGCCCTGCCGTCCGCGCTCACCCCGCCGCTGCTGGCCATGGGCGCCTTCGCGTTCACGGCCCTCATGCAGATGTCGCTGGGCCGGACGGAGACGGACACGGCGACGGGGGTCCCGAGCACGGAGCCGAACCGTCTCTCGCTGCTGTCACCGGCGGTGGATGAGGTGCGTGACGCGCTCGTCACGCTCTCCGCCTCCGTGCACGTCGGGCAGACGATCTGGCTGCTCGGCCTGGCCGCGACAGGCTTCGCGCTGCTGGTCGCCGCGACCCCGCGCACCCGGCTGCTCGCCCTGACGCCCGTCCTGGCGGGCGCGGCCGTCGCCCTGCTCGTCCTCCCCTCCGACCCGCGCCGGATGTATGTCCTCGACAAGGCCGCCGCGGAGTTGGTGTGCGATGGCCCGGTATGCGTGACCAGGACCCACCAGGCACGACTCACCGACCTCGCGGGTCACGGCAAAAAGGCGCTGCGCCTGCTGCACGGTGCCCTGGGGAGCCAGGCGCCGGTCTCGGTCCGGGAGGACACCGCCGTATTGCCGGAGGGTTCCACGCCGCGGTGGTCCCGCAAGACCGTGCTCATCGACTTCGACGACGGCATCATCGCCGCCGCGAAGGGCGGGGAGCTGACCTGGGCCCTGGTCGCCAAAGGCATGGTGCCGGGGTGCACCCCCGTCGGCTGGAGCGGCACGGGGGGAGAGGACATCGCGCGGACCGTCGCGGTCGGCTGGGTCCTCGGCGACCTCAGGCCGCTGCCCGGCCAGGGGTCACCGAACGTGCGCCGCGAAGTCGGCCCCCGGCCCCGGGCGGTGTGGAAGGACCTCAAAGCGCTGCCACGGGCCGAGCAGCTCTCGCGGATCAACGCGATGCGCGCCGCCGCGCTCTCCTGCAAGGCAGACGCACTCGACGCGCTGACCGGCGGTGCGTACCGGTGAGATGGCTGACGCTGTACGCGCGCTCGCGTCAGGTACCCGCGTCACTCGCCGCGGTGGTGATGAGCACGGTGACGGTGTGGGCACTCGCCCGGGACGGCAGCGGGGGGCCGGGCGATCCGCGGCTGCCCGCGCTCGTACTCGCCGCGGGAGCGATGGCGGTCTCGACCGGGCTCAGCGGGCAGGACCTCGCGCTGGACCGGACGGCCGCGATCCGCTGGGCGCCCCGCAGGGCGGTGCACGTGCTGCTCGCCGGCGCGGTCGTCGCCGTGGTGCTGCTGGCGGTGCAGGCGACGGGGAAGGACATGGCCACCGCCGCGTTCGTCGTGCGGGACAGCGCGGGACTGATGGGGCTCGCCGCGGTCGGGGCGGCGGTGTGCGGGGGGCAGTACGCGTGGACGCTGCCGTTCGCCTGGCTCTCGTTCTCGTTCTTCGCCCCGCACCCGACGAGCGTGCCGACGCAGGTGGCGTCCTGGATGCTGCTGCCACCCGGCACGGCGGCGGGCACCTGGACAGCCCTGGTCCTCACGATCGCGGGCACCACGGCCTACGCCGTCGCGGGACCGAGGCGGTAGCCGGCCTCGGCCACCGAACCGGGACACGTCAGGGATCGTGTGCGCCGCGGACTCGCCGCGGCGCACAACGGGGCGACCGGCGGCGAGGACAGCCTCATGAGCTCCTTCGCCGGCGGCGGCACGAACATCACCGTCACATGGGATGTGTTGGTTCGAGCGCAGTTGAACCGCCTGACTATGGATCGTCGGCAGGTCCGCACTTTCGCAGGTGAGGGCAGAAGAGCGTGGACATCGGCGAGCGGGGCGCCCTTGAAGGACTTCCCGTCCCTTTTGGAACATGGGAGGTCCTGTTAGCGTGGCATGGCGTGAGCAGGGAGTGTGGAGTCCGCCTATGTCACTGACCGACAAGGCAATCGCCCGCATCAGGGAGCTCATCCAGTCCGGCGAACTACCGCCCGGCGCCAAGCTGCCGCCCGAACAGCAGTTGGCCACGGAGCTTGGTCTGTCCAGGAACCTGATGCGTGAGGCGGTCAGAGCGCTTGTTGTCGCGCGGGTCCTGGATGTCAGGCGGGGCGACGGGACCTATGTGACGAGCCTGGAGCCCGCGCTGCTGCTCGAGGGGCTGGGCACGGCGGTGGAATTGCTCCACGGTGACACCTTGCTGGAACTGACCGAAGTGCGCAGGCTCTTCGAGCCCGTTGCCACCAGCTTGGCCGCCACCCGGATCTCCGACGACGACCTCGTCGTGGTCAGGCACCACCTGGACGCGATGAGGACCGCCCGCGACGATGTCGAGTTGCTCAACGAGCACGACGCCGCCTTCCACAGGGCGGTGATCGCAGCCGCCGGGAACAGCACGCTGGCTACGCTGCTGGAGGGCATCTCCAGCCGCACCGTGCGCGGCCGGGTCTGGCGCGGCATGGTCGACGACCACGCCGGTGACCGGACCATCGCCGAGCACGAGGCGATCTACGCCGCCCTGCTGCGCCGGGACTCCGCACTGGCCGAGGCTGCGGCGCTGATGCATGTGAGTACGACGGAGCAGTGGCTGCGTCAGCACCTGGACCCCGACGAGCCCGCCGGCCCGCCGGGTCCGGCGGGCGACGAGGCGTCGTAGCGGAGTGGCGCCGTACGGCGCGCCCACCGCCACCACGACGAGGCCGTCGCGGTGGCGGGGCCCGGCCGCGTGTCAGCCATCACCCGCCCGCCCGTCCCGGCGGGGCAGTGGTGGCGCCGGCGGTGAACCGCCACCAGTCCGCGTTGGCCAGGTAGCCGCTGCCGCCCGCAAACCGCAGATACAGGTCCTGCGTGCCGGTGGCGCCGCTGATCGGGCAGGACACCGTCGTCCAGGTCTGCCAGTCGCCGGTGTTCGGCACGTCGCACCGGCCCACGACGGTTCCGTTGGGTCCGCCCAGACGCAGTTCGATGGTGCTGCCGCCGGTCGCCGAGGCCACGCGTGCGGTGTAGGAGGACGGGCCCGCGCCGAAAGCGACACCTTTGACCTTGATGTAGTCGCCGTTCTCGGTGTACCCGACGTTCCTGCCTCCCTCGCTGGACGGCTCCGTCTCGATCCCGGATTCCCAGGCGATCGTTTCGGCCTCCTGACGGGTGTACGGGTCGAGCGTGCCGACCTGGGGCGCCCCCGTACTGGTCATGTTGATCGTCGGGATGGTGCCGTCGGGGTTGTAGGAGAACCTCTCCACGCCGACCGAGCGGGTATAGCCGCTTCCGCCCGGAAGCGCGCCGTTGTGGTAAAAGAAATACGAATTACCTTTGAAATCGACGATGCCCGGGTGGTTGGTGAAGCTGGCGCCCTGCGTGGGCATGATCGTTCCGCGGTAGGTCCATGGTCCGGTCGGGCCGGGGGCGGTGGAGTAGGCGATGAACTCCGAGCAGCACTTGGCGGCATACACGATGTAGTACAGGCCGCCTCGTTTGTAGACCCAGGGCCCTTCCTCGAACAGCGTGGGCCGGTTGGGATCACCGGTGCGGGTGCCGAAGCCCGCCGTGGTGAGCGGGATCTTGGCCGGGTTGCCGGAGTAGGAAATCATGTCGGCGTTCAGCCTGACGTACCACAGGTTCGGGTTGCCCCAATACAGATACGCCTGTCCGTCATCGTCGATGAAGACGGTCGGGTCGATCTCGCCGTTTCCGACCAGCGGGTGGCCGAGGGCGTCGCGGAACGGTCCGGTGGGGCTGTCCGACACCGCCACGCCGATGGCCATGCGGCCGGTCGCGCGCTCCGTTGTCGGCACGTACCAGTAGAACTTTCCGTTGCGGTTGACGACCTGGCCCGCCCACGCGTTGGCGGACGCCCAACTGAAGGAGGCCACGCTGAGCGGAGAGCCGTGGTCGGTCCAGTTGACCATGTCGGCGGAGGACCACACCCGCCACTCTTTCATGGTGTAGTTGGTCGAGTTGTCTTCGTCGTGCCCGGTGTAGAGGTAGACGCGGCCGTCATGGACCAAAGGCGCGGGGTCGGCCGTGTAGACGTGCTGCACGATCGGGTTGTCCGCCCTGGCCTCCGTGGGATACACCGCTGCGGGCGCGAGGACAATGGCCAGCAGGAGACCAGCCGCCCAGGCGACCGCTCGCGTGAGTCTCGTACGAGTGGGTTGTGGTCGTCTCCTCATGTGCGGGTCCACCTCTGGTTGCCCTGACCGTTGCAGGTCCACAGGATCAGCGGGGATCCGTTCGTGGTGCCGGCTTGATCGACGTCCAGGCACAGGCCGGCGTGGACGTTGCGGATCGAACCGTTCGCGTCGAGTGTCCACTTCTGGTTGTCCTGTCCGTTGCAGGGCCAGGTGATGATGCGTGTGCCGTTGGCGGTGCCCTGGTCATAAGCGTCCAGGCACTTGTCGCCGAAGACGCGTATCTCGCCGCCGGCCCAGGTGGTCCACAACTGGCCGGCGGCCGTGCGGCAGTCCTGGATCAGCACCCTCGCCCCGGCCGCGGTCGAGGCGTTCTCCACGTCCAGGCAACGGCCGGACCCGTCACCGCGCAGCCGGGACGTGGTGGCGGCCAGCGGAGTGCCGCCGGTCACCCGGAACGCGGCGACGCCGTGTGCGGGCACACTCGCCGAGACCTGTCCGGTCGTGCTCGATGTGCCGCCGGTCCACAGGTCGGTGAGGGTGAACGACCCGCCGGACAGGCCGGCCTGTGCCGCCGTGGCGGTGACGGTCGCCGGGCTGTTCCCCCGGTTGAACAGGCCCACGGCGACCGAGCCGTCGGACAGGGGCTTGGCGAACACCTCGGTGTCTCCGTCGTCGCGCACCCTGCGCCCGCCCGCGCCCAGCGGGTCCTGGTTCACCGCCAGCAGGCGCGGGTTGCGCAGGACCGCGCTCACATCGGCCGACATGGTGCGGATGTCGTTGCCCGCCATGAGCGGCGCGGCCATCAGTGCCCACAGGGCGAAGTGGGAGCGGGACTCGGTCAGCGACAGCCCGGGGCGGCCGACGACGAGCATATCGGGGTCGTTCCAGTGGCCGGGACCCGACTGCGCGGCCAGTGGCGCGGTGACGTCCACGACGTTGCCCACGCCCATCGGATAGCTGTTGGTGTTGCCGTTCTGCCAGATGTCGAGCAGGTCCTCGGTCGTCCGCCACAGGTCGGCGACCTCGCCCCAGTTGTATGTGTCGCCGGTGATGGCGTGGTAGCTGTTCGGGTTGATGCTGTAGACGATCGGGCGCCCGGTCCCGCGCAGCGCGTCGCGCATGAGCGTGAACCGCGCGACTTGCTCGTCCCGGGTGCCGGCGGAGGAACACCAGTCGTACTTGAGGTAGTCCACACCCCACGAGGCGAACGTGCGAGCGTCCTGGGCCTCATGATCCTTGCTGCCGGTGGACCCCGGGTAACTGCCCCCGCCCTGCGCACACGTGCGCTCGTTGGGCACCTGGTAGATGCCGAACTTCAAGCCTTTCCCGTGGATGTAGTCCCCGAGCGCCTTCATCCCGCTCGGGAATTTTGCCGGGTTGGCCCGCAAGTTGCCCGCGGTGTCGCGTTGCGGGTCGAACCAGCAGTCGTCGACCACCACGTATCGGTAACCGGCGTCCCGCATGCCCGAGGAGACCATCGCGTCGGCGGCCTGCCGGACCTGTGCCTCGGTGACCCCGCACCCGAAGCTGTTCCAGCTGTTCCAGCCCAGCGGCGGGGTGAGCGCCGGACTGCCCGGGGCCGCCTGGGCGGTCGAGTGGCCCGAGGCCGTGGTGAAGACGGTGCCGATCAGCGCGGCGGCCGTGAGGAAGCGGAGTAATCGTCCGCGTGGTTTCGACACGAGATGGTTCCTTCCTGGAAGGATGCGACGAGCGATCGCCCGCGGTGCGCGCGATGCGGCGGCAGGCGGATGCCGGGCAGGCTGTCGGCCCGGATGACGGCCGCCGCATCCGGTGGTGTGTCGTGACCTCCGGCCCGGATGGTCACGGAGGAGGGCGGCGGTCGTCGGGACCGGGGAACGCCGCGGTTCAGCGGTACCCGGCCGCGGTGATATTGGCCTGTACGGCGTTCTCCGTCTGGTCGGAGGGGTAGCCGGAGACCATGGCTCCCTCGTAGAACGTGCCGGCGCTGAGGTTGGTGTTGCCGTTGCAGCAGTCGCCGCCGCTGCCCAGGATGATGGCCCCCTGCTTCTTCATGGGGTTGTAGCCACCGGGGAGGGAGCCGGCGTACAGCGTGTTCAGACTTCCGGACTGCGCGTTGCTGCCCTTGATCGCGAACCGGGTCGTCCCGTTGTTCTTCAATGTGGCGGTGACGAACTTGCTGGTGAAGGCCCGCTGGTTCGGGTTCCAGGACTGACTGCCCCCGGAGTACAGGCCCCATTCGAGGTCTGCCTGGACCCATGGGCCGTTCCCGGAACATCCGCCGAACCAGCACTGCGTGCTGAAGTTGATCGCGTCCATGGCTCCGGGGCCGTCGGCCTTGCGGGTGGTCTCGCTGTTGCCGTAGTCGAAGCAGCAGCCGCCGTTGACGTGTGCGCCACTCGTCACCATGTACATGCCCTCAGGCGTGCTGCCGGTGGGGACGCCCGTCGTGTGGCCGTCACGCCAGTAGCTGTTCCTGGGGTTGATGTACAGCGAGTAGGCCTTGTTGCCGCCGACCGTCAGCGATTCACTCGTCGCGTTCGCGGCGGTGTCGGAGCCACCGACTCCGCCCGGCCCCTGGTAGCCCAGGTTGTTGCCGTGCCCGGACTGGTCGTAGACCCAGGTGATGACGCATGAGGTGCCCGCGCAGAACGAGTCCTGGGCGGCGGCGTCGGCGACGCCGCCTGCCGCCAGGGCGCCGATGTCCCGGGTCGCGTTGTCGGACGAGCGCCTGACTTGGTACAGCTTGCCGGTGTACGAGCCATAGAGCGCCCGCACCGTGCTGTGCGCGGCCACACACGGCGTGCCGCCCGACGCGTAGATGTCACAGGGGCCGGTGGCGGCTGCGGACGCCGGCGCCGACCGGCCGAACACCGCCACAAGTACCGCAATCAACATCAGCGCCGAGCCTGTGGCCAAGGTGGCGAGCGAGCGCCGGCTACGGGACACACCGCCCGGCACGGAAACCAATGAAGACTGCACCGTCTCCTCCTGGAGGGTGGAATCTGATCAGGGCATGACATGTCGAGCCACGCCGCGGATCGGCTGGATGGGGTGGGGCACAAGAAGCGGGCGTTCGATATCTCGAACTGCTGTCGAAACACCGGACAGAGATGGATGATAGGGGAGCCCCGGAGGCTGTCAAGACCGCACACCGGACGGGTGTGGAGGTCGCGATGAAAACCGCAGCCCGGCGGTGTCCTGCGGGGCGGAATCGTCGGCGACATGTGATGTTTGGCCTCTCCCACCGCCCATGCCACAGGGCCGTAGGCCCGAGTTCCGCAGCAGGCGCCCGTATTGTTCGACGTCAAGTCTCTTGACAGCCCCAAAGATCCCATGGGACCCCTAGAGGGACATGGGATGTATCGGAGCACCTGCTGCCCGTCCCGTGCCCGCGCTTCCCGCCTCCGCACATGCCGCCGGAAGGTCATGTCATGACGATCGACAGGCGCGTCTTCCTCACCGTCTCGGGCGCGACAATGCCGGGCCCGCCGCACCGCGACGGCCATCACCACCCTGGACGGCGGCTACTTCCCCCTACCGCTGGGCTCGCGCCTCCGACGGTGGCGGCCGTTCCACCGCTGGACTGACGCCCGTATCCACCCCCCTGAGCAACCTCTGCGGGATTCCCTCTCACGCTGGCGCACCGCGCCCGTGTGCCCCGCTCACCCCTACGACAACAAGGAGTCACCCATGTCGATGCGACGGCGTACCTTACTGGGCCTCGGCGCGGCCGCGGCCACGGGCGTGGGCACGTCCCTGCTCGGCAGCAGCGCGGCCGCCGGCACCCTGTCACCACGGATGGCCTCACCGCGGCAGGCACCCACCGCGCAGTTCGCCATCGGCGTGCGCCAGTTCTACTGGTCGCGTGGCAGCCGCCAGCTGAACACGAAGATCTTCTACCCGGCCTCCGGAACCGCGGGCGGCAATCCCATCCCGAACGCGCCCATCGCCAACGGCGTCTTCCCCATCGCCGAATGGAGCCACGGCATGGGGTGCAACTCCGACTGCTACTCCTCCCAGACCCACGATCTGGCCGCCGCGGGCTTCATCTGCCCCGCCCCCTCGTTCTCCGACAACACCAACATCGGCAGCGTTTACAACGGCAACTGGTCGAAGGACGTCTCCGAGGTCCTCACCCGGACACTGGCTCTCAACAACACCTCGGGCGACCCGTTCGCCGGGCACATCGACACCCGCGCCGGTGTCGGTGTGTCAGGCCACTCGATGGGCGGGATGACCACTCACGGCCTTCTCACCTCCTGGCCGGACAACCGCATTGTCGCCGCCGTCCCGGTCGCCTGCGTGGACATGGGCAACCCCGCCGGCCTCCACGCCAATGTGCTGTTCATCCATGGTGATCACGACCCGACCTGCGACTACAATTCGGCGCGCGCCGCGTACGCGGAGCTTCCCTCGCCCAAGGCGTTCCTCACTCACGTCGGGGCGGACCACGGCCAGTACCTGACCCCGGACTACCGCTACTACGCCCAGACCAAGAACACCTTCCTGGACTGGTTCCGCTGGAGCCTGTACGGCGACACCGCCGCCCGCGACCGCCTGCGAAGCGACGCCACCAGCAACGGCACCTCCTGGCAAGCGGCCCTCACCAGGTGAGTCGGACCGCTCCAGCAGGCCCGGGAAGACCTCAGTATGGCCGGCCCACTGAGGGCCGACCCGTTCACCGTCAATGGGCTCGGACAGCGAACACCCAGGTTCCGGAGCCGACTCGGTACGCGACCGCTTGGTCGGTGACCTGTGTGTCTTCCTCGCTTCGGTGGGGGCTTGGACGCGGTGATGCCGGCGAACATCGCGTGGTCGTGGGTTTCCATCGAGGAGCGGTAGAGCCACTGCTCCCAGGCGGTTGTGGCCCCGTTGGCGAGCTGGAAGCCGAAGCCGGGGTAGGTGCGTTGGTGGAGCATGGTCGTCGCCAGGTCGATCCTCCCGGTGCGGGCCAGCGCGTCGGCCAGGTAGCGGGTGCCGAAGACGCCGGTGCCCGAGGACTGTCGCGGCCTTCGCGGTGGCCCGGGCCTGCTGGTAGGAGAGGGTGGTGTTGACCAGGGAGACCTCGGTGGTGCAGTCTCCGGCGGTGGGGCTGCCCATGCCGTCGTTGGTCGGTGGTCGGTGGTCGGGCGGTCAGCAGTCGCCGAAGCCTTTGTCCGTGGGCCAGATGAGCCCGGGTACCTCGGCGGCGTTGCGGTTCACGAACCGTTTCATGTCCGGATAGGCCGTCTCCAGTGCGTTCCGGTCGCGGTACTGCTCGTACAGGGTCCAGGCCAAGGTGACCTGTCCGCCGGCCATGTCGGGGTACTGCGCCTTGACGTCGTCGGAGGGCAGCGCCGTGCCCGGCGGCAGGTCCCGCAGATACTTCGCGTAGAAGCTCCCCATGCCGAATTCGCGCGTCGCGGCGTCCCGGTAGGCCTGGACGTCCATGGCCGGAGGGGTGCGCTCGTCGCGTACCGGTGTATCGGTGGGCGTGCTCATGGAGCACCGTCATGAACATGCCTAACCTCGTGTGCGAATCTCGTGATCACTAGGAGGTGGTTGCACCATGACCGCGATCAGAACCGTGCTGGCGGCTGTCGCCGGCGCCTTGGCACTCCTCGTCTCCGGTCTCGTTCTCGCGCCGCAGGCGACGGCGGCTTCGCTCACGGAGGTGACCGACTTTGGCAGCAATCCGGGCAACCTGCGCATGCACGTGTACGTGCCGGACTCCCGTCCGGCCAAGCCGGCGATCGTGGTCGCCATGCACGGCTGTGGCGGCTCGGGGCCGGGGTTCTACCAGAGCAGCGAGTTCGCGTCGCTGGCCGACCAGCGCGGCTTCGTCGTCATCTACCCGACCGCCACGAAGCAGACAGCGATGAGTAATTGCTTCGACGTGTGGTCCGATGCCTCCAAACACCACGACGGCGGCAGCGACCCGGTCTCGGTCGTCTCGATGGTGTCGTATGTGGAACAGCACTACAACGGAGACCCGCAGCGGGTCTTCGTCACCGGCAGCTCGTCCGGCGGCATGGAGACCAGCGCGCTGCTGGCCGACTACCCGGAGGTCTTCAAGGCCGGCTCGGCGTTCATGGGCGTCCCCTTCGGTTGCTTCGCGAACGAGGCCGACTTCCCACCGTGGACGAGCAAGTGTGTGGGTGGGAACATGCACAAGACGGCACAGGAATGGGGAAACCTGGTCCGGCAGGCGTACCCGGGCCACTCCGGCACCCGTCCTCGCGTGCAGCTGTGGCACGGCACCAACGACACACTCGTGCCTTTCCAGCTCATGCAGGAAGAGACCAAGCAGTGGACGGACGTCTTCGGGCTGAGCCAGACGCCGACCTCGACGGACCAGCCGCAGCCGAGCTGGACGCGGCAGCGCTTCGCCGGGACCGACGGCGCCGTGCGGCTGGAAGCCATCAGCGTCTCCGGGGCCGGGCACCAACTGCCGATGGGTGGCATGGCCGCCGCAGCCGTGCAGTTCTTCGGTCTCTGATCCTGTTGCGCGACCTCGGCAGTTCGCCTGACCTGCTGAGGTCGAGTCCTTCCCGGGACCGTCAGCCCGCTGTGGGGCAGTCGCTGTCGGGCGGGCACGGACTGGTGCCCTCGATGGCGACCGTCCGCGGGCCCAGCCGGATGGCGCCGGGGTCTGTGGCAGCAGGGACCGGCGATCGATCTGCTGCACGGTGCCTTTGGCGGCGCTGTCCACCGCTCGCGCCGACGAGCTTTCAGGCCGCTCGTGCTGAGTGATACCGGCTGCCCGGTGGGACTGCGTGGTGGCCGGGCTGGTGGTGCCGCGCCGGGCCGAGGGGGTGGCAGCGTCGGCCCCTGCGTGGGACTGCCGGCGGATCTCGTCCGTGCGGAAGTCGGAAGCGAGCCGGGTGGGCATGCGTTGTCGGCCTGGCCCACCTCTTCCTCGCCCACCGGGCCGTGGAGCGGTCAGGTAGGCGATTCCTCCGGCCCGAAGTCCTCGGCGAGCGGGACCTGAAGGTCGGTGACGACGGCACGGTCGTCACCGATTTCGGTGACGGCGAGCTGCCGAAGCTGAAGGAGTCCTCGGCATACGAGATCGTCCTCAGCCCGGCCGGGAAGGCGAAGGGCAGCCGGTGGGGCACAGCCCGTCTACAACCTGCCGAGGCGAGCCAAAACCCCCTGCCTGCGGCTCGGGGGCGGTCCGGCTCGCCAAGGACCCGACTGGGGTGGCGTCAACAAGGGGGCCCCGGCCGGCGGTTCGTCCACCACCCTCGTCGACCGCCTTACCGTCACACCCGGCGCCGGCAGGCTGAAGGCGTGTACGTACGAGGCGCAGGATGCCAAGCTCGCGGGCTCGGCCACACCTTCCGCCCCGGGGAACTGCCGAACTTCGACGGCACCACCTACGCCTCGGACACTTCCCCGGGGTGCTGCTCCGCTCCCGCCATGCCCCGCTGATCGACCGGATCACCGTCGCGCCGTACGCGCGGGAGGTCCGATTGGGGTGGGTCACACGCCGGTGATGGTCCATTCGTTGTTGGTGCTGGAGTTCGGAGTCCACATCACCGTGGTCGAGCCGACCGTGGTGCTGCCACCGCCGTCGAGGGCGGTACCGGTGCCCCGATTGATGATCTGGTAGCGGTTGCCGCCGAGGCTGCCCAGCGACCACTGCTGGCTGTTGCCGCCGTTCCAGACCTCCTGGCGGGCGGGAGCGCCGTTGGCGGAGTCACCCCAGCTGTCGGCGGCCATGCCGTTGGTGCGGTTCATGATGCGGTAGTAGCCGTTGCCGAGGTCGATCAGCTGCCAGTGCAGGTTGGTGCTCCCGTCGTAGTTCCACTGCTTGAGGTTGGATCCGGAGGCGACGTCGCCCCCGCTGTCGAGCGCCAGTCCGCTGGTCACATTGGCGATCTTCACCCAGGTCGTCGAGCCGCCCGGCGCGCCCAGGACGGGGATCTCACCGGAGAAGGTGAGCTTTACCGTGTACGCCAGGGCGCTGAACGGTGGGTTGGACGAGGGCATGGTGAGGTGCAGGCCGGAGGCGTCCTGGACCGGTGCGGGCAGGTCGAGGTAGGCGCCGGCGGTGTCGTTCAGCAGTTTGGCGCCGGTCAGGCTGCTGAGGTTGATCTGGTTCGAGTTCAGTGTCGTGATGGTCATGGTGCCGCCCTGCCAGCCCAGGGCGGTGGCGTAGAGGACCTTGTTGTCCCGGCTGCGGGTGAACCGGACGTCCTGCGGTTTGCCGGCCACCGGTCCGCTGAACGAGCCTCCGCCCATCTTGGTGGGGCCCTCGCCGTAACTGGCCCAGGAGCGGGTGGAGTAGACCGCCTCTCCGAAGCGGCCGAGCCAGTCGCCCATGGCGAGCAGGATGGACCGCTGCCCGGAGGGGATGGTGCCGTCGGACATCGGGGCGATGTTCAGCAGCATGCTGCCGCCCTTGCTGACCCGGTCGATCAGCGAGTGCAGCAGTGCCTGTGTCGAGTAGTAGCCGATGCCCTCCGTGTAGCACCAGCTGGAGGAGGAGACGCTGTCGTCGGTCAGCCAGTAGGGGGTGAGCAGCCCTGCCGGGCCGCCGCGCTCGAAGTCGAAGACCTCACCCTTGTTGTTGAGGCCGTCCTTGTACGTCGCGACCACGTCCTTGTTCCAGGAGACCGCCTGGTTGTAGTAGTGCGCGAGGAACTCGAGTCGGTAGGACTCCTGCACCAGGTTCAGGTCGAAGTCCTGCCAGACCAGATCCGGCTGGTAGCCGTCGATGATCTCGGTCAGCTTGTCGTACCAGAGCTTGTTCTCCGCGGCCGAGCCCTGCTGGGCATAGAGGACGCGGAGTGCCGGGTCCGACTGTGACGGCACGTGGTCGTAGTAGCCGTTGAAGTGGTAGGCGTGGTGCAGCGAAGCCATGAACTTCAGCCCCTGCCCGCGGATGGCCTGCGCCTGGAGACCCACCAGGTCGAGTCTTGGACCGTGCCGGACCGAGTTCCACGGGTTGGAGTGGCTGTTCCACATGGAGAAGCCGTCGTGGTGCTCGGCGACCGGCCCGGCGAACCTGGCGCCGGCGGCCTTGAACAGCTGCGCCCAGGCGTCCGGATCCCACTTGCCGCCCTGGGAGACCGGTTTGGGGGCGAACTGCACGTAGTTGCCGGTCTTGTCGCGGGCGCCGTCGATGAAGTTGTTGTACGGCCAGACCGAGGGGTCGCCGTAGGTGGCGATGTGGTGTCTGTTCTCGGCCGAGCCGCCGATGTACATGTTGCGCGGATACCACTCGTTCCCGAACGCGGGAACGCTGAAGACACCCCAGTGGTAGTAGATGCCGAACTTGGCGTCCTGGAACCAGGCCGGGGCCGGCGGGTGCTGGTCCACGGAGGACCAGCTCGCGGTGTAGCTTCCGGGACCGTCGGTCGCGGCGGCCTCGGGGGCGAACCGCAGCAGGCCGAAGGCCGTGGCGGCGCCGGCCGCCGCCAGCAGTCGGCGCCGGCTGAGCGGCAGGGAAGAGGAAGACATGGGGGCCTCTCGGGGAATTGACGGAGCAGGTGCGGTGGTCGTTGATCGTCGGCCGGTCACCGGATCAGTCGCGCGTCCACTTCTGGTTGCCGCCGCCGTCGCAGGTCCAGAGCTGGAGCAAGGTGCCGTTGGCCGTTCCCGCGCCGGTGGCATCCAGGCACAGGCCGGACTGGACACCGGTGATGGTGCCGTCGGCGTGGAGCGTCCACTTCTGGTTGCCGCCGCCGTCGCAGTCCCAGATGTCCACCTTGGTACCGGGGGTGGTGCCCTGGCCCGCGGCGTCCAGGCAGTCGCTGCCGTACACCCGCAGCTCACCGTCCGAGGTGTTCGTCCACTGCTGGTTGCTGCCGCCGTTGCAGTCCCACAGCTCCACCTGGGTGCCGTCCGTCTGTGACTGGTTCGGCACGTCCACGCAGCGCCCGGAACCGACCCCGACGATCGCGCCGGTCGTGCCGCCGTTGCCGCCGCTGCCGGGGGTGATGGACAGGTTGTCGAACTGTGCCGTCTCGCCCTGGCTGGTCGCATAGCCGATCTGCCCGCTGGCCCAGGTGCGGTCGTTCACGGAACCGACCGTGGAACCGTCGATGACGGCGGTGATGGTGGTGCCGGAGAGGGTGAGGGCCAGGGTGTGCCACCGGTTGGTGCCCAGCGCCGCGGTCGTGCCGCGGGCCAGGACGGAGACGTTGCCGCCTGTGTTGGAGTTCAGGATCGACCAGGCCCCGGCGTCGCTCACCCGCAGGTGGTAGGCGTTGAGCCCGCCGGTGCTGTTGTAGTCCTGTGCGTTGGCACGGCCGATCAGCTCGGCGTATCCGGGCTGTTCGAGCATCACGTCGGACGAGAGGGTGTAGTTGCTCCAGCCCACGTCACCGAGCAAGGCGTGCGGATCGGACAGCGCGTCCCAGGTGATCGGTTTCTGCGGGCTCATCTGGCGCACGCACTTGCCGCCGCGACCGCCGCCGCAGCCCACCTCCTCGAAGGCGCCCTGCCAGTCCATGAGGTACTTGGCCTCGGTGCCGGTGGCGTAGCTGTCGAAGGAGTCGGTGTACGGCAGACCCATCGTGGCCTGGGCAGGGCCGGTGGCGGTGCCCCTGCCCTGACCAGCCGTGGTGGTCAGGGTGTAGACGTGACCGGGTTGCACGGTCAGGCTGAAGCCGCCGCCGGACGGTGTGATGTCTGTGGCGTGCACGAGGTAGTCGGCCGGGTTGTTGGAGTTGACGTCGGTCGACCATACGTGGACGGTTCCGGTGGACAGCCCTCCGGTGAGGGTGAAGTTCAGCGTCTGGGCGCCGCCGGCGTCCATCGTCTCGATGACCGTGGAGTAGTCCGAGTTGTTCTTGGACTTCAGCGAGACGTAGCTGCCGTTGTTCCGGTTGCCGCCGATGTAGCCGCTGGAGGCGTCGAGGTACTTCCACCCCGGGCTGGTGAACTGGCTGGTCTGAGCCATCACCCAGGCGTTCTTGCCGATCCTGTAGTGCCCGGACCACGGCTGCGCGGCCACGGCGAGCCCCATGGTGGGGTACGGCAGGTTGGGTGTGATCGCGGCGACCACCGGCCAGTTGAGATACGCGGTCATCCGGCCGTCGATGTATCCGCGGTTGATGCCGCGGGCCACGGCGGGGGCTCCCGCATTGTAGTCGTCGGAGCCGTTCTCGCTGGCCCACAGCTGCTTGCCGGACGATGTGGCGGCCGACGGCACCGAGCAGTTGGACTGGGACGACCGGTAGCCGCAGGGGTAGTGCGTGCCGATGATGTCCACCGCGGCGGCGAACGCGGGGTTGGAGTTGACGTCGTTCGCCACGGCCCAGTCGGAGTCCGCCGAGACGATCTTGGTGCTGCCGTAGCCGTTGCTGTTGAGCGCGCTGCGCAACTGCTCGTACCAGGAGATGTTGTAGCCTCGCTCGTTCCACCCGCCGAGGTAGTCGATGGTCAGCCCGTGCTGCTTGGCGCAGCCCAGCCACGAGAGCAGGTAGTTGATCATGTCGGTGGACCAGAAGTTCCCGCCGCCGATCCAGCCGGGCGCGCCCCAGGCGAGTCCGTACAGCTTGATGTCCGGGTTGCGCGCTTTGGCTTGTTCCATCAGCCACCATTCGTAGCCCCGGTCGCAGTTCAGGTCGGACCGGGTGTGCTGGTGGCTCGGCTCGGCCCCCGAGGTGGAGTTGGTGTCGCCGCCGATCTCCGCTTTGAGGATCTGGAGGGAGGCACCGTAGCCGGGCCGGAACAGGTAGTCGAGGACCTGGCCGCGCTCGGGCTCGGGATAGTCGATCAGGAGTCTGCTGTTGCCGCCCCCGCCGCTGATCGCACCGACGCCGTCGAAGGTGCGGCCGCCGGACGCGCCGTTGATCGTGATGGAGGTGGCTGCCTGGGCCGGCACGGCAGCCGTGCCGACGAGGCCGCCGGCGGCCAGGACGAGGCCCGTGAGCACGGCCGTCGAGGCGCGCAGACGCCGGAACAGCCGTCTGAATGCTGACACGGTCGGTTCCTTTCGCAGGTCGGAGGCGTCCCGTGGCCGCCGGTCCGGCCATGGGGCACGGTGACTGTGCTGTGCTGTGCTGTGCTCGTGCGAGTCGTGCTGCTCGTGGTGGCCGTGGCTCCACGGTTGCCGGAGGCCACTCGCGGACGGGCGTCCGTTCAGCCGCGGTCAGCGGAGGATGAAGGGGCGCCCCCGTTGGGGGTCCACTGGTCGATCGCGGTGCCGGTGCTGCCGGAGTCGCCGTACATGTCGAAGCCGCCGCCGCTGGACGAGGCGGGCGTCAGATGGACGGCGAACGCGTCGTGCGAGCCCCGGAACGGGAACGGCACGGTGACCGAGCGCCCGAGGCGCTCACGTTCTGGTCGTACACGATCTGCGGGGCACCGAGCGGTGCCTGGTCGGGGATGCGGTGCACGGTGACGTGCACGACGCCGTCGTTCGCGAGCCAGGGCAGGGACGCCGGCCCGCTGAAGGTCACGGACGCGGCGCCGGTGTATCCGTTCGAGTCGCAGATGACCGCCACCGCTCGCTTGGCGGAGCGGTCCACGGAGGCCGAGATCGCCGTCGAACCGACCTGGCCGGACGTGTCCACGAGGGTGCCGGTCATATCGGCGTAGTCCCGAAGCGCCCACCAGTTGCCGGTCGGCTGCCAGCTGCCCCCGCTCTGGGTGAGCACTCCGGTCAGGTTCGGGATGACGCAGCACACCCAGTTGCCGCGCATCGCGTTGGATGCCGATCATGTCGGCGCGGCCGCCGGCAACATGGTCAGCAGCGCCATCACGCATACGGAGGCGACCGTCGGTAAGCGTGGTTGACGAGCCGCAGGGCTCCGGAGCGAAACAGATGAAAGCTGCATTCTGCTCCTTGAATGTGTGAGGAAGGGGGCAGAGAGTGCTGTGCCCGTACTCTCAGACATCCCATGTCCCATAGTGATTCCACCGGTCGTTCACACTGTCAATAGGCATGTCTGCCTCAATCGGAAGCCGATCCATCCCATGTTTCCTTTGCGCTGGTCAGCCCGCCGTGGCGTTCCGGCCCCTGGAACCACCCGTAGGCCGGCGCCCCTCCTGACCGAGACAGCCACCCGATTCTCGTTTCCCGTTCGAAGATCCAGCGTCGACCGTGCGGATCCCCGACCTGTGTCCCGGCGAAGCCGGTGGCCCGCTATTCCCTTGGCGATTCCAGATGGGCCTTGGGGAATCGGCAGTGAACGCCCTTCACTTCGTCCACCACTTGGGAGATATGGAAGTCGGCGGCGCGCCTCAAGGTCGGTGTCGAGACCGAGGACGAGGTGTTCCGTCGTCGGCTGTGCTCGGGCAGGTCAGAGCCCGTGAGCGGGGCTGTCTGCTCATGAGGCCAGGGCGAGGTTGCATGTGGGCGACGGCCTGGACCGCGTGATGGAGGCTGTCGCCGCGCTGGCGGCAGTCGCGGAAGATCTTGTAGTTCTTCCGGCTGATGACGTGTTCCACGCGGGTACGGACCCTGCGGTGCTCGGCATTGTCGTCCTCCTCGAGGTGCCGTCCACGATCCACATCCGCTCGGGGCATCGGCCGGGCGGGAGACGGGCTCCAGCGCGAGCATCGGCCCCAGCCGCTGGATAACCCGGCACCGTGGAGGAGGAGACGCCGGGCTCGATTGAATGTGACGGCCCGCCGGATTCCCCGGGGGCCGTTTCGGCCATCAGGCCTGCCGCGGGTCGGACCACCGCCCGAGGCGCACCCGCGCGTGCGGCGGGGTGCCCACAGGCGGGTGGCCCACCCGATGAAAGCGCGAAGTTAGCGCTGTAGGGTAAGTACGCCCGGCCGCCAGGGCAGTTGGTCGTAGGGGCCGCCGGCGGAGGGGGACTTGCCCTGGTAGAGGAATTGCAGGTTACAGGGGTCGATGGTCATGGTCTGGTCGGGGTTGTTGCGGACCAGGTCACCGTGGCTGATGTCGTTGGTCCAGGTGGCACCGCTGTTGGCCTTGCCCGCGAAGGGGTTGCTTTCGCTGCTGGCCTGCGGGGTCCACGAACCGTTCAGGCTGGAGGCCGTGAACGAGCGGAAGTAGCGCCCCCTCGCACCGATCGCCTCAACGATCATGAGGTACTGGTTCTGGTCCTGAAGCTTGTAGACCTGCACCCCCTCGAACAGGTTGTTCGTCGAGTCGCTCATGACCGTCGTGTACGACGAGCCGAAGCTGCCCGGGAAGTTCCCGATCGGCATGCTCGCTCGGTAGATCTTGCCGTTGTCACCGGCGAAGAACAGGTACATGTTCTGGCCGTCACCGATCAGGGTCTGGTCGATCGGGCCGGTGCCGGAGCCGGAGATGCTACCGGTGAACAGCGGCTGCGGCGAGGACCAGCCGTTGGGGTTGGTGGGGTCGCTCGACGTGCGGTAGATGAAGGGCCACGCACCCCACTGGTACGCCAGCACCCAGATGTTCTTGGGCGCGAAGTAGAACAGCGTGGGCGCCACCGCGGCCTGGCTCATCCCGGTCTGGCCGGCCGACGCCATGTCCGACCAGTTCGTGAAGGGACTGAACCTCATCGAGCCGTAAGACGATCCCGACACGTTCGACCCGTAGACCAGGTGTTTGCCGTTGTACACCACGTTGGTGAAGTCCTTCAGTGAGACCCACCCGTTGGCCGGCTGCGCCAACACGCCCGTCGACGTCCACCGGTACGTCGATGGAAGAGAACACGCGCTGGTGGCCGCCTGAGCCGGGTTGGCGACGAGCGTCGCCGCCAACGAGGCCAGGGCCGCAGCCGAGGCGCCGAGCATCACAGATAGACGTTTGCGGTTGAAAGTTCCTCCGCGCATGAGGACCTCTTGATTCTTGAGTAAGTGGTTCCGGCTGGCCCCGTCGGAGGTGTCCGGACGGGTTCGTCGTGGTGGAAGCTCGCCGCACGGTGACCCTCATGTACTCCGCGAGCCGTTCGAGGTCTGATCGAGACCGGGGCTCGCGCGGGACGGTGCGGGTTGCGTTGTTCATGACATTCCTTGGCCGAGACGGAGCTGAGGACCCGAACGGCTCAAGGGCTACGAGAAGGTCCCGGTGTGCCGCGCCGCCGGGGGTGTCCGCGCTCGCCCGCAGCCAGATGCGGCTGCCCGGAACGGGCCGCGCTCATGAGCTCGTCGCCCGGTGCCGGTTGCTGTCCATGGTCGACCCGCTGACCTCCACCACCCGGCTCGTTCCGCCCTCGCGCTTGACACCGATCCACGCGGAGGGTTGCGCGGTAGCGCGAGTCCGGCCCGTGTGCCGTCCCGCGTCGCGGAGTGGTCGAGCTGGACCGTGGCGGTGGAGGTGGGGCCCTGGACGCGGCCGGTGGCGGCAGCTGGCGCGCGACGAGGGGAGGACTGATGCGACCATGACATGCGCATGTGTGGCGTGCTCCTTGCGGCTCGGTCGTTCCGGTGGCGTGGCCCGGAAGTGTCCTGCTGTGCGAGTGGAGCAGCTGTGCTGTGTTCGCGATATCGAACAAGGGTCGAAGTATCGAGCAATCTGGATGGTAGGGGACCGGTGGGCGGCGTCAATACCTTTCGCGAGATTCGCGGGCAGCCCGGAGCCTGATCAAGGTGTGCCCGTGGCCCGGTCGCGGGGCGGGGGGAACCAGGCCACGGGAGTACTGGATCAGTAGCCGTAGACCATCTTGTAGGCGGCCTCGGGGAGGAACTGTCCGGCCGAGGAGCCGGCTCCGACACCGCAGTTGCCGTCGGACTCGCCCGGGGTCTTGATCCACAAGAGCATCTCGGCGCCTCCGCCCAGCTGGGTGGGGGCGCCGATACGGCGGCCTGAGGGGTTGCACCACTGGCCGTTGGAGCCGTTGCCGTTGCGGCTGGTGTCGACGACGAACGGCTTGGTGTAGCCGTAGCGGGCGTTGAGTTCACTGTTGACGGCGTTGCCGTAGGCGGTGTTCTCGCTCGTGGTGAAGTAGTTGGAGACGTTGAGGGAGAAGCCGTGGGCCTGTCGAAGGCCGGCTTCGTGGAGGCGCCGGGCCATGGTCGCCGGGTCCGCCCAGCCCGGGTTGCCGGCGTCGAGGTAGACCCAGGTGTTGGGGGCCTGGCGGCTGAACTGGGCGAGGGCGCCGGTGAGCATGCCCTCGCGTTCGTCGATCTGAGCCTGGGTCATGCAACCGTAGTCCCCGAGAGAGTCCGGTTCGAGGACGACGACAGCCGGGCGGTTGGCGATCCCGCCGGCGAACTGGGCGATCCAGGTCGCGTAGGCGGATGGCGAAGCGGCCCCGCCCGCGGAGTGCCCGCCGCAGTAGTCGCGGTTGTATATGTTGTAGGCGACGAGGATGGGCAGTTTGTCCCCATGATCCGCGGCGCCCACGTACGCGCCGGTGGCGGTGCCGATGGTGCCGCTCCAGGAGCCGAACCAGCGGGCCATCGGGGTGTTGGCGATGGAGGCGTTGATCGCGGGCGCCCGGCCGTCGCCGGGGTTGGCGGCGACCCACCTCTTCGCGCTGGAGTCGGGGTCCACATAGAACCCGTTGGTCATGGTGGTCGGGTCGGCCGCGTGGGCGGACGGTGCGATGGCGAGCGCCAGCGGCAGAGCGAAGAGCGCTGTCATCAGGGCGCGGAGTCTGTGGCGCATGACTGTACCTCGGTTTCCTGACAGGGATGTGCCGGACGCTCTTGGTCATGAGCGAGCGACGCGCTGAGGAAGTGCGGTGGTACAACGCCCCCTTGTGCCGACGAATCTCCGGCAGGGACGACAGGTCCGAAGTTCGGTAGCGGGTGTTGGGAGCGCTCCCACTGGGAGCGCTCCCAACAGCACCGAGAGCACCTGGGGTGTGGTCGGTATGGTGTTGCTGGCTGGTCAAGCTGTCAAGGGTCGACGTACAACTCGCCCTTCACAGGGCGAGGACAAGGCTCTACAGTCCCATAATTGGAAGCGCTCCCAGTCCTCCGGTGCCTGAGGGCTCCGTACCCGTCCTCCGTCGCCCACCGGGCGGGCGGCAGCGGCATGAGCCGGGGGAGGCGCATCCCGTCCGATCGAGAGGGAAGGGCTCATGACTCATGGCGGAAGACGCGCCCCGTCGGCAGCCGACGCTCGACGAGGTGACCGAACTCGCCGGCGTCTCCCGCTCCGTGGCGTCCCGCGCGATCAACAACGCACCGCACGTCAGCCGTGCCAAACGCGAGGCGGTCGAGCGGGCCGTCCGGCAACTCGGTTACGTACCCAATCCGACCGCCCGCGCTCTGGCCACCCGCCAGACAGGAGCGGCCGCCCTGGTCGTCTCCGGCGAGGACCCGTCGATCTTCGCGGATCCGTTCTTCGCCCAGGTGATCGTGGGAGCGTCGGCCGCTCTGGAGGAGGCCGACCTGCATCTGATGCTGTGCCTGGCCGCTTCCGACCGGAGCCGCGAGCGGGTGGGGGAGCTCCTCCGGTCCAAGGGCGCCGACGGCGCCATGCTGATGGCGCTGCGTGAGCACGATCCGCTGGCCCATATGGCCGAGGAGGCGGAGATGCCCGTCGTGTTCGGCGGACGCCCGGTCGGTACAACTCCCCGGTGGTACGTGGACGTCGACAACGTCGGTGGAGGGCGCGAGGCGACCGAGTACCTGGTCTCTCGCGGCCGGATTCGCGTAGCCGCGATCTGCGGGCGTCTGGACACCGAGGTCGGACGCGCCCGGTACCGCGGATACCGGGATGCCATGCTGGCGGCCGGCCTCGATCCGCTCCCGCCGCAGGAGGGGGACTTCACCGAGCCCAGCGGAGCCGCCGCCATGGCCGCACTGCTGGCGAACCACCCCGGCGTGGACGGGGTGTTCGCCGCCAACGACAACATGGGCGCGGGAGCGCTGCGCGCGTTGCGCGAGGCAGGCCGAGTGGTCCCCGTCGACGTCGCAGTGGTCGGCTTCGACGACCTGGCCGTCGCCCAGATCGCCGATCCGCCCCTCACCACCGTCCACCAGCCCATAGCGGCTCTCGGCCGGGAGATGGCGCGCATGCTCGTCGCACTCATCAGCGGACAGGATCCCACCCCGCTGATCCTGCCCACCCGCCTGGTCACCCGCGCCAGCGCCTGACGGGCCTGTCCTGACGAGCAGGTCCGTGAGGGGTGGGCCGGCGTTCCGTCGTGCGGACGATCACCGTGTCGGCGAATACCCCGGAGCTCATGCCATGTCGGCCCGCTGCGGCGGGGGTTCTCTCGCGCCAGCCGGAGCGCCGACCTGTCCTCAGCGCGGCCGAGCCATCAGCGAGGACGGCGTCGCGACGCACAACCCCTCCGCCACTCGTACGGCAAGCTGCCTGCGTAGCACCGCGTTCTCGTGGCGGAGCACCAACAGTTCGGCGCCCTTGCCGGCCCACTTGCGCAACAGCACCGCTGGAACGGAAAGCGGCCGCGCACCGGCCCTGGCAAGGACGCGTGACGCGCGCCTGAGCCCGTGATCTCGAAGACTTCAGCCCGTCCGTGCGGGCGGTGTGGCCTCGTGTCGGGCACGGGTGGCGGTGCGTGGGCGGCGGGTGGACGGTGGGCGTCGGCCGGTTTGAGGCGGACAAGGGCGTCGAGGCCGCCGCCGGGTGCGGCGTCCAGGGGACGTCGCCGCCGCCGGCACGGGTGAGCTGCTGGACTATGGGCAGGCCCAGTCCGGTGCCGTCGTGGTAGGCGTCGGCGGCGCGCCAGAAGCGGTCGAAGGCGCGCTGCCGTTCGCTCTCGTTCATGCCGGGGCCCTGGTCGATCACGTGCAGTGTGACGTGCGCCGCTCCAGCGGCTGGCCGCGGAGCGCTCCGAGCGGCCAGATTCAGAACGGGCAGGTGTCCATCCAGCGCGTGACCAGGGACGTGTTGTTCTTGTCGGAGTCACGCACGGCGTCGCACAGGAACGGACTGAAACGGGTGTCGGCGCGCAGCCAGCGGCTGAGGAACGACACGATCCACTTGCCCTGCTTGGCCTTGTTGCCGGATCCGGTCATCGGGCAGAGGTGGTCGCCGGGAACCTCGATGTAGAGCTTCTCGGCCTGGGTCATGGAGTTGTACCAGGGCAGCGCATACCTGTTGCCGGGGGCGGCGACATCGCTTTGACAGGTGAGGAAGAAGGTGGGCTCGGTTACTCCGGAGAAGTTCGGGCTCATATGGAACGGGGCCGTGGGCACGCCCGCCTTGAAGCGGGAGTCGTCGCGGAGGGCCGCCATGACACCGCCGCCCCCCATCGAGTGACCGGCCGCGCCGAGTGTGCCGTTGAGCTTGCCGGAGACCGGGTTGCCGGTGGTGTTGCCGAGCGCGAGCAACTGGGTGCCGGCGGCGCTGATCTGGCGCCCGCGCGATTCGGGATCGTCGGTGAGCGTGTTGGTGCCGACGTTGATCACGACGAAGCCCCAGGAGGCGAGGCGGGGTGCGAGCCATTGCAGGTTCTGCTGGGTGCCCTGATAGCCCGGCATCAGCACGACGCCCGGGTATGACCCGGTGGCTGTCGGGTAGGTGACGGTGCCGGATCCATATCCGCTCGGGTTGGGAACGGTGTAGGCGGCAGTGGCCAGCGGCCCGCTTGCGGCCTCCAGCGAAGCGGTCGTCGGGTCCGGGATCCCGTCCCCGGGGGAGGTGCCGCCACTGGACCCGTACACCTGGAACTCCCACAGCGAGTAGCCATAGGGGGTGCCGCGCTGCATGCCATGGACGCGGACGTACCGGCCACTTCCGGTGACGTCGAGGGTCTGCACGCCACCGGTGCCGGTGACGGTCGAGTGAATGGTGGTCCAGGCGGTGCCGTTGTCCGAGGTCTGGATCTGGAACGCGCGGGCGTATCCGGCCTCCCAGCGCAGGACGATTCGGCTGATGGCGGCGGTGGCGCCCAGGTCGACGCGTAGCCACTGGGGGTCGCTGAACACGCTTGACCAGCGGGTCCCGGTGTTGCCGTCCACCGCCGCGGACGCGGGAGTGGACGTGTTCTCGGTGGACGAGGCGGTCGCGGGTTTACCCTGCGACAGCAGTTCGGCGGCGGCTGCGGTCTTGTCCTGGGACGACGGCACGGCAGCGGCCGTCGGCGGGGCAGAGAGGCTCAGCAGGGCCAGAGCCAGGGCAATGGCGGTGGCCAGTGCGATCAGCACCATTACGGCGCGGGGTCTGGTCCCTAACGGCCACGTCGCGCCGGCCGGACAATGAGATGAGCGCATTGATTTACCTCCGGTGAGGCATGCGGGTACATTTCCGGAAAACGCAGTGCGCCCACACCGTAGGCTCCGGCGTATCTACCGTGAAGCCATTCCTCTGCCCAACGAGCGGATAAATAAATGACTGGGACGCATCAATGGTCCCTCATCGGAGATCACCTATTGCGGGAGGAGCAGCCTACGCACCTCAAGAAGCACCGGTGCGGCGCCAGCACTACATTTTCACACCGAGGCAATAAGTGGACAGGCATGGCTTTCCCGGTCGCCCTGCCTGTGGGGTTCCAGATCAGGGCCGCTGAGTTGACCTGTGCGATGCTGCGTTTGCGCAGGGGGAACTTCCCGTCCCCGTCCCGGATTTCACGAGCGCGGTGGCGCGGTGCTGTCGCGGACGACGAGTTCGGTGGCGAGCTCCACCCGGGTCTGTGCCAGCGGTTGCCCCTGTGCAAGATTGACCACCATCGCCGCTGCGGTGACGGCCATCTCGGTGAGCGGTTGGTGCACGGTGGTCAGTGGTGGCACGGTCCACTGTGCCGGGCGCAGGTCGTCGAACCCCACGACGCTGAGGTCGTCGGGGATGGACAGTCCGGCCTCGGCGGCGGCCCGGTACACACCGAGTGCCAGTGCGTCGTTACAGGTGAACACGGCAGTCGGTGGACTGGGCGGGCGCAGCAACTCGCGTGCGTGCCTGAGGCCGTCCTCCGCACGGTAGTCGCCGATGCGGACGAGGTCGCGGTCGACGAGTACGCCTGCGGTCTCCATGGCGGTCCGGTAGCCGTCCGCCCGGGCGCGGCTGGCGAGGGCGTTTTCGGGTCCGGTGATGACGGCGATGCGTCGGTGCCCGAGCCGTAGAAGATGGCGGGTGGCCGAGAGACCGCCGTTCCAGTTGGTCGCACCCACAGAGGGGGACGCGTGGGCGGGTTCGCCATTGGGGCCGACGAGGACGAACGGGATGCCCCGGCTGCGCAGTTGGCCGCTCTGGGTATCGGCGAGGACGGAGTAGACCTCGATGATGCCTGCCGGGCGCCGGAACAGGACGTCCTCGACCCAGCCGCGTCCGGGGGTCAACCGGCCTTGCAGCTCGGAGATCACCACTGCGAGCCGGTGCTCGCGCGCCACCTGCTGCACGCCCTTGATGATCTCGACGTGGTACGCGTCCCGGATCTGGCGGAAGACGAGTTCCAGTGCGGGGGCGGGGCGGGAGGCCCGCTTCTGCCTGCGGTGCCCGTGGCTGCGAATGATCTCTTCGATCCGAGCGCGGGTGTCGGACGCGACGTCCGTCCGCCCGTTGATCACCTTGGAGACCGTGGCGACGGAGACCCCGGCGTGCGCCGCTATCTCCGCGGTGGTCAGCGGCCCAGCGGCCAGGCCATCGAGAGCGAGCCTCTGATTTGTAGAGGACATGCCAGGAAGCCCAGGTCCAGAGCGAGCGAGCCATCGCAGAAACCGCCGCTGGCCGTACGCCGTGCTGGCCGGGGCGGTCGTCCTGGGCGGCTCCCTGCTGGGTCCGCAAGCACTCTCCGAAGACGCCACCGCCGCCCCGGCCGTCAAGGCGTGGCCGGACAAGGCCGACGGGTTCGCTTCCCTGGGCGGCGGCACCACCGGCGGGGCCGCGGGCAAGACCGTCACCGTCACCTCCTTCGCCGAACTGGAGAAGTACGCCACCGCCCAAGACCCCTACGTCATCAAGGTCGGCGGGACGCTCAAGTACCCGACGATGGGCAACGAGGTGCGCGTGGCCTCGAACAAGACGGTCATCGGTGCCGGAACCAAGGGAGAGATCGTCGGCGGAGGCTTCTTCCTCAAGAAGGGCGTCAGCAACGTCATCATCCGTAACCTCACCATCCGCGACACCCGGATGCCGGACGACGACCCGGACGACGACAGCTACGACTACGACGCCATCCAGATCGACACCGCCGACCACATCTGGATCGACCACAACCGCCTGGAGCGGATGAACGACGGCCTGATCGACAGCCGCAAGGACACCACGAACCTGACGGTGTCCTGGAACATCATCAATGAGAACCACAAGACCTTCGGAATCGGCTGGACGGACAACGTCACCTCCCAGGTGACGATCCATCACAACTGGTGTGGCACCCAGTCCCGCAACCCGAGCATCGACAACGTGGCCAACGCCCACCTGTACAACAACTATCTACAGAACACCGGCAGCGGAAACTGGTCGCGGGGCAAGTCCAACACCGTGATCGAGAACCGCGGTCTGTATCCCGCCTCGTGGACGCCCACGCCGGTGCGAGGGAAAGCGGATGGCGGAGGTGACGGCGATGCGATTGGCGGAGACTGGAACCCTGATACGTAGTTGGCGGAGCCCATCGGGCGTGGCCGGTACGGGGAGCACACGGGGCGCGCCGGATGGGTCGGATCGGTAGGACGGGACATATGTTGGACGCGGTCGAACGCGGGCTGCTGCAAGCGCTCCAGATCGATGGGCGGGTCGCGTTCTCGCTGGTCGGTGCGGTGCTGGGGGTCTCGGACCAGACAGTGGCGCGCCGGTACGCGCGGCTGCGGAACGAGGCGGGCGTTCGGGTGATCGGTGCGGTGTGGCCGGAGGCGGTGGGGCGGCAGTTGTGGCTGGTGCGGGTGCGGTGCGTACCGGAGGCGGTGGCGGGGCTCGCGCGAGCGCTGGCGAAGCAGGCGGAGACGACATGGGTGCAGATCGCCTCGGGAGGCGCGGAGGTCCTGTGCATGGTTCAGGCGGTGACGGACCCGCCGGCGGCGGAGTCGACCGTGCTGTCTCGCCTGCCCCGCACGCCCCGGGTCACCGGGGTGAGTGCGCACCGCGTGCTGCACCCGTTCTTCGGTGGAAGTGAGAGTCCGCTGACGAAGAACGGGCCGCTCACGGCGGAGCAGTGCGCGCAGCTGTCGCCGCCGGCGGCGAAACGCGTGTCCGGGCCGGTGGAACTGTCGGCGGAGGACAACGCGTTGCTGGAGGCGCTCGCGCTGGACGGGCGGGCCGGGTTCCGGTCGCTGGCCACGGCGACGGGCTGGTCGCAGACGACCGTGCGGCGGCGGCTGGCAGAGCTGCGCTCGGGCGGGGTGGTGTACGTCGACGTCGACGTCGACCCGGCGTTGCTGGGGTCGTGGACGTCGGCGGGGCTGTGGCTGACGGTCGCGCCGGGTGAGCTGGCGGCTGCGGGTGAGGCGCTGGCGGAGCATCCGCAGGTGAGCTTCGCGGCTGCCACCACCGGCGTGTCCAACCTGTACGCGAGCGTGCAGTGCCCCACTGGCACGGCGCTGTACGAATACCTGACGGGCCCGGTGGCGGCATTGCCCGGGCTGCTGTCGGTGGGGACCGCGCCGAGTATGCGGGTGGTCAAGGGGGCGTCTCCGGTCGTCGGATAGCGCCGCGTACGAGGCCCTGCGTGTCGGATAGCGCCCACTGGGGCGGTGTTTCTGCCGCGGGGCTCAGCGCGAGGGGATTGTGGCGGGGCACGAAAACACATCGCTCCGAGAAAGAACTCCCGATGCCGAACGCATTCGACCCGATCTCCATCGGACCGCTTACCCTGCCCAACCGGGTCGCCATGGCCCCGCTGACCCGCCGCCGCGCCTACGGCGACGGCCTGTCGGCGACCCCGCTCATGGCCGAGTACTACCGGCAGCGCGCGACCGCCGGGCTGATCGTCGCCGAAGCCGCCCAGCCCAGTCATGTCGGCCAGGGCTACACCGACACCCCCGGCCTGCACGACCCGGCGCAGGTCCTGTCCTGGCGCCCGGTCACCGACGCCGTGCACGACGCGGGCGGCCGGATCTACACACAGCTCATGCACGCCGGCCGCAACAGCCACCCCGAACTCCTCGGCGGCGGGCTGCACCCGCTCGCGCCGTCCGCGTGTGCCGCCGAAGGCGTCGTGCGCGTCCACGGCGGCGAACCGGCCGTGCGCAAGCCGTACCCGATACCGCAAGTCCTGACCATGCGGGGCGTCGCGGATACCATCGCCGACTTCGCCGATGCGGCCGCGAACGCGATCGACGCCGGGTTCGACGGTGTCGAACTGCACGGAGCCTACGGTTACCTCATTCAGCAGTTCCTCTCCGGCAACGCCAACCGCCGCACCGACCGCTACGGCGGCAGCGTCGCCGGGCGCGTCCGGTTCCCGCTCGACCTCGTTGACGCCGTCGCCGCGCGCATCGGATCCGAGCGGCTCGCACTGCGCATCTCCCCTGGCTGCACCGCGTTCGGCCTCGACGAGCCGGACCTGCACGAGCTCTACCTGACCCTGGTCGACGGTCTGCCACGCGACCTGGCCTACCTGCACGTATTCGAGTTTCCGGGCCACCGCGACCTCACGGTGAAACTGCGGGAGCAGTGGGCAGGAGCGTTCATGCTCAATCCGCACGAGACTCACCACGACTGGCCCGCCGGCCCCCGGCAACTGCGCCTGGTCGACGACGGGCTGGCGGACATCCTCTCGTTCGGGACGCTGTTCATCTCCAACCCCGACCTCGTGCACCGCCTCCGCCTCGGCGCGCCGCTCGCCGAGGCCGACGAGACCACGTTCTACCGCGGCGACCACCGCGGCTACACCGACTACCCCTGCCTGGGGGAAGTCCTCTCGTGACCGCTGTCCGGCTCCACATACGCCAGCTTGATCTTCACCGGAGATCCTCCCCTTTGGCCGGGTTCGGTGCGTGTGTGCCTCCTCAGATTGCGTCGTACGTTTGGACGAGGACTGGACGTCCGGTGGACACGGCCGCGCCGGGCCTCTGTCAGGGCACTTCCGGCCCGCGGTACTCGCTCATCGCGTCGATGAGCCAGCGCGCCAGGTGGTCGGCGAACGAGGATCGCGGGAGGAGCCGGTACGTCGGCGCGTCGTCGATGTGCCAGAGCAGCACCGGGACGGGGCCCACCGTGGTCGACACCGCCCGGCCGGGGCCGAAGGCCCGGGGGTGCAGGTCCAGTCGGCAGCCCTTCTCCAGCACCTGGCGGGCGGCCGGCCCGCTCAGCTCCAGCGTGGTGCGGTTCGCGGAGACGTCCACGACCGAGCCCGGGTCTCCCGCGAGTGCCTGCCGCAACTCGGCGGTGTCGATGGGCTCTTCGGACAGCAGGAGCCAATCGTCGGGGCCGAGCCAGACGGCCGTGTGGGGGCCGGACGTGGTGGTGTGGCCGCACTGGTGGGGGAGCGGCACCCCCAGGGTCTTCTCCATCCGGCCGGCCGCTTCGGAAGTGGGGTCGAGGCGCAGGTTCACCATGGTGAGGAACGGGCGCTCGGCCAGCGTGACGCCACGGGCGCCGGTGACGGCGGCCGCGCGCATCCGGTCCGCCAGATGTGCCAGGGGGCTGGTACGCAGCGCCACCGGGCTCGTGTCGGTCTGCTCAGCCATCGCGCTTGGTCCCTTCGGGGTCGTAGAGCACGGGGTCGGTGACCTGGACGGGGACGAGGTCGTCGCCGACGGGGGCGAGGAGTGTGTCCCCGACGCGGTCCCGGCCGGCGGTGACCAGGGCGAGGGCGAACGGACGGCCCAGCGCCTGGCTGTGGTAGCTGGAGGTGACATGGCCGAGCATCGGCACCGGCCCGGCCCCGGGGGTGACGGGCACGTTCGGCGCGATGAGCTGGGTGCCCTCGGGCAGCCTGGTGCTGCGATCGCTCGGCACCAGGCCGACCAGGTGCTTGCGGTCGGTGCGGGAGGTGTCGGGGCGGGAGTACGAGCGCTTGCCGATGAAGTCCTTCTGCTTGGAGACCACCCAGGACATTCCCGCGTCCTGCGGGGTGACGGTGCCGTCGGTGTCCTGGCCGACGATGATGTAGCCCTTCTCGGCCCGCAGGACGTGCATGGTCTCGGTGCCGTACGGGGTGATGTCGTACGGTCGGCCCACCGCGTACACCTCCTCCCAGACCGCCGGGCCGTACCACGCCGAGACGTTGATCTCGTAGGCCAGTTCGCCGGAGAAGGAGATCCGGCAGATGCGGGCCGGGATACCGGAGGCGAGGGTGGTCTCGCGGAGGGCCATGAAAGGGAACGCCTCGTTCGAAAAGTCGACGTCGGGGGCGAGATGGGCCACGACCTCGCGCGACTGCGGGCCGACCACGGCGATCGTCGCCCACTGCTCGGTCACCGAGGTGCAGTGGACGTCGAGCTCGGGCCACTCGGTCTGCAGCCACTCCTCCAGCCAGTCCAGGACTCCGGCGGCGCCGCCGGTCGTGGTGGTCATGAAGTAGCGGTTCTCCTCGAGGCGCAGCGTGACGCCGTCGTCGAAGATCATGCCGTCGGGCTTGCACATCACGCCGTAGCGGGCCATGCCGGGCCTGAGCTTCTTGAAGCCGTTGGTGTAGACGCGGCCCAGGAACTCCCCGGCGTCCCGGCCCCAGATCTCGATCTTGCCGAGGGTGGAGGCGTCCATGAAGGCCACCCCCTCACGGGCGGCTCGGCACTCGCGGGCCACGGCCGTGTCCATGTCCTCCCCGGGCCGGGGGTAGTACCAGGGGCGCTTCCACTGCCCGACGTCCTCGAACACCGCCCCCTGGGCGACATGCCAGTGGTGGATGGAGGTCATGCGCTCCGGGTCGAACAGCTCACCGCGCTCGCGCCCGGCGAGGGCGGCGAAGGCCACCGGTGTGTAGGGCGCCCGGTAGGCCGTGGTGCCGATCTCTCCGGGGGACGCGCCCGCGCCGAGGATCTCGGCGATCACACCGATCGCGTTGACGCCGGAGGTCTTGCCCTGGTCGTTCGCCGTGCCGAGCGACGTGTAGCGCTTGACGTGTTCGACACCGCGCATGCCCGAACCGGTGGACCGCCGGACGCCGGCGACGGTGGCATCGCGCTGCAGGTCGACGAAGTGGGTGTCCCAGCCGCCGGGTCCGCCCTCGGGGGCGGGCACCAGCCACAGCGCGCGGATCGGGCCGCCTCCGGCCCGCGTGTTCTCGGGCGACGGCAGGGGGACCGGGAACCCGGCGTCCGTCGCGGCCCGCGCACCGGCCAGCGCGCCGTCGGCCAGACAGCCGTCGAGGTCGTACGTCCCCCGGGCCGCGCCGACGACCCGCTGGTCCCGTACGGTGCCGTCGGGCACGAACGCGACCAGGTCCGCGTCCCAGCGCAGCCTGCCCTGGCGCTGGCTGTGCAGATGCACCACCGGGCTCCATCCGCCCGAGACGGCGAGCAGGTCGCAGTCGAACGACTCCGGGCCGCCGGTGAGCTGACCCTCCTCGTCGAGGGCCTGGACGGTGACGCCGGTGAGCCGGCCGCCGCCCGCGGTGCCGACCACCGCACTGCCCGTCAGCACCCGTACCCCGGTCGCCGTGGCGACCTCGGCGGCCCGGCGGGACAGCTCGGGACGCGCGTCCACGACGGCGGCGATGCCGATCCCGGCGGCGTGGAGATCGGCGACCGTGTCATAGGCGCTGTCGTTGGTCGTGCTCACCACGGCCCGCGAGCCGGGAGCCACGGCGTAGCGGTTGACGTACGAGCGCACGGCCGCGGCGAGCATCACCCCGGGCCGGTCGTTCCCGGCGAAGACCAGCGGACGTTCGTGGGCGCCGGTCGCCAGGACCACCTGGCGGGCCCGGATGTGCCACAGCCGCTGGCGCGAGACGCCCTCGGAGGGGCCGGGCGCGTCGGCTCCGAGGTGATCGGTGCGCCGCTGCACGGCCAGCACATAGTTGTCGTCGTAGGAGCCGAACGCGGAGGTGCGGCGCAGGACGACGGCCTCCGGGGCGGCGTCGAGCGCCGCGTGGACCTCGGCGACCCACTCGAGGGCGGTCTGCGCGCCGACCCTCTCGGCGCGCCCGGACAGCAGCGAACCACCGGGCTCGGGCTGGTCGTCGAGGAGGATCACCCGGGCGCCGGAGCCGGCGGCAGCGGCGGCGGCCGCGAGCCCGGCCGGTCCGGCGCCGATGACCAGGACGTCGGTGTGGACGTACTTCTTGTCGTACACGGCGGGGTCGGGAGTGGGATCGAGCCGCCCCATCCCCGAAAGGGTGGTGGCGGACAGACCTTCGTACAGCTCGACCGTCGTCGCCGGAAGCATGCCCTCCGAGCATGAACCGGCCAGTTGCACCAGGGCGTTGGGCTCCTCCACACCCGCGGCGACGATGCCGCGCGGGCGGCCGCGGTAGATCGACGGGGCGACCTCGGCGACCCCGTTCGCCAGCATCGCCGAGGCCACGGTGTCTCCGGGGTGCCCGGTCAGCTCCCGTCCGTCGACGGTGAACCGCAGCACGGTGCCGCGCTCGATACGGCCCCCTTGCCGGAGCCGACAGTGCTGGTCGGGCTGGCGGGGCTGGTCGGTCATCGGTTTCCTCCGGCCTGGGGCAGTTCGGGGCGGGGCGCGTCGAGCCGGTAGGAGGCCAGCACCTCGTAGCTGACGGTGTCGCGCAGGACGTTGAACCAGCGGCGGCAGCCGGTGCTGTGCGTCCACCGCTCGGCGAAGGGGCCCTTGGGGTTGTCCCGGTAGAAGACGTACGCGGCCCACTGCTCGTCGTCGAGGTCGGCGGGGCGTTCGGGGTAGGGGACATGGGCCTGGCCCCCGTAGTGGTACTCGGCCTCGTCGCGAGGACCGCACCATGGGCAGGTGATCAGCAGCACGGTGTCCCTTCTCTCAGCGGGCTCTCAGCGGGCTCTCGGTGGGTCTCTCAGTGGGTGCTCAACCGGTTCTCAGCCGGTTCTCAGTGGGCCACGGCCGCGGCGCCGTGTTCGTCGATCAACGCGCCCGTCGCGAAGCGTTCGAGGGCGAAGGGGGCGTTCAGCGGATGCGGCTCGCCCGTCGCGATGGTGTGCGCGAAGGTCCAGCCGGCGGCCGGGGTGGCCTTGAACCCGCCGGTGCCCCAGCCGCAGTTGACGTAGAGGTTCTCGACGGGGCTGGTGCCGACGATGGGGGAGGCGTCCGGGGTGACGTCGACGATGCCGCCCCAGGTCCGCAGCACATGCGCGCGGGCGAAGACGGGGAACAGCTCGACGGCGGCGGCCATCTGCTGCTCGATGACGTGGAAGGAACCGCGCTGCCCGTAGCCGTTGTACGAGTCGACGCCCGCGCCCAGCACCAGTTCGCCCTTGTGCGCCTGGGAGACGTAGACGTGCACATGGTTCGACATGACCACGGTCGGGTGCACCGGCTCGTGCAGTTCGGAGACCAGCGCCTGGAGCGGATGGGACTGCACCGGCAGCCGGAAACCGGCCAGTTCGGCCAGCACACTGCTGTGCCCGGCGGCCGCGAGGCCGACCCGGCCCGCGCGGATGCGGCCACGGCTGGTCTCGACGCCCACCACCCGGTCGCCGTCCTTGAGGAAGCCGGTGACCTCGCACCCCTGGATCAGGTCCACACCCATGGCGTCGGCCCGGCGCGCGAGCGCCCACGCGACGTGGTCGTGCTTGGCGATACCGGCCCGCGGCTGGAAGGTGGCGCCGAGGACCGGATACCGGGTGCGGGGCGAGACGTTGAGGATGGGGCAGACCTCGGCCACCTCGTCCGGCGCCAGCCACTGGGCGTCCACGCCGTTGAGGCGGTTGGCGCCGACCCGGCGCACGCCCTCGCGGACGTCCTGAAGGGTGTGGGCGAGGTTGAGGACGCCGCGCTGGCTGAACAGGAAGTCGTAGTCCAGCTCCGCCGGCAGCCCCTCCCACAGCTTGAGCGCGTGCTCGTAGATCGCCGCGCTCTCGTCCCACAGGTAGTTGGAGCGGATGATCGTGGTGTTGCGCGCCATGTTGCCGCCGGCCAGCCAGCCCTTCTCCAGGACGGCGATGTTGGTGATGCCGTGGTTCCGGGCGAGGTAGTAGGCGGTGGCCAGGCCGTGGCCGCCCGCGCCGACGATGACCACGTCGTACGAGGAGCGCGGCTCGGGGTTGCGCCAGAGGAAGTCCGGGTGCTCCGGCAGCGGCTGGGCGGTCATGCCGCGTCTCCGTTCAGGCGGGGGTAGAGGGGGAAGGCGGAGGCGAGCTTCTCGACCCGGTCGCGGAGCAGGCCCGTGCGCTCGTCGTCGAGCCGCTCGTCCTTCAGGGCCTGGGCGATGATGTCGGCGACCTCCCGGAACTCGGTCTCGCCGAAGCCGCGGGTGGCCAGGGCCGGAGTGCCGATCCGCAGTCCCGAGGAGACCATCGGCGGGCGGGGGTCGAACGGCACCGCGTTGCGGTTGACCGTGATGCCGACGCGGTGCAGCCGGTCCTCGGCCCGCTGCCCGTCGAGCGTGGAATTCCGCAGGTCCACGAGGACCAGATGGACCTCGGTGCCGCCGGTCAGCACCGTGATCCCGGCCTCGGCCACATCGTCGGCCAGCAGCCGTCCGGCGAGGATGCGGGCGCCGTCCAGGGTGCGCCGCTGGCGCTCCTTGAACTCCTCGCCCGCCGCCACCTTGAAGGCCACCGCCTTCGCCGCGATGACATGCTCCAGCGGACCGCCCTGCTGGCCCGGGAAGACCGCCGAATTGATCTTCTTGGCCAGGCCGGCACGGCTGAGGATCACCCCGCCGCGCGGGCCGCCGAGGGTCTTGTGCGTGGTGGTCGTCACGACGTCGGCGTACGGCACCGGGCTGGGGTGGAGGCCCGCGGCCACCAGCCCGGCGAAGTGCGCCATGTCCACCATCAGATACGCGCCGGCCTCGTCGGCGATCCGGCGGAACGCGGCGAAGTCCAGCTGTCGGGGGTAGGCCGACCAGCCCGCGACGATCATCTTGGGCCGGTGGGCGAGCGCGAGCCGCTCGACCTCGTCCATGTCGATGCGCAGATCGGACTCGCGCACGTGGTACGGCACGACGTCGTACAGCTTGCCGGAGAAGTTGATCTTCATGCCGTGGGTCAGATGGCCGCCGTGCGCGAGGTCGAGGCCGAGGATGGCGTCGCCGGGGGAGAGCAGGGCGAACATCGCGGCCGCGTTGGCCTGGGCGCCCGAGTGCGGCTGGACGTTCGCCGCCTCGGCGCCGAAGAGCTCCTTCACCCGGTCGATGGCGATCTGCTCGACCACGTCGACGTGCTCACAGCCGCCGTAGTAGCGGCGGCCGGGGTAGCCCTCGGCGTACTTGTTGGTCAGGACCGAGCCCTGGGCCTCCATGACCGCCGCCGGGGCGAAGTTCTCCGAGGCGATCATCTCCAGGGTGGACTGCTGGCGGTGGAGTTCGGCGTCGACAGCGGCGGCGACGTCCGGGTCGAGTTCGCTGAGCGGGAGGGTGAGAGGGGAGGCGAATGTGCTGGTCGACGGAGTGATTGCCATCTGTGCACCATCCTGAGAGCCAACTAATGGGCAACTGATATATCAGCCTCTGCGGTAAGGTATGAGAGCTTGCGAGACAGGTCAAGGGGGCATTTCATGCAGCAGGTGGCGACCGAACCCGCGGGCGAGGAGCTCTCCCTCGCCGAGCGCGCCTACCGCGCCATCCGCGACCGGCTCGTCATGCTCGAAATCCGCCCGGGCGCGCCGATCAACGAGGACCAGCTGGCGCAGTCCCTCGGCGTCGGGCGCACACCGGTGCGCGAGGCGCTCAAGCGGCTCCAGTACGAGCGGCTGATCACGACCTACCCCCGGCGTGGCACCTTCGCCACCGAGGTCAACATCACCGACCTGGCCCATATCTCCGAGGTGCGCCAGGAGTTGGAGCCCCTGGCCGCCGCCCTGGCCGCGCGGCGTGCCACGGCCGCGGACCGTGCGACCCTGACGGCCGCCCTGCGGGAGCTGGCGGGCGCGGATTCACCTCAGCGCGACGCCGCCGAGCTGATGCGCCTGGATCTCCAGGTCCACCGCGCGATCTACGCCGCCACGCACAACCCGTACCTGGAGGACACGCTCGTCCGCCACGACAACCTGGCGACCCGCATCTGGTGCCTGTTCATCGACCGCCTCTCCGACATGGCCGGTCACATCGGAGAGCACGGGCCGTTGATCGAGGCGGTCGTCGCCGGTGACCCCGACAAGGCGGCACAGCTGGCCCACAGCCATGTCGAGGGCTTCGAACGGGCCATTCGCGCCGCCATCTGAGATGGACGCCGAGCGTCCGCGGCGTCCGTCCGCATTCAGTGCGCGGCGCTCCGCGCGTCCTCCCGGTGCAGCCGGGGCCTGCCCGCCGGCGTGGTCCACAGGTGCGGGGCGACGTCGTCCTCGGGGAGCTGGGCGATCATAAAACGGACACAGCGTTCGATCTTGACCCGCCACAGGCGGGCCGCCTCGTTGCCGTCGGCGTTGCGCAACGCGTCGAAGACGGCGGTGTCCTCGTTGGCGGAAGGTCCGCGATGCGCGCGAGCGCGTCCTGGGACCGCAAGTCGACTTCGCGGATGCGGACATGATCGCCGTCCCGGGCGGCGGCCCGGACCTCCGCCAGGGCCTCTGACACCGGAGTGAGGTGGTCGCGGCCGAGCATGGCGACCCGGCGGATGAGCAGCGCTCCGAGGCTGGCGCGCAGCGCGTAGAGGTCGAGGACGTCCTTGGCCGTGACGGCGGGGACGGCGGTCGCACCGCCCGGGAGCGGGTCGAGCATGCCCTCCTCGGCCAGTGCCCGCAGCCCCGCGCGGACGACCCTGCGGGACAGCCCGAGGCGCTGCTCATCCGCCGGGTCGCCATGGGACCCACGGGGTGACCGGGGGCGCGCCTCCCGAGCGTTCGAGTCGTTATCAGAGCCGCAGATGGCCGGGGCGGCGTCGTACGGCGGCCGTGGAACGGCGATCCGGGTGAAGGGGGCCGCGGAGGCGGTCCAGGTGGTGGACCAGGTCAGCAGCGGGTCGCGGAGACGGGGCAGGTCGGGCGCGGGCTCGGAAGGGAGCTGGGCATCGGCGGCGAGGAGGCGTCGCGTCTCGTCGGTCCAGGCCGCCGGGCCGGGCGCGTGGTGCCAGCGCGGGCGGGCGGACACCCCGGCCGTGTCCGGTGCTCCAGGGGCGCCGTGGCCGTCCGCCGGTATCCCATGCGTCAGCAGGTGCACGCTCGCCTCGGCGCCCGCCGCCGACCGCACCCGCTCCAGAAAGGCGCCCAACGCGTCGGGGTGGTCCGGCCGGGGCGCGTCCTGAGGGTGCCGCTCGCCCCGCAGCTCCGCGAAGGCGCAGGCCACCCCCAGTACGTGGGGCGGGTTGTGCGCAGGGCGCTGTGCGGCCGTCGGGCACACCGTGAAGCCGCGGTGTGCCCGACGGCCGTCTGCCGTGCGGGCGGTGTCGTGCTCTGTCCGCACGGAGTTTCCGCGGGGTCAGTGGGCGGCGGCGTTCTCCACGACCTCGGTCTCCGGGGCTGCCTCGGTGTCGGGTTGGAGGGGTGCGGTGTTCTTCGGGCCGCGCAGGGCGACGTAGACGAGCAGTGCGGCCATAACGGCGGCGCCGATCCACATGGCCTGCTGCCAGCCGTCGACGAAGGACTGCTGCGTGGCGTGGATCAGGTCCTGTGGGCGGCTGCCGGTGTTGGGCGCGACCTCGATGGCGTTGGCGATGCCTTCGCGGGCGGTGTCCGCAGCACCGGCAGGGATGCCGTCGAGCTTGTCGTCGATGGCGCTGCGGTAGCCGTTGGCCAGGAGCGCGCCGAGCATCGCGACACCCAGGGCGGTGCCGAATTCGCGGGTAACGTCGTTGAGAGCGGAGGCGACGCCTTGTTTGGCGCGAGGCAGGGAGCTGGTGATGGCCTCGGTGGAGGGTGTCATCGACAGGCCCATGCCGATCCCCATGGCGAGCATGCCGGCGAGGATGGACAGGTAGCCGCCGTCGACGGAGACGAACAGCGCCATCAGCGCGAGGCCGAGGGTGGCCAGGGCGACGCCCACGGCCATGGTGGAGCGGGCGCCGATCTTGGCGGCCATCTTGGGGGCCAGGCCCGAGGTCATCATCATCATGACGGCCATTGGCATCATCGCCACGGTCGACAGCAGCCCGGACCAGCCCAGCACGGCCTGGAAGAACGGGAAGAGCACGACGGCGATACCCGCCTGGACGCCGAAGACGACCAGCAGTGTGATCGATCCGCTGGCCAGACCGCGCTCACGGAACAGGCGCACATCCAGCAGCGAGGCATCACGGCGGTGCAGCTCCCAGGCCACGAAGGCGATGGCGGCGATTACGCCGACGCTGAGACTGATCAGGGTGATGGGGGCGGTCCAGCCTCGTTCGGGGCCTTCCTGCAGGACAAAGATGAGACCGATCACGGCGATGGTGGAGACCAGCGCACCGATGGTGTCGAACGAATGGGTAGAGCGTTCGCGGGAGTTGGGCACTGATTTCAGCGTCATCGCCAGCGCGACGACGACCAGGATCACGGGCAGCACGAACAGCCAGCGCCAGTCGGCGACATCGACCAACAGGGCGGAGAGGAACATGCCCAGGATGCCGCCGCCTCCGGCGACACCGGTCCATACGCCGATCGCCTTGCCCCGCTCCTCCTCAGGGAAGGTGGAGGTGATGACGGCCAGCGTGATCGGCATGATCATCGCGGCGCTGATACCGGCCGCCACACGGGCGCCGATCATCACCGCGGCCGACGGGGCCAGGCCGGCGACGACGCTGGCGGCACCGAAGATGATCAGCCCGGTGATCAGCATGGGCTTGCGGCCCAGCCGGTCACCGATCGCACCGAGCGGCAACAGCAGGGCGGCCAGAGCGAGGGTGTAGATGTTGATGATCCACAGGACGGTGGTCTGCGAGGCGCCCCATTCGACCGCCATGTGGGTCTGGGCGACGTTCAGCCCGGACACGGATGCGATGACGGCCATCAGCGCGATCGAGACGGTGATCAGGATCGCGCGCAGCTGACGCGCATCCGGCGTGCCTCCGCCGCTGACCGGCGCGGCCGCCGTCCGAGGAGGCTGGTCCGTACTCATGATTTCCCTCCAAAAGGGCATGCGGAATCGGCGCCGGGACAGGACCGGTCGCCAAGTTGGTGAGGTGGTGACCCGCTCACCGCGCGGACCGCTGGATCGCGGTCGCGCGGTTCTTCAGCAGCGGGGGCTTATCGTCAGCCGGTGGTCTTTTGCGCGGCGGCGAGCGCGGTATCGGTGTCCGCGGTGGCCAGCAGGGCGTTGATGTGGGAGCCGGCCAGGGCTCCGGCTGCGGCGGAGGTGCCGACCTGGGCCGTGAGGTCGGTGGCGTTGCCGGCCACCCACACGCCAGCGATCTCGGTGGTGCCGGCCATGGCGGAGGCGAAGCGGCGGCCCATGTTGTCGGGCAGGTCTTCGATCGGCAGCTTCAGGCCCTCCAAGCCCTCGGTACGGGCCTGCATCTGCGTGGCCACAGCCAGAACCCGCCGTCCCACAAAGGTGCCGTCCGTCAAGCGGACGCCTGCGAGGGCGTCCGCTTCGCTGACGACTTCCTTGATGTCGGTCTCGATGATGTGGATGTTGCGAGCGGCGAAGCGGGCGCGGGTCTCCGCGTCCAACTCGGTGCCGCGGGTGAAGTAGATGAGGTCATCCGACAGTTGGCGGAACAGCCAGGCGTGGTGGACGGAGGCGGGGCCGGTGGCGAGGATGCCGATGGACTTGTCGCGAACCTCCCAGCCGTGGCAGTAGGGGCAGTGCACCACGCTGCGGCCCCAGTGGTCGGCCAGGCCGGGTACCTCGGGCAGCACATCGCGCAGGCCGGTGGCCACTAGTACCCGGCGCGCCGTCAGCGTGCGGCCGTCGGCCAGCGTGACGGTGAACCGCAGGTCGCCGTCGGCTGAGGGGGCGGCGGGTTCGGCCGTGGCCACTTCCCCGAAGACGATCTGGCCGCCGCACTCGCGTACCTGCTGGCGTCCGCGCTTGAGGATCTCGAGGGGAGGGGTACCGTCCAGGACGATGAAGCCGTGCATGGCGGCGGCGGGGGCGTTGCGCGGGGTGCCGCTGTCGATCACGACGACCGAGCGGCGGGAGCGGGCCAGCATCAGCGCGCCGTTCAGCCCCGCGGCGCCTCCGCCGATCACCACTACATCCACGGTCTCGGTGGGCAGTGCGTCGCTCTCATAGCGGGAAGTCTGCACAGACATGTCGCGCCCTTTCGTCATAGGTGGCCCCCGTGCTGGGCCATCTGTGTTCGACGTTAAACCCGCGTTGCATCAAGGGCATACAATGTTGCTTATGACGCAAGAAGATGGGCGGCTGGACAGCCTCGTACGCAAACGGATCCGCGCGCTGCGCGTCGCGCAGGGCTGGTCACTGGAGGAGCTGGCCACCCGCGCCAACCTCAGCCAGTCCTCACTGAGCCGCATCGAGAACGGTCAGCGCCGCCTCGCCCTGGATCAGCTGGTCACCCTTGCCCGCGCCCTGGATACCACCTTGGACCAGCTCGTGGAGAACGCCGCCGACGACGTCGTCATCAGCCCGATGATCGACGGCACCCACGGCCTGATGCGCTGGCCCATAAAGGGCGACCCTGGAATGAGCGTGATGCGTCAGCGGATGACCGACCCTCCGCCCGACAACCCGGCCCGCATGCGCGCCCACCCCGGCCGTGAATGGCTGGTGGTGCTGTCCGGCACCGCCATCCTCATGCTCGGCCACCGGCGCTTTCGCATCGAGACCAATCAGGCCGCAGAGTTCCCCACCATGATGCCGCATGCCATCGGCGCCGATGGCGGACCGTGCGAGATCATGGGCATCTTCGACCGCGATGCCCGCCGCGGCCACCAGAAGGGCGCCGGTGCTGACGGCTCCGAAGCCGACTGCGGAGGTGCCCAGGGGCCTTGTGAATAGCGGGCTACGGTCGGCCGGAACCCCCGGCGCGGCGGGCGATCTTGCGTGCCGGGCAGCACTCCAAGCCACCTTCTTGCGTATTCCGCAAGAGGTTATGCGACAGGCGCATGGCGGGCTTACGGTGTTGCCATGACCCAAACGCACCAGCACACCCCCCACCATGGCAAAGGCGGTCACCACCCCGACCACAGCCATAGCGGCCACCAAGAGCACAGCGATGGCGGGCAGGCGGAGATCCTCGATCTGGACGCCGAGGTGCTCGCCGAGCACATAGCGTCCATCACCGCCTGGCTGCCACTGAAGAGTGAGCCGCGCCAGATCGTGGACCTGGGCTGCGGCACCGGCGCGGGCACCTTCGCGCTCCTCGAACGCTTCCCCGACGCGCACGTCACCGCTGTCGACGCCTCGGCCGGGCACCTCCAGTTCCTGCGCGAGAAGGCATGCGCCCGTGGTGTCGAGGCGTGCGTACGGACCGTGCAGGCCGACCTCGACAGCAACCGCTGGCCCGATCTCGGCAGGCCGGATCTGGTGTGGGCCTCGGCCTCGATGCATCACATGGCCGAACCTGACCGCGCCCTACGGAGTGTCCGCGAACTGCTTGCCCCCGGGGGCCTGTTCGCCGTCGTAGAGCTCGCGGGCTTCCCCCGCTTCCTGCCTGCCGGCGCCCCGGAGAACCGGCCGGGCCTCGAAGAGCGCGCCCATGCCGCGACCGACAGCTTCCACGCCGAGCACGTTCCGCACCGCGGCGCGGACTGGGGCCCGATGCTGACAGCCGCCGGCTTCACCGTCGAGGACGAGCGCACCATCACCGTCAACATCGAAGGTGAGCGCAGCGAGGCGATCGGCCGCTACGCCTACGGCAGCTTGCAGCGCATCCGCGGCGTCGCCGCCCCCGCTCTCAGCCCCGAGGACCTCACCGCTCTCGACGACCTCCTGGACACCGACAGCCCGAACAGCCTCCTGCGCCGCGAGGATCTCGCCGTACGCACCGAGCGCACCGTCTGGGCCGCCCGCCGCGCCTGATGCCAGGCGCAACACAGGGTTGCCTGCCCGGGCCGCCTCAGCACCGAATTGCTTGCCTCATACGCAACCACCGCCCGCGCAGTGCCAAGCGCTTCGTTGGGCTGAGCAACCACGCCCGCGCAGCGCTATCGCCGCGACCCCACAGCGCGGGCGGAGAGGAAAGGGAGCATTCATGACCGCACCACAGATCCCAGTCGACTACGAAGCCTGGCGCCAGGACCGGTGGGAAGAGATCGCCGGAGCGAACGGCAAGGCCAAGGTCGTCGCCAACGCCAAGATCACCGACTCGTGCCCTCATACGCTTCCTGGCATCCCCGGTGAATGGCGCACCACCGAAGCGGGAGACCTGACCGTGACGGCCAAGGCCATCGACGGCGTGCAGGTGGCGGGCAGCCTGGTCGACGGAACGAGTCCCGTCCCCTCCGGCAGCTCCCTGGAATTCCCTGACAACCGGATCGGCTTCGCCGGCGGCGCGGACGGCTCCTACGGCCTGGTCGTCATGGATCAAGGCCGCCTCGAGCGCACCGGACTCACAGGCATCGACACCTTCCCCTACAACCCCGCCTGGGTCTTCGAAGGCCAGTACCGAGCAGCTCCCGAAGGGCGCCGCATCGAGGTGCCGCGGCTGACCAGCCCACGCAGCACCGAAGCCATCCTGGCCCCCGTCGACCTGGCCGTGACCATCGGCGGCATCGAATTCGTCCTGGCCGTCCTCCAGGACTTCCCCGGCCAGCGCCTGGTGATCTTCACCGACGAGACCAACGGCGAATCGACGCCGGCGATCGGCCGCTGGCTGGTGCTGCCGCTGCTGGAGCCCGGCAGCACCGTGACGGTCGACTTCAACAAGGCCACGCTCTCGCACCACCACCTGAACCCGGACGTGTTCGTCTGTCCGCTCTCGCCGCCCGGCAACCACCTGCCGATGCGCATCGAGGTCGGCGAGCGCGCCCTGACCGACGCGACCGCCCAGAGCTGATACGCCCCACCCCTGCCGGAACCCATCAACGTGTAACGAAGGAAGACCTACATGAGCAAGGACCTGAAGGACAGGGCCGTCACCTACCTCCGCGCACTGGAAAACCGCGACTGGGAAGCCGCCCGGGCCCTGTGCGCCGAGACAACCACCGTCTGGCACAACGACGGCAAGGGCGAGCAGTCCATCGAGGAGAACATCGCCGGGATGGAAGGGCAGATCGAATCCATCGAATCGATGCGCTACAACGTCCTGCGTCAACTCTCCCAGCCGGGCGAAGTCCTTCAACAGCACGTGGTCCACGTCGCCACCACAAGCGGCATGCGCGGCGAGGTCCACGCCGCCGTCTACTTCGGCTTCGACGATGCCGGACAGATCAAGCGGATTGAGGAGTACGCCAACTTCATCCCCGCCGGCGGCCAGGACAGCTGACGGCGGCAGTGCAAGCCCCCTCATCGCACGGCGCGCAGTCTGTGGCGATGAGGGGCGCTGACATTCAGGCGAGCGTGGGAGAGCTCGACGGCGCCATAACCTCGAAGGGGTACAACGACGTCGACGACCGCACAGCGGATGCCGCGATCGCCCTGCTCAGTCCGGATGGTCCGGTGGGGATTCCCGGTGAGGAACTGACCATCACCGCGCAGCGCTACGGCCGCATCCCGCACTCGTACGTGACCTGTACCCGGGACAACGCCATCCCCCTGGCGCTGCCACACCGCTTCATCAAGGAGATCGACGCCGTGTCGGCTTCACCGACCGCCGTTACCGAACTCGACTCCTCCCACTCGCCCTTCTTGTCCCAGCCCGCCGCGCTCGCCGAAGCGATCGCCAGCAGCCTCCCCGACATGACCTCCCTGCGGCGGACTCCGTAGACGCTTAACGGCTTCTTCCTGAGCATTTCCGTCCTGGGTAGGTTCGTGGTCCCGGCCGATTTGGGTCCTGCCTCTCAACTGCGTAACCAGGCGACCTGGTGGGGCGGACGGCGCGAGGCTCGGCTGGCAACTGCTGGCCGGCGACCGCGTCTTCATCCGCCCCCGGCCGGGCACCTCGAGTACTGCCCTGACCCGCGGCCGCCGCGATCGGCCTGGGCCTGCTCGACGCGCTCGGCTGGTTCAACGCGCCCTCGACCGCGGCAAAGCTGGCGAGGCGTCAGCCCACGGCTGTGACCGACGAGTCAGGTCAGCATGGATGGCACTGCCCAATTGCGCGAGCCAGACCAGGCCTGGCCGTACCAAAGAAACATGATGTGCATGGCAGGTTACGACGGCCGCGGTGTGGCGGCGGCTCCTTTCAGGGTGCTCGGGCCGCTTGAGGTGAGCGGTGAGCTGGGGGCCGTGTACGTGGCACCGGGGCGGCAGGAAGTCGTTCTCGGGGCTCTGGTGCTCCGATAATCCACGGAGGCGCGGAGCCACCGACGACCACGGCGGAAACCAGGCACTCGACGCGGCGGGGGCCCTCGTCCGCGGAGGAGCCACCGTCGAGGTCGTCGCACCCGAGCGCACCCTCTCACCCGACCTCGGCTCGCTCACGGCATCTGGCTATGCCAACTCCTTGGCGGAGAACGGTTTCGCGGTGGCGAGCGGAAATGTCCATGCCGCGATGCTGGACGCGGCCCGCCTCTGCCGAACCATCTGAGTCGCCCACCCGGGCCGGCTGGTCAGCCGATACGGCTTTCTTCGGATGGCCGCCGGTGGACTACGCCGGTGGCGCCGAGGTGCTGGGCCTGATCGAGGTGTGCGTGGACCCGGCGGAGCAGGGAGGCCAGTTGGTCGCGTTCAGCCGGGCTCAACGGAGCCAGCAGTTCGTCGTCCGCCCCTCTCCTTCTGTGAACGGCCGCCGGTACGGACGATGCGAGCTCGCGAAGGGCAACGACGGGACCGCGGTGGGCTGACACGTCAGGGGCGGCTGGTCAGATAGCCGCCCATGGAGGTGAAGTACTCCGTGGCGCCCAGCTCGCGGCCGTCCTCGGTCCGAACGCGCGTGATGGCCAGACCGTGATTGCGGCCGGTGCGGGCGTCGGCTCCGGCGACGATCGCCACGCCGTCGCCCTCGCGGTAGAAGATGCGGCCGGGAGTGCCGCCGTACCGGCCCTGGGACACGACCGCTGCCAGGATTTCGAGGCGCTTGCCCTTGTGGAAGGTGTAGGTGCTGGGGTATGGCTCGGACTGGGCGCGGACCAGGCGTTCGAGGTCCTTCGCCGGCCAGGTCCAGTCGATGCGGCTGTCCTCGATGGACCGCTTGTGGAAGAAGCTGGCCTGGGACCGGTCCTGCTTGGTGAACTCCGTCTGCCCGGCGGCGATGAGGCCGAGTGCGCCGATGGTGACCGGGGCGATGAGGTCCACGGTCTTGTGGAAGAGGTCGGTGGCGGTGTCCGTCGGTCCGACCGGAACCGCCTCCTGCCGGACGATGTCGCCGGCGTCGAGTTCGTCGTTCATCATGTGCGCGGTGACGCCCACTTCGGGCTCGCCGTTGATCAGGGCCCAGATCAGCGGGGAGAATCCGGCGTACTTCGGCAGCAGCGCGTCGTGGACGTTCAGCGTGCCGTGGCGCGGCAGGCCGAAGATGCGCGGAGGGATCCACGTCCGCCAGTTGTTCGCCACGATGATGTCCGGGTCGACCTCCTTGAGGCGCTCGAACAGCTCGTCGTCGTCAGGGCGGTTGCGGAGCAGCACCGGGACGCCGTGCTCCTCGGCCAGCTCGGCGACGGAGTCACTCCAGATCTTCTCGTACGCGTGCTCGCTCTTGGGGTGCGTCACGACCAGTACCACGTCGTGTTCGGAGTCCAGGAGGGCTTGCAGGGTGCGGTGCCCCCAGGTCTGGTAGCCGAACATGACGACCCGCATGGGGTTCCTCCTTGAAGCAGGGGATGACCGAGCAGCAAGTAAAGCAAGGCTTACCTTAGCTTGCAACGGGCCAATCTGATCTCTCAGTTGGGGAGTGCGGGCGCTCGGGCGGCACTATCGACAGTCGCGTGGGTTTAGCTTAGGCTCACCTAAGTTGCCGCCATGCCGTTCCGCCGGCGTGGCCACCGCAGCTTCCCCACGCCTGACAGGCGATTGCCCCGCACGATGGGAGTGACATGTCACAGGTTCTTCCTGGTGACGCATTACTGGTCCACGACCTCATTGGCATCGGCTTCGGACCGTCCAATGTGGCCATGGCGATCGCACTCAGCGAGCACAACGCACGCGTCGGCGGGCGTGAGGCGATCTCCGCCCAATTCTTCGAGCAGCAGCCACGCTTCGGCTGGCACCGAGGAATGCTGATCGACGACGCCACCATGCAGGTGTCCTTCCTCAAGGACCTGGTGACGCTGCGGAACCCGGCCAGTGAGTTCAGCTTCCTCTGCTATCTGAAGAGCAAGGGGCGGCTGATCGACTTCATCAACCACAAGAACCTCTTCCCGCTGCGGGTGGAGTTCCACGACTATTTCGAGTGGGCCGCGGCCAAGGTCGACGACATGGTCTCCTACGGTCACGAGGTCGTCGGCATCGTGCCTGTCGGCCGCGACGGAGCCGTGGAGTACTTGGAGGTGACGGTCCGGTCGGGAGAGGGGCTCGCGGTCCACCGGGCGCGCAACCTCGTCATCGGCACCGGGCTGCGTCCCCTGATGCCCGATGGCGTGGAGCGTGGCCACCGCGTGTGGCACACATCCGAACTGCTGGCGAAGGCCGACGAACTGGAGGGCACCTCGCCCTCCCGGTTCGTCGTCGTCGGCGCCGGGCAGAGCGCCGCCGAGAACGTCGCCTACTTGCACCGCCGTTTCCCCGGGGCCGAGGTCTGCGCGGTCTTCTCCCGCTACGGCTACAGCCCCGCCGACGACAGCGGCTTCGCCAACCGGATCTTCGACCCCGGCGCGGTCGACGAGTACTTCGCCGCGCCCGAGGACGTGAAGCGCCGGCTCATGGACTACCACGGCAACACCAACTACTCCGTGGTGGACATCGACCTGATCGACGACCTCTACCGGCAGATGTACCAGGAGAAGGTCCTCGGCACCGAGCGGCTGCGCTTCCTCAACGTGTCCCGGCTCGCCGACGTCAAGGAGACGCCGACGCAGGTCCGTGCCACCGTGAAGTCCCTCGTCACCGGCGAGGAGACGCTTCTGGACGCGGACGTCGTGGTCTTCGCCACCGGCTACAGCCCCGCCGACCCCCTGGGTCTCCTCGGCGAAGTCGCCGACCGCTGCCTCAGGGACGACGAGGGCCGTTTCCGCGTCGAGCGCGACTACCGCATCGCGACGGACCCCGGGCTGCGCTGCGGCATCTATCTGCAGGGCGGCACGGAGCACACGCACGGCATCACATCGTCTCTGCTGTCCAACACCGCGATCAGGGTCGGCGAGATCCTGGACTCGCTCCTCGACCGGGGCGTCATATCCGCGTCCGGGGAGGCCCGGTCGGCCGCCGACGGCGTCGGCTGCACCGCCCGGTAGGGATGACGTACTGAGACATGGGCACGACTGCGATGGAACGTCCCCTGGCCAGGGGCACAACAGAGGCCCGACGGCGACGGGTCGTGGGTATGGGCGCGCTCGTGGCGCTCCTCGTGATCGCGGGGGCGGTGTCGCTGGCCGTCGGTGCGCGCGCGTTGAGTCCCGGTGAGGTGTGGCACGGGTTGTTCGCGGCACCGGACTCCGACCAGCGGCTCACCGAGATCAGGCTCATCGTGCGGACCGTGCGGGTGCCCCGGACGGTGCTCGCGATCGTGGCGGGCATCGCCCTGGGAGTCGGCGGGGCGTTGATCCAGGGGTACACGCGTAATCCGATCGCCGACACGGGCCTGCTGGGGGTGAACGCCGGCGCCTCGTTCGCCGTGGTGTCGGTGATCACCCTGTTCGGGTTCACCGACCCGTTCAAGTATGTCTGGTTCGCCTTCCTGGGGGCGGCGGTCGCCGGTGTGGTGGTGTTCGGGCTGGCGAGCATCGGCCGGGGGGCCGGCAACCCGTTGACGCTCGCCCTGGCCGGACAGGGGATCACGGTGTTCCTGGCGGCGATGACCACGGCGGTCGCGCTGTCGGACCAGGCGTCGCTGAACGTGCTGCGGTTCTGGAACGCGGGCTCCGTGGCCGGTGCCGGATTCGACGTCATCCGGCCGGTCGCCCTGTTCATCGCCGTCGGGCTGGTGCTGGCGCTGACCACGCTGCCCGCCCTCAACCTGCTCAACCTGGGTGACGACGTGGCGCGGGGGCTGGGCGTGAACATCGCGCTGAGCCGGACCGTCGGCATCGTCGCCATCACCCTGCTGGCGGGCGCCGCGACGGCGGCGTGCGGCCCCATCGCGTTCCTCGGGCTCATGGTGGCCCATGTGGCCCGGTATCTGACCGGGCCGGACTACCGCTGGCTGGTGCCGTACGCGGGGCTGCTCGGCGCCGTCGTCCTCCTGGTCTGCGACATCGTGGGGCGTTTGGTGGTGCGGCCGGGCGAGTTGGACGCGGGTGTTGTCGTGGCTCTCCTGGGTGCTCCGTTCTTCGCGGTCCTGGTGTGGCTCGGAAAGTTCAAGAACACATGAGCGGGACGGATGTGAAGCGATCGGTGGCACCGGGTGTGCGGCTCGGCCAGGTGTCGTTCGTGTGGCGGCCCTGGCTCGTAAGCGTCACGCTGCTGTTGGCCGCGGCCACCTTCCTGGTGTTCTGCCTGTCCATCGGCGTCGGGGACTTCCCCATCGGCCTGTCCCGGGTGCTCGCCACGATCCTCGGCGGGGGCGAGCGGGTCGACGAGTTCGTGATCATCGACTTGCGGATGCCGCGTGCCCTGGCCGGGCTCATCGTGGGGGTCGCGCTGGGGGTGTCCGGGGCGCTGACGCAGTCCATCGCCCGCAATCCGCTGGCCAGTCCGGACATTCTGGGGATCACCGGGGGCGCCGGCGCGGTCGCGGTGTTCCTGGTGACGGTGTCGGGCGGGACCGCCGCGGCGGTCGTCAGCGCCGTGGGCCTGTCCGCGGCGGCGCTCGCGGGCGGTCTCGGGACCGGGCTGCTGGTGTACTTCCTGGCGTGGCGGCGCGGTGTCGACGGCTTCCGGCTCATCCTCATCGGCATCTCGGTGAGCGCCGTGATGGAGGCGATCACCACATGGCTGCTGGCCACGGCCGACATCAAGGACGTGGCCCGGGCCCAGGTGTGGCTGGTCGGCTCGCTGGAGGGCCGCTCGTGGGGCGAGGTCCGGGTGGCGCTGTGGTGCACGCTCGTCCTCCTGACCGTCGTGTCCTGTGTGGCGTTCCAGTTCAAGCCGATGCACTTGGGCGACGAGGTCGCCGCCGGTCTGGGCGTCCGGTACTCGATGGTGCGGGCGGTCCTGTTGTTGTGCGCGGTCCTGCTGGCCGCTGTGGCGGTGAGCGCCGCGGGCCCGGTCCCGTTCGTCGCGCTGGTGGCGCCGCAGGTGGCGATGCGTCTGGCGAGGTGCCCGACACCGCCGTTGGCGGCCTCCGGCATGGTGGGAGCGTTGCTGCTGATCGGTGCGGACCTGGTCGCGCGTACGGCGCTGCCGATCACTCTCCCGGTCGGCGTGGTCACCGCCGCGATCGGCGGCCCCTTCCTCGTCTATCTGCTGGTGCGGGCGAACCTCAGGTAGATGGCAATGACGTCAGGCAAAACCTCGATACAGGGGGGCTTGTGAGCGCCGAGCGCAGCACCGACATCCAGTCCATGGCCCAGGGCGCCGCGCGGCTCGCGGCCAGAGGCGTCACGGTCGGGTACGGCGGCCGGACCGTCATCGAGAACCTGGACGTGACGATCCCGCCCGGCGTGATCACCACGATCATCGGTCCCAATGGCTGTGGCAAGTCCACTCTGTTGCGCACCCTGACGCGGCTGCTCAAACCGGCCAAGGGGGCCGTCGTGCTGGACGGCGAGGACATCGTCAGGCTCAGGACCAGGGACGTGGCGAAGAAGCTGGGCCTGTTGCCGCAGGCGCCGGTCGCGCCGGAGGGGCTGACGGTGGCCGACCTGGTCGCGAAGGGGCGTCATCCGCACCAGAGCTGGCTGCGGCAGTGGTCGTCGGACGACGCCGGTGTGGTGGAGCGCGCGCTGGCCATGACCGGAGTGTCGGATCTGGCCGACCGCCCGGTCGACTCGCTGTCCGGCGGGCAGCGCCAGCGGGTCTGGATCTCGATGACCCTGGCCCAGGGCACCGATCTGCTGCTCCTCGACGAGCCGACCACCTATCTGGACCTGGCGCACGCGATCGACGTGCTCGACCTGGTGGACGACCTGCACGAGTCGGGCCGCACCGTGGTCATGGTGCTGCACGACCTCAATCTGGCCGCGCGGTACAGCGACAACCTCATCGTGATGCGGGCGGGTTCGATCCTGGCGCAGGGGCACCCGCGTGACGTGATCACCGCCGAGTTGCTGGACGAGGCGTTCGGGCTGCGTGCCACGGTCATCGACGACCCGGTGGGGGATCGGCCGCTCATCGTGCCGATCGGCCGTACCCATGCCCGGCTCGGCCAGGTTCCGGGAAGAGAGCCTCAAGTAAGGCTAGGCTAGCCTCACTTGCACAGGATAAGGTTTGCCTGCCCTTAGTCAGGGGTGTAACGGACGGCGCGACAGCAAGGGATTCCGGATGCTCCTCCATCGAACGACGCGTATGACGCCATGGCGGCGGTCGGCGGCGGCGCTGTCCGCGGCGGCCCTCGGCGTCGGCCTTCTCGCGGGATGTGGTTCCGACTCGGCGGACGAAGCGGGCGACGACGCCCCGGCCGCCGCCTCCGGCGCGTTCCCGGTCACCGTGGAGCACGCGTTCGGATCCACGAAGATCACCAAGACCCCCCAGCGGGTCGTCTCCGTCGGTTACACGGACGACCAGGCCATGCTGGCGCTGGGTGTCAGACCGGTCGGCATGGTCGACCAGTACCCGAACCCGGCGGGCAAGCAGCCGGACATCAACACCCAGTGGCCCTGGGTGAAGGACAAATGGGGCGACGCCCGGCCCGAGGTCGTCATGAAGAACGGCGACTCCGGCCCCAACTACGAGAAGATCGCCGCCCTGCGGCCGGACCTGATCGTCGCGGTGTACTCCGAGATCGACAAGGCCGCCTACGACAAGCTCTCCCGGATCGCCCCGACCGTCGGCCGCACCAAGGGCGAGAAGGAGCCGTTCAGCGCCCCCTGGCAGGACAACGCCGTGCAGATCGCCAAGGCGCTCGGCAAGGAGGCCGAGGGCACCGAACTGGTGCAGGGCATCCAGGACAAGCTCGACGCGGCCAAGAAGGCGCATCCGAAGTTCGCGGACCAGACCGCCGTCGCGTTGTCCTGGTACAAGAACTCGGTGGCGCCGTTCACCTCCACCGATGTGCGCGGGCGGCTGGTGACGGGCATCGGCTTCGGCTACCAGACCAAGATCGACAAGGCCGCGGGCGGGAAGTTCTTCACCGTCCTTTCCCCCGAGCGCGTCGACCTGGTCGACGTCGACCGCGTCTTCGTCATCAACGACAAGGCGGACCAGCGGGCGCTGAGGAAATTCCAGCTGTTCACCAACCTGGACGCCGTGAAGAAGGGCAAGGTGTCGTATCTGCCGGACAGTGAGGGCCCGGCCGTCGGCGCCGCCATCTCCCAGAGCACCCTGCTGTCCCTGCCGTACGCGATCGACGAACTCGTCACGTCGGTCGGCCGGGGGTGAGCACCACCGACGCGCGTGTCACCCCGGCGACCCTGCGCACGGCCACCGGACGCGTGGCCATCCGATGGGTCACGGCACACTGCCGCGAGATGCCCTGGCTGACGGCCGCCACCGTGCTCACCACGGTGGCCGGGGCGGCCCTCCAGGTACTCCCGGTGCTGCTGCTCGGCAGGGTGGTCGACGGCGTTGTCGAGGGTGAACCGCGCTCGGCCCTGGTCACGATCGGGGTGCTGATGGGGGCCGCCGCGCTGCTCGGCGCGGCGGCCACCGCGGTGTCGACCTATCTCATCGGGCGGCTCGGCGCGGATCTGCTCGCGGGGCTGCGGGAAGGCGCCGTCCGCGCGGTGCTGGGGATGCCGAGCGCGCGGATCGAGCAGGTCGGCCGGGGGGACGTGCTGTCCAGGGTCGGTGACGATGTGGCCGTGCTGTCCAAGGGCATCCGGACCGCCGTCCCCACCGTGTTCTCGGCGGGAGTGCTGGTCCTCATCGCGACGGCCGGCATGTTCGGACTGGACTGGCGGCTCGGCCTGGCGGGCGCCGGCGCGCTGCCCGCGTACGCGCTGGCCCTGCGCTGGTACCTCCCCCGGTCCGCCCCGCTCTACCAGAAGCAGCGGGCGGCCCAGGCCGACCGTGCACAGGCGTTGATCAGTGGTCTGAACGGGATCGACACGGTCCGGGCGTACCGCCTCGAGGGCGCCTTCCGCGAGCAGGTCACCAGCGAGTCGTGGCGAGTGCGCGATTTCGGTATCGAGGTGTTCCGGTTCTTCGGCCGGTTCGTCGGCAGGGAGAACCGCGCCGAGTTCATCGGTCTTGTCCTGATCATCGTGGTGGGGTACGCCCTGCTGGAGGCCGATGCCGCCAGCCTGGGCGAGGTGTCGTCGGCCCCGCTGATGTTCCACCGGCTGTTCACCCCGCTGGGCTCCATCATGTTCACCTTCGACGAGGCACAGAAGTCGGGCGCGAGCCTGACCCGGCTGGTCGGGGTGGTCGGCGAGGCCGCGCAGGACCGGCTGGTGGGCGAAGCGGCAACCGCACCGGTGGACGCCGCGCGGTACCCGGTGACGGTGCGGGGGCTGACGTTCCGCTATCCCGGCGCCGAGGATCCGGTCCTCCGGGACGTCAGCCTGACGATCCCGGCGGGGGGCTCGCTCGCGCTGGTGGGGGCGACGGGCGCGGGCAAGACGACCCTCGCCGCGCTGATCGCGGGCATCGGAACCCCACAGTCCGGGTCGGTGCGCATCGGGCCGACCGACCTCGCCGGTCTGGACGAGGCCGGGGCGCGGGCCATGGTGAGCATCCTGACCCAGGACACATATGTGTTCTCCGGTCCGCTCGCCGACGACCTGCGGCTGGCCGCGCCGGAGGCGACCGACGCCGAGCTGATGGACGCGTTGCGCACGGTCGGCGCCGATGGGTGGGTCGATGCGCTGCCCGAGGGGCTGAACACCATGGTCGGCGAGGGCGGAGAGCGGCTGGACGTCACCAAGGTCGCCCAGATCGCCCTGGCCCGGCTGGTGCTGGCCCGGTCGCCGGTGGTGGTGCTCGACGAGTCGACCGCGGAGGCGGGCAGCGAGGGCGCCGCCGAGCTGGAGCGGGCCGTGCTGGCCGCGTGCTCGGGCCGGACCACGTTGCTCGTGGCGCACCGGCTGACCCAGGCGATGGCGGCGGACCGGATCGCCGTGCTGGACGCGGGACGCGTGGTGGAGCAGGGAACCCACGAGGAGCTGGTGGCCCTGGGCGGCCGGTATGCGCGACTGTGGCGGGCCTGGCGAGAAGGCAGTTAGCCACCCCTGATTCAGATCGGCTTTTCATGACGCGGAAGGGATGCTGAGTCCTCGATGGTGGAACCGAGCGCTCGTCGCGTACTGCTTTCTCCCACACGTGTCGCCGACGTACGCCGGCGGATCGGTGACTTCTCCGACCGGACCATCGCCGAAGCCTGTGCCATCGGGCTGGCGTACTGGGCAACGGGCCGGAGCCCCGACGGCATCGACCTCACCCCCGGCACGCTCTTCGCCGACGTCCTCGGATGGGTCGACAACGGCGGTACGGCGTCCGGCGGTTGGGAGATCGGCGCGGACGAGCGGAGCATCGTCCTCCCGGGAGGCGTCGGGCCGGCCGACGCGCAGCTCGCGCTGGACGATCTGGCCGACTTCCCGGACCGGCCCATCGGCACCATCGGCCCGGCCGGTGTGGCGGCGAGGCTCGAGGCCCTGGCCGGGTGGAACGACACCGAGGCCGACCGGGTCCGCCCGACCATCGTGGAGATGTTCCATGAGCAGGCGCGGACCAGGCCGGACGCCGTCGCCATCGTCGACGAGCACCGGTCGCTGACCTACCGTGAGGCGGCCGGGCTGGCCGGTCAGCTGGCCCACCACCTCATCGCACGCGGACTTGGCCCCGAACAGGTCGTCGGCATCTCACTGCGCCGCTCCGCCGACATGGTGATCGGGCTGCTCGCCGTGCTCCAGGCGGGGTGCGCCTTCGTGCCGCTCGATCCGAAGTGGCCGGCCGCGCGCCGGGCCGTCGTCATCGATGACGCCCAGGTCGTGGTGCAGCTCAACGACTCGGGCGAACGCGATCCGGCCGAACCGGACGCCGTGGCCGTCGACCTCGGCGACTGGCGCTTCGGTTCCCACCCCGCCGAGGGCACCGCGGTCACCGTCCCCGGCGACGCCCTGGCGTACGTGATCTTCACGTCCGGTTCGACCGGGCGGCCCAAGGGCGCGATGATCCGGCACGCGGCGATCAGCGAACGGCTGCTGTGGCAGATGAACGAGATCCTGGGCTTCGGCCACGACGACGCATCGCTGTTCAAGGCGCCGTTGTCCTTCGACATCTCCATCAACGAGATCTTCCTGCCGCTGGTGTCCGGCGGCCGGCTGGTGATCCTGCGGTCCGGCGGCGAACGCGATCCGCACCACCTGCTGAGCGTGATCGCCGAACAGCGCGTCACCTTCACGTACCTGGTGTCGTCCATGCTGGACGTGCTGCTGGAGATGGCGGGCGACTCCGGGAGGCTGGACAGCCTGCGGCACGTGTGGTGCGGCGGCGAGGTGCTGACCCCGGAGCTGTACGAGAGGTTCCGCACCAAGCTCGACATCCCCCTGTACCACGGCTATGGCCCGGCCGAGACGACGATCGGTGTCTCGCACGTCATCTACCGGGGGGCGGCGGAGCGGCTGTCGACGTCGATCGGCAGGGCCAACCCCAACACCCAGCTGTATGTGCTGGACGATGAACTGCGCCCGGTCCCGGTCGGGGTCGGCGGCGAACTCTACGCGGGCGGGTTCCTGCTGGGACGCGGATACGTGGGCGCGCCCGGCCTGACGGCGTCCCGGTTCGTGGCGAACCCCTTCGCCGCGGACGGGTCCCGGCTGTACCGGACCGGTGACCTCGCGCGGTACACCCCGGACGGATCGCTGGACTTCCTCGGCCGGGCCGACAACCAGATCAAGATCCGCGGTATGCGGCTGGAAATCGAGGACGTCGAGGCCGGTCTCGCGGAGCACCCCGGAGTACGGCACAGCTGCGTCGTCGCGAAGAAGAACGCGGCCGGCGGCACCTACCTGGTGGGGTACGTGATCCCGGCGGCCGGCAGTGGGGAGCTGCGGGCGGACGAGGTCAGGGCGTGGGCCACCGAGCACATGGTGGAGTACATGGTGCCCACCCATGTCGTCGTGATGACGGAGTTCCCGCTCACCGCGAACGGCAAGCTCGACCGGGGCGCCCTGCCGGAGCCCGCGGTCCCGACGGGCCCGCTCAAACGGCCCACCACCGAGAACGAGCACGCGGTGTGCGCGGCTGTCGCGGCGGTGCTGCGGCTCGACGAGGTCGGCGTCGACCAGGACTTCTTCCAACTCGGCGGAGACAGCATCCTGGCGATCTCCCTGCTGAGCGCACTGCGTGACGCGGGGCTCCATGTCACGGCACGGCAGATCTTCACCCACAGCGGTGTGGGGGCGCTGGCGGCGGTGGCGAGCCGCGAAGACGTCTCCACCGTGGACCACCGCGATGTCGCGACCGGTTCCGTCGTGGGATCGCCCATCGTGCGGTGGCTCGGCGACACCACGGACGCGATTGACGGCTTCGTACAGTCGGTCGTGCTGAACACCCCGGCGGATCTGACCGCCGACGCGCTCGACGCGATCCTCATCGCCCTGATCCGGCACCACGACATGCTGCGCGCCAGGCTGGTGCGCGGCGACCGCTGGAGCTTCGACATCCCGGAGGCGGACCAGGCCGCCCTGGGATGGCAGGAGAGCGACCGGCCGCTCGACGAGTGCGTGGCGCTCGCCACCGAAGGGCTGGACCCGGAGTGCGGCGTGATGCTGCGTGCGGTCTGGCGCCGCGAGGCGCGGCAGCTGGTCCTGACCGCCCATCACGTGGTGATCGACGGAGTGTCCTGGCGGATCCTGATGGACGACCTGGCCACCGCATGGCGGCAGCTCGCCTCGGGCGCGCCGATCGAGTTGCCCCCGGTGGGCACGTCGTTCAGGCGCTGGACGCAGTTGCTGGAGCGCGCGGCGTTCGACGCGGACAGCTCCCCCTACTGGCGTCCCCTGCCGGGAGAGGACCAACCGCTGGGCAGGCGCACGCTCGCCACGGCCGACACCGTGGCGACGGAGCGGCTCCAGGCCGTCTCGGCCGGCCCCGAGGTCACGGCCGCGCTGCTGGGCGAGACACCCGCGAAGTTCCACGCGGGTGTCAACGACGTACTGCTGACCGGACTCGCCGTCGCCCTGGCCAGGTGGCGCCGCGACCTGGGGCAGGAGCAGACCTTCGCCCACGTCGAACTGGAGGGCCACGGCCGCGAAGGACAGTTCGTCGCGGGCTCCGCCGGCTTCGAGCCCGCGCTGTCGCGGACCGTGGGCTGGTTCACCACCCTGTTCCCGGTGACCGTGGATCCCGGGGCGGCGGCCGACTTCACCGCCCCCGAGTACCTGACCGCCGCGCTCAAGGCGGTCAAGGAGGACCTCGCCCGGGTGCCGGACAACGGCGTCTCGTACGGCGCCCTGCGGTACCTGACCCACGTCGAGTTCGACACGCCCGCACCACAGGTGCTCTTCAACTACCTGGGCCGCTTCGACGCGGGTACCACCGACGACTGGCAACTCACGGGCACCACAGTCCAGTTGGGCGAGAAGCGCGATCCGAGGATGCGGCTGCCGCGCCCCCTGGAGTTCAACGCGATCGCCGAAGCCGCCGCCACCGGCGAGTACGAACTGGTCACCACCATCTCCTGGCCCGACGGCATGTTCACCGACGAGGACATCGCGACCCTCGGCGGGTATTTCCGGACGGCCCTGGCCGGGCTGGCCTCGCTCGACCGGGGCGGCCACTCTCCCAGTGACTTCGCACTCGTGCCCCTTGCGCAGGCCGACGTCGACGCCCTGGACGGCCCGGCCCTGCGCGACATCCTGCCACTGACCCCGTTGCAGGAGGGCCTGTACTTCCACTCCGTCTACGACGACGACTCGGCCGGCGCCTACGTCGAACAGCAGCTGCTGACCCTGGACGGCGCGGTGGACCCCGGCCGGCTCGCGGCGGCCGCCGGCCGGGTGCTCACGCTGTACCCGAACCTGGCCGTACGGTTCGTGGCCCTCGCCGACGGCCGCGTGGTCTCCGTCCTGGAGAGCGGTGTGGAAGCGCCCTTCAGCACGGTGGACCGCCCCGGCATCACCGACGACGAGGTCCGGGACCTGGCCGAGCGGGACCGGCGAGCCGGGTTCGACCTGGCCAACGGTCCGCTGATGCGCTACACGCTCATCCGCGGGGGCCCCGGCCGGAACGTCCTGGTGCAGACCGTGCACCACATCATCGCCGACGGCTGGTCGGTGCCGCCCATGCTCCGGGCGCTGCTCGCCGAGTACCACGCGCCGGGGACCGTGTACCCGGTCGCCGGCTTCTCCGAATACGTGCGCCGGCTCGCCGGACGTGACGACGACGAGAGCGACCGGGTATGGCGCGAACAGCTCGCCGGGCTGCCCGGCCCTTCGCTGGTCGCCGAGGGCCACACCCCGTCCGGCCGGTTCGCCGACACCGCCGTGGAGCCGGAGGACGACATCGACGCGGCCGCCCGGGCGGCCGGTGTGCCGCTGAGCGTGGCCGTGCACAGCGCTTGGGCGGTCACCCTGGGCTCCCTCCTGCACGGCAGGGACGTGGTGTTCGGGTCCACGGTGTCCGGGCGCGACGCCGAGGTGCCCGGCATCGAGGACATGGTGGGTCTGTTCATCAATACGATCCCCGTGCGGGCCCGTTGGACCCGTACCACCACCGCGCGTGATCTGCTCGCCTCCGTGCGGGAACACCAGAGCGCGGTGCTGCCGCACCAGCATGTCTCGCTGGCCAGGATCGGCCGCCGGGCGGGCGCGGGCACCCTCTTCGACACCCTGGTGGTGTTCGACGTGGCGACCGATGTGGACGCCCTGCGGCGGCCCGGCGACACGCTGGCCATCACCGGCATCGTCAACGAGGGCGCCCCGCACTATCCGTTGACTCTGGTGGTGGAGCGCGCACTGGACGGCCGTCCGCGCTTCAACCTGATCTACGACGGCGAACTGCTACGGGAGCCGAGCGCCCAGGCGATCCTGCGTACGTTCACTCATACGTTCGCCCGCCTGCTCGCCCGGCCGGACATCCCCGTCGACGACCTGACGCCCGGGAGCGACCGGCGTCCCGAGCGGATCAGCCCGACGACCCTGGGAGCACTGTTCGACGCCGCCGCGCGCCGCGACCCGGCCGCCACCGCCGTGACCCAGTGCGCCCTCGACGGCGACACCCGGTCACTGACCTACGGTGAACTCGCCGCCGCGAAGGACGAGTTGGCCTTGACCCTGCGAGCCGCCGGGGTCCGGCCCGGCAAGCGGGTCGCCATCGCCGTCCCACGCTCCGTCGAGCAGGTGGTCGCCTTGGTCGCGATCGTCACCGCGGGCGGCGCGTACGTACCGCTGGACCTGGCGTACCCGGACGAACGGCTGGAGTACATCCTCGCCGACGCCGCTCCGCAGGTCGTTCTCGTGGACCGCGAGCAGCGGGACCGCTTCACCCGGCTGCTGGCCCGGGCGGGCGTGCCGGCCCGTGTGCTCGTGCGGGGAGACGAACTGCCGCGGGCCGATGCGGAGGCCGGGCCGGAGGCGGGGTGGCACGACCCCGCGTACGTCATCTACACGTCCGGATCGACCGGCAGACCCAAGGGTGTCGTCGTCCCGCACTCCAGCGTGGTGACGCTGCTCGCGAACACCCGGCCGGACATGGACTTCGGACCGCACGACGTATGGGTCCAGTTCCACTCCTTCTCCTTCGACTTCGCGGTCTGGGAGCTGTGGGGCGCGCTGGCGCACGGCGGTGAGCTGCTGGTGCCGGAGTACGGGCTGACCCGCTCGCCGGTCGACTTCAACCGGCTGGTCCGCGAGCGCGGAGTGACCGTGCTCAACCAGACCCCGTCGGCGTTCTACCAGTTCACCGAGGCCGACCGGCATGCCGACGAGCCGCTGCCCGCGCTGCGCCGGATCATCTTCGGCGGCGAGGCGCTGGACCTCGGGCGGCTGCGCGGCTGGATCGAGCGGCACGGCACCGGCTCGCCCGAGCTGGTCAACATGTACGGCATCACCGAGACCACCGTCCATGTCACCCACCGGGTGCTGGCCGACGAGGACTTCGGCCTCGGTGAGGACGTGAGCCCGATCGGCGGCCCGATCCCCGGCCTGGTCATCCATCTGCTCGACGACCGGCTCCGGCCGGTGCCGCCGGGCCGAGTGGGCGCCATCTACGTCGCCGGCGACCAGGTGTCGCTCGGCTACCTGGGCAGGCCGGGGCTCACCGCGGGCCGTTTCGTGGCGAACCCGTTCATGGGCGACGGCTCCCGCATGTATCACACGGGCGACCTCGCCGTCCGTACCCTCGACGGTGAGCTGGAGTTCCTCGGACGCACCGACGATCAAATCCAACTCAAGGGATTCCGGATCGAGTTGGCGGAGGTGGAAGACGCGGTCAGGGAGCTCGACGGTGTGGTCGACGTGGCCGTCACGGTGGCTGAGAGCGGGGACCACTTGGTCGCTCACGTCGTGGGCCAGGTGCCGGACGACCTCGGCGATCTGCTGTCCACGAAACTGCCTGGGCACATGGTGCCGGGGCGGGTTCTGCCGGTCGAGGCATTGCCGTTGACCGTCAACGGCAAGCTCGACCGGGGAGCGTTGACAGAGAGCGCCGCGACGGGGCCTTCTTCGTCTGACCGTACGTCATGGCTGGGCGCGCAGTTCCCCGCGCCCCTGCGGGGCGCACCCGCAGCCGAAGACGCCGCGCTCGACGCGTTGGTCCGTATCTTCACCGAGACGCTGCCAGGCGTCGCTGCTGGCGCCGACACCGACTTCTTCCGCGCCGGAGGCGACAGCATCGTCGCCATCACCGTGATCAACCGGGCCAGGGCGCTCGGCCTGGCGATCGTGCCACGGGACGTGTTCCTGTTCAGGACACCGCGCGCGCTCGCCGAGCACCTGGGAACACGCACACCGCGGGCCGCCCCGGCGCCCGTGCCCGCCCGCCGCGAGGACGGCCCGCTGACGCCGACGCCGATCATCCTGCGCCAGCGGGAACTGGGCGGATCGCTCGCCCGGTTCGCCCAGGCCAGAACGCTGGTGGCCCCGGAGGGCACCGGATTCGCCGATGTCGGGCGCGCCGCGAACGCCGTCGTGGCCGCGCACCCGGCCCTCCGGCTGCGGCTGCGCGTCGAGCACGGAGTGTGGGCCCTGCGCACCGAGCCCTCCGTCGAGGTGATGGTCGTACGGGCGAAGACGGCCGACGCGACGGCCGTGGCGAACGAGGCCGCCGGACGGCTCGATCCCGGGTCCGGGGACGTGGTCGCGTTCTCGTGGCTGGAGGCGAGCCGGACCCTGGTGGTCACCGTGCACCACCTCGCCGTCGACTCGGTGTCCTGGCTGATCCTGCTGGACGATCTGGCCGCCGCCCTGCGCGGCGAGCCCCTGGCGCCGCCGACCACGTCGTACGCCGAGTACGCCGAGGCACTGGCCCTCCAATCGACCCAGGCCGTCGACGGCCTCGGGCACTGGGTCACCACCCTCCAGGCGCCCGGACTGCTGCCTGCGCCAGGGGAGTTGCGCGAGACCACCGTCGTGCTCGGCCCCGATATGAGCGACTCGGTGACCCGTACCGCTCCCGCGGCACTCGGCGTCGGTCTCACCGAGCTGTTGTGCGGCGCGCTGCGCACCGCGCTGACCCACATCCAGCCGTCGCCCACCGACCTCGCGATCGAGCTGGAGCGCCACGGCCGGGTCCCGGCGCTGGAACACCACGACTACACCCGCACCGTCGGCTGGTTCACCTCCATCGCGCCGGTACGGCTGACGGCGCACACCGACCCCGTCGCGGCGGCGTACGAGGTGGCCGAGCGCCAGCCGGACGAGCGCGGACACGTCGCCTACGGCCAGCTCAGGTACCTCAACCCGCAGACGGCCCCGCTGCTCGACCGCCGCCCGCAGGTGCTGTTCAACTACCTCGGCCGGGGCGGCGAGTCCCGGGCGCCGCGCCTCACCGGCGGCGATCAGGGCAGCCCGTACGCCGTCGAGGTCAACGCATGGACCGACGCGGCCACCGGAAGCCTGCACACGGACTTCACCCTCGCCGAGGGCATCCCGGACGAGATCACCGAACACTGGCGCCGGGCACTGGAACACATCGCGGAGGCCTCCGCGACGGCCGAGCGCACCGCACCGGTCACCCCGCTCCAGCGGGGCCTGTTCTTCCAGGCCCAGATGGCGGGCCCGGCCGGACACTATGTCGCGCAGAGCTGGTTCACCTTCGACCGGCGCCTGGACACCGACGCGCTGGCCGAGGCGATGGCATACGTGATCGAGCGGTACCCGGTCGTGGGCGCCGGCTTCACCACCGGCGACGACGGAAACCCGGTCCAGGTGCTGGGGGCGGGCCGGCGGGTCGATGTCCGCACGGTCGCTCTCTCCACGGACGCGGAAGTCGAAGTCCTGCGCACCCGGGACCGCGACACCGGATTCGACCCGGGTGAGCCGCCGCTGATCCGGATGACCGTGGTGCGGCTGCCCGACGACCGCGACGGGCTGCTGCTCAGCTACCACCTGCTGCTGTGGGACGGCTGGTCCCGCGAGATCGTGCTGCGGGAGCTGTTCGACGCCTACCAGGCCGTTCTCCAGGACGAATTGGATGCCCCGGCCCCGGCCACGCCGAGCTTCGAGGACCACGCCCGGGCGCTCGACGCCAGGGACTCCGCCGTATCGGAGCGCTTCTGGGCGGAGCACCTGGCCGGTCTCCCCGGTCCGACACTGCTCGCCGGACCGGCGCCCGCTCTCTCGGACGACCTGCCGCGCGCGCTCGTGCACACCCTGTCCGCCGAACGATCGGAGTCGCTGAGGGAGGCGGCCAAAGCGCACGGCGTCACGCTGAACTCGGTGCTGACCGGCGCGTTCGGCCTCCTGCTGGGCGCCCACACGGGCCGCGGCGACGCCGTGTTCGGCGTGACCGTCTCCGGCCGGGAGGGCGAGGGGCTGGACGGCATCGTCGGCGTGCTGCTCAACACCGTGCCCATGTGGACGCGGGCCCGGCCGGACGACACGGCCGGGGAGTATCTGTCGGCCGTACAGGCGGCCAGGGTCGAGGCGATGGACCACGAGCACCTGGGGCTCGGCGAGATCCAGCGGGCCAGCGGGCACGACACCCTGTTCGACAACCTGTTCGTGCTGCAGAACTTTCTGGACATGGACGCGTTCGCCGAGATGAACGCCCGGCACGGCATCACCTCGGTGACAGCCGATGACTCCACCCACTACCCGTTCACCTGGGTCGTCACGCCCGGCGACCGGCTCACGGTCAAGCTGGAGTACCGCGACGAGGACACCGGCAACGCCCGCCGTCTCCTCGACGACTACCTGCGTGTGCTCGAAGACCTGGCCCGGTCGACCGGGCCGGTCGGCGCGCTGCCGGGGCTGGCGCCAAAACCCTCGCGGGGGGAGCGTACGGACATCGGCACGGACACCGTGGTCGACCGGTTCGACCGGGCGGCGGACCGCGACCCGCGGCGGGTGGCGCTGGTCGCCGGCGGCTCGACCATGACCTTCGCCGGGCTGCGGGACCGCAGCCGCGCGGCGGCCGGTGTGCTCGCCGGGCGCGGCATCGGCCCCGGGACGACCGTGGGCCTCGCGATCCCGCGCTCCCTCGACTCGATCGTGGCGCTGTTCGCGGTGCTGCGTGTCGGCGCCGCGTACGTTCCGCTGGAGCTGGACCACCCGGACGAGCGGATCGCCGCGATCGTCGCGGACGCCCGCCCGGAGGTGATCCTCACCGTGAGCGCGGTCTCGCCCCGGCTCACCGGTGACCTGATCGAACTGGACCGGCCCCTCCCCGAGGGGAAACCGTATGTGACGTTCGCGACGGACGACCCGGACCGGCTGCGGCACCCCGCGTACACGATCTACACCTCCGGGTCGACCGGGAAGCCCAAGGGCGTGGTGACCGAGTACGCGGGGCTCACCAACATGCTGATCAACCATCAGCGCCGGATCTTCGAGCCGGTGCTGGCGGCCCACGGCCACCGGGTCTTCCGGATCGCGCACACCGTGTCGTTCGCCTTCGACATGTCGTGGGAGGAGCTGCTGTGGCTCGCCGACGGCCACGAGGTGCACATCTGCGACGAGGAGCTGCGCCGTGACGCGCCCCGGCTGGTCGAGTACTGCCTCGAGCACGGCATCGACGTCATCAACGTGACCCCGACGTACGCGCAGCAGCTGGTGGCCGAGGGGCTGCTCGACCACCCGGAGCGGCGGCCGGCGCTGGTGCTGCTGGGCGGCGAGGCCGTCACCCCGGCGCTGTGGCGGCGGCTCGCCGAGACCGAGGGGACGGTCGGCTACAACCTCTACGGACCCACCGAGTACACCATCAACACCCTCGGCGTCGGCACCTTCGAATGTCAGGACCCGGTGGTGGGTGTGGCGATCGACAACACCGATGTCTACGTACTGGATCCGTGGCTGCGGCCGCTGCCGGACGGAGTGCCCGGTGAGCTGTATGTGTCGGGCATCGGCATCGCGCGTGGCTATCTCGGGCAGCCCGCCCGGACCGCGCACCGCTTCGTGGCGTGCCCGTTCGGCGAGCCCGGTGAGCGCATGTACCGCACCGGGGACCTGGTGGTCCGTCGGCCCGATGGCAACCTGATGTACCTGGGCCGCACCGACCAGCAGGTCAAGATCCGGGGACACCGGGTCGAACTCGGCGAGGTCGAGGCAGCGTTCGCGGCACACCCCGCGGTCCGGTTCGCTGCCGCGGTCGCACAGCCCGATCCGCAGGTCGACGGAGCGTACCGGCTGGCCGCCTATCTGGTGCTGGAGGGCGCGGAGCTGGCGACCGTGGCCACCGAAGTGGGCGCCGGGCTGCCGGACTTCCTGCGCCCGACGCACTACGCCCAGGTCGACAGCGTCCCGCTGACGGTGAACGGGAAGGCTGACACCAAGGCGTTGCCGGAGGCCAAGCCGCTGGGCGCGCTGACCACGGCGGGGGAGCGGGGGCCGGCGACCGAGACCGAGACGGTGGTGTGCGAGTTCTTCGCCGAGGCACTGGACCTGGACGACGACGAGGTGAGCGCGGTGAGCGACTTCGTGTCCCTGGGAGGGCACTCCATGCTGGCGGTGCGGCTGATCGGGCTGCTCCGCCGCGAGTACGGTCCGGTGATCACGATACGAGACCTGTTCACCCTGCGCACCCCGGAAGCGATGGCCCGCCACCTCGATGCCCACCACCTCCATGCCCGAGTCCTCGATGCCCGAGTCCTCGATGACAACTCCTGACACGCGGCGGCCCCGACCCGGGCCCGACATCCTCCGGACCGCACTGCGCCGCAACCTCGGCGCCATGGCCTGGGGCACCGTCCTCATGGGCCTGTACCAGGCGGGTGAGACGGCCTTCCCCATCGCGCTCGGCCTGATCGTCGAGCACACGATGCGCCACCGGAGCCTCGGCGCGCTCGGTCTGTCGATCGCCGCGCTGGCGGTGATCATCACGACGGTGTCGCTGTCATGGCGGTTCGGGATGCGCGTCCTCCAGAAGGCCAACACGACCGAGGCACACCGCTGGCGGGTGAAGGTCGCGGCCTGTGGCCTTCAGCCGGTGGCCAGGGACATGGACCTCAAGTCCGGCGAGGTGCTCACCATCGCCACTGAGGACGCCGACCAGACCGCAGACATCATCGAGGTGGTGCCGCTGCTGATCAGCTCGCTGGTCGCGGTGCTGGTCGCGGCGGTCGCCCTCGGCCTGGCCGATGTGCGGCTCGGCCTGCTGGTGATCGTGGGAACCGTCGCGATCCTGTCGGTCCTGAGCGTGCTGTCCAGGCGGATCGGCTCCAGCACCCGCGAACAGCAGGCCCGGGTGGCGCGGGCGGGCGCGAAGGTCGCCGACCTGATCACCGGGCTGCGCCCGCTGCACGGCTTCGGCGGCAACCAGGCGGCGTTCCGGTCCTACCGTGAGGTCAGCGCGGAGGCGACCCACCAGGCGATCACGGTCGCCAAGGTCAACGGCGTGTACGCGGGCACCGCGCTGGCGCTCAACGCGATCCTCGCCGCCGCTGTGACCCTGACGGCGGGCTCGCTGGCGTGGAGCGGCCGGATCAACGTCGGCGAACTCGTCATGGCGGTGGGGCTGGCGCAGTTCATCATGGAACCGCTCAAGCTGTTCTCGGAGATGCCGAAGTACGTGATGATGGCGCGCGCGTCGGCCGAGCGGATGGCGCTGGTGCTGGCCGCGCCGCCGGTGACGGCTTCGGGGGCGGAGCACCCGGCCGCGGGCGGAGGCCTCGACGTCGACTGCCTCCGCTACGGCTCCCTGCGCAAGCTGAAGTTCCAGGTGAGCGCCGGCGAGTTCGTGGCGATCGCCGCCTACCAGCCGCGCGCGGCGGCCGACCTGGCGTCGATCCTGGCCGTGACCGTCCCGCCCGGCGTGTACGAGGGGGCGGTGCGGGTGAGCGGGCGGGAGCTCGGGGAGCTGTCGGTCGAGGCGCTCCGCGCGTACCTGCTGGTCAACCCGTACGACGGGGAGATCTTCGCGGGCACCCTCGGTACCAACATCGACCCGTTGGGCACCAGCCGGATGGTCCCGGAGGCCATCGAGGCGTCCATGCTGACCGACGTGGTCGCCCTCCACCGTGAAGGACTCGACTACCGGGTCCGCGACCGCGGTGCGAACCTCTCCGGGGGCCAGCGCCAGCGGCTGTCCCTGGCCCGTGCCCTCGCCGCCGACACCGAAGTCCTCGTCCTGCACGACCCGACGACGGCCGTCGACGCGGTCACCGAGCAGCTCATCGCGCGCAACGTCGCGAAGCTGCGCCGGGGCCGGACCACCATCGTGATCACCAGTAGCCCGGCCCTCCTGGACGCCGCCGACCGTGTCCTCGCACTGGACGAAGGCGTCATCACCGCCGAGGACACCCACCGCAACCTCCTCGCCACGGACGAGGACTACTGCGCGGCGGTGGCCCGGTGAACCGGTCGGCTAACGAAACACCCGCTCATCGAGCGCCCAGGCGACATCCCTGAGCAGGGCGTGCCGCCAGCCCGCCCGGTCATGGCCGGACGCCGACCGGGAGACCCGTACGGTCGCGCCGGTTCGTGTCGCCAGGGACTCGGTCAGCTCGCAGTGGGGGAGCATCCGGGTCTCGTGTTCCCCCACGTCGAACGCGACACGCAGCCCGGACAGGTCGGGACGCTCCCGCAGGCGCGCGGCGACGGTGCCGCCGACCGGGCCGCCCAAGGGGTCCGGCAGGTCCATGGCGCCGGGGGCCCACCAGAAGGACCCCGACTGACAGGCGACGCGGGACACCAGGTCCGGGAACTCCAGTGCCGCGTACATCGCGCTCAGCCCACCCATGCTCTGCCCGGCGACCACCAGCTGGTCCACATCGGCGGGTACGCCGGATTCCGCCACCAGCGGCAGCAGTTCGTCCCGGATCGCCTCCCACAGGGCGGGCCCGCATCCGAACTCGGTCTCCCTGTCCCCGCTCGGCAGGAAGACGAGTGTGACGGCGGGCATCTCGCCACTGGCGACGGCCGAGTCGAACGCGGCCATGGCCGGGTGCAGGTACAGCCAGTCGTCCCCGTCGAGCAGCAGGACCACGGGCCCGCCACCGCCCGCCGGGTGGACCCGCGCGGTGCGCCGCCCGCCGAGCCGTTCGCTGCTCCAGCGGATCCGGGTGCGCGGGAGTGGCAGTACGGCGTCGGCGCCGATGACGGGCCAGTGCGGCTGGGCCGGGGCGTCCGGGGTCGCGGCGATGGACCGTTCACCGCCCGCACCGACCGGGTTGAACGGGTCGGCGTGCGCCGCGTCGCCCACGAGGAACTGATAGGTCACGCGCAGCCGCTCGGGCATGCGCACCTCGGCGTACCAGCAGTCCGTATCGCCCCACCGGCGCAGCGGGACCGGCTCCGACCAGCTCTCGAAGCCGATGCTCGTCGGGGAGCCGCGCCACAGGAACAAGGTCACCCATCCACCGCCGTCGGCGGGCACCGACGCGGGTGTCCTCGCCGCCGCCCAGAACTCGCCGGTGCCGGGTGCGCCGGGCAGCCCGAACCCGGCGAAGGCGTTCTTCCCATCGGCCGCGCCCAGGCGCATGAACGTCTCCTTGTGAGAGGGAAGGGACGGAGCTAAACTCCCGTCAATTAGGCGAGCCTAACCTAAGTCAGGTCTTCATAGGAGGCGCTGGGCATGAGCACAAACCCTTTCGATGACACCGAAGGCCGTTTCCTGGTCCTGGTGAACGACGAGGGCCAGCACTCGCTCTGGCCGGTCTTCGCCGAGGTGCCCGGGGGATGGACGACCGTCTTCGAGGAGAACACCCGCGAAGGCGTGCCTGGAGTTCATCGAAACCCACTGGACCGACCTGCGCCCCCGATCCCTGGCGGAGACCATGGAGAACTGACGTAACCGGCACCTGACCCTCGTCACCGCAAGCCGCCCGGGCACCGAGGCGAGCGCCGGCAGATGCTCTGCACCAGACTGACGAACGCCCGCTTCCTCACCATGGACCCGGACCACCCCGTCGCCCACGACCTGGGCATCTGGCGGGGCCGGATCGCGGGCCTGGACAAGGCCGTGACCTCCCTGCCCGCCCGCGAGGTGATCGACCTGCAAGGCGCCACCGTGCTGCCCGGGTTCATCGACCCCCATGCGCACCTGGCCTGGACCGGGTTCAAGCAGCAGACCCCGAGCATCGCGGGCCGCACCCGGATCGACGACGTGCTCGCCACCGTGGAGGAGACCGTCACCCGGAACAGCTCGCCCGGGGCCTGGGTGAGCATCGCCGGATACGACCAGCGAGCCCTGGGACGCCACCTGACCGCCGCCGAACTGGACAAGGTCAGCCGCGGGCGCAAGCTGATGGTGACGCACGACTCCGGGCACGGCTGCCTCGTCAACTCCGCCGTTCTCGACCTGCTCCCCGCCGGCATCCCGCACGAGAGCGGCTTCCTCGCCGAGGGCGCCATGGGCGCCGCCCGCGCTCTGCGCCTCCCGTACTCCCAGCGGGAACTGGCCGAGGCGATCGGCCGCGCCGCCCGCACCTGCCTGGCCGAGGGCGTCACCGCCTGCGCCGAGGCGGGCATCGGCGGCGCCCTCTTCGGCCACAGCCCGGTCGAGCTGGGCGCCTACCAACTCGCCCGTGACTCGGGCCTGTTGCCGCTGCGCGTACAGGTCATGGTGTCCGCCGACCGGCTGCACCCGGTCGCCGCACACGAAGCCGACGGCATTCCCCGGGCCCTCGACCTGGGACTGCGCACTGGGTTCGGCGACGACCGGCTCTCCGTGGGCGCGCTGAAGATCTACACGGACGGCGGCATGATGGCCCGGACCGCCGCGCTCAGCAGCCCGTACGAGGGGCTGGACCACAGGGGTGAGCCGCAGGACGATCCGGAGGCGCTCGCGGAGACGATCGTGGACGGCCACCTGGCCGGGTGGCAGCTCGCGGTCCACGCGATCGGCGACCGCGCCGCCGATGTGGCCCTGGACGCCCTGGAACGGGCCCAGCGGCTCCGGCCACGCCCCGGCGCCCGGCACCGCATCGAGCACGCCGGCCTGATCCGCCCCGATCAGCTTCCGCGCTTCGCGGGACTCGGTATCAGTGCGGTCGTGCAGCCCGGCTTCCTGCGTCACTTCGGCGACGACTACGCGGCGATCATGGGCGAGGAACGGGCCCCGTGGCTCTACCGCGGCAAGGCGTTCCTGGACCACGGCATCCCCCTCGTCGGCAGCTCCGACCGTCCCGTCACGGACGGATCCCCGCTGACGGCCATCCAGTTCATGGTCGAGCGCACCTCCGAGTCCGGTCAGGTGATCGGCCCGGATGAGGGGATCGTCCTCGACGAGGCCCTGCGGGCCTACACGGTCGCGGGCGCGTTCGCCTGCCGCTGGGAGGACAGCCTGGGAAGCCTCACCCCGGGCAAGCTCGCCGACCTGGCCGTGCTCGGCGACGACCCCCGGCGTGTCGATACGTCGCGTATCGGGGACATCGAGGTGGTGGCGGCGTACGTCGACGGCCGCTGGAGCCCGGCACAGCGATAGCCTTGGCCGCTATGACGCGCGCTTGGATCCTGCCGACAGTCCTCGTGCTCTGCGGCGCGTCCTTCGCCGCCGGCCTGATCTCCAGCGGAAACCCTGGCACGGCCGTAGCGCCCCTGCTGGTGTTCGTGACTCTCGCGGTCGTGAACTCGCCCCTGATCTTCCCGCGGTCGATCAGCGCGCCGGAGGCACAACGACGCAGCGCGGCGGACGGCCGTCCAGTCGTCTTCTGGCGACCGGGCTGCGCGTTCTGCCTCCGCCTGCGCATCCGCCTGGGCCGCGGCGCCCGCCGGGTGCACTGGGTCAACATCTGGCGTGACCCGGCTGGTGCGGCGGCGGTGAGGGCCGCCAACGACGGCAACGAGACCGTACCGACCGTCATCGTGGCAGGCCGCTCGCACACCAACCCCGATCCGGCGTGGGTACGCGAACAGCTCTCCCGTCGCCGCTGAGCTGACGGAGGGCGTGAACGCCGAGGAGGCCGGGGTCAGCCGCCGGGGCGGGGGAACAGGCGGCCGCGGACCTTGCCGTGGCGGAGCCGGTCCGCAGGTCCGCCAGCGCGGCGGTGTCGGTGAAGCATTCGCGGGCGCCCGCCGCGTGGGCGGCCGCGAAGGTGCCGGGGTTGATGTCCACGCCGTAGACCGTGGCCCCGGCGATCACTCCCGTACGCACTCCGTTGAGGCCGAGGCCGCCCAGGCCGATGACAGCGATCACCTCGCCCGGTTTGGCCTGGGCCTCGGTGCGGACCGCGTGGTAGGCGGTGACGACGGAGTCCGTGGCGACGGCCGCATGGACGGTGGAGACGTTGTCGGGCAGGCGGACGAGGGTGGAGGCGTGAGCGGGCGGTTGGCCGGTGTCCGGGTGAACCTCGGTGTTGGTCCCCGGCCGCGACTCAGTGATGGTGAGGCCGGACCAGGGGCTGAGGTGCGGCAGGGGAGGTACGACCACGGTCCGATCCGGAAGTGTGGTCCGTGCTCCGACGACGTGGCGCATGGGTGGCGACATCGTTGCCTCATGACCGTCACTTCTCCGTCAACCGCCGTGCCGCAGGCTCTCTTTCCGGGACGCTGGGTGGGCGCGGCATCCCTCGTGGCCGGGCCCTTGCTGGTGCTTACCGGTGTGCTGTTCCGTGCGCGCTTCGGCTTCTTCTTCCCCGCGCAGCTGAGCGCCTACGAGCGCCATCCGCATCTCATGACCGCCTCGTACGGCCTTGTCGCGGCGGGGTGGGTGCTGCTCTGGCCGGGAGTGGCGCTCCTGGCCACCAGAGTCGGCGCGCGGTTCCCGGAACTGGCCGTATGGGGTGGTGTTCTCACGGTCCTGGGCCTGTTCGCCCGGGCGTTTCACGCAGGTGTGGATCACGCGGACTTCCAACTGGTGAGCACTGATGGCGCGGCGTCGGCGGCCCGGACCGTGAGCGAGACCTATGGCGCTTTCCACGTCTTCAGCGCGCTGAACGCCGCCATCATGGGCGGCTGGATCCTGCTGGCCGTCGGCGCCCACCGTGCGCGGGTGCTCGGACCCCTGCGTGCGGTGGCCCTGGGCCTGGTGTCGGCGATGCCGCTGGGGGTGCTGAAGGGGACCACCGCGTGGTCGATCGCGGCTGCCGCCGGGCTGTGCGTGGCACTCGTACCGCTGGGCGTGGCCGCATGGCGCACCGGGCCAACTCCGCGGGCGGCCATGGTCGTCGGGAGACTTGTGCTGGTGGGTGTGGTGGGCACCGCGATGTTCTGCTTCGGGCAGGCGGGATGAGCGCCCGGTATTGTCGTGCGGTGCGCATTGTGCGGTGGCGCCCGCGGACCGGGCCGCATCTGCTGGCAGTCGACGCCTGCGTGGCGGGTGTGGTGACGGCCGCGTATGTGGCTCTGGCCGGGCAGGGCGGGTCCGACGGCCTGCCCCGGTTCTCCGGCCCGGTATGGGTGGGCTGGCTGGTGGCGGCTGGTGTGGGAGCACCGCTGGCCGCCCGGCGGCTGTGGCCCCTGCCCGCCCTCGTGGTGGTGCTGGGCGCCACGGCAGCGGCGACACTCCTCGACATCACCCGCGACCCCTATCTCGCCACCGCCCTGGCCCTCTACGCGGTGGCGCTCCTGGTACCGCCCCGCCGGACCGAGGCGGCGCTGGCGCTGACCCTGGCCGTCTCGGCGGCCGCGGTCATCATTGGGGAGGCGGTGCTGACCCCGTCCGGCCCGTGGCCGGAAGCGGCCGGAACCGTGGCGCTGGTGTGGCTGGTGACCGGTGGCGCATGGGCCGCGGGCCGTGCCGTACGTCAGCGGCGGGCCCGGGCGGCGCGGCGCGAGCGGCGCCTGGCCGAGGAGGCGCTGGCCGAGGAACGCCTGTGCATCGCCCGGGAGTTGCACGACATCGTCTCCCACAGCCTCAGCGTGATCGTCGTCAAGGCGTCGGTCGCCAACCACGTGGCCGAGGAACGCCCCGAGGAGACACGGGACGCCATCGGCGCGATCGAGCGCACCGGCCGGGAGGCGCTGACCGAGATGCGGCGCGCCCTGGGCATGCTGCGCGGCGACCCCGCCACACCGCACACACCAGGCGACCCCGCCACACCGCACACACCAGGTGGCGACGCCGGACCGCACAAACCAGGTGCCGACGCGGCGCAGATGGCACCTCCTCCCGGACTGGACGACCTGCCCGCCCTGGTCCGGCGCGCCGAGCGGGCGGGCATCCGCGCCGGGCTCCGCACCCGGCTGGCGGCCGACCTCCCCGCGGGGACGGCACTGACCGTCTACCGCATCGTCCAGGAGGCGCTGACCAACGTCGTCAAGCACGCCGGCGACGGAACGCACTGCGAGGTCACCGTCACCGCGGACACGCGCGGCCAGGTGCACATCGAAGTGGCCGACGACGGAGCGGGGAGGGCGCCGCTGTCCGGCCGGGCGGACCTCAGGGGCGGGCACGGACTGGTGGGGATGCGGGAACGGGTGATGATGTACGGGGGGACACTTCGGGCCGGGCCCCGGCCCGGCGGTGGATTCGCCGTCTCGGTCCGGCTCCCGGCCGGACCCGCGCACGGCACCGCATCCGACCGAAGGGAGCCGACCGCGTGACCGAACCGATCCGGGTCCTGGTCGCCGACGACCAGTCCCTGCTCCGGGGCAGTTTCCGCGTGCTCATCGACACCGCGCCCGGACTGACCACGGTGGGCGAGGCCGGAACCGGCACCGAAGCCGTCGAGAGCACCCGGCGGCTGCGCCCGGACGTGGTGCTCATGGACATCCGGATGCCCGGCATGGACGGGATCGAGGCGACGCGGCACATCGCCCGGTCACCCGAGACAGCACAGACACGCATCCTCATCCTCACCACCTTCGACCTCGATGAGTACGTGTACGGGGCGCTGCGGGCCGGGGCAGCGGGGTTCCTGCTGAAGGACACCTCGCCCGAGAGCCTGCTGGCCGGCATCCGCACCGTCGCCGCCGGAGAGTCCCTCCTGGCACCCTCGGTGACCCGGCGCCTGATCGCCGCGTTCGCCCGCCTTCCCCACGCGTGCCCGGCTCCCGGCTCCTCGTTGGAGAACCTCACGGACCGCGAGCGAGAGGTCCTGCTGCTGGTGGCCCGCGGCCTCTCCAACACCGACATCGCCGAATACCTCCACCTCAGCCACGGCACCGTCAAGACACACATCGGCCGGCTGCTGAGCAAGCTGGAAGCGCGCGATCGTGCGCAACTTGTCATCAGCGCCTACGAATCAGGGCTCGTCACGGCGACCACCGACTCATGAACTCCGCTGCGCAGCATCGACATCAGCAGCCCGTGGGTCTCCTCGTCGGCGGCGACCACAAGCCCACGACCTGCCTCGCCGATCGGAGCACCGTCGATCCCGGTGACAACGCAGCCGGCCGCCCGGCACAGGGCGACGCCGGCCGCGAAATGCACGTTCCCGGAGAAGGCGCCGCCATCGGTGACATACGCGGCGCGCTTGCCGACGGCGACCCAGGCCAGCGCCAGCGTCGTGGACACGACGCGCGGCCGGAAACGTTCGACGAACTCAGGATGGGCCAGCAGATCCACGGCCCGGAATGCGGGCGCACTCGGGAACGGCGGATCCAGGTTGACGTCCACCAATCGAGTGGCGGACGTGGGCGTCAGCAGCGCGTCGTCGGCCCCGTCACGCCGCACCCAGGCGGTCTCCCCGTCAGTGAAGAAGACCTCGCCGCTGAACGGGTCGGCCACCGCCGCCGCCCCATCGCGCAGTGCCACGTTGACGGCCACCAGCATGTTGCCGACGCTGCAGTTCAGCGTGCCGCACAGGGGATCCACCAACCACTGTCGCACAGCGTCGGCAGCGCCCTGCTGCCCGCCTTCCTCGCCGAGCACCGCGTCATCGGGTCGAGCGGCACGGATGACGCCGAGGATCGCCTTCTCGGCCTCCACATCGGCGGCGGTGGCGAAGTCCCCGGCGCCCTTGTCGATGCGGTTGAGCCGCTTGCCGTACATGCCGCGGACCACGTCCGCGCCTGCCCGCACCCCGGCTACCGCGACCGCGGCATCGTCGGAACTCGCGTATGAGTCGGTCATGCCGTGCAGGCTACCGAGGCGGAACCACCGCCCGGTGAACCCTCCCGGCCGGAGCACTGGGGAAGCTCGCGGCGAGGAGGTGTCATGGGCCGCTTGCCGAGTGGTGCTTGGCCCAGCCGGTGGCGGTCACCACCTCGCGCGCGATGTCTACGACGGCACGCCCGTCCGTCGCCACCCGTACGGTCTCCGCGGTGGCCCGCTGGTCCAGCAGCCGTGCCTTGCGAGCACTGGCCTTCAGTTCCCGCTCCAGCTCCGAGCCGAGTTCCCGGCGCACCAGCCGCTCCCGGGCGGTGGCATCGGAGGCGGTGAGCAGAACCCGTACGATCCGTGTCCCCGTTCCCATGGCGCGCTCGAACATTCCCGTGGACTCAGGCAGCACGCTCACGGTGTTGGTGTAGATCAGCCGGCGGTAGCCACGTCGGGCGTAGTTCGCCCACACCGCCGTCAGATTGCTTTCGGCGACTTCCGAGCAGTGGGGATCTCCCTCCGGGGCCGGATGGACCTGCCCCATGAAGTCGCCGTCGATGACCGCGTGCGAGACGGCCGCGGCCCGCAGTACGGCCGATACCTCCCACCCCACTGTCGTCTTGCCGACTCCGGCCCGCCCTCCGATGAGCAGTACTTCCGCGTGATCCATGGAGGCAGCCTGCCAGCTCAGATCCGTCTGAGGCGATCCGATATCGGTTGGCCGTGTATCTCGGTGCGGGAGTCGTTTCGAGGTGAGTGCGGGAGCCGGCGGCTCATGGGGTCTGCTCGCCTCCGGTGAACATGCTGATCAGGCCGTGAGGTGCGTCGTCGCCGTAGAACAACTCGTGGACGTAGCTGCCTTCGGTGGCGGCCGCAGCGCTGCGGGGGAACATGGCCTGCTCGTATCCGGTGAGCGCGGTCGCGACGTCGTCGGGGTGTGCGGCGAGGGCCTTGCCGAGTTCTGAGGCGTCGTACATGGCCAGGTTGGCGCCCTCGCCGTTGGGGAGCGAGAGGTGGGCGGCGTCGCCGAGCAGCGTCACCCCCGGCATCCGCTCCCACCAGTGCTCGACGGGCAGGGCGAAGAGGGGGCGCGGCACCGGGACGGTGTCGCCGTCGGTGATCAGCGCGGTGAGCTCCGGTGCCCAGCCGGTGAACTCCCGCGCGATCCGTGCGGTGGCCACGGCGGAATCGGTGAAGTCGATGTCCGCGAACCAGTCCCGTGGCCGGGCGAGCATCACATAGGTGTGCAGGGTGCCGTCCTTCTCCCGGTGAGCCAGGAATCCCTTGCCCGGCGCGAGCGCGAACAGCGACCCGCCGCCGACCGCTTTCGCGCCGGCCGGGTGGCGGGTGTCGGCGTCGAACAGGTAGGTTTCGACGGCCGACATGCCGATGTACTCGGGGGTGGCGCCGGACAGCAGCGGCCGGACCCGTGACCACGCGCCGTCCGCGCCGACCAGCAGGCCGGTGGTGACGGTGCCGCCGTCGGCGAACGTCACCTCGTGGCGGCCCTCGCCGAGGGCACGGGTCCCACTGACCTTGTGCCCCCACCGGACGGTGTTCGCCGGGAGCGAGTCGAGGAGCGTCTGCCGCAACTCGCCGCGCAGCACCTCGGGGTTGCCACCCGTACCGTCGTCGGCCTTGTCGAACAGGACGGTCCCGTCCCGGTCGAGGACCCGTATCGCCTGGCGACCCTCCAGGACGAGGCCGCGGAACTCGTCCACCAGACCGGCCGCCTCGAGAGCCGGCTGCCCGCTGTCCTCGTGGATGTCGAGCATCCCGCCCTGTGTGCGCGCCGCCGGGGAGGCCTCCGCCTCGTACACGGTGGCCGGGATGCCGTGGACGTGCAGGACGCGGGCGAGCGTGAGCCCGCCGAGTCCGGCACCGATGATCGTGACGTCAGTGGTCATGGTGGTCCCTTGCTGTCGTACGCCTGCCGGATGGGCGCCCGGCAGGATCTCTTTGGAAAGGTTCCAGGCCTCGCCGACCGACCACCGACAACGGACCGACAGCCACCGATGTGTGACCGACACCGTGGCTCTTCCGTCCGATCACCCAGCTCAAGGCACTGACCGGGAGGGCGTCCGGCCCTCTCGCGAAGCGATGGGCCGGGGGCGGTTATGGTTCCATCAGCCCGGCGCCACTACCGGACGCGTCGGCAGGAATCCGGACGGGGAAACGCGCCGGGCGGTCTCGCGCCGCTCGGCCGACCGCGCGCAGGGGGAAAGGCACATCACGATGACGAGCGGTGACAGCGGTGACACCGCGGCACTCGACGACCCGGTGGGCGAGTCGCTGCGCGGCCGCCACGCGGGCCTTGGGCGCCGACTCGGCCGGGCCGCCACCTACCTGCCGGGAGTCGCGACCTTCTCGGCGGTACCGGCCGACGCGGACGCGGCGGACTGGGCCGGTCTCGCACGGCTCCTCGGACGGGACGCGTTCGCCGACATGTTCAGCTGCCAGGCGTCCCCTCCGCCGGACTGGGAGCAGGTTTTCGTCCTCGAAGGCCGGCAGCTGATCTGGCCCGGCGGCGGCCGCCCCGACCAGCCTGCTTCGGCGAACGGCACCGACGTGGCCGAACTGGGCGCGGCCGATGTGCCCCAGATGCTCGACCTGGTCGCACGGACCCAACCGGGACCGTTCTGGCCGCGCACCGTCGAACTCGGCACCTACCTCGGCATCCGGGAGGGCGGCAGACTGGTGGCCATGGCGGGCGAACGGCTCCGGCCCCCGGGATGGACCGAGATCAGCGCCGTCTGCACGGCCCCCGAGGCACGCGGGCGAGGCCATGCCGCCCGACTGATCAGTGCCCTCGTCGGCCGCATCCTGGCTCGGAACGAACGCCCCTTCCTGCATGTGGCCGAGGCGAACACCGGCGCGCTCGGGCTCTACGAACGGCTCGGCTTCGCGAGCCGGAAGCACGTGACCTTTCGCGGATTCCGCACTCCCTGACGCCACCGCCACCCGGATCGCGTACACCGTGTCGGCGGCGCCGGGCAATACGGCCCTGAGCGCTCGGCAACCGCACTCACCCGGTGCCCGGGACGGCCACGCGCCGGTCCGCACCTCCGCGAGGCGCCTCGGTCGACGGCCGTCGCGCGCTCGTCGGCAGTCGCCTTTCGCGTCGGACTCGATCCTGACGCCGCTGGGCCGGTGCGGGGTCTGACAGGTACCTGGGGGTAGCCCCAGGCAGCGCCCTGAGGGCAGCGCGTCGGCATGTCAGGGGGTTGGCCGGATGGGCCGATCCGCTCTCCGCTGATGGGATGGTCGTCGACCACCGGCTCCGGGGGCGAAACCGCCGCGCGCCACAGCCTGGGCGTTTCCTGAACGCGCGGGCGGACCTGAACAGAAACGGGGACACCATGCATGTGTCAGGAACGCGTCGGCGAGGCCCACTTGTCCTGTCCGGCCTGGCCGCGGTCCTCCTCGCCGCATCGACCGGACTGACGGCGTCGGCGAAGCCCCAGCAGGCCGATCCGCTCCAACGGCAGGTGGACGCGATCCACGACACCGGAGCCGTCGGCGTGTTCGCCGAGGCGACGTCACCGCACACACGTGACAGCGCACGCGCCGGGACGGCCGAGAGGGGCACCGGGAGGCCGATGCCGCAGAACGGCAGGTTCCGGATCGGCAGCACCACCAAGACCTTCACCGCCACGGTCGTGCTGCAACTCGTCGGTGAGGGGCGAATGTCCCTGGAGGACACCGTCGAGCAGTGGCTGCCGGGAGTGGTCCGGGGCAACGGCAACGACGGCGGCCGGATCACCGTGCGGCAGCTGCTGCAGCACACCAGCGGCATCCCTGACGTCAAGCCGGACATACCCGCGTTGAACAGCGCGGACGGCTATCGAGCCGAGCGGTTCCGCACCTACACCGCCGAGAAGTTGGTGAGGCTGGCGATGCGGCACCCTCCCAACTTCCCGCCGGGCACCGACTGGTCGTACTCCAACACCAACTACATTCTCGCCGCGATGATCATCCACGAGGTCACAGGGCGGAGCTGGGCACAGGAGGTGAACGACCGGATCATCCGCCCGCTGGGCCTGAGGGACACCAGCACGCCCGGGACCTTCCCGGCCATCCTGGGCCCGCACGCCCACGGCTACGCCGCGTTCTCCACCGACACCAGCATCGACGTCACCACGCTCAATCCGAGTATGGCCGTGGGTTCCGGGTCGATCATCAGCACAGCGCACGATCTGAACCGGTTCTACACCGCGCTGCTCGGCGGCCGTCTGCTGGCTCCGGCGCAGCTCGACGAGATGACGACCACCAAGCCCGCGCCCGAGCTGGGCGTGAGGTACGGACTCGGCCTGGGCGAGATTCCGCTCTCCTGTGGCGGCAGCTACTTCGGGCACCTGGGCGAACTGCTCGGCTACCACGCCTGGGGTGGCGCCACCCGAGACGGGACCCGCACCGCCGTGGTGTACGTCACCAGTGACGGCGGCCAGGACACCCAGCAGGCCATGACCACACTCGTCGACCGGGAACTGTGCCGGACCCGCTCCTAGGCGGCCGTGCGGTCTCTTCCAACGCGCGTACGTACTGAGCCTGTCGAAGATATTCCGTTGACTGAGGACGGCCGAGGCACAACACTGTCGCTCTGGTCGGGATCAACGGCATACGTGGGGCGGTGTGCGGTGGCTGGCTCGGACACAGCCCGTGACCTGCAAGTCGAGGAGACCTCGTCTGATCCGTCGCTGTGGACGGCGGACTTCCGGCTCTTCTTCACCGCCCGCACCACCTCTCTGCTGGGCGACGCGATGCTCCCCGTCGCGATCACGGCCGCCGTGATCCGGGCGGGATACGGGGCGAGCGGGGTGGGCTATGCGCTCGCCGCGCTCGTAGCGCCGTTCGCAGCACTGATCATCTTTGGCGGGGTGCTGTCCGACCGCTTCGGCGCCCGACGGCTGATGGTCGTCTCGGACACGGCTCGGCTGTGCTCTCAGGCGGTACTCGCGCTGCTGTTCCTGCTGGGTACGCCGCAGCTGTGGCAGATCCTGGTGCTGCTGGCCCTGATCGGGGCGGGCAGCGCGATCTTCCAGCCGGGAGTCGCCAGCATCACCCCGCGCATAGCCCAGGACGTACAGAAGGCCAACGCCACCCTCCGCATCTCGGAGTCCATCACCGCCGTGATCGGCCCGTCACTGGCCGGCCTGCTGCTGGCGGTCTCCTCACCGGCGACGGTGGTCGCCCTCGACGCCTTGACCTATGGGGTCAGCGGCGCCTGCCTACTCCTGCTCCGCTCGGTCCCGATGGGCCCGGCCGCGCGGGACGTCGACTCGTCGTTCCGCGCCGATCTCGTCGAGGGATGGCGGGAGTTCCGGGCCCGGACCTGGCTGTGGAGCGTCATCGTCGTCTTCATGCTCTGGCAGCTGGCCGGCGCGGGCCCCACCATGACCCTCGGCAACAGCACGCTCGTCACCGACTACGGAACATCGACGTTCGGCTTGGTCATGTCGTCCCTCGGGGCGGGAAGTGTGCTGGGCGGGATCGTCGCGATCAGGTTCCGCCCGCGGTATCCGCTCCGGGCCGGCGCCCTCTCCATGATCCTTTGGACGCTCATGCCGTTGGGGGTCGCTCTCGGCCTCCCCGCACCGCTCATCGCCGGGTGCTACGGCGTGAGCGGTGTGGGCATGGCGTTCTGGATCGTCATGTTCCACACGAGCGTGCAGACGAACATCCCGCAGGACGTTCTCGGCAGGGTGCACGCGTACGACGCGGCCGGCTCGCTGGTGATGAAGCCAGTCGGGCAGGCGCTGGCGGGGCCGCTCGCGGTCGTCGCGGGGACGGCGCCGCTGCTGTGCGTGTCAGCGTCGATGGCGCTCGTCGCCTGCGCCCTGCTGCTGGCCATCCCGGCCGTGCGCGGCCTGAAACGGGTCGAGAGCTAGGGCGTGTCGTTCGGATCATCGGATCATCGGATCGTTGGTCTGATGTGTCGTTGGCTGATGCGCAGTAGTCATGGATCGAGCCGTTGCTCCCGGACCGGTAGCCGATGCGGGGAGGTCGCTGGAGGGATCACCGGGAGGTGATCGACGCGACCGCCTTCGAGTTCCAGACGGGAAAGCGGTGGGTGCGCCTGCCGGAGAAGTACGGCAACTGGCGGGGCGTCTACAACCGGCTGCGGATGTGGGCCGTGGACGGCACGTGGGAGCGGGTGTTCACCGCTCTGATGGCCCAGGCCGACACCGATGAGGACCTCCTCAAAGGCTTCCGCGGCATCGCCACGAGATACGAGAAGACCGCCACCCTACGAAGCAGCGGTCACCCTCGCGTCTTTCCTGCTCTGGGCAAGATCCGTTTGAAGACGGACCCTGGTGCAGTTCGGTTACACAACGGCCGTTCCCTGCGCCACCGATCTGTACAAGGATTCCAGGCATCGACACACTGACCTGGATCAGTCGTCATACTCATCTGGTCCAGCGGGAATGTACGGGGGGATTCCATGCGCCGTTCCATCGCGGCTGCCGCCGCAGTCGTCACGCTCACCGCCACCCTTGTGGCATGCGGGGGTTCGGACGGGAGCAGCGACAAGGCCGGGCCCACGGGGCCCACGAAGGGCGCCGGCTCCAGCAGCACCGCCCAGCCGGCCGGCGAGCAGTCGCCCGGCGCCACCGTCGGCAGCACGCAGGCGCCGGTCGGCAAGCTCGGCGACACCCTGAAGCTGGTGGGGATGGAAGGCAGCCTGAACGGCACGGGTACGATCGGGGCCGACTTCACGCTGGAGAAGTTCGAGAACCACGCCAAGTCGGCGATCGGCGTACTCGAGCCTGCCGCCGGGAACCGCCTCGTGGCCGCCAAGTTCACCATCGTCGAGACCGGCACCGGCACCTACCAAGACTCCGGGTATGCGGAGGCGAACGTCTTCGACGCGAACGGGCAGGGATATCAGGGCAAGGCCGGCACCCCCACCGTCGGTGACTCCCTGGGCCCCAACATGATCATCAAGCCGGGCGAGCGGGTCACCGGCTGGATCGTCTTCGAGGTGCCGAAGGACGCGAAGATCACGTCCGTGACGTACCTGATGGAAAAGGTCGGGCCGGACCCCGAGCGCACGGGCAAGTGGACCCTCGGCTAGGCGGTTTCGTTTGGATCATCGGGCGGACCAGAGAAAGATGCCCGCGATGTGGAGTCCGGCCAGGTAGATGGTGGCTGTCTTTTCGTAGCGGGTGGCGATGCCTCGCCACTGCTTCAGGCGGTTGATGCACCGCTCGACGGTGTTGCGCTGCTTGTAGGTCTCGCGGTCGAAGGCCGGTGGCCTGCCGCCTCGGCTGCCGCGCCGCAGTCGGTGGCCGCGTTGGTCCGCCGGAACGGGGATCACGGCCCGGATGCCGCGGCGGCGCAGGTGCTCGCGGATCGCGCGGGACGAATATGCCCTGTCCGCCAGGACCACGTCCGGTCTGGTGCGCGGCCGGCCATCAATACACCTAGCCGCCGGATGCCGAGTCGGAGTTCAGAACGGCATGTGGCCTCGGGCGCGCCGCCCGGCGGAGCCGCTGCGGCCGACTGCCTTGGAACTGCTGCGGAAGGGTTTGCTGAGGATCCGTCCCAGGAGGCCGGGGGCCTTGCCACCGGCGCGTGATCCGGCGCCCAGGGTGCGTTGGGTGCCGCGTTCAGGGTGCCGGGACAGGCGTGGGACCAGGAAGGCCAGCACGGCCAGAACGACACAGATGCCAACAATGCCGAAAATCATGGCGAAGTACTCCCAGTGTGAGGTGTTTCCACCGGGTACCCCGCGGGCCCGGCTGCATGCCGCTGCGGCCGAGGGTCACGACGTGACCGTGCCGTCGGAGCGCTGATCGTCGTCATCTGGTTCATCCGGCGGGTGGCTGAGTTGTTCACGCAGGTAGTTCCAGATCACTGCGGTCAGTGCGGCGACCGGTACGGCCAGCAGACTGCCCACGATTCCGGCGAGGCTGCTGCCCAGCGTGACCGCCAGCAGGATGACTGCGGCGTGGAGACCGAGGCCGCGGCTTTGGATCATGGGCTGGAACACATTGCCCTCCAGCTGCTGCACCACGACGATGATGGCCAGCGCGATCAGCGCGTCGGTGAGGCCGTTGGACACCAGCGCGATGAGCACCGCGACCGCGCCCGCGAACAGGGCCCCCACGATGGGGACGAACGCGGAGATGAAGGTCAGGACCGCCAGCGGCAGTACCAGTGGTACTCCCAAGGACCACAGGCCGAGCCCGATGAGGATGGCGTCGAGCAGGCCGACCAGCGCCTGGGAGCGCACGAAGGCGCCGAGGGTGTCCCAGCCACGTGCGGCCACGACGGGGATGTCGGTGGCGAGCCGGCCGGGCAGCTGGCGGGCGAGCCACGGCAGGAACCGCGGGCCGTCCTTGAGGAAGAAGAACATCAGCAGCAGCGCCAGGACGGTGGTCATCAGGCCGTCGACCACGGTGCTCACCCCGGTGACGAGCGTGGTGACGATGCTGCCGGTGCTGCTCTGGAGCCGGGCGGCCGCGGTGTCGGAGGCCTTTGCGATCTGGGCGTCGCCGATGTTCAGCGGTGGTCTGGCGGCCCATTGACGTACCTGGTGGATGCCTTCGGTGACACCGTCGGTCAGTTCGCCGGACTGGGCGGCCACCGGTACGGCGATCAGCGCCACGATGCCCGTGGCGGCCAGGAGGAACAGCACGGTCACGACCGAGGCGGCCAGCGCGGGAGGCCACCCGCGCCCGCGCAGAAAGCGGGCCGGGGGCCAGGTCAGGGTCGTGAGGAGCAGGCCGAGGACAAGTGGCCAGAGGACCGGCCACATCCGGCCCAGGGCCCACAGGACCACCGCCGCCATGGCGAGGATCAGAAGCAGCTCAAGGGAGATCCGCGCTGACAGGCGGAGTGCGGCGCGGGTTCTCGTCGGATTCAGCGTGGCAGGCATGGGCCCACCGGTACCCCGTTCGTGCCGTGCTATCGCTGCTCCTGGACGGTGGCGTCAGGGGCGGGGTTTATGGGCGAATACCCATCGGTTGCCCGCTAGTGCGTCGTTCTGTTCGGGGCGTGGGCCGCGCCCGTGTTGGCGGGTGTAGCCGAAGGGGGTCCGGACGACCGTGGTCCAGCCCTTGCCCCTGAGATCGCCCGCGGAGTCGGGTCGCGGCTCCCGGCTGAAGAGATTGAGCAGGTCGATGCCGATCTGGTGTTTCGTCGCGGTGTACAGGGGGCTGTCGCGGTATTCGAGCAGGTCTTTGTCGAGTTTGACCTCGAACGCCAGCGTGCTTCCCTCTGCGCTCAGCCGGTCCACCGTGTGGATGAGGTCCGTCTCGGCGGTGTTGGGCAGGTAGAACAGCAGCCCTTCGGCCAGCCAGGCGCTTGGTGCGGCCGGGTCGAAGCCCGCGTCGGTCAGCGCCGCTGCCCAGTCGGCGCGCAGGTCGACGGGGATCGGTACGCGGGCTGCTTTCGGGGTGGTCGGCAGTCCGCCGAGTACCTTGTGCTTGAACTCCAGCACGCCTTCCCTGTCGATCTCGAAGATCACACAGCCGGGAGGCCAGTCGAGCCGGAACGCCCGTGCATCCAACCCGGCCCCGAGCAGGACCACTTGGCGGGCTCCCGCCGTGCGCACCGACTGGAGGAGGAAGTCGTCGAGGACCCTCGTTCGCAGACCGAAGTAGCGGGCGAAGCGCCCCCACAGCGGATTCGCGTCCCCGTCCGCGACCTGGTGCATGCGCACCGGCCAGTCCGCGGCGGCCGGTGCGGCGTGCACGAAGTGCTCTGCGTAGATGTCCTGTGCCAGGCTGTCGTGGCGGTGGGTCTCGATCGCCCGGGCCGCGGCGACCATGAGAGCGGTCAGGCCGACACCCCCTTCCACGCCTTCCACACCGGTGTTGTGATGCGCTGTGTCGGTCATCGTGATTCCTCCGTGGATACCCCGGCCTTCAGGTCGGGGAGGAAGCGGACTCCTGCGTAGCGGGGCGGGGATTGCCGGTTCGCCGTCAGGGCGGACCGGCGCCCGCTCACACGAACCCGCAAGGAGTCACAAGCTGATCTGCTAGTTTGTGAGTTGTGACACTAACGTGAAGCGAGCGTATCGGTACCGCTTCTATCCGACCGATGCGCAGGTGGCCGAGCTGTCGCGCACGTTCGGGTGCGTGCGGAAGGTCTACAACATGGCGCTCGCGGCCCGTACGGAGGCATGGGCGCGACAGGAGCGGGTCAACTACAACCAGACGTCGGCTCTGCTGACACAGTGGAAGAAGACCGAAGAGCTGGCCTACCTCAACGAGGTGTCCTCGGTTCCCCTCCAGCAGGCGCTCCGGCACCTGCAAGCCGCGTTCACGAACTTCTTCGGCAAGCGGGCGAAGTACCCGCGGTTCAAGTCGCGGAAGAGCTCCCGCAAGAGCGCGGAGTACACCACCAGTGCGTTTCGCTTCCGCGACGGGAAGCTGACCCTCGCCAAGGTGACGGAACCGTTGGACATCGTGTGGTCCCGCCCCCTGCCGGAGAGCGCGAAGCCGTCCAGGGTGACGGTGTCGCAGGACCCGGCCGGACGCTGGTTTGTGTCCCTCCTCGTCGAGGACCCGTTCGTCCAGCCACTGCCCGGCAACGAGAACGCGGTCGGTATCGGTGTCGGCCTCGGCCACCTGCTCACCCTGTCCACCGGCGAGAAGATCGCCAACGCCCGGCACGAGCGCCGCGACCGCCGGCGTCTCTCGCTCGCGCAGCGGCGCCTGGCGAAGAAGGCCCGGGGCGACGGCGCGAACCGGGCCAAGGCCCGCCGCAGGGTCGCCAAGATCCACGCCAGGATCACCGACCGCCGGTGCGACCACCTGCAGAAGCTGACCACTCGACTCGTGCGCGAGAACCAAACGCTCGTGAGCGAGGACCTGACCGTCCGCAACATGGTCAAGAACCGGGGTCTGGCCCGCGCCATCAGCGACGCCGCGTGGACGAAGTTCCGGAGCACGCTGGAGCACAAGGCGCAGTGGTACGGGCGGGAAGTGATCGCGGTTGACCGCTTCTTCCCCTCCTCCAAACTGTGCTCCCACTGCGGCACCCTCGCCGGGAAGCTGCCGCTCAACGTCCGCACCTGGACGTGCGACTGCGGAATGGTCCACGACCGTGATGTGAACGCCGCGAAGAACCTTCTGGCCGCCGGGCCGGCGGTGTCTGTCTGGGGAGCTGGTGTGAGACCTCAACGGGAGTCCTCCCGGATGGGGCAGTCGGCGATGAAGCAGAAACCTCTACGGCGCGAGCCGTAGGAGTCCCCCTCCTTCAGGCGGGGGAGGAAGTCAGTACGCCCGACGCGGGCGGCAGCTTATGGGTGAAAGTCCCTACGAGCAGAGGTGAGACTAACTCGATAGCCGAACGGCAACTGCGTCTCCGTGAGGAGGGGTGGGAAGGAAGCCGAAGGCAAAACCGGGTACCGATGTACAAGAATCGCATTGGAGGCCACGTGTCCAGGGTAAGGCGGCTGATGACGTCGATGCCCGTTCTCACCAAGAATGGCGCGGGGTATATGCGGCGGGCATCCGGGGAAAGTTGTCGTCTTTATTCGGGGAGATCTGTCCGGGTGTCACCTGTAACCGTGTGATGGCGGAGATCGTGACGATCGTCGGGAGCAATCCCGCTGATTTGCCGGGCAGAAGTCAGCAGAGGTCATAGTACCGAGCGGGTAGGCAGCAGGCCGACAAGGGCTCGGGAAGGACTGAACGTTTAGTGGATCGGGGGAAGGGTGTCTGCTCGCCCAGGCCGCAATGACCGCTGCAAGCCTGCTACGGCAGATCCACAGGTGATGGCGCCGGTGCATACGGCCGTCCCGCCTGTGGAGCGCAGCGACTTGGCGGCGCGGCACCGGACCGAAGATCACCGCGAGCCGTCCCTCTGGGAAGTGCTGTTCTCGAAGGAGAACTTGCTCGCGGCGCTCAGGCGCGTCGAGACGAACCGGGGAGCCCCCGGCGTCGATGGGATGACCACGGAGCAATTGCGGCCGTGGATCGCCCAGAACTGGCCCAGGGTATGGGCTGAGCTCGACGTGGGAACATACAGGCCCGCTCCCGTGCGTCGGGTGACTATCCCTAAGCCGAATGGCGGGGAGCGGATGCTGGGTGTTCCGGGTGTGCTGGATCGGCTGATCCAGCAGGCTATTGCCCAGGTTCTGGTGCCCGTATTCGACCCCCATTTCTCGGGGTCGTCGTTCGGGTTCCGTCCGGGGCGCTCGGCTCACCAGGCCGTGAGGGCTGGCCGCCGAGCTGTTCAGGATGGAAACCGATGGGCTGTGGATCTGGATCTTGACAAGTTCTTCGACCGGGTGAACCACGATGCGCTCATGGCGCGGGTGGCCCGCCGGGTGAAGGACAAGAAGGTCCTGAAGCTGATTCGCCGATACCTGGAGGCCGGAATCATGGCCGAAGGGGTGGTCATTAGCTCCGGGGAAGGAACACCTCAGGGTTCGCCTCTTTCCCCGCTGCTTTCCAACATCATGTTGGATGACCTCGACCGTGAACTCTTCAAGCGTGGACACCGGTTCGTGCGGTACGCGGACGATGCAATGATCTTCGTCCGCTCCAAGCGAGCGGCGGAACGGACCCTCGCCTCGGTCACGGGCTTCATCGAGAAGACCCTGAAGCTGAAGGTGAACAAGGAGAAGTCCAAGGCGTGCCCCATCTGGTGGACGTCTCTCCTCGGGTTCGGCTACTACCTCACCAAGGGACAGGTGAAGATCCGGGTCGCTGGGAAGGCGGTCAAACGCCTGAAGAGCACGGTCCGGCGCTACACCTCCCGGACGTGGGGTGTGTCCATGGATCACAGGCTGGACAAGCTCAACCGGTTTACGACCGGGTGGGTGGCCTACTTCGGCCTCGCGGAGTCCGGAAGGGTCTTCCGCGAGATCGACGAATGGACGCGCCGCAGGTTGCGGCAGGCGCAGATGGTGCAGTGGAAGACGTACGAACGTAAACGCCACATGCTCCGGAAGCTGGGCTACGACCCAGAACGGACCGTCGATCGGGGAGAGGTCGTCATCTCGCGCAAGCGATACTGGCGCCAGTCCCGCTCGCACTCGGTCTCGATCGCCATGAACAGCACCTACTGGGCGAGCAGAGGCTACAGATCGTTCACCGACTCGTGGTCCCGCTCGCGTCATCACATCACCTCCTGAGATCAACTGGACGAACCGCCGGATGCGGGCCCGCATGTCCGGTGGTGTGGGGGGCGGGCCGGGAGAACCGGCCCGCCTACCCGATAGTGTCCTCCCTTGGCCCCGCGGGAATCAGGACGGGTTTGACCACGCGGCCCGCGTCGCAGTCGCGTTCGGCTTGGTTGATGTCGGTGAGGGGGTAGGTGCGGATCAGCTGGTCGAAGGGGAACCGCCCGGCCTGCCAGAGCCCGGTCAGCCGTGGGATCAGCAGTCCCGGCACCGCGTCCCCTTCGCAGATGTGGGAGATCCTCCGGCCCCGGTCCAAGGTCCCCGGTTCGAGTGGCAGGGGAGTGCGGAGGCGCGCCACCAGGCCGAGGTGGCCGGTCGGGCGCAGGGCCCGGAGGGCGTTGTTGATCAGTTGGGGTGAGCCTGTGGTGTCCAGTGCGTAGTGTGCGCCGCCGTCCGTCAGTTGCCGGATGCGGTCGGCCAGAGAGGGCAGGTCGGCCAGGGCAGGCAGGTCGGCCGATGCGGTGTGCAGCGGGATCGCGTGGAGCCGCTCGGCGAGGGCCAGCCGTTCGGGGTGCCGGTCGACGGCCACGGTCACCGCCCCGGCGGCGGTGGCCGCCATCACCGCGGCCAGGCCGACCGCCCCCGCGCCGTAGACCGCGATGGTGTCGCCGGGGCCGACACCGAAGGAGTGGAAGACCGCTCCGGCGCCGGTGAGGAAGGAGCAGCCGAGCGGTCCGAGGAGTTCGATGGGCAGTGTGGGATCGACCCGGACGGCGTTGCGGGCCGGGACCACCGCGTATTCGGCGAAGGAGGACTGGCCGAACCAGCGGGGCGCCAACGCGCCTCCGTCCGCGTCGGTGAACCGCGCCGCGTGCTCCTTGCGCCCTCCGAAGAGGTTCAGCGCGGGGAAGGAGTCGCAGTAGGCGGGGGCCGCGCCCATGCAGTTCCGGCAGTGTCCGCAGGAGTCGAAGCTCAGAACGACGTGGTCGCCGGAGCGCAGGCCGGTGTCCGGGCCGCCTGTCTCCACCACGATCCCGGCTCCTTCGTGGCCGAGCACCGCGGGCAGCGGTGAGCGGCCTGCCGAGTGCCGGACCGCGAGATCGGTCCGGCACATCCCACAGCCCGCGATCCTCACCAGGACCTCGCCGTCGCCCGGCCCCGCGCGCAGCATCACCTCCTCGAGGGTGAACCGGCTCTCACAGGAGCGCAGTACCGCCGCGGTGAACCTCATCCGCGCACCTCGACCGGACGGTGCACGACGAACGGGCTGAGGTTGCCATACAGCCCCCACGGCCCGCCCGCCACGCCGACACCGCTGTCCTTGATGCCCGCGAAGGGCTGGGCGAGGGAGGTTTCGGCGTGGTGGTTGATCCACACCATCCCGCACTCCAGCCGGCCGGCCACCGCCTCGGCCCGGTCCGGGTCGGTGCCCCATACCGAGCCGCCCAGCCCGAAGCCGGAGTCGTTGGCCGCTTCGATGGCCGCGTCGAGGCTGACGTACGGCAGCACCGGCAGGACCGGGCCGAACTGCTCCTGCGTGACCACCGGGCTGTCGGGCGGGACATCGGCCAGGATGGTGGGGGCGAAGAAGTAGCCCGGCCGGTCCAGCCGGTGGCCACCGGTCACGGCTCGGGCACCGGCTGCCAGGGCCCGGGCCGTGTAGTGCTCGACGCGGGCCGGTTGAGGGGCGTTGCCGACCGGGCCCAGCTGCGAGCCGGGGCCGAGCCCGGGACCGACGACGGCGGACTTGGCGCGCCCCGCGAGGGCCTCGACCACCTGCGAGTAGAGCCGGGCCGGGGCGTAGAGGCGCTTGACCGCCATGCAGACCTGCCCGCAGTTGCGGAACGCCGCCCAGAACAGCCGGTCCGCGATCCGCTCCACCTCCACGTCGTCCAGCAGGATGGCGGCGTCGTTACCGCCCAGTTCCAGGGTGACAGGGGCGAGCGAGGCCGTCGCGGCCCGCGCGACGGCCCGCCCGGTGGGAACCGAACCGGTGAAGGTCACGTGGCGGATCCCCGGATGGGAGGCGAGGCGGGCGCCGAGCGGTTCGCGGCCGGTGACGATGGTCAGGACGGCGTCTGCTGCCGCGAGCAGCACGGTGGTGCGGGCGGCGGGGTCGGCGCGCCAGCCGCGCCAGGCGGCGTGGGCCCGGCCGACGATGCCGTCCAGCTCGTCCGGCCGCTGGTCGGGGGCCTCGTCGAAGGCCTCGCCGGTGGCCGGATCGAGCACGGCGATCCACCCGCCACTGGTTCCGGGCGTGCGAGGGGGCGGGCCCGGCATACCGGCGGTCAACTCGCGGTGGCGACGGACGCCGCGTGTTCCCCGGCGTGCCGGTCCATCTCCGCCCGGAAGGCGGCCACCAGCTGCGGCTGGATCCTTCCGGCGTCGCGGTCGCCTCCCTCGCAGACCGCGCCGCGCACCCCCACGATGTCGGTGCCGATGCGGGTGAGCGCACCGAGGTCGGCGGCTTTGACGCTGCCCGCGAGGGCGGCGCGCAGACCGGCCTCGTGGGCCTGCCGGACAAACTCCGCGCAGAGGTCGGGCGGAACGTGGTCGAACAGCCGCGTCCCATCCTTGATCGCGGTGTCGAGCATGGCCGCGTCACAGCCGGAGCGGTGGGCGATGTCGGGCAGCGCGAGCGGGTTGACGCAGCCGATCCGGTGGGCGTCGGCGTAGCCGGAGGCGACGACGAACGCGTCCGGCCGATGATCCTTCACCGCCCGGACGACCCCGCGCATGACGTCGACGGCCTGCTCGGGCGTCGTGCACCCGTAGAGGCCGACCTTGATGTAGGTGGCTCCGGAGACCGTTGCCCCCAGCGCCGCCTGGGCCACTGTGCCGGGCTTGTAGGGGACGTCTCCCACGGTGGCGGAGACCGGCTTGTCCGCCGGGACCGCGTCACGGATCTGCCGGATGACCCAGGGGAAGTTCGCGCCGAGCGAGCCCTCGTCGGGCTTCTTGACATCGACGATGTCGAGGTGTTCCGCCGCCTTCGCGCAGTCGAGGGCCTCCTCGACGCTGTCCGGGGAGATGAGAAGCAACAACGTGGCTTCCTTCCACCGCATGCCACCTGCCCAGGGGGCAGGTATGCGGAGTCGTGTGGATCACGCGCGGTCCGCTCATCATTGCCGCGTCCGGTGGCTCATGGGCAGGGCGCGCGGAGTCCGGAGGGGTCATTGCCATGACGCGGCGCGCCCCCGGCGCACCGTCCACGCCGGTGGCCGGTGCGGCGATCGAGACTACGCACTCCGCGCCGATTGCCGAATGATCAGGTCGGTCAGCAGGGCCAGCGGAGGCCAGCCGTCGCGACCCCGGCGGGCGACGGCGAAGGCGCGCAGGACGACGTCAGGCGCGGTGAGCGGCACCAGATGGACACCGGGCAGCGTGGCGGTGCCCATCGGCAGCAGCCCTACGCCCATCCCTGCCGCGATCATGCCCTGTACGAGGTCGAGGTTGTCCGCCTGGTGAGTGAGGTGGGGGGTGAAGCCGGCCATGGAGGCGAGTGTCCGGATGACGGTCTCGTCACCGGTGTTGCGCGAGTTGCCGATCCAATCCGCCGTGCGGAACCAGCGGAAGACCTCCGGGGCGCCCGGTACCGAGGGACGGGCGGCGTGGTCGGGAACGCCCAGACCCCAGGGGGCGGTCCACAGCGGGGTGGTCACGACCGCGGGGTCCGGCTCGGCCGGTGCCAGGTTGTAGTCGTAGGTGAGCGCGAGGTCGGCCTCGTCGTTCGCCAGCAGAAGGAGGGCTTCGGCGGGTTCGTGCTCACTGACCAGGATGCTGAGCTGAGGATGGCTTGCCGACAAGTTGCCGATGATGGGCAGCAGCTGGGCTCGGATGGCCGTGGCGAAGCCTGCCACGCGCACCGTGCCGGTCGGCGGGGCGTCGGGGCTCAGGTCCCGCTGCGCGGCCTCGACCGCGGCAAGGATCGTCACGGCGTGTTCCGCCAGCCGGCGGCCCGCCGGAGTGAGCCTGACCCTGCGCCCATGCGGCTCGATCAGTGCCGTGCCCATGTCCTGAGCCAGAGCGGCGACCTGCTGGGAAACCGTCGAGGTGGTCGTGCCGGTGGCCTCGGCCACCGCGCGCATCGAGCCTCTCCGGGCCAATTCGGCCAGCATCTGCAGGCGGCGTGTTTCCATCTCTCCATTGTCCATGAATCCCGAACAAATCGTTCGGGATCGACACGTGGACGTGAACGGTGTCGAGGATCTCTACTGGAGCCCATGAACGCTCCCGAACCGCCTGAGGCTCTTCCATCCCGTCGCTCGCGCCATGCCGGCGCCGGGGCCGGGTTCCTCATGGCTGCCACCGCGATGTGCACCGTGCAGCTCGGATCGGCTCTGACGGTTCCGCTGTTCGGACAGCTCGGCGCGCTGGGCACCGCGGGGCTGCGCCTGGGCTGGGCGGGGCTGATTCTGCTGGTCGCCATCCGCCCCCGGCCTCGTGATTTCAGCTCCCGGGATCTGCTCGCCTGCATGGTGCTCGGTCTCGTGACCGCCGGAATGATGGTCTTCTTCATGCAGGCGATCGCCCGTCTCCCGCTGGGGACCGCAAGCGCACTGGAATTCCTGGGACCGCTCACCGTCTCCCTCTTCGGGCCGAGGAAGGGACGCCTGATCTGGGCGGCCGCGGCGGCGACGGGCGTCGTGCTGCTGACCGAGCCCTGGCACGGCGGCACCGACCCGGTGGGGGTGGGGAGCGCGCTGCTCGCCGCGGGGTGCTGGGCCGCGTACATACTGCTGACCCAACGGGTCGGTGATCGCGTCACCGGCCTGAAAGGGCTGGCTGTCTCCATGCCGGTCGCCGCGGTGGTGGGGCTGGCCATCGCCGCCCCGGGCCTCGCCGAACGCGTCACGTGGTCACCGCTGTGGACCATGCTGGGTCTGGCGGTGCTCAGCCCCGTCATCCCCTTCGCTCTCGAGTTTCTCGCCCTGCGCCATCTGACCACGTCCGCGTTCGGCACTCTGATGAGCCTCGAGCCCGCCATCGCCCTCATGGTCGGTCTGCTCGTTCTCGGCCAGCGCCCCGGGACGGCTGCGACACTTGGCCTGGTTCCTGGTTCTCGTGGTCGTGGCCAGCGTCGGCGCCACCCGCGCCGGTGTCCGTCCCGCGGCACCCTCCGCACAGGCACCAGTTCGGCGGTATGAGCCCGGCCCGGAGCCGGTACGACGCTAACGTGTCGCAACGGGCCCATGCGCGGCCCTGTTGTCGCCGGGGCAGCACACGGAAGATCTCCCGCTTCGCTTGGAGGAGACCATGTCCACATCCATCGGCACGCCCGCCGATCCGACGTCGAGCTACCGAGCCATCGAGAACTTGATCGCACGCTACGCCGAACTCGTGGACGACGGCGATTTCGCGGGACTCGGCACACTTCTCGCCGAAGCCACCTTCACGGGCACTGGCGAGTCGGTCAGCGGGCGCGAGGCGATCGAGAAGATGTTCAAGGACACGTTGATCGTCTACGCAGACGGCACGCCGCGAACCCACCATGTCACCACCAACGTTGCCATCGAGGTCGATGAACAGGCGAGCACGGCGGTCTCGCGTTCGTACGTCACCGTGTTCCAGGCACTGCCCGACCTGCCGCTGCAACCCATCGCCGCCGGTCGGTACCACGACCGCTTCGAGTGCCGTGATGAGCGGTGGCGCTTCGTGGAGCGACGGGTCCGCATCAACCTGATCGGCGACGTGAGTCACCACGCGCACCAGGCTGCCGCACGGCGGTAGTCGCGCCCGGGACGGCCTGGGCCCGTTCCCCGGGAAGCGGCCAGATCCTCCCGGTGACAGACCAGAGTTACTCAAGGAGATGATGATGTCGATGGATCCAACCGTCGCAGTCGTGGGGCCGGGGGCGATCGGCACGACCGTGGCGGCGGCGCTGCATGAGGCCGGCCGTACCCCGCGGATCTGTGGCCGCACGGCGCGTGATCGCCTCGAACTGCGCGTGGACGAAGGTCGCGTCGTCGTGCCGGGGCCCGTGGAGATCGACCCGGCACACGCCGACGGAGCGGTCGACCTTGTCTTCCTTGCCGTCAAGTCGACGCAGGTCGAGGCGGCGGCACCATGGCTGACGGCATTGTGCGGTGCGGACACCGTTGTCTGTGTTCTGCAGAACGGCGTCGAGCAAGGATCGATTGTCGCGCCCCATCTGTCCGGCGCCCGGGCCATCCCCTCGGTCGTGTGGTTCCCCGCCCAAGCGCAGTCCGACGGTTCGGTGTGGTTGCGCGGCGAAGCACGCCTCACCCTGCCGGACACGCCGGCGTCTCGTGTGGTGCTCGAGGCGCTGCGCGGCACCCGGTGTTCGGTCGACCTGGCCACGGACTTCAAGTCCGTGGCGTGGCGCAAGCTGCTGCAGAACGCGGCCGCCGGATTGATGGTCCTCACGGGCCGCCGTACCGGCGTATTCGCCAGGGCCGATATCGCCGAGCTGTCCCTGGCCTATCTACGGGAGTGCCTCGAGGTTGCCCGAGCCGAGGGCGCGGCACTGAGCGACGAGGTGCCGCGGGAGATCGTTGACAGCTTCCAGGCCTACCCGGCCGATATGGGCACCTCCATCCTCGCGGACCGCGAGGCCGGCCGGCCGCTCGAATGGAACATCCGCAACGGTGTCGTGCTGCGCCGCGGACGGGCCCATGGCATCCCGACGCCGATCAGCGATCTGGTGGTGCCGCTCCTCGCGGCCGCCAGCGATGGACCCGGCTGACTCCTGGCACGGATGCGCCATGGACGAGGGTGTTGCGCATCGTGGATTTCATCGACGCGCGCTGGAGGTGCCGCGCCCCGGACAACGGGGTCGCGGCACCTCGCTCACCTCGACGGGCTGGGCTCGGGTCCCGACTCGCGCCGCCTCAGATCATGAGCAGCAGCCGTGTGTGCGGTACCAGCTTCCGGTTCACGCTGGTGCTCTGCACGAATATCGTGAAGTCGTCGTTGCGGTCCGGATTGACGCGAACTTCCGTATCCGGCAGGCCGAGCAGGGATCGGGCCTCCGGTCCCGTGTAAACCCGGTCCGTCTTCTTCTCCAGCACCGCGATCTGCTTCCGCGCCTGGATTTTCTCCGATTTGCTCAGCTGATAGAACGCACAGCCGGTACGGTAGCTGTGCCCGCATTCGATGACCCATTCCCGGATCGCGGCCTCGCGAGCCACCGGAATCAGCTGGTATTCCGACGGATTCACCGGAGTGAGGCCGGCTGCCTTGATGGTGTCCTTGTTGACCGCCTCCGCGCCCGTGGAGAAAACCGCCCGCGATCCCCGGATGCCTTGTGCCCGGCCCACCATAAAGTTCTCGGTGGCCTGCTGGATGACCTGCCCTGCCTCCTCCAGGCCCTGTGTGCTCGTGGCGTCCCAGATGGCGATGTTGTCCTTCGGGAAACCGCACTGCATGGCCTCGCGCTTGCCCATCTGGTCCGGCACAAGGACGGCCAGTGTCCAGTTGTCCTCCTGTGTCGCCATCATCTTGGCCACGGCCTGCACGAGTTCACGCTGGTTCTTGGTAGGGGCATCCGGGCAGCGATGACTCGCGTTCTCCTGGCCGTCCGTCAGCACGAACGTCAGGAAGCTGTGGTCGCCGTACAGCTGGGCTGTCTGCGCCAGCTCCCGCTGCGACTTCAGTGTGGCCGCAAGCAGAGCCGTCATTCCACCGACCCGGTAAAGCTGCTTCAGGGACGGCATCCGCAGCACGTCCTTGTCGTAGATGACGCACTCCACCTTGTCGGCGAAGACGTACACCGTGACGCGGGTTTCCTGGTCCAGTTCCTTCGATCGGCGAGCCAGATACTCAATCTGCTGGTCGGCGACTTCGACGACCTTGCGGCTCAGATGTGACATGGACGAACTGGCATCCAGCACAAGAGCGACGTGATTGATGTAGTTCTGGTTTCCGGACATGGACGCTCCCCCTTTTCCTTTTCGATGCTCCTACCTTCTCACCCACCACTGACAATCGATCGTGGACTTCGACGCGCGGGGAGGTGGCGGCGACGACATCGTCAGGCGGGGATTCAACTCCGCCCATCGGCTGGATGGCCGACGCCGAGCAGCCCCAGTGGGTGCTGACCGGACGGGACGACGGCGGGGGTGAGTCCAAGGAGCCGGTCGTCGTCGAACCCGGCAACGAGCACGGCGCCCAGGCCCGCCTCAGTGGCCTGGAGATAGATGTTCTGGCTGGCATGCCCGGCCTCCAGCCACACATAGCGCGCACCCCGCTGCCCCAGCGGCGGCTGATCGGCGAAATGTCGCGCAGCGGCCTCCAGATCACCACTGAGCAGCAGCTGTGCACCCGCCCGACGCAGCCAGGCGTGGTCGGCGAGGGTGGTGCCGGCGACCCGGTCGCGGTGGTCGCCGGCAGTGATCAGAGTCAGCACATCGCGCTCGGCGTCGTACTGGTAAGTCCCGGCGGCGAGACCGTCGACGTTGCCCGCGACCACCGTGAGTGTCAGTGGATACAACGCGTGCGCCGACGGGCATGTGCGGTGCTCACCGGTTGTCCGCCCCTGCGCCGCCCACACCATGAGCGCGACCTGGGCGATGCTCAGGGGCCGGGACCCGAAGCCGCGTGTGCTGCGTCGCCGTGTCAGCAAGGATCCCAGACCTCCAATCGGAGGCGTGGGCCGAACAGGCTTCAGAGGCACTTCCCGCTGTGACATCAGTCCAGACAAGCACACCCGGGAAGGGGAGGCGAGAACGGCGTCAGGAGTAGAAGCGCACGTAGTCGAAGCGTGCGGTCACTCCCTCACCGGCCAGGGAGACGAGGCCGATGGACGGGTCGGAGCCGGCGGGCAGATGCCAGACCCCGCCCCAGATGTAGTGCTCACCGTCCCGACTCGTGGCCGGCTGGAATCTGTGTTCGCCGGTCTTCGGATCGACGGTATGGCGCAGCCGCAGCCACATGGTGTCGGCCGACGGGCCCAGCTGCAGCTCCGGCCAGCTGTCACGGTCCCGGCCGATCCACAGGAAGGCCTGCCGTGAGGGACCGGTCCGTGTCGGAGCCAGATGGATCGAGTCCGCCGGGCTCTGGAAGGCGATCAACCCGGCCTGGCTGCGCCCGTCGGGGGCGTCGCTGATCGGGAAGCGCAGCTTGGTCTCGACCGTGTAGGTGCCGGTCGGAGCGTCCCGGAGCAGCGCCGATGCCATCGTCCCCTTGCCGGAGAAGTCCGCATCCTGCGTCGGCCACACGTACTGGCCGTCGGCGGCCTTCCCATCGGCGGGGCCGAACCACTTCCAGCCGTCCAGCTGGCCGTCGTCGAAGTCCTCGTCGTACTCGGGCAGCCGGGCTCCGATCCGGGGGTCCGGCTGTCTGACGGTCACCGGCGTGTGGAGCCGGGTCACGCCGACGTTGTCCGCCTCGCCGGAGCCGCGGGTCGAGGCGACACCGCCGCGGCGCCAGTCCTCCGGCACGTCCACCGTCAGCTCGGCCAGCGGCATGTCGAGCATGGCCGAGCTGACCTGTATGTGCGCCGCCCCGTCGCGGATCTCGGCCGTGAGCGTGTGCCAGGTCCGCGGATCGGTGTTCGCGTGCAGACGAGCGGTCCGCTTCCGCACCACCTTCCGGTCCCGGGTGACCTCGACGGAGAGTGTGCCGGTGGAGTCCAGCCAGGCCACGGCGTGGTTGGAGCGGCCCGCGGATGCCAGGACCAGGCCGACCCGGCCTTCGCCGTCGCGCAGCCGAACGTCGGCCTCGATCCTCACATCGCCGTCCGGGGCCCGCCGAGGCAGCAGCAGCTGCGGGACCGCGGCCCGGGACCGGCCGCGGGCATAGCGTCCCGAGTCGGCGTCCGAACCCATGCTCCACGAGCCGTGTCCGAGGATGTCGAAGCCGTCCAGGCCGTCGTCGAAGGTGCTCCCCGAGCCCCAGTCGCCCGCGGGTGCGGTCTGCGGGTCCTCGCTGGTCCAGGCGCCCGCGCGGACGGTCGGCCAGCCGTCGATCCAGTCGAGCCGGTCCATCATGGCCGGCCGTCCGCCCCAGTTCGGATCGGTCTCGTGGCGGTCGAATCCGTTGGTGAGGATCCAGTCCTGGCCGGACTTGTCGACGACGTTCGCCGAGTGGCCCGTCGCCACCCATTTGTTGCCGTTCGGGGCGTTGACGATCGTGCCACCGGGGTGCAGGTCGGCGAGGCCGACTCCTTCGGCGTCGGTGAACGGGCCCATCGGGTCCTTGGCCCGCCCGACGAACACCGGATACGCGCCCTTGTCGCGGGCACAGCAGCCCAGGCCGGAGTAGAACAGGTAGTACCAGCCGTCCCGCTTCACCACGTACGCGGCCTCGCCACGCCGGGCGCCGACCACCTGCACCGGGGCGCCGACCGGTGCGGTGCCCTCCTCGTCGAGGCGCACCGCCTGGATGCCGCCGTCGCGGAACGAGCCGTAGTAGAGGTACTTCTGGCCGTCGGAGTCGAGGAACACCGACGGATCGATCTGATTGACCGTTGTCCCGTAGGGCAGCACGGGGTGGCCGATGTCTTTCCACGGGCCGGCCGGGTGGTCCGCGGTGGCCAGCGCGATGGTGTTCTTGTCGTCTCCGGCGACCGAATAGTAGAGGTAGTACTTGCCGTTGAGGTACCGGATGTCCGGGGCCCAGTAGTAGGTGCTCTCGAAGTCGCGCCATTCCGGGTGGTTGTCGGGCCCGAAGACGTCACCGACGTAGGTCCAGTTGACGAGGTCGGCCGATCGCGTGATCGGCATGAAGTGCTGCGACTCCCAGGGGCCTCCCTGGTTGTCCCGGCGCATGCTGGTCTGGGTCGCGTAGGCGTACCAGTAGCCGTCCTTGCCCCGGATGACCGATGGGTCGGAGAAGGCGTCCGCGACGTCGTCCATCACGGGGTTCTGGTACGTCCCGGGCGGATCGGCGGGATCGGCCGCGGCCGGTCCGGGGTGCGCACTGCCGAGGCCGAGGACCATGAGCAGGGCGAGGAGGACGACGCCGGGTCTGCCCCGGACCGCGGGGAACCGTGCTGACTTCGATGTCATGTCGGGAGCTCTCCTTCGTGGATGCCGGAGATACCTGAGATGCGGAGATACCGGGGCGCGGGGCCGGGCCGGGAGGGAACGGGCGGGTGTCCGGAGCGCGGAGGTGGGCTCAGACGACGACCAGGGCCGCGATGCGCCAGAGGCCGTTCAGCTTCGAACCGGTGATTTCCAGGTCGGCGGTGCGCCCGTCCGCGCCGCCGTCGAGGCCGAAGGAGAACCAGACGAAGGCGCGGCTCGGCAGGCTGTCGTCGCCTGAGCGTCCGAGGACCGTGCCGTCCTCGGAGACGGTGGTGACACCCGAATCGGTGAGGGAGTCGCCGGTGAGCACCCACACCGTGTGCTTGCCCGGCGGCACCGGGATGCGCAGGACGCTCGGCTCGCCCTTCTGCATGACGATGTCGCGGCGCAGGTCGTCGGCGTTGCCCCGGTCGCGGGTGATCGGCCGGTTGCCGACCCAGCCGAAGCCGCGGTCGCCGGTGTAGCCGTCCTCGGGCGACAGTCTGGTGTACCCGGTCAGCAGCGGGCTGGACGGCGGGCCGGCGTCGAACGCGGTGGCCGCGTCACCGGGGTGCGGCGTGGTGACCACGGACACCGACCGGCCGCGCTCGATCTCCTCGTCGCCGCTGGTGAGCCGGATCTCGACGGTGGCGAACCCCGGAGTGGCCACCGGGGTCGCGGTGACCGTCAGCTCTCGCTCGGCTCCGGCGGCGACGGTCACGGTCCGCTCGGTGCCGGACCAGCCGTCGGGGGTGACCAGCCGGGCGGCGACGTCCCGGTCCTCGGTGCCGGTGTTGCGTACCAGCACCGTGACCGGGTTGGCCCGGCCCGTCCACCACACCGGATCCGCCGCCGTCCTCAGCACCACCAGGGACGGTGCCGGGGCGGCCGGATCCGTGATGGCGAACGCGGACAGCCGCCAGGGGCCGCCCACCCCCGTGAACGTGATGTCCGTGGTGCGGCCGGTGGCACCTCCGTCGAGGGGGAGCTCCAGCCAGGTGAAGGTTCCGCTGGGCTGCTTCGGACTGGTGGCGACGGTGGCGCCGTCCACCGAGACCCGGGTCGGCGAGGCCGTGGCGCCGGTGTCACCGACCAGCACGTACCCGGTGTGCTTGCCGGCCGGCAGGGCGACGCGCAGTACCCGGGACGAGTTGTGCCAGAGATGGTCGCGCAACAGGGGCTCGCCACCGCGGTCCCTGGCCGACGGGGCGGGGCCGACCCAGCCGTGGCCCACCGACGCGGACCAGGCCGAATCAGGGGTCAGCGCGTCGTAGCCGGGCGCCGAAGTCCCGTTCCGCGGACCGGCGTTGAGCGCCACCAGGCAGCGCCTGCCATCGGGGGCGACGACCAGGGACGGCGGCCGGCCGTCGAGCCGGGTGAGCTTCGGCGCCACGTCCAGGTCCAGGGCGGCGACGGTGCCCGCCAAGGGCGGTGTGACCGGCAGCTCGAACTCCGCGGTCGCGGCGCCTGCCGCGGACCGTTCGGCGGGCCCGGTGTGCCAGTACGCCGACGGCGGCCGCAGCGCTACGGTGATGTCACGGGCCCGTGCCGAGGCATTGGTGACGGTGACCGGCAAGAGGTTCGGCCGGCCGCCGAGCAGCACCCGCGAGCCGTTCAGCGCCACTTGCAGCCATTCCCGCTGCGCGTCGACGACGCGGCTCTTGTCGAAGAAGAATCCGACCACCGTGTCACGCCAGAACGTCGCGTGCTTCCGCTGGGCCTCGAAGCCCGCCTCGATGGCGGCGTGGCGCTTCCGGTCGACGTCCCCGGACACCTCGCGCCACTCGGCGAGGAACCGGTCGACGCGGTCGACCCCGGTGAAGTGCGTGTCGTAGATGTGCTGGATGACCGTCTTGCCGGAGCGCAGCCGATGGTCGTACGGCACCCAGTGCATGAACAGCAGCAGGTCGTCGGGGCAGGTCGCCGTGGACTCGTAGCGCTTCTGCCACGGCCGTGGGTAGAGCCCGGTGAAGCCGCTGCCGGTCGCCTCGGTGCGGTCGAAGCCGGTGCCCTCGGCCGTGGAGTGGTGCGACTGGAAGAGGGTGCCCAGCGGACTCGGGTCGAGATGGTCGCCGCCGGGGTCGGTGAGGTAGCCCATCCCCAGTGGCGAGGTGTAGTCCTCGTACGTCCGGCCCGAGTGCGTCAGGATGTCGGCCACCACCTCGGTCACCGCGCGGTCGGTGCCGAAGGTCTGCGCGGCCCACTCCGCGGCCAGGTCCCGGGGATCGGCGTCCGGGTTCCAGCACATCCTGCCGAAGGCGTAGGTGTTCGCCGCTCCCAGCAGATGGCCGGTCCAATCACGGGCGTTGCCGAAGTTGCTGACCCCGGCGATGCCCGCCCGCGGCGCTCGGCCATCGCCGTCCGAGAGGATGTCGGCGACGGTCGGCCCGGTGCCGGGCCCCCGCGTCGGGAAGGTCAGCACCTCCCGCCACAGCGGAGCCAGATAGGTGGTGTGGATCTCGTGGCCCGTGTACTCCTGCGTGAGCTGGAGTTCCAGCATCTGGTTCGTGTGGCGCATCGTGCCGAACAGGGGGTGTACGGGCTCGCGGATCTGGAAGTCGATCGGTCCGTACTTGGTCTGCAGGATGACGTTGTCGTCGAACCTGCCGTCCAGCGGGGCGAACACCCGGTACTGGTACTCCGCCCAGTCGCCGAAGTCCTCGTGGACGAAGCTGCGCCAGACGATCTGCCCGTCGTGCGGTGCGACCGCGCGGGCCAGCATGTTCGCGCCCTCGGCATGGGTGCGCCCGTAGTCGAGCGGGCCCGGCTGCCCCTCCGAGTTCGCCTTCACCAGGAACCCACCGAAGCCGGGCAGGCTCTTGAAGATCTCGGCGCTCTTGTCCCGCCACCACCGCTGTACCCGTCGATCGGCGGGATCGGCCGTCGTGACCGGATCGGCGTCGTCCGCGGTAAGGATCATCGGGCTGGCGTAGTTGACGGACAGCCAGGTCGAGATCCCCCACGAGTGGAGAAGTGCCGCCAGGGGTCTGAGTCTGGTCAGCATCCCGCTGGTGATGAAGTCGGCACTGGCGTTCACGTTGTTGAGCACCGAAGCGTTGATGCCGATCGACGCCATGGACCGCGCATAGTCGACGACCCGGTCGGAGATGTCCGGCAGCTTGTTCCACTCGAAGATCGAAGTGCCCGCGTAGCCACGCTCGATCGACCCGTCGAAGTTGTCCCAGTGATTCATCATGCGCAGCGCGGTGTGCGGCTTCTGCAGGACGGACAGCCTGTGCAGTGGACGCTCGAGCCGCAGCAGACGGATGAGATGGAAGACCCCGGCCAGCACGCCCCGATCGCTGCGGGCCCCGATGACCAGCCGTCGCCGACGGCCCGGCGCGCCCGTCATCTCGATCACGAACCCCTGCCCACCGATCCTGGCCAGCCGGTCGGGACTCACCTGGGATCGTACGACCGGTGACTCGTCCACCGTGCCGATGACAACCGAGGCCCGATCGGCGGGAACCCGGGCCGGTGCGCTGCCGGTGCAGCCCTCGACGGCCCGCCGCAGCTCGAACTCGGCGTTCCCCATGACGTCGCCCTCGCCCTGACGTGCCAGACCGGCCAGGGCCTTCCGGTATTCCTCGAGCCGCCGGGGATCGGTAGTGGGGCGGTAGCGCAGCCATAGGTCGTAGCCGTCCTCATCGGGGATGCCTGCCGACGCGGCGGAGCTGGCTGCCGTGCTCCATGGGCTCAGCACCGTGGCGAAGGCGAGAGCGGATGCCTGGAGCACGCGGCGGCGACTGTACTCGTACTCGGATCGCGCCATTGCGGTTTCTCCTCTGCGGAAGAACGAGACACGCTATACCCGGGTTCGGGTGAGAATTTCGCGCAGTTCGGTCAGGGGGATCTTCGGCCGGCGGTCCGGTGTGAGCAGGCCGTTGGTCTCCTGTTCCGTGTCGGTGAACTGGGTGTAGCAGAAGCCCGCGAGCCCGGAGTCCACCGCGGCGGCCACCAGGCCGGCGAGGCGTTCGGCGAAGTCCTCCTTCGTGGCGACGGTGTCGTAGCCGAACCACTCGGCGCCCTCCGCCGGTTCGAAGGTCGCGCCGCCGAACTCGCTGAGGACGACGGGCTGCCCCTGGTGGCGGACGCCCTCCAGGGTCAGGCGTTTGGCCCCGGGCCACTGCTCGGCGATCTCGCCCCGCCGCAGCGAGGCATGGCCGTAGCGCTCGCGCAGTACGTCCCCGTGCTGGGTGTAGTCGTGCACGCCCCAGATGTCCGCGGCGGAGATCTCCCAGCCGTCGTTGGAGACGGCCGGCCGCGAGGGATCCAGGGCCTTGGTCAGGTGGTAGAGGGCGTCCATGAAGTGGCGCTGTGCGGGGACGAGCGCCGGGTTCGGCACGGACCAGGACTCGTTGATCGGGACCCAGGCGACGATCGAGGGGTGGCTGAGGTCGCGGGAGACGGCTTCGGTCCACTCGGCGACCACGCGCTCCACGGTCAGCGCGCCGAACGCGTACGCCGACGGCATCTCCTCCCACAGCAGCAGCCCGAGCCGGTCGGCCCAGTACAGGAAGCGCGGATCCTCGATCTTCTGGTGGACGCGCAGCCCGTTGAGGCCGGTCTCCTTCGCCAGTTCGACGTCGCGGCGCAATTCGCCGGCCGAGGCCGACAGGTGCGAAGCGGGCCAGTAGCCCTGCTGGAGCGCGAACCGGAGGAAGTACGGCTTGTGGTTGAGGAGGAAGAGGCCGTCGTCCCAGCCGATGTCGCGCAGACCGAGGTAGGACGCCGCGCGGTCGACCGGTGTGTCATCGGCCGCGTCGCGCAACTCCACGACCGCGTCGACAAGTTGGGGTCGCTCCGGACTCCAGAGCAGATCGTCGAGATCCTGCCCGTGGCGCAGGGCGGGCACCGCGACGTCGAACTCCGTCTCCTGGCTCTCGAGCAGCGTCCGCTGCTCGGCGAGCACCCGCTCGCCCCGCGTGAGACGGACCGTCACGGTGCGGGGCCGTCGCGGCCAGCGGGCCAGCCGCAGCCGGCAGCGGACGCGGGCGTGGACGACCTCGGGGGTCCAGTGCAGGAGCGTGATGTGCTCGGCCGGGACCTCTTCCAGCCACACCGGCTGCCAGATCCCGGAGGTGCGGTGGTACCAGATGACATGCGGATCCCGGCGCCAGTCCTGCTTGCCGCGGGGCTGCGCGGCGTCGAGCGGCTGGTCCTCGGCGCGGACGACGATCGTCTGCTCGCCGTCCCGGCCGACGGCGTCGGTCAGATCGCAGGTGAAGCCGGTGTGCCCGCCCTCGTGCCGTCCCACCGGGCGGCCGTTCAGCCAGACCTCGGCCCGGTGGTCGACCGCACCGAAGTGCAGCAGGAGCCGCCGCCCGGCGGCCGGCCGGGGCACGTCGATCGTGCGCCGGTACCAGAGCACGGGGTGGAAGCCGGTGTCCGCCACACCCGAGGCCGCGGACTCGGGCGGATAGGGCACGGTGACGGTGCCGGTGAACGGTGCGGAGGCCGCCGGGTCCATCCACCGGTCGGCGCGGCCGCGGTCCTCGTCGTCGTGGGCGAACCGCCATGGACCGCCGAGGTCGCGCCAGTCGGGATCGCGGACCAGTTGCGGCCTCGGATGACCTGCGGCGTCCAGGTGCGGGTAGGACATGCGTGAACTCCGGTGGTGTGATGCGTAGGCGAGGGGCGCGTGGGCGAGCGGTGCGTAGGCGGGCGGTGGGAAGGTGGGCGGTGGGAAGGTGGCGCGCCGCGGTTCAGCTCTCCAGGGCGTCCGCTGGGGAGCGGAGGTCCACGACCGTGGCGGCGAACGCCAGCGGGCCCGGCAGCAGCGGGATCAGCAGCGGAATCGACCAGGCCAGGAGCGCGCCGAGGAGCACGGCACCGGCCAGGAGGAGACTGCCGAGCGGGTCCGCGGCCGAGCGGAGCAGCGCCTCGCGTGCGGACAGGGGGTGCGGTGCCTCGATCGCGGTCGCCCGCAGCGCCACGACCGTGGCGCCCAGGACGAGCAGCGCGAGGGCGGGCGCCATGACGGCCGCTCCGGGCAGCGCGGCGCGCATCAGCGCGGCATCGATCAGCACGACCACCGCGAGCAGCGGCGGCACCAGACCGAGGGCCGCCGACCGCGCGGACAGGCGGGCACGCAGGTGAGCGCCGTACGTACCCGTCCTGACCTGGACGCGGTTGTCCGCGGCCTGCCGGAGCGTCGCGGACGCGGCGGCGAACGCGGCCGGGGCCGTGACGACCGGCAGGCAGGCGGCGCTGGTGAGCAGACCGACGAGCAGCATGTCCGCGAAGAGGCTGAAGCCGGAGCCGAAGACCTCTCCCGGTTCCCGGCGCTCGCGCCGGGGCGCGATCGGTGCATGGGCCATGGTGTACCTCACCCCTTCAGTCCGGACGTGGCCATGCCCTGCACCAGGTAGCGCTGGAAGACCAGGAAGAACAGCACGATCGGCAGCACCGAGATCACCGACATGGCGAACATGGGCCCGTACGCGGAGGTGCTGGACTGGTCGACGAAGCTGCGCAGGGCGAGCGTGATGGTGAACTTCTCCGGCGCGAAGAGATAGATCATCTGGGTGAAGAAGTCGTTCCACGTCCAGATGAACGTGAAGATGGCCGTGGTGATCAGCGCGGGCCGGGCCAGCGGCAGTGTGATCGACCAATACGCGCGGAAGGGACCGCAGCCGTCGATCCGCGCGGACTCCTCCAGCTCGCGCGGCAGCCCGCGCATGAACTGGACGATGAGGAAGACGAAGAACGCCTCGGTGGCCAGGAACTTCGGCAGGATCAGCGGCCAGAAACTGTCCACCAGGCCGAGGCGGTTGAAGATGATGTACTGCGGGATCAGCACGACGTGGTGCGGCAGCATCAGCGTCGCCACCATGAAGGCGAACATCACCTTGCTCATGCGGAAGCGCAGCCGGGCGAAGGCGTAGGCGGCCAGCGAGCAGGACAGGACGTTGCCGAGCACGGCGCCCCCAGCGATCAGCAGGGTGTTGCCGAGCAGGCGGGAGACGGTGACGCCGGAGACCCCGTCCAGGGCGGTCGTGTAGTTCGACCACTCCAGGTGGCTGGGCAGCAGGTCCAGGCTCGTCACCACCTCGTCGGCCGGCTTCAGCGAGGTGGCCAGCAGCCAGGCCAGCGGGTACAGCAGGACCAGCAGGCACACGGCCGCGACGGTGTGCGGCAGCCACCGCTTCGTGGCGATGTTCATCGTCCCTCCTCGTCCGCGTAGAAGACCCAGGACCGGGAGGTCCGGAACAGGATCAGGGTGATCACGCCGATGGCGATGAGCAACAGCCAGGCCATCGCCGCCGCGTAGCCCATGTGCGAGGCCGTGAAGCCGCGCTCGTACAGGTAGAGCGTGTAGAACATGGTGGAGTCGGCGGGTCCGCCGTCGCCGCCGCTGATCGCGAAGGCCGGGGTGAAGACCTGGAACGAGTTGATGACCTCGAGGACCAGGTTGAAGAAGACCACCGGGGACAGCATCGGCACGGTGATGGACACGAACTGCCGCCAGCGGCCCGCGCCGTCGAGCGCCGCGGCCTCGTAGAGGTCGGGCGAGATCTGCTGGAGGCCCGCGAGGAAGATCACCATGGGTGCGCCGAACTGCCAGACCGTCAGCAGCACGACCCCGTACACCGCGAGATCGGGGTTGCCGACCCAGCCGCCGGTGTGGATGCCGACCGCGTCCAGGACGTCGGGGACCGTGCCGCCGTCGTTGAACAGCGCCTTCCACACCAGGGCGATGGACATGCTCGCCCCGAGCAGCGACGGCGCGTAGAACGCGGAGCGGTAGAAGCCCCGGCCCCGGCCGAGGTTCTTCAGAAGCATCGCCACGCCGAGAGCGAGGCCCAGCTTCAGCGGGACGGCCACGACGACGTACAGCAGTGTGGTGCCGACCGACCGCCAGTAGCGCGGATCCTCGAACAGCATCTCCTGGTAGTTGCGCAGGCCCACCCAGTGCGGCGGGTCGAACAGGTTGTAGTCCGTGAACGACAGGTACAGCGACACGGCCATCGGCACCAGGGTCAGCACGACCGCGCCGATCATCCACGGGGAGAGGAACACATAGGCGGGCCACTGCCGTTCGCGGACCTGGCGCCGCTTGCTCCTCCGCGGGCGCGGATCCGTCGTGCGCTCGACGCGTGCGGGCGCCCTCGTCGTCGACACCGTGCTCATGACCTCAGCTCCCGGTTCGCCTCGTCGATGAGTTCGCGCGCCGCCTGCCGCGGGGTGGCCATGCCGTACATCACGCGTTGGTAGCCCCGTTTGAACGCCGTCTGGATCGCGAGGTCGCCGGGCGGCGGTGCGGTCGGGGGGTCGTCCAGGCCGTACTTCTCCATCGTCTGCGCGTAGTCGTAGATCTCCCGCTCCGGTCCCTGGAGCGTCTTGGCGACCCGGGCGGCGATCTTCCGGTTGGGCGGGGTGGAGCGGGAGAAGCCGAGGATGTCGCCCGCCCGTGGGTCGTTGAGGAGGAAGTCGATCAACTGGGCCGCCTCCTCGGGGTGCTCGCTGTTCGCACCGATGCCGAGGAGCATGCTCGGCTTGAAGTACGCGCCCTGGTGGCCGCCGGTCGTGGGCACGGGCGCGAAGTGGATGTCCTTGCCGAGCAGGCCCGTGTACCCGGGGAACGGCGCGTCCCAGGTGAAGTCGGCGGCCGCGAGGCCGCGGCCGATGGGGCTGGTCTCGGTGCTCTTGGCCTGCACGGTGTCCCTGGCCTCAGCGATGGCGCCGTCCTTGCGGAGCCCGTCGCAGAACGCCCAGAAGGCCGTCAAGTCGGCCTCGGTGAAGCCGAGTTCGGTCTGATGGGCGTAGAGCTTGCCGCCCCGGCCGCGCAGCCAGGTCTCGAAGACGTCCTCGTTGCCGCCGCCGTCGTTGGAGCCCGTGTACGGGCGTCCGTCGGGGGACTTCAGGCCCAGGGCGGCGATCCTCTTGTTGGCCTCCGCCCAGTCCTGCCATGTCCAACTCGGCCCGGGCGTGGGGACCCCGGCCTTCTTGTAGACGGCGGAGTCATAGGCGTATCCGGTGATGCCACGACCCATGAGAAGGGCGTATTGCCCGCCCTTGTAGGTGCCGGTGCGCAGCAGGCCCTTGTCCATCTCGGACGTACGGATCGTCCCGGCCTTGATGATGTCGTCCAGCGGCAAGATCGCTTCGCCGCCCGCGTACTGGGAGACCTGCCGGTAGTCGAGCTGGACCACGTCGGGTATTCCGCCACCCGCCGCCTGTGTGGCCAGCTTCTGCAGATAGGCGCCGAACTCGCCATTGGAGGTGCGGACGCTGACGCCCGGGTGCTCCTTCTCGAAGAGACGTACCGCCTTCTCGGTACGCGCGGCACGGTCGTCGTTCCCCCACCAGGAGAACGTGAGGGTGACGCCGCCCGAGGTGCTGCCGCTCGCTGCGGAGCAGCCGGAGAGGGTGGCGGTCAGGGCCGTACTGAGGCCGGCGGCGGCCGTGGCGAGGACGGCCCGGCGGCTCGGGTGCAGGGCTGGCGTCATGCGGGGGCCCCTTCCTTGTGGGTGGTGGCGGGGGCCCAGCCCGGGGCGCCGCCGTGCAGCTCGGTGTAGTAGGGGTCGCCGGGGCCGATCTCCCCGGCGCGGACCGGGGTGCCGGTGAACGCGGACTTGTACAGGGCGGTGATGAACTCGAGCGTCCGACGCCCGCCCGCGCCGCTGGTGGCGTGGCGCCGGCCCGCCTGGACGTCGGCCACGAGGGCGCGGAGTTGGGCCAGGTGCGAGCTCGGCTCGTCGGTGCCGAAGTCGCGCCAGGCCGCCACCGTGTCCTCGGGGACGCCGGGGGCCGCGGTGATGTGCCAGTCCGCGTTGCGGTAGCCGTACAGATGGGTCAGCTCGATCGTGGCGAGCTCGCAGTCGACGCGGATGCGGCTGACCTCGTCCGGGCTGAGCACGCTGTTGACCACGGTGGCCAGGGCGCCGCTCGCGAACCGCACCTGCGCCGTGGACACGTCCTCGGTCTCCACGTCGTGCACGAGCCGCGCCGCCATCCCCCGCACCTCGCTCCAGGGGCCCATCAGGTCGAGCAGCAGATCCGTCTGGTGGATGCCGTGTCCCATGGCGGGGCCGCCGCCCTCGGTCGCCCACCGCCCGCGCCACGCAACGGAGTAGTAGGCGGTGTCCCGGTACCAGGTCGTCTGACAGTGCGCGAGGAGCGGGCGGCCGAACGCCCCCTCCCGCAGCAGCCGCCGCACATGGCGTGCGCCGGAGCCGAAGCGGTGCTGGAAGACGATCGAGGCGTACGGTCCCGCGTCCCCGCCCTTCTCGGCGGCCTCGATCGCGTCGAAGTCGGCGAGGGACGGACACGGCGGCTTCTCGCACCACACCCAGGCGCCCGCCCGCAGCGCGGCCACCGCCTGCCCGCGGTGCACGGCGGGCGGGGTGCACAGCACCACGAGGTCCGGGCGCAGTTCGGCCAGGGTGGCGTCGAGGTCCGTCGAGGCGTACGGGATCCCGGCGCCGGTGGTGAAGGCCCGCACCGCGTGGATGTCGACGTCGACGGCGGCGACGATCTCCACCTCGCCCGCGTCGGCCAGCGTCCGCAGCGCGGGCAGATGGCTGGAGCGCGCGATGCCTCCGGTGCCGACCACGGCGGTGCGCAGTGGGGTGGTGGGGCGGTGCGAAGACATGCGGACCCTCTCATGCGACGGGTGGTGAGCGCGGCGCCGTGGGCACGGGCGGGCAGCCCGGACCGTCCGACGGGCGGTCGTCGGCTGCCGGTGTGACGCCCTCGTTAGCAACCGCTTGCTATCGATTGGTTCCAACGTTGTAACCGCGAAATCTCGCCACGGTCAACCCCTTGTCGGGAACGGGATTCCGGGCCGTCCCGGCGCTGACAGCCCGCTGGAACCGGTGCATAATGCGGAGAAACACAGGTGAGGGGGTTCGGACAGTGGCCGCGGTGACACTCAAGGACGTGGCGGAGCGGGCAGGGGTATCGATCAAGACCGTGTCCAACGTTGTACGCGATGCTCCCCGCGTGTCCGAGGCCACGCGGAAGCGCGTACTGAAGGCCGTGCACGAGCTCGGCTACCGGCCGAACCCGTCGGCCCGCCGCCTGCGCACCGGGCACAGCGGCCTGATCGGTCTCGCCGTCCCGGATCTGGCCACGCCGTACTTCGCCGAACTCGCCCAGCACGTACGTGCCGAGGCCGCGCAGCTGGGCTTGACCGTCCTGATCGAGGAGACATCGGGCGACGCGACGGAGGAACTGCGCCTGGCGACCGGCGTCGGCGCGTCACTGCTGGACGGTGTGATCCTGTCGCCCCTGGGTGTCTCGCCCGACGAACTCGCCGCCGTGGCCAATGAGTTCCCGCTGGTCCTGCTCGGCGAGCGCAGCTACGCGCGCGACCAGGTGGGGGCCGACCACGTCCTGATCGACAACGTCGCGGCGGCGCGCGAGGCCACCGCGCACCTGGCCGCCCTCGGCCGTACGCGGATCGCCGCCATCGGCGTGGACCGGCAGGCGTCGGCGACCAGCCGTCAGCGCCTGGAAGGTTTCCAGCTCGCCCTGCACGAAGCCGGGGTGACGTACGACCCCCGGCTCGCGCCCCGCATCAAGGAGTTCGACCGGCGCAACGGCCTGCTGGCGATGCGCGCCCTCGCCGCCCTGCCGGCCGGCGTGCGGCCGGACGCGGTCTTCTGCTTCAGCGACCTGCTGGCGGTCGGGGCCCAGCGGGCGCTGTTCGAGGCGGGGGCGCACATCCCGGACGATGTCGCGGTGGCGAGCATCGACGGCTCCGACGAGGCGCTCTACAGCACGCCGTCCCTGACGTCCGTGGTCCCCGACAAGGCCGCGATCGCCTCGCTCGCCGTGAAGTGCCTGGCGGCCCGCATCCGCTCGGATGTGCCCCTGCCGTTCGAGGTGCACACGGCTCCGCACTGGCTGCACGCCCGGGAGTCCACGAACGGCGGGCGCCAACAGCTCTTTCGCTGATCCGGGCCGAGGGACCGCCGGACGTAAGACGGTCCCTCGGCGCGTGAGCGCTCAGCCGCTCCTGGTGACGGTCACGTGCCGCCAGCTCGCGGTCCCGGCCTGGTCACGTACCCCGACCGCGCCCCGGGGGAAGGAACAGTCCGGATCCTCGTACGTGAAGCCGACCGGCGTGGCGGAGGAGCCCGAGGGCCTGCCGGTCACCGTGAGGGCGCAGCCCACGGCCTTCACCGTCAGGTGGTACCACGTCCCGGTGGCCAGGCCGCCGGGGATGTCCGTCCGCGCCAGCTCCCTCCAGGCACCGTTCTGCTTGCCGAGGACGATCCGGCGCGACGACACACCCACGTAGTAGCCGTCGAGGGCATCGGCCCCCTTGCCCGGGTCGGACGCCCGCACGACGAATCCGGCCTGCGTTCCGCTGTCGACGCGTACGTCGCCCGCGAGGCGGTAGTCGGTCCACCCGGTGGAGCCCGCGATCGACTTGTTCCCGCCGGTGCCACCGCACGTCTCGGACAGGACACCGCCCGACGTCGCCCAGCAGCCCCCGTAGTCGACCCAGCCGGACCTCCCCTTCGCGAAGGCATCGGCATACGGGAGAACTCCGCTGTTCGCCACCGCCGTGGCCTCCATGCAGCCGGTCGGCCCGGTGGCGGTGGCCGTGGTGAAGCGGACCGACCTGCCGGAGGCGTCCAGGAGCAGGTGCGGGCTGTAGCTGGTGCTGCAATTCTGGGTGGGGTCGGCGACGGGGCCGAAGGGCGCCGGGGTCCACGACCAGGGCCCGGAGACCTCGGGGTCGTTGATGAAGACGGCCTGCCGGTCCTCGGGGCTGAAGGCGTTCGTTCCCGTGAAGCGGGTCCGCATCCCGGTCAGCATCAGCTGTCCGGAAGGGCCGCCCGCCGGACTCCACACGATGTACGGGCTGCTCCCGAGGTACCGCCCGTCGGACGTGACGGCCATCTTTCCGAGGTCGGCGGGGCCGCCGCCCCAGGTCGCACCCCCGTCGGTGGACGTCTTCGTATGGGCCTCGCAGTTGCGGTCCTCGCCGCAGATCTCGTACGCCATGACCATCCGCCCGTCCGGGAGCGTGGCGACGGTCGGCATCCCCGGACGGTCGGTGTCCACGTCACTCCGGACGTCGATGACGAGTCCGGGCGCGAAGTTCGTGGAGCCGTCGGGGCGTGCGCTCCAGGTGACACCGCCGTCGTTCGACACCACATGGGCGATGATCTGGGCGTACTCGGGTTCGCGCCGCTCGTCGGAGAAGTACATGGCAAGGCGGCCGGCGCCGTCGACGGTCAGGAACGGCTCCCAGACTCCGGATCCGCCATGAGGTGCGCCGACGCTGCCGCCGCCGGTCTGCAGGATCGACTGGAAGGTCCAGTGCGCCCCGTGGTCCGTGCTCCGCCACAGGACGAAGTCGGTACGGACCTTCTCGCTGGGCGCGATGTTGCCGGCCAGCAGCAGGGTGCCCGCAGGGAACTCGCCCATCTTCCGGGGGAGTTCGAAGAGGAAGGGCTGCCAGAACTGGTCCGACGGGTGGTTCTCACCCTTCAGCGGGTCGTCCAGCGTCGTGAGCGTCTTCCATGTCCTGCCGTCGTCCTTCGAGGTGCGGATGACGAAGTCGGACGCGGTGCCGTCCTTGGCCGCGTGCTCGAAGGTGCCGATCAGCGTCCCGTTGGCGGGACCGCTGTGCTGGAGGCGGATGATGCGGGAGTAGGCGAGGAACTCGTTGTTCGACGCCCTGGTGTAGAAGCTGTCGCCCGGGTCGTTCGCCGCCGCGGTGGGCGGCTGGACGGCGGTGGTCATGGCCGTCAGCAGCAGGGCGAGGAGGAGCCCCAGCGCCCATCGGGCTCCTCCGGTTTTCCCGGCTCCTCCGGTTCTTCCGGCACGCGGGTGCCATTGCTGTCTCATGAGGATTGTCCCTTTCCCTCGGAATGCCGGTAGGGAGCGAGGTGATTGCGGGGGTCCCGCTTGAGCCGGTAGCCGCCGGGGACCGTCGGCAGCGGATCCTCGGCCCGCATCTGCCACACGGCGAGCAGGGACAGCAGCCTGACCCGTTCGTCGGCGGCCGCCGGGTCCGACCAGCGGTCCACCAGTTCCAGCGGGTCCTCGCGCAGGTTGTACAGGCGGAAGTCGCCGACGATGTCGGCGTACAGGGTCCAGTCCCCGCTGCGGACCTTGCGGCGGCGTCCGCTCTGCGTGGCCGCGTTGAGCTCGTCCCAGCGGGGCTCGCCGTCCGGGCCGTCGAAGATGAGTCCGGGCATCTGGCCGGCCACGTCCCCGGGCCCGTACGGGAGTCCTCCCATGCCCTGCTCCACGTAAGAGCTGCTGAACTCATCCGCCGGACAGGGGCGTCCGGTCAGCAGCGGCCACAGGCTGCGCCCCTGCACACCGTCGGGCAGCTCGCGCCCCATCGCCTCGCAGAGGGTGGGCATGAGGTCCGCGAGCGAGACGTGCTCCGGACGCGGCGCGCCGGCGGGCCGCACCGCGTCCCCGTTGACGACCAGGGGGACTCTGGCCAGGATGTCCGGGATCTCCGCGCCCTTGCGCACCAGTCCGTACTCGCCGACGAAGTCGCCGTGGTCCGCGGTGGCGACGACGACGCGTTCGCGTACCCGGTGCCGGCCCTCCAACCCCGTGAGCAGCCGCCGCAGTTCGTCGTCGATGAGCCGCAGCATGCCGAAGTAGTTGGAACGCGACGGGGCGATGGCTCCCTCGTAGTCGGCCACCGCGCGCTCGCCCAGGCTGCGCAGGTACCGCCAGGGGAAGGACTTCCCCTCCAGCACCTCGGCCCCGGTGCGGGTCGGCGGCAGCGACTCCTCGGGGAACAGCGAGAAGTAGGGCTCGGGCACCTGATACGGATTGTGCGGCTCGGGGATGGACACCGTCAGCAGGAACGGCCGGTCATCCGGGACACCGGCGGCCCAGGCCAGTGCTTCGTCGACGATGCGATGCGGGTTCTGGGCCTCGACCGGGAACGGCGTGGGCTTCTCGTGGGTGCGGTGCCGCAGCCCCGCCAGCCACTTGTCGAACTCCTTGTTCAACGCCTTCGAGGGAGCGGCCACTTGGCCGTCATGCATGAACTCGACCCAGTGGTCCACGGACGAGGCGTCGAGATAGGTGTGGTTCTTGCCGATCATCGCCGTGGCGTAACCGGCGGCGCGGGCCTCACCGAAGAGATCGGCGTCGCGGACCGCGAGCGGATGCGCCGGGTTCTGGGTGACGCGGTGCGCGCTGGGGAACCGTCCGGTCATCAGGCTGGTGCGCGCGGGGCAGCACAGCGGTGAGGTCGTGTAGGCGCGGTCGAACCAGGCCCCGGAGCGTCCCAGTTCGTCGAGGAAGGGCGTGGTGTCCAGCGGGAATCCCTCACGGGCGCTGACGTCGGCACGGTGCTGGTCGGTCAGGACGAGGACGATGTCGGGCCGGTGGCGCGCGGTCACGCTCGGGTGGTCCTTTCGGCGAGGGCGGCGCCGTCGGTCGACGGGCCGTCGGTCGTACGGAGGCCGGCGCGGGAGAACCGCAGGCCGATGACGGCCGCGCAGGCCGTACTGAACAGGACCGAGACGACCACGGCGAGGGCCAGCCACCACGGCGAGCCGTCGGACGCCACGAGCATGGCGTACGCGACCGGCGGGGTGAGACCGCCGAGGATCGAGCCGACCTGGTAGACGAACGACACCGCCGTGTAGCGGACCTCGGTGGGGAACAGCTCGGCCAAGAACGTGCTCTGGACGGCGAATTGGGCCGAGTTGCACAGCCGGAAGACCGTGATCCCGAGCACCATCCAGAAGAGCGTCCCGGTCTGCAACAGGGCGAACAGGGGGAAGGTGGTCACAGCCATCGACAGCACACTCCACACGAAGGTGCGGCGCACCCCGAACCGGTCACCGAGCCTGCCGAGGCAGAGCATCAGCGGCAGGCAGATGATGCTCGGGATCATCGTTCCGACGATCCCGATGCTGTCGCTCCGGTGCAGGTAGGTGACGATGTACGCCGTCACCACGGGCCCGACGACATTGCCGGTGATGGCATCGGCCGAACGCGCGCCCAGCGCGAGGAGCAGCGGCGCCCAGTGGTCGCGCGCCAGGGTGATCAGCGGCGCCTTCTCCACTCCGCGTTTCTTCTGAAGGCGTATGAAGTCCTCGCTCTCGGCAAGGCGCGTGCGCACCACGAGGGTGTAGACGAGCAGGATTCCGCTGAGCAGGAACGGGACCCGCCACACCCAGTCCTCGTACTGCGTGTCCGAGGAGAGCCAGGTGCACAGCAGCACGAGCCCGCTGCTGAAGATGCCACCCACGGGGTTGCCGAGTTGCGGGATGGAGCCGAAGAAGCCGCGCCGCTCCTTCGGTACCGACTCGATCGTGGCGAGCGCGGCACCGGCGTACTCGCCACCGAGGCCGATGCCCTGAAGTACGCGCAGGAACAGCAGGATGACGGGGGCGGCCGCGCCGATCGTGGCGTAACCGGGCAGCAGGCCGATCACGAACGTCGGGATGCCCATGAGCAGCATCGTGAGGATCAGGAGCTTCTTGCGGCCGACCCGGTCGCCGAAGTGCCCGAAGACGAGGCCGCCGATGGGCCGGGCGAAGAACCCGACGGCGGTCGTCGTGAGGGCCAGCAGGGAGCCGATCGCACTGCTCTGCGCCGGGAAGAAGACCTGGCCGAAGACGAGTGCCGCGGTGGTTCCGTAGAGCCCGAAGTCGAACCACTCGAAGGTCGAGCCGAGGAAGCCGGCGAGTACGGTACGACGCGCGGCGGGTGGGATCCGAGGTGGGTCTGGCCTTGGCATACAGCGGCTCCACTGAGGATTCCAACGGTTACGGTAACCGTTGCATTGCGGTGGACGTTAGGACCGCGTGACGTTCGCCGTCAATGACCGGGCGTTAGGAAAATGTTGACTCACGTTCGGTTATGGTGAGTGGCACCTCGACATGGCTCCGCGGTCGTGCGCCCTCCCGGACCCGCGCCGTGAGCAGGTCGAGCGCGCGCCGGGCCATCGTGCGGACATCCGCCCGGACGGTCGTCAGGCTCGGGGAGGAGTACTCCGCATCCTCGTCGTTGCCGAACGCGACGACCTGGACCTGCCCCGGTACGTCCCGGCCCGCCCTGCGCAGTGCGCGCAACGCCCCGTGCGCGAGCGGCTCTTCGAGCGCGAGCACCGCGTCGAACGGCGCTTCCCCGCCCGGAAGCCGGGCCAGAAGCCGAGCGATCGCCACATGCCCGTCTTCCCGGGAGGACTGTGCCGTCTCCACGACGAGAGACGGGTCGAACCTCCGCCCCGCCGCCGTCAGCGCGCGCCGGTATCCGCCGGTGCGCAGGGCGGCCGCACTGTCGCCGCCCGCCTTCCGCTCACCGCCCAGCAGCACGACGCGCGAGGCGCCACGGTCGAGCAGCAGCCGCACGGCGGCCTCGGCCGCGACGGTGTCCCGCGACGTGACACTGTCGAAGGGGCCCTCCACCCGGCGCGATCCGATCAGCACCGCGGGGCCGGGGGACGGCAGGTCCCTCAGGTCCCGCGCGGTGATCGCGGTCGGCATCAGCAGCACGCCGTCCGAGAGGCCCCCGCGATTGCGCAGCACCTCCACCTCCCGCTCGCGGTCGCCCCCGGTGGGCTCCATCACGACGCTGATGCCCTCGGCCTCCGCGAGATCGAAGACCGCGGCGGCGAGGGGCGCGCAGTAGCCGTACCCGAGGCCCGGCACGGCGAGCGTCACCGTGTCCGTCGCCCTCGAATTCAGGCCCCGGGCCAGGGGGTTGGGGCGGTAGCCGAGCTCCTCGACCGCGGCGCGCACCGCTCGGACGGTCGCCTCGTTCACCTGCCCGGTGGCATTGACGACGTTGGACACGGTCTTGACGGACACACCGACGGCGGCGGCCACGTCGCGCATGCGCACCACCGTCGGCCGGCCACCGGACGGCTCCGGATCATTCACTGGCAACGGCGCTCGACTCCCGTTCGACAAGGCGGAACCCGACCGTATGGTGTCCCGGTTCGGGGAGCACCGCGCCGGTGGTCCGCGCCTGTGCGCGTTCGGCCAGGAGCGAGACGGCACGGTGCGCCATCTCCTCCCGCCCCGGGTCGACGGTGGTGAGGGTGGGAGCGCAGTACGCGGCCTGCGCGACATCGCCGAACCCGACCACGGCGACGTCCCCCGGCACGGTGCGCCCCGCGTCCCGCAGGCCGCGGAGCGCGCCCAGGGCGAGCGCGTCGCCGAGTGCGAACACGGCGTCCGTATCGGGCGCCCGCCCGACGAGCGTCCGCACCGCGTCGGCGCCCGCCGCGAAGGTGACGGTCTCCGTGCTCACCACCCGTCGGCGGCTCACCGGCAGCCCGGCGTCGCGCAGACCCGCGACGTACCCGAGATAGCGCTCGTCGCTCTCCGCCGGCTGCGCCTCGCCGGGGGCCAGGGCGGCGATGCGGCGCCGCCCGCCCGCGGCGAGATGGGCCACGACCGTGCGCGCCGCCTCGAACCGGTCCGTGTCGAAGGAGTCGACGCGGCCGGCGGTGAACGACGCCGTGGCCACGACCAGCGGCTTCGTCACCGTCAGCGCCCGCATGTCCGCCTGGCCGAGCGCGACAGGAACGAGCAGGATTCCGTCCACATGCCGCAGGTACGGGTCGTCACAGACACCGCGCTCGCGCCGCACATCGCCGTGTGTCTGCGTGATGCGCACGGACATTCCATGCCCCTGGGCCTCGCGCAACACGGAGTCGGCGAATTCGCGGAAGTAGGGGACCGTGACACTCGGCAGGGCCAGCCCCAGCACATGGGAGCGGCCCGAACGCAGCCGCCGCGCGGCCAGGTTGGGGCGGTACCCGAGCTCGTCGATCGCGTCCTGCACCCGCCGCCGGGTCTCCTCCCGGACGTTCCCGCGGCCGCGGGCCACGTTCGACACCGTGCTCACCGAGACACCGGCGAGGGCGGCCACGTCGCGCAAGGTCGCGGAACCGCGCGCCGCGGAGTCCGCACCCGCCTCAGACAGCCGTCCGCGCACAGCCCACCGAGCCCCTTCCACCACGACGGAAGTCTAGCCCGCGCCCGCCGCGGAGCCTGGCCTCAGCGCTGGTGTCCGGCTCTCGTTCGCTGTGCGGGAACGGTCGCCACCGCGGCGGACGGGAGGCGGTTCATAACGGTGGTTCGGCGGGCCGCGCCTGCGCCGCGGTCAGACCGCCGCGCCCGGGACCAGGAGGTCGCCCGGGATGCCCGCCTTGTCCGGGGCGTAGTAGTCCTTGATCCCGGCGACCCAGCCGGCCACCTGGATCCGGTCCAGGTCCGAGGGGCCGAAGGCGTCGAAGAGCGCGTCGATGTTCGCGCGCTTGAAGCCGATCGCCCTCATCAACGCGACGAACGCGGGGCGCTCGATGAGCCCGTCGCCGTCCGGGTCGCCGAGCGCGGCGAGCGCCTCGGCGAACACACCGATCGTCGGGTCGAAGCGCTCGGGCGAGAGCACGCAGGCTACGTACTCCTCGTAACTGATCTTGCCGTCGTCGTTGGCGTCCAGTTCCGTGGCCAGGGTCGTCCAGTACTGGCGGAACGCGGCGCGCATCGCGTCCTTCGCCGGCTTGTCCGCGTCGGGCGCGGCGTCGATGACGTTGTTCGCCATGAGGTCGAAGTCATCTGCTTCGAGGACGCCGTTGCCATTGGCGTCGAAGAGGGAGAAGACGTGTGCGACCCGCTTGGTGGCCTCCGTGCGCATGAATGTTGTCACCCTTCTTCGATCCGTGGGCTGTTCAGGGCGGTTGGGCGGAAGACAGGAACAGCCGCCGTGTTTGGGCGCGGCCGGAAGTTCGTGTCCGGCTGCGCTGCTCACTATTTGGCCGACGGCTTGCTCATACCATGGGTATTGCTCTTCTTTCACTCGAAAGAAGTCCCTTACCCCCGTTCCTCGATGCCGGGGATCCCGCATATCGCGGGCGTATCGAGAATCGCATACGCGACGGCAACGGCCCTCCGTCTCCAATGGGGGCATGAACCAGAACGCATCCCTGTCCGCACCGTCCCGCCGCGCGCGCGGAATCGTGCTCCTCGGCCTGGCGGTACTGGGCATGGCGGGCGCCGTGTTCGTCATGCGGCGGCCGCTCATGATGTCCGCTCCGAGGTGCATGGCCGGGCGGTGGCACGGCTGCTTGGACACTTTCAACGGTGTGGTGCTCATGACGTTGGTCGCGCTGCCGTTGGCCGCGCTGGTGGCGTGGGCGCTGGCGCGCCGTCGCCGCCGTGCCGCCGGCGTCGCATCGGCGTGGCGGATGTCGCTGGCCGAGGTGGGCATGGTGCACGGGACGGTGCCGTTCCTGTGGCTGACCCTGATGCCGGGTGCCGGTGCCGGTGCCGGTGCCGGCGCCGTCCCGCCACGGGTGAGCCTGGTGCCGCTGCGGGACCTGGTCACGATGGGGCCGCTCGGGATCGTAGGCAACCTGCTGGTCTTCGCGGCGCTGGGGTTCTTCGCCCCGGTGCGGTTCGTGGCGCTGGCGTCCGCGCCGCGGATCCTGGCGCTCGGGGCGGGCTGCTCGGTCCTGGTCGAGACCGCACAGTACGTCCTGCGGCTGGACCGGGTGTCCTCCGTGGACGACGTACTGGTCAACGCCGCCGGCGCCGTACTGGCCGCGCTGGCGTCGCGCCGCTGGTGGCGCACTACGGCGGAAGCGCCGTCCGGCCGGTCTCGCCACGCGCCGGCACCGGCGGGCTGAGCCGCGTGTCCGGTGCGCACACGTCTTTGCATACGCCGGCGATATGTTGTGCCGCTTAGGCTTCGGACATGCGAGTGCTGCTCGTGGAGGACGAGCCCTACCTGGCCGGAGCCGTCCGCGACGGTCTGCGGCTGGAGGCGATCGCCGCCGACATCGCCGGCGACGGCGACTCCGCCCTGGAACTGCTCAGTATCCACTCCTACGACCTCGCGGTCCTCGACCGCGACATCCCCGGCCCCTCCGGCGACGAGATCGCCCGGCGCATCGTCGCCTCCGGCAGCGGCATCCCGATCCTCATGCTCACCGCCGCCGACCGGATCGACGACAAGGCTTCCGGGTTCGAGCTCGGCGCCGACGACTACCTCACCAAACCGTTCGAGCTGCGGGAGCTCGTCCTGCGGCTGCGGGCGCTCGACCGCAGACGCGCGCACGTCCGGCCCCCGGTCCGCGAGATCGCGGGCCTGCGCCTCGATCCCTTCCGCCGGGAGGTCTTCCGCGACGGACGCTACGTGGCGCTCACCCGCAAACAGTTCGCCGTGCTCGAAGTCCTCGTCGCCGCCGAAGGCGGTGTCGTCAGCTCCGAAGAGCTACTGGAGCGGGCCTGGGACCACAACGCCGACCCCTTCACCAACGCCGTCCGCATCACCGTCTCCGCCCTGCGCAAACGACTCGGCGAACCATGGCTCATCGCCACGGTGCCCGGCGTCGGCTACCGCATCGACACCGGCATGGACACCTCCCACCCCGGCTCCACTCATGAATAGACGCCCAGGGCTCAGCGCCCGACTGAGACTCACCATCAGCTACGCCGGATTCCTCCTCCTCGCCGGCGCTCTCCTGCTGGCCGTGGTCTGGGTATTCGTGCTGCGCTGGCTGCCGGACGACGACCCCAGGTCCATCAAGAAGACGTTCGGCGGCGCGATCGTCATCCTCGGGCCCAACCGCTCCGACCTCCTGCGCGGCTTCGCCCCCGCCGCGGCCACGGCACTGGCCTTCCTCCTCGTGTTCGGCCTCCTGGGCGGATGGATCCTCGCCGGCCGGATGCTCGCACCACTCACACGGATCGCGCACGCGGCACGGATGGCCGCGAACGGGTCGCTGTCCCACCGGATCCGCATGAAGGGCCGCCAGGACGAATTCCGCGAACTCGCCGACGGGTTCGACACCATGCTCGAACGGCTCGAGTCCCACGTCGCCGAGCAGCGGAGGTTCGCCGCGAACGCCTCCCACGAACTGCGCACCCCGCTGGCGATCTCCCGGACACTCCTCGACGCCGCCCGCAGCGACCCCACGCGGGACCAGGGCGAACTCATCGAACGCCTCCACACGGTCAACACCCGGGCGATCAACCTCACCGAGGCCCTCCTGCTGCTCAGCCACGCCGACCGCGGGAGCTTCACCCGCGAGCCCGTCGACCTCTCCCTCATGGCCGAAGAAGCCGCCGAAACGCTGCTTCCCCTCGCCGAAAAGCGCCGGATCACGCTCGACGTCACCGGCGGGACAACCCAGACCGTCGGCTCCGCGGCGCTCCTCCTGCGGATGGTGACGAACCTCGTCCAGAACGCCATCGTCCACAACCTCCCCGCGGGCGGCACCGTAACCGTCCACACCGAAGCGGGGCACGACGCGAGCGTGCTGCGGGTCGAGAACACGGGCCCTCCGCTCCCATCGGAACTGGTACCGACCCTCACCGAACCGTTCCAGCGGGTAACAGAACGCATGCGCACCGACGAGCACGCCGGCGTCGGCCTCGGGCTGGCCATCGTGCACAGCATCGTCCGGGCACACGACGGTAGCCTCGACCTCACACCCCGCCCCACCGGCGGCCTCCTGGTCACGATCCGACTTCCCGGCACACCGCAGGCGAAGGGTATGTCATCCGCCGTCCGGCCGTAGGTGGAGCAGGAGGAGGGCGATGTCATCGCTGCGGGGGTCGGTGTGCGGGTCGTGGCGGATGAGAGTCTCGGCCAGGGTGGTCATGGGCAGGTCCGGGGCTTGTGCGAGCTCGTCGGCGAGGTGGGTGGTCGCGTCGTCGAGGTCGACGTCGGGACTTTCGACGAGGCCGTCGGTGTAGAGGGCCAGCACGGCGCCGGGCGGCAGGGGGATCTCGGCGGCCGGGTAGTCGGCGTCGGGGTCGATGCCCAGCAGCAGGCCGGGCGGCAGGTGGAGGATCTCGGTGTGGCCGTCGGGGTGGCGCAGCAGTGGCGGCGGGTGGCCGGCGGTGGCCAGGTGGGCACGGTGGTGCGCCAGGTCGATGTGGGCGTAGAGGCAACTGGTGAACAGGCCGGGGTCGAGGTCGGTGAGCAGGCGGTTGGTGCGGGCCAGGACTTCGCCGGGAGGTGCGCCGGCGGTGGCGTGGACGGCGGTGCGGACCTGTCCCATGAGGACGGCGGCGTTCACGTTGTGGCCTTGGACGTCGCCGATGGCCGCGGCGACGGTGGTGGCGTCGCAGCGGATGAGGTCGTAGAAGTCGCCGCCGATGTCCATGCCGCGAGCCGTGGGCAGATAGCGGGCTGCTACCTCCAGGCCGGGCACGGTGGGGAGGGTCGCGGGGAGCAGGCCGCTCTGCAGACTGTGGGCGAGCTGGTGTTCGGCGTCGTAGAGGCGGGCGCGGTCGAGGGCCTGGGCGATCAGCCCGGCGAGAGAGGTCAGTACGGCGCGTTCGTCGGGGGTGAAGCCGTGCGGCTGGTCGTAGGAGACCACGCAGCAGCCGACCGGGCGGCCGGAGGCCAGCAGCGGCAGGAAGGCCCAGGCCGCCCTCTTCGTCAGCCGTGGGATGTCGGGGGCGAGCTGTTCCATCTCGCGGGGGGAGGCGAAAAAGAGGGGGATTCCCGTGGTCACGGCGCGCACGGTGGGGGCTGACTCGTCCCGGAAGGGAGGGATGTCGAGGCGGTTGATGACCTTGGCCGGGTAGCCGCGGTGGCCGACGACACGCAACCGGTCGCCCTCGGCGACGGACAGGACGAAGCCCTGGGCGCCGAACGCCGGCAGGACCAGGTCGGCGGTCAGCTCGACTACGTCCCGCACGCTGACGGCCTTGGTGAGCGCGCCGGCCAGGTGCATCAGGTCGTACAGCGTGCCGACCCGTGCCGGTGTGGCGACGCTCGACGCGCGCTCCGGCTCCGGGTTGTCCACGGGGGTGGTGTGGTCGGTGGGGGAGATGCGCACGCTGACGCCGGTGGCGTCCGGACAGAGCTGGAAGGACAGCCACCGGTCCGGCGGGCGGAGGGCGGTGATGGACGTGGGCCGGCGGCCGAGGACCGCGGCCCGGTAGCGGTCTTCGAAGACCGGGTCGTCCAGCCATGGCAGTGCCTCCCACAGCGGTGCGCCCAGCAGATCCGGGACGCTGCCGCCGACCAGGTCGGCGGCGGTGGTGCTGATGAAGGAGATCCGGCCCTCCGCGTTCAGCACACAACAGCCCTCCGTAAGGCGGTCGGCGAAGTCCACCGCGGCCCGCGTGGCGGTCCGGGCACGCGGTGGGGCCACCACATGCGGCTCCCCGGGTGATATCGGGTGCCCGTCCGCGGCGGCATGCCGCAGGAGCGCGCCCGCACGGTCGCAGGTGGAGCGGATCACGACGCGCTCATGCGCGCTCAGATGCGAGGGGCGCGGTTCGGGCCACAGCAGCACCAGTCCGCCCCAAGCGGTGGCACCGGAGGTGAGCGACGCGGCGGCCAGCGCTACGGGATAGGGCCAGACCAGTGCCGCCCTCGGGTAGCGGCGCGCGAGCTCGGCCTGGCTGGGGAGCCACACCAGGCGCCGCTCACGGACCGCGTCCGCCACGGGCCCCGGGGCCGGAAGCAGCAACCGTTCCCAGAGCACGGTGATCTTTGGCGGCACCCCGGTCGTCATGGCCAGCCGCAGCACCTGCCCGCCCGGCGGCAGCAGGTACACCAGACCCGCTGACGCGCCTGTTTCCCGAACCGCCTCGCACAGCAGCGCATCCAGCAGCTCCGTACCGGAGCCGACGGCGGGCGTGGTGTCGTCCCGTGGCGTCCGCCCCTCTTCCGGGAGGTCCCGCACACGCCCGAAGCGGCGCCTGGCCGCCTCGCCGCTGGTCCCCAACGCGGCGCCGATCCGGGCCCAGCTGGCTCCGGCCTGGCGATCGGCGAGCACCGCGTACCGCACCAACCGCTCAGCCAGCCCGGGAACCTCCGCCACCGCGGCACAGTGCCGGCCCACCGCGGCCTCCCGCGCCGGGGACGGATCGCCCGACTGCCGTGCTACCGCCTGAACTCGGGCCATCAGGTCCGCGCCCGCGAGCACCATCGTCTGCCGTGTCCGGGCCGCCGCCGGCCATCGGTGCCGCGCCCGCCAGGCCGCCTGTCGGTGGGCCGGGCTGCAATACCGCCGATTGTGGCCGCCCTGATCCGGTAGCAACGCATCGCACCATTGACACCGAACATCACCCATATGGATACATTACGCCCGCATGGGGTGACGGCGGCGAGGGTGAGAACGAGGCCGGGCGAATGGGCCATCTTGCCCAGTGCATGCCAATGGTGCGAAAATCCGGAAACCGGTGCCCGCCCGTGAGCCGTTCGGCGAACCGGGCACGACCCACGCTCAGCCGGCTGATCTCGACAGCAAGGGGGAGTGGCGTGTCAGGCGCACCGAGGTTCGGGCATGTGTCCGTGGCGGCGACGGCGGCCGTCCTCGCGTTCCTTCTCCCCGCATGCGGCGGCGACGGCCAACCGGGCGGAAACGGCCCCGCCGCCTCCGCGTCGCTCGACCCCGAGGCGGACTTACGCAAACAGCGGCTTACCGTCTCCAACTGGGACGGCTATCTGCCGAAGGACCTTCCCGCCCGGTTCAAGTCGGCCGTCGGCACGCCCATGACCGTCGCCAAGCACAGCACCAACGAGGAGATCGTCGCCAAACTGACCGCCTCCGCCGACAGCGGCATCGACGTGGCGTTCGTATCGGGCCAGTACGCGCAGGCGCTCGCGGCGCAGGGGCTGCTCGAACCCATCCACCACGATCTGGTGCCGCACCTGAAGAACCTGGACCCGCTCGCCGCCCGGCTCGCCCATGACAAGGGCAACGTCTTCTCCGTCCCGTACACCTGGGGCACCACCGGGCTCTGCTACCGCAAGGATCTCGTCGGCCACGCCCCCGACAGCTGGAACGACCTGCTGAAGCCGCGCGCCGCGGTCAAGGGCAAGGCCACCATGCTGAAGACCGAACGCTGGCTCTTCCTCCCCGCGCAGAAGGCGCTCGGCTACTCGGTGAACACCACCGACGAGCAACAGCTCGCCCGGGTCAAGAAGTTGCTGCTCGCCGCGAAGGACGGGCTCCTCGCCTACGACGACACCACGTTCGGCGACCGGCTCAGGTCCGGGGAGGCCGTGCTGGCGGAGGCCTGGGACGGCTGGTGCCCGACCGACGACAAGGGGATCGGCTTCCTCGGGGACGCCGCGACGGCGTACACCCGGATCGTCACGGAAGTCACCGCGGGCTGATGGCCGGCCGGGGGAGGGCGGCCGGAGGACCACACCTGCGAGCCCGTCTCGTCCTGCTCGGCCCGGGCCTGTCCTACCTGGCCGTCCTGCTCCTGCTGCCGCCGGCCCTGCTGATCGGCTACACGGTCTTCCGGCGGGGCCGCTTCGGCGGGATCGCGTACGAGGACGGAAGCACCGGCGAGAACTTCGCGCGGCTCACCGACCCCCTCTACGCCGGCGTCCTGGTACGGCACGCTGGCCGGCGACGACGAGGTCCTGCGGGGCCTGGTCAACACGCTGGTCGTGGCCGCGGGCGCGACCGCCCTGTCCACCGTCCTCGGCACCCTGCTCGCCGTGGGCCTCGCCCGCCACGCGAGCCGGTCGCGGCTGCTGCCCGCCCTGTCGGTGCTGCCCGCCGTCCTGCCCGACATCGTGCTCGCGATCGGACTGCTCGCCTTCTACTCGCTCGTCTCGGCCACCCTCGGCCTGCACTCGGTTCTGCTCGCCCACACCGTCTTCGGCCTCGCCTTCGTCACGGCCGTCGTGCGCACCCGGATCGCCCATGTCGACCCCTCCCTGGAGGAGGCCTCACGCGACCTCGGCGCGGGCGAGGTCACCACCTTCCTCCGCATCACCCTGCCGACCCTCGCCCCCGGCATCGTGGCGGGCGCGCTGACGTTCACGCTCTCGCTCGACGAGTTCGTCATCGCCTTCTTCACCGCGGGACCGAAGGACCCCACCCTGCCGATCGTCATCTACTCGATGATCAGGTTCGGCGTGACCCCGGAGATCAACGCGCTCGCCACCCTGCTGCTCGCGGTCAGCTTCACCGTGGTGATCGCCGCCCAGCGGGTCAGCCGGCTGACGGAGGCGCTGTGATCCGTATCCATGCCGTCACCCGGCGGTTCGGCGAGGTCACCGCCCTGGACGGGGTGAGCCTGGAGATCGCGGAGGGCGAGTTCTTCGCCCTGCTCGGCCCGAGCGACTGCGGGAAGACGACCCTGCTGCGCGTCCTCGCCGGATTCGAGGCCCCGGACAGCGGCACGGTCACCCTGGACGGCCGGGGCCTGCTGGCCGTGCCCGCGCACCGGCGGCCGGTCAACCTCATGTTCCAGTCGTACGCGCTGTTCCCGCACATGAGCGTGGAGAAGAACATCGCGTACGGGCCGGCGCGGGAAGGGCTCGCCCGGGCGGAGATCGGCGAACGGGTCGCGGCCGTACTCGCCACCGTCGGGCTGACCACGCGGGCCCGCAGACGGCCGCACCAGCTGTCCGGCGGGCAGCGGCAGCGGGTCGCCCTCGCCCGTGCCATCGTCAAACGCCCCCGTGTGCTGCTGCTCGACGAGCCGCTGTCGGCGCTCGACAAACAGGTCCGCGCCGAGATGCAGCTGGAGCTCAAGCGCCTCCAGCACGAGGTGGGCATCACCTTCCTCGTCGTCACCCACGACCAGGAGGAGGCCATGTCGCTCGCCGACCGGATCGCCGTCCTGGACGCCGGGCGCGTCCAGCAGGTCGACACCCCCGTCGAGCTCTACCGGCACCCTCGGGGCCGGTTCGTCGCGGGCCTCGTCGGCGCCAACAATGTCTTCTCCGGACGGCTGCTGCCCTCCGGCGGACTCGACGTACCCGGCGTCGGCGTCCTGCCCGCCCCGGCCGGGAAGGCGGCGGGGCTGGTCGGCGTACGTCCGGAGAGCATCCGGCTCGCCGCCCAGGGCGCGGACGCCTATCTGCGCGGCACGGTGCTGGACATCAGTTACTTCGGCGGCTCCTCCAGGATCGCCATCACGGTCCCCGGTCTGGACCGGCCGGTCCTGCTGACCGTTCCGGGCCCGGCCACCGTGGTCTCCGGGGCCCGCGTCGCGCTGTCGTGGGACCCGGAGAGCGCGGTACTGATCGAGACGACGGGAGACACTCCTTGAGCGAACCCCTGACCATCCTCTTCGCGCCGGAGAGCGCGTACGGCCCGACCAACAACTGCGTCGGCATAGGCGATGTACTGCGCCGGCGGGGCCACCGCGTGGTGTTCGCGGCGGAGGCGTCCTGGAAGGGCAGGCTCGCCCCGCTCGGCTTCGAGGAGGACCTGGTCGACCTGGCCCCGCCGCCCGAAGGACCCCAGCAGGCGGGCCAGTTCTGGAAGGACTTCGTACGGGAGACCGCCCCCGAGTTCCAGAAGCCCACGATCGAACAGCTGGGCACGTGGGTCAGGCCGGTCTGGGAGGAACTGACCGCCGGCGCCCGGTACTGCGAACCCCGGCTCAGGAGCATCGTCGACCGGGTCCGGCCGGACGTGATCGTTGAGGACAACGTCGTCTGCTTCCCCGCGCTGACCACGGCGGACGTGCCCTTCGTGCGGATCGTCTCCTGCAACCCGCTGGAGGTGAAGGGCGAGCACGTTCCCCCGCCCTTCTCCGGGTACCCGGCCGGTGACCGCGCGGGCTGGGCCGAGTTCCGTGCCGAGTACGACCGCACGCACCGCGAGCTCTGGGCCGAGTTCAACGCCTGGGTCGTGGACCAGGGCGCGAGGCCGCTGCCCGACCTGGAGTTCATCCACGACGGCGACCTGAACCTGTACGTCTACCCGGAGACCGCCGACTACGCCGAGGCCCGCCCGCTGGGACCCGCCTGGCACCGGCTGGACTCCTCGGTCCGCGAGACCGACGAGGAGTTCACCCTGCCGCCGGAGGCGGCCGACCGGCCCGAGGGCAGCGCGCTGATCTACTTCAGCCTCGGCTCCCTCGGCTCCGCCGACACCGGCCTCATGCGCCGGATCATCGCCTCCCTGGCGCGCACCCCGCACCGCTACATCGTCTCCAAGGGGCCGCTGCACGACGAGATCGAACTGCCTCCCGCCATGTGGGGCGCGGAGTTCCTCCCGCAGACGCGGATCCTCCCGCTGGTCGACCTCGTCATCACCCATGGCGGCAACAACACGACCACCGAGAGCCTCCACTTCGGCAAGCCCATGATCGTGCTCCCGCTCTTCTGGGACCAGTACGACAACGCACAGCGGGTCGCCGAACTCGGCTACGGCGTCCGCCTCGACCCGTACCGCTTCACCGACGCCCAACTGCACGGCGCCCTCGCGGAGTTGCTCGGCGACACCCGTCTGCGGCACCGGTTGGCGGAAGCCTCCACCACCATCCGGGCCCGCGACGGGCTGCGCACCGCCGCCGACCTCATCGAGCGGCACGGCCACGAAAGGTACGGAACATGAGACTGTCCTTACGGCTCGGCCTCGGCGTCGCCGCCCTCGCGACGCTCTCCGCCTGCGCGGACGGGCCCTCGTCGCCCTCCGACGGTGACTCGGGCGCCCGGGCCACGCTCCGACTCGCCGTTCCCTCGGCCGTGATCGCCCCCAAGGAAGAGGTCGCCACCCACGCGGTGAGCGACGCCGAGGGCTATCTGGCCGGGGAGAAGCTGAAAGTCGACGTGATCAACACCGACGGGTCGGTGGCGGCGGTCCAGGCCGTCGCCTCGAACAGCGCCGACATCGCGCCGGCCGACGCGGGAGCCGTCCTCGCCGCACGGGAGAAGGGCGTCCCGGTGAAGGCCATCGGGGGCCTGGTACGGAACTGGCCGTGGCGCATGGCCGTCCGGCCCGGCAGTGGGGTCAGGAGCCCGGCCGACCTCAAGGGGAAGAAGATCGGGGTCATCAGCCTCGCCTCCGGCTCGGCCATCTACGCCCGCGCGTACGCGAGCGACGCCGGACTGGACGCGGCCGAGGACGTCGACCTGCTGCCGGTCGGCGTGGGCGCACAGGCCCTGGCCGCCCTCGAGGACGGCAAGGTCGACGTGCTCGCCCTGTACACCCAGGCGTACACCACCATCGAGAACGCGGGCACCGAACTGCGCTATCTCGACAACTCCGATGCCTTCGACGGCATCCGCTCCCTGACCTACGTGGTGACCGAGAAGACCCTCAAGAGCAAGAAGGACGTGCTGACGCGCTACTTGCGCGCCTCCTACAAGGCACTGCTCTTCTCCGCCGTCAACCCCGAGGCCGCGATGCGCGACGGCTACCAGGCCTTTCCCCAGCTGCTGACCGGCAAGAAGGCCGACGACCGCATCGCCGACGACACCAGGACCCTGGAGGCGTGGATCAAGACCGCGGTCCCCGACACCGGTGAGCCCGGGAACTTCGAGGACTGGGGCGCGATCAGCGACGTGGAGTGGGACAAGACGGTCGCCTACACCAGGACTGCCGGTCAGATCACCGAGGACGTTCCGATCCCGGCGCTGTGGGACGACAGCCTGCTGGGGGGCGCGAACGACTTCGACCCGGCGACCGTGATCGCCAAGGCGAAGGCCGCCGGGTGACGGGGCAAGGCGGGGAGAACAGGAGAGCGGGGGGACCGTGGGCGAAGACCGCTGGATCGAAGTCACCGGGCTGCACAAGACCTACCGGCCGCGCAGGTCCGAGCCGACCCACGCACTCTCGGACATCACCTTCACGGTCCGACGCGGCGAGTTCGTGTCGGTCGTCGGCCCGTCGGGGTGCGGCAAGACCACCCTGTTGAAGATCCTCGCGGGGATCGTCTCCAGAAGCCGGGGGACGGTCCGCGTCGCCGGCCGCGACGTGACGGGGCCGCTGCCCGAGGTGGGCATGGTCTTCCAGACGCCCACCCTGCTGCCCTGGCGCACCGTGCTGCAGAACGTGATGGTGCCCGTGGAGATACGGAAGCTCGATGCCTCGGTGTACCGGAAGCGGGCCGAGCGGCTGCTCGCGATGGTCGGCCTCGACGGCTTCGAGGGCAGACACCCGCATGAGCTGAGCGGCGGGATGCAGCAGCGCGCCGGAATCTGCCGGGCCCTGGTGCACGACCCGGCCGTGCTGCTGATGGACGAGCCCTTCGGCGCACTCGACGCCCTGACCCGCGAGTCGATGAACGTCGAGTTGCTGAGGGTCTGGCGGGAGAGCGGCCAGACCGTCGTGTTCGTCACCCACTCCATCCCCGAGGCGGTCTTCCTCTCCGACCGGGTCGTGGTGCTCAGCCCCCGCCCCGGCCGGATAGCCGAGATCGTCGACATCGAGCTCGAACGCCCGCGCACACTCGGCGCGATGGCCTCGGACCGCGCCGGAGTCTTCGTCGAGCGGATCCGCGGGCATTTCAACGCCACCTGGGGGATCGACTGATGAAGCGACTCATGAAGGGGCTCATGAAGCGACTCCGCGAGCGGCGGCTGCGCGTGGACCTGCGCGAGCGCCCCGAACTGCTGCTCGCTCCCGCCGTCTTCGTCGTCACCACCCTGGCCTGGGAATTCGCGGTCCCCGCCTTCGGTATCGACGACTACGTGCTGCCGCGCCCCTCGCAGATCTTCGACGCCCTCCGCACACAACTGGCGGACCCGCTGTTCTGGGGACATCTGAAGGTGACGGTGCTGGAGTCGAGTTACGGCTTTTTGCTAGGAGTGGCGGCGGCGCTGGTGCTGGGCACCGCGATCTCCCAGGTGCGGCTGATCGAGCGCACCTTCATGCCGTATGTCGTCGCCTTCCAGACGGTGCCCAAGGTGGCGCTCGCGCCGCTGTTCGTCGTCTGGTTCGGTTTCGGCATGACGAGCAAGGTCGTCATGGCGGCGGTGATCTCGTTCTTCCCCGTGCTGGTCAACGTCATCGAGGGGCTGCGCTCGGCCGACGCCGACCGGATCCAGATGCTCACGGTGTTCGGCGCGGGCAGGTTCCAGGTGTTCCGGATGGTGCGGCTGCCGAGCGCCCTCCCCTTCATCTTCGCCGGCCTGGACATCGGGATCGTCTTCTCGATCCTCGGCGCCGTCGTCGGCGAGTTCATCGGCGCGAAGGAGGGCCTGGGATACCTCCTGCTCCAGACCAACTACAACTTCGACATCGCCGGGATGTTCGCCGTGCTGGTGGTGCTCTCCGTACTGGGGCTGATCGCCCACTTCATCATCCGGTTCGCCCGGAAACGGCTCGTCTTCTGGGCCGAGGAGAACCGGGTGATCGGCGTATGACGAACCGAGGACGACAGAGGCAGGGAGGCCCGCGTGACCGCATACGACCTGGTGGTGAGGAACGCCCGTGTCGTCACCCACGACCACGATGACGCGCGCCCCGCGGACATCGCCGTCCAAGGAGGCCGGATCGTCGCCGTGGCCTCCGGCATCGCCACGGAAGGCGCCCGCCGGGTGGTCGACGCCGGCGGCAGGCTGGCGTTCCCCGGTGTCGTCGACGCCCACCAGCACTGGGGGATCTACCACCCGCTGCCCGAGGACGCGGCCACCGAGAGCCGCGCGTGCGCACAGGGAGGCGTCACCAGCGCCCTGACCTACACCCGGACCGGCCGCTACTACCTCAACAAGGCCGGTGCGTACGCCGATTTCTTCCCCGAGGTGCTGGCCGCCGTTTCCGGCCGCGCCCACGTCGACTACGGCTTCCACCTCGCGCCGATCTCACGCGCTCACATCGACGAGATTCCCGACCTGATCGAGCGGTTCGGCGTCCCCTCGTTCAAGGTCTTCATGTTCTACGGCAGCCACGGCCTGCACGGCAGGTCGGCCGACCAGAACGCGTTCCTGATGCTCCCCAAGGACGAGCGGTACGACTACGCGCACTTCGAGTTCGTCATGCGCGGGGTGCAGGCCGCCCGCGAGCGGTTCCCCGGTCTCGCCGACGAGATCTCGCTCTCCCTGCACTGCGAGACCGCCGAGATCATGACCGCGTACACCAGGCTGGTCGAGGAGGCCGGTGACCTGACCGGGCTCGCCGCCTACAGCGCCTCCCGGCCGCAGCACTCCGAAGGCCTCGCGGTCGCCGTCGCCTCCTACCTGGCGCACGAGACCGGGCTGCCCACGATCAACCTGCTGCACCTGTCGTCCCGCAAGGCGGTCGACGCGGCCGTGCGGATGAGCCGGGCGTTCCCGCACATCGACTTCCGCCGTGAGGTGACCGTCGGGCATCTGCTCGCCGACATCACCACCGCACACGGCCTCGGCGGCAAGGTCAACCCGCCGCTGCGACCCCGTGACGACGTCGAGGCGCTCTGGGAGCACATGCTGGACGGCACCGTCGACTGGGTCGTCAGCGACCACGCGTGCTGCCGCGAGGAGGTGAAGTTCGGCGAGCCCGAGGACGACGTCTTCCTCGCCAAGGCCGGCTTCGGCGGCGCCGAGTACCTCCTCCCCGGCCTGCTCACCGAGGGAACCAGACGCGGCCTGCCGCTGGGCCGGATCGCCGCGCTGACCTCCTGGAACCCGGCCCGGCGCTTCGGGCTGCGCACCAAGGGCGGCATCGCTCCCGGCTTCGACGCCGACATCGCCCTCGTCGACCCGGGCCACACCTGGACCGTGCGCGCCGCGGAGTCGGAGTCGACGCAGCAGTACACCCCGTTCGAGGGGTTCGAGCTGACCGCCCGGGTCACCGACGCCTTCCTGAGGGGCAACCACATCCTGCGGGCGGGCAAGGTCACCGGCCCACCGGTCGGCGCCTACCTGCACCGTCCGACCGGTACCGGCTGAGCCTGACTCCGCCCGCGCCGCGGCGCCAGGGGGACGCGTTCCACGGCCGGGTTGGTCGGCGTCACGCACCGGGAGTGGTGGTCCAGCCGGGGGCGGGATCCTCGGCGAGCAGCGGCCGGAGGGCGCCGAGAACCGCGCCGACGCAGACGTCGCGCAGCTGGGTGCGGGTACAGGTCTCGTGGGTGAGCCAGTCGACGCAGAGGACTTGGACGAAGACCAGCCAGCTCTTCAGGACGCCGGACACGGCCTCACGGGCGCTCTCGTCCGCGAGCGGGAGTACGGCCAGCAGCCGCGCGCGGAGCGCGTCCAGCTCGTTCGTCATGATCGTCTGGATCACCGGGTCGCCCGCCAGGACCCGATTCGCGGCGAGGACGGCGTTGCGGTTCGCCACGAAATAGTCGAGATGGACGTCCATGCCCTGGATGAGCTGCTCCACCAGGGAGTCGGCGGGGTCGAACCGCGTCTCGGCGAGCAGCTTGTCCGCCGCCTGTTGGTAGACGGCTGCGAAAAGGGCGTGCTTGCTGGGGAAGTGACGGTAGAGCAGGGCCCGGGAGACCCCGGCCCGTTCGGCGACCTCCTCCATCAGCACATCGGCGTAGGGGTGCGCGGCGAAGAGCCGCGCGCCGACGGCGAGGAGCTGGGCGCGGCGGTCAGCAGGGGGGAGTCGCTGGCGAGGAGGCACGGACGAAGCTTAGTTGACACGAGTCAACCAGCTCGCCCAAGCTAGTAGACGCATGTCAACTAAGCTTCGCCAGGACGGCTTGGAGGGATCATGGCCAGAACTCTGCGCCTACTCACACAGCTGATGGGCTGGGCCTGCGTGACGATCGGGCTGTACCACGTGGCACTTGGCAACGCGGCGATCCCCGGCGCGGGCTCCGCCGGCACCACGGTCGACAGCTGGGGCCGGTTCATGGGGGCCGGCTTCGTCGGCTACGGACTGGCCTGGCTCTGGGCCGCGCGGCAGCGTCCGATCCCGGCTCGGGCGGTGCGGTGGCTGGCGGGCGTCTTCCTGCTGGGCGGCATGGGCAGGCTGCTCTCGCTCGCCATGCACGGCTGGCCGCAGTGGTTCCAGAGCGCACTGGCGGTGATCGAACTCGGCCTGCCGCCGGTCCTCTTCTGGCTGGCCGACGCGGAGGAGCGGACCCCGCGCAGCCACGTGGGGGCCGCCCCCGCCGGTCCGTGAATGCGCCTGAGCCCGCCCGGACCGGCCCCGGTCAGGCTTTCCCCCGGTGCGGCAGGGGGACACCACCAGTGAAGAGCCGGGGGACAGCCGGAGCGCGGTACGTCGGTGACACCTCTAGCGTGCCGACCTATGACCACGCCGTACCGAATCGACCGGATCAACGCCACCCGCCGGAGCATGCTCGCGCTCGGCACCGCCGCGGCGGCCACGCCCTGGCTCGGTGCGGCCACCGCCCGAGCCCGCCCTGCCACCGGAGGCCTGGACGAACTGGGCGTGACCGAACTCCGCGCGCGGATGGACGAAGGGCGGCTCGACGCGGAACGGCTGACCCGCTACTACCTGGACCGGATCGAACGTATCGATCCACTCCTGCACGCGGTGATCGAGGTCAACCCCGACGCGCTGCGAGAGGCCCGGCGCCTGGACGCCGGGCAACATCCCCGTGGGCCCCTCCACGGCATGCCCGTTCTGCTGAAGGACCTGGTGGAAACCGCGGACCGCATGCACACAACGGCCGGATCACTCGCCCTGGAGGGCCTCCGGCCGGCGAGGGACGCCACGGTCGCGGCCAGGTTGCGCGCGGCCGGTGCCGTCATCCTCGGCAAGACCAACCTGAGCGAGTGGGCCGGTGGGATGTCGCTCACCCACCACGCCGGCTGGAGCGCCCGCGGTGGGCAGACCCGGAACCCCTACAAGCTGGATCGGTCCCCGAACGAGTCCAGCTCCGGTACGGCGGCCGCCACCGCGGCCAACCTCTGTGTCGCCGGGATCGGGACCGAGACCAACGGTTCGATCATCGACCCCGCCTCGGCGAACTGCGTCGTCGGGGTGAAGCCGACCGTCGGACTGGTCGGGCGCGGCGGAGTGATCCCCGGCGTGCCCAGCCAGGACAGTGTCGGCCCGATCGCGCGCACGGTCCGCGACGCCGCGATCCTGCTGGGCGTCCTCGTCGGCATCGACGACCGTGATCCGGCGACCGGGGCGAGCCGTGGCCACTTCCATCGTGACTACACCCGATTCCTGGACGCCGACGGACTGCGTGGCGCGCGGATCGGCATACCGCGAACCGTGTACTTCGGCTACAGCGACCACGCCGACGAGATCGCGGAGCGGGCGATCGCCACGCTGCGCGCCGCCGGCGCGACCGTGGTCGACCCGGCCGACATCCCGACGGCCGAGCGGCTCGAGGACCTCCCCGGCTCGAAGATCGTTCAGGTGTACGAGATCAAGCGGGCGCTGAACGCCTATCTGGCCGGTGCCCCCGGCGACCACCCGCGCGGCCTGGCGGAGCTGATCGCGTTCAACCGCGCACACGCCGACCGCGAGCTCCGCTATGTGCGCCAGGACGGTCTGGAGGCCGTGCACCGGCTGGACTTCACCGAGAGCGAGTACCGCGAGGCGCTGGCCACCAACCACCGGCTGTCGCGTGCCGAAGGCATCGACGCGGTGCTACGGCGCTACCACCTCGATGCGTTGGTGATGCCGACCACCGGACCGCCGGCCAAGATCGACCTGGTCCGCGGGGACAGCTACGGCGGCGGCGCCTCCACGCCCGCCGCACTCGCCGGATACCCCGCGATCAGCGTCCCGGCGGGTTTCGCCTCCGGCCTGCCGGTCGGCCTGACCTTCATGGGCACGGCGTGGAGCGAACCGACCCTGCTCCGCCTGGCCTACGCCTACGAGCAGGCCGGCCGGGTCCGCAGAGCGCCGGCATACCGCCCCGCCGACGTGGGCTTCTGACCCGCCCTGCGGTCGGCCGGCTCGGCCGGGAGGTCTCGGTCGCCGGACCGTGCGGTGGTCCCCTGCGGCGTATGCCTCGGCGGGGTCCACGACCGCGGGGTCGGCGAGGTCGAACCGTGCCGCGGCAGGGCCTGTGCTGGGTTTGAACCACCGGTCCACGGACACGGTGAGCTGTATCCGGCCTCGGCCGACGGGGCGCACCGCGGTGAGGTCGCCTTCTACTACGGCGGTCGCGCAGGTGAGAGCCTGCGGGAACGTCTGTCCTCGGCCTGTGGTGTCGGGATCGGTTCCGGAGCCGTCGTCGGCGGTGACCGTCACGGTCACGACGATGGCGGCGGTGCAGACGGCCGCCGCTACGGCGAGTGCCGCCCGGACACGCCACTGCCCGCGCGAGGGGGCGAGCCGACACCGGGGCGGTGTGGCCCGATGCCGCGGGGTCCGGGCGCCCGGCCTCGTCCCCGATCAGTGTGAACGCCCTTCGCAGCCGGGTCTCCCCGGTCCCGGTCGGTTCGGTCACCGTGGATCACCTCCGTCCCGCGCAGCCGGGTGCGGAGCGCGGCCACGGCCGCGTGCGATCGCGCTCGCCGCGAAGGGCTTCCGGGCGATCCAGGTCTTCGAACGCTGGACCATGCCCGTTGTCCTGGTGGTCATGGCGGTCATGACGGTTCTGGTCCTTACCCGCACCGAGTTCCAGCCGATGGCTCAGCATGGCGAAGGACACGGTGGCATCGTCGCCATGTCCCAGCTGATGACGGCGATCGGGATCGGCTGGGGCATCACCTGGCTCATCTACGCCTCGGACTACACGCGATTCGTTCCCAATGGCGTCGCGCCCCGGAAAGTGATCACAGCGACCATGCTCGGCATGTTCCTTCCCACGGTGTGGCTCGCCGGACTCGGAGCCGCACTCGCGTCCGGGGGCGGCGGCACGGACCCCGCCCAACTGGTCATCACGGCGTTCGGCGCCATGGCCCTCCCGGTGCTCCTGCTGGTCCTGCACGGACCCATCGCGGCGAACATCGTCGTCATGTACTCGGCTGGTCTCGCGGCCCTCTCCATGGATATGCGGGCCGCGCGCTGGAAGATCTCTGTCGCCACCGGGGTGATCGCCTCGGCCGTCCTGATCTGGTTCCTGAACGCGCAGAATGTGGCCGAGTCCTTCAAACAGTGGCTGGTGTCCCTGGTGTTCTGGCTCTCCCCCTGGGCGGGGATCTGCCTGGTCGACTTCTTCGTCCTGCGACGCGGCCGGATCGCGGTCGACGCACTCTACGAACCGGCCCGCACCAGCCGTCTCGGCGACTTCAACAAGCGTGGCTCGTTCGCCCTGGCCGCCGGGCTCATCGCGGCCTGGGCCTTCCAGACGGGAGCGACTCCGGTGCTGACGGGACCACTGTCACGGATCACCGGGGGACTGGACCTGTCCTGGCTCACCGGAATCCTCGTAGGAGGCGGAATGTACTGGCTGCTGGCGCGGCGAACCGTCGCCCCTTCTTTGCCCGAGAGCACGTCGGGCCGCGGCCGGCCAGAACCCGCTGCCGCGCGAGGTCCCGGACCCGGGCCAAACGACGAACCGGAGTTCGGTGTGGTCCCGGAGGTGCCGCGATGAGCGACCATCAGCGGATCGCCGCACGCACCGGTGCGGCGATTGCCCTGGAGCCCGGTGACCGCGCCCGTATCATCAACACCCATGGCGGGCAGGTCGTCGACACCTGGGCCTTCGTACGGACAGATCCCGGCGTACAGGCCGACTCGTCCGCCACCAGGTCCCTGACCAGGGAATATGCCCTGTGCAGGGCCCTCGGCCAGGCCCCTGCACTTCCCTCCTCTACCTGGGAGTTCCCGGGAGTTCCCGCGCAAGTGTGCACTGGTTGTGCACTGGGTCCGCTTGCCCGCGCCCCCGTCCAGCTCGCTGGGCGGGGGGCTTTGGCATGCTCGGAGATCACCACCCGCTCCGCAACTCTCCTGCGGCTCCGGACGGCATGCGCGGTACCCGCATGTTCCGGCTACGCCGTGAGCTCCCCTGCCTCCACCACCGGGCGGGAAGGGAGGCCGGTGATGGCGATCACTGACCATCGTGGTTCTGCACGCGTCGGCTTTGGCCGTACTACCTGGCCAAGGCAGTACCCGCCGAGCGCCGACGATGATGGTGAGCAAGCGAGTGAGCCTCGTCTTATGCGTGCCACAGGTTCGAGCCCTTGGCGGGGCGCCACACAGAAGGATGGCCATCCTCACCCGCGGAATTTCGTCGGCAGGCTGGTGATCAAGGGAACTTTTGAGCCCTCAGCGCAGGAGGAGACACGCTGATGGCTGACGAGAGTCTGACACGTGACAGCAGCGGTCCGAGTGCTTCCTTCGAGCGGGTGGTCACTCTTCGCGCGGTGACCCTGATCATGGCCGCGGTGGCGGGGCTGACGTTCTTGTTCGGCTTCGGCAATGTATGGACCCTCGCGCTGCGGTTGGGTGTGCCGCCGTGGGTGGCGCCCTTGGTGGCCCCGGCGGTGGATCTTTCTGTGCTGGGCTTGCTGCTGGGTACCCGGTACCTGGCGTTGCAGGGTGCGAGTCGGGAGCAGCTCCGGCCGGCCCGTCGGTTGCTGGTCTTCTCCAGTCTGATGACGTTGGCGCTGAACGTGACGGACCCGCTGCTGGCTGGTGAGAACGGCAGAGCCGCCTTCGATGCGGTGGGACCGTTGCTGCTGATCGGTTGGGCAGAGGTGGGTCCGGGGCTTTTGCAGGCCATCAGCGGTGCCGGGAGCGGAAAGTCGTCCGAGTCCGAGAAGGGAGACATCCCGGAGTGTTCCGTGGAACACGCGGCGATGATGATCGAGCAGAAGAGCGTCAATATTGACCAGCCGCATGTCCTGGTCCCGCCGGAAGATGATCAGCGTAGTCAGCTCGGGGCTGATGGGGATGGCCTTCTGGAGCGTGCCTTGGTGGAAGATGCGTGGCATTGGGAGACGTATCAGCGGCCGATTTCGGCTGAGACGCTACGGAAGCGACTGCATGTTGGCGCGGCCAGGTCCCGGACGTTGGTGTCCATGGTGCGCTCGGCAAGGGCCGGGAACGTGACGATGGAAGCATCGTCTGGCGAGGGCGGTCCTTCAGCTTCTCTGCCTTGTGATCAGGCCCGCGGCGCGGGCGAGGAAGGTCCGAGGTAGGAGGTGCCTCTGTGGTGCCTGTCGATGCGGCGGCCTCTGTAAGCGCTGGGGTGCCCTGCTTCCTGTCGTTTGAAGCCGTGGCGGGGAGCGGTACGACGTGGTGCTGACGGCCGTCCATGTTCTGAGAAATGATATGGCCGGTGTGGAAGCGTTCGTCGTGTGAACCACGCAATGCATATGTCTGGAATGCCGGACTTGGTGAAAGTGTTTTGCAGGGAACCAACTGTCAGGTAGATGCACAGGTCACGGAGTCTGCTCCCCGCACCCGCGGGGATGGTCCCGCCTCGGGGGACCAGTTCTTGAACCTGGCGCGCTGCGGGGCGGCCCCTGGCGGCCGCGAGCGAGGCGTCGTCCTGGAAGGAGTTCCCCACACCTACAGGGGATGGCTCCAACTACGAGGCGCGGTGACTGGAGACGGCCAACTGCTCCTCGCACTCGCGGTGATGAGTGCTACCGTCCGGCAGAAAGGAAGTAGTGGTGGCGATGAGCCTGTCGGCCGGTCAGAAGGAGAGTGTAGCCGTCGTTCGGTGACTGGAATACGGATGCTTTGGGAACGGGCTTGGCCATGACTTCGCAACTCGCAGAGTGGGCCTGGAAGACGGCGAAGACGGAACTGGCGTCAACTTTGCCGCGACGCTGGGCGCACTCGCTGGGTGTGGCCGCAAGGGCCGTGGAACTGGCTCCCTTGCTTGGTGATTCGGTAGGGCTGCTGCGCGCGGCGGCAGTTCTGCATGACATTGGGTATTCACCGGGGCTCGTGGCGACCGGGTTTCATCCGCTTGACGGTGCCCGGTTCCTCCGTGACGTGCATGGTGCTGATGAGCGGCTGGTGCGGTTGGTGGCGAATCACTCGTTTGCGTTGCTGGAGGCCGAAGAGCGTGGCTTGAGGGAAACACTGGAGGAGGAGTTCCCGCTGCTTGACGAGCCGCTGCTCGTGGACGCTCTTGTGTGGTGTGACATGACGACGACGCCGGACGGGGAGCAGACGACTGCTGAGCGGCGAGTTACGGAAATTGTGGGCCGCTACGGAGCTGGCAGTGTCGTGGGCAGGTTTATTCGTCGGGCGTCGCCGGAAATCTTTGCGACCGTGGAGCGGGTGGAGGCGGCCTTGGCGGCTCAGCCGAGGTGGGGGTAGGTGCCGGCGAGGTAATCGCCGATCTGTTGGCGCATGCTGGCGTGGATGTCGTACTGGTCGAGGTCGGTGGGCTTGACGAAGCGGACACCGTCGGCCTCGTCGTTGATGGTCGGCTTGCCGCCGACTGGGCGCCCGATGTAGGTGTTCTCGTACTGCTGCCGGATCTCGCCGTCGGTGTAGGCAACGATGTGGTGGGGGTTGGTATAGACCCCCAGGAAGCCGGTGATCTCGGCGATGATGCCGGTCTCCTCCCGGCATTCGCGGATCGCGCACTGCGCGGCGGTCTCGCCGATGTCCTGGGCACCGCCGGGCAGGGCCCACTGGCCGGTATCGCGGCGGCGCTGGAGAAGGATCGCGCCGCTGTCATCGACGACGAGCAGGTTGCTGGCGGGGATGAGGGTGTTGGCCTTGGGAGCATTGGGGTCGTTGTAGTACTCAATCCTGCCCATGTGCGGCGGTCTCCTCCTGGTCGGGATTCCAGGGCCGTGCGCCGGCCCACACTGCGTCGAAGCTTTGAGCGTAGTTGTCGAACCAGCCGTTGGACTGCGCCTTCTTGAGGTGGAATAAGGGGTTGGCGCTGGCGGGCTGGCCCCAGATGTGTGGGTTGACCAGCAGGTTGTCGTCGTAGCGGAAGAGGGAGTTGTAGAGGGTGGTGTCGTGGAGCCGCACCTCACACCCAGCCTCCGGCAGCAATGCGCGGTAGTAGGTGAGAGAGGCGCGGATCTTAGCGGCCAGGGTGTTGCCGATCCCTTCTTCGCGGCCTCGGATGGCGGCCGCGTGCCCCCGCGGGTCGCCGAAACACAGGCGCACTCGGACACCGACAGAGGCGCGTTCGGTGAGCATCTTGGCGACATATGGATTGGACTGGGCAAAGAACGTGCCTGAGAAGACGAGGACGTCGATCTGCTCCTGCGCTCCTTGCAACAGGGAGAGCCACACGTCCCGCGGAACACCGGCCCGGTTCTGATAAGTGCCTACGAGCTCGATGCCTACCCCGACACCGGATTGGCCGGTGCGGGACTTCGCCACGGGCCAGAGGAATGTCTCCTCCACGCGTAGGTGCTGAGCGGCACGGAAACGGTGCCGCGGGTGCGGTACGCGCCCGCTGAGCCAGCGGCTGACGGTTTTGGCGTCTACCTCGCAGACTTCGGCCAGCGATTCGGGCGAAACATCGCGCTGGGCGAGTACGGAGTGAAGTCGCTCGTTCACACAGGCTATACAAGCCCAGGTGGCCAGGAGCGGGCAAGCTCGGTATGGGGCCACTTCGATGGGCCTGAACCACAACCGTCGTCTTTACGCTGGCGATATGCGGCTCATCGTCCTGTGGGACATCGACCACACGCTCATCGACAACGCAGGGGTGAGCAAGGAGACCTACGCCGGCGCCTTCACGGCGCTGTCGGGATTCCCGCCGGCCGAGGCGGCGCGCACTGAAGGGCGTACGGATCGTCTGATCATGCGTGACATGTTCTGCCGGCACCGACTGCCCGTCCCGGACTGGACTGCCATAGAGGCTGCCCTCGCTCATGCCGGGGAGGAGCGCTTCGACGACCTTCGCGCACGGGGGACGGCGTTGCCCGGTGTGCGCGATGTCCTGAAGGCCGTCTCGGCGCGGGAGGGCTGGATCTCCTCCGTTCTGACCGGCAACATCGCGGCCAACGCCCGTGTGAAGCTGTCAGCTTTCGAACTCGACCCACTGCTGGACCTGTCCGTAGGCGCCTATGGGGAGGATGCCGTACAGCGCTCTGACCTTGTAGCTGTCGCCCGAGGCCGTGTCCACCAACTCCGCGGTGTGCGGGGGGAGGTGCCTGTGGTGTTGGTTGGTGATACGCCGCGGGACGTCGAGGCAGCTCTCTCGACAGGCTCAGGGATCATCGCAGTCGCCTCCGGTATCCACAGCGAGGAAGAGCTGACGGTTGCCGAAGCACCCGTGGTCCTTCCGGACCTGTCGGACACGGCTGGTCTCCTTGAGATCCTGGCGAGCTTCGCCCGATGGTGAAAACGTCCCCGGACGTCTTGGGGCGTCCGCGTATGCGGTAACGAGGTCCTGGTCGGCTGCGCCACGATCGGGTCTCCAACCAGCCCAGGGGGCCCATCGTGATTGGCGAAGTCACCGGCATCCGCAGGATCCGGAGTTATTGTCAAACCCTGTGGATCTGACCAGCAGCGGTCGGGCTTCGTACGGGAACGAGTGATGTCGTCAAGGGTCTTGCGACGGCTTCCTGATCCAGGAGGCGTTTGTTGCCGTGGCTTCCTCGGGCGGGGCGTCACCGGATCCGGTCTCACAGAGTGATGCTTGCCTACCGCCTGGTGGATGAGCTGCTAGTTTCCGCGGCATGGTGGATCACAGCGAAAGCATGGCTCTCCGGACGCTGGTGACTGACGCCGAGAGCGGCGTCCTTCTGTTCGGCATCACGCCGCCGCGCCTGAGTATCGCTCCTGAGCGGATCCGAGAGATCACCGCGGCCACCTTGGCGCGGCTGGACGTCCTCAACGTGGATGGTCTGGCGCTCTACGACATCGACGACGAGAGCGACCGCAATCCGGAGGAACGCCCGTTCCCCTACCTGCCGACCATGGATCCCGCCGCGTACCATGCGGAATATCTCGGCGAGTGGAACCGCCCTGCGGTGATCTATCGGTGCGTCGGCAAGTACACCGAGGCGGAGTTGCGGACCTGGCTGCGGATGGCCGATGCGGACCGCGTGCTCGGGGTCTTCGTGGGTGCGTCCTCGAAGGACAAGGCTATACATACGCGCCTGTCGACGGCGCACGTCCTGCGCCGCGACGTCCGTCCGGACCTGCTGCTCGGTGGCGTCGCCATCACCGAGCGCCCTGACGAGCATCTGCGGCTGATCACCAAGCAGGAGGCGGGATGCGCGTATTTCATCTCGCAGGTCATCTACAGCGCCGACGCGGCCAAGAGCATGGTCTCCGACTACTACTACGTTTGCCGTGAGCGGCAGCTCGCACCGAAGCCCGTGCTCTTTACGCTGTCGGTGTGCGGCTCGGTGAAGACGCTGGCGTTCCTCAAGTGGCTCGGAGTCGAGGTTCCGCGCTGGCTCGAGAACTCCCTGCTTCACGCGGACGACACGCTTGCCGAGTCGTACGAGCATTGTTTGGCGAACGCCCGGGATCTGATCGCCTTCTGCCGCAAGCTCGGCATGCCTTTCGGATTCCTCGTGGAGAGCGTGTCGATCCGCAAGGTCGAGATCGAGGCCTCGGTCGCCCTCGCCCATGAGCTGAGCGGACTGCTCGGACGCACAGCGCGCTGAAGTCACGGCTCCTGATGGCCGCTGGCTGAGCGGCAGTTGGGGGTCCATCACGCCGCACGAGGCTCCCCGCGTTCGACCAGGACGCCGCGTTCGAAGCGTGCTCCGGCGCGGACGAGGGCGACGAGGTGGGGTGCGGTGATCGCACGCCAGCGGGCCTGGGCGGACTCGGCGAGCTTGAACACCATGGCCAGGGCGGCGGCCGCGCTGCCGGCGCCGCGGGTGACCCGGGTCCTCAACTTGACTGTGCTGAAGGTGGATTCGATCGGATTCGTCGTGCGCAAGTGCACCCAGTGCTCGGCCGGGAAGTCGTAAAAGGCCAGGAGTTCATCCACCTCGCCGGTGACCTTCTTCACCGCCTTGGGCCACTTCGCGCCGTAGCTGCGCTCGAAGTCCTTGATCGCCTTCTCGGCGTGGTCACGGTCCTCGGCGTTGTAGATTTCCTGGAGCGCCTTCTTCGCGCCAGGCTGCGCGGACTTCGGAAGCGTGTTCATGACATTGCGGACCTTGTGAACCCAGCACCTCTGGTGCCTGGCCTGCGGAAACACCTCGGCCAGGGCCTTCCAAAGACCCACGGCGCCATCGCCGACGACCAGCTCGGGATCCGTCATGCCGCGCCGGCGGCAGTCCCTCAGCAGGTCGGCCCAGGACTCGGTCGACTCGCGCAGGCCCTCGACGACCGCGATGAGTTCCTTGCGGCCGTCCGTGCGCACGCCCATCAGAACCAGGACACAGGAGTGGGCCTGACCGAGGCGGACCTTGGGGTGAACGCCGTCGGCCCACACGTAGACGTAGTCGCTGCCGGACAGGGCGCGGTCCTGGAAGGCGGCGTGGTCGTCCTGCCACTGCTTGGTCAGCCGCGTCACGGTGGCCGGAGAAAGACCGGCCGAGGAGCCGAGGAACTGTTCCATCGCGGGCACGAAGTCACCGGAGGACAGGCCGTGCAGATAGAGCAGGGGCAGGACCTCGCTGATCTTCGGAGACTTCCGGCACCAGGGGGCGAGGATCTGCGACGAGAACCGCTTGCGCTCGCCCGTCACGGCGTCGACGCGCTTGTCGTTCACCCGCGGCGCTTTCACCGGGATCGGCCCGGCGGCCGTCGCGACGGTGCGTTCGCGATGGTGGCCGTTGCGGACAACGAGGCGACGACCGGACTCGTCGCGATGGTCGGCCAACTCGGCTATGTACTGGTTGACTTCAGCTTCCAGGGCGGCGGCAAGCATCCGCCTCGCACCCTCGCGGACGATCTCGTCCATCAAGGAGCCGCTCTCGGTGGTTCCGTCGGCGTTAACTACGCTGAGCACGGGCGTGCCTTCCCGGCCCGCGCTGCAACGCGGGCCTACTCGGTGACCAACAATCGATCACTCGGGAAGGTACGTCCTTCGCATGCCGCGAGGCGCCCTCCCCGAGGCCGATCCACAGGTCCTGAGCATTGCTCCAGGATCCGCATGCTGTACCTGCAACTGCTGTACCGCTGCAACTTCCAGTGTCTGCACTGTTTCCACGGCGAGAGGCTCAAGCACGCCGACGCCTTTACCGCTGACGAGGCGGTTAACCTCATCCGGCTGATGCGCAACCAGTACGGCACCGAGGCTGTCACGTTGCTTGGCGGCGAGCCGTTCCTCCATAAGGATCTCGCCCAGGTCGTCCACTACGCCAAGGAGGAAATGGGCCTGCAAGTCGAGATCTGCACGAACGGCTACCGGATCGAGCGCCGGCTTACCGAGATCGCGCAGTACCTTGACCTGCTGCGGTTTTCGCTGGAGGGCATCGGCGCGACCAACGACCACATCCGCAAGGCCGGCAGCTACCGGAGCGCGTTGAGCGCACTCAAACTCGCCCGGGAGCTCGGAGTCAGGACGGGGGCGACGATGACGGTCACCTCCCGGAACATCGACGAAGTGCTGCCTCTGGCCCGCACCTTGCAGGAGCTCGGTGCGTATCAGATGAAGCTGCACTGCCTGCGGCCCGTGGGCAACGCTGCTGCACACCCTGAGCTCTTGGTCACCGATACAACTCGGTACACCCGCCTACGCGAGCAGCTCCAGGCGGCCGGGCTGTCCATCGAGGTGATCATTGACGAGGATCTGTCGGAGGAGGGCGCCCAGGGCGGCGTCGTTCAGGCGGTGTGTCCGGGTTGATGGGGCTTCAAGAGCCGGGGCAGGACCGCGGGGTGGTCGCAGGGGGCTGACGCGGAGGCAGGCACGGCTCCCGGTGATCATGAGGTGTCGAGTCCCTGATCACCACGACGGAAGACCGTGCCTGCCCGCTCATCCTCGCTCATCCCGGGCCCTCTGGGCCAACTCACCGACGCCGCACCGACCGCCCCCGATGACCTCCCCAGCCTGCTGACCTGCCTGGCTCAGGTGCCCGACCCTCGCCGGGACCGTGGCCGGCGCCACCCGCTCGTCTTCGTCCTGTCCCTGGCCGCGTGCGCGGTCCTGGCCGGAGCGAAGTCCCTGGCCGCGATCGCGGAGTGGGCCGCCGACGCCCCGCCGCACGTCCTGGCCAGGCTCGGTGGCCCATGCCGGGAGCCGGACCGCGGCGCCGTCGCCCCGGCCGAGGCCACCGTGCGCCGGATCCTCCAGCGCATCGACGGCGACGCGCTCGATACCGCCGTCGGAAGGTGGCTCGCCGGGCGCGAACATGCCGCCGGCCAGGAGGAGAACGACAGCGACCGGCCCCTGCCCTCCCTCGCGGTGGACGGCAAGACCATGCGCGGTGCCCGACGCACCGACGGCACCCAGGTCCACCTGCTCGCCGCGATGACCGGGACCGGCCTGGTCACCGCCCAGCGCGAGGTGGACGGCAAGACCAACGAGATCACCGTCTTCCGGCCCCTGCTCGCCCCGCTCGACCTGCAGGGCACGGTGATCACCTTCGACGCCCTCCACTCGCAGACCGCCCACGCATGCTTCCTCGTCGAGGACAAGCACGCCCACTACATCGCGCTGGTCAAGGGCAACCATCCCACCCTGCACCGGTGGCTGAAAGCCCTGCCATGGCGGGAGGTGCCGCTCCTGGACAAGACCCGGGCCACCGCCCACGGCCGCGACGAGATCCGCCGGATCAAGGCCGCCGCCGTCACCGGGATCGCGTTCCCGCACGCGGTGCAGGCCGTCCAGATCGTGCGCCGCCGACGGATCGTCACCACCGGCAAGGTCACCCTGGAACGCGTCTACGGGGTGACCGACCTGACCGCGGAGCAGGCCGACGCAACCGAGATCGCCCGCCGCGTCCGCGACCACTGGGGCATCGAGAACAAGATCCACCACGTCAGGGACACCACATATGCCGAGGACGCCTCCCACGTACGCACCGGCACCGCTCCACGCGCCATGGCTTCCCTGCGCAACCTGGCCATCGGCGCTCTCCGACTCACCGACCAGACGAACATCGCCGCCGGCCTCCGTCACCACACCCGCGACGCCAACCGTCCGCTGATCACCCTTGGCATCACGTGATCAACCAGGACACATCACCTGAACGACGCAGCCCTGCATCGCCCTCGTCCACCACGTCCTCGACAACCAGTGCCGACAACCCCAAAAACACGGTCGAAACAAGGGAGTTGACGTCTCGCATGGATTGTCAACGATGCCGAGCACGCTTCGTCACCACCGATTACGTGACAGAGCCCGGCCGAGCGAGCCCGCACCATCTCCGAAATGGCAGCCGCCCACGAGACGTCACTCGTCGCTGTCTTGGGCACGCTGAGGGCCTCTGACCTCGATGACGCGCGTGCCCGGCTTGCCGCCACCGACACGGCCTCCTCAGCACTGGTCGCCCTTCGCTCGGCACAGAAGACTGACCGGGAGCTGTCTGAGGAGGCTGCTCACAAGGCCTTCGGACAGTTGCGTAAAGGCATCCGTCATATGCTGCGCCATCACGAGGCATGCATCGAGTTCGTGCCTCCGCCCAAGACCGGACGCCCACTGCCGGGAGAGGTCGCCTACGCCGCACGCGCCATGACTTGCGCCGCGGTCCTGGCCTTCCTCGCCCAGCCCCAGCTCACACGCCTGCGCATCGGCTGGAGCAGCCTCGACGCCTCATTGATAGTCGATGTGAGAGATCAGGGAAGCGGGGAGTCGATCTCCCCGCCCTGCAGCGTCAGCTTCAAGGGCGTGCCCAAACACTGGGCGGGAGCATCACTCTCGACGCGATTCCGGGGTGGGGCAGCCATGCCAGGCTCGTTTTCCCGCTCGATCCGCCCGCCGATCGCCCTGAGCAATCCCGCTTGGCAGACCTCAATCCCAGAGAGCTCGAGGTCTTGCGTCTGGTTGCGCGAGGCAAGCGGAACAAGGCAATCGGCGATGCTATCGGCATCACGGAGAGCACCGTTAAGTTCCACGTGGCCAGCGTTCTTCGCAAGCTTGAGGTGGCCTCACGCGGAGAGGCGGCTGCACTGGCACTGAGCGTCGGCATCGGTGCTCGAGGGGGTATCGGTGGTCATCGCCTGCGCGAAGACGGCCACGTCGGTCCGTAGTCCCCGGGGCGCGCGAACCGTTCGTCGACGACGACCGCGGCGGCCGCCCCCGGAGGTGGGTGGCAGCAGTGCAGACGGTGAACGGCCCGTGGATCCGTGGCGAGGCGAGTCGCGGAGTGGTTCGGCCGTCGGCTGTGGGGATCCCAGGACCTCGATCAGCCGCTCGACGCGGAGGTGGTCGTCGCAGGCACTACGTCTTGCCGGGAGGGACGGTCCTTCACTCATCCTCTGCGGTGAGGAGGCGGGCCAAGTGGTCGAGGTCCTGCCGGAGCAGCGAGACAATCCCGAGCGGGGTCGGTGTATCCGGGATACGCCCGGCGTCCCGGACCACCATCGCCACCGCGTTCTCCGCGATCTGCTCGGCCACCGGTTCGGCGGGGTGCGCCGGAGAGGGATGGAACCACCAGGCGACCCAGTTGCACATGCCGATGATCGACAAGGCGGTGATGCCTGCGTCGACGGGGCGGAAACGGCCGACGGTGACCCCCTCCTCGACGACTTCCGTGATCTCACGGAGGACGGCCCGTCGGCCCTCGAGATGTTTCTTCGCGATCTCCGCGGGGAGCGCCTGGTCGCTGCGGTCGAGCGTACGGAACTGCGCCGGCTGTTCGGCGCGGTGCAGGACGAGGGTGTGCACGAGCATGCGCAGCTTCTCCGCCGAGTCGAGATCGGTGCGCCGTCGGACCTCGCGCAACGAGCTCGCCGCGCTCTGCGTGGTCGCGTCGACCATCGCGACGAGCAACTCTTCCTTGCTCTTGACGTAGTTGTAGAGGTTGGCACGACTCAACCCGACCGCCTCTGCGACATCCTGCAGGGTGGTTCCGTCGTAGCCGCGTTCAGCGAAGAGTCGCATGGCTTGGTCGATGATCTCGCTCATGAGCAGCTTGCGCCGGGACGCTGCGCCTCGACGAGACTCCGGGCGCCCACCGGTCCGCCCCCGCGCCCCGGAGTCCTCTGCGGTCACCATTTTCACCCCTCGGTTTCGCGTGCGACGCGAAGTCGTCATGCGCGGCCATCTGGGTCATCCTAGCCTGCGCGCTTCACTCGCCGCGGTGTCCCGATCTTGGCCGGAGAAGCAAACGCGCCTTCTGAGCTGGGAGGATGACGCTTGCCGAAGGTCTTTGCCGGCACAGCGGGAAGGCACTTACCCGCGAACACCGGCTGTGCCGTCCCATTTCCGCCGACGCGGCCAGGCCCGCGACCGCCGGGTTTTTCGCCGCGCGCCGGATGGTGCCGAGCCCGCCGCTCCCGCGCTGTCGCTGCAGGCGCCACAGCCTCCGGATGCGATTGCCGTCCAAGGCCGGTGTCTTCGCCCGTGGACCGGGAGACCTCTCTGTGTCAGAGGTGCCTTCGCTTCGTTCGCCAGACCCCAGCACGCCGCATGCACCTCCCTTGCTGAAGCGTCACAAAACTGACAGCCTAATGTCGACTCACCTACCTGTACAGCAGCTTCGACCAACAGGCGGTCGATACTGATACGTCAGAATCTTGACTCATGTGTCAGACAAGCCTACTCTCAAGGCACAGACTTCGTCGCGAGAGGAGTACGTAGATGTCATCACCGGGGCGAGACCTGCCTGCGCACACGGTGCGGGGCGTCGACCATGCGGCGTTCCCGACCTTCGATCCGCGGGCCACCATCACCTTCTACCGGGACGTCCTGGGCTTCCCGGTCGTCCACGCAACGTGCGCGCTCGGGTGGGGGCCCGGGGAACACCCGGATTTCATCCATTTCTTCTTCGACATCGGCAACGGCGACCGGCTGGCCTTCTTCTACTACTTCGGTGTGGAGCCCTACCGGGACACCGAGATCCCCGACCTGCTCCACCGTGCCCGGCACCTCGCGATCCACGTGGACGGCGAGGAAGATCTGCTGGAGTACCGGCGTCGGCTGGACACGAGCAACTGGCCGTGCGAGCTGCAGGTGCGACACGAGACCGTCGAGTCGATCTACGTCACCGACCCCAACGGGTACCTGATGGAGATCACCCGTCCACTACGGGCGATCACCACCGAAGACGATATCGACGCCAATCTGAGCGTCGACGCGCTCATGGAGGTGGCCGGTGAACCGGACCCCTCCCTGGACAAGTTCTTCGCCCGCAAGGCGAGGCTGATCGCGGAGCGTTACGCAGGCGAGCCCGAGCTGGTGACGTTCGCATGACCACGTTGTTCGTCCTCGACATCGATGACTTCCGTCCGCTGGCCAAGGTCGCCGGCAAGGACCCCGACGTGACCGTCCGGCGGCGCGGCCCCTACCTCGAGGTCGCCGCACCTGGTTCGATCCGCATCGAGCGCAGCGCCACTGGTTGCCGCAACGCCGTCTGGTACAGCTCGATTGCCGCCGTCAGTGGCAGCCGGATCAGCCGCTGGGACAAGTCGGTGCTGGTGGTCGAGCCCACAGGAGCCGGGGGATGAGCCCCCTGGCGGTGGACCGGCTCGGTGGGGGCCGGGACGTCCACACAGCCCAGGCGCCGCCCGGCGTCACGGTAAGTACGCACCAGCTCACCACCTTCGACGGCGCCAAGGTCGAGGGGGTGCTGTACGCCCTCGACGGCGCGGCCACGGTGGTCACCGTGATGCACCCGCGCCAATCGATGACTCACCATCCGATGATCCCGCTGCTCCTGTGGAGCGGCGTGTCGGTCTGGACCCAGGGCTCCCGCTCGCCGAACAACGACATCGCTCTGGTCCACGAACAGGCGGTGCTGGACGCGGCGGCGGGGCACGTGTTCCTCCGGGACGCCGGGTTCGACGCGGTGCTGACCTTCGGCCACTCGGGCGGCGGCACGCTGTCGGCCTTCTACATCGAGCAGGCGTCCCTGGAACCCGAGCTGCGGCTGGACCAGACACCGGCCGGCAGGCCGGTCGCGCTGGCGGGCGCGCGGTTGCCCGTCCCAGACGGCGTGATCTTCCTCGCGCCACACCCGGGACAAGGACAAGTCCTGCTGCACTGCATCGACCCGTCCGTAACCAACGAGTCGGACCCGATGTCGGTGGAGCCCGCGCTGGACATGTACTCGCCCGGGAACGGATTCGTCCAGCCACCGGAGCCAAGCCGCTACAGCGCGGACTTCCTCCACGCATTCCGTGCGGCCCAGAAGGACCGGATCGCCCGGATAGACGCCCGGGCGCTCGAGCTCGCCTCCGAGGCCAAGGAGGCTCGCGCCCGGTTCGCCCGCACCAAGGATCCCGTCGACCGGCGGACCAGCCTCGCCCCGAGGATCATCACCACCTACCGCACCGACGCCGACCCCTGCTATGTCGACCTGTCGATCGATCCGAACGACCGGCACTATGGCTCGTTGTTCGGCAGCCGCCCGGATCTGATCAACTACGGTCTGGTGGGCTTCGGCAGGCTGACCACTCCCGATGCGTGGTTGTCCACCTGGTCTGCGAATCACACCAACGCGGACTTCGTCCGGTGCGCGACCGGCGTACGGCTGCCGGCTCTCTACCTTGAGTTCAGCGGCGACCAAGCCGCTCTCCCTACCGCCAGCGCCCGGATGTTCGAGGCGCTGGCCGGCGAAGACAAGACCCGCCATGTCGTCCGGGGTCAGCACTTCGGCCAGCCGATCGCCGTGGGCGAGCCCACTGGGTACGCCGCGGCTGCCGTTCACATCGAGCGCTGGCTGGCCGACCGGTTCGCCACCGCACGATCCCAGAGAACGAGGTGAAGGAAATGGGCTCCATCGGAGTCGTCTACGACAGCGGCTACGGCCATACCGCCGCCCAGGCCAGGGCGGTAGGGGAAGGCGCCGCTTCGGTCCCGGGCATCGATGTCGCACTGCACTTCGCTGAGGACCTCGCCGGCGATCCCCGGCAACTCGACCACTGCGACGCGCTGATCTTCGGCACCCCGACCTACATGGGCAGCGGCTCGGCAGTGTTCAAGACGTTCATGGAGGCCAGCTCGAAGATCTGGCTGAACCAGGGCTGGAAAGGAAAACTGGCGGCAGGGTTCACCAACTCCAGCGGGCACTCCGGGGACAAGCTCAACACACTCACCCAGCTCTGGCTCTTCGCCATGCAGCACGGAATGGTCTGGGTCGGGCTGGGCCTGTTGGACGGCAACGGACGCAGCACGGGGTCGGACGCCGAGCTGAACCGGCTCGGTTCCTACGCCGGCGCCATGGCGCAGTCCAATGCGGATCAGGGTCTGGAAGGCATGCAGGACAGCGACTTGCGAACGGCGTCGGCGCTGGGCGAGCGGGTCGCACACCATATCGCGTTGTGGCAGGGAGGTGGCCAGTGATGTCCGGAAAGCCGATGAAGATCCTGGTGGTCGGCGGCGGGCCCGCAGGCCTCTTCTTCTCGATCATCGCCAAACGAGCGCTCCCGACCGCCACGGTCCATCTCAGGGAGCAGAACCCGCAAGGAGTGACGTACGGCTGGGGCGTGGCGTTCACCGAGAGCGCGGCCGACACGCTCCGGCCGGCCGCGCCGGACGTGATCGACGCGCTCACCACAAACACCCGCCACGATCGGATGGTCATCAGCCTGGATGGCGTCGACGTGCCGGTTCAGGTCGGCCGCAGCCACCTCAACGCACGCTGGTCACTCCTGGCCATACTGGAAAAGTTCGCCCTCGCCGCCGGGGTGCACATCACGCACGACTGCGACACGGTTGTGACCGAAGACAACATGGCCGACTGGGATCTCGTGATCGGCGCCGACGGGGTCCACAGCCGGACCCGCGAGCGCTTCGCCAACCACTTCCAGCCCAGCGTCGAACTCGGTGACAACTGGCTGGCCTGGTACGGCACCCCGAAGCCCTACCCGCCGTCGATCATCCTGCGGAACAGCGAATACGGGGTCCTCATGGTCCATGCCTCTCGGTTTTCGGCCGAGATGAGCAACTTCACGGTGGAGGTCGGCCAGGAGACGTTCGACCGGCTTGGCTTCGCCGGTATGAGCGAGGACGAGTCCCGAGAGCGGTGCGAGCAGCTCTTCGCCAACTCGCTGGACGGCGCACCGCTGCGGAGCGATCACTCTCCGTGGTTTCAGACGAAGTTCGTCAGTTGCGCACGATGGACCCACCAAAACCTGGTGCTGATCGGGGACGCTCTGCACACCGTCCACCCGTCGATCGGGTCCGGCACCCGGTTCGCGATGCGTGATGCCGTCTATCTCACGCAAGCCCTGGTCGGCGCGGAGTGGGACGTTGAGGTGGGGCTCAAAGAGTTCGAGCGGGTACGCAAGCCCGTCGCGGACGCCTTCCAAGCCGCCGCGAAACGCAGCATCGCCTGGTACGAGGGGCTCCCGTCCCGCACCATCACCCATCCGACGAAGTTCGCACTCGAGTACCTGATGCGTACCGGACGGGTCTCTTACCGGGACTTCCGGCGGGAGAACCGCGAGGTCGTGCTCGGCTACGAGCGCGACCTGCGCTGATCACACCCAATGCCGCTTGATCGTTTGAGGAGAGACATGCGATGACGCTTGCTCCCGACACTCCCGACAAACTCGTCCGCTACTCCATCGAGGCGGAGGCCCGCTACGTCCGCGAGGGGCTGTGGAGATCACCCAGCATTGCCGAGCACCTCCACTCCATCGCCCAGGAACACGGCGACCGGGACGCAGTGGTGTGCGGTGACATCCGGTTGACCTTCGCTGAGCTGGACCGCATCACCGACCAACGCGCTGCGGGCCTCCACCGGCTCGGACTGAGTCCGGGCGGAGCGGTGCTGCTACAGGTGCACAACACCACCAACACCGTGATCGCCTGGTACGCCCTGCTCAAAGCCGGACTTCTGCCCGTGTGCACCCTCCCACTACATCGCGGGCACGAGATCGGGGAGATCGCGCGACAGACCCGTCCCGTCGCGCACCTCGTCGCAGCCCGTGATCCCCGCTTCGACCTTGTCCGCTTCGCCTTCGCCCAGGCCGCGGCAGCAGGCGTGGAACGCACGGTCCTGGTCTCCGACGGGCCGGCAGACGACCCCCGAGCCGTCGAACTGGACCGGCTGGGAGACGACATCGACAGTGCCGAGGCCCGCAGGGTCGTCGAAGGCATCCAGGCCGGACTCGGAATGCAGTCACTGGCGGTGTTCCAGCTCTCTGGCGGGACCACGGGGGTGCCCAAGGTGATCCCGTGCCTGCAGGCTCCCTACTGGCACTACGGCGCGAGCCTCGCCCGTGCCCTAGGTTGGGGGCCTGGGGACCGCATCGCGTTCTTGATGCCGATCGCGCATAACGCGGGCATCATCATCGGTCTGCAGGGCCCGCACAGCGTCGGGGCGACCCTCGTACTCGGTGTGCCCGACGCCTCGACCGCGCTCGACCTCGTCGTCCAGAACGGGGCGACGGATGTCCTGCTCGGTCCGTTCCTCTTCGATCTCGCCATGGACCCGGGCCTGGCGGCCGCCACGACGCTGCGGCGGGTGCTGTTCAGCGGAAAGAAGGTGCCCCACCGGCACATGGCAGTACTGGACGCACAGGGGATCTGGGCTGGGCAGATCTTCGGGATGAGCGAGGGACTCTGCCTCACCACCCCGCTCGACTTCCCGCTCGAGGCCCGCGCTGCGAGCGTCGGGGTGCCGATCTCGCCCGCGGACGAGATCCGGCTGTACGAGCCGGGGACCGAGAAGGAGGTGGCACCCGGCGAAGTGGGCGAACTCTGTGCTCGTGGCCCGTACACCCTGTGTGGCTACTACGACGCGGCCGAGCATAATCGGCGAGCCTTCACCTCCGACGGCCTTTATCGCACCGGTGACCTCATGGCGGAACGGACCATCGCCGGCGTCCGGTGCTACACCGTCGAGGGCCGTATCAAGGACATGATCAGCCGCGGTGGCGAAAAGATCAACACTGAGGAGATCGAGCTCCTCCTCAGCTCTCACGACGCGGTCGTCGAGGCTGCCCTGGTGGCGATGCCGGACGCTCGGCTGGGTGAGCGGGCGTGCGCCTTCGTCGTCACCCGGAACGGCCTGGAGATCGATCTCGCCGAGGTGCAAGCGCACTTCGAGCGTCTTGAGGTCGCGAAGTACAAGTGGCCGGAGCGGATCGTCGTGCTACCGGAAATGCCACGGATCAGCCAGGTCGGCAAGGTCGACCGCCGCCGCCTGCGGGTGATCGCCGAGACGTTCGGGGACGAGCCGAGCTAGCGCCCGCGGACCGTGGCTCCGCGCCGAAGGGGCCGCCGTACGCCGCTGACGGTGCCCGACGAGGGCGCCAGCGCCGTGGCCGCACGGGCGCTGCGGCGCGACTCCTCGGCGCCGTAGAACGTGGCGCAGCGCCGCGCGGGCCCTGGCGCTGTCCAACGCCGCGTGGCCGAGCGTCCCGCCTGAGTCCACGCTCGCGAACGGAGGATGCGTGATGACAACTCTGCTGCCACTGCACCGGTATACGCGGCTGCGGACAACCGACCTCGATGAGGCCGAGGCCACGGCTGGGCGCGTGATGTCGTCGCACCGGCTTCGCGTGATACGGCCCCGGGACTTCGGCGCCCGACTGCATGCCGTGGACGTCGGTTCCTCGACGCTGCTGTACGCCGTGTACTACGGCGAGGCGGAGGTGACGGCGCTCGCTCCCATGGAGTACTACACACTCCAGCTCATCCTGGACGGGGCGATGGACGTGGTCACGGAACGCGGCAGGTGTCGGGCCGGGCCCGGGCAGGCGTGTGTCGTCTCGCCTGGTGAGCGGTTGCGCCTGCGCTTCGCGCCCGGAACCGTGCAGGTCGCCTCCAAGCTGCCCCGGGACGTGGTCGAGCGGGCCTATTCCAGCCTCAGCGCCGAGCCCGCCGACAGCCTGGCTTTCGGGCTGGAAGTACCCGCCGACTCGCCGTGGCCCGGTCTGCTTCGGCTTGCCGTGGACACAGTGGACCGGTTCGACACCGGCATCCTGCCGCCGCGTGCGGGTCTCGAACTGGAGCGCACGCTGGTCACGGCACTCCTGCTCGCCCAACCGCACGACCGCACCCAGGCGATGTTCCGCAGCGGCGGCGCCCGCGGGTATCGCGCGGCCGGCATCGCCGCCGAGGTCATCATCGCGGACCCGGCGGCACCGATAACGCTCGAGGAACTGGCCCACACAGCGGGGGTGAGCCTGCGAACGTTGCAGGAAGGCTTCCGATCGCGCTTTGGCACGACGGTGACGGGCTATCTGCGCGAGCTGGGCCTGGACCGTGCGCACCGGATGCTGTCCTCGGCCGACACTGCCAGCTCGGTCGCCGACATCGCGCTGGCGTGTGGATTTTACCATCTCGGCCGGTTCGCACGCGACTACCGCCTGCGTTACGGAATCACGCCGTCGACCACCCTGTACGCCTCGCGCACGGCGGACAGGCCCGCGTAGAGCGGATAGCCCCTCCAGCCGCCCGCCACCACACTTGGCGCATCGTCAGTGCAGACGAAGGAGCTACCATGACTACCGCAGATCCCGCCCTCGATCACTTCGACGGGACCCTGTCCGCCACGGATGTTCGCCGGGCTCATGCGGACATGCGCGAAGCCTGCCCCGTCGTGCACAGTGACCGGCATGGCGGATTCGACTTCCTGACCCGCTACGCCGATGTCCGCGCCGCGCTGAACGGCACAGAAGCGTTCTCTTCGGCCGACGGTGTGCGCATTCCGCCCAGCGGGGTGTTGCCACCGATCCCCGCGCTGGAGTTCGATGAGCCCGAGCACTCCGAGTGGCGGCGCGTTCTCGACGGCCCGCTGACTCCGCGCGCCGTGCGAGGGCTCGAATCGGTCATCACCGAGGTCGTCGACCTTCTGATCGATGACTTCGCGACCGTCGGCAAGGCCGACCTCGTCGGCCAGCTGACAGAACCCCTGCCCGCGATCGTGATCGGGCGGATGATCGGGCTCGACCAGGCCGAGGCGGTGCGTGCCCGCGCCGTCGCGGCGGCGCTGTTCGCCGCCATGGGTTCCGAGGAGTTCCCGGCGCGGTTTACCGAATTCTCTGAACACACGCAGCGCTGGCTGGCCGACCGCCGGGAGAACCCCCGCGACGACATGCTCACCGAGCTGGCGAGTGGCGTCGTACAGGGCAAGGAGATCGACGAGGCCGCCGCCACCGGACTGATGCTGGCCTACATAGTCGGCGGCCACCACTCGACGGGATCCGCCCTCGGCGGTCTCATCCGGAACGTGCTCACCGTGCCCGGCCTGCGAGACGATCTCCTCACCGACCGACGCGGGCTGCCGCGGGTGATCGAGGAGAGCCTACGCCTGACCACACCACTGCAACTGTTCGCGCGCACGCTCCGGTGCCCAGTCCAGTTCGGCGACCGGGAACTCGCCGCGGGCGGCCGTGTTCTGCTCGACCTCGCGGCCGCCAACCGGGATCCGCGGGAATTCAGCGACCCGGAGACATTCGACCGAGGCCGGACCCGTAACCGGCACCTGAGTTTCGGGGCGGGACCGCATGTCTGCCAGGGCCAGCACCTCGCCCGGGCCGAACTCCGGATCGCCCTCGGCCGTCTCCTCGACCGGCTGCCGGACCTTAGTCTCGACGGGGAGCCGGTCGAAAGTGGCCTGGTCGGCGGATCGCTGATGACCCACTTCGCTCTGCCGGTGGCCTTCACCCCGGAAATTTCGGCATGAACGGCTCCGCGGATCTCCAGCTCACCATCGGCAGCCGCCGGACTGTCGCCCTCGGTGTGGTCGAGTTCGAGCTGCACCCTGTCGACAGCGGCCATCTACCGGAATGGCAGCCCGGCGCCCACATCGACGTCGTGACCGCAGCCGGAATTGTCCGCCAGTACTCGCTGTGCGGTGACCCCGGCGATCGCACGAGCTACCGGATCGCCGTTCTGCGCCAGGCCGAGAGCCGGGGCGGATCGGCGTGGCTGCACGAGTGGCTCCACGAGGGTGACCGGGTCCTGGTTGGCGGTCCCCGCAACCACTTCCCGCTGGAACCGGGTCCCCGCTACGTGTTCGTGGCGGGTGGCATCGGGATCACGCCGCTGCTGCCCATGATCCGCAGTGTGTCCCGCGACGGTGCTGACTGGTCGCTGCATTACGGCGGCCGGACCCGAGCCTCCATGGCCTATGTCGATGAGCTGCGGGCCGTCGACGCGAGCAGGGTGCACCTGCTCCCGTCCGACGCAGGCGGCCCGATCGACCTCGAGTCCACGCTCGGCGATGTGCCGCCGGAGACTTACGTCTACTGCTGCGGACCCGAGCCGCTGATCCGCGCGGCCGAGGCAGTGTGCGCACGTCGCGGAACTCGCCTGCGCACGGAACGGTTTTCGCCGAAGGAGATCGACTCCCCACGGGGGAATTCGCCGTTCACGGTCCTGATCGCCTCGACCGGACTCGAGCTGACGGTGCCCGTCGAGCAATCCATTGTGGACGTGCTGACCGAGGCGGGCGTGGACGTGCTGACTTCATGCGAGGAAGGCACCTGCGGTACCTGTGAGACGGCCGTACTCGAGGGCCGCCCGGACCACCGTGATTCGGTGCTCACCGAGGAGGAACGGGCGGCAGGCGACCGGATCCTGCCGTGCGTCTCCCGGTCTCTCACCCCCCAGCTCGTACTCGACCTCTGACTGGCCCGCCCGCCGGGCGAGGTGTAACCGTCCCCCTTGGAGAACAATGAGCGTTTTCAGCGTTGCCTCTCCAGGGTGAGGACGGCTTTGGCGATGGACGTCATCCGGTTGGGGCTGATGCGTGACTTGCGGAAGATGCGCCAGGACTTCAGCTGAGCCATGCCCCGTTCGACAGGTGCGCGGGCCTGGGCGAGTGCGCGGTTGACGGTCCGCTGGGTGAGGGTGAGTTCGCCGCCGGGCGGGCGCTTGAGGCCGGTGGTCACCCAGGGGCCAGCGCCCTGATAGGCACGGTCGGCCAGCACCGGGACGCCCTGGCGTTCCCAGATTCGGATGATCCGGTGGGTGCGGGCCGCGGTCAGGTCGTGGGCTCGTCCAGGCAGGGCAGGTGAGATCCACAGCACGTGCCCGCCCGGGTCCGTGACGACCTGGACGTTCACGCCGTGCCGGCGGTGTTTGGCGGAGTAGTCGGCACGGCTGTCACCGACGCGGTCGCACTCGGCGATGGTGCCGTCCAGCAGGACAAAGTCCGGATCGTTCTCCCGCAGTACCTTCAGCAGGCCGGGAGCCCGTGCGGCAAGGAGATCGACGACCGCCCGGGTGTAGGCGTGGGCGGTGCCCACTGAGATACCGAAGCCGGCGGCGAGCTGCGCGAGGGTGTCGTGCTTGCGCAGGTACACCAGCGCGACCAGGGCCCGCTTGTGCGGCGGGAGCTTGCAGCGGCGGTCACCCTCACGGGTGACGATGAGCATGGTGACCCACTCGACCAGCGCGTGCGGCAAGTCGAGTGCGGCAGGATAGGAAACCAACAAGGCTCCTGTGCCGGTGGGTTGAGACTTCGAACACCTCCCTCAACGGCACGGGAGCCTTGTGCGTTGCGGCCTGCTCACCACCATCGCCGTCACCCGATCAGTGGCCCTGCTGAAAACGCTCACTGAAGCGCTGGTGAATTCCTCCCCGATTGTCCCCTTCGAAATACGTCATACCGTGGCCGGAGAAGTGTCGCCCGCCGGAGATGTGGCGTGAGTTGTTGTAGATGTCGCCTTTCCCCGTGTGTACCGGACCCGAGCTGCCCTTGATTACGGTGCCCACGTCCCCGGTGATGTCCCGGCTCTGTACCGCTGTGCCGTTGACCTCACCCGTCGCGTTGCTCACCGCGCCGGCGTCGGGGGAAGACCGGTCGTGGCGCTCGTGTGCCTTGAGCGATGGCACCATGTCGGCGACCACGTCGCCGAGGCGCCTGAGATCCGCCACGGCGTTCTGCATGTCCAGCCGGACGGACTGCACCTCAGCGAGTCGCCCCAGCTCGGGTGGAAGATCGGCTCCATTCAGCCGTTCCGTCTTCCGTCCCTCGAGTACGGGGACGACCGGCACTCCGCAGTCGAACGCCTCGAGGATTTCCCTGCGGACCCAGTCGTCCGACCGATGCAGCTCAGCGAAACGTGTCCAGGCCGGCCCGATCACAGCCAGCAAAAGGGCGCTGCGCCGAACGCTTCGGATTAACTCCTCGGGGTAGCGCGTGCCGGGTGCTATCGATTCCGAGGCACGGAATGCACTGTTCTCGCCGAAGCGGTATGACAGCTCCCTTTTGATCAGGGCAGCCGTCTTCTCTCCGTCGCCCGTACGGTAGTTGATGAATACCTCGGCCATGTTTGTCTCCTCTCTCATGGCATGATCAGCCGTAAGGATGTGCCGAGCTGCGGTGCCAGCGCGCGGACCGATGGATTGCGTGGATGGCGGCCCAGAGTGTGTGCGAGACGGCGCAGGTCGGCTGAGATGGTGGCGGAACTTACCGCAGCGGCACCGCCGAGCAATTGGGCTGTGATGTCACAGGCGCGTTCGAGGTTGCCAGCCGCCGCATGCGCGAGAGCGCGCCGTACCCCGTAGCGGACCTGAGTGCGCAGGGCGTCTGGGGGAACTCGTGTCAGCTGTTGGTCCAGGGCCTCGGCTGCCTCGTGTGGACGCCCCAGGTCGTAAAGACACCAGCCCGTGATCATGCCCACCGGATCGGGTAGATGCATGGTTCCGATGACAGGCGTGTCGGAGTCCGGGGTATGGCGTGCGAGTAGCTCGCGGGCTCGGTCGAGGGCGCGCAGACAAGCGTCTCGGTCGCCGGCGATCGCATGTCCCTGGGCTTCACGTTGGGCGGCAAGCCCCCGAATGCGTGGGGGAAGGCTGCTGTCCTGGGCCTGCCGTGCCAGCGCGATGGTCTCCTTCGCGTCCTCGCGGTACAGCGTGACCAGGGCCCGGCGCACCAGGGCGTACCCGGCCAGATGCCGGTCACCACCAGCGGCCGCCAGGTCCACGGCACGCTGTGTCCACCACAACGCAGCTCGTTCGTCGCCGGACTCCTGCACCAGCCAACCGACGTACTCCGCATATCGGGAGCCGAGCGCGAGCAGTTGCTGGCGGGTCTGCGGGTCGGCGTGGGTGGACGTCTCTCGCAACGTGTGCGTCTGCGCGATGAGGCCGGGGAGAAGGAATCCCGGACCGACCGTCTGGCCGAGGCGCCGATAGTGGTCGAACAGCGAACGGGACACCTCCAGCACCTGCGCGCCACCCCGTGTGGACAAGGCTTCCGAGCTGCCCGCACCCAGACTCATCAATGAGGCGGCGCCCGCGCTCACCACCTGCCTGCGGGACACGGGCTTGAACCAGCTGCCGCCGTCAGTGGACAGCTGCATCAGCCATACCTCCTCGTCGAAACCATCTGGCTCCTCAGTACGGGTGTCGGTGGCCGGGTCCGGCAGCAGTGCCACGAGTGCGCCCCCGGCCTCGAGGACGGCATCGCACAGACGAGCAAGGTCACGACTGGGAGCCTTGATCCCACGCTCGACCTTGCTCAGCTGCCCTTTGCTGTAGTGGACCCGCACGGCCAGTTCCGTGAGGGTCGGGCCGGCATCGAGGCGTCGCTGCCGGAGTTCTCGCGCGAACGGAATGGACGGCTTAGAGGCTGCGCGGATAGGCGCGGTTTTAGCATCGTCGGCTTGGGCTGTTGTATCAGCGGTGGGTGCTTCAGACGCGGCCGATGAGGTTACGCACGGCACGCCTTCAAGCCCTTGCCTTGGAGGCGCTCGCTCGGCAGGTCAACGTGCTCTCGTCGTCCGGTCGTGGCCACGACCTGTCACGGACTCAGATGCTGCGATGAAGGCTTGCACGAGGGGACGGTTGTCTCCTCGGCGGGTGGCCATGAAGATCCGGCTCATTGTGGGAGGTCCGTCGAGTTCAAGGCGTTGGGCGCCTGCGGGGAGCAGGGTCGTGATGCTGTAGGGGGCGATGGTGACGCCAAGGCCAGCGGCGACGAACATGATGATGGTGTGCCAGTTCGAGCACTCTTGCGCGACCTGGACGTCGATGCCGGCGTCCCGCAACGGCTGTGTGTTCACGTCGAACGCCTGGGCTCCTGCTGAACGCGGGAACAGGATCAGCGGGTCAGCGGCCAGCGCTGTTGCTTCCACATGATCAGCTCTTGCGGCGGAGTGGTTTGTGGGGATGACGGCGACGAACCGTTCCGTTGTCAGCAGGGAAAGGTCGATGTCGTCTCGCTTCTCAGCATCCCGCACGATCCCGATGTCGGCCGTGCCCCGCTCCAGGGCCGCCAGGACATCGACGGTGAAGCCGTCGTGCAGTTTGACCTGGACGTCTGGGCGGCAGCCGGAGAATTCACGGATCCGTTCGCTGACGATCGCGGTGGCGGAGGTGATGAAGGCGACATCCAGGCGGCCGGCCTCGCCGCGCCCGACACGGCTGGCTTCGTCGAGGTCGGCCGCCAGACGGCCCAGAAGGTCCCTCGCCCGTGGCTGGAACGTCGCTCCCGCGTCTGTGAGGCGGACGCTTCGAGAGGTCCGCCGGAACAGCTCAACACCGACAATTTTCTCGAGCTGCCTGATCTGCTGGGACAGAGCGGGCTGAGCGATGTTCAGCCGCTGGGCGGCACGGCCGAAGTGGAGTTCCTCGGCCACGGCCAGAAAGTACCGCAGGTGGCGGAGCTCGATTCGCTGATCCATAGTTCAAGCTTATCGATATGGGCTACTGCTTGTATTGGACATATGGGTAAGCGGGACTGGAGGCTGGTGGGAAGGCACACCCGAAGGGAAACCCGCCTCATGCCGTACACCTCTGCTCCCACCGTGGTCTCCTCGATCGCCTCACAAAGTGATGCCGACGCGTTCCGCGCGTTGAACGAGGAGTGGATCTCCCGCCTGTTCACCCTGCAGGAAGAGGACCGGGCGGTTCTCGGAGATCCGTTCGGCCGCATCGTGGGCCCGGGCGGGGATGTGCTCCTGGCGCGCGAGCAGGGCAGCGGCATCGTTGTCGGGTGCGTCGCACTTTTGGCTTATCCGGACGCCGTGTTCGAGCTGGCGAAGATGGCCGTGGCCCCCGCCGCGCAGGGACGCGGCACCGGCCGCCAACTCATAGCCGCAGCGATCGACCGTGCCCAGGCACTTGGCGCGGCCCGACTGTTCCTCGGCACGAACAGCAAGCTGGCTCCCGCCATCCGCCTGTACGAGGAAGCCGGGTTCGTCAGGATCACCCGCAACCGTCTCCCGGTGGCCGACTATTACGCCCGCGCCGACATCCTCATGGAACTGAAGTGACGCCCCAGCCCGGAGCTCGCAATCTGCCTCGCGCCGCGGCTGCCTTCACTAGCGGCCGGTTCCCCCGCGCACGCGGAACCTATGCCATGTCGTGGCAGGACCATGTGGGCGGGTGCCTCGACGGGCCCGTACGGGCCGACTGCACTGAAGGCAGGCCCGATGAGGAGGTCTGAGCGGCCGCGGTAGGGGTCCTCACGTGCACGGACCGGCCCCTGGCGCCCCACCGTGCAGTGCCAGCGAGGCCCTGGCCTGGGGATCTCCTCTCCCGCACGCCGTACCCGTTCTGATCGAGTGGGGCGGCCTCAGCTGGCACTACCCCGGTGGCCCGGCGCCTGCGGCCCACCCCTCCAGAACGACTACTGATCCACCTATAAGTCGTGACTTAGTTGTAGATCAGGTGATCACGAAGCTGCGGCGCTCTGTGATCACTGGGAGACCCATGCCTGCGCTTCCCTTATGGCTGACCGAACCGCTCTGGGAGCAATTCGCGACTCTGCTGCCGGCGCGGCCGGTTTACGACCCGGCCCACCCGCTGGGCTGCCACCGCCGACGCATCAGCGACCGGATCGTCTTCGACAAGATGCTGCAACTACTGCGCTTCGGCTGTTCTTACGAGGCGATCGCCGACACGACGTGCTTGGCCACCACGATCCGAAACCGCCGCGACGAGTGGATACGACTCGGTGTCTTCGCTCGGCTCAAGCAGATCGCGCTGGAGTCCTACGACCGTATCGTCGGCCTCGTCCTCGACCAGATCGCCGTGGACAGCTCCATCACCAAGGCACCCGGAGGCGGCGAGGTCGCCGGACGCTCACCGGTCGACCGCGGCAAACAGGGCCTGAAACGCTCGGGCATGACGGACGGATACGGCATTCCACTGGGGCGTGTCCTGGCCGGAGCCAACCGCCACGACTCTCCACTGCTCGCCCCGACCTTGGACCGCCTGGACGACCTGGGCCTGTTGCCCGACGACATCACCGTGCACCTGGATGCCGGCTACGACTCGGACAAGACCCGCGCTCTGCTCAACGAACGCGGCCCACACGGCCGTATCGCGCACAAAGGCGAGAAGGCCCCGATCCAGGCCAGTCAGCGTTGGCACGTCGAACGCACCCACGCCTGGCAGAACGCCTTCCACCCCCCTTGCCCGCTGCTACGAGCGGCGCACCACCGTCATCGACGCCTTCTTCGACCTCGCCGACACGATCATCACCGTGCGTAACCTGATCCGACGGGCCTGGACCACCCACCGCTGCGACGAACGCCCGAACCGACGTCCATGACCGCGCGTCTTTCCGCGCGACTTCTAAGTGGTCGGCGCTGGAAGTCCTTCGGGGGTTGACGTGATGGTCCGAGCCGTGACTGGCGATCAAGGGACCGTGCGTCCCCACGTCGAGTCACGCATCCAGTTGTGCACGGATGAGCGTGTCGAGTCGCTGCCATGCCGGGGACGAGGCGTTGACCGTGCCCTGAATAAGGGCGGGGACCTCAGATGCTGCATCCAGCGTGGGCAGTTCGCCGGGTCCGTAACGTTCCCGGGTCGCCTTGGCGATCCTGCGGGCGAGGCCGTCGATGTGTGGATCGTCGGCGTCGAGGTCGTGCGCGTGGTCGTAATCTAGGAAGAGCTGCCGCAGCGCCGGCTTGGCCAAAGTCCCGGCCTGGTCGTGGAACAGTGCGATCGCGCGGTCTGGGTAGGTGGCGAACACGAGGATCCACAGGTCGCGTTGCAAGTCCACCCATCGAGAGGTGAATCCCCAACTGTCCAGGTGCTCCAGATGGGCGCCGACCTCGGTGGGCAGCGGTGCCAGACGCCCGGCGGCGAGCTCGCGCAGGCGCCCCTTCGTTGCCTGAAGGCCACGGATGCTGGCGGTGAGCTCGTCGTCGATCTCGCACAGCGCCTGCTGGAACTCCTCGTCGGTCGCTGATCTCAGGTCCCGGATGCGGGCTAGGGGGACGCCGGCTTCGGCGAGCGTCCGGATCTTGATCAGCTCAATGGCGTCGTTCGCGCCGTACCGCCGGTAGCCAGATGCATCGCGGTCGGGCTCAGGGAGCAGCCCCTTGTCGTGATAGACGCGAACGGTCTTGATCGACACTCCGACGTAGCTTGCCAGCTGCCCGATGGTGATCACCCAGCCATCGTCCCACTTGACCTTTCCCTTAGGGCAGGGTTGCAGCATGGCGTCATGGCGAACACGAATATCGATCGGGAGACCCTGCGCGAGCTGGCCGACGAGGGCAATGAGACCGCTCTGGACCAGCTGGCCGACCTCGCTGACGCAGCAGACGGCCTCGGAGAGCTGAGCGAGCTGTTGGACGAGGGATCCATGCGTGCTGGGTTTCTGCTCACTCGACGCGCGGCCGCGACCGGCGACCTGCGCGAGCTGCAACGGATCGCCGACGCCGGGTACGACGAGGCCGGGGACGAGCTGAACCGACTACTGAAGGCACCCGCCGACGGGCACTGGGATTGAGGATCTGGCCAGCCCATCAGCCTTCCAGGCCGCGTGGTCACCGATTTCAGGCTGCGGCCGATGCTTGCCCGCCCTGAACGATCCTCCCGAGATTGACCGCTGCCCTCCTTGCCTGCTGCCACCGCATGCCCGATCACCCTGACCGCCTCCGACCGGCACCACCTGAAGAAGGCGGCCTACGGCCACAAGACCGAGCACCAGGCCCGGATACGCGCGCAAATCGTGCTGCACGCGGCCCGGGGACGCTCCAACGCCCGTATCGCCGCCGAGATCCGCCTGCACGTGGATACGGTGCGGACATGGAGGGGCCGGTTCGCCCATGGCGGCTTGCCAGCTCTGGCCGACCGTAAACGCTCCGGTCGCCCAGCCCGTTTCACCCCGGTGCAAGTCGCCGAGACCAAGGCACTGGCCTGCCAGTTACCGGCCGAGGCCGGCGTGCCACTGTCCCGCTGGTCGTGCCCGGAATTGGCAGCCGAGCTGACCGCGCGAGGCATCGCTGACAGCATCTCGGCCTCCACGGTGCGCCGCTGGCTGCGCGAGGACGCGCTCAAACCCTGGCAGTACCGGTCCTGGATCTTCATCACCGACCCGGACTTCCGCGCCAAGGCCCAGCGGGTGCTGGGCCTGTACGCCCGCACCTGGCAGGGCAAGCCCCTGGGTGCGGACGAGTACGTCATCAGCGCCGACGAAAAGACCTCGGTCCAGGCCCGCTGCCGCTGCCACCCGACCCTGCCACCGGGGCGGGCCCGCGCGATGCGGGTGAACCACACCTACGGACGCGGCGGCGCGCTGGCCTACCTGGCCGCCTACGACGTCCACGCCGCGCAGGTGTCCGGTCGCTGCGAGAAGACCACCGGGATCGAACCGTTCATGAACCTGGTCACCCAGGTGATGAGCCAGGAGCCCTACGCGAGCGCGAAGCGGGTGTTCTGGGTCGTCGACAATGGCTCCTCTCACCGCGGTAAAAGGGCCGCGGACCGCCTATCGGCCGCGTTCCCGAACGCGGTCCTTGTCCACACCCCGGTGCACGCCTCCTGGTTGAACCAGGTAGAGATCTTCTTCTCCGCTGTGCAGCGCAAGGTCGTCTCACCGAACGCCTTCACCGACCTGACCCAGGTCGGGGACCGCCTCCGAGCATTCGAAGACCGCTACAACGCCACGGCACAGCCGTTCCAGTGGAGGTTCACCACCTCCGACCTGGACGATCTGCTGGCCCGGCTCAGCCGACATACATCCGCCGGCCGACAAGAAGAATCCTCCGTCGCCTTGGCAGCTTGATCAACCCCCGAAGGACTTCCAGCGCCGACCACTAAGGCATGCCGTGTCAACGCTTCATTTCGTGTCGCTGACCTCACCGTGGCCATGGCCCCCTGAACCGCGTCCGATTGGGAGTCTTCAAGATCCTACAGTGGGCATGTCGACGAAAGTGGCGTGCCAGGAGAGTCAAATTCATTCGCTTGATTTCCGCCTGCGCGGGACCAAAATTTGGAGGGTTTCATTGTCGAAATCCCCTGGCTATTCTGAGCGCCTGTTAACTGCACAGGAAACAGCGGGCCGACTCGGCGTGAAGCGCAAGACGCTCTATAACTGGGCAAGCACCTGGGAGGTGGAGCGACGGGGTCCAGAACCGCTCCGCATGGGAGGCCGGGCGCTGCGTTATCGGGAATCAGATGTTTCCCAGTACATCAAAACATGCCGCGGGCTGCCTGACGGAGGGCTAGATAGGAGGTGACGAGTGGCCAAGGAAGAGCCGTATGACCGCTGGCACAAGTCTCGGCCCAGGGCCGGAGAGCCAGAGTGCCGCGAACACCCCGGTCTGGTGCCGAGTGGCGAGCATGGGTGTGAGAAGCGGTGGCAAGCGCGCTGGAGGGACGAGAATGGACGCCAGCGGTCAAAGAACTTCCCGAAGAACAAGAAGACGGCTGCTCTAGCATTCCAACGCAGTCAACGTGCTGCGGTGGAGGAAGGTCGAGACCCGTTCCCGCATAGGGGTCGAAAGAGCAGCTCCGGCACCCCGACCATCGCTGAGTACATTGAGACATTCCTGTCTCGACACGAAGGCCGTGAGGGCACCGTTAAGACATACGGGTACCGGCTGCGAGGGAAAGTTGTACCGGTTTTGGGTTCGCGTTTGGTAGGCGACGTAAAGCGCGGAGAGTATCGAGATTTCTTCACCGAGATAAAGGCTGGAGGGATACCCGATACTACTCGTTCCGGAGTGAAGAAGGCGTTGTCGGCCATGTTGTCCATGGCGGTAGAGGATGGCTACCTTGAGGGAAACCCCGTGTCGGGTATCCGTCTTCCCAAAGGGAGCGGCAGAGGCGTGCGGCTGGCATGGAAACATGTGATCGCATTGGCTGAGGAGATCGATCCTCGATATGAACTGTTGATTTGGTACGGGGCTTTGCAAGCTCTGCGTTCCATGGAAGCTGCTGGAGTGCGGCGTCCCGACATGGAGACCGCAGCGGGCAAGCAGTTAGTGGAGGAACAGCGGCAACGGGGGAAAGCAGTGCCCTTGAAGACGGAAGCCAGTCAAGCGGTGCTCGATGTTGGTTCCTTCCTGCTCGACAAGTACAAGGCGCACATGGCTCGTTGGCGAGCGCCTCTGTCGACTGCGGCGCTACGTAAGAGAGAAAAGCGAGGTTTGCCCCCCGTCCCTGAGGAGTACGGAGACCTGGTCACAGTAACCAGGTACTGGACGCCCGTACGAGAGAACGCCCTGTGTCGGGCGTTCGACCTGGCGAAGGAGCGGGCTCGGGTGCGAGGAGTGGAGATCCCGAAGAAGGCCACATTCCGGGACCTTCGGCATTTTGCTGATGCCGTGCTGGTCGCCTCGGGCCTGGAGCCGCGCAAGGTGCAGGCGCGCATGCGCCACGCACGGCTGGCCGAGACGCTGGATACGTACGGCTACCTCGTTTGGGAAGTTGACTGGGAGAACGCTCCCGCCTCGTTCGAGGAGTTGTACGGCATCGCAGCGCCTGCTGGCCTGCCTGAGGTTGCCCTGACACCCCGAGCCGAGCGTGAACGAAGGAGCTCCCAACGACCTCGGTGAGCGATGGATGTAACCTGCGGTGCTTACCGGGTAGGACGGGCGTTTCGCTGGCAGATTGATCGTAGCCACGGCACAAGGTCCCGGAGACACGAGGAGGGCAGCACTCATGATCGGCGAAGTTGACTTCCATGCGGCTGGGGTTCCTCGGCTTCGGAAGGTTGTGCACCAGATGTGCATCACGATCGGTGATGCGGCATGTAGGTGCAGGTCGGAGGGTATCTGTGGGGGAGCCCCTACTGTCCCCGGCGAACACCTGTCCATGGAGCACACCCGTACCGCCCTGGAACGCCTGGTGCCACGCCCTGGCGACGCGCTGGTCAGCAACTACCGCCGACCGCTGGTACGACTGGCCGAGGACACCAGCCCCGGCATCCACGACACACTGATCGCCGCCTGCGACCCGGAACGCTACCGCTCGCTGACGGCGGGCGATGACCACGCCAACTGCGCGGACAACATGCGTGCCGCACTGGCGGCGGTGGGGGAAGCTCCCCCGCCCGTCCCGCCACCACTGAATCTGTTCATGCACGTCGCCTGGAACGCCGACGGGGACCTCTCCTGGCTTCCCGCCCCCGCCCGCCCCGGCGACGCCGTCGTCCTGGAAGCACTCGTACCGATCTGGCTGGTGCTCTCTGCCTGTCCGATGGATATCAACGCGATCAACAGGTATAGCCCCCGGGACGTCGACGTGGAACGGATACGCTCCACAGCGGCCCAGGCGACAGGCTGACCATCGGGGTCCCGCTCGACGCGTAGGCGCAGGGCGCCGGTGCCGTCTGGAGGCAGCGCGGGCGCTCCGGACTGCTGCGTTGGCTGTGCGACAAGCCAGGGGGAGACGGAGTGGCGGGGCGGCCTGGCCGACGTCCTCCCCGACGCCTTCGACAAGATCCCGGAACTGAGCCGGACCTCAGCGCGACCCGTCATGCGCTGCCGCTCGACTGGCTCGAGTACGGCTCCGGTTCCGGCCCCGGCCCTGGCTCCGGCTCCGGGAGATGTCCTGCCGCGCGGTGGGGGAGCAGCAGCGGGGTCGCCAGCAGGAGCACACCGGCCAGGGCGATGGCCGTACGCGAGCCGAGCAGCCCGCCCAGCACCCCCCAGACGGCCGTCAGGAGCGCGGTCGAGGCCTTGGTCGTCACCGCCCAGGCGGACAGCGTGCGGGCGACCCGATCGGACGCGGTGCGCTCGAGGCGGTAGGTGGCGTAGACGGGGTTGAAGACCCCGCAGCAGAAGATGAGCCCGAGCTCGACGCCCATCACCAGCAGCAGCCCGCCGGTCCCCGGCCCCAGGAAGGCCAGGCCGACGGGCCAGATCGCGCGCAGCGCCCCGACCGTGACCAGGACCTGGTGCTGCCCGAACCGGGTGACGAGCGGCCGGGCCAGCCATGAACCGAGCAGCCCGCCGATCGAGGGCGCGGCGAAGGCGAGGCCGTACTGCCATGGCGCGAACCCGAGTTGGCCCAGCATCAGGACGGCGAGCAGCGGCTGGGCGGCCATCACCAGGCCGTTGAACAAGGCGGTGTTGAAGAACAGCGGACGCAGCGCCGCGTCGGCGAGGATGTACCGCCAACCGTCGAGCAGGTCCCCGGTCCGCATGCGCGCGGCCTCCCGGCGCTCCGGGCGCGGCTCGTGGCCGCCCATCGCGCGGATGCCCAGGGCCGAGAGCAGATAGCTGACCGCGTCGGCCACCACTGTCGCCACCGGGCCGAGGAGCCCGATCGCGGCGCCGCCCAGCGGCGGTCCGACGATCGTGGTCGTCCAGGCCGTGGACTCGAACCGGGCGTTGGCGACGAGCAGGTCATCGGCCGGCAGTAGCGTCTTCAGGTACGCGCCGGAGGCGGCGCGGAAGGTGATGTCGGCCGCCGCGACGACGACCGAGACCAGCAGCAGCTGGAGGAAGGTGAGCGCGCCGAGCGCGAACGCGGCGGGGACCGTCAGCAGTGCCGCGCACCGCACCAGGTCCATCGTGATCAGCACCGGCCGCTTGCGGCGGAACTCCACCCACGGCCCGAGCGGCACCGCCACGGCCGCGCCCACCGCTGCCCCGACGGAGGAGAGCGCGGCGACCTCGGCCGGTCCGGCGTGCAGCACCTGGATGGCGATCAGCGGGAACGCACCGAAGGCGAGCCAGGTGCCGAGCGCGCTGGTCCCGTACGCCCCCCAGAGCCACCCGAACCGCCGCCCCAGCCGATGTCCGGGCAGATGCCCCAGTCGGTGCCCGCTCCTCGTACCCGACATGCCCGACGCCCCCTCGCCACTCATTCGCACAACCGATCCGTGATCGGAAGCATCAAAGCGAGCGCCGGACCCAGGGATCAAACAACCGCGGGGCCGCCTGCCACAACCGATGGTTGTGGCCCTAGGGTCTCAGCATGGACCTCGACACCGTCCGGACCTTCGTCGTCGCCGCCGACGCGGGGCAGTTCCAGGAGGCCGCCGCCGAGCTCGCGGTCACCCAGCAGGCAGTCTCCAAGCGCATCGCCGCGCTGGAGCGCGAGCTCGGCGTGCGGCTCTTCACCCGCACTCCGCGCGGCGCCGAGCTCACCATCGACGGGCAGGCGTTCCTGCCGCACGCGCGCGAGCTGCTGCGCGTCGCCGAGCGCGCGGTCTCGTCCGTGCGCACCGGCCGCCGTCCGCTGCGCGTCGACGTGATCGCCTCGCGCGGCGCGGCGTCCGGTCTGATGCGCGGCTTCCACCGAGCGTATCCCGAGATCGACCTCGACGTGGTGATGCTGTTCGACATCGAGACGGCCGTCGCCGCCATCCGGTCCGGTACGATCGACGCCTCGTTCCGGGCCGTCGCCATGCCCGGCCGGCCCCTTCCCGAGGACATCGAGTCCGTCCGGGTGCTCGACGAGCCGCTCCAGCTCCTCACCGGCCCCGCTCATGCGCTGGCGGGCGCACGGTCGGTGACCGTCGCCCAGCTCGCCGGGCACCGGATCTGGATGCCCGGCATCGTCCCCGGCACCGAGTGGGCCGCCTACTACGACGACCTCGTCGCCGAGTTCGGCCTCACCGTCGAGGCGACCGGCCCCAACTTCGGCTCCGACGTGCTCCTGGACACCGTCGCCGACACCCCGGCCCTGGCCACCTTCATGAGTGAGCAGACCCGCCTCATCTGGCCCGTCGGCCACGGGCTGCGCCGCATCCCGGTGACCGATCCGACGCCCGTCTACCCGCACTCCCTCCTCTGGCACCGCGACAACCCCCACCCGGCGCTGGCCACTCTCCGCGCCCACCTCGGCACCGCGGCGGCCGGCCACGACGCCGCCGGGACCTGGGCCCCGGGCTGGGTGATTCCGCGCTGAACGCCGTCACGTCCCCGACCGCCATGGCCGGGCCGGCGGCCGTCCCCAGCGGTCTCAGCCGGACACCGCGCGCAGCGCCCCGGACCGGCGGCCCGTCAGCCGGTCCAGCGCGGCGGCGGAGGCGTCGTCGGCGGGGATGTGCACCACCAGGCGCTGATCGTCGGCGGGCAGCTCCAGCGTCTCGTAGGCCAGGCGGAGTTCACCCTCCTCGGGATTTGACGACCCGTACGAACCTTCTCATCGATACTCATAAACCAACTGCGTAGCATGATCTGCGTGCAGCTTCGGTACAGCTTCCGCCTGTACCCGAGTGCCGGTCAGCGCACAGCGCTGGCGAGGGCGTTCGGATGCGTGCGGGTGGTCTACAACGACGCGCTCCGCGCTCGGGAGACCGCCCGTAGCGAAGGCATGCCGTTCCCGGAGACCGGGGACCTGTCCAAGCGCACAAGGATACCCGGCAGGCCGTCCGGTTCACCGCGAACGCCCGCTGGTCGATCACCACGGGAGGGAAGCTGCGCCTGCCGAAGATCGGCGACCTCAAGGTGAAGTGGTCCCGCACGTTGCCGTCGACGCCGTCCACGGTGACGGTGGTCGAGGACTCGGCGGGCCGGTACTTCGCGTCCTTCGTCGTGGAGACCGGCCCGGACGAGGTGCTGCCGGAGACGACGCCCGAGCTGGGCATCGACCTCGGCCTCGGGCACTTCGCGGTCCTCTCCGACGGCCGGAAGGTCGACAGCCCACGCTTCCTGCGCCGGGCCGAGAAGCGCCTGAAGAAGGCGCGGCGCGCCCTCTCCCGCACGGAGAAGGGCAGCAGGAACAGGGACAAGGCCAGGGTCCGCGTCGCTCGGGCACACGCCCGTGTCGCGGACGCGCGCCGCGAGTTCCACCACCGGCTTTCCACGAGGCTGATCCGCGAGAACCAAGCGGTCGCCGTGGAGGACCTGGCGGTGAAGGGGCTCGCCCGCACGCGCCTGGCCAAGTCCGTTCACGACGCTGGGTGGTCGGCGTTCGTGAGCATGCTGGAGTACAAGGCTGCCCGGTACGGGCGCACCTTCATCCGGATCGGCCGGTTCGAGCCCACGTCGCAGGTGTGCTCGCGGTGCGGAGTGAAGGACGGGCCCAAGCCCCTGCACGTGCGCGTGTGGACCTGTGGGGGATGCGGGGCGGTTCTGGACCGGGACATCAACGCGGCGGTCAACGTCGCCAAGGCGGCCGGACTGGCCGTTACAGCCTGTGGAGCGCGTAAGACCGGGACTCGTCCCGGCACCGCGCAGCGAAGCAGGAACCCACTCGACACCGCAGCGTTCAACGACGCGGTAGGGCGGGAATCTCCCCTTTCAGGGGGAGAGGACGTCAATACGAGCTCTTCGGCCCGGAGGGGGAGCTACGGGACCCGGAGGGCCCGAACGGCGCCGCGAAGGCGATGCTCGACGAGCTGCTGTGGTGGGGCGAACTCCTCCGCGAGGCAGTCGCAGCCGCGCCGAGACCGGCTGAGCGGCCGCCCGCGCCGAGTTCAATCCAGCAGCCTGACCATGTCGTCGATCACCCCTTGGTTCGTGAACCGTGTCAGCCAGGTGGCGAACCGCGGGCCGAACGCGCACATGGCCGCCTTGCCGATGGCCGCTTCCTCGTCCTCGTCGGGCGGGGCGAGACCGAAGTTCCGTTCCAGCCACATCAGGTATTCCTGACGCGCCGGGAAGAGCTCGTCGAGGTCCTCGTCCTCGTAGGCGACATCGCGTTCGACCGGGAGCAGCCGGAGCAGCTCCCGTAGGTTGCGCGCATGGACCCATACGTCGCCCTCGTCGCCGAGGAACACGACGGGAAGGTCCGCGAGGTCGGCCCGGTCGTCGAACCGCCACAGCGCATAGCCCGAACCGCTGCCGGTGGCGCGTGCGAAAGGGATCAGCTGCTCGAAGAACTCGGCGCGGCTGGGGTTCTCCGGATCGTCCAGCCAGCCCTTGAGCTCACTCTTGTCGTCGTAGTCGAGCAGTTCGAAGCCGTCCGCGTAGCTGTGCGTCCCGAACTGATCGTCGAACTCCCGGAGGAGATTGAGCTCCAGGATGGGCGAGTACACGCTGTTCATGAAGGCCACCGTGACGGAGAGGCGGGGTCGTGAGATCGCATCGTATTGCCGCCGGTGAGCCCGCGGGACTCGGATGCGGCAACAACTCCGCACTCACGGCCTCGCTCAGCGGGCCCGGCCCGCCTCCGCCGAGGTCTTCTTCTCGGCCCTCTCCGTCTCTCGCACCTTCTCCACGACCGTGTCCTCCGGCTCCACCGGCCGTCCGTCCGCCGCCTGAATCCGCAACGGGCGCAACGGGCGGCCGGTCCGGCGGTCCAGCAGGCGGGAGTGGTCCTCGCCGGGGGTGAAGCACTCTTCCTCGCCCCACTGGCGAAGAGCGACGATCACCGGGAACAGGGCGCGGCCCTTGTCCGTGAGGAGGTACTCGCGGTGGGACCCGCCGTCCGGCGCGGGCTCGGCGCGCACCACTCCGGCCTGCTCCAGCGTGCGCAGCCGTGCCGCCAGGATGTTCTTGGCGATGCCGAGGCTGCGCTGGAACTCGCCGAAGCGGCGGCTGCCGTCGAAGGCGTCCCGCACGATCAGCAGCGACCACCAGTCGCCGATGGCGTTCACCGTCCGGGCGACGGGACAGGGGTCGGCGTCGAAACGGGTGCGGGCGACCATCCGTGGCTCCTCTCCTCAGCTCCCCGGACCCCTTCCAGGGATGGTTGCAACATGCTACCTCGGATGGCTACTGTCACGTCGGTAGCAAGATGCAACCGAGCGGAAGGTGTGGCTGTATGGCGATCCAGTGCTCCGGTGCGGCGGGCGGGTGCGGCGGGACCGGGGGCCACCAGGCGCCTGCCACGGCGTCGGCGTCGGACGCGTCGCCGCCCGCCGGGCTCGTGCCCCTGCTCGCCCTCGCCTGCGGCAGCTCCGTCGCCACCGTCTACTTCGCCCAGCCCCTGCTGGTGACCCTCGGTGAGCGGTTCGCGCTCGGCTCGGGGCTGCTCGGTGTGATCGTCACCGTGACTCAACTCGGCTATGCGGCGGGCCTGTTGACGCTGGTGCCGCTCGGCGACCTGCTCGACCGCCGACGGCTGGTCACCGGTCAGCTCGGACTGCTGGCACTGGCACTGCTGGCCGCCGGGCTGGCGCCGGGCGTGGCGGCGCTGCTCGGCGCGCTCGCCGTGGTCGGGCTGCTCGCCGTCGTCGCCCAGACGATGGTCGCGGCGGCCGCCGCCCTGACCCCGCCCGCCCGGCGCGGCCGTGCCGTCGGGACGGTCACCGGCGGTATCGTCACCGGAATTCTGCTGGCCCGCGCCGCCGCCGGCGTCCTCGCCGACCTGGCCGGCTGGCGGGCGGTCTACCTGGCGTCCGCGGGCGTCACCGCCGTCCTCGCGCTGTCGCTGTGCCGTGCTCTGCCCCCGGGCGTGCCGTCCGCCGGTGTGCGCGAGGCGTCGTACGGACGGCTGGTGGCCTCGACCGTCACCCTGTTCGTCCGCCATCCGCTGCTGCGGATCCGGGGCGCGCTCGCCCTGCTGGTGTTCGCGGCCTTCAGCACGCTGTGGAGCGGCGTGGCCCAGCCCCTGAGCGGTCCGCCGTGGTCGCTGTCGCACACCGCGATCGGAGCGTTCGGGCTCGCCGGGGCGGCCGGGGCGGTCGCCGCCGGAGTGGCCGGGCGCTGGAACGACCGGGGGCTCGCCGAGCGCACGACCGGTGCCGGCCTCGCCCTGCTGGCGCTCTCCTGGCTCCCGATCGCCCTGACCGGGCAATCGCTGTGGGCGCTGGCGATCGGCGCCGTCCTGCTGGACTTCGCCGTGCAGGCGGTCCACGTCACCAACCAGACCCTGATCCACGCCGTGCGGCCCGACGCGGGCAGCAGGATCATCGGCGGCTACATGGTCTTCTACTCGGCGGGCAGCAGCCTCGGCGCCCTCGGCTCCTCCCTCGCCTACGCGACGGCGGGCTGGCCGGGGGTGTCGGTTCTCGGCGCGTCGTTCAGCCTCGCCGCCCTGCTCCTGTGGACGATGACCCGCCGTATGGGGCTGCCCGGCGACAGCCCGGCATAGGAGGGCTCGGCGTTGTCCCTGCCGCGAAGGAGCGGCCGGAGCCCCGGGCCGGGAGCGACCGTGTGAGGTCCCGGCCCGGGGAGCGGGTCAGCCGGTGCCGGCCGTGGCTTCGGGTTCGGGGCGCAGGGCGGCGGTGGTCACGGGGTCGGGGCTCGCGGTGCGAGTGGCGGCGGAGGTGGCCACCATGACCACGGTGTTGAGGACGAGGGCGATGACGCCGACGTTGAGGTCCTTCACCACCTGGGGGAGTCCCGGCAGGAGGCCGCCCACCGTGACTCCGGAGAGGGTGACGACGGCGACCGTGGTGACTCCGACGACGATGCCCGCCGCTGCTCCCTCCTTGGTGACGAACTGCCGTCGCGCGAGGCTCGCCAGCAGTGCGGGGAAGAGCTGGGTGACCAGTGCGTAGCCCATGAGCAGCAGCGAGACGATCGAACTGCCGCCGTTGAAGGTGAAGTAGAGGGAGACCAGGGCGAGCGCGGGGACGAGCAGCTGTGCGAGGCGGGTGATGTGCTGCTCGCTGGTGTGCGGCCGGGCGAGGCGGTAGACGTTCTTCGACAGGCAGGTCGCGGAGGTCATGAGCAGCAGGGATCCGGGGACCAGCGCGGTGAGCAGCCCGGCGCCACCGACGATGCCGACGAACCAGGAGGGAAACGTCGCGGTGGTGATGCGCAGCAGGGACAGATCCGCGTCGGCGCCTTTGAGGCCCGGCACGACCAGGATGGCGGTGAAGCCGGCGAAGAAGACGAAGAGCAGGATGAGCTGGTAGAGCGGCATGAAGATGGCGTTACGGCGGAAGACGCGTTCGTTCTGGGCGCTGTAGGAGGCGCTGAACGTGTGCGGCCACATGTAGAAGCCGACCGCCGAGAGCAGCACGGTGGAGGCGAACCACGAGGTGCTCATGCCGCTGGAGGGCAGGGTGAGGAGCTGGGGGTGGGCCTTGTCCACCGCGTGGAACATCTCCCCGACGCCGCCGAAGTAGTGCATCGGCAGATAGATGCCGAGGATGAGGACGATCGCGAGAATGGCGACGTCTTTGAGCACCGAGGTCCAGGCCGAGCCGTGGATGCCCGAGATGGTCACATAGAGGGTCAGCGCCACCGTGCCGATCACGATGGCCCAGTGGGAGGAGATACGGCCGTCGGAGGAGACGGACACGATGATCCCCAACCCTTTGAGCTGCAGGACGAGATAGGGCACCATCGCGACGACTCCGACGAGGGCCACCAGCGCGCCGAGCAGCGGGCTGTTGAACTTGGCGACGAAGAAGTCGGACTGCGAGATCAGCCGGTGCTGTTTGGCGTAGCGCCACACGGCCGGGAGCAGCCAGTACGACAGGACGTAGGCCAGTGAGGCGTAACAGAGGATGTAGTAGGCGGGCGCGCCCTTGCCGTAGGCCCATCCCGAGGCGCCCAGGAAGGTGAAGGTCGTGTAGATCTCGCCGGCCAGCAGCAGGAAGACGAAGACCGTCCCGAAGCCGCGGCCGCCCACCGACCACTGTTCGAGATCCATGTCCCTGCCACGGCGGGCGCGCAGTCCCAGGCCCAGGGCCGCGAGCAGGAAGGCGAAGATGACGGCGAGGGCGATCATGAGCTCTGCTCCTCCCGGTTCGCCGGGTCCAGGTGGTAGATGACGGCCATGGTCGCCGAGATCAGCACGACCCACATGACCAGCCAGAAGAGGTTGAACGGCATACCGAGGACGTAGGGCGTCACCCGGTTCGCGATGAAGATTCCCCCGAGGATCCCGAGGAACGGGATCGCGCCGAGCAGATGGATGGGTTTCACGTCGAGAACCTCCTGGGCCGGGCCGTCCTCCACTGGTGGGGCGAGGCCGTCTGGGGCGGGTGGCACGTCTCGCGCCGAGCGGGCGGGGCGGGGCCGTCGGGACGCCGCGCATGGCGTAGGGGAGGCGGCGCCTCAGCGGAACGCCTACCGCTGACCGAGGCCGCTGACCCAAGCCCGCTGACCAGGGCCGCCGACCGGGGCCGCCTGCCAAGGCCTCGGCGGTGGGTGGGACGGGGCCAAAGCGCTTTTCACCATGCGGAATTTATTTTTCGATTGGCAGATATATAGGTCCGCCGTGGGTGCCTGTCAAGGCTTTTCGCGTCCCTGCTCCGCCCGTCCGTCCGGGCGTCGTCACCGCGTCGATGAGTCTGCCACCGAAGTGCGGGGCGTGGGGCGGGGCGTCCGGGGTGAGTGGCGAGCCGGGGGGTTGTTATTCCACATTGCAGAAAATACTATCCACATCCCAGAAGATCCCGCCGCTCAAGGGAGATCTCATGGCACGCATGTTCCTCAACGGCCAGGCGATGGAGGGCGGACCCTTCCATCACCACCTGCGCGGAGCCCCCCTCGTGGCCCGGACCCGCACCGCCCCCGGCTACCGCTTCTTCTCGATCCGGGACACCTGCCCCGGGCTGCTGCCCGACCCAGCTGTCGGCACCGCGGTGGAAGGCGAGGTCTACGACGTCCCCGACGAGGTGCTGCGCGACCACCTGCTGCCCAGCGAGCCGCCGGAACTGGAGTTCTGGATCATCCGGCTCCAGGACGGCTCCTCGTCCTTCTCGATGGTCCTTCGCCGCGGCGAGCTGGAGAGGGACGTTCACAAGGAGATCACCGACTTCGGTGGCTGGCGTCCGTACCTGAAGAGCCTCGGCAGGGAGCACTGATGAAGAGCCGACTTCCCCACACGGTCAATCTGTCGATCCTGTTCACCGAGCTGCCGCTGCTCGAGCGCCCGGCCGCCGCGAAGGCCGCGGGGTTCGACGCGGTCGAGTTCTGGTGGCCCTACGCGACGGCCGTGCCGACGGACGCGGAGGCCGATGCCTTCGTGCGGGCGGTACGTGCCGCCGGTGTCCGCCTGACCGGCCTGAACTTCTTCGCCGGGGACATGCCCGGAGGCGACCGGGGCCTGGTGTCCTGGCCCGGCCGGGCCACGGAGTTCCGCGACAACATCGACGCCACCGTGGCGATCGGCGAGCAACTGGGATGCCGTTCGTTCAACGCGCTGTACGGCAACCGGGTCGACGGCGTCTCCCCGGCGGAGCAGGACGACCTGGCGGTGGAGCACCTGGCGCTGGCGGCCAAGGCCGCCGAGCGCGTCGGCGGCACGATCCTGCTGGAGCCGGTCAGCGGCGCCCCGGCGTACCCGCTGCTCACCGCGGCGGACGCGATCGCCGTCATCGAGCGGGTGGCGGCCGCGTCCGGCAGCCGCAACCTCCGTCTCCTGGCCGACCTCTACCACCTCTCCGTCAACGGCGACGACGTGCCGGGGGTGATCGACACCCACGCCGACCGCATCGGCCATGTCCAGATCGCCGACGCACCCGGGCGGGGCGCGCCCGGTACGGGACGGCTGGACCTCGACGGGCTGCTGCTGCGCCTCCAGGCCGCGGGCTACGCGGGCTGGGTGGGCCTGGAGTACAAGCCCGGGGGCCCGAGCGCGGACAGCTTCGACTGGCTCCCACGCGACCGTCGCGGCAGTGACCGCCACGCCTGACCGGGTGCCCGACCCGCCGTTCCGGACCACCACGACGACACGTACGGCACGGACGACACGGATGACAAGTACGGCACGGACGACACGAAGGAACCCACGATGAGCGCCACTTCCCGGAAGATCGCCTTCATCGGCCTGGGCATCATGGGCGGCCCGATGGCCGCCAACCTGGTGAAGGCCGGACACACCGTCACCGGCTACAACCGCGGCCGCGCGCCGGTGGACGCCCTGGCCGCGGCCGGTGGCCGGGGCGCCGACAGCATCGCCGAGGCGGTGCGCGAAGCCGAGGTCGTGATCACCATGGTCCCGGCCGACCCGCAGGTGAAGGAGGTCGTCCTAGGCGAGGGCGGCGTCCTGGAACACGCCGGGCCGGGCACCTTGCTGATCGACATGAGCAGCATCACCCCGCAGACCTCGCTGGAGGTGGACGCCGCCGCGCGGGACAAGGGTCTGCGTACGCTCGACGCCCCGGTGTCCGGCGGCGAGGCGGGCGCCATCGAGGGGGCGCTGTCGATCATGGTCGGCGGCGACCCGGACGACTTCGCCGATGCCGGGCCGGTGTTCGAGGCACTGGGCACCACCATCGTGCACGTCGGCCCGCACGGGGCCGGACAGACGGTCAAGGCCGCCAACCAGCTGATGGTGGCCATCCACCTGCAGTCCCTGGCCGAGGCCGTGGTCTTCCTGGAGAACGCCGGCGTGGACCTGAAGGCGGCGCTGGAGGTCCTGGGCGGGGGCCTGGCCGGCTCCACCGTCCTGGCCCGCAAGCGGCAGGCGGTGCTCGACCGCGATTTCAAGCCCGGCTTCCGTATCGACCTGCATCACAAGGACATGGGCATCGTCACCGACGCGGCACGGGCCGTGGGGGCGCCCCTGCCGGTCGGCGCCCTCGTCGCCCAACTGGTCGCCTCGGCCCGCGCCCGCGGCGACGGCGGGCTCGACCACTGCGCCCTGCTGCGCGGCGTCGAGCGGCTGGCCGGCCGCGCCACCCACTGAAACCCACCCCCCGATGTACCAATCGACAGGAGCATCCCCATGGCTCGAATGACCGCGGCCCAGGCGGCGGTGGAGATCCTCAAGCGTGAGGGGACCACCCATGTCTTCGGCCTGCCCGGTGCGGCGATCAATCCCTTCTACTCGGCGATGCGCACCAACGGCGGCCTGACGCATGTCCTCGCCCGGCATGTGGAGGGGGCCTCGCACATGGCCGAGGGCTACACCCGCGCGAAGGCCGGGAACATCGGGGTCTGCGTGGGCACCAGCGGTCCCGCGGGCACCGACATGATCACCGGTCTGTACTCGGCCGCGGCGGACTCGATCCCGATCCTGTGCATCACCGGCCAGGCGGCGGTGGCCAAGCTGCACAAGGAGGACTTCCAGGCCGTCGACATCGCCTCCATCGCGGGGCCGCTGACCAAGATGGCGATGACCGTGCTGGAGCCCGCACAGGTGCCCGGCGCGTTCCAGCAGGCGTTCCACCTCATGCGTTCCGGCCGGCCCGGCCCGGTGCTGATCGATCTGCCGATCGACGTCCAGATGACGGAGATCGAGTTCGACCTGGAGACGTACGAGCCGCTTCCGGTCCACCGGCCCGTCGCCACCCGGGCGCAGATCGACAAGGCCGTCGAGCTGCTCCAGGCCGCCGAACGGCCGCTGATCGTCGCCGGGGGCGGCGTCATCAACGCCGACGCGAGCGAGTCGCTGGTGGAGTTCGCCCAGCTGACCGGGGTGCCGGTGGTGCCCACGCTGATGGGCTGGGGCGCCATCCCCGACGACCATCCGCTCATGGCGGGCATGGTCGGTCTGCAGACCTCCCACCGCTACGGCAATGCCACCCTGCTGGAGTCCGACTTCGTCCTCGGTATCGGCAACCGCTGGGCGAACCGCCACACCGGCGGCCTCGACACGTACACCCGGGGCCGTACCTTCGTCCACGTCGACATCGAACCCACCCAGATCGGCCGGGTCTTTCCCCCCGACTACGGCATCGTCTCCGACGCCGGGCCCGCGCTGGAGCTCTTCGTCGAGGCGGCGAGGGAGCTGAAGGCCGCCGGAGCCCTCAGGGACCGCGGCGACTGGGCCGACGGCTGCCGGCGGCGCAAGGCCACCATGCTCCGCAGGACCCACTTCGACCAGGTGCCGGTCAAGCCGCAGCGGGTCTACGAGGAGATGAACAAGGCGTTCGGGCCCGGCACGCGCTACGTCTCCACGATCGGTCTTTCCCAGATCCAGGCCGCGCAGATGCTCCACGTCTACCACCCCCGGCACTGGATCAACGCCGGCCAGGCAGGGCCGCTGGGCTGGACCGTGCCCGCCGCCCTGGGCGTCGCGACCGCCGATCCGGACGCCCCCGTCGTCGCCCTCTCCGGCGACTACGACTTCCAATTCATGATCGAGGAACTCGCCGTCGGCGCCCAGTTCCAGATCCCCTACCTCCATGTCGTCGTCAACAACGCCTACCTCGGCCTGATCCGCCAGGCGCAGCGCGGCTTCGACATGGACTACTGCGTCCAGCTGTCCTTCGACAACGTCAACGCCCCCGAAGTGGGCGGCTACGGCGTCGACCACGTCAAGGTGGCCGAGGGGCTCGGCTGCAAGGCCATCCGGGTCTTCGAACCCGACCGCATCGGGCCCGCCCTCGAAGAGGCCAAGAAGCTCATGGCCGAGTACCGGGTACCGGTGGTCGTCGAGGTCATCCTCGAACGCGTCACCAACGTCTCCATGGGCACCGAACTCGACAACGTCAACGAGTTCGAGGAGCTGGCCACCAGCCCCGAACACGCCCCCACAACGCTCCGCGTGGCCCACGGCTGACCTCCGGGAACAGGAGTCGACGCCTCCCGCCCCGTCAGCCACATCAGGCTCGACATCTATCCCGACGGTGGCCTGGCGCGGCTTCGGCTGTTCGGCGAGCCCACCCCCGCCGGCCTCGCCGCGCTCGGGCTGCGCTGGTTCGACCTGCTGCCCGCCGCCCAGGCGGTTCAGGCTCTGGTCACCGAGTGCGGCGCGGCACCGGAATGGGCGCGGGGCGCCGTCGACAGGCGCCCGCTGACCGATCCGGACGGACTGGCCAAAGCGCTGGAGGGGTGCGAACCGCGCGTGGCCGCCCGCGTACGCGATCTGGTGGCGACAGCCCCCTGACCGATCCGGCGGACGACGCCTGGTGGATCGCCGCCCGGCCCGGAAGGAGAGGGAAACGAGTGCGGGTACTGATCGCGGCGGACAAGTTCAAGGGGTCGCTGACCGCGGCTCAGGTAGCCGAACGGCTCACCGCCGGGCTCCGGCGGGCGGCCCCCCACGCGTCGGTCGCGTCCGTACCGGTCGCCGACGGCGGTGACGGGACGGTGGACGCCGCGGTCATGGCCGGGTTCGGCCGACGCGAGATACGCGTGACCGGACCCGTGGGCAAGCCGGTGACCGCCGCCTACGCCCTGCGGAACGGTGCCGCGGTCGTGGAAATGGCCGAGGCGTCCGGGCTGCGGCACCTCCCGGCGGGCGTCTTCGCGCCGCTCACCGCCACGTCGTTCGGCACCGGCGAAGTGCTGCGCGCCGCGCTGGACGCCGGGGCCCGTTCGATCGCCCTGGGCGTCGGCGGCAGCGCGACCACGGACGGTGGCGCCGGGATGCTGTCGGCGCTCGGCGCGCGGTTCCTTGACGCGTCCGGCGCCTCGGCCGGGCCGGGCGGGGCGGCACTGGCCCGGCTCGCGAAGGCCGACCTGTCCGGGCTTGACCCCCGGCTCGCGGAGGTGGACCTCGTACTGGCGAGCGACGTAGACAACCCGCTGCTCGGACCGAAGGGCGCGGCCGCGGTCTACGGGCCCCAAAAAGGCGCCTCCCCAAAGGAGGTGGACCTCCTCGAGGGCGCCCTGCGCCACTACGCGCGAACGTGCGGGTTCCTCGACACGGCCGGGGAACCCGGGGCCGGGGCGGCCGGCGGCCTGGGCTTCGGCGCCCTCACCGCACTGCGGGCGCGGTTTCGCCCCGGAGTGGAGGTGATGCTGGACCTGCTCGGTTTCGGCGAGGCCCTGGCCCGAGCGGATTTGGTGATCACCGGTGAGGGCTCCCTGGACAGCCAGACCCTCCACGGCAAGGCACCGGCGGGCGTCGCCTCCCGGGCCCGCGCGCGCGGCCTGCCCGTGATCGCGGTCTGCGGCCGGTTGTCCCTGGACCCGGCCTCCTTGAAAGCCGTCGGCATCCACCGGGCCTACGCCCTGACCGAACTGGAACCCGACGTCCCCCGCTGCCTCACACAGGCGGGACCCCTGCTGGAGCGGGTGGCGGCGCGCATAGCGAGGGACTTCCTGCCCGTCTGAAGCCGGCGCGGTCTCGGGGATGGACAGGCCCTCCCGGGCGGAAGAAGAACCGATGGACGTCCTCGCCGGGTGTGAGTCCCGGGACGGCCTGCGTCATTCATGCTGGTTGCATGTCCGCCATGCCTGCCGCTGAGCCGTCACCGCCCGCCGCCGAGGTGCTGCGGCAGCGCTACGCGCGAAGGCTCCCCGACGCGCTCCGCCGGCCGGCCGGGCCGACCCACGGCTCCGTCCAGCTGCCGCTGCATGTGGCGTGGTCGGGACTGACGCGGTTCGATCTGGACCGACCACGGTCGAGGATGAGCATGTACCGCACGGTGCTCGCCGAAGGGCAGCACGATGACCTGGTCGCCCTGCTGAACCGGGATCTCCTCATCGACCAGTGGCCCGTCCTGCGCACGCTGATCAGCCGGGCCATCCGTGACGTGTGGGAGGAGGCTTTCCCCGAACTGGCTTCGGCCTGCCCGGGAGCCGCGGCGTGAACCTCGGCGATCTCCACCGCAGACTCCTCTCCGACGTCCTGGCCATCGGCACCCCTTACCCTCTGGTCATCACCGGCGGGTACGCCGTCCAAGCGCACGGCCTGGTCGACCGGCTCAGCCAGGACCTCGACGTAGCCACGGAGAACCCCGCACCCATGGCGGAGATCACCCGCTCCCTCGTCGCCGGGGCCGGCCGAGCGCGGCTGGCAGGTCAGAGAGGTGGGCGTGGCCCCGCTCTCCCGCCGCCTCGTGGTCACGGATCCCGCCAGCGGTGAGCAGTGCGAGGTCGGCATCCTCAAGGAGGCGTTCTGGCGCCCGCCCACGGCGACCGAGTACGGCCCCGTCCTCGCCCTGGACGACGTCATCGGCACGAAGGTGCGCGGGCTGGCCGACCGCGGTGCCGTGCGTGACCTCATGGATGTCCACGCCGCTCCCGCCTCCGAGGCGGACACGGCCACCGTGCGGGCCTGGGCCCGGGACTGGGACTGGGCCGACGACCTCACCCAGCGGCTGCACGAGGGGACCACGGACGACTGATCGGCCCCCGCCGGGGCCCGGTCATCCGAACACCGCGTCGTGGAACGCGATTTCCGCCTCCAGCATGCCGGTGAACCAGCGGGTCAGCCGCTCCTGGGGGATGTCGTCCGGCAGGGCGTCGACCTCCGCCGCGAGAGCCCGTACGCCGTCCCGGAACGCCTGGTCGGCGTGGAGCGCCACCCAGGCGCTCATCGCGCCGTCGGGGACGGCGCCGTGCTCGTGCGCCCGGGCGCACCAGGTGAGGTAGAGGCTCTCCGCGGCGAACAGCATGGTCATCACCGCCGGGTAGCCGCCTTCCCGCGCCACGTCGAGTGCGTACCGCGACAGCACCTCGGCGCGCCGGGCGGCGTCCGGCCGGGCGGGGACGGGCCAGGTGGCGCGGGCTTCGCGGAAGTAGTCCGCCTGGGTCGTGGTCAGCGCGTGGACCGCACGGGCGTTGCGCTCCAGCGCCGTCCGGTCCGGGGCGCCCCATACGGCCAGTCCGTGCAGCCGGGTGGCCGTCTCCACGAACGCGGCCTCGATCTCCAGGTAGTCGGCGTAGTCGGCGTCGCTGATCGTGCCGGCCGTGACCTCGGTGACGAAGCGCATGCGCAGCGCCTGTTCCATGACCGGGGCGGCGGCCTTCAGGAGCCGCTCGGACCGGCTCAACGGGAGAGCCACTCGACGAGGCCGCCGAAGACCCGGGCGTAGCCGTCCCACTGCTCGCAGAACGCCGCGGGCGCCCAGTGCGGGGAGCAGTCGGAGGTGAAGACGGCCGAGCGTCCCGCGCCGTATTCGGCCACCGCCACCAGGGGGTCGCCGCCCAGGGTGGCCAGGACCTCGGTGCCCGGACGTGGCCGGACGCGGTTGTAGCCGAGCAGCGGCGGCCATTCGCCGGTCACCCCGCCGAGGGCGGGATGGCCGGTACCGACGGCCGACGGGCGGCCCCCCGCGGGGAGTTCGACGCGGTCGTCCTCGGGCAGCAGCTCGACCGGCAGCACCTCGTGCAGCGCGGTGTTGCGGTAGGCGGCCTTGCCCTCGAAACCGGTGAAGGAGAGATAGCCGCCGACCATCAGCAGCCCGCCGCCGTCGCCGACCCATCCGCGCAGTGCGTCGATCCGGTCGGCCCCCGGCGTGCCCCCCTCGAACACCTCGGGGGAGAGCTGGAGGGAGTTCGCCCCGATGTCGGAGAGGACGACGACGTCGTAGCCGGCGAGCGCCTCGGCGTCGCCCGGGAACTGTCCGGGTACCAGATGCGCGGGCAGGTGGGTGACCTCGTGCCCGCGGCCCTCCAGCGCCCGGCGCAACGGCTCGACTCCGGTCACATAGCTACTGGTGGTGAACGAGTCGACCCCCTTGATGTGTGTGGACTGGGAGATCCAGCTCTCACCGGCTATCAGGACGCGGCTCACGGGGTGCTCCTTCGCAACGGGTGGTGATGGAAACGGTGGGACGTGGTCAGGACGCGGCGGCGTGCTCGAACAGCCGGGCCGGGTTGGTGTGCAGCAGGCCCGAGGCGGTCCGCTCGGGCACGCCGTGCTCGACGAGCCGGGGGAGGAACAGCTCCGGCACATAGCGGAAGCCGTTGCCGCCGTAGGCGGTGAGCATGCTCTTGAGGAACACGTCGTGGCTGAGCAGCAGCCGGTCCCCGTGTCCGCGGGCGATGAGCCCGGCGATCGCGTGCGCGGTTTCGTGGGGTGCCGGGGACTGCCCCTCGCCGGGGTAGCGGAACGGCATGCCGATCATGTCGAATTCGAGCCAGACGCCGCGGTCGGCCACCGACCGCTGATAGTCCGGGTCGGCGTGCGAGGGGTCCATATGGCACAGCACCACGGCGGCCGGCGCCACCCCGTACTCGCCCAGTACCAGGTCGAGGACCTCGTGGGCGCGGCGCTGCCAGCCGGGCAGATGGACGTAGAGCGGGACACCGGTCTCGCGCTGGGTACGCGCGGCGGCGCGCAGCGCGGTGTGCTCACCCTCGGTGAACCGCGGGGAGACCCCGATCTCGCCGATGACGCCCGGCCGGATCCCGGTGCCGTCGGCTCCCTCGGTGAACTCGGCCAGCAGAGCGACGGCCAGGCCGCGCTCGTCCGCCGGTGACAGTGGCCGGGGATGGTAGGTCTCCAGGTACCATCCGCTGCCCATGACCACCCGTACGCCGCTGTCCTCGGAGAACGCGCGCAGCGCCGCCGGGTCGCGGCCCAGTCCGCCCGGGGTGACGTCGACGATCGTGCCGCCCCCGCCGGCGGCGAACGCGCGCAGGTCGGCCAGCATCGCTTCGGTGTCGTCGAGCACACAGTGGTCGAGGCAGGCGTAGGGCTGTTCGCGCAGCAGCCAGGCCAGTCCGGGTGTGGTGCGGGCGTCGCGCAGCTGACCGAGCCGGGGGTCGGCCGGGGTGGTGACGGCCTTGCGGACGTCGTTGCGCAGATGTTCATGGGTGAGGGTGAGGCCGAGCCCGGTGCTGGGCACGGGCCCGGTCACCGTGGTCACGTTGGTGGGGGAGGGGCCGCTCATGAGCGGCCCGTCAGGTGGGCGAACAGGTCGGCCATCGCCCGGCCGCGCAGGTTGAGCCAGATCGCGGCGAGCAGCACCAGTCCGGTGACGATGGGGGTGAGGAACGGGCTCACGCCGAGCAGGTTGAGGCCGTTGGCGATGACTCCGGTGATGAGGGCGCCGATGACGGTGCCCACCACGGTGCCCCGGCCGCCGAACAGATTGGTGCCCCCGAGCACGACCGCGGCGATCACGGTGAGTTCGAAGCCCTGTCCGGAGTTGGCGGAGCCGGACCCGAGCCTGGCCGCGGTGAGCAGCCCGGCGATACCGGCGGCCACCCCGGTCAGCATCAGGGTGATCATCTTGATCCGGGCGGTGTTCACCCCCGCTCGCCGCACGGACTCCTCCTGGGAGCCGATGCCGTTGACGTAGGAGCCGAACGGCAGCTTCGACAGCAGGACCGCGCCGACGGCGACCGTGGCCAGGGCGATCCAGGCCAGCGCGGACAGTCCGAGGAAGGAGGCGTCGCCGAGCTTGGCGACGAAGAGCCGGGCGTCGATGGGGACGGAGAACCCCTTGGTCCACAGCTGCGCCAGACCCCGGACGACCGACATGGTGGCGAGGGTGACGATGAACGGGGGGATCTTCTGATACGCCGACAGCCATCCGTTGACGGCGCCCCAGAAGAGCCCGGCGAGCAGCGCCACGACGATCACCACGGAGGAGTCCCAGCCGGCCTGCAGCATCTCGGCGGCACAGGTGGCGGTGAACGCGAGGATCGATCCCACGGACAGGTCGATCTGACCGGTGCTGATCACGAAGGTCATGGCGACCGCCACGATCAGGGTGATCGCCACCTGGGTGGCCAGGTTGGACAGGTTGTTGAAGGTCAGGAAGTTGGGGGCGGCGATACCGAAGCCGAGGAAGAGCGCGAGCCCCACGCCGAGCATGGCCAGGGTGGCCTTGTTGGCGCGCTGCCAGCGGCCCGGAGGCCGGCCCAGTACGGCGGTGGTGCGCATCGCGGTGTCGGCGCTCATATCAGGCCACCTCCTCGGTGCCGGGCCCGCCATTCGCGGCGCCGGATCGGGTGATCATGGCGACGAGCCGTTCGATGTCGAGATCGGAGATCGGGGCGTCCTCGACGCTGCGCCCCTCGTACATCACGGTGATCCGGTCGCAGACCTCGAACAGGTCCTGCAGCCGGTGGGTGATCAGGATGACGCCGACGCCCTGGGCGGCGACGTCGCGGATCATCTTCAGCACCTGCCGGACCTCGGCGACGGCGAGGGCGGCGGTGGGTTCGTCCAGGATCAGCACGCGCGGGCGGAACGACACCGCACGGGCGATCGCCACGGCCTGCCGCTGCCCTCCGGACAGCTCGCCGATCTCCTGGTAGGTGGACTTCACCCGGACGTGCAGTTCGGAGAGGGTTTCCGCCGCTCGTGAGTGCATCGTGGCGCGGTCGATGAAGGGGCCCCTGCGCGGTTCACGACCGAGGAACAGATTGCTGGCCACATCGAGGGTGTCGCACAGGGCGAGGTCCTGGTACACGATGCCGACCCGCTCGCGGCGGGCGTCGGCGGGGCTGGTGAAGCGGACGTCGCGGCCGTCGATGGAGATCTGCCCGCTGTCGTGCTGGACCGCACCGGCCAGGACCTTCATCAGGGTCGACTTCCCGGCGCCGTTGTCGCCGACCAGGCCGAGCACCTCGCCCGGGGCCAGGGTCAGGTCGACGCCGCGCAGCGAGCGGACGGCGCCGAACGATTTGGTGATTCCTCGCAGGGAGACCAGCGCGCTCTCGCCCATCACTTCTCCAGGTAGTAGAGGTAGTTCTTGACGTTGTCCGGGGTCACCAGCTGGGTGGGAACGGGCACTTGCCGGCGGGTGGTGCGGCCGCAGGCCAGGTCGATCGCGGAATTCATGGCCTCGTAGCCGAACCGGAAGGTGTTCTGCTGCAGCACACCGGTGATCCAGCCGGCCCGCAGCCCGTCGACGGCCTGGCTGGACAGGTCCCATCCGACGACCTTGAGGTCCTTGGTGCGGTGCTGGCTGACCACGGCGGCGGCCAGGCCGATCAGGGCGGGCTCGCCGGTGGCGTAGGCGTACTTCAGGCCGGGGTCGCGGGTGAGCAGGTTCTCGGCGGCGGTCTGGGCGTTCTCCTGGATGTTGCGGCCGTCGACCACGTTCTGGATCTTCATGCCCTTGGCGGTGACGGTGCTGGTGAATCCTTTCTGCCGCTCGTTCTGGATGGTGCTGTTGAGCGCGCCGACGACGCCGATCCCACCGCGGTTGCCGGCCGTCTTCAGCAGGGCCTCGCCGATCCGCCGGCCGCCTTCCGCGTTGCCGACGCCGACCTGGGTGGAGACCGCGGGGTCGTCGACGGTGGCGTCCACGGCGACGACCGGCACGCCCGCCGCCTTGGCCCGGCGGATGGCGGGCTTGATGCCCTCGGTGTCGACCGCGTCCACGATGATGGCGTCGTAGTGGTTGGCCACCAGGTCGTCGATGGCGTTGGCCTGGGTGGCGGAGTCGTCGTTGCCGTTGACGATCTGGGTCTTCACCCCGGCCTTGCGGGCCACGGTCCGGGCGCCGGTGTTGATCTGGTTGAAGAACAGCGCCTGGAGGTTGATGGGCACGATACCGATCTTCGGAGCGTGGCCGCGTACGGTACAGGAGCGGGCGACCTCCGCGGGCGGCGGCGGGCCCTGCTCGGTGGTCTTCTTCTCGGCCGCCATCTCGCGGCGGGCCTGGGTGTCGCAGCCGACGGTCGTCAGCAGCAGGCCCAGCGCGACCACGGCCGTCACTTTCTGGCGCATCTGCTCTCCTTGTCCTACCTGGTGCGGGTCGGCTCCGGGGTTCCGGGAGTGGGGTGGGGGTGGGCCGCGAGCCAGGATTCGATGGCCCGCCGGTCGGGCAGCCCGTCACGGGCGCCGGGCCGGGTACAGGACAGGCCGGCGGCGACGGCGGCGAAGCGCGCCGCCTCCAGCGGCGACCGGCCCCGGTCAAGTTCGGCGCAGTACGCGCCGGTGAAGCAGTCTCCGGCCCCGGTGGCGTCGACCGTGTCGATCTCGATCGCCGGACCGTCGTGGCGTTCACCGGCCGGGGTCAGCAGGGTCCAGCCGCGCGAACCGTCGGTCACGACCAGATGGACGTCATGGTCGGCGGCGGCTTGGGCCAGGGCCGGTTCTCCGCCCAGCAGCGCGACGGCCAGCGGCCGGCCGACGACGGCGTGATCGGCCGCGGACAGCGCGGTGCGCATCGCCTCCGCCCGGTCGCAGCCGTCGAGGTCCACCACCAGGCCCGGTCCGGGCGCACCGGGCGGGGCGTCGGCGTCGGCGTCGGCGGCGGCCTCGGCCAGTGCGGCGGCGGCCTCGGGGAAGCGGTAGCCGTCGAGGTAGAGCCAGTCCGCCCCGGCCTCGCGCGCGGCCCGTACCGTACGGATGATGTGCCGGGCGTCCAGCTCGTCGTCCTGGCTGATCACGGCGCGTTCGCCGTCCGGGGTGAGCAGTACGACGGCGGTGGTGAGGGTGCCGGTGCGGGCGGTCCAGTCGGTGCGTACCCCGTCGGCGGCGAGTGCGGCCAGGAACGCCGTGCTCCGCGGCTCCGGTCCGACCACACCGGCGAACCACGCGTCGGCCCCCGCCCGGGCCGCGGCCGCCGAGGCGTTGGCGGCCATCCCGCCGTGGCCCTGGCGGATGGCGGTCGCCTGCACGCGGTCACCGGGAGCGGGCAGCGCCGGCACACCGACGGTCAGGTCGATGTTGGCGTACCCGCAGAAGACGATCACGGGAGCACCACTCCGGCCTTGGCCGCCGCGGTGGTCAGCTCGCGGACCTTGGCCCGGTCGACCCGGCCCCACCAGCGGCCGTTGTCCTTCACCGAGGACGCGACGATCACTCCGTCGCAGGCGGGCAGCAGGCCGCCGATGTTGCCCGCGGTGATACCGGAGCCGATCACCACCGGCAGGGTGGTGTGGGCGGAGATGCCCTCGACCTCCTCCAGTGAGGCGGCGTCCCCGGTCCGGGAGCCGGTGGCGATCAGCACATCGGCGCCGAAGAACTCCGCGTCCTCGGTCTGTTCGGCCAGGGTGCGGTCGGCGACGATGGCGTGCGAACCGTGCTTGACGTGCACATCGGCGAAGACCTTGACCGGACCGGCGCCGATCCGGCTGCGATAGCGGCTGGCGTGTGCCGACTGGCCCTCGATGATGCCTTCGTTGGCGACATAGGCATTGGCCCACTGGTTGACCCGTACGAATCCGCCGCCGCCGGACCAGGCGGAGGCGATGGAGCACTCGGCGGCATTGGAAAGCACGCTGACCCCGAGCCTGCCGCCGGCCCCCTCCAGCACGGCGTGCCGCACCCGGTCGGTCACCACGGCCATCGCCGCCGATGTCTCATAACCGTGTTCGCCCGGTTTGAGGAACGGGATGTCCCAGTGGTTCTCCACGATCAGCCCGTGGCAGCCGCCCTCCAGATAGGCCCGCGCCTCCTCGACCGCGAAGGCGCAGATCTCGTCCAGCGGGGCGCCCTCGTAATGCGGGCTGCCGGGCAGCGGCGGCAGGTGCACCACGCCGATGACGACCTTCGGGGTGCCGAACAGCTCGTTGACCGCGTTCGGCCGGGGCGGGAACACCCCAAGGCCGCTCGTGCTCCCGGACGTCGTCATCGCGCCACCTCAATGCAATCGATTACAGCTGAGTTGCGGAGGACCGTAGGCAGGGGTCAGGTGCCGTGTCAAGGCTCTATGCTGATCCAACGCATCAGGTCACATCGGTGTTGGAACCATGTGACCGCCATGTTTCCCGGCAGGAAGGTAATCGATTGCAACGGGTCACGATCGCTCAGGTCGCCGAGCGGGCCGGTGTCTCCACCGCCACCGTGTCGCGGGTGCTCTCCCGCCGGGGCCAGGTCTCGGCCGCGGTCGAACGCAAGGTCCGCCGCGCCGCCGACGACCTGGGCTACCAGGTCAATGTCATCGCCAGGGCACTGCGCAACAGTCGTACCGACACCGTGGGGATGGTCGTGCCCAGCATCACCAACCCGTTCTTCACTTCCCTGGTGGAGAGCGTGGAGCACGCCCTCGGGAAGGAGGGCAAGGAGCTGTTCCTGTGCGACGCGCGCTCCGACCCGCGGATCGAGGCGCGCCGGCTGGCCTCGCTCGCCGCGCGCAACGTCGACGGCATCATCGTCAGCCCGAGCCACGGCGTCGACAGCCGGCCCGCCGTCCAGCAGACCGCGGACCGGCTGCCGCTCGTCCAGCTCGACCGCTTCGTCGACGGCACCACCACCGACTGGGTGGGCGTCGACGACGTCGCCGCGATGCGGCAGGTCATGGACCACCTCCACGACGGCGGGGCGCGGTCGGCGGCCTTCATCGGCTCGCTGATGACCCACTCCTCCACGGAGCAGCGGTTCGCCGGGTTCCGGCGGCGCGCCGAGGAGCTGAACATCGAGGTGAAGCCGGATCAGGTGCTGCTCGGCGACTACAGCGTGGAGTGGGGCGAGGCCGCCGTGGCCCGGCTGATCGCGGAGGGCGGCCTGCCGGACGCGCTCGTATGCGCCGATGACCTGATCGGGCTCGGGGCCACCCGCGCCTGCCGGGCCCACGGTTTCGCGGTGCCCCAGCGGGTGCAGGTGACCGGCTACGACGACATCGAGTTCTCCCGGCTGGCCGAACCGGCCCTGACCACGGTCCATCAGCCCCGCGACCGGATCGCCGCGGAGGCGGTACGGCTGCTGGCCGCGGCGAGTTTGGCCAAGGACGCCGAGCGCGGCCCGCACGCGCGGATATCACTCGTGCCGACCCTGGTGGTGCGCGACAGCACCCGGGCCACTCCGGCGCCTCCGGACCGCATATGACGGCCGCTCACCACAACCCCAGGAGGACCCCGATGGACGACGCGGACACCTGGCGCGGGGCGACGGACCTCGCGCGGCGGCTGGTGCGGATCGACACCCGGGGCGGCCGGGAGGCACCGGCCGCCGCACTGGTGGCGGACCGGCTGGACGCCGCCGGGTTCGACGTCCGGGTCGAGGAGCCGATACCCGGCCGGGCCAACGTCATCGCCCGGTTCGGGCCCGCGGCACCACGGGTGCCGGTCACCTTCACCGGACACCTGGACACCGTGCCCGCCGACCCGTCGGGCTGGTCGTTCGACCCGATGAGCGGCGAACTGCGCGACGGCCGGCTGCTCGGCCGCGGCAGCAGCGATATGAAGGCGGGCGTGGCCTGCCAGGTCGAAGCGGCGATACGAGCCGCCCGGGAAAGCCCGCGGGACACCGCCGTACAGCTGATCCTCACCTTCGGCGAGGAGACCGGCTGTCATGGGGCCGAGCAGATCGACGCGGCGTCGCTCACCCCCACCGACCTGCTCATCGTGGCCGAGCCGACCGGCAACCGGACCGTCCTCGGCCACAAGGGCGTGCTGTGGCTCGCCGCGACGGCCCGTGGCGTCTCCGCGCACGGTTCCCGCCCCGAGCTGGGCCGCAACGCGATCGCCGCGCTCGCCGCCGCGGCGACCAGGATCCACGGGCACCGTGACTGGCCGGTGAGCCCGACCCACGGCCCGGCCACGGTCAACATCGGCACGTTCCACGCGGGCGAGCAGCCCAACCTCGTACCGGACCACGCCGAGATGCGCCTGGACGTGCGCACCGTTCCCGGCTTCGGACGGGACGAGGCGATCGCGGAGATCGCCCGCCTGTGCGGCGACGGCATCACCCTGGAACCGCTCCTGGACCTGCCCGGCGTCGCCACCGCCCCGTCGGCCGCCGCCACCGCGCGGGAACTCCTGGCCCCCGGCTCCTCGGCCCGCCCGGCCGAGTACGCGACCTACTTCACCGACGCCTCGGTGCTGACCGGCCGACTCGGCGACCCGGCGGTGGTGGTGTACGGACCGGGCGACCCGGATCAGGCCCATGTCACCGATGAATCCTGCTCGCTGGCCGCCATGACCGAGTCCGCGGAGGCGATGCACCGGCTGCTGCGGCGCTTGTAGTCCGATGAGCGCGGTGCCGTCGGGGCAGGAGCCTGGACACCCGTGAGCAACCGCTCGCGCGCCAAGCCGGCGCCGGGGACACTGCGTCGGCTGCGTTCGTTCGTACGGTCTGTTGGGCGGTCCTACGACAAGGAGAGCGATGCAGGACTCGGGACCACCACCAATGCAAGCGCGTGGCCGAGGAGCCGACTGGTATCGCGGAGACTGCCACATCCACTCCGTGTACTCGGACGGCGAGCTCACTCCTGAGCAGCTGGCAGCCGATGCCCGCGCAGTGGGACTCGACTTCATCGCCACCACGGAACACAACTCCTCGGGCGCGCATAGTGCCTGGGGACGCCATGCCGCAGATGACTTCCTGGTCCTCCTGGGCGAGGAGGTGACCACCAAGACCGGGCACTGGCTCGCTCTCGGCATCGCCCCAGGGCAGGTGATCGACTGGGACTATCGCGTGGGGGACAGACTCATCGGCCGATGCCTGGACCAGGTCCGCGAATCCGGTGGACTGTGCGTGGCCGCGCATCCGCACGCGCCCTATCCCTCAGGCAGCTTCATGTACCCCTACCAGGACCTCGATGTGGTCGAGGTATGGAACGGACTGTGGGCGTCGGACCGGCCGTGGAACGCCGACAACGAGGCGGCCCTCGCCGAGTGGGGCCGAGGACTGGCGGAGGGAATACGCGCGGGGTGCTGGCAGCCGGCCATGGGCAACAGTGACACCCACCTCGAAGGTCAGATCGGCATCCCGCACACCGTGGTGTTCGCCGAGGATCTGAGCATGCCGGCCGTCCTCGCGGGAATCCGCGTGGGCCGCAGTTGGATCGCCGAATCGGCTGCCGTCGATCTGTCACTCACGGCCGTCGCCGCCGGCCACGACGCGGGCATCGGCGAACGCCTGGCAACCAATGGGGAACCCGTCATGGTGCGCGCGCACATACGCGGTGTCCCATCGGGGACCGTCAGCTTTCACACCGACCGGGGCAAAGTCCACCACCAAGCGCTGCCGGACTCAGGCGTGGGTACCGCCGAGTGGCACACGACCTGGGAAGACTCGGCGTTCGTCCGGATCGAGGTACGCCATCCGCATGGCCATATGGCTGCTCTCACCAACCCGATCGTGCTGACTTGACCTCCGCGATCTGCCGGTACGGTTCGCCTGCGCTCGCGCGGAAAGCACAGCGTCGCCTTGACCACAGGGCGGCAGATCTTCGCGGTCGTGGTGACCGTCGTACCGCCTGCCTTCGTCGGCACGGTGCTCGGGCCCCAACTGGTGTCCGAGGGGGGCTTTCGCTGCTGTGCCGCGGTCGTTCGGCCGCGCGGGCTTGAGCGAGATGCCCGGGCCCTTCAGCCCAGGACGGCTCCGCGCGACCGTAGCCACGCGAGCCGCTGCCGCCGCCTCCGTCCTCGCTCGATCCGTACAAGGCGGTGACCGACGGGCCCCTGCGGGCAGACCCGGACACGCCAAGCAAGTGGCGACACACGGTGACCCGGATCTTCCACCGGCTGACCGAAGAGCATGGGCCCGAGCCGAGGTACCGGCCAAGGCCGGCTGATCACTCCCGGTTTCCGCTCGGCGGCCCTTCGCTCTCGGGGCGCCGGGCCGGCACCATGCACTGCTGCCCGGCCTCCTCCACCCCGAGCAACTGTCGCAGCCACAAGCCGAGTGCCGCATAGTCGCCATCGGTGAGACCGAGGCGGGCGTCGACTCGGTGGAGCAGGGCGTGTCCCGGATGATGGGCGGCGACCCAGGCCCGATCAGTGTCAGTGACCTCGTCGTGTTCAGGATTGATCCTGGTCAGGAGCGGATTCGCGTCGGCTTCACGCAGATCGAGGCCTGCGGCATAGGTCCGATACCGTTGCGGCTCCGCACCGAACGGGATGAGCGGTCCGTCGACGTCGAGGAACAGCGGCGGAAGCCGCACAGAGCCAGTCACAGCCGCACAGGATAGCGACAGCACGACCATCGGTCGTCTCGATGAGAAGGGTCGCTCGAAGTGAACAAAGCCGGCGGAACGGCCACCCTGCGCGGCCTGCGCCTTCCACGGCACCGTGACCGTTGCGACTGGGATTCTTGATCGGGTGGGCGGAATTCACAGCCACCGCTGTGCCGCTTCGAGGCTGTCCCCGATACTTGTGTTGAACGCGATGGCGGCCTGGGGCGCATGGCGGCGGATCAGGTTCACGACCTGTTCGAAGAGCGGAAGCAACGGCTCGGCCTTGCGGATCCCGCCACCGACGACCACGACATCCCACGGGTGCCTCGTCAGCGACTCGACGAGGGTGGACTCGGCCGAGTCGTCGAACACGACCACCGTCACGGACGCGTCGATGCGGTGGTGACCGAACCGGGCCAGCTCCGCATCAAGAGCGGCGCGAAGAGCGTCCCCGTCGAGGCCGGGTATCGCTTGTGGATCGTAACCAACGACAAGTACAGAAGACATGCGGGCAACCTACCGGGGGAGCGGGAGGCAGGGGCCGCGCTGTTCGCTGGTGTCATGGGCGCGTTTTCGCGGACCTGCTGCTGCGGGGCGGCGGGCCGAACGCGCCAAGCGCCGTCAGGCCGCATCGGCGGTGCAGGTCGGCCCCATCCGCCCGGCCTCACGTCGGGCGAGCTCCTGGAGCTCCATGCGCGCGGCTGGTGTGCCCGACGCCCACACCGGCCAGGGGAGAATGAGCGGCATGACACGTCTCCGGGCTCCGTTCGGCAGATGGGATCCCGCATCTCTGAGCGAGGTTGTCGCGAGGTTCTCCGGCCTGGAGTCCTGCTGGTGGGTGGCTGGGGGTTTCGCGATCGAGCTCGCGGTGGGCCGCCGGATCCGGAGCCATGGGGACCTTGATGTCCTGCTGCTGCGGCGTGACCAGCTCGTGGCCCAGCAGGCTCTGCCGGGCTGGCAATGGTGGGCCGCCGATCCGCCGGGAAGCCTGCGTCCGTGGGCGTCGGACGAGATACTCTCCCTGGGTGTTCATGACATCTGGTGCCGGGCCGGGGCCGACGATCCATGGCGCATCCAGATCATGATCGACGAGTCCCGTGGTCAGGAATGGGTGTCCCGGCGGGACCCTCGGGTGCGTAGGCCGATCAGCACGCTGGGGATGACCTCGGCTGACGGTGTTCCCTTTCTCGCCCCGGACGTGCAGCTCTACTACAAGGCCAAGGCACCTCGGCCCAAGGACGAAGAGGACTTCGACGCCGCGCTGCCCGTGCTCACGGACCAGCAGCGACGCTGGCTCGTCGACGCGATCTCCAAGACGTACGGACCTCACCCTTGGATCAAGCGCCTGCAGGCGTAACCTCAAGGCCGGTCCACCTGGCCGGTGCCTCACCGGAGCCGTGGAGACCGCCGGTTGTGGTCGCCGGTACGTAGTACTTCCAGGCGGCTCCGGCGGCTCTGAGCCCCGCCATCGTTCCGTTACCCGGACGCCGCAATCGACCACCTGCGACCCCTGCGCGACTCGGTGCCCGCGACATCCTCCGGGCCGCCACCCTCGGTCCGGACAGGCCCACCGGAGAGCTTTCGGTGTCGGACATCCCGTTGCCCGACACCCTGCTCAAGCTGTCTCCAGGCGGCCGTGGGCCCACGAAGCGAGCCCCCGATGCCTGAGGCCGAGTACCCCTAGATGTCGAGCACGATGTCCGTGACCGGCATCGCTTGGCAGGTCAGGGCTTGATCGCCGGGCAGGTCGTCGGGTGGAGCCACCAGGTGGGCGACCTCGCCGTTCAGGACGGTGACGGCGCAGCTCTCACACTGGCCGAGGCGGCATCCACTCGGCATCGGCAGGCCTGCCTTCTCGCCGAGTTCGAGCAGTGTGCCGTCCGCCCGGGTCCAGGTCAGTTCGCGGTCCGAGCGGACGAAGCGTACGGTCGCGGTCGCGTCCGCCGGGATTTCGACGTTTCGCGTAGTGGGCTGGAATCGCTCGGCGAAGATGTCGAACTTCGGGACTCCGCGAGCCGTCAGCCCGGCGGTCACGGCGTCGATCATCGCCTGGGGACCGCAGATGTAGAAGCGGGCGCGTCGGCGGATCAGCTCCTCGTCGAGGTGTTCGGCGGTGACCCGGCCGAAGGCCGAGTAGTGCACGCCGATCACGTCCTCGGCATCCGGGCGGCTGTAGTGGTCGATCACCGTCAGCCGCGGGACGGCCGTGCCCAGCTTCCGCAACCGGTCCGCGAACGGGTGGGTCCTGCGGTTGCGGTTGCCGTAGTGCAGGACCACCTCGGGGACCGAGCCGCCGGTGGACGCCAGCGTTTCGAGGTAGCCGAGGAAGGGGGTGATGCCGACTCCGGCCGCGAGCAGCACCACCGGTTGGTCGTGGTCGACCGGGATCGCGAACAGGCCGGACGGCGCGGTCACCGACACCCGGGCTCCGGCGGTGAAGTGGCGGTGCACGATCGGGGAGAACGCGCCGCCGTCGATCCGTCGGACCGCAAGCCGATACGTTCCGAGTTCGTCGCTCCGTGCCGCGCCGGTCAGCGAGTACGCCCGAGTGGTGCCCGGGGCGGCGTCGGCCTCGGCGAGGGTGATGTGCTGGCCGGGCCGGAACTCCGGCAGCGGACCGCCGTCGGCCGGGCGGAGCACCAGCTCCCGGATGTCTTCGGTCACGTCGTCGGCCGACTCCACGACGAACTCGCGCGGCCCGGACCATGTTCCGGTCGGTATCCGGCGGACGTCACAGGGGGTCGAGCGCAGCGGCACCGAGCCGCTGATCGGGTCGTGCGAGGTGTCGTCGATGAGCAGGTTGTAGTTCTGTTCGCCGTCGGCCAGCGGGTCGGACCCGGGTAGTGCGAGGTCGGGAGCGCTCTGCCACCACCCGTACTCGGCGACCACGGTGTCGGGGTGCAGGCCGGGGTCGACCCGGGCACGCATCCGCACGGCGGCGTTGCGCGTCGTGATCTCCACCAGGTCACCGTCGGTGATGTCCCGGTCCGCGGCGGCCCGCTCGCCGATGTCGACGAGGGGTTCGGGCGAGCGCTTGCGCAGCGACGACAGCCCGCGATGCTGGCTGTGGCAGAAGTAGCCGTTCTTGGCGCAGCTCAAGGTGAGTGGCAAGGCGGGGTCGGTGGGTGGTCCGGCGGATTCGGGCAGCGGGGAGTAGCCGTGGTCGAGCAGCCGCTGTGAGTACAGCTCCACCCGCCCGGTCGGAGTGGCGAATCCGGTGACCTGCCCGTCGGGCGCGGTCTCGGCGTACTTCCGGTACCGCATCGGCAGCGGCACGTCCATGCCGCCGGGGGCCGCACGGAGCTCGTCAACGGTGAGGCCGAGGGGCCCGAGCTGGTGGTTCCACGCCGCCTGGACGTCACCGCCGAAGAATGCGTCTCCGAGCCCCAGGCGGTTGGCGAGGTCGAAGACGATGTCGAGGTCGGAGCGGGACTCGCCGAGCGGGTCGAGCATACGGGGGCGCAGCTGTACGCGCTGCTGAGCACGGTGCGAGACCTCGAAGCCCGCACGCAGCCCTTCACGCTCCCAGGGAGTGTTGGCGGGCAGGAGGATGTCGGCGAACCGCGCTGTGGGATTCTCGAACAGATCGATGTGCACGCCGAATTCGAGCCGCCGCAGGGCCTCGGCCGTGCGCACCGGATCGGGCTGGGACAGCAGCAGGTTCCCTCCGAAGGAGACCAGGGCCCGCACCCGGTACGGATCCCCGTCGATGATCGACCTGCACAGGGCCCGTGCGGTGACCCAGCCGGACGCCGGGGGGCCGAGGGGGTGCTCGTCGAGGCCCAGCGCCTTCACCGCCTGCTCGGGTGTCGGCGGCAGGGCCATCCTGGCGAGCGATTGCTGCGGCAGGACGACGTTCCCACCGGGTGCGTCGTAGCAGCCGGTGAGCGCGTACAGGGTGGCGATGGCGCGTTCGGTCTGCGTCGCGTCGGCGTGCTGGCCGACCCCGGTCCAGGTTCCGTAGCTGACCGAGCGTGCGGTGGCCAGGTCGTCGGCGAACGCGATGAGCGTGTCGGGGTCCACCCCCGTCACCGACGACGTGCGCTGGAGCGGCCAGGCCGCCACGGCGTCGAGGTAGTGCTGGAACGCCGGCCGGCAGGTGATCGTGCCGGAGCGAGTGCGAACCCGGTAGGTGCCGCGCAGAGCGAATCGCCGCGGGGCGACGGCGGCCCGGGCGGTGTCGTAGGGCTCGGGCCCACGGCCGTGCTCGTCCCACACGACGTAGCCGAAGCCGCCGGGGGCCAGCTCGTCCGCCCGCAGGAAGCGGCCGTCGTCCTCACGCACCAGCAGCGGCCCGTTGGTCCAGGCACGCAGGAACTCCTGGTCGCCGCCGTGGCGGCGGAGAACGAGGTCGGCCAGTCCGAGCGCCAGGGCGCCGTCGGTGCCCGGCCGTACCCGCAGCCAGTGGTCGGCCTGCGTCGCGCCGGCCGAGCGGCGCGGGTCGACGACGGCCAGGCGGGCTCCCCGCGCCCGTGCCTCGGCCAGGGCAGCCGACCGGGCAAGCCAGGTCTTGGCCGGGTTGTGACCCCACAGCACCGTCAGGTCGGTGTCGGCGAAGTCCGGGGCCGGCTGCGCGCTGCCGAAGGTGAAGGCGTGCGCGAAGTCCTTGTGCCAGTTGCAAATCTCGGTCGAGTAGCAGATGTTCGGACTGCCGTAGAGGTGGATGAACCGCTCCACCCAGTCGATGGCGTCGCTCATCGGCGTACCGCTGGGAGAGGTCACCGAAAAGGCGACGGACTCCGGACCGGTGGTGTCCCGGAACTCCGCCAGCCGGTCGGTGATCTCCGCCATCGCCTCCTCCCAGCTGATCTCCTTCCACCCCGGATCGGGGTCGGCTCGCGGCGTGGTGCGGCGCAGCGGCCGGGTCAGCCGAGCCGGGCTGTGCACGAGCTCGGGCGCCGCCCGGCCCTTCGGGCACAGCGCCGCACCCGTGGGGTGGTCCGGGTCCGGACGCACACTGACCATCGCCCCCGATTCGATGGTGTAGATCGCGCCGCAGCGTGACTTGCAGAGGGTGCAATAGCCCCGTGCCTCGGTCATCGTCTCCGCCTCCACGTGGTACGACGCCCCCTTGGTGATCGCTACCGGCATTCTTCCCCAGCCGTACGGCCACCAGATCGATCCGGCCCCGGTGGGCGGGCTGTTTCCTTGATGTCAGCTGTGGCCGTGGACCCGCTGGACGTCTGCCTCGGGCGTGTCGCGCAGGTCGTCGTTGGCGAGCCGTCCAGGCCCGGCTCGCTGCCGACTGTGCGGTAGACCGCCTTCATCAACGGTAACGTCGGGGACTTGCCGGAGGCTGTCAGGCCAGGAGCCCGGACTGGGACCAAGGCGACGATTCCGGGGCCCTCGGACCGTGTCCGCAATCGCCACACGCTCGGCTCCCGAGGAGTTCGGCCACCGAAGTTCGACAAACCGGCCGCAGCCCTCAACGTGTGACCGCGAGTGGATTCGCGGTCGGCCTCAGCGTGTTGGCGCGGACCCGGCGCAGGCGTCGGCGATGGCCTGAGTGTCCCAGTAGAACGGACGGACCTCGGTGATCTGCCCGTCCTTGACCGTGATCGTTTGCAGGATCGGGAAGCTGAGTTCACGGCCGGTCGCACGAGCGCGAGCACGGACCTGAGTGAGCACGACCGCGGTCTCACCGGTGGCAAGAAACTCCTGCTCCACCATGTCGAACGTTTCCCAGGCCTGTCCCATCGCGAGGAAGAACTGCGTCATTCCGTTGTGCCCACGCCAAGTGCCTCCGTATGGCAGAGCATCTGCCTGATGCAGCTCGACATTCGGTGCGAAGAAGGGGGCGAGCAACTCGAATGAGGCCCCGCCGGGGCCTCCGGCCGCCAGGTACTCCGCCTCAGCCGCATACATGCCGGTGAGGACGGTTACTGAGTCTGTATCTGTAGTGGATGGCATCGTCATGCCGCCAGAATGACCGGCGAAGGCCCACCGTGCTGGCGGGGATCAGACATCGCGGTCGACGCTTTCGCGACAGGCCCTCACCGTGTCATTCAACCTTCGTCGGTCTGGTGCCACTCCATTGTGGCTTCATGAGCCGCGAGTTCCTCCGGGTTGCCCAGGAAGGCAGGACCGCAGCCGGCCGGAAGACGCCGGACCACCATGGCGATGGCCTCCTGTGCTGTGGCTGTACTGCCCACCCGGCGGGCCCCCTTCTACCGCACCGTGGGCCATGGGTGCCGCCTGCGTCGGGCGCTGCCGGATCCCGCGGCTGTCGTGAGGTCGAGCGGTTGAGGGCCTGTGGTGGTCGGTTGGTCTCGGCCCCCAGGCCGTCCGCTCGCCTTGGAGGGGACCGACCGTGACCTCGGGCCACCACATTTGCGGCGTCGTTCCGCTCACCGGCGCCGGTCACTTCCGCGTGGCGTCGGTGCAGTAGATGTCCTTGCCCGGCAGGTGGCCGGTGGTCAGGAAGCCAACGGTGGCCTTGTCGGCGCAGGCGGTACCCGCGTCGTAGACGTAATGCCCGCCGTTGTCGACGCCGACGAAGGCGGAGCGGTCGCCCAGGGCACGGTGCAGCCCGAGGCCGCCTTCCCATGTGGTGGCGTTGTCCCGGCGGTTCTGCAGGATCAGGGTGTTGCGCGGACCCTTGTCGGTTACGGCGACCGGCTTTTCCACCGGCTTCTTCCAGAAGGCGCACGTCCAGACGTTGGCCGGCATTCCCGCGGTGAGCGGGTACGCCTTCCGGTTGGCGGCGGTGCGGGTGGCGTAGCCGCCGACATCGTGGGGCCACTCGGCGTCGCCGCAGGTGAGAGCCAGGAACATGGTTGCCTGGTTGTCCGCGGGGACGCCCGGGGGCGCCGGGGTGTCGGCGAGGACCTGCTGGAGCACCGCCTTGTCGGCGCCCGTGGTGTGGCCGTCGGCCAGGGCGGAGGCCGCCTTCCAGAACTGGGTCAGGGGCGCGAGGGTGTCGTTGTGCAGGAGCATGCTGTAGGTGATGTTCCGCAGCAGCGGCCCGTCCAGCGACAGGGATGTGCCGGGAACCGGTACGGGCTTGCGGTCGAGCCGGTCGGCGAGGGCGAGGTAGGTCCGGGTCACCTGCTTGACGCTGTTGCCCAGCCCGAGGGTGCTGTCCTGGGCCGCGGCGACGGCGGCCGCGTCGGGGAACCGGTCGGCCATGCCCTTGCCCCAGGTGTCCGCCACCTCATCGGCCCATACCTTGGTGGCGTTGACGTTGCCTTCAAGGATCATCCGATCGGTCCGGGCCTGGAACAGGGACCGGTAGACGGCGCCGAGGTAGGTGCCGTAGGACTGGCCCCAATAGGAGATCTTCTCCTCGCCCAGCGCCTGGCGGATGCGGTCCATGTCGCGGGCGGTGTTGGCGGTGTTGAAGTACTTCAGGTTCTCGCCCGCCGTGTCGGCGCACTTCTTGGCGTTGGCTTCGGCGAGGGCCACGTTCTTGGTGATCGAGCCGTCCGCGGCGGGGTACGGGAAGAGCGCGGAGACGCCGGGGTCCTTCAGACCGCAGCTCTGCGGGGTGCTGTGCTCGACGCCGCGCGGGTCGAAGCCGATCAGGTCGTAGCTGTCGGTTACGGCCTTCGGCAGTGTGGGCGCCATGGTTCCGGGTGTGTCGAGACCGCCCAGGGCCGGTCCGCCGGGGTTCAGCAGCAGGACGCCATGCCGTTTGCCGGGCGTGGCGGTGGCCAGCCGGGAAACCGCCACGTCGATCTGCTCGCCGCCGGGGTCGCGGTAGTTCAGCGGGACCTTCAGCGTTCCGCAGGTCAACCGGGCGTTCCGGGGCGTTCCCTTGGCCGGGCGAGGGCACTTGCCCCAGGCGATCCCGGCGTGGTCCGCCGCGGTCTGCGTGGCGGTCGGCCCGGTCTGCTTTCCCGCCTTGGTCTGTGCCGTGTCCCCGTCGTCCCCGTCACATGCCGCCAGCCCGGTTCCGGCCAGCGTGGAAACCACCAGAGCCACGGCGAACCGGCGGCCCCCGGGGAAACCGGACTTTCCAGAATCGCGCATCGTTCTCATGGTGTCGCCCTCCTGGCGTTCGACATGGCCGGACCGCCGGTCCGACCGCTGCGTTGACAGTCAGGGAGTCAACAAGAGACCGCTGGTGCCGGGCTTCACCCCCGAGTGGACACATGAGTAGCTCGCTCGGGGGACCCGGCGGGGTCGAGGGCGACCTCGGCGGCACGGAAGGGGTCGGCGGTCGCATCGGCCGCGCTCGATGGCGAACGGCGGATGGAGTTCTGCCGCGAGCTCCTGGCGGCCGCGCCGGAGGACGCCGAGGGGGCCCCGCGCCGCTCGTGGCGCGAGGCGATGCTGGACACGGCCTGTCCGGCGACCGGTTCACCGAGGCCGCGCTTGATACGGCACCCTGCCCACGAAGAGCGTCGCGGCGGACATCATGTGCCGCCGGGCAGAAGGGCTGCGCGGCGGCACATGGCCAGGAGCCGGAGGGTCGGCCGTGCGGCCGGTCCGAAGAAGTCGACGCGCTGCTGGCCGACTCATCCCCTCCTGGTGAACTCTTCGGGATGATCGTCGCGGCGACGACCCTCCTGCGACGCGGGACTTGGGAGAAGCGCCCGGCCCATGTCAGCCGCGCTTCGCTGACGTCCCGGCCCGCAAGCCGTCGACGAGCAGGTCGAGCATCCGCCCGGCCTGCTCGCGGTCTTCGGTCGCGAGGAAGATCCCTACCAGGGTGCTGACGACGTCGTCGGGGCGCACGTCTGCCCGGAGCGTGCCCTCCCGTGCCCCGGCGGCGATCAGCGCGCCGACGGCGCCGTTGATGTTCGCTCGCGCGCGGGCGGAGGCAACCGTGCCCTCGGCGGTGATCGCCTTCAGTGTCTCGGCCATGCCGCGCTTGGTGGCGATGAAGTCGGCGTAGTCGTCCATCCACATGCGCAGTGCGGTGACGGCCTCGTGCTCGGCGAGCAGCGGCTCCACGCGGGAGCACAGCTGCGCTCGCTCGGCCCGGTAGACCGCCTCGATCAGCGCCTCGCGGGTCGGGTAGTGCCGGTAGAGCGTGCCGATCCCGACGCCGGCCTCGCGGGCGACGGCCTCCAGGGTCGGCGTCTGTCCGGCGGTGAAGGCGGCGCGGGCCACCTCGAGGAGGCGGTCCCGGTTGCGCTGGGCATCGGCCCGCAGGCGTGGTTCACGGTCGACAGCGGCCATGAAGCGGAGGCACCTCCGATTATGCTACGTTGCGGAGGTCCCTCCGCTTAGCCGTGAGCCTACCGTTCCACGGGAGCCCCACCATGACCACCACCCGCACCACTTCGGGCGCACGCCCACACCCCGGCGGACTCACGTCTCTCGCCGGACGTCCCGTCGCCCGCATCGGCTACGGCGCGATGCAGCTCGAACACGGTGACGACGAGCAAGCCCTCGCCGTACTGCGCCGGGCCGTCGAACTGGGCGTCGACCACATCGACACCGCCGAGTTCTACGGAGCGGGCCGCGTCAACGCGCGCATCCGAGCCGCACTGCGTCCCTACCCCGAGCACCTGGTGCTGGCCGGCAAGGTCGGTGCCACCAGCGATCCGGGCGGCCAGTACGGGCTGCGTCCGGCGCAAAAGCCCGCCGAACTGCGCTCCGAGCTGGAGGCGAACCTGCGCACGCTGGGCGCCGAGCGCCTCGACGTGGTCAACATCTACCCGATGTACCGGACGCAGGGAATCCCCGCCGGCCAGCGGGTCGACTTCGACGACCAGCTCGCCGAGCTGATCGCCCTGCGCGACGCCGGGCTGCTCGGCGGAATCGGCCTCAGCCACGTCGACGCCGACCAGCTACGGCACGCCCTGCCGGCCGGTGTCGTCTGCGTGCAGAACGCCTACAGCCTCGTCGACCGTTCGTCCGAGCCCGTGCTCGACCTCTGCCGCGAGCACGGCATCGCCTGGGTGCCGTACTTCCCGCTCGGGTCGGGGTTCCCGGAGCTGCCGAAGGTCGCCGACCAGCCCGCCGTGCGGGAGGTGGCGACGCGGCTGGGCGCCACCCCGTCCCAGGTCGGGCTGGCATGGGTGCTCACCCGGGGGCCGCGGACGCTTCTCATCCCCGGCACCCGCTGCATCGACCACCTCGAGGAGAACCTCGCTGCCGGCGACGTCGTGCTCGACGAGGAGGCGCTGGCGGCGCTGGAGGGCTAGGGGGCTTCTGATGGATCTCCGCGGCGTCGCGACGCCCGTCACCGTTGTGCTGGCTGCGAACGGTCGCCGGAAGCTCAGCGGCAGGTCGGGGGACGCGGGGTCGAGTTGCCAGCGGCAAACGCACGGGCCACGGAGACCTTTCCGAGCGTCAGCGGTGCCGTGCGGGCCCCTCTGGTGGACGTCGCTACGGCGGATTAGCTCGACTTCTCCTGGCCCGGTGGGTCCGCGAACTGGACACGCTTGCCGAGGGATTGAGCAAGCAGCTTGCGGAGACGGCCGGACGGACGCGACGCCGGTACCGACCGAGAGGCAGGAATCCCAGGCAGAACACCGCAAGGGGCTCGACGACAGCCGTCGTCGAGCCCCTTCCGGCTTGCGCAGGTCGGATTTTCCGATCGCACTCCGAGGCGTTGGTGGGGTAGCCTGTCCGGGATTTCGCGCGGCAGGATCTCTGCCGCCCCGCTCGGCGCGCTCGGCGTCGACACGCACTGCGTGCCCTGGCCGGAAGGAGGCGAGAGACATGGACCGTGCCGAATGCGTTGCGGCCATAGTTGCCTCCGGCCGTGTGCCCTCCCTCCTCCACGGCGCGCGGTAAGTCTCTTCCCCTTCTGTTTCTTTCTCTGCGGCATCGTCATGAGACGTCGCCTCTGAGACGCCTCTTGTGGCATGTCCTGGCCCGCGGTCCATCGCCGCATGGGTCGTGGGGAAGCGTGCCCGTGGACGGGCTCTGCCTTTGCTGATCAGCAAAGGCACCAGCGTGAGTGACCAGCAGCTGGTGCGGCATGCCCGGGTACCGCCCCGCGTACACCCGGCCCGTCGGCACCCCTGCGACCGTCCCTGGCCGGCTGCCTCGGCAGCACCTCGACGCGAAACATGTGTGATCGCCTTGAACAAGAAACTTCCCGGAGGGGAAGCCACCCCGTCCACCCCTGGCCCTTCTACGGACACAGACCGTTCCACGGGCCGCGACGTTCCCGTCGTGGCCCCGGCTCCCGACCCGAAGCGCTGGTGGGCGCTGGCCGTCATCGCCCTCGCCCAGCTGATGGTGATCCTGGACGGCACCATCGTGAACATCGCCCTGCCCTCCGCCCAGCGTGCCCTCGGCATGTCGGACGCCGACCGGCAGTGGGTGATCACCGCCTACACGCTGGCCTTCGGCGGGCTGCTGCTGCTCGGCGGCCGTATCGCCGATCTGGTGGGCCGCAAGCGCACCTTCGTCATCGGCCTGGCCGGGTTCGCCGTGGCCTCCGCACTGGGCGGCGCGGCGGCTGGTCCCGGGATGCTGTTCGCGGCGCGGGCCCTGCAAGGCGCATTCGCCGCGGTCCTGGCGCCGTCGGCTCTGTCGCTGCTGACGACGACGTTCACCGACCCCAAGGAGCGGGCCAGGGCGTTCGGGGTCTACGGTGCGCTGGCCGGCGGCGGCAGCGCGGTCGGGCTGATCGTGGGCGGTGTGCTGACCGAGTATCTGAACTGGCGCTGGTCCCTGTATGTCAACGTGCCCATCGCGCTGGCCGCCCTGCTCGGCGCCCCGGCCTTCCTGAGCGACCGCTCCGGCCGTCGGGGCGGGCGCCTGGACGTGCCGGGCGCGCTGCTGGGCTGCGGCGGACTCGTCGCCCTCGTGTACGGCTTCAGCGAGGCCGAACCCCGAGGCTGGACCAGCCCGTCGGTGCTCACACTGTTCGCGGCCGGCGTGATCCTGCTCGTCGTCTTCGTGTGGTGGCAGAGCCACGCGGCGAGTCCGCTGCTGCCGCTGCACATCCTCAAGGACCGCGTCCGGGCGGGATCCTTCGCGACGATGGGCCTGGCCACCGTCGGCATGTTCGGCGTCTTCCTGTTCCTGACGTACTACCTGCAGGTCGTCCTGGGCTATCCGCCCGTGCGGACGGGCCTGGCCTTCGTGCCGATGTCGGTCGGGATCGTCATCGGCGCGACCCAGATCGCGGCCCGCCTGCTGCCGCGCACGGCGCCGCGCACCTTGATGTCGTCCGGCATGCTGCTGGCCGCCGTCGGCATGGTGCTGCTCAGCCGTCTGACCGTGCACGCGCGGTACGTCCCGCACGTGCTGCCCGCCCTGCTGCTGCTCGGTCTGGGCATGGGCCTGACCTTCATGCCGGTCTACGCGACGGCCACCGCCGGGGTGCCCGCGGAGGACGCCGGTGTGGCCTCGGCGGCCCTCAACACCGTTCAGCAGATGGGCGCTTCGCTGGGCACCGTACTGCTCAACACCATCGCCACCGGCGCCACCAGCCGCTACGTCCACTCGCACCCGCACGATCCGGACCGCAACGGCCTGATCCTCAACGAAGGCATGGTGCACGGCTTCTCCGTCGCCGACTGGTGCTCGGCGGGCGTCCTGCTGCTCGCCGCTCTGGTGGCGGGCCTGGCCGTGCGGGCCCGGACGCTGCAGCGCGCCGGACGCGACGCACCCGCCTAGCCGGCCTGGGTCCCGCCCCGCCACCCTCCCCCTCACCCACCGAAGGACCCTCCATGAAACCCCTGACCGAGCATGACATCCGTACCTCATTCGTCAACTGCTCGAAGGGTGAGGCCAAACGCCTCCCCCTGCCCAAGAACCTGGCGGACCTCGAGCACTGGGACGACCTGGACTTCCTGGGCTGGTTCGACCTGTCCGCGCCCGATCGCAGCTATCTCGTCGTCGAACGCGCCGACGAGCTCGTCGGCCTGTCCCTTCGCTCCGCCTCCGGCAAGCGCGGCTTCCTGCGCCGCAGCCTGTGCTCGCTGTGCCTGACCACGCATCCCGGCAGCGGTGTCTCCCTCATGACCGCCCGCAAGGCAGGCCCGGCCGGTCGCGACGGCAACTCGGTGGGCCTCTACATCTGCACCGACCTGGACTGCTCCTTGTACGTACGGGGCAGGAAGAAGCCGGCATCAGGAGGGCGCATGGAGGAGTCCCTCACCGTCGAGCAGCAGATCGAGCGCCTCTGCGGCAACCTCGACGCGCTCTTGGAGCGGGTCTTCGACTGAGGCGGAAAGGGGGCTCGGCGGCGATCGTCGTCGAGCCCCTCCGGTGGCGGGCATTGCAGAGTGCTCGGCGCCGACCGGAGACGCTGCGGCAGCGGGAGGTATCACGGAGCGATGTCATGGTGATGCCGTAGGCGAACAGCGCGAATGAGGGCATCCGGGCTTTGGGGCATTGAGGGCGGGGGCCGAGTGCTCCGCGCGCCGAGGGTTCACGCCCTGCCGTCCAATGAGCAGTGTGCATTGTGAAGTCGCAGGTCATGTGGTCTGGCGTGACGTTGTTTCGGGGTGTTCGTGCTGGACAGTCCGGGGTGTAGATCGTCTGGCGGGGCGGCTTTGCGGGTTCCCGCCCGTCGTCGCCGGTGTCGCTTCTACGATCCGGCGCATGATGGACCCCGAGGTGCTGGAGCGGATCACCGCGTGACGTGCGGAGCTGGACGGACTTGAAGAACAGCTGGTCAAGCAGCTGGTGGAGGTGCGGGCGGAGCGGGACGAGCTCGCGCCGTGGCCGAACGGGTTCTGCAGCGGCTGAGCGAGCAGATCGCCGACGAGCAGGCGGAGGCCGGGGCGTCGGTCGTTCAAGTAGCGGGCCGGGCAGTGTGGTTGGTTCCGGACCGTGCGCCGGGCGTGGCCGAGTCCGCGCTGCCGGCGGAGTACCAGCGCATCCTCGCCGCGGTGCGGCAGGCCGCTGGTCCGGTCGCGGTCCGACCAATCGGTGAGGTGCTGGGCTTGGACACGGGGGTGCGGGGGAAGCTGGAGCCGCTGCGGGCGAAGATGACCAAGCTCGCCGATCGTGGCTGGCTGCACAAACGCCCCGAACGGGCGGTTCCCGCACGCCTGTGATCGCGTGGGGTAGGGCGTAACGGACAGGTTTCCGGATGGACACTTTCGACAGGTCGGGGATCTGCCTCGACCGGATCCAGGCCGAGGAGTTCTGCGGCTTCGTCTACGTCAACCTCGACCCGGCCGCCCGGCCCCTGACGGAGCAGGCTCCCGACCTCGCCGCCGAGTCGCATACGACGTGTCCGGCGCGACCGTCAAGGAGCACGCGGTGTGGTGGCTGTGGCCCAACACATGCCTGCTGCGCTACCCCGGACGGGGCAACTTCATGATCTTCCAGGTGCTGCCGGCCGGGCCCGATCGAACCGTGGAGACCTGGGACTTCTTCCTGGAGGGCCCGGAGCTCAACGAGGCGGAGGAGCAGTCGGTGCGGTACATCGACGAGGTGCTGCAAGTACAGGACATCGGCCTGGTCGAGAGTGTCCAGCGCGGCATGGGCACGCCCGCCTTCGACCAGGGCCGGATCGTCTACGACCCCGAGCGGGCACCCGGGCTCTCCGAGCACGGTGTGCACCACTTCCACGGCCTCGTCCTCCAGGCCTACCGCACGCTGGCGGGCGGCACGACCGCGCCCTGATCGCCAAGGTGCCTGCCCTCTCCATCCCGTAGCGAGGTGCGTCCGCATGCCCGAGCCAGTCATCATCACATGCGCTCCGACCGGAGGCATCCACACCCCGACGATGTCACCGCACCTGCCGATCACCCCGGACGAGATCGCTCAGGCCTCCATCGAGGCCGTGCGGGCGGGCGCGGCCATCGTCCACTTGCACGCCCGCGATCCGCAGACCGGCAAACCCGACCCCCGGCCGGAACTGTTCCAGCGGTTCCTGCCGCGGATATCCGCCGAGACCGACGCCGTCGTCAACATCTCCACGGGTGGGGCCCGCGGAAGCACGACCAGTGGAAACACGACTGGGAGCCCGACTTCCTCGAGTCGACGCGCGACCTGGTCTTCAAGAACACCTTCGCCGATCTCGAGTACATCGTGAAGGAGCTGGGCGGGGCACACGGCACCAGGTTCGAGTTCGAGTGCTACGACCTCGGCCACCTGTACAACCTCGCCTGGCTCATCGACCAGGGGTGGATCGAACCGCCCTTCTTCGTGCAGATGGTCTTCGGCGTGCTGGGCGGTGTGGGCGCTGACCTGGACAACCTTGCGCATATGCACACCGTCGCCGAGAAGCTCTTCGGGGACGACTACGAGTGGTCGGTCCTCGCGGCTGGTCGGCACCAGATGCCCTTCGCGACGCAGGCCGCCATGCTCGGCGGGAATCTCAGGGTGGGAATGGAGGACAGCCTCTTCATCGGCCCCGGCGAACTCACCCCGTCCAACGCGGCCCAGGTCCCGAAAATCCGCACGATCATCGAGTCCCTCGGGCACACCGTCGCCACTCCGGCCGAGGCTCGTCGTCGACTTGGTCTGAAAGGAGCGGACAAGCGTCGAAGACGTCGACACAACGGTCTCCGCGGGCCCCGGACTGCGGTGGGCGACGATGGGCGCGACGCTGCTGTTCCACCTCGGCGCCGGAGAAAGGGGATTGGAGGCCTTCTGCGAGCGTTACGCCGACAGCTTCAACCGCTGGTTCGACGACCTGGGCCGACCACACCTGGACGAGGCCACGTCCCGGCGGCTCGTGGACGGGCTCCGCCCGATCAGCGAATCGCACCCGATCGACGCCCTGTCCCGCCGACGCGACGCCCTGCTCACCGAGCTGATCACTGCTGCCCGAGGGCACGCCGCGCCGGGCGCGCGATAGCCCGCATCTGGTGGTCGGCATGCCCTGAACGGCATGCCGATCACCGCCCCGCCTCACTTGAGCTGACGACCCTGCGCGGCGGCCATGCAGACTCGATACCGCGGCTGACCCGGAAGATACTGGGCTCGTTCCCGCTGACTGAAATCCCGGTGCAGTGCGTGGCAAATCCTGTCAATGACGCCGGTCGGGCTGGGCACGGTCAGCTTCCACAGCTGAATCGTCCCGTCTTCGCTGCCGGCGGCCAGGGTGCGTCGGTCGGGACTCATGGCCACGGAACTCACGGGAAGTTGACGCCCTCTCAGCGTGCTGCGGAGGGTGAGGGTGGATACGTCCCACAGGCGCAGCGTTCCGTCGTCGTGACCGACGGCGAGGGTGCGGCCGTCAAGGCTCAGCGCGATCGAAGTGGCGTTGTCGGTGAGCACTGCACGGCTCTTGCCGGTGGCGACGTCCCAAAGCCTGATTGATCCAGAGCTGTCGGCGGATGCGAGCGTGTGCCCATCGCCGCTGAAAGCGAGTGCCTCTACGACATCCGTTTGCCCGGTCAGGACCGCACGGCTCTTGCTCTTGCCGGTGGCCACGTCCCACAGGTGTACGTTCGCGCCGGTGTCGCCGGTGGCAAGGACGCGGCCGTCGGGATCGAGGGCCGCCGTCTCAAAGCGGACAGAGCGAGAGTGGCCGTGCACCGTCGTTCGGAGCAGGTGGCTGGTCGCGTCCCAGACTTGCACGGTGCGGCCGTCGTCGCTGGTCAAGGCGGCTATCACAGGACCGCCCGGGGGCAGGCTCACTGATCTGGTCGTGGTGCCGAAGACGAGGCTGCGGGTGCTGTGGCTCTGTTGGCGGACCGTGTCCCAAGTACTGACTCTTCCAGCGCCGTCGCCGGTTTCCAGTGCACGGCCGTCTGCGGTGAAGACCATGGACGTCGGGGTGTTGTCGGTCTTCCGAGTGACACGAGCCGCCCCCCGCAGAACGTCCCACAAGCGGACTGTGCGGTCGCGGCTGCCCGTGGCCAGCATGCTCCCGTCAGGACTGAACGACACAGAGGCCACGCCGCGCGTGTGTCCCGTGAAGACGACACGGCTTTCGCCGCTGGTCACGTCATACAGCCGTGCCGTGCTGTCGTCACTGCCTGTGGCCAGAAGGCGCCCGTCAGGGCTGAACTTCACGGCCCCTACCGGCCCCTTGTGATCGGTGAAGCGGGCGTGCGATCTGCCCGTCTCCGTGTCGGAAAGCCGTACCTGGCCGAACTCATCGCCAACTGCCAGCAAGTGGCCGTTCGGGCTGAAAGCCATCGATGTCGGGGCGGCAGGTCCGGTGAACTTGACAGTCCGGGTTGTGCCCTTGGACAGGTCACACACCTTGATTACGCCATCGGCGCCGCCGGCGGATAGCAAGCGGCCATCAGGGCTGAAGGCGATCGCGACTGTTCTTCCGGCGGAGATGGGCAACGTGGTCCGGATGGCGCCGGTGGCGACGTCCCTCAACCTGATTCCGCCGTCTGCGGAGCCGACGGCCACGGTACGGTCATCGGGGCTGAACGCCAGCGGTCCTGTCTCGGTGCGGTCCGTTGCGGTCCAGGCCTTCCGGCGCGTCAGGTTGCTCAAGCGCAGAGTTCCGTCGGTGTCGCTGCCGACCAGAAGCTGCCCCGCCTTGCTGTAGGTAATCGCTTTCACCGCGCCGGCGGCGCTGCGCAAGGAGGTACGGGCCGCCCCGGTACCCGCGTCCCAGCGCAGAATCCTGCCGTCTGAGCCAGCGGCGGCCACGGTCCGGCCATCGGGGCTGAAGGTAACCGCCTCCACATGACGAGCGTCTCCGGTCAGCAGGTGTCTCAGCGGCAGGGCTGCTGCGGCGTAGAGACTCGAGGTGGCCTCTGCCGTGGGGTTGACTTGGTACGCCTGGACGGCCAGGAGCGAGGCGAGATCAGGGTTGTAGCCCAGCAGGGCAGCTGACTGCGCGGCGAGCTGTCGGGAAAACGCGGCCTTCTGCGCGGCGACGGCCTGCTGTCGCCGGTGCTCACTGATTCGGGACTGGCTCCATGCGATCGCGCCCGCGATCATGGCGATGACGAGCAGGACGGACAGCGCGGCGATGAGCCGGCGTCGGCGGCGAGCCGTGCGGGCAACCGCGCGTTGTTCCCGCTCGCGAGCAGTGGTGCTGCTGGTGAGGAACTCCCGCTCCAAGCAAGTCAGCTCCTTGACGGTGTCGAGGTCGCCAAAGGCTTCCTCGGCGGCGGCGAGCCGCACCCCGCGGTACAGGGCTCCCGGGTCGCGGTCGAGGGCGTTCCACACGCTCGCGGCTTCGGTGAGCTGACGGTGAAGGCGGAGGCGCGCGCGGGCGTCGTCGATCCATTGACGAAGCCTGGGCCAGGCAGTGATCAGCGCCTCGTGGGCGAGATCGACGGTGCCATCGGCGAGGGTGAGGAGCCGGGCGGTAGCCAGACGGTCCAGGACCAGGGCGATGTCATCCTGGGAGGCGGCGTCGAGGTCGAGTTCGCCGCGGCCGACCGGGCGCCGGGTGTCCTGGGAGCCCTCACCGGGAGCGATCAGCCGCAGCAGGATCAGCCGGGCCAGCTCCGCGTGGCCGGCAGCGAGCCGGGTGTAAATCTCCTCCGCGCTCTGCGCGATCGCGCCATGCACGCCGCCCGCCGATTCGTACGCCTCCAGGGTCAGTGCCCTGCCGCGGCGCCGCCGCCAGGTCTCCCGCAAGGCGTGCGAGAGCAGGGGCAGACCACCTGGGGCGCCGTGCACTTCCTCCACCAGGCGAGCGGTCAGGTCGCGCTCGACGATCAGCCCGGCCGACTGTGCGGGCCTGACCACGGCTTCGCGTAACTCCGCCGGGCTCATGGGGCCCACCAGCAGATTGGCCTCCCGCAGGGCGTCGGCGAGCTCGCGGTGCTCGGCGCAGCGTCCGTAGAAGTCGGCGCGGATGGCGATGACGACGCGCAGCCTGCTGTCCAGGTGCTGGGCAGCGAGCAGCGCGTCGATGAAGGCGGTGCGCTCGTGCGAGTCGCGGCCGAGGGTGAAGACCTCCTCGAACTGGTCAACGACGAGGACGGTGTCGCCGTCTGCGTCCTTGGGCCGCAATGCCTCGGCGTGCGTACGCAGCGGGTGCACGCCCGGTGTGAGGATGCGGATCGCCGCCAAGGATGGGCCATCGGCGCGCAGCGCGGGGATCAGCCCGGCCCGCAGCAGCGAGGACTTGCCGCTGCCGGACAGGCCGACGACGGCTGCGAAGCGCCGCCGCAGGACCAGTTCCTGTACATCGGCCACCAGTTGGTCCCGTCCGAAGAACCGCTCGTGATCGCCTGGTTCGAAGCGAACCAGCCCCAGGTACGGCGACCCGGCGCCGCCGTCCTCACGATCTCGGACCGCCGACTCCTCTGCTGTCTCGCGCCAGCGCCGCTCCCACTCCTCCGCATCGCCGCCACAGGCTCGGACATAGGCCAGAGCGAGGTCCAGTGACGGCAGTTGCTCACCGGCGGCGGCCTGGGAGAGCGCGGTCACCGAGTAATGGGCCCGGCCCGCCATCTCGCGGTATGTGAGACCGCCCGCCTCCTGGCGCAGCTTGCGCAGCTCATACGCGAATCGCTGCACCGGTCCCGCGGTCGGGTCCACCGGCCTCTCACGACGCCCCACCGGACTGATTCCCCCTCATGCCCCTGGCACCGCCGCAACGCAGAAGTCACCTGCGCACCACCCACGCTAAAAGCTCGGCATACGTCCGACAAGTACCGAATCAGCCCCTTCCGGAGGGGGCGGAACCGGCATCGCCATGATTGTTCACTGTGGCGGAGGGGGCCTGCTGAACAACGACGTGGGCGGTGAACTCGATGACGCACAGCACGGACCGGGCTACAGCCGGCCCGGCCGCATCCGCCAACGAAGGAATCACGAAGCGGGGGATCGAGTATGCGTCCACGAGGCGCAGTGCTCACTTCGGTAGCGGCGGCGGCCTTCGCAATCCCGGCTGTAGCTCTGTCCGTGGCTTCCTGTGCTGACCGCACCACTGTGATGAGACAGGGGAACACCTTGCGAAAGCTCAAGATCGCATCACTGGCGGCATCCGCCTTGCTGCTCGGGAGCGGCATGACCGCCGCGACGGCGGGATCGGCCGAGGCCTCGGACACACCCATGAGCGCAGCACGGGCCTGCACGGCGTCAGCGCCGCGTTTCACCAGTTCACCGGGTACCAGCAGCAGCGACCCCGCCTTCTGGCCCGCCAGGGGAACCTACGCAACCACCACGAGCAGGTGTAAGGACATCAATCTGAAGCTGGACGGATCCCGCAGTGTGAGGACCTGCTTCAAGACAACGGGCTGCAACAGCTGGCGGACGCTGCGGGCCGGCAGCTGGGGGGTGGCCGCCACTGACGTGCTTGACGGCACCCAGTTCTACCTGCAGTTCGCAGGAACGAGCCGTGCCACAGGCCTGATCGACTACTGAAGAACCGAGGTGCGACCAAGGGCGGGGGCCACCTGATCACAGGCCGGGCCTTCAAGTCCCGTCCGCCGGGCAGCGCCCGCACGTCTTCGTGCCCGAAAGGCACGGAGACCCCGGGCGCTGCCCTCAGGATCGTGTCCCGCGAAGCCTCGCGGGACACGATCCGCGGCGCCGAGCGGCGCACCGGGTGCGTCTTGAGCGCGGAGTTGATCACCGGGTCTTGACCTCCGGCGTGGTGGGCGTCTGGAGGTCGGGGTGGAGGTGTCGCTAACCCCCTTCGGGATCCTGGGGCTGGCCCCCGTGCGGCCGGGGTGTTGACGCCATGGCGCCGCATGCTCCCCGGTCCGTACGTTTAAGCAGGTCAGAGCCTTGCTGGCCGATTCAGGACCGGAGCCCTCCATGCCTCAGACCACCGTGCCGTCTGTATCCAGCGCACCCGTCGGCGCCACCGCGCAGCAGGGGAGTGAGTTCACTCCGCTGCTGCGGAAGGTCAGGGGACAGGGGCTGCTGGAGCGTCGCAGGGGCTGGTACGTGCGGATGATCACCGTGAACCTCCTCGCCCTGGCCGCCGTGGTGACAGGGTTCGTCCTCGCCGGGGACACCTGGTGGACGCTGCTGCTCGCCGCGCCGCTCGCCATCCTGTCCGCCCGCACCGCGTACGTCGGCCACGACGCCGGGCACGCGCAGATCGCCGTCGGCCGCCGGGCGAACCGCGCCATCGGGCTCCTCCACGGCAATCTGCTCCTGGGCATGAGCTACGCATGGTGGAACGACAAGCACAACAGGCACCACGCCAATCCCAACCACATCGAGAAGGACCCCGACGTCGGCGCCGGCGCACTCGTGTGGACCGCGGAGCAGGCCGCTGTGCGCCGCGGATTCGCCCGGTGGGTCACCCGCCACCAGGCCTGGCTGTTCTTCCCGATGCTGCTGCTCGAAGGCATCGCCCTGAAGGTGAGCAGTGTCCAGGACCTGCGGCGGCAGCCGGTGCGCGAGCGGGTCGTCGAGGGCGCGCTGCTGGCGCTGCACATGGCCGGTTACGGCGCCCTGCTGCTCACCTGCCTGCCGGTGGGCAAGGCCGTCGCGTTCGCGCTGCTCCATCAGGCGCTCTTCGGGCTCCACCTGGGAATGGCCTTCGCGCCCAACCACAAGGGCATGGACATGCCCGACCCGGCGGGCGAGCGCTGGGGCCATCTGCGCCGCCAGGTCCTGACCTCGCGGAACGTCCGGGGCGGGCCGGTCACGGACTGGCTCCTCGGCGGGCTGAACTACCAGATCGAACACCACCTCTTCCCGAACATGCCCAGGCCCCACCTCAGGCTCGTCCAGCCTCTGGTCCGGGAGCACTGCCGCGGCCTCGGGCTCTTGTACGCCGAGACCGGGCTGCTCGACTCGTACCGGCAAGGGCTCCGGCACATGCACACGGTCGGCGGTGCCGCCCGGCCCGAATGAGAGCGCAGTCGGCCGCGGGGCCACGGGTTCCGGCCGTCACCGCGCTTGACGATCGAAACGACCAGCGCGAGCGTGGCCAGGCAGCACCCGACGAGATTCCCGGTCCAGCCGCCATCGGCCCAGATGAGGGCCGGCGGACTTGACGTTGGCGGCCGAGCACCGGCGCGGGCGTGGCACGCCGGGCAGAGTCAGCATCCGGGGCCGATCGGCGGAGACGATGTCAGGGCGAGGGCGGCGATCCGCAGCTGGGCCGCCCACGTCTGCCGGTCAAGCCCCAACGTGTACTCAATGCAGCACTCGCACTGCGGGATCAGCGCCACGAACGATTGCTCCGCCGCGGTCTCGACCTCCGTCTCCCACCAGTCGTCCGTCGCCAGGTCGGCGGAAGTGATTCCTCCGTCGACGAGTCTCGCAGCCAGCCGGCGCAGAGCGTGGCGCCGTGCCAGGCCCCGATCCGGCAACCTGATTCCCGACTCGGAGAGCGCCTGCTCGAACGCGTCGCGGATATCGCGGACATCCGCGTTGCGAGGCCAACCGGCGAGTTCACACAGCGTCGGGGTGTCCAGCCCGGCCGCGAGTGCCTCCGCCGCGACCACCGGTAGATCCTCCGGCCGTATCTCATCCGCCTGATAACGGCATGCCATCTCGCCCAGAGATGTGAGACCACTCCGCACAGGCGTTTCCGGTTCCGGCGTCGTTCCTTCTGCTCTCATGACTCCTCCGCTGTCAGCACCTCTGTTGTCGGACTGCCGGGCCTTAGGGACCTGTTCGTCGGGTTCCCTGCCGTGGGTCCGCTGAGCGGCGTCGGGGGCAGTGGGCCGTCGTGTGGTAGCCGTTCACGAGCGCGAGGCTGCGGGCGCGCAGGGCCGCTCTGGCCTGTCCGTCGTAGGCCTGGCCGGCCGGGCGATCCGGGCCGGTCTCGTATGCGATGCGCGCGTCAGCCTTCCGCGACCGCCGACTCGATCAGGGACAGCGTCTGGTTGTCCGCGTCCACGTGTGCGCGGACGCCGAGAGGCAGCGGCAGGTTCGGCGAGGTGTGACCGAAGTCGACCTGCGCGAGAACCGGGATGTCACGTCGAGCCAGGACATCGAGCACCACGTCGCGTAGGCCCGCGCGCTCTCCGCCACCCTCGTAGGGCGTGACCTCGGCCGGGATGCCGACCACCATGCCCGCGATCCGGTCCAGCACACCGGACAGCCGCAAGGTATGCAGGTCGTTCCAGATCCGCGAGGCCGGCCGCTGCACCTCCTCCCAGAACAACACGGCGCCCTCGAACCGTTCGGCGGCCGGCGCGAACGGTGTCGCCTGCAGTAGGACCAGGCGGTTCAGCAGACCGCCGAACAGTGGTCCCTGCGCGCGGCCCGGCCGCCAGGTTTCCCAAGCCCCCATCGCCGGCAGCACGCCCGGCGCCTCGGCCTTGGTGAGCACACGGGTGTAGAGGTCGACGAGCTCGGCGCGACGGGCCTCGTTGCCCAGCGTGTACCAATCGCTGCCGAAACCGTGGGTGGCGATGTCGGCGTGGAAGCCGACGAGGCCGGTCTTGGCGTACAACGCCATGTGCAGCAGCGAGATATCGCTGTAGCCGAGGATCGGTTTCGGGTCGGCCCGGATCGCGTCCAGATCGATCAGATCGAGATAGCCGATGGTCGCCTGTCCACCGGTATGCGCGATGATGGCCCGCACCTCCGGATCCCGGAGCAACACATTGAGTTCGTCGGCCTGCTCCGCCGGAGTGCCCGATGCCCACCAGCGATTCCGCGCCGGGTTGACCATCGGGCTGACCCGCACGCGGAAACCCATCCGCTCGAGTATCGCCACACCGCGGGCAAGCAGTGGTTCCTCACCCGGCTCGAGCCGGCCCGAGGGCGCGGCAACGACCACGAGGTCGCCGGAACGTAGCGCGCGGGGCCGAAGGATCGCAGGCATGGGGCCTCCTCCTTGTTGATCAATAATGGCGAGGAACAAGGCCCGTGCCGCCGGCATTCCGCCTCAGGGGCGGTCCGGGCCGGGAAGTAGGCTGCCTGAGCGGCCGGTGAGGGTGCAGTGGCGGTTCACACGTCGTTGGTGACGTACTCCAGCGCGTAGCCGGGGCCTCTTCCACGACGCGTCCGATGCCCGGCCAGACGCGTACCGCTGCCCGCCACCGCTCCGGGCGCCCATGCGGGCCGGGGCAGAGTTTCGGTCCGCTATGATCAAGGCATGTGCTGCTGTGCTCCCATGACGACACCCGCCGCTTAGCGGCGGTACCGCGGTTCCTGTAACCGCGGCCATTGCCTGCCCTCGCATGGGGCAGTGCCAGGACGTACCGCCGGATCAGTGTCCTGCCGGCAGTCACTCATATTCCTGTGACGCCGGGTCGTCCTGCCTGATCAGGGAAGTCATGTCTCAGTCGCAGCGTTTCGATTCACAGCATCCGCATGCAGCCGGAACCAGCGCTACGCAGCACCCACGTGCTGCCATCCTGCTCCTGATGGTCGGGCTTCCCGGGGCTGGGAAAACCACCCGCGCCAAAGAGCTCGCTGCAACCCACCGGGCGCTGCGGCTGACCCCGGATCACTGGATGATCCCACTGTTCGGCGATTCGATGGCCGACGGCAAGCGCTGGGTGCTCGAAGGGCGGCTCATTTCGGTCGCCCTACAGGCGCTGAGGCTAGGGACCAGCGTCGTGCTCGACTTCGGGCTCTGGAGCCGCGATGAACGGTCGGCCCTGCGCTGGCTGGCCCAGTCGGCCGGGGCATCATGCCAGGTGGTCTACCTGCCCGTGGACAAGGACGTCCAGCTCGCCCGCGTCGCGCGCCGCCAGGAAACAACACCGCATCAGACGTTTCCGATGAGCGAGGCCGACCTGGATGCCTGGCGCGAGCAGTTCCAGGTGCCTGACGCCGCCGAACTCGACGGCGCCGAGATTCCCTCCCCACCGGCGGGCTGGCCGAGCTGGCCGGACTGGGCGGTGGACAAATGGCCGTCGTGCACCGACAGCTAACCTGGCCGGCCCGCAGTACCGGCGCGACCGCCTGCTGCCCTTCGGCAACTCCATTCCGCACTGGCCGCACCGCCGGATGTTCCTCCTGGCCATACCTCCAGGGTCCGCCCATCCAGCGGAGCGGGCCAGAGCCACCACGAGCGAGTACACACCGCGCCTGCGGTCCCGGCTCGCCCGTGAACAGCAGCTCGCCCAGGACGCCATCGAACGCGGCTGGCCGCGCGAGGTCGAACGGCACAACGCCATCGCCGACCGGATCCGCGGCCTCCTCGCAGATCTCGGCGAGAGCACCGAGCCCGGCCCTGACGATCACTGCTGAGCGGTTCGTTGCGGCAGCCTGAACGAGAACCCGACGGATACTTGCCGGATGGATGGATCAAGGGCTTCTTGGGTCAACACCACGCACGATTGGGCCGGCATCGTGGAGGCGGACCATCTCGGTCGGATCCGCCAGGGATCCGCAGAGTTCGCGCCGGGCGGGCCCGAACACCTTGTTCTCGAGATCGTTGCTTACGCCGCTGACGAGGCAGCGAGCCGGGGCGGCGGACGGTGTGTGGTCACGCTGCATACCGACGGCTCGGTGTCAGTGAAGGATGACGGCCGGGGCACCGACACTCGGGTCGACGAGTATGGCCAAGTGGTGAAGAAGCCGGTCATGGCCACGAAGGATCTTCGGTTCTTCGACCTCCCGGAGACGGAGCGGCTTCCGGACGGACATCCGCGTCGCGGCATGTCCGTCGTCGCAGCGCTCAGCGAGTGGCTGATTCATACCAACCGCCGTCTCAACGGATCCTGGAGCCAGCGCTATGAGCACGGCGTCCCGGTGACCGATCTGCAGCCCGTCGAAGCCGACGGGACCACGGGAACCTGCGTCCGCTTCCTGCCGGACCAAGCCCTGCGTTCGCGGTGGTCGTTGACCGCAGGCGATCTGGTGCGGTGGTCCGAGCACTGGCCCGACCTGACTGCCCGCCTCGACGATCAGCGCGACGGCGAGGACCGGTCAGGTCCGTGACCACGGGGCGGCACGACCGAGCTGCACCGGGGAGAGCGGCCCGGTCGACTCCCGACCCGCGGTCCTGGTGCTCCGCCCCGGTGGCTTGGAGGTGGCAGGCGTCGGGGCCAGTCTCGGTCAGGATGCATTCAAAGTTGAGCCGGTCCCGCGCACGGAATTCGTCCAGATAAATGTTGATGTGGTGGCGAACGAACGGCGAGAGGCGGGCCACGTCCTCGTCACGGACGTCGAAGCCGTCCGCGCGCAGCTGCTTCACCGCGGTGTCCATGTAGCGCGTGTCGAAGAGCACGAGGGCGTTGAGCGCCAGGCCCAGCGCTCCGATCTGGTCCTCCATGCCGTCCTGGTAGCGCTGGTAGAGCTGTCCCGAGCGGCCGTGGAAGATCTTCCGGGCGAGCGAGTGGCGGCCCTCCTGGAGGTTGGCCTGGCTCTTGATCTGCCGACGGCAGTCGGGCTCGTCGGCCAGGCGCAGGATGTGCAGGGTCTTCGCGATCCGTCCGTAGTGTGCGTCCTCGACCCGCACGCATACGCAGCGAGGAATTCCGCCGCATCTGGTCGGACAACAAGGTCCACCGGCGCACGACCGGCACCAAGGACTACCGCCACCCGCTCGTCGGTGACCTCACCGTCACCTACCAGGCCCTCACCCCCGGGGACGACCCGGACCAGATCCTGTTCGTCTACGGCACCGAACCCGGCAGCCCGTCCGAGCCTCCCTGCGCCTGCTGGCCCAATGGGGCGGGTCGGCGGCCGGTACCAGTAGCGTCACAGCGCGAGCCCCAGGAGCGCACGACTGATACGAGCGCGCTCCGGCCGGTCGGAAGTACGAGACGGATTCGACGCGGACCGGTCTTCCCCCACGACAAGCCTCGCCGGCGAGTGGGCGGGACGCCGTTGCGGGAGCAGCGCACCCTCGGTCAGCTCCAGACCATGCAGATCCGGCGCTGGAAGTTGACGTATCCCATGCGCTGGAAGGCGTTCGCCATCGGGGTGTTGCCGAGATCCGTGGCTGCCCGGATGCGCGGGACATCCCGCGCGGTGAGGATCCGGGTGCCTTCGGCAAGGATCTCGTCGATGTAGCCGTTGCCCCGGTGTTCGGGGAGTACGGCGAGGTAGCCGATGACGGGGTTGTAGTCGTTGCGTGCCGGGGTGACGAACCCCACCGGCTCGCCGTCCGGCAGTGTCGCGATCCGCCACCAGTCCTGCGGGCTCCGGAAGTGCGCGAGTTCCTCCTCATAGTGTCTGGCCGCCGCTTCGCGGGGGGACATCCGGGTCAGGTCGGCCCTGCTGTGCGCGTCCAGCGTTCCGTCCAGGACCCGAGCCATCAGGCCGAGGATTTCCTCGGTGCCGCGGACCGGCCGGAACGCCAGGCGCCCCCTCGGTTCGGGGAGCGGCGTCCCGGGACGCCACTCCAGAAGCAGCCGTTCGGCCAACAGGCGGGCGCCGGTCCGTTCCAGAGCGAGCATGCGGTCCTCGACGACGCGCCCGGTCACTCGGCCCTCATGCCAATCGGATGGGACGGCTCGGTTGTACTCGGGAGGTCGGCCGTCGGCTGGGACCACCGCGGCCGTGGCAGCCCGCAGCAGCCGTACGCCGATGTCCACGCGATCGCGATCCGCGCTGCTGTCGTCGATGTCGAAGATATCCAAGAGGAACGGTGTGTCGTCTCCGGCCCGGCCCCACCATGCGACCCTGGCCAGCAGGCGCTCGCCGCGGAGGGCGACCCACATCCATTCCGGACGCCGGCGGCCGGCGGCGAGGTCGTCCGCCAATTCCTCGTTGAGGGTGTAAGGCAGTTGGGAGAAGAGGGCGAGTTCTTCGCGTCCGGTGATCGGACGCATGGTCAGGTGGTCCTGTTTCACGGTCAAGGCACGCTCCGGTGAAGGCGCCCGTCCGCTCCGAGGTCAGATGTGGTCCGCACCCCGGGAGGACACAAGCGCGGTGATCATGGGGATCATGGGCTTATCCCTCCTCTTGCTGTCGTGGCCCCTCACCCTCGTGGTGCGGGTTCCGCCGCAACATCTATCGAAGCGTGGCCCCCGCCCGCAAGCCCTTTCCGATCGCCCTGCGTACGGCGGCGCCCAGTGAACCCCGGTGTGTCAGCTGCACGTTCCGATCACTGTGGTTCGCGCCCGGCTCCCGGCATGCGGCGCCTCGCCTTGCGAGCGGTCTTTCTCGTCCAGCGGGCCGATCGCGGCTCCACCGTCCCGGAATCCGCGCGTCAGCGCCCCGTATGCTCCTGCCCATGAGCACTGCACATCCTGCCCGCAGGCGCGACGGCGCCGCGACACGCGAGGCGATTCTCGCCGCCGCGGTCGTGGAGTTCACCGAGCACGGATACGCCGGGGCCGGGGTGCGTCAGATCGCCGAGCGGGCGGGTGTGACGGCGATGATGATCAACCGCTACTTCGGCTCGAAGGAGGGCCTGTTCGCGCAGGCCGTCGATCGTGCCTTCGCACCGCCGACCGTCGTCGGCGACGAACGCACCGGTCTGGCGGGCGCCATCGCCCACACGCTCGCCGAGCGCACCGCGTCCGGCGCCGAGCGGCTCGACCCGTTTCTCCTGCTGCTGCGCTCGGCACCGGATCCGGAGGCGGCGGACATCGTCCGGCAGGGCGTGGAGACCCATGTGGGCGCCCGTCTCGCGGGGCTGCTCGACGGATCGGACGCCGACGTCCGCGCGCAGCTCGCCCTCGCGCTGGTCGCCGGAACGTGGCTGCTGCGCAGCGTCGTCGGTACCCGCCCGCTCGTCACGGCCGACGACGGCCGTCTCGCCGCCCTCCTCGCCGACATGCTCGAACCGGTCATCCGTCAGGCGGGCGGCACGTCTGTGCCCGGAACCGGTGTCGACGGCACGGACGGCACAGACGGTACGGACGGCCCCCACAGCACAGACGGCACCGACGGGTAGCGGTAGCCGTCCGCCACCGGCACGCGGGATGGCGGGGCATGTGCGCTCAGAAGGCGGAGCGGATGAGTCCGCCGTCGACGCGGATGGTGGCTCCGCTGACGTACTGGGCGTAGTCGCTGCAGAGGTAGGCGACGGCTGCGGCGATCTCCTCGGGTTCGCCGAATCGTTCCTGGTCGTTGGGGATGAGGGCCCGAACGGCGTTGGGCTGGATCTCGTCCCAGGTCCGGCCCCAGCCGCGGGCGGGCCCGATGCTGCTGACGAGGTCCTTGGTGGCTTCGACGAGGATCGCTCCGGGGGAGACGATGTTGGAGGTGACGCCGGTGCCCTTGAGATCGCGGGCGAGGGAGACGGCGAGGTTGTGCCGGGCGGCCAGGGTGGCGTTGTACTGGGGGTGGGTGTCCATCGGCTGGGAGGCGAGTCCGCCGCCGATGGTGACGACACGGCCCCAGCCGCGTTCGCGCATGGCGGGGACCAGGTGCTGGATCATGCGGACGCCTGAGACCACGTTGACGTTGTAGGTGTCGCGCCACTCCTCGGGGGTGGCCTCGGCCCAGGACAGGTGCCGGTAGAAGCCGGCGTTGTTGACCAGGATGTCGATGGGGCCGTCCGCGGTGGCGGCGCGGGCGACGTCGGCGGCGGCGCGGTCGTCGGCAAGGTCACCGACGACCGCGCCGGCCGTCCCGCCACCCTCGCGGATCTCCCGCGCGACCTTCTCCGTGCGGTTCCCGTCCCGGCCGTGGACCACGACCGCGGCACCCTCGGCCGCCAGCAGTTTCGCAGTGGCCTCGCCGAGCCCCGCACTCGAACCTGTGACGAGCGCGCGCCTGCCGGTCAGGTTGAGGTTCATCTCGTACTTCCCTCTCATGGGCCCGCTTCGCATGTCCGCACTGTGCGGTGATGCGAAGTAACTCTCACGTAAGTATACAGCTGTAGACTTCTTGTGGAGCGGAGAGAGCCCGGGCACTGCCGGGCGACCGGCGTCGAGCCCGGGCCCCGGAACATCGGCCCAGTGGAATGGTCTAGCGCGCCACGCGGTAGCGGAGGTAGACGACTCCCGAGCTGAAGGTGCGGGTCTCGACGAGTTCGAGATCCACCCGGCGCTCGTGCCGGGGAAAGAACGGAATGCCGCCGCCGACCAGCACCGGGTAGACCCTGACCCGGTACTCGTCGATCAGACCCGACGCGGCCGCCTCGGCGGCGAGAGCCGCACCGCCGATCGCGATGTCGCCCTCCCTCGGCTCGGCTCGCAACCGCTCGATCTCCTCCGCCAGGCCACCGGAGGCCAGGCGGGCATGGCCCTGCACCGCGGACAGCGTGGTGGAGAACACCACCTTTGGGAGCGGCTTCCAGATCGCGGCCCACTCGAGCATCGAGTCGCCGAGCGATGGATCCTGGTCGGCGGTCTCCCAGTACAGCATCGTCTCGTACAGCCGTCGTCCCAACAGGTGGACGCCGACCTCTTGAATCTCGTCGATGGAGAGGCGAAAGACCTCCTCGTCGGGCGCCGTCCAGTTGAAGCCGCCGTCCGGCCCGACGATGTAGCCGTCAAGTGAGACGCCCATCGAATAGGTCACGCTGCGCATCAGGAGTCCTCCTCGGTAACGGGTTCGACAGTACGACCGCCGGGCGCCGCAGGACTCATCGCGGCTCGCGGGATCCCCTGGACCGGGTCACCTCACGAGTTCGTTTGCGGGAGAAAGGTGACGACGATCCCCGCGCCCCACCGCCGTCCCCGCGGACACGGCCGTGGGGCGGCCGAGCGCCCCGGAACGGGCCCCGGCTCCAAACGCGTTCAGCAGAGCGGGCCGGGTCTGGTCGTCATGGCCGAGCGACCCGGCGAGGGTGGCCATGGGCCGGAACCGTGTGGATGAACTTTTTCGGATTCTCGGGTGACGTAATCCGTCACGCTCGACGTCATCCGCTCGTGCGTACCGGAACTGCGGGCGTTACCCCTTCGTAACCCCGGACGGTGCTGGATCACCCGGCTGTGACCTGGAGTGATGCAGGATTCCGTCATTGACGAGCGGAAAAGCGCTGATTAGCGTCCGCCCCATGACCCACCAGGCCCCCGTGGACACCATCGACGACCTGGACCGCCGTGTCATCGCGGCGCTCCAGCTCAACGGTCGCGCCCCGTGGAGCGCGGTGGCTCGTTGGGTGGGTACGAGCGAGACGACCGCCCAGCGGCGCTACAAGGCCCTGCGTGAGCGGGGAGTGCTGCGGGTCGTCGGCAGTCTGGAGCTGGACCGCACGCGGGAGGGCTCGTCCATGCTGGTCCGGGTGCAGGCCAGGCCCGGCCGCGGGCTGGACCTCGCGGACCAGCTCGCGGTCAGCCCGGACGTGCGCTTCCTGGCCGTCGTCACCGGTGCCGCCGATCTCATCGTCGATTTCGTTGCCCGCGACAACGAGGAGATGATGCGGATGCTCTTCACCGATCTGCCCGGGGCCGACCTGATCACCAGCACCGAGGCGGTCGCCGTCATCCGGGCCTTCACCTCCGCGTCGATGTGGGACACCGGGCTGCTGCCCGCCGAGGCGGCCGCGGACCTGCGGCCCGCCTCCCTCGCGTCGTCATGCGACCGCGGCGACTGGGACGAGGCGCCAAAAGCGCTGACCGGTCTGGAGCAGGAGGTCGCCGCGGCCCTCAAGGAGGACGGCCGCGCCCAGGTCAGCACCCTGGCCCGGAGCCTGGGCCACACCGAGTCCGGTGTCGCACGGGCCATGGACCGGCTCATCTGCCGCGGCATCCTGCAGTTCCGGACCCTCGTCGAACCGACCCTGCTCGGGTACGACGCGGAGTTCATGGTGTGGCTGTCGATCGAGCCCGACCGGCTCGACGCCGCGGGGCGGCAGCTCGCGCGGCATCCGGGAACGAAGTTCCTGGGCGCGGCGACCGGGCGCTTCAACCTCGTCGGACACATGGTTCTGCCCCGCCGCACCGATCTGCTGCGCTACACCAGCGACATCATCGGGGCACTGCCCGGGCTGATCGCCTCCGACGTGACGTTGCATCTGGCCACCCTGAAGTACTCCTGGCACCGGATGGTCCGCGCCGTCTGAGCCCCGGCCGGCTGCCGGGCACACCGCCCGGTGGTGGCTCCGCCGTACCCTCATCCGCCCTCTTCCCGTCCCCCCGATCCTTGTGGAGACCACCATGCCCACAGACGACTTCGGCCTGCCCTCGGAGAGCTGGCGCTGGCCCGAGCACACCTGGCGCGGCCATATCGGCGCGGTCCGTGCCGGACGGCGGCTGGTCCCCGACCGCTGGCCCGGCGGTGCCCGGGTCGCGGTCGCCCTCTCCTTCGACTCCGACCACGAGACGATCCCGCTGCGCGACGGCGAGACCAGCCCCGGCCGACTCGCCCAGGGCGAGTACGGCGCCCGCGCCGGCGCTCCACGGATCCTGGACCTCCTGGCCCGCCACGGCGTCCCGGCGACCTTCTTCATGCCGGCCGTCTCCGCGCTCGTCCACCCCGAGGAGGCCCGTGCCTACACCCGTGACGGGCACGAACTGGCCGTCCACGGATGGATCCACGAGCGCAACACGCTGCTGGGCCGCGAGGACGAGAAGGAACTCACGGCGCGCGCCCTCGACACCCTCACCGAGCTGACCGGCCGCCGCCCGGTCGGCATCCGCACCCCGTCCTGGGACTTCTCGGACTCGACCCTCGACATCATGCTCGAGCTGGGCTTCGCCTACGACTCCTCGCTCATGGCCGACGACGAGCCCTACGAGATCGTCGCCGAGGGCCGGCCCACCGGCCTGGTGGAGATCCCCGTCGACTGGATCCGGGACGACGCCCCGTACTTCACGATGGACCGCTACGGGTCCGTCCGCCCGCACAGCCGCCCGCGCGACGTACGGGAGATCTGGACCGACGAGTTCGACGCCGCGTACCGGGACGGCGGCGTCTTCCAGCTCACCCTGCACCCGCACGTCATCGGTCACCGCTCGCGCCTGGTGGCGCTGCGGGAACTTCTCGACCACATCGCCGCTCACCCCGGCGTCTGGTACGCGACGCACGCCCAGCTCGCCGACACGGCCCGCGGCGTGCTGCACGGCCGGACCGCGGCCGGTTCCGCCGCCGACACCCCGGAGCACACACCATGAACACCGGATCCGCCACGCCCACCGGCCCCCTGCGCGAGGACGGCGCCGCCCCCGCCACGCTCCGGCTGAGCCGCGCCCAGCGCAAGGCCATCGTCGCCGGCACCATAGGCAACACCGTCGAATGGGTCGACTGGGCGCTGTACTCCATCTTCGCCAAGATCATCGCAGCTGAGTTCTTCTCCAAGAGCGACGGCGCGGTGGCCCTGCTGTCCACGCTCGCCGTCTTCGCCGTCGGGTTCGTGATGCGTCCGGTCGGTGCCGCCGTGCTCGGCGCCTACGCCGACCGCCACGGCCGCAAGAAGGGCATGACCCTCACGGTCGGCCTGATGGCGGGCGCCGGTTTCGTCATCGCGGTCACCCCGTCCTACGAGAGCATCGGCATCGTCTCGCCGCTGATACTGCTGCTCTCCCGGCTCGTGCAGGGCTTCTCGGCCGGCGGCGAATTCGGTTCCTCCTCCGCGTTCCTGGTGGAGTCGGCGGCTCGCGGCAGGCGCGCGTTCGCCGGGTCCTGGCAGCAGGTGTCGGTCGCCGGCGGCGTGCTCGTCGCCTCCCTGCTGGGCACACTCGCCACCTCGGCACTGAGCGACGCCGCCCTGCACTCCTGGGGCTGGCGCGTCGCGTTCATCCTCGGCGGGCTGCTCGGACTGGTCGGACTGTGGCTGCGGATCTCCGTGGCGGACACCGACTCCTTCGCCCAGGTCCAGGGCGAAGGCCGCACCCGCACCAATCCCGTCAAGGCGATGTTCGTGGAGCACCCCGCGGCCGCCCTGCGCGTCGCCGGTATCACCGTGGCGGGCACCCTCACCTACTACATCTGGGTCAACTACCTTCCCACGTACGCGAATCTGACCACCGGCATCCCGCTGAGGACCGCGCTGCTGTCACAGACCCTCTGCCTGGTCGTCTTCGTCGTCGCGTTGCCCCTCATGGGCGTGGTCTCGGACCGCGTGGGACGCAAGCCGACCATGGCGGCGTTCGCCGGCGGCTTCACCGTCCTGGCCTGGCCCCTGCTGCACCTGCTCGGCAACAGCTTCCTCAGCCTGTTCCTGGTCCAGCTCATCGGCATGCTGCTGATCCTCGGCTACTCCGCCAACTGCGCCGTCATCATGGCCGAGCAGTTCCCGCCGGAGGTACGCGCCACCGGCATCGCCCTGCCGTACGCCCTGGCGGTCGCGATCTTCGGCGGCACGGCGCCCTACCTGACGACCTGGCTGCACGAGAGCGGCCATAGCGACCTGCTGTGGGTCTACGTATCGGCAGCCTCACTGATCTCCCTCGTGGTCTACCTCACGATGCCGGAGACCAAGGACAAGGAGTTCAGCTGATGGCCCACATCCTCGTCACCGGCGCCGCGGGCGGCATCGGCGGGGCGATCGCCGAGGAGTTCGCCGCCCAGGGCGCGTTCCTCACCCTCGTGGACCGCGACCCCGCCGCGCTCCGGCGGACCAGGGCACATCTGGGAACCCCTGTCGCGACACGGGCCGCGGACCTGACCGACCCCGACGCGCCCACCGCGGTCGTCGAGGCCGCCTGGGCGGAGCACGGCCCGGTGGACATCCTCGTCAACGCGGCGGGCGTCTACCCCTCCCTCGACATGACCGACGTGGACGCGCCGGCCTGGGACCGGCTGTTCGCCGTCAACCTGCGCGCCCCGGTCCTGGCGACCGCCGCTTTCGCCCGGCTCGCCACCGGGCACGGACGGCCCGGTTCGGTCATCAACATCACCTCGGGTGCCGCGCAGCGCGCCCGCCCCGGTGGGGGCCCCTACGCCAGCTCGAAAGCCGCCCTGGAGATGGCCACCCGCGCCGCCGCCCTGGAACTCGGCGCGCACGGCATCCGCGTCAACGCGGTCAGCCCCGGCTTCGTCCTGGTGGCCAGCGACTGCAACCCCGTCTCCGCGGAGTACGCCGCGGCGATCGGTACCAACCCACTGGGCCGCCCGGGAACGCCGCAGGACATCGCGCGGGCCGTGCGCTGGCTCGCCGGCCCCGACGCCTCCTGGATCACCGGCGAGATCCTGCGGGTGGACGGCGGGTCCAGCACGGGCGCCCTTCACCTGCCCCGGATCTGGCAGCCCGACGACACCCGCGCCACCTCGTCCGGCCCCGTGCCGGCGGCCGCGTCCGCGGAAGGACACATCCGATGAACGACACCCACCCGAAGCCCGGATACACCGTCGTCGGCGCGGGGGCGATCGGCGGCACCCTCGCCTTCGCCCTCGCCCGCGCCGGCCACCCGGTCACCGTCGTCGACGCCGACCACACCCACGTGGACGCCATCCGCCGCCACGGACTCGTCGTCGCCCGCGGCGGCACCCGCGAGAGCGTGCCGGTCACCGCCACGACCCCGGACGAGTTCGCCGGCCCCCTCGGACGTGTACTGCTCGCCGTGAAGGCACAGGCCACCGGTACCGCGCTCGACTGGATCGCGCCCCGCCTGGCCCCGGACGGCTACGTCGTGTCCCTGCAGAACGGCTTCAACGAGTCTTTGATCGCCCAGCGGGTGGGCGCCGCCCGCACCGTCGCGGCCTTCGTGAACATCTTCGCCGACGTCATCGAACCGGGCGTCATCCAGGACGGCGGCGCCGGAGCACTCGTCATCGGCGAGCCCGACGGCGCGCCGGTCAGTGTGAGGGTCCGGGACCTGGTGGCCGACCTGAGCAACTGGGGCCCGGCCGTGGCCAGTGACAACGTCGAGGGATACCTGTGGGCCAAGTCCGGGTTCGGCGCCATGCTCGCCGCCACCGCCCTCGCGGACGCCCCCATGGCCGACCTCATCGACCGGCACCGCCCCGCCATGGCCGCCCTGACGGGGGAGGTCTTCGCCGTATCCGACCGTCTCGGCGTCACCCTGGAGGCGTTCGACGCCTTCGAACCGGACGCCTTCCGGCCAGGAGCGGACCCCGCTGCCCGGAACGCCGCCTTCGACCGCCTCACCGCATGGCTGCGCACCCAGACCAAGGACCGCAGCGGTATCTGGCGCGACCTCGCCGTACGCCACCGGCCCGTGGAAGCGCCCACCCACTACACCGACGTCTTCCACCACGCGGCACGCGAAGGCCTGCCCACGGCCCTGTTGCGCACGGTCGTGAACGGCCTTCGCCAACTGGAGGGCGCCGCGCACGACATGTCGGAGTCACGGCTGGACGAACTGGACCGCCTGGCCCAGGCCCCCGCACCCCCGCTTCCCCTCGACTCCGCACAGGCCGAAGCGGTCCGGCAATGGCTCGACGCCCACCGCGAGGACATGGTCGCCGACCTCGCCGACTACACCTCCCAGGGCAGTGCCAGCGACGACCTGGACGCACTGGACACCTGCCTCGGCCGGCTGCGCGGCTGGCTCGACCGGCGCCTCGGCGAACCGGACGCCGAGGAGACCCTCGCGCGCGAGGAGACCGGGGACATCCTCGTCCGCCGCTACTCCGCCCGGGACACCACCGCCCAGGACAACCGCCCGGTACTTCTCCTCGGGCACTACGACACCGTATGGCCGACCGGCACCCTCGACACCTGGCCCTTCCAGCGAGAGGGCGACCGCATCAGCGGACCCGGCGTCTTCGACATGAAGGCCGGGCTCGTCCAGGCGGTCTGGGCACTGCGCGCCCTCGACGCCCTCGATCTGCCCCGCCCGGCCTGCACCGTGATGCTGAACGGCGACGAGGAGACCGGCAGCCTCGCCTCCCGCGACGCCATCGTGGCGGAGGCCCGCGACAGCAGGCTCGCCATGGTCTTCGAGGCCGCCGCCGACGGCGCCATCAAGACCGCCCGCAAGGGCGTCGGACTCTTCACCGTCACGGTCACCGGCAGCGAGGCCCACGCCGGACTCGACCCGACCGCCGGAGCCAGCGCCGTGGACGAACTCGCCCACCAGATCCTGCGCCTGGCGGACCTGCGCTCCCCGGACGCGGGCACATCGCTGAACGTGGGCGTGGTGGCGGGAGGCACCCGCAGCAACGTCACGGCGGGGCACGCCATCGGCCGTATCGACGTCCGCGTCGCCACCGCCGCCGAACAGCGACGCGTCGGAGAGGCCCTCGCCGCCCTGCGTCCCGTCGACCCGCGGACCCGAGTGGAGGTCACCGGGGGCTGGAACCGCCCCGTGTTCGAACGGACGGAAGGCGTCGCCGCGCTCGCCGACCTGGCCCGCCGGTGCGCCGCACTGCTCGGACACGACCTGCCCGAGGCGTCGGTCGGCGGAGCCAGCGACGGCAACTTCGTCGTGGCCCAGGGCACCCCGGTCCTGGACGGTATCGGCGCGGTGGGCTCGGGCGCACACGCCCGCTCGGAGAACACCTCGGTGTCGGGCATGGTCACGCGCGCCGCACTGGCCGCCACGGTACTGGCGGCGCTGGCACTGGAATGAACCGGCCGGCGGTGAAGACGACCGAGCGCGGAGATCCGTCAGCGACCTTCCAGGGTCAGGGATCAGTCGAAGAGGGGGAGGTCGATGGATTCGGCGAGGGCCGCGTAGCCTGCGTCGTTGCCGTGGAGGTAGTCGCCCATGTGCAGGTCGCCGCGGATGCGGGCGGGGTCGGCGGGGTCGCGCCAGACGGCGTCGAAGTCGAGTACGCCGTCGAAGGCGCCACTTGTGCGGATCCATGAGTTGACCTGCTCGCGCGCCTTGTCGCCCTCGGGCGAGTACATGTCCGTGCCGCCGTAGGGGGCGATGGTCGCGGCGTGAGCCTTCGCGCCGTGCGCGCGGGCTCGGGCCGCCAGCTGGAGGTGGGCCGCGATGATGTCGTCCACGGTGACGGGGGCGCCGGGGAACATCGCGAGGAATCCGGCGGTCTCCTCGGTGTGCGGGGCGAAGGAGAAGACGAGGTCGTTGCCCACGGCGATCACCACATGGCCGAGGCCCGGCGTGGTGAGGACATCGCGGTCGAAGCGGGCGAGGGCGGCGGTGCCGATGCCGTCGGCGAGCATGCGGTTGCCGCCGATGCCCTGGTTGACCACGCAGCGCGGCTGTCCGCCGCGGGCGGCGAGGCGCTCGGCGAGCAGGTCGGTCCAGCGCCGGTCCGTGCCGGGGGTGGAGCCGATTCCATCGACACGGGAGTCACCGATGACGGCGATGGCCTCGGCCGGTGTGTCGGGCCGCACTTCCACGGCCGTGATCAGGGCTTGCGCAGGCAAGGGGACCGCGTCCGTGGGCAGAGACGCGAGGGCGGTCGCGTCGCCGGGGATTATCCAGCCGAGCGCGTGGAACGTCCCGTGGCAGGTGCAGGTGTCGACGCGCTCCGGCACGTAGAGGCTGATCGTCAGCCGGGACAGCGCGGGGGTGGGCAGATCGATGGGGTCGCTGAGGATCGGCGCGCCCGCCGGGACGGTGGTGGTCAGCCTGCCGCTGAAGGTCACCGGCCGGTCGCTTCCGCTCTGGATCGCGCCGTCGGAGTCCGCGATGGCGACCCGGGCGGCGCCGATGGTCAGTGGTGCGGTTCCGTACTCGTTGCTGATGCGGACGCGGATGCGGCGTCCGCCGCCGCTGACGCGGACGACCTGGCGCAGCGTCGCGTTCTCGAAGGGTTCGACGGAGGTGACGGAGTTGTCCGGTGCCTGCGGCGAGGCGCCCCAGGTGCGAACCCATGCGAACGCGTCCGCGTCCGACCGCTCGGAGTTGGAGGGGGAGTTGACGGTGGCGGTCATGGTCGTTGTCCTTCGGCTGCCGGTATCGCGGTTGGTGTGCAGGTCAGAACGTCTGTCGTCACGCGAATGAGCCAATAATCGCTTCACTCGCACACTTACTATATCGACACTACTTTTACCGTCAATGTAGATAGTGATCGAGGGTAGGATGAGAGCATGGTGGATGGAGCGGCCGTTGGGCGACGCGAGCGCAAGAAGGCGGCAACGCGGGCGGTGATCCTGGATGCGGCGACGGCGCTGTTCCTCGAACGCGGCTTCGACGCGGTGACGGTGCGCGAGATCGCGGATCAGGCCGATGTGTCACCCAAGACGGTCTTCACCCACTTCCCCCACAAGGAGGCGCTGGTCTTCAGTGATGAGGACGAGCGGCATGAACACCTCATCGCCGCGGTGAGCGGCCGCTCGCCGGGGACCACGATCTCCGACGCCCTGAAGGCGCACTACCTCGCCGAGATCGCCGCGCTCAAGTCCGAGCCCCAGAGCCGGATCCTCGCCCTCATGGAGGACACCCCGGCCCTGATCGACTACGCGGAGAAGATGTGGTTGCGCCACGAGGACGCTTTGGTCGCGGCGATCACCGAGGAGTTCGGGCTCACCGGGCCGAGTGACGAGATCCGCTTCTACGTCCGGTTCGCCCTGCAGATCCAGCTCATCGCCATCCATGAGGCCGATCCCGAGTCGTCCGTCGATGCGGGATTCCGACTCCTCGACCAGGGCTGGACGCGCTACGGCGAGACCGGGGCATAGAGGTTCCCCGGCCCCGCCCCCGTCACCATTCAGACGGGTTCCGTTTGGTCCGCGGTATCCGGCGTGCCCACGTGTACGGGGACCTGGCGGTGGATGTCCGCGTGCAGGTTCCGCATTGCCATGCGGAAGATCTCGGCCTGGTGGTCACCGAGGAGAGAGGCGTGCCCGAACACCTCCAGGACGACGAGGCCATGCAGGTGTCCCCACGCGCTCAGCAGAAGAGCGGTCGCGGGAGGCGGCAGATACCCCAGACCGTAATGTGGCAGCTGTTCCAGGTGTGCCCGGAGTGAGGACGAGAGCACGGGAGTGTCGGCCGCGGCAAGTTGCTCCGCGCTGAACCCGTCGAACAACTCACGCTCGAAGATCGAGCTCATCCGGCGCGTCGCCTGGGTGGTCGGGCCCTCGGCGGGTGCCGCGTAGTCCCGCAGCGGCGTTCCGTGGAGGAGCTGGAAGCGCTCGGGATGGGCGATGGCCCACTGACGGTAGCCCTCGGCCGCGACCACCAGGCGCGGCAGGGTCGGGTCGTCCGCCGCGGTGTCGACGGCGGCCCGCACGGCGTCGGCCAGGTCGTCGTATGCCCTGTCGGCTCACTAACGTCGTTCGCGGCGACGAAGAGTGCGACACCGCACCTGCTTCTGACGGGGTGACGAGACTCCGCGGAGCACCGCGCCGGCTCCCGTTCGGTCAACTCCGGCCGTTTCGCGTCGTTTTCACCGTATGGACACCAAAGGAGATCGTGCGTGTTTGAACGCATAGCCGAATGCCGGCCCTGTTCGTCGTCCTGGGGCACCGGGTCAACAGCGGGCGGCTGCCGTGGGCGAAGGCGAACCGCGGACGCTCCGGCACCCCGGGCACCCATGTGGGGACGGCTGGCCGGCACCGTCATGCGGCGGCCCGCGCTCACCGCGCTGCCCGTACTCGCGATCCTGCTGCTCGCGGCAAGCCCGCTCCTCGGCATCACCTTCGGCACACCGGACGAACGCGTCGTACTGCCCGAGGACGCCGAGAACCAGGCCCAGAGCCTGGTCCAGGAGGTGCGGGCGGTAGCCCCGCCCGCCGGATCACACCCGCTGGTGGGCGGAGTCGACGCCGTACTGGTCGACTCCGAGGACTCCGTCGGCAGCCGGCTGCCGATCGCCGTGGCCCTGGTCGCCGTCACCACCTTCCTCCTGCTCTTCCTGTTCACCGGCAGCGTCGTGCAGCCGCTGCGTGCGCTGCTCCTCAACCTGATCAGCCTGGGGGCGACCCTCGGCGTCATGACCTGGATCTTCCAGGAGGGCCTCCTCTCCTCCCTGCTCGGCTTCACAGCCCAGCCGATGGATGTGTCCATGACCGTGCTGATGTTCTGCATCGGCTTCGGCCTCTCGATGGACTACGAGGTGTTCGTCACCAGCCGGATCAAAGAACTCCACGACCTCGGCGAGGACAACGAGTCCGCGGTGACCAACGGCCTCGGGCACACCGGACGCATCGTCACCGCGGCGGCCTGCCTGCTCGCGGTGAGCTTCTTCGCGTTCGGTACGGCCGAGCTCAGCTTTATGCAGCTGTTCGGCCTGGGCAGCGGACTGGCCATTCTCATCGACGCCGTCGCCGTACGCGGCATCCTCGTTCCCGCCGCGATGTGCCTGCTCGGCCGCTCGGCCTGGTACGCGCCCGGCTTCCTGCGAAAGCTCCACGGACGGTTCGGCCTCAGCGAAGGCGGCCCCGCGCCCGAGCCGGCGGCCGCGCCGGAGCTCGTGACCGTGCCGCCGTACGGGAAGAACTCGACGCACGTCTGACCACGCGCGACCACACCCCACGGAGTGCCCGCCTCCCCTGTACCGGAGGCGGGCACGGCCGGGCGACGGCTACTCCGAAGACGCTGCTTCCCGCGGTTGGCTGCCATAGTGAACCCATGACCGACGCGCACGAGCGGATGATGCGGGCCAACCAGTCGAACTGGGATGCCCGGACCCCCGTCCACCTCGCCAGCCGGTTCTACGGGATCGACGGGGAGCCCGACCCGTCCCGCTGGTTCGCCCCGTGGGAGTGGGACGACCTCGGTGAGCTGGCCAGCCGCGACGTGCTGCATCTGCAGTGCCACCTCGGCACGGAGACCATCGCCTTCGCGCAGCGCGGGGCGCGGACGGTCGGCCTCGACTTCTCCGCGGCATCCGTGGCAGCGGCGACCGGCATCGCGGCGCGTGCCGGTCTCGACGTGAGGTACGTACAGGCCAATGTGTACGACGCCGTGGAGGCCCTCGGCGGGCGGCGGTTCGACGTCGTCTACACCGGTAAGGGTGCCCTGTGCTACCTCCCCGACCTGGACCGCTGGGCCGGTGTCGTCGCCGAACTGCTACGTCCCGGCGGCCGCCTGTACGTCGTGGAGTTCCACCCGCTCCTCAACTCGCTGGGCCCCAAACCCGCCCCCGGAGACGGCCCCGAACTCCTGCTGAGGCACGACTACTTGGCCGGCGGCGGCCCTGTACACCGCGACGCGACCCACACCTACACCGACGGCCCGGCCGTCGAGGGCGCCATCGACAGCTACGAGTGGATGCACGGGCTGGGCGAGGTCGTCGATGCCCTGATCGGAGCCGGTCTGGACGTCCGACGGCTGCGCGAGAGCCCTGAACTGCCCTGGCCGCGCTGGCCTCATATGGTTCGTGGCTCATCCGGCTGGTGGCGGCTGCCGGAGCCGCGTATCCCGCTGCTGTACGGACTGTTGGCATCCCGCTGAGCGAACGGCCCCGGTGGCGACGCCCGGGCGCCACACACCCTTCGCCCCGGGGTACCTCGTCGAAGTCGACGTCCCCGCCGCCGTGCCCCTGCCCGACTGAACCGGCCGGGCGGGGCAGCGGCGGTGGCCCGTCATGAACCCAGCCGGTGGAAATCGCGGTTGTGGTAGACGAGTCCGTCGGCGTCACCCCGCATGTGGATCTCTTCCACACGGATGAAGAGAACGCTGTGCGAACCTATCGGCGTCCGCCCGGACAGGGTGCCGGTCATGGTCACCGGCGCGTCGCGCAGCACCGGCACCGGGCCGGCCGATGCCCAGATGTCCCAGGCGAAGCGCTCGTCCATCGCCACTTTCGTGGCTCCGGAGAAGTGCCGGGCAAGCTCCGACTGGTCCCCGCCGAGGACGTTCAGCGCGACCCGGCCGTTGGCTACGAAGACGTCGTGCATGGCGCTGCTCCGGTTGACGCAGGCCAGGATGGTCGGCGGGGAGTCCGTGACCGAGCAGACGGCGCTCAGTGTGATTCCGCACCGGCCGCCGGGGCCGTCGGTCGTGAGAATGCTGACAGCCGCCGCCAGGTGTGCCATGGCGTCCCGGAATTCGGCGCGAGTCGCTGTGATCGTCATGTTGTTTCCGCCCATGTCCAGCTCGTTCGGGTTCCTGCTCGTGTGGCGTTCGGCGTCAGACGTTCGTGGCGATGGGCTCGTGGAGGCCGATCAGTGCCCGCCCGTAGGCCTCGCGGGCCAACTGCGTGTTGAGGAAACCGTGGCGGCCGGCCGCCTCCAGGTCACGCCAGGCGCGCTGCAGCGGGTTGGCCTCGGCGAACCCGCTCGCGCCGTGGATGTCGAGCAGCCGTGACATCGCCTGCCGGCAGTTCTCCACCGCGGTGGAGACATCCATGCGCGCGCGGGCCCGCTCCACCAGACTCATGGCGCTGCCCGACGCGACCGCCCCGTCGATCGCGTCGGTCGCGCGGCGGGTGTGCAGCCGGGCGGTGTCCAGGTGCTGCGTCGCCTCGGCCAGCCAGAGCTGGGTCACCACCGCCTCCGGAGCGGAGGGGTACCGGCTGTAGACGATCTTCTTCTTCGCCGCCAGCGTCTGGTGCACGATGTCCAGCGCCCCGTGCGTGGCGCCGAGCAGCGGGCCCGCCATCATGGCCGATCCGCCGATCCCGCTGAGGATCACCTGCTCAGCGGTCCGGGGGCCCTTGGAGGTGATGATCCGTTCGGCCGGTACGAAGACGTCCGAAGCGACGATCGTGTGGCTGCCGCTGCCGCGCATACCGACGACCCGCCAGTCCTCGTCGATGGTCAGGTCACTCATCGGGACGGCGAGGCCGTGCACGGTCGGGCCGCCTTCCTCGACGGTGCCGGTGGCCAGAACCATCGCCCACCGCGCATGCGTGCAGCCCGAGGCGTACCCCCACCGCCCGGTCAGCCGGACACCTCCGTCGACCGGTTCCACCCGGCCGGCAGTCGGATTGAGCGAACCGCACAGCCAGGAGTCCGGACGCTCGCCGTACAGGAAGGAATTGAGGGCGGGGCTCTTCGGGGTAACGGCGATCTGACCATTCACTCCCACCACCCAGGCGGTGGAGGCACAGCCGCGCCCCAGCTCGGCCGTCACCTCGGCGAGCGTCCCGATGCCCTGGCCATAGCCACCGTTCTCGACTGGTACGCACAGTCGCGCGAACCCAGCCTCGGTGATCACGGCAAGGCTCACGTCGCTCAGGCGTCGCCGCTCCTCGGTCTCGGCGGCGTGCTGCCTGAGCAGCGGCACGAGTGCGGCGGCGCGCGCCACGAACTCCTCGCGTGCGGGCACCGCGCTGGTCTCGTCGTGTCCGACGGCAGTCATCGTCATGATCGCTTCCCTGGATGTCTCGGTCCGGGCTCACGCCCCGATGCGACCGAGCCAAGCCGAGCGACGCGACGCGACTCTTGTGACGGCGACCAAAGATCAGTCCGGTCTTTGCGACGGCGGTCCGAACACCTCGACGAAGTTGAGGGCGGCGTGCACCGCCAGCCGGCCCTCCTTCACCGGACGCCCGCGCAGTTGCTCGGCCTTCTTCACCCGGTACAGCACGGTGTTCTTGGCGATATGCAGCCGTTCGGCGACAGCCGAGACGGCACGGTCGTCGTCGAGATAGGCGCTCAGCGTGCTCCGCAGCTCCGCCATCGCCGGGTCGTCGGCCGCGAGCGGCCCCAGCACCCGGGTCACGAACTCCGCCGCCGCGACCGGGTCGGCGTTCAGGAGGATCGGCAGCTCCAGCCGCTCGTAGTCGTACACGGGCCCCGGAGATCGTCCCACCCGGCCGGCCAGTTCGGCCGCCAGCGCCTGCTCATGGGAGCGGCGGAAGCCGGCGAGGGCGTATCCGGGACGCCCCAGCGCGACGCGCAGATGTGGCGGGAGCCCCTGGTCCCGCGGCGCGGACCGCCGGTCCGGGCCCGGCGCGGGCGGCGGACCGCTGACCCTGCCTCCCCACGCCCACAACTTGGCCGTGCCGGTGGGTACCAGCAGGACCGAGGAGCATCCGAGAGTCGTCAGCAGCCGCGTCGCGGCGTCGGCGAGTTCGTCGGCGCCGCCGGCCACTTCGGTGTCGGACCAGGCGATGAGTGCCAGATGGTGCACCGTCAGGTCGTAGGAGAGCCGACTCATGGCCCGGTCGCGGTCGACCTCCCGGCCCGCGAGGATGTCCCGCACCATCTCCTGCCGGGCCGCCGCGGTGCCGGCGAGCCAGCGGTCACGGGTGACGGCAAACTCCTGTGCCATCAGGGCGCTCAGCGCGGCCATCCCCTCGAACAGGTCCGCGGACATCTGCCGCATGCCCTCCGCCTGACTCTCCGGGGGCAGATGGGCGCCGCACCAGTCGAAGAGCCTGCCGAGGAAGTCCGAGTGGAACAGTTGGACGCCCTGGAGCCCCACGTCCACCGACACACCCCTCGGTACGGCCTCCCTGACCAGGGCGGAGAACTCGCTGCGCAGCGCGGCGGGCGGAGTGTGGTCCCCCGACAGGGAGACGACGGCGGACAGAGCCAGGGCCTCGTAGGAACGGCGCGGCCGGAAGTGGACGTACCGGACGTCGGAGATACCGTGGGCGTTCCGTCTTGCCGCCATGGCCTGGCCGGCCTCGATGGCCCAGCCCGCCGCGGCGCGGCCGACCCGGGCGACCACCTCGGCGACCAGCATGGGATCGGACACGGCGGAGCCGATCACCGCCTCGTCCTCGGGCCGGAGCCGTCCCAGCCATGCCCGCCCCGGGGCCCTGATCCCGTCCGTGCTCACCAGGCGCCCCGGCGCATGGGCCGACCGTGACTCATCTGCTTCCCCGTGTTTCCTTTTTGGCGCGTACGCCGTCGCGCTCCCGGCCCCTCCACAGTAAGTGCTCCACCACGTCGGCCAGCCGCCTCATGGCCAACGCGTCCAGACCCGAGCGGTCCAGCAGGTCGAGGGCCGCCCGCAGAGCCCGTTCACGTCGACCATCGCGAGCGGCACGCGGTCGAGTGCGGTATCAACCGCCTCAAGATGTACCGGGCAGTGGCCACGCGGTACGACAAGTCGGCAGTCCGCTACGAGGTGACCGTCCTCGTCGCAGCCATCAACGAGTTGCTGCGACCAGCGCACATGATGCGCCCCGGCAAGGAGTCCGAAAGCCCGAAAACCGCGGTCACTCCCCGGTTGTGCCGAGGAGGGTCTGCGCCAGTTCGCGCGGCTGCGAGAACATCGGCAAGTGGCCGGTGTCCATCTCGATCAGCCGCCAGTGCTCGCTGGTCAGTAGCTTGGTTACGTCGTCGCCCGGCTCGGGGTCACCGAGCGTGCACTTGCTGTATGTCGCCGGGAGATCGCCGAGCGGCCGTTCCAGCACGGCGGGTCCGCTGTCCGGCCGGCACGCCTTGCTTCTCGGCGAGACCGGACAGCGTCAGCGGGTGGACGCCGTGGCCGGCCGCACGCAGATACGGCACGACCTCGTCCCACGCCCAAGATCCGAGCCGCGCACCCGCGACCAGCACAAAGTTCGCCATGGCCGCACCGTAGCGAAGCGACACGACAACCGCTCCGGAAATACTGTCGATACACGCCCTGGAAGAGGCTGTTCGGCCGCGCGGGCTTCCACCTCCTGCGCGAACGCGTCCTATTGGCGTGACAGACGGTGGCGGTCCCACATGACCGTTCTCACCGAAGTCGGCCGCCGTGTCCTCCAATCCAGTCGACCAAGCAATATGGCCGAGCCGAAGCGCGTTAGCAGGCGCAGCGGCAGGCTCGTTGTCGACAATGACCGCTGAGCATGGTGACCTGCCCGGTGCCGGGGCTCCAGTAGGGTCCGGTCATGACCACGGAGCACCCCAACTCGTGGGCTGCCGAGGCGATCCGTCGGGTACGGGCAGGTCGCCCGCATCTGGCACCGACGCCCCTGCGCCCGCTTCCGCTACCCGCGATCCGGGACGTCGGGATTTACCTCAAGGACGAGTCCGCGCATCCCACCGGCAGCATGAAGTATCGCCTGGTGCGGGCCATGTTCTGTGAGGCGATCGCCAGCGGCGCCATCAGGTCGGACACACCGGTGATCGCGGCTACGAGCGGGGCGGTTGCTGTCGCCGGAGCCCACTTCGCGAGACTGCTGGGCCTGGTGTTCACCGCCGTCGTACCGGCGAAGACCCCTGCGGACGTCCTGGCCAGGATCGAAGGGGAAGGCGGACGGTGGCAGGTGGGTGAGCAGCCGCCCGCCGCGGTGCAGGAGGAGGCGAGGGCGTTGGCCGAGCGGCTCGGCGGCCACTTCCTGGACCACTTCGGCGACGGGGAGCGGGCGGTGGCCGGATGTGGTGAGCCGACGATCGCCGACGAGATCTTCGATCAGATGAGCGGGGAACCGCACCCGATCCCGGAGTGGATCGTCAGTGGTGCCGGAACCGGGGCGACCTCGGCGGCGATCGGACGCCACCTGCGGCGACACGGTCATCCGACTCGCCTGGCGGTGGTGGACCCGGAGAACTCCGCCTACTTCCCCGCGTGGGTGAGTGGGTGTGGCGACTACACCACGGGGATGCCCTCGCGGATACCTGGCATCGGTCGCCCACGCACCGAGCCCGGCTTCCTGCCGGCGGTGATCGACCTGATGATCCCGGTACCGGACGCGGCGTCCATTGCGGCCCTGCGGTGGCTTCGTACTGTTGCCGGGATCGAAGCCGGACCGGCGGCCGGCACCAATTTCTGGGGGATGTGCTACCTCGTGGCACGGATGCGCCGAGCGGGGATGCGGGGCAGCGTCGTCACCATCATCGGCGATGGCGCTGATCCGTACCGGAACACCCACCTCAATACGGAGTGGGTGCGTGCGCGGGGGCTCGACCCCGCGCCGTACGAGGCCGACATCGAGCTGTTCGCCCGCACCGGGGACTGGCCGGTCGGGTAGCGACCCGCGTGACAGCCGGGAGCGGATGCCCCTCAGACCTCCAGCCCGGCTGATGCGCAGGGCCTCGCCGCCGGTGTCCAGACCGCTGTCGGCCGCATGCGCTTGGGCGCGCGAGGAGTTCTGCAGCCGTTACCTTCGGGGAGATCTCCATGTCTGGGGTTCCGTCTGTCAGGGACGGACCGGACGGCCGAACCAGGGACGGGCTTGCCGCTGAGACAGCAGGATCACGATGGTGGTGCCAACCCCGCCCAGGATCAGCCCGGCCGGTTGCCCCTGCCCCAGCGTGCCCAGCCCGACGGCGATCATCAGCGAAGCGATGATGATCGCCGTACCCCGTGAGCCTGGCTTCCTCTTCGGGAAGCGCAGGGCGCTGACCAGGCCCACGAATGCCGGGGACGACGTTGCGAAGATCGAGCCAGCCGCCTCCATGTGGTCCGTCGCGATGGCGAGCACCATGCCGAGCAGGCCGAGCCCACCCATCACGAAGAACAGCACCTGTGCGGCGCGGACCGTTCCAGGCATCGTCATCGACTGGGGGTGATGCCCGCCCGGGACCGCGCCGCCGTTCGGATACGGCTGATAGGGCGGTTGCGTGGCATACGGGGCGGGACCGTACCCAGCAGGCCCCCCTTGACCAGCGTTGTCCCATCCTGGCTGCTGTTGGCTGGACATGGTCAGGACCCTACCAGCGCCCCACCCCCGCGACCTCACACTTCAGTGGGCCACCGGCTGGCGGATGGTTGGGTCAGGGGGTGAGTTCTGCCCGCTCGGTGGCGGAACGGCCCGGGTCGTCGGCCCGGGCCGTCTTGTCGTTCAGGCCCCTGCCCCTGCGGCCTCTGAGGTCCCCTCAGAACCCCTCAGGGATGGATCCGTCCTGGTCGATGACGTTGTCGCCGGGGCCGCCGTCGATGTCGTCCTGGCCGGGGCCGCCGAAGAGGTAGTCGTTGCCCGGTCCGCCCTTGATGGTGTCGTCGCCCCCTTCGCCGTCGATCGAGTCATCGTTCCCGGCGCCGTCGAGGTAGTCGTCGCCGGGGCCGCCGTAGATCTCGTTGGCCACGTCATCGCCGATGACGGTGTCGTCGCCGTCCCCGGCCCAGACTGCGAACGAGTCGGTGATGGTGTCGTTTCCGGCGTTGCCGTTCGCGTTCGTGGCGTGGCTGATGGTGTCGTCGCCGTCGCCGCCCACCACGACGGAGGCGCCGGTGATGGTGTCGTCGCCGTCCCCGCCGTAGACGTTCACATCGCCGCCGGAGATCTTGGCGCTGTCATTGCCGTCGCCGAGTTCGACGTTGCCCTGGTCGCCGCCGTGGTCCGGGTCGGGGACGGGCACGGTGCAGGTCACATACGTCAGGTCGGTGGCGGTGGGGTGGGTGCAGTCGGTGCCGGCGGAGATCTCGACAACGTCGTCGACGCCGAAGGTCAGCGTGGTGTCGGTCTCGCTGACCCGCTTGATGGTGAGCTTGTTGGTCTGGCCGTCGGCCGCCGTGTAGGCCATCACTCCGTCGGTGACGGTCACGGTGGCCGGCGACGCGGCCGACGGCACCGGCGACGACGACGCGGGCGAGGTGGCGGCCTGGGCGCTCCAGGCGAAGAGTCCGGTGCTGGCCGCGGCGGCCAGTAAGGCGGCGACGCCGACCGGGCGGACGCGGCGGGAGCGCGGGCCAAGGGTGGACACGAAAGACCTCCGTGGGGAGTGGATCTGATTTCCGATCACCCGTTTCGACGTGGAAGATCCGCGCGGGGTTGTGCCACTCGCATGCCCATTTCACCGGCCTTTTCGAATTACCATTTCGCGTTCAGCTCTACGGCACCGGGAATTTTCTCCGCGTTGTCGGAATGTGCGTTCTACGAGCGGCGGGAATTCCGGTGAGTCCCGGAAACGGGTGGCGATGCCATACGGGGCATCGGCCATCGGTGATCTCCGCCACGTGGCTCAGCATTCCGCACTCCGTCCGTGCCGTCGGGTATGGCGGTATGAGCGGGAGAGCACTCTCTCATCGCCGTAGGCCGGACACGGAGCGGGAGAGCGCGGATGGCGGACGAGACGAGGGCCGATGGCCGAGGAGCCGGCGTGCGCAGGCGCGGGGTGGGCCGGTCGGTGGAGAAGGGGCGCGGCGGCTGGGCCGGGCTGCTCGCCATGGTCCCGGTGCTGCTGCTGATCGGCGGTGTGGTGTTGGACGTCTTCGGGCCGGTGCCCTACGCCGGGTTGCCCCTGCTGTCCGCCAGCCCGCTCGCGGCCTGCATGGTGCTGACGTTCCGGGGCGCGGTGATCACCGCGGCCGTCGCGTGTGTGCTGGCGGTGTGTGTGGATGTGCTGGTGAACCGCCCGCTGACGGCGCTCGTGGTGAACCTGCTGGATGTGGCGGTGATCAGCGTGATCGCGCTGTGGCTGAAGTGGGTGGTCCAGCGTCAGGGGCAGCGTTTCGCGGCGGTGCGCGCCGTGGCCGAGGTGGCGCAGCGGGCGGTCCTGCCGCTGCCGCCCGCGCGGGTGGGGACGGTGTCGGTGGCCACCCGCTATGAGTGTGCGCACGCGGAAGCGCTGATCGGCGGAGACTTCTACGCGGTGCGCGATTCGCCGTTCGGGGTGCGGGCGCTGATCGGGGACGTACGGGGCAAGGGTCTGCCCGCCGTGTCCACCATGGCCGTGGCGACCAGCGCCTTCCGTGAGGCGGCGGAGCAGGCGGCCACGTTGCGGGAGCTGGCCGAGTACATGGAGCGGGCCCTGGCCCGGTTCGCGGCGGACGTCGGCGACCAGCCGGACGCACTGGAGCAGTTCGCCACCGCCGTACTGGTAGAGGTCAGCAAGGAGGAGGGGTGGGTGCGGTTGCACCACCGCGGTCATCCGCCGCCGTATCTGATCAGCGGGGGCCGGGTGACGTCGCTGGAGCCCTCGGCTCCGGGGTTTCCCCTGGGGCTGGGGATGCCTGAGGACATCGGCGAGTCCGGCTGTGACACTTTCCCCTTCCATCAGGGGGACTACCTGCTGCTGGTGACCGACGGTGTCACCGAGGCGCGCGACCGGCACGGGACCTACTACGAACCTCGCACGAGGCTGGCCGACCGGGATTTCCGCACGGCGTCGGAGGTGGTGGACACACTCGTCGCCGATGTCACCGACTGGGCGGGGGGACGGCGGCATGACGACATGGCGATCCTGGCCCTCACACCGGTTCGCTGAGGGGTAGCACGGCAGCCTATCCTCCCTCCATGAGGGATTCACGAGCGTTCTATGTGTGATTGGTGCGCGATTTGAGGTAGGATGGTGGCCGGGAGGTGAGCTCTTGTCCAGCGAGGAAGAGCTGTTCGGTGCCGTTGACGCGCTGCTGGAACAGGCTGCACTGGATCCGCTGCCGGAACCCGCGGAGCGCAAACGTCTGCGCGAAGCGGCCGGACTGACGCAGGAGCAGATCGCGAACGCTCTGCGGACCCGGCGCGAGGCGGTGGGGAGCTGGGAGGCCGGACGTACCGATCCGCGGCCGCCGAAACGTGCCGCATACGCACGGCTCCTCGAGGGCCTCGCGGCCCGCTTCCCCGCGCCCCGGCCGACCGACGGCACCTCGGCTGCGGCCGAAAGCCCCACCTCAAGCGCCATGCCTGCCATGACGGCTCCGGAGAACACCGCGCCACGCGCGGCGACCGCTCCGGCCACCGCGGCACGCCCGGCGGCCACTCCCGGGCCGACATCGACGTCGCGCCGCCCCGGCACGCGGAAGGCGGCTCCGGCCGGTATCTCGGCAGACGGCATCGATCCGCGGTTCGAGAACGGGCCGCTCGCGGTCGTCGACGCCGACGCCGACGGGCAGGTGCTGCTGGCGTACTGCGTCGGCGGCCTGGTCCTGGACGTGCCCGCCAAGTCGATCCCGGCCCTGGTGGAGTGGACGCTGAAGGAGGCGAAGCTGGGGCAGCCGAAGCTGTCCGGGCCGGGCAAGGACGCCGACCCGCTGCTCGTGCTCACCGAGGCCGCGCTGGAGCGCTACGGTCTGCCGGTCGCCTTGACGGATGAGGAGCGGCTCGCCGGGCGGATCCCGGGGGGCCACAAGGTCATCAAGCAGCTGACGCGGGGGGACTGGCAGCTGACCAAGCGCGGGTTCGGCCCGTGGGCGCGGATCTACCGCCCGGCCAAGGGCTCGGAGCGCCAGTGCGTGCAGCTGTGCATCCCGTCCTGGAACGCGCTCGACTCCCGCCACTGGGGCCACGCCGCGCAGCTCCCGCCGGCGGAACTCGCCCGGCTCCTGGGCGCCTACGCGGCCCGGGTGATGACCCCGCGCGGCTCCACGGCCGTCACCGGCCTGGAACTGATGACCGCGCTGCACCCGCCGACCTACGCCGTGCGCGACGAGGCCACCGGCGGCTTCCGGAAGGCCGACGACAAGGCCCCGGGGTCGTTGGGCGAGGACCCGGTGGCCTGCGCTCCGTGCGAGGCGCCGGACGGGCACCCGCTCCTGGCGGACCTGCCGCGCTTCCATGTCCGAGGCCCCGGCGAGAAGCTGTTCGAGGAGGCGTACGACTGGGCACGCCCGATGACGGACGCCGAATGCACCCTGCGGTACCTGGTCGGCATCGATGTGAACATGGCCTTCGCCGCCGGTGCCAACGGCCTGGTTGTCGGTCTCGGCGCGCCCACGCACGTCAAGAACCCGGTGTTCGATGCGAAGCTGCCCGGCTCGTGGCTGGTCGACCTGTCCCACGTCGACCTCTCCCGCGTGAAGGTCGGCAAGGACAAGTGGGCGGACCTGGACGCCGCTCTGCTGCCCAGCCCGTTCACACCGAAGGGTGAGCGCCCCGACGGCCCGGCCTGGTACGCGACGCCCACCGTCGCCTACGCGGTGGAACTGGGCTACGACGTCGCGCCGAGCGAGGCGTACGTCCGCTACGACAACGGCCGCTACCTGGACGGTTGGTACAACCGACTGAGGGACGCCTACCTCGCCACGATGGCCGACCTCGGCGTCGGCGCGGACCTGGCACCGGCCGACTTCCTGACGGCGATGGACGGTTACAAGGAGCGCGACCCCGAGCTGGCGATCGTCGTCTCCGCGATCAAGGCGACGGTCAAGGGCGGCCTGGGCAAGCTGCGCGAACGCCCGCGCGGTGAGGGCTGGCGGCCCGGCGAGACGTGGCGGGCCCTGTCCCGTCCGACATGGCGGCCGGACATCCGCGCGGCGGTCATCTCCCGCACACGGATCAACCTGCACCGCAAGATCGTCAAGCATGCGGCGTTCACCGGCCAGTACCCGGTCGCGGTCCTCTCCGACTGCGTCGTGTACGCGGCCGACGGCACCAGCCCGCTGGACTTCCTGCCCTACCGCGACGGCAAGCCGCTGCCCGGCGGCTTCAAGCTCGGCATCAACCCGGGCCTGGTCAAGCACGAGGGCACCCAGACCGTCCTGTGGGGCGAGGGCGTACGCGAGCAGTTCAACGCCCCCGAGCTCAACCTCGCCCGGTACATCAAGGACGGCACCGTCACCGACGTCGACAACGGAGAGTAGGAGAAGGCGACGATGAGCCTGTTCGGGGACGGCCTGGACGCCGCGGTACAGAAGTCCTTCACCCGCCCGGCGCCCAAGAGCGCACCCGCGCAGATGCGCTACCTGGTCAAGCAGCTCAAGGGCACCAGGGCGGTCGCCCAGATGCTGCGGGTATCCCAGCGCACCGTCGAGCGGTACGTGAAGGACCAGATCAAAAAGCCCCGTCCCGATCTCGCCGCGCGCCTGGAGCGCGAGGTGAAGAAGCGGTGGCAGCCGCAGATCAGGGCCAAGGCCCGGCAGACCGCGGCGACCACGGGTGGCATCGTCATCGACACCCGCGCCCGGCTCGGCTACACCGCGCCGATCGGGACGACGGACCAGGACCGCCTCCGGCACCTGACCGTCGCCCTGCCCCCGCAGTATGCCGCCCGCCTCTTCGAGGCCCAGGAGGCCGGCGCCGGCGAACAGCAGCTCAAGGAGATCGCCGCCGAGGCACTCAAGGAGGTCTACTTCCAGGACAACGGCCGCCGCGCCGGCCAGCTCGAGGAGGTCCGCTTCACGGACATCGAGCACCTGGAGTTCGACCTGTAGCAGCCGCTGTCGCGCAGCCATCTGCTTGTGGGCAGCATGTGCCGCGGACCGACCTGGGGCGCACGCTCCGCCATCCGGTCATGACCTCCCTGCCCCCGCGGAGCCGCGTGCCGTCCTGCCGCGTCCGGCCATGGCCAGCAGCAGTGCTCCGGCGATGGCGATGACGACCGCGGTCGTGAATGCCGTCGTCCACGAGTGTGCGTGGTCGACCACGGCTCCGGTGATGAGCGGGGCGAGGAAGCCGGCGCACCCGGCGATGAACTGCACGACGCCGGCGACGGTGCCGTAGCGTGGCCCGGGCACCTCCTCGGCGACCACCGTCCAGTACTGCGCACCCGTGAAGTAGAGCAGGAAGATGATGACCGTCATGAGCGCCACGGCCTCGACGGCGCTTCCGACGAACGCGATGCCGCCGAACAGCGCCGCCGCGAGGATCAGGCAGATCACGATCGTCCAGCGGCGTACGGTGGCGGCGGCGCCGAGGCGGCGTACGAGCCAGTCCGTGGTGATGCCGCCCGCGATCATGCCGATGCAGCCGCCGACCCATGGGATGGCACCGGCGACGGCCAAGTGGTCCAGATCGATGCCGCGCTCGCTGACCATATAAGTGGGAAACCAGGTCAGGAAGACATTGAGGATCCAGGCGTAGCCGAAGTAGGCCAGGGCCGTGGTCCAGATGACCGGCCGGGCGACGTAGTGCCACACGCCCGGCAGCGCCGACGGCTCTGTGCCCGCCTTGTCTCCTGCCGCGTCGCTCTCTCTGGCCTTGTGTTCATCTCCCTGGATGTGGTCTTCGGCAGCGGGGGTCTTCCCCGTTGCCGCTGCTTCGCCCTCCGGGCCGCGGATCTCGCGCAGTTCCGCGGGTTTCATCCAGGGGTGCCGCTCAGGGGTGTCCCGTACGACGGCGAACCAGCCGACTGCGAAGAGCACGCCGACGATGCCGAAGATGATGAAGGGCGCACGCCAGTTGCCGTTTGTCGCCTCGATGATGGCGACCACGACGGGGGTTCCGACGGCTCCGCCGAGGGGTGTGGCGGCATTGGCGACGCCGATGGCCGTGCCGAGCTCCCGCCGCGGGAACCAGGTGTTCATCAGCTTGGCGGTGACGGTTGCCTGGGGGCCTTCGGCGGCGCCGAAGAGAATCCGGATGATCAGGAAGCTGATGAATCCGGCACCCGCCGCCGTGGCGGCGGTGAAGGCGGACCAGGCGAGAGCCGCCCAGCCCATGGCCTTGCGGGGGCCGAAACGGTCGGCGGCCCAGCCGCCGATGAGCCCGAAGGGTGCGTAGGAAACGGCGAAGATGCTGAGGATCCAGCCGAACGCGGTCTCGGAGAAGCCGTATTCCTCGATGATGTACGGCGCGGCGACGCCGATGGCTGCCCGGTCCGCGTAATTGAGGCCCAGCACCATGAAGTTGGCGGCGAGTACGGCCCAGCGAGTACGCGGTGTGGGTGGCCGGTCGCCGCCGGAGCGCCGGGCGGTGCCCTTGGACAGGGTGGGGGAGGGGGAGCGGGACACTGGTGGTGATCCTTCCTGGGGACGGTGAGGCCGGATCGAGGGGAGGGGGAAACGCAAGAAGGCGCGCTGATCGGCCCTCGTCGAAGGGGAGATCACGGGCGTCCAGCAGCGCGAGACCCTCCTCAGGGGTGAAGATCATCTGGGTCGTCGTGGGAGGAGTAGGCGCCGCTGCGCAGCAGAAGCCGTACGGGGGACGTCCGTTCAGGGTGTGCCGCGAGGTGCGTCAGTCACCGTGCCCGCCCGGGGTGCGGCCGGAGCCGGTGGTGAGCAGGGTGACCAGTACGTCGGTCGCCGTGGCCAGCTGGCTGAGTTCGATGAATTCCCGGGGGGTGTGGGCTTCGGTCATGGAGCCGGGGCCGAAGACGACGGAGGGTATGCCGGCCCGGCAGATCTTGCTGGCGTCGGTGCCGTGTCCCACGCCGATGCCCGTCGGGTCAAGCCCATGGGCAGTCAGGGCACGGCCGACCTCTGCGGAGAATGCGGCGCCGGTTCCCTCGTTCTGCGCGGGGAGGGCGTGGTCGACGACGTGTGGCGGTGCCACCTCCACAAGGCCGGGGAAGTGGCTCTCCAGCTCGTCCTTCAGCTCCCGCCACACCTGCATGGGCTCCTCGCCGCCCACGGTGCGACGGTCGATGGTGATCTCGCAGCGCTCAGGCAGGACGTTGGGTCCTGAACCGCCGGATATCTGTGTGGTGACCAGGGTGGGTGCGCCGACCAGCGGCCGCTGCTGCCGGGCCAGCCGAGTGGCGACCTCCGCGCGCAGATGGCGGACCACCTCGGCGGCCGTCTCGACCGGGTTGACCCGCCCCTCCGGGAGGGAGCTGTGCCCACCGGGTCCGGTGGCGACGATGCGGCAGCGCATGACTCCCTTGTGTGCCACGACAAGGGCGAGGCTGGTCGGTTCGCCGACGACAGCACCGGCGCAGCGTGCGGCGAATCGATCGCTGCCGTCGCCCGTGGTGTCCGTCCCTCCGTCCGGACCGAGGAGGTGTGTCACGCCTCGGTAGCGGTGCTCCTCGTCGATGACACCTGCCAGCACGACCGTGCGCTCGGGCGGGCGCCCGGAGGCGGCGATACGGGCGAGCGCCGAGAGGAAGGCGGCCAGTGGCCCCTTCGCATCGCAGGCGCCGCGCCCGTACAGGCGGCCGTCGCGGACGTGTGCGGTGAAGGGGTCGAGGGCCATTCCCTCGGTCTCGACGGTATCCAGATGTGTCTCCAGCAGGAGCCACTCGTCGGTGCGGCGTCCCGGCATGGTGGCGACGACGTTGCAGCGGCCGTCGGCGACCTCGTCCAGTCGGGCGGTCATGCCCAGGCGGCGACAGTAATCCGCGACGAATTCGGCGAGCGGAGTCTCCGCCGCGACGGCCTGCTCGCGAGGGTTGACGCTGGGAATGGCGACCAGCTCGGCCAGCAATGTCTCATCGGTACTGCATTGCAAAATGTGGTGTTGCATTTGGCTGACGGTAGGAGGCAGGATCGGCATGGTCAAGAGCCGTTGCACGGGGAGCAATCGGCAGCGCGGAAGCCACGAAAAGGAGAAGGGAGACCGTGCAGGGTGACGGACACAGAGGGGAACGACCCTCAGGGCACGGCGGCCGTAACCGCTCTTCGTCGTTGCGGCGCGCGCTGACGGTGCTTGACTACATCGCTGACCACCCCGATCCGGCGGGCGTGTCCCTCAAGGACATCGCGCGGGGTCTGGGTCTGCACAAGAGCACCTTGCTGCGGCTGCTGGCCCCGCTCACCGACAATGGGCTGGTGCTGCGCGACGCGGAGCGAGCCCGCTATCGGCTCGGTTCCCATGCCGCCTATCTCGGGGGCGCCTACCTGGAACGGCTGGACCTGCGGGAAGTCGCTCGGGGCGCGCTGGCCGGCTTGGCCGGGCAGACCGGCCATACGGCACGGTTGAGCATCCGCGAAGCCGACGAGACCGTCTTGGTCGATGCCGTGGAGGGCAGCGGCCCGATGCCCGTACGACCCCGACTGGGCGCGCGTCATCCCCTGCACACCGGCACGGCCGGGTGGGCGCTGCTGGCCCGGCTCGACGACGCCGAGGTGGCACGGGCCGAAAAGGCGGCGCGGTTGGCGGCGGCCGGCGATCCGGCGAGCGAAGTGGTGGCCGAGGAGCTGCGCGCGGCAGTCAATGCGGCACGGCGCCACGGTTTCGCCGTCGAGGACGGAACCGCCGGGTCGGGCGTGCTCAGCGTGGACGCCCCCATCTCCAACCATGACCACGCCCCCGTCGCGGCCATTGGTCTGTCCGGTGCGATGGCGGGCAGTGCGCAGAGCGCGTCGGTCTCGTCGCTGGGCACACTCGTCCGTGGAGCCGCCCACGAAATATCACGCGCGCTCGGTGCCAGGGCGGGCAGGGCGGGCGTTGCCGACGGTGGGGCCCACCTCGGGACCCACGGTCCCGCCGGGCACCCCGGCAGTGTCGCCGTGCCCAACGGCTCTGGCCGCCCAAGCAGCAGAGGCTCCGAACCGACCTCGCAGCACCCCGCGAAGGAAGCCGCCCACGTGGACAGACGCCAGGTCATCAGTACTCAAGCCGCACCCCAGCCGGTCGGCGCCTACTCGCAGGCCATCGTGGCGGGCGGCTTTCTGCACACGTCCGGCCTGGGACCGCACGATCCCGTCACCGGCCGCGTCGCAGGCCGAACCATCGAGGAGCAGACCGAGCAGACGATGCGCAACCTGGCCTCGGTGCTGAACGCGCATGGACTGGACTTTTCCGACGTGGTGCGCGCGACCGTCCATCTTCAGCACCTCAACCGGGACTTCGACGACTTCAACGCCGTCTACGAACGTCACCTCACCCCGCCTTACCCGGTCCGCACCACGGTCGGCGCCGATCTGGCGAACGTCTTGCTGGAGATCGACATGATGGCGGTCCTCCGCTGAGACCCGCCGCCTCCGCCCCCGGCCGGGCGTGAGCCTCGCCATGTGTCACCAATTGATTACCGACCGTGTAAGGTTCGGAACACTTCTCCATGCATTGCCCGCTGACGTGCCCACGGCAGCGGTCCTTCCGTCGACCGCGCACGCGTTCTGCGGCAGCGGACCGGCCCGGGAGCCGGCGAATCACAGGGGGCGTCATGCAATTAGCGTGGGACCGGTACAAGGAGAACATGGAGCAGGCCCGCGAGGCCCTGCTCCAGCAGCGCACCCAACCGTGGGTCCATCTGCGACCGCAGGAGGTGAACCCGTATCCCCAAGATGTGTGCGCGCGCTTCCCGAAGTCCATCCGTCTGGGGCAGCAGGAGAAGCAGGTCCCGCTCATCATCGACCAGCTCTACAGCTGTCTGCGCTGGACCGGCCGCTCGGCGGTCTCGGTCTACACCCACGAGGCCAACGGCCGCGGCGACCTGATGCTCGGCGTGAAGGCGGCGCAGGCGCTGCGCCTGGTGTTCAGCACGGAGGGCCCGTCTGCCAACGACGTGGCACTGCTGACCGCCGCGAAGGCGCACGCGAAGCTGCCGGAGCTGTTCGACGGCTGTGGTCTGCCCTATGTCATCCTTCCCGGCAGTGACGCGAACCCGAAGGCGGAGCCGGTATTCGCCAAGGACCGCGCGCCTGAATACGTGCTGGTCACACCGCAACTGGCGGCGACCAAGGCGTTGCAGACCACTGTCGAGTCGGCGTGGGGCGGCAGGTCGATGGCGCTGACCGAGTACGCCAAGACCGAGGCCGCCCCGTTCGGTGGCGGGAAGACCTTCGCCACCGGGCTCGGCCAGGAGGAACGCGGCATTACCTTCGACGCGGATCTGCGCGAGTACAAGCGGGCCCAGGAGGCACTGGGTGAGGACGAAGCGGTCCGCCGCACCGTCCGGCTGGAGTACCTGGCGACGCTCTCGGGCAATGCCCGGCCGCTGCTGGCCGCGCTCTTCCCGGAGGACGAGGCGGAGAACCTCGACGCGAACCTGAAGAGGTATGCCGGCGACGCGCGGTCGCGGCTGTACTTTTCGTACACCAACAAGAGCGCCAGCCGCTTCGCGCTGGTCCTGGCGGAGTTCGAGAAGGCCGGCAAGCACGATGTCCATGTGGTGCAGATCTGCCCGGAGTTCTGGAACCCGAAGTTCGCGCTGAACCGGAACTGGCTGGTGGCGGGTCTGACCGAGGAGCCGTTGCGCGGATACCTCGCCGAGCGCGGCGTGGGTCGTGTGGAGCTGACGGAGCTCCCGGCCGAGAGCTCCATGGTCCGGTCCTCCTTCGAGACCGGTCTGGAGGACGGCAAGCGGCTGCATCTCGTCGTCACCGCCCGCATCGGCCACGCCGACCTGCTGAAGCTGGTCAGGGCCAGTGAGCCAGTGATGATGACGACCGGCAACCAGAGCACGTCGGAGGCGTTGGCGGCGGGCAAGACCATCCTGTACGAGAGCATCGGCATGGAGCAGAGCTGGGCGTTCTGCCGGTCGCTGTACCAGGGGGCCAGGGTCGATCCGCGCGAGATCGCCCGGATCGAGGCGGTCAGCCGCGACTACGACCGGGTCAGGGCGGTGCCGCACAGCAAGGAGCTGCCGGGGCTGAAGGAGTTCGCCGAGGCCGGCCAGGCGCTGGCGGTGATCCTGGGCAATCAGTCGTTCCCGAGGTTCAGCGATGTGGCGGCCGCGGGCAAGGACCTCAGCCGCTGGATCAGCGGGCGCTACCTGCGCCGGACGCTGCTGAAGTGTCCGGATTTCGAGCAGCGGCTGCGTGAAGCCGAGCAGCGGGTCATGACCGGCTACCAACGGGCCGAGGTCTATGCGGAGTTCGTCCAGATGCTGCTGACGCTCCCGGCCGGCTGACCTCACGGCCCGCGGGCCGCCAAACCGCCAGAGGCGTGCACGCCGGGGAGGTCAGCCGTCGGCGGCGTACCGCTCGCGCGGCTCGGCGAGCTCTGCCCGGCCGAGGCCGGCAACCTCGGCGGGCCGGGCGCCGTCGTGCTCCAGCGCCCGGCGTGACCGCGGGAGGTCGTGGTCTGCTTCGTGCGCATCGGACCTGTATCCGGTTGCTGCCCGAGCCTGTTGGGGCGGCGGAGTTTCCGGTCATGTGGCCAGGTCCAGCCATTCCCCGACGGCCAGCACGTGTGCGCGCCGTCCGGCGTGCGCGCGGAACTCGTTCTCCGGGTCGGAGACCTCGACGTAGCCCGGGATTTTGTCCGGCTGCTCCGCGTCGTAGTGCATCGGCACCGCGTACCGGGCGGCGAGGATCTCCGCGGCCGCGGCGGCCTGCCTCGGGTCCATCGCGGCGGGCAGCGGGCTCGGCGGCTGCAGGTGCGGCGCGTCGACCACCGCGCCGTTGGCGGGCAGGAACGCCGCGTCGAACGGGCTGAACCGGCGCGCGATGAGCCACCAGTAGCCGTGGAACATCGTGTCGCCGCCGTGGAAGACCCGCTGCCCGTCGGCCTGCACCACCCAGTTCAGCTGCGGGTCGCCCAGCCCGTCGACGGAGGGGACCGCGGTGACGCGGAACGGCCCGACTTCGCGGGTGGACCAGGCATCCACGACCTCGGCGGCCAGCCGGTGCAGGGCCAGTTCGCGCTCGGCCGGCAGCGTCGTCACGTTGTCCACGTCGTCGCCGTGACCGGGTGCCGGTCGCAGCACCGGCGCCCCCGGCGTCACCGCGTCCGCGAGCGCGGACGCGTCGGTGTGGTCCCGATGCAGGTGGGTGACCAGTGCGGCGGTGACCTTCCCGCTCGGCACCGCCAGCCCCTCGCCGGGCTTCCACCCCGTGAACAGCGGTGAGAGGTCCCGTACGTAGTCGATCACCAGTCGCTTGCCGCCTGCCTCGATCTCCAGTCCGGCCCAGCCCAGTCGTCGCACCCGCATCTCGCACTCCTTCGTCCCGGTGGGTGCCGTGGAATTTATCGTACGGTCGTTCGCTAAATCAATAGCGAACGGCCGTACGCTATCCTTGTGGCATGTCACCACGACGCTCAGCGGCCGAAGCGCAGGCCACCAGGGGCCGGATCCTCGGCCGTGCCGCCGAGATCGCCTCCGAGGAGGGGCTGGACGGCATCACCATCGGCCGGCTCGCCGAGGAGCTGGAGATGAGCAAGTCCGGGGTGCACAAGCACTTCGGCACCAAGGAGACGCTGCAGATCTCCACGCTGGACAAGGCGTTCGTGGACTTCTGGCACCGGGTGGTCGAGCCCGCACTGGCCGAACCGCCGGGTCTGCGGCGGCTGCGCGCGGTGTGCGCCAACTCCGTGGGCTATCTGGAAGCGCCACTGCTGCCCGGCGGCTGCCTGATGACCGCGGCGCTCACCGAGTACGACGGCCGCCCCGGCCGGGTGCGCGACGCGGTGGCCGAGGTGTGGTCGCGCTGGCGGGAACAGCTGCGGGCGGACCTGACCGCGGCGGTGGAGAACGGCGAGCTGCCCGCCGGGTTCGACATCGACCAGGCGCTGTTCGAGATCGTCGCCGCCGGGCTGGCACTGAACGCGGCCATGCAACTCCAGCACGACCGGTCGGCCGTGGGCCGGGCCCACCGCGCGATCGAACGGGCCTTGGACCAGCCCTGACCGTACGCCGGACCGGGCACTGGCGGAGCGCGCCGAGCACGGGCAGGGGGTGGGTGGTGGCCCTAACGGCGACTTCGAACTGTGGATCCGCCCCATCTCACCCAGTTGGGCGGAATGATGAGGAACTATCCGGGCCCGGAGCGCACGGACCGATGCTTCCGTCTGCCGTAGAGGGTGGAGCTGTTCGTCGGGGATCCCTGCTGTGGGTCGGGCGGCGGCCCTTCCGGTGCAACTCCGTGCCGGGTGCTACCCCAGGTCGAAGGTGTTGGGCAGCCCCAACCGATAGCGCACCTCGTCGACCCGCTTCAGGGGCTCCATCTCCGGCGGCCGGAACAACTCCCAGATGCGACACCGCTCGGCGGCCGAATTCTCCGCGTCCAGGAGTGCGTTGACGGCGCGTCGCGCGGACTCGTTGGCTCCCTCCATGGTCGCCAGGTCCACATCCGTACGGACGTAGTCGCCCGCGAGGAAGAAGTTCGGCACCGCTGTCCTGGCCGACGGGCGGTTGTAGAGGGTGCCGGTGGGGTGGATGAGGAGCTGTTCGCGGTTCCGCGGATCGGGGCCGCCGAGGCCCGTCACCGCTGGGTCCATGAACCAGCCGAGCCGGTCCTCGTCCCTGAGCGTCGTCTTGCCGGAGTCGTTCAGCCCGTCCTTCAGCTGGGCCCACAGTTCGGCGACGATCTCGTCCTTGGTGCACTCACGGGCCGTCTTGCCGTGCAGGATGCCGGGCTTGTCCCACTCGGAGATGATCGCGGACAGACACTCGTGGGCCTGCCCGTCCCCGTAGTCGCGCGAAAAGTTCCGTACGTCCCAGAACTGCGTCTGGCCGATTCCGGTGACCGCCCACGGTGAGTCGATGCAGTTGATGTGGCCGTGCACGACGGGGGTGGGCGTGCGCAGGTAGAACATCACGCCGGTCATCCAGTCCGTCTTCAGCGTGTCGCACCGCCCGAGCTGCGGGTCGGCGGCGCGCAGGGCCGGGCCCCAGGTCGCGCGCGCGTGCTCGACCGGGAGGGCGGAGATGTAGTGGTCGGCGGTGATGGTGCGCTGCCGGCTGCCGTCGCGCGCCGCCACCCGTACGCCGCTCACCCGGCCGCCGTCGTGCACCACCTCCCGGACCTCGGTGTCGAGCACGAACCCGACGCCCTGGGAGCGCAGATGCCTCTCCCAGGGGTCGATCCACGCCTCGCTGGTCGGGGCGTTCAGCACCCGGTCGATGTCCGCGTCACCGTCCATGCCGCGGCCGAGCAGGCCCCACAGGAGGAGGGCCTCGATGATGACGCGGCCGACGGTGCGGGTGGAGGCGATCTCGGCGCGGGTGGCGACGAGGTTGCGGGTCTGGCCGATGCCGAGGAGTACCTGGTACTCGCGGCTCATTTCGCCGGCCCGGATGAAGTCCCACCATGCGACCTTTTCCCACTGGTCCTCGCGGCGGGCGTCGCAACTGGTGAGGTGGACCAGGAGGCGGTCGGCGAAGTAGGCGGCCTCGTTGGCGGGCAGGTGGGTGGCGAGGTCCAGCACCGACAGGATCTGGTCGCGGATCCAGGACGGGGTGAGGTCGCCGGGGGCGGGCGGGGTGGTGGCCCGGCGGAGTGGGAAGTGCAGGTCCGGGCGGCCCGAGCCGTGCGCGAACAACGCCTCCGTGCCGCTGCGGAGGTTGCCGTGGACTCCGCTCGCGTTGCCGGGGAAGGGGATGCGACGCATGGTGTCCGGCAGATTCCGGTAGAAGCCGGGGAAGAAGCGGAAGCCGTGCTCGCCGGGAAGCGGCTTGCGGCCGCCCGTTCCGGTCCCGGGGACGTCCATGGAGCGGGCCTTGCCGCCGAGGGCGTCGTAGTACTCGTAGACCGTGACCTCGTAGCCGCGTTCGGCGAGTTCGTGGGCGGCGCTGAGGCCGGAGACTCCGCCGCCGAGGACGGCGACGCGCTTGCCGGAGGAGGCTGCGGCCGCGCTGCCGGCAGTCCCCAATGCGCCGGCCGTTCCCCCGCCGACGACTCCGGCGACAGCGCCCCCGGTCGCCGTCAGGAAGCGTCTGCGGCTGTGCCCGTTGTGCCCCTGGGACTGCTGCGCGTTGTCAGTTGTCATGAACACCGAAGGGTAGGGAGGGGCGCCGGAAGCCGGAAGCCCTATTTCCCGTCACCCACAGCATCCTCACAAACGCAGGAGGCGGCGATGCCGGGCGTGTTCGGGCAGCCGGCCCGTCGACTCGTATCCGCGGCTCGCACCCGAGGCGCGGCGCGGGTCGATGGGCTGCTTCGGCCGGGGAGCGCCCGCTGCGCGGTCATGGTCTCCCGGTGCCCGCTCAGAACAGTGCCAGGCCCTCGCCGCTGGTGTCCGCGATGACTGGCCGGAACTGGGCGGGGAGTCCGTCCAAGCGGTCAGGACCGGCCGCGGCGGCCACGGCAGGGGCCGTCTCGGCCAACCAGAGACCAAAGCGCTCGGCGGCTTCGCGGTAGGGGACTCGCGCCAGGACGCGGTGCTCGCCGGAGGGGCAGAAATCGACTGCGACAGTGAGCAGGCAGGAACGGGGCGCGTTCTGACTGCCCGTCCAGGACACGCGCAGGACACCGCAGGGCTGGCGCCCGCGGGAGGTGCGGTGGGTCGGGCGCAGCGATCGGCAGGCTATCTGGGCGGTCCATGCGGCGAGGTGCGGCAGGGGCAAGGTGGTGCGTGCGCGGCAGCCGGGGCAGCGGTGCCAGTGGCGAAGCCAGTGGTCGGTGTCGATGTGGAAGAGGCGTGTGTAGCGGTTCGCCACGCGGATGTCGTTGCTGTACAGGTGGTCGGGGCGTTCCTGGGTGTTGCAGGACTGGCAGACGGGGGCGCGGACGTAGCCGTGTTCGTGGCAGTGGTCGAGGACTGCGGCGGGCGCGGTGCGGCAGACGGCGCACGCCCACCCGGCCATCCTGCGGGAGGTACCGGGCTTTCTGCTGAGCACCGAGTACAGCTGGCCTTCCAGCTCTCCGTTGTACGGGCGCGGCGAGACGGTGGGCCCGCCTGGGCTCGTCGTCTGCCGATCGTCGGCCTCTCGGGCCTGCCGGGGGTGGGAGGGCGGCTCGGTGACGGATGCGCCTGCCTGGCGGGTCCGCGCGGCTCGCACCCACTGCGTTTCGGTGTGCTCGGCCGCGTCGAGCAGCCTGACCACGGCGCGCGGCAGCCACCACGTCCGCTGTGTCCCGTCGCGGGCCTGCTCCACGAGTATCCGCCGCCAGTCGATTCCCGCCAGATGGTACGGTCGGCCGACTTCACCTCGTGCTACCCGCTCGGGGCCGCCCAGCTGCTGCAGTTCCCCCGTGATGCGCCGACGCCAGCGCAGCGGCGTTTCCTCGTCGCACTCCTGACTCGGCGCCTTACGAAATGGACCGATGCGGATCAGGTCGTGCCGATCCATCCCCACCGCGTTCAGTTCCGCGGCCGCCCGGCGCACCTCGAGCTCCGGAACCCTCCACTGGCCGCCGCTCGCCCTCACCGTCGCCACCACATGGCCGCCGAGCAGGACGTACCCCGCCCGGGCATGGGCAGGAGAGCGGGTGAATGCCCCAGAAGCCGTCGGCACAGCACTGTCGGCCGTCACATCGACCCACAGAGCGTCCGCGGCCCCCAGGGTGATCAGGCCGTCCGTGCGACCGGGTATGACACGCTCTGACATACCGACAGGCTAACGGCCCGCAACGCGGCAACGGGTTCCAAGCGCCTCGGTCAGCCGGGCCGCCACCCACACCGCGTCCGCCGCCCGCCCCTTCGACAGCGACACGGCCGGGGGATTCCGTCAGGCCACCTTCCTCGTCCGCGCGAGAGTCGTCCGCGCTCTCGTCCGCTGCCGTCGATTCGCCTGCTGAGATCCGCGGTCAGGGCCACTACACCCTCGCGCCGGAGTGTTTACCTCCCCGGAACACCGAGGGGTTCCCGCAACAAGGGTTGCAATATACAGTGCTGCAATATTCCTTGCAGGATGCTCCGTCTCATACCTGGGAGCGAAGGCGTGCCCACAGCACAGAACAACGAGATCCTCGACCATGCCGACGCTCAGTGGCTGGGCGACGCACTGCCCCGGGTGCGGCTGTCCAAGGCGCAGTCACGCGTGGTCGACGTGATCGTCCGCAACCCGCAGCTGGCCTCCTACGCGGACCTCGCCGAGATCGCTCAGCGGGCCGACGTCAACAGCTCCACAGTGGTCCGAGCCGCCCAGGCACTGGGGTACCGGGGCTGGCCGGACCTGCAGCGTGAGCTGCGCGCCCGTTACCTGGTGCTGATCTCCACCGAGGACAAGCTCACCCAGTCCGGCGAGCATCGCAGCCCGCTGCACGACGCCCTCACACACGACATCGACAATCTGCGCCAGACCCTGGACAACAACACCGCCGCGGAGGCGGAGGCCGCCATCGCGACCCTGGCCGCGGCCAAGTCGATCCTCGTCGTCGGCGCCGGCTCCTTCGCCGGACCGGCGAGCGTCATGGCCCACCTCGGCTCCACGATGGGCTATCCGATATCGCTGGAAAATCGGGGCGGAGTGCACTTGGCCAGTGCCGTCAACAGCCTCGGCCCCGGGGACGTCCTCGTGGTCGTCAACATGTGGCGGTCCATGAAGCAGATCATCGTGACCGCCGAGGCCGCCCGTGAGGCCGGCGCCGCGGTGGTGGCGATCACGGACATGCGCCGCGGCCGTCTGGCCACCACCGTGGCCGAGCATCTGTTCATCGTGCCGTCGGAAGGCATCTCCTTCTTCCAGTCCGTCACCGCGGCCACCTCGGTGGTCTACGGTCTGCTGGCCGGAATGCAGGCGGCTCAGCCGGAGCGCAGCAGGGCGGCCATCCGCCGCACCCAGCAGCTGTGGAAGGACCTGGACATCTACCTGGAGTAGAGGTGCCGGACACCGGACACTCCTCGACGCCCCACCACTCCGGCGCCGAGATCATCGCACCCGGCCCGCGTCCGCGCACCGGGCCCGCGCACCCGGCCCGCGCGCGCACCCGGCCCGCGTCCGCCGCCCCACGCGACATCTTCCCGGGCCACCAGCGGCCCTCGCCCCCTCTTCGTCGTACCCACGCCCCTTCGACAGGAGCTCTCATGAACCAGCACGTCGCCGTCGTCGGCCTGGGCTCGATGGGCGGCGCCATGGCCGTCACCCTGCATCGGGCGGGCTGGCAGGTCTCCGGCTTCGATCCCTCGCCCGTCGCGCGCTCCGCCGCCGAAGCGGCGGGCATCCGCACCGTGGACGACGTCGGACACCTGGCCGGAACGCCCTACGCCGTCCTCTCGCTGCCCTCGGCGGGTGTGGTCGGGACGACCGTTCCGGTGCTGCTGTCCCGCCCCGGCACTCTCGCCATCGTCGACACCACGACATCGGAGCCGGCCACGAGCGCCTCGCTCTCCTCCCTCGCCGCGGACCAGGGCGCGGCCTTCGTCGACGCGCCCGTCTCGGGCGGCCGCGACGGGGCCGCGGAAGGCCGGCTGACCGCCTTCGTCGGTGCCACGGAGCAGGCCCTCGACGCGGCCCGGCCCGTCCTCGAGGCCCTGACCGGCGGCCAGTACGAGCATCTCGGCGGCCCCGGCTCCGGCAATGTGGTCAAGCTGCTCAACAACGTCCTGGCCGCGGCCAACCTGGTCTCGGTCGGGGAGGCCCTCGCCATCGCGAAGGCCCACGGTGTGGATCCCGCGATGGCCGCAGCCGGTATCAGCGGTGCCTCCGGCGGCAGCCAGGTCTCCGCTGCCATGTACCCGAAGTGGGTGCTGACCGGTGCCCACGACTCCGGCTTCTCCATGGGCCTCATGGCCCGTGACGCCGCCCTGGCCATCGAGATCGCCGCCCAGCGGGGCGAACGGCCGGAGCTGCTGGCCGCGGCGAACCAGCGCTGGCAAGCCGCCCTGGCCGCACTCGGCTCCGGCGCCGACTTCACCGAGATCGCCCGCACCGTCGCCCCCTGTCTCACCAGCGAAGGAGCCCCCGCAGCATGACCACCGCGACCACCCCGTCCTCCGCCACCGCCGCCCGCGCGGCCGTGGACACCGCCTTCCCCCAGGGTCTGGGCACCTTCCTCGACGGCCGCGTCGTCCCCGGCCGCGGTGAGACCATCCCGCTCACCGCCGCCGCCACCGGCGAGGAGTACGCCGCGTTCCGCGATCCCGGCCGGGAGGCGGCCGAGACCATCCTGACCAGCGCCGTCCGCGGGGCGGCGGTGTGGGGCGCGACGGGCCCCTTCGAACGGGCGGCGATCCTGCGCGAGGTCTCCCGCACGGTTGCCGAGCACGCCGAGGAACTGGCCGTGCTGGAGTCCGTCACCACGGGAAAGCCCCTGCGGGACACCCGGGCCGAGGCGGCCAAGGTCGCCGAGATGTTCGGCTACTACGCCGGCTGGGCGGACAAGCTGACGGGCCAGACCATCCCCGTCCCCGGCGACTGGCACACCTACACCGAGCGCGTGCCCTGGGGTGTGGTGGTGGCCATCACCCCGTGGAACGCGCCCCTGTTCACCGCGGGCTGGAACTCGGCAGCCCCGCTGGCGGCGGGCAACGCGGTCGTCGTCAAGCCCAGCGAGTTCACCCCGGTGTCCACGCTCCGGCTGGCCCAGCTGGCGCACCGGGCCGGCCTCCCGGAGGGCGTGTTCAACGTCGCCGCCGGGCACGGCTCCACCGTGGGCGCCGCACTGACCAGCGATCCGCGCGTCGGGAAGGTCTCCTTCATCGGCTCGGTGGCCACCGGCCGCCGGGTGGCGGTCGCGACGGCGGGGGCCGGTATCCCCACCGTCCTGGAGCTCGGCGGCAAGAGTGCCAACATCGTCTTCGCCGACGCCGACCTGGACAGGGCGGCGGACGGCGCCATCGCCGCCGTCTTCTCCGGCGCCGGACAGTCCTGCGTGGCCGGTTCGCGCCTGCTGGTCGAGCGCGGTGTCCACGCCGCGTTCGTGGAGCGCGTGGCGGAGCGGGCGGCGCGGCTGCGCCTCGGCGACCCGCTCGACCCCACCACCGAGGTCGGCCCGATCATCACGGCACCGCAGTTCGCCACCGTGACCTCGCTGATCGAGGCGGGAATAGCGGACGGCGGCCGCCGGATCACCGACGCGCGGCTGCCCTCCGAGCTGACCGGCTCCGCGCTGGCCGGCGGCCACTGGGTCATGCCGACCCTGCTGGACGGGGTCACCCCCGCCAACCGGCTGGAGACCACCGAGGTCTTCGGACCGGTGGTCGGCGCCGACGTCTTCGACACCGAGGCGGAGGCGATCGAACGGGCCAACGGCACGGACTTCGGCCTCGCCGGAGCGGTCTGGACCGGCGATGTCTCCCGCGCCCACCATGTGGCGCGCTCCGTGCGGGCCGGCACCTTCTGGATCAACGCCTACAAGACCATCCACGTGGCGGTCCCCTTCGGCGGCTTCGGCGACTCCGGCCACGGCCGGTCCTCCGGCCCCGGCGTGCTGGACGAGTACACGCAGACCAAGGCCGTCTGGGTGCCCACCCGGGCCGCCGGCACGCCGTTCCCCTCGCTGAGCTACTAGGCAGGCACAGATGACACTGACGGACCTTGCCGCCGGTTCCGGCCGGCTGAAGACGGACCTCGCGGCCGGCGTCGAGCGCTGGAGGGAACGGGTGCTCGCGCTCTCGCGCTCCCTCCACGCCCATCCCGAGGTGGCCTTCGAGGAGACGGCCTCCTCAGCCGCTCTCACGCAGCTGCTCGAGCAGGGAGGGTTCGACGTCGAACGCGGCACGGGCGGTCTGCCCACCGCCTTCACCGCCACGGCGGGAAGCGGCGAGCTGACGGTCGCGCTGTGCGTCGAGTACGACGCGCTGCCGGAGGTGGGCCACGCCTGCGGACATAACCTCATCGCCGGTGCCTCGCTCGCCTCCGCGCTGGCCCTGGCACCCCACGTGGACGAACTCGGCATCACGCTCAAGGCGATCGGCACCCCGGCCGAGGAGCACGGCGGCGGCAAGGCGCTGCTGCTCGAGGCAGGCGCGTTCGACGGAGTGGGGCTGGCCCTGATGGTTCACCTCGTCCAGGACGGAGTGACCTGTGCCCCGGCCGGGACCAGCTCCCAGGCGGTGGGCAGGTACCGGGCCGTGTTCTCCGGCAAGGCGGCCCATGCGGCGGCGGCCCCTCACCTCGGTGTGAACGCCGCCGACGCGGCCGTGCTCAGCCAGGTGGCCGTCGGCCTGCTGCGCCAGCAGATCCCGGGGGACCACCGGGTGGCGCTCTTCGTGGCGGAGGGCGGTATCGCCACGAATGTCATACCCGAGCGCGCCGTCGTCGACTTCGAGTGCCGCGCCTTCACCCTGCAGGAGTACGAAGCGCTGCTGGCACGGGTCCGCCGCTGTTTCGAGGGCGCGGCCCTGGCCACGGGCGCCGAGCTGACCATCGAGTCCACGGAGCCGCTCTATGAGCCGCTGGTCCAGGATGAGACACTCGCCGCCCACTGGACGGCCGCCATGCGCGCCCTGGGGCGGGACACCTCGCCCGCGGGGCGGCTCAGCGGCGGATCGACCGACATGGGCAACGTCAGCCAGGTGATCCCCAGCCTCCACCCCTGGCTGAGCATCCCCGGAGCCGACGTCCCCATCCACTCGCACGGCTTTACCGCCCTGGCCGACACCCCCCGGGCGTACCGGGTGATGTTCGAGGCAGCCCTCGCGCTGGCCTGGACCGTAGCCGACACGGCCACCGACTCGGAGCAGAGGAAACGTTTCGCCACGACGCCCTATCGCCGGAACCCCACCCAGGAAGCAGCAGCGACATGACCACCCACACCGCCCCGGCCAAGGCCGGACCGAAGTCACCCCTGCAAACGCTGCCGATCGCTGCCCTGGCGCTGGTCATCGCGCTGGCCGTCCAGTTCATCGGGCAACTCGACATCGATCTGGGCGTCGGATCCGTCATCATCTTCCCGATGGTGTGGGGCCTGCTCCTGGGCCTGCTGGTCTCCGTCCAGAAGGTCAGGCCCCTGGGCCTGGACCTCCAGAAGGCGGCCGCGGCTCTCGTCGGCGTGGCCGTGATGCTCCTCGTGGCCCGGCTGGCCTTCAACATCGGTCCGAGCCTGCCGACCCTGGTCAAGGCGGGACCCGCCCTGCTGCTGCAGGAGGTCGGGCACCTCCTGGGGACGATCGCCCTGGCCCTGCCGCTGGCCGTGCTGCTGCGCATGGGCAAGGCCACGGTGGGCGCCACCTTCTCGCTGGACCGCGAGCCCTCCTTCGCGATGGTCTCGGAGAAGTACGGGCCGGACTCGGACCAGTACCGCGGCGTGCTGGCGATGTACGTGTTCGGCACGCTCTTCGGCGCCGTGTTCATCACGCTCCTGACATCCGTCGTGGCGAACTGGCGCATCTTCGATCCACTGGCGATGGCCATGGGAGCGGGCGTCGGATCCGGGTCCATGATGGCGGCGTCCTCGGCGAGCATCGTGGCCGCGCACCCCGCCGACCAGGAGGCCATCCTCGGCACGGCCGCGGTGTCCAACCTCATCACCACCGTCCTGGGCGTCTACATCGGGATCTACATCGCGCTCCCGCTGGCCGACAGGGTCTACCGCTTCCTCACCCGCGGCCGGCACGACGGCGCGGCCGCGGCCGCCACGACGGAGCCGGACACGGACGCCGGGGCGTCCGCCACCCCAGCTCCCGCCCGCTCCCAGGCGGACGACATCGCGGTGAACCGCGCGTTCCGGGAGCAGGTGGCGGCGGCCTCGGCCGAGGTGAAGCTACCGCTCTGGCTGTCCCTCGGAGTACTGACGGTGCTGGGCATCGGCGCCGCCTCGGTGTCGGCCAAGGCCCTCAGCTGGCAGATCATCGGCGGCTACGCGATCCTCCTGGCCCTCGTATCGCTCGGTCTCGTCCTGGCCAAGGCAACCCGGAAGATCTCACCCATCGTGTGGATCACCACCGTGGGCGCGTACGTCTCGAGTCCGTGGTTCTTCGGCGCGGAAGCGATCAACTCGCTGGTGAACTCGGTGGACTTCCTCTCCATCGCCACGATCATGCTGACGCTGGCAGGTCTGTCGCTCGGCAAGGACGTCCCCCTGCTGCGGCGTATCGGCTGGAAGATCGTCCCGGTCGGCCTGGTAGCGATCACCGCGTCGTTCCTCCTGTCCACGCTGATCGCCGAGTTCACCCTCGGCCTCTGGGGCTGAGGATCCGCTGGAACCGGCTCGCCTGATCCCATCGCGCCGTCATCCGTCTGGCGAGTGGTTCCGCGCCATGGCTACGCTGGACATCAGCGAGTCCGCCAGGCGGTGGCACCGAACGCCGCGTCCGGCGGGAGGACGGTCGTTACCCATGGCACGCACCAGTCACATCACCGAGGATCGTGAGCTCGTCACCGACGTCCCTCGCCCCGTCTACGACTTCATCGTCTGCGGCGGAGGGACCTCGGGGTCCGTCGTCGCCCGGCGGCTGGCGGACGTGCCCGAGGTGAGTGTCCTGCTGCTGGAGGCCGGTGGCAGCGACCGGGTGGAGTCGGTCACCGACGCCACCCGGTGGATGTCCAACATCGGCAGCGAACGCGACTGGGGCTTTTCGGCCCAGCCGTCCCGCTCGCTGCGCGGCCGTGCGCCCGCGCTGCCGATGGGCAAGGTGCTGGGCGGTGGCTCCAGCGTCAACGCCTCCGTCTGGGCACGGGGCCACCGCGTCGACTTCGACTCCTGGGCCGAGGAGACCGGCGACCCGGGCTGGTCGTACGCCTCTGTCCGCGATGTCTACCGCCGGGTGGAGGGCTGGACCGGCCCCGCCGACCCCCGCCGCGGCACCGGTGGCCCGCTGCGGATCGCCCTCCCCGAAGACCCGGTCCCGGTCGCGGCGGCCCTGGCCCGGGCGGCGTCCGCGACCGGCATTCCGGCTGTCGGCGATCTCAACGCGGACCCCATGGAGTCCGGCTGTGGCTGCGGCTTTCCCAATCTCGCGGTAGGCCCGGGACATGCCCGGGTCTCGATCGCCGCCACCTATCTCCATCCGGCCATGGGCCGTCCCAATCTCGACATCGTGCTGCGCGCCGAGGTGACCCGGCTGAGGCTGTCGGGGAGCCGGGTGACCGGGGTGGAGTTCGTCAGCCGGGGCCGCGCACACACCGTCTCGGCGGCCGAGGAGGTGATCGTCTCCCTCGGTGCCATCAACACCCCGAAGCTGCTGATGCTCTCCGGCCTGGGCGACCAGGCGGAACTCGCGGCGCTCGGCATCCCCGGCGTCGTAGATCTGCCGGGTGTGGGGAAGAACTTCCAGGATCACATCCTGCTCGCCGGCTGTATCTGGGAGTACCGGATCCCCGAGGCGCCCCGGAACAACGCCGCCGAGTTCGCCATCTTCGCCAGGAGCGACCCGTCGCTGCCCGGTCCCGACCTGATGCCGGTGCTGGACGAGCTCCCGCTCGCCAGCGAGGCGACGGCCCTCCGGTACGACGTTCCCGTGGGGGCCGATTCCGCCTGGACGCTGGCGCCCGGCCTCGCCCGCCCGGCCAGTCGCGGCTCCGTACGGCTGGCCGGTACGGATCCCTTCGCACCCCCGCTGATCGACGCCGGATACCTGCGGGCCGAGGAGGACATGAGAGCGCTCGAACACTGCGTGGAGCTCTGCCGGGAGATCGGCAACTCGGCGGAGGTCGAGCCGTTCGTCAAACGCGAGGTCATGCCCGGTCCGCTGGGCCGTGCCGAGCTCAGGGACTTCATCCGGGACGCGGCCGGTTCGTACTTCCACGAGACCTGCACCGCGAAGATGGGGCGCGACGAGATGTCCGTGGTCGATGCCTCCCTGCGCGTCCACGGGATCGAAGGCCTGCGTGTCGCGGACGGCTCGGTCATGCCCACCATCACCAGCGGAAACACCATGGCACCCTGCGTCGTCATCGGCGAACGGGCCGCGGACCTGATCAAGGCCGGGCAGGGCATCGGCTGACGTCCGCGCCTCGGCGGCGTCCGGCTCGTATACCGATGACCATGACCATCGACCGGGGACTCTCCTCGGGGGAGGGTTATATTCGGGCTATATGGGACGCTCGCGGTCTGCGATCCGTACGACATCGGGTCACCGAGGAGATGACAGGTGACGCCATGGGTGTGGATGAGCAGCGCCCAGACAGCGCGGACACCCGGATCACTCGGTCGGCGCGGACACGGCTTCGGCTGATGGGTTCCGCGGGTGGCCAGCTGAGTGGCACCGGGCCGGTGAGGCTCGCCCTCGGGCAGGCGGTCGCCGAACTCGGCGCCCTGGGCGGCATGATCCATATACGTGATCCGCGCCAGGGAGGCATGCGCGTGGTCGCCGGTGTGGGGCTCCCGGATTACCTGATCGCGGGGTGGGAGACCCTCACGGACGAGGACAGCGCGGCCCCGGTGTCCTGCGTCCGCTACCGCACCCGGGTCTGGACGCCGCCACCGCCCGATGTGCCGCACCGGGTGCATCCCCCGCTGTCCGGCCGCTCTCCCTCCGGGGACTTTTCTCCCGGTGCCGGGTCGCTGCCGCCCGGCAGCGGTGTGGTGTCGGTGCCGGTGGTCACGGCCGGCGGGCGGTCGGTGGGCGCGCTGTCCGTGCTGGTGGAGGCGCCGGATGAGCTCGGCGAGGAGCAGTGTGAGTTCCTGCGGAGGGTCGCCGACTGGGTCGCCGAGTATCTGCGGCCCGCGCGGCCCGCCGCCGCGGACGTCGAGCACGAGCGACAGCCCCTCGGCGGTGACGCCGTCGGCAGTGCCGTATGGCGGATGAACGACGGCCTCCTCGCTCTCGACGGCCAGGCGCGGCTGACCTTCGCCAACCCCGCGGCCCTGAAGTTGCTGGGTGCTTCCGCCCAGGAGGTGCTGGGGACGGTGCTGTGGGACCACCCGGTGGTCCGGGACACCGGGATGGCCGCCTGCCACGGGCGGGCCGTGACCACTCACGCACCGGCCGGATTCGACACCCGGTGGCCCGGCAGAGCGGGCTGGTACCACGCACGTTTCGACCCGGCCCCCGACGGACTGGTCATCCACATCGCGGACATCACCGAACGCCGGAGGGAGGAGGCCGAGCAGTCCGCGGCCCAGCGCACCGCGGCCGAGCGGGTCATGCGCATGGGCGAGCTGACCTCGGCGCTCGCCGAGGCGCTGACCGTCCAGGACGTGGTGAAGGCGGTCGCCGACCGGATGCTTCCGCCGTTCGGCGCCACCGGCCTGATCTGCCAGCTGATCGAGAACGGGCAGTGGCGCATGGTCGGTGCGGCCGGGTACCCGGAGGAGTTCCTCGAGACCGTTCAGAGCATCTCGGTCATGGAGATGTCAGCCATCGTGGAGGCCCTCACCTCCCGCACCCCGATCTTCCTGTCCACGCCGCAGGAGTACGCCGAACACCACCCGGACGCGGTCGGCTATCTCCACCGCAGCGGGATGAAGGCGTGGGCGTTCCTCCCTCTGATCGCCTCGGACCAGCAGATCGGCTATTGCGTGGTGAGCTTCTCGCGGCCGCGCCACTTCTCCGAGGAGGACCGCTCCCTGCTCATCGCGCTGAGCGGGCTGGTCGCCCAGGCGCTGGAGCGGGCCCGGCTCTACGACGCCGAGCACACCCGCGCCCAGGAGCTCCAGCGCGGGCTGCTGCCCCGTACGCTGCCCGTCGTACCGGCCGTCACGGCCGAGGCGCGCTATCTGCCCGCCGCCGAGGGCGTACAGGTCGGCGGCGACTGGTACGACCTCATCCCGCTGTCCGGGGAGCGGGTCGCCCTCGTCATCGGCGATGTCATGGGCCACGGGCTGTCCGAGGCCGCCACGATGGGGCGGCTGCGCACGGCCGTGCACACCCTCGCCGACCTCGAGCTTCCGCCCGACGAACTCCTCGCCCACCTCAACGATCTGGTCGGCGACCTCGGCGATGACTTCTACGCCACCTGTCTGTACACGGTCTACGACCCCGCCACCAACCTCTGCTGTTTCGCCGCCGCCGGGCACCCGCCGCTCGCCATCGTCCGACCCGACGGGACGACCTACTTCCCCCCTGCCGACGCCGATCCACCGCTCGGCGCCGCCAGCCCGCCCTTCGAGATGCATGAGATCGAGGTGCCCGAGGGCAGCCATCTGGTGCTGTACACCGACGGCCTGGTCGAGTCGTCCGCCGTTGACATCGACCAGGGCATGGCCCGCCTCGCCCACGCCCTCACCAAGGCCGCCGCGCCTCCGGCGGATGTGTCCGCGGACGTGTGCGCTCGCACCACCCTCCATGGCCCCGGACGGCTGTGCGACGCCGTCATCGGCGCACTGGTGCCGGAGCAGACCGAGACCCACGACGACGCCGCGCTGCTGATCGCCCGAACGCGGTCGATGGCTCCGGACCGGGTGGTGTCCTGGACGCTCCCGGACGGCCCCATCGCCGCGGCCGAAGCCCGCCATCGCGCCACCGAACAGCTGTCCGCGTGGGATCTCGACGAGCTGTCGATGACCACCGAGCTCCTGGTCAGCGAGCTGGTCGGCAATGTCGTCCGGCACGCGAACGGCCCCCCGCGGCTGCGCCTGCTGTACGGCCGGACACTGATCTGCGAAGTGTCGGACGGCAGCCTCACCACGCCGCGGATCCGCCGCGCCGCCGAGACCGACGAGGGCGGGCGCGGGCTGCAGCTGGTCGCGGCGCTGTCCGATCGATGGGGCATGCGGTTCACCGCGGCGGGCAAGTGCATGTGGACGGAGCAGGCACTGCCCTCGCCCGCCCGCCCGCCCGTCACCGCCTGAGGGGGCGGGGCCCGCGGTGGCGGTCAGTCGTGGGGATCCGGGACCGCCCGGCCGCGCAGTGCCGGCTCCATGTCCGGGGAGCTGGCCAACAGCTCCTGGGTGTACGGGTGTCGGGGGCTCTCGTAGATGTCTGCGACGGTCCCTGTCTCGACGATGCGGCCCTGTCGCATGACCGCGATCCGGTCGGCGACGTGCTCGACGACGGCCAGGTCGTGAGCGATGAATACGTATGAGATGCCCAGCTCGCCGCGGAGAGCGGTGAAGAGGTTGACGATCTGGGCCTGGACCGAGACGTCCAGCGCGGACACGGGCTCGTCGCAGATGAGGATGGAGGGGTGCAGTGCCAGGGCGCGGGCGATGCCTATGCGTTGACGCTGACCGCCGGAGAACTCATGGGGGCGGCGACCGCCGTGGTCGGGGCTCAGGCCGACGAGTTCGAGGAGCTCGGCGACGCGGGCGCGGTGACCGGCGCGAGGTGCCACCTCGCGGTGGATGAGCAGGGGCTCGCGCACGATGTCGTACACGGTCATCCGGGGGTCCAGGCTGGTGTAAGGGTCCTGGAAGACCAGTTGTATGTTGCGGCGCATCTCGCGCAGCCGACGTCCCCGCAGGAGGTCCAAGCGGCGGCCGAGCACAGTGATCTCGCCCGAGGTGGGACGGTCCACCGCGGTCAGCAGCCGGGCCAGCGACGACTTGCCGCTGCCCGACTCGCCGACGAGCCCCAGCGTCTCGCCGTGGCGCAGCGTCAGGTTCACCCCGTCCACCGACGTGATCCGGTGCCCGCCACGCCGGGCGAGTGGCTTTCTGCCGGCTGGATGGTGTTTGACGAGATCGCGCACGTCGAGGACGGGGGTCGCGTGTGGTTCAGCGGTCATGAGCCGGTCACCTCCTGCCAGCGGTGGCATGAACTGGTGTGCTGCGCCCCGACGTCGTGGACGGGTGGGGGAGTCGCGCACTGAGCGCGGGCCAGCGGGCAGCGTGGACGGAAGCGACATCCGTCCGCCAGGCGCGCCGGGTCGGGCGGTGCGCCGGGCAGGGTGGTCAGGGGGAGTCCCTTGCGGCCGCGGCGCGGGACGGCGTCGAGGAGCGCGCGGGTGTAGGGGTGTGCCGGGCGTCGGTACAACTCGTATCCGGGGGCGGACTCCACGACCTGGCCCGCGTACATCACAGCCACGTGGTCGGCGCTCTGCGCGACGACGGCCAGATCGTGGCTGACGAGGACGAGGGCGAGACGGTGCTCATCCTGGAGCTCCCGCAGCAGAGCGAGGATCTGGGCCTGGACGGTCACGTCGAGCGCGGTGGTGGGCTCGTCGGCGATGAGTACCCGCGGGGTGAGCGCGAGCGCCATCGCGATCACGACGCGCTGGCGCATGCCGCCGGAGAACTGGTGCGGATAGTGGCCCGCGCGGCGGGCCGCGTCGGGGATGCGGACCCGGTCGAGCAGGTCCACCGCGTGCCGGGCCGCGGCGCGGCGGCCGGCCCGGCCGTGTACCTGGAACACCTCGGCGATCTGCCGGCCCACGGGAATCACGGGGTTGAGTGCGACGAGCGCGTCCTGGAAGACCATCGCCACGTGTCTCCCGCGCACCGTCCGCAGCCGTCGTTCGTCGAGCGTGAGCAGATCCACGCCGTGCACCCGGATGCTGCCGGAGCGGACCGCCGCCCCGGCGGGAAGGATGCCCAGGGCCGTCCGGGCCGTGATGCTCTTGCCGCTACCGGATTCGCCGACCACGGCCAGGGTCTGCCCGGCGGTCACTCGGAAGGAAGCGCCGTCGACGACGGTGCTGGTCCGTCGGCTGCGAGTGGCGCGGAACTCGACACGCAGATCGTCCACCGCGAGGGCCGGGGCGTCGGCGTCGTAGGCGGGCAGCGCGGTGAGGGGGTCGGGGGAGGGCGGGGAGGGGCGTAGAGACAGAGTCATCGCAACCTCGGGTCGAAGGCGTCGCGCAGGCAGTCGCCCAGCAGGACGAAGCCGAGCACGGCGAGGGAGAGGAACAACGAAGGGAACAGGAGCAGGCCCAGATGGTCCGTGAAGTACTGCTGGGCGGTGTTGAGTTGGACGCCCCAGGACACCGCTGGCGCCCGCAGCCCCACGCCCAGGAATGTCAGGGACGCCTCCGCGGTGATCACGCCGCCGATGCTCATGCTGGTGAGGACGGCGACCGGGGCGATGGCGTTGGGGATGACATGCCGCACCAGGATGCGCAGGTGTCCGGCGCCCAGCTCGCGTGCCGCGACGACGTAGTCGAGATCGCGGACGGTGAGCACGGACGAGCGCATGATGCGGGTGAGTACGGGCCACGAGAACAGGGCGAGCACCAGCGAGACGCTGGTGACACTGTGCACGCTGAATGTCTCCAGGACCACGATCATGCCGATCAGCACGGGGAATCCGAAGAACACGTCCATGAGACGGCTGATCAGCAGATCGACCAGACCGCCGAAGTAGCCGGCCAGGCAGCCGAGAACGACCGCGGTCACCAGGGTCACGGCGGTGGTGAGCAGGCCGATGCCGAGCGAATCACGTGTTCCGTGGATGACGTTGCTGTAGAGATCACAGCCCTGGATGTCATAGCCGAACGGATGGCCGGCGGTGGGCCCGTGACCGCTGTGGTCGAGATCGCAGGAGTGCGGATCGCCGTGCCCGAACCATCCGGCGAAGAACCCCGGCCCGGCCGCGACCGCGCACAGCAGCACCACGACGAAGGCGGAGAAGACGAACCGCGGGCGGCGCAGCAGGGAGCGCCACGGGCCGGTGGCCGGGACGGGTTCGAGGGCAGGGGACGCGGGGGCCGCCTCGGGGGCGGACAGCAGGCTAGTCAAGGCGGATCCTGGGGTCGATGACGACGTAGAGCACGTCGACGACGAGATTGATGAACAGGAAGGTGAGCACGAGCAGCGTGCTGATGCCGACCACGACGGGCCCGTTGTGCTGCTGGACGCCCTGGAACGTCTGGTAGCCGAGACCGGGCAGATTGAAGATTCCCTCGATGAGGATCGTGCCGGACAGCAGCGTGCCCAGTGTCAGCCCCAGCATGGACACGATGGGAATCAGCGACGGGCGCAGTACATGCTGGGTCAGCACCCGCATCCGGCCCGCACCCTTGGCGACGGCGGTGTCGACGAACTCCGCGCCCAGGTTCTCCAGCACGGCGGCCCGGGTCAGGCGTGCCACTTCCGGCACGCCCAGCAGGGCCAGACACAGCGCCGGCAGGAGATAGCTGCGGGGCCAGCCCGCGTCGACGCCGGAGACGGGGAACCAGCCGAGGCGGTCGCCGAGCACGATCTGCGCCACGTACGCCGTGACGAAGTACGGCACCGCGAGGATCAGTGTGGAGCCGCCCAGGACCGCGAGGTCCGGGAAGCGGCCCGCACGCACCGCGGCGAGGACCCCGAGGCCGGCACCGGCCACCGCCTGGATGACCCACGTGGTCAGCGCGAGGCGCACGGTCACCGGCCAGCCCGCCGCGATCAGCGACGAGACCGGCACGTCGCCGAAGTCGATGCCGAAGTCACCGTGCAGCAGACCCGACAGATAGTGCCCGTACTGGGCCAGCAGGGACGAGTCCAGGTGGTAGTGGGAGCGCAGGGCGGCCGCGGCGGCCGGGCTGACGGCGCGGTCGGGCCCGGCCAGGGACTGGACGGGATCGCCGGGCAGAGCGTACACGGCGGCGTAGATGATGAACGTCGTCCCGAGGACGACCGGGATCATGGTGAGCAGTCTGCGAACGAGGAAGCGCGCCACATCCGTTCCTTCCTTCAGCTACAGGGGGAGACGAGCGGGTTCAGCGAACCGAGATACGGGCGAGCCGCACGTCGCCGAGGAAGTCGAGATGCACCCCCGCGAGAGCGGGCCCGTGTACGGCGCCGGTCACGGGGTGGTAGAGGGGTGCCAGCGGAAGGTCGTCGAGGGCGGTGCGTTCGGCGCGACGGGTGAGGGTGGTGATACGGGGCGTGGTGTGGGCGGCCGCCGCGCGATCGAGGAGCGAGGTGAACCTACTGCTCCGGTAGCCGGTGGTGTTGGTGCCCGAGCCCGTGGCGAACAGTTGCTGCGCCTGGGCGTAGAGCGCGGGGTAGGAGGCGCCCATGTAGAGCAGGAACGGGCCGTCGGCCTTGTGCGCGGACAGGTTCGGATAGAGCTGGTCGGTGGGCTGTGCCTTGAGGGTGATCGAGGTGATGCCGAGATTCGTGCGCAGCTGGTTGAGGACCGCTTCCAGGACCGTCTGCATGGCCGGGTCCGCCTGCGTCCACAGCGTGAGGCGGCCGTGCCAGCCGCCGGCCTCGGCCAGCAGCCTTCTGGCCCGGCCGGGGTCGTAGCGGCAGTCGGCGCAGGCCCGTTGTCCGCCCCCGGTCACCGTGCCCGGCGCGATACCGGCGGCGGGCGAGGCCAGGCCCTGGAGCAACGAGCGTGTGACGGCGCGGCGGTTGATCGCCAGGGAGAACGCCTGCCGCACCCGCCGGTCCCCGAATCGCTTGTCCCACAGCGGGAATCCGAGGTAGACGAGGCCGCCGGCGGTCGACAGCGCCACGTCGTCCGCGTCGGCGCGGCGCGCCTGCGCCAGCCGGTTGCCCGAGGCCAGGGCCACGTCGACCGCTCCGGACCGGAAACTGGTGAACGCGGTGGCGTCGTCCTGGTAGGACTTCACCGTGATGCGGGCCGCGCTGCCTTCGGGGCCCGCGTAGCCGTCGTACCGCCGCAAGGTGAGCTGCTGCACGCCGGGCTTGATGCCGGGCGCGGCGACCTCGTAGGGGCCGTTGCCGATCGGCAGCCGGTCGAAGCCGGCCAGGTCCTTGAACGCGGTCCTCGGCATCGGTGCGAACACCGTACTGGCGAGGGTGTAGGGGAAGACGGACAGCGGCCGGGACAGCGTCACCTTCAGGGTGTGGGCATCGACGGCGCGTACCCCGGACAAGGTCGTGCGCTTCGGCTTTCCCTTGAGAGGGTTGAGGTCGGTGTACCCCTGGATGTCGGAGAACAGATACCCGTAGGGCATCGCGTTGGGGCCGTAGGCGGCGGCGTTCCAGGCGTCGGCGAACGACCGGGCGGTGACCGGCTCGCCGTTGTGGAACGTCCAGCCGTGGCGCAGCTCGATGGTCCAGTGCCGGAGGTCGGGGGAGCGTACGGATCGAGCCACCGCGCCGACGGCCCGCCCCCGGGCGTCGACCCGGGTGAGCGGCGTCCAGATCGCGTCGGCGACGGAACTCTTGCCGGCCCGGCCGGGCGTGAGGTGCGCTACGTACCACGAAGGGACACCGACGCTGAAGGAGCCGCCGTCCGGACCCGGCGCCGCCCGGCCGACGCCGTCCGTGCCGCAGCCGGTGAGCGCCGCGAGCACGGACAGGGCGGCACCGGCCGCCGCGGCCCGCACCCCCTTGCGGCGTCTGAGCACAGGGAACACGGCTACCTCCGAGGCTGTCGGGTTGCGGGTCCCGAGAGTCCCGCACCGCGAAGGGCCCGACATCGTCGGGTGGCGCAAAAACGCCCCGGAGTGTTTGTCGGCCTCCACACGGCGTCGACCCCGAGGACGCATACGCCCTCACGCCACAGATCAAGTCATGAAATATGCTGATGATCGAGCGGGGCGATGCCCATGTGATCTTGAGGCGAGAGCGCGTGCTGTGGCTACGATGACGCAATGCCGAGCTACCCCGAACGATCGTTTCCGGCCACCGGACCGTTGGCTCTCCAGGACTCCGATCGCATCACCCTGCGCCGCCTGCGCGAGACGCTCGGCCCGCTCGTCCTGGACAGCGTGTGCATCCCGCGCGGTGACGAGGTGCTGGTCGGGCAGCCCGTCGTCCAGGGGCTCTACGAACCGGTGCCGCCGCAACCGGACGGGTTGCTCCTGCTGGCCGGCGGCGCCGTGGACGATGGAACCCTGGAGGCCATCAGACAAGCGGGTCAGGCGGGCTACTGCGCCGTCGTCCTCAAGGCCCGCGGGGCCGACCTGGCGGCAGCCGCAGCTGTGGCGCAGGAGGCGGGCGTCGCGCTGTGCACCATCCCCGACGACATGCCGTGGCGGCACTTCGACGCGCTCGCCACCGCCGCCACCGGAGCGGTCGAGCCGTCCGCCGATTCCTACGCGTCCGTCGGCATGGGCGACCTGTTCGCCCTGGCCAATGTGATCGCCTACCAGGTCGGCGGGGCCATCACCATCGAGGATCCGCACGGCCACGTCCTCGCCCACTCCAGCCTGCCGCACCAGGAGATCGACGACATCCGGCGCAAGGCGATCCTCGGCCGGCTCACTCCGCACCGCCCCGGCAACAGCGACGAGTACCAGCGTGTGATCCGCGCCGACGGCCCCGTATGGTTCGACATACCGGAGCCCGACCACACCGACCGGCTCGCGATAGCCGTCCGCGCGGGATCTCAACTCCTCGGCCTCCTGTGGGCGTTGGACGGCGCCCCGGCGCTGGGCGAGGGCGCGGCGGCCGCGATCGTGGAGGCCGCCAAGGTCACCGCGCTGCACCTGCTGCGCGCCCGTACCCACCGCGACCCTGACCGTTGGCGGCGCGCGGAGGTGCTCGCCGCGCTCCTCGACGGCGGCGTGGGCGGGCACACGGCCGCCGCCCAGCTCGGCCTCGCCACCGACGCCCGCACTGTCGTCGTCGCATTCGCGCAGGCGACACCGGAGGACACCCCCGGCCTCGCCGGAGCCCGCACCGTCGACCTGGTCAATCTGTACTGCGAGGCCTGGCACCCCCAGGCGCTGTGCGTCGCCGCGGGCGGCACCGTGTACGCGCTGCTGCCGGTGCGCGCGGACGCGGGAGTGCTCGAACGCGCGGTGAAGTTCGCCGAGAACGTCTGCGACACGGTCCGGCGCAGTACGGGACTCACCCTGCACGGCGGTGTCAGTATGACCGGCGACGTCCTCGACCATGTCCCCGCCTGCCGTCGCACGGCCGACCGGGTGCTGCGCGCCCTGGCCGCCGACCCCGACTCCCCGCGGGTCGCCGCCCTGGAGGAGGTGCGCAGCCGCGTCACGCTCCTCGAACTCCTCGAACGAGGCTCCCCGGCAACGGACTTGGCGCCGGGACCGGTGCAGCGCATCATCGCGCACGACGCCCGTACCGCGTCCACGTACACCGAGTCGCTGCTCGCCTATCTCGACGCGTTCGGCGAGGCCGTGCCCGCGGCGGCCCGGCTTTCCGTGCACGAGAACACGCTGCGGTACCGCGTCCGCCGGATCCAGAAACTGTTCGGCCTGGACCTCGACGACCCGGACACCCGACTCGCCACCTGGCTGCAACTGCGCCTGCACGACCTCAGCACCAGAACATAGCGGGCCGCGAGCGAGGTGTGTGCGCGCCGACAAACTCCTGGGTCGCAAATGCTCGCCGCGCACGAAGTACGAGCAGGGGCCGCGACCTACCGTCGGCACGACAGCGTCAGCCGACCCGTGGGGACTCCATGCTCGAACAAGAACTCTTCGCCCTGACCGACCCGGAGCAGCTGAAACAGCTGATCGCCGGGCACGGATGGGCGACCCTGATCACGGCGGACGGGGCCGCGCCCGTCGTGTCCCACCTGCCCGTACTGGTCGACGAGCCGGAGACGGGATCCGGCATCGCGGTGGTCGGGCATCTGGCCCGCGCCGACGCCGAGACGCACCGGCTCGGCGAACACGACGCGGTGCTTGTCGTGCAGGGCCCGCACGGCTATGTCTCGCCCAGCATCTACGGCACCGGCCCGTACGTTCCGACCTGGAACTTCGTCGTCGCCCACCTGCACGGACACCCCACGGTTCTCGGCGCCGACGCCACATTCGACGTACTGCGGCGCACGGTCGACCACTTCGAAGGGACCAGGCCGAGACCGTGGAGTCTGGACACGGTGGCCGATTACGCACAGTCCATCGCCCCGCACACGACCGGATTCCGGCTCGAGCCCACCCGTGTCGTCGGCAAGCACAAGCTCAGCCAGGACAAGCCTCGCGAGACGGTGGAGCGGGTGGTGGCGGCCCTCGCCGGTGACGACCCGCACCGCAACCCCGAACTGGCCGATGCCATGCGGAAGGTGATGGTCGCCCGTGTCTGAGGCACTGAGCGGCACCGTCACACGCCGCCGGACGCTGCTGCTGCGCGATGTGCGACTCGGCGCGCGGGGCCCGCGCGGCAGTGTCACGATCACCGGCGGCCGCATCACGGCCGTCACCCCCGATGTGCCGCCCGACGGCGCCGACAGCGTTCTCGACGCCCACGGTCGCACCCTGTTGCCAGGGTTGTCCGACGCCCATGTCCACAGTGTGCAATGGGCCAGCGCGCGGCGCCGCGTGGACCTGTCCGCGGCGACGTCGGCGCGGGCGGCGGCGCAGGAGATGGCCCGTGCCGCGGGCGGCGCGGCCGGGCGGCCGGACGAACCACTCATCGGATTCGGCTTCCGCGACGGCCTGTGGAGCGATGAGCCGCACCGCGATCTGCTGGCCTGGGCGGGGGAGCGGGCCGTCGCTCTGGTCAGCAATGACCTGCACACCGCCTGGCTGAGCCGGGCCGCGCTCGCCCGCCTGGGCCGGGCCGGGCACGCCACGGGGGTGCTGCGGGAGCACGACGCTCTGGACGCCGTGGCCCGCCTCGGGCAGGTTGGCGAGGAAGTGATCGACGCGTGGGTGGCGGACTCGCTGCGGGCCGCCGCCGCCCGCGGCGTCACCCATCTCCTCGACTTCGAATACGCCGACAACCTCGGGGACTGGGCGCGGCGCCCGGGCCACGGGCGGCTCCCGGTACGGGTCACGGGCGCCGTCTACCCCGAGTACCTGGAGCGGACGATCGCCGCCGGTCTGCGCACCGGCGATCCGCTGCCCGGCACCGACGGCCTCGTGACCGTCGGCCCGGTCAAAGTGTTCGTCGACGGCTCCCTCAACACCAGGACGGCGCTGTGCCACGAGCCGTACCCGGGTGCCGGCCCCGACGGCCACTCCCGCGGAATTCTGCAGACCCCTCCCGCCGACCTCGAGAAACTGATGGCGCGAGCCGCCGCGCACGGACTGCACAGCGCGGTGCACGCGATCGGGGACCGCGCCAACACCATCGCACTGGACGCCTTCGAACGGGTGGGCGCGCGCGGCAGCATCGAGCACGCCCAACTCGTCGACCGGGCCGACCTGCCCCGCTTCGCTCGCCCCGGCCTCGTCCTAGGGGTTCAGCCCGCCCACGCCCCGGACGACCGGGACATCGCCGACCGTCACTGGCGTGGCCGCACCGATCGGGCCTACGCCTACGCCGATCTCCTCGCGGCCGGGGCGACCTTGCGCATCGGTTCGGACGCGCCCGTAGCTCCCCTGGACCCATGGCGGGGGATCGCGGCCGCTGTGCACCGCGGTGCGGAGAGCGGCCGTGAACCCTGGCATCCGGAGCAGGCGATCGGACTGGACGCGGCGTTGACCGCGGCCGCCGCGGGGCGGGACGCGGTCCGGATCGGCGACCGGGCCGACCTCGTCCTCACCGAGGAGGACCCCGGAGACCTCGCACCGCACGAACTGGCCGCCATGCCGGTCTTCGGCACGCTGCTCGGCGGGCGCTGGACGTATCGCGCCGACTGAGCCGCGCTTGGAGCGGGAGAGCGCGAAGAAGAGGGGTGACGGCAGTGATCCGTCACCCCTCTTTCGCGAGAGCCGTGGTCAGGCGCCCAGACGGACGTCGACCGTGGCCGCCCCGGCCCTCGGATGCCGGGCGTGGACCGTCACGGTCGTCCCGGCGGGAGCGGACACGACCCATTCCGCCGCCGCGAGATCGGGCGTTCCGGGGTCGTGCCCCCACCATGTGGTCGTCGACAACGCCCCGCTGCGGCCCTCCAGCTGGCCCAGCCGGACAGTCGCCTCACCAGTCAGCAGACGCGCCTCCGGGGGGAGCTCCAGGGATGCCGTCGCCGTACCCGCCACCCCGCGGCGCAGCGCCTGCCGCGTCACGTACGTGGGAAGCCAGCCGCTGTTGCGAACGACCGCACGGATCCGGTGCACGCCGGGTGCTTCCTCGGTCGCCGACACCGTGCGCACGTCCAGGCGCGGCGAGCACAGGGCCTGGAAGACGATCCAGTCGGTGTGCGGGGCGACCTCCGCCTCCACCCGGTGCAGCGGCGGGTTGTACCAGTAGTTGATCATGTCCCAGCCGCCCAGTTCGACCGGGCCCAACTGCGGGTGCTCGAAGGGGTACCAGTCGACGAAGCCCCGCCCCTCCAGCTCCTTGTCGCTCCACTCGATCAGCCGCAGGTCGTCCTCGACGGGATGGTCCAGGAGCCAGCGCGAGGGGTGGTAGGACTCGATGCCCGCGGCGCGCTGCGGGCTCCAGAATTCCGTGATCCACGCGAAGATGCCCAACTGGTCGTAGTACCAGCCGAGTTGGCCGCCGCGGAACGGGACGTCGGGATCGTACTTGAGGTCCTGGAACGACATGACGTCGTAGCCGGTCAGCTCGGCGGCCTTCGCGCCGACGGTGTCGTACACCCGCCGGTCCGCGTACGGCAGTTGCTCGCCGCTGTTGAGCGGTGGGCGCAGGTGCAGTCCGCCGAAGGTGTGGCAGGTGACGAAGCCGGTGATGTTCGGACGCCCGGTCACGGCCTCCAGAACCGCCCGGGTCTCCGGTTCGGACCCCGCGTAGGGACCCGCGTTGTCCGGGATCCGGTCCGCGGCGGCCCAGTCCGTCGGCAGGTTCTGTCCCAGGTCGATGCCTTCCACCGGGTCGGCCACCGGCACGACATCGCCGCGGTAGTCCTCGATCTCGCCCTCGAGGAAGAGCCGGAAGTAGGTGCCGCCGACCTCGTCCGGCTCGCGCCGCACCAGCAGCCGCGGCTCCGCCGGATGCGCCTTCCACGGCCCGTCCTGATCGGGCAGGCGCATGAACAGCACCCGCCCGTCCCCGTCGACGTCCCGCAACCGCAATCCCGGCTGCTCCCCACGAGGTGGGTGGGCCCGCATGCTGGAGCGTATGTAGCGGCCCTCGGACATCACGTGCTCGGCACCGTCGGGATTCAGGCGCGGCACCACGTACAGCGCCCGGGTGTCGAGCAGCCGGGTCACCCGCTCGTCGGTTCCGTACGCGGCGAGCAATCGGTGCACGAGATGCAGGGCCGCGAATCCGCCGGCCCATTCAGCGGCGTGGATCCCGGCCTCCACGAAGAATGCCGGCTTGTCGCGGGCGGGGCCCGTCGCCGTATTCGTCAGTGTCGCCAGCCAGATGTCCCGGCCCTCCAGGGAAGGACCGAGGCTCTCCAGGAGCATCAGGTGCGGTCGGTCATTCGCCCACGATCTGAGCAGCTCGGTGAGGGCGTCGTGGGTGGGAAAGCTGTCGTATGTCAGTGGCCGGATCATGATGGGAGTCCTCGCAGTCGCACGGCGATTTCGTGTTCCGGAAAGGGACACCAGTGTTTGTGTCGCGTGCGCCGAACGCTTTGTCGAGGAGCCCAACCTTCGGGTCCCGACTTTTCGGTCACCACCAATCCCGCCATGGCCCGGCAACTCTACGGTCTTTGCCGAGAGAACGGAAGCGGCAAGAAAAGTAAACCTTACCTAATTGAGCTCTCCCGGTATGGGGAATGGGCACTTGCTCAACGAGATTGGACAATCCATGGCAATGACCGCCGGCACCTCCGCGGCCGAACTGCACCACGCCCACCGGGACGTGAACGGTGGCTGGCTGCGGCCGGCGGCCTTCGGCGTGATGGACGGACTCGTCTCCAACTTCGCCCTCGTCGCGGGTGTGGTGGGCGGCGGCGCGACGGGCTCGTCCGTGGTCCTGACCGGACTCGCGGGCCTGGTCGCCGGGGCCTGCTCGATGGCGACCGGCGAGTACACCTCCGTCTCCTCGCAGAACGAGCTCACCCAGTCCGAGATCTCCAAGGAGCGCCGCGAACTGGAGCGGCACCCCGAGGACGAGCTGCGCGAACTCGCGATGATCTACGAAGCGAAGGGCGTACGGCCCACCCTCGCGGCCGAAGTGGCGCGGGAGCTGAGCGCGGACCCGGAAGTGGCCTGGCGCGTGCACGTCCGCGAAGAGCTCGGCGTCGACCCCGACGACCTGCCCTCCCCATGGACGGCGGCCGGATCGTCTTTCCTGGCCTTCGCCATCGGCGCGCTCATCCCGCTCCTGCCCTTCCTCTTCGGCGCGACCGCGATCCTGCCCGCCCTGCTGGCGAGCGCCGCGGGCCTGCTGCTCGCCGGCGGCCTCATCGCCCGCCTCACAGCCCGACCCGCCTGGTTCGGCGGCGGCCGCCAGCTCATTCTCGGCAGCCTGTCCGCGGCGGTGACCTTCGGCGTCGGCCTGATCGTCGGCACGGGCGTTGCGTAGCGCCATGGCCGACGAGCAGCCCTTGCGCATCGCCGTACTGGTCAAACAGGTTCCGCCGTACGACAGCTCACCGGCCCTCGACAGCCGGCGGCGCATCGACCGGACGAGTCTGCCCGCCGAGATGAACGCCTGGTGCCGGCGCGCGGTGACCCGCGCCATCGAACTGGGCCGCGCCGGCGGCGGCCGTGTCACGGCCGTCACGCTCGGACCACCGCGCGCCGTGGACGTCCTGCGAGAGGCCATCGCCTGCGGTGCCGACGACGGGCTGCATGTGAGCGATCCCGCCCTGGCAGGCGCCGACTGCCTCGTCACCGCGCACGCGCTCGCCGCGGCGGTACGCACCCAGGGCGCGGCCGACCTCGTCGTCGCCGGACGCAGCAGCACTGACGGATCCACCAGCGCGATCGGCCCCATGACCGCCGAACTGCTCGGCCTGCCGTTCATCGGCCCCGTCCTCGACGTCGGCCTGCGCATGGCGGGTGGCACGCGTCGACTCGTCGCCGTCCTGCAACGCGAGGATGCCGTCGAGGAGGTCGAGGCCGAGCTGCCGGCCGTCATCTCCGTCGCCGAGCGCTCATGTGCCGCCGCGAAGGCAGCGCCCGAAAACTGGCCGCCTCCCGCCGCCGTCACGACCCTGTCCCTGGCCGAGCTGCCCGGGGCGCGGGCGGCCGCCGCCAGCCCGACCACCGTCCTCGCAGTGCACACGATCCGGCAGGGCCGACGGCCCGAGCTCCTCACCGGTGACCCGGACGACGCCGGGCATGTCCTGGAGCTGATCGACCAGCGCGCCGCCCGGCTCGATGTCGCTCCCGCTTCAGCACTTCCGCCGGGCCCGCCCCGGCTCAGCGGGCCCCTCATCCTCGCGGTCATCGGTGCGCCGCGGTCCGTCGGAGCCCGCGCCCTGCTCGGGGCCGCGGCCGGAATCGCGGTGCGGATGGACGGCCATGTCGTCGTCGCCGGCCCGCATGCCGACCTCGCCCACCTTTCGGCGGCCGGGGCGGACGACGCCCTCGTCTTCACCGACAGCGGACCTCGTTCGCTGGCCCGCGCGCTCGCGGACTGGGCCGCGTCCCGGCCGGAACCACCGTGGGCGGTACTGTCCGGCTCCACCGCCTGGGATCGTGAAGTCCTGGCTCGCCTGGCAGTGCGCCTCGACGGCGGGTTGATGAGCGACCTGACCTCCCTGCGCACACAGGAGACGGCCGAGTCGACGCTTTTGATCGGCACCAAACCCACGGGCTCCGCCCTCGCCGACATCACCGCCGTCGGACACACCCGGATCGCCACGGTGCACACCGGCTGCCTGCCGCTGCCCGCCCCCCGCGCCGCCCGCGGCATCACACACCGCACCTTGGACGTCGCGGACGAACCGGCCGTGCGCGTGCTGCACCGCGTCCCACGCGGCGACCACGACGCCGTCGAACGGGCCCACGTGGTGATCGGCGTCGGCGCGGGCGTCCCCAAGGAGGGCTATGCCGAACTCGACGAACTGCGCGACCTGTTGGATGCGGAGTTCGCCGCGACCCGCAAGGTCACGGACGCCGGAATGCAGGCGCACGACCGGCAGGTCGGCATCACCGGACGCTCCATAGCTCCGCGTCTCTACCTCGCCATCGGTATCTCAGGAAGCCGCGATCACCTGATCGGGGTGGCGCGCGCCCACACCGTCGTCGCGATCAACCACGATCCCGACGCGCCGGTCTTCGATCAGTGCGACATCGGCCTGATCGCCGACTGGAGGGACGCCGTCCGCGCCCTGACCCGCGCCATCGCCGAGAGGCGGCGCTGATGCTACTGCCCGTCAACGCGACCCTCGCCGTCGTCATGGCGGCACTCCTCGCCGCCGCTGTCGCCATCGCCGCACGGGCGGACTTCGGCGATGCCCGCGGCACCCGGCGCTATGCGAAGGAGATCGCCATTGCCGGGGCACGCGCCGCGCTGCAACTCGCTGTGGTCTCCCTGGTCGTCGGTGCGGTCGTGCATGTCCTGCCGCTGACGCTCGGCTTCGTCGTCCTGATGCTCTCCGTTGCCGCGTGGACCGCGGGCCACCGCATCACCCGCCATCCCAGCTGGCGTTGGGCGGCGGCGCCGATCGCGTGTGGTGTGCTTCCTGTCCTCGCCCCGCTCCTTCTCACCGGATTGCTGCCGTCGAAAGGCATCGCGCTGATTCCGGTGGCCGGCATCCTCACCGGCGGAGCGCTCACCGCGACGATCCTCGCCGGACGCCGCGCCCTTGAGGAACTCACCGCCCGCCGAGGAGAGGTGGAGGCAGCCCTCGCCCTGGGCTTCCTGGACCGCGACGCCCGCCTGGAGATCGCCCGCCCAGCGGCCTCCGACGCGCTGATTCCCGGCCTCGACCAGACCCGCACCGTCGGTCTTGTCACTCTCCCCGGTGCCTATGTCGGCATGCTGCTCAGCGGATCCTCACCTGTCGAGGCGGGCGCGGTCCAACTGTTCGTCCTCGTCGCACTGCTGGCCGTGCAGTCCATCGCGGTCTGGGCCACTTTGGAGCTGGTCGCGCGGGGACGGATCACTGCGATGGCCCCGGTGTGAGTTCTCGGGACAGCCGGTCCGCGGTGCAGACGGCCCAGCCGCCGACTGGTGCTTCCTGGGTGGCCGGCAAACTCACATGACCGCTGTCGGCAGGTGGTGCGAGACTCGGCCCCATGAAGCCCAATGATCCCAAAGACGACCTGCACCGCTATCTCAAAGCAGCACGCGAAGCCATCATCTGGAAGCTGGATGGACTGTCCGAGTACGACATCCGCCGCCCCCTGACGCCGACCGGCACCAACCTCCTCGGCCTCGTCAAGCACCTCGCCAGCGTCGAGCTCGGGTACTTCGGCCCGACTTTCGGCCGCCCGCACAACGAATCCCTCCCCTGGCACGAGGAGGGCGCCGAGCCCAACTCGGACATGTGGGCGACCGCCTACGAGTCGCGCGAGGATGTTCTCGGCCTCTACCACCGCGCCTGGACGCACGCGGATGCGACGATCGGGGCGCTACCGCTCGACGCGATGGGCCACGTCGCATGGTGGGGCGACAGCGGAGACGTGACGCTTCAGCGGATCATGCTGCACATGACGGCCGAGACGAACCGGCACGCCGGCCACGCCGACATCGTCCGCGAACTGATCGACGGCAAGGTCGGCATGCGGGAGGGCAACAACAACATGGATGGCGGCGACGAGGCGTGGTACCGGGATTACTGGAACCGACTGGAGGCGTCTGCCAAGGAGGCTCAGGCCAAGCAGAGCTGAGGTCGTGCGCGGGGCTTTGGCAGCTCAACGGTGCCGTCACCCGCTGGGACCCGGCCGCCCGGCGCGTACGCGCACTGCGCTGGAACGCGCCGAAGCTGATCGCGGCGGCCAACACGAGGTGCCGGGCGCGAACGTGCGCACCCCGCAGTCCTGCCGCCCGCACCCGGCGACGCCGGCTCCGCGCCGGCGGCCGCCGAGGACGGCAGCGTTCGCACACTGCGGCGGGTGACGACGATCATGCTGGCGGGCTATCGCTTCCGCGTCCGGTGCTTGATCATGTCAACGTCAACGGCGCGGGTCACTCGGCCTTGGCATAGCCCTTGAGCCATGCGCTGGTGCTGATGCTCCCGTTGTCGCAGTAGGCCTTGACCCGGACGTACCAACCCGGGCATTTGGCGTGCGCGCGGCCTGCGCCGACGGGTCCCGCATGGTCCTTCCACACGCTGCACCGCGCCTGTGCGGCGGGCTGTCGCAGGGTCGCGGCCGGTGCACCGGAACTGTGGGCGCGGGCCGGTTGGGCGGTCTGCGCGGTGGCCGGCGCGGCGGTCGTCCCGCCGAGGGCCAAGGCGATGCCCAGCGCTGGGAGTGCGAGCTTGCGAGTCATGTTCATCGAGTCGATCCTCCCGATTCCCGCGGATCGTCTGAGAGTGCGGTACAGCACGGCGCTGGGTCCTGGAGCCAGGGGAGTGCGACATCCCGCGTGTCCCGCTGCGCCACGACCGGGCCGTCTCACCGACCGCCTGCGCACCGCGCACCGCACCGTCCATGCCTCGTACGGCACGGCCGCGCACCCGCCGACGGGATAACGATGCGCCGCACCATCGGTGCGCATCGAATGCACTCAGTGCGGTGCGCCGCGGCCTCGGCCTGGCTCGTTCGGCGGCTGGCGGTGCGCAGGGCCGACGCCCCGACCACGGCAGGTCAGCGGTCGGTTCGTCGGCCGCAATATCCGGCTACGGCCTGTCTCCGGCCAGCTGGCTCGCGATGTTCTCGATCCACCGCAGCGTGCAAGCGTCCACCCGACTCCGGCCTGCCACCCGGGCTCCGCGTCGGCGTACCGACCTTCTGCGAGGGCGCCAAGACCGGCGGCGCGCAGGTGGGCCAGGACGTGGTCGTGCCCTCGGCGTGCTCTTCGGCTCGCTTCACACAGTGCCCAACGGCCGCCGGGGGCACCGTGGCTACGTTCGTGCTGGACCATTCCGGGCTGCTCTTGTCGGGCTCGCCCCGTGCACCGACGCCTGTCAGCAGGCCCGTGGGGTGTCGTCGGCCTGACCGGCCGAGTGAAGCAGTTCGATGACACGTTCCTCGTACCGGACGCGGGCCGGGGAGAAGTCGTACGGCATCTTGCCGATGGCCTCCATCGCGCTCATCCTCGCCTCGCCCTCCTCCTCGCCGGTGTGCTCGTCCTCCTGGTCCAGGAGGTCGTCGAGGGCCTCGTCCAGGCCGGATCTGTCGATGGTGGCTGCCAGGGCGGTCTCATGAGCACACCGCTGGGCGGCCAGTTCTTCGATGCGCGGGTCGCCGGGTGACATGGTGTCGTCCAGGGCCGTCTCGGCCTCGGCCAGGCGGTCCTCCTCGGCCCGCAGCTCGGGGTGGGTGGCCAGGACGATGAACCGGTTGGCCTGGACGGCGGCGCCCAGGGGGCCGAAGACACGCTCCGTGACCAGGAGGGTATCGAGGTCGGTCGAGCGCGGGGCTCCGGGCGCCAGTTCATGCAAGCGGTCGCTGACCAGCGGTGAGAGCAGGCCCAGGGGGCTGCCCACCGCGCGGAGGCGGTGCACGGCGGCCCGCTGGGCTTCGATGGCGGCCGCCTTGGAGGCGAGGGACTCCTCCAGCCGGGCCAGGGACTGCTCGATGCCGGTGGCGCCCTCAAAGCCGGCCCGGATGTCGTCCAGGGAGATACCCGCATCAGCCATCTTGCGGATCCACAGGAGGCGGATCATGTCGTCGTATCCGTACCGGCGGCGGTCATCACTGCCGCGTTCCGGCTCCGCGAGGAGCCCGATGGCGTGGTAGTGGCGGATGGCGCGGGGTGTGGTCCCGGCGAACGCGGCGGCATCGCCGATCTTGACCCGGCGGGGAATCGCAGGAAGGGGCATGCGAGGGAACCTCTCAATGTCGTACTCGCCGTCTACTGGACCACATGCCGCTACGACATATGCAAACCCCGCTGCCGTAGGCGCGGCCCCGCGCTCCCGCGCCATCGAGGCCGTACGGACCGCTGCACGGGCGGAGAAAACGTCCCGGATGAGCAGACTTGGGAACAGAGCAGGGGTGGGGAATTCAACCAACGAGTGCCAACAGGGCGGCAGCGTCCCTCTGGGCTGTCCGACCAGTGCGTGGTCGAACGCGCGATCTCGTGGATCATGTGGGCCAGTCCGGGCCGAGCTCCACTCAGGCGGGGCTGTGGCGAGCGCGGTCCAGGTACTCGGCCAGGTCGCGCCAGTCGTCGGCCGGAGCGCCGGGGTTTCCCGACACGGCGGCTGGATCGTCATGCCAGGCACCCCTCACACCAGCGGAGATACCGGCATCACCGCCGGTGAACAACACGCTCAGCTCATCCATGCGGGCCACCAGGCGACGGACCTTCTGATCGGTGGCAGGAGTTCCAGCCGCTCGAAGCCGTTCGGCCCTGCGGTACAACTCGGGCCACCCGACTTCGAGCAGGTAATGCATCGCGGGTCCCAGGGCGGCCGCGCGAATGCGCAGAAGTTCGACCTGATCGGCATCCAGGTGGCGGCCCAGCGTGTTCTCGCCCTCCGGGCCGGTGCCGCCGATCGCCCGCAGCGCGTCGAGCAGGGCCGTGGCCGCCGGGGCCCGGTGGTCGGCCGACAGCTCCTCGCCGAGCCGTACGAGCCGCTCCCGCAGGACACCGAGCGCGGTGATGGACGCCTCCACCCCCGCCAAGTGGTCCCGGACCAGCCGCGTCGGGTCGACGCCGGCATCGAGACAGACGGCGATGGTGTCCAGGGCCAGGCCCAGACTCCGCAGCGCCAGCACCTGATAGAGACGGACGAGGTCTTCCTCGGTGTATTCCCTGTGCCCTCCTGTGGTGCGCTGTGAGGGGCTGAGCAGGCGGATGGTGTCCCAGCGGTGCAGCGTGCGCACGGTCAGTCCGCTGGCCTCCGCGAGTCGGCCTACTTTCCAGGTTGCAGAAGTGGTCATGGAGCCACGATGCATCCTCACACCGCGTGCGGTTCAAGCGGTCTCGCCACGGACCACACCGGTTGTTGCTCTGCGGCAATAAAGCTGAGTTCGACAGAGCATTTCCTTCCCGCTCCCTTGCATGCCCGGCCAGGAGGGCCAGTTCATGTCCTGGCTGCCTCGAAGTGGGCCGCGGCGAGTACCAGGTCTTCCCAGGCCATGCCTACGCTCTTGAAGAAGCGCGGTCGGTCCGGGGGGATCTCGTGCCCGCCCGACACGACATCGGCCAGGCCCACCAGCTCGCCGGGGTCGATGGCGCCGGCCTGGACCGCCTGGATCACGTCGCCGGCTTCGCGCAGCGCGGCCGAGACCGCTTCGACGATCACTGTGGAGCGGGCTACCGCGGTTTCGTCGACCTCCCGGGCGTCGGGCTCGTGCGAGCCGACGGCGACGATGGTCGCCGATGTCGGCAGCAGGGCGCCGTCGAACAACGGGGTGCGTGCCGTCGTGCAGCACGCGACGATATCGGCGTGCGCGATGTCGTCCACGGTGCCGGTCCGCGCCCCGACCTCGGCCGCGAAAGCGCGGGCACGGTCGGCGTTCCGGCCGATGACCACGACGTCCTGGATCGGTCGGATGCAGCTGAGGGCCTCCAGATGGGACCGGGCCTGCGGTCCTGTTCCGAACAGGACGAGTCGGCTCGCATCCGGCCCGGCCAGCGCGTCGGCGGCCACCGCCGACACGGCGGCGGTGCGTACGGAGGTGAGGGCGATCCCGTCCAGCAGGGCCAGCGGTGTGAGGCTCTCGCCGTCCAGGAGCAGGTAGTTGCCCTGAACGCGGGGGAGGCCACGGGCCGCGTTGCCCGGTGCCGCGGTCACCATTTTCACCCCGGCGTAGCTCCCCCAGTGCGCGGGCATGAGCAGGAGCTGGCCGTGTGGCACCGGGACGACGGAGCGGGGCGGCCCCGCCTCCGGGTCCAGCCCGTCGAGCAGGCTCTTGCGCAGGACATCGATGGCGGCCGCCATGGGCGGGGCGCCTTCCAGAACAGGGATCACAGGTAGCAGCCCTCCGGGAACGGATCCTCCGGATCGAGGAAGAACTGCGCGGTTCCGGTCAACCACGCACGACCAGTGATCGTAGTGACGACGGCCGGGAGCGAGGCAAGGGCCGTTGTGTTCTCCGGGTGTGAGCGCCCGTGGTACGAGGACACGCCTTCGTCAGACCGTGTCCTCGACAAGCGATCGCACACGAGCAGCCAAAGCATCGTCCTTCACGGCCTGGCCGATCGGGCTGATTCCGTCACTGAATGTGACGCCGGGACACGAGGCTTCAGCGGAGGCTGCCCCGTCGAGGCTGAACTCATCGACCTTTTTCCCGGTCCTGGCCTCGTACACCACGAAATCGTAGGACGCCGGGACAACCTCAAGCGTTACGGGGACGTCTGAACTGTCCGTGAGTTCACACTCTCCGACGGGAACAGCGTTCATCCCGGCTTCACCTGCCTTCGCAGTCGGCATGAACATACAGATGACAAGTTGCACTCGCGAGCGATCGACTTTGCCGAAGCTGTCACCGTTCACATGAGGTTCCCACCCGACGGCAGGTTGGGCGCGGGTGGGGCCAGGGTCTGCACGCGTGGGTCATGGGAGACGACCCGGGCGACGGTTGCCGAGTGCGGGCCCTTGCCGGAGTATGGCGGACTCTTCGGGTTGTACGGTACGCCGTCGTAGCACCACCGTTCCTCGTCCGTGTCGCTCGTGGTGCCGGAGGCCTCCGAACTCGACGACGTAGTCGGTTCCGGCGTTTCGAGCTGCGTCGACGGAGGGGCAGATGGAGCGGAATCCGCCTTTCCATCGCCTGATTTCTCGCAGCCCAAGACGGCAACCAGCGCGGCGACAGTGATACACGAGAGAAGCACTCTGCACCCGGCCCGCGCGGCACCGCCAAGGAGCGAGATCCCCGCCTTCACACATTGGCATCGGCCCACGTTCTTCGTCCCCTCCCACACGCTTGTGCATCTGTGATCAGCACCGGGATCGCAAACAGACATCTAAAGCAATTACGGCTTCATCCTCGGCCAACCATCCTCTCTTCATCCCTCTCGTCGCCGTCCTCATCGACGAATTGCTCATCCTCCTCGTCGGGGGTGAACCAAGCCCGGGACGACTCCGGCACCGCAAGGAGAAGGATCATCACGATCGAGATCACAATGGACGGGAAACCGAACGTGATCGCTATAACCCGGGCGCCGCGGTTGCCTTGCCGTAGCCCGAGAGCCACCGAGCCCGGCAGGAGCGCGACGAGGCCAAGCAGTGCCAGCCAGCCGCCGCCCGCGATCGCGATACCTATAGCCAAGATCAAAATGGCGGCAGCAAACAGTGCGTAAAAGACGATTGCCGCGGCGACCGGCTTGGGGGGTCTACGCCTTGCATCGGAAGTCATTCCGCGGACGATATCGCCGCTGGTCCGGGACCGGTCCCGGACCAGCGGCAGAGGCCGCCTGACCCCGAGGGGGCCCACCTGGCTGTACCGAGGTAACGATCACTCCGCTGATCTGGAGCTTTTGCGCTGATTGGCATTGAAGCGCGCTTTCTTCTGACGATTCCCACACGTGTTCATGTCACACCATTTGCGAGTGCGACTTTGGCTGGTGTCGAAGAAGGCGGCTTGGCAGGTTGGTGATGCGCACAAGGCCAATTTTCCGTCTCGTTCGCCTGCGATGATGCTAATCGCGTCGGCGGCTATCACGCCGAGGGCATCTTCCACGCTGGAAGCCGAGCTGAGCCGCCATCGCCGCTTACCCTCGGGCGTCAGGATCGACGAGGCCCGGCCCTGAGCGCTGCGGTCATTGATGACTTGGACAGCAGATGCGGGGAGGGCGACCTGGAGCGCGGCCGCTGTCGCGGCGGCGTGAATCGACTCCCTCAGTTCCCGAGCGAGGTCGAGCTGGGCAGTGGTGCAGGAGTCCACGGCGAGGCCGTTCACTGCCAGCCAGTCGATGAGTCGGTGCGGCGCGGGAATGCGCTCCACGGCGTTGCCGTGCCGCTCCGACAGCGTCCCCGTGAAGCTGGTCGCCAGCACATTACCGAGGCGGAAGTCAGGGAACCCAGCGCGCATGGAACCACCTTAGCGGGTTGCGGCGTGGCTCGGAAGGCTGCTAGAACCGCCTTAGCCGGTTCGCGATGGACCGTAGCCGGTTCCACGATGGCCAGGAGGTCTCATGCCCCGTCCAACCAGTGACGTGCAAGCATTTGAAGCCCACGCGACTGACGCTGACCTCGACGATCTGCGCGCGCGACTGGCCGCGGCGCGACTTCCGGAGGCTGAGACGGTCTATCGCGCCGCGCCCGACCCTCGCCGATGGGAACAGGGCGTTCCGCTCGCCGACCTCGTCGATGTCGTGAACTACTGGCGCACCGGGTACGACTGGCGGTCGTTCGAAGAGCGCCTCAACCGTGTCGGCCAGTTCCGCACGACCATTGATGATCTGGGAATCCACTTCCTGCACCGCCGATCCGCGCGCGCGGATGCCACTCCTCTGATCTTGACGCACGGCTGGCCGGACAGCATTGCTCGGTTCATCGATGTAGTCGACGAGCTGGCAGATCCGAAAGACGCAGACGCACCGGCGTTCCACGTCGTGGTCCCGTCGCTGCCAGGCTTTGGCTACAGCGACAAGCCGGCCACCACCGGGTGGGGAACCGAAAAGATCGCGGCCGCATGGGTGGAACTGATGGGAAGGCTCGGCTACGGCAAGTTCGTGGCCCACGGCGGCGACTGGGGAGGCAATATCACCACGGTTCTCGGCGGCAGGTTCCCGGCGCACGTTCTCGGCATCCACACAACGTTCGCGGAGGGACCGCCCGGGCTGACAACGGACGGGCTGACGGCGGTCGAGCGCGAATGGGCCGAGGAAACCCGCGATTTCTGGCGCCACCGCGCGGCGTACGCGAAGCAGCAGGCGACCCGGCCGCAGACCATCGGCTACTCGCTCGTCGACTCACCGGTCGGGCTTCTCGCCTGGATCCTCGACAAGTTCGCCGAGTGGTCGGACACCGAAGACAGCCCGTTCGAGACGATTTCCAGAGACAGAATTCTTGACGACGTCACCCTGTATTGGCTGACGCGGACCGGAGCATCGTCGGCCCGCATTTACTACGAAAGCCACAACTCGCTCGACCCCGAACTTCGGGTGGATGTCCCGTCGGCAATCAGTATGTATCCCCGCGACGTCGAGAAGTGTCCGCGCCCCTGGGCGCAAGAGCGGTACCGGCAGATCGTCCGATGGAGGTTGCCCGAAAGCGGAGGACATTTCCCGGCGCTGGAGGTTCCCGAGTATTTCGTCAAAGATCTGCAAGAGGGCCTCGCGGCGGTGCTGGCCGCTAATCGGTGAACGCGGCTGGGCGCCGGTACTCGATCGCCGCCTGATCCGGCTCAAGGCGATCCGAGATGCCCCGCTCGTCAGCAGGCTACACAGGGCCGCGGCGATGAAGTGGACCGCCAACCTGGCTGGCGGGTCTGCCGGTTGGCCTGGACACGCGATGAACCCCGGTCGCTGCTCAGTCCGCAGAGATCGGCTCGGGCCGTTCCGCCGGAAGGTCCGGAACGCCCAGGCGCAGGTGTTCGACGTGGTAGAGGGCTTGGTCGAGGAGTTCCGCGACGTGGTTGTCGTAGAGGGAGTAGACGATCGAGCGGCCCTGTCGTTCGCCGGTGACCAGTCCGAGATTGCGCAGCAGCCGCAGCTGGTGTGAGCAGGCGGAGGTTTCCATGCCCACGGCCTCGGCGAGATCGCCGACCGAGCAGGGCCCCTCCTGGAGCCGGGCCAGGATATACAGCCGGGAGGGGGTGGTCAGGGCCTGGAGGGTGGCGGCGACGTCGGCGGTACCGACCGCGTCGAGGCGTTCGCGGGTGGTGGCGCCGCTGCTGGCGCCGCTGTTGGCGCTGCTGGTGGTGACGCGTCCGTGACCCATGCCCCATCATACTGATGACACTTGAAGACCTGTTCATATATTCCTGTATGGTGGAGGTGTTGCCCTCACCCGCCCGAGAAGGGTTGCTTTGTCATGTCTGCTGTCTTGGAACAGCGGTCCGCGCCGCCCGTCGGCGCCCCCGTGCGACCCCGCCCCGGCGTCGCACGCGTGTCCTTGCGCTGCCGGAGGCACAGTGGGCGCTCGCGGCCCTGGTGCTGTTCCTGCTCGCTCTGCCCGTCTACCTGCTGGACGGTCCGGCGTGGCTGTGGGGACGCTGTTCGCCGCGACCTACCTGACCGGTGGCTGGGAGCCGGGCTGGGAGGGCCTGAAGGCGCTGAAGGACAAGACGCTGGACGTTGACCTGCTGATGGTCGCCGCCGCCCTCGGAGCCGCCGCGATCGGGCAGCTCCTCGACGGGGCGCTGCTGATCGTCATCTTCGCCACCTCCGGTGCCCTGGAAGCCGTCGCCACCGCCCGCACCACCGACTCCGTGCGCGGCCTGCTCGACGTCGCCCCACCACCGCCACCCGCCTCCTGCCGGATGGCACCGAGGAGAACGTCGCCACCAAGCACCTCGCGGTCGGGGACACCATCCTGATCCGGCCCGGGGAGCGCATCTGCGCCGACGGCCAGGTCCTCGACGGGACGAGCGACGTCGACCAGGCCACCATCACCGGCGAGCCCCTGCCCGTGGCCAAGCAGGCGGGGGACGAGGTGTTCGCCGGCACCGTCAACGGCACCGGCGCGCTGCGCGTACGGGTCGAGCGGGACCCGTCGGATTCGGTGATCGCCCGGATCGTGAAGATGGTTGAGGAAGCCTCTGCGACCAAGGCTCCCACCCAGCTGCTCATCGAGAAGATCGAGCAGCGCTACTCGATCGGCATGGTCATCGCCACCCTCGCCGTCTTCGCCGTCCCCTTCGCCTTCGGCGACACGCTCTCCTCCGCGCTGCTGCGGGCGATGACGTTCATGATCGTGGCCTCGCCGTGCGCGGTGGTGCTCTCCACCATGCCGCCGCTGCTGTCCGCCATCGCCAACGCCGGCCGCCGCGGGGTGCTCGCCAAGTCCTCCGTCATCATGGAGCGCCTCGGGCAGATCGACATCGTCGCCCTGGACAAGACCGGCACCCTCACCGAAGGCACCCCCTACGTCACCGACCTGTGCCCGCTTCCCGGCAGCGACGTGGACGAGAGCGCCCTTCTGCGGCTGGCTGCTTCCACCGAGCACCCGAGTGAGCACCCGCTCGCCCGCGCCGTGGTCACCGCCGCCGGCGAACGCGGCCTGCCCCTGGCCGATGCGGACGACTTCACCTCCAGCCCCGGGCAGGGCGTCACCGCCGAGGTCGACGGACACACCGTCACGGTCGGCTCGCCCGCCCGCCTGCTGAACGGCGCCGCCCACGAGCCACCTCGGAAGGTCGTGGCCCGCCTGGAGGAGGCCGGGCGCACCGCGGTCGCCGTATTCCGCGACGGCACGCCGGTAGGGGTGCTGGGCATCGCCGACCGGCTGCGGCCGGACGCGGCGGCCACGGTCGCTGCCCTCACCCGGTTGACCGGCCGCGCCCCGGTGCTGCTGACCGGCGACAACGAGCGTGCGGCCCGGCGTCTGGCCGCCGAGGTCGGCATCACTGAGATCCGCGCCGGGCTGCTGCCCCAGGACAAGCTGGCCGCCGTCAAGGAGTGGGAGACCCAGGGGCGACGGGCGCTGGTCGTCGGCGACGGCGTCAACGACGCGCCTGCGATAGCCGCCGCACACGTGGGGATCGCCATGGGCAAGGCCGGCTCCGACCTTGCTCTGGAGACCGCCGACGCTGTCGTGGTCCGAGACGAACTCGCCACTGTCCCGTCCGTCGTGCGGCTCTCACGCACCGCGCGCCGCCTGGTCGTCCAGAACCTGGCCATCGCCGGGGCGTTCATCACCGTCCTGGTGGCCTGGGACCTGATCGGCACCCTCCCTCTGCCCCTGGGCGTCGCCGGACATGAGGGCTCCACGGTCATCGTCGGCCTCAACGGCCTGCGCCTGCTGCGCGAGGCCGCCTGGCCCCGGCTGACCGAGGACACCGCGTGAGTGGACGTCCCCGCCGTGCCGCCCCCGGATCGGCTGCGTCTTCACCGCCTCCCGGCACCGCGGGCAGGGGGTGGCCCGCGCCGCGGTCGCTGCCGCGCTGGAGGCGATCGCGGCGGAGGCGCTGATCTGTACAACGCCCCCTGGCAGCTCCGGAGCCGCGACCACCCGGAGGGCGGAGGCCGGGCACGTTGCCCGGCTTGACACCGCCCTTCTCATAAGGCCGCGTTGAGCGCCTTCTCCAGGTCGGTGAGCAGGTCGTCGGGACTCTCGACACCGACGGACAGGCGCAGCACATCGGGATCCTCCACCGAATCCACCAGGCTCACCACGTCACCGAGGCTGGTGGCCCGCACGAACTGCGTGAAGGCGTCGTAGACCACGGCCTTGCGGGCGGGCCTGCGCAGCGTGAACGAGAGCATCCCACCGAAGCGGTGCCCTCCCGTCAGCCGGTACGCGAGTTCGTGTCCCGGGGCGCCCGGCAGCCCCGGATAGTTGACCGTGCTGGTCGCCCCATGGGCATCGGCGAGTTCGGCCAGTCGCAGCGCGGTCGCACTGGCCCGGTCGACTCGCAGTTCGAGCGTGCTCAACCCCTCGATGACGGCGGCCGCGTTGTGCGGGGTTATGATCGTCCCAAGCCGCCGCCGCAGCAGGGCTATCGAGTCCATGACCGGCCCGCTGCCGGCCAGCGCACCGGCCAGTACCCGGCCGTGCCCGGCCAGGTACTTCGTCGCGCTGTGGATCACAATGTCGGCGCCGAGCTCCAGCGGCCGGAACAGCACGGGGGTGGCGAAGGTGTTGTCCACCACCGCGAGTGCGTCGTGATCATGCGCGATCGCGACGATCGCCTCGATGTCGAGCACATCGAGCAGCGGATTGGTGAACTCCTCGAAGAACACCGCGCGGGTGGCGGGGCGGAACGCGGCGTCCAGCGCCTTCAGGTTCGTCAGGTCGACGAACGTCACCTCACATCCGAAGTCCGGAAGGTCGTGTGCCAGCCATTCCCTGCTGTTGACGAACAACTGGTCGGACGCGATGAAGTGGCCCCCACGGCGGCCCAGGGCGAGCATGGCCGTCGTGATCGCCGCCATCCCCGAAGTGAAGGCCAGCGCGCGCGGTGCCGACTCGATCGACGCCAGTGTCGACTCGAGCGCTGCGACGGTCGGGTTGTGGACCCGGGAGTAGTAGTCGTGTACCGAGGGAGCCTCGACGGTGCGCCGGTGCGCGGCCATGTCCGCCATGGCGAACGACGCGGTGTCGAATACCGGGGTAGCGACCGCTCCCAGCGGGTTCGGTCCGCGGCCATGCACCAACCTGGTCGCGAGACCGCGGTCGTCGTGGTTCATTCACTACCCTTCCGATCTCTCCGGCCGTCCGCCGGGGGTGTGAGCAGAGCCGGTACGTCCACAACCCCGCCGGCCGCCTCGAACTCGGCACGGCTGCGTTCCCGAAGCTCGGCATCGGTGAGGAAGTCGAGCGCGGTCAGGGCCAGGGCGATCGCCCCGTCGACCACGGCCCGGTCGCCCGGTTCCGAGCCGGCGTACTCGGCGAAGGCGGCGGTGTGGAGGGCGATCTCCGGCGGCGCGATGGCCACGGTGGGATGGATCGACGGGATGCGCAGACTGATGTTGCCCATGTCGGTCGACCCCCGAGCCGCGCCGCGGTCCGTACCGAAGGTCCGCCCACGGCCGGTCATGTGCGCGCTGAAGCGACCTGTGAGTACGTCATTGTTCCGGACCGGCAGGCATGGTTGGATCCGGTCCCAGACCGCGTCAAGCCTTGTCTCGGTGATCATGGCGGCGCCTTCGAGAACGCGCTGCACCCGCTCGCTCAGGGCAAGCAGCGACCCCACTTCGGGGGACCGGATCAGAAGCCTCAGCGAAGCCAGAGCGGGTACCACATTCGCAACCTGGCCACCGTCGGTGATGACTCCATGGACTCGGTCGGCCCGCGGCATGTGCTGACGCAGAGCGGCGATCCCCTGATACGCGGCGACGACAGCGTCGAGGGCGTTACGGCCGGCCTCGGGCTGATGCGAGGCGTGGGCCGGGACCCCGTGGTAGGCCGCCTCGACCGAACGCAACCCGAGAGCGGCGAAGTTGGCGCTGTCGTGAGTGGCCGGATGGAGCATGATCGCGGCGTCGATCCCCGCGAACGCGCCGGCGCGCGCCAGAATCTCCTTGCCGGAACCGTTCTCCTCGGCCGGTGTGCCGAGCAGAACGACCGCCCCGCCCGTTCCGGCGACCACATCGAGCAGTCCGAGGAACGCACCGGTCGCCGCCGCGCCGATGACGTTGTGCCCGCAGCCGTGCCCGACGCCGGGCAGCGCGTCGTACTCGGCGAGAATCGCGATCCGCGGACCCCCAGGATCCCCGCACTGGCCTCGAGCGAGGTCTCCATGCCGTAGCCGCCGACCCGCGGCTCGATCCCGTGCGCCCTGACCAGATCGGCGATGGCTCCGACGGATCGGTGCTCGGTGAACCCGAGCTCGGCCAGCCCGTGGATTTCGCGGCTCAGCGTTGTCAGTTCGCGGGTGAGCGACTCGATGCGGCCGGTGACCTGGCGGGCCGGCGCTTCAGACGCCATCACAGCACCTTCCCCAGAAAGGAACGGGTGCGTTCGTGGGTGGGTGCGCCGATGACCTTTTCCGGTGGCCCCTGCTCGATGATGCGGCCCTCACTCAGGAAGACCGCGGTGCTCGCGACGTGACGGGCGAACCCCATTTCGTGCGTCACCACCACCATCGTCATCCCGGAGGCGGCGAGGTCCCGCATCACGTCGAGGACCTCGCCGACGAGTTCGGGATCGAGCGCCGACGTGGGTTCGTCGAAGAGCATGAGCGTCGGCTCCATCGCCAGAGCCCGCGCGATGGCCACGCGCTGCTGCTGCCCGCCGGAGAGATGGCTCGGATACGAGTCCCTTTTCGCGCCGAGCCCGACCCGTTCCAGCAGCCGGACACCGCGTTCGACGGCAACGGCACGGCTCTCCTTCTTCACCCGCATCGGTGCCAGGATCACGTTCTCCAATACCGTCATGTGCCCGAACAGGTTGAACTGCTGGAACACCATCCCGATGCGGGACTTGCGCTCCGCGACGACCGGTGGACGCGCCTGTTGCAGGCGTCCTTGGACGAGATCCGAGCCGATCAGCTGGCCATCGACGAGGATGAACCCGCGGTCGACGGTCTCGAGATGGTTGACGCAGCGCAGAAAGGTGGACTTGCCCGAGCCCGATGCGCCCAGCAGGCACACCACCTCTCCGCGGTCCACGGTCAGGTCGATTCCCTTGAGCACTTCGAGCGAGCCGAAGCTCTTGTGCACGTCCTGGGCCTGGATGACCGGCCCGGTAGCGGCGCCGCTCATCGAGCGCCTCCTACTCGGCTGAGGCTCCGCCCGAACCGCTTCTCCAGTCGGGCCTGTACCAAGGTGAGCAGCGTGGTCATGACCAAGTACCAGATGCTTGCGACGATCAGCAGGGGGATCTGACGGTAGTTGCGCGAGTAGATCTGGGTGACCGATTCGAGCAGGTCGCCCACGCCGATGACCAGCACGACCGACGTCATCTTGAGCATCGAGATGAACTGGTTCCCGATCGGCGGGATGATCGCCCGCATCGCCTGCGGCAGGATGACGAACCGCAGCGTCGCGAGCCGGCCCAGGCCGAGCGCGTCCGCCGCCTCCGACTGCCCGGCCGGCACGCTGAGCAGTCCGCCCCGGACGATCTCCGCGACATACGCGGCCTCGTTGAGCCCGAGTCCGAGCACCGCGGCCGCGAAGATCGGGATCACCGTGTTGGTGTCCCAGCTCACGAGGAACCCCCACCCGGGATGCCGAGACCGACCCTGGGGAAGAGCGATGCCGCGAACCCCCAGAACAGCACCTGGACCAGGACCGGTGTCCCGCGGAAGAACCAGATGTACAGCGCGGCGGCGAACCGGGGGATCGGATTCGCCGACTGCCGCAGAACGGCGAGGACGACACCGCACCCGATGCCGACGAGCATCGCGCAGAGCGTCAGCTCCAGCGTCACGGCGATGCCCTCGAAGACGCCGGAATCGAACAGGTAGCGGCCCACCGTCGGCCAGTCGAATCTGTCGTTGGTGACCAGGATGGCGACGACGAACGCCGCCAGCACCAGGATCACGCCGCCGCTGACGGCCTGCCCGACAGGGCGCCGCCGGACCGGCTCGTGATCGGCGACGGCCACGAGGTCCGCCAACTCGACCCGGTCGTGGTCGAAACGGGTGTCGGTACTCATACGGGCCTCCGCGCCGACGTTCGTCGACCTTGTTCGTGGCGCTGCCGCGCCCCTGGCGAATGCGCGAACCCGCTCATGAGGTCGCCGCGTTGACTCGGGACTTCTTGACCGCCGCGTTCGTGATGTCCCAGCGCTTGAGGATCTTTGCGTAGGTTCCGTCGGCGATCAGGGCGTTGTAGGTCGCCGCGAGTGCGGCGGCGAGCCGCGGGTCGTCCTTGGACACCGCGACTCCGGCCGGCTGCGGGCTGATCAAGATGGTGTCCACGGACTGGAACACGTCGGGCTGGAGTTTCGCCTGGTAAGCGACCGCCGTGTTGTCCGCGAGCATCGCGTCCGCGCGCCCGGTGCCCACTGCCTGGTTGACGTTGGTCTGCTGCGGCACGACCATCGGCTTGACCGCTGGCCGGCCCGCCTCCTCGCACCGCTGCTTGAGCGTGTCCATGTTGCCCTGCGCCTGAGCCGTGCCGGTCTGCGCGGCGACCGTGCGCCCGCACAGATCGAGCGCTTTCTTGATGTCCTTCGGGTTCCCGGCCTTGACCATCGCGGATGTGCCCCCGTTGAGGTACGTGACCAGGTTCAGCACCTGCGTACGCTCGGGGGTGACGGTCCACGCGGACCAGCTGGTGTCGAAGCGGTGGGCCTTGAGACCGGCGAGCATGCCGTCGAAGGGCATCTCGACCCACCTGAAACGCAGGCCTGTCTTGGCCGTGATGGCCGCGGCGAAGTCGGCGCCGACCCCGATGATCTTTCCTGAGGAGTTCTTGAAGGCGCTCGGCGCATAGTTGGGGTCGGCCGCGGCGCGCAGCACGCCGCTCGTACGGATGCCCTCGGGAAACTTCGCCCGCAGCCCCGAGTCGACCGCACTCTTCACCTTGAGCGGTGTGGAGGGCAGTCCAGCATCCTTGGGCTCCTCGCTGGTGCTGTTGCCGCAGGCGCTCAGCCCCAGCATCGCCGTCGCGACAGCGGTCGCGGCGAGTCCTTGCAGACCTCTCATCTGCTCACTCCTGTGTCGTTCGTCTGACGAGCGGAGCCGCCCCGCTCCGGAGCCAGGAAGGATCATACTTATGATGGCTGAGGATGATACGTATGATGCATGCCCCCGGCAAGACCCTGCCGGTACGATCACTCAGGCGGCGCTTGACGCGGCGGCGCGTGGCGTTCTGCGCTCAGGCAGGGGCCGTCCTGCGAGGCCATCGAGGAGAACAAGTTGGGTAGGCTCAGCGACCAGGTCGTGGCACAACTGCGGCAGGCGATCGTGCACGAGGAGTACGCGCCGGGCAGTCGCTTGCCCACCGCCGAAGCGCTCGCGGAATCGCTCGGGGTGTCTCGGAGCGTCGTGCGCGACGCCCTGCGCACGCTGTCCTCCATGGGGCTTGTCGAGGTGCGGCAGGGGCACGGCATCTTCGTCGCGGTGCCGCGGGACGACATCCTTTCCACCGCCCTTACCTTGCGGATGCAACGATCAGAGATCACCATCGGTGAGGTTCTGGCCGCCCGGGTCACGCTGGAGTCGACGCTCGCGGCCGAGGCCGCGCGAGTACGCGATCCCGGAGCATTGCGGCCGATGCGCGGGCACTTGCGGCGGTTCGAGGACGCTGTCCGTGCCGAGGACTGGCCGACGGCGCATCAGGAGCACCTCCAACTCCACCTGTCGATCATCAGGGTGCTTCGACTGCCCGCACTGGAACTGCTGATCGAACCGCTCCAGGAGCTGATCATCGTCAGCTCCATCCCGCCGGACCCCCAGAGCGGAGAACAGTGGGGCATCGGCTCGCATGACGCGATCGTCGAGGCGTTGGAGTCCGGGGACCCCGAGGCCGCGCGGGTCGCGGTGCGTGATCATTTCCGATACGCGGAGTCGCCTCCGTACCGTGACTACGGGCGGACCCTGTTCCGCGACGCCAGGTCCGCGTTGGGGCAACAGGTCGAGGCTGGAACGACCCTTCCCATCTGATCCCGCAGCGCAGCATTCCGGCGCGGTCAGCGGTCAGCGGTCAGCGGTCAGCGCTCAGCGCTCAGCGGCGACTGGCGCCGGGGCTTGCGGCGCTTCTTCCGCGGTGAGTCCGCCCGCAACGCCCTCATTGACAATCGGAACATCGCTCCGTATATGTAATCGGAGGAGTGCTCCGATTACTTTCCAAGGGGTAGGACCGTTGAGTGACAGCCCGCGCGCGGTGTTCGAGAAGCTGCTGACCGGCATGGTCAACCGCGACTTCGACAATCTCTGGCAGCTCTACGCGCCGGACATCGTGTTGGAGCACCCGTTCGCGGTGCCGGGGCCGACCGTGACCCGCGGTCGGGAGGGCCTGCGGCGGCTTCTGGACGAGCTGCGGGATTGGTTCGACATGACCGCGAATAACGTGGTCATCCACGAGACGGCCGACCCGGAGGTCATCGTGGCCGAATGGGACTACGAGACGCGCGTGCCCGGCACCGACGAGCAATTCACCACGGCCAACGTGATCGTGATGCGTGTTCGCGACGGCCAGATCGTCGAGTCCCGCGACTACCACAACCACGCGGCTCTAGCCCAGATCATCACCGGCTGAGCGTCTTACGCCTGGTCAAGGGCCGGGAAACGCCTACTGGTCACAATCAATCGGCGCAGCCCGCACGCGGTCTCTTACTGACGGTTTCAAAGACAGGGTCTGGTTCGTCTGCGGCAGCCATGGGGAGAGGGCCGTGCGATAGGTGCTCCGCCCGCTGGGTCGAGTGGGCCGAGTGGGCCGAGCCGAACCCCCGCGCCGAGGACGGCTCGCTCCTCGAACCGACGCGGGACGGCACCGACGCCTGGATGACGTCCGCTGGGGTGGCTCAGTGAGCCGCGTGCCGGGTTTCGGTCTCGCGTGCGGTGTCCGCCTCGGGCTCAGTTGCGGAGACCGCGGTGCGCGCGGGCATGGAGGGAGCCGTCGTGTGGGTGGCGCGGATCGCGCCGAGGGCGGCCAGGGGAACGAGGGCGAGGGCGGCCATCACGGTGCCGACGAGGGCCGGTCCGGTCAGGCCCAGGGAGGAGTCCAGGGCACGGCCGGCGATCCAGGAGCCGACGGCGATGCCGGCGTTGAAGGAGGAGACGGCCAGTCCGGCGGCGAGGGTCGGGGCGTTGCCCGCGAAGCGCACGGTCAGGGAGGTGACCACCGGGGGTACGGCCATGCCGGTCATGCCCAGAGCACCACCAGAATGATGGTCGGCACGGCGCTGCCGGACAGCGGGATCAGCAGCAGGAGGATCAGCCCGGCACCGATCGCGGCTGCCGTGACGGTGGCCAGCGGCTTGCGGTCACCCAGGCGCCCGCCGAGGTTTGTCCCGGCCAGGGCACCGAGGCCGTAGCCGATCAGTACCAGCGGTACCGAGCCGGCGGAAATGCCGGTCCGCTCGGTGAGCAGCGGGGTGATGTAGCTGAAGGCGGCCATGGCTCCGCCGGTGATCAGTGCGGTGGCGCTCATCGACAGCCAGAGCCTGCCCTGGCGCAGCGCGGTGAACTCCGAGCGGACCGATGCCGTGGCACGCTCCTCCTCGGCGGGCACGAACCGGCTGATCAGCAGGGCGATGACGGTGGCCAGGGCGGAACCGCTGATCATGACGCCCAGGGCGCGGGAGCTCGTGGCGGGGCCGGCGGCGGCGGTGGCCATGATCGAGGCGACGGCCCAGAACGTGCCGGTCGCCAGCGCGCTGAGCACGCGGGCCGCGAACACTACGGTGAACGAGGAGCTGAGTGCGGCGATCACGTGACCGGCCGCGAACACGGCCAGGGCCAGCACCAGGGTGGAGCGGCGGGGCAGGCGCAGCGTGGCCAGCCCCATGACCGGCGCGCCGACGATCATGCCGATGGCGAACGCGGTGATCAGCAGTCCGGCCTGGGCGACGCCGACCCCCAGGTCGGCGGCCAGCTCGGGCAGGACACCGGCGATGATGAACTCGGTGGTGCCCATCAGGAACGCACCGATACCCAGGAGATGGACGACGAACGGCAGCGCGCCGCCGGACTTGTCTTTCGAAGGAGACATGCGGGAGAAACAACCTTGCATCGGGGACGGCCGCGGAAATGCGGCATTCACCATGCAAGCCCGTTGCACGACGACGTGGGAGTCCGCGTCCTTGGGGGTAATGGCAGGGACCCCCACCGTGTCGGGTCAGCCGTCGGTGTCGGCGGACGCCGGTTCCTCTGCGGTGGCGGCCCAGGAGGCCAGCAGCTTCAGACCGTCCTCGGCCGTACTGCCGGGCACCGCGCTGTAGACGGCCACGCCAATCCGCTCGTCGGCGGCCAGGAACATGGTCTCGTGGTCGAGTTCGAGCCGGCCCACGGTCGGATGGCGGAAGCGTTTCGTGCCGTCCCGGAAGACGCGCACGTCGTGGGCGCCCCACAGCACCCGGAAGGCGTCACTGCGCGTCGACAACTCACCGATCAGGTTCGACAGTTCACGGTCGTACGGGTCCTTGGCCGCCGCGACCCTCAGCGCGCCGACGGCGGTCTGGGCGATCTGCTCCCAGTCGACGTAGAACTGCCGGGCCGCGGGACTGAGGAAGCAGAACCGGGCCGTGTTGCTTCCCCAGGCCGCGTCCTCGTACACCGGTGCGTACAGAGCCCGCCCGAGCGGGTTCGCCAGCAGGATGTCGAACCGGTGGTTCGTCACGAACGCCGGCAGCGTCGGCATCGCCTCGAGCATCCGCCCCACCCCAGCCCGCACGACGCTCACTCCGGCGAGCATCGCGACCTCGCTCCGGCGCAGCCCAGCGACCCGGCGGTTGCCGTATACGGGCAGACCGGCCTGCTGTGGGGTGATCTTGGCGCGGCGGCTGGTGAGGAACTCGCGGACCTCGCTTCGGTTGTCCATGTTTTCGAGGCTACGGCGTTCCGTGCGGGGGAGGGGGCACTGTCAGTACACCCATACGTGGGGCCTTGCGTGCGCCTGTGAACTGCTGTTTTCTCCACACCAGGCCGACAGGCCGTGGCGGCCGCCCGCCCGGTGGAGCGCACTGCCTCTGCCCGGTCGTCGCTAGGAGTGCTGCTCGGTACCGCGGGGTGCGGGGGTATCGAGTTGGCCGCGGTCGAGGGTGGCGTACCAGGTGGCGAGGAGGCTGACGGCGTCTTGGGCGGGGGTGCCGGGTTCAGCGCTCAGGGCGGTGAGGGTCAGGCCGGGGTCGCTGGGAATGGGCAGGGCTTCGAAGGTGAGGGTGAGGTCGCCGACGGCAGGGTGGTGGAAGCGCTTGAGACCGGCGTGGTGCAGGCGCACGTTGTGTGCTGCCCACAGGGTGCGGAAGTCTTCGCTCCGGGTGGACAGCTCGCCGATCAGGTCGCTCAGTTCACGGTTGTAGGGGTCGCGGCCTGCTTCTGTGCGCAGGAGGGCCGCGGCCGTGGCGCGCTGGGTCTGCACCTCGGGCATGTAGTCGGCGGCGCCGGGGTTGAGGAACTGGAAGCGTGCGAGGTTGACCGGACGGGCGGGGTCCTGGAACACGGGCCAGTAGAGCGCCTTGCCCAAGGAGTTGGTGGCGAGGATGTCGAGGCGGCCGTTGCGGATGAAGGCGGGTGCGTCGGTCATCGCGTCGAGCAGCTGCTGCAGAGCGGGCCGGATGGGCGATGTGGCGCGGCGGCGGGCGGGGCGCCGGGGGGAGCCGGCGGTGCGGGCCAGGTCCATCAGGTGGGCGCGCTCGGAGTCGTCGAGCTGGAGGGCGCGGGCGAGGGAGTCCAGGACGGCCTCGGAGGTGCCCGAGAGGCTGCCGCGCTCCATGCGGGCGTAGTACTCGGCGCTCACGCCGGCGAGCATCGCCACCTCCTCGCGGCGCAGCCCCTTGACCCGGCGGTGGCCGTGGGCGGGCAGGCCCGCCTGCTGCGGGGTGATCTTGGCGCGGCGGCTGGTGAGGAACTCGCGGACCTCGCTTCGGTTGTCCATGTGTCGAGGCTACGACGATCCCCGAACGCGAGAGGTGCCCTGCCAGTACACGTATCAATGGGTCCTTCCGCACACCCGTGACCTGCCGTTTCATCGAGACCAGGCCAGCAGATGGCCGCCCTCCCGCTCCGGTGGCGCACACCGGAGCCGCGGGGCCGAACGGAATCCGATGCCCGCTTTGTGTTGCTGCGGGCATCCCACGGAGAGGAGCTGTTGATGGCGCAGGACAAGCAGAACGATGGGCCGCGTCAGCAGTTCGGGACCTCGCCCCGGCGCTGGCCGGGTACAGCGAGGACGTGCTGTTCGGACAGGTGTGGGAGAACCCGGACCTGTCCCCGCGCGAGCGCAGCCTGGTCACCGTGGCCAGCCTGATCACCGGCGGCAGCACCGAGCAGCTCGCCTTCCACCTGGGCAGGGCGCGGGAGAACGGGGTCAGCGACAAGGAGCTGATCGAGACGATCACCCACCTGGCCTTCTACGCCGGATGGCCCAAGGCCATGTCGGCGCTCACCGTCGCCAGGACCGTCCTCACCGGCTCCTGATCCCCCTCCCTTCCCTGTCCCCACGGCGCACCATCCCCTACAGCATGTACCCGAAGGATTATTGATCATGGAAATTGTGCAACCCCCGGCGACCATGAAGCTGTCGGCCCAGATGTTCACCGGGGACGCCTGGGCGGATGTGATCTACCGCGGCGAGGACCTCTCCCGCGCGCGGGCGAACATGGTCCGCTTCGCCCCCGGTGCCCGCACCGCCTGGCACTCCCACGGTCTGGGCCAGACCCTCTACATCGTCGAGGGCATCGCCCTGATCCAGTCCCGCGGCGGCGACGTCCTCGAAGCCCGCCCCGGTGACGTGATCTGGACCCCGCCGGGTGAGGAGCACTGGCACGGTGCGGCGCCGGACCGGTTCATGGCGCACATCGCCCTGTGGGAAGGCGACGAAGTCGACTGGCTGGAGCACGTCAGCGACGCCGAGTACGCGGGCCCCCGCAGCTCCTGAACCCTCCCCGGCGCCGGAAGGCATCCGGCACCCCCTGCTTGTTTCGCGAGATACGGAAAGAACCATGCGCGCAACCGTGCTTCACGCTCCCCGTGACATCCGGGTCGAAAACCGGCCCGTGCCCGTCGTCCAGCAGTCGACGGACGCGGTGATCCGTACCGTCGCCACCTGCGTGTGCGGCTCGGACCTGTGGGACTACCGCGGTGTCAACGACGTCGCCGGGCCCACCCCGGGCGGCCACGAGTACATCGGCGTCGTCGAAGAGGTCGGCGGCGATGTGACCGGCATCAAGCCCGGCCAGCTGGTGGTCGGCTCCTTCTTCGCCTCCGACAACACCTGCCCCAACTGCGAGAACGGCTACCAGACGTCCTGTCTGCACCGCGAGTTCGTCGGCGGCGCCCAGGCCGAGTACGTCCGCGTGCCCCTCGCCGACGGCACCCTCGTGCACGTGCCAGGCGATGCCGCGGAGGAGTACATCCCCAGCCTGCTGGCCTGCTCGGATGTGATGGGCACCGGCTGGTACGCGGCCCGGGCCGCCGAGGTGAAGCCCGGCGACACCGTCGCCGTCGTCGGGGACGGCGCGGTCGGCCTGTGCGCGGTCATCGCGGCCAGGGAACTCGGGGCTGAGCGGATCATCGCCATGTCCCGCCACGAGCCCCGGCAGAAGCTGGCCCGCGAGTTCGGCGCCACCGACATCGTCGCCGAGCGCGGTCAGCGGGGTGCGGCCCGGATCAAGGAGTTGACCGGCGGCATCGGCGCCGATGCCGTCTGGCGTCTGTCTTATCTCTCTGGCAACGCCTGCTGCCCAAGCACGATCTCGGTGAACTGACCGAAGCCCTCAACCTGCTGCGGGAATTGAAGGAACGCGGTGCCACCCGAACTGGCGCCCTGGACTTCGACGCCACGGTCGCTCTCCTCTTCACGTACGAGGAGCGACTGCGCAGACGCGAGGACGAGGGGGACCGCCTTGCCCTGGCGGAGACCGCCGAGGAGACGGCGCGGATCGCGGTGGAGCGGGACCGGGAGGACGCCGCGGTTTTCCTGAAGACCGCCGCCGCGCGCTTCTTGGACCTGGCCGATCACCCCGGCGGGGATACGCCCGGAAGGCTCTGGATCTGGCGGCGGACGCCCTTGCCCGCTGCGAGCCGGGATCGGACGATCATCACCTGTACTCCTTCGACTGGGCGCTGACCGCGCTGATGTGCCTGAGCAAGAACGAGAACCTCCCCGATGCGCAGGTCGAGCGCATGCTGCCGCTCCTGCACGAGAGCGTCCGCCACAAGGTCGCCTCCGACGCCGGTCCCCGTCTCCCGGCACTTGTGACGTCGCTGCTGGTGCGGTGGTGGGAGGGCAGCGGCAGAACGGACCGGCGCGCGGCACGGGCGGCTCTCGCGCACGCCGAGGCGGAGCACGCGACGCTCACCGAGGACAGCCCTCGTCTGGTGCCCGCCCTCCATACGATCGGGATCCTGCTGCAGCATCGGTATGCCGAGGAGACCGGTTCCTCGGCCGATCTGCGGCAGGCCGCCGTCTGCTTCCGGCGTATCACCGAGCTTTCCGCACCGGACTCGCCCGACCACCGCGACGCCGCGGCACACCTGATGGCATGCCGCCTCGCGTCCCCGGGCGACGGCCCCGTCCTGGACCTGGTCCATCCCGACGACTTCGACGAGCCGGATCCCCAGGCCGGCCCGACGGAGGTGATGGCCGCCGCCCAGGGCCTGCTGGACAGCGCCCGGGGCATCTTCGAGAAGGAACTGGTCGCGCGTGCGCTCACCCTGCTGGACCGGCTGGGGACCGGGGACGGCCTGGATCCCGTCATGGCCGCGGACCACGCGCTGGTCCTGGCGTCCGCGCTGCTGAGGCAGGTGCGGCACCGGCCCCAGTCGCTGGCGCTCGGGCGTGCGATGGACATCGTCGAGCGGGCGGCCGCGGCACAGCCGGAGGGCGGCACTCGGCGTGCGGTGCTGCTGGCGCAGCTCGCCCGCTGCTGGCACGCGCGGTACGACAGCAGCGGCAGCCCGCTCGATCTGGAGGAGGCGATCGAACTGGCCCGCGGCGCGCGTGACCTGCTGTCACCAGGGGGACGTCACCGACGGGACAGCACCCGGCAGCTGGGCTCTCTGCTCCTCATCCGGGACAGGCGCTCGGCGGAAGGGCTGCGGCTGATCCGCGAATGGGCCGCTCCGGACGACCCCGAGGGGTCCGCGGAGGCCGCCGCCGACTGGTCCCGCGGCGCGGCCGGCATGGGCGCGTGGGAGGAGGCGTCGACGGCGGCGCAGATCGCTCTTCGGCGGGCCCTGACCGGTCTGGAGGACACCGGCGGCAGTCTGGAGGATCGTCTCGCGCGGATCCATGACGCCGAGGTCATCGCGGTCCAGGCGGCCCTCAGCGCGGTCCACGCCGGCGACCTGGGAACGGCGCTGCGCAGTCTGGAGACAGTCGGTTCCGCACGTGCCCCGGAGCCGGAGGAAGGCCCGGATCTGCGGCCGCCTCCCGAGGGATGCGTCGTCGTCCACCTGTGTGCCTCGGGTGGGGAGAACGTACTCGCTCTGGGCATGGGCGCATCAGGCCGGACCGGGGCACTGTGGCTCCCCGTCTCCGCCGAGGACGTGACCGGCCAGGCGGGCCTCTCGGGACTTGCCCAGGGCAACACCCCGGACCCCGCCTGGTATCGGCAGACCGTGGACGCACTCGCAGGCTGGGCGGGCGAGCATCTGGTGAAACCCGTGCTGGAGAAGTGGCCCACCCCCTGGCTCTGTGTGATTCCGCACGGCACGCGTCTCGGAGCGCTCCCCCTGCATGCCGCGTGGTGGCCGGACCCCACGCTGCCGGAGGGACGGCGCCATGTGCTGGACGCGGCACTGGTCACCGTCGCGAGTGGCGCCAGGCGGCCGAGGGCGGGCGAACCGCACCCCGACGAACCGGGCAGCATCCTCGCGGTCGCCGATCCTGAGCCCGTGCGTGAACAGCCACTTCCCGGGGCCCGCCGCGAGACCGAAGGAGCGGTACTCCACTTCGCCCGCTCCACGCTGCTGACGGGCACCGACGCGCGCCGCAACGCGGTTCTCGCCGCCCTCCCGGGAGCCGACGTCGTCCATCTGGCCACCCACGGCCGCACCGACCCGCTCCGCCCACTCGTCGGCGGGCTGGTCCTGGCCCACGACGAGACCCTCAGCATGGCCGAGCTGCTGGAGCAACCTCTCTCGGGCACCCGCCTGCTGGTGCTCTTCGCGTGCTCCCTCGGCCAGGGAGGGATCTTCTTCCTGGGGCCCCGCCCGACGGGCTCGCTGGTGCAGGCCCTGCTGCGCACGGGCGTGGGCGGCCTCGTGAGCAGCATGTGGCGGGCGCCTGACGAGAGCAGCAGCCTGCTGATCGACCGCTTCTACCAGCTGTGGCGCTCCGGCTCCTACCCGCACCCCGCCGAGGCACTTCGCCAAGGGCAAGGGCCAGGACTCCGTCGATCGGTTCCTCGCGCTGCTGCGCCACACCGTCCTCGAGGTCGCCTGCGACGAACAAGGCGAACCGCTCCTGGCATCCGCCCAGGACGGGACGCCGTGTCTGCCGGTCGTCACCGCGGCCCTCCACACACGGCGCCTGCCACCCGCTCGCTGGGAGCGCGTACTGGGGAGGACTCTGCCGGAGATCGCGCCCCCCGGCGTCGACATCCTGCTCAACCCCGGTGACAGAGCACAGTTCCGCCTGCTGACCGAGGGACTGCGGCGCTGACGGAGACCGGTTCGGGGTGGCCCGCCTGGACGGACGAGCCCCCCAGCAGGGGCCTCGCACGCATCGGCCGCATCGGGCCGCTCCCTCACCACGTGAGTGGAGCGGCCGACGGCTCTCCGACTCGCGGCGGCTGCTCGCCCCCACCACAGTTCCGCGAGGCCGAGCCCTCCTCCGCACCGCCTCGGTCACTCCGCCCTACAGCACTCGCACCCGTCCGCGCCATGGCAGAGTCATGCGCATGCAGACCTTGATGCCGGGAGCGCGCAGACGCTTCGCTGCGACCGCTCTCTTCCTGCTCGCTGCCGTATCCCTGACTGCCTGCGGTGAGCAGCACGGCACGGACGTGGCAGCCGGCGCCTCGACGACACCTCCGAGTTCCAGCCCCAGTTCCCCGGCGCCCCGCCTTATGCGGAGCCCGGGATCGCCGACGGTGCCCCGCACCACGGCGACAACAACGCCTACCGCCGCTCCGGCGAGATGTCCCCCGCCAGTGCCAAGGACGCGCAGAGGGAGGCCGACCGCATCGAGCCCGTGCTCAAGCGACTGTGGGGGCAGAAGAAGTGGGACCCCAAGAGCGTGCGCGCGGCGCTACTCGAGCTGGGGTACGAAGAGGAGCGGACCGGGCCGAAGGGAGAGCGCCGCGGTGGGACGCTCACCGTGCGGGCGATGGATCCGCGCTACGAGGTCGACCACAACGTCACGCCCGAAGGCGCCCGGATCGGCCTTCGGGTGCATGACGACGCCTGCGTCACCGCGTTCGTGCAGAAGACCAACTACGAGGTCAAGACCAACGGGCCATTCATGGAGACCGGCTGTTTCGAGCCGCCCTACGGCCACTGAGAGACGGTGCCGCGCGGGCGAGGTAGTCGTCGTAGCCGTTCCGGGGCAGGGCGTCCAGGAAGGCGCCGAACTCGGCAGGCTCGGCCCGGACGTTGACCACCGCGCTGGATGACTGGGCGCAGAGCTTCAGTTCTCCGAACGGGGAGATCGTGATCCGGTTGGTCGTCTTTCTCCGTTCTTCCTCGACGAGAGGAGGTGGGGACCCGATGATGATCTCCGCGAGGTCGCCAGCATCCGTACGCAGCCCCTCGACGCCTGGCTAGGTGTGTGGGTGCTGGTGATACGGCGGATGTCGGGGGCCGAGCTGTAGGCTGCGATCCGGCGTGACCATCGGGATGGCGTGTGACCCGGGCGTTGGAGCGCGAGTGTTGTTTGACATGGCGGACGGTGCGGAAGGTCGTCAACGCGGTCTGGCTGGGCTCCGCTTCGACGGCCGGGGAGATCTGTCGTGCTGAGCAAGCTCGATTCGATCGTCATACCTTGGAGGTCTGGATGCGTGCAGGCGTCGTCGTCGCCGCGCAGCCCGGTGTGGAGGATCTCGCCGTGCGGGCCGAGGAGTTGGGCTTGCACAGCTTCTGGGTCTACGACACCCCGATGGTCCACGGTGACCCCTTCGTCGCCTTGAGCCTGTGTGCGAAGGCCACCCGCCGCATCAGGCTCGGTATCGGCGTGACCTCAGCGGGGCTGCGCTCGGCCCCGGCCGCGGCGAGCGGGTTCGCCAGCCTCAATGCTTTGGCGCCGGGCCGGATCATCTGCGGGGTCGGCACCGGAAACACCGCCCGGCGCACTCTGGGCATGCCGCCGACCAAGGTGGCCGCGCTGGAGGACTTCATCGCGGCACTGCAGGATCTGTGCGCCGGGCGCTCGACCGAATACCGCGAAGGCGACCGGGTCCGCGACATCCGTTTCCTGCACGCCGGGGCGCATGTGAACACCACTGATCCGATCGAGTTCGTCGTCGCGGCGCTGCACGGACCCAAAGCCGCCGCCGTCGCGGGCCGCCACGGCGCAGGGCTCATCTCCGTCGGCCTGCTCGACCCCACCGCCTGGCATGCACTGCACGACGCCCGCCGCCAGGCCGCCCACAGCGCGCCCCGCGACCCTGATTCCCACACGGTCTCCCGAGCGGACTCGTACCTGGTCACCTCGCTCCACATGCTTCACCAGAACGAGGACCCCGACAGCGACGCGGCCCGGGACGCGACCGGTCACCTGGTCCTGTCGCTGTTGGACTACGCCGCCGACACACCTGCCTTCGCCGAGCAGCTCGGCCCCGATGAACGTGAGGCGGTGCGACGACTCCTCGACCGGCGCGGCACCACCGCCACCGCGCCGGACCGGTACACCAAGATCTACCCCGGCTACCTCGGACGCATCGCGCCGCAGGACCGGGACCTGGTCCTGCCCCCGCTGATGAACGCCCTGGCCCTCGTCGGCACCCGCGACGACCTCCTCACCCGCATCACCGCCCTGGAACAGGCGGGCGTCGACGAACTCCTCATCCAGCCGGTGGTCGACCCGCCCGCCGAGATGGCTCAGCTCGCGAAACTCCTCACCTGAGCGAACCGCCCGGCCCGCACGCGCCCACCACTGTTCGACGCTCCGCGCTCGTCATGGCCACGGACTGCCGCAGGGGATCAAGGGATGCCACCCTCGACGACCCGACGGAAAGGTCAGTAACGTGCGTCGGCCGCGTCGGTGTCGTTCCTTCCCGTCACGATCATGTCTATGAGGGTTGGGACCGCTTCGGCCACTCCATGTGTCCCGAGCGCCAGAGCCGCGTACCCGCGGACCCCGGCGTCGGGGTCCGTGAGAGCGTCCCGCAGGTGCTCGGTTGCCTTACCGCCGGGCATCTCGGCGAGGGACTGGACGGCACGTTTGCGCACCGCGGCCACCGGTGAGCCGAGGCCCTTCGCCAGCAGTGCCGGGCCGCGGTCGCCCGATTGCGCCAGCGCCCATCGAAGGGCGTCGGCGACGTTCGGCTCCGTCTCGCTCAGTGCCGCCTCGACCAGGGCCTCCACCGGCACCGGAACCCCGTCGGCCGGGGAGAGGGCCGCGCGCTGGCGGGCGTCGGCGCTCTGAGACCCCAGTGCCTGGAGGAGCGCGACGATCTGGAGGACGTCCTCCCAGTCGGTGGGGTCCGTGGCGTCGATCCGGCGCAGCCGCGTGAGCAGTTCGGTCTCGGCCGCGATGCGGTCGCGTGTCTGACGGATGAGGTCACCGACGAGCGCCGAGGGCGTGAAACCGGGGTCGTCGAGCGCGCGCCCGATCTCACGCAGTGACAGACCCAGCGACCGCAGGCTCTCGATGTGGAAGATCCGCCGGATGTCGAAAGTTTGGGGGCTGGACCAGAATGCTTTACCGATTCCCGGCGCCGTGCGGCCATCGTCGACCGTCCCACCTCCGGCGGGAACATCATCGGGACCGGCACCGGCTCCTTCCGCCTCGCCCCACCCCGGGCCCGCGATGAGCGGAGTGACACGGACTGACGATCCGTCTGCAGTCAGGATTACTGGTCAGTGGGTCATGCTCCGATGAAGCGCACTGTTTCTGTCATGTCCGCCCGCCCGGTACGCAGCCGCGGTACGCCTTCCTTCTCGGACCCCACCGCGACACCGCAGAACAGCACGAGCCTGTCATCGGCTCCGGCTATCTGGCTGACGGTCTTGCGATACATCGTCCACATCACCTGGGGGCAGCTGTGCAACCCTTCCGCCCTCAGCAGCAGCATGACCGTCTGCAAGTACATCCCGGCGTCCCCCCACTGCCCAGGCCCCATCGTCCGGTCGAGGTAGCAGAACAGTACGACCGGTGCCCCGAACGCCTCAGTGTTCAAGGCGGCGATCTTCACGGGCCGGTCGGGGTCGTCGCGCTCGATGCCCAGTGCTTCGTACCGCTGGGCGGCCGCGGCGGAGAAACGGTCCCGATACGGTGACGCCAGTCCGGCCGGGTACATCGGGTATTCCCGCTCATCACCCGGGTCTCCCGCCAGTGCCCTGGCCGTCGCGCGTCTCTTCAGTTCGGCCAGGGGCTCGCCGGTCACGACATACAGATGCCACGGCTGGAGGTTCCCGCTGGACGGAGCCCGCGTCGCTGCGGCCAGCACCCGTTCGAGTACCTCTTTGGATACCGGCTCGTCGCTGAAGGCTCGCACGGCCCGGCGACTGTCCACGGCTTCATACACATCCACGTCTTCTCATCCCTCCACCCTGCGGCGCGCAGCAAAGACACGAGGGTGATCATCGCATCGAGCGAGCGGACCGGGCGGAGCCTTGGTGCTAGCGAAACTGACCGACATCCCTCCGCCGACCGATCACGGAGTACTGCCGAAACTCACCTGCGTGCTGCGAGCAGTGGTCTGGTCGTCCCGCACCCTCTGTCCACAGGCCAGCGTTTCTACCGTCGGTGTCCGCTTCCGGGGGTGAGGTGCCTGGAGGCACACCGGAAAGGGCGCGGCTGATGGCACAGACGACGTTCGGCAAGCAGGTGGAGGAGTCGGCCGGATATCTCATGTTCGGCATCGGCCGGATGCTGACCGGCGGGGGTTTGGACGGCGTGAAGCGCACCGAGCCCACGTTCTGGCGCTCGGGTACCCGGTGCCGCGCCGAGGGGGCCTCATGCGACCGAAACCGCGCCTCTCAATACGTCATGTGACGCATTGTCCCCACAGCGCCATCGCGGTTCCATGCTTGCGGGCCTCCAGTGGGGAGCTGGAGGACAGACCGTGTCCTGACTGGGGGGAAAATGAGGGGAAATACAAATACGGATCGGAGTGCCACCAGACGTGTGCGGGCCGCCCTGAGCGTGGCGGTCGTGGTCTGCGCGGTCACAGCGGTGCTGCCCGGAGCCGCCTGGGCCGAGCCCATGACCGTGCCGGGCGTCGCGGGCGAGAGCGGAGCCGGGGTCGAGCGGATCAGTGTCGCGACCGACGGTACCCAGGGTGACGGCGACTCCGCCGGCGCCACGATCACGACCGACGGCCGGCGTATCGCCTTCTCGTCGTTGGCGAAGAACCTCACACCCGCCAACCCGGTGACTTGGGAGCGGGTGTTCGTCCGCGACCAGCGGACGAGCCAGACCACGCTGATGAGCAGCATCACCCCAACGAATCAGGGCCCGGTGATCAGCGGTGACGGACAATACGTTGCTTTTTGGGGGCTGTTGCAAAGAGACACGAAGTCCTTCCTGTCCCAGGTGAGCTCGGGAAGCACGATCGGCATGAACTGCCCGGGCCTCAGCTGCAGCCAGCCGTCGCTGAGCGGGGACGGCCGCTACATCGCCCAGGTCGCCACCTTCAATCGACCGCCGTCCCGGCAGCGCATCGAGGTACGGGACTGGCGCGCCGACACCACGCAGACGGTCGCCGAGTTCGACCACACCGTCTCGGCCCGGCCGTCCATCAGCGGCGACGGCCGCTTCGTCGCCTACCAGGACGGCCGGGCGGAGGACGTCTTCGTGTGGGACCGGACCGATGACACCTCCTCCGGTCCGATCGAGGGCCCGTCCAAGGCGGCGACGCTCGTCCAGCTCAGCAAGGACGGCAGCAAGGTCGTCTACCTCTCGGGCCCCGACACCTACGTCCACGACGAGAGCTCGGGCGCCGACCAACTGGTGCCGAACGTGCGGGGCGTGGCCATCGACCCCACCGGCCGCTATCTGCTGTACGCCCCACACGACACGAACGGACCGTCGCTCACGCTGCGCGACCTGGAGACGGGCACCGACGAGATAGTCTCCAACCAGCTCGCCTCGGCCGGGACCGACGCGGTCGGCGCCGGTGGGCGCGACGTGGTCTTCCAGTCCGCAGCCGACGACATCGTGCCCGGCGACACCAACGGCAAATCGGACGTCTTCGTCCGCCACTTCTACTGATCGCCCCGGGTCTCGCGCCCTCCGGGTGTCGCACCGCTCTCGCTCCCGCACGGGAGCAGTGGGGACCAGCGAGAGCCCCCTGACCATGAACCCCGTCGGGCCGGCCGTGAGCCCGACCACGGCGCCGGCTGGACCGACCACGGGCCTGACCATGGCAGGTCAGGAGTCTGCGGCGGCTCCGGTCGCTCGGTGGTGACCTGGTTGTAGTCGACACCGTCGACTCGATCGCGCGAGTCGTTGGCCTCGCTCTTTCCGCTGCGGTGTCCGCCCGGCCAGACCACGTTGTCGCCGGTCTCGGGGACGCGGGTGGACCGGAAGCCGTCGAACGCGACCTGCGCAGACCCCGCCAGGACACGCTCCTCGTGCATGGGCGCCCCCGCGGACCTGCCACAGTCTCGAACAGCTCCCGCAAAGGATCCGGTCCCACCCGCCGACGCACACAGGCCGGACCCGCCGCAGTCACCGGCGCTACGAGGCGTCCTGCCTGCCGCAACGCTCCGGCCAGGGTGTCCCGTACCCGGCCGTACAAAGTGCCCCGTCATCAACCAGCGGCGTGGACCACCGTGGATCCGCCGATGCCGCGCATGGGGGAGGCGGTCGTGGAACTGCTGGTGCGGCGCCTGAACGGGACGCGCACCGGGGATCCTGGGTCGAGATCCGAAGCAGTCGGTGAGCTCGCCCGCCGACCTGGATCGCCGCAGTCCACCATGGATGGTGACCCTGATCGTTCGACCTCGTCGACCTGACCGGCGCACCGCTGATTTACCGGTTCGATCCGTAGTACCATTCCGATAGGTAGACTCAAGGGTGTCACGACAGAAGGGCCGTCGCATGCCGGCAGCAGGTGAGACGGAGCGCGCCCCGAACATCGCCAAGAACGTATGGCACGCCGCAGGCCGCCGTGCCAAGGACGAAGGCCTACCCCTCATCTGGGTAGCCTCCCGAGCCCTCACCGACTACGCGGCCGGGACTCTCGCGCTGCCGCGCACTTCTCCGAACCCTGAGGCGCGCGACCGGCGAGGCCGCACCATCTTCACCACTGATGCCGTATGGCACGCAGCCAACGAGCGCCGCACCAAGGACGCGGTCCGGTCCATGTCCGCCCTCGTCGAGATCCTGCTGGACGCCTACGCCCGAGGCGAGGTCCACACCCACGCCCATATGGTCACCAGCGGCCAGCGCGATGCCCTCGTCTCCGCCGGCACCCCCGACGGTCCCACGGGCGCTACACGCGTCACACTGTCCGCAGCCTGACCGCCACCACCAAAGGATTGCCACTCATGACCGCCCCGCCGCTCGGCTCAGGGGCCGTTCCCCCCATGCCGGACAGGACGCCAAAAGCGCTCCGCGCCGCCATCGCCCAGCACGCGCCGCAACTCCTTGTCGACTTCGACCGGCATTGGCGTCGCGACATCGCCGATGCCTACGATCTCGCGCCGGTCCCCGCCTTCATGGCGCGCTGGTGGAGCGAATACGCCGTCTCCCGCGATCCGCGCCTGGAGGCGAAAGTGCACGCCCTGGAGGACGAGGCCGACCGGGAGCCCGACTACAGCCGCGCCAAAGCCCTCATTGAGGAAGCCGGGAACCTTCGCCGTCAGGCGGCGAAGGCGGAACCCGGCCAGTGACCGGCGGTTTCATGGGGCCGCCCTGGCAAGCGGACTGGACCAAGAAGGCCGAGGAAGACCGCGACGCCCTCCCAGAAGCGGCCCGCACCCTGGTAAGCGCCGCCCGCGCCGAACTCGTCACCGCCGCCGACCCCTACTTTCGGGGCATCGACACCGACCGGGACCTTCCAGCCGGGATGAGTGTGGAACCTGCCCAGTCCACCCGCCCCGGCGGTCAGCACGTCCTCTACTTCGACCACGGACGTGGCTGGCTGCGGTACCAATTCACCAGGAGAACCACCGATCCTCAGCTCGTGATCGAAGAGTGCTTCTGGCAGTGAGGCGGTCGCACCGCTAGCTCCCCGACGGCCGGTCGAAGCATGGCAACGGCACAGCGCCGGAAGGGGTGCGAAGGCCCGCGCCACCACGGCTGGGCCTGGATCCACATCGGCAGCGACAGCCATCGCCACCTGCGAGCCGTCGCGACCGGACAGGACCAGACGAGGTCGAACCGGTCGAGGTTCATCTGACCGCATAGGTTCGCCGGGTTGTTCATGCCGCCGCGGTGGCGAGGGAGCGCCCGCCCCAGCGGATCCCTCTCTCGCCGCGTATGCGGGCGCGTTCCTTGCTCTAGCCGCGGAGGGTGGCGACCGCCTCGTCGAAGAGGCGTTCGGGGTCGTCGGCCCCGCCGGAGCGATACCACGCGTCGACGGCGGCGTCGAGGCAGGCCAGCGCGGCGGCGACGAACGCCAGGGCCCGGGGGTCGGGGGCCGGGGAGGCGGGCAGGCCGAGGCGGCGCTGCACCTCGGGGGCGAGCAGCTCCTGCCAGCGCAGGTGCTTCTCCAGGTGCCGGGCGCGCAGGGAGGGCGCCTCGTGGTGGATGCGGGCGAGGGTCAGCTGCTCCTCCGGGCTGCCCGCCGACCGCTGGAGTACCAGGAAGGCTTCTCTGATGGCCGTCCATGCCGACTCGTCGCCCGGACGGGCTTCCAGCGCCGCTCGCACCGACTCACCCAGCGCGTCGGTGTCGCCCAGGACGACGTCCTCCTTGCTGCCGAAGTAGTGGAAGAACGAACGGCGTGAGATGCCGACCGCGGCGGTGATCTGGTCGATCGTCGTCGCCTCGAAGCCGTTCTCCGCAAAGAGCCGTACGGCGGTGGCGGTGATTTCCGCGCGAGCCGCGCGGCGCGCGCGTTCGCGGAGAGTGGGGGTGTCGGCCATGCACTCAGTCTAAATCCCTGCATCAAATGCACTTACTTGCACTGAGTGCAAGAGATTGCGTACGGTGCATATATGACCCGATCAGCTTCTCCGGCCAGACCACGATCGTCACCGGCGCCAGCTCCGGCATCGGTGCCGCCTTCGCCCGCGAACTCGCCCGCCGCGGCTCCGACGTCGTCCTTGTCGCACGGCGGCACGACCGCCTGGAGGCACTCGCCTCCGAGCTGCGGACGCGGCACGGCGTGCGCGCCACCGCGATCCCCCTCGACCTGAGCGAGCCGGGCGCGGGCCGGCGGCTGGCCGCCGATCTGGCCCGGCGGGACATCACGGTCGACGGCCTGGTGAACAACGCCGGTTTCGGCACCGACGGCGCCTTCCACGAGGAGGACCCGGACCGCCTCACCGACGAGATCAACGTCGATGTCGCCAACCTCGTCGACCTCACCCGCGCGTTCATCGAACCGCTCCGCGACTCCGGCCGGGGCGTTCTCGTGAACGTCGCGAGCATGGCGGCCTACACGCCCATCCCTGCGATGGCGGTCTACGCCGCCTGCAAGGCATTTGTCCTCAGCTTCACCGAGGCACTGTGGTACGAGTCGCGCGGCACCGGCCTGCGGGTGCTGTCGCTCGCCCCGGGCCTCACCCGCACCGAGTTCTTCGACGGCCTCGGCAGCGGGGCCCACCAGGGCACCTACCAGACCCCCGAACAGGTGGTCACGACCGCGATGCGCGCTCTCGACCGCGGCCGACGGCCGAGCGTGCAGTCGGGCCGCCGGAACGCGCTCCTGGTGAGGCTGCCCCGTTTCACCACCCGCCGACGTACCGTCCTGCTCAGCGGGGTGATCTCGGCACGATCCTCCGGGGCGGCGGCCGCGGCGGCCTAGGGCTCTGATTGCATTCGTTCGCCGGTTTGTTCACGCCGCCGCGGTGGCGGGCGTTGGCGTTGCGCCGGCACAGGCAGGCCTGCGGGGCCCGGCTCTGCACGGGATGGTTGGGGTGGTGGGAGTTGGCGATGGTGAACCGCCTCAGCGGTCCGAAGTGCGCCTCGATCGGGTTCGCACAGGAGGCGTAGGCCGGGGTGAAGCACAACTGGACCTTGTTCCTCTTCGCCCAGCGGCGGATGTCGGCGCCTCTGTGCAGGACGCGTAACGCCTCGCGACCGATGCGGATCACCCGGAGCCGGCGGCGCCGCGCCTTGGGGACCTTGAGCCCGACCATTCGGACGGCGGCCGGGCTGTCGAGCACATGGATGTCGAACGGCCGTGACCGGCGCCGCGGCCCTTCGGCCGCGACACCGGCGCGCTGGGAGAGCACTCCTCGAATCCGTGGCGCGTGTCGGCCGGTAGCGGGCGCTACGAGTGGGGCGCGGCTGCGGGCCTTCGGCCCGGTCGGGGACCGTGGCCCAGTCGGGCTCGCGGTAGTCGACGGAGGCGGGCAGGGCGAAGATGGCGACCAGGGCGGACACGGCGCACGCGGCCGTCATGTACCAGCCGAAGCTCACGTCGCTGCCCGTCAGATCGTGCAGCCAGACGGCGACCAGGCCGGCCGTCGAGCCGATCAGCGAGGTGCCGATGTTGAAGTTGAGCGCGGCGGCGCTGGACCGGACCTCCGGCGGGAAGCTGAGCACATAGGCGATGTTCAGCGGGGCGGCGACCAGGTTGTTGATCACGGTGAACGCCACGACGGCGGCGGTGGCCAGGACGATGGACTTGCTGCCGATGGCCATGAAGGTCGGCACCGTCAGCACCACGAACAGGCCGTAGCCGACCAGTAGCGGCAGCCGGGCGCCGTACCGGTCCGCGAGCACCCCGCCCCAGATGCTGGGCAGCGGCCCCACGACATAGGTGAGCATGGAGGCCAGCAGCGACAGCGAGGTGGGGAATCCGGCGGTGATCAGGGCCGTCACGAAGTACGCCTGGATGGTGTACGAGCCGATGCGCTGACCGGCACCCAGCCCGATGGCCTTGAGCATGTCGCGCCAGTACAGGCGCACCGCGTCCCGCAGGGGCGTCTGCTTCGCCTCGGCGGCGTCGATCTGCCGCTTCATCTCCTCGAACTCGGGCGTCTCGTCCAGCCGGTTGCGGATGTAGAAGCCGATGAACGCCATGGGGATGGCGAGCAGGAAAGGGATGCGCCAGCCCAGCTCTCGAACGCCGACGCAGGCATCGTGACCGTGAGTGTGAAGGCGACGGCGGAGCCGAGCAGCGAGCCGACCGAACAGGTGGCGTTCATGAGCCCGGCCAGATAGTTGCGGCGACGGCTGCCGGGTTCGTGTTCGAGCATGAACTGGGACGCCGTGGTGTATTCCACGCTGGCGCCCAGCCCCTGTAGCACCCGGGAGAACAGCAGCAGGACCGGGGCGGCCGCCCGATCGCCGCGTAGGTGGGCAGCAGTCCGATCCCGGCGGTGCCGACGCTCATCAGGGAGAGCGTGAGGATCAGCACGCCCCGGCGGCCCCTGCGGTCCGCGAGCGGCCCGAAGAGCAGCGCGCCCAGCGGACGGATGAAGTAGGAGAGCGACACCCGGCATAGGTGGAGAACAGCGCCACCATCGGGTCGGCGGACGGGAAGAACAGCTTGGCCAGTACCGCCGCCAGCGTTCCGTACAGCGTGAAGTCGTAGTACTCGACGACGTTGCCGATCATCGTGGACGCGTACACCCGGCGGCGGGTGGCTCTCGCGAGGGCGGCGGTTTCGGCGGCGGCGTGGGCGGGGGTGTCCATCAGAGCTCCTTCGGGGAGATGAAGTGGCCGGGATGGTGGCGTTCCGCGGTGGAACGGGTGATCTTGCCTTGGACGAGGTCCCGGTCGACGGCCTCGGGAGTACGGTCCTCCGGCGGCCCGTAGCCGCCCGCCCCCGCTGTCTCGATGGTCACGGTCTCGCCCGGCCGCAGCACGGTGTAACCGTGGTCGACGGGCCGGGCGCCCTCGCTGAGGACGACCTTCGCGGTGGCTCCCTCCGTACCGCCGCACAACCCCCAGGGGTGGGACTTCTGGCGGCTGGTGTCCACCCAGAAGTGCACATCGTCACTCTCCACCCGCACCCGCCGCCGGATCCCGAGGCCGCCGCGGAACTCCCCGGCGCCACCGGAGTCGTCGATCAGCTCATACGCCTCGATCACCAGCGGGTACTCCGTCTCCAGGCTCTCCACCGGCAGATTGGAGGTGTTCGTCATGTGCACCTGCACACCGTCCAGCCCATCCTTGGCGGCGCGGGCGCCGGACCCGCCGCCGATGGTCTCCAGATAGACGAACTCCTTGCCGGTGAGCGGGTTACGCCCCGAGAAGTGCACACCGGTGTTGGCGCCGTTGCTCGCCGCGGTGACCCGGTCCGGCACCGCGGTGGCCAGTGCGCCGTGGATCAGGTCGACGATGCGCTGACAGGTCTCGCTGCGCCCGTTGACCGCCGCCGGATAACTGCAGTTGACGAGCGAGCCCTCGGGTGCCTCGATGCGGATGGCGCGGTACATCCCGGCGTTGGGCACGATGTCGGCGTCGATCAGGCTCTTGACCGAGTAGTAGACGGTGGCGTGCAGCGCGGTCCACACCACATTGACGCTGGCCCGCACTTGCGGCGGATTGCCGGCGAAGTCGAAGAACATCCGGTCCCCGTCGACGCGCACGGCCACCCTCAGTTCCCGCTCCTCGTCCAGCTCGGGGCAGTCGAAGAGGTCGGTGAACTCGTAGAAACCGTCGGGGATCGCGGTGATCGCGGCGCGCGTGCGCCGCTCGGTGTAGTCGAGCAGTTCGTCCCCGGCCCGCACCACGACGTCCCGGCCGTAGCGCTCGCACAGCTCGCGGTAGCGCAGCACCGCGAGCCGGTTCGCCGACGCCTGGGCGCGCAGATCGGCCCGGCGCTCGTCCGGCACCTGGCAGTTGAGCAGGATCAGCGAGAGCAACTCCTCCTGCTGCACCCCGGCCCGCGCCAGTCGCACCGGCGGGATGCGCAGGCCCTCTTGGAAGATATGGGCGTGTCCGCGGTCGCCGAAGTCGGCGTGGTGCGCCAGGGTGGCCGCCCACGCGGTCAGCTCGCCGTCCACGAAGACCGGAGTGGCCAGCACGATGTCCGGCAGATGAGAGCCGCCGCCGTTGTACGGGTCGTTGCCGATGAAGACGTCGCCGTCCTCGATCCGCTCGACCGGGAACCGCTCCAGGATGGAACCGACGATCCCCATCAGCGAGCCGAGGTGCAGCGGCGAGCCGCCCTCGTCCTGGGCGATCCCGTTGCCCGCCGTGTCGAACAGCCCGGCCGTGCAGTCACGGCGTTCCTTGATGTTGGTGGAGAACGCGGCCCGCACCAGGGTGCCGCTCATCTCCTCCACGATGGTCGCCAGTGCCGAGCCGATCACCTCGACCAGGACACCGTCGAGTTCCCGCTGCGCCGCCACGGTCAGCTCCCTTGCGTTTGAATGATCAGGTTGCGCAACCCGTCCACCTCGCAGGTGTCGCCGGGCAGCAGCAGAGTGGTGCTGTCCATCTGCTCGATGACCGCGGGCCCGGTGATCCGGTGTCCCACCTCGAGCCGGCCGCGGTCGTACACGGGGCAGTCCACTGGTGCGCCGGCTTCCTTCAGATACACCTGGCGGCGGGTCATGACCGCCTCGGCGGGGTGCCGCCCCGGGCGGCGGACGGTACGATCTGGGCGCGGGAGACCGCGCCCACCGCCTGCGCCCGGAAGGTCACCGCCTCGATGGACGCCTCCGCCAGCCGGTAGCCGTACATTCGCTCGTGCGCGTCCTGGAAGTCCGTCAGCAACCGGCGCACAGTCTCCGCCGTGACCGGGCCGTCCGGCACGGGCACGCCCAGTTCGTAGTTCTGGCCGCGGTAGCGCATGTCCACACCGCGGGTGATGCTCCGGCGGGCCGGGTCGATGCCCTCGCCGTCGAACCACGCGCTCGCGCTCGCGGACAGGTCGTCCAGCGTCTCGGACAGCAGGTCCACGGTGTCCTCGTGCACCGGCACCCGCCGGGTGCGCATGAAGTCGCCGCGCACATCGGTCATCAGCAGCCCCAGCGCCGACTGCGCGCCAGGGATCTCGGGGACCACGACGGTGGCGCAGCCCAGTTCGGCGGCGAGCCGGGCCGCGTGCAGCGGACCGGCCCCGCCGAACGGCACCAGCGCGTAGTCACGCGGGTCGTAGCCGCGGTGCACCGAGATGACCCGGATGGCGCGCGCCATGTTGGCGGTGACGACGTCGATGATGCCCTGCGCGGTGTCCGGCACGGACAGGCCGAGCCGCTCCGCCAGGCGCCGGACCGCGCGGTACGAGGCGACGTGGTCGATCTTGAGCTGACCGTTGAGGAGATATTCGGGGTTGAGCACCCGCAGGACCACATTGGCGTCGGTGACGGTGGCCTCGTCGCCGTGGCCGTAGCATGCCGGTCCCGGGAACGCGCCCGCGCTCGCCGGACCCACCCTCAGGTGCCCGCCGCTGTCGGTCCACGCGAGGGAACCGCCGCCCGCACCCACGGTGTGGATGTCCAGCATGGGGGAGCGCACCGGGCGTCCGTCGATCTCCAGGCTCGCGGTGACCTTGGGCTCGCCGTTCTGCACCAGGGACACATCCGAGGAGGTGCCGCCCATGTCGAAGGTGATGATGTCGCCGAATCCGGCCGCCGAGCAGACGGCGGCGGCGCCCACCACCCCGGTGCTGGGTCCGGACAGCACCAGCCGCACCGGCAGCCGTTCGGCCGTCACGAACGGGATGATGCCGCCGTTGGACTGGGTGACATGCGGTTCGCACCCGAGCCCGGAGTCGGCCAGCGTGCCGCGCAGCCGGGCCAGGTAGTCGGCGACCACGGGCCCGATGTAGGCGTTGGTGACCACCGTCGACAGCCGCTCGAACTCACGGAACTCCGGCAGCACCTCGCTGGACAGCGAGACATGGGCTTCGGGCATCTCGGCGCGGACGATCTCACCGATCAGCCGCTCGTGGTCCGGGCGGACGTACGCGTACAGCAGGCAGACCGCGACGGACACCACGCCTGGCCTTCAGCGTGCGCACGGCCTCGCGCACCTCGTCCGGGTCCAGCGGGATCTCCACCCGGCCGTCGTGCCGGACCCGCTCGGTCACCTCCAGGCGCAGATCGCGCGGTACGAACGGGGCGGGCTTGTCCACCTGCGCGTCGTACATGTCCGGCCGGCGGCCGCGGCCGAGTTCGAGCAGATCCCGGAATCCCCGGGTGGTGATCAGCCCGGTGCGCACGCCCCGCCCGGTGAGCAGCGCGTTGGTGCCGACCGTGGTGCCGTGTGCGAAATAGCCGACCTCGGCCATCTCCCGTCCGCCGATCTGGTCGAGCAGTTCGCCCAGTCCGCGCACGATGGCCCGGCCGGGGTCGTCGGGGGTGGAGGAGACCTTGCGTACGTGGATCCGCCCGGTCGCCTCGTCGTACGCACACACGTCCGTGAAGGTGCCGCCGGTGTCCACACCGATTCTCAGGCTCATGAATGCCTTGCCTCGCGGGGGTTTCGACTCGCCGGGATGCTGGTGGCCCGACCTTCGATTCCGGGAACGTTCCCGGAAAGTGGGCGTCACTCTAAGCAGGCCCATCAGGTGTGGTCAAGGTTCGGATGGGCCCCGCGGCCACGAAACACGCCTGTGACGTGGGCGGTCGCGGCGCGACCGGTTGACCGACCCGATGGCGGCGTTATGGTCGCCGCGAGATGCTCCGGAACGTTCCGGAGTCGGTAACGGATTCGGAGAGCGGCTCCCGCAGTTCCGGACAAAAGGAAGAGGCATGACTTCAGCAGCGCAGGATATTCGCGTCGTCGTCGTCGGCAGCGGCATTCTGGGCGTCTCCACGGCACACCAGCTGGCCCGGCGCGGCGTGGCGGTCACACTCGTCTCGGACACCGCTCTCGCGAGTGGCGCGTCCGGGCGCTCGCTCGCCTGGCTCAACTCCGCCGCTGTCCGCTCTCCCGACTACCACCGGCTGCGGGTGCTCGGCATCGACCGCTACCGCACCCTGGCCGCCCGCGAGCCCGGCCTCGGATGGCTTCGCTTCGACGGCGGGCTGGCCTGGGGGGCACCGGAGGACGAAGCGCGTTTCCGGGAGCGCTTCTCCCACCAGAGCGCCATCGGTTACGCGGCGGACTGGCTGAGCCCGTCGGAGATCGCGGCGGTGACCCCGGAGTGAACGCGGCCGCCGTGCCCGAATACGGAGCGATCTTCAATCCGGGCGAGGGCTGGGTGGACCTCCCCTCGCTGATCGAGACGCTGGCCAAGGAGTTCACCGCGCTGGGCGGTGAACTGGCGACCGACACCGGCCCGGCCGTCGTGCGGACGGCGGACGGCCGGGTGACCGGTGTGCACACCCGGTCCGGGCTGAGCTTCGACGCCGACGCGGTCGTCCTGGCCACCGGCGCGAACACACCCGCCATGCTGAGCCGCCTCGGGGTGTCCCTCACGGACCGCACCCCGATCTCGCTGCTCGTGCGGACGGAGCCGATCGGCACCCCGCTGCGCGCCGTGCTGAACACCCCGCGCGTGTCGATCCGGCCGACCCCGGATGGCGCGCTGGTGCTGGACTCGGCCTGGGCGGAGGAGGAGATCGTGCGGCACGAGGACGGCACGTTCGAGGTCCGCCGGTCCACTGTGGACGGCCTGCTCGCCGAGGCGTCCGCCGTACTGGCAGGCACCCCCGTACTCCCGCCGGCGTCCTGGGCCGCGGGCCCGAAACCCATCCCCGCTGACGGCGAACCCGTGCTCGGGGAACTGGACGAGGTGGCCGGCTGCCATGTCGCGTTCACCCACAGCGGTGCGACCCTCGGACTCATCGCCGGTGAACTGCTGGCCGAGGAGATCGTGACCGGCCGCCCGCACCCCCTGCTCGCCGCTTTCCGCCCGGGACGGTTTGGCTCATGACCATACGCACCGCGATCATTGGCTTCGGCACCGCCGGCCGGATCTTCCACGCCCCCTTCATCGCCGCCGACCCGCACTACACGCTCAGCGCGATCGTCACCCGGGATCAGGACCGCCGGACCGAGGCCGCGGCCGGGCACCCCGGAGCGCGGCTGCTGCCGGACGTCGATGCCCTGCTGCGTCAGGCGGCCGAACTGGACTTGGCGGTCGTCGCCTCGCCCTCCGGCACCCACGCCCAGCTGGCGGACTCCCTGCTCGACGCGGGCGTCGGCGTCGTGGTCGACAAGCCGTTCAGCGTGACCGCCGCCGAGGGGCGGGCACTGGTCGCGAAGAGCGAACGGCTCGGGCTGCCGCTGACGGTCTTCCACAACCGCCGCTGGGACGGCGACTTCCGCACGCTGCGGGACCTGATCGACCGCGGCGAGCTGGGCGAGGTATGGCGTTTCGAGTCCCGGTTCGAATGGTGGAAGCCGGACCCGGGCGCCTCGTGGAAGACGACGGCCACCACCGCGGAAGGCGGCGGCATCCTCTACGACCTCGGCGCCCACCTGCTCGACCAGGCGCTGCTGCTGTTCGGCGACGCCGTGCCGGTGTACAGCGAGGTCGTCACCCGCCGCCCCGGCGCGGCGGCCGACGAGGACAGCTTCGTGGTGCTGCGGCACGCGTCGGGAGTCCACTCTTATCTGTGGATGAACGGCCTGGCGGCACAGACCGGCCCCCGTTTCCGCGTCCTGGGCTCGCGCGGCGCGTACACCACCTACGGGCTCGACCCGCAGGAGCCGGCGCTGAAGGGCGGCGCCTCGCCCACCGACCCGTCGTTCGGCCGTGAGCCCGAACCGGCATGGGGAAGGCTCGGTGCCGGCGGTACGGCCGTCCCCGTGCCGACCCTTCCCGGCCGTTACGCGGAGTTCTACGCACGGCTGGCCGACGCCCTGAACGCAGGCCGCCCGCTGCCGGTCGATCCCCGGGAGGCGGTGCGGGTCATCGAGCTGATCGAACAGATCCATCGGAGATGACAGTGATTGAATGTGGCCACAGGACGATGCCACCGGCGTGATGTGGCGCGGAAGGAGGTACGTGCTGTCGTGACGCGAACCGCGCACCAGTCCGTCACCATCGTCGACGTGGCGAAGGCCGCGGGGGTCTCGAAGTCCACGGCCGGACGCGCGCTCACCGGATCCGATGAGGTCAGCGCACGGACCCGGGACAAGGTGGTTCGGGTGGCAGCGGAGCTCGGCTACCGGCCCAACGGCGTGGCGCGCAGCATGATCACCGGGAACACCGAGACCGTCGGCGTGGTCATCCCGGACATGAGCAACCGGTTCTTCTCCGCCGCGCTCCAGAGCATCGCCCGCACGATCCGGCAGCACGGCTATGAGTTGCTCGTCAGCAGCACCGAGGGTGAGCCGGCCCTGGAGCGCAGATCGGTTGAGGTGCTGTCCACCAAACGCGTGGACGGCCTCATCGTGGCACCCGTGCTCGGGGCGGACACCGACCACCTCCGGCGGCTGGCCGACAGCGGCACCGCGCTGGTCCTGCTGGACCGCCCGGCCCCGAAGGTCTCCGGCACGAGCTTCGTCTCCGTCGACAACGTCGAGGCGTCGCGGCTGGCGGTGGACCACCTGATCGGGCTGGGCCACCGCCACATCGGGATCATCAGCGAGGCACGGTACGACGCCACCGTCACGCGGGCCGCGGAACCCAGTCCCACCGCCCATCGCCCCAGCACGATGCGGCTGGCCGGCTACGTACGGGCGATGACCGACGCGGGCCTCGAGGTACGCCCCGAACACATCGCGCACAGCGCCTACTCCAGCGCGGCCTCCTATGCCGCGACCACCAGGCTCCTGAACGTCACACCCCAGGTCACCGCGATCTACTGCACCGACAATGTGCTGTCCGTCGGCGCCTTCGCCGCCTTGCAGGACAGCGGGTGCCACTGCCCGCGGGACATCTCCCTGGTCGGATTCGACGACCACGACTGGGCGCCCTGGTCCGCCCCCGGCTGACCGTGGTGGCCCAGCCCACCGAGGTGATCGGAGTCACCGCGGCCGAAGACCTCCTGACCGCCATCGCCGACCCCGCCCGCGAACCGGCCACTCATCTGCTGCCCGCGCGCCTGGTCACCAGGGACTCCACCGCGCCCCCGGGGCTCAGCCTGATTCCACCGACCTGATGTCTGTGGAGAACTCTGAGGAGAACGAAGAAGTGCCTTGTGACCTGCGGTGATGGGAGTTCTTCAGGCTTCCGGCACGCACGATCGGCAAGGCACTTCCGATATGTCCAGAGCATGCTCAGGCTTGGGGCATTGCCGGTGGCGGTCGTCTACCCGGGTCACCGTTGGCCCGTTCAGCGGCGAGCGGATGCGCGAGATCATCGATGACTACCTGCGGCGTCGCGCGCCTGAGCCGGCGCCGAGCCGCCGGCCGTGTCGCCTTCACCCTGGCTGGGCCGACGTCGACCCGGCCACGCTTGCACCGCAACGATGAACGGACGGGTGGCCGACGTGGACGCCGCTCCGGCACCGGGATCGACTCTTGACGCGCATGAGCGGGCGTTTGTATCTTTTATGAACCGAAGTCACTTCACTCGATGGGCGTCGGGATGCGCGAGCAGGGGCCATCCGGCTCGTATATGGGGAGGCCGCGCGATGGCGACATTCAATCGGAGGCGCTTCTTCGGGGTCGCTTCGACGGCTGGAGTCGCTGCGGCGACGTCGCAGGGTGTCGCTCTGGCGAGCGGCCGCGATGCGCGAGGACCGAACCTGGTCGGAGTCCAGGCCGAAAATGGCGCGAGCGTGATCGCGCAGAACTATCTTGATCCGCGCACGGTGGACATTACGATCGACTCGATCGCGCTCGGCCACACCGCGTCGGTGCGCATCAGCCTTCCGCATCGGTTCGGGTCGAGGCCCCGTGCCTCATGGCCGGTCCTCTACCTTCTCCATGGCGGTTACGGCGACTATCTGGACTGGACGCGGCACAGTGACATCGCGCGCCTCTCCCGTGAGCGCGACGTGCTGGTCGTCATGCCGGACGGCGGAGAACTCGGTTTTTACACGGACTGGTGGGCCCGTGGCGTGGGAAACAAGCCGGGCTGGGAGACGTTCCACCTGGTGGAGCTCTCGCAGATCCTCGTGCGGGGGCTCCGTGCCGCCGACCGGCGCGCGATCGCCGGCCTGTCGATGGGGGGCTTCGGCGCGATGTCGTACGCCGCTCGCCATCCCGGTCTCTTCCGGGCGGCGGCGTCCTTCAGTGGCACGCTCGATACGCTGCACCCGACCGTCGAGCCGGTCTCCCCCGACCCGTATGCTACGTGGCTTTTGCGGACGCATATGGCGCCGAACGGGTATGACCCGCTCGGCCTCTTCGGCGATCCAACGGCTCAGCGCGCCGTGTGGGCGGCGCACAACCCGGCAGATCTCGTCAAGAACCTGCGTGACACGAAGCTGTTCGTGTCCTGCGGCAACGGACGGATCGGACCGTTGGATCCACCTGGAACCGATCCTTCTGACGTCTCCGTCCGGTTCGAGGCATCCCAGCTGCTGCAAAACCGGGAGTTCGTGAAGCGGGCATCCAGCCTTGAACTCGACGTGGCCTTCGAGACCTATGGCGGCTCCCACACATGGCCCTACTGGGCGCGCGAGTTCGACAAGGCGTTCCCGCTCCTCATGGAGGCGATCGAGGCGGGGTGAGCCCGCGGCTGTGCCGTTCAGGGACCAGTGCGGCGGCGCCCCAAGGGCCGGCGCCGCACTTCCCACAGCAGGGGCCATCGGGAGCTCTGGGATACCGAGGTGAATTCAGTTAAGCTCCCTGCCGTGGCTTAGGAGGTCGTGTATGTCTTTCGTTCTCATTCACGGCGCCGGCTTCGGCGCGGACTGCTGGGACGAGCTGATCCCTCACCTGAGCGCGGAAGCGCTGGCAGTCGACCTCCCTGGCCGCGGGACGAGGGCTGGGGTCCCACTGGGTACGGTCACGCTCTCGGACTGTGCCGATGCGGTCCGAGAGGACGTCGAGGCGCGGGGCCTCCGGGAGGTGGTGCTGGTCGGCCACTCCTTCGCGGGGTCACGGTGCCGCGCGTCCTGGACCTCATACCCGAACGGATCCGTCAGGTCGTCCTCGTGTCGGCCGTCGTACCTCCCGACGGAACCCGGGTGCTCGACCAGATTGATCCCGGCGTGCGGGATCTGGTCGAGCAGTCCATCACCGCCGGGGTCTACCAGCAGACCCGTGCGGGCGCTGCCACGATGCTGTGCAACGACATGGACGAGGCGACTGCCGCATCCGCTCTGGACCGGCTGGCCGACGATTCGGCCGCCCTGCTGAGCGAGGCCGTGGACCTGAGCGGCTACCGGAGGGATATCCCACGGACGTACGTCCACCTCACCCGGGACCAGTGTTACGTCGAGGAACTGCAGCAGCGATCCATCGCGTTGCTCCGGGCGGAGGTTATCGACCTCGACACCGGTCACATGGCAATGATCAGCGCGCCGGGAAAGCTCGCCGCCGTCCTCAACACCGTTCACGGCTGAGCATTCTCTCCACACGGAGATCCGCCAAGGTGACTGCTACCTGCGGGGACTGATGTTGGACGGCCGCCGCAAGTCGATCCAGGCCATGGCCTCGCGGCTGCCGGACGGCAACGAACAGAACCTGCAGCAGTTCGTGAACCAGGCCGCCTGGGACCCGGCGCCGGTGCGGCGTCGGATCTGCGAACGCATGCTGCCACTGGTCAACCCGACCGCCTGGGTGATCGACGACGTGTCGCTGCCCAAGGACGGAAGAATGTCGGTCGCCGTGGCTCCGCAGTACTGCGGAGCCCTGGGCAAACGCGCCAACTGCCAGGTCGCGGTCAGCGTCCACGCCGCCAGTGACACGGCCTCCTGTCCACTGCAGTGGCGGCTGTTCCTGCCCAAGGAGTGGGCGGCGGACCCTCACCCGCATCCCGCCCGAGGCCGGGCACCGTGAGAAGTGGCGGCTGGCCCTGGACATGCTCGACACGCTGGCCGGCTGGGGCTGGGTGGCCGCGGAAATGCGTGCGGGTGGAGCCTACGCACATGCCACGCTCGCCCTGCACGCCCTCGGTGGACCGCCGTCGGCTTGAGGATCGCCGTAAGCGGCAGGGCCCAGCCGGCACGGTAGGCCGCTGTGAGTTGGCAGCAGGGCGCCAGGACGGCAGGTGCCTCTATTTCACCTCATCGAGCCGCCCGGTGCTGACATCGAAGATGAACCCGCGCACCGCATCACTGTGCGGGATGTACTTACTCGACTTGATACGACTGATCGAGCGGCGCACATCGATGGCGACGTCGCGGAAGGACTCCACCGGCCATAGGGGCTTAAGGCCGTCCTGACCACGGATCGGGGGGTCGAGTGAATAGGACGGAAAGGTCAGCATCCGACAGTCGGTGTGATGGATGAGGATGATCTCGCGGGTTCCCAGCAGTTGCTGACTGACAGCGAGTGAGCGGATGACGTCATCGGTAACCACGCCGCCGGCGTTTCGTATCACACTTGCCTCACCCTCCTGCAGACCGAGAATTCCATAAACGTTCATACGCGCATCCATGCAGGCCACAACAGCGACACCCTCGGAGGGTGCCATCTGCTGCGGCCCGGCGAAATGGGAGGCGTAGCGTTCGTTGTTCTGAAGGTAACGGTCGGTAACTGACATGGCTATGTCTTCCCTTCTTGGCGGCCGACCGGTATGCAGTCGCAGTACGAGATACTCCGCGGGGTTTCGCCGCATAGCACGCCCGGGACGAATTGAGCGACTGATAGCGCCTTGCATCGTCGTGCGTTGGGAGCTGGTCCTTCATTTGCGGCCGCAACTCCAGCCGGGGCCTTTCTCAGCCCATTCGCGCTCCCACTCACATGCGAATCCGGTCGATCCCTCCTGGATCATGAACGAGGAGGAACAGGGCCCTGATGCCGCACCCGCCGACGATGGCGGTGCCCTGCACCTGGCTCGGCGGCCGGGGTGCGAGCCAGGTGTCATGATCGGCGGCCCATACCCTGCTGGTCGTGCTGGTCGACCTGTGTGTTGGACCGTCCTCCGCTCTCCAACGGACCGACGCCTGGCCAAGCCCCTGACGTGGTACGCCTCTGCGATCTTGCGTGCCGCAGACTCCTGGAAGCGGTGTGCCGTTATGAGACCCGCCACCGCAGCGGCTCTTTACGAGTACGAGAGAAACCAGCAGCAAGACGCACGCCTCCTCGATGTTCGAGCGGCGCCTGAGCAGACTACGCCTTCACCTTCGCGGGCTGGCTAGGGGCCCGTAAGGACCTGCGCCCTCTCCGCCGGATGGGCGCTGTCACCATTCCGTCTGCACCGCATGCCGCGTGCCGCAAAGATGCTGTGGGCGAGTTCCTGGCAGACCGCCGCGGTTCGCGCACTGCCTGGTCAGGCTTTCCCATGCCCACCACGGGAGAGGCGTTCCGCGAGGACCGCTGCCTGGCTGTGTTCGATATCTCGGGTGGCGGTGAGCAGTGTCATCGGGCCCTGTCGGGCGAGTTCGTCGAGATGGTTGAACGCCTGCTGGTGTGTGGCATCGCGCAATTCGGCAAGATAGCGGCGCCGGAATTCCTTGTAGCGCTCAGGAACGTGGCCGTACCAGTGACGCAGTTCGGTGGACGGGGCGATGTCACGCATCCACTCGTCGAGGTGAGCGTCCTCCTTGCGCATGCCACGCGGCCAGACCCGGTCGACCAGTACGCGAGTTCCGTCCTCGGGGATGCCTCGTCATAGATCCGGTGGTAGCTGACGTCTTTGCTCATGGTGCCCTCCGCGGTGCAAAATCTGCTGCGTCCGGCAACTGCCTTACACCCCGACTATCTAGGGTATGCCTTCCCTTGGTGGGGTGCCTGGCGCCTCCTGGCGGGGCATGGAGCGGGAGGACGATGCGGCACGCGGGCAGCCGCGAGTCGAGGTACCTGCTGGCCAAGAGGCGAGCGGCAAGAGATCCATGTGGTACGCCGAGCACGATATCGACTTGCGCCTCGGCGCCACGGTCGCCGCCGTGGACCCGATCGCCCACGAAGTGACCTTCGCCGGCGGCAGCCGATTGGACTACGCGAAACTGCTCCTGACCACGGGCCGGGTACTGGCCGGGATGAACGTCAACGTCTTGGCCGATCTCCTCGGCCACCCCGGCCGGGCTTGCTGAAAGCCGGGTACATTATCGCGCTGCCGTTCTTCGGTATCGTCACTGAGATCATCCCGGTCTTCAGCCACAAGCCGATCTTCGGTTACACAGGCCTGGTCGGTGCCACGATCGCCATCGCGGGTCTGTCGATCACGGTGTGGGCGCACCACATGGATCGGCACGATGTGGAAGGGCTCGCCGAGTTTCGAGACCCGATGCTGTGGTCGATGGGTTCCTGGTCACCTTTCTTTTCGGCGGCCTGACCGGCGTCCTGCTGGCCTCGCCACCGCTGGACTTCCATGTCACGGACTCCTACTTCGTCGTCGCCCACTTCCACTACGTGGTCTTCGGCACCGTCGTCTTCGCGATGTTCGCCGGCTTCGACTTCTGGTGGCCCAAGATGACGGGAAAGATGCTGGACGAGCAGCTCGGCAAGATCACCTTCTGGACACTGTTCGTCGGTTTCCACGGTACCTTCCTCCTCCAGCACTGGCTGGGTGCGGAGGGCATGCCGCGCCGCTGCGCGGACTACCTGGCGGCGGACGGTTTCACCGCCCTGAACACCATCTCCACGATCAGCTCGTTCCTCCTCGGCCTGTCGATGCTGCCCACGTGCCAACGTGCCCGAGCCCAACCTTGCCGGGCACGTCCACGCGACCCTGATCGTGCACGCATGGGCGTACGTCCGTGGGAGCGCGAGGGCGAGCCGGAGGCGGTGATGAGCGACTTCTACGGTTGTCCGCGAGAGGGAACAAAGGAGATGCCTGATGGCGAAGATTGCCATTAACGGGCTCGGACGCATCGGACGCGCCGCCTTCAAGATCCTCGGTGGCATCGACGAGGTCGAGGTCGCTGCGGTGAACGACCTCGTCCCCGCCGAGAATTTGGCCTACCTCCTCGCTCACGACACCGTCTACGGGCGCTACGGGAAGACCGTCACCGCCGCTGGGGACGCACTGGTCGTCGACGGGCGCACGGTCCCGCTGTACAACCGTCGCGACCCCGCGGAGCTGCCCTGGCGCGATCTTGGAGTAGACCTCGTACTGGAGTGCACGGGCGTCTTCCGCAGTGAGGAGGAGCTGAGCCGGCACCTCACCGCGGGGGCGCGGTTCGTGATCCTCTCCGGCCCCGGCCCGCACCGAGACGGTGGCCACCGTGGTACACGGGGTGAACCCTGCCCCCGGCGGGCAGCAGGTGATCTCCTGCGCGAGTCGCACAACGAACTGCATCACTCCGGTGGTGGCGGTGATGGACCGCCGGATCGGTGTGGAGCGGGCGATCATGACCACCGTTCACGCGTACACCGCCAGCCATCAGCTCATCGACGGGCCCTGCAAGGACTTCCGGCGTGGCCGGGCGGGTGCCGCCAATATGCTTCCTGCCTCCACCGGCGCCGCGCTCGCGACGACCAAGGCACTGGCAGGCCGATTCGACGGCGTGGCACTGAGGGTCCCGATCCCGATCGGATCGATCGCCGACATCGTGCTTGTCACCACACGTCCGACATCCCCCGAGGAGGTGAACAGCATTTTCCGTGAGGAGGCCGTCACCGACCGCTACCGCAGCGTCCTCGGCCTGTCCGAAGAGCCGATCGTCTCCAGCGACGTCATCGGCGACGCTCTGACCCCGCTGATCACAGGCGTGGGCCGATCGCGGTGAGGCGAAGGATCACCAGGGTCCGAGGACGCAGGTGAGTGATCACAGCAGCGTGGTGCGGCACCGCCCGCAGTTTGCGGGGACAGGCGGGCTGAGGGAACCTGGGTCCTGTGCTTCGTCGGCGTGTGTCGTCCCGTGCGTCCGACGCGCCACTGGAGCCGCGCGCCGAGCAGGGGGCTGCGCCATTTCCCCAAAGCGCGGTCAGGACCCCGATGGCTTATGTGGTCGCATTGACCGTCCCGATTGTGCTGCTGGAACTGGCAATCGATGATCAGACGGTGCGGCTCACCCTCTCCTGATTTTGCTGCCCGCTTTCCCGGCGGCGGCACGGTGCGCCAGACTGTCTGCGCAGTCAGCTGGGTGTTGATCGTCATCACGGGAGTACTGACCTACCGGCCACTTCCCTCATGGTACGACTACATGATCGTCATGCTGCTGGCCGCAGTGCTCGGCGTGTTGTGCGTTCTGACCTGTCGCAGGCGGATCCGGCGCGAGATGGACCTGCGCCGGGTCCGGTCCACAGCTGTCGCTCTCCAGCGGCAGATGCTGCGCCCCCTGCCGATTCTCACCGACCGGTGATCGTCGATGGCATCTACCTGCCGGTGGAGGCGGACAGGCTGGTGGGGGAGACATCTACGAGGTGGTGGCCTCGCCATACGGTACGCGTCTGCTCTTCGGCGATGTCCAAGGCAAAGGCCTGCCAGCGATCGGAGCGGCCTTTGCCATGCTCGGAGCGTTTCGCGAGGCCGCCCAGCGCGAGCCGACGCTCACCGCGCTCGTGGACTCTCTGGAGAGCGCTGTCGTCCGGCACAACGTCTTCGCCCAGCAGACCGGCGAGCCTGAGCGGTTCGTCACCGCCCTCATCCTGGGGGTCGATGCCTCGACTGATACACAGGCCGTCAATTGCGGCCACCCTCCGCCCTACCTCCTGGAAGCGGGACCGGTCGCCCCCGTGCTGTTCGGCGACCCGGGCGTGCCACTGGGCCTTGCCGACCTCACTCCAAAACCCCGCACCGTTGTGTGGTTCCCCTTCCCGGCTGGCGCCACCCTCCTTGCCTGCAGCGACGGCGTCACCGAGGCCCGCAGCATCACCGGCGTCTTCTATCCCCTCGAAGAGCGCCTGAGGGCCTGGGGGGTGGCTCTCCCTGGGACATCGCCAGCAACCTGGTCAGCGACCTGAGCCGCCACAGCGCGGGTCAGCAGCGGGACGACATCACCGCGCTCGTGGTGCGAAGAGCCGCCTGACCAGGCAGGGACCACACACGGCTTGGAGGCACTGCATGACGAATACCGCCCCCTCCGCACCGATCGCGGTCGGCACCGACGGCTCACCCGCCTCCGGGCGGGCCGTGCGCTTCGCCCTGGAGTACAACTGCGCGGGACCAGGCTTCTCGCCGTATGCGCGTACGCCTTTACCACCACGCGTAGCGGTTACGGGTGCCCATCTTCCGGTCGTCGTGCCGGCCGGGCCGCCGGGGCGAACACGGTGGCCGACCACGTGCCCGTGCCCACCGACGGGCTCGCGTGGATCCCCGGCTCGGCGAAAGCGAAGATCCCGGTCAGGATTGACGGGGCTGGCGCCGCCCACGGCCTGCTGGAGCACCTCGAAGCCAGCGGGTCGAGCTGGTGGACATCCTGGCCGCCGGTCTGCCAGGGGCCCAGGGAGAAGAAGACCCGGGAAGACGTCCCGCCGTTACGGGACGAGCGGGTGCAGGCTGCGTCCGGTGAGGCGGAACGCGCGCTTCAGCGTGATGGATGCCCGGGTCACGGTGACCGAGGTGCTGGCCGAACCGCCGTCCGCAGCAGCCGAGCCGAAGCGGACGGCGGCACCAGGATCGGTCGTGCCGCGGCGTTGTCAACTTGGGTGACACGCTGAGCAGCTGGGATGATCCTCGGGTTGTTGGCCGTCGGAGGTGACGTCGTGTCGCCGTCGTGCAAGGGGTACCGGTTTCCGACGGAGGCCATCGCACACTGCGTCTGGTGACGCTCGGAGGGGGGCTTGTTGGTGTTTGGGGCGGCCGCTGGTCTGGTGTGTTGATGGTTTGCTGAGAGGCCGGGGGAGTGGTTTGGGCGGGGAGGGCAGTGTGCGTGAGCTTTGGTTGTGTCGTGCGGGGCGGTTGTGTTGTTTCGGCGAGGTGGTCGAGGCGGATGGTGTCGAGTGATTGCTTGGTGATGCGTTCGGTGCCGTCGCAGATGGCGGTGATAGCGGCTTGGCGGATGAGTCTGGTGAGGCTTCCGATGCGGTCGGCGGTGCCCTGGTTGAGGTAGGGGGCGTGGCGGGGGAGGGTGCCGGGTTTGTGTTGCTGGAGGTCGAGGGCGTTTTCGATGTCGGTGATGACGTCGGTGAAGGGGCGGGTTTGGCCGTGGCGGGCGGGGAGGGGGCCGCAGTCGATGAGGGTGGCGCTCCGAGGGAATATGCGCTGGAATTGCGTGACCGCGCGGTCCGTATGTATCGCGCCGCTGAGCCGAAGCCCTGTGGGGTTCCAGAACTAGGCTGCTGTCTTGACCTGCGCGTTTACGCTGTTCTGTCGTACTCGTTGATGAGGCCTCCGAGGATGGGGCGGCGTTTGATCCGTTCGTGAGTGAGGCTGGTGATGGGGCAGTCGGGTTGTGGCGGCTGTAGTGCGGCGGAACCCCGGCCACGGCTACGACGTCTGCGTCAGGGACTTGTCGGCTGGTCGCCGTCGCTGTCCGTAAGCGCCGGGGCCATCTGTCGGAGGTGGGTACGAGAGCGGGTGGCATCGGTGGCGGGCGGCGCGCCGTACACGGCGCGGTAGTCGCGTGAGAAGTGCGACGCACTGCGATAGCCGACGGTACGGGCGGCCTGAGCTGCTGACTCCCCGAGAATCACCATGCGGTGCCGGGCCTCGCCAAGCCGCAGCCGCTTGAGGTACTGCATCGGAGTCATCGAGGTTGCCTGCTTGAATCGTCCGAAGAGCGTCGATTCGCTGGTGTGGAGGGCTGCCGCGAGCATGGGCATCGTCCATGGTTCGCTCATCTTGTCGGTCAGGTACGCAACTGCTTGGACAACCACTGATCGCTCCTCCCCATTCGTCGCGGCGAGAATGCGGGGCGCCTGTTCCGTCTGCAGGAGTCGAAGAATGACTTCACGCGCGATGGCTGGACCCAGAATCGGGATCGTCTCGGGCTCATCGAGCAGCCCGACGAGCCTGGCGAACGCGTCTGCGAGGCCTGGGGTCCACGTGCCGAGTCGTTCCAGCGATCCGGTGGACGGGTGGGAGTGGTGAGGAAGGGCAACGGCGACCTCCCGCACGAGCACAGGATCGAACTCCCAGGTCGCCGACAGGAAACTGCCGGCCGCGTCGGTCTCGACCACACCCGCGACGACCGGAAGATCGACGGGAGTCACCAGGAAGCGGTCACTGCCCCAGACGTCGTCGTCCGCGCCGATGATGGAGCGTTTCCTTCCGGCGAGAACCACGGCAAGCGAGGGCACATAGCGTTGGAAGAAGAGGGGCGTGGCGCCACGAACATGTGACAGTCGCAGGCCGAGCCTCGCTGCGCGCGCCTTGTCATCGGCATGCCGGGCGACGATGCCGGCCGAACGCCCAAGGCTCGCGGTGACTGCAGGCGCCGTGCTCGCACTCCCATCCACCGAACTCATGTTACGCGATCAAGCCTTACGGGATCAGGCAATAATGCCGTGGATTTCGGCAAGCCCGTGGTCGGCTCGAGCGCCCAGGATTAATGCATGCAACAGAATCAGGCACTCCAAGAGCTCCTTGAAGCCCTTCCCGCCGATGAGCGGCTGCGCGGGAGGACGGCTCTGATCACCGGATCGTCCAGCGGCATCGGGGAGGCGATCGCGAAGGTCCTCGCCGCTTCCGGCGCCGAGGTCGTCGTGTCCGGCCGGAACTCCGACCGCGCCGGAGCAGTCGCGGACGCGATTCGCGCGAAGGGCGGTACGGCGCACGTCGTGACCGCGACTCTCGACGCGGAGCCTTCGGAGATTCGCGAGTTCGCCGCGCGAGCCGAGGCCGCCCTTGGGGGGAGCATCGACATTCTCGTGAACAACGCCGGCGTCTACCCCGGCGGCAGCACGGCGGACGTCACGGACGAGGAGATGCAGGCCCTGTGGGCGACGAACATCCGCGCACCGCATGTGCTCGTCGCCACCCTCGCTCCTCGTATGGCCGAGCGCGGCCACGGATCCATCGTCAACATCGGCTCCTGGATGGCACGAGTGGGTGTGCCGTATATGGCGCTGTATCCAGCCACGAAGGCAGCAATCGAGCAGCTCACGCGCGCCTGGGCAGCGGAGTACGGACCGAGCGGCGTGCACGTCAACACAGTCGCGCCGGGAGCGACGGCTACGCCCGGCAACGGAGCCTTCGTCGATGTTCTCGCAGCGATGACGAAGGACACCCCCGCGGGGCGCCCGTGCGCCCGATCGACATCGCCTACGCCGTTCGCTGGCTGGTCAGCGACGAAGCGGCGTTCGTCCACGGCGCAACCTTCGACATCGACGGCGGAATCGACGCCACTCGCATGAGGTAGGGCACGTCCTAAAAGGCCGTTTCCCTGCGTTACGTCGCGCAGTGAGCCACACCGCGCGACGCTGACGGCAAAGCGGCGACATGGAGTGCTCGCAAACGTCATAGACGTGGCGAGGGTCTCGATGATCGGTGTGTGAAGACTGACCTCGAGACCCTCATTACCGCACTGTACGTGAAAATCGACGACGAGTTGGTCACTGATTAGCGGTGGTTCGTTAAATCCGGAGGTAGAGGTCAATGCCGTGTCCGGTGGTGACCGCGTCGATCAGGGCCTGAAGCTCGGAGGGTGGGTCCCTGTCCGTCCAGGCTCGCCACCATCGGTTGAGGATGACGGTGGGGGTGAGCCAGGAACGGATGGCTCGTAAGGCCCTGGGCCAACAAGGCTGTTGGGGCTGGTGGGACGGGGCCGGTCCCCCTCTCCGACCTCTTGTCGGGGCACGGGTCCGGCGCGGTGGCATCCAGGGGCCTGGGTGGGGCGAACCACTGGTCCCAGCAGAAGGAGAAGGCACAGTTGACCGGAATCTGGTGGCGGCGGATAGCGCGGTCGGAGCGGACTTGGAAGTCGGCCCAGCCGAGTTCGTCCTTGATCTGCTTGTAGCTCTGCTCGATCTACGGACGCGGTCCGTGGAGGCGGACGATCTCGGCGAGGTCGGCCGGCGGGTGCGGGCTGGCGGCGTGGTGGGGTGCGTCGGGGTGGGGCAGGTTGGTGGTCAGGTACCAGGTGGCCTTCTCCGGCAGGCCGACTGGGGCGGTGGTGGCCACGACCAGCCGGCAGGGTGAGTCGGGTCCGTAGCCGCCCAGGTAGGCATCGGCGGCCCACCAGGTCTCGGTGTGCCCGTCGCGGAAGTGACGCTCCACGGGTGTCCAGTCGCCGGGACGCCTGGCATCGCACCAGGCCAGGGCGTGGGCCGCTTCGATGGGAGTGTGAGGCTGGTCTACCGGAGCCCAGGTGCCACGGTGCGGCTTGAGCGCGACCACGTAGGCCAGGCCGGCCTCGCGCAGCGCGAGGTACCAGTCGTCGCTGACGGAATAGGCACAGTCGGCGACCACCGCGCGGCAGCCGAAGCCCGCCTCCTTCCCGCGGGCCGCGAGGTGGGCGGCCAGCTGCGGTTTCGTGCGGAAGGCCGGCTCGGACCGGCCGCGGGCGAAGTGATGGGCGGGGGTGTAGGGAGTGGCGTGCAGCGGGTAGTACACGCGGCCGTCGGTCCACACCGTGGTCACCGTGACGATGCCGTTGTCCGTCTTTCCCAACCGGCCCAGCCACTGCCGGCCCACGTGCGCGGTCGCCGTGCCGTCCTTGCGGTCCCCGGAATCGTCGATCACGATGACCCCGCCGTCGTGCGGAGCTGTCGCCGGCTCCTCGCGCAGCAGTTCAAGCCGCCGGTCGTTGACCTGCTCGGCCTCCCAGGGCGACTCGGACAGGAAGAACTGCAGCCGCTGCACCCCGGCATCCCCGCACCCGCCACCGGCTCCGCCCCTGCCAGGCAGGTGATCGTCTTATTCCGCTCCCGTGGTGCCGGCAGACCGGTCAGGTACTCGCGAAACCCCCGCCGCTGGGCCAGACTGAAGAAGAGATCGTCGAACCGGGCCGCGTACTCCTCCAGTGGCCCCGGCGCAGGCGGACACGGGCGGCGAGCAGTCATCTTCAGCCCCCAGCAGAGTAGTTGACTCCTACCACCGGCCTACGACCAACCCGACCTACCGTCAACCCACACCACCACCGGATTTAACGAACCACCGGTAGTGGGTGCGGTCGCCGTCGGAGTCTCGGGTGTGTTCCACACGGTCGCGTCGGCCGCTGCCACCTCTCCGCTGGAGGTCAAGAGCGTCACGGCGAGTGCCGATGACGGCAACGTTCCCGCCAACACGCTGGACAACAATCTGAGCACCCGTTGGTCGTCGGAGGGTGACGGGGCGTGGATCCGCTACGACTTGGGCTCGGCGCAGACCGTCGGGTCGGTGTTGGTCGCCTGGCACCAGGGGGACAGCAGAAAGAACACCTTCGACGTCCAGCTGTCGGCCGACGGATCGTCGTGGAAGACCGTCCTGGAACGAAAGACCAGCAGCGGCGGCACACGTGAGCAGCAGAAGTACGACTTCGCCGATGCCTCGGCCCGCTATCTGCGGATCGTCGGTCATGGCAACACGGTCTCGACTGGACCAGCATCACCGAGACCGACATCTACGGAGCCGACGGCAGCGACGACGGAGGTCAGGACCCCGTCCGCACCGTCCGGGTCGCGAACTCGGACCAGTTGAAGAGCGCGTTCGGGGACGCGCAGGCCGGCGACCGCATCGTGCTCGCGGACGGCACGTACTCGATCGGCAAGATGACCGGCAAGAACGGAACGGCCGCCGAGCCCATCACCGTCGTCGCGGAGAACCGCGGCAAGGCGGTGATCGGCGACGGGCAGCTGGAGGTGGCGGGCTCCTCCTACGTCACCTTCGAAGGGCTGCAGTTCACATCAACGTGCCATCGGTGGGCCCCGCACTCCAAGGTGCTCACCGGCTACCTCGAAGTGGTCGACCATTGGGAGGGAGCCGTGCAGCGCCGACGGTCGCCACCGGCTCATCGGTAGACGACGAGGTGATGCCGCTCGCACGGATATATCGATACAGTGAGTACTGCTTCGCCTGATTCTCCTTGAACGGCGATTACCCACGCGCCGAAGTCTCTTCGCGGGGCGGCGCTGTTGAGGCGCGCAGCACGAGTTCGGTGGCGAGTTCGATGTGGTGGGACTCGACCTTTTCGCCGTTGGCCAGTCGGAGGGCGGTGCGCAGGGCGGCACCGCCCATCTCCCGTAGTGGCTGGCGCACGGTGGTCAGTGGCGGTGAGGCCATCTGGGCGAGGCTTGTGTCGTCGAAGCCGACCACGCTCAGGTCTTCGGGGATGCGCAGGCCTCGGGCGCGGGTGGTCTCGATGACGCCGAGGGCGATCTCGTCGTTGCCTGCGAAGATCGCCGTCGGTGGCTCTTGCAGGCTCAGTAGCGTTGTGGCGCCGAGCAACCCGGTTTCGTACGTGAATTCTCCGGGCCGGACATAGGCGTCGGGCACCTGCGCTCCCTCCGCCTCCATGGCGGCGCGGTAGCCGTGCATGCGTGCCTGGTTGCATACGGCCATGGTCGGTCCGCCGAGATAGGCGACTCGGCGGTGGCCCAGGGAGAGCAGGTGCTGGGTGGCGGCCAGGCCGCCGGCGAAGTTGGTCGCCCCGACGCTGTTGACCCGGCTGTCCGGCAGGTGCAGTGGGTCCAGCACGACCAGCGGCAGCCCGGCCCGGGCCAGTTCGTTCAGGTGCGCTGTGGTGTACACGCTGGTGATCGCGATGACGGCGCGGCGCCCGGCTGAGACCAGGTCCCGGGCCCAGTGTGGGGCGCGGGACGCCTTACTGATCACCACCGAGGCCCCCAGTTCGGCGGCGGAGTCGATGATGCCTTCCAGGGTCTCGGCCACGTACGACTTGAGGCCGCCCTTGAACTGCACCTCGATGGTCGGGCTTTGGACGGTCTCGGTGTGGCGGAACACGGGCGCGAGGTAGTGGTGCTGATGCAGCAGTTCCTGCACCCGGGCGCGGGTCTGCGGCGCCACGTCACCGCGACCGTTGACCACTTTGGACACGGTCGCGACGGAGACCCCAGCCGCTTGGGCGATGTCCGCCAAAGTGGTGCGCCTGGTGTTCGGCCGCATCGGTTCCTCCCAGCTATACGTCCACCGGTGAGGTGAGCCGCCGGTAGGGTCGGCAACGCGGGTGGAACCGGTCAACTGTACGGCAACCCGGGACCGGGCTCGTCCGGGGAGGTGCCGACGAGCCCCTCGACCTCGACGCGTCCGACGATCTGCGTGAGATCGCGTCCGGCGAACGCGGTCCGATCGGCATGCACGCCGACCCGTACGCGTGCGCCCGGCCCGCCTCAGTCAGGAGGGCATCGGCCCGGTCCGGCATAGGCGGCACCGGGACCTGTCGGCGCGGCATGACCTGCACTGGCAGTGTGTCAGCCGTAGCCATCGCATCGTCCCTCCACCCTCAAGCGACCTCTTTCGAAAGACTTTCAGTCCCTGTCAAGGTTTCTCGAGGGTCATTCTCGTCCGATACCACGCAGATGACTGCTGCCCGACAACGTGTCTGCACGTGCCTTGACAGGGCGTCAGTCCGAAACTTAATTTGCACGAACGAAGCTCGAAGAAGGCTATTTCGAAAAGTTTTCACTATGACTGGCGAGAAGCCGGTGGCTCTCGAGTGCGGAGATAAAGACATGGCGATCCCCTCCCTCGACGTACCCTCCTCGGCCTGGCCGCCGGCGTGCCGGTCTCCGCTGCGCTGGCGGCCTGCGGCTCGTCCGGTCCCAGCAAAAGCGGTGGAGCCACGTACTGGTACCTGAGCGGCCAGCCGCAGCAAGGTGTCAGAGCCGGCGCGGTGGACGCGTTCAACAAGGCCCACCCCAAGCAGCAGATCAAAGACACCACCTTCCAGAACGACGCGTACAAGACGAAGATCAAGACCGCCATCGGTGCCGGCCAGGCGCCCACCATCATCTGGGGTTGGGGAGGTGGGACGCTGCGCACCTATGTGAAAGCCGGCCAGGTTGAGGACCTCACCTCGTGGTTCGACGAGCACTCCGAGGTCAAGAAGCGGCTGTTCCCGTCCTCGTTCGCCGCGGCAACCGTCGACGGCAAGATCTACGCGATGCCGTGCGAGACCGTGCAGCCGATCATCCTCTACTACAACAGGAAGGTCTTCGACCAGGTCGGCGTGAACCCACCGAAGTCCTGGGATGACATCATGGCGCTGGTGCCCAAGTTCAACGCCAAGGGCATAGCACCGTTCTCCCTCGGTGGCCAGTCCCGGTGGACGAACATGATGTGGCTGGAATTCCTGTTCGACCGCATCGGCGGTCCGGAGGTGTTCCAGGCCGTCATCGAGGGCGAGAAGAACGCCTGGTCCAACCCGCACGCCATCGCCGCGCTGACCAAGGTGCAGGAGCTGGTCAAAGCCCACGGGTTCATCAAGGGCTTCTCCTCGATCACCGCGGACTCCAACGCCGACCAGGCGCTGCTGTACACCGGCAAGGCCGCGATGATGCTGCACGGCTCCTGGTCGTACGGCATCCAACAGGCCGATGGTGGGGACTTCGTCTCCAGCGGCGCGCTGGGGTACATGACCTTCCCGCCCGTTGAGGGCGGCAAGGGCGATCCGAGCGACACCGTCGGCAACCCCGCTCAGTACCTGTCCATCTCCGCGAAGGCCAGCGCCGAGCAGAAGAAGATCGCCAAGGACTTCTTCGCCACAGGCGTCCTCCAGGACACCGAGGTGAAGAAGTGGATCGACAACGGGTCGGTTCCGATCCGGCTGGGCACGGAGAAGGCGCTGGCCGCCTCCAAGAGCGCCGATTTCCTGCAGTTTACCTACGACATCGCCAGCAAGGCCAAGGTGTTCGGCCAGTCCTGGGACCAAGCGCTCAGTCCGACGGCCGCCGAGACCCTGCTGGACAACATCGTCAAGTTGTTCCAACTGTCCATCTCACCAAAGCAGTTCGTCCGCAACCTCAACGAGGTCACCGGCAAATGAGCTCACTCACCGGCCATCCGCCGCGTCGCGAACCGCGCGGCATCCTGCCGTGGCTGGCGGCGCCGGCGCTGGTGGTCTTCGTCGGCTTCGCCGTGATCCCGCTCGTCGGTGTCTTCGCGCTGAGCTTCACCACGTGGGACGGGATCGGCGCCATCCACCCGTCGGGGCTGACCAGCTGGCGTGCGGTGCTCACCGACCCCGGGCTGCCGCACGCCCTCTGGGTGACGTTCCTGGTGATGGCCGTGTCCTGGGCCGTTCAGACTCCACTGAGTATTCTGCTCGGCACGTTCCTGGCCGGCCGCCAGCGCTACCGTGGGGTGCTGGGCGTGGTGTACTTCATCCCGCTGACGCTCAGCTCCGCGGCGATCGCGATCGCGTACAAGGCCCTGCTGGACCCCAACTTCGGGCTCGGTGCCGGGCTGAAGCTCCAGGTGCTCAGCCAGGACTGGCTGGGGCGGCCCGGGCTCGCGTTCGCGGTCGTCATCTTCGTCGTCTCCTGGCAGTTCGTCCCGTTCCACTCACTGATCTACCAGGGTGGCGTCCAGCAGATTCCGAAGTCCCTTTACGAGGCCGCGCAGTTGGACGGAGCCGGACGCATCCGGCAGTTCTTCAGCATCACGCTGCCTCAGCTGAAATACACCATCATCACCTCGTCCACGCTGATGGTGGTCGGGTCGCTGACCTTCTTCGACCTCATCTTCGTCCTGACCGGGGGCGGCCCCGGAGACGCCACCCGGGTCCTCGCACTGGACATGTACAAGCGGGGATTCCAGGCCAGCTTGATGGGACCGGCCAGCGCCATCGCGGTCATCCTGGTCCTGGTGGGTCTGGCCCTCGCCCTGCTGCTGCGCCGGCTCGGGGCCGGGACGCCGGTGCGAGCCAACTCGAGGGGGCCTGACGTGTCCACCACGCTGACCGAGCCGCGACGACCGCGGAAGGGCACCCACCGTGAGCGGCAACGCCACTCCCGTCAGGCGGCCCGCCGGCACAACTGGGCCGGCGGCCTGGCCGGGTGGCTCTGGCTCGTCGTCGTCGCCGTACCCCTGTACTGGACCCTCATCACCAGCCTCAAGGCCCAGAGCCGCTACTACGCGAGCAACCCGCTGGTGCCTTCGGGCGACCCCACACTGGACAACTACCGGCTGGTCATCGAGTCCGACTTCCTTCGCTACTTCGTGAACAGCGTCGTGGTCACCGCCGGCGCCGTGGTGCCGGCGGTCGTGTTCTCCTTCATGGCCGCCTACGCGATCGTACGTGGTTGGCGCATGCGGGTCCTGCGTGCGATGAACGGATTGTTCCTCACGGGTCTGGCCATCCCGTTGCAGGCGACGGTGATCCCGGTGTACCTGATCATCATCAAACTGCGTCTGTACGACAGTCTGCTGGCGCTGATCCTTCCGTCGATCGCCTTCGCCATCCCGCTCTCGGTGCTGGTGCTCGCCAACTTCATCCGCGACGTGCCCAAAGAACTGTTCGACTCGATGCGGGTCGACGGCGCCACCGAATGGACGACACTGTGGCGGCTGGCGGCACCGCTCACCCGACCGGCCATCCTCACCGTGACCATCTTCAACGCACTGACCATCTGGAACGGATTCCTGCTGCCGCTGGTCCTCACTCAGAGCCCTGACCGCCGGACCCTGCCGCTCGCACTGTGGACCTTCCAGGGCCAGTACGGGGTCAATGTCCCTGCCGTTCTCGCCGCCGTCGTCCTCACCACACTGCCTGTCCTGGTCCTGTACGCGTTCGGCCGCCGCCAGCTGCTGAGCGGTCTGACCGCCGGATTCAGCCGTTGATCGGCGCCGACGCCGGCGCCGGCGCTGTGGCCGGTGGCCGGCTGTACTGCTCGTCTACCTGTTCGCCCGTCGCGCCCTGGTCAAGGGTCTGATGGGCGTGGGAGGAAAGTGAACGCCAACGTGGCCGTCGAGAACACCCCCGAGATCTCCCTCTGGAACGACCCCACCGTTTCCGTCACCGCGAGAGTCGACGCCCTGATCGACGCGATGACCCTTCAGGAGAAGACCGCCCAACTGTACGGAGTGTGGGTGGGCGCCTCCGACCAGGGCGGTGAAGTGGCACCCCATCAGCACGCCATGGAGGAGGCCGTCGATCTCGACGCCCTCCTGCCCACCGGACTGGGCCAGCTGACCCGGCCCTTCGGCACGGTCCCCGTCGACCCCGCCCTGGGTGCGCTCTCCCTGGCCCGCACCCAGAGCCGTATCGCCGCCACGAACCGGTTCGGCATCCCCGCTCTCGCGCATGACGAGTGTCTGGCCGGCTTCGCCGCCTGGGGGGCGACGGCCTACCCCGTTCCGCTGTCCTGGGGCGCCACCTTTGACCCGGACATGGTGCGGCGCATGGGCGCCGCCATCGGCCACGACATGCGTGCCGTCGGCGTCCACCAGGGACTCGCGCCTGTCCTGGATGTTGTGCGCGACGCCCGCTGGGGCCGGGTCGAGGAGACCATCGGCGAGGACCCGTACCTCGTCGGCACCATCGGGACGGCATACGTGCAGGGCCTTGAGTCCGCCGGGATCGTCGCCACCCTCAAGCATTTCGTCGGCTACTCGGCCTCCCGCGCCGGTCGCAACCTCGCCCCCTCCTCCGTGGGCCCGCGTGAACGCGCCGACGTTCTGCTGCCTCCCTTCGAGATGGCGATCCGTGAAGGCGGCGCCCGGTCGGTGATGAACGCCTACACCGACACCGACGGCATGCCCTCCGCGGCCGACGAGGATCTGCTCACCGGGCTACTGCGCGACACATGGGGCTTCGACGGTACTGTCGTCGCCGACTACTTCGCCATCGCCTTCCTGAAGACCCTGCACGGCATCGCAGCCGACTGGGCCGACGCCGCCGGCACGGCGCTGCACGCGGGCATCGACGTCGAACTGCCCAACGTCAAGACGTACGGCGCACCCCTGGCCGAGGCCGTCGCCGACGGCCGCATACCGGAGGCGCTGGTCGATCGCGCCCTGCGCCGGGTACTCACGCAGAAGACGACGCTCGGCCTGCTCGACCCGGACTGGAACCCCGTACCGGCCGCGCTCGACGGGGCCGGCCTGGACGACCCGGCAGCCTTGCGCGGCCGGATCGACTTGGACGGTCCGGAGAACCGCGCGCTGGCCCGCATGGTCGCCGAGGAAGCGGTCGTGCTGCTGAGCAATGACGGCGCCCTGCCGCTCGCGAGGCCGCGCCGCATCGCCCTGCTCGGCCCCAACGCCGACGAGCCCACCGCCGTGCTGGGCTGCTACTCCTTCCCTCAGCACATCGGCGTCCGCCACCCCGGGACCCCACTCGGCATCGAACTGCCCACGCTGCGCGACACTCTCGCCGCCGAGTTCCCCGACGCCGAGATCACGGTCGCCCGCGGCACCGGAATCGACGACGGAGATCCCTCCGGCATCCGCGAGGCCGCCCAGGTGGCACGCGAGGCCGACATCGCCCTCGTGGTGCTCGGCGACCGCGCCGGGCTCTTCGGGCGGGGCACCAGCGGTGAGGGATGCGACGCCGAGGCGCTGCTGCTGCCCGGTGCGCAGCAGCACCTGCTCGACACCCTGCTCGACCTGGAGACACCCGTGGTCACCGTGCTGCTCGCGGGACGGCCGTACGCCCTCGGCCGCGCTGTGGAGGAGTCCGCTGCGATCGTGCAGTCCTTCTTCCCGGGGGAGGAGGGCACGCACGCGATCGCCGGGGTGCTCAGCGGCCGCGTCAATCCCTCCGGACGTCTCCCGGTCAGCGTGCCGCGCGGTCCGGGTTCCCAGCCGGCCACGTACCTCGGGGCGCGGCTCGCGCACGCCAGCGAGGTGTCCAACATCGACCCGACCCCGGCGTTCGCCTTCGGCCACGGCCTGTCCTATACGCGGTTCGACTGGGCGGACCTGACCCTGGACGCCCAGGAGGCCCCCACGGACGGCGAGTTCACCCTCACCTTCACCGTCCGAAACTCAGGCGGGCGATCCGGAACCGAGGTCGTCCAGCTCTATCTGCATGACCCGGTCGCCTCCGTCGTCCAGCCGGTGCAGCGCCTCGTCGGCTACACCCGCGTCGAACTGAAGCCGGGCGAGGCCCGCCGCGTCCGTGTCACGGTCCCGGCCGACCTCGCTTCCTTCACCGGACGCGACGGTCGGCGCGTCGTCGAACCGGGCGAGCTGGAGGTGCGGTTGGCCGCCTCCAGCGCGGATCCGCGCCTGACGGCCAGGGTCACGTTGACCGGAGCCGAGCGCCACGTGGATCACACGCGGCGCTTGCACGCCACGTTCGGGCAGGAGCCGGTTGCCTGGCCATGAGCCGGGCGTGCGCAGCGCACGTCGCGGCAGCGGCAGCGCTGCGCACACGGGATCGCGCGGCCAGGCAATGTGGTGGTATGGGCCTGGTACTTCAGGAGTCCACATAGATCACGCGGTGGCCATGCCCGTTCCCAGCCGGGACCGCGACAAGATCGCGAAACCGGGCTGGAGTACTTGAACCCGACAGGAGCCGCTCGTCAGCGAGAACACGCCGTCACAGGTGGAAGGCTCCGCATCCAACGGGACGGACAGCGATCCAGAGCAGACTGGCTGGCGGAAGCATCCCGGACCACGCCGTCACAGCGTGTGGGCGAGAACCAGGACGGGGACGGCGATGCGGAGCGGGAAGCTGGCTGGTCGGGTGCGTGACCCCGCGGTGTCGCGGCAGGCCCAGAGGGGTCAAAGCGGCGTTCCGCCTGCTGGCACGCCCGCGGAGTGCTCCGGTTCTCCACCCGGACGGGCTGATGGGTGCGGTCGGCCTGGAGGACCCCGGCGGCGGCAAACCTTGGGACGTGCCGTGGTTGGACGGGCCGGGGAGCGGGCCGCTTCGATGACGGCCGTGGAGCGCGGGCTCGTCATCGCGGATGACCTGGCCGCGGTCCGTACACGATCACCAGTCCGTTGTCGGCGTCGACCTCGACCCGGTCGCCGGTCGCGATCTTGGCGACCGGGTCGTCCTCGAACTCGGTCACCGTGGGGACGCGGGTCACGATCGCGCCGAGGGCGGCCTTCGTGGTCAGGTTGGTGAAGACCATCGCCAGCGGAGCGGTGCCCATCAGGCGGGTCGACTGGAAGAAGCCGGACCAGCCCGAGGAACCCTTCGCCCCCGGGAAGACCAGCACCTTGCCGGTGAAGCAGATACCGTAGAGCTCGTGTCTGCGCTCGATGATGGTGCCGCTGGCCGGCTCGATCCCGCCCCAGCCGGAGATGGTCTCGTGGGAGACCAGGGCCCGGCCCGCCACGCGCCCCGGGACGATGCCGCGGCCGCGGAGCACGAGCCGGGTCCCCGCGGCGCCGGTCATCGGACCACCGCCGCGGGGGCCAGCGAGCCACGCCAGCGACCGGTCACGGCGGCATCGACGCACTCCTCGGTGGTGCCGAACCAGGCTTCGATGCCGAGGATCGCCGGAAGGTAGTGCGCCTGCTTGGCCGAGTCCGTGGCGAACACCTTGGTGCCCGTGGGCGCGGCCCGCGACATGGCCGGGCAGGAGTCGGTCAGGACCCGGCCCCCGGCGCGCTCGATGGTGGCCGTCCACCCGTTGCGGTCCGAGACGGCACGCAGCGCGCGCGGCGTCATGACCCACAATTCGGTCCCGGCCGACAGCGTGCGGTCTTCGAGCGCCCGCGCGACCCGGCCGATCTGCTCGAGCGAGGCGTGCGGGCAGCCAATCAGCACGAAGTCGACATCTTCGCTGTTCCCGATCGAGTTGAGCGAGTCGTAGATCGCGCGGCGCTCCGCCTCGCCGTAGTGCAGCGGCCCGGGCGGGGCGGCGCGGCCGAAGGCCGCCTCCAGCGTCGGCGCATCGGGGGTGCGTCCCGGGATGTGGTACATCTCGACGCCGCCCGAGGAGGCGGCGGCCGCCCCGAAGTGCTTCAGGTCCGCCAGGTCGGGCTGGCCGAGGTCGCCGACCATGACCGGGCGTGCTTCCTGAACCGCGTCGCCGACGAAGTAGCCGAACAAGCCCCAGTCCTGAAAGCCGGTCATTCGCAGCCCGGACTCGATCAGATGGGATCCGTAGCGGTTTTCCACCAGGTGGTTGCCCCAGCAGGGGATCCGGCCCGTGATGCTCGCCGACCCGGTCGAGGCGCCCCCTTCGCAGTTGGTGCGCGCGCCGAGGACCGAGTTGGCGTAGACCACCGCCGAGGACTCCATCCAGGCGATGTGCTCGCCGTAGGTCGGCAGATTGCCCACCTGGTACGGGGTGCATGTGGCCAGGACGTTGACGCCCTTGGAGCTGTAGAACGACTCGGCGTCGGCCTGGAGCTCGATGTTGCGCTCGGAGTACGGCATGATCCCCAGCGCGTCGTCGCCGAAGCCGTGCTGGAGCTGGCAGGTCGGCACCTTCATCCGCGGCACCTCGATGTCGTCGTCGCAGTCGAGGCTGATCACCGCGAACGCCTTCGACCAACCGCCCTCCTCGAACAGCTTCGTCTTGGCGGGTGAGGGCTGGGTGTTGGTCCCCGCCACATTGCGGGTCTCGCACAGGTGCGCGGCACCGAGTGCGTCGGCATATCTGATGAGCAGATCCATCGCCGCCGCGACGGCATCGCCGTCCCGGCCGTCGCGCATGGCCTTCTCTTCGTCGGTCAGAGCGACCATCGACTCCTCCTCAGCCCTCGACGTTCTCGCGGACGCGGTCGCGCAGCGCCGTCAGATCGACCTGGTGGATGTCCTCGCCCAGGGTCAGATCGAGGGCGTGCGCGGCGGCGAGGCCCATCGCCGAGCACGGGCCCATCACCCGGACGCTGGAGAGCGCGGCGGCGTCCCCGTCGACACAGCGGCCCGCGGCCACGAGGTTGCGCGCCCGCGGCGAGAGCATGCTGCGCAGCGGGACGTAGTGGACGTGGTCAGGGCCGAAGGTCTCCCATACGTAGCCCTCGACCCGATCGTGCAGCTCGACCGGCCAGGCCGTCCGGGCGACGGCGTCCTCGAACTTCGTCTCCTGCCGCACCTCGTCGAGGGTCAGCTGGTGGGCGGCGGCGAGCCAGCGGGTCTGTCGGCGCCCCGGGAATCCAAAGGCCCGGACCCGGGCGTTCCGGAACGCCGCCGGGAACTCCCGCCGGAGGAACTCCACGACCCGGTCCGCCTGCGCGCGGCCCGCAGCTGAGCGTCGGCGGCATCAACTGCGCCCAAGGGAGCCTCGACGTGGGTCATGTTCATCACCGCCGTGTCGCGGCCCGGGAAGAAGAACGCGAGCCCGTCACGGCGGACCAGACCGTACTCGGCGGCCTTTTCATCGAGCCGGGCCACCAGCTCGGCGGGCTCCGGCTTGCCGGACTCGTCGAGTCCCTCCAGCCGGATCTGCTGGGAGCCCCAGACGGTACGGTCGGGAACCTGACAGGGCAGCCCCGCCTCCCAGGCGAGGGCCGCGTCGCCGGTCGCGTCGACGACACCGCGGGCGGTGACGCTCACCGGGCCGAAGCGAGTGGCGAAGTCGACGCGTTCGATGACGCCGCCCTCGACCCCGACGCCGCTGACGGAGGCGCCGAGGACCACCCGGATACCGAGCTCCTCGACGATGTTCTCGAACCAGCGGCCGAGGGCGACCTCGTCGTAGGCCACCGTCTGGGTGTGGGTGCGGTTGTAGTGGAGGTCGTCGGTCTTCTCCAGCGCCTCGAAGAGCTCGCCGAAGATCCCGTGGGTGAGCTGGCGGTAGTCGGGCGCGTTGCCGTAGATCCCGCAGAAGAGCCCGATCATCGAATTGACGCACTGGCCACCGAGGACCGGGAGCGCGTCGACAAGGACGACATCGCGGCCGAGACGGCGCGCCTGGATGGCCGCCGAGAGCCCGGCGATGCCGGCGCCGACGACGAGGATGTCGGCGTCGAGCCGTTCGGCTGGAGCGTCGGCCGGCTTGGTGACCGTGTGGACGACGAGATCGGACAGGGGGTGGGGCATGGTGTGGTCTTCTCCCAGAGGATGGTTGGTCAGTTGGCGGCGGCCCGGCGCAGCGTGGCGCCCCGGTCGAGCGGCTCCACGGCCCCGGCGTACACACCGAGCCAGGAGCCGGGCCGCGCCGGCCAGGTCCGCGGCGCGCGTGTTTCGGCGTACGCCTCGATCCGGCGGTTCAGCTCTTCGTCGTCGACCAGGAGGTCGACGGTCCGGTTCGGGACGTCGATCGCGATCTCGTCACCGGTGCGGACGGTCCCCAGCGGGCCCGGCACGCCTCCCTCCGGGGAGATCTCGCCGACGACGATGCCCTTGTTGACAAGGCCAGAGAGCTGTCCGTCGGTCACGAACGCCACCTGCTCGCTCAGGCCGGCGCCGGCCAGCGCGAAGACCACGCTGGAGGCCATGCCCATCCCTGGGGTGCCGGTGACGCCAAGACCCCGCAGCACAAGGACCTCGCCCGGCAGCACCTCGCCGCGCTCGATCGCCTCGGTGGCCTTAGGCGCGGACTCGAAGACGCGCGCCGTACCGCGGAAGGCGCGGGCCCGGTGCTCTGTGACCGACAGCTTCACGATTCCGGTGTCGGGGCAGAGATTGCCGCGCATCACGGCGATGGTGGACTCGGGGCGCATCGGCTCGGCGCGGATCACCTCCGCGTCGACGGGGGCGCCGGCGACGACCTCGGCCATCGATGTGCCCGAGACCGTCGTGGCCGAGCCGTCGATCCTGTCGCCGAGTTGCCGGAGCACGCCCCGGGCCCCGCCCGCGGCGTCGAACTCGTCGATGGTCGTGGGCCCGTTGGGCTGGACCGCGGCTATCGGCCCGACCTCCCGCCCGATCTCCTCGAAAAGCCGGTGGACGTCGATGTCGTACGGCGACTCCGCGGCGATCGCCTCCAGATGCTTGACCGCGTTGATCGAGCCGCTGACCGCGATGACCGCCGTCACCGCGTTGCGGAACGCGGCGGGCGTCATCACCGTGCTGGGGCGCCGGTCTGCCTCGACGGCCGCCATGACGACCGGGGCCGCGGCGCGCGCGGCCGCCCACATCGTCTCGCTGTTGGCCTGGGTGGGGGCCGAGCCGGGCAGCGCCATGCCGAGCGCCTCGGCGACGATGTGCATGGTGTTGGCGGTGCCCATCCCCTGGCAGACGCCGGGGCCGGTGATGGCGCGGTCGGACATCCGGCAGAGGTCGTCGAAGCTGATGGCGCCCGCGGCGAGCTTGCCGGCATCGGCGAAGACCTCCTCGATGTCGACGCGGCGGCCGTTGTCGAGGACACCGCAGCTCTGATAGCCGCAGGCGACGATCACGGTGGGGACGTCGGTCCGCGCGGCCGCCATCAGCTGGCCGGGCGTCGTCTTGTCGCACGACGCGAGGCAGATCATCCCGTCGAGCCGCGCGCCCTCGACAACCGCCTCGATGTCGTAGGACACCAGGTCGCGGCCCGAGAGCACATAGCCGCCACCCCGGCCGGCGGCCATGATGAAGTCGGTCGGCGCGACGGTGCGGATCTCGAAGGCCAGCCCGCCGGCGTCGTACACCGACCGGCGGACGGCCTCCGCGACCTCGTCGAGATGGGCGAAGCACGGCGCGAGCCCGGAAGAGGAGTTGACGATGGCGATCTTGGGCCGGCGGATCTCCTCGTCGTCGTAGCCCAGCGCCTTCCACTGCGTACGCGTCGTCGCCCAGCGAGACGACCCGACCGGATGATTGCTGCGCGGCTCGGTGGACATCCCTTGGCTCCTTCCTCGTTCTTCGTGGTCGCTTCTGTGGCGGAGGCGCCGGTCAGGAGGGGGCCGCCGTCTTCACCGGGGCCACGCCGGTCGTGGGGGCTGCCGCCGCGGACAGCGCTCCCTCCGCGTCGGCCGGCAGCCGGCGCTGGACCCGGCCGAGCACGAACAGCACCAGCACCATCACGGCCGGGCAGGCCGCGAACACGGTGAACGCGCCGTGTGCCCCGAGACCGGCGTCTAGGATGACGCCGCCGAGCCAGGGGCCGACCATGGCGCCGACCTTGGCGACCGAGGAGGCCCAGGCGGCGCCGTTGGCGCGGATGCCCGTCGGATAGAAGGTGCCGGCGATGCTGGTGATACCGCCATGACCGCCGTTGACGAACATCTTGGCGCCGATGACGAAGGCGACGTAGACGGCCGGGCCGAGAACTCCCGTGCCCAGTGCCAGCATGCAGACGACGGCCGCGAGCGGCATCCACAGGATGATGCCCGCCCCCTTGCGGTCCACGAACCGGCTGATGAACAGCTGCGCCACGGCGCCCGCGACGCTCGCCAGGGCGGCGATGGTGGCGGCCGCGCTCACGCTGAACCCCATCTGTTCGTTGATCATCGGTGTCCAGAAAACCAGGAAGTAGATCAGCGCCGAGGAGAGGAGGTAGACCAGCCACAGCAGGGGTGTGATGGCGGCGAGGTGGCCAAGGAAGAGCTGGGTGGGGGTGAACCGCTTCCCCGAGTGCGCCTGCTCCTGGGCCTCGGTGGTGAAGCGGGTCCCGGGCTCGATGGACAGGCCCGGCTGGAGGCGGCGCAGGATGCGGGAAACGCGCTCATCGCTGCCGGGGCGGGCCTTCAGCACCAGGAACTTCACCGACTCGGGCACCAGCGGCAGCACCGCGAGGACGGTGAGCAGGGAGCAGACGCCGCCGACGACGAACACCGATCGCCAGCCGTACTCGGGGATCAGCCAGTTGGAGACGGGACCACCGGCGGCGCCGCCGAGCGTGTAGCCGACCATGATGATGGACACGGCGGTCACCCGGAACCGCTTCGGCGCGTACTCGGCCGCCAGGGCCCAGGTCAGTGGGAGTACCCCGCCGAGGAAGAGCCCGGACACGAACCGCAGGGCAAACAGGTGGGCGTAGGTGTCCGCATAGGCGAAACCGAGCATGAAGAGGCCGAAACCGGCGACCGACGCGACGATGGTGGGACGGCGTCCGATCCGGTCCGCCAGATAACCCATGATCAGCGCGCCGATCATGGTGCCGAAGAGACCGACCGTGGCCAGGGTGCCGAGCTGGGTCCCGGTGAACCCGAAGTCCTTGCGGATGTAGGTGGCGGCGAACGACAGGATCTGGAAGTCGAAGCCGTCGAGAAAGGTGATCAGACAGCAGACGGCGTACATCAGCAGCCAGTGGCGGCTCGCACGCTGGCGCTCGACGATCGGGGCTACTTCCACGACGGGTCGGGTGGCGCTCATGGCCGTCTCCTCGCCGTTGAAGTCGGCCATGATGGGGACGCCGGTGACGACCGCAGCTCTGTCAGGGCATGGGGCATGAGGGCTCCTGGGGGAGGGGGCTGTGCCGCGACGCGGCTCTCATCGCGTGTCCCGCACCGTAGGCAGCCCGCTTCACCGGAGGGAATGGCCAGGTCAATAGAGCGTTCGACTGGGCGGCATCAACGGTGTTTATGCTCCGAGGCAGGCCGCGGCCCGGGCCATCAGGTCGCGCAGCCAGCTGTGTGCCGGGTCCTCGTCGTGGCTCGCGTCCCACCAGAGATGCTCTTCCAGCGGATCGAGCGGTACCGGGCAGGTGAGCGTGCGCAGCCCGTGCGCGGACGCGATGGGTGCGGCGAGCCGCTCCGGAACGAGCGCCACCCGCCGCGTTCCGGTGATGAAGTCGGGTACGGCCCGGTAGCTCTCCACGCGTACGGCGATGCGTGGCCGGATGCCCAGGGCGGTCAGCTGCCGGGTCGCCGGAGCGGCCGACGGGTAGCCCTCGTCCCGGTGGTAGGGCACCACCCACGGCAGCCGTGCCAGGTCCGCGATGCCGAACGACTCGGCCTCGCACAGCGGATTGTCGGCGGACGCGACGCAGACCCACCGGTCGTGGAAGAGCGGAGCCGACTCGACCCCCGGGGTGCGGAAGTGGCCGAGCGGCGGGGAGACCATGGCGTCGACGAGCCGGATCGCGTCGCCCGCGCCACTGCCCAGGGTCTCCCTGATGAGCTGGAGGTGGAGCGCCGCATGGGGCGCCTCGTGGTCGAACAGCCGGGACAGCGGGGGGCCCAGGACCGTCGCCGGGTAGTCGGCCATCAGCAGGGTGAACCCCCGTTCGGTGGTCGCGGGGTCGAACGCCCTGCCGGTGGCGAAGAGCCTTTCGGTGGCCGCGCACACCGTCTCGACCTGCCCGGCCAGCTGCGCGGCGAGCGGCGTCAGGACGTAGGCGCCGTGTGCCCGGGCGAGCAGCTCGTCCCCGAAGTGCCGGCGCAGCCGGGACAGTGCTGCGCTGACGGCGGGCTGGGTGACGCCGAGGTTCCGGGCGGCCCGGGTGACGTTCCGCTCGCGCAGCAGCGCTCGGAGCGTCACCAGAAGGTTGAGGTCGAGGTTCGCGAGGTGCGTGGGGTGCGTGGGGTGCGTGGGGTGTGTGGGGCGGGACTGCCGTGGGCTCATGGGCTCGGGATTCTGCCGCAGGCACGCGGGCTCTTTCCATCCTCCATTCCGGGCCGTCCGGCCGGCCGGGGCCGTCCCGGCGGCCGCCGGCCTTCGGTCCGCCGCCGCGGTGCCGGGTCGACGGCGGGCCGACGGCGTCCTCACCCGGTGCCGAACAGCTCCGGGCGCTTCGCCGCGAGCTGCGATCAGGCCGTCGGTCTCCAGCATGTCGATCAGACACGGGTCCGTGGGCGAGCCGGTGGCCCGCGCGCCCGTCGTGGTGGTGACCAACTCGCCGGCCGCGAGGTCGACGGGGAGCACCTCGCCCCGGTTCACCAGGTCCTGGATGCCGGGCACCTCGATGGCGGGCAGTCCCACCTCGAAGCAGTTGCGGTAGAAGGTGCGGGCGAAGGACTCGGCGACCACACAGGCGATGCCGGTGCTCTTGAACGCCTTCGTCGCGATGGCGCGGCCGGACGACTGGCCGACGTGCCGTCCGCTCACCACGATATCGCCCGCGGCGAGCCGGTCCGTCGGGATGTTGTCCCCGAACGTCGAGCTCTTGCCCTCGAACCTCACCGGGTATTCCTCCCGGCGATCTCGCCCGCCACGGCCGACGCCGCCACGGTCTGCGCGGACGCCAGGCACATCTCGGCCTGGGCGCTGCCGTTGCGGCCGGTCAAGTTGCGGGTGCGGATGGAGATCATGGTCTCGCCCGCCGCCATCGCGCCCATGTTGATGGCCCGGTTGAAGACGGTGCTCGGCGGGAACCACGTGGCGTCGGCCTCGTGCAGCCCGAGCACCAGACTCTCCCGCACGGTCTGCGCGAACACCTCGCGGCTCGACGGCACGATGTTCCGAGACGGCCTTGGCGTTGCCGACCGTCGGCAGGCAGGCGACCTGGGGCACCACATCGCTCACCTCGTACCGCAGTACGGTCGCGGCCTCGCCGCCGTCACCGCGCGGCAGGTCGTACGGCAGGGTGCGCACGAACGCCTCGGTGACCTCGTCGGGTTCCACGTGGCTGCTCTTGGCGCTCAGGTCCACGCAGAGAAGCGGGAACAGTCAGCGGGTGAGCCGTTCGGGCGGTGCTCGGGTCCGGGCGGGAGTTGCCGGAGCTGGTTGAGACGCAGCGGTGTCAGTACGGACGCCGACGAGTCGGCCGCGGCCTTGAGGCCGTAGAGGCTTCCGGACCCGACCCGGGTCACCGGGCGCACGACGGTATCCGCGTCGACGACAAGGGTGCCGCCGCTCGTGGCGGCCGGAGCCGGCGTCGCCGCCGGACCGGTCGCCGCGGCGGGAGAGGCTACGACAGCGACCGCGAGCCACACGGGAGTTCGCGAGCGCGCGGTGGCAGGCGTGGTGGGCATGGAGTCTCCTGCTCCAGGAAGAACACGCGTCTGTCAGTCGGACGTGGCGCAAGGACGCCGGAGGGCAGTGCGTTCCGACGCGGTCTGGCACTCGGCTCCGGGGCTGAGCAGCCGCTGCCCTGGAACCCGCTGATCACGATGGCGTTCACGGCGCTGGCCCTGGCGACCGTGGAACCGTCCAACAGCGGGCGTCGGGGTGCGGCGACCCCCAGGCGCCTCAGGACTTCGTGTTCTGCGCCGCCTGACCCATGTGTGAACGGTCACACCACCGCATGATTGTGGCGACGGAATCCGAAGTGTCAAGAGCCATCACAGCGCCGATTTCTCCGGGCCGGTCGTGCCCGGTCAGAGGCCCGGCGCTCACGCGGGGTGATCGCCACCATGCTTCCAGGAACAGGTGAGTGACCGGTCTCATGCGCTCCGCGGGGTCGGCACACGGGCTGATGCTCACCACTCCTGACAGCGCGGGCGCCCCCACCGTAACCATCTGCGACGTCGCACGGGTAGCGGGTGTCTCGTACCAGATGGTCTCCCGTGTGATCAACGGGCATGGCTCCACGGCGCATTCCAGGCGACCTGAGCGTGGCCGGTTTCGACGACGTACCCGTCGCGGCCTTCCTCGCCCCCCGCGCTGACCATGGTCCGCCTCGACTTCGGGGGACTCGGCCGCACCTGCTTCGGGCTGTTGCACCGGTTGCTCGATCTCGCGGCACCCGCTCCCGACCCTTGCGACGAGCCCACTCTCATCGTCCGCGAAAGCACCGGCCCGCACCGCGGCACCAGCGGCTGAACGACAGGCGAAGAACCGGCCGCCGTCCACACGCCGGGAGCCCCGTGCCGCTCCGACTTCCCCGCCTCGTACGGTCTTGGCCGGTATTCGTGGGGCTCGTCGGCGCCAGAGGTGTTGACGCCTCTCGTCGCCCGTCTATCATCCATGCTTGTCCGAGAATCCGATTACCGTTCGATATATCGAATATCCGTCGGACGGGCAGGTCTGTGTCGGCCCCACAGATCACCGCTGAAAGCCGTACCCGGCGATGTGTTCATGCGTCATCGTGCCGCGCTCCAAGGGACACCGGTGGCATCGCGGTAGCTGTGCCCCAGCCGACTCAGGGAGTTTCCTCATGCATCCGCATCCGGTGGGCCACCGCTCCCCAGGTGTTCTGTTTCTCGCCGAAGGGCTGCCTGCGCCCATGTGCGGCCCGCCGCCCCGACCACAACGAGAGAGAGCGACCCTCCATGTCCTGGCTCCATCACGAGTACAGTCGCCGCAAGGCACTGGCAACGGCCACGGGGCTGGCGGCAGGAGCCCTGCCCGTCTCCGCCGCGGCCCGCGCCACCGCCTTGCCGCGCGACTCCGCCGCGGTCACGTCCACGGCCGTTGCCGCCCAGTTCACGAATCCGGTGATCTGGCAGGATTTCGCGGACATCGACATCATCCGCGTCGGTAACGCCTACTACTACTCGGCCTCCACGATGCACTACTCGCCGGGGGCGCCCATCCTCCGTTCGTACGACCTGGTGAACTGGGAGTTCGCCGGTCACTCGGTACCGGTGCTGGACTTCGGCCCCAAGTACGACCTGAGCGGCTCCCGCGCCTACGTCAAGGGCGTCTGGGCGTCGTCGCTGGCCTACCGCCCGAGCAACCGGACGTTCTACTGGCTCGGCTGCATCGAATTCTCCCGTTCGTACATCTACACCGCCCCGTCCGTCGAAGGGCCCTGGACCAGGCTCACCACGATCAACAACGCTTATTACGACGCGGGTCTGCTCATCGACAGCGATGACACCATGTACGTGTCGTACGGGAACACCACCATCAGCGTGGCCCAGCTCTCCGCCGACGGCCGTACCCAGGTCCGTGCACAGCAGGTGTTCACCACGCCGTCGAGCGTGGGGACCCTGGAGGGCTCCCGTTTCTACAAGATCAACGGCAACTACTACATCTTCCTCACCCGCCCCGCCAACGGCCAGTACATCCTGAAGTCCACCAGCGGCCCCTTCGGTCCGTACACCATGCGGCAGGTCCTGCTCAACCTGGGCGGGCCGGTCTCCGGCGGCGGGGTGCCACACCAGGGCGGGCTCGTACAGACCCAGAACGGCGCCTGGTACTACATGGCCTTCGTGGACGCCTACCCAGGCGGCCGGATCCCCGTACTGGCCCCGGTCAACTGGACCTCCGACGGCTGGCCCGTGGTGCAGCTGGTCAACGGTGCCTGGGGTGCCTCGTATCCCAGTCCGGCCGCCGTCGCGGCCCCGCCCCACCAGGCCGCCCCGCTGACCGGCGTCGACACCTTCGACGGTACGTTCCTGAAGCCGACGTGGGAGTGGAACCACAACCCGGACAACACCAAGTGGTCGGTGAACAACGGCCTGACCTTGCGAACCGCGACGGTAACGAACGACCTGTACTGGGCCCGCAACACCCTCACCCACCGGATCCAGGGGCCCACCTCGACCGCCACCATCCAGCTCGACCACTCCGCGATGCGGGACGGCGACCGGGCCGGACTGGCGCTGTTGCGCGACTCGTCCGCGTGGATCGGTGTGAAACGGGACGGCGGTGCGACCCGGGTGGCGATGGTGAGCGGGCTGACCATGGACGGCAACTGGAACACCACCGGCACCGGAACGGAACTCGCGAGCGCCGCTGTCCAGGGCGGCCGCATATGGCTGCGTGCCACCGCCGACATCCGCCCCGGCGCGGGACGGCCGGGCACCTTCTCCTACAGCACCGACGGCACCAACTTCATCCGCCTCGGGCCCTCGTTCACCATGGGCAACGACTGGCGGTTCTTCATGGGCTACCGGTACGCCATCTTCAACCACGCCACCCAGGCACTCGGAGGCTCGGTCAACGTCACCCGCTTCGAACTCACCACGCCCTGACCGGTCCGCTCCGGCCACTGTCCGCACACGAACGCGAACGCACTCGTACGCCCGATTCTGGGAGCGCTCCCAAGGTGCCCCCACCCATCTGAGGAGAGAGATGAACGATCGCGACCGACACGACCGACACGACCGGCGCCGCGCTTCGGCGTTAGGCCTCATAGCCGCAGGCATCATGGCGGTGGCCGGGACCGCCACCGCGGCACCCACCGCCGCGTCCGCGTCCGCATCCGCTCAGGCTTCCACCCTGGGCGCACAGGCGGCCCAGTCCGGGCGGTACTTCGGGGCCGCCGTGGCCGCGGGCAGGCTCGGCGACTCGACGTACTCGACCATCCTGGACCGCGAGTTCAACATGGTCACACCCGAGAACGAGATGAAGTGGGACACCACCGAGCGGTCCCGCGGATCGTTCAACTTCGGCCCCGCCGACCAGATCGCCAACCGTGCCCTCTCGCGCGGGCAGCGCGTACGGGGCCACACCCTCGTCTGGCACTCCCAGCTGCCCGGCTGGGTCAGCTCCATCGGCGACGCGAACACCCTGCGCAGCGTGATGAACAACCACATCACCACCCAGATGGCCCACTACAAGGGCAAGGTCTACGCCTGGGACGTGGTCAACGAGGCGTTCGCCGACGGCGGCAGCGGCCAGCACCGCCCCTCGGTCTTCCAGAACCTGCTGGGCGACGGCTTCATCGAGCAGGCCTTCCGCACCGCACGCTCGGCCGACCCCGCGGCCAAGCTCTGCTACAACGACTACAACATCGAGAACTGGACCGACGCCAAGACCCAGGGCGTCTACCGCATGGTCCGTGACTTCAAGTCACGGGGTGTCCCCATCGACTGCGTTGGTTTCCAGGCCCACTTCGGCACCGGCGGCCCGCCGGCCTCGTTCCAGACCACCCTGTCGAGCTTCGCCGCACTCGGCGTGGACGTGCAGATCACCGAGCTCGACATCGCCCAGGCGCCCACCAACGCGTACGCCAACACGGTCAAGGCCTGCATGAACGTCCCGCGCTGCACCGGCATCACCGTATGGGGCATCCGCGACACCGATTCCTGGCGCGCTGGGGACAAGCCACTGCTCTTCGACGGCAGCGGCAACAAGAAGGCCGCGTACAACGCCACCCTGACCGCCCTCGGCGGCACACCGGCCGCCAGGAGTACGACCTCTCCGGCCGCCTCGCTGCCGTCCAGTTTGCGATGAAGCTCCAGCTGATCGTCGAAGCCATCGGCTCGGACCGGCGGCACCGCCACCGATGTCGCAACGGGGCGAACGGTGGAAACCGGCACCTGGGCCTACTACGGGCTCCAGCGGCTGGCGAACAACAGCACCATCTTCGTCGCGCTCCAGGGTCTCAACAACGGCTGGGGCAATTCCGGTGGTGAAGACGTGACTTTCGTCGACAACATGATCAGCCAGATCGAGGGAGCGCTCTGCGTCGACACCTCACGGCGCTTCGCCGTGGGATTCAGCTACGGCGGCGCCACGACCTACGTGCTGGCGTGTGCCCGGACGACGGTCTTCCGCGCGGTCGCGGTCCACTCCGGCGGACAGCTCAGCGGATGCGGCGGTGGCACCCAGCCCATCGCCTACCTCGGGGTGCACGGTATCAGGGACGGAGTGCTCGGAATCTCCGGCGGACGGACCATGCGGGACAAGTTCGTCAGGAACAACGGCTGCGCCGGACAGAACCCGCCCGAGCCGGCGCAGGGCAGCCGAACGCACACAGTCACCACCTACGCGGGGTGTTCGGCCGGGCATCCGGTCGCGTGGGCCGCGTTCGACGAAGGCCACATCGCCGCTCCCCAGGACGGGGTCGGAGGTGACAGCGGCTCCAAGGCCTGGGTTCCCGGAGAGGTCTGGAAGTCCTTCACTCAGTTCTAGGCAACCACCCCGGCGTCGGGCCGATCCGCCCGACGCCGGAGGCCCGGAGGCTGCCGTCAGCTGGACAGCCAGCCCTGTCCCTGGGGAGAAGCCGATCCATCACCCTGGATGAGCCTGGTCCAGGGACCGTATGGTGCCGGGTCGGCCCGGCGACCTCACCACGATGCAGGCCACGCCCGCACTTGGTAGGGGGTCCTGTCAGTACCCCCATCGTCAGTGCCTGGATGCCCGCGCGGAATGACGGTTACCTGGTCCGCGTGGCACTTGGCATACCGCCGTCACCAGGGGCGGGGCGGGTAGCCCGCCCGGGCGGTACAGCCTCAGGCGTGCATGAGGGTGACGTTCCCGCCACGGTCATCGCCGCGACGCGATGGGTTTCTCCCGCCGCGTACTGACCCTAGGTGCCCGGCGGTTGGAGAAAAGGCCGATCCACCTGGTGAACGCGATGGATGCGGAGGGTGCGCGATGGTCGTGGTACGCGCGTACCGGTTTCCGAGGTGTTTCAAGAAGTGCACCCAAGGCATTGACACCCGTGCGGTCAGCTCCTACTTTCCCATCACGCGAACCGGTTCGATGCAGTCGATGGAGGAGTCCCGTGAACATCGGTGAGATCGCCAAGCGGGCCGGTGTCTCGCGGAGCACCGTGTCGTACGCGCTGAGCGGCAAGCGCCCGGTGTCGCAGGAGACCCGCGAGAAGATCCAGCGGGTCATCAAGGACCTGGGCTACCGGCCCAACGCGAGCGCACGCGCCCTGGCCAACGGCCGGACCAGCACCATCGGTCTGGTCTTCCCACCCGCCGGCAACCACTACACCGGGATGCAACTCGACTTCATCGGCAGCGTGGTGGAGGCCGCGGCCGCCTACGACTACGACGTTCTGCTCTCACCGAGCGGCGTGGACAGCGACCGCTCGTTCCAGCGACTGCTGGGGGAGCGACGCGTCGACGGCGCGATCCTCATGGAGATCAGGCTTCAGGACGACCGCGTCGAGCACCTCCTCGCGGAGAACTTCCCCTACGTCTGCATTGGCCGCACCGCGCGGCCGGATGGCGACTGGTGGGTCGGCCTCGACCACACCGCACTGACTGCGGCATGCGTCCACCACCTCGCGGACCTGGGCCACCGCACCATCGCCTTCGTCAACCGGCCCGAGCGGCTACTGCGCGCCGGGTACGAGTCCGCGCACCGAGGGCTCGACGGCTTCACCAAGGCCGCCGCGGAGCGCGGACTCACCGTCCGCGCGTACACCTGCGAGGACGATGCCCCCTCGGGGCAGGCCTGTGTGGAGCGGATCCTGCACGACGTCCCCGCCAGCACGGCCCTCGTCACATTGAATGAGGCTGCACTGGGCGGGCTCTACCGGGGCCTGGCCCATGCGGGCCTCCATGTGCCGCGCGACTTCTCCGTCACGGGCGTCGTGGCTTCCCGATGGGCCGAGACGGTGACTCCGCAGCTAACGGCGGCCGACGTGCCGGCGGCGCAGATGGGGCGACTGGCCGTGGAACTGCTCGTCGAGCGGCTCGACCACCACGACGCGCCGCCCCGTCACCATCTGCTCGCCCCGCCGATCTCGCTCCGCGCCAGCACCGGACCCGTGGGTACCGGCTCGCCCACGGACCCGCACAGAACCCCGGGCTTCGACTCGAACGCCTGACCAGGCAACCTCCCGCATCCCCGCCATCCCGGGGACCCCACTCTCCTTCCCCACCTCCTGCCCTCGTCACCGCCCGACCGCCCGACCGCCCGACCGGCCGTTCCGGACTCCGCGGCGCCCGCGGCCTGCCCCTTTGCTCCTCCGGCACTTGCCATGCCTGAAACCACGAAGGAAGGCCCAATGAACAAACCCACCAGACGCCGCCTCACCGCCACCGCCATGACCGTCGTCGCACTTACCGTCGGTACCGCCGCATGCTCCTCCGGCGACGGCACCACGTCGGCGAAGGCAGCGGACAGCGGCACTTACACCCTCTGGGACCCGTACCCGCAGTTCGCCAAGAACTCGGCCTGGGCGAAGCTGCTGGACGGCTGCGGCAGCAGGGCCGGTGTAAAGATCAAGCGGACGGCCTTCGACACCAGTGATCTGACGAACAAGGCGCTGCTGGCAGCCCAGCAGGACAATTCCCCGGACATCCTCGTCCTCGACAACCCCGTGGTCTCGACCCTCGCCGAGGCAGGCACGCTCACCACGACGGACGAGAACAAGGTCGACACCTCGAAGGTGGACCGCAACCTGCTCGCGGCCGGTCAGCCGGGTGGCAAGACGTACGGCACCCCCATCGGTGCCAACACCCTCGCCCTGTACTACAACAAGGACGTTCTGAAGGCGGCCGGGGTCGACATCGCGTCGGTCAAGGACTGGAAGTCGCTGACCGCGGCGCTGGAGAAGGTGAAGAAGGCCGGCAAGAAGGGCATCACCTTCTCCGCGATCGGCACGGAGGAGGGCAGCTTCCAGTTCCTGCCGTGGTTCTGGGGCTCGGGCGCGAAGCTGACCGACCTCGACTCCTCCGGGGCCGCGTCGGCGCTGTCTCTGTGGAGCGACTGGCTGAAGAAGGGTTACGCGCCCAACTCGGTCATCAACAACACCCAGACCACCAGCTGGCAGGAGTTCGCGAGCGGGGACTACGCGTTCGCCGAGAACGGCACCTGGCAGCTGGCGGGCGCTGAAAAGGCGGGCTTCGACTACGGTGTCCTGCCCATCCCGGGCGCCGACGGAGGCAGCGCTCCCGCCCCGACGGGCGGCGAGTTCGTCACCGTCCCGGTCCAGGGCGACACCGGCCGGTACACCACCACGCGGAAGCTGGTGACCTGCCTGACCAGCACCGAGAACCTGTACGACACGGACACCACTCTGTCCTATGTAGCGCCCACCAGTGCGGTTCAGGACAAGCAGGTGGCGTCCGATGCCAAGCTGAAGCCCTGGGTCGAGGCGGTCAAGTCGGCCAAGGGACGCACCAGCGACGACCTCGGCACCAAGTACCCGAAGATCTCGGAGCAGATGTGGAAGGCGGTCCAGTCCGCCCTCAGCGGGGCGGACTCGCCGAAGGACGCGCTCACCGCGGCGCAGGACGCCGTCAAGTAACCCGTCAGCCAATCGGACCTGGGGCTTGTTGATGAACCGTACGACACACCCACCGGACCGCTGGCCGGCGCCTGTCCGGAACGGGGCGGCGGCCACCGTCCCTCCGCTCCCGACGCGCACCGCGCCGCGTCGCCGGCGTCCCACCTCACAGCAGTGGGCCGCCTGGGCCTTCCTCGCCCCCGTGACCCTCTACCTCGCCCTCTTCTACGCCTATCCGCTCTACCGCAACGTCGACCTGAGCCTGCGCGACTACACCGTCCGCTCCTTCGTCCAGGGCAACGCGCCGTTCACCGGACTGGAGAACTACCACAAAGTCTTCGACGACCCGACCTTCGGGCCCGCTCTCACGCACACCATCGTGTTCACCGCCATGTGCCTGGTCTTCCAATACGCCATCGGCCTGGCCATGGCGGTCTTCTTCCACCAGCACTTCCGGCTGTCGGCCACCCTGCGGGCACTGTTCCTCGTGCCTTGGCTGCTGCCATTGATCGTGTCGGCCTCCACCTGGTTGTGGATGCTCAACAGCGACTCCGGTGTCATCAACGCCGGCCTGCACGCCGTCGGCGCCGACCCCGTGAACTGGCTGACCTCACCGTCATGGTCACTGACCTCCGTCATCATCGCCAACATCTGGATCGGCGTGCCGTTCAACCTGGTCGTGCTCTACAGCGGTCTGCAGACCATCCCCGCGAACCTGTACGAGGCGGCCGCCCTCGACGGCGCGAGCGCCTGGCGACGCTTCTGGAGCATCACTTTCCCGCTGCTGCGCCCGGTGTCCGCCATCACGCTGCTGCTGGGCCTGGTCTACACGCTCAAGGTTTTCGACATCATCTGGATCATGACCAAGGGGGGCCCGGCCGACTCGTCCACCACCTTCGCCACCTGGTCCTACCGGCTCGGCTTCGGCAACCTGCTGCCCGCCTTCGGCCCCGGTGCGGCTGTCGGGAATCTGCTCGTCGTCGCGGCACTGATCTTCGGACTGGTGTACTTGAGGGTCCAGCGAAAGCAGGCACTGTCATGAACCCAGGAACGGGCCGCACGTGGTGGAAGACGGCCATCGGTCTGCTGCTGACCGCAATCATGCTGTTCCCGGTCTATTGGATGCTCAATGTGTCCTTCACCCGCGACCAGCACATGCGCAAGTCGCCGCCCGACTGGTTCCCCGTCCACGGCACCCTGGACGGCTACCGCACCGTACTCAACCAGCAACTGCCCTACCTCGCCACGAGCCTGGTCATCGGCCTGGGCACGGTCGTGCTCACGGTGGCGCTGGCCGCGCCCGCCGGCTACGCGCTGGCGAAACTCCGTCCCCGTGGCGGGGGCCTGCTCAGCTTCCTCCTCCTGGTCGCCCAGATGATCCCCGGCATCATCATGGCGATGGGCTTCTACGCCATCTACCTCCAGCTCGGCCTGCTCCAGTCCGTGCCCGGCCTGATCGTCGCGGACTCCACCCTGGCCGTCCCGTTCGCGGTCCTGATCTTCACCGCGTTCATGTCCGGCATCCCCGGTGAACTGCTCCAGGCAGCGCAGGTGGACGGAGCCGGGACACTGCGCAGCTTCCGGTCCGTCGTGCTGCCCATGAGCCGCAACGCTCTCGTCACGGTGTCGCTGTTCGCGTTCCTGTGGTCCTGGTCCGACTTCGTCTTCGCCAGCACCCTCGCGAACGGCGGCGCCCACGAGCCGATCACGCTCGGCATCTACCACTACATCGGCAACAACAACCAGCAGTGGAACGCCATCATGGCGACCGCCGTCGTGGCCTCGCTGCCCGCCACGGTGATCCTCGTCCTCGCCCAGCGCTACATCGCCGCCGGCGTGACGGCCGGAGCCGTCAAGGACTGATCTCCTCCCGCCGCTCCGCCTCCGGGCACACCGCCGCGCCCACCGTCGAAGAAACGAGTGACGACTCATGACCGCCGCCCGATCCGGCCCGGCCTTCTCCGTCCACGACATCCCGTTCAGCACACACGGTTCCTGGTTCGCTCTCTCGCCCGTGGTGGCGGAGAAGACGTACGCCGAGGACCTCCACCTGGTCTCCCACCAGAACGGCATGCACGCCGTTCTGCGTCTTGTGCCCCGCGACCCGGCGACGGGTGACCGGGCCGAGACCCGCGTCGAGACGACGCCGGGCCTGCTCAGATGGGCTCATCCGGGCGGGAGGATCGGCTGCGCCTACGAGTCACCGGACACCGTCCGTCTCCGGGGCGAGGGGCTGGGCCTGCGCATCACCGCGGCCGAAGAGGCCCTCACCCCCTTCACAGGCACCTACTTCCACCACGACCCGGTGGCCGGCGCGTACGTCTTCACCTCGTACGAGACCGGGCGCCGTTACCGGGTCACCCTGCTGTCGGGCTCCGTCGTCGAGGTGTCGGGCGGTCAGGCCCTCGGCAGCGGCGACCGTGGTCTCACGATCACCGCGGATGCCGACGGGGTCTGGGAAGCGGCGGCGGAGGAACTGGACAGCGCGCGACGCCCCTATGCCCCGTCGCAGACGTTCGACGGGGTCGTGGGGGCCGCGGAGCGCGCCTTCGCCGCCTTCGCCGAAGCGGTGGCCCCTTGGCGCTCGCCCGGCACGCCGGCCGCCGAACTCGCCGCGTATGTCCTGTGGTCGGCGACGGTCCGCCCGGCGTCCTTGGTCACCAGGCCCGCGGTACTGATGTCCAAGCACTGGATGGACAAGGTCTGGAGCTGGGACCACTGCTTCAACGCCCTCGCCCTGGGACCCGGAGGGCCCGCGCTGGCCTGGGACCAGTTCTCGCTGCCGTTCGACCACCAGGACGAGAGCGGGGCCCTGCCCGACTCGGTGACGCACTCGGAGGTCCTCTACAACTTCGTCAAACCGCCCATCCACGGCTGGGCCCTGGGCCACCTGCGCCGAAGACTCCCTCACCCCCTCGGCCGGATGGAACTCACCGAGACCTACGGCAGGTTGGCGCGCTGGACGGAGTTCTGGCTCACCTCGCGCCGCGCGCCCGGCGCCGCCCTGCCCCACTACCTGCACGGCAACGACAGCGGCTGGGACAACGCCACCACCTTCGACCCCGAGCGCGTGATCGTCAGCGCGGACCTCGCGGCGTTCCTCGTCCTACAGCTGCGCGAACTCGCGGTCCTGGCCACCGAACTGGGCCTTCTCCACGAGGCCCGCCGCTGGACCCGCACCGCGGAGGCCACCCAGGTGGCGATGTTCGACGAGCTGTGGACGGGGGAGCGGTTCGTGGCCCGGGGCATCGACACCTCAAAGACCTGGAGCACCTCGAGCCTGCTGGACCTCATGCCGATGGTGCTGGGCGAGCACCTGCCCGAAGACGTCTCCGCCGTGCTGGCGTCCCGTATCGAAGCCCATCTGACCCCGCACGGACTGGCCACCGAACTCCCCGACTCGCCCCACTACCTCCCCGACGGCTACTGGCGCGGCCCGATCTGGGCGCCCGCCACCGTCCTCATCGAGGACGGGCTGCGCCGCGGCGGCCACGACCGCCTCGCGGACGAGATCAGCGCCCGATTCCGGGCCCTGTGCGAAACCCACGGCTTCGCGGAGAACTTCGACGCCCTCACCGGGACGGGCCTGCGCGACCGCGCCTACACCTGGACGGCCGCCTGCTATCTCCTCTTGGCCGAAGCCCACGAACTCCGGCAGACCGCGCCCACATCCGTCGCCCACACCGGCGTGTGAGCGCAACCCGTGTGCTCTTGCCAGGCGGCAACACCCACCGGCCCCGCCGCCGGACGCTCTCCTTCCCTCGGCGGTGCCCCACCAGCACCGGCACCCGCACCGTCAGGACGGCGGCTGCCGAAGGCCGCTCGGGCCCGCCGGGGCCCGGGCACCACTCACCCTCTCGGGAGATCACATGCGCATGTCCCGCAGCCTGGCTCCACCCGGACGCAACCGCCGGCCCGGTCGCACGGCAGGCCGTCGCCCGCGCAGGACCACCGCTCTCGCCGCCCTGTTGGCGTCGGTCTGGGCCGCCGTCGTACTCCCCGGCACGCCGGCCCAGGCCGCCGACACCACCGTGGCAGTCGACTTCGCCACGGCCGGTGGCGCGCCCACCTACCGGGCCTCGGGCACCATCTACGGGATGACCGAGAACGGCTCGCTGCCCCAGGACCACTTCTACAAAGACATCAAGTGGAAGTTCATGCGGGCCGGCGGCGCCCAGCTGGACAGCCCGGGCGGATGGGTCGCCGGCAAGTACGACCGCCGGTGGAATTCCACCCTCGCCCAGTACAGGCGTACCGAGGCGCTGGGCGGAAAGTTCGTCATGCTGCCGCACGACCTGTGGGGCGCCGACGGCACCACCACTCCCACGTTCCCGGGTGACAACGGCGACTGGTCCCGTTTCGACGCCTTCTACGACCGTCTGCTGTCCGACGTCCGGGCCGCGGGGATGACCGACATCCTGTGGGACATCTGGAACGAGCCCGACTGCACCATGTTCTGGGGCTCCGGCCAGCCCCAGTACCTGGCGATGTGGAAGCGCGCCTACCAGAAGATTCGCACCGCCGTCCCCGGCGCGGTCATCGTGGGGGCGAGCACCTGCGGCAGGCCCACGAGTTCCAACACCTGGTGGAACACGTACCTGGACTACGTGAAGGCGAACAACGTCGAGCCGGACGTCTACAGCTGGCACGACCTGCCCGGTGACCCGGTCGCCGACAGCGCCTCTTTGAGGTCCAAGCTGTCCGCGCGGTCGATGACGACGAGCCGTCCCTTCCAGGTCAACGAGTACGCGGGCACCAACGAGCAGAACCCGGGCCGTGGCGGCTGGTACGTCTCACGGCTGGAGCGCGCGGGGGCGGACGGGCTTCGTGCCAACTGGGCCGGGGGCGCGAACCTGCACGACTTCCAGGCGAAGCTGCTGACGAAGACCGGAGGCCGGTACCTGCCGTTGGGGGAGTGGTTCCTGTACCGCTACTACGGCTCGCAGACGGGCAACATCGTGAAGGTCACGCCCGGTACGAACACGGACGGCCTGGCAGCCAAGGACAACGGCGCCCGCAACGCGAAGATCCTGCTGGGCAGCAACGGCGACACCGGCGACGCCACCGTCAACCTCGACCGTCTGGACACCACCTCCGTGGTGGAGAACAGCCGGGTCCGCGCGGTCGTGCAGCGCATACCGAACAACGGCGGCGGTGCGGTGACCGGCCCGGTGACGGTTTCCGACCAGACCCTGACCGTGAGCGGCAACTCGGCCTCGGTGCACGTGCCGTGGACGGACGCTGCCGACGGCTATACCGTCACGCTGCTGCCGCCGTCCGACACCACCGTTTCCACGGTGGCGGTGGCACAGCACAGCGGCCAGTGCCTGGATGACACCAACCTCAGCATGACCAACAGCACGCAGTACCAGCAGTACCCCTGCGAGGGCGGCTACCAGCAGATGCTGGACTTCAAGCCGGTGGCCGGCCGCCCGAACACCTACACCGTGGTCAACGAGCACAGCGGTAAGTGCCTGGAAGTCTCCGGCGCCTCCACCGCCGATGGCGCAGCCGTCCAGCAGTACACCTGCAACGGCGGCACGAACCAGATGTTCACCCTCAATCCCGTGACCGCGCTGGGCAACAGCAAGGACTACCAGCTGGTCGCCGCGCACAGCGGCAAGTGCGCCGACGTCAGCCAGGTCTCCACCGCACCCGGCGCGCAGGTCGGCCAGTGGACCTGCGACCCGGCGAGCGCACTGAACAACAAGAGGAACCAGATCTGGCGCCTCCAGGGCATGAGCTGACCTGACCCGCTGCCCCGTCCCTTTCTCCAGGGGCTCCCGGCCAGGTAACCCCGGGGAGCCCCCTTCCGGGCTACGGCGAGAAGCTGCACGAGGCCCTCGGCTACAGAGGGGCCCGCGACGACCTCATCGTCTGGCGCAACGAGCACACCTCCCTCCTCCGCGACCGGTTCAAGCAAGCCGTCGACGAAGGCGACCTGTCCCCGGGCACCGATCCCGCCCTCAGTTGTTCGTCGAAGAACTGGCCGCGGGCTTCGACGATCCGGCGCCAGTAGCTCATCTCGTGTGCGAGTAGCACATCCACGGGGTTGTCGTAGCGGGCGAAGTCGTCGTTGAACTGGCGAGGACGTGGGCGAGGGCGGCCATGTGCAGGGAGATGATCGCATCGTCCGTCGGCTCGGTATCAAGCGGGAGCGGTCTCGCTGTGCTGGTATCGGGCGAAAGAGGGGAGGTGGCCCATTCATCGCCCAGGCCGGCATGCCGCAGCTCGTGGATGCGGTCGGTGAAAGCGTGCTTGGCGCCCGCAAGAGCGCGCTCGGTGCTGGTGCCGTCCAGAGCGTCGGCTGGGCTGATGTCGACGCTGGTTCCCGTACTCATCATGGCTGTGCCTTGGCGGGGACGGCGCAGGGACGGCCACCAGTTGTCTCGGCCGCGGGCCAGGAGCAGGATCCTTACGCTTTAGCCACCGCGGCGCGCAGCCTGGATGTCAAGGATCTCATCGACTTGGCTGCGGCGGGTCTCCGCGTAGTCGATGGCGAGTAGCAGTGGGTACTTGCTGGTGGCGAGCATGCCGTAGTGGGGCGGCTGCTGGAGAGGGGTTTCTGCGAGGAAGCCGCCAGTCCATCTCCGAGCCGTGGCTTGGCCCGGGCTGGGCTGGGCGAGGCGGCGCAGCAGCTCGGTCACCAAGCGGGTCTTGCCGATACCGCCCGTTCCGGTGATGGCCGTGACGTCTGTGGGTCTGCTCGTGTGGCACCAGGCTTCGAGAGCATCGAGCTGGGCGCTCATGCCGGTCAGCGGTACGACGGCCGAGCGTGGGTTGAGCAGGTAGGAGGACGACAACTGCGGGTCGGGGGCCGGCGCTGTATGTCGATCTGTGGAAAGTTCATGCCCCCCTATACAGTGTCGAGATGGTTTCGGAGCTGCAGCGACTTGTCGACGCGTTCGGTGCCCGCCTTGGTCGGTCGATCGCCATCGACGACACGCGACTCAAGCTGCTCGCGTACAACGCGCACACTGGCGACGTGGACGACGCCCGGATCGAATCGGTCATGCACCGTGGTGTGTCGACCGCGCTGGTCGCGCACGTCTGCGAGCAAGGCGCTGCCCAGGCTTCCGATGTCTTCACTCTTCCGCCGTGCCCCCAGATCGGCATCACGATAGAACGGGTCGGCATGCCGATCCGCTACGACGATGCCCTGCTCGGCTACGTATGGCTGATCAGCTCCGATGGCCCTATCGGCGACCGGGCCGTCGAGTTGCTGCGCGAGGCGGCTGCGCAAGCCGCCCTGGTCCTGCACCGCGGCTACCTTGGCGTCGAAGTGACTCGCAGCCGCGCCAGGGAGCTAGTCCGTGACCTGATCGCCCCGGACCAGGCACTCCGGACGGAGGCGGGTGCCGCGCTCGTCGAGGAGCAACACGCCGTGGCTGGGCCGGTCACCGTCCTGGTAGCCATGGTGGCGCGCGAAGAGGGCGAGCCCCTGGCCGAAGAACGCCGTCTGGCCCTGGAGCTCGCCGTCGACCGCTGTCGACGACGGCTTCCCCCCTCACGCGGATTGGCCCTGACGCGTCCGGATCACGCGCTTCTGCTGACGATCTGGCCTGGGGCACGTTCCCAGGTCATCGAGCGCAATGCCGCCGAGCTTGCCGAGGTGCTGCGCGAAAAGCTGGTCGCAGAACTCGGCCTGGGACGGGCCGCCCTGTGCTGGATAGGCATAGGCGGGCCACGCCCACGCCTCACGGAGGCCCACTCTTCCTACGAGGAAGCCCGCCGCGCTGCCGAGGTCGCCCGCACCACGGGCACCCTGGGGCAAGTGGTGGCTCATACACAGCTGGGCGTGTACGCGCTATTGGGCAAGCTCACCCCCGACGAGCTCGCCGAGGGCATCCACCCGGGGCTGCGCTCCCTGCTGTCAAACCCCGTGCACCGTGAGCTGATTGAAACCCTGCGGGTGTATCTCGATCACGCCGGCGATGCCCAGCATGCCGCCACCGCCCTACATATCCACCGCTCCACACTCTACAAACGGCTGCATCGCGTTGAGCAGCTCACTGGACTGCAACTGGACATCGGCGATGACCGACTGGCCGCGCATCTCGGCCTGAAGATGGCAGAGTTGCACCCCCGACTTGCCGACATCGATGAAAGCACCGGACGTGGTGTTCTGAGCACGGGCGGCAGCTAGGCAACGTTGCTACGGTTGCCGCAGAACCTGCGGCGTTCGCCGTGCCGTCACCCCCGTGACGTGCACGAGCCTGCTCAGTGCCGCAACGAGATGGTCAGGGCGTTCGGGCTCTGTGCATACTACGGCGCTGAAGATGGCCGCGAGCGCGCTTGACCGGCCCCGGCGGCTCGGACCGCGACCGGGGACAGGTGACACCCCCACCACACCGGTCGTTGACTTCAGCAGAGAAGGGAACTGCTGTTGACGCTTTCGGGGCGGCAACGGCGAGCAGGATCCGCTAGCTCGTCGAAGACGTCGCTGGTGACGCTGATGTGCGCTTCGCACAGTGCGTGGGATTGCCCAGCTCCGGCTCGCCAGGTTTGCACAGGTGGTCGACCGCCGGGTACGAGCCATCCTCTTCGACGGGGAACCCGGCTCAGCGGCCAGCGTCAGCCGAGGACTGTGCCCGTGGACGGGGCCGGCCGACGTCGGCGTGAGAACGCACCGAGGTCGATGGTTTGGCCGGTGTGTTCGCAGGTGTACGTGAGCGCACTCCGGTCGTGGTCGTGCCCGCCTTCGACACCGTGGATCAGGGTGGTCATGAGGCGGCCTACCAGAGGGGCGTTCTTGAACTGATTGCCGCTGGTGCCTATGGCCACGTAGAAGCCGGCGAGTTCGGTTCGGTCGTATACGGGGGTCCAGTCGTCGGTCACGTCGTATACGCCTGCCACACCACGAGGCTTGTTGGGAACGCGCAGGCCGCGCAGTCGGCGAGCCGCCCGCGTCACCTGCGTCCTGAACTGCGACACGGTCGGAGTGGGACTCCCGTCGTCCGGATCGTCGAGCCATTCCAGCGGGTCGCACTCGGGTTCCGTGCCGCCGACGAGCAGAAACTCCCTGCCCTCGGGCCGTATATACGTGCCGAGGTCCATATCGACCAGCACCGGTGCGTGCCCGTCGCCGCCGGCGTCGTGGTAGCTGGCGGGCGCCGCTACGTGGTGGACCTCCTGGCGCAGCGGCCGCAGACCGACGGTGAAGTCGCCGCCGACTTCGGCGAGCCGGTTCAGTTGTCCCGACCATGGGCCGGCCGCGTTGACGACCACCCCGGCGGACAGTTCGGTTCCATCCTTGAGGCGCACCCCGCGCACGCGTCCCCCGCGCCGCATCACCGCGGTGACGGGGGTCTTCCACCGGAAGGCGGCTCCGTGCCGCTGGGCCGCCGTAGCAAGGTTGTGCGCGGCGAGTTGCGGGTCGTCGATAAAGCCCCCGTCGGGTGTGTGGAGAGCACCGAGCCGAGCGGACGCGTCGGCGAAGAACTCGTCGTCATCCACGGGGCGGGGCGGGAAGTACCGGCCGGTGTCCAAAGCGGGCAACCGCTTGGACAGCTCTCGTGCGCCCCATTTTTCGTACGGGACACCGACCTTGTCGAAGTGTCGCGTGAACATGCCGCAGGGTGCGAAGTCCACGTCCAGCATGGTGACGCCGCAGCGGTTGAACGCTGCGAGGGGTTCACTGGCGGGTGCTTGGAGATGATCGCGCCATGCTCCCCAGCAGTGACGGGACTCCCAAGCAGCATTGACGCCCGCGATCGTGGGATAGGTGAAGCGGACCACGGCGCTCGAGGCGCTGGTGGAGCCGTTGCCTGCGCCGCCGAACTTGTCGACCACGACGACCCGCAGACCGCTCCGCACCAGTTCGAGAGCGATAGAGGATCCGATTACCCCGGCCCCGACGACGACAGCGTCTGTGCTCTCAGCCATGTTCCAACCCACCTTCTCGTTGCCGGACCAGACGGTTCCGCTGGCGGCGCGAAGGGTCACCGCTCCGCCCGTTGTCCGCACATTACGCAGGTCAGAGGCCATGTTCCGGCGACTGTTGTCGCCACTTTCTGTCGTCGTACCCAACAGTTGTCGCGCGCGTGTGCGCCGATGCTCAGCTGTCAGAACCCACCATGAGCCTGGCAGAGGCGGGAAAGGACTGGCTGGTGGGGTCGGGTGCGGACGCGACAGCTACGGGGCCGTGGCTGTCGCAGGCGTGAGCGAAGACCGACTCTGCCAGCAGGAAGATGTAGCCACCGTGTGCCATCCCAGGGTTGTTGATCACGCTCGCCGTCATGGTCATGTGCAGCTGTGCGCTGGCCTTACCCACGTCCAGCGTGTCAATTCCGGGCAGTCGCGAAGCACGGTCCTCGTCGCACATACTGCCCCTGCAGCTATGACGAGCAGCCCTCCCTTCACGCAAACCGAACATTCGGTTAGCGCGTGGAAAGGTGAAGCAACCAATGGTCGAGGCTGCTTGTCAGCGCGTCCGCAGACAGGGGCCGAGGGATCGGGTGAGGCGGCGGCAAGGGTCGAGGGCCTGCTTAACGCTCCGGACGTGATCGTGGACCGGATCGGCCCTCTCGCATGCGCAGGATCAAGGTGACCGCGTCCTCCGAGCGGGTTCCGGGAGTCAGGATTTCCTGCAAGAGGAGGCCGCGAAGCGCGGCAACGGTGACGGTGGCCACATCCCGCGCTTCCTTCGTGTCGAGCCCTTCGCGTTCCGCGAGTGAGGACAGCATCACGGTCAGGTCACCGAGCGACTCCACGAACTCACGGAAGTCCTCGGGGCCGTACGCGGCCAGTCCGACGACGTAGAAGAAGCCGCGGATACGCGACAGCTGCTCCGGCCGGGTGTACGCACGCCAGATCGCCACCACGAAATCGTCGAAGGTGCTCTGCTGGGCGGCCTCCAAAAGTGCCTCGTTGTCGCGGGATCGCTGCGCCTCGAGCATGGCGGCCAAGACGCCCGAGAGTGACCCGAAGTGGTATCGCAACAGGGCGTGGCTGGTCTCGATCCGGGCGGCGATCTCACGGAGCGACATCTCCGGCGGGGGAAGGGCCTCGCCGAAGGCGTCGAGAAGCCGTGCCAGGAGTCGCTCGCGCGCGCTGCCCTTGCGTTCCGAGGTTGACAGGATCACTCCCACAGTTTATCCATTGGAAAAGAAAGTTTGGCGGTTCCGTGTTGCTTCACACATGGTCGCAGTCAGCTCGCAACGACGGAGGATCGACTATGGGACCTGCTCATGTAGTCGGCGCGACGGTCATCGACGGGTCGGGGCGCGATCCCGGCAACCTCGACATCACTATCGAGAACGGCCGCATCACCCAACTCGGTGCCTCCAGCGCGCACGGCGAGCGTCTCGATGCCGAGGGATTGACGATGACGCCCGGCCTGATCGACGCTCACGTCCACCTGGGCGTGTCGAGCCCGATCCAGCCGCACTTCTCGTTTCAGATAAGCGCCGCCGAGATCGCGGCGGACATCTTCGCCACGGCCGGCGCGACGCTCGACGCCGGCTTCACCACCGTTCGCGACACTGGCGGGATCGACGGCGGTGTCGTCACCGCGATCGCGAAGGGCAAGGTCAGAGGGCCGCGCGTCCTGTCGTGCGGACCTGTTCAGTGCCAGATCGGCGGCCACGGCTACTACGGAGCCGAATGGGAACCCACCGAGCTGTGGAGCAGCCACCACATCCCGGGCCTGTGCGCCCTCTCCATGATGGCGGGCAACGCGGACGAGCTGCGACACAACGTCCGCGAAGCCTTCCGTCGCGGAGCCTCCTTCCTGAAGCTCTGCGTGACCGGCGGAGTGGTGGGCGCACATGATCGACTGACCGACACCCAGTTCACCGTCGAAGAGATCGCTGTCGCCGTTCAAGAAGCTGCGGCACGGAACACCTATGTGACAGTCCACGCCCACAACAACGAGGGCATACGAAATGCGGTCGAGGCCGGAGTGCGCTGTGTCGAGCACGGCACCAGCCTCGACGAATCCACAGCGACCCTGATGGCCGTTCGCGAGGTTGCCCTCGTGCCCACGTTCGCTGTCGTCGAGCAAGTGCTGCACGACACCGCCGGAGCCGGGCTCGCCGAGTCGATCCGCGACCGGGCCAAGGGCGTACGCGAGCGGATGACGAAGGCGCTCGCTGTCGCCAAGCACGCGGGAGTACGGATCGGGCTGGGTTCCGATCTCATCGGCCCGGCCCAGGACCGTCGCGGCAGAGAACTCAGCCTGCGCGCAGCGCTCGAGACGCCGATGGAAGCGCTCGTGGCCGCGACCCGGACCAACGCCGAGATCCTCGGCCTGTCCGGCCAGGTGGGTGTCATCACTCCCGGCGCGCAGGCAGACCTCGTTCTTTGGAACGGCAACCCGCTCGAAGACCCGGAGCTGTTCTCCGACCCCACCAACGCCGTCCTCGTAATCCAGGCCGGCCAGATCGTGAAGGACCTCAGATGAGCACCATGTGGCAGGGCTGCCTCGCCCACACCGACTACTTCGAGATGCGCTCCAGCGGTGGGCACGACTACGGCGTCTGGGTCACCACGCCACCGCGCTACGACCCTGCCGCGGCGCAAGCGCCTGTCGTGTACGTGCTCGACGGCAACTGGGCCGTGGGCATGACCGCCCCGCTCATCGTCACGCAACTGGACCCCATGCAGTCGATTCAGCCCTACGTGCAAGTCAGCGTGGGTTACGCAGGCGAGGAAGCAGAGCACTGGGACCGGTTGCGCAACCGCGACCTCGTGCCCCCCGGCGAACCCATCGCGCAGGAGTACATCGATGCGGTGGAGATGGGGATCGAAGCGGGCACGATGACTCGCGAGCAAGCCGACGCCTACCTCGCTGAATTGAGCGACAGCCGCGGGGATATGTTCCTGAACTTCCTTACCGACGACCTGCACCCGCGGATCGAACGCGACTACGGCACAGCCCCGAGCGGTCACGGCCTCTTCGGCTATTCCTACGGCGGACTCTTCAGCCTCTACGCCTGGCTCACCAATAGCACCTTCTTCGAGAGCATCGGCGCGGGCAGCCCCGGCATTGTCAATGCAGACAGTCAGGTCTTCGCTCGTCTTCAAGCATTGGGTGACACCCTGCCTGCTACCAAGCTTCACGTGACCTTCAACGACCGAGAGATCCTCGGAGACCTGGCGGTCTACCAGAATCTCACGAAGAACACGGCCACGTTCCTTCACCGCCTCACCCCACGCAGCGGATCCGTCACCAGCGCACTCATGCACGAAACGCACGTGACTGGGCTGCAGGCATCGTTCCTCAGCTACCTCAGGACCTGCCGTGCCCAGTAAGCCTGGACGCTGCGGCTCTGCCTGACCGTCGCGCTGGGCGGCGGCGCTCCTGGCCAGTGCCGCCGCCCCCAGTGCCTGGCACCACTCGCCGCACCCGACCGGCACCCGTTTCGAGCCCGAGCCGGTCGCGCCGGGAAGCGCGCCACCAGGGGGAGGAACGGAACGGAGCAAGAGGCGCCCCAAGACTTCCATCGGTCATTCGTGCATATCGTCCATGAACCGGCTGCCCGGCGGTGCGGTGCCATCTATGGCGCATTCATATGTGAGTCAACTTCTCTGGAGGTGTGCGGGTGGCCGAGCGGAACTTCGTCAGCACGACGCCCCCTGCCGTGGGTATCGCCGAAGTACTCAGGCGACGGCTGCCCACTGGCCGGGTGGTGACTGATCCGGACATCGTCGCCGGTCTCTCCCACGACCAGGCGGTGTGGGCGCCTGTTGGCCGTGCGGTGGCCGTCGTGCGCGCCAAGAGCACCGACGAGGTCCGGACCGTGGTTCGTGCGTGCCTGGAGCAAGGAGTCCCCTTGGTTGCACGCGGCGCCGGTACTGGATTGTCGGGGGGCGCCAATGCCGTCGAAGGCGGCGTGATCCTCGCGCTGGACGGCATGGACCGGGTGCTGGAGGTCGACCAGCTGGAGCGCCTCGCCGTCGTACAGCCCGGTGTGGTCAACGACGACCTGCGCGCCCATGTAGCGGCGCTCGGCCTGTGGTACCCGCCTGACCCTGCCAGTTCGCCCTGGTCGACCATGGGAGGAAATGTCGCGACGAACGCTGGCGGAGTGTGCTGCGTCAAGTACGGCGTCACTCGCGACTATGTCCTCGGTTTGGAGGTCGTGACCGGCACGGGCGAGGTGGTCCGGCTCGGGCGCCGTACGTCGAAGGGGGTCGCCGGCTATGACCTTGTGGGCCTCATGGTGGGTGCCGAGGGCACCCTTGGTGTCGTCACCGAGATCACGGTCCGGCTGCGACGCCTGCCTCCGGTCGGCGTGACCGCCGTCGGCTACTTCGACAGCGTCGGGCAGGCCGGTGACGCGGTGCGTGCGACGGCTGCCGCCGGGCTGCGGCCGGCCGCGCTGGAACTCGTCGACCGGCACTGTCTGCGCGCGGTCGATGCCTGGAAGAACATGGGGCTCTCCGCCGAGGCGGACGTGGTCCTCCTGGCCCGTTTCGACGATGATGGCCGCGCCGCCGAGGAGGGCGCCCGCCGGATGGTCGACTGCTTCCGCGGGGCTGGCTCTACTTGGGCGGACCGGTCGGAGACAGAGGAAGAGGCCAAGATGCTCTTCGCGGCCCGCCGGCTGGCCTTCCCCGCGCTCGAGCGGCTGGGGCCGGTACTCACGGAGGACGTCTGTGTGCCCATCGGGGCGGTGGCGGAGATGCTGGCCCGCATCGACCGGACCGCGGAGAGGCACCGGATCACCATCGCTAACATCGCGCACGTCGGCGACGGCAACTTGCATCCGCTTCTGGTGACGGAACGCGGTGACGCAGCGGCTCAGGTCCGGGCCCGCGCGGCGTTCGACGACATCATCGCGGACGCCCTCGAATTGGGTGGGACGGTGACTGGTGAGCACGGTGTGGGACTGCTCAAGCGGCCCGGCCTCACCCGTGAACTCGGCCCGGCCGTCCTGGAGATGCATCGCGCGGTGAAGCGTGCTCTCGACCCGGCCGGGATTCTCAACCCTGGCAAAGTTTTCGGGCAGGCATGACCCCTTGGCCAAGCACAAGACCGGGCCGCGGACGACAGAGCTCCCAGAGCCGGAGTTCCACGCACGGTACTCCCGCGTCAGCGACGTGCCTTGCGCGTCGGAGGGTTCCAGCTTAAGGGCCACCTCATTTGGCGAGTCTGCGGTAGCAGATGAGGGTGCAGGCGATGCTGGTGAAGGCGAGGAAGTGTTCGGCCTTGCGTTCGTAGCGGCGGTGGAGTCGACGGCATCCCGCGAGCCAGGCCATCGTGCGTTCGCGTCGCGATCAGGGCAGGCGGCGAGTTTGCGGATCGACCAGCGGGTGAAGGGTTGGCCGAGCCTGGTGGGGCGAGTGGTGGCCGTCCGGATGACGAAGTCCTCGTCCTCACGACTGAGTAGGCGAGGACGGCCTCCCGCCCGCTGAGACGCGGCCCGGCTCGACATGTCGGGGACGACGCGGCCTTCAGCGGGGTGCTCCAGGCGGCGGGCCTGCTTTTCTTCGCGTTCGCCGGGTACGCGCGCATCGCCACCCTGGGTGAGGAGGTCCGCGACCCCGCCCGCACCATCCCCCGGGCCATCCCGATCGCACTCGGCATCACTCTGGTCGTCTACGCCGTCGTCGTCGTCGCCGTCGCCGTCCTGACGGTTCTCGCCCGAAGGGGCCGGCGGATGCCGCCGCGCCGCTGTCGGACACGGGCCGGGCGGCGGGAGCCGACTGGCTCGTACCGGTCGTGCGTGTTGGTGCGGCGGTGGCGGCGCTCGGCTCGCTGCTGGCGCATCCTCGGTGTTTCCCGCACCACGCTGGCCATGGCTCGCGACCGGCACCTGCCGCACGCCCTGGCCGCGGTGCACCCGAAGTTCAAGGTGCCGCACCGAGCCGAGCTCGTCGTCGGTGCCGTGGTGGCGGTGGTCGCAGCGACGGCCGATGCGCGCGGGGCGATCGGGTTCTCCTCCTTCGGTGTGCTCGCGTACTACGCCGTCGCCAACGCCTCCGCCTGGACCCTCACCGTGGACGACGGCCGCCCGGCGCGGGTCATCCCGGCCGTTGGGCTGGCCGGCTGCCTCGCCCTGGCTTTCGCTCTCCCGGCGTCCTCGGTGATCTGGGGCGCCGCGGTCCTGGCCCTCGGCGCCGCCGCCTACGGGGTTCCGGCGTGCAGTGGCCGCAGGCACGCCGTGACGGTGCCCGTCAGACGGGCATCCGATCGGCGGGCCGGTCGGCGCGGTGGCATCGGGCCAGCGCCCGGCGGCCGAGGAGCACGGCGCCCAGCCCCAGTGGGATGGCCACGATGGCGCCGACGAGTCCATTGCCGGTGCCGGGACCGCCACTGGAGGTGGCTAGGTGCAACACCGCAAGGGCCGTGCCGGCCATGCCCACCGCGATGGCCGACATCCCGCCGGTGCGCGCGTTGCCGGTGCTGATCCGGCCGCCGGCTCGGGCCAAGGCCAGCCAGCCGACGGCCAGGCCGAGCAGCCCCACCCCGAGGGCCAGGTTGGCCCCGGTCCGTCCGTCGCCGATGATCCCACCCTCGGCGGCCGCCATCAGCGCTGCTGAAGCACTCATGCCGCTCTCCTCCTTCTCCGTCGCTGATTGCGAGGTTCGATGTGCCTTGAGCATGCGAGCCGGACCCCCACCGGTCATCCAGCAGGTGCAGGCACTTTCCGCTGCTGCCGCTGCGGGATGCGGATACTGCGGATGCGGCGGACGGCTCGGTAGTACCGCGCACGCGGTAGCCGACTGCTCGTCCATGAGCCGGACTCGCCCACAACCACATCCGGCTACGGTTGCCCCCATGGGCAAAGGACGGCTTGCTGTCCCGGCCGGGGTCACCGACTGGGCGATCGCGGTGGGCGTGGCGGTGCTGCTGCTGGGCACCGGGCTGTCGCAGACACACCCGTCCGGGGGCCGCGAGCTGCTCGGCTGCGCGCTACTGGCGGCTGGCGGGTTGGCGCTGGCCGCGCACCGCCGGGCGCCGCTCGTGGTCCTGACGATCACCGGGCTGTGTGCGGTGGGTTACCTGGGGGCCGGGTTTGAGGTGCTCTCCGTCGCGTACCTGGTCGCGGTCTACGGCGCGGTACGCGCCGGGCACCGTGCCGTCACGCTGGCTGCCTCTATGGGCTTGCTGGCCGTGCTCCACCTCACGGCCCTGGTCTTCCATGACGGTCCCGCGCGCGAGGTCGTGGCGCAGGCCCGGAACACCCTTGAGATCGCCTGGCTGATCGCCGCCTTCGCCGCCGGGGAGGCAGTGCGGCAGGCCGAACGGCGGGCGGACGAAGCCGAGCGCACCCGCGAGGAGACCGCCCGGCGCCGGGCGGATGAGGAGCGGCTGCGCATCGCGCGGGAGCTGCACGACTCGCTCACCCATCAGATCTCGGTTATCAGGGTGCAGTCCGAGGTCGCGGTCCACGTGGCCCGGCGGCGGGGCGAGCAGGTGCCGGAGGCCCTGCTGGCGATCCAGGAAGCGGGCCGGGAGGCGAGCCGGGAGCTGCGCGCGACCCTTGAGGCGCTGCGTGACGACGACACCACCCCGCCGCACGGACTCGACCACATCCCCAACCTGGTGAAACGGTTCCGAACGACCGGCCTGGAGACGACGCTGACGATCGAGGGAAACCCGCACGCCGTGCCGGCCGCGGTGGGCCGTACCGCTTACCGGATCGTTCAGGAGTCGCTCACCAACGTCGCCCGGCACGCCGCCGCAACCACTGCCTCAGTGCTCATCGATTACCGGCCGGACGCCCTCGGTATCCATATCGACGACAACGGAAAGGCCATCTTGCACCCCGCCCCGACGCCCGGTCTCGGGCTGCTCGGCATGCGCGAACGCGTTACGGCCTTGGGCGGGCGACTGCGCACTGAGCCGCGCAGCGCAGGTGGCTTCACTGTCCAGGCCGAACTCCCCACGAACGGAGCCTCGTGATCCGGGTCCTGCTGGTCGATGACCAGCCGCTCATCCGCAGCGGTTTCCGCGCGCTACTCGACCTCGAAGACGACATCGAGGTGGTGGCCGAGGCCGCCGATGGCAAAAAGGGCTTGGCGCTCGTCAAGGAGCAGCTGCCCGACGTCGCTCTCATCGACATCCAGATGCCCGTCATGGACGGCATTGAAGCGACCCGGCGCATCGCCGCGGACCCGGCCCTGGCCGGTGTACACGTCGTCATTCTGACCAACTACGGCATGGACGAGTACGTCTTCGACGCGCTGCGCGCCGGCGCCGCTGGTTTCCTCGTCAAGGACATCGTGCCGGAAGACTTCCTGCACGCCGTACGCGTCGCCGCCCGCGGCGACGCCCTGCTCGCGCCCGCGATCACCCGCAAGCTCATCGACCGGTACGTCACCCAGCCGCCCCTCACCCGCGCCGGCACCGGGCTGGCGGAGCTGACCGGCCGCGAACGCGAAGCGGTCGCCCTGGTCGCCCAGGGCCTGTCCAACGACGAGATCGCCGACCGCCTGGTCATCAGTCCGTTGACCGCCAAGACCCACATCAACCGGGCCATGGCCAAGCTCCAGACCCGCGACCGCGCCCAACTCGTGGTCCTCGCCTACGAATCCGGCCTGGTGGCCCCACGCACCTCCTAACCCCCGCGCGCCGTCGACCGGCCAGGGCGCTACGGGGCTTCGTCGCCCAGGACTTCGCGGGCCAGTTCCTTCAGCGCCTGCCGGTCCTCCGCCAGAGCCTGCTTCCCGGCCTCGGTCGCCTTGTACACCCGCCGAGTACGGCCGTCGACCACCCGCTGCTCGACACCAGCAGCCCGTCCGCCTCCAGACGGTGCAGCGTCGGGTACAGCGTGCCGGGACTGATCTGGTAACCGTGACTGGCCAGCTCCTCGGTCATCCACGCACCGTGGATCTCCTCTTCGGCCGCGTGATGCAGGATGTGCAGCCGCACCGCGCCCCGCTGGAACTCCCGCACCCTGGCCACCTCCGGCAGTGACGAAAGCGATGTCTGCATCCGATCCATCGCGAGATACCGGAAAAGTCGGTGACCCTGCTCGTCACCCCGCAGACAGAGGTGGCTTCGGACGCTGCCCTGGTCGCCACGGGTCGCCCGCTGTTCCTGGTGGCGCCCGAGCCACTCCAGCAGGTGGCGGAGCGGCTGCTGGCCGCATGGGACGCGATCCGGGCCGAGACCAGCAGTCTGGCGCTCGCGGATGCCCGGCCCGTCGTCGCGGGCATCCTCAGCAAGCGGGAGGCCCTCCCCAGCCAGTGGCTCGCCCTGGTGACCACCCGCCCGGTCGCCCCGGTGTAGCACGCGGCCCCCCACGGCCCAGCTGAGCGTGACCTGACACCTGCGGGCGGCTCGTGCTCGGGCGGCAACTGGTGTGTGCCCTAGTCCAGGACGGCCGACACCCTGCCACGGGGAACGAGCCGCGACCCGCACCCGGACCACCGGGGTGTGTCCGCGCCGGCCCCAGGTGCGCGCTCGTGGCGGCGTCATCGCGAACCCGGCTTCGTCCTCGAAGACGATCCGGGCCCCGAGCGCCGCCGCTGTCCTTCCACCTGCGGCCACACGTCCTTCTTCCACAACTCGACCGCGTGTCCGTCGCGTTCCAACGCGCGACGGGCCGGGCTCTGCCAGGACCAGCCGTGGCGGTGCAGGAGCCTCCACACTCCCGCGATGGAGCAGCTGACGTGGAACTGGCGGCCGATCAGCGTCCGGACGCGATCCAGCGTCCACCGCTGGTCCTCCCAGCCATGCGCAGCCGGCCCTTTGGCCAGCTCCTCCTCCAGCACAGCGAACCGCTCATCCGACAGCTTCGGCAGCTTCGCGGGTCCCTTCGACTTCAGACCCTCCATGCCGCCCTCACGCCAGTTGCGGCGCCATTGCTCCACCGAACGCTCGCTCACCCGCAGGTCCTTGGCGATGTCCGACGTTTTGTCACCTCGCGCGAACCGATGCCCGGCCTCAAGACGGATCCCTTCACGCGCAGCCCGCCGCTCAGCCGTCAGGCCTCCGCCATCCGCATACCGCATAGCTCCGGCATACCGCAGGGATCACCCAACGTCACCACCCGAAGGCAACCCGAAAAGATCAGTGATCGGCACGCCGGAAGCGGAAGGGCTTCCCGCCCTGTAGGCCCGTGGGAGTGGCCTCCAAGGTGTCCCCGTCGACCACGACATCCAGGCTCACCGGAACGTTGACCGTGACGCACGTGGAGCTGAACGCGATGCGGTACTCGGCACCGTCGCTCTCGTCCTTGGCCGTCGCCTTCGCGTCCCCGCACAGCCTCATCGGCGAGGTTCCGAGTGTGGCCTCGCCGTCCTTGTCGACGCGGATCATGGCCCGGTCCGCGAAGTCGGCGAACCCCGGTGGTTGTGGCCCGTCCGCGACCCACTCTCCGTTGATCGGCTCCGACTCCTCGGAACACCCGGCGAGCAGCAGTCCGACGGCGAGAGCGTTCACAGCAAGCGTTCGACGCATACGGGTCTCCCGGTGACGGACGGCAGGCTGGGCCGCATTCAAGCAGATGCGGCGCGAGGCGCGTCAGCCCGCCGGCAAAGCAGCAGGCAGCACCGGAGTACCGGCGGTGCGCCCTGGCGATGCTGGGCCGGACCGAGGAAGCCGAAGCCCAGGCACGGCGGGCGTACGCGACCGAGCAGAACCGCCGCTGGTTCCGCGCGCACCCGAATGGCGCGGACACGGTGGCCGCCGCGGCGAAGGCCGCCGACACCGCCCGGGAACGCACCGCCGAGTACCTCCTGGCAACGCGGCTGGAGCAGCTGCACGAGCAGACCGCGGCCCACGCCGAGACCGGGACGGCCGAGGCCGTGCGGTGGAGGGACCGGCCGCGCGAGCTCGCCGCCCGGCCGCTCGATGGCGACACGGCCGGGGCGGTGATCGCATGACCACCGAGCTGAGCGGCGTCGACCTCGCCCGCCAGGCCCTGGTCGACACTGACCAGCGGTTGAAGATACGAGGGGCCCGCAAGCGCGGGCCGCATCCCGCGTGGTACGAATGCCTCCAGGCGTTCGGCCGCCGCCGCTGGGCGCCCTACTCGACCTCCTCGCCGCCGACGACGAGAAGCGGCTCACCGAGGCCGTCGAGCACCAACTTGCCCTGCTGCACGAGGCAACGCAGGCGGCTGACGGCCTGGCTCACTCGACGCCGGTCTCGACCTCGTCCAGCTCCGGCACGTCCGGGTCGCGCAGCGGACGCAGGGCGCCAACGTCCGGGATGCTGGCGGTGAAGCTGTAGCGGCCGAGCACGTTCAGATTGCGGTGCTTGAGGGGCGAGAGCCGGGCGACGTCCTCGTCGCAGACCTCATGTCCCTCGGCCCGCAACTCTGCTCACCGGGCGCGGTGCGGGAGCTGTCGGAAGAGTGCGGCTGTCGCCTGGCGGCGGCCGTAGGCGATCCAGCCGAGGATCGCGGCGAGGATGAGCGGGGTGTACCAGAAGGTGGTGTCCAGGTAGGCCCACAGGAAGATCTCGGCGCCTGCCATGAGTCCGGTCAGGGCCAGGGCGGCGAGGCCGGCCAGGCGTGGGACCAGCAGGCCGATGGCGCCTGCCACTTCCAGACCGCCGACCAGGTACATGAACCAGTCGCCGTAGCCGATCCGGTCAAATGACTCGGCGGCAGCCGCTATCCCGGCCAGCTTCGGGAAGCCGCTGGCGACAGCGAAGAAGAGAGCGAGGGCGATCTGGGTGGCCCACAACGCGACATCGGTCCGGCGGGAGACCCCCGGCGCTGGAGCGGTGTGGGTGGTGGCAGTGGTCATGATGGGTCCTTGAGTATCGGTGGGCAGTGCGCGGCAAGCGCGGTCACCTGTATGACTGCGATCGCGGGCAAAGTTCATCGCTCCCGGATGCCTTCGGCCTGGTGCGGTCCACGACACCCGCCCATGGACTCTCACGTACGACGACATCGCGGAGCAGCAGGCGGACATCGTGCGCCTGCTGCTCCAAGCCCCGACCGGATGCGCCTGTATGTCGACCACGAGGAAGACACCAATGTGGTCGCCGCCGACGTACGACCGTCCAATGCCCTGACAGCCCTGCTCGCAGCACTTCCCTCCCTGATCGTGGAGGTGGAACGGACCGTGCCGGGCGACATCGACGACCCGCACTGTTCCCGTTTGATCGACCTCACCGACTGGTGACTCCTGGGAGCGTCACCTCTGACTCCGCGCAGACGCCGCATCGGGTGTGGAGAGTAGCCTCGCGGGCATCTTGGTGTTCTCACGCCAGGAGCCCCGGCCAGCCGTGACCAGCGGCCCGCTGGTAGCGGGGAACAGCGGTCATACCGGCGTCCGGGGACCGTTTCTGGGTGTCGGTGTTCGGCGTCCGACGCGGTGAGCGGCGCGTCCGGTCGCGCCTCCGGAGCGACGTTCCTGCTCGGCGGGGTGTAGCGGGACCTGGGCGTCCAGACCGCCGCTCGGCGTGGCGGCGTTGAGGGTGATCTGGTCGCCGGAGGCGTGGACCAGATGGCGGACGATGGGCAGGCCAAGGCCGGTGCCGTCGTGGTGGGAGTCGGAAGCGCGCCAGAATGGAGATGTGGCTCGATCTCCTGCCCGTCCCTGTACCCAGGCCTCGTCGAGCAGTGCTCAGCGCGTCGGACGGTAGGTTGCGATGATCACTCCGCTGCTGGTCGGCTGAGCGCTGACCAGCTCCAGCTTCTTCAGGCTGGCGTCGTCGGCGAACAGCTTCTTGCGGCCCTCGCCGGCCACCACCGGGTGGATCAGCAGTACCAGTTCGTCCAGCAGGTCCTGCTCCAGAAGCGAACGCACCAGCGTGGGGCTGCCCGCGACGGTGATGTCCTTCCCCTCGCCCGCCTTGAGCTTCTCGATCGCGGCCGCCAGATCGCCGTTGATGAGCGTGCTGTTCGCCCAGTCCTCCACGCTGTCCAGCGTGGAGGAGACGACGTACTTGGGCGAGTCATTGATCCACTTGGCGAAGCCGGCGTCCTCGCCGTCGGTCACCGTCGGCCAGTACCCGGCCCACTCGGTGAAAGTCGCCCGGCCCAGCAGAATCGTGTCGGCAGTCTCCAGCGTCTTTCCCAGCGCCGCGCCCATCTCCTCGTCGAAAGCGAACTGCCACTCGTTCGGCGACTGGGCGACACCATCGAGCGAGACGAACAGTCCCGAAACGACCTTGCGCATGATTCCTCCGTGATGAGTTCGGGGTCGTCTGCCCGGTCCCGGCCGAACAGCGCTCCGGCCGGGGCGGGCCAACCCCGTGGGCTACGTCAGGAAGACTATGCGGGCACAGGGGAGGAGGGCTTGTACAGAAGCGACAGCGGTTCCGCCCTGTCTGGAGCACTCAGCTGAGTGGCGGCCCGGCCGATGAACCGGGTCAAGGACCGCGCCAGGTGCGGCTGGTCGAAATAACCCAGCTGGTGCACGACATCCTGCGCCGGCACCCCCTCCTGGATCAGAACCGCCGCCTCGCGGGCACGGTGGATCTGCCGGATGGCACCCCGGGTGAGGCCCGTCGCCGCGACGAAACGCCGCTGGAGGGTCCGCTCGGAGACATCGGGGGCCGCGCCGCCGAGCACCGCGGGCACGATCGGGTCGCAGTCCACGATGCCCTCACGCACCATGCGCCGCACGAACGCCTCCGCATTGTCGTAATCGGGCACGTGCCAGGCGGAACCCTTCAGCCACACGGAGCGCCGCGTGACGTCGGGGATCTCCGCGCTGTCACCCACAAGCCGGCTGATCGGCACGTGAGGCATCGAGGTGCCGAGAGCGAAGCTGATCCCGAAGAACGTGGCGTCCTTGGGAACGGGAGCCAGAGAGGCCCTGGGCTCTGGGCCCAGCACAGCCGCCTGCACCTGGCCGTCGTGCTCCCAGAAGACAAGCTCCCAATGCGACGCCGCGATCGACGTCATCCGGCCAACCTCGATGCTGCGGCTGCGCCATACCCTCTCGATGTACGGCAACTCCGACGGCCGACTCTCGATCTCCAGACCCAACCGGATCGCCCCCGTTCACCGCCGCCTGCACCGCCAGTGTGTCACGTCGCGCGGACGGCCAAAGCTCGTGCGAGATGCGCGGGAGTATCCGCGCATCTCGGCCCGAACGCGGCCAGCGGCCCGATGCCCCAGGGCTCATGTGGAAGCCCAACTACATCGAGCCCAGCCTTGCCGTCGTCCTTGACCACGGTCATCGTGGCGCCGTTGGCCACCGGTACCGGGCCCGGAGGGCGGCTTCCCGAGCGACCACTATCCCGGTCGAGGCCCGCCTTGAGCTCCCCTAGGCCCAAGGCTCCCATGCCGTTGCGTAGGGGCTGCGGCCGTGCGGGCATCCGCTGCCCGCACGGCCCACGGTGTGCACGTCATCCCGGCCCCGAGGCTTGGGCCACCCGGATTCCGTGTCAAGTCCTGCTGTGTTGCATGGGTGCCCAGGGCCTGCTTCCGGCACCAGCCCCCCATGGCTCGGCTCAACCTTGCTTGAGATCCGCCGTTGCCTGGACGTCGAGGTCGAGAGTCGGTCCGGCTCGGGATGCGCGCGGAGAGCACGCGCCTTGTCGGACTGATACCAGGCTCGCGCTGCGTCCTGGACGATCGGAACGGAGATCTTGCGGTCTCGGGCCTGCATTGTGGTTTTCGCGGCGATGTAGGTTGCGACGCGAGGAACGCCCCTGGAGGCCCGAACGAGTTCGTCGAAGGCGGGTTCGGACGAAACCCCGGTGCCGGCCTGGCAGCGTCAGGTGCCGGGGCTCAACGCGGGCTGCGCCGGCTCCGGTAGGCCGCGACGCTGGCCCGGTGTGAGCAGGTTCGGGTGCAGTACTGCTTCGAGCCGTTGCGCGAGAGGTCCACGAAAGTGGCCCGGCAGGTCGGCCCGGCACATACGCCGAGACGAGCGGGACCGAGCGTGGCGATCACGGAGGCCAGTGCGCTGAGCGTAGTCGCGGCGAGGTGCGCCGAGCAGCGGTCGGTGTCGGAGGTCACCTCGGTCCACCAGCGGTCGTCCTCGTGGCGCAGTACCGGGGTGGCGCGGCTGCGACGCAGACCGTCGTTGATCAGAGCCGCAGCTTCGTCCGCGTCCGCGTTCGCCCGTTCGAGCACCTCACGCACCGTCTCGCGCAACGCGCGGACTTCCGCCAGGTCGGCGCGGGTGAGATGCCGCGGACCGGTCCCTTGGTTCGCGGCCGAACTCGGAGGCTCAGCCGCGGGATGGTCGTCAAGGAAGTCCTGGAGCTGCTCCACGGTCTCGAGCGCGTCCTCTCCCTTGATCGGCCTCAAGGTGTTGGCCAGGTCGACGGCCGTCTGGACCACCAATGGGCTGTAATACGCATTCTGCATTTGACGTGTCTCCTCACTGCTCCGTAATGTTACACGCAAAGGAGATTTAGCATGTCACAACATACCCGGCAGGGGACGACGCCGCAGACGATCCCGTCTGGAGGAGCCCCGGCACCGGAGCGAACCGACGCCCCGGACGGGCGTCGGCTGGGGCTCACTTTGGGGATGCTGGTGCTGCCGATGTACGTGGCACTGGGAGCGCCGTCGGTGGCCCTGCCAGCCATCGGCCGCGCACTCGCGGTGCCGTTCGGGGCCACCGCATGGATTCTCGCCGCGTGGTCGCTGACCTCCGCGCTCGCGATGCCGGTCGCGGGTCGGCTGCTGGTCCGCTGGAGCCCCTTCCAGGTCCTCGTCGCCGGGGTCGTGGCGCTCGCCGCGGGCTCCGCGCTCGCCGGGGCCGGGCCGACACTGTCCGTCGTGATCGTCGGCCGACTGATCGGCGGTGCCGGGGCGGGCGCGACCGTGATCGCCGTCTTTGCCGCGGCCACCGCCCTTCCCGGGCGGCAACGGATCCGCGCCCTGGGCATCATCGCTGCCGCCAGCGCGACGGCGTCGGGGTGCGGGACACTGTTGGGCGGGGCGGTGACCTCATGGCTCGGGTGGCGTGCCGTGCTCGCGATCCCGGTCCTCGCGCTGCCCCTCCTGCTGGCCGCATTGCCGAGTAGGCGCGCGCTGACGCGGAGCGGTAGCGGCGAGCGAAACGGCTCGACCGGGCGACCCGATATCGTCGGCGCGGCCGTGCTGTCGGTACTCGCCGGCTCCTTGATCACGTTGCTGCAGGCACACTCGGTCGGCCTGCCCGCTCCGGTCACGCTCGTCGTGGCTGCCGCCGGAACGCTCGCCGCCGTGGGACTGTGGTGGCGGGTGCGAAGCACGCCCGAGGGGTTCGTGCCTCGGCGGGTGATCGCATCCCGCGGCTTCCTGGCGGCCGGGCTCATCGGCGGGACCGTCTTCGCCGGCTACTACGGGGTGCTGTTCCGCGCCCCGTCCCTGATCGAGCAGGCCACGGGCGGTGGCCCGCTGGAAGCCGGCGTGCTCTTGGTCCCGGCCGCCGCCTGCTCGGTGCTGGCCGGGCGGCTGGTCGGCACCTTGACCGACCGGTTCACCGGCTGGCAGGTGTCGGCCGGGCTTGCGGCACTCACCGTCGTCGGCGTGCTCGTGGTCGCTGTCTTCGATGGGGCGATCCCGATTGTCGTCGGCACGGCGTTGACCGTGTGCGGGTTCGCCGGCGCCCAAGCCGTACTGGTGAGCCTCGCGCCGGACCTGGTCGCCGCGGACGACCGCGACACCGCACAGGGCCTGCTCAACTTCATGAACGCCCTGGGTGGCGGGATCGGTCCGGCCGCTGTCGCGGGCCTGTCCGGCATCGTGCCGGTGCCGGTGGCCCTCGCCGTGCTCGCGGCACTTCCCCTGGCCGGACTCGTCCTCAGCCTGACCCGGCGCCCTACCGCCGACCGCCGCCCCCAACCCGGCGCCACGCGTGGGAGCCCGCCATGACGGTCCACGTGCCTCTGATCCGATAAGGCCTCGACCAGTAAGGAGCCTTGCCATGTCCGCCGAGCCATTCGAGGTCAGCATCACCGAAGCCGAGATCGCGGACCTGCGTGAACGACTGCGACGGACACGGTGGCCCGAGCGCGAGCCGGTGGACGACTGGTCGCAAGGTCTGCCGCTGGCGTATGCGCAGGAGCTTTGCCGCAGTTGGGCCGAGGACTACGACTTCGGGTTCGCCGAGCGGCTGAACGTGTTCCCGCAGTACCGCGACACGATCGACGGGCTGGGCATCCACTTCCTGCACGTCCGCTCGCCGGAGCCGGACGCGTTCCCGCTCGTGCTCACGCACGGGTGGCCGGGTTCGGTGCTCGAGTTCCTGGAGGTCCTCGGCCCGCTCACCGACCCGCGCGCGCACGGCGGTGACCCGGCGGACGCGTTCCACGTGGTCGCGCCGTCGTTGCCCGGGTACGGCTGGAGTGACAAGCCGTCGACGACCGGGTGGGGCATCACTCGCACCGCGCGCGCCTGGGACACGTTGATGGTCTCGCTGGGTTACGAACGGTACGGCGCGCAGGGCGGTGACTGGGGCTCGGCGGTGTCCGGCGCGCTGGGCGAGGTGGCGCCCGAGCGGGTCGCCGGCGTGCACCTGAACCTGGGATCCGTGGCGGCGGGCACGTTCGACGACCCGACGCCCGCGGAGCTGGCGAATCTCGAGGCCGAGAAGGAGATGCGGCGCACCGGCCGGGGGTACTCGGCGATCCAGGCGACCCGGCCGCAGACGCTCGGCTACGGCCTCACCGACTCCCCGGCGGGGCAGGCCGCCTGGATCGCCGAGAAGTTCTGGGCGTGGACGGACAACGACGGCCATCCCGAGGACCCGTTGTCGCGGCAGACGATCCTCGACGAGATCTCGGTCTATTGGTTCACCGCGTCGGCCACGTCGTCGGCGCGCCTGTACTGGGAGAGCTTCGCCAACTTCCGGGACAAGGTGACCGCGCCATCCGGGCTGTCGGTCTACCCGCGCGACATAACCCGCCCGTCGAGGCGGGAGGCCGAGCTGCGGTTCACCGACCTGCGCTGGTTCGAGGAGCTGCCGCATGGTGGCCACTTCGCCGCGCTGGAGCAGCCGGAGTCGCTGGTCCAGCAGGTGCGCGGGTTTTTCCGCCTGTTCCGCTGACTGTCCGTGCCACCCCCTGGGAAGCCCGCGCCCGGGGGACGGTCCTGTCCGTCCCCCGGGTTACCGGCAAAACGACGGCCGCGCTCGGCGAGCGGACGCTGGTGATCATCGCCCTCGAACGAGGAGTCGGCTTCGAATGGCGGAACAGCACTACGGTGCGAGACATATCGGTACTCATAGCGGCCCATCATGGCGTCAGGGGCGGCGCCGACCAGGGCAAACAGCCACTGGTTCCGCCAGATGGAGTAGATCCAGCGGCCCGGCATACAGTCTGCGTCCGAACACGGTGTCCAGATGGGAGAAGTCTGCAGCGATGATGCCGTTGGCCTGATTCGTGAGGAACTCGCGCCAGGTGGGGCTGGTGCGGCGTGGGGCTGGATCGATGCTCGTCACCGGCAGCGGGACATCAGGCCCGACAACGCAGCCAGCCAGAACCGGTCAACGGGCTCATACCGGACCCTGCCGTTCATCTGACGACGCAGCACCGCGTTGTGGGGACCTGTGCCGTGCCGGGTCAGACGGTGAACTGGCCGGGGTTGGCGGCGGCCCAGTCCTCGGCCCACGTCGTCGGGGGCTCGGTGAGCAGCTGCGCCGGAGCCAGCCACTCGTAGAGTTCTGCGTGGGAGCGGACGGTGTGGGGGTCAACCCGCGTCCGCAGCATGTGCGGACGCAGCTCGGTGGGGTCATGGACGCCCATAGCAGTTGCTTGACGTACTCGATGGCGTCCTTCTCGTCTCCCGCCATGTGGTGCGCCACGCCGGAGGTGGAGTTGTGGGTGCGGGCGCCGCCCAGCTTCTCGAAGCCGACGTCCTCGCCGGTGACGGTCTTGATGACGTCGGGGCCGGTGATGAACATGTGCGAGGTCTGGCCGACCATGACCGTGAAGATGGTCTGGTGTGTGCAGCCGTCGGGAGGTTCGGGCTGGTCCGGGGCGGTAGTCCACCGACGAGGTCATCCGTCAGCGGGCGACTTCCCGCTTCGCCAGCACCAGCAGGGCCCGCACCAGCGGTCGCCCACCTCGGCAGGGCCAACGCCTCGGACTGTCGGGCACCGGCTCGCGGGGCGAGGGGCAGGCAGCCTGATGAGATGGGGGTGAGACGTGCCTCCCGTCCCTGAAGCGTCCGCACCTGCTATGGCGTGCCGGCGAGTCTGCCCATCACGTCGTACACCTGCTGCGGAGTCAGCGGGGCTACGGGAAGCGCTCCTTGAGCTGGTTCCGTGTCCAGCCCCTCGAGCAGGAAGGCGACTTGGCGGCGCCAGGCGTCGGGGGCGGTGTCCGCGACCGCGCGGGCGAGCAGGGCGTTGGTGCCGAAGAAGAGCAGGAGGTCCTCGCTGGTGAAGTCTGGGCGGATGGCGCCGGCCAGCTGGGCTCGTTCGATGATCCGTGTGGCGGCGTCCTGCGCCCGGCCGCAGATGGCCATCAGGCACTCGGCGGCCGGATAGCGTCCGCTGACGACGTCGGCGACCGCGGGATCGGTGGCCTGGAGTTCACAGACCTTCTCGATGTAGTACGCGAACCCCTCCCGGGGGTCTTCGAAGGACAGGGCGTGGTCGGCGGCTTCGTCGAGACGGTCGGCGGCCAGTCCGGTCACCACTTCGTCAATGAGCGCCTCGCGGGTGCCGAAGAGGTTGTAGAGCGTGCCGTGACTGACACCGGCCCGGCGGGCGATTTCTTTCAGGGGCACCTTCAGGCCGCGTTCCTGGAAGAGCTCGGCGGCGGCTGCCCGCAGCTTCTCCGTGTTCCGTTGCGCGTCGGCCCGCATCCGGTCGTTCCTCCTGGCTGTGACATTGCGGCTTCCATGGTCGCATCCCCCCCCAGCAGATTAACTTGACCCGTGGGTCATGTTGAGTGTTACCGTGGGCAGGCAAGTTGACCCAAGGGTCAAGAACTGTTGCGGCAAGGAGCAGTCCCATGTCCAAAGTGATCGCCGTCCTCGGTGCCGGTACCGGCCTGGGTGTGTCCGTGGCCCGCCGCTTCGGGCGCGAAGGTTTCCGGGTCGCCCTGGTGGCCCGCCGCAAGGACCGGCTGGACACCCTCCTCCAGGTGCTCGCCGGCGAAGGCATCGAGGCGGTCGCGTTCACCGCCGATCTTTCCCAGCCCGCCGAGGTGCCCGCTCTCATCGAAGCGATCCGTGACCGCTTCGCCCGGATCGACGTGGTCGCGTACGGGCCGATCAGCGGCGACCAGGGCTTCACCCCGGCCGCCAAGCTGGACGCGGCAACGTTGCAGGGCCTGTCCCCGCTCCTGCTGTTCACCCCGGTCGAGGTGGTCCGGGCAGTGCTGCCGGAGTGGACCGAGCGCGGCGAGGGTGCTTTCCTGCTCGCTCAGGGCTACTCAGCGGCGCAGCCGATGCCCCACCTCAGCGGCCTGGGCCCGGTGATGTCCGCCACCCGCAACTACCTGTACTCCCTCAACGCCGAGCTGGCTGACACGGGCATCTACGTCGGAGCCCTGACCATCGCGTCCCTGATCGCCCGCAGCGAGGTGTCCGCCGCGGCCCAGGCCGCCTTCGAGTCGGCCGACGGCCCGCACTTCCCGGTCGCCGACCCGGACGACCTCGCAGAGCACTACTGGAACATGTACACCAAGCGCGACCGCGTCGAGCAGTTCCACCCCGAGTCGCTGACTCCACAGGCCACGGCATAGTCGAGGCGCAGGGGAGCCCGGTGGCTTCCGCCACCGGCAGCGCGTCCATGTCGGCGCGCAGCAGCATGGTGGGCCCGTCGCCGCGGGTCAGGACGCCGATGACACCGGTGCCGCCGATGCCGTCGATGACCTCGTAGCCCTCGCGCGCAGGCGCTCGGCCACCCGCGCGGAGGTCCGGGTCTCGGCCAGGCCGAGCTCGGGGTGGGCGTGCAGATCCCGGTACAGGTCCTGGACCTGTGTTCTGATCCCGTCCAGGCCCCTCAGGACGGTGTCAATCGCGACGGTCATGCGGGAACTCCTCGGGCGGGTCGGAGGGGCGCCCACCCTTGGACCGGCGGCGCATCCTGGCGAGCGCTCTGGACGGCTCCAGCGGAAGGCCACCCGGGAGGGACCAGCCACGGCGGTTGGCCACCAGGCGCAGCAGCACCGCGCCAAGGGCGCCGCCGACGATCCCGAGGGTGGGAATCCTGAAGTGGGCGCACACGATGTACAGCCCGGACACCACCACCGCGACCGTGGCGTAGAGCCCGTTGCCTCCCAGCACAGCCGGAATCCGGGTGAGCGCAAGTCGCGGACCGCTCCGCCGCCCACAGCGGTCACGGTGCCGACGAGCACGGCGGGCAGCCAGGCCAATCCGGCGGCCAGCGTCTTCTGAGCCCCGGAGATGGCCCAGAAACCCAGAACGGCCGCGTCCAGTGCGGTGAACAGGCGATGCCAGTGTTCTTCTCCGATGGGGATGAGAAAGGCGAGGAAGGCGCCCGCGAAGCGATGGGCAGATACGCGGCGTCGGTCAGCGTCACCGGAGTGCCGCGCTGGAGCAAGGTGTCGCGGATGATTCCGCCGCCGAGGCCGGAGACGGTGCCGACGACCAGGTAGCCGAAGAGGTCGAGCCCCTCGGCACGGGCGACCGCGCCACCGAGCAGTCCGCAGATGGGCACCCCGGCGAGGTCGAGGTATCCGGCGACCATGTTCACGTCTGCCGGTGAGAGCCATGCGGTCATGCGTCCTCCTGCGCGGTCCGCGGGCTGTCAGCGGCCTTCCGCGCTCCCGGCCACCGACCCGCTGTCGCACCGGCCGCGGGCCGGCGACGCGCAGGTCGGGAACCGGCCGCGAGCTCAACCGTGCCTTCCGGGTGTGGCGTTGCCGATGCGGCACGCCGGGGGAGGTCAGGCGCTCTGCGGCAGCCCATCGCCGTTCCGCTGGGCGTGTGGCGACGGCAGCGGTACGTCGTCGGCCGCCGTGGGTCACCGGTATCGGGTTCCGTGTCGGCGCGTCCCGAGCGCGGCGGCCACGAACGAGGCGACCAGCGGCCGGCGGTCCTGCTCGTTCCAGGCGAGTACCAGGCGGCTGGGCGGTGGGTCGGTCACCGGAACGCAGACCAGGCCGGCCGGGAGCGGTTCGACCAGCGAGCGGGGCAGTACCCCGATCATCCGGCTCACCGTGATCATGTGGAGCATCTGGACCACGTCCGCGACCTCGGGGCCGGTGCCGTCACCCCCGGGGACCCCTTTCCACCGCGGCAGCGTCTCGCCCTCCAGATCGGACATGCGCACCGAGGCGTGCCCGGCCAGCCGGTGCCCGGACGGGACGATGACCACGCGGTCCTCGGTGAGCAGCGTCTCGTGGGCCAGGCCGTCGAGAGGGTCGAACGGCGCGTAGAGCAGGCCGACGTCGGCCCGGCCGTCGCGCAGGAAGCCGGCGCGGTCGGCGGGCCCGCTGAACAGGATGTCCACCCGCCGGGCGTCGGGCTGGTGGGCGTACTCGGCCAGGATCCCGGAGAGCAGGCCGGCGTCGCCGCCGGGCTTGAGCACGAGCCGCAGGTGGACCTGGGCGTGGCCGGCGCGCCGGGCGTTCCGGATGGCGGCGCCGACCGCGTTGAGCGCATGCCGTCCGTGTTCCTGCAACGCCTCCCCGGCCGGGGTGAGCTCGACGTGTCGGCTGGAGCGGACGAACAGCTGGACGCCGAGCCGGGTCTCGATCCGCCGGATCGCCTTGGACAGGGCCGGCTGGGCGATCGAGAGCCGTACGGCGGCCCGGCCGAAGTGCAGCTCGTCGGCGACCGCCAGGAAGTACTCGAGCCCCCTGCGCCTTCCGCGTCACTTCCCGCGCGCAACACACTTCGACGACGAGACGATGCGTACTTTCCAGACCATGGGGCTTGCGCACATGGAGAAGGACTTCGCGCTCGCCGGCGTCTACCGCTTCTATGACGCCGGCCGGCGGCCGGTGATGGAGTTCCCCTTCAACAAGGGGATCACCGAACAGGCGTGGCAGTCGGACTACATGTTCTATCAGCCCGATTTCGAGTCGGCGCTGCGCGGTCGAATACACATGGATCCGCACACCGAGCACTACTTCGGCTGGACCGCGACCAACCTGAGCACGGAACAGGACACGGCGCGTCTTCGGCTTCGGGAGAAGGGCACCGGCATCGAGCGAGACCTGACGGCGACATTCGTCATCGGCTGCGACGGTGCGAACTCCTTCGTGCGCCGGACCATGGACTGCGCCCAGACCGACTACCACGCCACCCATCGCTCGCTGATCGTCGACATCCAGCCCTTCGTGGAGAAGGAGGAACTGTCCGGGCGGGACGCCTTCATCCACGCGGGTATCCGCAACCCCTTGACATTCGTGCCGATGACCGGGCCGATCGTGCGCTTCGAGGAGCTGCTGCGCCCCGACGACTCCGTCCGTACCTTCGAGAGCCTCGATCACGTCTACGAGATGCTGCGGCCCTGGCTGAGCCCGGACGAGTACCGCATTCTGCGAGCGGACGTGTACGAGTGGGATGCCGTCGTCGCCGAGCAGTGGCGGTCCGGCCCGCTGTTCCTTGCCGGGGACGCGGCGCACGAGATGCCCCCGCACTTGGGCCAGGGCATGGCCTCCGGCATCCGCGACGCCATCAATCTGGCCTGGAAGCTCGGCCGTGTCGTGCGTGGTGAATCGCCGGGCGAGCTGCTGAACACCTACGAGTCCGAACGCAAGCCGCACATGACCGAGTTCGTCAAGCTCGCCGCGCAGATGGCCAACGAGGTCGAGGCCATGGAGTACCCGCACGGCACTGACGACTCCGCTCAGGTGCCCGTCACCCGGCGCGAGACGCTGCGCCCGCGCCTGGGCGATGGCATATGGGCGCACCAGGACGAGAGTGCCGGACGCCTGAGCGCCCAGCCTGTCCTGCAGGACGGACGGCGCCTCGACGACGTGGTCGGCTACCGGTTCGCGGTCGTGGCCGAACCGGAGTGCGCTGCGCGGATCGACGCGGCGACCACCGCATCCCTCAAGGCGATGCGCGCCCAGGTCGTCGTCGCCGACTCCGACGACGCGCGGGGCTGGCTCAAGACACTGAACGCGGCCGCCGTCGTCATCCGGCCCGACCGTTTCGTCTTCGGTACCGCCACCGACCCGTCAGGGCTCAACGCTCTGCTGGCCCACCTGCAGACCGCCCTGAACGAAACGGCACGGTCATGAATCCGCCGGTCCGACCGGCGGCCGCTGCGTCACCGTCGCCGCTCACCTACGTCGGCGACCCGGACGAGGCCACCACGCTCGGCGACATCCTGCGTACCCGCGCCACCCTCAGCCCCGAGGCGACCTGCCTGACCCTCGACGCCACGGTGCGGACCTACGCCGACATGCTGGCCGCGGCCGAACAGGCCGCGGCCGCACTGTCGGCGCTGGGCATCCGGCAGGGCAGCAAAGTGGCCGCGCTGTTGCCCAACTCGACCGAGTTCCTCGACATCTGGTTCGGCGCCTCCCTGCTTGGCGCGGTGTTCGTTCCGATCAACACCGGGCTCAAGGGTGAGGGCCTGCGCTACATCATCGAGCACAGTGAGGCGGAGTTCATCGCTCTCGACGCTTCCCTGGTGGACGCGCTCACCGCCGCCGTCCCCGTCGGACACGGGCCGCAGCACCGGTACATTCGCGGCCGGACGGACCCGCCGCCCGGCTACGAGTCCCTGGCCGCCCTGCTGGCCGGGGCCCATCGCCCTGCCCGTCCCTGCGCGATCAGCCCCGGCGACCTCGCCTCCATCCTCTACACCTCCGGGACCACCGGCCTGCCCAAAGGCGTCATGAACTGCCACAACTCGTTCGCTGTCGCAGCTCACGAGTACACACGACGTTACGTGCGCATCCGTCAGGACGACGTCCTGTACACAAGCCTTCCTCTCTTCCACGCCAACGCACAGTCCCTCACCGCGGTCGGCTCTCTGGTTTCCGGCCGGCCCATGGTGGTGGCCCGGCGCTTTTCCGCCTCGCGGTTCTTCGACGACATCCGCACCCACCGCGCAACCGTGTTCAACTACATCGGCGCGATGCTCACCATCCTTGCCAAACAACCCGAACGGACCGACGACGCAGACAACCCCCTGCGGCTCGCGATCGGCGGAGCAGCCCCGGCCGACCTGTGGCGAGCGTTCGAGAAGCGCTTCGGCCTGACCGTCCTGGAAATCTACGGCCTCACCGAAAGCGCCACGTTCTGCCTGGCGAGTCCTCCGGAGGACATCAGGACCGGCATGATCGGCAAGGAAACCAGCTGGTCGCAGGTCAAGATCGTCGGACCTGACGGCGACACGCTGCCCGACGGGCAGGCCGGCGAGATCGCCATCCGCAGCAAGAAGCCGGACACCATGTTCCTTGGCTACTACAAGAACGAGGAAGCCACCCGTAAGGCCGTGCGTGCGGGCTGGTTCCATTCCGGCGACCGGGGCCGGCGCGACAAGGACGGGTACTTCGTCTTCCTCGACCGCCTGAAGGACTCCATCCGGCGACGCGGAGAGAACATCTCGTCCTATGAGGTCGAACGGATCGTCAACACCCATCCGCAAGTGACCGAGAGCGCGGTTATCGGCGTGCCCTCGGACCTCGGCGAAGAAGACATCATGCTGATCGTCGTTGCCAAGGACGGCGACATCGACTGCGACAAGCTCATCGAGTTCTGCAGGCAGCGGATGGCCGAGTTCATGGTGCCGCGCTACATACGCCGCGTCGCGCACCTGCCCAAGACTGCCACGCAGCGTGTCGAAAAGTATGTCCTCCGGCAGGACGGCACGAAGGACGCCTGGGACCGGTACAGCAACAGCACACCCGCATCCACGCCCCCCGTACCCCCGCACCCTCAGCAGCAGGAGATCGGATGACGCGCACCTTCGTGATCGGGGTAGGCCTGACCACCTTCGACAAGCCAGGAAAGAAACCCGGGGACTACCCGGACTGGGTGCGCGAAGCCGGCACCGCGGCGTTGCGCGACGCGGGCGTGGCCTACGAGCAGGTCGGACAGGCGTACGCCGGCTACGTCTACGGCGACTCCACCGCTGGCCAGCGCGCCGTGTACGAACTCGGCCTGACCGGTATCCCCGTCGTCAACGTCAACAACAACTGCGCGACGGGTTCGACAGCGCTCTACCTCGCCCGCCAGGCCGTGGCCTACGGCGTCGTCGACTGCGCGCTCGCCGTCGGCTTCGAACGGATGCAGAGCGGCTCCCTCAAGCCGATGTACACCGATCGCACCAACCCTCTCCAGCGTCACATCGATCGTATGAGCGAGATCCATCCGCCGGAACCCAGCCCGTTTTCACCGCAGCTGTTCGGCAACGCCGGACGCGCGCACATGGAACGCTATGGTTCCAGACCGGAGCACTTCGCCTGGATCGCCTGGAAGAACCACAAACACGGCGACGGCCCCGTGGTCAACCCGTCCGGCGGCCTCATCGCCAAGGGACACCCCCTCGGAGCCACCGGTCTCGCCCAGTGCGCCGAACTGACCTGGCAGTTGCGCGGCGATGCCGGTCCCCGCCAGGTCGGCGGCGCACACGTCGCCCTCCAGCACAACCTGGGCCTGAACGGTGCCGCAGTGGTCACCGTGTATGAGAGGGGCGCCTGACCCTTCACCTCCGTTCGCACTCCCGCACGCACGACGCCTCGCGCCGGGAATCCGGCTGCGGTCGGCAGCCGGATTCCCGGGTTCGGTCGATCAGGGCTCCGAGCCCGACCGGAGCATCCTGTCCGTCGCCCCCCCCGCAACGGGGCAGCGCGACAATCCGCCACGGTGAGGAGACAAAGGAACGTGTCCATAACGGAACAGCGTGTAGCGATCATCACCGGAGCGGCTCGCGGCATCGGTGCCGCCACCGCCATCCGGTTGGCCGAGGAGGGCCGGGCCGTCGCCGCAGTCGACCTCGACGCGGCGGCCTGCAAGGACACCGTCGAGAAGATCACCGCCGTCGGCGGGAAGGCCCTCGCCGTGGGCTGCGACGTCGCCGACGAGGCGCAGGTCGAGGCGGCGGTCACGCGCATCGCCGAAGAGCTCGGAGCACCGACGATCCTCGTGAACAACGCGGGTGTGCTGCGCGACAACCTGCTGTTCAAGATGAGCGCCACCGATTGGGACACCGTCATGAACATCCATCTGCGGGGGGCGTTCCTGATGGCCAGGGCTGCCCAGGGCCACATGGTCGGGGCCGGCTTCGGCCGCATCGTCAACCTGTCCTCCTCCTCGGCACTCGGTCACCGCGGCCAGGCCAACTACTCCACCGCGAAAGCCGGCCTGCAGGGTTTCACCAAGACCCTGGCCAAGGAACTCGGAAAATTCGGTGTCACGGCCAACGCTGTTGCTCCCGGACTCGTCGCCACCGACATGACCGCCGCCGTCGCCCGCCGCCTGGGCAAATCCTTTGGCGACTACCAGACCGAGGCCGCACGTCACATCCCTGTACAACGCATGGGAAGCCCCGACGACATCGCCAACGCCGTCGCGTTCTTCACCGCTGACGCGGCCGGCTTCGTCTCCGGCCAGGTCCTCTGCGTCGCCGGCGGACCACTCGACTGACAGACCCGCCTGTGGTCCGCACCGCCTCTGGCGGTTCCGGCCCCCGGCGCTGCCGCCGGTCGCCGAGGCCACGTGTGCGGTGAAGTAGGACGGGCCCGCGCCCCACAGTCTGGTGCGCGACTAGGAGCATCGGCCCTCCTCGGCCGAGTCGCGGGTGTACTGGGCCATAAGCGACCGGATGTCGCGCATGCTGACCGGCACCTCCACCCTCGCCTGGCGTGGCGCATGACCGGCGGGAGCTGACCTTGGGCGCGGTGCTGGCACGGCTGGAGGAGCGGGAGCAGGACATCGCCGCGCAGGCCGGGGAGGCCCGGGCGCGAGCGGCCCAGCCGCGCTCGGCGCTCGTCGGGGTCGTCGGAGAAGGCCCATGCGTGCAGGGCCTCGCCGCTGGTGCCCAGTCCGCTGTCCGGGCCGGGCCGGTGACGAAGCCGCGGTGCCCCTGAGTGTTGTCGGCCGCATGTGCTTGGGTGCGCGGGGAGTTCGGCAGCCGTCACCTTCGGGGAGATCATCCATGGACTCGCAGCGTGCAGAGCTCCAGCAGGTGGTGGAGGAAATGACCGTAGCCGAGCCCGATCCCGGGCGGCGTGAATTCCTGGAAGCGTTCCCGGACGGCTTCGGACTCGTGGAGTAGCTGCCGACTGGGCCTGGGCAGGAGACTCGGATCACCTACAACCGGCCCGCTGACGCCAACACCCTGCTGTCCCGGCCGGCACGTGAGAACGCACGTAGCCAGCCGATCGAGCCGCGTCCTGCCGGTCAGGGGCGGACCGGGCGGCCGAACCAGTGACCGGACCGCCGCTGGGACAGCAGGATCGCGATGGTGACACCAACCGCACACAGGACCAGTCCGACAGGTTGCCCCTGCCCCATGGTGCCGAACCCGATGAAGATCATCAGCGAAGCGAGGAAGATCGCCGTACCCCGTGAGTTGGGCCTCTTCTTGGGGAAGCGCAGAGCACACACAAGTCCGATGAACGCCGGGAGGGACGTTACGGAGATCGAGCCAGCCGCCTCCGCACCGCCCCTCACGATGGCGAGCACCATGGCGAGCAGGCCGAACCCGCCCATCACGAAGAACAGCACCTGTGAGGCCCGTACCTGTCCCGGCATCGCCATCGGCTGGAGGTGGTGGTATCCGCTCGGCGCCCCGGGCCCGTTCGGATATGGCTGATAGGGCGGCTGCGCCTGATACGAGGCGGGGTCGCCGTACCCAGTCGGCCCCCCTGTCGGGCCGCAGCAGCGGCAGCACTTCCCATAGCCGTGGACGCATGATCACGCCCGGCGGCACGGCCAGGTCGTGGATTTCGGCATCACCAAGGGCAGCGGTCAGAACGGCACGATCTGGGTGAGGATCACCTCGTGGGTGTACCGGTGGAAGCGGCACTCGGCGATGCCGCTGCACGGCGTCGGCTGCCAGGACCCGTCGCCACCGCACCGCTGCTCGGTATCTGCTGGGTGGCGCAGTGGATGTTGCCGCCGCCGAGGAGGAGTTCGCGGGTAGGGAGGCCGACGACCGTGTGGTGCGGGTGGATCCTGGCGAGGCGGGCGAGGGCTTCGTCGTCGTGTTCGGGGTCGAGCAGGGGGACGAAGAGATGGTCTCGCGTGGTGTAGAAGTTGGTGTAGGAGGCGGCGAGCCGGGGGCGTGGCACGGTGCCGGTGGTCGGGACGCCGTGATGGTCGACGCCTCGAAGCTCGGCCTCGGTGGCGTACAGCGGGCCGGGCAGCGGCAGTTTCTCCACCCGGAGGGTTCGGCCTCTGGCGTCCTGGACGTTTCGCAGGTCTTCCAGGGCGCGTGCGCTGCGCTCGTACTGGGGGTCGCTCGTGTCGTCGGTCCAGGTCAGACAGACCACCCCGGGGGCGACGAAGCACGCGATGTTGTCCACGTGGCCGCGCGTGCCGTCGTGGGCGAGGCCCCACTCGATCCACACGGTGCGGGTCACTCCGAGGTAGGCGGCCATGAGGTGGTGCATGGCGGTGCGTGAGGGTGCGTCGTTGCGGGCGGGGTCGAGCAGGGTCTCGGCCGTGACGAGGGCGGTTCCCTGCCCGTCGACGTGGAAGGAGCCGCCTTCCAGTACGAGCGGGGCGCGGTAGCGGTCGGTGGCGGTGAGGTCGAGCACCCTTTGGGCGTACTGGTCGTCGGTGGCCCAGTACGGGTAGCGGTAGCCGTAGCCGTTGAAGGCGAAGTCCACGCCGCGGCGCCGCCCGGTGCCGTCGACCACGAAGGTGGGGGCGATGTCCCGGGCCCAGCCCAGCCAACTGGCCGTCTCCACCACGCGGACGCGGGAGTCGAGGCGGGAGCGGGCGTGTGCGTACTGGTCGCCGGTGACCGTGACGGTGACTGCCTCCCCGGTGTCCGCGACGGCGTTGGCGAGGGCGGCGAGGGCGCGCTGCGCGGGGCGGGCTCCTTCGCGCCAGACGTAACCGTTCTGCGGCCACGCCATCAAGCATCCGTCGTGCGGCTCCCATTCCGCCGGCATGCGGAAGCCGTCCGCGGCGGGCGTGCTGTCCACGGTCCTCATCGCGCACCCCCTCGGTGGCGTTCGGGGACGAAGGCGACCGACGGCGGCGCGGGCTCGGGGTCCCGCGTCCGCGAAGGCACGTGGGCGGCGATACGGGCACGCGCCTTCTGGCGGTGGCGGATCATCCACCCGACGAGCGGGATGAGGACGGCGAATTCCAGTGGTGGCGTGAGTGAGGCGGCCGTGGACACCGGCAGGGTCAGCACGAGCAGCACACGCGCCACGGCCTCTGCCATGAGTCCCACACCGCACACCAGCGTCTCGGTGCGGTGCGCGCGGAGCAGGATCGGGTCGTGCGACGGTTGACCGTGCAGCCTGCTGGCCAGATAGGCGGTGGCGGGCGTGGCGGTGAGCCAGCTGGTGAGGAACACCGATCCGGCGAGGGCGCTGACCAGTGGGTCGCGCAGGAGCAGCGGCTGGGGTTCGGAGGTCACGGTGGCGAAGGCGGCCGAAAATCCGTACATGAGAAGCATGGCAAGGGCCAGGGCGTCGGCCCGCCGGTCGTGCAGGACGGTGGCGGCGAGCCAGAGGGCCGCCACTCCGGTCGCGGTCAGGAGCGCGGGGAGCGTGGCCAGGCCCGCGAGGAGGCAGCCGTAGTACGCAAGGGGTGAGACACCCAGGTCGAGGGCCAAGCGGGCCAGACGGCCGAGGCCGGGCCGGCCCGCGGGTGCCGGCGGTGGGGCAGGCTGCGGTACTGACGGCCAAGAGGTCGGCTCCGACGGGTCCATGGCTTCTCCTTGATCCTGGTCACCGGGACGGCGGGCCGCGGCGTCAGCCCGATCTTTTTAGCATCTCTGTGCTAAATAAACCGTAGCACGGTCGTGCTATAAAAGCCGGGTGCCAAAGATGGTGGATCCCGAGCAGCGCCGCCGCGACGTCGTGGACGCCGTCTTCCGCGTCGTGGCCCGCGGCGGCATCCAGCAGGCCACTCTCCGGAACGTCGCCGCCGAGGCCGGCCTCGCCGTCGGGTCCGTACGGCACTATTTCGCCAGCCACCGCGAGCTCCTGATGGCCGCGGCCCGCGAGATGGTGCGCCGCGTGGACGTCCGAGTGGCGGCCCAGCGGGAGCGGCGGCGCCCCGGGGACGACCCGTACCTGGTGGCCGAGGAGGCGGCGGGTCAGTTCCTGCCGCTCGACGCCGCGCGCGCCGACGAGACCGCGGTCTGGCTGGACTTCCTCGCGGCTGCCCGCACCGACCCCGCCCTGGGCGAGATCGCCGCCGAACTCCACGACGGGCTGCGGGACTTCGCCGGGCGTCTGCTGCACCGTCTGGGCGTGGACGATCCGATGGCGGCGGAGCATCTCGCCGCGGTACTCGACGGACTCGCCCTTGGTGCGACGCTCCACCCCGACCGCCTGAGTCCGGACACCATCCGGGCCGTCCTGCACCGGCACCTGACCCAACTGCCCGGCGCAGCTGACGAGTCCGAGCACCCGGACGTATAGGCGCCGCGCGGCAGGCTCCGGGGCCTTCCACGCGGCCCAGCGCGATTCCAGCCTTCCGTTGATCGCCTCCGTCGGGCCGTTGGACGTGCTGGGTCGGTCGAAGTGGGCGAGCACGTCGGCGGCCCACTTCTTCCATGTCCGGCCGTTTCACGCCGTCGAACCGGGCCGGGTCGTTGATCAGCACCCGCTTGCCCTCGGCCAACACGGCGTCGTTCGCGGTGCTCCACGCGATCGCCAGCGCCTCGGCGAGCCGGGCCACGGTCAGGTGCTGCACCACGATCGCCTCCAGTGCCCACGGCAACCCGCGACGGGACAGCTTCGCCCTCGGCTCGGTCGCGCGACTGGTGTCCTGCCGCCACACGTGCCCGCAGCCGGTGCAGCGGTAGCGGCGGATCGTGAGCAGCAGCGTCGTCGGTCGCCAGCCGAACGGCTCGTGCGCAAGCCGTCGGGTCACCGAGTCGCGCGGTGCGCCTTGGCAGCCGCAGCGGCGGCACCAGTCGTCCGGCTCGACGACCTTGCAAGCCAGTACCGCACGGTCAGGGTCAAGGCGCTGGCCGGTCACGACCAGCCCGAGTTCGCCCAGGCGGCAGAACGTGGTCAGGTCAGGGCGGGCGAAAGTAGGGTCAGACAAGTCGAGGTCTTCCAGATGAGGCGTGTAGGACCTTCATCATCGGGAGGCCTCGGCCTTTGCCCGGCCACCGACGCGCCCCCCGCTGCCGGGCACCGCAGAACTCATGCTGGACGTCCAACGCGTCAAGCGAGCAGGGCGATGACCCGGCAGCACCACGGGTGCATCAGCGATCCGTCGAAGATCACTGACACGAGGATGGTGCACCAGTGAGCACGCTGCCCGCCTGGAGTCAGACGGGCTGGCCGATCGGACGGATCGTCACCGTGTTGAGGTCGACGCCTGCCGGCTGGTCGAGCGCGAAGCCGATCGCCTCGGCCACCGAATCCGGGCTCATCGCGATGGGGGGAGCCTGGCCGTGCCAGAACGCGGTGTCGATCATGCCTGGGTTCACGACCGTTACTCCGATGCCGCGGGTCGTGGCGTGCAGGCGGAGGTTCTCGGCGAAGCCGACCACTGCCCACTTCGTGGCGGAGTAGAGGTTGCCCGGGCTGTTCTTGATTCCGGCCACGCTGCCGATGAGCACCAGCCGGCCGCGGGACTGCTCGAGGTGGGGCAGGGCCGCCTTGGCCAGCAGAGCCGGGCCGAGCACGTTGGCGAGTACCATCGGTGCGCGGACAGCAGCCGGTCGAGTCGGAGGTAGCCGCCGTAGGTGGGCTTCCTGCGCAGGTCCGTGTGGATGCCCCGCTCGATCTCCCGGGTGTTGCTCCGTGATGTCGGCTCGGTCCGCTGGCTCATGGATGGGGTTCGCTTTCGTTGTGCGATGGGGTGACACCACTGCGACACGTCAGCCCATGACGCTGAAGCTGCTGTCCCGGTTGATCCGGCGACGGCGGCTGTAGTGCGAGAGGTCCACCTCGTGGCCGGTACGGGGAAGCGTGAGCCGGACGGATTCGGCGTCGTGGTCCTGGCCGTTCTCGCAGGCGTCGATGATGGCTGTCAGGAACAGTCCGGCCACGGGAGCGTTCTTGAACTGGTTCCCGCTCGTGCCGATTGCGACGTAATAACCCGGCAGCGCTGTCTTGTCGTAGATCGGGATCCAGTCGTCGGACACGTCGTACACGCCTGCGACCCCGCGGGGGGTGTGGGGCACGGTGAGGCTGGGGACGCGGCGGGCGGTCCGGTACAGCTGGGCGTCGTAGACCGCCTTCGTCGAATGCAGGTGGTAGTCGTCGGGGTCGTCGAGCCACTGCAGCGGATCGCACTCTGGTTCGGTGCCGCCGACGATGAGTCCGCCGCTCGGGGTGGTGCGGAAGTAGGTGCCGAGGTCCGGATCGGCGACCAGGAGTCCCCTGCCGTCCTGCCCGTAGCCGTCGGGCGCGCGTACCTCGTGCACCTCCTGGCGCAGCGGCCGGGTGGAGACCACGAAGTCGTCGCCGACTCCGGCGAGCGCGTTGACCGCTCCGGAATGGGGTCCCGCCGCGTTGATCACGACGGGTGCCGACAACCGGGTGCCGTCGGCGAGGCCGACGCCGGTGACCCGGCCCCGGGCCTCGATGCCCGTCACCCCGGTGCGGAACCGGAAGGTGGCTCCGTGGCGTACGGCGGCGGTCATCAGGTTGTGTGCCGCCAGCTGTGGATCGTCCACGAATCCGCAGTCGGGGGTCCAGCAGCCGGTCAGCTCACCGGTCGGCTCGTCGAAGAACGCCTCGTCCGTGATGGCCTTGGGCGGGTGGTACCGGCCGGTGTCCAGCAGCGGCAGGCGCTCGCGCATCGTTCCCGCGTCCCAGAGCTCGTACGGCACGCCCGCCCGGTCGAACAGTTCGTACACCGTGGCGCGGTCCTGGCCGGGGGATTCCAGGAGCAGACCACCGGTCCTGATGAACCGCGCCAGCCCCGCCTCGTCGCCACCGCCGAGGTGATCGACCCACTCCTCCCAGGCGTGCTTGGACTCCCAGGCGCTGGCGACCCCTGTCCAGGTGGAGTAGTTGAAACGGATGACGGCGGAGGATGCGCTGGTGGACCCGCTTCCGGCCGAGGGCCCCCGCTCCACGACGCAGGCGCGCCGCCCGCCCGCGGCCAGGGCGTATGCGATGGAGCAGCCCATGATGCCTGCCCCGATCACCACCGCGTCGAAGCTCTGATCGGACATCGCGTGCCTTTCGGATGGGGGCCGGGACGAGGACTAGTCTGCTCAGTGCTACGGGCCGAGCAGCAGCTACGGCTGTCGGGAGCTGCCTGTGTCCGTCTCTACATCTGTAGGAGTCGGGGTAGCCGCAGGAGTCACCTTCAGCGCGGTGATCCACTCCGCGGGCCAGGGAGCGCTGACGCGTTCACCCCGAGGCGGCACATGGACCACCGTGTACCGGCCGGACGCCGCGAGCTGGCGCGGATGGCTGTCGGTCGCCTCGCCCCAGACCTCGAACGTGAACGTCATCGAGGACGTCCCGATCTTCTCCACGGCGATGCTGGTCGTCACCTCCTGCCCGAACCAGAGCGGAGCCGCGAAGTCGACCTCGTAGCGCACCCGCGGAGCGGCGCCGAAGTAGCCGACGAGGCCACCCCCGCGGATCAGCGCCGCCTCAGCCGCCTCAACGAACCGCACCACCGCAGTGTTGTGGTAGTGGCCAGAGGCGTCGGTGTCCGGCCACTCCACACGGCACCGGTGGACCGTACGGGCCTCCTCAGGAGGCATGGGCCGGCTCACGGGTCGGTGTCCAGCGCTGGTGGACGGCCTGGTCGGCGGGGTCGGGCCGGAGCAGTGACAGCCGGGGCCGTACGGCGTCGGTGCGCGCGGCCGGGGGTTTGCGGGCGCCCGCGCCGAACTGCGCCGGCCATGCGGCGCCCGGGCCCCGGTAGTCCTGCTCGGCCGCCGCGTGCAGGGTCCAGTGCGGGTCGTACAGATGGGTGCGGCCCACGGCGCACAGATCGGCACGCCCCGCCAGCAGGAGGGAGTTGACGTCGTCGTACGAGGCGATCGCGCCCACCGCGATGACCGCGGCGCCGGTGGCGGCGGCCACCTCGTGGCGGATGCGGTCGGCGAACGGGGTCTGGTAGGAGCGGCCGAAGGCCGGGCGCTCGTCCTTGGTGACCTGGCCGGAGGAGACGTCGATGGCGTCCGCGCCGTGGGCGATGAACGCGCGGGCGATCTCCACGGCGTCATGCTCGGTGTTGCCGTCCGGGACCCAGTCGGTGGCGGAGATGCGCACGATCACCGGCCGTTCCGCGGGCCATGCCTCCCGTACGGCGTCGAAGACCTCCAGCGGGAAGCGCAGCCGGTTCTCCAGCGGGCCGCCGTACGCGTCGGTGCGGCGGTTGGCGACGGGGGAGAGGAACGAGGACAGCAAGTAGCCGTGCGCACAGTGCAGTTCGAGCAGGTCGAATCCGGCCTCGGCGCCCCGGCGGGCGGCGGCCACGAAGTCCGCGGCGATCCGGTCCATATCGGCGCGGGTGAGCTCGCGCGGCACGGCCGAGCCGGGGCCGTACGGCAGCGGGGACGGGCCGACGACCTCCCAGTTGTCCCGCGGCAGCGGGGCGTCCATGCCCTCCCACATCAGCCGGGTCGAGCCCTTGCGGCCCGAGTGGCCCAGCTGGAGGCCGATCCGGGCGGTGCTCCGCTCATGGACGAAGGAGACGATCCGCCGCCAGGAATCGCCCTGCTCGCCGTTCCACAGGCCGGTGCAGCCGGGGGTGATGCGGCCCTCGGGCGAGACGCACACCATCTCGGTCATCACCAGTCCGGCGCCGCCCATGGCCTTGGAGCCGAGGTGGACGAGGTGGAAGTCGCCGGGCACGCCGTCGACGGCGGAGTACATGTCCATCGGGGACACGATCACCCGGTTCTTCAGCTCCAACGCGCCCAGCCGGTACGGCTGGAACATCGCCGGTGCGGTATTGCCCCGCCCTTGTGCCGTGGCGAAGGCGGCATCCACGCGGTCGGCGAACTCCGGGTCGCGGGTGCGGAGGTTGTCGTAGGTGATGCGGCGGGAGCGGGTGAGGAGGTTGAAGCAGAACTGGGTCGGCTCCTGGTCGACGTACATGCCGATGTTCTCGAACCACTCCAGTGAGGCCTGCGCGGCCCGCTGGGTGGACTCCACGACCGGGCGCCGCTCGGTCTCGTACGCGGTCAACGCCCCCTCGGTGTCGGGGTGTTCGTGGAGACAGGCGGCGAGGGCGAGCGCGTCCTCCATGGCCAGCTTGGTGCCCGAGCCGATGGAGAAGTGGGCGGTGTGGGCGGCGTCTCCGATGAGCACGAGGTTGCCGTGGTGCCAGCGCTCGTTGCGTACGGTCGTGAAGTTCAGCCACTTGGAGTTGTTGGCGAACACCTGGTGGCCGTCGAGTTCGTCGGCGAAGAGCTCGTGGACGCGGGCGACGGCGTGCTCGTCGGAGGCGCCCGGGGGGAAGTCGGTTCCCTCGGTGGCGTCGAAGCCGGCCCGCCGCCAGACGTCCTCGTGCATCTCGACGATGAAGGTGGAGCCGGTGGCGGAGTAGGGGTAGCCGTGCACCTGCACGACCCCCCAGTCCGTCTGTTTGACGAAGAACTGGAACGCCTCGAAGACCCGGTCGGTGCCGAGCCACATGTACTTGCTGTGCCGACGGTCCAGGGAGGGGCGGAAGACGGCCGAATGAGCCGTCCGTATGGGGGAGTTGACTCCGTCGGCGCCCACCACGAGGTCGTACGACCCGCGCAGCCGATCGGTGTCCGGGGCGGGGGTGGAGAAGCGCAGGGTGACGCCGAGGGCGTGGCAGCGGTCCTGGAGCAGGTGGAGCAGTTCCTTGCGGCTCATGGCGGCGAAGCCCTGGCCGCCGACGGTGTGGCTCTCGCCCCGGTAGTGGATGTCGATGTCGGTCCAGCGGGCGAAGCGCCGGGCCATGTCCTGGGCGATGGTGGTGTCGGCGTTCTCGATGCCGCCGAGCGTCTCGTCGGAGAAGACGACGCCGAAGCCGAAGGTGTCGTCGGGGGCGTTGCGCTCCCAGACGGTGATCTCGTGGGCGGGGCCGAGCTGTTTCATCAGGGCCGCGAAGTACAGCCCGCCGGGACCCCCGCCGACAATGGCGATCTTCAAGGGTGTTCCTCTTAACTCTCGGCGACGGCCTCGGCGGAGGCCTGCTCGTCTTCGATGATCCTGCGGAGCGCGAAGCGCTGGAGTTTTCCGCTGGTGTTGCGCGGCAGGGCGCTGTGGAAGCGGACCTCGCGCGGGTATTTGTAGGGTGCCAGGACCTGTTTGACGTGGTCCTGTATCTCCTTGGCCTTGGCCGCGTCGCCGGGCACGCCGTCGCGCAGTACCACGAAGGCGCACACGATCGAGCCGCGCTCGGGGTCGGGGCGGGCCACGACGGCGGATTCCACGACGTCCGGGTGGGTGTCGATGGCGGCCTCCACCTCGGGGCCGCCGATGTTGTACCCGGAGGAGACGATCATGCTGTCGCTGCGGGCGTGGTAGTGGAAGTAGCCGTCCTCGTCCCGGTGGAAGATGTCACCGGTGACGTTCCAGCCGCCCAGGACGTAGTCCCGCTGGCGCTTGTCGTCGAGGTAGCGGCAGCCGACCGGGCCGATGACACCGAGTCTGCCGGGCTCCCCGGGGCCGAGCTCCTGTCCATCGACGCCCAGGACGGTGGCGCGGTAGCCGGGGACCGGACGGCCGGTGGAGCCGGGGCGGATGTCGTCTCCGGCGGCGGAGATGAAGATGTGCAGCAGCTCGGTGGCGCCGATGCCGTCGATGATCCTGAGGCCGAGGCGTTCGTGCAACTGCTCCCAGGTGGCGCGGGGTATGTGCTCGCCCGCGGACACGCCGATCCGCAGCCCGGCCAGCCGCCGCTCGGCGCCCTCGCGCAGGATCGCCCGGTAGGCCGTGGGTGCCGTCGCCAGGACGGTGACGCCCTGGCTCCGCACGATCTCCGCGAGCTGGCGCGGGGTGGCCGCCTCGGTCAGCAGGGCGCAGGCGCCGGCCCGCAGCGGGAAGACGACCAGCATGCCGAGGCCGAAGGTGAAGGCCAGGGGCGCGGTGCAGGCCACCAGGTCGTCCGGGGCCAGGCCCAGGGTGTGGCGGCCGAAGGTGTTGTCGATGGACAGGATGTCCCGGTGGAAATGCATGGTGACCTTGGGCGCGCCGGTGGATCCGGAGGTGGGGCCGAGCAGCGCCACATCGTCGGCGGCGGTTTCGACGGTGGTGAACTCACCCGATTTCGCGGCTACCCGGGTCTCGAGATCCCGGGCGTCGGTGCCGCCGTACTCCACGACGGTCAGTGACGGCAGGACGGAGTCCCGCAGCGCGTACACGTCGTCGGTGAACCGGTGGTCGACGAGGGCGATCGACGGCCGGGTGCGCTCGGCGATCGGGCTGAGCTCGCGGGCGCGCAGGGCGGCCATGGTGGTGACGACGACACCCCCGGCCTTGAGGACGCCCAGCCAACAGGCCACGGTCCAGGGGTTGTTGGGCGAGCGCAGCAGGACCCGCCGCCCCGGCACCAGGCCCAGGTCCTCGGTGAGCACCTGGGCGATCTGATTGGCGCGGGTGCGGAGTTCGCCATAGGTCCACTCCTCGCCGGACGGGGTGCGCAGGGCGGGGCGGTCGGGGCCGAACAGCGCGGTGGGGGTGTCGATGAGCTCGGTGGCCGCGTTGAGCCGGTCCGGGTAGCGCAGCTCCGGGGTGGTGAATTCGAGGGTGGGCCACAGATGTGCGGGGGGCAGCTGGTCGCGGGTGAAGGTGTCGAGGTGCGCCGAGGGCGAGAGGGGGAGCGGAAGAGTCACGGAAGAGTCCTTCCGGGAGCCCGCCGGGGAGAGCGGCGGGTCAGGTGGGGCGGATCAGGCCCTCCTGGACCACGGTGGCCAGGTGGCGGTGATCGCGCGTGAAGAAGCGCCCCGTGCCCAGGCCCCGGCCCGCGTCGGCGGCGACGGCCTCCTGGACGTAGAGCAGCCAGCCGTCCACCGGCCCGGGGCGGTGGAACCACATCGCGTGGTCGAGGCTCGCGGTGACCAGCCCGGGTCTGGCCCAGGGCAGGTCGAGCACTCGCAGCACGGGTTCGAGGATCGTGTAGTCGCACACATACGCCAGGGCGGCCAGGTCCCGCTGGGCGTCGGTCAGCCCGTCGACCGGGCGCAGCGGGTCGAAGGGCTTCAGCCAGACCGCCTGGTGCGGCAGGCGCTCTCCCTCGACGGTGAGATAGACCGGTCCGGGGACGTGCCGCATGTCGAAGCCGCGGCCGCCGGACCAGTACGCCTTGGACTCCTCGGTCATGGAGCCGCCACCGCGCTCGGCGAGGTACTCCGCCGAACTCGGCAGGCCCTCCGGGTCGGGCACGTCCTCGCCGAAGTCGATGTGGAAGTCCGCACCGGCCTCGCCCGCCGCGAATCCGGCCAGGCAGACGTAGAGCGGCTTGCCGTTCTGGTAGCCGCGCACCTGCCGGGTGCTGTAGCCGCGGCCGTCGCGCACCACCTCCACCTCGTAGCGCACCTCGGCGCCGATGTCGGCGGGGCGCAGGAAGTAGCTGTGCATCGAGTGCGGCGACTTGCCGTCGGTCACCGACCGCATGGCCGCCGCCGCGGCCTGGGCCACCAGATCGCCGCCGTACGCCTTGGGCCAGGGGCAGGGCTGGGTGGTGGCGGTGAAGGCGAGGTCGAAGTGTTCGGGCTGGGCGGGCTTGAGGGTGACGGCGGCGGTGAAGACGGCGGAGGTGGGGGGCGTCGGGGTCATCGGCGGTCCAGCCAGTCGCGCAGTTCGGTGTCGGCGATATCGGGCAGGTTGACCACGATGTTCTCCGGTGTCCGGGTGGTCATCCAGGTCAGCGGCTTGGTGCGGGAGAGGTTGCACTCCACGTGCGGCATGTACGGCGGTACGAAGACCCAGTCGCCCTCCTCCATGTCGGTGTAGTCCCGGAGCTCCTCGCCGAAGTAGATGCGGGCCCGGCCGGACAGGACGTAGCCACCGGTCTCGGCCTCGCCGTGGTGATGGGTCACCGAGCGATAGCCGGGTTCGTTGCTGACCTTGCCGAACCAGAGACGGGTGGCGGGGGTGTGCTGGGCGCTCACGCCCGAGACACGGACGGCACCGCCCGAGTCGGCGGTGTTCGCGCTCTCCAGGCCGCCACGCGTCACCACGGGGGCGACGATGCCGCTGGGCAGCCGGTACATCGAATTGTCGCCCTCGAGGCGGTACTTGCTCAGATCGGGCTCCATCGGGTGGGCTCCGTTCAGTCGGGTGAGAAGAGGGGCCGCCTGGCAAGCCCGCTGATCGCGAGGCCCGCCACGGGGAATTTCCGCCGGCGAGCCATCGTGGCGCCGACAGGACCAGAATCGATGTCTCGTATTTTTCACGGTCGTCATTTAAAGTCAATACACCTGCCCGGTCCTGCGGCAGGACGGAACGCAACCGAGCCGGAGGCACCATGACCCCCGTCCCCGTGAACCCGCCCGATCTGCCGAAGCCCAGCGGCTATTCGCACGGAACACTCGCCGGGAACACCCTCCACCTGGGAGGACAGACCGCCCTCGACGCCGATATGAGGATCGTTCCGGGGGGCATCGTCGAGCAGTTCCGGCAGGCGTTCGGCAATCTGCTCACCACGCTGCGCGAGGCCGGCGGGCGGCCCGGGGACCTGGTGAGCGTGACCATCTACCTCACCGACATCCCCGACTACCAGGCGCACGGCAAGGAGATCGGCAAGGTCTGGCGCGAGCTCGCCGGGCCCGTCTACCCGGCCATGGCGGGCATCGGCTGCACGGCGCTGTGGCAGCCCGAAGCCATGATCGAGATCCTCGGTGTGGCCGTGATACCCGGGGAACGACTCGTGGCGCCGCGCCCGTAGGAAAGACAGGACGCCAACGTGAAACTCGCATCCTTCACCGCGGGCGGCGTGCGCCGGGCGGGCGCCGTCGACGAGGCCGAGCGGACCGTCGCGGTGCTGCCGGCCGAAGTCGGTGCCGTGGACGACATCGTCCGTGGTGGCGAAGCGCCCCTCGCCGTGGCGCGCGCGGCCGCAGCCGGGGCCGACGACGTGCGCCCCCTCTCCGGGGTCCGCCTGGAATCCCCGCTGCACCGCTTCAACCGCGACATCCTGTGCACCGGCTGGAACTACCGGGACCACTTCGAGGAGTCCCAGGGCAAGCGCGAGGGCCAGGACCCCGTCACGTGGCCCGAGCACCCCACGTTCTTCACCAAGGGACCGAACACCGTCATCGGCCCCTTCGACGACATCGCCCACGACCCCGGGCTCTCCGCGAAGTGGGACTACGAGGCCGAGATCGCCCTCGTCATCGGCCGCGACGGACGGTCGATCCCCGAGGAGAAGGCGCTGGACCATGTCTTCGGCTACCTCGTGGCCAACGATGTCTCCCAGCGCGACCTCCAACGGGCACACGGCGGCCAGTGGCTCAAGGGCAAGAGCATCGACGCCACGATGCCGCTGGGTCCCTGGCTGACCACCGCGGACGAGATCGACGACCTCACGGGTCTGCGGGTGCGGTGCGAGGTCAACGGCCGCCTGCTGCAGAACGCCTCCAGCGCCCAGATGGCCTTCTCCTTCGCCCGGATCATCGCCGAGCTCAGCCGCGGCATGACCCTGCGCGCAGGGGACGTGGTCCTCACCGGAACCCCGAGCGGCATCGGCAACGCCCGCGAGCCGCAGATCTTCCTGGGCGACGGCGACCTGGTCGTCACCCGGGTCGGCGGGCTCGGCGAACTGCGCAACAGGGTGAGGCGGACCCGTCTCACATAGCCTCGGCGGGAGCAGGTGATCATCCACGAGGCGCCAGGCGTTAGGGTGGCGGGAAATGACGGCGCAGACGACATCGGCCACCGCGGCGACAGGCGAACGGGAGTCCCGCCACGCCCCGCTCATCCTCACGCTCTTCGGCCTCTACGCCCGGGGCGAGCACAACTGGCTCGCGGTCGCCTCGCTGATCGGCCTGATGGCGGACCTCGGTGTGGAGAGCCGGGCCGTGCGGTCCTCGGTCTCCCGGATGAAACGCCGCGAGGTGCTGCGCGGCGAGCGCCGTGAGGGCGTCGCCGGGTACTCGCTCGCCGACTCGACCCTTCAGACGCTCGCCGAGGGGGACGTACGCATCTTCCACCGGGCCAGGGCGTGCCGCGAGGACGGCTGGGTGCTCGTGGTGTTCTCCGTGCCCGAGTCCGAGCGCGAGAAGCGGCACGCCCTGCGGACCGCCCTGACCCGGCTCGGCTTCGGCACCATCGCGTCGGGTGTCTGGGTGGCCCCCGGACACCTGGCGGACGAGGCGCGGCGGACCCTGGAGCGCCGGGGCTTGTCCGGGTATGTAGACCTCTTCACCGGTGACCACTTCGCCTCCCGGGATCTGGGTGCGAAGGTCCGGTCGTGGTGGGACCTGGACGAACTCACCGCCATGTACGCGGACTTCCTGGACCGGTACCGCCCCGTCCTGGAGGCGGTGACACGGCGCGAGCCACAGCCGCTGGAGGCGTTCCGGATCTACCTGCCGATGCTGACCGAGTGGCGGCGCATGCCCTACCGCGACCCGGGACTGCCCCTGGAACTGCTGCCGCCGGAGTGGAACGGTGTGGCCGCGGGCGAACTGTTCGACCGGCTCAACATCGTGCTGAGCACGCCCGCGGCGGCCCACGCCGCGGCGGTGCTCCACGGGCCGCGCTGACTCACGGACGTCACAGGGCGAAGACCGGCTTGTAGGACGGGTCGGTCAGGGCCGGACGGTCGGCCGTGAACGGCTCGATCGGGTAGCGGGACCTTCCCTCGACGACCAACTCGGACAGGATCTCCCCGAACAGTCCGGCGAACTTCGCCGCATGGCCGGCCCCGACGCCGACGACGACCCGGGGATTCCCGGGCATCGCGTCGATGACGAAGTTGCGGTCCGGCGGCATGTCGTAGACGCACGTCTTGCTGTACAGCTCGAAGCCCGCCGCGTCCGGCAGCCGTTCCCGCAGGAAGGCTCCCAGCAGCTGGGTCTCCTCGCCCACCGGTTCCAGTGAGCGGGTCTCGTGGGTGACGAACCGGCCGGACATGTCGCGGGCGATCTTGACCGCCACCTCGCCGTAGATCGGGAAGCCGTAGAAGAGCGTCGGGCCGTACCAGCCCCACACCGGGAACGCGTCGGGAGTGAAGTCCCGCAGTGTCCTCGGTACGAAGTAGGCGACCTGCTCCTGGCTGATCGTGGTGCGCCAGGTCTGGCCGACCTCGGCCAGGATGGTGTCGGACCACGCGCCGGCGGCGACCACCACATGACGTACGGTGACGGAGCCGCCGCCGTCGGTGTGCACCCGCACGCCGTCCGGGAGGCTCTTGATGCGGATCGCCCGGGTACGGGGCCGGAATGTCACACCGAGGGCCGAGGCGAGCGCACGGTGGGTCTGTCCGGCCCGGCCGATGTCGACCAGCCCCATGTCGCGCTGGAAGGTCACCTCGGCTGGTTCGTCGACGCGCCACTGCGGGTAGTGCTCGGCGAGCCGGGCGTTGTCCCAGCGCTCGTAGGCATGTCCCCGGTCGTCGAGGACCTTGCGGTACCGGACAGAGGCCCTGCCTTCCGACGAAGAGATCAGCCGCGTCCGCCGCCTGATCCAACGCGCCAAGGACTCCATCGACGAACTCTCCGACGAAGAACGCGCAGAGATCGACCAAGCCACCGCCCTCGTCCGGCGCGCCCGCAACAGCGTCGTCCACCTGGGCCTGCCCCGCGTCCGCCAGCCCCTGCCCGACATCCGACCGAACCGGACCGCATGAACACCAACCCCCTCATCGAAGGCCGCAAGGCCGACTCAGCCCGCCGCCAGCGCGTCATCAAGGCCATCAACACGGCCAGACGAGGCGGCACCGCCATCAGCGTCTCAGGCATCGCACGGCAGGCCGGAGTGGACCGCGCCTTCCTCTACCGCCACAAGGACCTGCTCGCTCAGGTCCACGCCGCCAGTGCCGAACCGCCCCACGACGACACCGGTTCGGCCGTCAGCCGAGCCTCCCTTCAGACAGACCTGGCGAACACCCTGGAACGCGGCAATCGCCTCGCCACGCGCGTGAGACACCTGGAGACCAAGCTCTCCGAACTGCTCGGCGAGCAGGCATGGCACGAGTCCGGCCTGGGTTCCCCTGACGACGTCGAACAGCTCAAGAGCCGGATCACCGCGCTGGAACAACGGGTTGTCGACCTGACCGGCCAACTCGAAGAACGTGATCAGGAACTGCAGGCCGCACGAGCCGCTGACCGCCAACTGATCAGCCGGCTCAACACCAGGCGACCCACGGACTCATGACCATGCGCAAGGCGGCCTCTGATCGGGGTCCATCACCCAGCGGCACTCGTAATCGCGGGCCCAACCTCGAGTCGAGGTTGGGCCCGGCAAGGGGATTTGGCCCCACCACCGCGCTAATCGCTATCCGGCCCCGGGACCATCCGTACAGCCATGAGGGCCAAGCACTTGATCTTGGTCGCGAAGCACGTGGGGTACCCGATCGTGGGGCCTGCTGGGACGGTCGGCAAAGCGACCTCAGCGTCAGTGGGGATTCTCGGACTGATGGTGAGGGGGCTGTTTGCGGATAGTGCGCCATCGTGACCGCGTTTGTTCGACGATGCTGTCCCACTGGCGGCGGACTTCGTCCTGGGACGGGCGGTGGCCCTGACGGATCCGGACGAGTTCGTCTCGTACTTCCCGCCCCAGTGCCGCTGATACGACGAGGATCAGCATGGCGCCGAAGAGGGCCGAGGCCATCCCGAAGACCGCGCCGGCCGCGCCGTAGCGCGAGGCGTAGGTATTGAACAGGCGCGGCAGGTAGATGGTCGCGATCACCGAATAGGCCGCGGTCAGGACGGCCGCGCAGACCGCGAACGGGAGCAGGGTCGCCCTGGCGAGCCGCTTCGCGGAGAGGATCCAGCCGCTCCAGGTGAGGAAGGCCGTGGTGACCGGTACTTCGCACAACGCAGCCGCCAGCCCGAGGCGTCCGCCGCCCAGGGTCACGTAGAGCCACCCGATCACTGCGGTGTAGAGGCTGAGTGTGCAGATCCACCACAGGCCGTTGCGTGTGTTGCGTACACCGAGCGGCTTCTGTTCCCAGGTCTGCTCGAACAGCCGCTGCATGGTCCGGGAGAAGCTCAGCACCGAGATCGCCAGGAACACCGTCCCGAAGACGCCGACGCCGACATGCGTGGCCTCTGCGGAGAACACCGACCGGACGGCCTCGGCGCCTCCACCGGCGAGCTCGTAGCGGCTGATGATCCGATCTGCGGCCTCTGTGCCGAAGACGGCACCGCTCAGCACGGCGAGCGGGATCAGCGCGGTCAGCGCACCGGAGGCCAGAGCCATCGAGCGGTCGAAGCCCGCGATCTTCTGGAACCGGTTGATGACGCGCAGCACGAACGCGGGACGCAGCCAGAATGTCAGCGTTCTGATGAGCCGCTCGCGGTTGATTCCCGCCGTCCTGCCCTCCGCCCATCAAGGGTCATATCTGTCGAAGTGAGCCTAAACGACGTTCCTGTCCGAAGCGGTGGGCGACACAGGAACGGGTCGGGGACGTGCCGGCCACCGCGTGTGCGCCGGGCGTGGGTCAGGCCGGGGGCGTCCGGCGGGTCGCGCGCCATTTCGTCAGGGCGACCTTGATGCCCAGCCCCGCGGCGACGACCACGGCGATGTCCAGCACCGCCCGCGTCCCGGCGGTACCGATGCGCTCGGCGACCTCGGGACCGAGGAAGTACGTGATGCCTACGTACATGCCGATCAGCGCCGAGCCAGCGACCAGCGCGCCGAACAGGAACAGCGGGAAGGGGACCCGGAAGATGCCGGAGACGAATGCCGGCAGCACCACGGAGGCCGTGAAGGTACGGCGGCTGAAGGCTTCGTCCCCCTTGACCAGCAGGCGGCGGCGCCGCTGCTCGAAGCGGCCGGGGCGGTCGAGCAGTGAGCGCCCCCGGCGCTGTCCCACACGGAAGCCCACGACCGATCCGCCCATCCAGGCCGCCATCGTGGTGCCGAGCACGATCCAGAGGCTGAGCCGGCCCTCACCGGCCAGCGTCCCCGCGGCGATCATGATCGCGTCCCCGGGACCGGGCAGGCCAAACCCGCTGACCGCGACAAGCAGGAACAGGACGACGTACTCAACGGCGATCATGCTCGGCGCCCCCGTGGCCGGCCACTGTCTCGCGCGGTTCGCCGACCCCTGCCAGTCGATGACCATGCCCAGCCCGTACCCGACGGCCCAGGCCTTGTGACCGGGCGGACACGCCATGACATCACCTGCGCCGAACTCCATCTCTTGGCCGTCGCCTGGATGATGCCGCACATGTCTCTCTCCTCTCGCGACAGGAACAATGTCGGCTGCCTCCAGTGTGTGCCCGCTCACCCACCCGACCGTGCGGACCCGCCGGGATCAGGGGACCCGGCAGTACTTGCCGAAAAACAATGGAGCAACCCCTGACCTGCGGGTACTCCCTGCCGCCCTTCAGATGCCGCCGCCGAAGGCGTTCATGCGGTTCTCGTACTCGCGGCGGGCCTTGCGCTGTGCCGGGACGGCAGGGAGGTCCTGGGCGCCGTCGAGGAGTCGGTAGCGGGCGAGGAGTCCGCGGTGCACGGCGGAGGCGGCGCTGACGCGCAGGGTGTAGCCCTGGCCGCGCCGCACGGTGACGCCGTGGTCGAGCGCGGCCCGCTTGGCGGCGCGGAGGAAGTCGGCGACCTTGCCCGGCATGTCGAGGGTGACCGGCAGCTCCGGGGCTGGGGTGTCCTCGTGGCTGGCAGCGGGGTGCTCAGGCATGAGGTCGGCGACGGCCGTACGGATGGCACCGCGGCTGACCCCGTGTTCGCGGGCCAGCGCGGCGACGGACCAGCCGCCCAGGTACTCCGTGCGTACGGCGTCTGTCTTTCCGGCCGCGACCGCCGGGCGGCGGCCGCCCTTGCTGAGGCCGCCGGAGGTCCGCAGCCCATCGTAGGTCAGTTCCCGCTGGAGGTCGCGCGGCATTACCCCAAGTGGGACCAGATCAACTTCTCACGCCGTGGAGCCACTGCGAGGACTCCGTCGCGAGTCCGCCTCAGGATCGGCGACCTCCAAAGAACTGGCCGCCTACTACGACCGCAAGCGCGCCGAAGGCAAGAACCACAAGCAGGCCGTCCTCTCCCTCGCCCGCCGTCGAGCCAACGTCCCCTGGGCCATGATCCGTGACGGATCGTGCTACCTCCCATCACACCGTGTCATAGCTTCTACTTGACAACGACATTGGGAAGTTTCTGATCCCGCTGCTGACGCTGCCAGAGTGCGCCGGAGCCGATGGAAGCGAGCTGATGCGGTGTCAGGTCGGTCATCGGCTGTGGCCATGACAGGGTGTCGGTATGGGGCAAGGGTGGGAAACGATCATCACCGGGGCAGTAGGTCTCGCGGGAGCAATCGTTGGCGGTGTCGCTGCGATCATTGGTGCACGCATCGGTGCAGAAAAGACAGCTCAGGCCACACGCCAGCAGGTCCGGGACCAGGCTCGCAGAGAGCACGAGCACTGGCTGCGGCAACTGCGCCTGGATGTGTCTGAAGCGCTGGTCACGGCGTCTGACGAGTGGTTACGAGAAGAGATGCTCTTTCGGATCCACATAGTGCGGGGGGAGTTGGAGGAGGCGGAGCAGAAGTCTCAGGAGATGGGTATGAGATGCCTTGCCGTTGCAGCACTGATATCTCGGGTCTGCATTCTCGGCCCCCTGGAACTTGCGGAGGCTGCTCAGGGTTTGCGCGCTCCTATGCTTGGTTTTTTAGATCATGTAGCCGAGGACCCTCTGATATTTGTGCCTGACGACGACAGTGAAGAGCAGCGAGGGAGGAGAACAGAGTCCCTCGATGCCTTTCTTGAGTCCCAAGGGGAGGCTCGGGAGGCATTCGTTTCGCAGGGTGGCGTCGTTCAGGCGGTGTATCCGGGTTGATGGGGCTTCAGGAGCTGGGGCAGGACTGCGGGGTGGTCGCCGGGGCTGATGTGGAGGCAGGCACGACTTCCGGTGATCATGAGGTGTCGAGTCCCTGATCACCACGACGGAAGACCGTGCCTGCCCGCTCATCCTTGCTCATCCCGGGCCCTCTGGGCCAACTCACCGACGCCGCACCGACCTCCCCCGATGATCTCCCCGGCCTGCTGACCTGCCTGGCTCAGGTGCCCGATCCCCGGCGGGGCCAGGGCCGACGCCACCCGCTGGTCTTCGTCCTGTCCCTGGCCGCGTGCGCGGTCCTGGCCGGAGCGAAGTCCCTGGCCGCGATCGCGGAGTGGGCCGCCGACGCCCCGCCGCACGTCCTGGCCAGGCTCGGTGGCCCGTGCCGGGAGCCGGACTGCGGCCCCGTCGCCCCGGCCGAGGCCACCGTGCGCCGTATCCTCCAGCACATCGACGGCGACGCGCTGGATACGGCCGTCGGAAGGTGGCTCGCCGGGCGCGAACGCGCCGCCGGCCAGGAGGAGAACGACAGCGACCGGCCCCTGCCCTCCCTCGCCGTGGACGGCAAGACCGTGCGCGGTGCCCGCCGCACCGACGGCACCCAGGTCCACCTGCTCGCCGCGATGACCGGGACCGGCCTGGTCACCGCCCAGCGCGAGGTGGACGGGAAAACCAACGAGATCACCGTCTTCCAGCCCCTGCTCGCCCCGCTCGACCTGCACGGCACGGTGGTCACCTTCGACGCCCTCCACTCGCAGACCGCCCACGCGCGCTTCCTCGTCGAGGACAAGCACGCCCACTACATCGCGCTGATCAAAGGCAACCAGCCCACCTTGCACCGGTGGCTGAAGGCCCTGCCATGGCGGGAAGTGCCACTCCTGGACAAGACGCGGGCCACCGCGCACGGCCGCGACGAGATCCGCCGGGTCAAGGCCGCCGACGTCACCGGGATCGCGTTCCCACACGCGGTGCAGGCCGTCCAGATCGTGCGCCGCCGACGGATCGTCACCAACGGCAAGGTCACCCTGAAACGCGTCTACGGGGTGACCGACCTGACCGCAAAACAGGCCGACGCAACCGAGATCGCCCGCCGCGTCCGCGACCACTGGGGCATCGAGAACAAGATCCACCACGTCAGGGACACCACGTACACCGAGGACGCCTCCCGCGTACGCACCGGCACCGCTCCGCGTGCCATGGCATCCCTGCGCAACCTGGCCATCGGCGCTCTCCGACTCGCCGAACAGACGAACATCGCCGCTGGACTCCGCCACCACACCCGCGACGCCAACCGTCCACTGATCACCCTCGGCATCACGTGATCAACCAGGACACGTCACCTGAACGACGCGACCCTGACCTCGGATCTGGCTATCGCATCCACGAGATCGAGAGCCGTTGCCGCATGCCCATGCACATCGACACGACGTTGCTCTTGCTCTCGCCCGGCAAGGTATTGGTCAATCCTGAATACATCGACGTCAACCGACTGCCCGACGTCCTGAGCTCGTGGGACATCCTGATCGCCCCCGAGCCCAACCCGATCGACGAGCGCTTGCTCAAGATCACCTCGATGTGCGGCAAGTGGCTCAGCATGAATATTCTCATGATCGACGAAAAACGGGTGATCGCGGAGCGACACCATACCGATATGCTGCGCGCGCTCGAAAAATGGGGGTTCGAGCCGATCCCGTGCGACCTGCTGCACTACGCGCCGTTCGGCGGCTCATTCCACTGCGCGACGCTCGATGTCCGGCGTCGCGGCACGCTCGAATCCTATTTCCGTTGATCGGCCCACCGATGGCGAATGCCAAAGGCCCAGGCATGGCGCCTTGATCCACCAGTGCATACCAGGCGGCTTCCAGGGCCGCGGTCATGTCAACAGGACCCACTGGCCTGGACCCCACCAGCAAGGGGCAGGCACTGCTGGACCATGCGCTCGAAGATCACCCGGAACGCCCGACGGCATCACCCTCAGTTGCGCCGTACGTGACAGGCCCGGTCGGGGGTGACCATCTACGGGCGCGGGCGACAAGCCGGACCTGCTGGGGCAGACTTTCACAAGAGGCGGAATCTCGCCCTCCCCGCCCGTGTAAGGGGCCTTTCGTGCTCGATGTGCCGATGTGGCTGTGGGCGGCGTTCGCCGTCACCGTGATCGTTTCGTTGGCTGTGGACCTGCTGGCGCACCGGGAGGCGCACATCATCGGGTTCAAGGAAGCCGCCACCTGGAGTGGGGTGTGGGTCGGTCTGGCCCTGATCTTCGGGGTGGTCATTTTCCTGGTTCTGGGCACGACGCCGGGGGTGGAGTACACCACCGCGTGGCTGCTGGAGAAGAGCCTGTCGGTCGACAACCTGTTCGTCTTCGCGCTGATCTTCGCCTACTTCAAGGTGCCGCGCGCCTACCAGCACCGCGTGCTGTTCTTCGGCGTTGCGGGCGCGCTGGTGTTCCGAGGCATCTTCCTGGCCGCCGGAGTGGCCGTGGTCAGCCGGTTCACCGCGGTGCTGTTCGCCTTCGCAGCCGTCCTCTTCTACAGCACCTACAAGATCCTCAAGGAGGAAGAGGACAGCTTCGACCCGGGCAAGAGCATCGCCGTGCGGCTGCTGCGCAAGGTCATGCCTGTTCGGGATGAGTACGCCGGGATGAAGTTCTTCGTCACAGAGGCCGGCAAACGCGTCGCCACCCCGCTGCTCGCGGTCGTCACCGCGATCGAGGCAGCCGACCTGATCTTCGCCGTGGACAGCGTGCCCGCCGTTCTCGCGGTCAGCGACGACGCCTTCATCGTCTACACCAGCAACGCCTTCGCCATCCTCGGCCTGCGCGCCCTGTACTTCCTGCTCGCCGGACTCCTGGACCGGTTCCACTACCTCAGCAAGGGCCTTGCGCTGATCCTCTCCTTCATCGGCGTGAAGCTGATCCTTCAGGCGTCCCACAAGGTGTTCAGCCGCGACATCCCGGAGATTCCGTCACCGGTCAGCCTGGCGGTCATCGTCATGGTCCTGGCAGTGTCCGTCATACTGAGCATTCGGCGCCCCCGCCCGACCGCCCAGGAAGAGGCCGCTCCGGCCGTACGGGAGGAGAGCGACGTTGCCTCGGGCCCGACGGGTGAAAAGCCCACTGCGCGGGAGACACGGAAGACGGACGATCCGCCGCAGGACAGCTGAGCTGCCTGCACCTTCCTATACGGCATCCCGAACCCGTCTCACCCGGCTTTCTCCATCATCGTCACCGGATCGGCCGCGGTTCCGGCCCGAGGCCCGCACCACCCCCTCTTCGTAAAAACTCCTCCATTTCATGGCAAAATGATCTATTCTGCATATATGCACAGCATCGAGCGTGGGACGGCACCAGAGACCGGACGGATATGCCCTACCTGCCACCACCCGGTGACCGAGAAGATCACGCGTTACAAAACCATGGGAATCTTCGTTCCTCTATGGAAGCCGGGCACCTGCCACAACCCGATCTGCCCGAAGCACGCACAAGGAGACGAGAGCCCAAGAAGCAGCGGAGCGAAGCCGTAACCCTGCGGGGGCCGATGAAGCATCCGCACAACTCACCGCGACCTGGCCGCGCGCGGGTGCCATCGTCGCCTTCGGCTACGTCCGATCCACAGCGGCCGCCGAGTCACTGAGCTGGAGGACCCGCGCCGGTGGCGGCACCGGTCGAGAGCTTCCGGGCCGACCCGACCGCCGACGCGAGTCTGCCGCCCACGCGTGTGCTGGACCTGATCTACGACGACGGCCTGGCCTGGCCATCCTGATCGGCGTACCAGGGCACCGCGCCGGGACGCCCGGAGTGGCCGACAACGCCGCTTTCCGGCCTTCCTCGGCCCTGCGGTCCGGGCACTGTACGAGGATGACTGGGACCGCATCGCGGCCGGCCCTGTGGAGGAAGACATAGCCGGTCCCGCTCGTGTTCTTGCGGCCGCCCGGCCCAGGGTTTTGTGGGCGCCGCCATCGGGGATGCGGCCGAGTTTCTTCACGTCGATGTGGATGTGGCGATGGGCGGCCGGTCCGCCGGCCGCCGGAGCCAGCAGCCATCGTCCGGCCTCTTGGTTGTGCAGCAAGGCGGCGAAGCAGGCGGGAGAGTCGAAGCGGGGCAGGCAGAGCCAGTCGATGGAGCCGTCGCGGGCTACCAGCGCGGCGGTGTGCAGGTCGCCCACCAGGGCGTAGTCCTCGATGGCCGCGGCCATGGGCACTCCCGTGAGGTTGGCTGCTCGGGGGCGGCGGACGTCGCGGCACCTCGGCGCGGGAGTGTCTGACTTGTTGAATCGACCGCAGGCGCTCGGTCTGCAGCCGTAGCGTCCAGGGTGCCGGTCGGCACGGGCTCGTGTAGTGTCTTGCCGCCCTGCGGGCTGGCTCATGATCAGCGTGCCGCCGCCGTCCGGCACCCGCGCGGTGTGGCTCGACAGAGGCATGAATGTGTGTGACTGCTACTTCAAGTCAGAGTGCCCACCGCACATTTCTGCCCGTCAGCCGTCAGCCGTCAGCCGTCAGCCGCCAGCCGCCAGCCGCCAGCCGCCAGGTCAGGATGCCCATGATCATCATCGGGATCGATCCCCACAAGTCCTCGCACACCGCAGTCGCTGTCGATGCAGCAGGCCACAAGGTTGGTCAGCGGCGGTTCATCGTCAACTCCGGGACCTTCGGGCGGCTTCTGCACCGGTGCGCGCAGTGGCCGGAGCGCCGGTTCGCGGTCGAAGGCGCCAGCGGTCTCGGCCGGTCGCTTGCTCAGCAACTGGCGGCCACGGGCGAGGATGTCGTTGACGTGCCTTCCACCTTGTCGGCCAGGGCTCGTCTCCTGGCCACCGGCGGGGACCGGAAGACCGACCCCGCAGACGCTCTTCACGTGGCCCAGGTCGCGCTCTTACTGACTTCGGCGTCTCGGGGTCATCTGTGTCGGGGCTGGTGACGCGGTCCATGCGAGCTGGTACGCCGGAGGCATGCGGTATCCGGACGGAGGCGGGCTGACCGCCGAGCAGCGCAGGCGCCGGGAAGAGGTACGGATGCGGGCCGTTGACCTCTTCGAGGAGGGCGTGGAAGTCCCGTGCATCGCCCGGGAGTTACCGGTGAGCGAGAAGTCGGTCTACCAGTGGCGCCGCGCCTGGAGGACGGGCGGACGCGAGTCGCTGCGCTCCAAGGGCCCCTGCGGCTACGACTGCCGGCTCGGCCCCCACCTGCGGGCCAGGCTCGCGACCTGGCTCGAGGAGGGGCCGGCCGCACACGGCTGGGCGGACGACCAGGTGTGGACCGCCGCCCGGGTACGCACACTGATCGGGCGGAAGCTCCACCTCTCCTACAGCGTCTCCGGGGTCACCCGGCTGCTGCACCGCATGGGCTACAGCGTGCAGATGCCCGCCCGGCCCGCCGCCGAGCGCGACGAGGACGCGATCACCACGTGGCGGGAGGTGACCTGGCAGGAGGTAAAACCACCAGGGCGGCGACCGGCGCGTTCATCTGCTTCGAGGACGAAGCGGGCGTGACCGGCCGGCCGCCCAAGGGCCGCACCTGGGGCCGGCGCGGCATCACCCCCAGGGTCAAGGTGTCCGGCCGCGGCCGGGGACGGCTCTCGGTGGCCGGGCTGCTGTGCTACCGGCCCGGCCTGCCCGCCCGCCTGTGCTACCGACTGCGCCGGCACACCGGCCGCAAAGGCGAGCGCCGCTCGCTCGGCGAGAGCGACTACATCCACCTGCTCGACGGCGCCCACCAACTGCTCAAGGCCCCGCTGATCGTGGTGTGGGACCGGCTGAGCACCCACATCTCCAAGACGATGAAGGCACTCGTGGCCGAGCGGGACTGGCTGACGGTGTTCCTGCTGCCCGGATACGCGCCCGAACTCAACCCGGTCGAGGGTCTGTGGGCGCACATCAAACGCAGCCTGGCCAACCTCGCCGCGCGCAACCTCAGCGAGCTGGAGACACTACTCCGCAGGCGACTCAAGGCGCTCCAGTACCGGCGCGGCGTCCTCGGCGGATTCCTCGCCGGGACGGGCCTCGCTCTCGACAGACCGAACTGACCCTAATACGCCGAAGTCAGTAACGGTAGTTCGTTAAATCCGGTGGTGGTGTGGGTTGACGGCCGGTCGGGTTGGTCGTAGGCCGGTGGTAGGAGTCAACTGCCTTGCTGGGGGCTGAAGATGACCGCTCGCCGTCCGTGTCCGCCTGCGCCGGGGCCGTTGGAGGACTACGCGGCCCGGTTCGACGACCTCTTCGTGCGCCACGAGGCGCTACTTGACCGCGCGGCGGTGAAAGTCCGCCGCCGTGACCTTGTCGCAGCAAGGCCACGAAGCTGAGGACAGCCTGACCCGGGAGTCGCCGGGAGGGGCGGAAAGCAGTCCTGACAACGCCGGGACGCTCCGGAACTACCAGACGGGGCGGGTCCCAGGGTCGCGTCGTTCAGGTGACGTGTCCTGGTTGATCACGTGATGCCGAGGGTGATCAGTGGACGGTTGGCGTCGCGGGTGTGGTGGCGGAGTCCAGCGGCGATGTTCGTCTGTTCGGCGAGTCGGAGAGCGCCGATGGCCAGGTTGCGCAGGGATGCCATGGCACGCGGAGCGGTGCCGGTGCGTACGCGGGAGGCGTCCTCGGTGTACGTGGTGTCCCTGACGTGGTGGATCTTGTTCTCGATGCCCCAGTGGTCGCGGACGCGGCGGGCGATCTCGGTTGCGTCGGCCTGTTTTGCGGTCAGGTCGGTCACCCCGTAGACGCGTTTCAGGGTGACCTTGCCGTTGGTGACGATCCGTCGGCGGCGCACGATCTGGACGGCCTGCACCGCGTGTGGGAACGCGATCCCGGTGACGTCGGCGGCCTTGACCCGGCGGATCTCGTCGCGGCCGTGCGCGGTGGCCCGCGTCTTGTCCAGGAGTGGCACTTCCCGCCATGGCAGGGCCTTCAGCCACCGGTGCAAGGTGGGCTGGTTGCCTTTGATCAGCGCGATGTAGTGGGCGTGCTTGTCCTCGACGAGGAAGCGCGCGTGGGCGGTCTGCGAGTGGAGGGCGTCGAAGGTGACCACCGTGCCGTGCAGGTCGAGCGGGGCGAGCAGGGGCTGGAAGACGGTGATCTCGTTGGTTTTCCCGTCCACCTCGCGCTGGGCGGTGACCAGGCCGGTCCCGGTCATCGCGGCGAGCAGGTGGACCTGGGTGCCGTCGGTGCGGCGGGCACCGCGCACGGTCTTGCCGTCCACGGCGAGGGAGGGCAGGGGCCGGTCGCTGTCGTTCTCCTCCTGGCCGGCGGCGCGTTCGCGCCTGGCGAGCCACCTTCCGACGGCCGTATCCAGCGCGTCGCCGTCGATGTGCTGGAGGATCCGGCGCACGGTGGCCTCGGCCGGGGCGACGGGGCCGCAGTCCGGCTCCCGGCACGGGCCACCGAGCCTGGCCAGGACGTGCGGCGGGGCGTCGGCGGCCCACTCCGCGATCGCGGCCAGGGACTTCGCTCCGGCCAGGACCGCGCACGCGGCCAGGGACAGGACGAAGACCAGCGGGTGGCGTCGGCCCTGGCCCCGCCGGGGATCGGGCACCTGAGCCAGGCAGGTCAGCAGGCCGGGGAGATCATCGGGGGAGGTCGGTGCGGCGTCGGTGAGTTGGCCCAGAGGGCCCGGGATGAGCAAGGATGAGCGGGCAGGCACGGTCTTCCGTCGTGGTGATCAGGGACTCGACACCTCATGATCACCGGAAGTCGTGCCTGCCTCCACATCAGCCCCGGCGACCACCCCGCAGTCCTGCCCCAGCTCCTGAAGCCCCATCAACCCGGATACACCGCCTGAACGACGCCACCCTGATTCGTTTCGGCGGCTCACATAGTTGTTGCAGCGCCTCCAGAGGAGGGGTGAGCGGTTCCGTCTCAACGCCCGCGCAAAGTGCAGGAGTAAAGGGGGTGGTGGGGCACCGGTCGGCGCCGGTTTCCTCGGCCAGCTCGGGGTGGCGCCCTTCCGGGCCAGGCGCCTGCTCATCAGGGTGATGGCCGCCCAGGTGATCAGTGTCTCGGAGTGCTGGACCAGCCGTTCGCGGAGTCGGTGTGATCGGCACGCCGGACGACGCGATCGAGCAGATCCGGCGGCTTCAGGAGGTGAGCGGCGGGGGCTTCGGCACGTACCTGATCATGGGCAACGAATGGGCGCGGTTCGATGCGACGAAGCACTCATGCGAACTCTTCACCGAACACGTCATGCCCGTTTTCCAGAACCAGAACACCCGACTGCGGGCGAGCGAGCGATGGACCCGCGGCCACCACGACGACCTGCACGCTGGTCAGACGGCCGCACTCCGGGCGGCGAGCGACAAGCACGCCGCCGAACAGGAAGCGAAATGCCTGGCGACCGACTAGATTGCGGACTGCCAGGTCAGCGGGCGAGCCCGGTCATCGGCCAGCACATGGATTTGCTGGTCAGTCCGCCTCGCGAGGTCCCAGCGCCTCCCGCTCATCCGCCTCCACACGCACACCGCCCCCTTTGCGGAAAGTCCGGCCGAGGGCCCCGGCCGCGTGCTGATGCGCCCGACAGGAGGTGGAGTCGATATTCACCGCCCATTCCCGCCCGCGCTGCCCGGTCTCCGTTCCGACTGCCCTGGCCAGCGCCCCGTCGGGATTGGACGCGTCCGCCTCGATCTGCAACTCCGCCAGGATCTGATACCAAGTGCCCTCGGCCGACCAGCGGCGATGCCACTCGTAGACGGTCTGCCAGGGACCGTACCGCTCAGGAAGGCCCGGCCAGGGCACGCCGGTACGGGCCCGGAACAGCACCCCGTCGATCACTCTGCGGTGATCCGGCCCACTGCCCGCCTGGCTTCCCGTTGGCGGGCAGTAAGGCTCGATCTTCTACCACTGCGCGTCCATGAGCTCATGTCGCCGCGCCATAAGGCGCACCTGCCCAAGGGACGGCGCTCTCTCCACCCGTCACAGATCCCATGACGGGAGCGGCATCCCAGCGGGGCGGGAGTTCTTCAACATGAACACTCCAACGCCCGTCGGGACTCCGTCTGTTACGCGCGCGGTCGTCGCCGAGTCACGGCACCAGGACTGCACGGCCCTGGATGCCGCCGGACTCGAGCCGGGAGAATGCCTCGTCGGCTTCGATGAGAGGGAAGACCGTTGTGTCGATCTCGAGTCGGCCCTGCCGGGCCAGGCCGACGAGTTGCGCGAGTTCGTTGCGGGTACCCCAGCTCGGGACGGTGATACGGGTGTCGGGCGGGAGCGTGCCGGGCTTGCGCACCCGGAGTTCACCTCCGCCACCGCCGACAAGCACCAGGTCCGCGGCGGTGGACAGTAGGCGCGCCGAGGTCTCGACGTGGGACGGCGCCACGACGAAGTCGAGCACGGCGTCCGCTCCGTTCCTCGATGAAAGATTTCGCACCACTTTGTCGAGTTCGGTGGTCGCGTCGAGGACGTGGTGGGCGCCGCAGCGGACCGCGAGATCGCGAGCCTCCGGCCGGATGTCGACGGCGACGATCGTCGCCGGCGTCAGTGCGCGCAGCAGCTGGACTGCGAGATGCCCCAACCCGCCTACACCCACCACGACGGCCAGTGCCCCGTCCGCGTCCAGCGAACGGCACATCGAGATGGCGTGCAGGGAAGTCAGCGCGGCATCGGTCAGCGGCGCCGCACTGACCGGGTCCAGGCCGTCGGCGGGCACGAGCCTGCGTGCCTGGGTCACGAGCAGGGAGGCCATGCCGCCGTCCACCCCGAGCCCGACGCCGGATGCCGTGGCGGGCTTCCGCGGGCAGAGGTTCTCGTCGCCGTCGGTGCATGTGTGACACTCCCCGCAGCCGAGTGGCCCGTGCACGACGACCTGCTGCCCGGGGGAGAGGCCTGTCACCCCGGAACCGAGTTGCACGACTTCGGCGCACACCTCGTGGCCGAGGGTGTAAGGCATGCGCCAGGTGGTTCCGGCTACCCCGGACCGTACGTTGAGGTCTGAGTGGCAGACCCCGACGGCCAGCACCTTCAGCAGGGCCTCGGTGGGACCCGGTTCTGGTTCGGCGACCTCGACGAGACGGGTGTCCCCGGGGCCGCACAGACGGTAGGCGAGCATCGTCTTCCTCCAGATAGCGGATCAGATCGGCTGAGCGAGTCCGCGCGCCACCGCGGCGAGGAACTCGGCGCGGTGGCGGCGGGAGACCGCCGCCGACAGCAGCGTGGACGAGCGGTGGAAGGTGCCGGGGTACGCGTGCAGCTCGACACTGACGCCCGCCCGTAGCAAGCGGGCGGCGAAGTCGAGGCCCTCGTCCCTGAGCGGATCGAGCTCGGCCACCGTCAGATACGTGGGCGGGAACCCGGACAGGTCCTCGGCCCTGGTCGGTGCGGCGTACGGTGAGATGGTTGAGGCTGTTCCCAGATAGTGCCGCCAGGAGAGTTCGGCATACGAACGGCGCCAGACCGGGGTCGCGGTGAAGGCGCGCATGGAGGCTGTCGTCAGTCGGTCGTCGAGCTCCGGCGACTCGACGGCGAGAAACCGGACGCCGATTTCGCCCTGGTCGCGGGCGAGCATCGTCGTTGCCACGGCGAGCCCGCCCCCCGCGCTCTGCCCGCCGATACCCAGACGTGATGTGTCGACCTCGAATGCGTCCGCGTCGGCCCAGATTCGATGGAGGAGGGCGTAGCAGTCCTCGAGTCCGGCAGGGAACGGATGCTCTGGCGCAAGTCGGTACTCGGGTGACACCACGAGGGCGCCGGTATGGGCGGCGAGCTCGGCGCAGAACGAAGCCTCGAGCATCGCGGAGCCGACCGCGAAGCCGCCGCCGTGCAGCCACAGCATCAGCGGCGACCGTCCACGCGCGGCCTTCGGCCGGAACCTCAGGAAGGGGACCTCGCCGCCCGAATCGTGCTCTTCGATCGCGACTTCCCACCGGCGCTCCAACTCCACGAGCGCGGCGCGCTGGGTGTCGGCGGCGGCGCCGAGTACGGCACGTGCTCCGGCGAGATCGGTGAAGTCGACGGCCGGGAGAGCGGACAGGGCGGTGACGAGTTCCCGGTCCATCGTCGGGAAATGGTTGCCGACCGTGGCCGCCAGGGGTGTCGTACTCATCGGTGCCGCTGCACCACCTTGGTTTCGAGGTAGGCGGCGAGGCCTTCGGGACCGCCCTTGCGGCCGATCCCCGAACGTTTGAACCCGCCGAACGGCTGGCCTGGACAGGTGCCATAGCCGTTGATGTGCACCTGGCCGACCCGCATCTGACTCGCGATCCGCTCAGCCCGCTCCGAGTCGGTGGTGAAGACCGAGCCGACCAGGCCGTAGGTGGAGTCGTTGGCGATCTTCACCGCCTCGTCGTCGTCTTCGTAGGACAGCACGCAAAGTACCGGGCCGAAGATCTCCTCCTGGGCTATGCGCATCCCGGGCTCGACGCCGTCGAAGATCGTCGGCTCGATGAACCAGCCTCGGTCCAGCCCCTTGGGCCTACTACCGCCGAGCGCGACCCGTGCGCCCTCTTCGCGCCCGATCCGGAGGTAGTCTTCGATACGGTCGCGCTGGCGTTTCATGGTCAGAGGGCCGAGATCCGTGGCAGGGTCCATCGGGTCGCCGACCGTGAGCGCGGCGGCCTCGGCGACGATGCGGTCGAGAAACTCATCGTGTCGGCTGCGGGGCACGAGGATACGAGTCTGCGCGCTGCAGACCTGGCCGGAATTGCCCATGCCGGCCCTGACCAGGGTGCCGGCCAAGGCGTCGAGGTCTGCGTCATCGCAGACAATCGCGGGGCCCTTGCCGCCGAGTTCGAGCGTGACCCGGACCATCCGCTGCGCAGCTGACGCCATGATCGAGGTGCCGACGGCCGTGCTGCCCGTGAAGGCGATCTTGTCGACCTCGGGCCGCTCTACGAGGTATGCGCCCAGGTCTCCGTCGCCGGGGAGGATACTCACCACGCCAGGTGGCAGGTCGGCCGCGGCGACGGCCTCGGCCAGGACCTGCGTGGACAGGGGTGCCTCCGACGCGGGCTTGAGCACGATCGGGCAACCCGCCGTGAGCGCGGGGGCGATCATGAAGGAGATCCCGGCCACCGGCGCGTTCCAAGGAGAGATCCCGAGGGCGACTCCGACGGGCTCCTGGCGGACGGTCACTTCGGAGCCGAGCCACCGCCGCTGCTCGGTGAAGTGCTCGTCGGTCGCCATCTCCGCGTACGCCCTCAGGATCGTGTCGGTCACGAAGCCGAGCGCCGGGCTGGTGCTGATCGGCACTCCGGTCTCAAGTGTGTAGAGCAGGGCCGACTCGTCCTTGCGCTCCGCCAGGGCGTCGGCCAGCCGGATCAGAGCGCGGCCGCGTTCGACGGGGGCCATGCGTGGCCAGGGGCCATCGTCGAAGGCCGCACGGGCAGCGCGCAGCGCGAGGTCCGCCTCGGACCGGGTCACCCGTGGGATCGAGCCGATGACCTCTTCGGAGTACGGGGAGATCACCTCGATCCGTTCGTCGGACCTGGCAGGTGTCAGTTGCGATCCGATGAGGAGTTCGGCCCGGTGCAGGCTTGCTGCCTCCACGGCCGCTGTTCCGTTCCGGTAGACCGTGGGGTCCCCTGTGGTCACCATGCCCCCGTTCGTCGTCGAGTGGGCGTCCTTGAAAAACACACGAAACATAGTGATATTTATAAAAGATCTGAGAGTCAAGGGTGAATCGACACTCGATCGGTTCGGTGTGCGGAGCGGTTGCCTCTATGTGTTCCGCTGGGCTTGATGAGCGCCGCCGCGAGGAACTGGGGGGTTAGGTCCGGTATGGACCTGCCGCGTCTGCGGGACCGCCGCGGTCATCTCACCTCGTTCTCTGGTGATTGTCTTCTTCCTAGACAAGCACTCGAAACATTCGTATGGTTTCGCCGCGCGCTCAATGTCGAGGAGGCGAGGCAATGCTCGATCAGCCACGTGCCGAGGGCGGGACCACCCCGACCGGCACTGACGTAGTCGTCATCGGTGCGGGGTTCGGTGGCCTGGCGACGGCGTACAACCTGAGGCGGCGGGGAGTGACCCGGTTCGTCGTACTCGAGCGGAGCCATGGGGCCGGCGGGACCTGGTGGGACAACCGCTACCCGGGAGCCGAGGTCGACGTCACCTCCGAGCTCTATTCGCTGTCCTTCGCGCCGCACGTGTTCGGACGTACGCATGCGAGGCAGGCCGAGATTCAGGCCTACATCGAGAAGGCCGTCGATGACCACGGCCTGCGTGGCCACCTCCGGTTCGGGACCCGGGTGACGAGCGTGCGGTGGGAGGATGCGACCCGGACCTATCTGGTGACCGCCGAGGACGGCCGGCAATGGCGGGCGGGGCACGTCGTCGCCTGCGTCGGCCAGCTCAACAACCCCCGCCGCCCGGACTGGCCGGGGCTGGCCGACTTCACCGGGCCGTGCTTCCACACCTCCCGCTGGGACCACTCGGTGGACTTGACGGGCAAGCGGGTCGCGTTGGTCGGCACTGGCTCGACCAGCGCACAGGTGCTACCGCCGTTGGCGGAGGCCGCCGGCCACACGTATCTCTTTCAGCGTCAGCCCGGCTGGGTCCTGCCCAAGGACGACCGCGATTACCCGCCGGAGGAAGTCGCTCGGCTTACGGGTAGCCGCTGGGAAGCGCGCCGCAGGCGGATCGCGGCGTTCATACAGTTGGAGAAGATGCGCAGCGCTGCTCGTGTCGGCACGAAGGCGAACCGCCGGATGCAGGCGAAGGCCGAAGAATACCTGCGGACCGCCGTCGCGGACCCCGAGCTGCGCGCGATGCTCACCCCGGACTATCCGTTCTACGGCAAGCGTCCGGTCCTGACGCAGTACTACTACCCGGCATTGGCGCGCGAGGACGTGACGCTTGTGCCCCGCTCGGTCGAGCGAGTGACCTCGCGGAGCGTGATTGACTCCGCGGGCGTTGCGACCGAGGTCGACGTCCTGATCCTGGCCACCGGCTTCCAGCCGTCCCGTTTCCTGGCGACCTTCGAAGTCTTGGGACGTGGCGGGATCCGGTTGCGCGACGTCTGGGGTGACGAGCCTCGGAGCATGCTCGGCATGATGGCCGTCGGGTTCCCGGAGTTCTACGTGACCTACGGCCCCAACACCAACGGCGGCGTCGTCACCTTCATGCTCGAGCGTCAGGCCGAGTGGATCGCGGACGCGATCGTCGGCGCGCGCCGGGCCGGAGTGGCGCGGGAACCGAAGTCCGCGCCGGTGGCCCTCATGGACCGGATCCTGCTGCGCCGCAACGGCACGTTCGTCTGGTCGCGGACCGGCAACAACTACTACACCTCGGGGTCCGGCCGGGTCGTGACCCAGTGGCCGTACAGCCAGAAGCTGTACTGGCTCCTCACCCGGGCACTCCGGCCCGGTCTGATGTGCCGGTCAGTCGGTCCCGCACGACCGATCCCCGACTCCGCCGAACCGGGCGACGCCGTGGCGGACCGGCGGCGGGAGCCCATCCATGACTGACCCCTTCCGCGTCGGAGGCCGTGTGTACGTCGTCACTGGTGCCGCCACCGGCATCGGCGAGGCTATCGCCCGCGAACTGGTGGCCGCCGGTGCCGCCGTGGCGCTCGTCGACATCGCCCCGAAGCTTCGCGGCCTGGCCGCCGAGCTCGGCGACCAGGCGTCCGCCCACGTGGTCGACATCGTCGAACGCGACGCGGCGCGTGCGGTCGTCGAGCACGTGCTCGCCACGCGCGGCCGGATCGACGGCCTGGTCAACTCAGCGGGCGCGGTGGTCAACGGCACCGCTCTGACCACGACCGACGACGACTGGGAACGCGCCATGGCGGTCAACGTCACCGGCACCCTGCGGTTCGTCCGCGCTGTTCTGCCGCCGATGCTGGACCGCGGCCGTGGCTCGGTCATCAACCTCGGATCTGTCGTCGGTGTCCGGGCTCGCGAGGACGGGATCGGCTACATCACGGCGAAGGCGGCCGTGCTGGGCCTGACCCGAAGCGTCGCCCTCGATTTCGGGCGCTGCGGCGTCCGATGCAATTCGGTATCGCCCGGTGCTGTGGACACGCCGATGCTGAGGGCCTACGAGCAGCGCAACCCGGGCTCTCTTCAGCGGCTCGCCGACACGAATTACCTCGGCCGTGTCGGTACCGGAACGGAAATCGCCCACCTCTGCCGCTTCCTGCTGAGCGATGCGTCGAGCTACCTGAACGGGACCGACATCGTGATCGACGGAGGAGCGCTCGCCGCCTTCGAGCCCCCGCGTTCGCCCACGGCTCCGCGCTGACCGGGCGCTGCGCCACGAGGAAGGAGACCCATGCCCAGCGAATGCGATGCCGTGGGCGCCTCGGCCGAGACTTCCGGCGCGCACACCACCGACACCATGGAGCACACCCGCGTCGTGTCAGGCGAGTTCGCCCTGGCGATGGCGGGCACCGAGACCGAGTCGCGCGAGGGTGACGTCGTCGTCCAGAACGGCACGCCACACGGTGGGGTCAACCGGTCGTACCAGCCTTGCGCGACCTCCGCGGTCCAGGTCCCGGCCGACCCCGCGACCCGCCCGCTGCCTTCGACCGCCGGTTCCCCGTCATGATCGACTACGAGCTGGGTGGCCGGGTCGCGCTCGTGACCGGAGCGGGATCGGGGATCGGCGAGGCCTGCGCCAAGACTCTCGCCCGTTCGGGCGCGATGACCGTGGTCACCGACCTGGACCTCGGTGCGGCCGAGCGGGTCGCCGAGGAGATCAAGTCAGCGGGCGGGTCGGCGACGGCGCACCTGCTCGATGTCACCGACGCGGCCTGCGTCGCCGACGTGGTCGCCGTCGCAGCCGAGCTCGGTCCACTCGAGATCGCGGTGAACAACGCGGGAATCGGTGTCGCGGCCGCCGCGACGGCCGACCTCGACGATGCCTCGTGGCGGCGGGTGATGGACATCAACCTCGACGGCGCATTCCGATGTCTGCGTGCCGAACTCGCGATCATGGCGGAGCAGGGCAGGGGAACGATCGTGCTGATGTCGTCGGTGCTGGGAGCCGTGGGTTCCGAGGCCGGCAGCGCCGCGTACACCGCGTCGAAACACGCGATCGTCGGCCTGGCCCGCAACGCCGCCCTCGAATACGCGGACCGGGGAGTCCGCGTCAACGCCGTCGGGCCCGGGCACGTGCTGACCCCGCTCGTCGAGCGGCTCGTACCGGAGGAGGTCAAGCGGGCCCGAGCCGCCCAGATCCCGCTGGGCCGGCTGGGTGACCCGGCCGAGGTCGCCGAACTGGTGGCCTGGCTCAGCAGCGACGCGGCCTCGTTCGTCACCGGCTCCTTCTACCCGGTCGACGGCGGTTATCTGGCCCGATGAACACGACCCGACCCCTGTCCGGCGCGACAGTCGGGCCCGAACCCCAACTGATCCCGGAGCCGATGCTCCACCTCAATGACGAGGAGCCCCGATGGGAATACTCACACCGCCGTCGGAGGGAAGACTGAGCGGCTCGATGATCGCCGCGCTGTGCGCGCTGGTCCTCGTCTTCGACGGGTACGACGTCTCGGTCTTCGCCACCACGATCCCGGCGCTGCTGAACTACGAGCCTTGGGGCCTGAACGCCGACGAACTCGGGGTGATCGCCAGCCTGGCCCTGATCGGCATGCTGGTCGGCTCGCTGCTCTGCGGCTTTGCCACCGACCTGCTCGGCCGCAAGCTCATGCTGATGCTCAGCTCCGGCTGGTTCTCCCTTTGCATGGTTGTCTGTGGCTTCGCGCCGACCAGTGAGATGTTCGGGCTCTTCCGGTTCTTGGCCGGTGTCGGCCTTGGCGGCGTCATGCCGACCGCCATCGCGCTGGCGATCGAGTTCGCACCGCGCACCCGCCGCAACCTCGTCAACATGGTGCTCACCTCCGGTTTCATGATCGGCATGCTGGTCGCCTCGCTGCTGGGCATCGTCGTGATCGAGACTTTCGGATTCCGTCCGATGTATGTCGCCGCCGCACTCCCGCTGCTGATCCTGCCGGTCGCCTGGTTCACCCTGCCGGAGTCGATCGAGTTCCTCGTATCGAAGGGACGCATGGAAGAAGCGCGGATGGTCGCGCGGCGATACGGACTCGACGTGCTCGCGCGGGCGGCGGATGACGCCTCCACCGGCCGCCGTTCGTCGCTGCGTGCCCTCGGCCGGAGGCCTCTGCTGGTCCCGCTGGTGATCTTCGGTCTGGGCGATCTCGTCGTGCAGCTTTTCATCTACGGGCTGAACACATGGTTGCCGCAGCTGATGAGCATGGCGGGCTATCCGCTCGGGTCGGCGCTGAGCTTCCTCGCCACCATGTCCATCGGCGCGATCGCGGGCGGCCTGGTCATGTCCTGGGCCGCGGATCGCGCGCATGCCCGCCCGATCGCACTGCTCGGATTCGTCATCGGCCTCGTGGCCCTCGTGGTTCTCAGCGTCGGCCCCCCGCTGCCGATCCTCTACCTCGCGGTGGCTCTCGCCGGCGTCGGTGGCAGCGGCACGGCGGCGATCCTCAACGGCTTCGTCGCCACCTGGTTCCCCGCAGCCGTGCGGGCCTCCGCATTGGGCGCCTACATGACGGTCGGCCGGCTCGGTGGGATTCTCGGCCCACTGGCCGGAGGCTGGATCATCAGCTCCGGGCTTTCCTTGGAATGGACCTTCTACGCGCTGATGATTCCTACGGTTCTGGGCGTCCTGGTCGTCCTGCTGATGCCGCGCACCACGGAGTATCCCGGAAAACCGCCTCTCGACAGCGGAGCGAAGCGCTCTGAGCGCGCGGCGCTCAACGAAGCACAGTGATCCGGGGGCGCGATGCCGCGCTCCCTTCGCGATGGGAAGTGATCTTCTGATGGGTGGGCTACGGACGCCGACGCTGCCGGATACCGCGTTCGCGGCGCTGATGCCAGGGTTCGGTGCGGAGCTCGAAGTCACCGAGGTGAGGGTGCCCCGCCCTGAGCCGGGGGCGCTGGTGGTGGAGGTCGAGGTCTCCTCAGTGTGCGGAAGCGACGTGCACACGTGGCAGGGATCGGTCAGTAATCTGCCGGTCACCCCGCCGCTGGTGCTCGGTCACGAGATCGTCGGTCGCGTCGCCGCGATCGGCGACGGCGCCGATGTGGATTCGGTAGGAGCGCCGCTGCGGCTCGGCGACCGCGTGGTCTGGGAACACGAGGCGTGCGGCACATGCGAGATGTGCTCGGTCGAGCGGCAGCCGACGCTGTGCCCGAACCGGCGCGTGGGCATGTTCCGTACCGCCGAGGAATTTCCCTACTCGGCGGGCGGATTCGCACAGTACTCGTATGTGTGGCCCCGATCCGGCCGGGTGCGCGTGCCCGACTCGGTGCCCAGCAACGCCGCGGCCGCGGGCAGCTGCGCCCTGCGCACCGTGGTGAACGCCTTCGAACGACTCGGTCCGATCGACCACATGTCGCGGATCGTGGTGCAGGGCAGTGGCCCGCTCGGCCTGTTCGCCACGGCGATGGCGGCCCGGCGTCATCCGCGCAGGCTGGTCGTCGTCGGAGCACCGGACGACCGGCTGGAGGTCGCGCGGCGCTGGGGCGCGCACGACGTCGTGTCCGTCGGGCGGCATCCCGACCCGGCGGAGCGCGTGGCCGCGGTGGAAGAGCTCACCGGCGGCGGACCGGACGTGATCCTCGAGATGTCGGGCGCGCCCGGCGCGTTCGCCGAGGGTGTGCTGATGGCTGCCCGCAACGCCCGTTACGCGGTCGTCGGCACCCTGGGCGGGGGCACGCAGGAGGTGCTCGTTCCGCGCATTGTCGGGCATGGGCTGCGGATCATCGGCTGCCTGGGATCGGACATCGGTTCCTACGAGCGTGGCCTGCGCTTCCTCGAGCAGGCGTCCGACGAGATCGACTTCGGTGCGTTGTTCTCCGGCCGGGTGCACGGGCTGGCGGGCGCGACCGACTCGCTCCGGAGTCTCCGGAACATGGACGAGATCAAGCCGATCCTCGACCCTTGGGTCTGACCGCTCGGCGTGCTCTGGGGACGGAGTGGCCACATGACGGACGATGGCGAGCTTGCCGAGCCTCGCCCCGCCCATCGAGCTGCCGGAACGTGTCACGGCGCTACGCGCCGATGACCCGCGATACGTCATGCCGTGAAGGATCCATCAAAATAAGTCGAAACATGCGAATAATTAGGCCCTCGTGGGGCTGCCTCGGAGGATTGATGAGAGACCAGGATGTCCCCGCCGTCGCGGCGGTCGGGGTGGCTCCGCACCCTGGGCTGCTGACGGCCGACGCCACTGGTCTCCGGCTGTCAGCGCTCACACCGGAGACCGCCGCCCTGACCGTCCTACGCCACGGCCCGACGACGGTCACGGCCGGTGCTCTGGACCGAACTGTCCGGACCATCTCGATGGGTCTGGCCGCGGCCGGCGTCGTGCCCGGTGACCGGGTGGCCGCCGTGCCGCGCAACCGGATCGAACTCGTCCTGCGGCTGCGCATCGGATCCGGGTCGAGGCCCGTCACGGACTACGCCGAGTGGCTCGCCGCCCACGCACCGCCTGGAGCCCACAGACGCGCGGTCGACGGCGTCGTGCCGCAGGTCTACACCTCGGGTGCCAGCGGTGTGCCGAAGGGCGTGCAGCTCACCGCCGTGAACATCGGGGCCGAAGTGGAGCTTGTCGGCCGGGCCTGGGAGTTCGGGCGGGACGCGGTGAGCCTGCCCGCCGCTCCGCTGTCCCGTATCGGCGCGCTGAGCGGGGCTCTGGTCGGCCTGCGCACGGGCGCGACCACCCTGCCGTCGCTGCGGCACATCGCGTACGGCGCCGCCCCGATTGCCCCGGCCGAGCAGCGGCGTGCCGCCCGGCGCCTCGGCTGCGATCTCCACCAGCTCTATGGCCTCACCGAGACCACGGGCGGCATCACCCAACTCGGCACCGGCACTGTCGACGCCCCGGAGGCCCTGTCGGTCGGCCCGCCCTGTCCGGTCGTCCTTACTGAGGAACTGCCGCGCAACGCCACGGGCAAGGTCCTCAAACGCTCGCCGCGCCGCGACCTCGCCGCGCGGCAGGAAGGAATGGCGCGATGAACGGTGCCGAGCAAGGACCGGGAACGGTCAGGATCCTGGGTTTCGTCAACCACATCGCCCCGAGTCCGGAGATCCGGACGGCCATCGAGCGGGCCTTCGAGTGGGGCGTCGACGTGATCGTCGCCCAGGGCACCGGCAGCGACTGGGGCCCGTACTGGCTGGGCTCGGGTGAGATGCCGGCGGCTGACGTCGCCACGAACGTCGAACCGTATGTGGAGGCCGCGGTCGAACACGGTGTGCCTTTTGTGTTCTCGTTCGGCATCGCCGGCGCCAACGTGCACCTCGAGCGGAACCTCGCCCAGTTCGACGCGCTCTGCGAGCGCCGCGGCTGGGACCTGCGGGTCGGCGTGATCCGCTCCCAACTCGGCGAGCGGTTCATGCTCGCCGCGGTGCGGGACGGCCCGCCCGTCGTCGCCGCGGGGGAGGACGCGCACCTGCCCGCTCAGCTCACGTCGGCGGATGTCCGAGGCGCGGAGCGGATCGTCGGACTGATCGGCCCCGAACCGGTGATGGCCGCGCTCGGCTCCGGCGTCGACGGCGTGATCACCGGTCGCGCACTCGACATCGGCCTGTTCATGGCACTGCCGATGCTGCGAGGTCTGCCGAAGGCTGTCGCGGCGCACGCGGGCAAGTTGCTGGAATGCGGCGGGCTCGCCGCCGAGCCGGGTGACTCCGGGCAGTGTCTGTGGGCAAACGTCGGCCCCGACGGCCTCGAGGTGCGCTCGCCGAGTCCCAAACACCGGATCAGCGTGCGCTCGCTGGTGTCGCATACCTTCTACGAGCGTTCGCACCCCGCGCTCGAGGAGAACCCTGGCGGTGTACTCGACCTGCGTAACGCCACCTACGAGACCACCGCCGAGGGCATCTGGTGTCAGGGTGCGGAGTGGATCGACCAGCCCTACACGGTGCTGCTCGAGGGCGCGACGCGCACCGGGTTCCGTGCGATCTCGATGCTGGGTGTCCGTGAACCGACCCTGCTCGCCCAGATCCGCAGCTGGACCGATTCGGCCGAGGCGCAGGTCCGTGGGGCGGCGCGGTTCGCCGAGCACTTCGCTCATGGCCGGATGCGGCTGGGCATCCGCATCTTCGGGCTCGATGGTGTGCTGGGCGGGTTGGAGCCGAACGACCGGGTGACCGGCCACGAGGCGGCGGTGATCGTCGACGTCGTCGCCGACGACCGGGCGCTCGCCGAGCAGGCCGCCTACTTCGCCTTCATCCGGCTGTTCATCGGTCCCTACCCGAACCGCAAGACCACGGCCGGCAACGCGGCGGCGCCGTTCATGCCGGTCGTCATTCCGGTGTCGGACGTCTTCAGGTTCGGCATCTACCACCTCCTCCCGCTCGAAGACCCGGTCGTGCCCTTCCCGTTCGTCATCGAACGGTTCCCCAGCCGTGCTCCGGAGACGACTCATGAGAAGGAGACCGCCGATGCGTCTGGCTGAGGTCGCCGTGGTGATCCGCAGCAAGAACGCGGGCCCGTTCTGCGTCACGATCGACCTGTTCTTCGACACCCCTGAGGACTATGAGCGCGCCCGGAACAGCCGACTGCTCACTCCGGCAGGCGTCGCCGAGGTCTACGGCGTCGCCGAGGACAAGGTAAAGGGGGTCTACTGGGACGATCGCGTCCTTGCCGGGAAGGTCTCCGTGCTCCGTTGGTCGTCCAGTTCCGACCCTTTCTGCGCCGACTACTTCGGTGCCCATCAGCATCATCCGCTCGCCGCCGGCGAGCTCGACGAGCCCACGGAGGCCGCGGCATGAAGTTCGGGATCCTGTTGACCTCGGTCTATGACCGTGCGACGCCGGCGGCGCGCCAGCGTGACGAGCATGCGGAGCTGGTGCGAACCGCGGATCAGGCGGGGTTCTCGCTGATGGTGGCGGGACAGCACTTCCTGGGCGCGGAGCTACGGTACTTCCAGCCGGTGCCGTGGCTGACCTACATGTCGCAGCATGCACCGTCGATGGATGTGGCGACCGGGATCGTGCTGCTGTCGATGGTGAACCCGGTCGACATGGCCGAGCAGATGTCCACACTGGACGTCCTGACCGACGGGCGGGTGCGGTTCGGCGTGGGTCTGGGCTACAGCCCGCACGAATTCGACGCGTTCGGAGTCCGCAAGGGCGAGCGGGTGGCGCGGTTCGAGGAGTCGCTGGCGCTGATCCGCAGGCTGTGGAGTGGCGAGAAGGTCACCTCCGAGGGCCGGTTCGTGAGCGTGCACGAGGCCCAGCCGGCGGTGCAGCCGGTGCAGGTGGGTGGGCCGCCGGTGTGGATAGGTGGCCAGGCGGCGGGTGCGGTGAAGCGGGCGGCGACGCGGGGGGACGCCTGGTACAGCCCGCCGTTCCCGACACACGCCCAGCTGTACGAGATGAGCCGGTTGTTCACCGAGACCCGCGAGGCGGCAGGGGTGGCGCCGGCAGCCGAGTTCCCGGTGCGCAGGGAGCTGCTGATCGCGGACTCGCGTGAGGACGCGATGGAGGCGGCGCTGGTGCGCTACCGGGCTCGGTACGAGACCTACCGCAAGTGGGGGCTGAAGGGGCAGAACACCCCGGTGGAGAAATCGGGTGAGGAACTGCGCGAGGACATCGAGCAGCGGTTCATCCTGGGCTCTCCCGAGGAGTGCGCGGCAGGGCTGCACAAGCTGGGGGACGAGATCGGCATGACGCATTTCGTCTACAAGCCGCACTGGCCGGGATTGCCGCACGCCGAGGCGATGCGCCAGCTCGATCGCTTTGGTTCCGAGGTCGTGCCCTTGCTCCGGAGCTGACCAAGGTTCACGGAACAGAGGGGCGGTTGATCAATGAAGCTCAATCGATCGCGGATGGGTCGGCGCCTGCCATGTCTCGGCTGCATACCCCGGTCCATTCCCGTTTGGACGGCAGGGGGCATGGCGTGACCGCGGCTGCCGCTACAAAGAGCTCTCACAGGCAGGAAATCAGGACGGTCGTCGCCAGCATGATCGGCACGGCTGTGGAGTTCTACGACTTCTCGATCTACGGAGTCGCGGCATCACTCGTCTTCTCGCACCTGTTCTTTCCGGACGTCGGCGACTTCCTCGGCACGCTCCTGTCGCTGTCGACCTTCGCGATCGCGTTCATCGCGAGGCCGATCGGTGCCGCGGTCTTCGGGCACTTCGGCGACCGGGTCGGGCGCAAAGGCACGCTGTTCATCACGTTGATGACCATGGGCGTCGCGACCGTCGGCATCGGCCTGCTGCCGACCTACTCCCAGGTCGGGATCCTCGCACCGGTCCTGCTGGTGGTCCTGCGGCTCGCGCAGGGCTTCTCGCTCGGCGGCGAACAGGCGGGGGCGATGCTGATGAGCGTCGAGAGCGCTATGGAGAAGCGCCGCGGAATGTTCGGCGCCTTCGTGAACTCCGGCGCCGGTTGGGGACTATTGCTGGCCAACCTCGTGTACCTCGCGATGTCGCGGCTGCCGCGGGACGCGTTTCGCAGCTGGGGCTGGCGGGTGCCCTTCCTGCTCAGTGCCGTGCTGGTCGTGGTGGGCCTGTTCATCCGGCTCCGATTGGAGGAGAGCCCGGAGTACAAGGAGGTGAAACAGGAGGGCGCGGTCCGCAGGCTGCCCATCGTCGAGGTCTTCAAAGCCCACTGGAAGCAGGTGATCCTGCTGGCCTTCGGTCTGCTGGCCTCGGGTGTCAGCTACTACATCGCGATCGTGTTCTCGCTGTCCTATGGCGTGACGGCGCTCGGTCAGGCCGACGGCACCATGCTCTCCCTGGTCCTCTGGATGACCGGCTTGATGATCACTCTGGTGCCGCTCATCGGCTGGCTGTCGGACCGGTGGGGGATGGCCTCCCGGCGGCTCATCTTCATCGGCTCGTCCGTGGCACTGATGGGTACCTCGTTCCTTTGGTTCGCGCTGCTCCAGACGCGCCAGTACGGGCTGATGCTGCTCGGCTTCGTCATCCTGTTCGTGGCCTACTGCGCGAACATCGCGGTGACGCCGACCTTTTTCGCCCTGGCCTTCCCCGCGCAGGTTCGGTACAGCGGCATGGCCATGGGCTTCACTCTGGGCACGGTGATCGGGGCGTCGATCGCGCCGCTGGTCGCGACGGCGCTGCAGGACGCCACGGGAAGCTGGGTCGGGGTGGCCTCGTATATGAGCGGTGCGGCGTTCCTTGCCGCGATCTCCGGTGTGCTGTTGCGCGAGTACGTTCCGGACCGGCGAGCCCGCCGGGGCGTCGGGGAGCCGGCCGGCCCGACGTCATCCGCCGAACCGAGCGAGGCGGCCCGCTGAGCGTTCCGGGACTGCCGGAGACCAGAGGCCCTCGTCATTTGGGGTGTTGACACCTTCAGTATCCGCGGAGTAGGAATACAAGCGAAACATACGCATAGTTTATGGCCCGCCGAGAGTGCCGGGTCTTCTCGAAGTGGAGGAGCGGAGATGGCCCGACCCGTCCCGAGCTACGGTGACGAGACGCTCGACGCGCTCGCCGAGATGGTCCGCGACTTCGGCCTCAAGGAGGTCCGGCCGCGCTTCCGTGAACTGGAGGACGCCGGCGAGTTCCCCCGGGAGCTCTACCTGCGCATGGGTGAGCTCGGCCTGTTCTCCTGCTGCTTCCCGAGCGAGGAGAACCCGGAGGCCGGGTATCGTGCGCTCGCCGTCGTCGCGGAACAGCTCGCCTACACCTACCCGCCGATCAGCGCTCCGATGAACCTGCAGGCCGCGACCGTCCCGCTGACGATCGCCAACTGGGGCGCCGCCGAACAGATCGACGCCTACGTCGACGGCTTGATCGGAGGCAGGATCCTCGGCTGCAATGCCATGACCGAACCCGACGGCGGCTCGGACCTGCTGGGCGCGATGCGGACCCGCGCCGTGCGCGATGGGGACGACTACCTGATCACCGGCGCGAAAATGTGGATCACCAATGCGAACGTCGCCGATGTCGCCGTCGTCTACGCCAAGACCGACCCCGCCGCCGGTCACAAGGGCGTCTCGGCCTTCCTGCTCCCGATGGACACGCCAGGCGTCGTCGTCGACCGCGTGCCCTGCCGGGTGTTGGGAAAGCTCATGCCGACCAACATGATCACCTTCGACCATGCCAGGGTGCCGGCCTCGGCGATGCTCGGCGCCGAGGGCGAGGGCTTCAAGGTCGCCATGAGCGCGATGGACTTCGGTCGGCTGACCGTCGCGGCCCGCTCGCTCGGGCTTGCCCAAGCCTGTCTGGACACCGCGGTCGACTACGCGAACGAGCGCGAGGCGTTCGGTCAGAAGATAGGCAACTTCCAGATGATCAAGAAGCAGATCGCGGACATGGCGTGCGAGGTCGCCGCGGCCCGCATGCTCGTCTGGGACGCCGCGGTGAAGTACGACGAGGGCACCGTCCCGACCCGGGAGTCGTCGCTCGCCAAGTATTTCGCGGCCGAGGTCTGCAACCGGGCCGCCCAGGCGTGCGCCGAGATCCACGGCGGATACGCCTTCAGCGACGAGCTCCCGATCAGCGTCTATCTCAACTACGCCAAGCTGTGGCAGACCGGAGAGGGTTCTGCGAACATCCAGGCCGTCCTGATCGCCGACGACGCGCTGGGCTGGAAGCCGATGGACCGGCACAGGCGGCCCTCCTTCGTGCCGCGGCCGGCGGGGGCGACGGCCTGATGAACCCCTTCCACGACCTCGCTCCCCCGTACCTCGAACTGCGCGATCGGGCTCGTGCCCTGGCCGCCAAGTGCGCCCCGCTGGCCCAGCGGGCCGACGAGAGCGACTCCGTCGACGAGGAGGTGCGCGGCCTCCTCAGTGGCAGCGGGCTGGCCGCGATCCAGGTCCCGCGGGCCTACGGCGGGCATTTCGAGCAACCGGACTCGCTGGCCGTGACGATTGTCCGCGAGCACTTGGCGGGGGAGTCCGGTCACCTCGATTCGCTGTTCGCCATGCAGGGCATCGGCAGCTACGCGATCTCCGTCGGCGGCTCCGAGGAGATCAGGCGGCAATGGCTGCCGAAGATCGCCACGATGGAGGCGATCGCGGCGCTGGCGCTGACCGAGCCGGACGTCGGTTCGGATCTCAAGGCCCTCTCCACGACGATCACCGCCGACGGGGACGAGCTGGTGGTCACCGGCAGCAAGAGCTTCATCACCAACGGCGGCGACGCGAGCTACTACTGCGTGCTCGGCAAGGAGGAGGTCGACGGCAGGACCGGCTACTCGCTGGTCCTGGTACCCGCCGGCACCCCGGGCGTGAGCACGAACCGGCCGCACCAGATCATGGCGCCGCACGTCCTCGGTGACATCGCCTTCGACGGCGCCCGGGTGCCCGCCGGGAACCGGCTCGGCCTGCCGGGCAAGGGGTTCGCGCTGGTACTTGCCACGCTGGCCACATTCCGGGTCTCGGTCGCCGGCGCGGCGATCGGCACGGCCCAGGCCGCGCTCGACGACGCTCTCGCCCACACCACGAGCCGCGAACAGTTCGGTGGCCCGCTGGTCCGTCTCGGCCCCGTCCCGCAGCTGCTGGCGATGTCGTGGACCGAGATCGAGATGGCCAGGGCGTTCACCTATCAGGTCGCGCAAGCCGCGGCGGCGGACGCCGCGGGCAACCTGCACTTCTCCTCGATGGCCAAGGTCGGCGCGACCGAGGTCGCCGGCCGGGTCGTGGACCGCTCGGTACAGGTGATGGGCCGGTTCGGGCTGGTTCGCGGTTCGCGGATCGAGCGCCTCTACCGGGCCGCCCGGCCGATGCGGGTCTACGAGGGGGCCACCGAGGTCCTGCTCGATGCCTTGTCCAAACAGCTCATCAAGGGGCACACCTCGTGATCATCGACGCACACTGTCACGTGTGGCCGGACGACATCGCCCGCAAGGTGCTGGCGAACCGGCCTGTAGGTCTCGACCCCGTGCACGACGGCACGCTCGACGGCCTGCGCCGCACGATGGACGCGGCCGGGATCGACATGGCGATGACCCTCGCGGTCGCCGACATGGCCCGGACCGTGCACCGGACCAACGAGTTCGTGGGCACGGTGGACAGGAGCCGGTTCGTCCCTTTCGGGACTGTCCACCCTGACCTGACGATCGAGCGGAACATCGCTTCTCTGAAGGACAACGGCGTGGTGGGTGTGAAGCTGCACCCGCTGTTCCAAGATGTCTCCTTCGCCGACGCGAAGGTCAGGGACATGCTCGTCGCGCTGGCGGAGAACGACATCCCAGTGATCGCCCACGTCGGCTGCGGCGGCGACCACGTCCAGAACGAGCGTGGTGCGTCCAGGCACCTGCCGTCGCTGGTGCGGGGGATTCCCGGCCTGCGGTTCATCGCCGCCCACTTCGGCGGATACCACGATCTCGACGCGGCGGAGGCGTGGTCGGTCGGCGCGGGCGTCCACCTGGAGACCTCGTGGCCGCCGAGCGTCGGGAACCTGCCGGCGGATCGAATCAGGGGAATCATCCGCCGGCACGGGGCCGACCGCGTCGTCTACGGGTCGGACTGGCCAATGACGGATCCGGCGACCGAGATCGCGGCGATCCGGAGTTGGGGACTGACAGCGGAGGAGGAGGCCGGTGTGCTCGGGGACAACCTCGCGCGCCTGCTCGGGATCACGGAAGCGGTGACGGCATGAGCAAGACGGTGCGGCTGGGGGCCGGGATGGCTTTCTGGGGTGACAGTGTGCAGCCCGCGATCAGGATGGTCGAGCGCGGTGAGATCGACTACCTGTGCTGCGACCACCTCGCCGAGCTCACCATGTCCATCCTGTCCAAGCAGATGGACCGCAACCCCGAGTACGGCTATACCCGCGACATCCTCGACCTGCTCCGCGGCGCCCTCCCGATGTGCGTGGAGAAGGGCGTCAAGGTCATCACGAACTCCGGCGGCGCCAACCCGAGGGCCGCGGCGGGCAAGATCGCGGAACTCGCCGGCGAACTCGGCGTCTCCGGCATCAGGATCGCGGTCGTGACAGGTGACGACCTGCGCCCGCAGATCGACGACCTGATGGCACGCGAGGTCACCTTCGCCAACCTGGACACCGGTGAGGAGCTCGCCACCGTCCGCCCCAGGCTCACTCATGCGGCGGCCTATACCGGCTGCGAAGGCATCGTCGAGGCCCTGGAGGGCGGTGCGGACATCGTGGTGTGCGGGCGGGTCACCGACATCGCGCTCTACCTCGGGCCGCTGCGGTACGAATTCGGCTGGAAGGCCGACGACTGGGAGCGTCTCGGCATGGCCACCGCCGTCGCGCACGCGATCGAGTGCGGCGGACAAGCCACCGGTGGCCTGCTCGCCGGCGGCTGGTGGGACACCCCTGGCCTGGAGGATCTGGGTTATCCGATCGCCGAGGTCGCCGAGGACGGCACCGCGGTGATCACGAAGACCCCGGGCTCCGGTGGCCGCGTGAACATCGCGTCGGTCAGCGAGCAGATGGTCTACGAGATCCTCGACCCCGCGAACTATCTGACCGCCGACGTCACCGCGGACTTCAGCGGCATCCGCCTGGAGCAGGTGGGCGAGGACCGGGTCCGGATCACCGGCGCCACCGGACGCCCGGCCCCGGAGACGCTCAAGGTCAACATGGGCTATCGCAATGGGTTCATCGGCGAGGTCCAGTTCACCTACACCTGGCCGCACGCGGTGGCCAAGGCGCGGCGGGGCGTCGAATTCCTGGAGAAGCGGCTGGCCAGGGCCGGGTTCACGGCCACCGACACGCATGTCGAGTACATCGGCCGGAACTCCATGTGGAACGACCGGATATCCGTCCCGGACGACCCCGGTCTGCCGGAGGCCGTCGTCCGCTACGCGGCGCGGTGTCCCGACGAGACCGAGGCCCGCAAGGTCTTCACCGAGTCCGTGCCGCTCTACAACAACGGTCCGGCCGGCGTCGGCGGCATCGGCACGCGGCCGCCCTTGAAGGAGCTCTTCGCGATCTGGCCGTGCCTGGTTCCGCGCGAGTACGTCGTGCAGTCCGTCGAGATGGTGGAGGTCTGAGGTGGGAGCCACGCTTCGTGTCGCCGACATCGCCCACGGGCGGTCCGGCGACAAGGGCGACATCTGCAACGTCGGGATCGTCGCCTATGACCGGGCCGGGTACGAGCTGTTGTGCAGGGAACTGACCGAGGAGAAGGTCGCCGCGCACTTCGGGGACCTGGTGCGTGGCGCCGTCACCCGTTACGAGCTGCCGGGCATCATCTCGCTGAACTTCGTGCTCACCGGCGCGCTCGATGGTGGCGGCACCCAGTCCCTGCGGTCGGACCACCTGGGCAAGACCATGTACGCCTGGCTGCTGCGAATGGAACTGCCCGACGACCCGGGCGTCACCCGGTACCCCTCCGGTCCCGAGGCCGAGGTGCGGGCATGAGCGAGCTGATCGCGGTCACCGGCGCCGAGGAGGACGTCCGGCGCGTGTGGTCGCCGCGCTCCGTCGCGGTGATCGGTGCCAGCAGCCGGCCGGGAACGCTCAGCTGGTGGCCGCTGCGCCTGCTGCGGCAGTACGGGTTCGACGGAGCGATCCACGCTGTCAACCCTCGTCGGCCGGATATCGACGGCTTCCCGTGCGTGCCGTCGATCTCCGAGGTCGATGGGCCTGTCGACCTCGCCATCATCCCGCTCGCGGCGGCGGACACCGTCGTCGCGGTGAAAGAGTGCGCGGCCGCGGGAGTCGGGGCCGTGGTGCTGCCGTCGCAGGGCTTCGGTGAGCTGGGCGAGGAGGGTCGGGCTCAGGAACGGGAGTTGCTCGGCGCCGCCCGCGAGGCCGGAATGCGGGTCGTCGGGCCGAACACCGACGGCGTCGCGAACCTGGCCGCGGGGGCGCTGGCCTCCATCCAGCCGTTGTTCGGGCAGGGCGTGCGGCCCGGCAAAGTAGCGGTGGTGACTCAGAGCGGGGCCACCGCGGCGTCGCTGCTGGTCCGGTTCGACGCCGAGGGGATCGGCTGCCGGCTCTACGCGAGCGCGGGCAACGAGATCGACCTCGGCCTCGCCGACTACCTGTCCGTGGCTCTGCAGGACCCCGAGGTCGAGATCGTGGTGTCCTTTGTGGAGGCGATCCGCCGCCCCGATGATTTCGTGGCCGTCGCGGAGCTTGCGGCCCGGCTGGGCAAGCCCATCGTGCTGATCAAGGTCGGACGCACCGAACAGGCAGCGGCCCGTGCCGCGGCGCACACCGGCGCCCTCGCGGGCCCCGACCGGATCTACGACGCGCTGTTCCGCTCACTCGGTGTCATCCGGGTTGCCGAACTCGCCGAAATCGTCGCGGTGGTGAAGCTGTACCTCGGGGTCGGCGCCCCGCGTTCGACGGGGATGGGTGTGATGTCGGTGTCCGGTGGGCAGGCCGGCGCCATCGCCGACCGGGCCGCGGACTTCCACGTCACCGTCCCCGCCCTGACGCGCGGCGCGCAGGACCGGCTCATGGAGCTGCTGCCCTTCGGCTCGCCGCTGAACCCATGCGATCTCACGGGCGAGGTGGCGAAGCGGCACGACCTGGCGGCGGAGGTCTACCGGATCTATGACACCGATCCGGGCATCGACCTGGTCGTCTACGCGCGCAAGGAACTCACCGGCGAGGCCGGCAGGGCCGCGGCGGCGAATCTGGTGGCCGCCCGGTCCAAGGGCTCGACGCCACTGGCCATCTACGCGATGGACGGCCGGCTCAACCCCGACGAGACCACCACTTACGCCGAGGCGGGCGTGCCGGTCTTCACCTCACTGGCCGAGCTGCTCACTGCGCATGGCGCGCTGGTCCAGCATGCCGCGACCGTGGCTGCCCGCACCGAGCGTGCACCGCGGACCGCCGCCCCGCGCGGCGAGTTCCCCGCCGGCGCCGGGCCGCTGGCCGAGGACGCTGCGCGCGCCCTGCTGGCCGCCTATGGACTGCACAGTCCCGCGTCCGAGGTCGTCCCGGATGTGGAGTCCGCCGTCGCGGCCGCGGAGCGGATAGGCTACCCGGTCGCGGTCAAGGTCGTCAGCGACACGATCGCGCACAAGACCGAGGCCGGCGGGGTGGTGCTCGGGCTCGTCGGCGCCGACGCCGTCCGGCGGGCAGGGGAGACGGTCCTCGCCAACGCCCGCCGCCACCTCGGCGGTGGCCCGGATGACCTGGCCGACGGCCTGCTCGTCCAGCGACAGGTCGTGGACGGCGTCGAGATCATCGCGGGGCTGGTGGTGGATCCGCAGTTCGGCCCGTTCGTATTGCTCGGCACCGGTGGCGTGCTGACCGAGCTGCTGGCCGACGCCGTGCTGCGGCCCGCGCCGGTCACTCCGGCCGACGTGCGGGAGATGCTCGGCGAGATCAGGGGAAAGGTCTTGCTCGAGGGCTTCCGCGGTGCTCCGCCCGCCGATGTCGACGCCCTCGTCGACGCCGTCGTGGCACTCTCCGAGCTGGGAGCCGACCACACGGACCACATCACCGAGCTCGACCTCAACCCCCTGCTCGTCCGGCCCGCCGGGCTCGGGGTGGTCGCGGTCGACGCGCTCGTCGTGACCCGAGACGGCACCAGGGAGGACCCCGCATGAACACCGCCGTGATCGTCGACGCCGTCCGCTCGCCGATGGGCAAAGGAAAGCCGGGCGGACAGCTCAGCGGCCTGCACGCCGTCGAGCTGCTCGCGCAGACGCTGCGCGGAATCGTGGAGCGCACCGGCATCGACCCCGGCGCCGTCGAAGACGTGATCATCGGCTGCGTCAGCCAGGGAGGGGAGCAGGCCGCGACGCCGGGGCGGCAGGCCTGGCTCGCCGCCGGCTACCCCGAGCACGTCCCCGCGACCACGATCGACAGGCGCTGCGGCTCCTCTCAGCAGGCACTGCACTTCGCCGCACAGGCCGTGTTGGCGGGTGTCCACGACGTGGTCCTCGCCGGTGGGGTCGAGTCGATGAGCCGGGTCCCGATGGGTTCCGCACGAATGGGTGCCGACGTGTATGGCCCCTCGGTCACCGACCGGTACGCGCCGGGGATGGTGTCCCAGGGCATCGCGGCCGAGCTGGTTGCCGCGCGATGGAAGATCGACCGCGAGGCGATGGACGCTTACTCGGCGCGGTCGCACGCTCGCGCGGCGGCGGTCGCCGAGGCCGGAGGTTTCGGAGGCGAGATCGTGCCGATCCGGGTCGCGGACCGTGACGAGCTCGTCACGGCCGACGAGACCATCCGGGCCGGCACCACTCCGGAGAAGCTCGCCGGCCTGAAGCGCGCCTTCACCGACGAGGCCATGGAGGAGCGCTTCCCGGAGATCTCCTGGTCGGTGACCGCCGGCAACTCCTCGCAGATCACCGACGGCGCGAGCGCGGCACTGGTGATGAGCGAGAAGCGGGCGAACGCCCTCGGCCTGCGCCCTCGGGCGCGGATCGTGGCGATGTCGGTGGTCGGCGACGACCCGATCGCCATGCTCACCGCACCGATCCCCGCGACGAGGAAGGTCCTCGCCAAGGCCGGTCTCGGGCTCGACCGGATGGACGCCGTCGAGGTCAACGAGGCCTTCGCCTCCGTGCCGCTGGCATGGCAGGCGGAGTTCGGCATCGACGAGGAACACCTCAACCCCGCGGGCGGTGCGATCGCCCTCGGACACCCGTTGGGCGCCTCCGGTATCAGGTTGTTCGCAACCCTGCTGAACCACCTCGAGCGCACCGGCGGCCGCTACGGCCTGCAGACGATGTGCGAGGCCGGCGGCATGGCCAACGCGACCGTCATGGAAAGGCTCTGACCGACATGGACATCTCAGGTGCGTCCGCCCTCGTCACGGGTGGCGCTTCCGGGCTCGGGCTGGCCACGGCCCGGCGGCTGGTGAAGGTCGGCGCCCACGTGACCGTGCTCGACCTGCCGACCTCCGCGGGCGCGGACGTCGCCGAGGAACTCGGCGGCCGGTTCGCCCCCGCCGACGTCACCGACCCCGAGCAGACACAGGCCGCGGTCGCCGAGGCCGGCAAGGAGGGGCCGTTGCGCGTGCTCGTGCACTGCGCGGGCCGAGGCGGTCCGGTGCGAGTGGTCGACAAGCACGGGCAGCCCGGGTCGCTCGAAGTGTACGAGGCGATCGTGCGGCTCAACCTGATCGGCTCGTTCAACGTGCTGCGGCTCGCCGCGGCCGCGATGGCCGCCACCGAGCCGGTCGACGGTGAACGCGGCGTCTGCGTGCTCACCGCGTCGGTAGCCGCGTTCGAGGGTCAGATCGGCCAGATCCCCTACGCCTCGTCCAAGGCCGGCATCGTCGGGATGACCCTGGTCGCGGCGCGCGACCTGGCGAGCAAGCTGATACGGGTCTGCACGATCGCGCCCGGCACGTTCGACACCCCGCTGCTCGCCCGCCTTTCCGACGACGTCCGGGACAGCCTCGGCAAGGCCGTTCCACATCCGAGCCGTCTTGGCAACCCCGATGAGTTCGGGTCGCTCGCGGCGCAGATTGTGGAGAACTCCATGCTCAACGGAGAGACCATCCGACTCGACGGCGCGATCCGGATGCCCCCGCGGTGAGCGAGCAGCCATTGCTCGTGGTGGACGAGGGCTCCGTCCGGACGATGACCCTGAACCGCCCACGGGCCCGCAACGCCGTAGACTTCGCGCTCGCCGCGGCGATCGACGAAGCGATCACCGAGTACGAATCGCGGCCGGACCTGCGGGTCGCGGTCCTCGCGGCGAATGGCCCGGCCTTCTGTGCGGGCATGGATCTGAAAGCGTTCCTGCGCGGCGAGCGGCCCAGCACCGGGCGCGGGTTCGCCGGTCTGGTCGAGCGTCCACCGGGCAAACCGCTGATCGCGGCGGTCGAGGGCGCCGCTGTCGCGGGCGGGTTCGAGACTGTGCTCGCCTGCGACCTCATCGTGGCCGCCGAGGACGCGTCCTTCGCACTGCCCGAGGTGAGGCGTGGCCTGGTCGCCGCCGGCGGCGGGCTGCTGCGCCTGCCCGCGCGGATGCCGTACCACCTGGCGATGGAGATGGCGCTGACTGGGAAGCGGCTCACCGCCCAGGAGGCCGCCGGGCACGGGCTGGTCAACCGGGTCGTCGCGAGCGGAGGAGCCCTTGCCGCGGCCACCGAGCTGGCCGGCGAGGTCGCGGCCTGCGGCCCGCTCGCCGTCGTCGCCACCAAGAAGATCGTCCAGAACGCCCCCGGCTGGCCCGCCGAAGAGGCCTTCGACCGGCAGCGGGAGCTCTCCGAGCCCGTGCGGTCGTCGGCGGACGCGGTCGAGGGCGCAAGGGCGTTCGCAGAGAAGCGCGACCCGGTCTGGACCGGGAAATAGGAGGACACATGCTGGCTGGACCCGTGTATGTCGTCGGTGCCGTGCGCTCGGCCGTCGGTCGGCGCAAGGGTGCTCTCGCGAGGATGCATCCCGCGGACCTCGGCGGACACGTCGTGGCCGAGCTGCTCGACCGGGCCGGGCTGGCCGGCGAGGCTGGAAGGGCGGTCGACGACGTCATGTTCGGTTGCGTGAGCCAGATCGGCGCGCAGTCCACCAACATCGCCCGGATCGTCGCGCTGTCCGCCGGGCTGCCGGAGTCGGTCCCCGGCACCACGATCGACCGGCAGTGCGGGTCCTCCCAGCAGGCCGTGCACTTCGCCGCGCAGGGCATCGCCTCGGGCGAGGCGGACCTCGTCGTCGCCGGTGGAGTCGAGGTGATGACCCGGATCCCGATCGCGTCGTCGGCCACCGTCGGAGCCGAGCACGGGATGGGGCTGCCACGCGAGGGCGAGCTGTGGGCCAAGCGCTACGGCAATCAGGAGATCACCCAGTTCCGCGGTGCACAGCTGATCGCCGACGACTGGGGCATCTCCCGCGCTGAGATGGAGGAGTTCGCGCTGCGGAGCCACACCTGCGCGCTCGCCGCCCAGGAGCAGGGCCTCTTCGACAGCGAGATCGTCGCGGTCAACGGTCTGGTCCGGGACGAGGGACCGCGGGCGGACACCACGCTGGAGAAGATGGCGGAGTTGAAGCCGCTGACCGAGGGCGGGAGCCTCACCGCGGCCCTCGCCAGCCAGATCTCGGATGGGGCGGCGGCCCTGCTGCTTGCCTCCGAGGACGCTGTTCAGCGGCACGGGCTCGCCCCGCTCGCGAGCATCCGGGCGATGGGGGTCGTCGGGTCCGACCCGGTCCGGATGCTGACCGGCCCGATCCCCGCGACCGAGAAGGTGCTGGCCAAGGCGGGTCTCGCCGCGTCCGACGTGGACCTGTTCGAGGTGAACGAGGCGTTCGCGTCCGTGGTGCTCGCCTGGCAGCGGGAGATTGGCGTGGGTGCCGACCGCACGAACGTCCTCGGCGGTGCGATCGCCCTCGGTCACCCGCTGGGCGGCACCGGAGCCCGGCTGATGACGACCTTGGTCCATCACCTGCGCCGCACCGGGTCGCGTTACGGGCTGCAGACGATGTGCGAGGGCGGCGGCATGGCCAACGCGACGATATTGGAGCGGGCGTGAGCGAGGATAAGGTAGAGCTCCGGCGTGAGGGCAGCCTCGGCTGGATCGCGTTGAACCAGCCGGACCGCAGGAACCCGCTTGACCGGGAGACGGCCGAGCGTGTCACCGAGGCGTTCCGCACGCACTTCGGAGACCCGGACGTGCGATCGGTCGTGGTGACGGGCACCGGCAAGGCCTTCTGCGCAGGCGGGGACCTCAGGCAGATGGGGAACTTCTCCGACATGGGCACCGCGGCCGCGTTCGACTGGCCAGAGCCGATCGTGGAGCTGCACCGGCTGATGCTGCGTGCGGACAAACCGATCATCGCCGCTGTGAACGGTCCCGCCTACGCGGGCGGCATGGGCCTGGCCGGGATGTGCGACATCCTGCTGTCGGTCCGCGGCGCCCGGTTCGCCATGCCGGAGATCAAGGTCGGCATCTTCCCCATGATCATCGTCGCTCACCTGTGCCGCGCCCTGCCTCGCAAAAGGCTGATGGAGATGATGTTCACCGGTGAGCCCATGGGCGCTGAGGAGGCTCACTCGCTCGGCTTCGTCAACCGGCTGTACGACACCCCGGAGGACATGACCGATGGCGTGAAGGCATACGCCGAGAAGTTCGAGCGGGTCAGCCCTTACGCGGCCAAGCTCGGCCGCCGAGCGTTCAACCTGCTCGCGGACATGCCGGCCGACCAGGCCATCGACGCCGCCCAGTTCCTTGTCATGCCGTTTCACCTGGGCGAGGACATCAAGGAGGGCGCGGCGGCGTTCCTCGACGGCCGTGACCCGGCATGGTTCCCGCGCCACGATTCCTGAGGAGACCAAGGATGGACCTGGACCTGAAGGGGCGCGGTGTACTCGTGACCGGCGCCAGCAAGGGCCTCGGCCGGGCCGCGGCCCGTGCGCTGGCCGGCGAGGGCGCCGACGTGCTCGCCGTCGCCCGCACCGAAGCGAGTCTGCGGAAACTTGCCGAGGAGCCGGTCCTCGGCAAGATCCACCCGTACGTGTGCGACATGCGTGACCGGGCCCAGGTGGCCGCGCTCGCCGACGTCGCGGTGGAGAGGCTGGGCCGACTCGACGTGGTGGTGAACAACGCCGGTATCGCGCCCGCCGCGAACTTCCTCGAAATGGACATGGCCGTCTTCGACGAGGTCATGGAGATCAACGTCGCGGCGATCGCGGTGCTGTCGCAGGCGGCCGGTCGGCGGTTCGTGGAGCAGGGGAGCGGTGGGCGGATCGTCAACATCGTTTCCACCTCGGGGATCCTCGGGAAGGCCGCACTCGCCGCCTACTCGGCGTCGAAGGGCGCGGCGATCCAGCTGACCAAGGCGCTGGCCGCCGAGTGGGCACGCCATGACATCCAGATCAACGCGATTGCGCCCGGTGCCTTCAGCACGGAGGCGCAGGCTTACGTCACCGGGAACCCGGACATCCTGGCGAAGCGGGTGCGCAAGATACCCGCCCGCCGGATGGCCGACCCGGAGGAGTTCGGCCCGCTCGTCTGTTACCTGTCGTCGACGAAGGCGAAGTTCGTCTCCGGCGCCGTCTATGTGATCGACGGCGGCGAGACCGCCAAGCAGTGACCCACCGTCGCACTCGCTGAGACACACTGTCGGTTCGGCGCATGGCGGTGCCGGGCCGTCGGCCGCGTTCGAAGGGGAATGGGATGGCTCTGTTGGAAGGACAGTCGGTGATCGTCACCGGCGCGGCCCGGGGCATGGGGATCGCGACGGCCCGCCGGGCCGCCGCCGAGGGCGCATCGGTGGTCCTGGTGGACATCGACCCATCGGTCGCGGATGTCGCCTCCGAGGTCGGCGGGAAGTCCGTGGTCGGCTCCGTGACCGACCGGGACTGCGCCCGCCGTGCGGTCGCGGCGGCCGGGGGCGTCACCGGCCTGATCCACGTCGCCGGGATCCACCGGCGCGGCGATGTCGTCGAGGCGACGGACGAGGACTGGGCCCAGGTCCTGGGGGTCAACTTGACAGCACCGAGGATCTGGGCCCGTGAGGTCATCCCGGCCATGCTCGAGCAGGGTGGCGGCGCGATCGTCAACGTGGCCTCGCTGGCCGCGACTCGGGCCCGCCCCGACTCCGCCGCGTACACGGCCTCGAAGAGCGGACTGCTCGGGCTGACCCGCAGCATCGCCGTCGACTTCGGACCGAGGGGCATCCGGGCGAACACGGTCTCGCCTGGTTCGATCGACACCCCGATGCTGCGTGAGCACGAGGCCGCGGGCGGCGCTTCGCGCACCGACCAGATCGCCCGCACCTATCTCGCTCGCCTGGGCTCGCCGGAGGAGATCGCGGGCTGCTGTTGTTTCCTGCTGTCCTCGGACGCGGCCTTCGTCAACGGGGCGGATTTCATGGTCGACGGCGGACGTACGTCCGGCACTTGAGGAGGCTGGGATGAACGAAGAGAGCGAGATCCTGGCGCGGCTGCGCCGGATCGAGGACCGCACCGAGATCGAGGAGCTGATCTCCCGCTACGCCATGGCGTGTGACGACCGTGACCTCGATGCGCTCGCCGGGTGCTTCACCGCCGACGGCGCCTTCGTCTCCGTGGGCGGGCGGATCGAGGGCCGTCCGGCGCTCATCGAGTACTACACCGAGCGCTTCCAGCACTACGGACCGAGCTACCACGTCCCTCACCGGGTCGTGCTCGATGAGCTGACGGAGGACACCGCTCGCGGCGTGGTGCTCGCGCATTCCGAGCTGATGCTCGAAGGTGGGCTGTTCGTCACCGCGCACCGCTATCGGGATCGCTACCGCTGCGAGGACGGCCGATGGCGGGTCGCCGAGCGGGCCTGTGAGTTCCTCTACGGCGCCCCGCTGCGGGACCTGCTGGACCTCGACCACGCGCAGCCACGGCGCCGGTGGCCCGGCGTCGAGCCCGTGGAGGCGGACATTCCCGAGCAACTCGGGACCTGGAAGGCCTTCTACCGGCGATGAGCGGATTCCTCGAGCAGCGCACCCCGTGACGGAGGAGGTCCTCACCTCGTCGGCCGCGACCACTGCGGACCACGCCGACGAGGCCGTCGCCATGGAGGTGCCGCGCTTACGCGGACCTCGCCCGCGCGCTTGGCGCCGCGCTGGCCGCCGGCTGCACCGAGGTGGTGCTGCCCAGCCCGAAAGCCCCGCTGACCTCGCTGATCGTCACGCCGTTCTACGCGAGGCCGACCGCCCGCATCGATGCCCTTGGCCCCGCGCGCCCATGAACGCGTGATCCTCCCGTCAACCTGCCCATCGTTCCCTTTGCTTCGCTGCGAGGTGAACATGCGAAACATTAATATGGATGGATTGGGCTGGCAATGCTTGGACGGGCTTTTGGCGAAGACGGTCGGCGTGCGTGCCGGTTAGCGCCAAGCGACGACCTCGCCGAACAGCTCGGGGAAGCGCTGCTCCAGCTGAGCGGTGTAGTCGATCATGTGCTCGCGCATGAGCTCCTCGGCGATCTTCGCCCGCCCCTTGATGATGGCCTCGGCGATCTCCTCGTGGCTGTCGGCGACCATGTGGCGGTGCGAGGGCGGGTAGACGTAGCGCACCACGCGGTCGGCATAGATGATCTTGAGGGACTTTCCGACGAGGTCGAGGATTCGATTGCCGGACACGCCGGCCACTACGTCGTGAAAGGCAGTGGCCCCGCGAATATAGCTGTCGCTCTCCGAGCCGACGATGGCCTCTCTGGTCAGGTCGACCGCGGCCTTGAGGGCCTCGACGGTCGCCGGGTCGCGGCGCTTGGCGGCCAGGCCGGCCATGATGGGTTCGAGCACCAGCCGGGCCTCGATGAGTTCACGGAAGGTGGCCCGGGCTGCCTGGAAATGCAGCGATGCGGTGCGTGCGAAGTCCCGGGCGTCGGTGGCTGCGACCATCGGTCCTCCGCCGCGGCCGGGCCGGATCACAACCAGGCCCTGGACCTCGAGGATGCGCAGCGCCTCGCGGACGGACGCCCGTCCCACGCTGTAGCGCTCCACCATCTCGACTTCTGATGGCAGCATGGCGCCGGGTTCCAGATTCCGGTTCACGATGTCCTGCACGATGTCCCTGGCCACGGCCTCGGCGATCTTCTCGGGGCGGCGGTACCGCGCCGGCTCCTCCTGTGAGGGTTGGCCCCCGGGGCGGGCCACTGATTCCATCATGCGCTCACGGTACTGGACGTGCTCCAGACCGTCGTATTTTTCGCAGGGATGGTGTACCAGCTTCCCCGCGGGAGCGATGAGAGGTGCACAGAATGCAGGGCAGGGCAAGCGCGATGGTCTTCGGCTTCGTGTCGCTCTTCCGCTGTGACACCGCGAACCTCGCCGCCTTTCCGGCGTTCTTCGCGATGGCCTTCGCGCCCGAGGCCCGGTTCAGCGGCCTGGCATCGGCCTGCCCGGTATCCAGCCGCCCAACGGCCGGGCGAAGAAGCCGGTGGTGAAGAGGGCGGCGGTGTTGAGCAGTGAGGACGTGGAAGGAGGTGCGGGATGGGGGCCGGCCGGCAGGTGCCCGGACGGGCACCTGCCGGGGGAAGCTGCCGGGTGACGGTCCGTCCTAGGAGCCGGTGGCGGTCAGTTGTGTCCAAACGGCCGTCTCGCCGGAGCCGGCCGCTCGCCTGCCGAGTTCGGCGGCCCAGTCGCGCTCGCTTGCCACGGCGTCGCGCCACGCCCACAGCCGCCGGGTGACGCGGTGCAGCGCGTACTCCTGAGTGACGCCGATGGCACCGTGCAACTGGTGTGCCAGGCGTGCGACCTCGGTTGCCACCTGGGCGGTGGTGATGCGGGCCATGGCCACGGCCGCAGCCGTCCCATCCCGTCCGGCGGGGTGGCCATCGGTTTCCGCGTGGGCCCCTGCGTGGTCCGTACCCGTCGCCACCGCTTCCCGGGCCACTGCCAACGCAGCCTCTGCCTGTAGCAGTTGAACCCTCATCAGCGCCAGCCCCGAGGAGACCGCCGGAATCCGCAGCAAGGGGGCGCCGAACTGTCGGCGCTCGGCGACGTAGGCCTTCGTCAGCCGGTACGCCCCGTGCGCGGCGCCCGCCACGGCGGCCGACCACAGCAGTGCCAGGCGTGACCGGATCGCCGCGTGTCCGGGGCCAGAGGCGACGGGGGTGGCCGGAGTGCGGTGCAGCAGCACCGTGTCCCGTGACTCGCCGGCCAGGTTCTCACCCTGCCGTACCGCCACCGACTCGTGCCGCAGGTCCACGATCAGCGCTTGCCTCCCTGGGCCGGTGACCACGAGGAGTGCCGCGTCCCGGGCCCAGGGAACGGCCGGCAGTTCCGCCGTGAGCGTTTCGCTGTCCGCGTCTTCGTCCACCGCCCCCGGCGGCCCCGCTTTCACCGCTCCCGTTGGCCCGTCGAGCAGGGCCAGAGTGGCCGGGGAGCCGTCCAGCTGCTGGGCGTGGCTGATCACCCAGTCCGCCACCGAGGATTCGACGACTGGCACGTCGGCGCCGCGGCCGGCCAGCGACTCGACGACCACCAGCAGGTCGTCCAGGGTGCCGCCCGAACCCCCGCGCGCCTCGGGCGTGCCGATCCTCGGCAGTCCCAGTTCGCACAGCTGGGCCCACACCTCCCGCGCCTGGTCGTGGGTTGCCGTGCTGTCGTACTCCGGGACGACGGACTCCACCAGCTGACGCAGTTCCGTGGTGTACTCGCTCATGACCGTGTCTCCTGCCGGGAGATGAGGGACAGCAGGACCTCGGCCGCACCGCCGCGCAGACCGAAGCCGGGGGATGCGAGTAGTGCTTGCCCGTAGATCCCATCGGGGGAGGGATCCCGGCACAGGTCGGTGCGGCGCAGCGCATCGATCACATCGCGCTCGAAGGCGTTCCCGAGGTACTTCAGCGCGGCCGCTTCCTGTACGGGTGCCTTCCCGGAATCCAGGCACCGGGCCACCTCCCAGCACAGGCGGCGCAGCACCGCCAGCCGGGCGACCAGTGAGCCCAGAAGGGAGCGGAGTTCGGTGTCGTGCCCCTCGGCGGTGCGGGTGATCAGTGCGGTGAGAACGGGATAGCTGGAGAGGACACGTTCCGCACCACCGCGCTCGAACGACAGTTGCTCGACGACCTGCCGCCAGCCGTTGCCGACCTCACCGATCACCCGGTGCGCGGGAACGAAGACCTCCTCGAAACGCACCTCGTTGAAGTGATGCTCACCGGCGAGGTCCGGGATCGGCGTCGTCGAGACGCCGTCGGCGTGCATGTCGAGGACGAACTCGGTCAGGCCCTCGTGCTTCCGCTCTGTCTGCGCGGTGCGCGCCAGGACATAGGCGTGCGTCGCCCGGTGGGCGTGGCTGGTCCAGGTCTTGTGCCCGGAGACCAGCCAGCCGCCCCGGACCGGGGTCGCGGAAGTCCGTACGGCGGCGAGGTCGGAGCCGGCCTCGGGCTCGCTCATTCCCAGGCAGAACACGGCCTCGGCGGAGGCGATCTTCGGCAGGATCTCCTCCTGCAGTTCGCGGCCGCCATGCCGCAGGATCGCGGGTCCGATCTGCCGGTCGCCGATCCAGTGGGCCGCGACCGGCGCTCCTGCCCGCAGCAACTCCTCGGTGACGGCCAGCCGCTCGACGTTGCTGTGCTCGCCGCCGCCGAACTCCTTCGGATAGGTCATGGCTATCAGGCCGGTCGCGGCGAGTTCCCTGCTGAATTCCAGGTCGAACGAGCGCAGCCAGGAGTCACTGCGCGCGACGTACCGGCCGGCGGACCGCCACGATGCGGTGAGTTCCCTGACCTGGGTGCGCAGCGCGCTGCACCCTTCGGGGGGCGCGGGATGGTTCATGGTCGCCTTTCATCGGGTCGTACGGCGGCGTGCGAGGCGATCGTGCGGGGCGGGGCTCGCCGTACGGATACGTGGGTACAGGGACTCTGCGTACGGGTGGCCGACGCAGGGCAACGGGACGGACGCTCCGGTCAGCGGCCGGTGAAGACTCCCGGGCGCTTCTCCCGGAAGGCGGCGTAGGCCTCGGCCGAATCCCGGGTCGACGTGATCACAGCCTGGTGGGAGGAGATGAGGTCGAGCGCGGTGCGCAGGTCGTGCCCGGCACCCTGCCGGACCGCACGCTTGATCGTCTGGATGGCGGCCGGGGGCCGTTCGGCGAGTCGCGTCGCGAAGGCGTACACGGCGTCGAGGAGGTCATCTGCCTCGTACACCTCCTCGACGAGGCCGATCCTCCGTGCTTCGTCGGCTTCCACGAAGTCGCCGGTCCACAGCAGCCGGAGCGCCGTCGAGGTGCCGACCGCGCGCGGGAGTAGCCAGCAGCCGCCGTCGCCCGGGACGAGCCCGACTTTGATGTAACCCTCGCTGAACCGGGCGGTGCGCGACGCGAACCGGATGTCGCACAGCAACGCCATGTCCATCCCGGCGCCGACCGCCGGGCCGTCGACCGCGGCGAGCACCGGCTTGGAGACGTCCTCCAATGTGAGTGCCACGCGGTGCACCCGCCGGGTCAGCAGTTCCTTCTCGCCGAGCGGGTCGCGCTGTTCCCCCTTGAAGGCGGAGAGGTCCACCCCGGAGCAGAAGGCACCTCCTGTACCCGTGACGACGATCGCGCGCACCGCAGGATCGTCTTCTGCCCGGCGTAGCGCATCCGCCCAGGCATCGACCATGTCGAGAGTGAACGCGTTCTTGCGATGCGGACGATTCAGCAGAATCGTCGCGATGTGTTCCTGTACGGAGTATTCGAGGTCGGCCATCGCCATCCCTTTCCCGCTGCGGGTGTTCTGTAGGTGGTGCCGTGGGGGAGCCGCGCGCCCGGGGGAGCTCAGTGCTGCTCCGCTGCGGTCGCTGCCGTCCGCGTACTCGATCCGCTCCTCGCCGTCGTGCCGCCCGCGCGAGGGACGCCCAGTGTCCCCGAGGCGACGAGGCGTTCGATCTCGGCGTCGCCCAGGCCGATCTCGCGCGCCACTTCCAGGCTGTGTTCGCCAAGGCGGGGTGCGTGCAGCGGTTTCGCGCCGTCAGTCCGCCGGACGGGATCAGGGCCGAAGTTCACCGGCTGGCGCGGCAGCCGAAGCGGGCCCTCGCTGGGATGGTCGACATGCTCGAAGAAGTCGGTGGCCCGCAGATGCGGATCTGCGAACAGGTCGGTGACCGAGTTGACCCGGGCGGCGGGGATGTCCCGTCTCTCCAGCTCGGCCTGCCACTCCGCGGTCGTCCTGGTCGTCATCTCCGCGTTGAGCAGCTGGTACAACTCGTCGATGTGCACCGTGCGCTCGCGGATCGTACGGTACTTGGGTTCCTCGGCTAGTTCCGGTCGGCCGATGCACTCGAAGAACGCCCGCCACTGGTTATCCGTGTAGATCATCACGGCCAGATACCCGTCCTTCGTCCGGCACGGCCGCCGGTGCGGTGACGCCGTGCGGGCGTACCCCCCAGGTCCGGCAGGCGGGTCGAACACCCAGCCGCCCTGCTGCTCCAGCAGCATGAAGCCGGTCATGGTCTCCAGCATGGGCACCTCGACCACTTGGCCCTCGCCCGTGGCATCGCGTCCTCGGAGCGCCGCGAGGACGGCCGCTGCACCCATCAGCCCGACGATCTTGTCTGCCGCGGCGGTACGGACGTATGCGGCGCCGTCGGCACCCCCCTGCACGGCAGCCATGCCGCTCGCGGCCTGGATGACGTCGTCGTACGCGGGCCGGTTCTCGTACGGTCCGCCGGCTCCGAAGCCGCGGAACGCGCAGTACACGGCGCGGGGATTGGTTCGGAGGACGGCATCCGCCGACAGATTCAGGCGCTCGGCCGCGCTCGGCCTGAGGTTGTGCACCACGATGTCCGTCCCGGCCACCAGGCGGTCCAGGACGTCACGGCCGCGGTCCTGCTTCAGGTCGAGCAGCACACTGCGCTTGCCCCGGTTGACGTTGAGGAAGGCCGGGCCCATGGACGTACCGCGTACGTCCCCGATCTTCCGGACCACGTCACCGCCGGGCGGTTCCACCTTGACCACCTCGGCCCCCCACTGGGCGAGGAGCATCGTGCTGTACGGCCCCATGAGCGTCGAACTCACATCGATGACGCGGACGCCTTCCAGTGGCAGTCCCATGGCCGTGACCCTCCATCTCGGACGTGGAAACAACGACACCGCGGCTGTCCGTCAGCGGGCGACCGGTTTCTCCGAAGATTGGCTCCAATATTGGAGCCAATCCTTGTGGCCGTCAATGGCCCGGGAAGGTGGCTCGGGTCCGGGCACAATGGAGGCCACGCAACGCGATGGAGGTCTCGGTGGTCGAGCAGGTGGCAGGTGCGGAATCCGCAGGACGACTACGCCCTACCCGGGCTGGAGCCGTCGCGGAAGTCGTCGACCGGCTCCACGAGATGCTGTTTTCCATGGAACTGCTGCCGGGGCAGTCCCTCCGTCAGGAGGCTCTCGCTGCCCGACTGGGCGTCAGCCGGGCGCCGGTGCGCGAGGCGCTGCGCATCCTGGAGAGTGAAGGCATCCTTGAGCACGTGCGCAACGTCGGCTACTCCGTGAAGCGGCTCACCGCTGCGGAGTTCGAGCAGACCTACCTCATGCGCCGGGCCTTGGAAACCGAGGTGATCCGAGCTCTGCCCCCGTTCCCGGAGGACCTGATCAAGCGATTGCGCGAGGTGAACCGGGAGATCCGGGAGGCTGGCGAGCGTGCCGACTTTCCCACTCTCCACCGGCTGAACGTGGAGTTCCACTTTCTGGTCTTCCAAGCGTCCGGACTCGACCTCGTGGTCGACGAACTGCAGCGCGTCTGGACCCTGAGCAACGTGTACCGCTCGGCATACCTGGCCTACGACCATGCCGCCAGGCAGCGCATCGTGCACGAGCACGACGCCATGATCGAGGCGCTGCGGCGCCACGACACCAAGCTGATGACCAAGCTGATGGACGAGCACCGTGCCGGGACCCGCGCACAGATCGGTTCCCTGCTCGCAGGGACTGCTCCGTGACTGCCGGCCATGAGCCGTAGGCGAGATGATCTGGTGATGGTGGTGTCATCGCAGCATCGGATCGGTCCGGCAGCCGTTGCGCGACGCCAGGTGGCGAGGTAGTCGGGTAGCGGCAGTCCGTTGCCGGACTGTCGGCTACTGGGCTGCCTCCTCCTGCTGGGCGGATCGACCGCCGCGAACAACGCCGGGCTCCCCGAGCTCCACCCGTCTTGCGCGACGCTGCGGGCGCCGGGCCGGTTCACCGGCGGTATGTCTACCACTCCCCAGAGGCTCCTCGTCGACCGGGCCATCGGCAACGTCGCGATTTCGGTCGGGCTGATGAAGAAGAAGCACAGGGCCGCGGTCGTCCGAGAGCTTGACGAGGAAGCCGTCTGCGACTACCTCAACGAGACGCGGCGGTGAAACCGCCGCTATTGGGCCCACAGACTGCGGATGTGGCCGAGATGGCGGGTCATCGCGGCGCGGACGGCTTCCTCGTCGCGGGACAGCAGCGCGTCGAGGATTTCGAGGTGCTCCTTCGCGGAGGCCTCCAGCCTTCCCTCCTCCACCAGAGCGGTGAGTCCATACAGTCGGGATCGCCTGCGCACTCCCAATCTCTGGGGCGGACCAAGTCCGAGTTTCACGACACCTCTGATGCAGTCGTTGGAGTCTGGCGACAAGGCGGGAAGACCGGATGGGACTTTCCCCTGACACCGGGCTGCCGCTGGTGTGGTGTGGTGTGGTGTGGTGTGGGAGCGTACGTCCGCTCTCCAGCCACAAAAATGGTGCGTACGAGTTGTCGGTCTTCTCGGGGCACAGGTACACCGGCCTCCAAGCGCTTGCGCCGGACGGGTAAGTGGTTTCACGCACTGGCCGGCAGTTGCTGATCAGCCCAGATGAGTTTGCCGTCCGGGATGTGGCGGGTTCCCCATCGGCGGGACAATTGAGTGACGAGGAAGAGGCCGCGGTCGTGTCCGTCGGTGGTGAGCGGGTGTCGCACAAGCGGGTGGCTGCGGCTGGCGTCGGGGACTTCGCAGGTCAGCATCTCGTGCCGGATGAGGCGTAGGCCGATTGTGCGGTCGCTGTTGCCTTCGCTGTTGCCGTGGATGATGGCGTTGGTGAACAGTTCGCTGACAATCAGCTCTGTGGACTCGGCTAGGTTTTCCAGTCCCCACTGGGCCAGCTGCCGGGCAGCGAGAGTTCGGGCACGGCTGACGACTGCGGGGTCGCTGGGGAACCGGCAAGAGGCAACCTGGTCTGCGCTCAGCGAGCGGGTCCGTGCGAGGAGCAGAGTGACATCGTCGCTCGGCGGCTTGGCCCGCAGTATGTCCACTGTGGACGAGTACGGTTCGTCCAGTGTGAGGTCGGGCCGTGCGAGGGCCGTGCGCAAACAGTTCATGCCGGCGCTGATGTCCTGGTCGCGGGCCTCGATCAGACCGTCGGTGTAGAGGGCGAGCACGCTCCCATCGGCGAGTTCCAAAGTCACGGACTGGAAGGGGACCAGTCCGAGGCCGAGCGGTGCTCCGGTGGGCAGGTCGGGGAAGGTGACGTGGCCGTACGGGTCGATGATCGCGGGCGGGGGTGGCCGGCCCGTGCCATGGTGCAGGTACGGGTGACCGGGTCGTAGACCGCGTACAGGCACGTGGCGGCCATCGTGGTGGCGGCCGGGTGCCGGGGGTCGGCTTCCGCCTCGGTGAGGCGGATGACCTGCTCGTCGAGGCGGGACAGTACTTCGTCGGGAGGCATGTTACGCGCTGACCAGCGGCTGCTCCTGGCGGCATCTACCGGATGCGTTCGGTGTCTCGCCGGCGACCGCACACCGTCGGTTCGCCGTATGGACCGAGGCTGGGCTGTGGTGTCGCTTGCACCAGGCAGTCCTGGACGAGCTCGGGGCTCGCGGTGGGGTGGACTGGACCTCGGCGATCGTGGATGCGGCCTCGGTTCGTGCGAAAAAAGGGGATCGCTGACCGGGCGCAACCCGGTCGACCGGGGCAAGAAGGGCGGCAAACCGCACGTCCTGTCCGACGGGCAAGGCTTACCTCTCGCCCTCGGCGTCTCTGGCGCCAACGTCCACGACAGCCAGGCACTCCTTCCGCTGGTCGCGGGCATACCCGCCATCCGCTCCCGCCGTGGACCGCGACTCCGCCGCCCGGGAAGGCTCCGCGCCGACAAGACACCCCATGCGGTTATGGGGTCAAGCAGCTGTTGCGAGCGAGGATGGCTCAGGTCGGCTGAAGGCGATCGCTTCGTCGAACTTCTGGTGGCTGGTCAGGCAGTGGTGGAGCTGTCCGCGCATGCGGTTGAACAGATGGCGGAGGGCCGCGTGGTAGCGGTCCCCGTTGTTGCGTCGGCGGTTGTAGTGGGCATGGGCCCCGGGTGAAGCGGTCAGCGCGGCAAATGCCCAGTGTCGCCCGGTCGCGGCCAGGCGACTGTTCTTGATCCGGCGGTGAGTGACTCGGCGGCTCTTGCCGGATTCGCGAGTGACCGGGGCGCTTCCAGCGTAGTCCTTCAGGTCCCGAGCCTGGCCGAACCGGCTTCGGTCGTCGCCGATCTCGGCGAGTATCCGGGCGCCGGTGAGTATGGCCAGGCCGGGGAAGCTCGTGATGATCTCCGCGTCGGGATGCTGCAGGAACATGTCCTCGGTGTCGTGGGCGAGGTCGTCGCATGCCCGGCAGGCCGCGTCGAGCTGGGCGAGGAGGGCGAGCGTCTGCCGTCCCATGGCCTTCTCAACCAGGGTCGGCTGGCGGAGCCAGGTCCGGCGGAACACCTCAAGGAGCCTGTCGGTCTCGGCCTCGACGCGGCGCTGACGGCCGGCCCGTATGACGGCTGCCCTGAGGCGGCTGCGGGACAGCCGGGCGGCCTCGGCCGGAGTGGGGGCGATCGCCAGGATCGCGCGGGCCTCTCGGGACAGGAGCCGTTCGCGTTTGCTGGCGAACGCCTCGAGGAGCGTGGGGTAGTACTCGCGCAGGTGTGATCGGAGCCGGTTGTGGGCGCGGGTGCGGTCCCAGACCGCGTCCTGCTGGGCCCGCGCGAGCACGGCGATCGCTCTGACCAGGTCGGAGTCGCTCGGCATCGGTCGGTGGACCTCGGCATCGGTCCGCAGGATGTTCGCCAGGACGACCGAGACCTGATGGTCGGACTTCTTGCGGGAGACGATGTGCCGGTCGCGGTAGCGGGCGACGGCCATCGGGTTGATCGCGTAGACCTTGCGGCCCGAGGCCCGTAGGCAGGCCACCAGGAGTCCGCGGGACGTTTCGATCGCAACCGGGATCGGATCGTCCGGGCTGTCGCCGTGCTCGGCCAGCAGCCGCAGCAGGTCTTGGAAGCCCGCCGCGTCGTCACTGATCCTGAGTTTGCCGAGCAACCGGGCGTCGCAGTCGACCACTGCCACGTCGTGGTGGTCCTCAGCCCAGTCGATTCCGCAGGTCACGTGCAACGCGCGCTCCTTTCGAGCCTTCGTTGTCCGTCGGCGTCGAGCCGCGGCAGGACCACCCGGCGACCTAATAGCAGCGCTCGCGGGCGCACCACCCCATCAGCCGTCCGTGGCCCCAGCTATGCCCAGGGTCCTCGCTCTCGTGAAGAGCTTCACAGCTCCGGCTGACAAGGAGGTGGCTCTGGGAACGGCTCGAACCACGGCACGGTACGGCGGCCGAGTCCGAAACGGCAGGGGCCGCACTCGCGTCCCTCTTGTCGAAGCACTCTCGGCGCTGCTTACAGACCAGACGTCTCACCCGGCCCCTGCCAGCGCTGGCTCAACGGCCAACCCACAGCGCCTATTAGGCCTACCAATCCGCCGATCGACTCTCCTGGCTGCGCGGCCGCGGCATCGTCCCACGCGTCGCCCGACCCGGCATTGAGTCCAGCGAGCGCCTCGGCCGACACCGCTGGAAGATCGAGCGGTCGATCTCCTGGCTCTTCGGCTTCCGTCGCCTGACCGTCCGATACGAGCGAAAGGGGAACCACTTCCCCGCCCTCCTCGGACTCGCGGCAGCCCTGACCTGCTACAAGAAGCTCGCTAAACTGACCACGTGAGACAAGCTCATAGTCCGTAGCGAACAGGCCCCGTCCTGGAACGCCGTGTGGTCGGCCTGCCAGTGGGCGGTCCGTCGCGTCACCGTCGCGGGCGAGAGGCCGGCCGAGGAACCGAGGAACTGCTCCAGCGCGGGCGCGAAGTCGCCCGAAGGCAAGCCGTGCAGGTAATGCAGCGGCAGCACTTCCGCGAGCTTCGAGGACTTCCTGGCCCAGGGTGGGGCAGGAGCACTGAGGAGAACCGCTTGTGCTCTCCGGTCGTCTCGTCGATGCGCGTGTCGTTCACGCGCGGGGCCCGCGCCTCGACCGACCGGGCAGCAGTGGTGGCTGGTGGTGGCCGTTGCGGACGACCAGGCACCGGCCGTTGCCGTTCCGTTCACCGGCCAACTCTGCTGGCCGCCAACGGCGACCTCGACGCCCACCGGCACTGCCACGCCGCCCACGAGCACCGGCCCCTCTACCGACACCCGACCAGCAGAAATACAACCTGACCGCTTGATCACGCTCACCCCAAACGAACCGCACCCATCTCAGTTCCTTTCCACGAGCTGATCATTTGGGCGGAGGGGCCGGAACTCGCGAAGTGCCTCGCACAAGCAGGACCCCTTGACAGTAGCGGAGGTGTCAACGCTCAGCCGCGCCAAGAGGTTCTGTCTGCCGTTCTACGCGTCCGCACCCGCCGCTGTTACCCCGGTCGAGGAAACTCGCTGCTCGTGCGTGGCCCGCCGATTCGACCACGACGTCGACCATCTTGCGCGTCCGTATCTGCACACCTCGGACATGACGGACGCGGAGTGGGCGGCTGCTCGAACCACTGCTGTCCTGGCCCGCCTGGACGGCTCATGTCCTTGTCGGTGAGAAGCCCTTCACACGTCGGCATTGGCTCCATCACTCATGACGGTGGGTCGCGGTGCAGCCAATCCAAGAACGGCTTCGGAGCGAGGTCGCCAACCCGCTTCCGGTATGCATCGAGATCGTCCTCGGTCAGAAAATCCCGACTGTCTCCCGATCGCCCGCTGCGGAAGAATTTCACCGGATCCTTGAGTATCTCGGTGTCAGGCGCCAGCCGCTCCGCGCGACTCTTCATCTCGTCGAACGTCGCGGCCTTCACCAGATCGGGCCAGACCGACTCGTTCACCGTAATGCCCAGCCATTCGGCCAACGCTGCCATCTGGCCGGCGAGGTCGGCGCACAAGTCGACGTAATGCAGGAGCCTCACATTCGGCTGTGTCTGCCGGTTCCACGCGTCATAGAGATGGTGAACCGTCTGGTGCAGGCTCTCGGGAACCGCTGTTCCCTGATCGTCGGTCGGCTGGGGCAGACACCAATGCTGCAGCCACTCGCGCATCGACGGGAGCGGTGGGGGAGCCTGCCGAGACTGTGGCTCTGAGCCGTCTTGGGCGGCGTATACTCGCTCGAGGTCGATGTTGGCGGTTTGATGGTAGACAGACAACGCCCGGTCGAGGGGATGCCTGGCGACCACGATATAGCTGACGCGCGGGTCGAGCGGTAGGCCGTCGAGTGGGGTGTGCGTCTTGATGACGCGGCGGTGCTTCTGCTCGGCGAGACGCGCGTAGACCTCCTCTTGCGAGCGCATTTGGTCCAACCACGGTGGTTGGTCCAACCATGGTGACAGGACTTCCAGCGGCTGCGGGAGGTCAGGCGTTTGGAAGATGAGCAAAGCACACATCATCTGTACCCACGTCGTACCCGACTTCGGCGGGGTGCTGACGACGATATCACCGTCACGCAACGGAAAGTCGTCCCAGCGGACGCTGTTGTGCTCTGGCGACAGGTATCGGCGCGGTGCTTCTGTCATCATCATCCCCTGGTCATGCTGAGGACGTCACTCAGCGCTGATTCATTGCGATGGGCCGGATCGTGGTCGACATTCCGCTTTGCGAAACGGTCGGCGATTGACCGGAGCATGGTGCGAATAACGGGTTGCCGGAGCGGTTCGGGATTATGCCTCATCGGTACAGCGCCCTGGACATGCATGGCGGCACCCCTCGTGGATGTATACAGAAGTAACGGATACGGTCCCAACCTTTCGTTGTTGTGGTGGAGAAACATCCGCGATCACCACAGTTACGGCCGAGCCGGCCTGGGGATGAGGCGTTCATACCAGGATCCGGACTCTCCTCGCCCCGCAGCTCGGCGATCGTGTACCAGCTCCTTCTCGGCGCCGGCTCATGCCCCCGTGGGCACCTTGGCCATTTGTTCCGGCCGGAGCGCCGCAGGCGTGGTACTCCAAGGGGTGTCAGCGCGCTGACCTGCTTCCGACATGCGGCGATGGTCCTGGGCTGGTTCTGTGACGGCACCCGCGTCGGCCAGCTCGCGCGTGACTTCGGGATCTCGATCGCCACCGCTCACCAGTACCTCCGTGAGGGCATCGCGGTCCTCAGCGCCCAGGCCCCGGCCTGCACGAGGTCCTCGACCGTGCCCGGCGTGCCGGCTTGCCCACGTCCTCCTCGACGGCTCTTTGATCCCCACCGACCGCGTCGCCGAGAAGGCCCCTGCAACAGCCTGCACACCCGGCTGTGTGCCGTCGGGAACGCGTCATGGCCATGCTCAAAACCCGATGGAAGGCCCTCCAGCACATCATCCTCGACCCCGGCTGAATCGGCGACATCACCCGTGCCTGCCTGGTTCTCACCCGCTTCGAACACAACCGAACTCACTGAGCCCTTTCAGCATTGCCGCTCCAGAGTGAGGACGGCCGCGGCGATTGACGACATTCGATTCGGGCTGCACCGGGCTCTGCGGAAGATGCGACAGAACTTCAGACACGCCACATCGTGTTCGACCGGTGCTCGTGCCGCCGAGAACGCGCGGATGCTCCGGTGGGTGCGGGCCTGCGGTCAGGTCGTGGGTGCGGTCGGCCAGCGCGGGTGAGATCCGCGTCAGCCGCCCGGCCGGGTCGGTCACCACCTGCACATTGACTCCGTGCTGGCGGTGTTTGCGGGAGTAGTCGGCTCTGCTGTCGCCAACCCTGTCGCACTCGGCAAGGGCACCACCCAGCAGGACGTAGTCGGGGTCGGCTTCGCCCAGTGCGCGCAGTGCCGGCGCGGTACACCGGACCGACCGGAGCACGCTGGCGCGGTGGGAGCTTGCAGCGGCAGTCCCTCACGCGGGTGACGATGAGTATGGTGCCCCATTCAACCGCAGTATGTGGCAGGTCGAGTGCGGCAGGGTGGGGAAGTAACAAGGCTTGTTTGCCGGATAGTTGAGAAGTCGAACACCTCGCACAACGGCACGGGACTTGTCCGTCGCGGACGCCAACGTCGTCACCCGATCAGCGGTCACGCGGAAAGACCTCACTGAGAAAACCTCAATGTGGGGCACAGTCGAAAAGGACACGTGCGTAGGGGCGGCTCGGTGCGTGCTCACTGCGGAAGGGGGTTTTCGACCAGCGTCAGGAGGACGGCCATGTCGTCCTCCTCGCCAGCCGCCCTGATGCCACCCTGGCATCCGCGGTGCACGAGGCCCCGGAATCTATGCCTGGCAATCGCGACCCCCGCCACGAGGACTGACGTAGCCGGTCGCGGTCTGCCCACCCCGCCGGCCCATGTCCCGCAAGTGCGTCGGCGGGCAATGGCTCATATACCGCTGACGAGCCGACCGCCGCTGTCTCCGACGAGTTTTAGCGGCCTGGCGGGCGGTCCGGCCGGCAGCTCGTCGGCCGGGTTGAGGTAGTCCTCCCAGCCCCGGGAGTGGGAGGCGAGGCCGTCATCAGCGGTGGCATCGACGGGTTCACTCTGGCTCTCCTCCGACGTTCAGGAGGGAACCTGTAGACAGCTCCCTTGTGGGCCGTCATCGGTCATGACGCGCACGGCTTGTCTGCGCACTTCATCCACGCACTCCAGCAGGGCGATCGCGTCTCGCCGCTTGTCGGCCTCCGCCCTCCCGTCGCCCGCTTCGCTCTTGCGTACCGCGGCCGCGAAGTCCTCTAGACAGAGCCGCAGTTGATCCGACGCCAGCAGTGTGAACCGCTCCTCGTGGTCCTGTTCCTCCAGCACCAGCACGGGCTGGTGAGCCGCGGGCGGAGTGAACGCGCGCGTCACCGACAGTCGACCCCGGTCCCCCCACAGCGTGTACGACGACGCGTACACGTGCTCGAATCCGAACGTCACCTGGGCCAGTATCCCGGACGGCGAGATCAGCAACGCCTGCCCCGACAGGTCGAGCCCGTCCGAGGCACGGGTGCGCAGCGTCGCCCCCGCCACCCGCGGCCCAGGCCCCAGCAGCAGTACCGCGGCGCGTAACGGATATACGCCCACGTCGAGCAGTGCCCCGCCCCCGAGGCCGGGCGCGTACCGGATGTCGTCAGCGGGTAGCGGCGGAATGCAGAAGGACGCCTGGAACGTGCTCGGGGTGCCGATCCGTCCGCGCCGCACCAGGTCCGCGGCGAACGCGTGTTGCGGATGGTGCGGGAACATGAAGTTCTCCCGCAGCACCAGACCGCGCTCCCGCGCGAGGGAGCACAACTGGCGTGCCTCGTCGGCGTTCACCCCGATCGGCTTCTCGATCAGCACGTGCTTGCCGGCGCGTAGCGCGCGGTCCGCCCATGCGCGGTGCAGCGCCGTCGGTGTCGAGATGTACACCGCCTCCACGTCCGGGCGCTTCAGCAGCGCCGCGTAGTCCCTCTCCGCTGCACAACCGAATTGCTCGGCGAAACGGCCCGCCTTCTCCACAGACCTGCCGGCGACCGCGATGAGATCGACCTCCGGCATGCTCACCGCGGTGGGCAGCACGCGCCTGTGGGCGATCGACGACGTGGCGAGCGCCCCCAGCCGCAACGGCCGGACTCCTCCGGCCGGGCTCACAACGCCCGCAGTGCCGCCACCAGGGTCCTGGCCTGCACGTTCACGTGATGGCTGTAGCGGAGCAGTTCGTCCAACTGGCATGGTGTCACCCAACGGAAATCGTCCGATACGGTGGGGAGGTCGCTCTCCACCTCGATGATCAGGTAACGGCTCTGGGCGTTCCGGAACCGGCCGCCTTCCTCCGACAGGACCACGTCGTAGCGGGCGTCGTCGGCGCGGGCCAGTGCCTCGGTGAGATAGGGTGGCTGGTCGGCCGCGGGCAGATGAGTGTAGTTCTCGGGCACGCACTGCACCGTGGGGCCGAGCTCGACTACGTCGAGGAAGCCCGGCTCCGCCCGCGCCCGCAGCAGCGCGTGTGGTACACCGTCGACACGGCGGATGAACAGGGCCACGATGCCCGTGCCGTGCGGTTCAAGCAGCGGCTGGGACCAGGACGGCACCTCACGCCGGTGCGAGGAGACATCGACCGCCACCACCTTGAAGTACAGCGCCTGCTCATGGGCCACCTCGTCCGCGGTACGGTGCCAGCCCACGGTCTCCGCGAGGCCGATCGGTACCACCTCGACCTCGTGCTCGGCCCGCCGCCGGGTGATCCAGCTACGGATCTCCCGATCCGGGTGGAGCGCCCGCCGCGTGTCCTCCTGCCGCCAGTCCGGAAGGCAGGACAGGACCGTCCGCGCGTCCATGTTGACCAGGTTGTCCTGCCGCAGTAGCGCATTGACTTGTCCCAGCGTCAGCCAGACGAAGTCCTCACCGGCCTCGGCCTCGGGGCCGACCTCCACGATCATGTTGCGGTTGCGCTTGTGCAGGAACCATGAGCCCTGTTCTGACTGTAGGACGTCCGCGACGACGGAACCGGGTTCCGGGCGGCGGAAGAGCTTCATGTAGGGGACGGCAGAACCACCGTGCACCCGCAGGTAGTTGCTCTTGGTCGCCTGCACCGTCGGCGACAGTTGCACGCCGTTGACGTTCCCTGGCTCGGGCTTCGCCTGCATCAGCAGATGCGGCACGCCGCCGAAGTCCCGCAGCGCGATGCCGAGAAGGCCGATCTCCGGCTGTCGGATGATCGGCTGCGACCATGCGGACACCGGACCGAAGCCCGACCGCACCCGCAGCCCGTGCACCGAGAAGAACCGTCCGCTCGCGTGCCGCAGATCGCCCGTCTGTTCGTCGAAGCCCCAGTCGCGCAACGCGGCAAACGGCACCCGCTCCACTCGCTGCGCGTGCTCGCGACGACGTCTGCCGAGCCACGCCAGTACCTCCGGGTTGCTCATCACCCCGCCGTCGACCGCGGCAGCGGAAGCGGCAAGCCTCGACACGCTACGGGGCTCCGCGGCGCGGGACGGCAACATCAGACCTGTCGCGGTCATCGACTCCGCCTTTGCTCGTTCCGGGAAACACGGCCACCAAGAGCGCGGCGATCCGCGGGCCGCGTGGTGCGTGAGGTCGGCACTGCGCCGCCACCCAGCGTGTGGGTACAAAGGGCGGATCTCGCGGCGGCTGTTGCGCAGCAAGAGTGCCACAGGAAGGTTTGCTTGGCACTGGCCCAGGGTGTGATCGGATCTGTAACTGTGGCTCTCGCGGACGCCCCTGCTGTCGGGACACGTGAGGATGGCGGCGTTCAGGTGGTCGATCCACCGCAGGACGGCATGAGAGGCAGAGACTGGCGTGAATCCTTTCGACGATCCCGACGCCGAGTTCTTGGTGCTGGTCAACGACGAGGGACAGCATTCGCTGTGGCCCGCCTTCGCAGACGTGCCCGGCGGATGGCATGTCGCCCACAGCAAGGACTCGCGTGAAGCGTGCCTGGCCTACATCGAGGAGAATTGGACGGACATGCGGCCCAAGAGCCTGATCGAGGCGATGGGCGGCTGAGCCGTCCTCGGCACGCGTTACGGTATGAAGGGGATAGTCCTCGCGGGTGGGAGCGGTACCCGGCTGCATCCTTTGACGCATGCGGTGTCGAAGCAGATCCTGCCCGTCTACAACAAGCCGATGGTCTATTACCCGCTGTCGGTGCTCATGCTCGGCGGCATCAGGGATATCCTCGTTATATCGACTCCGTGCCACCTGGACTTGTTCCGTGTGCTCCTGGGCGACGGCAGCCGGCTGGGGATGTCGATCGAGTACGCCGAGCAGCGTGCGGCGAACGGCATCGCCGAAGCCTTCGTCATCGGTGCGGAGTTCATCGGGAACGAGCCCGTGGCGCTCGTGCTCGGGGACAACATCTTCCACGGTCCCGGTTTTTCGAGGATTCTGCACCGGGAAGCAGGAAGCATCGATGGCTGCGTGCTCTTCGGCTACCCGGTCAAGGACCCGGAACGCTACGGCGTGGGAACCATGGACGAGCGGGGCCAGCTGATTCACTTGGAGGAGAAGCCGGCGGATCCCACGTCGAACCTGGCGATCACCGGACTCTATCTCTATGACAACGACGTCGTGGACATCGCCAAGAATATCCGGCCGTCCGAGCGCGGCGAATTGGAGATCACCGACGTCAACCGGGTCTATCTGGAACGCGGGAAAGCCAGGCTGATCAGTCTGGGTCGCGGGTTCGCCTGGCTCGACACCGGAACGCACGATTCGCTGCTCCAGGCCGGACAATACGTCCAGCTCCTCGAACAGCGCCAGGGAGTGCGGATTGCCTGTCTCGAAGAGATCGCCTTCCGAATGGGGTTCATCGATGCCGCGGCCTGTTACGAGCTCGGCGAGCAGCTGCGGCACACGGACTACGGAAAATATCTCATGGACATCACTGCCAACTACCGCTGAAGGGAAGCACTCATGCGCATAGTCGTGACTGGCGGCGCGGGCTTCATCGGCTCGCACTTCGTCCGCCAGGCACTGACAGGGGCGTACGAGGCCCTGGCGGACGCGGAGGTGGTGGTGGTCGACAAGCTCACCTACGCCGGTAACGAGGCCAACCTGGCGGAAGTCGCCGCCAGCCCCCGGCTGCGCTTCGTACGCGGTGACATCTGCGACGCGGCACTGATCAACGGCCTGTTGCGCGGGGCCGACCAGGTGATCCACTTCGCCGCCGAATCGCACGTCGACCGTTCCATAGCCGGCGCCGAGGAGTTCGTCAGGACCAATGTGCTAGGCACACACACTCTCCTCGAGGCGGCTACCGAAGCCGAGGTGGCGAAATTCGTCCACGTCTCCACGGACGAGGTGTACGGCTCTATCGATCTGGGCTCCTGGACCGAGAACGAACCACTCGATCCCAACTCCCCCTATTCCGCGTCCAAGGCATCGTCCGATCTACTGGCACGGGCCTTTCACCGCACCCACGGGCTTCCCGTGTGCGTGACCCGGTGCGCCAACAATTACGGCCCCTACCAGCATCCAGAGAAAGCTATCCCGCGGTTCATCACCAACCTCATGGACGGCGAGCCGGTGCCACTGTACGGCGACGGGGCGAACGTTCGCGACTGGCTGCATGTCGACGACCACTGCCGGGGCGTCGCCCTGGTCGCGGAAAGGGGTCTGGCGGGGGAGGTGTACAACATCGGCGGCGGCACGGAATTGGCCAATCGAGAGCTCACGGAAAAGCTGCTCGAATTGCTCGGTGCCGACTGGTCGATGGTGCGGAAGGTGCCGGACAGAAAGGGACACGACCGTCGCTATTCGCTGGACATCACCAAGATCTGCGGCGAACTCGGCTACCAGCCCGCCGTGTCCTTCGAGGAGGGCCTGGTGGATACCGTGAAATGGTATGCGGGGCGGCGCGATTGGTGGGAGCCGCTGAAGGTGAGCAGATAGTGGGTGGGTGCCCGCGAAATAGACGGCTCGAAGCTGAGGGAACCTCTCGTCCACGAGAGGAAAGGAACACCAGAGAAAGGAACAACGAGAGCCATGGCGTTGCCCGCTACCGGTGAGAGCCGGTGGTTCCGCAGGTTCCGTCCGAGGCCGGAGGCCGAGATCAGCCTGGTGTGTCTGCCGCACGCCGGGGGAACCGCGAGTTTCTATTTCCCGCTCTCCGAGCTCCTCCCTTCGACCGTGGAAGCCCTGGTCGTCCAGTACCCGGGGCGACAGGACCGGCTGCATGAGCCGTGCATCGAGAGTGTCCCCGAGATGGCGCGAGCCGTCTTCGACGTGCTGAAGCCGCTCGCCGTGAAGCGCCCCGTCGCGCTGTTCGGTCACAGCATGGGCGCCGCCGTCGGATTCGAACTGGCCATGCTGCTCGAACGAGAGCTGGGGACCACACCCCTGGCACTCTTCGCCTCCGCCAGGTCAGCGCCTTCGCTCCACCGTGGCCGAGACGTCCACCGTCTCGACGACGCCGAGCTCGTCGCCGAGCTGCGACGGCTCAGCGGTACCGAGGCGCAGATCCTCGACGAACGCGAACTGCTGCAATTGGCTCTGCCATCGATCCGCGGCGACTACAAAGCGTCCGAGACCTACACGGCAGAGCCCGGCGCGACACTGCGGTGCGACGTCGTCGCGCTCACCGGAGAAGCCGACGACCATGTCTCGGTCGAGGAGGCGGCGAGCTGGCGGGAGCACACCACGGGCGGCTTCGACCTGCGGGTCTTCCCCGGGGGTCATTTCTATGTCGCCGACCACGGGGCAGCGGTGACCGCGGCGATCACGGACAGCCTGTGCGCGGTGCGGACCCGCGGCGGAGAAACCATCAGCTGAGGGAGGCCCGACGATGCGTGTACTTTTCGTGACGCTCTCTGATAGATCGCATTTGCTGTCCATGGTGCCGCTCGCCTGGTCCCTGGCCGTCGCAGGCCACGACGTCCAGGTCGCCAGCAGCCCCGCGCTGGTGGACGCCATCAAGAGCATGGGCCTGACCGCGGTCCCGGTCGGCGAGGACCACAACTTCCACGAGATGCTGGCGCGGAACCGGGGCTCGCTGGAGAACCCGCTGTCCGACTGGTCCAATCCGACCCTCGAAGCGCACTCGTGGGAGCAGGCGCTGGCGAAGCTCAAGGCCAGTGTCGTGTTCTCGCACCAGGTCTACAACGACCCCATGATCCCGGACCTGGTTGCCTATGCCCGCCGCTGGCGACCCGACCTGGTCATCTGGGAACCGCTCACCTACGCAGGACCGGTGGCGGCGCGCGTGGTCGGCGCCGCCCACGCCCGGCTGCTGTGGTGCTTCGACAACCACTCCGCGATGCGCGATGTCTTCCTCCAACGCCAGGCGGAACGTCCGCGGGAGCGCCGTGAAGACCCCATGGCCCATTGGCTCGGCAAGCACCTCAGCCGCTACGGCAGCTCGTTCGACGAAGAGGTCGTGGTCGGCCAGTGGACCATCGACCAGGTACCCACCAGCCTCCAATTTCCGTTGACGGTGGAGCGGATACCGGTCCGCTACCTCCCCTACAACGGACCCTCCGAGATCCCGGACTGGCTGCACGAGCCACCCGAACGCCCGCGCGTCGTCCTGACTCCCGGCATCTCCACGCGTGCCGTGGTCGGCGGCACCCTCCTGCCGATCCCCGACATGATCGACACACTGGGCGACATAGACGTTGACGTGGTGGCCACGCTGCCGCCCAATGAAGCCGAGAAGCTCGTCAAGGTCCCCAACAACACCCGTATCGTCGACTTCGTCCCCATGCACGCCCTGCTTCCCACTGCCTCGGCCATCGTCCACTACGGCGGCTTCGGTTCCTGGGGCACGGCACTCGCCAACGCCGTGCCCCAGTTCATCCCCACCATCCGCTACGCCGATTGGTGGAACAGAGCGACAAGCCTGTCGAAGGCCGGTGCGGGACTCGCCGTTCACGCCTCCGAACTGACGGCCGACGTCCTGCACGACAGCGTGCAACGGCTGGTCAAGGATCCCTCCTTCCAGAGCGGAGCCGAGCGCCTGCGCCAGGAGAACCTGAACGCGCCCACCCCACACGATCTGGTTCCCGTACTGGAAAACCTCACCGCGGAGCGACGCCGATGAAGGTCCGAGAGCTGGCAGTGTCCGGCGCCTACGAGTTCGTACCCGACGTTCACCGCGACCAGCGCGGTGCGTTCGTCGCCCACTACACCGAAACCGCCTTCTCGGAGGCCGTGGGGTATCCGCTGCGCCTGGGCCAGGTCCACCACAGCTTCTCCCGGCGCGGGGTCGTCCGCGGCGTGCACTATGAGGACGTACCCCCGGGCCAGGCCAAAGTGGTGACCTGCCCCGCAGGGGAGCTGCTTGACGTGGTGGTCGACCTGCGGGTGGGTTCCCCCACGTTCGGCCGCTGGGACAGCACCCGGCTGAACCCCGACTCCTGCCGTGCGGTATATCTGGAGGAGGGGCTCGGGCACGCGTTCATCGCCCTGCGGGACAACACGGTGGCCGCCTATGTGACGTCGGTGGAGTACGACCCGGCCGCCGAGCACGAGATCGACGCCTTCGACCCGGCACTCGGGCTGCCCTGGCCCGGAGGCATGGACTACCTGGTCTCCCCACGCGACCGGGACGCGCCGACGCTGGCCGAGGCCCAGCGCGCCGGCGTGCTGCCGTCGTACGAGGCGTGCCGGGCGCTGCGCGCGGACACGCACATGGCCGGGAGTAACAGGCCACGATGAACGATGTGATCGATGCGCGTGCGAGCTCCGCCGTCGTCATCGGCGGCACCGGGTTCCTGGGACGGCACATCGGCACAGCGCTGGCCGCCCAGGGATATGACGTCCTGGCCGTGGCGAGAAGACCCGTTGAGCCGATTCCCGGGGCCCGCTTCCTTCCGCTCGACGTGGCATCCGCGACGGTCGGGGACATCGCCGAGGCCGTGGGATCCGCCGATCTCGTCGTCAACGCGGCGGGCGACATCGGGGCGGACGATGAGGAACGGATGACGGCCGAGCACGTCCTGCTCGTCGACCGGTTGGTGCGCGCCGTCTCGACGCTCCGACGACGGCCGAGGCTGCTTCAGCTCGGCACCGTGCACGAGTACGGCCCCGTCCCGGAGGGCACGGCCATCGCGGAGGACCACCCGACCGCCCCCGGCAGCCTCTACGCGCGCACCAAGCTGGCCGGCAGTCGAATCGTCCTGGACGCCACGGAGGCGGGGCGCGTGGACGGCTGCGTGCTCCGCCTCACCAATGGCTGCGGACCTGGTGCCCCGCTGCACGGTTTCCTCGGCCGACTCGCCGCCCAACTGCGCGCCACCAGCGAGGACGCGCCGCTCAACCTGACCGTCGTCGACGACCAGCGTGACTTCGTCGACGTACGTGACATCGCCGAGGCCGTGGTGCTGGCGGCGGGCGCACGGGCGACCGGAGGCCTGATCAATATCGGTTCGGGGACCGCCACCAGTATGCGGGAACTCGCCGGGATTCTCGTCTCCGTGTCGGGCGTGCCCCCGCATCTGGTGCGGAAGGGGCAGGCCCCGGTACACAGGAAGGGCGGCGCGTGGACCCAGGCCGACATCCGGCTCGCGCGCAGGCTGCTGGGCTGGTCCCCGCGGGTGTCGCTGAAGCAATCCCTCCACGACTTGTGGGCCGCTTCGTGACTTCTTCGGCCTGACGCGGCGCGGCCGCTACGTGGACGGTGTGCTGTCGAGGAGGCGCAGGTCGACCGTCATGGGAAGCTCCCGGTGCGGCTTGAGCGAATCGAAGGAGTGCGAGTGGTGCCCTTCGGCCACCGGCTTGCGGGTCAGGAAGGCCAGCAGGTCTCGCGTGGCGCACTTCGACTTGTCGGCGGCGTACAAGGTCGAAACGCTGTGCTTGCTCTCGTGGTCGACGATCAGGCACGTGTCGAGGAAGTCACGGTGCTGCGCGTTGGCGCGAACCAGGTCGGCGTTCGTGTCGTGCCATCGGGTGCCGTTCACCTCGCGCATGTCGTGCAGGAACGTGATGGCGCTGTCGTCCGTCATGTTCTCGCTGCCCAGATAGGTCGTCATGGTGTGGTCGACGCCGTCGCTGTGCACCCCCTCGAGCGCCGGCTCGCCGATCAGGTCACCGTCGGTGATGGTCCTCACGTTGAGCAGCGTGCAGATCCACTGGTCGCTGTCGTAGTCCAGTTTCGGCCGGTGGGTGACCGTCACGCCTTCGAAGACCATGAACTTGAAGACGAAAAGCGCCTGCAGGGCGGTGTTGAGCTGCAGGTCGTTCTGAATCTCGTCGAAGATGCGCACCTGGCCGGAGTCGTGCCGTACGAAGTCGTCCTCCATGGACAGCATGAACGGCTGGAATTCGAGCCGCCGCACCCGCATGGACCGTGGGTCGAAACCGAAGCGACCTGTCCTGGTCTTTCGGAACGGGAGGGTCGGGTCGCTCTTCAGCCCGTCGCTGACGGTGGTGAGGTTCTTGAGGTCGTCGTCTGTGGCGCCCAATCCCTTGACGATCCTGGTGAGCTGAGCGCCGGGGACGAAAGCGAAACGGTCGCGGATATAGGTCGAGCGTATCTCTGTAATCTCCGAAGCCACGGCGTGGTAGTTCGGCATACCCTTTGTGCCCTCCATGATGATACAGCGGATTCATTGGCCGAGGCCTACGGCGGCTCGGGTGTGATGCGCAAAGTCTGTGTGACGTACCAGGTCTGGGAAAGCCGCTCGGCGGAATGCGGTTCACCGGAAGACGGGATCGACCAGTCGGCGCCAAAACACTCGGCATGCGCTGACGTCACGTTTATCATCCGACGGACCGTCGGGCAATGGGCTGGGCAAGCTGACGCAGCGGCGGACAATCCGCGAGGGCACTCGGTGAACCGCGTGTTTGACCGTCCGGATGCCCACGTCACCGGCGTTTCGGGATGGTCCGGAACTTGCTTTCGTCCGCTGCGGCACACCGGTGGGGCGGCGCCGTAACGGCGGTGATCGCCGATGTCACCGATGGGTGTGGCGTCGGACAGTTAAGGCAGTTGACGCCGGGTATATCAAGAGCGCGAACTCCACGCCGGGCTTCTTCTGAATTCGTTTCCGTTCGGCCGTACATGCGGTGCTGGAGGTTTCTCTCGATGACCACTGTCGGCCTGCCCGGAGAAGTTCTGGCCGGAGACGCCGTCGACCCGGACACGGCGATAGCCGTGATCGGCGTCTCCTGCCGGTTCCCGCGGGCGGAAAGCCCGCAGCAGCTGTGGGAACTGTTGGCGTCGGGCGAGAGCGCTGTCACGGAGGTCCCTGCGGACCGCTGGACAGGTCCGGCCTCCAACGAGGCACCTCGGTGGGGCGCCTTTCTCGACCGGCCGGCGGACTTCGACGCGGGCTTCTTCGGCCTCTCCCCCCGCGAGGCGCCTTTCGTCGACCCGCAGCAACGACTCGTATTGGAATTGGGCTGGGAAGCCCTTGAGGACGCCCGCGTGGTCCCCAGCAAGGTCAGCGGCAGCCGACTGGGCACATTCGTCGGCGTGAACGCGGACGACTACGCGAAGCTGCTGACTCGTCATGCCGAAGCACTCGGCTCCCACCACACCATGCCGGGCATTCAGCGCGGCGTCATCGCCAACCGGCTCTCCGCTTTCCTCGGCGCCAGCGGCCCGAGTCTCACGGTCGACTCCGCACAGTCCTCCTCCTTGGTGGCCCTGCACCTGGCCTGCGAGAGCCTGCGGTCCGGGGAGTCGGAACTGGCCATCGTGTGCGGCGTCAACCTGCACCTGATGCCGGAAAGTGTGCTGCTCGCCGCGAGCTTGGGCGGTCTCTCGCCGGACGGTCGCTGCTACACGTTCGACGCCAAGGCCAACGGATACGTGGTGGGCGAGGGCGGAGGCGCCGTCGTGCTCAAGCCTCTGAGCGCCGCGCTCGACGACGGAGACCGCATCCTGTGCCTGGTGCGCGGCAGCGCGACCAACAACGATGGCAGGGGGGAGACGCTCACCTCTCCGACGGTGGGCTCCCAGGTCGACGTTCTCACGCGGGCTTGCGAGCATGCCGGCCTGTCCCCGGCCGCCGTCCGCTACGTCGAGCTGCACGGACCCGGAACCCCCGTAGGCGACCCGGTCGAGGCTGCCGCACTGGGGGAGGCCATCGGCCGTCGGCGTCCGGTCGGCCGGCCTCTCGCGGTCGGGTCGATCAAAACCAACATCGGCCACCTGAGTGGCGCGGGTGGTATCGCCGGGTTCATCAAGACGGTCCTGGCCCTCAAACATCGACTGCTGCCCGCCAGCTTGAACTTCGAGACGCCGAACCCCCGGATTCCTCTGGACGAACTCAACCTCCAGGTGCAGCGGAAACTCGGTCCGTGGCCCGGGGACCCGGCGCCCGACGAGCAACTCGCCGCGGGAGTGAGCTCCTTCGGTATGGGCGGTAGCAACTGCCACGTCGTGCTGTCGGACTGGCGGCCGGATCCGGCGGACGGGCGCGCCGGTGGGCGTACCGGGCCGGATCTGCCGGTTGTGCCCTGGATCGTCTCCGGCCGCTCTGAGGAAGCGCTGCGCGGACAGGCACACCGTCTGGCCGGCTTTGTCGAGGGCGCCGGTGATGTGGACGTGATGGATGTCGGTTGGTCGCTGGTGTCGTCGCGGTCGCGTTTCGGGCATCGTGCGGCGGTGGTGGGTACGGGGCGGGGTGAGCTGACCGAGGGGTTGTCGGGGCTGGTCGAACGGGGCGGTGGGCCGGGCGTGGTGTCGGGTTCGGCGGTGGACGGTGCGGTGGGGGTGGTGTTCTCGGGGCAGGGTGCGCAGCGAGTGGGTATGGGCGAGGGGCTGTCGGGTTTTGGCGCGTTCGCTGAAGCGCTGGATGAGGTACTGGGCGTCTATGACGAGGTCGCCAGTGGTGTGGCCGCTGACGTAGAGCTCTCGGACGATTTGCGGGATTTTTTTGGGGTTGCGGGCGATTATTCGGCTCGACTGCGGGAGGTGATGTCCGGAGGCATTGACGGGTTGGACGGAACGGGGTGGGCGCAGCCGGCGTTGTTTGCGTTCGAGGTGGCTTTGTGGCGTTTGTCGGCGGCGTGGGATGTGCGCCCTTCGGTGGTGGCGGGGCATTCGCTGGGTGAGTTGGTGGCGGCTTATGTGGCGGGTGTGTGGTCGTTGCGAGATGTGGCTCGGGTGGTGTTGGCACGGGGGTGGTTGATGCATGGGTTGCCGACCGGCGAGGGCGTGATGGTGGCGGTGGGAGCTGGAGTGGATGCGGTGCGTTTGGGTGACGGTGTGGAGCTCGCGGCGGTGAACGGTCCTGAGTCGGTGGTGCTCTCGGGGAGGGTGGAGCCGGTGTTGGCCGAGGCGGGGCGCTTGGCGGGGGCGGGGGTGAGGACGCGGCGTTTGGCGGTGTCGATTGCGTCTCATTCGGCTTTGATGGAACCGATGTTCGAGGCGTACGGGCGGGTAGTGCGGTCGGTGGAGTTCCGGGATCAGTCTGTGCCGGTGGTGTCGAGTGTCACGGGACGCATGGCCGCTCCGGGGGTGTTGCAGGACCCGGAGTACTGGGTGCGTCAGGTGCGTAGGACGGTGTTGTTCGCCGATGTGGTGACCACGATGCGTGAGCACGGGGTGGCGACCTTTCTGGAGATCGGCCCTGACGCCGTCCTCACCCCCATGGTCAAGGAATCGGTCCGGGCCTGGCCGGAGGACGAGCGGACGCGTCCCGACGTCGCCGCTGTTCCGTTCTGCCGCAGGGATCGGGACGAGAGGCATACCGCGACCACCGCGTTGGCTCATCTGTGGGTGCGCGGTGAGGAGGTCGACTGGGAACCGTTCTTCGTGGGCGCGCGACAAGTCGACCTGCCCACCTACGCGTTCCAGCGCGAGCGGTACTGGATCGAGAGCCGGCCGTCACCGGAACGGACGGTCGCCGAACCCCCGCGGAAGGTCCTCGAGACCGACGGGACCGGGGAGGTGACGGCGTTGGACTCGGGGCGCGCCGACGGACGCCTCGCCGCTGTTCTGGCCGGGCTGTCCGAGCCCGAACAACGTGACGCCATCCTCGACACGGTGTGCGACCAGGCGGCGTCGGTCATGGAGTACACCGGCCGCGTCGATGCCACGCTGACCTTCAAAGACCTCGGCTTCGACTCGCTGATGGCGCAGGAGCTGGCCGACGGCCTCGCCTCACGCACCGGCCTGCCCCTCGCCGGCCGCCTCGTCTTCGACTACCCGACCCCGCGCGGTCTCGCCCACCACCTCTACGAAGAGATCACCGGAAAGCGACAGGCGGCCGTCACACGCGTCGCGAAGGCGACGGCGGAGCCGTTGGCCATCGTGGGCATGGCGTGCCGCTACCCCGGCGGGGTGAGCACCCCCGACCAACTGTGGCAGCTGGTCGTCACCGGCGAGGACGTCATCTCCGGGTTCCCCACCGACCGGGGCTGGGACCTGGACGGCCTCTACGACCCGGACCCCGAGCACTGGGGCACCAGCTACACACGAAACGGCGGCTTTCTCACCGGAGCCGGTGACTTCGACGCCGAGTTCTTCGGGATCTCGCCGCGTGAGGCGCTGGCGATGGACCCCCAGCAGCGGCTGCTGCTGGAGACGTCATGGGAGGCACTGGAGCGAGCGGGAATCGATCCGCGATCGCGCCGCGAGTCGGCGACCGGCACCTACATAGGCGCCACCACCCACTACTACGGTCCACGCGCTCACCAGGCCGCTGACGGCTTCGCCGGCTACCTGCTGACCGGAAACACGCCGAGCGTGATGTCCGGCCGCATCGCCTACGCGCTCGGACTGGAAGGTCCGGCGGTGACGGTGGACACGGCGTGTTCGTCGTCACTGGTGGCGCTGCATCTGGCTGGTCAGGCGCTGCGTTCGGGTGAGTGCGACCTCGCTCTCGCCGGCGGGGTCACGGTCATGGCCTCCCCGGACATGTTCATCGAATTCAGTCGGCAGCGCGGGCTGTCGGCGGATGGTCGGTGCAAGGCGTTTTCGGCGGGTGCGGATGGCACGGGGTGGGGCGAGGGCGTGGGGGTGCTGGTGGTGGAGCGGTTGTCCGACGCCAGGCGGAACGGGCACCGGGTCCTTGCCGTGGTGCGTGGTTCCGCGGTGAATCAGGACGGTGCGTCGAATGGGTTGGCGGCGCCGAATGGTCCGTCGCAGCAGCGGGTGATCCGGGCGGCGCTGGCGAGCGCGGGACTTGGCGCGGATGAGGTCGACGCTGTCGAGGCGCATGGCACGGGGACGAGGCTGGGGGACCCGATCGAGGCGGAGGCGTTGCTGGCCACGTACGGGCGGGACCGGGGCGGGGATCGGCCGTTGTGGCTGGGGTCGTTGAAGTCGAACATCGGCCATACGCAGGCGGCCGCGGGTGTGGCCGGTGTGATCAAGATGGTGTTGGCGATGCGGCACGGGGTGTTGCCGAGGACGTTGCACGTGGAGGAGCCGACGTCGCAAGTGGATTGGTCGGTGGGGGGAGTGGAACTGCTGACGGAAGCGCGTGCGTGGGCCGGGGGTGGTCGTCCGCGGCGGGCGGGTGTGTCCTCGTTCGGGATCAGCGGCACCAACGCACACGTCATCCTGGAAGAGGCCGAAGAGGCCCCGGACGAGCCGGAAGCGCCGGCGGAAGAACCAGGTGACGCCCCCGCTGTCATGCCCTGGGTCCTGTCGGGGAAGAGCGAGGCGGCGCTGCGCGGGCAGGCACGGCGGCTCGCGTCCTTCCTGGAGGCGCGCCCCGAGGTGTCGCCCGTTGACGTCGGAGTGTCACTGGTCACTTCACGGTCGCTCCACGAGCGGCGCGTGGTCGTGACGGGCGGCTCGCGGGAGGAACTCCTCGCAGGGGTAGGGGCCGTGGCCGAGAACACCGCGACGAGCGGTACCGCGCGAGACGGCGGAATCGAGCCTCGCCCCGTGTTCGTGTTCCCGGGGCAGGGGACGCAGTGGGCGGGAATGGCTCGCGCGCTGCTGTCGTCCTCTACGGCGTTCGCCTCACGGATGAGCGAGTGCGCGGTGGCGCTGTCCCCGTTCGTGGAGTGGTCGCTGCTGGATGTGCTCGACGATGCCGATGCGTTGGAGCGCGTGGACGTGGTCCAGCCGGCCCTGTGGGCGGTCATGGTGTCGCTGGCCGAGGTGTGGCGCTCGTACGGTGTCGAACCGGCGGCCGTGGTGGGCCACTCGCAGGGGGAGATCGCGGCCGCGGTGGTGGCCGGCGGCCTGTCACTGCGGGACGGTGCCCGGGTGGCGGCGTTGCGCAGCCGCGCGATCGGTACCGTGCTGGCCGGGCGCGGCGGGATGGTGTCGGTGGCGTCACCGGTCGACGAGGTGCGCAGGCGCATCGAGGCGTTGAGCGGGGCGGTGGCGGTGGCGGCGGTCAACGGGCCGTCGTCCACGGTGGTGTCGGGTACGCCGGAGGCGCTGGATGTACTGCTGGCGCGGTGTGAGCGCGACGGAATAAGGGCGAGGCGTGTCGCGGTGAGCTACGCCTCGCACTCCTCGCAGGTCGATGAGGTTCGCGAGCGGATCCTCACCGATCTGGCGCCGGTGGAACCCCAGGCGTTCGCGGTGCCCTTCTTCTCCACGGTCAATGGGGAGTGGCTGGGTGCCGACCGCGGCCCGGATGCCGAGTACTGGGTGCGCAACCTGCGGCAGACGGTGCGTTTCGAGGAGGCGATCCGGGCACTGGCCGATGAGGGCTTCGGCGCGTTCGTGGAGTGCAGTGCGCACCCGGTGCTGACCGCGAGCGTGCGGGAGACGCTGGAGACCGCGGGAAGCGACGCCGTGGTGGTCGGTTCGCTGCGGCGGGACGACGGCGGTGCGCGACGTATGCTCACGTCGCTGGGCCAGGCGTTCGTCCATGGTGTGCCGGTGGAGTGGACGCAGGCGTACATCGGGTCGCGGGCGCGGCGCGTCGATCTGCCCACGTATGCGTTCCAGCACGAGAGGTTCTGGTGGGAGCCGGACGCCGCGCCGGTGCCTGAGGGCGGCGCGGCCGACGAGGCGTTCTGGCAGGCCGTGGAGGGCGGCGACGTGCGGGAGCTGGCCGGCGCGCTGGAGGTCGACGACGAGTCGCTGGCCCACGTGCTGCCCGCGTTGCGGTCCTGGCGGCAGCGGCAGCTCATGACCTCGACGGTGGACGGCTGGCGTTACCGCACCAAGTGGGTGCCGATGAGCACGGCGCCTCAGCCGACGCTCTCCGGTACCTGGCTGCTGGTCGCTCCGGAGGGCTGCGCCGGGGAGGCCGTGGAGTCGACCGCGGCCGCGGTGCGGGACCACGGAGGCGACGCGGTCACCGTCGAGTTGCCCGATGGGGCCGTCCGCGAGCAGATCGCCGACATGCTGCGAGGTGTTCAGACGGAGGACGGCGAGTGCGGGGGTGTGTTGTCGTTGCTGTCCCTGGCTGACGGGCCGCCCACCGGGGCCGGGATCCCCCGGGCGGGCCTGACGGGCACACTCGCCCTGTTCCAGGCGCTGGGCGACGCGGGGGTGAACGGACCTCTGTGGTGCCTGACCCGCGGTGCGGTGGCCATGGCGGACACGGAACAGGTCGACGTCCCCGCCCAGCGGATGGTGTGGGGCCTGGGCCGGATCGTGGCCCTGGAACACCCGGAGCGGTTCGGCGGTTTGGTGGACCTGCCGGAGCGGTGGGACACGCGCGCGGGCCGCCGGCTGGCGGCGGTCCTGGCCGGTGCCGAGGGCGAGGACCAGGTCGCGATCCGTCCCACCGGACTGTTCGCCCGCCGCCTCGCCCGCGCCACGCGTGTCGGCCCCCGGGCGGAGTGGCGCCCACGCGGCACCGTGCTGGTGACGGGTGGTACCGGTGGTCTGGGCGCGCAGGTGGCCCGCTGGCTGGCCCGGTCCGGCGCCGAGCACGTGGTGCTGGCCGGCCGCCGTGGACCAGACGCGCCCGGCGCAGCCGCGTTGCGCGAGGAACTGGAGGCCACCGGCACGCGGGTGACCATCACCGCCTGCGACGTGAGCGACCGCGCGGCGCTCGCCCGGCTCCTCGACGACGTATCCGACGAATGCCCGCTGTCAGCGGTGATCCACACCGCGGCGGTCCTGGACGACGCCGTCGTGGAGCGGCTGACCCCCGAGCAGATCGACCGCGTGCTGCGGGTGAAGGCCGACGGTGCCTGGTACCTGCACGAGCTGACCCACGGTATGGACCTGGACGCGTTCGTGCTGTTCTCCTCCGTGGCGGGCACCCTGGGCGCCTCCGGACAGGGCAACTACGCGCCCGGCAACGCCTACCTCGACGCACTCGCCGAGCACCGGCACGGCCTCGGCCTTCCCGCGTCCTCGGTGGCCTGGAGCTCTTGGGCGGAAGAAGGCATGGCAGAGGGCGGGATCGGCGCGGTGGCGCGGCGGCACGGCCTGCCGGAGATGGCCCCCGAACTGGCGGTGTCGGCACTGGCGGGCGCGGTGGCCGACGGAGAGCCCGACATCGTGATCGCGGATGTCGAATGGGAAAGGTTCCATGTGGCGTACACCGCCACGCGCCCCAGCCCTTTCCTGGCCGACCTGCCCGACGTACGCCGGCTCGCACACGCGGCCGGTCCCGGCACACGTGCGGAGGCCGCGCCCGACGGCCTGGCCGGCAGGCTGGCCGGCCTGGCGACCCGAGCCGAACAGGAGACGGCGATGCTCGCCGTGGTGCGTGAACACGTGGCGTCGGTACTGGGCTACGTGGAAGTCGACGCCGTGGATCCGTTCCGCGCGTTCAAAGACCTCGGCCTCGACTCGGTGACCGCCATCGAGCTGTGCAACCACCTGAACACGGCGACCGGCCTGCGCCTGTCGCCCACCTCGGCCTTCGACTTCCCCAACGCCCGCGCGCTCGCGGCCCACCTGTGCGCGGAACTGCTGCCCGAAGCGGAGGCGGCGCCTGCCTCGCCCGTGGCCGCCGAACCGGCGACCAACCAGGACCCCGTGGTCATCGTCGGGCTGAGCTGCCGATTCCCCGGTGACGTCCGGTCCCCGGAGGAGCTGTGGCGGATGCTCGACACGGGTGGGGAGGGCATCACCCCGTTCCCCGACGACCGTGGATGGGACTTGGAGGCCCTGTACGACCCGGACTCCGGCTCCGACCGCGCCGGGACGTCCTGTGCCGGCGAGGGCGGTTTCCTCCACGACGCGGGGGACTTCGACGCCGACTTCTTCGGGATTTCGCCGCGTGAGGCGCTGGCGATGGACCCGCAGCAGCGACTGCTGCTGGAGACGTCCTGGGAGGCGCTGGAGCGGGCGGGCATCGACCCCTTGGCGCTCAGGGGCAGCGGCACCGCCGTCTTCGCCGGGACGAACGGCCAGGACTACCTCGCCATGAGCCCCGACATGCCCGAGGAGGTGACGGGCTACGCCATCACCGGCAACACGGCCAGTGTGCTCTCCGGCCGGGTGTCCTACACGCTGGGCTTCGAGGGCCCCGCGGTGACGGTGGACACGGCATGTTCGTCCTCGCTGGTGGCCCTGCACCTGGCCGTACAGTCGCTGCGCACCGGCGAGTGCGCGCTCGCCCTCGTCAGCGGTGTGACCGTCATGGCCACGCCCGGCCTGTTCACCGAGTTCACCCGCCAGGGCGGGCTCGCTCCTGACGGGCGCTGCAAGGCGTTCGCGGCGACGGCCAACGGTGCAGGCTTCTCCGAGGGCGTGGGCGTACTGGTGGTGGAGCGGCTGTCGGAGGCCCGACGCCAGGGGCACCAGGTGCTGGCGGTGGTACGGGGTTCGGCTGTGAACCAGGACGGTGCCTCCAACGGCCTGACGGCGCCGAGCGGTCCGTCGCAGCAGCGGGTGATCCGGGCGGCGTTGGCGGACGCGGGGTTGACCGCGGGTGAGGTCGACGTCGTGGAGGCGCACGGTACGGGCACGACGTTGGGCGACCCGATCGAGGCGCAGGCGCTGCTGGCCACGTACGGGCGCGACCGGGACGAGGACCGGCCGTTGTGGTTCGGCTCGGTCAAGTCGAATATCGGCCACACCCAGGCGGCGGCCGGGGTAGCCGGTGTCATCAAGGCGGTGCTGGCCATGCGGCACGGCCTGTTGCCCCGGACCTTGCACGTCGATGAGCCGTCGCCGCATGTGGACTGGTCCGCGGGCACGGTGAAGCTGCTGACCGGCCCCGTCGCGTGGCCTGAGACGGGCCGACCGCGTCGGGCGGGTGTGTCCTCCTTCGGCGTGAGCGGAACGAACGCCCACGTCATCCTGGAACAGGCAGCGGAACAGGCACCAGAACAGGCACTGGCTAAGGCGGCTGCGGAGGCCGAGGCGGACGACGAGCCCGTGCGGAACCCCTTGGCGATTTCTGCCGGCGGTATCCCCCCCTGGGCGCTGTCGGCGAAGTCCGAGGTGGCGGTCCGGGACCAGGCCGCGCGTTTGCTGTCAATGGCCGACGAAGGCGCCGGCCCGGACGCGGTGGCAACGTGCGATGTCGGATTCTCGCTGGCTACCACCCGCGCGGTGTTCGACCACCGCGCGGTGGTCCTGGGCGCGGATCGCGCCGGCATGGCGCGCGGCCTGGCCGCTTTGGCGGAGGGACGGGAAGCCCCGGGTGTGGTGCACGGTGCCGTTGTCGGCTCCGACGACAGAGCGGTGTTCGTCTTCCCCGGCCAGGGGTGGCAGTGGGTGGGGATGGCGGTCGAGTTGCTGGATTCGTCGCCGGTGTTCGCGGAGTGGATGAGGAAATGCGCGGCGGCGCTGGCGCCGTCGGTTGAGTGGTCGTTGCTGGATGTGGTGCGAGGCGTCGAGGAGCCGGAGTGGAACGACCGGGTTGACGTGGTGCAGCCGGTGATGTGGGCGGTGATGGTCTCGCTGGCGGGGACGTGGCGTTCGTTGGGTGTGGTGCCGTCGGCGGTGGTGGGGCATTCGCAGGGGGAGATCGCGGCTGCGGTGGTGGCGGGTGGCTTGTCGTTGGAGGACGGTGCGCGGGTGGTGGCGGTACGCAGTCGCGCGTTGCGGGCGCTGTCGGGCCGTGGGGCGATGGCGTCGGTGAGTCTGCCCGTAGGAGCGGTGGAGGAGCGGTTGGCGGTGTGGGGTGAGCGGTTGTCGGTGGCGGCGGTGAACGCGCCGGCGGCGGTGGTGGTGTCGGGTGATGTGGAAGCGGTCGAGGAGTTGCTGGCCGTGTGTGAGGCGGAGGGGGTTCGTGCGCGTCGGGTATCGGTGGACTACGCCTCGCACTGTGCGCATGTCGAGGCGATCGAGGCCGAGCTTGAGCGGAGTCTTGCCGGGATCGCTCCGCGGTCGTCGTCGGTCCCGTTCTATTCGACGGTGACGGGCGGTGTGTTGGACACGGTGGAATTGAACGCGCGGTATTGGTATCGGAACCTGCGTGGGAGGGTGCGGTTCGACGAGACGGTGCGGGTGTTGCTGGCCGAGGGCTTCCGGGTGTTCGTGGAATCCAGTGGGCATCCGGTGTTGGTGATGGGCGTGGAGGAGACGGCCGACGACTGTGGAGTCGGGGTCGCGGCAGTGGGGTCGTTGCGCCGTGGCGAGGGCGGTCCGGATCGGTTGCTGGTATCCGTGGCTGAGGCGTTTGTGGGTGGCGCTGGAGTGGATTGGCCGGCGGTGTTCGCGGGATCGGGGGCGCGGCGCGTGGACTTGCCGACGTACGCGTTCCAGCATCGACGGTACTGGCTCGACTCGCGCGTTACTGCGGTATCTGGCGATGCGGCCTCGGTGGGGTTGGAGCCGACGGAGCACCCGTTGCTGGGAGCGGCGGTGCCGCTGCCCGAGTCGGACGGGTTCTTGCTGACCGGGCGTTTGTCGCCGCGCGCCCAGCCATGGCTTGCCGAACACGTGATGCTGGGGCGGGTGGTCGCGCCGGGGTCGGCATTGGTGGAGATGGCCTTGCGGGCGGGGGAGCAGGCGGGGTGTCGCCGGCTGGAGGAGCTGACGCTGGAGGTGCCGCTGGTGCTGTCTGACGAGGACGCGGTCCAGGTGCAGCTCGTCGTCGGCGGACCGCTGGCGGAAGGCCGGCGTGAGCTGAGCGTGTACGCCCGTGGCGGCGGCAGCGATGCCTGGACGTGCCATGCGCGGGGTGTGTTGAGCGTTGGTGGCGATACGGGCGGTTCGAGGGATGTGAGCGCATGGCCGCCGGCGGGGGCCGAGATGGTGGATTTCGCCGGTACGTATGAGCGGTTGGCAGGTGTGGGGCTGGCGTATGGGCCGGCGTTTCGCGTGCTGCGGTCGGTGTGGCGCAGGGGAGAGGAAGTCTTCGCCGAGGCGGAGTTGCCGGAGAGGGCGAGCACGGGTCGCTTGGGGATGCATCCAGCGTTGCTCGACGCGGCGCTGTACGCGTGGTTGGCATGCGTGGACGGCGCTGGGGACGGGGTGCGGTTGCCGTTCGTGTGGAGTGGTGTGTCGCTGCATACGGCTTCGGCTGCGCCTTCGGTGGTGCGGGTGCGGCTGGCGCCGGATGGTGATGGCGGGCTGTCGGTGGCAGTGGTCGATGCGGCGGGCATACCGGTGGTGTCGGTGGACGCTCTGATCACACGACCGGTGCGGGAGGTGGAGTTCGCGGCCGCGGCGGGGGCGGGGGAGTGCTCGTCCCGAGTGGAGTGGGTGCCGACCGCGTCGCGTGTGGCGTTGGGGGGCGGAATGCGAAGGTGTGCTGTGGTGGGGGAGGACGTCTTCGGGTTGGCCGAGGCGTTGGGGGCGGAGCTCTTCAAGGATCTCGCCGCGCTGTGCGAGCACGCGGTGCCGGATGTGGCGGTGGTGTGCGTTGGTTCCGCTGTCGGCGAGGGGGTGGTGCCGGCCGTGAGTGGTGCCGCGGACGGGATTTTGGGTGTGGTGCAGGGGTGGCTGGCGGAGGAGAGGTTCGCTCAGTCGCGGTTGGTGGTGGTGACGCGTGGTGCGGTGGCCGTTGAGGCGGATAAGGACGTCCGCGATCTGGCAGCGGCCCCGGTGTGGGAGTTGGTGCGCTCCGCGCAGGCTGAGAATCCGGGCCGGTTCGTGTTGATGGACGTGGACGATTCGGCGGCGTCGCTCGATGTCCTGCCTCAGGCCGTCCTGGCGGGAGAGGACCAGGCGGCTGTACGCAGCGGCGAGATGTTCACGCCGCGCTTGGCCCAGATGAAGGAACGCGTCCGTCGGCCGGTCCCCGCACGACGCACCCCCACCCCCACCCACGCCGAAGCCTCCCGTTCGGAAGGGGCACCGCTGGTACAGCGTTTGTCGGGCCTCAGCCACGGGGAGCGACAGCGGGTACTGCTCCGGTCGGTCCAGGAACACGCCGCGGCCATCCTGGGTCACGAGGCAATGGCATCCGTGGCACCTGATCGAGGCTTCCTCGACCTCGGCTTCGTCTCGCTCACCGCGGTGGAACTGCGCAACCGGCTGAACGCGGCCACCGGGTTGCGGCTGCCCACGACCCTGATCTTCGACTACCCGAGCCCGACCGCGCTTGCCGAACACATCGAAAAGGAACTGGCGACCGCTGGGACAGCGGGGGACGTGGGCCCTTTCCTGACCGCCGAACTCGACAGGCTGGAGGCCACGCTCCTCGGCACGCGCGCTGAGCCGGACGACGCGACGCGCGCCATGGTCGCGAACCGTCTGAAGGGCCTCCTGTCCCAGTGGAGCGGCAACCGGGACGGCGCCGTTACGGACGTTCCCGTTCCCGACGGCCCGGCACCGGAAGGCCCGGCGCAGAAGGCCCCGGTCACCATCGCCGGTCATCTGGAGTCCGCGGAGGCCGACGAGCTCTTCAGCTTCATCGATCAGGAATTCGGACCGTCCTGAACGCACGCTCGCGCGCGCCGTACGCCCATCGCAAACGCCGTACACCCAAGCTCCCGAAGCTCAATCCCGTGAGGTATTGATGTCGGAACAAGAAAAGCTCCTCGGCTACCTCCGACGGGTGACAGCCGATCTGCATGAGACCCGACAGCGCCTCCAAGAAGTGGAGGCGGCGGCGCGTGAGCCGATCGCGATCGTCGGGATGAGCTGCCGCTACCCCGGGGGTGTGCGGACTCCCGAGGAGTTCTGGGAGCTGCTGGACGGGGCACAGGACGCGATCGCGTCCTTTCCCGAGGACCGTGGCTGGGACGTCGACGCCGTGTACGATCCGGATCCCGACCGGCCGGGCACCTCCTACACCTGCGAAGGCGGCTTCCTCAGCGACGCGGCGGACTTCGACGCCGACTTCTTCGGAATCTCGCCGCGTGAGGCGCTGGCGATGGACCCGCAGCAGCGGCTGCTGCTGGAAACGTCGTGGGAAGTCATCGAACGGTCGGGCATCGACCCCGCGTCGCTCAAGGGAAGTCAGGCCGGTGTCTTCATCGGAACCGTCACCCCGCACTACGGCCCACACCTGCACAGGGCGACCGGCGGTGCCGAGGGCCACCTGATGACCGGCACTGGCCTCAGCGTCGTGTCCGGACGCGTCGCCTACACCCTCGGGGTGGAGGGCCCCGCGGTGACCGTGGACACGGCGTGCTCGTCCTCGCTGGTGGCCCTGCACCTGGCCGTGCAGTCCCTGCGCCAGGGCGAGTGCTCCAGCGCGCTGGTCGGCGGTGTCACGGTCATGTCAACGCCCGGTACCTTCATCGCCTTCAGCCGGCAGCGCGGGCTCGCCCCGGACGGCCGGTGCAAACCCTTTTCGGCTGCCGCGGATGGCTTCGGGCCTGCCGAAGGCGCCGGCATGCTGTTCCTGGAGCGGCTGTCCGACGCGCACCGCAACGGCCATCCGGTGCTGGCCGTCGTCCGAGGCACGGCGATCAACCAGGATGGGGCCAGCAGCGCGCTGTCCGCACCGAACGGCCCGTCGCAGCAGCGGGTGATCCGGGCGGCGTTGGCGAACGCGGGGTTGACCGCGGGTGCGGTAGACGTCGTGGAGGCGCACGGTACGGGCACGACATTGGGCGACCCGATCGAGGCGCAGGCGCTGCTGGCCACGTACGGTCGTGACCGGGATGGAGACCGGCCGTTGTGGCTGGGTTCGGTGAAGTCCAACATCGGGCACACCCAGGCCGCCGCGGGCGTGGCCGGTGTGATCAAGATGGTGCTGGCCATGCGGCACGGCGTGCTGCCGCCCACCCTGCACCTCAACGAGCCGTCGCCGCACGTCGACTGGTCGGCCGGCACCGTCCGGCTCATCACCGAGGCCACTCCCTGGCAGCAGGGTGAGCAACCACGCCGGGCAGGTGTCTCCTCGTTCGGCATCAGTGGCACCAACGCGCACGCCATCATCGAGCAGGCGCCCAACCTGCCGGAGGGCGAAGCGGACGGCGCGTCGGATGACGACGCCGTACCGTCCGCGGTGGCTTCGGCATCGCTCCCGCTCGTCCCGTGGGTGTTCTCGGCCAGATCCGCGGTGGCTCTGCGCGCCCAGGCCGCCCGGCTGCTGGACCACGTGCGAAGGCATCCGGGGGTTGCCGCGGCGCACACCGGCCTGGCCCTCGGTACCACCCGAACCGTCTTCGACCATCGCGCGGTGGTCCTCGCGCCGGACCACGCGGGCGCGGTACGCGAGCTGGAGAAGTACGTCGCGGGCCATGACACTACGGGGCTCGTCGCGGGCCTGGCGCGACATGGCACCGCGGTGGCGCTCGTTTTTCCGGGGCAGGGATCGCAGTGGGCCGGGATGGCGGCGGAGCTGTTGGATTCCTCGCCGGTGTTCGCGGAGCGGATGGGCGAGTGCGCCCTCGCGTTGGCGCCGTATGTGGACTGGTCGCTGCTGGACGTCTTGCGGCGCACCGACGGGGACGGATGGCTGGGCCGGGTGGATGTGGTGCAGCCGGCGTTGTGGGCGGTGATGGTGTCATTGGCCGAGCTGTGGCGTTCGTACGGCGCGGTGCCGGCGGCGGTGATCGGTCACTCCCAAGGGGAGATCGCAGCCGCGTGTGTCGCGGGCGGGTTGTCATTGGCAGACGCGGCACGGGTGGTGGCACTGCGTAGTCGGGCGTTGCGGGCGCTGTCGGGCCGAGGCGGCATGGTGTCCGTCAGCCTTCCTGTCGCCGAGGTGCGGGAGCGGCTGTCCGTGTGGGGCGAGCGGCTGTCGGTGGCGGCGGTGAACGGGTCCTCGGCGGTGGTGGTGTCGGGCGACACCGACGCGATTGAGGAACTGCTGATGCGGTGCGAACGCGAAGGAGTACGGACGCGCCGGGTTCCGGTGGATTACGCCTCGCACTCCGCACATGTGGAGGCGATCGAAGACGAGTTGCTCCGTGATCTCGCGGGGATCACTCCGCGGTCGTCGGCGGTGCCGTTCTATTCGACGGTGACCGGCGGGGTGCTGGATACCGTGGAGTTGGATGCCGCTTACTGGTATCGCAATCTGCGGCAGACGGTCCGCTTCGATGAGACGGTACGGGTTGTGCTGGGCGAGGGTATCCAGGTGTTTGTGGAGGCCAGCGCCCATCCGGTACTGACCATGGGGATCGAGCAGACAGCTGATGACCAGGGAACGCAGGCGACGGTGGTCGGGTCACTGCGTCGCGACGAGGGTGGGCCGGCGCGGTTCTTGACGTCTGTGGCCGAGGCGTACGTGGGTGGCGCCGACGTCGATTGGCGGCAGGTGTTCGCCGGTACCGGCGCGCGACGCGTGGACCTGCCGACGTACGCCTTCCAACGCCGCCGTTACTGGCTGGAGTCCGAGGCCGGTGATGTGTCGTCGGCAGGGCTGGCCTCGGCCGAGCACCCCTTGCTGGGAGCCGTTGTTCCATTGCCCGACTCCGATGGTCTCCTGTTGACGGGCCGCCTGTCGCTTCGTACCCATGCCTGGCTCGCCGACCATGCGGTGCTGGGCCGTGTCGTCCTGCCCGGCACGGCGTTTGTCGAATTGGCGTTGCGAGCGGGAGACGCCGTCGGATGTGATCGGCTGGAAGAGCTCACGCTTGAGATGCCGTTGGTACTGCCCGAAGACGGTGCGGTCCAGGTACAACTGGTCGTGAGCGCTCCGCGGGAGACCGGGCACCGCGAATTCAGCGTATACGCGCGCGGCGACGACGCGCCGAGCGAGTCATGGACGCGCTACGCGAGAGGCACGCTGACCGCTGTGAGCCCGACAGCGACCTCCGCGGATCTGAGCGCCTGGCCGCCGACCGACGCCCAGGCGGTCGAGACCACAGGCCTCTACGAGCGGCTGGCGGCCACTGGGCTGGAGTACGGCCCGGCGTTTCGTGGACTGCGGGCCGCCTGGCGCCGAGGTGATGAGCTCTTCGCCGAAGTGGCGCTGCCGGAGAACGTGCGAACCGAGGCGAGCCGGTTCGGGGTGCACCCCGCGTTGCTGGATGCGGCGCTCCACGTTTGGTCGGTCCATCACGTTACGGACACCGATGTGGAACCCGGGGGAGTCCGGTTGCCGTTTGCGTGGAGTGGTGTCTCGTTGTACGCGGTCGGAGCTTCGGTGGTACGGGTGAGGCTGGCGCCGGTCGGCGATGGTGGGGTGTCGGTCGTGGTGGCCGACGCGGCGGGGGCGTCGGTGGCGTCGGCGGATGCCTTGGCGACGCGTCCGATGAGGGAAGGGGAGTTCGCCGTCTCTGCCGGCGTGGGGGAGTCGTTGTATCGCGTGGAGTGGTCGCCTGCGTCGCCAGCTGCTGGGTCGGAGGTTGGGGCACAGAGGTGTGCGGTGGTCGGCCGGGATGATTTCGGAGTGGCTGAGGTGTTGGGGGCGGAGGTGTTTGCGGATTTCGACGAGGTGAGTGAGTGTGTGCCCGAGAGTGTGGTGGTGTGTATTGGTTCTGTTGGTGATCGGGGTGTCGTTTCGGAGGTGAGTGCGGCGGTCGACCGGGTTCTGCGCCTGGTACAGGGGTGGTTGGCGGAGGAGCGGTTCGCCGGATCGCGATTGGTTGTGGTGACGCGCGGTGCGGTGGCGGTCGAGGCTGGTGAGGATGTGTGTGATCTGGCCGCGGCCCCGGTATGGGGACTGGTGCGCTCGGCGCAGACTGAGCATCCGGAGCGGTTGGTCCTTGTGGACGTGGACGACGCCGGCGCTTCGCTGGACGTCCTGCACGAGGCGGTGTTGACCGGGGAACCCCAGGTAGCCGTGCGCAGGGGTCAGGTACTGGTGCCACGCCTGACTCAAGGCCCAGCGCATGGAGTATTGGTGCCCGTGGACGAGGGGCAGCCATGGCGGCTGGAGCCTTCGAGGGAGCGGACGCTGGAGGGGTTGACCCTGGCGACGGCTGAGGACGCGGCTGGTGAACTGGGTGAGTTCGAGGTGCGCGTCGCCGTACGCGCGGCGGGACTGAACTTCCGCGATGTGCTCATCTCGCTGGGCATGTATCCGGATCACCAGGCGCTGATGGGAAGTGAAGGAGCAGGCGTGGTGGTGGCCACCGGCCCGGGGGTCGAGTCCTACGCCGTCGGTGATCGCGTGATGGGTCTGTGGACCGGCGGTTTCGGGCCGCTGGTGGTGGCGGACCACCGCACCCTGACCCGGATCCCGGACGGCTGGTCGTTCACCGAAGCCGCGTCTGTTCCGGTCGGGTTCGTGACGGCGTTGTACGCGTTGCGCGAGCTGGCGGGCGTGCGGCCCGGTGAGTCGCTGCTGGTGCACTCCGCGGCCGGTGGGGTGGGGATGGCTGCGGTGCAGCTGGCGCGGGTGTTCGGCCTCCGAGTCTTCGCCAGCGCCAGCCCTGGTAAGTGGGACGTGTTGCGTGGCCTGGGAGTTGACGACGCGCATCTGGCGTCGTCGCGGTCGCTGGAGTTCGAGCAGCGGATCCGCTCGGTAGCAGGTGAGCGTGGTGTTGATGTCGTGCTGGACTCCCTCGCCGGTGAGTACGTCGACGCCTCGCTGCGGCTGCTCGGCGAGGGCGGGCGTTTCATTGAGATGGGGAAGACGGATGTGCGGTCCGCCGACGAGGTCGCGGCGGCGTACCCCGGTGTGGCATACCGGGCGTTCGACCTGGTGGAGGCGGGGCCGGAGCGCATCGGGGAGATGCTCACGGAGATCGTCGGCCTTTTCGAGCAGGGTGCGCTCAAGCGGTTGCCGACGCGGGTGTGGGATGTGCGCCGGGCGAGTGAGGCGTTTCGGTTCATGCGTGAGGCGCGGCATGTGGGGAAATTGGTGTTGAGCGTTCCGGCCGTCTTGGATCCCGAGGGGATTGTGCTGGTGACGGGGGCGGGGGGCGTGTTGGGTGGTTTGGTGGCTCGGCATCTGGTAGCTGAGCGTGGGGTGCGTCACCTGCTGCTGGTCAGTCGTCGTGGCTCGGCGGGCGAGCGCATGCCGGAACTTGAGACGGAGCTGACCGGCATGGGTGCGTCGGTGACCGTCGCCGCGTGCGATGTGGCGGATCGCGACGCCCTGGCGGAGGTGCTGGCGCGGTTGCCCGGCGGGCGTGGTGTGACGGGCGTGGTGCATGCCGCGGGGGTGTTGGACGACGGGACCGTGGCGTCGCTGACGCCGGAGCGGGTTGACGCGGTGTTGCGGGCGAAGGTGGCGGGGGCGTGGAATCTGCATGAGTTGACGCGTCGCCATGACGTCGCGCTGTTCGCGCTGTTCTCGTCGGCCGCAGGTGTACTGGGCTCGGCGGGGCAGGCGAATTACGCGGCGGCGAATACGTTTCTGGACGGGCTTGCCGCACATCGTCGTGCTCTGGGGTTGGCCGGCGTGTCGTTGGCATGGGGCATGTGGGCCGAGCGTTCCGGTATGACGGAGCACCTTGGCGAGGCGGATTTGCAGCGGATGGCACGGGTCGGTGTGGTGCCGTTCTCGTCCGACGAGGGGTTGCGGCTTTTCGACGCGGCGCATGCTCTGGCGGAGAGCCTGGTGGTACCTGCCCGGCTGGACACCGGTGCCCCGGCCGCCTCCGGCACAGTGGCACCCGCCATGCTCAGGGGGCTCATACGACGGCCGATCCCCGCACGACGCACCCCCAGCCACACCGAACCGCTCCGCCCGGTCGACAAGACCACCGAATCGCGGCAGCGGTTGCTCGGCATGAGCCTCGCCGACCGCGGCCACACCGTGCTGGAGCTCATCCACACGCAGGTGGTGGCCGTGTTGGGGCACGCCACGCCCGACGCGGTCGAGTCCGACCGGGCGTTCAAGGATCTCGGTCTCGACTCGCTGACGGCGGTCGAGCTGCGTAATCTGCTGAGTGCGACGACCGGGTTGCGTCTGCCCGCCACGTTGGCCTTCGACTACCCGAACAGCGAGGCACTGAGCGAATACATCATGGCCGAACTGGTGGGTCAGGCCGACGGCGCGGCGGCGACGTCCCCGGTCGGCGGAAGCGATGGCTTGTCCCACGACGACCTCATCGCGATCGTCGGGATGAGCTGTCGCTACCCGGGCGGCGTGACGTCCCCGGAGGAATTGTGGCACCTCGTCGTCTCCGGCGGGGACGCTATCGGCGGACTTCCCACCGACCGTGGTTGGGATCTCGACGGCATCTACGACCCGGACCCCGACGCGCCCGGCAAGACGTATGCGCGTGAGGGCGGGTTCCTCTACGACGCGGGCGCTTTCGACGCGGGGTTCTTCGGGATCTCACCGAGTGAGGCGTTGGCGATGGACCCGCAGCAGCGTCTGGTGCTGGAGACCTCGTGGGAGGCGCTCGAACGGGCCGGGCTGGTTCCGTCGTCGCTGCGCGGCAGCAGGACAGGTGTCTTTGTCGGATCCCACTACCAGGAGTACGGCCCGCGGCTGCACGAGGCGGTGGAGGGTTCCGAAGGCCACCTGATGACGGGGACCGCGGCCAGCGTCCTGTCCGGGCGTGTGGCGTACGCCTTCGGTTTCGAGGGCCCCGCGGTGACGGTGGACACGGCATGTTCGTCGTCGCTGGTGGCCTTGCATCTGGCGGTGCGGTCGCTGCGTCAGGGCGAGTGCGACCTGGCGCTGGCCGGCGGTGTCGCCGTCATGCCGAATCCCGGCCCATTCATGGGTTTCAGCAGGCAGCGCGGTCTGGCCCCCGGCGGGCGGTGCAGGGCGTTCGCGTCGGCCGCGGACGGGACGTCGCTCGCCGAGGGTGTGGGGGTATTGGTGGTGGAGCGGTTGTCCGATGCTCGGCGGCGGGGGCATCGGGTGTTGGCGGTGGTGCGTGGTTCCGCGGTGAATCAGGATGGTGCGTCGAATGGGTTGACGGCGCCGAACGGTCCGTCGCAGCAGCGGGTGATCCGGGCGGCGTTGGCGGATGCGGGGGTGTCAGCGGCGGAAGTTGACGCGGTGGAGGCGCATGGTACGGGGACGAGGCTGGGAGATCCGATCGAGGCGCAGGCGTTGCTGGCGACGTACGGGCGCGAACGGGCAAGCGGTAGTCGGCCATTGTGGTTGGGGTCGTTGAAGTCGAATATCGGGCACACCCAGGCGGCTGCTGGTGTGGCAGGCGTGATGAAGGTGGTGCTTGCGCTGCGGCACGGTGTGCTGCCGCCCTCGCTGCACATCGACGAGCCGACGCCGCACGTGGATTGGTCGGCCGGTGGGGTGGAACTGTTGCGGGACGCGGTGGAGTGGCCTGAGGAGGGAGAGCCGAGGCGTGCGGGTGTGTCGTCGTTCGGGATCAGCGGGACGAATGCGCACGTGATCGTGGAACAGGCTCCGCCGGAGGAGCGTGTGGAGGCGTCAGCGGATGACGCAGGTGTGGTGGCGTGTGTGGTTTCCGGACGGTCGGAGGTGGCGTTGCGTGCGCAGGCGGAGCGTTTGGCGGAGTTCGTGCGGGCCGATGACGGCCTGTCGCCTGTGGAGGTGGCGTCGTCACTCGTGACGTCCCGGTCGGTGTTCGAGCACCGCGGTGTGGTGTTGGCCGCAGGGCGTGATGGGCTGTTGGCGGGCTTGGCGGCCTTGTCGTCGGGGAAGCCGGCGGCTGGTGTCGTGCGCGGCGCCGTTCTCCCCGGGAAGTCGGCGGTGTTGTTCTCGGGGCAGGGCAGCCAGCGCATCGGCATGGGGCGGGAGCTGTACGAGAGCTTCCCGGTGTTCGCGGACGCTTTCGATGCGGCGTGCCTGCGGTTCGACGCCCTGCTGGACCGGTCGTTGCGGGAGGTGGTGTTCGGGGACGTGGACGCGTTGGCTCGGACGGAGTTCACGCAGTGTGGATTGTTCGCGGTCGAGGTGGCTCTGTTTCGGCTGGCGGAGTCGTGGGGTGTGCGGCCGGATTTCGTGGGTGGTCATTCGTTGGGGGAGGTGGTGGCGGCGCATGTGGCGGGGGTGTTGTCGTTGGAGGACGCCTGTGCGTTGGTGGCGGCTCGGGGTCGGTTGATGGGGGAGTTGCCCGTGGGTGGGGTGATGGTGTCGGTGCGGGAGGCGGAGGCGGAGGTGTTGCCGTTGCTGACGGGGTATGCGGACGAGGTGAGCGTCGCGGCGGTCAACAGCCCCGGGTCCGTCGTGCTCTCGGGAAGGGAAGCAGCGGTAGCCGAGGTGGTCGGGGTGTTGGCGGAACGGGGCGTGGAGGCGAAGCGGCTGAGGGTGTCGCACGCCTTCCACTCGCCGTTGACGGAGCCGATGCTCGCCCCGTTCCGCGAGGTGGTGGAGGGGCTCTCCTTCCGCGCGCCGCGCATTCCGGTGGTGTCGAATGTGACGGGCGCGGTGGCCTCGGCCGACGAGCTGTGCGCGCCTGATTACTGGGTGCGGCATGTGCGGGAGACGGTGCGCTTCGCCGATGGGGTGGCGGCCCTGGCCGGGCAGGGAGTGACGACGTTCGTCGAACTCGGTCCTGACGGTGTGCTCTCCGGGATGGGACACGAGTGTCTGCCCGATGCGGTGTTCGCGCCGGTCCTGCGGAGGGACGTGGACGAGACGAGCTCCGTCGTCGACGGGCTCGCGCAGGCGTATGTGCGGGGCGTGACGGTGGACTGGGCAGCCGTCATGGCTGCCGGCGGCTCGTCGCCGCGGCGCGTGGACCTGCCCACGTACGCCTTCCAGCGGGAGCACTTCTGGCTGCGCTCGACCCCCGAGACCGCTGCGACGACTACCGGTGATGCGGCGCCCGGGGGCCTGGCGGACGCCGGTTTCTGGGAGGCGGTGGAGCGTGGTGACGCGAGCGCGCTGTCGGCCGAGGACGGAGACGGCGCCGGTGAGGCGCTGGCGGCGGTGCTCCCGGCGCTGTCGGCGTGGCGGCGGCGTCGGCTGGAGCTGGAATCGGTGGACGCCTGGCGCTATCGAGTGGCGTGGTCGCCGGTGGCCGGTGGGACGGGCACGCTGACGGGGGCGTGGCTGGTGGTCGTCCCCGAGGGGCACACCGGGGATGCGTGGGTGTCGCACGTCGTGAAGTCGATGGAGGGGCGCGGGGCGTCCCCCGTGATCGTGGAGCTGGCGTCGAGGGCCACGGACGGCGACGCGGTGGCCGGACCGTTGCGCGGGGCGCTGGCACGGGCCGGTGACGCGGGGATCGTCGGTGTGCTGTCGTTGCTGGCGCTCACGGAGGGACGGCACGCGGTGCATGGGTCGGTGCCGTTGGGGGTGGCGTTGACGCTGGCCACGGTGCAAGCGGCGGGTGAGGTGGGGGTGCGCGCTCCGGTGTGGTGCGTCACCCGCGGAGCCATGTCCGTGAACGGTGCGGAACGGGTGCGGAGCACGGAGCAGGCCGGGGTGTGGAGCTTGGGACGTGTGGTCGGTCTCGAAGCTCCGGAGCGTTGGGGCGGGGTGGTGGATCTGCCGGATGTGCTGGACGGGTGGGTCACGGACCGTCTGGCGTGGGTGCTCGCCGGCGGCTCGGGCGAGAGCGAGGTGGCGGTCCGAGGTGCGGGCGTGTTCTGCCGCCGTGTGGTGCGGGCCGCCGCGGGTGGACGCCGTGGTGCGGGGTGGCGGCCCTCGGGGACCGTGCTGGTCACCGGCGGTACGGGAGCGTTGGGCAGGCATGTGGCGCGGTGGCTGGCCCGGGCCGGCGCTGATCGCTTGGTTCTCGTGTCCCGCCGTGGTCCCGGTGCAGACGGGGCGGATGACTTGCGCAAGGAACTGGAGGGGCTGGGTACGCGGGTGGAGGTGGTGGCCTGCGACGTGGGCGACCGGAGGGCCGTCGCCGAGTTGGTGACGGGCGTGACAGCACAGGCGCCGTTGACTGGAGTCGTTCACACGGCCGGGGTCCTGGACGATGGGGTGCTGGAAGGGCTGACCGTGGAGCGGTTCGAGGAGGTCTTGCGGTCGAAGAGCGAGGCGGCGTGGAATCTGCACGAGGTCACGCGGGACTTGGGGCTGTCGGCGTTCGTGCTGTTCTCCTCGTTCGCGGGCGTCGTGGGTTCCGCCGGGCAGGCGAACTATGCGGTGGCGAACGCGCTTGTGGACGCGCTGGCCGAGCAGCGGCGGGCTGAGGGGCTGACGGCTACCTCGGTGGCGTGGGGGCCATGGGCCGACGAAGGCATGGCCGTCAGCAGCGGCGAGGTCAGCCGCAACGTCCGGCGCAGCGGTCTGGCCCCGATGGATCCGCGGTCGGCACTCATGGCGATGGAGCGGTCACTGGCGGAGGGTGCGACCTCCGTCGTGGTCGACGCCGACTGGCGTCGCTTCATCGTCGCGTTCGAGGCCCGTCCCTTGAAAAGGCTGCTCAGCGGCATCCCGGAAGTGCGACAGCTCATGACTGACGCGGCCGACGACACCGACGCGACGCGGACCGAGGATCCGGCGGCCCTCGCCAGCCGCCTCCGAGCCCTCCCCGAGGCCGAACGGAGCCGGGAGCTGCTGGAACTCGTGCGCGCCCATGCCGCCGTCGTGCTGGGGCACACCGGCGTAGACGCGATTGCCCCTGACCGCCGTTTCACGGAGGTGGGATTCGACTCCCTGACCGCCATGCGCCTGCGGAACCGGCTCAGCGCGGCCACGGGTATTCAGCTCACCGCCGCGACGGTGTTCGCCCGCGCCACGCCGACCGCTCTGGCGGACTACCTGCTCGTCACGTACGCGGCTCCCCCCAAGCGACCGAGGCCCCGGCTACGGCCACGAGACCGAGCATGACGGCGTCGCTCGCGACCGACGCGGGCTGAGACACGTTGTGTAACGGTGGCTCTCGCTGATGCCGGGCCTGCTGCCGCGCGTGATGATGGCGGAGATATCGAGCACCCGTACCCACCGGCGAATGATATGAGAGGCAGAGGAAGACGTGAATTCTGCTCTTCAGTCAGATTATGACGTTGTTGTCGTCGGGGGTGGTCCTGGTGGATCCACGCTTTCGACGCTCGTGGCACTCCAGGGCTATCGGGTGTTGCTTCTGGAAAAGGAGGAGTTCCCGCGGCACCAGATCGGCGAGTCACTGCTCCCATCGACTGTGCACGGGATCTGCCGCCTCCTCGGAGTCACGGATGAGCTGGCGAATTCTGGCTTCATCAAGAAACGCGGCGGTACCTTCCGGTGGGGGCTCAACGCTGAACCCTGGACCTTTGATTTCTCCGTTTCCGATAAGTTCTCAGGCCCGACCTCCTACGCCTACCAGGTCGAGCGCATGAAGTTCGACAAAATTCTCCTCGACAACGCCCGCAGCAAGGGTGTGGACGTCCGTGAACGCAGCGAGGTCGTGGGCGTTCTTGAGGAGGAGGGCCGGATCTGCGGTGTGCAGTACGATGACGCCGAAGGCGTCCGGCGAGACGTCCGTGCCAGCTTCGTGGCGGATGCCTCGGGAAACAAGAGCCGCATACACAAGCGGATCGGCGGTGCGCGTAAGTACTCGGATGTATTCCAGAACATCGCCCTATTCGGTTATTTCACGGGGGGAAAGCGAATGCCTGCCCCCGTGGCGGGCAACATCACCTGCGCGTCATTCGATCTCGGTTGGTTCTGGTACATTCCCCTCTCTGATGAGCTCACCAGCGTCGGCGCGGTGCTGAGGCGCGAGGCGCTGGAACGACTCCAGGACGGACCCCGGGACAAGGTACTGGGGGGACTGATCGACGAGTGCCCGCTCATTGCCGACTACCTGTCGGAGGCAGAGCGCGTCACGGAGGGGCCGTACGGGCAAGTCCGCGTCCGCAAGGATTACTCCTACATTCAAGAGAAATTCTGGCGGCCCGGAATGGTGTTGGTCGGCGACGCCGCCTGTTTCATCGACCCGCTGTTCTCCTCCGGCGTTCATCTGTCCACGTACAGTGCCCTTTTGGCGGCGCGATCGATCAACACCACACTGCGCGGCACCATCGACGAGGCGGACTGCTTCCGCGAGTACGAAGCCCGTTACCGCAGGGAGTATGACGTATTCCACGACTTCCTGGTCGCTTTCTACGACCTACAGAAAGATGAACACGCGTACTTCCATGAGGCGAAGAGCGTCATCGGGAGTTCCGCCTCGGCGGCGGAGTCATTCGCGGAATTGGTGGGCGGCGGCGCGTCCGAAGAGGAGGTACTGATCGGTACCGCGCCCTCCTTCAGCCAGGAACGCAGGGCGGATCTGCTGGAGCGGTCGCGGAAGATCCACTGGCAGGGATCCCGGGTTCAGGTCCAGGCGCACTTCGGCGAGAGCGTGGGGGACGATCCCCTGTACGAGGGCGGTCTGGTCGAGTCGCCCGATGGCATGCACTGGGCTCGCCCCGAACAGCCTGCTTCCTGAGGGACCACATGTGTTGACTACCGACCAGGTGCAGTGGTTGTTCCTCGGCCTCGTCGCCGTCCTCGTTCTCAGCAGGCTTTTCGGCGCCGCGGCTCGCCTCCTGCGACAGCCTGCCGTGGTCGGAGAGATCCTGGCCGGGATCCTCATCGGGCCATCGCTGTTCGGGGGTGCTCTCGCGAATTTCCTGTTCCCCCGCGGACACTCGCCCGCTGTTGGCGGCGTTTGCCAACGTCGGCCTGGCTCTGTTCATGTTCGTCATCGGCTATGAGCTGCCATTTGACGAATTGCGTGGCAAGGCGCAGGTCGCTCTTCGGATCTCGCTCTGGTCCGTGGCGGTGCCCTTCGTTCTCGGTGTGCTGCTCGCGCTGTACCTGGTCCGCGATCACCGCGTCCACAGCCAGCTCGGTTTCGTGCTCTTCCTGGGCGCGGCGATGTCGGTCACGGCGTTCCCGGTGCTGGCGAGGATCTTGACCGACCGCGGACTGGACCGGACCCGTCTCGGTGGCATCGCCCTGGCCGGCGCGGGGATCGGCGACGTTCTGGCCTGGCTGCTTCTCGGCCTCATCGTGACCGTCAACGGGGGTAGCGGTCAGGCGCGGTTGTTGTTGGTGCCCCTTGGACTGACCGCGATGCTGACGTTGGTACGCCCCTTGTTGCGCCGGGCGTTCACCGTGGCGGAGGGGAGCGGGGGCACGACCAGCCCGCTGGTCGCCGTATTGGCTGGGCTTATGCTCTCCTGCTGGGCCGCCGAGTGGGTGGGGATCCACTTCATCTTCGGGGCTTTCCTGTTCGGTGCGGTGACACCCCGCACGCAGCGGACGGATGTCAAGTCCGAGCTCACCGGGTACATCGAGTCGCTCAGCAGTGTTCTTCTACTGCCCGTGTACTTCGTCCTGTCGGGAATGCGGGTGGACCTCTCCGGGATCGGTTTCGCCGGACTCGGTGAACTGGTCCTCATCCTGCTCGTGGCACTCGCTGGAAAATTCCTCGGTGCCTTCGCAGGTGCGCGGCTGAGCGGGATTCCCAGGCTGCAATCGACGGCCCTGGCAGCGTTGATGAACACCCGTGGTCTCACCGAGATCGTGCTGTTGACCGCGGGCCTCGAACTGGGGGTGATCGACGCCCCTTTTTATTCCTTGATGATCCTCATGGCTCTGGTGACCACCGCCGTGACCGGGCCGATGCTTCGCCTCCTGGAGCGGCGCGCCGGTGGGAACGCGCGACAGCTCGGAGAATTCGAGTACGAGCGGCAAGGGGACCGATGTCACGGCGACGCGTCCGCGTAGGGCGCGTCGCCGTCGATCTCGATGCCGGCGACGGCGAGCAGACGACCCGTGCCGGAGTCACGCATGGTCATGTCGGCGATCTCGATCCGCGGCTGCGCCATGCTGTGCCACCTGTGCACCGTGATGGTGAACACCGCGCCCGGGTCGGCGTTGCCGAAGTACCCGACCTTCTGGTCGACCACCTTGCGCCGCAGGAAATGCTCGTCGCCGCGGCCGAGCGACCGCCACACACGCAGCAGCGCCGTGTCGAAGATCGAGAAGTATGAGGCGAAGTACACGAGCCCGGCACCGTTGAGGTCCCGTGCGACGTCCAGCTCGTACTCGGACGTGTGGGCCGGTCCGGCCGCGACGAGGCCGGGCGGCGCCGCCGAGTAGAAGCTGCCCGTCTCGCGGGCGCGTCCGACGAGGGTGCGCGGCGAGTAGGAGTTGGGCAGCCGGGGGAGGTCGCTGTAGGAGAAGTCCGGAGGCGCGACCTGGGACAACTGCCGGTTGCTGGTCGGGCGGCTACGAGTGATCCAGCGGTTGAAGTTCTCGGCGTAGAGACAGTCCGGGTGGGGGCGCTCGTACAGCTCCGCGGGATCCAACGGCGCGTCGGCCAGGCCCAGCCCTGCCGGCGCGAGCCGGTGGAGCGTGATCACCGACTGGCCGCCGAACTGGAATACCCGGGAGGTCACCTGGAGCTCGTCGCCGAAGGTGAGGCCGTGGGGATGGACGACTTGCCCGCCGCGTACATGGAAGTAGTAGAAGGACAGGTACGCAGGCTGCCCCTCGGAAGTGCGGGCCGCGTGCACATTGGTGTGGCAGGCGGTCGCCACCGACTCCCAGGTCCAGTCCCCGATCTGACCGAAGATGAGTGATCCGCCACTGCACATGCCCGGGGCGACGACCACGTGGCGGGACAGCGAACTGTCGTCAACCATCCGGACGGGCCACGTCGTAGTGCTCTGATTCAATCTTCCCTACCTGTCTGATCGGGCTGAGCGAGCCATTCGTAGGGCCCTACCTTCTTGGCGGAGTTGATCAAGGCCACTCGTTGCTCGCGGCGGCACCATTCGGCCGATGCGGCGAGGAAGGCGTCGTTGTCCTCGGCGCGACCGATCGACACGCGTACGCCCTCGCCCGGAAACGTCCGCACCGCGATGCCCTTGCCCGTGCACCATCTGCCGAACTCGGCCGAGGCGTCGCCCAGCCGGAGCCAGAGGAAGTTGGCGTGGCTGACCGGAACGTCCCAGCCATGGGCCACCAAGGCGTCCCGGACTCGGCGGCGTTCGGTGACCGTGACGTCGACGCGGTGCAGCAACTGGTCCTCGAGCCCGAGGGCCGCCACGGCCGCTTGCTGCGCGACCCCGCTCACCGCATAGACGAGGCAGGCTTTGCGCAGCTGCTCGACCACGCGGGGATCACCCACGAGGTAGCCGACCCGGAGGCCGGCGAGTCCATACGCCTTCGAGAACGTGCGCAGCACCACGAGATTCGGGTGCGCCTCGCCGAGTTCCAGGCCACTTGAGGCGGTCGGCTCGCGCGCGTACTCGTAGTACGCCTCGTCGAGGGCGACCAGGCAGGTCGGCGGGGTGCGCGCCAGGAACTTCCGCAGCTCCTCCCTGGCGGCCACCGTGCCCGTCGGATTGTTGGGATTGCAGATGAGGACCAGCCTGGTGGCGTCGGTGATCCGGTCGGCCATTGCCGGGAGGTCGTGCGCGCCCTCGACCAGGGGCACCCGCACGGAGCGCATGCCGGCGAGGTCGGCGAGAATGGGGTAGAGCTCGAACGACCGCCAGGCATACACGACCTCGGAGCCGGGGTCGCCGACGGATTGCAGCAGGGTCTGGAGGAGTGCGATGGACCCCGCGCCCACCACGACCCTGTCTTCCGTGATCCCGTGCGATCGCGCGATCGCACGCGTCAGCTCGCCGCACCCCGGGTCGGGGTAGCGGTTCACTGTCGAAGCCGCCCCCGCGATCGCCTCTAGGAGGCCTGGCAGCGGGCCGTGGGGAGATTCGTTCGCCGACAGCGGCCGCGCGCGCGCCGCTGCCGCATGCACGCCTTCGGTCGGCTGGTACGCGGCGAGACGGCCGAGGACCGCGCGGAGTCGAGGCAAGGACAAAGGGGCTCCCAAGCACGCAAGGCCAGTGCGTCGCGATCTGGCAGGTGATCCGGTAGTAGCGGGACAGACTCAGGGGTGCCCCTTGGCGGCCTCGACTTCGGCGCGCGGCAACCGCTCCTCCACCAGACGCGCGACGTCCGCGACCGTGGCGGCGTCCATCAACTCGTAGTCGTGGATCTCGATGCCGAGCCGGTTGTGCAGCAGGGCCGCCAGTTCCACCGCCGTGAGGGAGTCGAGACCCACCTCCTCGCGGCCGGCCGTCGGCACGACGTCTTCCTCCCTCATCTGGAGGTCGTCCACCAGGATGCCTTTGAGCACCTCGTACATGGCTGTTCCTCTTTCGCTGTCACACCTGATCGGAAGGGCGCGATTCCCGGGCCGACCGCTGTGGGCCTCCTCCCGCAAGGCGAGTGCAACGTCCACGATGAGGTCTTCCTGGCCGGCCACCGCTTGGCGCTCGCCCAGCTCGAAGAAGACGTCGCGCGGGTCGATCCCCTCGCGCCGGGAGATGTCGAGGACCCGGTTCTTGAAGCCGGAGAACACTCCGGACAGGCCACTGACGACACCGACGGAGTCGATGGTCGGCGGGGCGGGCATCAGCTCGCGTCCGGCGATGTCCGCCGCGTCCAGGAGACCGTACAGATCAATGCCCGTGGCGAATCCCATCCGCTCCAGCACGGGTACCAGGACCTCGAGCTGGGTGTTGCCGGCCCCCGCACCGAAGCCCCGGGCGCAGGCATCCACGATGCCCGCCCCCGCCTCGACCGCGGCGACCGAGTTGGCGACGGCCATGCCGAGGTTGTTGTGCCCGTGGAACATCACCGGTACGTCGACGGTGTGGCAGATGGCGCCGATACGCTCCGCCACGTCCGCCGGGAGGAAGTGACCGGAGGAGTCGAGAATCCCCACCCCGCTCGCCCCGTACTCCACGAGCCGGGCGCACTCCTCCGCCAGCCGCTGAGGACTGGCCATGTGGCTCATCAGGAGAACGCCGTGCGCTTCGACACCGGCGTCGCGGAGGAACCCCAGATGCCGCTCGGCGAGGTCCCCCTCGGTGCAGTGCGTGCCGATCCGCACCACGTCGACCCCGTGGGCGATGGCCTTCTTCAGGTCCTGGACGGTGCCCCATCCGGGGATCATGAAGACGCCCATCCTGCTGTTCGGCAGAGCCTCCCTCACGACGGACAGCATCTCGTCGTCGTCGAGCCGAGCCTGGCCGGCCTGGAGGGAGGACGCGCCCAGGCCGTTGCCGTGCCCCACTTCGACCACCGGAATACCCGCGGCGTCCGCGGCGGCCGCGTACCCGCGCAGTTGGTCGGGGCCGAGGTTGTGGCGGACCGCGTGATGTCCATCGCGCAGGGTCGGATCATGGACGAGAACCGGCTTCCGCGCGCCGCTCTCCCCATCTGCCGTCCCGATCACGACATCACCGCACCGGCAGTCGAGAGATGGGCCGCCGTGTACAGTTCGGCGACGTGAAGCGCGGCAGAGTTGATGATGTCGAGGTTGCCCGCGTACCGCGGGATGCGGTCACCGGATGAGGTGACCTCGATGGCGATGAGGGCCTTCCCGTCGTCCACGACACACGCGGTGACCTCGAAGCCACTGGCGAATGCCCGGACCGGCTCCGTCGCGGTCGCCACGACCGCGCGCACCGATTCCGCGGTCAGCTCTTCCCCCAGCACGGACATGGCAACCCGGAAGGTCGCCGGCGGCCTGGCGGGGCTCACGTTGAGGATCGCCTTGACGTCCTTGACCCCGGTGAAGTCACGGACCGCGTCCTGGGTGGTCTCGATGTACTCGTCGAGATTCAGCCGGGTGGACCGGCCCACGCTCGGACTGGCAGCAGTGGTCACCACCTCGACGTAGTCGATCCGGTGTTGCCGCGCGATCGCGTGCAGGATCGGTATCGACGCCTGACCGCCACAACTGATCATGTTGATGTCGCCGTGGTCCAGAGCGTCCGTCCCGTTCACCGTCGGGACAACCATTCGCCCTACCTTGCTCGGCGTCAGATCGATGAGCATCGTTCCGAGGGGCTTCAACCGCTCCGCGTGCTCGGCGTGCGACACGGCGTTGGTGGCGTCGAAGACCACGTCGAACGGGTCCGGAGCGTCGACCAGGGACTGGACGCCGCCCGTCGCGGTCGGCAGTCCGAGCCCGGCCGCGTGCCGCAGACCTGGTGTGTCGTCGTCGCGTGCCACGACCAGCCGGCAGTCGAGGGAACGCGAACGCATGATCTTGGCCGCCAGGTCGACTCCGATGAGGCCGGCGCCGAGCACCGCCGCGGATAGTCGTCCGCTTCTCTTCCTGGCTGTACTCATGACTGTATCGCCCTTCCTTGTGAGCAGACCCGCCTTGACGAGCCCGGGTACGGCGTTCCGGTCGGAAGGACGGTTGCCTAGGGGCCGTCCACGTGCAGAGTGATGGAGCCCAAGCGGTCGAACTCGGCGATGAACGTGTCCCCGGGACGCATCGGGACCGCGGCGTGCAGCGCCCCCGTCATGATCAACTGCCCGGCGTCCAGGGACACCCCGCGCTCGCCGAGCACGTTCGCCAGCCATGCCACGACGGTGACCGGATCTCCCAGGGCCGCGGCGCCGGCGCCGGTTGCCACGATCTCGCCGTTGCGCGAGAACACCATGCCGATCAGACGGGGGTCGCAGCCCGCGGTGGGGACGGCGGGCCGGGCCAGGGCGACGGCACCGTTGGACGCGAGATCAGCGATGGTGTCGGCGAGCTTGATGCGCCAGTTCTCGATCCGGGAGTCGACGATCTCCAGCCCCGCCATGACCTCCGCGACGGCTCCGCGCGCCTGCTCCAGCGTGATGCCAGGGCCAGTGAGGGGCGCGCCGAGGCGGAAGACGATTTCGGCCTCCACCTTGGGCGCGATGAACGAGCCGCACGACACCGTCGCCCCGTCGGCGTACACGGTGGAGGCCAGCACGGGGCCGTAGTCCGGCGTGTCGACGTTGAACATGTCCTGCATCGGCGCGGACGTGAGGCCCGCCTTGTACCCGACGACGCGGTCGCCGTCCGCGACGAGCATGTGCACGAGTTCACGCTGGACGGCATACCCGTCGTCCATGCCCAAAGTGGGGTCCGCGTCGGTGAACGGCGCGATGGGTACCCGCTTCGCGCGCGCCTCGTAAAGTGCTCGCGCCCGTGCCGCGGTGTCTTCGGCCGACATCCTCACAGTGCTCCCGTCCTATCCGGCGGCCACGAACATCCGGCTGCCGGGCATCCGCAGCGGTGTGCTGGTCACGTCGGAGAACCCGGCCCGACGGAACGCGGCGCGCCATTCCTCCTCGGGCGGCAGCCGTACGTCCATCGAGCTGGAGTGCAGGTACGTGAAGAGCGCGCTGAAGCTCCGCTCCCTCGGATCGGCGGCGTAGGGCACCGCATCGGTGACGACGAGACACCCCCCGTCCGAGATCGAGGCCCGGCAGGTGCGCAGGACGCCGTCCAGTACGTAGGGTCTGCTCACCACGTCGTGCATCACGAATCCCGCGTGCACGACGTCCGCGTCCTGGACCGGCGAGCAATCCTCGACGAGCGATTCGATCGAACGGTTCACCAGCTGGAGACGATCGTCCACCTCTGCCCGCTGGGCGGCCTGTTCGGCCTCCTCGCAGGCCGCCGCACTCAGGTCCAGCGCCAGTCCGGTGCTGTCCGGCAGGGCGGTCAACAGGTGGATCAGCAGCCCGCCGGCCCCCGCGCCGAGATCCACGATCCGCCGTGGTTTGCGGCTGGTGATCTCCGAGACGACGCCGGGGTAGAAGCCGTACGACCCGATCCAGCGGGATGAGACCGCCACCCGGCGCCCATCCCGCTGGTACTGCGCGCCTGCCGCCGCGGGATCACGGAGAAACAACGCCGCGTTGTCGACGTACGGGCGGTTCGCATTGAGCGCCCAGGAGAGGTAGCCGGCCGCGTACCGGCGGTCGGCCAGGTCGGAGCAGGGGATGAAAGAGTGCGGGTCCTCGCCGCGTTCCACCAGTCCCGCGCAGAGCAGTGCGTCGAGAAACGCGGCGGCAGCGGACTCGGGCACGTTGGCAGTGGCCGTCACCTCGTGGAGGGTGAAGGGCGCGGTCCGGTCCAGGAGGGTGGAAAGGCCGAGGCCCTCGGCGATCTCAAGGAGAGCGGCGTCAGCGGCCAGATCGGCGGCGGTCTCCTTGGAGTCGGTCCTGTTCATGCGTCGCTCCCGAATTGAGGAGGGTACTTCTCGAAGTAAGGCGTGTAAGGCGTCCCGCGCATGCGAGCCGGGTGACGTCGAGCAGGCGGCCGGAGCTCGTCGACCTCGCTGGACGGCTGGGAATAGTGGGATGCCCGATCTGGCGCTCCATACCCGATCTTCCATGGGCCATCATTCGGTGACCCGCGGCCAAAGACATCGGTGACGACCGCCGTTACGGTTGCACCACCGCACGGCCGGACAACGGTGAGGCATCGTCCGGGTCCTCCTCGGCGGGCCCGGGTCTCCTGCTGAGAGCCCCTTCGCCTGCCCTGCGCGCGAGAGACACAAGCGCCTCCGGTGGCTGACCCGACCGACGGAACGGCTGAAGGACCCGCGGGGGGCGAGCCGTAACTGTGGCTCCTACCGATGGCGTGAGCAGGCGCGTCCTTGGAATATCGCACCCGTTGGAGTGGATGCACGGTTTGGTTGGCGCCTGGATCCCTGGCTGCCGGTCGGGATCGCGACTGCCCGATGACCCGTCACAGTCGTTCTCCTTCCTTCGTCGGATGCGCCCGCCCGTAAGGAGTTCTTGTGATCCCTGCGTCGTATGCGCAGCGTCAGATGTGGTTCCTGGACCAACTGGAAGGCCCGACCGCGGTCTACAACATCCCGCTGGTGCTGCGGATGTCCGGACGGTTGGACGTCGTGGCGCTCCGGGCTGCGCTGGACGATGTCCTGCTCCGGCACGAGAGTCTGCGCACGCGTTTCCCGCAGCTGGACGGGGAGCCGTATCAGGAGATCCTTCCCCCGGACGACGCGAGCGTCGACCTGGCTCTGGTTCCCACCCCTGCCGACGAGCTGGAATCCGCTATCGTCCGCGCATCCCAGGACGTTTTCGACCTGGCGGCCGAAATCCCGCTGCGGGCCACACTGCTCACACCGGTGTCCGGGCAACCGCGGGTGGACCTTGACCCCGTGGTGACCGGTGAGTGTGCGCTGGTGCTCGTGGTGCACCACATCGCGGCCGACGGGTGGTCGCTGGCCCCGCTGTGGCGGGACCTCTCAGAGGCGTACGCGGCGCGGTGCGCCGGGCGTGAGCCGGGCTGGGAGCCGCTGCCGGTGCAGTACGCCGACTACAGCCTGTGGCAGCAGGAGTTGCTGGGTGAGGCACACGACCCGGACAGTGTGCTGGCCAGGCAGCTCGCATACTGGCGGCAGGCCCTGGCCGGGGCGCCGGACGAACTGGCCCTGCCGGTGGACCGGCCGCGGCCCGCGACAGCCGATCACGACGGCGGACTGGTGCGCCTCGACCTGCCCGCAGAACTGCACACGGAGCTGGCGGAGCTGGCGGTTCGACAGGACGTGACGATGTTCATGGTCTGGCAGGCCGCGGTGGCTGTGCTGCTGTCCAAACTGGGCGCGGGGGAGGACGTCCCGATCGGCAGCCCGGTCGCCGGGCGGACCGATCAGGACCTGGAGGACCTGGTCGGGTTCTTCGTGAACACGCTCGTGGTGCGCACCGACCTGTCCGGTGCCCCGACCTTCGCCGAGGTGCTGGGACGGGTGCGACAGGCGGCCCTGGGTGCTCTGGAGCACCAGGACCTGCCGTTCGAGCGGCTGGTGGAGGAACTGGCCCCGGTCCGCTCGGTGGGCCGGCACCCGCTGTTCCAGGTCAACGTCACACTCCACAACACCCCCGAGGGAACGGTGGATCTGCCGGGCCTGGCGGTCCAGACCCGGCCCAGCGAGATGCCTCTGGCCAAGTTCGACCTGGACTTCCAGGTGATGGAACGATTCGACAGCCAGGGACGGCCGGCCGGTATGGACGCCGTGCTCATCTATGCCGCCGCCCTGTTCGACCGGGCCACGGCCGAAAGCCTTGTCACCCGTCTCCTCCGGGTCCTTCGCAAGGTCGTCGCAGATCCCGAAATCGGGCTGGACCGTGTCGAGGTGATGGACGCCGACGAACGCCGGCGGACGCTGGTCGAGTGGAATGACACCGCGCGCCCGGTGGCGCCCGCGACGGTGCCGGAGCTCTTCAGCGCGCAGGCCGCTCGCACTCCTGAGGCCGTGGCGGTGGTATCGGGCGAGGAACAGGTCTCCTACGCGGAACTGGAGGCGGAGTCGAACCGGTTGGCCCGGTACCTGATCGCGCAGGGTGTGGGTCCGGAGTCGCTGGTGGCGGTGGTGATGGACCGCTCGCCCGAGCTGGTCACGGCGCTGCTGGCGGTGATGAAGGCGGGTGGTGCGTATCTGCCGGTCGACCCGGAATATCCGTCCGAGCGCATCACCTCGATGATGGCGGATGCGGCCCCAGTCGCTTTGCTGACGACTGCCGCGGTCTCCGGCAGCCTGGACCGGCCAGGATCGCATGCCGGACTGTCCGTGCCGCAGTGGGTCGTGCTGGATGATTCGTCGGTGCGGGCCGCGGTGGCCGGGCAGGACGCACACGCCCTGGCCCAGGCCCACCGAAGCGCCCCACTCCGGCCCGAGCACCCGGCCTATGTGATCTATACCTCCGGATCGACCGGTGCCCCCAAGGGTGTCTCTGTCGCTCATGCGAATGTGGTGGCCCTTTTGCAGGGGGCCGGGGAGCGGTTCGGCTTCGACGGCGGGGACGTGTGGACCTGGTTCCATTCCTTCGCGTTTGATTTCTCGGTGTGGGAGCTGTGGGGTGGGTTGCTGCACGGCGGGCGCCTGGTGGTGGTCCCGTTCGAGATCTCGCGCTCCCCCGGGGAGTTCCTGCGCATGCTGGCGCGGGAGCGGGTGACGGTGCTCAACCAGACGCCCTCGGCGTTCTACCAGCTCGTACAGGCCGAAGGGCAACATGCCGAGGTGGGTGCCCAGCCGGCGCTGCGGCTGGTGGTGTTCGGCGGTGAGGCGCTTGATCTCCGCCGGTTGCGGGAGTGGTACGCCCGGCACCAGGGTGAGACGCCGATGCTGGTGAACATGTATGGCATCACCGAGACCACCGTGCATGTCAGCCACCTCCGGCTCGACGCGGCCATGGCGGACGAGGAACACGTGGGGAGTCTCATCGGGTACCCGCTGGACAACACTCGGGTGTACGTCCTCGACGGCTTTCTCAATCCGGTGCCGGTGGGTGTGGCGGGTGAGTTGTACGTGGCCGGTGCTGGGCTGGCCCGGGGTTACCTGCACCGTCCGGGCCTGACCGCCGCGCGGTTCGCAGCCTGCCCGTTTGAGGGTGCTGGTGCGCGAATGTACCGGACCGGGGACGTGGTGCGCTGGACCGGCGGCGGGCGGCTGGAGTTCGTGGGTCGGGCGGATGACCAGGTCAAGGTCCGGGGGTTCCGGATCGAACCCGGTGAGGTGGAAGCAGCGCTGCTCGCCCACGAACGGGTGGGGCAGGCTGCCGTGGTGGTCCGTGAGGATCAGGCTGATGACAAGCGCCTGGTGGCGTACGTGGTTCCGGCGAGGGGTGAATCCGCGCATGATCACGGCCAGGAAACGCGAGCGACGCTGGAGCGGATCCGGTCGTTGCGGCCCCGGCGGGTGCTGGAGATCGGTGTCGGCTCCGGCCTGCTGCTGGCGGAACTCGCCCCCGAGTGCGAGGAGTACTGGGGCACCGATCCTTCCGGGCCGGTCGTCGATACGCTTCGGGGACAGGTGTCCCGTGCGGAGGGACTCGTCGACCGGGTGGTATTGCGTCACCAGGTCGCGGACGATTTCGCCGGGTTGCCGGTGGGGTTCTTCGACACGATCGTGCTGAACTCGGTCGTGCAGTACTTCCCCGACACCGATTACCTCACACAAGTGCTGGGCCGCGCGGTGGAACTGCTCGCTCCCGGCGGTGCGGTGTTCGTGGGCGATGTCCGTAATCTCGGTACGCTGCGGGCCTTCGGCACGGCGGTGGAACTGCATCAGGCCGGCCAGGAGACGCCGGGTGAAAAGGTACGGCGGGTCATTGAGCAGGCCATCGTCGCCGAGAAAGAACTGTTGATCGATCCCGATTATTTCTCGTTCTTCGCATCGGCCGAGGAGCGGATCAGCGGGCTTGACATCCGGCTCAAGGGCGGGAACTACTCCAACGAACTGAGCCGTCACCAGTACGACGTGATCATCCACACGAGCCGCGGTGTGACAGATGTGGCACAGATCCCCCGAGTTGACTGGAGTGTGGTCGGCACCCTCGCTGATCTGGCCGAATTGCTGGCGGCCCGGTCGCCGGAAGTGTTGCGAGTAGGTGCGGTACCGAATGCGCGCCTGAGCGGTGAGGCCGCCGCGGTTCGGGGGCTTCGCGATGATCTGCCCGTGCGGCGGCTGAAAGAGCTCCTCGCGGGCACGGACGGCATCGATCCGGAGCAGTTGTGCCGCTGCGCCGAACAGGCCGGGTACCATGCCGCGATCACCTGGTCCGGCGACCGTGCCGATGACCGCTTCGACGCGGTGCTCATCGCCGTGGCCTGTGGGGAGCAGTCCCTGCCGCAGGCGCTGACCGGCACATACGTGTCGGAGAACCGCCACCGGCCGTTGGCCGAATGCACCAATACCCCCGCCGCCCCGGGCGATATGAGCGCACTGGCCGGTGAATTGCGTGCATACGCGAGCGAGAGTCTGCCCGAGTACATGGTGCCGTCCGCGGTGGTGGTGCTGGACGGCCTGCCGTTGACGGTGAACGGGAAGCTGGACCGGAAGGCGCTGCCGGCGCCTGACACGTCCGTGTCGGAGCATGGGCCGCGTACACCGCGGGAGGGGATCCTGTGCGAGGAGTTCGCTGAGGTCCTCGGGCTGCCGCAGGTGGGCATCGACGACAACTTCTTCGAGCTGGGCGGGCACTCACTGCTCGCGGTGTCGTTGGTTGAACGGCTGCGGCAGCGAGGTTTGACAGTTGACGTGCAGTCGTTGTTCACCGCGCCGACGGTGGCCAGCCTGGCGGTGGTGGCCGGTCAGTCCGAGGTCACGGTCCCGCCGAACATGATTCCCGTGGGGGCAGAGGCGATCACGCCGGACATGCTGTCGCTCGTCGATCTGACCGGCGCGGAGATTGAACGGATCGTCGAGCAGGTACCCGGTGGGGCGGCGAACGTGGCGGACGTGTATCCGCTGGCTCCGTTGCAGGAAGGCATCTTCTTCCACCACCTCATGCGGGACAGCGGCAACGACGCATATGTCGTGTCCATCGTTTTGGAGTTCGAGTCCCGGGCCCTTCTGGACCGGTACGTGGACGCTTTCCAGACGGTCATGGATCGGCATGACACATTCCGGACGGTATTCCTGTGGGAAGGCTTGCGGGAGCCGGTCCAGGTGGTACTCCGCGAAGCCCGGCTCCCGGTTCAGGAGATCACCCTGGACGGCGGGACCTCCGATGTGGTTCAGGAGTTGCTGGCCGCGAGCGGTTCGGCGATGGATATCGGCCGGCGTCCGTTGTTGCGGGTGTGTGTCGCGGCCGAACCGGACGGTGAACGCTGGCGTGGGGTGTTGCAGTTCCACCATCTCGTGCAGGATCACACTGCCCTGGATGTGGTGCTGGACGAGGTGCAGGCGGTCCTGGACGGGCGAGGGGATCAGCTCCCGGTGCCCTTGCCGTTCCGCACGTTTGTGGCGCAGGCGCGGCTGGGCGTACCTCCAGCGGAGCACGAGCGGTACTTCGCGGGATTGCTGGCAGACGTGGCCGAGCCGACGGCTCCGTTCGGGCTGGTGGACGTGCACGGGGATGGGACGGCCGTCAGGGAAGCCCGTCTGCCGGTGGACGGACGGTTGGCGGTGCGGTTGCGGCAGCAGGCCAGCCTGCTGGGGGTGAGCCCGGCGACGGTGTTCCATACCGTATGGGCCCGCGTCCTGGCGTCGGTGTCCGCCCGCGATGACGTGGTGTTCGGCACCGTGCTGTTCGGGCGGATGAACGCCGGAGCGGGTGCCGACCGTGTCCCGGGGCTGTTCATCAATACGCTGCCGGTGCGTGCGCGCACCGGCAGCGGCATCAGTGTGCGTGACGCGATGCGCTCGATGCAGACCCAGTTGGCCGACCTGATCGTGCACGAACACGCCTCTTTGGCTGTTGCCCAGCGGGCCAGCGGCGTCCGCGCCCCGGCTCCGCTGTTCACCGCTCTGCTGAACTACCGCCACTTCTTCAGCGGCGACTGGGTGGCGCCCCGGTCACACGGGACCGAGATCCTCGGCGCCTGGGACCGGACCAACTACCCCTTGGCCGTGTCCGTGGACGACAGCGGCTACGAGTTCGCCTTCGTGGTGCAGGTGGCCGCGGAGATCGACCCGGGTCTGATCACCCGCCTGCTGCACACCACCACCGAAAACCTGATCAACGCCCTGGAACAGCATCCGGACACCCCACTCGAGCACATCGACGTCCTCCCCGCGGCCGAGCGGCGGCGGATCCTGACGGAGTGGAACGACACCGCCCGCCCGGTGCCCAGCACCACCCTGGCGGACATGTTCACCGCCCAGGCCACCCTCACCCCCGACGCCGATGCTCTGGCCTACGAAGACGTGCGGCTGTCCTACGCCGAGCTGGAGGCGCGTTCCAACCGCCTCGCCCGGTATCTGATCACGCGCGGAGTGGGGCCGGAGTCCCTGGTCGCGGTGGTGATGGATCGTTCGCCCGACTTGATCACCGCGCTGCTGGCGGTGGTGAAGGCCGGTGGTGCCTACCTTCCCATCGACCCCGGCCAGCCCGCCGAGCGCGTCGCCTTCATGTGTGCCGACGCCACCCCGGTGGCCTTGCTCACCACCACGGCGATCGCAGGCCGACTGCGCGAGCCTCACGCGGACGGGCGCGGACCGGAGACCGGCCCGCAGTGGATCACGCTGGACGACCCGGTGGCCCGGGCGACGGTGGCCGGTCAGGACGCGCGCGCACTCACCCAGGCCGACCGGATCGCCCCCCTGTGTCCGGACCACGCCGCCTATGTGATCTACACCTCCGGCTCCACCGGGACGCCCAAGGGTGTCGTGGTACCGCACGCGAACGCCGTGAACCTCATGGCCGACCGCTGGCCGGACCTGGACTCCGACAGCCGGCTGTTGCAGTTCGCGTCGATCGGCTTCGACGTCGCGACCTGGGAGATCATGATGGCGTTCTCCGCGGGGGCATGCCTGGTGGTGGCGCCGGCCGAGCAACTGCTGCCCGGAGCCGGACTGGCCGGTGTGGTGGCCCGGCACGCCGTCACGCACATGCAGCTCCCGCCCACGGTCCTCGGCATGGTCGAGACCGAGGACGAGCTGGCGTCCGTACGGACGCTGCTGGTCGCGGGTGAGGCACTGGGCTCCGAACTCGTCGACCAGTGGGGCGCCGGCCGCTGGTTCGGCAACGCGTACGGGCCGACCGAGATCACGGTGATCGCGGCCTCCGCGGGCCCGCTGCGCCCCGGTGACCCGCCGTGCATCGGCCGGCCGCTTCCCAATACCAGCGTCTACGTCCTCGATGAACACCTCGCGCCCGTGCCGGTGGGGGTGGTGGGCGACCTCTACGTCTCCGGCGCCGGTGTCGCCCGGGGTTACCTGAACCGCCCCGGGCTCACCGCCGAGCGGTTCGTGGCCGATCCGTTCCGCGAGGCGGCTGGGCCGCTCTCCCCGAGCTCGGCGGCCGGAGGGTGCCCCCAGCCCGATGGCGGGCAGGGAGGGCGCATGTACCGCACCGGCGACAAGGTGCGCTGGACCGCTGACGGCCAGCTCCTTTACGTCGGCCGCGCCGACGACCAGGTGAAGATCCGCGGCTTCCGGATCGAGCCGGGTGAGGTCGAGGCGGTGCTGTCGGGGCACGACCGGGTGGCGCAGGCGGTGGTCATCGTCCGTGAGGACACTCCCGGTGACAAGCGTCTGACGGCCTACCTCGTCCCCGCCGGTGACCCCGGCGCGGCCGCCGGCGAAGGGCTGGAGCCGGAGGTACGCGGGTACCTGGCAGGCAGGCTGCCGGAGTACATGGTGCCGTCGGCGATCGTGGTGCTGGAGCGGCTGCCACTGATGGTGAACGGCAAGCTCGACCGGGCCGCCCTCCCGGTGCCGGACTACGCCTCCGACGCGGGACGGAGGCCCGTCACCATGCGCGAGGAGCTCCTGTGCTCGCTCTTCGCACAGGTGCTGGGCCTGTCCCGGGTCGGGGCCGAGGACGACTTCTTCTCCCTCGGCGGGCATTCGCTGCTCGCGGTGCGGCTGGTCAGCAGGATCCGCGCGGTCTTCGGTGCGGAGGTGCCGGTGCGGGCGCTGTTCGAGACGCCGACCGTGGCCGGCCTGGCCGCACGGCTGGAGCAGGCCGGTGACGATGGAGCGCGGCCCGCGGTGGTGGCCGGACCACGTCCGTCGGTGTTGCCACTGTCGTACGCCCAGCGCCGGTTGTGGTTCCTGGACCGTCTCGAAGGCGCGAGCGCGCTGTACAACGTTCCGCTGGTGCTGCGGTTGTCCGGGCGGCTGGACGTGGCGGCGTTGCGGGCGGCGTTGGGCGATGTGGTGGCGCGGCACGAGAGTCTGCGGACGCGCTTTCCGGAGGCGGAGGGGGAGCCGTATCAGGAGATCGTGCCTGTCGCCGAGGCGAGTGTGGCCCTGCCTCTGATCCCGGTCGCTGCGGCTGACGAGCTGGAGGCGCGGATCGACCGGGCGTCCTCCCATGCCTTCGACGCGGCGGCCGAACTGCCGGTGCGGGCCACACTGTTCGCGCTCGACTCGGATCAGCCGCTGCCAGAGGACGGTCTGGCGGTGCCGGGTGAGTTCGTGCTGGTGCTGGTCGTGCATCACATCGCGGGCGATGGGTGGTCGACGGGGCTGCTGTGGCGGGATCTGTCGGTGGCGTACGCGGCGAGGTGTGCGGGGCGTGCGCCGGGGTGGGAGCCGCTGCCGGTGCAGTACGCGGACTACACGCTGTGGCAGCGGAAGTTGCTGGGTGAGGCGGACGATCCGGACAGCGTTCTGGTCGGCCAGCTGGCGTACTGGCGGAAGGCGCTGGCCGGGGCGCCGGAGGAACTGGCCTTGCCGGTGGACCGGCCGCGGCCTGCGGAGGCCAGCCACCGGGGTGGGATGGCCGGCTTCCAGATGCCTGCGGAACTGCATACGGAGCTGGCGGAGCTGGCCCGTGCCGAGGGCGTGACGATGTTCATGGTGTGGCAGGCCGCGGTGGCGGTGCTGCTGTCCAGGATGGGCGCGGGGGAGGACATCCTCATCGGTAGCCCGGTAGCCGGGCGCAGCGATCAGGCATTGGAGGAGCTGGCCGGGTTCTTCGTGAACACGCTGGTCGTGCGTACCGACCTGTCCGGTGGCCCGACCTTCGCCGAGGTGCTGGGGCGGGTGCGGCGGTCTGTTCTGGGCGCGCTGGAGCACCAAGAGGTGCCGTTCGAACGGCTGGTGGAGGAGCTGGCCCCGGCCCGTTCCATGGCCAGGCACCCGCTGTTCCAGGTCGCCCTGACGCTGCACAACGTCCCCGACGTGCCGCTCGACCTGCCCGGGGCTGAGGTCGGCGCCATGCCGTCCGGGGCACAGGGCGCCAAGTTCGACCTGGACCTCGAGGTCATCGAACGTTTCGACGCGCGGGGTCTGCCGGCCGGTCTGGACGGCGGCATCACATATGCCATCGATTTGTTCGACCAGGCCACGGTGGACATGCTCGTCACCCGGCTGATCCGGGTCCTGCGGGCAGTCGTCGGTGATCCCCATCGGCCCATCCGTGGGATCGACCTGCTGGATGCCGTGGAGCGGCAGCGGATCCTGACGGAGTGGAATGACGCCGAGCGTTCCGTGCCGGCGGGCACGGTGTCGGAGCTGCTCGGCGCGCGGCCCGCCCGTATGCTCGACGCCGCGACGTCGGTACCCGATGGGGAGCCCGTATCGATCGCATATCCGTCGGCCGACACGCGTGTCTACGTCCTGGACGCCTTTCTCGAACCGGTGCCGCCGAGGGTGGCCGGTGAGCTGTATATAGCGGGTGCCGGGCTCGCCCGAGCGGAACGGCACCGTCCGGGTCCGGTCGCCGAGCAGATCCTGGCCTGCCCGTTTGAGGAACCCGGTGCGCGGATGTACCGCACCGGGGACGTGGTGCGTTGGAACCACGCCGGTCAGCTGGAGCTCGTGCGCCGGGCGGAAGAGCAGGCGGAACCCGCCTCCGCCGTCCTGCCCACCCGATCCGGCACGGCGCCGGGAAGGCGACCGGCCACGGTGCGCGAGGAGCTTCTGTGCGCGGTCTTCGCCCAGGTGCTGGGCGTGCCACAGATCGGGGTCGACGACAGTTTCTTCGACCAGGGCGGACATTCGTTGCAGGCGGTGCGGCTGGCCAGCCGGATCCGCACCGTGCTGGGAGTCGAACTGCCCGTCCGCGCCCTTTTCGAGGCGCCGACTGTGGCCGGTCTGGCGGCGCGGCTGGAACAGTCCGGTGGTGTGCCCGCTCGGTCGGCGGTGGTGGCCGGGCCGCGTCCGCGGGTGCTGCCGCTCTCCTATGCCCAGCGGCGGTTGTGGTTCGTGGACCGTCTTGAGGGCGCGAGCGCGTTGTACAACGTTCCGCTGGTGCTGCGGTTGTCCGGGCGGCTGGACGTGGCGGCGTTGCGGGCGGCGCTGGGCGATGTGGTGGCGCGGCACGAGAGTCTGCGGACGCGCTTTCCGGAGACGGAGGGGGAGCCGTACCAGGAGATCGTGCCTGCCGCCGAGGCGGGCGTGGATCTGCCGGTGATCCAGGTCGCCGCCGACGAGCTGGAAGCGGAGATCGAGCAATCGGCTTGCCACGCCTTCGACCTCGCGCGCGAGCTGCCCCTGCGCGCCGCGCTGTTCACCTCCGCCGTCGGCCCGTCGTCGACTGGTGCCGGGACGGTGGTGACGGGTGAGTTTGTGCTGGTGCTGGTCGTGCATCACATCGCGGGCGACGGGTGGTCGATGGGGCTGCTGTGGCGGGATCTGTCGGTGGCGTACGCGGCGAGGTGTGCGGGGCGTGCGCCGGGGTGGGAGCCGCTGCCGGTGCAGTACGCGGACTACGCGCTGTGGCAGCGGGGGATGCTCGGCGATCCGGAGGATCCGGACAGTGTGCTGGCCGGCCAGGTGGCTTATTGGAAGGCCGAGCTGCGGGGTGTGCCGGAGGAGTTGGATCTTCCGGTGGACCGGCGGCGACCCGCGGTGGCCAGCCACCGAGGCGGCTGGGCGGTGATCGACGTTCCGCCGGAGCTCCATGCCGAGCTGGCGGAGCTGGCCCGTGCCGAAGGCGTGACGATGTTCATGGTGTGGCAGGCCGCCCTCGCGGTGCTGCTGTCCAAGCTGGGCGCGGGTCAGGACATCCCGATCGGCAGCGCGATTGCCGGACGGACCGACCAGGTGGTGGAGGACCTGATCGGGTTGTTCATGAACATGTTGGTGGTGCGCACCGACCTGTCCGGTGACCCGGGCTTCGCCGAGCTGTTGGGGCGGGTGCGGCAGAAGGCATTGGAGGCGCTGGAGCACCAGGAGGTGCCATTCGAGCGGCTGGTGGAGGAGCTGGCCCCGGCCCGCTCGCTGACCAGGCACCCGCTGTTCCAGGTCACCATGACGGTGCAGAACGTTCCCGAGGCGACGATCGACCTGCCGGGCCTGGACGCCGAAGCCCGCCCGGGTGGGGCCACCATGGCCAAGCTCGACCTCGACTTCCAAGTCGTCGAGCGGTTCAACGAACAGGGGCGGCCCGACGGCCTGCTCGGCGGGCTCACGTACGCCACCGACCTGTTCGACCAGGCCACGGCTGAGACGCTGGTCATTCGGCTGGTCCGCCTCTTGAAGACCGTCGCCGCCGACCCTGCCCGTCCCGTCAGCCGCCTGGACCTGCTGGACTCCGCCGAGCGACGGCAACTGCTGATGGAATGGAACGGCGACCGCCGTCCGGCCGCCGTCACGGTGCCGGCGTTGTTCACCGCGCACGCGACCCGTGCCCCTGAGGCCATTGCCTTGGCGTCTGGCGAGGAGCGGGTCTCGTACGGTGAACTGGAGGCCCGGTCCAATCGTCTCGCCCGGCATCTGATCGACCGTGGGGTGGACCCTGAGTCCCTCGTCGGCGTGGTCATGGACCGGTCGATCGACCTTGTGACCGCTCTGCTGGCGGTGATGAAGGCCGGCGGCGCGTATGTGCCCGTCGATCCCGGTCAGCCGACCCAGCGCATCGGGCAGGTGCTGCTCCAGGCTGACGTGGATGTGTGCCTGGTCGACCAGGTATACGCGCCGACCGTGCGGGAGCACGTCGGCACCGTGGTCGTGGCCGACGCGGACGAGGTGGGGGCCGCGTGGGCCGATGCGCTGGACTCGGCCGTACCGGTGCGGGTCCTGCCCGACCAGTTGGCCTACGTGATGTTCACCTCCGGATCGACGGGTGAGCCCAAGGGCATCGCGACCACCCACCGGGACGTGGTGGAACTGGCCGGTGACCGCTGCTGGCACTTCCCTGGGCAGGCCCGGGGCCTGTTCGCCGCGCCGCACACCTTCGACGGCTCTACCCTCGAGCTGTGGGTAGGGCTGTTGACCGGCGGACAGGTGGTCGTCGCACCCCGGGGCCGGATCGACGCGGCGCTGCTCAGGTCGCTGGTCAGCGACCACGAGCTGACCCACGTCCAGCTGACCGCGGGCCTGTTCCGGGTGATCGCCGAGGAGGACCCCACCGCCTTCGCCGGGCTGCAGGAGGTGTTCACCGGCGCGGATGTCGTCCCCACGGCCGCGGTACGGCAGGTGCTGGAGGCCGTGCCCTCGATCACGGTCCGCAACACCTACGGTCCGACCGAGGTGACCGTTATCGGTACCCAGATCCCGATCCAGGACCCCAAGGCGGTCGGGGATGTCGTGCCGGTCGGGTATCCGCTGGACAACACGCGGATGTACGTGCTCGACGACTTCCTCAACCCCGTGCCGGCGGGGGTGGCCGGTGAACTGTACGTCGCCGGCGCCGGGCTGGCCCGTGGGTATCTGAACCGTCCGAGGCTGACCGGTGAGCGGTTCGTGGCCTGCTTGTTCGAAGGCGACGGCGGGCGCATGTACCGGACCGGTGACGTGGTGCGCTGGAACCGTGCCGGTCAGTTGGAGTTCGTGAGCCGGGCGGACGACCAGGTGAAGATCCGTGGCTTCCGCGTCGAGCCGGGTGAGGTCGAGGCGGTACTGGTCCAACACGAGCAGGTAGCCCAAGCGGTCGTCATCGCCCGCGAGGACACTCCCGGTGACAAGTACCTCGCCGCCTACGTCGTGCCCACTCACGACGCGGCGGACGCGGGATTCGGCACGGTGGCGCGGGACTTCATGGCGAGTCGTCTGCCGGAGTACATGGTGCCGTCGGCGGTGGTCCTGGAGCGGCTGCCGCTGACGGTGAACGGCAAGGTCGACCGTGCCGCGCTGCCCGCGCCGCACCACGCGTCCGGCACCGGCGCGGGACCGGGCAGGCGACCGGCCACCGTGTACGAGGAGATTTTGTGCTCGGTGTTCGCCCAGGTGCTCGACCTTCCCCGGGTCGTTGTGGAGGACGACTTCTTCGCGTTGGGCGGGCATTCGCTGCTGGCCGTGCGGTTGGTCAGCCGGATTCGGGCGGTCATAGGTCTGGAGATCCCGGTTCCGGCGGTGTTCGAGACGCCGACTGTGGCCGGTCTGGCGGCGCGGCTGGAACAGTCCGGTGGTGTGCCCGCTCGGTCGGCGGTGGTGGCCGGGCCGCGTCCGCGGGTGCTGCCGCTCTCCTATGCCCAGCGGCGGTTGTGGTTCGTGGACCGGATCGAGGGCGCTAGCGCGTTGTACAACATTCCGCTCGTGCTGCGGTTGTCGGGCCGGTTGGACATCTCGGCGCTGCGGGCGGCGCTGGGCGATGCGGTGGCGCGGCACGAGAGCCTGCGGACGCGCTTCCCGCAGGTGGCGGGGGAGCCGTACCAGGAGATCGTGCCTGTCGCCGAGGCGGGCGTGGATCTGCCGGTGATCCAGGCCGCCGCCGAAGAGCTGGAAGCGCGGATCGACCGGGCGTGCTCGCACGCCTTCGACCTCGCGAGCGAGCTGCCCCTGCGCGCCACGCTGTTCACTTCGGGCACCGGTCGGCCGTCACCCGATACCGGGTCGGTGGTCACGGGCGACTTTGTGCTGGTGCTGGTCGTGCACCACATAGCGGCCGACGGCTGGTCCATGGGGTCGCTCCTACGGGATCTGTCGGCCGCCTACGCCGCCCGCCGCGCCGGGCGTGCGCCGGGTTGGGAGCCGCTGCCGGTGCAGTACGCGGACTACGCGCTGTGGCAGCGGGGGATGCTCGGCGATCTGGAGGATCCGGACAGTGTGCTGGCCGGCCAGGTGGCTTATTGGAAGGCCGAGCTGCGGGGTGCGCCGGAGGAGTTGGATCTTCCGGTGGACCGGCGGCGGCCCGCGGTGGCCAGTCGCCGCGGTGGCTGGGTGCCGCTGACCCTGCGGGCCGACCAGCATGCCGAGTTGGCGGAGCTGGCGGCCCGGCAGGGTGTGACGATGTTCATGGTGTGGCAGGCCGCCCTGGCGGTGCTGCTGTCGAAGCTGGGCGCGGGTGATGACATCCCGATCGGCAGCCCGGTGGCCGGGCGGAACGATCAGGCGGTGGAGGACCTGGTTGGGTTCTTCGTGAACACGCTGGTGGTGCGCACCGACCTGTCCGGTGACCCGAGCTTCGCCGAGCTGTTGGGGCGGGTGCGGCAGAGGGCGCTGGGTGCGCTGGCGCACCAGGAGGTGCCGTTCGAGCGGCTGGTGGAGGAGCTGGCCCCGGTCCGTTCGCTGGCCAGGCACCCGCTGTTCCAGGTCATGCTGGCGGTGCAGAACGTTCCCCAGGCGACGATCGACCTGCCGGGCCTGGACATCGAGGGCCGGCCCTCCGAGGTCTCCATGGCCAAGTTCGACCTCGACTTCCAGGTCGAAGAGCGCTTCGACGACCAGGGCCGGCCGGCCGGTGTGGACGGCGGGATCACCTACGCCTCCGATCTCTTCGACCGGGCCACGGCCGAGAAGCTCGCCACCCGGCTGGTCCATATTCTGCGCACGGCCGCGGCCGACCCCCACCGGTCCCTGCACGGAATCGACCTGCTTGACGCAGACGAGCGGCAGCGAATCCTGACCGAGTGGAACGAAACAGCACGCCCGGAACCCGCCGCCACCGTGCCCGAGCTGTTCGGCGCGCAGGCCGCCCGCACCCCCGACGCCGTCGCGCTGGTCCGCGGCGACGAGCGGATGACGTACGCGCAGCTCGACGCGGAATCCAACCGCCTCGCCCGGCACCTGATCGACCACGGGGTGCGCCCCGAGTCCGTGGTCGCGGTGGTGATGGACCGTTCGCCCCAGCGGATCGCCGTGCTGCTGGCGGTGCTGAAGGCCGGGGGCGCCTATCTGCCGATCGACCCGTCGTACCCCACCGGTCGCATCGGTCTCATGGTGGCCGACGCGGCCCCGGTCGCCTTGGTCACCACCGCGTCCTTCGCCGGCCGACTCGACCAGCCCGACTCGGGCCCCCTCGACCCGGAGTCGGGCCCGGATCGGGTCACGCTGGACGATCCGGCGGTGCGGGCCGCCGTGGCCGGCAAGGACGACGGCCCGCTCACCCGGCTGGAGCTTGCCACACCGCCGAATCCTGACCAGGCCGCCTATGTCATCTACACCTCGGGCTCCACCGGCACCCCCAAGGGAGTCACGGTCACCCACCGGGGCGTCGACCGCCTCGTGCGTCCGGCCGAGTACGCCGATGTACGTCCTGGCGACGTCGTGGCGCATCTCGCCTCGGTGTCGTTCGACTGCACCACCTTCGAGATGTGGATCGCCCTGCTCAACGGGGCGACACTCGCTGTCGGCCCCGCCGGGACGCTGTCCGTGACCGATCTCCGGCATTTCTTGACCAGCCATCAGGTCACCGTCGGCGTACTGCCCACGGGCCTGCTGCACCAGGTGGTGGACATCGACGTCGAGGCGCTGCGAGGCGTCCGCAGCCTCCTCACGGGCGGGGACGTGCTCTCGGTGCCGCAGTGCCGGACCCTCCTCGAAGCCCTGCCGGGCACCCGGCTCATCAACGGGTACGGCCCGACGGAGAGCACCACCTACACCCACACCCACCCGGTCACCGAGGCCGATCTCAGCGACGGGGGCGACATCCCCATCGGACGCCCGCTGGCCGACACCCGGGCGTATGTGCTGGACGAGCGGCTGGCTCCGGTGCCGGTGGGGGTGGAAGGAGAGCTGTATCTGGCCGGCGCGGGGCTGGCCCGGGGGTATCTGAACCGTCCGGGGCAGACCGGTGAGCGGTTCGTGGCCTGCCCCTTCGAGGGGGCTGGTGCGCGGATGTACCGGACGGGTGACCTGGTGCGCTGGGTCCATGCCGGGCAGTTGGAGTTCGTGGGCCGTACGGACGACCAGGTGAAGATCAGCGGCTTCCGTGTGGAACCGGCCGAGGTGGAGGCGGCGCTGGCCGCGCACGAGTTGGTCGCCCAGGCGGTGGTCGTCGCCCGCGAGGCCACCCCGGGTGGCAAGCGCCTGAACGGCTATGTGGTGCCCCGGACCGACGCCCCATTCGCCGGGAAGCCGGGCGGGCCCGCGGTGGCCGACGTGATACGGGAGTCCCTGGCGGCCCGGCTGCCGTCGCACATGGTGCCGTCGGCGCTGGTGGTGCTGGAGCGGCTGCCGCTGACGGTGAACGGCAAGGTCGACCGTACCGCGCTCCCGGAGCCGGACCACGCCTCCGGTGCCGGTGCGGGACGGATGCCGGCCACCGCTCGCGAGGAGCTCATGTGCTCGGTGTTCGCGCAGGTGCTGGGGCTGCCGCGGGTCGGGGTCGAGGACGACTTCTTCGCCCTGGGTGGGCATTCCCTGCTGGCGGTGCGACTGGTCAGCCGCATCCGGGCAGTTCTCGGGGTGGAGATCTCCGTGCGCACCGTGTTCGAGGCGCCGACCGCGGCCGGCCTCACTCGGAGGCTGGCACAGCTCGGTGGCCCGGCGCGGCCGGCGGTGGTGGCCATGCCGCGTCCGCGCGAGCTGCCGGTGTCCTACGCGCAGAGCCGACTGTGGTTCCTGGACCGGCTCGAGGGGCCCAACCACATGTACAACATCTGCCTGCGGCTGCGGCTGTCCGGGCATCTGGACACCGCGGCCCTGCGGGCGGCCCTCGCCGATGTCGTGGCCCGGCACGAGAGCCTGCGGACCACCTTTCCCCTGGTGGGCGATCAGCCGACCCAGCGCGTCCAGCCCGTCGAAGAGGTGGCCATCGAGCTGCCGGTGACCGCCGTCGAGGCCGAGGGGCTGGAGGAGTGCCTCGACCGGCTCGCCGCCCATGCCTTCGACCTCGCCGCCGAACTGCCGCTCATGACCGACCTGTTCCGTCTGACCCAGGATGAGTCGCCCGACGACGAAGAATGGGTGCTTTCGGTGGTCCTCCACCACATCGCGGGTGACGGGTGGTCGATGGGTCCGCTGTGGCGGGATCTGTCGGAGGCGTACGCGGCGCGGTGTGCGGGGCGTACGCCGGACTGGGAGCCACTGCCGGTGAGTTACGTCGACTACACGCTGTGGCAGCGGGCGTTGCTGGGCGATATCTCCGACCCGGAGAGCGTGCTTGCCAGGCAGGTGGCCTACTGGAAGGCCCGGCTTCGGGGGGCGCCCCAGGAGCTCGCCCTCCCGGTGGACCGGGCGCGGCCGGTGGTGGCCAGCCGCCGCGCCGGATGGGTGCCGCTGCGGATACCCGCGGAGGTGTATGGACGGCTGACCGAGCTGGCGCGCGGTCAGGGGGTGACGTTGTTCATGCTGCTCCATGCGGCGGTCGCGGTCCTGTTGTCGAAGAGCGGCGCCGGCCGGGACATTGTGATCGGCAGCCCGGTGGCCGGGCGGCTGGATCAGGCCCTGGACAACCTGGTCGGGTTCTTCGCCAACACCCTCGTGCTGCGCATCGATCTGTCAGGTGACCCGGACTTCGTGGAGTTGCTCGACAGGGTGCGTGCGGCCAGTCTGGAGGCGTTCGAGCACCAGGACGTTCCCTTTGAGCGGCTGGTGGAGGAGCTCGCCCCCGCGCGTTCGATGGCCAGGCCCCCGCTGTTCCAGGTCCTGCTCGCCGTGCAGAACAACCCTCCGGCGGTGCCGCGGCTGTCCGGTGTGCGGGTGGCCGAAAAACCCGCCGGGTTGCTGTCGGCCAGGTTCGACCTGGACATCGAGGTCCACGAGCGTTGTGACGAAGCAGGGGCACCGGTCGGCCTGGACGGCGGGATCGTGTTCGCGGCCGAGCTGTTCGACCAGTCCACCGTGGAGACGCTGGCGGCCAGGATGGTGCGGGTCCTGGATGCGGTCACCGCCGACCCCACCCTGCCGGTCCACCGCATCGACCTGCTCGACGGCGCGGAACAGCAGCGGATGCTCGAGGAGTGGAACGACACCGCCCGCCCGGTGCCGGACGTGACCCTCGCCGAACTGTTCCGTCGGCAGGCCGACCGCGCCCCCGACGCCATCGCACTGGTCTCCGAGGGCGAGCGGGTCTCCTACGCCGAGCTGGAAACGCGGACCAACAGGCTCGCCCGGAGCCTGATCGCCCATGGGGCGGGGCCGGAAGCCGTGGTCGGCGTGGTCCTCGACCGCTCGGTGGAACAGGTCGTCGCGCTACTGGCCGTCATCAAGACCGGCGGCGCCTACCTGTCCGTCGACCCCGACCAGCCGCTCCAGCGCATCGACCAGGTGCTCGCCGACGCTTCCCCCGAGGTCGTGGTGAGCACCGGCGAGGTCACCGCCCGCCTGCTCGAACGCCACTCCGGCCAGCCCCGGTTGGCGCGGACCACGGCGGAGTGGATCAGGCTGGACGATCCGGCGGTGCGGGCGGCCGTGGCCGCGGCGGACCCCCGGGCGGTCACCGACACCGACCGGACGACGCCACTGCTCCCCGGTCATCCGGCCTATGTGATGTACACCTCCGGGTCCACCGGCACCCCGAAGGGTGTGACCGTTCCGCACCATGGGGTGGTCAACCAACTGACCTGGATGCAGGAGGAGTTCCAGCTGCGAGCGGAGGACCGGATCGTACAGAAGGCGTCGTTCGGGTTCGACGCCTCGGTATGGGAGCTGTTCTGGCCGCTGCTGAACGGTGCCGGGATGGTGATGGCCCGACCGGGTGGGCATCGGGATCCCGGGTACCTCATCGAGCTGATCAACCGGGAGCAGGTGACGGTTATTCAGTTCGTTCCCTCTGTGCTGCGGGCGTTCCTGGAAGGCGCCGCCGTGGAGAAGTGCACCAGCCTGCGGACGGTCATATGCATCGGGGAGGCGCTCCCGGCATCGGTGCGCGACCGCTTCCAGGCGATGCTGGCGGTGCCGTTGCACAATCTCTACGGCCCCACCGAAGCCTCGGTCGCCGTCACCTCATGGCGGTGCGATCCGGAGCGGGACGGCGGGACGGTGCCGATCGGACGACCCATCTGGAACATCCGGACGTATGTGCTCGATGGTGGGCTCCGGCCTGTGCCGCCGGGCGTGGCGGGTGAGTTGTACGTGGCCGGCGACGGGTTGGCCCGGGGGTATCTGGGGCGTCCGGCGCTGACGGCTGAGCGGTTCGTGGCCTGCCCGTTCGGGCCGGCGGGTGAGCTGATGTACCGGACCGGAGACATGGTGCGGTGGGACCCCGCGGGCCGCTTGGAGTTCGCCGGCCGCGTGGATGACCAGGTGAAGATTCGGGGGGTCCGGATCGAGCCGGGTGAGATCGAGGCTGTGCTGGCCGGGCACGAGCAGGTGGCGCAGACGGCGGTCGTCGCTCGTGAGGACACCCCCGGTGACCCGCGCTTGGTGGCCTATGTCGTTCCGGACCCCGGAGATGGTGACGGGGGAGCTGGTGACGCCGGAGTCGGTGACGGCGGAGTGCAACTGTCCGCGGTGGTACGGCAGTTCGCGGCGAGCCGGTTGCCGGAGTCCATGGTGCCGTCGGCGGTGGCGGTGCTGGAGCGGCTGCCGTTGACGGCGAACGGCAAGCTGGACCGGGCCGCGCTACCCGCACCGGACTACTCGGCCGGCACCGGAAGGGGCGGACGGGGCCCGGTCACGCTGCGGGAGCAACTGCTCTGCTCGATCTTCGAGCAGGTGCTCGGGGTGTCGTCCGTCGGGGCCGAGGAGAGCTTCTTCGAGCTGGGCGGGCACTCGCTGATGGCGGTGCGGCTGGTCAACCGGATCCGGGCGGTCCTTGGCATGGAGGTGCCGATGCGGGCGGTGTTCGAGGCGCCGACCGCAGCCGGCCTCCTTGCCCGGATCGCCGAGGGTGGCGAGCAGAAGACCACGGATGTGCTGGTGCCCATACGGTCAACCGGCGACCACGCGCCGTTCTTCTGCGCCCACGCCATCATGGGGCTCGGCTGGGAATACGGCTGGCTGGCCGACTGCGCACCGGAGCGCTATCCGTTCTATGCCCTGCGGCCGCGGGGCTTGGACGCCGGCTCGGCCGAACTGCCTGATTCCCTGACACAGATGGCTGCTGACTACGTCGCACAGATCCGTACCGTGCAGGCCAAGGGCCCGTATCACCTGCTCGGCTGGTCTTTCGGCGGCCACGTGGTCCAGGAGATGGCCGCTCAACTGGAGGAGGCCGGTGAAGAGGTGGCGGCCTTGGTCGTGCTGGATTCGAGCCCGGTGGACGGTCGTCCTACGGCCGAGGTGCGGGCGGACTTCGCTGAGCAGGAGGACACCGTGGCCGAGGCGCTCACCGGTGAGGAGCACGAGGCGTACGTCCGGCTCGTGCGCAACAACACGAAGATCCTGCTGGCACACCAGACGCGGAAGACGGCCGGCAACCTGCTGCTGATCTCCGGTGACTCGGACGCGAAGGCGGACCTGTGGCGCCCCTTGGTCTCCGGAGAGGTGCTGGAGCACACGCTCGACTGCGCGCACCGCGAGTTGCTGCTGAACCCTGAGGCCGTGCGGCGGATCTGGGACATCGTGGCGAACGAGCTGGGCCTGGCTGAGACTGATTAGCCACTTTTCAGGGTGGATTCCCTTTCACGGGTGCCGATCTGCCGCAGGGTCATCGACAGGAGGAACTCCATGCAGGACACAGCCCATCGCGAGGCGGGCGACGCGCGGGCCACACCTGCCCCCGAACCGTCCGCCGAGCCGGCCGGTGCCGTCACTGTTCTCGCCCGCGCCTGCGGCGTCGACGCCGAGACGGTCGAGGCCGCCGCCCGGCTGAAGGTCGCGGCCGTCGCCACCGGGGCACCCGTCCTTTCCCCCGACGCCACATGGCGCGACCTGATCCGGCGCGTGGCCACACAGGCAGGACGGAAGGAAGCCGACGACGCGTGGGACAGTACGGCCGAACAGCCCCACGTCTCCGCCGAGCGCCTGGACGGCTACATGCGGTTCGCCCTGCGCGTGCTCACCGAGTCCCCCGACGAACCGCACACCAGCCACGGCCTGCTGTCCGAGGCGGAGACCGAGGAGACGATCGCCTTCTGCTCAGGTCCGGTGAAACCCTTGCCGGGGCGTCGTTTCCACGAGCTGTTCGAGGAGCGGGCGCGCCGCCACCCGGACGCGGTGGCCGCTGTCCAGGGTGGCCGAAGCTGGACCTACCGCGAGGTGAACGAGAACGCCAACGTCATCGCCCGGACCCTGCACCGGGAAGGGGTGCGCGCCGAGGACGTCGTGGCGGTGGTGACGGAACGCAGCCTGGAATGGCTCGCGGCCGTCATCGCCGTCTTCAAGACGGGTGGTTGCTATCTCCCGCTCGAACCGCATTTCCCCGCCGAGCGGATGGCGAACACGCTTGACCGGGGAGAGTGCCGGTGGGTGCTCGCCGACCACGGCGTCGCGCCGCTGGAGGAGGCGCTGGCGGGCCAGGGCACGCGGCGCCTGTACGTACGGGACCTTCTCGAAGAAGGCGGCCCGTGTCACAACCTGGACCTCGCCATCGCGGGGGACCAGCTCGCGTACATCTACTTCACCTCGGGCTCCACCGGCGAACCCAAGGGCGCCATGTGCGAGCACGACGGCTTCCTCAACCACCTCTACGCCAAGATCGAAGACCTCGGCGTCCAGGAGGGAGACGTCGTGGCGCAGACAGCGCCGCAGTGCTTCGACATCTCGCTGTGGCAGCTCGTCTCCGGGCTCCTTATGGGCGGCCGGACGCTCATCATCGAGCAGAACGTGATCATGGACGTTCGCACGTTCATCGACGCCCTGGCCGAAAACGGTGTCCAGGTGGCGCAGTTGGTGCCCACTTATCTCGAACTCGTCCTCTCCACGCTGGCCGAGGAGCACCGGGAGCTGCCCGGCCTGCGCGTCATGGCGGTCACCGGCGAGGCACTGAAGAAGGAGCTGGTGCGCCGCTGGTTCGACGCCTTCCCCACCGTGCCGCTGGTCAACTGCTACGGCCTTACCGAGGTCAGCGACGACTCCAATCACGGCGTCATGTACGCTCTGCCCGCTCACCGCTCCGTGCCGCTCGGCAACCCCGTGCGCAATTCGCGCGTCTACGTCATGGACGAAAGGCTCCAGCTTCTCCCGGTGGGTGCACCGGGCGAGATCGTGATCGCCGGTGTCTGCGTGGGCCGCGGATACGTGAACGACCCGGAGCGCACGGGGGCCGTCTACGGTCACGACCCCTACCGGCCGCTCGAGCGACTCTACCGCTCGGGTGACTTCGGCCGCTGGCTGCCCTCCGGCGAGCTCGAATACCTCGGCCGTCGCGACTCGCAGGTCAAGATCAGCGGGTTCAGGATCGAGATCGGCGAGGTCGAGGACCGGCTCCTTCAGGTTCCCGGCATCCGGGACGGCGCCGTGGTCGTCGCCGGATCCGCCACCGAGCCACAGCTCGTCGGCTACTACACCGGCGCGGACGCGCCGGACGCGGGGCAGGTCGCCAGGACGCTCGCCCGGACCCTGCCCGAGTACATGGTCCCGCCACGCCTCTACCGCACCGCTGAGCTGCCCCTGTCCGGCAATGGGAAGATCGACAAGATCTCCCTGACCGAGCTCGCCCAGCGGGAGCGGCACGGTACCGGGCACGTGCGGGCCACGGAGTTCGCCACGGAGACCGAGCGGAAGATCGCGGACCTGTGGGCACAGGTGCTGAAGGTCCCGCTGGAACGGATCGGACGCGACTCCCGCTTCACCGAACTCGGCGGCACCTCACTCTCCGTGATCCGGCTGTCGATCGCCCTGGACCGCCGGCTGACCGTCGCCGAGCTGTGGGACACCCCCACCGTCGCGGACATCGCCGCCCTGGTCGACCGCAAGGCCGCCGCGGCGCCGGACACCGAGTCGCGGCCCGTACCACGCGTGCTGGCCGCACAGCCCGACGAGGGGCCCGCCGCCTGGGCGGCCGACCACCGCGACGCCGTCCGTGCGGCCGTCGCCGAGTCCGGCGCCGTGCTGCTGCGCGGCATCGGAGTGCGCACGGCCGCCGACGTCGCCGCGGTCGCGGAAGGACTCGGGATCTCCGCGATGACCGAACGGGAAGGCTTCGCCCCGAGAACCGCCCATGCCCCGGGGCTCTACTCTTCCAGCCATTGGCCGTCGGACGAGCCGATGTGCATGCACCATGAACTGAGCTACGCCGCAACAGTCCCCGGCATCCTGGTCTTCGGCTGCCTCACGGCTCCCGACCGGGGCGGCAGGACCAACGTCGCGGACTCCCAGCAGGTCCTCAAGGCGCTGCCGCCCGAACTCGTCGCCCCGTTCGAGCGCCACGGCTGGCTGCTGACTCGCATGTACCACGAGGTGGGCGTGGCGTGGCCGGACGCGTTCGGGACCGAGGACCGCGCCGAAGTGGACGCGTACTGTGCCGCCGCCGGCATCGACCACGAGTGGCTGCCCGGGGGCCGGCTACGCACCCGTCAGCGGCGCGCCGCCGTCGTACGCCATCCCACGACAGGCGTTCCCGGATGGTTCAACCAGATCGCCTTCCTCAACGGGCTGACGATGGATCCGACCGTCCGCGAGTACCTCACCGACGTCTACGGGCCGCACGGTCTGCCGTTCCACACGATGGTCGGCGACGGCACGGCCATCGACGGCGACACCGTGGAGGCCGTCAACGCCGTGTACGACCGGTTCACGGTCGGCGAGCCGTGGCGAGGCGGGGACGTCCTCGTCGTCGACAACCTCAGGATGGCCCACAGCCGGGAACCGTTCGAGGGACAGCGCGAGATCGTGGTGGTCATGGGCGACGCGGTGCGGATCCCCGGCCACGTCCAGCCGGGCACCGGCGCGGGCACCGGCGGTGAGCAGGCGTGACCGGCGCCCGCCCCCTACTCCGGCCGGGTCCGCCCCGCACCACGCCATGACGGCAGGACCAGAGCGCGCGGCGCACGTCGAGCCGCAGCTGGTTCACGCTGCCGCGCCGCGCGCCGTTCCCGCGGCCCCCGCACAGGAGCGGGTGTGGTTCGCCAGCCGGATGGCGCCCGACGCGTCGGCGTACCGCATCGTGGATGAGCTGGTCGTGCACGCCGACGTGACCGAGGCCGACCTGCGGCGTGCCTTCGCCCTGCTGGTGCAGCGCCACGAGGCCCTGCGCACTTCCCTGTGGGTCGTCGACGGCCGGCTCACGCAGTACGTATTCCCGCGGATCGACCTGGCGCTCCGCCACGTCGACCTGACCGGTGCGGACGACGCACAGCAGGCGGACGCCCGGCGCTCTCGCACGACAGAGCTGGCGCGCCGGCCCTTCGACCTGGAGCGAGCCCCCCTGTGGCGCGCGGAGCTGCTTGCGCTCGGGGAGACCGGATGGGCGGTGGTGTTCGCCGCCCACCACGTCGTCTACGACGCCGCCTCACGGTTCAACCTGCAGGCCGAGCTCACGGAGATCTGCGCGGCCGTCGAACAGGGCCGGGAGCCGAAGCTGCCGGAGCTTCCGCTGAGCTACACCGGCTACGCACAGCGAGAGCGCGACCGGCTGTCGCCCCGCCGGCGAACCGAGCTGGCCGCGTACTGGCGTGCGCGGCTGGCCCGGCTCCCGCCCGTCCACCGCCTGCCGCTCGATCACCCGAGGCCCGCGGCCCGGACATTCGTGGGGGCCGAGCTGCGGGCCGGACTCCCTCCGGAGGTCACCGCGTCGCTGCCGGGTTCGGCACGGCGGCTCGGCACCGAGCCCGTCATGCTCTGCCTCGCCGCCTACGTGGCCCTGCTGCACCGCCACTCGGGACAGGAGGACATCGTCGTCGGTCTGCCGGTGACAGGCCGTCGCCAGGCCGACGTGCTGCCGATGATCGGCACGTTCGTCAACATGCTGGTGGTTCGGGTCGATGTCAGCGGCGCCCCGACCTTCGCCGAACTGGCCGCCCGGGTACGGTCGGCGACCCATGTCGAGGATCGGTACGACATCCCCTTCCAGACCCTCGTCGAACTGCTGCCCGTGCCACGACTGCCCGGGGTGCCGCCCCTGTACCAACTGGCCTTCAACCATGTGCCCGCGGGCGGCGCCCTGGGGGCTTCCTCCTCCAGTTCCGCTGGCTGTGAGGACGACCTGTTGCTGGAAGTCACGGCTGACACGGTCCGCATCGAATACAACGTGGCACTCATCGAGAAGAGCACCGCCGACGCCCTGCTCTCCGACTACCTCGCGCTGCTCGTCGCGGGAGTCTCCGAAGCGGATATGCCCCTGCCTCGTCTCCCGGTCGCGCCCCGGCCGGGAGACGCCCCGGTGGCGCGCCCCGCCCGGACAGCCGTGGGCGGCAAGCCACACACCGCGACGGCGAAGCTGGTCGCCGACGCGTGGAGCGCCGCCCTAGGCACCGCGGTGACCGACGTCCACGACGACTTCTTCCACCTGGGCGGTCATTCGGTGCAGGCCCTGCGCATGCTGGCGCGCCTCGCGGCGGAGCATGACACCGAGTTGAGCATCCAGGCGTTCTTCGCCGACCCGACGGTGGCCGGTCTCGCCACCGAACTCGAACGCAAGCGCCCGAGGAGGACGGCATGGCGGTGACGGGCAGAATCGACGGCGTACCGAGCGACATCTGGCACGAGGAGGTGCTTGCCCCGCAGTTCGCCTACGAAGTGGAGCACCTTCTCGGACACTACCTCGCCATCGAGAAGGTCCTGCTGCTGGAGTATGTGCGGATGGGGCTGGTGGACGCCGCCGGGGCGGCCGGGATCGGGGCACGGCTCGACTCACTGACCCCGGATGTCGTGCGCGCCGACCCGAAGGAGAATATGTCGGACATCTCCTTCGCCATCGAGCGGCACGTCCTGTCCGGCCCGGTCCCGCCGTTTCACGCGTGGCACGTGGACCGCAGCCGCAACGACTCCCAGGTATGTGCCCAATTGATGTCCGCTCGCGAGAGCCTGACCGCTGTGGCCACCGACCTGCTGTCGTTGGGCCGCGCGGCTTCCTCACTCGCCGCCCGGTACGCCGACGTGCCCATGCCGGGGTACACCCATGCCCAGGCCGCGCAGATTATCAGCCCGGGCTTCCACCTCACGGCCCTCGCCGCCGAGACCTCGGCCATCCTGCGCAGAATGCTGCACACCTACGACGAGGCCGACGCCTGCCCACTCGGCTCGGGAACGATGGCCGGCCAGGAGCTCGCCTGGGACCGCGTGCGCATGGCTGAACTGCTCGGCTTCTCCCGTGTCCAGCCGCATGCGCTGGTGGCTGTCGCCTCCCGCGGCTGGGCCATGGCGATCTCCGGCGACCTGGCCCGCTACGCGGTGACGCTGAGCCGTTTCGCCACCGACCTCATGGCCTGGGGCGGCAGCGGTTTCGGCTTCCTGGAGCTTCCTGACGAGCTGTCGGGCATCTCCGCGGCCATGCCGCAAAAGCGCAACTTTCCCGTGCTGGAGCGCATCCGCGGCCGGTGTGCCCACGTCGCCGGGTGCGCGGCCGACATCGCCGCCGGGCAGCGGAACACCTCGTACACCAACACCGTGGAGGTGTCGAAGGAAGCGGGCGGGCACCTGCGCACCCAATTCGACGCCATGCGCTCGGTGCTGCGGCTGACGCGGGCGGTCATCGCTGGAGCGGCCTTCTCGGCGGACCGGACGCGCGAGGCGTGCGCGGGGGAGTACCTGGGAGGATTCACCCTCGCGAACCAGTTGACGCTGGAGTCCGGCATCCCCTGGCGGACGGCTCAGGTGATCTCCGGCCGGTACATCAAGCGCGCCCTGGAGAAGGGGGTGCGGCCGACCGAACCAGACGGCCCGCTGCTGGCCACGCTCTGCGCCGACGCGGGATACGGGGTCGCGCGGACCGACGCCCTCCTCGTCGCCGCCTTCGACGTGGACGAAGGCCTGCGGGCCAAGCGATCGGCCGGCTCGGCCCACCCCGACGAGGTGCGGGCGATGCTCGCCGACCAGGACGGCGAATTCGCGAAGCTCACCGACGAGTGGTCACTGCGCGAACACAGATCCGCCGACGCCGCCCGCCAACGGGACGACCTGCTCGCCGCGGCCGAGCGGCGGTCATGAGGGAGCCGGCGCTGGTCGCCCGCCGGCCGGGCGTGGACCTGCGCGAGGGCGCGGGCACCGCCTGCGGAACCTTCGGCGAACTGCTTCAAGGGGTGCTGCCCGACGGAGTCGACTTCCTCGTCACGTTCCCGATCACCCGCGGCACCCGGGCGTGGTTCCGGTACGACCGCGACGGCCCACTGAACGTCTTCCCCTCCCACAAGGCCAAGTCGCTGCGCCTGGCGCGGGCCATGTTCGACGCCCAAGGCGTCGTCGGCGGCGGCTCCCTGGTCCTCGACAGCGGCTTGGCCGTGGGGAAAGGACTCGCCAGTTCCTCCGCCGACCTGGTCGCCACGGCCAGGGCCGTGGGGGCGGTGCTCGGCTTGGACACCTCGCCCGCGGCCGTCGAAGGCTGGTTGCGCCCGATCGAGCCCACTGACGGGGTGATGCATCCGGGCATCGTGGTGTTCGAACACCGGACGGTCCGGTTGCGCGCGTCGCTCGGCACACTGCCCCCGGCCACGGTGATGGCCGTCGACGAGGGTGGTCGCCTCGACACGGTGACCTTCAACCAGCGGCCCCTGCACCGCACGCCTGCTCAGAAGCGCGAGTACGAGCGCCTCGTGCGGGATCTCACCACGGCCGTCGATCACGGTGACCTCGCCTGGGTGGGCGCGATCGCCACCCGCAGCGCGGTCCTCAACCAGCGGCTCGTTCCCAAACGGAACCTCGACGCCATGATCCGGGTCAGCGATGAGATCGGCGCTCTGGGCGTGGTCTGCGCCCACAGTGGCACCATGCTCGGCCTCCTGCTCGACGCCGGCGACCCCGACCACCAGCACAAGCTGTCGGCCGCCGCCGCGGCATGCGCGCGCCTGCCAGGCGCCACCACCGTCTTTCGTTCGTTCACGTCACCAGGGAGCGCGCATGCGTCATGACACCATCGTCGACGCGATAGGCAACACCCCGGCCGTACGGCTGCGGGTGGACGCCGCCGAGGGGGTCGAGGTCTACGCCAAGCTGGAGCTGCTGAACCCCTACGCGATGAAGGACCGCGTCGCCCGGCAGATGATCCTCGAGGCCCGCCGGTCCGGTGCGCTCAAAGAGGGCGCGCCCATCGTGGAGAGTTCGTCCGGCACGATGGCTCTGGGAATCGCTCTCGTCGGCACCTACCTGGGGCACGCCGTGCACATCGTCACGGACCCCCGCATCGACCCGATCACCCTCACCAAACTGGAAGCCCTCGGGTGCGTGGTCCACGTGGTGGAGACGATGACCGGGCAGGGGTGGCAAAGCGCCCGGCTGGAGCGGCTCGCGGAGCTGATGAGCGGCATGCCCGGTGCTTACTGGCCCCAGCAGTACAGCAACCCGCAGAATCCAACCGCGTACCGCACGCTGGCTGACGAACTGATCGGCGACCTGGGAACGGTGGACGTCGTGGTCGGCTCCGTCGGCAGCGGCGGCTCCCTGTGCGGTACGTCCGCGGCGCTGCTGGAGCGGCTGCCCGACCTGAAGGTGGTCGGAGTCGACTGCGTCGGCAGCGTGCTCTTCGGCCAGCCCGACGTACCGGCCCGCAAACAGAGCGGACTGGGCAACAGCCTGTACCCGGACAACATCGACTACCGCCTCTTCGACGAGGTGCATTGGCTCTCGGACGACGAGGCGTTCGACGCCACCCGGCGGCTCGCCCGGGAACAGAAGATCTTCGCCGGGAACACCTCCGGGTCGGTGTACCGGATCCTGACCCACCTCGCCGCCGAGGCGGTGCCCGGCACTCGTCTGGTGGGAATCCTGCCGGATCGCGGCGACCGCTACGTGGACAGCGTGTACCGCCACCGGCCCGCCGGTCCGATCGCCGCCCGGCCCGTCGAGGTCCCCTACGGCACGACGGTCACCGGTTGGTCGTTCGCCTCGATCCCGCGCAAGGACCGTCCCGTCCTGGTCTTTCTGGAGTCGAACACGACAGGGTCGGGCATGCTCGCATTGTGTACCGCGGTGCGGCTCGGCTTCGAGCCGGTCCTGCTGGCCAAGGACCCCGCTCGCTACGCCGGCCTCGACGGCACCGGCTGCCTGACGGTCGCCTGCGACACCGAGAGCGACGCGGACGTCCTCCGGGCGGTTCGGGAGGCGATCGGGAAGCGGACCATCGCCGGGCTCACGACGACCAGTGACTTCTATCTGGAACACACCGCACGGCTGGCCGCCGCGCTCGGCCTGCCGGGCCACGCTCCGGAGACGATGACGGCCTGCCGCGACAAGTCGCTGACCCGTACAGCGCTGAGGGACGCAGGGGTGCCGCAGCCGGCGTTCGCTGTGATCAGCGACTCCGCCGACATCGCCGGTGCCGTCGCGTCCGTGGGCCTGCCGTGCGTGGTCAAGCCCGTGGGCGGATCGGGGTCGCAGGACGTGCTGTGGTGCGAGGACGCCGCCACGGCCACGGAGCACGCCGCCCGAGTCCTGGCCGTGACCGAGAACGTTCGCGGCCAGGCCACCGCCCGCAAGGTCCTCGTGGAGGAGTACGCCCACGGGCCGGAATACAGCGTGGAGATGTTCTGTGACAACAGGCAGGCCGCCTGCATAGGGGTGACCCAGCGCACCGCCAGCGCGCTGCCGTACTTCGTCGAGACCGGCCACGTCTTTCCTGCCGAGCTGCCGGAGGCCACCTCCAGCGAACTCGCGGAGGCGGCCCGCCAGGCGCTCAAGGCGGTGGGCTTCGATCGAGGTCCCGCACACGTCGAGATCAGGATGACGGACATGGGCCCCGCGGTCATCGAGATCAACGCCAGGCTCGCCGGCGGCATGATCCCCGAACTCGTCCGTTCAGCGACCGGGATCGACCTTCTGGAGCAGCAGGTGCGGGCCGCGGCCGGGTACCCTGTGCGGCTGCTCGCGGACCGGACCCGGCACGCGGGCATCCGATTCCTGACGGCGCGCCAGGCAGGGCGCCTTGTGGCCATCACGGGAACCGCGGAGGCGGAGCGTGTGCCCGGCGTCGAACGGGTGGTGACCACCGGGTCCCCGGGCCGCGCGGTACGGCCGCCGCGGGACGCCTATGACCGACTCGGCTACGTGATCGCGGGCGGCGGCTCGGCCCGGGAGGTCGAGGAGACCCTGGACGCCGCCGTGCGGCTGGTGGACGTGGTGACCGTCCAGGACTGACCGCCGACGGACACCTTCGCTCGACCGGATGGTGGTCGGGTGTCCGCGACGCTTCGGGACGCGGGCCGCGGCATGACGGCGCGCGCCGAGCGGTCCCCGAGATTTTCAGGCGCACGGAGTTGGGGCGGCGTAGATGACCGTGGCTGTTACGGACGTTCGGCGTCCCGTAACTGTGGCTAGCACTGGCGCCGATCAGGCAAATTTCCTGGAGCATCGCGTCCATGTCGAGGCGAATGAAGAACGGGTGGTCTGTCGCGTGCTTCTGAACAATTCAGACGCGCGGTCACCGTGCGTGATTGCTGACAAGGAGACCGATCCTGACCGGACCCTGCTGCCCGACGGCATGGGCATCCTGGCCCGGCTGGACGGTGGCAGCCCGCTGCCCGAGCTGACCGCAGCGGTGAACGCCGTGTGTGAGGAGGCCGAGGAACCGCGCGAACCGACGGTCGTCGTCCTCCGGTTCGCGCCGTCACCGCCCGGCGCCCGCGAATGGCCCGGCGATGTCTCCATCCATGAGGTCAACCGCTGGGAACGGGCCGTCCGTCGGCTGGAACGGCTCGACAACCTCACCATCGCCGTGGCCCAGGGCACGTGTGGCGGCCCCGTCCTCGACTTGCTGCTGGCCGCCGCCTTCCGGATCGGCACCCCCGACCTGAAGCTGGTACTTCCGGTCAACGATGAGCACTTCTGGCCCGGTATGGTCCTCTACCGGCTCGTCCAGCACATCGGTCCGGCCCGTGCCCGTCGCATTGTGCTGTGGGGCTCCGACATCCCTCTCCCCGATGCCATCGAACTCGGCATCGTCGACGAGGTCAGCAACGATGTGACCGAAGCGGTCCGAAACGCAGCCGCGTTGCGCGGACGGCTCTCCGACCGTGAGGCCCGGATCCGCCGCCGGTTGCTGGAGGAGGCCACGTCCGCCGAGTACCAGGACGCCCTCGGCGCGCACCTCGCCGCCTGCGACCGCGAGCTGCGCCGCCTGCGGAACGGTGGACCCGGCACCCCGGCCGGGACGGCGGCGGGCCACGTCGAGGCGGCCGGATGAGCGCCGGTGTGCCCAGCGGCGTCTCCCTCGATCCCGTACCCGAGCCAATCTGCGGCATCGAGACAGACGCCCGCCGCCTGGCCGAGTACATCGCCGGCACCGAGCGGCAGCTCGCGGCGCTGCCGCCCGCTCCTGACCGCGCCCCCCACGACCGGGACCGCGCCGTCGCGGTCCACGCGCGCGCCCGCCGGGCCCGCCGGGTCTTCCTCGCCCGGCACACCGAGACCGTCTACGGGATGCTCACCGACGGGCTGGCCCGTACCGTACGCCTGGCGGACCTCGTGTACGAGGCCGCCGACCGGTTCCCAGGCCTGGTGCCGACCCGTGCCCAGATGGCGGCCGAGCGCCGCTTCGTCCAGGCGGAGAAGGAGGGCCGGGAGATCGATCAGGGCATTTTCTGCGGCGCGGTGCTGCGCTCGCCCACCGCCGGCCGGCACCTCGTCGAGACGATGCTCACGCCCACCCCACGCGCCCTCACGCTCCTCGATGGCTTCCGTACCGAGGGCCGGATCGAGTTGGACACCGTGTACCTCGAACGTCGGGGTGTCGCCGGTCACATCGAGTTCCGCAACGCCGGCCGGTTGAATGCGGAGGACGACCGGCTGATCACCGATCTTGAGACCGCCGTCGACCTCGTCCTGCTCGACGAAGCGGTCAAGGTCGGTGTGCTGCGCGGAGGTACCGTCGATCATCCCAAGTACCGGGGACGCCGTGTCTTCAGCGCCGGAGTCAACCTGACCGACCTGCGCGACGGGCGGATCTCCTTCATCGAGTTCCTCCTCGGCCGCGAGCTCGGCTACGTCAACAAGATGCTTCGCGGTCTGCGCACTGCCCCGTCGCCCGGTGACTGGTGCGAACGGAGCGTTGGCAAGCCGTGGATCGGCGCCGTCGACACCTTCGCCATCGGTGGCGGCATGCAGCTCCTGCTGGTCCTCGACCACGTCATCGCCGAGGAGAACGCCTACATCAGCCTGCCCGCCGCCGAGGAGGGCATCGTGCCCGGCCTCGGCAACCTCCGGCTCACCCGGCTCACCGGAGCCCGGCTGGCCCGTCAGGTGGTGCTCGGCGGACGCCGGATCGCCGCGACTGAACCGGAGGCCCGCTATGTGTGCGACGCCGTGGTGCCTGCCGAGGACATGGACGGCGCCGTCGACAGGGCTGTCGAAGCGCTCCGCGCGCCGGCCGTCTCAGCCAACCGCCACATGCTCACCGTCGCCGAGGAACCTCTCGACCTGTACCGCGCCTACCTCGCCGAGTTCGCCGTCGTGCAGGCCGAACGCACCTACGCCCCGGATGTTCTGGCCAAGGTCGAACGGCGTTGGCAGGAACGCGAACGGCGGCGCGCGGCACGCGGGAGCGTGCGGTGAGCACCGCGCCCGCCCCGCACGCCGGCCGACCGCAGGGATCGCTCCGGGGCCGGGTCCCCGGCGGCATCGGCTTCGGCTCCGAGGGTGGCGCATAGTCCGCCGGCAGGGGTATTCGCACACCTCTCAGCGGTCGCGATGCGTGATGATCCGGGCCAGCGAGCTGAGCGCCCGTGCGCCCTCCTCCGCCGGAGCAGCGGCCTCCAGCTCAGCCAGGGCCATGGCCGGTTGGCGTTCCGCCTCACGCTCCACCCAGACCCGTCCGCCCGGGCACCCGGCGACGCGGCCCCGGGCCCGGCTGAGGCGGGTGTGCTGCTGCTCGACCAGGACTTGCGGCTGCTCTCGGAGAACCCGGCCGCGAAACTCTGGCGGGACGAGCTGGCCTCGTCGGGGGCGAAGCTGCCGATCGCGGTCCTGGAGGTCGTCGCGCGAGGGAGCGGCGCGGCGCTGCCGGCGTACGGGCGGATCCGTGGCCGGTCGGGCCGGTGGCTCTCGCTGCACGCCTCCCCGCTGAACGGTGGCCCGGACCCGGCGTCCGTGGCCGTGACGATGAACCCGGCGCCGGCCACCGATGTGGCCGAGGTGCTGCTGCTCGCGTACGGGCTCACACCACGCGAGCGGGACATGCTGGCGCGGGTCGTCGCCGGACTGCCGTCGCGGGCCATCGCCACGGAACTGCACATCACCGTGGCGACCGTGCAGGACCACCTGAAGAGCGTCTTCGCGAAAACCGGCGTCCGCAGCCGCAGCGCACTGGTGGCGACGATCCTGGGCCTGTGACCGAGTGATCGAGGGGTTCCCGCGGGGCCGCGCCCCTGGCGCGGGCCGTGACCGTACTCAGCCGTATGTTCGGGTCGGCCGGCTGCCGTATCAGCCGTCCTGGGCCGGGATAGCGGCCAACTGCTGTCGGCTGCCGAGCTTCTTCGGCATGAGGTTCTCCGCATAGAGGATCGCGACCACCGCCGCAAGCGCACCGCTGCACTGAGCGAACGCTCACCCGTAAGTCACGGGCGATGACCGCGTTCTCCTCCCTGTGCGCGAACCGTTCCGCCGCCGCCATTCGCAGTTGCTCGCGGAAGGCCCGCCGCCCTGTGCATACCTCAGACAGACGGCAGACCGCAGGGATCATGGACCGTCAGGCCCCACGACGTCCAGCATTGAAGGTCAGTAGCCGCAGATTCCGGGATGAGACAACGGGAGAGAACGACCTCTCACCTGCCGTCGCGCTTCCGCTCCCACAGCGTGGGGTTGTGGGCGTTGTCGATCACCGCGTGGCGGTGGAGTCCGGCGAGGTTGGCGTGGTTTCGCGGACCTTGCGTCCGTCGTGGGCCACGGCTGCCGACAAGGCCCGCAGGGCTGCGGGTATGGGGGAGGTACCGCCGAGCGTGCCGGGGCGGTGGAAGGAGTCGCCCGCGCGCGGGATCCACCGGACGCCGGTGTCGACTGCGATGCACGCTTTTCGGCGTCGAAAGCGGGCCGTACGAAGAAGCGGGCCGGTCCCACGCGGCGCCGGGGGGCCGTGACGTCGTCGAGGCCGTAGCCGAAGTCCACGAGGACCAGGCTGCTGGCGGTCTCGACCAGCAGTGGGTGGCAGGCCAAGCGGGCATCGGGCAGATGCATGGTGCCGCAGTTCAGGTGGTGGATCTTCACGGCAGGACGACGAGAGCGTAGAGTGACGATGCTTTGGCCAGCTGGGAACGCGCTGGCGGCGTTCACGGTCTCGTGTGTAGGAGGACGTCAGGCGGATGAGACTGCATTCCTCCTCGTTGCATGGCTCGTTGCGGGATCCGGTCCTCGGTTCGATCGGATTTCTGAACGAGGTGATGAGCCGCTATCCGGAAGCGATATCCTTCGCACCCGGCGCGCCGCATCCGGACACGCTCGAGAATATCGACACCGAATGGTATGTGGGTAGATTTATCGATTACCTCGTCCAAACGGGGCGGAGCCCGGAGCAGGCACGCCGACTGCTTCTTGAGTACGGGCCGAGCCGGGGCATCATCAATGGCATCGTCGCAGATGCCCTGCGCCGGGACCACGGAATCGACGCCCCCGCGAACACGCTCGTCATGACCGTCGGTGCCCAGGAAGCGATGCTGCTCGTGCTGCGTGCGCTGTTCCGCTCGGGCGAGGGCGTGCTCGCGGTGGCCAATCCGTGCTTCGTGGGTATCGTCGGGGCGGCCCGGCTCCTGGACATCGATGTGATTCCGGTCGACGAGATGGACGTTGGGATCGATCTCGACGGTTTGGAGCAGACGTGTCGTTCCTCTCGGGAAGACGGTCGGCCGGTTCGTGCGCTGTACGTCGCACCCGACTTCTCCAATCCTGGTGCGGCACGTATGTCGCTTGGCCGCCGTCGGCGACTTCTCGACCTCGCGGAGCGCGAGGGCTTCCTCGTCATAGAGGACAACGCTTACGGGTTCACGGCGGCAGCCGGAGCCGAACTGCCCCCACTCAAAGCGCTTGACACCGCTCGGAGTGTGGTTCATATCGGTACCTTTGCCAAGGTTGCCTTCCCGGGAGCCAGAGTCGGCTATGTGATCGCTGATCAGCCGATCGGCTCCTCTGGTGGCGGCACACTGCTCGCGGACGAGTTGGCCGCCGTGAAGAGCATGGTCACCGTGAACACATCCCCGCTGTGCCAGGCCGTGATCGGCGGGATGTTGCTGGAGCACGGAGGCTCCGTGATCGAGTTGAGCCGTCGCAAGTCCGAGCTCTACCAACGCAACCTGACCTGCTTGGTCGACGCATTGGACCACCATCTGGGAGACGGGTCGCATCCCGGAATCCGCTGGAACCGCCCCTGCGGTGGGTTCTTCGTCCGCGTCCATCTGCCCGTCCCTGTGGACGCCGCTCTGCTGGAGGTGTCCGCGGCCAAATATGGTGTGCTGTGGACTCCGATGCGGCAGTTCTACCTGGGTCGAGCAGGCGATCACCAACTTCGACTGTCGTGCAGCTACCTCGATCCCGAACGGATCGAGGAGGGGGTGCGGCGCCTGACCGCCTTCCTGTCGGAGGAAATCGAATGCCGGTCGGACAGCGGCAATAGTGACTGACGCCGGAGCCGTGGGGGCTCCACCGCTCAAGGTGCCGCTGGGTAGGTGGCACAGTCGCCTCGTGGCTGACGTCGAAGACGTCGACGCCCACCGGCCCCTGGTGGCTTGTACGGGGAAATTCGTGGGAGCCGCCATGTCCGCGCGCCTTTCAGGGGTCTCCGGGAGTGAGCCAGTCGTGCTCGGCGTTCTGCTCAACGCTCGTGGACTCACCGAGCTGGTCATCCTGAACGTGGGCCTGGAACTGGGGGTGCCGGAGAGCGGTCTGCTTTACGGGTACGGCCGGACGGTTCGGCCGCGACCGGTCCGTAACGGTGGCTCGCGCTGATGCCGATCCCGCCGTGACACACAAACATGGAGGCGTCCAGGCGCGTCGTCCACTGTTGGGACGGTATGAGAGGCGGAGACCGGCGTGAATCCCTTCGACGATCCCGACGCCGAATTTCTGGTGCTGGTCAACCACGAGGGACAGTACTCGCTGTGGCCGACCTTCGCGGATGTACCCGAGGGGTGGACGGTCGACCATGACAAGGACGCCCGTGAAGCGTGCCTGGCCCCATATCGAGGAGAACTGGACGGATATGCGGCCCAAGAGCCTGGTCGAGGCGATGGGCGGCTGAACGTCGATTGGTGGCCGCCGCTGAAGGCGGCGTGACGTGGCGCGGGCGAGGGGCGCGTCGCCCCGGCTGCTTCCAGCAGGAGCTCCGGCCCGTGCCGCGGGCCACGGCGAGGCCGGACATCGCCCGTCAGGGGCAGGAGCCAGATATCCTCAAGCCGGAGCTGCTACTTTCGCATCATGATGACCAGGGCCGCCCAGCCGAGCGCTCGAACATTCACTCAGGACGCACGCAGAGCGCAAATAGTTCAGGCAACCATCGAGACACTGGCCGATATTGGTTATTCAAAGGCCTCATTCAGTGCGATATGTCGACGGGCCAGGCTCAGCAGTACCGGAATGATCTCCTACTATTTCTCGGGGAAGCCCGAACTCTTTCGGGAGGTCGGCCAGACCATCCTGACGGAGGCCGGAACGGCCATAGAGGCCAGCGTCGACGCTGAGATGACATACCGGGGGAAGCTCGGTGCCTATATTGCCTCTCAGGTGACCATCGTCATCCGCCGACCGCTGTACGCCCAGGCACTGGCAGAGATCGTCGCCATGGCCCAGACGCGGCAGATAGCCGGCCTGGACGACATCGCCCGCAGCGCCCTGTCCATCGAGTGTCTGGTCAACCTGCTGGAGCAGGGGTGCAGAGCGGGCGAGTTCCACACTTTCGACTCCCGTCTGATGGCCCTCGCCATCCGCGGCGCCATCGACAGCGTCGTCCGTCATCACCATCTCGGCGACGGCGAGGTCGACCTGGAGCGGTGCGCACGACAGTTGGTGGACCTTTTCGACCGCTGTACCACATCGGTCAACAGCCCGGCCGAGGGCCAGTAGTAACAACGGCGATCGCCGATGTGCCCCAACGGAGCACACGGAGAAGGCGTTCACCGTATCGCCGGAGGCGGCGTATTTCGGTTTGCAGCCGACCCGGAACGCGTAACTGCGGCTACCACTGGTGCCGTTTGAAATCGGCCTGCTCCAGTATTGATACCGAACCGGAGAGGACGCAGAAGTGTTCTGATTTGTTGGCGTAATCCGGTCGGCAGCGACTGCCCGTAGTACGGCGGTACGGGAGGGAATCATGCGAGCAATCCGAGAGGCGCCCGGCATCGTCGGCGTAGGTGCCGCGGTGCCGCCGGACTCCTACACGCAGCGGGAAATCCTCGATACCTTCGGCGTCACCGACCCCCGAATCCGCTCGATCTTCCTCAACGGAGCGATCGAGCGGCGCAACCTCAGCCTGCCGCCCCTCGGCCCCGACGGGAAGCCCATTACCGAGACACAGGGCGACCTGCTGCGCAAACACACGGCGAGCGGGCTGCGCATGGGGCGCGAGGCCGTCGAGCGCTGTCTGAAGGACGTCGGCGCATCCCTCGCCGACGTCCGCTACCTGTGCTGTGTCACCTCCACCGGACTTCTCACGCCGGGCTTCTCCGCGCTGCTCATCAAGGACCTGGGCGTCGAGCGGTCCTGCCAACGCCTGGATGTGGTCGGCATGGGCTGCAACGCCGGCCTCAACGCCCTGAACGCCGTGTCCGGTTGGGCCGCCGGCCATCCCGGCGAACTGGCGGTGATGGTGTGCGTCGAGGTGTGCTCCGCCGCGTATGTCTTCGACGGGACCCTGCGCTCGTCCGTGGTCAACAGCCTGTTCGGCGACGGGGCGGCGGCCGTTGCCGTCCGCGTCCCGGGGCGGACTTCCGGGGAGCGGTCGCCTGCGCCGACGCTGCTGCGGTTCGCCAGCCACATCATCCCCGAAGCCGTCGACGCCATGCGCTACGACTGGGACGACGCGCACGGCAAGTTCAGTTTCTACCTCGACCCCGAAGTTCCCTATGTTGTCGGGGCCAACGCCGAAACCGCCGTAGAACGCCTTCTGACCGGTACCGGGGTACGCACGAGCGACGTCACCCACTGGGTGGTGCACTCCGGCGGCAAGAAGGTCATCGACTCGGTCCGGGTGAACCTCGGACTGTCCCGGCACGACGTGCGGCACACCCTCGGAGTCCTGCGGGACCACGGCAACCTCTCCAGCGGCTCGTTCCTGTTCTCCTACGAGCGGCTGCGTGACGAGAAGGCGGCTCTCCCCGGCGACATCGGAGTGCTGATGACCATGGGACCGGGATCGACCATCGAAACGGCTCTGGTGGGCTGGTGACGGAAGGAACCGCTGCTGAGATGAGGCCCGGGCCCGGCTGCCCGACCGCTTGGGCGTGCTGGTCCGGCTGGACAGCGACCGCTCGCTGCCGGAGCTGACCGCGGCGGTGGACATGCTGTGCGAGGAGGTGGAGAACCTCAGCAGCAGGACGGTGGCCGTTCTGCGGGTCCTCCCGGCACCGCTCTGACGCCGCGAGTGGCCCGGTGACCCTCCATCCAGGAGGTCAACCGATGGGAACGCGCGGTCCGCCGGCTGGAGCGTCTCGATGCCGTCAGCGTCACCGCCGCCCAGGGAACGTGCGACGGGTTGGTTCTCGACCAGCTCCTCGCCGAGGGTTCCCGGATCGGCCCCCGACCTGAATCTCACGCTCCCGGTGCACGACGGCCACTTCTGGTCCGGCATGTCCGTCTACCGGCTGGCGCAGCACCTCGGCCTCGCCCGCGCCCGCCGCATCGTCTTGTGGGGCACCGACATACCGCTGGCCGAGGCCACCGACATGGGCCTTGTCGACCAGGTAGGCGATGACCTCGTGGAGGGGGTCCACACCGCGGCCGTGTCGCGCGGCCGGCTCTCCGACCTGGAGACCCGCATCCGGCGGCTCCTCCTCCAGGAAGCGGCTTACGCCGAGTACGACGACGCCCTCGGCGCCCACCTCGCCGCCTGTGACCGGGAACTGCGGCGTCTGCGTACCCCCGGGGGGACCGGCCGCACCGAGATCACCCTGATTCACCTGGCATCGAGGGGCGCCTACGGCGTTAGGCGGGTGCACGCTGAACTGCGGCGACTTGTCCGAGATGTCAACCGCAAGGGGGCGGAGCGGCGACCTGGAACCCGGCTGTCTCACGTACAGCGACCGCGGAAGTCCGGTGGCCGTTACCGGCACGCCGCGCGCTGCCGGTAACGGCCACGGCCGAGTGAGGGCGGCGTGGCCCTGGCGTCGGCCCGGGCGTCAGGTGTCTTTGAGCTGGAGGGGGTTGGGCCCGCCCACGACGTGGCCACCGTGGACCACGCTGCGTACCTGAGGAGTTCGCCGCCCCGTGGGTGGGGTGAGGCGGGCCGGAGGCTTGGGCTGCCGCTGCGCCACCCACGCCGCGATGTGCGCCCGGGACCGTAGCCCCAGCGTGGTACGGATGTGCCGGATGTGGGTTTCGACGGTCCGTACCGACACATGCATCCGAGCCGCGATCTGACGGTTGGTGAGCCCCTCCATGACCAGCTCGGCCACGTCCCGTTCCCGCCTGCTCAACGGATGGGCGGGGCGCTTGTGGGGTGCTTCGGGTCCGTCGTCGCCGAGCGCGAGCGAGATCGCCTGCTGTTCCGGCAGACCCTGGGCCGAATCGAGCCAGGCTTCCGCGCGGGCGGGCGGGATGGCCCGGAGCGCCGTCTCTCGCGCCTCGTGCACGCGCCGGCGCCACCACTCGGTGCCCCGCCCGGCGTCGTCGCGGATTCGCTCCGCCGCACCCAGCAGCCGCAGCCCCCGGTCGAACCGGCGGGCCCGGGTAGCGACCAGGGCCAGCCCCTCGATCGCCGCGGCAGTATCGCTCCGATGGGCCGGGCGTGCCCGCAGAGCCTCGGCGAAGTATGCCTCCGCCGATGTCAGATCGTCCTTCTCCAGCGCCAGCGCACCGGCCGTGACCAGCACCGAGCGCAGTCGGAAGGGTACCGCGTGGCGGCGCAGCGCGGGCAGGACGCGGTGGATCGTCTGCTCAGCGCTGCCGAGTTCGCCGTTCTCCAGCTGCTGCCGGGCGATTTCGCCCAGACAGAGCGCGGTCAGCATGTTGTGTCCCAGCCGCAGGCCGATTTTCAGCGCCTCCGCCAGGTCGGCGCGGGACGCCTCTCGCTCGTCCGCCTGTTGCCGGATCATGCCGCGCAGTAGGAGCAGGCGGCCCAGCCGGGCCGTGCTGCGGCCGCGCTCGCGCTCCAGCGCCACCGCCTCGTCGGCCCGCCGGGCGGCGGCGGCGTCTTCGCCCTCCCGGCGCGCCAGCGCGGCCGCCGCCTCCAGGGCGACGCCGCGGTAGACGGAGGTCGGCGCGGTGCGGTCCAGGGCGTGCGCTATGTGTCCGGCGGCACCGGATTGCCGCCCGCCGACGACCTCCGCCGCTGTCAGCGCCGCGGCCAGCAGCAATTGGCGTTCATCGTCTCCCGAGCCGAGTCTGCGCAGGGCGTGTATGAGGTTGGCGTGTTCCTTTTCCAGCATGCCGAGTGTCCCGGCCGGCGCGACGGCATCCTCGCGCAGCGGCAGGGACGCCGTCGTCAGCCAGGCGGTCAGCCGCTCGTATGCCGCTGTGTCCTCGCCCTGGGCGACGAGCATCTCATGCCCGTAGTGTCGCATGGACTCCAGGAGCCGGAAGCGGGCCGGACCGTCCGCGCCGGGGAGCGGTGTGATGACGGACTTCGCCTCCAGACCGATGAGGATCTCGGGCATCGCCGACACTGCCTCGGGGATGTCGGCAGCGAGCGCGGCGGCGGCATCCGGCCCGAAACCACCCGGGAGCACCGACAGCCTGCGCAGCAGTGCGCGTTCCGCCGCGCTCAGCAGGTCGTACCCCCATTCCAGGGAGGCGCGCAGGCTCCGGTGCCTGCCGTCGGCGAGCCGCCATCCGTTCGTCAGCAGCGCGAGACTGTCGTCCATCCGGGCCCGGACCTCGGCGGGCGGGAACACGCGCATCAGCCGGGCGGCCATCTCGATGGGCAGTGGTACCCCGTCCAGCCGTACGCAGATCTCGCCCACGTCCGCCGCGTTGGCCTCGGTGAGCTGGAAGTCGGGAGCGACGGCGCGGGCCCGGTCCATGAACAGGGTGACCGCGTCGGAACGGAGGCATGCGGTGAGCTCGGTGCCGGAGTCCAGGTCCGGCAACGCCAGTTCGATCACCGGGAAGACCGATTCGCCCGGGAGCCGCAGGGGTTCGCGGCTGGTGACCAGGACCCGCAGTCGGGGGTGGCGCGGCAGTAGACCGGTCAGCAGCGTGCCGCAGGTGTCCAGGACGTGTTCGCAGTCGTCGAGGAGGAGCAGCCGGTCCTTCTCCGCCCCATCCGCGCCGTCGGGCATCGCGTCGAGCGTGGTGAGGATCCGCTGCCGTATCTCCTCCTGCTCGGTGAGCTGACTCAGCCTCACCACCGCCACTTCGTGGCGTCGGCCGCGAGCCTCCTGGCCGGCCAGTTCCAGGGCCAGCCGCGTCTTGCCGATGCCCGCTGGGCCGGTCAGTGTCAGCAGTCGCGCCTCGCGCAATGTACGGGCCAGGTCGATGAGTTCGTCCGTGCGTCCGATGAAGCTGCTCATCTGTGTCAACGGTGTTTCGGTCAGCGCGGTGTCCATGCCGCCGGACTTCTGCCGCATGCGGTAGGAGCGCTGTCGGCAGGCGTTGGAGCAGTAGCGGGCCCGCGGCGGCGAGGTACTGGACTGCCGGTGCGGGCGCACCGGCCGGCCGCACATGTCGCAGGTAGCCGTCGGGGAAGCGGACATAGCACCTACCTTGTGGGTGAGGTCGGGCATGGGTGAGGGCCGTCCCGGGATACGAGGATGTGTGTCCGCCTGACGGCGGACGGCCGAGGCCTCGATGGCGGAGATGTGTGGGAGTGTGCGGGGTATTTGGCGTGGCACGTTTCCCGGCTAACCGACGGCATGTCACGAGGTCGGCGTTCGATCGGCATGCGATTGACGTGGTGGGGGGCACACCGAATTCTTGCTCCGTTTCTGCCGGGAGAGCGGTGGTGAGTTGCACCCCTGAACCAGGAGAGTCACTGAGAATGTGATCCCAGTCCTGAGAATCATTTGATGAACTCCGGTGGCACACACCCGCGGCCACTGGCGAGGACGAGTGCGTCGGTCTTTCCCCGTCAGCCGGTCCCGTGGGGCGGTCGGATCCCAGTCGGCCCCGGTCCGTGGTGAAATGCCGGGCCGGCCCCGGAAGGGACCTGGGTGCGGCGGTTCAGCAGGTTCCGTCCGCAGGTCTCGGCCGAGGTCCGGTCGGACTGGTGGGAGACCCCTGCTTCCGTGCCGAGGGTGCGCATCTCGGGGTCGATGTGTGCCGTGTACGTGCCGGGGTGGTCCACCGATGCGGCGGGGACGCGTCTCCGAGCCCGTGTGAGGAGGGAGGAGGGGCTGTCGTCCGACCTCTATCGCGTGCGGTGCCTGCTGGACGAGTGGTCGCCACCTCACACCGTCTTTCTACGCTCATATGTGGGGGTTTAACGGCAGTCGATCGCAAGTAACGTAGTTGACGATAGGAATATCCTCTTGGCCGGTCAAGCAATCCTTTGCACGGTCCCGAAACATTGTGGTTCCAGGGTTCGGTGGTGCGGCCAAATGGATACTGTGCACCCGTTAAGCATCTGTCCGTTTGGCTCTTCCAGAAGCCCGCTTGCTGACCGAATCTCCGTGCGAAACCCGACGCCAGGCCGCAGGTGCCGGGTTTCCGGTAGCAATTGGTGACGTGCCTCTCGGCTCGGCCCTGGTCAACGGAGGTCCGGCCGCACTCGCTGAATGTTCCCGCTACAGCTTCGTGTGGTCTGCCGTAGTCAATCGGCGCCGCGTTCGACTCTTGTGTCACGTGCCCGTTTCATGGTGTGCGTCGCCCGTATCCGGTCCGTTTCCGGGTGGGTCCCCAGTGCGTACAGCGCCCGGCGCAGATCGTGACCCTGGGCGCCTCTCTCCAGTACGCGGACGGCCTCCGTGGGCAGTTCGGCCCCCGGCGTCCGGGCGTGACCCGGCCCAGCGCGATCAGCGAGCCTCCACCGGGAGGACCACGGCAGCAGGATGGGGTTGAGCCGTCCGATCCATTCCATCCGTCGCTCAGCGGTCCGGGCCGCGAGATGCCGGACCCCCGGTTCCTTCAGCACCGAGCCGAGCCGCACCGCGGTGGCGGCGCGCTCCCGTGCCGTGGCAACAGCGGAACCGCCTCGGCGACATCGACATGCTGCCGCCTCCCTCGTGAGAGCGGACCCTCAGGAGGCCAGGTGACCTTCAACCTTTCACGTGACTGTCGGAACGGCGGCGAACGGGGAGGGACGCCACGTTCTAGGAAAACCCTCAGTGGAAGAAGGGACATGATTGCTCCCGACCGGGGGAGAGGGAGAGGGACGCGGTAGTGATCGTCACTCCGGTCGGGCACGGCGCGCACTGGACGTGGGACCGGGGCGGGGAGCAGCCCGCGCGATGGGCGGACCGAGACCGCGAACTCGACACGCTCGCCGACCTTGCCCGGCGGACCGCGGCGGGCCACCCTGGCCTCGTCGTCGTACAGGGGCCGGCCGGCATCGGCAGGTCGGCGCTGCTCCACACCCTCGCCGCGGACGCGCGCCGGCTCGGGCTGCGGGTTCTGCACACGCGGGCCGACGCGGACCGGTGCACCCTGCCGCTGGGCACCGTGAGGGCCCTGTGGGGGTCCATGGCCGCCGACGCACCCCCGGACCCCGCCGCGCCGCCGCGGCAGCCGGTGCCCGGCGACGCTGCCCGCGCCCCGGCCGGGATCCCCCACGGGGTTCTGACCGGATGGCATGAGGCTGTGCGCGCCACCGCGGCGCGAGGGCCCCTCCTGATCGCGATCGACGACGTCCACGAGGCCGACCCGGTGTCGCTGCGTTGCCTTGCGTACACCGCGCGCAGGCTGGCCGGGCTGCCGGTCCTGCTGGCGCTGAGCCGGCGCGACGGCAGCGCGTGGACCCCGCTGGACGAGGCGATGATGACCCAGCCGCTGTGCCGCGTCGTCCGGCCACGGCCGCTCACCGCCCCGGGCATCGGCCGGGTCGCCCGGCGACTCACCGGCGCCGAGACCGAGACGCGGTTCCAGGTGGACTGCCTGGCGGCCACCGGTGGAAACCCCCTTCTGGTGACCGGGCTGGTCACCGCGCTGCGGGAGCGCGGCGTGCCGCTGACCGGCGCGGGACTCGACGCGGCGGGCGATCACGACCTACCTGCCTTCCGGGAGTGCGTCGTACGGCTGCTGCGCCGTCAGCCACCACCGGCCGTGCGGGCCGCCGAGGCCGTGGCCGTACTCGGCGACGCGGCGGACCGCGATACCTGCGCGCAACTGGCCCAGGTCGACGCCACCACCTTCGTCCGTGCCCTGTCCGTCCTGGACTCCCTCGGGCTGGCGCAGGCGTCCTCCCGTACGGACGGCCGGTCCCTCGCGCACCCAGCCGTACGGAACGCGGTCCTGGCCGACATGCCGGCCGAGCAACGTGCCGGGCTGCACGGTCGGGCGGCCCGGTTGCTGCACGACGGTGGGGCACCCGCCTCGGACACCGCAGAGCATCTGCTGCGGTCCCGGGTGACGGCGGATCAGCCGTGGGCGCGGGCCGTACTGCGCGAGGCGGCGCGCAAGGCGACACTCGAGGGCGCGGTGGCACGCGCGGTGGAACTGCTGCGCCGCTGCGTGCCGGACGACGCGGCGGACGCCTGTGACCCGGACCTGGTGGCGGAACTGGGCATCGCCGAAAGCACGGTGGACACGGCGGCCGGTATCCGGCACCTGACGGCGGTCCTGGACCGCGTCTCCCGCCCCGGCCTGCGGTTCGCCTCGCTCAGCACGCTCATCGGCGGATTGGCGCGTACGGGCCAGGTGGACCGCGCCGTCACGCTCCTTGCCCGGCACCGCTCCGCCGTGGCCGGTACTGCCGCCGGGACCGCGAGCGCGAGGCTCCTGGAGGCGGACATGCTGATGGCGGCCACCGACAACCTCGACGCGTACACCGAACTCCTCGACACGGAGTCGTTCCACATGGACCTGCCGGGCGACACCCCGGAGGCACGCGCCCTTCTCGCGTGGCGCGCGTTCATCTCGGTGTGCCGCATGGATGATGTGCCGCAGGCACTCACCGCGGCGGGCACGGTGATCAGGCTGGGCGGGCCGACCACCGACTCGACCGCCACCCTGGCCGCGGCCGCCTCGGTGCTTCTGTACGGAGACCGCCCGCACGAGGCGGACCGTGCGTACCGGCAGCTGATGCACGGCACCGACGCCGTGCGGAGCCAGGCCTACCCCACGCTGCTGGGGCTCGGCGCGGCGGCCGACGAGCGGCTCGGGGCTCTCGACGAGGCGCTGCGGACCACGGCCGAGGCGCTGCGGAAGACCCGGATCGCGCGGGCCACCCGGTATGAGGCGCTGCCCCTGGCGGTGCGGCTGCACACATTCCTCGACCAGGGCGATCTCGCGGCCGCCATGGCCCTGGCCGCCGAAATGCCCGACCCCCGGGCCGACGACGAGTGGCACTGGAACGAACTGCTGTGCGCCCGTGGGCGCCTGCACCTGGCCCAGGGCGAACCACGGGCCGCCCTGCGGGACTTGACGGAGTGCGGACACCGGCAGCGGGCGTGGCACCGTACGAATCCGGCCGTCTCCTTCTGGTGGTACTGGGCCGGACAGGCCCACTTGGCGGTGGGCGACCGCACGGCGGCGGTCGAGCTGGGCGAATGGGCCGTGGGCCTGGCACGCCCGGCGGGGCTCCCCTGCGCGCTGGGGACTGGACTCGAACTGCTGGCCGAGGCCGCCGACGAGCGGGACCGGCTGGCCCTGCTCGACGAGGCGGAATCGGTGCTGGCGCCAACCCGTGCGGCGCTGCTGCTGGCCGGGGTGCGGGTGCTCCGGGGCCGGGCGCTGCAACGCGCCGGGCACACTCAGGCGGCCCGGACGGTTCTGGGCAAGGGCTGGCGGGAGACCCACGCACTCGGCGCCCGCGCGCTCCACGCCGCCGCCCACCAGGCGCTGCTGGCGACCGGGGCCCGGCCCCGGCGCGCCATCTCGGGCAGGTCGGGCGCGCTCACCCGAAGTGAGGCCCAGGTCGCGCGGCTGGCGGCCGACGGCTGGTCGAATACGCGGATCGCGGACGCCCTCTTCGTCACGCGCCGGACAGTGGAGGCGCACCTGACCTCGGTGTACCGCAAGCTCAGTCTGTCGTCCGGACGCCGGGAGCTGCGCCGCGGGCTGGAGCCGGGCACGGGCGCGGGAGTCGCCGAGCTGCCTCACCCGCAGTGACCGGTGAGGTGGCCGTAGAGCTGGACGACGGTCGGTCCGTGTGCCGTGACACCCCGACCTCCCGGTCCCCGGCCCGTACGGCCCCGAGGCTCTGGCCAGGACACCAGCCGCAAAGTAGCGGATGATCACGCGCCCACCGCCGTGGCGCTCTGATTGTCGTGCCCGCGCAGCATCCTCATTGGTCACGCATCCCAGGTGACCAGCTCCGCCGCGACTGTACGCACCTCGAGGTCGACCTGGGTCGTACAGGCGTCCAGACTCCTTCGCACTGCGCCGAAAGACTGTGGGCTCGGTGGTTCGGGTTGTAGTCCGGCGCGGTTCACAATGCTACCCGCCTGTTTGGGCTTCGGATGCGCCCGCCTGCTGGCCGAACCACTTGTCGAGGGCTTCCGGTAAACTGCGACGTCCCGGAATGCCCAGCTTGCGGTAGCAATTCGTAAGGTGCTTCTCGGTCATCCGGGATGATATACCCAGTTGCTCCGAGATCTCCGTATTGCTGCTGCCTTCGGTCGCCAGTCGCGCCACCCTGAGTTCTGACCGGGTCAGCCGAGATTTTTCTGTTCTGGTGTTTGTGTATTCTCTTTGCAGCTTAGCGCTGATTTTCTGCACCATCCAGTCGGCTCCACATTCCATACCCAGGTCGTATGCCCGTTTTAGAATGTCCGTTGACCGTATCCGGCTCGTTTTCGCGTGGCTTCCCAACGCGTACAGCGCCCGGCACAGCTCATGGCTGTTGGCGCCCCTCTCCAGTACGGAGACAGCCTCCTCCAGCACTTCGGCCCCCCGGCGACCGGGGATGACCCGGCCCAGTGCGACGAGTGCGTGGCCCTCCGCCGCCGGGGCGCCCCACTTACGTGCCCGTTCCACCTCCAGCCGAGCGGCAGTCAGCGCCTGGTCATGCTCGCCAAGGCGGTGATGCATCAGGGCGGCGCACGAGGACCACGGCAGCAGGACGGGGTTGAGCCATCCGATCCGCTCCATCCGCTGGCCGGCCGTGCGGAAGTGGCTGAGAGCACCGCGTGCCTCGTGGCGCCGGGCCGAGAGAAGACCGCGCGCCATGTGCAGGAGAGCGGCCAGATACTGGTTCGCGCGGCTGAGCCGATGACGGGTGAGGAACTCCTCCGCCAATTCGGGCTCTTCGCTGTGCAGCGCGACGATGGCGAGAATGGCGGTGCAGAGCGCGGGCAGACCGCTCGCCTCCGGACCGGCGAGGACATCGGCCCGCAGCATCTCCTGCTTGGCGTCGGCCACGTTCCCGACAGCCAGCGCGATCATGGCCTGTTCGGCCCGTATGACCGCTCTCTCCACCTCCCCGCCCTGGCGGTGCGCCCGTCGACTTGCCAAGCGCAGCCAGTCGGCCATCCCTTCCGTACGCCCTGTGGCGGCGAGGACGTTCACGGCCAGCGGCAGCGTGGTGTGCACGTGTTCCGGGCCCGGCCGCTCCCGCTCCAGCAGCTGGGTGCACAAAGCCGCCAATCGATCGGCGGATGTGCTGTTGGTGACGAACGCGATATGCGCCACCGAGGCGACCAGCGCCCGTTGACCGGCTGTACGCAGTGGCGGGCGCGGGCCGAATTCCTTGAACCTGCGCATGGCGTCGCGGATATAGGAGGGGTCAGGGGAGGCCAGAGCGTATGTGTGGGCCTCCAGACGCAGGGCCAGCTCGCTCGTCAGAGGATCGCCCGCGCCCGGTGCGTCCAGGGCATCGGCCACGTCGCGCATCAACGAGTCGATGGTGAATTCTGCCGGTTCTATCAGCAGCGGGCCCAGCCGTGTCACAACGGCCGCGCGATCCCGGGCGGTGTCGAGCAGTGGTAGGGCCTCGGCGACATGGCGCAGTGCGGACATGGTGGCGAAGCTGCGCTCCGCCGACGCCAGGTCGGTCAGCAGACCCGTGCGGACGGAGCCGACGGACGAGCTGTCCAGCAAGGCCTGCCGCAGGTAGCGTGCCGCGTCGCGGGGCGCGCCCCGGAGCAGTGCGCTGTCCGCGGCCTTGCGGAGGATGTGGACGGCTTCTGGGGTGTGCAGGGTAGGGACGGACAGCAGCTGCTCCGCGGCGACTTCAGCCGGATGCCCCGCTCGGTGCAGCAGCTCTGCGGCCATGCTCCGCATTGCGGTGAGCTCTTCGGTGGGAATGCTGTCCACCACTGCGTCCCAAAGAAGCGTTCCGCCCGCTCGTGCGCCAGAGCGCTCGTCGAGGAAACCCAGGAGCCCCAGCACATGGAGCGCCTCGGCGTACCGGTGTGCGTCCAGCCCGGCAAGCTGGGCCGTGACCGGTAGGTCCACGGTCCCGCCGAGCACGGCCAACGCGTTGGCCGTGCGTCGCACGTGATCGGGCTGGGACCGGAGGAAGCCGGCCAGGCGCTGGTACAGGTGGTCGGGGCGCAGCGCGAGGACGGCGCCGGCGTTCGCGGCGGTCGGGCTCAGCCCACGGAACCGCGCCTCGTCCATCAGAGACTGCGTCAACAGAGGATTGCCACCGGATCGCTCATGCAGGGCGCTGACGAACTCCTCTTCTGCCGTCGTCTCGAACGCGTCCGCGATCAGGGCCTGTGTGCCAATTGGGCCGAGGGCGGACAGGACGGTCGTCCGGTCCGCGGTCCCGAGCAGGCTTTTCATGGCGGGCCGTTCGGCGCGCGCGTCGCCCGAGAGTATCGAGAAGACGAACAGCAGCCGTCGGCTGTGCCGCCGAGCCACTTCCTGAGCCAGTGCCCGCAACGACTCGGTGTCGGCCATGTGTAGATCGTCCACGAGCACGAGCAGGGCTCTGTCCGCCGACAGCGTGTCCAGGAGAGATTTCAGGTCCTTCCGCGTGTGCTCAGGTGTGGTCCGGGGCGCCTGCCCGGCGGGCGTTGTTTTCCCACCAGGCTTGGCCACCATGGCCGTGGTGGCCCGCGATCCCGTGGGCCCCGCCGGGACGCCACAGCGGCCGGAGTCCGCCAATTGGCGCACCACACCGAGTGCCAAGTCTTCTTCCGTGGCGGACGCCTGGGCTCTGAGGAGCCCGGTCCGCTCCTCCTGCGCCAGCCGGGCAAGAGCTTCCAGGAACGACGATTTGCCCATGCCCAGCGGGCCTCGGACGACAAGGAGTGATCCGTTTCCGTTCACGGCCTGTCGCAGGGCGGCTGCTGCCGTCGCCAGTTCAGTCCTGCGTTCCAGTGACACCATGCCCTCCTCATGCGGTAACGCGTGGGCCGGAGGCTTCGGTTGGCTTCTTCGAGGAGGCGCCGTGGCCGGCGCCGTTTCATCACGGCGGGAACCTGCCTCGCACAGCGAGAACGGGATGGCCTCCGCTTCACGCGGTGAGCCGCGGCCTCCGCGACCCTCACCTCATGAGTCGTTCAAGGCAGATCAGGTGATCCCGCTGATCTGAAACCAATTACGAACCATGTACGTTCGGCCCCGCGAAACCCTCTGGGCCGGGGCGATATGATGCCGACCGGTGCTCTTTCCAACGTCCCGACCTGCCCGACAGCGGCGAGTCGCACTCCATTGCTCGGTCGAGCATGTGGGCGGTGGCGTCGGTCCAGGGCGCTGCGGCCGGAAGCAGCCGAGGTCTGCGCTCCACGGCGTCGCGTCATCGACGCCGGTGAACTCTTGTCGCGGCCATGGTCCGGTAGTCGCCCAAGCCCATCTGGTCGACGGCGCCAGGAACGGCATGCCCGTGCCGCTGAACCCGTACGTGCAGCCACCCAGACCGTTCGGCCGCACCGCTCGTGACCGCCGTGATGGCGGTCAGGCCCGAGTCCACGCACCGGGGGACGCGTCTCCACCACACCAGCGGGGCGGTCTTGGACGGTGGGCCGCAGGGTCGCTTCGGTGTGCCCCATGAGCGCCACGGAGGTCCTGCCGGTGGCTGAACTGGTACGCGACCGCGGCCCCAGTGTCCCTACCGGTAGCGGGGACGGCGACTTGGATGGGGTTCTGTTGGTTCACGAGTTTCTCGTCTTTCGCATGTGCCAGGTCGGAACGGCCCGGCTCTGTCGCCCCCGCGGCCGTAGTCTAAGACGCGTATCGAGTCGTGATCAATGAACCCTTCTCGGTAACGTCTCGTGACGGTTCGTGATCTTCGTTCAGGTGGTGCGGCCGTGTTCGAGGTGGAGCAGGAGGAGGGCGGCCCGGGCGATGCGGGAGATGGCGGCTGGGTCGAGGCTGACTCTGCGAAGGGCCTTGAAGGTGACCTTCAGTAGGGCGTTCGCACGCTCCGCCATGCCATGCACGCCTCGGATCACGGCGTTGAACGCCTCGTCGGGCTCGGTGAGTTCGCCGCTCTTGGGTTTCTTGACCGGGTGGCGGAACCCGTCGCCGGTGTTCTCGTAGCCGAGGTCGGTCAGGGTGGGGACGCCCAGGGTGGCGGCGAGCCGGTCGAGGGCGTCGACCAAGCCGTGGGCGCGGGCGCAGGTGGTGTCGTGCTCGCGGCCCGGGCGGACCGGGGAGACCCATAGCGGCCAGCCGTCCGGGGCCGCGATGACCTGTACGTTCCCGCCATGGTGCCGGTGTTTCCCGGACCACCACAGGTCCGCACCGTTGGGGCCAGCGGTGGCCACGCGATCGGTGCGGATCACCGTGCCGTCCAGGTTGAGGTGGGTGTATCCGGCCGCCGCCGCGCGTTCTAGTGCGGTGGACAGGTCGGGCGCGTGGTCGGCGAGCACGGTCAGGCCCTCGTACAGGTAGCGGTAGGCGGTCGGGGCCGCGATGCCGTTGTCCCGGGCGAGTTGGACGAGCCGGGTGCCGTCGACGAACCAGCGCAACACCAGCACGGCCTGCTTGAAGACGCCCAGGGCGCGGGTGTTCCTGCGGGTGCCGATCCGCCTGCGGTGGTCGCGCAGTAGCATCGCGAGATGCTCGGCGGTCCCCTCGGACATCAAGCACAGCGGTGTAGGTGATACTGGACGGCACGTGAAGCCTCTCGGCCGGAACTTGATCTTCGCAGACTCGTTCCTACCAAGGGCTTCACGCATATCTGACGCCGGGTCACCAGCCGACACCTCGCACACACGGTCACGCACCGCAACCATCACATGTTGCCGAGAAGACTTCACTGCGGTGACCCGGTCGGCGGACCTGCTGCGTGAGGGTCGTGAGCTCCTGCTGGACCTCGTCGACCGCGCGGAGGTCCGCGACGCCGCGGCCGCGTGGACCGGACGGGTCAACACCGTCACAGCCCGCACGGACCGGGTGGACGTCGACGCCTTGCTGATCCGGCCCGACGGTTGTGTCGCCTGGGCCTTGCCTACCGGGCAGGACCTCGCCACCACCACGCTGGTGCGTGCGCTTGGCACATGGTCCGGCCAACCGGCCTGAGCACCGCATTAACAATCGTCTCAGGTTCGCTCCGTAGGAAGTAGGCATCCAGATAAGCGATGCAACCCGTATGTAGGAGGCTAGTGATGGCAGTCGACGCAGCGCCGTCAGGGGGAAGCGCCGCCCGGGCGGTTGAGGTTCGGGGCGGCCACCATGGCGCCGGCGACGGCGTTCGCTGTCGCCGCCTGCGGGTCGCACGCCGACAACAGTGCGGGGCCCGCCGCGGCCGGCCCGCACAGCGCGCACGCGGGCGGGTCGTCAGCTCCACCACAGCCGCTGCGCCCCGGCGAGCGGTTCCTCGACCTGAGGATGGCCGAGGCCTACACGCCCGCGCCGCCGGAGGGCGGCGGCTCGGACGAGTACCGGTGCCAGATGATCGATCCGGGCCTGACCAAGACGGCGTTCCTGACCGGGACCCAATTCGGACCGGAGAACGTTGCCATCGCGCACCACGCCGTCGTGTACGCGGTGCCGCCGGGCGGCGCTGCCGCGGTGCGCGAGCAGGACGCGAAGACCCCTGGTCTCGGCTGGCAGTGTTTCGGCGGGACCGGCGTGGCCGGCGCCGAGGTCGAAGAGGGGGACGCGGCGTGGGTGGACCCCTGGGCGCGCCTGGTAACGACGAAGGGTCGATCTGAATGATCTTGCAGACGGATGCCGCACGGATATCGCACCACACAAACACCTGAAGAGAGACTGACATGAAGTCCATCGCAAACCCTCTGGAGCACCTCACGATGGGACGCCGCACCTTTCTAAACGGCGCCACGGCACTTGGCATTGGTGCCGGCTTGTCCACGCCTGCCATTGCCTCCTGCACGGCAGCGAACGAGAATCAGGACCTGCGCTTCATCGGCACGGAAGAGACCTTTTCCACCCATGAGTTGATGGTGCTGAACGACAGGCTGTTCCTCGAGGATACTGGTCTTGCCGAGCTCGGCCCGCGCCGCATCGGTGCAATGGATGAGGCGGGGATCAACGTTCAAATCCTCTCCGCACATACGCCAGGTGTGCAGAATGTCAAAGGTCAGAAGGGCATCGATTTTGCGTATCGCCTCAACAAGTTGCTCGTCGATGGACCGATGGCCACCTATCCGGGGCGGTTTAAGGCATTTGCAACCTTGCCTCTACAGAATCCGGAGGCCTCGGCAGACGAACTGGAACGCACAGTTCGGGAAGATGGCTTCCTGGGATGTTTGACCAATGGAATCATCGGGAAGAAATTTCTCGACCATCCCGACTTTGAGCCCCTGCTGGCGCGCGCCGAAGCCCTTGATGTGCCGATATATATCCATCCGGGCCTGCCGCCTGATGAGGTTTTTGAAATCTACTACAGCAATATGCGGCCGGAATATCAGAAGGAGTTCCAGGACCAGGTTCTCAGCATCTCTGCATATGGATGGCACCAGGAAGTCGTTACTCAGTGCCTCCGAATGATCACCTCAGGAGTATTCGACAGGTATCCCAAGCTCCAGATTATCATCGGCCATATGGGAGAGGGCCTTCCGTTCTTCTACAAACGCGTCGTGGAGAAGATGAGCGAAGTGACCAAGAAGAGCCTGGACAAGCCGTTCGAGCAGTATTTCCATGACAATTTCTGGTTCACAACCAGCGCATTCCCTCAGACTGAACTGCTCGATCTCCTGCTGAAGTACATAAGTGTGGATCGAGTGATGTTTGCAACCGACTACCCGTTTGCAAATATGAAAACTCAAACCGACTGGTTCCGGGGAGTCGATTTGCCACGCGAAGCCAAGGAAAAAATTGCGTTCCGAAATGCGGAAAAACTGTTCGGCATAAAAGTCTGACACGTCCCGACGGGCAGAATGATGCCCGTGAAGTGACGCGCCAGCGTCGGCAGAAGTGGAGAATGCTTTGGCTGTAAGGCGAGAGTGCAGCCAGAGTATGTGATGCGCGGCTGCCGCATCACGCGGTCTTCATGCAACGGCGGATCGCATGCTCTTCTAGAGAGATCGAAGTGTCGAGCTAGTGTCTCGTGATCCGGTTTGTGTCACCTGAAGCTCTTTGACTCGTGGGCAGTGCGCGAACCTCTCTTCGGAACAGGCCGGCTTCGGCTGCCGCGCGGTGGTCGCCGACTGCGCCTGTTCCGTCGGTGACGACTGGTACCTCGCACTGCGCGCGGCCGGCCTGGCCTACGTGGTCGCGCTCAAGCCGCACCGCGGCACCTGGGCCCGGACCGACCAGCCGCACACCCCCATCGAAGCCGCCCACGCCCTGACCTGGAAGGATGCCAAGCGTCC